>CAWCVS010000027.1:0-111185 GCA_963799035.1 uncultured Acidobacteriaceae bacterium | reverse complement strand
GTCATGGACTGTTGAACCGTTTGCAGCGCGGCCTGGAGGTCGGGCCGCGCCGCTAAGGCGGCATCACGGTACGTTTCCAATGGCTTCAGTGCATCGCTGAAATCGAATGAACCCATCACGTCGAACTGGTCCACTGGAGTGCGGTCGTTCAGCATCTGGAGGAGCTGAATCTTTGCGGTGCGCAGGTTGACCGTCGCCGTTTCGATCTCCGATTCGTATTGAACGCGCAGGAGTTCGATTCGATCGAGGTCGATCTGTGCGAGGTCCCCGGCCTTGAAGCGGGTACGGCTGATCTCAATGATTTTGTCGTAATACTCGAGGTCGGCTTTCGCCTGATCCAGCACGAACTTGGCTTGCAGCGTCCCCACGAACGCTGCACGAAGAGCAAACATCATGTTTCGTTCCAAGTCCTCATGCTGCGATTGCGTGATGCGGGTGCCTTCCTGCGCGCTCTCAAGGCGCAGTTCGCGTTTGTGTTCGCGCTCATGCAAGTAACTGAAGTTCGGCTGTTCAGTGGTTCCCTTGAAGGGCGTCCAAACCCCATTGTGCGGTGCAGGTTGAGTGCCATCCACTGATAGAGTGAATTGCGGATTGGGGCGGAGAAAGGCTGTGATCTCCTCGGCTCGCATCTCGTCCACGTTGTCGGCATCGGCCTTCAGCGCCGGATTGACTGCCTCAAACTTCGCCTTCACCTGCTCCCAGGTCAAACTGGTTCTGCGCTGACACTAGCTGCGATGCAACGAGCAGGAATGAAACTGCAATCACAGTTCGGGACGACGCAGAACGAAGTCGGGTGAAAAGGGAATTAGTGCTCAAGGGACACCCCCGTTTCCGGAGCAGGAAGTGTATCTCCGTCCCGAGCAATCCAGACGTAGAGCGTCGGCAGCAGGAAGATGCTCATCGCGAGAGCTGCCATGAGTCCCCCCACAATGACAATGGCAAATGGCCGCTGCGAGTCGGATCCAATAGCGTGGGACAGCGCAGCCGGAAGAAGCCCGAGCGTAGCTACCAGCATCGTCATCATGATCGGCCGTAGCCGCAAGACAGCACCCTCGACGGCGGCATCGACAACGGTATAGCCACGAACTCTCAACTGGTTGATGTATTCCAACATGATCACGCCCGTTTGAACCGAGACGCCGAACAGGGCCAGAAAGCCGACACCGGAAGATACGCTGAAGTATGTGCCGGTCAAAGGAGAGCGAGCAAGCCTCCAACGGGAGCCATGGCCACGTTGGCGAGAATCAGCAGCGCCCATTTGAAGGAACGAAACATGGCGTAGAGAATGATGAAGATCAAAAAGATGGTCAGAGGCACGATGAGGGCCAGCCTACTTTCGGCGCGCTTTTCGCTGTCGTATTCTCCCGACCATTCGAGGTGATAGCCACGAGGCAGTTGCACACCCTTGGCGATTTTGTCGATGGATTCCCGGACAGTTGTGCCCAGATCGCGGCCGCGGACCTCGAAGCGGATGGCCACGTACCTGGAACCATCTTCCCGGTAAATGTCGTAAGCGTCATCGCGAACCTGGACTTTGGTGACCTGGGCAAGCGAGACGCGCTCACCTGAGGGAGACAGCAATCGAATATTTTGGATAGCCTCCCTGGTATCCCGATACAGTTTCTGATAGCGCACAACCACGCTGTAGACCGCTTCTCCCTGCAGAACCTGGCTGACAGGATTACCGCCGACAGCGGTCTGAATCGCATCCTGTATGTCGGCAACATTGATGCCGAAGCGCGCAGCCGCCTGGCGATCAACGGTGAGATCGATATTCGGCTGTCCCGTATCGCGTTGAATTCCCAAATCCTTGACCCCGTCAATCCTCGACATAACTTCTTTGATCTCTTCGCCCTTTTCCTCGAGAACGTCCAGGTCCGGCCCGTACAACTTGGCGCACAGTCCGCCCTTCGTGCCGGTCATCGTTTCATCCACGTTGTCCTCAATGGGCTGGGAAAAATTCCAGAAAGCTCCCGGGTGTTTCTCCAGTTCGCGATCCATCGCGGCGATCAGCTCCTCTTTTTTTTCATGAAAGACGGGTCGCCATTGCTCCTTGGGCTTCAAGTCGATGAAATATTCCGTGTTGCCGAAGCCTCCCGTGTCGGTTCCATCATCGGGCGCCCCAGCTTGCGAGACGACCTTGGTGACCTCGGGGAACGAGGCGAAGATATAGCGGGATTGCTGAGTGAAGCGCGTGCCTTCCGTCTCGCCTACGCTGTTGGCCATCGCACCGCGCGCCCAAATGGCGCCTTCGTCCAAATGGGGCAGGAACTCCGAGCCAATGACTCCACTGAACGCCAGGAAAACGGCGACGGCCAACGAAGCCACGCCGGCGCCAACAGTGATCCATGCGATACTCAATAGCCCACTTAACGCCGCATCCGGTAACGGTCCTTGAGAAAAACCATGGCCGGGTTGTGCCATTCCTTGACACCATGCGGGAATAGCAGGGCTGCAAAGCACAGGCGACAATGAAAATCGAGAATATCGATGGCGCCGAGTAGAGCGAAGGCAACGGTCCAGGCCATAGGCCGGAACAAGCGCCCTTCGACTCGTTGCAGCGTGAAGATCGGCATGTAGGCGGTGATGATGATGGCGATGGCGTAGAAAACGGGCCGTTGGACCTCGTGACAGCGTCACGAATCATCTCGACCGGCGTCTTGATGTTCATCGCTCAGCTGCGATCCGCACCGGCGAACCGTTCTTGCGGTACTCAGATGCCTCATGATGTTTTCCATCATCACGACTGCGCCGTCAACGACCATTCCAAAATCGAGGGCGCCAAGTGAAATCAAGTTTGCGGGGATATGGCTCAAATTGAGAAAGATAGACGCGAACAACAAGGCGAAGGGTATGGTGAGCGCAACGATGAAGGCCCCTCGAACATTACCGAGAAACAGGAAGAGAATAATCGTGACCAGGATCATCCCCTCGCCGAGGTTGTGCAGCACCGTGTGCAACGTGAAATGAAGCAGATCGCTGCGGTCCAGCATCGGAATGACTTTCACGCCCTCGGGCAGGATGTGGTTGTTGAGCTCGTCCACCTTTTTGTGAATCCCGTCGAGTGTAGGGCCTTCTTCGGCTCCCTTGCGCATGAGCACGCCGGCCTGGATGACGTCGGGCTCATCGACAATGACTCCGTCTGGACGATGATCGGCTCTGGCCATGTGCCCCAGTCGAATTTTGGGGCCCCAGTCGACGACCGCGATGTCCTTTACGCGAACTGGAGCTCCTTTCGAACTCGTCAGCACAGTATTCTCAATATCCTGCACACTGCGGTAAAGCCCGAGTGCGCGGACGTTCAGCTGCTGCGAGCCCTCTTCAACGAAGCTACCGCCAGCATTCACGTTATTGTTCGCGAGTTGCTGCTCCACCTGGCTGATG
Organism: uncultured Acidobacteriaceae bacterium; assembly: GCA_963799035.1. GTDB lineage: Bacteria > Acidobacteriota > Terriglobia > Terriglobales > Acidobacteriaceae > Telmatobacter. The sequence goes on along the minus strand of CAWCVS010000027.1, from coordinate 107,801 downwards.
CTCAAGCCGTAGGACATCAGCTTATTCGGGTCGACGCGCACCTGGTATTCGCGCGCAGTGCCGCCGAAGTCGCTCACGTCCACGACGTTCGGTACTTTCCTGAACTCTTTGTACAGAGTCCAGTCTTCGATGCTCCTCAAATTCATCAGGTCATACGCCGGATTCGTGCTCCGGATTGTGTACCAGTAGATCTGGCCCGTCATACTCCAGTCCGTTCCGATTTGAGGCTGCACACCCGCTGGAACCTGGACCTGCGTGAGTCGTTCGAGCACTTTCTGGCGGTTCCAATCGTTGACCGATTGGTCGTCGAAGATCAGCGTAACCAGGGAAAGACCAAAAATCGATTCCGACCGCACCGTCGTGAGATGCGGAATCCCGAACATCTGGATTTCGACGGGAACCGATACTTGCTGTTCCATTTCCTCGGCGGAACGCCCGGACCACTGGCTGATGATATTCACGTAATTATCGGCAATGTCCGGATAGGCCTCTACCGGCATGTTGTGAAACGACAGCGCACCCCAGCCGAGCAATAGCAGCCCAATCGCCAGCACCACGTAGCGATTATTGAGAGCAAAATCTACGAGACTGCGAATCACCGTTTCTTCCTCAAGTGCCAGAGTTGAGCGTCATTCATTGTCGATCGCATTTTGGAGATTGATCGCGTTTGACACGACCTGCTGGCCCGGCTGCAACCCAGATAGAATCTCCTGCATATTGTTTGGCAACTGTTCGCCACTGACGACGAGGATGCGTTTGAACCTCTCCTGCACAGGGATGAACACCCAATCGCGGTCGTGCAGATGCACGATCGCAGACGCCGGAACAGCCGTGTAGGTCTGCTTCTCCTTGCCGAACAAAGTGGCTGTTGCGAACATGCCCGGCCGCATCATCTCGCCCGGATTGGCAACTTCGATACGGACCTTCGCGGTGCGGATGTTCGGATCTAGAATCGAGCCGATGTTGCTGATCGTGCCCTTGAGTACTTTGTTCGGATAGGCGCTCAACTTGATGTCGGCAGGTTGCCCGACGCGCACGTTGGCCATGTCGTTTTCGTAGACGTCACAGACGATCCACACGGTGGTCAGGTTTGAAATCGTTAGCGGGTTCGGTGTAGAGTAGGCCTGCACGGACGCCCCGTTGGTGACTTCCTGATCGGTGATTACGCCGGAAACAGGGGCGAGGATATCGACAATTCCTTTCGGGTTGTCTGGATCGCTGCCGAGCAGACGAAGGTGCTCACTGGCGGTATCGAGGGTCGTCTTTGCGTCATCCTCGCCGTCCTGCGCGATCTCCAGCTCTCCCAGCGCGATGGCCCCGTGCTCGTACAGCACCTTCGCTCGATCCAATTGCTTCCGCGCCAGCAGCTCATCGGAGACGGCCTTGCGGTAGGCGTCGAAACCTCCCGAAATGTCGTCGCTGCGAACACGCAGCAAAAGCTGCCCCTTCTTTACTGTGTCGCCGAGGCGAGCACGGATGTCCATAATGCGTCCGGAGGCGAGGGAAATAACAGGGACGGTCCGAGCGATGTCGGGAAATACCGTGCCGGTCACGGCTAATTGCGACGGTGCCTGGTATTCGGTCGCCTCTACGATCGGGTACCACTCGGGATGCTCGACCGCGAAAAAGCTCACGTCCACTCCGGAAATCACCTTGGACGGTGGCGGCGCCTCTGCCGCGGCGTCCGCCTTTTTCTCCTTGCATCCAGTCAAGCCGGCTAATGAAACACCAAGCATGATCAGAACAACAACTCCAACTCCATTCCGCATCATGTCTCACTTCCGTTTGAGGCGATTCGTTCCCACCGTCAGAACGCAACTCTTCCGTCCTGGACAAAAACCAGTGGACACGCAAGGACGCTGTTGAGTGCGAGCTGCCTGATCCAGAGCAGGACCGAGACGTTATGTTCCCCAGTCCTGCTCCCGAGCTCATTCACCCGCGCGCTCGCCCATTGTCTTAGCTAGAACCGCACCATGATCGCCACTGTCGACACTGTCTGATTGGTACGCAGATCCGGCCACCAGATGGCACTCGCTCCCGCGGCGGTGCCCGCCGCACTTCCAGCACCGCAAGCCACTTCCGCTTGTGTCAGGCTCCCGTAACCGAAGCCGGATGCTGAACCCGTCGCGCACGCATACTGTGTTGGCGAGCCGTTGTTACCACCCGGGGGCGTGATGCCGCCCCGTCCTGTCCAGTAAGGTACGTCGGAGTAGCGATAGCCTTCTTCCAGGCGAAACGTAATGAACTGGCTCGGCATGTAATCGAACGTGATGGTACCGTCGTGCATCTGAGCGCGATCACCAGGATTCTCAGTAAAGTATGGTGTGCCGGATGACGCAGTCGCACCGTTGATGGGAGGCAGCAGGGTCAGGTAACGGCCGGGGTTGTTCATCTGTCCGCCGCCAAGAGTCACGGCGTAAAGATCCTTCTTGAACCAATAGCGGTTGTACATCATCCAGCCGACGAAGTCCTGCTTGGGCCTGCCATTCTTGCCGCCGTGACAGTTCACACCACCCGCATAAGTCGAGCTCGAACCCATCTCCGGAGAGTTGCCCTTTGGGTCGTAGGTCCCCTGGGCCGGGCCGCCGCCGTACTCGCAGCCCAGGTCACCGGTGACGGTGAAGGCGATCTTGTCCAACAATTTTGACGGATTGTCGAACACCTTAACCTGCGCGCTGTAGTCTGCGTGGACACGCGAGCGCCCTGGCTGGCCGATAACATCCTCTCCCAGACCATAGTTATTCCACACGAAGTCCAGGTAGGGCTTGGGACGCCACAGAATCTGTCCGCCAAGTCCAGGCTTGCCATTCGCGCGAGCATAGGATTGCCAGCCGTTAATGAACCACGGCTCAATCTTCAACTTCTTGGTTGGAAAATACTGTAAGCGCAAGCCATTGAAAAACCATGGTGTATTCGAGGAGACGAATGAAGGCTGATAAGTCCAGTTGTCGAAGTTGTAGTAGCTGAAGAGTCCTATGTAAGAAACAAAGATGCCGGCATCGAGATTGACCCCGTGGGCCACATCCCAGTGATACCCGCCCCACGCTTCGGAAACGTACTTGTATGCGTTGGAGAGGTCCCATTGCCCGCGACTGGGAGTAGCATCGTTGCGCGGAGTCGTTGTTGCAAACAACCCATCCATGGTGAGAATGCGCCCGCGAACATTGTTAATGTGGATATCGCCACCGATGCTGATCTGTTCAAGCTGCCACTCGTCGGAACGAAAAGTCTCGGTCGAGCCGCCAAGAGAGTCGTCCTTGGGATGGTTGTAATCCAGCGTGTAGTTAGCGTCCGCGCGAAACTCAGGTGTGAAGTACTTGGTGGCCATGGGACTGTCCGAAGCGTGCCCATTGCTGTTCAGCCACGTCCAATCACCTTCGAAAGGTTCACCCTTTGTCGTCGTCTGCGCGCTGATCTCCTTGGACGCCTGTGCTGCAGCGGCGGGCACAGGCTCTTGTCCGGCCGTCGACGAACTAAAGGTTGGCGCAGCAGACGTTGTTGCCGCGGTCGAACTCGATGGTGCCGCCCCGCTGCCTGCAACCAAAGCCTTCTCTGCCGTTTTCAGCGCCGCAGTGTCTGCGCTGTCGGCAAGCGCAGCAGCCTTTGCCTCTTTTACCTCACTCTCGAGCTGGTCAATGCGGCTCTTGAGCGCTTCGATCTGTTGTTCGACGGTTGGCTTCAGTTCGGGCTTCGGTGCCGTGGCCGAAGCAGGTGTCGACCCTTTGTCGGCCGCTGGAGTCGGATCATTCGCTCTCGTTTCCGAAGAAGACGCATTTGTTGCAGTCTCCTGTGCGAGTCCTGAAATCGGCGCGCAAGCGATCAGCAGAGCGAGTGTCATTGCCTTCCGAAGTGTGCTTGTCATCTTTACCTCTCACATTCTGTTTGAAATCAAAAAGAAAGTACTTTTTGGTGTATTCACCATCTGCATCCGTGGCAGCAAACATAACTTGAGATAACAGAACGCATTACGATGCGCCGCGATTATGACATCCGATGAAGTCTGCGTGAGTTGCATCATTCGTGCGAACCCTCATCGACTAGGCCTCGGCCTTCTTTTATTTCATGGGCATCTTCATAAGCAAAGCGTAAGTCGAACGTTGAGACTTCATAAAAACGGGAGTTGCAATTGCCCATCGCGAGATACGAAGGGCGCACAACGCCGCAATCGCGCGGCAGGTTTAACAATCGGGCCACAACGAGGTGCTGTCAATTTGATTGGAGGACGCTGATGACGATGTCTCGCGCAGTGTCACGATTTGTTACGCGATAGACATCGTGTAACCACCACTATGTTGGTAGACGAAAGCGATGATGGATTCAGGATGAAGCGCCTGACATGAAGAAAGCATGAACCCAAATCGATTTAATTGCGCAATGCACTTCGAGGATTAGCGAAAGGAGGCCGCACAAATACAGCAGCCGCTGCCTGTACCGAGATGGGCAGGGCACATCATTACCCGATTCGGCTATCTGTGAATCGCCCGCAAACAAAGGACAATCAGCGGGCGAGGGCTGGAGTCTTACAACAACTTCCGCGGTGTTAGACATCGCGGTGACCTCAGCCTGCCGGCGCCTTCTCCTCATGCGTACATTCCCTCGGAATGCGAGCGTACCGTGATTCTGTGATTCGGCGCTCCCGCGCGTCGCGTTCTTGAGACTCGGTGTCGCGCCTCATTGCCACACTCCATTGTCTCCCCCTAGCAGTTACGGCGTTTCAGCCGTTACTGCCAGGCCGCGCGAACCCTGATCACCCTGACGTTTGACTGGTGCGGAGATACGAGAGAACTAAGTGCTGGTAAGGGTTCGTATTTTGTTCGCATCCTCCACGTCCACGAATTGAAGCAACCTGGCAAACGGCCGAGCGCCTTACGAAACTCTTAGGCGGTATTTAGGCTTTGTTTAGGTTCGGCGGTCTAGAGTGTAGTTGGAGTCGAAGGAGGATTGATGATGACCGCTCCAATTGTTCTCTCTGCAGTTGTTGGAGGAAGCGTATCCTTCCTTGTTGCGTTATTCGTCAATGTTTATCGTGATGCTCGCAACCGGAAGCGATCCGTCGCCGAATCGGATCGAATTTGGGAGTAAACCCGGCGGTAAGGCGGGCCGGCCATAGGGGCAGTTTCTTCCTTCACGAAATGGCAGCGGCCGCTTGACCTATCCTGCCGCATCCGTCGGCCAAGTGATCTTCAGGCCCCGGATCCCGTTGAAGAACCCTCCAAAGTCAACTCGGAGTGCCAATCGTTGCGACAGGCCAACGTGTTCATAACCCGCCGGCGTATCAGAATTATCCCGTTTTGACAGTAATTGTCCGCCCTCCATTGCGTTCGAGCACTCCAAATACAGAACGAAGACTTTTCGTATCAAATGTTCAGTTCACGGGCATAGAACACCCGGAGAATTCCCCCGGTACCAACCTCTCTCGAAAGTTCACAAGCCTTGCCAAGCGAGGCGTCAAAGAGGTTGCGCGGCACGATGCGCTGCGGGTTCTTGTCGTTGTCGCCCGTGTGGGGAGCCGGGATGCTGATCAGGCTCGACGTAAACTCAGAAGCCGGGCAAACGGCGGGAAGTGGGTTCGTTGGCGTGGCACGCTGGCCGTTGCACATGAAGCCGGCCTGGAACTCCTCATCGGCAGTCAGTGGGACGCTGACGGCATCCACCATAGCGATTAGCCGGGTGTTTGGAGAACGGTCAGTTTTGCCATCGGGTAGGCAATTCACTTCAACGCCGCATTCACGCAGCCGTAGTAGATTGCATCTGAATTCATAAGCGGCCAGCGACAGATTGGTCTGTTTCGGAAAGGTGCAGATGTCGGAATCATTAGGCATATATCTAAGAGATCATCTGGGCGGCGCACAAATCGCGGTGCAACTGCTGGAAGGGATGTGCAAGCATCAGGGGGACGAAAGATATCAAGGGTTTGCGAAGAGGCTTTTACCCGAAATCCAGGCGGACGATAACACGCTCAGAAGTATCATTGAGGCCATCGGCGAGGATTCGAGCGCAATCAAGAATGCAGGCGGCTGGATGCTCGAAAAATTGACTCGCCTGAAACTGGGCCATACCAGATCTGCGGGCCTTGAATTATTCGAGGCCCTTGAGATGCTTTCTCTGGGAATAGCGGGCAAGCGAAGTCTCTGGAAAGTGCTTCAAATCGTATCGACAGAGGATAGTCGTCTCGGTAAGTACGATTTCGAAATGATGTTACGTCGAGCTGACGATCAGTTTCAGTCAGTAGAACAGGAGAGACTTCGCCTTGCCGCGCAAGTGTTTGATCCAAGAGATGAGCCCGGGAAAGGGCTCCGGCCTTGATCGGAGAGTTTCGCTTGCTTCAGACCGGGAAGGCATGCGCGTGCGAACGCATCTAATCAGGTGATGCTTAAGCGATCAAAACTAGCCTTGCTTCTGATGCTCTCAAATTGATGCGTGAACTGACATAGGTCATAGATCAGTCCAATTCGCTCAAACATGTTCCGCCAAATAGGGCGCAGTGCGGCTCGCTTCGTTCTTTGCAACTTGTTCGGGCGGTCCGAAGGCAACCACCTTGCCTCCCTCATCTCCGGCGCCTGGGCCAATGTCGATGATCCAGTCACTTGCGGTAATGACATCCATATCGTGCTCAACCACCAATACAGTGTTTCCGCCCTCAACAAGAGTCTGCAACTGTGCCAGGAGCCGGCAAACGTCAGAAGGATGAAGACCGGTAGTCGGCTCATCAAGGATATAAAGTGTATCTCCCCGCCCCATTCTTTGTAACTCCGTCGCCAGTTTGATCCGCTGTGCCTCCCCGCCAGAGAGCTCCGTTGCTGATTGTCCAAGACGAAGATATCCAAGACCAACGTCATGCAACGTGTCCAGTGCCCGCTTGACGGGCGCATCAGAAGCGAAAAATGCCAGCGCCTCATTCACGGTCATCCCCAATATCTCGGCGATGTTCTTTTCCCGATAGGTTACTTCGAGGGTCTTGGCATTGAAGCGCGAACCTTTGCATGTTGGACACGGTGAGTAGACGCTGGGTAAGAATAGAAGTTCAACACAAACAAAGCCCTCACCGCTACAGGTCTCGCAGCGACCTTTTGCTACGTTGAACGAGAATCGTCCCGCATCGTATTTTCGTGCTTGGGCCATCTTCGTATTTGCGAACAACGTGCGCACGTGGTCGAAAAGTCCTGTGTAGGTAGCCATGTTGGAACGAGGCGTTCGTCCGATCGGTTTCTGATCGACCACGACCATGCGTCGGATTCCTTGCAGACCTCCCGCGATCTCGCCCGATGTTCCGATAACTGGATCGCTATCCAAAGGATCAAGATTTTCCTCGGTCTGAGATGCGTGTCCGAGCTCGGCCGTGGCGAGATCGATCAGCGCCTGGGAAATTAAAGTTGACTTTCCCGAGCCCGACACACCAGTGACACAGGCAAGCACTCCCAACGGAATGTCTACATCGACGCCGAAAAGATTGTTGCGGGTTATATTTCGCAACTTGAGCCAGCCGGTCGGCTCGCGGCGTTCACGAGGTTGTCTGCGTTTTTGCCGGAAGAGATATTTGGCGGTTTCAGAGTTACCTATGGCGCCCAGACCTTTCGGGGGTCCGCTGTACAGGATTTGGCCTCCCTCGGCGCCGGCCGCCGGACCAACATCCACCAACCAATCGGCATGCTTGATCACGTCGATTTCATGTTCAACGACGAACAGTGAATTCCCAACACGCTTCAGAGCGTCGAGAGCGCGCATTAATGATTCGGTATCGGACGGATGAAGACCGGCGGATGGCTCGTCGAGCACGTAGACAACGCCGAAGAGATTTGAATGGAGCTGCGTTGCCAGGCGAAGCCGCTGCAGTTCCCCCGGGGACAAGGTAGGTGTGCTCCTCTCGAGACTGAGATATCCCAGGCCCAGGTCGAGGAGCACATGAAGCCGGGCAACGATTTCGGAAGTAATCCGCTTGGTTACGAGCACACGCTCCGGAGACTTCGCGGGGAGTATGTTGCCCTCGGTATGGGGCTTGACGGTCATCATGAGTTGCTTCAGTGAAAGTGCGGAAATCTCGGCGATGTCGAAGCCTGCGAATTTCACTGTCAGGGCTTCCGGACGCAATCGCTTGCCATGACAGGCCGGACAAATGGTGCTGAGCATATAAGCCGAGACGCGCTTCTTCATCCTGGCACTTTCGCTTTTCGCAAAGGTTTCCATTACGTAGCGGCGAGCACTGGTAAAGGTGCCCATGTAGCTCGGTTCGAGTTTTCGCTTTAGCGCCTGCCGAGTTTCAGCGGGTGTAAATCCTGCATAGACCGGAACGGTCGGCTGTTCTTCGGTAAAAAGAATCCAGTTGCGGTCTCTACGGGACATCTTCCGCCACGGCTTGTCGACGTCGTAGCCGAGGGTCACAAGAATGTCTCGAAGATTCTGTCCCTGCCATGCGGTTGGCCACGCCGCCACTGCCCGTTCCCGGATCGTCCTGGAAGGGTCCGGCACCATGGATTCTTCGGTTACGTCGTAGATTCGGCCAAGGCCGTGGCACTTCGGGCAGGCGCCCTCCGCTGTATTTGTCGAGAATGATTCTGCGTAAAGCAGCGGCTGTCCCTTAGGGTAATCCCCAGCTCTGGAATACAGCATACGCAAGAGATTCGATAGCGTTGTCACGCTCCCCACGGAGGAACGAGTGGTTGGAGAGCCTCGTTGTTGCTGAAGCGCAACAGCCGGAGGAAGACCATCGATCGAATCCACCTCTGGTACTTCGAGTTGGTGAAAGAGACGACGCGCATAGGGAGACACCGACTCTAAATATCGCCTTTGGGCTTCAGCGTAGAGTGTTCCAAATGCGAGCGAGGACTTGCCCGATCCCGAGACGCCAGTAAAAACCACCATCGCGTCACGTGGAATGTCCAAGTCGACATTCTTCAGGTTGTGCTCGCGAGCCCCTCGAACTCGGACAAGCCCTGAATCTCTGGCGGACGGTTCTGTCATGGAGATTGCAAATTCCTTCAGATACAGTGCGATGTCACTTACGATTTGCGGGTTACTTTGCTTATGGATGAGAATCTGCAATCCAAGGTCAGACTGCTGGCATTCGCTTTGCCCAAGGCGAGAGAACAGTGCAGGCTGACCAGGTCCCGCACGATGGTTTGGCAGCCAATGTTTAGGAAGAAGGCTGCCGTCGGGAGCGTCGGGACTTTTGTGGGTAGGCTGCTTCAAAATGGCGGTAATCCGCGTAGTCCCCATAATTTGCTGGAGTGATGATGTCCGCAAATTGCTGAAACTCAGCAATATGTCTCGATGAATTAGCAATTGTTTTGTGGTCATGCAATCGCGAAACCTACCCAGACGTACCCTCTTCTCAATTCAGGCAGTTCTATTGGCATTGACGCGTTCACACCGGCGCGTGCATCCTCCGCTGAACCGTCGCTTCAGGAGAACTGATCGAGGCTGAAGCCGAGTTTATAGTTCTCGCCGTGCGCGACCAGGTCCTCCCATGTCACTTCGCGCTGCTGGAGACCCGCCATGCGGCCAAGCATGCAACTAAGCGCGGTTTCAACGCCGGCGGCGATCTGATTGTGCACCGGGCCGGAGACAATGCTGGCGATGAAGGTGCGCTCCTTGTCGCGATCGGCGAACTGGAGGTTGTCGAGGAAGGCGCCGTTTGCTGCAAATTTTCCTGAGCCCGGGGCGGTCGACGCGGAATCCTGATACGCCCACGCGTTGGGACCGGTAATGGCGATGGGGCCGGAATAGGGACAGGTCGCCGATCCGCTGGCGCCGAACAGCTTAAGGCCAGCGTCGAAGACATTGTCTGTGCTGAACTGGGTGGATGCAAATGAGAAGTGCACGTCGTTGGGATAGGTATAGTCAACCTGGTAGTTATCCCAGCAATCGCCGAAGTGGGTGAGAACGTTGCGGCCGCCGGTGGCTGTGGCCTTCAGCGGATGCGCGCCGACCATCCAGTTGCAGAGGTCGATGATGTGAATGTTCTGCTCCACGAGAATGTCCCCGGACAGCGCGCGATCCCAGAGCCAGTTGCGCAGGCGGTATTCGTCGGGGCCTTCGCCTTCGCGCTTTTTCTCAGTGGAGGCGGGAGCGTTGTAATTGCCGGAGACGGTGACGATTTTACCGATGCCGCCGGCCTTGATTTTCTCGTCAAGTGCGGCGATGGGCGGAGCGTTGCGGCACTGGAAACCTACGTCCACGCTTTGACTGGGCTTGACGCGCGTGGCAATCTCGAGCGCATGCTTCGCCTGCATGATGTCGATGCCGACTGGCTTTTCGCAGTAGACATGCTTGCCCGAGGCCACGGCGGCTTCAAGGTGCTGTACGTGGAAGAACGGCGGCGTGGATATCTGGATGAGGTCGACGTCGGGCGATGCGGCGAGTTGTTCGAAAGCGTGCGGCCCACGGAACAGCAACTTGCTGTCGATGGCGGGCTGCGAGAGGCTGGCATTCAGCTTGTCAAAGTGATCGTGACCGGCGGCCAGATTGTCGGCGAAGAGATCGGCAAGGGCAACGATGCGGGCCGAGGTGTTTTTCGCAAACGATGTGGCAACGCTGGTGCCGCGGTTCCCGCATCCCAGCAAGCCGTGGCGCACTGCCGAGTTCGCTTCATAGCCAAATGCTGCACGTGGATTAAGCAAAAGCATGCCTGAAACTACCCCCGATCCTGTTTGCAGAAACTCCCGACGATTCATGTGTCCTCGCGTTCCTCAAAGTTCTGTGTCAGGGCAAAAGTTCTGTGTCAGGGCACGACTCGGGGTACCCTCTGGGTCGCGTGCCGCAAATGGCGAGCAAAGCGATGGGCTTTAGCCCCTGAGGTCGCCTCCCATCAGCCTATGACCTCATCCAGTATCCGCTGCAGGTACATCTTCTCGTTCTTAACATCTTCAACCTGCTGCGGACCCGAGGTTTCGCGCTCAATCGTGACTGCGCCGGTGTAGCCAAGCTTGTGTAGTTTAGTGAAGACGGTTTTGAAATCCACCAACCCTTTGCCGATCAGCACTTCTTCCCCCAGCTTGCTCGGGTCAGTGGGCCATTTGCCATCTTTCGCGTGGACGCTGCGGACGTGGGTGCCGATGATATCGACGGCATCGACAGGGTTGGCCTTGCCATAGAGAATCAGGTTTGCCGTATCCAGTCCAACCGCGAGATTCGGAAGATTTGCGTCGCGAATCACGCGCGACATGGTGGTCGGCGTCTCCTGTCCCGTCTCCATCAGGAAGTATTGGCCGTTGGCGTGGCAGTGTTCGGCCACGGTGCGAATGGCAGCCACCGCCTGGGGATAGAGCGCATCCGTTGGATTCTCAGGGATAAATCCGCAATGTGTCTGAACCTGGTTGATGCCGAGCAGCTTTGCAAAGTCCGAGACCTGCCGCAACGCATCAATGCGGGCCGCTCGGGTCTTCGGTGGCACTACACCGATTGTCGATGGCCCCTGCAGAAAATTCCACTCGAGCGGTCCGGGCCCGACGACTTCAACCGTGGTGGCGACCACCTGATACTTTCCCAGCAGATCCCCGATCTCTTTCGCAGCATCAGCCGTGAACTTGTTGATGTAGCCGTCGAGCGAAAGAAAGCAGTTGCTGAAGCCCATGTCGTGGACGCGCTTGATGGTACCCTCGGGGTCATTGAAGGGACTGATAAGCAGACCAAGAGCCATCGGTGGCAGCTTTGCTGCGTCGGGGTTGGCGAAGGAGGGAATTGATTGAAGTCCCGTTGAGACTGCGGTTGCAGATGCAGCAGCCAAAAACGTACGGCGATCCATGGAGTTCCTTTCTCTGGAACAGCTTTGGAGGAAATCTCCGTTTTGTGTAACGTTTGAAATCTAAGCGGTTAGGCTGCGTCTCTGCAAGTGCTCTTCGTACCTGACGCAGCCCGAGCGCCTTGCGGCGATTTCGCGTCAGGGCATAAATCCAGTCGTGCCGCACCGGATGCACGATGTCGGAACAAGAGGTCAGTCGTGCCGCAAAAGATGAAATGGGTCAGGGCACGACTCGGGGTACCCTCTGGGTCGCGTGCCAAAATGGCTGGGATTGAACTGGGCCTCAGCCCCTGAGGGATTGGCTTCTTCCGCAGCCCTCTCCCGCGATCAGTTAGAAGTTGCGTTCAGCTCTGCGAGGATGCGCCGCACGGCTTCATCTGCCGCCTTTGCGAGCGTTCCGGCGACAGATCCATCGAGATCGGCTGCCGCGGGTCGATGGTGATGGCGTACAGAATCACTTCACGCTCGCCGCTCTGCATATAGAAAGCGTCCAGCAGATCCTTCACGCCGATGTCGTGCGCGGTCAAAGTCGGCGGATAATCGGCAGAAAAGCGCGGCGTGGTGCGCGTGACGGTTCCGGGAGGGTTTCCGTCGTCGGTGGCGTCGATGAGGATGATGTGGCCGGCGTTTTGCAGCGGCTCCAGCAGAATGAATCCGCCGGTGCCACCGTCGAGGCATTCCACATTGGCAGGAAGAGGATGTTTCTCGAGGGCCCGGACCACATGGACGCCGACACCTTCGTCGCCCATGATCACGTTGCCGAGCCCCAGAACCAGGGTCTTGTTCGCATCCGTCGTCACCAACACCTCGCGTCACTCGAACCAGCACAACCTCAACCACAAAGTAACACGCAGACGTTGCCGTTTATGTCCCTGGTCCCTGGTCCCTAGTCCCTGGTCCTCTGTCTGTTCTTCACGCGATCGAACTTCCATCCGCCGACGATCGAGGAGATGGTTCCGCGACCCTCGATGTAGTCGTGATAGAACGCCAGATACACGTGGACGACGATGAACGCGACAAAAAACCACAGGAACAAGTGATGCCAGTAACGAACGCTCATCTCTCCGCCCATCAGCGGCACGATCCAGGTAAACATCCGTGGGATAAATGAAGTGCTCATGCTGGAGTAGAGAGCGAATCCGGTGATCGACTGCGCCACGAATGCCAGGAATGTGAAGAAGTATACGAACCCGGCCAGCGCATTGTGTCCGGTTGAGATTGGCCCGTGCAGTTTCACTTCAAGCACGTCGGCCTTGATCACGTCGACGATCTCCTGACGCTGCGACTTTCTTCAGCGGGAAGAACGAGTTCCATCGCGCATACTTGTTGCCCACAAATCCCCAGTAGAGACGCGCCAGGAAGTTGAAGACATACACATAAGCGCAGAGGAAGTGGATGAAGCGCACCCAGCCGAACCAATACTGCTGATAGGCTTCTGCCGAATAGAACACCCGCAGAGGCGCGCCAATCAGATAGCCGGTGATGCACAGTAGCACCAGTGCAATCGCGTTGATCCAGTGGTACGCGCGTACCGGCAGTTCCCACACGTATACCCGCCGATATTCCGCCGGACGATTGCCGTTACCGTAAACTGGCTTTGCCTGCAATTCCAGTCGTGCTCATGGTCATTACTCGAAAGAAACCTGGTGAAGGTGCCGTCCCTGCGGATCGTACAAATGCACGGCGCAGGCAAGGCACGGGTCAAAGGAATGAATGGTGCGAAGAATCTCTACCGGCTGCTCGAGATTTGCTACCGGCGTACCAATCAGGGACTGCTCGAACGCCGAGCGCTGCAGTTTGGCATCGCGCGGAGATCCGTTCCACGTCGTCGGCACCACCAGCTGGTAGTTTTCGATCTTGCCATCGTGAATCTTGATCCAGTGCGCGAGAGCTCCGCGAGGCGCATCTACCAGTCCCACGCCCTCGGCGTCCTTGGGCCAGCTCTTCGGCTCCCACTTCTCGCTGTTGAATGTGGAAACTTCGTTTATCTTCACGCGGTCCATCAGCTCGCCGAAGAATTCCTTCAACCAGATCATCGCGAGAGCTGCATCCAGTCCGCGCGCCGCCGTGCGTCCCAGTGTGCTGAACAACGCATCCACCGGCACGCCGAGTTTGCCCAGCGTCTGTCCTACAAGCTCTTTCACGTCCGCATGGCCGGCAGCATACGACACCAGCAGGCGCGACAGCGGTCCCACCTCCATCGCATTGTCCTTCCACCGCGGAGTCTTCAGGAACGAATACTTCTCGTATCCTGCCAGCGTTTCAAACGGAGGCTGCGGGCCGGTGTAGTTGATCTTCGTTTCGCCTGCCGATGGATGAACGCCTTGTGCATCCCCACCGTCGTAGCTGTACCAGGAGTGCGCGATGTACTCCTTGATCTCCTGCGAATCCTTCGCATTCACCGGATAAACCTGGCTCAGGTCGCGATTCAGAACAACGCCGCGCGCAAACTTGAACGACTCGGGATTTCCGTAACCCTTAGTCGGATATTCGCCATAGCTCAGATAATTCGAAAGCCCGCCGCCCCACTTCGCCCAGTCCTTGTAGAACGAAGCAACCGCCAGCAGATCGGGAATGTAAACCTCGTTCACAAACTCGTCGGCTTGCGAGATCAAGCGCGAAACCAGGTTCAGCCGCTCGGTGTTAATTGCGGCCACCTCGTCCGCATCGATTGAGCAGGGAACTCCGCCAACCAGGTAATTCGGATGCGGATTCTTGCCGCCAAAGACCGCGTGAATCTTGACGATCTCCTTCTGCCACTCCAGTGCATCGAGATAGTGCGCCACGCCGATCAGATTCACTTCCGGCGGAAGCTTGTAAGCCGGGTGTCCCCAGTAGCCGTTGGCAAAGATGCCCAGCCCGCTCGCTGCAAATGCCTTGATCTTGTCCTGCACGGCAGAGAAATAGGCCGGCGTGTTCTTGTCCCATTTAGAGAAGCTCTGCGCCAGTTCCGCCGCCTTCTTTGGATCGGCCTTCAGCGCATTCACGACGTCAACCCAGTCCAGCGCATGCAGGTGATAGAAGTGGATCACGTGATCCTGCACGTACTGCGTCGCCATCATGATGTTGCGGATCAGCTCCGCCGTAGGCGGGACCGCGATGCCCAATGCGTCTTCAACAGACCGCACGCTGGCCAGCGCATGTACCGTGGTGCAGACGCCGCAGACGCGCTCGGTAATGGCCCACGCATCGCGTGGATCGCGGCCAATCAAAATCTTCTCGAGGCCGCGCACCATTGTGCCCGCGCTGTACGCGTCGGTGATGACGCCGTTATCCACCACCGCCTCAATGCGCAGGTGACCTTCAATGCGAGTTACCGGATCGACCACTACACGTGTCAAGGCCATTTAAGACTCCTTCTGGTCATCGGCGTGTACTTCTGCGATGACTTCCTTTTTACGAATATTTGTAACCACTGCATGTGCCGCTACACCGGCCAGCGTGGCTGCTGCTACAACCGTTCCAACCGTGTCCGCCGTGCTCTCGATACCGAATCCTGGGAACGACGCGAGATGCTGATACATCGGACCGTTGTCCCAGAACCCGGGCTCGCTGCACCCAATGCATGGATGCCCCGACTGGATCGGCGAACTCGTGCCCTCGTTCCAGCGCACCACCGAGCAGGCGTTGTACGTCACCGGACCTTTGCAGCCCATCTTGTACAGGCAATATCCCTTGCGCGCGTTCTCGTCGTCGAATGACTCTACGAAGAAGCCGGCATCGTAGTTCGGCCGGCGATAGCAGGTGTCGTGAACGCGGCGTCCGTAAAACTCCTTGGGCCGGCCGAGATTGTCGAGCGCCGGCATCTTGCCCAGAACCAGCAGGTGCGTCACCACCGCCATCATCACGTCGGCGATTGGCGGGCATCCCGGCACATTGATTACCGGCTTGTTCACCAGCTTCGAAATCGGAGTGGAGTCCGTCGGATTCGGCTTCGCTGCCTGCACTCCGCCATACGAAGCGCAACTGCCCCACGCCACAACTGCCGCCGCATCCGCTGCAACTTCCTGCAGAATCGAAACCGCGGTCTTGCCGCGGATCATGCAGTACACGCCGCCGTCTTTTGTCGGCACCGCGCCTTCCGCCACCAGGATGTACTTGCCCTTGTGGTCGCGGATCGTGTCCGTCAGGCTCTTCTCCGCCTGAAATCCCGAAGGCGCCATCAGCGTCTCGGAGTAGTTCAGCGACAACACATCGAGCAGGGCATCTGCAACGATCGGGTGCGATGACCGGATGAATGACTCGCTGCAGCCGGTGCACTCCTGAAAGTGCAGCCACACCACCACGGGCTTTTCCTTCTTCTCAAACGCGGATACAACCTGCGCTACGCCGCTCTGCGAGATTCCCGCCGCCGCTGCCGCTGATGCGCAAAACTGCAGAAACTGCCTGCGGTTATACCCCTTCTTTTCCATGGACTGCCAAATCGTTTGCCCCATGCCCACCTCGCTTGCAGTGCGTCAATCGCAGTGCATCCTCGCAGAGCATTACTCGCCGTGCGGGTACCGGAATCTCCCACGCTGATCGATGTCAGTCAGATCACATCTGGAAGTCCAGCAAATGTAGGCACAGTACTTAGCTCAAAATACGGTAGGCTGTGAGCGTCATCACAAGTGTTGCAAATCACGTCTTTCGAGCGCCTCTAAGTCGCGCTTGTGATGGGTCTCACGCTTCAAAAAGTAAGAAAGAGATCACGCCAGCCACCTGACTGTGTCGCAGCGCACGAGTTTTACGGTCCGAGAGGGCGTTCCATGTGAGCAAAAGGAGACAGCGCGGCCTCTGATTGCGTGGGATACTATGCATCATGCCTTTCAATGGAATCAGGGCCCTTTCCCTGACTGCCGGGCTGGTCCTGGTGACCGTTGTCGCCCGTCCGGAAAATCCGAATCTTTCTGCTCCCACGAACATGACTGCAACGGCGATCGTCGGGCAGATGCTGCGCCACAATCAGCTCCAGAGTGAGCAACTGAAGCATTACCAGGAGTTGCGACACTACCAGGTTCAGTACAGGGGATTTTCAGCCAATCTAGTAGGCAAGATGGATGTCTCGGTCACCTTTGACGCGGCAACTGGTAAAAGCTTTCGCATCGTGTCGCAAAGTGGATCGAAGCTACTGTGCGACAAGGTCCTCAAGAAGGCCGTGGACAGCGAAGCGGAAGCATCGCACGACCAGAACGCGACAGCCTTGACGCCCGCAAACTACAAATTCGAGCTTGCGGGGATCGAAACCCTTGACGGCAGGCCGGCATACGCTCTCATGGTCGAACCGGTAAAGGACAGCAAGTTTCTCTATCGAGGCAAGATCTGGGTGGATGCGGCAGATTTCGCGGTGGTGAGGATCAAGGCGGAGCCGGCGAAGAATCCTTCCTTCTGGATCCTGCGGCCGCAGATCACGTTCACCAGCACCAAAACGGGAGACTTCTGGCTGCCCACGTCGAATCGTAGCGAGACAAAGGTTCGCATCGGCGGAAGCGCCGTCTTCACCATCGATTACGGGACATACCAGATCGATGCGATTGCATCGCAATCGACCGCAACCCGCTGACAAAGCCCCATTTACCAGCGCGAGATTGCGAGCTTGTCGATGTAGACCGTAGCAGACCCATAACCGCCGAGGCCATCAATCTGGAAATTGGTCAGAAGGACCTGGCTCCATCCAAGAGCGAAGGCTGACGGCACGGTTTCGTCGATCTTCTGAACGATGCCATCGAGGCTCACGGTCTTGTAGGTGACGTTCCCATAGCTGTCACGCGAGTAGCTCATCTGAACGTGGTGCCAGGTATTGGTCGTCCAGGTCTGAGGGTTGCAGGGAGCCGTCGAGTGGAGCCACTGATCGGCCGGATTCGTGGGCGTGCCTGCGTTGGTGGTGTAGTCCCAGGTGCTGCTGTACCCATCGCACTGAACGCCGAAGATGACGGTTTCGCCGTTTGCCATCACCTGGTTCACATCGAATTCGAGATTCGCGATATCGCTGGACGGGGCAGCGATATAAACCTGTGCATCATAGGTGAAGTTGGTGGCGGACGAATCCGCGCCGAAGATGGACCAGTAACGCTCGCCGGCGGAGTTCTGGAAGCTGATGCCGAACTCGCGGGCAGCGCCGCTGCGGGAAGGAGACCTGACCAGGCTCATTGTTCCCGTCGCGATGCCGCTACCGGTTTCCGCGTCGACGGTCATATACCAGGGGAAAGATGACTGGACATTGGCGACCGTGGTTTCATGCGGGGATTGGCCGTTTTTTGACGCAGCAATCGAAGTGGCGCAGCAGAGCAGAATGGCCCCGCCGGTGAGGAGTTGAAGCAGAGTAGGGAAGAGAGTGGGCTTCATTGCGTAGCGCCTTATTGGGGAATTTCCCGAGTGCTCGAATTACGGCTTGCAAGATCTCTCTCTTGCTTGAGCCAGTCGGGGCGCACCAAAAGCATCGGCGTCCAAATGGTCTCAATGCAGATCTACTCGATCGATGAACTCTGGTTGTAGACGGTACATTAATCCCAATCAGCGCGAGCGTCAACCAAAAGCTCGGACCAGAGCCAGGTTTTTTTCAGTCAAGCGACCGGGAATTACATCGGTGCAGCGGTTACTGCCCAGCCCGGGCCTTGATCAGCTCATCGAGATAGTCGGGCTTGCCGTCGTCGCGGACGAGGTGCGGATAGCGCGGTCCATCGTGGTAGTTGATGGTGCAGGTGCGGTAGTAGTCGTCGACAACAACCAGCAGCGTAATCGGCTTTGAGGGATCTTTCGCGTCCTTGATCGCTTCGCCGAGCAGATCCGAAGTAAACACGCGTCCATTGACGCCAACAATCTTCATTCCCGATGAGACGCCCGCTTCATACGCCGGGCTGCCGACCATGGAATCGCTGACGGCGCCATCGGCGCCAACCTGCAGGCCGATGGAATAGACGTATCCGGAATTGCCGCGGCGTCCTTCGAGGTGTGCGGGTTTGTCGGAGTAGGTGACCTTCCAGCCGCCGTTTTCGACTCCACCCACGGGCGACTCGGGCGAGGTTGAGTCAAGACGAGTGTGGAAGAACGTGGCCCAATCGTAGGGAGCGATGGCATTCAGGTCGCTGACCAGTTGATCGAAAGTATAGGTCTTCACTTCGGGACCGTTGTTGGCGCCGCCGTGAAATGCGTGGCAGAAATCGTCGATCGATTTGGCGCCGTGCGATTCGCGATGGATGATCGTGGCCACTTCGAGCCAGAGCAGGTCGCCTTCATCGTAGTAGTCGGATGAGCGGCGCCAGTTGAGCCAGCCGCGCGCGCCAAAGCCCATGCCGAATTCGGCGTCGGCCGTATCGCGAAATGGACGCCATGTGCGGCCGGGGCGTCCCGGCCCGAGAGAAGCCGCGATGCTGGCCAGGTACTCGTGGTACTGGTCCGGCGTCCACAGTCCGCTGCGCGCCGCAAGCATCGGACCAAGGTAGTCGGTCAGTCCTTCATAGCCCCACAGCAGGTCGGTCTTCATGGGCTTCTCGAAGTCGGGAGCCGCCAGGTCCGCGGGCCGGCGATACTTGCCGTTCCACGAGTGCACAAACTCGTGCGACAGCAGCCCGCCGAGCGCCATGCCGGAGCCGGGACCGAGGAGCGTGTTCTCCGGCAGGCGGCTGTCATTCGACTCGTGATGCTCCAGGCCGAAATGCGCGACGTGATCGCTGAGGCCAAGCAGGAAATGGTAGTCGCGATAGTGCCGCGCGCCGAACAGCTTGCCCGATTCCGCGACCAGGTTGGTCATCGCCTTCTGATCCTTGGCACTCATGTTCAGCGCGTCTTCGCTGTCGGCCACCATGTCGATTTCGTGATGAATCGGCTCGCCCGGCGGCGTGATATCGATGCTGCGGTAGTAACTGCCCGTGGCAACCGGCGAGTCAACCAGCAGATCAAACGAGATGGGCTTGAACGAGACTTCGTTCCCGCTTTCACTCGCGACGGGAAGCGATGAGCCGAACTTCCAGCCCTCCGGCATGATCAGCTTCGCATCATACATCAGCTTTTCGGAGGGTGTTCCTGCCGGATAGAGCGCAACTTCGTTCCACTCGAGGATGAGCAGCTTGTCGGTTGCGGAGCCGCCGTCGGGCTCGATGTAGTCGTAATTCGCTTCAAGCTTGCTGACGCCTTCGGGCACATCGAGATGAAACGTGAAGACATCCAGCAGGTCGCGCTGCCAGGGAATCACCTTGCCGTCCGCTTAGAACTTCAGCCCGCTGAGGCTGGCGATCGGGCCGTCGGGTCCGTGCTCGCCGGGAATCCACTTGGGGTAGTAGACGGTCAGCGGCCCGGACTTCACCGGCATCACCAGGTGCGCATGCAGAATCTTGTTCTGCGTCTTCGTCGCATCCACGGTGAGGGAAATGTTCTGAGCGCTGAGTCCCAGGGTTCCGGCAATGGTCCCGATCGAGACGAAAAGCGCAAGGAACTGCATGCGGCGAAGATTCACAGGCGTGCTCCTTGAAGGGAAGAGGGACTTCAACGGAATCATATCAACCGGATCTGGAACCAAAGGCTCGCGATTGTGTCAGGGCTGCTTCTTGCGAGACGTCAATCGCACCGGTCAGGCTGGCAATGCGTTCCACATGATGGCTGCGGCACCAGGATTCCATGCCCTTGGCGAGTCGCTCCGTTGCGCGCGGATCGGCATAGCTGGCAGTGCCCACCTGCACGGCGGTTGCGCCGGCAAGCATGAACTCGATCGCATCTTCGGGAGTGACGATGCCTCCGAGGCCAATGACGGGAATGCTGACTGCCTTCGCAGCTTCGTACACCATGCGCAACGCGATCGGCTTGATAGCCGGACCGGACAATCCTCCCGTCACATTGGTCAACCTGCGGCTTGCGTGTTTCCACATCAATCGACATCGCCAGGAAAGTATTCACCAGGCTTACGGCATCCGCGCCTGCCGACGCACATACCCGCGCCATGCCCGCGATGGAAGTGACATTGGGCGAGAGCTTGATGATCAGCGGCCGCTTTGAAACGCTCCGGACCTCGTGCACCAGGTATTCGAGCGATCCGGCATCGGAGCCGAACGCCATGCCGCCGGCATGCACGTTGGGGCAGGAGACGTTCAGTTCGTAGGCGGCGATGCCTTCGGCATCATTCAGGCGCTCGACGACCTGTTTATACTCGCCGACCGTATAGCCGAAAACGTTGACGATGACTTTGCAGGAGGGATAGTGGCTGAGCGGCGGCAGCTTCTTCTCGATGAACTCGGCGACGCCGATATTCTGCAGTCCGATGGCATTCAGCATGCCCGCAGCGGTCTGCAGGATGCGCGGAGCGGGATGGCCGGCCATGGGTTCCAGCGAAATGCCCTTGGTGACGAACGCGCCGATTCGTTCCAGCGAGACGATCTCTTCAAATTCGATGCCGTAGCCAAAAGTGCCGCTCGCGGCGATGACCGGGCTGGTCAGCTCGATGCCGGCGAACTGCACTTTCATGTCGGGTTTCACGCGCGGTCGTCTTCCCCGATAGTGAACGTCTATTCATGATACTAGGACCGGTCACTTAAACCGGAGTTCACCCACTATTCGTAACGCAAGTGCGACGGTTGGCTCAACATGCGCAGCTCGAAATGCGGGAATCAAGATAGCGACTGCGGCCGTGGCCACCAGGACCACGGAGACCACCGCGAACGTCAGCAAATCCGATCCGCTCGTGCCGTACAGCACGCTGGCCGCGAATCGCCCGACCACCAGCGCGATGGCGAGACCAATAGCCAGACCGATCCCGTCATGGTCAAGCCCTGCCGCAGAACCATCTTCAGAACCCTCCGCGGCTTTGCCCCAAGCGCCATGCGGATTCCGATTTCGCGCGTACGGCTCCGGACCGAATAGCTCATCACGCCGTACAGGCCGATGGCCGCCAGGGTAAGGCCAACCGCGCCGAATATCCCCAGCAGCAGCGCGGAAATGCGCGGCAACAGCAGCGATTTGTCGACGTGCTC
This sequence comes from uncultured Acidobacteriaceae bacterium, assembly GCA_963799035.1. Taxonomy (GTDB): domain Bacteria; phylum Acidobacteriota; class Terriglobia; order Terriglobales; family Acidobacteriaceae; genus Telmatobacter. Next base: position 86,126 of record CAWCVS010000027.1, on the reverse strand, counting down.
CTGCATCGTCTGGATGTTGAATACCGCCATGTTGGGATCGAGCGCGGCAATCTGCTGGCGTACGGAATGAGCCATTGCTGCCGGATGCACCAATGTCTTCACGATCAGCGTGGTTCCGAAGAAGCTGTTTGCCTTTTCCGGAGCAGCATTCAGAATACATGAAGATGGCATCCAGCGGCTTCTCGCCAATGGTGCGCAGTTTTGAGTTCCGGGTAATGCCGATAACAGTGTATTGATCCTTGTCCTGCCGGATCACGCGACCGATCGGATCCTGACCGGGAAACATGTGAGACGCCATGGTCTCGTTGATGATGACCGAATGCTGGTCGTCGGTCGACGGAGCAAAGTCCCGTCCCCGCAACAACGGAATTCCCATCGTATTGAAATATCCGCTGCCAACGCTGTTGGTGTCGGCATTGACGTTCTGTTTTGGATGATCCTTTACCGCATCCACGTCGTAGCGGTTGTTGGAGGAGCCGATACTCAGCGGCACCACGCCCACGAAACTCACCGACCGCACTCCCGGCAACGCAGACACCCGTTCCCGCACTTGAGTCAGAAACTGCACGGTCTTGTCATGCGAGTAACTTTGCAGTTTGGGATCCATCGTCATCATCAGCACGTTGTCGGTCTTGAAACCGATGTCGATGGACGAGGCGTTGCCAAGGCTCCGCAGAAACAATCCCGCAGTCGCCAGCAGCACCAGCGACAGCGCCACCTGCACCACAACCAGCGCATTGCGCAGCCGCGAACGCCCCACTCGTCCAAACAATGCATGGCCGTCTTTCAAAGCGCCCACCAGGTCAGGCCGCGAAGCGCGCAGAGCAGGAACCAGTCCGAACAGCAAGAGCGGTGATGATTGAAAGTCCAAGAGTGAACAGGGCCACGCGCATATCGACATTGAAATCGAACACCACCGGGAAGGGCAGTGGCAGTTGGAAGTTGGAGATCGCACGCGCAGCGCCGGCGGCAAGCAGGAAACCAACGCCCGCGCCTGTCAGCGCCAGAATAAAGCTCTCGAACAACAGTTGCCTTATAAGCTGCCCGCGTCTGGCGCCCATCGCAAGGCGTATGGCAATCTCTTTTTGTCGCCCGATGGCACGAGCCAGCAGCAGGTTGGCCACGTTGGCGCATGCCACCAGCAGCACCAATCCCACCACCACCATCAGTACCGCCATCAGAGTGAATGCGGGAGTTGCGGAGCCGGCGATCAGTCCGCCCGCCGTTTGCAGCGTCAGGGTATCGTCCCGCTTCTGGTCTTTGCGATAGGTGTCGTCGAGCCGCTTCTTGATGACATTCAGTTCGACCTCCGCTTGCTTGCGGGTGATGCCGGGCTTGAGCCGGCCGTTCATCATCAACCATTGATTGTCGCGTCTTGTCGTGATGCTCCCATCGGTCGCCAGATCAGGCATGATCTCCGACGCGACAGCAAGCGGCACCCAGAACTCGGATACGATGCCGCGGTCCACGCCGTAGAAACCGGCGGGCGCAATTCCCACCACCGTGTAATACCGGCCGTTGAGAGCAACATCGTGATTGAGAATATTCGCGTCGCCGCCAAACCGCCGCCGCCAGAGATTATTGCTCAACACCACTACGTGGTTATGACCACCTGCCTGGTCATCCTCCGGACCGATAGAGCGGCCGAGTGTCATCGGCACGCCCAGGGCTGGGAAAGAAGTTGCCCGTGACCGACTGGCCCCACACCCGCTCCGGCTCTCCCTTGCCGCCAATGCTGGCCGGAATCAACGGAAAATGCCCCGCCACTCCTCCCTCAAAGAGGTCGCCGCTCTGATCGCGGTAATCGAGGTAGTCAGGATAGGAGTAGGACTGGCCTTCCGAAAACATCACCACGCGTCCCGGATCTTTCACCGGCAGAAGTCCCCACAGCAACCCGTTCGCCACGCTGAAGACCGTCGCATTGGCCGCGAAACCCAGCGCGATCGAAAGATGACGATGACAGAAAAACCGGGAGCCCTGAGAAGAGTCCGCATCGCGTAGCGAAGATCCTGAAGCAGATTTTCCATGAAGGCCTCAATCGAAGCTGGAGTCAGGTCGAAGGTACGCAGGTTCGGGCTAGAAAGTTCTCTAAAAGTTGCGACCGGTGCAAAAGGCTGCCTGTTTCTGCAGCGTGGTACTATCATCCAAATCTGTCTTGACGATCTTCCCCGGAGAGACCAGTCCATGGCTAGTTTTTCTTCTGTGCTTCGACACGGGTGCGCTCCCCTGTTTTTGATAGGGATCTGGGCGGCGCCCATCAGCCTCACCGCACAAGCAACTGCAGGCACCGCACCCGCCGATGTCGTGATTCGAAATGCGACCGTCATGACGGTGACCCACGGCACCATTGAGCATGCCAGCGTCTGGATTCACAACGGAAAGATTGCAGGGGTGGGCGCAACCGTAGACGCGCCCGCAGACGCCAGGACCATCGATGCGGCGGGAAAGTTTGTCACGCCGGGCATCGTCGATCCGCACTCGCACTCGGCGCTGGCCGACGACGTTAACGAAGCGACCAGCCCGGTGACGCCTTCGATGATGATGATCGATGCCTTCGACAACCGGGACAAGGCCCTCTACCAGGCGCTGGCTGGCGGCGTGACAACGGAGCTGTTGCTGCATGGATCGGCCAATATGATCGGCGGCCAGGCAGTTGTGATCAAGAACAAGTTTGGACTGTCGCGCGACGAGATGCTCTTTCCCAATGCGCCGCGCTCCATCAAGTTTGCGAGCGGCGAAAATCCCAAGCGTGTTTACGGGCGACGCGGTGAGGTTCCTTCGACGCGCATGGGCAACTTTGAAGTGATGCGCCAGGCCTTTGAAGATGCGAAGGCCTACATGGCGTCATGGGATGCGTACAACGCGAAGGTGGCGAAGGGCGACAAGGATGCAGCCGCGCCCGAAGAAAGACTTGAAGCTGGAAGCGCTGGCCGATGTGCTGCGCGGCAAGCTCTACGTGCAGATTCACTGCTACCGCGCCGATGAGTTCCTGACCGAAGAGGCGATCGCGAAAGAGTACGGATACAAGATTCGCGCCTTCCATCATGCTCTGGAGATGTACAAGGTTGGCGACAAGATTGCGCCGACGGGCACCGGCATCGCAACCTTCGCGGATTGGTGGGGATTCAAGGACGAGGCGTGGGATGCGATCCCGTGGAACGCGGTGATGAGCATGCGCGAAGGTGTGCGCGTGGCTCTGAAAAGCGATTCCAACGACTATGTGCGGCGGTTGAACCAGGAAGCCGGCAAGATGGTGCACTACGGCGGAGCCACGGAAGAGGAAGCGCTGCGCATGATTACGCTGAATGCGGCGTGGATTATCGGCGTGGATGATCGGGTGGGGTCGCTGGACGTGGGCAAGGACGGAGACGTGGTGATCTGGAATATGGATCCACTGTCGACGTACGCGCGGGTGGAAAAAGTGTATATCGATGGCGACCTGTTCTTTGACAGCGCGCTGCCCGGCTTTGGAACAACGCACTTCAGCGGCGCAATGCATGACGCTGCCTCGGAAGGCAGTGACGATGAAGGAGACGGACAATGAAGCCGGGAATCCTGATTGCAGGTTTGGCGTGCGCGGTTTTTGCGCAGGCGCATGGTTTGGCGCAGACCTGAGAAGGCTGGACCGAACGGTACTGCGACGGCGGTCGCGAAGACAATTGCCATTGTCGGGGGGAAGCTGCTGACCGTCACGCATGGCACCATTGAAGACGGCATAGTTGTTTTGTCAGGCGGAAAGATCGTCGCTGTCGGTCCGGCAAAGTCGACCAAGGTTCCGGCCGGGGCGGAGGTCTTTGACGCGAAGGGGATGACGGTCTATCCGGGGCTCTTCGATGCCGAAACGCAGTTGGGGCTGACGGAGGTTGCGTCGGACCAGAACAACAACGATCTGGCAGAGACTGCGGATGAAATCGAGCCCCAGATGCGCGTGGGAGACGCCTTTCATGCGGAGACGGTTCGCATTCCAGTGGAGCGCCTGAACGGAATCACGAATGCGATTGTTGCGCCTGCATCGGAGGACTCCATCCCGGGGCAGGACGCAGCGATTCAACTCTACGGGCGCGATCGCGACGAAATGCTGCTGCAGCTGGACATCGCGCTGGCGATGAATTTCGAAGGCAGCGTTCGCAGAAAGGCGAACTTCAACGGGCCCTCGAAATTTCCGACGACGCGCATGGGGCTTGCTTCGCAGATCCGGCAGGCATTTTTGGACGCGCAGGCTTACGAAGTAGAAAGGGCGGCGGCAGCGAAGCCCGATCACAAGGGGCCCGCGCCAAAGCGCGATCTGAAGCTTGAGGCCCTGCTGCCTTATCTCCATGGTGAAAAGCCCGTAGTGCTGGCCGCGTACGAGGGGTATGAGGTTGAAGTTGCGATGGGCATCGCGAAGGAGTTTCACCTCAAGGTGATCCTCAATCACGTGACGCATGCGCAGGACGTGCTGGATGAGATTGCTTCGTATCATGTGCCGGTGATTGTGGGACCGATTTATGACTTTCCGCATCCCGACGAACGATACGATGCGGTCTACTCCTTGCCGGCTGAATTGCAGAAGAGGGGCGTGAAGATCGCAATCTCGTCTTCTGGCGGCGGCGAGGGCGGAAGTCGCAATCTCCCTTATGCGGCCGGGTACGCGGTGGCGTACGGGCTGCCCTACGATGAGGCCTTGAAGGCCATCACGCTCAACCCGGCAGAGATGTTCGGGTTGGGTGACAAACTGGGATCGCTCGACGTGGGCAAAACCGGGAACGTGGTGGTGGCGAACGGCGACCCGCTCGACGTGAGAACTTCAGTGAAGCAGGTCTTCATTGATGGCGATGCGATTCCGATGGTGAGCCGGCAGACCAGGCTGCGCGATGAATATATGCCGATTGCCACCAAAAAACCCTGAGCGGCGATTCGGCGAGTATGCGTTCTGAATGCGAAACAGGCGGCCTGATTGAGGCCGCCTGTTTCTTTGTGCGCGAATGTTGGAGTGCTATGCCGTAACAGGTTCAGTGGCATTCACCTTGACGGGCGTGAGCCAGCCAAAGCGATCGGGTTTGAGGCCGTTGGCGATGGCGAAGAACTCGTCGGCAATCTTCCGCGTGATTTCGCCGATCTTTCCATCGGCGATCATGATGCGGTCGATGGAACGAATGTGCGAGACCTCGGCCGCCGTTCCGCTGAAGAAGACTTCGTCGGCGATGTAGAGCATTTCGCGCGGAATGGGCTGCTCGGTAACGGCCAGCCCAAGGTGACGAGCGATGGTGAGAACGCTGTCGCGCGTGATGCCTGAAAGCGCGGAGTTGGCAAGGGGCGGCGTATATAGAACGCCGTTCCGGACCAGGAAGACATTTTCGCCCGAGCCTTCGCTGACGAGACCGTTGGTGTCGAGTGCGATGCCTTCGACGTAGCCGTTGGTGTCGGCTTCCATACGGATGAGCTGCGAATTCATGTAATTCGCGCCAGCCTTGGCAAGGGCGGGCATGGTGTTGGGGGCAAGGCGATTCCAGCTGGAGATGCAGACGTCCGCGCCACCGGTGCCGGACACATATTTGCCCCATGGGAAGTTGGCCATATAGACCTCGATGGGGGATCCCTTGGGACTGACGCCGATCTCGCCATAGCCGCGAATCACAATAGGGCGGATGTAGCAGGGCGCGATGCCGTTGGCCTCAATCAGGTCAACCACGGCGGCGCAGAGCTCGTCCAGCGAGTAAGGAATCTGCATGCGATAGATTTTGGCCGAGTCAAGCAGGCGCTGCATGTGCTCCGGAAGCCTGAAAACAGCGGAGCCCTGGGGCTGGGCGTAACAACGGATGCCCTCGAAAACGCTGGAGCCGTAGTGGACGACGTGGCTCATCACGTGGATGGTGGCGTCTTCCCACGGAATCAGGTTGCCGTTGTGCCAGATATTCGAGGTTTTCTGAATGGGCATGGGGATGCGCGTGCTCCTTGGTCACGTCAGTGCGCGATTGATTCAAGGGTATCGCGATTCGGCGCAAAGTGTCACGGCGGGCGGCGAGGATATCGGATCCGGTAACCTGATTTACACCTTGTCCAGGGCCTCGTGCTCGGGCAATCATGGCCCGGTGACGGTCATCTGCTGCCAGTTACCCTGCGGAGCGTTTACCGAGTTTACGACGTCGCCGCGTCCGTTCTGCCAATAATTTGAGCTCTGTCCCGTCCAAACTTCCTTGGCCTCGCCTGTAAACGGATCGAGGGTGGGTGTCACTCCGCGCAACCCGGGGGGAGGGATTGCAGCCTTGAAAAACTGACTGTGGCACAGGCGAAAAACAGGTGTCAATAGGTTCGCAATCCGGCCCACTGGGGAGTGTTCTCGGCTTCGTGTACGATTCTCACGCCATGACATTGGCATCGCGATGACACCTCAAGACCGAAATATCATCGGTTTCGAGATCAGATAGGAGCGTTGGATATGAGGCTGGGCCCCAAGCGCATCATTTGCTGCCGTCTTTTCCTGCCGTCGATTGTGGCCGCGCTCGCTGCCGCGGCATTCGCCCAGGACAAGGCCCCCGTCAAGCTCGATCCCTCCGCAATGACAAAGCTCGGCGACCTGGATCCGCGCTATCTCTCCTACAACATCGAAATGGTCGAAGTGACTGGCGGACGCTTCTGGAAGCCCTATAACTCCGGCCCCCAGAGCAACGCTGGAAAGTCTGCGACAGCTCCCAATCCGAATCAACCGGTCGGGTTGGATGCAAACATGTTTCAATATCGCCCCCCTATCGACCTCGCTAATCCGCGCCTTCGCAAACTGGCAGCCGCGCTGGGTCCTTCCTACGTCAGGGTCAGCGGAACATGGGCGAACAGTACGTTTTTTCAGGACGACGACAATCCGGCAGCAGCCCAGGCGCCCACGGGGTTCAAGACGGTGCTCACGCATGCCGAATGGAAAGGCGTGATCGATTTCGCGCGAGCGGCCAACGCGCAAATTGTCACCTCCGTCGCCATCAGCGATGGAACAAGAGATGGCCAGGGTGTTTGGACGCCCGACCAGGCGAAGGCGTTCTTCGCTTACACAATGCGCGCCGGCGGCAGCATCGCCGCGTCGGAGTTCATGAATGAGCCGACCTTTCCAAATCCGGGCGGCGCTCCCAGGGACTACAACGCAGCTGCATTCGCTCGCGACGCAAAGATCTTCGCGGCATTCCTGCGCAAAGAATCGCCAAAGACTATATTTCTCGGTCCCGGCGGTGTCGGAGAAGGCATCTCCCTCGGACCGCCGGGAATGAAGATGACTCTGCTTCCAACAGAGGATCTGCTCAAAGCCACTGGCCCGATCTTCGATGCCTTTTCTTACCATTTCTACGGCACAGTTTCACGTCGTTGCGGCGGAAAACTCACCATCGATCAAGCGCTCTCGGCTGACTGGCTTGATCGAACCGATACCGTCGAGGCGTTTTACGCAAATCTCCGCGATCGCTATCTTCCCGGAAAGCCAATGTGGCTCAATGAAACCGCCGAAGCCGCTTGTGGCGGCGACCCCTTCGCCGGTCAGTTCGTCGATACATTCCGCTTCCTTAACCAGCTCGGCACCCTCGCGCAAAAAGGCGTCAAAGTGGTCATGCACAACACCCTCGCGGCCAGCGACTACAGCCTGCTCACCAACGACACCTTCCAGCCCAAGCCCGACTTTTGGGCAGCCGTGCTCTGGAAGCGGACCATGGGCACCACCGTGCTCGATCCGGGCGCGCCGTCCGACCCGGCTCTCAGAATCTACGCGCAGTGTGCGAACGGTGCGAAAGATGGCGTCACGCTGCTTATGCTCAACACAGACAAGAATGAGAAACGCTCGATCGTGCTTCCCGTCGCCGCTGAACGCTATACCCTTGCCGCCGACGCACTCGAGAGCACCTCAGTCTCTCTCAACGGGACCGTGTTGCAGGCGGACCCCGATGGCTCTATCCCGCCAATCAGCGGTCAACCGGTCAAAGCTGGAGCCCTCAGTCTCGACCCGCAGACCATAACGTTCTTCACCATTCCATCCGCGCGAAACAAAAACTGCAAATAGTTCAGGAATTACCGCAACTCGAAACACATGGGACCGGACCGGCAGAGCGTGTCCGCGCCTCGACACCATGGACCCCACCTGCCTGACTCTGCAACCCCTGCTCGTCATGGAGGGAAAACGAATTTATTTTCGCCGCGACACCACCGGCCGGCTGCGTTATGCTGCCTGCACAGACTTGCCCAACTCCTCATAAACGCAAATCCCCGGAGCCCGACATGCAGACACCGGCAATCCCCGCCAACGAGTCCAGCAGAATCGCAGCCCTCCACGCCCTCAACGTCCTCGATACAGCGCCCGAAGAGCGCTACGACCGGCTCACGCGGCTTGCGAAACGTGTGTTCAACGTTCCGTATTCAACCATCAGCATGATCGACGACCAGCGGCAGTGGTTCAAATCGATTCAGGGTCTCAGCCTCTGCCAGACCTCGCGGGACATTTCGTTTTGTGCCCACGCCATTCTCTTCGACGAAATTCTCTATGTTGAAAACGCGCTCAAGGACGAGCGCTTCCACGACAATCCCGTGGTAGTCGGCGATCCGAAGATCCGCTTCTATGCGGGCTGTTCCCTGAACGTGAACGGATTCAAGATGGGCACTTTCTGCGTCTTCGATAAAAAGCCCAGGGCGTTTACAGCTGAAGACCGGCAGCTGCTCAAAGACCTCGCAGCCCTGGCTGAACAAGAGTTGGCGATGCCAGACCCAGCACTGACTCACTGAGCGTTCCGAACGAGAAGACCCCCTATTATTCCCATCTCTTTGGGTAAACACCCTGTAATCATTGGGTTAGGGATAGGGAGTGGCGCCAGATTCCTGCAGGGACTGGGGTTGGCTGTAGAGTCCTCCTAATTGAAGTTAGCTGCGAAGCAGGAGGGTTTCCGTGGAGAGAGATGCGTGGAGGCCGAGTTGGGGATTTCAATCATGATTCCATTGTGCATTGGAAGGGCATAATTAACTGCAAAATGCGGGAAAGTTTTTGACGAATGGAATGAGTGTGTTAGGTGAAAGTTTGGCGGCGAGGGGTTGACGACGCCTTGAGGTGAACCCCTCACACCGGCCCTTACCACCCGAGTACGTATGCGAACATCAGCGGCGCAACGATCGAGGCATCGCTCTCCACGATGAACTTTGGCGTCTTCTCGCCGAGCTTGCCCCAGGTGATCTTCTCGTTCGGCACGGCGCCCGAGTACGATCCGTAGCTCGTGGTCGAGTCTGAAATCTGGCAGAAGTATGCCCACAGCGGCACGTGCTCGCGTTGCAGATCCTGGTGCAGCATCGGCACCACGCAGATGGGAAAATCGCCGGCGATGCCTCCGCCAATCTGGAAAAATCCCAGCGGCGCGGTCTTCGTCGTTTCCGTGTACCACTCCGCCAGTTCCATCATGTACTCGATGCCGGTGCGAACCGTGTGCACCTTCTTCACGTCTCCCGTGATGCAATGTCCCGCATACATATTTCCCAGGGTCGCGTCTTCCCAGCCCGGCACAAACATGGGCAAGTTCTTTTCCGCCGCCGCCAAGAGCCAGCTGTTTTCAGGATCGATCTGGTACGAGGCCTTCAAATCGCCGGAGAGCAGAATCTTGTACATGAACTGGTGCGGGAAGAAGCGTTCTCCCGCCTGATCTGCGCGAACCCACTCCTTCAAAACTTCATTCTCGATTCGGCGCATCGCCTCCATCTCAGGAATGCATGTATCCGTGACGCGGTTCATATGCCGGCCAAGCAGTTTCGCCTCATCGGCCGGCGTGAGATCGCGATAGTGCGGAACGCGCTCGTAGAAATCATGTGCCACAAGGTTGAAGACATCCTCTTCAAGATTGGCCCCGGTACAGCAGATCCCGTGCACCTTGTCCTGTCGGATCATTTCGGCCAGCGACAAGCCAAGTTCCGCGGTACTCATAGCTCCCGCGATAGTCATGAACATCTTGCCGCCCGACGCCAGGTGTGCCTTGTAGGCCTCCGCAGCATCAACGAGTGCCGCAGAATTGAAATGACGATAGTGGTGCTTGATAAACGTTGAAATTGCTGACATTTTTGCCTTTCCTTACTCCCGCTTCCTACGCTAACACAGCAGAATCAGCACTCGATGAACGCAAACCTGTCCGCGCACGCGATGCTTTCGATAACAGAAAGTGCGTTAGCTGTCTTGTTGAATTGGAAATTTGAGGAAGGCGAGTGGCGAGCTGAACTGAACCGATGAAGGGCGAATAATGGGCTGGGCAACATTGAATTCTTAGCACGAAGTTCGGGAACCTGACCCGAACTTCGCGCTAGCACCCCACCCCATCCCATGCGAGAAAGTCCTGCACAAACTGCGTGAGTACGAAATGCAGAATCAACGTTAGAGCCCGGACTAGGTGATGTTAGAGGTGAGGACGTTGGCGATGTCTGAGAAAGCATTGTTCAAGCCAGTCGCGAGGAATTGCATGCCTGCAATTGCACCGAAGGCGATCAAAGCCACGACCAGGGCATACTCGACAAGGTCCTGACCTTCTTCGCGCTCGATCAGATTTCGGACACAGAGATACAGATTGGCGCAGAGTAAATTCACAGCTCCTCCAGGGGAATGAATGTTTTTGTATTCTGCACATCCTACTTTCGAGTTGCAATCAAAATGCGACAATGGTGCGACGCACCCAAGTAATGCTGATAGCACCAAGGTCCAGGATTGACTGAAGCATTTAGCAGCCGCGCCAGACGCGCTCTCTTCAGTACTTCAACCCACTGTAAGTTAGTCGCCGGGGATCAATCTCAGGCGGATTATGTCGTCTAAGTCGCAGAAAATCCATTGAATCCGCAGGTAACTCAGATTAGATATCTGCCTTCTTCTATCTCACGCTCCGCCCGCGCGATGTGTTCCGAGCGCCCCAAATCGCGCCAATAGTACCGGTCCGCACGGTACCCAAGTACAGCTTCGTTTCGTGCAGCAAGCCGGAGGTACAAAGGCACGATGGAGAAGGCACCTTCTTCCCGCATAGCTGAAAAAATGGCTGGAGAGAGGACATGAATCCCGCAGAAGGCGAGGGCCTGCGACGTTCCTACGTTGCGGACCAGTTCGGGTTCGCCGGCGACGCCGGTGCGGCGGCCGCAAAGCAGATCGGTCTCGTCGAAAAGAAGATAACGCGACGTCGAGCGGTCTTGAACCGCAAGGGTTGCAAGAGCATTTCGTTCCTTGTGGAACCGGAGCATCTGATTGAAGTCGATTGTGCTGAGAACGTCGACGTTATGTACGAGAAACGGCTCGTCCGACTCACGAAAAAAGGATGCAGCCTTCTTGAGTCCGCCTCCAGTATCGAGAAGGACTTCTTCGTACGATATCTCGATGTGCATCCCGAAGTTCTCATGGCTTCGCAAATAAGCAGCGATCATATCCGCGAAGTGATGCGTATTGATGATCACGTCCTGAATGCCGAAGGCGCGAAGTCTGGCCAGCGTAAGCTCGAGAAGCGTGCGGCCGGAAACTTCAACGAGGGCCTTGGGACGGTCGTCGGTCAACGGGCGCAGACGCGTGCCCAGGCCCGCGGCGAGCACCATAGCCTTCACAGCATTACCTTGTCGGGGAAATTCTTTTCAAGCTCGATGTGACGCACAACCACTTCGACCTTGCTGGTTGAACGAAGGTGTCGTGCAAGCTGTTCCGCCAGAAACACTGAACGGTGCTGTCCCCCGGTGCAGCCGAAGGAGACCATCAGGTTTCGGAAGCCACGACGCTGATATGCGGATACGCTCGCATCGACGAGCGTCTGCGCATGCGTGAAGTATTGCTGCACAGACTCCTCCTGATTGAGGTACTCGATGACAGGAGCGTCTTTGCCGGTAAGTTGCTTGAAGCGTTCCTCGCGCCCGGGATTGGGGAGGCTGCGCGCATCAAAGACGAATCCACCGCCATTTCCTGAGTCATCAGCGGGCATCTGGTGATGGAACGAAAAACTAAAGATACGCACCGTGAGGCTATTGGAGTGGGGCGCAAGTTGCTGAAGCTTCTCAGAGGAGAGCATGCCCTGGAACGCGTCCATCAGCGCAGGCAGAGCTACTGGAAGCTTTACATTATGGGCGAGCCAGCGGAGGTTCTTGAGGGCGTAGGGAACACTTTGCAGAAAGTGAGGTTTGCGCTCGTAGAAGCCACGAAAGCCGTAAGCTCCGAGCGCCTGCATGATCCGAACGTAAACGTAGGCGTAGTAGTGCTCCATGAACGCGCCGCGATCGACCGGAATGAACTTCGACAAGCTGTCGAGGTAATGATCGAGAAGGTCCTGCCGCACCGCGGGAGCCAGGTCTGCCTTTCCGTCGTAGAGAAGGGAAGCGATGTCATATTGGAGGGCGCCTTTACGGCCCCCCTGGTAGTCCAGGAAATACGGCTGCTGGTCGCGGAGCATTACGTTGCGTGACTGGAAATCGCGATAGAGAAAATAATCGTGCGGCGCGGCGAGCAGAAGCTTGGTGAGGCGGCCGAAGTCGTTCTCGAGTGCCTGCTCGCTGAAGGGAATGCCGGCGAGGCGCAGGAAATAATACTTGAAGTAGTTCAAGTCCCACGCGATCGACTGGCGATCGAAGCTGGAGCGCGGGTAGCACACCTTGTAGTTAAGATCGCGTCCGGCTTCAACCTGAAAGCGCGGCAAGATAGCGACAACCTTTCGGTAGGCCTCGAGCGCCGGTGGAGCAAGGAGATCTCCATCGCGATGTTGGTTGAGGAATTCAAACAACGTGATGTCTCCGAGGTCTTCCTCAATGTAGGCGTTGTGCCCCAGGTCCTCGGCATAGATTTCCGGAACGGGCAGCCCGTGACGATGAAAGTGGCGTGAGAATTCAAGGAAGGCTACATTTTCCTCGCGGACGGGATAAACGATGCCGATCGCATTTCCTGCGATTCCCGCGAGACGGACGATGGTCCGGCCTGAACCACCGAGCTGTCCCTGGAGGGGCACCACGTGATCGGCGGTGGAGTGGAAGTGATGCTCGTAGAGTTGCTTAAGAACGTCCATGATATTGCGTTTCGCTCAAATCGCGGCTGCTCTCTAAAGATAACGCAGCGAGTTGGAGAGTGAGGTGCGATGGTGTGTGGCTGAAGCTCCGCTACGGCGCCGAGTTAGGGAGGCCACGTGCCGGAATAGGGAATTTGAGCGCCGATGACGACTGGCTATTGTCCAGTTTGCTTCCCTCAATTCGCTTCTCGGGACAACTGATTCGGGTACAAGCGGTTCCAATCCACTAGTCTGGCCGCGCGAAGTCTCTTTGCGGGCTTTGGACGGAAATGCCGAACGGGCTGGAGATGCGCTGAGCCGGGCGGAATAATCCGAAGCCGACATTTTCATGCCGGCACTCAAGGCCCATAGATTCGGCGATCGCTTTCGGCCAACCCTGGCTTGTCATAGAGAAAGCATATTTATTCAGGACAAGCCGGGAATTCCAAGGAGGATTTCCGATGCGTTTGTTGCGATGTGCGTGCTGGCTGCTGCCAGCGCTGATGTTCCTGCTCGTGCCTGCACCTTCGTTTGCGGCTGTTTCCATTTCCATTAGCATTGCTCCACCGGTTTTGCCGGTCTACGAACAGCCCGTCTGTCCGCAGGAAGGCTGGATGTGGGTTCCGGGTTACTGGGCCTATGGCGATGACGGCTACTACTGGGTTCCAGGGGAGTGGGTGCCCGCGCCATACCAGGGCGCCCTCTGGACTCCGGCGTGGTGGGGATGGGACGGCGGGCATTATAGGTTCCACGATGGCTACTGGGGCGATCGCGTCGGGTACTACGGCGGAATCAACTACGGTTTCGGTTACATGGGCGTCGGTTTTGTCGGCGGGGAATGGCGCGGCGGCGCTTTCGCATACAACACGGCGGTGATGCGCGTGGATCGAAACGTCATCCGCAACACGTACGTGAACGAGTCGATCGTTCGCAGCAATACCATCGTGAACTCCAGGCACGTTGCATTCAACGGTGGGCCGAATGGAATCCACCACGACCCGACGCCCGTGGAGCGCGAAGCTATGAGTGGACGTCACACGCCGGCGACAGCTGCCCAGTTGCAGCATGTGCAGGCGGCGCGGTCAGATCGCACGTCGTACGCAAAGGCCAATGGGGGACATCCGCACACGCTGGCCGTGGCCAGATCGACTGAAGAGGGCCGCACAGCCGGCGCGAAAACAGCCGCTGAACGAACGCCTGCACGCGAAACCACGCGGCCTGCAACTACCGCGCGGACGGCTCCAACGGAGAAGGCATCGCCAAGGACCGAATCTCGCAGCGCATCGAATCGAGCAACTTCAGAGAGCCACACGGCAACGTCTCGAGGGATCGAGTCGCGGACAACCCCATCCCGAACTGAATCGCGAACCACTACGTCTCGAACCGAGCCGCGCACAACCGCGTCTCGAACCGAATCGCGGTCTGCCTCGGCACGAAGCGAGTCTCGGACGATGCCCGAATCGAGAACTACGCCTTCTCGCACAGAATCGCATGCAACCACGTCGAAGGCGGAGACGCGGACGGAATCGCATGCTGCCACTGCGCCTCGCGCTGAATCTCGTCGCGCTCCCGAGACCCATGCCGAATCGCGACCTGCGCCCGAACCTCGTGCGGAATCGCACGCGGCGCCTGCTGCCAGAACCGAATCGCGACCTGCGCCGGCACCTCGCACGGAGTCGCATGCGGCGGCAGCTCCGCGAACGGAATCGCGGCCCGCTCCGCAGCGTGAATCTCATCCTGCACCGGCGGCACACCCGGCTCCGCAGCACGCATCGCATCCAGAGCCCCAGCCGAAGCAGGAAAAGCCGAAGCCGGAAACGCGATAGCCCCAAACCAGCCGACCAACATCCTCGGTCTCGATCCCCGCTCTCGCCCATCGCGAGGGATGAGACCGGGATGCCGGCTGTCTCTTCGATAGACTGGATGATGTCGGTTCTGCGGCGAATGGCTTGCAGAACGCACGGAGAAAGATGGGTTTGAAGAAGAGCAGGTGGGGGCATTGGTGGACGATCGCATGTGTTGCATTGCTGCTTTGTTTGACGACCGCAAGCCACGCGGACGACAAGGTTCACACCAATCCGCTGAATCTTGATCCCGAGGTGCGTGAGGCTTACCACTACTTCTATTTACTCGATTATCCCGCGGCCGTAGCACGATTTGAGCGCTTTCATGCGAAGCACCCCGGCGATCCTCAAGCAACGGCTCTCCTTCTGAATGCCGTGGTATTTCAAGAGCTGTATCGCGAAGATCTGCTGGATACAACGTTCTACGCCAATGACGGATTCCTGACCGGAAAACATGCTACCCAAGAAGATCCGAAGACGCGGGACCGCATCTTCGCACTCGCAGATGAAGCCGTTCGCGAGGCGGATTTGCGCGTGAGCAAAAATCCTAACGATGTGGATGCGCTGTATGCGCGGGGTTGGGCGCGCAGTTTGCGTTGCACCTACGTTGCGATGGTGGAGCGTGGATTTGGCAGTGGATTTCGGCTGGCTTCGAAGGCCAAAGACGACTGTGCGCGCGTTCTCGAACTCGACCCGGACTACCTGGACGCCAAACTGGTGGTGGGCGTGTACCAATACGTGGTGGGAGCATTGCCGCTGCCTTTCAAGTTTCTGGTCGGCTTTGTTGGAATTACCGGATCGAAGTCGAAGGGCATGGAGATGTTGAACGATGACGCGCATCGCGGCCTGACCAACAATGTCGAAGCCCGGACCGTGATTGCTCTGTTTCTGCGCCGCGAGGGGAAATACAAAGATGCCATTGAAGTGGTGCGCAGCCTGAAGCAGCAGTTCCCGCGGGACTATCTGTTCTGCCTGGAAGAGGCGAATTTGCGCAAGGATGCCGGTGAAGGAATGGCTGCGGTGCATGCTTATGAGGAGATCGCAGCGGATAGCGAAAGGCCCGGGTATTTTGCCGATGCGAGGTTGGAGCTGACTTACTTTGGGTTGGGCGATGCTCAGCGTGGCCAGCGACACTATGCGGAGGCCGCGCATGCCTATGAGCAGGCGGCGTCCTCAAACGGAGTAGGCCCTGAGCTGAAGGTACGGACGTTGCTGGCGGCGGGCGAATGCCACGATCTGCTAGGCGACAGGCAGGCTGCAGTGAAGGACTATCAGGCAGCCATTGACGCCGGGCCAAACACCTCGCGGGCCGATACTGCGCGCAAGCGTCTCAAATCGCCATATCACGGCAATTAGACGGGGTTAGCCGGGTTGGGTCGGAGGGCGGACAGGTGCGGACCGGAACTGACCATGGTGCGTTTGCGTAGTGATATTGTGGAATCGAAGTGCGATTCCCCGGAGGTTGGTCATGCCCTTCTACTGTCAACGCTGTGGAACCTCATTACCGCCGAGTGCAAGATTTTGTTCGAATTGCGGGACTGTGGTGACGGCTGTTCCTCCTGCGCCGGGCAGACCGCTTGTGCGGCCGATCGCGGGCCGGGCAATTGCCGGAGTGTGCATCGGCGTAGCGCAGGCCAATGGATGGGATGTGACGCTCGTCCGCATTCTGACCGTGGTGGGTTTCGTGTTTACCAGCGGGCTGGTAGGCGTTGCGTATCTTGCGGGCTGGATCGGGATTCCTGAGGAGCAGATCGCGATGCCGGGGACGTATCCACCGGGAACTTATCCTCCAGGAAGCTATCCGCCGAGTGCGCCGGGCGGTTATCCTCCCAGCGTATGAGCAAGACGTACGATTCACACGGGGCCAAACTGAACTTTCGGGAAACGGGCGCGGGTTTGCCTGTCATCTTTCTCCATCCCACACCTCTGGATCATGATTACTGGCGTCCGATGATTGCGGAGCTGGGTGAGTTGCGCGCGATCGCGCCCGATTTTCGTGGCCATGGCGCCTCGGAACTGGGAGCGGATTTGCCGGTTGGCGGATTCGCGCAGGTTCCTGATGCTCCCGTATTGAGCATGGGGCAACTGGCAACGGATGTGCTCGCGCTGATGGATCATCTCGCACTGTCTGATGCAGTATTCGCAGGGTGCTCGATTGGCGGTTACGTGATGCTCGAATTGTGGCGCAGGGCTCCGTTGCGGATGCGTGGACTGATCCTGGTCTGCTCGAAGGCGCAAGCGGACGCGGAAGCCAGCCTGGCGAAGCGGGTGGAGACGATTGCAAAGGTACGCCGCGAAGGAACGTCAGGTGTTTTTGATGGAAATGCGCAGACGCTGATCGGTGCAAGTGCCCGAAAGCGGAGGCCGGAGATTGTGGCCGAGTTACGAGCGCGGATGACGCTGTCTCCTGAAGCTCTGATCGCAACGCAGGCGGGGCTGGCGACGACGACCGGATTCCGTGCCGGATATCCGGGAGATTGACGCACCGATCCTGGCGATCTGCGGAGGGGAAGATCCTGGAATCACCGAGGCGGAGATGCGCGCGTTTGAGGCTGCGGAGGGCGGGTGCGAGTTTCACCTGCTTGCAGACGCCGGACATTTTGCCGCATATGAGCAGCCGGACAAAGTGGCGGCGCTGCTTGCGCCGTGGCTTCAGCAGTTTGAGTTCTGACCAGGCTTCGCCGGTACCGAGGCTCCAAGACGTATCTGGCCGGATTCGAATTGCGAAGTATGCCGATGCAGATGCGATAGGCTCAAAGCATCTCGTTCGGATCATGGAAGCCTATCTTGAATTCTGATTTGCAAAACTCATTTCGTCCTTTTCAGCAGCAGTGGCGCGAGCACCGCATTGCATTGCGACGGCGTTTCGCTGGAGACGCTGGCGAAGCAGTATGGAACGCCGCTCTACGTGTATTCGGCCACGCAGATTCTGGAGCGGCTGAAGCTGTTTCAGCGGGCGTTTGCGGGACGCGATCATCTTGTCTGCTATGCGGTGAAGGCTAATTCTTCGCTGGCGATTTTAAAGCTGCTTGCGGACAGCGGTGCGGGGTTCGACATTGTGTCCGGCGGGGAATTGGAACGCGTGGTTGCAGCGGCGCCGCGATGCGGTTGGACGCGTGGTGTTTTCCGGAGTTGGAAAGACGACGCCGGAAATCGATCGCGCGCTGGATGCGGGAATTCTTCAGTTCAACGTCGAGAGCGAAGCGGAGCTAGAGTTGCTGTCGATGCGCGCGCGGAAGTTGAAAGTGAAAGCGCGGTTCGCGTTGCGTGTGAATCCAGATGTATTCGCGGAAACGCACCCCTACATTTCGACGGGGCTGCGCGAGCACAAGTTCGGAATTGACATTCGCAAGGCAGCGGAAATCTACCGCAATGCGGCGCGCAATAAGTGGCTGGAGCCGCACGGCATCAGCGTGCATATTGGATCGCAGATTCGCTCGGCGGCTCCATTTGGAGCGGCGATTGAGCGCGTGTGCAAAATGGCGATGCAGTTGAAGCGAGAAGGGATCGCATTGAAGGTCGTGGATGCTGGAGGAGGACTGGGCATCGATTATCACTCCGCCCCAGCGACGAAAATCCGTAGCAGGGGACCCCGGTTTCACGCCGGAACGGATGGAGCCGATCCCGCGACCAAGGTGCAGGAATACGCAGCGGCGATCGAGAAGGCGCTGGCAGGTTTTGACTGCAGGCTGCTGATTGAACCGGGCCGTTTCATCGTGGCGCAGGCCGGTGCGCTGGTGACGCGCGTGCTGAACGTGAAGAAGAACGGGACGAAGACGTTTGTGATCACCGATGCGGCGATGAACGATCTGATTCGGCCTGCGTTGTACCAGGCTTATCACGAGATTGTGCCAGTCAAGCCACGTGGGGGGCGCACGCGCGCCGTGGATGTCGTTGGACCGGTGTGCGAGACGGGAGATTTTTTTGCGCGCGACCGGATGTTGAAGCCTGTGGAAGCGGGCGATCTGGTTGTGCTCCTCGATGCTGGGGCATATGGCATGGCGCAGAGTTCGAACTACAATTCGCGTTTCCGACCGGCGGAAGTGCTGGTGGAAGGGAAGAAGCATCGTTTGATTCGGCGGCGGGAAGAGATGAGGGATCTGCTGGCGACGGAGATCGTGTAGTGTCTGTGCTGCAAGTGTCCCTTTGTCTTTCCGGTGCTTTTCGGCACTACGCCGAGGGTACAGAGTTGTAGATTCCCACGTCTCAAAATCGAGACATGGGGCACCCGGTTTCGTGCTGATTTGCGGGAAGAGCACTTCGCGGAGCCCCAAGCTGCTCCGCTCAGGATGCAAAATCCTGGTGGTGAGGCCGCGGTCTGGCTGAAACTGCTGCGGGGTTAGGGTCGCCCTGATAAGGTATCTCGCGGAGGAATTTGCAATGTTTTTTCGTACGCAGGTGTTGTGTGCCTTGGCGGTGACGGGGCTGTTGGTGGGGCTTTCGGCCAATGTAAATGCTGATCCATTGAAGGTGAAGACCGAGCAGGGCAAGGTTGCCGGGAAGACGATCAATGACGGCAAGGTGCGCGCATTTATGGGGCTACCCTATGCGGCGCCGCCGGTCGGCGACCTGCGCTGGAAGGCTCCGCAGCCTGCCAGCGAAATGGAAGGGCGAGCGGGATGCGACGAAGTTCGGTGCGCACTGCGCGCAGGGGCGGGTGTTCGACGACATGGTGTTTCAGGATGCAGGGCCCAGCGAAGACTGCTTGTTCCTGAATGTCTACACGCCGGCCGATGCGAAGAAGGACGCCAAACTGCCGGTGATGTTCTGGATTCATGGCGGCGGCTATTCGGGCGGCGGGAGTTCAGAGCCGCGGCATAACGGAGATTTTCTGCCCTTGAAGGGCGTGGTGCTGGTCACGATCAATTACCGGCTGGGCGTGTTTGGATTCCTTGTCACCGATGAACTGGCGAAAGAGAACAACGGCGTCGCGGGCAACTATGGGCTGATGGACATGGTGGCCGCGCTGAATGGGTGAAGGCGAATATCGACGAGTTTGGCGGCGATGCGAATAACGTGACTATCTTCGGCGAGAGCGCGGGATCGTTTGCGGTGAGTACGCTGATGGCTTCGCCGATGGCGCAGGGGTTGTTCGCGAAGGTGATTGGCGAGAGCGGCGCGGCGTTTCCGAGTGCGCTGAATCTTGGAGGACAGAGCGTTACAGAGCGGGCTGCGATTGACGGCAAGTGGGTGGCGACGCTGGGCGTGAAGGATCTTGCGGCACTGCGCGCGGTGCCAACGGATAAGCTGCTGGATGCTGCGAAAACAAAGGGTCCGACCGGGTTTGCCCCCGATATCGACGGAAAGTTCCTCACGGAGCCTGTTTCAGACACGTACGCGGCGGGCAAGCAGGCGCATGTTCCGCTGCTGGCTGGCTGGAACGCCGACGAGGGCAGCTGGATGGCGATGCGCGGCATGACGGTGGCGCAGTGGAAGGAGATGGCCAACAAACTGTTCGGGGACCGGGCGGAGGCGTTTTTGAAACTGTATCCGGGCGATACGGATGCGCAGGCGTTGCGGTCGGCGATTGATTTTGGCAGCGACCAGTTCATCGCGTTCGGGACCTGGAAGTGGCTGGAGGCACAGCGCAAGACGGGCGACGCGCCCGTGTACCGGTATCACTTCGAACTGGCCGCGCTACCGAGCAAGTATCACCCGGGAACGTTTGCTTTCCATTCCGACGACATCGAGTATGTATTCGGGACGCTGGCTACGCGGCCGGGGGAAACGGTGCGGCCGGAAGATACACAGCTGAGCGAAGCGATGATGACGTACTGGACGAACTTTGCGAAGAACGGCGATCCCAATGGAACGGGCGTGCCGGCATGGCCGAAGTACGACACGACCGACAATTCGCTGATTCACCTGAACAGTCCGATCACGGCGGGGCCAGACACGACGCGGGATCGGTATCTTTTCCTGCTGCAGGGCATTCCACCAGCGCGCTTTTAGAGTCGTTCCCGAGGTGATGGCGACAACGGCGGCTCTTGCGATTACCGGTTCACTTCGCTCCGGGTTTGCTCAAGATGACGACGCTGCGTGAGAAATGAAAAAGGCCGCCCTCGGGCGGCCTTTGTTTTGCGATTCGTGGTGTTAGCGATTGACGCCGGAGGCGGAGGCAAAACCAGCGGCTTGCGCGGCGGGAATGTCGGTGGCGGGCTTGGGGCCTGCGAACGAGGAACCTGAAGCATTGATGGCGTTGGAATAATCGGGGCCGAGGCCGAGCTTTTTGAGGGCGCGCGAGTCGGGCATGAGCTTGGTTTGCCAGCCCTGATCTGCCTGAAACTTCTGCATCGCAGCCATGGTTGTCGAGTCCCACTGCCCGGTGGGCTCTCCTGTCATGTAGTGCTCGCGAATGAGGGCTTGCTGGATCTCGGTGGCACGAGAGGTGTCGATGCCTTGCTGGCCATGGAGCTTCTTGTGGCGGGACTTGGCGCTTGCCTTTGTGGAACCGCCGGAATGCCGCGTGGAACGGACATGCGCGGTCGAAGACTTCTTATGGGTTGGGGTCGCGAAGGCTGTAGCGGCGCAAAGAGCGGCCGAAAGCAGAAACGCCAGGCTTGCTCGGAATGAAAGCATGCTGGTTACCTCAGAAAACTAGGATCCTGGACGTGGAGCGAATTCTACTTGAACGTCCATCGAGTGTGCCAACAAAAAGGAATCGGCACCAGAAGAATTGGGAAACGAAGAAAACGAAAGTTCGGCAAAAAGCCGAAAGTCCAATGCGTGCAGTTGTACTTTCGGCGGCTCGTTCGGGTCTGTGATGCCTGTCGCAATGCAGGGGCTAAGCCCCGTTCTTACCTGGTTGGCGGTTAACGGCACGACTTAAGTCGTGCCCTGACGCTTCTTTGTGTTCCAGATAGTTAGATGCCGGGGAGGAGCGAGACGCTGGGTGCTCGCTCCCCGGCGGAGATCGTTGTTACAAGGTTCCACCGATGTAGCTGATTCCATTCTCCGGATGGTGCGGATCCATTACTTCGAAGACCACGTCGTCTCCAGTTTTCAGGCTCTTGACGACTGCATCGAATTGGTCCTTGGTTCCGGTTGGGCGCTTGTTGATACGGGTAATGACGAGTCCGGGCTCCAGACCCTGCAAATCTGCGAAGGATCCCGTACGCACGGACTGGACGATTACACCGGAGGTGTGGATCCGGGAGGCCATCTGATCGGTAATCTGGCGCACGACGAGTCCCAGTTTCTCGCCCGCATCGCTGGTGTGATCGGGAGCGGATTGCGGCTGCTGGCCCGTCAGTTCGGCGAATACCTTGTCGCGGTCGCCGACGGTGACGGTGGCGTCGCTCGGTTTGCCATCGCGCAGGAAACCGAGGCGAATACTGGATCCCGGGCGGCGGCTGGCGATGTCGTTGACGAGGTCGTCGCCATCCTTGATGTTGCGGCCATCGATGGAGGTGATGATGTCTCCGGGCTTGATACCGCCCTTGTCCGCTGGTCCGCCACTCTCGACCTGGCTTACCAGCACGCCGTTCTTGAAGCCGTAGACACGGTTGATGGCGCTGGAGAGGCCCGAATGGAAGGAGATGCCGATCGATCCGCGGGTGACCTTGTGGCTTGGGCTGACGAGGTCGTTGTAGACGGAGACCGCGACGTTCGAGGGCATGGCAAATCCGATGCCCTGGTAGCCGGCAGACTGGGTATAGATGGCGGTGTTGACGCCAACTACCTCGCCGTTCATGTTGAGCAACGGTCCGCCGGAGTTGCCGGGGTTAATGGCGGCGTCGGTTTGAATGAAATGCTGGAATTGGCCGGGGACGCCCTGTTCAATGGTGCGGTTCTTGGCGGAGATGATGCCGGCGGTGACAGTTTGCGCGAGGGCGAAGGGGCTTCCAATGGCTTCAACCCAATCGCCGACCTGGGCCTGATCGGAATTTCCCATTTTGACGGTGGGCAGCGGCGAACTGGTGTCGATCTTGATGACGGCGAGGTCAGTGGCCTTATCTGTGCCGATGACGCGGGCGGGGCGGCCTAGGTCCTGTGTATCGGGATCGGTAGAGAGCTTGACGTAAATCTGGTCGGCTTTTTCGATGACGTGATTGTTGGTGATGATGTATCCCTTGGCATCGACGATGAAGCCGGAGCCGAGGGACTCGCGGACCTGCCCGTCGTCACCGCCATCGCCCTGGTCGGGGATCTGGCCGCCGAAGAAGCGATTGAAGAAGTCCTGGAAATTGTTCTGACCCTGTCCCTGGCCTTGGCCCTGACCTTGTCCCTGCTGGTCCTGATCCTGATCCTGATTGTCGTCATCGTCGCCGGGGTTCTGGGGATTAGGTTGGACGCGGCTATGGGGATTGAGGTGGCGGCCCTTGAGGTCGGCAGCCTTGGGCAGGGTGCGGGTATTGATGTTGACGACGGCGGGTCCGACAGCCTTGGCGATCTTGACGAACTCATTGGGAGGGATGGAAGAATCGACGACCTTAAGGGGCGTGGCATCCTTGCTATCGCTGGTTCTTTCCTGTCCGCGCACTCCGTGGGCTGCGAAGGAGCCGCCGACGAGGGCGGCCGAGAGCGGTGGCGAGAATAAGGAACGTCGATGCGAGACGATGTGCGCGCAGGCGTGCAAGAAGGGATTTCATCGGTTCGAAGACCTCTTAACGGGTTCAGCCAACAAGGCTGGGAAAATTCAAAGCGCCACTTTCAAGTATAGCGAGTCTGAGCTGTTCCTCTGACGTGGCCACGCGGCAGGAGCTGAGAGGGTCGGGTGTGTGGGACGAAAAGCAGGGGTGCTCCCGGTAGAGATTGCCAGAATCATCTCTGTTATATAGACGTCCTGAGGTGCAAAGAGTGTTGCATGGGCCGTGCTAACATCCGGCATGGCTTCCCCATTAAAGTGGTGCAGATTCATGACGATTGCGGCTGCGGCATTGGTGGCCGGAGGAATGGTGTGCGCGGGGCAGACGGGTGCGCCGCAGAGCGCCAGGGACCGGGTGCGGCTGGATCGCAGCCTTCGATGCTGGACCGAATCAACCAGATGCTGGCGGGCGGGAAAAGCGCGTGGAGCGACGACCAGATCCACACGATGGAACGGCTGCGCGATGCGGCGATGAAGAGCGATTACGCTTATCAGCGAGTTGCAGCACCTGACGGACAATATTGGACCGAGGTTAAGCGGCTCTCCGCAGGCGCAGAAGGCCGTGGAATACGTTGCCGAAGAGATGAGGACGCTGGGTGCGGAGGTCACGCTGGAGAAGGCTTCGGTGCCGCATTGGGTGCGCGGCCTGGAGACGGCCGAACTGACAGCCTGGCCCGGGCAGGCAGCAGGAACAACGCAGAAGATTGTGCTGACGGCACTGGGGGGAAGCACAGCCACTCCGCCGGAAGGTCTCACGGCGGAAGTGGTGGTGGTGAACAACTGGAGCGAGTTGCACGCGCTACCGGCGAATTCGGTGAAGGGGAAGATCCTGGTATTCAATCATCCTTTCGATAAGGAACTGGCGGCGACGGGACATGGGCTCGATGCGTATGGGAATGGCGTGGTGTATCGCGCTGCGGGGCCGATAGCAGGGGCTGCGCTCGGGGCGGTTGCAGTGCTGGTGCGGAGTGTGGGAGGAGCGGATTTCCGGCTGCCGCATACGGGGCAAACGGAGTATGCGCCGGGAGCGCCGAAGATTCCGGCAGCAGCGGTGACAGCCGAGGATGCGGAGATGTTGAAGACGCTGGCCGGCGAGGGACCTGTGACGATGCACCTGACGTTGACTCCGCAGACGTTGCCGGACGCACAGAGTTATAACGTGATCGCGGATTGGAAGGGGACGGAGCATCCGGAGCAGGTGGTGGTGGTGTCGGGGCATCTGGACTCGTGGGATCTTGGGACGGGTGCGATTGACGATGGTGCGGGCGTGGCCGTGTCGATGCAGGCGATCCACCTGATGAAGGAACTTGGGATTCATCCGCGGAGGACAGTGCGCGTGATTGCGTGGATGAGTGAGGAAGAGGGATCGGAGGGCGCAGCCGCGTACATGAAGGAGCACGCGTCGGAGATGGGAAATCATGTGGGCGCGATCGAGAGCGATCTGGGAGCGGATCATCCGACGGGAATCTTCTATGCGGGCAAACCGGACCTGGGGCGCTGGCTAAGGCCGGTGGCGCAGGTGCTGGATGCGAACGGTGCGGGTTCGCTCGAGAATGCTCCTGAAACCGGCGAGGATATTTCGGGAATGACGGAGAAGGGTGTGCCGAGTTTTGCGCCGGTGCAGGACAGCCGGTTTTATTTCAACTATCACCACACGGCGGCGGATACCTTCGACAAGATCGACGAGAAACATTTGAACGAGAATGCGGCGATCATGGCGGTGCTGGCGTATGCGCTAGCGGATTCGGCGGAAGCGGCGGCGCGGTGAAGCAGGGACTCGGGACCAGGGAACTGGCGTGTCCCGACGCTGGTGGTATCAATCTCGCTCTTGCTGTGAATCTCAGGGACGGGATACCAGGATCTTGCGGGCGATGTTGATGATCGCGGTGGCGCTGCGGTGGATATCATCGTCGGTTGTGGCCCAGCTGGAGACGCTGATGCGCATGGCGGTGTTGCCCTGCCACTGCGTACCGCCGCACCAGCAGGTGCCATCACTCTGAATTGCCGCGATGATTGCACGGGTCTGATCGGGAGCGCCAAAGGAAACCAGAACCTGGTTGAGGACGACGTCGTTAAGGATCGTGAATCCAGCGTCTGTGAGAAGCTGCGCGAATAGGCGCGCCTGACGGCAATTGCGATCGATGAGTTCACGGAGTCCGGCGCGACCGAGGGAGCGCATGGCGGCCCATAATTCAATCGCACGTGCACGACGGGATGATTCCGGCACATAGTGCCATGGCTCGCGCATATTGCTGGATGCAAGGTAAGCGGCGCTGATGGACATGGCAGCTTGCAGATGTTCAGGCTCGCGCACCACTGCAAGACCTGAATCATAAGGGACGTTGAGCCACTTGTGGCAGTCGATGGCCCATGAGTCGGCGGCATTGAATCCGGCGAGCAAGGGCGCATATTGCGGAGACAACGCAGCCCACATGCCGAACGCTCCATCGACGTGGATCCAGGCATTGACATCACGGGCGCGGGCGCAAATCTGCTCGGCTGGATCGAATGCGCCGGTGTTGACGTTGCCCGCCTGGATGCAGAGAAGGGTGCGGTCGTTGAGCGGCGGAAGAGCGTCGGAGCGCATGCGTCCCTGGCTGTCGACGGGAACACGCGTGACGCGGGAGCGGCCGAGGCCGAGAAGCGAGAGCGCTTTGAGAAGGGAGACATGGACCTCGTCGCCGACTACGACGTCGATGAGCGGCGCGCCGAAGAGGCCATCTTCTTCGACATTCCATCCCGCGCGCTTGAGCAGCGCAGTGCGTGCGGCGGCGAGGGAAGTGAAATTGGCCATCGTAGTTCCAGTGACGAAGCCGGCGCCGGAGCCTGCGGGAAGGTCGAGCAGATCGATGGTCCACTGAAGCACAATTTCTTCGAGGCGGGCAGCAACGGGCGACATGACCTGCATGGCGCCGTTCTGATCCCAGGCGCCGGCGAGCCAGTTGGCAGCGAGCGCGGCAGGCAGCGTGCCGCCGATGACAAATCCAAAGTAGCGCGGGCCGGCAGTGGCAACGGTTGCAGGCGAGCCGATGTCGTCGAGCGAGGCGAGGATGTGCGCTGGGTCTTCGGATGCATCCGGCAGCGATCCGCCAAGCTGATCGAGAGCGGCGATAGACGCGGCAGATGGAACTACGGAGCGGTCGGCAAGAGAAGAGAGATAGCGCGCAGCGCGATCGGCTGCTTCGTCGAGAAGTTTGTTCATATTCCACCGGAGATGCACAGAGAGGATCGCCAGTAGTTTCGCATGATTCCGGTCTCTGAGCGGGTTAGTCGGGGGCGCCGTCTTCTTCAGGGTTGCGGACGTGGACCGGTTCGACGTCTTCGAAGTAGGTGTGCGCGTCGCTCACTTCGGCGGTGTGGCGGGCGCGGTAGATCATGTACTTCTCGCTGAAGTGGAGATAGGGACGGTAAAAGATGAAGCCCACGATGGCACAGACAATGCCGACGAGCGAGAAGAAGGCGGCACAAATCTCAAGATAGCCAAGCAAGACGAACGGCTTGACGACGATGTTGCGGGCCGGACCGAGGATGATCATGATGCCGGCCTCGACGGCGAGAAGTGCCGAGGCGACCAGCAGAATGGTGGCGCAGAGGGCGAGCAGCCTTGCGGGTCCACGGAGATTTCTCCACGGCGTTTGCACTGCGTCTTCCTTTCCGGGTGGTGATCAGCGGGGGCCTTGCTTTCAATTGTGCAACAAGCCAGAGACGCGAGCCAATCAAAACGAAGGAAGAGCCTCAAGGAAAGAACTGCTGCGCAAGGGCATTGGGACATTGAAAAGGCTGAGCGGCTGGGATCCTGGTTCAGGCTTCGTGAGCGGTGGGGACGCGGGGCTGCGGGACGAGTTCAGTGAGAGCGATGCCAGCGAGGATGAGGATCGCTCCAGCTGCGGGGCGCAAGCCGAGGCGTTCGCCGGTGATGAGAAAGGAAGTGATCCAGGCAAAGACCGGTTCGAGGGTCAGCAGAAGGGCCGTGTGGGTGGAGGGCAGGATGGATTGAGCCCAACTCTGGATGGAGAAAGCTGCGGCGGTGGCGAGCGCGGCGGCGATCACCAGTGCGGTGACGAGGCGGGGGGTGAAGTGGACGTGAGGGCGTTCGATAAACGGAAGGCTTGCCGCCATGAAAAGGGCGCAGAAGCCGACCTGAAGAATGGCGAGGGGCTGGAAGGGAATGCGCGGAGAGACGTGACCGAGGGCGATGCAGTGGAATGCGAATCCGATGGCGCAGCCGAAGGTGAGAATGTCGCCGAGGTTCATGGAGGAGAGATCGGGGAGGAGCGAGGAAATCACAGATGACGAAGCGGCGGAATTTGCCGGCGAGGTGAGGAAGAGGATGCCGAGGAAGGCGAGGGCAGCGCCGAGAAAGGCATTCCAGCGGGGTGCGCGTGCGCCGGGTGGGCGGAGTGCGGGAACGATGGAGAAAAGCGGAACGAGGACGACGACGAGGCCCGTGATGAATGCGGATTTGGAAGGAGTGGTGCGGACGAGGCCGATCGTCTGGAACTGGTAGCCCGCGGCGAGGCAGAGACCGACGAGCGCGCCGGCGGCGATGTGGGTGCGGCGGAGGGTGCGCCAGGAGCGGTGATACGCAATGGCCAGCAGGGCGAATGCCAGCGTCATGCGAATGAGATTGAAGGCCGCAGGCGTCGAGTCGGCGAGCGCGCCTTTGATGAGGACGAAGGTGGATCCCCAGACGGCGACCACGAACGTCATCAGGAGGTAGGCGCGGAATTTCATGTTGCTTGATTATGGCAGTTGAGTGCGGGTGGATCGGCAAGATCCACCCGCACTCGATAGAAAAGCAGTCCCTTCACTTCGCTTGCCCACGAACGGACCGTTGGCAGGGCTCGAAGCGCTCCATTCAGGTTGACAATTCTGGTCAATCACGAAGAACAAAGAGCTCGGATTTCGAAGCTCACGACTCCGAACTTTGGACTAAGAACTCAGAAGATCTTGTAGGCGATGCCGGCGCTGACACCGTAAGGTTTCAGGGTATGGTTATTGACCCAGTTGGGCCAGAGCTGGTATTCGAAGTCGAACGGGCGAACGATGAATTGTTTGCTCAGCTTGAGGTCGGCGCCGCCGCCGACAGCGACATCGGTGAAGCGGCCATAGGCCTGGTTGTACTCGAAGTCCATCCTGCCTAATCCGAACAGCGCCTTGCCGTAGGGGGTAACACCGAGCCGCTTGAATTCGTGAATTGGCACGCGGGGCCCGATGAGGTAGTTGTCCTGGGTGATGTCGACGTAGGAATTCTCACGCAGCCAGCGTGCTTCGCCTTCGATCTGATCCACTGCGTGAGCTTCAGTCTACGTAGAGCGCCGAACTCCAAACAGCCGGTAAGGACTGGCCTGGGAATGCCGTTGCCCGCATAGTCCGGTTGAAAACGGAGCCCATTCCGCCAACGGTCAGCGTTAGATTGGCCGCGAAATGCCGAAGGGGCCACCTGCGCATGCAAAGAAGCAGCAGCGCAAACAAGGCAGACAAAAAAGTAAAAACGCAATTCTTCTCATGGAAAGGGAATTGTCCATCCTGGGTTGAATCATTAACCAACTACTCTAAGAATCGCAGCATTTCAAAGTATGCATCGGGAGATGACTGATGGACACTGCAGTTCTGATCAACAAGACATCAGATCTGACCGGCAATATAAAGGCCCAGAGGATAACGAGTCTGCTATCCGTTCTGGGCCCGGTAGACTAATCCTACTGTTGCGGGTTCGGGGTCTGTTTGCTGCGGCTGGGGGCCCTCCGCCTGCGAAGGCACAGGCTGGTCAGTTCCGGCCGGTGGCTGTGTTCCACCCGTCGTCTGGGTGCCGGATGAGCCGGCAGGCGGATCGCCTGCCGCGGGCTGTGCTGTCGCGCCCGCTGTTTGGCTTGGGCCGCAGCCGCTGCATTTGCCGCCTGGGACTGGGCTTCGTCGTAGCGCTGCAGCCTGTAGTAAACCGGTGTCACTTCGAGCGGCATCTTGTCGCGCGGATTCAGAGGAGCATACAGCTTGGCATTGAGCTGATGGACGTGGTCATCCCACGGATCGGTCTTCAGCCAGCTTCCCAGAGGAAGCGCCGGAATCTGCGACAGGTCGTCCCAGTTGATCTTGGGAGCGCTATGGGCGATGGTTGCCATCCACGGCGTACCGTCCGGTCTTCAGCAGTGAATCGCCGAGCTTCGGTGTGTTGAGCGCCTTGAGAACTGGACCGCGACCGGCAAGCTGCTCCCAGTAGAGCCCGGCGGTCGTAAGCTGATCCTTGTACATCGAGGCGTCAAGGTATTGCTGGGCCCTGGCTGCAGCTTCCTGATTGTCGTGATCGGTGTGGTTCATGTTGATGCGGCGGAACGATGACTCATCGGGGAACATCAGCGGTCGTTGAATGCGTACCGGGTGTCGATGTGGTGGCCGAGGGCAATGTGCGCCAGTTCCATCGAGATGACAGAAGCGATGGTCGCTTCATTGCGGGGCATGGTGTCGATGAGGCCCTTGCTGAGGAGGATGGTGTTGCCAACCGTGGTGACCTCGACGGTATCAGTGAGCATGATGCGGCAATGCACCGGCATGCTGAGCGGAATGTTGTTGGGCACCACGAGGTTGGTGACGATCTGATCGAGCACCGTAACTCTCAAAGCCGTTGGGCGTGAGAGGAGCCACAAGGCCGGCCTGCTCGAGACGGTCGATCACGTTGTTCTCAGCCTGCAGCACCCACTGGCGCGAGGCCTGCAGCGGACTTACATCCGGTCGAGTCCTCGCTCTTGTCCTCGGCATCGTCCACCTTCATGCTGACGCTTTCGCTGTCACGCGTGGGAAGCTTGAGGCTGTAGCCCCAGAAGTGGGTTTGCGCCTTGAGACCTTCCTGCTTCTCTCCGTCGCGGGTCGTCTCTTCGACGTAGATGGCGACTGGAAGCCAGATGCCCGGCTGCACATTCATGCGCCAGCTGTCGAAGTGGAAGTAGTAGCGGGAATCGTCCTCGGAGCTGCGGCCCGGTGTAGGTTCCGTTGAAGCGGACGACGTTGCCGTCCTGATCTTCGATCCAGACGCGGCCGTAGAAGCGGCCCATGCCGGGAACCTTCGGATGCACGTCGAAGACCCAGGTCCGAACCGATCCCAGGAATTCGCGGCGCACGTAGCTGAATACGTAGTGCTGCTGATCGAAGCCCGTGGGATCGAGGAACATCATCTGCATGAAGCCGGTGGGTTATAAGTGAAGTGCTTGTCGAGACCGAGAGCCTTGGTCAATCCCGTGATGGCGCCAAACGAGCCCTTGAACCAGCCTTTCTTGTCTGCCGCATCTTTGCTTTCGTAGGTCTTGTCAAAGAAGCCCTTACCGAAATCGACGCGGCTGAGCGTGTACTGGTCGCCTATGGGAACCTGGTAGAGCTTGATGTCCGGCCGGGTGTCCTGAATATAGGTCTCCACGAGCGGAGTGCGCTGCTGGATCTCCTTGATTAGGATCTTTTCCTGCCCGATGGACTTTCTGCACGAGCGCTGCCTGATCCGGGGTCAGCTGGTGTATCTGCTCGAAGGCTGGAGTCTTTTTCGCATACGCCCATGACGTCCCAAGAGTCGACAGTCAGGAGGGTAAGGGCGATCTTTCTGTACATCATGTCATCTCCTAGGATGATTCCATATTGCGTTTCTAAGACAGTGCCTGAGTCTTGTGCTTCTGCTCGCGCATTGTCGTGATCATTGGTGCAAATTGGACGCTATGCCAACTGAAACGTGATGGTGATATTGGTTGTTAAATCCACTGCCTGTCCATTGCGTGTAGCGGGGCGAAAACGAATTTGCGATGCCACGCGACGGGCCTCTTCGTCCAGCCCGTGACCCAGCCCGTGAACGACATCCTTGACGATGACCTGTCCTGCGGCGGTAAAGGTCACGCGCAGAATCACATCACCCTGAACCCGCAGCTGGCGCGCTTCCGACGTGTATTGAACCGCTGGCTTCGACAGCACTTCGAGATTGGTGGGCGCCACTTCACTGGGCGAATGCTGCATCGCGGGGACGGCCGCCACCTGGTTCTGAATTCCCGCCGAGGCTACTTTGCCGCCCGCATACCCTGTGGTTGCCGTGCCTGTTCCCCCGGGGATTCCCGCCTGCGCAACCTTGCCGACCACGCCTGCGTTGGAACCGGACTTAAGCCCATTGCCGATTCCGGCCGATCCCACAACTCCATGGGGAGCGACGGCCGGACCCTGCATACCACCGTAGGGGTTGCCGATCGCGGCCACGGTGGCCGGCCGGGTTGCATTCGGATTTGGTGTCACGCCGAAGGTTTCGCCGAGATGCACGGGCTTGGTCGAAGCCTTCACGGTATTGTTCTGCGCGGGCATTGCCGCGGTGAGCGCTGCCTTGGGCTGAGGGGCCAGGATGATGGCCGGCTTGGCCGCCTTCATTTCGGCGTGTCAGCTTGGCCTCCATCTCCATCGGCTTCAGAGCTGGTTTCGGCTCGATCTTGGGCATGTTGATTTTGGGCTGGTCCATCTTCAACTCAAGCTTGGGCTTGGGCAGATCGGGAAGCTTGGGTGGCGGAGGGGTCTTGAACTTTGGCTGGGGAGGTGGAGTGGTGGGAAAAATCAGCTCCGTCTGCTCGAATTTGTGCTGCTGAATGACGCGCTTCGCGGTCATGCCGACGTAGATCACCAGGCACAGAATGATTACATTGACGGTTACGCTCGTTACAAACGGCGCAGACCGGCCCTCAGGCTCCGGAAGTAAGCCAAAAGTCGTACGAACTGGATATCCACTCATCTGCATTTTCATACCTCGGGGTTCGCCTGGAGAGGGTGGTTTCAGTCTGAAGGGAACCACGCAAAACGCTGTCGACGAGGGATGCAGAAACATGGCGCCATGTTGCCATTTCGCCCCCAGCCTCGTCCGGGCATGCAGAAATCAATTTCAATTGCCGCAAGCGAACCTCGCTGATCGCGGGAACTGGCTGATTCCAAAAAGAAAAGTATTGCATGCGATACGGTGTCTGGAGGCAGGGGATTTTTGCGCCTTTCAAACCCGCGTTGCTGTGTTTGACGCTGACCCTCCCCGTTCGGGACAGAAGGGACGCGAAAGTCTTCCCCTATGCTATCGGAATTGGACCCACGCGCGCTACCCCGATCGCTTTTTGGCCCCAAAGTGCGCCACCCGCCCATAATCCGAATTTTGAGAGCACGACCCGAACCCATCCGATGATTCTCCGGCAATTGCCAAATGCATCGAAATCAAGTTGCAGATCCTCGTTTCGGAGAGTGGGGCAAGTTGGAACGTACACCAGCAGCAAGTACCCATCCTCGAACCCCAAATATGAGCGGAAGTCGCGTTCATATTTTGCGTAGTTCGGGCAAGCCGCCTTGCAGACGGTCTTTAGGTTGAACGGCAAAAAGCCATTCCTGTTTGCCTGCTGTAATAGACTCACGGTAACCCAATCCGCTCGGGAAGGACAGTATTTTTGTGAGAATTCTGGTTACCGGCGGTGCCGGGTATGTCGGTGGAACTGTTGCGTCTTTGCTGGTCGCCGTGGGACACCGGCCGACTGTGTTTGACAATCTTTGCCACGCTCGTCGCGCGATGGTTCCAGCGGGTGTGGATTTCATAGAGGGCGACCTCGCAGACCGCGCTCTGCTCGCAAATATCTTCAAGGTTGCCAAAAACGAGGGAAAGCCCTTTGAGGCCGTACTCCACTTCGCGGCGCTGATCGAAGCCGGCGAATCGATGGTGCATCCTGAAGTCTACTTTCGGAATAACACCGCATCCACGCTGGCAATGCTTGAGGCCGTTCTTGCCGATGGCCCGCGGCGCGTCGTGTTTTCATCTACGGCAGCCGTCTATGGAGAGCCGGAATCCGTGCCCATCAAGGAGGACGCGCGGCTCAAGCCGACCAATGTTTACGGAGAGTCGAAGCTGCTTGTCGAGACCATGCTGAACTGGTTTCACGCGATACATGGACTGCGGTCCGTTTCGCTGCGCTACTTCAATGTGGCCGGTGCGCCCGAAGGCCCCGACGGCATTACACGCGGCGAGGATCACGAACCGGAATCGCACCTGATCCCCCTGATCCTTGACGTTGCGCTGGGGCGGCGGCAATCGATCCGCATCTATGGCGATGATTACCAGACACCCGATGGCACCTGCATTCGCGATTACATCCACGTTTCGGACCTGGCGGATGCGCACCTGCTGGCACTGAAGGCGCTGGAGACCGATGCCGCGGGGAAATCGCGCCTGATCTTCAACCTTGGCAACGGGAAGGGATTCAGCGTGCGGGAGGTGATCGAGTCAGCTCGCCGAGTCACCGGCCATCCCATTCCAGCGGAACTGCACCCGCGTCGGGCAGGGGATCCGGCGGTTCTGGTTGCGAGTTCAGAGAAGGCGATTCGTGAGCTCGGTTGGAACCCACGCTATACGCAGCTCGATGACATCGTGCGCACAGCGTGGGTCTGGCACCAGAAGCGGTACAAAAACTGACTTATTGCTTGTCGTACACAAGCTTCATGGTCATGGGCTTTCCATCGGCAGCAACACCCGACGCCGTGGTGGTCATCGTCTTGCCATCGCCGGAAATCACCACGCGTCCACTCGCGCGATATTTTGTTTTCGAGCTTTTGGCTTCGTAGGTGAAGGTGTTCGCGTCCCCCTGCTTGACCGAAATGCTGTCATAGGGCGAACCTTCGCCGGTCACCTCGGACGACGAGCCATCGTACTTTGCGGTATAAGTGGCGTTGATCGCCGAACCGTCGGTGCGCGTGCCCACGTTGGTCACCTTGACACCGCCGGGAGCAGCTTCGCGCGTTACCGTGAGGTCCTTCACCGGCCAGGGTGCAGGCGTGTACTTGGACTTCGCAATGTTAGCTTTCCAGGTCCCGAGGGAGTGGTCCTGGCCGGCGGCTGACAGAGTCAATGTTGTAGCCAGAGCAAACAACGCAACGCAGAGTATTTTTCGCATATCGTTTCTCCTTGTTCTTTTTTGGGAATGTGCTGGGGTTAAACGGCAGTGGGGATTGAGCTTTCGGGCCTGTGGAAATGCACCATCGGCGGCGCGGACAGAACAAAATGGAGCCTCTGTCGGCCGCGGGGGAGAAGCTTATCACAGGGTTCTTGAAACTGGAAGATCTTCTAGAAGGGCGTCTTCGGCGATCAGAGTGCGCCGAGCGCCGGTGCTTGTGCGCTTGATTTGTCTGGTGCACTCGTCATGCGATTCCAAAGCGCCTCGAAGCGGGAATCGCTTCGCGAATCGGACCACTTGGGATCCGTTGCGAGCGAGACAAGAAACGGGGAGTGCGCCTGGTAGGCTCGATCGAGCCAGGCATAGGTATTTTCGCGATCCTTCAGGCCAAGGTAGACGACGGCCATCAAGAACGAATCCACGTAGATGTGTTTTGATTCTTCTCTAAGCTGCTTCAACGTTTGCAGAGCAGCCTGGCGATCTCCTGAAGCCGCCTCGGTGAAGCCGATTTCCGCGGTGATAATCGGGGGCTCAAAGCCATTCAGCTTTTTGACCTGTTTCAAACGGTCGAGCGCCTCTTTGTAGCGCTTTTCGCGTGCAAGGACCCTTGCCATCCCCCAATTGGCAAGTACGGAACGCGGATCCAAAGTCAGGGCTTGCTGGTAGTAGCGAATGGCATCGTCGTAGTGGCCGGCATAATAATTGACGCAACCGAGTTCGGCGATCAACATTCCCGAGTGTGGATCGAACTCCAGCATGCTCTCCAAGTCTTCTTCAGCGTGACGATAGCGTCCGTTGAGGGTGAGCAGATGGGTCGTGCAGCCGAGTTGCCAGATCGCGTGATCTCTGGCGTCGGCTTCTTCCAATTCACTTTGTCCAGCAGCGAAATTCCAATCGTAGAGCAGATCGATAAGACCCAGGATTGCGTGGGCCTGGTGCAGCGATGGATCAAGCATAAGAGCACGTTGAGCATACTGGCGGGCGAGCGGCATGTGGTCGCGTGGCGCCTCGTAGTACACTCCCAGCCCCAGGTGGCTTTCTGCCATCGACGAATATGCAAATGCAAAAGCGGGGTCGAGCCGTACGGCTTCTTCGAAATCATGAATGGCTTCGTGCAGGTTGGCTGGGTTGTCGCGCAGGCGTGCCGCTGTCTCGCCGCGCAGGAAACTTTGAAATGCGCCAGGACTCGAAGTGAGAGGTCTCTTCGCCCCCGCTACCTGAGCTGTGGGGGGAATGCCGAGCCCCTTTACCGCATCCTGGACGATTTCGGCCTGGATGGGGCGGAGATCCGCTTCATCCGGAATATATTGCTTGCTGCCCAGAACGGTACCGTTCTTAGCATCGCTCAACTCCGCGTTCAGCACCAGGCGCCCATCGGCATTACGCTCCAGTGCTCCAGTCAGCAGGTAGCCGACGCCAAGTTCGCCGGCGGCGTTCTGCTTGTTCACACGATCTGCCGCCGCGCGCGAAATCACCTTCAGCTGGGGGATCAACGAAAACTGGCGAATCAGGGTTTCCGTGATGCCCTCGGTGAGGTAGTTGTTGGCATTGGCTCCGGTCAAGTTGGTGAAAGGAAGCACCGCCAGCACCTTGGGTCCGTTCACCCCCGGCGCTGGATGAGGCGCCGGCTTCCGCCAATTCGCCAGTCCAGCCAATGCAACGACCAGCATTACAGAAATGGCGGCAAAGGCGATTGTTCTGTAGCTGCCGTGATTAGCTATGACAGGCGTGACCGGGGCTGAGGTGGCAGTCTCAAGCCTGGCAGGACCCGGTGGATCGGGCCTCGCAGTGAAGGTGGCGCGATACCCGCCCTTGGGGACATCGATGACGATCGGATCCCTGCTCCCTCCATCCGCGTAATATTCGCGCAGTCGAGTTCGCAGGCGCCCTGCCTCAACCCGGACCGTCGCATCGATTGACGGATCGTAACTGGTGTTCCGTTCGAAAACATCGACCGCGATCGCAAATTCCTTCAAAGATTCGTCAACATTGTTGAGCGAAGCCTCGACCACGTATCGGAGAAATCGTTGACTCCGCTGGGAATTGGAGAAGAGGGCAGACCCGAGCACGCGTTCCAGTTCAGCCCTGATCTCCTCAGGTGAATTTGGCTGCCCTGACCCCATCTCATCCTCTGTCTGCAAGAAATTGTCGTTCGATACGCGGGGAAACGAACGTAAGTTACAGGGTGAAACTTCTTATATTGTCGCACCTTTCCTAATCTCCGCAACGTGGGCACCCCGGAGCTGGCTTGTTAGCCCGGAAGGAATTGTACCCATCGACGTCGGGAGGTCGATGCTGTCCTCGCGGGCGGCTCTGCGAACAATCTGGTTCGCTACTCCTTAGTTCGAGTTTTTCACTTACCCGCACGTTGCCGGTTAATCGGCTCATGGAGGAACAATGGCATCACTCAAGCAACAGCTACGAATGAAGTTCTCTACCCTCGGATTTGTCTGTGGCTCCCTTTTATTGGTTCCAACACTCGCCCAGGCAGAGGACTGGCAAGTACAGGCCGGCACGCAGAGCCACGACAAGGGACGGCAGTGCTCGCTTTCCTGCCGAATGAATTGTGGATCCATGCCGGCGACTCCGTCACCTTTTCGGTCACGACGGACGAACCTCACACGATTACGTTTCTGACGCCAAACCAGGTGCGGCTGCCCTTTTCGGTAGGG
This sequence comes from uncultured Acidobacteriaceae bacterium, assembly GCA_963799035.1. GTDB lineage: Bacteria > Acidobacteriota > Terriglobia > Terriglobales > Acidobacteriaceae > Telmatobacter. The sequence goes on along the minus strand of CAWCVS010000027.1, from coordinate 49,124 downwards.
TGCCCTGGCACAACACCGAGTGGCAGCGCTGAAGACGGATCGACTTGCGTGAACAGCGGCACACTGACCAAGGGACAGGATTACTCGGTGACGTTTCCGACGGCTGGAAACTACAAAGTTGTCTGCCTGTATCACCAGAATCACACCGGGATGATTCACGTTCTCGATCTCTCTGCGGAACTCCCGCACGACCACGCGTTTTACAAGGATGAAGCCGCAGACATGGAGAAGGACATGCTTTCATCAGCCGGCCACCTGATGGATGACGACATGGACGACGCAACGATGGGCGTTACCGCGGGAACCGGCTCCATTGTCGCGAACGGCGGCGGTACCGGAACTCTGTCCGTGGTGCGTTTTATGCACGCGGATAAGATTGTGCACGTTGGAGAAACGGTGGAGTGGACAAACGACGATCCGATCACGCCACACACAATCACCTTCGGAGTTGAGCCGGACAATCCCATCCCGCCCTCTTCGAACGTCACTGTAGATCCGGATGGGGCGCTGCACGCTACCGTGAGTTCGTCGACGGACAATGTGCACTCGGGCTTCATCGCCGCTGCTCCGCAGGATCAGATCGGCCTACCTCAACCGCCGCCGGGCATAACCCACTTCCGCGTAACGTTCACGCGGCCGGGCACTTTCAGGTACAAGTGCGTGCTGCATGACAACCTGGGCATGCTCGGTAAGGTCATCGTTTTGCCGTAAGCCCTGGCATTGGCCCGCCTGCGGTCATCAGGTGGGCCAATCCCGCACCGCGTGGGTCCCGCGCCAGCAAAGTATGCGTCCTAATACGCCGGCGGGAGTCCGACGCGTTTGATGATGGAGCGATACCGCTCATCGAAATGAAGGAAGTCAAAGGCGGGCTCGGATTGAATCCAGAGGATCTGGGGAGCGTGTTTCCGGTATCCCTCCTCGAGTTGGGCAAGAGCCTCTTCGTGCTCGCCGAGTTGAGCGTAAAGGCTCGCGAACTCGATGGGGTTGACGTATTGCTTCTCGGATTGTTTCTTAAGCCCGCTCAACTGCCAGCGAACCACAGCTTTGTAACCGCCCTGCCGGAAGGCGCGTTCGATCGCGGTAGCGGAGACGGAGTCATGGTTTAGCTGATTTACCCTGAGCAGGGCCTGGACAGCTTCCTTGTCCATTCCTTTGCGACGGTAGGAATTGTACAAATGCCACACTAACGAAACATCGTCGGGATAGGATTCGAGACGTTGACGAATATCCGCGATGGCTTCGTCGTCACGCCGCGCCACCTGATAGGCCATGGCCATGGCCCAGGGACGAGCGACCGGATCGAGTTCAGTGGCTTTCTTTTGAGCTTCGATGGCTTCGTCGTTGCGATTGAATACGCCCAACACCTTGGCGCGGAGGTGATACGCCTCAGCGAATTCCGGATCCAGTTCAATGGCGCGAAGGCATTCCTGGTCTGCTCGCTTGAAGTCCCACGCGTTGATCAAGATCGCTGCGCACAGACCCAGGTGGGCTTCGGGAAACGAATCGTCGAGTTGGACAGCCTTGACCCCTGCTTCCAGCTCAGGAGCGAGTGACTTGGCCGGGTCCAGATAGCCGATGATCGCGCCGGCACCGTAGTACATGGCTATCCCGCTCCATCCCGCTGCGTAGTCCGGCTGCAGTTGCGTCGCTTTCTTGAAATACTCGAAGGCTTTGTCGTTTTGGCCCGCATACCACAGGTAGCGGCCGTGAAGAAAAGCATCGTGCGCTTCGGGATTCACATAGCGCGTAGATGAGACAGACAGAGCGGAGCCATTGAGACGCTTTGCGATCGCTTGAGCCGCTTCACGCGGGAGTGCGGCAACATCGTTCGAGTCGCGGTCGTAGCTTTCGGCCCATAGGTGGGTATCTGTCGGCCCCTGTATCAGTTGGACGTTCATATGCACACGGGTACCTGAGCGGGAGACCGAGCCTTCCAGAATTCCATCCACGCCAAGTTCGCGGGCGATCTCGGGAAGGGGACGGCGCACGCCTTTGTATTGCATGACCGATGTTCGAGAGACGATGCGCAGCGAGGATTCCTTGGCGAGCATGGTGATGAGCTCGTCGGTCATGCCATCGGCAAAGTATTCCTGGCTCGGGTCGCCCGAGAGATTATCGAGAGGAATTACAGCCAGGGACGTAATTACAGGTTGCGCCTTGGCGCGCAAAAGACGCATCGCAAGAGGATGCGGCCCCACGGTAGAAGCCAGAAGCGCGGCCGCAACCGCGATCAAGAATCCAAGGAGCACCCAGTGTCTGGTATGCGATACGGGCAAAGGAGGGGGCGAAATCGCCTCGCTGACATTGGCCGGTGGTTCCAGGGCGGGCGCCTCGGACTGAGCGGGAATTGTCTCGACATTGGCGATGAACCGGTAACCCATACCAGTAACGGTCTGGATGACGCTGGGATGTTCAGGATCATCGCCAATGACCTGCCGGAGCTTTCGAACGGCGGTGTTGATGCCGTGCTCTGTGTCGACAAAGACTTCGCTTGCCCAGAGGTGCTTCGCAATTTCGCCGCGGGAGACGAGCTGGCCGTTGCTCTTCGCGAGCATAATCAGCAACTCCATCGGCTTGCGCTCGATGCGGATACTTCGACCGTCCCGGAGCAGTTCAAATCGGCCACAGTCCAGCGTGAATTTGCCGAATTTGAGAATCTGTCCAGCCACGGGGTGCCTCTCCGCGCGTGAAGTATAGCATCGAGTCTCACGGAACTGGCGCGATTTCAGTCAGTTGACTGTTCACCGAAAGTTCACCACAGCCTTCACCTGTTCTTCATTGCGTTGCGAACGCCAAACGAGTTTAGTTCTGTGCGAGCCGGTGATCCCCGCCGGGGAGGAAAGAAACGAGAGAGAAGAACGATCGCGCGTGGTCTGCCCGATGTTCTTCCTTTTTTGTCCGCCGCCTCCAATTCAATACTCGTTGCATTGAAGGCCAGCATCCGTGTCCGCGTTTGAGAGAGCGCTGCGCCAACCTGGAGCTGTCTTCGGTCAACGCATCCTCAGAGGTCAAAGGAAAAAGTGATGAAAACAAACCTGCATCTCACGATCTGCACATGCGCCGTACTCCTTGTCTCGGGATCGCTCCTCGCCACCCAGGCGCAAGGTCCATCCTCGAATTTTCACGTCTGGGCAACTGGCCTGAACGGGCCGCGCGGTCTGACCTTTGGCCCTGACGGCAACCTCTATGTCGCCGAAGCCGGCACGGGCGGCACAACTTCCACAGCAGGTACCTGCACCCAGGTCATCGCTCCTGTCGGTCCTTACACGGGGGGCAATACCAGCCGTATCTCCCGTATTGATTCCTCCGGCAAGGTGACGACTGTAGCCTCGGGATTGCCGTCCACCGTGGACGCGATGGGCGACTTCTCAGGGGTTGCCGATCTGGCTTTCATCGACAGCACGCTCTATGCCCTCGAGGGGGGCGCCGGCTGCTCTCATGGCGACAGCCTTCCCAACGGTCTTTACAGCGTAAACACCAAAACCGGTTCGTGGAAACTGGTCGCCGACCTCAGCAAATTCGTCCAGACCCACATGGTGAAATACCCCAACCCCCCGGACTTTGAACCCGACGGTACTTTCTACAGCATGGTTGAGTTCGACCACCGTCTTTACGCGGTCGAGCCAAACCACGGCCAGATCATCTCCATCGACATGGATGGCTCAATGGCCAGTGCCTTTGACGTTTCCGCCTCGGAGGGCCATATTGTGCCGACTGCAATCACCTCTCACGACGGGCAACTCTATCTCGGCAACCTGAACCAGTTCCCGATCGAGCCGAATTACGCTCGCATTCTGACGCTGGGTCATCAAGAATGCAGCCGCGTCGCAGCACCGGGACTTGACGACAAGGACGCCGCGCACAGCGTGCATGTCCTTGCGTCGAAGGCTGGCTTTACCACGGTTGTCGGAACCGCCTTTGGCCCCGACGGGCTGCTCTATGTACTCGAGCTTTCTGACGCTGCAGGCTATCCGACACCGGGTGCGGGCAAAGTGGTGCGCGTCAATCACGACGGGGGCATTGAAAACGTGGCAACAGGGCTCGTTGTGCCAACCGGCATGACGTTCGGTCGCGATGGCAAGCTCTATGTCTCGAATTTCGGCGCGGCGCCTCCCGGGATGGGTCAGATCGTGCAGATCGATATTCCGTAGCCGGCACGCGAACACAAGCTGATTTTTCCTGAAGGCGCCATGCGGTCCCATTCCGATGGCGCCTGTCTTTTCGATTCGTTGAATTAACTTGACTTCGGGAGCGTGCCGCCAGCAGAGTGGGCGTTGAAGTCCCGGTGGCGCCCCTGACGATTAGCCGGATACTTCGCGAGGTCCATTAGCGAATGTCATCTGTGGCCGCAGGCAGCGCGCGCTTGGAAACACCAGGGCGTCTTGCGCAAATCATCGTCGGCGCTGCAACCGGAACTCTGATCGAGTGGTACGACTTCTTCATCTTCGGTTCACTCACAACTCTTCTCTCCCTCAAGTTCTATCCGCCTGGCAACGACACATTCGCCCTCATCGCTTACCTTGCCACGTTTGCCGTCGGTTTTATGGTGCGGCCTTTCGGAGCGCTGTTCTTCGGGAGCATTGGCGACCTGTTCGGAAGGCGCATCGCCTTCATCCTTACGCTCAGCATCATGGGCGCATCCACGGCCTCTATCGGATTGCTGCCGACTTACAAGACGGCAGGATGGCTCTCGCCGATTATCCTCATCGCCATTCGCATTCTGCAGGGCCTGGCCCTCGGTGGCGAATACGGCGGCGCCACTGTCTACGTGGCAGAGCATGTTCCGGACAACCGGCGCGGCTTCTACACCAGCTTCATCCAGACCACGGCGTCTGCGGGCCTGCTGATGTCGCTTGCGGCCATCCTTGTTACCCAGCAGGGAATGAGCACAGCATCGTTTCAACAGTGGGGCTGGCGACTTCCGTTTCTGCTTTCTCTCATTCTGGTGAGCATCTCGCTTTACATCCGCATTCGGATGAAAGAGTCGCCCATCTTTTCGCAGATCAAGTCTGCAGGCATGCATTCGACCCAGCCGCTGAAGGATGCACTGACGCATTGGTCAAACTTAAAGCAGATTCTCATTTCGTTGTTCGGAGCGACGGCCGGGCAGGGAGTCGTTTGGTATACAGCATCGTTCTACGCGCTGTTTTATCTGCAGACAGTTCTAAGGCTGAATCCGAGAAGCGCAAATATTGTTGTCGTGTTTGCTCTGATAGCCGGAATTCCGTTTTACGTAGTTTTTGGTGCGCTCTCCGACCGCATCGGCCGAAAGAAGCTGATGATGATCGGTCTCCTGCTCGCGGTATTCACGCTCATTCCTATTTACAGGGGCATGCGATCCGCAGCCGGAAATAATGTGGTCACCGTCAGCTCGGTGAAAGACCATATCACCGGAGCCATCAAGCTCACGCCGCTTGCAACAGACTCCGTGACCGGCAAGCTTGTACCCGCTGCAGAAGCCGTGAACGCCAACCTGCCCTTGCTTAGCCTGCTGGTCTGGTTTCAGGTGATTTTCGGTTGCATGACGTACGGCCCTATCGCCGCTTACCTCGTCGAAGCGTTTCCGGCAAAGGTTCGCTACACCTCAATCTCTCTGCCGTACCACCTGGGTAATGGCGTATTTGGGGGTCTGTTGCCGCTGATCGGCCTGACCCTCTGCGCGTCTACCGGCAATATCTTTGCCGGGCTTTACTACCCCATTGGAGTGGCCGCGCTTTGCTTCATCGTGGGCATGCTTCTGCTGAAGGAAACCCACGGCACGCTGATCTGGGAGGAAGCGGATCTCGCCGCGAAGAGGTCTGAAGCCAAGCAAACATCCTGAAGCATCGCCTGATCCCGTTTTCTTTATACTGACGCCAGTCGAAAGGAGCGCTCGGGTGGATGACATCACCGGTCTCGTTGCCGAAATTCGCGCGTTTCGGCCTTTCCTTCCCGCAAAGGATTTCGGGACGAGTCTCCGCTTCTACAAGGCGATTGGTTTCCAGGTCTACCCGCTGGGGGAGACTCTTGCGGAATTGAGCCTCGGGACACACGCCTTCCTGCTGCAGGGCTATTACGTGAAGGAGTGGGCTGAAAACATGATGATGCATGTCCTCGTCAAGGATGTCGAAGCGTGGTGGCGGCATATCGATTCACTGGCCCTAACCCAGCAATTCGACGTTTCGGCGCCAGCACCACCCAAGGTCGAGCCGTGGGGCCTCACCGTAGCCTACGTGTTCGATCCGTCGGGGGTGCTGTGGCACTTTGCGCAGGCGACCCCGAAGACCTGATTCGACGCTTCCTGATTTGAAACTGAGGCACTGTCGGCCAGCGGGGTGGCTTGCCGTCCCTGCCCCTGCCTCGATAAAGTGGCTTCCACATGCAATATGCGCGGCTGCCGTAAACCAGATAGCGCCGGCCTCCTATTGCGGCTTTGCGTTTCTCCCTGAAGGGACTTATTTCATGTCTTCCACGCACGTTCCTGCAGATCCCAAGTCAGTCTCATCCCTTTCCAGCCAGGACCTCGAGTCGACGCTTCGCGAAAATCGCGTTTTTCCCCCACCGGAGGAGTTCGCGAAGCACGCGCACATCAAAAGCCTCGAAGAGTACGAGGCCATGTACAAGCAATCGATCGAGGATCCCGAAGCATTCTGGGCGGGTATTGCGAAAGAACTGCACTGGTTCAAGCCGTGGGACAAGGTACTGGAGTGGAACCTGCCGTGGGCTAAATGGTTTGTCGGCGGAAAGATGAACCTGAGCTTTAACTGTCTCGATCGCCACGTGCACAACGAGCGCGCTGGCAAGACGGCGATCATCTGGGAAGGCGAGCCGGGTGAGGTTCGCCGCCTCACCTACGCCGAACTTCATGCCGAAGTGCAGCGCTTCGCCAACGGCTTGAAAGCGCTCGGCATCAAGAAGGGCGATCGCGTCGCTATGTATATGGGCATGACGCCGGAGCTGGCGATTGCGGTGCTGGCATGTGCACGCATCGGCGCCATTCATTCTGTGATCTTCGGCGGATTCGCCGCCAATGCCATCGCCGACCGCGTGAATGACTGCGGATGCGTGGCCATCATTACGCAGGACACCAGCTATCGCCGTGGGAACGAGGTCCAGCTCAAGCGCACCGTGGACGAGGCTATGCCGGCTTGCCACACCGTCAACAGCGTTATCGTCTATAAGCGCACCGGATCGCCGGTGAACATGGTTGCGGGCCGCGATTGGTGGTGGCACGACATCGTCGCTGACGCACCAGCCGACTGCCCCGCGGAGCCGATGGATTCCGAAGATCCGTTGTACATTCTCTACACCTCGGGCACGACTGGAAAACCGAAAGGCCTGGTTCACACCACGGGCGGCTACGCGGTGCAGACATACATCACGACCAAGTATGTCTTCGATCTGCACGACGACGACGTCTACTGGTGCTCCGCCGACATCGGCTGGGTCACCGGGCACTCGTATGTTGTGTACGGACCACTGCAGAACGGCGCGACGGTGCTGATGTACGAGGGCGCGCCGAACTGGCCCGACTTTTCTCGCTTCTGGAAGATCATCGACGACCACCGCGTCACCATCTTCTATACCGCGCCCACCGCGATTCGCGCCTTCATGAAGTGGGGCGACCAGTACGTTGACAAACACAAACTGGACTCGCTCCGACTGATTGGAACCGTGGGAGAACCGATCAATCCCGAAGCATGGATGTGGTATCGCGAAAGGATCGGACACAACCGCTGTCCGATCGTTGATACCTGGTGGCAGACGGAAACCGGATCCATCATGATTGCGCCCGATTCCAGGCGCCGTTCCCACTAAGCCGGGATCGGCCACGCGGCCATTTTTCGGCATTCAGCCTGAGGTCGTGACAAAGCCCGATGCGGAAGGGAAGTTTCACGCAGTTCCCGCCGGCTCGGGCGGCCTGCTGATCGTGCGCAAGCCGTGGCCTTCGATGGCTCGTACGGTTTACGGCGATCCCGAGCGGTTCCAGAGGACCTACTGGTCCGACGTTCCCGGCTGCTACTTCACAGGCGACGGCGCGCGTGTGGATGCAGATGGCTACTTCTGGCTGATGGGCCGCGTCGACGACGTGATTAATGTGAGCGGACACCGCCTCGGCACGATGGAGATCGAGTCGGCGCTCGTCGCACATCCCAAGGTTGCGGAGGCGGCCGTTGTTGGCCGTCCCGACGATCTCAAGGGGCAGGCCATTTCGGCTTTTGTCTCGCTGGAGAGCGGCAACGAGCCCAGCGAAGCGCTGAAAGACGAACTGCGCAAGTGGGTATCGAAGGAAATCGGCGCCCTGGCGCGGCCTGACGACATTCGCTTCACCGAGGCACTGCCCAAAACCCGAAGCGGGAAGATCATGCGGAGGCTTCTGCGCGAGTTGGCAACGCACGGCGAAATCAAAGGCGACACGACTACGTTGGAAGACTTCACCGTGATTGCGAAACTCCGCGAAGCGGAGGAAGGCTAGTGCTTGTTCACCCGACTCAGGAGGGTCAATGAAGCAAATCGTTTCTGCAATTCTCCTGGCCTGCTTTTCGATGGCAGCTCTTTCGCAATCAAAATCGACACTCCCCGCGTCGGAACAGATCCTTCGGTTGCTCGATGAGCAGATGCGCGCCGCCAATGCGCATGACACGAACCGGTTCCTGGCTACATGCGTGCACGAGTCTTCGCTGCTCTTCGTCGTGAATGGCGAACTGATTTACGGCTGGGACAATTTGCAGCGGCAGCAGCTGAAATGGTGGAACAACGGTAAGAGCGATGTAGTGTATTCTCAACCGGCTCCGCCGCAATTTATGGTTCTCGATTCGCGGAGCGTTCTCGTGACCCAGCAATTGAGATCACACCGTACGTTGCCAAATGGCAAACCGAGCGACGGGAGATTTGTGGTTACATCGCTTTGGAGACATCTCGCGGCCGGATGGCGAATCACGTATTGTCACGAATCCTGGGCGACGTAGGGAACAAGATGGGGTTGGCCCTCCTCACCGAAAGACATCCCGGATTTCCAAATCTTGCTAGACTTATCGCCAACCATGCTGAAGAAATTGCTGCTACTCCTTTTGATCTTTGCAGGTGGGTGTCCGGCGGCCGTTGCAAGCGGCGACCAATGGACCGAAGTCAGCAGCAGTCATTTTCAAGTGGTGACGAACGCCGGCGAAAAGCAGGCACGGCATATTCTCGATCAGTTCGAACGGATGCGATGGGTCTTTCAGACCCTGTTTCCCAAGCTCAACGTCGATCCGCCCACGCCGATCATGGTGTTCGCGGCGAAGAACGGGAAGACCTTTCAATCGGTAGAGCCGCAGGCTTACCTTGCCAGGGGCCAACTGATGCTGGCCGGGTATTTCCTAACCGCGCAAGACAAGAACTATATTCTCGTTCGCCTCGACGCGGAGCAGGAGCATGCCTACGCGATCGTGTATCACGAGTACACGCACCTTCAGTTTCGCAGTGCCGGTTCGTGGATGCCGCTGTGGCTGAATGAGGGGTTGGCGGAATTCTTCCAGAACACTGATATTCACGAAAAAGATGTGATTCTGGGCCAAGCCAGTGTGGACGATCTCATGTTGCTGCGCCACGAGAGCCTGATCCCGCTGCCCGTGCTGTTCAAAGTGGACGCCAGTTCGCCGTACTATCACGAGGAGCAGAAGGGCAGCATCTTTTATGCCGAGGCTTGGGCGCTCACCCACATGCTGATGATTACGGATCGCGAAAACAAAACCGACAGGCTCACTACTTATTTAAACCTGATGGCGCACCACGAAGATTCGGTCGTCGCTGCACAGGCGGCCTTTGGAGATCTCAAACGACTTCAAGCAGGCCTCGAAAACTATATTCACGCAAGCCAGTACAAGCAGTTCATCATGCAAAGCGCCGCCGCGCCGATTGATGAAGCCTCGTTTACGGTCAAGCCGCTCTCGCAAGTTGACGCCGATGCCGACCGGGCAGAGATTCTTGCCCTTGTCCAGCGCGAAAAGGAAGCTCGCGAGATCATCGATGCAGTTTTGAAAACTGATCCGAACAATGTGCGCGCGATGGAAACGATGGGCGGGATCGAGCTTCATTCCGGCAATACCCAGGCCGCGCGCAAATGGTATGGCGAGGCTGTCAAGCTCGATTCGAAGAGCTACCAGGCGAACTATTACTTCGCGACCATCTCCATGCGAAACGGGGGAAGCGGGGACGACGCGGCAATCGAGTCGAGCTTCAGGACGGCGATCCAGCTCAATCCAAAGTTCGGCCCCGCCTATGACGGACTGGCCGCGTTCCTGGTCATGCGCCACTCCAATCTCGAAGAGGCTTCGTCCCTGGCCAATAGCGCAGTGAGACTCGATCCCGGTAACCTGTACTTCCGCATGAATGCAGCCAACGTTGCCAGCAGCATGGGCCACTATGCCGACGCGATTGCGATATTGCAGACTGCGTCGAAGCTGGCGCGCAATCGCACCCAGGCCGACCTAGTGCAGATGCGTATCGATCAGCTCAACCAGGTGCAGCAGGCACAAGCCCAGGCGGGGAAAATGCCGAGCGATTCCGGAGGGCAGCGCCAGGGCCAAACGATTACGGAAGTCGTCGACGCGAAGAGTACACCGAAGCATCCCGACGAGGCCAATGGGCCGAAGCACAGCATCGTGGGCGTGATGCGTCAGATTACCTGCAGCTATCCGTCGGTGATGGAGTTCCAGGTGGAAGGCGCGAAGAGCACGGTCAAGCTCTACAGCAACGACTTTACGAAGATCGACTTTACAGTTGTCGGACTCACATTTAATGGATCCATGAATCCATGCAAGGACCTCAACGGGATGAAGGCACGCGTGCAGTATGCCGAAACCACCGACAAGAGCGTTGACGGCCAGGTGCTTGCCGTTGAATTGAGGAAATGAGAGCGGATCGTGCGCGGAGTCGATCGCCAGTCACCGACTGGGTCGATTCGTCCGTCAGGTCTGCAGTCTGCGAAAGGTTCACGGCGGCTTATCCGTGCAGGGTAGTGGCGGATCTCCCCCTCGCTCCGTCATCTGTTCAGTCTGTTCTTAATTGATCAAAACATGAGAGCGAAAGTGGTGCCATAGTTTCCGCCGTGGAAGATCGACCAGAGATGCAAGGGGTTCCAGAGGAATCGACGCGGCGAGAAGCGGATACTCGATTCGCATTGTCTTTTCGTCATTAACCCCAAAGCCGCTGCTCACGTCACCTGGGCGCAGATCGGCTTCTATGGAAATGCTCGAGTTTTGCGTTAGGTGAATCATGCCTCTTCGCCAGCTCTTGAAGCTCTGAGCACTCACCGACACTGTGTATGTGCCAGGGTCGAGGTAGAGTACGGCTTCGCCTTGTGCATCGGTCAGTGCTTCCGCGATGATTCCGGATTCCGATGTGCTCGATTGAACTCTTGCATGCGGAATTGGACTCCCGCTTGGGTCGGTAACTTTGACTGAGATCTTTGACGGAGACTCAGCCGTCAGGCCCATGCTGACGAAGAGCGCGAGAAGGGCAATTCTGGCGGCTGCCATGCGGAAAGCATACGCCCTTCGCCGATTGGTGACGGGAAGAGAAAACAGAAATGACTGCGCAGTATCCCAGCCGTAGTCCTTCTTGCATTTCTCTGCGACGTTCCTAAAGAAATCTCCGACGGAAAATGGAGCCGCCGCGCCGGCAACAGAATCGCCGCTCTCATCGACAACGTGGACAAGGATCTGGCTTCTTGCTTAATCGCTACGCCTGCAACCCAAGCACGAGAATGATCCACATCCGTCGTGGTGACCTAGCAGCCCTTCTTGCAGCGCTCCATGATCGCCTTGTGCAGGCGCTCGCGCAGCCCGGTCGGCATCTCGTAGATCTCGTGTGACCGATAGATCTGGATCGTCTTGCGCGTGGTACTCAACGTGACTTCGCAATGTTCGCAACCACGAAGGTGCTCCTGCAGATCGGCACGCATCTCGGTCGTAACCGAATCGTCGATTAAATCGTCGAGCATTGCCAGAAACTCAGTGCACGTCACTTTTCACACCCTTTTCCTTGCGAACCTTCTTCCGCTTGAAGTAGCGGCTGAGGCGTTCGCGCAACTGTAACCGGGCGCGCAGCAGGCGCGACTTCACGGCAGGCACGCTCAAACCGAGGGACTCCGCTGTCTCCTCCGTGGAAAGGCCGTCCACATCGCGAAGCACAAAAACCACGCGGAATCCGGGTGGCAGGCCCTGGATGGTTTTGCGAAGAATATCGGCCAGCTCCGACTGCGTGTAATTCTGTTCGGGATCGGGAGCCCAATCGGCCAGGTCGCGGGGAACGCTCCCCTCTTCCGTGTCGATATCCTCGTCGATCGATACCATCTTGCCTGTACGCCGCTTGCGCAGCCGCATCAGGCTTTCGTTTACTGCGATCCGGACCAGCCATGTATAGAACTTTGAATTCCCTTGAAATTGATCGAGCTTCTCGTACGCCTTCAAAAACGCGTCCTGCATTACGTCTTCCGCATCTTCGCGGTTTTGCGTGATGTGCTGCGCAATCCTGAACAGCTGGCGCTCGTATTTGCGAACCAGCTCATCGTAGGCCGAGATATCGCCGCTGCGTACCCTTTCAACAAGGGCCACATCGGGATGTTGCTCGTTTTCGCCTGCTAATGGTTGGATGGTCGCCATGGGGGTTGGTTGCGGGGAATTCTGTGGTCCGGCCCAAGGACGCCGAACCCCTGCGTCTAAGTGTAAAGGAAGGCTCCATAGGGGGCCAAGGAGCAATCTCCGCCCGAACAGGGGCTTGAGACGTCCCCATCCGGCCGTTCCCGCCCATTCCGAAGGGCACGTTACGGTACGGGTACTTCGCTGTTCTCCACAGCCCATTCCGGCTTACATTGAGATCTATGCACCCAGTTTTGCCTCCTCTTCCATGCGCGCGCCAGCCCTGCTGTTAGCCACGGCGCTTTGCGCCTTGCTCGCAGTTGCTCCGGCGGAGGGGAAACGGTACGACCAGCAAGCGTCCGCGTCTTCCGATGCCACGACCGCTTCCACGCACAAAACGAAGAAGTCTGCGCATCCGGCCGGCAAGAAACCTGCGCCCACAACCCACACCACCGCGGCCAGAAAATCTTCCGTTTCATCAAACAAAACTTCAACTTCATCGCACCGATCCGCCACCGCTCCGCGCGGAAGAAAGAAATATGTCAGCCCCGCCGAGCGTCGCAGGCGCCAGGCGCGCGCCCACAAAATCAAGCTTGCCTTTGTCGCGTCCGCTGAACTGAGGCCCATGGCCCAGCAACTGTCCAACCTGCGCACGCCCGCTGCGTATGCCGGCGTAACTTCCTACGCCCACTCCCATTCCGGCGAAGCTGCGGCGGCCGCATACCTTGCTCTCGGCCATGCCTATCTGCTCGATAAACGCTACGCCGACGCCGTTGCGAGCCTCCACCAGGCAAAGGAAGCGGGCGAAGCGCTGGCGACTACTCCGACTTCCTCGCCGCCAGGGCCTACCACGAATCCGACCAGGAAGCCCAGGCCGAAGCCCTCCTGAAAGGCTTCAAAGAGAAATATCCCGACAGCATCTTCGTCGACGAAGTGCCCGAGCTCGAAGCCAACGTCCTCCTCGATCTCCACGATCCCGCCGGCGCCAAACGCGTGCTCGACGCCGCCGCAAGCGATCCCGCCGCCGGTCGCGCCGGCTATCAACTCGCCGCAGGTCTGGTCGCCCAGGCACTGAACCAAAATCAGGATGCCGTCGGCATCTTCAAAGGACTTCTTCTCGCTTATCCGCTCTCCACTGAAGCTGCCATCGCGCGCGCCAAGCTCACCTCCCTTGGCGCCGAAGACTCCCTGACCAGCGACGAACTCCGCGGCCTCGGCGACGCATATTACAAGGCAGGGCGCTACGAAGAAGCCAGCGAACAATATCGCGCGCTCGCTCAAAAATTCAATCTCGATACCCAGCCGCGGAACGGCTTTGCAGTCGCCGCCGCAGCATGCGATCTGAAACTCAAACGTCTCACCGAGAGCCAGGCCGAAGCCCTCGCCGACACGCCCGACGAAAATGGCGCGCGCCGGCTCTACCTGCTCATGGAACTCGCGCGCAACCGCAACGACCTTGACGAGCAGGCACGCATCGTCACGCGCATGGAAACGGACTTTCCGCAAAGCCAGTGGCTCGCTGAAGCGCTGTTCTCCAGCGGCAACATGTACCTGCTGCGCAAGGACTACCCGCGCGCGGCCGAGTACTACGCCTATCTCGCCCTGCACTTTCCCACCAATAAAAATGCGTCCGCTGCTCACTGGCGTGCCGGTTGGCTCAATTACCGGCTGGCAAACTACAACGATGCCGAGAGATCTTCGACGAGCAGATCCGCGCCTTTCCAGGCACTACTGAAACGGCCTCGGCCCTCTACTGGCGCGGCCGTCTCTATGAGAGTCGCAGGATCATGATCCGGCCAAAGCGGCTGCCAATTACCGCACCATTGTTCGTGTCTATCAACATTTTTCTATGCGCAAATGGCGCGTCAGCGCCTCACCGCACTGGGCAGCACTGAGCCCGCTTCCGCCCCTGATCTCGACGACATCAAGATCCGCCGATCTACCGCAACTTGCCGACACTTTCCCTGAGGACAGCCCCCATCTGGCCAAGGCAAAACTTGCTCGCCAACGCCGGCCTCAACGACTACATCCCTCGCGAAATTGCCGCCGATCCCGATTCGGGTTCGTGGAGCGCACTCGCCGAAGCACAAATCTACGCATCCTACGGCGAGACCTATCGTGCCATGCGCGCACTCAAGCGTGCTCTGCCAGGCGCCGCCAGCGCATCCATCCAGTCCATTCCGCTGCCTACTGGCATATCCTCTTTCCAGAGCCTTACTGGACCACCATTAAAACCGAATCCGCCAAGAACGGTCTCGATCCGTATCTCGTCGCTTCGCTCATCCGCCAGGAATCGGAATTCAATCCGTCCGTGATCTCCTACGCCAATGCCTGGGGTCTCATGCAGCTTCTGCCGTCCGGTCGGCAAATCCCTGGCGCGCCAGGAGGGTATGTCGCATTTTGAGACCTTTCAATTGCTCGATCCCGATACCAATATCCGCCTGGGTACCCGCTACCTCAAACAAGCGCTCGACCATTTCGGCGGAATCCCGGAATATGCCCTCGCAGCCTACAACGCGGGCGACAGCCGCGTCGAAGACTGGCAGGCAGCCGGCCCCTACAGCGGCATCGATGAATTCGTCGAGTCCATTCCGTTCACCCAGACCCGCGAATATGTGCAGGCCATTTTGCGCAACATCGAGATCTATCGCGAAATCGACGCTACTACGCCCCTTCGAAAGACATTGCATCCACCGCGAAATCTTCGAGTGGCAGATAACATTGCACTGAGGAATCCGACTTGCAAATAGCTTCGCGCTGATTCTCATTGACGTCAACCCGACGGCCCAGAAACACTACGAAGCAACCGGACTTGCACACTTCTCGTCGAACCATTCGCAGCTTGCTGTTGAAAGACAGACCGGCCCGCACTATCGGAACTCGCTTTGCCACGTCTTATACTCTCGGAGGGCAGCATGGATACCGACCTGCAATTTCTTGAAGAATGGATCCCCGAAAAAATGGACCCCGGCACGGTTTTCCTTCTTGAGAACCAGTCCAAGCTGGGTCACGCGCAGAATCCGTACATCGCTGTCATGTCCTGCCCTCGCTGCGGAACCATGGGATTAATCACGAAGCGCCAGCTTTGCGAAAAAGAGACGATGATCTGCGGCGGGGACACCTGCTCTGCGGAATATCGCCTCGATGGCGAAAACATCCGCTTCCGGCATCCCCAATAGCGTCGAAAAAAGCATCAGGCGAGAAACTTGTGGCATGAATTCAGTCATGCTGAAAGCGTGCTCGCAGGATTTCTCAGTCACTTGTCCGAGATGCCGCAAGAATAGATAAATAGTCCAAAGCCTGCGTCACCTGGATCTGCCTGCGCCTGATGGAGCGGCGGATACTTACCAGTTCGCTGGGAATTGCAGGTCATCGGTCGAGATGATCGAAAAATTCTAAACCTCACACATCACGACGCGGCGGCCATCATGCGCAAGAAGAAAGTTGCCAGGGTAGTAGCGAAGGAACTTCGCGCCGGGACTTGGCCTTATACTTATGTTGGCCACGCGGGCGTGGCGGAATCGGCAGACGCATCGGACTTAAGCGCAAATTGAGTGCTCGCCGGGAAACCGGCGATGCAGAACTGCTCAAATTCGGGGAACCCTTTGAAATGGCGATCCCGAGCCAAGCCCCGACGGAGAACTCCGGAGGGGAAGGTGTAGAGACTAGACGGGCAGCACCTACCGCCGAACGGCGACAGACCGAACGGTCACGGTGAAGGTATAGTCCAGACCACAAACTAGCCGGAGCGTCCGTCGGACGCGCTTTCCGGCAGGGCGGCGAAAGCCGTAGAGGGTAAGAAAATCCGTTGGGGCGCAAGCCCCGTGAGGGTTCAAGTCCCTCCGCCCGCACCACTGCCATTAGTAAGTGTGCCAGGATGGAACCTTCCTGGTATCGAATCTGCCAAATATGCGATTTGCGCTCGGCGATTTGGACCCGCAACTTCTCCCATCCAAGATTCCACTGCCACTAGAAGAGATAATTGGTCTTAGAGGCATAGTGATACAGGATGCCAGAATTTGGACCGTGCGTCGTTGGCTCGTGCCACCGCGTTAGTTCGGGCTATGCGAGCATCGGGGTGCCATGCCTCCGGTCGTGGAGAACCTTCGTTTTTGTTTTTATATTTTTCCCCGTGTGTTCATTCGCGCTCAACTCCGGTGTGATCGGCACAGTCTCGGATCCCACAGGCCGACCGATTGCAGACGCTTCCGTTGCACTCGTAGACCGGAATGGAGCTTTAAGAGTCAAAGTCGTCACCGACTCCGCTGGAAAATTCCAACTCGCGGCTCCGGCCCCAAGTGAGTGCACGCTCATTGTGAAAGCGGCAGGATTTCAAACCGTCTCAAAGAGGCTTGTAATCACGCCAGAAGAAAAGCAGTACCAAGTTAACTTCAACCTCGCCATTGGTGCGATCGAGTCGGTCACCGTCACCGCCGATGTGGATCTCGTCGATCTGTTTTCTCCCGATCCTGCTGAGAAAGTATTTGTTCAACAAGATCTTATTGATGCAAATCCCGGCCGTCCGGGAGCGCCGGTTTCCATTCCGGGCTATCCGATTGAGACCGCATCTGGCGGAATCAAGGCACCGCAATACTTTGCTCCGGGGGTTGCGGGAGATCACGGCGAACCCATCGCTCAGTTCATTGCGGTCGGCGCATATCTGTTGCCGAACAATCTCTCCGCGAATGCTCACGGCAATGGCTATGCCGATCCGAACATCCTCATTCCAGCAGTCCTGGCGGACGTTCAGGTCGATGGAGGCTCGTTCAACGTACTTGAGGCCAATCATTCGGTTAACCTTGCGGCCACCTATGCGCTCCGTAAGCAAATCGATCCGTTCTTAACCATCACAGGCGATTACCGCGACATCGATCTTGCAGCCGGCGTGAGTCCACGGCAACACCTCATGGGTCGCGATCGAAGCGTCTTGTGGGAACGGATTTTTGGAGCGCCTTGAACATCGCCAGCAATACAAGATCAACGGAGAACGTGTAATTGAGGTGGGACAACACCACTTCACTATCTTGGGTATTGGGTATTTTGGCTCATCTTTTATCCCGGGGCTCGTTCCTATCGGCGCAGCAAGCGCCGACTACCCAAACGTTGGAGATACAATCGACCCGCGTCAAAAAGAACAAACGCACACAGCACTGATGGCGCTCGACGATGAATGGATACTAAGTGGCAGGCAGCAATTCCAGTTCTCGGGATTTCTTCGAACATACAATCTCTCACTTTACTCAGATTTCGGGCAGGGGCTGATTCGACAAAGTGAATTCCGCACGGTTGAGGGAAGCAGCACCCGTTATACAAACAGACTCAGCGACAGTTTTTCCACTCTAGCTGGGCTTGACTTCGAGCGCGAAGCGCCGCGTCGGGACGATCTCGATCATTATGACTTTTACACCCCTGGGGATATGAGCTACGGTCCATTTACTAAGGTGAGTGGAAGCAACGTGACGATTACGCCAATCGCTCCGTACATTGCAGCGCAAGGTGCATTCAGGAGCCACATCCGCTATTACGCAGGTTGGCGGCGCGACGAGATTGACTTTGAGAATCAGGATCTAGTCCTGCCACAGAACTCATTCCACCAGTGGATCGGCGTCAACTCCCCGAAGGCCACGGTCTCGTTGATTCCTGGTTCGGCAAAGTGGGCGCCTCTTGTGTCAGTGAGTGCCGGCGAATCGTTCTTTACCGAAGACCCAAGAATTGGAACGGGAACCGCGCACGGAACGCCGGTGAGTCGCGCGCACTCCTACCAGTTGGTGACTGGGAAAGCGATCTCACACACTGATCTCAAATTGACTCTGGGACATGTGACCACCGCCGAACAGTTGGCCAAGATCGATCCGGATACCGGGTTACAGGAGGATCAGGGCCCTGGGCGTTTGTACTTTTTGAGCGCCGCTCTACGCCAGAACTTCAATAAGGGTTCAATTCTGGTGACATTCTCGAAAGCGGATGCCCGAGACATCAACACCGGACAGCCAACGGCGGAGGCTCCGCGAACCATCTTCGCTGTTCTCGGCGTATCGGAGAAGTTACCGTTGCATCTGCAGGCAAAAGGAGAATTTGATTATGTCGGCGCGAAGCCATTGGGCACCGGTTGCGCCCCACAACCGAATGCTCAGTGCGTCGGCGTCCCGGTAAAAGAGTTCCGCGCGGCGCTTGCGCGACCATTTCAAGACGGGCGATTAAGCATTGGAGTGAATTTGCTGGTAGCGAACGGATTTACAGGCCAGACATTGGAGAGCTTCTACCCGTCGACTGCTTCGGAAGTGACAGGGGTCCGGATACCATCGTTCGCGAGTATGACCTTTACGTACAGGTTTGGCAGCCGTACCTCGCATTAACTCGGCGGCTCAATGGGCGTCCACCATCACGCATGTCCGCGGTCATACAAACGTCCAAATCCAACCGCAGCGGCAGGGCTCGACGAGCAGACGGCAGTTGATTTGCTCACGCGGCGGGCGAGAAGTTTGAAAGCGAGACTGGACGTCACGGCAGCATACCTGACTAGCTCCGCTCCTCCATCCGCGCCGAAACCGCCTTCGCGCCCTGAGGAAGACCGATCCTGTGTTTTCTGGTGCGACCTCAGGATGTGATGGAATCATGCATGCGCGCCGGCCGAGGGGTTCCAGGATTTGAGTTCGAGCCGAACTACGGACGGACCGCCCAGGCCAGGCCATCCGGTTCGCCGCCGACGTCGATGTGCCCCGTCACTTCCAAAGTCTTGAGGTCCAGAACCGCGACATAATTGTCGGGCCCGCAAGCGATGAAAGCGCGATTGGCGCGTGAGTCGATGAGGATACCTGCTGCTCCATGGCCGATGGGAACGCGTTTGAATTCCTTGCGCGAAGAGGCGTCGTAGATGACAAGGTCGCCGCCGCCCAGCATGGAAATCAGCACAAGTTTTCCATCCGGGCTGAATTTGAGGCGATTCGCGCCGAAGGTCTTCGCATCAAGCGTGGCCGTGACTTTGCGGGTGTTGAGATCGACGACCGAGAGCGTGCCGTCCTGCGCGTTCGCGGTCCAGAGTTCGTGTCCATCGGGCGAAACGTCGAAGCCTTCGTCACCCTTGCCGACGGGAATCACCGTTTCAGTCCAATCCATGCGAGGCTGTCGTGCATCCGGCGGCATTGGACCCGGCGGAGGCTGCATAGCGCCCGAGGGTGGCCGCATCCCCGGAGGAGGCCCCATGGGCGGCAGAGTGACCTTCTCCAGAATGGTTACCGTGGCAGAGCTGACGTTGGTGGTGTAGATCTGCTTCAGGTCCGGAGTTACATAAATCATGTGCGTCCGATTCTGCCCGGTGCCCATGATCCAGTCGATCTTGGAGGATGCCGGGTCATAGGTCGCGATGGCCTTCGCGCCTTCCGCGGTGAACCAGATCTTGCCGCCGATAGACGCCAGGCCATGCGGGCCGTTCAAGGCGCCTGTATCGATGTCCGGCAGCGCTTTCTGCGCGACCAGATCGATGACGGAAAGCGCGTGATAGCGTCCTCCACCGTAGATGGAGACGTAAGCGGTCTTTCCATCGGACGATGCAATCACTTCATGAGGATCGGGACCGACCGGTGCGTGCGCGATTACCCGCAGGCTGTCAGGATCGACGATCGCGAGAGTGTGGTCGCGCTTTGAAAGCGCCAGCAGCGCGCGACTGGGTGTCGATTGAGCCGCACCCGTGACCGCGAAGCAGAAGAACGCCGCCAGGCCAGCACTGGAAATCATCCATACATTCGATCTCATTCGCATTTGATTCTCCTAATCAAACAGCAACGGCGGCTGTAAATTTTGAATTTGCGGTTGCGAGTCCCAATTTACCGGGCGATCCGCGACCGGGACTCGTGGGGTCAAACTGATTATGACGTGGGAATCTTTACTTTGCGAACATGAACCGAAGAGAGACCGCCGGCCGCGTCGATGCGGAGTTCGAGACGACTGGCCCGGCGCACATGGTAGACAAGCGCAGGGCGAAAGCAGGCGATGCACGTCCCGCCGTCACGCCGCACACTTGGATACACGATCCCGTTGGAGCCGCGCCCCATCAGATTCTGAGCGAGTTGTTGAGAGTCTCGATAGCATTGAGGCACCGGGTCGCGCTTGAGATATTTGCGAATGCTCGGACTTTTGCCGCGAAGATCGTGAAGTCCTGTCTCAAAATCCGCGAGGTAGTCATCGTAGGTGGAGACCTCTTCGATCGTCCAGCCAACTTCTTTGAGCTGCTCGATTTTGTGAAAAGAAACTTCGGCGATGGACGTTTCCTTTTCGAGAGCCGAATACCAGGCGCCGCGCCTATTGCTATTGAACCGTCCGCCTCCCGGCGCGGCATGGGTAAAAGCTGCGTTCACGATCTCGCTGTAAATAACTCCATATAAGAGTTCGTGGACACTTATGTCCGGCAGCAGCCCTTCTTCTCCGAGAAGCCTGGCATTGGTAGCTCCATCCAACTCGATGAGTTCCCGTAATTCCTTGTCGTTATCGCTGAGCTCAACCAGGACGCTACCTTCGGGGCTGTACTTCGAAGGGATCAGGCGATGAGTGTCCTGAAATGAGCATTCATGGACAGGCGGTATCACTGTCCTCCGCGGCGGGCGTCCAGCAGTTGTCGAACTTGCATCATTCCGGGCTGCCCAAGTCGCAGGATATACGCGAGAGGTGTTGAACCGCGAAACATTGGATTGCTGTTCGGAAGCGTCATCCATGCATCTGCAAGACGCTGGCTGTAGAGAATGTTGAGCGCCTTGAAGATGCCAATCAGAAGAGAGATGCGGGTCAACGTATCCTGATCGAGTGCTCGCGCATCAGGCGTTTTCTTCAGACCATAGAATGTCCCGGAAGAGATACCACCGAGAAGTTCCCGTGCATCCTGGTCCTTGACGCTCCACTTCTCAGCAATCCGGAGGAAGGCTTTGATGCCGGCGGCGCTTAGGCGCTCCCTGGTTGATGGGTCGGAGAGGTCCGCCGCCACATCGAACCGATAGCCTGCGATCTGCGGTATGGTTGCGGCTGCATTCATGCATCCCTCCAATATTGCGATATTATCACTCCAAATTTGTAACTACAAGAGCCGCCTTGAGTACCGCTACTTCAGAGCGGTCTAAAAACCTCTCTAATGGAACATCGGTCCCGAGCGGACCTTCCCAGGCAGGCAAAACGCAATTCAAATGGTCCATCTGGACTGCGTTCAAATCACAACTATGGCCCGTCAGGAAGAAGGGCGCACAGCACGTTGGACGACCGTATAGCGGACTTGATCGAAAGAGAAGCGGGAGCAAACGACGCAGACGCTTAAGTCCTTATGAATAAATGACATCAGGAGCGAATACATCTCGCTGCCGTTTCCTCGGGAGGGTGCGCTGCGCATCAAATTGGGAAGCCGGCTGAGCCTCGGACTGTGGAGCGAAAAGGGCGAGCCCACTTTTCCTGTTCAGGAAATTCCATCGCCGCACACCTCAAAGGCACGTTCCGCAACGTCACTGCCATCGCCAGCGACCTCGCCTTCCGAACTCCATGCCCTCGCCGAACCCATCCAAAGACGGGCAGTTGTCCGTCACTCGACCCCCTGCCGCACCGCTTCAACCATGTCTTTCGTACCGCGAAAAGCACGAAAGTCTCAAGTCACTGCCCTCGGCACGGGACCTCCGTCATAGGACTGCAACTGTTTCCAATTGAACGTGAAACAAGCTTCGTGATATCCCGGTGTTTGTACCGGAGATCAGCAGCACGGAAAACGTGTGCGCCGCGCCTGACTCGATCCGAAGGGGGTGCCTATGGACCGCGATAAATTCTCCATTTCAGTCGTCCCTGAGCCCGCTGACCGCGGCTCCAACGGCCCGCGCATGGTCCCCGACCCGAGTGCCGAGTGGGATGCCAAGTGGCTTCGGCCGAACGTCACTTCGATGCAACCCCCGCCGCGTCCCGTCCCGTCCATCCCCGTCGCTGCACCCGCCGCCCGGCGCGTTTCCTCCAGCCGCATTGTCCCGGCTCCTGACCCTGTCCCCCTCCAGGAGTCTGAGGCCGAACCGCAGCAATCCGATCCCGTAACACTACGCTTCCTTCGCTGGCTCTTCCCTGACGTAAATCAGCGTCGCGCCAAGAGGTTCCCGACGCCTAATCTGGTTGCGTACTACTGGACCGGGGGCGCTCCATACTCCTATCACGTCGGCGACATCAGTGCCACCGGCCTCTTCCTCTTGACCAAGGAACGCTGGGCACCCGGCACGCTCATTCAGATGACACTTCAGCCACAGGATGGCCGAGTCAACAATGTGGACACCTCCATCTGCGTTCTCTCTGAAGTTGTGCGCTGGGGAGAAAATGGAGCCGGCTTCAACTTCGTCCTCACCGACTACGAGAACGTCAACGACTACGGAATTCTCCCCGGAGACACGATCGACAGGAAGTCCGTCGAGCGATTCCTCCATAAAATCGGAGTTCCCGAAGTCCGCTGACCATTCCTTATTCCGCGCGCAATGCATCCACGGGGTTCACGGCTGCCGTCCGCCTCGACGGAATGTAGCTGGCCAGGGTGGCCGCTCCGCACAAAGCGATGCACGCCAGCAGGTACGTCGCTGGATCCACCGCACTGACATGGAAAAGCAACGACTTCAGGAAGCGAGTCGCTGCGAATGCCAACAGCAGTCCGCACCCGATGCCGCCCGCAGCAAGAACCAGGCCCTGTCGCACAAACATCGTGGTGATGCTATTGCGTTGCGCTCCCAGCGCAATGCGGATGCCAATCTCCCGGGTGCGCTGCGAGGCAGAGTACGCAATCACGCCATAGAGCCCCACGACTCCGAGCAGCAGGGCAATGGCGGCCGCAATCGCCAGCATCACCAGGGTAAACGAGGTTCGCGAAATCGACTTTTGATAGTAGTAGTCCTGCGTGTGCACGCTGGTTAAAGGAAGGTTTGCGTCCACTGACCAAACCGCCTGTCGCACGTCCTTCATCAGGCTTTCAGAACCCGCTCTTGGAGTCCGAATGGCATACACAACGAAGCGCCTGACGTTGAACATGTCGCTCTCGAAGTGAGACAGCAATGTCGGCCAGTAGGCGACTGTCGGTGCATCTTTGCCCATCCCATCATCGTGAACATCGGCAATGACCCCGACGATCTCGCGCCAATCATCCTTCGTGCTCACGCGAATATGTTTGCCGAGCGCATTCGTCGCACCACCCCAGTATTCGCGCGCAAAGTTCTCGCTCACCATGGCCACGGGCAGCTTCTGGAAGGCCTCGTCCCACGTGAAGTCTCTCCCTGCAACCACAGGGACGCCAAGCGTCTTCAGAAAGCCCGGCGCGCCAAAGACAAATTCGCGCAATGGCGGCATTGCGCCACCCGCATAGATTCGGTCCTGGGCATATACAGGATCGTGCCATCCGTTTCCATCCATCGGAACAGAACCGCCGAAGCTGACAGATTCCACGCCCGGAACCGCTGCGATCTTCTGTGCTATGGCCTGCTGCATACGAAGAACATCGTCGTCTTTCGGTACGTCCGCTTCGGGGATGCCAAGCCGCACGGTTTGAATCTTCGCCGTCGTATCGTATCCGGCATCGACATGGATCAATGCGCGAAACGTTCGGATCATCAACCCTGAACAGATCAGCAGCACGAATGCGAGGCTCACCTGGATCACCACCAGCGTGTTCCGCGTGCGATGGCGCTCGCGGCCCTGGCTGGTGGTCCGGCTACCGCGCAGACCAGTTCCCGTCTGTGCGCCCGCATAGCGAAGCGCGGGGATGGAACCGAACAGCACACTGCAGAACAGCGCTACGCCCAGCGTGAAGAACAGCACGTTCAGGTCGATTCCGATGTCATGCAGGCGCGGCACACCGTCGGGACCAAGCGCGATCAGCAGGCGCAATGCTCCCCAGGCGAGCGCAAGCCCCAGCACACTGCCCAACACTCCCAACACCGCACTCTCCATCAGGAATTCCTTTGTGATGCGCCACGGGCTTGCTCCGAGCGCCGCACACACAGACAGTTCCTGATGGCGACCTTCGGCACGCACCAGCAACAGATTGGCAACATTGGCGCAGGCAATCAGAAGCACCACTCCGATGCTGCCCATCAACACCCACAGCAGTTTGCCGACATCGCCGATCACATCCTGGCTCAGCGGCCTTACGTTTGGACCGATCCTTGCCTTGTTGAAGAGGTCAATACTAAATCCCGGCGGGGCAGGGAAGCTGTTGAGCACAATCGGCCACATCCGCGCTACGTCCGCGTTGGCTGCCTGCATTGTGACACCGGGGCGCAATCGGGCAACACCTTCATAACTGAATTGGCCGAGCGTCGTTTTGCCCCGGTCGAGACGCAGAGGCAGGAACAGAGATGGCTGTTCCCAATCGAGGAAGCGAAATTCTTTCGGCATGACCCCGATGACCTGTCGCGCTTTGCCGTCCACGCGAATGGTCTGTCCCACGATGGATCGATTCGAACCCAGGCGGCTCTGCCAATAGTCATAGCTGAGCATCACCGTGTCGGGGCCGCCCGGGCTGTCATCGACGCGATTGAACCAGCGGCCCAGGTAGGGCGCCAGGCCGAGAACGGGAAGAACGCCATCGGTCACATCGAGCGCCTGCACCTGTTCGGGGTTACCCTGCCCGGTCACGCTAACCGAGTCACCCTGGTAGATCCCGATATCTTCAAATGCCCGGTTCTGCTCGCGATAAACAAAGTAGTTCGATGGCGCCATGTTCACTTCGTCGATATTCAGTCCGGGGGCCGTGTGCCACACTCCCACCAGAGACTCTGGATGCGGGTAAGGTAACGGCTTCAGCAGGACGCCCTCGATCACGCTGAACACTGCAATGTTGGCGCCTACGCCGGCGGCAAGTGTAATCAGAGTGATCGCAGTGAAGACCGGAGCGCGCCACAGCCTGCGCACAATTTGCTTGAGTTGGATGAAGAAGTTAGTCACAGTCGATCCTCCGCGGGCACAGGTAGGAGCAGGCTATCTTCGCCTTCAGTTGCTACGCAGCTCCCTCTTAATAGGTTCCGCAGCCGAGCCTGCGTTTGGATGCATTTTGTGACGAATGAAGCCAATTTCAGGGAGATTGTCTCCGGGAAGTAAATCCCTAAGGGTTGAGGTCGATCTGTCTGACCGGCGACTTCTCAGGAGCGGTGCTGCGCGAAGACCCACTTGACCAACTCTGGTTCGGTGAACGCCCACTGCCAGACGTCGTGATCGACCCCAGCATACTCGGTATATAGAGGCTGTCCGCCTGCTCTCCGTCGTGCGGCGATGCGGTCGCGCGATTCAGATACGGGAACAGTCTTGTCCGAGTCTCCATGAAAGGCCCACACCGGCATGTGAACCGCCCCGGTGCCATCTTCCCGTGAGACGCTGCCGCAACAAATCACGGCTGCTGCAAAAAACTGTGGACGATAGGTGAAAACGTTCCAGGCGCCCGCACCACCCATGGATTGGCCCGTCACATAGATGCGGCGTTCATCGATAGGGAATTCTCGACGCAGCGCATCGACAACTTCCAGCGCCATTCGCGAACCGTCCCCCAGTCCCGGGAGCACCTTTGCCGGTCCCGCAGTTTGTTGTTGCGAAAGGTCGTAGTGAATCCATCCGCGATCGGTCTGTGGCGCGACGACATAGCACGGAAAGTTTTTCTGGTTTTGTGGAAGTGCCCACACGCGCGTACCGAAGATATTGCCAAATTCCATTTGTTTCTGGTTGTCGTCACCGAGCCCACCGCTTCCGTGCAAATACAAAACCAGCGGCAGCTTCGACGATGCAGCCGGACGGAACAGGCGATAGGGCATGGTCCATCCGCTCTGATGCGTTCGTGCTTCAAAGGTGTTTTCGATTCCCGCGGACTCTTTCTGAAATGCGTCAATCAAGGCCAACCGTTCGGGCGACATCGGGGCGCCGGGCGCCAGCGGGGGAGTGACTTCGCTGCTCTGGCGGGACACGAGGGCTCGCGTCGCCTTCGCAGCATCTCTGAACGCCACTCCTGCCAAAGCCGTTCCCAATAGTCGGATGGTCTCTCGTCGATTCATCGTTTGATTCGCCCCCATACGGGTTCAAATGAACGGGATTTGTTGGCGAGGCTCACTCCTTGCGAGTCGCCAGCCAGGTTCCGTCGGTACGCCCCTCCACACGCATCCGTCCCTTGCCGGAATTGCCATCGATCCAGCCGGCGAGGTAGGCGTTGGCCGGACCAGGCTTCCCTTTGTCAATTTCCTTGGGCCATTCCCCGGCGAGCGAGAGTTCCACATAGCCGTTTCGCCAGGTGCCGCTGACCGCTCGGTCATTACCCATCGGCCCGGACCAAGTTCCGGTCACATCGTTTCCACTACGGTGCAGGTCCATCGTGCCGCCCATTCTGCCAACGTCCGTGGAGAACTGCATTTCCCAATGGCCCGCGACATCGGATCCGTTCGCGAGATTTAGCGCCGCGGCTGGCGTGATTCGAATGTTGGAGAAATATGCTTCCTCGCCGGTGAAGCTCCACAGGCCGATGGCGCCATGCAGGTCTTCGCCTTTCAATCCATCCACCACCAGGCTCGGTTTCGGCGATCCGTTGAGATACAACTTTGCGCTTCGTCCGGCAACTTCGATGCGGAGCGGAATCCAGCTTTCCATGGCAATGTCGACATGAGACTCATAAACCGAAGGCCACTCGCGCCGCAGTCGATACCAGCTGTAATCCGGTTCCGATGAGTACTGAACGGCATGATTCCGCATTGCCTGGTCTGCGGCATCTGCGTTTCCGGGCCGCACGTAAAACAACTCGTAACGCGATGCATCGGGTCGCACGCGAAAGGCGATTCCGAGAAATCCCGGATAATGGATGCCCGGAGGGACGGTGACCTTCAACGCAATATCCGCTTCGATTACTCCATCCTGGAAGTCGGTTCCAGGCAGGAGCACCAGACCATCGCGGTCATCTCCGTCCATCGTAACGCGAACGCATCTGCGCCCGAGGTAGTTCACTGGATCGGCTTTTACCTTCAAAGGTATCAGTCCCGCCACATCCTGAAGAGGAAAGGTCTGCACGCGTGATGGTGCCTGGGCAAACAAACCGGATGCCGCAACGACCGTTAAGACCGTCAACCGCAGACAATGTTTTAGTTCGAGCGATCTTTCTGCTGCGTGAGCGGCCTGGAAGTCCATCGCGACTCTCCGATCCTGATTCCCTTGACGTAAACGACCGATACGACGAGGGAATGCTAAACCCGAAGAGATGAATCCCAAACCGTTTTGTCATGAAAGGTTTGATTCAAGGGACGAAGTTGGCAGGCTTCAAGGATTGCAGGGCCTGGGATACCGGCTGGTTCCGCGGGCAATCCGTTTCACCGCGCTTGCGCGTTGCTTGTTACTGGACGTCTCCAGCTTGTCCCAATTGCCTCGCGCACAAGCATCGTGTCGTTGAATCGTCTTCGCCTGTCGATCTACCCGAACAAGGCGCTCAACCTGTCCAGCGACCCCTTCCACATCTCAAGATGCCAAGCCTGCTCCTCGGCAGATCCGAGACCAACATGATAAAGGCACAATCGCGTACGAGCGAATTCACCATAAAGGCGAATGAGGACCATACTCACAGGCCTGATTTCACCGACATGCCGTTGCCAGGTAAAGAGCAACTTGGTCCGCCGGAAGGTCAGATAGGACCCGGAAATATCCATCTCGATACCGCAGGGACCGGTTCGCTCAATTCGATAGCCGCTCCCGGTGCGGGAAGCAGATACCGAAGGCATCGTGTCGCCGGGTAGACAGAGCCATGCTTCCATGTATTCGGGGACCGTCAACGTATGAAGAATGCGGTTGCGATCCGCATTCGCAACTGACGAGACCGCGACATCCCACCCACCCGCACGAATTCGACCACCGCCACTTGGAACTCTCGGTGGCCTCGTATGCTGCTGCAAGACATATGTACTCATTGCGAGAAAACCCCTGTTGCGGAGAAAGCATGTCTCTACCCAATTTGCTGACTTTATTCACTTATGTGACGAATGTGTCGATCAACCATTCGGCGCGGTCACTGGGAGGGATAGGCCGCAGACGTTGCAAAAGTCGCTGGGACCTTTCTGGCGAACACATCTTCCAGTCTTAGGAACAAAGTGTCCCTTCACTATGCATTTGCATAAGTTGGGATAGGTCGCATGAAAGAGGGGACGAATCGCTGTGAACGTGAGTCAGACGCCGAAGTCTTCCTGGAATCTGGGGAAATGAACTTCCCGTGAATTCAAAAAACTGGAATTGCTAGCGCGACAGGAGACGCTGAACGTTCGATCTATAATTTCGGCTCATGGCGATCTTCTCGCCGCTCGTCAAAATAACGATTGCATCGCCATCCGCGTCGTTTTTTACTTCTCGTACATACTGCAGATTGACAATTGCAGAGCGGTGCACGCGCAGAAACATTCGAGGATTTAGCCTGGATTCCAGCTTGGTCATCGTTTCCCGTAACAAGTGAGATTCCCCGACAGTATTAATACGGACGTAACTCTCTTCCGCGGCGATCCAGCGAATGTCATCGACGGAAAGAAACAGAATGCGGCCGCGTGATTTAAAGACAATGCGCGATGCATAGGATTCTTGCGCAGCCTCTGAAGCAGACTCGTCGGGCTTTACGAGATGGGAATGAAGTCGTTGCCGCACTCGCTGCACTGCCGACCGCAGCCTCTCCTGCGTGAATGGCTTGAGGAGATAGTCCACCGCGTGAACCTCAAAGGCGCGCACCGCGTACTGATCTGCCGCCGTTGTGAAGATGATGTGCGGCAAGGGACCTGGCTGACAGGTAGATAAGGCGCCTATCACGTCGAATCCATCCATATCGGGCATGCATATATCGAGAAACAGGAGCTCAGGTCTCGTGGTACCTACGAGCTGAATGATTTCGGCAGCTGACGCGCACTCGCCGACGATTTCCAGGTCCTGCTCCTCTCGAAGAAGCTGGCGCATCTTTTGTCGCGCCAGTACTTCGTCGTCTGCCACGACTGCATGAATCATCGCGCAACATTCCTCAAGGCAACATCAACGCCGCCGCCGCTAATTTCGTGAACAGCATTTCTTTTCGGCTTTCGTACCGCATGGCAATGTCAACGCCTCGGCTTTCAGTGGCTGCGGCGCGGAAGTCTCAGTCCTGATCCTCGATTTGAGATGTGGCAATGATCCGGCCGGCATGAGCATTGCCCTGCGGGGATTGCAGGGCATAGCCCGGAAAATCCTTCCAGCTTTCTCCAGCCTTGAAGACAAGCTCCAAAGAGAGAGGATGAATCTGATACCACGCTGCTGCTTCCTGATCCAACTCTTTTGCTTTTTCTACTCCCAATTTTGCGGAGAGTGTGTTCAGGTCATTGGCTACCAGGCGATCTGCTGTTTCTCCGCCCTGAAGAGTCGCAACGCGAAAATGATAGTAGGCTTCTTCTGCATTAACGGGCACTCCCTTGCCTTCACGCGTGATCACACCGAGCGCCACGGAGGACTTCCATGAGCCTGCTACGGATGCCTCTTTGAGCAGTGAAACGGCCTCATCGGGTGAGTTTGCAAGTTGCGGGGATTGCACCAGCAGGAGCCCGAGCTGATGTTTGGCCTGAATCAATCCCGCATTCCCAGATTCCCGCAGCAGAGTTGCCGCTCTCTTGAAGTCCTTTCCGCGAGACCGGTCACTGGAGAGCATTAATCCCAGGCGAAATTGCGCATGCGGATCGCGCAGTTTCACACCGGCCTCGTACCAATGTTGAGCTTCGGTTTTGTCAACTTGAACGCCGGCGCCGAGGTAGTACATGTCCCCCAGGTAGCACGCTCCCAGTCCACTGCCTTTCTTGACAGCTTCTTTGAATAGCTGTGCGGCAAGACCTTCGTCCTTTCGGACTCCCAATCCAAAAAGATAAACGACGCCAAGATTCACTTTTGCGCCGGCGAATCCGCTCGCGGAAGCCCGTTCATACCAGCGCACGGCACGCGTGAGGTCCTTGGGCACACCGATGCCGACTTCATAAAAATATCCGATTTGATTCTCCGCCGCGGGGTCGCCGGCGTTGGCAGCCTTCTCATACCAATATGCTGCTAGTTTCTTGTCCTGGTTAACACCGCGGCCGACGAAGTAGGCGGCAGCGAGTTCGATCTGTTCCTGGATCGAGCCTCTTTCCGCTTCAGATTGAATTTTCGGAATGTCCGGCTCCATCGACCTGGCTGCGAGAGAAGGGAAGAGGATGATGGGTCCTGCTACGAACTGGGTGAGCAAGAAAACGATTTTGCGACGACTTGAGAGAATGTGTCTCATAATGTTTTCACCCGCTTGGATAGGGTCGTATTTGCTTTTGCAACGGGACCAGGAGCAATCGGTACGCGGATGGACTCAGCGTATGAGTGCACGTTAGCAGGAGATTCAAGCTGCGCATGGGGCACTGTCGCAGGAACGCGCCATCACAGCGCAGTCTCTAAGCAGTTCATCCTCGTCGCGCGGCAGTTGGTCACAAATCGCAAAACTTGCCAGAATCGCGATGCATGCCTTCTGACGACCGGCCAGTCATAAGCTTGTGCAATGGCTTTGCGAAGGCTTGCCAACGCACCCGTACTCACGGAGATCGAATCATGCAAAACCTTCTACGCGATCTTGGTTACGCGCTGAGACAAATGAGACGGTCGCCCGGGTTCGCCTGCGCAGCGGTTGCAACCATGGCCCTCGGCATCGGTACCAATGCGGGAGTGTTCAGCGTTGTTTACGGCCTTCTGCTTGAATCGCTCCCTTTCAGAGACGCGGGTCGTATCGTCAGCATTCTTGAAACGATTCCCCATGCTCCCGCTCCGATCGAGGCGACTTACCCTGACTACCTGGATTGGCAGGTACGACAAAGGAGCTTCGAGTCTCTGGCCGCATATTCCACTTTGAACCCCACCACGGTTTCGCTGCGTCTCAACGATCGTTCGGAGCAAGTCACGCGAGTGCTCGCATCCGGGAATTTCTTTTCGCTCCTTGGTGTAACTCCGATCCTCGGCCGCGTGCTTGGTCCAGCGGATGACGTGGCAGGTAGCGATCATGTTGCGGTGATCAGCGCCAATGCATGGCAGCGATACTTCGGACGAGATCCAGGCGTACTCGGGCGCAGCGTGGACCTGGATGGAAGCAGCTTCACGATCATCGGCGTCTTACCGCAACGTGCCGAATTCCCCGCTGAAGGCGAGGTGTGGCTGCCGTTATCGCTCCTCGACAAGCCAACGCAATCGTCACGCGTGTGGCACTCCGTGCGGGTATTGGGCCGCCTGCGGCCCGGCGTGGGCGTCGCTTCGGCCAGAGTGGAGATGCAGACGATTGCCGCGCAAATTGCCAGGACAAATCCGGCGACCAACCGAAACGTGGATGTCCAGTTGAATCCTCTTCGCGAACAACTTGTCGGGACGATACGACCCGCGCTTCTCTGCGTGATGGGGTCGGTTCTGCTGGTGCTGTTGATTGCATGTGTGAATGTCGCCAATCTCTTTTTGGTAAAAGCAGCCGCACGGCAGCGGGACATGCTGCTTCGGCAGGCACTCGGCGCCAGTCGCAGCCAATTGTTTTCGCAGTTTGTTACGCAATCATTAGTGATCTGCTTTCTGGGAGGCGCACTCGGTATAGCGCTCGCACAGGCATCCGTGCCTCTGATGCGGATGGCGCTGTCGCACGTGGAAGGCCTGGATTCCTCAATGATCCAATCGGTTCGGTTGAGTATCCCCGTGCTCGCGCTGACGTTTGGAGCTTGCGTCCTTACGGCGTTGCTTTTCGGACTCCTGCCCATTGCCGGAATTCAAAGAAGTCCCGTGCAGGCTTCGCGCCTTGGCGATCGAGGCTACACCCACGGCCAGACTCGCCGGCAGAATACATTGATTGCTACCGAGACCGCTGTCGCTGTCATTGTCCTGTTTCTCAGCTTCCTGATGATCAGAAGTTTTCAGCGGCTTTCAGCGGTCGATCCCGGCTATCGCACCGATCACCTGCTCAGTTTCGAGATCACGCTTCCACAGCCCCGCTATGACGATGGAAGCCCCAACACGGCGAATTTCTTCAACCAGCTTCTGAACAAACTACAATCTGTCCCCGGAGTTGTTTCTGTCGGGACCACGACGCAACTGCCGCTCAGCCCGTCAGAGGTGATGACTCGATTCCTGATTGAAGGCAATCCGCCTGCCGTTCCCGGCGCTTTTCCGGCGGCGCAGATTCGATTTGTAACACCCAGCTTCTTCAGCACAATGGGGCTTGCATTCCTGAATGGCAGGACCTTCACCGAGAAAGAATTCAACGATTCCGCCAGTGTCTTTATCGTGAACCAGGCGTTCGCGAGGCGATATCTCGGAGATCGCAATCCAATCGGCGCCAGGATCCTCATCGGGGTGCTGAGCCCGCACCCAACTACTGTGCCGATAATCGGCGTCGTCTCCAGCGCGCATGAAGTCGGCGTGCAGGCAGATCCCCCGCCGGAGATATTTCTTCCAGGCTACGGGGTGCACGAGGTTTTGATCGTGCGCACAACCTTCGACCCGATTCAGGCGATTCCGCTCGTCCGCCATGCGATGCATGAACTAGACCCGGGCCAACCCATCTATCACGTTCGCACTCTCGAGAATGTACTCTCGGATTCCATCGCCCTGCAACGCGTGACAACCATCCTGCTTACGGCCTTTGCGATCGTTGCTCTAGTCCTTGCAACCATTGGCGTGTACGGCATCCTCTCGTTTTCTGTTGTGCAGCGTACCCGCGAGATCGGCCTGCGCATGGCGGTTGGAGCGCAGCGAGAGGACATATTGAAGATGGTCATGGGCCGGGCGTTCAGATTCGCGACCATCGGAATTGCAGGTGGCCTGATCCTCTCGGTTCTCGGTGCTCGCGCTATCAATAGCCTGCTCTTCAAGACGAGCGCAGTGGACCCACTGGCGATCGCCTTAACCATGTTGGGGCTGATCGGGATGACGGCAGTGGCGGCTGGTCTTCCAGCGCGACGCGCTTCGAAGCTGGACCCGACGGAAGCGCTCCGCACCGAGTAGCCACTTTCCCAAGCCAAGTCCGAACTAATTAGGCCAGGATACGTGCGCTCGGATTCGCAAAATGCAGTGTCCGTATTCGAACGATCAACATCGGAAGCGAACAGTCTGCCCGTCATTCGAACTTTGAGTGCACTCCCAACCTATTGATTCCACAACGGCGCCGCAACCTTCAGACTGGCCCTTATCGTGCGATAAGCAGGGGGAAGACGGTCGATTCCCCTGGCGCAACTGGTGAACAGAACTCCTATACCTGAACGAAGAGGCTGCGGGCATGGTCATTCAGACGCTGATTGCCGATGATGAAGTTCTGGCGCGGCGCAAGCTGCGCCAGTTCCTGAGCGAAGAGCCGGATATTCAGATCGCAGGCGAGGGCTCCACAGCATCCGAAATCCTGGAACTGGCGCGCGCTGCTGCTCCGCAACTGCTTTTCCTTGACGTCCAGATGCCTGGCATGAATGGTATTGACCTCGCCTATGCACTCGCGGAATCGGTGGGTGATGCAATGCCGCAGATTATCTTTACGACTGCTTATGATCGGTATGCGTTGCAGGCTTTTGACCTCCATGCCGTCGACTATCTTCTCAAACCTTTCACAGCGGAACGTCTGCGCTCTGCGGTTGACCGGGCACGCGGCCAACTCCAGGTCAACCAAAAAACGGCAGAGCGGGGTCATAGCCACGACAACGGGGCGAACTCCTACGCTTCCCGGATTGTCTTCAAGTCGCGCGGTCGCATTCTATTCCTGCCCATCTCTGAAATTCGATGGATCGGTGCTGAAGAGAATTATGTGCGCATCTGCGCTGGAGCAGAAACACACCTTCTGCGCGAGACAATGACATCGATGGAAAAGCGCCTCGATCCCTCCCTATTCCTGCGGGTTCATCGATCCGCTATCGTGAACCTTCAATATGTGAAAGAAGTTCGCACCGAAGCGCGAGGAGATTTTAGCGTTCAGCTCAAGAATGGACATAAGGTTCCGATGAGTCGCAGCTATCACGCCCGCATCGGAGAGATGTTTGCAACAGCATGATCCTCGGAGCAGGATCCAGAAAATCCCTGAATACCAGGAGACTTGGTCGGAACTGGTCGTAGTCGAACGCGTTGCTACTATTGTGAAATGGATCGGTCCAGTGGCTACGAATCAGTCTCGGCAGAATTTCTTAAGCGTCGTGGCAGGAATAGCGATCGATCTACGGCAATCGGCGTTGCCGAGATGCGAAACTGGGCAAAGACGCTACCGCCGGGAAGCAATGTTCTCGATCTAGGTTGTGGACCCGGCATTCCCATTACGGCCGTATTGGTCGAAGAAGGGCTAAGCGTCTTCGCTGTGGATGCGGCGCCGTCGTTCGTCGCGGCATTCCAACGCAACCTGCCTGGCATACCCATCCTATGCGAAGCGGTTCAAGATTCAAGATTCTTCAATCGAACGTTCGATGCCGTCTCGGCAATCGGGCTGATTTTTCTTCTTAAAGCAGAAGATCAGCTTTCCCTGATCCAGAGATTCGCCGAAATACTTGTTCCCGGCGGTCGCCTGCTTTTCACCGCGACCGCCAAACCTGCTGTCTGGAACGACGCAATGACAGACTTGGAATCCGTCTCGCTCGGGGCAGAACAGTACAGGAAATTGCTTGAAGCCGCAGGTCTTTCGGTCGCCCGGGAATACGAAGATGTAGGCGAAAACCATTACTTTGACGCCTTTAAGAGAAGTTAGCGGGATTCCAAGACTTAGTGGATGTTATTCGAAAGCGACCGGGTGATGCCGACGGAATCTCTGACTAGATGCGTAATCGCGAGGGCGATATCCATTCCGAATAAGTGGTGGTCGATCCAGACATTGTCTCAAAGATGATCCAGTTTCCGGTCGGACGGAGATATCCCGGAGCAGTGTCAGCGCTTTTTGTCTCTCATGGTCCTTAGACTTGCCTTCACTAGTTTCTTCACCAGGGTCACCGGTATCCGTATATTCGTCGGAAAGCTGACGATCGCCTTCGTTGTGAGGTACCCCGCAAGCTCCTTGCTATGCTCCTGGATTACAGGCGGGCGCACATGCAGGCGTATGTATGGTTTCTTGAAGCTGAACCAGACAAACATCCCATCATAGTCAAAGCCGGGATAGGAGTATCCGGGCATCTGGAAGTAATCAGTGCGCTCTGTCGCTCCAGGGGCGGCCGCCTGTATCGCGGCTCGCATCTTCGCCAAATTGTCCTGCGCCTCTTTTGGACAGCTTGCTATGTATTCGTCTACTTCACTGATCCCCGGTTTTGTCGACACAGCGTTCCTCCGCAAGCACCTTGACGATTCACAGTTTGCCATATCCGAGATGATCGGACCACCGGATCAGAACTGGGAATCCCCGGCGAGAGAAGCAACTCGGAGAATACTCAAAAAATCATCGTGCAGAATCTCGTGACACACAGACACCACCCTCAAGTTGAGCGCCCTCCCAACGGCCACCTACCTATTTGATTGTATTTATCTTAGAATGGTGCTCCGGAGAGATTCGAACTCCCGACCTACTGATTCGTAGTCGTTTCTTCCTCTCAACTTACCAACTTACCTTTTCGTTGAAATCGTTTGAATGCAGCGTCTTGGACGATTGTCCCAAAATAGAACCTACTAAGTCAACTTACAAAGTAGAGCGATATCGATGGCAAACGTGCGCTACCAGTGGCGCAAAAGTGGCGCAATCGCGATGGGCCACCGGTACCACTAAAGTAGCAGAGCTGCATCGCGTTGTACTCGGGAACCATCTTTATAATCAGCCTTGTTACTCTGACCCCAAATCACGGTTGAAATCCTCCTTTTCTCTGCCCCGCAAGATGCGAAAAGGGGAAATCGCGTTCGGCATCACTCTGGAACTAACGGCTGACTTTTACATTGCCTGGCTCAAGATTAGCAGTAGCCAGATCGCGCATCTCGACTTGATCAAGAGTGCGCTTTTCCTTGTGTCTCTCTGTGCGTGGAGCGTATCGACCGGACCTCGTAGAAGGACGGATGACAAGTTGCACGCGACAACATTTGGCATCGATTCTGAACATCGCTCAGGATCTCCAGAAGGTTCTTCGTTTATTTCGAGGTCATTCCCCCGTATGATTGCCGCCGAAAGTCTGATTCACTCCACCGCTGTGGTGACTGGCGCCGTCGTTAGTGCTCGTCTGCTGACGCTCAAATCTCAACCCATCGAAAAGATGGTCGCTAAACTTGATCTCGCGCTGGCCGCGAAAGTGGCCGCCATCGCGTCCAGCGATTCGTTGGATGTGGCAGAGTGGCGCAACTTATCACGATGGCGGCTATATCGCCAGGCGTCGTTGTTGACGCGGATCGCCATCGAACTATCAAAGATTTGCTCGAAGGAATTTGCCAACATACCTGCCGAACAGAAGTGCAATCTCGACCTCATGCGCTGGGCGGTCATCTTGTGCGTAATCAAAGATAGGAGACGCTGCACCAAGGACTCGCACGTAAATGCCGTGGAATGTGCTCGTTGCTTCCTTCGCATCTTTGACGTAACGGAAATGCTGATCGTGCGTTGCGGCGCGCGATATTCCGGCATCTGACTCTTCGAGTTGCGATCTACCCGTTTTCGCATCTTGTCGTGTAAACTCGTACAAACCATTGGAAAGAGTTGCTGAGTTACTATGGAAGATACTCTTGATGTTCGAACCGGCTTGCTTCAGATGCGGGACGAATGTCTGAAGAAGCTCGTTGACTTGGCTCGCGGCGCGAACCGCCGCGAAGCCGATCGGATCTTCGAGCAGTTTCAGCTGCTAGAGCGCGCCATCGCGGGCGCCGGTGATGAGGCAAGCGATTATCGCTATGCAAAGTACAAGTCGGCAATCCTGGCCATCCTCGCATATCTGGATGATGTCGATCACGCCGTATCGCAACGCGACCTGGTCGATGGTCTGCTGAAAGGCGGCTGGCGACGCGGCGATGACAAGGCCGAGACGAACCTGAAGCAGAGCATCGCGGCGTTCGCGACGGGCCTCGGGCGCAAGACCAAGCAGATCAAGGTCGTCAACGGTCTGATCGGGCGGGGCGAGTGGGACGCATCCCGGTTCGTCTCCTGACGAACTGTGTACTGCCTGGTTACTGACGGTTGGGCGGTTTCTCGCCCGCAATGGGCGAACAGGTCTAGTGGGACCACTGAAGCGCAATCGGGTTCTAAATTGGCAGCAGGATTACTGCGGAGCTGAGCGGTTCTTCGGCTTGCTCAGAGGAACCAAGATTAGCCTATTTAGCGATCTCGCCCGCTGAAACTGTAAACGTCCCAACGATCCCATTGAATACGCCAGCCGCGTTGAACAGGGGTGTTGCCAGTACATCAACCCAAATTGCGCTTCCGTCTTTCCGCCGGAGGCGGAAGTGGAACGGCGCTCGATTTCCTGCCTTTTTGAAATCGAAAAGGCGCTGCGCGGCAGCTACATCTTCGGGAAAGACGTAGCCAAACGAGGGTTGCCCCTTCATCTCCGACGGAGCGGTGCCCAAGATTCCGGCCATGCGATCGCTCGCATACACCGTTTTCGCCTCCGTATTAATGATCCACAGGCCGTCCAGGGGTGTGTCCATGTGTCTCCGAAGTGTGGCGATTTGACGGGCAACCGGCTGGTGAAATTCATTCAACTACGCCGGGGAGGAGTGACGGTCGTACAAATGTTTCATTTGTACGACCGCGAGACAACTGGAGCGTCACAAAGTTCTTGTCAGAAAAGATTCCAGGACGCGAGAACCACATTGGAGCACTGAAAGTGCATCGAAAGATGTTCAGTATTGCTCAGGCTCGCTAAAAGGGGGTCGCATCCAACTATTCCTGTCGAATAGTTACCTTTTCGGCAACATCTCTGCGCAAAAAAAATCATACATACGGTGCGTGCGGCCCGGAGTGGACATTCGCCTTATATTCGCCTATGCTGTCTTCATGTTCCTGGGGCCGGCAAACCGTAAGCAGTTCGTCGTCACCTGCAAGCGGTGCCATAGAGACATCCCGGTTGGCGCCGACAAGTTCCCAATCCAGTCGATCGCTGTCGAGTGTTGCCTGTGCGGCGAGAATCGGCGCTATCTGCCCTCTGAAGTGTTCCACGGTAAGCCCGATCACCTCGTTGCGCACCAGACAAAAATGGGGGTGAATTGATGGGAGAGATGAAACGAGCAATTGCGCGCGAGGGGGACGACAGACGTAATCAGGATCGTTTCGCATCCACACTCGTGATCGCTGCTTCAATCATCGCTGCTGTGAGGCTGGCACGTGATGACATCAGCCGCCCCTCACCGCGTTTGACTTCAGTGATCGCCGACAGCGTTCAGTTAGCGAGATCGATCCTTGGCAGAGTCGTGGGATAGTCTGGTGTGAAATGTGCGGACGATACGGTAGAAGAGCAGACAAGCAACGCATCGCGGAGTGGATGCAAACACTCAACACGGACGTATTCGATGACGCGTATCTCGCTCCGTCGTACAACGTCGCACCACAGTCTTTTCAGCCCGTGGTCCGGCTCAATCGAGAATCTGGTCAGCGAGAACTCGCGATCATGCGTTGGGGACTCGTTCCGTATTGGGCAAAAGATGCCAAGGTCGCCTTTAGCACAATCAACGCAAAGGCAGAGACGATCACCACCAGCCCGGCCTACAGAGAGGCAATGAAACGTCGTCGCTGCCTGGTGCCAGCGGACTGGTTTTATGAGTGGCAGAAAATCGACACGAAAACGAAGCAGCCTTACGCCATCGGACTGAAAGATGACTCGACGTTTGCATTCGCTGGTCTTTGGGAGCGATGGAAGGACGAGGCGTCTGGTCAGGCGTTGGAGACTTACACGGTCATCACCACAGACCCGAACGAACTGATGGAGCCGATTCACAATAGAATGCCGGTGATTCTGGCGCCGAAGGATTACGAGCGTTGGCTGCAACCCGGCGAACCATCGCATCTGCCTGTCGATTTGCTCAGACCATACCCGGCCGAAGAGATGAATGCCTGGAAGATAGGCAGTGCTGTGGGGAATGTGCGGAACAACTCGCCAGAGTTGTGCCAGCCCCTTGGGCCGCCGTAACCCGATTCACAGAACAGTCGATTCGACGACGACAGCATTGACTGACGGGGAACTGAACGCACGATTCCCTTTGCTTCGCCGGCTAATCTGCGGGTTTAATTGGGAGACCGCAGCTGACATCCTGAACTGCTGCCGATGAAGGTGAGTGGGGTGAATGATCAGTCGTTCGGTGGGGAATGGACCGAAGTCAAACTCAATCGCCTGAAGAGCTATTTGGAGGCCTACCGGACCGTCTTCACCCGGAATTCTAGGGCGAGGTACTACACAACCTGGTACGTCGACGCATTTGCAGGTACAGGTTCCCGCTCAGCGCCAGAAGTTGGCGGATCTAACCTTGGATTCTTCAGCGACGCAGAAACAGATGACGAGGACGTGAACCGATACAAAGATGGGAGCGCGAAGATTGCTCTCGCATTGAAAAAACCGTTCGACCGGTACCTGTTCATCGAGAAGTCAAAGGCCAAATGCGATGAGTTGCAATCAATAATTGACAACGAATTCACGAGTCTTAAGGACAGATGCAGCATCAGGCAAGGCGATTCGAATGTGGCCCTCTGCGCCTGGTGCAAACAACGCGATTGGGCGCGAGAACGGGCAGTGGTATTCCTCGACCCATTTGGGCTGCAGGTGGATTGGATCACGATTGTGTCACTCGGAGAGACGAAAGCAGTGGACCTCTGGTATCTGTTCCCAATTAACCTGCTTCGCTTGCTCAAACGAGACGGTGTGATTGAGGACAGATGGAGGCAACGGCTAGAGAAGCTGTTTGGCACGACTGAATGGGAGTCCCGCATCTACAAGACAGGAACGTCTGCGAGTTTGTTTGGAGATATCGAGACTGTTGAGCGAGATGCAACGGTTCAGAACGTCCAAGGGTTTATCCAGGAACGACTCGCAACATGTTTCGCAAAGGTGGCGGATGGTGAAGTATTGAGGAACTCAAAGAATAGCCCTCTCTACTCCTTGTGTTTTGCTGCTGCAAACGAGAAAGGCGCCCGAACTGCTTTAAAGATCGCTCAGAGCATTCTGAAGGGCGCAGAAGCGAGAACCGATGGCCACTTCATCACACATTGAATGGACTGAGATGACCTGGAATCCAGTGACCGGCTGTACCAAAATTAGCAGCGGGTGCAAACATTGCTATGCAGAAAGAATGGCGAAGCGGCTGCACGCGATGGGCTCCGAACGCTATGTGAACGGCTTTCGCATGACGCTCCATCCTGATCTCGTTGATGCCCCGAAGACTTGGAAGAAGCCGCGGCTCGTATTCGTCAACTCAATGAGCGATCTGTTCCATGAGAACGTGCCAACGGAGTTCATCAAGCAGATATTCGAGACGATGGTCAAATGCCCGCAACACACATTCCAAATTCTGACAAAACGCAGCAAGCGACTTCGCGAGCTTCGCGCTGTCCTGCCCTGGCCCTCCAATTTGTGGATGGGCGTGAGCGTTGAGGATTCCCGCGTCATAAAGAGAGTTACCGATCTCCAAGCCGTTCCTGCCCAAGTTAGGTTTCTCTCATGCGAACCGCTGATAGGTCCCTTGGAAAGTCTTCCTTTGAAGGGCATCCATTGGGTAATCGTGGGCGGAGAGTCTGGCCCTGGCGCGCGCAAGATGCGGCCGGAATGGGTGGACTCAATCCACCGGCAATGCGAAGACGAGGACGTGCGATTCTTCTTCAAACAGTGGGGCGGGGTTCGCAAGGACATGACCGGACGCGTTCTGCATGGGCGCACATATGACGAGATGCCATCGACTCAAGCACCCCAGACCAGCAACTTGCTACCGATTTTCGCTTGAGCTAGACGGCGCCGGGTATATTGGTCAAGATCGATCTCGTGTCCAGACAAGTACCCGTCCTTTGAACCGTTCTCTGCACAGAGTTTATACGGGATTAGAATTGTCCCACAGCTGAATTCCGCTACCTTCATAACGCCTGTTGCATCGGGCCAAGGGCAAAGTGCATGACGATTCACCAGATACTTGAGGAACTCTCTGAAGCGGCGACTGGCAATCGCGACAAGGGCGATAAATTCGAGCGCCTGATGGTCGAGTATTTCAAGGCTGACCCGCTCTTTGCTGACCGATTCAGCGATGTTTGGATGTGGATCGACTGGCCCGGACGAGGCAATAAGCCCGACACGGGTATCGACATAGTCGCAAAGGAACGGGTCGATCAAGGATATTGCGCTATCCAATGCAAGTTCTACGCGAAAACGTATGAACTCCAGAAGGGCGACATCGATTCATTCTTCACTGAATCGGGAAAGAAGCCGTTTACCAGTCGAATCATCGTATCCACAACGGATCACTGGAGCCGTCATGCTGAGGATGCTTTAGAGAAGCAGACAATCCCGGTGACCCGGCTACGTGTCCAAGACCTCGACGAGAGCGCGATCGACTGGACGGCATTCAGTCTTGATAAGCCCAGCAAGGTCAAGCTCAAGCCCAAAAAGACATTGAGACTCCACCAGGAGTTGGCGTTGCTAAAGACGCGCGCCGGTTTCAAAGCAGCGGATCGCGGCAAACTCATCATGGCCTGTGGCACGGGCAAGACCTTTACAGCGTTAAAGATCGCCGAACAATTAGCAGGTAAAGGCGGCAACGTTCTATTTCTTGCGCCGTCCATTTCGCTTATCTCGCAGACCCTCAGGGAATGGACCACGGAAGCCGCGCTGCCACTCCGGGCCTATGCGGTATGTTCCGACACCAAAGTTGGCAAACACGATGAGGACTTGCGCGCTCACGATCTGGCAATTCCGGCCACCACGAACGCAAAGTTGCTGGCCTCGCATTATCAGTATGCAAACGATGGCAAGCGGCTCAACGTCATCTTTTCTACCTACCAATCCATCCATGTCATTCACGAAGCGCAGAGAAAGGGAATGCCCGAGTTTGATCTTGTGATCTGCGATGAGGCACATCGAACGACCGGCATGATTCTCCCAGAAGAGGACGAGTCGCATTTTGTACGCATCCATGACGCCAGATATATCCAAGCGAAGAAGCGGCTATACATGACCGCTACGCCAAGGATTTACAGCGATGCAAGTCAGGCTCAGGCGGTGGAAAACGATATTGAGCTGTGCTCGATGGACAATGAAACACAATATGGCAAGGAGTTTTACCGGCTTGGATTCGGAGAGGCGGTCTCCAAAGGACTTCTTTCCGACTACAAGGTCTTGGTCTTGACTGTGGACGAGAAATACGTCAGCGGTGCATTTCAGCGCC
Source organism: uncultured Acidobacteriaceae bacterium (assembly GCA_963799035.1). Taxonomy (GTDB): domain Bacteria; phylum Acidobacteriota; class Terriglobia; order Terriglobales; family Acidobacteriaceae; genus Telmatobacter. The sequence continues at coordinate 6,249 of CAWCVS010000027.1, read as the reverse complement.
AGTTGGCAGACAGTAACAACGAGTTGACTCTTGACGACGCAGTGAAGATCGTCGGCTGCTGGAATGGCCTCTCAAAACACTCAGCGCGAGAGGGTGGAATCGATGGTATTGGATCAGATACAGCGCCCATGCACCGGGCAGTAGCATTCTCGCGGTCGATCAAGGACTCGAAGAAGATAGTCTCTCTCTTCACCCAGATTGTGGACGGTTACCGGTCCAACGAAGATCGTGACGAGTCCTTGTTGCATTGCCAAATTGACCATGTAGACGGGACCTTCAATATTCTGGAACGTAATAGGCGGCTGGACTGGCTCAAGGAGGATACGAGTGCGGAGGGGAATGTCTGCCGCATTCTGTCGAACGCCCGTTGCCTCTCGGAAGGCGTTGATGTTCCGGCGCTGGACGCTGTGATGTTTCTCAATCCGCGTGACTCGGTGGTAGACGTTGTTCAATCCGTGGGCCGCGTGATGAGGAAAGCAGAGGGCAAGGAGTACGGATACATCATCTTACCCGTAGGGATTCCAGCCGACACCACACCAGAAAAGGCTCTGCAGGACAACAAGCGCTACAAAGTTGTTTGGCAAGTACTTCAGGCGCTACGCGCTCACGACGACCGTTTCAACGCCATGATTAATAAGCTGGACCTGAACAATACTCCAGCCGACAACCTGCAAATCATCGGCGTGGGCAGTGGTGGAGAAAATGACATCGATGCTCTTTCTCAGAAACCTGTCAGCGCACAACTCGGTCTCTCCTTTCCTCAGATCGCCGAATGGCGCGACGCAATTTACACCAAGATTGTATTGAAGTGCGGAGACCGCCGATACTGGGAGACTTGGGCTGCCGATGTTGCAGTGATCGCACAGCGCCACATCGAGCGAATTAAGCAATTGCTCGCTGGCGCGAATCCAAAGCCGCGTAAGGCATTTGACGCCTTCCTGACAGGGCTACGAGACAACATCAATCCAAGCATCTCCGAGCAAGACGCCATCGAGATGCTGGCACAGCATTTGATAACAAAACCTATCTTCGATTCTCTTTTTGAAGGCTACCAGTTCACCAAAGCCAACCCAGTCTCTGTTTCCATGCAAAAGATTTTGGACATTCTGGAGGGCCAGGCACTTGAAAAGGAGACGGAGTCGCTGGAGAAATTCTATGCCAGCGTGCGGGAGAGAGCCAGCGGTATTGATAACGCCCAAGGTAAACAGCGAATCGTAGCAGAGCTGTACGAGAAGTTCTTCCGCGTGGCCTTTAAGGATATGGTTGACAGGCTCGGCATTGTTTATACGCCGGTCGAGGTAGTCGATTTCATCATCAACAGCGTGAATGACGCATTGCAACAGGAATTCGGGGCCAGCCTCAGCGATAAGGGTGTTCATGTCCTCGACCCATTTATCGGCACCGGTACTTTTATGGTGCGGCTGTTGCAGAGTGGGCTAATCCAGCCGAAGGATTTGCCGTACAAGTACGAGAACGAGCTGCACGCAAACGAGATTGTTTTGCTCGCCTACTATATTGCGGCCATCAACATCGAAGAGACGTATCACGAGGTAGCAAAGGCAGAGTACACCTCTTTTGAAGGCATCGTTCTCACAGACACTTTTCAGATGACCGAATCAGGGGATATGCACGAAGATCTCGTGTTCCCCGAGAAAATCAGCGGGTGGTGAAACAGCGCAAGCAACCCATCCGGGTTGTTCTTGGCAATCCGCCATATTCCGCACAACAAGAGAGCGAAAACGACAACAACAAAAATCTGCTCTATCCTCGCTTGGATGAGAAGATCCGTCAGAGTTACGCGGCGAGATCCAATGCAAAGCTTTTAAAGAACCTATACGACTCATACATTCGCGCAATTCGTTGGGCAAGTGATCGCATCAAAGACAACGGGATTGTGTGCTTTGTATCGAATGGGTCATTCATCGACGCCAACAATATGGATGGACTCCGAAAATGCCTGGTGGATGAATTTACCTCAATTTATTGTTTTAATCTGCGCGGTAACCAGCGGACTTCTGGCGAACGTTCCCGACAAGAAGGTGGCAAGATTTTCGGGTCGGGAAGTCGTGCACCCATCGCAATCACTCTCTTGGTGAAGAATCCGGCAAACGCAGGCCAGCACGCGTTGTATTACCACGATATTGGGGACTACCTCAGCCGTGAAGACAAACTTAAGATCATTTCTGAGTTTGCCAGCTACCGGAACATTGACTGGAGAAAGCTGAGACCAAACCAAGAGGGCGATTGGATTGGGCAGCGCAGCGTTGAATTTCAGAAATTCATCCCGCTGGGCGACAAATCAGACGAGAAGTCCGTCAGCTTCTTTGACCTATACTCTCTTGGCGTTGTTACCAATCGCGACGCATGGGCCTACAACTTCTCAAGCGAGGAGTTGGCTGCAAATATGCGCAGGATGATTGCGTTCTTTAACGCACAGTCTTCTGCCTTTCAACGGCACAAAAAGACCGAAACATATCGAAGAGCGATTGAAGACAAAAAGGACGTCATCGGCGAGTTCGTTGATACTGACCCGCGTAAAATAAGCTGGACACACAACCTGAAGACCGATCTGGCGAAAGGCGCGATATATGACTTTGACAATAGCGCAATGGTCACGAGCCCTACCGGCCCTTCTGCAAGCAGTGGCTCTATTTCAATCGCCGCTTCAATGAGAGGGTTTATCAGATTCCACGTATCTATCCAGATGTTAACCATGGGAATCTAACCATTTTCGTAACGGGTATTGGTGCTAGCAAGGAGTTTTCGGCGCTGATTACGGATTGCATCCCGAATCTCCACCTGCACGATACAGGCCAGTGTTTTCCTCTTTATCGCTATATCGAAGATGTTGATGTCGATCAGAACGGGCAGCAGTCGCTTTTGACAAGTGACTCGCGCTTGACCCGCAAAGACGCAATCTCTGACGACGTATTAAAGCGCTTCTGGGCCCAATACGAGACCAAGATCAGCAAGGAGGATATTTTCACTACATCTATGGCATCCTGCATTCGTCGGAGTATAAGGAGCGCTTTGCCGATGACCTCAAAAAAATGCTTCCACGGATACCATTCGCTATCGACTTCTGGGCTTTCAGCAAAGCAGGACGAAAGCTGGCAAAGCTCCATCTTGAATATGAGTCCGTCGAGCCATTTTCAATTCGTGAGATTGATCCGGCGCGAAATTGCTGCCAGAGGAGCGCTATGCAGTGAAGAGAATGGTGTTCGGCAAGACAAATGGCAAGACGGACAAGTCGGTCATCATATACAACAGCTTCGTGACCATTGCTGACATTCCGCTGGAAGCATACGAATACGTCGTTAACGGGAAGCCCGCCATCGAGTGGATTATGGAGCGCTACCAGATAACCACCGACAAGGAGAGCGGCATCACCAACGACCCGAACGAATGGTCGGAGAATCCGCGATATATATTTGATCTGCTCCGAAGGATAATTCGCATCAGCATCGAGACGATGAAGGTCGTGAACTCATTACCGGCCCTGGAAGAGTCCACCGTAGCCGATGCGGCTCTAACCAGCTAGACGAGGACGGCTCAGAACGTCGGCAACACGCGGGAAAATCGATCCCTCACGAAGTTCTTTGGGCAGTTCTCAGCGGGGAGATTGGGGACGTTCTTACCGCATTGCTGCAAGGAATGTTCTGCCATCGACGTGCAGAATCTCGCGCGGCGGTATCTTGTACGCGCAGACAGGGCACGGATTGCTGAGATCGAAGGTCTTCGGGTCCGGCCTTGCGCCTCATTTGTTTCCCAGGTGCCACTGCAAAGTTGGCGAATCTCATCGGCCGTAGCCTCTCGCTTGGCTTCGACGTCCAGACCCACTCGATCTCTGACGGGCGGCATGCTTTGAGATCGCGCGCCACCGCACGATTAACCAAAGCGCCGCCCTTAAATTTGACGTTGAAATAAACGGTTCCCTTCGGTTCGTAATACAGGTTTTGTGTCATGCTGCTAGCCCCGTCGTTTGGGGCAGTTCGGGGTGTGCTGTCTCATTTCGCGTGCGCCGAACTTCTCCTTGCACCACTTACAGGCGCGCATGATGGGCGGTCTGCCTGCGTTCTCCGGGTCGCGCTTGGCGCTGCGGCGGCGCCCGACCTCGGCGTACAACACGTCCGTGGGGATGCTGCTCATGTCGAGTTTGTCGGTCCAGTTCGTCATGGGCCTCCTTCGTGGCACTGGCCCGGACTTGACGTATCCGAGCCATGCCCCGGTACCACCCGGGGAACGAACCACGGGCCGCTGGAGAGCGACCCACGGTCGAAGTCGATTGTACTGCACATAATCATGATTTGATTCCCTCCAACATTCCTAGAACGGTCTGCTGAACATCGATCAAGTTGTCGAGTTCGGCTTGAGCGGCAACGTCCTGCGATTCATAAGCACCGCATATTCTACATATGTTGAGATGGCGGCTCTGATGTTGAATGAGATCATCCAGATTCTCTGCAAGGCAGGCCAGCCTGCGCTGTCGAAAGTTGGTCATATGCACCCCTTTCCGATGGCGATGCCGAGCACAAGAATGCCGATGGCGATTGCAGTCTGGTGACGACATAGCGCAGTGCTTCGAAGTGGGTTTCCCTCATGCCGTCGCCCTCGCTTTCAGAAAGCGATTGATGACCAGGACGGCAATGATGCCCATGCCGATCAGGACGCCGACGAATTGAACGTGTAACATGCTGTTCTCCAGTGCGGGGCCGTGGTGAGCGGCCCGCTGTTGAGGGTTTAGGCGTTGAGTGCGGCCTTTAGCGAGACGGCGTGGCCGGCACGAATGCCTGTTGCGAATCCGTCCTGGCTTCCCGTCTTGACCGTGATCGAACGGGCGTGTCCCTTGAAGGTCTGCTGCGCCCACCACTGTTGTAGCGCGGCGTCCTTGCGCAGCACGAGAGCGGTGCCGCCCGATTCGTTGGTGAGCTGCTGACGCGTCGCCCTGAGCCGCGTGGCCACCGTCGTCGCGAAGCCGAGCAGGAACGAATCGCCCCACTCGCGGCCCACTGTTGACGCTGCCGGAGATCGGTGTGCGGGTTGCGGTCGCGCAGCGAACGCTTCTCCATGTTGCAGATCGACGCGGCGCACCCGACGAGGTGCCGATACATCGACGCGGCTGCATCGCGGTCGACGTGCGGCCCACGAACACCTGGGTGTCGCCACCGGGCACGATCAGCCATTTGCAGAAGCACGCAGTCGATACGGCCGATGCAAGAATCTCCATCCATGCGGCACGTTTGCCGCCCATCGATACGCGTTCGCGGGCGATTGGTTCGTCGCGTTCTTGTTGCTTGATCTCGACGTCCGACATCGAGAGGTTGTGTCGGAACAGCAGTTCGGCGATCTTGGCGGCGAAGGCCTCGGCCTCTTGCAGATTGCCGATGGCTCGGGCCGACTTCTCGTGAGCTATCAGTTTTTGCAGTTTCTCGGTGAGGCTCGTCATTGTCGTCTCCAGTGCGCGGCGTTGGCGAGACGCCGCGCGGTTCAGTGGTTGTGGTCTGGGGGTGGATTACGCGGCTTTCTTCGTGCTCTTGCCGCTCTTAGGGGCGTCGGGGATCTGAGCCGTCGGCTGCGCAGGCTCGACCTTTTCGGCCATCTTGGCGCCTGCAGCGGCTTCCTTCGCCGCCTGTTTCGTGGCTTTCTTCTCCGCGTTCTCTGCCTTCTTCGCGACGCTTCTCGGCGACGGTGCGGAGATCGACGTTCGGCTTGATGGGGTAGTACATGCGCGGCTGTCAACCTGCTCGGTGATGGCGACGGCTTCGAGCGAGAGCTTCGAGGCGAGCGCATACTCTCCGCGAACGAGCGCGGCCTTGGCGGATTCGACTACCATCTCGCGGCTCTGCGTCAGCGCGTTCTCCGCATCCTTCGCCTCGGCGGGATTGACGCGCTCGCAGAAGTCCTTCAGGCACTTGTCGCGTTGATCGGGGCGGGTGCGGGGAGACAGTACGGGTGCGCCTGTCTTCAGTCGAACGTGCCGTCCAGTGTCACGGTGACGAGGGCGCCAGTGGCGATGATGGCTTCGATGGTCGACTTCAGGGTGTTGTTCGTCATGGTGTTCTCCAGAGCCCGTCCCGGTGTGACGGGCGATGCTGTTGCCGGGGATCGCCGGCGCGATGGTCGGGTGGACGGGTAATCGGTGACTGCTCAGTGCCGCCGCGTGAAGGCTTACCCTTGGCACCATCGAATTGTGTTCGACTCCTTTGCCGCGTAGACCGACGCGGCTCGGGTTTGAGGGTTGAGGGTTCT
>CAWCVS010000026.1:0-104658 GCA_963799035.1 uncultured Acidobacteriaceae bacterium | reverse complement strand
GGCTGCCCCCCAGGGATTCGAACCCCGATATGCTGATCCAGAGTCAGCTGTCCTACCATTGAACGAGGGGGCAACAAGCGCGGAAAGGCCAACTTGCAGCCGCGTTAGCCGGCGAGACGGAGAGTCCAGCGCTGATAGCCAACCTTTTCATCATACGGGCAAACTTTTGGCCGGTCAAACGGGCCACCCGATTCGAAGCAGAAGTTCATGTAGCCTCGTAGCGAAGCGCGAAACCGCTGGTTGCGCGCACGTTTGACGCAGTTATTCCCTGAGTAGCCTTGACCAAATCCGGAAGCGCAGGTCCGAAAGGAACCAACGATTGACACAAGAACTTCTCATCCGTCCGGTGCGAGAATCCGACTTTGACCCGTGGAAATCACTCTGGGATGGCTACAACGCGTTCTATGGCCGCAAGGGGCCGACATCACTGCCAGACCCGATCACCAGGAGTACATGGTCTCGTTTCTTCGACAGTTACGAACCCGTTCATGCCTTGGTTGCCGAGCAGGCCGGAAGAATACTCGGGCTGGTGCATTACCTCTACCATCGCAGCACAATTTCGATTGCGCCGACGTGCTACCTGCAGGACCTTTTCACTGTCGAGGCCGCGCGCGGCAAGGGTATCGGCCGAGCGCTCATCCAGGAGGTCTACCGGCGCGCCGCAGACGCGGGCTGCAGCCGGGTCTACTGGCTGACACACGAAACGAATGCAACCGCCATGAAATTGTATGACAAGGTCGCGGAGAAATCCGGATTTGTCGTCTATCGTAAGAACTTCTGAGCAGAACCTTTGAACTTGTCCAACAGCGACATCGTCGAAATGAGATCGCGAATGAAGAGAATCCTCGTCTCCTGGAGCAGCGGTAAAGATTGCGCCTGGGCCCTCCACCTCCTCCGCCGGCAACCCGGCATTGAAATCGTGGCGCTGCTCACGACCATCAACTCGGAATTCGATCGCGTCGCCATGCACGGAACCCGCACGGCTCTCCTCGAGGCCCAGGCCTCCGCTGCCGACCTTCCACTCTGGAAAATCCCGCTTCCCTGGCCCTGTTCCAACGACGAGTACGAACGTCGCATGGCCGATGTCTGTCTGCGCGCGGAGGGTGAGGGCATCAACGCCATTGCGTTCGGCGACCTGTTTCTGCGCGACGTGCGTGCCTACCGTGAAAGGCAGCTTCACTCCACCGGCATCGAACCGCTCTTTCCGCTCTGGGACATCCCCACTCCCGAACTGGCCCGCTCCATGATCTCCGGCGGCCTCCGCGCAAAATTGGTCTGCGTCGATTCTCGTCAGCTCGACCCTTCGTTTGCCGGCCGCGACTTTGACGCCGCCCTGCTTCACGATCTGCCGACAACCGTCGACCACTGCGGCGAGAACGGCGAGTTTCACTCCTGCGTCTACGACGGACCGATGTTCTCGCGTCCCATCGCGCTTGATGCCGGAGAAATCGTCAACCGTGACGGCTTCACCTTCGCCGATTTCAAGCTCGCCGAAACTCCGATGGCTGAGTTCCATGCCATCGCCTGAGTCCTCCCTGAACATCGGTGTCGAAACCAAACCCTATGTAGCAAACTACTTGACATTTGTTTATGTTGAATGCTACATAGGTATGCGGGGCCCTGCACATGCTCGAATTGCGACGCCTTTCCAAGCACTTTTCCGGAATCCCTGCCGTCGATGATGTAAGCTTCTCCGCCCACCCCGGCGAAGTTACCGGCTATCTCGGCCCCAACGGCTCCGGCAAATCTACCACGATGAAGATGATTACGGGCCTGATCGAGATGACCTCAGGCCAGATCCTCTTCGATGGCAGGCCCATCGACGACGACCTCATCGCTTATAAGCGCCGTATGGGATACGTCCCCGAAGAACCCTATCTCTACAATCATCTCTCCGGCGTTGAATACCTGACGATGGTCGGGGATTTGCGCGGCATCTCCCCGCGCCAGGCCGGCAAGCGTATCGATGGCCTGCTCCGCCTGCTCTCCCTGCACGACGATCGTCACGCCGCCATCGCCGGCTACTCCAAAGGCATGCGACAAAAAGTACTCATCGCCGCCGCTCTCATGCACAATCCCGATCTCGTGCTCCTCGATGAGCCATTCTCCGGACTCGATGTCGGCTCGGCTCTCGTCCTCCGCAGCCTCATCACCGAGCTCGCCACGCGCGGCAAAGTAGTGCTTTTCAGCTCTCACGAACTCGACACCGTCGAGCGCATCAGCAATCGCGTCGTCATCCTTCACCGCGGCAAGCTCGTTGCCGACGACTCCATCCAGCATTTGCGTTCCCTCATGGAGTTACCCACCCTCGAAGCCATCTTCTCGCAGCTCGCCGTCGAGCAGGATACCGATTCCATGGCGCATCAGATCGCGGACTTGATCGATGCGTAAGCTGATCCAGGCGATCCTCGATCGCATCACCGCACGCATGGCTCCGCAGTTTCGTACGCTGCATCAGCAGTTTCTTTTGCGCGTCGTCGACCTCGAAGCCCTCTCCATCGAAGCCGACATCCCCAGCTTCCTGGGCCAATTCGCCGGCATCCTCATCATGATCAGCCTCGTCCACGGCATTGGAGTTCTTTTTTTTCCTCCGCCTCCATCGATGGCCTGGTCGTACCAGCAATCGCGCATCTCCGACATGCTGCTCGTCATCGGTCTCTGCACCATACTCATGTGGGATACGACATTTCCCGACAAACGCGACGTCATGGTCCTGGCGCCGCTTCCGATCTCTCCGCGCATCATCCTGATGGCAAAGATCGCAGCATCCACGACCGTTCTCGGCATCGCAGTCGTAGCTCTCAATTGCGCTTCGAGTGTTGGGCAGTCCGTCGTATTCGGCGCGCCCGCCGGAGGACTGCCCGCCATGTTGCGTTTCTTCCTCGCATACTGGTTCACCATGCTTGCGGCTGCGGCGTTTCTCTACTGCGCCATCCTGACCATCCAGGGCTTCACCGCGCTTGTGTTGCCCCGTCGCATGTTCCTCAGGGTATCTGCAATTCTTCAGCTTGCGGCATTCGGCGTGTTTCTAGGCGTGCGCTTTCTTCAGCCGTCCCTCCCGGCGCATGATGACCTTGTCGCCCCGGCCAATCACTGGTTGCTTGCCGCATCCCCTACTTTCTGGTTCCTTGCGCTCCTCAATGAGCTGAATGGATCATTGCCGCCGGATCTTTTCTGGCTCGCCCATCGTGCCTGGGTGTGTCTCGCCGTCGTAGCGACAGGGGCCGCGATGTCGCTGCTTCTCTGTTACGTGCGCACAATGAAGAAGACCGTGGAAGATCCAGACCTCGTACCGGGATCGCAAGGCTTTCAATGGATGCCGCGTTTCGGCAACTCGCTCCAGAGCGCCATCGTCCTCTTTTGCCTGCGCTCCATTGCGCGAAGCCGGCAGCATCGAGTGGCGTTGGCTTTCTACTGGTCGGTCGTGATCGCCATAGCCCTCTCGTGGATTCGCCGCGAAACCTCAGGCCCCCCGGAACCACTGGAAATCGGATTCATCATCTCTTCGTTTCTCATGATGAGCTTTGCCGTTCTCGGACTGCGCGGCATCTTCTCGCTTCCCATCTCGCTCAACGCCAACTGGATACTTCGCATCACCCAGTTGAGGCCAACGTACCACTACATCGCTGCAACGCGTCGCGCGCTCCTGCTCCTTGGCGTCGCTCCCATCTGGACCATCTGCGCGGCGCTATCGCTGCGCCTTCGTCCACGTTTGCAGACCGTTGAACACCTCGCCTTCCTTGCACTATTGGGCGGCGTCCTTGTCGAGTTGTCCCTGATCCGATTCGACAAAGTTCCCTTCACCTGCTCCTACCTGCCGGGAAAGACAAACATCCAGGCGGTCTTCTGGGGGTTCGCCTTCATTCTCCTCAGCCTGGGACCAATAATCGCGTCGTTCGAGTTGAGCACTCTCAGCGATCTACGCCATTACGCACTCATGATGCTTGGTACGGCTGGCGTAATTGCGGTGCTATGGACCGTCAATCGCCGTCACGCACAATCGGCTGTCCTGTATTTTGAAGAACTGCCGGCTGAAGTCATCACTCGCCTCGGACTCATCTTTGTTCCCCCCGTGCCGGCCTCGGAATCACCGAAATCCGGACGGCTCTGACAATACGCAGTTTGGTCCACATCCCCTGTGTTTCGATGACCGGCGACGCACCGCTTTGTCCGCCCTTCCTACTTCTTTCGTGCTACCTTATCCATCGCTTCATTACGTTAAAGTTTCCGATGAAATTCCAACATATCGCGGGATAGAAAAAGCGGGACCGAAGTCCCGCTCTCTCTCGAAACGATTGCGTCTAGCGCCAGTGCCCTTCAATCAGCACCCAGCCGCCATGACGGTGAACCCAGTGATGCGGAACCCAAACCGCGTGTTCACGTGGCGGACGGTCCCAGCGCCCCGGAACCCAAACATATCGGTTCCCATCCCAACGGTGATAGCCCGCAATCCACACGTAGCCATGCTCCGGCGGCGGGGGACGCCGTTCCACGATCGGGGCCGGTGGGCCCACGCGAACATAAACCTGCGCGTTTGAAGCCACAGGAAGCAAAGTGAAGGCAAGCAAAGCTGCCAGTGCCATCTTCTTCACGAGTCAACTCCTTCAGCAGTCAGAATTGCCGGACCTCCACTGCTTCTCCGGCTCGTTGCTGATTACAACATGAGTTCTGCCGAAAAGTTGTGTACCAAAAGTAACCCGAGCGTGTCTCGAACAACGTTGGTCAACGCGCCCTGGGCACGCAGATCTTGTCAACTTTTCGAAAGGCGTTTATTTGGAACAAATTTCCGGCCATTGGCCTACAGAGGGCGTTGTGGCTTGCGTAAAATCCTTGTTTCCGTCAAACTTACGCCGCAACTTCCACCTCGGCACTTAGCGCTGCAATCGCCTGAACGCAATCTTCCCGGCTCACATCGTGATGCGTCACCATCCGGATAGCATTCGGCCCCACCGTGCTTATCAGCACACCGCGGGTCTTAAGCCGCGACACCAGATCCGCCGCGCTCATGTCGCCAGTGAGTTTGAAGATCACGATGTTCGTCTCCACGGCATCGAGATCGATTTCGACACAATCCATGTGCGACAGTGCCTCTGCAAGCAAGCGCGCATTGGCATGATCTTCATGCAGCCGAGCCGGCATCTTCTCCAGCGCAATCAGTCCCGCTGCAGCCAGCACACCCACCTGCCGCATGCCTCCGCCCAGCGCCTTACGATAGATCCGCGCCTGCTCCATCATCTCTGCCGAACCCACCAGCATTGACCCGACCGGCGCGCACAGCCCCTTCGACAGGCAGAACATCATGGTGTCGAACCCGCGCGTCAGCGTCTTCACATCCACACCCAGCGCTGTCGAAGCATTGAAAATCCGCGCTCCATCCAGATGCACCGGGAGCTTGCGCTCCTTCGCGTTCGCCCAGATCTCTTCCATCACCGCGAGCGGGGTACAGCGCCCGCCGGTAAGGTTCGCCGTGTTCTCAATCTCAATCAATCCCGTCGCCGCGCGAAACGATCCACGCTTGTAGATCACAGGCTCAATATCTGACCACTTCAGCCAGCCCCGCTCCGTCGGCACCGCGCGCACCAGGCAGCCTGAAAACACTGCCGTCGTCGCCATCTCCCAATCCAGAATGTGCGAGCGCGACTCGCAGATCACTTCCTGCCCCGGCTCGGTCAGCAGTCGAATCGCGATCTGGTTTCCCATCGTTCCCGTCGGCACAAACAGCGCATCTTCGCGACCGAAGATCTCCGCAGCCCGCTTCTCCAGCAAATTGACGGTCGGATCTTCGCCGTAAACGTCATCACCCACCTCGGCCGCCGCCATCGCCGCCCGCATCTCCGGCGTAGGCCGCGTAACCGTATCCGACCGCAAATCAATCAACTCAGCCAAACCCAACTCCCCGTTCCAATTCTGATCACTATTCACTGCTTCACTTGTTCACTGTTCACTGTCCACTGTTCACTGTTCACTGTTCACTGCCTTCAAGGTATCTGCGCCATCGGCAGTTCCATCACCGGCGTCACCTTCCCATTCGTCGACGCATATGCCCACATCCCGTGAAAGTTCTCGCGCAAGCCCGGCTGCGCCTTCAGCAGCGCCCCCAGAACGGCGATCGCTTCAGTACGCAACACCGCCGGATCCGTCGATCCCGTCGATTCATACGAAACGCCAAGGTCGGGTTCGTGCAACGAAGCGTCCAGCCGCACGCCATCGATCTTCCATGTCCGGTCGCCGCTCGTCACCGAATAAGGGAACGCATCCTCCGCAGGGGCGCCCTTGATCTGCTGCTGTTCCTGCGCCAGCTTGTCCAGGTTCGGCGAGGAAAGAAAGTCCACGGGAAGTTCGAGGTAGCGGGCCGCTTCGTAGGTGTACCACGCTGCCCATGGCAGATTGCTCTTCGCCAGTTCGCGTGCCCGCGTCCAGTACCACACCGCGTCGTGGCCGCCAAAGTCACCCTGCCGCGCCGAGAATCCACCCAGCTTCCATCCCGAAGTCCCGGTCGCATCCCACACCAGCACGAAACCCATCTGACCTGCCAACGGTGCCCCGGAAGCGTCTGAAAGTATCAGTGCATACTTTCCCGGCGGCAACGCGCGCATGCTGATCGTGACCGTCATCGATCCGTTTGCGTTCGAGCAGAAAAACTGCGTGTCCGATGGCGCAGTCAGCGTGCTCGCGTCCAGTAGATACATATTGCGCAATTGGACCTTGCCGCCCTTCACCAGCGGCGCCGCACCCTCGACTGCGTCACGGATTCCATCCCATTGCCCCGATAGAGCGGGAAGCAGAACACTTTGCAATGCGCTCGTGTCCTGCCGGACGACGGCATCCGATAATTGCTCGCCTATCGACGCCAGGGTGCCGCGAACTTCAGGCGCCAGGGCCGCCTGGGATGTACAACTTGCACCAAACCCCGCCGCCGGGGCCATGATCAAAAGCGCGGCAATGAAACCTCTCGAGCAGAAGCACATCTCTTGCGTTCCTCTCTACCGCCAGCGTATTTCTTAACCAGAGCGTCGCCAGGCTTGCCAGGTCGAGAACCAGGCACCAAGCCCGGTTCCGGAATTCGCCGCCTCGATCTGCCCATGAAGAAAGACGCCCCGAAAACTCTATGAGCGTTCCACGGCCACTGATAGTCTAATCCAGTGGGGTGGTGCGAAAATTCCCGTCAGACGCCCACATCCTCAAAGGGAGCGCACACCGTCAAGGAATTAATCTCCATGCGAACATACGCCGGGCTGCAATCACGCTTCTCTTCCTCTTTCCGATTGCCTGGCGTAACGCTCGCCAGTGCGCTCCTTGCAGGAATCCTCCTCGGCAGCGCTCCCCATTGCAGCGCAGTCTCCAGCCCAAAACGGACCCGCATCCACAACATCGAATTCCCAGCCGGTCCGGCCGCACCAGACCCACCCTCGCCGGCAATTAAAAAAGCCTGAGCCCGCACCGGTAGCCCAAACACCGCCCGCCCCTCCCATGCCGAACTGGCCGATCAATGACAAACCCAGCCCCGCCTCCGTTGTCTGGGATGCCAACGGCCTTCGCATCAATGCCTCCAACTCCAGCCTCCAGCAAATTCTCGGCGAGGTCTCTACTGAGACGGGAACGAAAGTAGAAGGTTTGAGTGCCGACCAGCGCGTTTATGGAGCGTACGGCCCCGGCAAGACGCGCGATGTGCTTTCTCAACTTCTGCAGGGCTCCGGTTATAACTTTCTTCTCGCCGGAGATATCGGCCAGGACACCCCGCGCGAGGTCGTGCTCAGTCCGCGCCTCACAAGCCCCAGCGGTGCGCCGAATAGCACCATAAATCGCCCGCAGCAGGAAGGCGACGAAGACTCGCCCGAGCCTCCTGATGAGCAGCCCCCCGTTCAGAACCCGCAGGTGCAAAACGCTCCTCGGCCCGGCTTTGGTCCCGGGGGCCCGAATGGCCCCGTCCGCACGCCGCAGCAGGTGATGGAGGAAATGCAGCAGCGCCAGATTCTCCAGCAGCAACAGATTCAGGAGCAGCAGCAACAGCAACAACAGCAAAATCCGCCGCAGTAGCTCGCCAAGCCGCTCTGTAAAAGAGAAGTTTTTCTTTGATTTTAGTCTGCAAGCGCATGAAAATGCGACATTTTAGGGTTGCAGTAACGCAGACTCTGACTGGTGCGGATTCTATTCCGGCGCCAGCTGGGTCCGGACCTTGATCGCGACGCGGGCTGTACGCGGACGCATCAGCACAAAGGCGACGCGAAAAATTCCATAAGCGGTAAGTACACCAAACGCCATGGCTCCCACTGCGGCGCAAACCAGCATCACTAAGTTTATTGCGTCTGCCATTGTATAGACCCCCGTAAAAATTGCTGGGGAAAGTTCCTTCTCATTTGTTTGATGCATGCTCGGCGATTCTCGCCGAATGCTGCACCTTTGTCTCAATCCTGCACCGTTGTCTCAAGGATTGTCTCAGAAATTCTGGCGCGTTGACCCTTGTTTCTATTGCCAAATAGAATACCCCTAGTACGTACGTAATTTCCGGACCGGGCTACATAACGAAGGTTCCACAGCGGGCTGCCTTGCGTAACATCAACGGCGCAGGGATGTCTTCAGACCCACCATCTCCACTTCGCCTGACCATGTCAATTACTCACATTTCGGTGCGTGGGGCGCGCCAGCATAACCTGCGCGACATTAACGTGCGCATCCCCCGCAACACGTTGACCGTCGTCACCGGACTCTCCGGCTCCGGCAAAAGTTCGCTCGCCTTCGACACCATCTACGCCGAAGGCCAGCGGCGCTACGTTGAAACACTCTCCGCCTACGCTCGCCAGTTTTTAGATCAGATAGAACGCCCCGATGTCGATTCCATCGAAGGGCTCTCGCCCGCCATCTCCATCGAGCAGAAAACCACCAGCCGCAGCCCACGCTCCACCGTCGGCACCATCACCGAAATCTACGACTACCTCCGCCTCCTCTACGCGTCGGTAGGCACCCCTCACTGCCCCAACTGCGGACGCCCGATCACCCGCCAGACCGCCGACCAGATCGTCCAGCGCATCCTGCAGCTGGGCACCGGCGAGCGCGTCACGGTGATGGCCCCCGTCGTCCGAGGCCGCAAGGGTGAATTTAAGGATTTGCTCGATCAGCTTGACCAACAAGGCTTTCGCGCCCGCGTCGATGGCGAAATCGTGGACCTCTCCGAGCCCCCGTCTCTAGACAAGCGCAAGAACCACGCAATCGAAGCCATCGTAGACCGCATCCTCCTGAAGCCTCATCCGGCGACACAGAAAAGTCCCGTCCACTGGATCGTTGGGTGCCCCATCCTTGGCGCGGATCGGGGTCCCCGCGAACGCGGTTCGCGGCGGAGCCAAGGGTGGGAAAGCAAGAACCCCAGGCAGGCAAACCCTCCGTTGAAAAACGCCTCGAAGCCGCCGTCACCAAGGCTCTCCAACTCGCCAATGGCCTCGTACTCATCGGCTTTGCAAATGGGGAAGAGCAGATCTTCTCATCCTCCATGGCCTGCCCCGACTGCGGGCTCGACGTTCCCAAGCTCGAACCCCGCAGCTTCAGCTTCAACTCCACCTTCGGCGCCTGTCCCGAGTGCCACGGCCTCGGCTCGCTCTACGATCTCGACCCCGCCAAGGTCATCACCGACTGGTCCAAGCCCTTGCTTGACGGCGGCCTCGGCCCCGGCTCCGCATCGCAATACCTCCTGCGCCTGATTAACCTCGCCGCTGAGCGCTACGGCATCGATCTCAAAAAGCCATTCGAAGATCTGCCTCCGAAACAGCAGCACATCCTCGTCTACGGACCGCCCAAGGGTGAAGGCCCGCGCACCGGCTTCCACGGCATCCTCAGCTATCTGCGCGACACCATCGACGAAGCCCGCAGTGACGGCTACCGCGAGTACATGATGAATTTCATGTCCGCTACGCCCTGCCCCGCCTGCCGCGGAAAGCGCCTGCGCCCCGAGTCTCTCGCCGTCAAAATCAACGGCCTCTCCATCGCCGATTTCACCGCCTTGCCTCTGAACCGCGCACTCTCCGCGGCGTATGAGTTCAACTTCACCGCGCGTGAAGCGCTTGTTGCCGATCGCATCCGCCGCGAAGTCATCGAGCGCCTCGAATTCCTCTGCGCCGTCGGCCTCAACTACCTCTCGCTCGATCGCAATGCCGCCACCCTCTCCGGTGGCGAAGGCCAGCGCATTCGCCTGGCAACGCAAATCGGCTCGCGCCTGCGCGGCGTCCTCTACGTTCTCGACGAGCCCTCCATCGGCCTTCACCAGCGCGACAACTCCCGCCTCATCGAGGCGCTTGTCCGCCTGCGCGATCTCGGCAACACCGTTCTCGTTGTCGAACACGACGAAGAAACCATCCGCCACGCCGACTATGTGCTCGACCTTGGCCCCGGCGCCGGTCGCCTTGGCGGTTACGTCGTCGCCCAGGGCACGCCCGCCGACATCATGGCCTGCCCCGAATCCCTCACCGGCAAGATATCTCTCCGGCGCGACCGGCATTCTTCATCGCGCAGAACCCCGCCCCCTCACCGGCAAATGGATCACCGTCCACGGCGCGCGCGAACACAATCTGCAGGACCTCACCATCCGCGTTCCCCTCGGCGTCATGACCGTCGTCACCGGCGTCAGCGGCAGCGGAAAAAGCACCCTCATCAACGACATTCTCTATCGCTCGCTCGCCAAGGCACTCTACGGCTCGCGCGAAGAACCCGGCGTGCACGAGTCCCTCGAAGGCGCCGACCAGATCGACAAAGTCATTCGCATTGACCAGGCGCCCATCGGCCGCACACCCCGTTCCAACCCCGCGACCTACACGCAGGTCTTCTCACCCATCCGCGATCTCTTCGCCATGGCTTCCGGAAGCACGCGAGCGCGGCTACAAGCCGGGCCGCTTCAGCTTCAACGTTGCCGGCGGGCGCTGCGAAGCCTGCCAGGGAGACGGTCAGCGTCGCATCGAAATGAACTTCATGCCCGACGTCTACGTACAGTGCGAGGTGTGCAACGGGCGCCGCTACAACCAGGAAACCCTCGCCGTAAAATTCCACGGCTACTCCATCGCCGACATCCTCGACTTGACGATTGAAGACGCGCTCACTGTCCTGGCTGACGTTCCCACCGTTCGCCAGAAGCTGCAGACCCTCGTCGACGTCGGCCTCGGCTATGTGCATCTCGGCCAGAGCGCCACAACGCTCTCCGGCGGTGAAGCGCAGCGCATGAAACTGGCCCGCGAACTCTCCAAACGCCAGACCGGCCGCACGCTCTACCTGCTTGACGAGCCCACCACAGGCCTGCACTTCGACGACGTGCGTAAGCTTCTCGAAGTCCTGCACCGCCTCACCGACCTCGGCAATTCCATCATCATCATCGAGCACAATCTCGACGTAATCCGCAATGCCGACTGGATTCTCGACCTCGGCCCCGAAGGCGGCGAAGACGGCGGCCGCATCGTTGGCGAAGGCCGTCCCTTCAAAATCGCGAACGACCCCCGGCTCCTTCACCGGAGAATTCCTGGCCCGCTACTACGCTTCCCACAACGGCAAACTCGCAGAGATCCCGCTTCCAAACGCGTCGGCCGTCAACCGAACTGGGTGCCCCATCCTTGGCGGAGCCAGGGGTGGGAAAACTGGAACGTAAGAACGGGAATGATAATGTCAGAGAACAGAATGGCGGTAGAAAGCGCTTGCATCTCAGCTTCAGTTCCTGACAAATCAGGTCGGCCCAGAAAATCCAACAGCAAGAAACCGGTGCGCACATGAGCACATTCCCCGAGCCAACGTCGAACGAGCCCGAGAATCCGCTCACCGGCGAAGACGTCGCACCCCCGTCCACCGATCCCCTCGCATCCGAAAACATTCCTATACCGCCCGCCGAATGGACCGGCGAGCCGGAATCTCTGCCCCAGCCAGATGAACTGGCGTCGCCAGTTTTCCCTGCTCCGCCTACGGCCGAAGAAATCCTCCACCCACCAATCTTCACCACCCAGCGCGCCCCCGCCCATTGACCGCGAAGAACGCATCCCACACCTCGGTCACCTCGCGCTACTCGGCCTGCTCGCCCTCTTCGGCCTGATCGGCACCATGATGCTCGTGCCGCTCGCCCTTCACTTTCACCTGTTCGGCATCACCAGCCTCACGCAGGCCGCCACCGATTATCGCTATGCGCTCGGCAGCCAGGCCGCGCAGTACATCATCACGTTCATCGGATGCCTCGTCGTTTTTCCCATTCTCTGGCACAAGCCATACTTCGAAGGAATTCATTGGCACGGTGCAGACGCACTCCACCGCACCACCCGCCTCATCAGCGCCGCGGTCCTCTGCTTCTTCGTCGCCATGATCAATGGCATCCTGATGCCGGGTCCCACCAACGCGCCCATTGATCAGCTCTTCAAGGCTCCCGGCGCCGCATGGATCTTCTTCGCCTTCGGAGTGACGCTCGCGCCCTTCTTTGAAGAAATGGCCTTCCGCGGATTTTTGCTTCCAGCGCTCTGCACCGCGTACGACTGGACCGTGGAACACTTCACCGGCGCCGCAAGACGCCACGTCGACGAATTCGACAACCCTCAATGGTCGCTTTCCGCAATGGTCCTCGGTTCCCTGCTCACCAGCATCCCTTTCGCCCTCATGCATGGCGCACAAACAGGCTGGTCGCTCGGACCGTTTCTCCTCCTGATCTTCGTCAGCCTCGTCCTCTGCGCCGTCCGCCTCTACACCCGCTCACTTGCCGCCAGCACCATGGTCCACTCGTTCTACAACTTCATGCTCTTCTCCTTCATGCTCCTCGGCACCGGCGGCTTCAAACACCTCGACAAAATGTGACAAGTTCGGCTGGGTCATTCTTTTAATTTCGAGCCGTGTCATTCTGAGCGAACGGGAACCCAAACGCGTTTCAGTTTGGGGTGGTGAGCGAAGAATCTGCTTTTTACTCTCTTTGCTACAGCCTCCGGCCCAACCCGCGACTACTTGCCAACCGGCTCTTCAAAATCCCGCAGATCGAAGATCTTCCAATCGTCCTCTCCCGGGCCGCGCACCCACAGGCTGAGCGCAACCGAGTACGGCGTGCCTTCGTAGTAGGGAACGTGAATGGTGTGGCGGCCCGCGTCGAGTGCAGGCTAACGGATAAAATCAAGCCAATGCACACCCACGCGCAGCAACTCCTCTCGCTCCTTGCCCGCACCAGCTTCAAGCTCGGCCAGTTCAAGCTCTCCTCCGGCGGCACCAGCGACTACTACATCGACTGCCGCACCACCACGCTTCACGCCGAAGGCGGCCGTCTTACCGGGCTGGCCGTGCTCGAACTCCTCGAAGAGAAACAGATTGACGCCGATGCCGTAGGCGGCCTCACGATGGGCGCCGATCCCATCGTATCCAACGTCGCCACTGCCAGTGCCTGGCGCGCGCAGCAGCACCCCGGCGCTCCGCTCCTCAATGGTTTCCTCGTCCGCAAAGCGGAAAAGGCGCATGGAACCGGCCGCCGCATCGAAGGCTTCTGCCGCGAAGGCGCACGGGTCGTGATCGTCGACGACGTATGCACCACCGGCGCCTCCACCATCAACGCTATTGAAGCTGCGCGCGAAGCCGGCATGATCGTCGCCGCTGTCGTTTGCATCGTCGAGCGTGAAGAAGCCAACGGTCGCCCAGCCGTCGAAGCCGCTGCGGCCCGCGCTCCGTTCTTTGCCCTGTTCACCGCCAACGACGTCCGCGCCGAGCACGTACGTCAACTTGAAGCGACCCCTAACTCGCTAACTTGCTTTCCCGCTAACTTGCCATCGTTGTAAAGCAGAAGTCGCTTTGACTCATGGCTCAAAATAGGCCCAAAAGAAATCAGGCCATCCGGGCGATTACCCTGGATGGCCTGCAATTCTTGCTGCTTTAATTTAAAAGATCTATCGATTCACTCTATAAATATTGGCTTTCGCCTTTACATGTTCTCTGCGGCTTTCGCCTTTAATCTTCCTAATTTTTCTAACCTTCCTAATCTTCCTAATCTATGAACAGCTTTTACGATTCCTTTTACGATCTTTAGTTGTTATTGCTGCTGGGAGGAGGCGGCGCGGCTTGCGAAGTTGCCGCAGGGGCCTGACCATTGCTCATGTTGCTCAGCAGCTGTATTTCCACGCGGCGATTCTGCTTGCGCCCGTCTGCCGTTGTGTTCGGGGCAACTTCCTTATCCTTGCCAATGCCGATCAGGTAGAAGCGGTGCGCGGCAACGCCATATTTCGCAGCCAGGTATTGCACCACCGAGTCCGCACGACGCTGGCTCAGGTCATAGTTGTAGGCTGCCGAACCAGTCGAATCCGTTCCACCCGTAACTTCAAGGATGTAGCTCTTCGCGCTTCCGAGCTGTGCCGCAAAGCTGTCCAGTTGATCCTTGTCGTCCTTCGTCAGAACGGCCTTGTCAAACCCGAACGTCACGGTTACGTCCGCCATCTGCTTGTAGTTGTCGAGACCCTTTACAACGGAGTCCAACGAGTCCGCACGGTGAACCGCGTCGTTCGCTGCCGTATCGGCATCGCCTGCATCCTTGGTCGCGTTCTGCGCGTTTTGGGCGGCGGTGTCTGCCGCGCTCTGCACCTGCTTGATGCCCGCAGTTGCGCGGTCATCTACATCATGCAAAGCCCGGTTGTTGTCGGCGGTCTTCTGATCGAGCGTGTTGGTGTGTTCGATAATCGGCGCGGTCTGGGATTTGACGTAGTTCTTGGTCGCGCAACCCGTCACGCCTACAAGTGCTACGGCAGCTGCAATCAGCAATCCATGTGAAGTTTTCATTGATCTCCCCATTTCTTAAGCCGCCTCGATTTGCCTGTCCCTCTTAACCACCAGGCGGGCGGCGACATTTCGTGTCGCCCTCTACATTGCATTCCATCCGCCAAACGGATCTATTTCGCTATCTTTCTCATTCAAAATCACCTATCCAACATCCGTGGAAAAGTAGCCAAGTCTGTTGACTGTGTAGTTTTTACTTGGTGCGGTAAGCTTTGCATTTCCGCACCTGAAAATGCCCGTTCGCCACAGCCTTTATCCTAGAGATTGGCGTGCTCGCCGTCGCGTTGCCATGGTCGCCTCTGCGTTTCCGTATGGACCTCATTGAGAAAATTCGCCTTCTCCCCACCCTGCCCGGCGTGTACCTCTACAAGAACGCCGGAGGCGAAGTCATCTATGTCGGCAAGGCGAATAACCTCCGGTCCCGCGTCCGCTCCTACCTGCTCGAGGCCTCCCAGGCCAACGCCAAAACCGGCTCCCTCATGCGCGAGGCCGTCGACATCGACTACATCCTCGTCGCCAACGAACACGAAGCCCTCGCCCTTGAAAACAACCTGATCAAGCAGCGCAAGCCGCGCTTCAACATCCTGCTCCGCGACGACAAGACCTACCCCTACGTCAAACTCACGCTCGCAGATCGTTACCCCAAGGTCTTTGTTACCCGGCGCCTGCGCAAAGACGGCTCCGCCTATTACGGCCCCTACTTTCCCGGCAACCTGGCCTATCGCGTCGTCGAGCTCATCCATCGCAGCTTTCTCCTTCCCAGCTGCAAGGTCGATCTCTCCCGTTACCACGCGCGCGCCTGCCTGCAGTACTACATCCATCGCTGCCTTGGCCCCTGCGTCGAAGAGCTCACCACGCCCGAAATCTATAAGCAGGCCGTCCGCGACGCGCAGCTCTTTCTCGAAGGCCGGCAGTCCGAACTTGAGCGCTCCCTCACCACCCGCATGCACGCTGCCGCCGAAGCAGAACAGTACGAAGCCGCCGCACGCCTCCGCGATCAACTTTCCACGGTCCATCAGCTACAGGAGAAGCAGCGCATCGCCACCGCCGAGCAGAGCGACGACGCCGACGTCTTCGGCTATCACTTTGAAGACGGCAGCCTGGCCATCAATCTCTTCCACGTTCGTGCCGGCAAAATCGTCGACCGCCGAGAATTCTTCTGGGAAGACCTCCCCGAAGTCCTGGAAGGCGCGAATCCTGAACCCGACGCAACTCAACCTGGAACGCTGGATGCCCCATCCTTGACGGAGTCAAGGGTGGGAAAGCAAGGGCCCAACTTCAACGCCGGCAGCGTTTTCTCCGCCCTTCTCAAACAGCTCTACATCGACCAACACTACGTCCCCCGCTCGATCCTCGTCCCCGTCAACTTCGATGATCGCGAAACCCTGGCAACGCTTCTCTCCGAACGCATCAATCACCGCGTTGAAATCACTGTCCCCCAGCGCGGAGAGAAACGTTCTCTCGTCGACCTTGCTGGACAGAATGCAAAGCAGTCCTACATCCAGCGCTTCCGCGTCCTCGAGCCATCGCGCAAAGCCATTCAGGAATCCCTCGCCGACACCCTCATGCTCCCCGAACTCCCGCGCCGTATTGAGTGCTTCGACATCTCCCACATCCAGGGCGCTGAAACCGTAGCTTCCATGGTCGTCTGGGAAGACGGCAAGATGAACAAGTCCGCCTACCGCAAGTTCAAAGTCATGACTGTCCTCGGTGTAGACGACTTCGCCTCCATGCGCGAGGTAGTCACCCGTCGCTATCGCCGCATCCGCGATAATGCGGACGCCAAAGAAGGGACAACCGCTACATCCGATTCACAAGCGGCAAAACCTGCCTCAGGAGAGCACGAAGTATCAGGACACGACTTTAGTCGTGCCGATGACAGGCAGACAAATGAAAGGGCTTCAGCCCCTGAGGAAAAATCGAGCAAAGAACCATCCACGATGCCCTCTCTCATCCTCATCGACGGCGGCCTCGGCCAGCTCCACGCTGCAGCCGACGCCCTCGAATCCCTCGGCTTCACCTCGCAACCCCTCGCATCGATCGCGAAGAAGGAAGAAGTCATCTACCTCTACGGAAACGAAGACGAGCCCGTCGTCCTCGATCGCCATTCGCCTGTCCTCCATCTCGTGCAGATGATCCGCGACGAGAGCCATCGCTTCGCCATCGGCTATCATCGCAAGCGCCGCGCCATGCGCGATCGCGACTCGGAACTGCTCAACATCCCGGGCGTCGGCCAGCAAACGCGCCAGCGTCTCCTCACCCACTTCGGCAGCCTCCGCGACGTCCAGCAAGCCACCGCCGACTCCCTGGCCGCCGTAGTCTCCCGCAAAACCGCCGAATCCATCTGGCGCCATTTCCACCAGGAGCAAGCGACAGCAACGGCTAAAGACTAGAGCCTGAAAACTCCGATCGGCTCGATCAGGCTCGCTTGAATCTGCGCGCCGTCATTCGTCTGCACCTTACGCGCTTTCAATTCGCTTCGAGCTACGCGCTGTCATTCAGACCGGCCCCTGACCCTGAGCGAAGCCGAAGGGGAAGGGGAAGCGGAGAAACCTGCAGTTACTTTTTGCCATCTAACGCAGCTATCACGAAGCGTGGCCCCGCAACCACAAAGTTTGTCATTATGGGCGAAGCGTAGCGCAGTCGAAGGATCTGCGGTGGCTTTTCGTCCTCACCACCAGAACCCCAGCCAAAAAAGAAGATTCACTTCCGTCCCGCCTCACCCTTTGCTTCCACCGCGACCATCCGCTCAATCACCTTCTCGATATAACCACCCCCATTGAAGGCATTCCCCGGCAGCGAATCGATAAACCGGATCCTGCCCGTTCGATCGAGAACAATACCCAGCGGAAAATCAGAAGCTCCCAACACCTGCGCCGTCGTATCGGGAATGACGAGCGTAGCCGTCCCGCGCAGTTCCTTCAAGATCTCCTCGTGCGCAGACTGCACCGGAATCACCGAATCGTCCGCAAACACAAGCCCATACGCATGGATCGGCGTCTCCTTGTTCACCTTCGCAAATTCCGTCAGCGTCTTCATCATCTTCCTGCACCCGCCGCACCAGTCCGGAAACAGCACCAGCACGGTCGCCGAAGCAAAATGCGTATCGATCACCGCCTTTGCCGTGGGCGATTCGAGCGCCCGCAGCACCTTCACATCCGGCAGCCGCGCTCCCAGCAATCCGTACCTCAATCGCACCGCGCCAATGCGCGCCGCATCCTCGCTCTTCAGCGGCACAATTTGCGGCAGTGCCAGGTCCACATCCGCGACCGTCGCCGATGCGCCCGCCTCATCTCCCGCATACCTCTGCCAAAAAGCCAATTCCATCGCCGATTCATACAGCGCGCCCACGCTCATCAACGCATCGCCATGCGCAGCCTTCAACGGCACATTCTGCGCCAGCGCCGCGGCAATGGCCGGATGTTCCTCGGTAGCCAGTTCCAGGGCCAGCGGATTCGACGTCTGCTCCAGCTGGTCCTTCATATAGCGCACTGCGTACGCCACCTCGGCGTCATAAGGCAGACGCATCATCTCCCGCGTGGTCTGCACCGCCAGGTCAATCGCGTTGATGTGCACCAGCGCATTCACGCTCAACGCATATGCCTGCGCCCGATGCGCCTCCAGATGGCTCGCTATATACGCGATGGCCGCGGTGTTCGCAGCGTTCCAATCCTGGCCGAGCGCGCAAAGCCGAGCCAGATCGTACAGATCATCTCCTGAATAGGCTTCCGGCTGCGCCGCATCGCACGCGTCCTTCGCCTTGTGGATTCCCACGGTCAGCGCGCCAAGCTCCGCGTCAGACCAGTTGTCCAGCGACCCACGCACCACCTCCAGCGGATGCATAGCGTCCTTATAGATTTCGCCGGGAGTTTGAGTCGGAGATTCGGCAGACTGTGTCGCCGCGGCAGGCGCGTTTGAATTCTGCGCGGGCACCTGCGCCGGTGGGGCTTGCTGCCCGCACAAGCCTGTCTCCCCGCCAGACAGAAGCAGAGCGGCCCCCAAAAGTCTCCAAAGAATTCCTGTCAATCAGTCTCTCCTTTTTACAATGTTTCTTCGAACCAAGCGTGCGATCGGTGCCGAAATGTTGAACTGCGTCTGGCTCCTAAGTTCGTAGTATAGGTCAAAACTCCTAAATTTATAGGACATAAATTCTGGAACCTGTTGCTTTCGAGATTGTTGCGTGTCCACTGGTGCGAATTCCTGCGAATCGTCTTGAGGATCTGCGCCGCAAATGGGGCTGGCCGTGCACTCGGCAATATAGGAAACGAACAACCATGCGAACTTCGCATGGCATCCCAACTGGTGTTAGCCGAGGTGATTCGCCATGCGTCGCGTTTGTATTCCCTCCGCTCCACTCTTTGCTTCCGCCGTACTGCTAGCCGCAACGCTCGCCACCGGTTGCATGAACGGCAACCATCCCGAAGTCAAATTGGCTGTCTATAACACGCTCGATCAGAACGACCTGCGCAGCGTCACAGTCTCGGAAGACCGCAAGGCGGGAGTCATCACCCTCAGCGGCATCGTGGGCGCCGACGACCGCAAGCAGCGCGCAGAACAACTCGCACGGCAAGCCGCTCCCGGCTATTCCATTGTCGACCGCATCAAGGTGGAGGATGCCGGCCTGCAAGGCGAAGAAAAAGCGGCGGTACAAACCGCCCAGCTCGACAGTGCCATCGAAGATCGCTTCAGGGCCACGCTTCAGTCCAACCCTTCGCTGCGAAAACAAAAGATCGCGTATTCCGCTTATAACGGCACCCTCACGTTGAAGGGCTCCGTGAACTCCGCGCGAGATCGCAAACAAGCTGAGGACCTGGCGAAGAAAACACCCCAGGTTCAGCACGTCGTCAACGAAATCCAGATCAAGCCCGGAAAACCTTCGCCCGCAAATTCCTGACCGAGCCACTGCTGACTGACGAACCCGTCATCTCGCCTTCCCCAAGGCATCATCCGTAACTGCGGCAGCATGCAATCCCGAGCGACCAACGGTAAGCCGTGGAACCTGCAGTTGCTTTTCAGCCTGGAACAGGATTGTCATTCCGAGCGACCAACGGGAGGCCGCATGGAACCTGCAGTTGCTCTTCCTCCCGCTCCAATCCGCACAAACCGCGTCCCCCGCTCACGACGAAGGCATTTTGAACTCGAATCCATTCAATCGATGTCAATACCCGCCCGACGCAAAATCAAGTCATCTGCCTCATTCCGTTGACAAAATTTTTCACACGATTTTGCAGGTTATTCCTGCAATCTCTCTACACTTGTCTCAGTAAACAAAAATGACGCGATCCAGGCTGCCAATTGAGAATCACGCGGGTACCATCCGCTTCGTAGGTCGCCGTGCCATCATGTGCCGCGGCCGTGCCACGATGTGTGACGATACTGCCCCTGAAACGGTGCAAAACATCAAAATCAATCTCTAAGCCTATAGTTTTGAGGACTTTGCGATATAACCTATTTGTTTTCAAACAGTTACACCACCCCCATCCGAAGCTAACTCGTCTGTTCTCAGGACTTTAGTTCAAAAAGGGCATTTCAGACAAAGACACGCTACGGACATGTGCGTGGCATGTCTCCAGATCAGAACCAGGATCGAGAGGATCACCCGCAACCAATTGGTTGCATAAACGTCTCGCCTACCGCGCTGCGGTTACGCCCTGATGATCAATGATCGCGAACTTCTTGCTGCACACCGGGCATACGTGTTCCTTCGCATCATCCACGCTGATCATCCGCGTGCCACACGACGGGCACTTGCCTTTATGCTCGCCCATGCCCAGCATCGGTCCGCAGAGCGGTGCCAGCACGCCAAGCACAATCATGGGTACGCCGAGGAAGATGCCCCAGCCCAACAGGCAGAGCAGAACACCCGGGATGATCAGAATCGGAGCCGCGATCAGGCCGTAGTACAAGCCGCCAAACGCGCCGCGTACAGGGTGATGCTGATGTTCGTTCGCATGTATCTCGTGTGCCACCGTCGTTCCGCAATTGGGACAGAAAGTCCACGACGACGCGAGATGAGATCCGCACTTCGCACAGTTTGCGTCCATAGGCAACCGCTCCCGGCGGTTCACGCAGCCGACCGGAGCGCCGCACCTGCGAGACACATCCATCGTCCGCAGCCCCAAACGTTACCCCTGCCGTAACACCGTTGCCCGTGACCCGCATCACGGTTCGCGGAAGCCTTGTGACTCCCAGGAGGGCAATCTCAAGCCCGTCCCAAACGCAGGTGTCATGCTACCCTCACATCACCGCATGAGCCAGCCAGCCTCCGCTATCACCAACCAAGCTCAAGCTCCCGCCGATCTCCCTCGTGTGCTCGGTGCCCCGCAGGCCACCGCCATCGTCGTCGGCACCATCATCGGCAGCGGCATCTTCCTCGTCCCCACCGAGATGATGCGCGACACCGGCTCCTCCGCGCTTGTCTATCTCGCCTGGATCGTCGGCGGCCTGCTGTCGCTCTTCGGCGCCATGACCTACGCCGAGCTCGGCGCCATGCTTCCTTACGCTGGCGGCGAATACGTCTACCTCCGCGGTGCCTACGGCGACACGCCCGCGTTTCTCTATATGTGGACGTGGTTTGCCGTCGCCAAGCCAGCATCCATCGCCGCCGTCACCATCGGCCTGGCGCGCACCCTGGAATTCTTTCCCGCCTTCCAGTTCCTCACTACCCACGTCTTCGGCCTTCCCCTGCTCTGGTCACAGGTTTTCGCCATCACCGTCACCTGGTTCATGACTGGACTCAACTATCTCGGCATCAAAAAAGCCGGCGACTTCCAGCTAGTCTTCACCATTCTCAAAGGCGTTCTCATCCTCATCGTCGCGGCGCTCTGCTTTGCCTCAGCCAGCGGCAGCATCAGCAATTTCTCCACGGGCTTGCCCACCGCCACCGGCGGCTTCAGCGGATTCATGCTCGCCCTTATCGCCACGCTCTGGGCATACGACGGATGGAACGACCTCACCATGGTTGCCGGCGAAGTTCGCCGTCCCGAGCGCTCGCTCCCCATCGCCCTCATCGGCGGACTCTTCATCGTCGGCGCGCTTTTCATGGCCACCAACGCGGCGATTCAATACATCCTGCCCGCCGCGCAGATCGCCGCCACCGAACGCCCCGCCGTCGCCGCGCTCTCCATCGTCGCCGGACCCCGCGGCGCAGGATTCGTTGCCGCCGCCATGGCCATCAGCATCTTCGTCACGCTCAACGGAACCATCATGTCCGGAGCGCGCATCCCCTTCGCCGCAGCCCGCGACCGCCTCTTCTTCCGCCAGTTCGCGCACATTAACTCGCGCTTCCAGTCGCCTTCCACCTCGCTCATCGTGCAGGCGCTGCTTTCCACCGTGCTGCTGCTCTTCCTGTCGCAGTTTCAACAGCACTTTGAACTCGCCGTCTTCGCCGAGTGGCTCTTCTACATGCTCACCGCTACCACCGTCTTCGTCTATCGCCGCCGACGTCCCGATCTCGCGCGCCCCTACCGCGTCTGGGGATATCCCATTCTTCCCGCCATCTTCGTTCTCTGTGCCGCCGGCGTCCTTGTCTATAGCTACGCCGGAAACCTTGAAGGCTCTCTCATCGGCACCGCCCTCATCCTCCTCGGCCTTCCTGTTCTTTGGCTCGTCCGCAAAATTTACGGAACCTCCAGCGACAGGCCTTAGTCGCCGGGTGTTTCAACGGCCCGTCCCTCTGATCAACAACAAGATTCTGGCTGCCTCAACCAAGTTCGTGCAAAACTTGGTTGACGCGCTCAAGTATGCTGAGCACTGGCCATCGATCCAGCCACAAGTGCACCAGGGAGAAACGAATTGCCGACGACCCGCACCCAGCTATGGCAAAGTCCGAAGTTCACCATCGAACGGATTGAAGATGAGGAACGCGGCGCACTCATCTTCCGCTTCACGGGAGCCTTCGCAGCAAACGAGATGTATGGCGTGCTCAAACCGCTTGCCGTAGTCAACATCTTT
Organism: uncultured Acidobacteriaceae bacterium; assembly: GCA_963799035.1. GTDB lineage: Bacteria > Acidobacteriota > Terriglobia > Terriglobales > Acidobacteriaceae > Telmatobacter. The sequence continues at coordinate 81,957 of CAWCVS010000026.1, read as the reverse complement.
GATTTCGACCCCGCGCCCGGCAAGGAGCTTCCAGGTCTCAACATCTTCGACATCACCGACGTTCCCACCCTGGATTCCTCGGGACTCGGTCTCATCATCAGCCACTTCATCCGTTGCCGCGCGCGCGGTGTTCGCGTCGTAGCCGTCGGCGTCAGCCCCAATGTGATGCAGCTTTTTAAGTTCACCAGGACGGATTCTTTGATTCCTACGGCCGCCAGCGTCGAGGAAGCGATCGCAGTCCCTCGTTCCTGAGCACGGGTGGTGTTCATCGACTGCATTGAAACTTCCGCACGCTCCGGCGCGGCACATTACAATCCAATTGCAATGTCGATCACACATACAGAGCTCTGGAAGAACGCCACATTCACCATTGAACGAATTGAAGGCCGCGCCCCCCAGACACTGATCTACAGCATCTCCGGTCCATTCAATGCGCGCGACATGTACGGCTCCATGAAGCAGGTCGCGCTCGGCAATATCTTCGACTACAAAGCTTCTGCCGGAGAGCAGTTGCCGAACCTCCACATCTTCGACCTCTCCAAGGTTCCGCAAATGGATTCCTCCGCCCTCGGAACCATCGTCAGCCATTTCATCAGCTGCCGAAACAAGGGCATTCGCGTCGTCGTCATCGGGCCCAGTCCCAATGTCGTGCAGCTCTTCAAGTTCACCAAGGTCGATACGCTCATTCCAACCGCGGCCAGCCTCGACGCAATCCTCGGCGCGTGATCAGCAATAACGTCAGCACGTTGTTTCCGTCTTCCGGGACAGATCTCAGCCTTTTGGTAGCCGCCCCGCGGCAGCAGCGCCGGTGCCTGCAATGAATCCCGGGCCAGCGCAATACCTCATGCGCCTCGACGATTTTTGTCCGACCATGCTTCAGAACCCGCGCGAGCGGTTCCTTTCGATCCTCGCCCGCCATGGCGTCCTGCCGATTCTCGCTGTCGTCCCAGACAATCAGGACCCCGATCTGAATCAACAGGTTCCCGATCCGGAGTTTTGGGATCGCATGCGCTCTTTGCAGGCAGCGGGCGCCACGATCGCCATGCACGGTTACCGTCATCTCTGCACGAGTCGAGGCACGTCTCTTCTCAGGCTGCACAAGGAAACCGAGTTCGCGGGTGTCGATCCATCCACACAGCAGCAATGGATCCGATCCGGACTCGCAATCCTGCGTGCACAGGGGCTTCAGCCCCGCCTGTTTGTTGCTCCCCGCCACGGATTCGATCGCAATACCCTGAGCGCCCTTGCCGCCGAGGGTCTGAACGCCCTATCCGACGGATTCGCCCGACGGCCCTTCACGCAGCAAAAAATCCTCTGGATTCCCCAGCAACTCTGGGAGCCGGTCGCGCAAAAGACCGGACTCTGGACCATCTGTCTTCACACCAACACCGCGTCTGCCGGCCTCGAAGCCAAGCTTGAGAGATTCCTCGAAGCCCACGCCGCACATCTCACCAGTTTCGACCAGGTGATCGCAGGCAACCCACCGAGCCGCCTCCTTTGGAACGAACGGATCAGTGCAGACCTGGCCTATCTGCGCGTCCGAATCTCGCGCGCAAGATCCCGCACGGCTCGCTCCTGATCGAAATACTCCTCGCCCCGTTATCCGCCTGATGCTTTAGCTGCAGCGATGGAAGGGCTCCTGGGTTTAAACTTGCAGGCAAATGCGCGTTTTCGGCATCGATTGTGGAACCGAGATTACCGGGTTTGGCGTCGTGGACTCGGATGAATCCGGTCCGTTGACGCGAATCGTCTGCAAAACGGCCGGTGCCATCCGCCTTCCCAAAGCCAAGTCTCTCCCCGAAAGGCTCGCGCAGGTCCATCAGACGCTTTGCATGGAGTTGGAGCGCTGGCAACCCGATGTGGTTGCTATTGAAGAGGTTTTCTACTCCGTCAATGCCAAGTCGGCGCTGAAACTCGGGCAGGTTCGGGGTGTAGCTTTGCTGGCCGCTGCGCAGCGAAACCTGCCGGTGGCAGAGTACGCGCCACTCAGTATAAAGTCGTCAGTTGTGGGCTATGGACTGGCAAAAAAGGAGCAGGTTCAGTTCATGGTCGCCCGGCTCCTGAACCTGCCGGAGCTTCCTGAACCTCCTGACGCCGCCGATGCGCTGGCGATTGCGATTTGCCATTTGCACACTGCCCAGACGCTGGCTCTACAGGGGGGCAGCCGATGAGAATCCATTGGCTTTTGGCCGCAGCGCTTTTGGTTGCGCTCCCTGCTTGCGGAGAATCAGACGCCGACGCCACGGTCCGGGTCGATTTCTCCAACCCGGGACTCTATCCGGCGCAATGGACCCTCGTGTTTCATCCTGACGGCAGCGGTCATTTTCACGCGGAAGGCGGCTCAAAACCAACGGATGATCCAGACACGATCGTGCCTGCCAAGGTGGATCGTAACGTTAATCTAAGCACCGATTTCGCCAGGCGCATTTTTTCAGATGTGCGCGACAATCACGTTCTTCGCGGCAAGTGCGAGAGCCACCTGAAAGTCGCATTTCAAGGATGGAAGAAGATCAGCTACAGTGGGCCTGACGGAGAGGGCGGGTGCGAGTTCAACTACTCCACCAACAAGCAGATTCAGAGCATGGGGGAATCGCTGGTTGCCGTCGGCTCTACGCTGATCGAAGGTGCTCGGCTAGAACTACTATTGCAGCACGATCCTCTCGGCCTCGACAAGGCCATGCAGTACGTAGTCGAAGCCTCCGACGACGGCCGGCTGCAGCAGATTTATGCGATTCGTGACATCCTTGCGCGTTTGCAAGACGATCCCCACGTGCTTGAAAGGGTAAGGAAGCGAGCGCATTTGCTGCTCGAGCATTCAGGAAGCTGAAGCTACTTTAATTGAGAAATTTGGCGCGACTTTTCGTGTGATTCGACGGTCTGAATAGGTGTGGGTTTCTCGCGATGCGAATCTTTCATCGGAGGCGAAGTGGAAAGGGTGGGGGCTCCATGAATCGATTGGGCAAGGTACAGTTCAAGCCAGTGGCCGGAATTCTGGGGCTGTCTTTGCTATTGGCGTCTGCGGTCACTCTGCAGGCGCAGCAGCCTGATCCAAAGCAGCAGCCGGACCCGAATATGCGCGCCGCGCGGTTGAGTTATGTGGATGGGGACGTTCAACTTTCCCAGGGCAACCAGATTCTCGCGCACCCGGCTCTGGCAAATACTCCTCTTTTCGAAGGGACTGAGGTCGCGGCCAAGGCGGATGGCAGGGCAGAGATCCAGTTAGACGACGGCAGCATTGTGCGCATCTCTCCCAACAGTTCGCTCAAAATCGCGGTACTGCGGCAGGACGCAGGCGCAACCAGGGCAGAATTGGTGCTTACGAGTGGCTTGGCTTACTTCGAGTTGCAGGGCGATTCCTCTGCCGACCACACCATTGCCCGCTTCGGCGACAGTGCCGTTACCGCCAGCGGATTCACCGTTCTCCGAGTCAGTCTTGATACTCTTCCCGGCGAAGTTGCCGTGTTCGCGGGCAACGCTCACGTCGAGCGCGGCAATACCCTGTCGCTCGACCTGCACGGGGGCGAAAGCGTGGCCCTCAACGCGGCCGATCCCAACCTCTACAATCTCGCTGAAACCATCGAACCGGATTCCTGGGATGCCTGGAATGCTGACCGCGATCAGGATTTGACAACGCAGGAAGCTGCCAAGACAGCTGCGAGCGGAAGCGTGCCGAACAGCAACAATCCCGCCTGGGGCGACCTGGATGCCAATGGGAATTGGTACAACGTTCCTGGACAAGGCTATATCTGGTCTCCCAACGAAGCCTCTTCGGGAAGTTGGGATCCCTACGGCTGCGGTAACTGGGTATCGACGCCGCAGTTCGGCTACATCTGGGTCTCCTGCGAGCAATGGGGCTACCTGCCCTATACAAGCGGGTACTGGAACTTCTACGACGACTTCGGCTGGGGTTGGGCCCCAGGATATGGCTATCCCTGGTGGACCACCGGCGGATGGGTTGGGAATATCGGCAATCATCCGGCGCGCTACCAGCCGCCGCATCGTCCCCACGGAGGTCCAGTCGGTCCCCCGGGGCAGCCCGGCAGGCGCAGCGGATTCGTTCAGGGTAATCCAGTGATTGCCGTCCATCGGATTCCGAGTTCTCCGGCGGCAAATCCGACACGTACGGTCGACAAGCCAATCACGATCGCCGGCACGACGGTTGAGCCGCTCAGGCCTTTGTCGCCCCGGCCAGTCTATAGCTCGGCATCGGCTTCGGGATTCAATCGGTCAACGTCTGGTTACGCAGGTCCCGGTTACAGCGTTCACGGCTACGCCTATTCCGGCTCAGCAGGTGGTGGATCCCTGTACGCGCCATTGGCAAACTCGCCCTACTCGGCCGGCCGTTCCGGCGGTTGGGTTGCCCCGGCCGCTCCAGGAGGCGCCTACCACGCGCCGACCGCCAGCCGCGCACCCAGCGGTGGTGGGGGAGCCCGCCCGAGTGGTGGTGGCGGAGGCGGAGGTAGCCCGCACGTCAGCAGTGGTGGCGGCGGTGGAGGCGGTGCGCACGCCGGCGGTGGTGGGGGCGGCGGCGGGCATCACTGATCCAGCCCGTTCTAAGATTGCCGGGGTCACTTCGTTTGACGGTGTGGCCCCGGCTTTTTTGAGACACTTCCACAACATTGCCAAAGCTTCAATGGATTGAGACTCGGCACGCGCTTTCAGGTCAATTCCCGCACCAGATAGTGCAGTGGTGGCAGTCGCACTTTCGATGCCAGCGGCGCGCAGGTTATTGCCCAGCGTCTTGCGCTTCAGGGCAAAAACCTGCCGCATGAATCTGAGAAACTCTTCCCTGTTCACTCCAAGTTCCGCGAAGCGTGGCGCGAATCGCCAGCGAAACACGGTGGAATGGACTTCCGGCGCCGGCGAAAAGGCGCTCGGCGGCAAGGTAAACAAAGGCTCCACGGGACCATGCATCTGCACGGTAACCGAGAGCAGCCCGTAATCGCGCGAACCCGGCGCGGCCGTGACACGATCGGCGACTTCCCGCTGCACCATCAGCACCGCCCGATCCAGTACCGCCGCATTTTCCGTCAGCTTGAGCAAAATGGGCGATGTGATGTAATACGGCAGATTGCCGGCGACGATGAGCCGCTCGCCTGCCGCAGCGGAAGCGGCCGCAAAATCGAACGACAGCACATCGACGGTTTCAATCTCTACATTGGATCCAGCGGCAACGGGCTCTCCAGGGCCGGCGCCAAACTCTGCCGCCAGGCTGGAGGCAAGCTCTGGATCCACTTCGAGCGCCAGCACCTTTCCAGCTTTCGCAGCGAGTTCCCGCGTGATCGCGCCCATTCCCGGGCCGATCTCGATGACGGTGCGTCCGGCGCAATCACCTAACGCCGCAACGATCCGGCGAATCGCTTGCGGATCGCGGAGAAAATTCTGTCCGAGCCTGGATTTGGGCGGCACGACTCGATGGTAGCCGACGAGGCCGCAGCCGATGTGTGAGGCGCATGTAACCGGGTCGTCACCGTGCCCCTCCCGCATCCTTTGCGGCGAAAAGTCGCGATGCCAAACGGTACCGCTATTCTTCGTTCTTGATCACGGCCAGGTGGAAGCTTCGGCGATGCGTGAAGCCGAGCCTCTGATACAGCCGCACGGCGGGATTGTCATCGAAGGCATGCAGAAACGGCGTGCAATCTTCATCGACGATGTCGCGCATTACTTCGCGCATCACCAAACCGGCATAGCCTCGCCCCCGCGCGTCGGGATGCGTGCAGACTGCGCTGACCTCGACGAATCCCGGAACACGCATGCGCTGCCCCGCCATCGCCAGCAACCGGTCGGCGGCGAAGATACCGTAGAAGTTTCCCAGCTCGGAGGTTCTCTCGCGGAAGGGACCGGGTTCGGTCAGCCTGGCCAGTTCCATCATTGCCGGCACATCTGCGTTGCCAAGTCTGCGCAAGTTCACGTCTTGTTGAAGCGCGCCCGCGGCGTCGAGGTTCGGCTCGCGGCAAATCATCTGGGTCAGGATTCCGCCGCGAAACAGGCTCCAGCCTGCGGCGAGCGCCGGAGGATCGTGCAGGAAAAGACCTATCAAGCCGCCTGGGCCTGCGAGCTGCCGCAGCGCATCGTAACTGGACGGCGACTGATCAGGCGCGCCAGCCAGTGGGCCGATGGCTGCCGGGTAACGGCGCGCCGGCCCCTCGCCCAGTGCGAGCGAACTGTGGTCCGTCAGAAGCGCGTTCAAAATGGGATTGTCGAGAAGCACCTCGCGATTGCCGGCTCGGGGAACCTGGAACTCGTCGACAACATCAGAGCCAGCAGGTGGCTTGGGCATGAATGAGAGATGATCGTGCCGCACCCAGTGATGCGGAATCCTCGCACCGAATCAGAGCGTCAAAGTGAAGCGTGTAAACTTGGCGGTTGGCCCGGTCGTGAGAACTTGTCGGGGCGCTTGTCGAGCCACCGACTGTGTGGACTGCGAGGAGAATAACGATGCAGATTGTTTTTGCCGCGTCAGAGGCGGTGCCGTTTGCGAAATCAGGTGGCCTGGCTGATGTGGTGGGCGCCTTGCCGAGGGAAATCCTAAAGCTGGGTCACGAAGTTACCGTCTATCTGCCTCTGTACGCAGCAGTTCGCTCTCACCTGGGGAGCGAGCCGAACTACCGGGTGCGTTCGATTACGATTCCATTTCCGCATGGCAATCGTTTCGTGGGAATCGTGGATGGCGGCATGCGCGATGGAGTGAAGTTTTACTTTGTAGACTATCCGGAGATGTTTGATAGACAAGGGCTTTACGGAAACAACGGCGACAGCTATGGAGATAACGCGGAGCGCTTCGGCTTATTCTGCCGGGCCGTGCTGGAAGCTACGAAACTGATCGGGGTTCCCGACGTTTTTCACGTGCACGACTGGCAGACGGCGTTGATCCCGGTGCTGCTGCGCACTGTGTATAGCGCCGACCCGGTTCTCAACAAGTGCGCTTCGGTTCTGACCATTCACAACGCCGGATACCAGGGCTGGTTTCCGCCATCAACCACGGAACAACTGCTGCTGCCGTGGGAGGTTTTCACCTACGACAAGCTGGAACACTACAACACGTTCAACTTTTTGAAAGGCGGAATCGTATACGCCGACGCGCTCACCACGGTGAGCCGCAAATATGCCGAAGAGATCCAGACGCCAGAGTTCGGCAACGGCCTCGACGGGGCATTGCGCGGGCGAAGCGCCGAACTGCATGGAATCCTGAACGGCGTCGATTACACAGAGTGGGATCCGGCGACGGACGGCAACCTTGCCGCACATTACACGCCCGCTGATTTGGCGGGAAAGCGTGATTGCCGGAAGGACCTGCTGCACGCCTTCGGACTTGAGGCACCGGAGGAAACTCCGGTGATTGGAATCTGCTCGCGGTTTGCCTCGCAGAAAGGTTTTGATCTACTGGAGAAGATCGCAGGGCGGCTCGCCGAGCGCGAAGTTGCGGTTGTCGCGCTGGGAACCGGCGAGCCCTACTACGAGAAATTTTTTCGCGACTTCGCCTATGCCAACCCCAGCCGTTTCGCGGTACAGATCCGCTATGACGATGCGCTTGCCCACAAGGTGGAAGCGGGCTCCGACATCCTTTTGATGCCGAGCCGCTTCGAGCCGTGCGGTCTGAACCAGATTTATGCGCTCAAGTACGGAACCGTGCCGGTGGTGCGGGCGACGGGCGGGCTCGACGACACCGTTGAAGAATGGAATCCAGGCCTCAACACCGGCACCGGCTTTAAATTCGAGCCTTATGAGGCGCAGGCTCTGCTCGATGCCATCGATCGCGCGCTCGCTCGCGTTCTATGACAAGAAACAATGGTCGCAATTGATGCAGAACGGCATGGCGCAGAATTTCAGCTGGGACAAGCCTGCGCGCGAGTATGTCGTCGTTTACGAAGACGCCGCGCGTAAGAGAGCCTGACAAAAATGCCCGGGCTGTAAGAGAGGAGCAGCGCCAGCGGCTATGCTCCTTCTCCGAGCACTTTTGGCACATCGATGCCGAGGGCTGTGGCCAGGTCGTGCTGGTGTTCCTGCTCCTGCATGATGATCGAGCGCAGCTGCTCAGAGAGCGCATAGTGACCGAGCGCCTCGGCCTGCTTCACGCGTTCGCGGTAATTCTTAATCGTCACCGTTTCGTTATCGAGATCGAATCGAAGCATCTCTTCAGGCTTCTCTGAGAGCTTGACTTCCTTCGGCGTCGCCGTGGGCATTCCACCGAGATAGTCGATCTGGTCGGCGATGATCAGTGCGTGCTGCAGCTCTTCCGCGGCGTGCTTCTTGAGCTCACTCGCAATGTTCATCCACTTCGCACCCTTCAGCACGTTGCTGTACACGGTGTAAGCGATGATCGCCTGGTATTCCCGCGCGAGATCCTCGTTAAGCGCTTTGACGAGTTCCTGGATACCCGTTTCGCTCTTCTGGTTCAAATCTTGACTCTGAGCTTTTGCTTCCGGCATGAGACTTCCTTTTCTTGTCGAATTTGCAGTGAGGCTGCGTAGACATCACGTCAGATGCCGCCGACGTTGGGAGCGTTGGTTGGGCGACGCCTACGGACCAACTCGAATCAATACGATTGCATCAAAAACCCGGGATTGAAATGTTTACGAGGTCGAGGTCTAAGACAAATGATTCGCAAGATATTGACGGCCGTCCTATGTGCCGGTCCATTGATCTGCCTTTCTCAGCCTGGTTCACCCGTTTTTAACAACCCGCCGAGCTTTTCCAGCAGCAATCGCCTGCTGGATCTTCTCCTCATCGCCCGACCCGACACCATCCACCTCGGGACATTTAGTCCCACCGCCTGGGTCTACGAGGTTTGCCAGACCGCTGTCGCAGTTCAGGATCAGTGCCCTGCCGATTCCAGCACCGTGGCCTCGTATGCGGGCGTTGTTCTGCAGTTGCAGCCTGGCGATCATCTCCGCATGAAACTGGTAAATCATCTTCCGCCCGCACCCGCCGATGCTCAATATGCGCATGGTCCTGACGCAATGATGAATGAGATGTTGATGGCCAATCCCACCAATATCCACACCCACGGCCTTATCGTCGAACCACGCAAAGCCGATACCTCCGATCCGACTTATGGCGATTACGTTTACGTTGTCGGCTACCCGTCGGGGAAATTGCCGCCGATGGTCGATCCCGATCTGACTGCGACAGATCAGCCGATTCAATACGACATCTACATCCCCACCAATCACCCCTCCGGGTTGTATTACTTCCATCCCCACGTGCACGGCCTGGGTGTCAACCAGATTTCAGAGGGCCTTGAGGGCATCATCACCATCGGCTCCATCCAGGATGAAGCATCGACCACGAACAATTTCACCCTGCCGCCAAATTTTTCCGTCCGCTATATGGACATTCGCGACATGCAGGTTCTGCCCAACGGCGACGCGCAAGACCAGGAAGACTCGGAGTTCTGTGCTCCACTTCCGCAGAAGCGGGAAGTTCGCAATGGCTCCTGCGATGGGCAGAATCTCTCCACACAAACATCCGATCCCGGACCGAACTATACCGGCGGCAAATGGTTCTTCTCCGTGAATGGCGAGGTTTATCCGACACTCAACGTCGACGGCCAGAATGGCGAAGTATGGAGGATGCTCAACGGCGCCGCGAGCCGCTCGTACGACTTCACCATCCAGAACGACAAGAATCATGCACCGGTCATCTTCCAGGTGATCTCGCTCGATGGCGTTGCGCTCGCACCGACCGCCGGCACAGACGTGACGCAAATGGGGACTGGCGGGCGTTTCAAGCCCATTCCCTGCCCGGGCCCGAAGCAGCCTCATCGCTTATCTGAGCCCGTGTGCGCAACACATATGGTCATGTTCCCGAGTTCCCGCGCCGACATCTTCCTCGGCTCGTTCCAGGCCGGACATCTCACATCCGCGACATTTCTCACAACCGATCTCGATACCGGTCCTGCCGGCGACGACTGGCCCGCCGTCAACATGGCGCATCTTGTGTTTTCAGGAAGCAGGTCGAACACGATCGGCACGCTGAACGTGAAGCCGGCAGCAGGACTGGCGCTCTCGGCATCCGGTACTCTCGGTGGCCCTGCAAAAGCCATGTATCCCGGAATGAACGAATCAATTCCCGTTGCGGATGCGAAACAGATTGCCGCCGGCAAAAGAAACGCGCTTCCTGTTCCACTCGATAGCGCGGCAACACTACAAGTGCAAGCTCTCAGCGCTCGGCAGATCCAACAATTCGCACCGCGGCTCGCCGCCCAATCCAAACCTGTTGCATCCATTGCTTCGCCCGAACTGCGCCGCGCTTCCGCAGGGTCACCATCGCCGCGTGTTTTTCGGAGTTCCGTCGTCGAATCCCGACGGTTTCGGACTCGGCTACGAAGAAGTTGATGCGCAGGACAATCCAGTCCCGGGCACGTTCGAAGACATCACGCCATTCAATCCCGCATACATCAATGTGTGTCTTCCGCTCGCGCCCGGCAACCAGACGGCCACGGAACTTTGGGAACTGGTAAACGTTGCGGGCGAAGCGCACAACTTCCACATGCACCAGACCAAGTTCCTTGTTCTGCCGGCAGGTGCACCCAGCGGCGATGGCGGCGCCATGATGGATAACGTAACGCTGCCCAGTGGCAGCCCAACCTGCGATGGGTCGATCATGAAATGGCGCGACGGCACATGCAAGGTGACGCCGGTCCTGGTTTCAATTCCCTTCTCAGAGATTGGCGATTTCGTCTATCACTGCCACATCGGCGAACACCAGGATGGCGGGATGATGGCCCACATCCGCGTCATCGCGAATCCGTAACAGCGCCAACCGCAGTTCGCACAAATCCTGCCCAAACGCAACAACGGCCCGGGATGCTTCCCAGGCCGTTGCCGGTGATCTGTTGGGATTGGACTAAGGCCATCGCGCTGCCGCGAGTGCCAGAGACCCGGCCGGCAAATTCTTCCGCCGGGGCAAATCTGGGGTCTTGGGCGCGATGCCCTAGGCCTCAGTCACCTCACGTAAGAAACTACTGGAACAGTCATTTTGCATAGGCTGGATCAACCTCCTTTCCCGTGTAGCCTCACAGTAACCCGGAGCGCGAATGGAGTCAAGCGCCCGGCTGCCGGCCGGTCAACCACCGCATCATGTCGCATTCTTACTATCCCGCGCCGAACGCATCCGCCTAGACTCCGATTTGCTGGAGGGTACCGGCGGATGGCAACGGTTTCGGTTCAAAACTCCCCGAAGCTGCAGAAGAACTCTGCGGTGGATCAATATTTCTTCACAGTTTTCGCGACTTCGATGATTGTCGTATCCCTCGCGGGATTCGTGCCCTCCCTTGCGAATCCCGCCGGCCGCCGCGCGCCATTGACACTGCTTGCCGCGGCTCACGGCATCGTGTTCCTCGCGTGGCTTGTACTCTTCGTGGTCCAGAGCAGGCTCGTAGCCACCCGCCGGATTGTCACGCACCGGCGCCTGGGAATCGCCGGCATCTTCCTTCTGTTGCTGATGATTCCCCTGGGTTATTGGTCGACGATCTCGATGGTTCGGCGCGGTTTCGATCTGAGCGCCGACCTGAAGCCCCGGCGTATCGAACTTGCATCAACGCCTCGGAGAATGCGAGTCTCTCGAAGAACGCGTCCGCATTGTCGACCGGTTTCTATTGCAACGCAGCATGAAACTGCGCGGGCTGGAGGGGATTTCGGGAATCGCACGGCAGATTGTTAGCCGCGCAGGCTCGTTGCCAATTGCAGACCTGGCGGCCAGCGCGGGCCTCAGTTTGCGCCAGTTTGAACGCAGGTTCTTCGGGCAGGTTGGGGTGCAACCGAAGGTGTTTTCACGCATCGTTCGCTTTGAGGCGGCCCTCGACTCAAAAGCGCGCTCTCCGCAAAAATCCTGGGTACAGGTCGCTCATGAACTGGGATACTTCGACCAAATGCACATGATTCACGATTTCCAACAATTCACAGGTCGGGCTCCGACTCACGCGTTCGGCCCCATGGAGATTTTATTTCGAGACCAGATGGATGCGATGGCGGGACATCTATACATCCATTGATTTTCGAGACTGATCCTGTAGCTGTGCCTGCGTTCGAAAGCGAGCCGAAGACTTGGGACAGCGCACGCTCTACGAAACCGACACGGGCATGCTCACCAATTTGACCACAGTAACCGGGCTTAAATCCGTTCTTCGAGCACGACACTCACGCTGTCGCCGACACTCTTGCCGATCTTGCGGCGAATTTCCTCTTTCACCGGAAGCTTATGCCGGCCGTCGCCGAGCGCCATGAACGAACTCTGAAATGGGATGCCGTCAACCGTACCGCGCACCTTGACGAGCCCTCGCGTTGCGAAGAACTCAACCGACTGCGGCCAGATCACGTACGTCCATCCGCCCTTGCTGGCACTCTTTTCGAGTGTCGCCGTAAATTGTTTGTTCAGTTTTCCGCGCTGCAGTTGCCACGCGAGTGCTCTGTTAAGCCAGGGCGAGGTTCATGTTGTCGATGGCTTCGTCGATCTCCTGAGTGCTCTTGAAGCCAACGGTCGCGCAATCGATATCCGCGTTCTGGAATGCGAATCGCATGGCAGCCTGGCGATCTTCGTGCCTGGTGAAGGTGCCGTCGCCGCAGAGTTTCATGCTGATAACGCCCATGCCCTCGCTCTTGACCTGCTTTACGTGCGCCACTACCTCGGAGATGTCTCCGCGACCCGGACCATCGGGAATCGGCCCATCCATGCGCGTCGCCATTGTGGTTCATGCGGATCATCGCGACTTCGAGAAATTTGTTGCCTGGCACCTGCCGAAGGCCGGCAATCCGTGAACAGAAGCGCCGCGAGTCTTGATGATTTCTTCGACTGGGCGGCCATCATCCCATCCTGCCAGTGCTTGGTCTCTTCCATCCAGTCGCCGGTATGCTGCCAATGAAGTAGCATGATGTCGAAATATTCCGTCTGCGAAATCCGGCGCATCTCGTCAAATCGCTTCAAGGGATCGACGCCCGTATCGGTCGTCACCTTATTCATCAACTGGTAGCTGTCGCGCGGAAACGGCTTGAGCGCCTCGCCGAGCATCCCCGGCGTCTGATACGCCTCGGCCGTCTCAAAGAAACGGATGCCGCGATCGTAGGCGTAGGCAATCAGCCGCGAAAATTCCTTCTGCCCCAGCGCCGCCTGCACGTATCCGTTGTTGCTGCCGGTACCGAAGGCAAGCCTCGTCACTTTCATTCCCGAATTGCCCAGAGTCACCACGTCCGTCGCGTTGCGGCGGGCAGCGTGGAGCGGCAGAGTGCCGACACTTGCGGCAGCGCCTGCCACGATCGTGGTTTTCAGAAAATCGCGCCGATTTAATGGGCTCATGGGGACCTCCATTTTTGTGCTGCGCGCGCAGCCATTAGCCGAGATGGTAGCACGATCCCCTTGAAAATCGCATTACCTCGCGGAGCCGCCAGCTCACTTCTGCATTGCCGATCCGTAGAATGCATTGTTCCCTGCGCGCAGATCGCGTCCGTACGTGAGTACGACTCCGATTCCCAGTACTGAGAGCTTTAACTCTGCGCCCGCATCCGCAACAACTCGCGAGGCGCCAACCCGCTGGTGGGCGCTGATGTTTTGGCGATGTCCAGCCACGGCCCTGCTTTTACGCTGATGAGTCCATTGCCCCACAGACTGCGATAGAAATCCGTATTTGACAGAAAATATCGGTCGGCCATCGGTGAACTGCCCTTGCGCCCGTCGCGCGTGCCGATATGCCCGCGCAACCATAGATCGTTGTCGCGTTCCACGCCGATCATCCACAGTTCATCCACTGGCGCTGTTCCCGCGACCCCGCCACCGCGCACGCGCTGCATGAATTCGTACCTGTCCCCCTCGGCCTGAGGCAGCCAGCGCATCGTCGCTCCGCCCTGCAGCTTCTCAAAGAGCCGCGGGGGACTTGACCAGAGACGCGCGAATTCCGAGGAAACGGTGGTTGTCACGGCGAACCGATGCTCCGGCACATTAAGCAACGTCGCATGAATGCTGGCCAAGTGCTTCAACTCGTATCCTGGCGCAAGCAGGTTTGCCGTTAGCGCGGAGCCGGTTATCACATTGGTGTAAGTGCGATGCGAGAGTTCGGCACCCGATGTCCATTCAAATCGGCCATTGCGAATTGATGTAACTGTGCCAGTCGCCACCTCGCGCTTCAACTTGAACGACCCGAGCTCCGGCGCCGCTCCCGTGAATGCACTGCGAATCGCCCAGTTCTCATCGCGACCATCGGCCGCAAGCTGTCCGTCGCCATTGCGGCAGAGCGTGCAGCGGACCTGACAGCGCCAGCCATACTCGTCGTTTCTGCGCATCCCATCGCACGAGCGAATCAATGTTCGTCGCCGATCCACCGATGTTGAAATAGCTCGGATAGATTGTTTCGTACGGCAGCCCTGAAAACACCGACACGAGCGACTGGAGCCATCCGTTTCCAAATCCGTCGCGCTCAATCGCATGGAAGTCCGCGTCGAATTTCCCATCCTGCCGTGCGTCCAGCCGGATGTTGTATGCAGGAAAAACTCCCAGCCCCTCGAGGCGCGCCTCGCTCGCTTCGAAGGCTCCCTGCCGCATCCCCGCTTGCGGTGAAAACACAAACGCCCGCTCCAGCAGCAGTCGCTGCACGTGTATCTGCGGATCAATTTTCAGCGCGTTGATTTGCGGCTTCTGTATGCGATTCCAATACTTCAGCGCCGCATCGAGATTTCCGATGATCAGAAAAACTGTCCCGGCGAAGTCATTCGCATATATATCGTGCGGATCGAGGCGCAGCGCCTTCTCAATCCACCGGGCAGCCTCGGGCATTTCTTCTGCTGAAATGCGACCCCCGCAAGCTCAATCGGAAATCGCTTCTGTTTTGTACACGCACGACGCCCTGCCATGAGTGCCGCTCGAGCTTCATCCCAGCGCTCAAGGTGAGCGAACGACATGCCCAATTCAAAATCCTCATCTGCTGAGCGCTGCGAGAGCGGCCCCAGCCGCTGCAATTACCTGGTCCCATTTGTGCTGGTCATAAAGCGCCTGAACATTCGCATCGCTCGCAGCCCCCGTCCGCACACTGCGCCATCGCCCGGCGCCCGAACGCAGAGCTCGTCAGACCTGCGATCAAGAACAATTTTCGGCTCAGGTTCAAGGCGGCTAGCGCTGGTCTGCCGACGGCACTGCAAGCAGAGTCCAGTTGTGGGTGGCGCTCCACTCTTTCTCGAATCTTGCACGCTCCTCGCTCAGCAGCTTGCGGTCCGCTGGATCGTTCATGGTGACCAGCCCGCGCGCGGAGTCAATACCATCAATGACAACATAATGCAGCTCGCTCTGCCCCTGCGGTCGGAGCGCCACGATCAGCGGACGGCCCTTGGCAATCTGCTCCTCCAGGTCGCTCCACTTACCTGCGAACGCGAATGCCCGGAAACCATGCTGTCGCAGATATTCGCCCATCGCTGCTGCCGGAATTCCATGCTGGCGCGGAACGTAAAGCGCGTGCTGTATCAGTGCCACATCGCTGTCGGCCGGAGCGCGCCATCGACTGCTTTCGCGCCCAGTACTGCATCACCATTGATAGAGAGGCAGCGCCGCAACCCTCCCGCGGCTGCGCCACAAATGGCACATCGATCCAGAGGGATCGAGGCGCCTCGGCCCACAGAATTGAGGCAGCCCCGAGCAGAAGCAGCCAGGCACATCCTGACCGTGCCGATCTAAGCACGTCAGTGAACGATCGCCACGATGATGATGACTGCAATAACGATAATGATCAGCGTGAGCAGGCCTACACCCAGGACTCCGGCGGAGAACTTCTGTTGCGTGTCGGTCGCGCGCGCCGACAGGTCGGCAAGTTCCCGGTCAGACAGCGTGGGAATCGCCTTCTGCACCTGAACAGGGTCGATCTTCGCATCCCGCATTGCCTTCTCGGCAGTCGGCGTACTCATGAAATTCGTCAGCGTCTGGATGTTGGTCTGGCGCGCTGTGCTGGAGGTCTGAAGATTCTGTTGCAGCGTCTGCGAACTCACAATGTGTTCTTCTGGCGACTGGGCCAGAAGGCCCGCAGGATAAGACAACAGCACTACAAGCACCGCGGGAACGGCAGCCTGCACAAACAGCGTGGAAATTCGGGCGAGTTTCATACAACACTCCGGGGCGGGATTTTTCCTGCACTCTACGATGCCATCCCGCGAAATCGGAGTTGCCCTTCCAGCCGAGGGAATCTCTCCACGAACAGCGCTGCCGGCCGGTCCGATTTTGGTTGGGCCAGCATTCAGCAAGGCGACGCTGATTCGCTATGCGTATGATTTCGAGCAAATAGTCCACCGGCGCAAGGATCCACCGCTCTTCCCTTCGCTGCCCGCAGCCAAAATGGGCGAACTCACCACTTTCGCTCGGGCTTCCAACGGCGATGCTCCGTGTGATCGTTCCCGAATCCTGATGCAACCAGGAGATCGCGCCAGTCCTGCTTCGCCAACGAAATTGCGACGCGAAGTTTGTCCAGGTCGCCGTCACTCAGCTTGAGAGCTGCGAATTGAAAGCGATCAAGATCGCTGGAATTCAGTTCCTGGCAAAATGGCAGATTGTTTCCGCACTCCTCAACGAGCATCGTCCTGACTTCATCGCGCTGCTCAGGGGAAACAACAGGCGGACCCGCTCGTCCGTTTCGGCGCTCAGTTGAGACCGCTTCATAGAGCAATCCTAATGCCAGCCGCCTTGACACAGTTTTGGTGCTGAATCAAATTTTTCTTGACAGAACATCGGTTCGTGTTAACTTACGGTTAGTGGATGCTTACCTTCAAGCCGGGCTCGATGCGCTCGCCGATTCTACCCGGATGGCGATCTTTCAAAAGCTCTCTGCCGGGCCCATCGCCGTAAACGAACTTGCGCGAATGCTTCCGGTAACGCGTCCTGCTGTTTCGCAGCACCTCAAGGTACTGAAGGATGTGGGGCTCGTGACCGATACCAAAACAGGCACGCGCAGGCTTTATCAACTCGATCCGGAAGGCGTTACGCGGCTGCGTGCGCACTTTGATCAAATGTGGACCCGGGCGCTTAGCGCATTTCAGGAAACCGTAGAAAAACCCACGCGAGGAGGTCGTCATGCAAAAGCAGGCAGAGGAACTCGATCTAAAAGTGTTTAAGAGCATTCACGTCAAAGCGCCCATCGAACGCGCCTTCTCCGTCTTCGTTGAGCAGATGGAGAGCTGGTGGCCCGCAACGCATCACATCGGGAAAACACCCTTCGAGGCAATCTTCATTGAGCCCCGCGTCGGCGGCCGCTGGTATGAGCGCAACGTTGAAGGCGCGCAGTGCGACTGGGGCACCGTTCTGAAATGGGATCCCCCACATGCAGTTTGCCTCTCTTGGCATGTCGGCCCCGGGCACGACTCTCCGGACTGGGTATTTGACGGAGATAAATCAAAAGCCAGCGAGGTGGAGATACGCTTTCCGCTCCGAAGGCCCTGATCAGACTCTTGTTGAACTCGAACATCGCAAGATCGAACGCCACGGGGAAGGCGCAGAACAATTGCGCGCGCTCTTTGATGGTCCCGGTGCATGGTCGGGTATCCTCGAGTGCTTCGCCAAGCGGATCGAAACAACTCTAGCGCTGCACATGCGGCTGGGTTGTCTTCAATCCAACCCGGCCGCGTTCAATTCAATTGACACGGAGAACGTATGAAACCCGTCATCTACCTTCGCATCGCATCCCTCCTCACGTTGATTCACGCCATCCTGCATACCGTTGGCGGTGTTTTCGGCAAGCCTCCATCGCCTCAGGCCGCGATGATCGCCGCCTCCATGCGTTACCGTTTCGAGGTCTTCGGTGTGATGCGGAGCTACGCCGATTTCTATCGCGGTATGGGCCTTGGCATCACCATCGCCCTCACCATGGATGCAGCGATTTTGTGGGTGCTGGCTTCGATGGCACGTTCGGACTCCGAACGCCTGCGACCCATCCTCGCCGTCTTTTGTATCGGCTACCTCGCGTTCACTCTGAACTCGTTCGCTTTCTTTTTCTCCGGGCCCGTCATTGCAGAGCTTCTGATCGTGTTCTGTCTCGGAGCTGCGATTGTGACTGCCAAGCCAGGCGATGAGCGTGAAAAATGTAACGAGGAATCCGAACTAAAAGTCCGCGCAGCCTTGAGCAGTGCCTTGCGTTCGCGATTTCGCCAAACGCTACGAGTCCTTATGTACACTGGCCTTTCCCAATGCATTGCTGGTTCGCTCGGCGGACCATTCATTTTCCTCGGAGGTAATGATCCTCATGAGACGACCTGAAGTTTTCCCAGACAACCCACTCACCACCCGTAGAACTTTCGTTGGTGCAGGCGCCGCCGCGCTCGCCGTCGGATTCTGTGAGGTGCTGCCCGATACTGCGTACGCCGACACCAGCAGTCCGAACATACTCGGTCCGCTGCCGGGCTATGCGCCGCAGATCGGCACGTTCGTCTCGCAGCTCACATGGATGCGCGAGCAGAATGGGGTACTGCGCGCAACCGAGAAACTTACGCAGGCTGATCTCGACTATCTTTTCGACAAGAATGCCAACTCCATCGGTGCGCTGATGCTGCACCTTGCCGCGACCGAGACCTATTTTGGGATGAACACCTTCGACGGCGTGAAATGGGGCTCGTGGTCAGAAGACATCAAGAAGAAGTGGGACCCTGCGATGAACCTCGGCGACGCAGGTCGAGCCGACTATCAAGGGCCACGATCGCGAATATTACGTCGGCATTCTGCACGAAGTACGGGAGAAGACGCTGGCCGAATTCCGCAAAAAGGATGATGCGTGGTTTCTTGCCGCCGACAAGGGCTGGCCGTGGGGACCTACCAACAACCTCTGCAAGTGGTTTCACGTTTGCGAGCACGAGGCGCATCACACCGGGCAGATCGCGCTGTTGCGCAAACGCCTGCCCGGCGCAAAACCCGACAGCGGATCGGGCGGCGCGATGTAATGCGGAGTGCAACTGCAGATCTCCGGGACTTCGCAGAACACACGCAGGAGCTAAAGCCCATGTTTTTTCTGCTCCGCTCGGATGACAAAAATCATTTCTTAGCTCACCCGTTAGCATTTCCGACTACTTCTCTACCAGCTGTGCAGCCACTCTTCATCGCGGCCGATGCGCACCGGCGTATTGAAGAGTTCGCTTAGCTTCGGTGCCGTCAGCATCTCGGCGCGGGGGCCATCGCCCACGATACGTCCCCCACGCATGAGGATCACGCGCTCGATCTCGGGCAGGATGTCGCCGAGATGATGGGTAACGAGCACCAGGCCGGTTCCCTCTTGCGCAAGGCGGCGCAAAGTTTCGCGTAGCTCCCGCTGTGCTGCCAGATCGAGCGCATTGGAAGGTTCATCGAGCAACAGTTGGCGCGGACGATGCACCAGCGCCCGCGCGATCAGGATCCGCCGCTTCTCTCCGGCGGACATCTCGCCCACAAACTGAGTCGCAAGGTGGCCGGCTTCGATCCGCTCCAACGCTTCGACGGCGCGCTCTCGCATCTCGCCGGTCACATGCAGGTTCGGCCACAGAGTCGATGCAGAGAAAAATCCCGCAATCACGGCATCGAGGCCCGTGGTCACCGCGGTACGTTCGCCTGGAAGTTCCGTGCCCATCAGCCCCGCGGCCACAATGCCGAAGTGCCTGCGCAGTTGCGTCAGATCCCAGCGCTCGCGTCCGAAGATGCGCACTTGCATCCCAGGTTGGACGATGGGATAAATCTGGCAGGTCATGGTGAAGATCAGCGTCGACTTGCCGCACCCATTCGGCCCCAGAATCGCAACATGTTCGCCTGTCCGAATCGAAAGATTGATGTCATGCAGCACTACGCGGTCGCCGCGCGCCACATTCACATGCGCCAGTTCCAGAAAATGCTCTTCGTGATTGGGCGCTTCCTGCGTTCGGCTATCGGTCATCCCCCCTCCATTTGTTAGATTAAATGGATTGACTCTTTTGTTTCGGCGATCTATCCGACATGCGAGGCCCCTGTCAAAAAATATCGATGAGCGATCTCTCTCAATTTGTGATTCCCCGCGGTTTTCGCTTCGGAGCGGCCAAGGCCGGCCTGAAGAAGAGCGGCCGCACCGACTTCGCGTTGATTGTTGCAGACGCGCCCGCAGCTGCCGCCGCCGCATTCACAGGCAATCGCGTCAAGGCCGCGCCGCTGCTCATTGACGCGGAACATCTTCTCGCAACGGGCGGCAGGGTCCGCGTGGTCGCCATCAATGCCGGCAACGCCAACTGCGCTGTCGGACAAGCCGGCATCGATGCTGCCCGCGCCACCTGCAAGGCGGCCGCCGAGACGTTCGCATGCAAACCGGAAGAAGTCTTTCCTTCTTCCACCGGAGTTATCGGCGTTCCGCTGCCGGCGGAAAAACTCATCGCCGCGCTGCCGGAACTTGCGAAATCCATCGGTTCCCAGTCGGATCACTTTCAGCAGGTTGCCGAAGCCATCCTGACCACCGACACCGTGGAAAAGACGGCCTTTCTCGCCGGTTTCGACACCTGGATAGATGACGAGCGGCACTGTCACCGATGTGCACATCGCCGCTCTTTGCAAGGGCTCGGGAATGATTCACCCGCAGCTCGTGCCCCATGCCACGATGCTGGTCTACATCATGACCGATGCAAAGATCGAACCTGCTCTGCTGAATCGGTACCTTCGTGAGGCGATCGAAGTCAGCTTCAATCGGATCTCGGTTGACGGCGATACTTCGACAAACGACACGGTATTGATGCTAGCCTCCGGCGCAAGTGGCGTCGATTTCGGCGGACAGTTCTATCTGCCATTTGCGGAGGGACTGAAGTATATCTGCAGTTCGCTTGCCAAGCAGATCGTGGCCGACGGCGAAGGCGTCTCCCACGTCGTCGAGCTTCGTATCGAGGGCGCCGCTTCAGATGCCGATGCCTTGCGCGTTGCCAAAGCCATCGCGCATTCGCCGCTTGTCAAAACTGCATGGGCGGGATGCGATCCGAACTGGGGACGTCTGATTGCCGCAATCGGCTACTCCGGCGCGCAAATTGACCCAGAAGCCATCGACATCTCCTTCGGCGAACTGCCAATCTGCCGCAACGGCGGCCGGGCGTCTGCTTACGATGAGAACGCGGCACATGCTTACATCCGGCAACCGGAATTCTCGATTACCATTCATCTCCACCAGGGCAGCGGTTCGTGCAAATTCTGGACCACCGACCTCACCCACGAGTACATCCGCATCAACGCCGACTACACGACTTAGCATCTAACGAATCTGACTTTGCACCACCCGACCTCGATTGGACCATTCAAACTCGCGAGAACGGCAACTCAAGTATGGCCAGCATTCCCAAATCAAAACACGAGCGCAAACCAAAGCCCGCGCCTCCGAAGGAGACCTTCTCGCTTGTCTCCAACGACAAGCTGCTCGCAATTTACGCAGTGATGGTGAAGTGCCGCATGATCCAGCAGCGTGCGGCGATGCTTTTCCAACAGGGCAAGCTTGCGTCCGATCTCCATGCTTCGTCTGGACGCGAGGCCGCTTCAGCCGCCATCGCGATCGATCTTCTACCTGGCGATACGCTCAGCCTGTCGGCCGGCGACTGGCTGCCGGCCTTTGTCAAGGGTATGACCCTTGAGAGCCTGTTTCGTGCGCTCGCTCCTTCTTCCGCAGAACTCCAAAGCAATGCCGGCGCCCCCTCTGCATCCATGGAGCTAAACAACATTCTTCCCGCAGGCGACAAGGCGCAGCGTCCAACTTCCATTCGCGAACGCGCGCTTGCCGCGCAGGCCGGGAAACAGAGTTCCATCGTGGCCGCTATTCTTCCCTCAGACGAGGGATCGCTGAAGCCGTGGCACGACCTGCTGGCCGCCGCCGCTCCGCAAAAGCTACCGATCGTGTTCGTGCATTACACCGATGCGGCCGATCAGTCCGGAGCAATGCAGCCAGGACTCAAGAGTAAAAATCCCGATGCTTTCTTTCACGGTGTACCGGCCATCTCCGTTGATGCGCTCGACGCCGTCGCAGTGTATCGCGTTGCTTACGAAGCCATCGTCCGCGCGCGCCAGGGGCGCGGAGCGACGCTGCTGGAGTGCGCTACGCATCCGGGATTCTCGACTCCAGGAAGCAAAGCACGCGAGGCGTCCTCCAACTCTCTTCAGCTATGCGATCCGGTATCTACGATGGAGACCTACCTCAAAAGCAAAGGAATTGAGTCGTCGCATCACAATCAACAAATCGTGGCGGCGTTTAACCTTGAACTGGATCTCGCTACCCGATTCCTCGGTTCTTAATCCCAAAGAACAGTTTCTACTCTGCATCTTGTCTATCTTCCGGACAACAGACCACATAGCGTATCCGACCCCACCAGAATGGTAAAGTGAGGTAATGAGCGTCAGTAAACGCGCAGGCATTGTTTCTGTCCTTTCAAGTGCGATTGTGGTGGCAGGACTCTTCGCATTCAGTCCAGTCCCGCTCGCAGCCGAAACGCCGGAAGCAGGCGGAGGCGCGGCACAGGCGTCTCCTGACAGCGGCCGTCCGATCCCGGTCTGCGAGCCCTCGACGCTCGATTCACCCTATATTCCGGTTGACAGCTGGGTATATCCCGCCGTCATGCGCCTCTATGGCCTCGGCTACATCGATACAGTTTTCCTCGGCCTGCGTCCCTGGACCCGATCCAGCCTTGAACACATGCTTGAGAATGCGGGTGCGCGCATCGAAGACGCGCAGGACTCGCCAGACGCAGCGACAGCCGAGGCGCAGGAAATCTACGAAGCCCTCGATCGCGAACTCCACCCCGACATGCAGGGTCCGTGCGGCGTCTTCAAAGGCAAAGCGCGCATTGAATCCATCTATTCCACCTCGCGCGCCATCACCGGCACTCCGCTGCACGACAGCTTCCACCTCGGCCAGACGGTCATCAACGACTACGGCCGCCCCTACGAAAACGGATTCAACAACTATTCCGGCGTAAGCGGCTACGCATCGGCCGGCCGCTTCCTGCTCTACGCACGCGGCGAATTTCAAGCAGCTCCTTCGGCAGCAGGCTATTCCACTTTGCTCGCACAAACGTTCTCGAATCTCGACATCGTTCCGTTCATTGACCCGGCAACCGGTGCGCCCTATGCCCAGGCCACGATCCCCATGGGCCCGATCGGCTCCATTACGCACGGCCGCATCGTTGAGGCCTATGTCTCGACGAACTTGCTCAACCACGAAATCTCCTTTGGCAAGCAGGATGACTGGACCGGGCCGGGACAGGGCGGCGCATTCGCCTACTCCAACAACGCTGAAAATATCTATTCCTTCCGCATCAATCGCATCGAACCGCTCCACATCCCGGGGGTCTCGTATCTCACCGGACCGTTTCGTTACGACTTCCTTGTCGGCTCTCTCAAGGGACACACAGCACCCAACGACCCTTGGGTCCACGTCGAGAAAATCAGCTTCCGTCCGACGGAGAACCTTGAACTGGGATTCGAACGCACCGTCATCTGGGGCGGCAAAGGACACGTTCCCATCACGCTGCATAGCTTCCTCAAGAGCTTCTTCAGCTTCTCCGCACCCGCTGCCGGGGTCAAGTTCAGCCGCAATGATCCGGGTGCGCGTTTCGGGTCGTTCGACTTTAACTATCGTCTGCCCTATCTGCGGAAGTGGCTGACGCTCTATACCGATGGAGAAGTTCACGACGACGTCTCGCCCATCGACGCGCCGCGCCGCGCCGGCTGGAGACCGGGCCTCTATCTCTCGCACGTGCCGGGAGTACCCAAACTCGATGTGCGCGCCGAAGCCGTGACGATTGACCCGCCCGTCTCGACCAGCAACTCCGGCCGCTTCATGTATTGGGAATCCGTGCAGGTGCAGGGCTACACCAACAACGGCCAGATCTTCGGCGACTGGATCGGCCGCGAAGCCAAAGGCGGCCAGGGTTGGATCACCTACCATCTGAGCGGCAACGAGTGGATCCAGGTCGGCGTGAGAAATCAGAAGGCCGCGAAGGACTTCATCCCCGGCTCAACTACGCAATTGCGACCCGGTACCGGATCGCTTATCCAGGGCGGCACGACGCTCAACGATATCAACATCCAGGCTGTGAAGCGCTTCGGCAAGGACTTTGAATTAAACGGGAATTTCGCGCTCGAACACTGGAAAGCGCCGATCTACCTCCCAGGCCAGCAGACCGTGACCACCACCACGATTAAGCTCACCTGGTTTCCCGAGCGCAAAATCAGCTTCTGATCTTTCGACGGACCGCGGACCGCGGAAACACGTCGCGATTGCAAATGGAGAGTCGATTTGACTCTTCTTGCGGTTACTCCTCGCGCATCAGCTTCACCGGATTCACCGCCAACGCTCTTTGCGCTGGAATCCATGCCGCCAGCAGCCCCAGCAGCAGCATCGTCAAAACTACGCCGCCTAGAACCACCGGATCGTTCGGCGAAGCCTGGTACACGATGAACGACAACACCTTCGTCGCCAGAAGCCCCAGCACCAGTCCCGCTATCGAGCCCACGGAGAGCAGCACAAACGAGCGCCCCAGCGCCGTCCGTAATACCTGCTTGCGCCGCGCCCCCAGCGCCATGCGAATCCCCAGTTCGCGCAGCCGTTTGCTCACCGTATACGAGGCCATGCCGAAGATCCCTGTCACCGCCAGCATCGCGCCCAGCAGTCCCAGCACGCCGAGAGCCACAGTAGCCACTCGTGCGGCAAACAATGCCGAACCCATTGCCTGGGTCCACGGCCTCACGACGATGGGCATCGCCGCATCAAGCCCGTGCAGAGTTTTCTCCAATGCCGCGGCAATCTCCTGCGGATCGCGGTTCGAACGCACCAGCATCCATCGTTGCTCGACTGCTGCTGCAGGAAAGAGAAGAACATCGCCGGCTGCTGATCCTCGGTCAGCGTGCGATATTTTCCGTCTTCCACCACGCCCACCACTTCCGCCCGCTGCCCGCCCCAGAACTTGAAATGCCCGCCAATCGCCTTGTTCACCGATCCGAAGACCTTGACGGCAAATTGCCGGTTGATCAGGGCCACCTTTGGCGCCTTGGCATCGTCCTGCATCGTCAGGTCCCTGCCCGCCAGCAGACGTGTGCCTGCGGCCTCGATGTATCCCCCCGAGATGTGGTAATTCATGGCCTCGGCAACCTGGTTGGTGGGCCGGAAATCGGTAGTGCTGTCGGCGAAAACACCCGAGTCACCGCCCTCAATGCCCAGCGGCAGGTGGTCGACATAGCCCACAGCCGTCGCGCCCGGAATGCTCGCTGCGGCTTCAAGCATGCGCCGCTGCATCTGGAGCACCCGCTCGTCCGCATAGCCCGACATGTGCAGCTCTGTCCCGGCGAGCACCACGTTTTGCGGCATAAATCCGAAATTGCTGTGCATCGAACGCGCCAGCCCGCGCACGGCCACCAGCGACGACGTCACCAGCACCGCGCAAATCGCAATCTGCAAGGCCAGCAGAACATCGCGCAGCGTTAACCGCCGCACCCCGCCAACGCCGGCCGCTCCGGTACGAATCACCTGCCACGGATCGGCGCGCAGCACCTGCCGCACCGGCACCATCCCGAACAGCAGGCCGCTGGCCAGCGCCAGCACCAGCGCCACCACGTACGTGCTTACATCCGGATTCACCGGCACATTAATCGGAGTATCCGGAATCGGCTGCCATGTACTCAGGAAGCGCAGAATTACGACGCCTCCCGCGAGCCCTATCGCTCCTCCCGCGAGCGAAACGAGCACCGCCTCCGTGAGCATCTGGCGCAGGATCATCCCGCGTCGCGATCCCAGCGCAAGGCGCATCGCTGTTTCCTTCGCCCGATCCGCCGAGCGCGCCGCAAACAGGCTTCCCAGGTTCGCGCATGCGGCCAGCAGAATCAACCCCGCCAGCAGCATCAGCCCGGCCATGAACGCCCGCGCCGGTCCGCCCAGCATGTCCCCGACCAGCCCCGGCCGCGCCAGCGTGAAGTTCACGCCTTCATCGTCTGCCGGATAAGTTTTCGCGAGCCATCGTCCAACGGTATTCAGGTCCTCCGTCGCCTGAACCGACGTCACGCCCGGCTTCAGCCTTCCCACCACGAACCCGTTATGATTGCCGCGCTGGGTCAGCTCGTCGTAGCCCTCGATCATTGGCTGCTCCACGAGCGGAATCCACATCGCCGGCGCAAAGAACAGCTCCGTACCGCGAAAATCCGGAGGCGCCACGCCAATGATCGTGAGCTGGTGCTTGTTCACCCCCACCGTCCGCCCCACTACGCTCGCATCGCCGTGAAAATGACCATGCCAGTACGCGTAGCTCAGCACCACGTACGGAGCGCTGCCCGCCCCTTTCTCATCGGTGGCGTGATAGAAGCGTCCCAGATAGGGCTGAATCCCCAATACGTCGAAATAATTTCCACTCGCCAGGTAGGGCCATGCGGTCGACGGACTGCCCCCCGTATCCACCCCAACCGGGCCCATAATCTGGGACATGATTATGCCTTCAAACGCCCGGTTCCGGTCCCGCAGATCCACATAATCGAGATAGGAATGCGAAGGAAACTGCATGCGCTGGACCTCGTAGAGACTCTGCGCATTCGGCACTTTCACCGGGCGCAGCACCACGGCGTTCAGCACACTGAACACCACCGCGTTTGCGCCGATCCCCAGCGCCAATGTCACAATCGCCGTCACCGTAAACCCCGGAGACTTCCTCAGCTTCCGAAATGCGATCTTCAGGTTGTTCGTCATGGTGGAATTTCCTTTTCAGGAAATACGCTCGTGCGGGACCGATGGTTCCGATTCATTTCGTTTTATTGCATAGCGATGCGAGTCGTTCTTCTCGGCCTGGGATTTACATGAAGTCTTCATCGAGCACTGGCCGTGACTCGGAAACCTACGAAACAAATGCGTTGACGCGGGGCCAGGCGAAGCGCCTCGCAATGCACCACATCCGATCGCTATGTGCATTCGCGAAGCGATCGCATGATCCCGTTATGGATTCGCGCCCTGGGTTCCTGTGCCCTTTTGCCGTGTCAACACATACGACTTGCGCCGGTTGTTCGACGCGTGGTCGATCTGCTTCCAGAATGCAACGAAGTAGTCGATGGCGGAGATGGTCGATACCAGCACCGTGAAGTAGATGGCCGCGATTGCAATCCACTCCACGGGAATGACCAGCATCCCAAACTGCCATTGAAACCAGCGATGCGCCAGCACGGCAGAAACCACGCACACGATCTGGACAACCGTCTTGAGCTTACCCAGTTCGCTGGCCTGGATGGTGAAACCCTCAGTGGATGCGATGGAGCGGAGGCCGGAGATGAGAAACTCGCGGGCGATGATGACAACCACGATCCACACCTTGACCACGTGAGGGTTGTAAGCCACCAGCGCAATCAGCGCGCCGGTCACCATGATCTTGTCGGCGATCGGGTCGAGCAGCATGCCCATTGTCGTGATCTGCGCACGTTTGCGAGCCAGGTATCCATCGAGGCCATCGGTAATGGAGGCCAGAACGAACAGAATTGAAGCCAGAATCTCCTGCTCGCCGTTCGGCCCCTGCAAGGGGAAATGCGGCGACAGTATCCACAAAAGGAGCGGGATCATGGCAATCCGGCTCAGCGTGATGGAGTTAGGGAGATTCACGTACTTCTCATCAGTCCAGTCGAGTCTCTCTGAAATCGCACCAGTTCGGAACCTGCCTGTTCACGAATTCCCGAACTTTTGTACCCGCGTGCGGCGATTTTGCAGTCGTCACTAACAACTATAGACCGCGCTCACACCGGCCTCTCAAACCGCTGAATCGGAACGGCGCAGACCGCAAAGTGCATATTTCCGATTGTTTTTGGCTCGGATCACCGGTTCAGCACTTTCCTCGAAAGGACATCGAGGAACGGCTGTTGACTCTTCAGGATGGACGATTTAGCGGCCGCGAGCGAGTACCAGGCGCCACGATCTATTTCGGGAATCTCGATCATGCGACCGGAGCGTGGCGGCCACTCCATCATGCACAGGTTGCTGGTGAGCTTCGTCGGATCGCAGTCGCCTTCAAAAGCCCATGCGCTGACCAGCTTGCCGCTGGCTTGCCTCACCGTACCAAGATCGATGAATTCGCCACTCGCTTCGAACCCGGTTTCCTCATGGAACTCGCGTCGTGCCGCATCAAGCGGAAGTTCGCCATCGGTGTATTCCCCCTTGGGAATCATCCACGCGCCCGCATCCTTTTTAGCCCAGAAGGGACCTCCGGGATGCACGAGAAACACTTCAAGCTGTGCACCTCTGGCGACGAAACATCAAAAGGCCCGCACTTCGCTTTTCCATTGCGATCAGTATAAGTTCACCCATCGTTTACCATGAGGGTCAATGTTCGCGCATGAAGCTCAACTCACTGCCGGCGAAGTACTGCGCGCCTTTCACCACGACGAACCATTTCTTTTTCTCGGGTCGGCGTTTAATACGGTCGCAATTATCCTGATTGGGCTTTGTATCATTCGCCGCAAGGCAGACGGAATGCTGTTGTCTCTGGCATGGTTTGCGCATCTCTATGGCCTTCGGCTCTGGATCAATTCCGATCTGCTTCGATTGTCCATCCCACCCAGCGAATTCTTCCACCGGTTGAGCGCCACGGTCGACTACCTGGTACCGGTCCCGGCATTTATCTTCTTCTATTTCGCTGGGTTTCTCGGCAAAGCAGGAAAATTTGTTACCCCATTTTTCATTGTTTTGTTTCTTGGCATCTCCGCCGGCTCAATGCTTTCTGGGACACATGCAGCGTTCCGAGTCATCAACAACACGGTGATCGCTGTGGCCCTGATCGCCGTTGCATTGCGATGGTTCCGACGCATGGCGCATGATCGCGATTCACGCCTGATAGGCGTTGGATTACTGTGTTTTGTTCTCCCTTCCATTTCCGACAACGTCTACAGGCCTTCGCACATCGAGCCTTACGGTTTTGCTGTGCTGCTTGCCTGCCTGGGCTATGTTGCGGCTCGACGCACGCTGCAGCGCGATAAGGAACTGGACGAGATTCAGCAAGAACTCGGCCTTGCGCGCCGCATGCAGCTTTCGATTCTTCCCGCTGCTTTTCCTGATTCCGCGGCATTCAAGGTGGCGGCGAAATACGTGCCGATGACTTCAGTGGCGGGAGATCTTTACGACTTCCTGCTCGCCGACGACGAGCACGCCGGTTTGCTGATCGCCGACGTCTCCGGACACGGAATTCCTGCTGCACTCATTGCCTCGATGGTAAAGATGGCAGCCATTTCCCAGCGCGCGCAGACGGCTCATCCAGCGGCTCTGCTGGCTGGAATGAACACGGCTCTCTGCGGCAATACGCAGGGGCAGTATGTAACCGCCGCGTACGTGTACCTCGATGCGCAGGCGCGAAAGCTGCACTACGCAGCAGCCGGCCATCCTGCCATGCTTCTCCTGCGCGATGGGGCAGTTACGGAAATCGTGGAAAATGGAATGTTGCTGGCTGCCGTTCCCAGTGCGAACTACGAGAGCAAGTCTGTGCTGCTGAAATCGGGCGATCGCCTGCTGCTTTACACCGATGGCCTGGTCGAGGCGCGCAATGCTGAAGGCAGGCTCTTCGGAGACAGATCCCTTGCCGCGGAACTGAAAACCAGTGCCACGCATGACACCCGCTGAGACTGCCGATCACCTCATTGGCGCAGTGCAGGCATGGGCCAAATCGCAGGACGACGACCTCACTGTATTGGTATGCGATTTTGTGGGCGCACCCGAATTCGCCGCCGCGGACTAGCGCTGCAAACAGAACGGGCCGCCGAAGCGGCCCATTCTTATTCAACTCTTCGCTCGACCCGAACACTACGCATAGATGCCGCGCTGCTTGATAGTAAAGGCCACGCGGTCGATGGCCAGCATGTAGGCCGCGATGCGGTTGTTCACGTTGTGGGCCTCGGCGTAGCGCACCACGTCGTCGAAGCTGTCGCGCAGAATCTGCTCCAGCTGCTCGTTGACGATGGCTTCCTTCCAGAAGTAGCCCTGCCGGTCCTGCACCCATTCAAAGTAGCTGGCCGTAACGCCGCCGGAGTTCGCCAGGATGTCGGGCACGATAAAGATGCGCTTGTCGGCAAGGATTTCGTCGGCGACCGCAGTGGTGGGACCGTTGGCGCCTTCCACGATGATGCGCGCCTTGATCTTCTCGGCGTTGCGGCTGGTGATCACGTTCTCGGTCGCGGCCGGAATCAGCACATCGCAATCGGAGACGATCAGTTCCTCGCTCGGCATGGCCTCAGCTCCACGGAACCCGAGCAGCGATCCATTGCGGTACTTGTACTCGATAAGCTGGTGAATGTCGATGCCGTTTGGATTCGAAAGGCCGCCCTCTTTCTCAGCGATGCCGACGATCTTGTATCCGTGCTCCATCATCAGGCGCGCGGCGTTTGAGCCGACGTTGCCGAACCCCTGGATAATGACGCGGCAGCCGTCGATGGGCAGATTCAGGTAGCGCAGGCTCTCATCACACACCACCATCACGCCGCGGCCGGTGGCCTCAACGCGTCCACGCGAACCGCCGATGTTCAGTGGCTTGCCGGTGACAACGCTGGTCACGGTGTGACCCACGTGCATGGAGTAGGTATCCATGATCCAGGCCATTGTCTGCTCGTTGGTATTTACGTCCGGAGCGGGCACATCCTTTTCCGGTCCGATGAAGTCGATGATCTCCGAGGTGTATCGGCGCGTCATGCGCTCCAGTTCGCCCTGACTCATCTTTTTGGGGTCGCAGATGACTCCGCCTTTGGCTCCGCCAAAGGGAATGTTCACGACCGCGCATTTCCATGTCATCCAGCTTGCCAGTGCGCGTACTTCGTCGAGCGTGACTTCTGGTGCGTAGCGGATGCCGCCTTTTCCAGGACCGCGTGCGATCGAGTGCTGAACCCGGAATCCGGTAAAAATCTCAATGCGACCATCATCCATGGTCACAGGAAAGTGAACGATAATTTCGCGCGCCGGCGTCCTCAGCAGTTTCCAAAGCCCTTCATCCAGATTGAGCTTGCGTGCTGCAAAGTCGAACCGCGCGCTTTGCGCTTCCCAGGGGTTAATCTCCTGGTCCAATGTCATTGTTGCGGGTGCCATACCATCTCCAATTCTTTCGCCTGCCGCGGAAAGGCCTGAGGCCCTTTCACGAGCCAACTGATAGACGCAGCAGGATTTCTCCGGTTTCCGGAGCAATTCATTTCATGCCATGCTTCAGGCTTTCCCCCTGAGGCTTCCTTTGGGTGCTGTCGTTGCCGACAATCGCCCAAACCCATGTGAGTCTAGGCCTCACGCACAGCGTCGTCAAGCCGGTGAGAACCAGCCTGGGAACCCCTAGGTACTGCTCGGATTCCGGATCAGGAAGGCCGATTTTCGGGGGAGTACTCAGGTTTAACCGCCATACTTCAGGTTTGAGTGCCCACTCTCCGTAATTCTCTGGGTACGAACGGTGTTTCCGTCGCGCATATAGGCACTTGGATGTAGGGCTCTAACGATAAGATAGCTATGCTCTACAACGTTGGTAATGGAGCTTTTGTTGGAGAAAGCGCTCGCGCGTTCTGAGGCTGGGCTAGACTTGCCTTAAGCCCCATGTCCTACTCCAACCACAACTTTCCGGCAGCGCTTGCGCCGGAAGCCGTTTTAGCCGCACTGCCTGGAGAACGAATGCCAGTGGGAGACAGGATATTGCTGATTGACGATGATCGAGTCGTCGGCGAAATCGTCTCTGCCCTGGCTAAAGCGATGAACCTGGAGTGCGATGTGACCCGGAATTCGGAAGAATTCTTCGACCGCATCGGCCCGGAAACGACCCTGATTCTTCTTGATCTGGTAATGCCGGAGATGGATGGGATCGAAATCCTTCGACTTCTCGGCGAGCGCAACTGCAAGGCGCACATCGTTTTAATGAGCGGAATCAACATCCGCGTTATTGAGACCGCCAAAAAGCTGGCTCAAACGCTGGGTCTTACCGTGGTGGGGCACCTCCAGAAACCTTTTCCGATCGGGCAACTGCAGGAACTGCTTCTTGCCAATGTCGGGCCGGAGAAGACCCGCCGACAAACAGAACGAGCAACGTATCGCCATTCCCGACGAAGATTTGCGCCGGGCCTTCGATCGCGACGAGTTTGTGATCTACTACCAGCCGCAAATCAACATTGCGACCGGCGTCGTGACCGGGGTTGAAGCGTTGTCGCGATGGGAGCATCCGGAGCTCGGACTTGTCTTCCCGGACAATTTCATTTCCAGGATCGAGGCCCTGGGCCTCATGGACCGGTTCTGCTGGATTACCGCGGAACGCGCACTCAATGAGGTAAAGCAGTTTTCGGTGCCGAACGGGCATCTGCCCCGGCTCGCCATCAACGTTTCTGTCAGTTCCCTGCGCGATCTCAAGTTCCCTGACATTTTGCTGAACCTTGCGCGCAAATATGACTTCCCGGCCGAGCGCATTGTTCTCGAGATCACCGAGTCGGGTTTGATGGAGTTTTCGCTCGCGCTCGACGTGCTTACCCGCCTGCGGATGCGCAACTTCCAGCTCTCCATCGACGACTTCGGCACCGGCTACTCCATGATGACGCAGTTGCAGAACGTGCCCGCGATCGAACTGAAAATCGACAAGACGTTTGTGCAGCACATGCACGCCAGGCACGCGGACCTCGTGATGGTGGAGAAGATCATCGAAATGGGCCATGAACTCGACATGGAAGTGATTGCCGAGGGAGTGGAGACCGACGAACAATTCGATCTCCTGCGCGAAAAAGGCTGCGATGGCGTACAGGGATTTCTGTTCAGCCGCGCCCTTCCGCCCGCCGATATCATGCGCTGGCTTGAAACCCATCGAGCCCAGCAAGTACAGTAGTTTCATCGCCGTTCAGCGGGATCGAAACGCTCTATACAAAATCCCCACTTCAGTCAGATCAATCCGGTGATGCGCGTTCAACGCGGTCATTTGGAGAGCGCCATGGCGATTGGAGAGGCTTATGCGCAGATTTGCAGGCGCGGTGCTGGTGGCCGCACTGTTTCTCACGGTGTTTCCGGTCCTTGCCCAGGTTCCCGTCGCGAAGGTTCCGCCGGCTCCCACCCAAATCGCGCAGCCCCAGGCCATCAAGCCCGGAACCAACGCTCCTACACCCGCCCACTCTCTCGACCAGGCGGATCTCACCGCATTTTTCGACGGCATTCTTCCGCTCCAGCTTGAGCGAAACGACATCGCGGGCGCATCCGTGCTGGTGATGAAGGATGGGAATGTCCTTCTCCAGAAGGGCTACGGCTACGCTGACGTCAAGTCGAAGAAGCCTGTCGATCCGACATCGACGATCTTCCGACTTGCCTCGATCTCGAAGCTCTTCACCTGGATCTCTGTGATGCAACTGGAGGAACAGGGCAAGCTCAACCTAGACGCCGACGTCAACCAGTATCTCGACTTCCCGATACGCCCCGCCTTCAACAAGCCGATCACGCTGCGCAACCTGATGACGCACACGGCGGGATTTGAAGAAACCCTCAACGACATTATCATCACTAATCCCAAACAGACGGTTTCGCTGCGCGACTATCTGATTGCCAATCAGCCCATGCGCATCTATCCTCCGGGCGAGATTCCCGCGTATTCCAACTACGGCGTCGGCCTGGCAAGCTACATTGTTCAGCGCACGAGCGGAGAACCCTTCGAACAATATGTGCAGGAGCACATCTTTGGGCCTCTCGGCATGACACACTCGTCGTTCTACCAGCCTCTGCAAAAATCGCTGGCCGATTTGCCATCGCAGGGTTATCGTGGCAACACCACCAAGCCCGCTGTCGGCTTTGAAATCTTCAACCCCGTCGGGGCAGGCGGCGTTTCCTCCAGCGCCGCCGATATGGGGCGCTTGGGGCAGGCGCTGCTGAATGGCGGCGAACTGGACGGCAAGCGCATCCTCAAGCCGGAGACGCTCGCGCTGATGTGGACGCCGCAGTTCCGGGCCAGCGATCAATTGCCGCCGATCTGCATGGGCTTCTACCAGGACTGGCGCAATCATCTTCGCTGGATCGGCCACGAGGGCGACCTGATCGCGTTTCACAGCCTGTTCTTTGTCGAACCGACGCAGAAGATCGTGCTCTTTGTCTCGTACAACTCGGCAGGCGGTGGCTCGGAACCGAGGCCGGAGATCATCAACTTCTTTTCAGATCGCTACTTTCCCGGCGCACCCGATGTTCAGTATCTGAAGACGCCGGCGAGTCAGCTGAAGGATATTGCGGGAACGTACGAATCCACGCGCCGTGACGACACCACCAAATTCAAGCTCTCGACACTCTTCAGCCAGCGCAGTGTTTCTGTCAATAAAGATGGAGTCCTCACCATTGAAGGCGCGAAGGACCTTCGCGGCCATCCAATCAAGTGGAAACCCATCGGCAAGGATCTGTGGCAGGCCGTGGATGAGCAGGGGCGCATCTTCGCAATTCGCGACGGCCACAACAAAGTGGTGCGCCTGGCAGTCGATTTTCCCGGAGTGCAGCTTCAGCGCGTGCCCTGGTATGAGAACCAGACCTGGGTATTGACCGCTCTCTGGTCGAGCATTGGAATCCTCGTGCTCGTGATTCTTGCGAGTCTCATTCGCACCTGGCGACGGCTCTTTCAACGCAGGCGTCCCCGGCCTGAGCCCCAGCCGGGAACCATCTGGCTCACCACCGCGCCACAACTGGCGGCCTTTGTATGGGTCATCTTGATTGGCGTGCTGATCGGATATTTCGCTATAAAAGGCGACGATCTGATGCCTCCCACTCCGGCGTGGTTCAAATGGTTTGTGGCCGAGAATGTCGTTGCGTTGCTGGCCATCATGATCAGCACGATTGCCTTTATCGCCGGCATTGATGCGTGGAGCCGAAAAGTACGCGTGATTACGAAGATCAAGTTCTCGTTCGTTGCGCTGGCATGCGCGTTTCTGAGCTGGTTTGCGATTCACTGGCACATTATCGGACCGACGAATCGGATATAGCGGGAAGAAGTGAATTGGTGAAGGAGTGAAGAAGTGAAGGATGGCGAAGTGAACAGGTGAAGAAGTGAAAAAGTGAAGAAGTGAAAAAACGAAAGCGCGTTCACTGGTTCACTCTTTCACTTGTTCACTTTTTTTCACTCTCTCGCTCGTCCACTCATTCGTTCGTTCACTCCTTTACACTGGAAGTTGTGAAGGCCTCATCGAATCTCATCCAGCCCAGCCGCAAGGATTTTTTGGCGCTCGCCAAAAAACACACGCTTGTCCCCGTCTTCCGCACGCTCACGGCCGATCTTGAGACACCGGTTTCGGCCTTTTTGCGCGCGGCTTGGCAGGAGCGCGAATGCTTTCTGCTGGAGTCGGTGGAGAATGGCGAACAAGTGGGCCGCTACACCTTCATCGGGCTCAATCCCTACAAGCGCATCGTGGCGCGCGGTCAGCAGATCGACATCACCGAAGGCGGACGCACTACGCGCATCGAAGGCGACATCTTTGAAGTGCTGCGCGAGGCGCTCAGCGGCCACAAGCCGGCCCGCATTGCCGGACTGCCTCCCTTTACCGCCGGCGCCGTCGGGTTTCTTCGCCTACGATGCCGTACGCCAGATCGAGCGCCTGCCCAGACCACGCCAAGGATGAACTCGGCGTTCCCGATGCGTGCCTGCTCTTCTTCGATGAAGTGCTGGCCTTTGACCACGTGCGCAAACAAATCTGGATGGTGGCCACCGCCGACGTTACGCTTGCAAAGCCCGACGAAGCTTATGCAAATGCGGTGAAGCGGCTGGCAAAGCTTGAAAGGCGCCTGGCGACGCCGTTGCCGAAGCTGCCACAGACCCGCAACGCCAAGCCAGTCAAGGTAAAGCGACGCACCAGCAAGAAGAACTTTCTTGCCGCCGTTGAGCGCACCAAGGAATACATCGCGGCGGGCGACATCTTTCAGGCCGTGCTTTCGCAGCGTCTTGATGTATCCACCGGCATGGATACTTTCCAGGTGTATCGCTCGTTGCGGACGGTGAATCCCAGCCCCTACATGTATTTCCTGCGGTTTACGCCGGATGGGCCGCTCGGCTCCGCGAAAAAAACGAAGCCGTCGAACAGCGTCGAGCTTGCGGGCTCTTCGCCGGAATTGCTGGTGCGCGTGCACGATCGCAAAGTGGAGTACCGGCCGATTGCCGGGACGCGTCCGCGCGGTGCAAACGAGGCCGAAGATCTTCGCCTTGAAGACGAAATGATGCACGACGAAAAGGAACGCGCCGAGCACGTAATGCTCGTCGATCTCGGCCGCAACGATGTGGGCCGTGTCAGCGAGTTTGGCAGTGTTAAAGTCGATCGCCTGATGTTTGTCGAGCGCTACAGCCACGTGATGCACATCGTCAGCACGATCGAAGGCAGATTGAAACCTGAGTTGACCGCGGTAGACGCGCTGCGCGCTTGCTTCCCCGCCGGCACGCTTTCCGGCGCGCCCAAGGTTCGCGCCATGGAGATCATCGAAGAGCTGGAGCCTTCGCGCCGCGGCACCTACGGAGGCGCCGTGCTCTACGCCGACTTCTCCGGCAATCTCGACTCGTGCATCGCCATTCGCTCGCTGCTGACTACCGGCGGCAAGGGATACGTACAGGCCGGCGCCGGCATTGTTGCCGATTCGGTGCCCGAACTTGAACATCAGGAATCGCTCAACAAGGCCCAGGCCGTGATTCGCGCGATTGAGCGCGCCCGGGAATTGTAGCAATAGCCCGAAGACTCAAGTCCAGGATTGGCGGCGCCAGAAAGGCGCGCCCGATATGCGCGCTGCCGCGATCAAATAGAGTATCCCGAGCACAAGTATTCCTGGCACGATGGCCCATCGCCCTTCAATGCAATCCATGATTACATCGAGTATTTGAATGAATCCGACAAGCACCATCATGCTTCCGAGTGCGCGACGAGCACGCAGAATCAGCAGGATCGGCAGGAACAGTCCCAGAGCGAGGTTCCGCGCCACTACATATCCCGCGTAAATCTTTACTCCGTTCGTGATTTCATCGTGTGGCGACATCAGCATTGATGGTTTCACCAGCGCAATAACGCCTCCCAGCGCCATCAGGAGGCTGCCGACAATGACAAACACACGCACCCACAGCGGGATCGCAGAAGGCTCATTGGCAACAGCTCCCGAAGAGCTGTCCAGTTCACGGCTCACTCGATTTGGATTCACTGGTCTCGCTCCGGTGAAGTCGGGGAATGGTTCGACCCCATGGTTACGAAGATGGCCGGATCAATGTTCCTCGAATCCCGATATCGCGAGATTTTTCGTGCGGGGCCAGAGCCGCGACTTACTCCGCGCCAAACAAGCGGCGGAAGAAGTGACCCATGCGTTTCATGAATCCCGGCTTGTTGTCGTTTTTTACCTTCGGCGGTTTGTGCTTCGCCACGTGGACCGGCGGCGCAGGTTCTCCGCCTGTCGCCTTGATGGTGGCTGTCTCGGGCGGCGCCTCGCCGCTCTTGTGCACGAAGGTGTCTGTGGCCTCGGTCGGTGCGGCGGCGGGAGCTACTCCCGCCGGACCGGGCGGTGGAAGCGGCGCGAGACCCGCGCTCTGCGCCTCGGGGAATTCATTGGTATTGGGGTGCAGCGGCGCCGGACAGCCGCAGGACTCCTTCTCCTGATCCACGACCGCAGCCACACTGCCATGCTGGAACATCACGCGCTGCCCTGCCTGCACGCGATAGATGCCGCCATCAAAGACGCTCGTGACGAGCACGTAGGGCGCGCTGACGCCCGCATTGTCGACGCACGTGTCGCCGTGCTGGCCAAGGCGCACCTTCACGTCCGCGGCACCGGGTCCGCCTATCAGGATACGGAAGTCAGGCGTGAGGAGCACGTCAGAATTGCGCCCCGTAGCGAAGCTTGCCTCGAGCGCTCCATGATCGAGCACCATCATTAGACCGGGAACTTCATCCTTGGGCACGCTGGCATCGGTAGCGAGTTTCACGGTTGTCGAAGCGCACACACGCAGCACACCACGCCGCGGCAGCGTCACTTCAGTCGTGCCGGTGCCCGAGGTGATGGCACCGTTGGTGGCGATCATCGCATGACCATTCGCCACCTGCAGAGCTCCGGTCACCATGGCTGCGCTGGCGGGATCCTTGCTGTCGAGTGGAACAATCGCGATCGCGCCCGATGGCGATGTGCCATTGGCGGGGTTGGTATCAGCTGGCGCGACAGGCGGAGTCGGCTGTGCCTCAGAAGGTGGCGTTGGCCGGGATTTTGGCGCCTGCGACCACGCGAGATGACCGGCGCAGCATGCTCCGCATATCAGAATCCAATGCAGCGTGTGTTTCGCGGGCCTGTGGAAGTCTTGCATCGCGCCTACATTTCCAGGAAGTTGCGGATCATCTGATGACCGCCTTCGGTCAGCACGGACTCGGGATGAAACTGTACGCCCTCGACCGGCAGGGTGCGGTGGCGCAGCCCCATGATGACAGACTTGCCCTTCGTGCCAGCGCCGTTTGCTTCGGGAGTGCGTGCCGTAACTTCGAGTTCCGTGGGAAGCGATTTTTCAGCAACAATCAGGGAGTGATAGCGGGTGCAGGTTAGCGGCGTCGGCAATCCGGAAAATACGCCCTTGCCATCATGATCCACCTTGCTCGTCTTGCCATGCATCAGGCTCTGCGCGCGGACGACCTGGCCGCCAAAGGCTTCGCCGATAGCCTGGTGCCCCAGGCATACGCCGAGGATCGGAGCCTTGCCTGCCATGTGCCGGATGAGCGGAACGAGGATCCCCGCTTCTCCAGGCGTGCAGGGGCCCGGCGACAGCAGGATGCGCTCCGGCTTCAGCGCTTCTACCTCCTCGACGGTGAGTTCGTCGTTGCGGCGAACCAGCACATCCGCCCCAAGCTCGCCCAGGTATTGAACAAGGTTATAGGTGAAGGAATCGTAGTTATCGAGGACAAAAACCATCGGTGAAACCAGTGTAGCGCGAGCGGCAATCGGATCGGAGCCGGGACGATCCTAAAGCCGCTCGGGTTGTGCCGATGTTGAAAGCAGTCTTCAACATCCGACCGCGCGAGCCGCTATGCGGGTGTGAAGGAATGAGCAATCCTGGCAATCGCTAGCGAGCGACCTCAACGATCATGAATGTGCCCGGTTTCGCTTTCGGGCGGCTCGTAGACCCCGCTGGCTGCGGCTCGAACTCCGCGGTCGGCAGGAAGATTTTGTGCGCCGTGGTATCGACCCCCATGGTTCTCGCTCCATCGGGTGTCTTGACGGTTTGAGCGATCGCGTATTTCCCCGCCTTTTCTTCGGCCACGATCAGTGAGCCATCGCGGCAGCTTGCGAAAGCCTGGGCTCCATCCACCTTGGTGGCATCGACGCCCACGCCGATGGGCAGGTCAGCGAGCGCCTTGCCTGTTTCGGTGCTCATCACAATCAGCTTCTGCGGCTTGCGGCAGCCTACAAACAGGCGATGCGTCCGGGGATTCATCGACATGCCGACAGGATGGCCGCCGGGAGCCACTGGCCAGCGGTCGATCACTTTCCGGCTCTGCAGGTCGACAACCGCGACAACGTCCTTGTCCTCAAGATTGATGTAGACCTTGCCCGCGCCATCGGCGGCCAGGAATTCGGGCGCGCCGCCCAGTTCGATGGGAGGATCGATTTTGCCGTTCTTCGGATCGATATCGGGCTTGAAGATCATCAGCACGCCCCCGTCGCCGGAAACCGCGAGAACGCGATTCTGCGCGGCGTCGTAGATGATGCCATCCGAGTCTGGCACAGTCGCCAGAGTTCCCAGCACCGCGTAGGTCTTCAAATCGAAGATGACGATAGCGCCAGTGCCGCCGCCGTCGGTAATGAAACCGCGTCCGGCCTTGGGTGCGATGGCCACGCCGTGCGCGACCTTCTGGCCTGGAATGTCGCCCAGCACTTTGCCCGTATTCTCATCGATCACCTGTGTGTGCGTGGTGCGCGGGACAAATAGCCGGTGGCTTGCGGAATCCACCGTAAGGTAGTCCCACCCGCCATCACCACCCACGGGGAAAGTCTTCACGACCTTCCAGTCTGACTGCGCAGTCGCAGAAACCGGAATCGCAGAGGCCAGCAGCACTGCTGCTGCAAGAGAGGCAATCCGAAATGTATTCATTTTTCCCTTTCTGGTGAAAACCCGGAGAGCGATTGCAACCAGTGTGTGAAAATCCCAATCCACGGTTTTCTTCTTTCCAGTCAGCGCAATCCTACGTCTGCCCTCCTTAATCTGCGCTGAAGCTACATGAATATGCGGTTGCAATCCACGAAAGATCGCGCAAAGGTCGCTCTCTGCGCTTCGCGGCGCGTCGCGCCACCGCTTCGCGGTTGCATGGAGGTCAGTGCATCTGAAAAACTGACGATGGTCCGCAATAATGGTTCTTCACTTTCTGATTCAAGGGCGCGTGCAGGGCGTAGGTTTCCGCTGGTTCGTTCATCGCGAAGCCAGCGAACTCGATCTGCGCGGCTGGGTGCGCAATACCGAAGATGGCGATGTGGAAGTAGTCGCCTCCGGCTCTGCTGAAGATATCGCAGAACTGCGCGCGAGCCTGCGCCGCGGCCCACGCGGCAGCCGCGTCGACCGCCTCATTGAGCACCATCTGGATGAAAAAGAAGCGACGGGGCTTGATGCTTTCCGGATCGAAGGGGCGTGGTGAGCGCAGCGGAGCTGCGCAGTGGTCAGTGCACAGTGAACGGTGCACCGTTCCTCCGTGCGACGACCAGCATGACTGACAACTGAGGACTGAAGACAGGGAAGGAAGACCCGCCTTTTATAATTCCAGTAACGACTTATATAGAGCACTGCGCGCAGTTTCAAGTGTCGGTTAGAAGTTGCCAGTCGGCTCGACTGAGGACTGAAGACTGAAGAGTGACAACTTCGACAGGTCTCGAGGAGCGAGCGAACGCATGCCCGAACCAATCAAGGCGATTGATGTGGAAGCCCTTAAGGCGCTGGTACGCACGGTGCCGGATTTTCCCAAACCGGGGATCTTGTTTTATGACATCACCACGCTGCTGAAGGACAAGACAGGCTTCGCCAAGCTGATCGACTTGCTGGCCGCCCACTATCTCGAACGCAAAATCGACCTGGTGCTGGGGATCGAGGCGCGGGGATTCATCTTCGGGCCGGCACTCGCCTATCGGTTGAATGCGGGGTTCGTGCCGGTGCGCAAACCACGCAAGCTCCCCGCTCCCGTCGCGCGCGTCACCTACGACCTCGAGTACGGATCGGACACGCTGGAGATTCACCTGGATGCGATCCAGCCGGGGCAGCGCGTGGTGCTGGTCGATGACCTGCTCGCGACCGGGGGCACCATGGAAGCAACCGTAAAACTGGTGAATGAACTCGGCGGCGAAATTGCCGGACTTGCCTTCGCCGTAGAACTCGACTTCCTGAAGGGTCGTGACCGCTTCAAGGAGTACGACGTCTTCAGCCTGCTGCACTACGACGAGTAGAACGATCAGAAGAGGCGAGGATCGGACGAACGTCGTTTGGGCTACGCGAATTCGTTCCAGGTGTGACGAGACCATTTGCCTATAGACGGCGGTGGTTTGCGTGGGCAGCATGTCCTTACGTTCACTCAGCTGAACCTCCCGAGAGTTGGGAACCCATCCAAATCAATCGTTGGAGTTGCAGAGTTTCGTCTTTGTAACGGTCTCTTATCTGCCATCACCATTCATCGAGTCCAGGATTCCGAGACGAAGGAGGTAACCATCGTGGACAAATCTCTCCAGATTCTTCTTGTCTTCGCTGTTTTCAGCTTTCTGCAGGCCGCAGGCGCGCAAACACTGACGTGCCCGCAAGCCGTCCAGAAGCTCAAGGCGCTTGATGCCAGCTTTACCGTAGCAACCGGCTGCCCAGCCCCCAAGGCGGGTTCAAGCCGAATCCCTACCCGGGAGCCCCCGAGCGGTGGCGCGCCAGTCAAAACCTGCCAACCTAATACTGCCTCCGAGAAAGCCTGGAACAGCGCCAACGGCGCAGAGCAAGCCAAACTCATCCAGCAAATCGCTCAATGCGACGAAGTTGCCTGCCCGCCCATTCCCCTGGGGCCCGTCAGGCAACCGACAAACGATTTCGACCAAGACGGTATCCCTGACGACCTGGAAGCAAAATTAATCGAGCGCTTCAGCCCCTTCCTGCGCTTCTCCTACGGCCACCTGAACCCGGCGGATCTGGCCCTGAATATGCCGGAGAATTTCCGCCCCGCCGATCCCGTCTGGTACCTCGGCCATTCGAGGTTAGTGGGCGT
The DNA here is from genome assembly GCA_963799035.1 of uncultured Acidobacteriaceae bacterium. Taxonomy (GTDB): domain Bacteria; phylum Acidobacteriota; class Terriglobia; order Terriglobales; family Acidobacteriaceae; genus Telmatobacter. Next base: position 39,849 of record CAWCVS010000026.1, on the reverse strand, counting down.
CACCAATGACGTGACGGTACTGCCTCAAGCCACGTTGCAATCCCAGCCTAGACAGATTTATGCATGACTCCGGGCAGTCTAACCTTCTTTCGAGCTTCGGCCCTGACGAGGCATTCACTGCTTGTATCAGTACCATGCCCCGAGTCCAGTTTCATGTGGATCCAGTGGATGATGCTGCTCACGCGGGAGCGGATTGGGACACCATTTTGCAGGCTCGCAATGTCGGTCTATTCGCGCATGTCTCTCCCTTTCATCCTCAAAGCGAAGAAGACCTGCCCGAGCAGCCGGCTGTTCTGGCCCTACCGACCGCGCTGGGCCAACCGCCGACCCTGGCGACGACTTGTCCGGTCGCCAACTCGGGCAACCCACCTCAGATGCGTCAGTGCTTGTCTGCCTGCGCGCGCAAGCTGAATGGAACGAAAGACGTCCCCGTCATTCCGCAAAGCTGGTACGAGGTCAATTGCAAAGAGTGTTACAAAATCGAATACTACCAATTCTTCGGCAAGAACGAGGACTACGAGGTGGCGAGTCTCGGTGACCACGAAGGCGATTGGAGCCTGATCACTTTGGTTTACGACAAGCCATCTGATCAGATACTAGCCGTGTCCCATTGGGCGCACGGTTATGAAATGCGCTTCGACCTCAAAGCTGCCGGCGTGCAGATATTGCCCGGGACCGACCCCATTGTGGGCAAGCAAAAAACTTATACAGGGTTAGGTGTCGTCTCCCAGTCTTTCAACATCCTGAAAATTACGACATCGGGAGCCGTACAGGACCAGCCTGAGCTAGCGCAAAACAATACGCTATCTTTCGCCATCGACAACGTTACTGGTGAGTACTCGCATCCGGTTGTCTTTGTGGAATATGGCGCCCATGAATTCTGGCCCAGCGCAAATTGGGGAGCTGGAGGAGCGCCGGCGCATCCCGGCGACGACGCGCAACATTCTTACCAAACCCACAACATCCCCAATCTCGGCGAAATCGAGCACTCTATGGGGGACGAAGCCGCAATTCTGTTGAGCTACAACGGATCATGGGGCTACGTGAACACAGACAACAACCCACCCCCGGGCCCCGCACTCCACAAAACATGGAACTGGTTCGCGCCCAACCGGATGCCTATCGCGTGTAATACAGCCGAGTAGCATGGCAGCTATATTGATCACGGTATCTCGACCCGGCCAGGGCGGATTCAGCATCGCACGCAGAACGAAGCTTGAGCGCTACTACGCGCTTTCAGGGATTTCTTCGCGGGTGTCGGATTCGCCGTGGGATGGCTCGCTTTGCAGCATCTGCGCGTCGGCGAAGCGATAGCCTACGTACACATCCGTGAGCAGGTAGACCGGGTTCGAGGGATCGTCCTCGATTTTCTTGCGCAGCTGGCGGATGAAGGTGCGCAGATACTCGACCTCTTCGCGGCAGTCGGCACCCCAGACGGCGGTGAGCAGCTTGGCGTAGGAAACGACGCGGCCCGCACGGCTCATCATGGTGTAGAGAATGTCGAACTCCTTGCGTGTGAGATGGACCGCCTGTCCGCGCCGGGTCACGCTGCGCTTCGATGGGTTGAGGCGAATTTCTCCAATCTCGATAGGCGCATCTTCAGCGCGTGCCGGGGCATGCACCCTGCGGACGGCTGTGCGGATGCGCGCAATGAGCTCGCGGGTGCTGAAGGGCTTGGTGATGTAGTCGTCGGCACCGAGTTCGAGTGCCTCCACCTTTTCACTTTCGCCGTCGCGCACCGTCAGCATCAGTACCGGCAGCCGGGGCGCAAATGCGCGGATGCGACGCAGCGTTTCGATTCCGCCGATGCCCGGCATATTGATGTCGAGAAGCACCACGTCGTACTGACCCGAATGCAGCAATTGCAGCGCCTCTTCTCCACGCGATGCTTCGCTGAATTGAAATCCAAGCTCGGCGAGCGGCGGCTTGAGCGCGCGGCGGATCGCGGATTCGTCGTCGACGATCAGAATGCGAATGGCGGTCTGGTTCATGATGATTCCCTCTTTCGTGCCTGGGATGGAATAGCGGCGTAAAACGTGTTGCCTTCATCCTGGTCGCTGGTGACCCAGACATATCCATCGTGGATGGTTGCCGCGCGCTTGGCCACAGACAAGCCAATGCCGGTGCCGGTCGCGCGATTGGCTGAGCCCGACGAACGATAGTAGCGGTCGAAGATGCGTTCGCGATCGGCGATGGGAATGATGGGGCCGAAACTGTGCACCGAGAAGATGACTTCGGCCTTCGACTGGATGGCGCGAATGGTGATGGTGGTGCCGTAGATCGCGTACTTGCAGGCGTTATCGATGTATTGCGACAAGAGCATCGTCATCAGGCGGCGATCGCAGCAGAGCACGAGCGTGTCATCGGGCATATCGATAGCGACCTTCATTGAGGCCAGCCGCTCGCTGAGACTCGCGACGACTTCGTCAATCAGGGCCGCAACGCCTACGGGCAATGCATGGACGGTGACTTCGCCGGCATCGAGCCGCGCGGTGGTCAAAAGGCGCGTCGTCAAATCGTTAAGCAGCTCGGCCTGCTCATTGATCAGCGAGACGAGCTCGCTCTGGCCTGCCGACAGCTTGCCCATCTCATTGAGGCCGGTGGAAGCGGCGCGAATGGCGGTGAGCGGCGTCTTGTATTCATGCGCCAACGAGTCGAGCACCGTGGAGCGAAGCTGCTCGGTCTGACGCTCGGTTTCGATGCGGCTTTCGTTGGCGAAGGCGCGATAGCGATCGAAGGTGATGGCCACCAGCGATGCGATTGCATTGTTGGTAAGCGGGCTGGTGTCGCCGCGGAGGACAACGGCACCGATGGGCGCTGTGCCAAGACGCACCACGCGGCGCGCAATGCCTGTCTTCGGATCGTCGTCTGTCGTCTCGAAGAAATATACGTTCTGGGCCAGCTCCTGCGGATCAACGTTCCAGAAGCCGGCCTGGTAGGTCTGGTGCAGATCCGCATCGAAGATGACGACGGCCTCGAGCGCGAAGATCTCATGCACCAGTTCGACGAGCTGGGCGCCGGGTTCGACGTGCAGATTCATCTGCAGGGTGCGCCGCGTGAACTCGTAGAGATCCTGCATCTGGCCGCCCCACGAATCGGTTTCGCGTGCATGCTCTGTGACGCGCGCGGAAAGGCGGCTGATAACGAGGGCGGTAAGGATGAAGGCCACGAGGGCGACCGAGTTTGCGGGATCGGTGGCCGGATTCAGTTTGCCGAGGCGCGCGGCAAAGTAGCTTTGCACGGCTACGGCGGAGAACGAGACGATCACCGCCTGCCAGAATCCACACCAGAGAGCGGTGGGCACAATGATGAGCAGATAGAGCACGACGGCGACGGGCAGCAGCCATTGCAGCCAGTGCGCAAAGACTCCCACGAGCACCACGGACAGGATGCCGAGCGCGCACTCCGTTGAGAACAGGAGGACCTGCAGCCCCGAGCCGCGGGAGCGTCGCGAGGCAAATGCAGCGCGGAGCGGAATGTAGGTACCAGACAACCGTGAACGGCCTTTCTGTCGAATGCGATAGGAAGAGTACCCGGGCTATTTGATAAGCACGCACCTAAACCGCGCCGGCGCAACCGGGAACATTCGCAGCTATGACTCGAAGTGTGTTTCTCCCGAGTCTGCGCGCCGACCTTTAAACAGGTTGCGCGGGGCTTCGAGAACTCCCGCGTGCACCTTCATTTGGTCCCAGGTGGGCTGGCATCGTGCGCAGGGAGATTGTGTCTAGATATTAACAGTTGCTCATTTGATCTTTATGCGCAGCGACGTAATGGAGGTTCTGCCCGGCTTCAGTGTTGTTGCATCAAAGCTGCGCCAATTCGAGTTTTTCGGCCTGCAGTGTGATGCCGGAAATAGCCGATTTTCTTTCTTTAATCTTCATCTCTTCCTTATGCCTTGTTTGCATTAATAGTGCTAAGCCGCAGTGATGCAAACCATCCAAAGGGGCAGCGTTCAACGCGCATGACCTCATCATCTTTGCCTCGGCAAGGACACAATCCTCGTGTGTCTTCCCCGGGCTCGACTGCAAGGTAGTCCGAATCGAAGAGATTGAGTTAACCACCTCACCTCTCACATAGAGGCGTCGCATTTCACCTCGGGCCTCGCTTGTCACATAGCGCCTCTCGTGTCTCATACCCAATTTCTTGTTCAGGAGGAATCGTGTCGATATCTTTCAAGTTGAATCGCATCATCCTGCAATCTCTGAGCGCAGCCGCGCTCGCCACCGCAATTGCGGCTGGCGCCCAGAGCCCTGCCACGCCATCGACAACCGCAGCAGTAGCGACACCAGCAGACGTTGCCAATCCAACCCCCGCTGCCGCAGCCGCCCCGGCCCCGCTTTCCACGTTCGTTCTCACAGGCCCGCTGCAATGGCTGCCGCCGGCGACCTTCGATGCCGGACCGTTGGGCAAGCTCTATGTCAACGGCATTGTCACTGGTTTCTCGCAGTTCCAGACCAATCATGTGCCGGGAGACGACAGTGCGCAGGCCACCCTCAGCAACGGCCAGGTTTTCATTCAAAGAGCGGACGGCAAGGTTCAGTACTACATCCAGGCTGGCGTTTACACCATGCAGGCACTTTCGGCGCCATTTGTGAATGCCCAGGACACGATGAAGAATTTTTACGGGCCCGTTCCAGTCGCCTACCTGAAGTTGCAGGCCGCCAAGAACACTCAGTTTCTTATCGGTTCTCTTCCCACGCTGATGGGCGCCGAGTCCACTTTTACGTACCAGAACTTCAACATCGAGCGCGGCATTGTGTGGAACCAGGAAAACGCCATCACTCGCGGCATCCAGGTGAATCAAACCCTGGGCAAATACCTGAGCGCCGCGGTGAGTTGGAACGACGGTTACTATTCCAACCGCTACTCGTTTCTTTCGGGGTCGGTAACACTCACGAAGGGACCTCATAGCCTGGTGTACGACGGGATGGGGAACCTCGGACAGACCAAATTTGAAACAGCAGCAACCCCGATCCAGAACAACGGATACATGCACGCTGTGATCTACACCTACACCAAGGGCCCGTGGATCGTCTCGCCGTACTTCCAGTACGGCAACCTGCCGACCAACCCCAAGGTAGGGGTTTTCAAGAGCACATCCGCAACCGGCGGCGCGCTCAACGCCAGCTACGCCTTCAAGAGCGGTTTATCGCTTCCGGTGCGCGTGGAATACCTGACGAGTTCGGGGAGTACAACCGACGGGTCGGTGAACATGTTGGGCTTTGGGGCCGGCAGCTCAGGCACCACCTTCACCGCGACGCCAACCTACCAAAAAGGAGGCATGTTCGTTCGCGGGGATCTCGCGTGGGTGCATGCAACAAACTACACGCCCGGAAGTGTTTTTGGCACAACGGGAACGGATGGCGATCAATTCCGTGGCGTACTTGAATTCGGCTTCATCTTTGGCAAAAACGTGACAGAAAAATAGCCGGATTGTCGAGGGTTGCACGTCCTTGCGGTGACAGCCGATGCTCCGTAAGGACGCGCGCCGCAAACTGCGGGGTGCGCACACAGGTCCGTTTCTTCATTTCATCTTCATCAGTGCGTACGTAGCATTCAAGTAACCCAGAAACCTGAACGCCTCTGCCCGGACCGTCCGGCGAGTCCCAAAACATCCCGTAGCTCAAGCGATGGGAAAAGACGCTAAGAATTCAATTTTCCAGGAGAATGTTCATGGCAGATCAGAAAGCACCACAGATGCAGGCAACTCTGGGTCTTACCGGGTTGACCAGCAACGCAATGGCGCTGATTGCTCCCGGCGCCTTCCTTTGGCTCACGTTCTTCATCCAGGCGACTACAGGCACCGCGGGGCAGCCTTCCACTGCACCATCCATGTGGTGGGGCATTTTGCTGGCTTTGGGGCTCTGCCTGGCCACCGCAGTCGCATACGCTGAGATCTCCAAGCTCTACCCAGGGACGGGCTCAAGCTACTACTACGCCGAGCAGGCGCTGCTCTCCAAAGACAAGGCGTTCAAGTACGCGCGCATCGCGAAGTTCATCGTCGGCTGGGGCTCACACCTTTACTACTGGGTCTATCCGGGTGTAATGGTGGCGACGACCGGCATCTTCGTCGGATACGTGGTGGGATTCTTCTACCCGAACTTTATCAGCGGTTCCAATCCCGGCCCGGTCTTTATGGCCATGGTCGCCATCGTGTTTTCGTTTTTTGTTGCCTGGATCGCACAGAAGGGCGCGGGCGCATCGACAGCGGTAAATCTCGCAATCAATGTCATCCAGATTTCGGCATTGCTCGTGTTCAGCGTGCTCGCCTTGGGCTATCGCGCCAATCACCCGACTGGTTCGCCGGCATTCAATTACGACGGACAGTCGCTGGCTACATACACCTACCAGTTTGCGACCAACGCCAAGGATGGCTCCATCGTCCGCGATGCCAACGGCATTCCCCAGCCGCAGCTTGACAAGGCCGGCAAACCAGTTCCCTTCACCATTGACTATCCGGAAAAAGATGCGAGCGGGAACATGTTGACGCACCCGACTGCCAAGTCAGTGGTTTCGCCCCACAATTTCAGCTGGGTCTTCATACAGGCGACGGTCGCGATTCTGATCCTGGTCGGTTTTGAATCCGTAACTGCGATGGGTGGAGAAGCTAAAAACCCCACCAAGCACATTCCAATTGCGGTAATCGCGTCGCTGCTGATCCAGGGGCTGGTCTGTTATCTGATCGAGTATTTTGCTGCAAACTACTTCCTGAATTCGGGATATACGATGCAGAGCGCGGCAGGTTCGGCGGCGCCAATCGGCGACATGATGATCATTGTCGGCGATGGCCTGCTAGGCCAGGGGCATGGCAAATACTTCATGATGGGCGAAGCGGTCACCGTGTTCCTTGCGTTGATCGGAACCACGCTGAGCTGCATGAACACCGGGGCTCGCGTGACTTACGCGATGGGCAAGGACGACGAAGCGCCGGAGCACTTCGGTATTTTGCATGCCGAGTCGCTCACACCTCGCCGGGCGATCTGGACGCTTGCCGCGATCTCCGCCGTTCTCGGCTGTCTCGCCGTGACGCTGGTTTTTGCGGATGCCAGCGCCCCGACGGACGCAACCATCGCTGCTTTGCCGCACGGCATCTTCTCCAGTTTCGGCTACTCGACGCACGACAAGCTGGCGGCGCTGCCCAACTCCCTGCTGACGATCACGCTTACCTCAAACTTCGGCACGTTCATCCTGTATGCGCTCAGTTGCTTCCTGTGCATGGTGGCGTTCCACAAGCGTCCCGACCACAGCTTTGTGAAACACACCCTGATTCCAGGCTTCGGTCTGCTCGCCAACCTGGCTTGCATGGCCGTTTACGTACTGGGACCCTTCTTCAACCTCGGCACCAAGATGGAGCCGCTCACCGCACTCGGCATTTCGGGAGTCTGGGGACTCTACGGAGCGGTTTATTTCCTCCGATCATCCAAGGCAAAGGGGAAGACCGTACTGCTGGAATCAAAGAAAGCCGTGGTGAGCTAGTCAGGCGGCCGGCCGTTGCTTTTCAACCAAACACAAACCTGGGTGGAATTCCTTCTCGGCTCGATTCAGAAGGCCGCGAGCGGGAAACCACCCAGTGGTTTTTGCAAGACTTGAATTCTTGAGCCACACCACGAGCATGGACCCATTCGTGGCGACCCTGAGTGAATCACCCACGAACATGGACCTGTTCGCGGGAACCCGAACGAGGCGACCTGTCGATGTTGGATGTCGTGTTTGGTCAGGCAAGCGATCCCGGCAAGGTACGCACGAATAATGAAGACGCGATGGGATCTTTTATTCCAAGTTCCCGCCATCAGGCCCGCTCTCACGGTTATCTCTTTGTCGTTGCCGATGGCGTGGGTGGAATGGACCTGGGCGAGATCGCTTCATCCACTGCGGTTTCCGTTCTCGTTCAGGAATTCGAAAAGGCGCAGGGCGGCGCAATGCTCATCAGCCTGCTGCCACGGCTTGTGCAACACGCCAACGCCGCGGTGCACGACCGCACGCTTGCCCAGGAATTTCGTGGAAAGAAGATGGCTACGACAGCCGTGGCATGTGCCCTGCGCCATGATCAGGCTATCGTTTCGCACGTAGGCGACTCGCGCTGCTACCTCGTGCGCAAAGGTGTCGCAAAGCAGATTACGCAAGACCACACATGGGTCAATGAGCAGAGAAAAATGGGAGTGATTTCCGCCGCCGAGGTTGCTACATCCGATTCGCGCCACGTACTGATCCGCTCTCTCGGTCCAGAGATGTTCGTCTCGCCTGATACCACGGCGCTGACTGTGGTGCCCGGCGATGTGCTGGTGCTCTGTTCCGACGGTCTGCATGACGAGATGCCCGAGGCAACAATCGCATCCATCGTCTCGCAGAACAAGCCGATCGAAGAGATCGCGCAGGAACTGGTTGCGAAGGCCGTAGAAATCGACGGCAATGACAACACTACGGCGCAGGTGGTTCGCATCCGTTCAGTCGAGCAGGTCGGCATGTACCGCGGCCGTCCCTACCGCCTTCCGTCCTGAATACTGCGCGAAGACTTACGAAATCCTTAGAGTTACGCCGCTCAATCCCGATAGAGTAGAAGAAACGCAAGCACGGAGAACGCCGCCCGATGGGCATCCTCGACACGATCGAAGCCGGCTCGCAAATCGACGCGTACCGCATTGAAGCGCCTGTAGCGCGGAGCGGCATGGCATCGATCTTTCGCGCTGTGGATACGCGCGACAACCGTATCGTGGCCCTGAAGATTCCGCACCCTGACATGGAAGCTGACCCTATCCTCTTCGATCGATTCAAGCGGGAGGCGGACATCGGCGAAAAGCTCGACCATCCCATGGTGATGCGCGTCTACGGCGGAGAGAAACGGTCGCGCATCTACATGGTGATGGAGTGGTGCGACGGCACGCTGCTGCGCACTATCCTCAGCGAAGGCCGCATGCCGCAGGACCGCGCCATCCGCATCGCGATCGAAGTGCTGGAAGCGCTCGAATACATTCACGCGCAGGGCGTCGTTCACCGGGACCTGAAACCGGAGAACATCATGGTCGACGCCAACGACAACATCAAGCTGATCGATTTTGGAATAGCTGGAGATGCGGCTGCTCGACGCCTTACCTACGCCAACTTCACGGCGGCATTGGGAACTGCAGACTATATCTCGCCCGAGCAGGTGAAGGGCAAGCGGGGCGACGGGCGCTCGGACATCTATGCCGTGGGTGTCATCCTCTACGAGATGCTGACAGGCCGGCTGCCCTTTTCAGGTTCGTCGCCCATGGAAATCATGAACGACCGGATGCTGAACCATCCGCTGCCTCCGACTGTGGCCGATCCGTCGATCTCGCCGCAATTGCAGGAGGTACTATATCGCGCGCTCGAACGCGACCCGCAGAATCGATATGCGCGCGCCCAGGAATTTGCACATGATCTGCAACATTTAGATGAGGTCGGGGTGGAAGATCGCGTGGAATTTCGCGATTGGAGTAAACGAAAATCGCATAGATCGCGCCAGTTCATTTACTATACTGCGCTCGCCCTGATTCCTGTTGTTATCCTGTTATTGATGGTGCTTGTTGCACGGCACCGGTAGGCAATTCCACGCGGCAATCTTCACGGATTCCTTATACAGGGAACCTTAGACTTACCACTGAATGCCCAACAACACACTTGTCAGTTGGAAGGAGAACTATGTCATTGGACTACCGGAATTTTCTTGCCCTCTCGTACGAGGAGCTCGAAGAACTGAATTTGGAAGCCAAGGCAGACCGTATGAACCGGCTGCCCATCGAGGAGGTTCGCGAAAAGCGGATCAAGTACCTGACGGATCAGAAGCACATCAAGGCAGTCACGGTCTTGTTCTCAGACCTTGAAGGGCGCCTGCACCTGTCTCGACTACGATAAGAAATTCCTCCTCGGCTCGCACGAGAACCTCACCTTCGACGGTTCCTCGATCCGCGGCTTCACCGCGCAAAAGGAAAGCGACCTGCGCCTGGGCATCGACTGGAGCGCTTTCTACTGGGTTCCGGCTGACGTATTCGGCAACGGCAAGGTGCTGGTTTTCGGAACCGTCATCGACAAGGACGGCACACCCTATTCCGGCGACCTTCGCGGCGTTCTCAAGGCTTACTCCGACAAGCTCTACAAGGAGAAAGGCTACACGCTCAATGCCGCCAATGAAATCGAGGGATTCCTTTTCGCCGGAAAAGACGCGGAACGGAAATACCACGAGACGTTGAAATTCGACTTCATCAACACAGGCGGCTACTACCACGTGCTGCCGCTCGATCCGCTGCGGCAGTTCATCGATACGGCTGCGGAAGTGCAGCGCGCCATGGGCTTCCAGAACGAGAAGGATCACCCCGAGGTCGCGCCCAGCCAGTTCGAAATCAACTACGGCTACGGCGAAGTTGTCGCGGCTGCGGACCAGATTCAGCTCTACAAGCTGCTCTGTCGCCAGATCGCCAACAACATGGGCTATACTGCATGCTTCCTTCCCAAGCCGGTCGTCGGCGTCAACGGAAGCGGCATGCACACCAACGTCTCCGTCTCCAAGGACAAGGTCAACCTGATGTGGGACCCCAAGGGTCAGGAAATGCTCTCCGGCTTTGGCTGGAAGTTCATCGACCGCATCCTTACACAGCGCGCTGGATATTTGCCTGATCCTGAATCCCAGTGTGAATGCGTTCCGCCGGCTCGATCCGCACTTCGAAGCTCCCAACCAGATCAAGGCTTCGGCCACCGATCGCGGTTCCATGGTGCGCGTGCCCATCGGCAACTCGCGCTCGATGCGAGTTGAGGTTCGGTCCGTCGCACCGGATGCGAATCCTTATCTGGCTCTTTACTCCATCTTCAAAACCGGCATCGACGGAACCACCGCGAAGATCAAGAATCTGCGCCAGGCCGAGCGCTACTTGCCGGATCACATCCAGGCAGCCATCGACGACTTCAAGAGCTCTTAGTGGATCGCCGAGATCCTCGGTTCGGACGTGCAGGGACGGTTTGCCGATCTGAAGCAAGCCTCTGCCAACCGCTGTGCACGCGATCTTGGTACTTTCGTTAAGGCTCCTGAAGTGCAGTTCCACCACGAGATTTACAACCAGTCCCTCTGGAACTTGTTCTAGAGCGAACGTTATCTCATCACGAACGCAAACAAAGCGGCGCGGCTGGCAACGGTCGCGCCGCTTTTCATTTGGATTGAGTTTCGCCGATCGTGATTTCGTTTAAGGAGCTGTCGGGTTTTGCGCTGCCGGATTGACGCTGATGCGCAACTGCGAGCACCTGCGCCGCTTCATCCTTTTTCCCCATTTGGGTGAGAATGTCGGCTAGTTTCTCTGCCAGCGGCAACGAGTCAGGATATGTATTGACGCCGTCACGCAGTACGTTGGATGCCTCCGCGAGATTTCCCTTGCGGGCATAAGCCAAGCCGAGATTGACGCACTGCTGAACGCTCCATTGCGACTTAAGTCTCGGCGTATCGAGCAGCGTGATCACTCCCTGGTAGTCGGTATCGGCGATCAAATCATTCGAAAGGCTGTCGAGGGCATTGGCATTTTCCGGGTCGATCTCCAGCGCGGCGCGCCACTCTGCTTCGGCATCGGCGGAGGCATTGGTGCTGTCCAGCGCCTCGGCTAGCAACAGGTGCAGCTTGATATCGCGATAACCGAACTTCTCCGCTTCGCGCAGCGCGGCGACTGCCTCTTTTGCATCGCCCGCTAGGTACAGGCTGCCGCCAAACATGAAGGCGATGTGCGGCATGTCTTTCTGCTTTGGATCCAACTGCAGCGAGGTTGCAAAAGCGTCGGCGGCGCAGCTGTAGTTTTTCTGTTCGCCAAACCAGATGCCCAGTTCATTCAATGCGTCGGGATTGGGCGTGCCTGTGAACTTTGGCTTCATAGATTCCGGCGGAGTGCAGGATGCCTGCGCGGACGCGGGGACGCACGTCGCGACTGACAGCACAATCAACAAGGCCGAGTTTGATTTGGAATGAGCCTGGCATCTCTTCTGTGGACTGTCGCTTCCCTCGGCATCCTATTGTGTGCCGCCTGCAATCAGGGTGCTGTCGGCGACGTGCACTTCGATCTGCTGTATTCCGTCTGGATTGATGTTTACGAATTCGGGAAGGTTGACGGCGCGGTTTGAGGCTGTCGCGTTGTCGATCAGGATCGCGGGGCTCGAGTTGCCGTTTTCGTCGATGTGCGTCAGGTACATCTGCGTGTAGGGCGAGCGCGCTTTGGACGAGAACACCAGCCAGCGGCTGTTGGGCGACCAGCTATGCCACGAATTCATGAGTCGCGTGTTGGCCCGCAGGCGCCGCGGTGTTCCTCCGGCGGCAGGAACGATGTAGAGCTGGCTGTCGGGTCGCATCAGCTGTCCGTTCTTGCATTGGACGAAGACGATCCATTTGCCATCGGGCGAGATCTTGGGAAAGTTGTTGCTCATCCCATTTTGCGAGGCGCCCTTGATCGGCTCCGCCGTTCCACCCTTCCCACCGTTAAAAGGAATTCGATAAAGGTCGTACTGGATCTGCGTTTCATTCGGATCGTTGGCATGGGTCGCGCCGGGCTGACCTCTGGGACGCGGGTCGCGCGCCTCGGCCCGAGCAAACACAATGTACTTTCCGTCGGGACTCCACACGCCATCGGTCTGCACGTACTTCGGATCGTCAGCGCCCGGCAGGGGCTGGCGAAGGCCTGTGGCGCGGTTGAAGTACTCGAGGATGCCGCGCGTCGGAAAAAAACCTGCAGGAAACGATAGTCCATGAAATTGGTGACGTAATAGCTATCGATCATGCGGCTCAGCGCGGGGCCCGCAAATGTGCTGAGTACATACTGGCCGGTGGGCGAAACCTGCGACATGAAACCGACGCGAACTGTGCCCACTTTTCCGTCGGTATTCCAATGCACCATGTCCTTGCTGTTGATCGCCATGTTCTTCTGCACCGGAACCACCGCGTAGAGACCCTTGTCATTGGCAGGGCCGTCGATATCCATGCCAAATGTCTTGCCGTCGGCCGAGAACGAGTGGCAGTTGGCGCAGGTCGGCATATCCGAGAGGACCGTGCGGCTCTCGGGCTTGCGAATATCACGGATCCGCCAGTGAATCAGGCGAATGTTGGACTCGGCGAGTGGCGCCACGGAACCACCGTTTCCCGATGCCGGCATCAGCGGAACATCACGGTAGAAGATCGGCGCGCTCACTTCGTCCTTTGAAGTTGTGAAGGTGATGCGGGACTGCGAACTGGCGACTCTGCCCGTTGCGATAGCCGGTCACAGTCAGGGTTGCCGGCGCGTTTGCCGAGTGCGCCTGTATCGCTGCCCATGTCGCGGCGTCCGGCTTCCATGTCCACGCCGCTGCTTGCTGCGGAGTAAGTTTCGGCAGAGCATTCGAGTCCGAAACGCAATCCGGATCGATGCGGACCGAGCTGCATGCGCTCGCCTTTCGATACCGCATGAATCGGAGCGGTGTGATCGGCGAAAGAAATGTCGATGTTCCATGAGGTCCCGGCTGCATCGCGCCACAGAAATGTCGGAGGCGTTATTCCGGGAGGAAAGATGGAGCCATCTTCGGGATAATCGATCGAAATCGGACTCAGGGCATGTGCCGGTTCGGGTGCGGCAAAGGCCTGGAGCGAAAAGCTTGGAACAAACCGGCTCTTTCTCGCCGGCAGCCACGAAAACCAGCAGAACAAGTGTGACAATGGCGAGGGCCGCCCGCAGCCCTATCCAAGGCAATCGCGCGAACCCGCTTTGATATGTCGCCGGTCGATACCAGGCGGATCGCGCATTGCCCATCTTATTGAACTTCTCCTACCTGTTCCCCAGCGAGCACCAGCGGCTGCTGATCGGCCGCCACTACTTTCTGGTAGAAGTCGTGCAATTGGCCATAATCTTTGGCGTCGAGAATGGTGAATGCCCGGGCAAAGACGCGTGCATCGGTAATCGAACTGCCCTCGACTTTCGTGCGCAATTCAAATGCAGCATTGCCTTCCCACTTCAGTTTTGCGTCCTCGGGAATCTTCGGAAGTGCAAAGCCGGATGGCAACATATAAGTGATCTGTTCCTGCTCCTGCGCCGGGATAACGCATGTCCACCGGCAGTTCGCGCGAGCTTTCAGAGGGAAATGGGTTCTGTTCCTGCGCTTCAAAAAAGTGCGCGGCAAAACCAGGCGACCATCGGAGCCGCGTTAGAGAGAACCTGAAACCGGAATTACCGCAAGCAATTGGCGATCCGGATCATCGAGATACACAAGATGGTCCACCGCCGCATGGATTCCTGATGGAACCTGCTGCGCGAGGGTCGAGTTGATCTCAGCCTTTACAGCCTCTACACCGGACTTCACTCCAAGCTGGCGCAGCTCAATCGCTCGCTGCCCGATGAAGGCCACCTTGAGTGTTCCGGAGACCGCGCCCTTGGGAGATACGTTGACGGTGCCGACATGAAGAGTGCTGTTGTCAGTGATCTTCTGCAACGGCGTCACAATAATCTCGGCCTTGTTGCTCGCGTCCATGGCTACACCGCCTGCCCCGGTGTGCGCCCAATGCAGAGTCTCGAAAGGAGCCATCTTCGTGCCGGGATCGACAAGAATTTCCTTCCCGTCGATCTGCAATGCAATAAGAACGGTGTCGAGCTGAAGATTGTCCATGTATTGCGCGGAGAAGATATGAAGACTGCGACTCGCAATCCGCTGCGGACGGGCGCTGATTCCCGCGGCACGCACCAGCGCCAGGTAGAGATATGCGATCTGGTTGCTTGATCCTTTTCGGGACTGAAGAACAGAATCCACCTTACCCCTGGGAATAAATTCGCTGCCCGTGAGCGGCGCTCCGTCCGGACTTGAGTCGGTATTTTGAATCTTCTGCACAACCGCGTAGAGCTTCTTCGCCTTTTCGAGGGGTGAATCTGAAGGAGATATCGCATCCTTTATGAGTTTTTGCAAGGCCTGGCTGGACGCCGTGTAAGCATTAAGCTGTTTTGTCCAGTAGCTCATCTGCTTCTGCCAGTAATCCTTCACGTCGAAGGTATAGGTGTAGAAGAAGTCGACACTGTATGCATCGGCATTCAACGGAGGCGCAAAGGGCTCCTGCGGAATTGCGGGAACGTCGGTGAGATCGATGGTCCAGTTGCCCATCGCATCCCTGGTCACAGACTTGCCGGAAGGCAGAACGGGCCGGAAATGGATGTCGGTCAGGATATTGTCGTGCGGATCCTTCAGCGCGCTGTCTCCCACGCCCACTCCTGTAACGTCCTGAGGAAGAAACTGCCCGGAAGGCCGGAACACAAAATGCTCTCTATGGATAAAATAGGGCTTCTGCAGTTGCCAGTCGGGTGCTGTCAAGAAACGGTCGTAACGGATCTGGTAGCGGTACTCGATGATGCTTCCGACCTCGACCCCAGGCATCGTAAACGTGGTTTCGCTTCCGCGCGGACCCTTCGTGGCTTTCAGCAATTCAGCCGGCTTTCCTGCGAGCGGAATCACGGTTCCGTCCGGGTGGATAACCCGGCCCTCAAGCGCGCCGATCTCGACCTTGCCAACGTAGGAATCCGTGTCCCACGGCTGGTCTTCCCCGGTGTGACTGATGCTCGGCACATCCCAATGCGCCGTATTCGTGGGAGCGACGGTTGTCGCGGTTGAACCGGAACCACCACCAAGGCCACCCGTCATTCTGCTCGAATTGGTACCGGCCGCGTTATAAACGAAGGTCTGCGGAAAATTGACGTGAACGACCGCCGCGCTCTTTCCCTCTTCCGTCAGCACCTTGATGCGCGCATAGATCGTGCGGAAGGCATGAGGATCGTCCTCTGTTTCCTCGCGATTGAGATACACCGCGGCGGCTCCTGGCGCCTTCGCATCCGATGTCATCGCGAGTTCCTCTTTCGAAACCGGAGGAAACTGTGCGTGCGCACCCAGCGGAACTAGCCCAACTGCAAGTAAAAAAGAAAGCGGAAGTGCATCATGAAAACGCATTTATATCTCCAGGGTTCTGTTTCCAAGACGGCTCAATACCCCAAAAAGCTTCTGCTCTCTCCACCTGAGGGGCCTTCTACCGACATCCTCATCGGTCGTGTTCGCGAAGCGAGACGTCTTCACCGCAAGGATACGCTCGTCCTCGTCCTCAGGTGATCTCCACGCAAAGCAAGGACTTAGGAAGCAGACAATCCGTTTAAAACGCGGCAGTGGGGCGCAGTGTAGCCCAAGACGATTCCTGCCTTTCAGAGTGAAGGATCGCTCATATTCCCTCCATCCCATGTGAGCGGGATCACCGAATCATTCGCGGCGGCGATTCATGCTCAAGGTGCAACAAGAGTTGCGCGGCCGATGCGGAGGTCCATTGGGGGCTCGTCTTTCCTATTTTCTGATTGCGATGATTGGCGTTACCGGCTCTGCCGCGCTGGTGTGCGGCGCCGCGTTCTCACCCACTTCGGGCGCAGCCCTTCAAGGAGATACAACACCGCAGGCCGAGATCACCATTGACTATCCGCTGAATGGCTCCGTCTTTCCGCCAGAGATAACACCGCCGACCTTGATGTGGCATGATCCGTCTCCCTCCGCGACACGCTGGGTGATTCAGGTTTCGTTCGTGCCGCCGACTCAGCCGTTGCGGATCGATGCGAAAGGCGAATGGATGCAACAAAGCACGATCGATCCGAGCGCAGGCCCTGGACTCGCGCTCACCGCCGAACAGGCCTCCACCCACACGTGGAAACCGGATATCAAGACATGGGAGACGATCAAGCGCCTTTCCACAAAATCGACGGCGAACATCGTGATCATGGGATTTGCCGACAACGGTTCGAACCTGCCCGTCTCCGTCGGCAAGGTGACCATCGCGACATCGCCGGATCCTGTCGGCGCTCCGATCTTTTACCGAGACGTGCCGCTGATGCTGCCGCCTCCCGACGAAAAAGGTCCCATCGCGCCACTGCCGCGTTCCGCCATACCATTGATCAAGTGGCAGATTCGCGATATTGCGCAGCCTGAAAGCCACCTGGTGATGACGAATCTGCCCACATGCGCGAATTGTCATTCGTTTTCGCGCGATGGTAAGACATTTGGTCTCGACCTTGATGGTCCCCGCAATGACAAGGGTCTGTACGCGCTCGTCCCGGTAGCGAAAGACATGACGATCCGCAACTCCAACGTTCTCCATTGGAGTTCCTTCGGATTGAATGACGAGGCACGAGCCGCCGATCCCGTCGTGAAGCGCTTCGGCTTCATGTCGCAGGTATCGCCGGACGGCCGTTACGTGGTCACGTCGATTGGGCCGCCCAACAATACCAACAAACATCAGGGCGAGGAGTCGGGGTTCGCCCCCGGCATTCTCGACCGGCTTTACAGCACCAACTTCCGCAGCATCGAATTCAGCCAGGTCTTTTATCCGACGCGCGGCATCCTGGCATGGTATGACCGCAACGCGGGCAAGATGCGGCCGCTGCCCGGCGCTGACGATCCGCAGTATGTCCACACCAGCGCATTCTGGTCGCCCGACGGCAAGTACCTCATCTTCAGCCGAGCGTTGGCGCGCGATCCCTATCCGGCCGGAGTGCCCAAGCCCGAATTTGCCAACGACCCCAACGAAACGCAGATCCAGTACGACCTCTACAAAATTCCATTCAACGACGGCCGCGGAGGGAAGGCCGTTCCTGTGGAAGGCGCTTCGGGCAATGGCATGAGCAACAATTTTCCAAAGGTCTCACCTGATGGCAAGTGGATCGTCTGGGTGCAGAACAAGAATGGCCTTTTGATGCGGCCTGACAGCAAGCTCTACATCGTGCCGTTCGCCGGCGGCAATGCCGCGCCTGATGCACTGCAATATGGCGCCGATGAACTCCTGGCATACCTGGTCGCCGAACGGCCACTGGCTTGCGTTTTCGTCGAAAGCGCGCGGACCGTACACCCGGCTCATGCTCACGCACATCGATGCCAACGGAAACGACACTCCGGCGGTCATCGTGGATGACACCACCGCGGCAAACCGCGCCATCAACATTCCCGAGTTTGTAAATTTGCCGCCGGGCGTTGGGATTGACAAGATCGATCCGCAGGCGACGGATTTCTATAGGCTCTTTGACGAGGCCTACACGCTGATTGAAAACAATCAATTCCCGGAAGCGATCGTCACATTGCGCAAAGCCATCTTGAATAATCCGGATGACGCCCTGGTTCATTACGTTCTAGCCACCGCTCTCAGCGCCATCGACCAGGAGAAGGACGCAGTCGCCGAATATCGCCGGGCTGTCGTTCTGGCTCCCACGAATCCAATGTTCCTCGATCACCTTGCAGTATCGCTGGCCTTGAATGGCGACCCCGCAGGCGCAGTCGAGCAGCTGCAGAGAGCGATCACCGTCGACCCCGGTTCGGTGGAGTATCGATTCAACCTCGCCTATGTGCTGGAATCGCGCGGAGAATTTGCGAGCGCGCTCGAGCCCCTTGAAAAGGCCGTCGCACTGAGCCGCAGGAAAGACTGGCGTTGTCTCGCGGAGTTGGCTAAGGTGTATGACAAGACAGGTCATTCCGCGGAAGCGATCCAATCTATGCGCGAGGCGCTGGACCTGGCGGTGAAGCTGAACAATGGCCAGGTGGCGCGGACTCTCCAAGGCGCTCTCGATCGCTACGAGCGAGCCGGATCCGAAGGAAAGTCAAATTAGGCCGACGTTGGGCTCTCAACCTTTTCTCTCTATGTGGGATGGAATCTGATTTCCAGCCGCGGTTCATTCTGCCGCACCAAGCTTCCCAAGCCTAACGGCACGCGATTGATACAAACATGCGGAAATTCAGGCAGATGAAAACAACCTGAACACTCCCGCTCCGCAATCAGGTGCAAACGCGTCTACTATACACACACCGGCAGGTCGGGCCGGAACAGGAGACCTCGATGCCAGCAGGCCACCCGCTTCCCCATTCCCTGGGGGAACTGCGCACCAGCACTCAGTTTGCAGAAGCTTGCCTCAAAAACCGTAGCGTGAAGGATGAACTGCGTGCCAACCTTATCGCCCGGCTCAAGACGCGCGAGACGCTGTTCCCAGGCATTGTCGGATTTGAGGATACGGTGGTCCCGCAGATCGTCAACGCCGTTTTATCCAAGCAGAACTTCATCCTGCTCGGGCTCCGCGGCCAGGCGAAGAGCCGCATTCTGCGGGCGCTGACTGCCCTGCTTGACGATCAAATGCCCTACGTCGCGGGATGCGAGATTCGCGACAACCCCTACCGGCCGATATGCAGGCGGTGCCGCGACCTGATCGCCAACCGCGGAGATGCCACGCCCATCGCGTGGATGGGACGGGACGAGCGCTACGTTGAAAAGCTGGCGACGCCCGACGTTACGGTTGCGGATCTTGTTGGCGACCTGGACCCGATCAAGGCGGCACGGGGCGGCGAGGATCTGTCGAGCGAGTTGACCATGCACTACGGACTGCTGCCGCGCGCCAATCGAGGCATCTTCGCCATCAACGAGTTGCCCGATCTCGCGGGAAAGATCCAGGTTGCGCTGTTCAACATCATGCAGGAAGGCGACGTGCAAATTAAGGGTTATCCTGTGCGGCTGGCCCTCGATGTCGCTCTCGTCTTCAGCGCCAACCCGGAGGACTACACTGCGCGCGGCAAGATCGTCACGCCGCTGAAGGATCGCATCGGCTCGGAGATTCGCACGCATTATCCCGAGACGATCGAGGAAGGCATCGCCATCACCGCGCAGGAGGCGTGGGCGGAACGCGGTGCGTCCTCGCCAATCGAGATTCCAGCTTACGTACGCGCAGTCGTGGAGCAGGTGGCGTTTTCAGCGCGCGAAGACAAGAACGTGGACAAGCGCAGCGGCGTAAGCCAGCGGCTGCCGATTTCCACGATGGAGTTGGTTGTATCGAATGCAGAACGGCGCGCGCTGATGAACGGCGAGAGACTCGCGGTGCCGCGCGTCAGCGACATCTACGCGGCTCTGCCTGGCATTACCGGCAAGCTAGAACTGGAGTATGAAGGCGAAATGCGCGGAGCCGACACGGTGGTTCGCGAGCTGATTCGAACCGCCGTCGGCAAGATCTACGACCGCTACTTCGCTGAAACCAACACGCAACAGATCGAGCAATGGTTCAACCTCGGCGGCACGGTCAAGCTCGACGATAACCAGTCGAGTTCGGCTGCGCTTGCCGACCTCAAAAAAATTCAGGGGCTCTTTGAAAAGCTGGGGCCACTGCAGGTGAAGGTCTCCGATGATGCGCCGAAAGCAGTCGCAGCAGCGGAATTCCTGCTCGAGGGCCTTGTTGCCGCATCGCAAACTGAGCCGCAGCGAAGAGCGCGGATTTGCGGCGCCGGAAAAAGGGCAGCGCAAGCAGGAACGTGATATCGAAGTCGAATTTGACGACTGGCAGCGCGCACGTCGGTCAGGCCGCAGCGGCGGTTTGAATTAATCCATAGCGAACACATAAGCGAGGCAAGAGTGTACGAAGTCTCAGGCAGAGTATCAAGTGTCAGGGCAACGGAGCACGAAGTGTCAGGGCACCGACTTTAGTCGTGCCACCAGCGCCGAGTGAAGGAACGCGGGGCTTTAGCCCCTGCGAACGCCAAACCAATCCCGAGGATATTTCATGAAGCGCGTTCGCTACACAAAATTCACCGGCGACCTGGCCTCCGAGATGGACATCGAGGACCTGCTGAAGGCGCTCTCTGACTACTTGCTCGATTCCGGTTTCCGCGACCCCTATCTGCGCTTTCAGGACATGGATCACACGCTGGATGACCTGCGGGAAGCACTGCGTCAGCTTCTTGAGTCGGGCGATATGTTTGACGACCGCATCCGCGAACAGCTCCAACAGATGATGCAGAACGAAAAAATTGACGAGCTCATCGACAAGCTGATCAAGCGCATGGAGCAGGAGAACTACATCTCCTATTCGCAGAACTGAGCCCCACCCAGAAGTCGCAGATGATGGGGCAGGCCGGCAATATCCAGGGCGAGGTCAAATTTGAAGTGACCGACAAGAGCCTGGATTTCCTTGGCTACAAAACGCTGCGTGATCTGCTCGGTTCTCTCGGCAAATCGAACTTCGGCCGCCACGACACGCGGCACTGGGCAACCGGCGTCGAGGCGCACGGCGCTTCGCAGCGCTACGAATTCGGCGACACGCTCAATCTCGACACGACCACCACGCTCAAGTCCGCGATCTCTCGGGAGGGCATCGGCCTGCCGTTGAATCTCGAATACGAAGACCTGCATGTGCATCAGTGCGAGTATCAAAGCTCCTGCGCGACGGTCGTGATGCTGGACTGTTCGCACTCGATGATTCTGTACGGCGAAGACCGCTTTACACCGGCCAAAAAAGTTGCCATGGCTCTTTCGCACTTGATTCGGACACAGTATCCAGGCGATTCGCTTTCGCTGGTGCTCTTTCACGACTCCGCCGAGGAGTTGCCGGTGTCGCAACTGCCGCGCGTCAAGGTCGGACCGCATTACACCAACACTTGTGAGGGACTGCGGCTGTCGCAGCGCATCCTGGCGCGGCAGCGCAAGGACATGAAGCAGATCGTGATGATTACAGACGGCAAGCCTTCAGCCCTGACACTTCCCGACGGCCGCATCTACAAAAACGCTTACGGCCTCGATCCGCTCGTTGTCAGCGAAACGCTGGAAGAGGTAGCCCGCTGCAAGCGCTCCAACATCATGATCAACACCTTCATGCTGGCGTCGGACTTCGGCCTCGTGCAGTTCGTGCACAAGGTGTCGGAGATGTGCCGCGGCAAAGCCTACTTCACCACGCCCGATACCCTCGGCGAATATCTGCTGATGGATTACATGAATCGCAAGTCGAAGACGATTCACTGAGAAGTAACCTTGCCGTTCGCCAGCCTGGCCGCTACCGCACCGTGTCTCGAATCGCGATGGGCAACGGCCAGCTCGCATCTGTACCTAATGCCCTTCATCCTGCCATTGCTCGTGGTTAACTCCGGAAACCTCTCCCGTAAATCCTCCTGTAGCTGCAAAGTAAACGGGGTTGTTCAAGGCGTCGGAGATCACAGTCACCACTGTCTCGGTAAACGTGAGCGTACCGGTCGCATTTTTGAAACGCCCCGTTCCCCCGGCAATTTGAAAACTCAGAGTGCAGTGTGCTTCATTCGTCACCAGATCGATGCAATCGCCTCCCTGGGTGAGCTGGACATACAGCAGACTGCCGTCCTGGAAGCGAAATACACCCGCGCCGGCTGTTTCCGGGAAATAGAGATCATCCGGGCCCGAGCAAGTGCTGGATGACGCGGGAGAGTTCGAAATCGCGCGAACATTACGAAGAGTGAACGAACCCAGCGTACCTGTCCCGGCGAAGTTGTCTTCATCATTGCTTGTGTTGGGCTGTTGGAGATTCATGGCGCTGTTCGCCGAGGTTCCCGAAAACGTCATCTTTACAGACTGCTCTCCGGAGACGGCTGCGACACCGAGTGTGAGCACAGCCACCATCGGCAAAAGAACGGTTGATTTCATCGTGGTTTTCATAAGAGCTCCTTTGTTGTGGTGTTTTCAACTGCTCGACTTTGCTTTGTGCACACGTTTGAGCATCGAGTTCAGGCAGATAAGGGGATGTCCTTCGGTCGACCTGGTATGGTGCAGGTCTTCGGACTGAATCCAGGCCTCAACCTCCGGCGGCGTCAGGTTCGAGATCACCCCGACCTCGTTCATGGGGATCATCTCGCCTTCAGCGCCGCACTTCGGACACCAGGCACGCAGCAACTTTCGACCCCGAAGAACGAGAAGCGAATCGGTCTCGACTGTAATCGTCGTGCGCTTTGCCATGCCTGCCACCCTCACCTGCCTGCAAGACCGCTCTCCGGGAGCACAATCGTTCTCAAGCAGGGTTGCAGCTTGCCTTATCTGCAGAGGGAAGTCTTGATGAAGCTCATGATTATTTCTGATGATTTCTCGCGTTTCAGCTAAGCGACTGAATAAAGACCACTTCGGTGACGAGGTGTCTTGGGTGCCGCGTAGGAATTCTCAGCAAAACCGTGCTAAAATCCGACTCCGGCGTCCCCATTCCGAACTAAGAGCAGCGGCTTCCTCATGGCTTCCACCGCAGATCAGAAAACCAGACAGCTTTATGGGTTCGGCCCTTTTCGTGTCGACCCCGAAAAGGAACTGCTGCTGCGCGAAGACGAAGCTGTTCCCATCGCGCCCAAGGCTTTCCAGGTTCTTCTCGTGCTGATGCGCCACAGCAAACAGGTCGTGAGCAAAGACGACCTGATGAAGACGGTCTGGCCTGACACGTTTGTTGAAGAGGCCAACCTCAGCCGCAATATTTTCCTCTTGCGCAAGGCTCTGGGCGAGACTCCGCAGGATCACCAGTACGTCGTCACCGTCCCCGGACGCGGCTATCGTTTTGCAGAAGACGTGCAACTCGTATCAGAGCGCGAAGTCAACATCGTTGCCGCGAGCCATGCCAAGGTCCAGGTGCAGGTGGAGGAAACCAGGCCCTGGGGATGGGTCGCGCTGGCGGTCGTAACATTGCTTGCGTGCGGCGTCGCGCTGTCCTGGTACCTCGTGCATCGAGGGCCGGTGTTGCACGCAAAGGACTCGGTGGTGCTGGCGGACTTGGTGAACTAGAAAATCGTCGATCACAAGGGCGCTAATTGGGGAGCTACCTGGATTCACCCGAATTGGGGACAGTACTATTCACTTTCGTACCTCGGAATGGCGCGCGGTTACGCGCTTGCAGGCGACTCAGCGAAAGCCAAAAGAGCATTCCAGGACTTCTTCGCACTCTGGAAGGACGCCGACCCCGATCTTCCGATCCTGCGTCAAGCCAAGGCGGAGTACGCGAAGCAGCAATAAAACGCTCTCGCCAGTGATGACGCTGGAGCGCAGCCTGCATGCGCCGACTTCCACTCACCGCTGGCGGCGGCCAGCTTTCTTGACGGACTTTTTCGCGGATTTCTTTGCGGCCCTTCTTAGCCACTGTCTTCCTGGCCGCAGTCTCTTTCGCGCCCTTCTTCGCAGGCGCCTTTTTGGCAGCTTTCTTTGCAGGCGCCTTTTTAGCAGCTTTCTTCGCAGACGCCTTTTTGACAGCTTTCTTCGCTGCTGACTTCTTTGCAGGCTTTTTCGCGGCCGTCTTCTTGGCCGGCTCGTTCTTCAGCACATCTGACATAGCAGTCATGGCTCCGCCAATTGCCGTTTTGATCGCGCCTGCCACATCTGACGCCATCGCAATTCCTACCCCCACGGTCGCCCCAGCCTTATCCACAATCGTGTTCTCAGCCATTCTCATGCTCCTCGTCTTTGTGTTCATACGCCGTTACGGATTGTAGAGGCATATCGAAGTAAGCGCAGGAATCTTTTGCGTCTCCCTTACGATTGCGGGCTTCGTGGTGCCCGCGACGAGCAATTCAACTGGGCGATCCTTGGGCTCCAAGAGAATTCCATTCCTGGAGAATTGCCTGCTTTGTGCGGTTTCGGACACTCCCACACGAATTCGTACAACAAAAGCCCACGCGGCAGCCGTGGAGCACGCATCGCGGAACGAAACAGATGACTTGCCCCTTCGAGCGATTGGCCTCGAACGTGCATGAGCTCACTGGAGATTCCCCTGTTCCACGGAGACTCGCATGCGGACCTTGATGCAAGATTTTCGGTTTGCTCTGCGCCAGCTCGGTCGGTCGCCAAGTTTTGCGATTACGGCGATCCTGACGATGGCACTCGGCATCGGCGCCAATACGGCCGTCTTCAGCCTGGTGAATTCCCTGCTGCTGAAACCGCTGCCGGTGGCGAACCCGTCGCAGATTACGACGCTGACTCCCCGCGAAAACAACGGCCCCCTGCAAGGGGTCTTCTCATGGAACGAGTACAAGGAAGTCCGCGCCCATTCGTCCCGCTCGTTCAGCGACGTTATCGCCTACACGGTCGGTCTGGATGGATTGGCGGTACCGGGTCAGCAGCCGGACCGTCTGATGACTGGCTACGTGAGCGGAAACTTCTTCGATAGCCTCGGACTGAAACCGGCAGCCGGCCGGCTTTTCGTGCGCAGCGAGGGTGAGGTCCTGAATCAGGATCCGGTCGTCGTTCTCAGCTACGACTACTGGATGAAGAAATTCAACGGCGATCCCAACGTCGTCGGGCCGAACCGTGTCGCTCGACGGGCATCCGATGTCGATTGTCGGGGTGGGGCCGAAGGGATTTCACGGCCTGCAAAGCTTCCTGGGCCTCGCTGCTTTTCTGCCCTCTATCAGAACTGCCGGTGGCCGGAAATCCCGTCGAGGCGATCAACAACTGGCAAAATCGGACGCTGACGGTCCAGGGACTCCTGCGTCCGGGATCGAGCCTGAAAGAGGCACGCGCCGAACTGGCATTGGTGGCGCAGGATATCAATCGCCTCCATCCGGACGTTGAAAAGAATCTCACCATCGAGGCTTATCCCGAGCGCACTCTTCGCATCAACACCGGCGATCCGAACACGATCTATATCATCGCCGGACTCTTTCTCTCACTCGCGGTGATGGTGCTGCTGCTAGCCTGCGTCAACGTTGCCAACCTGGTGCTGGTGCGTGCCACGGTGCGCGAGCGCGAAATGGCCATTCGCACGGCGCTGGGCGCCCGGCACGCGCGCATTATTGGCCAGATGGTTACAGAGAGCGTAACGCTGGCGCTGCTGGGAGGAATTGCCGGTGTGGTTCTGGGCGTGTGGGCAGGCGGCGCGCTTGGTCATCTCGATCTGCATGCCGATCTTCCTGTTCTGCTGGCCTTCAACTTCGATTGGCGCATCTTTCTCTATTCGTTTTCGATTGCATTGCTGGCGGGGGTTGTGGTCGGCGTCGCGCCTGCGCTGCGGGCCATCAAGTCAAACATCAACGCGTGCTGCACGAGGGTTCTCGCGGAGTCACAGGCGGACGGCATTGGCTGCGGGATGGCCTCGTCACGCTGCAGATTGCGGGATCGCTGGTGTTGCTGGTGGTGGCGGCTCTGTTTGTGCGCAGCCTCTCTGCCATGCAGACGATGGATTTTGGTTTCAAGCCGGATCACGTGTTGAATTTCGTTATTGACGGCAACGAGATCGGGTTGAGCGATTTGCAGATGCGCTCGCTGCGAGCAACATTTCCACTCGTTTGCATCAGCTCGGCGGAGTTGATTTCGTGAGCCACGCCAATGCCATTCCCCTGGGTTACCTGGGAAATGGGGGCGACAGGATGCTGATCGACGGCGCTCCTGTTCCCGCAAATCCAAGCGACCAGAACGCCAACTTCAATGTCATTTCGCCGGAGTACTTCAGCGTGATGGGCATCGATCTCATCGGCGGCAGAGCGTTTACCGATGCGGATAACGAGCACGGAAGAGACGTGGCCGTCATCAGCGAGGGCGCGGCAAAGAAGTTCTGGCCCAACCAGAATGCTGTCGGCCGGACGTTCCGATTGGCCAGCGAAAAGGATCGCAGGCTCGAAGTGGTCGGCGTTGTGCGTGACGCTCTCTTTCAACTCTTCGACGGCGGAAAATCTCAGCCCTTCTTTTACATCCCGTACGCGCAGCACTCGAAGGGCAACACCCTGATGGTCTTCCAGCTCAGGACAGAACAGGACCCGATGGCGATGGCCGCCACGGTGGAGAAAGCCGTTCATGACATTGAGCCGCAGCTTCCTGTGTTCCAGGTACAGAGCATGCGCCAGGGTCTCTACACCATGAACGGCCTTCTGCTTTTCCAGATCGGCGCATCGATGGCCGCGATCATGGGCGGACTGGGGTTGACCCTGGCGGTGATCGGCCTGTATGGCGTGATCTCGTATACCGTGGGCAGGCGCGTGCACGAGATCGGCTTGCGCATGGCTCTCGGAGCAACGCGCGGCACGATTTTCAAGATGATCTATCGCCAGTCCATTGTGATTGTCGGTATCGGTCTCGGAGTCGGGCTGGCCATCGCCCTGCTCACGGCGAAGGCGGTCGGCGGTTTCGTTGTCGTCAATGTCTGGGATCCGGTGACCTACCTCGGAGTGGGACTGGTGCTGGCAGCGGCCGCGTTGGCCTCGTGCTATTTACCCGCGCGCCGCGCCATGACCGTGGAACCCATGACCGCCCTGCGCGAGAACTAACCTCGGGTACCGGCGGTGAACAAGTGAAAAAGTGAACAAGTGAGCCGCGTGCCCCAGATCCGGGCTGTCTCAATATGCTGGACCTTGGGTGCCCCATCCTTGCGGAGCAAGGGTGGGAAAGCACGAACCTAACCCAACCTCCGCTAACAGCGCGAAGCGCGGCTAACTCCGCTAACCGTCAACCCCCTCCCCGCCAAAGTTCCCTCCAACCCCCTCATTCCATTCGCAAAAAACTTCCCGCCGTTTTGCAGGTAATTTTCCCCTCCCGGCGCACAATGGAATTGTGATTGAAACCTCTGACTCCGCGAACGTGCGCCACGCGCACACTGAACATCGCATCGCACCGCTAACTTCAATCCGCAGAGGAATCTACAGCTAACCCCAATCCACACAGGAATCTAGCGCCACCCCTGTCTGTAACCCAATGAATTCAGAATATTTACCCAAAGAACCCGGGGGTAATAGGGGTCAAGGAGTCACGTCCATGTTCAACGAATGCCGGCATATTCTTACCAGCGGACACAAGTGCAAAGCTCCCGCCCTCCGCGGACAGGCCTTCTGCTACTTCCACACCGCTGACCGTCGCTACGCCACCACCAGTACGGCTGCAGTCGATCCCCTCCTCCTTCCCACCATCGAAGACACAGCCGGAGTGCAGGTTGCCATCAATCAGGTCTTCCGCGGGCTTGCCTCCCGCCGCATCGACCGCCGTCAGGCCGGTGTCTACTTCTACGGTCTTCAGATCGCCGCGCGACTCGCCCACAAGTCGGACGAAAAGCCCAGCGAGAGTGTCCGCGAAACCTGGGAAGACCCCGAGGGCTACACGCTCTCGCCGGAGAAGTCTCAATGCGAACCTCCCGCCGACTGCATCAACTGCCGTCGCCGCACCTTCTGCGAAAACTTCGAATACTACGAAGACGAAGTAGAAGAACTCGAAGAGCGTCTGGAAGCCGAACGCGAAGCCAACGAATCAGAAGCCGAAGAGCAAGAACAAGAGAAATGAAAAAAGGCCGGTGGCCCGATCATCTATTTCGACGAATTGCACTGAGCCTCAAGAGACTGTGCCCCGCTCATCGCAGCCTCATTGGCGGGTGGCACACCCTAAGCATTTCCACGGTCAAGGGTGCCCCATCCTGGCTCTGCCACAGTGGGAAATCACGAACCCACCCCAGCCCTGTCATCCTGAGCGCCGCACGCTTGGGGCCCCGCGCAGGGGGGTAAGCGGCGCGAAGGATCTGCTTCCTCTTTCGTGTTGTGACAGCGCACAGCTTTCAATCCTGCTGCGACACCTTCGACCCAACGTGATCTGGGCTACCGACCGAACTATGCCGGTTTCCCTACGTACAATCGATGAGAGCCAAAGTGCTCTCATTGCAGCTCAGCTTCCAATCCCGCCCTCAGGAGAAATGTCCATGACTCGCGTGAAGCTCCTCATGCTGTTCAATCTGTCTCTTCTTACGGCTGCGGCTCAAACATCTTCGAACACAGGTCGTTGGATTGTTTCGACAGACTATTTTGGCACTCCTCTGACGCCTCTCCTCAATCTTGAACAGACCGGCGAAAAAGTGACGGCTACAGGCCGAGGCTACAAGTATGCCGGTACTCTGCACGGGACTGCTCTGCATCTCACGGCTACAGACAAGGAGGGCAACACCGATGAAATCACTGCCACGCTCGCCGACGGCAAGATGGAAGGAACCGATACAGAGACGGACGCCGATGATAAGGCGCACCCGGTGACTCTTAAATTCACGGCTATTTTGGCGCCTGCTCTCGAACATCCCCAGCCCAGAACCCATGAATTCACGCCGACGGTCTTCTATCGCCAGGTATCCGCTTTCAACAAGCCGGTGCTCACGATCAATCCTGGAGATACCATTCACACCACTACGGTGGATGCCGGCGGGGCGGATATGAATGGAGTCAAGCGGTCCCTCGGCGGAAATCCTCAGACCGGCCCCTTTTACATCACGGGAGCAATGCCGGGAGACGTGCTCGTCGTCCATATCAAAAAACTCACGCTCAATCGCGATTGGGCTGAGAGCGACGACGGGCTTGATGAGCGTGCCTTGAACAGCGATCTTGCCGTCAAGGTCAAGGATAACGGCAAATCTATCCGTTGGCATCTCGACCGAGCGGCGGGGATTGCAACTCCCGAAACCCCCGCAGAACATCTCAAGCACTACACGATCCCGCTAAAGCCGATGCTCGGTTGTATCTCTGCTGCTCCCGGCACTGCGCAGGCCCCACCCGGCACAGGAGACTCGGGATACTACGGCGGAAACATGGATTTCAACGAAATCAGGGAAGGCGCAACAGTCTATCTTCACGTGGCAAACCCCGGCGCGCTGCTCTATTTCGGCGACGCGCATGCAGCACAAGGTGACGGCGAGCTTAATGGCAATGCCCTGGAAACATCCATGGACGTGGAACTGACTGTCGACGTCATCCCCAGCAAGCGCATCGGAGATCCTCGCGTGGAGACGGCAACCGACATCATCACGATGGGGCTTGACGGTTCGCTCGATGACGCCTTCAAAGAAGCTACCAGCGATATGGCTTCTTGGCTCGAAGAAGACTACAAACTTACGCCTTCAGAGATTGCGCAGGTGCTAGGAACTGCCGCTGAATACCATGTGAGTGAAGTTGCCGACAGGAATGCCGGGATGGTGTTGAAGATCAGCAAAGCCCGTCTCGCCGCGCTTGTGAAATAGGAGATGTTCTTGTTGCGAAGTGCGGCGGTGGTTCTGGATTTATTCAAAATTGGCGGGCGGCCCACCCAGCCGGTCAATTCTCTGAAGGCCGCTCAATGGCTGGTGGCCCGATCATCGAGCACTGGACCTCAAGAGACTGTGCCCCGTTCATCGCAGCCTCATCGCGATGAGCGGGTCTTCCGTCAGACTGGGGCGCGCCTATGATAGGACCATGCCGTACGGTCTGAAGCGGTTCCAGAGAGCGGAGGCTCTCCACTTCATCACCTTCAGTTGCTTTCACCGTCTCCCTCTCCTCGAAGCCCCGGAATCCAAAAGCACATTCGAGTCAGTCCTGGAACTGACTCGTGCACGGCATCAGGCGAGGGTCTACGCCTACGTCCTGATGCCCGAGCACGTCCATTTGTTGATGAACGAGCCGCCATCGATCCTCGTAGCCCAGTTTCTCAAGGCCTTGAAGCAAGTCGCTTCACGCAGGCTGAGAGGCCCGCACGAGAAATTCTGGCAGGAACGCTATTTTGACGGCAACATCCGCGGCGATGCGGCACGTTCCGAAGTGATCCGCTATATTCATCGAAATCCGGTGAAGCGCGGATTGGTCGCGTCTCCCGGCGACTATCGATGGAGCAGCTTCAGCCACTACGTAACCGGAGTTCGAGGAGTCGTTGAAGTCGAGTCAGAGTGGGCCGCGATGTTGCGACGCCCACTCATCGCGATAAAGCCGCGATGAATGGGGCACAGTCTGAGTTTTTGACGGTGGCCGGAGAGGGCGAAGTCGATGAGTGGCCAGCTATCTGTTCAATTCTCTGAAGGCCGCTCGCGCTTTTATGGCGCGAGCTTGCCGTTGAAGGTGGGGCAGCTGCTAACCTGGCCGCCTTCGAGGCCGCGTTTGAACCACTCCGTGCGTTGGGCGCTTGATCCGTGGGTCCAGGATTCGGGGCTGACGGCGCGGCCGGTCATTTTCTGCAAATGGTCGTCGCCTACGGCGGCGGCGGCTTTGAGCGCGGCGGCTACGTCGCTTTCATGGACGAATGTTTCGCTGTTCGGTCGAGTGTCCCCAGACGCCGGCGAAGCAGTCGGCCTGCAACTCCAGATCGACGGAGAGCGGATTCTGCTCGCCTTCGTCCTGCTGCGAGAGCGTGCGCATCTTCTGCTCGATGCCGAGAAGTTTCTGGACGTGGTGGCCCAGTTCGTGCGTGATGACGTAGGCCTGCGCAAAATCGCCGGTGTCTCCGCCGAAGCGTTTCAACTCCTGCCAAAAGGAGAGGTCGATGTAGATCTTTTCGTCCTGCGGGCAATAGAACGGGCCGGTAGTCGCCTGCGCGTTGCCGCAGCCGGAATAGGTCATGTCGCGATAGAGCACGAGCTTGGCGTGACGGTATTGGCGGCCGTGCGCGGCGAAGATCTTGGCCCAGGTATTCTGCGCGTCGTCGAGCACGAAGCTGATGAGGTGCACGTCGCGCTGTTCGCCGGCGGACTGGGTGACCGGTGCGTTCGACGGCCCCGGATCCACGTTCGACTCTCCGCTGCCGGCGAAGAAGTTGCGTCCGGTGATGACGCTGATGATCAGCACCAGGATGAATCCGCCGATGCCCATGCCGCCGCCGAAGCCGAATCCGCCTCCGCCACCGCCGCGGCGATCTTCAATATCCGAGCTGACTCCCTGGTCCTGCCATTCCATGCTGAACGTCCTCACTCCCTCAGATGCAGTTTGGCATAAGTCGCGCTCTGCGCGTACCAGAGACGATTCACCGTGAAGTTGTTATCCTTGCATGCAGGAGATCCTTTCGGTGGGCAATCGGCTGGGCGCGAAGTATGCAGGTTTTGTGCTGGCCGTTGTTTCAGGCTTTGCCGCAACCGCCCACGCCGCGTGCACCGGCCCCGCTGCCCTGGTGGCACAGACCAAGGCTCATCCCACAACCGAGAATGCAGTTTTGCTCGGCAGCTATTACGCCAGCCACAAGCAGTTCGACTGCGCCGTAGCAACCTTTCGTGCGGCGCTGAAGGGCGATCCCAAGTCTGCCCAATTGCACTACCTGGCTGGGCTGGCATCGGTAGATGGGAACCATCCTGCCGACGCTGTCCCCGAGTTGCAGCGCGCCATCGACCTGGATCCGACCGTGATCAAGCCTCATCTTCTACTGGCGTTTCTCGAGGATCAAGCCGGAAACCACAAGGAGGCCGAGGAACAATTCCGTGCGGCGCTCGCCATCGACCCGAATTCGATTCCCGCGCTGGAGGGCCTGAGTCAGGATCTGCTGGCGCGGAGTGCCTACATCGATGTCGTGATCTTGTTGCGCCAGGCGCCACCTGCGGAAAAACTCACCATCAACTATGCCAAGGCGCTGGGCAATCTGAACATGCTCGATGAAGCTCGCGACGCTCTCGGCAACGCGCTGAAGGCGCACCCAAAATCG
Organism: uncultured Acidobacteriaceae bacterium; assembly: GCA_963799035.1. Classification (GTDB taxonomy): domain Bacteria; phylum Acidobacteriota; class Terriglobia; order Terriglobales; family Acidobacteriaceae; genus Telmatobacter. The sequence goes on along the minus strand of CAWCVS010000026.1, from coordinate 7,709 downwards.
CTCGAGCTTTCAAGCGCTCTTATCGTGGTGCTGGTGAAACAGGTTCGTTTCCAGGACGCGATCGACCTGGCCCAGCATATGGTGGATGCGAATCCCGGGAACCAGGATGCCGAGGTGCAATTGCTGCGGATTCTCGTCCTGACAAACCACATCAGCGCGGCTCGGCCTATTGCTCCCAAGCTCCTGGCGGAGCGGCCCCACGATGCAGAAGTTCTTTATCTGAATGGCATCGTGCTGCGGTCGGTCGGCGACAACGAGGGAGCACGAAAGGTGCTGGAGCAGTCGGTCGCATTGGATCCTAATTCGCCAAACTCCCATTACGAACTCGGAATGGTGATGGTGCTTTTGAAAGATTGGGCTCCGGCGCGCCAGGAACTCGAGAAGGCGATCGCCATGGGGGAGAAAGCACCACAGGTGCACTACCAACTTGCCCTGGCCTTACGCGGACTCGGCGATACAACGGGCGCGCAGAAGGAAGTCGAGACTTTCCAGACATGGAAGAAAAATGATGAAACCAAGCTTGAAGCAGCAATGAAGGCGGCGCAGGCCGATGATGAGTTGAAGGCCGACAAGTTGCAGCAAGCCACCGACCACCTCAAGGAAGCCGTTGCTACCGATCCCGACAACGCCAGCTACAAATACAAGCTGGCTCTCGCGCTGCATCAAGCGGGGGACGCGAATGGCGAACGAGTGCAACTGGAGCAGGCGGTCAAATTGGACCCGGCACTTGCGGGAGCGCAAAATGAGCTTGGCTACCTGATGTCGCGCGGGGGCGATTCCAATGGCGCAATCGATCACTTTCGGCTTGCGGTCAAGTCCGCGCCGGGATACGTGGACGCATGGATCAATCTTTCCGCGGAGCTCGCCATGTCGGGTCAATTCGCAGACGCACGCAACGCGGCTCACATGGCATTGCAACTGGACCCGGAGAATGAACGGGCGAAGAAACTGAGTGATCGTCTCGCGCAGGATGCCGCGGCACAACCCAGCCAACCATGACGATCTCGCCGCGATCGCCCCAGCGGTTTGCCCGTTTAACTTTGCCAGTGTGAAAATGAGAAGGCTCAGAGAATGAAGAAGACCTTCCCCACTTCCGGCTGGAGCCGGCGAAGACTCTTGCAGGCTGCTCCCGCACTTTGCGCATCGGCCGCGCTTCCCTGCCGCCTGCTGGGCGCACTCCCCGATCAACCGGCTTCTGCCGCCAAGCCGTTTTCGACCTTTACGGATATTGCGCTGAGCGCGGGACTCACCAAGACGATGTACTACGGCGTCCCAGAGTCGGTGACCTACATTATTGAGGAGATGGGGGGCGGCTGCGCGTTCTTTGACTACGACAACGACGGCTGGATCGACATTTTCATTCTTGGCGGGCGAACCCTGGAAGGCGTGCCGGCGGACGCCTCGAACCGGCTTTACAAGAACAATCGCGACGGCACGTTCAAGGACGTCACGAAAGAAGCCGGCTTGTGGGATGCAGGATGGGCCGTCGGCGTCTGCGTCGGCGACTACAACAACGACGGATTCGAAGACCTGTTTCTCACCTACTACGGCCAGAACAAGCTCTATCACAACAATGGCAATGGCACCTTTACAGATGTAACTGAGAAAGCGCATCTCAGGCACGACACCATCCGGTTTGGCGCAGGCTGCACGTTTATTGATTACAACCGCGATGGCCTGCTCGATCTGTTTGTGTCCAACTATGTCGATTTCGATATGGCCAATGCACTCAAGCCGTCGCTCAATATTCTGAATTGCAATTACGAGGGCGTGCCCGTTGCCTGCGGTCCCAAGGGCCTGAAAGCCCCACAGCACTTCCTTTATAAGAACAACGGGGACGGCACATTCACCGATGTCTCGAAGGAATCCGGCATCGCCGCCATCAAGGGCTCCTACGGTCTGACAGCCGTGGCCTTCGATGTGGACGAGGATGGCTGGACCGACCTGTTCGTGGCCTGCGACACCACGCAGAGCCTGCTGCTGCTGAATAACCACGATGGAACGTTTCGCGAAGAAGGACTGATGCGCGGAGTCGCGATCAGCCCGGACGGACAGGATATGGCCGGCATGGGAATCGGCGTCGGCGATTTCGATCTCGACGGACACCTCGACGTCGTCAAGACCCACTTTCAACTTCAGGCTACCGGCCTCTACAAGAATGACGGCAAAGGCAACTTCGAGGACGTGGCGCAGCAGGCTGGACTGGCCGGAGAACGGACCTATGTGAGCTGGGGGACATGTCTTTTCGACCTGGATAATGACGGCTGGCCCGACATCTTCTGGGTTACGGGAAACGTTTACGCGGAAGTGGAGAAAATCAACCCCAAATTCCCGTACAAAGGGCCCCGGCGTACTGTTTCGAAATCGGGGTAACGGCACCTTTGCCCGAATGGGCGATGAGGCGGGCTCGGCGATCGGCGCTCGCCACGTGAGCAGGGGTTGCGCCTTTGGCGATTTCGATAACGACGGCGACCTGGATATCGTGATCATGAACCAGCACGAGCCTCCTTCGCTGCTCCGCAACGACGCCCCTAAAGAGAACCACTGGATCAAGGTCCGGCTGGAGGGAACGAAAAGCAATCGCAGCGCCATTGGTGCCCGGGTGCTTGTTCGCTATGGCGGCAAGACCCAGGCGCAGGCGGTGATGAGCCAGGCCAGCTATATGTCGTCCAATGATCCCCGGCTTCATTTTGGACTGGGTGCGGAGACAACTGCCGACATCGAGGTAATCTGGCCCAGCGGGGCGGTTGAAAAATACTCTGGACAACCGGCCAACCAACTCATTACCCTCCTCGAGGGCCACGGAATCATACCCGGGAGACCGTTCCGGAGAGCGTGAAGTGGACTGTGATTCGGATCACATCCAAAAATCGGCGCCAGCCGTACAAATAATTGGGGTACATTTCCTCTCTTTCCAGGGAGGATTTCGAGCCGTTAATCGAATTGACGAGTCCGGTGACAATTTCATGACAATTGGCCAAGAGGCCTGCCCGGATAAATCTCGACAAATCTGAGTGATATGGGAAACCGTTTTACTTGAGGGTTCGAGGCCCAAAAAGCGCTTGCCCATGGTGTATCGGTTGTGGTATCGATACTCGATTCACTTAGATGGTTTTCTGGCAATGGCTAACTCCGGCGCGTCGGGGTCAGTTGTGCGCCAGATATTAAAAAACAAGAACAACAAACGCTTCAGGAGGCTTGGTAAATGTTTACAAAACAAAAGAAGACATCGAGTGCTTCATCGATGTCGAAATGGTTCAGGCGAATACCCTGGCTGGTTTTGCCAGTCATGGTACTGACCTTTTCCATCGCACACGCACAGCAATTGACCGCGACGTTGAGCGGCATCGACCGCCGATCAAACGGACGCCCGCATTCCCGGGGCAAAGTTGCCGTAGTCAACGAGGCGACCGGCGATACTCGTGAAACCAAATCCGACTCCCAGGGATTCTTTTCAGTCACAGCTTTGATCCCGGGCACGTACAAGGTCACGATTACGGCCAAAAGCTTCGCCACATGGGAAGAAAACGGCATCCTGCTGAACCAGGGTGATAGCCGAACCATTCCGAACATCCACCTGAAGATCGGATCCGAGGCCACGGCAGTCACGGTCATCTCCGGCGCCGACGCTGAAATTCCCGGTAGATACCGCGGAAATCAGCGCCACCCTGAACAATGAACTCGTTGACTCCGCCACCCTGACAGGGACGCAACGCGGCCGAACTGATCAAGATGATGCCTGGCGTCACCTTCAACAACGCCGGCAGCGCAGGCTCCGGCTTTAACAGCCAGATAACCGGCACCAACAGCGGTCCCGCGGGCAACTTCTCAGCCAACGGCACACAGCCCTACGGCTCAACGGTTGTCATTCTCGACGGCGCAAACCTGATCGATCCGGGCAATGCCGGAACGCAGGTCGCCAACATCAACCAGGACATGACAGACAGCGTCAAGTTTCTGTCGGCTTCCTACGGCGCTGAATACGCGAAGGGCCCGGCTGTTTTGCAGGCCTTTTCAAAGAGCGGCGGACAGAAGTTCCACGGCGAAGGCTACGTCTACGCCCGCAACTCGGCGATCGGCTTTGCGAACGACTGGTTCAACAAAGCGTCAAAGAATCCCGCTTCCCGTTCAGAGCTACTACTACTATCGGTGGAAACGTGGGCGGACCGGTATTCTTCCCGCATTTCAACCACAACCGCGACAAGTTGTTCTTCTGGGCTGGCTATGAGTACATGATCCAGCACCCGTATTGCAACAGCTGCTACGGTGGTGCGTTCCGACCGAAATGAACGTCGCCGACCAAGGCGGCTCGGACTGACGGCGACTTCAACAACACCGGAGTTGACCCGCAACGTCATTTCGACCTACCCGGGAACCTATGCCCTACCTTGCAATACCGATGACGGATGGCAGGGTTGCGATTCCGCAAACTCGCCATGGGGCGGATATGACACGGTGCCGAAGGAGTGCCCCTCGGAACGGTTGAAAACAACCCTGTTCCTAATGTGAGTGCCTACTTCGACCCAGCCGGATTGGCGCTGAGCAAACTCAACCCGGCTCCCAACCAGACCCCCAACGCGACGCAACGGCTGGAACAACTACGGTACGATTCCCCAGCACACCGCAAAATCGCTGGGAAGTTACCGGCAAAGTGACCTACGCCTTCAACGACAACAACAAACTGTGGGGCTCTTACGCTATCAGACGGAAACCGATTATCATCCGCTTTCCGTATGGTGGGCGCCAGAATGGACCATTCCTTATCCGTCTGAACCGGTTGCGAAGGAAACCGCTCACGTATACCTGGCCAACTACACGCACGTGTTCAGCGCCACGACGACCAACGAGTTCGTATTCTCTTACTGCGGAATTCGTCAACGACGCCAGCTCTCACCAATACCGCGGCATCGAGCCGCAACAGGCTTGGCTTCCCGGCTGCAGAGCCTCTTCGGATACACGAAGACCGACCAGATTCCGAACTCCACAGGCGGCTGGAATTCCGGCCTGACTGAAATCAATGAGTTCGATTTCAACAGCGGCATTTACGGCGCGAACACCTTCGGCAAGACTTCGAAGGCTCCTGCCATCAGCGATACCTTCACCAAGATCGTCAAGCACTCACTCGCTGAAGGCCGGCTTCTACTGGGATACGAAGAAAACCTCCAGGCCAGCGGCAGCGACATCAACGGCAACTACGACTTGGAAACGTGGGGAGCTCCGTCAACCTACAACCTGACGCTCGACCGTTTGATGGTCGCATCCGCAAACTACGATCAGTACCAACACGGACGTGGTGCCAGATATCACTGGCATCAGTGGTCCATCTGGGCGCAGGATTCCTGGAAGGCCACCCGGAAGCTGACCGTTAACTTCGGCCTCCGCGCCGATCACGATAGGACAGTGGTATGACAAGCTTGGTGGAACCCAGGTTTGGGATCCGGCTACCTATGTCAACACGCCCAATCCTCCGGCCAATACCGGCTTGTTGTGGAACAAGCTGAACTCCAAGATCCCGAACCTCTGGTTGGAACAGCCAGTTGTTCTTCTACGACCCGCGCCTGGGCGCTGCATATGACGTCTTCGGCACCGGCAAAACGGTAGTGCGCGGCGGCTTTGGCACCTATCGCTACCAGGTATCGTCCAACGACTCCAGTGCTGCTATGGCAGGCCCTCTGGGTTCATTCGACTACAACACTCATCAACCGGCGGAGTCAATGGCTTCTTCGGCTACAACCTGAATGGCCTTGAATGCGCTCTGCCAGATTACGTCGCTTGCACTATCCACAGCGACAGCGGCTCCTCCACAAGGCCTGAATCAGGATGGTATCTTCCGGAATCAAGGCTGATGTCGAGGGCGACAACAAGGTACCGTATGCTGACACCTAGAGCTTCGGTGTCGCGCAGGCGTTGCCTTCTCATATCGTCACCGAGTCTCCTATGTTGGAAGCGCGAGCCGCAACCAGCTCGAAAACGGCGGCAATGGCCATATCGAGGATGCCAACCCGATTGCGATACGGCGCGTTCTTCACACCGATCCCAAGACCGGTGTGTATGAGAACCTCTCGCCCGATCACGCCTCCCAATCGTCGACCGACAATGCAGTCAGCGCCAACGCCTGGCATCCCCTTCCTCAACTACGGCGACATCTGGCTCCAGACCCACGGTGGCTACGCGAACTACAACTCCTTGCAGGTATCCGCCCAGAAGCAGTCCGGCAACCTGTTCCTGTTCACCAACTTCACCTTCGGCAAGGTCCTGGGTACCCGCGACGGTTCAACCTCCAACGGTAACGGCAACGGCCCCGTGGTCAATCCTTTCGACCTTGGCGCCAACTACGGCCCGCTGGAATATGACCACACCAAGACCTACAACCTGTCGTTCAGCTACAAGCTCCCCAAGCCCATCCATAACAACTGGGCCCTGGGCGAGATTGTCAACGGCTGGCAGCTCTCCAACTACACCACCTATGAAGATGGAGCGCCGTACCAGACGACTTCGCCGAACATGAACATGAACTATCAGCAGTACCACACTGCCGCGGCGCGACCATCAACTCGCCGATCACGTTGCCCATTCCGACAACGGCCGAGGACAGCGAGGGTCGTGGTTGCTGGTAACCAAACCTACGGGATCGGAACCAACCACTGGCTCGGTTCCAGCCAGTACGAAAATGGCCACCCAGCCTGTCGTCGTTTGCGATCCTCGCAAGGGACTGCTGAAGAATCAGTACTTCAACCCCAACTGCTTTGCAGCGCCGCTTCCGCCAACAGCAACGTCGTTCGGTCAAAATGGTCAGACAATCTGGCCGTATATCCGCACGCCGCATTACTTTGGCAGCGACTTGGCGATCTTCAAGGCATTCCGGGTTACGGATGCCCAGCGCGTCGAAATTCGCATCTCGGCGACCAACTGGCTCAATCACCCGAACGCGCAATTTGGCTTGGCCGGAAACTCCGACAACCACTGCTCTTCAACGGTCTGAGCTCGGCTTCCAGCTGACCTACAACTCCAACTGCAGCACCACCGGTGTCCCAACAAACAAGGTTGGATTTCGCTGGATGCAGTTCGCAGCGAAATACTACTTCTGATTCTGTTCAGAAGCAGGAGCAAGAAAGAGGGGCGATCTCAGGATCGCCCCTCTTTCGTTTTGATATGCGTCTTTGGTTTATGTTGCGAAGTTCAGCGGTCCCTAGATTATTTGTTCTGGTTTACCTGTTGCTGTTGATCAGCCTGAATACGACGGACGATTTCCCGCTCTCGATCTCCGTCACCCGGTCTTTTCAACTTGTAGTACACACTGGCCAGCTCAACATGCGGTTCCAGCCATTTGGGCTCTGACTTCTCCAGATCCTCCAGAATGCCCGCTGCTCGATCCGGATGTCCATCGATGTTTTCCAGCTTGGCCATTTGCAGCCGCGCAAACGGCCAGTTTGGCCGCAGCTGCAAAGCAAGCTCCAAAAGAGGTCGCGCATTCGCGAGGTCTCGCCGTTGCAAGCGAACCGTTCCCAGATAAAGATTCGCCATGAAGTCTCTTGGATCGTCACGAAGGGCAGCTTCGAAAGCCTGGATAGCCCCATCGATGTCTCCGCGACCATAGCGCGCCTGTCCCGCAAGCGTGTTAAGCCCCGGCAGCTTCGGATTGAGAGCGATCGCCGCATCCAGATCTGTGCGTGCAGTTGGAGGTCACCGCGATAGAACCGGGCCGAACC
>CAWCVS010000025.1:0-161250 GCA_963799035.1 uncultured Acidobacteriaceae bacterium | reverse complement strand
CACGTTGGTTGAGCCGTGTAAAGTCACCCTCAATCTGGGTCCGAAGAAGCGTCTTCAAACTGTTGTTCGTGAACTGGGCCCGAAGTTCGCCAATCGCTCCTGCGGGATCGGAAAAGACGCGGCGGATTGCGGCGCCTACGCCCTGCTTCGATCTCGCACCTTCGAGCAGCACCACATAGAAGATTTCAATTTGGTAAAGACTGTCGCGCTTCGACGCGAAGAAGCGGCGGCGCTGATCGACGGCTGCCTCGACCACCAGATCGTCGTAGCTGGCGAAAGGAATCTCCGGCCGGTTCGATTTGAAGAGGTATTGATAGACATGGAAGCCTGGCCCGAATGCCTTGAGAGCTGCCTCTAGCCGCTTGACTGCGTATTCCTGTTCGCCGCTGTCGAGGCTTTCGTAGTCCACTCCTTGAACATGAAGAACCATCCCGAGGTCGCCGGACTTCGCGAGGAATGTCGTCTCGTTCCAAAAACCATACAGGTTGATGTGGTCATTGAGAGCGGCACTCTCCTTCCATGGCTTGATGACCTTATCGAGTCGCAGCATCAGACCACCTCCACGCGGGGTACGCATTGCTTCGCTGCATCGTAGCGAGATCTGTAACGCTCGGACCGGGCGAGAATCCTCAGGAATGCGGGATCGCTGTTCGTCACCCAATGACCAAATGCGAATCCGCCAATGAACACAGCGATTCCACCAAGAATCGAGTTGAAGAGGTTGAATGCACCAACGGCGCTAACCCAGACGAAGAAAAACAACGTGCGTTCAACACCCAGGTAGGTGAGGGGCTTGTGCAGGCTCTTGAAGACCTGATTGCGCCGCTGCTTCGTTGTGATCTGACCTTGCATAAGCCCCTCGTTTGAAGTTCTGTTCGGTAGTAAAAACACAGGAAGAGAGGGAGATTAAACGCCCCAAAGCCAACTCAATACGTTCACAGCGAGGACCGCTATGCCAGTCCCGGCAGCGACGCCTGCGAGCGCTTTCTTCGCACCCGGTTCGCCGTGGGCGAAGCCATAGCCGCCGATCACGATCGCGATAAGACTTGCGACCTTGGCGATGGTTCCTGTGAACAGAGTTTGCAGGGCTGTGAATCCGGTATCAAAAGGAGATCCGCTCTGGGCGTGAGCGGCGATTGGGAGAAAAAGGCATACGGTGGCGATTGTGGCGGAGAAACGCATCCACCTGCGAATTGCCGGAGCTGTCTTGTGGGCAATTGTGACTTGGATAGCACGGGGCATTGGGCACCTCCATCGACTGCGATTCAGTCGGAATATCCCGGAGAGTAGGCGCAGTCGATTCCCGACGTCCAATACTTTAATGAGATGGGCATCCATGCTCTTCCGAGATAAGAACGGTCGAGACTACTTAGGAACTTGACCTTGCCCATCGAAGGAAAGCTCCTGCTGGTTTGCTTTACGGGATGCACGTCTGGGCATCTTCTTTTGAGCAGCCGGCTGATCAAAAGAGAATCGCTTCTCTATATCGCGAAGGAGCAGTGGAAGCATCAACTGATTGTGTTCCTTCTGGTAAACCATCGCTGAATCAATGGTCCAGTTCACTCCCTCGATTGGCCTCGTTGTTAGATCATTATGTAGTGGTTCATCCTGGCGGATGAGCGCGACACAGACACGTTCTCTAACCATCCATTGCACCTGCTCACCATTAAACGTGGGCTTTGCAACTCTGGGGTTTATTCCCTGTTCCTTTAGCAGCTCTAATAAGCGCTCATGAGCGGTAGGATGATGCCGGGGATCGCTGAAGGTTGCGAGCCGGCCATTGAGGGATCTTGGCGCAAGCTGTTCATTTACTGCCAATGGATCGTCCTTTCGAATGCAGACCACTAAGCGCTTCTGCATGATCTGCTGGACACAATAGCCATTCGAAATCAATGGAAGTGTGACGAGTGCTGCATCCAATTCATCTTCTTTTAGGCGATCCAGAGCGTCGCTGGTGTCTACGCTCTCGGCATGGATCTTTCCTCTAGGAAATATCGCCCGATACGCTTCTGTTACGGTTTCTATCAGGTGAGGCTCGATGAATGGAGTGAATCCGAGACGAAAGGGCCGTATTGAAGCCTGCTGTATCGCCTGCACCGCCTTCACGATTTCCACGCGGGCCTGGAGCGTCGTTCGGGCATATCGAAGAAGAGTTTCTCCGGCCGCAGTCGGGGTTGAGCCCGCTCTTTCGCGCTCAAAGATTTGGATTTTCAGTGCGTCTTCTATTTCGCTGATTCGTCTACTAAGCGCTGATTGAGCAAGTGGCAGGGCCGCCGCTGCCGCTGTAAACGTACCGGCATCGGCGATCGCGACGATTGCTTGCAGGTGCTTGAACTCCAGGTGATCGTACTTGCTCATGCACGCACTCCCGGATCTCGAATATACGGCGATGTTGCAAAAGCATTGGAGTTGCACTCTCTGATTTCTTTTTCTATCGGTTAGAACCTAATCTGGCAATGAAAGTTGCATGAGGCTGGGCAACTAAAATGTTGGGCCACGCAACGACTATCTCGTTTCGGCATGGCTAGCCATCGAGATAAAGCATTGGACAGCCCACGTCACTCGTCGCAATCTTGGATATCAGAGTTCGCATGGAGTTGAGAGATGAGAGACACGTTTCCCCTAACGAAGAAACCTCCGGCAAGAGCCACACTGGCCGCGGCGGAGAAACTGCTCGTTGGTCGTCATGAAGCAGCCGAGCTCTTATCGATCAGCCAAAGGGCATTGGATTACTTGGTCGCGAACAAGCAACTTCAAGTCAGACGGATTGGGTCGAGGGTTCTCATCCCGCGTTCCGAATTGCAGAAATTTGCTCGCGACGACCATCCGGAGCCCATTGCGAGCTGAGATGAATGTGCTCTACGCCTTGGATACCATCGTCAAAGACGCTCACACCGCCGAGGAACACACGGCTCAGGGGCTCCGCCACCGGAACAGGTCATCGCGCATACGAATCTCTACTGGAACCACCAAACAGCGCCAAGGCGAACTGCCAGAATAGTCGAAACCAAAGACGTCAATTTCGACAGGACGACCTTAATCCGCGATCCTCGCTCGACCCGCCTGGCATTGTTCCACGATGCCAAGGAAAGGCTGCTGTCTTGTTGAATCCCGAAAGCCTGGTGACCGCTCTATGTCGCTCATAACAGCGGATGAAACTCGCGTCGATTCCGGCACTCCAAGAAATATTTTCCGGCATTGTCTGCATTGATTGATCGAACAGCCACCAAAACAGCCATTTGGTCAAAATAAAAATGGCAGCCGATTTGGCTGCCTCGCATCTTATTGATTTTATTGTTCTTCTGGCTCCTCAGGTAGGACTCGAACCTACAACCCTTCGGTTAACAGCCGAATGCTCTGCCATTGAGCTACTGAGGAGTGTCTGGCGGAAAATTGTCCTCTATAAAGTTAACAGACTCAGTGGGTCGCGTCAAAAACACCAATCCCGCCGAAAGAAACCTCCTGGCTGCCATGGACGCAGTCATCCGCTAACCATAAATACCCCTCCAGGAGGCCCACATGTCCCGCATATCCCGCCTCGATCGCAGCGAAGTTACCGCCGATCTGGCAGCCCTGTTCGACAAGGTTTTCGCCCAGCGCGGCAACGTTCCCAACATGTTCCGTGTCATGGCCCACCGCGCCAGAAATCTTCGCCACCATGCAGGCATACTTCGGCGCCGGCCTGAACACCGGCACCGTCTCAACCAAGCTCAAAGCGTTCAGCTTTCCCTATCAGCACGAGGCAACCAGAGGCACATCAAGGGGTAAGCGGATACCGGAAACTGTTGAATCCCCTGCCCTGCCCGGAATCTGGATAAATCTAGCCGCCTGAGGGGGAGCTACGAGGCTCCCTCATTCCGGCACCAGTGCAATACGATAAGCAGTATGGTTCGCATTCAAACGGAATATCAGGGTGACCTCCACTGCACGTCAGTGCATACCCCATCTCAATCTGAACTGGCTACAGACGCGCCTGTCGATAATCAGGGTCGAGGAGAGAGCTTCTCCCCTACTGACCTCATAGCTACGTCTCTCGGCACATGCATGCTGACCACGATGGGCATCGTTGCCAGAACTCTGGATGTTGACCTCACCGGAGCCACGGCGACAGTTGAGAAGGAAATGAGCAGCACGCCACCGAGAAAGGTCAGTCGCCTGACGGTCTCGATTCGAGTTCCCCGGACGACCAGCCCTGAGAATCAGCAACGGCTCGAAAATGCAGCGCACACCTGTCCCGTGAAGAAGAGCATTCATCCGGACATCGAGACGCCAATCGATTTCGTTTGGGGTTGATTGCGAAATCGTAGATCGCAAATAGTCGCAGATAGTCTCAACGGTACTATGGGGAAATCTGTAAGCCTTGGCTCACCTCTGAAAGTGCCGATCAATCGCCCAAGACCCACCTGGCCGCCCTGATCACGTTTACCTTCGAAGTGCTCTTGCGAGATCGCTAAGGTCGGCTCGTGTGGAGAAATGGCGGGGTGATCCGCGAAGGTTCTGTTTTGTTGAGCCATGTGCGATTCGAAGCTGCCGGCGTACACACCGCCACTGAAATGTCTAGTAACGAATCAAACGAGTAGCGGACCTATAATTAGGGCGAGATTAGCTTTGGGCACGACCAACTCTGGCGCCATCACTTGCAATTGGGAAGCGGCTGTGAGGTTTGAGGACTATGACAGAAGGCGTTGCGGGTCAGATTACTGGCGACGACATTATCTCCGAGATGATTCGGAACGCTGATGCGGGGTGCTTTAAGGTTCGCTATACCGTTCTAGTGCCCTGCATTTTCAACGTTTATCTGCACCCGCGCGACCACGAACTCATCCAGCCCATCGTTGACCTTATCCGGGAGGAGGCGGTTCGGGCCCTCCAGGAGCATCTCTCCCGGCTGAACAAACCCGGTGCCGCATTTCCACTCGCCAAACGCTTCGGACTGACGGGCGAACGCCGTCCTGAATACAAGATTCTTGAGAATCAATGGAGTATCCAGTTCCATGCAGACCAGGAGGAACGGCTACGGCCTGCGGAGATCGAGATCTACTCGGAGTTAGGCAGTACTCGTCCAAAGGACTTCGGGGCCGGCGCCATGACCACCTTGATCACACGCAATAATCCGCGAGACGCGGCCACCGTTGCCGCCCGTCGGGATTTTACGGATCAACGGGTTCTCGCCAGGCTCCGATTTCGAGATTCCGGCAAGGACAACACCTTCGCGATGACCGCCGATGAGATTGTCGTCGGGCGCGGCGGAAAGGCTGTGTGGGTGGATCTGAAACTTGACGGCCCCGCAGATATTTCGCGCGAACACTGCCGCATTCGGCGCGATCCGAAGTCAGGCACATTCTTCATCAAGGACCTCAGTCAATTCGGAACGACGGTAAACGGCGCATCCATTCCCAACAGTGTGGAGCGGGGCGAAGGCGGGGATAAGGTCGATCGTAATCGAGAGGTGCCGTTGCCCTCGTCCGCAAAGATCACTCTCGCCGATGTCTGCACGCTGGAATTCGAGGCAGAGCCTTCAGAATGACCACCGCCACTCTTTTCTGGCTTCGCATACCGTTTCTTATTGGATTCGTCGCCGTTGTCCTGTTTCTCGCATGGGCGTTCGTGCGCCGCAGCCGCTAGATCATGCTTACGACTTCCCAATTGCTGGTTGGCGGCCATTCCGACGCTGGGCGGAAGCGGGCCGAGAACGAAGATCGCTTCTTCATCGATGCGCAGCGCGGCATCTTTCTAGTGGTCGATGGGCTCGGCGGCCATGCTGCGGGCGAACGAGCAGCGGAGATTGCGGTAGACATCATCTCCACCCGGCTATCCCGCCGCACCGGTGCAAGCGACAAGCGCATCCAGGAAGCATTCGCGCTGGCAAGCACGGAAATTTACGAGGCCGCCTCTCGCAATCCGGAGTGGGCCGGAATGGCGTGCGTGGCTACTCTCGCGTTGATTGAGGGCGACCAGGTTACGGTCGGGCACGTCGGCGACTCGAGGCTCTATCTTCTCACTCCGGGAACCATTGAAAAGATCACACGCGACCATTCGCCCGTGGGTGAATTGGAAGATTCGCAGGAACTCGACGAAGACGCTGCCATGCGCCACCCGCGCAGGAATGAGGTGTACAGAGATCTCGGAAGTGCGGCGCACACGCCCAACGATATTGACTTTGTAGAGATCCACTCCTTCGCTCTTGCGCAGCAGTCGGCGCTCCTGCTCTGCTCCGACGGGCTTACCGACCAGGTCACCGCTGCCGATATTCGGCTCCTGGTCGAGCAACATGCCGGAGCCCCCGAGAAGGCTGCCCGCGCGCTGGTCGATGCGGCAAATGAAGCGGGAGGCAAGGACAACGTCACCGTGATCGTCGTCGAAACCGAAGACTACGCGAGAATATCGGCAGGGGGGAAGGCTGCTCAGAGATTTACGCGGAGGTATCCTGGCTGGATTTGGTTTCTCCTCGGCCTCCTTGGGGCATCCGCCGCGTTCCTGGCCGCAAGGCCTTACTGGGAAGACTCTACCTCCGGACTCAAGCTTCGGTTTGGAAGAGTGTCGCTGCCTCAAAGATGGGAGGTAGGCCCGAATGGAATCTCCACCATCGGAGCTGCCCTGGACCGCGCCCGCCCCGGAGATACGATCGAGGTAAGTCCCGGCGAATACCCGGAAGCTATTCATTTGCGAACCGGTATCTCCGTCGTGAGCACGCAGCTCCACGGTGCGCGAATCCTTTCGCCTGACATTGCGGTTTCGGCTGAGAACATTCACGACGCGCTTTTCGTAGGTTTTGATATGCCGGGTCCCGGAAGAGTAGGAATCCGCATCTCAAACTCCGATCTCCACGTGACCGGGGTGCGCGTAAGTGGTATGCAGACAGCGGGTATCGAAATCATGGGCAACGGGGATTCCTTTATTCAGGCTTCTGACATTGTGGACAATCCCAGCACAGGAATTGTTGTTCGTGAGGACGCTCGCCCCCACCTTGACCACAATTTCATCCGCCACAATGGACACGGCACGGCCATGCAACCCGGAGTTCTAGTCGAAGGTTCATCTGCTCCCACACTCTTTGGGAACATCATCGAAGAGAGCGGAGCAGAACAGATCCGCGTACCTTCGTCGTTCGCTGCAGGAAGTCTGTCCGCAGACAACGTAATCGCGCCGCAGACGCCTCAAAAGAAACGCCAGCTCAAGGTGAAGCCGCAGTGAGTGAGGAAACAGCAGGCCGCTTCACTCTGCATCGCAAGCTGCCCGCGGGCGGCATGGGCCGCGTCTTTGAGGCGGACGATCCTGTCGGCCCGCGCCGGGTCGCCTTGAAACTCATCGACCTTGGCACGGATCCCGATAGCCTGGAGATCGTAAGCGCCGAACGGCTTGGGGCGGAGCTACAGACGCGGCTGTGCGCGATTGACACCCGCGTCACCGCGATCTATGAGACCGGCGAGATGCCGCGCTACTTCTACATCGTGATGGAGTATATCGAGGGTCGCGACTTGTCGGAGTTGTATACCCTGAGTGGTCTCGATCCGATGCTTGCTGCCCGCATCACTCAGGATGTGCTCGAAGTTCTGGATCACGCTCATAATTTTTCGACCACTCTGGATGGCCGCTCCCTTCGAGGCATCGTGCATGGTGACCTGAAGCCGCGTAATATTCGCGTCACTCCGGCAGGTGACGTGAAGGTTCTCGACTTTGGCATCGCCAAGGCGCTCTCGCTAACGCGCAACTACACACAGAACGTGTTTGGCAGCGTGCAGTATTCGTCTCCCCAGCGGCTCCTTACCGGAGAGGTTGATGTGGGCGCGGACCTCTGGGCTGCAGGCGTCATCTTGTACGAAATGATTGTGGGCCGTCCCTACTTCCAGGCGGAGAGCGGACCGAAGTTAGACCACCTGATCCGCAGCTATGATCGCGTGCTTCCTTTGCCGGAGACCTTGCCGCTATCCCTGCGCAATATTCTCGAGCGATCTTTGAACCCCGATCAGCGAGTGCGCTACCAGACCGCTACGGAGTTTGCCAAAGACCTGCAGGCATTCCGGAATGGGGAAGCCGTAGCAGGTCCAGCCGATGCAGAAGCAACGCGCAGAGTACAGCCGAATGACGATGCAACGAAACGCACGCCGCGACCGCAGCCATCGCCACAGCCTCCGCCCGTCGACGCGACACGCAAAACCGTCGCCGCACCTGCGTGGACACCAATGGCAGTCCAGCAAATTTCGCACCGCCGTCCCAGCGTAGTGCGCACATTGCTGCGTTCGATCGGTGCGTTCTTTCTCGCGGTCGTGCTTTTCCTGGTCTACCTCGTCGTGAACGAATATCTGGTTTGGGGTAGCGCTCACCAGTTGGCGCGGGACCTCTCCAGCGAGAAGCAGCAGAATCTGGATGCGGCCTGGAACGATTACCGGAAGCTGTCGGCGCGATCTCACTTACCCATCAGCCTCTGGGCAGCTCGATCCGAGTTGGAAAAACACCTCGTTGCCGATGCTGACCGAACCATCGTGAAGTTCCGGGCGCCCGATGGACCTCCCGTGTCGGAAGCGGACTGGACGCACGCCCGCGACGATCTGTCTCGCGCAATCGAACTCGAGCCGAGCGATAAAACACTGCACGGGAAGCTCCGGCTCGTTGACGGTCACCTGGCTCGCCTGCGCGGCACCGCTGAACAGGATTCACGGTTGCTGGAGGATGCACGCCAGGATTTTCAGGCTGCCGCGTCCTCCATGAAGAAGTCGGCTGACCCATGGCTCGGCCTCGCTGCTCTTTACTTCAGCTCCTTCCATGACCTGGCCCACGGGGAAGCAGCGATTAAACAGGCCAACCATCTCGGTTATCCAACCGGTAAGCGGGAGACGGCGGAACTCGCCGACGGCTACCTCTATCGGGCTCAGCGCGCCATCGCTTTGGGAGACCAGGCGAACTCATCAGTCCAGGCAACGCACTACTACCGGATGGCCGCCCCTGACCTGACGCGAGCCCGCCGCCTTTATGAGAGCATCCTGCCATGGGACGACGCAGCCGCAAACCTAAAACAAGTGAATGATGCTTTGGACCGCATCTCAAATTTCAAATAGAGCAGGGCAAGGGGGACGAATGGCGGTAACTCGCAGCACATCGGTCGACCGGACCCAGAACCCTCGCCAGCGCATAGAGGCACAGGGCAGGGCGCTGGAGCGCGTTCTTTTGCTGGTGGCCTCCGTCCTGATACTTGCCGCAATCGGCCTTACGTCAGCAGCCAAGATCGCGCGCATCGCCGGCTCGGATCAGAACACCTTGAACCTGTCCACACTGGAAAGGCGCGAGCAGCTTTATCCCTTCCTGCAATGGGTTCCCACTTCCGCTGAGCGCCAGTACATCGCCGGCAAGATGTTCGAGTATCTCCGGAACAGAGAAGGTGCGGTATCGCACGTAGGAGAGCTCAGCCAGATTCGAGTTCCCATCGCAGAGGTGCTGAAGACACGCGGCCTCACCGGATTGCAGTCGCGTGCCAAACAAGTGCAGTCGGCGCGACCCGAAGCAGAGACCATCCTGCTGCTCAGCCCCACGGAGGTTTCGCGGCTGAAGCCATCTTTCGTGGTGCGAGACCAATCACAGTTCCGCAATCAACTGATTCTTGCATCGGCTTTGTTCTTTTGTGCCTTCGCAGCAGTGCACATCTTCTGGTCGATCCGCCGAGTCGGCGGCACACCGTATGTACTGCCGTCTCTTCTCCTGCTCAGTGGAGTCGGCCTAACCCTGATGATCACGTTGCGCGATCCGGTGCGCGACACTCTTGCCTTTCTGAGCTTTGCTGAAGGCGTCGCCGCAGGCTGCATTGTGCTGGCGCTTGCCAGCATCATCGACTATCGCCGCAGTATCGGAAAGCTCAGCTACATATTTCTCATTGCAAGCTTCCTGCTTTCGGCCGGACTTATCCTTTTCGGTTCCGGACCAACCGGCAGCGACGCGAAGGTTAATCTGCTTGGCTTCCAGCCAGCCGAGATCATTCGCGTTCTGATCGTCTTTTTCCTGGCCGGATACTTTGCGGAACGATGGGAATTTCTTCGCACGTTGCGCGATCAACGCCAGGAACTAAAAACGATTTCGCGTTGGATCGAGGTGCCCCGGCTCGAATACCTGCTGCCGGTGGTGGCCGGTGTCGTCCTCTCCCTCGCCTTTTTCTTTCTGCAGAAGGACCTCGGCCCGGCGCTGCTGATTGCCTGTCTGTTTCTTGCGATGTACGCCGTAGCCCGCGACCGCTATCTGTTCGCGGCCATTGGTCTGCTCCTTATACTCTCCGGGTTCGCATCCGGCTACTTCCTTGGCTTCCCGAACAATGTGGCTGGCCGCGTCTCCATGTGGTTATCTCCATGGGACAACTCAGTTCGCGGCGGCGAACAGATAGCCCACTCTCTTTGGGCGTTCGCCACTGGCGGAGCCTTCGGAACCGGCCTGGGACTCGGCGATCCCCAAGGGATGCCTGCGGCTCACACCGATCTCATCCTCGCTGCTCTTGGTGAGGAATGGGGATTTCTGGGTGTACTCGCGGTGCTCGCACTTTATGCAGGCCTGGTCTGGTTTGGGCTCCGTGTAGCGCTCCGTGCACGCTCCGATTACAACTTCTTCCTTGCCCTCGGACTTACCCTCGCATTTGCTCTCCAGATCCTTCTGATTGCTGGTGGCGTGCTGGCGTTATTTCCCCTCTCAGGCGTGGTCGTTCCCTTCCTTAGTTACGGCAGAACCGGACTCATCACTAACTTCGCGATCATCGGCATTCTCTTCTCGCTCAGCAGGGCGACTGTTGCGCAGCAAGACGGCTCAGACTACGGAACCGTTTCGCGTGAGCCTGCGAGGCATCTCTTACGTGCTCGCCGGCCTCGGCGCCTGCCTGCTGATCAAGGCCTTCTACATCCAAGTCGTCCGCGCCGATGCCACTGCCGGAGCAGGAGCTCTGGCGCTGCAGGCGGATGGAGAGCGCCGTTACGAATACAATCCTCGCTTGCTCGCCATCGCTCACTCGATTCCCCACGGCACCATCTACGACCGCAACGGACTACCGCTCGCGACCAGCAACTGGCAGGAGATTGAGCAGAACCGCGATCGTTATGTCAGCTTGGGCCTGACCGTGCCGGAGCAAGCTCCCGCGGGAGAATCCCGCCATTATCCGCTGGGACCTGCGGCATTCCATTTGCTTGGAGACCTCAGGACACGCGCCAACTGGTCCGCACACAACAGCTCTTATGCAGAACGAGATTTTCTGCAGACACTGCAGGGCTATGACGATCACGCAACGGTTGTAGAAGTCTTCGACCCGCATACTCGGACTTCGCAGCACGTTCTCCGTTATGACTATCGCGAACTGCTGCCACTGCTTCGCCATCGCTGGCAGCCCGACCATCCTGCGGTGAAGCGAATTCTTGATCGCGATCGAAATTTGCACATGTCCATCGATGCTCGCCTGCAGATGAAGACGGCAGACCTGTTGCAGCACCAGCTTCAGCAACTCGGTAAGACCAGGGGCGCGGTGGTGGTGCTCGACCCGGAAAACGGCGACCTGCTTGCGTCCGTGAGCTATCCGTGGCCCGACCCATCCCTCTCCGCTTCTTCGGCGGATCAGGATGACGCCTTGCTGGATCGCGCGCGCTACGGCCTGTATCCGCCCGGTTCCTCGTTCAAGATCGTGACTGCCATCGCAGCTCTTAGCAAAGACCCAAAGAATGCCGATCAGGTGTACGAATGCAAGCGCCTCCCCGATGGCCGCACCGGCAACTTTATACAGGGTTGGAAACGCCCTATCCACGACGACGTCAAAGACACCGCGCCGCATGGCGAGCTATCCATGCGCACCGCCATTGCGGTTTCGTGTAACGCATATTTCGCGCAGCTAGGCACTTATAAAGTGGGACCAGAAGCGCTGCTCGATACGGCCACGCGTCTCGGCATCGCCGTAGCGAACCCCTCGAACGTGAAGACCCTGCGCGCGGAGATGCCTCAAACGTCCTACGGTCAAGGGCAGGTAGTAGCGAGCCCCTTCCAAATGGCGCGCGTGGCCGCCACCATTGCGCACGGTGGCTCCATGCCCTTCGGCCGCTGGGTCACCGACCAGGCGAATCCTCGGGAGGACCCGCCGCAGGTCATTCTCGATCCGAAGCTGGCTTCTCAACTGGGCGACGATATGCGGGGCGTCGTCACTTCCGGCACCGGCCGCAGCGCGAACCTGCCTGACATCCCCATGGCCGGCAAGACAGGAACAGCGGAACTCGAGCATGCTCCCTCCCACGCCTGGTTCATCGGATTCGCGCCTTATGGGGGATCGAACAAATTGGCATTCTCCGTCCTGATTGAAAATGGACAGTACGGCGGCACTGCTGCCGCTCCGCTCGCTGCGGAAGTGATGAAGGCAGCTAAATCACTTGGGTATCTACAAGGAGCCCCATGAGTCGACTACACGATCTGGAACGGCGCATCGATGAAAAGCTGCGCGGCTTGTTGCGTTCCTCATCCCCGGACCAGAAACGCGAACTACTTGAGGTGCACCGAGCTGTGCTCGACGACGTCGCCGCTCATGTCGACACGCTTCCACGAGGTAAGCAGACATTCGTTTACACGCAATTGGATGTGCAAATATTGCTGCCGGACCCGGCGCTTCGACGCTCCTATGAGCTTGTCTTCGTTGAAGCCGACGCCCTGTCCCGCGACATCCGCCAGCGGCTTGAGGATCAACGGGCCGAACTACCGGCGCACCTTTTTGTGCAGGTAGAACTAGTGCCGGAACTGCCGCCAGATGTAGCCGCTCGTGGATTCGATGTGCATTACGGAAGCGCTCCTGCGCAGCAACGGTCAGAAGAGGTGACCGAGGTCCGGTTTACCATTCTCGCAGGAACCGCCCAGCAGCAAGAGCTTCTCCTGAAGAAGAAGCGCATCAACCTGGGTCGCCTCGCGGAAGTTATCGACGCCGAGCAGCGGCTCACACGACAGAATGACGTGGCATTTCGAGAAGACGCGCCCGCTCCTAATCAATCCGTCTCGCGCGCTCATGCTCACATTGAATTCGATTCTGAGAAGGCTGTGTTCCGTATCTACGACGATCGCAGCGCCCATGGAACCACGATTGTCAGGGATGGTAACGTGATTCCGGTGCCTCCCGGCCCAAGCAAAGGCGTAGCACTGCGAGACGGAGACGAAATCGTCCTCGGACAGGCCCGCCTGCGATTCGACACATCGGGTAGATAGTCGCCCCGCTTTCAAAGCCGCATCCACTGTCGCTGCGCCCCGCCGGACCGAACTCGCCGAAGCGAACTACCCTATTGATGAGATCTGCCATAACTACCGCACCGTTTTCAGTTCGTGAAATTCCAAAACCTCCGACCTCGCTCACGCTGCGCTAAGCTGCACTGCCACGCCGTTCCGGGCCTCAATGGCCTTGACGCTGTTGATAAACGCCTTTTCCAGGACGCTTCGGCCGATGGTTCCGAGCACAAAGCCGAGCAGGTATCCCTTGAGATTTTTGCCTTCGCGTACGACCACTACGTCAATATCGGTTGTTCCATCAGCATGACGGGTGAAGGTGTAGGTGTGCCCGGATGCGCCTCCCCAAATATTGGAGTCGGTCGTGGTGAGAACGACCTGATTGGTGTCAGACCAGTCGTAGTGGAGCCGTTCCCAGACGCCGCCCGAGCCTTCGGTGACATCAGCCTCCGTACGGCCCAGCTGATGCACTTTCAGGTAATCGTCGGCGCTGTTGGCAAAGAGCTTCGCGCGGCCCGGTCCGAAGTCGGTAAGTCCGGCGATGTATTGTTCGGGCGTGACAGTGGTTGTCTGGTGAAGATAGATCGTGGACATGCTGTTTCTCCTTTTTGATTCAATGGTTGACTACATGACAGCGCATGGCTGCCTTCAGGCTTTGTTACGCAATGATTTGAAGCTCGCCCGGAGTTCTTCAGAGTAGAACGCCGGCTGTTCCCAGGCCGCGAAGTGTCCTCCCTTGGGAAGTTTGTTGTAATGAATAAGCTTGGGCTGCCCGATCATCCCCTGGCTAAGTGCAGCACCCAGGCCCAGCATTGAGCTCGCCTTGAGAAAACGGCGGCGCGAGTTGTTGTTGGGTTGTTCCATGACATCGTTGTCCTCTGAGTAGCTTTTTGCTTCGGGGTACTCTGCCCTGATTTTTGCGCGAGACTTCGCCTCCGGCCTTTCAGCCGGTTATCACGTGCCAGATACGAAGCCGGCCAGCGGCCTCGTACTATTTGAAGGTCATGGCAGCGAGGTCACACCTTTGACTGTTTCTTCAGCAATCCATCAAATACGAGACGCATGAAGACTTCGAGGGGAGCGTCGTTCTCTTCCGCTTGCGAACGCAAAAGCGCTCCCTCCCAACTGTTGAGCAAAAAGCCTGCCAGCGAATCGGAATCAGTATCCGCAGGGAGTTCTTTCTGCGCGACCGCCTGCTGAATGACCGCGGCGACCGTATGCTGCCAGTGTGCGAATGAGCCGCTGATCTGCTTCCTCAACTGCGGATTCGCTGCCGCGATCTCCAGGCTGAAGCGGCCCATCATGCACCCGGGAATCTCGCCCTTCTGGCCGTAGAACTTCACCAGGTCCATGAAGTACCGCTTCAGACGCTTGAGCGGCGACAACTTCGTGCCGATCAAAACGGAGGCGGCGTGCTCCGCCTCGCGCGTCGTATATCTTTCAAGCGCTGCCGCGGCAAAGTCTTCCTTACTGCCGAAATGGTGATAGAACGAACCCTTGGGCACATCCGCTGCCTTCAGAATCTCTGTCAGGCCAGTAGCGTTGTAGCCGTTTTGATGCATCAGCTTCAGGCCTGTGTCGATCAGGTGATCACGCGTCGATTTCGTTGCCATAAAAAACTCCTCGCTGCTCGTTTAACACGTGTGCAATTCGTGCATCACCTTCCGCTTACAGTCTGCTGCACAGTCGTGGCCTCGGGAGGCTGGACTTCGAATCGTTCATTGAAAGTATTCACGAACGCGTTCTCGTTGGGGCCCGCCTGGTCGCGAAGAAACTTAGCTCGAGCCACCATTTTTCTATTCTCCTCATATTCGAGGTCAGCCCTGGATCCCATAGCGGGCCGCGGGTTTCTGACGCGAAAGATTTGGGCGGAGAGCTTTGCGCGCCGCTTCGTACTTCTCCCAGTCAGCGACATCAGGCAGGGCTGGAATAGTGACCAGCTCGTGCTGATCGAGACCGGCGAGGGAGGCGTCGACCATATCCTCGGCGGTCATCACGATCTCGCTCGGCAGGTCCTCAATCGGACGGCCGGACTTTTCCCAGAAAGGTGTCGCGGTTGCGCCGGGAAGTACAGCCTGGACAGTGATACCGGTACCTTCCACTTCATTCTTCAGCGCTTGGGTAAAGTTCACTACGTACGCCTTGGTCCCACTATACGTGCCATTCAGAAGGTCGGGCGCAAGGGCAACGACGGAGGCAATGTTGATCAGCAGACCGTTTTTGCGCGCCACAAAGCCAGGCAGGGCGGCGAGAGCCAGCCGCGTCAACGCGGTGACATTCAAATTGATCATCGACTCCAGATCATCGATGTTCGAATCGAGAAGTTTCCCTGCGCTGCCCAGGCCCGCGTTGTTCACCAGCGCGGTGATTGTGGGGTCTGTGCGCAGTCGCACGGCCACGCGTTGAACGTCTTCTTTCTTCGTCAAATCTGCAGGCATCGTCTCAATGCTGCGCCCGGTAGTCTTCAATCGCGCGGCCGCTTCAGAGAGCCTCTCGACGCTGCGGGCAACGAGGATAAGATCGTAACCGCGCTTGGCAAGGCGATCGGCATAGACTGCGCCGATGCCGGTGGAAGCACCAGTGATAAGAGCGGTGCCTTTCGATGTGGGTGCTGACATGGTGTGAATCCTCCTGAAACTCTCGAGGTAATGCGCCTCGTATTTGAGTAGAGTAGACCAGTCGGTCTCGGGATTCAGAATAATGTGACTCGCCTGACGACCGTCGACAACGAATAGGACTGTCACGGGAGAGTGCGGCATGCATTCTAGCGCAATGTTTCAGCCCCTTTTGCCGCGATCCTCTTGCAAATATTGAGAAGTAGCGAAAAAGGAATAAACGCGCGCCCAAACAATCAACACTATCGAACTGCCTTCGCAACCGAAACTCGGATTCCTTCGATCAGGAGATCCAACGCTGTTCGAGCATCTTGGAGTGCTGTCTTCGTGCCTTCCAGCCGGCTCATCATCAGAGCCCCTTCCAGCGCCGCTATGATAATGTTTGCGATTCGCCGGGGTTCCGTCTCACGAGCGATCTCACCGCTCCTGATCCCACGTCTGACGACGCTGGAAACACGTGTTTTCCAATCTGAGAACCCCCGCTTAGCCAGCGCTCGCAGAACGGGATTTCCGTCGTCGCTGTCGATGGCTGTATTCATCAGGGGACATCCTCCGGGCAATCCTGAAGGTGCTTCTACGAAACGCTTCACGAGAGAATGCAGCTGCTCAACCGCTCCATCAGAAGATTCCACATTGCTGGTGCGAAGCTTCTCCGCTTTCGCGAGTGCAAAACGAAACGACTCGACCGCGAGCTCTTCTTTGCTGCGAAAGTGCCTGTAAAGTCCGCCTTTTTCCAGACCTGTAGCTGCCATCACGTCCTGCATGGAACTGCCTGCGAAGCCCTGCTGGTTAAAAATGGGTGCCGCCTGAGCGATGATTCGCTCCCGAGTCAACTCTCCCTTGCGCATCTCTAAATCCTCGTATAGAAGTCTACATCCCAAAAAAGCCGCATCGGTCTCTTTTAATTGGAATCAATTAGAAATAAGACCGATCGGTCTCTGGGTTTACATCGAGGAGTTCTTCTTCATATGGCCGTCGCCGCCACCGCTCTGCCGCCAGTTCCAGCGCCGCCCTCATCGAGCAAGCCCTTTATTGTTTCCCCTCAAAGCCGAGTCATCAATCCCTGGACCGTCGCATTGACTGTCACGATCGCAACATTCATGGAATTGCTCGATACGTCGATTGCCAATGTGTCACTCCCGCACATCGCAGGCGGACTCGGCCGGTCATATGACGAGGTGACATGGGTCCTCACCACCTACCTGGTGGCAAACGCCGTTGTTCTGCCAATGTCCGCGTGGCTCTCCAGGGTGCTCGGGCGAAAGAACTATTACATCATTTGCGTTGGTCTCTTTACCGCGGCTTCCCTCCTTTGCGGCATTGCTCCCTCGTTACCAGTGATGCTCGTTGCCCGTATCCTGCAGGGAATCGGCGGTGGCGGGCTGGCGCCCGTCGAGCAAGCAATCCTGGTTGACACTTTTCCGCCCGAAAAGCGAGCGTCGGCATTTGCCCTCTACACGGTGGCAATCGTTACTGCTCCGGCAATCGGCCCGGTGCTTGGAGGGTGGATCACGGAAAACTATGATTGGCGCTGGGTCTTTTTGATAAATATACCTATTGGTCTGCTGTCCATCTATTTATCCAGTCGCTTTGTGCACGACCCGCCGGCCTTTCAGGAAGAACGCAAAACCGTTCGTTCCAGCAATGGCAAGCTGCGTATTGATGGCGTCGGTATAGCGCTAATTGGTCTCGGTTCGGCGGCGCTCGAAGTGTTTCTCGATCGCGGTCAGATTGACGACTGGTTCAGTTCTCCGACGATTGTATGGCTGTTTGTGATTGCAGCAGTTTGCCTTGTAACCGCTGTTTTCTGGGAATTGAATCACCGAGACCCCGTGATCGATTTCCGGCTGCTTCAGACGCGTAACTTCGCAATTGCATGCGTCTTCTACTTCATCTTTGGCTTTGGGCTCTTTGCTTCGACTGCCATGATTCCGCAGTTACTCCAGTCGCTCTATGGCTACAGAGCTATCGACGCCGGTCTGGTGCTCGGCCCTGGCGCTTTTGTCATCACACTTCTCGCTCCCTTCGGTGCGCAACTGGTCCAGCGCCGCATCGTGCATCCTCGCGTTCTCCTGTTTGGGGCTCTCGTAGTTGTTGGCATCTCGTTTCTCCATTACAGCCACTTCAATCTCGATACCGACTATAGTCATTACGCTTGGGCACGCGCTTTGCAGGGTCTGGGATACGCCTTTTTCTTCGTTCCATTAACTGTCATCACCTATTCGCAGCTTAAGCCGAGCCAGAACAACAGGGCTTCCTCACTGACCAATTTTTTTCGCAACTGGGGCGGTAGCTTCGGCATTGCGTTTGTCACCACCGCCGTCGAACGGCGCAGCAATTTTCATCAGTCTGTTCTCGGTGCGAACCTGACGAACTCATCGTCTGACCTGCTTCCCCAGGTGCGGCAAGCTGCGGCTTACTTGCAGTCACAGGGCGCGTCCCCGGCTGACGCCCTTCGTGCCGCTTACGTTCATTACTACGGCCAGTTGCAGGTTCATGCCCATTTGCTCGCGTTCATGGACTGCTTCCACGTCCTCGGCATCATTACCCTAATCGCTGCGCCGTTAGTACTCGCGACGAAGCACTTCAGCCTGGGCGGAACCAAGAGTTCACCTGCAAGTCATTAACGAAGCTAGAACGAATCCAATCTTCGCATCTTCTCCGTGCCTCTTGCATCCAACAGGGAAACAGGGAGAGCGTGTGATGGATGAGCTTTTTGTGCAGACCATAGTTTCATCGTGGAAACAGATTGTCGGCCGTCTTGACCAGCGCTTTGCGCCGCTCGATGACGAACAACTTCAAAAGCAGGTCGCACCAGACAAGAACCGCCTCTTCTATCTGCTTGGACATCTGACTGCTGTACACGACCGCATGTTGCCGCTTCTCGGAATTGGTGAGCGCCTGCATCCCCAACTCGACGAGGTATATCTCAGCAATCCCGACCGCACGTTTGCAGATCCGCTCTCGGCCGTCGATCTCAAAAACGCGTGGAGCGCAGTGAACAATGCGATCACCACCGCGGTCGAGAAGTTCTCCGTTCATGATTGGCTTCAAAAACACGCCGCAGTATCGGAAGAAGACTTCGCGAAAGAACCGACACGGAACCGCGTTGCGGTCTTTCTCAGCCGGACCAATCACGCATCGTTTCATACTGGACAGGCCGTACTCGCGAAGTAGCACTCCTTGACTTTTATTGTTCTTCGAAGAACTTCACAACCGTGTTGCGATCGGTCTGCCAGCGTTCTTACATATCTACTTATTGTCGCCAGTTGTCCTCGGCAAATGCCGCGTCAGTTCTCACGTTGGCGCACAGAGGATGACCATCAAACTACTTCATGTCAACCCCGATACACCAGTGCAAGAAATGCACTCGCGGACAATGAATCCGCGTCATAACGGGCGCTGGGTTTGGCTGCGATGACTTCGGGGGCGGCCGCAGCATTGCTAAGCGCTGTTTGGCTGAATGCCTCCGCTGGATCGATCGCAACTGCATCGCAGCAGGCCCAGATTTCTATTCGGAAGCTCACCGGCGGTGGAGTTGAATTCCACCGCCGGCAGGTTTGAGCTCTGAGAACGCAGACATTTTATGGTGCCGAGTACCAGCGAACGTAGTCGACCGTCATTGGCCCAGGGTTGGTCAAGCCGGTGATCGACCCACCCAAAGTGCCGCCGATTGCCTCATTCAAGAGGATGAAGACCGGTTGATTGAATGGCCACACATCCCCCGAAGGAAGGCTGTTGGGCGTG
Source organism: uncultured Acidobacteriaceae bacterium (assembly GCA_963799035.1). GTDB lineage: Bacteria > Acidobacteriota > Terriglobia > Terriglobales > Acidobacteriaceae > Telmatobacter. Next base: position 141,679 of record CAWCVS010000025.1, on the reverse strand, counting down.
GTCGTAAAGAACGGCGTGGTTGGGTCATCCACAAAGAACTGGATCTTGTCTGGCGACCAGATGATCCCGTAGGTGTGGAAGGCTGTGTTCACCGCCTGTCCGCTGGGGAACAGATAGCGATCCGAGAGCCCGTCTCCTCCAGTGAGATACGTGTGGATTGTGGAATTCTCCCCTGTGTCCCCGGCTCCGTTGAACACCTGCGGCGACCAGTCTTCCAGGATGTCGATTTCGCCGGCGACGGGCCATGGAACGCCACTGTTGATGTTGTTCCCCAATGCCCAGAATGCGGGCCAGACTCCCTGGTTGGTCATGTCGGGAAGCTCGATCCTGGCCTCGAGAATGCCGTACTGGAAGGTCTGCCCTCCATCCGTATTGAGCCGAGCCGATATCCACGTTCCATTTACATTTCTGGGCTGGATCACGAGGTGGCCGTTGCCATCGATATAGACGGGGGCCGTGGAAGTGCTGAATTTTGTCGGGCACTGGCTGGGATTGCCTAAGACTCCCGGAGGTCCGCAGTAGACTTCGGCTTCGCCATTTCCCCAACCGTTGTTGTTTCCGAGGTCGAAATTCCAGGCCGCGGTGGAGGGCGGCCTCGCGGGGCCATCGAATTCCTGGCACCAGGTCGGCCTGTAGGTCACGCCACCAACTGACAGGCCACCAATTCCGTCGCAGCGGCTGGAGTCGGGTCCGCCTTTGCCGGTATTGCTGCTGTTGGTTTCCACCGTCAGTGACCACAGTTGATTGCTCGAGCCGGTGCATGTGTCCACAACCACTGCGCTGCCCGACCCCGCTCCGCTCGCGGTAAGGCAAAGATTTGTGCTGTTAGCGGGTTGGAATTCGTAGGCTTTGCCAATCAGCACCGGATCCCAGGCCTGCCCCGCAGTGCCTGCACACGCATCCAGAACCACGGCCGAACCGTCGGTGCTTCCCGATGCGGTAATGCAATAGGGACCAAGCGCAGCGAAGTTGTAGAAACCGGGCGGCGTGACGCCGGTGTTGTTGGCTGACCATGCCTGCGCGCCCGTACTGTTCGAAGTGTAGATGTCGAGCGGATTCCCTGCTCCTGTTCCGGCGCCTGCGTCATCCAGGACCAGTGTCGGGGCATTCTGCGGACTCAATGTAAAGCTGCCAATGCTAATCGGAGCGGTGCCAACTTTACTAGCCCCCTCGAGGTACCCGCAATCGGCACTTTGGAAACATAATTGACGGTGGATCGCCCCGCCTGAGATACCCAAATCAGTCGAACGGCTTCCTGAAGCTGTGCCTTGTGCCAGGAGCGGGTAGCTACATGAAAAAAGCGTCACGGCTACCATGGTATGTAGCGTGGCCGCATCTTGTGCTATGCGTTTTGAAATCACGGTAATCTCCCTCCTCGGAGATGTTTGGCGCAGTCTGCGCAGGTGAACTTTTCCTTGCTTTGTCTGCTATCGCGAACCGTTCATTTGTTTACTTGCCACTCGATCGAATACTTTCCGCATTGGCACTCAGGCTTGCAGTTGCCCTGCCACAGGGGCCGGCGGCCCGATCGTGCTCCGGTGCTGCCGGGCGCCTTGGGCCAACGTCGATTCTTCCCGCCGAATAAAAGCGAAGACGATCGTCACAATCGGTTCGAGTCGATGATCAACTTTCAATGATTCTGAAGACTGTTTTGACTTTGCCGCCGGCCTCGCCGTTTGGGTTCGAGGACGGTCGACATCCCAAGGCGTGCAAATTGTATGTCAGGTCGGCGACGCCACGCCAGTAGTCGCATTGCAAAAGGCCGATACGAGGCCCGCACGGATAAAGTCGATTTGATGCGTATGCCCCTTCGAGAATGATGACAGGAGAACTTCAGGGGCGGTTCTCAAACTGCCGCGTGAAAGCTGCCCCTTTTCGCAGCTTCTCGAACCGATGGCTTGTTAATTTATGAATAGGGTTCTGGGAACCTGCAGTTGCTTAAAAGAATCTCTTCCTGAATGCTAGGTGTCTGTCGCGGGCGATGGTCATCAGTTCGGCGAATTGCGGTTCGTCGCGAAGATTGGTGAATAGCGGGTCCGACGTGAAGTAGGGCCATGCAAAGAATCCATGCTGGATGCTGTAGCTCAGCATGCGTAGAGCCGAAGCTTTGTCGCCCAGGACCGCGTAGGCCTCCGCGATCTTATAGGTCCCTTCCGGGTCTCCCACACCGCGTTGCTGGATTTTGTTTTCCAGGTCGCGGAGCAGTTGAAGCCCCTCGGACTCCCGGTGGGCGATCGCATCGCCCAGAGCTTTGCCGGTTTGGGTATACATGGTGTGTTCGAGCTGATATGCGCCGTCGAAATCCGTGGCCGCTCGAGCAAAGTTCCGTTGATGATATTCTCCGAAACCGCGATAGAAGACCAGGAACGACGAATCATCAACGACAGGTAAGCTCGCAAGAAATTTGTCGTATTGGCCGAGATAGAGATAGGCGTTGAGAACCGAACCGTTGGCTCTTACGGTTGGATCGAGCAGACGCGCCAGCTCACATTCTGCAACGGACTCTCTTAATGCACCGCCGAAGCGGTACGCATATCCCAGTTCCCAATGCGCGGATGCATTGTTCGGATTGCTCTTCAGCGTATCTCGCAGCAGCGGCACTGCTGTTTCAACCTCGCCGGTATCAATGAGTAAATTTGCCAGGAAAATACTGGCTTCCGGCTGGCGCGGCTGTAAATCAAGAGCACGTTGCAAGGCAGCTCGCGCTCGCCGATACTGCTCGCGGCCGCTAACCTGAAAAGAAGCGGTAGAGTTGTACGACTGTCCAAGATAGGCCCAAGTCAGCGCGTAATTCGGATTGATCTCGGCCGACTTTTCGAGCATTTCAATGGCGTGGGGGAAATCATGGCTGCTCATCAGATCGACTCCCCGCAGGTAGTATTCGTAAGCCACCGGGTTGACCGGCGCCCCGCGATTCATCTGTGCTGCCTCTGAAGAGGAGAGATCCAAAGCTAGTCCCTTGATAATCTGCTGAGTGACCTCATCCTGGACCGTAAACAGGTTCTCGTATTTCCGGTCGATGATGTCTCGGCCAAGAATCTGTTCTGTCTTTACGTCGATCAATTGATACGTAATGCGGAGACGGTCACCGTCGTGGATGAAGGTGCCGGTCAGCAGGGTATCGACACCCAGATCCCCGCCGATCTTCTGAAGATCGAGCATCTGCCCCTTGTACTTCTCAATCGCGGAACTGGGCCTCACGGTGAGCGAACTTATCGGCCCCAGCCCGGTGATGACGGCGTCCGCAAGTGAAAAACCGAGAAAATCGTCCTGCGGATTCTGCCTGAGGTTGCGAAGCGGGAGGATGGCGAGACTGCGCTGGACCGTCGCAAGGTGTGCTGGCGAAGCCATCGGCCTGCGACGAATGAAAAAGATTGCCGCAGGGACAAGAAAAACGAGAATCGCGGCAGTGAGGATGGTCCACCGGTAGCGGCGCAGCGGTGAATACGCTGGACCCGAAGAGGTGACGGGAGGATCGTCCCGGTCTTTCACACCATCGTTAGCCTCGGGAGGAATCGTGTTGACAGCTGGGCCGGGCCACACCGGCTCATTCCGCGACTTGCTGAAAGAGCCTTCCTCCAGGAGGATCGCGGACGTGCCCTGCACCTCTCGAACCGAAGCGATGAATCGATAGCCTTTTTTCGGTATTGTCTCGATGTACCGCAGGTTCCCTTCTTTTTCGCCTAGGACCTTGCGAAGAACAGAGATTGAGACCGTTAGGTTGGCCTCCTCGACGAAACTGCCTGGCCAGAGCGTTTCCATGATCTGCTCCTTGGAGAGCAGGCGGCCTTGGTTCTGCACCAGAAAGAGAAGCAGCTCGAACGCTTTGGGAGCGAGAGGCACGGCAATTCCGTTTCGGGTCAGCCGGTGTTCGGCTGGGTCCAATCGAAACGAACCGTATTCGTAGAAGCTCTCTTTTTTCAGCTGCATAGGCTTCGTTCGCCGCTCTTTACAAATTACTTGGAAGTTTTTTGGAGCGCCTTAAGGACTTGATTGGACCGGTTGAGCGACGATGACCCGGTCCTGATCGTTTAGACAGGATGCTAAACCGCGACTTTGCGTCGGGCAAGGCGAAACCGAGCTCCGAGGAGCCTCACCATGGGTTGGGATTCACTATCCGCACGTGGGTAGGACTGTGTGCGGCCCAGGCAGGTGACGCTTTCCCCGATGCAAGACGATGCGAATTCAAATCAGCAGGAGGCTGAACATGAGTGCCACCGCCACCGCCATTGACATGGACAGGTTGAATTCTTTTGTGGGTAAGTTCGTGAATGATCTCGGAGCCGCCGTACACGCTGGAATGGTAGTGATCGGCGAAAAGACAGGTCTCTATAAAGCTTTAGCCAATGCGCCTATGACTTCAGCCGAATTGGCAAAGCAAACCGCGACTGACGAGAGATACGTCAGTGAGTGGCTTGCCTCGCAAGCCGCGGGCGGGTACATCGACTATGACAGGATTACGGAGAAATACAGCTTGAATCCGGAACAGGCCTTCACGTTGGCAAACGAGCAAAGTCCTGCGTATTTGCCCGGAGCGTTTGAACTTGCGTTGGGTTCCTTGGCAGCCGTTCCGCGGATCGCAGAGTCATTCAAGACCGGCGCCGGCATGGGCTGGCACGAGCACGCAGACGGCGTCTACCACGGATGCGAGAAATTCTTCAGGCCCGGTTACGCAGCGAACCTTGTGAGTTCCTGGATTCCTGCTTTGGACGGCGTTAAGGAGAAGCTTGAACGTGGCGCTCGAATCGCGGACGTTGGATGCGGAAAAGGGGCTTCAACTGTTCTGATGGCCAAGTCGTTCCCCAAATCGAAGTTCTTTGGCTTCGATTACCACGACAAGTCGATCGAAGCTGCAAGAGGTGTTGCCAATCGTGAAGGCTTGTCTGACCGCGTCACCTTCGAGGTTGCAAACGCGAAAGCAGTCTCAGGCAAGGATTACGACTTGGTCGCTGTTTTTGACTGCCTGCACGACATGGGCGATCCAGCGGGTGTCGCCTCACATGTGAAAGAGATGCTGGCGAAGGATGGGACGTGGATGATTGTGGAGCCCTTCGCAAATGACCAGCTTGCGGACAATTTCAATCCAGTCGGACGAGTGTATTACTCTTTCTCGACCCTGCTTTGCACACCTTGTTCGAGATCTCAGGAGGTAGGACTTTGCCTTGGCGCGCAAGCCGGCGAAAAAAGAATTCGCCAGGTGGTTGAATCCGCTGGTTTCAGCCGATTCCGTCGCGCTGCCGAGACTCCGTTCAATATCGTCTACGAAGCACGCCCGTAAAACCAAAACCGGCATTTTTCCGAAATTACGCTGCGCTCGCTTCCGTGCTCTTCCTCCGAGCACGGAAACTGGAGTTCATCACCCCTCGCTTTCGAACGTTCGACCATCCGTGAGCGACTAATCCGGAGCGGCCAGGAGAATCGCAAGGCTGGAGGTAGGTTCGCTTCCACGCTCCCCTGCATTCCCCGGATGCGTCGTCGTCAAAGACGGTGATGTCGTGAGCCTGTATCGCTTGCTTGACAATGTTGAAACTCGTTACGATAAGAAATGCTCAAAGAGCTGATCATTTTGCGCACCAGCCAGGTGACCGAGACACCCTGCTGTTTCGCCAGCCACACCATCCTTGCCAAGGGCCTCGGATGGTCCGACGATCAGCTGTCGCACTTGGCCGACTGGCAGAAGCGCGACAACTTCACCCCTGCCGAAAGGGCCGCCTCTCGACTCGCTGAAGCCGTCACCCGCGATGCCCACGCCGTCACCGACGAACAGTTCGCGGAGCTGCGTAGTTTCTACTCCGAAGGTGAAATCGTCGAGCTGCTCTGCGGGATCGGTCTCTTCAACTACTTCAACCGCTTTAACAACGCCCTCAAAATGGAGCCGACCAAGACCGGCGAAGGTGGCTGCACCGCGCCCGCCGAATCCACCGCTGCGACGTCACGATAAACCACTCGCACTCGAACCCATTCCACGCAAGGCCTCATTCAAATCGCTGATCAGGAGTTCTCTTCTTCGATGAATCTCAAACTGCCCGAGGGCGATTTTCGAGCCTATCTGTTCGACTGCGATGGCACCATCGCCGACTCCATGCCGCTGCACTACAAGGCCTGGACAAAAGCCCTTGCCGACTACGGTGCCACCTATGACGAAGACCTCTTCTATGCCTGGGGAGGTAAGCCGGTACGCAAAATCATCGCCGACTTGAATGAGATGCAGGGCCTTAACATGCCCGTCGACACGCTCGCCGCGCGCAAGGAGAGCTACTACCACGCGCAGCTTCATGAGCTGAAGGGCATTCCCGACGTCATCGAGCACATAGAGGCGCAACACGGCCGCATTCCCTTCGCCGTCGTTTCCGGAAGCCGCCGCGCCTCCGTCGTCGGCTCGCTCACCGCTCTCGGCCTGCTGGATAAATTCGATGTCCTCGTCTGCGCCGAGGACTACAAGCAAGGCAAGCCCGCACCGGACGGATTTCTGCTGGCCGCATCAAAGCTGGGCGTTGCCCCAGAACACTGCCTCGTCTTCGAGGACACTGAACTCGGCATTCAGGCAGCCACCGCGGCCGGAATGAAATCGGTGCTCGTCGCCCAGCCCCTGCGCAAAAAATCCGGGAACCGGAGCAACGGCGCGAACGTAAGCTGAACAGGAGGAGGCGACGTGGCAGACGTTCGTGTGTCCGCAGTCCCTTTCGCTTACACCCAGAGCAGTGCTGCCCCAACCTCCACCGCGAGCCTTTTTCCCGTCGTCTGCGTCGCCGTTGCCGCCGCAATCCTGCATATCGCCACCAACGGCCGCTACGGCTTTCATCGCGACGAGCTCCAATTCCTGAGCGACGCGCGCCATCTTGATTGGGGCTACGTTTCCTATCCCCCGCTAACCCCTTTCATCGAGCGCATCAGCCTCGGTCTCTTCGGCCTCTCGCTCGTCGGCTTGCGCATGTTCTCCGTGATCGGCCAGGCCATCGTGATTGTCGTCAGCGGACTCATGGCGCGCGATCTCGGCGGCAACCGCCTTGCGCAGGTCGCAACGGCGCTTTCGGTCGCACTGTCAGGCTTACCGCTTTTTGAAGCCACCGAATTCCAGTACACGTCCTTCTCGTTTTTATGGTGGGCGCTGGTCTGTTGGTTCACCATCCGGCTGCTGAAGACAGGGAATCCACGCTGGTGGCTCGCCATCGGAGCCGCAATCGGAATGGGCCTGCTCACCAAGTATTCCGTTGTCTTTTTTGTGGCTGGCCTTCTCATCGGACTCGTTTTCACGCGCGGCCGCCGCTACTTTATCAGCCCCTGGTTCTGGGCCGGCGTAGGAGTCGCGCTCGTGCTGTTCCTGCCCAACATCGTTTGGCTCATCCGCCACGATTTCATTTCCTATCATTTCCTTCAGCACATCCATGCGCGCGACGTGGGCGAAGGCCGGGCAGAGGGTTACTGGAAATACCAATTCCTGATCGACGTCAATCCGTTTGCAACTCCGCTCTGGATCATCGGGTTGGTCGCCTTTCTGCGCGACAGCCGTTATCGCGTTCTTGCGTGGATGTACCTCGTCCCGGTTCTGTTTTTCTGGGTCAACAAGGGCCGCTTCTATTACGTCGCCGAAGCCTATCCGGTATTGCTTGCCATGGGGGCCGCTGTCATCGGACGCTGGCTTGCGGAGCGGCCGGCGTGGAGCCGCCGCACAATTGCAACTGCCTATTTCCTCGGCTTGTTTGCGTTTGGCGCCATCGCTGTAGCCAGGCTGATACCACTTGCCTCCTCGGGTCCCTTGCGCGCCTACGCCCTCGAACACAACGGAGACCTGCGCGAAGAGTTTGGCTGGGATGAACTGGTGCGCACTGTCGCGTCCATTCGGGACTCGCTGCCGCCCGAACAGCGAGAGCACCTCGGGATCACAACCGGAAACTATGGCGAATACGGCGCTATCGAAATCCTCGGCCCGGCTTACAGCTTGCCCGCGCCCATCGGCACCACCAACTCCGAGTGGCTGCGCGGCTACCCGACGTCTGCCCTCACCACCTTCATCGTCCTTGGGATAAGCCAGGAAGAGGCTGACTCGATATTCACAAGTTGCCGGCTTGCCGGCCACAATGGCAACTCTCTCGGCATCAAGAACGAAGAAAGCCGGGACCATCCTGACATCTTCGTGTGCGGCCCGCCGCGCAAGCCCTGGTCAGAGTTCTGGAAAAATCATCAGGACTTCGGCTGAGTTCAGCAAGAATCTATTTCAAGAAATTCTTATAAAGACATTTTCAAACTTTGCCTGTTTATATGTTACCGTATGTAACGCTACACATGGTCACACTTGCCAAGCGCTTTCGGTGAGATTCACCAATCGCGGGTTGCCCACAATCGCAGTGTGAATCTTCGATGCACGAGAACACTTTTGCATCCCATCCTCCATTTGTTTGCGGATTGACAAGTAGTGGCGACTCAGATTTTTCGGCAGGCGCACGATTTGAAATGAAGAACTCGTTAACAAATGTGTGTAGCTGACGTTGTAGAGGTATAGAGCGCAGACGACCACGGAGGAAGCCAATGCTGCTTCGAACCGCGAAAGCCTTTCTGCTATTGTCGATCCTGTTCAACGCGGCTGTTACTGCGTCTGCAATATCGTCCGACCTGCGGCTCATCCAGATGGTGCCTCCCGAGAGCCAGATCATTGCGAGCATGCTCAGTCCAACGCTCGATGTACAGCCGAGCAGCTTTCTTCTTTTCACGGGAAACAACAGGATTGATCTCGAAGACTTCTTTGCTGTCACTGGGGCGGACGCATCGCGCCGGATTCACCAGGTTGTTTTTGCGGCGGAAGTCGGCGATGACGGAAAACTCAGCGAACACAGTCTTCTCGTCAGCGGCCACTTCAATCGCAATGCGATCTTCCGGTTCGCAGAGAGCGGTAGCGCAACAACTGCAAGTTATCGCGGCGAAGCCATCCTTGTTGTTCCGCCTCTCGCGCGCGAGCGCAGCAAGTTCAAGCAGTTGCGCTGGTTGGCAATCTTGGATTCGGACATCGCGATCTTTGGCACGCCGGTGAGTGTGCAACAAGAGCTGGATCGGAGGATCGCGAACAGCCGGCCGGACTCAAGCCTGATGGCAAGGCTCAGCCGCCTGGACGGTCGCGACGAGACGTGGTGCCTGCTGCCCGCATCTTCACCGCGCGGACTCGTAGAAAGTACTCTCGAGAAGCTCGACCCGAAGCTTGGAGAGGTTGCGGGAGAAGGCGAACCGGTGCAGTACGGAATCCATTTCGGCAGGCAGGTCGAGATAACCGCCTCCTCAAACAATGTCGTCCGAGGGAGTTCGAAGAGCGAGAACGGCCAATCATCCACTCACTCGACGCCAGCGAATTATTTTCTCGCGGGTGCTCACGACGGTGGAGACGACCGGAAAGTTGCCGTTGTGAAAATATCGAGGCGCCGTTACAGCGAGTGGCTCAATACCTTTTCCAAAGGCGGGATCACGATTCGAGACAATCCCGATGCAGTCTGGTGAATAGCACCGAATGCTGCCACTGAGCACTCCTGCGACCCGGGGCGATATACGGCTGCAAACGGATATGACATAAAAGGTCAACCTGATTCCGAACCACGACCACAACTGCTATGCGATTTCCGACCAGGTGAATGCCAGGGCGCGGGAATTCGTGAGAAGGCATTCGCCTTCCGCTCCGGGAAACCGAGCCGGCCTGATTCGTTCCGTGCGCGCATTCAAGCGCCAGTCGTCACGCCAAGGCTTCAATCGATCACAATTGGCATCTGATGTGCGCTCGTGTGCCGGATCATTCTTGGTACGATTCGCCCACACCCAATTTGCGCATAAGGACTTCTGATGCCTTTCCTTCGCAGTGTCGTATTGATTTTCGTGCTGATACCAGTGGCCGTGTCTCCACAATCGCCGGCTGTAAACAACGTGGCTGTTGCCGCCGCCGATAAGGCGTACAGTTCTCAAAACTGGACCGAGGCCGAAATCCAGTACTCCGCGCTTACGAAACAGAGTTCAGCGAATGCGCACTACTGGTATCGACTCAGTATTTCTGCGCGACACCGCAAAGACTTCGACATTGCCCTCAATGCAATGCAAAAGGCAAAGACCCTTGGTGCATCGAATGGCCTGCCTGCTTTTATCGCGGACTATGAAATCGCCGATACCTACGCCGCGATGGGAGACTCAGATCGCGCACTCATGTCCTTGAAAGCCTCAGCCGATGGCGGCTTTTCTCAGTCCGCCCGTCTCACTGGCGATGTCGAGTGGGACTCGCTGCGAGAGAACCCGCGCTTTATCGAACTCTCAAAGCAGGTGCAGCATAACGCGGCTCCTTGCGAAGACCCGGAATTTCGCGCTTTCGATTTCTGGGTCGGCGACTGGGACGTCGCATCTGCTGACACAGGAATACATCAGGGCGCGAGCCATGTCTCAAAGGAAATGGGCGGTTGTGTCATTTGGGAGAACTGGTCCTCCGCCGGCGGACCCTATTTCGGCAAGAGCTACAACACGTGGAACGTCAACCTCAAGCGCTGGGAGCAGTACTGGGTGGACAATGCAGCAGGCGTCATCTTCTTTCATGGCGGCATTAAAGAAAAGGTGATGGACTACTGGACCGATGACGTGCCGCTATCCACCGGCGGAACACTCTTGCGCCATCTGCAATTCTTCAATCTTGGACCGGACAAAGTCCGCCAGTTCTCGCAGGGATCTAATGACGGCGGCAAGACCTGGCACGTCGAGTACGACCTCATCTACACGAGAAGTCCATCCCAGCCGTCGCCAACCAGCAATCAGTAGAGCAGCACCGCAACCCTGTATGCGGTAAACGAGCCAACAGTTCCGCTCGGGTCGCAACTTCCCACGCTCGCTTCGCGATAGCGCCCCGATGCCAATTCATTCGAAAGTTCCTTCGGAAGACGGCTCAGGTCGGAATCCTGCCAGCGCATCACGAAAAGTGGCTGCATCGACCCTGACGACCGAGGCACGCCGTTCTCCATCGGGCATGCAGCACGCGCCAATGAAGTACTTCCGCCAAGCGCGACTCCGCTCGGTCGAATCAGTTCCGCAACATGCTTCTCGATCTCCGCCTGCGACAGCGCCTGCACGCCGCGCGCATAATCCGCCGTGGCATACAACACGCCGCGGCTGGCAACCACCGCGATTCCCACCCGGTCCACATCGGGGTTGAGCATGTTTTCGCGATGCCCCGTGGAGTGCATCCACTCATCGTGAATCATCGTGGGTGTTGGACCGACCGCCACATTCTCCTCGACCAGGTCAAAATGCACGCCCGCCAATCCCGCCCGTTCCGAGAGATCGAGTTCCCCTGGATAGCGGTGCGCGATCGGACCTTCCGCAGCCATCCGCATGCAGTGCTTGCGGGCAGCCTCGGCCAGCGCATTGTCCCACCGAAGCGGTGCCGCTCCGGCCGCAGCGCGAGCTTCATTCGCCAGCGCCATCAACTGCACGGTCCCCGGCTCGACGGCAAGGTGCGACTGTGCCAGCGCCTGCGGCAATGCACAGGCGCAAAGCACCAATACCGCGAAGGCGGCGCAGAGCTGTTTCGCTGAAATGTTCACGTCTATCTATACACATAACCCATTTTGCGGTCGCAGTATCCTTACCAACGTAATGTGCAACTTCCGGGCCATTAGAAAGCGCATCTGCCGTCGACCCCCGGGGTGATAACGCTCCCCTTTCCTCTCACCGAGGCCGTTCGACGATCATAAGAACAGCTCAAGCCGAGAATCCTGCCATCCGAGTTTAGAGAGCTGGCGTGCGTTGCTCAATCCTGGAATCGTCGCGCGGTCCGACCCAGAGGATCAGAAGGAGTGCCGGTAATCCAACGACGCTCGTAAGCAGGAAGAAAGGCGCCCAGCCGATCTTCTCTGACAGGACTCCTCCCGAGGAGGCCACCACGGTGCGGCTAAGCGAAGCCAGCGACGAAAGCAGCGCAAACTGGGTCGCCGTAAAAGCGGGTGAGCACAGACTAGATAGCCAGGTTATCAGCGCGGTTCCAGCCATTGCACCTGTAAGATTCTCGGCGGTCACGCATAGGGCGAGGTATCCCACCCGATGTCCGCCTGTGGCCTGCAGCACAAAAAAAAGATTCCCTATCGACTGCAAAATGCCGCAAAGAATCAGCGCGCGGCGGATTCCCAACCGGGTCGTCACAACGCCGCCAATCAAGGCTCCTGTCACGATCGAGAAGAATCCAAAAATCTTCGAGGCGGTCGCGATTTCGGGAAGCGAAAATTTCAGCGATATATAGAGTGGCGTTGACATCACTCCTGCCATGGCTTCGCCCATCTTGTATAAGAAGATCGCCATCAGAATGACGAGCCAGAGCCGCCGCTGCATGAAGTCACGAAACGGTTCGATCACGGCTCTGAAAAGCGCGTGAAGAACCGTCTGCCACACCGAATGCGCAACATACGACTTCTCCGCGGGCAACTTCGGTTCGGGACCGAACAGAAACACCAGTAGTCCCACCCCAAGCAGTGCAGCCATGGTGGCATAGGCTGCGAACCACCCGGCTGAGGCCGCGATGAACAAGGATCCGGCGCCGGACGCCAGCATGCCGATCCGGTAGCCGGACTGGATCATGGCCGCTCCAGGCGCCTGCTGATCCTTATTAAGGCTCTCCACTCTCCATGCATCGATCACAATGTCCTGGCTGGCAGACAGAAATGCGACCAGCACCGCCAGGGCTGCCATGCGCGGCAGGTTGTGCTTCGGATCGCATGATCCCAAAGCAAGGATTGCACCGATGAGAAGTATCTGGATTGTGACGCCCCAGCCGCGCCGTCGTCCCAAAGGGATGGGCGGAGGCACGCGATCGATGAGCGGCGCCCACACGAACTTGAATGAGTACGCGGTGCCAACCAGGGCGATCGCGCCGAGGGTTGCGCGCCGCACGCCCACTGTCGCAAGCCACGCTTGAAGAGTCGAGTAGGTCAGCAGGAGCGGCAAACCGCTGGAAAACCCGAGTGCGAGCACCTGCAGTACACGCCGATCCGTATAGGCTGCGACCGCGTCTCGCCAGTTTGTTCGAGCGTGTACTTCGTTGGTTCCGGGCAATTCCTTCATATTAGTTTTCAAGTATCCCGCGCCCGCCTCTTGCACTACTTTCTTAATAAATGATCGCAAGATGCAGGCGGTGAGCAGCGTCGGCCAGGCACAGGTGAATGAGCCAACAGAGTCAACGTAACACGGATGGCTTGACCTGTCCGGGCTTCGCTACGCGAGGTACCGTTTTGATTCACTGCATCTCGTTCTCTCTCCGACGGTCGCAGGCGAAGTGCTTGGCTTCAACTTTCTGGGAGACGTGCTGCGCGATCAGCTCGATCCGCGGACCCGTCTCTGAAATGGGGTTATGAGAAATCTATGGTCATCTTGAAAAAAGGCGATTGCGAGCATTGCGGACGCTTGTACCGCTATTCGCTCTGGCACTCCGGCTTTGGCGACAACTCCTACGCATACTGCGACGATTGCGGCATGTTGGCTCTCCTGAATTACTCCAACCCGTACGTGGCCGGATTCCCTCCCCTGTCCACTCAGTTCGCGGAAATCGACGCCTCGTGGGAATCCCTTCTCCAGCCATGCGTGTGTTCAGGACGCTTTCGCAAAGGCGCCGCGCCGCGCTGTCCCCATTGCAATGAGAAGCTCTCGCCTGCGCATGCTGCAGCGCATATCGAGGCACAGGCAACAGGCGCGGGAAAAGACTGGAAATGGCAACGAAACTGGAGCGGCGTGTATTGCATAATGATGGATAATGCGGAAACACCGGGCTATCCGCGCCAGATGGTCGACCCCGTCCATCAACCCGAGATGGCAAAATCCAGAAGCCGCTGGTCGCTCCTCTTCAGCTTTGGCCGATGAAGGTCGGCGTCGTCAGCGACACCCACGGCCTGCTTCGCCCTGAAGTCCTGCCCGCCCTCGCCGGCGTCGAGCGCATCCTGCATCTTGGCGACGTGGGCGATCCCGCCATTCTCAAATCTCTGGCAACAGTCGCGCCGGTCACCGCCATCCGCGGCAACGTCGATCGCGACGCACCCTGCAGCCGCCTGCCCGAAACAGAAGTTCTGCTGCTCGAGGGCCACTACATCTATATGCTTCACGACGTCCAAACTCTGCACCTCGATCCCGCCGCAGCCAAGTTCGCCGCCGTCCTCTACGGCCACTCGCACAAACCCCACATCGCACATCGCAAAGGCGTGCTCTACTTCAACCCAGGCTCCTGCGGTCCCCGCCGGTTCGAGCTTCCCGTCACCATTGGATTATTGACGCTCGAAATGAATGTCAATCCGTCAGCGGAGATCGTCCAACTCAACTTGCCTTAGCGCAAATCCCGCGCCTGCCGCTGATCCCTTCTTGTCCTGAACCGCGAAACTCCCACATAGAACGTATTCGCATCCGTGCCGGGATTGTGCATGCTGATGTTCGCATTCGACAAATGCTGGTAGCGATAGCCGATTGTGATCGCCTGGTTCTTGTGGTGGAAGATATTCAGGCCCGCCCCATAATCGATCGTGTACATGAACTGCGACCCTTGCGGGCTCAGCGTCCGATCGCTGAAGTAAATGAATCCCCCATCCGTCGAAAGGAATGGCTGCACTCGATGCAGCGGAAGAAAATCAGCTTGAAATCCCACCGGGCTCAAGCCGCTTCCGTAAACGCGCTTGCGCTGGTTGAATGACCCGCCGGTCGCGGTCGTGTTCGGAGTCGGCCAGTCCAGCATGGCCAAGGCCGTCATCTCCGGCGCGTACCGCATCGTCCACGATTCGTGATGTCGATACAGTTCATACGAGTACCGCAGATCAATCGGCATGTACTTCACATCCCCGGAGTAGCCCCAGATGTGGCCACTCATCAGCGACATTCCCCACCATGCGCCGAACTCATGCTTGCCGCCCGGACCTTGCCAGCTCGACGGTGCTGTCACTGGCACGCGCTCCACCGAGGCAAGATACGCCTCGGCCCTGCCGTCATGGTGCCGGGACGCATAGCGTATTGCATCTGCCGTTGATGCCGAAACGCCCTCCCCCGGATCGCTCCAGAAGCTGTTCGCCTTCACGATCCGCGAATCGCGATACCACGGCGGCCTGAACCGCAGAATGTTTGCAAACCCCCGTGCAGGCGTCAGAAAGTTATATATCGTGAGCAAAACCGGATTACGGCTCTTCTCCTCCAGCTTCGTTACCACATGCTTGTCGAGATAGTCTTCAGCAATCGTCCAGCCAAATCCGCCTACCGGCGTTGTCACCAGTTCTACCCAACCGGTCTCGTTGGTCACCACGCCATTGTCAAAAAAGAAGTGATCGCCGTTGTGTCCCACGGCTGCTTCTCCGGTCGGACCCAGCTTCCATTCAAAGCTGTAGAACGTTGACCACGCCAGCGCCCGCATTCTGCTTCGCCAATACGCCCTGTCGTTCGCAAATTCAAGCGTCATTCCCTTCGGGTCGTTCTGGATCCAGATGCTGTTGGTGATCGCGCCCATCATCGGATGGCCCACATAATCGTCCAATACCGGGTTGTTGTCGGACCAGCGATTCCAGCGCCACTCCTGCACGGACGCCACATAGCGGTCCCACCATTTGCCGGTCAGCGTTTCGTTGCGGTACCAATACCCCGTATAGACGTTGCCCCCATCCTCAAATGCATTGAAGAGCACTGATTCCAGCACCATCGGGCCCCAGTGCATCCGACACTCTCGCGCACGCGTCTCATCCGTCGGACAATCCTTCAGCGGCACATAGGCACTGTGGGTCGCGGGTTCTACCCTCGCGTCGAAACCCTCATCGGTCGATGCGCTCCAATCGGCAGGGTCGAATGCCGGCAATCCGAAGAGTTTCCCAGCAGGAAGTGCTGTATCCACCGATCCGTCATTGCGCCGATCGCTTACCGCTCGCAGCAGTGCGGGCACGGGCGCATCCGGAATCTCCGATGTCACCGTGCTCCTGCCACTGCCCATCTCCGGCGAGCCAACCGTTGCGGAGGCCCCCAAGGTCTCGGTTTCCTGTCCCACAGATTGCGCAGGCGCGGCGGTCCATGCTGCCAGCATAACCACGAATATGCCCGCCATAGTCCACACCCGGTTCATGCGCGGCCAGGCTCCAAATTGATGTCCCGCCTTCCTCCGCGAATTACTTTCAATTAACGATAGCGCTGCACCGAAAAACGACTCCTCACCACTGGGGAACTTCAAGACTGCACGCCTCCTGCATTGGCTCTTGTGTTTTATTCGTTCGTGCGTTCTGAACTCGGCGCCATTGGGACTCCAGACGCTCCGCCATCAGTCCATTAGATATGGAAGATACGGAGTGACTCATCAGGAAAACGAAGATTCAGGCATCCGGGGAACAAACTTAGGTTCGACGCTCTTATTAACTTTAGATGCAGAGGGCAGGCCAAATCCTGCCTTCATCTGAATCGATGCTGCGACACCGTTTCATGTAGCCGTATAGATGCACCGAGATCGCCGTGCTGGACACCGTGCGCTTGCTTTAAACCATAAATCAGCGCACGCAGGTTCCATCGCTCGCCCGGCGCGATGATGCACTTTGCCAACCCGCATGTGTTTGCCAATGGAAAAGGAGAGCAAAGGCCGCCGATCGCGGAATCACACGCGATCGTGCCCAGCTCTCCTGGGTTCGCGAGCGGAAAACTCCTAAAACTGCCGGCTGTACTTTCGCACGTCGCGGATACCGGCGCCGATTCCCAGCACGTGATCGATACGACGCTGGAATGGATCTGCGACAAAAGCTTCGGATCCCGCATGCGCCTCGACCGGCGCTTCCGCTGCCGTTTCCGCATTCTGGGTCGATCCCACAACGGGACCACGGGCGGTGGTTTCTTGATCCTCGGCAACAAGCGGCTGCAGAACCTGAACCAGCTTTTCGATGTGCTCTTTTCGAGTGCGAAGTCTCTCAAATTCCGCGCTGATGTCAGTCAATTCTGCATTGGCAGCGTCAAATGCAACTCGATAAATCTCTACGTGTCCTTGCGGTTTCATGCCCTCTCCCGGCGCGTAGTCTAGCACGCAGCAAAGGACACAAAGTAAGAGTCAATAGTAAGAGTTACCGCGCCGCCTCACCGGACTGCTTCGTGATTTCTCACTCACGACGTTATGAAATTGCACCATGAATAAGACACCCCGGGGCGGGTGTTCCAACTCTTACTCATCGCCGAACTCTTCAGATCGGCACAAAAAAGCTCAACGGTAGCAGGTGCTTCGCACCGCTCACCGTTGAGCCTGTCCTGCCCCCGGCCTTAGAACTGCCGGCTGAACTTCCGGCCCACGCCGTGTCCAAGTGCGCTGTCGAGCCGACGCGCAAATGGATCCGACGATGCACCGTTCGAACCCTGGTATTGATACGTTGGAACCTCTTCTAACGCCCGGGCAGCCTCATTGGCGGCATCGGAAGCGCTCTGCACTGCGGCGGCAGCGGCGGCTGCTTCTTCGGCACCCAGCAGAGGCTTGAGAGCCATCACGACCTTTTCAATCCGGTCTTTGCGCGCTCTGAGCTCCTCAAATGCCCCGAGAATGTCGTTCAGTTCCGAGTTCGCCGAGTCAAATGCAACGCGATAGACCTCACCTTGATTGGGCTTCATATCGTTCTCCACAGTGGCGAATTTAGCATGATTCTCGAGGCCCGCAAGATATTCCTTCTGCAACTATCATGTTAGTCCATCTCTAACAAATTAAAATGCATAGACGCGACCAGGCGCTCTCCGCCGGCGGCGGGGAGCGCCTGTCTGGGTTGACCATTTCCGCTCTCCTTGCGGCGGAATGGCTCGCATTTTATGGCCCTTGTATGGACTTCATTTTCACGATTGGCCCGGTACAACTACTGCCCTGCTCTTAAATAGGCGACAGAAGCCCCTCAGGCCTCTGCTGCCACCCCCACAACGCGTCGTCGATACGCCGCTGGAACGGATCCGCGGCTGGCTGCCGGAAATACGCCACCTGCTCCGGGGTCGCCTCGTCCATGGCATGCACCGGCTCGAGAACTTCCTTCTCTTCTACCCGAGCTTCCACGTGAACTGGTTTGGACTTCTCAACCTCCATACCCGGTCCCGAGACCTGCATGAAGGTGAATTCGATGGGTTCTTCAGAAACTGTCTGTTCAACTGCAGGCGCGGGCGCAAATTCGGGAGCAAAGAAGGATGCGCTCGCCTCAACGGTTGGGGTTTCAGCCTGCAGACCGATGAAGGGCCTGAGAGCCTCAACAATTTTCTCGATCTGTTCCTTCTTAGCTTTCAGCGAATCAAACTGCGCAACAATGTCGCTGAGTTCCGCAGTCGCCTGGTCAAGTGCGAATCGATAAGTTTCTTGTCTCATAGTCAACCCTTGGTGGCATTGTGTTCCACCTAGGTGTTACCAAACAAGTACTAAGTAACCCATGTCCGAATTACTCCTGTAACGCAAGTAACATGCGCACCATGCACCATCGCGTCGAGCCAATCGATTTTTCTGACATGGAGCACCGGTGATGTCAAGCTGTTTATCTCTCAATTTGCTCTAAATAATTGAAACTAAATGGAAAACAATTCAATCGATTTTGCAGGCTATTTCTCGAAATTCGCTATCCTCTATCCATGAAGATGCGAGATCAGCGCAAATCCACGAATCTCGAACTTCTGCGGGCTGGAACAAGGCACCCCCCTCCCCCCACCCTATGTAGTTTCGCTTTTTCTGCGATTTCAATTTCTAATATTGTTTAGTTTCAATAATATAGATTGGATTACCAGACAGAATTATGCACCTTAATCAGTGCAATTGCCGCAATTGAGGTAAGCTCTCACCTCTTAAACAAGCACCAAGCGAATCCCAGCGACCTGAACAAATGCGGACGGTAGATCGGATTAACTGGCATCAACCTGCGCGTTTCGATCAGTTTCCTGTCCAGCATGGGGCACGCTTTCCAGGAAGGCGGAGATCCCTTCCTGCGCATCGCATGCGACAGCGTTTGCGCTCATCACTTCCTGCGCGTAAGCGTAAGCCTTCGCCTGATCGAGATCGATCTGGCGTATAAACGCACGCTTGCCCAGCGCCACCACCATATCGCTGGCTTCGGCAATCCGGCGCGCCATCCTGATCGTCTTCTGATGCGCAACTGGTCTGCGGGAACAACGCGGTTCACCAATCCCCAGTCAGCCGCAGTCGCGCATCGATCGCTTCTCCGGTCAGCAGCATCTCCAGGGCATGCTTGCGTCCGACCGCGCGCGACTCAGGGCCACCATCGGCGTGCTGCAAAACAATCCGATTCGCACGCCAGGCGTTGCAAAACTGGCTTCTTCGGCAGCGATCGCCAGGTCACAGGTTGCGACGAGCTGACAACCGGCCGCAGTGGCCATCCCCTGCACCTCGGCGATTACCGGCTGCGGTATCGATTGCAGCGTGGCCATCAGGTGCGTACATACATCGAAGATTTGTCGATATTCCTCCACGTCACGCCCGACCATCTCGGAGAGATCGTGACCGGAAGAAAACACGTTGCCCGCTGCAGCAAGAATAACCACGCGCAGTTCACGCCGATTGCCGATCGCTCCCAGGCAATCGATCACCTCCTGCATCAGCTCGAGCGAAAGTGCATTTCTCCGCTGCGGCCGATTCAGAGTCACCACTGCAATGTCGTCTTCGGTTTCAAAGGAGATGTTCTCGTAATTCATCCCATGATCCTAAGGCATCATTGAAGCCGTTGACCTCTCCAGTGGGCAGTTGGCCGCCGTTGATAGGAAACAAAGTTGAATATGCGCAGTCAAGAGGGCTGAGCCGTCGCCTGCGGCTCCTCAAGCTTGTCGACGCGGATCTTGGCGATGCGGCGCCCTTCCATCTCCGCAACGGTAAGCCGGCGGTTGTCGTACTCCACGCTCTCACCCGCCTTGGGAATATGCCCGAGGCGCGTAAGCATGAATCCGGCGAGGGTCTCCACCCCTCCATCCCGCGGCAGGCTCCATTGCATCTGCGTTTCCAGGTCGCGCAGGTTGGCGCCACCCTCCAGCACCAGCGTTCCCTGTGCATTGGCGAGCACGGGGCGCGCTGGATCATCGAACTCGTCTTCCAGTTCGCCGGTTAGCTGTTCGATGGCGTCCTCCGCCGTGACCAGCCCGACCGTCGACCCGAATTCGTCGACAACAATCGCCATCTGCCGGCGTCGCTTCTGAAATTCGCGCAGCAGTGCGAGCGCGGACTTGGTTTCCGGCACAACCATCACTTCGCGCATCACCTGCTTCAGCCGCAGTTCCATGAACGGCAGTCCAAGTTGCGGATTGGTCGCGCGTGAAGCAGCCGCGTCAACGGTAGTCTGCTGCGCAGCTGGGCGCTGCTGCGCTTTGGGCCGGAAGAACATGAGCCGGGCAAGATCCTTCGAGTACACGATGCCGATAATGTGCTCCGGTCCCCGCGTCTCGTCGTACACAGGGACGCGCGAGTTCATGTGCTCGATCACCTGAGCGCTGGCCTCTTCAAGCAACATGTTCGACGGCAGCGAAAAAATGCGTTGGCGCGGTGTCATGATCTCGCGCACCGGGACATCATCCAGTTCAATGGCGCGATGAATCAGCGTCTCCTGAAAGCGCGGCAACAGACCGAGGCGCCGCGCCGCCGTCGTGATCAGCTTCAGTTCCTCGGGCGAGTGAACCGCAGCGCGTTCCGTCATGGGGATATCAAAGCCGCGAAGAATGATGGCTGCCGAGCCTTTCAGCAGCCGCACCGCCGGCCGCGCCATGCGCATAAAGATCAGCATGGGCGGCGCTACGGCAACCGCCAACGCCTCGGCGCGGCGCAGCGCAAGAGACTTGGGAACGAGTTCGCCGATCGTCACGTGAAAGTACGTGATGATGGCGAAGCCGATAGCCACAGCCGCAATGGCTGTCGCGTGCGCATAAAACTGTGCATGAGATGGAGGCTGTGGCAGCAGGTCGATCCAGCCAAGGACCATGTTGGCCGCCAGCGGTTCGCCGATCCACCCAATGGCCAGGGAACATAATGTGACGCCAAGCTGAACGGCCGGCAGAAAGTATTCGAGATCATGCTGAAGGCGTCGAACGGCGCGCGCGCCCGGGACCTTGGCGGCGAGCAGTTGTTCGATGCGGGTGTCGCGGGTGCTCACCATGGCAAATTCGGCGGCCACAAAGAAGGCGTTGGCCAGAATCAGCATGGCGACGGCGACAACCTGGAGAAGCGGCAAACCGTGCATCTCGGTTGTGAGGATAGCATTCGCCACCGGCGGTGCCCAGATTTGGTGCTCACCAATCCCCGACCGGGCCCGTCACAGCGATGTCTGGAACTAACCAAACGTGGGTGCGTATTCCGTTACAGCTGGCAGAGCGACGGAAGCACAGCGTCAATTCTCGTTCGTTCCATCTTTTGGAACTGAAATTGCTGTTATCGCATACCGGAGTCTCGATACTTCACGAGCGTTGGCTCATTCATTCGGTTTTCACATTCGGGGAGCGAGGGCTCCTGATTGGCCCGGGGGTGCCCATGGCTTCGCGTAAAAGCAAAAAGATCTGGATCTGGATTGGTTCCGTTGTCGCTGTTGGTGATTGTCGTGATTGGTGTTGGGGCGGCGCGGCTGGTGCGCTCGACGAATATCGATCCCAACCGCATCGCCAAGGTGCAGCGCGGCGACGTATTGCGGTCGGTGGTGGCAACGGGCAAGATTCAACCCATCACCAAGGTCGAAGTCAAGAGCAAGGCATCCGGCATCGTCGACCAAGCTCTACGCCGACATTAATAACAAGGTTCATAAAGGGCAGCCGCTGGCGCAACTCGATCAGCAGGAGATTGAAGCCCAGGTGGACGCACAGCGGGCGCAGCTTGCCGGAGCCGAGGCAAACGTCGCCACCTATGAAGCGAATATCGCGCAGGACAAGGTGAACGCGGCGGCGCCGGATCTGCCCATGTACAAGGCCACCCTCGACCGCAATCAACAGCTGTCGAAAGAAGGCATCGTCAGCCGGCAGGCGCTGGATGATGCAAACAAGGACTACCTCGCTGCCCTCACCAGCCGCGACTCATCCAAGGCGCAGATCGGCGTCGACACTGCCAAGCTGAAACAGGCAAAGGCACAAGTGGCGCAGAGCCAGGCCAGCCTCAAACAGCTTGAAGAGCAATTGAGCTACACCACGATTGTTGCCCCTATGGATGGCGAAATCCTGTCGCGCGATGTGGAGATGGGCGATGCCGTGAGTTCCATCCTGGTACTCGGTTCCACGGCAACGTTGGTGATGACCGAAGGCGACGTCAATCAGGTCTACGTGCAGGGCAAGGTGGATGAGGCCGACATCGCACACGTCTACATGGGACAACCGGCCCGCATCAAGGTCGAGAGTTTCCGCGACCGCTTCTTCTACGGCAAGGTCACCAAGATCGCTCCGCTCGGCGTGGAGAAAGACAACGTCACCACTTTTGAGGTGCGCGTGAGCATCGACAATCCTGGCGGCGAACTGAAAGCCAACATGACCGCCAATGCCGAGATCATGCTCGACGAGCACAAGGGTGTGCTGATGGTTCCCGAAAACGCGGTGAGCTACGACGCGCAGAAAAACGCCTTCGTCCAGGTTCCCGACAAGAATCAGAAAGACGGCACGCGCAAAGTCGCGGTAGCTGTGGGCATCTCAAACGGCTCGCAGACGGAGATCGTCAAGGGTCTCAAAGAAGGCGACCAGGTAGTACTGCAGCAATAAGAGTAGTCGTGAGTTTGCAGATTCGATGTTTTGAGTTAGCGATTTCTTGTTAACAACGATGGGGTTGCAAACGTCATCCCTGTAGCGGCGGAACTCATGGGAGAACCAGTGCGAAAGATCAGTCTCATACAATTCGCTCACGCGCCGTGGGCAGTTGTTCGGTGCCGCACAACGAGTGTTCGCAAACGGACACTCGCGACGCGGCTGTCTGACTCTTCTCTGAGGGCAGGCCGGCCGAACAAATCAATGAAGTTGCAGTGGGACTGTGCCTTTGGCAATGCGCATGCTCATTCCATTCAGCGTATGAGTTCGTTTCCCTCCCCCATCAACTGATTCTGCACGATGAACAAAACAAGGCCAGAGCAACCAATCGGCAAGAAATGAATTGAGTCAAACCCAGGCCACCGAAACAGCATTGAATCGAGGAACATGATGAAGCGATTTGCGTTTGCATCAGCAATTCTGGCTTTTGCCGCTGTTCCGGCATTAGCCAACGAGGCGACATTCGAACGCAACCTCACCGTCAACGGCCATGTGGAATTGGCCGTCTCAACAGGCTCGGGACATATCCACATCACGCACGGGTCCGGCGACCGCATGCACATCGTCGGCCATGTCAAGTCAAATTGGGGCGCCGACGATGCCAAGGTGCAGGAAATCGCAAATAATCCACCCGTCGAACAGACCGGCAATATCGTTCGCGTCGGCCAGCGCCACGAGAACTACCACCACATCAGCATCGACTACGACATCGAAGCTCCCGCGAATTCGTTTCTCGAGGCCAACTCAGGCTCCGGGGACATCAACGACGATGGCGTTGGCCAGAATGCAAAACTCGGAACTGGTTCAGGCGGCATTCATGCCACGGGCCTGCAGGGCGGCTTCAACGTTAATACCGGCTCCGGGAACATCTACGCCGAGCAGACCGGTCAGGGCGATGTGAAGGCGCAGACCGGCTCCGGCACATCGAGTTGAAGAACGTGAATGGAAGCCTTCGCGCCGGCACAGGATCGGGCAATATCAAAGTCGCCGGCACACCAACCTCGGATTGGAAGCTTGAAACTGGCTCCGGCAGCGTTGAATTCTGGGCGGGTAACGCCGCATTTACGCTTGATGCTTCGACGGGCTCCGGCTCCATTCACTCCGATCCGGAAATGACCGTACAGGGTTCGTTCGATAAGCACCATATTGTCGGCAAAATTCACGGCGGCGGACCAACCGTGCGCATCGAGACCGGTTCGGGTGACGTTCGAGTTCATTGATTTGCAGATGTATTTGCGGCCAGGTCTAGGTGGCTGGGTTGGGCCGCGCAACCACAACGTTTGATCAACAAGTTCGTTCCTCAGGCGAGGCTTCGGAGTTCTGGCATCAGACCGCGATGACTTAGCTCAACCTCCTGGGAGGCCTCGCCTGTCTTTTTCCCCTCCCCCATTTCTTCGATCGGCCTCCCTTTACGGGATGAAGTAAAAAGGGTCAGGATACTTAACTGACAATTCGGCCTCCGGCTTGCCGCGCAAATCGCTCCACTGGTCGCCGACATTGAGGACGATCCGATATCCTGCCGCCGCAATCTTCGCGCGCTCTCCTGATTTGTAGACAAGGGCGGTCAACTTCGCCTGCTCCGGCTTGCGCAAGATCAGTTGCTGCCACGTGCTGAATCCCCGCAGCCGCAGATTAGTCTCCGTGGATGCCCGCTGCGCCTCAGGCCGTCCCGTCAGAAAGAACACCTTCACGCCCAGCCGTTGCGCCGTCGTTGTAAATGCGCAGCGTCCCCTGGATGGCAGGAGCCTGCGCCGACTCGACCCATGCATTGAAGGCCTTGCTGTCGAACTCGAAATTCGCACTGGACATCTCGTCCCAATTCGACAACGTCGTCTCATCGATATCGAGGACGAGCGCCAGTTTTTCGTTGTCACGGCGATGCAGCGCGCGCTTCGAGAAATGCAACGGCGCGGTCTGCTTCGAGGTCCATGTCCTTCGCATAGCAGCCGCATGTGCAGGTGCAAGCGTGGTATTGCCGCAATTCTGACTTGAGCGCGTTCACCTTGCCGAGCAGCGGGCCAAGGTTCGGAATGTTTTCGCTGGGCGCGACCGGTGCCGTGCGCGGCTGCTGCGCAGACTCCAATAGGAACGGCGACCATCAGCAGCAGACAGAGACGAGTGAAACGGAATTTCATCGATGTGGTTCCCTTCATTGGTATGAAAATGCATTTTCGCACTGCGGAGAACATTTTGGGAGTGCGCGGTGTCCATACAAATGAGGGTTCTTCCGATGCAAGGAGAAAATCCACATCCCGAAGAGGCGCAGCTGGCCCGAAGACTCCAGACAAATGTGGCCCCATCGCGAGCACGAGTCGGGCGCGTTGCGGGCGTTGATGTGCCGCCTGGGAATGCATCTCTGGCTACAGCCGGATTACAGCGCCTATGCGCCACACAGGTCGGTGCGTTTCTGCCTGTGGTGTCCATGCGTCGAGATTGATGGACGGCTCTATCGTTGAACGTGGAGCAAATTGCAATTACTTCTTTCCGCGAGTAGTGCGAACCATGGGACTGGCGCGTACTTCTTCCCCATGTCCCGTTACACTGGAAACATGATTCGGGTTTTTCGTCCTGTGCCTGTCGACCGCCTCAAACTGCTGGTATTCGACCTTGACGGCACGCTCATCGACTCGGCGCAGGATCTCTGCAACAGCGTGAATGCGACGCTCGAGAATTTTGGTCGCCCAAAACTTTCCGACGAAATCATCGCGGGATACATCGGTAACGGCGCGCTCATGCTGGTGCGCCGCGCCTTCGCCACCGATGACGGCCAGGAACCGCGCGAGGAATTGCTCGCTGAAGCCTACAGGTTCTTCCTCGACTACTATCGCGAACACAAACTGGATTACACCTACGCCTACGAAGGCGTGCTTGAGGCGCTCAAGGCACTGCATCAGGTTCACGATCAGCTTGATGTGCCGGCTCGCGCCATGGCCGTCCTCACCAACAAGCCAGTGCGTCCTGCGCAGGCTATTTGCGAGGCGCTGGGACTCGCTCCCTACTTTCTGCGGATCTATGGCGGCAACAGTTTCGCAACCAAGAAACCCGATCCCGAGGGGCTGCTTTCGCTGATGAAGGATGCCGGCGCAACGCCAGAGCAGACCGTGATGATCGGCGACAGCCAGGTGGATGTGCTCACCGCTCGCAACGCGGGCGCATGGTCCATCGGCTGTACATTCGGCCTCGCGCCGGGAAGCCTCGAAGCGATTCCCCCTGATGTGCTCGTCGATTCACCGGCGGACTGGACAGCCGCCCTCAGTCCTGCGAGAATTGATTCATAAGGGTGCCCCACAAAGAAGACTGCAAGTGCGTACACCGCATGGAGTTAGAGCGCAGTCCAAGATCGTTCCGCAGCGAACAAATCGGGAGATGAGCGTTTTCTCCAGGACTTTCGCCGGCAGCGAACGTCCGTTTTCGAACCGCGGATTCGAGCGCCCGAGTGCAAGTGCAGGATCAGGCCTGTCCCCGGCCTCGATGTTGGGTTTCGTTGGAGATTCGCATGCTTCGCTTTTTTGCCTGGGTAGTATTGCTACTGTCGCCGGCCGTAATTCTCGCCGGCAATTCGTCGAGTTCCAGTTCAAAACCCGCACCCGCCACAACCGTACAGGGCGTGGTCGCCGATCCCACGGGCGCGATTGTGCCCAATGCGGAAGTCGACCTGGTCAACGCGGATGGATCGATCGCCGGCACAACCAAGTCCGACGGTGTTGGAAACTTCCTGATGGCCGCGCCCCACGCCGGCAGTTTCACGCTGGTCATCTCAGAGCCTGGCTTTGAGACCATTCACCTTCCCGTGACAGTCCGGCCCAACGTGGTGTCGGCCCGCCCGGCAGCCCACGTCATGGCTGCCCCGCTGCACATCACGCTGCCGATCGCTGCAGTCGCTACCAATGTCCGCGTAAACGGTGATACAGACGAAGATCTGACCGCGTCCGAAGACAATCGCGATTCCTCGGTCATGACTTCGAGCGATTTGAAAGCGTTACCAATTTTCGACAACGACTATGTCACCGCGATGAGTTCCTTCCTCGATGACAGCGCTTCGGCAACGGGCGGATCGGGCTTGATGGTCGATGGCGTCGAGGCCAATCGCGTAACCGTATCAGCTTCGGCAGTGCAGGAAGTCCGCATCAATCAGGATCCCTATTCGGCGCAATATTACTGGCCCGGCCGCGGACAGATGGAGATCATCTCCAAATCTGCCGCCGACAAATATCACGGTCAATTCAATTTCCTCTTCCGCGATTCCGCACTGAATGCGCAGAACGCTCTCGCTCCATCGAAGCCCTTCGAGCAGCGCCGCGTATATGAGGGCAGCTTGACCGGCCCGATCTTCTTTGCGAAGAAAAGCAGCTTTCTAGCCAGCTTCAATCGCGCTGAAGAAGATCTCGACTCAGTCGTCGATGCGACCGTCCTCCCCACCACTGCCGATCCCGCCGGGCTCTTTCAGGCCAACGTACCGTCGCCAACACGCGACACCGAATTCAGCGTCCGCGCCGCTCACCAGTTCGGCGAGAAGTACT
Source organism: uncultured Acidobacteriaceae bacterium (assembly GCA_963799035.1). Taxonomy (GTDB): domain Bacteria; phylum Acidobacteriota; class Terriglobia; order Terriglobales; family Acidobacteriaceae; genus Telmatobacter. The sequence continues at coordinate 114,446 of CAWCVS010000025.1, read as the reverse complement.
CAGCATATGCGCAGTACAGCTACGAAGAGTGGACAGGGCAGAACCAGGGAGTAGGCGGCCAGTCACTCGCCGGCAGCGGTTACAACAGTGAGTACCACGAAGATGACACGGTGGCGCACATCGACTCGACGCTCTCCGCCGTGCTGCTCAACCAGTTTTCCGTAGTCGGCGAGCACGACTTCAATACCCACGCCAATGTGTTTGAGGCGCCGAAGGTGAACGTTGCGGGAGACTTCGTCGGCGGCTCTGCTCAGGGCGACTACCTCAGCACCGAATACAACTTCCGCATCAGCGACATGGTGACGTGGACGCACGGCCGCCATACCTTCAAGTTCGGCGCAGGCATTCCCCACATCAGCCGCCGCGCATTCGACGACAACACCAACGCGCTCGGTACTTATACCTTCGGTCCTACGCTGAATGCCGACGGCAGCGTTGCCGAATCGGCTCTCCAGAACTACGCCAACAATCTGCCGTCAGGCTTCTCGCAAAACACCGGCGACGTCCACTTCATTTACCACCAGCAGGAGATGGGCGCCTTCATCCAGGATCAGTGGAAGATCAACGCCCGCTTTGCCATTACGCCCGGCGTGCGCTATGACTGGCAGAACTTCCTCGCCACCAAACGCCTCGGATTCTCGCCCCGCGTCTCCTTCGCCTGGGTGGTCGACCAGGATTCGAAGACCGTCCTGCGTGGCGGCGGCGGAGTCTATTACGACCGCTTCGGCTCAGGACCGCTGCTTGACCTTGCACGCTACGAAAATGCGCGGCGCCGCTCGGTGCAGATTTCTCTGAATCCTGCAAGCGAGCCTGCAACGGGATGCGTGCCGGTCAGTGCGTGCACCACCGTTACCGAGCAGCCCGCAAACCTGGCCGAGCTTGCTCCCAACGCGGCGATTCCCTACGAGATGCAGTACGGACTCTCCATCGAGCGCCAGCTTGGCGAAAAGGCCACCGGGATCATCAGCGCCTACCAGACCCGCGGCATCCACGAGTTCCGTTCCGTCGACATTAACGCGCCCACGCCAGAATCCGGCTATACTGTGCGCCCCGATCCCAACTTCGGAATGATCCGCCAGATGCAGCCGTATGGCTTCTTCGAAGGCAGCGGACTGGACCTGTCTTTCCGCGGCCGCGTCAACAAGTATTTCACCGGCTTTGGGCGTTACACCTGGTCTCACTACGAATCCAACACCAGCGGCATCAGCTGGTTCCCGCAGAACCAGTACGCTCCGAACGATGAGTGGTCCAACGCCAGCTTCGACCGGCGCAACCGGCTCGGCATGTACGCGATGGTCAATCCCAAGAGCGTCTACAACATCGCTGCCGGCATCTTCGCCAATAGCGGCCGTCCCTGGACTATCACTACGGGCAGCGATCTCTATGGAGACTCACTCTTCAACACGCGGCCCGACGGCGTCGGTCGCAATACTGAAAATGCCCCATCCTATGTGGATTTAGATCTGCGCTGGGGCCACGACTTCGCTGTTACCGCAAATAAGGACGAAGATGCACCACGAGTGGGTCTATCCGCAGGGGCGTTCAACCTGCTGAACCACCAGAACCCCTCAAGCATCGACACGGTTGATAGCTCGCCGACTTTCGGAGACGTCACCGCAGACGGGCCACCCCGCCGCATCCAGCTAGGCATGCGCGTGGAGTTTTAGAGTTCACAGTATTCAGTTGTCAGTTCTCAATCTTCAGCTTGGCGATTCCTCTTGCTGCTGACTTATCACTGACAACTGAAAACACTGTTTCACCGCTCCCAGAACGGAGGCGGCTCGATTCCCAGGGCGCGCAGATAGACATATCCCTGTCCGCGATGGTGAATCTCATTGTCGATCGCGTAGCGGATCGTATCAATGCCGCGCCCTTCCCACTGCCCAAACGCCTTGTCCACTTCGCTGAAACGGTGCGGCGGAATCTGCGTAAATACCTCGTCCAGCCTGGCTGTCTGTTCATCCCATATCCGCAACAAGCCAGCCTTTGTGGTCACATTCGCCTTCGACATGATGAACTCCGCCCACTTCCCGGTCGCAACACCCTCTGCAATGGGCACTGCCATGCGGATGAACTCCCACGCCAACTCCGAAAACGGACGCATGCCCCCAATTGAAAACTCGAAAAGCTTGTCCTCGGGAAACGCTTCGATCACTCTGCGCGTAAGCCGCCGGTGTCCCTGCCAATTTTTCAGGAGATCGTTCGCCGTCTCCACGCCCACTTCCGCAATTGCGGTTGTCATATTGGTTTTCCTCCGGCCCAAAACTGAGCACAATCAAAGATTGCAACACATACATGACAGAGCATGTCATATTTAGAAATAATTCTGTGTTTCCGCCATTCAGAAGCGGCTATCGCTCACTCGCTGGCCGTCTCCCGGCGGGCTCTGCCTTGAGGGGGCGGCTCGTGCGCTGGCGCTTGCTGTACTCGGCCTTGATGTTTTCGTAATTCGTATGCAGTTCATCAAGCTCAAGATCGCTTAAGTTTTCGATATCTATCATCTGATTGCGAGCTTTATCGATAGCGCGAATGAGCTCGTTCAGTTTCAGGTTGATTGCTCGAGCGTCTCGATTCTGGGTGTTCTGGATCAAAAAGACCATGAGAAACGTAACAATGGTCGTGCCGGTGTTTATGACCAGTTGCCAGGTATCAGAGAAGTGGAAGATTGGGCCCACAGCCGTCCAGATGACAATCACCATGCCCGCGCCGGCAAACGCCCACTTTGACCCGAGCCAACCCGAAGCGAAGGCTGCAAATCTTCCAAATGTGTCATTCGTAGTGCGCGTCTGAACTTCGAGCGGCACCTTAGTCGATGACCGTTCTTCTTTCGATGGGGGCGACGTGCGAAGCTGAGCGAGTGTCATGGTCTTCGCGAGTAGCGGCCAACGCTGTGGGGAATGTAGGTGACTGAAGGCCAATGTCTCTCGGCAACCCACTTACCATTTATTTCCGAGACTCCGACGTTCTGACCGCAGAGCTCGCAGCGGTATATCCCCCAATCGGCTCTGTCCCGGCTTGTACTGAGCAATCGTTGCGTCTCGTCGCTCAGTTTTCCCTTACATGGTTTAGTCAATATAGGCATAATCCTCGTCTCGTTGCCTGCAAAATGCGAACTCTCAGGCGGCCTTTGGTTAGGTGACCGAGTGGCCGACTCATTGCAGGTTGAGGGCAATATTCTTGGTTAAGACCCTAGACTGAATTGGATGCGGAATGGGGCTACCGAGGTTTTGGTTTACACGAACCTGCCTGACAATTGCCTCAATTGTAGGAAAAGAGGCGTTTGACACCCGCTCGAAATCTGCGATTTTCCGTCCCCTCGCGCACTTTATTCAGGTATCGAACCATGGTGATTCGCTCACATTTATCTGTGGTTTGCGGGAACCTTTTGCGAGGCCGGCGCGTAGAATTTCGGGTGAGGGCTTCTATGACTCGTCGCCTGTTCTCTGCCCTGCTGTTGTGCTCTTCAATCCTGGTTACCGCCACGCCCGCGCGTGCTGACAAAGACGCCGTCCAGTTTTTCGACAATATAGTGGTTCCCGAGGGCCAGTCCGTACACGACGCGGTGTGCTTCTTCTGCAGCGTTAACGCCAAAGGAGACATCGATCATGACGTGGTGGTTTTCTTCGGTAACGTGCACATCGCCCAACAGTCGAGACACGATGTTGTTGTGTTCTTTGGATCCGTGCGCGCAGCGGATAATGCGGCAATCGGCCACGATGTGGTGAATTTCTTCGGCAATGTGCACTTGGGAGAGAACGTAACGGTAGGCAATGACCTGGTTGTGATGTTCGGCGGGCTGCATGCAGCCGAGTCGGCGAATGTCACCGGCACCCGCTTCGCGCAGCCGATCTGGGTGTTCTGGACCCCATTGCTCGTTCTAGGCTTGATTATCGTTGTTGTTGTGCGGGAGATTCGAGCGCATCGACGCCGTCAATACTTCGCGACCTATGGCTTCCCGCCCATGCCGCCACCGCCGCCCGTTCAGCCAGGATCGCCCGCGCAATAGCCTTCCGATACACTCGCCTTGATGGTTACGAGTCGTTTTGCGGCGGTGCGCCCGCTGCGCATTGTCATTCCTGGTGGCAGCGGACAGATCGGGCGCGTTTTGGCGCGGCATTTCCAGCATCGCGGGGACCAGGTTACCGTTCTCACCCGCGGGCCGCATACGGCTGAATGGCAGACCGTGCACTGGGACGCGCAGACACCGGGCCTTTGGACGCAATATCTCGATGGCGCAGACGTCTGCATCAATCTCACCGGCCGCAGCGTCAACTGCCGCTACACGCCCGAAAATCGCATTGAAATCTACAACTCGCGCATCACATCCACACGCCTGCTCGGCCAGGTGATCGCTTCGCTCGCAAACCCACCTCGCGTATGGCTCAACGCTTCGACGGCGACCATTTACCGGCATGCCATGGATCGCCCGATGGATGAGAACACCGGTGAACTGGGCGACCGCGACCCCCGCGTGCCAGATACCTGGAATTTTTCCACTCGCGTGGCGCGCGACTGGGAAACTGCGTTCTTCAAAGCGGAAACTCCCAACACCCGCAAAGTGGCGATGCGCTCGGCGATTACCTTGAGCCCTGTTCCCGGAAATGCGTTTGCCGTGCTGTCGAACCTGGTACGCATTGGCCTCGGCGGAAAACAAGGAAACGGGAGGCAGTGGGTTTCATGGATTCATGAAGACGACTTCGCCCGCGCCGTGGAGTTTCTGATCGCGCGCGAGGATCTCGAAGGTCCGGTCAATATCGCATCCCCAAACCCGGAACAGAACCGAGAGTTCATGGCGATCCTGCGTGAAGCCTGGAACATGCCCAATGGAATTCCGGCTCCCGCACCGCTTCTAGAGATCGCCGCATTCTTCATGCGCACCGAGACTGAATTGGTGTTGAAGAGCCGCCGGGTGGTTCCGACGCGGTTGCTCAACGCAGGGTTCACATTCAATATTCCCAACTGGGCTCACGCCGCTGAGGACCTGGTCGAGAAATGGAAACGCAGAGCGATAACAAATCCGCTGCAATCTAATGCGGCGTAATATCGGTGACCGGCAAATCCCAGTGCCCAGCGAGGATCTCGAAGCGGCGTTGCTCTTCCTTTTTGTAGGTATCCTGATCCGGCCAAAGTTGCTTGATGGTTGCTTCCTCATCGGGATTCGCGGTCGTCGCGACCGTGGAGTTCTTGTAGCGGATGGTGACGCGGTAATCCCAGCGACCATCTTCGGTGGTGTGGTACGCGGGCGACTCAATCTTGACGGAGAGCATGCGGCCAGTCGACTGAATCTTCTTCAACAAGGGGTAATGATTCTTGAGGAATAGATCGAGAAATTCCTGCTGATGGCCCCATTGCACCTTGTAGTAGTACTCGACCGTGTAAGGCTGATCGGCGCCTCCCTGCGGCGGAGCACCTTGCGCCATGAGCGGCACTGCAACTGCAAACGCGATCAGAACGGAGAGGATTGCGGGAAGGACCCTGCGCATGGAAGCCTCCTGGAGGTAGATGGCAGATGGTTGGCTGCCATTGTAACGCGAAGGCTTCCGTGCGCACTTGCTCGGGATTTGTTATAAGTGCGTCGCCGCGAACCCGGGCTGATTACCTTTATATAAATATCGCGGCGGATAACATCAATACAGTCGAACGAACGTTCGCAAGGCAGAATCCTTGTCTCTTAAACTCCTGCCAGGTGCTCCAGTGCCACTCTGCTGGGAATCTCACGATCGATCCGTGAAATGCAACAAGTCGGCGGCTCTTGAATGTTGACAGCGTGCGCGTGACGGTTTCGCGCGATGCGCCGATGAATTCGCCGATCTCTTCGTGCGTAAGCGAGAAGCGAAACCGCGTACCCGCTTCGGTCTTCTGGCCGCTCTCGCTCCACTCCAGCAGAAGGCGGGCAAGTTTCTCTGGCGCTGAGCCGGAAAGGGCGACCGTGCGCAGTTGCTCGCAGGCGACCTTATACTGCAGGCTCAGTTCCTGCGTCACGACCTGGTAGACCTCGGGATGACGGCCCATGAATGCGATGAACTGATCGCGCTCGATGATCGCAATGCGCGAGGGATACAGAACCTCGGCAGTCATCTCGCTGGGCAATCCCGAAAGAACGGACGACAGACCCAGCACTTCACCGCCTTCGCGATGCTGAGGATCAGTCGCTTGCCCTCACTGGAGTTGATGGAAAGCTTCACTTCGCCCGAAACCACGATGAAGATTCCCTGTGGCGTAGACCTCTCAGAGAACAGCAGCATGCCCGGTTGATACAGCGTGGGAAACTCCATCGACTCCAGGTCGCGCTGGGCTGCTGGCGAAAGCTTGTTGAAAAATTCGCCGGCCCGTTGAGTCTGGCCTTTTGAGGCGGTCATCGTATCGCGTGTCATCAGCATTGTTATTCTCCCTCTTCGACTTTTGCGGCTTCGCTTGCGGTGACTTCTTCTGCTAAAAAGCTGGCCCATGGTGTGTTGGTGACAAACTCGGCGTGCGTCTGTGCATAGATCGCTTTCAGCACATTCTTGCCGGCAGCATCTGCATACGTAACGTTGTGCAGATCGATGATGAGTTTTCTTTGAACCAAGTCGCGGAGCCGTTTCCACCCAGACACGGTCGAGTTCACTCGCCCATGGCCCCGCCACCCGGCCTTCCAGCCTCATCTCAACTGCTTCGGTCGGTATCTTGAAATGTGATTCGCAACGTATTCAGGCCCTCACTGGCCTCGCTTACTACTAAGGCAACTGGCGTGCCAAACTGTTGTGACGAATGAACAACGCGTGTGAGTAGATGATTCTGAATGGATTTGATTTTTTTGCAGGAATCTCTGCAGGCCGAGAGAACGAGCTGGCGGGACGAAGTGACGAAGACGGAATATCGTCACCAGACGAGATGTCGTCACGAACAGGCTTCGGGGTGATGGAAATCTGTCATCGAGCAGGACCGCGACTCGCGCCACGCAACCTTACATATAGTCGCTGCGTTCAATGCCGAGTTTCTTGAGTTTGGAATTCAGCGTAGTCCGCTTCAGACCGAGACGGTTCGCGGCGCCGTCCGCCCCGCCGATCTGTCCCTTGGTTTCACGAAGCACGCGCAGGATGTGCTCGCGCTCGGCGGCATGCAGGGTCGGATTCCGCTCTTCCAGCTCTGCCTCTTCCTCGGCAACCTTCGTCTCCAGTTCCGCAAGGGGAACGTAGAGTTGAGGCCCGCGCGTGAGAATCACGGCGCGCTCCAGAAAGTTCTCCAGCTCGCGGATGTTTCCCGGCCAAGGCCAGCGGCAAAGAGCCTTCATGGTTTCATCGGGAATGGTCTCGATGTTCTTGCCCATGCGCCGGCTGTGTGCTGAAACGAAATGGCGAACCAGCACCGGAATGTCGCCCGACCCGGTCGCGCAGCGGTGGAGCGAAAACGGGGAAAACCTTGAGCCGGTAAAACAGGTCGCTGCGAAACTGCTTCTCCGCAACCATCTGCCCCAGGTCGCGATTGGTGGCTGCAATAAGACGAATGCTGATGGGAATCGAGCGCGTGCTGCCAAGGCGCTCTATTTCTCGTTCCTGAATCGCGCGAAGCAGTTTGGGTTGCAAATCGAGGGGAAGCTCCCCAACCTCATCGAGAAAGAGCGTACCTTCGTGTGCGAGTTCGAGCCGGCCGATCTTGCGCGCGATGGCTCCCGTAAATGCGCCCTTTTCGTGGCCAAAGAGTTCGCTCTCCAGCAGTCCTGCTGGAATCGCAGCACAATTCACCTTGACGAATGTGCGATCCCTGCGCGGACTCAGCCGGTGGATGGCGCGGGCCAGCAATTCTTTTCCAGTTCCGGTCTCACCCTGGATCAGTACGGTGGCATCGGTCGGTGCGACCGTCTCGATCTGCTTGAGAACCTGGCGCAGACCTCCGCTTTCGCCCACAATGTCTTCGAAGCGATTCTCGAGATTGATCTCGTCCTCGAGATATTCCTTCTCCTGGCGAAGACGATCGCGAAGATCAGCAATCTGGCGAAAGACCATTGCGTTATTCACCGCCATCGCTACCTGGTCGGCTACCTGCACCAGCACCTCGGTTTCCCTCTGGCCAAATGCGCCCTCAATCCTGCTGGCAACGGCAAGCGTCCCAATGGCCTGCCCGCGATGCACGAGAGGAATCCAGCAAGCGGACTGCATGCCGAGACTGGTCAAATGTTGAACGCTTTCGTTCGAGAACTCACTAGTCTGGATGTGTTCGACGCAAATTGGCTCCCGCGTTAAGAAGGCACGCCCCGCGGGCGAACCTTGCAATGGCACGCGGACATCTCCTCGGGTTGGCTGCTTCTCGTTCACGCTGAGAAACTGCACCATGATCGAATCGGACCCTTCCTCGTGAAGTCCGAGTGTGGCGCAATCCATCGGCACCACCTCCTGCAGGCTCGCCGAGATGGCCGACAGAAGCTTGCGCACGTCCATATTGGCCAGCAGCGCCTGGCTCAACTGCAGCATCACCGCTTCTTCGGCGCGCCTTGCGATCGGTAAAGTCGCGCGTCACCTTGGCAAAGCCTGTTAATTCTCCCGTTTCGTCCCGAACCGCGGTGAGAACGATGTTCGCCCAGAAACGCGAACCATCTTTGCGCACGCGCCAGCCTTCGTCCTCCATCCGACCACGCTGCGCAGCAAGCGCTCAGCAGTTCCGCCGGACGCCCGCGGTCGATGTCTTCCTGCGTAAAGAAACGCGAAAAGTGCTTGCCGATGATCTCGTCGCTCTTGTATTGTTTCGCGCGTTCCGCACCGGGATTCCACGGTCGTGACGTGCCCCTCCGTGTCGAGAAGATAGATGGCATAGTCCCGCACTCCGTCGAGCAACGAGCGAAGCTGCAGATCCTTGCGCCGCGCGAGTTTCTGGGCTTCGTGCTGCTCGGTTACATCGCGAACGATGCTCAGCACAATCGTGCCTTCTGGCGAAGTCAGGGGCTTGAGCATGATATCGACCGGGAACTCCGTACCATCCTTGCGGAGCGCGAAAAGGTTCAAGGCCGCACCCATCTGGCGGGCTCGCGGATGAGCGTGGTAGTTCTCGCGATGTGCCGGGTGGCGCGCTCTGAATCGTTCAGGCACGAGGCTCTCGATCGGCTGGCCAATCAGCTCCGACTGGCTGTAAGCCAAAGAGTTCTGCGGCGCGCGGGTTGGCTTCACGAATGATGCCTTTGGCATCCGTGACAAAGATGGCGTCTGGAGAAATATCAAACAGGTTCTCCAGCGTCAAATGAGCGAACTCGGCCTGTCTGACTCCAGCCGCAGCCGCTGCGTCCTCTTCCGGGGAATCAGAAAGGCGCATTCAGGATCCAATCTATATCAGTTGAACCTTAATCCTCTCTGTGTCCCGCGATGCAATCTAATTGGAGGCTTCCCTTCCTGCCATTGGAGAATCCCGTTCGTCCCATCAAACAATGCGCGCTCCGACTCCGATCCGCTGAATTCCTGCACCGAATAGAGCCGCGCTTCGGAATCCAAGGCTCGACAGGAGAAACTGGACACATGGCAGAAAAGATCGCATTCATTACGGGTGGAAACCGCGGACTTGGCTTCCAGACCGCACTCGACCTCGGACAAAACAAGGAAGCAAACATCAAAGTTGTGATTGGCTCTCGCGACAAAACGCAGGGAGAGCAGGCGCTGGCCAGGTTGCGCGCCGCTGATGTGGACGCCGACATGATCCAGTTCGACATCACCAAACCTGCCGATTATCAGGCCGCTTTCGACTACTTTGAGTCCAAATACGGCCGGCTCGACATCCTCGTCAATAACGCGGGGATCGCCGGCGGCACTTTCCCTGGCGAAGGACCGGAACATCGCGCTGCCGATGTGCCGATGGGGCTGCTCCGCAAGATCTTTGAAACTAACTTCTTTGCCCAGGTGGAGCTCACTGAAAAATTGCTGCCATTGATCAGGAAGAGCCCGGCAGGGCGCATCGTGAACCTTTCCAGCATTCTGGGTTCGCTCAAGCTCCATGCGGATCCGAATTCGCCGATTTACCACGCGAAGTCCTTTGCCTATGACGCCTCGAAGACTGCTCTCAATGCATTCACCGTGCACCTTGCCTACGAGCTGCGAGACACCAAGATCAAAGTGAACTCCGCCCACCCCGGCTGGGTCAAAACCGATATGGGCGGACAAAGCGCGACGATGGAGCTAAGCGAAGGTGGCAAGACCAGCGCCGCCCTGGCAACGCTTCCCGCCGATGGACCCACGGGTGGCTACTTCCACCTCGGTAAGCCCCTTCCCTGGTAGACAAATCCTCGATCAGGCTCACCAATCCGCCAGCATGGTCCTCTTGAGGCACGGCGGCATGGGGCGGTACAATCGTCCCTGTCTGAACAGGAGAAGAAACAGCATGCAAAAGGAATGGGCTTTACCTGCCGCTGCCGTCCTGCTTCTCATGATCTTCATCGTTACCCTTGTGCCGGTTTTTGTGAACGCCGACACTTTCAGGCCAACGGTGGAGAGCCAACTCTCGTCGGCACTCGGTCGTGAAGTGACCATGGGGCGTCTGACTCTATCCATCATGGCCGGAAATCTTGTGGCAGATGAGATCGCCATCGCCGATGATCCCGCCTATAGTTCCGTTCCATTCATCCAAGCGAAAAGACTGGATGTAGGGGTGAAGATTCTGCCCCTGGTTTTTCATCACCAGGTGCAGATCACCCGCCTGAACATCGATACTCCTTCCATTCAACTCATCCAGAATGGAAGCGGAAAATGGAATTTCTCCACCATAGGTGGCGCTTCGACCGCGCCAGGGCAGGCCCAGACGACTTCAATGCCCGACTTGACCGTAGACGAACTGAAAATCACCGATGGCAGCGCCACGGTTTCGTCGATTCCGATGACTCAAAAACCCTTTGAGTATTCGGCCGTTAATCTGACAGTGAAGAATTTCTCATTTCTCAAATCTTTTCCATTCGATCTATCCGCAAAGCTACCGGGCGATGGCTCGCTGAAACTCACCGGCGATGCGGGCCCTATCTCGCAGAAGGACACGAGCCAAAGCCCGTTTCAGGCCACGCTGCAACTCCGCGACTTTGACCCTGTCGCATCCGGCGTCATCGACTCGAGCAAGGGAATCTCGATGGTGAATGACGTAGATGCGCAGATAAAGTCCGATAGTGTTACCGTCTCGAGCACTGGAAAGATCACCGCAGTGCGCCTGCAGTTGGTGCCTAGAGGGTCGCCGGCGCAAGACCCGGTCGTGATGGACTACACGATCACCGATAATCTCGCAACGCGCCTCGCGACTGTATCGGATATCGCGGTGCACGCGGGATCGGCTGCGGTGCATATCAACGGTACCTTCCAGTTCACCGCGCAGGCTGTGATGATCAACCTCCATCTTGCTGCCCCCAACGTACCCATCGACCAGCTTGAGAACTTGCTACCTGTTGTGGGCATCCATCTGCCGAGCGGGTCGTCGCTGCAGGGCGGGACGCTGACGGCCAACATCACGGCCATTGGTCCGGCCACCACGGCAACCCTTACAGGGCCGGTCGAGATCGACAACACCAGGCTTGTAGGGTTCGACCTGGGATCGAAGATTCAAGGAATGAATCCATTTGGCGGAACATCCGGAGGGACGCAGATCCAGGTGCTCAAAGCAAATGTGAGTTCCTCGCCTGAGGGAGCGAGGGTCACTAATATCTACGGCAACCTTCCTCAGCTTGGCTCCGCTACCGGTGAGGGCACGGTCGCGCAGTCGGGAGCAATCGATTTCAACCTGACGGCAAAGCTGAATTCGTCCAATGCCGTGGGTGCCATCGCCAACACCGCGGTCAACGCGGTGGGCGGGATTGTTGGGAGTTTTCTCCATCCAAAAGCAAAGCCGACCCCGACATCGGATCGCGGGATTCCTCTTACAATTACAGGAACCGCGGCGAGTCCCTCGATCAGAGCAAATATCGGGGCAATGCTGAAGTAGAAATCACCCGAGATCGCGAGCGACCGTGTGCTCACAAGATCAACGGAGCGGACAATGATATGCGTCCGCTCCGCCTGTGTGCGCTATTGCTGATCGAAGCTGAGCTTCACATCCGGAAGCACGCCAGTCCCTTCAAGACGAACACCGTCGAGTTGGTTGGGGTTGAGACCGAGCACCTTGAGAACGGTGGGAGCCACCTGCAACGTGCCGACCTCGGTGAACACCGTGTGAGGCCTGAACGCCGGGTTCGAGAGCAGAAGCATGACGTTGGTATCGTCGTGCGCAAAGCCGCCGTGCTCCATCTGCTTGGCATTGCTGCCTGTATACGTGACTCCGATGTTCGGTGTCACAATGATGTCCGGTGTACGCGGATCATTCGGCGCCAGACCGCCCAGATTGTAATTCAACGCAACGGTTGGACCGTAGTAGATCTGACCGGCTTTGAAGGTAGTCAGATTCGACTCCAGCAGCGCCACGGCTGCATCGGTGTAAGAAGGATTTGTCAGCCACAAAAGTGAGACATCGTCTTCGGTGGCTCCAATGCCGCTTCCTTCGGGGTTCTCCGAGGCGGGCATCGCTGCCGGTAAGTTGTTTTCGATAATCGTGGCGGGAGAAAGGCCGTTGCTGTTCTTGCCGGGTACGGCCTGATACAGATTCGGATCGATTGGCGACTGCCCGTGCTTGGCGGTGATGATAATCAGCGTTGATTCATACTGTCCGCGATCCTTGATCTTCGTCACCATCTGGCCTATGGAGTCGTCGACAAACTTGATTTCGCTCACCAGGTTCTCGGTCGGCGTTGCGGCTGCGTCCAGATACCCGCCCTTCACGCTGTTCTCGATCAGCTTCTCTCCTACGCTCACGGCCTGGAAATTCATCCCGTAGATGGTCGGCGTCCTGGTCTTGGCCGTGCCAAGATGATTCTTTCCCTCGATCCAGTTCAAAACAGCCTGCACTTTGAGAGTGTCGTAGCATTTGATATTTGCAAAGCTGTTGGTCCACGCTGTCAGATCTGCGCCTGTGTCAGGAATCATTGCGCAACTTATGCCGTCCGCTGTTGTTATTCCCGGCAACTTCACTACGTTGGAGTTGATCTCGGGCGAGTAATAATCGTCGAGCTTGCCGCCGTGGCCGGCGACAGACGAATACGACGGGTGCTTGTCTGACCACGCAACGTATCCTCCCGACGCGTGAATGATTCCGAAGATGCTGTTGACCCGCACAAAATCCCAGGGCAAAACCGGCGCGCAACCTTTCGCTGGATCACGGTCCAGCTTCGCCATATCGAGCGAGGCGATGCCTCCATCGGTCAGGCTCGCACCCGGCGCTCCGCCATTCAGAAGCATGTAGTTGCGGTCGATACCTTCGTCGTACTCCGTCGTGAAGCCGGTCGGCGCTCCGCCAGAGGTACACGGCCCGGGGCCATTTCCATATGCGGTCGCCGACGAAGGCCCATCGAGAGAACGGTCATAGGCCACGTCGTAGTAAACGCCCATAGTGCGCGGAGTTGCACCGGTGACGATGTTCATCAGTCCTGGAAACGAGTCGGAAGGCTTAGAAGTATTAGCAGCAACATAGTTGACGCCAGTTGTAGCCAATGCCGCGAGATTCGGGCAATATGGATCGCCGTTATTCGCCCCCGCAACACCTTGAATACAGTTCTTAAAATCGATGGCGTGCATACCATCAATGCTGACGAGCAGCACATGTTTGATCTGGCTCTTGTCCCAGTCATTATCGTGATCCTGGGCGACCGCACCGATCGAAAGCAGCGCACAGAGAAGAGTTACAGTGGGAACTAGTTTGCGCATGTTACCTCCTGAAAGAGGAAACTAGTTGCGCTTTATGAATGTGTAGATTGCGCCCAAATTAAAATTCAATAAATTACAAACTGACCGTTTTGTCATTTGAGGGCCGCTGTTTCTGCATCTGACACAAGCCTTGTTTGGAGCGCCGAGAGATTTCCAAAGATGCTTACGGTTGAACCGCGACAACCGCGATCCGCGTGAGGTTGCGAACCCAGCGGGCAGGGCGCTTCTCCTGGGTCGAAACCAGCTTGAATGCGCCATCCTTGGCGAGAGAATGGCCATCCACCGAATCCGCCACGATTACATCGCCAGTGTGAATCGATGGGTCCACCTCGGCGAGTGAGTACAACACGCTGTAATGATCGGTGCCTTCAGCCACGATCGCCCGTCATGAATAGCTTGCCCCTGACAGCTTCTCCGGCGGGTGTATTCACCTTTTTCAGCAGCTCCGTAAGCAGCCACACCGGAATACGTTTCGTTCGCTTTCGTGTGTTCGTTAAAGACCGAAACCGTTTTGTGCTGGAGAGCGGCGAGGTCCGCAGGCGTAAGATTTACGGTTTTCCCGTCGAGTCCGCGGATGGTCAGCTCCGTCGAGGGTATCGCGGGCTTGTCGTGATCCATTTCGCTCACGGGGGTCGCTTGCTGAGCGCATGACATTCCGCACAACAACATCAGGCAAACCTGGATCAGCCCCAAAACATTCATGCGCGGTACAAGTCTCATGCGCATTCTCCAGCCAACGTGGTTTTCCGGTCTTTCGGTCTACTAGTCCAAAAGGGACAGCTCTTAAAACACGAGACGCTGAACTGGCGGTGGTTATACGCGGACGATCATGACTTCCGTCGATTTCATAAGAGCCGCTGCAGTCTGACCTTTGCGCAGCTGCATTTCCCTGACCGCGTCAGCGGTGATGATGGAGGTAATCTGCTGGTCGCCGATAGCGAGCACCACCTTGGCCAGCAGCCCGCTGATCTTCACTTCAACTATCTTGCCTACCAGTTGGTTGCGGCCGCTCACGTTGCGGAATCGCTCGCGGGATTGAATTCTCGGCTTGGCGGGCGTGGCTTTCATCAGCGGCTTTAGTGCGCTTTGTGGGATGCGGTGATGGCCGCCGGGGGTCTTGACCGTCGTCAGCTTGCCGGCCAATATCCATTGTTTGATGGTGGCGTAGCTGACGCCCAGCGACGCGGCTGCTTCCCGAGGGGTTAAAAGAACTTCTGCCTGGGCCATGTCCTCACCTTAAATATTGCTGATCCAAGGTCGGGTCGAACACATAGGGATGATCCAAGGTTACACCGGGCGCTGCTTCAACGGAATGCAAAGCGGAAAATACGCTCATTTTGACATGTGGGAATAGCGTATAGATTCGATATTTCGATTCGTTTAGAATCGGGACGTCAAATTGTATATCGTTATTTTCATTTCGGAGGGAATGTGAACAAGACGATATTGGCTGTCATTGCGGCGGTTCTCTTCTCATCTGCGATGGCGATATGCCAGAGCGCCTCGGTCGACAATAAGACGCCCGCGAAAACCTCCGACGCCTGCGGGAGCAGCCACGAGTTCGCCACCACCGATTGCACGTTGACCTGGCACGGCATCACTGTGTATGGTGCGTATGACGCCGGCGTCGGCTGGGTCAGTCACGGTTTACCGGAAAACGGCTATAACTACGAAGGCGAGTCCCTGGTAAACCGAAACGGCTATCAACATCGATTCCTCATCGCACCGAACAACCTGCAGCAGACAAGTCTGGGCGTGAGGGGCAAAGAAGAGTTTGCGCATGGCTGGTCCGTTGTCTTCAATGCCTCGACGGGTATCAATCCACAGTCCGGCCTGCTTGCCAACGCGTCGGCGACCAACACCATCAATAACGGCCTTCCCAGGAGCAGCTATTCAGAAGCCATCGACGGCGCGCGCGCGGGGCAACCCTTCAATGACGAATACTATGCCGGGGTTTCGTCCGCCCACATCGGCGCGCTGACATTCGGTCGTCAGCGCTCTCTCGGCACCGATGCGATGCTCGTTTACGATCCAGCCGGCGGCAGCTATGCCTTCTCGTACATCGGTTATAACGGCACGATGTCCGGTGGCGGCGACACCGAGGACAGCCGTTGGGACGACGCCCTCAAGTATCGCCTAGCCTATGGCCCCGTTCATTTCGGCGCAATGTATAAATTCGCCGACGGATCTGCCGGCTGCTACTCGGCCTCCGCAGGCTGGACTGCTGCCAACTGTACGCCGGAGGAGGCACATAACAACGCTTATGGTTTCGACCTCGGCGGAGGTGGCAAGCTCTCCGGCGACCTCGTCTTCCAACATTACAACCAGGCGATCAGCGTATTGAACCCCTTGCAGGGAGCCCAGAGTCAAGCTCCGTCGCAGGCTTATCAGTCGACCACGGACAGCATCAATACGAATCCCATCACTGGCGTCAATATCATCCCGACGACGAACACCGTATATGGCATTGTGACCGACAACAACGCAGTGATGGCCACAGCCAAGTACACGTGGGACCCAATCAGGTTTTATGCCGGCTACGAATACATTTGGCAGAATAACCCCAAGAACCCGTTGGGCGTTGGCGCCTCGGACCAGGGTGGCTACATCATGAGCGGCGTCGAAGACGACAATCTTGACAACGAAAAGTTGGTGCAGATCTGGTGGACCGGCGCAAAGTACACCTACCGCACAAAAACGGACTTCACTTTCGCCTGGTATCAACAGCGTCAAAATGACTTCCGTAGTCCTCCGACCTGCTCAGTCGCGGCCGGTTTCCGCAGCTCCTGCGCAGGCACTCTTAACGAAGGTTCACTTTATGCGGACCATCACTTCACCAAGCGTTTCGACTCTTTCGCCGGCATTGCATATTCCTACGTGAGCGGCGGGCTGGCCATTACGATTCCTCATGGCCCCGGTGTGCCCTATAAATCCAACAACAACTTTGCTCCGACGATCGGCAGTCGTTTCACCTTCTGAATTGTTGCCTCTGGTATGGCGGGGTGAGAAAGCGGAGGCTCGAAGGTTATAGAATTCGAACGAGTAAAGTCTTCCCGATCGACCCATCTCCAGAACTCCGTTGCCTTGGGCGCGGTGCGTCTGCCACAAAGGATTCCGAACAAATGATTGCGATGACACGTGCGAAATCGATTGCAGGCTCATGTGCGGCTCTTTCCCTGGCTTGCGTTTCCGCGCTGGCCCAGCAGCCGCGCCAATACACCGATCAGGATTATGCGAATGCCGAGAAGTTCATGGCCTACAACGTGAATCCCCTCGCCTACAAGGGCCAGGTGAATGCGCAGTGGCTCGACGATAATCGTTTCTGGTATCGCGAGGTGGACCGAAAGCGGAACCAGCTACGTGATGATCGATCCGGCGAAGGGATCACGCGGGCCTCTTTTCGATCACGAAAAACTGGCGGCCGCGCTGAAGGAGATCGTCAAAGGCGGGCCTGGAATCGATGCCCAGCATCTCCAACTCTCCGATATTTCGCTGAGCGAAGCTGATCGCACGCTGGAGTTCAACATGCGCGGCGCGATCTACCACTGCAGCCTTGGCGCCCAATCGGACTCATGCAACGCCATCTCCGGAGGCGCAGGCCGCCCGGGCCAGCCCGCGCAACCGCCCATGAATCTGTCGCCCGATCGTAAGTTCGGCGCCTTCATTCGCGACTGGAATCTTTGGATGCGCGATCTCGCGACGGGGACCGAGACGCAGCTGACCACCGACGGCGTCAAAGACTTTGGGTACGCAACCGACAATGCTGGCTGGAAACATTCAGAATCGGCCATCCTTCTCTGGTCGAAGGACTCGAAGAAGATCGCCACGTTCCAGCAGGATCAGCGCAAGGACGGTGAGATGTACCTTGTTCCTGTCACCAACACGCATCCTGAATTGAAGGCCTGGAAGTATCCGCTGGTGGGCGATAAGGACGTGACGATGATCGAGCGCGTGATCATCGACGTTGATGCGCGCAGGGTGATCCGCTTGAAGATGCCGCCCGATCAGCATCGTTCGACTTTGTGCGATGACATCGCCTGCGACGGCGACACATTCGCCGACGTGGAGTGGAGTCCCGACGAAAAGCACCTTGCATTCGTATCCACCTCGCGCGATCACAAGCAGGAATGGCTCCGCGTGGCCGACGCCGAAACGGGTGATGTGCGCGAGGTGATGGGCAGAGACCGTGCCGAAGTTCTACGAAAGCGGCAACGGCAAAATCAACTGGCATTATCTCCCAGACTCGAATGAAGTCTTATGGTTCAGCGAGCGCGACAACTGGGGCAATCTCTATCTCTACGACCTCGCCACCGGCAAACTGAAAAACCAGATCACGAAGGGGCCGGGAAATGTAACGCAGGTGTTGTATGTCGACGACAAGGCGCGCGTGATCTTTTTCGTCGGTGTCGGCAGGGAGAAGGATCGCGATCCGTACTTTCAGCACTTCTATCGCGTGAACTTTGACGGCACCGGACTGAAGCTGTTGACGCCCGAAAACGCGGATCACCGCATCAAGGTCTCGCACGACGGCCGCTACTTCACCGACACATATTCAACACCAACGCAGCCGCAGGTCACCGTGGTGCGCGACGACGAAGGCAAGACAATCATGGATGTGGCGAAGCAGGACATTGCGCCTCTGCTTGCTTCGGGTTGGCAGCCGCTGACGCCGATTACCGTGAAAGGCCGCGACGACAAAACCGACCTGTACGGCTTTATGTTCAAACCCACGCACTTCGATGCCTCGAAGAAGTATCCGGTCATCAACTACGTCTATCCGGGGCCGCAGATCGGGTCGTGCGGCGCACGCGACTTTCGCGCCGCTCACAATGATATGCAGGCACTCGCCGAGCTTGGCTTCATCGTCGTCTGCATCGACGGAATGGGAACACCGTTCCGCTCCAAGTCGTTTCACGAGGCCTACTACGCGGACCTCGGCGACAACACGATTCCTGACCAGGTCGCCGGAATGAAGGATCTCGCCAAACAATTTTCCTTCATCGATCTCGATCGTGTTGGAATCTGGGGACACTCCGGCGGCGGAAACGCAACCGGCGCGGCCATGCTGCACTATCCGGATTTCTTCAAGGTGGGCATCGCCGAGAGCGGCAACCACGATGAGCGCGACTACGAAGATGACTGGGCGGAAAAGTGGGCCGGCGTCGAGGTCAAGAATCCTGACGGCACCAGCAACTACGATTCGCAGGCCAACCAGAACTTCGCGAAGAACCTGAAAGGCCACCTGCTGCTCGCGCACGGAACGCATGGATGACAACGTTCCGCCTAACAACACCCTGCTGATGGTGGACGCGCTGATCAAGGCCAACAAGAACTTCGACCTGATCTTGATTCCGAATGTGCCGCATGGCTACGGGCCTGCTTCGCAATACATGATGCGTCGTCGCTGGGATTATTTTGTGCGCTACCTTGCCGGCGACATCCCGCCGAACGAGTACCAGATGAAGCCGTACGGAGCCGCAATGGCCGTGACTCGTGGCGGCCCCGATCCGGACGGCGATGAGTAGATCCATCCTTTGGGCTCCGCAGTTTCACAGGGGGGAGGGGGAGGGGCACCCCGGGTCGGTTTTGTGATGCGCCCCCAGCGAAATGGCGAGGGTGGTGTTGGGTCTGCGCCGCGAACTTCCCCTCCATTTGATTGTGCGCCGAAGGATCGGTTGTGAATGGTTGGCGATCCGCGGCGGGATCTTGGCATTCGCTGATATTTATCGATGCCACACCGGCGCCTTGTGAGCGATTTGTGGAACATCGGACCCCCTATTATCCCGTCTCTTTGGCTAAAGTCCTTGCTTTCAAGAGGCTGGCGACTGGGATACGTTCCAAATTCCTCTGCTGATTAGACCTGGCTGTAGATTCCTCTCCGCAAAGTACTTAGGAGCACTCGTTCCCCGCGTGGTCCGGCTACCTTAAATGCGGTGGTCTCGGGATAGATCTACTGAGGCCTGCGCTATAGGGCGTGTTTGCCGCTATTCCGACTTGCAATCCCAAGGATAGCGAAAGTCCACATAATTACCTGCAAAACGCGGGTCCCTGGAAGTTGCTCGCATTAAATGGTTTGTGTAGAAAGTTTTGCGCGAGGGTCTTGACATTAGCTGTGGAGGGTAAACGAACGGGTCTATCGATCGTTCATTGCCGCTGACGAAGATCTGTCCAAGGTCATGTCAGCATTGGCGGTAATACGCCAGCGACCAGAAAAACAGCGTGACTAGTTTGGGGACGGCCTCTGGATCTGATCGATCACGAGCACATCTACCGTCTCTTTCGACGGGACCAGCTTCAAGCCGAGTTGCTCTTCAAGGGCTGTAAACAAAGAGGGACCAGAACCGGCGCCGGGAGACCAGTGTAGTGTGAAGTCAAACCTCTTGTTGCCCAGCCCCGTTTTGTCCACAACGAGACGGCCATCTGTACCCCAAAGAGTGGGGATAAGATTCTCAATTGATAATGCGTGGCCGGTAAGCGTTACACCGTCGACGCCTGACATTCCCGCAGTTTCTACCTCATCCTGAAGTGCTTCCTTCATCTTCGATCCGGTATTAGCGATCACCAGATCGTATACCGGCAATTCCTTTTTCTCGAATGAAACTTGAGCTTGCAGCGGTCAATCAGCAGGGCTTGCATCATGGGCTGTTCCTCTTTCCGCCGCTCCCTGCCGGCAAGCCTCTGCCATCTATTCGCAGTATCTGCGTCAACCTTTGCCTCAATGTCATACGATTCCGATTCGGTCCATGGCGGCATCCCGATAATTTGCTTGTCATAAAAGATGCCGAAAGCGTTCCGCACCAGGTTGCCGATAGTCCTGTCTGTGTCTCGAAAACCATTGGGCAAGGTTTCTAATGTGCCGGGGGTTCCGGGTTTGCTCGGCTTGATTGAGACAACCTCATAAGCAGCATTTGCCTTCGCGCCTGGCTTCTCGGGAGTTTGCTCCTGTGGAGCACTCGAAAGCGCGAAACCGACGGCGATCATTCCAGCTCTATTCGTGTAATCCTCATCGCCCACCTCAACCAAGCGGAACGCTCTGCGTGACCACCCGGACGGTCTATTCTTCGTGTTGTTGTTGATTGGTGGCCTGTCCGGACATTATGCCAATTTCCGAGTTCTGTCCGGATTGGCGGTAACACGACCATGACGAGGCTGACGCCAAAGCACACCACAAAGCGTCGCCGACTATTGCGCAGAGTCGGACGTGGGAGTCAGATCGGTCCGAGTGAGCCGAAGATAGTGGATTACCTCAACCTTGCTGTCGGCGAGCGGGACCGTCCTGATTGCGATTGCATCGCCAGATTTGATCACGAGTGGAGTCAGATCGACTGGTAGGGCAAGGACGGGAACGTCCTTTCTGCGGGTCCCGTAGGGCGGGTCGGTGAAGGCGCTGAAAGTGCACTTTATCTTGTCTGTGCCCTCAAGTTGCGCCAGAAGATTGTAGGCAAATGTGACATTCGAATATTGAATATAAAAGTGGAAAACCCGAGCGGGCCCGCTCCGATCAACATCCGCTGCGAACTGCGTAGGGCCGATGTCATCAAACTCTGGAGACGTCAAAGGCACCGATCTCCTCCAATCATTCACAGAGAGATCAATCACAATTCCGTTTGCCCTGATGTTCCCATGCCGCATGTACTCAGCGTGCGCTGACGAGGGAATGGCAGATATTGGTTTGTAAAACGGTGAGTCGGCGTAGCTCTGGCCGTGACCGCACAACGGAAGGGCAAGGAAAAAACGAGGAAGGATTTAGGCATATCTCCCCCTAGAACACTGCAGATCTGACGCAGGGAAATGGCGATTCGTTCATCTGCGAACATCTTACAGACTGGCGGGCCGAAAGTGTATGTGGCCAATCCGGACATTACCCCAATTTCGGAGTTCTGTCCGGATTGACGGTCATCCTCTCACGACTCGAACGAGGGGTGTTTGCTAGTTGGATTTATCCCAGCCGCCTCTGGCTCTTGCTGAATCAAATGATTGCCTAAGATGAGCGAGCAAACCATACCAGTCGGCCTTTTCATTGAGTATGTTCCAGAGGACCTCATCGGGATACCTGTCACGTCTCAACCCAATTGCGGCCACATGCTGACTCAGTTGATGTTGAAGCTCGTTCAACCCCTTGAAGGCTTCAATTTGTTTTACTCCCGTTAGTTCAAGCCCGACGTCTCGTCCATGAATCGTGAGTTGGTTGGAAACAAGGGACAAATAGACCTGCTTGTCGGAGTCCGACAATCCTAGGTACCAATCGCGCAATTCGTCGCTATTCAAATTGCCCCTTCCACTTGTCTCAGCAAGGATAGCGCGATCATTTCGAGATCGTGGGCGGTAGGTGGCCAACTCGTCACTTTGACTTCTCTTCGCCTGATGCCGATTGGCTGCGACGAATTATGGACGAGTGGACGGTCACTCGCTCCCGTCGGGGAAACCGGAAGATGAAATGGTTATGATGGGAACAGCCAAAACGCCTATGAAGAGAGTCCGAGTCAACGAAGGTCTCCTCACATCAGGAACTACGCGGGCGCACTTGTCGACTACAACGGCGTCGGAATCTGGTCGGCTGAAGCTATTCAGCAGCGATATAGAGAGTACGCCAATACGTTCGGAATGAATCCGTTTCAGATTGAACCCGAGACTCCACTCGGAGGGCGGCAGAACCTGGGTGCGACCCTTGATGGAGCAGATAATCAGTCTGATTGACGCTGGAGACAAGGCCGCCATCGAGGTAGGCATCGAGTTCATTCAAGAAGATGACTACTTTGTCTTCGGTAGAATCCTCAAGTCCAATACTGCACGCGCGTTACGCCGTGCCTCTTTGACGTCTGAACAGCAAGCTCGAATCAGAGAGCGTTTAGTTGGCATGATGCTAGTCGGCCAGGTGCCTCATGAATGGCACGAATACAAGCGGCTCCTGAAACATGTCGGAGTCGGTTCACTGTGGCCGCTGTTGGAAAACGGCATCGATCGCGAAAACGAATACGTGATGAGGTACTACAACTATCTTGATCGTTTTGCTCGCGGTTCTTAGCTAATGTATGTGTGGTGGGCAACTCTTCCGTTACCAAAAATGGTGCGATTTCTCGTTCGAGTGTCGCACGCCCCTAAACAAGACTGTGTCCCCGGTAAATCTCAAAGATGGAGCTAGACCGCATCAAGGATAAAGACAACGGGCGTCAGGGCCATTGATACAAGGCCGATACGATTGCAGAGTGCTATTCGCTGGCGCACGGATGGAGATAGTTCCGTCTCTACGGAACGGAGATAGCGGGACCAACTCCCTCGACCTTTATCAATCATCGGAGCACGTCCTGCATCTTGGGTCCATTGATCCAAAGTCTTCTGCGCGATGAATCCTGAACCAAGCCCCACAAGGACCAGCGCAGCGATTATCACTATCGAAGTGGGGACCATGATGTGAACCTCAATCAGTCTTGGGAAATTGTACCGAGCGGGTCGTGGACTTCTCGGACATAACCCGATTTTCGGATCACTTCCGGTTAGACGGTGATCCAGGCGCAAGTGGTTCAGCGGTTAAGTTTGAGGGCGCGTCCTGCGATCCAACCGGAGAAAAGTAGAATGCTGTAGAAGAGTCCGTTGACGATCACCATAACGATTTCGAAATTGTATTCTCCATTGTCCAAGCCCCAGATCGATCCTCCGACGAGCAAGCCCGGGAGCTGTAGGATCCCCCACACATTGTTGTGGTGCACCGCTTCCAGGGCCGCCAACAGAATAGAGATGCCAAAGCCAGAGACGACAGGAATCGCCAACTTTACGGTTTTGGAACGCATGTTGTTTTTCGTCATGGTCAGCCTCTAGCAATATACCGTCGAACCAAAGGCTGCTCGCGAGATTTCAGGTGCTCTGGTCGGATTGTGGACCACTCGGAAGTATCTCCGATCTGGACCAACCGAAGAGCAACTGCAGGTTCCTCCACTCCGCTGCGCTGCGGTCGGAATGACAGCCTTCGAATGACTGCTCATTGGGGTGGATGGTGGATGAGTTGTTGATTTGGATTGGTGGCATGTTGAGAACACTTGAAATTCGGGTGTCGCTGAATGGGCGGGTGGTGGGCGATTCGGCAATTTGTGGAACTGCGCCGGGAGAAGGCGGGCAACTCATCGCCCGTCGTGTCGCTGACGTGGGCAGCCAGGCGGCCCAGAGGCGCCGACGGCGACGATGATGATGCGTTTGTTTCTTCGCCTAATCTTCGCTCTTCCTCTATAATCTTCCAATGGATTTTCAGTTAGTGACCAGCTATAAGCCTCGCGGCGACCAGCCCCGTGCCATCGAGGAATTGATGGAGGGTCTGAGCGCAGGCGAGAAGCACCAGGTGTTGCTCGGCGTCACCGGCTCGGGCAAAACCTTCACCATGGCCAAGGTCATCGAGCAATCGAACCGGCCGGCCCTCATCCTCGCGCACAACAAGACGCTCGCCGCGCAGCTCTATCACGAGTTCAAGCAGTTCTTCCCCGGTAATGCCGTCGAATATTTTGTCAGCTACTACGACTACTACCAGCCTGAGGCCTACATCCCGGCCGGCGACCTCTATATCGAGAAGGAAGCCACGATCAACGAGGAGTTGGACAAACTCCGTTTGTCTGCCACCCGAAGCCTCTTCGAACGCAGAGACGCCATCATCGTCAGCTCGGTAAGCTGCATCTACGGTCTCGGCTCGCCGGAAGCATACTACGGCATGTTGCTGATGCTGGAGAAAGGCCAGCGGATCAGCCGCAAGGACATCACCCGCCGCCTGGTCGAAATTCTCTACGAACGCAATGACGCAGACTTCCGCCGCGGAACCTTTCGCGTGCGCGGCGACATCATCGAGGTCTATCCCACGTACGACGAGTCAGCCTATCGCATCGAACTCTTTGGCGACGAGATTGAGTCGTTGTCGCAGATCGATCCGCTGTTCGGGACGGTGAAACAGAAATACGCGCGACTACCGATCTACCCTAAGAGCCACTATGTCGTGCAGCCCGAACGCAAGGCCCAGGCCATCGACTCCATCGTCGCCGAGCTCAACGAGTGGGTGGCGTATCTCGAGGCTGAAGGCCGCATGGTCGAGGCGCAGCGTGTGCATCAGCGAACGCGCTTCGATCTCGAGATGATCAAGTCCATGGGCTACTGCCACGGCATCGAAAATTATTCGCGCCACTTCTCTGGCCGTCTGCCTGGTGAAGCTCCGCCAACGCTGCTTGATTATTTTCCGCGCGATTACCTGCTCTTTGTGGATGAAAGCCACGCGACTATTCCGCAGGTGCATGGCATGTGGCACGGCGACCAGAGCCGCAAGCAGAACCTGGTCGACTACGGCTTCCGCCTGCCCTCGGCGCGCGACAATCGGCCGCTCAAATTCGATGAGTTTGAGAATCGCGTACATCAGACCATCTATGTTTCTGCAACGCCCGGCCCCTATGAGCTGACGCGCTCCGCTGGCGTCGTGGTCGAGCAGGTGATCCGCCCGACCGGCCTCGTCGATCCTGAAGTCGAAATTCGCCCGGTAAAGGGCCAGATCGACGACCTGCTCGCCGAGATTCGCGATCGCGCCAAGCGCGGCGAGCGCGTGCTGGTCACTACGCTCACCAAGCGCATGTCTGAAGATCTCGCCGGCTACTACACCGAAGTCGGTGTGCGCTGCCGCTACATGCACTCGGAGATTGAAACGCTGGAGCGCGTCAAGCTGCTGGCTGGTTTGCGCAAAGGCGAGTTCGACGTGCTAATCGGCATCAACCTGTTGCGCGAAGGATTGGATCTGCCTGAGGTTTCACTGGTCGCGATTCTCGATGCCGACAAGGAAGGCTTCCTGCGCTCAACCGGATCGCTGATTCAGACCATGGGCCGAGCGGCGCGCCATCTCGAAGGACGTGCGATTCTCTACGCCGACCGCATGACCGACTCGATGAAGCAGGCCATCGGCGAAACCGATCGACGTCGCGCCATTCAACGGGCTTACAACGAGGAGCACGGCATCATTCCTCAGTCGATCATCAACAAGATGGATATGGGCCTGGCGCAGATTCTCAAGGCCGAATACGGTGAGATCGAAGTGGAAGAGGCTGCGGGTCTGCCGGAGTTCAACTCGCAGGCCGATGTCGATGCGTTCATCGCGAAACTCGAAGCGGATATGCGCGAGGCGGCTCGAAAATTCGAATTCGAAAAAGCCGCCAGGTTGCGCGACTCGATCAAGGAACTCCGCGAAAAGGAATTCCTGTTCGGGTAACGGTGAAGAGTTCTCGGCCGCCGAACTCCTGTATTGGGGAATCCCAATATCGTCACTTACTATAAGACTGATTTCGGATTTTCTTTTGGCTGGCCTTCCGTGTCTAAAGAACTGGAGACAGAGGTTGGTGGCCTTCAAACCTGTGCCCAGGTCTTTTCCCCATCTCGTGGTGGTCATTTTGCTCGCGGCATGCGCGGGACAGCTGTGCGCGCAGTCCGATTCGCAGTTTGACACCCTGGCCGCCCGCGCGACTGAGGCGCGCAGCCAGCAGAACATCCCGCTCGCAATCCAACTCTACGGCAAAGCTCTGGAAGCGAAGCCGGACTGGGCGGAGGGCTGGTTCAATCTGGGCGAGCTTCAATACAGGTCGCATGACTTTGCCTCCGCGATTGATGCCCTTAATCACGTTCTTGAGCTTCAACCGAATGCCGGCCCTGCAATCGCTTTGCGGGGGCTGTCTGAGTTTGAAACTGGCGCTTACGGTGATGCGCTGCGTGATCTTGGGCAGGGCCTCGCGAAGGGCGCGGGTGATCAGCCTGAAAAAGAGGCTGTCCTGCGTTTTCATCTCGCCGAATTACTCGGCCGCGCCGGCCTTTTTGAAGATGCCGTGAAGCAATACGCATTCCTCGGCGTGCATCCCCTCAAGGATCCTGATCTGCTGGTCGCTATTGGGCTGGCCGGAATGAGAATTCCGGACCTGCCTCAAAATGTCCCAGCGGAGAAACGGCCATTCCTCGAATCTGTGGGCAGCGCTGGATATGCGTATCTTTCGCGGGATTTCGATGCGGCCGATCATCAGTTCAACGATCTGTTTGCGCGCTATCCTACAACGCCAAATCTGAATTTTTTCTATGGCTCGCTGCTTTACAACGACAGCCCCACGCTCGCCATTGAGCAGTTCCGCGCTGAAGTGGAACATGTGCCCTCGAATATTTATGCACATGGCGTGCTCGCGTTCACCCTCACGGTTGCCGGCCGCTTCGCCGAAGCAAAGCCGGAAGCTGAAATCGCACTGGCCGCCTCCCCCGATATGGAGATGGCGCAGATCGCCCTGGGACGCGCCCTCGCTGATACAGGAGATGTAAAACGCACCACCGCATTGCTGAACAAGGTTCTGGAAAAGGACCCTAACAACCTCGAAGCGCATATGGGATTGGCAGACGTCTACTCGCGAGCCGGTAGAAGAGAGGACGCCTACCGTGAGCGCATGGTCTGCCTTAGCCTCGCAAAATAGTTTGAATGTGCTGGTCGCGCCGAGGCTCGCGCTTGGACTAATGCTGTGCGCACTGTCTCCAGGGCAGCGAGGATTCGCGGCGTCGCCCGAGCCTCCGGCGAATCAGCCTGCCTGCGCCGATTGTCACCTGGGCGTTACTTCGTCCTATGCGCATGCAGCGATGCACCACGCACTGGAAACGCCTGGAGCTAACCCGACGCTCGAGTCTCATCCCAACCTGAGCCTTCAGCAGGGCAAGTATCTTTACACGGTGCAAACCAGAGAGGGTCGCAGCACCTACAGTGTGTCCGACGGCACTAACTCCATAACCGTGCCGATCCGCTGGATTTTCGGACAGCACGCCCAAACCTGGATGCTCGAAAAAGACGGCGGCCTCTATGAGAGCCTGGTGAGCTACTTCCCGCTGGACCAGGGGTTGGCGACGACTCCTGGAGATGGAAAAGTCGTTCCCAAGAACCTGACGGAGGCCTTCGGAAGAAAGATCACCTCGTGGGAATCTCTACAGTGCTTCGGTTGCCACGCAACCAACGTGGTTAAAGGGAAAAAGCTGGATCTGGAGAACCTTAGCCCGGGAGTGGGATGCGAACAGTGCCATGCCGGCGCCGGGCAACACATGATCGACGCGGCGCGCGGTAACTTCTCTTTGCTGCCAAAGGCGCTCAAGACCATGAACGCAGAGGATGCGGGTAATTTCTGCGGCCAATGCCATCGCACGTGGGACGCGACTGTGCGGAATCATTGGCACGGGGCGTCTGATGTGCGCTTCCAACCTTATCGGCTCGCGAACAGCAAATGCTTTATCGGCAATGACACGCGCATCAGTTGCCTCGCTTGCCACAATCCGCATCAACAGGCCGACCATAATCTTATTGCTTACGATGCGAAGTGCCTGGCTTGCCACGGAACGACAGCGGTGTCGGGCACGACGGCGAAAAGCTGCCCCGTAAGCAAATCGAATTGTGTAAGCTGCCACATGCCCAGGGTTCCATTGCCGGGCGGCCACGCCATCTTCACGGATCACTTGATCCGCATCGTGAAGCCTGGCGAGCCCTATCCGTACTAGACTGGCGCCGCGACGCCGCTAGCGATAATTGCCAGTCAATACGAACGGCGCCCAGTAATAAGGATGAGAATAGTTGCCACCGTGCGCATCGGAGACCGGCTCGCGCTCGGGTTGAACGCCGCGGCGTGCAGTCGTCGACCCCGCCGCAGTCGAGCCTTGCAAAAGTGCAAGCTGCGCCTTCCGAAGTGCCTGCGCCTTTCCCTCTTCGGGATGATGCAGCCATCGGGCGTAGAAGTCGCTCATCAATCGACTCGTACTCGCATCGTTCACATCCCACAGAGTTGCCAACACCGCCTCCGCATCTTTTCGCTGCGCAATCATCCCGAGACTGTCCACCTCGAGTCCATCTTTCGCGACGTCTCCCTTCGCAGTGCTGCACGCCGACAGCGTAAGCAAACGCGTTCCCTGAAATGTGAGCGCGGAATCTTCAATCCGCGAAAGGGTCAGCGGAAACCCCTCCGGCTGGCCTTGCGTCTCGCCTCCCAGCATGAGGTATGGCTCGTTGCCCCCGCCGGTTTCCAGAATGAAGTGACTCGCAATGTGAATCACTGGGAACGCGGAAGGCCCAGAGAGCTGGTCTTTCATTGCTGCATATGTGAATCGATCGTCCGGCAGCAGATGCCCATCGATCGGACCATGCGATTCGGGAACAGCAGGATCGTGCGCGACCGCGTCCAATTCCGTCAGAACACCCGGCAAGGCGGGCAGGCCGCCATAGCTTTTCGAAAGCCCCATCGCCAAAACGCGCAGATCGGATTTGTCGCCTCCGGCAGCCGCGGTCATATGGCCATAGCTTTCCGGCGTGAAAAGCACGTTGTTGAATCGCTCGACGAGATATTTGTGGCCGTCGTACAGCGCCGCCATGGGAACGTAGCGCAGTATGCCGTCGAGTGACCATAGCAGAGTAGGAGCGACGCCAGTTGTCGAAGCCTGCTCAAGCGAAGCCAACTCTTCGCCGATCGGGCCTACGATCATCGCGTATAGCTCGGCCAGGTGCGCCTTTGGGTCTGACGAAGGACGGCGCAGATCCTCGCGAACCTGGAGAACCTTGTTTCGCACGTCCGCGGGGGTCGCGGTGAGCACGAACTTTCTCCGTGCCTGTCTCGAGACGACGAGGGCGTATGCGTGGTCATCGCCCATCAGCAAGCGAATCCCGAGAACGCCTGGCCCCAGTTCCGCCAGCGTGTTTTGCAGCCTGCTGACCTCTGACTTCTCCTTGCTCAACAGGGCATTCGCATCCTGTGAGCCCACGCGCCGTGCCAATTCGGGGTAGAGTGTTTTACGGAAGAATTCGGTCACTTCCCCGTTGTCCGCTTCAATCTTTGCCTGTATCGCCTGCATGCGAGCAGTTTCGTCTGCGGTGCGATTTGTTTTGGCCTGCAGTGTCGCCAGATCCGCGGTCAAGTCGATCAGCGCAATCGAGTCCTTCTCCTGGTTCTCGAGGTCCACCTGCGCTTTCTGCTGCTCCGGAGACATTGCGAGGCTCTCCAACTTTCGCGCGGAATCCTCCGCCGCGCCCCTGACGACTTCCTTCAGCTCCTCTTCTTTCAGCAGGTCAAGCACCTGCTCCGCTTCGGCAAGGCGATCAGCTTCGACCAGCATCTCCGCAAGCACTCGGTAGGTCATCGATTTCGATTGGGTGAATCCGCTTTGGAGATCCTTATCCAAACCCGAGATATTTCTGCGGATCCTCTGATAGCTGTTGACCGCATCCGTCCCAAACAGAATCGCTTCCTCCGTCCTGTGTTCGTTGCGAAAGCCGAGCATCAGAGATGTCTCGATGCCTCCTTCGAGTTCCGGATCATCCGCTTGCTTTGCCAGACCCAGCGCCGCCAACCGCAGCCCCAATGCCTTCTCCGGCTGATTTTGTGCGGCAACGGCCCATCCCATGCTGCTCAACGCAAATGCTTCTCCACGGCGATCCTTTACGTCGCGAAAGATCGCCAGTGCCTGCGTATCCAATTCGAAAGCCTTCGCCTGCTCACCCAGTTGGGACCAGGCCCGGCCCATATTGCTCAACGTCGTTGCTTCGCCGCGACGGTTTCCAGTCTCCCGCCAGATAGACAACGCCTGCTCAAAGTATTCGAGCGCCTTCTTTCCCTGTCCCATGTCGGACCAGGCGCGGCCAGTATCGTTGAGCGCCAGCGCTTCGCCGTTGCGGTTTCCGACGTCGCGCCAGATCGGCAGCGCCTGTCCAAAGGCATCCAGCGCCTTCTGGTTCTGCGAAAGGTCGCGATATAAGCGCCCAATGCCATTCAGCGTGCTCGCTTCGCCCTGTCGATTGCCTGTTAGCCGCCATAAGGCAAGGGCCCGGTTGTAAGACTCAAGCGACCGTTGCTTCTCCCCGAGATCCGCATAGGCACGACCCATATTGCTCAGAGTCAAAGCCTCGCCATTCTGCTCGCCGTCTTCATGCCACACGGCCAATGCCTGCGAAAAATACTCGATGGCCTTCTTGCCTTCTCCCATGTCGCTATAGGTTCTGCCGAGATTGTCGAGTGTGCTCGCTTCGCCGGCACGCCCGGATGCATCGCGCAAGGAGCCAAGTCCGCCACCGCGCCTCTGCGCCGGCACACTTCCCGAATTGCTGCCCTGCCTTGCATCGACTTCGCGCCAGATTGCAAGTGACGCATTCAAGTCTTTCAGCGCCTCATCGCGCTGGCCCAGGTTGTTGCAGGCACGGCCAAGATTGTTCAGCGCGTTCGCCTCGCAGGTCCGTTGACCGGTCGCGCGGCAGATCGGCAGTGCTTTGTTCACTAATTCGATGGCTCGTTGCTCTTGTCCAAGATCGGTGTAAACCCGGCCAAGAAAATTCAAGGCGATCGCCTCCCCAACTCGGTTTCCGATTTTCTGTTCAATGGAGAGTGCTTCGTTCAGGCTGTCCAGCGCCTTTTGCATATTTCCGGACTGTCGGAGGAGATAGCCGAGCGCGATCAACTCGGCCGCGACTTCCCTGCTATTGTTTGCCGCACGCGCGTCCGCAAGTCTGCGTTCCACTTGAGCAATTTCGTCAGAAATGGGACGAGACTGTGCCGGAACTCTGAGCGCGGAAATCAGAATTGCCAGAACCAGCATGAAAGAAAGAAGCGTGCACCGCGTCGAACTATCAGGCATATTCGTCATCGCATCATTTCAATGACAGGCCATAGTCACCGATGTCTTTGAAATTCTGGCATGTGCACTTGTAGAAAGCTATGGGAGGGATGCGGTTTAGCCCTGAAAATTCTTCAAATCCCGGCCTCCCGTCAACCTCGCCGAGTGCGCATTTCGATCAAATCGATTTGAGAACGGGGCCTGATTTGGTGAGACGAAACACCATCCGACTCGGCGGTGTGGGACCCCGCTCCACCTCTGGTGTGAGGCAAATCACATGTGGGGAGCCTAAAATGGTTGAGAATAAGCTCGTTAGATTCCCCTAAGGCTTTAGTCCTAGTGCGAGAATCAGAGATGGAGCTCTGATGGCAACGTTTGGAAGTCTCTCTCTTCTCATCGCTTTAGCGCTGGCAGCATATAACTTGTTTGCCGGCATCGTTGCGCTGAGACTGCTGGCCACCGGCCAGCCGGCGCCGATAGCCCCGGAACGACTGGCGGACACGGCTCGCCGGGCCGGAATTGCCGTGTTTGGCGCGGTAACAGCCGCGGCCATTGCGCTGGTCTGGTCGGTTTTCACCAACGATTTCTCGATCACCTACATCACGGAGCACTCGAATCGCGCTCTGCCGGGATGGTACAAGTTCTCTGCGCTGTGGAGCGGCCAGGAAGGCTCGCTGCTGCTCTGGTGCTGGCTGCTCGCCACCTACGGGTTTGTCCTGCGACTGCGTCATAAGACGGATGTGAAGCTCTATGCCTATGCCGGGACGATCATGGCAGGCATCCAGGTCTTCTTCCTGGCGCTGGTGAACTTTGCGGCGCCGCCGTTTGCACTGCTCCGTGGCGCTCTTCCCGCCGACGGCAACGGCTTGAACCCTCTGCTCCAGTATCCGGAGATGGTGATTCATCCCCCGATGCTCTATCTCGGGTATGTGGGATTTTCGGTACCCTTCGCCTTCGCCCTGGGCGCGCTGATGATGCGGTACCCCGGCGAAAAGTGGATCAAGATTACGCGTGTGTGGACGCTGGTGACGTGGCTCTTCCTCACCGGCGGCATCTTCCTCGGCATGCACTGGGCCTATGCGGTTCTGGGCTGGGGCGGCTACTGGGGCTGGGATCCGGTTGAGAATGCAAGCTTCATGCCCTGGCTCACGGGTACGGCGTTTCTGCACTCGGTCATGATGCAGGAGAAAAAAGGAATGATGAAGAGCTGGAATGTCTGGCTCATCTTCTCCACCTTCCTGCTCACTCTTCTGGGCACGCTGTTGACTCGCGCGGGGCTGGTGAGTTCCGTGCATGCGTTCGCGCAATCGTCCATCGGCACGTGGTTCATGGTGTTCATGGGAATCGTGATCGCAGTTTGCACCTTCACCTATATTGTGCAGCGCGATCACCTGCAGGCCGAGCACCGGCTTGAGTCGCTGGTGAGCCGCGAATCGAGCTTCCTGTTCAACAATCTTGTATTGCTGACCGCCTGCTTCGTGATCCTCTGGGGAACGCTCTTCCCCATCCTCAGCGAATATGTGGAAGGCAGCAAGGTCACGGTTGGCGCTCCCTTCTATAACCGGGTGGCAATTCCCATCGGCTTGTTCCTGCTGTTCCTGACCGGCGTGGGCCCGCTGCTGCCCTGGCGTTCGACGTCCCTGCGAGCCGTTCGCCGCAACTTTATATTGCCGACGGTTGCCTTATGGGCCATGGTCATCGTCTGTCTCGTGTTTGGCGTTCGCCCATGGATCGACGGTGCCTTCGATCCCGGCAATTTCTACGCCATCGTCGCATTTGCGCTTTCGGCCAGCGTGATGACCGCCATCCTGTCGGAATTTTTCCGCGGAGCGGGTGTGATCTCAAGGCAGACGGGCAAAAACATTGCCACTTCGATGTACCTGCTGTCGCGCCGCAATACACGGCGCTACGGCGGATACCTTGTCCATATCGGCGTAGTGATCGTCGTCATCGGACTGGCGGGTTCAGCTTTCAATCGCAATACCGAGAAAGAACTCGCTCTGCATGACCAAATGAGTGTCGGTCCCTACACGCTTGAGTGCGTCGGTTTCACGCAGGATTCGAACGCGAACTACAACTCCGACTACGCGCTGCTCGATGTATATCGCAACGGCAAGAAAGCAATTCCAGATGGCGCCGGAAAAGCGCGTTTATCTTGCCAGCCAGCAGCCGCAGACCATGGTCGCGATTCACTCCGTTCCAAGCTGGGATCTGTACGTAGTCTTTGAAGGCACCAATCCCGACACCGGGCAACCGATCATCAAGGCGTTTCTCAATCCACTTGTCAGCTGGATCTGGGCAGGCGTGGTGCTGATCGTGTGGGGCACACTTGCGGCGCTGGTTCCAAGCCTCAAGCCGGCAGGCACGGGAGTGCGCGCAACGGCTGCAGCGCGGACTCCGAGCAAGCCGAGCCAGTGTTGAAGGGCGGCGACTGAGATGCGAATTCCGCTGAGTTTGAAGCATTGGAAGAAGGCTCTGCAAGCCGGAACGCTGGCCGTCGCGGTTTGCTTTTCGCTGGGAGCGAGTGACGCAGGCGCGCGTTACGATCACCTGAACCACCAGCTGATGTGCAGTTGCGGATGCGGCCAGGTTCTGGGCGAGTGCAATCACGTGGGCTGTCCCGATTCGCCGGTGCAGTTGGCTGAATTGCGCACGGCCATCAATGCCAGCCTGACCGACAAGCAGATCCTCGACAGCTTTGCCGCGAAGTACGGCGCTACCGTTCTGGCCGCTCCCACCATGCAGGGATTCAATATCGTCGCATGGGTCGCGCCGTTTGCGGTGTTTGGTGCGGCGCTGCTGGGAACAATTCTGCTCGTGCGGCACTGGTCGGTCGGCAAAAAAGAGGCCGCGCAAGCGGCAAGCACGCCGGAGATGGATGCAATCCACGAACGGATTCGCCGCGAAACCGGCAGCGAAGGAGGTTATTGAGTGATGAGCGAGACTCTTGGATTGGCGCTTGGTTGCCTGATGGCGATGGTGTTGTTTCTCTATACCTTCTGGCCTGAGAATTCGTTCGCAAGCCAACGGCAGAAGACGCGCCTCGACTATCTCGAAGAACGCAAGGAACAACTCTACGAAAATCTGCGCGACCTCAATTTCGAGTATCGCGCCGGCAAATACCCGGAAGAAGACTTCATCGCGCAGCGTGCGCAGCTTGAAAATGAGACGGCTGAATTGGTGGCCGAAATGAATCACCTGCAACAACAGGCATAGGCAATCAGAGATAAGATAAGGACTCCTGGAAGATCATGAAATCGATGAAGACTATTTTGCATGCGGCCATTGCCAGCTTTCTTTTTGCCGGCACATTCGCACAGGCCGTGCAGTTGACTGGCACAGTGACGGACAAGACAACCGGCAAGCCCGCGGCGGGAGATCCGGTGATACTGGTCGAACCCATGACGGGCATGACTGAAGTGGCGCATACCACCGTCGATGGCAGCGGACACTATACGATTAATCGCCCAAGCAATGCGCCCTCGCTGGTAAAGGTGACGCACCAGGGAGCCGAGTTTTTTGCAGACGCCCCCCAGAGCGGCGCGGTTCCCGACATCGCGGTTTACGACGTGGCCCCCAAGGTGGAAGGCGTTTTCGCTGAAGCCGACGTGCTTGAAGTTGAAAGCTCGAACGGTCAATTGCATGTGATTGAGCGCTACTTCGTTCACAACACCAGCATGCCACCGCGCACGCAGTGGAGCCCGAAGAGTTTCGAGATCGTCCTCCCGGAAGAGGCCGTTGTTGAGTCGGCCCAGGGGCAGCGGCCGAGCACCGGCAGCCTTCCCACCACGCTGAAGCTGCAGCCCGATGGGGCGAAGGGGCACTACGCCTTCAATTTCCCTATCCAGCCCGATGAAGGCGAAAAGGACACGCAGTTCAATATCAGCTACACGATTCCCTACAGTGGATCGTTCACGTTCCACCCGCAGGAGTCGCTGAGCACGCAGAGCGTCGGCGTACTTCTGCCGAAAAGCATCACGTTCAAAGCCGGGCGAAGGCTCGGCGTTTACGGCGATCAACCAGGATCCGAACATCCAGACCTTTGTGGCGAAGAATGCAACACCCGGCAAAGCGCTTGAGTTTACGATCACGGGCACAGGATCGATGCCCCGCGAAGATCAAGGTGCGGCAGGTCCTGGCGGTCCTGAAGCCGCTGCGCCCGCGAACGGAGGCCAGCCTGGCGGCGGACTCGGCGAACCCATCAACACCCCCGATCCGCTGAGCAAATACAAGTGGTGGATCCTCGGTGGCCTGGCACTGCTATTCGTTGTTGCAGCCGCATTCCTGTTGCGCAAGCCCGCGGGAGCAGCCGGCGTGGCTGTCGCGCAAGTCCCCAAGTCCAGGAGTCGCGCCGGTGGCGGCGCATTCCTACTCGGTTTCAAGCTCATCGACGTCGAAGAACGGCGCTCTGCTGAGTGTCCTGAAAGAGGAACTGTTCTCGCTGGAGAGCGAGAAACTGACTGGAGCTGTATCCCCGGCCGAGTACGCGGAGACAAAAGCCGCACTGGAAACGGTGCTCAAGCGGGCGCTGAAAAACAAGGCCTAAGACCAGATCGAAACCCGGCGCTCGCTCATGTGCAATGTGCGAGCGCTTGATTTCTTTGTAGCATCCCTCGCGGCTAAAGTCGCACTACTTCGATCTGCACGTTAATCCGCGCCCTTTCAAGCTGCTATTCCTACTGCCGAATCCATATTCCCTATTTTTCGGTTTCTGTTCCCTGCTCCTTCCCCGCCTTGTATTCTTCCGAAATGAAGACGTTGCTTCGCACGCTGCTTTTTCTTGCGCTGATTGTCTGGATTGGCGCGGAGATTTTCTTTCCGGTAGTTGCTGCGGTCACATTTGGATAGTTGCCTGGCGCTACCCACACTGCGGGTACGATCGTCGGCGAGTTGTTGCGGATCCTGCATGGGATGGGGCTTGTTTGCGGATGTGTTCTGATGGCGCTGCTGGCACTTGCACCGGCTTGGAATATCTTCAAACCACGCTCGGTGCTGGCACCAATTGCGCTGCTTTTTCTGATGATGATCTGCACGCTGTACTCGCAATACGGAATTATCCCGGCGATGGATCGCGATCGCGCGGCGGCCGGTGGAGCGATCGATACAGCCGACAGCAGCGATCCGACAACCGTGCATTTCAACATGCTCCACAATCGCAGCGAGCACGTCGAGATGGCGATCCTGCTGTTTGGCATTGCGACGGTGGTGCTGGTCGCACGCGCAGAGTCAACCCGCGTCTAAGCGAACTTTTCGGCATTGTCCGATTGCGCTCTGGCCATTCAAAATCGCAAATGATCCACCCTCTGGAGGTCAATTTGGGACGCGAAGCATTTTGCACCTGCGCTTGGAATGGAAAGAAGCATGCAGTAAAGGCGCTTCTTGAACCGCCGGAACTGATCGTGCGCGGCGAACTCCGCCACCGAATTCCCTTCGCAAAAATCAGCCGCCTGAAAGCGGACGGCGATCACCTCGCATTCAGTTTCGAGGGCGATTCCATCCGTCTTCAGCTCGGAAGCGCTATGGCGGCAAAATGGGCCGAGGCAATCGTCAAGCCGCCGCCGAGCCTTGCAAAAAAACTCGGCATATCTGGTGAAAGCACGGTGCGCATGATCGGACCGGTGGATGATACCGCGTTGAAGGCAGCGCTGGCAGAGGCGAAAACGGTTTCGCAAGGCAAGGGCGATCTGATCCTTGCACGCGTCGATACTCCGGCGGATTTGAAAGCCGCACTCGCAAAAGGCAGCCAGCCAACTCGCGTCCGGCATTCCCATCTGGTTTATCTATCGCAAGGGACCGGGGCATCCGCTGAGCGAAAACCATGTGCGCGAGACAGCCCTGGCGACGGGAATCGTCGACACAAAAATCGCTGCCGTTTCGGCGGAGTTCTCCGGACTGCGATTTGTGAAGCGGCGCAGCTGATCGGCCTTCACCCGTCTGTAACGGGTGCATCTACAAGCACCTATTCCCTCGTCCCTCGTCCCTATCCCTCGCCCTTCGCTCTTGTATCATCGTAGAGGCCCTGAAGCGCGCAAAGTATCGTGCAGGGGCGCCATCGGAAACGCATGAAAACTGGCATTATCGGCCTGCCGCAGGTGGGCAAGACATCCTTATTCAAGATTCTTACCAAGGCCAAGCTCGAAGATCGCGGCTATTCCAATCCGCGCGAGGCGCACATCGGCGTTGCGCGTGTGCCCGACGATCGCCTCGACAAGCTTTCCGCACTCTACTCGCCCAAGAAGACGACGCACGCCACGGTGGAATACGTGGACGTCGCCGCCATCGGCCAGGAAGCGCTGAAAGAAACGGCCTTCCTCACCAGCCTGCGCAATGTCGACGCGCTGATCCACGTGCTGCGCGCATTTGAGGACGATTCCATTCCGCATGTCGGCCCGATCGATCCCCTGCGCGACGTGAAGAATGTCGAATTCGATCTGATGATCAGCGACTTGACGCAGGTCGAAAAGCGGCTTGAACGCCTGGAGAAGGATTTGAAGAAGGGCCGCACCGGCGAACTGGAACGCGAGCAGGCCTTGCTCTTGCGCTCAAAAGAGGCGCTGGAAAAAGAGCAGCCTATCAGAGAACTGGAGATGACGCCGGAGGAAAAGAAGCTCATCAAGGGATTCATGTTCCTCTCGCAAAAGCCTGTTTTGTATGTGGTTAATATAGGCGAGAGCATGACGCTCGGCGATGATCTTGATGCGGCGGTGGAACGCTACAAGCTCACTGAAGTAGCCCAGCGGCCCAATGCCGGCGCGACGGCGATCTGCGGCAAAGTCGAGGCCGAACTTGGCCGAGATGGATGAGGCAGAGGCGGCAGAATTTCTGTCCAGCTATGGACTGCACGAAAGCGGCCTGGTGCGGCTGATCCGCAAGAGCTATGAACTTCTTGGACTCATCAGCTTCTTCACCGCGGGCGAAGACGAGTGCCGCGCGTGGACGATTCCCGCGGGATCGAAAGCTCCGCAGGGAGCCGGTGCGATTCACTCCGATCTCGAACATCACTTCATTCGCGCGGAGACCATCCGCTGGGACAATCTGCTGGCGGCCGGCAGCGAAGCGAACGCGCGCGCCATGGGCACGCTCCGGCTTGAGGGCAAAGAGTACGTGGTGCAGGATGGCGATGTCATGCACATCCGGCACAGCGGGTAAGGGTAAGCAAGATGCTCAAACTCTCGGTGGCCCTTGGCATCCTGGCCGCGCTCGCGGATGTCGCCGGCGGACTGGTGCTGGTGCGGGCTCGCGGCGTGGAGCGCTACCTGCGCTATTTCGTCGCCCTGGGTGCGGGCTTCCTGATGGCCGTCGCCCTGCTCGAAATGACGCCGGAGAGCCTGAAGCTGAGCCCGGTTCTCGGGCCGATCCTCATCATGATCGGCTACTGCGCCGTTCACCTGCTTGAGCACACCATCAACTCGCATTTCCACTACGGCGAAGAGACGCATCACGATGAATTCGTCTCGGCCCGAACCGGCTACTCCGTGCTGGGCGGGCTCAGCGTGCACGCGCTCTTCGACGGCGTGGCCATCGGCTCGGGCTTCGTGGTGAACAGCGCGCTCGGCTGGCTGATCTTTCTGGCCGTCTTCCTCCACAAGGCGCCTGAAGGCTTCACCATGGCCTCCGTGATGCTGGCCAGCGGGCGCAGCCGGAAGGCGGCCTTCTACTCGGCGGTGATGCTGGCAGCCGCGACCATCGTCGGCGTGCTGGTGATTGAACTCGCTCCCAAATGGATGCCCTATGGCCTGCCGGTCTCAGCGGGTGTAGCGCTCTATGTCGGCGCCAGCGACCTGGTGCCGGAAGTCAATCGCGAGCCAGGCATTCGCATGGCGCTGGTGTTTTTTCTTGGTGTGGTGGGATTTCTGGTGATGCGCTGGGCTTTGCCGGCGCTCTAAACCGACAGGTCGGAGTGCATCGATCTTCAGGCATTCTCGGCTGAAGTGTACGGAATACAAAGGAGTTTGCCCGAATCAAAGATTCTTTGCGGAAGCCTGAATTACTGCGCGCTGAAAATAATAGATTTAAAGAAGGCCCGTCGTCTCTAATCTCGACTATAGTCAGCTAAATGCCTTCCCTTCTCGTCCAATGAAATAAGTGCCTCTGAATGCGACGAGTTCTCGCCTCGGGAGGTTGGCAAGACCTTAGACTTGCCGAGGGTTGATGCGCTCCTTTGCAAACAGGCAGGTTTTGCCTGTCCATTGGAAATCTGAATCGGAATTGTAGAGCTGATCTTTTGGAAAATCGTCGCAAGCGCAACATACTTCTGGTCCTCGCCTTTTCGCTTCTGGCGATGGCGACCATGGGCTATCACCCCGGTATCGAGGATGACGGCGTTTATCTGACCGCCGTCAAAAGCGATCTGAACCCGTCGCTCTTTCCGCACGACTCGGCATTTTTTCGTGTCCAGTTGCAGGCGACGCTTTTCGACAAGTGGGTTGCGGAGTTTATCCGCATCACCCATATCCCCGTGTCGGGCACGGAACTGCTGTTCCAGTTCGTATCCATTCTTCTGATCATCGCGGGCTGCTGGAGCATCGCACGGATGCTCTTCAAGGACGAACGCGTGCAGTGGGCCGGCGTTGCCCTAACCGCCGCGATGATGACGCTTCCTGTCTCTGGCACTGCTCTCTATCTTGCGGACCAGCATCTGCACCCGCGCAATCTTGCCACAGCACTTGTTCTTCTGGCTGTTTCCCGCATTCTGGCGGGCCAACGATGGCTGGCAGTTCCCTTGCTGCTCATTGCGTTCGTGCTTCACCCCATCATGGCGGCACTGGGCATCTCCTTCTGCTTCTTCCTGACCATGGCGATGCTCGAGCCGGTCCACGTCTGGCTGCGGTCGTGGCGCGACTCGCTGGCCGCGGCGGTCCCGCTGGGCTGGATCTTCGAGTCCCCCACGCCTGTCTGGCACCGTGCCCTGCAGACCCGCAGCTACTACTTCCTTTACAGCTGGACCTGGTATGAGTGGCTGGGCGCGCTCGGCCCGCTGGTCCTGTTTTGGATTCTTTGGCGCGTCGCGCGCAAGCGCGGTGAAACGCTGCTGGCGAACTTCGCCCTTGCGATCTTTTCCTATGGGGTCTTTCAGCAGCTGGTGGCGATGATCGTGCTCAAGTCGCCTGCGCTGGTACGGCTGACGCCGATGCAGCCCATGCGTTTTCTTCATCTGATTTATTGCTTTCTCGTTTTGATTGCCGGCTGCCTGATTGGCAAGTACCTGCTCAAGGCGAGTGTCTGGCGCTGGGCCGTCTTCCTCCTTGTCATTAACGCCGGCATGTTCGCATCGCAACGCGTCCTTTTCAGCGGCAGCGAACACCTGGAACTGCCCGGAAGACAGACCGCCAATCCGTGGTTGCAATCCTTTGCGTGGATTCGCACCAATACTCCGGTCAACGCGTACTTTGCGATGGATCCTTATTACCTCGCCGCTCCGCAGGAGGATTATCACAGCTTTCGCGCACTTGCGGAGCGCAGCCAGCTAGCCGACATGGTCAAGGACACCTCGGTTGTCACCCAGGTTCCTGAACTCGGCCCAGCCTGGGAGCGGCAGGTTGACGCAACCGCCGGTTGGCAGAACTTCAAACTCGCCGATTTCGAGCGCCTCAAGTCGGAGTTCGGCGTCGACTGGGTGATCGTCTCTTATCCTCAGCCGGTTGGGCTCGCCTGCGAGTGGCACAACGCGTCGCTCTCCGTCTGCCGGATCCCTTAATCGGCTCCGAATCAACAGCAAAACCTCCCCGTTCGTTTTGCGCCTTGAGGGTCCGTGCGCAAAAATGAAAGTGTGGTTCTTCCCGGCGCGGAGCCCGGAAGATGCTGAATCTCACGCAGAGGTTGATTCTCGGCTGTGTCGTGATCGCCGCGCTCGCCGTGTGGCTGGTGGCAGCAACCCATCGCGCACTGGCCGCTGCCGGCCAGATGCAACTCGCCATCGCGCTCCTCGTCTCGCTGATCCTCGTTGAAGTGGCGACCGTCATGATCGTGCTGCATCCCATCCGGATGCTGGCCAGCGATGCGCGCAAAATCGCCCGCGGCAACCTGGAGCACCGCGTCGAGTTTGGAGCGGCCGCGACAGCTTCGGCGTGATTGCAGCCGAGCTCAATCGCATTGCCGTGCGCCTGCGCGAACTGCGCGATACCGAAGCCGGACGCCGGCAGATGGAGTTTCAGCTTTCCGACGCCGTCCTCCAATCCATTTTCGAGCCCATCATTGTCACCGACGCGAAAGGCCACATCCTCAAGGTGAACCAGGCGGCCGCCGACGTGCTCGGCGAAGCGGCCAGCGATCGGCTGGCCCTCACCAACACCCCAGGCGGCGACAAAATTCTGAGCGCAATCCGCGACGCCATCTCCATGCAGAAACCGATCGCCGCCGAAGGCGAGGCTTCCATGCTGCCCATGCGCATCGGCAAGCAGTCGCGCAGCTATCGTCTCCGCACCACGCCGATGCGCGACTCCGAAGGCCGCCTGCTCGGCACCGTGACCACGCTTGAAGACGTGACCACGCTGCAGGACACCGACCGCTTCAAGACGCAGTTCATCTCCGTCGCCAGCAAGAAACTGCGCGATCCCCTGCTTGCAACTGCGCCGCGGCCTTTATGCGCTCCAGCATGGATTCGGAGGCGAATTGCTTCCGCTGCAATCGGAGTTGGTTGTCGAAGCCGGCAACGAAGCAGAAAAACTGAGCGACCTGATGGCCGACCTGATTGAAGTCGCCGAACTCGACACCGGCAAACGCGAATTCAAACTTGAGCGCCTGCGCCCGCTGCCCTTGCTGGATGAAGCGCGCAATCGCTACATCGACGAAGCCGCAGCCAAAGAGGTCCGCATTGAAGTGAGCGCATTCGCCGACCTGTCGTTCATCATGGCCGATCGCCGCGCGGTGCGCTCCATCCTCGACAACCTGGTCGGCAATGCGCTGCGCTATACGCCGCCGGACGGTGAAATCCTTCTCGCCGCCGAAGAGATGAAGGATTTCGTTCAATTTACCGTGCGCGACAGCGGCCGCGGCATCGAGGCTGACCGCCTGAGCAACATCTTCGATCGCTTCAATCCATTTTCTGAGAGCGGCACAGGCATGGGCCTGGCCCTCGTCCGGCGTCTCGTCGAATCCCTGGGCGGCCAGATCGCCGTGGAGAGCCGCATCGGACACGGCACGACCTTCCGCTTCACTCTGCCCGTGGCTGTGGCTGAAGCGATTCCCCATCCGGTTGAGGTTGGCTGATGCCCGAAATCCAGCTCGAACGCCAGCAGGAACCCGCCCGGCTTCGCATCTATCTCGGTGCCGCTCCCGGCGTCGGCAAAACCTATCACATGCTCAACGACGCCCTGCTGAAGCGAAAGCAGGGCGTTGATGTTGTCATCGGGCTGGTAGAAACGCATGGTCGCGCCGATACCCAGGAACAGATTCGCGATCTCGAAATCGTACCTCTGCGCGTGATCCCTTATCGTGGCGTCGACCTGAAGGAAATGGATATCGACGCAATCCTCGCGCGGCATCCGCAGATCGTGATCGTTGACGAACTTGCCCATACCAACGTTCCCGGCAGCAAGAATCGCAAGCGCTACGAAGATGTGCTCGAATTGCTCGATGCCGGAATCGACGTGTGGACCGCGGTCAACATCCAGCACCTTGAAACGCTCAACGACGCGGTCAATCGCTCCGCCAACACCGTCATTCGCGAAACCGTTCCCGACAGCTTCTTCAAACGCGCCGACGAAGTCATCAACGTCGACATCACCGTAGAAGAGCTGCGCTCCCGGTTGCGCGAAGGAAAAATCTACGCCCCCGAAAAAGTTGAGCAGTCGCTCGCCAACTTCTTCCGCAAAGGCAACCTGAATCTGCTTCGCGAACTCGCACTGCGCGCAACCGCCGAGCAGGTAAGCACGCGCGCATCCGATTACCGCCGCACGCAGGGCCTTGAACAGGCGCCCATCCCCGACAAGGTGATGGTCTGCCTCAGCACGCGGCCCGGAACCGAGCGTCTCATCCGCGTTGGCGCGCGTGTTGCCGGCCGGCTTGCCACCAACTGGTACGCCGTCTATGTGAATCGGCCCGACGACGACAAGGGCCATGGGGATCCTGAGGCTTTTCAACGCATCGAGGAGTATCGCCGCATGGCTCGCGATCTGGGCGCCCAGGTGGTCACGCT
The DNA here is from genome assembly GCA_963799035.1 of uncultured Acidobacteriaceae bacterium. Lineage (GTDB taxonomy): Bacteria > Acidobacteriota > Terriglobia > Terriglobales > Acidobacteriaceae > Telmatobacter. Next base: position 70,970 of record CAWCVS010000025.1, on the reverse strand, counting down.
GAATGACAAGAATGTGGCTGACGCGCTGATCCGGTTTGCGCAGCAGGAAAGCATCTCGCACGTGATCTTCGGTCAGCCCGTCCGCTCGCGCCTTGACATTCTGCTGCGCGGCTCGGTGCTCAACCGCTTCCTCGCCGAAGTTCGTGACGTAACCGTGCAGGTTGTCCCGATGCAGAAGCCGCTGCGCCGTGGGTAGCCACGCGACCGGTCGAAACCATCCACCGAACGATGGAGACCGGGTGGAGGACTCATACAGACTTGACGCGCCACACCCGGCCCTGCCGAACGCCGACATGCCTATTTTGTCATCGAGATTTCCAGGCCCATTTCGGATTCATCAATGCTTGTGCTGGTGAATCTCGCCTGCGCGAGCATTTGCTCAAACTCCTCCCGCGTGTAGGCGCTCTTCAACAACATTCCTTTGAAAGCCATCTTGGTCAGGATCCGGTTAAGCCACGTCAGCCCCATGCCATCGACATGGTGGCTAATCGTCTCAGGCGAAGCATTCCGCTTGAGATCGATAATCAGCCCACGCCCGCCGGGCTTCAACACGCGGCACATCTCCTGCAGCGCGCCTACAGGATCGGCAAAGTTCTTGAATGCCGCGCGGCACAGCAGGAAATCAAAGCTGTCCTTCGGCAGCGGCATGTTGGAAGCCGAACCCTGTCTGAAGTCCACGCGCACACCCGCCTCCGCCGCCTTCTTCGTTGCAATCTTCACAAATGTCCGGCTGAGGTCGAGCCCGGTAATGGCGAACGATCCGAGCTTCGCCAATTCAATACTGAAGTAGCCCGGCCCCGGGGCCACTTCGAGAACCGCGCTTCCCTGCGGAATTTCGTTGGCGATCCGGCGCGCGAGGTCAACATACTCCTTCATCATTTCTGCGGTGTTGGCCGCATACCATTTCGCGACCATCCCTTCCATTCCCCGGTCTCCGTGGGGCTTGCGCATCGCAAGTGTAGACATGACTTCTCCTCCGTTTCTCGTACGGGCATTGGGTTCGGAATTTTGAAATGGAAACTCGAAGGCGCGAGCCTACTCGCTGAACACCTTCACCCTGGTCTTGTTGCCGTCCTTGCCGTCCACGTCCACGGTCAGATCTTCCAGGTGATCGATCAGCTCCTCGAGATTTTCCGGCTTGATCTGCGAAAGGGTTAGCGGCACACCGTGACTGCTCAGTGCCTGGTCAAACTGGTTGTGCGCCTGCTGCGGAATCAGGGCCGCCAGCCGCACGCCGGCACGCAACAACTGCAGCGGCACGCGAACGTTGACCGTAGTCGGACCCTTGAGGCCAGTCATATCTTCATCCGCTTCCACCAGTACGCGCAGATATTTGGCGCGCGTGCGGGGAGCACTGGGCTGTTGCCCGTTGGCTGCACTGCTCGTCGGTTTTCCTGCCACCTGTGTTGTCTCAGGATCCAGCGCAACGAGCAGCCGCTCGGCTTCGTCCGCGGTGATCTTTCCCGCGGCCAGCATTTCCAGAATCTGACGCCTGTTGTCGCTCATAACTGTCCTCCCCAAAGTTCCGCAATCGGCGAGAGCGCGTGATGCACGGCTCCGGCCAGCGCCGGAACCTGCGCGCTGCAAAAGTGCATGAGGATCGGAAGAAGCTCACGCAGGTGAAGTTGCGCCAGGCAGGCAAACGCCAGGCAAAGACCAACAATCCATGCCGTTTCGCGGCTCTCGTTCCAGGCGGCCAGCAGCCGCTCTGCCTCGGCGGCTGTAATGCGCCCCATGGCGAGAAGCGAAAGAATGACGCGGCGATCGGTGTTCATAGCAAACCTCTACAGAATTCGAACGAGGACGCGATTGCCCTCGGTTGAAACCCTCACATCCGTCCCCGGCAAACTGCACACAATCGCCCAAAGCGTGGCAACGGACTGCCAAAACGGAATCCCAAGACAAATACACGCAACCAGCAGGACCACCAGGACGAACGGCGCCAGCAAAAGCGCCGGAATCCACAACAAAAACAGCGGAAGCCACAACCGGAAATTCGGCCCGTGCGGGTAATTCACGTGAACGATGGCAATATTCGGAGTCACTTGAGGGCCTCCAGTTCGCTGATCGCCTCGGCAGCGGTGATCTCACCGTTCTTCAACCGCTCCAGGACGTCGGATCGTGACGGCATTGGATTCGTATCAATAAACTGCAGCAGCCCGGAGATTCGGCTCAACCGCGCCTTGATCGTCGGATAACTCACCCCGAAAACCTGCTCCATCTCCTTGATCGAGCCGTGAGAACGCAAAAACGCAGTCACGAACACCTGGTCCTCCAGGCTCAGCCGCGCCAGTTCCGGCAGCGTAAACGCGCCCTCGATGGCAATTTCCTTCTCCGGAATCCTGACCCGCTCAATCACCAGGGATGCCCCCTGAGCGATGCGCAGCAGGTCCTGCCAGTCGGAAGCGGTTTTGGGGTCAGGTGGCATGGGCGGAAGACCTCATCTCTTTCTACAAGAGAGACAATAATCCATATTCTTAATTTTTGCAATATGTTTTGTTGATTTTTTTAATATACATACCCGAAAAATATGAAAAGAAAAATCCACCCCCTCCAATCCGACTCGATCAGTTCATTCTCCAGGGCACAACCGTTCCGCGTCGCATCAGTAACTATGTAGTTAACTTTTGTGATGCGCATCACAATCTGACGCGGGCCAATCCCTACATCGGCGTCCAGTACTCTTCCTGTCGATAAATGGATCATTTATATCCATTTATTGGCATTACCTTCGTGTGTCCCCGTGGCGAGAGGGGCATTCCAATTAGTAACCAATGCATTACATTCATTTTCAGTTGAATCGTGAAGATTCATACGTCGACCGTTCTCCGTTGAGCAGGCAGCGACGGACCACAGAGTCAGAGATCTTCGCTGGTCGAATTTGCGATGAGGTGGCCCTGGCACTCAGGGGGCGTCCGAGAAGCATTTTGACGGTCGAATGTACGGAGATTCCTATGAAGTTTCAGCGTGGTAAGCAATCCATAACCGCCCGGGTTCGTTCCTGGTCTTGCTTTGGCGAAGAGGGCCAGGCACTCGTAGAGCTCGCACTGGTGTCATCCGTGCTCCTTGTGGCGGTTACCGGCGTATTGGTCTTTGGCATCTTCGAAATGCAGATCATGGCCCTGACCGAGGGCGTGAACAGCGCTGGGCGGGTGCTCGCGGTGAGTGCAGGAAACACGTTGGACCCGTGCGCTGCGGCGGTCAGCGCGGTGCAAGGTGCTGCGCCGCTCCTCACCCCGGGCAACCTCTCATATCAGATCGTGATGAATCCAACACCAACCCAGGGCAGCTCTACCAACCATACGTACACCCAAACCAGTTGCTCGAGTACAAGCACCACCACCGGGCCGCCAAGTTATCTCTTTACCGGCGGGACCGTTTCGGTAACGGCAACCTATTCCAAGTGCAGTCTCAACTTCTTCGGGGGCAGGCTCATGCCGGGCGGCTGTCAGATTTCCCAATCGATTACCGAGGTTGTCCAATGAGCCGAAAAAGCGAATCTCTTCTGCGCCTGGCGATCCACAACGAGAGTGGACAGACCTTGGTTTGGGCTACTCTTCTTCTCGCGTTGCTTCTCGGAGTGGGGGGATTGGTAGTGGACGTCGGCCATGCCTATATCTGCTACCACGAACTCCAGGCTTCCACCGACGCTGCTGCCATGGCAGCCGCCTCGCAGCTGCCCATCACGACAAGCAATGAATTAACCAACACAACAATTTCGCTGGGCAAGCAGTTCGGGGCCCAATCGGGAAACAACAACGCCTATCCAAGTTTGAATACCCCTTTGGCCACGACCGGCGTGGCGACAACCGTCACTCCGGGTTGCGTGAGCGAGACGAACCTACCCCAATGCAACAGTTCCCTGTTGGCAAACGCTGTCCAGGTTACGCAGACCGTCACCATCCCAACCATGTTCATCAGGGCCCTGGGCATCTTCGGAATTAAAGCGGCTAAGTCCCTTACACTTTCGGCAACTTCGACTGCGCAAATGAGAGGCGCGCAGCGAGGCCCCTACAATGTAGCAATCGTCATGGATGCTACTGGATCGATGTCGTATCCTGACGGCGGCAGCAACTGCACCGGCTCCAAGGCTCAGTGCGCCGAACAAGGCGCCCAGATTTTGCTCTCGGAGTTTTCGCCCTGCCTGCCGGGCCTCACCAATTGTGGCACGGCGACCAATGGCAACGTGACCAATGCGGTCGATGAAGTCTCGTTATTCACCTTTCCTGCGTCGACCCCCAACACACAGTTGTCCTTCGACGAAACCTGCAATGCGACCCAGTCGCGCGGTACGAATCCATGGCCATATCCTCTCATCCAATATCCGGATAGCAAGACTTATGGGACTGTGTCGCATTCGAGTCCCAGTATGCCGACCATCACCACAGCGAATCTAAACACCCTGGTCTCCGAGTACCAGGTTGTGCCCCTGTCCAGCAATTACCGCTCCACAGACGCTACTGCCACCGGGACAAGCCCATTGACCACCAGTACCACAGTCGATGCGAGCGACCCCTCGATCGTCAATGCAATCGGCGGGAACACCTATTTTGGAGGTTCGGGCTGCACGGGGACGTTTGTCTGCGCACAATACACAACCGCAGGTAATCCTGGTTGCGTGAGCACCTATTTTGCGGGCGCACTGTTCACGGCGCAAGAGTATCTTGAGAACAATGCGAGAACGAACGCGACGAACGTGATCATTCTGCTCAGCGACGGCGACGCGAACGGCGGCACCATGTCTGCGTCTTCAAGCAACTTGAACTCAAGCGGGAATTACCCATCTCAAACGCATCAGTGTCAGCAGGCGATTGATGTTGCAGCTGCCGCTAAGGCTACGGGCACCAGGATTTACACAGTCGGCTACGGCGTTGCGAACAACGGATGCTCGACGGACTCCAGCCTTTCCGCGTGCAAAACACTGCGGCAGATTGCCAGTTCAGACACAAACTTCTTCGTTGACACGTCGAGCGTAGCTTGTGCTGGTGCCACATCGGTCACAATGAATGGAAAGACCAATACGTTGAGCGCGATCTTCACCGCGATAGCCGGGGATTTGACGCTCCCGCGATTGCTCCCCAACAGCATTGCATTCACGGCCATGGCTCAGTAGGCGACTGAGCCGGGCCACGCAGAGTTGGCGGCGACTCCAGGCATAGCGGGGCTCGCCATCGAGATTTCGCCGTACGGCCGGGAGGAGCCCTCACGCCCGGCCGCCTCCCTTTGCAGTGGAACTTGCCGACTGGCCCCTGCGAACAAAGCCCAGTGTCCCGTGGAATGCCAGCGCAAGATCGAACGATCTGGTAAAGTTGAAGTACGGTCGCGTCAGGCGGAAGTCCATATTTGAGGACGTATCCCTGGCCCGGAACAGGATGCAAAGTCCTGAGAATGCAGGCGAAACAAGCGCTTCATTCAAGAAACCAAACACCGTGAGAGCCCGTAGCTCAGTTGGTAGAGCAACGCCCTTTTAAGGCGTGGGTCCTGGGTTCGAGTCCCAGCGGGCTCACCATTCTTCCGAATGGGCTCCCCTCTTCCCCACCTGCATATCCTCCTTTGCCGTTCGTTGGCCGGATTGCGCCTATGTGGAAACCTGCAACCGCGGGTTGTCATTCTGGTTACGAAAGGCAGCGTTCTGAGTTACGCAGTCGAGCCCAACTCGCATCAAACAATGAATGGGGCGTGCACTGGAACTCTGCCAGGGCCGACGTTTGACCTCGGCACCCGCTGCAATAGATGGTCGAACGGCGTCCGCCAGCGAGGACAGCACAGTGCATACATTCCAAAATCGAGGGCCCATGACTGACGTGCAGAGCAGTGTCAGCACCGATCCGTACATCCTGATGGAGATCATTCGCCTGCAGACGGAGATCGCCAAGCTTGGCCTTGATCTTACCGGCGTCGTCGACGCGGTCGTGGAACGCATCCCGACTCTCACCAACGCTGAGGGCGCCATCGTGGAGTACGCCGAGGGCAACGAGATGGTGTATCGCGGAGCAAGCGGGATCAGCCAATCCCTACTTGGCACGCGGGTCAAGCGAGATGCCAGTCTTTCCGGCTTGTGCGTGCGCGAGGGCCAGATCCTCCGCTGCGACGACGTTCTCCTTGATCCCCGAGTCGATCGGGAACCCTGCGGACTGGCCGGTATCCGCTCCATGGTCGTGGCGCCTCTCAAACACAACGGTTCGGCCGTTGGCGTTGTGAAGCTCGTGTCGACGTCAACCTATGCCTTTACCGCGCGGGATGTGCGCGTGCTTGAGCTCATGAGCGAATTGGTAGCAGCTGCAATGTACTATGCGGCGCGCAACGAGACCAACGCACTCTATCAGCAGGCCACGCACGATTCGCTCACTGGCCTCGCCAACCGCAACCTTTTTTTCGACCGTCTCCGTCATCGCATTTCAACGGGTCGCCGCCAGCTTGACCCCCTCGGCATCCTGGTCATCGACATGGACGGACTTAAGCGTGTCAACGATAGCTACGGCCACCGCGCGGGCGATGCTGCCTTGCGCGAAATGGCATTGCGCATCAGCCGCATTCCGCGGCGATCCGATCTCGTGGCGCGCCTCGGCGGCGATGAATTCGGCGTGATCCTTGGCGATCTCTCCGACCGCAATGATCTACTCGCCATCGTCGAGCGCCTCTCCCTTGAAACCGATCAGCCCTTCCGTTTTGAAGGCCGCACGCTCGACCTCACGGCAAGCATCGGTGCGGCTCGGTTCCCCGAAGATGGGAAAGACGTGGATGCCCTGCTCGAAGCCGCCGACCGCTGCATGTATGAGATGAAGCGCACCCGCACCATGCGCTCAGCGCCGGGCGAACTGACACAAAAGCAGGTTATCTGAATAACGCACAGAAGCGAACCGCCGAGCTGTCTATCGCTCTCTGGCCCAGAAGTGCGTCTCCGAGCACGCGCGCAGCCGCTCTGCCGCGCTCTCAGGCGTGATATCGCGCTGCGGCATACCCAGCATTTCAAACCCGACCATAAACTTCCGCACCGTCGCCGAGCGCAGCAGCGGCGGATAAAAGTGCGCATGAAAATGCCACTCGGGATGCTGCTCACCGTCTGTCGGTGTCTGATGAAATCCCATGGTGTACGGAAAGCTCGTCTCGAATAGATTGTCGTAGCGCGTCGTCAGCCGCTTCAGCGCATCGGCCAGCGCGTCGCGCTCGTCGCCGCTTAACTCCGGCATCGCCCCAAGGTGCCGCTTGCTCACCAGCAGCACCTCAAACGGCCACACCGCCCACCACGGAACCACCACCGCGAAATGATCGTTCTCCAGAACCACGCGCTCTCCCGCAGCTGTCTCGGCAGCCAGGTAATCGCACAGCAGGCACCGCCCGGTCCTGGCCAGATGCTCTTTCTGCGCCACAGTCTCCGCCGCAGGCTCATCGGGCACAAATCCCGTCGACCATATCTGCCCGTGCGGGTGCGGATTGCTCGCGCCCATCATCGCCCCGCGATTTTCAAAGATCTGCACGTACTTGATCCAGTCGATCGCGCCCAGTTCCTCATATTCGTGATTCCACGCATCCACCACGCGCCGAATCTCCGCCTCCGTCATGCGAGCCAGCGTCAGGCTGTGGTCAGGATGGAAGCATAGAACTTTGCAAACTCCGCGCGCAGGTTCCGCAACCAGCAGACCCGATTCACGTGCGCCGCGTTCTGACACTGCATCCGGCAACCCCGCCGCTTCGGGCAGCAGCGCAGCGTAATCGTTTACAAACGCGAAGATCGAGTCGTACTGAGGATTCTTTGCCCCGCCCGCGCGTGTGTTGCCTGGACAGAGATAGCAGTTCGGATCATGATGGATTGCCGAAGGCACCGTCTTCTGCGCCACTTCGCCCTGCCAGGGCCGCTGCGTGCGATGCGGCGAGACCATCACCCACGACTGCCGGAGAGGATTCCAACGGCGATGCGGAAACTGCCACTTGCCTTCCATGCCTGCTCCCGCAGCCATTGTAAAAGGCCGCGCCACGACCACCCGAATCTGTCCGCGTTGGGTTATGCCTTCGTCGATTTCGACGGTTATCGCTTGATCGGGAATACCCTGCGCAGCCCGCATTCGCGCAGATACACTCCGGCCCAGAGCACCACTCCCAAAATCACCGGAAAGACAGTCTCAAAGGTCGGGCTGCCCGCGCGCATCTGGATCGCAACCGCGCCACCGAGGTATCCGGTCAACAGAACTGCGCCAAGAACCGCGCTCCGCGGAATCGCATAGATGATGGTGCTCACCGCGAGCAGGACTCCGATGCTGAGAATTTGAGGAGTCGGTATGCCCAGGCGTGCGCATGCATCCAGCACCTGAACCGGTTTCGCAAATTTCCCGAACGCATCAAAGAGCATAAACAAAACGGTCAGGGTGGACAGAACGCGGCCCGTCCAGATCAGTCCCCTCGATGCGGTTTTCGTTTCGCTTGCGGCTCGATCCATCGCCGCCCGTCTCAGTACTTGTGATTGCCCGTGCCATGGGTGACCTCGCTTCTTTTTCTGGTCCGGTGGTTGATCTGTGGACCGCGCAGTGCAGAGAGGAAGTGCGGTCAGACCGTCGGAATCATGATATGCGTTATCAGTTGCTCCGGGCGGCGTCTGCCTCGGATCGTTGACGTAGTTCTCGATGGCGAAGTCGTCGCGCACATCAATCTTCTTCTCGGCCACAATCGCCCACGCGCGCCCCGAAGCCTGCGGCAGCTGATCGTACGGACCTGTCAGCGCGAAACGGACATACTTGCTGCTTTCGACAGTCTCGTACTTGAGACCATCAGGCACCTTCGACGGTGGGGCAGCAATCGAGAATCCAGCACGATAGATTTTCGGTCCCATCTTGTAGAGCGCCATGTAGCCTGTGATTTTGTTGTTCTCTTCGAGCGCCGGGACCAGCGAATGCGCTTGTTGCCATGCGGCGCCCGCATTTTCCATAAATGGTCCAACCCGTTCGACAAAAACGTAATGCATCTCGGGCCAGGTGACGACTTCCGGGTGTTCGTTGAGACTCATGACTTCACCTCGGGATAAATTCTCTGATTTCGAATTTTCGCCCATGCAGGGCCGCCCCGGGCAGCCCTACCCAACGCTTGTTTCTACCTGATCCCTGCTCCACCCGTCACGCCGTAGGCTTATCCGGCGGCGGTAAAGCCGCAAGGAAACGCTCGGCGAACTCGGTGCTGTACTGGTCAAGCAATTCCCTTACCCTGCTCGCGCTCTCCGAACACACGATCAGTCCTGCGTGGTGATGCTTCTTCATGCGGTGCACAACCTCCGGCGCGTCGAACATGCTGGTGTCCGGCTCCTCGGTCTTGGCCAGGCACAAAACGCTGCCCGCATACTTCTCGGTGAACTTCGGCAGCACATACGGCTCGCCGCGCAAATCAGCCACCTCGATCCGCGCCCATTCCCGCCACAGGTTGATCCCCGTTGCAGTCTCGATCAGGTCCGAGATAAACGCTCCGCCCACGCGCGCCGCAATCTCAAGAAAATAAAACCGTCCGTCCTCGTGGGCCCTGATGTATTCGCCGTGAGTAACCCCGCGGGCCATGCCAAGGTCCGGCGCCAGACGCGTATTCAGCGCCGTCAGATCTTTCCATTCACGGCTTGCGCGGTCCACCGTCCGCGTCGTGAAGACGCCGCCCTCGTGCATCACCTGCATCGGCGGCTTGCCATACTGGTGAACCGCCGAAAACACCACCTTGTGCTCGCTGATCACGGAGTCAACGTGAAAAATATCCCCCGGAACAAATTGCTCCAGCAGATAATTCGACTGCAGGTCGCCCAGTTCATCCAGCGTCCGCCACAGTTGCTCCGGCTCGTAGATCTTGCGGATCCCCAGCGCCGAGGCCTCGGCCCGCGGCTTCAGCAGCCATGGTCCATGGATGGCTTTCATGTAGGCCCGAAGCTCGTCATAATTCAGTACGCGGCAGAATTCCGGCACCAGGAAGCCCGATTCGCTCGCCCCCGTGCGCATGGCAAGCTTGTCGCGATAGTAGGCGGTCGACGTAACGCCCATCCCTGGAATCCGCGTATGCTCGCGAATCTTCGCTGCCGCATCCAGGTCGAATTCGTCCAGCGCGACCACGCGATCGAAGTGCCGTCCGCGGCACATCCAGCACACGGTCTTCATCAGTTCATCAACCGTGTAAGAATTCGGCATGTAAGACACGTCTTCGAGAATCTCGCGCGGCCAGGGAGCGTCGTGAAGCTTTTCCACCGTCAGCAGCGTCGGAATTACGCCCATCTCGGCGCACTGCCGCATGAAGTCCTGTCCTTTTTCGTAGCTTGAAATACAGAGAATCCTCTGATTTCCGTCCGGCATTTTTCCTCCGCCTCTTGGGTCCGGGTGAGGATAGTTCTACCATAGACGCTGCACTCAATTAACCGCCCCGCCAGGAGTCCCGATGCTTTCGGCCAACGCAATTGTAAAGTTGCACGATGATTCAACCGCCGCGTGGCATGCCGCATCTGAAAGTGCGATTGGACTCCGCGTACAGCGATCCCTGGCTTGGCCGCGTCGCCCGTCAGCATCGCGCAAACTTCGATCTCTGGCACATTGAGGACGAAGCCCGCGCCCCCGGCGCCACCGACGCGCGGCTTGCCGACGTCAAGCGCCGCATCGACCAAACCAACCAGCTCCGCAACGATCTAGCCGAGGACCTCGACCGCACCCTTCTCGACTGGCTTGCTCCGCAGCGTCTGCCCGCCGAAGACGCCGAACTGCACTCCGAATCGCCCGGCCTGATCATCGACCGGCTTTCCATCCTTGCGCTGAAGATTTATCACACCCGCGAAGAGTCCGAACGTACCGACTGCTCGCCCGGCCATGCGGAACGCAACCGGTCGCGCCTGGCCGTTCTTACCGAGCAACGTACCGACCTCGCCCATTGCCTCGATCGACTATGGCGCGAGACTCTCGACGGCACACGCCGCTTCAAGCTTTACCGGCAGCTCAAGATGTACAACGACCCTGCTCTGAACCCCGCGATCTACCGCAGTGCACGTTCTGAGTCAGGCCGCTGATCCTCCCGGACCCCACCCATTGACGTGAAACGGGGTTATGGGTATAAAGAGGGCCTAAGTAGTTTGAATCCCAATCCTGGTGATCCTGCCGGAATCATCCGGTTCAACTTTTGCACCGCAGAACGGACGTCCCCCATAAAATCCATGACGCAAGAGGCCAAAACCACGACGTCAAGCCGCAAAAAGACTCCTCCACCGGCTGCCAAGCCCGGCAGTCACTCGAGCACGGCAACGGGACCTGTTTTCACGCACTACCAGGCCGCCGTTCAGCTTGTGCAGCAGGGAAAATATGAGAAGGCGATCGCCGCCTTCGAGAAGGTGCTGCCTGCCGCGCCGCCTGAGATCGTGGAGCGCTGCAAGATGTACATCAGCACCTGCCGCCGCCAGCTCGACAAGGAAGGCCTGGCCTTTCTCACGCCCGGTGAGCGCTACGACTACGCCGTATCGCAGATCAATGCCGGCGATTTCGAGGAGGCAGCCAACCAGCTCAAGGGCATTCTGTCCGACGATCCCCGTGCGGACTTCGCCTTCTATGGTCTTGCCCTGCTGTACTCCATCACCGGCAAGACGCAGGATTGCCTGGACAGTCTCTCCCAGGCCATCGAGCTGAATCCGAAAAACCGCCTCCAGGCGAGGTCCGACAACGACTTCCAGAGCATGGTCGACGACCCCCGCTTCACCGAGTTGCTGTATCCTGAACTTCCGTAGGGCAGCAATTCGCCCTCAGGCATTCTGTGACTTTTGGTTTGTCAACGAAGCTCGCTCCACCCATGCCGCGCCCCCCTGAGCCAGACTCTCAGGCGCTCGAAGACCCTACCATTTCCGGCACCCTCCGAGTCGTTGCTATCGGCGGCGGCACTGGCCTTTCTACCTTGCTTCGCGGTCTCCGCCGTCACGTCGCCGTTCCCGACTGGCCGACACAGGTTCCCTGCCATATCTCCGATCTTGCGGCCGTCGTTACCGTCACAGACGACGGCGGTTCGTCCGGGCGCCTGCGCCAGGACTTCAACATGCTTCCGCCCGGCGACCTGCGCAACTGCATGGTCGCGCTGAGCGCCGAAGAAGACCTGTTGTCCAGGCTTTTCGCCTACCGCTTTAAATCAGGAAGAGGACTCGGCGGACATAACTTCGGCAATCTGTTCCTCGCCGCGCTTGACCGACATTACGGGGGACTTTGCGCACGCCATCAAGCTGGCCTCCAAAATTCTCGCCACCCGCGGACGCATCTATCCGGCCACGACCTCCAATGCCACGCTTGTCGCGCATATGGAAGATGGTTCGATCGTGCGCGGAGAAACCAACATCACTGCCAGCAAGCAACGCATTGCCGAACTCGTAATCGATCCACCGAACGCCGCGGCCATGCCGGAGACGCTGGAGGCCATCGAGCGCGCCGACCTGATCACTGTGGGACCCGGCTCGCTCTACACCTCACTCATCACCAATCTGCTCGTGCAGGGTATTCCCACGCGCGCTGGCTGAAGCTAAAGGCACCCGGGTGTACATCTGCAATCTCATGACCCAGGCCAATGAGAGTCTCGGGCTCAAGGCGTCGGAACACATCGAACGCATCTACGAGCACACCCGCGCGCCCATCTTCGACTACGCCATCCTCAACACCGCGCCCTTCTCGCCCGAGACGCTCGCACGTTATGCGGCCGAGCAAGCATCGCCGATCGAGGTCGATATCGATCGGATTGAAAAGCTTGGCGTCCGCTGCATCACCGGCGATTTTGCGAGCGAAGAAAACGTGGTCCGCCACGCGGCAAACCGCGTTACGGCCGCACTGCTCGCCCTCGGCCAGAGCGCGCCCAAACGCGCATAGTCTGCCCGCGACGTCTACCCCTGCGTCTGACTCGATCCGGGCTTGACTTCAAACTCTCAGTCCTGATTTATGACCCTGACTTGACCAGCATCCAGGCGAGGAAGTTGAAAGCCGTTGATCGAGAATGCTGACCGGGAGCGCCCCGCTCAAAGTGTATCGGGTAAAAGTGACTGGAGTTCCCGGGCAAAGGTGCCGCGCTTTACCCGGCCGATTGGGTTCCGTCACGAATTGATTTGAAAAATTGACAGGCGCGATAACGAAACCGGAACTAGTACCGAATCTCTGCTGGCTCCTGTTTCGAGCGACCCAATCCATGCTGCGGTTTGCACACTGTCTTCGGGCTCTGGCGATTTGCCACTACATGGGGAGTTGGACCAAGCCGAGTTTGACAAGCGTCAGTTCGGGTTGCCGCAGAGGAGCACGACAAGCCAGACCTCCGATCTCGTCCGGACGCTCGGAAAAGCCCGTAATCGGTGTGCAAATGCCTACCCCCGTTACGGAAAGTCATTCTGACCGAGAGTAAGTCGTTCCGGTATTCCGGCGCGCGCCTGCGTCAGAGCGACTGTTACCTGCACATTGAGCGGCTTACCGATGAATTCGTCATAGACGCCCGAGGCATCGCGAATTGAGCGCTAACGACATTCTCTCCAGGGAAGAATTTGTTCACTCCAAAGGACTGCCACACGGACGTCCAGCGCATGCCGCCTCGGGGCCTGGAGTGTCACCTGCAGGAAATCGGGAATGGTGACTGTTCCTTCAGGCACACCGGAGACGAGAACGGGGATCGATATTCCAACCCGGTCACGTTTTTGCGTCACGAAGGCTGACGGTCCAGTTCCTTCGTTTGCTGATAAGCGAAATGCGCAACCGCAATCCTGTGTTGTCGCGGGTAGATATTTGCGGTCCATTTGGGCATTGTCGGGTGCTCCGCCCAGGCTGAAAGCGCCGAAAAGCACGACCAGCAAGCCTAGAAGAACCCAGGAAACTTTAACGTTGCGGCGCGCGTATTGCACGAGCAACCACGGCCACACAAAGACAGAGAGTAAAGGAGAATGCGATCTCAGTCTCCGTGCGGAATAGCAATTCTGTCTGGAGGGGCATTTGACGCCGAGCAGCACAATCGCAATGAAACAAACGACCGCTCCCAAAACGGCCAACGTCATGCGCGCGAAGTTCCTGGTGACTGTTGCCAGAGCGACCAACGGGAGCACCAGGACACAAGTGAGCACGAGCGAATCATAGAGAAGGCCGCGGAAAGAGGAAAAGGGCGTGAACCCCGCCTCCGCCAGCATCACACACTGCGCCACCAATAGAGGGAGGTAAAGAAACGCAATCAGGAACAGCACTTTTGCCGCCAGCAGGTTCTTCCAGTCATAGGGCCGGGTAATCCAGAACTGGCGATCACCCACAAGTTTCTCCTCGTGAATAACGGGGGAGATCAGCAGCCACCAACTCAATGGAACGATCACCACGAGGAGATCCGGCAGATTCCCCCATAACCCCAATGGCGAAAATGAGACATGTCGCGCCTACACCATCGCGCCGGTGGACCACCGGGAATGGCATGTCAGCACCAGCGCTGCAGTCACGACAAGGGAGAGCAGAATTTCGAGCCATTGGTGGCGGGCGTCTTTGACGAAAATGTGCAGGATCTGTTTCATGCATTGATCCGCCTGGCATCATTTGCATTCGACTGGGCGTGACTTCTACCGGATTTGGCTATCGCGAGAAAGATGGAGCGCAAAGGCATGGGGTCGAAGCGAAATATTGCGAGCTGAAGGAAAGAATTCTGCCAGTTCCCGCTCAGTAATTTCGTGTTTGTAGTTGCTGTGCACGAAGCGCACAACGCAGTCAGTCGTCTCAGCCTGCAGCCACGATGCCGGGCGATTCCTCGGGAACGGCGAAGGACGTTCCAGCGTTACCGTCACCTCTCTGAAGCGTTCTGACAGGACCGGCAGTTCTTCAGAGAAGAGCAGCCGGCCCTGTTCAAGAAAGCCGATGTGGCTTGAAAAGCTCTCAATTTCCGCAAGGTCGTGGCTGGATAGAAACACGGTCGTTTCGGGAGCGCGGTCCAGCAGGCCCTCGATCAGTTCATCCCGTACCAGCGGATCGAGGCCTGAGAATGGTTCGTCCAGCACGATCAAAGACGGCCGGTAGGCCAGCGAGCTTGCAAATGCGGCCTTCATCCGCATGCCTCGCGATAGATGCTTGAGCTTGCGCTTGAGCGGCAGATCGAACTGGCGCACCAGTTGCTCTTCGAGCGCGGAATCCCACTCTGGATAGAAAGGCCTGTAATAGCTGAGCATGCCCCCAGTTGTCATCCACTCGGGCATTTCCTGGTTCTCTGACACGTATCCGATTCGGGTAAAACCTTTTCCCGCCAGGCGCGAGGCATCGACTCCGAGAACTTCCGCATGCCCGTCACTCGGCCTGAAGATGTTCATCAGCATCTTGATGATCGTGGTCTTACCCGCGCCGTTCGCGCCGACCAGCGCGTAAATCGCGCCTTCCGGCACCTCAAGGTCGACATGATCTACAGCCACTGTCTTTCCGAATCTTCGGGACAGCTTTTCTGTGCGGATGGCGAGTTTCATCGTTCCCTGCGGCCTCCATCATTAGGCTTGTTGCCGGTCGTATCCTCCCGCGTAAGGCGCTTCCAGTGATTCGACTATGGAATCGAGCATCTCGTCGAGGCCGATTCCCAATCGCTTGGCCTCAACGACGATCTCTTCGATCTCCTGCCCAAGCAACTGCGTGCGCTCCTTGCGCGTGGAATCAGGAAGCACGGCAACCACCGTGCCTACGCCCGGCGAGTCTCCAGTAATCCTTCATTGACAAGGTGAGCCACGATCTTCGCCGCCGTGTTGGGATTGATTTTGAGTTCCTTGCTCAGCGCTCGCACCGATGGAAATGTGTCTCCCGGGCGCAGCTGTCCGGCAACCATGGCCTTCTTTGAGGCATAAACAACCTGCTCAAAGAGCGATAAGCCTGCGCGGAATTGAACCCGGAATGGAATCACGTGTGTACTATTACGCATAGTACACATCAATGTCAAGCTCTATTCTTTCGCACAGAATTACTTCCATTTCCCGCGATCCTGTGGATTATGATTCGTGCATTCGATTTGCTGGCCAACTTCTGGGCTGCGAAATTGAGGACGCTTCCCCGCTCTTTTCGCGTTACCGTTCCCTTTGTTGCTTTGGACCCTCGAGAGGCCAGACGCCTTAGCCGCAACATTGCCGTAGAACGCCTAGTGAAATCCCCGGATAAGACCTTGTTCTGAAACCAGGACAAAGGCAGGAGAAACCCAGGATGAATCGGCCCAATTTCCAGACTTTGTTTTCGACGAACGCGCGGAGTTGGTCTTCGCGGCCTTGGTGTGCAGCCGGCACAGCGTTGCTGCTGGGCCTTGCAGCAATTTCAACGAGTGCTCAAAGCACTTCCACAAATGATGAGGGCTACACGAAGAAAATTCAAGGAATACACGACCGAGCCGTTCTTTCTCACCAATCTGGTCGATCATCTTCCCGCTTCTGCGACGGTTCCGACGCCCGAGAAAGTCCTCGGTCACATCATCGGCGCTCCCGACGTTCTCACCTATTCGAAGGATATTTACCGCTACTACGATGAGCTGGCCAAGGCATCGCCGCGCGTGAAGGTTTTCAGAGTTGGCAAACTGAAGAAGGTCGCGACTTCGTGCTGGTCGCGGTGAGTGACGAAGCAAATATCGCGCAGCTCGACCACCTCAAGGAAATCACCGCCAAGCTCGCTGACCCGCGCAAGATCACCGAAGCCGAGGCGCAGCAACTCATTTCCACGGGCAAGCCTTTCTACTGGGCTTCCGGCTCCATTCACTCTCCGGAATCCGGCTCGCCGGAAATGCTGATGGAGCTGGCCTATCGTCTGGCCGTCGAAGACACGCCTATGATTCAAAACATCCGCAAGAACACGGTCTTTCTGATCACTCCGATCGTGGAAGTAGACGGCCACGACCGCATGGTTGACTGGACCAACTACCGCAAGGCTTATCCCGACAAACCGCAGCCCGACCTGGTCTATTGGGGACACTACGTCCAGCACGACAACAATCGTGACTCTATCGCCATGGGCCTCAAGCTGTCGCAAGTCATGATGAAGAATTTTCTCGATTGGCATCCCGCAGGTGCTTCACGATCTGCACGAGTCCGATCCCTTATTTGTACATCTCGACCGGCACCGGTCCCTACAACGCTTGGCTCGATCCTATCGTCGTTAGCGAGTGGCAGAAGATGGCGTATTACGAGATCGAACAACTTACCGAACGCGGCGTCGTCGGGGTGTGGACCCATGGCTTTTATGATGGGTGGGCGCCGAACTACATGTTTTATGTGGCCAACGGCCACAACTCGATCGGCCGCTTCTACGAAACCTTCGGCAATCTGTATCCTGAGACGGAGGAACGCACATTGCGCGCCTTCGGAAACATCCCGCACCTGGTACCGGCCGAATCCGCCCCTTCCCAAGGTGAAATGGTCGCTGCGCAACAACACCAACTTGAAGAGAGCGGGTTGCTCCTTGGTCTCGACTACATGGCCCAGCATCCGCAGGAATTTCTCAGCAATTTCTATCTCAAGAGCAAACGCTCGGTCGCCAAGGCCACTGCGGAAGGTCCGGCGGCCTGGGCTATTTTGAATGACGGCAAGTCGACCTGCGCTCGCGGCGCAGCTTGCCAGTCTTCTGCAAAAGCAGGGCGCCGAAGTGCAAGGCTCGACCACGACGTTGAGGTAAAGCAGCCCGCCACGCTGCCGAAGGCCGCTGAGGGCGAATCCAAGACAGAAGCGAAACCTGAGGACAAGGCCAAGACCGAAAAGCCGACCAGTAGTCAACAAAGCAAAAGACGAAGCCACCGCCAAGAAGGAAGAAATCAAGACCGTAAGATTCCGAAAGGCAGCTACATCATCCGCATGGATCAGCCCTACAGCCGCATCGCCGATATGCTCTTGACACGCAGTACTATTCGACCTCCGACCCGCGTCCCTACGATGACACGGGATGGACTTTGGGACCGCTGCGCAACGTCAAGACTCTGCGCATCACCGACCAAGCCATCTTGAAGGCGACCATGACGCTCGATCGACATCCCGGCGCGTAATGGCGAATTCTGGGGTCGCGGCTGCGCGCGCCGTGAAAGGCAAGTCTCCTGCGGTCAAGTGCTACATCATTCAAGCGAACGCCGAGCCGAATCTTGCAGCCCTGCGGTTTCGCCTGAAAGAGGCAAAGATTTTCGCCGCCGAAGAATCGTTCGATACCGCGGACAAGAAGTTCGCCGCAGGCTCCTTCCTCATTCCGCTCGACGGCAACTCAACCGATCTGGAAGCGCGGCTGCAAGAAGCAACGCAGTGAACTGGGCATTCAGGTCGTGAGTGCCGCGGAATTGCCCACAGTGCCACGCCACGAACTTGCTGCGCCGCGCATCGCTCTGCTTGCACACCTGGACGAGCACGCAAAATGAAGGCTGGTTTCGCCTGGCGCTCGAAGAAACCGGCGTGCCTTACTCTTACATTTCTGACACGGTGGTTCGCACCACTCCGAACTTGCGCGAAAAATTTGACGTGATTCTATTTCCCGCCAACTTTTTCTGATTTGCGCGAACTGCTTGCTGGCTTTCCCAAGCGCACTTTGCCCGACGGCACGGACGCTGGCCCCATTCCATGGCAAAAGTCCGATGTTACTCCGAATTGGGGAGGCATCGACGAGGCTCCAGACATCCGCGGCGGGCTGGGTTTTGAAGGCGTCGCGCACATAAAACAGTTCGTAGAAGATGGGGGAGTGTTTATTCCGGTCGGTTCAAGCACGCACTTGCCGGTGGATCTGGGCTTGACCGATTCCGTCACCATCGCTGAAACGCACCAGCTTCAGGCCCGTGGAGCAATCTTTCGCGCCAACGTTGAAGACTCCAAAAGCCCGATTGCCTATGGCTATGACGAGTCCGTCGGCGTGTACTTCAACCAAGCACCGGTCTTCAAAGTCTCCGTCACGGGAGAACGCTCTCGGCCGAGGTGCTTCGCGTCCGAGTGGGCGTGGTTCCACCACCGATCCTGACATCCCTCAAGGCCGCCTTGGTCGTCACCGGAGGCCGCCTCCCGATCGAACGCCGCGCGGAAAAAGAACTTTACGTCGACCCGCAATTCCGCGTCTTCTTCAGCAGCGAACTTCCGCCGCCCTCGCTTTATCCCCGTGTCATCCTGCGCTTCGCCGACGAAAAAAATCTGTGGATCAGCGGCATGTTGGCAGGAGGCTCGGAGCTGGCAGGCGCTCCCGCGATTATCGATGTGCCTCTCGGTCGCGGCCACGTTGTGTTTTTGCCAACAATCCGATGTGGCGACAGGAGACGCAGGGCAGCTTCATGCTCGTGCTCAATGCCGCGCTCAATTACGACCATCTGGATGCGGGCCGCAAAGCGCCTGCGGCTCCAGCAGCCAAGCCCGCGAAGACCACATTTTAGCTGCCTGCTCAATGAGCGCTTTGACCTGTCAGCGCCATTCGACGAGCAGGCACGATGAGATTGTCGAAGTTTGGTTACACTATTTGCGCGCCCATTCACCGGAGTGAGGTTAGTTTGCTCCCGGCGGTTGTGCCGGCGCTCGGAGCTTTCCTATGCACTCGCTTGAGAACTTTGCACGCGACCTGCGACAAGCCATCCGCCAGTTAACAAGGACGCGCGGGTTTGCCCTGATAGCCCTGCTCACACTGGCCCTTGGCATCGGCGCGAACTCTGCAGTCTTCAGCATCGTCGAAGCCGTGCTTTTGCGCCCGCTCCCGTATCAGCACCCTGAACGCCTTGTCGTGGTTTGGCAGACTGACTCGGCTCATCGCGCCTCAGGCGCCTACTTCAACAGCTACCGCGAATTCGAAGTCTGGCAGCAACAAAGCCACAGCTTCGAAAAGGTCGCAGCCCTCACGTGGGCAACGGGACCCAGGACACTACTTTGGCTCGGCAAACCAATCGACGTACTCACCATTCCCGCCAGCGTCGACTTCTTTTCCATGCTTGGCCAGCACGCACAAATGGGCCGCACATTCGCCTCACGCGATCTCCGGAGCGGCTGCACTGTTGTCCTCGCCTATAACTTCTGGTCCCACAAACTCGGCGCTCCTTCCGACATCGTTGGCCGGAGTCTCTCATTCCGCGATTCTTCCTGCATCGTGGTCGGCGTCATGCCAAAAGCATTCTCCTTCTATCCCATAACCACCGAAGCGTGGAGTCTCATCACTCCCGGCAGCGAATTCGCCAAGACACCGTGGACGAGCATGACCGGTGTGTTTGGCTTGCTCAAGCCGGCAGTGACCCGCGCCGCAGCCGAATCCGAATTGACGGCAATCCAAGCGAGCGTGATGCCCGAGGCGCCTGCCGACCTGAAAGTGATGCGAACCCTGGCTCCCGACGTCCTCGACCTGCAATCGAACTTTACCTGGCTCGCTGGCCGCAATCTTCGCAAAGGCCTGTGGCTTCTCCTGACTGCATCATCTTTGATCCTCTTCATGGCCTCGCTCAATGTGGGAGGTCTTCTGTTGGGACGAGCCATGACTCGCAGCCGCGAGTTCGCCGTTCGCGTTTCCATTGGTGCAAGCTCTGGACGCATCGTCCTCCAGATGCTGACCGAGTCCCTCCTGCTTGGCGTTCTGGGATCCATCGCGGGACTGGCGCTCGCCGGGCTCCTCATTCGATGGTTCCGGACAGCCAACCCTATCGAATTGCCCCCTGGCACAGGCCCCTCGGTGGACTGGCGCGTTCTGTTGTTCTCGGCAGCGTGCGGAATCGTGTCCTCGATCCTCTTCGCTGTCTTCCCCGCGTGGCGCGGAACGCGCGTCGATCCCAATACTGCTTTGAAATCCAGCGCACCCAGCGTGACGGGCGCATCCCAGCGCGCTACGTCCTCGCTGGTCGTAATCCAGGTGGCGCTATCCATGCTGCTGCTCGCAGGCGCGGTTCTCGTCTCGGAAAGCCTTTGGAAGCTGACGGGTGAAAATCTCGGCTATCGCACCGATCACCTCTTCACTGCACGGATCGATCTTCCTCAAGGGACAAGCTACGCGAACTCAGCCTTGCGCTCTCAATTTGCCGATCGCCTGCAGTCTCAACTGAACGCGCTCCCCGGGGTTGGGGCTGTAGCCTTCGGCTCGGACTATGTTCCGCGCGGCATGAATCAGCTTTCGATCGCAGGAAAGCAAGAGAAGCAGTCGTCGGACGTCGCAACCCAGGAGATCGGTGCTTCAGGGTTCGCAACTCTCGGCATTCCTCTGCTCCGCGGACGAACGTTCGACGCCCGCGACCAGAAGGATACCCAGCCGGTAGCTGTCGTCAATCAAGCTCTTGTCCGAGAGTATTTCCCCGACGCCGATCCATTGCAGCGTGCCGTCAAGCTTGGTCCATACGGCGATCCTGCCAACCCATGGCTAACCATTGTTGGAGTTGTCGCCGACGTCAAGACCACCACTGTTTTTCAGGAGATGGGCTATGTCGAACGTCCCGCTCTCTACCGGCCACTGGCGCAAACTGCCTCGCAGTCATTGACGATGATGATGGCGGTCAGAGGCGATCCGGCCGCCATGGTCGCAGATGTGCAGCAGCGTCTTTCCGCCCTCGATTCCAATCTTGTTTTGAGTAACATCGATGGCATGCGTGAAGAACAGACAGCTGCATTGTCGCAGCCGCGCTTCCGCGCCATGCTTCTGGCTGGGTTTGCCGGGCTGGCCTTAACCCTGGCGCTCGTGGGTCTCTATGGCCTGCTGTCGCAATCCGTCGCCCGGCGCACCCACGACATCGGCATTCGCATGGCTCTAGGCGCCAATCGCACCCACGTTCTGCGATCAGTTCTGGGTCAGGCCTGCGTGCTTGCGATCCTTGGCATTTTCATCGGCGCCGCGGCTGCCGCAGCCGCAATCCGTCTTGTCCAGGGGATGCTCTATGGCATCACGGCACACGGAACGGTCGCGCTCTCCATCGCCGCAGCCGCCTTGTTGATCGTTGCCGTCTTGGCGGCTGCTCGCCCGGCATTCCGCGCCGCATCCATCGATCCGCTCCTGGCTCTTCGTAACGACTGAACAGGTTTACCCCGGCGTGTCGGAATCACCCTCCAACCGGACGTTCCCGCCGCTCGAAAATCCAAATCACTTAGCCCTCCACGGTCCGCTTCAGCTGCCCGCACGCGGCATAGATATCCCGTCCGCGCGGGCGCCGCAGATACACCGGCACGCCCTCGGCACTCAGAGCGCGCAGAAATGTTTCCACTGCACCCGGCTGCGGCGTTGTATAGGCAATTCCCGGGCCCGGATTCCAGGCGATCAGATTCACTTTCGCCGGCAGGCCTGTACGACGCACCAGCCGGGCCACCTCGGCCGCATGTTCCGGCTGATCCGTCACGCCACCCAGCAGTACGTACTCAAACGTGATCCGCTCTCGCGAACGTAGCCGTACACCCTTGACCGCATCCACCACCGCTTCGATCGGCCACTTGCGATTGACCGGCATCACCTCGCTGCGGATTTCGTCATTCGGCGCATTCAAACTGATGGCCAGTTTCGGACGCACTTCCGGGGCTCCTCCGGCAAAGCGCTCGATCCCCGGCACAATTCCCGAGGTCGACACCGTCATGCGCTGCGGGCTCAGTCCAACCTCCCCTACCAGCAACCTAACCGCGCCCATGAAATTGTCGTAGTTCAAAAATGGTTCGCCCATCCCCATGAAAACCAGGTTCACGCGCTCCTTGCCCACTTCAACGCTGTGCCGATCCAGCGCAGCAACAACCTGCCCCGCAATCTCACCCGCGGTAAGGTTTCGCTGAAGTCCCAGCTTCGCCGTCAGGCAAAACTGGCAGTTGACCGCGCAGCCTACCTGGCTCGAAACGCAGATCGTCGCCCCGATCCACCCTTTGCGCGGACGCTGCCGCAGCACCTGCTTTTCCTTCGCCCTCTTCGACTTCCATCCCCAGCTTCGCCCTCATCCCCCTCCGGCATCCATACCGTTTCCACGGTCAGGCCATCCTGCCCCTGCACCAGGTACCGCTCCGTCCCATCCACCGAGGTGAAAACCTGGACAATCCGCGCCCGCCCCACCTGCCAGCCCTCACTGTCAATTTTTTGCCGCAAGCGCTTTGGAGAGCGTCGTAATACCCTCAACCTCAACAATCCGTTGGCGATAGATCGCCTCCGCCAACTGATTCCCGCGCCACTTCGGCTCCCCTATGCTAGCCATCCACGCCGACAGCTCCGCCGTATTCATGCCAAATAAACTTCGCAGGCTTCCGCCGAGCCTGTTCTTGGCGTCTAATGGGATGAATTGGGAGTTTGCGGTCACGGCTGGGCCCAGCATAGAGCATTTCTACATCCCTTGCAGCCTCCCGCGATTTTCCCGGTAAAGTGCTAATTCTTGTATTCGAACACTGATGGCAAACAGACGGCCGTCTCCATACGCTTCGCCTACAATCAAAGTCGATCGAGTGATCATGACAAATCAGCGTAACCTTCGCCGTACGGTATTGCCGAACGGCCTAATAGTTCTCACCGAGCGCATGGAACACCTCCGCTCCGTGGCCATGGGAGTCTGGATCAAATCCGGTTCCCGCTGCGAATCCGCCGAAATCAACGGCATCTCCCACTTCGTGGAACACATGGTCTTCAAAGGCACCCGTTCCCGCTCCGCACTGAATATCGCCCGCGAAATGGACTCCATCGGCGGCAACCTCGACGCCTTCACCGGAAAAGAGACTATCTGCTTCAACGTCAAGTCTCTCGCTGACCACGTGCCCATCGCGCTCGACGTCCTTGCCGACCTCGTGCTCAATCCCGTCTTTGCCTCCACTGAAATCGAGCGCGAGCGCGGCGTCATTCTCGAAGAAATCAAGATCGACGAAGACAATCCCGATGTCCTCGTGCACGAGCTGTTCACCCAGAATTTCTGGAAAGACCATCCGCTTGGCAAACCGATCCTCGGCACCACCCAGACTGTCGGTCGGCTCGATCAGCAAAAACTTATCAATTACCACACGGGCAGTTTTCGCGGCGGAAACATGGTCTTCTCCGCGGCCGGCGACCTTGAGCATGACCAGTTCGTTCAGGCGGTTGCAGAAAAGTTCGCTCCCTTCCGCCGGGCGAAGCCGCCCACGAGATGCAGGCACCGCTGGCCACTGCGCGCATCCTTTTGCAGAATAAGAAAGCCCTCGAGCAGGTCCAGCTCTGCATGGGCGTGCCTGCGCCACCCATTACCGACGACAACCGCTACGCCACGCTGATCCTCAACACCATCCTCGGCAGCGGCATGAGCTCCCGCCTCTTCCAGACCATCCGTGAAGAGCGTGGATTGGCCTACGCCATCTACTCTGACTTGAGCCCCTATAGCGATACCGGTTCCCTTTGCGTCTACGCCGGCACATCCGCGGGCAAGGCACTCGAAGTGATCGACCTTGTCCTCGCCGAGTTCCGCAACCTCAAGGAAGTCCCACTCACCGACGAAGAACTCACCCGTGCCAAGGATCAGCTCAAGGGCAACATCCTCATGGGCCTCGAAAGCTCCAACTCGCGCATGGCCAACCTCGCGCGCCAGGAGATGTATTTCCACCAGTTCTTTACTGCAGACGAAGTCATTGTCCGGATTGAAGCGGTCACCGCCGAACAAATCCAGGCCATGGCGCAGCGTCTCTTCGTGCCTGACCGCATCGCCGTAACTCTTCTGGGCCGCCTAACGGGCATCAAGCTTAATCGCGAACGCCTGGTGTGTTAAAGGCAGTGAACAGTGGTCAGTGAACAGTGATCAGTTTTGATTCATCGATGCTGCGATTATTCGCGCTTCGCACTCGAATCTCTACAAAGACGCAAACTGACGCCAAGTCAACGCTGCCGCTGACCACTGTTCCCTGACTCCTGCTTTTGAGCGTTCCATTTCCCTTCCGCGTCTGTAAGTTGTAGGATTTTCTCGTGGGCGGCGGTGCGTCCAGCCGCCCGCCAGAGGGCATGGGGTTCACATGACTTGTACGTATTGGATTTTCGCCTCACCACGCCGTACGCGCAGCCGCGCAGCGTCTTCCGGCTTCACGCTGATGGAACTGCTCATTGTCATTTCCATCATCGTCATCCTGATGCTCATCGCCATTCCGACGGCGAACACCATTCGCAAGCACACCGACGAAGTCTCCGCACAAAAATCGCTGCAGACGATCGAGCAGGCGCAATCGATGTTCGCCACCAACTACCCAGTCAACGGATTTGCCTGCACACTGCAGGCTCTGGCTGGAGAACCCACTGCCGGGCCGCCCAGCCCCACCTCAGCACAACTCATCAGCGGCCAGCTCTCCACCGGCATCAAGGACGGTTACATCTTCAACATCACCAATTGCACCAAGGTGACGGTGAACAACACCGACCGGGTTACCGGCTATGTCCTCACCGCCGTGCCCGCTACTCCCGGCAAAACCGGCGACCGCGGCTTTTGCGTTGAATCAGGTGGCCCCATCAAGATGGATCCCACCGGCGGCACCAACTGCACCCAGATGGTGCAATGAGCCAGCAACGCAGCCTGCGGATGCCTGGTCGAAAACACTGCGTTCGACCCCATCCAGACCGCGTCTTCCGCGACCTGGGTGGGAAAGCATAAGACTCATCACTCTCCTCCTTCTTGCTTTCACTTTTCTGCCCTTGTCGGCAGCCGCAGCCCAGCAACCCAACGCCCACGACCTCGCCCAGAGCGTCGATCGCCATTACAACCAGCTCCATTCCCTCAAAGCCCAATTCACAGAAGACTACGAAGGCCTCGGCCGCTCCCGCTCTGAGAGCGGAACACTCCTGCTCCTAAAACCCGGCCGCATGCGCTGGGACTACTCCCACCCCTCCGGCAAGCTCTTCCTCCTCGACGGCAAGTTCGCGTGGTTTTACACCAATGGCGACCCGCAGGTACAGCGCATGGCCGCCAAACAGCTCGACGATTTCCGCTCACCTCTGCGCTTCCTACTCGGCCACACCCAGCTTGAAAAGGAAATCGACCACCTCACCGCAACGCCCGCAGCTAACGGCGCCTTCACCCTAGCCGGTATTCCCCACGGTCAGGAACAGCGCATCCAGCGTCTCACCCTTACCGTCACCGGCGAAGGCGTTATCACCGCCATCGACATCCAGGAAACCGACGGCGCCGAGACCCATTTCACATTCACGGGCGAACAGCCCAACGTCCGCATTCCGCCGGCAACTTTCCACTTTACCCCGCCCGCCGGAATCCCCGTAGTCGATGCCCTCGCTCCTGTGTAGCGACGATCGTGGTCAACGCCGTTCTCGTTGGCGCGCCTATACCGGCTAAGAAGCTACTGCTCTCGCAGCGTCTTCATCGGATCCAGACGGGCCGCGCGGTAAGCAGGCACGCTGCTTGCGGCAATGCCCACCACGATGAGCAGGGCTGCCGTGAAAGCGAATGTCGCTGGATCCGTCGGTCGAGTGTGAAACAGCATTCCCGACATCAGCCGCGTGATCATTATCGAAACTGCCACGCCTGTGCCCACCCCAATCAAAGCCAGCGTCAGGCCGCGCCGCACAATCATGCCGAGTACATCGGATCTCTGCGCGCCGAGTGCCATCCGCAATCCGATCTCGAGCGTGCGCTGCACAACCATATACGAAAGCAAACCATAAAGCCCAATCGCCACAAGAACCAGTGCAATTCCTGCAAAGCCGGTCAACAGCAATGCCTGAAAGCGCGGCTGCGCAGCCGATTTCGAGAGGTAGTCTTCCATCGGCGCGACCTGGTAGACGGGCACACTCTTGTCGAAATCGTGAATAGCCGCGTTGATCGCGCCTTCCATGCGATGCCGGGTCTCCGACGGTGCGTACAACCAGGTATGGATTCGTAATGACCGACTGCGCGTAAGGCAGGTAGTACTGCGGATCTGCATCCGCGGTCAGCCCCTTGCGCTTGATGTCGCCGACAACTCCCACGACCTCGCGCATGGGATGCTCGAAGACATCGTCGCCAACGCGCACCTGGATGTGCTGGCCAATCGGATTGACTCGTGAGAAATACTTCTTCGCGAACGCCTGATTGATGATGATGGTTGGTGGTCCAGCCACGCCATCCCGGTCGCTGAAATCGCGCCCTGCCACGAGCGGAATGTGCATCGTCGGAGAAGTAAGCCGGCATCGCAATTCCCAGCGATTCACGTCGGCTCATCTCCTTTCGCCACGGGTTGACCTTCGATATTGAACGAAACGCTGGCAGAGTTATTGCTCATCGGCAATGGCCATCCCGCCGATGCCGATTGCACTCCCGGCAATGCGGAGATGCGCGTCAGCAGTTGCTGATAGAAGAGGAAATGCTCGTCATGCTTCAGCTTTTCAAACGACACTCCGATGCGGCTTGTCAAAACGTGCTTTGCTTCAAAGCCGGGATCGACATTCAAAATGTGAATGAAGCTTCGCATCAACAGACCGGAGCCGATCAGCAACACCATCCCAATCGCTGTTTGCACCACCACCAGGATATTTTGAATGCGATTGCTGTCCTCCGCTTGCGGACACAGCGCGCGATCCTTCGCGCAGCGCGCGGGCCGGTGCCGAGCGCGACATGCGCCACGCAGGAAATACGCCAAACAACAACCCAGAAACCAGCGACACGGCCAGAACGAAGACGAGTACGCCGCCATCGACACTTGCTCCCTGCATTCGTGGAATATCGAGGGGCATGAGTTTCAGGATTGCGTGCACCAGGCCGACAGCCAGCGCTACACCTGCGGCCCCGCCAAAAAGTGACAATGTGACTGCCTCAACGAGCAACTGCCGAATGATGACTGCGCGGCTTGCGCCAATCGCAGCGCGCAATGCGAACTCCGCGTTTCGTCGCGAGCCGCGGGCGAGCAACAAACCCGCTACATTCGCGCAGACAATCAGCAGCACCAGCGTGACCGCGCCGAACAGCACGCGAAGCGCCGGCCTCGTGTCACCCGTCAGGTGCTCGAGTTCCGGCTCGACAAGAGCCGAGGTGTATTGCTTGTTGTTGTCGGGATAGAGCCGGGCAAGATTTCCCGCAATCACGCTCAGATCGGCCTTCGCCTGTTCTGCCGTCACCCCTGGTTTCAGCCGCCCAATCACGCCAAGGACGTCGAAACCGCGCTGCCCCGTCTTTGGATCCTTTCCATCCGCATCGTCAGCAATCGATTTCCATAGAGCCGGCGCCGGACCTTCCAGCGGATACCGGAATTCCTTCGGCATCACTCCCGCGACCACGTAGTTTTGGCCGTCCATCCGGATGGACGTGCCGACGACGTCTTTTGCTGAGCCGAACTGCGACTGCCAGAGTGCATAGCTCAGCATCACCGCGCGATTGCCCGCTTTCTCCTCGTCCCAGCGAAAATCCCGGCCCAGCAGCGGCGCGGTGCCCAGCACGTCAAAAAAGTTTGCCGAGACAGTCTGCGAATCGAACCGCAGAAACTGCCCCGCAGTCTCCAGGATGACGCCGCCGCCGGCGTACGATGCCAGCCCACTCAAAGTGTGATTCTGCGCGCGCCAGTCAAAGTAGTCGGGATAACTGAGAGACTCGGATGCAATGCCAGGCAAAGAATGGTCCTGCTGGCTGATCCACATCAGCCGATCCGATTCAGGAAACGGCAGCGGCTGAAGCAGAACGGCATTGACGAGGCTGAAGATGGCCGTGGTGGCGCCAATGCCCAGTGCAAGCGTGGCGATGGCGGTGGAAGCGAAACCCGCATTCTTCGCAAGTTGGCGGAGGGCGAACTTCACATCCGCCCAGAGGCTCTCCGCCAGAGGCCACATCCACGCCTCTCGGCCGCGCTCCTCGATGTGAGTGATATTGCCGAACTCCCGTCTCGCCGCGCGCGCCGCCTGATTCGCGGCTCATCCCCTCGGCCATCAGCGCCTCGGTCTTCTCGTCGAGGTGCTGCCGAATCTCCTCGCCCAGATCGTCGTAGATCCTGCGGCGTGTGAACAGCTGTTTGATCCACGTCATGCTTGTCTCCTAGGACTCGGACGGCGCAAGAACCCGTGTGATTCCTTCGAGCATTTGTTCAAAGCTGAACACTTCGCGTTCAAGGTGCTTCTTCCCTTTTGGCGTAATTCGATACGTGCGCACCCTGCGCTTGGAGGCGGAGATTTCCCACTCGGCCTTCACCAGGCCTTCCCTCAGCAATCGTTGCAATGCGGGGTAGAGTGAGCCTTCTTCAACCTGGAGAAGTTCGTTGGACCGCTGCTTGATGTGCTGCACCAGCGCGTATCCGTGCATGGGCTCACGCATCAGCGACCCGAGAACCATCATTTCCAGCGCGCCACGAAACAGGTCTCGCTGCTCACTTTTCTTCGAGCTTGTCATAGGCATATCCGAAACAAGCCTAGCCTAAAATAGGATGTTGCGAGGTGTCAACAGAAATGGCGAAATTCTATGCGGCAGGACGAATCCCGGGGAACCAAAAGACACTCGTTGAGCGCCGCCCAGCAGCGGGATGTCGGCAAGCCTTTATAACTATTGCCGTCTAATTGGCCTTCGCCTTCGAACTCCCCATCTCCTTTTCCCAGTCCACCGGACCATTGACGAACCGCTTGTGCAGGGACGCCAGCAATTGCGCATTCCCGGCTGCCAGATATTCATAGGCTCGCGTCCACTCCTCGCCGCTTTGCCATCCGGTCTGCGTCAGCCTGCACCACCGTTGAGCTCCCGCGGGGCTCGAACTGAAAAACTGCATGCGTGCGAGTAGCCCTGACATTCGGAAACTTGTCCGGCGCCAGCGCGGCAATCACGATTTCCTTCTCCGGAACGAAGCTCACAATCGTCCCGCCTCCCGTGCTGCCGCCCGGAAAATGAACCAGCCAGTCCCCGCCAGGGCGCAGATCGACAGTCGCATTCGGAAAGAGCCACGTACTCAATCCCTCGCTCGTCGAGAAAGCCTTCCACACCTCCGAAACGGGTCCGGGGACCTCGACCTCGATCACCAGTTGACGAGGTGGCTCGGGGACAGAGTTCGTGGAGGCACTTTGCCCCGCCACAAATCCAGCGGGAACAAGACTCAGCAATACCGCGGCGAAGAAGACGTTCTGTTTTTTCATGGTAGTTAGTTGATCGTTCAAGTAAGATATTGGCAAGTGCTCTTCTCGATGTCAAGAACAAAATGATGACGGTACAAAAAAACTCGCCCACCACGCGCGATCGCCTGATCGATTCCGCTCGCTTTCTCTTCTGGGAACGCGGCTTCGCCGGCACCAGCATGGCGGAGCTCCTCGCCCACGCCGCAGGTCAACTCTGGCAGCTTCTATCACTTCTTCGACAGCAAGGAAGCCCTGCTCCGGGCCGTACTCGAGCAGTACGTCGAAGCGCTCCGGCCCATTGTCGTAGATCCCGCCTTTGCGTCTTCGGCCAAACCTCTCGAACGCATCTTCGCTATCCTCGCCGGCTATCGCGAGCGCATCCTTGCCACTGGCTGCCAATACGGCTGCCCACTCGGTCGCCTCGCCCTTGAAATCGACCCTGAAAACGCACCCGCCCACAACCTGATCGCCCGGAATTTTCAGGGATGGATCGAAGCCGTGCGCGAATGTCTTTTCGCGCTGAAATCCTCCATGCCGCGCGGCACCGATCTCGACGCGCTCGCAACCTTCGTCCTCGTCACGATGGAAGGCGGCGTGATGCTCTCGCGCTCCTATCGCTCCGTTGAGCCGTTCGATCGCGCCGTCGCCCAACTGCGCGAGCACTTCCGTTTGCTGCTGAATGCCGCGAGCGCGAAAAAGGCACACTGATCCTCTCAGTGCGCCTTCATCGCGGTCGTCGGACGATTCCCTTTCCCTAATATCCGTAGCCGTATTGGACGAACGGACGGTAAGAGGCGATCGTATTCGGATAAAAAGCCACACGCGGCGGCGAATACATGGTCACGCCCGGCTGCGTATACATATACACACGCACCGGCGGTGGCGGCGGAGCTTCGTACACGTAAACCGTCGGCGGCTGCGCCACATAAATCGGCATCACGTAAGCAGCAACCGGTGCAGGCGGAGCGTATGTTTTGCTGAGGCGGTTGATACTGCTGCGTTGGCTGATACTGTGGCTGATATTGCTGCGGTGGAGGCTGATATGCCGGCGGAGGCGGTTGGTAACTTGGCGGCGGTTCGTCTTGCGCTATCTGTTGCTGGGGACGAGGCGGTGGCGCATCGTCGTACGCACTCGGCTCCCGACGGTATAGCCCCGACGGATCGCGATCCGGGCCGTCGAACTGCGGAACTTCGGCGTCATCCATCACCTTCAATGTCAGACGCGTCTCGGTCTTCAGCGTCGGCCGCGGTCCTCGACGGGGCAGGTTGAGCAGATCGATAGGCCACAGAATCGGAATCGACCACTCGACAATATCGCGCGTGCGGTGGCCCTTCCCCTGGATCCGTCCGTATTGATCGACGTAGAATCCCGGCACGTCGACCACCCGCGCCGACATGGGAATCACGGTGTCCGGCTCGACCACCATGCGGTCGAACTTCAATTCCATCCAGCCCTTGCCGACGAAATGTCCAGGATCCTTGAAGTCTTCGAAGCGCCCCTCAAGATAGGTGTTGAACGGCAGTCGCGCGCTTCCATTCCGCGTTGTGATCGACGCCTGGCACAGGACCGGATCGCCGACTGCGGCCGTTTTTGAAGAAAGCTTTGGTTCTGAAATCGTGCAGTTGATAAGAGAGCCCGCAGGAACAATTTCGTTGCGGGCATATGCGGTTAGCGTTGGCGATAGCAAGAGTACACAGAGAGCGAGGTGAACGCTCTTCATCGAAGGCCTCCTCGTCCGACAGGCTCTCCGCGGAGAGCCGGCTAATCGTTCCATTTAGAAAGACTCACCGGAAGACCGAGCAGTCGTGCCCAGCGTTGCATCGAGAAGTAGAGCAGGTCTCGCTTAAATTGAACTGCAGCTCAAGTGGTGAATGCCAATTGTGGATCGGAATTTGCCGCAGAAGAACGCCGCGCGGAGATCGGGGGAGAATCTGTCGCGCTGGGAACCGCTGTGGCTGTGCAGGATTCTGATGCAGCCCCGTAGAATCCGTTGCCAAGCGAGAACCCCGGAAGATTTCAAAAGTTGCGGTGCAGAAATTTCTTTTGCAATTTCTCTTTCGAACTCTCGGAATAGCTGCGGAGTGTCGAGCGGCCGTTCCTAACTGCGCACTATGGTTGTTACTTCCTGATCCGCTGACCACTGATCACTGACCACTGTCTCACTCGTAGCGCAGCGCCTCGATCGGATCCAGGTTCGCCGCGCGAATCGCCGGAATCATCCCGCTCACCAGCCCTGTCACGATCAGAATCGACGTCGCCACAATCACCGACGTAGGCGAAATCAGCAGTTGAATGTCCGCGTTCTGCGCGTTCGAAGCCAGTTCGCTGTAAAACGGAATCCGCCCCACGAGCAGCGACACAACATAAGCCAGCGCGATGCCTCCCGCGCCACCGACGCCCGTAATCACCATCGCCTCTGACAGGAATTGTGTGAGAATATGACGTCTCTGCGCGCCCAGTGCTTTTTCCACGCCGATCTCGCGCGTGCGCTGCTGCACCGCAACCAGCATGATGTTCATCAACCCGATGCCCGCAATGCCCAGCGTGAGCGCGCCCACCAGTGAAAGCAGCACCTGCAGCGCCAATGACAGAATGCTGAACTGATGCAGTTCCGTCATCAGGTTAGCGACATAGATGGCGTTATGGTCTGAAGGCCTGAAGTGATGCGCCGTGCCCAGCACGTTGCGCATGTTCTGTTCGGTCAGCATGTAATTTCCCTGGTAGTTGTACCAGATTCCGCCCAGGTACTTGGTATCGGCCAGGTCGCTCATGGTGCTGAATGGCACATAGATCTGCCGGTTGCGATCGCTGTCCTCACCTTCCTGCATCTTCGGGCTCAGCACGCCGATAATCGTGAACACAACGCCGTTCAAACGAATCGTCTGCCCCACGGCCCATCCACCGGAGAAGAGCTTCGTCTTCGATTCTGACCCGATCACGCAGACGTGCGCCCTCTGCTGCTCCTCCTGCCCGTTGAAGAACCGCCCTGCATCGGTGTCCAGCTTCCAGATATCCTGAAACACCGGCATCACGCCGTTCGCGGTCCAGGTGTAGGAGTGCAGATCGTTCTGCACAGTTACGTCCTTATACACCGCGGGAGAAATGTGATTGATTCCCGGAACAGCGGCGATAATGCGGTCTACATCATCCAGCGTAAACTGCACCTTCACGCCCGATTTCTCACCGCCCGCCTGCTCGCTCGTCCGTCCCGGAAAGACGCCGATGATGTTCGTACCCCACTGCGCAAAAATCGCCTCGATCGCGCGGCTGAATCCCGCTCCATAGGCCAGCAGCAACACCACCGTCGCGATCCCCCACGCCATCCCGATCATCGTGATGGCCGTGCGGCGGCGGTTGTAGATCATCGCCTCCCAAGCCTGCCCAAGTATGTCCTTCAGCATCTTTACTCCAGTTGCAACCTGCGAGCCGTTACTTAGTCGCTAGTCCCTCGTCCCTGCTCTTCAATCCTTCCTCAACGCCTCTACCGGATCCATCTGCGCCGCCTTGCTTGCCGGATACAGTCCCGCAGCAATCCCACTCAAAACCAACGTCCCCATCGCCAGCGCCGCCGACCACGGAACCAGCCGCGGCGGATCCCAGCCCGGCATCTTGCCCGTCAGCAGCGCCTGCAGAACTCCCATCAGCCCTGCGGAAGCCGCGATGCCAATCGCTCCGCTCACCGCTGTCAGCAACAACCCTTCCCAGAAGAACTGACCCATGATGCTGCGCCTGGTCGCGCCCAGCGCCTTGCGCAATCCAATCTCGCTCGTCCGTTCCGATACCGACACCAGCATGATGTTGATAATCCCTACGGCACCCAGTCCCAGCGTCACAATCCCCACACCACCCAGAAAAATATCCATCGCGTTAAAAATCGCGCCCACCATCTTCATTTCCTTGATGGTGTTCCACTCCTGAAACGCGTCCTTCATGGAGGGATCGAATCCGTGTCGTTCTCCAATCACGCGATGCACCGCCGCAACTGCCGCGGTCGCATCCCCGGGCTTCGTGGGTTGGTATTGGATCGAAGTCAACGCATCCTGCGCGATATTGTCGCCCTTGAGCGGATACAGCTCCTGCATCGTCGTCACAGGGATGTAGAGCTTCTGGTCGTCGAAGTCGTTATTGCCCCGGCTGATCTTGTCCACCGCGCCCACAATCCTGAAGTCCGTGCCATTGATGGTGATCGACTCGCCCACCAGCGGCCTTCCCGGAAACAGCAGCAACGCAGCCTTCGCACCCAGCACGGCCACCCGCCGGCGATCGCTCACGTCCTGGTCGTCGATAAATCGTCCCTGCGCCATCGGAATGTACCGCACCACCGTGTAGTTCGGCCAAACGCCAATCACGTGACTCGACGTGTTGCTGAACTGGCTCACCTCGTAGAGATCGGAGCGCGACAGCTCAACCGTAACCGCGCGCAACTCCGGCAAATGTTTCAAAGCTTCGGCATCGGACATCGTGAGTTGGTAAGGCCGCATCCCCGTGTGCTGGTTGGCGACAGCGGGGATGGTCCCGTTCCACATCATGATCAAATCGTTTCCCATCTTCTCCAGGTTGCGATGTTGCCCCGACCGGAATCCCTCACCCAGACCCACAAGCACCAGCAGCGACCCCACGCCCCACGCGATTCCGAACATGGTCAGGAAGCTGCGCAGTTTGTTGGCTGCGATGGCCCGGAATACCTCGCTCAGCGTGTCGGTAAAGGTTTGCATA
The DNA here is from genome assembly GCA_963799035.1 of uncultured Acidobacteriaceae bacterium. Lineage (GTDB taxonomy): Bacteria > Acidobacteriota > Terriglobia > Terriglobales > Acidobacteriaceae > Telmatobacter. The sequence goes on along the minus strand of CAWCVS010000025.1, from coordinate 36,368 downwards.
GTCCTTCGACGCTACCACCCGTGGATTGGCTCGACGTTCCCCAGCCGTAATTTCAGCGCCTGTGACAAGATACGGTTTTCCAGTGACGACGGTTCCGTATTCCCGGCCCGCAATGTGGGCTTAGAATGTCTGTCAGGAGATTCTCATGGAATCGATCGGCACATCGGCGGAGTCCGTAGCACAGGCTTTCGTGCGCGCCATCAACCGGCAGGATGTTGACCGCCTGGCCGAGCTGATGGCCCCCACTCACCGCTTCATTGACTCGCTGGGCAACACCGTCGAAGGCCGCGAAAAAATGCGCGGAGGCTGGGCCGCCTATTTCCGCATGGTTCCGGACTACTCCGTAGCCATCGAAGAGTTCTACCCCGGCGACCCGGTAGTGGTCATGATCGGCGTAGCCTCGGGCACCTTCACCCGCGATGGCAAGCTCATCCTGAAAACCGCTGGCAGACACCCATCGCGATCCGCGCTTCGATTGACGATGGCCTGGTCGGCGAATGGCGCGTCTACGCCGACAACGAACCAATCCGAAAATTGATGACCGCCGGCAAATAGCCATTCGAAGTTGTCATTCTGACCAGCTAGTCCCATCCTGTCATTCCGACCGACCGGAGGGAGCGGAGAGCCTGCCCTGAGCGAAGCCGAAGGGAACCTGCAGTTGTTTTTCGCGCATCGCAGGACAACATTCATTACAGACGCCAGAACCATCCATGCTAATCTCCCCAAAATGCCCCGCCAGCCCGACCGCCAACTGCTCGATTACCTCTCTGTGTACGATCCCCATGTCGCGAGCCTGTTCCTCGCTCTCCGCGAAATTGTCCTCGAAGAAGCGCCGGCCGCAATCGAATCGATATCCATGGGCTACGCGCTCGCGATTGGATTCTCGTTTACCGGCAAACCACTCAAGGATGGGTTCTGCCACATCGTGGCCTGCAAAAGCTGGGTCAACCTCGGTTTCAACCGAGGCACTCTCCTGCCCGATCCCGGCAAAATTCTGGTCGGTACCGGCAAATTGATCCGACACATTACGTTCCGCAACCACGACGATCTGGAGCGTCCCGTGGTTCGCCGTTATCTTCAGGCAGCAATCCAACAGGTCAACGCCCCACCCGCACAGTCTGCACCCGAAAGCGCGCGAAAAAGACCGACAGCTCCGCGCACGCGAAGGAGATAGAGGACTATGCACGCAACAGAACCCGTCATCCTGAAGCCGCAGCACGCTCGGGCTCCATCACGCGCAGCGTGGAGGGGTAAGCGGCGCGAAGGATTTGCTTTTGTTTTGCAACCAGACTCGCGCCTACTCGTCGCTGACCATCGTCTCGACGATGTGTCCCATCTTCTCCTGCTTGGTCCGCACGTACGCCGCAAACGTCTCCTGCGGCGCAACCTCCGCCGAGACTCGCTCGCTGACCGTGATTCCCGCCGACTCAAGCGCCGCCACCTTATCAGGATTGTTGGTCATCAATTTGACATGCGTGACGCCCAGCATCTTCAGCACGCGCGCAGGCAATTCGTACTCGCGATAGTCCGCCTCGAACCCCAGCTCGACGTTCGCTTCAACCGTATCGAGCCCATTGTCCTGCAATTCGTAGGCCTTCAGCTTCGCCATCAACCCGATGCCGCGACCCTCCTGCTGCTCGTACAGCAGGATCCCCGCACCCTCCGCCGCAATCTGCGTGAGCGCCAGCTCAAGTTGCAGCCGGCAATCGCAGCGCAGCGACCCGAACACATCCCCGGTCAGGCATTGCGAGTGAATCCGCACCAGTGGCGGCGTCGAATGAATATCGCCCATCACCAGCGCAACCAGCCCTTCCACCTTCGCAGACCGTGCCGGCAACCCAGTCTGGTTCTGCGACCCGGGGGAGGCAGGAAGGGTGCCCTCAAACCCGAGAATGCGGAAAGCTCCCCAGCGGGTGGGGAAATCCGCCTCGGCAACCTTCTTCACGCTCTCAAACGCCATGCTTCCATTCTACTTGCAGCGACGGTGCCCAGCTCGCGCGACCGCGTCACACAGCGTGAGACTCTCTCGGCCACGCGAGCGCAAAGTGCTGAACTGCGCCGGTTTGCGTTGGGCCCACCTCCGCAGCGCGATACAGTTGAAGGGTGACCGACAGGCTGATCTGGATAACGCTGCTGGTGAAGCTGGGCGTGGTAGCTTCCGTGGCCAGCATCCTGGCGCGCGTCATCACCTTCCGGCGGCTCTTCTTTGCCGAGCGGCGCACTGGCCGTCAGACGCTGGCGTTGCTCGCTTTCTTCCTCGTTCCGCTCACCCTCGGAGTTTGGGTGCGCTTCTGGGTTCCAAATTTCCTCGCAGCCGACATCTCCTTCGAAACCATCATCCTGCTCGGTCTCCTCATCGGACCCCGCTGGGCCCTGCTCGGCGGCATTGTGCTCTCAGCGCCTGCGATGTATCACGGCGAATATCTCTCCCTTCCCTTCAACGCGGCTGTCGGGCTGCTCTCCGGCATACTCGGCAGCTTTGTGGAGCGGGAGGAAGTCTGGTCTTTCACGCCCTTTGTCGACCTCAGCCTTTACCGCTGGGTGCGCCGCATCCTGCGCCGCCCGCGCGTCGACCGCCAGTTCCTTATGCTCTTCCTGATCGTCGCAGCCGAAGCATGCCGCGATTCGCTTGCCCGCGCGTTTCCGCACAAGCTGTTTGCGCTCGTCGCAACCCAGCCCTGGGTACAAGTTCTGGTGTGGATCAGCGCGCCCATCGTCGTCGGCATCGCGCTCAAGGTATGGAACGCTCTTCGCATCGAAATGAAGCTCGAGGAACAGAAGCACCTCCTGCTTGAAGCGCGCCTCGACGCCCTGCAGCGCCAGATCAATCCCCACTTTCTCTTCAACACACTCAACTCCATCGCATCCCTCGTCCGCGTCAAGCCCGAACTGGCTCGCGAAATGACCGTCAAGCTCGCCAACATCCTGCGCGCACTTCTCAAGGATCACGACACCTATGTTCCCCTGCGCAGCGAACTCAGCTTCACTGACGACTACCTCGACATCGAAGTCGTTCGTTTTGGCGCCGACAAACTGCACGTCGAAAAAGAAATCGATCCGCAAACACTCGACGTACTCGTCCCCAGCATTCTGCTGCAACCGCTCATCGAGAACAGCATCAAGCACGGCCTCGAGCCTCGTATTCACGGCGGTACCGTCACCCTGCGCAGTAAGTTGACAGGCGACCGCGTGCTCATTGAAGTCGCCGACGACGGCATCGGCATGGGCGACCGGCCGCGCACCGGCTTGCAGAGCACCGGAAACGGCATTGGCATGAAAAACGTGCAGGAGCGCCTTGAAGTCCTCTACGGCGCACAGGCCAGCTTCAAAGTCGTCAGCAATCCCGGCCGCGGCACGCTCGTCTCCATCGAAATCCCCGCCGAGTTACCTTTCTAGCGTTATGGAAATGACTGTCAGGTTTCAGCGGCGGTGTTGGCTCGAGTGGTGCATTCTCGCATTCGGTTTACCGGGTCTCATCGCTGCTGCGTCAGGCCTCGTTAGATTCGCCATTCCAGCCGCTCAGCATGGACCCCTGGAAGCGCGCTATCTGCTGAGCCTTGCCGGCGGTGTGATCGCGGAATGGATCTTCGTTTGCGCAGCCTGGGTTTTTCTGAGGGCTAACCGGGAATCTTTTTCCTCCCTTGGCGTTTGGGGAGTTGGAAACTGGGCGGGATGGACTCTGGCGTTGCTCGCTGCGGCGCTGACGATCGCCGGCAATCTGCGATTCTTTCCCAGGTTCGGCATTCCCATCTCCTACGCATTCGCGCCACGGGGCGCCCATCTCATCGCGGCGCTCGCGACCGGCATCACCGCCGGATTCTGCGAAGAAGTTCTCTTCCGCGCGCTGCTAATGACCGATTTCAAGCGAGCTGGATTCGGGAAAGCGGCGCAAGTCATCCTGCCCGGCATTGCGTTCGGATTCTCGCATCTTGGATATACAGTGCACGGATTTCTCGCCGGAGCGGGCATCATGATCCCCACTGCGATTCTCGGCATGCTCTGGGGAGTCGCCTATTTGCTGGGCCGACGCGGGCTTGTACCGTGCATGGTTGCCCATTTTCTGAATGATGCAACGGCGCTTTCGTGGATCGGCTTCTTCATGTTCAAGGGCAGCCTCGGTTAACAGCCATGCTTCCGCGCCGAAGTCATAATTCAAATTGTGAAATCGTAATCCTGTTTTCGTACCGCTCCGGCCGACATCGTCAGAAATGTCAAGCCCCGACACGATCCATTGCGTCCTAACCCGCTGAATCTTCAAGCAAAATTTCGCACCGCCGCTTTGCAGGTTATTTCCATCGATTCCCGCACAATGAATTCATCCGCACAGATTAAGAAGAGAGGACACATGACCGCAGCCACGACGCGAGAACCAGGCCAGCATTCACTCCTGACGCCCCGTCCGCACGCGTTTCACAAAGGTCACGAAGCGGCGCAAGGACCCCTACCCCCACCCCCCTCCGATATTTGCGTTTTTCCACAGAAGCCTTGCAGGTTTTTCGCTCGTCCTTCTCGACCGCTCGACTCCAATTTCCGATCTCAGATGCCCGCAATCACCCGCTTCAAAATCTCCGCAGCCTTTGCAAGCGCCGCGCGGTCCTTCTCGCCCAGCGCCGCAATCTGCGCCGCCAGAGCACGCACCCGCCGCTCACGACCCTGCATCAGCAACTTCTTTCCCGCCGCCGTCGCGTGGATCAGCGTGCTCCGTCCATCCTGCGCGTTCTTCTTCTTCACCACCAGCCCTTGCGCCGCCAGCGCATCCACGATGCGCGTCATTGTCGGCGGCCGAACCTGCTCTGCACCCGCAAGATCGCCCAGCGTCACCGGCCCCGCAAACACGATCACCGACAATGCCGACAGCCGCGGCGCATTCAGCCCGCTTGCCGCATCCTCGCGCCGCAGTTTCCGCAGCAGGTGAATAGCCGCCGAGTGCAGCACGTCCGCCAGAATCTCTGACTCTTCGAAAATTGGGGTTGACATATCGCTACGTTTTCATGATATATCGTTAGCTGAGCTAACGAACTGGAGGAACCCAATGAGTCATCCCGACACTGCCGATGTCGCAACCGTCCATCTCGATACGATCGGTCAAATAGCGATCACTGTCGATGACCTCTCCCGCGCAAAGGACTTCTATCAAAATATCCTGGGCATGAAATTCCTCTTCGACGCCGGGCACCTCGCCTTTCTCCAGTGCGGCAGCGTCCGCCTCATGCTCACCACTCCAGAGAAACCGGAACCGCGCGGCGGAACCATCCTCTACTACAAAGTGGACGACATCCACGCCACCTGCGCCGCGATCAAGGCTCGCGGCGCCTCGCTGCTCGAAGAGCCGCACCTGATTGCCCGAATGCCCGACCACGATCTGTGGATGGCATCCCTCAAAGACCCCGCAGACAACATCCTCGGCATCATGTGCGAAGTGCGCAGCTAGTGTAGAGTGTCCGAGATATTCTCCCAACTGCCGTGGTCATTCTGAACGAACGGGCACCAAACGCGGTTCTTGGGGTCCCAAAAATGATTTGTGCTTTTGGGGCGGAGTTTGGGGGGTGAGCGAAGAATCTGCTTTTGCTTTCTGGTTTCGTCCACGATTTCGACTATCGAATTAGGATGATTTGCACAAATCGGCTGTGAAAGCGCGACTTTGTACCTTGCATTGAAACCTCAGCTTCTTGTGTTCCGGAAGAAGCGTGGGACTTCAGTCCCACGAAAACAGCCATAGTGTCAACGGGGCTTTAGCCCCGGCTTTTCATGTGACTCTCAAGTCGGACAGCCGCTCCCCGCTACCGATCCTCCAGCGCCATCACCGCATAGCTGGTCGCCGCATCGCTCATGAACATGCCCGCATCCGATTTCGGATCGCGGTTCTTGTTCAGCGACCACGCCGGCCACGCGCCTGTTGTCTTGTCCTGGTTCGCTTCAAGCCACGCAAGCCCCTGCGCTATATGTGGCTTCTTGTCCGATGTGACTGGACTCTCTTTGAGCACAAGCACCGCAAGGCCGGTGGCATAACCATCCGATCGCGTTTCAAGCGGCGTGCCGTCACGTCGCTTCCAGCTGCCAAGATCGGTCAGGCTCCAACCGCCGTCTTTGTGCTGAAGGGAGTCGACTTCATCGACAAGCGCATGCATCTGATCCAACGTCAGCACGCCGGGAAGATAGCTCGAAGCCCACATTGCGACCATCTTGTTCACCAGCGGCTGCGCATCATAGTGGCTCTGCAGATAGCTGCGCAAAAGATCAAGGTTCACTGCAATCTTCTTGTCGTTCATGTAGCGATCAGGAGCAGCTCCAACAGCCAGCGCCATCAACGCTGCCCAGTGATACTGCGATTCCTTCGACTCCCATGGCGTGTAATCGAAGTTCTGCCAAACCCACGCGCCCGCATCCGGCCCGATCTGGATTGAAGGGCCCATGCATTGTCGAATGCAAGCCGCGTGCGTTCGCTGAGGCTTCCCTGCGGCGATCGTAGCTCACAGAATAACGCATTCAACACCGACTCCGCATTGCGCGACTCCACTTCCTTTCCAGCGCCATACACGGCATCGCTATAGAAAGGCTGCACGTCATTCCACGCGCGAACGCGCTTCTCCACGCTCGCCAGCATCACTTGCTCCTGTGCCGACGGTCCATGCTCTCCGGATCGGCTGCGCAGCGCGGGGCGTGCGAGTGCGTAGCCTGCCTGCGTATGGCAACTGACGCAGAGTGTGCCGTGGTCCTTTTGCGCACGCCCCCAACCCTGCCACCATGTCTCCCTGCTGTCGAGATACTGCGCCGCGGCTTTGGGATTCCACGCCTCACTCTGAACTGCAGGTTTGTCTGCAGCGTGCACATCGCACCCCCGGCACACCCATAACCCCAACACATAGCGTGATGGTTAGAAAAACGACTAAGAGTTTCGCTCTGCGCTGGAGCTTGTTTGTCATGCTCTGGACCTCTGAAGGAATGCGGGAATCCTGCTATTGCCAGCATACGTCCACGAGTTCCATCTCGGCATGCTTTTCCGCTTTCCAATCCTCCAAATCAAACGAGGTTCCTAAACGATTAACGGTGATCCTCGCAATGCACAGGCTTGCGCGTTATGCTCAATTCATGGTGCGGTTCACGGTATTGGCGTCGGGGTCCAAGGGCAACTGCACAATTGTCACCGGCGGCAATACGCGAATCCTGGTCGATGCCGGCTTGAGTTGCCGCGAGCTTTTCCGCCGCATGCGCCTGGTGGATGAAGACCCGGCGACGCTCGATGCCATTATCATTACGCATGAGCACTCCGATCATGTCGCTGGCCTTGCCGTAACCGCGCGGAAACTTGGCATTCCGGTCTATTTCACCGAGGGCACCCACCGCGCCTGGGTACGCTGGCTCTCACCGCGCAAGCAGATGACTTACGCCCAATGGGTTGAACAATGCCGCCAGCAGGCCGCCGCGCGCATGGCCGAAGCTGATGCCGCCCTCGTTGAAGAATGCGATCCCGAAGACACTGAACCGTCCGCCGAGCCGGTTCCCCGCAGACATCCCCAGGCCAGAGCCTGTGAAGGCTGGCCCCGAAAAAGACCCCACATGGCTGCCTTCGCTCCAGTTTTTCGAATCAGGCAAGACGCTTCAAATTGGCGATATCTCCGTCAGCCCTTTCACCATTCCCCACGACGCGGCGGACCCCGTCGGCTTCGTGTTTCAGGCTGAGGGTGTACGCATGGCCGTCGCCACCGACCTCGGTTACATCCCGCCCAACGTAAAAGCCCAGCTTAAGCGCGTTGATCTTCTGCTGCTTGAGTCCAACCACGACTTGGAAATGCTTCGCGACGGTCCCTACCCATGGTCCGTCAAGCAGCGGGTGCTTTCCCGGGTGGGGCACCTTTCCAATGAGGCCGCGGCTACCTACCTTGAAACTGAGTATGACGGCCAAGCCACTTATGTCATTCTCGGGCATCTCTCTGAAAGCAATAACCTTCCGGAGCTTGCCCGCATCGCGGCCGAGCGCGCGCTGAACGGGCGTGCCAGTCTCCTGGCAAATCGGCTGTTGCTCGCAGCGCAACATCAGCCCATGTCAACTATTTGTTTTTGATTAAACTCGATTACAATCGCAGATGGGAGTAATGGGGCCCTTGCTGAGGATTTATCGCAATCCCTGCGATGTAAGTTTCTTCTTATCAGCAGGTTTTCAGTAATCCTGCATCCTTGGGTATTTACGGAGCATCCAAGGGTTACTATTTTCAGTTGCCGTGTTCTCCGGTGCAAAGCGCGACAACTTTTTCCATATCGTGCACAAAGCGAGTCTAAGGTTTATGGCGAAAACTCAATGTACCGACCGGGTTGTTGGCGCGATTCTTGCGAGCTGGCGGTATGACATCTCAGGAATTTCTCCGGAGATGCGCAGGGATTATGAGCAGCATTTCGCCGATTGCAGCCGCTGCCGCGCCCGCCTCCAATTCCACCGCAGTCTCGACGTGTCTCTGGTCGTTCTCACCTCTCTGTCGGTGTTTTTCTCCCTCTTTGCGCTTGCGGTTCTGCGCCACATCAAGCCGCTCGAGCATGTCGCATTCAACGTCCTCGGCCTCGACATCGCCGACACTTACCACATGCTCGTCTCTGCGGCGGTGGCTGGTGTGTGTTTTTCGGTGATTGCCTTTGTGCTGGTGCTAACGGCGACCCCCGTTCCGTCGTACCTCGGCGGAATCGCCGCCGAACGTGCCCGCATCCTTGAAGAGCGCCTGCCCGACGCCATCAAGTCCCTGCGGCCGCGCTAAGCGCAGGGCACAACAAGAATCAAGAGGCCTCTCAAGTGGGAGGCCTCTTTTGTTTCCTCTCGCTCTTTCTCAAAGCAAGCTGCCCGGCTGGTCGTGCAGAATCTGACTCGCTGCCGTATCGCGGTCGACTACGCGCGTTCGCGATGCCAGCATCGCGATGTAGAGTCCTGACGTAATAATGAGACCACCGCCCAGCACCATCCAGACCGTTGGAAGTTCATGCCACACAAGATAGGAAACCAGTGCTCCTGTAATCAGTTGTGTGTAGTGATACTGAGACACGTTGGAGGCGGAAGTGTGTTTGAGCGCAACGAAGAAGCAGATGCTTCCGGCTGAGCAGAACGCCCCCGCGCCAAACAGCCCCTCGAGTAATCGCACGCTCAGGGGCTCAGCATGCCACAGCATCGCACCAAATCCCACGATCGCCATCACGATTCCTGAAAGGAATGCCAGGCTCTCCGGCGATTCGGTCCGCGTCAGAACCCGCGACCAGACCATGTTCACGGAGAAGCAGCCAACGCAAACCATGCATGCAGCGAAGCCGACCCAATCGCCCTGCCTGGAAGTTCCAAATGGATTCACCGCAATCACAACGCCGGCGAAGCCGACAACGATTGCCAACGCCTTTCGAATGCCGATCTTCTCACGCAAAAAGATTGCCGCCAAAAAAGTGACGACCATCGGCGCCAGAAAGATAAGGATGTAAAACAACGTAAGAGTCACGTGGCGAAGTGCGACAACGACGCACAGATTGTTTACCAGGTCGAGGAAGGAGCGTACCAACTGACGGCGCGGTCGTGTAGGCCAGAGCGCCGAGATCTCACGACGACCACCGGCATACGCCGCCAGATAAGCCGCAGATAAACAGCCCCAGAAAGGCGATGACTTCGTATGCCGGCAAACTTGAGCGGCCAATCACCTTGATGACGCTGTCGGCCAAAACCCAGAATGTGAAGCCACTCAAAGCAAGGCCGATCGCCCCCAGATCGGATGTCTGCGAAGTCACCTTGGCACTAGGTAGCCCGGGATTGGCATGCGTAGTCAGGATGGCATGACCGGAATTGAACTTGAACTCAGATTAACAACCTGCTCGCTCAAAAAAGGAAAAGGCGAAGCCTCTTGGCCTCGCCTTCGTGATTTTGGCTAATCACTTCGTGATCGGCACGCGAAGATCGCCGCCCGTCATTTCCTTCGGCAATCCGAGGTGCAGTAGATTCAGCAGCGTGGGCGAAATGTCCCGCAGCGAGCCATCCGGTCTCAGCCGATAGTTCGGACCATCTTCAGCGACATAGATCATTGGCACAGGATTTGTCGTATGCGCCGTGTGCGGACCACCAGTCACCGGGTCGACCATCAGTTCCGCATTGCCGTGATCCGCCGTGATCAGCCAGCTTCCGTTTTTCTCCTTGATGGCTTTGTAAATGCGCCCAAGCTGCGCGTCCACGGCTTCGCAGGCGCGAATGGTCGGTTCCAGTTTGCCTGAGTGGCCCACCATGTCCGCATTAGCAAAGTTCGCAACCACCAGGTCGAACGCTGTGTCGTCAATCGCCTTCACGATCGTGTCGCCGATCGCCTCTGCCTTCATCTCTGGCGCCAAATCGTACGTCGCCACCTTGAGCGATGGAATCAGTGTGCGATCCTCACCCGGAAACGGCTTCTCGATGCCGCCATTGAAAAAGTACGTAACGTGCGCAAACTTCTCCGTCTCCGCCACGCGCAGATTGCGCAGATTGTGCGCCGAAAGAATATTCGCCAGAATGTTGTCCATCGACTCCGGCAAAATAATCATGGGCAGCGCATACAACTTGTCGTATTGCGTCATGCACAGATAATGCAGGTTCTTCGGAATCTCGCTGCGCGGAATTGTTTCATCCAGCGCTTCCCATCCCTCCAGATTGCGACCGCCTTCTTTATTCAACCCGCTCTCACGCGCCAGCACCCGCGTAATCTGCCGCGCACGATCGGCGCGGTAGTTGAAATTGATGCAGACATCCTCGTCGCGAATCTGCCCAACCGGCTTCCCTGCAGCGTCCACCACCACAAACGGTATGACGAATTCATCGGTCACGCCGTTGTTGTAGCTTTCCTTGAGCCGCGCCACCGGATCCGGATACGCCCCACCCTCGGCCTTGCCATTCACCATCGCATCGAAGGCCTTGCGCTCGCGCTCCCAGCGCTTGTCGCGATCCATCGCATAGTAGCGGCCGTTGATCGACGCCACCTTGCCTACGCCGTACTCCCGCATCTTCTGTTCAAGCTTGGCAATGTATCCTGCGCCAGAATCAGGTGCGGTATCGCGTCCATCCATGAATGCATGCACGAACACGTTGGATAGTCCGTACTCACGCGCGGTACGCAGCAGTGCGTAGAGATGCTCCTGGTGCGAATGCACGCCCCCATCCGAGACAAGCCCGAACAGGTGCAACGCATGCCGGCCGTCCCGCGCCTTCTGCATCGCCTCAACAATCACCGGCTCCTTTGAAAACTGCCCGGCAGCAATCAGCGCGTCGATACGCGTAATGTCCATCTGCACAATGCGGCCCGCGCCGATGTTCAGATGGCCTACTTCGCTGTTCCCCATCTGCCCATCCGGCAGTCCGACAAAATGATCCGACGCCTGGATCAGCGTATTCGGAAACTCGCGCAGCAGCTTGTCATAGGTAGGCTTCCGAGCGAGCGCAATTGCATTGTTGGCAGTCTCGGCGCGAAATCCCCATCCATCGAGGATGGTCAGAACAAGAGGATGTTTGCTTGAAGCCACGAAGAAGATACCTCGTAATCCAGTCGATTTACTTGATATCAGGATAAATGCTCGACATGTCCCGCTGCGTGGCAATCAATCCGAACAATACGAATTCTTCCTGTCAGCAATCCGGAAAAGCGATTGCGATTTCGAGTAAGGCCCTCCGCAACAATCGGTCATCCAGCTACAGGGCGCTGGCGTAACAACAGCTGTGTCATCCTGAGCGGAGCAGCTTGGGGCCCCACGCAGTGGGGTAAGCGGAGCGAAGGATCTGCGTTTGTTTTTCGTCGCGTATCAGTCCCGCTCAAATCTCACCAACGTGTGATACCTGCAGAGGACTACGAGATATATCCACTCGGCTGGAACCACGACGTATTGAGACTCCGAATAGCTCGTCAAGGGCTAAAGGTAACGAGTTTCATTGCCCTTCCGGCTCGAGTTGCTCTCTAGGGAAGCTTTCCAGTCTCAGCTTCAAAAAGCCCCGGAGGAGGGCTTGATTCCATCAGCCCCGGCACGGTTACCTCTACCTACACGCGGTTCGAGTTCCGCGGCGGACGCGAAGCATCCCTGCTCGCGGATACCCCGCCGGTCATCTCTTCGCGGCTTCGACGAGTGTTCCGCAGCCAGACAAGCCGTACCCCTCCAGGAACCGATCCACGGACGATCCGGATAGGGTTTCATGGGTCGAATTCAATGCCGCTGTCCAAGCAGATGGGGCAACTGGGATCAATTCGACAGTCCACGTTCGTCTGGAAGGAGTGAGGGTCCGAAGAGTGCCTCATGAGTCGCAGCGGGCCCCGGACAGTCCGAAACTTTGATATGCAAAAAGCCGTCTGCGCCTGAGTTCCCGTACTGGCAGGCTCTTCCGCCACACCAGTCTGTTGTGCCGCGAACACCGCTGCCATCAAGGCACACAGCACATTCTGAAGAGTCTGATTTTCATCCGTCACCCCGCATTCATCAAGGGTGATCGTAAGCAAGAAGCGAAGATCTCGACCCCGCCGATGAGTACAGTTTCGCGAGTGTCACGATGCCGGGTGCCCCATGTCTCGATTTTGAGCACGGCTTGTGGGCAAGCACGTATCTCATCTGGCTCTCTAAACGCCACCAACCGACTTCTGCGCCGCCCGCGCCCGCATGCCTCTTTGTTCCCCGATTCTTCGCGCGGACTTCTCGTTGCTGTCGCCGCCCCGTGCCGACTCCGGGCTCTCCTCGTCGGCACATCTGGCAACGGTGGCAACCCGGCCAGCGCCAGCAACCCATTGTTCGATGCCTTGAAGAGATTGAAACCGGGCATCCATCTCCGCCCCGGCCCCTCGGTTATCGCCACAAATAATGCAGTGTGGCTCGCAGGATGAATCGCAATATACGTCGTAAATCCCGCGCCGCCTCCCGTCTTCTCAATGACGTGCGAAACGCTCTCGTTCCCGCCCACGTGCATCCATCCCAGTCCGATGCCGCTCGGTCTGCCGGCGTGGTCCAGTCCGTACTGGCCCGCCAGCTTCGACGGCAAAATATAAACACCATGAGCATCCTCGGCCTGCGCGGGATCGCCCGAGCCCACAAGGTAGCTGAGAAACTTCACCATATCTGCCGGCGTGGAGTAGAGGCCGCTGCTTCCCTCCGTGTTCGCCGTTATTGTGCACGGCCCCTCCTCGTGCGCGCCCGTCATCAGCCGCTCGCACTGTCCGGGATTCGGATAGAAGGTCGTGTTCCACATTTTCAACGGCGTCAGCGTGCGCTTATCCAGCAGCGCATCGTATGGCGTATGCGAAGCCTTTGCCAGTGCGTCGCTCAGCAAGTCGAACCCAACGTTGGAGTAGAACGCCTGCGTTCCCGGCGTGAATTTGAGCTGCGCGCTTGCCAGCCAGTGCCATCGCGTCTCGTAGTCAGGATAGGAAAAGTGCGGTGTCCGCCGCGGTGCGGTCCCAATCTCCCGCTCCAGGCCGGCCGTATGGGTCGCCAACTCCTCCAGGGTGATCGGCGCACCTTTCTCAGGAACCACCGCGTCTTCAGGTGAGTAGCTCTTGAGCGTGTCGTCCAGACGAACTGTTTTGTCGGACACAAGTTTTGCCAGCAGGTCCGAGGTGAAAATCTTCGTCAGCGAGCAGAGCCTGACCTCTGAATTCAGACCTGGAGTTTCGTGCGATCCCGGCACCGTCTCCCCATAGCCCTTGAAGTACACCTGGTTGCCGCGCACCACCACCAGCACCAACCCTGTTGCGCCCGAGCCGGCATACAGATCCGTGCCCAGCGTTTCGGCTTCCTTCAAATCATGCAGGGTCGCCACAGGCGCGGTCTGGGCGGCGGCGGACAGGAGGCTCAACAGGAAAAGGGAAGCTATAAGGAGGCGCATTGACTCTAGTGTAGGCCCAGAATCCTATCCTGGAAGGTCACAAAAGTTGGGGATGTCATTCTGAGCGAACGGAGCCCCAAACGTACTTCTTGGGGTCCTAAAAAGTGATTTGTGCTTTTTGGGGCGGAGTTTGAGGGTGGTGAGCGAAGAATCCGCTTTTTGCCCTTCAGTTGGCGTAATCGTGCTCCCCATCCCGCACTTTTCAGGATGGGGAAAACACGACTCAATAATCTATGCGTCGCAAATGCGAGCCTAGTCTTCGTAGTTCAGCGCTTCGAGCCCCAGGTAAACCGCACCGGCACCGAGTTCTTCCTCGATGCGCAACAACTGGTTGTACTTGGCAATGCGATCTGTGCGGCTCACGGAGCCGGTCTTGATCTGCCCCACGCCCGTCGCTACCGCAAGATCCGCAATGAACGTATCCTCGCTCTCGCCCGAGCGGTGCGACATCACCGACGTGTACCCGTACCGACGTCCCAGTTCGATGGCTTCCAGTGTTTCTGTCAGCGTGCCGATCTGGTTCACTTTGATCAAAATCGAATTCGCCACGCCCTCTTCAATGCCGCGCTGCAGGCGCTTCACATTTGTCACGAACAAGTCGTCGCCTACCAGTTGAATGCGGCTGCCCATCTTGTCGGTCAACAGCTTCCAGCCGTCCCAGTCGTCCTCGGCCAGTCCGTCTTCGAGCGAGACGATCGGATACTGGCGGCTCCAGCTGTCCCAGAAATTGACCATCTCTTCGCTGGTCAACTCGCGCTTGTCGCTCTTCTTGAAGACGTATTTGTTCTTTTCCTTGTCGTAGAACTCTGAGGACGCCGGATCGAGCGCGATCGCAATCTGCTCGCCGGGTTTGTAACCGGCCTGCGTGATCGCTTCGAGAATCAACTCAATCGCTTCACTGTTCGACTTCAGCGAAGGAGCAAACCCGCCCTCATCGCCTACTGCCGTGCTGTAACCCTTCTTCTTCAACACGCTCTTCAGCGTGTGGAAAGTCTCTGCCGCCCAACGCAGCGCGTCGCTGAAGCGCTCGGCGCCCGACGGGCATAATCATGAATTCCTGAAAGTCCACGTTCGAATCGGCATGTGCTCCGCCGTTCAGCACGTTCAGCATCGGCGTCGGCAGCACGCACGCATTCACGCCGCCAAGGTAGCGATACAGCGGAATTTCCAGCGTCTGCGCAGTCGCCCGCGCCGCCGCCAGCGATACGGCAAGAATCGCGTTCGCTCCGAGCTTGCCTTTGTTTGCTGTGCCGTCCAGCGCGATCATGGTCTGATCGATCAGCCGCTGGTTTGCCGCATCCATGCCTTCCAGTTCCGGCGCAATCACCGTTTCCACGTTGGCTACGGCCTGCAGCACGCCTTTGCCCATATAGTGGCTTTTATCCCCGTCGCGGAGCTCAACGGCCTCGTGCTCGCCGGTGGAAGCGCCCGAAGGCACGATAGCGCGGCCCAGCGCGCCGCTTTCCAGAATTACGTCGGCTTCCACGGTGGGATTTCCACGCGAATCAAGTACTTCGCGGGCGCGAATCGCAACAATCTCTGTCATTTCTGTCCTCGCAATACGGTGCTGCAGCCGGTCATTCAGTTTGGGACGGCGATCCACGGCAACGGCCTCTCCGGCAGCGCTCTGAATTGTTTCCAGAAGCTCGTGCACGTGCTTCATTCCCTCTCCGTCCGCGCAAAAAAGCGTGAAATAAATTGAAAACGGTTCAGTTCGGATTCTAGCAAACGCACCATGAACGCTTCGTGTAACGGCGGTCACACACGGCAAACGTTTCCTGGCCCGAAAGAAGCGCGCTGGGTTATCTCACTTGATTCGTACTGCCGAAGGCACCGGCCACCGTTCGCGATGCCGCATCGGTAACGCCTGCAAGCTAGCATTTATCGAGGTGGAATTTGCACCGAACACAATTCCGCAGGTCGCGTATCAAAACTTTTTTCGGCATCACGGGTCATAATATGCAGGGGAGTACTGCCTGCATCAATTAGAGGGGGAATTCGGATGAATCGGCCAATTCTTGCATGTGCACTCTTTGCGTTGGCTACCACAGCCCTCGTGGCTCAGCAATCAAGCCAGACCAGTCCCTATGAGGGAACTTCCAATCCGCCTCCGAACGACACCATCATCACCAGCGAGCAGCCGGTTCCCATTCCCAAGCCACCCGCCGGCCATCCCATGCAGCAGGCGCCCGCAGCTCAGCCGGCTCCGCAGGCCATGAACGCGCCGCAGACCGCCGGTCCCGTTCCGCAACAATATGGCGACGGAACCGACGACGGCATCGTCGGCGTAGCGTCTTCAGCGCCGGGCCTTGTCTCGCGCGCCAATTCAGCTGATCCCGATAGCGATATCGTGCATCCTGAGCCGCTTCCTCCGGGAACGCTCGGCGAAGGAACTCTGATCCGCGTCCAGCTCATCAACGAAATTTCAAGCGCATTGTCCGAACAGGGCGAGCCCTTCCGAAGCCGCGTGGCCAGCGATGTATTACAGGACGGCCGGGTCGTGATCCCCGCCGGCGCCGAAATCGATGGCAAAGTTGCCCAGGTCACCACCGGTCACTTCGCCGGTCACGGCTCCCTTCTGCTCGAACCGGAAACTGTCACCCTCGAAAACGGCAGCAGATTTCAGCTCCATGCCATGGTTGCCTCCACCCCCGGTTCGAATCTCCGCGTCGGGTCAGAGGGCGTCATCACGCCCGGTTCGCGCCTGAAACGAAATAGCATTGAATACGGCGGCGTGGTCGGCGGCGGCATGATTACCGGCGCAGTGCTGGGTGGCCCCGCGGGAATGCTGGCTGGCGGCATCATCGGAGCCGGCGTGGTCACAACGCATCTCCTCCTCAGCCATCCCCAGGCCAATCTCGAAACAGGATCCTACCTGATGCTCACGCTCACCGAACAGGTGCGGCTCGTGCCCGAGGGCTCCCAGGGAAATTAACTCCTTCGGGTGAATTTGCGACGAGCCGTCCCTGACATTGCTCCTCGCAAACCTCGTCTCAATGAGAGACAACGCGCGGGTCTGCGTACAATCCCGTGATTCTCGAGTCCTGGCTGGTCCCCACTTCGCCTGTAGTTCCCTGCCCTGCGGCTTGAGCACCAAGTACAAACCAGGCCCACCCGGTTTCATTCGCAAAGAACGAAGGATCCGGCGCTATGCCGTTGATGAAGAGACCGATGGGTTTGGCGACACCGATTGAGCGCAGGAAAATATCTGCGCGAAACCGCGATTCCGTGCGGGGCACATCGAGTTCAAGCGCATCGACATAAAGAAGCCCCGGAAAGAATTGGCTATACGGTCCCGCTGCCGCGTTCGGCCCGAAACTGGGAGACGCAGCCTCCCATACCCAAACAAGATTGGTGAGGTGGTGATGATTCGCGAGCCTGTCAAAGAGCATGCGGTAGAGCGCAGCACTCCCATGAATGCCGGGTCGATTACTCCACCAGTATTTCTTGCCATTGGGTTCGGGATAGGGCGACCACAGCACCGCAATTCCCTTGTGAGAAAGTGGTTCGAGAACTGCCGCAACCGCTTCCACTTGTTCGCTCCAACGTCGGTTAAGCTGCGTTCCCGGCGTCAGCAATTCCTTCCATTCGTAATCGGTCAGAAGACGATCCTTGTCGGTTCCATCTGTATCTGCTGGATTCGGTGCCAGCCATCGCAGACCGATGATCGAATTCTGCTCGCTCTGTTTGATAGCCTCGTCGATGACTGCTCTCCCGGGAACAGTTGCTCCAGACCGGGTGTCGAGATCCTGACAGACAAGGATGGGGCGCTTGCCGGCTGCATGAACTACGGCATCAATAGCCGACTCCGAAACGGCATTCTCAATCTGCTGCCCGCTCAGCAAGTGTGCAGGCGCTGTCGTGCTCAGCCTTTCCAGTAAAGCCAACTGAAGAAGGCGAGGCATTCGCAGTGACAGGTTTGACGATCGCTGTCGCGGGAGTTGCCTTCGACACAAACGGCGTATCGCCGCGATTCAATACGTTCGGCGCATGGAACATCGCCTGAAACTGTTCCTGAGTATTTACGGACTCGCCCATACCACTCCACATCATGAAGTACGCCCAGCGCGGTTGCTGAGCGAGCACTTCGAGCGAAGGCATGGCGCCCACCTCGGCAAGCGCAATGGGCTTCTTCCCGGCCAGCGCGAGCATACTGGTGTAATAGCTCTGCTCAAACTTGCCGTAAATGTCCATCGTTATGACGTCTGCGCGTTCAGAGCCCGGATAGAACGCGTCTACAGGCCCAGCATTCCCACCCGGGCTGTTTACATTCCACACCCAGACCAGGTTGTTCAAGTGATGGACCTGCACAAACCGGTCGTAAAGCTGCCGATACAATGCCGCGGAACCGTGTTCACCAGGCCGGCCGCCCCACCAGAACCAGTTTCCGTTCATCTCGTGATATGGCCGAAATAACACCGGAACGCCTGCCGCCTGGAGTTGTTGCAGGTAGCCCGCAACTACGTCGATCTGTTCCACCCACCGGTTGTAGATGTCTGTACCCGGAGTAAGCAGCTCGTTCCATTCGAAATCGGTCAGGTGACCCTGCACACTGTCACGGAACGTAACAGGTTCATCGTCGGTTGGCCGCACGGCGTGCCATGTGAGAGCGATAACGGCTCCGTTACGATACTGCCGGATCGCCTCCTGAATCATCGAAGATCGCCCTTCGACTGAATCCTTGTCGTCACCGCCGGAGAAGCCGAAATCCTGCCCGAATATTGCCGGGAACTTTCCGGTCAGGTCGTAGATTCGATCTGACCACCGCGACAGATGATTAGGAAAGTTATGTTGACCGGTGAGCGTGTAATGACCGGAAATCTGGTCGATCTGCCGCAACAATTCACGAGCTTCCGGCGTTGTGTTGGGATTGACAGGAGGTACTGAAGGTTGTTGCGTTGTGTCCTCATTGGGGGGCTCAGCACTTCCTGTCCCAGCGGAAACGCCCATCAGCAGCGGCAATAGAACTACAATTCGACTGAACCACATGAAATGCTTTCCCCCTCTGGGCGAAGAGAACGGTTAACTGCGACGCATCGGAACCGTTTTGGATTTCACTCGGGCAACCACCTATACTACCGAACGATCAGGACGGAATCATGCCGGTAAGAACGATCATCGAGCCATTTCGGATCAAGAGTGTTGAACCGATCCGCTGGACAACCCGTGCGCAACGCGAAAAACTGCTGAAAGCCGCGCATTACAACCTCTTCCTGTTGCGCGCCGACGATGTGCTGATCGACCTGCTTACGGACTCCGGTACTGGCGCCATGTCGACTCATCAGTGGGCCGCAATCATGGAGGGTGACGAGAGCTACGCCGGAAGCCGCAGCTACGATCGCTTCTACAATTCCGTCCACGACATCGTTGGATACAAACACATCATTCCCACTCACCAGGGACGCGCGGCCGAACGCATTCTGTTTGGTATCACCTGCAAGAAGGGCGATGTCGTCCCCAACAATACGCATTTCGATACCACCCGTGCCAATGTTGAATTTGTGGGTGCAGAAGCCGTGGATCTGTTGATCCCGGAGGGCCGCCAACCATCCTCGCAATATCCCTTCAAAGGCAACATGGATGTCGCTGCACTTGAAGCTTTGATCGAGCGCGTCGGTCGTGAGCGTATTCCCCTGGTCATGCTCACGGTAACCAACAATTCCGGGGGAGGCCAGCCCGTGTCGATGGAAAACGTGCGCGAGGTTAGCACAGTTTGTAAGCGTCACGGAATTCCGCTCTACTTCGATGCGTGCCGCTTTGCTGAAAATGCGTGGTTCATCAAGCTGCGAGAATCCGGCTATGCTGACAAAACTCCCATAGCAATCGCCCGGGAAATGTTCCGCTATGGCGACGGCTGCACGATGTCAGCGAAGAAAGACGGCATGGCGAACATTGGGGGCTTTCTTTGTACCAGCGACGATCTGCTCGCGCAGCAGGAAAAAGATCTCCTGATTCTGACCGAGGGTTATCCGACGTACGGCGGCCTGGCGGGGAGGGATCTTGAAGCCATCGCGGTCGGAATCCATGAAGCGCTGCAGGAGGATTATCTACGTTACCGCATCGCGTCAACGGCATATTTGGGTAACCACATCGCGGATGCGGGAGTACCGATTGTCCAGCCGCCAGGAGGCCATGCCATTTACATCGATGCGCGCGCATTCCTGCCTGATGTTCCCTCTGATCTGTTTCCGGGTGTAGCGCTGGCTGCGGAATTGTACCTCGAGGGCGGTGTGCGCTCTGTCGAGATCGGCACCCTGATGTTTTCCGGTGCGGCACAGATGGATCTGGTCAGGTTGGCGATGCCGCGTCGGGTGTATACGCAGAGCCACGTCGATTATCTTGTCGAAATCATTATTGAGGTCTTCAGGAACCGCAACAAGATCAAGGGAATGCGCCTGACCTACGAAGCGCCATTTTTGCGGCACTTTACTGCGCACTTGGAGCCCGTTTCTTAGTTAATGTTGTTCATTACTAAATAGATGTAGGTATATGACCCTTAAAGTATTTATATGAAAACTTAACTGAATAGATTTTGTTTCGAACGAAGGTTAGTTTCCACAGAATCAGAGTTGACAACCCATCCTGGTAAGTCTGAATCTATAGGCGAACATAAGGCGAATATTGCCTCCTGCCATGCCTTCCTCTTCTGCACTTCGACAACAAATCGAGAGTGATTTCCAGCATCGCTATCCCTCTGCGCTTACACCAGCAGCGCGAGGAAAACATGACGTTTCATCCACAGGCATAGCCCAAATCGATGAGCTGCTGGAGGGCGGTCTGCCTGTGGGTGCGATCACTGAGATCACGGGCGCCGTGTCATCGGGACGAACAACAATCGCGTTGGCATTTCTCGCCCGGTGCACACAAAATGGAAGTTCGTGTGCATGGATTGATGCGAACGATCATTTGGATCCGGAATCGGCCGCAGCGAATGGAGTCAGCCTGCGGCATCTGCTTTGGGTCAGATGCAGAAATGCACCCATTGAAAAACCTTCCGCTGTCATGCGTCGTGAGCCAGGCAATAAACATCCGTGGACGCGCCTCGATCAGGCAATTCGCGCAACAGATCTACTGTTGCAGGCAGGTGGTTTCGCAGCAATCGTTCTTGATCTGGCAGACGAAGCCATCGAACACGCTCGTCGAATTCCATTGGCCACGTGGTTTCGTTTTCGTCAAACCGCTGATCGCACGCGTTGCAGCCTGATCGTGCTGGGCAAAGCAGCCTATGCGCAGTCGAGCGCCGCCGTCGTTCTGGAATGCCAATCAGATCGAATCGACGTTGCAACGGGGACGGTAATTCACGGTTTTAATTTCAGTGCAGGACGCAGCCGCATGCGATTTTCTCCCCAAACAAACATTGCACGCAAACCGCCAGTATCCACATGGTCAACGCAAGTGCCGTGGAGTCATGAAAAGCAGGCATGACACATCAATCCAACTCGCTTTACGCCGCAATTTATGCGGTAGATTTTCCGGCCCAGGCAATCGTTCGCTTGAGACCGGATTTGCGCGCTCATGCCGTAGCCATACTTGATGGGACTGCTCCCCAGGAGCGAGTCTGTTCTCTCAATCTGCAAGCAAGAAAGCGCGGTGTCGTACCAGGCATGACGCGTTTGGAAGTCGAAGAACTCAGTGGAATACGTGTGCAGTCGCGTTCAATCGAAACAGAACGTGCGGCCAGGATGATTCTTCTCGAAAGTGTGTCGCAGTTTTCCCCCCGCATCGAAGAGACATTTGCTACCAATGCATGCGGTTTCGTGCTGGATATCAGCGGCACGGAACGCCTGTTTGGCTCACCAGCAATATTGGCGAAACGAATCCAGACGTCAATCCATTCTGCCGGATTTCGAGCGACAGTTGCCGTGAGCCATAACTTCGATACGGCACGCATCAAGGCCGCGTTCTCGCGTGGCATTACGGTCGTTCCTCAAAAACAGGAGGCAGTTTCGCTTGCGTCCACTCCTATCGCTGCATTGCCACTTGAGGTAGAGGATTACGAAACATTTGCAATTTGGGGAATTGGCTGCCTCGGCGAACTGGCTGAACTGCCTGAAGAAGAATTAATTACCCGTCTGGGGCAGCGGGCAAAGCTCTGGATCAAACTAGCGCGGGGCATGGCAGAGCACATATTTCTGCCCATTGAGGCACAGTTCGAACTCAAAGAGCATATCGAATTCGAAACCCATATTGAACAACTCGACTCTCTCATGTTCATCGCCGCAAACATGATCAGCACTCTTGTAACACGCGCAACTTCCCGAGCTTTATCGTTGGCAACACTCACAGTTCAAATGGGTCTCGAAAAAGACCTCGCCTACCAGCGCGTGATTCGACCTGCCATCCCCTCGAGCGACCGGAAGTTCCTGCTGAAGTTACTGCAACTTGAGATAGCGGCCTACCCGCCGCAGGCCGCCATAATCTCTCTTACATTGACGGCAGAGGCTGGACAGCAAAGCCAGGTGCAACTGGGTCTCTTTGCGCCGCAGACGCCAGAGCCATCGCGTCTCGATGTCACTCTAGCGCGACTGAATGCCTTGGTCGGCGACGACCGTGTTGGCTCTCCAAAACTAATGGACACGCATCGCAGTGACAGCTTCGTTATGGAGAACTTCTCCGTAACCAGTCAACACACTCCGCGTGAGGAGACCAATGTCCGAGTTTCGCTCCGGCGCATGCGTCCACCCCGGCTGATTCGTGTGCATCTCGATTGTGCGAAGCCGGCATTTTTCCGCGACGGCGCGGATCACTACGGTGTGCAGGCTGCCTACGGTCCATGGCTTACTAGCGGATGCTGGTGGTCAGTCAATCAATGGGATGTGGAGGAGTGGGACGTGGTGGCTACCAACAGTCTTGGTGAGTCGATTGGATGCTTGATCGTTCACGATCATTTGAAGAAGCAATGGCTATTGGATGCCTGGTATGACTGACAGCAATGGTTTCACAATTTGCGCTCAGGCATCTCGAACTGAAGAATATATAGAGCTACACGCATCGAGTGCGTTCAGTTTTCTCGCGGGATCATCTGAACCAGAATCTTTCATTGAGCGTGCAGTTGAATTAGGCATGCCGGCAATGGCCCTGGCTGACAGAAATGGCCTTTATGGTGTTGCTCGTTTTCACACCTCAGCAACACAAAACCAGGTAAAAGCTCATATCGGGGCAGAGATATCCGTCTCATCGTTCGGCAACAGGCTAGTTCCCCACGAGTGGCTTCCGCACCAATATGCTGATGAGCCTGCGCGCATCGTCCTTCTCTGCGCGTCGCAGGTTGGATATCAGAATCTATGCCAACTTATTACGCGCTTCAAGATGCGCGAGGCTACAAAGGCCGAAGGTGCTGCGACCTTCGAAGACCTGGAAGAATTTTCAGCGGGGCTAATCTGTCTCACCGGCGGAGAAGAAGGTCCACTCGCTGCGACACTTAGTCGTCAAGGTGAGGTTGGTGCGCTCAAGGCACTCGATCGCCTTGCCTCCATCTACGGCCGTAATAACGTGTTCGTTGAACTCCAGCGTCACCTCGAACGGGAAGAGGACATTCGAAATTCAGAACTTATCAACATCGCTTCGCGCGTTGGTCTTCCCATCATCGCGACGAACGGTGTGCGCTGCGCAAAGCAGGTTGATCGTGAACTACTCGATGTTTTTACGGCCATTCGGCATCATACGAGTGTTCACAATGCCGGCAGGCTTTTAACTAGAAATGACTTGTGCCATTTGCGTCCGTCACGAGAGATGTCAGTTCTTTTTCAAGATATTCCCGAGGCTATCGACAATACGCGGATTGTAAGCGAACGTCTTGAATTTACGCTTAACAATCTGGGCTACAAGTTTCCGCAATATCCGGTTCCTGACGGCGAAACGATGGATAGTTTTCTAGCCAGGCGCGTCGATGAAGGGATATGCAAACGGTATTCGACGGCGCTCAAGCAAAACCTGGTAAGACGCGCCCGGAAGCAGGCTAAGCACGAGCTTGAGTTAATTGCAAAGCTCGGATTCGCCGGATACTTTCTAATCGTCTGGGACATCATTCGGTTTTGCCAGCAAAATGGCTTTCTCGTGCAGGGGCGCGGATCAGCGGCAAATTCGGTTGTATGCTATGCCCTTGAAATCACAGCAGTGGATCCCATTGGAATGGAGTTGCTGTTTGAACGCTTTTTGAGTGAGAGCCGCGGAGAATGGCCAGATATCGATCTCGATCTTCCTTCGGGTGACCATCGTGAACAAGTAATTCAGTACATCTACGAACACTATGGATCACTCGGGGCGGCCATGACTGCCAACGTTATTACGTATCGCGGTCGATCTGCAGCTCGTGAAGTAGGAAAGGCACTCGGTTTCGATGAACTGCAATTATCGAAGCTCTCCAGCCTGGTCGGTCATTGGGAGTGGCGCGGCGCCAATGACACCATGGCAAAGCATTTCGATCAGGCTGGCTTCGATGCGCGTCACCCGATCATTGCTAAATATCTCGAACTTTGTACGCGCATGTACAACCTGCCGCGCCATCTTGGACAGCACTCGGGTGGCATGGTTATTTGTGCCGGAATGCTGAATCGTATTGTTCCCATTGAACGCGCATCAATGCCAGGCCGAACCGTTGTTCAATGGGACAAGGAAGACTGCGCGGACCTGGGATTGATCAAGGTCGATTTGCTTGGCCTTGGCATGATGGCTACTCTCAAGGACTCGTTGGAACTGATTCCCCGTCATTATGGGAAAGATATTGACCTGGCATCTTTACCTGAAGATCCGATTGTCTATGACACACTCTGCAAAGCGGATACTGTTGGCATGTTTCAAGTCGAGAGCCGTGCTCAGATGGCCTCGCTGCCGCATAATGCACCAAGATGTTTCTACGACGTAGTTGTGCAGGTTGCCATTATTCGTCCTGGCCCGATTGTCGGCAAAATGATGCATCCCTATATGCGGCGTCGACAAGGGCAGGAGGAAGTTTCGTACCCGCATCCATTGCTGGAGCCAGTGCTGAAGCGAACGTTGGGTGTACCGCTCTTTCAAGAGCAACTGTTGCGAATGGCAATGGTGGTTGCTAGTTTTACCGGCTCGGAGGCCGAAGAGCTGCGTCGTGCCGTTGGCATGCGACGTTCAATGCAGCGGATGCGCGATCTGGAGGGCCGCCTGCGAGCAGGCATGACACGCAATGGAATCGGCTTGCAGGAGCAGGACAACATTGTGCAGGGAATTTCGTCATTCGCCATGTATGGATTTCCGGAATCTCATGCGGCGAGCTTCGCGCTTATCGCGTATGCCTCTGCATATTTGAAGGTTCATTATCTCGCGGCATTCACGTGCGGACTTTTGAATAACCAGCCAATGGGCTTCTACGCGCCCGCCGTACTTGTCAAGGATGCTCAGAGGCATGGATTGCGCGTTCATCCGATCTGTGTGCAGAGATCCGATTGGCCATGCTCCATCGAGAATGAAGCCGACGGCAGCTTGTCTGTCCGCATCGGCCTTAACTACGCTAAGGGACTCAAGCAACGCTGTGCCGATGCATTACTAGCTTCACGCAACACTGATGGCCTGTTTCAATCCGTCGACGATCTAACACGCCGGGTTCCCGAATTGAACAGAAAAGAACTGGTATTGCTTGCGGGCCTTGGTGCATTGAATTCTGTTGGCGAGATCAAGCATCGGCGTGATGCGATCTGGCAGGTTGAGCAGGCAGGCAGGCCGGTCGGACCTCTGTTGCGATCGTCTACTGTCGCTCAAGCTGGGGATGCTGCGATGCCGTTGAGACAAATGACAAACGACGAGCGACTAGCTGCCGATTATGCAGGAAGTGGACTTACCTGCGGACCGCATCCAATGTCCTATCATCGAGCCTCGTTGAAGCATGCCGGGTTTCTTACAGCTGACGACCTTTCTTACGGCAGTAACAAGCGTTTTGTTCGAATTGCAGGTTGTGTTATCGCACGTCAACGCCCTGGTACTGCAAAAGGATTCGTCTTCCTCTCGCTGGAAGATGAAACCGGAATTGCAAATATCATCATCACGCCAGATCTATTCGAGCGGGAACGAATAGTCGTCACGCGAAGTCGCTTTCTTGAGATTGAAGGGATTCTGCAGGTTCAGAACGGCGTAATCCACGTAAAGGCGAGCCAGATCAGACCAATCGACATCACATCCGCCGATGTCAGTTCACACGATTTCCACTAATCCCACTACAGCGCTTCGGCGGAGTTATGGCCCCGAACCGAATGCTGGATTCGTGCGAGACGTAAAGCGAATAACTTATAGCTAAGCCCCAAAATAGACGGAGGAATCGGCCCGTCTAACTCCCTGGATTTGACAGGCAAGTCGCAAGGTTTTCGCGATGCCCTCTTTTCGATCAATGGGCAAGAGACAGCACCTACAATAATATTATGTCTATTAAAATCAAATAATTATGGCAACTGCGCGCGATCAGCGCGATGGCAGAAAATATCAAATTGCCTGAAGAGCTCTTGCGGATGAGGCAACCCGCACTCTATGCGACGCATCTATTCTCCCGCTGCACTCCAGCATACGCGCGTCTCGGGAGGTCCGAGTTTTGGTTTTGGGGAACCGCATGGCTCGCCCAGTGCTGAGTGGTCAGATCCCACCCAGGAGCATCCGGCATGTCCACGACCATTGAACCGCCCGTCAGCGGGCAAGATGGAGATAATCGCTATCCGACCAGCGTGTTGGAACCACCGATGTCGGAATGCCTGACCGCGATTCTTCAAAGCCTGAAAACGATGAAAGAAGGCGATTTCAGTGTTCGCCTCCCCGTATCGTGGACCGGTCTGCCGGGAAAGATCGCTGACAATTTCAACGAGATCGTCATCGCAAACGAACAGATGGCATTCGAGCTCAAAAGAGTTGGTCTGGCCGTCGGAAAAGAAGGCAAGACCCGCGAGCGAATCCGAGTGGAACATAGACGCGGCGCTTGGGATGACATGGAAGTCTCCGTGAATACATTGGTTGAGGATCTCCTGCGACCAACGACGGAGGTAACTCGAGCTATCGCCGCTGTGGCGCAGGGCAATCTGACCCAGACGGTCCGTCTGGACGTAGATGGTCGCCCGCTAGAGGGCGAATTCCTTCGTTCCGCCAACATCGTGAACACCATGATCCAGCAGTTAGGCGTGTTCACTGCGGAAGTTACGCGCGTGGCGCGCGAAGTGGGCACCGACGGCAAACTCGGTGGACAGGCCGTAGTCCCGGGTGTCGCAGGCACGTGGAAGGACCTGACGGACTCGGTGAATTCCATGGCATCGAACCTTACCGGCCAGGTCCGCAATATCGCCGAGGTCGCAACGGCCGTCGCCAGCGGCGACCTTTCCCGCAAAATTACGGTCGACGTGCGCGGCGAAATTCTGCAGCTCAAGGAAGCCATCAACACAATGGTGGATCAGCTGCGGTCCTTCGCCTCCGAAGTAACGCGCGTGGCACGTGAAGTCGGAACGGACGGCAAACTCGGCGGGCAGGCTGTAGTGCCCGGTGTGGCCGGTACGTGGAAGGATCTCACCGACTCAGTGAACGCGATGGCCGGCAACCTTACGGCACAGGTGAGAAACATCGCCGAAGTGACGACCGCCGTGGCCCGCGGCGACCTTTCCCGCAAAATCACTGTCGATGTGAAGGGCGAAATTCTTGAGCTGAAAGACACGATCAACACGATGGTCGATCAGCTGAACGCGTTCGCCGGCGAAGTGACGCGCGTGGCTCGCGAAGTCGGAACCGAAGGTAAACTCGGCGGACAGGCGAGCGTGCCGGGTGTGGCCGGAACGTGGAAGGACCTTACTGACAACGTGAACTTCATGGCCGGCAACCTGACCGGCCAGGTCCGCAACATCGCTGAAGTGGCAACGGCCATCGCGAACGGCGACTTGAGCCGCAAGATCACCGTGGACGTGCGCGGCGAGATTCTGCAGCTTAAGGAAACGCTGAACACAATGGTGGACCAGCTGAACCGGTTCGCCGGCGAAGTGACGCGCGTGGCCCGCGAAGTAGGCACCGAAGGGCGACTCGGCGGTCAGGCCAACGTGCCGGGCGTTGCGGGAACCTGGAAGGATTTGACCGACTCAGTAAACTCGATGGCCGGCAACCTGACGGCACAGGTTAGAAACATCGCCGAGGTCACAACGGCCGTGGCTCGCGGAGATTTGTCGCGCAAGATCACTGTCGATGTGAAGGGCGAAATTCTCGAACTGAAAAACACCATCAACACCATGGTGGATCAGTTGAACGCATTCGCCGGCGAAGTAACGCGCGTCGCCCGCGAAGTGGGAACGGATGGAAAACTCGGCGGTCAGGCGCAGGTGTCGGGCGTGGCCGGTACATGGAAAGATCTCACCGACAACGTCAACTTCATGGCATCGAACCTCACCGGACAGGTGAGAAACATCGCTGAAGTGGCAACGGCCGTTGCCCGCGGCGACTTGAGCCGCAAGATCACCGTCGACGTGAAGGGCGAAATTCTCGAACTCAAAGACACCCTGAACACGATGGTGGATCAGCTCAACGCCTTCGCCGGCGAAGTCACACGTGTGGCCCGCGAAGTCGGCACTGACGGCAAGCTCGGCGGACAGGCGCAGGTTCCGGGCGTTGCTGGTACGTGGAAGGATCTTACGGACTCAGTGAACTCGATGGCGTCGAACCTGACAGGCCAGGTGAGAAACATTGCCGAAGTTTCGACTGCAATCGCAACGGGCGACCTTTCCAAGAAGATCACCGTGAACGTCAGCGGCGAAATTCTTCTCCTGAAGGAAACCATCAACACGATGGTGGACCAGCTCAACCGGTTCGCCGGCGAAGTGACGCGTGTGGCCCGCGAAGTGGGCACTGAAGGGCGTCTCGGCGGCCAGGCCAACGTGCCTGGTGTTGCGGGAACCTGGAAGGATTTGACCGACTCAGTAAACTCGATGGCCGGCAACCTGACGGCACAGGTGAGAAACATCGCCGAAGTAACGACCGCCGTGGCCCGCGGCGACTTGAGCCGCAAGATCACCGTCGACGTGAAAGGCGAAATCCTCGAGTTGAGAAACACCATCAACACCATGGTCGATCAGCTCAACGCATTCGCCGGCGAAGTGACGCGCGTGGCCCGCGAAGTGGGCACCGACGGCAAACTCGGCGGACAAGCGATGGTTCCGGGCGTGGCCGGCACCTGGAAGGATCTCACGGATTCAGTGAACTTCATGGCCGGCAACCTCACGGCACAGGTAAGAAATATTGCCGAAGTGGCAACGGCTATTGCAAACGGTGACTTGAGCCGCAAGATCACAGTGGATGTGCGCGGCGAGATCCTGCAGTTGAAGGAAACGCTGAACACGATGGTCGAGCAGCTTCGCTCGTTCGCGGCCGAAGTCACACGCGTCGCTCGCGAAGTCGGTTCGGAAGGACGCCTCGGCGGCCAGGCCAACGTGCCAGGTGTTGCCGGTACATGGAAGGACCTTACCGACTCCGTCAATTCGATGGCCGGTAACCTCACTGCGCAGGTTAGAAACATTGCCGAAGTGACGACGGCCGTTGCCCGCGGTGACTTGAGCCGCAAGATCACCGTCGATGTGAAGGGCGAAATTCTCGAGTTGAAAGACACCATCAACACGATGGTCGATCAGCTGAACGCCTTCGCAGCCGAAGTAACCCGCGTGGCGCGCGAAGTTGGAACGGACGGAAAACTCGGCGGGCAGGCGATGGTGCCCGGTGTTGCAGGTACTTGGAAAGATCTCACCGACAACGTAAACGTGATGGCGGCCAACCTTACGGAGCAGGTGCGCGGCATTGTGAAGGTGGTAACCGCTGTGGCCAACGGCGCGCTGAACCAGAAGCTCACGGTGAATGCCAAGGGCGAAGTTGCGGCGCTCGCAGAGACCATCAACAACATGACCGACACCCTGGCGACGTTCGCCGATCAGGTAACGACAGTAGCACGCGAAGTCGGTGTGGAAGGACGACTCGGCGGCCAGGCAAACGTGCCCGGCGCCGCCGGAACCTGGAAGGATTTGACCGGCAACGTAAACCTGCTGGCCGATAACCTCACCAACCAGGTGCGTGCTATTGCGGAAGTGGCGACGGCTGTGACCAAGGGCGACTTGACTCGATCGATCCAGGTGGAAGCGCGTGGCGAAGTGGCGGAGTTGAAGGACAACATCAACACGATGATTGACAACCTTCGTCTTACCACGGATCGCAACACAGAGCAGGACTGGCTGAAAACAAACCTGGCGCGGTTCACCGGCATGCTGCAGGGGCAGCGCGACCTGGCAACAGTGGGCAGAATGCTGCTCTCGGAACTTGCGCCGCTGGTCAGTGCGCAGCAGGGCGTTATCTACCAGATGGGCGGAGATTCGGCGAGTTCTGACGCCAACCTCGTTCTGCTTTCTACGTTTGCAGATACACCCGATGGTTACTTGAAGGAAGTGCGTGTGGGTGAGGGACTCGTCGGTCAATGCGCTGCCGACAAACGGCGCATGCTTATCACCGAGCTTCCCAAGAGAACAGCACCAATCCGCTCCGGATTATTCCAGGCCGTCCCCAAGAATGTCATCGTTTTGCCGGTTCTGTTTGAAGATCGCGTCAAAGCGGTCATCGAACTTGCCAGCCTGAGCGCGTTTACTGCTTCGCATCTTTCATTCCTCGAACAGTTGACCGCCTCCATCGGCATCGTGCTGAACTCGATTGAAGCCACCATGCAGACGGAAGGGCTGCTGAAACAATCGCAGCAGCTCGCGACGGAACTGCAGACGCAGCAGAAGGAATTGCAGCAGACGAACGAGCAGTTGGCGCAGAAGGCGCAACAGTTGGCGGAACAAAACTACGAGGTGGAACGCAAGAACCAGGAAATCGAGCAAGCTCGCCGCGCTCTGGAAGAGAAGGCCCGCGAATTGGCGCTCACTTCGAAATACAAATCTGAGTTCCTTGCCAACATGTCTCACGAGTTGCGTACGCCGCTGAATTCAATCCTTGTTCTCGGTCAGCAGCTTGCCGAGAATCCTGATGGCAGCCTCAATGCCAAGCAGGTTGAGTTCGCGCGTACCATTCACGGCGCTGGAACCGACCTTCTGAACCTGATCAGCGATATTCTCGATCTTTCCAAAATCGAATCGGGCACAGTATCGGTGGAGGCGGAAGAAGTCTTCTTCGGCGCGCTGCTCGACACCGTTGCACGGCCGTTCCGGCACGAAGCAGAAAATCGCAAACTCATCTTTGACGCAACAAACGATCCGCGCATGGGCCGCAGCCTCGTTACGGACTCGAAGCGCTTGCAGCAGGTGCTGAAGAACCTGCTTTCGAATGCATTCAAGTTCACCGAGCAGGGTACCGTGAAATTGTCGGTCTCGTCGGCTGCGAGCGGCTGGACACCGGATCACCCGATTCTCAGCGGCGCCGGCTCGGTCATCGCATTTGAAGTCTCCGACACCGGCATCGGAATCCCACCGGAAAAGCAACGCATCATCTTCGAGGCGTTCCAGCAGGCCGATGCGGGAACGAGCCGTAAATATGGAGGCACCGGACTGGGGCTCGCCATCAGCCGTGAATTGGCAAACTTGCTGGGAGGAGAAATCCAGCTACGGAGCCAGCCGGGCAAGGGCAGCATTTTCACGTTGTACCTGCCGCAGACCTATGTCGGTCCGGCCGCGCCGACAGTTTTGAAAGCTGAAAGGGATGGCGGAACGGTTTCAGTTCCGATGTTCCTTTCGAACGTAGCGGTGGCAGAGCAAGAAGCCCGCATCGATGACGATCGCAAGTCATTGGAAGATGGTGATGCAGTGCTGCTGATCGTGGAAGACGATCCGCATTACGCTCGCGTGCTCTGCGATCTGTCGCGAGATAAGGGCTTCAAGGTCCTGGTCGCAATGACTGGAACGGAAGCGCTGGCCTTGGCGCGCGAGTACCATCCAACCGCAATCTCACTCGATGTTATGCTGCCCGACATGCTTGGCTGGACAGTATTGAACCATCTCAAGCAGGATCCGAAAACCAGGCACATACCGGTGCAAATGCTCACGCTTGACGAGGACCGCCATCATGGTCTGTCGCGCGGAGCCTTTGCCTTCGTTACCAAACCAACCTCGACGGATGAATTGAATGCGGCGTTGGCGCGAATTCGAGAATATTCGCAACCGCGGCGCAAGCGTTTGCTGGTCGTGGAAGACAACCCAGCGGAACAGCTGAGCACACGCGAACTGCTTTGGCACGAGGATATCGACCTCGACGTCATTGACTCCGGTGCTGCGGCGCTTGAAGCGCTGGAGCGCGATTCCTACGACTGCATCGTGCTCGATCTTCGCCTTCCCGACATGTCCGGCTTTGATGTGCTTGAGCAGATCAAGTGCGACCCACGGCTACGCGATCTCCCTGTCGTGGTGTTCACAGGCAGAGAGCTATCTGCCGAGGAGGATGCGCAGTTACACACGCTGGCACGCAGCGTGGTGGTGAAGGATGTTGAATCGCCAGAGCGCCTGCTCGACGAGACTGCACTTTTCCTCCATCGCGTGGTCTCGGAATTGCCTTCAGGCAAACAGCAGATGATCGATCGGCTCCATCAGTCAGATGAGGCACTCGCGGGACGCAAAGTGCTGGTCGTCGACGACGATGTGCGAAACATCTTCGCACTGAGCAGTGTGCTCGAAAGACGCGGCATGACGGTTCTGTCGGCGGGCACCGGTCGTGAGGCGATCGAGACCATTGAGACCACACCCGATCTGGCCATTGTGCTCATGGATATCATGATGCCGGAAATGGATGGATACGAAACCATGCAGGTGATCCGCCAGAATCCTGCGCTACGACGCCTGCCGATTATCGCATTGACTGCAAAAGCCATGAAAGGTGATCGTGAGAGATGTCTTGAGGCAGGGGCTTCCGAATATCTTGCCAAACCAGTGAATACCGAACAACTGCTTTCCGCTCTGCGCATGTGGTTGCATCGCTAGCTGCGCGGCAGAGAACCTCGAGAGGAATTGATGAACGCAGATTCGAAGGTCAACATTTTAATGGTCGATGACCAGCCGGCCAAACTTCTCAGTTACGAGGTGATTCTTTCCGAACTCGGGGAAAATCTCATCAAGGCGACTTCAGCCAGCGAAGCTCTGAACATCCTGCTGAAGAACGACATTGCCGTGGTGTTGATGGATGTGAGCATGCCCGAGCTTGATGGGTTTGAACTTGCCGACGTAATCCGGCAACACCCTCGTTTCCAGAAGACTGCGATCATTTTCATCTCCGGCGTTCACCTTACTGACTCCGACAAGATTCAGGGCTATCGAAGCGGTGCGGTCGATTACATTTCTGTTCCGGTTGTACCGGATGTTCTGCGGGCCAAGATCGGCATCTTCGTCGAACTCCATCGCAAAACGCGCATGCTTGAAATGCTGAATAACCAGTTGGAGCAACGCGTAGCAGAACGCACCGAGGAATTGCGACTGCGAGAGGAACAGTTCCGCACTCGCGCCGAGTTGCTCGACCTTGCGACGGAAGCCATCATGGAACGCGGCAATAGCGGCGAAGTTCTGTTCTGGAACGCTGGAGCCGAACGTTTATATGGCTGGCACCGCGATGAAATTCGGGGCAAGGACATCCACGCTGTCTTGCGTACCGTCTTTCCGGTTCCACGCGAGGAAATCGAAGCGATCCTGCGCGAACGCAAAGTCTGGCACGGAAATCTCCTGCAAAAGAAAAAAGACGGCTCCGATGTGATTGTTGCCTGTCGTAAGATCATGAATCACGAGAGCGACGCGGTCCTCGAAGTGAGCCGTGATATCACCGCACAATTGCAAGCCGAGGAAGCCCTGCGCGAAACAGAGAAATTAGCGGCAATGGGTCGAGTGGCGGGAATTATTGCGCACGAGATCAATAACCCTCTTGCTGCCATTACGAACATCTTCTTTCTGATTCGCAATCATCCTTCACTTGATGAGGAAGCGCGTCATTGCGCAGCTATGGCCGAGCAGGAGTTACAGCGGGTGGCGCACATTACACGGCAGACTCTGAGTTTCTATCGGGAGTCCAAGACACCCATCGCGGTGTTGCTGACCGAGCTTCTGGATGACGTCCTCGGACTCCAGGAACGACAGCTACATATGAGTCACATCCGATTGCAAAAACGGTATCTGACGCCCGGGAATGTTCATGGATTCCCCGTGGAGCTGCGTCAGGTATTTTTGAACCTCATTGGCAATGCGATCCAGGCTATGCCCAACGGAGGGGATTTGCGAGTCATGGTGCGGGAAGCCAGCGACTGGCAACTCAAGCGGCGCGGTATTAGCGTTTCAATCGTGGATACCGGGGTCGGCGTGAAGCCACAGGATTCGCAAAAGCTCTTCGAACCATTCTTCAGTACGAAGTCCACGAAAGGCACAGGCCTGGGATTATGGATTAGCCGAGGAATCGTGCAGAAATACGAAGGCCGTATCTCATTTCGCAGTTTGCGCAGGAAAGACGGATGCAGCACATGCTTCCGCGTCTTCCTTCCGAGCAGCGGAACACTCAATCTTCTTGGAAGCTCAGCTGCAGAGATGACTCCAGCCGGTGTCGAGCTGAGCTCCAACGGATATGGCACCGCGATGCAGCATGCTTAAAAAGCGCAAAGGCTGAACAACGGATGGTGAAGGTGCGATCCAGTTTGCTCGCGGATCTCCGCTCGCTTGGGCGTACCGCCCTACGGCCGACCAGGATACCGCGATAGACAGGTGCCGGCCCATTGGCGAGCTAACATGTTATGCCCACGTTGGGGTTCGGGAAAGTATCTTCATTGTCTTCTGCTTCGATCGAGACAGGCGAAATCCTTCTCAATCAGGAGCGCAAGTGTCCCGATGCCTCCGAGCCTGATATCTTCGGCAATTCCGACCTGATCAGTGGCGCCCCACTCGTTCGCCTGATCGGAAGGGAGCAGAATCGTCACTTTGTTCTCTGCGTATTGAACGGTCGGGCGGCTCACCGACGGCTCCCGCTGCAAAGCATAGGTGAACTTTGCGCCCGGCTCCGGTGCGAAGTGAATTGTGTCCTCCAGACAGTCTCCCGCCAGAAGTCTTGCAACCTCAGAGCGCGATACTCTTAACCGCAAGGAATCTCCCTTAATTCGCAGCTTCATTCCTCTGCCCCCCTTGCTGTCGGTGTATATCCATCGATGTTCTGGCTGCCGTGGTAGATATTAAAGCGGTCCTCTCGCAGAAAACCGATAAGGGTAATATCGAACTCCTTCGCAACCTGTACCGCGAGGCTCGATGGAGCCCCGACGGCCGCCACCATTGGAACTCCACCCATCAGTGCTTTCTGCAGAAGCTCAAAGCTGGCCCGTCCAGACAGTAAAAGCAACCGATCCCGCAAGGGCGTGCGGTCAGCAAGAAATTCAGAGCCGATGAGCTTATCCACCGCGTTGTGGCGGCCTACGTCTTCGCGAAGCGCCAATAGATTCCCGGCTGAGTCGAAGAGTCCCGCGCCGTGTAATCCACCCGTACGATCAAATAGCCCCTGAAAAGCGCGGAGCCGTTCGGGGAGGCGATAAAGCAACTGCGCGTCTATTCTGAAATTGTTCGTAGCGCGTGGCGGGCAGACCGTACGCAGGGCGAGAAGAGACGCTTTGCCGCAGATGCCGCAGCTTGAGGTTGTATAGAAGTTGCGTTGAAGGCTCCCGAGGCTCACTGCAACATCCGCTGCCAGATCCACTCGAACGATATTCTGCCTGGAGCCGAGTTTGAGCGAACTCATCGTCTGAGGAGATTGTTCGTCCTCGGTGAATGAGTGTCCTGCATATGTAATTTGTTCGATGTCGTTTGGGTCTCGAACCACTCCTTCGGTCATGAGAAAACCCACTGCAAGGTCGAAGTCATTGCCCGGAGTGCGCATCGTGACAGAGATCGATCGCGTGGCACGCGAGTTGGATGGCCCGTAGGTGAGTTGGATCTCGAGAGGCTCTTCAATCGCCAGAGTATCCAGCACCTGCCGCGATGTCTGCCCTTCGACTCTTTCAACAAGTGTCTGCAACATGGGATCACCAGCCATGTTCAAGGAGCCATTAACACTGGACGCTTTCATGATGGATCAGGTTCTCCTCTCCAAGCGAACGGCGCGACCTTCTTCGTTCGTTAGATGCCCAGCGTCGAAGACCTTCCCGCTTGGCATCAGAATCTCCCACTTAAAGACGATTTTAGCCATCATGCCCTTATCCTCATGGCTCAGCTATTGCGCGAAGGAGGAAAGAACGGTGTCGACGAGCAACGTAGGATTCTCGAGAACCATCGTGCCCACCTGGAGGCTCGGATGGCGGATCTGCAAAATGCCCGCGCCCTTCTGACTGATAGAATTGAGCAGTTTTCGAGACGCAATGAAACAAAAGCAGACCAATCGCTGCCTCATTGGGCTACCCGACGAGAGTTGGTCCTGCCACAGTTCATCGCATTGGCTGTTGAATGGCAAGGGTCAACGCGTGGGACAAAGCAAATTCAGCGCAGCGGCGCGGTTTGCGCACGTACAAATGCTGAGAGCATCTGATTTGAAGTCTGTTTTGCGAACGAGAAAGTGCGAGGAGTGCGTGATT
>CAWCVS010000024.1:0-1111685 GCA_963799035.1 uncultured Acidobacteriaceae bacterium | reverse complement strand
AGCGTGGCGCTCATAATTCCTTCTCGCTGATGGAGGCCTCGTGCTGCGCACCCGTGTTCCGGCATCCGCACAACTCGCAACATTCGCCCGTCTCGGTGCATTTGTGATCCTCGAGTCCGATCAACCTGAGCCCATCACCTTCACGCGAGCCGACAGCCCAATGGCCCAGAACTCCCTCGCCAGCCGATTCCGACTCCATCCCGCGAAATCCTCAACGAAATCCACCGCCTCGCCTCAATCCCCACAGGAGAAGACGACAATGACAACGGCCTCGGCATCTGACGCTCTCGCCCTTACCGCCTCGAGCTTTCTCCGCGAACACCTGGAGCACGCGCAGCGCGCCTGCATCACCTCGAGCTTTCAGGCTGAAGATGTCGCCGTCCTCCACATGGTGCTCCAGCTTCAGCCGCACATCCCGGTCATCTTCCTCGAAACCGGCTACCACTTTCCGGAAACCCTCGCCTACCGCGATCGCATCGCCGCCGAGTGGAATCTGAATCTCGATCAACGTCCAGGCCGAGCAATCCGTCGCCGAGCAGGAGTCGCAATTCGGCATCCTCAACCAGACCGCGCCCGACCGCTGCTGCGGCCTGCGCAAGGTCGAGCCGCTCTTCCGCGCCCTCGGTTCTTACACCACCTGGGTCACCGGCCTGCGCCGCCAGCAGTCCAAGTCGCGCGCCAACCTGCAGCCGCACGAGTTCTTCACCCTGCCCACCGGCAAAATCCTCGCCAAGCTCAGCCCGCTCGCCGAGTGGACCACGCGCGATGTCTGGCAATACGCCGAGCAGCACGCCATCCCGCTACTCCCGCTTTACGAACAGGGCTACACCTCCATCGGTTGCGCTCCCTGCACCAGCCTGCCCTTCGACGAAAACGACCCGCGCTCAGGCCGCTGGTCCGGCCGCAAGCTCGAGTGCGGCATTCACCTGCAGGCTCACTGATGCAGCTTCACTGACGCGGAGATCGCCATGGAACTCCTCCTCGGATTCGCAATCGCAGCGCTCATCGCCATCACCGGCGTCGGCGCAGGCACGCTCATCGCGCCCTTGCTGATCCTGTTTCTCCACGTGCCTGTCGCAGAAGCTGTCGGCACCGCTCTCGCCTACTCCGCCGCCGTCAAACTCGTCGTGGTCCCCGTGCAAATATGGCGCCGTCAGGTGGAATGGCGCACCCTCGGCCTCATTCTCGCCACCGGAATTCCCGGCGTGGCCATCGGCTCACTCCTCTTCCAGCGCGTGGCCCACAATACGGCCAACAATCTCTGGCTCTTTCTCGCGCTCGGCATCATGATCGCCGTCTCTTCGGCTTGGCACATCTTCCGCCACTTCCGCCCTGCCGCTGAACCCGCGCAGCGCACCAACTCCCCCAAGTGGCTCGCCCTGGTCATGCTCCCCATCGGAGCTGAAGTCGGCTTCTCCTCCTCAGGCGCCGGAGCACTCGGCACTCTGGCCCTCCTCGGCCTCACGCCACTCGATGCTCGCCGCATCGTTGGTACTGACCTCGCCTTCGGCCTCTGCCTGGCGCTCATCGGAGGCACGCTCCATCTTCAAAGCGCCGGCCTCAACTCGGCATTGCTCATCAACCTGATCGTCGGCGGCATCCTCGGCGCGCTCGTTGGCACCGGCCTCGCCTCCCGCATTCCCGTCCGCACCATGCGCCTCGCTCTCTCCCTCTGGCTCTTTGTCATGGGACTCCAGCTTTGCTGGCACGCCCTCGCCTAAATCGTAGACATCACTCGTCAGTCTTTTCATACCGCAAACTTTCGTATCAACGCGCCAGAAGCTCGCGGCAGCCCGCGCAGTCAGGGCGATATACTGCATCTGGCTCTCTTTATGCCTTATTTCCATTTGCAAGTGAGAATTTACCTTGGCGCGTGAAACGTATACGGCACGTCTGGCAAGCAAGACGCTAATCTCTGAATCGGCCCAGTGCTACCACTTCGATTTCGTTCTCGACGATCTGGAATCCTTCCCATTCATCTCCGGCCAATTCATCTCCGCCGTCGCCGCCGATCCCAACGGCAAGCAGCAGACCCGCGCCTACTCCATTGCCTCGGCAGCCAACGCCAATCACTTCGAGCTTTGCGTCAACCGCGTGCCCCAGGGATTCTTCTCTAACCACCTCGCCGACCTCACCGACCTCCCTCCCGGCGGCACCATCCAGGTCCACGGACCACACGGCCACTTCATTCTCAAGCAGCCCATCACCGATTCCATCTTCATCTCCACCGGCACCGGAATCGCCCCGATGCGTGGCTATGCGCAGTGGCTCTTCCCTGAAACTGGTCCCGACGCCGGCATTGACCGCAGCGAAGGCAAAGAAATCTGGATGGTCTACGGCACACGCCACGAAAGCGAACTCTACTACCGCGAAGAATTCGAAGCCCTGGCCGCGCGCAAACCCAACTTCCACTACCTGCCCACGCTCAGCCGCGCCGACGAGAGTTGGAAGGGTCTTCGCGGATATGTGCAAGATCACGTCGCGCGCATCGTCGAAGAACGCGCCGCCCGCCTCGGCATCACGCTTCCCGTGCCCGCTCCCGACCCCTCCGTGCTTCCCTCCGACCTCAAATTCGACATCTACGCCTACATCTGCGGCCTCAACAACATGGTCGCCGGCGTTCGTGAAAAGCTGGCCTCCTACGGCTGGCACCGCAAACAAGTCATCTTCGAACGCTACGACTGATCCTGAGCAACCGTAAATACTACGCGTAGAATTTGCCCTTCCGCTCCCCTCTTGGGCCACCGCATTTGAGAATCAAACATCTATCTCGCTGAAGAGACTCAAGCACGTGCGCCAATCTCCCTCAGACCGAAGGATTTCTCTGATGAGCCAGCCCCGAAACTATCCCCTCGAAGAAGCTCTCAAGGCGCAGTCGGCTCTGCGCTCCGCCGCCGGACTCGAACCAGAGCAGTTTCCCATCGAAGCCTTCGTTGGCATGATCAGCGACGAGATCGAAGCCTTGCGCACGCAAGGCAAGACTGACGAGCAGATCGCCGCCCTCATTCGTAAAAACAGCAATGTTGAAATTACTGCAGACGAGATTGCGGCGAATTACGCCCCGCCAGAACTCCGGCATCCACA
Organism: uncultured Acidobacteriaceae bacterium; assembly: GCA_963799035.1. Lineage (GTDB taxonomy): Bacteria > Acidobacteriota > Terriglobia > Terriglobales > Acidobacteriaceae > Telmatobacter. The sequence goes on along the minus strand of CAWCVS010000024.1, from coordinate 1,108,601 downwards.
CGGCGGTTAGCCTCGAGCGTCACAACCGCGCAGCCTCGGCCCTCTGGCGCGCTCGAAGCTAGAGATTAAACAACTCCCGCAGCCGCTTTGTCTGCGCGCGGCTCACCGGAATCTCCGTCTGCTTCTTGTCGTTCATGCGCAGCTGGTAAGTCGACTTGAACCACGGCACCACTTCGCGAATCTGGTTGATGTTCACCACGAAGCTCCGATGCGCGCGCCAGAACACCGCCGCATCCAGCTGATCCAGCAGTTCCTCAATCGTCCGGCACTTCGACTGCCCTTCGAACTGCTGCGTCACCACGCGAATCACGCCTTCTTCAATCTCCGCGAAGCAAATGTCCGCCTGGTCAACCAGCAGCAGCCTGCTTCCCGCCTGCACAATCAGCTTTGCCCGCTGTGTCCCTCGCGCGCCGCACCCTGCGGACTCTTCAGCAGACTCAGCAGCGCGTCCAATTGAGATTCGATCGGAGACTCAGCGCCTCCATTCCCCGCCGCCGCGCCATTCGTCATGCGCCCGCGCACGCGTTCCAATGCCTTGTCCACGCGCACTCGATCGAAAGGCTTCAACAGATAATCCACCGCATTCACGTCAAACGCGCGAACCGCGTACTGGTCATAGGCCGTCGCAAACACAAACTGCGGCAAGGGCCATCCGTTGCCGTCCTTCTGTTTGCGATGCCGTTCCATTACCCGCTGGATCACCGCGAACCCATCCAGCCCCGGCATCTGCACGTCCAGAAACACGAGGTCCGGATGATGCTCCTCGATCAGTTCCACGGCCTCGATGCCGTTCGCGCCCTGCGCCACCACATCCACATCCTTGGCCGCCTCAAGCAGGTACGCCAGCTCGTCGCGGGCCAGTTGTTCGTCATCGATAATCAAAGCAGAAATCGTCATGGAGGCTGAGCGATCGTGCACGGGCAGCATGAGTCTCAGTTTACCCCCATCGGATACCGATCCACTTCTCCAGCTAGCACGGCTAGGCACTCAAGTACAATCGCACCAACCCCATTTCTTGCAGACTGCATGGTCATTCCGAACCTCTTGAAACCGCCGCGGCCACGACGCCGATAGAGCCAAAGGGTCGCACTTCAATCAGGAGCCAGCTGGCATGGCAGGAGCCACCGCACCCGAAAAGGCTGCGAAGCATCGCGCTCTCGATCCGCTTCTTCTCATCGGCTCGCTCATCGTGGTTGCCGCCATCCTTACCTGGATCCTCCCCGCAGGCCATTTCCAACGCGTCACAGATCCCCAGTCGGCGCGCACGCTCGTGGTTCCCGGCTCGTACACGCATTTGTCCCGTAATCCCGTCGGCCCCTGGGGCCTCCTCATTTCCATCCCGCGCGGACTCAAAGAAGCTGCTGACGTCATCTTCTTCGTTCTCCTTGCCGGCGGCATGCTCACTGTGATTGAAGCCACCGGCGCCATCGGCAGCCTGCTTACTCACCTCGTCGCCCACTTCGGACACCGCCCGCTTCTCGTTCTCGCGCTCGTTTCCATCCTGTTTCTCATCGGCGGCGCTTCCGACAGCATGTACGAGGAGATTCTCGCCTTCATCCCGCTACTTTGCATTCTCATGCGCCGTCTGCGTATCGATCCCGTGATGGCCGTTGCCGTTTCCCTCGGCACTGCCACCGTCGCCGCAACCTTCTCGCCCTGCAACGCCTTTCTCCTCGGCGTCAGCCAACCCATCGCGCAGCTATCCCTCTTTTCAGGATTCGCCTTTCGCTCCGTTTTCTTCGTTGTTGCGATCGCGCTCTGGGCAGCTTGTCTCGCATGGCTTCTCAAACGCCTTCGCCTACCAGGCGACCAGCCCAGCTCGAACTCGGAGTCCGCCGAACTTGAATTCGCCGGCCGCTGGAAGACCCGCGACATTGCGGTGCTGATCATTTTCACCGCAGGCATGGCTGCCATCGTCCTCGGCGGTATCTTCCTCCACTGGGAACTTTTCCAGTTCAGCGCTGTCTTCCTGTCGATGGCGATTGTCGCTGGACTCGTCGGCGGCCTGGGCTGGCGAGGAACATCAGAGCATTTCACCGAGGGCCTCCGCCGCCTGGTTCTGGCCTGCTTCCTCATCGGTTGCGCCCGGGCGATCTCTGGCGTGTTATCCGACGGCCTCGTCCTCGACACCATCGCCAAAGCGCTTTTCAGCCCGCTTCAACACCTCTCCACGAGCTACTCCGCCATCATGGCGGTCCTATCTGAATCCGCGCTGGCCTTCATCATTCCCAGCGAATCCGGCCGTGCGGTCGTCAGTCTACCTGTCATCGTGCCCGTCGCCGACCTGCTCGGCATGTCTCGCCAGGTCATCGTACTCGCCTATCAATCCAGCGTCCTCATCGGATGCCTGCTCGCGCCCACGGCCGGTACCCACCCTCGCGATGCTCGCGGTTGCAAAAATCCCCTACAGCAAATGGCTTCGAGCCATGGCCGCTCCTGTAGCGTTCCTGCTCATCCTGTCTCTTGTGGAAGTTGTAGCCGGCGTAAAACTGAACCTGCGGTAAAGAAACTTGTCGATTCAATCTGATTCAAATTAATTCGGAAAGCCGTAAGGAGATGCTTCTGTTTCGGTTCTTTAGTCTCTCAGTCCCTGCTCCCCACTCCCTGCAGCCTCAGTCGCGCCGGCATCTGGTCGGTCTCCAGCTCATGCCCGCAACGCGTGCAGATACTGATCGGTCCCCCGCACCGTTCTGAAGCAGTTCCCGCAGCTCGCCGTCAGCTGATAATTGCACTGCGGACAGAAGTGAAAATCCCCCTGCACATGCGTTCCGCACGCCGGGCACTTCGAAACCAGCGGCGCGCGCAGCAGAAAGTACAGTACCGCCCCAATCCCGCCCGGCATCACAAAGCAGATCAGCATCCAGAATCGCGCACTCATCGCCCGCCGCGGCGCATCCTTGCTCACGTATCCCACCATCAGGAAGTAGAGCGACGCCAGCAGCCCCCACGAGAGGTTCATGTAGATCCGCAGTCCCAGCGGCGGAACATGATGCTGCGTCTGCGGAAACACCAGCCAGAAGTAGTACTCCACCAATACAAACACCACCGCCGCGATCGCAATGGACCACAACGGCACCAGCCGCGTCTCTTCGTTTGGGTTAATTACTTCAGGTTCACGCATAAGAGTTTTTACCCTCGCCCAGAGGGACCGGTCAGCAATCTGGCTGCGCCGAATGCTATTGAATGGACGATCACAATCGCAGTGAAGTTGCGACTGAGTATAGAGGAATTGCACTCCGTCCGCTAAAGCTTCCTGGCTTTTGCACATTACGAAGATGGCGAGGGAAGGATTGTATTGGGCATAACCTCATTCATGCCGAAAAGAGGCATTCATTAAGGGCTTTAACCCCTGAGAGATGTTTCTGTGCTGTCCGAGCCGAAAACCCTGAGGTTCACGACCTGCGCCGCAACCACCCCGCCAGCAGCGCCGAACCCAGCAGAGCGGTCACCGAGAAGAATCCCCACACCGCCAGTTCGCTCACCAGGCTTGTGAGGTGCTCTTCCTCAATAAGCGTCTCCGCTACCCACCACACGGGTGGGCCCACAACGAAGAACACCACCAGCGTCGCCGCCAGCGCCATCGCGCGAACCCGCTTCCGGCCCGCACGCTGTTCCTGCATTACTCCCGCTGAAGCCACCACCACACGCCGCGTCCGGTCTGCCGTTGCCCGTTCGCGTTCCGCACCAAACCCAGCCATGGCCTTCGCCAGCTCACCCTGCGCCGATGGTCCCACCGCTCTCATGGACGGCACTGGTGGGGTCACACGGCCTCCCGGCGATGGGCCTGCGCCCGCTCCAGATGCGGTTTGATCGAGGCCATGCCGCGATACAACCGCGACTTCACCGTCGACAATGGAGCACGCGTCACCTTCGCAATCTCTTCCAGCGAAAGGTCCTCATGGAACCGCAGCACCAGAACCTCGCGATACAGCGTATCCAATTGCAGCAGCGCGATCGCAACCTGTTCCCGGTCTTCCACGTTCGACATGCGGTCAAACGGTCCCGGCCCGTGATCGGCAACCTCAAAAGTGATCGGCTTGTCGTCGTCGCCGCCCGCCTCAAACATCTCGTCCAGGCTGCTCATTGTCCGCTTCCGCCGCTGGTCGATCACCAGGTTGCGCGCAATCGTGAACAACCAGGTCTCAAACCGGGCCTTCCCATTGAACTGTCCGCCACGGGTCAGCACCCGCATCCAGACCTCTTGGAACATGTCCTCGGCCATCTCGCGGTTCCCGGTCAGGAACAGCAAATACCGCAGCAGCCGATGCTGATAGCGCACAATCAGTTGATCCAACAGTCCAACATCTTGCCGCTTAAGTCCTTCAGATACAGCAAGATTCTCCTGTCGCACCAGCTCATCGGCTGCGGAGGCAGCTCCTGCGACAAACAGCGATCGTATGGCCGAAACGGTACTCATCTTGTCAAATTAGACGACAAATCATCTCCCAAAGCCGCAAAAAAGAAAGCGTTTGCACCAAAAATACAGCGTTCGCCGCTTTGGACAAACCCAGGGGAAGGAAATTGTCTCTCTATGTGAGCAAGATTACACAGAAGTGTCGCATGGAGGGGGATAGTCTTCGCTCAGAACACCCCATCCGAGCCTTGAACGAGGTGCAACGATGCCCAAAGTCTTAACTGCAGCCTTCCCCCATCGGCACAACCACAATGGAAGCTTCGATTCGATCTGCCGGGCTTGCTTCGCGACAGTGGCTTCCGTCACGGAAGAACGTGAACTGGAGTTCTATGAATCGAAACACAGATGCGACCCTGTGACCCTCTACAAGAGTCTTATGCCCGCGCCTTCACAACGATGCCAGCCAGCTAATAGGTGAGGGACAGACGCCCTCAATGAGGTTACGGTATTCCGTTGGTTTAATGTGGGAGTTCTGCCATTCGAGCCCTTCAGGGTTACACCGCTGCAGCTCAAACTGATCCGTCTCCAGTGGTCCCTATTCTTCGCTGTCGGGAATATAGAGCATACCCAGGTCCCGCAGGCTTTGACCGGTGCTGCGCCCGAGGACATCGGCAATACTCTCAGCCATTCCCCTGTTTGCCGCATGGAATCGGAAGGTCACCACGTCCTTGCCGTACATGCAGGTCATATCGACGCGAACGCCCACAATCCTGTCCACTCTCCGTAAGGTCACCAATTCCGGAGAACTCGCGAAGGCGGCCTTGCGAGTATCAAATGGCCCTGCGCCTCCCTGAGGCGGCCAACCGGGCAGACGCGATAACTGTTGCATTCCGAACTCCCTGCAGACCTAATGGTAACCCACCGAGCATCGACTCGGACGCTTTCCAGGCTCCATGCCACTCAAAAGTTATCTTGAAAAATTGGATCACGCGGCATGCTTGCCGATCGAGCGTCTGGCACGCCGCACGGGTAAACTTTCTTCCATGCAGTTCACCAAGCGCCTCCGCGAAGGAGTTCGTCGTGGAGACATCACCTCGAGCGTCCGCATCTGGAAAAGCCCCCGCGTCAAAGCAGGTGGACGCTATCGCATGGAAGAGGGCCAGATCGAAGTCGATTCCATCGACCCCATCGGCTTTCCCGACATTACACCGGAGTTGGCACGCGCCTCGGGCTTCCTGGGCGTCCTCGATCTGCTCAAAGTCGCCAAACATGGCAGCGGTAGCAACATCTATCTCGTCCGCTTCCATTACATCTCGCCCGGCAAGCCCAAACCGCGCCGTTAACTCACAGGCGGAACCCCGCTAGCTCCGTGAACCCCGCCAAGTCCGTCAACTATCCCGTTACCCTGGAAGTCCTTGTCCCCTAATCCCTGTCTCTCTCATTCGCATCGCAGAGCCGTCAACGGATCCACCCGTGCCGCGCGCCGCGCCGGAATCCATCGCTGCCAGCAACGTCATTGCGCTCACCACAACGCCCGCCGCAACGAACGCAATTGGATCCATTGCACTCACTTGGTAGAGTTGCGACTTCAATACGTTTGCCAGCTCATGTGCCACACCCAGAGCCAGCGGAAGGCCGATCAGCAGACCCGTCGCCAACAACACCAGTGACTCGCGCATCACCATCCACAGCAGCACCCGTGACTGGGCCCCCAGCGCGACGCGAATCCCAATCTCGTTCGTCCGCCGCGCCACTGAATAAGAAATCAATCCATACGTTCCCATTCCCGCCAGGAAAACCGCCAACCCCGCAAAAAACGCCGACAGCCAGCTGATCAGGCGGTCTGTTGCGATGGACCCCTGCACCTGGTCAGCCAGCGGCTCCACCTGCGCCACCGCAATCTCCGGGCTCACCTCTGCGACGGCGCGCCGCACCGCTGGAACCAGCGCTCCTACCGGCCCATTCGACTTCACCGAGAAGTTGCCGAAATACTGAATCCGCTGCGCGTACGGAAAATACGCCGCCATGTGCTTGCTCTCACCCATGCCTACGTACTTCGCATCGCGCACCACGCCCACGATCTCCACATCGAAGTCGTGCTTCTGCGCATGTGCGGCATTCAGATCACACAAGCAGAACCGGTGCCCGATCGCCGACTCGTTCGGAAAGAAGGTTCGTGCCAGCGTCTCGTTCACGATTGCGACGTGCGGACTTGTCGCACTGTCCTGCGCGGTAAAGTTCCGCCCTGCCACCATCGGAATTCCAAGAGTCTGCAGGAATTCGTTTCCAATCACGTTGTAGAGCACGTCTCTGCTGTTCAAGCTGTTCGGAGTGACGCCCTGCGCCAGCATCCTGTCTGACCACTCGCCTTGGTTGAACGTGAACATCGAAAAGCTTGCCGACTGCACGCCCGGCAGCGCCTGTACCTTTTGTTCGATCTGTTGCTGCAACTGCACCAGGCGCGCGTCCAGCGGTAGATTCGCCGCATACTCATCCAGCGAAAACACCATCACGTTCCGCGTATCGAATCCCAGGTCCTGCTGCGTAAGGTTTCGCAAGCTGTGCAGAAACAACCCTGCCGCTGCCAGCAGCAAAATGGACAGCGCCACCTGCCCCACGATCAGCGATCGCGACAATGCACCGCGCGCTGAAGCTGATGAAGCTCCGCGTCCATCGCGAAGCGCCGGAGTCAGTTCCTGCCGTGCCGCCCGCAGCGCAGGAGCCACGCCAAATAGAACCGCGGTCAGCACCGTCACCAGCAGCGTGAATCCCAATACGCGTACATCCGGTGTCAGGTCCAGCGGCATCGGCTCCGGCCCCTGCGATCCCAACGCCAGCAGCAATTGCAGTCCGCGCCACGCCAGCAGGATGCCCAGACCCGCGCCTGCAGCCGCCAGCAAAAAGCTCTCGGTCAGAAGTTGGATCATGATCCGCAAACGCGTTGCGCCCAGCGCCTGCCGCACCGCTAGCTCGCGCCCGCGGGCCACACCGCGCGCCAGCAGCATGTTCGCGATATTCGCGCATGCAATCAGCAGAACCAGCGCCACGATGCCCATCAGGATCTCGAGCGGAACAGAGTACTCAAGCTTCAATCCCGGCAATCCGCCCGCTGCCGAGGTCAGATCCACACGAGCCTTCGCAAGCTTTTCGAGATCGTGTGATGATGCGTTCCCACCCAGGTACTCCGAGCGCACAATCTGCCGAAAGAGCACATTGGTCGCCGCACTTGCTTGCGCCAGGGGCTCGCTCGGCTTCAGCCGCCCGATCAGGTAGAGCGATTGGAAATCATAGTCCGCCAGTCCATTCCACCCCGGTGAAATCTCCTTCTCCATCGACAGTGGGATCCACAGATCGGTTGGCTGTGCGGGCGCAATGCCTCTAAAACCCGGCTGCGCCACGCCGATGATCGTGTAGTCGCGTCCCTGGATGTGCACTGCTTGCCCGATCGCCGAAGGATTTCCCTGGTAGTGTCGCTGGAACCATCCATAGCTCGCGACGGCCACGGGGCTCGCTCCCGCGGCCCGGTCGTCGCTTTCCGCAATCACGCGCCCCAGTGCCGGTGGAATCTGGAGAACATTGAAGTAGCTTCCCGAAACCAGGTCAATCCGCACATGCTCCGTAGCGCCGCCCCCCAGGGAGATGTGGCTCCCCATCTGAATACTGCTCTGCGCTGCCACGCCCGCGAACGATTGCGTCTGCGCCGCGAATTCCTTGTACAGCGGATCCGAGAAAAGCTGCCAGCTTCTGTTCGGCATCCCGTCCTGACTGCCCACCCACTCGCCCTTGCCGAAGAGATACAGTTGCTCCGGGTGCGGCACCGGTAGCGGCCGCAGAAGAATCGCATTCAGCAGCGTGAAGATCGCCGTGTTCGCGCCGATTCCCAGCGTCAATGACAGCAGCGCCACCGCGGTGAATCCCGGGCTCTTCGCCAGCGCGCGAATGCCAATGCGCACGTCCTGCAGCAGGCTTTCTAAGCCCGACTCCCACCGCGACGACCACACCTGGTGCTTCACCGCGTTGCGGCTGCCCATCTCCGCCATCGCGGCGCGCCGCGCCTGCTCCGCACTCATCCCCGCTCTCTGCTTATCCGCGGTGGCCGCCTCGAGAAACGCCGCCAACTCTTCGTCGAGTTCCTGCTCAACCTGCCGCTTCGCAAACAGCGACCTGAGACCCATGCCAATGCTGTTCATCCATCCCATCGCGGTCCTCTCAAAAATTCGTCATCCTGAGCGAACGCAGGGCAGTGAGTCGAGGGGCCTGTTTCTTCAGCCCCGCATGGACCCCGGCGCCACCCTGACAAAGTGGAATCCTCATCACGCTTCCAGAATTCGTGCAATCGCCGCCGCCTGACGCCCCCACTGTTCCTTCTCCGCAGCCAGTGCCTTCCGGCCCTTCGCCGTCAGCAGGTAATACTTTGCCCGGCGATTGTTCTCCGTTGCCCGCCACTCTGACTTCACATGCCCGGCTCGCTCCATCCTGCTCAGCGCCGGCAGCAGCGACCCCGCATTCACCCTGAACACGCCGCCGCTGATTTGCTCAATCCGCAGCACCACGCCATATCCGTGCATGGGCTCCAGCGCCAGCGTTTTCAGAATCAGCATCTCCAGCGTTCCCTGCACCAGCTCGCTCTGGTCCCCCGTGGTATTCGTCTCTGTTTTGCCTGGCACGCGTCACTCCTCTAGACAATCAAGATCAACAGCATACCTTCTTCCTCTAGATTGTCAAGATGGAAGTGTCCCCCTAAGCTCTTATGAATATGAAGCCGCATGCGACGTTTGGCAGGGGCGAATGCTACATTTGTCTTCTTACTCGTCCATTGAGGGGGTCACATGAAGTGTTTCCTGCTTCTCGCCGTCATGTTTTTGCCGTTTCAGTTGCTTGCGCAGACCGGCGTTTCGGTCGACGCTTCAGACAATCCCAAAGTCCGGGCCATTACCGCATTTGTGCGCCTGGACCGGAACAAGTGGGAACAGGAGATTACGGAAACTCTCAGTGTCTTGCGGAAGACGCAAGCGGCATTTAAGAGCGCCGGTTACGAGGTGGAATCGATTCGCATCACGACGCAGCCTGTCGGCGAGTTGGTGACCGGGTTGTCGGAAGACGATGCCGTTGCGTTCCTGGGGCGCTTTGACCAGTTGTCGGCGAAAGAAAATTTCATTCCCAATGTGGGACCGGCCATGATGCACGACGGCGATGACACGCTGCCGATGCGCGTGCTCGAACGCGCCCTCTCTACGCTTCCCAACCTCGAAGCCAGCACCATCATCGCCGACGATTCCGGGATTCACTGGAAAACGATTCACGAAACGGCGGAACTGGTGAAGTACGTCGCCGAGCACAGCCCACATGCGCAGGGGACATTCAACTTCACGGCAACCGCGATGCTGAAGCCGCTGGGGCCCTTCTATCCCGGCTCATATCACGACGGCCCTGGCGGCCAATTCTCGATAGGGTTCGAAGGCGCGGGGGTGGTTGCCGAAGTGTTCACGCGCGACAAGGGTAACTCAGGAGCCGCAACAACAGACTTGACCGCCGCACTCACCAAACATGCGAAGGTGGCGGAGACAATAGGCAACAAGATTGCAGCCGAAACCGGATGGGGATTCGCGGGGGTTGATCCCACGCCTGCTCCGCTGGGGGATGTGTCGATTGCGACAGCGATCGAGGACTACACCGGCGCGAAGTTTGGCTCTAGCGGCACGCTTACCGCGGCCCGCATCATTACTGCCGCGGTGAAGGCCGTTCCTGTAAAGCAGATTGGCTACTCCGGTCTGATGGTTCCCATCATGGAAGACAAGGTGATGGCGCAGCGGTGGGCTGAGGGAACCTTCAACGTCGATTCGCTGCTGGCATATTCCGCAGTGTGCGGGACAGGGCTGGATACGATTCCACTGCCGGGCGATGTCAGCACGGAGCAGATGGAGCGAATGTTTGCGGATGTTGCTTCACTCGCAAGCAAATGGAACAAGCCTCTGTCGGCGCGATTGCAGCCGGTTCCTGGGAAAAAGGCCGGTGAGATGACCGAGTTTCAGGATCCGTATTTGTTTAACACGACGATACACGCGGCGCCTTAGACGCTCGTCTGCATGATCAGCGCCTGACGTAACGACGGCCCTGGATCTCGTATTCGCCACTGGCAACGCGGGCGATTGCCTCGGTGTAGGCGATGTGCTCTTCCGCGAGGATGCGGTCGGCCAGGGAGTGGGCATCGTCGCGATCTAAAACTGGGATGGCACGCTGGAGGATGATGGCGCCGTGATCGAGGTGCTCGTCGACAAAGTGCACGGTGCAGCCCGCGACTTTGACGCCGTAGTCGAACGCCTGCTGCTGGGCATCGAGCCCCGGAAAGGCCGGCAGCAGCGAGGGATGAATATTGAGGATGCGGTTGGGAAATGCCGCGATGAATCTGGGTGAAAGCAGGCGCATGTAGCCGGCGAGGCAGACAAGGTCTACCTGGTGCTCGTGAAGGCAGGCGATGAGGTCGGCGTCATGCTCGGCACGAGGGCGCCCTTTGGAGACGAAGATCGCGATGGGGAGGTTGAGGTCGCGCGCGGCGGCAATGCCGGGGGCCTCGGCGACGTTGGAGATCGCTACTGCGATTTCAATCCCTTGAAGTCTTCCGGTTCGAATTGACTCCGCGATGGCGAGGAAATTGGAGCCGCGGCCGGAGAGGAGTATGCCTAGGCGAAAGGGCGGAGGCGCGGGTTGCGCGCCTTCATCTCGCGGGTTGGACGTTGAGGGTTGCAGTGGAATCTCCTCCGGGACTAATGCCCGCAAATTCTTCCTTGCGGAAATTCAGGGGCCTGAAGGCCCCTGCTCCCTCCAGAAAGGAGATCAGGTGTAATGGACGTGGTGGTCGCCTTTGATGATGCGACCGATGACGTAGAACTTCTCTTCAGCGCGGTCGAGGAGAGTTTTGGCGCGGGTGAATTTGGCAGCAGAGATCACGGCAATAAGTCCGACGCCCATGTTGAAGGTGCGCATCATCTCCTCTTGCGAGACCTGGCCGAGGTCGCGGAGGTGGTCAAAGATAGGCAGCACAGGCCAAGAGCCCAGTTCCACCTGCGCTGCGAGGCCCTTGGGCAGGATGCGCGGCAGATTCTCGGTAATGCCGCCGCCGGTGATGTGAGCCATGCCCGCGGTCATACCCGAGGCAACGAGCTTCTGGATTACGTGCAGATAGCTGCGGTGCGTCTTCATCAGCGCTGCGCCGGCCTTCTCTTTGATGGCGGTGACGTACTGACTGGGTTTGTATTTGGCCACGTCGAACATGAGCTTGCGGGCTAGGGAGTAGCCGTTGGTGTGCAGGCCCGTCGATGGGAATCCGACAAGGACATCGCCCGCCCTGATCTCGTCGCCGGTCACCAGCTTTTCGCGATCGACGGCGCCTACAATGAAGCCGGCCAGATCGTATTCGCCCTCGGCATAGAAGCCGGGCATCTGCGCCGTTTCGCCGCCAATGAGCACGCAGCCATTGGCCTTGCAGGCTTCAGCCAGGCCGGAAACGACAGTCTCCGTGACTTCAGGGTCGAGCTTGCCGCTGGCGAAGTAGTCGAGGAAAAACAGCGGCGTGGCGCCCTGCACGGCAATGTCGTTGACGCAGTGGTTCACCAGGTCGCCGCCGACGCTCGAGTGCAGGCCCATCTCGAAGGCGATCTTGAGCTTCGTTCCCACGCCGTCCGCCGAACTGACCAGGATGGGACTTTTGAAGCGCTGAAGGTCGAGCCGAAAGAGGGCCCCGAAGCCGCCGATTCCGCCTAACACATTGCGATTAAAGGTCTTCTGCGCGAGATACTTGATGCGGTCCTTGGCGCGGTCGCCGCGGGAGATGTCAACGCCGGCGTCGGCGTAGGTGATGGACTTGGATTTGGCTTCTTCGGGCACTCTGCGGCCTCTGCGGTCAGATTATGAAGCGGGCGCTGCGGACCGGAAAGGTCGATTCTAGCAGCCTGGGCGCACTGGGTCTGTGAAGAGCGAAATCGATTTGCTGTTCAAACTGTGGAGAAACCTGTGGTGAGGTAACGCAATTGACTCCAGTTCGGGTTGCGACTTCTATACTGGAGCCACGATGAGCACCAAGGCTGCGCCATTCGTACACACGCGTTCCCACGCATTGCAACAGCGCGCTGAGCGCTTTTTTCCTGGCGGCGTCAATTCGCCGGTCCGGGCGTTTCGCGCAGTGGGCGGAGCTCCGCCGTTTGTGGAGCGGGCTGAGGGCGCATACGTGGTGGATGCGGACGGCAATCGCTACATCGATTACGTTGGCTCATGGGGACCGATGATCCTGGGCCACGCGTTTCCGCCGGTCGTTGAGGCAATTGAGCGCGCCGCGCGCAATTCGGCGAGCTTTGGCGCGTCGACAGCGAGCGAGGCAGATCTGGCGGAACGCATTGTCGCTTGCTATCCGGCCATCGAGAAGATGCGCTTCGTGAGCTCGGGCACTGAGGCGACCATGTCGGCCATCCGGCTGGCACGCGCGGCGACAGGGCGCAAGATCATCATCAAATTTGAAGGCTGCTATCACGGGCATGCGGACGGTCTACTGGTGAAGGCCGGTTCGGGCGTGGCGACTTTCGGCATTCCGGGTTCGGCAGGCGTGCCCGAAGAGATTGCAGCGCTGACGCACGCGCTGCCTTATAACGATGTTGCCGCGGTTGAGTCAGCTTTCGATGCACACCCCGACAAAATCGCGGCGGTCATCCTGGAGCCGGTGGTGGGTAATGCGGGATGCATTCCGCCAGTGCCGGGCTACCTGCATGCGCTGCGGGAGCTGACACAGCGTGAAGGCGCGTTGCTGATCGTCGATGAAGTGATGACCGGATTCCGCGTGGCGCTGGGTGGCGCCTGCGAGCTGTATTCGCTCGGTCCGGACCTCGTGACGCTAGGCAAGATTGTAGGCGGCGGGTTGCCGGTGGGCGTCTTCGGCGGCAAGCGGAAGCATATGGATATGCTGGCGCCACTTGGGCCGGTCTATCAGGCCGGAACGCTGAGCGGGAACCCGCTGGCGATGGCTGCGGGGATTGCGACGGTCGGATACCTGCAGGAACACGCGGCGGAGGTCTACGCACGGTTGGGGTCAACGGCGAAGGCTGTTGCGGAGGGCGTTGCTGTCGAGGCGGAGAAGGCCGGCGTGGCGCTGACGACGAATCGCGTGGGGGCGATGTGGACCTGGTTCTTTAACGAAGGGCCGGTGCGGGATTACGACGATGCGGCGAAATCGGATACAGAAGCGTTCGGACGGTTTCATCGGGCGATGCTGGATCGGGGGGTGTGGCTTCCACCGTCGCAGTTTGAAGCTGCATTTTTGGGGACGGCGCATGGGGATGCGGAAGTGCGCGCTACGATTGAGGCGGCGCGAGAGGCGTTCCAGCCAAAGTAGTCGAGTTCACGTAACGGAGGCACGTACAACGATGCTGCGACTGCTCATCGTGTTTCCGGTCTTTCTTTTCTTGACCCCTTGTCTTGTTCGAGCGCAGGATAGTCCGCGGCCGGCGCAATCGCGTGGTAACGCGACCATCATCCAGCCGATTGATTGCAGCAAACTCCCGCCTCCGTCTCAAGGAATAAAGACCTTCGAAGACGATCTGACCGGGATCCGGTTCGATTATCCCGCGTACTTAACGTTGGATGAGACTGATCTCTCTTTCAAAGATCCACCGTGCGGCAAGCCGTTCACGGTCGCCCCTGGCATCCGGATCGAGGTATCGCTGCCAGAGAATTACCGGGAACCGTTCTATGCTGACCGCAGCGGCCTGACAATCGAAACGAAAACGTTGAACGGATTGGAGTGGAAGCATTACACGGCGGCCTCTGACGTGCGGATGTGTACCATTGCGAACGGGGAACAGGTGTGCATCCTCGCTGCCGACGACACATTGCAGCAACGTCGAGTTCCGGAAGCAGCCATAGAGGCTATGAACAAGATTGAGGCGAGCTTCGCATTCACCGATCCGGCAAAGCGGATGGATGCGAAGATTGCAGCGCTGAAGGCTGGAGAACGTGTCGGCACGTTGACGGTGCACAGAGTGGTCACGCGAGCGATGATTCGCAAGGATCCGAAAAAATACGAGGCGGGGAATTACGAATCATTCGGTGAGGTCGACTTTGACGGTGAGGTGACAGTCGATGGTGCAATCGAAGATATCGGCACTATGAACTCAAGAGGACAATTCAGGATTTTTCCGGACTCCGACAATGGACCGCAACTTCCACTCGACGTTGACGGAAATCTCGGGCCGGGCTTTGTGTTCGATTATCCACCGAAGCTGGAGAGCGAAGTCAGAAAATGCAGTGACGACGTAAATGAGGGTTATGTATTTCTATTGAAACATCTCCGCGTGATTGTTGGACCTCGGACTGGCGGGTCGGAAGTGCGCGCGGATTTGGTGAGCATCTCAAAGAAACACTGATTTCGGATCGAAGATCCAGTTTTCCATCGCGTGGGTTATTGCCACGCGTCAAGCATGACGAACTTGTGCGTTTTGGCGAAGCGATCGAGAAGTTGAGCGGCCGCGGAGATTGACGGGCCGCGATCAGCGTGGAGGCCGCGATGGCTGCCGTCGTGCAGCACGATGTTGCTGGCGTAGCCGCTGCTCTGATTACTGTCGATTTTGCTCATCAGGCTTTGCGCGATCTTGTCGGCGGACGGTTCCTTCCAATCCTTCGTCATTGCATTCCACGTGACGGGGACCAGCCCGAGTTGGCGCGCGAGCTTCAGGACATAGGGGCGCCGAGCTCCGAACGGCGGACGGAAGTAGCGAATCGGTTTGCCGGTGATCTTTGCGAGCAAATCGTTGGTGCGGGTCAGTTCGTCGAGAACGTCGGCCTCCCGCGTGCGCGAAAGATCGGGATGGCTCCAGGTGTGGTTGCCGATCAGATGCCCGCCGTCGGCGACGCGGCGAGCGAGTTCCGGCTCGGCCTTTGCGAATTTGCCGACCATGAAAAAGGTCGCGCGCACATTGTGATCGGCAAGGATATCGAGCAGCCGCGGCGTCCAGGCGGGATTAGGGCCGTCGTCGAAGGTTAGGGCGAGTTGGCCGGGACTCCGCGGCGCGATGAGCGTGCGGCCGAAGATCTGCGAGGTGGGCCAGAGAGAGGCGTATGCAAAGCCACCCGCAGCGAGACCAACGCCGCCAGCCGCGGCCATTGCCGCGTAAACACTCGCAGCTAAAGGAGAAAGCATTGCTGCCCTAGTGTGCGGCGCGGAGCGTGCGAACGGCAAGCGATCTGTGACGGACCGGCGTATACTAAATCTGTTCGGGTCGCATCCTGAGTACTGCGGAGCGGCACTGGAGACAACATGAGCCTCACCAACTTCCCCGGCAGCGCGAATTCCTCGCCGCTCGACTCTTCAATCACAAAAGTTACGATTCCGGCGCTGGCCGAGATGAAACGCCAGGGCAAACCCATCTCTGCGCTTACGGCGTATGACTATGCGACTTCGCGCCTGGTGGACGAAGCCGGCATTGACCTGGTGCTCGTGGGCGACTCGCTGGCCATGGTGGTGATGGGCCACGACAACACCCTCGCAGTGACCGTTGACGAGATGCTGCACCACACCCGCGCGGTCCGGCGCGCGGTCCGGCGCGCACTGGTTGTGGCCGATATGCCTTTCGGCAGCTATCACGGCACGGTGGCGGAAGGAGTGGCCAACGCTGTCCGGTTTATCAAAGAGGCCGGAGCCGAGGCGGTGAAGATCGAGGGGCCGCGCGTGGCGCTGGTTCGGGCGCTCGACGATGCGGAGATTCCCGTCGTTGGCCATTTGGGGTTGACACCGCAGAGCGTGCATCGCATGGGTGGCTATCGCGTGCAGGCTAAGTCAACGGACACGGCGCGGCAGATCAAAGCCGACGCGAAGGCGCTTGAGGAAGCGGGCGCAGGCCTGCTCGTGCTCGAAGGCATTCCACGCGAGGTTGCCGCGGAGATTACGGCGGAGCTTACGATTCCCACTATCGGCATCGGCGCCGGCCCGGATTGCGACGGCCAGATCCTCGTCTTCCACGACATGGTGAACCTGAGCTTCGCTCCGAAGGCGAAGTTTGCACGCCGCTATGCGGATGCGGCGGGGCTGTTTCGCGCGGCCATCGAACGCTATCGCGAAGATGTAGACCATGGCGCATTTCCGGCGGACGAGGAAAGCTATCATCTGTCTTCGGCGGTGCGGAAGGAACTCGCATCGGAACACGCCGAGACAGCACCAGTGAAGCAGCTGCGCAAAGCCTGATGCAGATTCTCACGACAGTGAAAGAGTTGCGGGCGTGGAGCCGCGCGCAGCGATCGAGCGCAAGCGGCGAGGGAATCGCGCTGGTGCCGACTATGGGTGCATTGCATGCCGGACATGCGTCACTGATTCGTGCGGCAGCCGAGGCGCGCCCGGGCCGCGTGGCCGTATCCATCTTTGTAAACCCCACACAATTCGGCCCCAACGAGGACTACGCACGCTATCCGCGAACCTTCAAGGCTGACTGCGCACTGGCCGAGCGCGAAGGTGCAACCGTCATCTTCAGTCCCACGGTCGAAGAGATGTACCCCGCCTCGGCATCAACGTTTGTCGAGGTTGAAGGGCTTAGTGAACGCCTCGACGGACAGTCGCGGCCCGGCCATTTTCGCGGCGTCGCAACTGTGGTCGCGAAACTGATGATTGCCGCCGAAGCCGACCTCGCCTTCTTCGGGCAGAAGGATGCGGCACAGATCGCGGTGCTGCGACGGATGGTTGTCGATCTTCGGCTGGGTACCGCGATTGTGGTTTGCCCAATCGTGCGTGAAGCTGATGGACTGGCTCTGAGTTCGCGCAACGCATACTTGAGTCCGGAAGAGCGGAACCAAGCGCTGATAGTGAACCGCGCAATTCGTCGAGTCGAAGCACTGGTCGCCGACGGGGAGCGTTCAGGCTCGGCTTTGATCGAGGCAGCACGCGGGGTGTTTGCGGAAGCGCCTGATGTTCGCGTGGACTACATCGAGCTGGTGGACTGGGAGACATTGTGGCCCGTGCTCACCGCCGCACCCGGGATGCTGTTCGCGGTTGCAGCGTGGGTGGGAAGCACACGGCTGATCGATAACACGATCATCGGCTGATCGGCGACCGCGTGTGCCCGAACCGCAGTCATGCATGACTTGAATCCACACTCAGACGGAATGAAAAATGGACAGGATCGTGCTTTCCACCCAAGCGGAGCTTGGATGGGGCACCCTCGTTCGTGCCGTTGTTGGTGAAGGTTGCTCCTCATGCGTGCGGCAAATACTGATCAAGCCATTCAATCCACCTGCGATACACATCGCGCATGCGAACGGGATCGTTGGGACTGTGGCCGCCAATCGGGTAGGCATAAAACCACGTCGTAACGCCGCGATCCTTGAGAGCGTGATACAGCTCGTATCCCTGCGTGATGGTCACACGATAATCGCCCACGTCCTGCAGCACCATCGTCGGCGTGGTCATCTTGTCGTAATAGGTGATAGGCGACTGCTCGACGAAATGCTTCATCCAGTCGCCGGTGTAGGGCGAGCCGCCGATCGCGGTGGCGCGGCCGACGTTGCTGTCGGAAAGATTGTACTGATCGAGCAGATTCGTAACGGGTGCGCCGGCAATCGCCGCCTTCCAGAACTGCGCGTGGCCGATGAGCCAGCTCGTCATGTAGCCGCCGTAGCTCCAGCCGGTGACAGCGATGTTCGACTCATCGACGATGCCGCGCTTCTTGAGCATGTCAAGGCCGGCGAAGACATCGCGGCCCGGACCGTCGCCTGAATCATCAACGATGGCGCGGGCAAAATCGTTGCCGAAGTTGTCGCTGCCCCGGTAGTTGGGCTCGAAGACCAGCCAGCCCTGCGCGGCAATGATTTGCGCAAAGAGCGAGAAGGTGTCCTTCGAGCACGACGTCGGTCCGCCATGAATGTAAAGCACCAGGGGCAGCTTTTTGCCCGGAACATAATCGGGCGGATAGGTCAGGATTCCGTTCTCGGTCCAATTCTTCGGCGCCTTGTCCGGGCTTTGCCAGGTGACCACTTCGCTCTTGCCCAGATTGAGCGAGTCGAAGGCGGCGTGGAAAGTGGTGAGTCGGCGCGGCTTCGACTGCGGGCTATCCAAAATGTAGATCTCGGAGGGATGATGCGGTTCGCTTCCCACGAACGCGATCTGGCCCTGCTTGCCCACTGTTGCGTCGAGCCAGAAGCCGGTGTTGGGCGTGACATTAGCGAGAGCGAGCTTCGTCGCCTTTCCGGTGAGTGGCTGGATCCACATGCTCGCGGTGGACCCGTCATTGGCGCCGGTCAAAAGGGCCTTCCCGTCGGGCATCCACAGTGCCCGGAAAAAATTCCGGTCAATCGCGCGGGTAATGTTGTCGCCGTCCCCTTTGAGCCCATCCACCACGTAGACGTCCTGATAGTTGCGATCGGTGCCATCGCGAGGATAGATGTAGGCAACGTGCGATCCGTCCGGCGAAGGCAAGGGCTGCGTTGAATACATCGCGTGCGTCGTAATCGCTTCTGATTTTCCGGTGGCCAGGTCGAGCACCTGTGGCGAAGAGTAGCGGCGGTCGCCGGAATAGGTGTTTTCAAGACGCACATACACTAGCTTGCTGCCATCGGGCGTAAATGCGATGGGCGAAGCCGGCGGCCCGGGAGGAAACGCGACCGGGAGACTCCACGTGCCGGAGGTAAGGCGCTTGGCTTCGCCGCCGGTGACGGGAACCAGCCAGAGATGCGTGGGAAGCGCGTGGTCCTTGTCGAGGAAGCTGCCATCGCCTACGTCAAAGGCGTCGTCAAACTTGTCGGCGCCAGTCTTTTTGGAAGGCGCGTCAGCGGCCGCGAACGCGATTGCCGTACCGTCGGGCTTCCACGCGAACTGCTGAATTGGCGTTGCGCTCTTCGTCAGTTGCTGTGATTCGCCTCCAGACATGTCGAGCACGAAGATCTGGTTGTGCTTATCCGCGTCCTCCACCAGAAAAGCGATCCGGTCCCCCGATGGCGACCAGCGCGGAAACGAAACATGCTTGCGATCGTGGGTAAGGAAGCGCGTCTTTCCAGTCGCAGTGTCGACCAGCACCAGGTCCGAAGCATAGATGTCTTCCTCGTAATCAGGGTGCGCGACGACGGCTGCCAGCAACTTGCCGTCCGGCGCAATCTGCGGGTCGCTGACGCGGAGAATCTTGCTGACCCAGGCGAGATCGAAGACTTTGCCGGGTGTCGCAGGAATGGGGAGGCGAGACGTCGCCGTTCCCGTAGATGGACTCTCACCGAACAAGCCGGCGCTGAATGTGATGAACACAGCAAGAAGACAGGGGAGGAGACACTTCATGCAATTGGTCCTTAAGTTGTGAGGATCACGCCAAGGGGGACAACGTGGAACAAATATACAAGATGACGCTCTTGCGTGAACCCGGCGCCTCCCCGCAATCTTGTACTCATGCCGGAGCTGCCCGATATCACTGCGTACATCACTGCACTCGAAGCGCGAATTCTGGGTCAGACACTGGAGCGCGTCCGGCTGGGATCGGTGTTCCTGCTACGCTCGGTCGACCCGCCTTTGAGCGCAGTTGAAGGGTGCACGGTTCGCGGGCTCCGTCGCATCGGGAAGCGAATTGCGATCGGCGTCGATCAAGAGCTGTGGCTGGTCCTGCACCTGATGATCGCGGGACGGCTCCACTGGAAGTTGTCGCAGGCAAAGCTGGCCGGCAGAAATGCGCTCGCCGCATTTGACTTCCCGAATGGATCGCTGGTGTTGACCGAGGCCGGTTCGAAGCGCAGGGCCTCTTTATACGTGGTCCGGGGTGAAGAGGCATTGAGGGCGATGGATCCCGGCGGCGTGGAGATTTTCGAGACGAACCTGGACGGATTTCGTGAAGCGCTCACGGCAGAAAACCGCACTTTGAAGCGTGCGCTCACCGATCCACGGCTGATCAGTGGCGTGGGCAATGCATATTCCGACGAGATTCTGCATGCGGCGCAACTCTCGCCGATAACCCTGACGCACAAGCTCAAGCCCGAGGAATGGGAGCGGCTGTTCTCGGCGACCCGGAACACCATGCGGGTGTGGATGGACCGGCTCGGCGCAGAGGCAATGAAGGCATTCCCCGAGAAGGTGACGGCTTTCCGGCCCGAGATGGCGGTACACGGCAGGTTCAATCTACCCTGTCCGCGATGCGGCGAGAGGGTGCAGCGGATTCGCTATGCAGACAACGAAACCAACTACTGCGCGAAGTGCCAGACCGGGGGAAAGGTGCTGGCGGACCGCAGCCTATCGCGACTACTGGGTTCGGATTGGCCGCGGACGCTGGATGAGTTGGAAGCCCTGAAGAAGAAGTGACTTGCCAGGCACAAAAGCTCGTATGAGTTTGACACGACAAGCTCGTTTTGCGAGACTCAGAGATGCTGCCGATCCGGCGAATTACGCTGGATTTGTGTCTTGTGCCGAAGTGGCGGAATTGGCAGACGCGCGTGGTTCAGGTCCACGTACTCGCAAGGGTGTGGGGGTTCGAGTCCCTTCTTCGGCACCAAGTCCTCAAAATAAACCACTTAGAGAAGCTTGTTACTATTTGTTACTACTTCTTGGTTTCCGCTTGAAGCCACTGGAAACGGCTGGAAATCACTGAAAGTATTGATTCCAAGCAACTTAGCTTCCATCTAATCGAGGAAGGAGTAAGAGCTTGGCTAATCGTTCGGGTTGTCCTCTATATACGCACGAAAATCAGGAAGACAGTGTTCCTCCTATTGGAAAGTCATCTGAAGACCTCTCACACCTCGCCTGTGGCGAGTTCTACCTGAGCTGGTACATCAATAGTGACAAGCACCTGGAACCGGTTGGGAACGATCTGGAGGCTGCTCTCAATGCCCTCCAATTGAAACGGCTTGAAATGGCCTTCGCCGCCGCTGGCGGTCAGGTCAAGCAACCTGACCTTAAGAAGGAACTTGAAGTCCGCCTATCTTTCGCCGCCGTCACGATCAAGAAGACCGACGATGTCGCAGACCGAAACAGCGACCGAGAAAGCTCGTGTCCGATGCGGTCAATGCATATTTGAGCAACTGTAAAGATCGTGGCGGCAAATCCGGATATGGCCTCGCCGTCCGCACGCATGAAGCATATGAGTATCGTCTGGGGTTCCTGACCGAGTTTGACCCAAATGCGATATATGGACCAGGTCGATGGGAAGTTCATTGAGAGATTTCGGAGCTTTCTTCTCACACACAAGAAAGACCTCTCCGATCGCACCAGCTACAACATTATGCAGGCCGTAAGCACTTCCTCATCAAGAATGGGAGCGCCGTAGCTAAGCCTTTTCTCAAGGAGATGAAATTTCCACCGACCGAAGTCGTTCCCTACTCCGACGATGAAATGCAAAAGTTCTTCGCTGCCTGCGAGGAGGAAGAAGAATTGCTATTCAAGTTTTTTCTTCATTCAATGGCACGCGATATGGAGGTTGCGCATTGCGAAGTCCGCGACCTGAAGTTCGACAAAAACATCCTGCACATTTGCCCGAAGCCGGATAAGGGTTTTCGACTGAAGGGAAGCGCTCCGGCCAATCGAAGAAGGGCCGCAAGGTTCCGATTCCGACGTTGTTCATGACCCGAATGAAGAAATACTGCGCAGGAAAGAAATCACGGGACTTGCTCTTCCCGAACGGAATTGGCGGAGTCGAGTATCACTTTCTGCGCAGGTGCGAGAAGATCGCCAAACGTGCAGGATTGGATTGGGAGGACTTCGATTTGCATCGCTGGCGCAAGACCGGTGCGACTCGGCACCACGAGAAAGGCGTCTCGGTCCGGAAGATCCAAGCATGGCTCGGCCATGAGAGCTTGGAGGTGACTCTCGATTATTTGGGGGTCGAGGACGCCGCCGACGAGATCTCGCAAGAGCAGGTTAACAACGGTGCTCTGGCAGCTTTCGTGTAGGTCTTTTGTGGCCATGATCACAAGCAGAATCTGCTTTGCATTGGGGCTTCTCCTCACTACCCACGAACTGAACAAGAGCCAGCTTGTCGATATGCGCGTCTCGATTATCGATAGGTATGGTTTTGGAACGCCGCACTCGACGATGGTCGCTGCCAGTAAGTGAGCTGCAACTGTTGCGCCCCGTCCGCCGGGATGTATCGACAGTTTGGTGCGCATCTCGGCATGATGAATGTCTTAACCTGAACTACACAAAGATGAGGCTTGACCTACGACAAAGGACAATATTGCGTTGTATCGAACTTGCATGTGGGCGCAGCAACCACAGCTGAAATTCGGAAGGCAATTATCTATCTGGCGTCGCCAAGTGCTTGACGGTTTAGCGACAATCGACGGACCCCTGGGCCGGGATCGCAGATCCCTAGCGCGTTTTCCAGGACCGATCCTGTTTTGGATGAGTAATCCATGACGGATGAGTGCATTGCCCTCTTCGCGACAATTGATAAAGGATGAGAACCCACGAGCGGTCATTGGCCGACCTTATGCCGTTGCAGCTTACCCTTCTCGCCAACCTGGTGGAGCACCAAACATACCCCGAATCCGTCCAATTCGCGCCGAGTCCGAACTGCAGCTTACAATTCGCGAATCGCGGTCACAGGGTTTCGGCGCATCGCTCGATGCGCCGGAAAGTAGCATGCTAGCAAAGACATTGCTCCCAGGAGCATGACGACGGAAACGACGGTGACGGGATCGTTGGCGCCGATTCCGTACAACAGCTGGGCGATGAGACGCGTCAGTCCCAATGCAAATGCCAATCCCAGCGCCAGCCCGATGCCTGTGATCCATAATCCCTGCACCAGCACGAGCCGCAGCACATTGACGCGCGAAGCACCCAGCGCCATTCGTATTCCGATCTCGTGGGTTCGCATCTGGGTTCGATAGGCCACGACTCCGTAGATCCCGGTTACCGCAAGAACCAGCCCGATCAGCGCGAACATTCCCGCCAGGGCGCTCTCGATGACGGCGAAGCTGCTCGCCAACTGGGTACTCTCCCGCATGGGACGCACATCGAAAACCGGCAGCCGTGTATCGATCTCGTGGATGGCGTTTTCCACCGCCGGCGCCAGGTCGGCCGGATTTCCCTCCGTCTTCACCTGCACGATGTTCTCGTACCCATGCCTGGAAAAAGCTCATATACACCATAGGCTCCGGGGCCTCATTCATTAACATATGTGTCGAATTTCTCGCGACGCCGACAACCGTGAAGAGTCTGCCCCATATCCTGAGTTTCTTTCCCAGCGGATCCTGTCCCTGGCCAGTAGCGCCTCGCCGCCGTCTGATCCACGATGAGTACCCGCGGGGCCTTTTCATCGTCATCCGGCGTAAACTCGCGTCCTTCCAGAATGGGTATATGAAGGGATTCGAAATACCGCGCGGACACCTCGGCATGGTACACCTGCAAAGATTCATGGGGGTGCGGCACATACCCTTCCGGATACGCATCCTCGGCCTTGTGGTTCAGGGTCATCGGAATCCAGTCCGTAAAAGACGCAACCTTCACGCCGGGCAATGCCGACACGCGATCAAGTATCTTGTGACGGATCACCTGTTCCTCGTCGTTGCTGTAGCCGGCGATATTCAGCCCCACGGACGCAGTGAGAATGTGGTCCTGCTCAAATCCGGGATTCGCGCCGGCGAGATTCCGCAGTGTTCGCAGAAAGAGCGCGGAGCACAACAGCAGAGGAAGTGAAAGCGCGATTTGCGCCACCACCAGCGCGCTGAGCAATTTCCGGTTGCGTGAGCCGCCGGAGATACTTGCAGACTCTGCCTTGAGTACCTCAACTGGCCGGCGCGTGGGACGAACGCCAGGCGGGCAGCGCGCCGCAGAGCATGCCGGCCAACAGGGAAAACACCGCAATCCCGATCACCACGTTATGGTCCATGCTCCCGTTCAGGGTGGTAGGACCCGAGCTCGCCCGAAAGAACCATGCGAATGACTTCGATGTCCACGATGTCAACGCGAGGGCCACGGCTCCTGCGACGATGGAAAGCACCACGCCCTCCAGCACCATCTGCCGCACCAGTTGCATGCGATTTGCCCCGAGCGATTGCCGGATCGCAAGCTCACGCCGCCGGGATACAAACCGCACCAGCGTGAGCGTCGCCACGTTCGCGCTGGTCAGCAACAGCACCACAGCAGCGAAGGCCAGCAAGATGGGCAGCGTCGCCGCCATGAACCCGTTGGCGCCGAATGGCGAGCGCCACATGGGATCCAGCGTGATCCGGTTCTCGCCCAGATGATCGTCCGGATATGCCGCCACAATATGGTGCATCACGGTGTCGAGATCCTGGGCTGCCTGGCCACGGCTCACGCCGGGCCGCAATCTTCCTATTACGTTCAGCCAGACCGCACCACCACTGCGATGCGTGATCCGCCACACATCCGTCCCCAGGGGATCGAGCGTTACCCACAGATCGTCACGCAGCCCGGGCATTGCTCCCACAAACCCCTCCGGCGCCACACCGATCACCGTCACAGGATGCCGGGCAACCTCGATCGACTTGCCCACAATTGCCGGGTCTGCGGCATAGCGCGTCTTCCAGAGCGAGTAACTCAAGATCACGTTGGGAACCGCATCTGGACGCGTCTCTTCTTCAGCCAGAAAGAATCGTCCCAGCACCGGCTTGATGCCGAGCACATCGAAATAGTTCGCCGACACGTTCGCAATATAGACACGCTCCGGCTGTGCGCCGCCAGTCAGCGTGATCCAATCGTGATGATAGGCAAGCATTCCGGTGAAGGTGTGGTTCTGCTCGCGCAGATCGCGATAGTCGAGATACGAGAAGGGCGGAGTCGGAGAGAAGTTCCGTTCCCCTCGCTGCAGGCTCACAAGATCGCCCGTGTCCCGCGCGCCAGGAATCGGACGCAACATTGTGCCGTCGATCCAACTGAATACGGTGCTGTTGGCGCAGATAGCTACTGCCAGCATCGCCGTCGCGGTGATCGAAAAGCCGGGGCTCTTGCGCAGTTGCCGTAACGCATAACGGACATCCCGGCCTAGTTGTTCAAGCCAGCCCTGGCCCCACATCTCGCGCGTCACATCCTGCACCAAAGGAATATTTCCGAACTCCCGCGCCGCCGCTTGTCGCGCCGTCTCTGCCGTCTCGCCTCGCGCCACTCGATCGGCAATCGCCATCTGCAGGTGCGCATCAATCTCTTCCTGCAATTCGCGCTTGCGCCGCTGAAAACCGAAGCTCGGGAACCACTTCATGACTCACTCTCCTCCGGCTTGACGTACATCACCGACCCAATCGCTTCGACAATCCGCTCCCATCGGCCCAGATCCGAGGCCAACTGCTTTTTCCCCTTGGCCGTGATTCGGTAATATCGGGCTTTTTGCTTGCTCTCTGACTGCTTCCACTCAGACTGCACCCAGCTCTGACGCTCCAATCGATGGAGAGCCGGATACAGCGATCCGGTCTCCACCTGAAGCACGTCTCCGGATCGCAAACGTAAAGCCTGGACAATGCCGTATCCGTGCTGCGGCCCCCATTGCAGGGTTTGAAGAATAAGCATGTCGAGTGTTCCCTGCAGCAGCTCAATCCGGTTCTTATACTGGTCTTTTTCGCTCATAGACGTAGACACTCTACTCCCAAGGGAGGTAGATTGTCTACTTCGTTTTGTATAGCGCAGCGAGCAGCTTGCCCGCTCAGCAGATTTAAAAGTACGTCAGTTCTCAGGACGAAAATTGGTGATTCTGCATTGGCGCTCCATCGCCAACGCACATTTCGAGGCCAGATTTCCTGCGGCAGGTCTAATTTGTGCATGCCAGCGGCATGGAGGCCGCTCATATGCGCAGAAGGAACAGAAGGCCACCCAGCCGCAAGATCGTTCTGAAGCTCCCAGATCTTGATCACGCGAAATCCGCGGTACTCAACAGCCTCAGTTCTCCCCATTCCAGGAGAAACTATAAGTTCGCAATGGAGCAGTTCATCACCTGGTATTGTTCCGAGCCTCGACTTGCGTTGAACCGGGCCGTTGTCCTGGGATTTCGCCTTCACCTCGAATCTCTGGGCTTGGCAGCTGGTTCTGTCAATCAGCGCCTTGCGGTAGTCAGGCGACTAGCGTATGAAGCTGCAGATTCCGGCTTGCTCAGTCCGTAGCTCGCTGCAGGCATCCGCCGAGTCAAAGGCGCAAAGCAGCTTGGAGCCCGCACGGGAAACTGGCTAACCCAGGATCAAGCTCGACTTTTACTGGAGAAAGCCGACGGGGACGATCTGCGCAGTGTCCGCAATCTCGCAATGATCTCCATGCTCGTTGGCTGCGGATTGCGTCGGGCCGAACTCTCTGCTCTCACTGTTGAGGATCTGCAGATCAGGCAAGGACATTGGGCCATCGTAGACTTGGTTGGCAAAGGAAGTCATGTCCGTACGGTTCCTGTGCCTGCTTGGGTCAAGCAAGCAATCGATCGATGGAGAGATTTGGCGAAGGTAGCGTCGGGCCGAATCTTCCGCGCGGTGAGCCGCCATGGGACGCCTTGGGGTAAGGGATCTCCGAGAATGTCATTTAGTACGTCGTTCGAAGGTGCGCTAAGCGGATGCAACTGGACCATCTCACTCCACACGATCTTCAGCGCACCTGCGCAAAACTCTGCCATGTCAATGGCGGGGAATTGGAACAGATCCAGTTCCTTCTCGGCCATGTTTCCGTGTTGACAACCGAGCGATATCTGGGCTGCAAGCAGATTTTAGAGGAGCCTGTAAACGACCGCTTCGGCTGCCTCTTCGCCCGGACATCCGTGGATTTGCGGTAAGGGCTAAAGTCACCAAATGACAGCAAATATCGCGAACGCAGGCGTCTGCTAGACTGTTGAGGAAAATTGCGAGTGGGGTGATCTATGCGTCTCCTGTATGTTTGCACCGCTTTGATTCTAGGAGGCTGTACGCTTGCGGGCTCCGCGCAAGCGGGCTCAACGAGCGCAAAGGTGGCCACCCGAATGTCACCGGTACAGGCGCAGGAGGAGTTGCTGAACCTTTTCGAGCAGGAGTTTATGGGAGTCGCGCAGGCGATGCCTGCTGACAAATACGGCTTTGCGCCTACTACTGCAACCTTCGCGACCTCCCAGGGCGCGAAGTATGGCGGGGTTCGCACGTTCGCGCAGGAAATATCGCATGTCACGACGGCGAACTACTACTTCGCTTCGAAGATTCTAGGGGAGAAGATGCCGGTTGATCCGAAAAGCATCGATAGTCTGACGACGAAAGAGCAACTCCTGAAGGCTGCCGCGGATTCTTTCGCCTATGCACACAAGGCGCTTGCAACGATTACTCCGGAGAATGCCTACACCACTATTGACGGTGTCGACGGTCTGCACACGCGGTCGGTCGTCGCATCCTTCATCTCTGCTCACGGATACGACCACTATGGGCAGATGGTGGAGTATCTGCGCATGAACGGCGTTGTGCCTCCAGGCTCGAAGTGAGACCATCCAGGATCTCTGCCGGTGTTTCGCTGTTCGGGCTGCTTGCTCAACGAAAGCACCACTGCCATGGAACATATTCCGGGTGTCCAAAGTGCGGCTGTGGGCCTATCCCTTCCGTACGAACGCGCTTTGAATAACGGCATGACTCTTGGCAGCGGTCCTCAGAGAGGGCAACAAGCTATGAGTGGTGAGATATACGTGACACCCGCTTATTTTGGGGCATTTGAAATTCCGTTGCTCGCCGGACGCAGCTTCACCGTTTCCGACCGGCGAGGCAGTCAGCTGGTAGCCATCGTCAATCGATCGTTCGTTCCAAATATTTCGGAGGTCTAAGCCCCGTCAATCAAGCTCTCGATAAGCAAGGGACACTGATTGTCGGAGTAGTGGAAGACGTCACACTTCCGCCACGTCAAGAGCAGGTGAACGATCCGCTCGGCAGTGAACCGATCACCTATATTCCTGCCGCGCAGACTGACCCGAGAATGCTTGCAGTGATCCACGCCTGGTTCCAACCGAGCTGGATTGTTCGCACCTCCGGGCCGATCCAGGGTTTGCCTGGGCAGATGCAGCGGGCTTTGGCGAGTGTCGATCAGGGCCTGCCTTTTTCAGGCTTCTACAGCTTGACCGACCATCTTGCGGAGTCTCTGGCAACACAGAGGGTCGAAGTCGCTCTTCTCAGCGCCATGGCTGGTCTCGCGCTGCTTTTGAGCGCAGTGGGCATCTTTTCATTGGTTGCGAATATGGTGGCGCAACGAACACGCGAAAGCGGGCTCCGCATCGCACTCGGATCGACAATCCGCCAAGCGATGGCGCATGTCGCGGCACCGGGAATCCGGTCTTCGGCCATAGGTCTTGTTCTCGGCTTAGCGCTCTGCTTGGGAGTGTTGCGGGTGATGCGCAGCGTTCTTTACGGTGTGAGTGTCTATGATGCAAGCAGTATGGCAGGTGTCGTGGTTGTTCTTACGCTGGTCACCATGTTTGGGACGATCATTCCGACTTTTACGCATCGCGAGAACCGATCCGGCAACCACCCTGCGAGATGAGTAGAGCTACCAGGCTGCTTGCTTACTAAATGTTGGAAATCCGAAGTTGCCGGGGTCTCCATTTATGCCAAATCGCCAAATCACCCCTCCAGGCCCCGATCGGTACCCTGAAGTCGGCGTTGCGACTGGAATCTCACGACCAAGCCGGGCTCGAATATGGCTGGCGCAGTCGGCGTTTGGGGACTAATCCTCTGGAGCTCGCTGTCGGTTGAATTCATCAGCATCCCGAAGGAAGCCATTGGGATGGCAACAACTTGTGAAGACATGCCTCGACCATTGCCAAAGATCATTCGGAGTGGAGTGTAGTGATCGGATCGAGACGCATGGCGTGCAGCGCAGGGACATAACTGGCGGCGATGGCGACGGCGGTGAGCACGGCGGTTACGCCGGCGAAGGTGGAGAGATCGTAGGGGGAGACACCGTAAAGCAGGCCGGCCATGAGATGAGAAACAATAAGTGCGCCAACCAGGCCTATGCCGGCGCCGGCGGCGCCCAGAGCGAGGCCCTGGCGTAAAACCATCTTGAGGATAGTGCCTCTTTGCGCGCCCAGCGCGAGGCGAATGGCGATCTCGCGCGATTGCTCATTGACCAGGATGGAGATGGTGCCGTAGATTCCCAGGCTCGCGAGGAGCAGGGCCGTTGCGGCAAACAGCGCCACCATTTCCATGGAGAACCGCCGCACAGAAAGCGAAGAGGAGAGAACGTCGTCCAAGGTCTCCGCGCGGAAGACGGGAAGCTCCGCATCGACAGCCTGGATTTGCGTGCGCACCTGCGCGGAGATGGCGGCGGGATCGACCTGTCCACGCACGTAGAACGCCAGAAACTTGGCAGGGCGCTGGTAGATGTCGAGGTACATCTGCGGAATGCCAGCGTCCGCGAGCGATTCTGTGCGTGCATCGGCAATTACGCCGACGATGGTGGTCCAGTCCGGCCTGGCACGGCCCAAACGGCCCAACAAATGGACCCGCTTGCCGACTGGATCCTCGCCCTTCCCATCTTTGCCTGGCCAGTACATGCGGGCCGCAGCCTGGTTGATGACTGCGACCAAGGGCGTAGCTTCAAGGTCCTGGTCGACGAAGAGGCGCCCGCGCAAGAGAGTCATGCCAAGCAGGTGGAAGTATTCGGGCGAGACGGTCAATGTATCGATCAGCGGAGGCTGGCTGCTTCGCACTTCCTGGCCTTCGCGAACAAATGGAATCGTTCTGCGATCGTTCTGGCTATGGCCAAGGGGAATGGCCCCCCAATCACCGACGGCGGTTTCTTCCACGCCCGGAATCGTCCGGTTGCGGCGCAGAACTTCGCGGAGCAGCACGGCCTCCTGCGTGGCGGTGTGGTAAATGTCGCTTTTCGGATCGTTCGGATTCGGCAGCGAGGTCTCGACTGCCACGACTCGAGTGGGATTGAAGCCGGGCTGCACCTTGAACAAGTCCCAGAAGCTGCGCAGAAGAAGGCCGGCGGCGATCATCAGCACCAGGGAGAGGGCTAATTCACCAATCACCAGAACAGGGCGCAAGCGCGAGCGCCGCCGGGAACCGTTGGAGCCACGACCCTCCTGCCGGAGCGTCGTGGTCAAATCGAGGCGGCTTATGAGCCAGGCGGGGGCAAGCCCGAAGATGGTTCCGGCGGCGACGGAGACGACGATGGCAAACGCCAGCACACCCCAGCTGACGGATATTTCATTGAGGCGCGGCAGGCTTTCGGGAATAAATTGCAGCAGGAATTTCCGGGCGCAGAAGAGAACCGCGAAACCGGTGATGCCGCCAAGCAGGAAGAGAAACAAGCTCTCGGTGAGGAGCTGACGAATGAGGCGCGCTCTTGCGGCTCCCAATGCCTGGCGAACCGCCATTTCGCGTCCGCGCGCGCTGGCGCGAGCAAGGAGCAGATTGGCGACGTTGACGGAGCTGATCAGCAGGACCAGGCCGACCGCGCCGAACAACAGAATGAGCGATTGGCGAACGTTGCCGACAATAGTCTCGGCCAGGGGAGTGAGGTGGAGAGTCCACGCGCCCTGGGACGGATAATCCGCCGGATATTGCTTCTTCAACGATGCAACCAGGGCATCGAGGTGCCCCTTCGCTGCCTCAGGCGAGAGACCAGGCTGAAGGCGCGCGATGGTCTCGAAGGGGAAACGCGTGCCGCGCATCGGCGGCGGGGCGGGGTCGCCATAAAACCCGGCCGCGGCCCACAAATCGGTACTGCGCTGCTCGCTGGTTTGGCCTTGGTCGCGAAAGCTGGCGGGCATGACGCCGACAACATGATAGACATCGTTGTCGAGGCGCAGAGTTTTGCCGAGAATGTGCGGGTCGGCGCCAAATGCGCGCTTCCAGAGCCCATCGCTGATGACGACTTCAGGCATGAAGCCGGGTGTGCCGTCGTGCGGATCCCAGGTGCGGCCCAACGCTGCGTCGACGCCGAGCACCGCGAAGTAGCTCGGCGAGACCGACTTTGAGGCGATGCTCGCGGGCTGGGCGCTGCCGATAAGATTGTTGGTGCCGAAAAAGGATAGGGACACATATTGGAAAATTCCCGAGTTCTGAAGGTCTCTCAACTCAGGGATGGAGACGCCGATGTTGTGCGCGCCCACGCCGGGAAGGTTGGCTTCAATGCGCACCAGCTCGCTGGGGTGGGGGTAGGGCAAGGGATGCAGCAGGGTTGCGTCGATGACGCTGTAGATGGCGGTGGTGGCTCCGACGCCGAGGGCTATGGTGGCGATGGCGATGAGAGCAAATCCGGGAGACCGGTGCAGCATGCGAAACGCGTAGCGGAGATCGACGAGAAGATTCTCAGCAAGCGGAAGACTCTGCTCGGCGTGGTGGCGCTCGCGTATCGCCTGCGCCGCACCAAGCTTCAGCGCGGCCTGCCTGCGCGCCTCGGCGGGCGACATGCCGGCGCGCAGGTTTTCCTCCGTTTGCAGCGCGATGTGTTCGGCGATCTCTTCCTGCAGGCGTTCATCGGCACCCCGCCCAGCCGTGAAGTTCGACAGTCTCATGAAGAAGCGGCGAAGAGATTTCATGGCAGGTCCTCCGCTTTGACTTCAAAGAAGCGCGCGATGATAGCCGCGGTCTGTTTCCATTCACGGGTCTCGGTTTGCAACTGTTTCCGGCCGGACACGGTAAGGCGATAGAAGCGGGCGCGGCGGTTGTTTTCAGATGCGCCCCATTGCGAGGCAATCGAGCCTTCATTCTCCAGCTTCAGCAGCAAGGGATATAGGGTGCCCTGGTTGACAGCCAGAATATCTCCGCTGATCTGCTCGATGCGGCGGGCAATCCCGTAGCCGTGCTGCGGCCCCAGCACATCAAGGGTTTTCAGGACCATTAGCGCAAGCGTTCCTTGCAAAACGTCGGGCTTTTCTTTCATCGGGAGACCCACCTTTAGGTTTCCAACAGGAATAATGTCACGATCCCTTTTGGAAAGCAACAGGAGATTTGCGCGATCTTTCGAGGTCAAGTCCAGAAGATCTGTCAGGAAACCTGCCGGAAGACTGTTGATTGAAACGACGTAGTTGTGATTACTAATGAAGAGTCGGCATAGCGACAGGAATCTCGTGAACCCTCAGTCCTGGAGAATCCGCGTTGCCATGGGCCGCGAGACTAATCGTGATTAATCTCGGTTTGCTTATGGCCAGTTGACGTGGTGGTGTCCCGGTCCCCAAAAGCGAGGGACAAGGGACACCCTCATGGGGCTGGAAAACGACACCGGAATCGGTGCCACCAGCCAAAGATACAGTTGACAATGTACCAACGAATCGGTATGTTTCATACCAACCAGATGGTATCCGACATGACGATAGCCACAGCGAGACACGAATCGAAAACCAAATTCCTGCAGGCTGCCCTTCAAGTGATTCGGACAAAGGGATTTACGGCCACGACGGTCGAGGATGTTTGCGAGGTGGCCGGGCTGACGAAGGGAAGCTTCTTCCACCATTTTGACAGCAAGGAGGAGCTGGCTCTGGCTGCGGCTGACTATTGGACAGAAGGCGCCGGCGCGCTGTTTGCCTCCGCGCCCTACCATGCGCGAGCCGACGCGCTAGAACGGTTGTTGGCCTATGTGGACTTCCGTAAGGCGCTGCTGACGGGGAAATTGGCTGACTTTACCTGCCTGGCGGGGACGATGGTGCAGGAGGTCTACGACACGCACCCGGCGATCCGCGAGGCTTGCAATCGGAGCATTAGTGGACACGCGGAAACGCTGGAGCCGGATATCGCCGAGGCGATGCGGAAACATGGGGTGACTGGCGAGTGGACGGCGCGGAGTCTGGCACTGCACATCCAGGCGGTGCTTCAGGGATCGTTCATTTTGGCCAAGGCCAAGGGGGGACCCGCAGTGGCTGCCGAGTGCGTCGATCACCTGCGGCGCTATATCGAGATGCTGTTTCAGCGGAGAGCCCGGCTTAGTTGGACCTGTGAGCGGCCAACTTTGTTGACGTCACAATTCAAAACATTCTGGAGAGGGAGAATCGAATGCGAAATACCGTAACGATCTTCGGTTTTGTATTTCTGGCCCTGCTAGTTCTGCCGGGAGGCATCCAGCCGGCGCGAGCGCTGGCGGATCCCTATCCGGCCATGGCTCCTCTGGACGAGTACCTGATGTCAAAGGATGCGGAGATCGCACTGGCCCGCAGCGCGGCCCCAGCCTCGGTCGCCGACGACGCCACCGTGATGGTCCTGGAACGGCAGGGATACACGACAGCCGTGCAAGGCAAGAACGGATTTCTCTGCTATGTGGAGCGATCCTGGGCCCATGACACGGATCATCCGGAATTCTGGAATCCCAAAATGCGCGCCCCCAATTGTTTCAATGCCGCAGCGGCCGAGACCATTGCACCAATCTATCTGATGAAGACCCGACTTGTGCTGGCAGGCAAATCGAAGGCAGAGATCGCACAGGCGATCACGGCGGCCCTCGATAGCGGGGAACTGCCGGCGCTGGCGCCCGGAGCGATGTGCTACATGATGTCGAAGGAGCAGTATCTCAACGATGGGGTCCACAGCTGGCACTCGCACCTGATGTTCTACGCCCCGGGTGACGTGGCGAAGAACTGGGGGGCGAATCTGCCGGGCTCACCGATGATCGCGGCGAATGATCCGCAATCCCGAGTGACGACTTTCATGGTCGTGGTACACGACTGGTCCGACGGGACACCGGCCCCGCCCATGGAGCACTGACCCGCAACCAGCAACACGGAATATCTGATCACTTCGAAGCGCGTTACCTCGCGCCCTTCGAAACGCACCTTTCGAAACCCAGGATGGCGTGCAGATGAGTGTTGTAACGTTAGCGTCGTGCATCTTGAAAGCTCGCCGTGATTGACCGCCGGGGCAATACCCTTTCCGAGAGTTTGAGCCTATTGGACTGTACACAAACCGCCCAACGGATCTCGGGAGACCAACAGGCTTCGCTCCAAGGCGGAAACAGGCGGGTCATCAGGAGGTTGGTTTGGCGCGTTCTGGTTTCGATACTTGTGTGGACTGCCATCGGCTGGATATTCTCGCTGGCGGACCTTAACAGCGGACACTACGAATACTCTCTGCGCGTGAACCTGTTGGAATTCTCGGCCTGGGGCTTCGTGGCTCCTCTGGTTCTTGCGCTTGACCGACGACTGCCGTTCTCAGGAAAGCAACTCGGCAGTAGGGTGGGTGCACATCTGGCTGCGAGCCCCCTCTTGACATTGGTCTATCTTTACATCTTCACGACGATGCGTGCCCTTTTGGCCGTTGTGCCATGGAGCGCGCTGCGCACTTCGCAACTCTTCGCCCTCGGGAACCTTGGCTTGCTCCTGTGGGATTGGCTCATCTGCTGTCTAATCGTCGGCGTGATGCTCGGCTATCGATACTACGAGCGCTACATTTCGAGCGAGCTGCATGTTGAATTACTGGAGCACAGCTTCGCCGAATCGCGTTTGAGCTCGCTGCGTATGCAACTCGATCCCCACTTCCTGTTCAACGCTCTGAATACGATTTCCTCTCACCTTGAGCGCGATCCCAAGCTTACTCGCTGCATGATCGGGCACCTCGGCGATCTGCTGCGGGTATCCCTCGAATCGAAGGACAGACATGAGGTATCACTTGCAGAAGAACTCTGGTTCCTCGAACACTACCTTGCCATTCAGAGAATTCGCTTCGGCAACAAATTGAGGTTCAGGAAGGATATCGCTTCTGAAGTCCAGTTTGCCCAAGTACCATCGTTCATCATTCAGCCGCTCGTTGAAAACGCGATCCGTCACGGTATATCGCGCCGAGCCGCTGGCGGAACAGTGACGGTGAAAGCCGCGGGTGTCAATGGTCGCTTGGAGATTTATGTGCTTGACGATGGTGTCGGCTTGCCCGCTGGTTGGTCGATGAAAACCTCAGCTGGCCACGGTCTTTCAATTACCTCCGAGCGCATTGCCGGACTGCACCCAAACGGGGACAGCCGGTTCACAGTCCACAACCGCGTAGAAGGCGGTACGGTTGTCAAGATTTCGCTGCCATTGCATGTGAATAGAGCAGAAACACAAGCCTTGTAAACCGACGCAATGCCAGTACCCGCAGGCCGAAACTCTCTTATCGACCAGCGCGGAGGCTCGTTTTTGAGCTCCGGTAGATTTGTCGCTGATGCGGAAGTTTCGATCCAAGGAAGGCAAAAATCGATCCACTTTGACTTATAGTCGCCAATTCGGACTTGCGGAGCAGGATAGCTACCCGTAAGTCGGCCAGTGTTCGCGGATCTGCCTTGGAGTGACCCCGGTTTGCCGCAACCATGCCGAGGCGCCCATGAGATGCCTTACGTATTTTTCCGCTTATGCGGGTGGGAATTGCCAACGATAAAGGACGTTATCGCGGACTGACCTTCAGCTGAAGTCTGCTACTGCATCGCAGGAAGGTTCCTCGCGAGCGCAAATCACTAGGTTCTCGCTAAGTTCACAGCACAGGTGAAACGCCTTTAAACGCACCAACTATTTAGCCGTTTTTTGATCTGAATCCGGTTCACGCCCTGAAACGAATCGCACGCTTTCCGCGAAGCGATAGCCTCGGCCGGGAAACGTGACTATGTATCGGTGATCTTGAGGGGTTTCGCCAAGAGCCTTCCGTAAAACCGAAATGTGCTGCGTCAGGTTTGACTTTTCGACAAAGCTGTCTGGCCATAAAGCCTTCATCAACTCGTCCTTCGAAATCACCTGGTCGCTGTGCTCGATAAGGACTTGCAACATTTCGAACGCTTTTGAAGTCAGGGTTACGGGCTCACCATCCCGCTGCAGGATCTTGCGGGCTGGATCCATTCGGAACTGACCAAACTCGTAGAAGCCCCTGGAGTCTTTACCCATCATCCCACCAGCAGATTAGGAATTTAGCGCTATGGCGCCTCAATCGAACTTCCGCGCGCGTTGGCTGCGACGAACCAGAACGGCATGCCACAGCCGATTGACGCGTCTTTGGAAGAGGCGCAGTTGGTCGATGTTGCCGGGGACAGCATGGTATTGGTAGTGGCCGGTGACCACACTCCGAAGCCATACGCCGACCTGACTGGTGCGATCATGCTTACGGCGTTGAAGTTCAGCCTTGATGATATTGAGCTTCGCAACCATTCGCTTTTTCGCAGTGATTCGCCAGACGGTGAAGGTCTCGGTCTTGTGGCGTTCCACAGAAGTGGGTAACGCCCAAGAAGTTGAAGGTCTCCGGTATCCCTTCCCCACGCCGCTTCCGTTCACGGGCCGCATAGCGCCCGAATTCGATCAGCCGTGTCTTGTCAGGATGTAATTCCAAGCCGAACTTTGCCAGCCGTTCCTTGAACGCTTCGAGGAACCGCACAGCATCTGCCCGCTGCTGAAAACCCAGCACAACATCGTCGGCGTAGCGGACGATGATGACATCGCCTTGGCCGCTTTCCCTCCACGCACTCGAGAGTGCACGTTGCGAGAAACGGCCACACACTCGAACGTGCGACACTGATGAAGGCAGAGCATTCGGTTCCAGCTCAACGGAAAATTCAACAAAACTCAGACCTGCAAGACATCACCATCATGAGCGACCATCTCATACAACACTGGGTTCACGAAGAAACCCAGAAAGAGCCGCGAAACGAGGCCAGCCACAATTACGATCGCAAACGGCTTCTGCGTGTCAGAACCAATACCGGTGGAAAGTGCTGCGGGTAAAAGTCCCAGGCAAGCGACGAGGGCCGTCATCATGATTGGTCGAAGGCGCAAGAGCGAAGCTTCACGAGTTGCGGTGCGGATGTCATTGCCTTCGAGGCGGAGCTTATTGATGTAGGAGACGAGAATGACGGCCGTTTCAACCGAAACGCCCATCAGCGCAAGCAAGCCAAGCGCCGATGAAACGCTGAGCGGCGTGTTGGTCAGCTTAAGGGCGATCAGCGCACCCACGGGCTCGGTCAGTATCACACCGAGGGCGATGGTGATCGGGAACTTGAAATTCCCGTAAAGCGCAAACAAGATCATGAAGATGATCAGCACCGCCAGCGGCCCAATGAATTCCATCTGATGCTTCGCCTGCAGCAATTCGCCATATTCCCCACCCCACTCAAGTCGATATCCGGAGGGAAGCGCCTTTGTAATTTCCGCGATCGACTTCTGGCCGGCCAGCACAGCGCTTTGCAAGTCGCGCCCCTCCACGCTGTATTGCACCCCGATATAGCGCGAGTTGTTCTCGCGATAGATAAACGACGCCCCCGGGGATTCATGAATGTTGGAGAGTTCGCTTAGAGGAATCTGCTGACCTGTTGGAGTGCCGACAAGCAGGTTGCCGATCTGTTGCGCATTCTCGCGAAATTCAGGCTTCATGCGCACGACGAGGTCGAAGAGTTTCTCGCCTTGGATCACCTGGGTAGCTGCCTGCCCGCCCACGGCGGCTTGAACGATGGCTTCAACGTCAGCCACGTTGATTCCGTAGCGGGCAATCTTGTCTCGATCGACATCGATAATCAGGCTGGGTTGGCCAAGTTCCCGCACAACCGTCAGCTCAGTGAATCCTGGAACCTGCGAGAGCCTCCGCTTGATCTCGAGCGCCTGGCTCTGGAGAATATTGAGGTCGGCCCCGTATACTTTGACCGCAAGCGCGCTCTTGAGCCCCGTCAGCGCTTCATCGACTGCATCTTCGGCGGGCTGTGTGTAATTGAAAATGACCCCGGGGAACGCCTGGAGCTGGCTTTGTATGTCTTCGGCCAGCTCTGCCTTGGTGTGGATCTTGCCCGTCTTCCACGATGCATCGCTGTAAGGTTTCAACCCAACGTAGAACTCATCATTAAAGAACCCCGTGGGATCAGTGCCATCGTCTGGACGGCCAAGTTCGGAGCCAACATCGGTCACCATCGGGTACTTCAACAAAATGTTGCGAACCTGGGGAGAAAAGTTACTGGCTGTTTCGAAAGAGACCGTGTACGGCATGGTTGCTCTTACCCAGAGCGCGCCTTCGTCGAGATGAGGCATAAACTCTCCGCCGATGAAAGGAATCAGCAGGAGTGTGGCACCAAAAATCAAGATGGCGCCGAACATGGTTATCTTGGGGCGATTCAGGCACCACTCGAGCTGCCCCGCATATCGGTCCCTCACCCAGTTAAATGGCTTGTTCACGCGCTCGTGAACTCCGCTCTTGAACCAATAGCCGCACAGGACAGGAACCAGTGTCAGCGTCAGGATGAGCGCCCCGACGAGTGCGATGGCCACCGTGTCGGCCATAGGTTTGAATAGTTTTCCAGAAGGTCCGCTGAGCGCGTAGATCGGCAGGTATCCGGCAATAATGACGGCGACGGAGTAGAAGATGGGACGATCGACGTCCTTTGCCGCCTCGATGATGACGTTTTTCAGATCATAGGTCTGGCCTTCGCGCGCGCCCAACTCGCGGAAGATGTTCTCCACCATCACCAGGGTTCCATCAATCAGAATTCCGAAGTCGATGGCGCCGATGGAAAGCAGATTCGCAGGGATCCCTTGCGCATGCAGGAAAATAAAGGAAAAGAGCAAGGAAAGCGGAATGGTGAGCGCAACGATCGCGGCGGCGCGGATGCTCACCAGAAAAGCCATCAGAACCAGAAAGACGAGGGCCATACCGAGAAGCATGTTGTGTTCGACGGTGCTTATGGTCAGCTCTACGAGATCGCTGCGGTCGTAGTAGGGGCGCACCTTTACGTCGGGTGGCAGGATGCTTTGATTTAGTTCCTGCGTCTTCGCCTCAACGCCCTTTAACACGTCCTGTGTTTGTTCGCCGCGTCGCATCATGATGACGCCCTCGACGGCATCATCGGTTTTATTGAAACCGAACTCGCCCAGACGCGGGGCGTTTCCAATGACAACGTCGCCTATATCGCGGATGCGGATCGGCACGCCATTTTGCGAGCCCGCCACGACGTTGCCAATGTCAGAGGTATCGCGGATCAGGCCCAAGCCGCGGACATAGTAGATCTGACCGCCCTGCGGATAGAATCCGCCTCCCGCATTGGAATTATTCACGGACAACTGCTGAATCACAGTTGGTACGGTGAGGTGATAGGAGTAGAGCTTGGCGGGATCGAGAACCACTTGGTACTGCATGACCGTTCCGCCGAATCCGGAATCGTCAGCGACGCCAGCCACTTGCTTGTACTGGCGCTCGATCACCCAGTCTTCAAAGGTCTTCAGCTCCTGGGGCGTGCGGTCTGGGCTCTCGAGAACATATCGATAGACGAGCCCAGACGGGCTTGCGAGCGGCGCAAGGGAGGGGGTTACTCCGGTAGGATAGGTGACCTCGCTGAGTCGCTGAAACACTACCTGCCGCGCAAAATAATCGTCGGTACCTTCGTCAAACGTCAGAATGACATCTGAGAGTCCATAAAGCGAGATCGAGCGCATGACGGACATCTTTGGAACGCCGTTCATCTCAACTTCAGTGGGAACGGTGACGAGGCGTTCGATTTCTTCCGATGCATGTCCCGGCCACTGGGTGATGATCTCGACCATCGGCGGCGAGAGATCAGGATAGGCATCCACCGGCATGTGGACGAACGAGATTACACCACCGACGGTGATAAAGGCAACTAATAGCAAGACAAACATCCGTTGCCGGAGAGCGAATTGCACGATGCGATTAATCATGGAAACTTGCCTCCTCAGTGTTGCAGCGAATTAGCAAACTGAAGAAACAAGCTGCCGTCACCGACAACTTTCTCTCCAATGGAAATACCTTTTAGAATCCGAGTCTGGCCGCTCTGGCTTTCACCAAGATCAACATCGCGGCGGCCAAATTGATTCGCACCGATACTGACATAGACAAACGGCTGGTTATTGTCATCGCGAAGAACCGAAGAGTCTGGGACAGCCACTACATTTGAGATGGAACCGGCCGTCACCGTAACGGTGCAGTACATGTCTCTCTTCAACTTCTCGCCGGGATTATCGACGATGACACGCGCTTGCAGGGTCCTGGTGTTTGGATCCAGCGCGGGTGCGACGTAGGAAATTTTCCCATGGAAGCTGCCGGGATACGCGTCTGTCTGCACAACGACATCGTCGCCGCTTTTAACATAGGCAAGGTCTGCCTGGTAGACATTTGCCAGAACCCAGACTGTACTTAGATCAGAGATGGTGAAGGCCTGCGTCTGGCCTGCCTGAACCACTTGTCCCGGAGAGACGAGACGCTCAACCACTTCACCGCTGATGGGCGCCAGTACCGGGATTTGCGCAGAGGAAGGTGCAGTTGCCAGGCGGCTCGGATCCTTGATTCCGAGAATTTTCATCCCTTGCTCGGCTGCATTCAGATCGGCCTGCGCCTGGTTGCGGTCAGACTCGGCCTGCTCAAGATCTTTTTCCGCGATTGCGTGGTGCGCATAGAGTTCCTGCGCGCGGGAGTAGTTTTTCGATGCCAGGCGTTGCGAGTCCGCCGCCTTCAAATAGGCGTCAAGCAACTGCGAATAGTCGGGACTGCTGACGTCGAGCATTGCCTGACCCGCCTTCACGTGCTCGCCTGGGACTACGAGAATCCTGCTGACCGGCCCGCCTACCTGACTGATTACCGGCGTGGTCTTGAAGGCGTTGTACGCAACCGCACCCGTTAGTCGAAGGGTCCGCTTGAGGGTGGCCGCCTCAACGGTGACAACCTGCACGTGCGACATCTGGTCTTGCGGAATGGTGAAAAGCTGCGGGGTCGCGGACTTCGAAGCCTTTGCAGAGAACGACGTCATCTGGCTCGCCTGCTCGCCGTCCTTAGAGTGGCAGGCGGTCAGCATTACCATGCAGGCGATTGCCATTGTGTACGGAATGCTCTGGCCGACGAAAAGTCTATTCTTCATGGCAGACTCCTGGTTCCTACGGCTTCGCGAAGCTGTTCGAGCGAGAGCAGATACGTTGCAAGCGACTGTCTGTAGCTGAGTTGAATTGCTCGATTGGTGCGCTCTGCATCGAGGAAATCAAGCAGGCTGGCAGCTCCATGCTTGTAGGCGAACTCAGTGATTTCGAGGGATTGCTGAGCGTTGTCGAGATAGCCAGACTTATAGAGGGAAATGATCTTATCGTTCGAGCGAACGTTCTCGAAAGCATCCCTCACGTCGGTCAGCACCTGTCCGCTCGCGTATTTCTCCTGTTCCTGCGCTTGTGTGATGACGAAGCCGGTACGGGCAATTTCCCCTTGGTTGCGATCGAAAATGGGAATCTGAATTTGCCCGAACAGGGAGACATTGTTGATGGAACTGAGGTGGGTGTAGCTGACTTGACCCGTAACATCTCGCTTGCCGATAGACTGTTGCAGTGCATGCTGGCTGTTCGCTGCGTTGACTCCCAACTGTGCAGCCTGCAAGTCCGGCCTGTTCTGGAGCCCCTTCGCTTGAAAGTCTTCAAGATTTCCAGTGACTGACTGGTAATCGAACGACCCCGCAACGTCATAGTCGGCGTCTATAGACTCATATCCGAGTAGTTGGCGGAGATCCGAGAGACCCTGCACCCGGGAGAGTTGTGCCGCGGACACGTCCGTCTGGAATTGGAGCATCTGCAGCTTGAGTTTCAACAGGTCGTCGAGACCTACGTCGCCCGCTTTATAACGCACCTCGCCAATGTCCACCGTGTCTTGAAAGCTCTTCAGATCCTGGGTCGCGAGTTCCAGCGTTGATTCGGCAAGTTCAATATTGATGAATTGCGAAGCTACACTGAAGGCAAGACTCCGCTCGTTATCAGCGACCTGAGACCGCGATACGGCTGTCACATCCTTTGCCGCTTGCAGGCGATGCTGTCGTTTCTTTCCGCGCTCGAATAAGTAGCTGACGCCGAGGTCGAACTGTGCGGTACTGTCGATGTAATCGGCGCTGAACTGGCTTGGCTGGAAGATAGGCAGGAACTGTGAATCACCCATCAGAACCGGATTCGGACGCAGATTGGCCGTTGTTTCTTCCGCCTCGTTCTGCTGAATCACAGTGCGTGCCGCCACGACATTGTGATTGTGCTGGAGGGCCAGCCGGATCGCTTCGTCGAGCGAAATGGTTACGGCGCCGGGCTTCTGCGCAAGCGTATTTGCCTGCGGAGAGGGTGGCGACGCGCTTTGTGCAGGAAGCGACCGCGCACCTGCGATTTCAAACATGGCCACCGAGATGAACAAGATAGAAGAGCACGAGCGCTGCAGGCGCATGGGCAGTCTGCCTCCTTCGCAAAACACTTACGCTATTGGGTGTGCCGAAGCGGCACAGAAGGTATGCGGGGACTAGGCCGGAGGAGCGCGGGCAGGAATCTGTGACGGGTCAGATTGAGCAATAAGGTCAATGGACTGGGGAGCAGGTCCTGCGCAGATGGGGACCGGGAGGCATGCGCGGATGCCCGCCACCGCCGGTGTGATGACTAGATGGCATAGCGAACAGGTGTCGGAAGCAGAATTGGCATGGTGATGCCAAACCGCACCAAACGTGGCCCCCAGCAAC
The DNA here is from genome assembly GCA_963799035.1 of uncultured Acidobacteriaceae bacterium. GTDB lineage: Bacteria > Acidobacteriota > Terriglobia > Terriglobales > Acidobacteriaceae > Telmatobacter. The sequence goes on along the minus strand of CAWCVS010000024.1, from coordinate 1,065,969 downwards.
AGCACCAGGAGTGTTATCGGGACAACCACACACCAAATTCGCTTTTGGCCAGACATTCTTGGGATCAATTCTAATGGCCCTTTACGGAATAGGGATTAGTGTAGTCCAGAATCTTCATTCCTGACTATTTAAGATCCAAAGCTCTCCATCAATGGGTGCGATCTTTTACCGTTTTGGAGTCTGCCATGGGTATGCCGACATCGCGCAAGCTTTCATAAACCAACGCACTCGTGTTTGTTCGGATGCTGCAGCGTATATCAGGACCTGTCCCGTTGCGACGGATCATACCCAGTGTTTACAAATCCAAATCACCTGGACCGGTAGGGACCCTCATCAATGAGCGCCCGCCGGACAGAGCCGTACATGCGCGTCTACGCATACGTCTCTTATGAAGGGATGAGTGGGGTAGATGCGTGCTTTGGGGGCGAGGATGCGGGACGCAGGGTGATGGCATCCGCCTTTCGAAGACCGGAGTACGCTTCTCCCACTTCTTCCTCGCGGTTTGGCTGCGGCGAACCAGAAGGTTCTGCCAGAGCCGATTGACGCGATCCCTAAAGATGCGCAACCGTTCGATGTTGCCGGGAACAGCATGGTTAGATCAACTGTGCCGTAGACTGTGCCATGCTGTGCGTTCTCAAATGTGTAAATCAGTACTTTGGGCGGCCAGTCTAGAGTGCTTCCGTGCGGGCTTGTTCCTGAGGCAAGTGCCTGATTCTATAGTGATGGCTCCCAGCGTTCCGAGCTCCGATAGCTGATCCGGCATCAGCACTCGTGACTCGCGCTTGCTTGGCATGATGGTGCTCTGAGCTTGCTGATGTGCTTATGGTGTTCCGTGGCGTGGGAGCGGAAGGAAGAACATCGACCAGCTCGATATGCCTCAATTCACTCTGGCTGCAAGAACCCCGCAGATATTGCGGGGTTTCTGCCTACACAGAACAGCTAACTATCTCGCTTCAATGACTTTCATGTGGGGTGAAAGCTTTCATTTCGAGTGTCACCCCACAGCTGCTGCTCCACTAAAAGTAGGTAAACCTCGGTGTCCAGGTTGCCAGGCGTGAGCCTGATTTCTACGCTGAATTAGTCGTTTTTGGGAGAATGGCTCGATGCTGAAACAAACCTTCAAGCCTGGGGATCGAACCTCTTTTGGAAGCGATTCGCTCACGCATCCGCACGGCGCGTTTTTCGAGGACGACGGAAGAGACCGGCTACTTCTACGCGATGGATTTGACCCGATCCGTCGACATGATCGTAGACGCAGTACACATCTACAATGTTTCGAACATCTCCGACGGGGAACGCGACTCTTGTCTCAATCGTCTGGTCAGCAGATGGCACGAAATGCGCGTTATTGATTAATGGACACGCTCATGCTGCATTCGATTTCGTTGCGAAGCGGGGTTGTCCCCGCACCAGCTTCCCAAACCTACCGAACACTCCCTCGAGCTGCTGGGATAGCTCTGATCATCACTGGTCAGACGAAATGATGCCTGGCTGAAATAGTCAGCCGCTATTATGCGATTGGCAAGAATATGCCCTCAGTGTCTGGATCGCCGGTCACCCACTCAGAACTGTAGATTTCGGAGCTCAATGGCTCAATGACTGAGTTGGCGATAACGCACTCGTTGACTGCGCCCACATCGAGCGCTAACTCGTAACCGCGCTTGCTTCGCTGATGTGAGCGTTTCTGCGGCTACGGTCGGAGGCAGTTCATGGCGACGCTTCCAAAAGTAGGCCGCCAACATCACAGAGATCACGAACAGTCCGACGCCGAACTCACCCGCGATATACCTCGTCTTTCTGTTATCAACTGTCAGAGGATCGAAGAACTGCTGAAAAATGTATTGTGGGCCGCGTGTAGCGGCGCGCGGTGCAATAAATTTCACATCCCAACGGCAAGTGATGCGGGTTCGCGAAAGACGCATGCCTATTGCCTTTGTCCCACGAAGGCAGTACGCTGTCTGCTATCTCCCCGGAGTCATCCATGCGGCATTTCGCTTCCCCGTTGCTGATTTGTCTGGTTCTTTTCGTCTGCCAGGGGACCGCCCAGACACGGCGAGCCTTGCTCATCGGCATCAACACCTATCAGCCGCCGGGCACCACCGCCGCGCATCCGGCAGGATGCATCTATGGGCGATGCGAACTGGGGTCCTTTGAAAACCTGGAAGGCTCGGTCAACGATGCGGAGGCTGTGGCCGATCTTCTGACCAGCCCGAAGTTCGGTTTTCCGGCGGCCAACGTCGCACTGCTCACCAATCCCGCGCCGCCCCAGCCGCGGCCAGGAGTGACAATTTTGCCGGCCGAACAAACGAGCCGCGATGGCATTCTCGCGGCGATGCAGAAGTATCTTGTCGACTTGCCGCAGCGCGGAGACACCGTGGTGTTTTACGATGCGAGCCACGGTTCGCTGCGCGTCAACAGCAAAGGAACCAAAATGGAGGTCTATGCAGACGGCAAGCTGGTACACGCCGACAGCACGCTGGTTCCTTCTGACGCGTATAAGGGTGGCTTTGATGTGCGCGATCGAGAGATGACACACATTTTTAACGCCGCCTTGGACAAGGGCGTTCATCTCACCGTCATCTTCGATAGTTGCCATAGTGGAGGTGCATCGCGCGGCATCGGTCCGAAGTATCGGGAGCGCACCCTTGCCTATGATCCACGCGATATCAACGAGGCTCCAGAAAACGGCCCCGACGGCAAGGAACGGACGCCCCCGACGGAACGTGCGGACAATCCCGCGCTGGTGTTTTCCGCAGCACAACAGGATCAGACAGCAAAGGAGTCGCCTCCGCCGGACACGGTGCAGGAACCGCACGGGGCATTCACAACAGCTTTGGTTGAGTCGCTGCAGGTTTTGCCCGCGGATGCGCCAGCGTCCGTGGTGTATCAGAGGGTGAAGGCTGTTCTCGAAGGAAACGGGGTCTCCGACCAGGAACCAGATCTGGATGCGAATGCGCAACGCCGCCAGGAACCGCTGTTTGGAGGAAAAGCCGCAGGCAGCAACAAGGTATTGGCGGCTGCGATCAAAACGGATGATGACGGCGCAGTGTGGCTCGACATCGGGCGCGTCTCAGGCGTTGGACCGGGGAGCGAATTCACGTCGGCGAATGAGGACAGCAGCAAATCGCCGGTGAATTTGCGCGTAACTGAACTGCAGGGAATCGCGCGCTCGACCGCGCAGGTGGTAAGCCCCTCGGGCGCCAAGGTATTGCCGGGCGAGATTTTTGCTCTCAGCAAACTGGTGCCCCCGCAGTCGGATCCGCTCTTGTTCTGGCTTTGGCCCTCGAATCTTTCGCGAGAGGATATTGCTGCGGCCGCTGCGCAGGTGAAGGCGTCAGGTGTGGTCTCAGTCCATGACCCGGCAGAAGAAAGCTGGACGCATCTTCTCAGTTGGGACGGAACTAACTGGACGCTGCAACAAACGAAACCGAGTAGCAATGCAAAATCAGCCCCGCAAGGCGCAAGAACCTGAATTCGACTGCGCCACCGCCCGTAATCCTTGGGCCAAAGCTCACGGCCGACGCTTTGAAGCAGCATCTGAGTGCAGATGCCCGCGTCTGGGTTAACCTGCCGGTGCCGCAGGATGTCGCGGATAAGCTCTCGCTCCACGACACCCAAAGCGCCGTACAGGCTGCGAAGGATTTGGCCGGCGCCAACTATCTCTTGACGGGAGTCCTTACCGACGACGGTCCTGCATACGCATGGTTCCACAAAAGCGAGTTTGCCGCCGGACCGCGACCGACCAGTGCCGTCAAAGACCATAGCCCGGGCTGCTCCAACGACTCCGCATACCCGGTTCGGACCGATTGGACACCATTGGGGGACTCATCGCAACCCGATACGCTGACCAAAAAGCTGAATGATTACGCATTGCGCCTGGGCAAAGTCCATGGCTGGCTCACGCTGCAGGACAGCGCGAACGGCGAGTCTGCAGAGGGCTTCTATAAGCTCGCCCTGGTGCATGCTGCCGATGGCGGTACCCTTTCGCAGGAGCAAGCCGCGCATTCCGGAGACAAGCTTCAGATGCTGTTACAGTCGGAGGACCGGGTTGTCGATCCACGCTGGGTATACGTTCTCGACATCAGCTGCAACGGCCAAGGCACTCTTCTTTATCCCATCAATTTCGCTGAGAATCAGTTTCCCAAGGCTGGAACCAGCGACCGCAAATTTGTGCTGCCGCATTCGCTGACTCTGAAGGTCGGACCTCCGTATGGAGTGGATACGCTGATCATGCTAAGTACAGCGCAACCGCTGCCCGATCCGTCATCGCTGACATTTGAGGGAGTCGCCACGCGCGGGGGACGCGGCGCTGACACTCCCTTGCAAAGGCTGCTAAGCAATGCGAGCAGTTCGACTCGCGGATTATCCGAGCCAGTGCCGACCGATTGGGGCATCACCGTAACGACACTTCACAGCGTCCCGCAAACTGATGTGAAACAGACCCAGTGATCGGGCGAATGTCGCCTGATTGATTCGCCCACGCAATTGCACCAGCAAGGAGAAAGACCATGTCCGTTTCCCGCCGCCGTTTTCTTGGAGACGCTTCCGCAATCGGCCTGATGGCCGCATTTTTGCCTGAGATTTCTGCAGCGCAGGAAACCGCGCCGCAGAACACATCTCCCGAAGATGCTCCGCACGATTCATATGACTTCTGGAATGGATTCTTCGACTCGGTAAATCCACTGAGCCGGAACTATGGGCAGAAATCGGCCACACGCGGACCGAAGGATCAACTTCCCGACCCTGCTGCAGAGACGCAGTATCTGCATTACAAGAGCGACGAGAAGAAGCTGCGCTATGCAACCGATATCGGCAAAGACGAGTTGCTGGACCACGATGGCGATGTGGCCATCAGCATCGCGCTCTCGCAGTTTCACCCCGGTACGGGTGAGACCAATCTGAAAGCCTCGCAGCTACGCGTCGATACGACGCAGATTCACGCCTATCGGGACATCATTGCGCCCCTTGCGTGGACCGCAATCGCATCGGTTGAGCCGGATAAAGCGGGCAAGATTTCGCTGGAGCAACTGGGCTTCAAAACACCCCAGGCCATGCAGGGCACCAGCAAGATTTTGCTTACACAAGGAACCGGCAAACTGGCGGTGAACGTTTCGAGAGCGCCAACAACATCGATCTTCGTGAAGGCGCTGAACGTCATCATTGCGGGAACAAAGATTGCGGCGCCGCTGGTGACGCTGCCTGCAATTAGTGTTCCTGCCTTGAGTGCGTTTACCCAGGTAATGAGCTACTGGGAAGATCGGACCCGGTTTGTGATGGCCGGAAATCTGACAACCGCCGTAGCTACGCAACAGGCGTTGAGCGATCCGGATCGCGAAGACCACTACATCGGCCTGCTTTCGGGTGACTACCTGATGGTTCCGCAAAAGCATACCGACGAACTTGCAAAGTCGCTGCCCGACCTCGATCTTGTGCAGGGCTACCTCGTTCGCAAGGATGCCGATCAGAATTTGCCCCTGGCAGCACGCGCGCAGAACGCATTGCCGGGGATTACCTATGCTTCAATGCGCATCAGCGTAATGCCGCTGGATGCATCGTCGACGAGCAAGACGGCGGCCCCTGCGGAGGCAGCGACTCTTCAGGAGGCGGATCGAGCAAGAAGGGCGGCTCGAAGAAAGGCTCGGGCAAAGGTTCGAGTTCCGGTTCCGGCAAAACCGGCAGCACGGGCGGAGAAAAGACGGGCGACAAGCCCAGCGATGCGACAGATGATAAGAAACCCCAAAGCAACTGATTGCGAATAACAGCAGCGGCGCCGATTCTTGAATGTCGGCGCCGCTTTTCTTTGGCCACGCGCAGTATATGGCCGCGCACGCACCCTTCGCACCCTTCGGCTTGCGACGATGATGGCAGCCGTTTACACTTGCTCGTTCAGCTGATTACAAGACCTGCTGCGCCGACGCCGAGGCACGTGAGCGATTGTGTCGATCGCGTCCATGGAGCAATTGATGAAGCGCCTCGCCCTCCTCCTTGCTTGCGCCGCTCTTGCGGGACACGCCCAAAACTACACGCGCGGCATTGGAGTATACCCCGGAGACCCGAAGGAGTATACCGGGCCCACACTCGTAGCGGACGCGCATACCTATCGCAACCTGGCGCTTCATCGGCCTGCCTATCAGTCGAGTGCGTATGACTATAACCTGACGGCGCAATTGATCACCGACGGCATCAAGGAGACCACGATGCCTCGGTGGATTGAGACCTCAACCAGCGATGCGGGTGTCTTGCCGAAGAATCAACGCGAAGTCTTTCTGGATGGCAATGTCACCTCTTCAGTGGATGTGTCGGGCGATTCGCCGTGGGTCGAATTCGATATGAAGGGCGGGAGCGAAGTCCCGGAGATCGACCGGATCGATCTCTATCTGCGCAAGATCTACGGCAGCTCACTATCGGGCACATGGACGTATACGGTTCTGGGTTCGGATGATGGCGTGAATTGGAAAGAAGTGGGCCGCGCTTCGGGTTCGCAGTGGCCCGACATGCGGGCGCCGGGGCCGAGCTTTCTCGAGTCGATTCCATTCGCAGCGCCCGCCAGGTTTCGTTCTTATCGCGTGCAGCTTTCAGCTCCGAATCTGCGCACTTGGGGAGTGGCGGAACTTGCCCTGTTCGATAAGGGACAGGCAGTTCGCGTGGCAGGTCCCGATCTCTTCTCGAGTGCGTGGATGAGCGCAGGCAGCGGCGAAGAGTGGGTCTACGTTGATCTGGGCGCGGTCTGCACCTTCGATCGCATCGCGCTGAGCTGGATCGCGCGCGCAGCGGAAGGCGAAATCCAGGTATCGGATGATGCGAGCAACTGGAAAACGCTGCAGGCAATTCCGGCATCCACCGGCACAAACGATGACATTCACCTGGCGCAGCCGGCTCGCGGCCGCTATGTGCGCTTGCTGATGACCAAGCCGGAGAAACCGGGAGATCGCTACATCCTCAGCGAGTTTGAGGTCTATGGACGCGGTGGATTCGTAGCGCAGCCGCACCCGCCTGCCCCGGTAGACGAAGACGGTTCCTTGCCTCTCGCGGGAGGCAACTGGCGCGTGCAGCGTGCATCTCTTGTGCCGATCGACGGCGAGAAACTCGCGATGCCCGGCTTTGTCGACAAGGATTGGATGATCGCGACAGTTCCGGGAACTGTGCTTACCAGCTATCTGAACGACGGTGCGATTCCCAATCCTGACTTCGGCGACAACCAATACGCAATCTCCGACTCGTTTTTCTGCGCGGACTTCTGGTATCGCGACGAATTCAATGTGCCCGCCGAGCAGAGGCCGGGCGAGCACACATGGCTCAACTTCGACGGCATTAACTGGAAAGCTGAGATCTTTCTGAACGGCCATCGCGTGGGACAAATCGACGGCGGGTTCATGCGTGGGCGCTTTGATGTATCGGCCTTGTACATCGCGGCGGAGTGAATGCGCTGGCCGTGCGCATTGTTCGCGTTGCGAATCCCGGCAGCACCAAGGACAAAGCGGGACCGACGGTAAATGGCGGCGCGCTGGGCCGCGACAATCCCACGTACCATGCTTCGGCGGGATGGGACTGGATGTCGACGATTCGCGGACGCGACACCGGCATCTGGAGCAATGTTTCGATCACCACCAGTGGTCCGGTGAAGATCGAAGACCCGCTGGTGACGACGACTCTGCCGCTGCCCGATACCACGCATGCAGATGTCACGATCCGGGCCACGCTACGGAATCTCGATGCAAAGCCGGTGACCGGGACGCTGCGGGCGCGCTTCGGAAGTGTGAACGTCGAGATGCCGGTAACGATCGATGCTTCGTCGACAAAAGCAGTTGAGTTTTCGCCGGCAACGCAGGCGGCGCTCCGCCTCGTGAATCCGAAACTGTGGTGGCCGGTTGGTTACGGCGAGCCCAACCTCTATCCGGTCTCATACAGCTTTGTTGTCGATGGCGCGGTATCAGACCAGACTTCATTCAACGTCGGGGTGCGTCAATTCACCTATTCAGAAGATGGCGGAGTGCTGAAGATCTGGATCAACGGCCGGCGCTTCATCGCGCGCGGAGGGAACTGGGGATTTCCGGAATCGATGCTGCGCTATCGCTCGCGTGAGTACGATGCGGCGCTGCGCTATCACCGCGACGAGCACTTCAACATGATTCGCAACTGGGTGGGACAGACCGGCGATGAGGCGTTCTACGACGCGGCAGATCGCTACGGCGTAGTGGTGTGGCAGGATTTCTGGCTTGCCAATCCCTGGGACGGCCCCGATCCGGACGATAACGAATTGTTCCTCGCGAACGCGAAAGACTACCTGCTGCGCATTCGCAATCATGCCTCGCTGGGAATCTTCTGCGGACGCAACGAAGGATTTCCACCGCAGCCGATCGACGATGGGCTGCGCGACTTGGTAGCGACGCTCGAGCCGGGATCGCATTACATTTCGAGTTCGGCCGACGGGCCGGTCAGTGGGCATGGGCCGTATCGCGTAGAGCCGCTTCGCTATTACTTCGAACATGCGCCGACAAAACTGCACAGCGAGATGGGCTCGCCCAATGTTGTGGAGATGGATGATCTGCGCCGGACAATGCCGGAATCGGCGATGTGGCCGCAGGGCTATCAATGGCCGCTGCACGACTATCACGAACACAATCCCTTCACCACGGCGGTAGAGAAGCAGTATGGCGGAGCAACCGATGTTGCCGACTGGGTGAGCTTCGCGCAGTTTGTGGATTACGACGCGTATCGCGGAATGTTCGAGGGACAGAGCAAGAATCGGCTTGGACTGCTGATCTGGATGAGCCACCCGGCGTGGCCTTCGCTGCTTGTGGCAGACATACGACTACTTCTTCGACACCGATGCCGGATACTATGGGGCGAAAAAGGGCGCGGAGCCTCTGCACATCCAGTGGAATGCGGCGACCGACGCGGTGGAAGTGGTGAACTACAGCGCCGGCGAACAGGCTGGACTGACGGCCCATGCGCAGGTGATCGACATCGACGGGACAGTGAAATGGGAGAAGAGCGCGGCACTCGACAGCCACGAGGACAGTACTGTGTCTCCCTTGCAGCTGCAGTTCCCAGCCGGGCTGGCGCGGACACATTTCATTCGCCTGTCGCTGACGCGCGGCGCAGAAATTCTCTCCTCGAATTTCTATCTGCATGGACTTGCGGAAGGCGATTACCAGGGAATTCGCGATCTGGCCGCCGCAAGGGTGAACGCAAAAACGCGCATCACGCGCGATGGTGAGGAATGGAAGATCACGACCGAGTTGCACAATCTTTCGAAGACGCCGGCACTGATGGTGCGCGTGAAAGCGGTACGCAGCAAGAGCGGCGATCTGATTGTGCCTGCGCTCTACAGCGACAACTACATCGCGCTGATGCCGGGAGAGAAACAGACGATTTCCATTTCGCTCGAAGATGCGGATACGCGCGGAGAGAGACCACGTGTGCGCGTGGAGGGCTACAACCTCGCCGGTTCCGCGCCTCGATAGATCTGGCGTTTTGGGTCAGACGCGAATGTCGCGTTCGAGGCTTTCACGGTCCCACTTCGCCGCCGCGGCGCCTGCTTCATAGGTGCTTTGGCAGAAGGCCAGCAAGGCTGCCGTCGGAGATGCTGCCGCGCGGATATCGTCATACATGACAATGAATTCGCCGAGGCCCTCGTCATAACGCGCGCTCGCGGGCGAGACTCGTGCTTCGCGGAATCCCGCTGGCGATGGAGCCATGTACGAGTAGAATGCCGGTCCTGCAAAGCCGGCTCCTGGCCAGAAGCCAACGCTGCTTACCTCGTGCGAATATGCTTCGCGCGTGATGGCGTCTGCTCCATCGCGAGGCGGCGCTTTGCGGCCCGAGAATCGCGTGACCGCAAGATCGAAACTTCCCCAGAAGAAATGCACGGGGCTGCTCTTCCCGATGAATCGCGATCTGAATTGCTCGAAGACCTCATGGGTCGGAGAGGAGGATGCGCCAGAACTTTACCACCGCGTCGGGATCATAGGAGTTATGCTTCCGATCCTGATCGAACCGGATTGGGTCAGGAATCTCGACCGGCATCGGCCAGATTTTTACGTCGATGTCGGCGGATCGGAGCATCTCGAAACATTCCTTGTAGAAATCCGCCACGGTGCGAGGCCCGAGCGGAAGAGTCTTCACGATAGCATCGCTGGTTTCAAGAACAAGCTGGTGGTGAATGAAGTCGAAGCGGAGTTCGAATGCTCTCTCTCCATACGGAATGCAAGAGGTGGTCAGTCCGCGCGCCGTTACGTACAGCGGCACGTTCCACCAGTGATTGACGAGGGGCGTCAGCCGCAAGCGGATCTTACCGACGATCTGCGTCCACATGTGCAGGGTCGCATACGTGTCCCGCCAGGATTCGAGCGGGAGAGCCGGCCAGCATTCCGGGCGATCTGTGGAGTTATTCACTGTCAGTGGACCTCGGCGTCATCGAAAACGGGCAAGGAGAATGCCTTGCAGAGAGAATATGCCACTCCGTTCACGGCCACAACTCATTCTTGGCCACAACTCCCCACTCAAGCGTCTTCGCAGATATGGTCATCGCGAAAGTCTTTTACGAAAAACCTAGAAGGTTAAGTGGTTTCGTTTATCGATCGGGAACTCTTTGCTGGAAAAGAGCGTAACCTCTATTGTGACCGGTTTTTCGCTTGGAGAAAGTGAATGAATATTTTCCTGATTATCGGCATTGCAGCCGCAGCGTCGGCAGCTGCCGTCGTCGTGTTTTTGCATCAACACGGAAACCGACATAATCGCTAAGCCCGACAATAATTCATGCTTCGCGAGGAATCGATCGGACATTTTCTAGCTGTCATAGATTTCTTTCTCATACGAAACTCGCGAACCACTTCAGCGGGATCGCGATGCTGACCGTCGACCGCTTCGTTCATCGCCCGCATGTCGTCCGCGGAGATCCTTCCGGCCAGCGCGTGAAGCGCTGTCGCGATCTGCGGCCAGCGCCGAAGAGCGTCATCTCGAACAAGCGGTACAGCCTGGTAGGGCGGGAAATAGTGGCGATCGTCTTGCAGCGCCACGAGGCCCATCGCCTGGATAGGACCGTCTGTTGAATTTGCCGCAATCATGTCGACCTGGTGCGCATTGAGCGCGCGATAGAGCAGGCCAAGATCCATGGTGCGCGGAGGTCCTGCAAAATGCAGATTGTATGCCGCACTGAGTCCAGGCAACCCGTCGGGGCGCTGCTCGAATTCGTATCCCACGCCGAGACGCCACTGCGGCGCGTAGGGCGCAGCCTGGCTCAGCGTCGTCAATTGCAAGCGTCGCGCATCGTCACCGCGAATCACCATGGCGAAAGTATTTTCAAATCCGAGCGGATCGGCAACAGTGATGTCGTAGCGTGATGCGTAAAGTCTCCGCACTGTGGCGAGAACGGACTGGGGATTCCGATCGACCGGCTGCTTGAGAATTGCGGTGAGCGCCGTGCCGGTGTATTCAACGTAGGCGTCGATGCGGCCCGCGACGAGCGCCTGGTTGCAGATGTAGCTGCCGGCAAGATAGAACCGCCGCTCCACCTTGAGACCGGATTTGGCTTCGATCTCCTGCGCAAGAAGCTCGCCGAGGATGACCTGCTCGGTAAAGTTCTTCGCACCGATGACGGGGTGATTGGGGCGCGGCGGCGAGCAACTGAGCAGGGAGAGGCAGAGCAGAAGAATCAAGGCCACGCGAACAAATCGGCTCATCGGCCCGACCTTCCGCGTCTGGAATTTTGAAGCGGCGTTCCAGCAAGCCCGAGCGCTGCATCGGCTGCAAGGGCAAGCAGCGCTGCCGGAATTGCCCCGGCGAGCACCAGGCGATTGTCGATGGAGGCGACGCCGCGAAAGATCAGTTCGCCCAGTCCGCCGGCACCCACTGCGGCTGCGATGGTCGCGATGCCGATGCAAGTCACCGTCGCCGTGCGAAGCCCTGCGAGGATAAACGAAGCCGCAAGAGGAAGCTCGATCTTGAACAGGCGTTGCGCGTCCGTCAAGCCGATCGCTCGAGCAACTTCATTGAGCGTCGGATCGATGCCGCGAATTCCAGCATAAGTATTGCGCAGAATGGGAAGAAGCGCGTAGGCAGTGAGCGCAACAATGGCAATGCGCGCGGCGCGCTCGCCAAGCCAGGGCAGAGGGAGCAGAAATCCAAACATGGCCAGCGATGGAATGGTCTGCAGTACATTGGCCACACCGATCACTGGTTTTGCCCAGCGCGGCGAACGCGTGAGCCAAATGCCCGCGGGCACGGCGATGAGGGTCGCAAACAGCATGGCCGCCCCGGTGAGCCAAAGATGCTCGAGCGTTAGCGTGGCGATCTCGCCGCCGTATTGCGAAAGAAATGAGTTCATCCGGTTCCGTCCGTGGCAATCGCGGCGGACTTGGCCGCGGCGGAATGCCGAGGCATAGGCGACAATCTCCGGCATTTCCGATTGAAGGAATTCGTCGCGGGCAAGATTTGCGAGAACCTTGCCTTCGCCGAGCAGCACGATGCGATCTGCGAGATAGAGTGCCTCATCGAGATCGTGCGTAACGAGCAGCACGGTGGTGCGAAGCCGCTTGAGAAGATCGCGGAGCATGTCCTGCATCTCCGCCCTGGTCAGCGGATCGAGCGCGCCAAAGGGCTCGTCCATCAGTAGAATCTTTGGCTCCGCAGCCAGAGCGCGAGCCAGACCGACGCGTTGCCGCTGGCCTCCGGAAAGCTGATGGGGATAGCGATGCGAAAACGCTGCAGCATCGAGGCCGACCAGTTGCAGCAACTCGGTGCTGCGTTCAATTCGCTGCGCGCGCGGCTGCCCTTCCGCTTCAAGAACGATGCCGACGTTGCGCTCCACATTGAAGTGCGGAAACAAGCCGGTTTCCTGGATCACATAGCCCATCTTCCTGCGCAGGTCCACAAGCGCCAACTCCTGGATGTTGTGCGCGCGCGACCAGTACCTCGCCGCCGGTCGGCTCGATCATGCGATTCGCAGTGCGCAGAAGCGTGGTCTTTCCCGAGCCGCTGCGTCCGAGGATTGCAGTGACGGTGCCCTCCTCGAGCGCGAGAGACACGCCCTTCAGCAGCAGTCGTCCTGTCGCAATCGCTACGGAAACATTTCGAAATTCAAGCGCGGCGCTCATCGGAATGACTTGAGGTGCAGCTTAACACGGCAGTCGGAATGAAATCGGCCCATTCGCTCCTGTGTTGTAAGGCTAGCCGGTCGTTCTTAAGATGCATGTTCGAGCCTGCATCCATTCCCGAGTTCCATGGAATCGGCAGGACTCCGCCGCGATCTTTGACGCCTCACGCAGAGCTTCAACGAATTCATATCCAAGCTGAGGCGAAGTAGCAGAATGCGCCATGAAAAATGTCGCCGGCGCCGGCCGTATCCACGGCCTCGACGTGCGGAACTTCGACCATGCCGGTGAACGAGTCCGCCACGACTCGGATGGGGTCGGCCCCATGGGTAATCGCGACTTGCTGAACGCCCGGCAGAGCGCAGGTACTCGATGGTGGCAGACTTCATCGGTGCAGCCGCGGCGGTCGAAAATCGGCAGAGCAGATTGCAGTATCCACGCTCCGCAGTAGCTCTTCCGTTCCCGGCTTCCAGCTGCCTCCATCGAATACGACCGGAACACCCTGACACCGTGCCGCCTCAGGCCCATGCCAGGCAGGCACTCATGGAATGCCCGTCAACCATCAGAATGCGAGCTTTCTCCAGCTTCGATTGATCCACCTGCGGGGTCGCGATTTCGATTCGAGTCGTATTCACCGAGACAACGCTGCGCTCGCCTCGCCCATTCACCCAGACCGACGAAACTGCCGGCAGCTCCTCTGACTCTGGTGTGAGATCGATGTGCTCGACCCGGTAGCGTTGAAGTTCATTCTTCAGCAGCGCGACAAGAGCATGCCGGCCGGCTGGAGAAACCAGCGTGGCGTCTCCGCCCAGATGGCTGAACGTGATGGCCGCATTGGTCGCGGGTCCGCCGGCGAGAACGGCCTGACTGCGCGCAACCGCTTTCGCGTTTGCAGAGGGGAACTCGTCAACTGTGTGGATAAGATCGATTGTCGACAGTCCCACAAAGATGCCGCTCGCCATGGATTGCCCTCTTCGTCTCCCGCTCACATTCTATGGGGTGCGAAAACGCACAGAGGATCGAAGGCAACACCGCAGTGCGAAGCGTGAGTTGATTTCTTTATAAGTTCTACTGCTTGGTCACGTCCGTCTCGTTATCGTCTGCATCGCGATCGATCAGCTTGTTCAACGGATCGATTCCCGCGCGATCGGGCATCTTATCCACGACGACTTCGAAGGTCTGCTTGCCGTCGTGCACCCATTGCTTCTGGAGGTAGAGCGGCTTCTCATGTGTCGCGCGGGCCGGTAAAGACGCCAATATCGATAAGATCATTCATCTTCATCGGCGTTTCATTTCCGCTGCCGTCGGACTTGATCTTGTGCGCCTCGACAACCAGCGTGACTTTGTATTTGTGGTCGGGCGTCTGCGTCACAGTCGCTGACTCCACACGATTGTTATAGAGGACTATGTTCTCGAACGAGTCGTCGATGAAGTACTGCAGGTTCGCGGGAGTCTGGTCGCGCAGAGCCGCAACCAGTTCGCGCGTGTCGGGATAGGAGCCTGACTGATTGGTGTCGGCGTTGGCATAGCGGTACTGCATCAGAAAGTTGTGAAGCGCCAGGTTGACCTTGTCTTCCCCGATATAGTCCGACAGCGCGTACATGATCTGGCCGCCTTTCTGGTACCAGACATACGCCTCCTGCTGCACCTGAGCGAGCGGCTCTTCGCGGCGAACTTCGCCGCCGCGACCACGCAGATACCGATCCAATTCATACTTGAGGAACTTGTGCATATGGTCATCGCCATAGCGATGCCGCATGGTCATCAGTGCGGAGTATTCGGCCAGCGTTTCCGACATCATGTTTGATCCCGCAACCCGGCCGCCGATCAACTGATGCGCCCACCACTGGTGTCCAAGTTCGTGCGCGGTAACAAAGTAGGTGAAGTCGATGTCGGTGGGTTTCTCCATCCGCTCAATAAACCCGATCCCCTCGGAGAAAGGAACCGTATTGGGGAAAGACTGGGCGAAACCGCGGTAGCGCGGAAACTCGAGGATGCGATATTGCTTGAACTGAAACGGGCTGAAGGCTTTTTCGTAGAACGCGAGTCCCGCTTTCGAAGCGTCGATCATGTCCTGCACGTCGAAGGTGTGCGACGGAAGATGATAGACATCGATCGCGATGGGACCATTCGCGCCCTGAAATGCTGTCGCGAGTGACTTCGTACTTACCCGAAATAAAGGAAAAGAAGTCGAGAGTCTGAACGTCGCCCATGTCATAGGTAAAGTAGTGGCGGCCATTGGCGACCCAGTCCTTTGTCAGGTAGCCCGGCGAAATGGCGATCTGATCGGCCGACGTGCTAACGGTAGTGCGGTAATGAACCCAGTCAGATTGCGGCGTAAACAGATTGGTGACGCTGCCAACCGGATCTCCGCGATTGGGCAGCACTTCCTGCGCGCCGAGATGCTCTTCGCGACGGCGGCGAGGATCACCGAGTTCGTTATCGGCGCTGTAGCCGATGTTCGGGAAATATCCCGAGTCGAAGAATGTTCCGTTATAGGCGAGTTCGGCCCTCTCGTGGCCGTCCATGAAGCCGCGGCTTTCCTTGCCCACGTTGAACGTCATGTTCATCGTCTCGCCCGGCGCGAGTGGCTTGTCGAGCGCGTAGATGACATAAAGATTCCGCGCGCTTGCTGAGACGATATGAAATGGCCGATCGAATGCTACGTTCGTGACCGATTGCTGCGCGTCCGTAAGATGGACCTGCGCGATAGGCTGCGGCGTTTTGTTTTGCAGCACAAAGTGGCCGGTTCCGCTGAAGGAACGACGTTCAGGATAGATGTCGATCTGCGCATCGACGGAAATGATCTTGGGCTGCGGCAGGTGCTCGTATTTTTTGAAGTTCTTTTCGTAGTCTGCCTGGATTACGCGCCGGTCCTTGTTGGTCAGGTATTCATTCAACACGTGGGTGTTGTAGTAGAACCACCACCCGCTGCCCACCGCCATGGCTAGAAACACCACCATCGCCGGCGCAAGGCCGGGCGCATTCTGGCGGAGGAGGTGCAGTCGCGCACGCAGCGAGTCTTCTGCGCCCCGGCGCGCCAATCCGATGGAGAGAACGCCGAGAAAAGCCGCTATCGACAGCCAATAGGTGATCGACCAGAACAGCGGCTGGACGAAATGTCCGTAGCCATTCATATCGGAATACGTGTAGGGCGGAGTGGCTCCGAAAAGATAGAGCGTGTTCTCCCATCCGAAGTTAAAGAGGATCGCCTGCAGTACGAAATACAGCAATGACGATGCCGTGGCCGATGAACTTGTTGGACACGATGGTCTGAACAAACATGGCGAAGAGAGCAAACACAAGCACCTGTGGGAAGGTGATGACGTAGAGTTCCTTCGCATACTGCAGCAGTTCGTAATGGTGATAGCCGGCGATCGTCTGCATGATGATTCCGCACAGTCCCGCGATTGTAAGCAGTGCGAGTTCCACCACGCAGAGCGCTGTCAACTTAGAGAGCCAGTCCGTAGACTCCTTCATCGGTAGCGCGTCATGGATACCCTCGAAATGGGTATCGCGCTCGCGCCAGATAAGTTCGGCTGCGTAGAACGTGGCAACGATGTAGAGGAAGATGATTGCCCCGCCCTCGACTGCCTGCAGCATGAGGTAAGTGACGGGCCAGACATTCACGCCTTCGACGCGCCCAGCATAGTGCCCGTTGTTGAGGGCCACCCCTGCCATCAGGACGAGAAGAACCCAGAAGGGAACATCGCGTACAGTGTTTTGCACGCGCATGCGGGTGAGAGAGACATATTGCGCAATTGAAGTGCCGATGCCGAAGAACTGTTGCACCAATGGAATTCTTGCAACGGCTCGGCTGCGCACTGGCTGCAACTCTTCGTCCTGCTCGAGCGCAATGCGAGCCCGCTTGCTACTGGTGCGAGCTGTGAGCGCCTCGAGCGACATGGGGAAGAACCTCCACAGAAGCCCGAGGGTGAGAAAACCAATGCCTATCCAGAGAATCCGGTTGTAAAAGAAAACGCCTCCGGCAGAGTGAAGCGACCAGGAATACAGAAGCGTATTCTTGTCTACCACCGTCCAGTAGCGCGTGATCGAATCATTCAAAATGACGCCGACCGGGTCGAAGACGCCGGGCCAGAAGAGTGCCGTGCTGCGGGTTGCCGAAAAGGCACCCAGACCGATCAGGTACAAGATCAACAAACCGGCACCCTGCACGTAGACGATGAAGATACGGCGGGTGAGCGCCGCCACCATGAAGAACAGTGACCCGATGAAGAAAACCTGTACGATAACGATGCAAAGAAACGGTTGCAGATACCACCAGATGTGTGTCGGCGCGATGCGGGTGTGATCGGCCCATGGCGCCAGCGTGCCCAGCAATTCCCCGAAAACCAGGCCGGAAAATGCGAATGCAGTTGCAAGGAACGATCCAGCCCACCGTCCGCCGAGATAGGCGAACTTCGTAATCGGCTTTGTAAACAGGATCTGCGTGGTATCGCGCTGAAAATCACGCAGAATCGAGGTGCCGAAGATCGCGCCAATGACGATTAATCCAAAGAACGAGGCAAATACATCGTTGTAGATGTTTGCAAACGGCCCGTTGAGGAGCACTTTGCCATTGCCTGCTGCGATCGGACCAAAGTTTTCAGACGCGATACAGAGAAAACTGAAGGCGAACCAGATGCCAAAGTAGACATAGGTCGAAACCGTCTTGAAACGAAACTTCAGCTCAAAGATGAAGAATTCCAGAAACAATCGCATGGCGCTCTCCGGGCTCTAGTTCTTCGCGTGACGGGAAAGGCTGAGGAAGTAGACGTCTTCCAGTTCTGAGTCGGAGGGCTTGAATCCGTCTCCGGGATCGGCGTCGGAAAAGACGCGAACCTCGTGCTGTCCCGCGATCAAGTGTGTCGAGATTACCTGCAGGCTGGCTTCGAGCGCCTTCAATTCATCGTCGCTGGCCACAACCTTCGACCAGATCTTTCCACGCAAGGCGCCGAGCGACTCCGTTGGCGAGCCTTCCAGCAGAACTGTCCCATTCGCAATGATGGCCATGCGCGGACACAATTCGCGGACATCGTCGACGATATGGGTAGAGAGAATCACGATGACGTCGCGGCCGATGGAGCTGAGCAGATTGAGGAACCGGTTGCGCTCCGCCGGATCGAGGCCCGCCGTCGGTTCGTCGACAATGATCAGTTTGGGCTTGCCGAGCAGGGCCTGCGCAATTCCAAAGCGCTGCTTCATACCGCCGGAGTACGTGCCCAGCGACTTCTTGCGAACATCCCAGAGATTCGTCTGATTGAGGAGCGCGTCGACAATCTCATTGCGCTCGCTCTTTTTGGTGATGCCCTTCATCACTGCGAGATGATGCAGCATATCAGTGGCCGAGACCTTCGGATACACGCCAAATTCCTGGGGCAAATATCCAAGGATCTTGCGGACCTCGGTCTTGTTCGAAAGGACATCCAAACCGTCGAGGCTCACGCTGCCGGCATCGGGCGCTTGCAACGTAGCCACGGTGCGCATCAGCGTGCTTTTTCCGGCACCGTTCGGGCCGAGCAGGCCGAACATATTGTTTCCGATCGTCAGGGAAACGTTTTGGAGCGCTTTCACACCGTTGGGATAGGTCTTCGAGAGACCAGAGATGGTGAGAGCCAAGGCTGTGGACCTCCTGCCTGATATTTGAATATGCCTGATTTGGACCGAGGACGGGAAACTTAGCGGCCATGCTATCACACTGATAGGTTAGCCAGATACCTCACAGAGGCACTGGTTGCGTGCCATCACGAAGACGGGCAGGCTTGAAAAGAGATCAGCTGAAGAGAGTTCTTGCCCTTATCGCGTTCCCAACCAACTCAAGGTTGGGTTGCTGTCTCTGCGGCCTGCATCCGGCGCCACATCAATGAATAGATGGCAATGACGCAATAACTGATGAGCGGCACGGTGTAAGCCAGCGATATGCGATGGGTCGTTTGCGAAATCCATCCCATCAGCGGCGTTAAGACGGCCCCGCCGACAATGGACATGACAATAAGAGAGCCGCCGATCTTGGTGTTCTTGCCGAGGCCTTCGATCCCGAGCGCGAAGATGGTGGGAAACATCACCGACATGAACAGACTGGTAGAGAAAATGGCCCAAAGGCCGACCCATCCAGGGAAAAGAACGCCGACTCCGACAAGAACGATGTTGATCACGCTGTAGAGAGCCATCAGGCGATAGGGGCGCACATAGCGCATAATCGCCGAAGATCCAAAGCGACCGACGCCGAACGCCGCCAGCGTTCCCGTAAGCAGGTAGCCGGCGATTTTCTCATGCTGATGAGTCGAGTCCTGCACATACTGAATGAAGTAACTCCACGTGCCGACCTGTGCACCCACGTACATGAATTGAGCGAAGATGGCAAAGAGAAATGTGGGATAGCCGAGAAGGTCCCGGAATCTTCCGTGGCTTTCTCCTTCAGCCTGGTGCTCTCCAGCTACGACGGGAAAACGCGTGAGCGCGATCAGCACCGCCCACACGATGGTGACAGCGCCCAGCACCATGTAGGGCGCGACAACGCGCATGGTCTCGGCGCGCAGATAGGCCGTGTAAGTATTCGTGGCCTGCATGGCGGCCACTTGCGAACTGCTGAGCTCGATTCCGGAGAAGATAAACACGGTTCCCATCAGTGCGCCGGTGATCGATCCGAGCGGATTGAACGCCTGGGCGAAGTTGAGACGTCGCGCGGCAGACTGGGGATCACCGATCTGTGCGACGAATGGGTTCGAGGCGGTCTCGAGAAAAGCAAGCCCGCTGGCAATGACAAACAAGCGCCGCAAGGAAATATGGATAGCGCCCGATGATAGCCGCGGGCCAGAACAGAAAAGCTCCCGCGCTGAATAGCAGCAACCCAGTGACAAAACCCGATTTGTACCCGAATCGGCGCATCAGCAGCGCTGCCGGGAGTGGCCAGAAGGAAGTAGCCCATGTAGAAAGCTGACTGAACCAGTCCGGCCTGGAAACGGGACAGGGCGAACGACTTCATGAACTGGCGGATCAGCACGTCGTTCAGGTTGTTGGGAACTCCCCACAGAAAGAACAGCGCCGTTACCAGCACGAAGGGGATCAGGACTCCGTGAGGAATCAGTCGAGGCTGAACGGGCTCTGCAGGCATGTGTTCCGCGGAACTGACGGACATGAACGCTCCCCTCTTGCGCCTGATTCTTCGCGTTCGCCGCTGGGAGCGCGTTGCCCCGTTTCCGCGGCGAACACGAAACATCAACTCTGCCATGCTGGCGGCACGAAGGGCAAGTAGGGGATCGCTCTCGACGTTGTCGAACGCTGGGATGCAGGGGAGGGCGAACTCCAGCCGTGATGCGAAGTCGTGCCGTTGTTCCTTCGAACGAAGGAATTCGATATCTTCCTCGCTCTATATGATCTTCACACTGCTTGCTGACCAAGGGAATTCGCCGGCCTACATCGCTCGCATTCTGGCGTAGCGACGAATATCGGGGGCAAGCGATACCGCTGCGCTACCCAGCACAAGTACTCCAAAAGCGATCAATATCCATTTCAGGTTCTGCATTTCTTCTCCTTCCAGGCTCACCTTTTGATGCTGAAGGTTCCGGGATGGGATGCTTAATGCTGCAGCTTCCGAAAAATGCTGCAGCTTCCTGAAGAGGATGCCCGATCTGCATCCGCACGAGCCATTGATCATAAAATAGCTCGTCGGTTCGAATTCAAGAGCGTCTGTCACTCCCCAGGGTGCGAGCTTCGACTTGCGCGACTGGCCCACTTGCCCCACAACTCCGGGTCGGCCAGCATTTTGATATACACTCCCCCCACCACGGATCGCGCCTGGAATCCAACGTGCTTCGCCGTCACCGTGTCGTACCAGTCCGTCATTGGCACCCTGTCCGGGGTCTTGTCGAGAAATGCGGCGATCGGCGCAACGATAGCACGAAAATCGCCTGCGTTAGTCGCCAGCGTCGCCGACCAGACCGTCCAGTCGAGCTTGGTGTACTTTGCGCGATTATCGAGCGGCAGGCCGTAGGCATTCAGGTGTGCCTTATAAAACGCCACTTCCTTTGCCGCTACCTCCCGCGGAAACATGTGAAGGCCGAGAATGCTATCCCACACGAGGTTGTATTTCTGGCTCCACGTGCCGGGCTTATCGAACGCAAGCCGGTAATGATCGCCATCCGCGGCCATCTTCACCCAATTGGCAGCCATGGTTTTTGCCGCACTCCCGTACTTCGCAGCCGCCGACTGATCCCCCAGTTTGTCAGCCAGCTGCGCGTAAGCGGCCAGCGCCTCAATCGCCTTAATCGAAAGATTGGTATTGTGCGCCAGATGTCCGGCAAAGTCATCTGTACACAATTGATTTTCCGGGTCGAACCCCTTCTCCAGCAGAAACTCGGCCCACTTGGTCAGCACGGGCCAATGGCGCTGCGCATACGCCGCATTGCCTTCTGCATGCGCCAGCGCGGCAAACATCAAAATCATGTTGCCGGACTCCTCCACGGGCATCTGATCGTCTTCGCTCACTTCGCCCCCACCATAGAGCTGTCCGTTTCCCAACGGATAGACTCCCAGGTCATGCGGCGCGAATGGAAACTTCCAATGATTGCTCTCCGCGTATCGTGCGACCGGCTCAAGCTGCGCCTCGACCAGCTTGGGATTCAACAGCAGAAACATGGGCGCCGATGGATATAGAACATCGACCGTCGAAATCGAGCCGTTGCTGAAATTCTCCTTCGGCATGAAGAACGCAACGCCCGCGTCGTCCTCGACAAGCTTGTGCGCACCGATTGCCTGCCTAAAAGCCAGCGTGGCAATCGCCGCATACTCCGGGCCGCCAGTTTGCCGCAGGTCCTGTGTCAAATCCGCATCGTATTGCTCGGCGCGGCGCTGCAATGAAGGGTAATCGCGCTCGGCACCCTGCATAAGCGCGCTGAAACTCGAGAACTCCTTCCGCCAGTACGGCAGAAGCCTCTGCCGCATGTACTCCACCGAATAGATATCGTCATAACCCACCAGCATGTGACGCGTCACTGTGGCTGCCCCCACAGCACCGAGCGGCAACACGACATTCAACGCAGGCGGAGAAGGATAGCGGCTTTGCGGCATCCTCGGCTGATCGAGATCATCTTCTGCCGGAATTTTCCCAGTCTTGGCAAAATCATCTCGATACGTCTCGTTCCCAGCGGCGCATTGTGCCTCCTGTGCGCCTGGAATTCCCAAGTAAAAATAACCCCAGTTGATGCGAACATTGTCGCCCCAATCCTCAAGCATCGGCTGCTTTGAACTGCCGACCCGCAGCAGACGCAGCCCCTGGATGTCGGCGCGCGACCACGTCACCGTCTCATCGGCATGATTGACAGCCAGGTTGCCGTCCGCGTCGAAATAAAGCGCGACATTGTGAGTCGCACCGTCGCGCGATTTCACATCCCAGATGAGATACGTGACTGGCCGCGCCATCACGGCAACGTCGTCGGGAAACGCCGGAGTGAGAAACGTCAACCTCAGTTCGATCTCAGGCGACTCCAGGGTGACTATCGTCCGCGTCGGAGTGATTTCGCGATGCGTTTCTGTTAGCGCCGGAATATCCCCGTCCGCATCGCCCAGGTAGCGATAGGTTTTCGTATCCACTCTAACCAGTCCATTCAGGGATTGCCGCGCTCCCGTCCAGTGTCGAGTGGAACTATCGGTGAGCCGGTCGCCCATCGACCAGATGCTGAAATATGGATCGTGAACAATCAAGGGAGTCGCCGGAGCGCGCAGGTTCTGCGAAGCTTCCTCCGCCGTCAAGAATTGACCTGCTATCCCGCTGAATAGCAGGACGCTTGAGACTGCAATCGAAAACAAGGCCCTCATACGCAATTCCCCCTGGCCTGAGTCATCGGTGCTCAAGCCTCTCTGGTTGACACACGGTGTCTCTCCAAACACTCGCGTTCCAAAGATAATTCACTAAAACGGAAAACGTACGGTCAACTGCCGAGCCACGAGCGCATCCCCATTCTTTTGCGGCCAGTCGCATGGGCCCGGTAAAAGAGCTAGTCGCAATCGACCAATCCGACTCAACGGGATTGCGATGCCGGTGCAGGCAGTTGACCCAGGTTCAGGGGCTGGGTCCCCAGGCTCTTTGCCGCATCTGGCAGCGGCTTGTCCCCGTTTGCCAGCAGCAGACTCACTTGCCACATCTCGGTTTCGCTGCCAGGGGACCGCTTCATGGCCTTCCAAGCGTTTCGTAGCTAGCAAAGAACTCGCCTGGTGCCCCTGAAGGCGATCCGATGACACAATCAGAGGGCCCGCGTGCGACTATTCCGTTCGGGCGTCTTCTGCTACCCGAATGACTGCCTCGAAGGCGGGCTTGGGCTGACCGCTGCGATCGAAGAGCAGCGGGTAGCTGGTGCGCCCCTGCACCGGCCAGTCATTGCGCCATGAATCCTCGTCGGTTACACCCCATAGCGTGACCCTTGTGACAACGTCGCGGTGCTTGAGAAAGACGCCGAATAAGTCAGCATATCGTTTTGTAAGTTCTTGCTGCACAGGTTGCGGCAATCCATTAGCGTATGGGTCGAGTTTCGGGTCCTGTTCAACCTTTACGGAGACGTCGGCGGTCTGCTGTTGGGTAGCGGGAGGTAACACGTCGATATCCAGTTCCGAGATCACCACCTTAACTCCGACCTTCGCGAAGTCTGAGATTGTAACATCCTCAGTCTCAGTCGAAGGCAATTGCAAACCGAGGTGCCCTTGCAGACCCACGGATGTGACTGGAATTCCTTCAGCCTTCAGCTTCGTAATCAGTGCGAGTGCGCCTTTGCGCTTGGCCTCATTTTCTAGAGAGTAGTCGTTATAAGTAAGCTGCGCCTCAGGATCGGCTTCGTGCGCGTACTGAAAGGCCTTTGCAATATAGTCCTCGCCGATGATCTTCAGCCAGGGAGACTGGCGCAGGGTTCCGTCCTCGTTGAGCGCTTCATTGACAACATCCCAGCTTTGAATGCGGCCCTTGTAGCGGCCGACAACCGTTTGGATATGGTCGTGCATCCGCTCGAGCAGGGTTTCACGGTCGACGAAGTTTCCTTTGTCATCGCGGAAGACCCACGCAGGAACCTGGCTATGCCACACCAGGCAATGGCCCACGATGAACATATGATGCTTCTCCCCGTAGGCTACATACTGGTCGGGAACATCGAATGCGTAGGTCCCGGGCGTGGGATGAATGTTCTCCCACTTGAGAGCGTTTTCCGGCGAGATGGAGTTAAACTGCGTCTCGATGATCGCGTCTCCGCGGCTGTCTTGGCCTGTGATCTGCGCCACGTTAATGGCCGCGCCCACCACAAATGCACCCTTGTAGGCATCATCCAAAGATATTGGCTCTTGGGCGGTTGCCGCCGTTAGCGCGACGAAAAGCGCCAGTACCGCTAACTTCGCTACTCCGGCATTTCTCCCCGTTCTCGTTAACATGGTTCTTCCTTTCTCCAACCCGGCCGAATCGTTATAAGACTACGAAGCCGTGTGTGGAGCGAACGCCTTGCGCCGTTCGGACAGTTCGTTGGCGATCTTCTGATTTCCCTGGCGCGAGATGGGATAGAAGAACAGACAGGCCGCTACAGCGAAGAACGCAAGGCCCGCGTAGATGCTGGCGGTCAAAAGAATACCGGACTGTGCATGTGCCGATTGCACGTCCGCTCCGGAGACGAAACCGTAGAACGAAAAGAGCCAGCCGGCAATTGCGCCGCCGAGAGCGAGACCCGCCCAGAGCGCGAAGACGACGGCCGCAGTAACCGTACCGCTAGCGCGCCGGCCCGTCTTCCATTCACCGTAGTCCGCTACGTCGCCCATCATCGCCCAGATGATCGGCCCCGATAATCCGTAGGCGAACTGGCGGAGCACCTCCACGGCGATGATCGTCACGGTGGACGTTGGAGGAATGATGAACAGCGCCATGTTGAAGAGGCCCGATAACACCATGCTGCCGATGAAGAGTTGGCGCTTGCCGACACGAACTGAGACGGCGGTAGAGCAAGCGACACCGAGGAGGAGTGCGGCAAGACCGAAGCCATTGAACCATGCGAATAGATCGACGTTGCCGGCAACGAATCGAAAGTAGGGCAGCATGACGTTCCCACGGATCACGATGGCCGTGAAATAAAACAAGGTGGCAAGAAACAGCACCACCCATGGACGGTTTTTGAATAAGTCGGAAAGATCCTGGCCGAGATTGGTCTTCTGCTGCGGATCAGGTTGGATGCGCTCCTTGGTGGCGAAAAAGGCAACGATGAAGAAGATAACGCTCAGAGCCGACAGCAGACCCATGGTGTACTGGTAGCCACGCGCATCATCTCCGCGGCCAAAGAATCTGACCATCGGGATAGCGAGGCTGGCGACGATGAAGCCGGCAGAGTTAGCGGCGATCTGGCGATACGACGCGATGCTGGTCCGCTCGTCAGGGTCTTCGGTCATCACCGCCGTAAGCGAGGCATACGGCACGTTGTTGACCGTGTAGATCACCCTGAGCAAGATGTAAGTAGTCCAGGCATAGATGATTTTTCCCGCGGGGCTGAAACCAGGCGTGGTGAAGGTAAGGACGCCGATAATGCCGAACGGCACTGCCGACCAAAGCAGCCAGGGCCGGAATTTTCCCCACTTTGTGCTTGTACGATCGGCAATCACGCCCATGACTGGATTGAGGCATGCCACCCCGAGGCCAACAACCAGAAAGAGCGTCCCTGCCTGCGCCGCCGTCAGTCCAAAGGTGTGAGTATAGAAGTCCAGTTGCAGCGCCAACATTGCCTGGAAAACAAAATTGGCAGCCATGTCGCCCAGGGCGTAGCCAGACTTCTCTCCAAAGGAAAGTTTCTCGATCATCGCTGCCTCGTCTTTCGCCGGCGTTCCCGACCGGACTACCGCGTTACCTGTAAGGTCAACTTCTGAAGATCCGCGTCGCGCGAAGAATTGCCGACCATGATTGCAAAATCTCCAGGTTCCACAACGTACTTCATGTTCACGTCGTAGAAGGAAAGCAGGGCCGGAGTGATGTCAAGCGTGACGGTGGTGGTCTCGCCCGGCTCTAGCCAGACCTTGCGGAAGCCTTTGAGTTCCTTGACCGGCCGCGTCACCGAACTCACCAGGTCGCGGATATAGAGTTGAACGACTTCCGCGCCCGCGCGCTTTCCCGTGTTCGTGACATCCACCGACACTTGTGTCGCCCCATCCGTTCGGATCTTCTTCTTTGTGAGCCGCGGATTCGCGATCTTGAAGCTCGTGTAACTCAGCCCATACCCAAACGCATACAGCGGGGAGACATCGTCGAACAGGTATCCGCGCCGCGCCGACGGCTTGTAGTTGTAAAACACGGGCAGGTGGCCCACCGAGCGAGGCACCGAGATCGGCAGCTTGCCGCCAGGGTTGTAATCGCCGAAAAGCACGTCGGCAACCGCGTGTCCGGTCTCCTGGCCGAGATACCAGCACTCGTAAATCACCGGGACATTTTCTGCGACGTAGTTGATGGAGAGCGGTCTGCCGTTAAACAGAAACACGATGACGGGCTTTCCCAGCGCGAGCATAGCCTTTACCAGTTCCTCCTGGCGTCCGATCAGGTCCAGGCTGGTGCGATCACCCATGTGATTGAGCCCCCATGCCTCGCGCGATGTCTGCTCGTTTCCGCCGATCGCCAGCACAATGACATCGGCCTTGCGCGCCACGCGCACCGCTTCTGCGATACCCTTGCGATCCTCTTCCGGATCGCTGGGCACGACTGCATCCTGGTTCCACGAGCCGCCGATGGTGATCTTGCATCCCTCACTGTAGAGAACCTTTACCCTCTTGCCGGCCTTCGCCTTAATGCCGTCGAGCACCGTGACATTATGCTTGGGCACACCGCTGTACCCGCCCAGCAGCCCGCGATCCGCGTTGGGTCCGATCACCGCTATCGTCTTAATCTTGTTCAAATCGAGAGGCGCAAGATTATTTTCGTTCTTGAGCAGGGTGATGGATTCATGAGCCGCCGTCAGCGCCAGGGCCCGATGCTCGTCGCATCCGACCACACGGTCCGCCTCTTCAGGATCGACATAGGGATCGTCGAACAATCCCATTTCAAATTTCCAGAAAAGCATTGGCGCAACCAGATCATCGAGCTGCGATTCCTTCAGCACTCCTTTCTTGACCAGCTCAACGAGGTGCAGATAACAGTCCGGATCGGGCAGCTCGATATTGACTCCCGCATGGACAGCAAGCGCACACGATTCCTTCTTGTCCTTCGCGACATTGTGGCCATGCGTATCGGGGCGGTAACCCAGTTCCCAGATGGCGTAATAGTCCGATACGACAAAGCCTTTGAAACCCCACTGCTTGCGCAGCAGATCTCGCAGCAGCCACTTGTTGGCGTGCGATGGCACACCATCGATTTCGTTGTAGGACGCCATGAGCGTTACGGCTCCCGCTTCGCGCAGAGCTTCCTTGAAGGTGTAAAGAAAGGTTTCCTCAAGAACCCGCAGCGAAACATTGGAGGGAGCGCAATTCATTCCCGACTCCGGCTGTCCGTGTCCTACGAAGTGCTTGAGCGTAGCCAGTACGTGTTGCTTGTCCCTGAAGTTCTTGTCTCCCTGGAAGCCCCGCACTGCCGCGATTCCCAAACGCGAAACAAGGTAAGGATCCTCTCCGTAAGTCTCCTCGACACGGCCCCAGCGAGGCTCACGGGCGACATCGACCACCGGTGTGAGTGCGTGGTGCGCTCCGCGGAGACGCGCTTCGAGAGCCGTCATCGTGAACAGCGACTCCACCAGGGCTGGATTGAAGGTTGCTCCCAGGGCAATGGGTTGCGGGAAACTCGTCCCGCCCGGCGCAGCGTGGCCATGGAGGCATTCCTCATGAAACATCACCGGAATTCCAAGACGGCTGTTTTCAAGGAAGAACTTCTGGATGGCATTGGTCAGCACGGCCATGCTGCGAGCATCTTTGCCGCCGCCTGCGTCGCTCGGTCGGCCCACTTGTCCCAGTCCGCGGCCATTGCCAAACGACCTCTTCGCCTTCTGGAAATCGAAACTTCCTTCCGCATCCAACATCGTCTCGGCCTTCGATTGCCAGACGCACATCATCTGTGCGGCTTTCTCTTCCAGCGTCATCTTCGAAATGAGATCCTTCACTCGCCTGGCGGAGGGAAGTTTGGCGTCTTTATACTGGGAGGCTTTGGTGGACGGCGAAGAAGCTTTGCGGGCGGTCACAGCAACGGCGGTCTTTTTGTTTTTCATGCGATCCATTCCTTGCGTTTTATGCTCGCGGCAATACACGGCAATTGAGTGAGAAGGGAGAGCCAAACTCCGGGCGCAGGCCTCCGTGGATGACCACAAGTCACGAGGAGCACTGCCGTGCCAATCAGTTCCTGCCTCCGGCAGGAGCCGCTCTGGTCTAGCTGGGGAGGAATTGCCCTCCCCGGAATCGGATCGACGGAGATGCTTGAACCGACTCGGGGAGTTCCCGCCCTCCGGCCAGCAAGATTGGCGAAAAATCGATGCGAAGGGCCCAACCTGCACGACTCCCGGACGGAAGGAGCAAATACTGTTAGCACTCGCAGTAAAGCCTGCTCTCCGGCCCCAACAAATCTAGTTGCTCACGGTGGAAAAGAGCAATAGAAAAATCGATTTTCTTAAAGATATATTCGTCGAAATGTGGGGGCGGACGAATACGTTAAGAGTTTGACTGGGGCCTTTGCAGCGATCGTCGGGTTCATGACGAAATTGTGCGCCCAGAATGCAGTTCCCCAAACGCACCTCGGACAACGCAGAGAATCCGCCGGCACGCTCAACAAGGGATTCGCGCGGTTATCGCGAGTTCTTCGGATGAGCAACCATCGGAACTTTACGAGGTGAGTATAAGGAAGATTGGAGTCGCGGGCCGGGATCGAACCGGGCGCATAAGGTTTTGCAGACCTGATTTGAATCACTTAAGCTGCTTTAGAATCAATGCTGCCTTCTCAGATCTGATAGATTTGCCCCCTTTTTGCCCCCTTTCGTGGTGACAGATTTCAGTTGGCCGTACAGACGATAGCGTTGGCTGGCGGTTCATCCACGCTACCCAACGCCATCGAACACAAGCCTGCTACTCATGACACGAATCGTATTCAAGGAGTGCATTGCGGTAATGAGCTCATTCGCCTGAGCTCGAAACGATTCTGGACTGGCTAAACCCCGGCGACGACCCGCTGACCGTCGAGATGACGATTGCGGAATACAGACAAGCGGCGAAAGCTCTCCGCCTGCCTTCACAGTAAGTAATGCAGTTCTGCTGAGACTCTATCAATTCAACGCTGGAACGCAGCGCCGAATTGCCTGCTCCGCCTGCCGCTTGCAGAACCGGAGTTAAACCATATTGCGTCTCATGCGCATCAGCCGATTGACCACCTTGTACCGGTCGCCTCGATAGACAGAATTCACATACTCCGCAGGCCTGCCGTCTTCAAGATATGAGGTTCGCGTGAACAGGAACACCGGGCTCTGGGATGCGATCTCCAGCAACCGCGCCTCTGGCCCATTCGCCTTTCCCACTTCGATCACCTCGTCGGTCACGGCCAGCTGGACGCCATAATCGACCGAGAGTTCCTCATAAAGGGAAGCGGCGGGATCAAACTTCTCCATCAACCCTGGAAAGAGTTGCGCGGGCAGATAACTGCATTCGATAGCCATAGGTATCGAATCGCCATAGCGGACACGTCGTAGCGCATAGACCTTGTCGCGTTTGTTCAGCGCTAACGCGTCTCTCACCTTCTGGTTCGGCTCGTTAGTCTCGAACGACAACACCTTCGAACTCGGTTTCGCGCCATGTGCGACAGTCTCTTCAGTAAACGAGAGGACTTGCCTGAAGTCACGCTCCAGCTTGATTCCGGAGATGAACGTTCCCTTTCCTTGCCTGCTGTAAATGACACCATGGTCTGAGAGTGCCCTCATCGCCTGCCGCACTGTCATCGGGCTCACGCCCATGCGCCGCGCGATTCTCTCAATGGACGGCATCGGAGTACCCGGTTTGAGTTCCCCCGATTGAATCTGATCAAGCAGACGCTGCTGAATTTGATGGTAAAGAGGAATGCCACTTCCGCGCTTCAGAGGAGCAGAGTGCGATTTGTCAATTGCGTGCATTGACGATCTCCATTCAACCATTTTCGAAGTAATCCTGTGTGAACTGCTACTGCCGTCCCTTGCAGGCCCCGTTTCTGTTCGCCCCGTATCGGCTGCACCCTCATGCCGTAGTCAAACCAAGTCCAGGATCCTTCGGCAATAGAAGCTTCCCATTCTGTACCCGCCCCCCGCACCAGGGATCATTCGCGACCAGAAAATGTGCGGCCTCTGCAGGCAGCGCGAGATGTCCCGATGCAGCCACGGGCACGACCGCGCAGAGCAGAAGCCGCTTCCCGCGGACCCCTACTTCTGTCGCGCATATGGGCCCTCGATTGCCTTGCGTACATTCCCTTTGGTTGTTCTCAGTCTCCGGACAGCCTCTGTCCTGCTCACATTCGCCTTCAGCATCACCAGCGCAACCGGCAGCCTCATCTCGGCCTGCTCCAGCGTCCTTTCGGCGGTTTGACGATCTGCCTTGGCCAGAGTCTGAATAATCACAATCCCGCGTTCCACCAGCTTGCGGTTTTTCAAAATCAAGTTGACCATCAGGTTACCGCTCACATAACCCAGGCGAGCCATCGCGCCGGTGCTGAGCATGTTGCAGATCATCTTTTGCGCGGTTCCGGCCTTGAGTCTCGACGAACCGGTGAGCACCTCCGGTCCCACTTCCGCTTCAATCGAAATGTCCACCGCCTTCCCCAACGCCGACCCGCGGTTGCACGCGATGCCTACGGTCGCCGCGCCCTTTCTACGGGCGTACTCAAGCGCGCCGATGGTGTAGGGCGTAACGCCGCTCGCCGCCAGCCCCACGATCGCGTCCCGCTTCCCCGGCCTTTTGCGCGCCATGTCGCGCCGCCCAAGTCCGGCGGAATCTTCGCTCGCCTCCGTAGCCTGCACCAGCGCGGCCTCTCCGCCGGCAATCAGAAACTGCACCTTATCAGGACTTATCCCGAAGGTCGGCGGACATTCCGACGCATCCAGCGCGCCGATACGCCCGCTCGTCCCCGTTCCCACATAGATCAACCGCCCGCCCTTCGACAGACGCGCCGCGATGAGGTCAACGGCTCGGGCAATCTCCGGCAGGACCTTGCGTACCTGTCGTGGCACCTTGGCATCCTCGCGGTTCATGGCCGCGACGATCTCCAGGGCGCTCATTGCATCCAGATTCTCCGTAGCTTTGTTCCTACGCTCTGTTACCAATTCATTGATCTGCATTTCCAACCCTCATCAGGACAGCTTTCGAAGCCCGCTCGCCCCGCCAGCTTGCGAGGTAGCCCACAGCAAACGTCACCGCGCTTCCCAGGACCACATACCATGTAAACGACACACCCGTGAACAACCACAAATAAAGATTGAGCGCCAGCCCGCACACCATGCCGGCGATGGCGCCACGCTCGGTCGCCTTGCGCGTCAGCACGCCCAGCAAAAACACGCCGAGCAGCGCGCCATACGCAACCGAGGCAATCGACAATCCCACTTCGATCACCCTGCCGCCATGCCGCGCAACCAGAGCCAGCACAAACAAGATGGCGGCCCACCCCACCATGGCCAAGCGTGAAAGCTGCACCCGCCGCCGCTCGGTCGACTGCGGCCGCAGACGCACGTAGAAATCAACAATGGATGTCGACGACAGCGAATTCAGTGCGGCGCTCAGGTTTGACATGGCGGCAGCCAGAATCGCCGCAATCAGCAGCCCGCTGAGCACATGCGGCATGTGCCCCACCACGAAAGCCGGGAAAACCGTATCCGAGCGCGCAAAAGCGGTGACCGGCCGGAACTCCCGGTAGTACACGAACAGCATCGCCCCGATCAGCAGGAAGAGCGAAAACTGGAAAAGGACCGCCACCCCGCTCGCGATCAGCGCAACTTGCGACTGGCGCTGGTTGCGCGCCGCAAGCAACCGCTGAACAATCAGCTGATCAGTCCCGTGACTCGCCATCGTGAGAAATGTGCCGCCAATCAATCCCGACCAGAATGTGTATTTCGTCGTCAGATTGAAAGAGAAATCCAGGATGCGGAATTTGCCCGCTTCCCCCGCCATGGTGTGTACGGTTGTCCATCCGCCGGGAACGTGATGCAGAATCGTCAGCAGCCCCACCAGCGTCCCGGTAACATACACAGTTTGCTGCAAAACATCGGTCCAGATCGCCGCGCGGATTCCCCCTTCAAACGTGTACAGCAGAGTAAGTGCAGTCACGACTGCGATCGCCGCTACGTCGCACTGAAAATCGCTCATGCTCGCTGCCATTCCTCCCAGTGCAATGCGCACCACGATGGCATACGGCAAACACCCGCACGCCTTCGGCCGCCGCGCGTGTAACCAGAAAAACGCCGGCCGTGAGCGTGCGAAGCCGCTGGCCAAAGCGCTGCTCCATCAGTTGGTACGCGGTGACAAGGTTGCCGCGCAGAGTAGTGAGGAATGAAGAGGAAACTCACCAGTACGCGCCCGATCAGATATCCGAACACCAGTTGGAGAAAAGTGAAGTTCCCATCGTAAGCCAGTCCCGGCACGCTGATCACGGTCAAGCGTGCTCGTTTCCGCCGCAACAATCGAGAGCGAGATCGCCCACCACGGGATCGCATTATCGGCCAGAAAATATCCCTTGAGAGTTTGCCTCCCGCTGCGGAAACGCAACCCGAACACAGTCACGCCCAGGATGTAGAGGAGAACGATCCCAAGATCCAGCTTGCTTAATCCCATGAGTTCTTCCTGCAGCCTCGTCTTTCTGAACTCGAAGTTCGACGAGCGGCTCGCTGTGCGTATGCGAATCAAGGGTGATCTGGTTACCGGACGCAGGCCGTCGATGTACCGCGAGGCGCCGCTTGTTTCGAGCGCCTCGCGAAAGTTGCATCAGGCTAGAAGGTGAACTTGCCCGCGAATTGCATAATGCGGGCGTCACGATATCCCGTAACCTGTCCAAAGAGGCCTGAGCTCGAGCTCGTGCTGACGCTCTGAACGTTGGTGTGATTGGTTGCGTTGAGCGCTTCGGCTCGGAACTGGAAGTTCAATCTCTCCCAGATGCGGAAGTTGCGGAAGACACCCAAATCCAGGCGCCCAAATCCAGGACCGTTGATGGTTCCACGCTTCGCTGTGCCCGGGACTGGGCTATCTGGTGCCGGAGCCGCAAAGGCGCCGGTATAGAACCAAGGACTTGCCGAAGACTCGAAGCTCTTGTTGTGAATCGTGATGTTGTGCCCGGCGTTTGGATCGCCGATCTGGTTGGGACGTAGGCCCGCGTTCGTGTTGCCGAGCACGCTCAGGCCGGCGTTGTCTGTTTCATAGCCCCCGTTGACCTGATTGTTGTAGACGCTGGCCACGCCGCCCGGCAGGTTGTACTGCACGAGGCTGCCGCCGCTGGCGGAAACCGTGAGTGGTAAGCCCGACTGCGCTGCATAGATGCCGGAGACTTCCCATCCACCAAGCAGGCGGCCCTTGAGCCCATGCTGGTCGCGGAAGAACGGCTCTTCAAAGACACCATCCATGTTCAATAGCAACTTGCGGTCAACAGCAGCACGCCCATAGTCGCCGTTGATGTTGTAGATGTTCTGAATAAACCCGGAATAATCCGCCTGCGCGTTGGTCAGATCGCGTGACCAGGTGAAGTTGGCATCGATGAAAGTGTTGCCAGAGAAGCGCTTCGTCACCTTGGCCTGCATCGAGTTGTAGTTCGAGCTGAAGATGGTACGCAGCGCGTCGATCGCAAAATAGCCGAGGTACGGCTTGATCTGGTTCAGCACCCGATCGCAGGTCGAGCTCATGAATGCCGGCGTCGTTGTGCTGGGAATGTGGCAGGAGCTGCTCGCCGTGAGCGGGTTCACGACGCCCATCCACGCTCCCGGAACAGGCTGGTTGATTTCGAGCGCGCCCAGCAGATGCGTGCCGTGGTCGCCGAAATAGCCGAGATCGAAGAACAGAGTCGGTGACAACTGCTGCTGAATATCCAGCGAGAACTGCTGCACATAAGGCGTTTTGTAGTTGGTCGGGACTGCCTGAATGCGTCCCGGGCGTTGTTGAAAGCGCCGTAAGAGCGCCCCCTGTTGGGCTGTCGAGGGATGCCTCACTCACCGAGTAGGTGGCCACAGCCGGAGGATTGTCAAAAACAGTAGTCTCGTAATAGCTGACTTCCGCATCGTCGAAGGCCCATCCATAACCGCCGCGAAGAGCGGTCTTGCCGTCGCCGAATACGTCGAAGGCGAAACCAAATCGAGGAGCGAAGTTGGTTTTCTGAGCCGAGCCGACCTTGTTGCCCCACGGCGAGCCCTGGTTGTTGTTGGCGGC
This sequence comes from uncultured Acidobacteriaceae bacterium, assembly GCA_963799035.1. Classification (GTDB taxonomy): domain Bacteria; phylum Acidobacteriota; class Terriglobia; order Terriglobales; family Acidobacteriaceae; genus Telmatobacter. The sequence continues at coordinate 1,031,542 of CAWCVS010000024.1, read as the reverse complement.
CGACGGCGCTGATTGAAGATCATGCCGTTGATGTAGTTGATTCCGGCGTAGTCCGCATTCGGATTGGGGGTCGTCGGCAGGCCCGCGTTGCTGCCCGCCTGGCTGCATGTTCCGGTGAAGCAAATCAAGCCGCTGCTCGCGATGGTGGGGGCCTTCGAGGCATCATAGGTGGCAGGATCGAAGTTGCTCAACTGCCCGTGAGCATCCCATGGCTGACCATAGTAGGCATAACGAACGCCAAGGTTAAGTGTGAGGCGCGGCGTCGTCTTCCAATTGTCCTGTACGAAGGCCTCGTAGAGGGACTCTTTCATGTCCGTTACCGGGTCCTCCGAGAGCTGGCTGAATCCGCTGTTGGCGTTGCCGAGGAGGAAGTTGGCAAATGCCTGCGCTTCGTTCGCCCCGGAGTTGTTGTTTACGGGAACATTGGAATAGCCTGAGTCGGTCCCGAACGCGAAGGAGCCCTGCGTGCCGGTCGTGTTGTTCTCGAGCTTCTGGTAGTGGTTATACGAGAATCCGGTAATGAGTGTGTGCGTGTGGAGAGTCTTGGTGATATCTCCAAAGCCTTGATGGTTTGTGCCGTGGTCGGTGTAGGCCACACTGCCGTTCAGTGTGGTCATGCCGTTGATCGAAAGCGTCGGCACCAGACCCACCGTATTCGTGTACGGAAGCGGCGGCTTGATGTCTGGCGACTTGGAAGAGGCCAGGAACCCGGCCGGCGTGCTCACGATGTTGCCATTCGAGAATGCATAACCGAAGTTCAAAACCAGCGTGGGGCTGAACACGTAGGTTCCGTGTGCAAGATGCTGTGTTCCAGGATTCACCACAGTCGCTGTGTTGGCTCCGGCAATATACACGGTCGTGAACTGCCCCTGCGGCAAAACTTCGGGGAACGTGTCGTGCATGTAGCGATAGAAGACGCTGAGCTTCTGCCCGAACTGCTGATCGCCGCGGACGACCGAGTCCAGATTGTTGAACGTATCCTTGAAGTTGGTCAGAATCGTGTGTGGATCCAAGCCGTGCGCAATATTGTAATTCACATCCGGCTCGGGAACTTTGCTGAACACGTCCTTCATGTAGGCCTGCGCCAGTAGGCGAAAGGCTGCTCACCTGTGTCCCAGAGCCGGTACAGGTGTTCACCTGAGTTGCGGGGTTGTTTGTATACCCAGTGCAGACGGACACCGGTCCGGTTGTCCATACTCCGCCAATCTTCTGGCCGGACTGGGTAAAATCGCCGTTCCGCTCAGAAGCCTGAGGCACGAGTGCCTGCGCCTGTGAAAGGGTCTGAATAATGCGCTGCCATTCCTCGGAGACGAAGAAGAACGTCTTGTTCTTTCCGTTATAGATCTTGGGCAGATAAGCAGGGCCGCCCAGTGAAAAACCGAAATCGTTATAGTGATACGGCGCAATCTTCGCGCCCAGGAAATCATTCGCGTAGCCATTGGCGTCGAAAGCATTGTTGCGAAGGTATTCGTATGCGCTGCCGTGAATCGCGTTCGTGCCCGACTTCGTGACGACGTCGATCTTGGCCGGAAGCGTTGCGTCCAAACTGCGCCGAATACTGCCCGCGCAATGTTTTGAACTCCGCAATTGCGTCCGGACTTGGATAGTTGTAGAGCGTGAGGTTAGCACCACGGTCCAAGTTGTCGGCGCCGTCGATCGTCCAGCTGTTCGAGGTGGTGCGACCTCCATTGACAGAGAAAGCTACCGTGCTCGATGCGCCGCTCAGGCCAGTTGGGCCGCGCGTCAGGTCATCGGTTGCACCGCCAAAGGCCACGCCTGGCTGGAGATTCATAAGAACCTCGTAATTGCGTGTAAGCAACGGCATTTCGTTGATCTGCTCGCTATTGATGAGGCCTTCCGATGATGCGTTCTCCTGATTGACCTGCAGTGTCGCGGCGTTTACCGTGATTACATCGCTTACGCTGCCAGGCGACAGCGAGCGGTTCACGGTCAGGGAATCGTTGGCATGAAGTGGGATCCCGGTTACAGTTTCTGTCTTGAAACCCTTAGCGGACAGCTTCACCGTGTACATTCCCAGCGGCAGCGAGCCAGCAGTATAGAAGCCCGCTGAATTTGTCCGCAGCACGCGAATATCTTCGCCTCGGTCGGTGTTTCTCACCGTGACTTCGGCCTCGACAATCACGGCGCCGGTGGAGTCCGTCACTGTACCGCTGATGCTGCCGGAAACACTGCTCTGTGCCGCAAGGCGGTTGCCGGCAAACATCATTGCAATCACGGCCAGAAGGACAAATAAGCTGTTCTTATATCCTCGTGACATTGTGGTCTTGCCTCCTCAAGTTGCGAGCATTCGCGGTTTAAAAATCCTTCCCAGTCCCGAGCAGCCTGGTAAACAACCCCGGCCGGGCCCATTCCCGCAGCCGAAAAACGGCCGCGGAACCGATCAACAGAAGCGACATTTTCCTGAGTCGCGTGAATCACATGAGCTCACCTCATCCCCCGGGCCCAGCAAGAGTGCACACAAGCCGCTTCTCTTGTATGCCCAGCGATGAGTTGTATCTCTATAAAACATCTGGCGAGCCCCTCATGAGGGTTCTCAAACGACCGACAATAGAGGCCAGCAATAAACGAGTCCGTCAGACCAAGACTCCAGTCATCTAGATGACTGGAGGACACGCTATCCGTTCGCACACAAGATGTCAATGCATTTCATTAGAAAGGCGTAGATTCTCTACTTGGCTTTCATCAATCCCAGCATGTCATTCTGATCGCGGTCCTCGAGTTTGTTTGGCACACCGAGTACGGCGCGGAGAGGACCGCCGCTGAAATGAACATGATCACGTTAGAACACAGCGCCCTCGATCGAGCAACGCGGTAACGGCGTTCATCAGTTCTCTCTGAGGGCTTTGAGAGATTCAACCAGCTTCATGGGGTGAACCGGCTTAGCCAGCAACGGAAATTCGAACCCCATCTGCCTGCTCTTCTCCAGGATGTTGGCGATACCCGCTTGCCCCGAAAAAAGCAGAATCCTCAATGCCGGGTACATTTTCGTGAGCGTGATTGCAAGTTCAACGCCGTTCATGACTGGCATCATGATGTCCGTCAGCAGATAATCCGGCTTGAAAAAAGCGGCATTCTCCAGCGCGTTGAGACCATCGTAGGCGGACATCGTCTCGAAACCGGCGCGGCGCAGGATCGCGGCCGTGGTGTCTGCGAGAATTCTCTCGTCATCGACCACAAGAACCCGGGGCTTCTGAACAGAGTGTCGGTGCATCTCTGACGCCGACTTCGGAAACTCCAGTGGACGCGGTGGTCTCCCTTCCGGAAGACAGATCACGGAACCTGGATGAACCATCAGAGAGTCACCATTCCCTTCCAGAACCCGCCTCTTCGTCTTCTGCGCCTCTGAAGGGGAAAGTCATCGTCACGACGGTTCCGCTATTGTCGCGGTCAGTACTGCTCGATATGGATATCTGACCGCCATGCCGCTCAACCAGTTGTTTAGCCACCCAAAGCCCGATACCGGTTCCGAGATTTCCTTTGGTAGTAAAGAAGGGTTCGAAGACCTTGTCGAGGTGCTCGCGCGCGATGCCGCTCCCGGTGTCACTTATGACAACTTGAATGGCATCTCCGTCCGTTCTCACGATCCGGGTGGTCCGGATCAACAAAGTACCGCCGTGCGGCATTGAGTCTATTGCGTTGCAGACTACGTTCGAAAGAATCTGAACAACCTCGCCAGTTCGTACGCGGATCTTCCTCAAATCGGTGAATCTGCTCTCTACTGTGATGTCATGAGCAAGCAGTTTGCTCCGGTACACAGATAGCACGTTTTCCATCAAGTCCTTCAGGTGAACTTCTGAAGGCTTCCCTGTGTCCCTGTAATATCCCAGAGTCTGACGCGCGATGTGCGATACGCGTTCAAGTTCACTTTCCGCAGTTTCCAGATAGTCTCGAATTTCTTGATTCGAAAGGTCGGGCTGGCGAGCCAGAAAGATTAGGTTCAGCACGGAGGCAAGAGGGTTGTTGATCTCATGTGCAATTGCTGCAGCCATTCGCCCGGTTGTGGCGATCTTCTCCGCCTCGATTGCCAGGCGTTCGACTTTCTTCTGGTTCGACACGTCCCGCGCAATCTTCGACGCTCCGATCACTTCGCCCTTGGCGTTGCGGATCGGAGAAACGGTGATCGACACTTCGCGGATTTCGCCCTGCTTGCTGATGCGTGTCGTCTGGTAGTGTTCGATCATTTCCCCGGTTCGGAGGCGGCGCAGGATTTCTACTTCTTCGTGTCTGAGATAGTCCGGGATCAGCTTGAGAATGGACTGACCGACAATCTCCTCCTGTTCATAGCCAAACAGACGGCGGGCGCCATTATTCCAACTCGTAATGATGCCATCGAGATTCTTGCTTATGATGGCGTCTTCCGCTGAGTCGACAATCGCTGCCAGCCGGTATCGGCTTTCGTCCAGCCGCCGGCGCTCAGAGATGTCTCGCGCAATCTTGGAAGCCCCGATGATTTTGCCACTTTCATCTTTGATCGGGGATATGGTGACGGAGATCGGGAACTTTTCCCCGCTCTTTTTCATCCGGGTGGTTTCGAAGTGGTCGATGCGCCCGCCAGAGCGAATTCTCGAAAGGATAAAATCTTCCTCGTGGTGCAATTCGATGGGGATGAGCCGCAAGATGGGTTGGCCCACCATCTCCTCTGCTTCGTACCCGAAGATGCGACGCGCGCCGTCATTCCAACTGTTTATGATCCCGTTAAGATCTTTGCTTATGATTGCATCGTCGGAAGATGCGATGATCGCCGCCAGGAAGTTTCTCATCCCCTCGATCGAAAGATCGGGCCTGTCCGGCTTCGTTCCGGTTTTTGACAGAGTCAAATCTAGAGTTCCTACACTTGGATATAGCGCAAAACACCTTAGGAATAGATGCCGGCCACCCGACTCCGGTTGTCCATCCGCGGAGCGAGAGGCCCGGCTCTTATCAGGTTTCGCCTGAACACGCTCTCTCGTTCTCGAGCAATTTTCTTGTTTAGCGCGAACCCCAACGCTCGATCCCGCACGACTGTCTCGGTTATAGCGAAATAGGTCCATTGAGTTAACCAGATGGCATACCATGCAATCTCGCTGATATCGTCGGCTTCGAGTTGAGAAGGGCGGGAACTGAGGATAATTTCCTCGACTGGCATATCCGCCGTGGCCTTTTCCATGGGGAAACTTTCCGGCACACTCAGCTTCGAAGAGTTCCCTTCGAGCTTCATTCACAATCGCCTCGCCTGGAAGCAAAACGAGCCATCAGTGTCTAGCCATTCGCATATCACTTCGCACCATTTCTGTGCATCGCGACAGCGACTTCGATCTAACCGGCTGCTCGGGCAAATGCCCAGACCTCTGGGTTTCCGGATCGCGACCTACTTGGTTGCGGTCTGACCATATGCTGGGTTCCGGGCGGATAACTCTGGGCAGTTTTGTGGACCATACTCCCTCCTAACATAAAAAGCGCGGCACACATGTGGCACACGTGGCCGCTCCTTAGGATTGGCTTTTAGGGTGGATCAGGGAACGCACTGCACGTTTCCCTTAATCAATGTGCTTTGCTGAAGAGAAGTAACTTGGTGATAATTCAGGAGGCCGCTGGAAGGGGAAGAGAGCGCATTCTCATGCCAACGGTGCGCGGAATTCTTATCCTGGACAAGATACCGGCAACGGCGGCCGACCGGCTCTGGAAGGGTATCCCGCCGCCGGCCCGCAGAAGGCGCGTCAGCGCTACCAGGCGAATCCTGCGAAAGGCGAGCAACAAAACTTCTGGGACCTATCCAGCTGTCTATCTTCGACAAATGCGCATCGCCCAAGACCACGAAAAGTTCCCGAAAGATCACTCAAGACCAGAACTGAGAACCTTGGGGTCCGAGAACAGAAAATGGACGATCTCCTGCAGCAGGCTAACGGCTGAAAGCCTGGTGGTGCTGGATTTTGCAGTTCAAAACCGACGCGGATTTTTGTCCCCCTTTTGCGCTCAATTCAGGGCTATTTCGGCCGTTTCCAAGTGGGAACGAAGAGCGAAGCGAGGTCTGATTTGATTGGGAAAGTTTGGAGGCGCGGGCCGGGATCGAACCGGCGCATAAAGGTTTTGCAGACCTCTCCCTTACCACTTGGGTACCGCGCCTTTGGCAGGGCTGTCTTTGTTTCATCGCTCCATATCGCCGTAGCCAACCCGGCTGGCGCCGGAGGGCGATTTGGAGCGGGAGACGAGATTTGAACTCGCGACCCTCGCCTTGGCAAGGCGATGCTCTACCACTGAGCTACTCCCGCTTACTGCAAAGTTGAGTATACCGGGCGGCTCAAAACGGGTCAAACCGCTGAAACTGCTTCGCCCGGAGCCCGCAGGCCTCTCAGGCCACGTCTCCCTGAGCGCCCAACCCTCTCTCCACCTTAATGATCTCCCCATCCCGCATGTGCAGAATACGTCCGGCGATGGCCGCCGCTTCGGGATTGTGCGTGATCATCAGCGTTGTCTGGCCCAGTTCGCGATTCGACCGTACCAGCATCTTCAGCACCGCATCGGAATTCTTCGTGTCCAGGTTGCCCGTCGGTTCGTCGGCCAGCACAATCGAAGGCCTGGTAATCAGCGCCCGCGCAATCGCCACTCTCTGCTGCTCACCGCCGCTCAACTCCGATGGCCGGTGTTCCAGCCGTCCCCGAATTGACAACAGGTCGCTCAAATGTTCCAGGTACTTGCGGTCCATCGGTTCCTTGCGGCCGCTGACGGTGTAGGCAATCTCGATGTTGCCCATGGCTGAAAGCGTGGGCAAAAGGTTGAATTTCTGGAAGACAAAGCCAATCCTGTTCTTGCGCAGCCGCGTCCGATCTCCATCGCTGAGGCTCGCAAAGTCCACGCCATCAATCATCACCTTGCCATCGCTCGCTCTGGTAAGGCCGCCCAGAAGGTAAAAGAGCGTCGATTTCCCTGATCCCGACGGCCCAACAATCGCCACAAATTCGCCACGTTTCACTTCAAAGGAAACGGCGCGCACGGCGGCCACCATGATCCGGCCCGCGGCGTAAACCTTGCTTAGATTTTCGGCAAGAATAATAGGATTCGAAGCGTCTGCCTGCACAGCATTCATTGTAAATGTCGTATATGCTTGGCCGTCCGGGGATGCTTCGATCAGGCGAACGCGTTCACACGCGCATAGTTCATCAATTCCGCCTGAAACCCCATCCGCGAACGGAACCCAACATAGCCATCCGGACGCAGGACAAAGATCTTTCCGTCATCGCCGAGCAGTCGCCTTCCTTCATCGTAGAGATCGGATGTGGCCAGCGCCACGACCTCGGCATCGTGCAGGTCCTGCTTCATGGTTTCGATGTCGTCCTTGTCAAGATTCAGCCCAAAGACCCGATGCTTCGGCGCGGTCCAATCCGCCAATAGACTCGATCGCACGATCCGGTTTTGCAAAGGCAGGTCCGGCAGGCGATCTCCGGCACGCATGTGTCCGTCCCCTCCGTAATCCGCCACAATCGAAGACGAGCGATACTCGATCGCAGTCTCCGACACAAACCCCACCGCACCTCTTTGCACCGGTGGCAGTAGCACTACGATCGGCGCAAAAGTGTCTCGAAGTTTTTCGACAAACGGATTCGAAATCGTCGCAAGCTTCAAGCCCCGCTCCGTAAATCGCAGCAGCGCCCTCCCCACCTCGCCTCGTTCTTCTTCATAACTGTCTAACAACGAATCGTGAGCCCCACGAGCCACGGCCGCAAGCTTCCACGCCAGGTTCGCGACATCCTGGATTCCCGTGTTCATTCCCTGTCCGCCAACCGGCGAGTGGACATGCGAAGCGTCGCCCGCCAAAAATACGTTCCCGATCCTGTAGTGCTTGGCCTGCCGGTCGGTGACGTGAAACGGCGTCATCCAATCCGCAGAACGAATCTGGATGTGCACCCGGACGCGATCGACCATTCCCTGCAAGTCGTGAACCGTCAACTCTCGATGGCCGTCAATTTTCGGCTGTTCATGCAGCGCCACAATCAACCGAACGATCCTGTCGGTCAAGCGCGCCATAAACACCACATTCCCGTGACTCACGTGCAGCGACAGTTCATCCTGCGGCACATCGGGCCCCGTAATTTCCGCATCGGCGAGGAAGAATGAAATCCCCACCCTTGCTCCTTCAAAAACTGTTCCCGTCTTCTCGCGAACCACGCTGTGTGCGCCATCGCACCCGATAAGCCAACGCGGCGAAACCTCTTCAGTCCGGCCGTCCGCGTGCCCCAGCGTCGCCCGCAGTTCAGGCTGCTGGGTAAGCGAAATCAACTCAACGTTGCGTTCCGTCTTTATCCCCAGCGACTCCATATGGCCGTTCAGTAGCGCCTCAGTCTCCGACTGCGGAATGAACAACGCAAAAGGATACGGGCTCTCAAAATGATCCAGCTTGAAATCAACAATCAGCTTGCCTTCGCTGTAGAACTTCGCTTCGTGCAGTTTTCGTCCGCGCGCGATAGCCTCATCCGCAAGCCCGTATCTTTGAAACTGTTCGAGCGTTCGTGCCTGCACTACCAACGCTTGCGAGTAGCGGGCCATGTGGTCCGATTTGTCGATGATTCGTACATCCATCCCCAGGCGCTTCAACTCAATCGCGGCAGTCAGCCCGGTCGGCCCGGCGCCCACAATCAGAACAGTATTGTTTGCCATGCAGTCTGCTCCTCACATCTTTTACGATGCACATCTTCTTTGCGTGGCGGCATGGCCTCTGGTTACATCTCGAAATCGTCAAATTAGCGCCTCTGATGCACTAAACTGGATAGGCAACGACTCCACTGCAGGTCTCATTCATGACATCGAAAGCCAATCTCGTTTCTTCCATTGAATCGGCCGCCGCAAAGGCGGGCCTCAACCTCATTTCCACCACCGAGGCCTCCGACCTCAACGGCCAGCCTACGCAGTTGTTCCAGCTTGGCCTGCGAGGCCTAGACGATCGCCGCCTGCAACTGGAGCTTAGCGAAGCTTTCGACTTCGATAAACCTCATCTGCTGCCCGAAATGGCAGCCCATCTCGCCGCCGAAGCAAAGCGGCTCCGCAACCCGCGCCCGGATTGCTACGTGACTCTTGGCGGACTCCCGCTCGCCTTTGGCAAATTCCAGTGGCCCTTCCACCGCTCCACTTCAGGGTCCGACACCTATATTGTTCACGGCGAGATCAGCCTTGCCGATGGCGGCACGCACAATCTGCACGCCAAGGTCGCTGCGTCCGTCACCGTGACTTTCGCTGAAATCGTTCCCGCCATGGAGCAGCCCTACGCGGAAACCTTCGTCTACAACGCCATTCGCAAGACAGTCGACTTCGGCCAGCTTGAGTTTCTCAAGTCCGGCAATCGCCAGCCCGTCCCCGTCACGACGCGGTTCTACAGCCGCTGGCAAAAGAAATTCCTCTTCACCGAGACCGACGATACCGAACGTCTCCGCTATCTGCTCAGCAAGGTCTACTGGCTCTCCGGCGTTCTGGGCAATAGCAAGCCTGTGTGGATCTCCGACCCGCGCGATGCCCAGTACCTGAACACGAAGGAAGAGGATCTCCTGCGCATGGCCGGACACGAAGCTGGCGAAGGCTTGATGACATTGGATGGCGAGTATGCCGCAGCCACGCCGCAGTTGATGGCACGCGCGGCGGAGTACGAAGCGGCCCGCGACGCGGCCCTCAACTTCACCAAGCCGCAATTCAACGAGTCCATGCGCTCCGGCCACGCCAATATGTAGCGGTCCCCGTCTCATGGAGCGATCCGCCGTTTCGGCTATTCAGAAGCTGTCATTCCGTCCGATCGCAGAGAGCGGAGGAACATGCAGCCGCGCTTGAACTCGGCTGGCCCAATAGCCACACGCGAAACATCTCCGGCGTCATTACCTGATCGAGTCGGCTGTCTCTTCCTTATCGGAAAAACCCAGAACAACATAAGCCGGGATCACAGGCTGCTTCCGCACCCCGAGCAAAACTTCGCCCCCACCGGATTCGTCTTCTGGCATTTCGGGCACGCCACCAGCGTCCCCGCCTGCGCGACAGCTGTTACGGGCGTATAGGGCGGAGGAGCCGGTGTTCCCGCATAAGCGCTTTCCGCAGGAGGGGGTACGTTCACCGTCACATTTACCGGCTGACTATACCCCGGCATGGAAATCCCCAACGCGGCCGCAATCCCCGCGGCCTGGATCGCATTGAACTCCCGCACCCGCCCCGGCATGAAGAAGCATTCGATAAACCCCATTACCCAGGGAAACGGCGTCCAGCAGAAGCAGGCATACAGAATGCCCAGCCCTGTCCGCCTCAAATAGAAGTGGTGGATGCCGAACCCGCCCAGAAACAGCGCCAGCAGAATACCCACAATTTCATCGCGCCTTACGTGCTCGTACTGCTGGTAAAAAACTGCCTGCGTATTCACATAAGGGGTGGTCGTCATGGCCGCATCTCCAGGCGTTCCTTGCATTAAACCATACGCAACCGGCGCCTTCTGAGTTCCCCTCGTTCACCCCGATAGCGGACTGCGATCCCGTCATTCCCTTGTTATCTGGTCCCTATTCCTAATCCCGTCCTTTAGGATCATAAGCATCATGATTGCCAACGCTTCTGCGAGCGGCACCTTCTACATTGGAGGCGACCTGCCTGTCCACCGCCTGGGTTATGGAACGATGCGCCTCGTCGGTGAAGGCGCCTGGGGCGAGCCAAATGACTCCAATGAAGCCCGCCGGGTTCTGCGTCGTGCCGTCGACCTCGGCGTCACCCTCATCGACACCGCCGACGCCTACGGCCCCGAAATCGCCGAACGCCTCATCTGCGAAGCCCTGCACCCTTATCCGGCTGGACTGGTCATCGCCACCAAGGGCGGCATCACGCGCCAGGGGCCCGCAAAGACCGAATACGTTGGGCGCGCCGGCTATTTGATCCAATGTGTAGAAATGAGCCTGCGCCGCCTCAAACTCGAGCGCATCGAGCTCTATCAACTCCACCGCATCGACCCCCGCACGCCACTCGAAGAAAGTCTGGGTGCCCTGAAACAGTTGCAGGAGCAAGGAAAAATCGGGCACATCGGACTCAGCGAAGTCACACCCGCAGAGATCGAGCAGGCGCAGCAGATCGTCCCCGTCGTGAGCGTGCAGAACCGTTATTCCCTCGCCGACCGCCGCCATGAGCAGACCCTCGCCTGGTGCGAGAAGAACGGCATCGCCTTTCTGCCCTGGTACCCAATCGCCGCCGGAAAGCTGCTCAAACCCGACCAACCCTTCGCGCAGTCCCTGGCGGAACTCGCCAAACGCCACAACTCCACGCCCGCTCAGCTCTCAATCGCGTGGCTTCTGCATCGTTCGCCCGTCATGATTCCCATTCCCGGCACATCGCAGGTCAAGCATCTCGAAGAGAACATCGCCGCTGCCCATCTCCACGTGAGCCCGGACGAGTGGCGGCAGTTTGAGCGGACTGCTGCCGCGTCGGATTAGCCTTTGGATGAACAGCAGCAATGCGCACCACGCAAGGTCATTTCGCCGGCGTCTCTTTTGCATCCTTGTCGTCTTTCTTCTCGCTCGGCCGTGGCGTCAGCGCCGGCGCCAGCGGATCGCCCCAGATATAGTGATCAAACCAATTTTCATTCTCTTCCATTACCGCGCGCTGCTGCTTTGGCTTGTTGATCGGATGTCCAAACCCGTCGTACAACACCATCTTCACGGGAACGCCATGATCCTCGAGCGCCTGCCGCAATTCAAAACTGTTCGGCACCGGAACCCGCTTGTCCGCGCTCCCCTGCTGAATCAGCGTCGGCGTTTTCGCCTTCGCTATGTAACTGATCGGCGACGTTTTCTTGTACACATCCGGATCATCCCAGGGCGTCGCGCGCAGATACTGCACCGTGAACGGCGTAATGTCAGTGTTGGCGTAATACGTCATCCAGTCTGAAATTCCCGCGCCCACGCTTACGGCTTTGAACCTGTCGCTCGACGTGGTGATAAACGCCGAAATGTAACCACCCTCGCTCCACCCCATCGATCCCACGCGGTCCTTGTCCACATATCCCTGCGCGATCAAATGGTCCACACCGGAAATCACATCGGCATAATCGCCCACACCCAGGTTGCGCACATTCAGCGCGCGAAACTTCGCGCCGTATCCCGCCGATCCGCGGTAGTTTGGCCGCAACACCAGCGCACCCTTCGCCACAAACCGCTCGACAGGGTAATAGCGATCAGCGCTCACAAACGGCATATCGATTCCTGTCGGACCGCCGTGAATTACCACCAGCAGCGGATACTTTTTCGCCGGCGAAAAATCCGCAGGCTTATAAAGGACACCCTCGACCTCCGTCCCGTCTCCCGACTTCCACCGCACTACCTCGCGCTTCGCAACCGTGAATCCCGCCTCCTGCGCTCCTGCGTTGGTGAGCTTCGCCGCCGAGCCCGGCGCAAGCGCACCCGCATAAATCTCCGCATACGCGTTCGCGCCCGCGCCGCGATACGCCACCTGCCTGAAGTCCTTTGAGAACGTGAACGACCCCGCGATCTCGCTGCCCGGCATTTCCATCTTTTTCAACTTCCTGTTCGCAGGATCGAGCAGGTACAGCGACGAACTCATCTTCTGCAGTCCGGAAAAATAAATCCCCTCTGGCGCCCACTTCAGCAAATCAGGATCCTCATCAAACGCATCGCTCACCACGCGCGGCGTTCCGCCTCCGGCGTCCACTACTGCGATCTTCTGGTTCGTATAGAAGAAATATTTCTCGCCATTCGAAGTCGTATATGCAATCTGCTTCCCGTCCGGCGACCATTGCGGATCAGAATCCGGACCAGGCGTGTCGACGATCTTCTTCACTGCGCTGTCCGCCACCGTCACCACATAAATATCTTTCGAGAACGACGAAATCAGATCGGGATCCTTCGCTGCGCTGAATGCGATCCGCGTCCCGTCCGGCGAAAACGAAAACTCCTCCACGCTGAACGTATCCTCTTTCGTCAGCTCCTTCGGCTCATCTACCGCGGCCACCCGTCCAGCATCATCCATCTTCGGGAGATCGACGAGCCACAAATGATCCATTTCGTAGTCCCCATGAATCACGTGGTACTCGCCGAAAGAATCTTTGCGATCCTTCATCGCCTTCGGTTCAGGAGCCTCCGCTGAAAATGCGATCCGCTGTGAATCCGGCGCCCAATCGAATCCGCCGACGCCCTTCTCCATCTTCGTCAGTTGCTGCGCTTCACCGCCATCGGAAGGCATGATCCATAGTTGCTTTTTGCCATCTGGCGATTTCGGCAGCGCTCCGGGCCGATCCGATACGAAGGCAATCCACTTTCCATCCGGCGACCACTCCGCCGGATTGCACGAGTGCCCGGTCGTCGTCAGCTGATGCCTTTGGCCTGTCGCCACATCCACAATCCAGAGATCGGTCTCAAACGCGTTGGCATCCCAGTTCGTCCGCGTCTGCTCGTACACCACGCGCTTCCCATCCGGCGAAATCTTCGGCGATCCAACGCTCGAGATCTCCAGCGACTGGTCAATCGTCGGCGCCTTCGCAGACGTCTGGCCCTCACCAGCCCAGGTCATCGAAGCAACCGCACCAATCAACACGAAAATTCGAATCGAAAAGCAGCTCACGTGGAATCTCCCTCCAGAATTTCTCGCAGTATATCCCGCTCAATCAAGGGTCGAGTCGTTCGCCCCATTTCTAGACAAAAGAAAAACCCGCAGCCCTAAAGCCACGGGTCTCTCGCTTCAACTTTTTCGGACCTACTCCACTCGGTTGGAAGCAATCGTCTGTTTGTACCACTCCGCGCTCAGCTTCGGCGTCCGCTTCTGTGTCTTGAAGTCCACATAATGAATGCCGAATCGCTTCGAGTACCCATCCGCCCACTCGAAGTTGTCCATCAGGCTCCAGAGGAAGTAGCCTTTCACGGGATAATCCTCCTTCACCGCGCGGTGCAACTGGGTCAGGTGATTGCGCACGTACATCACGCGGTCCACATCCTCCACACGTCCAGCCGGCGTCAGCACATCGTCTGACGAGGTTCCATTTTCGGTGATATAAATCGCCGGAACCTTTTCCTTCCAGATATCGCATACATTGCGAACGCCCCAGTAAATGCACTCCGGCCCCAATTGCAGCCACGGAGAAGCCATGTGCGGGTAAGAGCTTGGCATCGGCTCCATCGCATATCCCTGGGCCGATCCATCTGCGCGCGCATAGAGCGGGACATAGATATTCAGCCCCACAAAGTCCAGCGCGCTGCCGATCGCCTTCATGTCGCCTTCTTCAACCTTCGGCGCATTCGCTCCCTCGCGCGCGAGATAGCTTTCCGGATACTTGCCGTCCAGCAACGTGGTGAGGAACGGCGCATTGGTGTCGCGCGTTGCCTTCTGCGCAGCCTCAATGTGCTCCGCGGTTTCCATCACCGGCGCCACCACCACCGCGTTCTCCGCGAGTCCCACCTGCGTGCCGCCTGGTGTATTCGCGCGAATCGCCTGGACGCCCAGCCCGTGTGCCAGGATGGCATGATGGCGGATCTGATTCACAGGGCCCGCCGGCAATTTCAGACCCGGCGCAAACTGACCGATCTTGTAGCCAAGGTCTGTGAAGCAGATAAACTCATTGGTCGTCATCCAATGCTTCACCTTGTCGCCGAGGCGCTTCGTGACGTATGCGCAGTAATCCGCAAACGCCTTCGACGTATCGCGCGATTGCCATCCGCCCTGCAGTCCTGCCGGCGTGTCCCAGTGAAACATCGTCACGTACGGCGTAATGTTGTTCGCCAGAAGCTCATCGACAACCCGGTTGTAGTAATCCACGCCCTTCTGGTTTACCGGGCCCGTCCCACTCGGGAACACGCGCGACCACGAAACCGACATCCGGTACGTGCTTACGCCCAGGTTCTTGAGTAACTGCACGTCCTGCTTATAAAGGTGATACGAATCATCCGCCACATCTCCGGTTTCGCCGTTGTGCGTCTTCCCCGGCGTATGCGAAAACACGTCCCACAGCGAAGGGCCGCGCCCGTCATCCTGCGCGCCGCCTTCCACCTGGTAGGCGGCTGTCGCGCATCCCCACAAAAAACCCTGAGGATATTCAAGCTGCATTGGATGCGGCTCTCCAAACGCAAATCCTGGCAATGAAGCACCGGTATACACCGCAGCAGCCGCTGCCGCTGCGCCCTTGCCAAATTGACGGCGTGAAATCGTATTCATTTTTTGCACTCCCGGATTCTACCAAAACGTTTTAGCAGGCTAGTCGCGCCTTTGGCAAGCATATCCGGGCCAAAGCAAATAGCCTCCACCGCGCGCTGCGACAAAGCCCTCTGCAAATGGCCGTGAATCTCTGGTGAATTCATGCGACCGCCCATTGACTCGAAAACGCATCGAGCCTAGCTTCCAACCATGGAAACTCCAGACTTCGATCAACTTCTCAGGAAGTATCGGGAGGCCGTGGACCGCTGGGTCAATGCGATCCGCGCCGAAGAATCGCTTGCCACGGACGACCACTCCATGGTCCAGATGGAATTATGGGACGACGCCGGCTTCAAACTTCACGACGCCGAATTGACGGCAAAGCAGGCCCGTGACGCCTACAAGAACGCACTGCGCAAAAAGAACTACGGATTTTAGAGCCAGTCGTCGGACTGCCCGGGTTCTCGCGAACAAAAACAAAGGCCGCAACCTTTCGGCTGCGGCCTCTTTTGCGATCGTTCTCCCGCTCCACTTACATCTCTTTCACGCCGTCCACAAACGCCTTCAGCTTTCGCGACCGCGATGGATGACGCAGCTTGCGCAACGCCTTCGCCTCGATCTGCCGAATGCGTTCGCGTGTAACCTGGAAGCTCTGTCCAACCTCTTCCAGCGTGTGCTCCGAACCGTCTTCCAGGCCAAAGCGCATCTTGATCACTCGCTCCTCGCGCGGTGTCAGCGTACGCAGAACCTGCGACGTATATTCCTTCAGGTTCACGCTGATCACAGCCTCGCTCGGTGAGACGGCCTGCCGGTCCTCGATGAAATCGCCAAGGTGCGAGTCTTCCTCTTCACCAATCGGCGTCTCCAGCGAAATCGGCTCCTGCGCGATCTTCAACACCTTTCGTACCTTGGCAACTGGGATGTCCATGCGCCGTGCGATCTCTTCACTCGATGGCTCACGTCCCAGTTCCTGCACGAGTTGACGAGACGTGCGGATCAGCTTGTTGATCGTCTCAATCATGTGCACCGGGATGCGGATCGTGCGTGCCTGGTCCGCGATGGCGCGTGTGATCGCCTGGCGAATCCACCACGTCGCATATGTCGAGAACTTGTACCCGCGCCGATATTCGAACTTGTCCACGGCCTTCATCAGGCCGATGTTGCCCTCCTGAATCAGGTCAAGGAACTGCAGTCCGCGATTCGTATATTTCTTCGCGATCGAAACGACGAGACGAAGGTTGGCCTCGATCAGCTCCCGCTTCGCCTGCTCGGCGTCCATATCGCCCTGGATCATCTCGCGTTGCGTGCGCTTCAGCTCGACAATCGACACGCCTGCGTCTGCCTCGATCTTTTCGAGGTCGACTCTGCAATTCTTCTGCTGGCGGCGATATTCCTTCTTCAGCTCATCGCTCTTGCTGGCTTCGTACTTCTGATCCAGCGAACGAATCTGCCGCTCCAGCGTGCGCATGGTGTCGACAGTCTTGTTCACCTTGTCGAGCAGCCGCTTCCGTTCCAGGCCCGTGTACTTCAGCTCGCGCACAATCCGCGATACAAGTACCTTCTCGCGGGCGATAAGCCAGCGCAGCTTGCGCAACTCTTTCTGGCTGGTCTTGCTGTTCGCCGCCGCCTGCTTCTCTTCAAAGCCGGCGATCTTCTTCTGGTGCTTTACCAGAGTCTCGATACGTGTAACCGTCGAACGCACCCGCGCCTGCACCACGTCTTCGGTCAGTTCTTCTTCGTCGAAGACCACGACCTCTTTCACATTGCGCACGCCGCGCTTCAGGTCTTCACCCAGCGCCACAATCTCGCGAATCACGATCGGTGAACGCGAAATCGCCTTCAACACGCGCATCTGTCCGCGCTCGATGCGCTTGGCAATTTCTACTTCGCCTTCACGCGTAAGCAGCGGTACCGTGCCCATCTCGCGCAAATACATGCGGACGGGATCATTGGTCTTTTCGAGGGTTCCCGGGGTGAGATCGAGCTCGACGTCTTCGCCCTCTTCGAGCTCAAAATCCTTCTCTGCGCCGAACTTCGGCGCGTCCAGCAGATCGATGCCCTGGCTGCCGATCGTCGTCATCAGATCGTCGATGTCATCGGGAGAAGTGCTGATGTCCTCCGGCAACATGTCATTGACATCGCCGTAGGTCAGGTAACCCTTCTCCTTGCCTGTATCGATCAGGTTAGTGATGTCGTCTTCAAATTTGTCGTTGATGGCCAAAACGATTCCTACTCTCCAGCGCAATCAAGTTTTAGCACCGGGTCGCGCGCCAGTGCGGAGCTCGTTTCGCGTGCAACAGGGTTTGGATGCCCAAACCTGCGCATTCGCGGACACGGACTCCCGTCCCCCGCTTAAAAAAAGCGGCCTGAGATAGTCGCTCGGAGCAGGATGTTCGCGCTTCAGGTTTCGCCTGGTCGCCCGCGAGCCGAAGCTCATATGTGGGGCAAAGGGGGCGCGCATCCTCACAGAGATCAACAGATTAACACAGTTGATTCCGTCGTTAAACGACGAAATCTCCACCCGAATTTGCCGCAGGTAACCGCCAAATCCCCGCCCGCAGAACTCAGGCCCGGGCAAACTCCAGGTCTGCCCTGTCTGTTCCCTATGAATTTAGACGTGTTTCGCCCTGAAAGTGACTCAAAGAAATCAGTCTCTTGCGCGGATGGTTTTCTCAACCTAGCCACGCAGCTGTCTCAGTGCCCGATCGAGTTCCAGCTTCCGCTGTGTCAGCACAGCCAGCTCGGCAAAGTCACCCCGCCTCTCGGCTTCCTGTATCTGCGCCCGCAAATCCCGCAGTTCTGCCTCTGATCCTTCTCTGTTGCAGGCTCATGATCGCCCCAATGACCGCGTCGGCCGACGGGGGCTCATTCTCAGCCAGCAATGCCTCAGCCAGCAAGGCCTTCTGCGCCGGATTCTCGACAACATCCATCGGGTCGCGCACGCCGCGCTCGGCCAGTGCCCGCAGCGCATCAAACACCCCAAGGCCCTCAAACCACTGCGTTTGTCTGATGAAAGCCTCCGCCGCAGTCCGGCGAGCTTCCTCATGTTCAGGGTCGGTGATGGACAACGCCCGCAGCAGCACCCGCTCCACCTCGCTCAATGTCGTGGCCCGCACCTCGATGTGGTCCCGGCGCCGGAGCGCGGCCTGCCGCAGTTCCTCCCGCAGCACCGCCGAATCAATCCCCAACTTCTGAGCCGCATCCATCGCAAACTGATCTCGCATAAGCTTCTGCGGAATGCGCCGGATGTGCGGCAGCAAGTAATTCATTTGCTTGAGCTTCTGCTCAGCTGCATTGCCTGGAAACAGCTGCCGTGCCCGATCGATCAGGTAGTCCGACTGGCGCCGTGCCCCCATCACCGCCTGCGTGTATGCCTCAACTCCCCGTTCGCGGATAAACCGGTCGGGATCGAGGCCTCCATCGAGCGTCACCAGCTTCAGGTTGAAGCCTTCTTCCGTCAGCAAAGCAATCGACTTCTCCGCCGCATTGGCCCCTGCCGCGTCTGGATCGAAATTGACCACCACATTTTGCGTATGCCGCTTCAGAATTGCGACTTGCTGCTCGGTAAATGCCGTTCCGCTGGTCGCAATTACGTGCTGAATTCCACGCAAAAAGAGCGAAATGCAATCCATTTGCCCTTCAACCAGCAGCGCATATCCTGCCTGCCGGATCGCGCTTTTCGCTTTATCGAGGTTAAACAGCACCTGGCCTTTGATATAAAGCGGGGTTTCCGGTGAATTCACGTACTTCGCCCCCGCCTTATCACCCGTTTCCAGCGTTCGCGCCGTGAACGCGATCACCCTCCCGCTCTCATTGCAGATCGGAAACGTCACTCGCTTCCGGAACCGGTCGTAAATCCGGCCTTCCGACCCGTCGCCCTGCTCTTTCGCGCTGAACAGTCCCGATGCCCGCAGCGTCGCTTCATCCGCCATCCCGCCCAGCCGGTCGCGCAACGCGCCGAAGCTGTCTGGCGCATAGCCCATCCTGAAAAGCTTGATTCCCTCCGGAGTCATTCCTCGCCCGGCCAGGTACTCGCGTGCCAGGGCCCCTTCCGGCCCACGCAGTTGCTCCTCAAACCAGATCGTGGCCGCCTCGTGCAGATCCAGCAATTTGCCGCGTAGCCGAGCTTCCGCAGCTTCTTCCGGCGAAGAAAACTCTCTCTTCGGCAGCGGAATCCCGTTCTTCTGTGCCACGATCCGCACGGCTTCAGGGAAACTGACGTTTTCAATCTTGCCGACGAATGTGAATACGTCGCCTGTCGCCTGGCAGCCAAAGCAATAGAAAAACTGCTGAGATCCACCGTTAACGTTAAAGGATGGCGTCTTCTCCTTATGAAAGGGACAGAGCCCCTTGAACTCTGCGCACCTGCGTTGCGCAGGCGGAGATACCCCTCGATCACCTTGACGATGTCAACCTGCTGCTTCACGCTTTGTGCGAAATCTGACACGGATGGAATCTGTAGTTAAGGATAGCCCGACCGAGTTTTCAAGCCTGTGCACTTCACGTCTCAAATCACTTCAACAATCCTCCCTTCCCAGCCGGCGCATCCAAACTCGAGATTGAGGTAAATGCCATGAAAATTACCGAACTCCTCATCACAGAACTTGATCATGAAGCCATCGGAAGCCGCAAAGCCCTCGAGCACGTCCCTGAAGGAAAGAACGACTGGAAGCCCCACGAAAGGTCCATGCCGCTCGGCCGGCTCGCGACCATCGTCGCCACCACGCCCGGATGGATCGAAATGGTCGTCAAGATGGACGAGGTCGACATCAATCCACCGGGAGGCCCCAAATTCGCACCCCAGCCATGGAAGACCCGGCAAGAGCTGCTGCAGCAATTCGAAGCGAGCCTTCAGAAGGGGAAGGAAATCCTTCAGAAGACCACCGACGACCATTGTTGAACACCAAGTGGCGCATGCTTTCCGCGGGCAAACTGATGATGGAGCAGACGCGCTATGAAGGCATCCGCGAGGGCGTGCTGAACCACATGGCCCACCATCGCGGCCAGTTGACCGTTTACCTGAGGCTCACTGGGCAGACTGTTCCCGCAATCTATGGTCCTTCGGCCGACGAAGGGAAATCGTAGCCTTATCCTGCTGTCCTTTGGAATTTAGCATCCTCCGCGAGTTGCCCGTGAACTCTCGCGGAGAAGCTTTGACTCCCGTTTGTAGTCCAGATTTGGCTGCAGAACTATTCGGCCGTAGGCATATGAACATACATCGATTGGATTCCCACGCGGCCTGGGCCAGTGAATCGATTCCATACAAAGCTGGCAGCGCTGGCGAACAGTCCCGTCGAAAACTTCTGAAACTGCGTCTCCATCGTCACCGATAGGGTCTTTGTAAATCCATCCGCCCGGCTCGATGTCAATCTGTTCACCGGGCGCCAGCGTCACCTCGAACACATTTCCGTACCCGTGTACCCAGACAATCCCGTCCCCGTGTTGCGCCGTGAAGTGATCGACAAAGAAGCCAGTGCCGCCAAGCAACATGTTCGATACGCCCTTCATGCGCATAAATCCGTATTCGACGTTTCCCGTCGCGGCCAGAAACTGGTGCTCCCGCATGTCGATTCGCTCGCCCGGCGCCCAAGTGAATCGCGAAAATCTGCCCGGCTCCATCACGGCTGAAGCTGATCTGGCCCGGACCGCGCACTTCCGTCAAAAAGAAAGGCATGCCGGCGAGAATACGTTTCATTCCGCCAGCCATCGGGCGCACACCGATCTGCACATTCAGATCCTTCCATAGAAGTATGTAGTGCTCGAAATAGACCGGGACGTCTTGCAATTCAAGGCGCAATACCGGAACCAGGTCCCCCTCAATGTGGTAAGTTACGCCAGCAAATGTTTCGCTACGCGGGGCGGACGGTTTCAGAACTGGTGTCTGCATATTGCACCTTTCTTCTTGAGGATTATGGGATCGGCACGTACTCAAGCATACGTCTGCCACCTCGAACAAACGGGGAAAGTTCAAGAGAGGAAGTCCTGGAAAGCTCCATTCAACATCGCGGAAATGTGCGCCGAGCCAAAAAGCTTCTTGCCAGTTTCGACCCTATTCTGTAAAAGTGCTTGCACCGTCCCCCTCAATCGATCGTCTGGTTTTCGCCCGGAGGGCAAATGAAAGCAAGAAACATTATTTGCAGGAGTGGCAATTGCACTCGTCTCGGTTTTTCTCACTGCATGCGGCAGCAAGGTGAAGGGAAATACATACGAATCCTTCCCCATCTCGATCGCATTCCAGTCGGGCGGGAAAGCAACCTTCTCTTCCGGCCCCGTCGGCACTGATTGCACCTACAGCGAAGGCGGCAGCAAAGTCACGCTGACCTGTGGCCCTCAGACTATTGAACTCACCATCGACAGCGATGGAAACCTGAACGGGCCGCCCGAAAGCATCGGCAAGCTGATCAAGAAAAAGTAGCCGATCACGCCATACGATTTAATGCCCATACCTTCTGCGCGCCACCGTCGGGCCCGAACCCGGTGGGCTGTCCTGCTGCGCAGGCGCCACCTGCGGTTCAGTCCGCTCATACGAAGGCACAAACGGCTTCCCGTCGATGATGTAGACCACCGTCCATGCAACCTCGACCGGCTGTCCATTCACTACGTAGGGATTGTATTTCCACTTGTCGATCGCCCGCACCAGCGCGTCTTTCAGATCCTGATTCCATACCGACGCGCCTTCATTCCGCGCCTTCACAGTTCCATCCTTGTGAATAATGATCGGAATCGGGAAGCTGCCGCGAAATGGAAACCCACTCGGCTGTATTGGAACGGATGCCCCCACCTCGTACACCGACACCGGCTTCGGATGTCCCGGCTCGATCGTATACGGCTCCGGAATCGCATCCTTCGAGGGCTTCACCAGGTCTGTACTTGCCTCGCTCAACGGTTCCAGCAGCGTCACCTTCATCTCCGCGATCAGCGCGCCGTTGAAGATCACTTTCACATCCCGCGCCACCGTGCGCCCCTCGAATGGTTGCAGGTCCTCGAATTGCACCGTCGTGTCCGATACCGCAGTCAGCCGCAAGTGATATTCGCTGTCGAAACACATCGTAGGGAAGAGCCAGTCCGGATTCGCTTGATCCGCATAGCGCTGTGGATCAACCACCGAAACGCAGTTCAGCTTCACTCCGGCGGTGGTCACGCGCTTCAAGTCCATCTCGTATTCAGGCTTGATGTTGGCGGTCTGATAGAGCGGATCGATCACGGGCCGCGCGACCCGCAGCACGAGCAATCGATGATCGAATCCCACCTTGCTCGGCTTGCTCTGGTACTGCTCTGTCTCTGCGACGCTCCACTCGCTGCCCGTCAACCGCTGTTCCGCACTCTTGAAGCTGCGCGCCCACTGGCTCGGGCCGAGGTGCCACTCTTCCATTGTTCCGCTCACCGGCTTCTTTGCGCCGAGCGGAATCATCTGAAAATCCGCCTTCATGTGCCACGGCTTCAGGTCGCCCCCGGCCAGCGCATTCGCCCTTACCCCGTCTTCCAACACACGGTGCGCCAGGACGCTGATCTTCTCCGGCGTCAATCCCGGATGCGCCTCAGCAGGCGGACGAGGTGTCTGCTGCGCTGCGGCAAATCCCGCGATTGTTGAAACGGCCCCAAAACACAGCAGAGATACAATCGCCCACCTCGGCGACAGGAAAGACTTCGAAAGGATAAATGGCTTCATTTTCGACCCACATCTTACACTGTCTCTCTCAGTTCAGGACGTACCATTCGCACCATGATATGTCTCTGCCCGGGCCAGAGGTTCAGGTGCGTCAGGCAGTGCTCTGATATAAATTGCCCCAGCGTAATCGACGCCTTTCAAGGGGGTTCCTGTGACGCAGATTCGACGGATCTTCTGCATCCTGCTTTTCTCCGTAGCCTCTCCGGCCACGCTCCTGTTCGCCGCCGATTGCGGCTCTCTCAAGGCCCTTCATCTTGAGAACACCACGATTACTGTGGCCGAGCCTGTCATTTCCGGTTCAGTACGGGTTCCTGGCAACCCGCCCCTCAACGGGCTTCCCGCATTCTGCCGGGTCGCCGGCATCCTGCGGCCCTCCAGCGATTCCACAATTCGCTTCGAGCTCTGGCTTCCCGAACAGAACTGGAACGGCCGCTTTCTGGGAGTCGGCAACGGCGGATTCGCAGGCACCATCGGATACCGTCAGATAGCTGCGTACGTAAAGCGAGGCTTTGCGGCGGCCGGTTCCGACGCCGGACACCAGGCCGAGGCTACTGATGCAAGCTGGGCCTACGGTCATCCCGAAAAAGTGAAGGATTTCGGATGGCGCGCCGTCCACCTCACCCGCCAGCGCTCCGCCGACATCATCGCCGCCTTCTATGGCAAGCATGACCAGAAAGCCTATTTTGATTCCTGTTCCGACGGCGGACGCGAAGCCTTGATGGAAGCACAGCGCTTCCCTGAAGACTACGACGGCATTCTGGCCGGAGCACCCGCCAACGCATGGTCAACGATGATTGCATCTGGCGTTGCTGCGACACAGGCGAGGCAGCTCAATCCGCGCGCTTATTTTTCCGACTTCAAGCTCCCGGCAATCCAGAAAGCCGCGCTCGACGCCTGCGACGCACTCGATGGAGTGAAGGACGGAATCATCAACGATCCCTCCAAATGCCACTTTGATCCGAATGTTTTACTCTGCAAGGACGACGATCAACTCGATTGCCTCACCCCGCCGCAAGTCGAAAGTCTTGAGTCGATCTACACCGGCTCAAAAGACGCTCAAGGCAGCCCCGTGTTTCCCGGCTTCACTCCCGGCGACGAAACCGGATGGGGCGAGTGGGTGATCGGACAGGATCCCACCGGCGCTTCAGCCTTCCGTTATATCGAGAATTATTTCCGCTACATGATCACGGGCGATCCCAAATGGAGCGCAGCAACGGCGGACTTCGAGACATCGCTGCGCCAGTCACGCGAAAAGGGCGCGCCCGATCTCGATGCCACCGATGCCGACCTGGCCAAATTTGCGTCGCGCGGCGGCAAGCTCATCCTCTATCACGGGTGGAACGATCAAGCCATCTCTCCGTGGAACACCATCGACTACTACAAGAGTGTTCAGCAGAAGATGGGTGCGGACAAAGCCGACTCCTTCGTTCGTCTTTACATGGCGCCGGGTGTTGAGCACTGCGCCGGCGGACCCGGCCCCAGTTCCTTCGGACAATTCGGCCTCGAAACGGCCAAAGGGTCGAAGTACGGACTCTTTGATTCGCTCTTTGACTGGGTAGAGAAAGGAGCCCCTGACGAGAACATAACGGCAACCAAATACAGAGCCGACGAAAAAGGAGCGCCCAAGGTCGTGATGACCCGTCCGCTCTGCGCTTATCCCAAGGTTCCGAAATACTCCGGCTCCGGCGACGCCAACGAAGCAGCCAGCTTCACCTGCGCCGCGCCGTAGCAGTCTCCCGAGCACTATTCACCGTTCACTGTCCACTGTTCACTGCTTTATTCATCCCGGAGCGCCTGCATCGGCTGAATCGATGCGGCTCTGCGCGCCGGAATCAAGGCGGCGACCAGTCCGATCGCCGTCAGCGCAACCGCAACCCCGACATATGTGCTTGCGTCCAGCGGCTTCACTTCATACAGAAAACCCTTGATCAACCGCCCTGTCGCGACGGCAAGCACCAGACCCACCACAAGTCCGGACCCAATCAATATTGACCCCTGCCGCAGCACCAGCGTCGCCACGCTCCCGCGCGTAGCGCCCAGCGCCATACGGACCCCGATCTCGCGTCGCCGATAGCTCACCAGTTGCGACAGCACGCCGTACAATCCCGCGATCACCATTGCAATCGCCAACCCCGCAAACGATCCCACCAGGTAAAGTCCAAGCCTCTGGCTGAACGTATTGTTCTCGACTGCGTCCTGCATGGTTTGAAAGCCTTCGAGTGCGAATCCTGGCGCGGCCTGGTGGAAGACCGTTCGCATCTCCTGCGCGACAGGAATATCTCCGTGCGTCCTCACGACAAAACTCACCACCGTCTTCAGCAATGCCTGGTAAAAGAGCGACGTCGTTGGAACCTGCTGCTGGGGTAGCATAATCAACGGCTGCACATCTCCGCCCACGGTTCGATCAACCTGGTTCCCAAGCACGCCCACAATGGTGAAGGGCTTGACCATTCCTGTTTCTTTCCCGCCCAGGTTAATCTGCTTGCCCAGCGGATCCTTGCCCGCGAAATACTTCTTCACGAGCGCTTCATTCACCACTGCAACAAACGGCATCGCCAGCGTGTCGGAATCGGTTATCGTCCGCCCTTTCACGATGGGTGTACCCAGCGTGCGAGCGAACTCGCCACTGACCGCCGTCACGCGAGCTTCTGGTTGTCCCCCGGCGCTCTGCCTGGTTCGCCGACAATATCGAAGCTCGAACCAATGTCCATGCCTGAGAGCGGAGGAGAAGTGGACAGCGCCGCACTCTCCACCCCGGGCATTTGCCGCATCCGCTCAAGCACGGGTTGATAGGTGACCGTCGCCACCGAGGCGGGCGCGTTCGCCGTGTCCTCTGAAACTGCCATTCCCGAGAAGCCCGCGGCATCCGCCGGCATCGCCGTGAAGGTGGTGATGTGAGCAGTATCGAAGCCAAGCCGCGACTGCTCGAGGTTCCACAGAGTTCGAAACAACAGGCCCGTCCCCACCAGCAGGAGCGTCGAGAGCGCCACTTCGCCGGCAACCAGCCATGCGCTCAACTTTCCGCCGGTCGACTTCGATCCCACACCGCGGGATGCCGCCTGCAGGGCCACCTGCGGATTCGCCCGCGCCACCAGCAACGCCGGCAGCAGTGATGACAGCACCGTCGTCAGCGCCGCGATTCCCGCCAGCACCAGCAACACCACCCAGTGAAGCCCGATCGAATCGGCCCGCGGAATCGTGCCATCCGGCAGCTTGCGAATTCCCACCATCGCCAGTTCGGCCAGCGCTACACCCACGCCGCATCCCAGCAAACTCAGCAGCAAACCTTCCGATAGCATCTGGATAACCAGGCGCGAACGCCCTGCACCGAGCGCCGCGCGTACAGCGAACTCCTGCTGCCGTCCCAGGGCGCGTGCAATGAGAAGATTGGAAACGTTGGCGCATGCGATCAACAGCACCAGCCCCAGCGCGCCCAGCAACGCGTAGAGCACCGGACGCACGGGACCGGTCAGAACCTCCTGGTAGAAATCGGCTCGAAACGTCACCGCGCCTTCCGTTGCCTTGTGCGGAATGTGCGCGCCAATGCCGCTCAGTTCCTGTTGCACTTGCGCGATCGATACGCCGGGCCTCATCACCCCGGTCACATTGAAGAAGTGATAGCCACGGTCACTCAGCATCTCCGGGGTTGGCTGCACGGGAATCCATACGCCCTTGGCCATGTCGTTCCCCATCTGCTCAGGAAACCGAAAACTCGAAGGCATCACCCCGACCACGGTCATAGGTTTTCCGCCGATCGTCACAGCCTTACCGATGATGTGGGGATCCGCATGAAGGGCTTCGCGCCACAGAACCTCGGAGAGAATCACCACCTGCGGTCCACCGGTAAGACCCTCTGCTTCAACGAAGGTCCGGCCGAGCAGAGGCTTCGCACCCAGCATTGTGAAGAGGTTGGTCGTCACCCTCGGCGCGACCACGCTCTGCGAACTATCCCGCGTTTGCAGCACGCTGACATCCTCGTTATATCCCGCCGCGTCCTGCAACAGCTTCGACTGGTCGTGCACATCCTTGTAGTTGAGCCATGACGTCGACCCGAAGCTCGGCTTGTCTCCGCCCGGCCCGATAAACACCAGCCGATCAGAATGGGCATATGGCAACGGCCGCAGCAGAACGCTGTCAATCACGGTAAAGATGGCCGTGTTCGCGCCCACACCCAGCGCCAGCGTCAGAATCGCCAGCAACGCCATCCCTGGGCTCTTGCGCAACTGCCGAATCGCATACCGCAAGTCGTATAAGAAGTTCTGCATTCCGATTTGCCTCCGAGGAAAGGACAAGAGTACAGACGAATTCTCACCAGCACTGGTTCCGTATCCACTGGAAGATTCAAGAAATCAATTCAGTCCTCACTAATTCGCAATCCAGCCACCAACGCAACGATGTCGGCGGGTGCTGGCTTTCGTCCGAATTCGAACACTACCCGTGTACTTGGCCAGCCGGTCCGCAACCTCTTGCATTTCGTTCAACCGCTGCTCTCAAAGTACAGGAAAATCCGGCGACCGGGGATACGTCACCATCCGGCCCGTTATGCCACGCGCCCCAGCATTTGGAAATGCTTTGTCCCTTAGAACGCCGGCAGCCGCTCGTCACATCTTTGTGACCATCACCCTCGCGTCTTACTATGGCTTTTCTGGAGATTGAAGCCATGCGCCAGCACCCAGCCGTTCTCATATTCGCATTCGCGCTCCCGCTCGCCGCAGCCGCGCAAGCGCCCCCTCAGACTCCGCCTCCGCCGCCCACCGATGAGCAGATCAAATCCGCCGCCGCCCTACCCTTCCGCAATCCATCCCTCCCCATCGAAAAGCGCGTCGACGATCTCGTCTCGCGCCTCACCATCGAAGAAGAAGTCTCCCAGTTCATCGATCGCGCCGCGCCCATCCCGCGCCTCGACATCCCCGCCTACAACTGGTGGAACGAAGGCCTCCACGGCATCGCCCGCTCCGGCTATGCCACCATGTTCCCGCAGACCATCGGCAACGCCGCCACTTGGGACGTGCCTCTCGTCCACGCCATCGGCGAAGTCGTCTCCATTGAAGCTCGCGCCAAGTACAACGACGCCATCGCCCACAACAATCACGATCGCTACTTCGGCCTCACCATCTGGTCGCCCAACATCAACATCTTTCGCGATCCCCGCTGGGGTCGGGGCCAGGAAACCTACGGCGAGGATCCCTTCCTGACCTCCCGCCTCGGCACCGCCTTCGTCGAAGGCATCCAGGGCGACGACCCGAAATATTTCCGCGCCATCGCCACCCCCAAGCACTACGCCGTCCACAGTGGCCCCGAGTCGACGCGGCACAAGGCCAACGTCGATCCAACCCCGCACGATCTCTGGGACACCTACTTGCCCGCCTTCCGCGCCACCATCACCGAGGGCCACGCCGACTCCCTCATGTGCGCCTACAATGCCGTCGATCAGGTCCCGGCCTGCGCCAGCAAGATGCTTCTGGGCGAAATACTCCGCGGCGACTGGCATTTTCAGGGCTTCGTCACCTCCGATTGCGGCGCCATCGGCGACTTCTCCGAGTCCTATGGCCATCACTACTCTGCCGACTTCGCCGCAGGCTCAGCCGCCGGCATCCTCGCCGGAACCGACACCGACTGCGGCACCGAATATCTCAAACTCACCGATGCTGTGCAAAAAGGCCTGCTCAGCAAGGCCCAGCTCGACGTCTCCGCCAGGCGCCTCTTCACCGCGCGCATGAAGCTCGGCATGTTCGATCCAGCGCAGCAGGTTCCGTTCTCCACCATTCCCTACACGGTCGTCGACTCTCCTGAACACGCCGAACTCGCCCTGCGCGCGGCTCGCGAATCCATGGTTCTGCTTAAGAACGAAAACCATTTCCTGCCTCTCGACCCCGCCAAGAAGCAGACCATCGCCGTGATCGGCCCGCTTGCCGGCTCGCATATCGCTCTCGAAGGCAACTACAACGCCATCCCACTCAATCCCATCCTCCCGATCGACGGCATCCAGTCCGAGTTTGGCTATAACCACGTGCTCTACGCGCAGGGCTCGCCTTATATTCCGGGAGGCGAACTCCCCGTGCCGCGCACCATGCTTCGCGCCGCAGGCGACTCAACCGTGGAGGGCCTCGAAGGCCAGTACTTCGCGCACCCCGGCTTTGACGGCGCTCCCGCAAGGGTCAGCATCGACAAGGAAATCGACTTCGACTGGGCCTTTGCCAATCCCGTTGAGCCGCGCGACACCACAGTCCAGGCCTTCGCCGTTCGATGGGTCGGCGCCATCCGCGCTCCTGTTGCCGAAACACTCAACTTCCAGTTCCGCCTGCCATTCTGCTTCCCTTGCGGCGACAAGGTGAAGTTCGCCATCTACCTCGACGGCAAGCAACTCGTACCGGAGGCTCCGCCCACGCCCACCACCAACAAACTCCCGCCCTCCGGCCGCAACTACGGAGCGATCCAACACTTCGCCATCCCCTTCGCCGACACACGCCCTCACGACCTCCGCATTGACTACGTGCAGACCGGCCGCATCCCTGGCGCGGGCCTGGCATTCGAGTGGACAGCGCCCGAAAAACTCCTTCAAGACCAGGCCATCGAAGCCGCAAAAAAAGCCGACGTGATCGTGGCCTTCGTCGGGCTCACCCCGCGTCTTGAAGGCGAAGAGATGAAGGTGAATGCCAAAGGCTTCTCCGGCGGCGACCGCACAGATATCGATTTGCCCGACGTCCAGCAGCAACTGCTTGAAGCTGCCGCCAAAACCGGAAAGCCCATGGTCGTCGTACTGCTCAATGGGAGCGCCCTGGCCGTCAACTGGGCAAAACAAAACGCCCGCGCGCTCCTCGAAGCCTGGTACCCGGGCCAGTCCGGCGGCCAGGCCATCGCCGAAACCCTCAGCGGCAAGAACAATCCCGCTGGCCGCTTACCCATCACTTTCTATACCGGCGTGGATCAACTTCCCGCCTTCGACGACTACTCCATGGCCAACCGCACCTATCGCTACTTCAAAGGCAAGCCTCTCTACGCCTTCGGCGACGGCCTAAGCTACGCCACGTTCGCCTACTCCGGCCTGGAAATCTCACCGCACAACCTCAAAGCCGGCGACACCCTTACCGTAGAAGCCGATGTCCGCAACACCGGCACCCTCCCCGGCGATGAAGTCGCGGAACTCTATCTCATGCCACCCCAGTCTGGGCTTGCACCCAAACTGGCTCTCGCAGGCTTTCAACGCCTCCACCTTCAGCCTCTCGAACAAAAACATATCGTCTTCCACCTCGACTCTCGCGCCCTGTCACAAGTAGACGGCAAAGGAATCCGAGCCGTAACCTCCGGCAACTACAAGCTTTCCATCGGCAGTTCCCAGCCCGACGGCGATGCGGGCCCGGCTGCTGCCACCTCCGTCTTTACCATTACCGGCGTCAAGGCACTGCCT
The DNA here is from genome assembly GCA_963799035.1 of uncultured Acidobacteriaceae bacterium. Taxonomy (GTDB): domain Bacteria; phylum Acidobacteriota; class Terriglobia; order Terriglobales; family Acidobacteriaceae; genus Telmatobacter. The sequence continues at coordinate 1,001,321 of CAWCVS010000024.1, read as the reverse complement.
GCGCTGACCGGGGAAATCCTGCGCTGCATATCCGATAACTGAAAACACGAATGCTGAACTCGCCAACGAAATCCTCGAACTTCCAAAATATTTGTTGCAACAACTATCATCCACGCGCATCCAAGACTTCTGAAAGGAGCCACCCCATGGCTACTACCACCCAGACTCCCACCGCCGTCACCACCTGGAATATCGATCCGGCTCACTCAGCCGCCGAGTTCAAGGTTAAGCACATGATGATCTCTAACGTAAAAGGCAAGTTCAGCGGAATCACCGGCAAGCTCGTTTTGGACGAATCCGACGCCACCCGTTCCACAATTGAGGCAGAGATCCCCGTAGCCACCCTCAGCACTCAGGACGATCAGCGCGACGCACACCTCAAGAGCGCCGACTTCTTCGACGCCGAGAAATATCCCACCCTCAACTTCAAATCCCTTTCCGTGCGCATCACCGGCCCGGGCGAGCACGAAGTTGTCGGCGAACTCACCATCCACGGCGTCACCAAGGTCGTCACGTTTGCCGTCGACGGTCCCAGCTTGCCCGGCAAAGATCCCTGGGGCAACACTCGCATCGGCCTCTCTGCAACTGCCAAAATCAACCGCAAGGAATTTGGGCTCGTCTGGAATGCCTCCCTCGAAACCGGTGGTGTCCTGGTCGGAGAAGACGTCGCCATCACCCTCGACATCCAGTTCATCAAGGCGTAAAAGCAGTGGTCAGTGGACACTTAGCTAATCGCGCGCAAGATCAGTAAAACGTGATCAGGGAGCTAAAAGCAGGTGGCACGCATTCAATGGGTGCCACCTTTGGGTCTCCATTCTCCTTTTCGTGTGCCATCTGTCCTATCGCGCGGTTCTAATTCCATGTACTTTGACCACCGTTCGCTGATCACCGCCCGGGGATACTTGTTGCAACGAATATCTCCCTCGTGAATCTAATCTGTTGTAAGGCAAAAAGTGAGGTCACTATGTCGCTTCGCGCGGTCAAACAGATTCTTGAAACCAAGCCCACCATCGAGGGTGCGGGCGTTAAGCTCCAGCGCGCCTTCGGTTTCGGCAAAACAAAGGAGTTCGATCCATTTCTCTTGCTGGATGATTTCCGCAATGAGAACCCCTCGGACTACCTTGCCGGATTCCCATGGCACCCGCACCGCGGCATTGAGACCATCACCTACGTCCTGGCCGGCGAAGTTGCCCACGGCGATTCCCTCGGCAACAAGGGCAAGATGACGGCGGGCGATGTCCAGTGGATGACCGCCGGCAGTGGCATCCTCCACCAGGAGATGCCGAAGGGCGACGAGCGCGGGCGCATGCACGGCTTCCAGTTGTGGGCCAACCTGCCCGCTTCTCTGAAAATGACCGACCCGCGCTACCAGGACATCCCTTCCGCTGCGATCCCCGAGATCACCGAGGACGACGGGACGAAGGCCCGCATCATCTGCGGCGAGTTCTGGGGCAAGCGCGGACCGGTCGAAGGAGTCGCCGCAGACCCCAGCTACGTCGATATCTCGGTGCCGTCGAATAAGCTGCGTCGTATCAAGGTCGACGTCACGCGCAACGCCTTCGCTTACGTCTTCGCTGGTGCCGGCACGTTCCGCGATGCTTCGGATCCAAAAGCCGTACTTACAGAGTCGGCCGTCGATCCCAACGCGCCCGCAAAGTACGACGCGAAAAACCATTCGCTCGTTCTCTTCGACCGTGGCGACGAGATCGTCGTCCAGGCCGGCCCTGAAGGCATTCGCTTCTTGCTCGTCTCAGGCAAGCCGCTCGAGGAGCCGGTAGCGTGGTACGGCCCCATCGTAATGAACACCCAGGCCGAATTGCAGCAAGCTATGCAGGATCTGCAAACCGGCAAGTTCATCAAGCATCAGTAAGAATTCCCGCTACGTGGGAACATCCAAGGCCGGGACTGTCCCCGGCCTTTCTTTTCACGCCTCCGCAATGCTTTTCTGCTCCGCTCCATCCGGATTGTTCACCAACTCTGTTTTGTTATCGAAGATCATCGTCGGAACTGTCTCGGGCGAAAACGCGCTCCACTTCGGTATCCCCGCATGATTCGGGTCGCCCGTCCGCGCAAAATGGATCCATGCATCGCTCACCTTCGCTGCGAGTGCGCGTGCGTCCGCTCCGCCCCCGGTCATGTTTTCGCATCGATCTGTATTGTCGAATGCAAATGCAATCTCCGCGCAATGAAATGCCCGTGGCCCGCCATCCAGGATCGGCGTCTGCCACGTGAACCAATACAAATACGCCGGTGCCCTGCCCAATGCGGCCTTGGCCGTACACTGCTTGATCGCATTCTCGCGAACCGTTGACGCCGCAATATGCGACCAGATGTCGAATGGTTTCGCCGCAGGTGTGCGTTGGTGGAACGCCGCAATAATGCTTGCGCTTTTACCAGGGAACAGCCCCTCCACCTTCTGTGCCGCCTCCGCCTCCGTCATCTCTTCGTATTCGGGATGACTGATCGCCGAAACGAATTCATTCAGCGTTGTCCCAACGATCATCGGAACGTCGGCGGAAATCTCCGATGCCTTCGGATCGAATGGATGTGCCGGCAGCACATGTTCATCGAGTACGGGAGAGAAGCCCAACATCTGCGCCATCCGCCGAAAATTGGGAACACCCCCGGCAGGCCGCGGATTGTTTTTCCGCATCACCGTCGTGCTCGCATCGAGAAGCTGCCCGTACGGCATCGTCTGAATCTTGTCGATGCTCGATGCATCAAGTCCCAGTTCCTCCACAATCAGCTCGGCGAGTTGCCGCGAGCGTTCCTGCGTTCCCATCTTCAACATCGAGCCGCTTTCCACAATGGCGCGGTGAAACAGTCCCTTTGCCCCCGGCATCCCCATCAGCGCACTTACCTTGCCCCCACCGCCGGACTGCCCGAAGATGGTCACCGCTCCCGAATCCCCGCCAAATGCGGCAATGTTGTCGCGCACCCACTCCAGCGCCGCAACAATGTCCAGCATTCCCACGTTCGCTGAATTCGCATACTTGTCGCCGTAGGCAGCCAGGTTCAAATACCCCAGAACGTTGAGACGGTGGTTCAGAGTGACCACCACGACATCGCCGCGCCGCGCCAGGTTCTCGCCGTCATATGAGAGCAGTTCCTGTCCTGATCCCGCGGTAAATCCGCCGCCATGCAACCACACCATCACCGGACGTTTCTTGCCGTCACCGAGACCCGGGGTCCACACATTTACACGGAGGCAGTCCTCCCCTTGAATACCGTCGTCCCACGAAAACATGAAGGCCTCTTCATCGTTGGCCCAGCCCGCGCGTGGTCCCTGCGGTGATACATATCCAAGTTGCCGCGAGCTTCTTACGCCAGTCCACGACTTCGGTTTGGCCGGCGGCAGAAAGCGATTCGCTCCGGCCGTCGTGTCGCCATACGGAATCCCTTTGAACGTCGAGATCCCGTTGTGCACATATCCAGCTACCTTCCCAGCGCCGGTGGAGACGATTGCATCCTTCGACGACGCGATCAGCGGTCTCTGTCCGGTTGCCTTTTCCGTGTCCGTGGTTGACATGCTTGCGGCAAACGACGGCATCGCGGAAACAGATGCGGCCCCGCCGAACACCGCTGCGACCCCCTTTAGCAAAGAGCGGCGGTCCACTTGTGTATCGCCGCCAGTATCTTCATTGACATCTCTATTCCCGCTCATCGACATAATGCCTTTGCCTCCTCGTATAATCGCGAAGTCGATCTCCGAGTACCCGCGACCGCTCCCATACTATATGTCGCATGCCTGCTCGGCTCGCGCGACTGTTCACCCTGCCCAGCCTGTGCTAACCTCCTCGACAATCTCAGAAAGGTCACTCCAATCGTGTTCAAACGCATTCATTCCGCACCTTTCATCGCCGTGGCACTCTTAGCTGCAACCGCGGCCGTAGCCCAATTCCCGATAATGGCTGCTCCGAAGCACTTCCCCTGGTCCGACAAGAGTCTCTCTCCCGATGCGCGCGCCGACATGGTCATCAAGGAGATGACGCTGGACGAGAAAATCCAGTTGCTGCATGGTCCCGGATGGCAGGCGCTCTTTGCGCCGCAGGAATCCGGTCCCCTCACGCGCGCCATCGCGATCCTGGGCTTCATCCCCGGCATCCCCCGCCTCGGAATTCCCGATCTGCAGATGACCGATTCAAACCAGGGTGTTTCGATGGCCGGTTCAAAGGGCCGCTACGCGACCGCTCTGCCTTCCGGAGAAGCCATGGCGTCCGCCTGGGATCCGGAGCTTTCCTATGAGATCGGCACCATGCTCGGACACGAGATGCGCGCCATGGGATTCAACATGTCTCTCGGCTCCGGCATCAATCTCATCCGCGAACCCCGTGACGGCCGCACCTTCGAGTACAAGGGCGAAGATCCATTGCTGGCCGGCACACTCGCGGGCCAGGAACTGAAAGCCGAAAAAGCTCTGCACCTCATCACCGACGTGAAGCATTATGCCGTCAACGATCAGGATGCAGGCCGCATCGTCGTCAACTCCATCATCAGCAAGCGCGCCATGCGCGAAAGCGATCTCTTCGCATTCCAAATCGCGCTGAAAGATTCTGGAGCCGGCGCGATCATGTGCTCCTATAACCGCATCAATGGAACCTATGCCTGCGAAAACTCCTACACCCTCACCGATGTATTAAAGAAAGACTTCGGCTTCAAGGGATTCGTGGTTTCCGACTGGGGCGGCACGCAAAGCACCGTGAAGGCGGCCATGGCCGGTCTCGACATCGAGATGCCGGGTAGCGATTCCTTTGGAGCGCCGCTCAAAAAGGCCGTGGAAAGCGGCGAAGTGCCGATGGACAGGCTGGATGACATGATTCACCGAGTTCTGCGCACGGAGTTCGATTCAGGTATCGTCGACGACCCACCTCAGCCCGAATCTCCCGACGTCCCGCATGGACTCGAGGTGGCACAGAAAACCGAGGAACGCGGCGCCGTTCTACTGAAGAATGCCGCCAATCTTCTGCCTTTGAACGCCAATTCCATCAAGTCCATCGCCGTCATCGGCGGACACGCAGACGCCGGTGTGCTCTCTGGGGGAGGCTCTTCGCAGGTTTCGCCGGCGGGCGGCAATGCTGTTCCACCACCGCCTGAGATTGCCCGGAATCCACTCGCCTTCATGTCCCTCGCTGTCTATCACCGCTCCGTGCCGCTCAAGGGGATCGAGGAGAAAGCCCCACGCGCAGTGGTGAAGTTCGATCCAGGTACGGATCCCGCTTCTGCCGCTGCCCTCGCCAAATCTTCGCAGGTTGCCATCGTCTTTGCCCTTCAGCACGAGTCCGAAGGCATGGACCTCAAGAATCTCTCCCTGCCGGGCAAGCAGGATGCGCTGATTGAAGCCGTCGCCGCAGCCAATCCCCACACCATTGTCGTGCTGGAAACAGGCGGTGCTGTCCTGATGCCATGGATCGACAAGGTCGCCGGCGTCGTCGAGGCCTGGTATCCCGGGATTCGCGGTTCTGAGGCCATCGCAAATATCCTCTTCGGCGACGTCAACCCCTCCGGCAAGCTTCCCATCACCTTCCCGATGAGCGAGTCAGACCTGCCACACCCGGTTCATGTTGATCCGCCAAAGGCCGATGCGAACCATCCCATTCCCAAGCTTGCAGGCGTTCCGGGGCTTATCGGGATGGCTCATGGGTATCGCTCCGCCCTTTGATGTGACCTACAACGAAGGCCTGAAGGTGGGCTACAAGTGGTACGACGCGGAGAAAAAGCCTGTCCTCTTCCCGTTCGGCTTCGGACTCTCCTACACCACTTTCGCGTATTCAGGACTCAAGATCACACCCGGCGATGAGACCACTGTCTCCTTCACGGTGAAAAACACCGGCAAGCGGGCGGGAAGTGAGATCGCTCAGGTCTACGCATCGTTGCCGGAGTCAGCAGGAGAGCCGCCGAACCGCCTGATCGGTTGGGTCAGGCTCGAGCTTGCGCCCGGCGAATCAAAGCTGACCACCGTGGCAGTCAACCGCGATCGTCTGATGACGTTTGATGAAGCATCTGATTCCTGGAAACTGACTCCCGGACAATACGTAATTCGCGCCGGTGAGTCATCCCGGAATCTTCCCCTGCAGCAGACGATCTCATTTGAAAAATGAGTGGGCGGATGCCCGCATTGCCCCCAAAAAGCGATGAAGGCCTGATTTCAGGCCTTCATTATGCTTGACTTATCCCGATGCTTGACTTATCCCGGAAGTCACCGCGGGTGGCGGCTCATCTCCGTCCGTTCGACGCGTAGGACCGCGGAACTTCAAAGGCCGAAAGCACGAAGGCGGTCTTAGGAGGGGCTTTGCTGATTGGGACTACACTCGCGGATATCGGGAGAAGTTCTACCGGAACTTCAGGTTCTTCTCCCTGGCGGACCGCTGCATCCTGATTTTCCTCTTTCATGAGGATTTCGGAGACCACGACTTTCTCCGCAAGGATTTGCTGGATACGCGCTTCCAGTCTTTGCCTTGATTCCAGCTCTGCCTTCTCTTCCTCTTCAGTCTGCTTCTTTTTTCCGAACAATGAAGAGAAAAACCCTTGTTTACTATGGTTTGCCATCGCCTGCGGACTCCTGGGGGAAAGTGGACGTTCGATGCGCTGTCTCGCGCACGGTCAATATTGGCCTAAATCTCACCTTAGATCAAGAGTTTGACACCGATACCACTTTCGGGGCATCCCCGAATGGTCACCGCAGGTAACCTAAATGGTCATCAGCGTTCAGGTACCCCTCTGACCCCAGCAGGAAGAGCAGCCGTTAGCCCGGGAACCTGCAAGCAGACAGCCCGCGGCCGTGGGGCTGAACGAATCGCCGCATCCCACTCACATCGTCGTTGGCCTCGTCGCGAGAATCTCGCTCGACGACACCCCCGTCCTCCGCAACTCGCGAATACTCAGCGCATCATGCCGCTTCGCCAAGCGCCGTCCCTGCCCATCCACGCTCAACCCGCAATGGAACCACTGCGGATCCGCGAAACCCAGCGCCCGGTTCAGCAGCATCTGCCGCGCCGTCGATTTCAGCAGATCCGCCCCCCGCACCACTTCCGTGATCCGCATCGCCGCATCGTCAGCCACGCACGCTAGTTGATAGCTTGGTACTCCATCTCTTCGCCACACCAGAAAATCGCCGAAATCCACTCCCGCCACAAACCGCTGCGGGCCCAGATTCAAATCCTCAAACTCCAGCGCCTCGCCGTGGGGGACGCGGAATCGCCAATTTTTTCCGCTCGGGCCATCCCCTGTATCGCCGGTAATCTCGAAAACACCCTCGCCCGTGCGCGATGGTCTGCAAGTCCCCGGATATACCGGCTCGTCCTCCGGATCCAGCTCTCGCCCCGCGCCCTCATGTGGAGCGCTTGCAGCCGCCGCCAGATCCTTCCGCGAGCACCGGCAAGGATAAATAAATCCGCCTTCTCGCAGTCGCTTCCACGCGGCAAGATAGACGTTGTCGCGCTCGCTTTGCGCATAGGGCCCGAAAGGCCCGCCAACATCCGGTCCCTCATCCCAATCCATCCCCAGCCAGCGCAAATCCTCAAGCGCGGCTGCCGCATATTCCACGCGACTTCGCTCCCGGTCCAGATCCTCCATCCGCATCACCAGCGCTCCACACGCTTCGCGCGCTCGCAGCCACGCGGTCGCAAACGTCCGCGCATGACCGATATGCAGATATCCCGTAGGCGAAGGCGCAAGCCGCCCCCGATACCTCGCATTCGGTGATGGAGACAAAGCATTCACGGCACGTCCAGTTTAGACATCTGGAATGAAAGCGTGGACATCCCGGACGAAGGCGAATTGAGCCCTTCCCGGTTTCCGTCTGTGAGAAGGCTCTGCGGTCATTGAGAAGCAGCTGAGGCAAGTTGCGCATTGGAGCGGAGCTCGGCGTTGCGAAGGAGCTTGATTGCCTCGGGCGAATCAGGGACTTCATCCACGAGTTTTCGGTATTCCAATACGGCTTCACGCCACATCTGGTAGTGCGTGTACAGGGAGCCGAGAAGAAGATGAGATGGGTTGGCGGCTCGGGCCTTCTGAATCTCCTGCTCACCTTGATCGGAAAGAATCGAGAACTGTCCCGTCGCGCTGGTGGCGGTGGGTTCCGTGGAATGACTTCCGGCTGGGCTTGCATCGACGCGCCACAGATATCCGCGCCCTCTGAGCAACGGCTCGGACACACGCCATAGAGCCTCATCGAGAACCGGACTTGTAGCAACAGTCTGATGGGAATCCCGATCTTCAAGGTGAACGCGGTACGTCCAGCCATCCGAGGACACATCCCAGGTGAGGGTGGGTTCAGTATCCTCGACAGTCGTCCCCAGCGGCTGGGTGAGAACGATTCGCTGCCTGCCGGAGCGCGTTTCAGTTTGTGCCGGTTGCGTCTGCGCGAGGTTGGGCTGATCGGAAGCCTGCAATGCAGCTTCGACAGCCTGCCGATCTTCGGTGGAAACGGCGTTGCCGAATTTTCCCTGGAGCATCTGGCTGTCCACAACACTCGAAGCATCATGCTGCGACGGTCGCCGTGCGTGACGAGAACGTTCTACCTGGAGATTATGACGATGGTACGCAAAGATGAGTCCTGCTGCGACGATCACGATTCCTGCGATCGCATAGCGCCTTCTGTTCGTAGATTTCCGCATCGTCATCAAACGACAAACACCATCCTATTTGTTGTTGAGATCTCCCCGTTCTTCTGGCAATTTGCCAATCCGGGGCATCACCCGATCCATTCCTCACCCGAGATACGCAATCTTAACTTTAACCTTTCCGGTGCACCAAGCCAGGCGAAGTCCGTGTGTTCGCCAGTATCGCCTTCTGACGACGCCTCGCGCTCGTCGAACTTGCAAGCCAACGTCTGCCGTTTGTAGTAAAACGGTTCTCTGATACGGAAGATCATCTGATTCCGTTTGAGAGGTTCGGGAATGTTTTCACGCAGAGAACTATTCATCGCTTTGATTGCGTCAGCATGCACTGCAGGTGCGTTCGCTGCGGCTGACGATTTGCCCCTGCTCGGTTCGGCGGTATTTGACTGGAATGCGGTGCCTGCAAAAGCCACGGATTCGGGATCGGTGCGTTCGTTTTTCAAGATGCGCACGGCGACACTGGAGCAATTGGAGGTTCATGTGACGACCTTGAATCCGGGAAAGTCGCCGCATCCGCCGCATCGACACCCGAATGAGGAGATGATCATTATTCGACAGGGCACAGTCGAGGCGCTGGTGAATGGCGACTGGAAGCGGGTTGAACCGGGATCAGTCATCTTTTTTGCGTCGAACCAGCTGCATGGCTTGAGAAACGTGGGCACTGAGCCAGCGATCTATCACGTAGTCAACTTCAAGACGGCAGCGACGCCAGCTGATACACCTTAATGAGAACTTGTGAACCCAAGAGCTGTGGGATGTTTCGGAGATGAACGAGGGCGCAATGGAAGTGAAAACTGTACGTCGAATGCTGGTCTTTTTCTGGTGTTTAATTCTTTGTTTCGAGAATGGAGCTTGCAATGCGCGAGCACAGACTCGGGATCTGGGAGTTTTTGAGGGGCAGACGGATATCGGTGCGGTGTCGCCGTCGGGATCAGCGAAGGTGGACGGCGGACGCGGGATTTACAGCATTGAAGCCGCCGGGGCCAATATGTGGTCCACCAGTGACGCGCTTCATTTTGTGTGGAAGAAGATGTCGGGTGACGCAGCTATCACTGCGAACATGGCGTTTCCTTCAGCCGCGGGCAATCCCAGTCCTCACAGAAAAGCAGTGCTGATGTTTCGCCAGACCCTTGACGCAGACGGAGTCTATGTCGATGCAGCGCAGCATGGGTCGGGCATGACGGCATTGCAATACCGGCGCGAGCGCGGCGCGACGACGCAGGATATCGAACTGAACATCGAGTCGCCCCAGCAGGTCCGGCTGGAGAAGCGCGGCGATACGATCACGATGTTTCTGAGCAATCATGGAGAGCCTCTGCACCAGGTGGGCGCGTCGATCAAACTGCATTTGGATGGGACCTTCTACGCCGGCATCGGGGTATGTTCGCATAACGCCGACGTGGTGGAGACCGGGACGTTTAGCAATGTCGGGCTCGAGACGCCTGCCGCGACAAGTGGACAGCCGGTCCCCGTAAGCGCGCTGCAAACGATCGGTATTGAAGACAATTTCCGGCGTGCGATGGTGGTGGCGACGGGACCTGGTCGAATGGAAGCTCCAAACTGGAGCAGAGACGGCAAAACTCTGATCTTCAACCGCGACGGACACATCTGGACGATCCCAGCAGAGGGAGGTGCAGCGACGATTGTGAACACGGGGGCCGCAACGAAATGCACCGGCAGCCACGGATTGTCGCCGGATGGGAAGTGGCTGGCGATCAGTTGCAGCATGCCGGGAAAGCCCGAGACGCGCGTGTACATCGTGCCTTCTGACGGCGGGGATCCGAGGCTGCTCACGCAGAATCCATCGTCGTATTTTCATAGCTGGTCGCCGGACGGGAAGACGATCGCGTTCACACGACCGAATCACACGGGAGGCGGCAACATCCTTTCCATCCCGGTGGAAGGCGGAGTAGAGACGGCACTCACGACAGGAAGCGGGATCAGCGATGACCCGGATTACTCGGCGGATGGGAAATGGATCTATTTCAATTCCGATCGTGCAGGCGGCCTGATGCAGATCTGGCGTATGCGGCCGGATGGGAGCGGAGCGGAGCAAGTGACGTCTGACGACTTCAACAACTGGACGCCGCATCCTTCGCCGGATGGAAAGTCGATTGTGATTGTCAGTTACGACAAGAATGTGAAGGGCCATCCGACAGACACGGATATCGCCTTGCGAATCCTGAACATCAGCGATGGAAAGATTCGCGTTCTGGTGGACCTGGTGGGAGGCGCGGGAACCGATAACGTGCCCGACTGGGCGCCGGATGGGACGCATCTGGCCTTTGTAAGCTTTCAGATGCTGCCGGAAGCAGAGGCAGGTTCGAGCCAATGATCGACCAGGCAGCGATCCACGTCATCGTTCCGAGGGTAGGTCACTAAAGCCATCTGATGCAGTAACATTGGGTCGTGGCTAAACGGCCGGAGGTCAGAGGAATGCGCGTCGGCATATTCACACGCGAATACCCGCCGTTGGTGTATGGAGGCGCGGGTGTTCACGTCGATTATCTGAGCCGGGAGCTGGCCAAAGAGATCGGAGTCGAGGTGCACTGCTGGGGTCCACAACACTCTGACGTGGGCAACCTGGTGGTTCGCGGAGCGGAGCCGTGGTCTGAAATTTCCAACGGCACTGAAGGGAAATTCAAGGGAGCGCTGGAAGCGTTCAGCCTTAACCTGACACAGATCAAGGCCCTTGAGGGGATCGATGTCGTACACACGCATACGTGGTACGTATCGATGGCCGGATTTCTGGCGAAGAAGCTCTACGGAGTACCGTTTGTCCTTACGACGCATTCGCTTGAACCTTTGCGGGCCTGGAAAGCGGAGCAACTTGGCAGCGGATATGCGATGAGCTCGTGGATGGAGCGGACGGCAATTGTGGATGCCGACGCGGTTATTGCGGTCTCGCAAGGGACGAAAGCCGATATTCAGAAAGCGTACCCCGACGTTGATCCAGGCCGCATTCACGTTATCTATAACGGGATCGATCTGGCGGAGTATCAGAAGACAGCAGAGACCAAGGCCCTGACGGATTATGGCGTAGATCCATCCGTTCCTTATGTGCTGTTTGTGGGACGAATTACCCGGCAGAAGGGCGTCACGCATCTCGTTGATGCAATTCGCTACCTGCCTGCCGAGACGCAAGTTGTGCTCTGTGCCGGCGCGCCGGATACGCCGGAGATCGCAACCGAGCTTCGTGAGAAAGTGAACGCAGCGCGCAAAGATCATCCCCGCATTGTGTGGATTGAAAAGATGGTGACCAAACAGGAGACCATTCAGCTTTACAGCCATGCACGGGTCTTTTGCTGCCCCTCGGTTTACGAGCCGTTCGGCATCATCAACCTTGAGGCGATGGCTTGCCGGGCGCCGGTGGTTGCGAGCGCAACGGGCGGCATCAAAGAGGTTGTCGTCGATGACAAAACCGGGTACCTGGTTCCCTTCGATCAGGATCCGGTGACAAGTTTTCCGCGCGAGCCAGAGACATTCGCCAGGGATCTTGGGGCGCGCATTAACGCCTTATTAAAGGACCCAGAGAAGTGCAAGCGTTTTGGTGACGCGGGCAGACGGCGTGTGGAAGACATCTTCAGTTGGACGGCGATCGCGCACCAGACGATTGACCTGTACAGGCGCCTGATCGAGCAAAAGAAGGCCGGATGACAGGCCACCGATTCTGCAACTTCCGATGAAATACTCTTTTAACCCCTAACAATGAAGATCTTCAAGAACGTGATGCAGCCATGACAACAAAGCGATCTGACGGACGCAGACGCGTCATCATTGAAGGAATTACCCCACAGGTGGATTGTGGGCGTTTCGCGGCTAAACGGACGGTCGGCGATCAGGTACACGTCGAAGCCGACATTTTCACGGATGGCCATGATGCGATTGCGGCCTCTCTGCTTGCACACCGGGAGGGCTCCGACGAGTGGACGGAGATTCCGATGAAACCCCTGGTGAATGATCGGTGGGAAGCATCGTTTCGGGTCGGCGAGTTGGGACGCTACGGATACAAGGTTCAAGGTTGGGTGGATCACTTTGAAACCTGGAGACGCGACCTGCTGAAACGCATCAAGGCGGAGAGCGATGCGGCTGTCGATTACCTGATTGGCGCAGAGCTGGTAGATCATGCTGCCGGAAGAGCATTGGGCGGAGATGCGGTATGGTTGCGCGAGCGTGCGGCGGTTTTGCGTTCAGCAAAAGTGCCAAGCGAACTCAGGATCCATGCGACCGATCCAATGCTGCATGATCTGGCACTACGCTATCCCGATAAACGATTTGCAACGGAATCGAGCCCGGAATTGACGATTGTCGTCGATCCAGTGCGTGCGCGATTCAGTTCATGGTACGAATTCTTTCCGCGCTCAACCGCAGAAAAAAAAGGGGCGCACGGCACTTTTGCGGACTGCGAACGACGGCTCCCCTATATCGCAGAAATGGGCTTTAACGTTGTCTATCTGCCGCCGATTCATCCGATCGGTCGGATGTTCCGGAAAGGGCCGAACAATAATCCGGAGTCGCAGCCCGGCGATTTCGGCAGTCCGTGGGCGATTGGCGCAGCGGAAGGCGGACACAAGGAAATTCTCAGCGACCTGGGCACCGTGGAGGATTTCAAACGCTTTGTCGCCAAGGCCGAAGCTCTCGGATTATCCGTCGCGCTGGATATCGCGTTCCAGGCGGCGCCGGATCATCCCTACGTGAAGAGGCACGAGAACTGGTTCAAGAAGCGGCCAGACGGGACGATTCAGTATGCGGAGAATCCGCCGAAGAAATATCAGGACATCTATCCATTCGATTTCGAAAGCGACGACTGGGAGGGGATGTGGGAGGAGTTGAAAAGTGTCTTCATCTACTGGATCGGTGTGGGCGTAACGATCTTCCGCGTGGATAATCCGCACACCAAGGCATTTCCCTTTTGGGAGTGGGTGATTACGGAAATCAAACGGGACCATCCGGAGGTGCTCTTTCTCGCAGAAGCCTTTACGCGTCCGAAGATCATGTACCGGCTGGCGAAGCTGGGATTCAGCCAGTCGTACACGTATTTCCCCTGGCGCAATGGGAAACCCGAGCTAACGGCTTATCTCACGGAACTGGCGCAGACGCCGGTGCGGGAGTTCTTCAGGCCCAACCAGTGGCCGAATACGCCGGACATCCTGACCGAATTTCTTCAGATGGGCGGCCGTCCCGCCTTCGTCATCCGGCTGCTGCTGGCCGCGACGCTCGGGGCGAACTATGGAATCTACGGTCCGGCCTTCGAATTGCAGGAAAACAAAGCAGTCAAGCATGGTAGCGAAGAATACCTGAATTCAGAGAAATACGAGATCAGAACCTGGGACCTGGCGCGGCCCGACAGCCTTCGCGACCTGATTGCACGCGTGAACGCTATTCGCAATGAGAATCCAGCTCTTCAGAATGATTGGAGCTTGAAGTTCCATTCCACCGACAACGATCAACTGATTTGTTACAGCAAGGAATCGGAAGATCGCTCGAACCTGCTTGTAACCGTCGTTAACCTCGATCCCCACCACACACAGGCAGGGTTTGTGATTCTGCCTTTGGATGACCTCGAAATTCCTCAGGATCGCCCCTTCGAAGCCGAGGATCTGCTGACTGGCGAGCGATACTTGTGGCAGGGGTCGCGCAATTATGTGGAGTTGAATCCCTCGACCCGGTCAGGCCACATTCTCAAAATCCATCGCCGTATGAGGGTGGAAACGGATTTCGAATACTTTCTTTAGGTTCGTCGATTTCGACTGCAATGGCTTTTCAACAACCCGCGACGCAAGCGTTAAAAATGGCTTGCTTCCGGCGCAACTTCTGTCCCCTCCAGTAATCGTCAGTGATTCAGGTGCATCAAATCAGCTTGGAGACCCGCCGCGTGAAGAAGATTGCAAGCGCTACTGATCCGCTCTGGTACAAGGACGCGATCATTTACGAGCTTCACGTGCGGGCTTTCTCCGATTCAAACAACGACGGAATCGGAGATTTCCCCGGCTTGATATCGAAGCTCGATTATTTACAGGAGCTCGGGGTTTCCTGCATCTGGCTGCTACCTTTCTTTCCTTCTCCGCTACGCGATGACGGATACGATATTGCCGATTACACGAATGTGAATCCGTCGTATGGAACGCTGAGCGATTTCAAGCGAGTTCTCGACGAGGCTCATCAGCGCAACATGCAAGTGATGATCGAGTTGGTCATCAACCATACGAGCGACCAGCATCCATGGTTCAAGGCGGCGCGATTGGCGCCCCCGGGCTCACCCGAACGGGAGATGTACGTCTGGTCGCAGACAGATCAGCTCTACAAAAACGCGCGCATTATTTTTACCGACACGGAGAAATCCAATTGGACATGGGATGAAACGGCGCAGGCTTACTACTGGCATCGCTTCTTTTCTCATCAACCGGATCTGAACTGGGACAATCCCCGTGTGATGGAAGAAGTGCTGAAAGCGATGCGCTTCTGGCTCGATATGGGGGTGGACGGGCTCCGCATGGATGCCATTCCCTATCTTTTAGAGCGAGATGGAACTTCGTGCGAGAACCTTCCAGAGACTCACCAGGTGATCAAGGCAATCCGCGCAGCTATCGACGCCGAATACGCGAATCGGCTCATTCTGGCCGAAGCGAATCAATGGCCGGCGGATGTGCGCCCTTACTTCGGCGATGGCGACGAGTGCCACATGGCGTTTCATTTCCCATTGATGCCGCGCATCTACATGGCGCTTCGGCAGGAGGATCGGCTACC
Source organism: uncultured Acidobacteriaceae bacterium (assembly GCA_963799035.1). Classification (GTDB taxonomy): domain Bacteria; phylum Acidobacteriota; class Terriglobia; order Terriglobales; family Acidobacteriaceae; genus Telmatobacter. The sequence continues at coordinate 985,956 of CAWCVS010000024.1, read as the reverse complement.
GATCACCGACATTATGGCGCAGACTCCGCCCATTCCCGATAGCTGCCAGTGGGGTTTGTTTCTGCGCAATCATGACGAGTTGACGCTGGAGATGGTGACGGACGACGAGCGCGATTACATGTATTTCGCGTATTCGGCCGATCCCCGGATGCGCGTGAATGTCGGCATCCGGCGCAGGCTCGCGCCCCTTGTCGACAACAATCGACGCCGTATCGAGTTACTCAATTCACTGCTTCTGAGCTTTCCAGGAACGCCGATTCTCTATTATGGCGACGAGATCGGGATGGGCGACAACATCTACCTTGGCGATCGCAATGGCGTGAGGACCCCGATGCAATGGACGTCGGATAGAAACGCCGGCTTTTCGAAGTGCGATCCGGCGCGCCTCTACTTTCCTGTGGTGATGGATCCGATCTACGGCTACCAGGTGGTGAACGTCGAGGCGCAGCAGGCGGATCAGTCCAGTCTTTTGCAATGGACGCGCAACATGATTGCGTTACGGAAGCTCTTCCAGGTCTTCGGCCGCGGGAGCCTCAGTTTTCTCAATCCATCCAACAGAAAGATCCTTGCGTATCTGAGGGAACTCGAGCAGGACTACGGCACACATGAGACAGTCTTGTGTGTCGCCAATTTGAGCAGGTTTGCACAGCCTGTTTCTCTGGATCTCGCAGCATACGAGGGCATGGAACCGGTAGAGATGCTGGGCTATGTTCCGTTCCCGACCGTCTCCTCTGCGCCATATCAGTTGACGATCGCGCCGTATTCATTTCTGTGGCTTGAGTTGCAGGCGCCAAATTCTGACGCCAGGAACCTTCCCGAGCCCCAGAGCGTGCCGGTGGCGGACGCTCCTGGAACGGAAATGAACGTATTTGACCTGAAGACGGCCGGTTGGTTCCGGCTCCTCTCGGGCAATAGCCTGGCGCAGATCGAAGCCGCGCTGCCAAGCTGGCTTGCACGCCAACGATGGTTTGGAGCGAAGAGCAGAAGAATCCAATCGGCACGCGTCTCTCATTGGGCCGACCTTTCTTCCATCGCGGGGGCGACAGAGGGCGATTTCCACCCCGCTGAATCTACAACCAATCTCGTTTCGCCCGCCATCCTCTTCGTGGAAGTGACCTATTTTGAGGGTACTGGGGATTCGTACCAGATACCTCTCGCGGTCAGTACCGGAGGTCAAGGGGACGTCATCACCGGAGAGCGCCCTGACAGCGTCCTGACGGTTCTTGCGTCCCCCGGCGGCACTGCTGTTCTGCATGACGCCACGGTTCGCGAAGACTTTCGCCAAATCGAATTAAAGCTGATTGAGGACGACTCCATGGTTCCGCTCGCACGCATCGAGATTCCTGAGCCTGCGCTAGCGTCGCAGTCGATATCCGCGGAGTTAGACCGACCCGACAGCATAGCCACAGGAAAGCATTCGACTGAGCCCGTTGGCGGCGAGATCATAGCGAACGTCATTCCGACGCAGCCATTGCCGCTGGATGTGCAACCTGGCGAAGCAGCATCTGAGCCGCGGCCCGACCCATCAGTGGTCGGAGTCGCCACAACCGGACAAGCGCCCGGTTCGACCGCCTCTCTTAAGGCCCGTGCTTCGTCCGCGCTTCGGGAATTGAAGATTCCAGGAATCTTGAAGTCACGCGTGGGCTCGGCCGAACAGTCCAATACTTCCCTTGTCTACGGCGACGCCCTGATTTTGAAGATGTTCAGAAGGCTGCAACCCGGCCAGAATCCAGACGTGGAGATTGGGCAGTTCCTCACTGAAGTTGCACATTTCAATCGCATTCCGCCGTTTCTCGGCGAGATCGCGATGACCTCGGCGTCTGGGGAGACAACAACGATCGCCATGCTTCAGGGATTGGTAGCGAATGAGGGCGATGGCTGGGCGTGGTTTCTTCGGCAGCTAAACGTTTTTTACAGTCACATTTCGCTGAATTCTGAGGCACCGGTTGTGCCCCCTCCAGGATTCGGGACCAATCGATTACAGAAGAACTGGATCCCCGAAGCCGGGCACGAGGCAATGTCGGCTGCAGCCCTCTTGGGCCGTCGAACAGCGGAAATGCATCTCGCGCTCAGTTCTTCCTCGACCAACCAGGCCTTCACGCCTGAGCCATGCTCACATGACGATCTTGAGGCGGATGCAGTCCAAATTGAATCGCAAATAAAGTCCGCTCTGGAAGCACTCAAATTGAGGATGTCGTCTCTGGACGAATCGGCCGGGGACGATGCCGGCCTGTTGCTCTCAAAGCGGCTGGAACTCATCGATCGGAGCCGCTCAATCGCGAATCTTGCTTCAGCCGGCCAGCGCATTCGAATTCATGGCGACTATCATCTTGGACAGACGCTCAGGACCGGCACGACCGACGGCTCCTCCGGGACTGGCGATTTCATCTTGTTGGACTTTGAAGGCGAACCGGCGCGGCCTCTCTCCCAACGTCGCCGCAAGCAGTCGCCCCTGAAAGATGTGGCTGGAATGCTACGCTCATTTTCCTACGTAGCATTCGCGGGATTAAAAGAGTATGAAGGAAATGACGGCAAATCGGCGCGGACACCGCCAACCTCAAGCCTTAGCAAGTGGGCCCAGGCATGGCAACGGTGCGCGTCGGCAGAATTCCTTCACGCCTATCAGGAGGCAATTGCAAAGAAGGCCGAACTTCTGCCGTCTCCCCGCGAAGCACAGACGTTGCTGGATGCATTTGTGCTCGAGAAAGCGCTTTACGAATTGCAATACGAACTCAACAACCGACCTACATGGGTACATATCCCGCTTGCAGGTATCCTGACATTGTGCAAGTGACCAGCATCCTATCGATACAGCCGGCCGATTCGCAGATCCCGCTTTGTGAGAGACACGCACAGTTCTGATTTCCTATGGCGACCATGAATTCAGCTCCGGATGCTCGCTCGACGGACACTCCCGCGAGAGGGGGACTGCTTGTTTTTATCGCGCCGATGGCGGCCGAGTCCCTTGCAAATATCTTTACGACCTTGAGCGAACTCTTCCCCGCAGAAGGTCTCCTTGTCGCGACTCCGAACGATATGTCGGGAACCACTTACCCGGGCCTGCGCGTAATTTCGACGCAAGCTACCAACGCCATTTGGCCGTTAGCTGCGGCTGATTATATGCATGCTGCGAATGCCGCGAAAGAGAATGGAGCCCGCGGAATCCTGATGCTCGGCCCTGGTGCTGACTCTCTCGGTACCGCAGCACTGCGCGAGCTTGCGAACGCCGTGTCAGATTCAGCCTTCGATCTCGCGGTTCCCCACTACTCGCTTCCACCAAGCGCCGGCCTGGTGAACTCGGCCATACTCTACCCACTGAGCCGCGCCTTGTTCGGTTCGCGGGCACGGTTTCCACTTTCGATCGATCTGGCCGTCTCGCCCCGCATGGCGGAGCGGCTTGCAGGCACGGCTCAACGCTTTGTCAATGCAACGCAGTCTGATGCGATTATCTGGCCGGTCAGCGAAGCCGCGGTGGCTGGGTTGAGCGTCGATGAGATCGACGTAGGAACGCGCATTTTGCCGCAACCCGCTGAACCAAACATCAATGCGATTCTTACGCTGGTTACGGGATCTCTGTTCGCTGACATCGAAGCGAAGGCGGCATTCTGGCAGCGACCTCGCCGCCTTCCGCCGGATCGGAGGACCTTTAGCGAGATCCATGGGATCGAGGGAGAGGTTGATGTAGCCCCCATGGTTGAAGCGTTTCGCCTCGCATTTTCAAACCTTCAGGAAATCTGGTCTCTCGTGCTGGCGCCAAATTCACTGCTCGGACTGAAGCGGCTCTCGGTTGTGGAGCCATCGGCGTTTCGCATGACGGAGAATCTCTGGGCCCGCATTGTCTTTGATTTTCTAGTGGCCTGGAGATTGCGCACTCTCAACCGGGGACATCTGCTGGGCGCATTGATTCCTCTTTATCTTGCATGGGTAGCCGGTCACCTCAACGTCGTGAAATCGGGCACCAGTTCCGAGACTCACGTGGAGGCCGTTGCGGCCGCGTTTGAATCTGATAAACAGTACATTGTTTCGCGCTGGCGCTGGCCAGACCGATTTAACTCGTGATGCTCTGCTGCGGAGAAAGCGCGCTCTATTTAACGAAGACCTGGATTGGTTAGTTCAAGGAGAGAGTCCGATGGAAAGATTGCTCGCCACAATGCTCCAGACGGTTCAAGACTATAATTCGCAACCGCCTCCGCTGATCTCCGACAGTGGTTCGATCTGGCATCACATGTCTGAGGCCCTGCACCAATCTGTCTATCGGGTGCTGTCGCTCTTGATCGCGGTGCTGCCCGGTATCCTTGCGGTCTTTGTTGCGCTTACTCTCTTCTCACTGATCGGAATGGCCTTTTCCGTGATTCTGCGCAAGGGGCTCACTTTTCTGAAGTTCGACGAGAGGCTGAATCGCGGAAATTCAGAGTGGACTCCGTCCAGTTCTCCGACTGCCTTGATTGCGCGAGCTGCTTTCTGGGGCTGTGTGCTGCTCGGATTGGTGATCGGGGTGTCGGCATTCGACGCTTCTTATGCTACGGGCGCTCCCTTGCCCGTTTCGATGTTGCCTTATTTGACGCACCTCGTCGGAGCTATCCTGTTGTTGATTGCGGGCACCCTGATCGCGCGATTCCTTGCCCGTTCCGTACTGATTGGCGCAGTGAATGCACAACTGCACTATGCAAGGTTTCTGTCCCTCGGCGTGAAATGGCTAGTGCTCGTACTTACCGCAGCCATGGTGCTCGACCATCTTCAAGTAGGCGGAAACATCGTCGAACTTGCCTTTGGAATACTGTTTGGTGGGATTGTGCTGACCCTTTCACTTGCAATAGGCCTTGGCTCGCGTGAACTTGTAAGTCGATCTCTCGAAGGACGAGTCGACCGGTCTGTGGACAGAGCGCACCCACCTCAGAGCGAAACCGTTCCCGTCCCAGAAGAGACGATTCGACACGAGACCATTCGTCACTTCTAGTGTTCGGGGATCTCAAGGACAGCAACCGAGTCAGGGGGCAAGGTAATCCCTCCGCTTTCGACGATGACGTTCGGTTGCGACGAAAGCAAAAGGTTAGCCTTGTGCTCGAGCGGCACAAATACGGCGGCTGGCGCGAGACTGCTCGCGATAACGATGCCTCCGCGAGTTACGCGCAGCCACCGTTGTTCTTCGCTACAGGCGACTTCTATATTTCCAGGCTCTCCGTTGTTGAGCGATGGGGTAGTTCGTCGCAACTGGATTAACTGGCGATACCAATCCAGCATTTCAGCGTGAGCAGGCCCTGACAATTCACTCCAGTTCAGCTTCGAGCGCTCGAAAGTCGCCTGGCTTTCTGGATCAGGGATTGTCGACGGATCCCAACCGAAAGCCAGGAACTCTCTTTTGCGTCCTTCTGAAACCTGTCGGGCGAGTTCCCTGTCCTGATGATCGGCGAAGTAGAGGAAGGGCGAACTTGCGGCCCATTCTTCGCCCTGAAACAGCATCGGGATGAATGGCGCGAGCAGCACGAGAGCCGCCGCAATCTTCGCACGATCGGCGCCCGCGCTCTGGGCGATTCTGTCGCCGACCGCCCGGTTGCCGACTTGATCGTGGTTCTGGATGAACCCGAGGAAGCGATGCTGGGAGAGATTTCCTACGGTGCGTCCATGCATTCGATTTCGGTGTCCGGAAAAGACCCCGTCGTAGACGAAAGTCTTTTCGAGGGCCTTTGCAAGCTGCGCCAAGGATCCGAAATCTGTATAGTAACCGGAAAGCTTTTCGGGGCTTAATACGGCAAAAAGCGCGTGGTGAAAATCATCGCTCCACTGCGCGTCCATTCCGAACCCGCCACATTCGCGCGGAGTCACGATCCGTGGATCATTCAAGTCACTTTCGGCAATGAGTATCAGGGTGCGGGCAATCGTCGCACTCAGCGTCTCCACTTCAGCAGCAAGTTGCTCAAGAAAATGGATTGCGGACCGATCCACAAAAGAATGTACGGCGTCGAGGCGCAATCCATCGATATGGAAGTCGCGCAACCACATTTGCGCGTTATCCAAAAAGAATCGGCGTACCTGGTGCGAACCAGCTTCTTCGAGATTTACGGCGCCGCCCCACGGAGTTCGATGGGCATCCGTTAAGTACGGGCCAAACTTTCCGGTGTAATTTCCAGACGGGCCAAAGTGGTTGTATACGACATCGAGAAGCACGGCCAGTCCGATGTTGTGCGCCGCGTCGACGAATCTCTTCAGCGCGTCGGGGCCGCCATAGGATTCGTGCACCGCAAAGAGCGCTACACCGTCATAACCCCAGCCGTGATTGCCGTCGAAGGCCGCGACCGGCATGAGTTCAACATGGGTGATGCCAAGCTCATGCAGATAATCAAATTTTGTAATTGCGGAATCCAGAGTACCTTCGGATGTGAATGTGCCGAGATGCAATTCGTAGATAACGGCACTGGCTAACGGAGGCGCACTGAATCCTTGATCGCTCCATTGGAATGCGCGCTGATCATACACACGGGAGAGATGATGAACGCCGTGTGGCTGCCACAACGACCTGGGGTCGGGAACGACGTTGGAATCCTTGTCGATCAGAAAGCCATAGTCTGTTCCGTGACCGGCAGATTCAACGACAAGAGTCCACCACCCTTCATCATCCGGTCCAGACATGGGATGTGGTTTTCCATCGACTTGCACGGAGAGTGACGTTGCCAGCGGCGCCCAGACTTTGAACAGATGCATGCTTCAGTTCTCTTCTCTGATGAGGAGTGCTACGGGAAAGCGACGAAGAACGTTTTGCACGGAAATGCGTCCACCGCTCCACGACTCATCCGTAAGCAGGTTCTTCCATCGGTCTCCAGGCAGATCTACTGCCGTATTTGACCAATTTCCTCCGAGTTTCAGAGGCCATCGAGGAACAATTGTGGCCAGCTTTCCCGCTCGAACGTACCCCATTGCGTGGTCAGCCTTTCTTCCATCAAACGAAAGCGGTACAAAATCTGCTTTCGCTCCAAAGAGCTCCGGTCGGCTCCTGCGCAGCGTCAGTGCGCGGTATAGCAGCCATAGTTTCGGCAGGCCGCTGTCCATCCTCTCCATAATCGATTCGACAGGAATTTCAGATTTGATTTCCGAGAGAAGCGACTGTCTTAGAGCGTAATCGATAGCTCCGCGGTTGTCGGGGTCGACAAGGTGCAGATCCCATAGCTCACTGCCTTGATAGGTATCCGGAACACCCGGGGCGGTGCACTTCAGCAGACTTTGGGCGAGGCTGTTCAATCTACCCGGCATGAGGATTCGGCCAACAAACTCCTCAATCGCGGCCACAAACTCAGGGCTGGCATAAATGCGCTCGATGAACTTTGCCAGAGCGTCTTCAAACTTCTTGTTCTGCTGTGTCCAGCTTGTCTGCTGTTTCGCTTCCCGGGTGGCCTTCTCCATGTAACCGGTCAGCCGATCACGCTCGATGGGCCACGCACCGATCATGGTTTGATAAAGGAAGTATTCCGTGTTGCGGTCCGGCTGCGCCTCTGTCTTGAACGAGGCATTCAAGCGTGACCAATGTCGCAGGAATGCTTTCCACTGACTGGGGACCTCGGTGATCACAGCGAGCCGGGCCCGTACATCGTCAGACCGCTTGGTGTCGTGGGTGGAGAGCGTCGTCATGGTGGCCGGATGAGACACCTGCATATTCATGCAGCGCTGATGAAACTCCAAGGAAGTCGGCCCCTCCTGATCTGGCGCGGAGCCGACTTCGTTCAGCCCGATCATGCGGTTGTAGCAGTAGAAGACGGTATCTTCGACGCCCTTAGCCATTACCGGTGAAGTGAATTGCTGAAATCGATGCACGAATTCGGTTTCGAGGGTGCCGCGAGCACGCATGAGCAGCACATCTCGAATGAAGTCGAGCAGACCTGCATCGAGTTCCGGCCTTTCGCGCTTGGTTTCGTCGATTGCAGTGGAGACTTCCTTGCGATCTTCATCCGTGATCTCGTTCCGCTCCGGAACTACGTACGTTCTGTAGACTCGAAATCTGGCGGCAACTTCGCGAATCGCCCGCCTGATTTCCGCGCGCGTAAAATCACGGCGATCGCGGTTGTTTTCGCAGATTTCGACGAAAAGGCTGGCGAGGCGGTTCACGTCGCTGCCAAGGGCTTCCAACTCGACGTTGAGCTTCTTGTCGTGGGCTATTGCGGCAAAATCGGTTGGCTCGTGTGTAAATTCCGCGTAAATCTGCGTCATCTCTTTCAGCCCATCCGGATGCGTAAGCCAGCCGTTGCAAAGATTCAGGAAGTCATAGCCGCTTGTGCCCTGGATCGGCCAATTCTCACGAAGAGATTCTCCAGGTTCGAGGATCTTTTCGCCAACGATCCAAGCATCGGGGCATTGTTGGCGCAAGCGCGTGAAGTATTGCAGTGGATCGCGCAAACCGTCGGGATGGTCCACGCGCACTCCGTCGAGAATGCCCTCGTGAACCCAATCGAGGATGCGGCTATGGGTGGCATCGAAGACGTGTGGTCGCTCAACGCGCAATCCAACAAGGGAATTCACATCAAAAAATCGGCGATACCCGAGCTCCTGGTCCGCGGTGCGCCAATATGCCAATCGGTAGTGCTGCAGGTTCAGTAACTCATCCAACGCATCGCAATCCACGTTCAGTTCGATTACAGCTTTATCGACCGCCTTGAGTACTTCGGGGTGCTCTTCATACAATCGCCGCAGAAGATCATAGATGACTACCTTATCTCGATGTCGCGAATCAATTCCTTCGACGTCCGTCGCTTCCGGCAAGGGTAAACGCATCAAGCTATCGGACAGGAAACTGAGAGTTGGACTATTCACGTACCGAGCTGCGCGATCCAGGATCGCGGGGAGTGAACGCGGGGCGAGGGGATAGCGATGTTCGCCGTATCGGACGCATAACGAGCCGCGCTCCCGACCAATCTGAATCTGGCCAGCCGTAAGCACCCGGCCATATTGATCGCCAAGAACTGGTATCAGCACCTTGTTTTGCAACTTGACTTCAGATGAGTGCCAATCGATATCGAACCAGGTTGCGAAGCGGCTCGAAGGACCGTTTTCCAGGACGTCCCACCAATTATGATTACGTTCTCCGACCGCCATGTGATTCGGAACGATATCGAGTACTTGTCCAAGTTCGAGTTCCGCAAGGCGAGCGCAAAACCGACGATGGCCTTCCTCGCCGCCTAGCTCATCGTTCACACGCTGATGGTCAACTACGTCATATCCGTGCATGCTGCCCGGAGCAGCTTGAAGATATGGCGAGCAATAAGCGTGCGATATACCGAGATCCCGAAGATAAGCAGAGATGTTTGCCGCGTCGTCGAAAGTAAAAGTCGCGTTCAGTTGAAGACGGTATGTCGAAGTGAGAACGCGCGGCATATCTCTCGTAGCACCAGGTTGGTGGGGGTTGGAAGACTGAACAACTCGGCCGTAAGCCAATTAGATGCCTGCGCTGGGGCGGTAGGATGCATTCCAAATTCATAGCCCCAAAGCTTTAGATCAGCAAAGCGGCCAGGATTGCTAAGACGAGTGACACTGGCATGATAATCATGCCGATTTTGAAGAACTGCCATCCACTGACGTCCAGACCTTCGCGCCGGATCGCGGTGAGCCAGAGAATCGTGGCGAGCGAGCCCGTGATGGAGAGATTCGGACCGAGATCGATCGCGATCAGGACGACCTTCGCGAGCATCGGCTGAAGCGAAATCGTGCGCAGTGTCGCACCCGTAATCAGCCCAAGCGGGAGGTTATTGACAATATCCGTGCCAACGCCCACGGCTAATCCAAGGGCGAGTGCAGCTCTCGATTGGGGAAGATGAAGGGAGCTCTCGAACAGGTCGTGAAGAAGGTGCAGGGCGCCGGCGCTTTTGACGGCTTCAACGATAACGAAGAGCGCAGCAACCAGGGGCAGAATGCTCCAGCTGATTTCGCGTAGTAGACGGATCGGATTCGACCGACTTCGAATCGCGACGATCGATGTGACCGCAGTCGATGCGAGAAACGTCGGCAGACCGAGGTTCATTTCCAGCGCAGACGCCGTAAGCAACACGATCGCAACCGCAGCGATTCCAAAGAGGCTGATCTTTCCCATCTCAGAAAGGCGATCATCTGTGGTCGAGCCCTCGCACGGCGCCGAGATTTCCTTGTGGCAATACCAGCGAAGAAGCAGGTAGGTGATGATGATGGCGACCAGGGAAGGAACGCTAAACATGGCCAGCCACCGGAGCAAGGGCGGCATGTTCGCATTGAAGACAACCAGGTTCGCAGGATTGGAAATGGGGAGAACAAAGCTGGCGGCATTCGCGACCAGCGCGCACGAGAAGAGATAGGGAAGCGGCGGTGCTTTGGCGCGCTTGACCGCTGTTAGCACGGCGGGCGTGAGAACAACCGCAGTGGCATCGTTGGACATGAAGACAGTCACAAGAACGCCGACTGCAAAAATCAAGGTGAATAGCCTCGTCGCAGATCTATTCGCCGATTTCACCGCGTAGTGCGCTATCCAGGCAAACACGCCGTAATCTTTTGCAAGCTCGGATAGAAGCATCATGCCGGTCAGGAACAGGTAAACATCCAGCCCTTCGGCAACCGCTTTGCCAGCCAGGGAAAGCGGTATCAGCCGCAACAGGCACAGCAGGAGTGCTCCTGCCGAAACCCAAACGACCTCCGGCGTCTTGAATGGCCGCAACAGCATCAGGAGGATGCTGGTGGCCGTGATTATCCAGATGAGTATGTGTGGCATTATTGGGTTGGGCTATTCGTTTCGGGGAATGACGGAAAGAAGTTCGCGTCGAATTATCGGGTTTGATGCAAAATATGGCAACGCAAACAGATTTGTTCATCCCGCATTCGTGAGCGCCGGCTCGCGTCACTCACAGGAGAGGCGAACTCCTGACCGGAACTTCTGGACGATTGCGCATTGCTTCCGCAATCAGCGTTTTTGCTGCAGCCAGCTCCTTTCCTTCAACCTGGAGTCTCGGCGGACGTACCCGCGCGAACCCTGCTTTCGCCTCTTCCTGCACGAGCTTGATCAGCTGAACAAATTTCGGGATAGTGTCCATGCGCAACAGGGGGAGGAACCAGCGATAGAGATCGAAGGCGGCTTGCTTGTTTCCAGCACTGGCAAGATTGAACAGCTCGACGGATTCACGCGGGAACGCATTCACCAGGCCTGCAATCCAACCGACCGCCCCGGCCTCGATTCCTTCCACGATTGCGTCGTCGACACCGACAAAGATGGCGAGGCGGTCGCCAGTGAGGGCGCGAATCGCGGTAACGCGGCGGATGTCGGTCGAGGATTCCTTCACGGCAGCGAGGTTCTCAAACTCCCGAGCAAGCTCATGAATCTGCTCGGGAATGAAGTCTGTCCCGTATGCGACGGGGTTGTTGTAGAGCATCGCAGGGAGCGCAGTAGCGCGAAGGATTGCCGCAACGTGCGCTTTCATCTCATGCCAGTCGCCCCGGTACACGTATGGCGGCAAAATCATCAATCCATGCGCACCTGCGTCGGCAAGCGCCTTAGCAAGCCGCACTGCCTCGTCTGTCGACAACGCTGACACCGCTCCAACCACCGCGACCGAGGCCGAGACTGCTGCAACGACTTTGCGGACAATATTTATCTTTTCATCAAACTCGAGTGTCGCGGCCTCTCCAAGCGAACCTAGACACACGATGCCGGTGCATCCGTTCTGCACCAGCCATCGTGCATGGCGGTCAACGAAGGGCCAATCGACCTGGAGGCTTTCGTCAAATGGCGTTGTCATGGCCGGCATTACGCCTTTCCATTGCATAACGGCTCCTTCGCTGAAGCGGAATAACTGTTGTGCTGCTCAAACCGGGATGGCAGATAAGGGTCGAGGGGTATGGGTAACCGACCGCCCGAAATCGCTGCAGCCAGTAATTCACCCGTCGCGAGAGATGTGGTGATTCCCAGTCCCTCATGTCCGGTTGCTAGCCACACGGTTCCGTCATGCGCGACGGGCCCGATCAAGGGGAGCTTGTCCGGAGTAGCGGCACGAAATCCAGTCCAAACACGGATGGCATTGAGGGAACCTATGGACGGCACGTACGCGGTCGCTCTTTGCAGCATGGCACTCAGGATCTCCTGGTCGACGTTCGCGGTCTCGTCTCCGTATTGACGCGAAGATCCAATGAGGATCTGCCCGGTCTTTCGCGGTTGTACATTGAACGCGACTGAATCCGATGCGACCGAGTGAGCGCTCTTCAGATATCCAAGCTCGACTAATTGATGGCGCACATAACAGGGGTAGCGGTCGGTTATCACCAAGTGGCCTTTACGTTTTTTTACTGGAATATCGCCGCTCAGTTGGGGAGCCGAAGCGCCTGTAGCGTTAATCACGTAAGGGGCAGTCAGCTCCTGCCCATCATCCAATAGAACGCGTCCACTTCCCATCGCTGTGACGCTGCGTTGAAGCAGCAACGTAGCACCTCGACCTTCCGCGAGACGACAAAGGTGAAGTGCGGCCGTCGGCGCATAGAGGACGGCATCTTCGGGAACCAGCAATCCACCCGCGAGGCCTCGTTTGAGGTTCGGCTCGAGTTCTTCGATCTCCTGCGCGGTCAACAGGTGCGCAGGAACGTTGCGATCGCGATAAAACTTTTGCTTTCGCTCGGCCTCCGCCATCTCCTCGTCATCTGCGGCGAGCCATAACGTCCCCGGCATTTCATATTCGGTGCTGGAAGGAAACTCGGGAGCGATCCTGGACCATAGCAACTGTGAATAACGAGTGAGCTCAAATTGTGCTTCGGAATCGTCCATCACAACAATGTGGCCCATGCCTGCCGCCGTTGCGCCGCCTCCCAGTACGTCACGCTCCACGAGAGCAACGTGCATTCCGGTTCTTGCGCACGCTGCTGCAGTGGCTGCTCCAACGATTCCGCCGCCAACGATCACAGCATCGAAGCGGGCCGGCTTCATGCGCCGATTCCGTCGCGGAACGGATCTTCGGGATCGAAGATCAGTGTGCTTTCCGCCGTGACGAACGCCGAGCCGGTGATGGAAGGAATGATAGCTTCGTTTTGAACGCGAACCTGCCCTTCAAAGACTGTGCCAAGAATTCCCTCCTGACGCCATGAATCGCCCGGCGCAAGTTTTCCGGCAGCCACGAGGCAAGCCATCTTCGCGCTGGTGCCCGTCCCGCAAGGGGAGCGGTCGTATGCTTTCCCTGGGCAAAGTACGAAGTTTCGACTATGGTTTGCCGGGTCGTTCGGCGCGGTGAAGAGCTCGATATGGTCAATTTCCGCGCCATCAGCGCCCGTGATTCCACTCGCTGAGAGCTCGGCCCGAATCTTCCACGCGTGCTCAGTGAGAGCATCGACGTTCTTCAAGTCGAGGGTCAGGCCATGATGCTCACAAAGGAAGAACCAGTTTCCGCCCCAGGCTACATCGCCAACGACTGTTCCATGACCGGGCACGTGAACGTTGACTCCAACTTGATGGCGGTAAGCGAAAACATTTTCAATTTTGACGTGATTTGATGAGAGGAGGTCAATTTTCACCTTGCCGACTGGTGTCTGCAAGAAGTGCGTCCCTGGCCGGATTCGGCCCAGATGGGCCAGCGTCACAGCGACACCTATGGTTCCATGCCCGCACATTCCCAGATACCCAACGTTGTTGAAAAAGACGACTGCAGCAACACAGTCAGGTGTATCCGCCTCCAACAACCACGCGCCAACCACTACGTCTGATCCGCGAGGCTCGCACAAAATGGCGCGGCGCATCCCATCATGATCGCGGCGTAGCGTAGCCATTCTGTCCATTAACGACCCGCTGCCAAGGTCGGGTCCGCCACCGAGAACGCACCGTGTCGGTTCCCCCGCAGTGTGGGAATCAATCACTTCGATTTTTCTGGATGACTTCGGATTGGCGGTCATGGGTTCTTCCTACGGAGCCTGCACGCTTCTTGCGCAGTATACAAAATGGATTACAATCAACGTCTCTCGACAATGACGCGATCCACTTCCGCACAAGACGCAAAGCCGACGGTTGACCTGACCGTCAATGGCCGTCTTGTCTCACTTCCATTGGGCTCTAACGTCGCGGCGGCGCTTTTGCAGGCGGGAATTGCATTCCGCACATCTGTATCGGGCGAGCCGCGCGGTCCACTTTGCGCCATGGGGATTTGCATGGAATGCTGCGCGACAGTGAACGGCATCCCGCACGTTCGCACTTGCCAGGCGGCGGTAGAGCTTGGCATGGAAGTGGTTACAGGGTGACGAATTTCGATGTTGTGGTTGTGGGCGCGGGGCCGGCTGGAATGGCGGCAGCTGGAGCTGCAGCAAAACATGGCGCCGGCGTTTGCCTCATTGACGATAATGCGAAACCCGGTGGCCAGATATGGAGAGGCAGCAATGGCCACGGGGATCATCGGTACGCTGCACTACAAAGTTTTCTCGAGGCCGCCCCTGTCGACTTGCGCAGAGAATCCCGCGTGGTGGCGCATCCAGCCTTGAATGTTTTGAGAATCGAGACTCTCACGGGATTCGAGGACATAGAGTATCGCCGGCTCATCCTGGCCACAGGGGCGCGTGAACGTTTTCTGCCGTTTCCTGGATGGACCCTGCAAGGCGTGATGGGCGTTGGCGGGCTTCAGGCGATGGTGAAGGGCGGATTGCCCACCGAAGGCAAGCGCATTGTGCTTTCGGGCAGTGGTCCACTGTTGCTCGCCGTTGCTGCAGCGCTGGCCAGAAAAGGTGCGCAGATCCTCGGCATCTTCGAACAGGCATCGGCCGCGCGCGTAATGAATTTTGGCGTGCAGCTTCTTCGCTTTCCCGGCAAACTGCGTGAGGGTGCGGGCTATCGCGCAGCAACGCGACACGCTCCTTATCGAACGGGCGCATGGGTCGTCGAGGCGCACGGTGATCGATCTTTGCAGTCGGTCACGGTTTCGGTAAATGGAGCACTGCGCACGATTGAGTGCGACTGCCTTGGATGCGGATTCCATCTCGTTCCAAATCTCGAACTCCCGCGCCTGCTTCAGTGTCAGATTCGATCCGGATATGTGGAGGTAAACGACACGCAGGAGACGTCGGTGCGAGGCATCTTTTGCATTGGTGAGCCGACCGGGATTGGCGGCCTGGAGAAGGCGCTGTGCGAGGGTGAAATTGCTGGGCTGGTCTGTGCTGGCCGCTCCGGCGCGCATCTCTTCAAACGGCGGGATCGCCAGTTGCGTTTCGAGCGGCAACTTGATCGAGCATTTGCGCTGAGACCCGAGTTGAAAGAACTCGTCGCGCCGGATACGTTTGTATGTCGCTGCGAAGATGTGCGACGGCGAGCGCTCGATTCGATGCTCTCGTGGCGTGAAGCCAAGTTGCATACCCGCTGCGGCATGGGGCCGTGCCAGGGACGGGTCTGCGGACCAGCGACGGAGTTCCTGTTTGGCTGGAATTCGGAGCATGCGAGGCCGCCCGTCTATCCCGCACGCGTATCCACAATCGCATGTGCAGCTGAAATTTCTCCCGATGGAGCCTGAGGAGATCGGGTTAGTCAATTCAAAATTCACCTATCGGAAGAGGAGATCGTCAGGCGACTCGACTACCGGATCCCGAAAATTTGAAAGGCCAACTCCCACTAGCCGGTACTTCTGGCCCCTTCCCAATTGCACTCTCTCTCGAAGGCCAAGAGCGATGACAATCAGTTCGTCGCAAGACGCAATGGGCGCGGCGGGTGTATGGCTTCGCGTGACAATACTGAACTCGGCCGTCTTCAGTTTCAACACAATCGTGCGCGCAATTCTCGACTCCTTGAGCGAGGCTTGCCACACCTTCTCAGCGAGGTTACGGATCATCGCGTCTGTTTCTTCGAGCAGAACATCCGTTTCAAACGTGTCTTCGGCTGAGATCGACTGGGTTGGCCGGTTAGGCTCGACAGCGCTATTGTCGATTCCTTGCGCCAGTTCGTATAGACGCGCTCCGAAACGTCCGAACTGATTCTGAAGTTCGGACAGATCGACACTGCGAATGTCTCCCACGGTCTTCACGCCCAGCGTGACCAACCTCCGCGCAGTTATCTTGCCGACTCCCGGCAATCGCTCAACGACCAGGGGAGTAAGGAAATCGATCGAGTCCGCCGGCTTGATCACGAAAAGGCCGTCCGGCTTGCGCCAGTCCGATGCAATCTTGGCGAGGAACTTGTTCGCAGCGACTCCGGCTGAGGCACTCAGATTCAGTTCCTCTCGAATCTGCTCCCGGATGGTGCGGGCGACCTGTGTTGCGCTTGCAATGCCGGTCTTGTTTTGCGTGACGTCGAGATAGGCTTCGTCCAATGAAAGCGGCTCAACCAGGTCGGTGTGGCGGAGGAAAATCTCCCGCACGCTTTTCGACACCGCGCGGTAGCGAGTGAAATCAGGGGGAAGAAAGATCGCGTCGGGGCAGAGTCGTTCGGCTGTTACTGCAGGCATGGCAGAACGCACGCCAAATCTTCTAGCCTCATACGAAGCAGCACAAACAACAGATCGCTTGCCGCGCCAGGCCACGACTACGGGCAGGCCTCGAAGCTGCGGATCGTCCCGCTGCTCGACGGATGCGTAAAACGCATCCATGTCTACGTGAATGATTTTGCGAGCTTCCATGGACTCGTGTCGTCAGTCTGTGCTACCAGGATTACAGGAGTCGATGACTCAATGCGCTGAAACGGATCGATCAATCGCGTACAACTTTACGCGAAAAATCCCGATCCGACGCGGATCCATTTGTAGCTGACGGCCTTGATTGTTCTGGTCTCCGTTCAAACGACGCACCACGGTCCAAACATTTGCACTGCGGCTCACTTCCTCGATGCTCGCAATGCCACCGATCTTATTGTCCGTGTCGGGACCCCTTTCGAATGAAATTGTTAAACCGCTACCGGCAATATAGAACTCGTTCTGCCCCGACTTAATTGCAATCATTGCACCATCGTCGGTTGAAAGCGCTCGGGAAGGCCAGGAACGAGAGAGCGCACACTCAAACAGGTAACCGCCGAGCGCTATGGTCCGGGTTGGCCTTGGGCTGTCTTTATGAAGCATCAGCGCTCGAACGTTTCCCGAAGCCTGGCTTGAAAGAAGCATGTCGCTCATTTGGTCTAGAGCATCGTAGACCTGAGCAAGTGTCGGCGCGGCGGAGTCTTCACTCTTTGACGGTTGCAGGCTCTCGATCCCGAACGGAGAAAAGCCAAAGGTCTTCGCTTCTCCGTAGGCGTAGAGCGCGTTGTAGGGAGCGCCGTCCATCCGCGCCTCCGGCACAAAAACCGCATTCCCGGCGAACCGGTAGCGGTCAATCCAGTATTCAAAGTTGGACCAGTAGATGTCGGGCGAATAAAAGTCGATCAAGGGCGCGGTGACTCGATACACCTCAAGATAGTACGGATGCGGTCCGCCACTTGGATACTCGCCGGCGCGCTCTCCCAGCGCGGGCAACTGGCAGTTCACATACATCGGCAATGGATACTCGCGCTTTCCTGCCTGGACGATGGCCTCAATGTACCGTGCGTAGTTCCAAGCCATGAAGACTTCGTCCGATGCGTCTCCAAAGACGTCATGCCAAGTCTTTCCGCTGGAGTTGAAGTTTGCTCGCAACTCAGGGGAAAGGGAGTCGCGCTTCTCTTGAAGCTCCTGCACCAGTTTCGCCGGCGCAGGGCCTTCAAACAATCTATTTGCCGCTGCAGACCGGTCGCGACCGCGGCCAAGATAACCGACTTCATTTTCTACCTGTACCATCAGCACGGTCTGGCGATCTTCGTCCTTCTCTTTCAGGTGCTTCATCAAGGATGAGAATGCTGTGCTGTCGGCGCGGAGTGATTCCGGCCCCAGGGTAGAAAGAATTTCCAACTCATCTCCAGTTGCCGATTCAGCTCTTGGAAAACGCTTTGGATCCTGCTTGACCCAGGCTGGAGCGTAACTCGACACACTGTTCTTCCAACTGCCGAACCATAAGAGCACGAGGTGCAAATGCTGTTGTCTTGCCGCGTCAATCCAGTGATCGAGGATGCCGAAGTTGAAGGTTCCCTCTGCGGGTTCGATTTGTTCCCACGCCACCGGCATCAGGACGGTGTTCACATGCATCGCGCTGAGCCGCGGAAGGATGCTGTCAGCTTGCGCGGCTGTACCTGCGGAGGAATTCCCGAGTTCGCCACCGAGAATCAAGTAGGGCTTGCCATCAACGATCAGTTGACCGCCGTCGCCCGACTTTGAAATCCTGGGTAGTTCTGCGGAAGTTGCCAGCATGGCGCCGGAGAGACATCCCGAGATCAATAAAAAGAGTTTGGCTTTGAAGATCAAGACTTCCACTCCCGATTATCAGTTTGCCTGACTAAACAGGCTGAGTGGAATCGCATCACCCATCGCCTTATATCCAGCTGGAGACGGATGCAGGTGATCGCCACAGTCATATGCCGGCAGGAGATGATCTGGATGCTCCGGATCACGCACGACGGCATCAAAATCGATCACAGCATCGAAGTTCCCGGGTGAGCGGGTCCATTGGTTTACTGCCTGCCGGTCGGCCTCACTCAGAGGGCCGGGATGATAGTAATTCGACCCCACATACGGAGTAATTGTCGCCCCGAACACGCGCAGTCCATGGGAGTGGGCGCGTTCCGTAATCTGCTGGTACGCGGCGAGCACGCGTTCAACAAGCGCCCGATGCTGCTCTGCGCTGACCTCTCCATCACGCGCCAGGCCACCAAGATCGTTTACCCCTTCAAAGACAATCACCCAACGCGCGCCGGTTGGCGCGAGCACATCGCGATCGAAACGCGCCAGCACATTCGGGCCGAGGCCGTCGGAGAGAAGGTGGTTTCCGCCGATTCCCTGATTGGATACGCCGATGTTGCGCGTTGCGGGCGAACCCTGCAATCTTGCTGCGAGTACGTCGGTCCAGCGATCGTTTCCATTCGTCGTCGCACCGTGCCCGTCGGTTATCGAATCGCCGAGGGCAATGATTGCAGCCGCTCCGGGCGCAGACTGGACGTCGATCCCGGACACCTGGTACCAGTGATCCACATGTTTGGGCTCGGTCAGTGTGGCTGCGCCTACCAGGTTTCCGTGCACGTAATACGAAGTCTCCCGCGACCCGGGGTGCCCCGTTTCTCGTGCGGGTGGGGACTGCACATAGATGGTCACGTCCAGGTCCGAAAGCGGAGGTACTACGTAATCCTCAGGATCGGAGATGAACTCAGCGCCCGGTGGAATTGTGGCTTCCGCATTCCCGGCAAACGTTAGCGGCCGATCACTTGACGGGTCGATCGCCGAGGAAGCGGGCGAAAGCGGCCTTGCAATATGCGCAGACTTAATGTGAAGCGGTTCCGTGCCGAACGAGTTGCTGAAGTGCACGCGAAGCGCGCTACCGCCTACGGAAAGATGAAAGACCTGCCGCAGGGTTGCGTCGGTCAGATCTTCTAGAGAGAGCGCATTCTGCGGTTCTGGAATTTGCTGCGACGCACCCCAACTTGCCACCCAGTCCGCTTGCTTCGATGCGTGCTGAGGTTGCGGCCACGCTGACATGCAGCACAGACAGATGAACAGCGCGACAGCCGCGAAGAATCTTCGTGATTGTTGCATCGCGGAAGGTTTAATATGGACCCCCAACTAAATCGCTTTGCGAAAGCGATCAAAGCATAACACTCCGGAGCATTTCTGTGACCGTCTCGAAATACGCTGCCTTTATTTGCGTTCTGTTCACGATTTGCGGGATCACATCGAGCATTGCAGTCGCCCAGACCACCACTTTACCGCCCGTCACGTTCACGTCGGATCAAGACCACCAGAACATGATGGATCAGCTTGGTATCAAGGCGCTCCGTCCCGGGCCAAGCGGGGATGAGAAGGCTCCAAATCACGCCAACTACGACGAGGCGAAAGCGAACCCGTACCCCAATGTGCCGGATCCGCTGACCATGAACGACGGCCAGAAGGTGACTACGCCCGCAATGTGGTGGGATAAGCGCCGTCCGGAAATCGTTGAGATGTTTTCGAAGTACGTTTACGGCCGAGTTCCGAACAACGTCCCCAAAGTGACGTGGAAGGTGAACACGGTCGACCACGAAATGCTGGGCTTCACGCCGATCATCGCCAAAGACGTTGAGGGCGTCGTTGACAACTCCTCCTATCCGGCGATCAGCGTCCACATCCACATGATGGTGGTGTTGCCGGCTCGCGCCAAGGGTCCGGTGCCAATGCTGATGATGTTTGGCCGCGCGGCGTTTCCGAATCCCAACGAGCCGTCGGGCGGCGATCTCGACAAGGTCAATAAGGCATGGGAGTCCGTTCTCATCCAACAGGATCCATCGCTGAAGCAGGTCTTCGAACAACACCCCGCGTGGCAGCCGGTCAAAGCCACGCCGTTCCAGTTTCCACAATTGAATGAAGACGGCGGCCTGCCCAACACCTGGCAACTGGTCGCAGCCGGATGGGGATTTGTCCTCTTCGATCCAGCCAGCGTGCAGGCGGACGATGGAGCCGGCATAACCCGCGGAATTATCGGTCTCGTCAATCAAGGACAGCAGCGCAAGCCTGAAGACTGGGGTGCCCTTCGCGCGTGGGCATGGGGAGCAGGCCGTGGACTTGATTATCTCGAAACCGATTCCGCAGTCGACGCAAAGCATGTTGGCATTGAGGGAGTTTCGCGCTATGGCAAGGCCGCACTCGTTACCATGGCGTTCGATCAACGATTCGCGATGGTGCTGGTCGGTTCTTCGGGGAAAGGCGGAGCTACGTTATTGCGCCGGAACTTTGGTGAGGCCGTAGAGAGCCTAACCGGCGGCGAGTACTACTGGATGGCGGGCAACTTCATGAAGTATGGCGCCTCCGAAGCGACATTTGGGGCTCTGACGCCCGGAGATATTCCCGTCGATTCCAATGAGCTGATCGCTCTTTGCTCACCGCGCCCGACATTTATCAGTTATGGAATTCCAGCGAAGGGCGATGCCAAGTGGCTCGATCATCAGGGCAGCTTCATGGCTACTGTCGATGCCAGCCGCGTGTTTACTCTACTTGGCGCAAAAGGTCTCGACGTTCAGGGCGACTACCGAGCAGCCCAAATGCCTGCTGTAAACACTGGGCTTCTCGACGGGCAGCTTGCATGGCGCCAGCACGATGGAGGACACACAGACGCGCCGAATATGAAGTACTTTATCGAATGGGCCGACAGGTTGATTGGCCATACGCCGTCGCAATAGGGAAGGCCAATTGAACTCGTATTCGAGGTCAATCACGCAGTGGATTTACGTGGCGCCGCGGGTGGGTGACTTTGCGTCACATGAAGGCTGAACTGGGCGGAAAACCAGGCTACGTTGTCGATCGGGATCGTGATGCGCGGTTTGCCTTGAGGCATCTGCTCGCCGCAAAGAGAACACTTCGCTGAGACAGGAATACCGTTGTCGTCATACCTCGTTTGTAGAGCCGGCATCAGTGGCATACCTCGATTGTAGCCCTCTCCGCTAAGACATGCGACATCGACGTTACGACTACAATCTTTGTCATCCTTGAGTCGTTGGGCTTTCTGGGCGCTTCGTCGAAGTCACGCAATCGTCGCGATTGAAAATGAGAGCAAGAGCGGTCTCTTTTGCTCAGACTTTTCCGCAATAGACGTCAGAAGATAGGCACGTAAGGATTTGCCTGGGCATTCCGGCACGCGAACCACGGTCAGCGTATGCTTGGAGGAGACGCTGTTTTTCCCCTTCTCGCCTTCGGCACTCCGGGCTTCGCTTCAGACGAGCACCTTCCAAGCAAGCAACCTAGCGACTGGAGTTGCCATGAGCCTCATCAAGAAAGCAGACGTAAAGAATCACCTTTCTGCTCGCCACCGCAGCGGGATACATCTGGCTCGACCGGAAGGCCAGTCTGAGGCAACTGGTGTCGCACATGAGGATTCCACAAGCGGAACTCCCAAAGTGAACGATGCGGCGGAAAATTCATTGAATACTCCCACACCTATTGCGCCGGACACTACTGCGAAGGTTACTTCCAAAAGCGTAAAAGAGTGATGTTGCATTCCATCTTTTTGCGCAGCGGGTGTATATTGCCGGATCGTGTTAACCCGCCGAGAGAGTCCTTTTGTGACAATTGGGCTCATGTCGAAAAGATTGAAGCGTCGGATTTCGACTTGATGATCCGGAAGGCAGGCTGGCACTTCATGTGGGTGCAAGGATCCTGCTCGCGACGAGGATATGGACGGACAGAGGAGAGCGCTATTCATCAAGCTTTAGCCCGTTCCCTGAGAGGAATCACGAGGCGATTCAATGCCGCGGAGTTCGATTCCCTTCGCATCACGCGTTTTCCAGGCTTCTACGTCGCAAGCGTCACCATGGAAGCCAGGCAGATTCAGCAAAACACATCGCTTGATGTTGTTATCGAGAGCCATCCGTTGGCAATTCCCGCACGCTAGCCGGCTGACGGGAATACCGAGCGCCGAATGCTGATCTACATATGTGCGTGTAGCCGGCGCAATGCGCGCCACGCACGACGACCAAGACTGAAAGCAGGAAGAATGCTTTTTACAAATACGAAGAACGCTATAGGTCCAGCAGAGGGATCGCTTTCAGCGGCCTCCTTTTCTATCCCATTAGAAGCGTGCACATTGCCTCTGCCGACGCGCATTGCGTTCGTTGGGAATTATTTGCCGCGTGAGTGCGGCATTGCGACCTTCACGACTGACCTGTGCAATGCTCTTACCGATGAGTACGGACAAGGACGCCTGTTCGCGATTCCGGTGAACGATCCCGATTCGAGTTACGAATATCCCGAGCAGGTTCGCCTGGAGCTTGCCCAGGAGGATCTGGCATCCTACGAGCGGGCCGCGGAGTTTCTCAACTTCAACGGCAACGACCTTGTTTGCCTGCAGCATGAATATGGGATTTTTGGAGGCGCCGCCGGCCGCTACATTCTGGCGTTGCTTCGCAAACTGAAAATGCCGCTGGTGACGACGCTGCATACAGTTCTACGCGAGCCGGATGCAAATCAACGCATTGTGCTTGAAGAAATCGCGCAGCTCTCTGACCGCCTGGTGGTGATGAGCCAACTGGCTGCCCAGCTTCTTCGCGATGTGTATGCGGTACCGGACGGAAAGATAGACGTGATCCCGCACGGCGTTCCCGATCTTCCGTTCATGGATCCCAACTATTTCAAGGACAAGTTCGGCACTGAAGGTAAATCTGTCTTGCTCACGTTTGGACTCTTATCCCCGAATAAGGGAATTGAGAACGTGATTCGCGCACTGCCTGCGATTCTGGAGCGCCATCCGAACGTGGTCTATATCGTTTCCGGCGTGACGCATCCGCATATCCGGCGGCGTGAAGGGGAGCGGTATCGCGAAAGCCTGCAGGCACTCGCGGAGCAGCTCGGCGTCAGCGATCACTTGATCCTCAACAATCGTTTTGTGAGTGCGGAAGAGCTCGTCGAGCATGTGGGCGCTGCCGATATTTACATCACTCCATATCGGCACGAGGCGCAGGTGGTCTCCGGCACGCTTGCCATTGCACTCGGGGCAGGTAAAGCAATTATCTCCACGCCTTACTGGCACGCCAAGGAGCTGCTTGCAGAAAAAAGGGGCGTCATCGTTCCTTTTGAGGAACCCGACGCAATCTCCGAGGCTGTTGTCGCTCTTCTGGAGAACGACGCAGAGCGCCATGCGATGCGGAAGCGGGCTTATCTGCACTCCCGTGGAACAACCTGGCCGAAAACGGCGAAAGCCTACATGGCGAGTTTTCAGCGCGCGCGGTTTGAGCGCTCTTTGCAGCCGAAGGCCACCCATCCGGACGATTTGGTTGACATAGCGGCAGAGTCTGGAGATCGGCTGCCTGGTCTCAACACCAGCCATCTTTTAACCATGACTGACGACACTGGCATGTTGCAGCATGCAATCTTCTCCGTGCCCAATTCACGCGAGGGCTATACAACGGACGACAACGCTCGCGCGCTGATCGTTTCCACGCGATTGGAGAATGTGAGCGGGTCAGGAAACCTCAATCTCTCGCGCCGCTACCTCGCTTTTCTCTGGCTGGCATTCAATGCCGATGCGGGGCGTTTCAGAAACTTCCTGAGCTACGACCGCAATTGGCTGGAGCAGGTTGGTTCAGAAGACAGCCATGGCCGCGCTCTCTGGGCTTTGGGAACTGTTCTGGGTCAGTCGCAGGATGCCGGATTGCGGGGCGCAGCAGGACGACTCTTCGAGGCTGCAATTCCTTCGGCAATGAAGTTTACGAGTCCGCGTGCGTGGGCGTTCAGTGTGCTCGGAATGCAAGCCTATCTCGAACGCTTCCCGGGCGACAGAGAGATTCAACACGATCGCAACACGCTGGCCGATCGCCTCCTGGACATCTACGTACGAAGCTCCAATGACAGGTGGCATTGGTTTGAGAAAAGCCTCTCCTACTCGAATGCAAGGCTGCCGCAGGCGCTTATTCTGGCAGGTTGGCACAGTAAAAACGAGAGAATGATTGCTGCGGGAATCGAATCGCTGGAATGGCTTGTAGCAGCGCAGCATCGCGACGACTCGATGATGTTTGTCCCGCTCGGTTCGAGCGGAGCATTCAGCGAAGGCAAAGAGAGACCTCGTTTTGATCAGCAACCGGTCGAGGCTTGCGCCACAATCTCGGCATGTCTTGAGGCATACAAGCTGACGCAAGACGAGCACTGGCGCGCTGAAGCCTATCGCGTATTCGACTGGTTTCTCGGCAAGAACGACCTCGGAGTGGTGCTTTACGACTCCGCAACAGGCGGATGCAAGGACGGACTGCATCCAGATCGCGTAAATGAAAACCAGGGAGCTGAATCTACGCTCTCCTTCCTGATGGCCCAGCTTGACATGCAGGCATCCCCTGAAACAAGTGCAGAAACAACGTACCCGGAAAGAGCGATCCCTGTTGAGTCTGAATACCGCAACAGCTCCGTTTGATGATTCATTGGCTGTCGAATCCAGCGAAATTCCCCTTCTCACGCGCCACGGTCAGAACCCGATTCTGAGCAGGGAAAATTGGCCCTACGCGATCAATAGCGTGTTCAATGCCGGGGCTGCGCGTCTCGTGGACGGGGACACTTTACTGTTGTGCCGCGTGGAGGACCGGCGGGGCATATCGCATCTTTGCGTTGCACGTTCTGCCAACGGGATCGATGGATGGCGCATCGACCAGAAACCTACGCTCGTTGCCAACCCGCGTGAGTACCCTGAAGAAGTCTGGGGCATCGAAGATCCTCGCATCACGTACGTTCCGGAACTCGAGCAATACGCAGTGGCGTACACCTCGTTTTCACGCGGTGGTCCTGGTGTTTCACTAGCCCTCACGAAAGACTTCAGAACCTTTGATCGATACGGCGTGATTATGCCGCCCGAAGACAAAGATGCCGCATTGCTGCCGCGCAGAATCAACGGTTACTGGGCCATGATCCATCGCCCGGTAACTACTCTGGGCGCCCACATGTGGATTTCGTATTCGCCGGATTTAAGGCACTGGGGCAGCCATAAGGTCATCCTGGAAGCACGACGCGGGGGATGGTGGGATGCAAACAAGA
Source organism: uncultured Acidobacteriaceae bacterium (assembly GCA_963799035.1). Classification (GTDB taxonomy): domain Bacteria; phylum Acidobacteriota; class Terriglobia; order Terriglobales; family Acidobacteriaceae; genus Telmatobacter. The sequence goes on along the minus strand of CAWCVS010000024.1, from coordinate 960,478 downwards.
TCGGTTTGTGTTCCCCCCCGATCGAAACGCCCAAGGGATGGCTGATGATTTACCACGGGGTGCGTCATACTGCGTCGGGAAGCATCTACCGACTGGGCCTCGCACTCTTCGATCTGGAGAGGCCGGATGTTTGCCTGCAGAGGGGAGAATCCTGGATGTTTGGCCCCGAAGCTCCTTATGAACGCAGCGGAGATGTGAACGACGTAGTGTTTCCGTGCGGGCAGACAATTGGAGCTGATGGTGACACCATCCATCTCTACTATGGTGCGGCCGACTCGTGCATCGCCCTCGCCACTGGCAGCATCCGCGCTCTGCTGGCCTGGTTGGAAGCAAATCCCAGTTCGGGAGACGGAGTTGCGCGGTGAACCATGCTCTCGTTCGTCTGAAAGGAAGTTCCGGATGACTGCTGCCACCACGACCTGGCCAAGTTGGCTGCCGCATGTCCTGTGGCCCCGTCGCATTTGCCCCAGCTGCAACTCGGATCAATTCAAGCCCGGTGAGTTGCGTTCGATTGATGGGCTCCTGGCCATGTTTGCTCTTCGGCCGGTTCGCTGCATGTTCTGCTGGCGACGCTACTACTGGCTCTCCCTGCACGGCGCAGCATGAGCATTCTGATAGCCGCCTGCGGTCACACATCGAACGACCGCTTGCGAGAACTGTTCAGGCTTCGCTGCTCGCGGTCGTGATGTTGGCTTGCGAGAGGGCTGGGATGCGACAAGCCCTCTCTTTCAGCCTTCTTGCGCTCAGGGAATTGGAATTCCCGCTGGAGTTGCATCGATGGATGAAAAGAGCCAGTGCCCTTTGACCCTCTGAAATGACGTATTGGTTTGGATCTTCGATTTGGCCGTCCACGGCGTTGTCGAGACGTCATAGTAGTGGCACTCCCAATACCCGGTCGCAGTGTCACCGCTGATATCGAATGAGGTGCTGTAGGAAGGCGTCAACACAATGAACTTGTTTGGCGCCTGGAACGATCCAGCAACCCATTTGAAGTACGTGCACAGCGTACCGCGGTAACCACCTTCCACGCCTGAGGATGCGGGGCACGACGACGGATCATCCGGATCGCCATTGCCGATGTAATAACCATCAATTGTGCCGAAGCCCTGGACAGACAGCACTGCATTGGATGTCCACAGAGACAGCATGTCTCGGATTCGTTGCGTGATGACCTCAGGCGAGTCTCCGAGTACGGGGTCGTGAACCGTCGCATAGCGGTGGAATGCCGCCTGCATTTTATACAGCTCAGTTGTTTGTGAGTTACCCTTGTGCCGCTGCCGAGCCTGGAATGACTGCCAAGCCAAGCACCAGTGCGACCAACATTGATGCGTAACTGCAATTCCTTGACCTCATGTCCTTTTCTCCTCCGCCGGGGAAAACGGCATTCTCGAAAAGCAGCGCTTTGAAGAACCGGAGTCGACGCATCCCTGGGGATCCGCCAACTCCGGATCCGGTCAAAGGACATGTTCTGTTCGAGAAATGCCGTTGCCGGCTGACACCGAGGAAACCTCAACTGCTATTCTCGCGGCAATAGAGGTCCGGTAAGGACGAGGTAAAGGTTCTATGACCGTGCAACTCCCTTTAAATGGATGATTTCCGTAATACTGTCTATACTTCCTGTTCACTGAGGTTCCAACATTCCCTCCTGTGTCTGAGCCTGTTTATCAATTCGAGGAGTTCGAACTCCACTGCGGGCGCTTCCAATTGCTCCGCAAGGGACGACCGCTGCGTGTCGAACCCAAGCCTCTCGAATTGCTCATCCTGCTGGTGTCACAAAAGGGGCACCTGGTTTCGAGACGGGAAATCGTGGAGAAGCTGTGGGAGAGGGACGTTTATGTTGATACCGATCACAGCATCAATACAGCCATCCGGAAACTTCGTTACCTGCTGCGGGACGATTCGGAAACCCCTAAATATATTGAGACCGTTACGGGGATGGGATATCGATTCGTCGCGCCGGTTTGGCTGGTGGCACCGGTTTCACCTCTCGAGGCGGTTTCAGCGGTCGCGCCGCCCCTGCCGCCTGAGGACACACCCGAGCCTGGTCCGGTTGCTGCTTCGCCACCACGGCGGAAGGCACTGGTCTGGACTATGGGAGTGGGCGCCTGCATGGTCATCGCGCTTGGCAGCGTGGCCCTTTATCGATGGCCTCATCGGCGTCTGGAGGTGAGGTACACGCAGCTAACGGATTTCACAGATTCGGCGGTGGCGCCGACATTGTCGCCAGATGGACACATGCTGGCATTTATCCGGGGCGGTAACGCCTTTCTCACGGCTGACCAAATCTACGTCAAAATGCTGCCGAACGGAGAAGCCAGGCGGGTGACGGACGACAGCCGGTCTAAATACGGGCTGGCTTTCTCTCCGGATGGGTCGGAGATTGCGTACACGGTAATGGATGTACCTGGCCCCGAGTTCAACACCTATGAGGTGTCAACATTAGGAGGTGAGCCTCAACTTCTGCTGAAGAACGCGGCGGGGCTCGTCTGGCTGGACTCGGGACGGTTGCTCTTTTCCGAGATTCGGTCGGGAGTCCATCTGGGGGTGGTTACAGCAACTGTGACGCGCGCGGGCCAGCGGGAGATTTATTTCCCAGCGCATGAGCGCGGCATGGCTCACTACTCCTCTCCCTCTCCGGATCGACGCTGGGCACTCGTGGTGGAGATGAACGGGAATGGAGATTGGGATCAGTGCAGGCTGATTGACCTGGGCGGGCAGCATCTGCCGAGATCGGTTGGACCGATAGGTGCGTGCACATCCGCAGGATGGTCTCCCGACAGCGAATGGATGTATTTCACTGCCTGGGTAGAAGGAAAGAACCATATCTGGCGACAGCGCTTTTCCGGAGGAGTTCCGGAGCAGATCACGTTTGGGGCAACGGAAGAGGAAGGGGTCGCGGTTGAACCCGACGGACGAGGTCTGATCACTTCGGTGGGAGTGCATGAGAGCGCTATCTGGATTCACGACGGGAGTGGCCAGCGGCCGCTTTCATCGGAAGGCGAAGTGTCTAGCTGGCCCGTCTTCAGCCCGGACGCCAGCGTCCTTTATTACCTGCTGCGGCGGGGGGAGGGTCCGGGTGCGGAATTGTGCCGCACGTTGGTCGGCTCGGGTAAAAGCGAGACGGTGTTTCCTGGAATTTCAATGGCTGCCTTTGATCTATCGCCGGATGGCAAGCAGGTGCTGTATGCAACCACTGCGTCGGACGGAAAGGCGCCGTTGTGGGTGGCGCCTGTGGACCGAAGCTCGCCCGCAACGAAGTTGAGCATTTTCGATGTACAGTCGCCCCATTTTGGGGAACACGAGGAGATCCTTTTCCAGCGGACGGAGGGAAGCAGGAATTATCTCGAGCGGATGAATCCAGACGGGTCGCACAGTGCGAAGGTGTTCCCGTATCCCATCGCGGACTTCCAGAATGTGTCGCCGGGCCGACACTGGGCCATCGTCAATGTTGCCGGTACGCCGGAAAGTGGTCATACCGCGATCATGGCAATTCCGCTGGACGGTGGCGTTCCGCGACGCATTTGCGCGAGCTTCTGCAGGCCAGTGTGGTCGCCGGACGGAAAGTTTCTTTTTGTTCCGGTGGAAGATCCTTCGCGTACAGACCCCGGGCGCAGTTTGGCGATTCCTCTCGGTCCGGGGGAAACCTTGCCGGATCTGCCACCGGACGGGATCGCGCCGTCGGCCGAACCGAACGTGGTTCGCGGAGCGACATCGGTCGCGCGAGGAGAACTGACGCCGGGCCTGGACTTGGAGCACTATGCCTGGGTAAACACCACGATCCATCGGAACCTGTACCGGATTTCGCTTCCCTGAGGCTGAATCAGAAGTTGGAGAATTGCCCAGCCGGATCGCCATGCCGACTTATCGTTAAAGAACTCCAAAGCATGCCTTAGCCGGCACTTGTCCGAGATGATGGATGGGATCTCTCAGGGGCAGGAAGACGTGAAAAGATCAAGTCAGGGCCGCAGACGAACTCCCATGAACGTGGGATGACCTGCAGTGATTTCCCCGCATTCATGGGGCACACTCTGGAATGCGCACTGAGAGGACTACGAGATGCGGAAGGGGTTTACGAGAAGGCCACAACCGGACGAGCCCGCCACGCTTGTCAAGAACTACATAACCCCAGGCGGGCTCGAGCGCCTTAAAGATGAGCACCGGTTTCTGCTTACCAGGGACCGCCCGGCCGTGGCGGAGGTGGTGACATGGGCTGCCGGCAATGGCGACCGCAGTGAGAACGCCGACTATCAGTACGGCAAGCGGCGTCTGCGGCAGATCGATGGGCGGATTCGCTTTCTCACGAAGCGAATCGAAGCCGCGGAAGTAGTGGACCCGGAAGCTCCGAGATCGAGGCAGGCGGAGTCGAGGGCATTCTTCGGGGCGACAGTGCGCTATGCCAATGCCGCAGGAGAGGAGCGCGTGGTGAGCATTGTAGGCACCGACGAGGTCGATCTCAACCGCAACCACATCAGCTGGGTGTCACCTCTGGGGCGCGCGCTAATGAAGTCGGCAGCGGGTGACAACGTGGTTCTCCACGCGCCGGGCGGGACAGAATACCTGACGGTGCTGGAAGTGTGCTACGAACGCATTTCTGTGGAACCGTTCCGTGAACCGCCTGGATCCGCAGCCTCGGCAAAGGGACTTCCTCGCCGCTCACCTGACGAAGAAGAAACGAATGGGCACAGCTGATGAAAGAGCGACGGCCGTAATCAAGCGCTATCGGCTTTTGGCAAGCGACAGGAGATGAGTTGAGTCCTCATCAAAGCCGATTGCGACTTCGACCAATGGCTCAACGCAAGTGGTAGGATTCCATGTGCAGTGCCGGCTTCCCATTCCGAATCTCGAGGCAAGACACCTCGTCCGGGCATCAGAATTGCGGCAAAGTCGACGATAGCCAAGACCGTCGAAGTTGTTGCATTCGCATGTCCGGGATGCGCATGATCGTTGGTCAATTTGCTACGGGCAGTCTGCAGATCGTTATACTCTTAGAAATACTCCGGTGCACCCTTTCGCTGGAGATTGCCCGTCTGCAAACGATCTGATTCGGTATGGAAGAGATCCCCAAGCGCTCCGCAAGCGACTCGCCCAAGAAGCCAGGCTCACCCGTGGCTGTGAGCAGCGCTGCGGACAACATGCGCGGGGACGATACGCTGGTGCCGCCGTCGCGCTCCGATCAGAAAATGCCGCCGCCGAGCGGGTCGGACCAGACCATGGTGCCACCGTCGCGCTCCGATGAAACGGGAGGAGCGGAGGGAACTCGTCAGACGAGAGCAGTGGCGCCTACGCAGTTACCTCGGGGATGGGGCGAGACGGAGCCCGAGCTTCCGCCGGGAACCACGCTTGCCAATCGTTACGAGATTCTGAGCGTCCTGGGCACGGGTGGGATGGGCTCGGTTTACAAGGCAAAAGACCTGGAGCTGGACCGCCTGGTGGCGCTGAAGGTGATACGGCCCGAGTTGGCTCGGAATGCGGCCATCGTGGACCGATTCAAGCAGGAGTTGCGCCTGTCGCACAAAGTGACGCACCGGAACGTGGTGCGCCTGTACGACCTGTCGGAAGACGCCGGAATGCGGTTTGTGACCATGGAACTGGTGGCCGGGCGGGATCTGCGAGGCATTTTGGAGGAGCGCGGGAAGCTGCCGGCGGATGAAGCGGTGGACATCTTCCAGCAGATTTGCCTGGCCCTTCAGGCGGCGCACGGTGTGGGGATTCTGCACCGCGATCTGAAGCCTCAGAACGTGATGCGGGAAGACGCTACGGGGCGCGTGGTCGTCATGGATTTCGGGCTGGCGCGCATGATCGACAGCAACGATGGGATGACGCAGACCGGCGCGCTGGTCGGAACCATCGATTACATGTCGCCTGAACAAGCGCTGGGCAAGGACCTCGATCAGCGGTCGGACATTTTCGCGCTGGGCCTGATCGGCTACGAGATGCTGACCGGTTCAATGCCTTTTCGAGCCGAGAGCATGGTTGCGAGTTTGCTCAAGCGCACGCAACAGCGCGCCGTGCCCATGTCGGATGTCGACAAGAATATCCCGGGCACTTTGAGCAATATCATCGCCAAGTGCCTAGAGAAGGATCCTGCGAACCGGTACCAGACAGCGGAAGAGCTGGAGGCTGATCTTCGCTCCTGGAAAAGTACAGGAAAGGTTTCGGCATCCTCAATGCGGCGGCGGATGAACCGGGCCCGGGAGCTTCCGTGGCAGCGAGCTGCGATCGCAGGCGTGCTGATTGTGGCGATTGCCGCGGGCGCTTCCTGGTTCGTGATCAGCAGACTGAGGGCCGGAGGACCCGTGGCGCGTGGTCCGGTGTCGGTGCTGGTGGGCGACTTTGCGAATCACACGGGTGATCCGCTTCTGGATAATTCTCTGGAACAGATGCTGGGCGTTGCGCTGGAAGGCGCCAGCTTCATCAATGCCTATAGTCGCGGGGATGCACGGAAGCAGGCCGAGAAGCTTCCGCATCCGACGGACAAACTCGACGAGCAGGCGGCGCGCCTGATTGCTGTGAACCAGGACGTGAACACGGTGATTACGGGGGAAATCAACCTGCGCGGCGACGCGTACGAGATCTCGGCCGTTGCACTGGATGCGGTGAGCGGGAAGGAAATCGCAAAGTCGGAAGTCACGGTACAAAACAAACAAGACATCCTGAAGAGCCTTCCGGAGCTGGCAGCGCCGATCCGCAAAGGGCTGGGCGACTCTACGCCGACGTCGGTGCAATTTGCCGAGGTCAGCGGAGGGTTCAAGGCCGCTTCGCTTGAAGCTGTTCACCAGGCCTCGATCGGCGTGGATGAACAGTTCGCGGGGAAATTCCAGGAGGCATTCGATTCGTTCCAAAAGGCCGCGGCGCTTGATCCGAAACTTACGTGGGCCTACACGGGCATGGCTGCGATGGCCCAGAACATGGGAAAGCCGGAAGATGCTGTGAAGTACATGCAGCAGGCGATGCAGTACGTCGACAATATGACCGAGCGAGAACAGTTTCGCGACCGGGGCCTCTACTATCGCGTGACGGGAGACTGGCAAAACTGCGTGCAGGAATATACGCGACTCGTGACCCGCTATCCCGCTGACCGCGTGGGACAGAACAATCTTTCGATCTGCTACACACAGCTACGCAACGCGCCCAAGGCAGTGGAAGCGGCTAAACACGCGGTGGGGATCGTTCCCAAGGGGGTTGGCCCGCGGCTGAACCTCGCATTTATCAGCGCGTTTGCGGGAGATTTCGCCGGGAGCGAAAGGGAGGCGCGCACCGCACTTTCCATCAATCCGAAGGCTGCGCAGGGCTACCTTGTACTGGCTGAAGCGCAGCTGGGACAAGGACAAGTCGAAAATGCGAGCCAGTCGTATCACCAGCTTGAGAGCTTTGGGCCGGACGCGGCATCCACGGCGGCGGCAGGACTGGCTGATCTGGCCGCTTACCAGGACAAGCATGCAGACGCAGTGAGCCTCCTGAAGCAAAGCGCCGCCGCCGATCTTGCGGCCAAGAACAATGACAGCGCAGCAAGGAAATACGTGATGCTCGCGAACATCGAGGAGTCGCAAGGAAGCCATGCCGCCGCGGTTGCCGACACCGACAAGGCAGTCACCCTGAGCCAGATTGCTCCGATCGAGTTTCTGGCGGCGAGCACGTATGTCGATGCCGGCGAGCTGGGCAAAGCGCAAAAGCTGGAGACCAGTCTCTCAGCAGCGCTGCCCAGCGAGTCTCAAGCCTATGGCAAGATCATCGCGGGCTTGATCGCGGCGAAGAAGAAGGACACCAATGAAGCGATCCGGCAGATCATGGCCGCGAACGACCTGCTCGACACCTGGATCGGTCGCTTTGAACTGGGACGGACCTATCTTGACGCGGGAGCGTTCACCCAGGCCGACGCCGAGTTTGATCGATGCCTGAAGCGGCGAGGCGAAGCGATCGAGTTGTTCGACGATAACGTGCCGACGTACGAATATTTTCCGCCGGTGTACTACTACGAGGGTCGCGCGCGCGAGGGCATGAAGAGCGCGGGGTTCGCGGAGTTTTACCGGAGCTATCTCGGCATTCGCGGGCAGTCGTCGGATGATCCGCTGGCGATTGATATACGTCGCCGCTTAGGCAACTGAGCGTCTGGCAGACGAACTACCCTTCTACTTGTTCTTCTTCGTTCTGGTCCTCCTCTTCATTCTCGTCGCCGGGATGGATGCAACGGGGGCAGAGGTCGGAGTAGAGACAGTCGTTGCATTCCTCGTCATCGTCGCAGACATAATCGAGTGGAGCGAGCTCGGAGCCGTCGGGGGCCTGCTCGGCGGACTGGACGGTGTCGGCCGCGTAAAAGAACTGCTTGCGATCAATGAAGTGCGCGGCAATTCTGAGACCGTTAAAAAGTGTGACGGCCTTTCTGAGATCGAGGCGACTGTTGATGACGGCATCGTTGATGCGGGCAACGGAGAGCTGGATGGCGGCAGGATCCTCGGGCGCGGGGAGGAGGAGCGGTCCGAACCTCAGAAGAGGCTCTGCGCCGATAGAGTTGATCTTGGAGTGGTAGTAGCAGAACCTGCCGCCCTTGAGGGCGGGGGACTTGCACCGGAGTCCGTTGGACTTGATGTGGCGACATGCCATGAACATGTGGTGTCTCCTTTAAAGTGCCGTTTTTGAAGTAAAGTCTTGATAACAGGCGAGTTAGGCTCGGATGGGGCTACCGTAACTGTCTGAAAACAAATAAGTTATGTCGCAAAGTCCTCGAACATAAGGACTTATCGGCCGATTTTGGGGGTTTGCACCGTTTCAGGGGCAGTGTTGTCGCACATTGTGGCACAGCGCCCCAAAAATCCGAGCGGCCCGGGGTGATTTTTCCCGGAGCGCCCGCGTTCTCGTCAATTTTGCTTAGTGAAACAAGTGTAGAGAGATTGCAGATATAACCTGCAAAATTTCGTGGAAAATTTCTCTAATAGAATGAATCAGATGGCGTGATTTTGGGTCGGCCGGGTCTTGACATCGATTAAGGTGAACCCCGGTGTTGGAGTCCGGGTCTAGCCGCGTAGCGCAATCCTTTCCGTCAAAGATTGGGCCGTTCCGAGCCACTCGCCGCTTCGGCAGCCATTCGTATTCTGCTGCTGCCGCGTACAGGAGTCGCTCTTTAACAAAATGCCGGGAGCGCTGCCTCCCTTCCAATGTTGCGGAAGGCAGAACTCCCTTCGGTGAAAGGCTGGTTTCTTATTCGCAGGCGTTCCGCAGTACCGGTGCGCCGGCGATGTCCGTGTCGATGCAGGGAATGGCGCTGAGGTACTCGTAGATGGCGCGGAGGTCTTGTTCCGTCATGTTTTGATGAACGGGCCAGGGCATCACTTGCAGCACGTCACCATTGAACGGAGGCAAGAGGCAGTTGCCATCGGGAGCTCCCGTACAGTTTGGATGAACCTGATCGTAGTCTTTTCCAGTGCGCATGATGGTGAGGAACTCCTCAAACGTGTGGCCTCCTTCGGGGCGCCCAGTCTTGTCTGGAGTCAGGTTGCGAGAGTAAAGGTGCGTCAGCTCCAATTTGCTACCGAACGGACCAAAGTCGCGACCGCCGCCGAGGTAGGTGGCTGGATTGACATGCTGGGTCCCGGTGTATGGACCATGAGGAGGGGACAAAAGGTAGGGGTTCCCCGGGCCAAGGTACTCGGTCGCCGGACCCTGGCTATGACACCCGTTGCAGTCGGCTTGTGCGTTGACGATGTAGCTGCCCAATCCGACCAATTCTCGATCCTTTCTTTCGAAGTTGAGGGGCACGGGTGCGATTTCCAAACCTATCCGGATCTTGCGCTGATCCTGGTCGCGATCAGATTCCGGTCCCGCACTCACGCGCGGAGTCCTGGACGACGATAACAATAAGGTGATGGCGACGAGCGTCGCAGAGGCTGCCAGTACTTTAAAAATCAGTTTCGACCGCAAGGAGGGAGTTGGAACTGCACACAATCTGACTAGGTTCTTCATACGAATCTCCTGATCCCAGTTAGGGGTGAGTTATTCGAGTTGCTGCCGTATTTGTTCCGGCAGTTCACTGACTATTTCGGCGCAGTTGTAAGCGAGAGGGAAGTCCCGAATTAACTGGTGCGCCGGATGGTAGGACTCATCGGCCGACGATGTCAACAGGATTGTTGGTCACAGGGCGTGACTCGGCATCGCCAGCATTTGGACTCTTTGGCAATTAATTTCCATAGGTTCACGCGCCCGCAGCAAAGACTTTCTATTTGCATCATTGATGGCGCGTCGTCCGACTCGGAGACCATAAAAATGCGGCTCGATCAGGACGTCCCTCCAGAACTGTTCCTCATTTGTTCGCTAATCCCGGGTTACGCTGCCCTTCACCGTGGGCTATTATCCTGCGTTCCCTCCGGGAACTGTGTGTCCCGGTTCCGTCATTGATCGGCAAATTCAATTTTCTGCGTCTCAGGGAAGTGGACAGTGTGCAATGCCCGCTAGAACTTTGCGCACTGTCCTTGTTTGGTTGGGGCGGTGTTTCCACCGCCGGTAATTGAGGTGTTGGACTGGCATTGCAGGGCATTGGCGATGACGTTGGTGAAGACCTGCGTGGCTCCTGTGTTGCTCTGGTCCTGCAGGCTGACGCCCACGGTGTTTCCGTCGATGATGGTGGCTCCGGAGTTGCTCTGCACCTGGATGCTGCCGCTGACCTTGTTTCCCTCCATCGTGACAGCCGCGGAGTTACTGGCAACCTGCAGGCTGCCCTGGATGATGTTGCCTGCGCATGATGGTGTGCCGGAGCCGATGAGGACAGCAGCGCCATTACTCTGGAACACCAGGCTACTGGTGATCGTGCTGCCGCAGACCTGGTTGGTAGTGGTGCTCTTGGGCAAGCTGGCGATGGTGAGGTTGCCCTTGATCGTGGTGGACGGACCGATGGTGAAGGCGCCGCTGGTGATCGTTACGCTGCCTCCGATGGTGGCTCCCTGAAGAACGAGATTGCCGCCGGTGTCAGTGACGGAACCGGTTGTGCCTCCAGCCACGAAGATGCAGGTCTGCCCCTTACTGATGACCAGGCTTCCTTTGAAGGTACCGTTGTAGGCTCCATTGCAGGTTGTGCTAGAGGAAGGAACCGATCCGGTGTACGTAACGGTCAGGGTGCCGTTCACGAATTTGAAGGTGTAGTTCGCGGCAGCCAAGCTTCCCTGGGTCACGGTGATCGGGTAGGGTCCAGGAAGGCTTGTGGCAATCGCGGTGGTGGAGAGGGACGGACTGCCGGTCAGCACCGAAGGACCGTCGGGGTTAACGAAGCCGGAGTAGGTTACGGTCAGCGTTGGATTCGCTGCTCCGTAAGCACGGGTCAAGCTGTTGGCGGTGACGGTGAGAATCGCCTGGTTCACGACGATTGTGCGTTGCACCTGTGGGGCTGCCGCGTAGTCAACGTTGCCCACTTGGTTGGCGTCGAGCACCAGGTTTCCCGCTCCTTTGATGGTGACGGTGCTGCCGGAGATCGTCGCTGGGGCTGTGCTGCTGGCATCGATGGTGAGCGCGACTGCGAGATGCGAAGTTGATGTCGCCGCGAGCGTGATGGGAGATACGCCGTAGGTTACGGGCGAGGCGGGCGTAAAGGTGATGGCTTGCGATGCCTTGCCAACGCTGAAGCTTTGCGGGTTGCCGGTCGCCGCCAAGTTGTCGGTGGTTGCGGTCGCTTTCGCTGTTAATGTGCAGGTTCCCACACCGACGAAGTTCACGGCGCCGCCCGTGACCGTGCAGACTGTTGTCGTGGTCGAGGTTGTGGACTCCGTCGGCGTGCCGGTCCCCGAGTAGGCGTAGGTTGGCGTGAAGGTGCCGTTGTAGACAGCGTTCATCGGAATGTTGCTGATGCTGATGGTGGCTGTTGCCATCCCCACCTGGAAGCTCTGCGGCGCGCCGGTCACGGCTGAATTGTCGGCGGTTGCGGTGGCGCTGGCGGTGAGTGTGCAGGTGCCCACGCCCACGAAGCTGATGGACCCATTCGAGAGAACCGTGCAGACCGTTGTGGTGCTCGAGGTTGTGGACTCTGTCGGTATGCCGGTGCCGGAGTAGGAATAGGTTGGCGTGAAGCTGCCGTTGTAGACAGCGTTCATCGGAATGTTGTTGATGCTGATGGTGGCTGTTGCCTGTTGGATGGTCAGAGTGCCCGGCACGTAGAGGAAGGAGTAATTCGTGGCTGCGAGGTTGCCGGTGGAAACGGTGATGGGGTAGGGGCCTGGAGCGCTGGCTGATGTGGCGGTGGTGGAGATGGCCGGCGCGGTGTTATTGAGGACCGCGGAGGTTTCTGAATTCACATAGCCGGTGATGGTGTAGTCGTTCGTCAAGGATGGGATCGACTGGCCGTAGGAGATTGTTTGATCTCCAGCCTTAACCGTGAGGACTGCAGGGGCGATGTTGAACGACTGAGTGGATGAGGCGGCGCTATAGGTCTTGCTATCCGAACCGACTCCCGATGGAGCCGATGCAGTGACGCTGCACTTGCCGGCACCGGTGATAGCGATCGTATTGCCGCCGGCGAGGCTGCACGGCCCCGATGTGGTGAAGGTGATGGTGAACCCGGTCGGAGTGGCTGTGGCATTGACCGAGACCGGACTGTTGCCATACTGCGCGTTGGGCAATTGCGGGAAGTTGATGGTCTGCGCATTGAGGTTCGAACCCTGGGGCACGATCATGAACGTGCCGGAGACGGGGTCGGCGGGGTTATATGCAGGCGAGACGACGGGAATGTTGGTGCTGTCGCCTGACTGCGATGCGGTGATGGTGCAGCTTCCGGTGCCGGTGAGGGTCACGGTGCCCGAAGAGATGGTCCCTGTCGCCGTGTCGAGCGACGATGGGCCTGCGGAACAAGGTCCCGTCGCGGCGAAGTTCACCAGTTGGTGGTTTGCGGAGCCGTTGGACTGGGCAGTTGCTGTGACCTGGATTGTCGATGTCGAGAGCGGCACCGAACTCGGCAACGGTGTGAGAACGATGGTCTGATCGATCGTCATCACGGCCGGGGACGAAGGCGCACTCTGTCGTTGCGTGCTGGTGCCGGGATCTGGAGCGAGCGTGGTGCTGATGGTGTATGCCACGGTTCCGGACGTGGGCGGGTTCGTGTCTGTGAAGGTGGTCGCCGGGGGATTTCCGCCGACGCCGCTGACACTGCCGAGGACGACTGGCGTTCCGCCGTTGACGCTGCGGAAGATGGTGTAAGTATCGACGACACCGAACCCGGGAGCAGTCCAATTGACGACGACGCCCTGGGTGGTGGATGTCTCGGTGGGCGCGGTCGGCGGGCGGACGATGGAGTTGGCAGTGTTGTAATCCAGTTCATTAGCAGTTGCGCCGCCGCCACCGAGGGTCACGTTGCCGCCGCCGCCGAGGGTGATGTTGCCACCACCGCCGAGAGTGATATTGCCGCCAGCGCCCAGCGTGACATTACCGCCTGCACCCAGGGTGACATTGCCGCCGCCGCCGAGTGTGACGGTGCCGCCGCCGCCGAGCGTGATGTTGCCGCCGGCGCCGAGGGTGACATTGCCGCCGCCGCCCAGCGTGACATTTCCACCAGCGCCGAGGATGATGGTGCCGCCAGCTGCGACGGGATAGGTACCGGGACCATCCGCGACACCGTTGATGGTGCCGCCACCTGCGCCTAGCGTTACGTTGCCGGCGGCGGTGAGGGTGATGGTGCCGCCCGCGCCGAGGGTGACGTTGCCGCCGCCACCAAGTGTGACGTTTCCACCAGCACCGAGAGTGACGTTGCCCCCCGCGCCGAGCGTAACGGTTCCGCCAGCGCCGAGGGTTACGTTTCCGCCACCACCGAGGGTGATGTTGCCGCCGCCACCGAGGGTGACGGTTCCGCCACCGCCGAGGGTGACGTTGCCACCAGCGCCGAGGGTGACATTGCCTCCGCCGCCCAGCGTTATGTTTCCACCAGCGCCGAGGGTTATGTTTCCCCCGCCACCGAGCGTGACGTTGCCACTGCTGCCGAGCGTGATGGTGCCACCGGCGCCGAGGGTTACGTTGCCACCGCCGCCGAGCGTTACATTGCCGCCCGCACCGAGGGTTACGTTGCCACCTGCGCCGAGGGTGACATTACCGCCCGCGCCAAGGGTGATGTTGCCACCGCCGCCGAGCGTGACTGTTCCGCCGGTGGGCACGAAGTAAGAGCCGCCTGTTGAGGGAATCGTGATCGTGCCGCCACTACCGGGAAGCGTGATGGTTCCGCCAGCGCCGAGGGTTACGTTTCCGCCCGCACCGAGGGTGACATTGCCGCCGCCGCCGAGGGTGATGGTTCCTCCGCCGCCAAGGGTGACATTGCCGCCGGCAGGGAGCGTGATAATGCCGTTGCTGCCAGCCGTGAGGATGGTGTTGCCGCCTGCTCCGAGGGTTACGTTGCCGCCGGTACCGAAGGTGATGGTGCCGCCGCCGCTGATCATGCCGCCGGTGGGCACCGTCACGTTTCCGCCAGGCACCGAGATGGAGCCACCGGCGCCTAGGGTCACGGTGCCGCCGGGACCAACGGCTACGCTTCCGCCGGGAGCGATGTTGAGAGGCGTCGCCGAGGAATCAAACGAGAGTACGGATGCCAGCGACGCGAACTGACCTCCGGTTGCGCCGACCTGGCGAAGGTCGATGTTGGAGAGGTCGTTGAAGCCGCGCAGGGTGGAATAGGCCTGCCCGTCGAAGGTGATGTTCTGCCCATTCGCCCAGGCTGGAGCAATGGGTGCGATCGACCCATCGACGCGATATCCCACATCGCCGGTGAGCGGTGTGCCGTCGCAGTGCATAATGGCGGCGCTCGCGGTGGTGCTGGGCGCCGTGGGAGTGTACCAGGTTGAAGTTGGGAATGTGGCCGCAGCGCCGCTGAATCCCAGATCAGTGTCAACAAGCGCAGTGACTGAACCGAACGACGATTGCGTCAGTGGAGAGAGCGTGGAGAGTGTCTGGCCCACGAGCGTCTGGTTGGAGTATGCGATGGCAGAGGCTGGCCCGACGCCATCGAGCTGGAAGAGGTAATTCATGATGCTCTGGTAGTTGGGCTTGCAATTGGCTTCAAAGGTGGGGACGTAACTGCCGGGCGTGTCGTAGTAGAGACCGCCGTGGCTGAGGCCAATGGTGTGGCCGAGCTCATGAAACAAGGTGCCGGCGATGACGGTGGCTTTCTTGCTCATGTCCTGGGTGGTAGATGTCTCCCAGAGGCCGAGGGTGACGGCGGAGTCTGCGCCGCCGAGATCGGAGTAGCCGGAGATGCTGGTCACTGTTCCAGAGGTGATGCCGATGACGGGTTCAGGCAGCGTGCTGTTGGGATAGGTCCAGCTGGTGACGCCAGCAGGAGTGGCAATAATCATGGTGTCGGCGTCGGGACACGACGTTGTGTTGTAGACGCCGTTGAGGCCGGGCATTCCCTGTATGCCGGAGACGGTGATTCGGCTGGGGCAATAGTTGATGCTTCCCGGAGCGCCGCGGTTGGTGGTAACGAAGGTGGTTGTGCCGCCAGCGACAGCATTGATGGATGTCAGTGTTGCGTAGCGCGTGTTCCACGCAGGTATAGCGAGTGAGTGGCCGAAGAGAACGTAGTGGTAGCTGTCTTTTTGTCCGTAGGGGAAGCGCGGAGAGCAATCGCCGCCGCCGACGCAGGAAGCGAAGTTGCGCGGCCAGACCTTGGAGAACTCGAGGCTGTTTTTCCAGCCAATGACGCCGGGTTCGCTGGGGAACTGACAGGGCTGCCCGGGGCTGTCGGTGCAGGTGCTCTCGGCCACTGCGTTGCCGACCTGGAGATGGAGCGCAACGCCTGCATTCGCGAATGCCTGCTGAACCATGGCAAGCGGATCGTTGCCGAAGGAGTCAGGGGACGGGAAGAGATTCTCCTTGCCGGGATCGCAGGAGCCGTCGCCCAGCAGAGCGCCGCACATGTAATCGAGTTGGACGAAGAGGTCTTTCTGGCCTGCTTTTGCGCCAGGCAAGCCGACCCATGTTCCCGTCTTCACGTCGTAATAGCCGGGCTGCCCGCCGTGGAAATCAGTGGCGGGAGGGCCGGTCTTCCAGGCACCGAGGATGCCGTCATTGTCGGGGTTGTTGACGGTAGTGGAGAAAATCACCGCGCTGTAGGCGGAGTTGGCGTTTAGCGATGCGTTGTACTGGCTGGTTTGTCCACCGAGCGCATAGACGTTGGTGTTGCTGTTATAGCCGGTGGAGTCGGCAAAAATGGTTGTGACTTCTCCGTTCGCGTTTCCACCGCCGGCGGCATCGTAGAATCCCTGAATGTTTTGTGTTGTCGAGGATGCCGGGATTGCCGAACCGTCGTAGATCACGACTGCCTTGAGGGGGAAGTTGGGTGACAGGACGCGATAGATAACCACGAGGCTGGCGCCTTCGGTGAGCAGCACGCCCTTTGCGCCGCCGGCAGGAAGCGAGACGGTGAAGTTGCCGCTGCCGGTGCGTATGCCGTTTGACCCATTCTGGAACCAGGTGTTGACGTCGGCGCGGTAGACGCGCAGAGTTCCGCTGGCGGAAACGACGGGGTCAGTGTAGGGCAGGTCGCTGCCGATTTGCTGGCCAGAGACGGGATAGCCGAGGAAGATTGCATTGCTGCCGGAAGGCAATGCTGAGCTCTCCAGCGTTGTCCAATACAAGAACCCGTCGATGAGGTCGGCGCCCGTGGGTACGCCGGGCGTGCCCGGGCCACTGCTGGAGGGAATGTTGATGGTGCCGGTGACCATGTTATTGACGACCGTAGCTCCGCGAAGGGTGACTCCGGCGGCGGCATAGTCTCCGGTAACGAAGTAGTTGTTGAGCAGGGAGAGTGGATTGGGAACAGCCGGTTGCCCTGCGCCGCTGGAGATGAGGAGCTTGACTTGAGAGCCAAGATTGACTTGCGTACCCGCGGCCGGATTGGAGGCGATCACGCTGCCCGCTGGAACGATGCTGCTGGATGCCGTGCTGACTGAGCCTGTGACCAGACCCGCGCCAACAAGGGATGCTCCGGCGGCCGGCAGCGTTAGGCCGACGACGTTAGGAACGGCGGCGGTGACTGCCTGGCCGTTGAGGCCGCCGATGCCGCTGAGACTGATGGTCTGCAGCGAAACCGCAGGAGACAGATTCATTGTGTTGTCGCTGAAACTTGCCGAACCGGTCAGATACCCAGTGGTTTGTGGCAAGAAGCCGAAGCTCTCGGAACAGACCGCACCGGGAAGGAGCGATAGCGTGGGCCCGCACGTGGAGACCACGGAGAAGGCCGCGCCCAAGTTGAAGCTCGATGAGCCGGTCAGAGTCTGGTTGCCGATGTTTTGAACGGAGACTGGTTGAGGGCCGCTGGTGCTGCCGACATTGGTGAGAGCAAAGCCTACGGAGGGTGGGAGTGAACGAGTGACCGCGGCTATCTGGGCGGTCGTGAGGTTGTCGTAGAAGAGATCGCCCGATGCGTCCACCTTGACAGCGACTGTATCGACATTGTTCACCAACATGACCTGGCATGGGAAGGTGGTGCAGCCTGCCGGAACCTCGACAATTTGATGGAGGCCTTCATCCGCGACGAAGACATCGCCCGCCGCGTCTACCGCGACTCCGTCGGGTTGACTCCAACCGCTGCCAATCGCGATCTGGCAGCTGCTGTTGATGCAGCCTGCGGGAACCTCGACGACTAGCTTCCGGCCATAATCCGCAACGAAAAGGTTGCCCATGCTATCGACGGTCAAATCGACTACCTGGGCGCCCTGGCCGGGGTTATAGACAACCTTCTGGCATGTAATGCTGGTGCAGCCTGCGGGGATTTCGACGGCTTTTCCATCGAGGAAGTCTCCGAAGAATACGTTGCCCGCGCCGTCAACCGCGACGCCAAGCTGGCTTCTGTAATTGCTGCCTAGATAGACCTGGCAACTGCTGCTGGCGCAGCCTGCCGGAATCTCTACGATTTCGTTCAGGTTGTTATCCGCAACGTAGAGATTGCCTGCACCGTCTTCCGCCATTCCCTGTGGGAATTGGAAACCAGAGCCCACGGTGGACACGGTGCCGTTCGACGCGATCTTCAGCACTTCCTTGTTAGTGACGTCGGAGATGAACAGATTGCCGGCATTGTCAACCAAAACGCCGGCGGGGTGGGCCAACGAGTATGTGCCGGTGCTTACCGGGACTTGCGCACTGGGGCTGAAGGCTGCCAACGGAGCCTCGCCGATGCCCTGGAGCAGCGTGGTTGTAATCGGGGAGCCAGTGCTGTTGTAGAGCGTGACGGCGCCCGTGCGCAAACCGGGCGCGAGCGGGGTGAAGGTGGCGTTGACGGTGCAGGAACTGCCCGCTGCAAGGGCGCCGGTGCAGGTGTTGCCGGTCGAGAGCGTGAAATCGAGGCCGGCCGCGCCTTGCGTGACGACCTGGGTGGCGCCAAGAATCGCCGGCGATGCGGGAGAGTAGGCCAGCGTGATGGTCGTGCTGCAGGGTGCGGGCGTGGCCTGTCCGGCAGGGCAAACGTTGACGTTGCCGACGGGCCCATATTCGAGCACACGGTTGTTGGAGTAGTCGGACACGTAGAGGTTGCCGCCGTTGTCGAGAGCGACTGCCCACGGTTGCGACAAGCTGTTGGCGGTGACACCGCCGTTGTTGGCGGTGGTGAAGCTGTTCGACTGCCCGTAAACTCGCGTCGCTGTGGTGCTGCCAAAGAGATAAAACAGGACCCGGTTGTTGGAGCGGTCGGCTACGTAGAGGTTGCCGCTCGAATCCAAGGCGATCGCCATCGGATTATTGAGACTATTGGCGCTGATGCCACCGTTGTTCGCGCTGTTCGTCGTGAACCCGGGCTGCCCGTAGACCTTCGTTGCCGTGGTGCTGTTGTAGGGATAGAACAGGACACGGTTGTTGTAAATGTCGGCGACGTAGAGGTCGCCGCTCGCGTCCACGGCAACTCCCGTGGGTTGGTACAGGCTGTTCGCACCGAGCCCGCCGTTGTTCATGGAGTTGGCGGTGAAGCTGCCGTTTTGCCCATAGACCTGCGTTGCGGTGGTGTTGCCGGCGGGATAGAACAGCACGCGACTGTTCAGATAGTCGGTGACGTAGAGATTGCCGGTACTGTCCAGAGCCAGTCCGTAGGGTTGGGCGAGGGTGGTGGCGCTGACTCCGTCGCTGTTCGCGGAGTTGGTGGTGAAGTTGCCGTTTTGCCCGTAGACGCGCGTCGCGGTGGTGGTGCCGACTGGATAGAACAAAACTCGATTATTCGATTGGTCGGCAACATAGAGATTGCCGCTGCTGTCGACAACCACGTTCTGCGGATTCGACAGACTGTCGGCGCTGATGCCGCCGTGATTGGCGTCGTTGGTGTTGAAGCTGCCGCCCTGGCCGTAGACCCGTGTTGCGGTAGTGCTGCCGGCTGGATAGAAGAGAACGCGATTGTTGCCAGCGTCTGCCACATAGAGATTGCCGCTGCCATCAACGGCGAGCCCGGCGTGCAGATTCAAGCTGTTGGCGCTGACTCCGCCTTTGTTTTGAGTACCAGTGGTGAAGCTACCGCCCTGGCCGTAGACAACGCCTGCCGTAATGGGCTTCAGCAGCCCCGCCTGGCTTGCTCCCGGCGCGACAAAACTCGCCGTCACATTCAGCGGCGAGCTCACGGTCAGGCTGCATGTCGGGCTAGTACCGGATCCCGCGCACGCGCCGCCCCAGCCTGCGAATGTCGAGTTCCCGGATGCGGTCGCTGTTAGTATCACCGGGCCCGCATAATTTGCCGAACATGTTCCCGTGGTGCTTCCATTGGCTCGCATGCAGCTGATCTGCGAAGCGTCGCTGACCGTGCCTGAGCCCGTGCCCACCTCCGTCACTGTGAGCGTGTTTAAGGCGACCGGAGCAAAACTGGCGGTGACGCTTGCCGTTGAGTTCAAGGTCAGCTGGCATGTCTGTTGCGTTCCATAGTTTGCGCAGGCATTACCCCAGCCAGTGAATACAAAGCCGGAGGACGGGATTTCCTGGAGCAACACGACCGTGCCGCCAGGGAAGCCTGCGGAGCAGGTGCCCGACGCGACTCCGCTGACTATGGTGCAGTTTTGAATTCCAGTTGGATTGGAGGTTACCGAGCCATTCCCCGCGCCGGCGCCGATCACGGTCAGCGTCTGAACGGAATTTAAACCCCCGCCGCTGAGGGGAACAGCCTGCACAGCAGGAGGATTATTCAGGGCGTTGTCGGTAAAGGTCGCGTTGCCGTTAAACGACCCGGCACTCAGGGGCGCAAAGCTGATGCTCAGATTGCAATCTGCGCCGGGGTTGAGCGAGAAGGTGGCGGAACAATTTCCAGGGCCCGATCCAGCAAGGCTGAAGTCGGGATCGGTGACAGCTACGCCTGGCGCGACCGCGCTCAGTGTCTGGTTGCCGATGTTTTGAAACGTGATGGATTTCGGACTGTCGTCACTGGTGAAGCCGACATAGGTTGTGTCAAAGCTCAACGACGGCGCAAGAGACTGATTGATCTCGTAAACGGGGGTGCCATCGGTGACAAAGAAAATCTGTCCTGTTGAGGTTATGGCTACCGCGGACGGGTCGGATGCTCCGCCGCTGGTCCATAGCAGGATTTGGCAGCCCGCAGTGGTGCAGCCGGCGGGAACCTCCACGACGCCGCCAGCGTCGATTTGCGTGCCTATCGTAAGGGCGACATCGGCTACAATCACGTCGCCCGCGGCGTCCACCGCTACGTCTTGCGGACTAGCCCATCCGGAGCCGATGAGGGTTTGGCAGCCGGTCGTTGTGCAGCCGGCCGGGATTTCCACGACGTGTTTATTCCCGCTATCGGTAACGAAGAGATCGCCGGCAGCATCGACCGCCATGCCGCCCAGCGAATTGCCTGGCGGGTTGTACAGCGTGAACTGTGGGCCTCCATTGGCAGGAATCTCAAAAACGCCAGTCTGGTTTTGAGCGATGAAGACATTGCCTGTCCTATCCACCGCAACCGCAATCGGACCGGGGTGCGAAGAAGGCGCGTAGATCACACTCGCGCAGGATGCAGTGGCGCTGGTGCAGCCAGGCGTGAGCTTCAAGACCTCGCCAAACGTATTGATCTCGGGATCCGCGACATAGAAGTTGCCCGCTCCATCGATCGCCACACTGTAGCCAGCAGTGAAACCAGTGGCCACCGTGGTTGGGGTGGCGTTGTAGGGAGGCGGGAGTTTCAGCAGGGTTGGACCTGTCAGATGGTACAAATTGCCGAGCGCATCGGTCGTGATACCTGAGTATCCAGTCAGCGTTGGCACGGTAGTTACCTGGTTGCTATAGGTGACATTCGGATAGGTGCCCGTCGTCGCTGGACCGAAGGCGACCGCTGGCGCCTGGCCGTTGCCGTAGATCGGCGCTGTCACCAGTAGGTTGCCAGAGTTATCCAGGAGTTCCACCGCACCCTGGCGCAATCCGGGTGCCTGCGGTGTGAAGGTGACCAGGACCGTGCAGGAACCGCCTGCGGAGATTGTATTGATGCAGTTGGTGCCGGCGGTCTGAGCGATCGCGAAGTCAAGATTGCTCGCCCCCTGCGTGAGGACCTGGATGGAATTGACCGTCGTGGAACCCGCCGTGAAGTTGAAGACAACGGGCATTGTGTTGTTGCACGGCGCAGGTGCGGTATGTCCGGACGGACAGACGTTGACGTTGCCGAAATTCTGCGATGTCCCAAACACCCATGTATCGCTGAAGGAGGTGTCGCCGCTGTACCCTCCAAACATGACCAACCCGCCTTGTGCCGCGTCGTAGGTCACGACGTTTGTTGCGTAGCTCGCCGATGGAGAGAGCGCGGGAGACTGCTGAATCCAATCGTTCCCGTTCCATGTCCAGGTTTCGTCGTAGTACCCGCTCCCGTCGTATCCGCCGAACATGACTACCTGGCCCAGCGCCGCGTCGTAATCCATCCCTGCGCCATAACGTGCGCCGGGGCTGGCCGCGGGGGCTTCCTGGAGCCAATTCGTTCCATTCCACACCCACGTGTCGTTGAGATAGATGCCGTTAAAGCCTCCAAACAAAATGACCTGGCCGTGCGCAGCATCGTAGGCCATTGCGTGGTTGAAACGACCAGTCGGGCTGTTCGCTGGGATTGCTTGGGACCAGTTTGTCCCGTTCCACAACCATGTATCCGCTTGTACGGTCCCGCCGGTGTTCAATCCTCCGAATAAAACGATCTCGCCGAGTGCCGCATCGTAGACCATTGCGGCGCCATCCCGCGCAGGCGGGCTGTTTGCGGGGCTCGCCTCAGTCCAGTTCGTCCCGTTCCACAGCCACGTATCGCCAAGGCGCGTGTTGCTTGAGTCGATTCCGCCAAACATGACCACCTGGCCGGTGGCCGCATCGTAGGCCATCGCCTGGTTAGCGCGACCGTCAGGGATCGTCGCCGGGCTTGCCTGGGTCCAGTTTGTCCCGTTCCACAACCACGTGTCGTTGAGAGTTCCGGCTCCGAGGCCTCCGAACATGACCACCTGACGGTGCGCCGCATCGTAAGCCTGTGCTCCGTCCCAACGGGCGGGCGGGCTGGTCGCAGGCGAGAGCTGATTCCAATTGGGAAGCAGGGTCTGCGCGTGGGCTGGGGTGAAAAAGGCTCCCGCCAGCAAAAGCGCCGCTGCTGAAACCATACTGACCGCTCCGCGGGCAACTACGCGCCGGGTCGTACGGATGGTCGCTTTCGGAGTGTATTGGCTTTGAGGCTGAGAAGAAATCGGGCCTGAGGGGGACGGCGAACCAGGGGGCAGATGGGTCATAAGAATTCCAGGTCTCCTGAGAACAAATCAGCTTCGGCGCTTTCACACTGGATCTGTAGGGCAAAAAACTGGGAAACGATGACTTTCTGAGCGAGAGCTGAACGTCACCGGCTCGGCACAATGATTGTGGATATCGCCGAGATAAAAGGTCGTGCTTGCTATGGGGGAATGATTTTGACTTGCGGATGCTTGCGCCGACAGGTGCATCACAATCCGCTGCATGGCAGAAGGGAAGCCGTTCGGAGGTCGGTGAATCCACAATGCGCAATGGCGAGGCCGGTTGTCAAGACTCGGCCTCATCGTGGAGCGAAATTCGAGCAGCAAAGGAATTCTGTGGCGCAAATCATGCAGGATTTGGCAAGAAATTGGACAGGCGGAGACATGTTTCACAACGCCGTACAATTTCATGCCGGAGCATGGCAGGACGAACACCTTGTCGATGGCGCGCAGCCTAGTCCAGCGAGGGTGCCTGTCGTATTGAGCGCGGCGGCTCCCGGATTCGAGGTTTTGCAACTTAGGCGTCGCGCATCCCGGATCGTACGGAATAGAATCTGCACCATGCCGGCCCAACTTACAACGCCGATTCTGCGGTATGGCGATTCCGACGGTGAGCACACTTTTGAAATTCGAGGTGAATGCACGACCATCGGGCGGGCTGCCGACCAGGATCTTGTCCTGAAAGAAGCATTCGTCTCGCGGCGCCATGCGACGATCACCCTCGAGAACGGTGGATTCGAACTTGTCGACCAGAACAGCTCGCATGGCACCTACGTGAATGGCAGGCGCATTGACCGGGCAAAACTCCGCTCCGGCGATGCTCTCCAGTTCGGCTCAACCAACGCCGTCAGTTTCCGTATTGTGCTTCCCGATGCGGGGAGCATGTCGGGAGTGAGGGCCGACGAACTGCTGAATGCGCTCTCAGGGTTAGAGCCAAACCCAACCAAGGACGTCCCACGGCCGGCGCGTGAAATCGAGAGGCTCGGTTTCCTGCTGAATGCCGCCCGACAGCTCAACTCCGGCGGAGCTATCAACGACGTATTCCATGCGCTGCTGAAGCTCTCGATGCAACTGACTGGAACCGAGCGCGGCTTCGTCTTCCTGCTGAAAGAGGGCGAACTATGCCTTTCGCTGGGTCTCCGCTCAGACGACACCCTCATCGAAGAGGACGTCTCGGTTTCGCGCCGCGCGATGCAAAAAGCTGTCGAGAGCGATACGAGGTTCTACCTCAGTGACACACTCAGCGATGACAGCGCCGCCCACTGGGCGAGCGTCATGGCCAACTCGATTCGCAGCATCTACTGCATTCCCTTGCGCAAACACATTTCGCCCTCTGAACCAAACCGACTGCTTGGAGTTTTGTATCTTGATGCGCAGATCGGCGCTGGAAGCCTCAGTGACACCGACCACCAGGTCCTCGATAACCTCGCCACCGAAGCCTCTACGCTCCTGCATAACGCGCTGCTCGCGGATACCGAATTGAAAGCCCGCCAAGCCGAGGAAGAACTCGCGATTGCCGCATCCATCCACTCCGGACTGATGTCGATTGACCTTCCCCGCCTCGACTACGCCGAATTCCGAGCGCGCACGATTCCCTGCCACGCTATCGGCGGAGACTTTTACGACGTGATCGCATTGCCCGACTGCGTCTGCGTCACAATCGCCGATGTCTCCGGCAAAGGTGTCCCCGCCTCCATCGTGGCAGCGACTCTACAGGGGATCATCCACGCGCTGATGCTTACGGGCCAATCGCTTTCCGAAACGGCAGACCTGATCAACCGCTTTCTCTGTGCCCGGCAGGTTGGCAAATACGCCACGATGGTCATGCTGAAGGTGTTTCCGACCGGATGCGTAGAATTTGTGAACTGCGGTCATGTTCCGCCGTTGTTCATCAGCGCTGACGGAAAAATAACCGAGCTGGAAACCGCTAACCCCATCGTGGGCATCATCGAACAGGCGACTTATTCAGCTTCGCAAATTACGCTGCAGCCGGGCGACCGCATCCTGTTGGCGACGGATGGGGTAACCGAAATCAAAGATAGATCGGGTGAACTGATCAGCTATGAGGGATTCATGGCACTCGCCCACTTGCCGACCATCAATGAAATTGTGCATGAGCTCCAGCAAATCCAGGCTGCGCCCGAGGCTCAGGATGATTGGACTCTCCTCGATATTCGATACACGGGCAAACAGAGCGACTGACGCGTAAGCACCCTGCATGATCCAAGGCCTCTACGCTTAGAATGGATTCCTCGCTGCGCAGGCCGCCAAAAAATCAACTTATGCGGGCCGATCTCTATCGCTGCCGTAAATGATTATCTGAAGGCTTGCGAAGCGGCGAAGATTGTAATTTTTCGTTAGAAGGCGCAAGCGATTTTGCGAACTGCGCTGGGCGAATTCTCAATCCTCAGGAGCTGGCAAGACATGAACGAGGCAATCCGTGGAATTCAAACGAAGCCGCTTTTTACAGGCCGCTTCATGTTGTTTCTGTTCATGGCGGTTTTTGGCCTGACAGCAAATCTTTTATCGCAGACAGCAGCACCTGGCGGGATTGAACTCACCTCGGGCCTGGGGCGCAAGCTCTATGCGCTGCCCGATGACAAGACCATTGACGATGCTCGCAAGAGCGTGGCGGCGGATCCCAAACTTGTCAGCCTGGTGATTCAACTTGCGCATGCGCAGGCGGCACGGCGCCAATATCGCGAGGCTGCAGCCACCGCTACCGCAGGTCTGGCATTTGCACCGAACAGTGCGGAACTTTATCTGGAGCGCGGCCATCGCGAACTGGGATTGCGAGAGTTCAAGGCGGCTATGAAGGACCTGGAGCAAGCGACGCGGCTCGCTCCCGAACTGTTGGACGCTCACTATCATTTGGGCCTTGCGCATTATTTCTCAGGCGAGTTCGATGCTGCGGCAGCTTCGTTTGATCGGGCTCGATCGCTGGCGAAGAACGACGATAGTTTGATTGATTGCTCGAACTGGCTGTATGTTTCGCTGCGGCGTGCCGGCAAGGATCAGCAAGCGGAGCAGGTGCTGGTGCGCATCACCCCTGAGGTCAAGAACACCGAACCGCATCTTTATTTCTATCTGCGCCTGCTGCACTTTTATCAGGGAAAGCTCACCGCGGAGGCCGTGCTGCCTCCGCCGCCTGCGGGGCCCGACGACCTCGAAGGCGAACTGGCCTTCGATACGGTTTCGTATGGTGTGGGAAACTGGCGTCTCTATCATCACGACGATTCTGGCGCTATGGAGTTATTCAGAAAAGTGGTCAAAGGCGAAGCATGGAATTCATGGGGATTTATCGGCTCGGAGTTGGAGCTTCTTCATGGTGAGCAGAAATAGAAGTGTGTTGGAGGGCGTGCCCATGAAAAAGTTCCTTCGCATCTGCTTGGCGTTGTCTATGACGTTCGCAGTGCATCAGGTTGTGAGTGCTCAAAAGGCGGAGGCAAAGGATGCGGTGTATTTCGCGGCCCCCTCCAGTCTGCAAACGGAGACCGACGAATATACGCGCTACGAGTTGCTTGAACCGGAGACGTCGAGCTTCAAGATTCATTACGAAGTGACGGCGACGACCGCTGGCGCCAAGTTCTTTTACAACCCGATCCGCAAAGGCAGCGTGGCCAGCGATGAAAGCGTCTATGACGCGATGAGCGGCAAGCCGTTGCATTTTGAAGTGGTGAACGGTGCCGAGGCACGCAAAGATGCACTGATGGCGGACGCCGAACTCGATACGGACTATATCAAGGTGACACTGGCGCGTCCGGTGCCGGAGAACGGCCAGGGGCGGGTCCTTATTGTCAAGACATATATGGACGCCAAGAGCTACTACATGGAAGGCAAAACGATCGTCTTCAAGCGGGCATTGGGAATCCAGCGCGACAAAGTTGTATTGCCACCGGGATATGAAGTGGTGAAGTTGAGCGTGCCATCGCAGATTCTGACCGAGAAAGACGGACGCATTGCGATCAGCTTTCTTCATGCAGGGGAAGGCGAGGCTCCGCTGGAAGTGCACGCGGTGAAGGATGCGCAGAGCGGCGCGCATTCATTGCCGGCGGAATTGACGAAGGAGCGAAGCTGGGAGTCCCCGTTTAAAGGAGAGACAGAGCAGGAACGGCTGTCGGAGCGGGCCAGGCAGGATCGGGACATTGTGTACTTCCTGCAGCAGCCCGAGACGCACTCCTTCAGCCTCTATCACGACTACACCGAGACGCGAGTCGGCGTGAATGGCTATGCCAATGTTGTGCGCGCGGGCAGTGTCGCCAGTCATCCTTCGGCATACATTTTAGATACCGGCGAGCAATTGACGGCTGAAGAGATGAGCGGCGCGGAGATGATCGCATCAAAGGTCAATACCGGCGAAACGGTGGAAGCCAAGGACCGTGTTGTGGTCATTCCTTTCGCCCCGGTGCAGGCCGGGCAAACGCTGCGCCTGCGCATTGCCGAAACCTATACGGCGCCGGTGAGCTATCGGTTGAATGGCGACGAGTTGGTATTCGACCGTAGCCTTGGCCGTCCGCGGAATGCCGTGGTGCTGCCATCGGGATGGTATTGCACAGCCAGCGCTGCTCCGGCGACCGTGAGCCAGTTACCGGATGGAAGAATACGGCTGGACTATTGGGATGACCGTCCGGAGGCCGTGGACGTGTTGCTCAAGGCAAAGCGGCGCGTGGGCGCAGAGTGATATGTGTTCTTGGGGGGATTGCGACCTGCTGCCCTGGATGCCTCCATTTGACCGTGGCCTTCGAAACTACGTTTGAGGTATTCACCAGGGTTGGCCCCGACAACCCGCTTGAACGCCTTGCTGAACGCAGCGTCGGATTCATAACCGACCAACCGGGCGACATCTACGAGCTTCTTGTCGCGCTGTTCGAGTAACTGCATCGCCTTCTGCATCCGCCACTCGGTTACGTATTCCAGCGGTGTTTGTCCGAGCATCTCTTTAAAACGCGCCGCGAATGCGGAGCGAGACATGCCCGCCGCTTCGGCCAGGGATTCGACCGTCCAGGGTGTATCCACTCTGTCGTGAATGGCACTCAGCGCAGTCCCCATCTGAGGATCGAAAACCGCACGAAGCCATCCTTTGTTACGTTCTGGTCCCGACGCGATATGCGCCCGGAGTACCTGGATAAATAGAACCTCGGCTAGCCGAGTCGCGACGACTTCAGATCCCGGCGCCTGTTCTGCCATTTCCGAAGCAAGCGCCTGCACTGTGTTGTGAAGAGCGAGAGTGCGTTCCTGGTCTGCCTTCAACAGAATGAAGCTCGGCAATAATTGTGCGATCGGCTTCAGGCTGGCGCGATCGAAACTCAAAGAACCACAGACGATTGTCGTCGGTGCGCCACCGCCTCCATAAAGAACGACATTGCCGTTGGCTTTCGCCCCGATCTCGCGGAAAGTTGACCTTGGAGGTGTTCGCGGGCTGTCGCGCAAAACAATCGAAGTCCCCTTAGCCAGCAAAAAGCAATCGCCACCGGTGAGAGGAATCGGCTCCGGAATCCCTTCTACACTCAGCCAGCAGTTGCCGCGCGAAAGCATGGCGAAGTGCGCCAAATCTGTTGGGGAAGTTTTTTCTCCGGAAGGCGTGACTTTTTCTTCGGCCTGATTTTCCTGTTTCACGCCCCACGGGGCTGTGGCTTCGAGCCTGTGCAGACCGAAAGCGGTTACGTGCATCGTTCGAAAGATGTCTGTGATCGGGTCCAATTCACCCTCACTCTATTTGGACGAATAGACAAAAATCGTGGACTCCCGAGCAGTTCTCGTCCATCGCCAAAGAATCTACCTTAGTGTACCGAATGCTTCACGCATTCCGAAGGGAGTAATTGTGGGAAAGCTTGAAGGAAAAGTTGCAGTCATCACGGGTGGGTCCGACGGGATGGCGTTGGCGAGCGCCAAACTCTTTGTTGAAGAGGGTGCCTACGTTTTCATTACGGGCCGGAAGCAGGAGACGCTCGACAAGGCCGTCAAGCTGATTGGCCGGAACGTAACCGGCGTAAGAGGTGACGCGGCCAATCTCGACGACCTCGACCGCCTGTTCGAGACGGTCAAGCAGGAAAAGGGCGAGATCGACATCCTGTTTGCGAGCGCCGGCATAGGCGAACCCGCCCCGCTGGGCGAGATCACCGAGCAGCACTTCGATAAGACCTTCGACCTGAACGTGCGCGGCACCCTCTTCACGGTGCAGAAAGCGTTGCCTCTGTTCAATGATGGTGGATCAATCTTCATGACCGGGTCCAATGCTGCGGCGAAAGGCTTCCCTGGCTTCGGCGTGTATGCGGCGAGCAAGTTGGCCCTGCGCTCCTTCGCGCGCACCTGGCTCAACGAACTGAAGGACAGAAAGATCAGGGTGAACCTGCTGGTTCCCGGTGCTATTGCGACAACGATGCAGGAAGCAGTTCTCACCAAGGAAGCGAAGCAGTATTTTGAATCCCTGATCCCCCGGGGAAAGATGGGTCAACCTGAGGAAGTCGCGACAGTCGCGCTGTTTCTTGCTTCAGACGACTCGAGCTTCGTGAACGGGGCGGAGTTGTTTGTCGACGGCGGCATGACCGCGATCTAAACGTCAGCAGACCTGCCAGCGGCGGGCCTTCCGGCCGCACGCAAGCGTTTTACCGCGGGGACGTTTACGGAAGGTCGCAACGGAATGGAACTTAAATTCCCGCGCTGTTGAAGGCGTTGGAGTCAATAGCAACATCAACATGTATCGGAGAACATCATGAGCTACGCAATCGTAGGATTCGGAAAGATCGGCCAGGCCCTCGCCCACGCCTTCGCCCGTAAAAACATCAACGTGACCGTCGCGAGCCGCCGGTCACCCGAGGAGTTGGCGCCGCAGGCACGGGCGATTGGACCCACTGTCGTCCCCAAGTCGCTGCGGGATGCGCTCGAGGCCGACACAATCATCTTGGCAATCCCGTTCGGGGAGCACCGCGAGGTTGCAAAGGCCCTGCCTAACTGGAAAGGCAAGACGGTCATCGACGCGATGAACTCGTTTCCAATCCCACCTGAGGAACTGGACGGTCTTCCGTCTTCAGCCTTCGTCGCGAAGTCGTTCGTCGGCGCCAAGGTGGTGAAAGGTTTTAACCACTTGGTTGCAGCCACACTGGCTACCGACCCGGGCGTCGAGGGCGGCCACCGGGTCGTCTTTCTGTCGAGCGACGATGAGGATGCTATCGCCCCCGTGGCGGATTTAGCCAAACAACTAGGGTTCGCACCCGTCAAGCTGGGGAAGTTCAACGAGGGTGGCGCGCTGGTGCACGCACGCGGCAAGACTTGGGGGCGACTGATCTTCCAGGATTTGTTCAAGAAGGAGCAGTAATCGAAGACTATGTCGGCTTTGGAAGAAGAACCTAATTCAACAGAAAAACAACGAAAACAAAAGGGAGAGAACATATGGGTAATAATCTTGGACAAAAATTGGCGGGAAAGATCGCGGTTATCACAGGCGGAAGTAGTGGGATTGGGTTGGCCACAGCCAAGCGCTTCGTGGAAGAAGGCGCCCACGTAGTGATCACCGGGCGACGAGAGAAAGAGTTGAAGGAGGCATCAGCCTTCATCAAGAGAAACGTTACAACGGTCACAGGCGACGTATCGCGCTTGGAAGATCTGGACCGCCTCTATGCCGTTGTGAAAGAGAAACATGGTCACATCGACATACTCTTTGCGAACGCGGGCGCGGGTACAATCGCACCGCTCGCGGTGGCTACCGAGGGACATTTCGACCAGACCTTCGACGTGAATGTAAAAGGATTGTTCTTTACAGTACAGAAGGCCCTTCCCCTCTTCAAAGACGGCGGCTCGATTGTCTTGAACTCTTCTGTCTCAAACGTGTTGGGGCTCCCAGGCTTTACCGCCTACGCCGCGAGTAAAGCGGCTGTGCGCAACTTCGCGCGCGGCTGGACTATGGAGCTGAAAGACCGCAACATCCGCGTGAATTCGATGAGCCCCGGAGCAATCGATACCCCAGCCTTAGCGACGACGACGGGCCTCACAGCTGAACAGGCCGAGCAAGCGGTCGCCCAGTTCACCTCGCAGATTCCACTCGGTCGCAGGGGCAAGCCCGAGGAAATCGCGGCCGCAGTCGTGTTCCTCGCCTCCGACGAAAGTTCCTATATCACCGGCGTGGATCTCGCTGTTGATGGGGGCATGGCGCAGGTCTAGTGAGGAGTGTGCAGATCAAGTCGTGAGTGAAATCGAAAAAGCGGTGGTATGAGAACTGTCGCGCTGAAACTGGGCCTGAGCAAAGAAGCGATTTTCGGGAGTTTCGCTCAAGAAGTGAAAAGCAGCTTAAAGTCAGTTTGAAAGAGAACGATCGGACACGATCCGATGTAAGGGAAAATGGAGAGATTTCAATGAGCACACAGGAGAATGTCCAGATTGTGAAGGATTTCTTTGCCGCAATCGGCAGCGGCGATCAGCAACGTCTGGTGTCGTTGGTTGCCGAAGATATTGAGTGGATCATTCCGGGCGAGGACTGGCCGCTGGCCGGCACGCACCGCGGGCACGCGGGATTGGCGAAGGTGCTTCAGAAGGCGTCCCAAGAGGTGGAAACCACATACCCAAAGCCCCCCGAATTCGTGGCGCAGGGAGACCGGGTTCTGGTCGTCGGCGTCGCTACAGGGAAAATCAAAGCCACGAATAAGACGTTTGAGGACCACTGGGTCTTCGACATTACCGTTCGAAATGGCAAACTGACGAAAATCCGGGAGTATATCGACACGCAAGCACTGGCGCGGGCGTCCCAGATGGACGCGAGCCCCGGCCTCTAACCATCACTCCTGAATAGGCGAAGATTGGGCATCCTCCGGGTGACCGGCTTCGGTGATCCAAGGTGATCTTTATCACGTTCACTGGGACTTCTGTGACAAACGACTTATCTATCGGGCAAACTCGCGTTCTTGGGCAAAGCCGGCCAGTCTCACATTTCTGCGCGGGGGCTTTTTTCCCGCACACCTGATGTGCGTTGCGCCCAGAATCCCGTGTGGTAGTCAACACTTCTCTTTGACGAATCTTCGTCTTATTTGCCTGATTCGGTGCGTTACTCTTGGAGGCACGCAAGACAATTAGAAGCAGGCGCCTCCTGGCTGCAAGGCGCTCGTCCCCAATCCCTTCGAACTCATGGTTGTCTGTACCAATCGCAAAAGGAGAGCCAATGCTTTCGTCTAAGCTGAGTCTGTGGTTTCGTCTCGTGTGCATCTCTGCCGGCTGTCTTGCCCTTTTCCCCTGCTTCGCTGCGCGGGCTGAGGTGCCGACGCCGATTTCCGTTCTAGGGCACAATCCCGGCGACGACTTTTACCTCGCCGACTACGAAGACACAGTTCGCTACTTCCACGCGCTGGCCGCGGCCTCTGACCGCATCAAAATGTTCACCGTGGGCAAAACGACCGAAGGCAAGGACATTGAGATTGCTGTCATCTCGTCGCCGCAAAACCTGGCCAAACTCGACGAGACCAAAATGACCGCCGGGCGCCTTGCACACGCAACTGGCTTGAATGACGAGCAGGCCAAGGAATTGGCTCGCACATCCAAGGTCATCGTGCACATTGATGGCGGCCTTCATGCCGATGAAGTCGCCGGCCCGCAGCACACGATGGCGCTGGCCTACAAACTTCTTTCCGCGCAAAACGACCCGCAGATCGACGCAATTCTCGATCAGGTCATCCTCGTGCTGTGGCCCACGCTCAATCCCGATGGGCAAGATATGGTTGTGCACTGGTACCGGCAGAATGTGGGCACCAAGTACGAAGTCAGCCCCATGCCGTATCTCTACCAGGACTATGTGGGCCACGATAACAATCGCGATGGCTACATGATGAACATGAAAGAAGAGCAGGTGGTAGTAAAGACGCAGCTGGAATACAGCCCGGTGATCTTTTACTGCCAGCACCAGACTGCACCCTTTCCCGCGCGCATCTGGATTCCGCCCTTCTCCGATCCGATCTCAAGCAACATCAGCCCTCTGGTGCGCAGCTGGCTCAATCTCACGGGCGCCAACATGACGGCTTATCTCAACGCGCACAATATGCCCGGCGCCATCTCTGAATCGCGCTTCGATAACTGGTATGCCGGATTCACGGATTGGGCGCACGTCTTCCGCAACGAGATCTCGT
Source organism: uncultured Acidobacteriaceae bacterium (assembly GCA_963799035.1). Lineage (GTDB taxonomy): Bacteria > Acidobacteriota > Terriglobia > Terriglobales > Acidobacteriaceae > Telmatobacter. The sequence goes on along the minus strand of CAWCVS010000024.1, from coordinate 927,711 downwards.
TCTTTACTGAGACTGCGCTCTACGGCTACGCAACGCCGCACTTCTACACCGTGCACGACTTCCCCAAGGACTTCCAGGATTTGCGCGCGCTGAGTATGTACTCCACCCCGTGGGAAGGTGGCTGGTGGCGCCTGAAAGACGCTGTCGATTACATGGTGGGTGGTTCCATGTCGGTGCTGGACCTGGCCGCGAAGAATCGCGAGACGCTGCTCTATAACCGCTACCAGGCGGCCCGCGATAACATCCAGCACTTCAGCAAGGAGCCGCCGTTCGCCTATGTCATCAGCGATAAGCAAGCGGACACACCCGAAGCGGGATTGCTCGCGCAGAAGATGATCGACAACGGCCTCGATGTCTATGCATCGAAAAGCGGGTTCAAGGCGAATGGCGTGACCTATCCAGCAGGCTCATGGGTTATTCCCATGGACCAGCCGTTTTCCGCATTGGCCAAGGAGCTTTTTGAGCGCCAGACGTACCCAGATGCGCTGCAGAATGGAACCGCCAAATCCATTGACCTGCCTTACGACGTGACCGGCTGGACGTTGCCGTTGCAGATGGGCGTCAACGTGGATGAAGTTACTGATCCGCTGGCAGCCGACGAGCGTGCCATGCTGACAAAGATCGACAAGGCGGTGTTGCCGGAAGCATCTATCGAAGGCACCGGCACCGTGTTCGCTGTCAGCCACAAAACCAATGCATCGTTCCAGTTGATAAATGCCGCCCTGCAGGCGGGTGCAACCGTTTCGCTGGCACAGGACCCGGTCAAGACCGCGGAAGGAACGGAGACGGGCGCATTCCTGATCAGTGGCAGCCGTACAGCAATTGGTGATCTCGCCAAAAAGTATGCGGTGTCGGCGGTGGCCGTCAGCGCGCCTGCACATACGATCGCACTGAAGAAAGCGCGCGTCGGGCTCTACCGGCCCTGGGCACCCTCCATTGACGAAGGCTGGACGCGCTGGATCCTTGAGAATTATGGATTCGAGCCGAAAAGCATTTACAACGCGGATATGCGCGCTGCCGATCTGCACAGCCGCTACGATGTGATCGTTCTGCCTGACCTCTCGTCGAAGCTGCTGACCGACGGATTTGGCATCGGCGTGGTTCCCGGCCAGTACGCGGGCGGCATCGGCAACGCCGGCATCGAGAACCTGCGCGAATTCGTTCATGAAGGCGGCACGCTGATTGCGCTGAACAAGACGGCCAGCAGCCTCATTCCGCTGATGTCGCTGTCGGTGCAGAACGTGATCGAGGGCGCCAAGAGCGACAAGTTTTTCTGCTCCGGCGCGTTGTTGCGCGTGGAGATCGAACACGCCGATCTGCCTGTGAACTTTGGCGTGTCGAATGCCCCGGTCGTCATGTTCCAGAACGGCCCTGCATTCCAACCACAACCCGGCATGCACGGCGCGGTGCTGGCGCGCTACCCCAAGGTGACAAATCCGCTGGAGAGCGGTCTGCTGCTGCATCCCGAGGCTATTGAGGGCAAAGCCGCAGCCCTGGAACTCGCCTACGGCAAAGGGCACATCGTGCTTTTCGGCTTCAAGCCCCAGTTTCGCGGGCAGTCGCATGCCACCTACAAGTACCTATTCAACGAGCTCTATGTCTTCGATCATCCGGCGCTGCCCACTGAACCAATCCCTCCTCCAGCCAAGGCTGAGGGGGCAGCAGCTCCACCGGTGGCCGCCAAGGATCACAAAGCCGCGGACGACACGTTACCTGAAAAGTCTGTCGAGTAGGCTGGGAGACTCGTAATTCCCCGTAGCCCAGGCCGGAGAAGTGCCTTTGTGGTCCCGTATGAGGACAGTGCAAAACGTCGATCTATTTTCCGATGCAGAAGGTGGAGAAGATTAGATTCAGGATGTCGTCGGAGGTGGTTTGGCCGGTTAGGGAATCCAGGGCCCACAGGGCTCGATAAAGATCGAGCAGAATCATTTCGTGGGGGATGCTGGTTGCGTTGGCGTGAGCGGCGTCTTCCATTGCCGTTCGTGCGGTGACGATTGTCTGCTGGTGGCGAAGGCTGGTGAGCAGGCCGGGTTCGGCTGCCGCCCCGCCTGTAGCCAGCGCTACGATTTGTCGCGCAGTGCGGCAATCCCTCTCCGGTGAGCGCCGAAGTGGCGACGGCGGGAACATGCAACTCTTTGGTTGCGGATTGATCTGCGAGCACGGCGCCTGTGCCGTTGTTGGCAAGGTCGCTCTTGTTAATGGCGACGAGCGCGGAACGGTCGTGCAATGCCGCGAGCAGGCTGCGTTCTTCGTGGTTGAGCGGCTGGGTTGCGTCGAGGACGACCAGGACGATTGCAGCGTCTGCCAACGCTTCGCGGCTGCGGGCGATGCCAAGCTGCTCAACTTCTTCAAAGGCCTCACGCAGACCGGCGGTGTCAACCAATTCCAGCGGAATTCCTTCGAGCGAGATGCGTTCGGTTACGAGATCGCGGGTGGTTCCCGGGGTGGCGGTGACGATGGCTCGATCGCGTTCTACGAGACGATTAAACAGCGAGCTCTTGCCGGCGTTGGGGCGGCCGACGATGGCCATTGTCAGTCCGTCGTGCACGATGCGGCCGCGCGCGAATGACGCTTCGAGGGCTGAGAGCGGCGGGATGAGTTCGGCAATGCGGCGGGCGATCTCGGATTGCGGGCGTAACGTCGACGTCGTCTTCGGCGAAGTCGATGCCGGCCTCGAGCTGAGCTATCAGTTCAATGAGCGATCTGCTTGGTTGGAGCGACGCGGCGGCTGAGGGCACCGCCCATCTGGCTGGCGGCCTGGCGCGCCTGGGTCAGTGTCTGGGCGTCGATCAGATCGCGGACGGCTTCGGCCTGGGTGAGGTCGAGCTTGCCGGCGAGAAACGCGCGCTCGGTGAATTCGCCGGGATTCGCGAGACGCGCACCGAGCGCAAGGGCTCGACGCAGCAGCAGATCGAGAACCACCGGCGAACCGTGCGCCGCGATCTCCACGAGTTCGTCGCCGGTGTAAGAATTTGGCGAGGCGAACCACGTGACCATCGCTTCGTCGATGCGTTCGCTGCTTGCATCGTTTTCATCGAGCACCTCAGCGAGGCGGGCGTGCGCGTGCTCGAGCGGCTGGCGCAGGCGGACAAGTTGCGCGGCGATCGAAGCGGCCTGGGGACCGCTAAGGCGTACGATACCTATTCCGCCGCGGCCGGGGGCGTGGAGATGGCGGCGATGGTGTCGACGATCGCGGCAGTAATTTCAGGCACTTTCGATTCCGTGGCCATGGCTTGCTTTAATTGTAGGGAATGGAAGTGGGGACTTCCGCTTATGTTGTTTGCTCGAGGCGGCGCACGTAGCGCAGGCAGATCAGCAGCGGAACGACGCCGACGATGCCGAAGCTGCAGTCGATGAGCCGCCAGTAAAACGGGATGCCGCGAATAGGTCCGGCGATGAGCGCCAGGGGCAGCACACCGATGCAGGCGATGATTCCGAAGACGAACACCCATTTGTTGCGCACCGGATCGACGAGCGGGCCAATGAAAGCGATGGCGATGACGAGGTGGCCGAAGGCGAGCCAATCGGTGCCATAGGCCATGAAAGGGTAGTCGCGATTGGTGTCTGAAACGCCCTCGTGCACGCGGCGCAACCAAGCCTTCAACGTAGGTTCGCCACCAGCGGGAGGGGTCGGGGATACAGCAAAGATTCGGTTCAATGTGGCGGTTTCGCGCTCCAGGGGAAAGGCGGTCAGGCCGCTGAGGACGAGGCCGCCATGAAGAGGGCGAGCCAGATTCGGATCTTTCGGATTAGTTGGACGGTGTCGGTTTCGACCATCGGCGGCTCTCGTGACGAGTGTATTCCGGTAATAGAACAATAAAAGGCAAAAGCAGTTTCTTCGTTCAGCAGCCTCAAACTGAATTGCGCGCATGCCTGGGGGTGGGCCGAGGATCAAATGCAACTGCGGGTTCCTCCACTCGCTGCGCTCGGTCGGAATGACACCGCTGGCTTTGCTGGAATCTTCCCAGGGTCTCACCCGGGGACTATTTTTGGACGTTCCTTCGGGGGGGTGGCGACTGTTTCGGTGGGAAGAGTGTGACGGGGAGAACACCAGGGGACCTTCCGTCACAAAATGCTGCCGGACCCTCTACAAAAAGGTTTTAGCAGCGATTTGAACGATATAATTCTTGCAAGTTTTCGCGGGGGGATAAATGCACAAATCAACCTGCGGAACGTATGATTTTCCAGGGTAGTCCATTGATGCTAAAAACGATGTACTCTGTTGCCCGCGGACGCCTGGGCACGACGCTGAAGTTTCTTTGCTTATTTGCTTTCATCGCTCTTATCGGGCCACGCATTTTGGGAGGCCAAGCCGCGGCGCAGACTACGGGCCGGCGATGCGGCACAAGCTGCCTGGAGCGGGGTGCTGCGCAACGCGGGCGGCGCGCCCATTGCCGGCGCGCGCGTGAAGCTGTCGTCTGGCGAAAGCAAGGCGGAGGGGCGCACCGGGGCGGACGGACGATTCGTGCTGCCGCTGCTGCCTGCGGGCAACTATCACCTGACAGTTGCAGCGAAGGGCAGCGCGGTGGAATGTGCGCGGGTGGTGGAGCTGACGGCGGATACTCCGGAAGCGCTAGTGACGCTTTCGGGCCACGGCGAGCTCACGGTGGCCACCCTCCAGAAAAAGGAGCAGGCCGGTACGGGTGGCGAGGAGCTTTCGAGCCAGGCGGTGAGCGAACTGCCGCTGAACAAGAGAGACTTCAGCACGCTGCTGCTGCTGGCAGCGGGCACCATGACCGATGCCAACGGGGCTACGAATTTTACTGCGCAGTTTGCCATCAACGGGCAGCGAGGCGCGGAGGCCACGTTTGCCATGGACGGGGCGGACGTGAGCGATCCGGAGATGGGAGGCGCCACGTTTTCAAACTTCGACGTGGATGCCGTGGAGAGCATCGATTCGAGTTCGGGGTGGCTGCCGGCGGAGATCGGGCGGGGGGCTTCGGGTTTCACCAACATCCACACGCGGTCGGGGGCAAGCGGATTTCACGGATCGTTTTTCGAATTTGTGCGCAACTCGTCGTTTGACGCGCGCAACTACTTTGACAATCCGACGCCGGCGTATCCGGGGCGCATTCCGCCGTTCCGGCGCAATGAGTTCGGATTTACCAATGGCGGACCTGTCTTTCTGCCGCATGTATATGACGGACGCAAGCGGACGTTCTACTTCACGCAGTACCAGGGATTCCGGCAAGTGCTGGGGACGACGCAGGTGATGCCGGTTCCCTCGGCGGCGCAGCGGCCGGCGGCGGGCAGCAACATCGTGTACGACCCGGTTACATTTCCCGATGGAAGCACGGATACGCTGGAAGTTCCGGTGGACCCGGCGATTGCCGCAATTCTGGCACGGTATCCGTTGCCGAACCTGGCGACTGGATCGTATGGAGCCAATACATACGCGACGGCATCGAAGGTGGTAACGAACGCAAACCAGTTTTCGCTGCGGATCGATCACAAGTTCTCTGCAAAGGATCAATTCCTGGCGCGGTTCAACCTGGATAATCTGACAGGGCCAACGACGAACCCGGACCAGACGGCGGTCGATCCGGCGTTCGGCGTGGAGTACATCGATCACCAGCGCAACGTGATGGGCATGTACACGCGGACGCTCTCGCCGCGACTGGTGCTGGAGTCGTTAATCAGCATTACGCGGACGACACCGGGGTTTCCGACACCGGACCATACCGATCCCGCAGTAAAGTTCAACGACGGGCTGTTCGAGGCATTCAACGGAGCAGGCGGGTCGGTGATGCAGGCGTACGGCAACCTGTTTCAGGGGCGGCAGACCGTGGCGTATACGCGGGGGACGCACGCTTTGAGAGCGGGGTTTGAGGCGCGCATCAATCGGGATACGACGTACTTTGGAACCAGCCCCAATGGCGAGTACGACTTTGGCGGCGGGAAGGCTTACGCGCTCAATGCGATTGCTTCGACGAGTGGGAGGCACAATCTGAGTCCAGGCGACCCGCTGCCGGATACGCTTTCGAGTTTTCTGACGGGCAGCCCGTTCGCGTATACGGTTGCGATTGCGCCACCGTATTTTTCGAATGGCGAGCATATCGGCCCTGCGGCGATCAGCAGAAATAACTTCAGCGCGTGGGTGCAGGACACGTGGAAGGTGACGCCGCGGTTCACGCTGGATTACGGCGTGCGATGGGATCTCTATACGCCAATTACGGAGCGGGCGCGGCGCACGGGGGGATTTGTCGTGATCAACGGCACGATGCAGTATGTGATCAATCCGCAGCCGGGATACGCGACGGACTATCACGCATTTGAGCCGCGCGTGCAGGGAGCGTGGCAAGTGACGGACAAGCTGTCGGCACATGCAGGCGGCGCGATGATGACGGTAGAGCCGAATATCTGGCAGGACAATTTTCTTACCGGGTCGACGCCGTTTGTGATTTATCCGCGCCTCCTGTCCGCGTCGAATGCGCCGATCCATTACGGCTTTCAACTGACGCCGTCGCAGCTTCCGCCCACGTACACACCTTCCGGGGTGGATGTATTTGCGTCCGGGAAAAGCACGGCCGTGGCGCCAAACACGGTGATGGATGTTGACCGGTATGAGAAGGATGTCGCGGCGTTGACGCCGAACGGCGTGGTGAGCGCGCTGAACCTGAGCGGGATCGATCGCTCGTTTGATAACGCAACATTGTTTACGTGGACGGCGGGGGTGGAGCGCAGGTTTGGCAACCTGACGGCCGATGCGAGCTACGTGGGAACGGCTGCGGAGAAACTGCCGCGATGGAGCTATCCCAATGGCTATCCCGGCGCCGATCCGGGGTTCGCGCCCTATACGCAGTTCGATAATGCTGGCGATGTGATTGGGGGTTTCGGGGTGATGAATGTGATCACCGCGACAGCGCACTCGACGTATCACGCGCTGCAGACATCGCTCTCGGGAACGGTTGGCCACGGAGGGCCGGGCATCCAGGCGAGCTATACGTGGGGCAAATCCATTGACGACACCAGCCAGGTGGTTGGAGGCACCGGAGGCACGGGGTCTGTGTCCATTCCCTTCCCGCAAAACCCGTTTGATACGCATCCGGAGAAAGGGCCTTCGTCGTTCGATGTGACCAATGGCTTCGGGCTTAGCCTAGCCCAGGATTTGCACCTGGAGAGCGCGGGATTTTTGAGCGGAATTAGCCGGAAGGCTACGGATGGATGGGAATTGCTGAGCATTTCAAGCATCAACTCGGGTTCTCCCTTCACGGTGTATTCGGGCGTCCAGCAAACAGGCGTGGGTTCAAACGGCGTGGATCGGCCGGACCAGATTGCGAAGCCGAAGCTCTCCACGGCGCGCAAGAACCGGCAGGACTACTTTGGCGAAGGCGCGAATAATGCAGCGGATTTCTTCTCGATTCCGATTCACGTGGCAGGCGGCACGGGGCCAAACCAGGGCGTCTTCGGGACGTTGGGACGGAATACATTTCGCGGACCGGCGTTTTATAACTTCGACTTTGCGCTGATCAAGGACACGCCCTTAAGGACCAGCAGCAGCGGAGCGGAACGCATGGCGCTGCAATTTCGCGCGGAGTTCTTCAACCTCTTCAACATCGTGACGATGGGCACGCCGGCGAATGTGATTAACGGATCGGGTTTCGGGGAGATCAGCAAGACGGCTGGGAATTCGCGGCAGATTCAGTTTTCGCTGAAGCTGATTTATTAGGACGAGAGCACGAAAAGCAGATTCTTCGTTCACCACCCCCAAACTGAACTGCGTTTGGGGCCCCTTTCGCGCAGAATGACAACGGCGATTGTTCCAGGTTCCGGTCGGCACGACGGGCGGGTGGCGATTGCCCGCGGGCATACCTTAGACCGAGCCCCGACGATCAAAGAACAACTGCAGGTTCCTCCGCTCCCCATTCGCTCTGCTCAGGGTCGGTCGGAATGACAGGGGTTGGGTAGAGGTTAGGTCTAAAGGACCGGTCTTAGAGCCGGGATTTGATCGGCGGCGGTTGAAGGGGCCAGTTATTGTGCGCCCTGCTTCACGAAAAGCTTTGCTGCTAGCAACGTGCTACCGCATCCCATCGCCGTCAGGACCAACGCCTGAACCCATAGTTCGCTGATTCCGGCTCCGCGGAGGATTATGCCGCGCAGGATCTGGATGTAATACGTGGCCGGGATCAGACGGCTGATGCCCTGGAAAAACGGCGGCATGTTCTCGATCAAAAAGATATAGCCGGAGAGAAAGACCGACGGAAGGATTGTTCCCATCGAAAGCTGAAATGCCTCGGCCTGGGTCCGCGCGCGGGTTGAGATCACGAGGCCGATGCCGAGAACGGTGAGCAGAAATGGTACGGAGAGCACGAGAAGAAGAAGTACGTTGCCATGAATCGGCACAAGAAAAACAGTGCGCATGACCAGCAGGATTACGCAGAGTTCGCTGAAGGTGAGAACGCCGTAGGGGATCATCTTGCCGACCATCAAGCCGAGCGGGGCGACCGGGGTCATGGTGAGTTGTTCCAGGGTGCCACGTTCGCGTTCGCGTACGAGACTGAGCGCGATCATGAGAATCGCCATCACCTGAAGCAGAATCGCGATAAGGCCTGGGACAAAAAAGTTGGCCGAGCGCGTTGCGGGGTTATAGAGCACAGAGGGACGCACCTCGATGGGCATTGCGCCGTCGGGCAGTGCGCGGCCCAGCGATTCTTTGAGCGCGACACCGGTGGCGGTGCTCATGGCCTGGCCTGCGACCGATGAGTCCGAACCATCGACGAGGACGAGCACAGATGCGGTGGTGCCATCCTGCAGACGGCGGGCGTAGTCGTAGGGGATGCGAATGCCGACTCGGGCTTTGCCGTCACGGATCGCCTCGTACATCGCGTCCTGCGATTGGACGGAGAGCTTGAGATTGAAGACGTCGGAACCGGCGAAGGCCTGTAGCAGGCGTCGGCTGTCCTGCGTATTTGATTCGTCGAGGACAACCGTGGGGATCTGGCGGATGTTCGTGTCGACTGCGAATCCGAAAAGAAAGAGCTGCAGCATGGGGATGAGCAGCGCGAAGAAGAGCGTGCCGGGGTCGCGGATGATGTGGAGGAATTCTTTCCGGCATATGGGAACGATACCGCGGAATAAGGTCTTCATCGCTGCGCCTCCTTATTCTGCGCTTCCATGATGCGGTAGGTGAGGGTGACGAAGACGTCTTCGAGAGATGACTCGATGGTTTCGATGTGCGCTTCCGGTAGCTCGGCGCGCAACTGCTCCAATTTGTCGGTCTCCGCCAGGGCGTGGATGGTGTGGCCGAAGACGGTGGCTTCGCGGATGCCCGGAAGGTGACGAATGCGATCGAGCAATGCGGAAGGGTTGGGCACGCTGACTTGAATGCGCGAGGTGCCGGCGGGATTGGCGTCGGGGAGTTTTTGCAATTCGGCTACGGTGCCGATGGCGATCAGCTTCGACTGGTAGATGTAGCCGACACGGCCGCAGCGCTCGGCCTCGTCCATGTAATGCGTCGTGACGAAGAAGGTGACGCCCTGTCCGGAGAGTTGAAAGAGCAAGTCCCAGAGCGCCCGGCGCGCCACTGGATCGATGCCTGCGGTGGGCTCATCAAGAAAGACAACCTCGGGTGAGTGGATGATGGCGCAGGCAAGAGCGAGGCGCTGCTTCCATCCACCGGACAGTTGGCCGGTGCGCCGGTTCATGTAGGGTTCAATGCCGGTGAGTGTTTGGACTTCGCGGGTTCGGACGGCAGCCTGGTTGGCGTCGAGGCCGTAGATTCCGGCATAGAAGTTGATGTTTTCAGCGACGGTGAGGTCTTCGTAGAGGCCGAACTTCTGTGACATGTAGCCGACGTGACGGCGAATCTCGGCTGCATCTTTGCGGATGTCCATGCCGAGGATGTGGCCGGTTCCTTCAGAAGGACGCAGCAGGCCGCAGAGGGCCTTGATGATCGTGGTCTTGCCGGATCCGTTGGGGCCGAGGAAGCCGAACAACTCGCCCTTGCCCACTTCAAAGCTGACGTCGTTGACCGCAGTGAATGCGCCGAAGCGGATGGTCAGGTGGTCGGCTGATATGACGGCGGTCATTCCAGGCGCACCGTCGCCGACATGCCCGATTTGAGAACCTGCTGCGGGTTATCGACGTAAACCTTGACGCCGAAGACTTCGTGATCGCGGTCGCTCTTGGTCTGCACGTTGCGGGGAAGGAATTCGGCTTGTGACGCGATCTGACCGACGTGTCCTTCGAAGGCCCGACTGCCGAAGCTGTCGACGCGCACCGTCGCATGCTGGCCGAGGCGGACGTGGGCGAGATCGGTTTCAGGGATGTAGACCTTGACCCAGAGCTGCGAAGCTTCGAGCATCGTGATGACGATTCTGCCGGCGGGCACCAGGTCGCCGGGGCGGACACTGACGACTTCAACAACGGCATCGGCCGGAGCGGTCAATTCGGCTTCGCGAAGGCGCGCATCGAGCTCGGCAACAGAGCCCTGCGCTTCTGCAAAGCGGCCGCGGGCAGATTCAATGTCTTCTCTGCGAAAGCCCTTGTGGGCGAGGACGGCGGCGGCTTCAGCCTGCTTGTATTTGTCTTCGGCGGCGCGCAGATCTTCAGGGCGCGTGCCGGCCTGGAGCAGGGCAAGATGCTGACGGGCCGACTCGGCGCGCTGCGTGGCTGCATCGCGCTTATCGCGGGCATCGTCGAATTGCTGGCGGGAGATGGTGTCGGTTGCCACCAGCTTTTGCATGCGCTGGTAGAAGATGTCGGCATTGGCGGCATCGGCTCCGGCGGCGGCGTAGTCGGCCTGGGCCTGATCGATCTCCTGGCGGCGCGGTCCGTTGCGCGCTGCCTCGAATGTGGCCTGCTGTGCGCGTGCGGTGGCGTCGCTCTGGGCGATCTCTTCGGGGCGATTTCCTCGCTGCATCTTGTCGAGATCGGCTTGTGCCTGATCGAGCTTTGCCTTGGCCTGGGCGCGCTGTGCCTTCAGTTCGTCGCATTCGAACAGGACGAGCGTTGTTCCTGCTTTGACGATCTGGCCTTCTTCGACGGGGACTTGCGTTACGCGGCCGCCGATCTTCGATCCGATCTGGATCTCACGGGTTTCGACTGTCCCGGAATAGTCGTAGCGGGTGCGCTGCGCCATCCAGGCAAACACGCCCCAGATGATGGCGATGAGCACCACCGCTGCGACTCCGGCAATGAGGATGCGGCGCTTCATGCGATTCCCTTCCGGCAGAATCGGGCCCGCGTACGGTTTCGACGCATGCCCACAACAAAGCTTTGCGTCGCGTGGCGGAAAAAGGTTTCGAAACACTTTCAGCATGCCATGTGGATTGAAAGGCGCTGTGCGCTGGAACACACGGGTCGACGGGGAACCAATGGCTTATCATCGAAACCAGAGATGCGGATGCGGATTTGCAGTTCCTTATTGGCTCTTTTTACCGGACTGGCAGCCCTCACGGTGATGACGGGATGCAAGTCGCTGCCACCGTCAAAGCCGGAGTCGGAGTGGACGCCGGAGGAGGCGCAGGGAGCGCAGGTGTTTCACCAGGCCTGCGCGAAATGCCACCACCCGACGACGACGCAGGGTCTGCATGGCCCGGGGCTGCAGGCCATCACCAAGGTCAAGGCCATGCCATCAGGGGCACCGCCTACGGATGATCGCCTGACGGCCGTGATTTTGCACGGACATGGCACCATGCCTGGGACTGCGCTCGACGACCAGCAGTTGCATGACCTGCTGGCATATCTCCACACGCTATGAGCGACAAAGAGCGAACGCCGGCATCGAACCATGTAGAAGAAGACAAAGACTCGGTCGGGGAAGTGCGCGGGCTTCCGGTGAAGCAAGAGTTGCTGCCTTTGCCCGGATTGGCCGCGATTTCGCTGTATCTTGTTGTGCTCGCGGTGGTCATCGTGGTGGGAGTCGTGGGCGGACACTATCCCGCGCTGCTGCTGGTGCTGCCGGTATTTCTTTTCGCATCGTGCGGCGGATTGTTGATGCGGTTTCGCTGGGCGTGGGCGATGGCATTGTCTGCGGTGCTGATGCTCGGCGGCTACAACCTGTGGATCTTCGCGCGGCTGCACATGGTGCCCGCATTGATTCAGGGGATGCTGAACATGGTGTTCTTCTTCTATCTGGTGCGGCCTGAGGTGCGGGAAAAGCTGCGGTAGGTGGGCCGGGGCTGAAGCCCCGCTCGTATTTCATCGTCATTCAGGGACCTGAAGGTCCCTGCTCCCTCCCATCGTTTGTATTTCTCGCGATTCAGGACCTGAAGGTCCCTGCCCCTCCCATTGTTTGTATTTCTCGCGATTCAGAACCTGAAGGTCGTGCTCCCCCATCGTTTGTATTTCATCGCGATTCAGAAACCTGAGGGTGCTGCTCCTTCCCATCGTTCGTATTTCATCGCGATTCAGAAACCTGAGGGTGCTGCTCCCTCCCATTGTTCGTATTTCATCGCGATTCAGAAACCTGAGGGTGCTGCTCCCTCCCATCGTTCGTATTTCATCGTCACTCAGGGACCTGAAGGTCCCTGCTCTCTCCCATATTGTCGTGGAAGCAGATTGAGGCGGGGTGGTAATCTCTGGCCATGTCCCCGAGATTGCTGAGATCTGTTGCCTTTGGCTTTTTGATTTTTGCCACGACTTTTTCTGCAAACGCCGCTGACGCGCCCAAGAAGCGCGACATCAACCTCGATGATCTTGCGAAGCTGCAACGCGTGAGCGGGCCCGTTGTCTCGCCCGACGGCGAATGGGTGGTCTACTCCGTCGGCCAGATCGATACCAAGGAAGACAAATCGCAGTCGCATCTGTGGATGGTGAAGTGGGACGGGTCAGTTCATCTGCAACTGACGTACGGCAAGGAGGGCGCAGGGTCGCCGAAGTTCAGCCCGGATGGGCGCTACATCAGCTTTACGTCATCGAGGCCTGGAACGGTAAAGGGTGACCAGGTCTGGGTGATGGATCGGCGCGGCGGCGAGGCCGAGCAGCTGACCAACATTACTGACCAGAATATCCAGGGTTATAGCTGGTCGCCGGATTCGAAGAAGCTGCTGCTCACGCTGCATCCCAAGGCGGAGCCCGATGCGGAGGAAGGCAAGCCGCCAGCGCCTCCCAAGCCGATCGTCATCGATCGCTACCACTTCAAGCAGGACATCCAGGGTTATCTGCGCAACGACGCGTATAACGCGCTCTACCTGTGGGACCTGACCACCAAGAAAGCTGAGAAGCTGACCACCGACAAGAATGTGAATGAGAACGACGCCGAGTGGTCGCCTGACGGCAAGTGGATTGCGTTCGTCAGCAACCACGATCAGGATCCCGATCGCACCAACAACACGGATGTGTTTGTGGTCGAGGCGAAGACAGGTTCGACCGCGAAAAAGCTGACGACGTGGAGCGGACCCGATGGAGGGCGACTGGCGTGGTCGCCGGACTCAAAGTCGATTGCATACGCGCAGGGCGCCAAGCTTGAGCTGCTGGAGTATTCGCAGGCGAGGCCGGCCGTGGTGACGCTGGATGGTGTGGTCAGCTATCCCGCGGCGAAGTTCGATCGCGGTGTGAGCCAGCCGTTTTTTTCCGCGGACGGACATCTCCGATACCTCGTGGCCGATGATCGCAATGAGTATCCGGCCGAAGTTGAACTTGCGGGAAACGGCGTCAAGCGCGAGCTCTCGCAGCAGGGTGCGGTGATGGCGTGGGACGAGGCAGGCGGGCACACGGCCGTCCTCTACACCAACGACACGAGCCCGGCCGAGATCTATGCGCTTGAGAACGGCGTGCTGCGCAAGCTCACCACGCACAACGACGCGCTGGTCGCGGAATTGAACCTGGTTCCCACCGAAGATCTTGAAGCGAAGGACAAGGAAGGCGTGGAAGTCCACGGACTGCTGACCAGGCCGGCGGATTTCAAAGCTGGAACGCCTTCGCCGATGATTCTCTTCATTCACGGCGGTCCCAACGGGCAGGATGCACATACCTTCGATTTTCTGCGCCAGTGGCTAGCCACCAAGGGCTACGCCGAGCTGAACGTGAACTATCGCGGCAGCTCTGGGCGCGGGCAGGACTATGCCAAGGCCATCGCGGGGGACTGGGGCCACTTCGAAGTCGAGGATCTGCTGGCCTGCGTCGATAAGGCGGTCGCGCTGGGCGTGGCCGATCCTAACCGGCTGGCAGTGACCGGCTGGAGCTACGGCGGAATCCTGACCGACTACACCGTAGCAAGCACCGATCGCTTCAAGGCGGGCATCAGCGGAGCGGGCGTAGCTGCGCCGATGTCGTTCTATGGAGTGGACCAGTACATCCTGCAATATGACAACGAACTTGGACCGCCGTGGAAGAATCTGCAGCTCTACATCAAGATGAGCTATCCGTTCCTTGAAATCGACAAGCGCGTGCATACGCCGATGATGTTCATGGGCGGAACGTCTGACATGAATGTGCCCTTGATTGGCGGCGAGCAGATGTACGAGGCGCTCAAGTCGCTGGGGCGCCCGGCAGAACTGGTTGTGTATCCGGGGCAGTTCCACGGATTCACGCGGCCAAGCTTTATTCGCGATCGGTATGAGCGGTGGCTGGGGTGGTGGGACAAGTATCTGAAGGCGCCAGTTCCGGCGGCTGCGCAGCCGAACAAGCAGGCGGAATAGCGTTGCTCCCAGGTCTCAAAAGCGAGACCTGGGGCACCCGGCGGAATAAAGACTGGTTCAGCAACAGGTTCTGCGGGCATCGTGGAGAAATTCATTTCCAATCTGCCTGCGGGATTTTTATTCCTCGAATGCAGAGTCGCGATGCCTAGTCGTCGGCGCGAGGTCGGACTTGCGGCGGAACATCCCGATCAGCGCGATCACGGTAGCGACAATCAGCAGGAACGCACCGGTGAGTGTGAGCCCGACTGCGCCCGGCACTCCTACCCCCGTGGTCGTGATGTCGATGTGGATCGAACATGCAGACAGCGGATAGGCGAACGAGAAACCCGTTGTGCCATTGCAAAAGTAAAAGATGACGAACAGCCCCGCAGCAATGCAAGCCACAGCAGTTACCAATACACCTCTCATCCGAGCCCCCTTGCGCAGGATTTTACCCGGTGATCCCGTTCTGCGGTCACCCGGTACAATTGAGTTGATGGAACTGGTGCAGATTGAGCCTGCGCGCAAGACGCCCGCTCCCAAGCCGGAGTGGCTGAAGGCGCGCGCCCCGGTGGGTGAAAACTTCCACGCGCTGAAGCGGCTGGCGCGGTCGCTGGGTCTGCATACTGTGTGCGAGAGCGCGCAGTGCCCTAACATCGGCGAGTGCTGGCACCACAAGACAGCCACCTTCATGATGCTGGGCAACCTGTGCACGCGCCGCTGCGGTTTTTGCGCGGTACCCAAGGGCCGGCCGGAGCCCATTGATCTTGACGAGCCGCGCCGCGTGGCTGAAGCGGTGGCGACGCTGGGCCTTGAGCATGCCGTCATTACCAGCGTGAATCGCGACGACGACCTTGTGGGCGGCGCGCGCATCTTCGCCAAGGTGATCGAGGAGATTCGCCTTCAGGCGCCGGGATGCCGCGTCGAGGTGCTGGTCCCAGACTTCCAGGGGGACCGCGAGGCTATCCGCATCGTTGTGGACGCGAAGCCCGAAGTGATGAACCACAATACGGAGACGGTGCCGCGGCTTTATCGCGTGGTGCGGTCGGGCGCGCGATATGAGCGCTCGCTCGAGCTACTACGCTATTCCAAAGAGCTGAACCCCGGAGGGGTTACGAAGTCGGGTGTCATGGTGGGGCTGGGTGAAGAGACACACGAATTGGTCGAAGTTTTTCGCGGTCTGGCTGCGGTGGGGTGCGACATTCTGACGGTTGGGCAGTATCTGCGGCCCTCACGCGACCACCTGCCCATGGCTCGCTTGTACACGCCTCGCGAATTCGCCGAGTTGAAGAGCGAAGCTCTGAAGATGGGCTTCCGCCATGTGGAGTCGGGACCGCTGGTGCGCTCCAGCTATCATGCGCATGAGCAGGCTGCGTCGACTGGATTGATGTAAGTAAGAAGCAACCCAAGTCAACGACCAAAACTCAATTTCCGGAAAGCTGAACATCCTGAGGTCTCCACTCCCGGCCAGAGACTAGTCCCACCGCGAGGAAGAGAGAACCCAGCACCAGGTGAAAGATATGGTCTCCGGTATGTAACAGCATGGGCCCGAGATACCATGCTCGGTTCATTGATGGATTTCCGAGCAGCAGGCCGAGAATGGCCAATGACAGATAGAACATGCCCGATCCAAGGCAGAAACGTTTTGAAGTAGTCAACCCCAGGAAGCTTGCGCCAAGCGCCAGGGCTCCCCAAACCAGGTGCATGAGGTTGTGATATTTATCGGCGTGGACTCCGCCAGCGATCACCATTATTCCCATCAGAACAAATATTCCGCCGAAAAACCGACATGCCATCTTTGCGCTGTCAGTCGTGCTTCCACTGCGCCGGTAGTTCTGAACAGTCGCTGCCAGAGCGGCGACATCTGTGACCACAAGCGCGACGATTAGAAGTATCGAGCCAAACCATATCCCGGGGGCGAACTTGCCTACGGAACCGGGGTGCGTCAGGCGAAGAATTGCGGCTGGTAGCCGGACGAACCAGCCAGAGGTGACCAGCAGCCCGATCAGCGCGCCAATCAATGGCGTCCACCACCAGCGTGCGCCCAGAACAATGATCCCTGCTATGGCAATAAAGATGACGGGCCCCGGGGGGAACCTGGTATAGGCGGGATCGCCGGAGAGCCATTGGATCCAGATCGCGGCTGCCGCGTCGATCAATCCGGCCACCGTCAACTTAGAGAGCATTGTCAGTTTCGTTTTCATCGCGCTCACTGCTCCATTACCTTGCCGATATGATCCAGACGTTCGTGCCATTGGGACTGCAGCTTGTCGGCCTTAGTCCGCTGCTCGGGATTCAAAACCGAGGCGTAGACCCTGGTTTTGAAATGCTCCTTCTCCACCAGGAGCTTTGACAGGGTTACGCCTTGCCGCGCTGCGATCTCCTGTACTTTGCTTTCATCGAGATTGCCATTCGCGGTGGCCTGATCCATTGCTTTGCTCTCCGCGGAGAACTCCTGAACCAGCCCGGATACGGCGGGACGCTCTGCCTGCCACATCGAACGAATCTGTTGCTTCTGCACATTGCTCAGATTCAGTTCGTGCGCCACAAAACCCATAGCGCCAAAGCGTCCCCAGCGGTGACCAGCGAATCCATGCCATCCACCCACATTCGCCCTGGCAACAGCCACGCCAGTTGCTCCAAGCAATAACGCCACGCATGACCAGATTGCGATTCGCTTCATAGCAACAGCTCCTCTTTTGCTCGCAATTTCATTCGAGCACTGGGTCCCAAAGCGTGCGATAAAGATTTGTCAAGCCACATGAAGTTTTGTAAAGGCTCGCTGTGATCGAACTAGGATGCACTAAGTTCGAAAGCCTAGTTGCCGCCTATGGGAGTGGCTCGGATGCTCATCACCAACGAGGTTGTGGAGTTTTGCGTCGATGCGTGTGTCCCTAGAACGACTCTCACGGTGCTTCAGAGGGAAACTGGGAGAACAAATCTGCCTCGGATCCGACGAAATCTGTGTCGAGCGCGCTTTTGACCGCATTTTCCAGCGCAGGTGCAAACGCGGTGGGATCCATGGTGTTCGTGTTCGCGAGGATTGCATAGGAATACCCCGTGGAGTCGTGACAGAGTTCGGACTCGGTTCCCGCGCCAGTCCCAGAGTGCCACCAGCGGCTTGGTGACGGGCCAACAAACGTGCCAAATCCATACCACATCGATGGGTCCAGCCCAGGGAGTCCGGGGTTCGCGGTCATTTGCTGCAGCATCGGTGCTCCGAGCAGAGCGGGAGATGTCCGGCTTCCATCCAGAGCGCTCATAAAGCGCAACAAATCCACGGACGAGGCGACCCATCCACTGGCTGAATCGAGCAATTCAAATCCCCCATAAGGCACGGGCACTTGCCCTTCCCCCGGGAACACTGAATTCACCAACGGCGCACCCGAAACATCGTAGTAGGTGACCTCACCCGGCCCCTGGCGTCCTTGTTGCGTGGTTCCGATATACATAGCTTGAACGCCCGCGGGCGCCAGCACGTGATTCTTCACATAATCCTGGTACGTCTCGTCCGACACTTTCTCAATGACGCGCCCCAGCACGCAAAAACTGAGGTTGGAGTAGGCGAACTTCGTGCCCGGATCGAAGTCGAGAGGCTTGCCCAGCATATAGCGGAATATCTCTGCGCAGTTTGCCGGCGCCGGCACTCCGAGCGCACTCGCAATTTCGACTTGTTTCCTGCTCGGATCGCCGCTCACCGAGACGTCCCAACCGCCGGAATGCTGCAGAAGCATTCGAATCGTTATTGTCCCAAGGCGGGCGTCCGCACCTGCGGGCGGGACGTAGTCGGTCAACACGTCAAGAGCACGGGCATCCAAGTTCAACTTTCCCTGTTCAACGAGTTGTAGTGTCGACACCGCCGTCAACATCTTCGATACGCTGGCAATTCGAAACAGGGCGTTTGGCTGGGCGGGTATTCTGCTTTCGAGGTTCGCATACCCGTACCCCTTGGCGAATACCAGTTTGCCGTTCTTGACGACTGCGACGGTCACCCCCGGAACATTCCACTTCTTCATCATGGCGACAACATTGCGGTCCAGACTGTCTGAACCTGGCACGGTGGGTCCCGTAATCGGTATCTCCATGCCCGCCATTGAATATGTATGCGGCGCTGATGTTCTGGGGCCGCCACAACCCGCGCAGAACAACGACACGGCGATGGCAAGAATGAGTGATTTTACTGATTTGTGTCGATTCGTCATCTCGTTCACCATTTGTCTTTTATCAACTTGTCGGTCGGAGAGCGGAAAAGAGGCCGCTCACGGTTTCTAACTTTCAATCAGTGCGCCGTCACCATGAAGTCTGCTATTTCCGGTGATGGCTGGGCCTGATTGCCCCTCGACCATCCAAGTTGAATCGCAGGAAGAGTACAACGGCAGCAGGGCATTCCGCTGTGACGGCGAGCCTGAAAATGGAGCGCAACGCTTTGCCGCTTGTAGGAACGAGCGGCGTGGTTTCAAATTGTCCTTTCGATAAAGGGAGGAGAGAGACAACGGCATGTCTACAGCGCGACGCGATTTTCTCAAGCAGGCGGGATTGATGGGGTCAATCGCCATATTGGGCGGTCCGGGCGCGGGAGCCATGGCGCCCGGCAGCGATTTGTCCGGCATTCGTGAAGAGTCTCTTCCATTGCAGGCTGAGGAGAATTCCGAAATATCACATCAAGTTTGCCGTATGCGGCATGAGTCACGACCACATCTACGGGATGGTTGGAGCAATCCAGCGCGGCGGCGGCGAAATGGTGGCGGCATGGGGTGGTGAAGAGGATAAGATCGCGGCTTTCACCAAGCGCTTCCCGAACGCGAAGATTGTGAAGACGCAGGACGAGATTCTGAACGATCCTTCGATTCAGCTCGTTTTGAGTTCGCAGATCGCCAGTGAACGCGCGCCGCTCGGCGTGCGGGCGATGAAGCATGGCAAAGACTTTCTCTCTGACAAGCCCGGCATCACTACGCCTGAGCAACTGGCGGAGGTGCGCAAGACGATTGCCGCAACGAAGCGCATTTACGCGATCATGTACAGCGAGCGGCTCGAGGTGAAGGCGGCCGTCTACGCAGGCACGCTCGTCCAGCAGGGCGCGATCGGCAAGGTGATCCAGACCATCAACATTGCGCCCCACCAGATCTTCCAGCGCGGCGGTGTGGCCGGTGGTGGGACGGGCAGGCCAGACTGGTTCTGGATCCCCGAGCAGTATGGCGGAATTCTCTGCGATATCGGTTCGCACCAGGTGGACCAGTTTCTCTTTTACACGGGATCAACCCAGGCTGACGTAGTGGAATCGCAGATCGCTAATATCCGGCATCCGGATCATCCCAAATTTCAGGACTTCGGGGACATGGTGCTGCGTGGAAATCGCGGCCTCGGTTATGTGCGGCTGGACTGGTTCACTCCCGATGGCCTGGGCACATGGGGCGACGGGCGCCTCTTTATTCTTGGAACTGACGGCTACATCGAGATTCGCAAATACACCGATGTGGCCGTGAAACCGCAGGGCAACAACCTTTTCATCGTGGACGGCAAGCAGGCGCGCTACATCGACTGCAACAATATGCCTCTGCCGTTCGGTCCGCAGTTTGTGGGGGACGTCGTCAACCGTACCCATGTTGCCCAGGACCAGACGCAATGCCTGCTGGCTGCGGAACTGGTGATCAAGGCGCAGCTTGCGGCCAAGCGAGTCACACTTCAGGAGTAGCCAGGATGTCCTGACGCATCCGTTCCGGCAGGCTATTGGCTCCGGCGCCGGGTTGTAGAATAGCCGTTGGCAATTGCTTTGCGAGGAACTAACGATGGCATCGTTTATGGATGGCAATCCGGCACTTAAAGGACTCTCCAGCGATCTGAAGCGGCGCATGGATGCGGCAGTGGCTACCTTTCAGGCCAGTCTTGCTTCCACGCGCACCGGGCGCGCGAGCGCGCACATGCTGGACCAGATCAAGGTGGACTACTACGGCACGTTGACGCCCATTAACCAGATGGCGCAGGTGGGCGCCCCTGAACCGCAGACCATCCTCATCCAGCCATGGGATCCGTCGATCCTCAAGGAGATCGAGAAGGCGATCCAGGCTTCCGATCTCGGCTTCAATCCAATCTCTGACGGCAAGGTCATTCGCGTTCCCGTTCCGCCCATGACCGAAGAGCGGCGCCGCGACGTGGTCAAGCATTTGAACAAGGTTCTTGAAGAGCATCGCACCGCGATTCGCAACGTGCGCCGCGACGGCAATGACGCGTTGAAGAAGCTTGCCAAGGAAAAGAAGATCAGCGAAGACGATGAGAAGCGAGCTCTCGAAGAGGTTCAGAAGATGACCGACGAAGAGATTCGCCGCATGGAAGAGCTTTCGCGCAAGAAAGAAGCCGAAGTGATGCAGGTCTGATCTCGCAGCGCCCGAGCATGTTAACGAAGTCAATTGACCGCAATACGCGATGACGGCGTTGCGGTCTTTTGCATCGCTTCCAATCGCGTTCGCATCGTGGTCTATGGCACACAATCTGCAAGATACCATTGCATTGCTTGCGCGCACGCCAGAGGCTCTTGATGCGCTGCTGCGCGGGCTGCCGGAGGCGTGGACCCATCACAACGAAGGCGAAGGCACTTTCACGGTCGTCGATGTTGTAGGGCACCTGATTTATGCCGACAAGGTCGACTGGATGTCGCGCACGCGCATGATTCTGGAATACGGCGAGACACGGCCGTTCGAGCCGTTCGATCGCTGGGGACATGTGCGGGAGTGCGAGGGCCGAACTCTGCCGCAACTGCTCGACGAATTCACGCGGGTGCGGGCCGGAATGTCTCGAGGACTTGCGCTCGCTCAAACTGACGCCGTCACAGCTGGGGCTGCGCGGACGCCATCCGTCGCTGGGGCCGGTTACGCTTTCGGAGTTGCTGGCTGCATGGGCCGCGCATGACTTGACGCATCTTCACCAGGTTTCGCGGGTCATGGCACAGCAGTACCGTAGTCAGGTCGGGCCGTTTGCACAGTATCTGGGCGTGCTGAAGTGCAACGGGCACGGTGGGTGAAAGCATCTGACACCTTCCGCCTGAATCTTGCCCTAGATTAATGGCTGCCGGCGTAAGCGCGCTGCCTGCAAAGCCAGAAAAGCAACCGCAGTCGTGGATGTCGCTTTGCGACACCCGAATGTATGA
Organism: uncultured Acidobacteriaceae bacterium; assembly: GCA_963799035.1. Classification (GTDB taxonomy): domain Bacteria; phylum Acidobacteriota; class Terriglobia; order Terriglobales; family Acidobacteriaceae; genus Telmatobacter. Next base: position 906,009 of record CAWCVS010000024.1, on the reverse strand, counting down.
AAATCGCTGCTGGTTAAATCGTGCTTTCCCACCCAAGCGGAGCTTGGATGGGGCACCCTTGTTCGTGCTGATGTCTCAATTTTCACGGGGATGTTTGGACTTCATGATCCTCTGGGGCGGACCACCTCGCTCAACATGACACCTTCCTTCGTTTACTTTTTCGGTCGCTTGTAGAACGGGATCGGCACCTGCTTTGCCCGGACTGAATTGGCGCGGCACTGAACCACTACATCCGCTCCGCTGGCGGCGACGCTGGCAGGAACCAGCGCCATGGCGATGTTGGTCTTGAGGAACGGCGCGGGCGAACCGGAGGTGACGACGCCGATCTGGTTGCCATCGAGGTCGTGTACGGTGTACCCATCGCGGGCGATGCCGCGGTCGACCATTTCGAGGCCGATGATCTTGCGCTTCGGTCCGCCGCTGGCCTGGTCGGCAAGCAGCGCATCGCGGCCGATAAACTCCTCCTTGTCGAGCTTGAGGAAGCGGTCGAGGCCAGCTTCGAGGGCATTGATCTCCTCTGAAATCTCGTGGCCGTAGAGGCTCATTCCCGCTTCGAGGCGCAACGTGTTGCGCGCCCCCAGCCCGCAGGGACGAATGCCGAATTCTGCTCCGGCCTCCATCAGCGCATTCCACATCTTTACAGTCGTGGCTTCGTCGGAGGGGATGTACACTTCGAATCCGTCTTCGCCGCTGTAGCCGGTGCGCGCGATGAGCACGTTGTGGATGCCGGCCACCTGTCCCCAGGTGAACCAGTAGTTCTTGATCGCCGCTAGGTCCACCTTCGTCAGCTTCTGCAGCGTCTCCAGCGCGCGCGGCCCCTGCAACGCGAGCTGCGAGTAGTAGCTCGAATAGTCGCTGATGTGGATGCCTGGCCGGCTGCCCACCTGCTGCGCGAATCCATGCGTAATCCTTGTCCTTGGTCCCGGCGTTGACCACCAGCAAGTAGTCGTTGTCGCCAAGCCGGTGCACAAGGATGTCGTCGACAAACGTACCCTGCGGCGTGAGCAGAGCGGAGTAGTGCGCCTGGCCATCCTTGAGGCGCGACGCGTCGTTCATGGTGATGTGCTGCACCGCGGCCAGCGAACCCGGGCCGCGAAACTGGATTTCGCCCATGTGGCTCACGTCAAAGAGCCCCACGCCGGTGCGCACTGCCATGTGCTCGGCGATCAGGCCCCCGCCCGGGCCGGGATATTCGACCGGCATGTCCCAGCCGCCGAAATCCACCATCTTGGCCTTCAGGGCGCGGTGTGTGGCGTTCAGGGCAGTCTTTTTCAACGCGGGGGCGGCGGTTACTTCTGAAGTGGTCATTGGGATTCCTCTCACGACCATGCTGTACCCTACCAACGATAGGGATTGCGGCGGCATCAGGGTCAAACCCGGGACGCTGCTTGTAGCTATGTGAGGGAGTCGGGTGAATCCAGTGCGCGGAATTCTGATGATTGTGGCTTCGGCCTTCGCGTTCTGGCGTGGCTGGCAAATTCATCACGGCCGTTATGCGTGGATGGCTTACGGGCTGGGCGTTCTGGCCCTGGCGCTGTCGGCGTGGCACTTTGTTCGTGGCAGCCGCGATCGACTCCGTTGTGAGGACAACTCGATGATGGAACCGCTTCCGCTCCGCAATCCTCGTATAATTCCCGCCAATTACCTTTATGGACTATTTCCTGATTATTGTTCTGGGGATCGTTGTCATTTCGGTCTGGAACAGCAGCCGCGACGCCAATGCACGCATGCGGGATGCGGTCGACCGGCTGGAGCGCGAACTTGATTTTCTGCGTTCACAGCTTGCAGCACTGGTGAGGGCTAATGCGAAAAGCAGCGAATCTGCCGCGCAGGCACCCGCTCAGCCGCAAGGCGAGAACGCCGGCCCGCAAGCGCGACCACTCCCGTGAGCGGAGCAGGCTGCACACGGCGTGACTCCTCCGATCGCAGCGTTTACGCCCGTTGCATCTCCGAAACCGGTCGAGCCCGTGGCGCCAACTCCCGCACAGCCTGTCGCAGGTCCATCTGCCGGCCGCGCCGATGCAGGCTTCGGTCGCACCGACTGCACAGAAGCCAGCTGTTCCCAAACGCGCAGGCGCCCGGCTGTTCCGGCGATACCACCAGCAGCTCCGGATCTTCAGATCCCGAAGCAAGCGGAGCCTCAAATCCGCAGCGGCCGAAACCCCAAGCAGGCGGCGAGCCGCAATACTTGCAACATCAGTGCTGCCGATGCAGGCTGCACCGCCGCAAAGAGCGACAATGTCAGCACAGCCCCTTCTCGCTCGAACAGACGCTGGGCGCAAACTGGCTGAACAAGATTGGCATCGCCATCCTGGTTATCGGTCTGGCGTTCTTCCTTGCCTACAAGTTGCAGACCTGGGGACCGGGCGGCAAGGTGCTTTGCGGATTCGCCGTCAGCTTCGCTCTGCTGGGCGGCGGAGTGTGGCTCGAGCGCAAGCCCACCTACCGCATTTTTGCGCGCGGCGGCATCGGCGGCGGATGGGCGCTGGCCTACTTCACCACCTTCGCCATGTACCACCTGCAGGCGGCGCGCATCGTCGACTCGCTGCCTGTTGACCTGGTGCTGATGATGCTGGTGGCGGCGGGCATGGTGGGGCACTCGCTGCGATACCGATCGCAGACGGTGACCGCGCTGGCATTCATGCTGGGCTTTGCCACACTGCTCACCAGCCATGTGGAGGAACCGAATCAGACCGTCGTCTTCTCGCTCGCGGCGAGTGCCATTCTGGCGATTGCGCTTGTCGTCGTCACCACCATCCGGCACTGGGCGGTGCTGGAGCTCTGCGGCCTGATTGCGGTCTACGTCAGCCACTTTGTCTGGCTCACCAAAGTGCTCCCCGACAACCACGGCGACTTCGCCGAGTTCTGGCCATCGACGGCGCTGATTCTGCTTTACTGGCTGATTTTCCGGCTGGCCTACGTGCTGCGTACGCCGCTCGACAAGCGCGAAGAAAACCTGTCGAGCGTGTCGGCGATTGTGAATTCCGGCGGAGTGCTGGGACTGCTCAAGTTCCAATCGGCGCACCCGGAGTGGGCGTTCTGGGCGCTGGTCGCGCTTGGCGTGTTTGAGATGGGGCTGGCCTGGTGGGCAAAGGAGAAGCGTCGCCAAGCGTTCGTGGTGCTTTCGACAATCTCCGTGGTCCTGCTCGTATCGTCGGTGCCGTTCCGCTTTCACGGCGTGAGTTGGCCGGTGCTGTGGCTGGTGCAGGCGCAGGTGCTGGCCATCGCCGGGTTGCGGTTGGGCGAGCCGGTGTTCCGCCGGCTTGGGCTTCTGACGGGAGTGATCACGGGCGGCGTGCTGGCGCTGCACGACGTGATGCCGCTGGCGATCGAGCGCGTAATGGCCGGCGATACGAGCCGGCACTGGTCGTTGACGGCGGGGCTGGCGCTGGCGGCGATTCTCTACTGGACGCATGCCGAGATCTACCCGCGACGGTGGCCGGAAATTGCTGCGCACGCTATCGAAAGACTGGCGCTGAAGCTCACAAGCTGGCTTGCGCTGGGCGCTGCTGCAACCTGCCTGTGGGTCGTGCTTCCGGACAAGTGGCTGCCGGTTGGGTGGCTCGGTCTGTTTCTCCTTCTCGTATTTCTTGGCCATCGCTTCCGCGCCACCATGCCGGTGGTGGAGGGCGATGTGCTGGCGCTGTTGAGCGCGGGCGTGCTTGTTTTCCATCATGTTTTGCCGCTGGTGTTTCTGCGATTTGCAAATACGAACCCAGACCTCAACCGCCATCCGGCGCTGACGGTTGTCCTCAGCATCGCTGCGCTGGCCTTCTGGTCGCGCGCGGAGTTGTTGCCACGCTTTCTGCCGAAGCTGAATGCGGTTCCGAGTTGGGATCCCGCTGCGTGGGAAGCCGTGATGCTGCCGTTGGCTAGCTGTATCGGAACGGCATCGGCGGCTGCGGCACTCTGGGTCGCGTTGCCTGCGGCGTGGGTCGCCGTCGGATGGCTCGCGATGGTGCTGGTGCTCGGCTTCGCAGCAGACTGGATCACGAGCAGGGTGCTGGCACTGCAGGCAGATGCGCTGGCGCTAGTTGCGATTCTCGCTCTTGCCGCGCGTTGGGACCTGCAGCGGGGTGAATGGCATTATCGAATACCGCTGCTGGTGGCGGTTGGTCTGCTGTATTGCGGCATGCGGCGAAAAACGATTGTAGGTGGACGCAACTATGTACCTGCGGCGTACTCGTGGGCTGCCGCATACTTTTTGGCGGCTCTAGCGGTCGATATCTTCAAGCCGCTATGGGTCGCGACCAATTCTTGTGGCGATTACCCTGGCTCTCTTTGAGATCGGCCGTTTCACGCGCAAGGGTTTCCTTCGATGGCAGGGCTATGCGCTGTTTGGCTTGGCGGTCACAAGACTCAACTCCGACAATCTGCTATCGACTGGCGCTGATCCTTCCAGACACTTTGCCGATCACTTCAGCCTGATCAATTCGTGTCTGCTGGAGGTGCTGATACTGGCGGCCGGCGGCTATTGGCTTTACGAGCGCACACGCAATACTGATCGATGCACGCGACGAGACCACGTTATTGGGCTTATCGCAGACTTGCTTGGCACGACGTCGATCGCGCTTTGGTTCCTGTTTCAGTTCCCGTCCTACTGGGTTCCGGTGGCGAACGGCGCCGCGTGGGTAACGGCCATCTGGGCGGCGATGGCGACGGCGCTGATGGCACTGGCCTGGGTGATGCGGCGGCACACGTTTGTGCGTGCAGGCCGTCGCGCTGGCGGTTGCCGCAGTGCTGCGCGGATTGCTCTTCGATCTGATTCGCCGATGCGCACGGCGATTTCTGGCACGGGACTCTCTATCATCTTTCGGTCGCCGCACTGGTGTTGTTGGCAGCGCTGCCGTTCGCGTTCAAGGTGCGCGGGCTGGAGTTCTGGGCAGGTGCTTCGATCACGCTTCCGGAGCCGTTCGTGGCGGTTTTGAGCGAGCCGGAGCAGTGGTTCTTCTTCGCACCGTTTGGGCTGATGGTGGTGGCGCTGGCGGTCAAGCTCAGCTCTGGTCACATCACGATTGCCTGGAGCTTGCTGGGGCTGGGCACATTTCTGTTTGCGCTGGTTGTCGGCGAGCGGAGCTTCCGGCTGGCGGGGCTGGGTCTGCTGCTGGTGAGCGTGGCGAAGATTCTGCTGATGGATGTTTGGGCGCTGGCGCCGCCTGATCGCTACGTCACGCTGATCGTTCTGGGGACGGCGCTGCTTGCGGTGTCGTTTCTGTATACGCGCTTCAGCGAGAAGATTCGGAAGTATCTATAGAGCCGGGTGACTTTATCGCATTGAATGTTGGAATTCATTGGCTGCACAGTGAAACGTAACCGCAGGTAGTGGATGTCGCTGCACGACAGCCGGCAAGAATGAAAATCGCTGATTGTCAGATCGTGCTTTCCCACCCAAGCGAAGCTTGGATGGGGCACCCACGTTCGTGCACTTGGAAGACAACCGCAGATCCCTCGGCTTCGCTCGGGATGACAACGCCTTGCGGGAGGGTGATGGGGATGCTTTCGCTAGCGGCGACGACCGGCGCGCCAGAAGCTGCTTACGCCTAGGTAGAGAAACACTGCAATGATTACTGCTGCCGACAGAAAAGTCCTGTGATCCGGGCCTTGCTGCCAGCTTGCTCTGGTTCTCCACATCACCGGCGCGAATACCAGTACCGGCAGCAGGAAAAATGCTCCGGTGACTTCAAGCCAGATTTTGCCACCGACGGTGCGGAAGGGCTTGAGGAAGCCGCCGAGTCCCCGCGCAACCCCGCGGGTGGCTTGTCCGGCAACGCGCGCCTGGCCGGCAACGCGTCCATTATTGGTGGCGCTTGCCGCAGGTCCCGCCTGTTGTGGCGCGGCGGGGCCTTGCGCGTTTTCGCCCGACATGGCTTTACCAGCCATGCGGCCGGCAACCCGCAGTCCCACTCCCAGCACTCGTCCGATGGATTCAGGTCTCACTTCGTTAACCCCTGCAACAAAGACTTGTTGCCGGGGACCCCGGATATGATGGTATCAGCGGCGGATATTCGGGGCTCTCTTCGCATCCAATGCGGGACGCCAGTTGCCGGATAGCCGCTTGAGAATTAAGGTATAGAAATCACTCAGCCGCTTGTTGCGCAACCCTCAGCGCTGGCCGCTGCCGGAGGTAATCTGTGACATCTCGCCTGCGCGAACTGATTCAACAACTCGGAGAAGCGATTCACGAGTCCGTCATTGAAAGCGAACAGATCGCCGGCGTCGTCCAGGACATCCGCAAGCACGGATTCGACGTGCTCTTGATGCTCGAGGCCACCATCGGCCTGAACGAGGTCTCGAAGGAGACCGAGGAAGCGGATGCCGCCGCCGAAGCCGCCGGGGGAACATTCACCAAAAACGATGTGAACTTCCTGCGTTCGCTGCGCATCTCGATCGAAGGCGAAGACAACGACGAACTGAACAAGGACGAAGACGAGCCACACGCGGGCTGATCGAAAACGTCCGAATGCTGCGGATGCAGCCTTATAGATTCCCGATCTGCTCGAGGATGTCCGCCAACCGCTCGGGTGCGGAAAAGAATGGCGAGTGGTCGGTGTCGATTGAGAACGTCTGCCGGCAGGGCGAATGCTTCTGCATCTCTTTTTGAATTGGAAGCGTGAGTGCGCGGTCGCGCGCGCATTCAATGTAATAGCGCGGGATCCGTCCCCAGCGGTCTTGCGTGGTGTGAACCGGCGCTCCGAAGGGTGCGGAGGCCTGTGGGACAAGGTGCGTATTGGCAAAACTCTCGTCATTGTCGGCGCATTGCACGTATAACGCATCGTGGACAACGAAGGGCTTCAGACCGACTATTCCATCTCCCAGCCGCACCATGTTGGCGTTCACCAGACTTTCAGGGTCCTGGGACGCCCATGTCTTGATCGAATCCCCATTACGCGGCAGGAATGCGCACAAATAGACCAGCGCCTTGATCCTGGCGGAACAGTCTTCGGCCGCCTGCGTGATGGCGGCTCCGCCCATGCTGTGGCCCAGCAGGATTACGGGTTCAGCCTGGGCGCCGACGACCTGACAGATGCGATCCGCATAGCTGTGCAGCGTGACCGTCGACAGGGGCGTTGGATCATCGCCGTGTCCCGGCAAGTCCGGAGCCAGCACGGTGTGGCCCCTGGCTTCGAGCAGAGGGACAAGTTTGCGCCAGCACCAGCCGCCCTGCCACGCGCCATGAATCAGCAGATAGGTGGACATCGGAGCCGAGTGTATCGCACATATTCGATGGATCGCCAGAGACTTCCTTGACCTGTAATTAAAGGTGAGAAAGGGTTTGCGCTAGCTGCGCCAGTGCAGTTCGACTGGGCCGTCGAGCGGATGTTTCTCTGTTCCATCGAGTCGCGCCTGCTTCAATGCGAAATACCACTTGGCGGGTTTGTCGGCGTCGTCGATCAGCATGAGGCTGGGATTGTGCTTCAGTCCTTCGGCCTGCTGGATCATCGTCTCCTGGTCCTGGCGGACGAACTTTGCTCCGAAGTATTTCGCAATCGGCGTGAGGAACGGAACGTTGTAGAAGACGTTCCACGCGGCGATGACATCGATTCGGCAGGTTGAGGCAGTCACCGGCGTGACCGTGGTGAGCGAGGAGAACCACTTGTCGCCGCAGCGGATGATTTCCGTGCGGCGGTTGGGGAGGATGAAGTCGATCGTGGTTTCGACGGGCTGGCCGTAGACGCCGAGAAGCTTATAAGGGGCTGAATTGCCGCTCGGGGCGTGGGCACTCATGCGGAAGCCTTCGGGAATCGGCTCGAAGCGCTTCGTTTTTTCGCGGATACTGGCGCGCGAACGCCACCACCACGCCTGGTGAACGAATGGGCCGTGGGCCGGATCCATCAGGCCGATGATGCCGTGGTCGACATTGCAGGGTAGATCGGCGGCGAGATGGGCGGTGCGGAAGCGTGGGCCGAACTTGGCTAGATCCGGAACGGGCTTCGCGCCCGGCGAACGTTTCCCTGTTCCCGGGCCGGGAATAAACACCCACGCATGGCCGTCGCGTTCCTCGCAGGGAAAGGCGGTCGCAAAAATGCGCGTCGCGTCGAGGTGGTCATGGCTGGAGAGCGAGGGGATCAACTCGCATCGGCCACTGCAGGGCTCGAATTCCCATCCGTGATACCGGCAGGTGAGGCGATTGCCGTCGAACCAGCCTTCGCTCAGGGGAATGCCTCGGTGGGGACAGCTGTCGCGCATGGCAAAGACGCGGCCATCAGTGCGGCGGCCAAGCACCAGAGGGAATCCGAGGAGCATCGCCGTCGACAGCTTGCCTTTGCGTAGCTTGTCGGTGCGGAGAGCCGGGTACCAGTCATCGTAAAGGAGCGTGGCGCTCGGCCCCTGGATCGGCACTCCTGCTTCAGTTGTGGTGACCAGCGGCATGTGGAACAAAAATAACAGGGAGCAGGGGACAGAGAACAGGGAGAGGGGCTCGGGAAACAGACTTCTGAAGCGGGAGGGATCGTTCAGGGGAGGGAAATCCGGTACAGATTCCGGTGGACTGAGGTGTTTACGTATGCATAATGCTCGGGGTCCTTGCCGGCTACAAGAAACTGCCGCGGAACGGATTGCGATCCCTTGATCGAGCTGGGTTCCGCGAGCGGTTCGAGACCGTCGGGTGGAAGGTCAGGCAGGGTCTCTCCAGGGCCAAGGGGAATTGCCAGACTCCTTCCCGGACTGGTGCGTGACGCCTCTTCCACATCGACGAACAGAAAGCTACCGTTTGCGGACCAGCTCGGAATGCAGTAGCTCTTGATGCAGATCGGTCTCGCAGTTCCTCCATCCATCGGAATTGCGATCACCGCTGGGGCGCGGTTGTCTTGCGCTCTGGGAGCTTCCGTCACGATCCATCGGCGAGCAGGCGAAATGCTTTGAACTCCGAGGATAGGATACGGAACCAACTTTGATGCGTTCGAGCCATCCGAATTCATCAATTCCAAGTAATTCGAGTTCCCTTCGGACTTTTGGAAAATGATCTGTCCCCCTGCGCCGAAGTGCGGTCGCGTTCCACCGGCCGGTCCAACCTTGGTTGCGGGTGAGCTCCTGTCAACGGAAGCGACCCAGAGTTGGGTGGTTTGGTCGGGGGCTTCTGTAGCGTAGACGACTCGCTTGCCGTCGGGAGACACGTCGTAGGCGATCATTGAGATTCCGGGGAACACCGCTTCACTCTTTCCGGATTCCACGAACGTGCGCCACAGTTCCGCGCCCGTCCCTGGTTGCCCCCGTTGCAAAAGGTAATACAGGATCGTGGCGTCCGGACTGAAGGTGGGAGGCGATAACCTTGCGACCACTTCTCCCTCTGAAGACAGTTGCCTTTCGCCACCGGGCTCATGAAGCCAGATCGAGCTCTCATGCACGCCGACAGAGGTAATGATGGAGTGGCCTTGCGGCGCTACTGCAACCCCATCCTCTTCGGTTGGTCCGAAGGTTATCTGCTCCGGAGAGCCAGCGGGAAAGTGCTGGCCCCACAAGTGGCTAAGGCCAGACGTCTCGACCGTGAAGTACATCCATGAGCCATCGGGCGACCAGCCGGCCGCGGTGCACGCGCCGTCCGGTCCCACGGATCTTGCGGGTTGTCCGTCGAGAGAAACGAGGCGGCACGGTCCCCAGCCGCCGTTCTCATTCATTTCTACAATCAACGCCCAGTGACGGTCTGGAGAGGGATAGGCATAGTGGGCCATACCGCGTTCATGGGCCGGGGAATAGATTTCTCGAAGCCCGGTTCCCGTCAGAGACGATGTAACCACGCCCAAATGAATTCCCGATCCTGGGGGAATCCGGGAATACAGAAGCCGATGCTGGTCGAGCCAGGTCAGTCCTGCTGCGTTCTTCATAAGCAGTTGAGGCTCGCCTCCCAGGACTGAGACGGTGTAGGAGGAAAAGCTCGCAGCATCGAACACCGTGTATGCGATCTGAGAACCATCCGGTGAAAATGCCAGGCCGTACTTTGGCCGGCTATCGTCAGTGACGCGCTTGGCCTCACCGTCGGGGAGCATCTTTACATAGATTTGGTCAGAACCGAGAAAGCCGTTGCTGCCGCGGATGAACGCAACCATGCGCCCGTCTGGTGACAACGCCGGCGCTACCGCAGAATCAGTGAAATCGGTGAGCTGCGTAAAGGTTATGTCGGGCGGATGATGATGAGGCAGATAAAAACGCGCCCCTATTACTGCAAGCAGCACGCAAATGGCTGCCGCGATGTACCAGATCGGTCTTCGCCGGGACAAAGGTGGAGCGGCAACAGAGGCCTCATCCGCCGCGGTCTCAGGCCAATCTTGCAGCGACGTAACAGTTGCCAGAAACCGATAACCCTTTCCGGTGACCGTCTGAATGAACTGGGGATTCACCGGATCGTCGCGGAGGAGATGGCGGACCTTGCGGATGGCGGTGTTGATGCCGTGCTCGGTGTCGACAAAGACTTCGCTGGACCAGAGGTGCTGGGCGATCTCATCGCGGGTGACAAGTTGACCCTGGCGCGAAACGAGGAGGATGAGCAACTCCATCGGCTTGCGCTCTACGCGCAAAGATTTACCGTTGCGCAACAGCTCAAAGCGGCCGCTGTCGAGTTGGAAGTCGCCGAATTGGTAGATTTGACCGGGCATATAGCGCGCTATGGCAGATTACTTCGAGATTGATCTCATTCACGTTAGCCGCAACATTGTTGAAATCCGTATAGCACTGTTGGATATAAAGATGACCAAGGTTTAGTAGGCGGGCGGCAGGTGCATCCTCTGAACTAGAGATCGATAGCGCGGATCTTTGTGAAGGAAGTCGAAGGCGGGGTCGCCCTGGATAAAGATGACGTCGATGAAGTGCCGGCTGTAGGCATCTTCGAGAAGGACCAGCGTCTTATCTCTCTCGCCGAGTTGCGCATAATCGTCCGCCAGCTCTCCGGGTGAGACATATTGGGTCTTTGACTGCAGTAATCGCCGATCCAACTGCCACTGAATGAACCCGCGCGCTCCGCCTTTCTCGTATGCGCGCCGCAGATTCACCGCCGATTGGGGATCACCCGTCAGGATGTGCCACTTTGCCCAAGCTTCTATCGCTTGTTTGTAGTCGCCCTTTCGCCGCCGAGCGTCGAACACCTGTGCCCACAGATCCGGGTTATTGGGAGAAGCTTCCATCCGCAGCTGAACATCCGCGAGCGCGGCGTCGTATTGCCGTGCGCCGATGTATATCGATGCCAGACCGTAGGGACGCGCGAACGGGTCAAGTTCCATTGCCTTCTTCGCGCTTGCGATTGCCTCGTCATTTCGGTTCAGGGCCTGGAGCAGATCCGCGCGCACGTAATAATACTCGGCGTTCCGCGGATCCATACTGATCGCTCGCTGGAATTCACGGTCGGCGTTGGCCCAATCCCATCGAGAGAGAAAGAATGCCCCGCCCATCGCCCAGTGGGAATCCGCCAGATCCGGATCAAGCTGCAGTGCTCGCTGCGCGGTTTCCCACATTGGCTGGAGACTCGTTCGCGGTTCGAGCGCGTTGACCACAATGCCTTCCCCGTAATAGGCCGAGAGCCAAGCCCAGGCCTCCGCGTAGTCAGGTTGAATCTCAGTCGCTTTCTTGAAATGTTCTCCGGATTCCTGCATGCGGTCGGTGAACCAGAGATACTTTCCACGCAGGAATGCATCGTGGGCTGCGGGGTTCACATACCGAACGTGCGCGCTGGAAGCGCTGACGCTCCCAAGGCGCTTCGCGATGGCCAGCGCGGCCTCGTTCGGGAGGGCGGTGTCGCTGACATTGCGATCGTAGCTTTCTGCCCAGACGTGGGCGTCGGTATCGGCGCGGATGAGCTGGAGATTAAGGTGGACATTGCTGTTAGTCCGAGAGATGGAGCCTTCAAGGATACCGTCGACGTTGAGGGCGCGAGCGATTCCCTGGAGGGGACGATGGGCGCCTTTGTATTGCATGACGGAGGTGCGCGAAGTGATGCGGAGGGTAGAGTCCTTGGCGAGCATGGTGATGAGCTCGTCGGTCATGCCGTCGGCAAAGTATTCCTGGCTGGGATCGCCGGAGAGATTGTCGAGGGGGATGACGGCAAGGGAGGTGATGGGCGGATTCGAGTCGCGGTGCAGCAGGCCTGCGATTTGTCGCGGGCCGATGGCCATCACGATAAACAGAACGGTGAGCGCGATGAAGCGGGCAACGACGAAGATCTGGACGGCGAGGGACTTCTTTCGAGATTCCTCAACTGTGGGTGGCGCGAGAGTCTCGGCTACGAGACCGGGGTCTGAAGTGGCAGGTTCGAGAGCAGGCGCCTCGGTGGGAGCTGTCGCTGGGTCTACGACGGAAATTGTGGGGGCGACGAAGCGATAGCCCATTCCGGTGACCGTCTGAATGAATTTCGGTTCTTCCGAGTCATCGCGCAGCAGGTAGCGGAGCTTGCGGATGGCGGTGTTGATGCCGTGCTCGGTATCGACGAAGACTTCACTCGACCAGAGGCGCTGGGCGATCTCGGCGCGGGTGACGAGCTGACCCTGGCGCGTGACAAGCAGGATCAGCAACTCCATCGGTTTGCGTTCGACGCGCAGAGATTTGCCGTTGCGCACGAGTTCGAAACGTCCGCAATCGAGGCGGAAATCGCCGAATTCAAAAACAGGACCGGTCACTTCATGGGACACGGAAACGGGCAGCGGACCCTCCTGCGCGGGGAAGTATCAAACAGTGTGTCAGGAAACCGTGCGATTTGAAAGGGGTTGGCGCTTTACCTAAACTTCACCTCCGACTTTACCATCCGTTCATTGCTTGACCGGGGCCGGTTGCGGTTAGCTTCGGGGTCAGCCGGCATTCCCCGGCCGAGGAGAGAAACAAATGAGGACAAGAAATTGTAGTTTGATGTCGGCGATGGTCACGCTGGTGCTCGCGGTGGCGATGGTGCCTGCTGCGATGGCCCAGTGCGGTATGTCTTCAAAACTGGTGAAACCGGCGAGCTTTCATCAGCAACTGGGAAGCGCACATCTGCTGCGGTCGGCGCTCGGAGCGTTCAATGACGGCGATGGAGACGGTGACGACGCTTCGATCGTCGGCATGTGGCATGTCACCTTCACCGCGCACACGGTGAACGGAAGTCCGATCCCCAGCAACGCCTATCCCATGATCGACAACGCCCTCGTCGTCTGGCACAGCGACAAAACCGAGATCATGAACTCGGCCAGGCCGCCGCAGGATGGGAACTTCTGCCTCGGCGTGTGGGAAAAGACGGGCGATCGCTCGTACTATCTCAACCACATCCCCTGGCTCGCCAACGATACGACGAATGCGCCAAGCGGGATCGGCAATCCTTCAGGGCCGACGCAAATCACTGAACGCGTGACCCTCAGCGAAGATGGAAAAAGCTATACCGGCACCTTCACGCTGGTGGCCTATAACCTCGATAAAACAAAGGCTGTCACCTTCACAGGCGTGCTAGCCGGAACCCGGATCACCACTTCAACCTCCGCAACCAGCTTGTTCTGATCCGGGCTCGTCTGCGGTTTCCGTGCCCCGCCCTGGATGATCTGGGCGGGGCGTTGCTTTCAAGGGGGACGATCCTGCTTACCTCCGTTCAAAACTGTAACAGTGTGATCCAAATTACAAAATGGCTCGCGGAGATGTGCGAAAACGAACGATCCACCGCCTCAACGGACGAAGGAGTTCTGATCAAGTAAGCCCAAAGACGAAGTATCGTCATGAAAGCAAACAGGTTGCTCCTGGACGTGCTTTGGCGCACTGCATGCACATTCAAAAAGCAATACTCTCATTCCCCAAGAGCAGAGTTCCTTGAGGAGGCTATCCATGCGTGGACTGCTCCAGGATGTTCGCTTCGCCTTGCGACAACTGCGCAAGAGCCCGGGATTCACAATTACCGCAGGGTTGATGCTGGCGCTGGCGATCTGCGCCAACAGCACGGTCTTCAGCTGGATCGACGGGACTATGCTGCATCCGATTCCTGGTGCCCGGGACACGGGAAGCCTGGTGAGTGTGATGCGCGGGCAGTGGAACACCTCGCCATCGCCGCCACTCTCATATCTCGATTACCGCGATCTTCGGGAGCAGAATCACAGCTTTGATGGCATCCTCGGGTATAACCACGACTGGCTCACGCTGACGGGCGGAGCAACGCCCGAGCGGATTTATGTTTGCAATGTAACTTCGAACTTTTTCGACCTGCTGGGCATTCGGCCGATGCTGGGGCGTTTTTTTCTGCCCGAAGAAGAGACGAGGCCCGATGCCGTTCCCTACGTGGTTTTGAGTTACGCGTTGTGGAAGACACGGTATGCAAAAGACCCGGCAATTGTGGGCAAGACGATCGAGATCGTTCGGCACCCCGTAACGGTGATCGGCGTAGCACCCGAGGGTTTCAGCGGAGCGATGCCCGGGATCCGGGAAGATTTGTGGCTGACGCTGAACCCGGTCGGCTCAAATGCGTGGCGGATGACGCACCGCACTGCGACATGGCTGAACGTGCTGGGAAGGTTGCGGCCGGGAGTGAGCCGGGATGGTGCGACGCAGGATCTTCAAACGATCATGCAGAGAATCGTTGCCGCGTATCCGAACGATCATCTGGGCGTGAATACCATCACGCTGGATCCGATGTGGCGGTCACCCTTTGGCGCCAACATCTATATGGCCAGTACGCTGCCGATCCTGCTGGCGATTGCGGGCGTCGTGCTGCTGCTGACATGCGCCAATGTGGCCACGCTGGCGTTGGTACGCTTTGTCGCTCGCCGTCGCGAGATTGCGATACGCCAATCGCTGGGTGCAGGACGGATTCAACTTGTCCGGCAGATGGTGCTGGAGGGATTCTTTGTGTCCTTCGCGGGCGGAGCGCTGGCGCTGTTGATGACGGCATGGACAGCGAAGAGCTTCGCGCGATTCATTCCGCCAAACGCAAATCCTGTTGTGCTCAACGGCACGGTGGATCACAACGTCGTGGCTGTGATTGTGGTACTTTCGCTGCTGGCGAGCGTTATCTGCGGGGCGTTTCCCGCGCTGCGGTCATCGCGCGTGCCCGCCGCTGAAGCTCTGAAGGAAGAATCGGCGAACGTATCAGGCGGGTCGCACAATCGCCGGTTGCTCAGCGGGCTGGTGGTGGCCCAGATTGCGCTTTCACTGGCGCTGCTTGTGACCTCGGGGCTTTTTCTGCGTACGCTCAGAAATATCAGCTCGGCCAACCCCGGATTTGAGCAGGATCACATCCTCACCGCTTCGGTGGGCCTGGCGATAGCAGGCTACCCGGATGAGGAAGTGCGCCAGATACGACACAAGATTCTCGATCGCGTGGAGGCATTGCCGGGGGTTACGGTTGCATCGCTTACGGACTGGGTTCCTTTCAACTTCAATCGCAAAACGGTGGATGCGTATCCCGAAGGGTACGTTCCACGGCCGCACGAATCACTCGAACTGCGCAGAGCCGATGTGACGTCGCAGTATTTTGAAACATTGGAAATACCGATTCTTGAGGGTCGACCTTTCTCACCCGATGACAACGAGTCAGCACCCCGCGTAGTGGTCGTGGATCAAACAGCGGCTAACCGGTATTGGCCGGGGCAGGATCCGCTGGGCCGGAAGCTTACTGTCTGGGGGCATTCGTTCACGGTTGTGGGCGTGGCGAAGAACTCGAAACATAATTTCATGAACGAGCTCCCGGAACCCATGATCTACATGAGCTACTTCCAGGAGCCAGACAGCGAATTGACCGTGCAGGTGAAGACGCGGGGCAATCCAGCCGACATGGGTCCGATGGTGGAGCAGGCGATTCACCAGATCGACGGGCGACTGCCGGTATTCGATGTTCGCACGATGCGCGAGACCACGCAGATGTCCAGCATGTTTGCGGTTATGCAGAGCACGTTCGCCGGGATGTTCGCGATAATCGCGCTGATTCTTGCGGCCACTGGAATCTATGGTGTTGTGGCGTATCGCACCCAACTGCGCACGCATGAAATCGGAATTCGCGTGGCGCTTGGTGCATCACGTTCGGATGTGCTGCGGTTGGTTGTGATGCAGGGAGTACGGCTCACGGCTGCAGGGCTGATGCTGGGATTGGCATTTTCGTTTGGATTGACGCGCTTCATCGCCGGGTTGTTGTACGGCATCAGCGCGACGGACCCGTTGACGGTGATGGCGGTAGTTGTGCTGCTGGGAGCAATGGCGTTGCTGGCGTGTTTTCTGCCGGCGCATCGCGCGATGCGCGTAAACCCGGTATCGGCGATTCGCGAACAGTGATTGACACAACGAGCGCGGAGACGAAGGCCAAGTCAAGAACAGACGGCCACAACCGCATTGCGAAAGGCGCCCGTTTCGGCTGTCTGGATCATGAAGTCGGCCACGTCGGCGCGCGGAATGGAGAATCCGAAGACCGGCAGGTGATCCTCGCGCACACGAAACTTGCCGGAGTGCGGCTTGTCATTCAACTGCGGCGGCCGCACGATGGCGATGTCGAGCCCGCTGGCGCGGAGGGTGGCTTCCATATCGGTTGCATCCGAGACAACGCCGGGGAAGAAAAGGCGGCCAAAAAGATAGGCCGGCGGGAGCATCGCATCCCTGAACAGAAAGGCCGTGGAAACCAGGATAGCCCGCTGAAGGCCGGCCTGGTGCATGGCGTTCGTGAGCGATGCCGCGAAATCGCGGAGTAGATGGGCATCCGATCTGGCGATGGGCTGCCTTGGGCCAAGAGCTGACAAGACAACATCGTGACCGCGCATCACGCGTGCGAGCTCAACCGCGTCGAGCACATTGCCGGCGGTGATGGAGATGCGGCCTGCGAAGGCCTTGAGACGTTCGGGCGTTCGGACGAATGCGGTGACCGCATGACCTCGTTCGATGGCTTGACGAACGACTTCAATGCCTATTCCACCCGTGGCGCCAAGGATTAACAGTTTCATTCTTGATATGGTCTCCCATCGATCTTCGAAATGGCGGACTCAACTACGATCTGATGCCCGAATCTCCTCACCGGGCAGCCGGCCCGGCCGCTGCCAGCACGGGAGGATTCCACGGGCGCACTTCAACCACGGCGCGATTGCGAAGGGCGGGGTGAGACTGCGCAATGCGAGTGGCTTCGTCAAGGTCGCGCGCCTCAAGAAACAGCAGGGCGGTAACCGGCCATTCATTTTGTGGAAGCGATGCGCTTCCCTGCTCGCTACGTACTGCCCCATCGGGTGCGAGAATGCGCGGGTCGAGCCTGTGTCCCTCGGCGTTGACGTGTTGCGCCCACTCCACTACGTCGGAGGCAGTGCGCTGGCGTTCTTCAGGCGTTGGGGTTGGCGGGCTCTGTCGAAAGATGATGACGAATGTCTTCATTGGTTCTCCTGACTTTGCGGTGGAAGAGATCTGCATGCAAACGGCCGCGGCCGCGAACAACATCGCGCAAAGGATGGTGCGCCAGGGCGTTTGCAACCGGATGGCATTGCGAAGTGGCACTACTATGCTTCTCATGCCGCTACGTTATGCGAAGAAGAGCCGCGTGGAATTGTACAAATTCGGCGCCGGGATCGCTTAACTCAGCAGAAGGCGGTAGCTGTCGCGAAGAAGGACTCTGGGGCGTGTCCGGTGAAGCGCTTGAAATCCTTGATGAAGTGAGGCTGGTCAGCGTATCCGGCGGCGTGCGCAACGCCCGTAAGGCTGAGGCCTGCGCGGCGCAGGCGCACGACGTGGCGGAGACGCACAAGGGCTGCAAACTTCTTGGGGGACGCGCCGACTTCGCGCCGGAAGCGCCGCTCAAGCGCGCTCTGGCTGAGGCCGAGATGGCGGGCGAGCCTGTCGATACGCAGTGATCCTCGCGTTGCGCAGATGCTGTGGACGGCAGCCGCCACAAGCACGTCGGGGGTGCGATTGCGCAGTTGATCCAGCAGAAATCGTTCAACGACTTCTACGCGCTCAATGTGGTTGGAAGATGCGAAGAGTTGCTCTTCAACCAGGGAAAGTTGCGAGCGACGCACCTGGGATTCCAAGGGCATCGTTCCGTTGAAGAGATGTTCAACGGGTTCGTGCAAAAGCACGGCAGCGCCGGTCGGAGTGAACATGGCGAGCACGTTGGCGCAACTGCCCGAGTGCGTCAGCGTGCGTGTTCTGTCCCACAGGCCGGTGACGAGAGCGTTGGGAGCTTCCTTGTCGTTTAGGAGACAACTGCCTTCGAAACGAAACGCGGCGACCATTCCGGTGCCGGGGAGAAGGGTGCTGGTCCAGCCGGAGGTGTATTCGACAATGAGGAAGCGCTGTATGTAGGGGCGGAGCGCAGCGCTCGGAGCGAGCGCCGCTGTTTGCATCGGTAGAGGCTGCACGGGCTGAGCGACATCCTGCATAGTGTGCAAGATGCGCCAGCGCCCGTGCCGGGTTCAGAGAATCGGAGCAACAGGCTACATACCACCGCCGCGGCTGGCCGGTGGAACGATGTTGTTCATGCGCAGATAAACCACCATCTGGCCGTAGTGATCCATCATGTGGGCGAGACCGAAGGCAGCCATTCCTCCGCGCGTGCCGTGGGCTGTCATCACAAACGCATTTTCGTTCGTGATGCCGTCGACGAAGCTGTGGGCCTGCCTGAAGGAATCCTTGAGCGCCTGGATGATATCGGCTTTGCTGGTCAGTTTCTCAATTGCGTCGGACTTGGCTTTGCCGTCCGCCTCGGACATATCGCCGCCAAAGAAGTACCAGTTGGCCTGGGCTACGTGCTTCACCTGTGCGCCAAAGCTGCGCACGCCTTTGAAATCTCCCGCAGCTTCAGGGGGAGCGAAGTTGAACTTGTCATCGGGCATGGCTTCGGCGGCGTCAACGAATTCCTTCTCCATGCCGCTGAGCAACTTTCCGTAGGTGGCTGCGGGTGTCATCTGTGTGCCGACTGCGGGCTTGGCAGGAGCGGCGGCCTGGGCGAAAGCAAATGCGGGAGCAGCAGCCACGGCGCAACAAAGCAGCAGGCGGGTGGCAATTCGTGCGGGGATATGCATTGGAGCTCTCCTTGCGCGGCTGCTTGTTTTGAGAAAGAGGGATAAAAAGCTTTGGCCGCGTGAAGGCAAATCTAGCAGACCGATTGCCTGGCATGATAGCGGCAATGTATGAATCTGTTGCGGAATGCACAAAAACGCCGGCAAGGCGGTCTTGCGATATGTTGAGCAGCGAATTTCTCCCAACCCGATCTGAAATTCAGCATTCGCAAGCTTCCGGATCATCCCGTGCAGACTGCATTTCGTCACAAAATCGAAGGCTCCACTTGACATTCAAGTACAATGCATTGTCTACTTGGATGCCAAGTGAAGAAGATGACTCTACCGATTTTGCAAGGCACACTCGACCTGATGATCCTGCGCACTCTTTCCACCATGGGTCCGCAACATGCGTATGGGATTGCGAGCCGGCTTGAGCAGGTTTCAGGCGATCAGCTGAACCTTAACCAGGGCACCATCTATCCGGCGCTGGTGCGGCTGGAGCAGCATGGCTGGACGCGCGGTTCCTGGGGCAAAACCGAAAACAATCGCGAAGCAAAGTACTACACCATTACCAAGGCTGGCCTGAAAGCACTCGAGGAAGAGACTGCGCGCTGGCGGCAGATGGCGGGGGTGGTTGAGAAACTGCTGACGGAGGAACAGTAGCCATGCCCCGCATGCGAAGACTCCTTGCCAGATTCCGCAGCCTGTTGCGCAACAACGGCGCTGAGCATGAACTTGCACGCGAAGTCGCGTCGCATCTTGCTTTGCTTGCGGAAGATTTTGAACGCCGCGGCATGTCGCCTGAGGAAGCGCGGATTGCTGCGAAGCGCGCATACGGCGGTGTGGAACAAGCTAAGCAGGCTCATCGCGACGAGCGGTCTCTTCTTTGGATCGAGCAGACAAGGCAGGACATTCGATACGCGCTGCGCATGCTGGCAAAATCGCCGGGCTTCGCCGCCGTCGCCATCCTTACTCTTGCGCTCGGTATTGGCGCCAATACTGCAATCTTCAGCGAGATCAACGCGGTGATGCTGCAGTCGCTTCCGGTCGAGGATCCGCAGCGCCTCGTGATTTTCGAGTGGAATGCTTTGCATAAACCGAAGCTGCACGGACAAAGCAGCTACGGGGACTGTAGTGGGGACTGCGTTTTCTCTGTTCCATTTTTCCAAACGTTAACAAATCACACGAATGCGTTTTCCGGCGTGGTGGCCTTTGTGGGCCCGCTTGAGGTGAACTTCGGTGGCAACGGTGCAGCGAGCATCACGCGCGGCATGTATGTCTCCGGCGATTACTTCTCGACCGTTGGCGCGAAGGTATTTCTGGGGCGTTCGCTAGCGCCGTCGGATGATTCCCCGTCCGCCCCGCGAGCCATCGTTTTGGACTACGGGTATTGGAGGCGAGCCTTTGGCGCCGCCCCATCCGCAATTGGGCGTGTTGTCCGCCTCAATAACGTTGAGGTGACAATCGTAGGGGTCGCCAGCCCCGCCTTCACCAGTCTGACGCCCGGCAAGCGCCAGGACTTCTACATGCCTTTGTCGCTCTCGCGGCAAGTGAAGAGCGAGTGGTGGGGTACCAAAGACAGGCTCTCTGATGCCACGACATGGTGGGTTGTGATTGTGGGCCGACTCAAGCCGGGCGTCACGACTCTGCAAGCGCAGACGGAAGCGACGACCCTTTTCCAAAGGGAGGTGCTGCACGGAGCGAAACCGGCATTCGCCGAGGCCGATGCCCCTCAGATCCGGCTGCTGCCCGCGCGACAAGCGCTGGACGGCGAGAGCAGCCAGATTGCGCCGATGCTCGATGTCATCATGGCGGCCGTCGGCCTCGTCCTGTTGATCGCATGTGCCAATGTGGCCGGCTTGATTCTGGCGCGTTCTGCCAAGCGGCAAAAAGAACTGGCTCTGCGCCAGGCACTCGGCGCCGGTCGCGCTCGCATCGCCCGCCAGCTCCTGACCGAAAGCGTTCTGCTGTCGGGTGCCGGCGGAGCACTGGGTATTCTGCTTGCCATGTTGGGAGTCGACGCGATCACCAAGTTCGTCTCCAGCGGGCTGGACAAGCCTTTCCCCTATGTCGTTGCGCTGGACTGGCGTGTGCTGGCATTCACTGCGAGCGTTACGCTTGCGACGGGAGTTCTGTGCGGTCTGGCGCCCACCTTGCAGGGATCCCGCGGCGACCTGACTTCCTCGCTGCGGGAGAATGCATCGTCGATTCCCGGCGGTGCAGCGAAGGCCGGGCAGCGTTACCGCGCAGGCGACGCGCTGGTGGTAGTGCAGGTGGCGCTCTCCATCGTAGTGCTGGTTGGGGCGGGGTTGCTGGTCAGAACCTTGCAGAAGATTCAAGCTGTCGATCCCGGATTCGACACGCAGAATATTCTTCTGTTCGGCATCAATCCAAGCCTGGCCGGGTACAAGGATCGCCAGACCGCGCAGCTCTATCGCCAGTTGCAGCAAAGGTTCGCTGCGCTGCCGGGTGTGGTCTCTGCCAGTTATTCAGAGGAGGCACTCTTAAGCCAAAGCTGGTCCAACACCTATGTGCATCTTGACGGCGCACCTCCCAAAAAGAACGTCGAGACCTCCATTCTCCCGGTCGGATCGAATTTCTTTTCGGTGATGCGGATTCCAGTTGTTGCCGGGCGAGTATTCACGTCTGCGGATTTTGCCGCGGCGGAGGCAACGCAAGCCGCGATCACCGCGGCTGCAGAGGCGGCCGCCGCATCACCGGCTGAGCATACAAGCGCCAAGGCGCCGATTCCCCAAAAGGAATCGCAAGCGGCGCCGGTACCGGTCATCGTCAACAAGACGTTTGTGCGGAAGTTCTTCCCCAACGAGGATCCATTGGGGAGGCACATGGGCAACGGGCAGGAAGATGAACCGCCAATCGGTCCACAGCCTGGCTACCGCATCGTGGGCATTATCGCTGACACAAAATACGATCAGTTGCAGCGCGAGATTGAGCCCACGATGTTCACGCCCCTGGTTGCAAACAGTGCCCACTTTGAGTTGCGCGCCTCCGGCGACCCCACAGCGCTGGTCAAGGAAGTACGCGCTGCAGTGGCGGAGGCTGACAACAATCTGCCACTTTTCGAAGTGCGCACGCAGACCGCGCAGATTGAGCAAACGCTTTTCAAGGAACGGCTGATGGCGCGCTTCTCGAGCCTCTTCGGACTCCTGGCGTTGGCGCTGGCGTGTATCGGCTTGTATGGATTGCTTTCATACGAAGTCGCGCGGCGCACGCGCGAGTTGGGGATTCGCATGGCTCTCGGCGCACAAAAGCGCGATCTGATGAGGCTGGTGGTGCGACGCGGACTTCTGCTTTCGATCATCGGCGCGATCATAGGCATCGGCGCGTCGATGGCGGTCACACGTCTGATGATCAGCGTGCTCTTCAGCGTGAGGCCCAACGATCCCGCCACGATTGCCGGGGTTTCTCTCTTGCTGGTGCTGGTGGCTCTTGCTGCGTGTCTGATACCGGCGCGGCGGGCGATGCGGATCGACCCCATGGTCGCGCTGCGCGAGGAATAGGCAAGGGATTCGCAAGCCAACGAGATTTGTGCAGTGAGAACTGCGCGCAAAGGAGAAACCAAAATGGCACAGTGGAGACGAGTTCTTGCCAGATTCCAGAATCTCTTTCGGAATCATCGCGCGGAAGAAGAGCTCGCACGCGAAGTTGCATCGCATCTCACTTTGCTGGCCGACGACTTTGAACGCCGCGGCATGTCGCCCGAGGAAGCGCGGATTGCTGCAAAGCGAGCCTACGGCGCCGTGGAGCAGGCGAAACAGGCTCATCGCGACGCGCGGTCTCTGATGTGGATCGAACAGACCTTGCAGGATCTTCGCCACGCTGGTCGTACGCTGGCGCGCAGCCCCGGGTTCGCATTTGTAGCCATCGCCACCATTGCGCTGGGAGTGGGCGTCAATACCACGTTGTTTACGGCCTATAACGCAGTGGCGCTCAAGCCACTTCCCGTCGCCGATGCCGGCAGGGTGGTTCGGTTGCGCCGGACGCTCCAGAGCGGTTTTATCGGGGACAACCAGTACGTCTTTTCGTATCCGGAATACAGCAATCTTCGCGACCGGCAGAATGTATTTCAGGATGTGATTGCTGCAAGTTCTCCGGTAAAGTTGCTTGTCTCTGCGACGAACGAGGACCACATTGGCGCGAGCCAGTGGAAGCCTGCGCAGGCGCAGATCGTCTCCAGCAACTACTTTGGAGCACTCGGAATCAACGCGGAGCTCGGACGCGTTTTCGCTCCGGAGAGAGACTTCGCACCGGGCCGTGAATCCGTCGTAGTGCTGAGCCACGCATACTGGCTGCGGCAATACCGTGGCGATCCTCACGTGCTCGGTAGCGTGTTGAAGGTTGGCAAGACCGCGTTCACGATCATCGGCGTTACACCGCGCGCGTTTACCGGCACGAGTCTCAATCCGCAGGTTCCCGATCTCTGGGCGCCGCTCTCGATGCAGCAGCAACTTGTTCCGGGCCAGGACTGGCTGCACAAGCCCACCGACTTTGAGTTTCAAGTGCTGGCGCGGCTCGATCCCGGCATCGCGGCAAAGCAGGCGCAAGCAGAAACGGACGCAATGGTGCGCCAGTTTGACGCGGGCTACACCATGCGCGATCGGACCCTGTCTGTTGCGTTGGAGCGCACAGCCTTCTTTGGAAATACGAATGATGTTCGCTTTCAGGCCGGCGTCGGGGCCATGATGGTGATCTTCGCCATGGTCCTGCTGGTGGCCTGCGCCAATGTCACGAACATGCTGGTTGCTCGCGGCGCTGCGCGGCAAAAGGAGATCAGTGTCCGCCTAGCGCTGGGCGCCAGCCGCGCACGCGTGGTGCGCCACCTGTTGACCGAGAGCATGTTGCTTGCACTGGGTGGCGGAGTTGCGGGACTTGCGCTTGCGGCCGCAGCCAGCAAATTGCTGTGGATCGCGCTCAACCAGATACTGGCGCGGCAGCTTGGAAGCGACTTTGTTCTCAGCCTGAATCTCAATCCCGATGCGCGTGTACTGATCTATGCCCTCAGCCTGTCACTCGCGACCGGGTTTATCTTCGGACTTTCGCCCGCGCTGCAGTTTACCAGGCCCGACCTGAATACTTCTCTCAAGGATGAGAACACTTCGTTTGGGCGCGGTGTGTCGCGCTCGCGACTTCGTGGTGTGCTGATCGGCAGCCAGGTCGCGATCTCGATGTTGTTGCTGAGCAGCGCAGGCCTGCTGATTCGCGGACTGGTACGTTCGCAGGCTGCGGAACCAGGATTTGAAACGCATCGCGTCTACCTGCTCCTAGCCGACTACGGAGACGATCCGGCCAAAGCCGCAGCGGCATTTCATCGTATGGCTGAATGGCTGAAGACAGTGCCCGAGGTCGCGAACGTTTCCTATGGGAGCGGACCGATGATGGGCACCTGGACGCCACCGATCTTTGTCAAAAACGGTGGCACTCCTGAGGGATCGAGCGAGGCGCGCACGCTGGCAAGCTATGCTTCAGACAATTACCTGAACACGTTGGGAATCGCCCTGCTGCGGGGCCGGAATTTTACCTCGCAGGAATCAATAACCGGCGCGCATGTGGCCGTCATCAGCGCCTCCACTGCGCGGCTGTTCTGGCCGGATGAGGATCCGCTGGGCAAACGGTTTCGGCTCGATTTGCATTTTGACGGCAAGCTGACCGATTTCGAAGTTATCGGCATTGCCCGCGACGTGCGTTTCACGAATCTCACGCGTATCGATCCTTCACATGTTTATCTCGCGACGGATCCGGCGTTGATTTATCCCGTCTTTTTCAGTGTTCGCGGCGATCAGCAGGCTGCGCTTGAAGCGGTGTGGAGCCGGCTGCGCACCTTCGACCGTGACATTTTGCCCAGCATTTCTCTGTGGAATGTGGAAACGATGCTGTTGAATCCGCAGAGGACGCTGGCCCGCGCTCTTGCCATGCTGGCGGCCGTTCTTGCGATGCTGGCGCTTTCGCTGGCGGGCATCGGAATCTACGGAGTGATGGCCTACGTGGTCAGTCAACGCACCCAGGAAATCGGGGTGCGCATCGCGCTGGGCGCAACGCCCGGACGCATACTTCGCGGGATCGGCATTGAAGGGCTGCGTCCTGTCGTGGCCGGCATGGTCGCGGGCCTTGGCGGCGGCGCGGCGCTGTCACTGGTGCTGCATCGAACGCTGGCGTTTCCTGGATCGATTGACTTCCTCTATGGCGTGAGCTTTTACGATCCATTCACGTTTCTCGCGATCACTGTTTTTCTGGTTGCGGTCTCTCTGATGGCAAGCCTTGGACCGGCACGGAAAGCGATGAGGGTCGATCCGCTGGTAGCGCTGCGTTATGAGTGAAGTCCCGCATTTCAGAGTTCTTAGTTTAGAGTTCGTAGTCAGATCACGCCGAAGCTCCCGCAGGTACTTTGAAACTGAGAACTGCGAGTTTAGAACTTACTTCCCGTCGGCGTTGCTTAACTTGCCGCCCTTCACCGTGAAACGCTCGCCACGCCAGACGATGATGTTGCCGGCGAAGCCTGCGACCCATAGGCCCGTAGCCACAAGATCGCGCAGGGGCAACAGGAGAAGGCTCGGCAACACCTGGTGATCGCCCAGCACTTCGGCGCCTACCGTCATGGCCAGAGCGATGCGGAGAAAAAAGCAGAGCGCCAGCAGCCACAGGCTGAGCGGGCTGATGCCGCTGGCGAGAAGGTTGAACATGGCCAATGTGAATCCCTGCGTGAAGAGCAAGCCCGCGTAGCCGCCGGGACGCGCATCGCGCACCGTACGCAGCCAGCGCAGCTGATGATCGCAGAAGCTGCGCCACGAGTAGGCCGGCACGCTGGTTTCGACGACTTCGGCGGAGAGTGCGACGCGGTAGCCCGCTTTGTAGATACGCTCGCCTAATTCGTAGTCGTCGGCGAGATGATCGACGAGCGCATCGAAGCCGCCGATCTTCCCGAGGGTCTTCGCGACTGACGGCGAGCGTCGAGCCGAGCCCGTACCGGAGGCCGCCCTCGATCATGCGGGCAACGAGGACACTGGGCATGAAGTCGGTGGCGATGCCGAGCGACTCGAGCCGCGATCCGAGCGTGCCATGTGCGCGGCCGCGATAAAGCGTGGTAACAAGGCCAACAGGTTTGGGCGGCTGCGCGTATGGCTGCGGCACCGCCGGCGCGAAGTGAGCCATGACGCGTTCGAGATAATGCGGACTGACGGTGATGTCAGAGTCGTTGACGATGAGGTATTCGTAGCGGGCCTGCGGCGCGAGTTGGGCGAGGGTGCTGACCTTTCCGTTGGTGCCGAGGCGCAACGGACACTCGATGAGGCGGATGGTGCGGTCGGGGAATTCGCTTTGCAGTTGTTGCACGGCGCTTACTGCGGGGTCATCGAGCGCTGAGACACCGAAGAGGATTTCGAATCCGCCGGTGTAGGTCTGGCGACAGTGCGAGCGAAACGCATCGCGCATGCCGGGTCGAGGCCCTTGAGCGATTTGAGAATCGAGACACCGGGAACAAACTGTGGCAGCGGTGCCCGACGCGCAGCGATGTACACGCGTGCAGCGATGATGGCGAAGAGGTAATAGCCCAATGCCTGCAACGGCCAGCACTGTAGTTAGTGCTTCAATGGCCATTGAAATTGTGTGTGGAACCACGGAGATAGTGTAGCGGAAGACAGTTATGAGTTCTAAGCGAGTTCAGAGTTCTGAGTTTATAGCTGATGCTGTCATCGGCACCCTGAGCTTGGAACTACGAACTCTGAACTACAAACTTCCTTCACTCGTACCTTAGCGCTTCGATGGGGTCGAGGTTTGCTGCTTTCCACGCGGGATAGATGCCGAAGACCAACCCGATCGCGCAGGAGACGGTGAAACCGAGCGTCACCCACAGGGTCGACATGGCCGCGGGAAGGCCTATGGGCAGGAAATAAATTATCCATGTGAGTACGGCGCCAAGCAGAATGCCAAAGATGCCGCCCAAGGCCGTGAGCGTTACAGCCTCCGTAGTAAATTGCAGCAGTAAAGCACGCTTGGTGGCGCCGAGGGCTTTGCGCACACCGATCTCGCGGGTGCGTTCGGTGACGCTGACCAGCATGATGTTCATCACGCCGACGCCGCCTACCATCAGGCCGACGCTCGAAACCGCGATCATGAAGAGAACCAGGCCGCCGGTGAGTTGACCCCAAAGCTTGGAGAGCGAGTCGGGTCCGAAGATATCGAAGTTGTCGGGCTGGTCGACTTTAACCTTGCGGCGAACGCGGAGCATCTCACGTATCTCTTCTTCGACCAGCGATTTGTTCTTCTGGTCGTCATACTTCACGCTGATATACATGTCCTTCAGTTCCGGATACAGATTATGAAAGACACCAAGCGGAAAGAAGACGCCATTGTCCCCCGGGTTTTTGCCGGAACCGAAGGGCTGCTTGCGCTTTTCGAGAACGCCGATCACGGTGAAAAGGCTGGACGCAACATTCACATCCTTGCCAATCGGGTCTGCGTCCCCAAACAGTTCTTCTGCCGTGTCGTGAGCCACCACGCAGACGTGAGCGTGCCGCTGATCCTCAGCATCGGTCCAGAATCGGCCTTCCTTCATGGTCAGTTCCGATACCGTTTCGAGTTCCGCAGTTGAACCTGCCAGAAATGCTCCCGAGACTTTTTTGCCGTTGTATTTGACGTCGACGTCGCCTACATGAAACTGCTGATTCACGTGCTGGTACGTGCCATCCGCGGCGATCACGTGAGGCAAGGCTCGCAGTGCGAGGACATCGTCGAGGTTCAACTTCTTGCGGGTAAGCATCTCCGTGGTGGGCTCCACGCCGATAAGGGGCATGTGAAATACCCAGAAGACGTTGGAGCCCATCGAGGTGACCCAGGCACTCACGCGGTTGTTGAGGCCGGTGATGACCGACGAGATGGTGATCACCGTGGTGACGCCGATAACAATGCCGAGGATGGTCAGCCCCGACCGGAGCTTGTTGGTTCTCACCGTATCGAGAGCCATCTTAACGGATTCCCGTGTCTGTCCCCGGGCCATACCGTGCCTGATTTCCAAGTGCTATTCACTGCAATTATGCTCTTCGTAAGTTCAGAGTTCAAAGTTCGTAGTTCAGATTTGATTTGCCGATGACGTCTCGCATCTCAACTTAGAAACTTAGAACTAAGGACGTTGAACTGTCCTCACTCGTATCGCAGCGCTTCGATCGGGTCGAGGTTCGCCGCCTTCCACGCGGGATAGATGCCGAAGATGAGGCCAATCGCGCATGAGACGGTGAAACCGGTGACCACCCACATGGTGGACATGGTCGCAGGCAGGCCGATGGGCAGAAAGTAGATGATCCACGTGAGGATCGCTCCAAGAACAATGCCGATGATCCCGCCAACGGCGCACAACGTGACGGCCTCGGTGGTGAATTGCACCAGCAGGGTGCGCTTGGTGGCGCCTATGGCTTTGCGCACGCCGATCTCGCGGGTGCGTTCGGTGACGCTCACAAGCATGATATTCATGACGCCTACGCCGCCCACCATCAGGCCGACGCTCGAAACGGCGATCATGAAGAGCACCAGGCCGCCCGTAAGCTGGTTCCACAATTTTGAGAGCGAGTCGGGTCCGAAGATTTCGAAGTTATCCGGCTGATCCACTTTGAGCTTTCGCGCGATGCGCAGGAGTTCGCGGATCTCCTCTTCAACGAGCGCTTTGTTTTTCGGGTCGTCGTATTTCACGCTCACCCACATGTCCTTGTCTTCGGGGTGAAGGTTATGAAAGGTGCCGAGCGGGAAATAGGCCATATTGTCGGCCTGATTCTTGCCCCCGCCGAAGGGCTGCTTCTGCTTGTCGAGGACGCCGATGACCGTATACAGGCCAGTCTCGATATTGACTTCCTTGCCGATCGCGTTCTGTTCGCCGAAAAGTTCTTCCCACGTATCGTGGCCGAGGACCACTACGTGCTCACCCTTCTTGTCCTCTTCGTCATTCCAGAGGCGACCCTGCAGGAAGTTGAGATCCGTGACCTGCCCCACTTCCGCAGTGGATCCCTGAAGGATGGTGCCGGCAATCTTCTTGCCGTTAAATTTCACGCTGACATCGCCGACGCGGAATTGCGACTTGACGTGCTGGTAGCCGCCATCGGCCGCCACTACGTGGGGCAGATTCCGGATCGCATACACCTCATCGATGTTGAGCTTGGGGCGACTGAGCATTTCCGTCGTTGGGCGCACACCGATCACGGGCAGATGAAATACCCAGAAGACGTTGCTGCCGAGCGAACTTACAAATTCCTGGACGCGGTTGTTCAAGCCGCTGATGACCGAGGAGATTGTGATCACGGTTGTGACACCGATAACGATACCGAGAATGGTGAGGCCCGAACGCAGCTTGTTGGTGCGAATGGTTTCAAGCGCCATCTTGACGGATTCGCCGGTTTGTTGTCCTCGCATAGGTTGCTCCGGTGACGAGTTCGTAGTTCAGAGTTCGTAGTTCAGAGTTCTTAGTTCGTCGCGTTCTCGTCTGCTTTGATTTCGGATCCAAGGATGCATGAAGGCCGAATAGCATTTTTCTTACTTCGTCCGATAGTTGCTGAGCCGAGTCAATCATCGCTTGGTCCCCAAACTTGAAGGCCAGGGCAAGTTCCAATTGTGTCTGAAGCTCGCAGTTGGAACCCCTTGCAATTGCAATGAACTGCCTGAATTCACCTGGATTTGCCCTGCCTTGCCCCTCTGCGATGTTGCTCGGAATAGACGCTGCCGAGCGTCGCATTTGGCTGGTCAGGCCATAAATCTCTTCGCGAGGAAACTGCTTTGTCAATTCGTAAACTGAAACTGCCAATTGCATTGATTTTTGCCATACAACCAAATCACGAAATCCGATCGACATTCCGCTCTCTTATTCTCGACCCCACTTCTTGCATCAACTTCGAACTAAGAACTTCAAACTCTGAACTGCCTTTTCACATTTCTGCTCGCAACGCTACCACCGGATCGAGTCTTGCGGCTTTGCTGGCTGGGTAGACGCCGAAAAAGATACCTACGCTGGTGGCCAGGAAGAGCCCCAGGAAGATTGCCCAGATGGGTACGGCGGTCGGGAACCCTACAAAGACCGTGATCAGCTTGCCAACCAGCACGCCAAGGAGAATTCCGAAGATACCGCCCACCGAGGCCAGAGAAGCGCTCTCGATCAGGAACTGCATCAGGACGTCGCGCTGCTTCGCGCCAAGCGCCTTGCGCACACCGATCTCGCGCGTCCGCTCCGTCACGCTCACGAGCATGATGTTCATAATGACCACGCCTCCAACGACCAGTGCGATGGAGCCAAGCCCCATCACCACCCAAGCGAACACGCCCAGCAGTTGATTGGCGATGTCAAGAAAGGTGTCGTTGGTCTGGATTTCGAAGTCGTCGACCGCACCCGGTGCATTGTGCCGGCGCGAACGCATAATCACACGGGCTTCGTCTTCGGCGCGTACCATGCCCAGCGAACCGCCGCCGGCGCGCGCATAGATGTCCACCGAATCGTTGTAACCGTATATCTGCTGATACGTCGTGATCGGGATGGCGACCCAGTTGTCCTGCGACTGGCCGAAGGTTTTGCCCTGGCGATCGCCGACGCCGATGATGGTAAAGGGAATGCCGTCGACGCGGATCTCTTTGCCCAACGGATCGCCGTCGCCGATCAGGTTGTCGACGATGTCATAGCCAACAATGCAGCTATGGAACGCATGCTCTTCATCCGCCGGAGTAAATCCACGGCCGAGGGCAATATCGATGTTGTTCAGCGACATCATCGAAGCGGTGTAGCCGCGGACGCCGGTGTTGTTGCTGGAGTGCCCGTTGTAGACCACGTTGGTGTTCTTGAACAGAGACGCGCCCACTTCGCTGCAATCGTCGCAGCCATCCTTGACGGCGTCGTAGTCTTCAATGCGGATGATTTTGCGCTTCTGATAGCTGAAGTACTGGTCGGCGGAAAGAATCACGCTCGACATGCGGTTCACGGTAAACACGTCGGCGCCGTATCCAGAGAGTTTTGTGGAGATATAGCGCTTGGCGCCCTGCACCAGGGTGAGCACCATGATGACCGAAGCTACGCCCATCACGACTCCGATCAACGTGAGAATGGAGCGCAATTTATTGCCCCAAAGGGATTGAAGCGCGAGTTTGAAGGCTTCGAGAATGCTCATGAAATCACTTTCTGCTTGCCCCTGCGGGTTCCTGACGCCGCCGAATTCAGTTTACGCAATGATCGGATCGTTCTTTTGCGACAAGTGACGAAACGGCTTGCGCAACCGCCCTAGTGAAGGTGGATGACCACTGGTCAGGATTCGCCGATGTCTTATGGACGGCTAAGAGAGATGCCGGGCCGCACCCGAATCCGGCGCCCTCGATAATCGTTACGCAACAGGAATCCTGACGGTTCCGGAATACCGGTGTGGGAAGTCCTATTCGAGTCAATGGTTACGCAGTTCGCTCCGGTGCTCGGAAAAATCGAGGAATTGCTGGATTTCCTTTTCGGCCTGCTCGTCGTGGGCTGCGGTGGCAAGGTCGAGCGCATGGCGTGCGGTCGCTACGGCCTTTGAGAAATCCCCGGACTTATCGTAGGCTTGGGCCAGACCCATTTCAATACGCAAGTTATTGGTATTACTTAGCTTCGAAGCGTTCTCCAGCGCCGCCAACCCTCCAGAATAGTCTCCGTTCCATCCCATGACCGAACCGAGGTTGAAAGCAAAGGCCGCCGAGGTGGGGTCGAGTTCAGCCGCTTTTCGCAGTGCAACCAGGGCCTCATTCGGTCTTCCGTTCATCTCGAGCGACATTCCCAGGCTTTCAAGGAATATTGTTTCCTCGGGATTGAGCGCGCTGGCCTTGCGAAACTCTTCGAGCGCATCACCGGACTGGTGAGTGGCATTCAGCAGGTTCGCGAGGTTGAAATGAGCCATGGCATCGTCGGGATCGCGCTGGAGGGCACCGCGCAACGTTTCGATGGCCTCAGGCAATTGGTTGCGGTTCGCCAATGCGAAGGCCTCATCCACCATTTTGTAGAATTCCGTCGCCTGGGGATCGATCCTGGCGATGCTGTCTTCGGGATCCACATTCACGAATTCGGGGATGTTGACAGCGCGATTGGCTGCTGTCGTGTTTTCCACCATGATGGCCGGGGTGTCATTGCCATCGGCATCGATGTGGGTCAGCATCAGCTGGGTGTAGGGCGAGCGCGCTTTCGAGGAGAAAGCCAGCCACCGGCCGTTGGGCGAAAAGGAGTGCCACGAGTTCATCAGAGAGGTATTGCACGTCATCAGGCGCGCCTTGCCGCCATTGAATGGCACGATGAAAAGCCGACTGTCGGGACGCATCAAGAGGCCGTTTTTGTTCTGGACGAAAACAATCCATTTTCCGTCGGGCGAGACTTTGGGAAAGTTGTTGCTCATGCCGTTTCCTGAGGCGCCTGCCAATGGAACTGCTTTTCCGCCGCGTCCCTCGTTGAAGGGAATCTTGTAGAGGTCGTATTGAATCTGCGGCTCACGGGGGTCGTTGGCATACTGCGGCTTTGGAGCACCGGGCGGGAACGGGTCGCGCGCTGCGGCACGGCTGAAGATCAGGTATTTTCCATCCGGCGACCAGAATGCGCTGGTCTGCACAAAGTTGGGATCGTCGGCACCGGGTAAGGGCTGCATCTTAGCTTCCTTGCGGTCGTACCAGGCCAGGATTCCGCGGGTGGGATAAAACACCTGGAGGAAACGAAAGTCCTTGTAGTTGGTGCTGAAGAGCCGATCGAGCAGTCCCGACGCCAACCCCGGAACCTGTTTCTGGTTCTTGTTGGCGTTGTTTGGCGGGCCGATCGAAGTGACCACGAATCGACCATCCGGCGAAACCTGCGACATGAATCCAAACCGCTTGGTTGCGGGTGATGTAGTACTGGCCTCGGAGTTCAGGCGGAAGGAACTCCAGCGGATCATGTCCTGGGTGTGGATGGTCATGTTCTTCGAGACCGGGACGAGGGCGTAGAGGCCCTTGTCATTTCTGGGGCCGTCCATATCCAGCCCGAAGGTCTTGCCATCGCGGGAAAATGAATGGCAGTTCGCGCAGGTGGAGAGCTTCTCCATCACCACGTGGCTCTCGGGCTCAGAGATGTTGCGAACCTCCCACTTGATCATGGGGATTGCCGATTGGGGCAGCGGAGCAATTGGAGCGTCCTCGGGCGGTGCGGATGTCCGCAGGGGAACGTTGCGATAGAAGAGCGGTGCGCCGACCGGATCGGCAGAAGTTGATATCGTCACGCTGCCGGACGACACCGGTTTGTGATCCTCCCCTGCAATTCCGATGATCGCGATGGTGGCGGGGGCGTGGACTGAGAGCTTCTTGACGGTGGCCCATGTTGCCGCGTCGGGTTGCCATGTGTGGGTCGCGGCCTGCTCCAGGGTCAGTTCCGGACCGGGGCCGGCCTCGGGGTCGAGCTGGCCGACTTGGAGGAGCTTGCCGGGCACTTCGATGCGGATTGGCACAGCGTGGCCGGCGAAAGAGATGTCGATCGCCCACCTCGTTGCTGTCTCGCTTGGATCGCGCCAGAGAAACGTTGGAGCCGTGATATCGGGCGGAAAGACCGACCCGTTGAGCGGATAATCAACCGTGATTTTCGCGGCACTCGCAGTGGGGGCTGCCTGGGCTGTTTCGGAGTCAGTCCCAGCCGC
Source organism: uncultured Acidobacteriaceae bacterium (assembly GCA_963799035.1). Lineage (GTDB taxonomy): Bacteria > Acidobacteriota > Terriglobia > Terriglobales > Acidobacteriaceae > Telmatobacter. The sequence continues at coordinate 872,465 of CAWCVS010000024.1, read as the reverse complement.
GGCGCCGCACACGAGAAAGGTGGCGGCGATGACGGAGATCGGCGCGAGCAGGACTCGGGTGAAATCGAGCCACCGCTTTTTCCTAACAGAGGACACTAGTCACAACTTTGTAGATGCTAGTGACATCTTTGCAGATAAGGTGACCGCGGTCCACCAGCACTCTCCGGGCTTTGAAGCGCATCGCCTGGGACGCGATCAAATTCCACACCTAGATGGGCCGTGGCGAGGTGTTGTGGGCGTCGGTCACGTTGTCCGGCTGATCGGTGAAGGTTTTGCCGGCATGATAGGCGAATTTCTGGTATTTTCCGTCGATCCTGCGGATCGCATCCATTGCTCCATCATCCCACGTAACCCGTGCTTCTCCATTGACATACGCCCAACTGCCCGTGTTCCCGGTGAAGGGTGCGCCAGGCACCGCCATCCTCGTCTAACGTGATGTAAAACGTTCCCCCGGATCCGTCGCCAACTTCCCACTTGCCCAGGAAATGGCCACGAGGAGGAGCTCCAGCAGGTGTCGGAGCCACATCGCCGATGGGAACGCCTCCGCTGCCCGAGAACTCAATACGCGCCACATCCGCAAAGTTGAACGTCTGGCGATGGCCGTCTTTGAAGACGACGACGAGCTGACCGGAATTGTTCTTGCTCGCGTGACTTTGTGCGTTTGCGGCGGCGACCCCCAGCACTAGAACCGCACAGGTGGCGAATCGGACGATAAACTTGCGCATCGTGTTCTCCTTCGGTAATGAGCGGATAAGATTCGACGCAGACCCGCGACCCCATTATCTACGGGATCGCGGGCTGGAGGTTCCGTGATTTCTAGAGAATCAGCGCTCGAAGGTTCTTACGGAAACACCGAGAAGAGAGACCGCAAATCAGTCTCGCTCCCTGCGTTGCGGATCAGCGGAGAGACCCCGAAGATCTCCTGGATGGTTCGGAGGGTCGAACCATGCGTGTAATGGGTCGAATTGGAGTAGTGGTTGCCCTTTGCATAGGGCGACAGCACGATCATCGGGATCGGGCCATCGCCTTTTGCAGCCTCGTCCCACGTGATGAAGAGAGCTCCGCCGCTCCGATAGGCGGTGGAGTTGAGAATCATGGGAACGGTTTTCTTGAGCCATTCATCACCGTGGGCGATGGCGTTGCCGCCGCAACTGTCGTGCATGTCGTCGCACATATCGGGAATGATGAAGTTGTAGCGGGCAACCGTGTTGTCCGCGAGATCGTGTGCAAGCTGCCCGAACTGCCGGATGTGCGAGATACACACCGCGGACGAGCTGGAGAGGTGGTTGGTCTGGTCGTCGAAATAGACGAAGGGGTTGTGGCGGGACTGGTAAACCTGACTTCCGCTGGAATCTACCGGGCCTTCATTCTTCATCGGACAGCTGGTCGCGCTGATGTATTCGTCGTAGGAGCGCCAGGAGATTCCAGCATTTTCGAGGAGTTTTACCAGGTGATTGCTGGTGGTCTGGCTATGCTGCGAAGGCGGTCCGTCATCGTGGATGCCGAAGTTGGTGCCAGCCTCAAGCCAGAGGTAGTTCGGGAGGCTCGGGTGGTTCCCCGGCGGGTTGTTGTAGTTGTTGGCATAGGAAGCCATGGGGAGAAGCGTGTAGTTGATGTAGGGAGCGTCCGGGTTGCCCTTGATATCGAGGCTGCCATCGCCCGTCCAGTTGTGATTCTCCATCACAATGATGAAGACGGTCTTGATGTGGTGCAGAGTGGTAGCGGCATCGGGTTCGGGTTGGGCTGAATCAGCCTGCTGCGCAACCACGGGCAGAGAGACGGCCAGCGCGAGGATGGGGAGAAGCTTACTGCGGATTTTCTGGCGGACTGGAAACATCACCGCTCCTTGTAGGGGAAGATTTTCGATCGCGGCGCGGGCGGTAGGGCTGGACCGTTGAGCCGCTTCAGGAATTAGATAACGAGGGGGCGAGTATGAGCAATTTCGTGTGCTGCGGAAACGCCGGCGCATCTAAAGGGGTATGAACGGCAGATCGAAGCGCATCCTGGTGGTCGGCGCGGGTATGGCGGGGCTGACTGCGGCGCGGCTCCTCGCCGAGGCGGGCCGGAAGGTGCTTGTGCTGGAAGCGCGCGACCGCGTGGGGGGCCGCATACGCACCCTGCGCGACCGCGGCGAGACTCTGGAACTCGGCGCAGAGTTCATTCATGGGCATCCACCAGAACTTTGGGATTTGATCCACGAGGCGGGGCTGGATACCTATGCCCTGGATGGAAAGGTCATTTGCCACAGGCAGGGCAGGCTCAGGAAGTGCGCGGAGCAGAGCGAGATGTTCCGGTTCCTGCACGGGCTTGAAAAATGGAAGGGAACCGACATCGCGTTTTCAGATTACCCGCAGCTCGAAAAGCTCTCACAGGAGAAGCGGGAAGAGGTCGTCAACTATGTGCAAAGCTTCAATGCCGCGGATTATCGGAGGATCGGCGTGCATGCTCTCGCCGTGCAGCAGCGAGCCGAGGAGGAGACTGGAAGCGACGAGATTTTTCGCGTCCGCGAGGGATATGACCGGGTGCCGGAATTCCTTGCAGGCAAAGTGCGCCAGGCCGGCGGGCGTATCGAGCTGTCACGGACCGTGGAAAAGATTGAGTGGGAGCGCGGGCGGGTTTCGGTCTTTGTGCGCGATAGCGGCGAACTGGCCCAGTACTCGGCGGAGCAGGCGGTGATCGCGCTGCCGCTGGGTGTCCTGCAGCACCTCGGCGTTCTGTTTGATCCAATCCCGGAAACGCTGCTCGCGGCGGCCCAGCTTGCCATGGGACCGGTGCGGCGGTTCACGCTTGTCTTCAGCGAGCGCTGGTGGGCGACGCTGGACGAGGTGAAACTTCCGAAGCTGAGTTTCCTGTTCGCGCGCGATGCAATGCCGCCGGTATGGTGGACGGCGCATCCCTGGGAAACCCATACGCTGACTGGTTGGATCGGCGGACCGGGATCTGCCGCGTTCGATCAGTTCACGCGCGAACAGGTGGGCGATGCCGCATGTAAGCAACTTGCGAAGATCTTCGAGTTGCCGCTGGACCTGCTGCGCAATCTATTGGTTTGTTGCGCGACGCACGACTGGCAGGGCGATCCGCTGAGCTGCGGAGCCTATAGCTACGTGCCCGCGGGCGCACTCGACGCCGTGTTGAAGATGGCAACGCCGGTGCAGGAGACGCTCTATTTTGCCGGCGAACATACGGACATCACTGGCCACTGGGGCACGGTGCACGCGGCGATGCGGTCGGGAATTCGCGCTGCAAAACAAGCGCTGACTGCCATGAAAACAGAGGCGCCGGCAGTGACGGCAATCGCCGGGCGAAGGTGACCGCGTCAAAGTCCCCGCCAAAACGCGGATTCCTCGCGAGCGGAGTCGTCTCCGCCGTCACAATTCGGGGATCGTTTACCGGTCTGACGTCGTACGATACTCTGGCGCAGCTTTTCCTGAGCTCTTTTGATCCCAAATCTGTGCGACCTCATGCCTTGGAGGGCCTGATGATTCTCGCTCGTTCCCGGTTCGCGCTCGTTGTGCTGGCGCTGGCCATCCTCTTCCCGGTCGTTGCATCCGCTCAATCTTCCACCAGTTCCACTTCAGGTCAATCGCCGCTCCTTTTGCGGAATCCATCTCTCTCGAAGGACAAGATCGCCTTCCTCTATGCCGACGACGTGTGGACGGTGAACCGGCAGGGTGGCGAGGCCGAGCGGCTCACTTCAGACGGCAAAGTCGTCGCGGGTCCGTTGTTCTCGCCCGACGGATCGGAGATCGCATACTCCGCACATCTCAATGGAAACGTGATGTCTATGTGATGCCGGCAGGAGGTGGCGTTCCGCGGCGCATCACATGGCATCCGTCGGGAAGCGAAGTCGTGGGCTGGACGCCCGATGGCAAAAACGTACTCATCGCGAATGGCGCGACCAGCTTTCGCCATTTCGTGAAGCTTTCGACGGTGCATGCCGACGGCTCCGGCATCCCCGAGCCTCTCCCGCTGCCTTCTGGTGTGGAGGGCATCCTATTCCCCGGATGGACAGTCCATTGCCTACCAGCCGATCACCAAGTGGGAGCAGGCCTGGAAGCAATACCACGGCGGCCAGACTACGCCGATATGGATTGTGAACCTGAAGACGCTGGACCTGGTGAAGGTGCCGCGCGAAAACTCCAACGACTCCAACCCGGTCGTGGGTTGGGCAATTCCATCTATCTTTCTGTCGGATCGCGGCGGGCCGATTTCGCTCTTCAAATACGATACGGACTCGAAGCAAGTGAGCCAGGTTGCGCCGAATAAGGGCTACGACCTGAAATCGATGCACGCAGGGCCGGACGGGCTGGTCTATGAGCAGTTCGGCTCCATCCACCTGGTTGATACCGCCAGTGACAGCGATCACGTCGTGCCGATCCAAGTGCATGGAGAGCTGGCAAACCTCGCGCCGCACCTCGCGACGATTCATCCCGATGAAATCCGGAATGCCGCCATCTCTCCCACGGGCGCGCGCGCGGCTTTTGAAGCGCATGGCGAGATCTTTACGGTACCCGGCGAAAAGGGTGACACTCGCAATTTGACCAACACGTCCGGCTCTGCGGAGCGCGATCCGTCGTGGAGCCCGGACGGCAAAACCATCGCCTATTTCTCCGACGCATCGGGCGAATATCAGCTCTACCTCCGCGATCAGACGGGATTCAAGGCGCCGACCGTGATCGATCTCGGCCCCGATCCCAGCTACTACTACGGCCCAACCTGGTCGCCGGATTCAAAGCACATTGCCTTTAATGACAAGCACAACCGCCTGTGGCTGGTTGACGTTCCATCGCGGCAAGCCCTTCCAGGTCGACAAGGTGCTCAACAGCACGTTGGGCTACGCCTTCAACGAAGTATGGTCGCCCGACTCGAAGTGGATCGCCTATGAGCGCGATCTGGAAAATCAGCTTCACGCCATCTTCCTGTACTCGCTGGAGACAAAGAAATCGCACCCAGGTGACAGACGGGATGAGCGACGCCTCCAGTCCCGCGTTCGACTTGAATGGCAAGTATCTCTACTTCATTGCGTCGACTGACGATGGACCCTCGCACGCAGGCATCGACCTGTCGTCGCTCGATCGCGCCCAGACCAGCGCCCCGTATGTCGTGGTGCTCGCCAAGGACGGAGCTTCGCCGATTCCGCCGGAAAGCGATGACGAAAAGATCAAGGAAGAGAAAAAAGACGAGCCCAAGCCGCCGGTGGCAGACGACAAGAAGGATGCTAAGGCCGACGACAAGGACAAAGACAAGAAAGCCGACGACAAAGACAAGGACACGGCAAAATCAGACGACAAGGATAAAGACAAGGATAAGGATAAAGACAAGCCCGTCAAAGGTCACCGTCGATCTCGACGGCATCGGCAATCGCATCCTGTCTCTACCCATTCCGCCGCGCAACTACGGCGCGATCGCCACCGGCAAGGCTGGTGTCATCTATCTGCTTGAAGGGCCTCCCTTCGGACGCGCCTCGAGTGTCGAGGGCTCGGGCATTCGCGCCGTCTGGCGGTTCACGCTCGAGAAGCGCGAGCCTGAAACCGTCCTCAGCGATCTCGATGCTTCATCCAGTCTCCGCCGACGGATCGAAGATTCTATATGCCGCGGAAAGGTGGATGGGCCATCGCGCCTGCCGACGAACTGAAGCCCGGAAATGGCAGCCCCGGCAAGCCGCTGAACCTCGGCGGCATGCAGACCATGGTTGATCCACGCGCGGAGTGGCGCCAGATTTACCACGAAACCTGGCGCATCCAGCGCGATTTCCTTTACGACCCGAATACGCATGGTCTTTCGATTCCGAAGATCGAAGCCAAGTACAAGCCCTATCTCGATGGGCTCGCGTCGCGTGCCGAGTTTACCTATCTCTCGACGGAAATGCTCGGCGAAGTCAATATCGGGCACATGTTCGTCGGCGGCGCGCGTTCACACGATGACGGCCCCAAGGCCGGCCTGCTGGGCGCCGACTACAAAATCGAAAACGACCGCTATCGCATCGCTAAAATCTTCGGCGGGCAGAACTGGACACCCGGTCTCGACTTCGCCGCTTACGATGCCCGGAGTCTATGTCAAGGAGGGCGAATACCTGCTTGCCGTCAACGGCCGCGAACTGCACGCGCACGACAACCTCTACCAGTTCTTCGATGGCACGGCGGGCAAGCAAACCGTCCTTCACGTCGGCCCCAATGCCGACGGCAAAGACGCGCGCGATGTCACCGTGGTTCCGGTCGGCGATGAGACAGGGTTGCGCAACCTCGACTGGATCGAGGGCAACATCCGCAAGGTCAATGAGCTCTCGCGGCGGGAAGGTAGCCTATGTCTACATGCCCAACACGGGCGGATCGGGATACACCAACTTCAACCGCTACTTTTATTCGCAGCTCAACAAGCAGGCGCTGGTGCTGGATGAGCGCTGGAACGACGGCGGCCTGATTGCCGACTATGTCGTCGACGTGCTCAAACGCTTTCCGCTCTCGGGCGCGATCGAGCGCGACGGCAAACCGATTCACGACCCGGTCGGCGCCATCTTTGGGCCCAAGGTCATGCTGATCAACCAGAACTCAGGCTCCGGAGGCGACGCCATGCCGTGGTATTTCCGCAAAGCGGAGATCGGCAAGCTCGTGGGCACGCGCACCTGGGGCGGACTGGTCGGTATCGGCGGATATCCTCCGCTGCTCGACGGAGGCTACGTGATGGCGCCGCGTTACGCGATCTTCGGACTCAAGGGAGACTGGGAAGTCGAAAACCACGGCATCCCTCCGGATGAGATGGTGGAGGAACTGCCCAAAGACATCGCCGCGGGCCATGACAAGCAACTCGAAGTCGGTGTGCAGATGGTGCTTCAAGAATTGAAGGAGCATCCGATTCCGGCGATTCCTGTGCCGGCCTACCCGAATTATCACAAGGACGACGGGCTGGGAAAATAGAGCATGGGCGGGGTTCGGGTCTTCTCGTTTCGCGGAGAAGGCCTGGGCCTGACCCAACGCCCTTCGCAAAAACCAGGTTGAATCTTTCGATCTAGATCCGTTTTTTTGAGGACGGGTTCTCATCCGCAACCTCTTGGTTGCAGTTGTGCGCCGTCCTCACTTCGCCGCAATCGCCGGGCGGCCTTTGATGAAGCGAAGATTGACCACTCGTCCCGTGTTCAGCAAAAACCCATCAACCTCGCCTTTCGCGTTGCGGGTAAAGCGGATCTTGCCGACGGACGCCGCAAAAAAGTCGCGTGCAACCGGTCGCAGCGGATCCGGATCGTTCTTCAGCCGATGGAGTACAAGTCTGGGTTGGTCAGGCTCCGGTGGATCCCAACCGGCCACGTGCACGTTCTCTACTTTCAACTCATAGAGCGGGTCGATTTCAGGGCTGCTGTAGACGCCTGCGTACTCGGCAAGCTGCATGGGAAGCGGAGCGAATGGTGGAATCGCCGCGAAGGTTTCGATCTTGCCGTCCTCCTGCTTGATCGTGAACGAGCGGGGCGCTCCTGGCTTCGTCGGCAGAAATGTGAAATCGACCGGAGAGATCAGCAGATGAAACTGGTTCTCGCTGAGCGCCTTCACCGGGTACGTTTCGTCTTCGCCCAAATTGCCCACCTGCAGTTTCCCGTTCTTGATGACCCACCGGGCGAAATCATCCTCGTCCTTCACGTTTCCGTAGGTGCCCACCTTTTCCTGCATCTGCTCCGCCGTCAGCTCCACCGGCTTGGAGTCGTCAGCATGCGCAGGATTGGCGGGCTTCATCTGCTCTGCCAGGTAGATATCGGCGACTTTGCGAGTGAGATCGCTGGGATTGGCGGTAGCAAGATTGCACAGACATGCCGCACTGAAATGCTGATCAGGAAAACGGATGAGGTCCGCTCGATAACCTGCGTCGGCACCACCATGATCGACAGTCTTAAGACCACGATAGGTGCCAATCGACAGCCCTGAGGCATAGTGAATCTGCTCCCCGCTGTTCAGTTTGCCACGCTCCAGCATCTGCTTCATCAACTCTGGTCCGCCGACGTGCGGGTTGTAAAAGTTCTCATCCCACAGCGCAAGGTCCTCGACGGTGGTCATCAGGCTGGTCGCGCCTACGGTGTCGAAGTTGGTGACGCTGAGCTTGAACGTGTCTTTGGCGGGCTCGTAACCGTAGGCGATGTTCTTCACAATCTCCGCGTGATCGTCGCGGAAATGAGTGTTCTTCATGCCCAGCGGCTGAAAAATATTCTCAGTGGTGAATCCGCGGAGGGTCTTGCTGCTTACGCGTTTCACGATCTCGCCGAGCAGCGTGAAGCCGGTGTTGCTGTAGAGAAATTTTGTGCCTGGAGGGAAATTCAGTTCTTTCTGGTGGGAGACCACATAGAGCACGTCGTCGTTGGTAATGAGATCGAGCGAATAGCGCCAGCCGGAGAGGCCCAGCAGATCCCACTGATCACGCAGTCCGCTGGTGTGATGCATCAGCTGGCGAATCGTAACCGGCGTGCCGAAGTCGGGCAGTTCGGGAATGTATTTGCGCGCAGGGTCATCGAGGGAGAGCTTGCCCTGCTGCGCAAGCATGAGAATCGACGCCGCCACAAACTGCTTCGACATCGAAGCCACATGAAAGACAGTGCTGGGGGTGATCGGAACGTTGTGGTCGAGGTCGGCCATGCCGTAGCCGCGCTCGTAAACGATCTTGCCGTCTTTCATCACAGAAAGCGCGCAGCCCGGCGACAAGGTCGAGTCCATTTTTTGAAAAATCGCGTCGACTTTCGCCGGCAAATTCTCCGCAGCTGGTGGCGTCTGGCCAAGGATCAGACTGGAAGAAAGCAGAGTGGAAAACATCGCACGGAAAAGGAGCGCGAATCGCATGGACTGATATCCTTCGAGCAAAATCTTGAGTGATTCTCAGCCGACAGTGTAAGCCCTGCCCCTGCGGGAGTGTCTCCGATGCAAGGACTGAGGAGTCTTTGGTTCTTCAGGACTCTTAGAGCTTCAGAATCGGCCATTTGCCGCCCTCGCGCCGGACCTTGAAGATTCGGCCGCGGACATCGAGACGATAGATCCCGTCTGGCGGCGACTGGTCGGCCGAGTCGATCCTGAGGCTGGTCAAGACGCCATTCGCCGACGTGCCACGGATCAGCTTCGTCACGAGAGCAACTGTGCACTTGTACTGCACTCCGTCTCCCCGAAGAATGCCTGGAATCACATCTGTGGTGTCCGTTCCCTTTTTCATCGCGTGCTTATCATTCTAGGAAACGGCGGTTGCGAATACACTCGTGTGAACCACATCCGTCACTGTCGGAGAACAAGAGTTTCGATGTGTGTGACGCTGTCTCCTGCTCAATCTGATGGTGATTCTTGCAAGTGGCGCTCTGTTGAAGTGGTATCCATCTCAACGGGGATTCACCGTGACTATCTCGCACGCAAGGCATGAATGAGCAGGAACATCTTTGATAGCGGAGTGTTGCTGTGCTTTCTGGATCGTGCAATCGGAATCTATCTGGCGTGGTCGCACCGATTGCGATTTAGAGCCGGCCTATATCTCATCCATCAAGAATCGCTACAGCTTTTTGCCAAGCTCTTTATCCAACGAGATCGGATCGATGGCTTCACTGTGAGGAGCTTTGCGCGAAGAGAGTGCATAATGGGGCTCCTGGCCCTTGGCGGCAGAGGCTCTACCGGCTTGCTCGTCTTCAACGCGCTCGATGGTGCGAATGAGCGCAAGCTTGAGTTCAAAAAGGGAGCTCTCGTTGCTTTCGAGACGACCGTAGTACTCAACGAGCGATAAAGTGCGGCGCAGGATTTCGCACAAGACAGACGAGGACTCGCGAGGATCGCTTTGGGATCCCATGTGATTCAACCTCGGCAATCAGATGTGTATGTCCCTTTCCACATCACAATAATCTTGGAGACTCGTTGACTGCAAGCAAAATCGTATGGCTAACGTATCGCTATCGGGGTTATTCCGATGCGTTATGTGAGATACCGTGCACAATTCGTATGCCGGGGGTGATCGGAGCAGCCAGGGCGGTCGCCAATGAAGCGAGCACGGCTAATTTGCGGCTTCTATTCGGGGGCAGGCTCGGCTGCGGCAGGTTGGGTGAGTCCCGATATCGATGATTGGGCCCGCATCTGCTCGAGCAAAACGGTGGGGTGGATGGGCTTGGGCAGGATTTCGAACCCATGGCCCTTCGCGGCGGCGATGGCGAGAAGTTCAGCCGTGTTGTTGTTGCCGGAAATCAGCAGAATGCGGCAATTGGGCAGCACCTGATGGATGGCGATCGCGGCGTCGATTCCATTCATCCCGTCCATCACCACATCTGTGACGAGGTGGTCAAATGGGCTCAGCCGCGCGAGTTCGATGCCGCGTTCGCCGCTGTATACCGCCGTGGCCTTGAAGCCGCTGATGTTGAGCACCATTGCAAGGGTATCCGCGTGGATGGGATCGTCATCAATGACGAGGACTGTGGGCCTGAGGGTTTCCATGGGAAAACTAGCCTTGCTGACACGGTGTCAGCACATCGGTCGGATTCTAGCAAATCGAATTAGAAGAGACCGTTCGTGATTGAACTTAGGGAGTTCAGATTTGATTGCGTCCCACGAGGGGGCGACGGCTGTAAGCCGGGATGCGTCAGCAATGGCCTGTGTTTTCAGTTGTGTTCAGCGGCCAGTACTACCGAATCCTTTGCCAAGGCGTGCCGACTCTTCCAGTGCATCGACTTCCTGAACCGGGCCGGTAAGCACCGGGACTGGAATCATTTGGGCAATCTTCTCGCCGGCCTTGATTTCGATGGCCGCTGCGCCCAGGTTGGTCATCACGATCTGCACTTCGCCGCGATAGCCGGCATCGATGACGCCTCCCGTGGTGGCGATGCCTTTCGAGGCCATCGACGAGCGGTCGCGCACGAGCAGGCCTAGTGGGGCGCCGCTGTCGGGATGGCGCGCTTCGACAGAGATGCCGGTGCGGACGCGGATGGTCCTGTGGGGTTCCAGAAGCACGGTTTCGAGGGAGAAGACGTCGTATCCCAGGTCCTCGCCGGGGTGAGCCACAACGGGAAGGCGGGCGCCGGATTCGAGAAGTTTCACGCGCAGCATGGGTTCATGGTAACGGGCGAAAAAAATGGGGCTGTGGATTCGGGGTACACTAGGGCTGGCAGGAGGACCGGGCGGTCGCTGCCGGGGTTCGCGCAAGCGCATTCCGGGGGAGGAAAGTCCGAACTCCGCAGGGCAGTGTGCCGGATAACGTCCGGGATGTGCGCTTCAAGGCGCACAGACGGCCAGTGCCACAGAAAACATACCGCCCCGAGAACTAACCGTTTTCGAGGTAAGGGTGAAAAGGTGCGGTAAGAGCGCACCGCTCCGACCGTAAGGCCGGGGGCAGGGTAAACCCCACACGGAGCAAGACCAAATAGGGAGGGAAGCGCCGCGAAGAGCCACGCGACGCTGCGCATCGGCCCGATGCGTTCAGGCGGCTCGAATGGAGTTCTCTGGCGACGATGTTCTGTCGCAGGTCTGCTCCATGCAATGGCCGAAACCTCCGGGTAGGTCGCTGATGAGCGTATGCGGTAACGCTGCGCCTAGAGGAATGACCGCACACGACAGAATTCGGCTTACAGGTCCCTCTGCCGAATTGTCATGGTGTCGCGGCGCGTGATCCGCGCCGTGACACCGCCAACACTCCGGTCTCCCTCCGATGGCTATCGAGTTCACCGGCGTAACGGGGTCAGCACGATTTGGTTTGCAGATTCAATTTGCTGCTGGGTATACTCAAGGCTCCCTACCGTGAAGACACGCTGGTCCATCGCCGGAACTCTGCTCTTCGTCCTTGCGTTGGCGCCGTTTGCGATGCTGGCGTCGGCCCGGCCGATGGGTGCGTCTTCATGCCACCTGGCGGATCCGCGATCCCACTCCAATATCGCCGGCAAACGGAAGGGCGGGAACCTAGTCCAGTTAGTGGCTTCGAGGCCGGGTCATCACACCCCTGCGCCCCGCCTGCACCGAATTCGCGGGAAGAGAATCAACGTCCAGGGGAACGCGATTCTGGCGCTCCAATGCTTCACGACGATACGAGTTGTCGTTCAGGAGGCAACCTCCGGACTGCGAATCATGGATGGGCCCAACCCGTCCCGCGGACCACCCTCGCAGCTCTCCCTCCAAGTCACACCTTCATAGACTGAGTTCGACACCGGCAGCCGTGGTGTATCGATCTCATTTTCATGATTGGTTCGATCTATCCGTTCGTTTGTGCCGCCAGTTGTGTCCTGCCCCCCTCCACGGCGACGCTGCAACGAACAGAAATCGACTCAAGCAGAGGAAAGACAGATTTGGGATCCCTCGACTTATTGCCAGGGGGAACCAAATGGACTAGGTGCCAGACCTCCAATGGGAGCTAGTCCAAATGGGGTTGGGACGCTTGGGGAAGGCAGTTCCAGCCCGTCTATGTCCGAAGCCGGCAACCCTTGCCGTCAACGGACAGCGCGAGTTGCGGCATCCGCACGGATGCCGCAGCCAGCGGATATTTTTGATTCAAAGAATTTACCGATAGATGCGGAGTCCCGTGTTCTGAATCGGGCGACGTTCGGCGAACATCCATTGGATACTCGACGACGGCGAGAACTCAGCCGACCTCGATCTCAAATCCAGGAGCTTATCGTGAAGATTGTTGCAACGATTGCCCGCTATCTGCTGGGGCTCATCTTTCTCGTCTTCGGTTCAAATGTGTTCCTGAATTTCTTCCCAATGGGGCCGATGCCGACTGGGCTCGATGGCGAGTTTCAGTAGCCCTTGCAGCGCACTACTATCCTAGTGGGTTCTTTCAGGTGGCGCCCGCGATTCTGTTGCTGATCAACCGCTATGTGCCGCTGGCGCTGGCAGTTCTGGCGGCTGAGATTGTGAACATCATTGCGTTCCACATCACGATGGCACCGAGCGGTTTGCCGATGGCCCTGGTGGTGGGGATCCTGTGGGTTCTGGTTGCCTGGTGTGAAGGCCGCCTTCTCTGGAAGCTTTTGCGGCGCCGCTTCAGGAATTGAGCCTGAAGCAATCTTCCGTGCGCGTTGCCACCCGCATCTACAATGAGAGAAAGCCATGATCGAGTATCTCTATCTGGGGCGGGTCGCATACGACGAGGCGTTGCGGCTGCAAGCTGAGATTGGAAGCTTGCGGCTTTCGGGCCGCTTGGATAACACGCTGCTCCTGTTGGAGCATCCGCCGGTGCTGACGCTGGGCCGGAATGCACGGCGCGAGAACGTGCTTGCTTCTGATGAATTGCTGGCACGTCGTGGCGTTACGCTACACGAGATCAATCGTGGCGGCGATGTGACCTATCACGGGCCGGGGCAGCTTGTTGGCTATCCGATATTTGATTTGCGTAGCCTGGTGAATGCCAAGGGCGGCCGGCTGGGGCCGGTGGACTTTGTGCGCATGATGGAAGAGGCGCTGATCCGGTTGTGCGGAGTCTACGGCGTGCGTGCCGGGCGGATTGCGGGGCTGACAGGGATTTGGTGCGGCCTGCATGGTCCTGCAGACGGCAGCCTCCTGGAGGAGAGGCCTGGCAAGGAAAAAGCGCGCAAGATCGGGGCAATCGGAATTCATGTTTCGCGGGGAATCACTTCGCATGGATTTGCCTTCAACGTAACGACGGACCTGCGCGACTTTCAACTGATCAATCCGTGCGGTATAACGGACAAGCCGGTGACGAGCCTGGAGCGTGAGATTCCGGAGGGCGTGAGTATGCCCGGACTTGAGGAGATGGCGCACCAGACGGCGCGGCAGTTCGGGCAGGTTTTCGCGCAACAGGTGCTGGCGGTGGAAAGCCTGGATGCCCTGCGCGCGCAAGCGGCGTCGAAACCGGAGATACCGGCGGAGGATACTCCGCTACATGTTCCGGCGGAGGTGGAGAGGCTGCATGGGGATCCGGAGCGGCCAGTGCGGGCGTAAACGAGTTGGCGCAAGCCACACGGTATGGGCTGCAATTTATAATCCGGCAGGAACCGATTGCCGCCCCGGATCGCGCATTGCGGAGTGAAGGATTGATGCCAACCGATGTAATCATGCCCCAGATGGGCGAGTCGATCGTTGAGGGCACCATCACCAAGTGGTACAAGAAGGTCGGCGAGCCTGTGGAGAAGGACGAGCCGCTCTTCGAGATCTCTACCGACAAGGTGGATGCGGAGATTCCTTCGCCGGTGGCTGGAGTGCTTACCGAGATCAAGTTTCCTGAAGGGTCGACAGTCGAAATCAACACCGTGGTCGCCGTGTTGGACGGGGCTTCCAGTGGGACGAAGGGCGCGGAGACGGGTGCGCCGAAGACGAGCGAATCGACAGAGAAATCCGGCCAGCCTGGATCAGCGCCAAAGGCAAAGCAGGAATTTGCCAAGCAGGCCAGGCCGGAGGCACCGGCGGGCGCTGCCGGCAGCGGCGTCGAAATTGTGATGCCCCAAATGGGCGAGTCGATTTTCGAGGGCACGATTACCAAGTGGCTCAAGAAAGTCGGCGACGCGGTTGAGAAGGACGAACCTCTGTTTGAAATTTCGACCGACAAGGTGGATGCAGAGATTCCGTCGCCGGTCGCGGGTCTGCTGACGGAGATCAAAGCAGGCGAGGGCGAGACGGTTCAGATCAACGTGGTGGTCGCGATGATCGGCGGCTCTCCCGGTGTGGGTGAGATTCCATCAACCAGTCACCTAACGGAGCCAACGAAAGCATCGAGGGCCACAGAAGCCACCGGCGCGCCGAAGGCGCAGTTGACCCCACCGCAGGTGGATCCGGACCGCAAGATACGATCATCGCCGCTGGTCAGGCGGATTGCGAAGGAGCATAACGTCGATCTGCGGCTTGTGCCGGGGTCGGGGTCGAACGGACGCATCAATAAGGAAGACGTTCTGCGGTTCATCAGTGAAGGGGGCGCTGCACGCAAGCCGGAGAGTCAGCTGGTTGCGCCGACGCCCAAGCCTAAGCCGGAACCGGTTCAGCCAAAGGCGTTGACTGCCGATGTGGTGCCGCTGACGAAGATGCGGTCGATCATCGCGCAGCGGATGGTCGAGAGCGAGCGCACCAGTCCGCATGTGCACTCCGTCTACAAGGTGGACATGACGCGGATTGTGCGGCTTCGCGAGCGCGAGAAGGCGGGATTCGAACAGCGCCACGGGGCGAAGCTGACGTATATGCCGTTTATCGCGGTGGCAGCGGTTGAGGCGCTTCGGCGGTTTCCGATTGTGAATGCATCGCTGATCGACAACTCGATTCACTATCACGCAAACATCAACCTTGGGATCGCGGTGGCGCTGGAGTGGGGGCTGATTGTGCCCACGGTGCGCGAGGCGGAGAAGCGCGACTTTGCGAGCATCGCGCGCGCGATCGCCGACCTGGCCGGACGCGCTCGCACGAAGAAGCTGCTGCCAGACGAGGTGGGCGGATCGACGTTTACGCTGACCAATCCGGGGATCTTCGGCGACGAGTTTGGCATGCCGATCATCAACCAGCCCGAAGCGGCGATTCTGGCGATCGGCGCGCTGAAGAAGGAGCCGGTGGTGCTGACCGATGCCGAGGGGAACGATACGATTGCTATTCGCTCGATGCAGTACTACTGTCTCGGCTTCGATCATCGGTTGATCGACGGTGCGGATGCCGGCAAGTTCATGAGTGAGTTCAAGCGGACGCTGGAGACGTGGGACCGGGCGATTAGCTAGGCGCTTGCAGCAGGCTTCTTGAATTCCCGCTTGTTTGGATTAGTGTCGGGGATAATGCGCTCGCAGTGTTCGTTGCTTTCCCACCCATGAAACACCCCTCGGACGTGGACCTTTCCGCGGGGACCCCGGTTTCTCGCGGCATGGATGGGGCACCCTCGGTTCCTGCTACAACCTTCGCGGGGATCATTGTCCCGCCCATGCAAGGCCGTCGGCGTCTTTGCCGGTGGGGATGCTGCGGGTGACTTCCCACGTAGTGGTGTCGATTTCGCCTACAGCATTGGCGTGTTCGCAGGAGACGTAGGCGGACTTGCCGTCGGGGCGGACGATGACCTCCTGCGGATATGTGCCGACGGCGACAGTGCGCGCGACCTGCATGTTCTTGAGGTCAATGACGGCGACCTTGTTCTGATCGGGAAGGGCGACGAGGAGCCAATGGCCGTCCGGGGTTGGGGCGGCGCCGTAGCCGATGCCCTCCATCGGTATCCACTTGGCGACGGTGCTGGTCGCGGTATCGACGACCGCCATCTGCGGCTTGGTCTGGTCGGCGGTAAAGACCCACTTGTCGTCGGGTGAGATGGAGATGCGCTGGGTATTGGCGGAGACGGGAATGACTTTGAGGACTTTGCGCGCCGGTATATCGATCACGGAAACGGTGCCGGGGCCAACGTTGGCGGTGTAGGCGCGTCGGCCATCGTGGGAGAGGACGAACATGTGGCTCTCGGGCTGACCGGTGGGGAGCGTGCCGATGATCTTCAACGATTTGGGATCGATGACGGTGATGGTCTTGTCGAGTTCGGTGGTGACATAGAGCCTGCCGTCTTTGGGGCCGATCATCGGGCAGTGGGGGCGTACGCCGTGGTCAAAGGCGATGTTGCCGACGACCTTGTGGGTGGCGATGTCGATGACGGCAATGTTGGTGCCATCGGTTCCGGGCCTGCCAACGCCGGAGTTGCCGTAGATCGGCACGAAGGCGAGCTTGCCGTCGGCGGAGGCGATGACTTCGTGGCCGGTAATGCCGCCTTCGGGGACGGAAGCGAGCACGCTGCCGCTCTCGGGATCGATGATAGCGAGGCTCTGGGCGCCTTTCTCGGCGACGAGAAGGCGCGGTTGCTGCGCGAGAGCCCCTGGAGCTGCAAGGCAGACGAGTGCCAATGTGGCACGAAGAAAGAAATGCAAGACGACCTCCTGCACTACGCATTGAATATTACGCGAGTGGGAGGCCAGGTTTGGGATTCAGTTTTCCCATGTCTCAAAATCGAGACATAGCACACCCGCGGGTTCTTCCGGGATGTGCAGTGCAGTGGACGAGTGCTCAAGGGCAACTGCAGGTTCCTCGACTGCGCTCGGAATGACAGGCCGGCTGTTCATGACAAGCGCTGGTTTGAACCGCTGGTCTGTGATCACTGGCTAGTGCGATGCCCAGGGATTGTAGGTGCCGACGCTCCAGCTGTGGCCTTCGGGATCCTTCACTGAGAATTCGCGGCTACCATAGTCGGTGTTCTGAAGCTCGCGGACGATTTTGCCGCCGGCCGCCTTGGCGCGCGCGTACACGGCGTCGGCGTCGGGGACAACAATGTAGACGTTGCGCGTCTCCTTGTCGCCGACCTCCGACGGTGATGTGAAGCCGCGTCCGAATTCGTCGTCCTTTCCCGAACCGAGCATGATCATGCCGCCTCCAAGGGTGAGTTCAGCGTGACCGACGGTGTTGTTGGGGCCGGGATAGACGGCGTGGCGTTCAAAGCCGAAGACGTTGCAGAGCCAGTCGATGGCGGCGTTGGCGTCGCGGTAGCGCATGGCGGGCATGATCGTGGATGTTGAACCGAGCACTGTGGTTGGCATAGAAACCTCCGTGGGAAATCAGCTTACGCCGACAGAATGCCAGTCAGGATCGACTCTTATCTTGGAAAAATCGGAAATGCGCTGTATCAGTGTTCCCGTTTTTCTACCGCATACGCCACCACCGTCTCGCCTGCCCCGCCGGCCTCGTCCACCAGTTCCTCTTCCAACTCGTGTGGAACCTGCATTTCGCATGCGGCAATTTCTTCCTCGCTCGCGCCAACAAAGCAGAGTTCGCAACAGCCCAGTGCCTCTCCCGTCCCCATGCGCACTGGCGGCCCAAAAGCCCTGCACGTCATCGGCCGCCATGCATACACATCGCAAAGCCCGCTGGCAGGATTCAGCGCCGGGCAAGGCGCGTCGTTGGCAAACTCCTCAAACCGCGCCAATGCCTCATCCGATGTTCCCAGCACACCGGTCTGCGCATCGCCCGGAAAGTCCGGCCCAAACTCCGCAATCCACGCCTTGGCGCGTTCTTCGATTGCTTCCACTTTCCGCGGGTCGGCTGCCTGCAGAACCCGCATCCCAGCCCTCAGCCGCTCGACGTCCAGCGCATTGATGGCAAACGCTCCATGGCAGCACTGTGTGCATCCCGGGCGACACGCCAGCCAGTCGCCCGCGCCCTGCGCCGCTTCAGCCAACGCAGTATCCATAATCTGCACGAGTTGCGCATCGCCCGACGGCAATCCCATGTGCACAGGATAGCGAAGACCGGGCCCCGAGGGGCCTCCTTGATTCCATTCCGTTCCGGTGTCGTGCTATAACGGCCTCGAGGTGCCCTAGCGACAAACACCCATCGCTGGGGACCCGTCCGAGGTCGCTTTGCTCTACCTGCAGCACACCCCCGCCGCCCCTCTTGCGCCGTTCATCCGCATGCTGTGGTATGCCCGGGTGGATGAGGCCGCACACGAGCGCGAGCGCATCCTCCCCGCTGGGCGCGTTCAGGTCATTCTCAACCTTGCGCGCGACTACGTCCTCGATTGCGGCGAGGGCCACCCTGATGTGCATAAGCCGCCGGCGCTCGTCGTGGGTGCCCGGTCTGTTTACGAAATCGTTGACACCAGCGACATGGCTGACCTGATCGGCATCGTCTTTTCTCCCGGCGGATTCTCCCCCTTTGCATTCGACGCTGCTCACTATTTCAGCAACCAGACGGTTGCGCTTGACTCTATCTGGGCAGGCGACACGCAACCGTTGCGCGACCGCCTGCGCGAAATCGACTCGCCGCAAGGCCGCCTGCAATGCCTCGAACAGTTCCTCGTCGCGCGCTTCACGTCGCGGATCGAACGCCGGCAGCGACCTCCACAAGTTCAGTTTGCCCTGCGCTACTTCGCGCACAATCCTTGCATTGCAAGCGTTCGCGAAGCTGCACGCCAGATCGGCTGGAGCGAGCGCCGCCTCTCCCAGGTCTTCCGCGAAGAGGTGGGATTCACACCCAAGATCTGGTGCCGCATCCAGCGCTTTCAGCTTGCTGTTCGCCAGTTGCACGCCGGCGCCGACATCCGCTGGGCCGAGCTCGCACTGGAGTGCGGATACTACGATCAATCGCACTTCGCCAACGAATTCCGCGCCTTCTCTGGAGTCGACGCCACCACCTACTCAGCTCGCCGCACCGTCTGGGCCAACCATATCTCTGCCGACTGAGCTCTCCCGAATGCATGGCGCGGAAAGAGCAACTGCAGGTTCCTCCACTTCGCTGCGCTGCGGTCGGAATGACAGCGATATGACAATAGCGTTGTCAGCTGGTGGAAGATGATTGCGCCGTTAGCTCCTGGCTAGAAGTCCTGTTGATTGGAGTACAACGGGGTTAGAATGGAGCACCCCGGAGAGTCAAAACCGAAAGGCCGCGTGACGCCATGCCCGTTGCCCTGTTGACGCTTGAATTGCGGATTGAACATGCACAGTCGCTGAAGGATCGGCGGCAGGTGGTGCGGTCAATGAAGGATCAGTTGCGGCAAGGTTTCAACATTTCTGTCGCAGAGATGGACGAAGCGGTTACGTGGCAATCGGCAACGCTGGGGGTGGTGGCGATTTCCGGATCGCGCAGTTACCTGCATCAGCTTATCGAAGAAGTGGAGCGGGCGGCGCGGCGCATGTCCAATGAGCTCGGCGCCGAACTGACGGACTCCTTCTGGGATTACCTGGAGAGCTAACGCCCGATCAATCTTTCGCGGTGTTGTTATTCGTAATGCAACGTTTTGGCGAGATCAAGGCGCAATGCGCGGCGTGCGGGCAACAGCGCTGCTGCGAGCACGATGGCAATCAAAGCGCCAATTGCCACCGCGTAGCTTGCGGGATCAAGATTGCTGACGCCGTACAGGCCGACCCGCAGAACGCGCGACGCAAACGCGGCGCATGAGCCGCCAGCAAGCAATCCCAGAGCGACCGGCCATGTGTATTGGTTGAGGACCGCGGCAAGCACCGCACTGGGCCGGGCTCCGAGGGCAATGCGGATTGCGATCTCCTTGGTGCGCTGCGAGACCGTGAAGGCCACGAGTCCGATGAGCCCGATGCCGGCGAGGCACACGGCCGCGAGGCCGATGGCGCTCACTGCGGACGCGATCATCGCGAGGCGCGAAATATCTTCACGATAGAGCAGCTTGATCTGGCGAATCTCCGGCATGGCTTTGGGATCGAGGCTTTCGCTGATGGACTTGATTGCTGGAGTCAGGGAGCCGGGTTCGCCTGCAGCGCGTACGATGACGACCATGCCGGGCATGTCGTCCGGCTGTGCAGGCCAGTACTGTTCTGCTGCATCGTCGTCATTGGGTGCATTGATATGCGCATCGCCGGCAACGCCGACAACGGTATCCTTCGTCTTTCCGTCACCGATTTGCTGGCCCAGCGGATTTTGACCGGGCCACTGCTGTCGGGCAAAGGATTCGCTGACAATGACAACGTGTTTCTCGCCCGAGAGGAAGCTGCGTCCGGTTTTAAGCGGGATTCCCATGGTGGCAAAGAACGTGGAATCGACCCAGTTGGGATAAAGGGTGACAACGCGGCCGTTGATCTCAGTGCGGCTGTTGGAGACGGTGTGGCCGAGGGGTGGGAGCCTTACCAGGGAGACGGCTATGACACCGGGAACGGCGCGGAGGCGGTTCTGCGTCTGGTCGAGATAAGCTCGAGCGGCTTCAGGGGCGTAGCCATGCTTGCCCAGCTGCGCATCGACGGAGATCAACTGCTGATAACCGAAGCCTGGGTCGGTGTAGAGAGCATGTTGCGTGGCGCGAAGCAGCAATGCAGCGACGATCAGAAGTATGCAGCTTGCCGCGACCTGCGCTGCGACCAGCACCTGGCGCACGATCGGTCTTGTGCTGCCGCTGCCGTGCAATCTGCAGCGCTGGTGCGAGGCCGAAGAACGCGGCTGCAAGGACCGTTGCGACGGCGGTGAATGCCAAAACGCGCCAATCGGGTGTCGCGCTTAGCCAACGCGGCGTGTTGGGAGCGGAGAGAAGCAGACGAATCACGAGACAGCCAAGAGCGAGACCGGCAACCGACCCAAGCGACGATAGCAGGAGGCTTTCAGTAAAGAGTTGACGCAGTATACGCGCGCGGCCAGCGCCGATTGCGATGCGAATTCCGATTTCGTGCTGGCGCGCGACGGCTCGCGCAAGCATGAGGCCGCCGAGATTGGCGCATGCGACGGCGAGAATGAGCAGCGTGAGTACGGCTACCATCGCGGCGATGCGATACATCTGGGGCTGCATGACCTGCAGGTGTCCGCCGGGAGAGCTCTGGATGAATTCATGGTCCCAGACGGCTTCAGGGTGCTGCTTGCCAAGCTGATCGGTAAGGGCACGGAGTTCCTGCTCGGCGATTTTCGCGCTGACGCCGGGTGCAAGGCGGCCCCACATGCGACTGCTCGAGTCCTTCCAGTCGGCGAGGGCCTTACTGCCTTCGATGAAATACGGCTGCTGCGCCATCGGCATCCAGATCTCCGGGTGCTGACCGCCAAGGCTGGCGAGGGCGTATGGGGTAATTCCAATGATGGTGGCAGGTCGCTTGTTGATGTGAATGACGTGGCCAATGATGTTGGGATCGCCGGAGAAGCGGTGCTGCCAGAGTTCGTAGCTGAGGATGACGGCGGGTGGAGATGCAGGTGAGGTGTCGAGCGAGGGCTCGAAGAGGCGTCCGTATGCTGCGTTGATGCCGAGTTCAGTGAAGTAATTGGGAGTGACGAACGAGGCGCTGGTGAGCTCGAGATC
Source organism: uncultured Acidobacteriaceae bacterium (assembly GCA_963799035.1). Classification (GTDB taxonomy): domain Bacteria; phylum Acidobacteriota; class Terriglobia; order Terriglobales; family Acidobacteriaceae; genus Telmatobacter. Next base: position 850,790 of record CAWCVS010000024.1, on the reverse strand, counting down.
ATCGTCGATCTGCATGGGAGGGACGCCGAGGACGGCTATCGCGGCAGACAAGGTTCGCGCGTGTTGCTGATAAAAGAGGAAGGATGGGTACGCTATCTCGCTGGTGTACTGGTCGAGCGAGCGACGCTCGAGCCGGACAATCCTCGAAGGATCGCGGACAGGGAGAGGCTTGAGAGCGACCATGTTGAAAACACTGAAGGCCGCGACATTGACGCCGATGCCGATGGCGAGAATGAGCACGGCCATCAGAGTGAATCCAGGAGCGCGGACGAGTATGCGGATGCCGTAGCGAAGGTCTTGCGACGAGGCGATCGAGCCATGTCCAGCCCCAGGCTTCGCGGGACTGCTCACGCATGCGCAAGGTGTTGCCAAAGTTGTTGCGGCCTGCGCGGGTGGCCATCTCGCGATGGAACTCCATGTCGGCTTCGAGTTCGGCATCGAGACGACGGTGATTGACGAGATACGAAATGCGGCGCCAAAGCTCGCCCATGGGGAAATCTCCTATGCGGTGCGCAGAATGTCCTGGATGGCCTGGGTGACGCGATCGTAGCCGGAGAGTTCGGCTTTCAACTGCGCGCGGCCGCGGCTGTAGCCGATAGAAGCGGACCTTTCGATTCGTTTCAGAGATGCCCCACTCGGCGGTGACCCAGCCTTTGATGAGCATTTTTTGCAGCGTGGGATAGAGCAGGCCTTCTTCGACCGCAAGGACTTCGCTGGAAAGCAAATGAATGCGCTGGGCAATGGCATAGCCGTGCAGCGAATTGGATTGGAGGACACGCAGGATGAGCATGGGAAGCGCGCCTGGAGGCATTCCCTCTTTAGGCCTAATTGACATAGGCATAATAATCTTATGCCTCAAGTGGATTGTCAAGAGTAAAGGTTATTCGGCATGATCAAGTGCGGGTGATTGTTGATGGGGCGATGGCATGGAAGAGCGATTGCAGTAATTATTTTGATTTGCGCGGCCGGTGCATCGGGCTCCGCACAAACTACAGCACCGAATCCGGTCAGCATTCGCGTTGATCTTGCGAAATCGCTCGGGCCATATACGCCGATCTACCGGGTTCGGCTACGACGAGTCGAACTATACGACGATGAAATACGGCAAGCAGCTCTTGCGGGAGCTGCATGACCTGACACCCGAGCCGGTATACATTCGCGCACATCACCTGCTGACTTCCGGTAATGGCGTGGCGGAGTTGAAGTGGTCTTCGTCGAATGTCTTCTCACTGGACGCTCACGGAAAACCTGTCTACGACTTCACTATTACAGACCAGACGTTTGACGAATATCAGAAGGCCGGGGTGCGGCCGTTTGTCGAACTGGGATTCATGCCGAAGGATCTGGCAGCAAATGTGCCAGGAGTGAATGAGTACCAGGTGCATTATCCCACGGCCGACGATGGCAGGCGCATCGAACAACCCTCCCAAGGATTACGCGATGTGGGGCGAGCTGATACGGAAGTTCACCGAGCACCTTGTGGAGCGCTACGGTCGCGACAAGGTGAGCACCTGGTACTTCGAAGTGTGGAACGAGCCGGACATTGTGTATTGGCATGGCACGCAGGAGGAATACTTCAAGCTCTATGACTACGCGGTTGCGGGCGTTCGCGCGGCGTTGCCCGGTGCGAAAGTGGGTGGTCCGGCAACGACCGGTCCGGCCTCGGAGAAGTCGGTAGGTTTCTTGAGGCGTTTCTGAATCACTGCCTGAACGAGAAAAGCGCTGCTGACGGCAAGGCTGTGCCGCTGGATTTCATTTCGTTTCATCCCAAGGGACACCCGGAAACGATAGACGGACACGTGCGCATGGGGATTGCCGATGAACTGAGGGCGGCGCAAACGGGATTCGAGATCGTGGCGAAATACCCGCGATTCAAGCGGCTGCCCATCATCTTGAGCGAGGCCGATCCTGAGGGCTGCGCCGCCTGCTCGATGAAGACTAACCCGGCCAATGCGTATCGCAATGGGCCGCTCTATGCAACGTATACGGCGGTTGCAATGAAGTCGCTGTTTGATCTCCAGGACCAGACGGGAGTGAACCTGGCGGCGATGCTTTCGTGGTCATTTGAATTTGAAGGCAAGGATTACTTCGAGGGATTCCGCACACTCGCGACCAATGGTGTCGATAAGCCGATTTTGAACGTCTTTCGCATGGCGGGCATGATGTCGGGCGATCGGGTTGAAACCGAAAGCGCAGGACGAATTCCGCTCGATGAGATTTTGAAATCCGGAGTCAGGCAAGCGCCGGACGTGGATGCTTTCGCAACCAAGGAGGAGCGCCAGGCGGCAGTGATGATGTGGAACTATCACGATGACGATCTTGCCTGCGGAACCAGCAAAAGTGCAGGTGACGATTGCTGGAATTCCTGCCGGAGTGAAGCGCGTGTTGCTGAAGCACTATCGGATCGATGACACGCACAGCAACTGCTTACACGGTATGGAAGCAGATGGGTTCTCCGCAGTCGCCCACGGCCGAGCAGTATGCGCGGCTGCGACGGGCTGGGCAACTGGAGTTGCTGAACTCTCCACAGTGGCTGGATGTCGACGAGGGCAGGGTGACCGTCGAGACGGAGTTGCCGCGACAGGCTACTTCGCTGCTGCGCTTGCAGTGGTGACGATTATTGCTAGCGACTATTTCCTGGGTGCTTTCATGTCGCGGCCGCCCTGGTGCAGAACGAGGCTCGTGACTTTGCCCTGGTCGTCCTTGATGAATTCGATTTCAGCCGGGATGACGAGAGGAAAGAATTTCGTTTCTGTCTCGGCATAGATCGGGACTTTGCCTTGTCCTGTGGCCTGCGTGATCAGCTGGGCATTTTCCAGAGTGACCACGAGATCGAAACCTTTGAACAACGTGTAGGTGCCTGTGTATTGTTCCAGGATCTTCGGATCCACTTGAATCGACGTGCGGACCGTGGGCTGGAAATCGAGCCAATGATATTCGGCGGCGACGCTGTGCATGACTTCGTCGGCGATCTGGCCGCCGTTGTCGCCGCTGGTCATCACGAATACGCCCTCGCCGTTTTTCTCATAGGCGGCGAAATTGTTGCGGAAGCCTTCGTTTGCGCCTCCGTGGGAGAAGTAAGGATCGGCATCGGAGCCGCCGATTTCAAGACCGAGTCCCCAATGGCCCATGCCGGGCGTGAGCATCTGCCGTGTCATGTCTTGCGAGAGAACGTGATCGGCTTTGCCTATGAGCGATCGCTCCACCTCGATGGCGTAGATGGCGAGGTCAGTCGGAGTTGTCCATAGACCGGCGGCGAGCCATTTCGGGATAGGTGTGCGCGCCACCTTCCACGGGCTTCCCATCGCCGCGATATGGAGTCGCCGCGTTTTCGCGTAGCGACCGGGGCAGAGGCTGTTCGTAGGTGCTGTGCTTCATGCCAATCGGCGCGAGTACTGAGTCGTGAAGCAGTTTCGGAAAGGGCTCATGCGTAACGTCGATGACGGCCTGCTGCATGACGGTGTAGCCGCCGCCGGAATAGTTCCAGCGGGTGCCCGGAGGCGCTTCGCTGCGGATGGCAGGGGTGTTGGCTGGCTTCTCGCCATTCAGGACTTGCACGAGGGTAGGAACCGGATCAGTGCTGGCATATCCGGGAAACCCGTGCACGGTGGTGCCGCCGGTGTGGGTGAGCAGTTCGCGCAAAGTGATCGGCTTGCCGGCTGCGATGGGATCGCTGGGGAATTTCCAGCTGGTCAGATAGGTATTCACGTCGGCGTCAAGAGAGAGCTTGCCCTGCTGGACGAGACGGAGACACGCCATGGCAGCCAGTGGTTTGCTGATGGAGCCGGCCTGGAACAGTGTCTCTGCGTTGACGGGAGGGCCGCCGACGCTGCGCACGCCGAATCCGCGGGCCCATTCGATTTTGCCGTTGTGGAGGACGGCGATGCTGACGCCGGGCACGTTGAGTTCTTTCATGCGGTCCGCAAGCGTGTGGGTTGCATGCTCGTCGCCTTTCAGGACCATGCCTCCGATGAGGCCGGAGGTCACGTGCTGAATGTGCTGCTCGACTTCCGCCTCGGTTTCAGTCGCGTTTTGCCCAACTACGACGGGAGACAGGCAACCGATCAAGAGAAGAACCGACTGGAGTTTGAAGGCGAGAGATTTGGGCATGATTCCTCCGCGCAATAACGGTACCACTCGCGATCACGGTCACCTGCCCGGCAACTTGCATGATTGCGCTTCGTTCCGGCCCTCCGGGGAGAGAAGGTCTGATGGGGCGACCACCCGGATTGTGCTTCATCCGGGGCTATTTTCGAACCCTCCCTCCGGGACGTGGTCGATAGTCGAGCCCACCCGCGCGGAGTTAGGCCTTGAGGCTCTGCTATCCTGATTGGTTTACTTCTAACGACTTGAGGAGGTGCGGTCGATGCCGGAGCACAGGGGACGAAAGCACCATCAGGACCGGGTGGCGGAGACGCTCCGCGAAGAGATTGGCGCGATGATCGAGGGCGAGCTGTCGGATCCGCGCATTGCGTTCTGCTATGTGACCGAGGTTGTGCTGAATCCGGGCGGTAAGTCAGCCCGCGTGTATGTCGCCGTGGACAATGCCGTCCCCGATATTGGCAAGGCCGAGGTCGATACGATTGCCGGACTTGAGGCAGCTAAGGGATACATTCGGTTTGAGTTAAAGGAGCGCATGGGTGTGCGCCATGTGCCGGAGCTGAGTTTTCTGGCGGACCGCTCGGGACGTTTCCAGGCACGGATCGAGGAGCTGATGGATCGATCGCGCAAGCGGCAGAAAGCTCCGGTTGAGTAGGCGGATGGATCTCCCTCGAACCGGCGCGAATGGCCACGAAGACCTGAAGACCGCGGTTGATCCAATTGCGGGCATCTTGAACGTGATCCGGGGCGGTGAACGCTTCCTGGTCTGTTCGCACGCGGGACCAGACGGGGATGCCGTGGGCAGCATGCTGGCGATGGGGACGCTGCTTGAGGCTGTGGGCAAACGAGCCGACCTTGTATCTGCGGATCGCATTCCAGATGTCTACCGGGGACTGCCGGGTGCCGAGGGTATTCGCACAGCGATGCACGGCACGGGCCGTACGATGCTGCGATTGTGCTGGAGTGTGACGGGCTGGCGCGCACGGGGCTGCAGGGACTGGAAAAGTTCTTCATCATCAACATCGATCACCACGCAACTGGAATTGAATATGCAAACGTCAACTGGATCGAACCCCATGCGACGTGCGTCGGCGAGATGGTGCATCGCCTGTTTCTGGCTGCCGGAGTCGAGATCACACCTGAGGCCGCAACCAGCATCTATACCTCTGTGCTGACCGACACTGGCGGATTCATCTACGGCGCGACCCGGGCATCGACGTTCGAACTGGCGCGCGATCTGACGCTGGCGGGAGCCGATCCGATTCGCATTGCGCAGCAGGTGTATTTTTCGAAGCCGATAGCGAAGCTGCTGTTATTGGGCGCGGCGCTTCAGAATCTGCACCGCGAGGGACGCCTGGCCTGGCTCTGGGTCACACACAACGATATGGTCAGGAGCTGCGCCGCCGAAGAGGATTGCGAGGGCATCGCGAATTATGCCCTTTCGATCGCCGGCGTGGAAGCGTCGGCGTTTCTGCGGGAAGGGACGGAGAATCGTCTGTTCGCGAGTCTCCGGAGCAAGGGCAGGATCAATGTAGCTGCGATTGCTGAGCGGCTGGGCGGAGGAGGCCATGCGAATGCCTCGGGGTGCGTGCTGGCCGGTCCACTGGCACGAGCGCGGGAAGAAATTGTAGAGGCGTTGCGCGGGGGACTTGGGGGAGTGGCGGCAGATCCGGGTTGACCGGCGCGAATCTGTTAGCCTAGCTTCTGTCTGAAACGCAGAATAATATCTGCGGTTTGCCTTGATTCAAGGTGTTCACACCATTGCCCGGCCAGTGGGGATCCCCAAACCCCGGAGGTAGGCCGGTGGCTGGTTAAGAGCGGCTCGGGGACGCGGTAAACGCGGAGTTGCTGGAAGGCCAGCCTGGAGAATCGCTGGACGTGGAGACTCATCTGGACCCAGTTGCACCGGATTCACACGGAGGCCGCCGCTTTCGCCTGCCGACCTGGGCGACAGTCTGCGAGGCTTCAGTCTTCGTGGTTATCAGTGCCTTTTTCATCCTCTATGGAGTGGTTCCTCTGCTGGGAGGAGATGGGCTGGGACTGGTGGGCGCGGATGAGCCGCGGTATGCGCAGATTGCGCATGAGATGCTGGTGCGATTTGACTCGGCGCATACGATAAAAGACCGGCTTAGCGCCTGCGTCACGCCCTATCTCTACGGACACCCCTGGCTGGAAAAGCCGGCGCTCTACTACTGGCGCGCGATGTTCGTGTTTCAAGAGTTTGGCGTGCATGACTGGAGCGCGCGGCTGCCCTCAGCAAGCTTTGCCTTCATCATGGTGGCGCTGATCTATCTGCACATGCGACGATTCCGCCCCGGCGGACATCTTGATGCAGCATTGATCACAGTTGCCTGCGCGGGCATCATCGGTTTTTCGCGTGGCGCATCGACCGACATGCAGATGGCCGCGCCGCTGTCGATAGGGCTGCTCGGCTGGTACGCGTGGTACGAGACCGACTCGAAGTTCTGGCTCTTCGATATCTACTTCTTTACCGGAGTAGCGACGCTGGCCAAGGGTCCGGTCGCCCCGTTTGCTGGCCATGATCATCATTTGCGCGTTTGCGTTTCTGCGCAAGGAGTGGTCCATCGTACAGCGGTCGATTCTGGTGGCCCGGGATCGCGCTCTATTTCGCCATCGCTCTGCCATGGTTCATCGCGGTGCAGCATCAGAATCCGACGTTCTTCCGCGAGTTCTTTCTGGAACACAACCTGCAGCGCTTCGCCACCAACCGCTACCAGCATTCGCAGCCATTCTGGTACTACCTTGTTGTGGTTGTGCTGGCGGTGATGCCCTGGACGGTGATCGCATTGCGGGCCCTCATTGACGGAATTCAAACGTCGGTGGCTGAGTGGCGGCTTCGGCGTCTGAATCCGAAGCGACGCGGCACCGAACCGGCCGGGAGACGCGTTTCCTGAGTTTCTTGTCCTTTGGGCGATCATCCCTATCGTTTTCTTTTCGTTTTCGCAGTCGAAGCTGCCGGGCTATATTTTGCCTTCGATCCCGCCGATCACGATTCTTACGGGGGACTATCTTTTCCGGCGCCGGAACCGGGTTTGAATCGCTGGGAGTTGATGGGGCACGCGGCGGTGTGCGGATTGATGACGACTTTCGCCTTCCTGCTGCCGTGGTTTGTGGGGCACGGGCCGGTGATGCCGCCGGGACGCGCGCTGGCGGTGGCACTGCTGGCCTCGGCCGGGGCAGCGCTGCTGATTGTGGTGGTGGTGAAGGGCTATGGCGTAGCCCGGCTGCGCCTGGCCACCATCGGGGTGCTGGTCGTGTTGATGCTTTTTCTATACGGCGTGGGACCGTTTCTGCGGGATACCGGCGATAGCGGCGACCAAAAGAGCCATTCATCTGCTCGACAAGTCGTACTCGGCGCGCCCCCTGGCCGACCGGCTTGCCCTGTGGCGCCACCGGACGAGACGGTTGCGGTTTTTCGCGTGCGGCGCGATGTGGAGTACGGGCTGGCGTTCTATCGCAATCGCGAAGTGGTGAATTATGAAGACACTGGCGTCCCCGAGGAAGAGCATCTGCTGGTCGCGCGCGTGACGGGCGCGGCGTGGTGTGGATCTGCACACACCTGCGGCTCTGCAGGAGTACCTGGAAGGCCGTCATTATGAAGAGATTCTGAGTTGGCCGGAGCAGGGTCTCGAGGTTTACCTTGTCGGCGCCCGGTAGGTTCGGGCTCCCCACAGGCAAGATTCGGGCGTTGTGCAACTTGCAGGAGAGCAGTGAAACGTGGCAAAGTGAGCGGAAGGCCCGTTCGCGGCGTGCGCGGTCGTGTGGCGTGTTGCCTTCCTGACATGTATTGCTGACGCCGGCCCAGAACCGGCCACATCCAACAAGGGAAACATGGCAGCTGGCGTGACTATCGAGATCCTCGATCTTCGGCATTTTGCTGCACCGGTTCTGCGGCCCGTGCTCGATGCCGAAGGAGAGCTGTGGAGCAAGCGGCTGCATTGGGATTATCGCGCTTCGGCCCGGCTGTTGATGCAATATCTCGACAACCATTTGCTGCCGGGATATGCCGCGCTTGAATCCGGACAAGTGACGGGATACGCCTTCTGCGTGTACGAAGAAACCAAGGCAGTTATTGGGGATGTGTTTGCGCTCCCGGGACAGAATCCCGAGGTTGCGGCGGCGTCGGAGCCTGCGCGTGAGATCGAGTCGACGCTGCTGAAGCATCTGTTTGAGACGCTGCTGAATTCGCCGAATGTGGACCGGATTGAGTCGCAACTGCTGCTGCATCCGTCGGGAACGCACGCAGGGATTTTTCGCGAATCAGGATTCGAGATTTATCGGCGGCATTTCATGGTGCAACAGCTCGCCGGTCACTGGAGCCCTCCGCGGGTTAATCTGCCACCCGATCTGGAGTTGAGGCCTTGGCGCGATGAGGACTTGAATGCGGCGGCGCGACTGATTGCGACTGCGTACAGCGGCCATCCAGACAGCCTGATCAACGACCAGTACCGCTCGGTGCATGGATCGCTGCGGTTCCTGCACAACATTGTGCGCTTCTCAGGATGCGGAGTGTTTTCCGCGCAGGTGTCACACGTGGTTGTGGATCGCGGCAGCCACGAGCTGGCGGCCCTGGTGTTAGGTTCACGGGTAAGTCCGCAAAGCGGACATATCACCCAGTTGTGCGTACACCCAAGCTATCGGCGGCAAGGACTTGCGCGCATGCTGCTTTCGGTGGCTGCGGCGCACTTTGTGCGGCAGGGCGTAAGCGAGATTTCGTTGACCGTGACCGAAGCGAATGCGAACGCGATCGAGCTTTACAAGAACGAAGGCTATGATTGCACGCATGTGTTCGACGCGGCGGTTTGGGAACGGGTCAACATCGCCTGAACGCGCCACTCCTCGCAGATTACTTCCTTACTTTCAAATAGGCGAGGATGCTTTTGGGCGCTTCCCGGCAGGCACAGTGTTTTTGATGCTCTTCGTGCCATTGGATTCTCTGATCGAGAGATGCTTTCTGCGGCATCGGGTTCTTCGCGTGCCAAGACTTATTCATGAATGAGATTCAGGGGAAAACTTTACCGCGCGATGAGATACATCACCCAACTCAGGACAATGGCGGAGCCTACGAATAGCGACCAGCAATAGAGGCCATAGCGAAACATTCGCTGCGGGGTTTCGCGCTGCGTGATTCCGAAGACGGTCGAAGCGAATGTCGCGAACAGCAGCACGGCCGCGAAATGGGAGGGACTGAACATCAGAGCTTCCTCCCGGTACGGATGTTGTGGGCGTCAACGGCGGCAATGATGTTCAAGAGGCCGGCAACTACAATAAAGCGCGTGCCCCAGTCGGCTACGGTGAGCTGGACAGAATCGGCGCCGAGGCCCATGGCGCGGCCCACGATGTAGAGCAGGCCACTGCCGAGATCGCCAGCGAGGCCGAGCATCTCAAGAATGTCGTGCGCGTTCGCGTAGAGCCGGCCCTGCATCGTGAGCCCCAGCACGAACATGCAAACGATGGAAACGGCCAGCAACGCGCCGCGGCCCCATTTGCGCAGGAGAAAATGCCCGGCGCCGGGGATAAGCCATCCTGCAATCAGGGGGAGAAAGACGAACCCGCCTTGCGCGCTTTTCGGCGCAGCCGTGATCTTGTTTTCAGCTTCTGCCATTCCTTTCTGACTATAACGCATTAAAGCGAGGGAACAGTGGTCAGTGGTCAGTGGTCAGTCAGTTGCCGGTGGGGATGATAGCGGCGTTTTCAACCATCAGGATCACGGTGCGGTGTGGCGCGCGCGTGCGGTGCACTACTCCTCGGGGAACGACGAATCCCTGGCCGGGTTTAAGCTCGACCGTTTTTCCTTCCAGGTCGATCAGCAGCAGGCCTTCGACGGTATAAAAGAATTCGTCGTCGTTGTCGTGCTTGTGCCAGTGGTACTCGCCCTCGATGATGCCCACGCGGATTACAGAATCGTTCACCTTGCAGAGGGTCTGGTTGAACCACTTGTAGTTTTTTGCGTCTTCGATCGCGGTGAGGTCGATGACTTCGAGTGGCTTGTGGAGGATGTTGAGGCGTGTTTCATAGGGGAAGGCGGCTGTGTCAGCCATGGGAAACTCCTTGTTGTTTTGTCAGCCTTCGGCACGACTGAAGTCGTGCCCTTTCAAAAAGCGAGACCCTGGGCGACAGTTCAAATCCGCACCAACTCGCGTTGGATTTTGCCGGTGACCCAGGCTTTGCCGGGAGCGGTGATCATGTCGATTTCGCTGCGGACGCCGAACTCGGGGAGGTAGATGCCGGGTTCGACGGAGAAGCAGGTGTTGGGCAGAATTTGGCGGACGTCGTGGGTTTCGAGGTTGTCGAGATGCGCGCCGGGGCCGTGGATTTCGTGCGCGATGTTGTGGCCGGTGCGATGGGTGAAGTAGTCGGCGAATCCGGCGGCGCGGATGACGGCGCGGGCAGCGTCGTCGGCTTCGAAGCCGCGGATTGCGCGGCCCGTGTCGAAGGCCTGCTCGACGACGCTGATGGCGGCGTCGCGAGCGTTGCGAACGGTTTCGAAGACGAGCTGCTCGCGTTCGCTTGGCTCACGGCCGACGACCCCGGTCCAGGTGATGTCGTAGAAGATGGCGTCGGCTTCGTCGACGCGGCCCCAGATATCGATGAGGAGGAAGTCGCCCTCCTTGATCTCGGCGGTGTGCTCGGCGGTGGGCTCGTAGTGCGAGTCGGAGCAGTTGGCGTTGACGCTGACGTTGGGGCCGTTTTCCCAGACGAGATTTGCTCGCCTCATCCCTTCGCTGAGCCACTGGACGATGTCGAACTCGGTGACTTTGCTGGCTTGCCATTGGCGGGGCGGAGGCGGCGGGCGATTTCTTTCCAGCCTTCTTCGAGGATTTCGTCGATGGCCATTTGGGCGACGGAGTGGCTGATGATCTGTTTTTCGGTGAGGACGGCTTCGAACTGGCTGACGAGGTCGGCGGAGCTGACGATCTGTTTGCCGATGCTGCGCAGGAACTCGACCGTGCCGGCGTCGACCATGGAGACGTACATGATGGCGTTGTTGGGGGAGTACTGCATGGCGATGCGTTTGGAGCCGCCGAGCATGGCCTCGAGGCCGGTCGCCAGTTCCTGCCAACTCGAGTAGAGTCCCTTGGAACCAGGAAGCGTGTCGAGTCTTCCCTGCTCGATGCGATGCACCAGCTTACGCGGCTCGCCGGTGGCGGGGACGTAGTAGTACCAGCGACGGGTGATGTGGGCCTTGGGGTCGAGGCCGAGGATGCGTTCGCCGATAGGATCGCGGTGATGGTGATCGTAGAAGAGCCAGCCATCGTGGCCGGCGGAGCGCAGTGCCGATTGAATTGCGTCCAGGTTCATAGGGGAAATTCTAGTGCAGGGATGCGGAACAGTGCAGAGATTGGAGATCCGGACCGGGACCATAGACCAGATATCAGGGTGTGCCTACCTTCTGCCCAGGTAACGTATTTCCTCTCAAAGTTCCCTATTCGAGTCATTACCTTGGCGCGAAGTGGTATTTCCGGGGCTGTTTGAGCCGCCCTAGACTGATCGATGACTTCGGGTCCTGGACTTTCCCTTTTCCGTTCAGGGCGCCAATCGAATCAATCTGCTTCTCGTTTTGAGGTAATCAGCGCATGCGACTAAAAGTCTTGACTGTGCTCTGGTCCGTTTTGTCGATTGCCACCGGCCTGCATGCCCAGGCAATCTCCGGAACGATTCTCATCAAGAAAAAACTGACCAAGCCGAGTGTCACGGCATCAGTCTCCGTCTATCAACGTGGCACGGCTGTAAGGCTCGGGAAAGATGCTGAAATGGATCCGATCGCGTATGAACGTTCGCGCGTTGTGATTTATCTCGAAGGTCCTGCTTCCGCGCTCCCTGACGCGCCGGCTACGCAACAAATACAGCAACTCGATCGCCGGTTTATGCCAGACATGGTAGTGGTGCCGGTTGGGTCCACTGTCACGTTTCCCAACATGGATCCGATTTTTCACAACATCTATTCGCTGTCGAAGCCGAAGTCGTTTGACCTGGGAAGCTATGACAAAGGCGAGACGCGCAAGGTGACGTTCCCGAAACCGGGCATTGTGGAGATCTATTGCCATCTGCATCCGAACATGGAAGCCACAGTTGTGGTGACTCCGAATCGGTGGTATGCGCGGCCAGATCGCAACGGTGCAGTATCGGATTCCTGATGTTCCGCCGGGCCAATACACTGTGGTGGCGTGGCACCGGAGCGCCGGTTTCTTCCGCAAGACCGTGGTGGTCGAGAACGGGCACGACATTGCGGCTGATTTCTTTATTCCGCTCGAGATCGACTCCAGACAGGAAGCGGAAAAGGATCATGATCCGGGTCGCACCGGGGGCTCCCGTTGAAGACACGTTTACGAACACGCGCTCTGCTGCTGTGCTTTCTGCCTTTTGCTGTGCTGCTCACAAGCAGCTTCTGGATGATCCAGCGATTTGTGCAGTCGACGGTTCGCGATGGACTGCATACCTCGCTGCGCGAGAGCCAGGTTGCCATCGCCAATATTCATGCGAAGGGCGATCTGCAAAACAGCCGGTTTCTGAAGGTCGCTGGGGAAAACAGCGCGCTGAAAGCCGGGATGCAACTCCTGCTTGCGAACCCCCAAAGCGCCGATGCACGCAGCACGGTTGAGGATCAGCTTCGTGAACTGGGCGAGCGCATGGGTTTCGATTTCATGCTGATCTCCGCGCCAAACGGCACGCCGCTTGCCGGGAGTGGCGCGGGAGGGCGCACCGAAGTCGCGCAAGGGCCAGCTTGTTCCTCTCAATCTCGTCTCTCTCGATCGCAGCACCACCGGGTTCCTGCTTCTGGATGGGCGCACTTTCCAGGTGGCATCGGTTCCTGTGGATGAAAACGACGAGAACATCGGCGGCTTTCGGTTGGAGAGTTCTTTGATTTCTCAGATCTCTCCACGCTTGTGGTGCTGGTGCATGACGGCAAAGTGATCGAGTCGAACATTCCGAACGTATCGTTCGCAGGAGCTTGAAAATGCGCTGACGACCTGCAAGGCGCAATCGGAGTGCGACCTGAAGCTGCATGGAACGAACTGGATCTCGCTGCCGATGGAGTCCTATGGCGGCGGCTACACGATGCTCAGTTTCGAGAACGTGGATGAAGCCACGGCGCCCATCCAGTCGAAACTGCGGAAGCTCTTCGTGGAACTCGCGATCGCTTGCGTGCTGGTGGCGTTTCTTTGCAGTGTCGGATCGTCGAGTTCGATCGTGAATCCAATCGCGGCCGTGGTTTCGCATCTGCGCAATGCGGCTCGCACGGGTAAACTCCGAGAATTGGAACCGCAGTTGTCGACGATTGTCGAGATTCAGGAATTGGCTGAAATCTATAATCGCGCCGCGATTTCGGTGCGCGCTTCAGGCGAGCGGCTCGAATCTGCATATCTTCAATTCGTGGGCTCATTGGCAAGCGCTCTTGATGCTCGCGACCAATACACGGCAGGACATAGCCGGCGGGTGAGCGAGCTTTCCTGCGCCGTCGCCTCGGCGCTGGAAATGGCGGGACAGGATGTAGAGCGGATTCGGATTGGCGCGCTGCTGCACGACATCGGCAAGATTGGTGTCGCAGACAGCGTTCTGCAAAAGCCGGGCCGGCTTACTGCCGAAGAATTTGCGCAGGTCAAGCAGCATCCCGTCATCGGTCGCAGAATTCTGGAAGGTGTGGGAGGGTTCGCGGATTTTCTGCCCGCAGTTGAGTTGCATCACGAAAACTGGGACGGCACGGGTTATCCGAAAGGCCAACGCGGCTCCGAGACGCCTATCGATGCGCGCATTATTCATGTGGCGGATGCATACGATGCGATGACGACCAATCGTTCGTATCGCAGCGGAATGACGCACGAAGCGGCCATTTCCGAATTGATGAAGTATTCCGGGATTCAGTTTGATCCGGAGATCGTTGCAGCCTTTGTGAAACTTCCACACGAGGTGCTGACGGGCAAATCTCCTCCGGAGGAAGCTTCCGACTGAAGCGGAAGAAATGGCCGAGGTGAAAGTCGGATGAAGTTTCCGTGCCCATCTCGCCATGCTTTTCTCCTTGTTGAGCGCATCTGTCGGCTTTGCGCAGGAGGCAAATACCGGCGTAGACCTTCGAGCGACTCTGACCGCACAAGCGGTGAGTTCGAACGAACTCACGGAGGCGCCGCGGTCGGGATCGCCGATGATTGCCGGTTCGCGTTCTGTGGTCTATCCGACGATCAAGTTCAACGAGCACTGGTTTCTGACTGGCGCATTGCAACTCGTTACACGTCCCTACTACTACGAGGACTTTCCACGACCGGGTATGGCGCGAAAGGGTAGCGTTCTGCAGGCCACATTGAATTATTCGCGCGTTTCGCAGAAGGGCTCCATTCTGGTGCGCGCCGGACAAATGTCTACCGCATTCGGCTCGTTCCTTCTTCGCTACGACGATGCCGACAACGCACTTGTCGATCTTCCGCATCGAATATGGCTACTACTATTCACCGGTCTCCATTCTCGGAGTGGCAGGCGCGCAGATCGATGCGACGCGGGGCAAATTTGATGGCCGAATCCAGTTCGCGAACTCGTCTCCGGCAAATCCGCGCAGCATTTTCGCAACGCGACCAGTATGGAAACTGGGCCGGAGGCGGAGGCTATACCATTCGCCAGGGATTGCGGGTGGGAGTATCGGGCTATCGCGGACCCTACCTCGACCGAAAATATGCCTACTACTTTCCCGGAGAAGCGAACCCAAGCAAACTGCCGGCGCATGCGATCGGGATTGATGGCAATTGGGCGCATGGCCACACCACCGCGTTTGTCGAAGTGCAGAGATTCGTGATGCCGTATACCTTAGATTCCGGACTTTCGCGAATCGGCGGGATACGCCGAAGTGAAGCAGGTTCTAGCGCCGCGCTGGTTTGTCGCCGGGCCGCTATTCGCTGGCGAGCACCAATGCGACGGGAAGGACAATTCTTTCGAAACCGCGGCTGGATATCGCCCGGACCGGTTTCAGCTGCTGAAGGTGGGATACGAGTTCAAACACTACAGCTCGAGCAGCGAACACGACGATCACGTTCTCGGAATTCAGTTCATTACCACATTCCATAAATCCGTCGCGCGAGACTAGAGCTGTTGTCCCCGGCATGGCGGAGTTCGTGGTTTCCACCCTTTCGACAAAGACAAAAGCCGACGCAAGGATGGGGCCGCCGGCATTGGAGTTTGGTTGAAGGAAGAGCAGCTGCGGGTTCCTCACTCCCCTTCACTGCGTTCAGGTCGCTCGGAATGACAGCTGGTGTGGCAGGAAAAAGTACTGCAGGCAACGCGATTGTGGTGCCGGTGGAAGTGGTGTCCGAGAGTGGAACTGCGGCGCCGGGTTACAGCGCCGCGAGAGCATCGGCCTGGGAGGGGAAGAGGCCGGCGTACTTGGTGATGCCTACCATGGTGAAGACTTTGGTGAAGTGGGGCGAGAGGCCGAAGGCATAGACTTTCTGGCCGGAGTTTGCCGCCTCGATCAGCATCTGGATGACGAGCGCGATGCCGCTGGAGTTGATGTAGTCGACCTTGGTGAAGTCGAGCAGCACGAGCTTGGCGGTCTCCTTGGGCAGCGACTGATAGCTGCCGAGCACCGCATCTTTGGACGTGCTGGCAATGTCACCCTCAAACCGGAGGGCTGTAACGTTATGTCCTGCCGGGGAAGTCAACTGGTCTACGCGCGCTTTGGTTTCACTCTGCACGATCTCGTGTCTCCGTAAGTTCTTCTTGTTAATCCGCCACTGCATCCAGACGAATGACCAGCCTGACGTAACTGCTTTTGCCATTAGAGCCTTTGACCCATTCGGCCTCGTCAACCAGCGCCTGGATCAAGAACATACCCATGCCGCGGGGATCTTCCTCACCATGAATCTTCTTGTCGATGTCGGGCCTTGCCGGGACAGTTTTCAAGCCCTTGCCATCATCAATCACTTTTACTTCAAGTGCGTTAATACCTGCTGAAAGGACTACGCCAACGGAGAGGTCGTCGTTCATTTTATTGCCATGTTCGATGGCGTTGATGCAGGCCTCAGCAACGGCCGTCTTCAAATCTTCAACGCGATCTTCGCGGAAACCCATCAGCTTGGCCACAGCGGCCGCGGTGCTCATAGCCACTTTCTCGTAGCCGAGCTGCGAAGGCAGCCGCACCTCCACGCTCGTGGACTTCAGCTTGCTCATGCCGGTATCTCCGTACCCTGCGCACACCTGCACAACGCAAATGCGGTCATGTCGTCACTTTGCGGGCCGCCGTCGGCAAAGTCGTCAATTGTCGCCCACAATGCATCGAGGATAACATCGGCGCGTTCGCCGGGGCACTTGGAAAATTCGTCCATAAGTCTTTCCGGGCCAAACTCTTCGTCGCCCCGGAATACTTCCGTAAGACCGTCGGTATAGAACAGCAGCCTCGTCCCTGGTGTAAACACGGCTTCCTCGCTGGAGTAGCGCATGCCGGGCAAGAGACCGAGAGGCGTCCCGGCGGCCTCGAACTGGCGAGCGGCCCCGCCGGACGAAACCAGGAAACCAGGGTTATGGCCGGCGTTGACGACTTCGATCTTGCCCAGGGCGGGATGGAGGCGCAGGAAGATGGCGGTGACATAGCGCCGTCGGGCCTCTTCGCCCTCACGCCAGTGGTGCTCATTCATGCGTGTGGCCAGTTGGTCGAGGGGGGGCCCGGTGATCGCCATGGCGCGGAAGGCGGCGCGGAAGCTCGTGGACATCATGGCCGAGGCGAGGCCTTTGCCGGCAACGTCGGCTACGGCGATCAAGAGGCTTCCATCGGGCTGCTCTACGAGATCGAGGTAGTCGCCGCCAACCTCATAGCAGGTGACGGAGCGGAAGGCCAGCGAATAACCGGCGATGTCGGGCAGTTCCTGAGGCAGCAGAGAACGCTGGATGTTTCGAGCAGCATCAAGGTCCTGCTGGACGCGGGCCCATTGCAGGTTGCGCTCGTGGTTGCGGGCGTTTTCAAGGGCAACGGCAGCCTGCAGAACCAGGCCCTCGATGAAGTCGGCTTCGTAGATGGTCAGTTCGCGGCCGTCGGGCGGGGCAACGACCAACTCAGCCATGCGCTTGCCCTCGCGATCCTGCAGCAGATAGATGGGAAGCGCGTGGGCCTCATCGCTGGCGCGAGATCGGGCAATTCGCCGTAGCTGAGGTTGGTCCCGGGAAAGGCCGCGCCTGCCATCTCAAGTTCGCGGACGACGATGCGGAGGACCGCGCCGAGGACGGCTTCTTCGCGAATGGTGGAGTGAACCTGGCGCGAGGCCTCGAGCAGCGCCTGGAGGCGAGCTACCTGCTGTTGCAGATCGATGGTCTCGTCGTTGCCCGACAAATGGATGCCTGCTGCCATAACCTCTTACCTTCTACTTGCGAGGAATCTCACTTTATCACGGCGGGTGGCGGAGCCGTCGATGGCCTTTTCTAGATGGGTTTTATCCCATACTGCAGCAGTTTAAGAACCTCTATTTGATTCGATCCGGTTACGTCGCGAGTGATGCGTGAATCCGGAAGTACTCAGATGCTGCCGCCAGAACATTACCTAGGGGAACCTTACATCCAGCGCGTAGATCTCCTCAAGGCTGATGTTGCGGCCGAAAGTGAGTGTTTAATCCTATGGCAAATCGGATTCACCCTGCGGCAAGAGGATTTCAACCAGCAAGCCGGGAGGCGTGGCGTTTTGGGCGCTGATTGTTCCACCGTGGGCTCGAATTACACGGTCAGCGATGGCAAGGCCAAGACCGGTGCCGCCCGACTGCCGATCGCGGGCATCCGCCACCCGGTAGAAGGGTCGAAAGATATTGGCGAGTTCGGACTGAGGAACGCCGGGGCCGTGGTCGCGAATAGCAATCCGCACGAGCGACTTTTTTGCCTGGCGCACAAATTCCATCGACACGTCGACGGAGGTTCCGGGATCGGTATAGTGAATTGCGTTTCGAACTACATTCTCGATCGCTCCGTGCAGCAGCTCCGCGTTCCCTCGAACGAAGTACGGCCCTTCCGCAGTCCATTGGACGCCGCGATCAAGCACACGTGCCTCGAAGCTGGCATCGCGAACGATCTGGGAAACGAGTTCAGTGAGATCGACCTGGACCATCGGCACCTGCCTGGCGGAGACGTCGAGCTTTGCAATTGTCAGCAAGCGCCCGATCATCTCGTTGAGGAGAGCAAGATCCTGTTCCATTTGATCGAAGGCTGCGTCGTTCCCTTTTCGCCGACGGCCGAGATCGAGTGCGACATTGAGCCGGGCTAAAGGCGAGCGCAATTCGTGCGAAACATCGGAGATGAGCTGGCGCTGCCCGGAGACAAGAGCTTCAATACGCGAGGCCATGGCATCGAAGTCCCGCAACAGATCTCCGATTTCATCTTGTCGGGAAGCGATATTGGAACTTGCACGGGTGGTCAAATCGCCTGCGGCCAGCTGTTGCGCTGCCGAACGCAAGCGGAGAATAGGCGCGGTGATGTATAGCGTGAGCAGGTAGCACACAAAACCCGAAACAAGGAACGCGACTCCCCATTGCATGAAGAATGTTTTTCGGTTGAAGCCTGCCGCAGCGCGGGGTCCGGCGGGGAGTTCGGTGGCAAAGATGTATTGGCGGCCGCTATTACCCTTCAGGATCAACGCGACGCGCGCTATTCCGAATACCATGCCGAATTCGGATGTATTCAAACCCGTGACGCGGGTCGCCATCTGCTGAAAAGTTTCGCAGCCATCGCCGGCGATGACCTTTCCCGATATGTCGAAGAGACACGCTTTCAGAGCAGTGTCGTGAACAAGTCCATCAAGATAGGCCGAGGCAGCAGGTGTGCCTTCCCTTTCAAGGGTCTCAACCGCAATCGTTCCAGAGTAGCGAGCTGTTTCTGCCAGCGTCGAATGCCACTGTGCAGGTACGCCATGCGGTTCGAGGATGAAAGTAAGCACCAGGGAAATTCCTGTGACGATGACGGTCGCCCAGAACCACAGGAAGATCTTGAGCAAGAGGCTGCGCAATGTCAGTTTCATTTCGCCTCAGGTCGCGCCACGAAGAGATAGCCGCTGCCTCGAACGGCTTTAATTCTCGGGCCTTGTTCCGATGTTCCCAGCTTCTTGCGGATGTTGCTCACATGCACATCAATGACCCGATCGAAGGGTCCGAGTTTGCGGCCGAGCACCGCTTCGGTGAGTTGCTCGCGACTCAGGACTTTTCCAGCGTCGCGCAGAAAAGTCTCAAGGAGCGTGAATTCCACGCTGGTCAGATTGAGAGACACATCCTTTAGCCACACCTCCCGCGCTCGCGAATCGAGGCGGAGATCCCCAACTACCAGCGGGCTGGCGGGGTTTGCGGAAATGGAGGTTCGGCGCAAGATGGCGCGTATTCGAGCGATCAGTTCGCGCGGATTGAATGGTTTCGGCACGTAGTCATCGGCACCGATCTCCAAGCCGAGAATCCTGTCGATATCTTCGCCACGCGCCGTGAGGATCAGCACCGGAACAGGAGACTTGGCGCGCAGGTGACGCAAGACGTCGAGGCCAGTCATGCCGGGCAACATGAGATCGAGCACAACGAGAGCATGTTCCGTTGAAAGGGCGCGTTCCAGGCCGCGAATCCCATCATTGGCAACTTCGATTGTGAAGCCTTCAGATTCCATGCGTTCTGTGAGCAGCCCGCATAACTGAACGTCATCGTCGACGATGAGAACGCGATCCATTCGCTTAAGAGAGAGCCAACCTTCTCATTGATGCTAGACCATGTGTGAATTGCAGAAGCGCCATTTACAAATCTTTACTTTGCTTAGCTAATCTTTATCGCGGCTTATCCAATCTTTATCGCGCGCGTTCCCAATCGATGCTGGAATCGTGAAGTGGAAGTAAGAGCGTCCACCGTAGCGGCCGAGATCGAAGTGAGTCGATCGCACGACGCATCAAGGAGGGAAGTTATGAAGCGCATGAGTTCTATCATCGTCGGTTCATTGGTTGCGGTCCTGGTGGTGGGCGGCACGTTCGCAGCCAAGTTGCACGCTCAGGATGGCCAGGGAGTAATTTTCAGCGTTCCGTTTGCGTTCAGTGCGGACGGCCGAAACATCGCCGCCGGCACTTATGAATTGAACCTGGTCTCGAACCATTTCATGATGTCGATTCGCAATGTGGAAACGGGGGATATGCAAGTCTTCACCGTGCATCCCGAGGAACAGAGAGCAGCTGATTCGCAAGGGCGGTTGATCTTCCACAATTGCGAAGGCCACATGGACCTGATCGAGTTTCACGTTCCTGGAACCAACCTCTTCAGTGAAACGACACCGCCTCGCCGGCAGAGAAATATGGAGGCTAAGGCCTGCCCCGCGCCCGATTTCGTGACCCTGGCTGCTCGTTGAGAGGCCATGGCGAGGCGCAGGCCCGGCTCATGATTTTCGTGTTCGAAAATCAGGGCTGAGGGCCTGCGGCCGCGCGGATGTCGCGGGCCTCGAGAATGTGCGTTGGGTACCCGCGACGCGCGATGTTCAGCATGGCGCGGCCGATCTGGCGGGTGGACAGGACATGGTTAGGAAAGGCCTTGCGGAGGATCGGAAAAAGCGGGCCGAGGACCGAGTAGAACCGCCTGTACGTTGGCGTCTTCGACTGGATGCCATCCATTGGTTCGATGAAGCCGGGTCGGAACATGTAAGCCCGCAGCGGCAGTTTCAGCAGGGCGTTTTCAGTGCGGCCTTTGACGCGCGCCCACATCATCCGACCCTTCTCGGAACTGTCGGTGCCGGATCCGGAGATGAAGATGAAGGTCATGCCGGGATTGAGGCGGGAGAGCAGTTCGGCAGCAGCCATGGTGTAGCCATAGGTGATGCGCTCATAATCTGTCTCTTTCATTCCGGAAGATGCGATGCCAAGACAAAAGAAGCACGCGTCGAAACCGCTCAGGGTATCTTCCATGCCGTCGTACTGGAGCAGGTCACGGTGGATGATTTCCTGCAGCTTCGGATCCCGGAGTCCGGTGGCAGTGCGGCCAAGTGTGACGACCATTGTGACATCGGGTTCGCGCAGGCACGCGAGTAGGACGCCGCGACCGACCATTCCGGTTGCACCAAAGATCAGCACTTTCATTAGTCCGACCCCGATCTCCTTCATTCAGCATAACCTTCGAACATTAACGCAGTTTTCTCGTTATAACGGAACAACGTGGTTTGTTGACTGGGAATCAAAGAGACAAGAGGAACCTTAGATGAATAAATTCTGCAACGCTTTAGCGCTCACCCTGTTGTCGGCAAGCCTTCTTGGCGGGTCAGCTTATGCGCAGGACCACCACGACAACGATAAAGACAACCATCATTACGTTGAGCACAAGGAATGGAAGAAAGGCGCGCCCATCAAGCACGAAGACTGGGACCGTGGCGAACGCGTCGACTATCGGCAGTACCATCTGAACGCGCCGCCGCGCGGATATGAATGGCGGTTGGTTGACGGCAATTACGTGCTGGTCAACGTTGGAAATTTCCAGATCCGCACCGTGGTCGTCGCTCACTAGAACGCTTCCCATCTCCAAGTGGCCGCCGCAGTCGCGCACTCGGCGGCCAGTCCGTTTCCCGATACAAATCCCCGGTCGGCTGACTAATCGGCAACAATCGGGATCCGACCAAGGGTTTGGTTGGTACGCGCAGTAAATTGCACTCAATGAACGCCATGACAAGTTAGTAATGCATTACTTGTGACTGTAAAGTAACTCAATATACGCCACATTAAGGGGGGGCTAGTAACTCTCTTTCGTAATTTCATCGTAATTAGCCCGTTGGTGGAATTCCCAACTGCTTTAAATCCACGTATTTAAATTATAGGTGCTTGTGATTTCTCCCCCGACAAGTATCCAGGAAAGCCATCAGCGATAGGTGAACGCGATGAGATTGCTGAGAGATCAAAGCGGGTATGTCCTGGTAATGCGAAGTCCATCGCTTGTGATGGGTGGAAAGACGGTCGAGAAGGAATCAAGTGTAATCAAGCCTGCTCAAACGGATCGCACTGCTGCGACTCCCATCTGTTCCGTCCCTCATTGCTGTTTCTACTGCAGGTGGTGCGGACAACCAATTTTGCTGCCGAATGATCGGATTGGGTCCCCCTTCGGGCATCCGGATGCACGCAAGATCGATGTCCGTTCGATCGCAACGGTTTGCAACAACTGTAAGCACATCGGCAACTACTCGATGTTTCGCGCGTGTCGCGGTTTCGATACCCGCCACAAAGTCATGCATTCGCCGGTCAACGGACAGACCGTCCTGCTCCACTGGCTGCAATGCGTTGAGCCATCGTGTCCGGACCGCGTTCCGCTTGTTTGCTACGGCTCGAAGGCGATGCGCCAGCGGGAGAAGCCGAGGCTGCACGGTGGCTATGGGATGAATTGATGTGCCCGTCGGGGCATTCCATTCGTCCGATTCGGGTGGATCCCACGTTTCCGCTGCCGCTTCGAACGCCTGCTGGGAGCCGCTGAACAGCAGTTCATCACTCCAAATCGGGTATCGCAAGGCAAGGTGCGTGTTTTTCGGTTTCGCGTCGATTTGGGGTTGTGAGAGAATCCAGCCAATCTCAGTTCCCCGCTTCCCACGATCCTTTTGAAGGAAGGCCTATGCCCCAAGCTGCTGCAGTCTCTTTGTTGACCCTTGAAGTTGAACGCGATGGCGACGTAGCCACGGTGAAGTGTCACGGCAAGCTGGTGATGGGTGTGTGCGATGTGCTCACCATCAAGTGAAGGCACTGATTCCGGACACGAAGCGGATCGTGCTGGACCTGACCGACCTGCAGCAGATGGACAGCATGGGGCTGGGCACGATTGTGCGGCTCTATGCTTCTGCAAAATCGGGTGGGAGCTGCCTGGTGCTGGTGAACCTCGGTCCGAGGATCCGGCAGCTGCTGGGGATTACGAATCTGCTTTCGGTGCTGACGGATATGTGCGAGCAGGGCGTGACGATCCGGTTTTAGGTTGCAATCGCTGGATGCTCAAGACGAGAAAGCTCTGAGCGCTGATTTATCCTTCGGGGTGATGCCCGCCCAGCGCAAGACCCTCTCCGTCGCGATGATCGCCATGAATGAAGAGGCCAACCTGCCGCGCACGCTGGAGAGCGTGAAGTGGGCCGATGAAATCATCGTGGTGGACTCGGGATCGCGCGACAGGACGATCGAGATTGCACAGTCGTTTGGGGCGAAGACCAGCTATCACGCGTTTGGCGGCCATGGCGAGCAGAAGAATGTAGCTCTGGACCTCTGCAGCTGTGACTGGATTCTGCTGCTGGACGCCGATGAGGTGCTGACGCCGGAGTTGCAGACGGAGATCCGCGCTCTGCTCGCGGGTGAACCGAAGTTCGATGCCTACTGGATCAAGCGACTGAATCTTTATTTCGGCAAGTGGATCCGGCATGGCGGATTCTATCCGGACCCCAAGCTGCGGCTCTTCAAGAGAGGCTCTGCCCGACTGAGCGAGGGAGTGGGGCCGCACTCCACTCCGCAATTCGCGGGGCCGCGGGGCAAGCTGCGCGGCGACATGCTGCACTACGCCTATCCGACGATGGGCATTTATCTCGAGCACATGAATCGCTACAGCTCGGAGATTGCGCAACTGCTGCATCAACGCGGGAAGGACAGCAGGTCTGTGCCCGCGTTTGTTTGGAATGTGGTGCTGAATCCGGCGGCGACATTTGTTTATAACTACTTTTTCCGGTTGGGATTTTTGGATGGGCGCGAGGGGTTGATTCTCCACATCAATCACTCCGTCTACATCCACTGGAAGTACATCAAGACGTGGCGGCTGGGGAAAGGAAAAGAACAGTTCTAAGTTCGGAGTTCTAAGTTCGCAGTTCCTAATGCGGCGTTTGCATGACGAGCACTGTCAACTCTGAACTAAGAACCTGGAACTGCCAACTGCCTTAGATGTGGCAGCTTGCCTGGCCGCGCTTTTCTAAATATTTCTGGTGATATTCTTCGGCGCGCCAGAAGGTTTCCGCCGGCTCTACTTTGGTGACAATGCGTTTGGGCGTGAAGCGGCCGGAAGCGTTAAGCTGTGCGATCTTGGCTTTGGCTTGCGCTTCCTGCTCAGGCGAATGAAAGAAGATGGCGGAGCGATACTGCGTGCCCCAGTCGGGCCCTTGCCTGTTCAGCGTGGTCGGATCGTGGAGTTCGAAGAAGGCGTCGAGCAACTGCTCGAAGCTGACCTTTTCGGGGTCAAAGTCGAGCTCTACCACTTCGGCATGTCCGGTCTGATCAGTGCAGACGTCGCGATAGGTGGGCTTGTCGAGCTGGCCGCCCTCGTAGCCAACTGCAGTCGCGGTGACGCCGGGGATGGCGGCAAAGGCAGCTTCGACTCCCCAGAAACAACCAGCTCCAAATGTCGCTTTTTCGATGGTCATGTTTATCAGATGCGCGAGCCTGTCGTTCGGTGACACAGGCGGTGATGGCTTGGCGGAGGAACCTCTCGGGGACGCGGCTTTTTCACTTTTCCACGTGTGCTTTGAGGCGTGCCAGCGTCTGGTCCCATTGCTTGGAGACGGAAGCCAGGTAGGCCTGAAGGCCGTCGAGGGGCTCGGGGTCGAATTCGAAGAGGCGTTCACGGCCGGTGTGCGAGCTGCGAACGATGCCGGCGCGTTCGAGGACGCCGAGGTGCTTGGTGATGGCCTGGCGGGTAAGCTTCGAATCGTCAGCAAGCTGCGAGATGGAGCAGGGCTCTCCGGAGCAGAGCCGGGCGACGAGCGCCAAGCGGGTTTTGTCGCCGAGCGCGGCAAAGACGCGTGCCCGGGCCTTCGGTTTGGCGGTGATGCGCTTACGGATTTTGTGTGACATGGCTTTCGATATTCCTCATCTGTTCGGTCCAGCCGCCGTCGTTCCTGCGGAATGCCTCGGGGCGCCAGTCGGCGGGAACGCTGTTGAAGCCGGACTCGGTGAGTAGGAGCAGTGTACCGCCCTGAATCGGTTGCAGGCGGAATTCGACAAGGGTACGGGGAGCGTTGGAGTAGTCGGCTGGTTTGTTGGTCTTTTGAAAGGACTGGATCTGAGGCCAGTAGAAGGAGAAGAGGCGCTCGGGTTCCATGGTTTCGATGCGGGCTTCCCAAGCGACGTGCTCGTAGCCGGGATAAGTGATGTAGCCGCGGGAGACCTGGCCTGGAATAAAGGGCCCGTCGAGCTTTACTTTGAACCATTGGCCGAACTCGCGGTAGTCAGTGAGAGCACGCCAAACCCGCGAGACGGAGGCCTTGAGCTCGATGCGCTTTTCGATCCTGCCGGATTCCATAAGCAACCTCAAGGTTGCATAATAGTTCGATCCATCCAGATATGCAACTCAATGGGTGCGTATCAAGCTCTTAGCCTCGCTTCTTGCCGCCAGGCTTCCCGCCCGGGCGTTTGCCGGCGGGTCGCGGGCCTCCTGGTTTCCTGGCGCCACCAGGTTTGCCCTTGTAGCCAGCGCCGGATCTGGAGGAACCGCCGGGCCTGGCGCCAAATGCAGGCTTGGAGCGGCCGCCGCTTCCTGAAGCGGTTCTGCCTGTTCCGCCGGGCTTGGGTTTCCAAGCCGATTTTCCTGCCGCGGGTGTGCCGGAGCGTTTGTTGGATGGTCTGGCGCCGCCGGCACGGGGTTTGCCGGTGCTGGTGGTGAAGGGGCGTGAACGGTCACCCTCAGCGCGAGGAGGCCGTCCTCCGCCGAATTCTCGAGCGCCGGTGCGGCCGGGGCCGCCAGCTGGGTGTGCACCGCTGCGGCGGTCGAAGGAAGGGCGATCAAACCGGGGCCGATCTGGTCTCGGCCGGTCAGGTCTTGTTCGATCAGGCCGTGGACGATCTGAGTCGGGACGGTCCGTCCGCGGCCGCAACTGGCCAGGACGGCTTTGGCCAGCGCGACCAGCAGTTGGCCTGCCAGAGCCAGCACTACGAAACGGCGGACGGCCCGCTGTACTGCGGCCCGTCGGTGGGCGGCTAGCAGTGGGGCGCGTTGGAGATTCGCGTTCGGGCTCGACTGCTTCAATCTGCAACCTGGAAGGTCTCGGGGCCTTGACCTCTTCGCGATCAGGGACAGCATCGCGGCGCGGCCCGGCGTGAGGTTTGAAGGCTGGACGATCTGGACGAGCGGAATCGGGCTTCTTCCATGGCTTCTTCTCGAAGGGGCGAGCGCCATCAGGACGGCGACTCCCAGCAAATCCACCAGCTGGCCGATCTTGACGCGGAGGTGCCGATCCAAACTGCGCCGGACGCTGCTCGGAGCGCGGCGGACGGGCGTTGCGATCTTCCTTCCTCCCCTCAGGCTTCCAGGCCGGGCGCCCGGCACCAACTTGTGGCGGCCCTGAACGTTGTGGGCCAGGTCGCGGCGAGCCGAACCGGACGGGACCGGCCCCAGCGCGCTCGGGCCTTGGACGGAACTCACCTTGCGGGCGTTCCGGGCGCGAGGGCCGGTCAGATCCGAACTGCTTGTTAGGCGGAAACTCCCGGGTCGGCGAGAATGCCGGACGGTCGACGGATGGAGGAGCGGCGGGCGGGCGGCCCGGACCGGGTCGAAGCGTGGGCAACTGCGCATCCATCGCTTTGCGCCGGCGGATATCTTTCAGTTTCGGCTTGCGCAGCTTGCCGTCGGCGGCCTTGCGCAAGTCTTCGAGCTCTTCGGGCTCCAGTTCACGCATTTTGCCCGGTTCGATGTCCAGCACGAGCGGGCCATAGCCAACGCGGCGAATTTTCTCGACATGATGCCCGATCTCTTCGAACATCTTGCGCAACTCGCGGTTGCGACCCTCGATGATGACGACTTCGTACCAGGGATTGTCGCCCTGTCGAACTTTGCGAATCTGGGCGGGCGCAGTTTGCACCCTTCCGGAGCCTGGCTTCCCGCGCTCGATTCCAATGCCCGAACGCAGTCGATCCAGGGCTTCCTCGCTCGGCTCGCCGCTCACTTTGACGAGGTAAGTCTTTTCCACCCCTGCTGCGGCGCGCGTAAGTTTGTTGGCCAGGTCTCCGTCATTCGTGACCACGAGCAGACCTTCGCTCAAGTAGTCCAGCCGGCCAACGGGATAAAGCCGCTCGCGCAATTTTGTGAAGAACTCCATCACGGTCGGGCGTTTCTCAGGATCGCTGACCGTGGTAACGAAGCCCTTCGGCTTGTTGAGCATGAAGTAGCGAAGGCGTTCAGAGCCCTGCAGCAGTTTGCCATCGACACGGATATGGTCGCGCGCGGCATCGGCCTTGGTGCCGAGTTCGGTGATGACTTTGCCGTTCACCTGCACGCGGCCCTCGGTGATCAGGTTTTCGGCGTGGCGGCGACTGGAGACGCCGGCCTGGGCGAGGATCTTCTGCAGGCGTTCGAGCTTAGGCGCTGGGGCGAGTTCTGCTTCACCTTGGACCTCGATGTGTTCCGCTTCGGCAGCGTCGTCCACATCGGCGGCGATCAACGCCGGTTCTCGTCGGCGGCCTGCTCTTCGGTGTCGGCTGCCGCGGCGGCTAGTGTTTCTTCGGCTGCAGTCGCTTGCGTTTCAGGGTTTTCAGGCTCAGACGGGATGGCGTCGGGACGCACTTCGTCGCTCATGGGGAAATCTCGGTTCTGCCTGCTGCGTTTCAGGTCACGGCTCGGCAGGCGCGGGCTTGTTCGGAGAAGGGCCGGCTATCCCGCCGATTCCGTTTTCTCGTTGGTTTCGCTCTCCGCTGCCGGAGTCTCTTTGCGGTTCTCGGCTGTCACTGGCGAATCGTTATCCGGCTCATCACCCCACGGACCAGAACCTGTCTGCGGGGACCCCGGCTCATCCGGTGCATTCTCATCCAGTGCGGATTCGACACTGCCTTCGGCTTCGTACTCGGCGGTCGCAGTGTCGGCCTCGTCGACTGCAAGCGGTTCGACTTCCTCGAGTTCGCTGGCCATCTTCTCGAATTCATCCATCGAAGGCAATTCGGCAACATCCTTAAGGCCGAAGCGCATCAGGAATTCTTTCGTGGTCTTGTAGAGGATGGGACGCCCAATGACCTGCTTGCGGCCAGCGGTAGTGATGAGCTTACGCGCCAGCAGTGAGCCAAATACGCCAGACGAGTCGACACCACGAATCTCGTTTACCTCGGGAGCGGTAACGGGCTGCTTGTAGGCGATGACGGCAAGCGTTTCGAGGGCCGGTAACGAGAGCTTGAGTGCGGGCTTGAGGCTCTTGATGAACATGCGAACCGCGTCGTGACACTCTGGCTTGGTAGCCATGCGATAGCCGCCGGCAATTTCGCGAATTTCGACGCCACGGTCGTCTGAAGCATAGAAAGCCATGAGCTCGTCGATGAGCTGGCGAATGACCGCCTTGACTTCGCGGTCGCGCTGGCGAGCCGCGCGCTTGGCTTCAGCTTCAGGGTCGAGCGAGGGCTCTTCGGCTGGTGTGGACCCGGCGGGTTCCGATTGCGCGGTATCAGGAGCCGATCCGCTGATCTCTGGGGCTGTGTCGGAACCGGACTCGACCTTCGCCGCTTCGGCGAATCCTGGGTCGGTGGACTCCAGTTCTCCCAGCGGTCGTCCGTCTTCGGTGCGCAGGTCGAGGTATTCCAATCCCTCATCGATTGAGGATTGCGAAGGATCGGCAACGGACTCAGCAGCAGCTTTCTGGGCGGCAGCATCCTGTGCCGCCTTCCACTCCAGCGCTTCCGCACCAAAGAGGGTTGCGAGCTGGGTCAAGGTGACCGGCTCTTCCGAGGCGTAAATTACAGCTTCCAGCTTGGATTTCAGGCTCATTCCAGAATAAGTACCTCCTGTATGGTACCGGACGGGAGGGGCGGGTGCGTCCACAGGAGGGAGTCGATTGGATGTCGGCAAAAGAAAGGGCGTCCGGATGATCGGACGCCCTTCGCTCTGAATGTGAACCAAGGCAACTGGAAGGAGGTACTTTACGCGAAGTGACGGAAGAGCCAGAACAGCGAACCTGACAGCAATGCCGCCACTGGAAGGGTAAACACCCAGGCTGCCGCAATGTTGCGCAGCGTGGACATTTGCAATCCACTGCGGTTGGCGGCCATGGTGCCGGCAATGCCTGAACTCAGGACGTGAGTGGTGCTCACAGGCAAGCCGAAGTTGTCGGCGGCGGAGATAGTGGCCATTGCCACGAGTTCAGCGCAGGCTCCCTGGGCGTAGGTGAGGTGCTCCTTGCCAATTTTCTCGCCGACGGTGACGACGATGCGCTTCCAGCCAACCATGGTGCCGAGGCCAAGCGCTAATGCGACTGCGACCTTGACCCAGGGCGGAATGAACTTCGTGGCCTTGTCGACCTTGCCCTTGTAAGCGGTGAGGGCGGTGTTCTCCTGTGCTGTGAACCCCGGATTGTGATTCTTCTGCATCAGTCGGATGGCTTCACTGGCAACATACATGTCGTTGCGCACATTGGTCTGCTGGTTCGCAGGAACAGCCTTGAACTCCTTGTAAAGCGCTACTTCGTGGCTGAGGTCTTCAACCAGTTCGCGGAGGGCGAGGATGGTGTCGGGCTGCAGTTGCTTGGTGCGGATGTAGTCGGTCACGGTTGTGCGTGCGTCGGCGCCGAGCAAGCCGGTCTTGTCGACGTGCGCGTCAAGGATCTTTCCAGCGTTGTCTGACGCTACGATGAACTGCTGCACGTCGCCGCGGGTGACGGCATGGTTGAGTGCATAGGCAGTGGGCACAGTGCCGATGAGGATGAGCATGATCAGGCCCATGCCTTTCTGACCGTCATTGGAGCCGTGTGAGAAGCTGACGCCCGAGCAGGTCAGAATAAGCAGAGCGCGGATAGGAAGCGGTGGCGGCGTGTTGTCTTTGGGCGCCTGGAAGATGGCGGGATAGTTGGCCAGCCAGCCTGCAGCCAGCAGCACAGCGACGCCGGCAAGGACGGCAAAAAATCCGATCCAGATCCACGACTTGAAGGCCACGCTGGCCAGGGCGCCGACGGCAGCACCGGCGATCAGACCGCCGAGAATGCGCCAGATCATGTGCTTGACGCCGAATTTCGAAAAGAGCATGAGCAAAGCGGCTGCCGTGAAACCCACGACGGGCGAAATCAGCAGCACTTTGAAGACCTTGGTGGCCTGCTCCCAGTCAACGCCGGATGTGCCGCTGTGCACGCTCATGAGCTGATTGGCGACGCCGACGCCGATGATGGAGCCGACCATGGTGTGCGAACTCGAAGCAGGCAGTCCGAGCCACCACGTACCGAGGTTCCAGAGGATGGCCGCAATCAGCAGCGCGAAAACCATGGCGAATCCAGCGCCCGAACTCACCTGGAGAATCAACTCTACCGGCAGCAAGGTGATGACGCTGAAGGCAACTGCGCCGGACGAAACCAGCACGCCGGCCAGATTGCACAGTCCCGACCACACGACGGCGATATTCGGGTCGAGCGAATGGGTGTAGATGACGGTGGCCACGGCGTTCGCGGTGTCATGGAAGCCATTAACGAATTCGAAGCCGAGGGCGATCAGCAATGCTACGCCGAGCAGGACATAGGGCCAGACGCTGACGATGGCTACGCCGTTCAGGTCTCCTGCAATATGGAAGCCGATGAAGATAAGACCGCCGAGGAGTGCGATCCCGACCACCGCGCCGGTAACCCAGCTGGGGAATGCATGTTTTTTACGATCAAGAAGAGACGCCCCTGCGGGTGGGGCGCCGGCTGTCGTCGCCAAGTCGGCCATACTTAACTCCGGATTGCGCAATGGAATTCAGTCTCGGCGCAGGGGGAACAGAAATCGCCAGACGATGCAAGAGATATCGGATTCAGATGAATGCGAGATGAATCGGATATGAATTTGCGGGGGAGGCGACGGGAACGTCGAGGAAAAACGAAACGGCCGCGCCATAAGCGCAGCCGCTGCCACAAGATCAAATTTGAGTTAGGAGAGATGCCGGAAGAGCCAGTAGAGTGTGCCGGATAGGAAGGCGGCGGCCGGCAAGGTAAAGACCCAGCCGGCAGCGATGTTGCGAATCGTTTTGAAGCGGAGGCCATTGCCATTTGCGGCCATGGTGCCAGCCACGCCGGAACTGAGGATATGCGTGGTGCTTACGGGCAGGCCAAATTTGTCGGCTGCAAAGATAGTTCCCATGGCAACCAGGCCAGCGCTGGCGCCCTGTGCGTAGGTAAGGTGATCCTTGCCGATGCGTTCGCCCACCGTGACGACAACGCGCTTCCAGCCAACCATCGTGCCCAGCCCGAGGGCTAGAGCCACCGCAACTTTGACCCACGAAGGAATGAACTTGGTGGCGTTGTCGACCTTGGATTTGTAGTTCTTCAGCGCGGCCTTCTCGTCGGCGGTGAACCCAGCGTTTGACTTGTCCATCAGCCGCAGCGCTTCACTGGCTACGTACATGTCGTTGCGGACATTGGCCTGTTCCTGCGGCGGCACGGCCTTGAATTCCTTGTAGAGTGCGACTTCGTGGTCGGTGTCTTCAACCAGTTCGCGCAATGCGAGGATGGTGTCGGGCTGCATCTGCTTGGTCCTGATGTAGTCGGTAACGGTGGCGCGAGGGTCGGCGCCGAGGATGCCGCGGGGATCAACGTGGCGATTGAGGATGCGGCCAGCCTGCTCTGAGGCGACGATAAAGTCTTGCACCTGGGCGGGACTTACGGCGTGGTTCAACGCATAGGCTGTTGGCACGGTTCCGATGAGGATGAGCATGATAAGACCCATGCCCTTTTGCCCATCGTTCGATCCGTGGAAGAAGCTGACGCCCGTGCAGGTGAGCACCATAAGCGCGCGAATGGGCAACGGTGGTGGTGTGCTGTCTTTGGGGGCTTCGTAGAGTTCAGGGAACTTTGCAACCTGCTTGGCGATCAGGATCAGCATGCCAGCGAACACAAACCCAATGAGGGGCGAGATCAGCAGGGCTTTCAGGACCTTCATGGCCTGTTCCCAATCGACGCCCGATGTCCCACTATGCATGTGCATCAACTGGTTGGCGATGCCGACGCCGATGATGGAGCCGACCATGGTGTGCGAACTTGAAGCGGGAAGGCCGAGCCACCAGGTCCCCAGGTTCCAGAGGATCGCGGCGATAAGCAGCGCGAACACCATGGCGAAGCCTGCGCCAGAGCTGACTTGCAGAATCAATTCGACGGGTAGAAGCGTGATGACGGCGAATGCGACAGTGCCCGACGATAAAAGTACGCCGGCGAGGTTGCAGATGCCCGACCACACGACGGCGATGTTCGGCTCGAGCGAGTGGGTGTAGATGACGGTGGCAACGGCATTGGCGGTGTCATGAAAACCATTGACGAATTCGAAGCCCAGTGCGATCAGCAACGCAAGGGCTAGCAGTCCGTATGGAGCGTAGCTGGTGATGGACGCAGCATCGAGATCATGGGCTACATGAAAAACGATGTAGACCACTCCAGCGGCGAGAGCGGCAAGGAACGCGAGGATGCCGGTTTTGCTCGGCGTGCTTTTAAGCTTGCGATCGAGCAGCGAAGTGTTGGATAAAGCAGATGCCGTTGTTGCCGCCATCAGATCTCTCCGATTGCGGCAAACGATTTCGGGAACAGCACAGGAAGAGCTGAAGCGGAATCGGCTGGGAATTCTCGATTGAAATGGGGATGGAACGATCTGAGATCGCTGCAGAAGGGACAATCAAAGCAGGATTGCATAAAACCCCAACAACTGAATACGCGCTACAGTTGTTCGATGCGCAGAACCTTTATCAGGTCCCGCACTATTGATTTTACACGGGATAGCGGATTGGAATGGTGGAAACAGCTCGGGAATGAACGCGCGAGCCCAATGTTAAATTCATTGCCATCATTGGTTTATAAGATATTTTGAATTCCGGGATCGGGACTGGTATTCTCTGCTGTTTTGCACTGTTTTCTCACCATTCGGCGTGGTTGAAGCGTAAACGCGTCTGCAACATGGAAATTCACGACCGAGCCGCGCAAAACATATGCAACTAAAGGGTTGCGCCGGATCAAGCGTTTTTCATTATGCAACCAATCGGTAGCATTTTAGAGTGGCAGATTTTTCGCTAAAGGCGGGACGCAGCGACGAGGTTTGGGCTTTTCAAGAATTGGCCTATATTCCATGCGCGGCTCATGAGACGGTATTGCGCGCGAACCAGTCTGCCAGCTGATCCTCGGAGATTTCACCGGCCGCGAGAGCCAGAAATGTCAGGTAAGCACCTTCCTGGCCGGCCGTCATTTCCAGACTGTTCACTTCGCAGAACGCAAAGGAGACAACAAGCGCGGTTCGCTTGTTTCCATCCACAAAAGGATGGTTTGCCGAGATGCCAGATGCGTACGCAGCCGCCAGACGACTAAGCGGCGGAGGCGAATCCGCGTAATTCCAGATGTTCTTGGCTCGCGCAAGGGCCGACTCCAAGAGCCCCGGATCGCGGATGCCCTCCGAACCTCCGTGGGCAGCGAGTTCGGCATCGTGCGCTATCACCGCATCGGCAACTTCCATCCAGATGGGCTCTGCCATCTATTTGGCAAGTTTCCGAAGAGCATCGCGATACTTTTTCATGACTTTTTCGGTCGCTTCAACTTTGCGATTGAACTCCTCGTCATAAGGTGTCAAATGAGCACCGTATGGAGTCTCAGAAAGACACACTGTGTCACCCTTCTCAAGGTTCAAGCGGGCAAGAGTCTCTTTCGGCAAAACGATTCCGACCGAGTTCCCAATCGCGATGATTTTGGCCGTTGTCGGCATCAGCTATCCCCTAACGACTTACATTATAACAAATGTTATAACACCGGTCGAATCCTGGGATTATCGCCACTCGTCCGTTGCATTTGTGAGGCCCTCGTTTACGACGGCGTCGAAGCCGCTGCTCTTTTTGATGAATATCTCGGAGAAGGCCTTGTCTTGCCGCAGGAGGATCGCCTGAAGGCGGACGAGTTCGAGGAGCGCGAGGAACATCGCGACGAGAGCACGCTGAGACTTGCTGTGGCTGAGCAGCTTGCGGAGGGCGAGCGGACGGTCTTCCATGGCGAGGCGACGGGTGAGGAACTGGATCATCTGGCCGACGGTGATGGAGTCGTCCTGCACGTTGAAGGTGGGGCGCTTGCGGGCGCGCTCGAGGATATCGCGAAAGATGCGCACGAGGTCGACGGTGTCGGCGGCGATTTCGGGTTCGGCTGCGGCATCATCTTTGAATTCGCGGACGCCCGGGTTGGTCCAGGTGGCGGCTTCGAGCATCTGCTTCTGCTGCAGCATCTGGGCAGCGTTTTTGAAGCGTTCATGCTCGAGGAGACGCTCGACCAGTTCACGGCGCGGGTCGTCGGCTGCATCGTCGGGGCCAGCGGGCGAGCGAGGCAGCAGCATTTTGCTCTTGATGTGGATGAGTAGCGAAGCGGTGTAGATGAAGTCGCCGGCCACGTCCATGTCCGTGGCCTTCAGCTTGTCGACATAGGCGAGGAACTGGGCCGTGATCTTGGCAATCGGAATGTCGTAGATGTCGATGTCCTGCTTGCGAATGAGGTCGAGCAGCAGGTCAAGCGGGCCTTCGTAGACCTGGCCCACGGTGACGGAGAAGGGCGATTGATCCTGCTCTTCTTCCGGCTTTTTCTGTTTTGCGGGAGCGGCCTTGGCCGGCTTGTCTTCGGGGACTGGCTTGGAGGTGAGCACCAGCGGCGGCGCGGCGTGGATGCCGGGCTCCTTCGATGGCGGATCGCCATGGGGTGCTTCGGGTGATGGATCAGGCGCATCGGGTTCAGGCTCCGGTCCGGGAACCGGATCGTTGACAGGCCCGCGATGGCCGGGCTCGGGATCCTCGATGGGATCGGGATCTGGGGCAGGCTCCTCGATTGGATCCTTTTTAGCTGGATCGATGGTCGGATCGATCTCTGGAAGT
This sequence comes from uncultured Acidobacteriaceae bacterium, assembly GCA_963799035.1. Taxonomy (GTDB): domain Bacteria; phylum Acidobacteriota; class Terriglobia; order Terriglobales; family Acidobacteriaceae; genus Telmatobacter. The sequence continues at coordinate 815,952 of CAWCVS010000024.1, read as the reverse complement.
TTCTCGCCTTTGCTCAAAATAAGTCTCGACTTCGGGGAGTGTGTTTCGTTTGCTTACCTTGCGCCCGGCGTCAATTGCATCGCGGCGCGGACTTCGACCATGGTTTGCTCGGCGCGGGTGCGTGCGCGATCGGAACCATCTTTGAGGATATCCTCAACTTCGCCGGGGGTGAAGCGGGCACGCCGCTCCTGGATAGGATTGAGGATCTGGACGAGGGCGTCGGCGGCCCAGCCTTTGCACTCGATGCACCCGATTCCAGCGGACCGGCAGCCTTCGTAGACCCTAGCCAGTGTTTCCGGCGTGGAGAAGACTTTGTGCAGATCGCCTACGGGGCACTTGTCGGGATCGCCGGGATCCTTGCGGCGGATGCGGGCCGGGTCGGTGACCATGGTCTTCAGCTTCTGGCGGAGGATGGGTTCCGGATCACTGATGAGGATCGTGTTGCCGTAGCTCTTGGACATTTTGCGGCCGTCTGTGCCGGGCAGCTTGGGCGAGGGGGTAAGCAGGACGTCGGGCTCGGGAAGGACTTCGCGATCCACTAGTTTGTAGAAGTTGTTGAAGCGGCGAGCGACTTCGCGGGTGAGCTCGACGTGGGCCTGCTGGTCCTGGCCGACGGGAACGTACTTCGGCTGATAGAGCAGAATGTCGGATGCCATGAGGACCGGGTATCCGAGGAACCCGTAGGTGGTCAGGTCCTTGCTGGTCAGGTTTTCCTGCATTTCCTTGTAGCTGGGAACGCGCTCAAGCCAGCCGAGCGGCGTGATCATGCCAAGCAGCAACGGCAATTCGGCGTGCTGGGAAACACGGCTCTGCTGGAAGAGGACGGTCTTCCGCGGGTCGAGCCCTGCGGCGAGGTAATCGAGGATCACTTCGCGGGAATTCGGCTCGATGCTTGAAGTATCGGCGTAATCGGTTGTCAGCGCGTGCCAGTCGGCGATGAAGAAGTAGCACTCATACTGGCCGCTGTCCTGAAGCTTGACCCAGTTGGCGAGGGCGCCCATGTAGTTGCCCAGATGGAGCTTGCCGGTGGGGCGCATGCCGCTCAAGACGCGCGGGCGAGAGGATGGAATTGCCGAGTCAGACATTCTGTTTTTCGATTCCGGAATAAGGCGGCGATTCTTAGCCAAATTTGATCAGAGATTGCCAAAGTGAGGCTGGATTTATTGTAGCGGCTGCCGGTGCCACAATGCGCCGCCCTCATCCGCGGCTGAGGATGAGAAGAACTATCGCAAATGCGGGAGCCAGAAGGAGGCGCATGATGTAGCCGCCTACGAGGATCATCAGGATCCAGCTTACCCAGAAGGGAATGCGGTCGTAGGTCTGCACGGCATTGTAGGGGAGTATGTTGCGCAGCAGCTGGCTGCCGTCGAGCGGAGGGATGGGCAGGAGGTTGAAAAACAGGAGTGCCAGGTTAATTTCGACCGCGGCGATGCCGAGCAGAACGACTGCCTGGATCGAAGACGAAGCTTCTGGAAGGAGAGCGCCGTGGAGGGTGAAGTTGACGATCTCGCGGCCTCCGGGGGCAGCGTGGATGACGACCAGAAGAATCACGGTGGCTAGCACCGCAAGTACAAGGTTGGAAGCGGGTCCGGCAAGGGTGACCAAATTCTCGTCGCGGCGGATTTTGGCGAAATTGCGGCTGGTGACGGGGGTTGGTTTCGCCCAGCCAATCAGAATTCCGCTGAAGAAGGTGAAGCCGATGAGCGGTCCGAAGATGATGATGGCAGGCATGATGAGGGTGCCAAAGGGATCGATGTGATAGATGGGGTTGAGGGTAACGCGGCCCTGCATGCGTGCGGTCTGGTCGCCGAGTCGCGACGCCACCCAGGCGTGGGCACACTCGTGCACGCTGAGTGAAAAGATGAGCAGAACAAACTTGAACACATCGATCGTGAATTCGGCAGACTGCACCAGACGCTCCCTGGATTTGGAAAGCTCAGGTTAGCATGATGCGCTGTGCGATGCGTTTCACGATGGAGAGAGCGGCAGCAAGTGATCGCCAATGCATGACCAGCCCAAACTTGACTGTAGTCAGGCTAAGCAGAGTTTCTTCCACTTCGACTCGTTTTATTTTGCCTTGCGAATGAGCAGCAGTTTCCCCGCAGACTTTGGGCGCTTGAGATCTGTAATTTGATTCTCGAGCAGCTGCCTCAGCCTCTTGAGGTCGGGATCGCTGAAGTCATATTCGCTCGCCACGTTTACCTGCCTCATCGTGTTGCGAAGAATCTCGACGATGATTGAATAGTCCGGGCCGGCCATAATCTGCTGGATGTCCTTTGAGCAAAAAGTTATCCGTTCGGGATAAGCATAGGGCGATCTTTGCGAGCCGGTGACTTTTCTACAGCCTATTTCTGTGGAAATTTACCATTGGTTCATGAGGATGTCCAGTTCATGCTTTGATACCAGTCGGACAGGTTCTGACTTGAACCAACGAGCGTGAAGCGGACTGAATCGGTCGCAGTTGCAACGTCGAATTTCCTACAAAGATTTTGTGGAAAATTCAGGGGGGGGGGGGGGGGCCCCGGGAAGTTCAATGGGAAACACGCGGCGAACCGTTTGCCGGCGCGGGCTGAACCTGGGCCGCGAGAGCGCTCTGAGTTGGCGTGAATGATGACCGCATGGGCGGATGCGAAAGTGTTGGACATGGTGAGTTCGTCTCGAAACACGAAAGGTATCGGGAGAGCGTCGGCCGCCTCTCCAAGCGTGCACCCTAAGTGTGCAACTTTGGGCAATAATTACCTGCAGATTTCTAAACTTTATTTTGTGTGTGGAATGAGGGAGTTGAGACGCGGTCGCCGCGAGCGGCGGTTGACAGCCTTGTTGGTACGGTCCGGGTAGGGCATCTGCTTCCCCATTACAGCCGTTGATTCCGTCAGACCTTGTAGGCGGGATAGTGGCCGATGACTTCCCCGGCGCCTACGTTGGTACCACCCATGATGATTTCGTGGCTGCCGATGCGGGCGCCGTCTCCGATGGTGGTGGGCTGAAGCTTGACGTCGTCGGTGCTTTCATTGCCGTAACTATGGGAGAAGATGCGGGCGAAGGAACCGATGATGACATTTTTGCCGATGGTTATTCCACCGCGGTCGTGGAGCAGCACGCCCTGGTGGATGACTGCACCGTCGCCGATAGAGAGCTTGTAACCGTAGGTGAGGTCGACGCCGTTGTGAATCTTGACGCCGGAGCCCATGTGATCAAAGATGTGACGGCCCAGCATACAGCGGAAGCGCATGCCCAGCCAGAGGTTCAGTCCGATGGGCGAGCGGTCAAACATCTTCCAGAACCAGAGCAGGGGCTTGCGGATGGCGAACTCCGCCTCATCGATGCCGCCAAAATATTCGGCCTCGACGGTGACATTCACGGGGTCGAGCGACAGGCTGAGCACGTTGCCGGGCAGCTCGCTGGAGAGCGTGACGTTGGGTTTGCCGCCGTGGGGCCGGCCCAGATAGAGCTGGAAGAGCTGATCGCGCACGATCTCAGCGCGGCGCTCGGGAGAGCGGTGGCGATAGAACTCTTCGTCGAGAAAGCGGATCCAGCGGCGAAAGACTTCTTCGGCTTCGGCGGTGGGGTGTGGCTGGCTGGCGATAACTGGCTCGGGCTTGGGTTGGGTAGCCATACGCTTATGGAGACGATAAACCAAGCGGGTAGGATGCAGCGAGTGGCGTGTCGCAGGATTGTGCTTTCGGAGGACGAGAAGGAGTTCCGTTTTGGATCCATTTCCGGATGTTGAAGAAATTGTCCGGTTTTCCAGAGGCCACAAGCGAATATAAAGAGAATAGACAGGGACCGAAAACCGATGATGAGAGACGGGAAGATCAGCTTAAGCGTGGTGTCTGACAATGGGACTCAGCCTGCCAGCAGGAAAAGCATAGCGACCGACGTTTTCCTAGCGTTTGGACAGAAGCCGCGCCTTCTGGATTTGTTCTGTTGCGCAGGCGGCGCAGGCACCGGTTACTCGAGGGTGGGATTCGATGTAGTCGGGATCGATCTGAACCCACAGCGGTGCCCCTAACTTCGACACGGTCCATAATTGCACCTAAACGCTGAGTTTCCGCGGACAAGATGACTGAAGAATCAAAACGCGGGACCAATTGGCGGAATGACGAACTCGACGCGATCGTCGCCGACTATTTCTCCATGCTCCGGGCAGAGCTTTCAGGGGAAGCATATGTCAAATCCCGACATAGCACCGCGCTCATGGCAAAGATTGGCCGCACTCACCGGTCAGTGGAGTTTAAACACCAGAACATCTCGGCGGTTTTGGATGAGCTGGGCATGCCATGGATTCCCGGCTACAAACCAAAGCTGAATTTTCAGAATGCTATTTTCGATGCGATAGACCGTTATCTCACAACGCATCCTGGGATGCTTGAACCGGTTGTAACTTCACAGCCTGCACCAACCTTGCCTGCTGAGGTTTTTGTTGCCGCGCCTGCTCCTCGCCCAACGAGCAACCAGATTCCAGAGCGGCTGCGGCGGCTTGTCACCAAATTCGATCCCGTTGAACGTGACCATCTCAATCGCTCCCTTGGCAAGGCCGGGGAGGCCTTTGTTGTTGACCTTGAGAGGCACCGGCTAACGCGGGGAAACCGGACAGACCTAGCTGGAAAGGTTCGTTGGACAGCCGTAGAGGATGGGGACGGCGCGGGCTACGATGTCTCTTCCTTCAGCCTAGAGGGAACCCCCCGCTTTATCGAGGTCAAGACTACAAACGGTTCTGCACGCACTCCTTTTTTCATAACGCGCAACGAGTTCAGCATTGCACGTGAGATCCCCCGCTCAGTGGCAGATCTACCGAGTTCACTTGTTTTCCAGTGGGCCGCGGGTCTTTACAATTGCGGCCCCCTTGGAGAATAACCTAAAGCTTTCAACAGAGACCTGGCGAGCATCATTCTGACTGTCGAAGACCAGTGAGGAAGAGTGGTAAGGGAAATCTGCATGCGTCGAATTGGTTTATCGAAGCGGCTTACGCGGTGCCAAAATTTGAGCAGTGTGATCGACGGAGGTTGCACGGGGGCGGCGGTCAGTGGGCAAAGCAAGCCCGATCAAGCAAAGGAGATTTGCGAGGTATCCTTCGAGCCCGACGTTTCAGCAGCACAACGCAAGTATGTCCTAAGTCAAACCGACCTCTTCTGCATAATGTGCGGAGCGGCCCCAGGGGATGTTGACGATCTTACTGGACGCAAAGTTCGCCTCCATATTGGACACATTGTTGATAAGAGCACCGGTGGGAAGGATGAATTGTCAAATCTCCGGACGCTTTGCTCGACCTGCAATCAAGGCGCCAAGAACATTACACCCGTGAAGCCGCCCGCGATATGGCTGCTATCGCAGATACGACGAGCAGGGCAAGATGAACAGCTCACGGTCCTAGAATGGCTCCTTACGAAATTCAAGAAGTGAAGACATATGGATCGTAGCGAGAACATGCGAGCCATCCGGGGCAAAGACACGAAGCCCGAGATGGAAGTTCGCCGGCTCGTACACGCGTTGGGCTATCGATTTCGCCTGCATAGGGCTGACCTGCCGGGAAAGCCGGACATTGCGTTCCCCGCTCGACGTAAAGTGATATTCGTACATGGCTGCTTCTGGCACTCTCACGCCTGTAAATCTGGCCTGATACCAAATTCCAATCGAGATTTCTGGCTTCCAAAACTCAGGCAAAACAAGGCGCGCGATGCCAGGAACCTTAATACCCTAGTGCAGGAAGGTTGGAAAGTTCTTGTGATTTGGGAGTGTGAGTTGAAGGACGCTCGGGCGCTGAGCCGTGCTGTGAAGAGCTTCCTTGGCCGAAGACATGTCGCAAGGGAGGGGCGTCTAGCGAATCCCCGGGGCAAAACTTGACGGGGATATCGCGCGTTATCCTAAAGGGTCCGGTGATACTCGCTCTGAAGAAACAGAGCAGGTATGACAGAGTCATTTCCCACCCGTTTCGCAAAAGCGCCACCCAAGGGGTTCCCGGGATGGGGCGCCCAGAGAGTTGAGCCATGCCTGAAGAAACTGCTCCCGCCGTTACCAATGAAACCGCTGTCCCTCCTGCGCCCGTTGCCACCATTGGGACGCTGGGCAAGTATGAAGGCCAGTCTGTCCAGATCAAGGGATGGCTTTACAACTCGAGAGAGTCTGGCAAGCTGCTGTTCCCTATTTTTCGCGACGGAACGGGCACGGTGCAGGGCGTGGCGCATGTGAAGAGCGTGCGTCCGGAAGTCTTTGAGGCGCTGAAGGGTCTGACACAGGAGTCGTCGGTGATCGTGACCGGCAAGGTGCGGGCGGATAAGCGCGCACCCGGCGGGTTCGAGCTGGATGTCGAGGATATCGAAGTGATCCAGCGCGTGCCGGAGTCGGATCCTTATCCGATCACGCTGAAAGAGCACGGCGTCGACTTCCTGATGGAGCATCGGCATCTGTGGGTGCGGTCGCCGCGACAGTCTGCGATTCTGCGCATTCGCGCTGAGATCATGCGGGCTGCTGCGGAGTACTTCGACAACAATGGTTTCATCCGCACCGATCCGCCGATTCTGACGCCGGCGGCTTGCGAGGGTACATCGACGCTGTTTCCGGTGGACTACTTTGGCGATCCGGCGTTTCTGACCCAGTCCGGGCAGCTCTATATCGAGTCGACCGCGTTGGCGCTGGGCAAGGTTTACAGCTTCGGGCCTACGTTCCGGGCGGAGAAGTCGAAGACGCGGCGGCACCTTACCGAGTTCTGGATGGTAGAACCGGAGGTTGCGTATTGCGACCTCGACGGGTTGATGGAACTGGCGGAGAATTTCCTCTCGCACATCGTGCAGAGTGTGCTGAAGAATCGCGCGCCGGAACTACAGGTGATCGGGCGGGATCCGGAAAAGCTGAAGAACATTGTTCCGCCGTTTCCGCGACTCCGCTACGACGAAGCGGCGAAGATGCTGAATGATGCGCATGCCAAGGGACTGCTGGAGCAGCCATTTGAATACGGCAATGACTTCGGCTCGCCGGACGAAACGTGGCTGAGTTCGCAGTTTGACCGGCCGGTGATGGTGCATCGCTATCCGGCTGCAGTGAAGGCTTTCTATATGGAGCCCGACCCCAAAGACGCGAACTTCGCGTTGTGCGTGGATGTGCTGGCGCCCGAGGGTTACGGCGAGGTGATTGGCGGATCGCAGCGCGTGTCGAGCTACGAACTGCTCAAGAGCCGCATTGAGCATCATCAGCTTCCGCTGGAGGCGTTCCAGTGGTATCTCGATCTGCGGCGATATGGATCAGTGCCGCATGCGGGATTCGGGATGGGAATCGAGCGCGTGGTGGCCTGGGTGTGCGCGCTGGATCATGTGCGGGAGACCATTCCGTTTGCGCGAACGCTGCATCGGATCTATCCGTAATACTTTTGGGCGTGAGCGAAGATCCAACTCTCAGATATCGCTTAGCTAAGCTAACCTGTGATTAAAGTTTTCTTATGAAAGTCAATGTTCATCACGCCAAGACCAATCTTTCGAAGCTCATCCTGCGCGCCGAGGCTGGCGAGGAAGTGGTGATTGCTCGTGATGGCAAGCCAGTCATAAAACTGGTGCCGGTGCAAAGCTCCTCGCGGAAGATCTTCAAACCGGGAGCGTTCAAGAGCCGCTTGCGCGTTCCCTCGGATTTCCTTGTGCCCGACCAGAAGATTGAATTGCTCTTTGCACATCCGCCGCTTGTGGCCAGCGGACCCAAGAAGCCCGCAGCTCTTCGCAAGAAGCGAAAGGCATGAAGGTCCTGGTCGATACCCATGCCATCCTTTGGTGGCTGGCGGATGGTAAGCATCTCTCCCGTCGCGCCCGGCGAATCCTTGAGAATTCCCAAAATCGGCGTCTCGTCAGCATTGCTTCCTTTTGGGAAGTCGCCATCAAGATGATGCTCGGCAGCCTTCCAACCGGCGGACTTACGCTGCGCATGATCGCAGATGAACTCGCTGAACAGGAGTTTGTTGTTCTTCCAATACGCCTGGAGGATACCCTTCAGTTCGAAAGATTGCCGGCTCTTCATCGCGACCCTTTCGACCGCATGCTGATTTCCCAGGCGATTGAGGAGGGTGTTCCGTTGCTAACGATTGACGCCGCGATCGAGCAGTATCCCATCACGACAATCTGGTAGCCAGCCACACAAAACAAAACCGCGACGCCCTTGAGCGTCGCGGTTTTTACTTCAGGCTAGGTGAGGTCTAGAAAGTGAGCCGGACGGCCATCTGCAACTGGCGCACGTTGTAGGCGAAGTTGCTGTTGTCGGTGCTCGTGACCGCGCCAAAGGGCGTTGCCGTGTATTGCACCAGGTTGTTGGTGTGGGTGGTGGTGTTCTCAGAGATCGAGTAGGCGGTCGTGCCTACGCCGGTCACGTTCTGATGGTTGGTGAGGTTGAAGGCCTCGGCCAGGAACTCCAGGCCGTAGTGCTCGCGGACGACAACTTTCTTTGAAGCGCGGAGATCGACTCCCCAAGTCTTCGGATACTGGTAGTCGTTGCGGTTGAGGCCGGGAATGCGGTTGGTGCCGCCGGTGCCGTTGAACGAGCTTGTGTTGATGATCGACTGCTGCGTTGTCGATCCGGTGGGATAGAGTTTCGCAGACGATCCGCTGATGCCAACCGAGTAGGGCAAGCCACTCTGCGTCTGGAACGAAGGAGCAAGCTCAAAGTTGTTCAGCAGGTAGCCCACGGGGCCGTTAAGGTGCCACGGTGAATCTCCAACGGCGTAAACCTGCAAGCGATAGGGCACGTTCTGGTTGGAGTTACCGTATTCGAGCCTGATGTTGCGCGGGTCAAGCAGCGCAGTTGCCGAAGCGCCCGTGGTGTTGTTTTCACCGAAGTCGAGTGCATGCGACCAGGTAAAGTTTGAACCGAACGAAACGTGATACGACATCTGGTGCTTGAACTGGCCGACCAGCGCTTCGTAGTTCGAGGTGACGCCGCTGAAGATATCGGTGATGGAGCTGAAGTTGGGATTGGGCCGATGATTGGGATTCGCCGCGTCGTAGAAATAGACATTCGCGGTGACGGCGCTTCCCACGGCAAGCGGTCCGGCGCCGGTAACGTTGAAGGTTACAGGCGTGGGCGCGGGCAGGTTGGTATCGACGAAGTCGGGCAGGCGGCGGCCCCACGATCCTAGCCACGAGACGCTGAACACGTCGTTCTTGCTGATTTGCTGCTCGAGCGACAGGTCGGCCTGATGAATCTCAGGAACTTTGAAGTTCGGATCGATGTAATAGGACGTCGCGTTGCCGCTGGAGCCCTGGAGACAGCTGGCATAAGAACCGGACGGAACGATCTGCGGGAACTGCGGAGCGCAGGAGGTGCCGGGGTTCAGGGTGGGGTTGACCTGGCCGGCGGAAACACCGGTTCCGATCAGAGCCTGGTAGAGCGTGGAGTTGATGGCGCGGGCGAAGAACATGCCGTAGCCGCCGCGAAGAATCGTCCTTCCACCGCCGTAGACGTCGTAAGCGAATCCAACGCGCGGGCCGAAGTTGTCCTTGTTGTCGTGCAGGTTTGAGGTTTGCGGGACCAACGGGTTGGGCAGTTGTTGGTCGGGGTATTTCTCAAACTCCCAGCGAAGGCCCAATGTCAGGCTGAGGCGGGGATTCACCTTCCACTCGTCCTGCGCAAAGAGCGCGTAGTCGCCGGTGGTGAACTCGAGGCCGGCCGCACCGACGCCCTGATTGTAGGAAGTGTAGTTTTCGGCGGTCTTGCCGGGAATCGGATTCTGCGACAGGTAAAGGTCGGAGATGTAATTGCCTAGCGGTGTGTTGCCGGTATAGCTGAATCCGCCGTACTGGTTGTAGAGGTTGGAGATCGCATCGTCGGTGCGGATGTAATCCTCGCCGAGTTTGATGGTGTGGTTGCCATGGACCCAGATCACGGTGTCGGACAACTGCCAGCGGCGCTCGTCGGGGAGCGCGGCGCGATTGAGGAACTGCGGAGTGCCGAACTGGAAGAAGCCGCTGAGGAAGACATTGGGCGGCAGACCCAGTGGGTTGAGGTAGCCGCTGGGAGTTTTGATCAGGTTGGACTGCTCATAAGAGGTGGGCGCCTGATTGAACTCGAACTCGAAGTCGCGTCCGTACATGAAACGCGCTTCGTTGCTCCAGTGGTTGGTGATGAGGGTGTCGAGTTTGCCGACGATCCAGTTGTCGCGCACGTAGTCGTTGCCGAAGCTGGACATGCCGTAGGCTACAGCTGGGCTGGTCTGGATGCCCGCCGGAGAGGACCAGCGCATCTGGTTAGCTTCGACCGAGGCGTGATTGCGCGGGCTAATCTGCCAGTCAAGCTTGGGAAAATAGATAACCTGTTTGCCGATGCGGGGAACGGTGCCGAGCATCGTGGTCAGGCCGGTGATGCCGTTGTCATAGACCGTTGTGGCGGCTGCGGTGGTGAGCCCGGTGTTTTTGACGATCTGGGCAATCTGCGACTGGGCATAGCTGCCGGTGATGTTGTAGAAGTTTGCATTGGCAGCGGTGCCCGTAATGGTGGCGGCCGCTGGAAAGTCGTGATAGAAGCGGTCGGCCGCAAGGAAGAAGAATATCTTGTCGCGCAAAATCGGACCGCCTACACCGAATCCGTATTGACGCCGGAGGTCGGTGGGTTTGAAGGGAACAACGGAGTAGGTAATCGGGTTGGTCGAGACCTGCACGGGTGCGTGACGTAGGTGTTCTGTGCGGCCCAGGCACTGTCGCGATCGTAGTAGTAGCCTTCGCCGTGGAGTGCGTTTGATCCGCTCTTGGTCACGGAGTTCACGATGCCGCCCGCGGACCGGCCATATTCTACCGAGTAGTTCGAGGTGTTGACCTGGAACTCCTGCACAGCGGCCTTGATTGTCGAGTAGCCGGCGCGGGTGCGGCCGCGTTCTTCAGAGAAGTACGCCTGGTTGTCATCTGTACCGTCAATGGTGACGTTATTGAGCAATGTGCTCTGGCCGCGGAAGCTCAGCAAGCCGTAGCCGTTGCTGTCATTCACAACGCCCGGGGTGAGCAGCGCAAAGGCTGACCAGCGGTAGTTGTTTTCAGGCAGATCGTGTAACGAGATCTGGTCCACCACGCCGGCAAAATCCGGGGTGGTCGTATTCACGAGCGGAGCGCTGCCGGTCACTTCGACGGTCTGGGCCGAACTGCCGACCTTCAGACGCGCTTCGACGTCGGTCAACGATCCGACCTCGACCGTGATGCTCTTCGCATCGTAGGTGTCGAATCCCGAAGCTTCGATTTTGAGTTCATAGATGCCCGGCTGCAGGTGAATTACGCGAAAGTAGCCGGATCCATCGGTGACGGCCTGCTGCTGGGCATTGGTGCCGAGGTTGCGCACCGTAACTGAAGCGTTGGGAACAACTGCGCCGGTGCTGTCGAGAACGTTACCGCCGACAGCGCCGTCGACGGCCGACTGAGCTCGGGCGGTGGACACAGACGTAAGCAGAATGAGAAGAGCCGCAAACCACGCGAAGCCTCCCCGCAAATTGAAACTGGTCATTACTTCCTCCATCAAGTTGTGAAGCCGCGATCGAGACCCGCCTGACGTGTGTCGGCTTGTTTCAGGCCTGACCGCATTTCTTCCCTTATCCGCACAAGATTGGCGAGTATTCGTCCTGAGAGGTTGAAGGCTTTCCCGGGAATCTGAGAAGTTGATCTAGGCGATATTATTCCAGAACCCTGTGAATTTCATGTGACAGTGACCGCGTTTTGTCTCGCAGTTCGGTGCCGTGCGAAATGCGGTAGACGAAATGCTGATGAAGGGGCACGCGACATTCGAAAAAGCTCTCAAATCGCGCCAGTTCCGGGCCGCTTACGCACCCTTCATTCCGAATGCGCATCCCATGGAGTAACAGAGACTTAACGGGAGCGAAGAACAATGTCCCTTACCGCCAGTGAAATCAATAAAATGAAGTACGCTCAGCCTTCGACAGAAGGTGTGTTGCCTGTCATTCTGGAGCGTTGGAGTCCGCGCGCTTTTGCCGATCGTGACGTAGATCCTGCCGATCTGAAGACGATTTTTGAGGCAGCACGATGGGCGCCATCCTCCTACAATGAGCAGCCATGGCGATTCTTCGTCGGTCACCGTAACTCTGAGACCTACAAGAAGATATTCGATACGCTGGTACCGTTCAATCAGGGCTGGGCGGGGACCGCGCCGGTCTTGATTCTGGGCGTAGCCAAAACGCGGTTCAGCAACAACGACTCCCCCAACAATTACGCCCTTCACGACCTCGGCGCGGCGGATGGTTTCATTACGCTGCAAGCAGCGGCGATGGGAATCGCCACCCATCAAATGGCTGGATTTGATCAGGCCAAAGCCCGCGAAGCCTTTGAAATTCCTGAGATTTACGCGATTGGCTCGGTGATGGCGATGGGCTACCACGGCGATTTAACTTCTCTCGACGAGCCCTACCAGGCGCAGGAGCAGTCACCCCGCAGCCGAAAGCCCTTGAGCGAGATGGTTTTGTCCTCCTGGGATCATCCGGCGGATCTGGGCTGAGGCTTCAGAGCGCCAATTCAGTAAATACCTTCGTGCTGCTATCGCCGGCCATTCGCTCGTAGAGTGAAGGATGGGAGCCCAATGTGGCCATTGCATCCTCATCCCGCCAGGCTCGTCGGCGTACATCCGGCCGGAGGCCTCTGCATCGCTACAAGCCGATCAGGCTGGGGAAAAGACGGTGGGTTGTGCGTGCTTTGCTGGCCGGGGTTCTGGCAGCAATTGTTCTTGTGGGATGGGCAGTGATCGCTCGGCGGCTTGCGCCCACCGCGAATACCAGCAGCGACCACTTCGATGCGATCGTGGTGCTCGGATCTCCGGCAGACGAGGACGGCAACCCGACCCCGAAAGAACTGGCGCGCGTCTCGGAAGCTGTGCGGGAGTACGAGCGCGGCGTCGCTCGGCGGCTTCTGTTTACGGGAGGAGCGGAGCGCAATCAATATGTGGAGGCGGACGTGATGGCCAGCGCCGCGGCTGCACAAGGGCATTCCCCCTTCGGCAATCTTTGTGGAGAGCAAGGCCACGGACACAATCGAGAACGCCTGCTATGCGACGCGGATCATGCAGGCGCACGGATGGCATTCAGCGGAGATAATCTCCAGCGCCTATCACCTGCCGCGGGCCGGCATCATCTTCAGCCGCATCCCGCTGGATTGGCGGCTGCACGCAGCGCCACCGCTGCAGCCGGGCGCATCGGAGTCGGAAATGGATTCGGCGCTGGAAATCCTGAAGACGATGCGCTACCTGGTCTACGCCAGGTGGACGGAAACCTGCGAGCCGTGAGCATACCCTGCTCGCCGCAGTGGTCCGGCTTGCGTCTAACCCTCAGTTCCGATCATTGTCCCTCCAAGGTATGGTCCTGTAAGCTTTGTGTTGATGCGTCTTCCAGTAAGGTTTTCATTGTTTTCGGCAGTCCTTGTGCTCGGACTGTCAGCTTCGGTTCCGTGTGCGTTCAGCCAGGTGCAACCGTCGGTGACAACGGCTCAGCAGCCGACCGGCAACGGCACGTACATTGCGGTCGATCCGCTGGCCAATGTGAGGTATGACAACAGGTACGATTTGTCAGCTGGGATTGGCGTACGACCACATGAAGGCGGGTCCGACGCTGCTGCAGGGATCGAACCTTGGCGGACTGGACGTGTCGGGCTCCTATTGGTTCAGCAGACACTGGGCCATCGAGGGAAGCGGCCGGGGCTATCTGGGTACGAGCGGCGCGGGAACCGGCGGCAATGTGTCGACGCAGCTGATTTCAGGACCGTTTGTCGCGCAGTATCTGTTCGTCGGCGGCCCCGAGTGGCTGGGACCGCATAACAAGCACGGCGCGCTGATTGCGCATGCCATGGTGGGCGGTGCCTACGGCGAGTTCGAGAAGGACCTGCGCGGTCTGCCCCCGTCCGCAGTGGATTTCTATCCCAATCAGCTTGCGCTGGGCGCAATTGTGGGCGGGCATATTGACCTGAACCGCTCTGCGCAGTGGGTATTTCGTATCACACCCGATGCGGTGATCACTCGGTACGCCATCAATTACGGCACAAAGTATACCCAGAACGATGTGAACTTCGCGATTTCTGTCGGCGTGCAGTACCGGTTCAAGGCGAAGCGCAGATAAGCGCGGACTGACTCGTTAGGGGTAACGCGAAACGCTCCAGAAAAAGTACCCTCGTGGCGGCCCGGCTTCGTGAGAATCCGGGCCCCGCAAATCTGCCCTAACGCGGACAGGCTGCGCATGTTATCTCTGTGTGGTATTCTTCGCCGTTCAGAGGCGAACGGAAGAAGTTCTTCTCTGAAATATGCCGTACCGGATAACGGCACTTTGGTTTCGCGCTGAGAAATCTCCGGATAGACAACGCGACAAGGCAGGCTCATACGGACATGAAAGACACATTAGGTGTTTTGCTTGCGGGCGGAGCCGGCGAACGGCTCTTTCCGCTTACCCGCGACCGCGCCAAACCAGCCGTACCCTTCGGGGGACATTACCGGATCATCGATATCACCCTTTCCAACTGCATCAACTCCGGATTGCGCCGGGTCTTTATCCTTACGCAGTACAAAGCGCTGTCGCTCAATCGGCACATTCGCGAAGGCTGGACCGGCATCGTTGCCCAGGAACTGGGGGAGTTTTTTGAACTGCTGCCGCCCATGCAGCGCACCGGCACCAACTGGTATATGGGCACAGCCGATGCGGTATATCAGAACATCTACTCCATCGGCAGCGAACAGCCCAAGCACATGATCATCTTGAGCGGCGATCACATCTACAAGATGGATTACAGCCGCATGCTGGAGTATCACCGGGAGACGCATGCCGACGTGACCCTGGCCACGTTGCCGATCGCGCCCGATGAGGTTTCCCGCTTCGGCGTCGTCGATGTTGGCACCAATGGCGAGTTGCAGGGATTCCAGGAAAAGCCCACGTCCACAACCTTCCGGTCGCCCTTCAATCCCGACAAGGTTGAAGCTTCGATGGGCATTTACATCTTCAATACCGAGGTCCTGTTGAAGGCGCTGATCGCCGACGCCGAAGATCCCAACTCGAAGCACGACTTCGGCCACAATATCCTTCCCGACATGCTGGGGAAGAAAAAGATGATGGCCTACAGCTTCGTGGATGAAAACAAGCAGACGGCGCTTTACTGGCGCGACGTGGGCACCCTGGACTCCTACTACGAAGCCAACATGGATCTGTGCTCGGTTTCGCCTGTCTTCAATCTGTATGACAAGAACTGGCCAATGCGAACCCGCGTACGGCAATATCCTCCGGCGAAGTTTGTGTTTGGCGAGCCCGGTCGCACAGGCATGGCGATGAACTCCGTCATCACGGCCGGCGTCATCATCTCCGGAGCTTCGGTATCGAATTCGGTGCTGTCGCAGGATGTGCGCGTCAACTCGTACTCCGAGGTTGATTCGAGCATCATTTTTTCGCACGTGCAGATCGGCCGTCACTGCAGGATCCGCCGCGCGATCATCGATCGGGACGTACACATTCCCGAGGGAACGGTGATTGGCTACGATCCGGTCGAGGACAAGAGGCGTTACTTCGTTACGCCGTCGGGATTGACGATCGTGACGCGCGACGCATCCCTATTCGAGAACCCGGTCGAGCCGGAGTTTGGGGACCGGTACTAGCGGGCCGGGTGACGCGGAAGTGACAATGCCAAGAAAAGGCCGGGCCTGACGCGTGGCGGCGGATTTGCTGCGGACGCCTTCGTCTTCGTCGACAACCCTGACGAACGGGTGGCACTGCGTAAGCGGCGGCCAGGCAGCAAAGAATCAAACTCGGCTGAAGAATCGGTTTATCCAATCAGTAATCGAGGAGAGTCACGCAGCGTAAGCCAAGCCGTGGCCAAAAGTGGGAACTGATCAACAAAATCATGCGTATAGGCCTCCATGGCTTGTGCGGGTACATTAAGCTGGAGCGTGGCAGGACTGGTGGCACCGAAGGTGCCCATCCGGCGCAAGGGCCACCTTACGAATCAAGAGCGATTCGCGGGGACTCCGAGCAAGTTGGACCAGGCGCCGCGGAAGCCGGTTCAGGGCCACGGTCAGGAAGCCAAACTCATGACGCCGGACACTCGCCTGACGAGCGGACCGCTGGAGATCGACTGGTCTGAGGTCGTCCGCAGGTGTATGGACGGGGATTCTGGAGCATGGGCCGAGCTGGTTCGTACCCACCATCGCCGCGTCTACGGGCTCTGCTATCGTTTTACGAATAATTCCGCTGACGCTGAAGATCTTACGCAGGACGTCTTCTTAAAGATTTATTCCAATTTAGCCAGTTTTGATACCGCCCGCGGCAGCCTGCAGGTGTGGATCACGACCATGACCCGTAACCTGCTGGTCGACAATTTCCGCCGTACCAGGAACCAGCGATCTACCGATTCGCTCGATGCGGGATGGGATGAAACGGACGAATTGCGGCCGATTGACAGGTTGACCGCAAGCGGACCTTCACCGCATGAAAAAGCCGCCCAGAAGGAACTGGCCAAGATGGTGCAGGGAGCGTTGGCCAAGGTATCGGTAGAACTGCGCGAAGCAGTCATATTAAGGGACTTACAGGATATGGATTACAAAGAGATCGCCCAGGTGCTGGGCATACCGGAAGGGACGGTTAAATCCCGCATCAGCAGAGGCCGCGCGGAACTTGCACGCCTTCTTGAACGTAATAAGCGGGAGGTGATGTGATGGCAGACCGCGGAAACATTCCGAACTCTCCAGCTTGCGGGCTTTGGGAAACACTCCTGGCCGACGCACTGGACGGGCTGTTGCGGCCGGAGGATGAGGCGACCTTCTCGTCCCACATGGCTGTCTGCCCGTCATGCACCGCTCTTTTTGAGGAAGCCCGGCGCGGGCGCGAATGGCTGGAGTTTCTAAGCCCGGAACCAGAGGTCCCGGAGGGTCTGCTGGATAAGATCCTGGCGCAGACCGGGCCGGGACACACTTCCGAATACAAGCTGGCGACAGCCGACAACGTTGTCCCGATGGCGATTCCGGCGTGGCAGCGTCCGGGAATGATGGGGCGGATACGCCGCTTTGCCGAGCCGCGGCTTCTGATGACGGCAGCGATGGCGTTCTTCTCGATCGCGCTTACGTTGAACATGACGGGCGTAAAACTTGCAGACTTGAGGCTTTCGAATCTGCGGCCGACAGCAGTGCGTTCCTTCATGGAGCGCAGGCTGACGATGGCGTCGACACCGATTATCCGGTACTACGACCATCTGCGACTGGTGTACGAGGTTCAGTCCCGGATGCAGGAGATCAGGCGCAGGACCGAGACGCAGCAACAACAGCAGACTCAGCCGGTGCAGCCGGGGGAGTCAAAACAAAACCCTAACCGGAAAGACGGCGGATCCCGCGTCGATCCTCCGCAGCAATCCGGGGCACCCTCTCTGAGGGATCCTGATTATCTAGAAACTTCCGTTGACCTTCACGAACAGTCCCCCACCCAGGCGATTCAGACTTGTCACCTGGCGTCCGGGCCCGCGCATTCTGGCGGCTCTACCCTCCAGCAACTTGAGTCTGTTGCCGGAGAACCCGAGTTCGAAATGGCAATACGGGAAGGGAGCACAGTATGGACTGCGTAAATCACAGCGGTGTTAGTGCGACGGCCTATTGCCAGAACTGCGGCAAGGCGCTCTGCGCGGCCTGTGTTCGTAATGCGGGGAATGGACAGATTCTTTGCGAGCCTTGCTACGTTGCCTGGCAGAACGCGCAACAACCTTTTACTGCGCCGACCGTGGGCGGACCGAATCCGTCGGTCGCGGCAGTGCTGGGGATTATTCCCGGCGTGGGCGCGATGTACAACGGGCAGTACTTCAAGGGACTGATTCACGTGGTGATTTTTGTCGTGATTATCAGCATCACGACGCATTACGGGTTGTTTGGCCTGTTTATTCCGGCGTGGGTTTTGTATCAGTCATTTGAAGCGTTCCATACGGCGAAGGCGATTCGCGATGGACAGCCACTGCCTGACCCGCTGGGTCTGAACGAGGTGGGCAACTGGCTGAACCTGGGCGGCCCGCAACATCGGCCGGGCATGCCGTACAGTGCAGTTCCGCCGGGACCTGGCGCTGCGCCTCCCGGAACTGGACCTGCGGCGCCCAATCCCGGCCCGAGCGCGAGCGGCTATCAGCAGGTTCCGTATGCGCAGTACCAGGCACCCTATACACCCCCGGCGGCGGCTGGCTTTGTAGATCCTGCCATACCTCCGGTGCCACCAGTTCCTCCTGTGTTCTGGCGACGCAAGGAACCGATTGGAGCACTGATCCTTATCGGGTTTGGATTGCTGCTGCTGCTGAATCAGATGGGCTTTCTGGCCGAGCATGTCCTGAAGTACTTGTGGCCGCTGGTCTTTATCGCACTCGGTGTGTGGCTGATTGTCCGTCGCTTTGAAGATACGAAGGGAGGTCCGCAATGAACCGCTATATCCTGATTCGCCGATTGAGAGGGCCAGCGATTCTGCTGCTTCTGGGCACAATTCTGCTGATGCACGAAGCCGGGCTTCTCGATTTCTGGAGTTTGTTTATTCCGCTGCTGCTGATTCTGATCGGCGTGTTAAAGCTGGCGGAACGCGCGGCGCTCGCCGCCGCGGGAGATGAGACGCCGTATCCGGGCTCTCCGTATCCGTATGGCGCGGCCGCGGCCCCGGCGGCTGCAGGAGCTGCGCAACCGCAACCCGGCACATCGATCGTTCCTGTGACGCAGGACTACGGTAAGGGTCCCGAGGGAGGGCAGTCATGAGCAGCGTACCTCCGAACATGCCGCCTGGCGGTTACGATCCGCGTACACAATGGCGGGTGTACCGCGAACAGCAAAAGGCTGCGTGGCGCGCCCAGCGCGATGCGTGGAAAGCCCAGCAGTACGCTTACAAAGCGAAGTATCAGCATGCATATGGGCCCCGAGTTCCTTCAGTTGTCGGACCACTGATCCTGGTAGCGATTGGCATTGTGTGGCTGTTGATTTACTCCGGTCACATTGCGTTGGCGAACTTCTGGACCTGGTACGGCAAGTGGTGGCCGCTGCTGCTGATCGCCGCGGGACTGGCGATGCTGGCGGAGTGGGCGCTGGATTTACGGCGCGAAGCGCCAGTGCGGCGCGGGACCGGATTCGTCGGCGTGCTGATTCTGCTTGCTGTCATTGGATTTTTCGCTTCAGGAACTTCGCGCGGAATGTGGGGTCCATGGAGAGGGGACTGGGGCGACCACGACGGCGACAATTTCTTCAACATGTTTGGCCTGCCGGAGCATGATCTGGATCAGCAGGTGCTGAACGTGCCGATTTCGTCGAGCGCCGCGGTGCAGATCGAGAATCCGCGCGGCGACGTAAGCGTAACGGCAGGCGACTCACCCAACATCGAAGTACAGGCGCACGAGGTTGCATTTGCCGGATCGGATGACGAGGCGAAAAAGATCTTCGACGCGGAACAGGCGCACGTCACGGTGAGTGGAAGCGCAGTGCTGGTGAAGTCGGACAGCAATAACAACGGCCGGCTTAACCTGACGGTGACGGTGCCGAAGAGCGCGCATGTGACTGTGCACTCGGGTCACGGCGATGTAACCGCGGCGAACCTCGACAGCGGCTTGAACATCAATTCGAATCACGGAGATGTCCACCTCAGCGTGATCAAGGGATCGGTGGAAGTGCACTTCTCAACCGACAAGGGCGACTTCTCAGCTCACCAGGTCAACGGCGACATTATCGCCGAGGGGAATTGCAACGATCTGACGCTTTCGGAGATCACCGGCAAGGTCACGATCAACGGCGAACTCTTCGGCGACGTGCACATGGAGAACGTGAATGGACCGATTCATGTGCATACATCGGTGACCGACCTGGATGTGGCAGAGCTGCCGGGCGATCTGACGCTGAATCCCGATAATCTGCGGGTGACACAGGCAAAGGGCCAGGTGCGGGTTAAGACCCACTCCAAGGATGTGGACCTGAGCCAGGTGTATGGCGACAGCTATGTTGAAGATCGCGACGGGCGGATCGCCGTGGAGACTGCGGGGAACTACGGAGTTGAGGCGAGAAATCTGAAGGGCGATGTCGAAATCACGCTTCCGCCAAATGCAGCGGCCCAGGTAACGGGGAATACGCGGAACGGCGACGTCGTTTCCGATTTTCCGCTGACAATCAACGGAGATGAAAGCAAATCGGTGAGCGGCAAGATCGGTGCGGGTGGACCGAAGGTGACGTTGACCGCGGACAATGGCGACATCCACATCAAGCGTGGTGACGAGGAGCCGCCTCCGCCACCAACCGTTGCCGGGCCGTCATCGGGAAGCGGGCCACATCTGAGAGCACCGAAGGCGCCTCCTGCGCCGCCGGTCACGCAATAGCAAGCGAACAGTGGAACAGTGGGCGCGGAGGCGAAAACTCCGCGCCTATTCTGTTCTCAGGGCCCGCATCGGATCGAGGCGGGAGGCGCGCCAGGCGGGGACCAGACACGCGATTGCGGCGACCAGCAGAAGTGTTGCGGCGACGGCTGCGAACACGGTTGGATCAAGGGGCTCCGTTTGGTAGAGCATCGATTTGATAAGGCGTGCGGCAAATGCACTCCCACCAAGTCCGACGATGAGGCCAAGGAGGGCTGGCCGCAAGCCATCAAACAGAACCGCACTCAGCAACTGATTGCGCCTTGCGCCTAACGCGATGCGGATGCCGAGTTCAGATGTGCGCTGTGTGACCAGGTACGACAGGACTCCATAAAGGCCGGCTGCCGCCAGCACGAGAGCGATCACAGCGAAGGCAAGGACGAGGAGGGAGTCGAATTGCGAATCGATCGTGGATTTGCCGATGATCTCGCGCAGCGTCTCCACGTGAGAAACAGGAAGGTCCGAATCAAGCCCACTGATGATTTTTTGCAGAGGCATTGCAAGAGCAGAGACATTAGAAGTGGACCGGACCACGAGGCTCGCATTGGAATAGCCGTTGCCCAGGATGGGCCAGTACATTATGGGCATCGGGGGCTCCGCGATGTTCCAGCGTACATCGCCAACAACTCCAATGACCTCGCCCACTCTGCCGTCGATGTCAATCTTGATGTGCTTACCGATGGGGTCTTCACCGGGAAAGCATAATTGAGCGGCTTTCTGACTGAGAACTACCACATTGGCTCGTTCCAATCGCTCGTCGGATGTGAACGTGCGACCCCGGACGAGAGGGATCTGGATGGCAGAGAAATAGCCTGGGTCAGCGCCGCGATGCTGCAGGTCAAGACCCGTCCCCCTGGGCAACGGTGGATGTTCGACAACACTCACGAGGTTGTCGCCATCCCAGCCTTGACCGGGAGCTGAGGTGACGAGGCCGGCGGATCGCACCTCGGGCAATGCGCGTACACGGGAGAGAAGATGCTCGTAGAACGCAACCTGCTGGACGGCGGTTTTGTAGCGTGCATCCGGCAAGTTGAAGTGCATCGTCAGGACGTTGTCGACCGGTACGCCGAGATCTGTCGATCGCAGGTGCTGATAGCTCTTCAAGAGCAGCCCGGCTCCGACGAGAAGAACAACGGTGAGCGACACTTCCAAAACGAGAAGTGTGCGACGAAGTCCGGCGTTGGAACGGCTGCTGGAGACGGTGCGCGAGGAATCCTGAAGGCCAGAAACCACATCCTTCAGCTTCGAACTGAAGGCGCTGATGAGACCGGCAAAGAGCGCAGTTGCGATAACGGCGAGGACGACGAAACCTGTTTCTGCAGCTCCAATGTGGATGGCTTCGACACGATTCATGTCATGACGTGTTCTGATCAGCCATTGGATCGCGCCATCGGCCAGGAGGAGACCAATAGCCCCGCCGAGTGCGGAGAGGATGACGCTTTCGAGTATGCGTTCGCGCAAGGTGCGGAACCAACCTCCGCCGAGAGCGACACGAATGGCAAGTTCCTTGCGACGAGAGGCAGTACGGGCCACGAGCAGACTGGCGACGTTCATGCACGCGATGAGGAGAACGCATCCCGTTGCAGCGAGTAGTGCGTAGAGAGGCGTCTTGTAGTTCTGAACAGCGTCGTCGAGCATCGTACGGCCAATGACGGAGTCATGGATGGCGGGTCCGGGATGTTCGGCCTTGATCCGTTTTTGAACCGCCTGAAGACGGCTGACGAGTGCCTGAAGGGTGATATCAGATCGAGGGCGGGCAATGACGATGGCTTCGTGATCCTCGAAGGTTGTCATCATCGACGGGGGCATCTCGTGGGCAATCGGAGTCCAGACCTGGTCAGTGTTGCCGCCAAATGCGCCAGAGTATACGAAAGACTCGGGCATGACGCCGATCACTGTGTAAGGCATGGCATCGAGCCATATTTTTTTGCCGATAATCGACGGGTCGCCTGCATAGCGACGCTTCCAGAATGGCGCAGAGAGGATGACGGTAGCTTCGGCCTTGGGAGAATCATCCGACGGCCCGAACGAGCGGCCGAGTGCGGGGTTGATCCCGAGGATGGAAAAGAAATTCCAGGTGCACATCGCGGCGTTGATTTTTTCGGGAAGTTTTCCTCCGTCCGCTGAGACATTGTATGCCTGGAATGGCGAGATCATGGCCATGTCAGCGGCGCCTTCCGATGCATGCTGCCATTCGAAAAAGCTTCCGGCGTCAACGGGGAGGTATTCGTGTGTATTGCTGCGCCCAGTTTCATGTTCATAGATGGAGAGGAGATGGCCGGGATCAGAATAGGGCAGCGGATTGAGGAGGACGCGATGAACGAGCGTGAAGAGTGCGACGTTTGCGCCGATGCCGAGGGCAATGATGACGATCGCAGTTGCCGCAAATCCCGGGGCATGAATGAGGGTGCGCGTGACATAGCGCAGATCGCCGAGAAGTGAATCAAGCCAAATGCCGGTCCACGTTGATCGTGTCTGCTCGCGGAGGAGGGTCGGATTGCCGAATTGACGCAGGGCGGCATAACGCGCTTTGTCCTGTGGCATGCCGGCGGCGATGTTTTCGGCGATCTGCTGGTCGAGGTGGAAGCGAATTTCGTCATCGAGATGGGTCGACGCGCGACCGCGCCTAAATAACGACCGCAGGGCCATATGGATTCGTGCGATCAAACGCATGGGGGATCTCCGTTATTACTCGGTTCTCAGGGCCTGTATGGGGTCGAGGCGGGAGGCGCGCCAGGCAGGGACCAGGCACGCAATCGCGGCGACCAGGAGAAGTGTTGCTGCGACGACTGCGAACACGGCGGGGTCAAGAGGCTGAGTCTGATAGAGCAGACTGCGAAGCAACCTTACAGCTTCAGTTGCACCCGCGAGGCCGAGGGCGAGGCCGATCATCGCGGGCCACATTCCATCGAGGAGCATCAACCGCAATACCTGTTCCCGCTGCGCGCCGAGTGCTATGCGGATTCCGATCTCGCTGGTTCGTTGCGCAACGATGTAGGAGAGAACACCGAAGAGACCGACTGCGGCGAGGATGAGCGAGAGAACCGCCAAAGCGGAGAGCAGAATCGCGTTGAAGCTGGAGTCGAGTGTCGATTTGCCTAACAGCTGTTCCATGGTGAGAATGTCGGAGACAGCCAGGTCGCGATCCATGTCGGAGACGATGCGCTGCACGGGAAGTGCGAACTGCGCGACATCCTGGTCAGAGCGGACTACGATCGTGACGACGGGAGCATCTCCTGATTCGAGCGAAAAGTATTTTATCGGCTTGGGATCTTCGCCGATTTGGAACCGCGTGGCGCCGACGACGCCGACGATGACAAAGTCCTTGTCATTGGTGTGGATGTGCTTGCCGATGGGCTCTTCGCCCGGCATGAACTTGTTGACGAAGGTTTGATCGACGATGATTTCGTTGGCCAGTTTCAGCCGAAGCGAAGGATTGAAAGTGCGCCCGCGCAGGATGGGAATCCCGATCGCTTCAAAATAACGGGAATCGGCCGTTCGATTGAGTGCAAAGATTCCTGAGCCTTGCGGAAGCGGCGGGTGCTCGACAATCGTGAAGCTGGTGTCTCCCCAATAGCCCTGTCCCGGCACGCATTCGACGATCCCCGCCGCGGTGATTCCGGGCACGGTGCGAATTCGCTGAAGAAGCACATCGAAGAAGTTGGCGCGCTGAGCTGGAGTTGTGTAGCGCGCATCGGGAAGCCCGGTGCGCAGGGTGAGCACATTCTGAGTGGTGCAGCCCATGTCGGTGGCGCGAAGGCGCTCGTAGCTTTTGAGCAGGAGGCCGGCGGCGGTTAACAATACGACGGTAAGTCCGACCTGCAGGCAAAGCAAGACGCGTCGCAGGCTTGTCTTTGCGCGGCCTCCGCTGAGAGAGCGCGAGGACTCGTGAAGCGTGCTGAGAATCGCTGTGTCCCGGGCGCTGATTGCGGAGATCAATCCTGAGAACAAAGCGCAGAGGATGATGATCCCGCCTGTAAATGCGGCAACTACAGCATCGAAGTGAATGCTTTCGACCCGGCTCATGTCGTGCCGCGTCCGCACGAGCCACCGCAGTGCGGCGTACGCGAGAAGGATGCCAAACGCGCCGCCGAAGGATGAGAGCAGCAGGCTTTCCATCAGGCGTTCGCGGGTGAGGCGAAGCCGGCCGCCGCCAAGTGCGGTCCGAATCGCGAGATCTTTGCGTCGTGCAGCCGCGCGCGCCACCAGAAGATTGGCGACGTTAAGGCAGGCAATCAGCAATACACATGTGGTCGCGGCCAGCAAAACCAGGAGCGCCGGTTTGATCGGTCCTACCATGTGCTCGAGGAGGGGACGGCTGTTGGCTGCCTTGAACACGAAAGGATCGTTAAGATTCGCGTTGTGGAGATGCAGCGAAATCAAACTCAGATCGGCCTCGGCCTGCGCTTCTGAAACGCCTGGCTTGAGGCGGCCGACAACCTCGAATGTGTGGTTGCTCAGAGTGGTCATTGTTTTCATTTCCCTCTCGTGGGAAACGGGCAACCACAGCTGGGTTCCGGGCCGCGGAAAATCGAACCATGCAGGCATCACGCCGATGACGGTGTAGGGCGCGGCATCAATGAAGATGGACTGGTTCACGATGGCAGGATTGCCGCCGAAGCGCCGTTTCCACAATCCCCAACTCAGCAGAACCGTGCCATTGGCCGAGGGGCTGTCTTCCGCTTCGACGAAGTTGCGGCCCAGCGCTGGCTGAACCCCGAGCGTCGGCAGAAGGTCCCAGGAAAACTGAGCGCCGTTAAGCTTCTCGGGAAGCTGGCCGCTCGTGCCGGACAGGCCGACGCGCGTGTTTCCTACAAGTGCAAGATTGCTGAATGTGTGGTTCTGTTTTTTCCACTCCTGGTAGATTCCACCCGCGACTACGTTGTAATCCGGCTGACCGGGATTACGAACACTATCTTCATAGAGCATGAGGAGACGATTGGGGTCCTTGAATGGCAACGGTTTGAGGATCACGTTGCGCACGACCGTAAACAACGCAACGTTTGCGCCGATGCCCAGAGCCATAACGACAACTGCAATTGCGGTGAAGCCGGGAGTGCGACGCAAGGCGCGAAAGGCAAAGCGGAGATCGCGAAGGAGGGACTCGAGACCGTTCCAGCTCCAGGTAGCGCGGGAGTGTTCGCGCAGCAACGCGGGATTGCCAAAAGTGCGGAGGGCGGAATAGCGTGCTTCATCCGGAGTCATGCCGGCGGCAATGTTCTCGGCGATCTGGCGTTCGAGATGGAAACCGATTTCGTCGTCGAGCTGCCTGGAGGCTCGGCCGCGACGGAAAAAGGACAGAAGGAGCATTCGGATTCGTTCGAGAAGGCGCAAGGGACCTCCGGCATTATTCAGTTCGTAGAGCCTGCATCGGGTCGAGACGCGATGCGCGCCAAGCTGGAACGAGGCAGGCGGCGGCTGCTACGAGCAGCAGCGTAGCCGCAACGATGGCAAAGACGGCGGGATCAAAAGGCTCGGTCTTGTAAAGCATCGATTGAATCAGGCGGACCGCTGCAGCGCTTGCTGCGAGGCCGAATGCCAATCCCAGGATTGCTGGCCGCAGTCCGTCGGCGAGAGCAAGGCGCAGGACCTGTTCGCGCTTCGCGCCGAGTGCGATCCGGATTCCAATTTCAGTCATGCGCTGCGTCATCAGGTAAGACAGAACTCCGTAAAGGCCAACCGAGGCGAGCAGCAGAGAGAGCGCGGCAAAAGCGAGAACAAGCGTCGCACTGAAACTTGCATTGCCAATGGAGCCTCCGATGACCTGGTCGAAGGTGAGTACGTCGGAAACGGGGAGTTGCGGATCGAGCTGGGCGATCTGCTTCTGAACGGGAACCGACATGGCCAGCGGATTGGATACCGTGCGCACGGCGATGGAGAAGCCAAAGCTATTCTCGAAATTGCCCGAAAACAATGGGAAGTACATTGTCGCTTTAGCCGGCTGACCTACCTGCCAGAGGGTGTCGCCCACAACGCCGACGATCTCGAGGCCTGCCTTGTCTCTTGCAGAATCGAGGAGATGCTTGCCGATCGGATTTTCGCCCGGGAAATACTGTCGCGCGAGCTGGTTGCTGATAATGACCTTGTTGCCGCGGTCATCGCGATCCTGCATGGTGAAGAAGCGTCCTTGCAGCAACGGAATTCCTAAAGCAGTGAAATAGTCGGGATCGGCAATGCGGTTAAGCGCGTCGGGCAATTCCGCACCGGGCTTGATGGGCGGATGCTCTGGGATCGTGAAGACATCGTCGCCGCCCCAGCTGTTGCCCGGCAACGTGGACCCCAGCGCCACGGCGCGAACGCCGGGCAACGCGCGCAACCGCGCGAGGAGCGATTCGTTGAATGCATTGATCTTTTCGGGCTTGTCGTATTTTTCCTTCGGAAGGCTGTAGCTCATGGTGAGCACGTTGTCGGTTACGCAACCCAGGTCGGTCGAACGGAGACGAACAAAGCTTTTGAGAAGGAGACCCGCGGAGATGAGCAGCACCACGGTGACCCCAATCTCCACCGTGAGCAGTGTCTTACGCAGCGTGGTACGCGAGAGGCTGCCGCCGGTGGTCCGCGACGATGCCTGGAGAGCAGCAAAGACCGCCTTGCCGGTAGAAGAAACGGCCGGCAGCAGGCCTGCCAACAGCGCGGTGGCGAAGACAAGGGCGCACGCGAAACCGAGAACCACGGCGTCGATGTGGATGCCCTGTGCGGAGGGCAGATCCTTCCACGCGTGGGCGAGCCATTGCGTGGCGGTCAGGGACAGCAGCACTCCAGATGCGCCGCCGACAAAACAAATCATCAAGCTTTCTGTCAGTTGCTCGCGGACAAGGGTCAACCGCTGTGCTCCCAAGGCGCCTCGGATGGCAACCTCTTTTTGCCGTGCCGCGCCGCGCGCTACCAGAAGATTGGCGACGTTGAGGCAGCCGATGAACAACATGCAGGCAACGGCGCACATGAGAAGGATCAGCGGTTTCTTGACATCTTTCGCCAAATCGTCGGTGATGGCGCGCGGCGCAACGTCTTCGGCTACCGGAGCGTTGAGATACTGCAGGTGCTCGCGATATTGCACGGCCTCAACCTGGCTGATTGCGTTGGCGAGGCTTACTGTGGGGAGCAGGCGAGCGATGACGTGGCTTCCGTGCCAGTCGTGGTGTCGTAACTCTTCGGGCGTTGCGATGGACTGATAAGGGACCCATGCCTGCACCGTGGCGTCCGGGTATGCGAAATCTTTCGGGAGAACTCCGACAACCGTGCATGGCCTGCCACCGAGATGAATTTGCCTGCCTACAATCGAAGGATCGCCGGCAAAGCGGCGCTCGAAGACGCTCCATGTAAGCATGACGACATCTGAGCCCGGACGATCTTCGGATTCAGTGAAGGTTCGCCCCAATGCCGGCTGAACACCAAGAAGTGGAAAGAAGTTCCAGGTACCGGCAGCGGCTGTGACGACCTCCGGCAGTTCGTCTCGCTCCCCGGTGAGATTGAACTGCCACCAGCGCCAGGCAGCCATGTCCTGAAAACCGTGGGTCTGCGCGCGCCAGTCGTAGTAGTCGGCGGGCGAGACAACGTTGTAGTTAAACCCATCCTGGTTTGCCCAATCGCCGCGGAAGTGTTCATAGACCATGACCAGCTGCTGGGGATCGCGGAAAGGGAGCGGCTTAAGCAGGACCGAACGCACGATAGTGAAAAGTGAAGTGGCAGCGCCGATGCACAGCGCGATGACAAGGATCGCCATCAGGGAGAAGGTCGGTGTCCTGCGCAGTGTGCGCGCACTGTAGCGTAAATCGCGCACAACGGATTCGAAACCGTTCCAGCTCCAGGAGGCGCGAGACTGTTCGCGCAGCAACGCAGGATTGCCAAAGGTCCTAAGTGCGGAGTAACGAGCTTCGTCCGGCGTCATGCCGGCGGCGATGTTTTCGGCGATCTGTCGATCGAGGTGGAATGCCAGCTCATCGTTCAAGTGTGTGGCGGCGCGGCCGCGGCTGAAGAGCATCAGGACCCGCATTCGAAGTTGTTCAAACCAGCGCATGAATTCCTTCCTTGGGGAGAGGAAAGTAGGCCGATCAGGCCTCGCTTACAACCAGGTTGATGGCAGCAGAAAGCCGGTTCCAATTGGCGGTTTCCTTTTCGAGCTGGGCGCGGCCGGCAGTGGTGAGCGAATAAAACTTTGCCTGGCGGCCGGTCTCGCTCTCGGCCCATTTCGCCTTGATCCAGCCCTGCTGTTCAAGCCGGTGGAGCGCGGGATAGAGTGAGCCTTGCTGGACCTGGAGCACTTCGCCTGAAAGTTGTTGAATCCGCTTGGCGATAGCCCAACCGTGCATCTGCTCTGGGAGAAGGGTTTTCAAGATCAGAAGATCGAGGGTGCCTTGGACGAGATCGCTTGGTTTACCCATACCTAGATTATCTACAACATCGATTGTAGATAGTCAAGGTGTTGTTCATTTCAAGCAACCGAAGACGTTTTCTCTGTGTCTACACGCTTGCGGGGTAAATACGGTTCCGTTGTATGCTCCCAATGCGGGGGAATTACCGATGATGCATGCGCCGATCCGGGTAATCACGGTAGAGCGGGAGTACGGGTCGCGGGGCGGGGAGTTTGCCCACGATCTTGCCGAGAGGTTGGGTTGGCGGCTGCTGGATGCGGAACTTGTGGGCGCAGCAGCAAAACGCGCAGGCGTTGCACCGGAGCTGGCAGCAAAGTTCGACGATCGGCTCGATCCCTGGTATTACCGCTACGGGAAAGTGTTCTGGCATGACACGGCCTATCAGATGACCGGCCTCTCGGACGAGCATGTCTTCGATTCTGAGCGAATGCTGACGCTGATTCGCGAAGAGATTGTGAACGCGGCCAAGGAAGGCAACTGTGTGCTGGTGGGACGAGGCGCGGCGTGCGCATTGGCGTGTCAGCCAGGATGCTTCCATATTTTTGTGTATGCCACGTTGAAGGCGAAGCGCGACTGGTTCACGCAGGCATTTCCCAAGCAGGCCCAGCACGCGGAGCAGGCGCTGGCAGCATACGACAAGCGGCGTGCAGCCGTAATTCGCAAGTTCTATCAGCAGGAGTGGTGCTCGCGCGGGCTTTATCATATGCTGCTGAACTCGGCGATGGGCACCGAAGCGATGATCGCCTGCGTTGGCGGAGCGGCGGAGCTTGAGATCAGTCAGCCTGTGGCAGCGTCGAGTTCAATCGGCCCTACCGGTGCTCCCTGCTAAATCAACTTTGATTAGACGATTAGACGGGAATGCGTGGAACGCGCGCGGCGATGCGGGTGAAGATCTCCCACGGAATGGTGCCGGCGGCTTTCGCATGATCGAAGGCGGAGATGGTTTCAGCCCCCTGTTGGCCGATCAGCACGACTTCGTCGCCGGTTGCAACGCCGGGAATATCGGTAACGTCGATGACCGATTGATCCATGCTGATGCGACCGACCAGCGGCGCGCGCTGGCCACGCACCAGGAGACTGAAACGATTGCCCAACTTGCGGTCGAGGCCGTCTGCGTACCCCGTCGCAATGAGTGCGAGCCGCATCGGCTCCGTGGCGACGAACGTGCCGTTGTAGCCGACGACCGCACCGGTAGCGACGGATCGCACGCTGACGACCCGGGTTTTCCAACTCAGCACGGGATGGAGATCGCGTCGCGCCCGGCCAAGGGAGATCGGCTCGTCAGCTGAGAAAGCAGGATCGTACTCCGGAATAAGCCCGTAGAGCGCAAGGCCAGGGCGGATCAGGGTCTTCATGGCATAACGATCAGCGAGGGCGGATAAGCTGTCGGCCTGCCCGGCGAGCAGCGCAGCGGAATTGCCGATGTTGAGCACGCCCGCATTGATGCCCGCTCGCTTGATCTGGCTGAGCGCGGAATCCATTCGCTCCAGTTGATCGCCAGTTGTTCTTGCGTCGGCCTCGTCGGCGGCAAAGAGATGGGTCATTACTCCTTCGAGACGAAGTGGGGAACTGTGGAAGCGTTCGAGGAGAGGAGCGAGTGAATCCGGTGCCGCACCCTGGCGGCTCATACCAGTGTCGATCTCGAGGTGAACGGAGATGGAGCGAATATCTGCGGAACGCGCGGCAGCTTCGAGTTCGTCGAATTGCCAGGCGTCCCAGACAACGGGAGTGAGTTTGTGGCGAACGACGTCGCGGCCCTGACCGGGAAAGACACTGCCGATCACGAGGATGCGCGCTTCGGGGCAGACACTTCGCGCTTCAATGCCTTCTTCAATGCTGGTAACGCCAAGCCAGCGGGCGCCAGCGCCCACGGCGGCGGGAGCACAGATCTTGAGCGCGTGGCCATAGGCATCGGCCTTGACGATGGCCAGGAGTTCAATCTGGGAACCAGCAAGGGTGGAAAGAAAACGATAATTGTCTTCGAAAGAATGGGTAGAGATTTCGACCCAGCAGGGGCGCGTATGCATCAGTCTGTCCAATCAACAGTCTAGGACATTGCATCAACTTACGTGGCCAGCCGCGACAATGCCGGCACCTGGCTTATGGTCCCGATCACATCCCACTGCTCCGCGACTTCGGTTAGTCCCCTCACTGCAGGGGTTCACCTCATGCGTTGTCAACTCCGTCTCCGGCAAGATTCCCGCTAAGCCTCTCATTCCACTCGTAGAAAACTTTTCCCCGTTTTGCAGGTAATTATCGCCTCTCAGCGCATAATTGAATTCAAATCGATATCGCGTCCCTCTCGGATGAGTGCGGTTCGTTCACTGATGTCGACTAAGTCCAATCGGCAGAGGAATCTACGGCTAATCCCAGTCTTCACAGGAATTTAGAGCCGCTCCCTGTCTCTAACTCAATGATTCCAGGTAATTTGCCCAAAGAGTCGGGGATAATAGGGGTCGGTGGTAAGCCGGCTCGCTAACTCGGCACATCGCTTAGGGCAGCCGTGCGACTGAAAGACCGGGTTTACGCGGAACCCTGCAAGGACACACCGGCTCAGGCGTTGCCGTCATCCGCAAATTGTGCCAGTTGGGAGGGTTCCGGTGCCGGAGTGAAGAGGCTTACAACAATCAGCGCTGCGACCGCAACAATGAGCGCAGGAAAAATGGCGTCCCGGTCCGCGATGATGGGCGGAAAGAGGGCCTTCACTCCCGGAACATCCCACGCCAGGGTGACCACAGTTCCGCCGGCGATGGCAGCGACCGCACCCCAGGCGGTGACGCGCTTGGAGTAGAACGCCGCGAGCACCACCGGAGTGAGCGCTGCCGAGTAGATGGTGTAAGCCCAAAGCATCTTCGCGAGAATGCTGGGAGCGTAGATGGCCTGAAAGAGCGCCCAGATGCCGAGCAGAACCACGGCGAGCCGCGAGACAATCATCACGCGCTTATTCGACGCGTCCGGGGCAATATAGCGAACGAAGACGTCGTTGATGAGATTCGTGGCTGGAGAGAAGAGATAGTTCGATGCCGTGGAGATGACCTTCGCGAAGACGGCGCCCAACAGCAGCGCGCCCATCAGTGCAGGAAGACCGTTGCGGGCTGTGTAGGGAATGATTTCGTATGGTTGACGCGCCACTTCGCCCGTTGTGTAGAGCGCAGAGCCAATCACAGCGATCGATACGATCAGTGTCTCGAGCAGAATCGTGCCCAGAATCCAACCGACCACGGAAATGACGCGCATCTCGTTCAGTTTTTGCGGAGAAGAACTTCTGGTACATCACCTGGTTGCCCAGCATAAGCAACATGGTCGGAACCATGAATTCCAGTGCCCGGGCCAAGCTCAGATTGCCGAGCACCTCAAAATGTGTGGGGGGCAGAACGGCGTGCAAGCCTGCCCATCCACCGGCCTTCAGGAAAAGCATGGGAGTGGCAATGATGCAGATGACGGTCACGAGCGAGCCAATGGCGACGTCCATATAGGCTACAGATGACATGCCGGCGAGAGCCGTGGTGACGATGACGAAGACGGCGATGATGTAGGTGCCGAGTTCCGGCGTTACCTGTTCGGGAAAGATGAGATGGAGGACGTTGCCGCCTCCCTTGAATTGATAACTTGTGATCCCGACATAGGCAAAGAGAATGGCAATGGTGCCGAGCACGCGGGCAGTCTGGTTGTAACGGGCTTCGAGCAAGTCCGGCAGCGTGAATTGAGCAAATTTGCGGGCACGCGGCGCAATGAAGTAGATGAGAAGGAGTCCAACCCATCCACCTGCGGGCAGCCAGAGCGCGGCGAACCCGTTGCGATAGGCGTTCTCGGCTCCCGCAAACAGCGAACCGGCGCCAATCCACGACGTGAGCAACGTCAAAACAAGGACGAACGCGGGCAGCGAACGGCCGGCAACAAGATAATCGGCTTTGGTCTTTACGCGCGTTGTCTGATAGATGGCGACTGCCAGGAGAACGGCCACGATGACGGCCAGCACTGCAACGTAGAGTTGGGACATCCGGTAGGGCTCCTTCAGGGCGGCTGCGTGGCTTGAGCCGGCGGACCCCTTTTGCGCGTTGCTGTTCGGTAAGGATTTGCGAGCAGAAACGCCAAAACCAGGGCCGCATCTTTGCAATGTTTCTCAGGCTGCCAGAAGTGTACCCGATGAGATCGCGCCGGGCCGCGGGAGAGAGACCGTTGGCATTTGACCCACCCGTTAGGCGTTGTTAGACTAAGGATGCGGGGTGGAGCAGCCCGGTAGCTCGTTGGGCTCATAACCCAAAGGTCGCTGGTTCAAATCCAGCCCCCGCAACCATCTCAGGACCCCGGATTCCGAGCAGGTCCCATTCCCCCCTCAGCAACATACGTCCCATCCGACTGCGGTTGCAGCCGGATCGAGTCGACGTGCTGCGCCAACTTGGTCTTAGCGAGTTCCGGTGCTTTCGCGAGCAGCGCCGGGATATCTTTGACGCTATGGGTCGGAATGATTGCAAAGCAGTACTGCCGATGCACGACGCGTTTGGAGAAGTCTGGACTCCGCCGAGCAGCCACGCTTCAAGCTGCGAAGCTGCTCGGCAATATCGTCAAGGAAGGGACGGTCGGCCTTACCAAAGCTGCTGCAACGAACACGACGACAAAGATTGCTAGAACATTCAAACGAATTGGGAACTTTTCGGGGCAGTCCCAAGCCGGACCAAGCTGGCTAGAAATGTCCGCAATGCGATGTATGAAATGGTGTCTACCCACACCAGAATCAAGCGGTCATTTGCAGCGCGATGGCGAAGCGAACCAGTAGACCCGAGGCTTTAGTGTTGGCAGGGCAAGTATGGAGAGGCATCTAAGTTCTGGAGCGTCATAGATCGTATGATCACAACTGAGAATGAAAGGAATTCAGTGCCCTTAAACGAACCAGGCGCACCCCGCCAGCACGCGTCCGCCGGGCCATCGCTGCCACAATTACCTGAGCCGAGCCACGCGGAGCGTATTCGCACGCTGATCTCCCTCTCCTCTGTTGCTACGCTCTCAACGCTGTCCAAGAAGCACGCTGGTTTTCCCTTTGGTTCGCTGATGCCTTTTGCGCTCGATCCTGCTGGTCGTCCCATCTTCCTCATCAGCAACATGGCCATGCACACCCACAACCTGAAGGCCGATTCACGATGCAGCCTGTACATCGGACAGGTTGGCGCAGACAGCGACCCGCTCGGGGCCGCTCGGGCGACCCTGATCGGCAATGCAGAACCGGTTCACGAATCTGAAGGATCGTATGTTCGAGAGATTTATCTTGCTCGCCACGAGAACAGCCGCTACTGGGTTGATTTCACCGACTTCAGCTTCTTCCGCCTCCAGCCGATCGACCTCTACTATGTTGGCGGCTTCGGCGTGATGGGTTGGGTCAACGCGGAGGACTACGAGCACGCGCTCCCTGACCCGCTGGCTGAAGCGGCACCGGCCATCCTGGCGCACATGAACGCTGACCACGTCGATTCGATGATCCTTCTGGCACGATCGCACGCGCAGCTTGATGCCACCGAAGCAACCATGACATCTGTCGATCGAATGGGCTTCAATCTTCGGTTGAAGACGAATGAGGGAGTCAAAGGTACTCGCATCAATTTTCCCCATGAGGTGACTTCCACTCAAGCGGCACGGGCTGTGTTGGTCGCGATGGTCCAGCAGGCTAGATCAGCAGGCTGACTCAACCCCGAAGTGCCTGCATTCGCATCATTGAATGTGGCAAGCGCTGAACTGCGCCTCTTTTTGAGCGCTCGACCACCCCCTGCGGCTGACGACTGCGAGGGAAAGGCAGACTTGTTCTCGACGATGCTTGGGTGATGTCATTCCCGAGTCACCAGGTCCGCGCCGTATGACCGATGATCATTGAATGAACGGAAGATTCAATTAATTGAATTTCCTTAAATGTCACTAATCGCTCGAGGCCTCCGCTTTATGGAGTGTAGGCAGCCGGAACGAAGGCTCCTAACTTCAAGGAGGTTTCCCCATGAAACGGACCCAAGCAATTGCACTGCTCGCTATCGCTTCTCTCAGCGCGACAACCGGAATTCTGGCTCAGGAGCGCGTCGTGGCGGCCAACGTCCCCTTCAACTTCACGGTTGGTGAGAAACTTCTGCCTGCCGGTGAATACGTCATTTCCTCGCCCACATCGGGAATCGTCCAGGTTCGGAGCGCAAATCACGAATTCGTTGCCCAGGTGATCGCTTCGCATAGCAACCATGAGGCGGACGCGGGTACCCAGTTGGTCTTTGACCGGTATGGAAGCGAGTACTTCCTTCACCGGATATTGGATCCCTCTACGAGCCACCTGAATCTAGACCTAGTTTCCTCCAAGTCGGAGAGGAAAGCGCGGGCGCGTCAGCAGGAAGCGAAACTTCCATCGGCAGAGCCCGTTCTCATAGCTGGCCGATGAGCTGAAACTCAATGAAGCGGTGGGCGCCAGGACTTCACTGTCCTGGCGCCCATCGCGTTTGAGAATCACTAATTCGCTATGGTGCAAAGAAAAGACGATCGCGTTGCCATTATTCCGTGCAGGATCGCATTATGATCGACATACCGCTAACGGGGTAATCTCAATGCCCCCTTCTCAACACGAAGTTACAGCGATTTTGCACGCTATGCGCAGAGGAGACCGCGAGGCGGAAGAGAAGCTGTTTCCGCTCGTCTACGCCGAGTTACATCGGCTGGCCCGCTCCTACATGCGCCGCGAGAGGTCGAACCACACTTTGCAGCCGACAGCGTTGATCAATGAAGCATATATGCGCCTCGCGCAAGCCCCGATCGACTGGCAGAGCAAAGCTCACTTCATTGGCGTTGCGGCCAATGCCATGCGCCGCATCCTCGTTGACCACGCTCGCGCTCACATGGCTGCAGCTCGGGGCGGCGACCTACGCCAAGTGGAGTGGGAGGAGACTTTTGGTCTACCGGTCGAGCGTTCTCAAGAACTCGTGGCGCTGGATGAATCCCTGCAGCAACTGGAGAAACTGAACCCCAGGCAGGCCAAGACCATCGAACTGCATTTCATCGGCGGCCTATCATTCGAGGAGATCGGCGCAGTCTTGGACCTCTCACCTCGCACCGCCAAGCGCGATTGGGCGCTGGCGCGGCTGTGGCTATTCAAGCAGATGAACCGTGTCCCCGGAGAAGGGGCCTGAGCCAACCGCGGACTGCGGCTTGAAGCAAAGAAACCGAGGACATACTCAATTGCAGGATTGCGGGAAGCGTGTTCTCGAAATCTTTCATCCACTGCAAGGTTCCGCCGACGCCGCCCAGTTGGGACTCGTTTTGCATCGGCACCCAAAGCAGATATCGCTTCAGAACATGGCAACCCCGAGTCGGTGTGGGCGATTCGAGGAAGCGATGGTTGAAGGTGAGACGAGAACTGGTTTTGTCTCTTCCGCAAAATTAAGAGTATGCAAAAAGAAAGCGGTCCGGAGGAAGCAGTTTCCGGGCCGCTTAACTTTGAAAACAACCTACGGTTCCTGCGTCTACCTACTTCGACGGGCTTACGGACAGTGTTAACGGAGAAGGAGATGTACCGCAACCATCAACTTGGGCACTGTAGCTTATTGTGGGCGAATTATTCACCACACAAGCTCCGGAGCTTCCCTTGATTTGAAAGGGTTGGCCAGGGTTCGGGTTATTGTCGCAATCGTTGGCTTTAAATGTAAGGGTCAAGTGGTTTGTATAACTTCCGTTAACACTGAAGATGGCTAGGCCGCCAACCGTAAGCCCCGGGGGGCCGGTAAGTGGGGTGGCTGTGGTCATACCACTGACACAGGAAATCGCGATATCTCCGCTGCTGGGCGAGCTTCCGCCATCTTGATTTTGTGGCGAGTCCTTTCCGTTGTTGAGCATGATTGAACAGCTGGAGCAGTTTCCAACGTGCATCATGATAAAGACAGGAGGAGGGGCTTTGGTCTCGCGGTGTCTCCGACTCGACGGTTTGTCTACGTAATAATGGTAGATTCCAGGTGTGTTGGCGAAGCAAACAGCGTCCTTCTTTCCGTCACTTACTGGACCAATGCTTGGAAGGCAAGGGCTTTGGTCTTCGAGCCAGTAAATCTGGAAAGGCCTTCCTGTCGCCGGCCAAACCATTGTACTTCCTGTGTCCACGTAGCTCGCCTGCAGCGTCGGACGACGCAGGTTGCAGCCGATTAACGTAAAGAACAAAGGGTAGATTGCTACTGCGAGACACTTGATGATTTTCACCGTGATATCTCCTCGAAGGCGTTGACTCGACCAAGTCACTTCTTTGCCGCCGTGACTGGTTCCAAGAGTTTTCTGTAGCGAGGGTCGCGTTGCAGCGATCGCATGTCCGGAGCGGATGATACCTGAAAATCTGTTGCGCCGTTAAGGAAGCATGTTTTAAGAATGGCAAGAGCATCATCCCGCTGCCCCAGAAGCTCCAACACTCTCGCCTTAGTGAGCTGTGAATCCATATCGCTAGCCCCGAAGGCCTCTGCTTTTTTAATCAGCGACGAAGCTTCCTGTGGCCTTCCCGACTTAACCTGATAAAGAGCAAGTTGCATCCAGGACGCACCATCGGACGAGTCTGTGCGAAGCTGATTTTCGACGGCTGCGGCAGCCTTTTGATAGGCCTCCTTTGCCGAATTCTGATGGCCAGGTATCGAAGAATAGCAGTCTGCAAGTTCCAGCCAGTTCCAATGATCGGCTGGGTCTAGATCTACGGCTCTCTGCGCAAAGGGTAGTGCTTCCGTTGCTTTCCCCTGGGCCCGAATGGCGGAGGATATGTTGGACGCGGCCAATGCATTCGGCCTGAGCGAGAGGCTCTTTTTCAGGTACTCGACCGCTTCAGCAAAATGGCCCAGCTGCATATGAACGGTTCCCAGGTTGCTGAATGCCATCGAACTGCCGGGAGCTGCAACGCAAGCAGCCCTGAACTGATTAATCGCTTCGAGGTATTTTCCTTGACTATTAAGCGCAAATCCGAGGGCGTTGTAGGCGATCCAGTAATTAGGGCGCAGGATCAGCACTCTCTGCAAAGTCCGTTCAGCGTCTTGCCAACGATTGAGCTTGGCGTAGAGTTGGGCCTGCCAAACCAGTGTTATTGGGTCAGCAGGATCGAGCGCGAGAGCCCTGCTAAACTCCTTGAACGCACCTTGGTCGTCTCCCGTCTGCTGCAGGACCTCTGCCATCGCGGTGTGGCTGTCGGCCTCGTTTGGATTCAGATCTAAGGACGTCTCGCAGTTCCTTCGCGCAAGGTCAAGAGCACCAGGATCGTGTTGCACCGCGGCCAGGCGACAATAGGCCACTCCTAGCTTTGCGTACGCGGTGGCATATTTCGGATCCAGGTCGACGGCCTGTTTGTATTTTTCTATGGCGGGCTGGAGCCCCGTGTCGTTCGGTTGTTTCATCAGGCTCTCAGCAGATTGGAATGCCGCAAACGCGGATTCCGAATGGGTACCTGGTTCCAGGGGGGCGCGGCTCGCTGCAAGCTTAGTAGGCAGGCTGAGCAGAGAAGTGGCCGCCTCGACGGCCTTTTGCGGTAACAAGGTCATCGTAGCAACGGTCGTCCCAACGGTTCGTTCGCGCAGCGAATGTTCAGAGACCGGATCGAGTAACCGCAGGAGCACCTTGACATGGCTAGAACCTGGCAATGCAGAGGCAGCCAAGACAAGGTTTGCGCCCAGGGAATCGCAAATATCCTTCAGTCGGTTCGTCTCTGTCAATTGCGCACCCGTGTCCTCGGGTGAGATCACGAAGAGATCGCGATCAATGGACTCGAATCGCGAGAGTTCGCGCTTGATTGCGGCGAGCGCTCCGTTCAGCATCGGGATAAGTTGCGCGTCCGAGGTCTTTGGCCAATTCAAGAGAGCGACAAAGCGCTTTGAAGGCAGCGGCTCAAACCAATCTAAAAATCGATCCCATTCCAACCACGCCCCTCCAGTAACGGCCAGGCATCCGGTTGCAGCGAGCGCGATCATTCTTCTCCGTGTCAGAAAAGGAGTGCGATGGAGACTATCCGTGGATTCGATGACCGGTTCCACCAGCGACCGAAGGACAGAGGGGATGTCTTTAAAGCGCCGATCTAGGCTTGGCTCTAGACAGCCGTTGAGCATCTGCTTCCAAGGGGGCGGGAAACCCTTAGTCAACGCTTCGACTGATTTGTCTGCAGCGGAATTCAACGAAATCCGGGGCAGATTACCAGTTAGAGTTTGGTAGGCAACAACGCCAAAGCTGAATACATCACTTGCCTTCGATGGAGATCCTCCATAGAACAGTTCCGGTGCCATGTAACCGGGAGTTCCTGCGATCCCGCCCGCTGTTAGTGCAGTCGTCTCGCTCTGTGCCGCGCGTGCCAAACCAAAGTCTGTCACGCAAGCGCGGACCTCCTCTCCGGCGCCGTCAAGAATGATGTTCGAGGCCTTGATATCCCGATGAAGAATACCTGCATCGTGGGCAGAGGAGAGCCCCAAGCCCACCTGTTTGATGATCTGCGAAGCTTCCGGAATTGGGAGCGGACCGGTCCGAGCAAGCCTGGCGGCCAGAGTCTCTCCAGCAAGGAGCTTCATCGTCAGGAATGTGAGACGGCCTTCGGGGCGGTTCCAATGGAAGATGTCGTAGATCGGGCAGAGGTTGGAGTGAACGACCTCACGCGCATTGAGCACCTCGCGCTCGAACCGTTCTTCCATCAACCGGTCTCCCGCGTATTGCGAAAGGACCGTTTTCAATGCAACGTGGACACCTCGTAATTGGCGATCCTCGACCTCGTAAACCTCGCCCATTCCTCCCTTGGCGATGAATCTGACTACCACAAAACGATCAAGG
Source organism: uncultured Acidobacteriaceae bacterium (assembly GCA_963799035.1). GTDB lineage: Bacteria > Acidobacteriota > Terriglobia > Terriglobales > Acidobacteriaceae > Telmatobacter. The sequence continues at coordinate 776,468 of CAWCVS010000024.1, read as the reverse complement.
AGAACTTCCCCAGGTTTGAACTGAGAAAGATACGAATGAGAGGCTACAGCATTGTGAGCTGGCCCACCCGTACTCGGTGCAGTAGCTGGTGCATCCGGTGACCCAAGGAACGGCGGAAGGCCGAAGAGCGGTTGCCTCAAAAAACTTCCGGCAAGGTCGTCCTCCTTGAGCATTTGTTCGACACGTTCTCTTAAGCTGGGGGAGTCGTGACACACTTTGCTCAGATAGGCTGATCGTTCGCTCGGCTCGAGACCCAAAACCGTAACGAAGAGTTGCTCGGCAGTCTCCTGGGTGTCTTCCATAACGCCTAGTCCAATCAATGGCACCATTTGACCGGGACGGGAGAAGTGGCGCTAGTTGGGACTATTACAAAGTCGACAAACTCGAATCGGGAACTCAAGCAGACCGGGGATGAGATTGAGCTTACCCCAAAACGCACCGACACCACGGATTTTGTTCGAAACGGACCGATGCGAACGAATCCAATGGACGAACGGACCTCATTCTTGATCGCGCGAGATCTCCATCAATATACAAAGGCGCAAAATGCGGCTCAAAAGTGACACCACATCGATTTCAACTCTTGCCCTGTACGCCAAAGTCATCGAAACCCCAGGTTTGACCGTCTGGGCACATAACACCATCCGGCCTGCTGCTGGTGGCCGGGAGAAGACGCTACATACCTCGTGGTGAAGATCAAGGAAACGCTGCAGAGCACTACCGCATTGCCACCAGCGTGGCCGAATTACAAATGTTTCCAGAAAGTCTCATGCCCACCCACTATTCTGCCTTCCATAGTTGGCGTGTCGCCTTGCACGACCGCCAGGGGCATCGCTCCGGAATGTAGTACCTAAATCGCGGTGAGCTTGTCACTGGGGATTGTAGCCGGAGCGCGTTCCTCGAGAGGCATCCCGCCTAGGAGCAGAATTGAAATCATGAACGATTTCTACTACTGGAAACGCGAAATGCTCTATGAAGAGGTCTGGCAGCAGCCAGTAACTAAGGTTGCGGAAAAATGCGGAGTGTCAGATGTTGCAATTGGGAAACTCTGTCGAAGACTGAGGATTCCGGTTCCCGGACGCGGCTATTGGGCAAAGAAGGAAGCTGGGAAATCGGTGAAACAGAAACCGCTTCCTCGATTTGAGAATCCGCCCACAATTTATTACCGAAAGCATGTCCGACAGCCCAAACCCCAAATTGATTCCGCTGACCCAGAGCTTGCAAGGATTGCGGCGGTCGAAAGCAAAGCCGTTCTGATTCTGGATTTCGAACACAAACTCATCGCGCGGGCTCGGCCACTGCTTCAAAAGGCGCGAACAGACGAATACGGTCGAATTGTGCATCCGCCAAGTTCCTCTTGTGTTGATATCCATGTCTCGAAGGAGATGCTTGTCCGTGCCTTGTCCGTCATGAATGCCGTTGTCTTCGCTCTGGAAGCCGAAGAACTCAAGGTGACCGTGACCGGGGAATCAACTTCGGTCGAGGTGTTTGGGCAAAGAATCTCGTTCGGCGTTCTGGAAGACTTGCAAATTAAAGAACGCCACGAGGTGAAGTCCTACTCCGGGACGAAGCGATGAGGTCAACGTTTACGAGCGCAGCGGGAATCTCGCTTTTAGGGTATGGAGCAATGCAGAAGGTCACCGGGCACATTGGGGCGACAGCAAGACGAAGCGACTGGAGGAGCTTCTGCCTCAATGCATTGGGGGGATTTTCCGACATGCTCGACTCCGCAGAATGGAAGAGGAAGCCGAGAAGCAGCGGGAACTAGTGTGGGTACGCCAGCGGAGTGAAGAAGCGGAGAGAGCACAGAAGGCACGAGCAGAGCAGCAACGGTTGGAAAACCTTGAGAAATGCATCTTGAGTTGGCAAAAGGCTGAGCAGATTAGGGCGTTTGTGGCGGCCTATCAGAGAATGTGCGAAGAGAACGGGGAGCCAACTGATCCGGAGAGTCCCAAAGGGGAATGGATAAGATGGGCGCGAGAAACAGCGGACCGGTTCGACCCGCTAAGGCCTTGAATCGAGGAGGTTTTCACTTCTCTGAGATTTGAGCTTTTGCATTTGGGCAAATTTTGATGTTTGCGTCAAAATAGCAATGTTAGACGGAGTTTTTTGATGTATTAGTCAAATTTAAAGAAGCTCTTTATTTTGATGTATACGTCAAATATTTGCGCTAGAATACTTATATTTTGACGTATACTTCAAAAATGCGGACCATACCAGAAGTCGGCCAAGCACTAGCTCAGAGAAGAAAACTGCTCAACTTGAAACAGGGACAAGTAGCCGCCCAGTCGGGTCTATCCCAAGAACTATTGTCTCGTCTAGAGAAAGGGCAATTGTCAGAGTTCGGAGCACGCAAACTGCTGGCTGTCCTCGCTGTTCTTGGGCTGGAGATGAGCTTTACCGAGGTTGGTAGGTCTGGCACTCTTGATGAACTCCGCCGTGAAAGAGGTGGCATGGCATGAAGCTGAATGTCCATGTCCTCGGTAAACATGTCGGTGTCCTCGAACAAGTCGGCGACTTCAAGAGCGTGATGACATACGTTCCAGAAGTTGAGCCTGAGAACCTTGTATCTCTAACGATGCCAGTCCGAACGGAGTCCTATCCGTGGGATGACGAACTCCACCCCATCTTCCGGATGAATCTCCCAGAGGGGTATCTCCTGCAAGTCTTGCAGGAGGAGTTTGGGCCACACATCGGCGCGAGTCCTGTTGCCCTCCTTTCCGTCATCGGGCGAAATATGGTGGGAAGGCTGAAAGTCGCACCACCGGGAGCAGCCTTAGAAGAACCGGCAAAGCCGATTGAAGTTGCAGACCTCCTCAAAGGAGACAACTCTGAAGAGGCGTTCTCCCAACTTGTCCGTGAACACGCCAAAAGCGGCGTTTCAGGAGTTCTGCCGAAGTTCTTGGACACAGAAGCGCAGAAGCTCCAGAAAGGATTTGGGCTGCACAAGAAAGCGACTCTTTTCACGCATAAGCACATCATCAAGGGTTCGTCGCCTAGGCTACCGTTTGCGACAGCCAATGAACATCTATGTATGCAGGTTGCGGCAAGAGTTGTTGAAAGTGCAAAGACCGAACTCTCGCAAGATGGCAACGTGCTACTGGTGCACCGTTTTGACGTTGATAAGAACGGCGAGCCCTTCCGGGCATTGGAAGATTTCTGTGCCCTCCTCGGACTCAAGCCACAGAACAAATACGAAACCACATGGGAGAGAATTGCAAAAGCAGTTCGCGACCATGTAGACGGCAAATATCAATACGAAACGTTCCAGAAGCTCTCCTCAATGCTGTTGATGACCTTCGCCTTGAGGAACGCCGATTGCCATTCGAAGAATCTTGCTCTGCTCTACACGTCTCGACAAGATGCACGTCTTGCCCCCGTTTACGACTTCTTCACTACTTCGGTCTATGCTGCATACAAAGACAACCCTCCCGGCATCATGTTCGGCGGCAAAAAGACGTGGTTGCCAGGGAAGACTCTCGCGAAGTTCATCACCGCAAACTTCGGCATACCGGACCGGGAACAGAAGTTGATGTTGGAGAGAATCAGTGACGCGGTGGCTGATACCGCTCCTGCGGTTCGAGAGATGATGAATGACCTTGCCGGATTTAAGGACACGGGGAAACGGATGTTAGCGACTTGGAACGATGGGGTGAACCACCTGCGAGACTCACGGATGTATGGTCTGGCCCTATGGAAGTCGAGCGAAGCGTTCGAGGGAATCTCCGACCCACCGAAGCTGGAGAACTCACGAACGGTGGTTGGACGCTCGGAACTTCTTGCACCACCCCGGAGACGGAAGTATTGACTGTATAGGTTGAACTTGACTTTACCTCCCGGCCTTAAACCATCTGGATTTCGCCTCCTGATGGTATCTAGCTGTCGTCGCTATAGTCGCGGAAAGTGCTCTTCACGAAGCTACTGATGGTGCCGTTGTTGCCGCTGCTCCTGCCAGTGGTGACGGGCGCGGCGGTGGAGGAGGATTAGGCGGTGGTGGTGACGGTGATGATCGTGATGATGGCGATCGTGATGACGGTGAGGGTGATGATGGCGATAGCGGCGGCGATGGCGGCAGTACGGCCACCGTTCGTCATTTTGGTTCGGTTAAACGGGCAGAAATCTCGTGAGCGAAAACTAGACAAAACTTGGGCAAAGAACGAAGGCAATTTAGGCAAGAATGACGGTTGCGGGGGTGTAAGAGTCGTCGAATCAACAATAAGTTAGCGCGACCTGCACGGCTCTAACCCAAAGGTCGCTGGTTCAAATCCAGCCCCCGCAACCAAAATTTCTAAGATTCTAAACGGCTTCCGATATAGTTTGGAGGCCGTTTCTACGTTGGGAGCAACTTAGGCAAATCTTGGGCAAAGAATTCTTTGTCAAGAAGCGCTCCAAGTTCCCCTGATATCGAACATCGTCTGCTGTCACCAGATGTGTGTACGCCATGCCATGGTTGTCTTGCTATCCACGTGCCCGAGGGCCGAGGTTTCGGACCGCTCGCACCCGTTCATCATTGCTCTCCGCATCGCCGTCTACCCCACTAATTACGACCTGCAGCCTCTTCCCCAACTCACACTCGGTCCCAGCGCCTCCTTCGCGACCAGTACACTGGCCGCGTCGCCCGCGCCGTAGCCGCCAAATCCGTCATCCGGCTTAGTTACACCGTCATCGCCGGCGTCGACCTTTTCATTGGTTGGAGCATCTCTGAAGTCAAACTGAGACACTACCGAGGTTTCGACGCCGTTCAGTCTACTTTCGATCAGCCAACTGAGAGTCACCGAAATGCAGAAGCAGGTCGGCCGGATCGTGATAGATCTCGATGCAGCCCGCATCGAGAAGATCATCACGCTTCCATCCGCCACAAGTAAGGCCAATGACCCGAATTCCAAGTTTGCCGGCGGCTTCGGCATCGTAGGGAGTATCGCCAAGCGCCACGGCTCGATCAGCGGGTAATCCAATTTTCTTCAATGCCACGGCAAAGATATCGGGTTCGGGCTTCGATTCTTTCGCGTCCGAACCCGAAGCAACTTCGTCCACGAGATCTTCGATCCCAATAATCTGCTTGTAGGTCGCGACATCTTCTTTGTCAGAGGAGGTCGCCAGAGCTATCTTTATCCCGCTTTCTTTGACCTTTACAAACAGATCGCGCGCCTTGGGAAAGCTGACAATCCTCGGCATATAGTCTCGATGAAATAGCTCTTTACGAAATGCTTCTATCTCTTTCTTCAGCCGATCCCGCTCGACATCTTTCACGAACACCGGAATGAGCTTATCGCCTCCCTTGCCAATCTGACTCCAAGCCTCGTCCATGCGAACCTGGATTCCAAAGTGCTCAAAGGTCCTGCGCCAAGCCTCCGCATGGAGGGCGTTGCTATCAACCAGCGTTCCATCGATATCGCTTAAAAGAACTTCAACCATCACTTCTCCCATGTTCGACGACTGTTGTCCACACTCCGAGTTCGATCACTTGCAATCATATGTTCGTCGCAGCACGAACTCTTTAGCCTCACGTCAGTCGCACTGGCGACACAAGAGCTGAGATGCAGGTGAGCGGAAAGAGAGTTTGAAAAACAGCTGCACGTTTAGGATCGATAGATGCAATGAGGAAGGATCAGATATCAGGCCGGTTGAGAACAATCGTGACGTTGTTATGATTGATGCGAAAGAGAGATTTGAATGAATACGGATTTCATCATCGCCGCAATTGATGCAGACATTCAACAATTGCAGTCTGCGAGGGCAGTTTTGATTCAAGCAAGCAATGACAGCCCCATACCTAAATCGGTCTTAAGCCCAACCACGAGACCTAAGCGTAGTAAGGCAGCTCGGGCGCGAATGGCCGAAACGCAGCGCAAGGGTTGGATGGCCAAGAAGGCGGAGAAGGATCTTCCAGTAATGCTCGCAAAGAAAGCTAGCGATACGGCCAAGAACCCTACGAAGCCGAGACTGAGTGTAGAAGCCAGGAAGCGGATCGCCGACGCCCAACGGAAGAGATGGGCAGCGATCAGAGCTCAGAAAGCCTCTCCCGCAAGGAGGGCAACCAAGAAAGCTTCGACCAAGAAGGCCGTACCCACGAAAAAGACGACATCAGCGAAAAAGGCCATGGTTAAGAAAGCTCCCGATCTTAAGGGGAAGAAATTTGCCGCTGCCACACCGCAGGCAGTCCAGTCATAAGAACTTCTCGTATTCGGAAGGGGGCCGGCCATGCCGGCTGGGCCTTTCCTTGATGGGTATCGACTGTCAGGTCAAGACGCCAGGTCAGACCCTGGAGAGGCAGTTGCTGTTTATCTTTCTGGTAAAGTCAACAGCAACTAACAATGTAGCCGTCGCCAGCGAAGGCAGCAGCCCGAGTTCAAGTTGACGAGACAGCGACTACACGCTCAGGTGGAGTATTGAGTTTTGCCAGTTACGCTAGGCGCTGAATGCGCCTCAGGAAGTGCTGACGGCTTGCCGCCGAGAGTTTGAGAGGATTAGTAACGCGGATAACCGCCTTCCGTTATCAGACCTTGCGTCCAGGCCGTGCTCGTAATGCAAGTACCCCGCTGTCTGTCGGTCCGCATCCCTAACGGCCGCGCGGTATATCGCTAAACCTCCTCCGGAGGTGCCGAGAGCAGATTGATCTCGATTTTCTGGACGCCGAGCCGCGGGTGTTTTGCGGTGAGCCGGAGAGTGCCGGGCTGCTCGCCTGCGCGCAGCCAGACTGCGCCGGTTCCGCCGATGAGCGCGAAGGGATTGTCGCCGATCAGCTTTCCCGGGCCTTCCAGTGTAAAGGTGATGGGATCGTTGGCGTAGGTGCGGATGGCGCCGAACTCGTCGGTGACGCGAAGGACGACGCGGGTGGTGTCGGCTCCGTCGGCGTGCAGTTCGCGATCATCGGGCAGCAGCGCGAATTTGGTGTCGACTCCGCTTGCCGGACAGCGATTTGGAGATGACCTGCTTGCCGCTCGATGAAGCCGTCGATGCGCAGATCTCCCCAGGCGCATGCCGATTTTTTTGAAATCGATCTTGTTCACGATCGAGGACGAACGGCGGATACTTGAGGTGGTCAAATTCAGTGCGATCGGGATCGAGTTCGGCGATGAGCTGTCCAGGAATTGCTTCGGGTCGGCGTTGGCGCGACCGAAGAACTGGAGGTGATCGCAGTTGGAGCAGACGACAGCTTTGGTGAAGCCCACTGATTCGTCGCTGCGCGCCCAGTGGAATGCGGGCTCGAGCACGATCTTCTTCGGCGGGATCGCACTGCGATTTGTAGAAGCCGGCGGCGGGTTTGGGCTCGCGGAAGATATCGGTGACGCCGTGATAGCAGATGCGGTCGCCGGCGCCGAAGTTGGAATGCGTGTTGTAGTCGAAGGCGCACCAGCCGATGCCGCCGGCGTATTGAGGATTGGAGGCGAGCTGGTTGTGAATGCGCGCGTGGCGAAGGGTGTGCTCGCGCTGGCGCTCATCGTCGTCGGTGGTCTTGGTGGGGAAGGTGTGGCCGACGAACTCGGTGTTGAGATAGCGGGGATGATTCGGCGGTTTCAGGGGAAATCCGAAGTCGTTCATGGTGAAGACATCTTCGAGAAACTCGGACTCCTGGAAGTAGCGAATGCCGCCGGTCTGGCGCGAAGTCGTCGAGGGCGTGGGCGAGGGCGTTGGTGCGGGTGTAGAAGTCGTGGTCGTCACGGCGACTCGTTGATGCGAACCCCCCAGAGAATGATGGAGGGGTGATTCCAGTCGCGGCGAATCATGCGGCCGACGTTGTCGATGGCAACCTGCTTCCACTTTTCATCGCCGATGTGCTGCCAGCCGGGAATCTCTTCGAGGACGAGCAGGCCGATCTCGTCGCAGCGGTCGAGGAAGTGGCGGGACTGGGGATAGTGCGAGGTGCGGACGATGTTGCAATGGAGGTCTTTGCGCAGGATGTCGGCATCCTTGCGCTGGACGCGGGCGGGCATGGCCTGGCCGACGAAGGGAAAGGTCTGATGGCGATCGAGTCCGCGCAGCTTGATGATCTTTGCCGTTGAGCGAGAAGCCGTGGTCGGTAAAGGTGGCTTCGCGGAAACCTACGCGGCGCGTGTCCTCATCGATGACTTTGCCGGACTGGGTGAGACGCACGTGGACCGTGTAGAGGTGCGGCTGCTCGAGATTCCAGAGTTGTATGTCGGCGAGATGCGGGAGAGAGACGGTGAAGCGCGCGGGATCCTTGAGCGTTTCGACGGTGGTGTAGGCGGGGGCGTCGGTGTAGGGATCGAGGGGCGTCGCGGGGTTGGACGGGTCGATTGGCGAAGATGGGCGCTCAACAGCGTGGGTTGCTTTGGCGATGACGTTGTCGCCGTCGCGCAGTTCCGCTTCGAGCGCGATGGAGCCGGCTGCTGCGAGATCGCCGGCGAGGAAGCAATCGACGTCGAGCGATGGATTGCCGCCGAGGACATCTTTGGGCTGGGCGAAGATGTTGTCGATGTAGACCTGGGGAACGATGCGAAGAGAGACTTCGCGATAGATTCCGCCGAAGGTCAGGTAGTCGATTTCGTAGCCGAAGGGCGGGATGTCTTTGCGTTCGGTGGAGTCCAACTGCACACGTTAAAACGTTTTCATTTTGAGGATGGAGGTGCTTGGTGAGTTCGAAGGAGAAGGGTGTAAAGCCGCCTTTGTACTCGCCAAGGAGAGTGCCGTTGATCCAGACGGTTGACGCTGTCATGGCGCCTTCGAAGTCGACGAAGACGCGCTTGCCTGCGGCGGCTGAGGGAAGTTTGAAGCGGCGGCGATAGGTGGAGATGAATTCGTAATCCTTGTCGTCGAAGTTATGCCAGGGCAAGGCGACGTTGGTGTGCGGAATGACGACGCGTTCAAACTTCGAGTCATCGAAGGTGAGGAGTTCGGCGCCGGCGACCTTGGAGGGGTGGTAGCGCCAGTTGCGGTTCAAGGGGAGAATCATCCTTCCCGAGGCGATTTGTTCCTGGGAAAGGGCGTGAGAACCGGGCAGTGCAGTGGATGCCAGAACTGCGCCCGCGGTCTTGATAAAGTCACGTCTGATCAATGGATGACTCCCTTCTGAGATGGCGGCTTGGCGATGAGAAAAAGCCCGTTCCAAACCCATGGGAACTATACCAGCCGGATGCGGTGAAAATGCATGGAAATAGGGATTCAAGCTGTTCGTTTTCAGTTGGAAAGGCGGGAGTTATTGCGGATTAATCTGCGATCATCCGGAGCCCGTCTCCATGAACAACTTTCCCGAGGCGATTTTTGCGCGACGGAGGCAAATCAATGTCGCGGGGAAGGTTCTAACTGACGGCTAAGTTCACGAGCTGGCCGAGGTCGAGCGCGGAGCTTGATTGCGTTCCCCGAGGCAAGGTGGGGGCGATCACGAGGGCCTGGTTGTGGCCTTCGAACCACACGAGGAACACAGACTGGTCGAAGCCCGGGAGCCGTCTGCTGATTGATCCAGTGATAGTAGGCGCCCATGTCAGCGTCGATGAGCGAACCGACGGGGTCGAGTTCGGGGTTTCCGTCGGCGTCTGGAGAGCAGTTCGTTCATGGGGCGCTGTCTCTGTCGAGGAGCAAAGCGGACCAGTAATGTGAGCGGCTCGGCTCGGCGCAGGGCCTCGCGCGTTGTCCACTGGGCAAAGGCGGTGGCGAAGATCTGTGTTCCCGAGCCCTCGGTAAGGATCTTGAGCTTGAAGCGGTCGAGAACAGCGTTGCCGGCAGCGGCGCCAAGGTCGGAGGGAGTCATGCGCGCGAGATGGGTACGTAGCTCTTCAGGACCCATGCCCGGACGTTCGATCTGCGACTTGAATGTTTTTGAGCAGGGCCGCGCGCATGGGCTGCATGCCCTGGTAGGAAACGCACGTCAAGCCGGAGTTGTGCGCGGCCTCGGACCCGCCGTCGACATACCAGTGGTCGAACGGGGAGGAATGAGCCTCTGCGCGCGCGGCCGCCGCGGCGAGAAGAAGCTGCAGTCCGTTCTCGGGCTTGATCTGGGTGAAGTAAGTGCCGTGGGCACGCAGATTGCGGAACAACGGGCCATCGTAAGCGGCAACGCCCTGGCCGACGACGGCGATGCCGAGTCTGCGCACGGGCAGAGGTTGCGGCGGGATGGCGGCCTGCAGGCGAGTGCCGTAGTCCGTTGCAGCTTTGCGAAAAGCATCGAGTTGGTGCGTGCTCCAGAGGTAAGCGGATTGCTGTTCAATAAACTGCGCCGGAGAATTAATCCAATCGAAGTTTTCCAGTTTTGGAGAAATTGAGATGGCCTGGAAGGGCTGAAACCATTCTTTGGCTTGCGCTGGGGAGAGCGCGGCGATGATTGAAAGCTCCTTATCGATTGCGTCTCGTTCTCTGGGGAATTTGTAGTCGTACTCGATGACTTCGCGCAGCAGGCTGGGCAGGAATGTAACGGGAAGCTGGCGGATGGCCTCAATGTGGTTGAGGACGAGCGTTCTGGCCTCGGGCGGGTAGGCCTTGAAGTGCTCGGGTTGGAGGTCGCGCGGCAACATGGTTACAACAGATCCTTGATGGGCTTGCCCTGCGATTGGGCGGGCGAGAAGCCCATGATCGCGCCGAGGCTCGGAACGAGATCGATGGACTGCATGGGGTCATTGAAGATGACGCCTTCGCGAACGCCCGCACCGAGCGCCATCATCCACGTGGTGCGGCTGGCGACGTCGCCGGTGCGGTGGTGCTGGAATCCGTTGCCGCCGGCATCGTAGTCGGAGTCGCGGCCGAAATCGGGAAGGACGAAGAGGGTAGTGTTGCCGGCGTATTCGGGATTATCCTGAACGGCCTTCCATAGTTCTGCGCAGAGGCGATCGGTTCGGCGAATGCCTTCGATGTAGAGCGAGTATGCGCCGGAATGGGCGACGTCGATGTCGTGCATGGTGATCCAGAGAAGGCTGGGCGCCTCCTGCTGCATGAGGCGTTTGGCGATGTAGACGGAAAGTTCGTCGGGACTGGAGAGGGTTCGCGCATGCGCCATGAAGTCTGCGACGGAGAGGCGGAGGATGCCGTCGAGCTGCTGCAACTCGAATTCACCGCCGCCGAGATGGGGCGTGTAGAGCGGATTTTCGTAGTTGTCGCGAAGAAGATGATCAAAGTCGGCCGCTCCGCCTGCGGTTGCGGCGCTGAGCAGGTGCTTAGGGAGGATGACGGTGGCGCCAGTTCCCTGCCCATAGGAGCGACATTCACTTTCGCCGATGCGATTGAAGCCGTTGCTGGGGGCGACGACCCAAGCATCGGACGCGGGGCGCTTGAGATCTTTGCGAAAGTATTCGAAGACCGTGGGGTGCTCGGGGGCTACCGCGGAAAAATTGTTGAGGGTTTCGTAGACGCCGGTGGTGAGGCTGGCGGTGGCAACGTAGTGGCCGAGTATTCCCTGATTGGAAACATGGGTGAAGAAGCTTGATTGCGGAACCAGCTCGTTGAGCAGGTGGGGGATGTTTTCCTGGCCTTCGGGCGCGAAGGTCTCCTGGTCGCGGGCGCCGCCGCCGAAGGTAACGACGATGACCTTGCGTTTTTTACGTGCAGTGTCGCCGCGCAGGAATGGACTTGCGCCGGCAAGCGTGGACCCGAGAGCAAGGCCGGCGGTAGTGCGCAGGAATTCGCGGCGGCTCCAGCTCAGGCCGGAGGCGATATCACGGGGACTCGTGCTAAGTGGCGACCTGGTCATCAACTCGAGTTATCCAATCGTGTGGCGGTTGCCGTGCGTAGGGTGAGGGCCTTGATCAGTTCAGCGGTCTGGGGAAATTTCGTCATGGTTTAGCGGGGGCGTCCGATTTTTCAGAGTAGACGAATTGTTGAACTTCCGCCCTTTCTTTGTCGATCTCGCTCAGGTGTTCGGCGCGCAGTTTCTGGTAGACCGCAAATTCTTTCTGGGCTTGATCTTTCTGGCCGACATGCACATAGTCGGTGCCCAGACGGTAATGCGCGTCCGATAGATTCGGGTTGAGCTCAAGTGCACGGACATACTCGGGAATGGATTTGTCGTATTGGTGCTGACCGGCATAGAGGTCGCCGAGTTGCACATGGGCCTCGGGAAGATTGTTGTCGAGGGCTATCGACTTTTGCAGAAGACTCTGGACGGTTTGCAGATCGACGTTGGTGTCTCCTGCACGCTTTCCCTTCCACAGACTCATGGCGTAATAGTATTGGGCGCGGGCATCGTTGGGGCGTAGTTCCACATAACGGCGAAAGTGCTGGATAACCTCGTCGGCCTGTTGGGGAGAACTGTCGTAGGCCTTGGAGAGAAAGACATAGCAGCGAGGATCGGCTGGGTCCAGATCGGCAGCCGTGAGAAGGGCCTGCACCGCCTCGTCATATTTTCCTCTTGAATAGAGAGCGAGGCCGAGACCAATGTGTACGCGAGGCGACTTGGGGAATCGATTTGAGGCTTGCTGGAAGATGGCGATGGCGGGCTCGTAAGTCCGGTGAAGAAGCATTTCGCTTCCCCAGTCGAACAAGTTCTCCTCGGTGGGGTCGAGGTGCGCCGCCGCTTCAAAGTCGTTGGCAGCGGCAAGAAACTTGCCGTCTTTCTCGTCGATCTGGCCGAGCAGGTTGTGCAACTCGCCGGTGTCGTGAATGGTGATGATGCGCTGAACTGATTGCCTTGCGTCGGCAAGCCGGTTCAACAGAAGGTCAGCCATCGCCAAGTCGTATCCATTGTCGTATGAGTCGGGCTTGATGCGCTGGGCCTGTTCGAGAAGAGGCTGTGCTTCACCAATCTTGCCGGTCTGAATGTAGTACTGGCCGAGATTTCTGTTGGTGTCGAAGCTCTTCGGATCTAACTGGAGGGCTTTAAGGAATTGTTCTCCTGCCAGAGCGGTCTTGCCTGCGTGAAGAAGGCTGGTTCCCAAGTTTGTTCTCGCGATGGCAGAGTCGGGCTTCAACTGGACTGCGGTTTTCAGGTGTGTTTCTGCCTTGGTGTCCTGTGAGAGGGACGCGTACACGAGTCCGAGAAGCTCGTGGATCTCAAAGCTGTTTGGGGCATAGGGAAGCAGCCGCTCTAACTGGTCTGCGGCCGCGGCATATCGGCCGTCGTCATAATCTGACACGGCGGATTGATATTCGCGATCGAGCTTCTGCTTTTGCAGGTCTTGCGCGGAGAGGTGAATAGCGCAGGCCAGAACTATCCCGATGAGCCCCAGCTTGAATCGAGACCGCTTGCTCACCGTCTGCCTCCGTGACTGCCCGTGAGCATTTTGCCACATGACAAGGCCCCGGGAAGGCACCCTGTTGGGCGTGCCGTCCCGGGGCGATTTCATTCTAGCCTAGTAGTACAGCTTCAGAGCAAATTGAATCTGTCTTGGATCGTAGGGAGCATCGCGCGTGGATCCAATCTCGCCAAAGCTTGAACTAGTGAAGTTGCCTGAGTTTGGAATTGCCGTCACGCCGTTGCCCCCAAAATTCGGAGCATTGAAATTCGGATGATTGATGATATTGAAGAACTCAGCCCGGAACTGCATGGAGAATCGTTCGCTGATTTGGAATGCTTTGAAAGTTGAGAAGTCGAAGCGGTGGAAGCCCGGTCCGGTCGTCGTGGTGTTGTATCCGCCCAGATAACCAGCAAGTGTCGAAGGCATGATGCATCCAGTTGGAGTCGCCGGGGTCACTCCGAGTTCGCAGGGTTGCTGGAAGGCCTTGGGGTTCCCAAACCAGCTCAGCTTTCCATTAGAGTCTGTGTGAAGTCCAAGCTTTTGACTCTGCCCTGGGACATTGAAATCGTAGCAACCTGTTCCGGAGGTCGCTCCAGTTGGGCAGCTAAGAGTAATCGGCTGACCGCCCTGGAGCGTCACGATCCAGTTAACTGCCCACCCCCCTAGCACAGCGTTTCCGATGCCTCCCGTGTTCATGTAGTGCTGACCTTTGCCAAATGGAAGCTGATACCCGCCGCTGAAGTGTACGACCTGGCGGAGATCAAAATCGGCTAACCCGCGATCAAAGCTGGGGCCAAATCCGGGTACCCAGGGAGCGCGATATCCACTCGTGCTTCCACCATTCAGCAAATCGCCAGCATCGGAAAGTGTCTTCGACCATGTGTATGTGAAGAGGTAAGTCAGCCCACTGGAAAACTGCTGTTCCAGTTTGGCTTGCAAACCGTTGTATGTGCTTGTTCCTATGGTTCGTTGATAACTCCCGTTCTGTCCGAAATCCGGGAACGGAACGGTACCGTTCACGTGAGCATTCACAGGAGAAGTGGTGCTTGCGCCGAACGGCAGAATTGCAGTTACCTCGTTGTCACCGATGCCAGCCTGAAGATTCTCACCATGTGTTATCACATAGGACGCTTGAGCGGTGAGGGTGCGTCTTAGCGAATATTGGACCGTGGCATTGGCGCTCATGGTGAGAGGCGTTCGGTAGTCGAATTGAAGTCCCTGGAGTCCCAGTCCGGACGCGTTTACATCCGCAGGTGTAAATGAGATGCAGGAGAAACCGGCCTCCAAGGTTGCGGTACCACCTGGACCCGCGGTTGAACAACCTGCAAACGGTGTACCAGCACTCACTGGCGCGACCAGAGTGGTATTCCCGGAGCCCAAGACCTTATATTCGAAGTTGTATACAAAGGGATAATTCTCGCCGATATTCGGTCCATATCCCTGGTTTTCAAATGAGTTGTAGAACACGCCAAAGCCACCGCGCGTCACGAGCCTTGGTGTCACCTCATAGGCGAAGCCAACACGCGGAGCGAAGTTTGCTTTCTGAGTCTGGAGCAACCCATTTCCCCATTTGTTGGTTTCCCTGAGCGCGATCCCATCCGCAGCCAACAGATCAAGAAATCCGTCGCCTGCGAGACTTGGATTGGTTGCCGTTGAAGACAACGTTCTGTTGTCCTTCCCGGTGGCCGGAATCAGGTACTCAGGCAAGTTATCAGGAGGGCCACTCTGAACGAAGTTTGCCTGACCGCCATTTGACTCTCCAATCGGGCCGAAGTAGTCCCAGCGCAGGCCAAGATTGATCGTCAGTTTCGGATTAACCTTCAGGTCATCCTGCAAATAGGATGCGAGATACGTCTTTTGATCGTAAGTCTTGTTGATGTTCGAAGCGCGCACATCGTCCGATCCTCCCGAATAGTTGAAAGCGACTGAACTCGGGATCGTTTCGCCTTCAGAGTTTGCGGTGTCTGGCGCAGGCTGCAGAAGGATTTGTGCGATGCCCGTTGTGTTGCTGTTTTGGCCAGGAATATCGGTGAATTGGCCGCTGTAGTCGAAGGCACCGCGCGACCAGGCTGGCTGCAGCGTGGAGAACTTCACGTGCTGATATTCGATGCCCATCTTGAAGCTGTGCTTGCCGTAAATCTTGGTGAAGTCGTCGGTGACCTGGATAGTCTGGCTGACTTCGTCGGAGGGCAGGAAGTTGTTGCTGCCCAGGTTGGAGAGACCATTGAAAGTAAAGTTGGGCAGGCCGCCGTTTTCAGCCACCTGCTGAATTCCCTGGATTCCGAACTGAGCGGGGATGCCCATCGTAGCGCCATCCGGTCCGTACCGGGTTGTATGGAGATGTGCGAATCCCGCGCGCACTTGATTGATCGTATTGGGAGTAAAGACGTGTGTGTATCCGGCTACCATCTGTGCGGATTTTGCAGTTTGAATGCCTTGTTGGAAGGCGCCGCCATCGGCTATGCCCCCAAACGGACCAGGTATGTATTGTGGGTCATCCACATAGCTGAACCGCGCAAAAATCTGATCCTTTTCCGATGGATTGAAATCCTCGCGCGTGTCAAAAGAATTGGAATGCTCGTATAGAGCAGGGCTGGACCCAAAATTGGAAGTAACTCCCGTGGTTGTTGGCGACGGATAGAGATTTAACAACTTGACGGCATTCGGGTCGATCCGACTGGAAGGTATCTGATTCAGGCCGCAGGCAGTCGTAAAGGAAAGAGTAGATGCTGCGCAGGTTCCAAAAGGATCGCGAACATACCCGGTCGTAGTTGCCTGCAGCCCGGAGACTGGATCAACTGTGCCCGCCGTTACGGACCGCGTTGTCGCGGGATCCAGAACGGTGCCCGGTATGATGAGTCGTCCTAGAGCGTCTGGCCGCGCTGTACCGTTGATTCTGTCGGAGAGGTCCGTGTAGCTGCTTGAACGTTCGGCAGCCGTCGGGACGGACAGACCAGACGCAGTGTTGCCCTGAACGCGCCGCTTGCCCTCGTAGTCGCCGAAGAAGAAGAACTTGTTTTTGATAATCGGTCCGCCTACGGTTCCGCCGAACTGGTTCAGGCGTAGTTCGCCTTTCGCAATTCCGGAATTGTCTTCGAACCAGTCTGCGGCGTCGAGCTTGTCGTTGCGGAAGAATTCCCAAACCGCACCATGCAGGCTATTGGTGCCCGACTTGACGGTTGCATTTAGGACCGCGCCTGCAGACCGCCCCAGTTCAGCGCTGAAGTCCGCGGTTTGAACTTTGAATTCCTGAATGGCGTCCAGCGGTGGGAGGATGACAAAGTTGGTTCCATTGAGGAAGTCGACGGCGTTGGAGTTGTTGTCGATGCCATCGAGCAGGTAGTTGTTTTGCGCCGGACGAAGTCCATTGGCAGAGAAAGCTCCCGAAGCTGCATTGCCGCGCGTGTCGGCTTGCGGGGTCTGCATTCCGGCGCCCAATTGGGCGAGGAACGTGAAGTTGCGTCCATTGAGCGGCAATGCATTGACTTCTTCCGAGCCGACTACCTGGCCGACTGACGCTTCCTCAGTCTGCATCAACGGCGGTGCCGTGGTGACCTCAACGGTTTCGGTTGCTGACCCCAACTTTAATTGGACATTGACCTGCAGAACCTGCGCCACATCCACGTGCACGTTTTTCTGGGTTGTCTTGGCGAACCCTTTGGCTGTGACGGTGATGGTGTAATTTCCCTGCCTGACCGGCGAGAACGTATACCCTCCGCTGCCGGTCGACTTGGTCTGGAGGGTGATGCCCTGATCTGTGTTCAACAGGGTCACGTCTGCATTGGGTATCACAGCACCGCTGGAATCCATCACTGTTCCGGTGATTGCCCCTTCATCGACCTGGCCGAATGCCAATTGGCCTTGGATCAAAAGGAGACAAAAGCAAGAGAGAGTTGCGTAAACAGCTCTTCGTAAACAGTTGTTGATTCTGCGCTCATGGCTCATCCTAATGTCCTCCATATCCGGCTCAGCGTCTACGTGTCGATTGCTGGTAAGGGAAGCTTGCTTAACTACGTGTCAATTGCTGGTAAGGGAAGCCTGCTTTTCAACCGTTTGTAAACGGTTTCATCAGTAGTGCGGTGAAGCGTAGGATATTCCTACAACTTTTGTCAACCAAAAGTTGTAGGGCTCGTCCAGGACAGGGCCTTGACCTGCGGAAAATGTTTCTCGCCTTCACCGGCTTGTGAAACGGATCGGGCCGGCCGCCGGTTTTGCCGGAGACAAAGCAGGAAGACAGGTGCTTCCCGACTGGTCCACGATAGGTGCTATTATCCCGTCATATCGCCCCTCCAGACCACAAAATGAAGTCCCCCCCCATCGTGAGCCGGCACATTTCCCGCCGAAAACTTCTTCAAAATATAGGGTTCGCACCTTTCATCCTTCGGTCCGCACCATTGTTTGGAACTTCGTTCCTATTCGGCGCGCCTGAGAAAACTACGAAGCAGCCGGCGGACTTTCCATTTGCAGACAAACGATTGTTTCCGCATTATCCTGCTCAATCTCCTCTTTCAGACGTCCTCAAACTTGTAGCTCCCGGGTCCGACGAATATGTTACGGAACGATATGCATTTGAAATTGCATCCGCTCTGAAACAATGGACCGACGGGATGAAGAGGCGGGACCACTCCGCATTGCCCAGTTTTGCCGGGGATGGGATTCAGGCTTCGGCCTTTTCTATCAGCGGGGAAAAGGACGTGCGGACTTCCTTCGGAATCGACGTGGTCAAAAGAGAGTTCAATTTGGCACCGGTAAAAGGTCTCGAGCCTTTGCGCATGGCGATCGAAAGCTGGCTCGGGGCTGTTGCACAAGTGGATACCGCAGAGCTTGAGATTTTCGGCATTGAGGAAACTGGCAGCGCGCCTCTGACCGTTCACATCGATGTGCGGTACGACCTGGTTGCGCAGCGAAACGACGACAAGCGCGAGGAGCGCGTTGGATCGTGGCGCATGGTCTGGTCGCACGATGCATCATCGTCGTGGAAAGCTTTGCGCTGGGAGGCAGGCGACGAGACTCTGAGCGTGGTGCGCGGACCGGCGTTCATTGATGTTACGGCTCAGTCGATAGGGCAAACGGAGTCTTACAAGAAACAATTGGCGCATGGAGCCGACTATTGGCGCACGGTTCTGGATGGCGCGGTGGGCGTTGATGTTTATGGAAATAATGGCGTGGCGACGGGCGATTTTGATAATGACGGCTTCGACGACATTTATGTCTGCCAGCCAGCCGGGCTGCCTAACTGCCTATACCGAAACCGCGGCGACGGCACCTTCGAAGATGTGACGCAGAAGGCTGGAGTTGGCGTGCTGGATAACACGGCCTGCGCGCTGTTTGCGGACTTCGATAACAAGGGGCGGCAGGACCTTCTCGTGGTCTGCGGGACGGGGCCGCTGCTTTTTCTGAATCAGGGAGACGGCACCTTTGTGTTGAAGCGCGATGCGTTCAGGTTTGCCCGGCAGCCTCAAGGGACCTTTACGCATGCCGCGGTTGCGGACTACGACCGCGATGGGCGGCTGGATATCTATTTCTGCATGTACATGTATTACCTGGGCCTGGATCAATATCACTATCCAATTCCCTACTACGACGCGCGCAACGGTCCGCCAAATTGCCTCTTCCACAACGACGGCAATGGAAATTTTGTCGAGACCACGGAAGCGGCAGGCTTGAATGCGGACAACGACCGCTACAGTTTCGCGTGCGCGTGGGGCGATTCCAATTCCAACGGACTGCAGGACCTGTTTGTCGCCAACGATTTTGGAAGCTCGCAACTCTATCGCAATAACGGCGACGGGACATTCAAGGTGGTATCGTCGCAGGCGCACGTTGAGGGCGTGGGCGCGGGCATGAGCTGCTGCTGGGCGGACTTCGACAACGACGGACGGCAGGACATTTATGTACCCAGTATGTGGGAAGCCGCGGGGCAGCGCGTCTCAGGGCAGAAGCAGTTTCATGAGAGCGCGCCGGAACGCATTCGCGAACTCTATCAGCGCCATGCGCGCGGCAATGCGCTTTATCGCAACGGCGGGGATGGGACGTTTAAAAACGTGGGAAAGAATGCCGGCGTCGAGATGGGGCGATGGTCCTGGTCGTCTGATTTTTGGGACATGGACCATGACGGCTATGCGGACCTGTATGTGACGAATGGGTACCTTTCAGGAGTTGAACAGGAGGACCTCGCCAGTTTTTTCTGGAGACAAGTGGTCGCCAAATCCTCTGACGACGCAACACCCGCCCCAGGTTACGAACGCGGTTGGCAGGCGATTAATGAGCTGATCCGATCGGACAACACGTGGCACGGCTATGCGCGCAACGTATTGTTTGCGAACAATTGCGACGGCACATTCTCCGAGGTTTCGGGACCCGCCGGCATGGATTTTCTTGAGGACAGCCGTGCCTTTGCCCTTGCGGATATCGATCATGATGGAAGATTGGAAGTCATTCTCAAGAACCGCAACGCACCGCAGGTGCGCGTGCTTCGCAATGCGATGACGGAAATCGGCGCCTCGATCTCACTTCGCTTGAGAGGATATGAAAGCAACCGCGATGCCATTGGAGCGGCAGTAACAGTTGAGACCGGAAAGCTGCGCCAGACGAAATACCTGCAGGCTGGTTCCGGATTTCTGTCGCAGCACTCAAAGGAGCTCTTCTTCGGCGTGGGAAAGCCGGCGGGGCCGATCCACGCGACAGTTCGATGGCCCAATGGATTGTCGCAGCAATTTGAGAATTTGCCGGTCAATCATCGAATCGAGATTGGCGAGGGGCGAAGCACGTTTGAAGCAGCTCCCTTCAGCGCGGTGCCGGGAAGCTATGCGCATGCTGGAGAAACGCCTTCGCCTGAGTCGTTGCCTTTGCAGGTGGACACGTGGCTCGTTGAACCCCTGAAGGCCCCTGATTTTTCGCTGCCCGATCTCTCCGGGACAGCCATGGACCTGAATTCTCTGCGAGGGCGGATCGTCGTGCTGGTTTTCTGGGCGACGACAGCGCCGGTGAGCCTCGAACAGTTGAAGCAGATTCATGAGCATTCTGCCGGTTTAGGTGCGGGGCGGCTTTCCCTCGTGGGTTTAAACGTTGACCGTGCAGCCGAGAAGGAAAGCGCACGCGCGTTTGCTGCGCAAGGAAGATTCTCGTTTCCTATGTTGTTCGCCAGCGATGAAGTTGCCGGTATCTATAACATCATTTATCGCCATCTCTTCGACCGGCGCAGAGATATGCCGATTCCCATCGCATTCCTCGTGGACCCGGAAGGAATGATCGTGAAGGTGTACCAGGGGCCGATGAATCTCGAACATCTGCAGGCAGACGCGAAGTCCGTGCCAGGCAATGCGGCCGGTCGTTTGGAGAAGGCGCTGCCTTTCAAGGGAAATCTTGTCCAGGACATTTTTCAGCGCAACGACTTCACCTATGGTGTTGCGATGTATCAGCAGGGTTATCTCGAGCAGGCGGAGGACTCGTTTAAACAGGTCCTGCTGACAAAGCCGGATAACGCCGATGCCTACTACAACCTGGGAACGCTAAATCTGAGGAAGAACAATTTCGAGCAGTCCCGGAAGTATCTTGAGAAGACGATTGAATTGCGGCCCAACTACCCCGAGGCGTGGAACAACCTGGGCATGATGGCAGCCCAGCAAGGACGGCTTGACGATGCGATCGCAGATTTTGAGAAGTCGCTTCGCCTTAAGCCGGGATTTGGAATCGCCCTGCTGAATCTTGGAAATGTTTATCGGCGGCAGCGGTCGTTTGAAAAAGCTCAGGAGTGCTTAGGCCGCGCCCTGGAACTGCAGCCGGATGATCCGGAGACGAACTACAGCATGGGTATGCTTTACGCACAACAAGGCAACGTGCCGCGCGCCACCGATGCCTTGCGGAAAGCGCTGGCCCTGCGCCCCGCCTATCCTGAGGCACTCAACAACCTCGGCGTCCTGTTTGTGCGCACCGAGAAGTACGCAGAGGCGGAGGACCAGTTCAGGACGGCGATCCGGGTGGCTCCAACGTTTGATCAGTCTTACCTCAATCTGGCAAGGCTTTACGCGTTACGCAATGAGAAGGAGCAGGCTAGAACTGTCCTGCTCGATCTGCTTCGGATGCAGCCGGAAAACGCGACGGCGAAGCAGGCGCTGGAGACGCTGCAATGAACGCTTTGAAACGCGTCCGAAAGCTGCCCGCATACAACGGCGTGAACGCCCGACTCGCCGGCTTCGGCGTTTGTTTCCGCGGGCTTCTTTGGTTTTCGTGCCCTATCGTTCTGACGCTTGCCCTTAGTGCTTGCGTTGTCGGCATTGCGCAGCCGGCACCAGCGAAAGCTTCCGACGACTTCGCGCAGGCTGCGACGCTGGCGCAGCAGGGGCGCGTTGCTGAGGCCAAGACCGCAACATTGGAGGCACTCGAGAAGCATCCTTCCAGCGTTGAGGGCTATAACCTGCTGGGTATTATCGCGACAAATCAGCAAGATTACCCGGGCGCGCTTGAGGCATTCAAAAAAGCTCTTCAGATCGCACCCAACTCCGTGAAGACGCACAACAACATCGGCAATGCTTACGTGGCGATGAAGGATCTTGATGCAGCCGAGAAGGCATTTCGCACGGGACTGCGGCTGGACCCTGCGAACCAGGACGGCAACTACGACCTCGGTGTTCTGCTGATGATGAAAGGCAACGCGAGGGGGGCGATCCCTTACTTTGAGAAAGTGAATGCGCGCAATGTCGCCGCCCGCTTCAACCTGATTCGCGCATACTTCGAATCCAGGCGGGCTGAAGATGGGCTTCGTGTTGCCCGAGAGGTCTCAGCGCAAGGCCAGGATGACGTGCAGGTACATTTTTCCCTTGGCGTGCTTCTTGCTTCACAGAAGCAATACAAGGCCTCCCAGCTTGAGTTAGAGAGGGCGGATGCCTTGCGGCCGGAGACGTTCGAGATTATTTACAACCTCGGGCAGGTCTACCTTCGCGATGGAGAAAACGCAAAGTCTGAACTGGCTATGAATCGCGCGCTGAAGCTTAAGCCTGACTCTTCTGAGGCGATGTGTCTGCTGGCGAAGGCCTACACGAACGAGGGCCGCCCGCTGGACGCGCTGGATCTCTTACTTCGCGCACACAAGCTGGCTCCCGAGAATGTCGATGTGATTTTTCTGATGGCGCAGATCAGCATGTCGCAAAACTATTTTGAAGATGCGATCCCGCTATTGGAGTCCGGAATACAGATTGCTCCTCAACGGACTGATTTAATCGCGGCTCTCGGCGAGAGCTATTTCATGGCGGGGAAGGTTGACAAGGCGATCGATCAGTTCACGAAGTTGCTGAAGATTGAGAACTCCGCGCGCTCCTATTCGTTCCTTGGACTTTCCTACAGGAACCTCGGAAGGTTCGACGAAGCGAAAAAGTATTTCGAGGAAGGGATTAAACTCGACCCGGATAACTCATCATGCCTCTTCAATCTTGGATTTATTGCCGAGCGCCAGGGAGATGCGGCTGGTGCGGAGAATTATTTTCAACAGGCGCTGCACTACAACCCGGATTTTCCTGACGCGCTGCTCGAAATGGCCAATCTTCGCATGGCTGCAAAGAAATTTCCGGAAGCGGAAGAACTCTTGCGGAGATACGTTCGGGTGAGCCGAGACCCTGCCAACGGCTACTATAGACTGGCGATGGCCGAGCGTAGCCTGCACGAAACTGCAGCTGCGGATCGCGATTTGAATTTGTTCAAATCCTTGTCGAACACGCCGCTCAAGTGGGCCGCTTCCTTTTGAGAATCTATTTCGACTATCTCAATAATCGCTCTACGCTGGCTGCAGGAGCGCGTAGTCAGCTCGACCTGGCAGAGTTGAGGAGTGAAGTAAAAAAGCATCCGGATCAACCTGAAAACCTGTACCTGCTGGCCGAAGCATACTTAAAAGCAGGAGACGTGGAAGACGCGAGGAGCACAATCAAGCAACTCGACCAAATTGGCAGTGGAAATTTTCGTACGCTCACCGGTATAGGCGTTTTGTTCGCTCGGTTTCATCTCTACGATGATGCAATTCAGCATTTTCAACTGGCTCTGCAGGTCAGCCCGAATGCAGATGATGTGAAGTTCGATCTGGCAAACGCATATTTCAGGAAACACGAATATTCGCATGCACTTGATATCGCACTGCAGGCCTCGCCTGATGAGCGCAGGGACAACGCCTACATGGCTTTGTTGGGCGACATCTACGCACACATGGGAAATGCCGAGGCAGCTCAAAAGATTTTTGAGGATGAAATCGTCCGCAATCCTGACGATGACCAGGCGTATCTCTCCCTTGCGCTGCTGAACTTGCGCAGCGGGAACATCGCTGAGGCGAGGCAGATTCTGCTGAACGGCCAGAAGAGGATTCCGGGCTCGGGCAAGCTGTATTGGGGGCTGGGGCTCACGGCGGCTTTGCAGGGAAACTCAGAGGACGCTGCGGAGAAGCTTGAGCGGGCAGTCGACTTGCTTCCTGAGTGGTCGGGGGGGTATTCGACTCTTGGCGTTTTCTATTTTGAAACGGGACAGATCGGCAAGGCAAGGGATGTGCTGAATCGCTTCAGAAACAGCAGTGCGAATGCGAGCCTGGACATTGACAGAATTGCCAAGGTGCTTGACCAAGCCGCACCGGTGACTGCAGCGGAGAGTGGCCCCACAGCTTTAACGGACAAAGCACAATTTCTGCAGTTGGCGTTGTCGCTCGCCGATAGAACACTATGAAATCCAATCGGCCATCTTCCCAGCGTTGAAGGAACGGGACGACCGGCGGATTCGCCTCGCCATCCTGACTACGCAGTGCGTTTTACGCTGCTCGCGGATATCATCCCTGTTTTGTTCATTGCGCTGGGCAGCTTGACTGGCGTTGCGAAAGCGGGTGCGCAGCCACATCCAAAGCCGGAAAGTGCACCGATCAATGTCAGGTTCACCGACATTCGCCAATCGGCCGGCATCACTTTCGTGCAGGACTCTACAGAAACGGATGAGAAGTATTACCTGGAAACTATGGGAACGGGCGTGGCATGGATCGACTACGACCAGGATGGGCTGATGGATTTGTACTTCGTGCAGGCAGGCGCGACCGACGCTTACAAGCCGGCGAAGCCGCTGCGCTCGGCGCTCTATCACAACAATGGCGACGGGACTTTTACCGATGTGACCGAGAAAGCCGGCGTCGGCGGGGAGGGTCACTATGGACAGGGAGTCGCGGTTGGCGATTTCGATAATGACGGTTTTCCGGATCTCTATGTCACCGGGTATGGGCGGGCCATTCTGTATCACAATAATGGCAACGGAACCTTTACCGATGTGACTGCGAAGGCCGGAGTGACGGATGAAGGCAGGTGGTCGACGAGTGCGGCGTGGGTGGACTTGGACAAGGATGGCTGGCTCGACCTGGTGGTTACTAACTACCTCGACTGGACGCCACAGAATAACGAGTGGTGCGGCGAACGCGCGCCGGGGTATCGCTCATATTGCAATCCGAATAATTACCACGGGCAGAAAACGAAGCTCTACCACAACAATCATGATGGGACGTTCACGGACGTGAGCGAGAAGTCGGGAATTGGAACGCCCGAGTCGAAGGGTATGGGCGTGGTTGCTGCCGACTTTAATAACGATGGCTGGCCCGACCTTGCAATTGCAAACGACACGTGGCCGAACTTCCTTTTTATGAACAAGCACGATGGGACTTTTTCAGATGAGTCGCTCATCTCAGGACTGGCTGCAAGCGAGGATGGACGCTACGAAGCGGGAATGGGCATCGACGCAGCTGATGTAGACGGGGATGGATTTCTCGATGTCTATATTACGCATTTGGATTTCGAATTGAATCGTCTTTATCACAACAATGGCGATGGCACGTTCACCGATGTCACGTACAGCTCTGGAATCGGCAACAAGGCAATAACCCTCAGTGGCGTGGCCGCGAAGTTTATCGACTACGACAACGACGGCTGGACTGATATTGTGCAGGCAAACGGGGCCATGGTGGACAACGTAAAGCTCTACCACAGCGAGGTCTCCTACAAGGAACCGCTGCTCATGTTCCACAACCTGGGCGGAGGTCATTTCGAAAAAGTTTCTGATGCGATGGGGTCCGACTTCAATCGGCCGGTGGCAGGGCGCGGCCTGGCTACAGCCGACTTCTTCAATGACGGAAAGGTCGGCATTGCCGTGGTGTGCAGGGGCGAATCGCCGGAACTGCTGCGCAACGATAGCGGCAATGAAAACCACTGGCTCGAAGTTCTGCTGATTGGCACAAAGTCGAATCGCGACGGGATTGGTTCAGCGCTCAAACTGACTTCAGAGGGATTCGTTCATGTCGAGCAATCAAAGGGCGGAACAAGCTACATGTCGGCCAGCGACCCTCGCATTCATTTCGGGCTTGGCAGGCGCACCAAAATCGACTCCCTCGTCGTCACGTGGCCCAGCGGGCAGGTGGACAAACTGACGAACGTACCTATCGATCAGATCATCGCGATAAAAGAGGGCGCCGGCATTGTGCCACATCCTTTTCCCAAGGTCCAGCGCAAATGAACTGCGCGATGCGCAGTTGAAGAGGCATGTCAAAATTCATGAGACAGGTATCTTTAACCTATAATCATCGAATTCTATGAAGATTCCGCGGCGGCGCTTTCTTGGGTCATCTCTTTTCGTGCTGGGCAGTTCGCTGCTGGACAGGCTGACGACTCCACTGTGGGCTTGGAATGGAGAGCCGCGACTTGAAGCTGCGGTGGCGACATCGCCGGAAGCTCCCGTTCAATTCATCGATGTTGCCGAAAAGGCTGGCCTGAATATCCCCAATGTCTGGGGAGGTATCGATCAGAAGCGCGTCATCATTGAGACAAAGGGCAGCGGCATCGCTTTCTTTGACTACGATCGTGATGGATGGCTCGACATCTATCTCACCAATGGAAGCCGGCTTGATGCTCACTGGGCGCACGGCAAAGAGCCCACAACTCATTTATTCAAAAATAACCGCGACGGCACGTTCACAGACGTTACGGAGAAGTCGGGACTGGGAAGGTCGGGCTGGCAAACAGGCGTTTGCGTGGGCGACTACGACAACGATGGCTGGGATGATTTGTTCTGCACGTTTTGGGGTCACAACATTCTCTTCCATAACAATGGAAATGGAACCTTCACCGATGTCACGCGCAAAGCCGGCCTCCATCAGGAACACGGGCGGTGGGGCACAGGCTGCACGTTTTTCGATTACGACCGCGACGGGCATCTCGATCTCTTTGTGTGCAACTTCGTCAAACTCGATCCCGATAAACCGTTGACCATCGATCAACAGAGTTTTTGCCAGTGGAAGGGTGTGCCCACGATGTGCGGGCCGCGGGGGCTTCCTGGCGATACAAACATCCTGTACCACAACAATGGAGATGGCACATTTACGGACGTATCAGAGAAAGCCGGAATTCTGAAACCGGGTCCACGATATTCCATCACGTCGGTCTCTTACGACTTTGACAATGATGGATGGCCTGACATCTATGTAGCAGTCGATTCCGAACCGAGCATTTTGTTCAAGAACAACCACGACGGCACATTCACGGATGTTGCAGTGATGGCGGGGTGCGCATATAACGATGACGGCCACGAGCAGGCAGGGATGGGCCTCGGCGTTGCAGACTACGATTGTGATGGCTGGCTCGACATCTTCAAAACGAACTTCGCCGACGATACATCCAACCTTTACCACAACAATGGCGACGGCACATTCAGCGACCTGTCATTCGATTCCGGCGTCGGCATTAACAACAACTATGTGGCGTGGGGCTGCGGCTTTATTGATTATGACAATGATGGCTGGTCCGACATCGTTCAAGTAAACGGGCATGTTTATCCGGAGATCGACCACTATAACTTTGGTGAGACGTTCAAGAACCCAAGGCTGGTCTACAAGAATCTTGGCAACGGGCACTTCAAGGATGTTTCGTCAATGATGGGCCCCGGCATCACCGCGAGATATTCAAGCCGGGGCGCGGCATTCGGCGACTTCGATAACGACGGCGCCATGGATATCCTGATCCTGAACATGAACGAGTTGCCTTCCCTGCTCAAGAATGTCGGCGGCAACAAGCAGAACTGGATCAAGATCAAGCTGCTCGGCACCAAGTGTAATCGAACCGCAATTGGTGCACGCGTTCGGGTAGTGACAGGAAAACATGTGCAGATCGATGAAGTGAACAGCGGCACCAGTGTGATGTCGCAGAATGATTTGCGCCTTCATTTCGGACTCGGAACCACGGACACAGTGGATTTGATCGAGGTGAAGTGGCCGACAACACAGAAGCTGGAGAAGTTCACCCAAGTGAAGGTCAACCAGATCATCACGATTCGCGAGGGTGACGGCATAGTGTCGACGATGAAGCCGCACACTTCCTAGGGAAACGGCCCATCCGTAGCGTCAGTTGGAGGGCGGAGACGAAGGATTGGCGGGAAGAGCAATTACGAATTGCTTCACGTCTTTGCGCTGACGCTGGATTTCAGCAGCAGTTTGCTTTTCAATTTCATCATGTTTCTGAAATTCCAGCGTGGCTTTGTCTTTCTCGCCGACCCGCTCATAGGCGATTCCGAGTCGATAGTGCGCTTCGCTTAATTGCGGATTGACGTCGATTGTCTTGGTGTAATAGCTGATCGCCTTTTGAAATCCGTGCTGCAACGCTTCCAGGTTCCCTAACTGCAGATAGGCGTCAGCGCACTTCGGATCAATATTGATTGCCTTGGTCAGCATGATCTTGATTTGGGTAAGAGTCTGCTGGTCGGTGGATCTGCCCTTCTCTTTCCATAGAGCCATCGCATAAAAATAATTCGCGAGCGCATTGTCTGGTTGCAGTCGAACAAACCGTTCCAGTTTCTGGCGCACACAGACCAGTGGGCCAGGCGCGGCGATTTCGATCTTGCCCATAAGCGTATATGGCTCAGGGTCTGCCGGATTGAGATCGGAGGCTTCACATAAACGATGTGCCGCGTCGTCGTAGAGTGCACCTGCAAACAAGGCTGCGCCGAGAGCGGCAAGCATTCGGGTTGAACTCGGGTAGGCCTTCACTCCCTGCTCGAAAACCGCCTGGGCCTGCCACACTGCTCGGTGATAAAGCAACTCGGAGGCCCACTCGAAATAGTTCTGTTCGCTGGGATCCTTGCGCACCGCCTGTTCATATTCGCGAACGGCCGTCAAAGGGTCGCCGAGCCTTTCACTAATTGAGCCGGCGAGGCGGTGCAGTTCCGCTCCATCATGATTTGCGAGCAAATGCTGCACATGATCACGCGCCTGCATGAGGTCGCCTACTTCCTCGCACGCCTGCGCCAGATCGTATTCATTCTCGAAGTCGCCGGGGTTAACTTCGTACGCAGTCTTCAACAACGAAGCGGACTCCGCATACTTGCCCTGGCGCAGATAGAACTCTCCCAACCGGTGGTTGGCTTCAAAGTCCCTGGGCGCGTTGCTGAGATCTATGCGGAGCTTTTCTTCTGTAGCTCTGGCGGGAGTCGCTTCCGCAGGCGAGGCTGCCGCCACCATACCGACGGACTCCGGCTTGAGGGTGCGAGTCTCTCGCGTAAGGGCCTCGCTTGCACGTAGACTGGTGTCCGAGCCATGACCGCCTGCCGCTGTCCAATCAGAAACCCCGGCAATTGCGAAGCTCGGGTTGTCGGCAAATTCGATGACTCCGGCTGGGGCTGCTGACCCCATTGCCGATTTACCGCCGGCGGTCGCGGGCCCTTCGAGTCGGAGATCCACCTGAGGCTGATCTTGGATTGAAGAGATTGTCAGTGTTGCGACTCGGCTGCGGACTCCCGCCTTCTCGGCAACCAGAAGATAGGTACCGATCGCAGGCGCGGAGAATTTGTATTCGCCTCTTGCGTCCGCGACGGCGTCAGCCGGCGAAGCGCCGTTCTGTTGAAGGTGGACGGTTGCGCCGGCAACAGGATCGCCTGTTGAATTCAATACCCTGCCGTGAACCGTCGCGCTTGCAGAGGTCTTGGATGAGATGGCTTGCGCTGAGGAACTTGGATCTATTCCTTCGCTCGCTACCCCTAAAGCAAGCAGAGTGCCGATAAAAATCTTCCGACCCGCGAGTGTAAGTAACGGCGACATTAAACGAACTCACCACATCACCTTAACAGCAATGATGCTCCGGCCTGATGACGGCTGATCGGCGCTCATGGTTCGAACTTGTCCTGCCAACCCAAGTTCAACCCATTTTCATAACTCCATCACATTCCCCAGGATTACTCAAGCTTCTTTCTGCGGCGCACGATCATCAGCGTCGAACATGTGAGTGTAGGTGCAGGTGCCATGGTGGCTTCGATCCGCGCGTGCCGGCGCTGTTGGTCTTGAGCTGCGGGCGATGAGACTCGCACTACTTCAATTCTTTGGTGATCGCGTCCGCAGCGTTGCCGGCCACGACCCAACTTGCCGACCCGGCTACAACGGCTTCATCCTCGAACCAGAGGAATCCGAAGTCGTCGATGCACTCTGGAAAATCCGGCTTGATGATGATGTATCCCGGAATCACTGCCCCCGGGATGTAACTGTTGTCGGCGCGGTTGTTGCTGTACGTCTTCGTTTTCGAGACTGTACCGACGCCCGCTACATACGAGGTGCTGGAGACCGGGTGCGTGCCGAGAATGTAATTGACGGCGCGCAGCGTATATTCGGGGCCGACAAGATCTGGGAAGGTTTTGTGCAAGAAGTACATGCGGATGGCCATGTCGACGACGGCGCCCGATCCGCCCCAGGTGCCCAGGCTGGGAGGGACGCCGAACGGAGTGGCATTCAACTGCTTGTCCAGGTCTGCCATGTAGGTTTTCACCGCTTCGCGCATCTGGTCTTTCGCGCTCGCGTCCAGATAAGGCAACGCTCGGACAGCCGTCCAACCCGCGAAACCCCATCTGCTGCGGGGTGATCATCTGAGGAAACAACTCCTTCAGACGCGACTTGTAGGGATCCGCACCATGCGTCGCAATGGTCAATTCCAGAGCCGCAGCCCAATCTTGTCCGACGCCAAAGACGCCACGGCCGAAGCCGGTTGGCGGAACTGATGTTGCGCTAGTCGTGCCCGAACTTGCCGGAGCGCCCGAGCTGCCGCGGCCATTACGACTGCCTGGAGCGCCCGACACGGCACCCTGTGATGCAGCCAGCACGCCAGCACCTGGAGCGCCTGTCGGCGCCGCTCCGCCCGGGCCGCCGCCCGCAGGATTCTGCGTTGGGTGAGCTTTCTCGTCGTTCCATGCTTTGATTGCGGTGTCGAGGCAGTCTTTCGCTAACGCGTCGTCATACCCCTTCAGGGTGTCGGCTGCTGCAGCCAGCGCCGCGATGGCTTGCCACTGGAAAAACGCGTTATTGGTGGTGAAGATCCAGCGGTCGTCCGGCTTGCCGGAGTACTCTCCCTTCACTTCGTTCAGACCTAGCTTCGGGTCATAGATGCGGCCGTCGGTTTTCGATGCCCCGTCGCCCAGGTGTGTGTATTGACGCAAATCTGGTTCGTGCGTGCCGCGGATCGCGTGGCCGATGTTGTGAAACTGCGCCAGGATGAGCAGCGCGCCGTGCTTAACTTGCTCGACCGTATCCGGGACGCCATCGGGACGATGCATCTCCACCTCGCGCGCCGCTTCGTCCACAGTAAGCTCGTCGTACTTGAGATTGAATTCGCGATACGCGAGAGCAAGATTCTGAATGACACTGAGTTGCGCGGGCTCCTCAAGGTCGTAGTCGCCGGCATCATACCAGCCGCCTACGTTCATCCCGGGAATGTGATCGCCGCCTTTGTACTTCCCGTCCGTTGCCGTCGCCTGATTCCAACCGTCGAATTGTTCTCCGACTACGGGCGCCAGGCGGCCATCGTCCAGGTGCGAAGCACCGTGCCACACGCGGTAAGCTTCGCGAACGGAGACGTGATCCATCTGCTCCGCAAGGTGATGGTCCAGGCTGTCCTGCCAGATGTTCGCGTAAGCGTCTTTTGAGATGGGGAAGCTCGCCGTGCGCTGGTCTGCGTACTCGATTACATAAAGGCCGGGGTCGTTGACCGGTGTGAAATCGAATTTCGAATAGACGTAGCGCAGCCAGGGCGTTGAAGGCGTGATCGGGCCCTCGAACGCCTGCTTATAAGAACCATCCTCCATGAGGCGCAGCACCTTGGCTGTTTTCGGCCCGTTGTACTTCGGGTCGAGTTCAAGCACGGCGACCTTGGAGAAGCCCGGCGCATAACCGACCTGGCTGTGCGCGATCATCGGCGGCCGCGTCCAGTTCGGAATCACGTCCGGCCTGATGTGCCACACGATGGCACCAGTGGTCTTGCCTGAGGGGATCAGCGAACGCAGCACGAACCAGCCGTTCTGCGCACGGTTGCGTCCATCGAACAGCATGAGGTCGGCGGTATCCGACTTAACGTTTACCCGGGCCAGCGCGTCATCGACCCCCAGCGTGATGCTCTTGCCTTCGGCGAACGGAAGCGGCTGGGTGTATCCCTTGGCCTTGTCCCAATCCTCCAAGTAGTAGGCCTTCTTCGGTTCATCGGCCAGCGGCAACACTTTGACCATCGGGTCGTCAGGGGTTCGCGGGAAGATACCGGCTTTGCTTCCGTCCACCAGGTAAGCCTTGCCCATGTAATCTGAGGGCAGGAACTCCAGGTTGAAACCCGCGCGTCCGACCAGTTTTTGCGGCAGCGGCTTGTCGAGATTGATGCTGACCTGCACGCCTCCAGGTTCCGCTGCGACTTCCAAGGTGTAGCTGAGATCGAACGTCGGGAAAGCAAGGCTGGCCGTGAGCCGGTTGTTCGCCTTATCGGCCTGGCGTCCTTTCAGCGTTGCCACCAGGTCCCACTGCTCGGGCGTTGGCATCAGGCGCACGTCGCCGTTGGTGGCGATGCGCTGCCCGTGCAGAATCATCTCCATGGCCGTGTTCTTTTGGTCAACGAAGACGGGATGATACGTGCTGTCGTAGAGAAATACGCTGAACCCTTGAGTATCGAGGTAATTCTTGTCGGTCACCTTCATGTCGAAATCGGCGCCGAAGAGGCTTAGGCCGGAGTTCAGGGCCAGGAGGAGACACGCTGAGATTCGGGTGAGCATAGGTCGGAATTGAGTTACCCCTTTGCCCCAACCTAACATGACGCACAGGATACCCACGCCGGCATGCCAAATGAGACCAGACAAAAGCCCTCTCCCCGATGATCGACGAGAGGGCCTTTTACAACTGGGACGCGATCTACTTATCGTCGTCATCACCTTGGGTGGGGGCGGCGGCCGCCGGTGTGGTCAGAGCTGGTCCACATCATTTCGAACTGGGGCACGTCACCGGCTGCCACGTCCTTCTGGAAATCTTCGTTCCAAACACAACGAAACGTAAGGACTCATACGTTGAGCAGTCGGATCTCTCTGTGCATAGGGAGTTGCCGGCGAACTTCGCTCGGGATTAGCCCTCCAAAGTTCCTATCGTTCTCGCGGATGAAGCCCAAATGTTGGTCGGTAGTGATATAAATCATTCATTCCCAAGTGATATTGGGATAGATGATGCCACAAGAATCTGGACCTGAATCCCTCCTCCGCCCTTTCAGTCGTCGTCGTTTTCTGAAGACTGCCGGATCTGCTGCCATTCTTCCCGCATTCCTCCGCAGCGCCGCAGCGCAGACTCCGACAACAGCGCCCAATAACCGCATAAATCTCGGCGTGATCGGGATGGGATGGCAGGGGCCTGGCAATACGGAAGCTTTCCTGACATTGTCGGACTGCCAGGTAGTCGCAGCCTGCGATATCGATGCCAATCATCTGCAGGCCGCCGTCAAGAAGATTAATGACGCTTATGGGAACGAGGACTGCAAGGGCTACCACGATTACCGCGAGCTACTGGCTCGTGACGATATCGATGCCGTTATGATCGCCGTACCCGACCACTGGCATGAAATCGTCGCCACCGAGGCTGCCCGGCGCAAGAAGGATATTTACGGCGAAAAGCCGCTGGCCCACACCATTGCTGAACAACAATCCATCGTGCGCGCCGTTCAGAAGAATCAGATCATCTGGCAGATGGGATCATGGCAGCGTTCCGTTCCGATGTTTCATAAGGCCGCGGAGATTGTTCGAAACGGACTGATTGGCGATGTGACCCATGTCGAAGTCGGCCTCCCGGGCGGCAACGCAGATTTCGACGACGTGGGGAAGACCGCTCTCGAAAACCTGACCGCCAAAGGTCAAAACGTGGCCAGCCTCGAGCAGATCGTGGCGGGCACGCCTGCTTGGGATATGCTCGTCACCGATCCTCCCAAAGAACTTGACTACGAGATGTGGATCGGCCCGTCGAAGATGGAGCCATACATCCGGGCTCGCTCCCACAAATCCTGGCGCTGGAACTACAACACGGGTGGTGGCGAACTTCTGGATTGGATCGGTCATCATTGCGATATTGCCCACTGGGGCCTTGATTTCGATCGCACAGGACCGTTGGAGGTCGAAGGCAGTGGTGAACTCCCACCTCCCAATGCAGTGTGGAACACAGCGCCGAAATACCGGTTCGAATTGAAATACCCGCACAACGTCACCATGACGATTGCCGGCGGCTATCCCGATATCAAGACGGGAGTAAAGTGGATTGGTACCGAAGGCTGGGTATGGGTTGATCGTGAAGGATTTGATGCCTCCAATCCGGCATGGAAGCAGGGCAAATACCTGCCGCGGGAACTGCGCAAGGTCAAGCTGTATACCTCATCCGATCATCAGCAGAACTTCTTGGATTGCGTCAAAACGCGTCAGGTAACCGTGACGCCTGTTGAAGTCGGACACAACTCTGCGATTCCCGGGCACCTTTGTCTTATATCGATGCTCACCGGAAAGAAAATCCGGTGGGATGCGAAGGAAGAGCAGATCATCGGCGATCCGGAAGCAAGCAAATTGATGACGCGGGAATACCGTGGACCTTGGAAGATGAGCTAAAAGTTAGACTGCCTTTCCGGTCCTCAACGGATACCGGTTTTAGGCATGAGTGCTCAGAGGTTTGTCCAAATCACCGGCCGACATGGTATGGCCGACCCAGTTGGAGGAATGATGCGAGCTGTAACGCGCAGAAACTTTATCGGCGGGGCAGCCGCAGTTGTAGCCGTCTCTTCAACGAAGTTCTCCTTTGGAATGCCCTTGGGTCTGGTGCCAGGCATCCAGTTGTACAGCGTGCGGGAGCAGATGGCACAGGACTTTGAAGGAACCCTGGCGGCTGTGCACCAGGCCGGGTATATTGAAGTTGAGTCTGCGGCACTGCCGAAAAAACCCGCGGCGGAGATCCGCAAGGCCCTCGACCACGCGGGGCTGAAGTGCGTCAGCTCGCACCGTTCGTTTGTCGACGTCACCAGAGACCTGGACTCCACAACAGAATTTGAGAAGACCATCGGCGTGAGTTACATCATCTGTCCGGGTCCGGGACGCAAAAATCCGCCTGCTTCCGGTCAAAAGCCTGGGCCGCTCGCGATAGATGATTGGAAGTACAACGCCGAGGAATTCAATAAAACCGGCGAGAAGCTGAAAACGGCAGGCATCACCTTCGGCTACCATAACCACTGGGTGGAGTTCGCGCCTGTCGATGGCCAGGTTCCCTACGAGGCGCTACTCTCACTTTGCGCTCCCGACAAGATGACCTTCGAGATGGACCTGGGCTGGGTGAAGGTCGCAGGCCAGGATCCCATCGCCCTCATGAAGAAGTATCCGCATCGCTTCTCCATGTTCCACGTAAAGGACTTTCACCTTCCGCAGAACACCTCGTTCGCAACGCATGATGGCGCAAAGGTGACGGAGTTGGGCCGCGGATCGATCGACTACCGGCCAATCTTTGCGCAGGCGGCTGAAAACCAGAAGATTACGCACGCCTTCGTCGAGCAGGAGGAATTCGATATTCCGTGGAAAGAGTCGCTGAAGGTGGATGCGGACTACATCAAGAACCTTACGATCTAACGCATCTTCATCGCCCGAGGATACATGGCTGCTGCAACTGAAATAAGAGTGTCTCCCGTCCAGAAAGTCGCGTGGGATTTCACCTTGGCCTTTCTGCTTTTGCGACTATGGCTTGGTTTTCGTGCCCTGCTCGTCGGCGTTCAGAAATATGCCGCATATAAATCGGTTGCAATACCGCTCATCGATCCTTCTACGGGCCAGCCGGACGCAAGCGGAGTGATGGTAAACGTGAGCGTTAAATCCTACGCACTGGCCAATTACGCGGGAATCCCTGTCGGACTCAGAGACAAGTTCGCTCATGATCCGCTCTTCCCAAAATTCGCATTGACGCTCTTTGATCACATGCTTGGACCGGCATTCATTCTGACCGGAATCATGCTCATCATCGGATTGGGCACACGGGTCTCATTGCTTATACAGGGATTGCTCTTCATCGCCCTGACGGTCGGCTTGGTTTTGATTGATGCCAACGATGGAGTCGCCTACCTTGGAATCCATATCGGCCTGGTGGCTGCCGCGTTTTTGCTGGTCCAGCACAACAGGTTTGCGGTGTTGAAAAAATGGTAGATAAGTTGAATCGTCGTGAGTTTATCAGCAGTACAGCAGTGGCAGGCGCCGCCATGCTGTTGGAGGCCTGCAAGTCTGATTCCCGCGAGCAGAAGGCCGTTATCAAGAAGTCGCCCCTTAATACCATCAACGTCGCCCTCCTTGGATATGGCGAGGAAGGGCAGGTCCTCCTCGAGTCGTTCCTCAACATCGAAGGTGTCCGGCTCGTCGCCCTCTGCGACATCTGGGAGTACCACCGCGGCGAAGGCCAACGCTACCTTCAGAAGCTCGGAAACGAAGTCCGCGTTTACGAGAATTATGAAGACCTGCTCGCCAAGGAAAAAGATCTGCAGGCGGTTCTTATCGCGACGCCCGATTTCTGGCATGCACCGATGACCAACACCTGCCTCAAGGCCGGTCTGCATGTGTACTGCGAAAAGATGATGAGCAACACCATTGAAGGTGCGCGCTCCATGGTGCAAACGATGCGCGAAACCGGAAAGCTATTGCAGATCGGCCATCAACGTCGCAGCAACCCAAGGTATGTATTCGCGCTGAACAGGCTGCTTCACGATGCCCAGTTTTGCGGCCGGCTCACTGCCGTGCAGGGACAATGGAATCGTGCCGTCAAAGAGGATTTTGGCTGGCCGAAGAAATTTGAGATGCCCGTGAGCATGCTCGCAAAGTATGGCTATAAAGACATGCACCAGTTCCGCAATTGGCGCTGGTACAAAGGCCTCGGCGGCGGTCCCTTATCCGATCTCGGAGCTCACCAGATTGACATCTTCAATTGGTGGCTGGGCACAACGCCCAAATCTGTCGTTGCGAGCGGCGGCCTGGATTACTTCAAGAATCACGACTGGTATGACAACGCCATGGTCATCTACGAGTACCCTCTGGCTCAGGGTGTAGCGCGCGCGTTTTACCAGGTGCAGACAACCACCAGCGCGGGCGGCGGCTACTTTGAAACATTCATGGGCGACGACGGCACCATCAAAATGTCAGAAGATCCCTCGCTCTGCGCAATCTATCGCGAAGCTCGCGCCGATGCCGTTTCATGGGACGACCTGGCACAGAAGGGCTATGTGCGTGCAATTCCAATACCTGCCGACGCCACAAAAGTAGACGTGCGGGAAACCGCGCAACTTGCGCAATACGAAATTCCTGTGTTCTTCAACAAGCCTCCCGCATCAATCGCACCTTGAGAACTTCTTCAATACGATCCGGGGAACAGCTAAATTGAATTGCCCTGGCGATGAGGCTTTCACGAGTGAATACGTCATTCATAAAGCCAACGAAGCTGTGGGAGCCGAGAAGAAGCTATTGATCACCACCGAAGAAGTGAAGGCCTGAGATTATGAAAACAATCCTCTACCGTAGTTGCTCATTTGTCATCGCATTCGTAGTCGTTGCCAGTGCTGCTCTGGCGCAGGACAAAGTCCCTCTCAAAACCCAACTACCTCGCCCTCTGTTCGTTGGCACGCCCGTTCCTCTCAATGTGCCCAACCTTGAGCCGCCGATGAAGGGCAAGCGCCCGGATTTCATGGTTCCAACAGGCACTCTCAATCTCGCCAAGGGTAAGAAGGTTACTGCCAGCGACAGCAATCCTGTGACTCGGAACCTTGACCTGTCACCGATGGTGACAAGGCCGGCGACGAAGGCTCATGGGTGGAACTCGGGCCCGGCAAACAATGGGTGCAGATCGACTTGGCTAAAGAGCGCCAATATCTATGCTGTCCTTTTGTGGCACTTCCACTCGCAGGCGCGTGTCTATCGTGATGTAGTGGTCCAGGTATCCAATGACCCCACGTTCAAGTCTGGTGTGACCACCATCTTCAACAACGACTTCAAAGGTGAACTTGGAGCCGGCACTGGCAAGGACTTGAATTACGTTGAAACCTACCAAGGCAAGTTGATCGATGCCAAGGGCGCGAATGGCCGTTATGTGCGCCTCTACAGCAATGGGAACACGACTAATAAATTGAACGACTATATCGAGGTTGAAGTGTGGGGCAAGCCTGCCTGAATTTAGTCACTCCGGCAGCGCTCTAATGGAGAGCGCAGCTACGGGCTCGCGTTGGGCTCGCTGGATGGCTTTCTTCATCGTCGCGCTTGTCGGACTGGCGATTCGTCTCCCGCAACTAAATGAGCGGCCCATGCATACCGACGAAGCCGTCAACGCCTACATCGTCGGACAATTGCTTGCCAGAAGAGCCTTTCATCTATGACCCTCAGGACCGCCATGGTCCCGCACTTGGCGCCCTCGCTCTGCCGATCGTCAGGATTGAAGGAGCGAAGTCATTCTCTGATCTGACGGAATCAGAGTTGCGGATCGTACCGGTCGCAGCGGGGACAATCACGATTTTGCTTTTTGGCGCCGCCGCTGAAATGTTCGGCTTCATCCCGTGCCTGCTTGCAGCGATTCTGTTTGCGGTCGCTCCGTTGCCTGTCTACTACGACAGGTACTTCATTCATGAGTCGCTCTTCTGCGCAGCGACGTTTGGACTGATCCTGTCTGGCTGGCGCGCATCGCAACGATGCGCTCCGCTCGCCAGGCTGCGCTGGCAGGCGCATGCGCCGCTCTCATGCTGGCTTGCAAGGAGACGGCGCTCCTCCACTTTTTCGCTCTCGCAGCCGCAGCCATTGTCCTCAGGTTCACGAGCGAGCACGAAACCGGACAAATCGCGATGGGTTCACTGAAGACGATTCTCGCCGGACTATCTCTTTTCTGCTGATCAGCGCCGCCTTATTTACCTGGTTCGGCAGAAACTGGAAAGCGCTGCCCGCACTATTACATGCGGCGCCCAACCTCTTTGCTCGCGCGGCCGGTCAGGGGCACGAGAAACCCTTCTGGTATTTCGGCTGGCTTCTCACGCGCGGGTGGTCTGGTGGATTGTTTGTCGCCTTGGCTTGTATCGGGCTCTTCTTCATTTTTAAGAAGACGCGACGCTTCAGCTTATCATTGGCTTGCTTATTACGGCTTGCTGATCGCAGTCATCTACAGCCTGATTCCATATAAGACACCTTGGCTGGCGCTCAATCTGTGGCTTCCGCTGACGTTGTTCGCCGCCAGTGCCGTCAGTTGCTCTGGCGATGGAGCATAACGATATTCAGTCAGCGCCAACGATTCCCGCATTCTGCATTCTCGCAGCCCTGACGGCGTACTCGTCGCTCACGACACGCGCCAATGGGTTTTTCTTTATCCAGCCGACGAGAGAAATCCGTATGCCTATGCCCATACTTCGGAAGACATTCTTGAACTTCCCAGAGAAATCGCGGATTTGGCTCGGCGGAATGGAATAACCACGCCACGAATTACGGTGATTGCCGCTGATCCTTGGCCTCTTCCATGGTACCTGCGACACTTTTCCGAAGTTGGTTTCTGGCAGCCGGGCCAGCACGTGGATGATGCGGATTTCTATATCACTTCAACAGATGCCGCAGATCAATATGCCGATCAGCTTAAGAATTTTCGGCCGGAATTCTTCGGCGTCCGTCCTGGGGTGCTCATCCTGTTGTGGTCGCCCGCTGCCAAATGATTCCCATGCGTGAAATCCATCAGTTCAACCACGCCGCCATGGCCACGCATTTTCAGGTCCGCATCAACTGCAATGAAAGAATGTACGCCGCGCAGGCTGCACAGGCCGCATTCGATATGGTCGATTCGTTAGAAGCGCGCCTGAGCCGCTTTCGAAGCAACAGTGACATTACCCGTATCGGAGACTCTGGCGCCTGGCGAGAAGATGCGCCTGAGCGAACCGGCCTTTGCCTGCCTGCAAATCGCGGAGCGGATGGAGCAGGCGACGCATCATGCGCATTTTGCGCAACACCCGCTGCCCTGCAAAATCAGCTCTCTCTTCCGCAGTGGAGTCTGTTGCCGGACGAGCAATCAGTTCTTTGCGTAAGCGGCCAGCTTCAATTCGATCTCGGCGCCATTGGCAAGGGATTCGCACTCGACCGCATGGCAGAATTACTGCGCCAATGGGATTGCTCCTTCATTTTTGCTGATCGCCGGGGGCAGCAGCGTTCTTGCCGGAGATCCGCCTGCCGAAACGCCGAGGCTGGTCCTGCGGCCTGGGTGAAGACAACGCGTCGCAAAGGTTCCTTCTGGCTCACGCTTCCTTGAGCGGTTCAGGGTTGGCGGTACAGGGATCTCACATTCTCGATCCGCGCAACGGGCTCCCGGCATTGCGACAAACCCGTGCATGGGCTCTCGCCGATACTGCCGCGGAATCCGATGCGCTCTCCACCGCGTGCATGGTTCTCAGCGAGCCGGAAATTGAAGAGGTGCTCGCACAAAACCCTTTCGTGGCTGGCTCTTCTCGAAACAGCCGAAGGATACCGGCCGCTTGGAAGGCGCGCTCTTCTGGTTCAATCGTAGGCTCGGGGCCGAGAACGAGGCTCCCAGCGGGGGCGAGAATATTGCAGATGAAGAGATCGAGGACGACGGTCAGTTCACGTGCGCCGCGAACAATGCGTGATGCGCAAGAATGAAGAGCGTCCGGTGATCGGAACCTCCGAAGATCAGTTGCAAGGGCCGCTCCGGCACATCGATCTCGGCAATCTGATGCCCGTCCGGGGCGTAGACAAAGATTTGGCCGTTGGCAACGTAAACGTTCCCGCGTGTATCCACAGCCACACTCTCGCCTCCTCGCTGGGCGAACGACTTCAGATCCGCGAGTGTTCCGTCGGGTCTGACCGTCGCGCTGTAGGTGATGTCCTCAGATTCGCTGCTAACATATATGCGCTGTCCCGGTTCTGCGACCAGGAATCCATAGGTATCGAGGTTGTCGCTGAACCGCCAGCCGGTTGTGTCATTCGCCGGGCCCTGCTGAAACACCCGGCGCGCCAGCAGAAACACGCTGCCATCTTCAGAGATGTATTCGCGCGTCCTGGGTGTGTTCGCATCGGCGGCAAACATCTCCGCCAGCGTTGTAAAACGCATTGTGTCCAGGTTCAACTGGTCTTTGAATTCCCCATTGTTCCACCAGTTCACCGGAAGAATCACGGCGGCTTTGCCGTGAGGCTGCACAGGCCGCGGCGTCAGCACCATCGATTCCTCCGCCGAACTTCCCGGCTTGAACGTGTACACGGTGCCTTCTGGCCCAGCCGACGAAACCACGAGCAAGTTGCCTGATTTGTCGAACGCCAGGTTCACCGGGTCAAGCGGATTGTCCCGTTCGACTGTGAGACCTTCTTTCTCAGACCATCCGTAGATGCGCTGATAATGGTGGTCGACAAAATAGAGCTTGCCGGCGGCATCCACCGCTGCCCCTGAAATAGAGAAGAATCCGTCCTCCAGTTTCTTCACGGTCGTTCCCTCTTTCAGCACCGCGGAGGCATCACTTGGCTGCGGGCGTGGCGGATCAGCCGGGATGTCGAGCGCTGCGAACTCGCGTTCACGCACCTCGAGGTGATGCGTCATATCCTCGATGGCGTTCTCGTAAGGGAACTTGCTGAGGCGCAGGAATGTGCCGCAGCCATTCGCGTCGCAAATGCCATACCCGCTCTCCGCATTCACATGCACGTTGCGGAAGTGGATATCCGACGACCGATAGATGCGCACAGCAGCTGAGAACGGCGCCCGCGAACGCGTTACGCGATAGGCGTGATAATTCGCGATGGTGAGATTGCGACAGTCATCAATCTCCAGCGAAAGCGATTCAGGGCTCTCCCCGGCCTCCTCTTCGGTCTGCGGAGCGTTAATGTCCCAGTTCTCCACGTGATCGAACTTGATCTCGTTGCGAACGTGATGCTCGTTCGACAACTCGTATACGTGCCCGGGCGTCTTCGTGTTCGAAACTAGAAAGCCTGACTGTGCGAACGTATTGGGCGTCCAGATGTCTGCGAATGTTCCTCCGCCTCCATCGGCAACCCAAAGGCTGGGATACTGTCCGTCCCAGCGCTTGCGCAGGTCGGAATCAGCAGTGTGGTTGTTGTTGTAAGGATTGCTGCCGCTGCCGTGACCGCCGAGAAAGCGCACATCATCGATCAGCGACTGCTCACCGGCCTTCCACAGAATGGCCACCGCACGCGGGTTGATGCCGCCCGCAAACACTCCAAGTCCGCTGACGATGTTCTTTCCGCCTGGCGGAGCAAAAATTACGGCCTTTGGCGCACCAACACCCTGGTATCCCGGTGTCTCATCCAGCAGGTCAATCTGCGTGAGCGTTGGATGCAGCGCAATGAGCACCGTGTCAGGCTTGAGCATCAGCGTGTCGCTCACAACATAATGTCCAGCGGGTAGATAGAGCACGCGATGCGCATTGATCGCCTGCTGTAATGCGGCTGTGTCGTCGGTTGTTCCATCGCCGATCACTCCCAGCGTGGACACATTCACCCATTCGCTGCTCGGCGGCAGCTCTGGAATCGCGGGCGGAAACGCGGCAGGTAACGAGCCGAGCGGTGCGGCCTCATACTGCATGCCGATGGTCCCCATCCGCCCTTCACCTGGCACGATCAGCCCATAGGTGAAGTTCTTCACCGCGTAAACCGCGCCTTTTCCGGCGACGGTCTTGCCGCTCTCGCGCAGTTTGGCGAAGACCGGTGCGTTGCCCAGCACTGTGTTCTCGAATCCAATTTCCGTCAGCGGGCTGTTT
Organism: uncultured Acidobacteriaceae bacterium; assembly: GCA_963799035.1. GTDB lineage: Bacteria > Acidobacteriota > Terriglobia > Terriglobales > Acidobacteriaceae > Telmatobacter. The sequence goes on along the minus strand of CAWCVS010000024.1, from coordinate 734,281 downwards.
TCAAGGCTGATCGTCACCACCGGCCCGCTGATGTTTTGGAATCGCGAATCCTTCACCCAAAGCTGATCGGGATAGCCCTCATCGATATCGATCGCCTTCGGCACGTCGCGAAACGTATCGCGGATCAACGTCAAGCCGGCTTCGTGCTCGCGGATGGCCGCTTCCCTTTGTCCCTCGAACACCGAGTCAATCAGGGTGAACTGCCAGGCAGGCGAGGTCTTCTCCGTCAGAATTCCGTAGCGCCCTCCGTAAAAGCGCAGGTCCTCCGCCTCATTGCCCGCTTGGTAAACCCCGGCCAGCCTGATCCCAGATGAAAATCCATGTGAGTCAGAAACGAGTGTTGCGCCACATGGAAGCGCACCGCGACCGCAGCAGGATTACCGTCTCCGATCTCGATGTCGATGTTGCTCATCGCCGAATAGAACGTATTCGGATTCGCATCGGCCACGTTGTCGTTAGGCGGCACCGATCCTGGTGGCGGAAATGCAATGCGATCCCCAGCCCGCGGTCGCTCGTGAGGTGTCAGGCCCATGAACATCACCATCACGCCCATACCCTTCTGGAATCCCGGCGTATTCGGAGGAAGCACGAACACCGGACGCGTCGCGCCATAACCAATGAGCCGCACGCCCGGCCACAAATAGACCGTTCGCGTGATGGTGTAACGGCCCATGGGGATGAATACAATCCCCTCCCGCCCGGTGCCCGATGCCTTGTCGATGGCTGCCTGCAGCGTGGCGGAACTGTCCGCCTTCGTCGCAGGGGGATCCACATAAATGGCCTTGGGGTCTTCCAGACGGGTGGTGATGATTGAGGCGGCGAAGGCCGCCTGGCAAAAGCACACGGTAAAAGCGGCCAGCACAGGTTTTTTCATGGGGCTCCGGGCGGCAAGATCTAGAGCTGAACTGCGCAATCCAGCATACCGGAAACGTTCACAGCAGCCTTAGCCGCACTCCGCGCCGTGCTAACATCCACTCATCCGGCTCGCCACAGGCTTGAGCCACGGAGGTCGAGATGAGTCCAACCACAAGGCGTAGTTTTCTCAAAACAGGTCTGGCCGCTGGAGCCATGGCGACCGTAGGAACGCTTCCCCTGGCGGCCAAGCGCACTGCGACCGATACGGTGGTGCTGGGCCGGTCAAAGATGGAAGTGACGCGGCTAGCCTTCGGAACCGGGACGGATGGCGGTTCAGTGCAAGCAGCGCTGGGCCAGCAGGAGTTTACCCGTCTGGTGCGCTATGCGTACGACCACGGCATCCGCTTCTTCGAGACGGCCGAGGCTTACCAGACGCCGGCAATGCTGGGCGAAGCACTGAAGGGCTTGCCGCGCGATAGCTATCAGCTGATGAGCAAAGTGACGACGTTCCACGAAGACATTGACGCGCAGGCCAAATTTGACGAGTTGCGGCGCACCTCGCAAACCGAATATTTCGACATCATGCTGCTGCACTGGCAGCACACGGCTGACTGGCCGGAGACAACGAAGCGCTGGCAGGATGGGATTCTTGCAGCGCAGCAGAGAAAGATCATCCGCACCCATGGAGCGTCAGTGCACGGGCTGCCGGCGCTGCGCCAAATGCCGGGTGTGAATTGGCTCGACGTCGGACTAATCCGGATCAATCACAATGGCGCGCGCATGGACGGGCCGACCTATGAGGACACTAACCACCCCGACAACGTGAGCGAGGTGGTCGATCACATCCACCAGTTGAAAACGGAGGGGCTGGGCGTGATCGGGATGAAGTTGTGCGGCGGAGGCCAGTTCCAGAATAGTCATGACGACCGCGTGAAGGCGATGAGGTTCGCATTCCAGAATGCTGGGGTTGACAGCGCGACGATTGGCTTCAAGAGCACGCAAGAGATTGATGAGGCCATCAGCAATATGAATCTCGCGCTTGCTTAGTTGCCGCTTCGAAGCGCCTTTCGGGCTACACGTTTAGATTCACATCAACTGTCGCGAGAGTGACGCGGACGTATCAAGAAAACTTTCCCGTAATTTCTGTCGTTTAGTGCGTCGCGGCGGCCTCATACGTACTGGGTTCAGTCGTCCTGCCCAGCGTATCGTAGAGGGGCTGTGCAGGTACCACATTCGGTTCTTCCTTCGCTACGGAGATAGCCATGATCCGAATACCGTCAACTGTCGGCAGCGTCAGTGTCTTCGCATTGGCCGGCAAATCCATCGCATAGGCGAACAGGTAGCTGTAGGCATACGGCTGGTTCAGTCCTTCCGGGGTGTGGTGATGCGAGGCATACCACGCAAGAGTTGCTGGCTTGATGTAGCCCGGACGCAAGCCGAGATAGTCCTTTGGATATTCCGGAGACCAGTCTGGCGTTCCCCGACTCGTCAGATCCCATGTAGCGTGATTCGCAGATGTCGCCCAGTCCTTCCTGAGGGGAACCTGGTGTGCCGGAGTTTGACTAAAGCGTCCTCCCCCCTCGGTCACTGAATCTGGCCTGGGGTTCCACAAGCGCGTATCCCACTGGCCGATAAAACCGCCCCAGTGTTCGATGGTCAGATTTACGGGATGATCGCCAACATGAAATACGGCCTTCTGATCGCCGTGCGCAGAAGCGGCAAGCACATATACCTTGTTGAAGTCGCCTGCAGGTAAATCAATAACCTGACCTTTCGCTATCATGGCGTCGGGCTTGCCCGATCCGGCGGGAGCCAGCCGGAACTGCACGCCATTGAGATCCAGTTGCGCAGGCAGCATCTCGGCTGGAAGGGCATTGCCTTGCTGGTCGAAGCCGCCGGTCGATTTCGTGTCGTCTTCGCTTGCGGCAGCAAGATCGTACTTCAAGTCAACCGGCTGGGACTGAACTTGCGGTGGTGCGAACAGAGGATGGACTGAGCTTCAGGGCAAATGTGCGAGGTTGATAAGGTTTGAACGAGGTCTCAAGCGCTCCATCAACAACCGTGGCAGGGCCGACCGGCAATTCCTGTCCATTCACTTCGCGCGCAGCTTGAATGGGTCCGGCGAACTTCACCCGAACCTGTGGGGCGGCCTTTCCGTCCAGCTCAACCAGCCTGACAATCACTTCATCGCTCAGTTCGGCTTTCTTGAGAGCCAGAACGCGGATGCTCGGATCGTTAACGCCTAGCAGCGAGAAATCGCGGCCCAGCTTTCCTGTGTGCTTCTCTGTTTCAAAAGCTATCAGCGGAGTACTCAGACGATAAGCTTGCCAGTCAGTCTTGCCCTGTCGCCAGTCGCCTGCGTGGCCGGCAATCCCGAAGAGAATCTCGTGATGTCCCCAGTCCTGATTGAATTGATCTGTATACGCGCCTTTCATCTGCGAAGCCGGCCCCGGAGAGCGCAGAAGCGTCAGCCGAATTGTGCTGTCGTCGCGCTTATCTGAGCCGTTCTTGTCGCCGGTGAGGATCGTAGCGCCATAGGAGCCGGACGCATCGGTCTGGTCGATCCAGTGATGCGAGGCTACCTCAAACTGCCTTTCAGTCGCGGCGGGCCGGTCGATGGTGCCGACTTCCCAGTTATAGGTGGCTACCTTGTTGGTCGCCGAGAGCGGGAAGACCACCTTCAGATTTGCCGACAGCGTCCTCCAGTCGATCGCATTACTGAACTCGACTCGATTCCCGGCGTCGCCGCTCGATAGCCGGACAGTTTCCACAAACTTTGACCCCTCGCCTCGGCGAGATACCTCCACTGCAACCCGAACCGGACCGTTTTCAACAACGCGAATCTTGGCCGGACCGCCAATATAGGCGCGCGGAGCCGCCTGCTCCTGATCAAAATCCATATTCCACGCAGGCCATTGCTTCGGCGCGTCATTTGAAATTGCCAGGCGCATCGGACCGGCGAGCAGTTCCTTGTTGAGCGACTTGTCGAAGATGCTCGTCACATCGCCGTCTGCATTGATCGATATGCGATATCGCGCATTCTCGAGCGTTGACTTGCTGACCTTCAACTCCGTTGAAGTGCGTCGGCGTTTGTGCGCGCGAATGTCGTAAACCGCATAGCCGACAGAAGGCGTCTTCGCCAGAAACAGTACCTTCCCGTTACTGATCTGAGCGGGAACCTCATGTCCATCGGGACCAAAGACTCGAATCGCCTTTGGCGCCTCGCCAGGAAAAGGCATCGCAGCTTCCACAATATCCTCGCGAGCGACGTTGAGCGAGTTGTAGACAACCACGGGTATCCCGCTCACCTGGGTATTGAGCGCGGACGCGACCGACTGCGTAGCGCTCGTCAGCACATCGGCAAACTGATTCAGCGCAATCACGTCGTCGTTCTGCGAGAACTCGTAGGAGCGCGGAGTCGCCGTGCCCGCGCCGAGATCGTGAAACTGGCCGCCCATCACCAGCGTCCAGGCATCATTCAGGCGCTGTTGCGGGTAAGCGCGACCACCCATCCATGCGGCAGCTATCGAGGCTTTCTCCGCGGCATCGGCGAGGATTTCGTTCTTGCGATTCCAGCGTTTGTGGTAAGCCTCCGAAGTCAACGAACCGGCCGAGTGATTGATCAGTTCCAAATCGCCCTTATACGTCGGCATCTTCGACTGCATGTCCGGCTTGATGTCCAGGAACATCTGGTCGGCGGTCGCCGAGATCACACTGACGGGCCCATCGCCCATAGCGAACTGGCGTGCCTGATGCCGCGGCGTGAGCATCGTTTGCGGTCGGGCCTCACGTTGGGGTCGGGCAGCACCGCTTCTCCGTGCGTAACCGTGGCCTCCAGCAGCTTCACGGATTCTTCATCCACCGCGCCGCCGATGTCGCCTGTGCCGATATAGTGATAATCGGCGTAAACCCCGGTCGCGCTTCCATCGATATCGATACGTTTTGGCCAGTCGGTCTCGGATCCCCGCCTTCTGCGCGGGTTCGATCCTGGAGCTGGTGCTTGCGGTGGTGGCGGGCTCTTACTCAAGTCCGTGTAAATCTGGCTTCCGTAGCCGCCTGGATTCAACGCAGCGAGCACGGTTTCTCCGTCAGGTCCTTTCCACACTCCCACGTTGAACGGAATACCTTCCGGCGTTTTCTCTGGAGAATCCGGCCCGCCGATCAGGGGTGCAGGCTGCCACGCCGCACTCAGCTTCTGTGTCGAAAATCCCTTAATGCCCGCATGTGCAAGGATGGTCGGCAGCGATGCCGGGAACCCGAAACAGTCCGGCAGCATGTATTCCGCGCTGGCTTTTCCGAACTCCTTGCGGAAGTACGTGTTGCCATAAAGAACCTGGCGAATGATCGATTCCGCGCTGGGCAAATTCACGTCGCCCTCTTCCACCGAGGACCCGGCGGGATACCAGTTGCCCTTCGCTACGTATTGCTTCATCTTCTCGTAGTCCGACGGGTAATACTCCTTCATCAGCCGATAGCGGTTAGACCCCGTCCAGTTGAATACATAGTGCGGATATTTATCGATATAGTCGAAGTTCACGCGCATCGTCTTCAGCAGATATTCGCTGATCACCTGCGGGAATTCCCAGCGCCACTGCGTATCGAGGTGGGCGTAGGGAACCACATAGAGCGTGGGTTGCTTTGTGATATCCGGGGCTTTCATGGTCTGCGCGGGGGCAATCAACACTATCGCCATCACAGGCAGGATCAAAAAGCTCTTCGGGAAGCGCGGCATAAGTTCTCCATTCAAGTTGACTCAAAGTCAGAGATGAATTCTCGCGTAGGAAGTGGAAGAACGTGGAGGGGGACTAAAAAATGGTATCGATTCCACCGCAACAGGGTAGAGCCCTCTTTAGCGACTGTCAAGCTAAAGACTCAGACGGCTAAGAACTAAATTCCGCGAGAACGACTTCGCCCAAGCGCACAGGTGAATGGCGCATTTTGATCGCACCTGAATTTCCAGTGCCGGGAGCAAACGGTCGCTCAAGTCTCCAAGAGCTTTGCGATCTTTTCCTGGAACGATGGTTCGTACTTAAGTGATTCAGGTTGTCCTTCGGCTATTCTTGATTGTGCAGATGACATGTTGCTGAACGGACGGAATTGTGGGGGCTCTTTGGAGGTCCACGTAGTGTCAAGCATGAATGCAGTCAGAGTCGCGACAAGGAATAAACCTCGGACTGTTGCTCTAAAAGCAGTACTCGCGATTATCGTGGCGATGATTGCGATGCCTGCCCCTGCGCAGGTGGAGTACGTCGATCCGACCATTGGGAACGTCGGGGTCCTGCTTGTGCCGACTCGTCCGACTGTGTACATGCCAAACAGCATGATCCGGGTGTATCCGATTCGGTCGGATGCGATGGACGATCAAATCGAGTCCTTTCCACTTACGATCAGCTCCCATCGGATTCAGGAGTTGTTCAGCCTGATGCCCGGCGAAGACGGCAGGCCGGCTACGCTGGGATCAGGAAACGACAACGCCTTATTACTACTCCGTCTACCTTGGCGATGGGCGCATTCACACGGAGTTTTCGGCCACCGAGCGCTGTGGCTATTTCCGCATGACTTTTCCGTCGGGCAAAGCTTCCGTGGTGCTTGCGAACCGTCTCGCCGGCGAATTGCATGTGCAGGAAGGAAGAGTGGTTGTTGGCGAAGAGCAATTCAACGACATGGCTGCGTTTGTCTACGGAGAATTCAATTCGCCCGGTCCAATCCAAAGCTCGAAACCAGCGGCGGCAAATCGCGCCTGGTTGTTTCAAGCGCTGACTCCAAGGTTCTGGAGTTCCGCTACGGCATCTCCTTCATCAGCGTCGAGCAGGCGAAGAATAATCTCCACCGGGAAATTCCAGAGTGGGGTTTTGAGCAGGTCAAGGATGCAGGAAAGAAACGATGGAACGAAACGCTCGGGCCAGATTGCGGTGGAGGGCGGCACTGAGACGCAACGCAAGATTTTCTACACCGCTCTCTATCGATGCTTCGAACGCATGATCAACATCACTGAAGATGGCCGCTACTACAGCGCATTTGATCACAAGGTTCATGAGGATGCGCGTCCCTTCTATGTCGACAACTGGCTCTGGGATACTTTCCGTGCGCTTGAGCCGCTGCAGACGCTGCTGAACCCAGAGATGGAAGCGGACAAGATTCAGTCTTATGTCCGCATGTACCAGCAATCGGGCGTCATGCCGACGTTCGCTATTCTCACGGGAAACTATGCCTGCATGAACGGCAATCACGCTGCCCCATGGTTTGCCGACGCCTGGTTCAAGGGCGTGCGCAACTTCGATTTGCCGACCGCTTATGAGGGAGTGCGCAAGAGATCTCTGGAGATGACGCTGCTCCCATGGCGCCTGGGCCCTAAATCTCCTCTCGATGATTTTTATAACGAGCATGGGTATATGCCGGCTCTTCGGCCTGGCGAGAAAGAAACCTACCCGCAGGTCCATCCCTTTGAAAAACGCCAGCCTGTCCCTGTCACGCTGGAAAACAGCTTCGATGACTGGAACATCGCTCAGCTTGCGCGTGAGTTGAAGAAGCCAGACGATGAGCAACTCTTTCTGAAACGAGCCGAGAACTTCAAGAACCTCTTTCGCGCCGATAAAGGGATGATGTGGCCAAAGGACGCCGAGGGAAAGTGGATTGAACCTCTCGACCCGAAGTTCGATGGAGGCATGGGCGGACGCGACTACTACGACGAGAACAATGGATACACATACACCTGGGATGTACCGCAGGACTTCAATGGCTTGATCGCGTTGATGGGCGGCACGCGCAAGGCCGAGGATAATCTGGATCAGCTCTTCCGCGAGCCGTTGGGCCGATCAAAATATGAATTCCAAGCGAAATTCCCCGATTCCACATCCATGGTGGGACAGTTCTCGATGGGAAATGAACCGAGCCTCGCTATTCCCTACATCTATAACCGGCTTGGCGCTCCGTGGAAGACACAGAAGCGAGTCCGCATGCTGCTTGAATCGTTCTTCACAGACGAACTGCAAGGCATTCCGGGTGACGAGGACGGCGGCGGCATGAGCGCGTTCGTGGTCTTTTCGATGCTTGGCTTCTATCCGGTCACACCGGGTATTCCGGTTTACGACATTGGCAGCCCGGTGTTCGACAAGGCAACGATTCATCTCAAGAACGGAAAAGACTTCGTCATCGTCGCGCGCAACAATTCCCACGACAACAAGTACGTGCAAAGTATTCGGCTGAATGGCCGCCGGATCGATCAGGTCTGGTTTCGGCACGCTGAGATCGCAAATGGCGGCATGTTGGAACTCGTCATGGGCGACGTGCCGAATACCTCCATCGGTTCGATGGCTTCCGAGTTTCCACCGGCGTCCGCCTCCGTCATGCCCGAACAATATGCCCATTGATCCCGGCCGTTTCGTCATGCGCTTCTGGACCGGAAAACAAAGTAGAAGCCTAGATCGCATCGGACCTATTGGATTTTCGCGGGCTTCTTCGCTCGACTCGCATCCCGGCTCGCCGATGTCTCGGACTTCGCCTTCTTCTCCGTCACGGCTTTGTCGAGCAATCGGCCGACTGCGTCGAAATCCGCTCGCGGTCCTGTCCAGAGTAAACGGTCCACATTATCGAAGAGCGGGATGTCGCTCCTGAGGGTGGCGAGAGTTCTGAACAGGAGGGCAAGCTTTCGCTCCCGCGCCAGGGTAGCGGCCAACGATGCCGAGTTCAACACGTTCACACGCCATTCCTGTGCCGACACGGGGATGGATTCGATGTGTCCAAATTTGGCGAGCACCGCCGAGGTGGATTTTGCTCCCCATCCGGCCAGGCCCGGATAGCCATCGGCGGAATCGCCAACCAGCGCGAGGTAGTCCGGGATAGACGCGGGAGAGACGCCGAACTTGGCCACTACGCCCGCTTCATCGATCGTGACCCCTGTTCGCCGGACCAACTGCACCACCCGCGATCCCTGAACGCATTGGGCAAGGTCCTTGTCGGGGGTGCAGATGACGACCTGCTCGACGCGCGGATCTTTCAGGGCCAGCGCTGTCGCGGCTGCAAGAGCATCATCAGCTTCAAACTCCACCATTGGCCACACCGCGATGCCGGCTGCGGCCAGGACCTCTTCGAGGATCGGAAACTGTGAAAGCAGGTCGGGTTCGACGCCTTCGCTGGTCTTGTAACCTGCCCAGAGTTGGTTGCGAAACGACTCGATCACCTGATCGGTAGCTACGCCAATGTGCGTGACGCCCCGCCGCATCATGGCCAGCATCGACGCAAGCACGCCGCGCACAGCACCCACTTCGCGGCCCCGCGCATCGCGCGCTTTGGGCAAGGCGAAGTAGTGGCGAAACAGCTCGTATGTACCGTCAACCAGGTAGACTTTCAACGTCGAAGCTCCGCTTCTGTTCGTATCCGATAACTCGCTTTCATCGAGAGATCGGCTGAAGCTGGCCATCGTATTTGGCGGCAACGATGTTGTTCTGAACTCAATTCCATGGCTTGGGCAGTGGGTCATCCCCCTGGTCATCACGCCCTCAAAGAAGTAGCCCTTGGCCCAATTGCTGTTGTCGCCGCCGATGCCGAGGATGATGGCTCCTTCCTGTCGCATGGGCTGATAGCCGTTGGGAAGAGGGATCGTGCCGGTCGTGGTCAGTGCTCCGGACTGAGCGTTGCCCTGGTAGATGGCATAGGTGTGCTGGCCGTCGCTGGCGCCCATGTCGGTAACGAACGTTGTGCCGGCGGGCACCTTGAGGTGACCGTAGATGCCGTCCTCCATGTCCAGCCCTGCATCGGGAGCGCACGGGTTGCCGTGACACATGATGTTGATGGCGTCCATATGCCCCGCTTTGTTGTCGAGACTGTTTGTCTCGGCGTTGCCGAAGTCAAAGCAGCACTTGTCGTTGAGATTCAGCGCGGAGGTGACCATGTAGACGCCTTCGGGCTGACCGTTGACGGCAGTGCCTTTCGGGCGTGTCATTGCGGTAGCCCATACCAGGGGAGACGGCGATGCCGTAGACCTTGTGTCCGCCCACGGTTGGCCGGCAGAGCGTTGGCCACGGCGGGGATGTCGTAGCCGTTGGGGCCGGGGCCGCGCGCTGCGCCACCCGGAGGCGCGGGCGTGAGGTCATTATGGTTGGGTGACTGGTCGTAGAGCTTGGTGATGGTGCAGGAAGTGTTGGCGCAGAAGGCGTCCTGCGCGGCGGCCTTGGCGTAGCCGTCAGGGAGGAGGCCGATGTTGGCGTAGGTCTTATCTGACTGCCGCATGACCTGGTAGAGCGGGCCGGTGTACGCGCTGTACAAGGCGCGGGTGGTGCTGAACGCGGCAACACAGGGAGTCGCGGATGCGTAGAGGTCACACGGACGAGGTGTGACCTTTTGCGCTGAAGCGACGCCGATCGGGGTGATCGCGACGCCGAAAAGAATAACTGTGGGCGACAGAATTTTTCCGAACAATGACCGTGGCTTGAGTTGCATGGGATGCTCGTGAGCTCCTTTGCTTTTGGGATTCCGCCCCTTTGCCTGACAGTTCATCATCCTAACGGAATTCTGGCAGTAATTACTCGATTCTGCGTGGCAATCACCACTCCCCATTCCTGATGCCAAAGGACCTGAGCGGGTGGTACCATCATGGACCTTGGAGGAGCAGTTCAGCATTTGAAGCGCATCCGAGGAGTGGAATCAATTGGCGACGATCTGTCCAGCCCCTGCCAATTCAAAAGAGATAGTTCGATCAAAACCGGCTCACGCTGCCTTGGCAGTCTCTCTGTGCCTTTTGGGGACATTTTCGCGTGTCCGGCTGTCACAGCCGGCAGCAGAGCGGAAATCGGTGCGCAGAGCGCGCAGCAGATTGATTTCAACCAGGATGTGCAGCCGATTCTGGCCAGCAACTGCTTCAGTTGCCATGGGCCCGATCCGGAGATGCGCAAGGCGGGACTGAGGCTGGATCTGGGGGAATCGGCATTCAAGAAGCGGCCCGGCCATCCGGATGCGATCGTTCCCGGACACCCGGAAAAGAGCGAACTGATCAAGCGCATCGAGTCGAAAGATCCGCACTACCTGATGCCGCAGTCGCCGCAGGGCGAAGCCAAACCGATGAAGGCCGCGGACATTGCCATCCTGAAGGAGTGGATCAAGGAGGGCGCGGTGTATCGGCCGCACTGGGCGTTCAGCAAGCCGATCCGGCCGCCGCTGCCCGCACTTGCGCCGAACGATGGATGGGTGAAGACGCCGATCGATGCGTTCATCCTGGCGCGCCTGAAGAAGGAAGGCCTGCATCCCTCGCCCGAGGCGGACAAGGAGACGCTGATCCGGCGCGTGACGCTGGATCTGACGGGTTTGCTGCCGACGCCGGCCGAGGTGCACGCGTTCGAAGAACGACACGTCGCCGCAGGCGTATGAGCATCTGGTGGATGGGTTGCTGGCGAAGCCGACTTTTGGCGAAGAGCGGGCGCGCTATTGGCTGGACTACGCGCGCTACGCCGATACCTATGGGCTGCATTACGACAACAGCCGCGATATCTGGCCCTTATCGCGACTATCTGATTCGCTCCTTCAACAGCAACAAGCCCTTCGATCAATTTGCCATGGAGCAGATTGCCGGCGACCTGCTGCCGGCGAAGAATCTCGATCCGCTGATTGCCAGCGGATATGTGCGGCTGGGCGTGAGCAGCAACGAAGGCGGAACGATTCCTGAAGAGTTGCGCGTCAACATCGCGCGGGAGCGCACGGAGGCCTACGGCGCGGCATTCATGGGCCTCACGGTGGGTTGCGCCGTCTGCCACGACCACAAATACGATCCGACCACGCAGAAGGACTTCTACTCGCTGAGTGCCTTCTTCAACAATCTTGAAGAGAAGCCGTTCAATGACGACCGGCCGGTCTGGGCGCCGGTTGCGCGCATTCCCAAGCCGCAGAATCAGAGCGAATACAACCGCGTCTGGGCCGAGCGATCGGACCTTGCCGAGAAACTGCGAGTCGTTGCGCCTTGCAGCAGCGCACGCTGGTCGAGCAGTGGCTGGCTTCGCGCAAGAATCCGCCGCAGCCGGTTTCCACCGACAAGCTGGTGCTGCGCCTGCGCCTGGATGAAGGCGGCGGCGAAGTGTTGAAGAACAGCGCGCCGCATGCGCAGACCGGCCAGCTTTCCCATCGGCAAGTCGAAGCCGCAATGGGGCGAGACGACCTGGCTGTGGCCCGATTTCCGCATGGAGACCAGCACGCATATCATGCTGGGCCAGACCGGCGACTACGAAGCGAACCAGGCATTCTCTTCGGGCGGATGGTTCATGGTGCGCTCCGCGCCAAACTACAACCTCGACAACGCGACGGGCGTCGCTGCTGTCGAAGATGGATACGACGCAGCACAACCGGGGATGGGACCTGGTGGCCGAGAAGGGAATCATCAGCGTCGAGCTGGTGAATCAGGGGCCCAAGGATCTGAAGGTCCATACAAGCGACGAAGATCAAGAAGGCCGAGGAAAAGCCGTTTAAAGAAGTTTTCCAGTTTCCAACGCCGGCCGATTTGACGGCGAAGGATCTTGCGCCGAACAAGCCGAAGGCAAAGAAGGAGCCGACCCAAGAAGAAGGAAGAAAAGCCCAAAGAAAAGAAGCCCGCAGCCCAAGCCGCCGGAAGATACGACGCCGTTGGTTGCGATCAAGGTTTCGACGGAAGAGCCTCTGCCCGTCGATGGACACTGGCGGCATATCTTCTTTACCTATGACGGATCGGGCAAAGCCTCGGGCATAACGATCTATGTGGACGGAACGCCGGTTGAGACGAAGACCGTGGTTGACGCGCTGGCGCAGGCGACGATTCGCACCCAGGCTCCGATGCAACTGGGCTGGCGCTATCCGGATGCCAATCCGCTTGCGCGAGACGCGCTACCAGGACATTCGCCTCTATGGGCGCGCGCTGACGCCAGAAGAAGCGAAGCGGCTTCCCTTTGAAGACTACGTGGCCGAGATCACGGCCAAGCCTCGCCGACAAATGGAATGCAGACGAACGGCATGCGGTGAGCGATTTCTACTTCAACAACATCGACCAGTCCGCGAAGACGATTGCCGCGCAGATCGCTCAGCTGGATGCGCAGCTGGACAAGCTTTCAGAGGGCGGCGACCTGACGCTGGTCTCGTGGGAGAAGCCGTCGATAGCGTATGCAAATGTGCTGACGCGCGGCGTGTATTCGGCGCGCACGGAGCGCGTTGAGGCGAATACGCCGCATTATCTGCCGCCTTTGCCGGCAGGCGAGCCGCACGACCGGCTGGCGCTGGCGAAGTGGACGGTGAGTGCGGAGAATCCGCTCACGGCGCGGGTCACCGTGAACCGCATGTGGAACGAGCTCTTCGGCACGGGGCTCGTGGAGACCACGGAAGACTTCGGCATCGTGGGGCAGCGGCCTTCGAATCCGGAACTGCTGGACTGGCTGGCCGTCGAGTTCCGCGAGAGCGGATGGGACGTCAAGCACATGTACAAGCTGATGGTGATGTCCGCGGCCTACCGGCAAAGCGCCAAAGCGACGCCCGAGCAGCTTGCCAAGGATCCGAAGAATCTGCTGCTGGCGCATGGGCCGCGCTTCCGCATGGATGCGGAGATGTTGCGCGATGTGGCGCTGCAGTCCGGCGGTCTGCTGGTCAACAAGATTGGCGGCCCAAGCGTAAAGCCCTACCAGCCAGCGAATGTGTGGGAGCAGGTGGGCATCGGGGCAGCGACACGCTGGTCTACGAGCAGCAGCACGGCGATGCGCTCTATCGGCGCAGCATGTACACCTATTGGAAGCGCATGGCGATGATGCCGGATATGGATGCCTTCGACGCGCCGATGCGCGATGTGGTGTGCACGCGCCGGCAGCGGACCGACACTCCGCTGCAGGCGCTGGTGACGATGAACGATGTGCAGTGGGTTGAGGCGGCGCGCGCTTTGGCAGAGCGCGTGATCAAAGAAGGCGGATCCAAGCCGGAGAAGCGCATCCAGCTGATGAGCGAGATTCTTGCTTGCGCATGATCCGCCGCCGCACATGGCGGCGGTGCTCGAAAGCTCGCTGGCGCAGATGCAGAAGCATTATGCGGCCGATCCGAAAGCGGCGCACGATTTGATTGGCGTAGGCGAAAAAAAGAGCGATGCGTCGATTCCCGCGCCGGAACTGGCTGCATGGACGATGGTGGCGAGCGAAATGCTGAACCTGGATGAGACGGTGACCAAGTAGTGAGGAAGATGGAATGAAACAACATCCTCTTTGTACCGATACCGAGCACGACCATGACGTGATGGATCTTGCCGATCCCCGCGGAGTTGAAGCAGGAGTGGGCCGCGCTGCAGACGCGCCGGCATTTTCTGGGCCGCACGGGAAAAGTGCTGGGATGGGCGGCGATGGCCAGCCTGCTGGGCAATCGCGCCATGCGCGGAGATGCTCACTCGACAACAAATGGCCAGCCTGGTCGCAAGGTGGCGATCGACTGAAGCTGCCGCACTTCGCTCCCAAGGCGAAGCGGGCCATCTATCTCTTCATGTCGGGCGGTCCGTCGCAGGTGGATCTGTTCGATTACAAGCCGCATCTCACCGCGCTCTACGACAAGGACATTCCCGACTCGGTGCGCGGCGCGCAGCAGTTGACGGGTATGACCGCGGGGCAGGCGCGATTCCCTGTTGCGCCATCGCATTGGGGATTCAAGCGCTATGGCCAGACCGGCACGTGGGTGAGTGATCTGCTGCCCAATACCGGGCGCATGGTCGATGATCTGCCGATCATCAAATCGACCAACACCGAGGCCATCAATCACGAGCCGGCGATCATGCTGATGAATACCGGCAATATGAACGCGGGCAAGCCTTGCCTGGGATCGTGGCTTTCGTATGGGCTGGGCAGCATGAACGACAATCTGCCGACGTTCATGGTGCTGCAAAGCAAGTTGAATCCGAAAGAAGATAATCAGCCGGTCTCGTCGCGGCTTTGGAGCAGCGGTTTTCTTTCCTCGGAGTATGCGGGCGTGGGACTGCGCTCGGCGGGCGATCCGGTGCTTTTTCTCACCGACCCAAGCGGAGTAGATCGCGAGGTGCGCCGCAACATGCTCGACGCGGTGAATGAGATCAATCGGCAGACCTATGAAGAACTGGGCGATCCGGAAACGCACGCGCGCATCGCTCAATACGAAATGGCATATCGGATGCAAACATCGGTGCCGGAGCTCGCCGATCTGAGCAAGGAACCGCAATCGACGTGGGATCTCTATGGACCCGATGCGAAGGAGCCCGGCACGTTTGCCTATAACTGCCTGATGGCTCGCCGCATGGCCGAACGCGGCGTTCGATTCACGCAGGTGTACAAGCGCGGATGGGACATGCACGCCAACGTAACGGGACTTCTGCCGATGATCTGCCAGGAGACAGATCGCGGATGCTATGCGCTGGTCACCGATCTCAAGCAGCGCGGCATGCTGGATGACACGCTGGTGATCTGGGCCGGCGAGTTCGGCCGCACCGTTTACAGCCAGGGCGGCCTCTCGAAAGAAAACTATGGCCGCGACCATCATCCGCGCTGCTTCACGACGTGGATGACTGGCGGCGGCGTGCGCACTGGCATCACCTACGGCGAGACCGACGATTACAGTTATAACGTGGTCAAGGATCCGGTCACGGTGCGCGACTTCAACGCGACGATTCTGCACTGTCTCGGCATCGACCACAACAAGCTGACCTACAACTTCCAGGGCCTCGACCAGAAGCTGACGGGACCCGTGCCGGCCAGCGTAGTGAAGGGCCTGCTTGCGTGAAGATTCCGCATCGGCTCGGGGCAGTCTCAGAAAGGTTTTGGCCGAAGAGCAAGACCACGCGCATCGCCTGGATAGTTTCGCTTCTATTCAGTCTTAGCCTCGCAGCATTGCCCTGGCTTGTGAAGCTCGATGGCAAGCCGCATGCGGACTGGCAGCAGTTCCTGGGCCGCTTTCATCCTCTCGTCGTGCACCTGCCGATTGGGTTTCTGTTGCTGGTTCCGCTGCTGGAGATTGGCGGCGCCTTTCGACCGGCATTGCGTGAAGCGGCGGGCTTTGTGCTCGGCCTTGCATTCGCAGGCGCCTCCTCGCGCTTACGCTGGGGATGCTGCTCGCCTATGGCAGCGGCGATACCGGCACACTGGTCACGCGCCACATGGCGGGTGGCATCGCGGTGACCATCGGCTTGCTGCTGTGCATCCTGGCGCGGCCGTTTTGGATAGAGCGGCGATGTCCCGATTTTCTATCCCGCATTGCTTGCATGCCTGATGCCGCTGCTGCTGTGGACGGCCGACCAGGGTGGATCGATCACCCATGGAAGTAACTATCTGACTGCATACATGCCTGCCGGTCTCAAGCGTCTCACGCTGCTGGGCACAAAGACGCCGCCGACGTCGTTCTACGCCATGCACATCAATCCCATCTTCGACTCGAACTGCGCGACTTGCCATGGCGAGAGCAAAAGCAACGGCGGGCTGCGGCTGGACTCGTATGACGCCTTGATGAAGGGCGGCAAGGATGGCCCGGTGATTATTGCCGGCGATCCGGACAAGAGCCTGTTGCTTCACCGCGTGACTCTTCCGCCCGATCACAAGCAGTTCATGCCGGCAGAGGGAAGGCCACCTCTCCGTCCCGAAGAAATCGCCTGGATCAAGGCGTGGATTCAGCAGGGCGCTTCGCCGACCGTCGCGACGCTGGCCGGAATTTCAACCGGCGATGATCGTCCGGAATTGCCGCTTCAACCTGTCGGAGACTACAGCGCACTGATGCCCGCGATCCAACAGATGCAGCAGGCACAAGGCGCGAAGCTGATTCAGGTCTCGAGCAAACCGGAAGACGGATTGATATTGTTTACAGTTGATGCGGCGGGAAGTTTTGGCGACGCGCAGCTGGCGCAGTTTCAGAAATTCGCTCCCTATATCGTCGAGGCGGAACTGGGACGCACGGCGGTTACGAACGCGAGCTTCGACACGTTGAAGCAGTTCACCCATCTGCGCGCGCTGCACCTTGAAGAGACGCACATCACCGGCGACGGCTTGGCAAAATTGGCGCCGCTCTCGCAGTTGACCTACATCAATCTAAGTGGGACCCAAGTTACCGCAGACTCCGTACGACCGTTGAATTCGATGAAAAATCTGCGTCATATCTACCTCTACAACACGCCAGCCCAGCCCGCCGCGCTACCGCAAACGGCGCAACCAATCGCAAAGGTTAAATCATGAATGAGAAGCCCATTCCGCGCGCTGAGGAATGTATCGACAGGCGGAGATTCTGCGCCCTCACTGGAGTTGCTGCAGTCGGGACCCTCGCAATACCGCAAGCATTCGCCGCGACAGCCCCGACCAGCGCAAATGAAAACCAACCCGACGCAAAGATTCAGACGGGCAACGGGGAGTGGACCTACGAAGTTAGCTCCGGACTGGGGCCATCTGCCCGCGGACCTCGCATTCGGCGGCACACACGGCGCCATCGCCACTGACAACGCCGGCCAAGTGTACGTAAGCACGCAGAGCGAAACCGGAATTCTGGTCTACTCGCCCGAAGGCATGCTCAAGCGAAAGATCGCCACCGAATATCCCGAAGTGCACTCAATCTTTCATGCCGAAGAAGGCGCTGACGAGTATCTCTACACGACGGTGCAGAAAGGCACGCCGAAAGAAAATTGGCTCTTCGTCAAGCTGAAAACCGACGGCATCGGTGGTGCAGAAGATTACCGCTCCACCGCAGGCCGGCTTCAAGTCACCCAATGAATGGCGACTCACGGCGGCGGTGCCAGGTCCGGATGGCAGCATCTTCATCGCCAATGGCTACGGCGACTCGCGCATCTTCCACTTCGATAAGAACGGTGAGTATCGCGGCGAATGGGGCGGCAAAGGCACAACAGACGGCCTATTCGACTGCTGTCATGGCCTCGCTGTTGACACACGCTACGATCAGCCGCTGCTTCTGGTGTGTGATCGCGAAAACCGACGGCTCTGTCACTTTGATTTCGACGGGAAGTTCGTGGGAACCGTGACCCAACATCTCCGTCGTCCCTGCCAGGTGAGCTTTCATGGAGACTTCGCGGTCGTCTCGGAATTGGAAGGCCGCGTCACGATCCTCGACAAGGACAATGCACCTGTAGCTTTTCTCGGAGACAATCCCGCACAAGACTCAATGGGCCAACTATCAACTTCGGCCGAATGAGATCGCGCCTGCCTTATTCAGCGCCGCTCACGGATGCCACATCGACCGGGACGCCAACATATATATTTCCGACTGGAACCAGATTGGCAGGGTCACGAAACTCAATCGGATCAGCGCGTGAGGCGTGGAGCCTATCCTAGCTGGTCGCGTCTTATCGATCTTCCGTACTTTTTATCGAAATTGGATTCGGAGTTTTGTCCGATGAATGAGCTCCACTCAGTTTTGAGCAGATAGCGAATTCTTCTTTCGCCTGGTCACGCATTCCCTCTTTTCGGTAAATCTGACCAAGCTTGAAATGAAGGCTTGATACGTTGGGCGCCAGCGCCACGGCCTTTTCCAATTCGCTCTGCGCGTTCGGCAGGTTCTGTTGCGCGGCATAGACATGGCTCAGTTCTTCATGAACTGTTGGGTTGTCGGGCGACAGAACGGCAGCCTTATCAAGATAAGGGATTGCCTGTTCTGTTTTGCTTTGATCGGCAAGCAGTGTTCCCAGATTCAAGAATGGCTGTGCATCGACAGGTGCATCTCCCTGCCATTCGATGGCTGTCTGAAACGCAGCTTCAGCTTTTTTGAGATCGTTCAACTCCCGCCACGCCAGGCCGATGTTGTTCTCGGCCTCCACATACTTCGGATGTAAGATCAACGCTCGCTCGAAGCTCGATATGGCTGCGGGAAAGTTGTTCTCATTAAACTTTGTGCGCCCGAGCAGATAGTTCGCATCTGCATCGTTCGGCGATTCAGCAACGACCTCAGAGAACCATTTGTCCGCATCACCGAAGTCTTCGAGCATGACGTAGTCAGAGGCTACGACCTTTAGCTCATCGGGCCCCGGACGCCGGAATTTCGCGCCCGTGGTGAACTCCGCAAGCGATTCTCTGGCTTTCTTTTCGCGGAAGAGTACATAGCCGAGGAAGAAGTGTGCGTCGGCGGATGACGGATTTGTCCTGAGATAAATGAGTACAGCCGCCTCTGACTCTGCGAGTTTGCCGGACGCCAGAAGCGCACGCTCATTCGCCAGGGGGTCGGCCTGCTGCTGGCAAATAGCCATCCGCGTAAGCAGAAGCAGCCAACAAGAAACAGCTTGTATTCTTCGCTTTTCCATTGGATGGTTACTTTCCGTCAGCATCACACGATTTCGTCTGCGTCTGCAATCGCTGAATGTCCTCAAGGTAAGGAGAATAGAACAGGGCCTCCGCAAGGGTCTTTTGCGCTCCTGGACCATCTCCCGTCATGCATTCGACTCGGGCAAGATTCATTGCGAAGGCCGGAATATCAAGATTGCGGTCGAAGGCAGACTTCAAGAACGGAATTGCATCATTGGGCTTTCCCTGCTTTGCCAGCAGGATGCCTAGATTCGAAAGCGCCGTAGAATCGTCAGAATCGATCTCGAGAACCCTCCGGAAGACTTGCTCAGAGAGCTTGTAGTCTCCCCGTTCCGCGGCAAGGTTTCCTAAGGCGTCGAGAGCCTGTTTGTCATCCGCGATCGCATCCCTCTGCGCTTGCAACTTGCTCCAGGCCGTCGCTTCAAAGGATCGATTCCCTTCAAGCAACAACTGATAATACGCCATGGCCAGATCGCGATCGCTTGATTCCGTAACAAAGAGTGGCACAAGTTTGTCCTCTCCGTTGCTCGCCCGCACGCTGGTTGATTCTTCCGGTTGCTTTAAAATACGGTGATCCGTCCAGGCTACATGAGGAATATTTGCCGCACCTGTGCGCCCCATATGACAACTGGTGCAATCCTGGTTCTCGGGGTGATGTTTTGATGCAAATTCCGGCTGGTTATGGCAGGTGAGACACTTGCTGCGAAAAAATGCGGCACGGTGCTCCCCATCCGGCGTGTAGTGCGGATCATGACAGCTTGTACATGACATTCTGTCTCCGCTTACGCGCTTGCAGGTGCTGCGATTGAGTTGCTCTACCTCGCTCACTCCACGAGCCGTGAGCTTGGCGCCCGCCTGCACGTAATATGACAAATAATCGAGGATCGACTCTCCGGGGCGATAATTCAGAGCCGAACGCCCAGTGCGTTCCACGGAGACATCTCCCTCCAGATGACAACTGATACAGATTGAATCCCGGCGATTGGCATCTAGTTTTGTTGGATTCACGATCTTTGCTTTTCCGCGAGCGAGAATGTGCTGTTGCGAGTCTCCATGACAAGCTTCGCAGGTAATGCCGGTGTGCAGGAACGCCAGTCCCTGATAGCGATTGATAGTGCCGGTGTCACTGGCTTGGACAGAACTCATATGACAGCGCAGACAGCCGCTCTGCATCGGAAGAGGCGGCGGCATGTGATCCACAGTCGCCAATCCCGGTTTCATGTCGTAGCCCATTGAATTCCCGTACCACGCAACCGGAGATTCAAAAAGAAAATCACCGATGGAATACAGATAAGTGGTTCCCAGGTGACCAGAGCCAAGAAAATAATCCAGCCGAAAGTTGCCGGCAACATCTGGCGTCTTAAGTGAACGATACGTCAGGAATGCCTGATTGTTGCGCTCGCCAATTGTGTACTCTGCTGAGGACGCAGCATGAACAAATTTGGCAGAATGCAGTTTTTCGACCGCGAGACCGCTTGCATTTGCCATGGGAGTGGCAACATAGCTCTGGAAG
Organism: uncultured Acidobacteriaceae bacterium; assembly: GCA_963799035.1. GTDB lineage: Bacteria > Acidobacteriota > Terriglobia > Terriglobales > Acidobacteriaceae > Telmatobacter. The sequence goes on along the minus strand of CAWCVS010000024.1, from coordinate 713,680 downwards.
ATTGCTGCATGACATTTTGCGCAGGATGCATCTGCATCCCGAACAGGGGTAGCCTGACGAGTTGACGCTGCAAAAACACTGGTGCCATAAAGTACTGTCAGGCAGAAAGCCGCCAGGACCCTTTTAGTGAGCATTACTTTTAATTGTGTTTGATTCGCTGGCCTGACCTGCCACGGAGGCGCTGGCTTCTCTCTGCAGGGTCCCATATTTGCGCATCTCCTCTTGCGCCTCGGAACTCTTGCCCTGGGACCTGTAAACATTAGCCAGGAGAAAGTGAATGGTGGGCTCGCTCGGACTATCTTTCTCAGCCATCAACAGGTCAGGCAAGGCTTCGGGCTGCCTTCCCAGTCTCACCAGCGCGCGGGCGCGATCTACGCGTGCTTGCATGAGCGTGGGACAATGTTCAAGAGAGGTAATCAATTGAGACAATGCTTCTTCGCTGGAATCGTTGGCCTCGAGCATTGAATTCGCCAGTTTCCAGTGAGCCATGCAGTTGTTGGGATCGTTGGCAAGTTCTGCTTTGAACTCCGTCTCTGCCGACTGCCATTTGCCAATGTACCAGTAGGCGTCCCCCATATGCATATGCGTACCCGGCTGCTGGGGCGCCATGTCTATGGCCTTCTTATATTCGACGAGGGCGAGATCGTAATTGTGCATGCTCTCGTCAATTTCGCCGGCAATCTCGTGCGCAACGACCGAGTTAGGGTCAATCTCGTTGATCTTCTTCAGCGCGCTCTCTGACATCCGCAGATAAGTTTTCCCCAGCAGATACCACGCTTCCTGGTTCTTGGGATTTCGCTCCAGGAAATTATTCAGGTGCATAGCAGCCTCATCGAGTTTCGCTGCATTGATGAGCAAACGCGAAAGCATCATCTCAATCTGATCATCTTTCGGATTCGTGCGCAGAGCTTTGCGAAGAAGCGGCTCGGCTTTTTGATCGTCGCCCAACTGGACATAACTCATTCCCAGCATGGCCGAGGCGGTGGGCATATCCGCATTGAGTTCCAACCCCCGCTTGAGAACCTCTGCGGCATGGGCGAAGTCGTGCTGGTTGAAGTAGAGCACACCTAAATTGTTGTATGCGGCAGCGAGATGGGGAGCGAGTTTGATAATCGACCGATACTTTTCAATTGCTCCGGCGGAGTCGCCGTTCTCGGTTGCGGCGCTGGCCTGGGCGTACAAGCGCTGAACCGCCGGGGTGACTTCGCTTTCGTCTTTCTGCGCGAGTGCCCCCGCATGGCAAAACGAGAGCACCGCGCCGGCTAAAAGACAGCGCGTGCAAAGCAACGATATTCCGGCGGGTAAGTACTTCATGATCCGAGATTATATTTGATGCTCTTCAAGCACAGTGAATCCACAGCATTTTCGAAGCGGATTAAAAAATGCCGGACTGTGTGAGGGCAGTCCGGCATGGTTAGGAGAACCGCAATGGTGCAATTCAGGAGACGGCTTGGTTAGAACTCTAATCGGAAGCTCACTTGTCCTTGTCGGTTCGAGATATTCGAACCTTGCGAAGTCACTTGCCCAAAAGTGCCGTCGCTGATGTTGTTGTCGGGTCCGTTGAAAATGGTTCGGTTAAAGGCGTTGAAGTAATCCACTGAGAGAATGCCCGTAAAGCGTTCTCCGATGTAGAAGTTCTTCTTCGCATTGATGTTTTCAGATTCAAACGGAGAGTTTCTCATCCCTCCGTAGTTCCTCTGGGCGGTTCCGATGACGTACTGGCTTGGAGTCTTCGTGAAGGCTGCTGGGTTAAACATCTGTGCAGCGGGTATCTTGCCCAGGAAGAAATCTCGTGCGCGGCTGTAGGAAGCGGTGCTCAGGCTGACGGCAGGATTACGGTCCGGGCGTTCGAAGCCGTTCGGGAAGGGCGAGCCGTTTTCTTGAGGGCCGTTCACCGTTCCTGCCTCGTAGTCCAGGATCCAACCGACCTGCCAGCCACCGACGATGTTGCCCATGGTGTGGTTATTCACATACTTCTTGCCCGGACCAATCGGAAGCATGTAGGTTCCGCTAACTTTCAGAGTTTGCGGCTCATCCGCGTTCGAGATAGCCCACTCCGGTTTCTGGTTGTACTTGTTGATGCCGCCCGAGGTGAAGCTTGAGAATCCGCTGCTCGTGTTGTCCATCAGACGGGAGAGCGTGTATCCCGCCAGGAAGGACAATCCGTTGGTATAGCGCTTCTCAATCTCGATCTGGGCAGCTCTGGTAGTAGGTTGTTCCGAAACCTTCAAAGTTGTTGAAGATGTTGGAGTACTGCGGATAGGGCACGAGCGCCTGGGCCACAGTGGCCGACCCTCCGAAATCATTGACGAAGTTCGGATAAGGCAACGGTACGCCATCCAGCGATGTCTGGCCTGGCTGGAACACGTCCGCCAGTTCGGAACCCAGCGAAGCATCGTACGTCGGGTCCATCTGGTCGATGCGATTGTTCTGGCTGGGCAGGTGGATGATGCGGTTTCCTACCCATGCAGCCGTAACGAACATGTTGTACGGCAGTTCGCGCTGCAGGTTCACGTTCCACTGCTGGCTGTAGGGTGCGTATCCGTCCTTCTGACGGTCTGAAGGCGTTGATCTGGTTGCCGGCACCGAGGCCTGGGCTGAAGGGAGTCGGGTTAACGGCGGGTATCGCATTGGTATCCCAGCTGCCGAAGGAGGAGGTGAAGCTGCCCGTACTGTTGCGCGTGAAGGAGCCGGTCAACAGGTTTCCGTAATTGACGGCGACCTTGTTGGTGCCATACTCATAGGCGCCTCCATCGAGGAATGCAACGTCCAATCCGGCCTGAAGAACCATCTTCTTGCTCAGCTTGTATGCGAAGCCGAAGCGCGGTCCAATGTGGCCATAGTGGAGATCGCCGCTCGTGATTCCGGAGCAGCCAGCAGCAGTTCCCAAACTTGGCTCGCCGATCCGGGAATGTCCCCGCTCGGGGAATGTTCCGGGGTTGTCCTGATTGAAGAAGACGATCAGGTTGTGGTTTTCAGTAAACGGATGCTGAATGTCCCAGCGTAGACCGACGTTGACCGTAAGACGCGGTGAGAGCTTGATATCGTCCTGGATGTACGGCGAGAGATCCCAGTTGCGCAACTCCAACTCCTGGGAATTGCTTCGATTCGCCGAATCCGGAAGTCCCAACAGGAAACTGGCGAATGCGCTGCCGTAGTTGCCAAAGTTCGGATCGTTTGGATTCTGCACCGAAGTGGTGCGCTGGCTGAAGTTGAAGTGTCCGCCTTCGGTCTGTTCTTCGTTGTCGTCCTGATAAGCACGACGGAACTCCACGCCCATGTTGAACGTGTTACGGCCCTTGGTCCATAGCCAGTTGTTCACGATTGAGATTCCGAGTTTACGGTTGATCGACTGGAACCACGAACCACTGGTGCCCCAACTGGTAGGAGCGTGTTGACCGTCAAACGTGATGTTGGGCGGGATATTTTCGCTCGTGACGGCAGCGAATGTAGCTCCCTTGGTGATGTTGAACTGGTTGTTGATTTCACCAATCCAGCCAAATCCGGCCGTCAACACCAGGTGGGGCGAGAGGGCGTTGCTGTAATTCAGAAGGAAGACGCTGCCCAGCGACGGCTCAAATTTCTGGCTGTTCAGCGGATTGGGCGCAATCACGATCGGAGAGTAGTCAAAGCTGTGAGTGGTGTAGCTGTTGCGCCACTGGCTGTAGTGGAGGCTCTGCTTCGGCGTCAGGATCTGATCGACCGTGAATCCCCACACGTGCTGAATGTTCGGATTGATGAACGGAGCAAAGCTCTTGTTCGAGTCCAGACCTCCGACTCCGCTGCCGGGCCGATCGGGATCGGGAATGTCAGCGAATCAAGCTCGATGACAACGCGCTGATGCGGTTGGGGCAAATTACGTTCAGGACGCCATTGCACTGGAATTGCTGACCGGTAGTCGGATCATAGATCGGAATCAGCGCTCCGGTGCTGCCGTTCACGTAGTCGGTGAAATTTCCGGTCTTTTCCAGCGCGGTTGGCACCGTGCCAGAGCTGGTATTCTCGTTGTTCTGCTTGTACCACTCCTGGCGTAGTGGCCGAAGGTTCTGTTGCGGCCGTCATAGACGTGGGGAATGCTGATGGGTCCGCCGACTCTGAACCCATAATTGTTCTCGTGATCCGGGGTGGGCTTGGTGCGATCCACCCCATGCCGGACCATTGAAGAATCCGACCGAGTCAAAGAAGCTGTTGCGATTGATCTCAAACAGATCGCCGTGATAACGGTTGGTGCCGGACTTCATCTGGTAAGTCAACGCGCCTTGTCCAAGGCCGAACTGAGCCGAGAACGTCGAGCGCTCGACCTTGTACTCCTCCACCAGTTCGAAGGGCGGGTTGAAGTTTGTGGTATAGCCCTCGGTCTCCGGCTGCGGAGCGGGAATGCCGTTGTACACAATCTCCTGCTCAAAATCGACGCCGCCGCTGACGCGGTGCGAGAAGGTGCTGCCCGTTGTTCCGGGAGCAGTGAACTGCAGCTGATCGATCTGACGACCGCGGCCAGAGACTTCCTCGGGCAACGCCGCAACAACGACGGGCTCGATTGTGCTTCCAATCTCCGGCGCGGTTGTGTTCAGGGCAATCGCATCCGATGTGACCTGAACCGTCTCGTTGGCGGCACCAGTCGAAAGGGCGAAGTCGATCGTCGCGGTCGTACTGACCTCGATTGTGACGTCCTGCTTCACTTCCTTCTTGAAGCCGCTGGCGTCTACGGAAACCGTGTACTGGCCGGGCAGAAGACCCTTGAAGGAATAGGTTCCTGCGCTGCTGGACACCGTGTTGGCCGAGACCGAAGTCTGTGCGTTGGTGATGGTCACCTTCGCATTTGTAACCACGGCACCGCTCGGATCGGTGATGGTGCCGGTAATGCCGGCGCTGGCCTGTGCGAACCCGGTACGCTGGGCCAACAAGATGAGGCATGCGATTGCGATCGCGACGCACCATCCACATATCCTCGAGCGACGCAGGGATGCGCCTTCGTTTGAAACGGGGAACAGTTTCACTTTGCCTCCTGGCATTACCCAGTTGTTTTTAAGTTCCAGTCTTTTTGAAATCCTGAAAACAGGGGATCTGACAACAGAACGGCTCTTCGGCCCTTGAAACTTCTGTCCATGATGGAATCGATACCATTTTTATGGTAGCGATTCCATTTCGCGAAACTATACGTCTGGCAAAAATCGACTGTCAAGCAATTTTTTGGGGACCGGCGATAGTCGCACTATGAGAACAAATGAGTTTTCGACCTGCGCACCTCTCAGAAACGGGAGGAGCGAGGTGAAAAATCCGCTTTTTCGAAGCAGGAAGAAGTATCAGCAATCATAAGAATCGACTTAGCTGGGAGGCCGGCACCGGCGCATCCCGGCGACTTTGCCAGATTACTCGAGTCGCTGGCCGCAGCCGGCTCATTGCAAGGCATATCTGCGCGCTTCACGGCTTGCTCCGAGCTGGCGCGGACTTGGAAACGGCAGGCGCAGCATCCTGGCAAGGTCGAATTCCGCAGAGCACGGCAGTAATGCCCTTTCCCTCAGCGATCGTGTAGATGCGATCAACGGCCGGTAGCTTGATTGTCTCTTTGGCGCCGGACGGCCAATGAATCTCGGCGGTCCCGGCGTCTGTCGCATCGCCCAATCCGAAATGTGGGCGCGGGTCATTTGTCGAGACATAGCTTCCACCGCTGATCACGTCCTGTCGCTGTCGCATTCCGTTGGCGGTTAGGTAAACGGTTGCGCCCACTGCGTCGCGGGGGCTCCTGGAGCCGCCGATAAGTTTCAGTTCCACCCAATGGTGGTGATCGGGATTGACGTTTCGCAAAAGCACAGGGGCCGCGTCGATCTGGTTGATGATTACAGTCGATCTTGCCATCGTTGAAGAGATCGCCAAATGCTGCTCCGCGCCCCGACAGAACCTGTGCCAACCCGGATCCTTTGACCGGAGCAACCTCTGTGAATCTGCCATCGCGGTCGTTGTGAAATAACAGCGGCCGCTGCGCATAGGACGTACCCCAGTCGAGCCGGTCGGCGGCAGGGTAAATGTGGCCATTCACAAACATCAGGTCGAGCCAGCCGTCATTGTCAAAGTCCAGGAAAGCGTCGCCCCAACCGAGGAATGGGATGGAGATCTTTCCGATTCCGGAGCGCATTGAAACTTCGCTGAAACCACCATTCCCCTGGTTGCGAAACAGCAACTTTGATTCGTCGGAAAAGTCGCTGATGGCGAAATCCAACAGGCCGTTATTCATGTAGTCGCCTACCGCAACCCCCATGGCCGCGGCCTCGCGCCCGTCCTCATTGAGGCCGAACCCCGTTGCAAAACTTGCATCCTCAAAGGTTCCGTCTCCTCGATTGAGGTAGAGATAACTCAATGTGGAATCGTTAGCGACGACTAAATCGGGCTTGCCATCGTTGTTCACGTCCACAAAGACGGGGGTCAAACCATAGTAGCGATTCACTTCGTCGCCAACGCCGGCCTTGGCGCTCACGTCGGTGAAGGTTCCGTCTCCGTTGTTGTGGAAGAGATGGTCGGGTTCGCCCTCAAGATTCTTGGGGCCGCACATGACTGGTTCACCGCGAAACTCGCAGTACGAAAACCCTGTGGCCTTGGTTTTCTCATAAGGCAGATTATTGCGGTCGAAGTGAACATAGCCGGAAATGAAAAGATCGAGCTTTCCGTCTCCGTCGTAGTCTCCCCACGTAGCGCCTGCCGACCAATTGCCCAGCGTCACGCCAGCCTTCTCCGCCACATCGGTGAAGGTTCCGTCGTGATTGTTGTGGTACAGCCGATTCTTGCCCCAGTTGGTCACCAGGATGTCGGGCCAGCCATCGTTGTCGTAGTCTGCGATGGCTACGCCGAAACCCCAACGATCGTTGGTCACGCCGGCCTTGGCGGCAACATCGGTAAAAGTCCCGTCATGATTGTTGTGGAACAGCGCGGCATGTGGCGGCTCTGCTTTGCCGTCGAGCGCATCGAATGTCGAGCCGTTCACGATGTAGATGTCGAGCCAGCCGTCGTTGTCGTAATCGATAAGTCCGACACCGGATCCATTCGTATCGATGATGAGCCTCTTGTCTGCCGCGCCCATTGTGTGTTTCCAGCCGGATAGTCCGGCCGCCCTGGTTACATCCGCGAAGACCACCGAGCCGGAATCGACGAATCCACTCGCTGTGATGGGGCGCTTCTGCGCATCCTGGATGGCCGGCGCGGGAGTTGGCAGACTGCGACCTGGGCTGATGGCGGAGTCGGCGCCATCTGGGCAACGACGAAAACAGCAGACACAGCTGATGCAATGATCACCGCGATCAATGCGCTGGCGCGAAAGCGCCGAAAGTACAGCAAGAGTGCTCCTCCACCGCTGAGTCTAAATAGCCGGATGAATCTCTGAATGCTCATCCAAATGTCTTTACCGGGATGTGCAAGGCTTGCCTGCACCCAGCGCAAGCTTCAGTCCGGCATTTGCTCTGGATTAATGGTGGCGGGTGAATACGTCGCAACGAAATTACGCAGATGCCCAGGTTGGTTTCGAGGCATATACCGGAAGGATACATGCGCCCAGAAGTCCCGCCTCAGCCCCAAGCTTTGCGGGTAAAACCTGAGTTCCTCCGCCTGGCATCCCCTTTGAGGCAACTCTCCCTGGAGCTGTGAGCGCATAGACATAGCTCCGACGCTCCAGTTCCTCAAACATTACAGGCGACAGGAGATCCCACGAGTTGGCGACGCCGCCACCCACGACGTAAAGCGGCAGATTCAGAATGTTGATCAGCCCGGCCAGACTAATTCCCAGGGTGCGGCCTGTTTCAACGTAGATGCTTTGGGCATCCGCGTCGCCTTGCCGCGCAGCATCAGCAAGATTCTGCGCAGTCAATGCCGTGTCTTTCTTGAGCCGAGCGAGTCCCGGAGCCTTTCCAGCGGCGATTAATCTATCCGCGGCGTTCACTACTGCGGTCGCAGAGGCACATGCTTCAAGGCAGCCGTTGTTGCCGCATCCGCAGACCGCGCCATCCGGATAGATCGTCATGTGTCCGGCTTCGCCGCCCATGCCCGCTGCTCCGTGCCAGAGCTTTCCATCCAGAATGATCCCGTTGCCGACACCTGTACCCAGGGTCAACATGCACATCGAATCGATCCCGAGTTCCTTTCCAAGGCCCAATTCATATTCCGCGAGCACAGCAGCGTTGGCGTCGCTCTCAAGCGTGACCGGCCGCTGCAGACGCTTTTCCATTTCAGCCAGAAGCGGAAATCCGTCCCACCCGGGAAGATTGGGCGGATGGTGGAGGCGGCCAGCCGGAAGTTCAAGCGGTCCCGGCGATCCAACTCCGATGCCGGCAATCTCGCGACCATTGGAATGCTGATCAATGAGTCTGACAATCGCGGCGCACATGTCATCTACGACAGCCAGGGGACCGGCTTCGAGACGCGTGCGAAGTGAAATTGAGTTCAGCACGCCAATGCCTGGCGCGTATGCAGCGATCCTTAGACTTGTTCCTCCAAGATCGACGCCGATGGTGAGAACCTGCGCGTTATCCAAGGCCATTCCGATCACCGCAGAAGCCAGAACTGCGAATCGCGCGTGCGCGTGAAGCCGCGATTGAGACGACGTAGTGCCGGAGACATTCGAAGAGAAATGTCCGCTCCCCGCAAATATCCCCGTCACCAGCCGTTGTCCTTGGAAACGATACCATACACAAACAAGAGGCTGCCAGATTGCTCTGAAGCCATAGCTATTTTCTTTGAACCCAGCAAAAACTGAAGTTGAGCTTGATCAAATCCCACACAGCCGTGCGACGCTTGCATATTCGGGCCCGTGGTATCGTTCCCAAGATTTGCTTTTCGGCGTTATTAGGATTACCGGCGAGCGGCGGAAAGGTCTCTCCGCAGGAAGATTCAGGCAAGTGGTCTAACGAGAAACGACTTCAAGGGGACCGTCCGGTAGCCGCTCTACGCGTGCCGGTCTTTTCATCTCAAGCAGAGGTTGGAGTACATCCGCACGAACTCCGTTGGACGAGCCTCGTTTCGAGTGTCACTTGCCGAGGGCGTTTGGATTTCCCCGGAATTCGGCCACTCCGCTTGCCGAGAAGTTGTTCAAAGAGAAGTTCCGCTGCAACGCGGCCAATCTCTTCAACGGGCTGCTGAACCACACTTATTGACGGCCGGACCGTTGCGGCGAGCTCAAAATCATCGAAGCCCAGCAAGGCGATCGTCTTTGGCACCGAAACGTTGAGTTTCTGAAGAACCTCAAAAGCGTATATTGTCGTGCTGTTCTTCAGCGTGAACAATGCATCCGGAGGGTTCGCGCCGGAGAGCAGGCTCTCAATCGCGTACTCGGTTGACCTGTAGTCTTTAGCTGCGGTGTTCAGCGTCGATGTGAGGCCGGCGGAGTCAACTGCGGCTCGATATCCTCGGATGCGCTCTTGAATCGTAAATAGGGTGCTCTCACCGGTGAGACAAACGATCCGTTTATATCCATGATCAATCAAGTGTTGTGTGGCGAATTTTGCGCCTTTGAAGTTATCCGTTACAACGGAGGCGACAAACGCATCAGAGACCGGGCGATCAACAGCCACAACTGGAACAGCCACTCGCTTGAGCAGGTCACGTAGAGCACTGCTTTGTGAATTCGCGGGTGCCACGATGAATCCGTCGACACGGTGGCTTATCAGAATGTTCAGATTCTCAATTTCAGTGTGCGGATCGTTGTGTGAAGTGGTCACAATCAGCAGCGAGTCATTCGCGAGCGCGACAGCTTGTACCGCCTCCGCGCAACTTGAGAAGAACGGATCGGCGATGCTCGGAATCACTAATCCTATGGTTTTTGTCCGATGACCTTTCAGGACGCGAGCCGCCTGATTCGGCATGTAGCCCATCGCTTCAATGACGCGCTGCACATGAGCAAGCGTCTTCGGACTCACGCGATCGCCACCGTTAATGACGCGGGAAACGGTGGTCGTTCCAACGCCTGCTGCGCGAGCTACTTCGCTGACAGTTGGAGGGGTGCTTCTTTTCTTCATTCGACTCGACCATTCGAAAGCGGCGTGGTATCGAAGAGTCTAAGCCACGCGAGTGGTTGCGTACAACCAGTTGGCAACGATCACCAGTTACGACCGCGCTATCTCAGTCCCGGTAGGCTTCAATATCGTCGCAGGGCACGAGCAAACAGGCTGCAGAAGCTGTTGCCGGTTGAACGAAAACTGTGAGAGGCTTCTGCATGGCTCTCGCTCGCAGTCGACTGGTGATCAAAGAGCTGACGAAGGAATTCGCCGCATTCAGGCTTGCTACCGTCTCGCAGGACCTGCGCTATTCTATCCGGCACTTAGCTCGCAATCCCAGCTTTCTTATAACAGCGGTACTTACTCTGGCGCTGGGCATCGGCGCGTCCAGTGCAGTGTTCACGGTTGCTTATGGTGTGCTGATCGATCCGTTTCCTTATAAGGACGTTCACACGCTCGCGACTCCGAAGCTCTGCTGGCCTGACCGGGCCGAGTGCGGATGGCGATCCTATAGTCCGCAGCAGTTCAACGAGATCGCACAGAAAACCGATATCTTCTCCGGGGTCACGGCATCAACCGTCGGATTTGTTGAAATCACTGGGAAATTCGACCCTCAGCGCGTGCGTGGAAACTACATTACGCCGAATACATTTGACGTCCTCGGAGTGAAACCCATTCTGGGACGCGCAACACTGAACGCCGACGTCGACGCAGGTCATGAAGAAGTCGCCCTCCTGAGTTTCCGATATTGGCAGGCGCATTACGGAGGCAGCCCTTCCGTCATCGGCCAGGTCATCAACGTGGATCGGCATCCCCGCACAGTCATTGGCGTCATGCCACCGCGCTTCCTATGGCGAGGAGCGGATATATATCTGCCGATCAAGATGACCAACGAATTCGCGGTGGAGGGACAACGTCGTTTTGCGCTGGTTGGGCGCCTCAAGCCGGGAGTGACAGACGCGCAGGCAGCAGCAGAACTTGCGCCGATCTTCGCTGAGTTTGCGCAGACTGAGCCGTTCATGTATCCGAAGAATTTGCGCCTTGGAATTCTTCCGTTTGACGAGATGTTCAAGTCGGGGCTGGCAGGCATTCTCTACTTGTTGCTCGGTTCCGTATTTGTCCTCCTGTTTATATCCTGCGTAAATGTGTCGAGTTTGCTGCTCGCCCGCGCCGTAAGCCGTGAGCACGAATTTGTGGTGCGCGCTTCAATCGGTGCTTCGCGCTTTAGACTCATTCGACACGCGCTCACCGAATCGCTTCTGCTCGCGCTGATCGCATTTCCGGTATCTCTGGTTTGCGCCTATGCGGGATTACAGGCGATTCTGCGCATTGTCCCCACCGACACGATTCCCGACGAGGCCGTCATTGTGATGAATGTGCCGGTCTTGCTCACCGCTCTGGGAATCGCGCTTGGAACCGTGTTGATCTTTGGCACCATGCCGGCATGGCACAGCGCGAGACCCAGGCTGGCCGCGGCCCTGAACAGCTTTCGCTCTTCCGACAGCCGCACGCAGCGCCGACTGCTCAGCGGCTTCGTCGTCACAGAGATTGCTCTCTCTCTGGCTCTGCTGATGCTCGCAGGCTTGATGGTTCGATCCCTCGTAGCGGTGGAGAGCGTCCCCGTGCCGTTTACGCCCGATCGCACATTGATGCTTCGCATCCCGCTCGCGGAAACGCGTTACCCCACGCCGGAAAGTCGCACGCTATTCTTCAGACAGTTGCTGGATCGCGTGCGAGCCGTCCCAGGCGTCAGCCAGGCCACGGTGGATTCTGCGTTCCCGTTCATGGATATGTATGCGGATCGCGTGCAGATCAGCGGTCAGGCCATCGATAAGCGTGTTGTGGCGATCCATTTGACCGATCCCGATTTCCTCGCGATGTCGGGCAGGAAGATGTTGCAAGGGCACTTTCTGGATTCCCGTGAAGTGGCTGCGGCACCGCATGAAGTAGTGATCACGCAGAATTTCGCGCAGCGCTATTTTGCCGGCGAGAACGCCATCGGCAGAACCATCCACCTGCCGGAGTTCAAGCCCGACGGAAAGAACAAGCTGGCTGACGACGCCTTCACTGTGGTTGGCGTAATGAGCGATCTGCCGTTCTTTGTCGGATTCAACGAGGACTATCCTCATGTGTTCTTGCCGTACACGGTGGCGCCCGCCGCTATTGATAGCCTGATCGTCTCAACAGCACTTCCTGCGGATGCGCTGGTCAACCCGATGCGACAAACGGTTCATGCCATCGACAAGGATCAGCCGATCGTCGAGACGATGAGCCTTCGTCAGATGCTGGATATGTACGGCTATGCAGGGACCTCGTTTCTCGCTGGCGCTCTTCGGGACGTTTGCCCTTGCGGCGCTTTTGCTCTCGCTCGTAGGAATATATGGAGTTCTCTCTTTCGTCACTTCCCAGCGCACTCATGAGATCGGGATTCGCATGGCGCTGGGGGCAAATCGGTCGCAAGTGATGTGGATGGTGTTGCGTCAGGCCTTGATCCTGGCGCTGCTCGGCGTGGCGATCGGCGTTCCACTAGCTTTCCTGGCGGGGCGACTGGCGAAAGAGGAGTTGATTCAGACTTCGCAGTTCGATCCACTGACACTTATCGCAATCATGCTGATCTTGCCGCTGCTGGCGGTTGCAGGAACGTTTGTTCCCGCAAGACGCGCCGCTGGAGTCAATCCCGTTTCAGCCCTTCGCAATGATTAGTGCGACAGCGACTTCACGCATAAAATCACTTGGAGACTAACTGAGGACCTCACTTTCCGCGGAGTATCATTGCTCTCGTTTAGGTACAGGAGACCCTGGATGTCCACTCCCTTTCGTGCTCCGCGCGTTCTCAATACCTGCTCGATTCGGCTTGTTTCGATCTCTGCTGTTCTGATCCTCCAGGCTTCATCCGTCTTGAGTCAGACTGCGAATTGTCCGGCAGCGCCCGCGCACACCGTCACTCCCGCGGTCACGGCCTATAGTGAAGGCCGGTATGCAGACGCCGAACAGGAATATAAGCAATCTCTCGCGCAACAGCCGCATGACGCACTGATCGCCGCGGCGCTCGTGTCCACTCTGTTGAAGGAAGGCAAGATCGCGGAGGCATCTGATCGCGTAACCGCGGCCCTTGCTGATGATCCGCACTCGGCCGCACTCCTTACCGCGCAAGCCGAATTGCAACTGCGCCAGGGGCAGCCCTGGCTGGTACTGCAAACGCTCGATGCCGCCGCTGCCGCAGATAAATGCTATGCGCGAATACACCTGATTCGCAGCCATGTTCTGCGCATTGATTCGATGTACGCATCGGAACGCGCCGAGATCCAAAGCGCATATGAGATCGATCCCGAAGATCCTGACATCCTGTATGCGTGGCGCAGAGTCATTTCTCCGGCGCACGAAATCGAGGGCATCCAACAGGCGCTCCCCACCATGAAGGACCTGGATGCGGAGACGCGGCAAAAGGCTGAAGCATCCATGAACTCGATGCTGCCGCTGCTTTCAGAGAATTCGCAGACCTGCAAGATTCAGCCTGCGGTGCAATCGGCAGCGCTGCACCTGGTCGGCACCATGGAGGATGGCAAGCATCTGGATGGCTACCGGCTTGACGTGCAGCTGCCCAAGACCAACGCAAGGCTAGTGGTGGATACGGCAGCCTCAGGAATCTTCATCACCAAAGCGCTTGCCGATTCGAATGGACTGCAGCAGGGCGCCAATGATCCGCCGGGAACGGTACACGCCGACAGTGTGCATATCGGGCCGCTTGAGTTTCGCGACTGCATCGTGGGCGTGAGCAATACGCCATTTTCGGGCAAGGCCGACGGAATGATCGGCACCGATATTTTCGCGTCGTATCTTGTGACAATCGACGCGCGGGGTTCCAGGCTGGCGCTCGATCCACTTCCGCCGCTTGCCGGGGGATTGCCGGGTGATCGAGCAACACCACCAGACTTCGCGGATTACACTCCGGTCTATCACCGCCGCCAATATCTGCTCGTGCCTGTGCTGCTCAATAACAAAACTCGCAGGCTCTTTGTTCTCGACACTGGCATGCGCTTCAGCACCATGACATCGGACACGGCCCACTCCATTTCCAGCACCAAGGCTAACTTTACCAATGCCCTGCAGACCACTTCCGGACCAGCGGCGCAGGTGTATCGCGATAACTTCGACTTTCAGTTTGCGAAGCTCTCCATGAATAGGCAAAGCCATGTGCTCCAGTGGGATCTTTCTGCAATCGATCACAATGCAGGGTTTGACGTTGCAGGGATGCTGGGCTTCGACATGCTTCATTCGCTCACCTTGCACCTGGACTATCGCGATGGGTTGGTGAAATTCGAACCCACGACGACTGAAGCTTCGCCAGCACGCGCAACGGCAACCATGACCGCATCCGCAGCTCCGGCTAATGAAACCGGCTCTCCCGCGTGTCAGCAATTCGAGGACAGAGATTGGCCCGTTGCTTCCACCATTGAGGCTCGCGTCACGGAGTTGATGGACTCCTCGCATCTGAAACCCGGCAAGGAAGTATTTGTGAAAGTGTTGTACGGGCTTACCTATCCAGGTTGCGTGTTGACGCAGGACTCGATTCTTTATGGACACGTCACGGCTGCGGCTTCGTCGAAGAATCCGAATTCCTCTGAACTCGGGCTGGTCTTCGATCACGCCGATTGCCAGGGCCGGCAGAAACAGCAACTCCCGCTGCGGTTGATCGGCCTGGTAGCGCCTCACGACCAGTCGAACATGCTGCACGACGCCTTGCCGACACAAGTTGCTGGAGGAGCTCGGTCGATCTCGGACCCCGTTTCGGGCTCGACTGGCCGCGACGACGATCTGAGTCCCGGTGGACCGCCGCACACTGTACATTCCGGGATCGTAGTCCGCATGCCCAAGGTGAAGTTGGAGCCCGAAGGAGGACCGGGTTGCAGTGCCAGAATCAGCAGTTCCGATCGCACTGTTCAACTCGCACCGGGCGCTGAAGTGATCCTGACTGTCGAGAAGTTGGTCCAATGACCTGATAGTTTCACGGAATGTTGCCGAGAAATGCCCCCTCGCCAGGGAATGTGTGAGTCGACTAACAGCAGCAAAGCCACCGTGAATCTCCTTCACGGATTTCCATCGGTAGTGAAGCCGTAAACATCGCGATGACAAACGGGTAATTAGTTAATTCACGCAGCAGAATGCGCGCCGCCGCAATCATGGTCTTCTCTTTTCCAGGAGTGCAGAGCCCGACGAGGATTGCGCCAGCATGCGTCGCTCCAAATTGCTTATCTGCGCGAATGAACTACGCAGGTCGGTGCCGAAGAAGGCGATTATAAAAGAGACTCCGCACAGAACTTGGAAGGAGACGAATAGGTATACGAAAGAGAATGCTCGAGAAACATTCGAAGGCAGTTAAGAAGCCTTCTCTATGAAGAGACGACAGAAATATAGTTTCCCGCTTCAGGTAATCCAAGCCTCCGCGTCGCTGTTGCATTCCATTTCCGCAGCGCACATAGACGAGCACATCCCTCATGTTCTCCAGGCAGTAACCGGCTTTCAACATCCTTGCCCAAAGGTGATAATCCTCGAATCCATTGAAAGCCTTGTAACCGCCAATCTCAATCACAGACGCTTTGCGGAAGACAGCGGTCATGTGGTTCATGGGGTTCCGGCGCTTGGCAAACTTCAACATCGATTGGCCCGCCGCGGGTAAGCGCCTGATTGAGTACGCATCCGAGCAATCATGGCGGAACTCCGCAATTGCACTACCCAGCACGTCCACTTCTGGATGTTCGATGAGATAGGCCATCTGCTTCAAGAACCTGTCCGGTCCACACACATCGTCAGAATCCATGCGTGCTACGTACTCGCCACTGCACGCCTCCAAACCAATCTGCAGAGCTGTGCCCAAGCCGACATTTGAAGCTAGCTTCAGCGATACTATCGGCAGTGCCAACCGGAAACTGGCGATGACTTCGAGAAGATCCTCGCCCAGCGGCCCATCTTCAACCAAGATCACTTCATCCGCCGGCCTGGTCTGGGAGACCAAGCTCGCGAGGCTCTCGCGGAGGAATTCCTTCCTCTCCCTGCTATAGACAGACATCAACACAGAGAGTTTCATTCGGAACTCCTATTCTGAATTGCTCGATGACGTGCCTGCTCCTGCGCAGAATGAGCTCCTAACAACAACTCATCGTGGATTCTCCGACTCATAGCCTGACCCACGCTGCGGGAACGAGATCTTTCGATGACTGTCCGTTAGCGAACCAGCTTGATGGCGCGATTACGGTTCTTCCGGCGCGCGTATTCAGCCATGCGCCCCACCAACTGAAAGAACTGTTGGCAATAACGTTGTGCCTCGCACAAGACATCAGTTGCATATCCCGGAAGCTGCTTTTGCCGGAATTGTGGCCCACCAATCGCAAATCTCGTATCAGGGGGGAGATATTGGTGACTACCCATTTGGGATCATCTGTAAACGCATAAAATCTCAAATTGGGATGGCGCTCGCGAAGGTAGTGAATGCTTCGTGTGTAATAGTCCATTGAGCAGAGAGTAAAACGGCGTCGATTACGCCATCCCTTCAGATAATCGCCGCGTCGAATATGAACGCTAACCGACTGTTCCGATCGCATCCGGTCGACATACCTTGCGTTCTCGTCGTCGAGCTTTGGACTGAATTTAAAGAGCTTCCTTATTTCCGCTTCCTTGTCTTCGAAATAGTGAGGGCTTTGCCAGTATCCTCTGAAGTACGATCCGTCATGAGCATCATTCAGACCCGGCCAGAATCTGTAGTAGGGCTCCACTACTAAGCATCCGCCTGCCGGCACGTGGATATGCAGCTTGCACAGAACTTTTTGTGCGAGGGGATTCGCATAGATACCAAGAAGCTTCCGGACCTCTGACTCTGCGGCAATATCCTCGTCCAGTTCAAAAAGCCGCAATAGTTCGAAGCCGCCATGCAGCTTGTAGTTCTCGAATTCACCGGCACAGAGTTTCAGCGGCCACCCGCGCCTGAGGCTGAGAGCCTTGATTGCGGCATACTGAAACATCTGGTTGCCGAGGCCGCCAATGATGTTGGCAATGATCATTTCTTATCTTTCGGAGGAGATCCGAAAGTGCTTTTGACACGCTCAGCCGCTTCAACAATGCACACCCTCGTCCCTTCTGAGATGAACTTCACGCTACGACTCCTCATCTGGTTGTTTTACACATCTGCCAATCAGAAAGATTGTGGATGCGAATACTACCTGGCGCGTCGATTGAAAGTACACAATCGATCCGTACAGAAAGACATACACACCTGCAAACCACATCGTAATGTTTCGAATCTCTGTGGACTGCTTGTCGGCTGGAGTATCATGCCGCATAATCTTGATCGCCCAGATAATGTGCAGACCAATTGCGATTCTGATAATCAGATCGGTAGCAGTAGGCGCGAGAAAGATCGCCGAGGCAGCTTCCCAGGCCCACTTGAGCGGTAAGCCGACTAAACTGAGTAGTCGCTGCGCATATATGACCTCAACAATCCCTGTGGGCTCAATACAAAGCGATAGAGGTCCAATGTGGCAAAACTGAGTCTGCTGAACTGTCGCTTCGGCCTGATCTACAATCGCCAGAAGTGCGGCTGGCTGTCGAATCCATATAAAATATGCGGCTAATCCCGCCGTGGCAAAGAGTACAGACCATATTCTCGAACGAACAACAATGACAAGGAGAATCGAAAATAAGAATACGTACAGTACGTCAGGTCTCGCCAAGTAGATAAGAAGAAGTCCTGGAGGCCACAACAGCGACATCCGACGATTCAAATATGCCAGAAGGCAACACAACCCTCCTATGATCAAGAATCCTTCTTTGCTTGGGATGGGCAGATAAGGAAAGAGACCCGTAAATGGAAGAAATAGGAGAAGTGGGCGCACCATCTTTGTTCTTAGTAGAAGAAATAGCAATGCAGAATAGACAAGCGCTAAGATTGTTGCTACGCAAAAAGGCGAAGGAGCAATCCGCTCCACAAGGGCAGTTATAAAGACGATCCCACCACTACTTTCATTCGGCTGCAATGCCTCCGAGGCCGTTCGAAGCGTCATGCCCTCCATTTCAGACATCGTTATGGCCGTATGGCCAAGGTAGTAATAGTAATATCCATCAATGATGTACTTCTCCTGAACCCCAACCCCCAGATCTTTGATCTGCGAGAGAAAAACGGCCACAACTGCGCTAAAAAAGACCAGCGTTGCGAAACACACGGCGGCAGCCTTGCAGAGATCCGGCAAGTTCCGTCTTACGAGTTGCCGAAATGGTTCAACTGGTTCATCTATATTCGGCATCTTGGTTCCTGTATGAGACGTTTGAAGTTTCGTGGCTTCTGTGCCAGCTGACGTTCCTCGACTCCCCGCTGAAGACCACGAACGGCTTCCTGTCGACGACCGTCGAGGTGCCCGATTCTCTGGTGATCATTGATTGTCTCCATGCGCTCCAACCAGGCCGGGAGCGATCAGGGCGGGTCGGATCCTGTTTGCGATTTTATTGCGGATTTGACTCCTGTCTTCAAAAAGGGAAAGTAGAAGAAATGCAGCAAAGAATGTCGCCGCAAGGATCAAGAATCCGACATTGGTTTTAGGACGACATATCGTAAATAGCAGTATGTACACAGCCAGAGATATCCCAAATACACGAAACCCAATGAGTGGACGAAGTGCGATCAAACGAAGGTTCGCTAAGGTTGACGAGGTAAACAAGAATGCGGTGCCTGCGCTAAGAAGAATCAGCTCGGGCGTCAGCCCCCGCCCACCGCGCGCGAGCAACAAAACCGAGAATCCTATGAGAGGCACACATAGCGAACAAATCACGGCAAGCTGGAGGCTCTCAAAATCCAAGCAGATTTTAGCCTGTATCCCGGATTTCATGTGCTTTGCTAGCCAATGCACTGCAATCGACCCGGATAACGCGATTGGAATCGACGCATATAACTTTTGCACCATTGAATAGATCCCGACATCCGCACTGCTAAATCGACCACACAGTACCAACTCTAGCTGAAAGAAGATCGGAAACGAGACGCAGCAGGCTATACGGAGAACAATAGAGGTCCACTTGATTGAACCCGCAGGAGCTACTGTTAAGGTCTGCTTGATTTTAGAATGATTGGCTACCAGAAGGTAGACACCCAGAGAGACCGCTCCAGAGAAGAAATAGACATACGACCAGTCATACGTCGGGATAAGGTGCACTAGCTCCAGAGTGACCGCGAACGCAAACAGCATCGGCTGCACACTTTGTGCCGCGACCACTCGAATGAATTTTTCCTCCTGAATCAAAAAAGCGGAAAAGAACACTGAGATGTGGATACAAATTGCTCCTAGTAAGCAGAGATAGCTCCATGGTGAAACTACTAACCAATTTCCTCCAAGGATCACCGCAGCTACACCAAGCGCGGAAATAACAGCGTATTTTGAGAGCGCATTTTTTCGGCCAACGGTAAACACAAATATAGCCATGGGCGCCATCGAACTTCCGATGCCGAACAGATAGATCCCGCCAAGGTAATTCGCTCTGACAAAATGATCGAGTGCGCCGGTACCGACTAAGGATGGGAGGATAACAAAGCTGTAGAAGTTGAATCCAGATATCGTCGCTGAACCTACGCTCAAAATGAGTCTTCGATATTGGTGCCGTTCGTTATTCACGCCTGCTACTTTCTGGAGTTGCCGCTGCCATATTTCTCAAATGTGATTAGTTGCCGATCCGAAATGTCCACTGAGCATGCGATCCGATTCGTCGCCATATGGAACGGGTATGGCGTTCAAAAGAGACATAGCTATAGTCCTGAAAAACCTTCTCTAACTTCTGAAGCGTAAGGAGGCTCCCTTCCCCGACGATCCCAGTTCCGTGGCGAAACCACTTTGAGTGCCCAACTACCAGTTTCTTCGGATCTCTGTTCGCTAAGTAATTGGCGTAGGTTTCATATTCACTAAACTCGGATTCTGATTTTCCGGCGAGAACGGAGAGGATTGCTTCCACCCAATGTTTTCCGTGACGTTTCTCAATTTCCGCTTGCATCTCCGTGATGATTCCTGTTTCGACGCGCATATACTGCGATATGACGGAGCATCGCAGCGGGGCCGGATATCCGAACAGGCGTTGAAATGTCTCAAAATAGGGTTGGTGATATTCGCGAGACCGGTTCACAACGAAATTTTTATCATCAGCCAGAGAGAGAGGACGCAGGAGAACTGTGTCAGCGTCCCAGATAACATACTCAGGAGTGTTGGCAAAGTGACCAAACTGCAACTTCAAAAATTGCTGCAGGTACCATCCCGCCCGATGGGGGAACGCCGGCAGGATGCTCCTGACGCGGTCCAGGTCCCAATTGGGGAGGACTTCTTCCTCGTTAACGAGGACGGCGTTCGAGCCGACGACGTGTGCAAACGCTTTAAGTTGACGCGCAGGGACCACGACGGTAACTGTCTTCGGGTTCCCGTTCCGCTGCAGCCCCTGCAAAACGATAGGCAGGATCGGGATAACGCTTTGCTCTGCGACCAAGAGATACTGATAGGTTTTCTGGTTCATTCAAGTGTCTACTGGACCTGCATAGTAATCCGGTCATTAAGTCGTTGTGCCAAGGTGTGCCAAACCCTGCGCGCTGTAGCGAGTTTCAATCCGCTGTGAACTACAATTGCAAAATGTGGTCAATCTCTCCTTTTGATTAGGTGACCAAATATCAATCGCGGCCACACCGCTAAGTTCATTTGGCTTAGAGTCAGGTCTCTATACCAATCATTTAAGACCCTCACTTAGTCAGTGCGTTGATTCCGTCCAATGTTCAGGAATCATCGCTCGGATCAAAGTATTTTCAAGATATCCTCAACAGTATTTGTCCATGATCTGGCCCGGTGATGCGTGTCTCGCAGATAAGAGATCAACTCTGCCACCACGGCAACCAGCAAGCCGATCGGCAGGCAAAACAGGAATGCCCCAATCGCAATCCAGATTCTGAGGCTGTCATCCGCCCGGTCGGGAACGGCTGCGGGTTCAACCACCTGGATGAGCGAACCTTGTCGTGCTTCATCCACCCGAGCTCCTTCATACTGGCGCGTTAGCAAGTCCTGCAGAGTCTCCCGGTATTTCACTTCTCGCAATGCGCGTTCATAGTCCAACGTTGACTGGGTCGCCGTTCCTTTGGGGACAATCAGGTCGCCGGACTGCCGGTTGTTGGTCGCATCCATTGCGGACAGTTGGGCCTCCATGCCCGCGGCCTCCTGTTCGGCACGCTGCAAGTCCGGATTCCCCTCCGCGGCAAACTGGCGCATGGCCCTAATTTCAACTTGCTTGGCTGCAAGTTGTCCCCGCAATATGGCAGCTGAAGCGATCATGCTGCGCCCCTGGCCCTCAAGGTCAATGACCCCTGTGCGCTGCTCCGTCTGCTTCATGTCCTCTTCGGCGCGGACCAGCTCTTCCCGCGCCCCTGCCAATTCCCGCTCGTAGAAGAGCCGGCGTTGCGAGGCTTCGGTCAGTGCCATGGTGGACGAAAACGCGCGGTACTCCTCCACCCAGGCATTGGCCATCTCGGCAGCTCTCTTTGGGTCGCGATCGGTAACCGACAGTCGAATCAGGCCATCCTTCAATCCTGGATCGGTCGCGGTCACCTTCTGCCATTGCTTACGAGTGCTGGAAACGTATTTTCGGTGATACAGATCTTGTAGGTGGAAGCGAGCTACCATCTTTTCTTCCACTACGCGGCTTCGGAGAAGGGCAATCTGCTGATCATTGGGGTTCTTGATGCCCAATCCGCCGGCGCTGCCTGCAGCGAGTGCGCCCAAGCTCCCGAGCTGCGCCATCATCGCGCTTCCGGCCGAAGCTGTCTGCTGTGGTGGAAGAATCACGGCGGTGGCTGTATACCGACTAGGCCACAAGATGGCGATCGACACCCCAAGCCCAGCGACACCGCATGCAACCGTGAATACCAGCCGCTTCCACTTGATGGTCAGCCTTAGCCACGTCAATGCGGACCGGCTTAGTCCGGAAGTCGATTGCGCCGCCGGTGAGATTTGCTGCGTTGCCAAGTTGGCCTCATCGAATGGATAGTAGCTACGCTCTGATTCCGAATGATTTGCCCGCGCGCCCGACAAGCATTTGAAGACGGTGAATGTCCAAAATCAGGCGCTTTTAAAGAAAAGGCCCCGCCTACCGGGCACATTGTCCGCTTAAGGGAGCGAGACCGCTTTCCCATAAGGTACTTAATCTTTATCGGTTTCAAAGTGATGCTCGTCACGAGCAAAAATGTGTAGGTGTTCGTACTGTAGAGGACACTGGGATTGTGCGTTCTTACTCTAGGGACCCGATGATCGTCGTTCTGCATACTAGACTGGCTTCGCTCTGTAGGCTTGCGCGTGTCTTAATCTTCGCGCCCGCGATGTTATGCATGGCAACTGTGCTTCAGGCCCAATGTGCAGATCCCGGCGCGCCTGATTGTGCCTCGCCGACGAATTCACGCATAGTCAAGCAAGCCCCGGCCAGCGTGGATATGTCCGCAACCCCGCATGCAGACTCTCTGGACCCTGAAAATTTCACCGCCGCGCCCACCCTCCCTCAAGATACTTTTCACAGCCGCCAAGACACTCCTCAGAGCACACAGGATACTTTTCAGAGAAGATCGGTTCCGCTGAAACGACCTTTGCCGATCTCGTCGGAGCTGCCGACAGAATTCCAGCGCTTCGTCGCAGAGTCTACCGGCGTCCTGGTACCGGTTTACGGCGCAGATCTGTTTACGCAGGGGGAGACCTCCTTTGGCCCCACCGAAGGTCCGGCCCCTCCTGAGACCATCGTCGGACCTGACGACGAGATCCGCTTGCGCGTTTGGGGGCAGGTGAACTTGAGCGCCAACCTCCGCGTCAGCCAGGAAGGCGAAGTCTATATCGCCAAGGTAGGTTCTGTGCGCATCGCAGGTCTCCCTTTTTCGCAAGTCTCCGACCATATTCGGAGCGCAATGGAGCAGGTCTATCGCAATTTTGATTTGAGTGTGGATCTGGGACAGATCCATTCCATTCAAATTTACGTAACGGGCTTTGCGCGCAGGCCCGGAGAGCATACGGTAAGTGCATTATCCACTCTGGTAGATGCGATCTTCATGGCGGGTGGACCGGCTGCAAGCGGTTCCATGCGCCACGTAATCGTTCGTCGTAAAGGAACGGTGGTTGCCGATTTCGATCTCTATGCGCTCCTCATCCGCGGTGACAAAACAGGTGATATCCAACTGCAGCCTGGCGATGTGCTTTATATTCCCTCGGCGGGTGCTCAAGTGGCACTGGTGGGAAGCGTGCGGCAGCCGGCCATTTATGAAATTCGAGGAACCGAGGTCATTGCGCAACTGCTGGATGCGGGAGGCGGAACGACGTCAGTAGCCGCCGAAAGTCGCATTTCTCTTGAACGCACCGAAAATCATGAGAAACGACGCGCCGACGATATGCCGTGGAACACGGCGTTGACAACCGAGCTGAAAGACGGGGACATCCTGCGCATCGATCCTATAGTTTCCACATTTACCCAGACCGTGACCCTGCGGGGCGCGGTTGTAAATCCGGGTCATTTTGCATGGCATGAGGGAATGCGGCTCAGTGAGCTTATGCCTGACCGTGAATCTTTGACGAAGCGGGATTACTGGTGGCGCCGAACGCAACTGGGGATTTCTGGACCTGAGTTCAAAAGCATGGAGGCAAACCCAGTTCAGCCGGGAAATCCCTCTATTGTGCCGGCCTACTCAGGCTCGACGGGCGACCAGCGAGTGCTTTTACCCGAGCGATCCCCAACTCTCGAGAGCCCAGCTTTTCAAACCAACTGGAATTATGCGGTCGTCGAGCGCCTTGATCCGGCCAACATGAAAACACATCTCATTCCGTTCAGTGTGGGCAAACTTGTTTTGGATCATGACCTGTCATTCGACATGAGCCTAATGCCCGGCGATGTGGTCACAATCTTCACTGAATCGGACATTCGCGTGCCACTCCGCGAACAGACCAAGTACGTGACTCTGGAAGGTGAGTTCGTCCATCCTGGCGTTTACAGCGTATCCCCTGGGGAGAATCTGCAATCGATCGTCGAGCGTGCCGGAGGGCTTACTCAAGACGCCTATCTCTATGCCTCTGTGTTCACGCGAAAGAGCACCCAGCTGACAGAGGCAAAACAGTTGAACGAAACGGCTGACCGGATGGAGCACGAACTCCTACGCAAGAGCGTCTCGACCGTCGGAAGCGACAGTGCACCGCAGATACTTGCCGCGAATCACGATCTTGTGGCCCGGCTGCGCACTGTTCGCCCTTCGGGCAGAATCGTCCTGAATATTCGCTTGGATCCCTCGAACATACCTCAGTTTCCAGACATTCATCTCGAAGATGGTGACCGGTTGACGGTTCCATCCACCCCCGACACAGTTCAGGTACAGGGCGAGGTGTTCAACCCGCACGCGTTCGTCTTCCACCGGGGAGGCACAGCGCAGGAATACTTGAGGCTGGCAGGTGGTCCCACCCGCGATGCCGATCGGCGCCAAATATTTGTTCTGCGCGCCGATGGCACAGTAACCCATCAGGCAAGTTCATCCTTGTTCGCGAAGACCGGGGAGATAGTCTTGCATCCTGGTGATAGCGTCGTCGTACCTGAGAAGTTTTTGCAAATGTCCAAAATTGCCGAAGTGCTGGCGTGGACCGGAGCGCTTTCGCAAGCATCCACACCGGCTCTGACGGCCGCTGTGCTCGCAAAATAGCCGCGGCTGATGCCGGAACAGGCAGCGCAATTGCGATCCGGTTGCAGCCTCCGTGATCTTTAGTTCACTGCATGCCATTGAGGAGTTAATGTGAACGTCTCTCCTATCCAGACGGCGAAGAAACCTTCGACTTGCGCTGTAGACGCGTTGCCACCCCATACAAATGGCAATAAAGTGGATCTTGACAGTTTGCGATGCTTGCTGCCGGTCTGCTCGCGAGAGGACGAAGATGCATTCACTAGATGCCTTCGACGGGCTCCCACAAGCAACTGGATAAAATCAGCGTCTCGGCGCGTACTGGATAACTTCATCGCTGCTGTAGCCATGGCCATAACCGCTTTTCCAATGCTGTTCATCGCTATCGCGGTCCGGCTCACGTCGCCTGGGCCGGCCCTCTTTCGCCAGCATCGCGTCGGGGTGGGTGGACGTCTGTTTGAGGTGCTCAAATTTCGCACCATGGCGGTTCGCAAAAAACAGGGTTCTGGCCTGACTGCCGAAGGAGACCTTCGCATTACTCCTCTCGGAAGATTCCTGCGCAAGCTAAAGCTTGATGAACTTCCCCAATTCATCAATGTACTCAAGGGCGAAATGAGCATCGTAGGGCCGCGGCCGAAGCTCGCCCAGTTCGCTGGCATTCCCAATATGCCCTATCGTCCCGGTATCACTGGAATTGCCAGCGTCGCCTTCCGTTTCGAAGGCCAGATTCTCGGGAGCGTGGCGCCGGAACGGGTGGAGGCTTTCTATAGTCATCACATAAAGCCGCTGAAAGCGAACCTCGACGTCTGCTACATGTGTAAAGCAAGCGCCGCCTCCGATTTGCGCGTGATCATGGCCACAGCCGTCAGCTGCGTATCGCCTAGATGGGTGTCGCGTGTGCTTGGTGTCGTGCCGGAAATTCCCGCACTCAGGGGACTTCCTCCAATCCGAGAACAGCAAGGGTCCGCCGAAAGTGCCTAGCCACGTCCCGACCCGCGCAAGCTTCTGGAAGCCCTTCTGACCGGCGAATGTGTCCGAAGGACTGAGCAACATCCATGGATCGGAAAATAGCTGGATTCGCTTTATTGATGAAGTGGAATGCGATCAGGTGAGCCAGACAAGCGCAGCACAACTCCTTCGGCACCTCGCAGATCAAGATATCCGTTCGCGGATTGTGCCTCGTGATCCAGGCAGGTCGAGAAAATAACTGTTCCCTGCTCGATTGGAACTCGAACGGGGTCGTAGCCCAGATTGAGCAACACCTGGAAGCGTTCGTTTTCTCCCGCGCGCTGAAAGCTGAGTAGGTGCTCGTCAGCCGTGACGAGTTGAAGCTTGCCACTGACGAGCGCGGGATGAGTTCGACGCATGTGAATCAAACGCCGATAGAGATGAAGCATCGAGATTGGATCCCGATCCAGGGCTTCGACGTTGATGACGGCATGATCGTCTCCGAGTGGCAGCCACGGTGAACCGGTGGTGAAACCTGCGAGAGGTGATTCATCCCAAAGCATCGGTGTTCGTTCGGGATCGCGCCCCTGGCCCAAGCCTGGTTCGTTCTTCTCGGCCGGATCCTGGACCTCGTCGGGAGGGATGGGTACATTTGTCATACCCAACTCTTCGCCGTAATAGAGAGTCAGCGTTCCCGGAAGGGTTAGAAGCAGCATGGCGGCCACTCGCGCCTGACGGACGCCGACGCGGGTTGCAATTCTTGGCTGATCGTGATTGCCCATCACCCAGTTTGGCCAGGCACCGGCGGGAAGTGCATCGTAATAGTTCAGGATTGACTGTGCCAGGGCTTCTGCACTCCACGCACACTGGAGCAACTGGAAGTTGAACGGCAGTTGCGCACCCTTGAGGTCGGCTCCGTAGTAGGTCATCAACTGCTGCACGGGCAGATAGATCTCTCCAATCAATACGCGGCTGGGGAATTCATCAAGGACGGCGCGCATTTGAGCGACGAGTTCGTGAACCTCAGGCCGATTCGAGTTGTATACCGGCAGAAGGCTATGACTGGACGGTTGGCCGGGGCGGTAGCCGGGGTTGGGAGGATCGTCGCGGAACTGATCGTCTTTGATCAGCAGCCACATCACGTCCACGCGAAAACCGTCTACGCCGCGGCGGAGCCAGAACCGCAACGCGTTATACATGGCGGCTTTCACGTCCGGGTTGCGCCAATTCAGATCTGGTTGTTGTTTGAGAAAGGAATGATAGTAGTACTGGCCCGTTTTGCCGTCGAATTCCCAGCCCGAACCGCCAAAGTTGCTCAGCCAGTTATTGGGCCGGTCGCGCCAAAGGTACCAGTCTCGCTTCGGGTTCTCAAGCGATGACCGACTCTCGAGGAACCAGGGGTGCTGGTCGGACGTGTGGTTCGGCACAAAGTCGAGGATCACCTTGAGCCCGCGACGGTGAGATTCTTCAAGGAGCAAGTCGAAATCGCGGAGCGTTCCGAACATGGGATCGATGTCGCAATAGTTGGCGACGTCATAGCCGAAGTCGGCCATCGGCGAGGGAAAAATGGGCGAGATCCAGATCGCATCGATGCCCAGGCCGACGAGGTAGTCTAGGCGTCGCACGATCCCATTCAGATCGCCGATGCCGTCGCCGTTGCTGTCCTGAAACGATCGCGGATAGACCTCGTAGATGACGCTGTGCTGCCACCAGGCGAACTCCTGCATCTGAATAAGTGCTCCTCTTGGTTAGGACTTCCTGCCGAAAGACAACCCGCATGATCAACGATTTGTGGTACAAGAACGCCGTTATTTACTCGCTCTCAGTTGCTACGTATATGGATGCAAACGGCGACGGCATCGGCGATTTTCAGGGACTGCAGCGCCGCCTTGACTATCTGCACGGCATGGGCGTGACGGCTCTGTGGCTGATGCCTTTTCAGCCTTCACCCTATAAGGATGGGGGCTACGACGTTGCAGATTACTACAACGTTGATCCTCGCTACGGCACTTTGGGAGACTTCGTTGAATTCACGGAAGGATGCAAGCAGAGGGGCATGCGTGTGCTGATCGACCTGGTGGTGAATCACACCTCGAACGAGCACCCCTGGTTCAAAGAGGCATGCCGCGATGAGAAATCGAAGTATCGAGACTGGTATGTGTGGTCGAAGAAAAAGCCTGCAGATGCGGCGTCGGGTGTGGTGTTTCCGGGGGTTCAAAAGTCGACCTGGGACTATGAAAAGAACGCGAAGGCTTACTATTTCCATCGCTTCTATGACTTCCAGCCAGACCTCAACACGGGAAACCCCGAGGTACAAGCCGAGATCTTGAAGATCATGGGGTTCTGGCTGCAGCTTGGCGTCGATGGTTTCCGCATGGACGCAGTACCTTTTGTGATCTCAAACAAAGGAGCGGGGAAGCGGCCCCGCGAGAAATATGACATGCTGCGAAGTTTCAGCGAGTTCCTGACCTGGCGCAAGAGCGGAGCGATCATTCTCGGCGAAGCCAATGTTCTTCCCGATACGGACCTCGAATATTTTGGGGATTTCGGTGAACGACTGCAGATGATGTTCAACTTTGAGGTTAACCAGCATTTGTTCTTCGCGTTCGCCAGCGGTGATCCCGTACCGCTGATGAAGGCGATGGTGGATACCAGGCCTCGCCCTTCGACTGCGCAGTGGGGACAGTTTTTGCGCAATCATGACGAACTGGATCTGGGTCGGCTGACCGTGCGGCAACGGGAGACTGTGTTTGCGGCCTTTGGTCCTGAGAAGAACATGCAGCTTTATCAGCGCGGAATCCGGCGCCGTCTCGCGCCCATGCTGCAAGGGGACCGGCGGCGTTTGGAACTCGCATACAGCTTGATGATGACGTTGCCCGGCACTCCTGTACTTCGCTACGGCGATGAAATCGGCATGGGCGACGACCTCCGACTGCCCGAACGCGAATGCGCCCGCACTCCGATGCAGTGGTCAACGGAACCCAACGGAGGCTTTACCAAGAGCGAGCACCCAGTTTCCCCCGTCATCAGCGAAGGCGGGTACGGCTTCCAGCACCTGAATGTCGCGGCGCAGCGTCGTGATCCGAACTCAATGCTCAACTGGATGGAGCGCATTATTCGCATGCGCAAGGAAGTACCGGAAGTCGGATGGGGCGACTTTACCTTCCTCAAGACAAAGCAGCGACCGGTATTGGCGATGCGATATGACTGGCGCAATAACTCGGTTCTTTTTCTGCATAATCTAAGCGCCGAGCCGCAAGAGGTTCGCTTTTCTGTTTCGAGGAAGGGAGATGACGCCGGAACCCTGGTCAACCTCTTATCAGAAGATCATAGCTATTCCGAAAAAAACGGAAAGCACTGCATTCTCCTCGAACCGTATGGATACCGCTGGTTTCGGGTTGGCGGGTTGGACTATCTGCTGCGACGTTCTGAAGTCTGAAGGACGCGAGCATAATTTGAGAACGGTTTCTATTCCTCCGCGCCCTCATAGCACTTGCGTCCCGGCACGCAGCGGGCGAGATGCACGTAGTTCTCATCGGGACCCGCGGGGCTCATGGTGCGCAAACACCAATAGCTCGACGCAGCGTGCACTCCGGGAAGCCAGGCTTCCGCGTCTGACGGGGCGGTGCCGTAGGGGTTCTTCGTTCGCAGGCACTGGCAGGGAAGCGGTTTTGTATTGACGGTGTTCATGAGATACCTCCTAGCCCGCCGCGCTCGGGTCGCGGTCCATTTGCCCGGCAGCCAGCAGAACGGTGCGATAAATGGCGACTGGGAAAAGTTGCACTTTGTAAGCGTTCATCGAAAGCGGCTGCACATTGGTCATGGCCGCTTTGCCCGCGGCCCGCGCCACTTCTTCGTTGATCATCTTTCCCGCCAGCAGAGCTTCTGCTTCCGCTGAGCGGCGCACCACTGGAGATGCCGCGCCCATGGTGATAACGGCTTTGCGGCAGACGTTGCCGTCCATCTCCAGCACCACTCCAGCATCGGCAATCGCCCAGTCAAAACTCTCCTTCTCCCCGTATTTCTGATAAGCGGAGCGCGTACCCGGCGTGGGCTTGGGAACGGTGATGGCAGTAAGCAACTCGTCGGGTTCGATAACGTTGAACTTCGTGGGATTCGCATCAGGCTCGACGTAGAGGTCCTTGATCGCGAGTGTCCGCTTACCTTTCTTCGCGGATTCCACTTCGACCGAGGCGTTCAGCGCCAGCAACGCAACCGCAGCCGATGATGGCGCAACCGCGGGACACGTCCCGTAATCCATGATGGCGTGATACTGGTTGAGCCCGGTGAATGCAAAACAAAATTCCTTGCCCTTCCGGATGCACTGGAAGTCCGCCGAACGGAAGTACCAGCACTGAACCGGCTGCAGCAGATTGCCGCCCACCGTCGCCATATTCCGCAAATGGGGCGTGGCCGCATGTCCGCACGCGTCGGATAGAATTTGATACTTCTCTCGAATCAAAGGATGGTCGCTGATCTCAGCGAGCGTGGTGAGCGCGCCAATGGTCAGCCCCTTCTCCGTCTCATGAATTCCGCGCAGCGAAGAGATGTTGCGAATATTCACGAGCTTCGTCGGCTGAATCGTTCCATTCTTCATCCTTCCCAGAAGATCGACGCCGCCGGCTTTGACGACCGCACCGTCTTTCAACTGCGACAATGCCGCGTCAACCGTGGTGCAGTTCGCGAGCGCAAAGCTGTTCATGCCAAACTCCTTCCCGGCACAGGCTGATTCAGCGCGGCCAGAACCACCGCAGGCGTCATCGGCGTCTGACGAATCCGCACGCCGATTGCGTTATAAACAGCGTTGCCAATTGCAGCTCCGATTGAAACAACGCCGGCTGCTTCTCCGATTCCCGATGCATCGGTGGAACTCTGTCCGATGTAGGCCTCTACCAGCCGCACATCAATCTCGGGTGTCTCGCGCGATCCGGTGATTTTGTATTGCTCCAGGTTCGGATTCACCATCAGGCCATAATCCGGATCGAGCAGACGGTTTTCAAAGAGCGTGAACGAGATGCCCTGCAAAATACCACCATTGATCTGGCTGATCGTTTGTGCCGGATTCATCGGGCGTCCGCAGTCGTGCACGGAAAGGACACGCTTGACGTGAATACGGCCGATCTCCGCGTCCACTTCGACCTCCGCAACGTCGACACCGCCGTAGGTCAGATACTTGCTGCGGTCGTAGTCCGGAATGCGTTTGCATTGGACCGCGATCTGATCGGTCTTCATCTTGGCGGCAGCGCGTTTGAAACTTACCGGCTGCATCTTGCCGGACTTGCTGCGTACTTCTCCGTCCACTAACTCCAAATCCTCTCCGGTCGTGCCGAATGCAGGAGCGACCTCCTCCAGAAACTTCTGCGAAGCCTGCCATGCCGCGTCGCGAACTGCCGGCGTAAGCGATAGAGTGGTCATGCTGCCGCCCGAACTCGGACCCACCGGGTAATTCGTATCGCCGACCTTCACCGAAATCTTCTCGGGTGGCACTCCAAATTGTTCGGCCATGATCTGCGCCATTACGGTTTTGATGCCGGACCCGATGTCCTGCACCGCGGAGAGTACCTCGATTGATCCATCTTTGTGAACGCGCACTTCCGCGGCTGAATCCATGCTCACCATGCGATACCAGACGGACTGCGCGAAACCCACGCCGCGCTTCACAGGACCGCGATCCGTATTGGCCACTGGGTTACGCGATTTCCAAAGCGCACTTTCGCGGACAATCTGGCGTTCAACTTTACGCACAGGATGCTCGTCAATTCGTTCGCGCAGTTCGAGCGGGTCGAGGTTAAGTTTCACCGCAAGTTCGTCGATCGTCTGCTCCAGCGCGAAAGCTCCCTGCGGATGTCCGGGCGCCCGCATAGCCGCACCTGGGCCAGCGTTCGTGAATACGTCATTCTCCTCCGTGTGGAGTGCGGCGTATTTGTAGAGATTCGAGGCCGGACCTGCACATCCCGCCCCTGTGCCGCAGCCTGCAGTGCCGTAGCTAACCAGGTGAACGGCCGTCAGCGTCCCATCCTTCTTTGCGCCGATGCGCAGCATCTGGTCGGAACTGGGACGATTGCCGACGGAGAGATGCTCTTCCTCGCGGTCCAACATCAGCCGGACCGGCGCTCCCGTCTTCTTCGATAAAGCCGCAGCGACCACACCGGGATTGCCGGCTCCGAACTTCGCGCCGAATCCTCCGCCCATGAACTCCGTGAGGACGCGGATCTGTGTCATCGGGATCTTAAAGAACGCGGCAAGTTCTTCGCGCACGCTCGAAACCGCCTGCGTCGAAGCCCAAACGGTCAACATCTCCGGCTTCCAATCCGCGACCAGGCCATGCGTCTCCAGGGCCGAATGTGTTTGAACCTGCGTCACGTAGTGTCCTTCGACAACCACATCGGCGTCACGCAATCCCTGCTCAGTATCGGCAACCTTGCGGATCGCAGGCCCATGGATATTGCCCGTTTGCGGTACGCCATGCGGGCCACCGCCTCCTCCAGCCGTACCACCTTGGTCGGCGGCGCCGGGATAGACCAGCGGCGCATCTGCCGCGCGCGCCTTGTCCAGATCAACGACAAAAGGGAGTGGTTCATACTTCACTTTGATCAGGGCAGCCGCGTCCTCGGCGGCATTGGGACTGATCGCCGCAACCGCAGCAATGGGTTGCCCTGCATAGCGCACTACGGGATAATTCGCCTGCTCTAGCGCCGGATCCCGCAAAGAGGCATTGCCCAACACATGCTCGATCACGTGAACTGCGCGAACCCCAGGATGGCTTTCCGCCGCAGATGTATCCACAGAGACGACCTTCGCATGAGGCACGTTGGCATTCACAAACTTCGCGTAGAGCATTCCCGGAAGCTGAACATCGGATGTGTAACGGGCGCGGCCTGTAGCTTTGGCTAGACCGTCCCACCGCTCGGGAGACTTTCCGACATACTTCAATTCCTTATTGATTGGCCACACCGGAGGCTCGGTGGCCGGAACCTCGCGCTGTTCATCGCGCAACGTGTAATCGGGAACGCCAACCGGCATATTCACGGTCTTCTTGTCCGATTTTCCACTCGCTGCGGCCTCGGGCTGCTGGAGCATCGATTCCTCGTTCCAATGAGTCGGCATCATCTCCTCCGTTAAGCCTTTCGCGTATTCCCAGCCACTTCGAGGGTCGCGGCAAATATCTTGGGGTATGTCCCGCAACGGCACAGATTGCCTGAAATCGCGTGGCGCACATCCGACTCCGTAGGATGGGGATTCTGATTCAGCAGCGCAGCGCAACTCATCACCATGCCCGGCGTGCAGAAACCGCATTGCATCGCATCGTGTTTCACAAACGCAGCCTGCAGTGGATGCGGCACACCGTCAGCGGAAATTCCTTCAATCGTCGTCACTTCGTGACCGATTGCATCCGCCGCCAGCGTCATGCAGCTGTTCACCGGCATCTTGTCGAGCCAGACCGTGCATCCCGAGCAGGCTCCTCGATCACAAATGACCTTTGTGCCGGTCATTCCGAGATTGATCCGAAGAGCCTCGGCGAGGGTGGTGCGCGGCTCGATCTCAAGGCTTTGCTCCTTGCCGTTGATTTTGAGCCGGACGGGAACTGCACCGGGGCCTAGTTCCGTGACACCAGTGTTCGTTGTCGCCCCAGTCTCACGGCTGAATGCCTGGACCCCGTCGAGCAGAGCGGTGCCGGCTGCAGTTAATCCGGCACCCTTCAGAAAACCCCGGCGACTGATGCCGGGATTTTCATCCTGATGCTCCGGTGAAGAGCGGGGAGATTTTGTGGGATCGGACATTGATTTCTCCTGAGAACTTTCGGGAACTGACGATAGATCGCCACGCATTCTGGCGGCAGATCGGATCAGGGGCACGTGTCTGAGGACAAAACTGCTGACGCAAAGACTATAACTCCGGCCGCGCCTCTGCGTCTCCTGATCAGGAATCAACAATCGGAAGCGCACGTCCATTGGACCTCGCCGCCACCAGCACAAGATGAGCAAGAAATTGAATCCGTGCCCCCCCACCAACTCGTCCGTACTTACCCTGCATCGAACGAAAAGACAATTCCGGTGTTTCACCTGATGCGTCCCAAGCCAATCCGTATAAACGACCTCAAGGCAGGCTCCCCCGTGAAGACGATTCCCTCCCTGGTTCCATTTCTCACCTTGGTTGCAATTTCAGCCTTTGCCACCAGCGCCGCAGCTGCAGTTCCCACCGTTTCGATCACAGCCAGTTCCAGCAGCATTTCATCGGGACAGACCGACACCCTTACCGTGACCGAGACGAGCGCTGCCTCCATCCATGTGACAGGCTCCAATGGCACTTCGTACACCCTGCCCTATTCAGGCGGAACGCTCACTGTGGCGCCGACTTCCACAACTACATACACGGCAACCGCTACGAACTCGAGCGGCAGCGCCACCTCTCAGGCGACAATCACTGTAGGTCCGGGCGGGACGTCTCCCACGGTTTCGATCACGGCTGCACATAGCTCGATCACTCCGGGCAGTTCCGACACCTTGACTGTCTCCGCTTCAAACGCTTCCTCCGTGAGCGTCTCAGGCTCCGACGGCTCGACGTACAACGTGCCGGCCTCGGGGGGTTCCATCACTGTCACGCCCGCATCTACTACCACTTACACGGCAACTGCCACGGGCTCGTCCGGAGCTACCGCCTCGGCAAAAACTACGGTTACAGTTTCAGCAGGTTCCGGTCCCGTGGTGTCCATCACAGCAGGCTCCAGCAGCATCACATCCGGCCAGTCGGACACTCTGACGGTAACGGCATCCAAAGCTGCCTCAGTTCATGTGACGGGATCGAATGGGACTTCGTACACCTTGCCCTATAACGGAGGGAGCATCACCGTAACGCCAACTTCCACCACCACCTATACCGCAACCGCGACCAACTCAAGCGGCAGCACAACTGCCCAGACCACGATTACAGTGACAACGGGCACACCGAATCCCACGGTATCGATCTCCGCGCA
Source organism: uncultured Acidobacteriaceae bacterium (assembly GCA_963799035.1). Lineage (GTDB taxonomy): Bacteria > Acidobacteriota > Terriglobia > Terriglobales > Acidobacteriaceae > Telmatobacter. The sequence continues at coordinate 679,086 of CAWCVS010000024.1, read as the reverse complement.
GAACAGCTCGATCAGCGCGGGCAGCTCCGACACGCTCACTGTGACAGCGACAAACGCCACCAAGGTTACGGTGACCGGCTCCGACGGAAGCTCTTATACGCTGTCGGCCACCGGGGGCACGCAGACGGTGACTCCGACTGCCACCACTACGTACACGGCTGAGGCGAGCAATGCAGCGGGGACGATGGCATCGGCTGAAACGACGATAACCGTCGGTTCGACGGGCGGCGCCGGAGTGAGTTCGATCAATCACGTTGTCTTCATGCTGCAGGAGAATCACACCTTCGACGATTACTTCGGCATGCTGAATCCGTATCGTCATGACAACGGGTGGGAAATCGGCGATGACGGCAAAACCTATGACGTGGACGGCATCGACGACAAGCTCACAACGATCAAGAACGAAGACGACGAAGGTACATACTATTACCTCTACAAGTTCCGCACCACCTGCATCGATGACGACTCGTCTGACTGGCTGGCTAGCTACGGAGACGTCAATCGCTACAACTTCGCTGCCACGCGGCCCATTAACATGGACGGCTTCGTCCACACCTCCGAAGGGTATGCCAAGAGCTGCGTTGCATCCGGGACGTGCGGCGGGGCGTACACCGACACGACCGGCGAGCGCGCCATGGGCTATTACGACCAGGGTTTTCTCAACTACTACTACTACATGGCCTCGCAGTTCGCAGTGTCAGACCGGTGGTTCTCGCCAGTTTCGTCCAAGAGCGTTCCCAATCGCATCGCTACATTTACGGGAGGCACCACCCAGGGCCTGGTTCACGATCCCGGCAACAATGACCATCTACCCCAGCTCAACATCAATAACATCTTCGAGGAACTGCAAGGCGCCGCGGTGTCGTGGAAGCTTTACTACACCGTGACCGAAGGCGGATGCGTGGGAGGCAGTGCATGCGGTTCGGGCAACAGCAACCTGCCCGACACCACGTTCCTTTCGCTCAGTTACTCCACGCACTTCGTCTACGCCAACGCAAGTCATGCCGCTTGCACGGGAACGACCCAGCCATCGTCAGTCTGGGGCGATACCTCCAATTCCTATTGCGTTGACCCGAACCACATCGCGCCTCTTTCGCAGTATTACACCGACGTGAAAAACAACACGCTGCCGGCTTTTGCATTTATCGAGTCGGGTAGCGGACTGAACGACGAGCATCCTGGTTCGGAGCAGTCCATCCTGACCGGCCAGGCCGAAGTCGCCAAGGTGGTCAACGCGCTTATGACTAGCCCTTCGTGGGCGAGCTCGGTGTTCTTCTTCGGCTACGATGAAGGAGGCGGCCCCTATGATCACGTTCCGCCTGTGCCCGGTCACTCGAACGATTACACGGATTCTTCTCTCGGCTCGATTCCGGACATTTCCTCGATTGCGGTAAACCCCGATAGCTACATTCCGTGCGTACCCGCGGGCGGCACGCCCACCACGCATTGTGATCTGTACGCATCGGATCCAGGCGCCAAGAGCACCGACGCCACAGCGCAAAAGGGATTCGGAGCGCAGCTCGGGTTCCGCGTGCCCAACATGGTTGTCTCGCCGTTCACGCGCAGGCACTACGTTTCGCACATTCCCATGGATCACACTGCCATCATCAAGTTCGTGGAGAACCGCTTCATCGGAAGTTCCGCGCACCTGACCGCGCGCGATGCGGCGCAGCCCAATCTGCTGGACTTCTTCGACTTCACCAACACGCCGTGGGCCACGCCGCCCACGCCACCAACACCCGCGAGTCCGTCGAGCCTGGGATACAATCCGTGTTCTCCCACGCTGATGGGCCCGTAAATCTCGACACACGCTCGTGCAGATAAAAAGAGCCACCCTTGCGGTGGCTCTTTTCGTGCTTATCAATTGCTCGCTGGGCAAATGTGCGGAGTACCACGGACGGTGTCGGCCCGCCGATCGCAGGGAGAGCCATCAAACTGCAGAATGGCCACTTCGAGCATCGAATCGCACAGACGATGGTACGATCATGCAGATCACGCTCTCCGTCTGCGCAGTGGTTCTGTGCGCCCTTCGACAGGCAAGCTATTAATAGATTCTGCTAGCCACAACGGCTGTGCCGGTGGAGTTCGACTCAATGCTTGTAGCGCGCAACAATACTTCGAAGTTGCGCAGCGATCCATCCGGACGGGTTGCGCGCCGGAGCACTGGTGCGATCACATCCTGATGTAACAACGCCTCAGCCGCTGCCTGGGTTCCAGCCACGTCCAGCCCTTGTAGAAGCAGCAGGTGGCCGGTGCGACTCAGATTCGGGATATACGCAACCAGGGCAAACGTTTCGTGCGCAGGCTCATTCCAATGGCTCTCATAGGACCCACCTTCCCCGGTCTGGGGCTTGCTGTTGATAATCGCTGCGCCTCGCATGCCCTTGCTGTAGACAATCCGAAAGTTCGTACTGCTGTCTGCGAGCGATGCCCAGGGATTGCTTCCCACCGAGCCAATCAGGATTGCGTTGGAGTTTTTCAGATCGTCAAGGCGCACGTCCCGCGGAAAGCGGAGGAAAGTTCGCTGCGCGTTGTATTCCGGAAGTCGCGCCAGGGCCGCGCCAATCTGAAGGTCAACAAAGCTGGTGAACTGCTGAGAGCGCAGATCATCTGCGCTATGGGAATCGACTCCAGCGAGTGGAAGTCCCAGGTACTTGCCGTCGATATAGTCCGCAAGCGGCACCGGTTGATGCCGAAAGATCTTCAAGGAGATTGAATCCCGCATCCGCAGGGACAACATAGGTGTTCGCCGGACCACCAAAGAGTGCCGCCCACAGGGGATGGGCCGGTCCCTGGATAGGATGCGGAATAAGAGTGCGGCTCGCGATAAACCAGGTGAGGCAGATGAGCACTGCGCTATATACGATCACCGCGGTCGCAGCGAAAAGATGACTTTTCCAGCTTGTCTGCGAGGAACGGGGATCGGCTGTCACCGTAGAGGGCCGGGCAGCTGGTTCCGCGTGAATTCCAACCGACAAGGGAAGCTTGCGTGCTATCGGGAGCGCCTCTGGCTCCGATGCCTTGACGAACGTTGGGATATAGCCGCCGTGTGGAATGACTATACGCAACCGTTCCGCATTACCCTGGTTGGCAAAATGTTCTGCAAGACGCTTGCGCAATTGGCGCGCATAGTTGCGGACAATGTTGTCCTCGACGGTGCTGTAGCCCGAACGGCGGTCAAATACGTGTACACCAATCTGGTGTTCGCTTATCTCTTCCTCGCGTCCCTCAATGGTCTCAGCTACCACAAAAAGCAGAAACTTCGACAGCAGGGCGGACCTGCAAAAGTGTGGCCCGGAGACAATGCGTTCGGCTAAACACCAGCGTGGATCGTCGTGCAACCGATCAGGCGATCTTTCGGGAGACCAGGGCTTGTTTTGCTCGTGGGGAACAGGGCTGCTATGGGCCATGAACGTCGTCTCCATTCGGGCTTGCGAGCGGAATGGTTTGCCACTCTCGAAGCTACATATCCGCCATCAACGAGAGATGAATTGGGGTCGTAACAGGGGACTGATACGAGTCGTTCATAGAGAATTCGTATATTTCAAAAGTCTCTTCGATTCAACATGGTAAGCCAAAAGTTAACAGGTGTATACACCTGGCTCGCGCGGGGTAAACACTTCCCCGCATACCGCAAGTGCCGTACTGTTCGGCTGGCTGGATACCGACCAGTCCCGCTAGAGGACTGTTCGCCCGAAGATTCTTCCCCTATGGAGGCAAAATTGAAAGCTCAGATGTGTTTCAGAGTCGCGTCCCTATGGCTGCCCGTTTTGAGTCTGCTTGTCTTTCTTGGTCTTCCCTGCCGATTGGCGGCTCAGCTCGATCGTGGAGAGATCACGGGAACGGTCGAGGACCCGAGCGGCGCAGTGATCCAAAACGCAAAGATCGTGTTGACCAACGATGCATCCAACGTCCGCACCACCACCAACTCTACCCAGACCGGGACCTATGTCTTTGATGGCGTAATCCCTGGCGAGTACACGGTCGAGGCGGAGGCGGGGGGATTCCAGAAATATGTAGTGCACGGGGTTTATGTCCATGTGCAGCAGGTACTGACGGTGGATGTTCATTTCTCCACTGGCAATGTGCAACAGAGTGTCAGCGTAACCGCCGCCGCTCCGCTGCTCGAGACAGAAAATGCAGCGGTTGGCCAGACAATCGTCAACCAGGAATTAAATGATCTGCCGCTTGCAACTCGAGATTGGGGTTCGCTGGGGCAAATGTCCGCCGGTGTCGCAGCGGCTGCGCCCGGGGGCGTTACGGCCGATGCGGGCAGTTCTGAGAGCGCTTACTACTCGGTCAATGGCGGGAATGTCTGGCAAAACGACTTCCGTCTGGACGGAATCAACGACAACATCGAGTTTTATGGCGGCAACTATACGCTGACCAATGCCGCGATTGTTCCGCCGCCAGACGCCGTGCAGGAATTCACGCTGCAAAGCGGCGATTTCAACGCCGAGTTCGGACACTCCACCGGAGGCGTCGTCAATGCGGCGATCAAATCGGGGACCAACCGGCTCCACGGCGACCTGTGGGAATTCGTCCGCAACAACGACTTGAATGCCAACTACTACTTCAATAACGTAAATGGCGTGGCCAAGCCCATCCCTTCCTATCACCAGAACTTGTTTGGAGGCACGGCGGGCGGCCCGGTTCTTATCCCTCACGTGCTGAACGGCAAAGACAAGACCTTCTGGTTCTTCGACTACCAGGGAGGAAGATATCGTGCTGCCGGAACCGGCAGGTGGAGAGACCGTACCCGACCACGGGCATGGTCAACAGCGGCTTTTCAAATCTTCAGGACAACATTACCTACAACAGCGGCTCGGCAACAGACGCATTGGGACGCACATTTCCGCATGGGACAATTCTCGACCCTGCCACCACGCGCCAGATTCCGACGAGCGGATTGGACCCCATCACGGGACTGACCGGCACGCCGGGAAGTTATGTGCGCGATCCCTTCTACAACTGCACGGCTGCAGGCTGCCCCAGTTTTACCGGCAACAACACGACAAACTTCACCACCCCCGCCCAGGAAGTCGCTGCTGAATATCATTCCGACATCGCGCCTCGATCCGAATGCCGTCGCGCTCCTGGGCGTTTATCCGGCCCCGGAAACTCAAGGAGCGCTGGTCAATAACTTCGCCAGCTACGTTCCCATCGAATACAAAAACACCAATACGTGGGATATACGGATCGACGAAAACATCAACGAAAGAAACATGCTCTTCGGAGTGTTTGATCGAAGCCTCTTTGCCGTAGTAGTTCCCTCAAACCTGCCCGGCGTCGCCGTAGGAGAAACCGGTGGACGCAACGACAGCCTGCCTGCCTACGCATGGGCCGTGGGATACACACGGATCCTCACTCCCACGCTCACCAACGAGATGCATGTGGGCATGGTTCACAGCGACAAGTTGCAGCAGTCCTTCTATGGCAACACCTTTGGAATTCCTGCGAAGTACGGCATCCAGGGAGTGCAGCAAGTGGCCAACAACGGCGGCCTTCCGCCGATCACCATCAGCGGACTCACCCACATCGGCGTGGGCAATTACACTCCGACGCTGCAATATGTCTGGAGCATCGAGGGTGTGGACGGCGTAACCAAGGTGTATCGCAATCACACGTTCAAGACCGGCATCCAGATCGACGATCTGGAGGGCGACATTTCGCAGCCGCCGCAAGGACGAGGGGACTTCAGCTTTAACGGGCAATATACCGACGTTCCCAACAAGAACAGCAGCCTGAACGGGATTGGCGATTTGCTGCTGACCCCCATACCGTCCACAGTTGGCGGCGTCGATTATGTGGGAGGAATGAACGGTTTTTCCGGATCGAATATTGCAGCTACCGACGATCATCGCTGGTACTGGGGCGCCTATGGCCAGGACGATTGGAAGGTCACTCCCCAGGCTGACTCTGAATCTCGGGTTGCGGTGGGATTATTTCACGCCTTATGCCGAGACGCGCGGCTTCCAGGCGAACTTCGTCCCGGTTGGCGGAAACGGCGCCACCGGGACCTACTACATGTCGAAGCAGGGCTGCGCGGTGCCCGCTCCACTGCATTCAATACTTTGCTCACCGCCAGCAACATCACCCTGGACTGCGTCTCAAGCCTCACTCTGGGATCTGCGCAGAAAACCAACTTCGCGCCGCGGATAGGATTTGCCTACAGCGTGACGCCAAAACTGGTCGCGCGCGCCGGGTTCGGCACAGCATACGGAGCGCTGGGCAATCTCGGCTATGGCGGCACGCTGGGAACCAATTACCCGTTTGTGTATACCCAGACTTTTCCGAGTCCCGATTCGCAGCACCCGCTGCTGCTACCCAACGGACAACCGGCAACGATGGAGCAGGCATTTACTCAATACAACTTTCAGGATCCCGCGGTCAGCACCGGATTGGGATTGGATCTCTATGGCCGCCAGTACAACTTCCAGACGCCCTATGTGCAGACCGAAAATCTGACCATTTCAGTATCTGCTTACGCCGCACGACTCGGTCCAGGCAGGCTACGTGGGAACCCAGGGCCGTCACTTGGACAACCTGGGATACAACAATGGGAACACGCAGATCCTTCCGCCGGGAACGAACTCGCAGCTCTACATCCCTTACCCCAGCTTCGCTCGCAACGCGACCTACGAAACCACCAATGCGGTCAGCAGTTACAACTCGCTCCAGGTCACGTATGAGCATCAGCTCAGCGCCGGCCTTTATCTGCTGGCCAACTACACCTGGAGCAAGTGCATGAACGATCAGCACACCCAGGCATCGCAGAACCAGCAGTATCGGGCAGAGTGGCTTCCCAACTTCGGAATCAACGCGGACTACGCGCTCTGTGACAGCGATGCCACAAACATCGTTCACATCGCAGGCACCTACGACCTGCCCTTCGGTCATGGGCGCGCATTTATGGCAAACGCAAACCGGGGCGTGGATGCGATCCTGGGCGGATGGATCATCAACGGCTTCTACACGCATCAGAGCGGCCAGCCGTTCACGATCAACTGCCCTGTGGCGACCACTGCCGATTTCGGTTGCTTTGCCAATGTCGTGCCGGGGCAGGGTCTCTATGCCGGTGGGCAGACTGTGGCGCAATGGTTAAATCCAAGTGCTTTTGCGGAACCGCCCACGGCAACCGCAATCGGACAAACGCGATTACAGTCCACTCGGTGGCGGCCAGGAGCAGGCGCGCGGACCAAACTTCAGCAACCTGGATTCGTCGATCATGAAAAACTTCCGCATCAACGACACGACTCGTTTCGAATTCAGGGCAGAGGCTTTCAACACGACCAATACACCGCCGTTCGCGCAGCCGACAAGCCAACTGAACTTCACCACCGCGAAGTTCAGCAACATCTCCAGCACCAAAAACAGCAATGAGAACTTTGGCGCCCGCACGCTGCAGCTGGCGCTGAAATTCTTCTACTAAACGAATGATGTTGAGCTGCTGAGCGTCAACCCGCCCCGCATCGTATTCGAACAGGCCGCGGATGCGGGCGGTTATTTTCTAAGGCCAATGGTCGCGGCTCCTGCGCACTGCGGCTCGCCGGGATCCGCACAAGGGAGTGCTCTTGCCAGCCATCAAACCGATGGACAAAATCCATCGGTCTTCTGCTGTTGATCTTCGCGGCGTTGGGCTGGGCTCAGGAGAAGACGGCGCCAGACGTGGTTCTCACCGGCGACGTTACGGGGGCGCAGAACAAAACCTATTTCGAGGTGCCTTTCACCGTGCCGGCAGGCACCCATCGCATCAGCGTGGATTTCCAGTACACGGGAAAGGAAGAGCACGCGACCCTCGATCTGGGTGTATTGCCGACCCGCGAGCGCTTTCGCGGAGAGAGCGGCGGCAACAAGAGCCACTTCACCATCAGCGAGACCGATGCGACCCCTTCCTATTTGCCGGGCGCGATTCCAGCCGGACAGTGGCATCTCCTCCTCGCTGTGCCAAATATTCGCGCCACAAAGTGTAGCCCATTATCGCGCCGAAATCCGCTTCAATTCACGAGACGAAGACGCCGGTTTTGCGATGAATCCGCTGGCAACGGGCACTCGCTGGTATCGCGGTGACCTGCACATGCACACGGCGCACAGTGATGGCAGTTGCGCCAGCCAGAGCGGCAGGATGGTTCCGTGTCCGCTCTTTCTCAGCGTGCAAACAGCGGCCGCGCGTGGCCTCGATTTCATCGCGATCACCGACCACAATGCGGATTCGCAATACGACGCGGAGCGCGAGTTACAGCCCTACTTCGATCACGTGCTGCTGATTCCCGGACGGGAGATGACGACGTTCTACGGGCACTTCAACATGTTCGGGGTCACGCAATTTGTAGACTTTCGCGTAAACCCCGGTGCGCTGGACTTGAATACTGTGTTGCGGGATATTGAGTCGAAGGGCGGCATCGCATCCATCAATCATGCCGAAGCGCCTGGCGGCGAAGTCTGCATGGGCTGCAGATGGGAACCGCCAGCGGGCATCGACATGGAGCTCTTCACAGCCGTCGAAGTCATCAACGGCGGCCAGATCATGTTATTCAGCGCGAAGTACTGGGATGCCCAACTTCGCAAAGGCCATCGCCTGGCCGCCATTGGAGGAAGTGACAGCCACAATGCAACGCACCCGCCCGGGCCACCGGGATCAATCGGCTGGCCCACCACCGTTGTAGAAGCGGATGAGCTATCCGTGCCTGCCATCCTCAACGGCATTCGTGCGGGGCGAACGTTTGTGGATCTCACCGCTTCGCATGACAAGCAAATAGATATCGAGGCCGAAGCCAACGGAATGCATGCGCGCATGGGCGAAACACTGGCCGTTGCCGGTCTCGCCCCCATTCACGTTGAGGTTCATACTGCCGGCTCTGCGGGTTCCGTGGTTCACCTGCTACTGGATGGCGAAGAGGCTGCAACGCCCGCGTCTGTGCCAGCGGGCAACGTAAATGCTTCGTCGACGTTCAACCTCACGGTTGGCCCGGGCGCCCATTGGCTACGCTCGGAGGTGCGGGACCGCAGCGGCAACTTGCTATTGGTGAGTAGCCCGCTCTATATCAATTTTCCGCAGCAAACAATGTCGACGTCCTGCGAATCGTCCGCCCTCTTAACAAGCCGCACAATATCGTCAGCCTTCCAGAAGCAGCAACCGCCCGGGATCGAGCGTGATGCTCCAGGGCTGCGGTTGCGAAGAAAGCGTTCGCCAGAGATCCTTTGCAACATCGGCCTGCAGATGAGGCAGTCTGCCCCGGCGTTGGCTTGCTATGCAGGCGTAGATAGAGAGTCATTTCATGCGGAGCTTCGCTCGTGCTCACCAGCCAGCATGGAAATGTATTTTCGCCGCCGTCCGCTTTTTGAAAGACCAACTGGTGCGAACGAAATCCGACATGAGTAAGTCCCTCTGGAACTTCCGCCGCGGTCCGCAGCCGGCAATCCCACCCATCCACTTGAATGCAGTCGCCACCAAGACGCTTTGCCGTCGCAATGTTCTTGCAGCCGGTCAGCCGCGCGGCCGCCACCGTACGCGGACGTTCGAAGAGCTTGTGCTTGGGTCCACTTGCGATCACGCGGCCGTTATCCAACACCTGCAACTCGGAACAGAATCGGAAGGCCTCCTCCATATCGTGCGTGACAAAGACCACCGCCCCGCTAAAACCTGCAAGCGTCGCGCGGAGCTGCTCTTCGGTTCGCCTGCGCAGATGCGGATCAAGCGCTGCGAAAGGCTCGTCCAGCAATAGCGCATCCGGCTCCATCGCCAGGCATCGCGCAATCGCCACGCGCTGCCGCTGGCCGCCCGATATCTGGCTGGGATATCGATTCGCCAGCTCGGCGATTCCCATCGACTCGAGCTGCTTCCACATGCGCGCCGCCCTCTCGTGCTTGGCAAAGTGCGCCAGACCGAAACCCACATTCTCCGCCACCGTAAGATGCGGGAACAGCGCGTAATCCTGGAACACAAGGCCTACGCGCCTGCCTGCTGCCGGAATATTTTGTCCCGTCGCGCTGTCAAACAGAACCCGGCCATTAAGAACGATGCGCCCGCTGTCAGGTGTTGAGACGCCGGCAATCATGCGCAGCGTCATCGATTTCCCTGATCCTGACGGTCCCAGCAGTCCGATTGTTCCTTTGCGGGTGCTGAGTGCGATGCGTAAAGTAAAATTTTCCAGGCTCCGTTCTATTTCAACCTCAAGTGCTCCGCCAGATTCGCTGGTATCCCGAGCAGAAATCACCGAGAGCAATTGCTCGGAAAGCTCCGAGCTTTGCGTCTGAGGTTCGGTTCGTTCAATTGCTCGCGTCTTCTTCTGCACATTCAGCAGGCGGATGATTGCCAGCGAGAAGATCATGATCAAGCAGACCCATAAGAGTGCCGTATGCATGTCCCCTGCTTCAGCAGAGGAGAAGATCGCAATCGGCATCGTCTGCGTGCGCCCGGGAATGTTGCCGGCCAGCATCAACGTCGCACCAAACTCACCCAGGGCACGCGCAAAAGCCAGAACGGTTCCGGCAATCACGCCCGGGCCGGCCAGCGGCAACAACACGCGGCGAAAGACGGCCCACTCGCTTGCTCCCAGCGTGCGCGCCGCCTGCAGAAGCGTGGGATTCACCTGGTCAAATGCGCCGAGTGTTGTCCGGTACATCAGGGGAAACGCAATCACGGTGGCGGCGATGACCGTTGCCGGCCACGAAAATGCGATCGTGAGCCCCACATGCTCGAGCGCGCGCCCGATGAAACTGCGCCTTCCGAAGATCAGCAGAAGAAAAAATCCAACAACCGTAGGTGGAAGCACCAAAGGCAAAGTAAGCAGGCCATCGATCCATGCGCGAAGCCCGCCGCGCACGTCATACATGATCCGTGCCGCGAACATCCCCAGAAAAAACGTGGCGACCGTTGCAGCACAAGTCGTTGCCAGCGAAATGATCAGCGGCGACGTATCGGTAGACAGCATCACGGTGCAGCCAGTGTATATCCGTACCTGGTGAAGATTGCCTTGGCCTCGAGCGCTGCCCAGAAACTCTACAAATGTGCGCGCGGCATCCTGATTCGCGCTTGTCTTTACCACGGCCACTGGGTAGACGATTGGCTCATGTGCAGACTCCGGCACGGTCGCAACCACGCGAACCCTGCCGGAGATCTTCGCATCGGTCGCATACACAAAACCGGCATCCGCGTTGCCTGTTTCCACGAAGGTCAGCACCTGGCGAACATCTTTGCCCAAAACCAGCTTCCCCTTCACCTGCTCGTTCAAGTGAAGTGCATTAAGCGTTTGCTGCGCGTACTGCCCGGCAGGCACGCTCGCCGGATCGCCAACCGCGATAATCCGGATCGACGGATCAGCCAGCCCCGCAGCCCCCTGCAACTTTGAATCGAGCGGCGCAATCAGGACCAGCGAATTGCGCAGGACATTCTGCCGCGTTCCTGGCATAATCAATCCCTTGCCATCCAGATCGTCCATCGGCTTTGCAGCGGCCGACAGAAACACATCGACCGGAGCGCCTTGCTCAATCTCGCGAGCCAATGTTCCAGACGATCCGAAGTTGTTGCGAAAATCCACCTTCGGGTGGCCGGAGAAGTACGCGGTTTCAATCTCACCGAGCGCGCCCTGGAGACTTGCCGCCGCCGAAACGGTGAGACTTACGCGCTGGCTGTTTTGGCAGCCGCTGAACACCAGCACAAGCAGGCAAATGACCAGACATGCGCTAAAAAAACAAATGGAGATGCGCCGAATGCTCGTCCTGCTCATATTCCGAATCCCCTCTCCGGTTGGCAGACGCCTTCGAATCGTGAAATCATCTTTCCATCTTCAATGGTTTCGCACGCAAATACTGTATCGCATGCATCATACAGTATTCATTCGTATAAAATCGTTAGCTCTATGACCGATTCCTTCTCCCAGCCGGAGTTCCATTCTTTCCCGAATCGCATCGTCTGCCTGTCGGACGAGGTGACCGAACTGATCTATCTGCTCGGCGAACAGCATCGCATCGTCGGTGTCTCCGGCTTCTCCACCCGGCCCCCGGAAGTCCGGCAGAAGCCGCGGGTTTCCACCTTTCGCGACGCGAACTTCGACGCGATTGCTGAGCTCAAACCGGACCTGATCATTACCTACTCCGATGTGCAGGCGCAGATAACGCGCGAGGCGTCTCTGCGCGGCTTCACGGTTTTGAATTGCAACCAGCGCAGCATCGCTGAGATCTTCGAAACGATTGCCATGATCTCGCGCATCCTGGGAAAACAGGCGCGAAGGCGATGAACTGATTCGTTCTTATGCCAAAGGTCTCGAACGTATCGCCGCATCGGCAAAGACATTTCCCTTTCGACCGCGCGTGTTTTTCGAAGAGTGGAACGACCCCATCATCAGCGGCATCGAGTGGGTTGAGGAACTGGTCGAGATTGCAGGCGGCCAGCCCATCTTTCCCGAACTTCGCGAATGCCGGAAGGCCCAGGATCGGGTTGTCGCCTGGGACACGGTCATCGAGCGCAATCCCGATGTGATCTTCGCCTCGTGGTGCGGGATGAAAGTAAACTTCGATGAAATCAGATCCCGCGCGGGCGCGGATCGGATTGCAGCGATCCGCCGTGACCAGATCTTCGAGATTCCTTCATCCCTGATTCTGCAGCCCGGTCCCGCCGCGCTCACCGAAGGCGTCAGCCAGTTGCATGCGCTCCTGGCCGAAGTCGCGAACAAAGGCACCGGCGCCAGCCGCAGTCAAATAGGCCGCACCGTCATGACGTTAAACGTCCTGCACGCTCAGGGTCTGCGGATCGCGCACACGCTGCATCAGGAGAGCCGCAATCAGCATGAAAACGCCCCCTGCAATGATGGCGTAGATGCGATTGTTGTGCAGCATGTGGATCATGAACCAGCCGAAGAACAGCGATGCCAGAATCTCCGGCGTGACGATGAAGAAGTTGAAGATGCCCATGTACACGCCGGTCCGGGCAGGCGGTAACGATGCTGCAAGCACCGCATACGGCATCGACAGAGTGCTGGCCCACGCAATACCGACGCCGACCATGGTCAGCAACAACACATATTTGTTGTGAATCAACGCGACCGACATCAGGCTCAGCGCTCCGCAGATCAAACACACAGTATGCGTGTTCTTGCGTCCCAGTTTGCGCGCCAGCCCAGGCAGCGCAAAGGAGAACGCGAAACACACAATCGAGTAGATCGCAAAGCAATTGCCGCCCCACTCCACTCCCGCCTGATAGAGCGGTGAACTCGTATCGCTGGCGCCGAAGACGTTGTGCGCGACGGCGACTGGAAAATAAAGCCACATGCAGAAAAGACCCAGCCACGTCAGCAGTTGCACGGGGCCGAGTTTGCGCATGGTGTCGGGCATCTCCGCGATGGCGGCAAATATCTCCCGCGCACTCGCGGCCAGGCTTGTCTTTTCCGCCTTCGCGCGACGAAACGCCTCCATATCCTGCGGCGGATATTCCTTGGTGGTGATGATGGTCCACAGCACCGCGCCTATAAAAGCAACGCGCGCCCACGTAGAACGAGATCCGCACGACGGTTGGCACCGCGCGCGTGTCCCCCACCTTCTGCTGCATGTGAAAGAAGTTCGTGAGGATATATGGCAGCGCCGATGAGAACGATGCGCCTAATCCGATGAAAAGGCTCTGCATGGCGAAGCCTGAAGTGCGCTGGCCTTCCGGCAGAATGTCGGCAACAAACGCGCGGAATGGTTCCATGCTCACGTTGATTGAGGCGTCCAGAATCCAGAGCATGCCCGCCGCCATCCACAATGCCGACGCGTTCGGCATAAAAAGAAGCATGAGCGAGCTCAGGATTGCTCCGGCAAGAAAGTACGGACGGCGGCGCCCGAGGCGGCCCCACGTGTGATCGCTCGCATGCCCGATCAGTGGCTGAATCAGCAGCCCAGTCAACGGAGCAGCGAGCCATAGAATCGGAATCTGGTCTGCGCGCGCGCCAAGATACTCATAGATGGCGCTCATGTTCGCCATCTGCAGGCCCCAGCCGAACTGAATACCCAGGAAGCCGAAGCTCATGTTCCAGATCTGCCAGAAGCTGCGCTCGGGCTTGCGGAAGTACGTGACGGTCTTGGACCCAACCTGTTCGGTTTGCGATGTGGTCATGAGCTCTTCCTACTGGGCTTGCTTTTGAAAAATGCGAGCCTCGAACGCGTTCAGCGAAAGAAACGGAACGGCATCAGATTCAGGTTTCGAGACTGGAAGTTCGATTTCCTTCCAATTCCCGGCGGCTTCCACGCTTCCGCGAAAAGGCGTATTCGACAGGTTCACGGCGATCAGAAACTCTTCACTGCCCGCAGCGGCGCAGATAGGTAACTACATGCTGCTCATCGGTATTGTGCAACCATATGGTTGCACCTTGCTGCAGCGCCGGGTGATCATGCCGGAGCGCGGTCATCACCTCGTAAAACTTTGGGTACTCGGGATGCCACTTCACCGCGCCCCAGAAGATTTTCTGCGGCTCAAACAGGGCGGGATCTCCGGACTGAGTGGAGTCACCCACTTCCATGCCGTTGTAGATCAAAGGTGAGCCGTCGAGCGTCAACATCAAGGCCGACGCGCCTATCGCTCCCGGAAAGCCATAGCGCGTTGTGGCCCGGAGCTCATCGTGATCGTCGCTCATGCGCATGTGCAGCGCGCCTTTGGGAAACAGCGCCTGCTGCTGCTCCATTGTCTCTTGGATCCTGGTTGCGGGTGCTCCGTCCATCTCGACATCGTTCAGCGTGTGCATCATGGACCATGCGTAGTCGATATCGAACGCGCTGCGCAGCAGTTCCGGCTTTTCCGCTTCGGCGAGCATGATGATGTCGGGCTTTGCCTGGTCCAGTTCTTTGCGTGCCTGTTCCCAGAAGTCGGTTGGTACCTCGCCGGCCGCATCGCAGCGGTATCCATCCAGATCGAAGTTCTTGATCCAGTAAATCAGGACATCGGTCATGTAGCGTCGAAGCTTGGGATTCGCATAATCGAGCGCTGCAACGTCGGTCCAGTCGTGAGGATACGTGACGTTGCCGTTCTTATCCTTCTTGTAATACTCCGGGTGCGCCATCATCACACTGTCCCATGCGGTGTGATTGGCCACCATATCAAGGATGACCTTCATCTGGCGCTTGTGTGCCTCTTCAACAAGTCGATGCAGATCGTCCTTGGTGCCGAGCGGCTTATCGATCGCGTAGTAATCGCTCACGGCATAAGGACTGCCGAGCGAGCCCTTTTTCTTCACCTGGCCGTAGGGATGGATTGGCATGAGCATGAGGATGTTCACGCCCAGCTTGTGCAGGTCGTCGAGGCGCGCGGTTACGCCATTCAGATCGCCGGTGGGCGAAAACGAGCGCACGAAGATTTGATAGATTGTGCCCGATTTCAGCCATGTAGGCGATGGACGAGCCTGCAGCGATGCGATCGCCGGATCAGGCTCCTGGGCAAAGGTTAAAGATCCGGCTCCAAATGATGCAGCAAGAAAACAAGCGAGTGCAAAGTACAGCCTCGACTTCATAGCGGGAAAGCATAGCATTCCCGGGGCTTATGCCGCCATATCGATCAACACTTCGATGTGGCACAACGCAGGATGCGGTAGAGCCGCTGCAACCCGAAAAGCTGTTACCGCCGACGCTTTCTCGATCTAGCCTGGTGAGCTTGCCGTTTGTAGGGGGCAGCCGCGGCCTCGGAAACGGGTGCCATACCCGCATCGATGCGCTTCGTGATGTGGTCCTGGATCCAGTGCGGGTCCCACCATTCCTTGGGGTCGATCTGGACGCCGTCAAGTTGCATGGCGAAGTGGATGTGATCGCCACCGGCCATCCCGGTCATGCCGCTCTGGCCCATCACCTGGCCGCGCTTCACCATGTCGCCTTCGTGGACGTCGATGTGGCTCATATGCCCGTAAATCGTCTGCAATCCGTAGCCGTGATCGACCACGACGCAGTTGCCATAGATGCCCAGCGGTGCAGCCCACACGATGCGGCCGTCGTTTGACGCCTCAACGCCTACGTGTTGCGTGACAGCAAGGTCATAGCCAAGGTGCACCTGCTGGTCGATCTTTTTGCCCTGGTAGATGTAGTTGCGCAGATCGGCGAAGGTGGCTTCGGCCTGCGAATGAGGCTGGCGCTGAAAGGTCTGCGTGAACAGAAAGTGATCCGCCGTTTTGAAACGCAAATCAGACAACGTCTTGTTGTTCGACTTGCGCATCTCGGTGTTGATTTTGACGAAGCGCGCGACCATGTCGCCTGAGCCGTTCGGATCGAGTTCGCCTACCACCTTCTGCATGAAGGCATCGCTGATTTGCAGATCGTGGACGGTGTAATGCGGCTGCTCTTTCTTCGGGAAGATGACGACGATGGGGCTCGTTACATCGTTGCCCGCGCCGTTCGAGGCAAAGACCAGCGGAATCGTGCCCTGCGGCATATTCCAGGCGAAGGCGAACAGCGAAAACAGGCCCGGTTTGCCGCCCGGCATGGGCCATGCGCGATACGACTGATCGCCTACGCGCACCCCGGCCGCCGTATAGGCTCCGGACACGTTGAAAGTCGCCAGATCGGCCATGCCAATGTACAGATAGTGCTGTTCCGAGTCGACGCTTACCGTGGGCGGCTGCGTCACCACCGTTACGTCTCTCTCAATGAGCGACGCCTTGTGAAACATGCCGTTCGATGCGGCTTCGACGATGAGTTTCGCTTTGCCGTCCTTGAGCTGTGGCGTGGTCTTTACGCCGGCTGTGAAATTGAACGTCGCCTCCTTCGCCTTGGAAGGTTGCGCCATCTGCCAGACGGAGTATTTGACGCCGTTCTGCTCCACGGTCGCCGAGACGCTGCGAACACCGTGCGGATCGGTGACGTGAACGCTGACCGGCGTAGCTTGACCAATGGTGGTGACCGGCGTGGACAGGTCAATCGCAGGTGCGGAGGAACAGCCCACCAAAATGGCGGTGGGAATAAGGATCACGAATGGAAGTACAAAAGAGATGGCTTTGCGCACATCTCATTCTAGGTCGGCGAGGTTGTGGATCGTACCCGGGGGTGTTTCCGAAAGAGTGACGTTTTGGGGGCGAATCTTTTCTTTAGGTGGATTGCAGACCACATCAATGGTGTCAGACGGCCAACGAACGATAGGCAACCCTTTGGTTGCCCTTTACCCCTATTATCCCATCTCTTTAGAGAAGTTATCTAAAATCATGAGCTTGCAGACAGGGGGTGGCTGTAGATTCCTGCAATAAAACGGCTTGGCTGTAGATTCCTCTCTGCAAAGAACTTAAGGTTCATCGGTTGGCGGTTAGCAAAAAGAGATTCGGCATGATGTTATTGTGCTCCGGAAGCGGGAAATAACCTGCAAATGGGCGCCGGAAATCGTGCGAGTGAATTCAGGAACTTAGCGACTAAATGCGCGGAGGGGGCTTGACACTCTCGGCAAACGCGTTTGCTTGACGTGCTACCCCATTCGGAATAAAGCTTTGTTGTCGACGACGAGGATGCCGGATTGGCCAATCTCGAGCGGTTCGATCAGTTGGTGACGCTGATGGCCGATCACCATCTGGATGCGCGCGCTGCCTGGCAGGCTGCACGTGAATTGATCACTAACCATTACTACTACTGAAATCACGTCGTTTCAGATCCGCATCGGCATCAGCACATACCGCGACCTGTACTCAGCATCGGGATCTTCGGGGCGCATCTGGCCGGCACTTTGCGAGTCCTTGAACTCCAGCCGCACCTCGCCCTCGTTCCCCAGAGCTTTGAGGAAATCGATGATGTAGGTGGAGTTGAAGCCGACCACGATCGGGTCGCCGGCATACGGCGTGTCGATGGTGTCTTCGCTCTCGCCGCTCTCGGTGGATTGCGAACTGATCTTCAGCTCGTTGCCTTCGAGTCGCAAACGGATCGCCCCGGAACGCTCGTCGGCAAATTGCGCAACGCGCTGGATGGCACTCGACAGTTCGCTCGACCGAACGACCGCGAATTTTGTGTTGTCACGCGGCATGACCGCTTCGTAGTTCGGGAACTGGCCTGATAGCCGACGCGTGCTCAGCGTGCGATGACCGATCTTGAAGAACAGCGTGTGCTCGTCATCCGCGAACTCCACTTTCTCGACGTCGGTATTGGACAGCAAACCCTGCAGCTCCTGCAGCGCCTTGCGTGGAATCAGCACGCGCTTCTCGCCGCTGATGCCTTCCATGGCCTCACCGGGTTTTTCGACAAAGGAGAGCCGGTGGCCATCGGTCGCAACCATCGCGATCGATTCTGCCTTGAGCACCAGCAGGGCGCCGTTCAGGGTATAGCGCGATTCTTCATTGGAGATCGCGAAGATTGTGCGAGCGATCAGCGTCTTCAAAGCCACCACTGAAATGCTCGTCACAGAGACTGCCGGGAACTCGGGCACCTGCGGATAATTCGCGCGCGCCATGCCCACCATCTTGGTATTGGAGCGGCCCGAGCGGATTTGCACCCAGTGGTTTTCGAGCAGCTTGATGGAAATGTCGCCATCCGGAAGCAGCTTGATGTAGTCGTAAAGCTTGCGGGCCGGAATGGTGCAGGAGCCCGGCTTCTTGACCTTGACCGCAGCGCTGGTCCTGATCGCCTGGTCCAGGTCGGTTGCCGTGATGTTCAGCCGGTCGCCATCAGCCTCAATCAGGAAGTTGGACAGGATGGGAATCGTTGTCTTGCGCTCGACCACGCTTTGCGTCGCGGTGAGCTCCTTCACCAGTTCCTGGCGGCTTACGGTAATCTCCATCGCTGCCCCCTGTGCTGCCGGCTTTTCAACCTCAGTCTCGACAATCGGCATAGTCCACCCCATCTCGCTCGCCGTTGCACCTCGCACACGGCAAACTTGTCCCCAATTTACGTCCGTACCGGGCGATCCAAGCCGCAGCCCTGCTTGGCCCAAGCCTACACCAGACACGCTACGGCGAGAAACCGCTGCAGTTTCTTGCCTTTGATTGTATGCATCTTCACAAAAACCGGTGCGTGGAAAACCCGTCAACATTCTGGAAACTTGGATGTTTTGCGTCTTAACGGGACTGAAACATGATCATTCCCCAGGCGCAGAAGGCTGAATCCGTGTCAGGGTCAGGACCGTGATGTCGTCTTCCTGGCCAAACCGGCGCGCTGCTGCTGCGATCTCCGCCGCGGTCTGCGCGCTGACGGCGCGCATGCGTTCAAAGCCGAACAACTCGCCTTTCGCATCCATTGCCTCGAGCACGCCGTCGGAAAGCAGCGTCAATTGCTCGCCGGGCTCAAGGGTGAATGTCTGTTCCTGGTACTTCTCGTCCCGGGAAATCCCCAGAGGGAGCCCTGAGGCGACTGACACCTCTTCTCCATTGCGATACGGGGAAAGATGGCCGGCATTTGCCATCGTTACTTCTCCCTGTTCTGTGACCCGCGCACAAATGCAGGTGATAAATCCGCCATCCTGGGTCTCGGTCTGTTGACGATTGAGCCGTGTAAGCACAACCGCCGGCCCCAGCCCCTCCCCAGCCAGAGCACGCAAGGCGCCGAGCGCGAGCGTGCCCGTCATGGCGGCTTTCAGTCCTTTGCCGCTCACATCGCCCACCAGCAGGAGTTGCGCGCCGTCACTTTGCTGAAAAACCTGGTAGAAGTCACCCCCCACTTCCTGAGCCGGAAAATATGCAGCTTCGATTCGATAGCCCTTCACCTCCGGCAACCGCGCCGGGACCAGCCGCTGTTGTATCTCGCGCGCCGCTTCCAGTTCCGCAGCCACCCGGGACTGCTCCCGGCTCACCCGCGTAAAGCGGAAAAACATTACTACTCCAATCGCCAGCACAAACAAAAGGTCGCTGAGATCGGCGATTTGAAGCGAAATGGGACCAACCGGGATCGGGTTCGCCAGAAAGTCGGCGCGCCCCCAGCCTGTGTCGAGGGAAGCGGTTCCGAGATCAAAGAGCGCTGTAGCCGCTGCCGGAAACAAGCTGGGCAGAATCAACCATCCTGCTTCGCGATTCCCGCGGCGATACCAGATCAGCAGCAGCACCGGCAACAACAGGGCCGCCGGCAGTATCATCACCGCTTCCAACGAGACGTAGAGCTGATTTGAAAGAACGCTCGTGACCTGCAGAAATGCGAGGATCGGCATTGGCAGCAGGGCGATCTCGTACGCTCGCCAGATCCGCCCGACCCGCTGGCCCGCAAAGCTGAAGGTAAATTCGATCTGCATGATGGTGAAGAAATAGATCAACGGGTCAGCGAACAGAGTGTTGATTGAAATTGGCAGCAGGCCGGCTACGGCGCAAAACAACAATCCGTTCGAGAGTCCCAGCAGAAACAGGTACAACCCGAGCCATAGATATTCCTTGCGGTCGCGCTGGCTCCGATGCAGAGCAAACGCTGCCATGCTCGCCAGCAAAACCATCAGGTTGATCGCAATGGAAGGAATTGCCGTGTAAAGTCTCCGACTTTCCATTCCCTGCCGCTCATTGTCGACAGCACCGGGGGTGCCAACTGCCACCGTCAGAAACAACGGCAGATGCCATAACGAATACATGGTCGGCGCATGGGTCCGTAATGCGACTGTGACCTCGTTGTCCTCATCGTGAAGCATGAAGATTTGTTCGGTCGGCCGTGTCACCCCCCAGAGAGATTTGACGTTCGCGCCGTCCATCTTCTCGCCGTTCAGAAAAAGTTCATATGTGCCCGAGCCGCCCGCAATCAGCAAATGCACATGCTCATGACCCGGCGCGAGTTTGATGTGGATTCGATACCAGCGCCATCCCGGCTCGGCCCCGCCCAGATCATCCAGGTTTACCGATTGCCAACCGCTGTCATCGAAGACAGGCTGGGCCCATGCCGGATCGTCGCCATCATGCTCGCGCCAGCCTTCGTTCAGTGTCACCGTACCGGAATGCCATTGGGTCGCATCCACCGTCTGGCCCAGCCCGGTCGTCGCGACCAGGCAGAGCCATGCGAAGAACCACCCGATGCGCCGCTTGCGACACCACCGCGCAACCATCAGCACAGTCTCGCCAGACCTCCGGTTCCCGCGCGACTTCGTACCTCGATTCGAATGGGGAGCCTCAGTCTATCGAACCGTTCGTGCGCACAGCAATACGCCATCGCCGCTCTGCAGTCGATCTTCGATCTTCGCGCTGCGACGGTTATAGGGATTTCCGTGAATGTAGTAATCAATTAACCAGTAGTAACCGTCGTTGTCGCTGGAAAAGTGGAAAGCCGGCTTATCTTGTTTCCCGTCACCCGCTTTACCTGTGTGCCGGATTTCTAAATCCCGCCTGTGCATCTCCGGACATTTGGAAATCGTGGCGGTTCCCCTTCATCCGCGTCCCCCGTTTCCCACTGCTCCCACAGACCGCGCAAAATCCCTTGTGAATCCTTTGTCTTTTATGTGCAATGCGCGTTCCTGACCGCGCCAATCCAGCGCTTCCAGGCACCTGGTCGTCCACAGCGGATGCGTCTTCCACACTCTGCACACCTCTCAAAATCAACGAGGAAAACACCGCACAAAAGTCTCCTGCTAAGGCTCAACGTCCAAGTGACTTTGCGTCGCAATGCCGGTTCGGTTCCATCGCGCATCCAATTGCCCAGCTGTAGCATCAACTCGAGTTCCAATGGATTTTCAACGGCATACATTCCATCACGATGGGCTTATGCTTTCGTATCTTGACACCGGATCTCGCGTCGTCCTCCGACATCGCGAACTCCGCTGGTTGCTCTTCATGCGCACCTGATGCAGGGCGCTACCTATACCGCCCTCGCGGCCAGCCTCTGCACCCGATTACCGCGTCATTGCCCCTGATCAGCGCGGTCACGGCGACTCCAGCCATGCCGCGACGTACACCCGCGAAGACTATCTCGGCGACATTGAAGCGCTGCTTAGCTTGCTCGACCTCCCGCAGGTCGTGCATCCTCGGCAACTCGCTCGGTGGCGTCAACGCCTACCAGTTCGCCGCCCGTCATCCCGAACGCGTCAAGGCACTCATTATTGAAGACATTGGTGCGGTCGTTACCGACGACATCAGCTTCGTCCTTAGCCTGGCAGGGTTTCTTCGCTACACGGGAAGAACTCGAAGGGAAGATCGGTGCCCGCCTTGTTCCCTACTTAAGCGACTCGTTCCGCCATTCCGACGCAGGATGGCATCTGGCGTTCGATCCGCAAGATATGGTGCGTTCGCAGCAGAACCTGGTCGGCGACCATTGGGCTGACTGGCTCGGGTCGACCTGTCCCGCACTTATTCTTCGCGGCCGCGAAAGCCCTGTCACGTCAGAGGAGCACATGAAGGAGATGGCAGCGCAACGCCCCCATACCCATCTCCTCATCCTCGATGGCGGCCACGCCCTGCATGCCGACAACCCCGGCGCTTTCAACGCCGTTGTTCGCAGCTTTCTTGACAGCCTATGACTGTCAACGATCAGTGTCCCGCTGTGTCCGCCGTTGATTCCTCACGGATTACAGGAGTCTCCTGCTTGACCTTTGCTCTTCTATACTGAAGCCTCGATGTCTTACCAGTCCGCGATCGATCATCTAGCCGCCATGGCGCCCGAACTCGCCACGCAGACCGGCCAGACGCGCCGCAAATTCTCTCTTGGAGAGGTCGCCGTCCTCCTTGCCGCGCTCGGCAATCCCCAGCGCACTTTTCCTTCGGTCTTGATCGCCGGAACCAACGGGAAAGGCTCCACGGCTGCCACGCTGGCCTCCATTCTCACCGCCTCAGGGCTGCGCACCGGCCTCTATACCTCGCCGCATCTGGCGCGGCCGAATGAGCGCATCCGCATCGATGGCGCCGAAATCTCCGACGCTGACTTTGCCGAGCACTTTTTCCGCGTTCGCGCCGCCGGGCAAAAACTGGTGGAGGAGAAGAAGCTGGCGCAGCCGCCGAGTTTTTTCGAGACCCTCACCGCGATGGCTTTTCTGCACTTTGCCGAACCGGCGATTGAGATTGCCGTTCTCGAAGTGGGCCTTGGGCGGACGCCTCGACGCAACCAATATTGTCGATCCGCTGCTCTCCATCGTCACCGACATCTCGCTTGACCACATGGAGTGGCTTGGCTCGACCATCAGCGAAATTGCGCGCGAGAAGGCCGGCATCCTGCGCCCTGGCGGTACGCTTGTTACTCTTCCGCAGCATCCTGAGGCCAACCAGGTCCTCGGCGAAGTCGCGACATCGCTTTCCGTTCTTGGCGTGAGCGCCGTGCCTTACATGCCGGCATCCGACAGCCCCCATTTGCGCGATTCTTTTGCCGATCCAGCTCAAGTGAGACGCCGTCCACGCGCGACACCGATCGACAACATATCTATAAGGTTGAGGTTCTTGGCCAGCTCATCGAGGTGGATTCACCGCTGCGCGGAGCGCATCAGCATCGCAATGTGGCCCTGGCCATTGCCGCAGCGGTCGAACTCGCCATCAGCCACGGGTTCTGCCTGACCCCAAAATCGGTCGCCGAGGGCATTCGCAACACCCGGTGGCCCGCTCGCCTCGAGCGCATCCGGATCGAGAACCCGCCAGGGTCATCACCACCCGACCGAGTTCATCCTCGACGTGGCGCACAACCCCGCCGGCGCATGGGCTCTGCGGGCCGGGCTTCGCGATCTGCTGCCCGAGCAGCAATCTCGGCACGCTCGTCTTCAGCTGCCTGCGCGACAAGCCGGTCCTCGAGATGGCGCACATTCTTTTTCCCATCTTCGACAAGGTGATCTTTGCGCCGATCCAAAGCACTCGCGCCACCCCCTTGAAGGATCTGCTCGCCGCCGCCGCCTCTACGGGTACACCAGCCTTCGCCGCATCCTCGGTGAGCCAGGCCATCGAGCTTGCCCTCGAAGGCGCCAAGGCAAACCCTTCCGGACCCATCGTCGTCTCCGGCTCGGTTTACCTTGTCGGCGATGTTCGCACCCGCCTGCTGGCCCAATCCGCATCAGCCTCAAGCGCCGGTGAGACTGTGGAACGCGTAGGCCAGCTTCCGTGACCCGTCGCCGTCCCCCCGATCCGCTGCCCCGTTTCTACCGCTGGCGCACCAACATTCTTCAAGCCCCGGTCTTCTTCTGCTACACGGCAATCTGCGGGAGCATCTCGCTGCTCGTTTCCCTCTGGGATAAGAGTGGGCGCATCCAGCACCGCATCGCCCGGATCTGGGCGCGCGGTTGTGTCAAGATCTCGGGCGCCCGCCTCACCGTGCGCGGCGCCGAGAACCTTCGCAAACACGCTGTCGCCGTATACGCCGCCAACCACACGTCCTATATGGATACGCCCGTCATCTTTTCCACGCTTCCCTTCCAGTTCCGCATCCTTGCCAAAAAAGAGCTGTGGACCATGCCCTTCATCGGCTGGCACCTCAATCGCTCCGGCCAGATACCGGTCGACAGCGTCAGCTCCAGCTCCACCGTCTCCAGCCTTGGAACTGCGGTCCGAGCGCTACGCGCCGGCATGCCTCTGTTTGTTTTCCCTGAGGGAGCCCGCACTCCCGACGGCACCATGCAACCATTTCTCGCGGGAGCGGCGTTCCTCGCCATCCGCGCCCAGGTCCCGCTGGTGCCGATTGCGCTGAGCGGTGTCTACGACCTGCTGCCCATGCACACGCGCCACTTTTATCCCGGAGAAATCACGCTCACGGTTGGCGAACCCATCCCTACCAAGGGCATGACATTGCGCCAGGTGGAAGAGCTGAACGCGCGATTGCGGGATGCGATCGAACGGATGCGCGCCTCATCCGCATCAATCATCTCGCAGGAGCAACCCTATATCGTGCTTGGATTTGTTCCGGGCCGTTGCAACTCCATCAAAAGCGTGCAGGGTTCGCCTTCCGGCGAACCCGCTCATGAGGCATTTGGGATGGGCATAAATTGCTGGAGGGGTATGGGACAGTAACTGCGAAGGATTTGATTACGACGTGGAATAGATAGAGGATGCCTCTTTGCTTGAAGACTAATGAAGCTCATCCTTTCATGCTGTCCAGTTCAGCTCAGTTTTCCGTTTTTGTTGGAGTATGGCGTCATGAGGTCCGCGTATCTGACACAGGAAGCGTTTCCTTGAATACAGAAACCCCGACGCCGCGCCTCCGGCAACGATCGAAGCCTTCGAAGGCCATCATAAGAAAGAAGAAAACCCGGCGCGGGCCACGCGCCGGGTTCAGGCTAATCGAAGGATCAGTGTCCGGCCCCGCCGCACACAACAGCGCCCACTCCGCGTGATGCCATGCAATTGCTGCGCGCCAGGATGCTGGCGGCGGTAACTGCGAGGATGTGATGTCCGTGCGTGGTTGGGTGCAGATCGTCCCAGAAAAGATAGGTGTCAGGATCGACCGGCATGCCCTGCGAACTCGCTGTGACGTTCGTAAACGAATAAGTTGCCGGCGCCGCAACAATCTTATTGAGCAGAGAGAAGACGTCCAACTGTGCGATGTGCAAATGCCTGGTTGCATTGAATTCCCGAATGAGGGAAACGCCGCTGCCGAGAACGGCGTTGTAAAGGGCGCTGGCCTCGGTTGCCGGAATCGCGGTGGCGGGAGAACCGTTGAGCCGCGGAACCAGACCCAAGGGAGGCAGGTTCGGCACGATAAACTGTGTCGCTCCCGCATCGACAAGGCGCTGAATGTTGAGCGTCTGATTGATACCGGCGTCAATCACGTCATTTTCAGAAGTTGCGTAGAGCAGGTCGATGGCGCCGCCCCAGACGACAAAGAGCGTCTTCGGGGTGATCTTGGGATGGGTCGCCAGGTAGTCGGTAATCTGCTGGCCGATGTTTTCCACGTTTACCGAAAGTGAATTGGAAGGCCCGAAAGTGAAAGCGCCAGTGCCGGCGCCGGTCGTAGCGAAGCCATACGCGTAGTTCGTCCCGCCGTCGAGGGAGTTCTTCACTTCCGGCTTAGACGCAACCGAGTCTGCCAGTTGCTCGACCCACACTCCGGAATAAAGCTGGGCAGGGGGCAGTGTGTCGAATCCATCTGTGAATCGGCCGTCGGTATAGTCGGCGGCTGGCCCCGGAATCCGCACCCCGTACTTGTCATACGTCAGGTGCGCCACGTTTCCGGTATCGGATAGCGAGTCGCCGAACACGACAATCGAAGTAAATTCGGGACCTTTCGCTGCGGCCTGGGCATACGCACCGGTGGGGCTGAAGGCCAGCAGCAAAGCCACGAAGCAAATTCCGATGCCGGTGCCGAAAAAGACAGAGGCGGCGCATTTCGTGGATTCGCGGGGTGTGGGCACAGGCTTTGCAACATAGTCAGCCGCTTTCGGGGTGAAGTTGGCGATTCGCATGGAGAATCCTTTGCAGTGAGAAGTCGCTTCCATTGGGCGGGAAGCCAAGGATGCCGAAGTCTACTCCCCGAACAGTCCCGCGTCCACCACTATGGAAGTCGTCGAAAAAAACTGTTCGACTTTATAGCTGCGAGACACAGCAGCGATCGAACCGCTGTAGACTGCCAACACCGGTCGCCGAAGGTTTATGCACGTTCACTCCCCGAAGAGCGTCCCTCTGAAAAAGTGTCCAATCGCAAAGGAAGCTATGAGATTTCATCACTGCGTTCTCGCACTTATGCTCGCTCTGTCGGCGGTGGCACAGAACACACCTCAACCGCATTCCAATCCATTTCAGCCGATCTCGTTTCTAATCGGCACATGGGGAGCCAAAACAGTGAATACGCCGAATGTGTCCGCCGGCGGCGCCTACACGTTTCGTGCGGAGCTGAATGGCCACGTCGTGGCTCGGCACACCTTCAGCGACTCGACCGGGTGCAAGGGGCCGGCCGACTTCAACTGCGAACACAGCGACATGCTCTACATCTATGCGGACGCGCCCGGCCAACCGCTGCATGCCATTTATTTCGACAACGAAGGCCACGTCATCCACTACGCCGTCACCGCACCCACGCCGGCATCCGCCGAATTCCTCTCAGATCCACAACAGCCCGGGCCGCAGTTCAGGCTTTTCTACGAACTGAAGGGCGCCGTCATGTCCGGCAAGTTTCAGATGCGCATGCCCGGCCAACCCGACTGGAAGTCCTATCTTGAGTGGTCCGGCTCGCGGAAATAAGGAAACTGCGGCTCACTGTTGAGCCACGGCCTTCCGCGCGCTCGCTTCATTCAGCTTTTCAATTGATTCGCGATCCAGCTTCAACTTTTCCGCCTCCGCCAGATCATTCAGTTGATTGCTATTCGTCGCGCTTGCAATCGGAGCGGTGATCCCTGGCTGCGCAATCAGCCACGCCAGGGCAACCTGCGCCGGTGTGGATCCTGTTGCTTGCGCAACCTCTTCGAGCGCGGCAACTACGCCGAATCCCCAGTCATTCAAATACTTCTGCACCATCTTGCCGCGCGCGGCCTTTTCCGCGTCTTGCGCGCTGCGGTATTTGCCGCTCAGAAAACCAGCCGCCAATGAGAAGTAGGGGATTACTCCAAGCTGATATTTCTGCACCACCGGCAGAAGGTCTGTTTCAAACTTCTCTCGCTCCACCAGGTTGTAATGCGGTTGCAGCGACACATAACTCGCGAGGCCATTCTTCCGGCTCGTCTCCAGTGCCTCCGCCAAACGCGCCCCGCTGTAATTCGATGCGCCGATGTACCGCACCTTCCCCGCTTTGACCAAATCATCGAATGCGCCAAGCGTCTCCGCAAGCGGTGTCTCCTCGTCGTCCTTATGGGCCTGGTAGAGATCGATGTGATCGGTCTGCAGCCGCTTGAGCGAATCCTCCACCGCCCGCCGAATGTATGCGGGGCTCAGCCCTTTGCGCCCCTCGCCCATCTCCATACCGACCTTGGTTCCAAGAATCACGTCTTTGCGCCGGCCACTCTTCGTCAGCCAGTTGCCGATGATTGTCTCGGACTCGCCCCCCGAATGCCCCGGAGCCCAGCGCGAGTACACGTCAGCCGTATCGATAAAGTTCAATCCCAGATCGAGCGCTTCGTCAAACTGCCGGAAGGCGTCAGCCTCCGCCAGCGTCCACCCGTATACATTGCCTCCCAGGCAGATCACCGGAACCTCTGGCCCGTCCGCTCCAAGTTTCCGCTTCTCCATGGCACTCTCCTCAATTCCTCTGATGCTCGGAATTATTCTTTGGACGTTTCACATTCGATCTGAAGATCAGAAACTATCAAGGTTATTCCCCATACCTCACTCAAACTCCGATCGGCCGAAAACTCGCGCTCACTTGCCCTTCATTCTCATGCGTAGAAATACTTGCACGCCGATCGGATCCGTTCCATAAATTGGTTGCAGCGGCCGTCCCACGCCATAGGCTGTAACCTGCGCGCCGATTGCGGTCGAAATATTCGGTATGACGTTCACATCGCGGTCGTAGCCAAACGTGTATGCCTGCACATGCGTCAGCGGTTCTTCTCTGAACCCGGGCGGCAATGCATGTTCGCCCAGCAGCAGCTCGTTGCTTCTTCCCGCATTCTCCAGCCGGATCCACGCGTAATTCCGCTCCTTGAATTGCAGAGTGGATTCCAGCAGGTAGCTATTCTCTTTGGCCGAATCCTCCAACGATCGCGTTCTGCCCCATATCGCGGAACTCGCCCAATTCCCATGCGCAACGTTTCGGTTGCACATCAGCGAGGCCGTCATTCTCTCCTGATTCTCATGCGGGAACAGGGCCTCAGGGCTGGCAATCCGCGCGTACGAGAACTGTCCGCTCCAGTTATGCCCCGGCTCAACGGTTAGCCGGCTGGCCCATGAGTCTATTTTGCCCTGCTCGAAGTTCCACCTGTGTTCATCCGGCTCGCGTCCGTGAAAGCCGCTCGCCTCAACGCGCGCAATTCCATACGTCGCTCCCAGCGTTACCACGTCGTTGGCAATATGCGTGGAGTCTTCCTGATGATGTCCCAGCGTGCCAACTGGATTTTCGAGCGCCGAAGCCCGGTGCGGATACGCGGTCGGTCCAATTGCTGGATCTCCCTCCGGCGCCACGTACAAGCTAACCAGCCCCTTCTCGCCCACGTGCAAGTCGTAGAGCGCAGCCAACTCCATGAAGAAGTTATGCGGATGCTGCCCGTCCGCGATCGGCACCCCATACGCCGTCTCACCCTGCTGAAAAAGCAGCGGATATTGCTCGCCTGTTACGGTGGCCGGCTCCAGGCTGAACATGGCGCGAAGCGTCAATTGTCCCGGCCCCCACTCGCGCTCCGCCATCGGCATAAACCAGTTGGTCGAAAACAACTTGTCGCCGCCGCGCGGACTGGTTTGCTGCGTATCTGCGACAAATGCGTTGGCGTGGAACATCAGCATCCACGCACCCTTCATCGTCATGAGCATCGGCGCCGGCGTTGAGGCTGGCTCGGCGCTTGTTCCCGACGCGGCGTGATGCTCGATTTCCTGGATAAAGTCTTTCGGATGCATCTGCTGCATCAGGCGCATCATTCCGCCGTCGTGCATCGCCCTATCCGCACTCGATGATGGATCTTGCGCGCGCACGGGCAGTCCAAATCCCATCAATATGAAAAGGACACACGCCAGCGCCCAACGGCACTTCAAATTAAGACCACCGACCACCCTCGAGCCGCGCGAAAGCATCAAAACCAGTATGAGGCTTTTTGTTCTGGTTCCGTTGGCGCTCATCGCACTGACTGGCTGCACCCCTCACGACCGCAGCCCTGACGAAATTCGCGAGCAGACCGCGCGCGCAACATCTACTGCGGTTCGCGATGCCAAGGCGGTCACCCAGGGTGTTGTGGAGGGCGTCAAGCAGCAGCGGACGATTAACATCAACCACGCCTCTGCTGATGATCTCAAGAGCCTTCCGGGCATCGATGAGGATTCCGCTCAGCGCATTATCGAAGGCCGTCCTTACAGCGACTCGGAAGATCTAGCGAAGAGGCATATCGTGTCGCGCGCCGAATACAACCGGATTGCAGGCAAAATCGAAGCACGCTAAACCTGTTGGCTTTGATCTCTCTCCAATGCTGACAAACCAGGGTGCCCCCTCCTTGCGCAGCAAGGGTGGGAATCAATCCAGCCCAAACGAATGTCATTCTGAGCGACCATCGGGAGTCGAGAATCTGCGGTTGCTTTTCGGCTTTTGAACTCGCCGCGCTAAACTCGTTCGTGCAATGAGCCGAAGACTTTTCACGATCTCTCTGATTCTCGCGGCATTTCTCTTCTCTGCACAATACTCCGCAGCGCAGCCGGCCGGACCCGCCGCACACCTTCGCCATCGCCGATGGCCAGTTCCAACTCGACGGCCACCCTTACCAGATCCTCTCCGGCGAGATGCACTATCCGCGCGTGCCGCGCGCCTACTGGCGCGACCGTTTCCGCAAAGCCCGCGCCATGGGCCTGAACACCATCACCACATATGTCTTCTGGAATCTCCACGAACCGCGCCCCGGCGTCTTCGACTTTTCAGCGGCCAGAACGACGTCGCGGAATACATTCGGGAGGCGCAGCAGGAGGGTCTGAACGTCATCCTCCGCCCCGGGCCCTACGTTTGCGCGGAATGGGACCTCGGCGGCTACCCCTCCTGGCTGCTCAAAGATCGCAGCCTTATGCTTCGCTCCACCGACCCCAAATACATTGCTGCCATGAACAGCTGGTTCACCCGGCTGGCGAAAGAAGTTTCGCCGCTGCTGATCCAGCACGGCGGCCCCATCATCGCCATCCAGGTCGAAAACGAATACGGCTCCTTCGGCAACGACCACGCGTATATGCAAGCCGTGAAGTCGGCGCTGCTCACATCCGGGCTCGCTGCTCCCGACACGCTGCTCTACACCGCCGATGGCGCCGAGCAGGTTCCCAATGGTTCGCTTCCTGAATTGCCGGCCGTCATCAACTTCGGCACCGGCGACGCGAAGGGAGCCTTCGCCGCGCTCAAGAAACTGCGTCCTGACGGCCCCTTCATGTCCGGCGAATACTGGGCTGGATGGTTCGATCACTGGGGCGAGCATCACCATACGACCGACGCTGCTTCGAATGCGGCCGAATATGAATGGATGCTGCGCCAGGGCTACTCCGTCAGCATGTACATGTTTCACGGCGGCACCAGCTTTGGCTGGATGAACGGCGCCAACAGCAACGGCAGCAACTACGAGCCGGACACGACCAGCTACGACTACGACGCGCCGCTGAACGAAAGTGGCCAGCCCACGCCTAAATTCATGGCGTTTCGCGATGCCATCGCTCGCGTTACTGGAAAAACGCCGCCTGCGATTCCTGCGTCAACTCCGGCGACGACGTATCCAATCTCCCCGCGCTCTGAATCAGCATCGCTGTGGCAGAACCTGCCGAAGCCAGTCGAATCCGACAAGCTTCTGACCATGGAGGACCTCGACCAGTCGTATGGGTACATCCTCTATCGAACGAAGCTGAACCCAAGTCCCGGCAGCGAACTCACGATCGACGGCCTCCACGACTATGCGCAGATCTACATAGACCGGAAACTCGCCGGCACCCTGGATCGGCGGCTTGGCCAGACTAAACTCAAACTGCCCGCCGTCGCCGCACCTGCGACCCTCGACATTCTCGTTGAGAATTCAGGCCGCGTGAACTTCACCAAGGTCATTCGCGCTGAACGCAAAGGCATCACGGGCTCGGTCACGATCGCAGGAACTCAGCCGCAGCACTGGCAGATCTACTCGCTCCCGTTGACCGACCTCGCTGCAATGAAATTCACGTCTGCCTCCTGCGAAGGCCCCTGCTTCTACCGCTTCACGATGAATGTGCCCAAGAGCCAAAGCTCCGGCGGCTCTGCGCCTGCCGACACTTTCCTGAATACGCACGGGATCTCGAAAGGAATCGCGTTCCTCAACGCACACCCCCTCGGGCGCTTCTGGAACGTCGGGCCTGAATTCACGCTCTACACGCCCGGGCCGTGGCTCCGTCCCGGCGGCAACGAGATCATCCTCTTCGACATGAAAGGAAGCGCGGGCGAAACGCTCGCCACCACCGACCACGCAGACTACGGGCCGCCCGCATCCCGCTAGATCAGGCTTCCCTCTGCTGGCAACGCGCAGTCTTTGAGCTTGCTGGTCACGTATCCGATCAACGCCAGGGCCACGAGATCCTCGATCACCGCCGCCGGCAGGTCGCGATCGAACAAAGACGCGAGCCACGACCGGAATGCAGCGCCGCCCTCCGTGCCGACAATGGCGCCGGCCATTCCCAGCAGCGTTCCAAACGCAGCTCGTCGGGAAGCCGCGCCGACGGCAGCTCCCGCCAGCGCCCCGCTGACCACGCGCGCAGCGAACGCCGCAGTCTGCTTCCGGCTTGGCGTCATTGGCAGCTTGTCGGCGACAAATTCAGCCAGTGCCAATCCCACTAGAAGGCGATTCAAGTTTCGTCCATCAAGGAAACTCCACACCGTGCCCTCCGTGCGTACCGACCCCGAGCGGACCGCCCGGCTTATCGCGGCCGCCGGCAGCATCGAGCGAGCACCGCCCGCAACACCCAACAAGAAAGCACACGTCAAAGGCACTCGCATCCGAACCCCTCCGCTCCTACGATGCACGCGTCAGCACTTAAGACCTCAAATCGTCGGCTCCTTTAGAGATAGATCACGCACTTCCAATGAACCAATCCTGATGTAAACTACTGATAATAAACATCTTAATAAAAAACTGGACCGATATCTTTATATCTCCCCTAATATCATAAACTTGAAGAACCTGGGCGACTCTCCTCGTCTTCGCAGAGCAACATGCTTAACTGGCAAATCTCGCATACACTGGAGAACGTCTATGTCGATCCGCATTGCGATCCCTGAGCCGACTTCAAACGACGCCGCCTACAACGCGCGTTCCCTTCCGCCGTATCTCGCCGCGCTGCAATCGGTTGGTGCGCTCCCTGTTGTGGTTCCACTGCATGAGCGCCAGGACCGCGTTGCCCGCCTTCTGGCCAGTACACAAGGTGTGCTGCTGCCGGGGAGCGGCTTCGATGTCGATCCCGAGCGCTATGGCGAAGCACGTATTCCTGCGTGTGGTCCCGCCGATGCCGGGCGAACTGCGGTCGACGAACTGCTTCTGCAAGACGCGTTCAATCTGCACAAGCCAATATTCGCCATCTGTCATGGTGCACAAACCTTGAACATCTGGCGGAACGGCTCACTGATCCAGGACCTCGAAACGGTTCTTGCAACGCGGGTCAACCATAGCTCCGGGCCGGGATGTGATCAACGCCCATCCGATCCACATTGCTGCCGGATCTCGGCTGGCTGCAGCAGCCGGGAATTCTCTGGAGGAGCAATGCAATTCCAGCCATCATCAGGCCGTAGGCCGTGTCGGAGATAACTTGCGCGTGACCGCCGTCAGCCCGGAAGACGGCGTAATTGAAGCGCTGGAACTCGACTCCCCCGATCATTTTGTAGTCGGAGTCCAATGGCATCCTGAACGCACCTTCACCGTCAGCCCGCTATCTCGCGCCCTCTTTGCGGCATTTGTGGTTGCAGCCGAAGCTTGGCGCCCGCGCGAGGCGGAGACCTCGGTCGCAACGGCATGAGCGAGGTCAGGAGACCGAGGCGAACGCCGCCGTCCTCAGCGATCTGCTGCTGCGGCCGGCCTGAAGCCCATCGATGCGGAGATCATGCGGCAAAGTTTGAGCTTTATCTCGCCCTCATCCTTCGATGGAATGCGCGGATGAATCTCACGGCGATCCGAGACCCCGGACGAGATTCTCAGCCGCCACTTCGTGGAATCAATCGCATGCGCCCAGGCATTGCCGGCCGGAATCGAGACGCTGCTTGATTTTGGCAGTGGAGCGGGGTTTCCCGGAATCCCGATAGCGCTTTGCCGGCCCGAGATCACCGTGACCCTGGCAGAGTCGCAAGGCAAGAAGGCGGCATTTCTCCGGGAAGCGGTGCGCAGTTTGAGTCTGAACACGAGGGTATTTGCCGGGCGCGCAGAGAATCTGGGCGAACAGTTTGATTGCGTGGCTCTTCGCGCGGTCGATCGGATGGCGCAGGCGGTCGCGTGCGGCATCGGATTTGGTTCGCGATCGGAGGCTGGCTCGCGGTATTGACAACAGAGGCCGACTTGGCGATGCTGGGGGACATCGGCGAGTCTTTCCCGCACGCGCAGTCCATTCCGATTGCGGGTTCAAAGCAGCAGTTGCTGGTTCTTGCCTTGAAATCGAACCGCGGCTCATTGAAAGATCGACCGGAGTGAAAGAGGTGTTCCACGTGGAACATCCGCTGGATTCGATTCAGCATTCGATGTTCCACGTGGAACATGTTGCCGAACGTGACCGGATTGTGAATCTGCGGCAAGCCCGGGGCCAGAGTTTTCCACCGGGTTGCCTCTGTCGACACTCGAAATTCGTTCGAAGGATCAGCCTGCCCGGAACCAATTGAGAAAGAAGGCTTTCGATGTAGTTCTCGCCGGCCTCCCGGGAGCTTTCCACAACATGTACAGGTTCTCCACAGATTCATTGCCGCACGCCCCTGCCTGCTTCCTTTAACCTGAAACGCTATGGGAAAGATTCTCGGCGTCGTCAATCAAAAGGGGGGTGTGGGCAAAACCACCACCGCCATCAATCTTTCCGCATGTCTTGCTCTGGAGGGCCTCAAAATCCTCCTGGTCGACTGCGATCCGCAGGCAAATGCCTCCTCCGGCCTCGGCGTAGCCCGCGATGACAATCGCCACTCGATCTACGACGTCCTGGTCGGGGATTCGGAGGCAGAACAGGTCATCCTTCCCAGCGGGGTCGAGAATCTCTGGATTCTGCCCGGCTCGAAGAACCTGACGGGCGCAAATATCGAGCTGACAAATGTCGCAGACCGCGCCGTCCGCCTCCGCCAGGCCCTTGCTCCGGTCAAAGACAAGTACGACGTCGTCATTCTCGACTGCCCGCCGGCGCTTGACCTTCTCACCGTCAATGTCCTGGTTGCAGCCGATTCGCTGATCGTGCCCATGCAGGCCGAGTACTTTGCCCTGGAAGGCATTACCGAGTTGATGTCGACGCTCGAGCGTGTTCGCGCCGCCTTTAATCATAACGTTGAGATCGAAGGCGTGCTGCTGACCATGTACGACGACCGCACCAATCTTGCGCAGCAGGTGCGCGAAACGCTTCGCGAACATTTCCGCGATCGGCTTTTCATCACCGTGATTCCGCGCAACATCCGCCTCGCTGAAGCCCCCAGCCACGGCAAGCCCGTGGCGCTTTACGATTCGCGCTCGCGCGGCACCGAGGCCTACTTTGAACTCGCCGGCGAATATCTGGCCCGAAATCGCATCGAAAGTCCAAAAAGCCTCGAGCGAAAGGTCGCC
The DNA here is from genome assembly GCA_963799035.1 of uncultured Acidobacteriaceae bacterium. GTDB lineage: Bacteria > Acidobacteriota > Terriglobia > Terriglobales > Acidobacteriaceae > Telmatobacter. The sequence continues at coordinate 643,961 of CAWCVS010000024.1, read as the reverse complement.
ACGAATTCAAAACAGAAGGCGGAAGTTCGCTTTTGGCCATATTCCTGAGAGCGTTCTCGGAAGCTGCTCCAACTTGCAGATTGATAAAAGAATCCCCGGCATGCCTCCGGGTTAAAGGAAATTGAAGATGAGCACTGCAACCACCGATACCAAACGCCGCGCCCTGGGCAAGGGACTTGATTCCTTACTGCCGCGGATGCAAGGAAACGCCGCCCCTGCTCCCGTCAACGTACCAACTCCGGTTGAGGCCGAAGGGGGCAAGCCGCGCGAGATTGCGATCGAAGAGATCGATCGCAATCCCTTCCAGACGCGCACGCACATGGACGAGAGCGAACTGGCGGAACTGGCCGCGTCGATCACGGCAAATGGCGTCGTGCAGCCGGTTTTGGTTCGGCCTCTGGCGAGCGGCCGTTTCCAGTTGATCGCCGGCGAGCGGCGCTGGAGGGCATCGCAGTTGGCGGGCAAGAAGACCATTCCGGCGATCCTGCGCCAGGTCTCGGACGAACAGGCTCTCGAAATCACCATCGTCGAGAATCTGCAGCGCGCCGACCTGAATCCGATGGAACAGGCGCGTGCCTTCGAGACGACTCTCTCGCGAGTTCCACATGACCCAGGAGCAGATCGCGACGCGCACCGGCAAGGATCGCGTTTCAGTGTCGAATTTCATCCGCCTGCTGAGCATGCCCGAGACGGTTCAGAAGCTCGTCGAATCTGGATCGTTAACCTTCGGTCACGCTAAAGTATTGTTAGGATTGAAGTTACATCCAGACTTCGAGAAGACAGCGCAGCGGGTCTCGAATCTTTCGCTTTCTGTTCGCCAGACGGAAACCCTGGTGCAGGGCATGCTCTTTCCCGAGAAGGCCAAGAAGGAACCCAAGCCTGAGACCCCGGTAGACCCCAATGTGAAGGAAGTGGAAGAACAACTTCAGCGTGCGCTCGGGCTCAAGGTCCACATCGAAGACAAGAACGGCCGAGGCCGCGTGATCATCGAGTATGCCGACCTGGCCGACTTCGACGGATTGCTGGAACAACTGGCCACTGAACAGTCTTAGCCTGGAAGAGCTTGGTTCATTCCCGCTGGATTTCGGCATTTTGTTATGCAACCATCAGGTTGCGTATTAAAAACGATCACTTCGTTTGGGGATTTGTTTCCTGAGGAGTGACATCCGTGCCGCTTCGCCTGAACTCGTAATGCAGCAGCCATGTGCTGGCGACAGTCTGGCCATTTTGCTGCGGCGGTTTGAATTTCCAGTCGTGCGCCGATTCCATCGCAAGGCGCGCGAAGTAGGCGCTCGAGCCATGTGTTACGAATTCCGCATTGGTGACGGCGCCCGTGGGATCGACCGAGACGCGGACGACAACAGCAATTTTTCCGTGGATCGTGTTGCTCGCACTTTGCGGAACATCGGGGACGACGCGATGGAGGACTTCGCCCTTTTGAGGCACGGTTGTCGCGGGCGGTGGCGCAGGCGGCTGTGCATCGGGCTCGGCGGGCGGCGCCTGCCGTGTTGCCTCGGTCTGAAGCGGCGCGGAGTTGTTGGTCTTGTAACTGCGAAACAAAAGCCCGACGATGATGGCCACCAGCAGAAGGAAACCGACGATCAGAGGGATCACCGGCAAGCGCGCCCGGGATGACTGAGAGGCGCTCACCGCCGGCGAGCGAAGTTCCGGCGGTTCCATCGGCCTTGGCGCCGCAATCGGCTTGGATTTGCCTGCGAGCATGAGGCGAATATCGCTCAGCGCGCATCGCCGCGAGGGATCGACGCGCAGGCATTGCCGCGCAATCGCGTCAAATGGCTTTGGCATCTCCGGCAAGACCGGATCGATGTTACCGGCGGAGTCCCAAACCGGCAACTGCTGCGTAAGAGCTTCTACGAGGGTTACGCCCAGCGACCAGATGTCGGCCGAAGGCGCGACGGGATCTGTCGCCGTCTCGGGTGCGTTGTGCAGATCGCTGCTCTCCAGTTCCAGCGCCAGCGTGTCCGTCGCGAGAATGCTGTCCGCGGACAACTTCACTTCGTTTTCGACAACCAGGATGTTCGAAGGCCTGAGGTGAGCGTGGACATAGTTTTTCGCGTGGAGATAGGAGAGTGCGTCGAGAACCGGCTCGAGCATTTCGCGAGCTTCATCGGGCACCAGGGGTCGCTCCGGGATGATCTGCGACAGCACCTCTTCGGCGAATTCGGTAACGACGTAAACAACGGGCGCTCCCCCGATTTCAGCCCGGCCAAAGTGCAAAATGCGGACGAGGTGCACGTGGGAAAGCGAGGTCGTTGCAGTCCAGGCGGAGAGACGGTCTTCGGCCTGGGCCGGCGTGGAGAAGAGCTTGATGGCTGCCTTCTGGGCCGCGGTGCCGGAAATCTCGGTGAGGAATGTGCCGCTGGCGCTCGATCCGCCCAGCCATTCGATGAGCGAGAATCTCCCGTCGATGACCTGGCCAACCAAGCTGCCGCGAATCGGAACCGGATTCATGGCGTAATCAGTGTAGTCGAGGATGGGTTCATTCTCGGGATCAACAAGGGGAAAGGTCTCAAGTTAGGGAATGCAAGCGGAATCAGGAAAGTTGCTTGGTTAGGATGGGCTGCAAGGGAATGTCAAATCGCGTTCACTGTCTTTCCTTCAGCCAGTTTTCGCCGAGACGTTCAATGAATTCCTTGCGCATCTTCGCGTACTTGGGGCTCCGTTTGCCGTGAAGCGCGAGAATCTGCGTCCTTTCCAGCATAGAAGGCAATTCCGGATCCGTGCTTACTCCGCGATCGAGATAGCGGTGGACGAGCCACGGTTCCTTGATGAAATTGGCGGCGAGTTCGGGCCAGTCCGACAGCATGCCCAGCTTGTGGTCCCAGAGCAGATAACCCGCCAAAGCGCCGAGAGCTGTGCGGGGATGATCCGGGTCGATGGGGAAGGTCCATGCACCGCTCCATGTCATCACGTCCCGCGTCCGCATTGGCTTTGAAATCCCGTATCCCTGGCCGTAGTCCGCGCCGAGAATGGCGGCGGCTTCGATAAGGCCGATGTCCTCCAGGCCCTCCACCGTAACGGGCGCGCCAAAGCCCTGGGCGAGCAGGGTCAGGTGATAGATGAATTCGAGGGCCCGCACCGGACGCTTCAACGTGCCGCGCACCAGCCCCTGATCGATTTTCACGCGGTCGCAGGGCACGCGGTCCATGCGCAGAAGCGAACTGTGACCGGAGCCCAGATCATCCTGCGCGATGCGGATACCTGCCTTCTGGAATTCCGCAATACGCGCATCGCGCCTGGCGACATCGTGCGACTCCTTGCTCTCCAGCATCTCCAGGGTCAGTACAGTGGCGGGCAATTCCCAGCGCTCGAGCGTTTCGAAGACGCAATCGCGATAGGCGTCCTGTGTAAGTCCGTCAGGCGGAAGGTTGAGAGCCACCGATAGATTCAGACCGGGGTCTTTATCCCGCCATGAGCGCAGATCGCGGCAGAGCTGGTCGAGACCGAGCTGAAAGAGGCGCAACAAGCCGGCATTGCCGAAGGCCGGTAGAAATGCCGCAGGCGAAATCAGCATCCCATCCGCGCCTCGCAATCGCGCCAGCGCCTCAAGGCTGTCGAGTTTTCCGGTACGCAGGTCGATGATGGGCTGGTAGAGCATCTCCACCGCGCCATCGTCGAGGAACTGCCGGTAGTCCCGGCTCAAATCAGCGGAAACGACGGAGGTCTGTTCACAGCGGAGGATGGCCTGGCTCAAGGATTGCTGGATGTGGCGCAACATCGCTTCTCGCGTAACTGCGCTGAAAAACCCGGGCCAGCTGCTGTAGAGGCTTAGAACCGCGAAGGACTGACCGGACTCGTCGAGGAGAGGTACCGCAGCGGAGGAGCGAAATCCCCGCTGCAAAGCCTCGTGTCGCCAGGCATGCATAGCGGGGTTTTCTTCAAAGGAACTATTGATGTGGACTTGTCCGGAACGCCAGGCGAGCCCCGCGGGACCGTTCCCGCCTGGGTCGAAGCTTGCGTCTCGAACAACGGAACGCGCTGCGTTCGCAGAGCCTCGGCGTAAGCCGAACCCTCCTTCCCGCCTTCGGCCTCGACTTGCATGACACCATGGGCGTCAGGCCGGGAAAAAAGGCATGCCGCGATGCCTTCGAATTCTCCAAGAGCCTGGAAGGTATACCGCAGGGTGTCGGCAAGATTTCCCGCCTTCTGAAAGGCCTCATCCAGTGTGGCGAGAAGAGATGCGATCTCGCCGTCGCAGCGGGCGTGGCTGGCGATCTGGGCTTCAACATCGAGTTGCACCCGCTGATGCAGCGCTGCCCTGAGCCGGTCGCGCTGATGGTCGGTCAAGTCCGCTGCCCGGAGGATCTCATTAATCTGAGCGTGATAGAGATGGTAGGTCTCCATCAACATGGGAAGGCTCACGCCGACCATTTCGTGAATCCAGCCGACCATCAGCGCTCTTTTGTATTGATCCTGCGGCGTCACTCCAGGGGAAAGGATTTGTGTGAGATGCTGCGCCTGCTTCGACTTGAGCCGATCCAGATCTTCCGGACTCAATCGCGCCAGGATCGCCGAGCTCTGGGCGCGGTTGCTCAGGTGCTCATAGAACGATTCGGCAAACGAGCGAATATCTTCATTGATGCGCGGGTGAAGACGCAGGAGATGATGCAGGAGGTGGTCGATCTCCTCGCCGTAAGAAGATGCAAAATCAGCAAAATACGAAGCGGGGGGAGACGCGTTTGTCGCGGGATGCTCTTTCATCGCGTTTCTCCCAATCTGCACCCTGAGGCGCGCTTCAGACCAAGCATCCACAAATCACATCGGGAATTCCCTGATGCGGCGCAGATAAAGTCACACTATATCCCGGATTGAAAGCTCGCGCGATCATTTCGCTCCAACGTGGCTCGAATCATGCGAGATCGAGGCTCAGGATTTGAACAGGAAGACGCTTTTGGGACGCAACCCGTCCTGAGAACCGCCGGATCTCAAAATGGCTGGATATCCATGGCTAGGTGTGCGGGTTGTAGCCCATTCCGGCAAGCACTCCGCGCATGTAGGCGAAACTCTCAGTCACGCCAGGCATGGGATCGTCGCCGTGGACCTCATATTCCAGATCGACCCAGCCGGGGTAGTTGATCTGCGTCAAGGCCTCGAAGATCTGGCGGATGGGCATCTTGCCTTCGCCAACTGCCACCTGGCTCTCTTTGGACGTGAAGCTGGTCAGGTCTTTCATGTGCATGTTGAAGAGACGCGGACCAGCGGCCTTGATCGCCTCGATCACATCGGTGCCGGCACGAACGCAGTGTCCGACGTCGATGCAGCAGCCCATGCGCGGGTCCATGTTCTTCACGAATTTCAGCACATCCAGCGGTGACGGGAAAATCTTGTCCTCGGGGCCGTGGTTGTGGATGGCGATCTTGATGTCGTACTCCTTCACAAACTTCTCCACGCGCGGCAACGTGGCGGGAGCGGGATCACCGGCGACGATCACCTTGACGCCGGCGCGTTTGCAGTATTCGAACTTTGCGCGGATGTCCTCGTCATCGTCCTTCTGGAAGTAGATGGCGCCCGCTGCGTGCAGGTGGATACCGTTGGCCTCGTAGTCAGACAGGGCCTGCGCCTCTGCCGTCGGATCCATCGGCAAATGGTCTTTCGCGTCCTTGGGGTTGAGGCTGGTGATGTTGAGCTGCTTCATCCAGGTGATCATCTGGGCGCGCGGGAAGTTGCGGAAGGTATAGCTGGCAAGGCCCAGTTTGATCGGGCGAGGGCTTACCACCGGCCTCGGTGAGTTGGCCGAACGCGTTGCGCGCGGCCGGCAATGTAGAGACAGCAGCAAGCAGAGCCGATGAGCGGACAAAATTGCGGCGAGAGAGATTCATATGCGCGGCTCCCATCCCTTCTCGTATTCGCGATTCCAATACTTCATGGCTTCAGCATCGTTCTTGATTTTGCCGTCAGCCGAATCGAGATTGAGTTCGCGATTCACGAACCACGCGATATTCGAAAGCTGCAGCATGGTCACGGCGACGTTGCCCACAGATACAGGCGCATTCAGCTTTTCGCCCTTGCGAATTCCGGCGATGAAGTTGGCGAAGTGCGCGTCGGTCATGGAATCGGCGCCGATCAGGTCCGTGGTCGATGTCTGTTTGCCGACCTTGAATTCGTCGGTCTTCTTGCCCTTGAGGTCGTAGACTTCGTAGCCGTCGCGATCGACGAGCACGCTGCCTTCGGTTCCTTCAATCACCGATCCGCGGCCGCGATTGTAGGTGTGCATGCCGTTGGAACACACACTCGTCCACGAAATCATCTTGTCGTCGTACTCGAAGTTGGTCACCATAGTGTCGTAGAACTGCCAATCGTCCTTGAAGGCATAGCGGCCGCCCGATGCGCGTGATGCGATTGGGATAATCGACGCCCAGCGCCCAGCGGCAGACATCCACTTCATGCGTGCCGTTGTTGAGTGTTTCGCCGGTGCCCCAGATCCGGAACCAGTGCCAGTTGTAGGGCTGGACGTTGTCCTTGTAAGGTTGGCGCGGCGCCGGCCCTTGCCACAGATCCCAGTCGAGCGTCGCCGGAACCGGAACAGGCTTGCCGTAGCCGATGGATTTCCGCGTGTTGTCGTACCAGCATTTCGCAAAGTACGCCCGGCCGATCAGCCCGCTGTGAATCTTGTTGACGATCTCGATGGTGTGCGGCGACGAGCGCTGCTGCGTTCCCATCTGCACCAGCTTGCCGTATTTCTTCTGCGCCTCAACCAGAAGCGCGCCCTCGCCGGGATTGTGGCTGCAGGGCTTTTCGACGTAGACGTGCTTGCCGGCCTGGAGTCCAAGGATCGCCATCGGCGCATGCCAGTGATCGGGCGTGGCGATGGTGATGGCGTCAATATCCTTGCGCTCAAGAATCTTGCGAAAGTCCTTTTCAGTCGCCGGATCGTAGCCCATCATTTTGCTGGTCGCGCCAGCAAACTTGGCCAGGATGTTGCTTTCGACATCGCAGACATATGCAGATGTGGGCGGCATCCTGGTTGGCCTTGAGCGAAGAAAGATGCGCGTAGGCGCGGCCGTTCAGTCCGATGACGGCGAAGTTGAGGCGTTCGTTGGAGCCCAGATCTGGCCGTAGCTTTTCGCCGTTGAGCCGATCGCAAGTCCCGCCGCTCCCACGGCAAGAGTGTCAAGAAATTCACGTCTGGTGACCATTCAGTCTCCTTTGGGCAAAACCTCAAACGTTCTTCGTTTGCGCTCGAAGCTCGTCGAGGCCGTGCAGTTCACGCATGGAACATGCTATATCGTGCGGTTCAGGCAGCGGGTTTTTGTGTCGAGCCTACAGGCACAGACGGTTTGGAGCCCGCGATAAGATGTGCGCCTTTTCGGATGGGTAGAATCGAGGGATGCGCACGCCGCAACATATCGGGATTGTGGGCTGCTCGGCCGAAGGCGCGGCGCTTTGTTATCGCACCATCTGCGCCAAGGGTGCGCAGCTGCTGGGGCCGCACGCCCATCCTGAAATCACGATGCATACGCATTCGCTTGCGGCATATGTGGAGTGCATCGAGCGCAACGACTGGGAAGGCGTGGCCGATCTCATGCTGGATTCGGCCGGCAAGTTGAAGGATGCGGGTGCGGAGTTCGTCATCTGTCCCGACAACACCATTCACCAGGCCATGCACCTGGTTGAGCCGCGATCGCCGCTGCCCTGGCTGCACATCGCCGAGGTGGTTGCAGATGAGGCCGCGGAGCGCAGTTATCAGCGGCTTGGATTGCTAGGCACGCGCTGGCTGGTGGAGAGCGAGGTCTATCCGCTGAAGCTGGCGCTGCGCGGCATTGACTACCTGCGCCCGACGGAAGAAGAGCGGAAGGAAATCAATCGCATCATCATGGACGAGCTGGTGTACGGTGTCTTCCGGCCGGAGTCGGTGACCTATCTCCAACTGGTGATTCGCCGCATGAAAGACGAAGACTGCGATGCCGTCGTACTGGGCTGCACAGAGATCCCGCTCGTCATCGGCAACAAGAACTCGCCACTGCCCGCGCTCGATTCAACGCGCCTGCTGGCATGGGCAGCGCTCAAGCGCTCTGTAGCGGATCCCGTCAACGCTGTTTGATTCGGTTCGTTCCGGCTCCAAATGCAGAAGGGACGCAGGTGCGTCCCTTCTGGTTGGCGAATCAGGAGCATCCACTACTTCGCCGGCTGCTTGGCAATGATCAGGCCGGAGATCTTGTCATACGTGGCCGCGGGGACAATTGCCTTGGTCTTCAGCTGCGTCTTGTTGGCGTAAGGGCGGCCGGCAATGATCTTCTTCGAATACACATCGCCAACGCCGGGGAGCGCCTTGAGCTGATCGGCTGTTGCCGAATTGATGTCGACAAGATCGCCGGCCGGCGCAGTCGTCGCCGACTTGCTGCTGGTGGCGGGTTTGGCTTTGCTGGTGCTCTGGGCAAAGGTTGCGGCAGGGAGACAGAGCAGGGAGCAAAGGGCCAGTCCAAGAATGCTGGAGCTGAAGCGACGGAATCGCATGGAATTCTCCTTGAGTGCGGTTTAGATGCGGCAAGACCGGCGCGAATTCTGGAGGGCGAGCTTTACCGCGCACTCATGCTAGCCGGTGCGGGCGGCTGTCCGGAAGCGTAAAGACGCGAAAACATGCAACTAAAAGAGGAATGAGCGACACAGTGCATTCGCTGTGTCGCTCCTCGAAATTGCGGTTGTTGCGGCGTTACTCGGCTGAGCGGCGCGGACCCTTGCGGCGGTCGACCTTTTCCGCCCGCCAGTCGGGCGAGCCGGTGCGGCGCTCGCGGGCGTTTGCGCGGCGTTCGGGAATGCGGGTCATGTCGGGCAAGACGACCATGGGCGGGTTTGTTGAGTCCAGGGTAAGGATGTCTTCGTCCAGATCGACGTTGCAGGCCATGTTGCCATCGGTCAACAACTTGTTGAGAACAGGAATCTTCACCCGCTGTGTTTCGATGAAATCGACGCCTTCGGCGGTCAGAGAGAAATCAGAGTTGTCCGCCCGCGTAATATAACCCTTTTTGCTGAGATACCAGGTGGTGAAGTCGAGGTAGTCGCGCGGGAAGCCCATGCGCTTTTCAATCTCGGCAAGGCTAACTTTGGGTTCAAATGGGTTGCTGCGACGACGGTAATAGAGCACGGCCAGAACCGCGAGACGGCGATTCAGCTCACCCTGCACCTGGTCCATGAAGTCGACGGACTCCGACAGCGGAGTGCGCTCCGACGCTTCCTGGTCATATTCGCGGTCGTATTCTGAGCGGCGCTCGTGGTCGGAGAGGACGTCGTAGGCCGACTTCAACAGAAAGAACTTCTCCGGATCGCCGGTCTCCGGATTGTCCGGATGGAAGCGGGCAGCCAGGTAGCGGTAAACACGGTGGATCGTCTCCGTGTCCGCGTGGGGACTGATTTGGAGGAATTCGTAGTAGTCCAGCGTCTTGGTCGCTTCAACCATGGGGGGAAATGTCTCCTGTCGTTCGTGATTCGGAGGCTTGGTATAGGCGAAGCGTAGCACTGGTGTTCGGGGGTGCAGCAATCACCCGATTTGGGGAGCAGCCGGCGAATGTAACCATGCGCGATGTGACGAACGGGTCATGGGGTAGCTCGTTTTGCCGCACGCAAATAAAAGACAGCTCATTTGCTTAAGAAAAGGCATTGCTGGGATTGCGGAACGTGCGTGCAATCTGAGTATCGATTGCGTGCGACTGTTTGGTGGCCCGATCTCATCCGATCACCTATGACGCGGGCGCAAGATGCGACTCTTTCGGCGCGGTCGATATACTCACCAGTTAAGGCGCAAATGCGCAATCGGAGCCGGTGCGCTCAACGGAGAACGCTGTTTTGTCCTTTACCCGCCGCGGATTTTTGAAGTCGCTCTCCAGAACCGCCCTGGTTTTATCGCTCGAAGATGTTCTAAAGCTGGCCCGGCCCGCTTTCGGTCAGCAGGCACCGCAAGCGCCCAGACCGGCCGGCAGCGCCCGCCAGTCGTACGAAGCCGCCCCGAGGCCGGCACCCAAGGGCGCACCTTCCCCCGTTACGGGAACTCCGCTGGGCGTGCAATTCGTCGACGTCGCAAAGGAATCAGGCCTCGATGTCGAGATGATCTTCGGCGGCGAGCACCGCAACAAATACCTGCTCGAAACCACTGGCTGCGGCGCCGCCTTCTTTGACTACGACCAGGACGACTGGGTCGACATCTTCCTCGTCAACGGTTGGCGGCTCGAAGGATTTCCCAAAGGCCACGAGCCGGTCTGCCGTCTCTTCAAGAACAATCGCGACGGCACATTCACCGACGTGACCTTGAAGTCCGGTCTGGCGCGCTCCGGCTGGGGACAGGCATGCTGCGTCGGCGACTACAACAATGACGGCTGGAACGACCTGTTCGTCAGCTACTACGGCCAGAATGCGCTTTTCCGCAACAACGGCAACGGCACGTTTACCGAAACAACAAAAGAGGCCGGCCTGCTGCAGGATCGACTGCGCTGGAACTCTGGCTGCTCATTCATCGATTACGACAAGGATGGCCATCTCGATCTGTTCGTCGGCAACTACATCGACCTCGATCTCAAGACCACGCCACTGCCGGAAGACGCGAACTGCACCTACAAGGGCATCGTGGTCGCTTGCGGGCCGCCGGGACTCGAAGGCGGCAAGAACCTTCTGTATCACAACAAGGGCAACGGCACGTTTGAAGACGTAAGTGAGAAGGCGGGGATGTGGGGGACGCTTGGGACCTATGCCTTGAGTTGCGGCGTAGCGGATTTGGACAACACAGGCTGGCCGAATATCTACGTCGCCAACGACTCGACGTCGGCCACGTATTACGTGAATCAGAAGGATGGAACATTCAAAGACCAGGCGATTGAAGCGGGAGTGGCGTATTCGCCCGACGGCAAGCCGCAGGCCGGGATGGGTGTCTCGATCGGCGATTACAATCGCGACGGAATGCTCGATATCGTGAAGACCAATTTCGCCGGCGACACCGATTCGCTCTACATGAATCTCGGCGATGGCTCGTTCGACGATCGCACCTACCAGGCGGGTCTCGGCATCAACACGCGTTTGCTCGGCTGGGGCGTCAGCTTCATCGACATTGACAACGACGGCTGGCTCGATATTCTCGTCGCCAATGGACACGTCTATCCCGAGGTCGATGGCACGCAAGTTGATGCTGCCTACGCAGAACGGAAGTACCTTTACCGCAACCTGCGCAACGGCCAGTTTGAAGACATGAGCCTCACCGGCGGGAGCGGCATTACGACCAATGCGAAGGCGCGTGGCTTTGCTGTAGGCGACTACGACAACGACGGCGATCTTGATGCGGTGGTGAATTGCGTGAATGCGATTCCGCAACTGTTGCGTTGCGATTCGAAACTGAATCGAAGCTGGGTAAAGATTCGCCTGGTCGGAACAAAATCGAACAAGACCGGCATCGGCGCGCGTATCAAGGTTGTGGCGCAAACAGGATCGCCGGTGCTGACAGCGAAAGCTGGAACGCCTCTTATCCAGATCGAGGACGTGAAATCGTGCAACGGCTACTACTCAGCCAGCGACCTGCGCATCCACTTCGGACTGAATGAAGCGAAGAAGGTCGACCTCGTCGAGATTCGCTGGCCGTCGGGCGCAGTCGACACGCTCAAAGACCTCGATGTGAACCGTCTCTACGTGATTGAAGAGGGTGGCAAGATTCTTAAAAACGAAGCGCTCACTCCCGCAAAGAGAAAAGCCTGAATCAAAACCAATCCTCGCGAGTTTTCGTACACCGAGGTACCAGTTTGTCCCACTGGCGCCTAGCGTGCTATCTACATCCGCGCAATTGCGAATATGTGGATGGGCCATGCAGTCTCGATGGCAAGAACTTCCATGCCTACAGCCCTCAGCAACTCGCGCGTATTTGTCTCCTCGAAGACGTGGTGATGCAGACAACGGTTTTCGAAGTTCCGGAGCGAACGCTCTCGAAACGTTTCATGACTCCCAGCCCATTGATCCCGGCTCAGGTCGTGCTTGTCGAGGATTTCGTCCAGGTGAGTCATGTCGGATTCCGGCGTACCCCGCTCGAAGTCAAGTAGCATGTGCTCGACTCTTGTGGGAGTCCTTCTGTGGTCGAAGGTATATCGATAGTTGGGCACGGCGAGAATCAGGGTGCCACCAGGCCTGGCAACCCGCTGCCACTCTTTGAGAGCCTTGACGGGATTAGCGAAGTGCTCAAGGTTATGGGAGGAAAGCACGAACTCGTAAGTGGAATCCGGGACCGAGGTCAGATTCGATCCGTCGGCCACAAAGTCGTTTCCGGGCGGCCGAAGGATCTCGCTAGCCTGTTTCGCCCAGACGTTCTGTTCTGAGAAATTGCAGTTGTCCAGTTGCCGGATCGATGGATAAAGGGGCATCCATTTCCGGCCGAAAATCTCGCTCGGGCCACCTATTTCAAGCCCGATCTTGTCTTGAATGAGGGAATTGGCAAGGGCAAAACACCGGACTTTGCGCTGTGCCAGCGATCGAACTTTGAAAACCACTTTGTCCAGGATGTGGATTGACATCGTTGACAAATCATAAACCTGGGGGTGGGCAAGGTCCGCGCGGCAGCTACCGGTCTTGCCGACATCCGTACGAAAGCCGTCAGTCGGGCACCTGGCCATTCTCAGGCATGGACCGGCTATCTAATTGATCTCTTGACACCCTGGCGAATCCAGATGCTGAACCGCAAAGCCGGCACTATACTGTCTCCGCAACAATCTGTGCGCAAGACCGCTCGTACTTTTGCAGCGGGCGAGAGATGCGCCTTCTCCGGCACAGCTCCCAGGCGATTCGGAGGGCCACGTGACATTCCAAATCATCCGTATACCTGCGCCTGTATCGCGCAACGGTGATCCGCTCTGCGATTCTTGCAGTTCCTGTTTGTCCTTCCCGTCTCCCCGGTCGCAGGCAGAGCGATGACGCAGCAGAACGGAACCTACGTCCCCAATGCGGTGAATCGCATGCCCGACGCCAATGACCGCGACAAAATGCAGCAACAGAAGAGCGATGAAGCGCGCATTGAAGCCGCGAATGCAGAACGCAAGAAGCAGATTTGCGCCGACAGCGACAAACTTCTCAAGATGGCGACCGATCTGAAAGATGAACTGGACAGGACGAACAAGGACACCGTCTCTATCGACACGATCCACAAAGTTGATGCGATCCAGAAGCTGGCCAAGGACATGAAAGACAAGTTGCGTCTCAGAAGCAATTGAGCCGAAGAAGTGCGTAGTGCATTTTCCGGCGCGGATACCGGAAAGAAAGACTCGTTCGATGTCGCATTCTCGGGTTCAGAACAATCGCGGATTCTCATGGTCCAGCAGCCACCGTTTGCGTTCGATGCCGCCGCCGTAACCGGTCAGTGACCCGTTTGATCCGATGACGCGATGGCATGGAACCACCACAGCGACAGGGTTTGCGCCATTGGCGAGTCCCACCGCCCGCACCGCTGCCGGACGCCCAATGCGCTTCGCGAGTGCTCCGTATGAGGTCGTGGCACCGCACGGGATTTCACGCAGGGCGCGCCAGACCTCGCGCTGAAATGGTGTGCCGCCGGTTTCGACGGGGATGCCATCGATAGCATCGAGCTCGCCGGCGAAGTAACGGGTGATTGTCTCGCTGAGGCCGTGCGGATTCTCAGCCCGATCCAGCATGAATCCGCGCTCGCCGCACTGAAGGCGCAGGTAGCGCCGGACAATCTCCTCATCTTCCGTAAAAAGCGCAGCGCGCAGATTCCCTTCCAGGTCGGCCGCGATCATTAAAGTGCCGATGGGGGTGGTCAGGCGATCCACCGAACATCGCAGACATTGATCCATGTCATTTTCCCCGCGGATGCTTCCCGAGTTGTTCGAAATACTACCTTACAGTCGAAGATTCTCTCACTCGTGGTTGAACACCTGGTTTCGCGCCCGAATCGCCGATTTTTTCTGCCGGCAAGACAGAGTTGGGGTTGCGGCGCTTCAAAATAATCAACAATTTTGTTGCAGAAGGGGTGCCGCTCGTTGTCAACCGGAAAGGCTGCTTTGCCGTCTTCATGGGTGAGGAAGACCGAGAACGGCAGCGAAAGCTGGTGGGGTACTGAGCCTGTCCCGAGCTCTGTCGGTTTCCCTGGCGGGAATCTGTCTGTTGATCATGTCGGTGTTGTGCTGGTTGCCGGGGCGTGTGCAAGCTCGCCCCGAAGGCGACGTGCGCGACCCAAACGCTGCCTGTGCGCCTTGCCATCGCGATATCTATGAGCGTTACCGCACCACTCCGATGGCCAATGCGAGCGGGCCTGCTGTGCAGGGTTTTCTTCCCGCTGACTTTGTCCATGCAGCTTCGGGGATTCATTACCGGGTAGCCGCGGATTCGAAGGATGTCTGGCTGAGCTATGAGCGCGACAGCGCCTCGCCCGACAGGGAACTGAACGGCCGGCTGGAATTGCGTTATTTCATCGGTTCGGGCAGGCGTGGCCGCACCTACCTCTTTGAGCAGTCGGGGTACTGGTTCGAGGCGCCGATCAACTGGTACGCCAAAAAACAGGTCTGGGACATGGCGCCGAATCACACGGCGGACCGCGAGATGCCGCTGACCATGCCAGTCGATCCCGGTTGCCTGCACTGCCATACTTCGAATGTGGCGCGGTCGCTTCCGGAGGCGCGCAACCTCTATGCCGCCGAACCGTTCGCGGACCCCGGCATCACCTGCGCCGCCTGCCATGGCGACGGCGACGGCCATATAAGCTCCAGGGGCAAAGTCCACATGATCGATATCGACGGCCTGCAAGCCTTGCGGCGCGATTCCGTGTGCCTGAACTGTCACCTGGAAGGCCAGGCAGCCGTGATTCGTAATGGCAGGCAGATGGAGAATTTCACTCCGGGAGATGACCTGTTCGACTATGCCCTCTATTTTGTCTACCGCGGCGAGAACGGCTCTGGCGGCCGCGCAACCAGCCAGTGGGAAGCTCTTCTGCGCAGCGAATGCGCGAAAAAGTCCGGTGACCGGCTGACCTGCACAACCTGCCATGATCCGCATGGCTCGCCCCCACAGCAAGACAAGGCCGCGTTTTATCGCCAGAAGTGCCTTCAGTGTCATAACGCGGCAGGCTTTGCCGAAAAGCATCACCCCGAGAATGCCGACTGCACCGCCTGCCACATGGCTCGACCGCCCTCAAATGACATCGCCCATGAACAGGTGACGGATCATTGGATCAAGAAGCGCATCAGCAACGATCGTGTGCCGTTGGCCTCCAGCGGAGAACTGGAACCCGTCGGCGGCATGATCGCCGACGATCGCGATCTTGGCCTGGCGTACGCGCAGATGGCAGCGCGGGGGAACCGGCAAGCGGGCGAGCGCGCACTTTCGTTGCTCGAGCGCGCGGAGCACACCGAGAACGGAGCCCGCCACGATCACGAACTCCATGCTCAACTCGGCTTTCTGCATCAGCTCAGCGGTCAGCCGGCGGCGGCGGCTGAGGAATACCAGATGGCGCTCGAGGCCGATCCCAACAGTGCTTTGGCAGCCGCAGACCTCGCTCTGCTGAAAGCGGGGCAGCATCAGTATGCGGAGGCTTCGCGCTTGTGGAAGCAGGTCTTCGATCATGATCCATCGCAACTGGGAGCGGGCATGAACCTGGCCATTGTGGAATGTGGGCTTGGGGAACGGGGTGACGCCTTGGCAACGCTGAATCGTCTGCTCGCGTTCTCACCCGACAACCAGAAGGCGAAAGCCATGGTCGAGAAAATTCGTGCCGGAAGCCCAAAATGCGATGGTCCGCGAGAATCTTCGCGGCGGAGGCATCCAGCGAGTCAACATCCACGCCGCTGTTTACAGGTCCCCGCCGCACCGAATGTTATACCTAAACGCAATTTCGCGCTGGCGAAACTTCTTTAGAATTGACCAAAGTCAGAACGACAACCCCATCTTCACATGTATGGCATGCCTTGGGAATTGAAGCAATTTTCGGTCAGGAACTTCCTCACGGTACAAACTGCAGGATTGCCTTAAGAATCAACCATTTGATGGATACGAAACCCATCCTCGTTGATGAGGGCTTGGTGGAACTCTTGGCATGGCGGCCTGGATCCGCAACAAATCAGTGGCTAGAAATACATCAAAGATATTTGTCATATCATTTAGAGAAGACTATCAGGAATTTGTCTGTTTACAAATTGATAAGAATGCGATGAAGTTTCAATTTGCCGACTAGGATCGATGTAAAAAAGGCGCCATCGCCGCCCGTTCAGTAAATCGCTTTATATGCTCGATTTAGTTCGCTCGGTCCGGTGCGCCTGACTCAAGATCGAAATACCGGCTTCGCCGGCGCCGGTAAAGCTTTTCCCCTAATGACATGTCCATTTCGCCTTGATCCACAGCCGGTTCACCGCTTTTGGGATTGACAGCAAGGCGACACTTTCAGTAAGGTTTCGATTTGCTCCGGAGTCTCTAAATTTAACGCTCTCTATCTGTGTTCGGGAGTAGCGGCGCCGGGAATTGAGCGATCCTGCCATCGCGGCAGGTGAGCCCTGTAAGCCGACTTGGTCGACGTAGAAGAACCCGCCGGCGGAATTATCACAAGTTAAGAGATCAGAAAAACGGCACCATTTTCAGGAGACCGCATGAATAAGCTTTTTCGCACAGCACTTGTGCTGGCATTTCTTGCCTGCGCAAGTTCGCTCCTCATTGTGACGGCCAGTGCACAGTCGATTTATGGATCGATCTTTGGCACTGTGTCCGACAAGAGCGGGGCTGTCATACCGAACGCCACGATCACCGTGACGGACGAAGCTAAAGGAACCGTTGTCACCGTTCAGTCGAACGGCGCCGGCGACTATAGCGTCCCGCACCTTATCCCAGATGTTTACGATGTCAAAGTAGTGGCCAAGGGCTTCAAGCCCCTTCGAGACCAAGGGCGTCAAGGTCGAGGCCGACACCGCACCCCGTATTGACCCCACAATGGACGTAGGTTCCGACACCGGGACAACGGTTGAAGTCAATGCCGACGCCGTTCCCGTACTCAAGACCGACAAAGCTGACGTCTCGACCGTATTCGATCAGCAACAGGTTTCAAGCCTTCCGGTCGGGGACCAGAACTTCACCAACCTTCAACTTCTTCTTCCCGGCGCGCAGCTTCTTGGCTGGTCGCACGCGGCTGACGAAAATCCCGCAGGGATCGAAGCAGATTCAGGTGGACGGCCAGGCCTTCGGTGGAACCGCATTCGAACTCGATGGCACCGATAACCAGGATCCGATTCTGGGAATCATCGTTATCAACCCGGCTCTCGATGCAGTGACCGAGACCAAGATCACCACGCAAAACTTCGACGCAGAGTTGGGCAAGGCCGTTTCGGCTGTCGTGACCGCTCAAACGCGTTCGGGCACCAACAAGTTCCATGGCAGCGCCTATGACTTCAGAACCGGCAATGCCAACTACGCGCGCGATCCGTACAGCCAGCCTGTAGGTTCAACTGTAGCCGGCTTGAAGAATCGTTTCGGCGGTTCAATCGGCGGCCCGATCATGAGGGACAAGTTCTTCTTCTTCGGTAACTATGAAGCGCAGCGCCAGAAGGTCAGGAACTTCAGCCACTGACACGTTGCCCACCAGCCTGCTCACGGAGACGGCTCTTGGCAAGGAAATTGGTCCAAGCGGAATCGCGGGTGCTGATTTCAGCGAGTACAAGACCCAGCTCGGAGCATCGGGAACGATCTACAACAACACTGGAACCGCGGTCGCGCCAGGTTGCGGTTCGTCCGGAGCAGTAGGTCAGCCGTTTCCATGTAACGTGATTCCAGCGGCGCTCATCTCGCCGCAAACGCAGGCTCTCCTCACGCTACCTCGAGCCCTACACGAAGGGCATCGCTTTAGGCACCGGAGCTGGCAAAGACAACGGCCTCGACAGCAACTACAACGCCTCCGGCACCGGTCTGTTCAACAGCAATTCATGGACTGAGCGCGCGGACTACACGATCAACGAGAAAATGCATGCCTTCGAGCGCTTCTCGCGGTTCTGGGACACGCTCTCGGGCGCGGTTATGTTCGGCGCGGCGGGAGGTCCTGGATTCGGCCTTCTCAACTATGGAGGCAACTCCAACGGCGCCAATGACAGTCTGGCATCGGGTATGGATATCGCCATCAGCCCCAAGCTGCTGACCGACTTCCGTCTCGGCTACTACCGCTACAACGTCATCGATACAAAGCACGACCAGGGCACCGAGTTTGCCAACACCCTGAGCATCCCCGGCATCAATATCGGCGGCAATATTACCTCCGGTTCGCCAGGCTTCCAGGTCACCAATCTGCCCGGTGGTTCGGGTGGCACGCAGGGCAACATTGTTTACGGCGACGGTCTCAACATCAATCGCTGCAACTGCCCTCTGACAGAACGGGAAGATCAGTTCCAGATCGTCAACAACTGGACCATGGTCCACGGCAACCACACCTTCAAGGTAGGTGCTGACCTCCGCTATGGCCGCAACCTGCGCGTACCCTCAGACAACGATCGCGCCGGTCTGCTCTACTTCGCACCTGGCCCAACGGCAAATCCCACCGACAACACTGACGGCCTTGGGTTTGCTACTTTCATGCTCGGCGACGTAACCAGCTTCAACCGCTACGTCTCCACCTCAACCAATGCGAAGGAATTCCAGAAGCGCACCTTCTTCTATGGGCAGGACACTTGGCGCGTAACCAAGAACCTGACCTTGAACCTGGGTCTTCGCTGGGAACTTTACTTCCCGGAGAGCGTCAATGGCCCGGGCAACGGAGCTTTGCTTGATCTGAACGATGGTTACCTGCACGTTGCGGGCATCGGTCAGGTTCCATCCGATCTTGGATGGAGCATTAACATGAGAAAGCAATTCGCGCCTCGCCTTGGAGTCACCTACCAGGTCGACGACAAGACGGTCATCCGCGCCGGCTACGGTCGAAGCTTTGACACCGGCGTCTTCGGATCCATCTTTGGTCACACTGTCACCCAGAACCTGCCGGTTCTGGCCAACCAGCAAATCAACTCTCCGACAGCGCGCAGGCGAGGCGTTCAATCTGGCCGTCGGACCTACACCTTACGTACCTCTCAAGGTGCCGGCGAGCGGTCTACTGCCCAACCCGGGTTCTCAGGTCAGTTCGAGCGCACGTGCCGTGCCGCTCAACTTCCCGACAATCGATGCCTGGAACCTCGCCGTACAACGTGCGATTACTCCGACCATGAGCTTGACGGTTGCTTACGTCGGCAACAAGGGAACGCATACTCTGGGTGATGGCGACAGCAACGGAACCAACCCCAACGAGTCATTTGTTACCCTTCCTGGCCAATATAGCGTGAACGGCCAAACCCTGCACTTCGATCCTTCCGTGCCGGCACCGGGCTCCGGTATCGACCCGACGACCGGTAAATTGTCCACTGGAATCTCGGCCAACAATGGCACTTCCGTGAACAACTTCCTTCTGCGCTATTACGGGGGCAGCCTTCCCGCATGCAGGGATTCCAACTACGTCAACTCCCAAGCGAGCCCTTCATCGTGCCCGGTATGTGCGGGTGGACAAGCAGCATCGCTTATAGGGGAGACACTGAAAACACTGAGTTCGATGCGCTGCAAATCACGCTTGCCAAGCAATACAGCCATGGTCTTGCAGTCACCGGAAACTATCAGTGGGCCTCAGCCTTTGGCGATACGTCGAACCTCTGGACATGGAGCCACAGCATCCCGCACCTGCGTGACAGCCAGGTTCGTGCCCAGCAACTTACGACATACGGCAGCTATGACCTTCCCTTCGGTAAAGGCAAGGAATTTGCCCAAAACGTCAACCGGCTGACCGACGAGATCATCGGCGGTTACCAGTTGAGCTTTGTCACGACATGGTCGGGCGGTCTGCCGTTCAGTGTCAGCTACAACGAATGCGGTCAGCAACGTCAACGATACGTCCGAACCCTGCAACCAGCGGCGGATGCGTTCCAAACGCGACGGGGAGAATGCACACAGGTCTCACCTCGTTTGTGACCAACTCCGGTGGTACGGGAACACGAACCTTCTACCAGGCTCAGACCACGAACGTAGCTTACCGATCCAGGTACTGGCGTCTTTACCAATCCTGGCCTCGATCATTACGGAAATGCTGGCCTCAACACCTATCGTGGCCCGTCGTTCTTCTCGACCGACATGGCCATCACCAAGGCTTTCACCATTCATGAGAGCATCGTCACGAAGTTCCGCATGGATGCGTTCAATGCCTTCAACCACATCACAGCCGGTAACCCGGGCGGCAACATCGAGTCGACCGGCACCATCGGCGGTGAAGGTGGCGGATGCGGCGCCGGCAACGACTGCGGACCACGTCAGCTTGAATTCTCTCTCCGCGTGCAGTTCTAAGGCGCGAGGAGCCGCACTAAACCTGGAGGGGAGCTTCGGCTCCCCTCTTTCTTTTGCTTTTAACCACGACGTTTCAAAGCCGTCCCATCCTCAGCAGATCGCACAGAGTTAAACTGAATTCATCAGGACCATTATGTTTCGCGTCTTCGCCATTGCAGTTCTTCTCGCCGCGTCGCAATCAGCTTTCCCGGGACAACTCCAGCAAGGCGCCTCTCCTTCCACCGAGAATTCGCCTCCCGCCGCCACCCTTGCAAGCGCACAGGAACTTGCCGGCAAAGGCCGTCTGGACGCAGCCATGGCGCAGTTGGATCAGTTGTCGCGGCAAAGTCCGGAGCCCGCTGGTGTGGAGCGTTTGCGGGGTCTGATCTATTACGAGCGTGAACGGTTTGCGCCGGCGATCGACGCCTTCACGAAGGCCGCCGACCAGGATTCCAGCGATCACGAGTCGATTGAAATGCGTGGGGTAAGCCTCTTCCGTCTTGGACGCATACAGGAGGCAATTCCGTTTCTGGAGAAGGGGCGCGTCGGCGTGCAGGGAGAGAACGTCGATCCCAATTACGTGCTGGCGCTTTGCTATGCCGACGTGCAACGCTACGACGACGCGCGGCACGCATTTGCAGCGCAGTACGGCTTCGCGCCCGATTCCGCTGAGGCCTATCTTCTCGCCGGGCGACTCTTCCTGCGTCGCGAGCTCCGGGACGAGGCTGGCGTGGAAGCCGGCAAGGCGGTGGAAATCAATCCTTCGCTGCCTCTCGCACATGAGTTGCTGGGCGAGGTTGCGCTGTCGAGGGCCGACACGGCGGGCGCAATCCGCGAGTTTGAAGCGGAAGCCAAAATCGACCCGCTCAACCCCGATCTGTACGACCGGCTGGGAGATGCTTATCTGCGCAACGGCCAGTTCACCGATGCGCAAAAAGCATTGAATCGCGCCGTGCTCCTTGAACCGCAGGCCACTGGTCCCTACATCCTTCTCGGAGAGACATTCCTAAAGCTGAAGCAGCCCATTGAGGCGCTGCATTATCTCGATCACGCGGAGAAGATGGATCCTTCCAACTACATTACGCATAATCTTCTCGGCCAAGCGTACAAGGCAACCGGGCAACTCGACGACGCGAATCGCGAATTCAAACTCGTGGTCGCGATTCAGCACCAGAACGATCCCAAGCCTGCGGGGAAGTAGGACGATGCCCTGTAACCGCACGCGATCCGCACTGGCTCTCGCCGTTCTCCTTGGCATCGCTCTCGGCGCAACGGCGCAGGCTGGAAAGAAGAACTCCGCGGATGCCGTCAAGCAGGCTGATGCAGCTTTCCACGAAGGCTACGCGGCACGCCAGGCCGGAGACATGGAGTTGGCGCGGACGAAATTTGCTGAGGTCGTACATCTGCAGCCGGAGATCGCCGAAGGGCACGAAGCCCTCGGCGCGGTCCTGGTAGAACTGGGCAAGCCGAGCGAAGGCGCAAAGGAATTCGAAGCCGCGGAGAAGATCAAGCCCGACGACTACGGAATTGAAACCAATCTTGCTCTCGCGTACTACCAGGCAGGCGAACCGGTCTTGGCCATTCCGCATTTTGAGTCGGCCCTGAAGTTGTCGCAGCAGCCGCAACACCCAGCGCCTGAAGCGTCGTTCTACGATGCATACGGACATGCACTCGCCGCGGCCGCGAAGCCGGACCAGGCGGCTCTGCAGTTCGTTGCAGAGGAATCGCTCACCGGACCCCGCGCCGATCTCGAAGATGCGATTGGAACACTCGATGCGCAGCAGGCAAGATGGCAGGAAGCGCAAGGGCGATTCGAGCATGCCATCGCGCTGGATGGCTCGTTCGTTCGTGCGCGCATTCATCTCGGCCTTCTTTTCAGGGCTCAGAAGAACCTCGTCGAAGCGCTGAATACACTCTCGTCCGCGGCCGCCATCACGCCGCCAAGCGCCGAAGCCCTTGTGGAGTACGGACGCACGCTGGCCGCGGCCGGCAAGGATGAGGAGGCGGTGCAGCAGTTCAATGCAGCCGTGCAGGTCGACGCCAATATACCCGGTGTGCAACTGGAACTGGGAATGGCGCTGCAACGGCTCGGGCGCCAGCAGGAGGCGGTTCCGTGGTTTCAGAAGGCGATAGAGCGCGAACCTCACAACACGTCGGCGCTCACCAATCTCGGCCTGGCTCTCACGCTGACCGGAAGAGGCAAAGAGGGGCTCGATTATTTCAAACGCGCCATCGCCGAAAATGCGAAAGATCCAACCATCTACAAGGATCTAGGCGTCTGCCACATCCAGCTGTCGGCATTCGATGAAGCAATCGACGATTTTCAGAAGGCCCTGGCGCTCGATCCCAGCGATCCGCAACTTCACTACGATCTCGGGCTCGCCTACAAGTTCAAAGACCGGCCGCAGGATGCGATCGCGGAACTGAGCCGCGCCGGGCAGATGGATCCAGGACTGCAGGATCCTCCCTACACATTAGGCATCCTGTACATGCAACTCGGCAAGCTTGATGAGGCCGTGACGGAGCTGAAGAAGGCTGTCGCGCTGCGTCCGGAAAACGGCGATGCGTGGGCCATCCTGGGAAGCACGCTCAAACAGGACTCCCGTCTGCCCGAAGCGGCGGAGGCACTGAAAAAGGCGATACCGCTGCTTCCGGCTCAGCCGGGCCCGCGCGTCACGCTTGCCGGCGTGCTGGCCGAGCAGGCCGGCAATCTCAGCACGCAGGCAGATGCCGCAGATGCGGCGGGCGATCAAAAGAAAGCCGAAGAACTGCGGGAGCAAATGAAGCAGCTTCGCGCGCAGGCGGCGGACTATCGCAAGCAGGCAGCCGAGCTCGCGCGTGGCGCCGTGAGCCGGCAGCGTGCCAGCTTCGCCTTGAACGCGGGCAATCAGCTGATGTTGCGCGGGCAGATCGCCGACGCCATCACGCGCTATCAGGAGTCGGTTGCGGCCGATCCCACCTTCGCCGATGCGCATGCGCAGCTGGCGATCGCCTATGAGCGCCAGGGCCGGACCGCGGATGCCGCCGCGGAGCGCGCCAAGGCCGCAGATGTGGGAAAGGCTCAGTAGGGGTCAACCGGATATCGAGTCTTAATCTGTAATTCCATTTTGTTGTTGTCTGGAGTGGCACGCGAGACCTACATTGCTCGGTATGAACTCGAATGGCCGCCGCTCCTTCCTCAAGCAGGCAGCAACACTTGCCGGCGCGTTCTCTTGCAACAGCCTCTTCCACCAGGCGCACGCCGCGGAGTTTGCCGGCGCCGGCGGCAGGGTCGCGCACCTCAGTCCCGAGGTCGCCGCGCAAGATGAAGACTACTGGAGCGTGATCCAGCGCGCCTACTCGGTCAATCCGAACCTCATCAACCTCAACAATGGCGGAGTGTCTCCGGCTCCCATCGTAGTGCAGCAGGCAGTCGAGCGTTACAACCAGCTTTCAAACGAGGGGCCGTCCTATTACATGTGGCGCATTCTCGACCAGGGCCGCGAACCGCTGCGCGAAAAACTGGCGCAGCTCGCCGGAACCAAGACCGACGAGATTGCCATCAATCGCAACTCCACCGAGGCGCTCAATACCATCATTTACGGGCTCGATCTCAAGGCCGGCGACGAGGTCATTGGAACGAAGCAGGACTACCCCAACATGATCCAGGCCTATCGTCAGCGCGCCATGCGCGAAGGCATTGTCTATAAGCAGATCAGCTTCGATCTCCCCATCGAGGACGACGACCAGATCGTCAAGGCCTATGAACAAGCCATCACCCCGCGCACCAAGCTCATCCATGTCACGCACATGATCAACTGGGTGGGCCAGACCATGCCCGTGGCGAAGATTGCCGACATGGCGCATGCGCACGGCATCGAGGTGCTGGCCGACGGCGCGCACTCCTTCGGCCTGATGGACTTCAAGGTTCCCGACCTGCACTGCGATTATTTCGGTACCAGCCTGCACAAGTTTCTCTCCGCACCCATCGGCACCGGCATGATGTGGGTGCATCAGGACAAGATCGAAAAGCTCTGGCCGCTGACCTGTAATTCAACTCCGCATAGCGCCGACATCCGCAAATTCGAAACGCTGGGCACGCGAAGCTTTCCACTGGAGCAGGGCATCGGCGAGGCCATCAACTTCCACGAGGGCATCGGCGCCAAGCGCAAAGAAGAACGCATTCGCTATCTGAAGAACTACTGGGCATCGCGCGTGCAGGAGACGAAAAAGGTAAAGCTCCACACCTCGCTCAATGCCAAATACTCCTGCGCCATCTGCGGCGTAAGCATTGACGGCATGACGCCGGCCGATCTGGAGAATGCGCTCTTCAATCAGTACAAGATCCACACCGTTGGCATCGTCTGGGAAAACATAAGCTGCGTCCGCGTAACACCCCATGTCTACACCTCGATCGCCGACCTGGACAAAATGGTGCGTGCCATCAACACCCTGGCGGCGTGACGTGAGAAGGTGCTACAAAGAAGTGCTCGATAAGGAGTGGTTTGAAAGAGCACGACTTCACAAGCTGCGGAAAACGCGATCGCACTCAAGTCTTCTAACGGGGCCCGACTTCAGTCGTGCCGTAGATAGCTCGACATACGAGAGGGCTTTAGCCCCTGGCGAACCTTGGGATCAGGGGTCAAGGAATCGACTGGGCTGTTTCGGAGCGCGGCATTGCCCTCGCGAGCAAAAGAACAGTGCCACAATACATCAACGTATCGAAGAGATAATTCAGACCCTCGAGGCTGTCGCGCTCCGCCACTGCGATCGGCACGTACTCCACCAGAATCCCTAAGAGCACAGTCAAGCCAATCCACGCTGCTGCTGCACGGGTCTTCTTTCCAACAAGCAGCGGAATTCCAGCGATTACGTACATCACTGCCGTCAGGTATGTCCAGATCGAATGTCCGAAGAGCCATGCGGGAGTCACCATCTCCAGCGGAATGCCGGGGACGTGATCGGCATGCAGGAATTGCTCAATCGCGTATAGCAGTACGGGAATGGCAATGAAGTAGCGCGCGATCGTCGCAGCGACTCGGGCGGCGCGCGGGGCTTGCTGCTGGCTGAGGCTCGCGGCCAGCGCCAGCGGACCGGCGCAGAACGACAATTCCCTGAACGCGAGGATGATGGCGAAGCGATTGTGCGGATTCCGGATGCAGCCCTGCACGTCCATCAGCACAACAAAGAGAAAGAACATCAAAGCCAGCAAACTTGCTGAGAGACGTACCCAAATTCCCGTGACGAGGCTGAACGCGGCTGCAATCAGGCAGGCTCCCACCAGGTACACCCAGAAGACATGCCACGGAATCCACGCCGGCACGATCGAGGCAATGCCCCCGGTGACAGTGAAGTGTTCGGTGCCGAAGGCTGCAATGGGCACCGCGTAGAAGAGCGGACCGAACAGAATCAGCTTGTCCAGTTTTGTCTCTGTTCGCCATTCACCACGGAGAAAAAGTGCCACGAGCCCGGTAGCAAAAACCAGTCCGGCGACCGCATATGACCACGTCACCTCCATGGGAATTGCGACCAGAGCCGCGGCCCCCGGCGAAACCATCAGGCTGTATCCCACGGGCGTTTCCTCCTGCCTTGATACGCCATGGTCTCCTTTTCGGCCACGACGCATTCGACTGATCCAAGGTAGTCGAATGCGTTTTCCGCGTATATGCGCAAGATTCAACTCACCGGATTCTGTTGTCAGACGGTCTCGCAGTCGCGGGAATTGGCTGTCCGTGTGCCGGTGGCGGCGGATCCAGGATCTGTGTCAGGGCACGACTTCAGTCGTGCCGAGAGGCCATAGAATCGAGGGCTTTAGCCCCCGCGCGTCCTTCCCATCCCAGCGTCAGGCGTGGCAGAGAGGCCAGGCCTTGTTGTTTGCCCACAGTCTCGTCCGCTCGTTCAGTAGAGTCTTGCGCCGAGGAATCCGTCTACACGTCTTCTGACAAACTTCGTTGTATGTCCTGGGCGACGTCATCGATTGAAGTCTTCCGACCGAGTTGTTCGATTTCCTGACTATCTTCAATCTCCGTCAATCCCAACTTACTTGCAATTTGCTGACTCATGCTGATCACCGCGGTCACCTCTTTCTCTGTCAGGAGAAGGATTTGGAGCATAAGATGTTCCCGCTCATCCGCGCGGCGGGCCAGTCGTGATTGCCGCATGAGGATGAGGCTGGCCAGAAGAATTGCCTCCATGGCAACAGCAGTTCCGAGAAGCGAAAAGGGCATGGGATCAAATTGCGGGATTCCGAGCACATGCAGAGTGTTTACGAGAATCCAAAACAAAAAGAGAAGGATATGAGCCGCCACAAATCCCAGATTGCCGACGATGGAAGCGGTTAAATCTCCCAGGCGCTCAGCCGGTGATCTCCGCGCCAGAAACTCCTGTTCGTGCTTGGCGATCGTACCGATGTGTTCCTGGACATGATTTGGAATCCGCATGATGAACCCCCAGTCGCTGCCTGGTACTCATCGATTGGATGCTTGTTGGCAGCCAGCGAGGGCTAAGGAGCCGTGAGCGAAGTCGATCCCATCGAATCGGGACAGGCGAATCGATAATGCGATCCCTGCAAAGAGGCGCATCGAGTGGTTCCTGCAGGTTACGCGGACCCCACCGGGTCTCAGACCTTGGTTAGAAACTGATACGCCTGCTGCACGGCCCCCAGTTCGTCGCCGTTCGCTGTCCCATCCTGCTCGATGAAGACTTCCTTCACGCCGGCTTTCTTCAATGCGCCCAGCATCTTTTTCCAGTCCGTCGATCCCTGGCCGAACAGTGCATACTTCGGCCAGTTGATCGTGACGGTCGGCGTAAACGGCGTCACCCATTCCTTCACATGGGCGAGTTCAAATCGGTGCGGATACTTTTCAAGATAAGGATAGGGATCGCCGCCACCGGCGATGAAATTTCCGGTATCAAATTCCATGCCCACCACCGCGGGATCGGTCAGGCGCAGCATTTCATCGAATGCTTCGATGTCGCCGTACTTCTGCGCTTCGATGTTGTGGTTGTGATACGCAAACCGCATTCCTGCATCGCGCACACGAGCGCCGATGATATTGAACCGCTCCGCGCTCCATCGAAAATCTTCAAGATCGATGTGTTCGAATGGATTGCCTGATTTAGGCTTGCCCGATGCCGACAGAGTGCCGGGCTTAATCGAGGGCACCGCGGCAATCATGTACGGCATGCCAACTTCGTGGCAAAAATCGATCATGCGGCCGACTTCATCGTCAGACATGGTCGCCAACAGGCAATGCGCGCCACTTGCGGTGAGCCCGGCGTTTGCCAGGCTGCTACGAACTTCCTTCGCCGTGCGCCCATAGAAGCCCGCGAATTCAACATTCTTGATGCCGATCGCCGCGACTTTAGCCAGTGTGCCGTCGAAATCCTTCGCCAGCAGAGCGCGAAGGACGTAAAGCTGAACGCCAAATTTGTTCGGACTGTAATCGGAGGCGTCCGCGAACCTGAGATGACGCCATGGCGAATGCACCCATTGCGCTTGTTGCCACGAAATCGCGTCGCGAGATCACTTGTTGCCTCTCCAATCGAACCACCTCCGAATGATACGGAGACGGGCCGGATTCCACAAGAATCCGCTATCTCGGATTCAACTCCGTCCACAGGGAGGCTCCGGCC
Source organism: uncultured Acidobacteriaceae bacterium (assembly GCA_963799035.1). GTDB lineage: Bacteria > Acidobacteriota > Terriglobia > Terriglobales > Acidobacteriaceae > Telmatobacter. The sequence goes on along the minus strand of CAWCVS010000024.1, from coordinate 616,049 downwards.
GGAGCGACGATAATGGGTTGGGCTGAATTGATTCTTGAAACGACACCGAATATCCGGCATCCGAAGAAAAGAAAGCATTGTGCGAACCCCAATTTCGGGCCGGGCTGTGATTGACGCTTTGATCGTAGATATGCGAATTGGAGGGTAAATATGGCAAAGGCTGTGAAGAGCCAAAAGTTCAATATCAAGGTGAAACCGCTGACAAGCCTGAAGGCTTGGAAGGATTTGAAAGCGCACGCGCGCGAAGTTGCCAAGGTGCATTTGCATACGCTTTTCGCAGACGATGCGCACCGCGGCGAGCGGCTGACGGCGGAAGGTGTCGGCCTTTTCCTGGACTACTCAAAAAACCGCATCACCGACGAGACCCTCAAACTCCTGCTTTCCCTGGCTGAAGAATCAAAGCTGCGTGAGCATACCGATGCCATGTTCAGCGGGCAGAAGATCAACATCACCGAGAAGCGCGCCGTGTTGCACGTGGCGTTGCGCGCCCCCAAGGGCCAATCCATCATGGTCGATGGCGAAGACGTGGTGCCGAAGGTGCATGAAGTGCTGGATCGCATGGCGGCTTTCTCTGATCGCGTGCGCAGTGGCGAGTGGAAAGGCCACACCGGCAAGCGCATCAAGAATGTGATCAACATCGGTATCGGCGGTTCTGACCTCGGTCCGGTGATGGCTTACGAAGCGCTCAAACACTACAGCGATCGCGCCATGACTTTTCGCTTCGTTTCGAATGTCGACAGCACCGACTTCGCCGAAGCCGTGCAGGGCCTCGACGCCGAGGAAACGCTCTTCATTGTTTCCTCCAAAACATTCACTACCCTCGAGACCATGACCAATGCCCACACTGCGCGCTCCTGGATGCTCGAGAAGCTGGGTGGCAATGAGTCTGCAATCGCGAAGCACTTCGTCGCTGTTTCGACGAACGCCGGCGAAGTGACCAAGTTCGGCATCGACACCGCCAACATGTTTGGCTTCTGGGATTGGGTCGGCGGCCGCTATTCGATGGACTCGGCGATCGGGCTTTCAACAATGCTGGCCATCGGCCCCGCGAATTTCCGCGCCATGCTCGATGGCTTTCATCAGATGGACGAGCACTTCCGCACTGCGCCCCACGAAAAGAATCTGCCCGTGCTGCTGGCTCTGCTGTCGGTCTGGTACACCGACTTCTTTGATGCGCAGACCATTGCCATCCTGCCCTACGAGCAATACCTCAAGCGCTTCCCAGCCTATCTTCAGCAGTTGACCATGGAAAGCAACGGCAAGCATGTAACGCTCAAGGGGAGGGAAGTTCGCTATAACACCAGTCCCATCTACTGGGGCGAGCCTGGAACCAACGGCCAACACTCGTTCTATCAATTGATTCACCAGGGAACACGGCTGATCCCGTGCGACTTCATCGCATTCTACAAAACCCTCAATCCGCGGGGTGAGCATCATGACATTCTGCTCGCCAACGTCTTTGCGCAAGCTGAGGCGCTGGCCTTCGGCAAGACTGCCGAGCAGGTAAAAGCGGAAGGCACGCCGGACTGGCTCGTTCCGCACCGCGTGTTTGAAGGCAACCGCCCGTCGAACACAATTCTTGCGGAAGAGTTGACGCCCACGGTCCTTGGCAAACTGGTTGCCCTCTATGAACATTGTGTTTTCACGCAGGGAGTTATCTGGCAGGTCAATTCATTCGATCAATGGGGCGTGGAACTCGGCAAGGCGCTGGCGCAGAAGATTATTCCTGAGTTGGAGAGCCCGTCAGACCCGCAGCTTGCGCACGACAGCTCGACGAATCATTTGATCGGTTTGTATCGCAAGCATAAGTAGTTGTCGTCGTCGAACCGGTTCCAATTCAAATCGGAACCGGTTCCGATCACCAAGTCAGAGTGACGGTTACGGTCTTCCAGCCTTCGCCTTGCGGGAAGCTAATCGCCACATCCTGCTTTCGCGGAATTGAGTTACCTCCGCTATCCGTTGCGGGTTCTATCAGAGCGGCTCCTTCCACATGGATCGACCCCTTTTGCAACCGAATAAGGACCGGCAATTCCACTTGAGTCCCAGCGAGACCTTCTATGGTAAGCGTTTGCTTCTGATCTGAATACTCCTCGCTGAGCATGTGATAAGACCTGGTGCGGTCACCGGGAAGGGGCGTTTGGGGAGCCAAGTTCACCTCAACAGGGTGCCGCGCAAGGCTGATGCCTTTGTCCGGAAGTGAGGTGGTTTGCGCCCCGGCACTTCGAAGATGAATTCCTGATTTGGAGGATCCTCGTTGCCAGATCAAGACTGCGTTGTTGGTCAAAGAGAATTTCAAATCGATAGTTTCATCGCCAATGTGTAAGTTTTTGATCTCCGCGTGATCCCACCCCGCCGGCAGATGCGGATTCACCGTGATTGTCTTTGTCTGCGCATCGATGCTAATTCCGAATAGCCCGCGCAAAATCGGCGTAATCACCATCGCGCTCGACCACAGCTGGTGGCTCGTGCTGCGCCCGAACGGAACAAAATAATCTCCTGACAATAACTCCGTCACCGCGCCAAGGTCCTGCGCCTTCGTCAGATTCGCGTTCTCTCTCAGTAATTCGTAGCCGGCCAGTGGCTGGCCGCCGCGGTACTCTGCCAGCGCGGCCCAGCCGGTAAAGAGAGGCCACACCGACCCCTGGTGGTAGCTCATGCCGTCATAGATCGGCTCGGTATTCGCAACATCACGCAAGCCCCAGTCCGTATTCAGTGCTGCAGCCGCAAACTGCGAAAGGCAACCATCCGGTTGCGCAAGTGTTGATTTCCCATCCGCCGGATCCCACCACGCCAACGCGGGATATACCGTGCTGGTCCGGTCCAGCGAGCCATCCATATTCCGGCTGAATGCGTAGCAGTTCTTCTGCGCGTCCCAGTACTCCGCATTGATCGTTTTCGCCAGTTTGTCCGCACGATTCTTCGCCGCCTCTTCCTTGGCAGCATCCTTCAACAGCGACTCCATGTACCCCATCGCAGACGACGCCTGCTGATCCAGAAGCGCCAGATAGATCTCCTGGTGCGGCATGCCGCCCGGCCAGCTCTCCACCCACCCTGTTCCCTGCGAGTTGTCGTAGATGCCATCGTGGTCGGTGTCGTGCGCCGGGTCTGTCTCGAATGCCCACGCCTTCTCGATCGCGTCCCTGTGCGCCTTCAGAAACGCAACATCGCCACTCGACCGGACATAATCGGCTACCGCCAACAGGAACAGCGGGGTCGAATCGGCCGCTGCGTACATATACGGAAACGCGCGCCAGTCAATGGCTGCGGCCGTCTGCGAGTACTCGTGCATGATCTTGCCGTCTTCGCGCTGCCGCTTGATCAGAAACTCGAGTTCCGACCTGGCAAGCCCAAAGTCGCCGTAGCCATTAATCGCGTACAACGTGTAGAGCGAGTCGCGTCCGAAGAACCAGCCAAACCCAGGCCGCGCAGAATCGCCCGATGCATAGTACCCCGCCACCAACGCCGTCTCGTCGGTGGGAATGGAATGCGCATCGACAGGATGAGCTTTCAGTTGCTCGATCGAAACCACGGCCCACTGAAATGCTTCGTTGAGTTCCTTGTCCGGCGTCTCGATGGACGTGGCGCTGGCCAGCAATTTCTTGTAGGCGTCAGCATGCTCCTTATAAAGGTCGGGAATTCCTGCATTCAGCTTGGTCAGCGTCGCGCCGAGCGCCGCATTGGTGGCCGCATCCTTATTCATCCCCGCAGCCATGAGCAGAGGAAACAGCCGGCCATGATCGCGCGCCGGGTCGATGTGCAAGTGAAACTCCACGGGGTAAACCTGCGGACGTTCCTGGTAGGGAGCGAGAATTCCCGGCTGTGCCCCGGGGATTGCGACCGCGCCGGCAAGGTCCGGATAATCCGAGTGGAGAACGTAAAATCCTCCATTTGCCATGGGTGTTCCCGAGATCGATCCGGAGGGACCGGGCTCTTTTGCCGTCGGAGCGGCGTTCGGTCCGGCAACCCACTCAATTCCCGGAACGCCTTCATTGCGCTCTGGCCACATCCAGCGCAACTCCGGCGTGAACCTGAAAATGAATTCGGTTGCATGGACACAATCAAACTCAAACAGCACCACGGGCCCGGTGCCGGCTGGCGTTTCATTGGGAGAAAACATGATCTGGCGGACAGTGAAACCGAGGTGACTGTACGTGATGATCGTGCGATCCGGGCGCACCTCAATCTCGGCAGCCTGCTGGTTCACATCGATGGGAACGGTGTATCCATCGATCTCGGCTTCAATGGTCAGGTGCGAGAGCAGCTTTACCGGAAGTACCCAGGCTTCGAAGATACCGTTCTGCTGGCCGAGCACCACTCCGCGCTCGCCGGCAACCGTGAATGGCTTCAAGGTTTCGGTGTGTGCGCGAATCACCGGGCCTGCATTGTCAAACGGGATCGAGGGAACCGGATTCAGAAAAGCAGTCTGCGCCAAAGTGGTCGCGGCAAACAGTAGAAAGGAAGTCCGGCAAAGTGCGCGAAGCATCATCGGTCGTGGTCCTCTGGAAGCTTTTTAGAGGGATCAGTCTACGTCGTCGCCGCGAATCGCTGCAAAGGTAACTTTCAAAAGCGGTTCGGAATCGATTCGGACTGAGGAAAACCATACCAGGCTGCCCTCGAAACGCCGAGGGTCTTCCTGATATTGAAGAAAATGATGTGCTTATACCGTTTTCCGTAGAGTTTTGCTGAAAAGCGGATTTGGAGGGTGGACGGATCGGCTCGGCCCGAGACATATCTCCGGTTAAATGATTGTAAATAAAGGACGAAGTAAGCGAACTGTTTCATCGCTACTTTGGCATACCGATTGCAACCTGATCTCCAGACTTATCATTTGTTTCCCCATTCTTCTGTCCTGTTAGCTTTTTAGGGCCTTTTGTGGAGTACCACTTTTGGCCGCTTCCCTTTTTCCTGGCAGGTGCATTCCCCGACCTGATCCAGAGTTGCAACTAGTTTCAAACCCAAAACGCGGTCTGAACGTGGACATAGCAGAGCCGGCTGAGATGGCCCCAAAGTGCGGCCAAGAGGCAAAACCAGTATGAGACCCCTGGTGCCGGCCCCGTAAGTCACAAAATCCAACTTCGAGGAACAATGGGTATGAGAAATCTGCCAAAGCTGAAAGTATTGGCGCTCTGCATCGTCCTAATCGGCACACTTGGAGTCGCTTTTGCGGCGAACGTGAACGCCAGGATCAAAGGTACTGTTACAGATCCCAACGGAGCCGTGCTTGCGGGCGCCAAGGTGACGGCCACGAACGAAGCGACCGGAGTGCAGTTTGATACCACGACTGGATCAGACGGCGGATACCTTTTCCCGCAATTGCCGGTGGGGACCTACACCATCAGCGTCGCGTCACCGGGCTTCAAGGGATTCACGGCAAAAGGCATTCTTCTCAACATTGACCAGGAGTATGTTGAGCCCGTCAAGCTTGATGTCGGTTCAGCCGCAGAAGTGGTTGAAGTCGCCGCTTCGCCGGTCCAGGTGGACACCACGGATTCACAGTTGAGCAACGTCATCAATTCCGAGCAGATGGTGGAGTACCCATTGATCGGCCGCAACTTCACTGGACTGGAACTCGCTCTTCCAGGCGTTCAGGCCTCCAGCGATCGATTCGGCACGTTCTCAGTGAGCGGCGCTCAAACACAGCAGTCCAGCTACCTGATCAATGGGGCGGACTCAAACGACATCGCTCTGAACACGCTTGTAGTCGTGCCGAACCTCGATGCCATCGATCAGTTCAACCTCATCGACGGCCCGCTGAATGCGGAGTATGACCGCAACTCGGGCGGCATTGTCAGCGCCACCATCAAGGCGGGTACCAATCAATTTCATGGCGATGGGTTTGAGTTCTATCGCGACACGTTTCTGAACACGGCCAACTTCTTCCAGCACAACATCGATACGGGTGCGCCAGTGGTTTCAACTTTCCACCAGAATATTTTTGGCGGAACGGTAGGTGGCCCCATCCTGAGGGACAAGCTCTTCTTCTTCGGCGCATATCAGGGAACCAGGCAGGTTGTCCCCGAAGCCGGCGGTAACGTGGGCGTCTATTTCGGCAACATGCTTTCTGGCGATTTCTCTGCCGATAACGGCAGCTTCTCGACGAACCCGATTCCATCGAGTATTGCGATTCCGGGTTGCACAACCGCGGGAGAGACATGGGCAGACTGCGCTGCTTCTAACGGCGGTGTGTTCCCCGCGACCTCGTTCAACTCTCTTGCGTTGAATCTGGCAAAGAAATATGTTCCCGCTCCCAATAGCGGGACGAGCTATCGATTCAAGCCGGTGGTAACCACCACCAACAATCAGTACATCGGGCGGGTCGACTTCTCGCTGAACCCTGCCAACCAGATCTACGGGCTGTTCATCAAGTTCAACCAAAAGGCGCCCGAAACGCTGCCGTTTACGGGCGCCAGCCTACCCGGCTTTGGCGACGTGAGCAGCCAGTCGACGAATCAGATTACGGTGGAGTATACGCACCAATTCAGCTCCAGTGCCGTGAACGACTTCGCGGCCCACTACACGAGATTCAACTTTGATGCCGTGGAACCCCAAGTTCCCATGTCGCCCGCATCCGCCGGATTCTCTATCAATCCGCAGAACACGAAGGGCGCAGGGTTGCCTCTGATTAGCGTAACGGGTCTCAACAACGTCGGCTTTTCACTTGGATTCAGCAACAACGGACCTCAGCCCCGCATTGACCAGGTCTATCAGCTCGACGATGGCTTCTCTAAGATTATCGGTCGGCACACTCTGAAGTTCGGCTACGATGGACGGCGCTTCAACGTGTCCAACCCCTTCTCCGCCAGCAACAACGGTAGCTACTCTTTCAACCCATCCAACAGCACGTATACAACTGGCGACGGCGCGCTTGATTTCCTTTTCGGTATTCCCGGAACCTACACCCAAGGCAGTGGTGCCGACATTCAGGCGGACGCCTTCTTGAATTACGTGTACGGCCAGGATTCGTGGAAAGTGAGCGACTCTCTGACCTTCAACTACGGCCTCTCCTACTCGATTGACACGCCACTCCACAACAATCAGTACAGCGGAGAAGGCATCGCCTGTTTGAATCCGGGCGTCGAGTCGAAGGTGTTCACAACTGCGCCTCTGGGTGTTGCGTATCCCGGTGATGGCAGATGCACTAATGCCGGTCTGGCCACGACGCGTTACACCGAGCTCGGACCCCGTATCGGTTTCGCGTGGGCTCCGGATCTCGGCGCAATCTCGGGTCAGCAAGGGAAGTTCTCAATTCGAGGTGGTTTCGGCATCTACTACAACCGCACGGAAGAAGAATCCTCCCTGCAGACGCTTGAGACCCCGCCCTTTGGCCAAAGCACGCAAGGTGCGGCAGACTTCGGAGGCTCTCCGTCATTCGTCGACCCTTACACAGACATCAATGGGGGTGGCGCGGAAAACAACAAGTTCCCATACAAGTTCCCCACCAAGGGAGAAACCATTCCTGTCTCTACCTGGGCCGCGGTGGAGCCGCTGGACATCAGCACCTACAATTCGAGCTTCCGCGCACCGTATGCTGAGAACTTCCAACTCAGCGTGGAACGTGAATTTCCGGCGCGCATTGTGGCTCGCATGAGTTACGTTGGCTCACTGGCGCGGCACAACCAGGTGACACTGGAAGGCAACGCCGAAACACCGGCCGGCCATGCGGCCTGCCTGGCCGACACTGAGTTCTCTCCGTACCTGGCGGCAAACGGCGCTGGACCAACCGCCAGTTGCATTACAAATCGCAACAACCAGGTTCTTTACTTTTCGCAAAACCAGGTCGTAGGAGCGGCAGACCCGACCAACATGGGCGTCGACCCGAACACAGGCGTTACCGGCGTGGCGAGCGCCGGCACCGTCGGCTCCTATGCTTCTTCGAGCTACCACTCGTTGCAGGCTTCGATGGAAAAGGCTGCTACACACGGCCTGGTCTTCCAGCTCAGCTATACCTATGCGCATGCTCTCGACAACGGCTCCAGCTTTGAGAACTCCGGATTCGGATCGAACGGCGCGCGCGGATATAACCAATTCGATCAGGCTTTGAACTATGGTGACTCTCAGTTCGATGTACGTCACCGCCTGGTGTTCGCGCCGCTGTACCGGATTCCGAAATTCGCCGGGAGCAACGCATCCTTTAAGAATCTGGCCCTCTCGGGTTGGGAGATCTCCGGGATCGTCTCCGTTGCTACTGGCTTCCCGTATGATGTTTCCTATGCGGGCGGAACGTCGCGATCTCTCTGGTGCTCGGCCAACTGGAACTTCTACGCCTGCCCCGATGTACCGGTGCAGACCGGCGCGCTAACTTTTGGCAATCCGCGTACGCGTGTCCCGTCTGGAAACTCGGGCGCCGGAAATAGTGTCTACATCACCAATGCTCTGTCCACTACCACAGCGGGAGTTGGAGCCAAGACAACCATCCCGGGTTTCACCAGCGGCACGCCGGCCCTTCAGCCTGAACCGATCGGGCAGTTCGGCAACGTTCACCGCGATCCGTATCACGGACCCGGAATCAATAACACCAACATGATTATCGCCAAGAACTTCATGCTGGTGCCAGAGCGTAATGTCAGCCTGCAACTGCGTCTTGAGAGCGACAACGTCTTCAATCACACGCAGTTCAGCAATCCCACTTCCGGCGTCACGAGCGGCAGCTTAGGCATCATTAGCTCTGCGGCTGCGGCCCGTCAGACCCAGTTGGCGGCAAAGTTCTACTTCTGAGCCTCACCGGAACCAGAAGCTCAAGAGGCGCCTTCGGGCGCCTCTTGCTTTTGTGCAACAAAATGGTTGCGTAAAGTTTGTTGTGCGGGACGTGGGAATTACTGAGCGGCGGCCTTCTCCTGCTGCGGTGCCTTCAAAAACTCAAGCGCGCGGATCAGGTAGCTCTTCAGCTGGTGACGGTGCACGACAGCGTCGAGGAATCCCTTCTCAAGAAGGAACTCCGAACGCTGAAAGCCCTCGGGAAGCTTCTGCCGGATCGTCTGCTCAATCACGCGCGGCCCTGCGAAGCCAATCAGGGCTCCCGGTTCGGCGATGTTGAGATCGCCCAGCATGGCAAAGCTTGCGGTGACACCGCCGGTTGTGGGATCGGTCAGAACGCTGATATAGGGCACGCGCGCATCGTCGAGCTGCGCCAGCGCCGTAGAAATCTTCGCCATCTGCATCAGGCTGACAACGCCCTCCATCATGCGCGCTCCGCCCGATGCTGCGATCACAATGAGCGGCTTCCTCTCGATGCGCGCGCGATCCACGGCGCGGGCGATCGTTTCGCCAACCACAGCGCCCATTGATCCGCCGATGAAACCGTACTCCATGGCGCTGACTACCGCCGTATGCGGCCCGATCTGCCCCAGAGCGTTCAGGATGGCGTCGTCCAGCCCCGTGTCCTGCTGTGCCTTGCGCAGGCGCTGTTTATAGGGCTTTACATCGCTGAAGTTGAGCGGGTCAGTCGAACGAAGACCGCCGTCGACGAGCTGGTAACCCGGCTCCAGCAACATATCCAATCGCTGCCGCGCCCCGATCTTGAAGTGGTACTGGCACTTGGGGCATACGTTCATGTTGGCCTCAAGATCAGCCTTCCAGATGGTTTGCCGGCAGCCGGGACACTTTACCCAAAGTCCCTCGGTGCGCACGCTCTTTCTCCTCGTCGCCGTTGCCACCGGGACCATCGAACTCGCCGTTCTCGCGTTTAAACCAGGACATAGCGCCTCAGCCATTGTATATGGGCAAAGAGCCTTTCAAGACCGTGCGTTGCAGGCGCAAACCGCTGGGAAAGCAGGGAGAGCGAGCCCCATATTGATGGAAAACCTTCTATCCGCGACGAGGATGCCTCAGTACTCGATTCCACGCTGCGCCAGAATCCCTTTTTGATAGGCATGCTTCACCTCGCGCATTTCGGTGACGGTGTCCGCGATCTCCACGAGCGACGGATGTGCATTCCGTCCCGTCAGGATCACGTGAACCATCTCCGGGCGATTGCGCAGGGTCTCGGCAACCTGGGCCGGGTCGAGCATGCCGTAGCCGATCGCGTAGTTGATCTCGTCGAGCACCACCATGTCCCACTCGCCCGACTCGATTGCCTCGCGCGCCTCTGCCCATGCCGCCTGCACCATGCGGATATCTTCCGGATCGGTCTCCGCCCCGCCCACCTTCACAAATCCGCGCCCCATCTGTTTGAGAACGAAGTTTTGACCGAAGGCCTGCGTCGAATCCAGCTCGCCGTAATGCCAGGAGCCCTTGAGGAATTGCAGCATCAGCACGCGCATGCCGTTGCCAACGGCGCGTAAAGCCGTACCCATGGCGGCGGTGGTTTTGCCCTTGCCGGGGCCGGTGTTGATCAGGATCAGTCCGCGTCTTGATTCAGTCATGATTTAGTGAACAGTGAACGGTGTGCAGTCAACAGTGGCAGGGGCAATGGTCCTTCATGTCTCAGGGTGAACGGCGCTTTGAAGTTTCTGCCCACTGTTCACTGTCCGCTGTTCACTTGCTTTCAGTGGCCGGAATGGTAGGGATGGCCTGTCAGGATTGTAAATGCGCGATAGAGTTGCTCGGCCAGAATCACGCGCGCAAGCGCATGGGCCAGGGTCAGAGGTCCGAGGGAAAGCAAAAGCGTGGCCCGTTTGCGCGCCGTGTCTGACCAGCCATCTGCGGGCCCGATCGCGAAGATAATCTGCTGTGCGCCATTGTCCCGCCTCTTGCCAAGCCAGCTGGCAAAATCCTCCGAGGTCATCAACTTTCCACGGCTATCCAATAGAACACTCACAATTGGGGCGCGGCGCTGTTGCCGGTCAATCCACTCAAAGAGCGCTTCCTCGCTGCGGAAGGCTTCAGACTGACAGCGGGCGTAGGCGCCGCACCGCTCAAGATACATTGCCGTCAATCCCTCCAGCGGATCTTTGGAGGGAGCACGCGATCCGATGTGCGCCAGCACGATTTGCATGCTGCGAAGAATACATGACGATAACCGATCGCCCGCCTATTCAAATGGGAATGGTTTGTGATTTTTTGGGAGCATGTCTACAGGTTCCCATATTCATGTGTGACCTATATCACACATTTAACTGGCTTAAGCCTTTAGATTGCGAAATGAGACGGGGTTCATTGTTTGGCATCTCGCATGCACTCATAGCCGGTATAGACCCTGTTTATCTTGGGATAGTTTTCGTCACCTGCTTTCAGAGTTGACGATGCTGGACCTTTTTTTCTTGCTACTTTTTGGCCTTCTTTTTTGACTGTTAACCGCGGAACGGACCTACCTCTCCCCAGCTAGACCCGAGACGCCGAGCGCGATAGCGGATCGGGAACTCGTTCTCCATGATGTTCTCCGATCCTTCGTCGATCCGGAGGATTTCAATGCGATTTTCGCGATTATTGCAAACTGCTTCTTTGTCGGTAAGTCTGCTGGGCCTGTTCGGATATGTCGCCTGCATCGGAACGCCAGTAGCCCAGGCCCAGGCCGATCTTGGCTCTATCTCCGGCGTCGTAACGGATGTCACCGGCGCGGTCATTCCCAACGCCGAAGTCAAGCTGACCAACGTTGCCACCGGTGCCGTCAGAGTCACGATCACCAACTCAAAAGGCGAGTATGCGGTATCCCAGCTTTTGCCGACCGAATACTCGGTGAGCTTCAGCTCGCCAGGTTTCAACGCCGCGTCGCATAACGTACAGGTCACCGTCGGTTCCACAAATACGGTAAACGTAAAGCTGGCAGTCGCTGGAGGAAGCACCCAGATTACTGTCGCAGCCGACGATTTTGCCGGCGTGCACCTTGAAAAGCCCGAGGTTGCCGCGGTCATTGAGACTGACCAGATCCTCAGCCTTCCCACCCTGGATCGCAATCCTTACAGTCTCGTAGCATTCTCAGGAAATCTGTCCTCCGATCCGACCGCAACCAGCCGCGGTGTGGGCTTCAATATATCAGGATCCCGGTCGACGTCCGTTGACATCCTTCTGGATGGCGCCGAGAACACAGATCTCTACGCAGTGGGTGTGGGTCAGTCGGTCCCCATGGACGCCACCTCGGAGATTCGCATCGTTACATCGAATTCCGGCGCCGAGTATGGCCGCGGATCCGGTGCGGTAAACGTCTCTACCAAGTCAGGCGGCAATCAACTGCACGGTTCGGCCTACGAGTTCAATCGGATCTCGACATTCGCTTCTGACGGCTACAACAACAATTACCTGAATGCCCTTTATGGGACGGCCGCGAAACCCCGTTACACCCACAATCAATTCGGCTACTCCGTCGGCGGTCCGATCAAAAAGGATAAGTTATTCTTCTTCTCCTCAACGGAGTGGACGCGCATTCGCAGCGCGCAAAACATCATCGCGGTTGTTCCGACCCCCGACTTCATCGCAATGACGCCTCCAAACATGCAGGACTTCTTCAGCAAGTACGGCAAACTAGCGGATCCCATCAACGGTGCCAAGTACACGGGAGCTTCGCAGGCGGTTCAGTCAGTTTTCGGAAGCGATATCACCGCGCTCGCCGCAACCAATCCCGCCATTCTGACCACCAATCTCTTCGGCCAGTCCATCTACGAAGCCCCGGCCGATTCTGGCGGCGGCGCTCCGGTGAACCAGTGGATTAGCTTTAACCGTGCCGACTTGACCTTCAACCAGACGACGTCGATGTTCGGGCGCTATATCCAGGAGAGCGCCATCAATCCTGCTGGCTACATCAACAGTAGCCCCTATGACGGCTACAACACGCCGCAGACTCAGTACAATCACAATCTCGAGATATCGTTCAACAAGGCATTTACCTCGAACCTCGCCTCTGCCACCAAGCTCCTGGGATCGCGCACGAACAACGCTCAGCCATTGGGCGCGGCACCGGTAGGACCTACTCTCTACATCAACTCCGGCTCACCCGTCACGCTGGGCGGCGGCTACATCAATTTCCCGGGCTACTCTCAGACCTCGCCGGGTAATGCCATTCCCTTCGGCGGACCGCAGAACTTCATCCAGATTGGCGAAGATCTCGCATGGACCAAAGGAAAACACCAATTCACCTTCGGCGGCGATTTCCTGTACATCAAAGACAATCGCACCTTCGGTGCATATGAAGAGGCGATCGACGCGCTGGTACAGACCGGCACTAAACACGCTTTGCAGAACTTCGTAGCCGGCGGTATGGCCTACCTCAATGTGGCCATCGACCCGAAGGGCGCGTATCCGTGTAAGAAGAACGCCACCGGAGCTTATCAGTACACAAGCTCCTGCGAGATCCAGTTGCCGGCTACCTCACCGAACTTCTCGCGCTCTAACCGCTACCAGGATGGTGCGGCATACGCCAACGATTCCTGGAAAGTCGACCCCAAGCTGAGCATCAATCTCGGATTGCGCTGGGAGCTTTATGGACCACAGCATTCGCAGAAGCCCGAATACGATGCGAATTTCTTCCTGGGCACTGGCAGCACGCCCTGGGACAAGGTTCGCAACGGCCAGATTCTTACTCGGAACAACGCCCCCAATGGCCGCCTCTGGAATCTGAACACCAAACAGTTCGCGCCCAAGATCGGTTTTGCCTATGATCCAGTCGGAAATGGGAAGACCAGTATCCGCGCCGGCTTCGGCATCAGCTATGAGCGCAACTTCAACAACGTAACCTTCAACGTGATTCAGAATCCGCCGAACTACGGCGTGGTTGCTTTTACAAGCGCGGATAATGGCGGAAGCATCATCCCGGTTTCGACCAATAATTTCGCGCAGTTTGGAACGGGTACAGGCCTCAAGCCTCTGCCGAATGTAACCTTGCGCGCGGTCGATCCCAACATCAAGCCGGCCTACGCCAACAATTGGAGCCTTACGGTTGAGCATCAATTTTCTGGCGCTACCGCGAGCCTCTCCTATGTTGGAACGCGCGGTGTGCACAACTACTCGATCGCCAACGTCAATCGTGTGTTTGATGGATCGACTTACCTGGGCGACGCCAACACTCCGAACCGGAACAACTATCAGTATTCAAACGTCAACTGGCGCGGAGCCGATGGCGACTCTTACTATCATGGCGTGACCGGCGAGGTGCGCAGTGCTGATCTGTACCGGACAGGCCTGAACGTCCGCGCAGACTACACCTACTCGCACTCCATCGACAACACCAGCTCGGCATTCAGCGACAGCGGTAACGAAGCCGGCGGCGGGCTGGTTCTTGGCTACCTGGATCCATGGAATAAGGCACTCGATCGCGGCACCTCCGATTTCGATCAGAAACACAGGGCTGCGACGGCGATTGTCTGGACGGTCCCGTACGGAAAGACACTGACTGGCCTGGGCAAGGTTCTAGGAGACAACTGGACGGTTTCCACCACATTTGACGCCCAGACCGGAACGCCCTACACCATGTTCGATTGCTCTTATGCGTATACGGTCTGCCCTCGAACCAGCTTCGTCACCAAGCCAGCACGGGGTAAAGGGACGATGACGGATATAAGCGATGCGTATGGCGCCAATACCTATTCCTACCTGCACCTGCCCGATTTCTACGATCCCAGCAACCTTGATACGGGTATTAATGCAGCCAATTACAACGAACAGGTCAACCCCAACACCGGCACTAGCGACACGCCGATCTGCAACGGGATTCACGGTGTTGGATGTTCGTTCGTATCCGGCATGGACGGCCGCAACGCATTCCGTGGACCGGGAAGCTGGCACCAGAACCTCGGAGTCGTGAAGGACTTCAAGGTTCACGAGCGCTACGACATTCAGTTGAAGGGCGAGTTCATCAACATCTTCAACCACGCGAACACCTACCTCAGTCTGAACGGCTCTAACGATGTTTCGGCTTACACGGACGTTCTGGCTTACAAATCAGGCAATCGCAATACTGAGCTTTCGCTTCACGTTGCCTTCTAAGAGCTCCCTCTCCGATAGCTAACTAATTCTGGCCGCAGCCCTCAAAGCTGCGGCCACTTTTTTGAGTTCTGATCTTCGTAACTCACGGTGGATGCCTTGATCTCCTCAAACACTTTCGTAGTTGGATAAAAAAACAGTCGTGCAGACTCTTCGGCCGAGAGGCCCATTTGAAGCGCCGTTGGACACTATATAACTTCGCTCTAACTTCAAGTAATAGCAAGAGTTCAATCCCAGTCTAACCATCTCTCAGAGGGTGCTCTGTCACCCAACAGTCTGCTCGCGATATCCGAAATTCTGAATATCGAAGCACGTTTCTCCATTTCTATGTAGAAGCGATTACAGTGAACTGATTTTGTAATTTGTTGTTAATCCTTTTTGCCTGAGTTCGTTATTGCAGCCCAACCCCTGGCTAAAGCAAATGGCACGTCTCGTGCAACTACATCGCAAGCACGTCTGTCCCTGAACTTCCCCGCACGCCTTGGGACAAAGCAAGCGATAAATTCAAAGAGCTCGAGCGTTGTCTAACTAGACGCGCCAGCAAGGCTGCGCCCCCGTGTCATAAAAAACATCAACCCGGGCGCAAATGGAAATAGTTCGCAAATCGCGCAGACCCCACGCGTGTGGGGCTCTTCGATTTGTCATGAAACCTGGAGGAGCAGTATGCGTTTTATGCGGTCAGCAAAAGTGGCGTTGGCACTATCGCTCATGATGCCTGTGGTTCTGGCATTGCTAGCGATACCCCGCCCACTCAACGCCCAAACCAATACCACCGGCGCTATCGATGGCGTCGTTTCCGATCCTTCGGGGGCTATCGTCCCCAATGCGACCGTGGCTATCACGAACATTGCAACCGGCGCCGTTTTCAAAGCAACCTCCGGTGCGAACGGAGAATATCGCGTTTCGCAGCTGCCTCCCGGCTCGTACACGGTGGCTGCTACGGCAAAAGGATTTCAAACTTCGAAGCAGACCATTCAGGTGAGCCTCGGCGAAGTGGCGACGGGCAACGTGACGCTCAGCGTCGGCGAAGCCAACACCACGGTCGAAGTCACGGGAAGCGAAGTGCCGTTGCTGCACACTGACGATGCCCAGATATCGACGACATTCACCATGGAGCAGGTCCAGAATCTGCCCAACCCCGGCAACGATCTGACCTTCGTGGCGCAGACGGCTCCCGGCAGCATCATGAACACGCAAAGCGGGTACGGCAACTTCTCGTCGTTTGGACTGCCCGGCACTTCCAACACCTACACCGTCAACGGCGGCTACTACAACGATCCCTTCCTCAATGTGAACAACTCGGGAGCCACAAACCTGACCCTGGGCAAAACGACATCTCTGCGGTCACGGTTACGTCCAATGCATACAACGCTTCGTTCGGTGGATTGGGCGGCGCGCAGGTTTCTGAAATCTCGCGCTCGGGCGGCAACAAGTTTCACGGCAACGCCGCATATTGGTGGAACGGCCGCGCAATGAACGCCAACGACTTCTTCAACAACAACTCGGCAATCCGCGTCCCTTCGATAACGTGAACCAGTGGGCGGCTCGGTCGGCGGGCCCATCAAGCACGACAAGACCTTCTTCTTCGTGAATTACGAAGGTCTTCGCGTGGTGCTTCCCAGCCGCGCCACCGTCTATGCTCCCGATGCCAGCTACCAGGCCCTGGTGATGGCCAATCTGGCAAACAACGGGCTTTCGTCAGAGATCCCGATCTATCAAAACATCTTCAACCTCTACAACAATGCGCCGGGACTACAAAACGGCGACAGTCTCCACACCCGATTCAGCAGCGGGCGGCTACGGCACCGTTCAATTCAACTCGACAGCAGGAAACTTCACGCACGAATATCTGTTTACGGGCCGCATCGACCACAACTTCAGCAGCAACGATCACTTGTTCGGCCACGTTACGGTCGACAAGGGCGTGCAGGCTACCTACACCAACGTGCTCAATCCGCTCTTCGATGCCCTGAGCCCTCAGCCTGCGTATGAAGGACAGCTTGGCGAACAGCACATCTTCACCCCGAGCGTGTCCAACTCGTTCATGTTCTCGACCATTTATTACCGCGCGGTCTTCACGAACACGAATGAGGCTGCTTCGGAACAGGTCGTTCCCTTCACCCTCATCTTTGCTGACAGCGATTTGTCAAACAACCCGGGAGCAGCTTATCCCGGTGGAGAAAACCTGATCTGGCCACAAGGCCGCGATGTCACCGGATATCAGTTCCAGGACGACATCAGCTGGACCAGGGGCAAGCACACCATGAGCTTTGGCTGGACGATGCGCCGTGACGATCTCACGGACTTCAGTCCCTCTGAGTTCACAACCTCGCCGGAAGCGGTTTCCACGGCTGCAAGCTTCCAGCAGGGATACATCGACGAATGGTTCCAGCAGTTCCCCACTCGTGCCACGCAGCCGGTTGCCCTCTACACAATGGGCTGGTACGCACAGGATCAGTGGAAGCCCATTTCAAACCTGACCATCACATACGGCCTGCGCATGGAGCACAACTCCGATCCGATTTGCCGCACCAACTGCTTCGCGCGCCTGGGTGCGGACTTCAGCGCAGTCAATACCAGCACTGCCGTTCCCTACAACACGCTGATCTCGTCGGGACATGAAACCGCGATGGCAAAAATGCAACCCATTGGATGGGAGCCGCGCATTGGCTTCTCGTTCCTGCCTGCGAGCAAGACCACATTGCGCGGCGGCTTTGGAATGTTCGCCGACGCGTTCCCTGGTCAAATCGCCGACGACTTCCTTAACAACGCACCGACCAATGTTCCTTTCACCGTGTACGGGCCGGCATTTGGCGGCGGGAACAATGCATTGGTTCCTGGAGCGCCTGGCAGCGCAGCCTCGATTGCCGCGGCATCCGCGGCCGCATTCCAGGCAGGATTTTCAAACGGCGCAACCTTCGACTCCCTCTCGACGGTGCCGGGATTTTCCGCGCCGAACGTCGCTACCGCACGTCAGACAATCGACAACCCCACATACGAAGAGTGGAGCCTGAGCGTCGAGCAGCAAGTCTCGAAAAGCGACAGCTTCTCGATTCAGTATGTTGGTAATCGTACTTACCACCAACCGGTGCAGAACAACGGCTTGAATTCCTGGAACAGTGGTGGCATCGCGGGGTTTGGATCGCTCTCGACCAGTGGACCGCCGAACCCGAACTTTGCCGCTGTGAATGAGGTATCCAGTTCGGCCATCTCCAACTTCAATGGCGGTATCGCTTCATGGCAACATCGCGCGCGCGATCTCACAGTGACGCTGAACTATCAGTACAGCCACGCCCTTGATGAAATCTCCAACGGCGGCTTCGACGGATTCTCGGGTAACAGCGTCTTTCCGGATAATCCATTCAGTTTGAAACAGAACTACGGCAACGCGGACTACGATACGCGCCACTACGTAAGCGGCAGCTACATCTACACCATCCCGCACTATCGTGGACCCAAGCTGCTGGTAGACAACTGGCAGTTCTCAGGAACCGCATTCCACAGCACCGGTTTGCCGTTCTCCGTAACCGACAGCGCTACCGCAACGGGCCTGAGCAACTACGGTGGTTCGCTTTTTGCGCAGCAGACCGCGCCGCTCGGCAGCAACCACTGCGGAGGAGAGAAAGCCACAGCCACCATCGGCAACAGCGTCTCGTGCTCGTTCGCCAGCGATTTCACCTCCGCAACCGACTTCGGCCAGTCGCGGCGCAACCAGATGTTCGGACCGAACTATACCGACACTGATTTTGCCGTGATGAAAGGATTTGGAATGCCCGGGATGGAAGCGGGCAAGCTGAGAGTCGGCGCACAGTTCTACAACCTGTTCAACCATCCGAACTTCGGACAGCCGCTTCACGATATTTCGGCCGGCTCGTCGCTCGGACAGATCACCTCAACCGTCAACACTCCGACTTCCATTCTCGGATCGTTTCTGGGCGGCGACGCATCACCGCGTCTCATCCAGCTGACCGCGAAATTCGAATTCTAAAAGTCGGCTGAAAACTTCGGACCGGGAGCCATCCAAGGGTGGCTCCCGGTCTTTTTTGTAACTGAACTGCCGCGCCGAATCTGATCGCGCGGCCGCAAACTAACTCCGAGATCGAGACGCGGATTTCCTGGCGCCCTTCTTCGCGTCCGGTTTTACGGCGGCGGCTTTCGTGGCAGCTGGTTTCTTCGTCACCTTCGTAGGGGCAGATTTCCCTGGACTCTTCTTGGCCTTTGCATCCTTTGGCGCGTTGCCGCGCGCTGCGCGTGTTTTGGCGGCGAGCGCCTGCTTCAATTCCGCATCGAACTCGGCTGGCGTCAGCGGTCGCGCGGATTTGCGCAGCCGCTCGATATCGTAGAAGGCGCGGCGTTCGGTCAGAAATACGTGCGCGACAAAATCAACATAGTCCAGCAGAATCCAGTCGCCCCGCCGGCGCCCCTCGACGGAGTGCGGCATGACGCCGAAGTCCTTCTTAAGCCGGTGTTCAATTTCGTCCGCAATGGCAACGGCTTGGCGGTCATTCGTGGCCGAGGTAATCAGGAAAAAATCGGACAGTCCGGAATCGATCGGATCGAGTTCAAGAATGCGAGTATCTTCGCCTTTTTTGTCTTCACAGGCCGCGGCTGCGGCTTGTACGAGAATGCGGGTCTGTGCGTGCGTATCGGTTGTGCTCATGCAGCGGAATTTGTCTCCTCGCTCATCGTAGTCTCTGGACTACGCAGCGGCAAGCCGAGGAATCGCGCCGTCAAGTCTTCAGAGGTACAGTCCATGCTCCACGATGTAGTGGCAGACCGCATCGGACAGCAACTCGTGGCCCGTGCAAAGGCGATCGCGTGCCGCGCTCACCTGCCGCCGGACCTCTGTAGCGCTGATTTCAATTTCAATTCCGGGCAGAAGGTAAAACTTCGTCGCGGCGCCCGCGGCGTTACGAAGAGTAAAAACACGCAACAAGCCCTCCGCCGGCCCCGGAGCGTCCTCACCGTCTTCGTCGATAGACAATCCGGGCGGCAGAATTGCCTCCAGGTCCTCCAGATGCTGGCCCGGCCTCGAAGCCACAACCAGCGGGGCCAGAAAAGGAACTTCTGCTGCGCGGTGCCACTGCGGCAGACTCAGAAGCGAATCAGCACCCATCAGCGTAAAAACCGCTGCCGAGGGAAACCGCTTGCGCAGCTGTAGAAGGGTGTCGATCGTGTAATTGGGTACGCCGGCGGGGTTCGGCGCGTCCGCGAGACAGATAGCAAATTCCGGCACCCCCTTGATGGCCAGTTCCGTCATCGCCACACGATCTTCATAGCCGGCGTTTGAGCCGTGTGGCTTTAGCGGCTGAATTCCTACCGGGGTAAATAGAACCGTGTCGAGATGCAGGGCAATCTGGGCGGCGCGAGCTATGCCGATGTGCCCCAGGTGCGGAGGGTCGAAGCTGCCTCCAAAGAACGCAATACGCCGTCTTCCATCCATCCGCTCCAGCATGGGTTCATGGTAAGGCATCCACGCCGATCTTCTGCTCTGCCAGGGTCGCGATCCCCGACGGCCGTATCGAACTAAGTCCATTGGTTTCGTGCCAGGTGCACTGTCCAATCCCAATTGAATGAATGTCTGGTAGCATCGTTTTCACGATGCGATATGTGATTGCGGTTCTTGCCCTGGTTGGGGCCGTGGTCTCGGGCCTCGCCCTTCAGGTGCACTACACGATAGGCACCACGCCGTGTTCGATCAATGAGAAATGGGACTGCGACCTCGTTAACCACAGCTCCTACTCCCTCATTTCGGGCATCCCTGTTGCCCTCATCGGGATCGTAGGATATCTCGGGCTGGTGTGGCTCGGCCTGGCGCGCCAGCGTGCGGTTCTCTCCATTGCCGCCGTTGCCGGCCTTGTCTTTGCCCTTTACCTGGCCCACATCGAGCGGGACATTCTCGGGGTCTGGTGCCTCTATTGCGTCATCTCTCTCGCCGACATCGCCCTGATCACACTCATGAGCTTCGTCTGGCTCATCATCGATACCGTACAAAGGCAGCGCAGGCGCTGGTAAACTTGAACGGACGACATGTTCAAGGAAAAATACGCGCGCTGGATGTACGACTGGGAAACCCGGCTCACCACGCGCGATGAAAACCGCATAGTACGCCCCCTCGAATGGGGATTTGAGTTCATCGAGCCATTCCTCGAAACGCACGGCTTCGGCACAGCCATACCCGGCCCGGAGAGTCTGCGTGACGATGCCGTCGCTGAATCCGCAATGGCGCGCATCAACCAGCTTCTGATCCGCCATAGCGACACCTTCTTTGGCTACGAAAAGCCAACCGACTTCCGCCTCGAAGATCGACACCCAGAGCTGTTTCCGACCAATGTAAGGCCTGAGACGCTGGCCAAAGACGCCGAGATCAAGCGTCTTGCCGCCGAGGGCAAGACTCCGACGGCGCAGTTTCTGCGCTTCACTTCGCCCGAGCGCACGCCCTATCCTGAGAACGACCAGGTCAACGCCCGATGGTATCCCGCGCCTGCGCACAAAGATCCCCGTCGGCCGAAACAGGCCATCGTGGTCATGCCGCAGTGGAATGCGGATGCCTTCAGCCACAATTCGTTGTGCTCGATCTTCAATCGCATGGGAATCTCGGCGCTGCGTCTGTCCAAGCCCTACCACGACATTCGCCGACCCGCCGAGCTGGAGCGCTCTGACTACGCTGTCAGCGCCAACATTGGTCGCACGCTCTCCGCATGCCGCCAGGCCGTGGTCGACATTCGTTGCTGCATCGACTGGCTCGAAGAACAGGGATACGAGCACTTCGGCGTCCTCGGCACAAGTCTGGGATCGTGTTACGGGTTCCTCGCCAGCGCCCACGACAAGCGCATTCGCGTCAACGCCTTCAACCATGCGTCGACGGCATTCGGAGATGTGGTGTGGGCCGGTCAAAGCACCCGCCATGTAAAACAGGCGCTCGACGATGCAGGCATGACCCAGGACCGCGTCCGGCTGTTGTGGTCCGCCATCAGCCCCATCAGCTATTACGACAAGATTATGCGCCCTGAAGTGGGCGGCCCCGACAAAAAGGTCCTGCTAGTGTATGCGAATTACGACTTGACCTTTCCGAAAGAATACTCACTCAAGGTCGTAGAAGCCTTCACGCGTATCGGCCTCAACTACGAGAAGCGCGTGCTCCCTTGCGGACACTACACCACCGGCGAAACGCCCTTCCAATACATGGATGGCTGGTTCATGGGCTCCTTCGTCTATCGCGCGTTCAAAGCGCTGCGCAAAGAGAAGGACGCGCACGAAGGCGCTGCAACCTCGTCCTTACCGGAAACGGAAGACGAATTGGTTTCGCGCTAAGCGAATACGGAAGGAGCAGCAGCCTTCAGGCTGCTGAATATCATTCGCCGGAGATTGGGGCCTTCAGGCCCGGACACCAGTTTCATCAGCGAACTACATTCAAATTCATCCGCAGCAGTTTGCCCGGATCAAGATACGCGCTCTCCCACCGAACCGCCCAGTGCAGATGTGGCCCCGTCACGCGTCCGGTAGCGCCGCTCAGCCCCAGCCTGTCGCCCGCAACCACGTGCTGCCCCTCGTGCACATCGATGCGGCTGAAGTGCATCGACAGCGTGTACAGCCCCAGCCCGTGATCGATGATCACGCAATTGCCTTCGTAGTAAAGCGGGCGCGCCAGCACCACAACACCGCTGTTGGACGCACGAACCACCGTTCCGATGGGCGCACGAAAATCCATTCCTTTGTGAATGCTGGCCAGCTTGCCGTTGAACATGCGCCGCGTGCCAAAACTGTCCGTGGGCCTGGCAAGCACCGGTGCCCGAAAATCTCCATGCCACAGCGGTTCGGGCGCGCTGGTCGCAAAGATCTTCGCTTTGATGTCAGCATCGGCAGCAATCACCTTTTGTTCATCCGGCCCCGGCTCAACAAATTTCGGTGGCACCGTGAGGCTTCCCGTGCGGTAATGCGCGGGATGAATCTCAACCGTCTGGCTCAGATCGAGCGAGCCTCCCCGGTCGAGTTCGGCATCGATCCGCAGCGTCGATGGACCCACAGCCCCCTCCACATCGACCCCCGCGAGCGCAACCCACTTCTCGCCACGCTGAAAGAACTCAACCTTGTGTCCGAGCCATTCGCCGCTGATGCTCTTCGCATGCGGCGTTGAGATCACAATCAATTCGGGTGAGCCGGCTTCAACAATCGCCGGCGTGAGCGACACAACCGACTTCACGTCGGAGCCCTGCGCATACCAAGTGAGTGCGGTAAATCCGACCAAACAGGCGAGCCGCAAAATACGAGAGCCGGTCATGCGTTCAGCATAACCGGCTCCATTGTTCCCGGGGGAGGGGCTTGATTTATTTAGGGGCAACCCTGTTGTTGTGCTTCTGGCGATAGATCTGGCGGCTGGCGCCATTCTGCTCGCGGTTGACCTGTCGCTTTTCCTGCCCTGTGAGCTTGCCACCGTTCGCCTGGCGGTCGGCGTGAACCTGCTGGTTGATGCCTTGCTCGCGATTCTCCGTGCGAGCTGCTTCGCCGGCGGTCATCTGGCCGCTCTTAATGCCTTGCGCGATGCGGTCCTGCTGGTTCTCGCGGCGCTGTCCCACTTCGTTGTTGCCGTAGTGCGCCGTGTTGGCATTGTGCTTGTCGTTATAGATGGACTTGCTCAGGTTGTTCTGCTGCTTGTTCACCTGCTGGCGTTCCTGCGTGGTGAGCTTGCCGCCGTCGGCCGAGCGGTCGTCCTTGATCTCGCGATTCAAGTTGGCTTCACGGCCTTCAATATTCTTGGTCTCTCCTGCGGTCAACTGGCCAGATTTCACGCCATTGGCGATGCGGTCTTGCTGATCCTGCCGCCGGTCATTGACCGAGCCTTCTTTCGGCTGGGTCGTTGCGGGTTGAGTCGTGGGGTCGGTCTGCTGGGCGAAAAGCGGTGCCGAGGCGAACAAGGTGGCCAGGGCAAGAATAGGCAGTGTGCGTCGCATGGTTTCCTCCAGGGCCTCGGTTCTGATCTTCGGCCCGATGTTGTGTCCAGACCCATGCTTCCCAAAAAAGTTCTCTTGCGTCTAAGCAAAATTCTTCAACCTGCGCACTAAGGTCACCGTTTGGGTATTGTGCCGGTCCGTCTCGCGTCAATTCGAATGAAATGGGTGTAACTCCCGGAAACAATGTTCAATCAAAGGGTTGTATGCCTTCCCCCATCGCCTGTTCTATCGGCCGCACCTGTGCCGCGCTGCTTGCAGCCGGGGCCTTGAATCTGTTCGTCCCGCCACTTTCAGGCCAGGCGGCAACGTCCTCTGTGCCTGCGCAACGTGTTCCCGTTCTCGTTGAACTGTTCACCTCGGAAGGTTGTTCCGATTGTCCTCCTGCCGATGCGCTGCTCGCGAAGCTTGATGCGACGCAGCCAATCCCGGGCGTGCAAGCCATCGTGCTCAGCGAACACGTCACCTATTGGAATCATCAAGGCTGGAGCGATCCATATTCGTTCGACGCGATGACGGAGAGGCAGGAAGATTATGGCCGGCGCTTCAGTCTCGACTCCAACTACACCCCGCAAATGGTGGTCGATGGTGTTGAGCAGTTTGTCGGCAGCAACTCGCGCGCACTCGTTGCGGCAGTCGAGAAAGAACAAAAAACGCCAAAGCAAAGTATCGTCATCGATGGCGCCACATGGGATCATGGCGCGGCGCAGTTTTCGATTCGCGCCAGCGCACCGACCGGCGCAAGAATTCTTGCGGTGCTGGCAGCAGACTCAACTCACCAGGAGGTGTCCAGTGGAGAAAACGCCGGCCGCACACTACACCACACTGCCGTGGTGCGCGTGATGAAGGAGTTCGGCGCCGACGCTGGGGAAGGCCGCCAACTCAAACTGCCCGGCGGACCCTTGACTCAAAAGACCGAAGCCGCCGGCCCCGTGCGTCTCGTCGTCTTTCTCGTCGATCGCAAAACCGGCCGCGTGCTCGGCGCAGCCGAGCAAACACTGCAGCGATAAAAGCAGGTCGAAGCCTGCTTGCATCGCGCAATAGAATCTATTCAGTTCGCAGCGCACGCATCGGATCGATCGATGCCGCGCGTCTTGCTGGAATAATTGCTGCGATCGCCGCTGCAATCACAAGCAGTAATATGCTGCCGCCGATTGCCAGCGGGTCCATCACCGGCGTTTGATACAGCAGACTGCGTACCCAGCGCAGAGCGATCATCGCCATTGCCAGTCCAATGCCCGCGCCCAGCAGAACCGGCGGCGCCGCCCATCGCAGTACCAGCGCAACCAGCGCGCTCTTGCCAGAGCCCAGCGCGATGCGAATGCCGAATTCCTGCTGGCGCAGCGAGACCGAATAGCCCAGTACGCCGTAAACCCCCAGCAGAGCCAGAAATAGCGCTGAAGCGCCGAAGCTGGTCAGCACGGTTGCCTGGAAGCGCTCGGCGGCGACAGAATCGCTCACCTGGTCATCCATCGACTTGAGCGTGGGAATGGCAACCTGCGGATCGATGTTCCAGATAGTCCGCCGCATTTCGGGGATCAGCGCGTCGCTGGACTGCGAACTGCGCACCAGGAAAGAGACGATCCAGGGCGTGTAGGCCCAGTACGGCATGTAGACCATGGCCGCAGAATCCTTCAGGCCGTTGATGCGCGTATCCGCCACCACGCCAATCACGGTTACCGCGTGCTTGTCGTCGGGAACGTTGCCGGATATGTGTCGTCCGATGGGATTCTCGCCCGGAAATCCTTCGCGCGCGGTGCGTTCGGAGATGAGCGCAACATATGGATTGGCACGGTCAGAAGCTGTCAGATTGCGGCCGGCAATCAAGGGAATCTGCATCGTACCAAGATAGTTCTGGTCGATCCAGCGCACATTGATCGCCAGCTGTTGTGCCTGCGGGACAGGATGATCGGGTCGCGTCAGATCATCCACCCAGGTTTCGCCGGTGAGCGGCGCCGCGCTGGTAGCAGTCGCTGTTTGCACACCGGGCAACTGCTGCAGCTGCGTCAGAAGTCGATCCACAAACGCAAGCTTCACCGCCTTGACGTTAGGCCGGGAGTCGCCATATTGCGGCGCGAAAAGATCAACCTCGGCCAGTGTGACGTGGCTGGCATCGAACCCTCTATCCTGCCGTAGCAAATGCGAAAAACTGCGCAGCACCAGTGAGGTGACGATGAGGAGTACGACCGTGCACGCTACCTGGGACGCAACCAGAAGGTTGCGCGCCCGGCTCCCGTCACGAGAGTTGGCGGCCCGCGCCGAATTCGCCTGAAGCACGGCCTGGGGATCAATGCGAAGTGAACGGATCGCGGGAAGAATGCCGAACGACAATGCTGCCAACAGTGAGAGCCCGGCGGCAAACAGAAGCACCGGCAGGTTGACGTGCACCTCGTTGATTCGCGGTACACTGGCCGGCACAAATGCGACGAAAATGCGCACGCCGCCATATGCCAGGGCCACTCCCGCCACTCCTCCGGCAAGCGCCAGCAGCAGGGTCTCAGCGATCCGGGACATCATCAATCGCGCTTTGCTGGCGCCTAGCGCAATGCGCATAGCCGTTTCCCGTTCGCTCTTGACGGCGCGCGCCAGTTGAAGATTGGCCAGGTTGACGCATGCAATCAGCAGCACTCCTCCGACGGCCGCCAACATCAGCCAGAGAGCTTGACTGATCTTCGATGTCACATCCTTCGCCAACGGCGTAAGAGAGATGCCGAGATGAATTGGCAGGTGTGCCGAGAGAGAATAGGCGCCCTGCAGTTCACCTAGTTCAGCACTTGCCTGCGCGAGTGTCACTCCGGGTCTGAGCCGGGCGATCACCTTGTAGTTGAAATTGCCCATGTCGGTCTTCAGGTCGTAGTCGCTGGGTATCAACGGTTCAAAGATGAGGACCTCGCGCTCTCCTGCACGCTCTTGAAACGCGATTGTTGGCGCCAAGGCGAGGTGCGGTATCCGCATCCCGGGCGCCATCACCCCCACGACGGTCGTCGCATCACCACCGAGACTTAATGTTTGACCGACAACCTTCGGGTTGCCGCCAAAAAACGTCTGCCAACCCTCGTAGCTCAGGATTGCGACATGCTCAGCGCCTTTCTGCGCGTCAGCGTCCACCAGGTCCCTTCCCAGCATTGGCTGCACACCGAGCAACCGGAAAAGGTTGGGTGAAGCGGCGATTGCGCCAACGATGCGGGGATGATCGCCGGTCGGAGAGACGCTCACTCCAAACTGACCAAAGATCGCCGCATCCGCGAGGGTCTTCGAATCCTGTTTCAGGCGCAGGAAATGGCGGTAATTGACAGGAATGGCAGACATCTGGCTGCTGACTTCTTCTTCCACTTCGCGCAACACAAGCAGTCGATCCGGTTCGCGAAACGCAAACGGCTTCAGCAAAACAGCGCTGACCACGCTGAAAACGGACGTCACCGCTCCGATCCCCAATGCCAGCGTGAGGATTACGGTGAGTGCAAATCCGGGAGACTTGCGCAATTGCCGAAATGCGAAGTGAAGATCGCGGACAAACTGTTGCAATACCGGAAAACCTCGTTGAACGCGATAGGTCTCGCGCGTCTGCGTCACGCCCCCAAAAGCACGCAGGGCTGCGATCCGGGCATCCTCCGCCGACATACCGCGTTGAACGTTCTCGGCCGTTGCAAGATCGATATGCGCGCGCAACTCGTCTTCAAGATCCGCGTCCCGCCTGCGCCCCCCGAAGAGTGCGCCGCACCGGTTAAGAAGAATACGAATCCAGTCCATCATCTGCACCTACTCCGTCCGCAGCGCACGCATGGGATCCACTGATGCTGCGCGTCGCGCGGGAATGACTGCGGCGGCTATGGAGACGACGGTTACCCCTGCGACGGCCGCGGCAAAGCTGAAGGGATCGTGAACGGAGAGCTGAAACATCATCGAAGCCAGCCAGCGCGATGCCAGCCATGAAAGCGGCAGCCCTGCTGCTAAGCCGATCGCCACGAGACCAAGGCTGTCGCGCACAACCATCCACAAAACTTGTGAGCGCTGCGCACCAAGCGCGAGACGGACGCCTATTTCAACACTGCGGCGATTCACGCGATAAGCGAGCGTGCCGTATAGTCCAACAGCCACCAGCAACGCGGCGAGTCCGCCAAAGAACACAGCCAGGCGAGCGACAAGAGCGGGCATCAGGTAGGTCTCCTCAAACCCGGTGCTGAGCGCTTGCGGGTTGCCGAGCGGGATGCCGGGGTCGATCTCACGGACATTGTGCTGAACCGCCGGCAGCAGCGCGATGGGATTTCCCATCGTTCCAACC
Organism: uncultured Acidobacteriaceae bacterium; assembly: GCA_963799035.1. Lineage (GTDB taxonomy): Bacteria > Acidobacteriota > Terriglobia > Terriglobales > Acidobacteriaceae > Telmatobacter. The sequence continues at coordinate 587,969 of CAWCVS010000024.1, read as the reverse complement.
TCAACATCCAGGTCTCCGATCGAGTCCGATTGCTGATAGCTGTACCAGGACATCGGCATCTTATCTTCATCCGTGCTGCTGTATTTGCTGTCGCGCACTATTCCAACGATGCGGGCGTGCAGTTTTGGGCCGCCCAGATAATGCCCTATGGGATTGAGGCGACCGAAATAGCGATCCGCAAGGGTCTGATTGATAACCGTCACGAGCGGTGCGCTCTTGGTATCCGTGTCGAGAATGGGTCGTCCGGCCATGATCGGGATGCCAAGCGTGCTGAAGAAGTCGCCGGCGACAAAGTTGCTGCGCAACATGTTTCTGGCGTTGTCCCATGGATACTCACGCCCATCAATGACGAGGCCGTTGTTGTCAGACCAGCCGGTACCGGGCCTTAGTTCGGCCAAGGTTGCGGAGCGGACGCCGGGAAGCGTGCGGATTCGTTCGAGGATCTGACGGTAGAAGGCAAGCTTTGTCGAATAGGAAGGCGATCCCAGCGGATGAACGCCAAAGGCCAGCACCGAATCCGCGTGCATACCGAGATCGGTTTGCCGGTAATTCAGCAACGTTCGCACCAGCAGCCCCGATGCAAAAAGCAGTACGCAACAGAACGCCATTTGAAGAGCAATCAGAATCCTGCCGGAAAGCCCCTGGCTGCGGCCCGCGGTCGAATGAGTGCTCGAAGTGGATTTGAGTGTGAGCCCAACCGGCACCAGGATTGCAGTACGCAATGGCGCCAGCCCAAACAGGATGGCAGCAAACGCCGAGACTCCCAGGGTGAAGGCGAGAACGGCAGAATCTGGCGCGAGACTGATCTCCAGTTCCGACCACCGAGCGAGCTGCCGCGTTGCTTCAATGGCGAACAGCCAGCCCAGCGCGACGCCCACTGTGACGAGAATGAGGCTCTCTGCAAGTAGCTGACGAAAGAGCGGCCAGCGGCCGGCGCCTAAGGAAAGGCGCAGTGCAAACTCTCGCTCGCGACCGGAGTTGCGGGCCACGAGCAGCATGACGATATTGATGCACGCGATGACGAGCACAAGCACAACCATTCCCATCAGCACATGCAGAGGCTGGTCGTAGTCCTTACTTGATGTGCCCAGACCACGAGCCGGAACCAACTGCAATTCGAGTCGAGGGCTGTTCGGTCCGGGCTGTCCAGCGATTTCATACGACGCGTGCTCGTAGGCGGGGCTTAGCTCACTGGCAGCTTGCTTTGCCGTGATGCCGGGCTTAAGGCGCGCCATCAGCATCATCGCCCACCAATCGGGGGCGCTGTAAATCGTCCGACCCGTCGCGCTGGGAATTCCCCATGCAGGCAATTCGGGCCGATTTTGCAGCGGCACCCAAAGATCCGCGGCAGTGCCGCCGGAGTCGACCCCATAGAAGTGAGGTGCGGCCACACCCAGGATCGTGAAAGGAACACCGCGAACGAAGATCGTTTTGCCAATCACGCCAGTGTCGCGATCGAAGCGGGCAGTCCAGTACCCATAACTAAGAACAGCCACCGAAGAGTGATTCACTTCATCCGCTGAGGCGAATGATTGCCCGGCCGCCATCGATACTCCGAGCGCAGAGAAAAAGTTTCCACTTACTTCGTCGGCCCGCGCTTCTTCGGGACGATCGCCAAAACGCACAGCCGTCTTGGTCAGCGACAGCGGAACATAGGCAATGATGTCGGAGGCGACCGAATGATCCTCGCGCAACCGGTTGTAGATATTGATCCCGCAGGAGTAGCGCGAGTCACCCGTGCTGCCTGTCTTGTCGGGCATGTGCTCGTGGGTGAGATAAAAAAGCTGCCCGGGGTCACGAACTGGCAGGGTCCGAAGCAGCACCGCGTTCATGACGCTGAAAATGGCGGTGTTTGCGCCGATGCCCAGAGCCAGCGTGACAATGGCCGTAAATGCAAAGCCAGGCGACCTGCGCAACTGGCGGAAGGCAAAGCGCAGATCGCGGCCGAGATTATGCATCCAGGGAAAGCCTCGATGCTCGCGGTAGCTCTCGCGTGTCTGCGTTACGCCGCCCAGGGCGCGCAGAGCCGCAGTCCGTGCCGCTGCGAGAGGCATCCCATTTTCGACGTTCTCTGCAACCGCAAGATCGATGTGCGCACGCAGTTCTTCGTCCAGGTCGGCGTCAAGCCTGCGGCGATGAAGAAGGGAGGCACAACGGCTCACTATGGTGCGAAGCAGATCCATCGGGCTCGAAGACATAGGGGGTCTCCTAGTTCGTTTGCGCCAGAAAGCGCGCCATGGTCGCGGCGATGCGTTCCCAGTTCTCGGTCTCTTCCTCGATCTTTTTGCGCCCGATGCGGCTTAGCGAATAAAACTTGGCGCGACGATTGGTCTCCGACGTCCCCCACTCCGACTTGATCCATCCGCGTTGCTCCAGGCGCAACAGGGCCGGATAGATCGTGCCCTGGTTCAGGCTCAGCGCTTCACCGCTCACCTGCTCGATGCGCCGCGCGATTCCGTAGCCATGCAATGGCCCCATTGCCTCCAGAGTCTTCAGCACCATCAGGTCCAGCGTGCCTTGCAAAACATCCGACTTGCTCTCGCCCATTGCCGCTCCTGTTGAGATTCAACATATACGCCACTAATAGTCAGAATGTCAACAGGAGACGGCCGCGGCAGAGAAGTCGCAGGGAACAAATGCGAAGTTTGCGCGGCAACGGTCTCTCCGGCGAGTAGCATGGAAAAAGCCGCCGCGAAACAATTCTCTACGAGTTGCGGCCAGCGAGGTGCGGATGGCGCAGACAATTGTACGCATTGCGAAGAGCATCAGCGGGCTGATCGGCTTGCTTCTCGTTGCCATGGGCGGCATCTGGATTCTGCAGGGGCTGAATCTTGCCTGGGGCATGCTGGCCCGCAGCTTCATGCAGAACGATCGTCACTGGGCGGTGTATGGTGCGCTTCTCGCGATTATTGGCCTGGGCTTGATCGTGTGGGGATTTTCCAGGCCGCGCAAAAGCTGAGTCCCGGTTGGCAGAACCCGCGTCGGCTTGCACAAGGGGCCGCTGTATCGTGCCGTAAAATTGGCCTATGACCGATCGCATGGCCCTTTCCCTGGCCCAGGCTGACCCTGCCGTAGCCGCCGCCATTGACCACGAAACGCTCCGCCAGCACGAAGGCCTGGAAATGATTGCCAGCGAGAACTTCGTCTCTGAAGCGGTGCTCGAAGCAGCCGGCTCAGTCTTCACCAATAAGTATGCCGAGGGCTATCCAGGCCGCCGCTACTATGGCGGCTGCGAATACGCTGACGTCGTGGAAAACCTGGCGCGCGATCGTGCGAAGCAAATCTTCGCCGCGGAGTTCGCCAATGTGCAGCCCCACTCGGGCTCGCAGGCCAACGCCTCCGCCTATATGGCGGTGCTTCAGGCCGGCGACACCATTCTCGGTCTTGACCTGGCCCACGGCGGCCACCTCACCCACGGCCACAAGCTGAGTTTCAGTGGCAAGCTTTACAAGACGACCTTCTACACGGTGCGCCGCGATACCGAAGTCATCGACTACGACGAACTCGAAGCCATTGCCGAGCGCGAAAAACCGAAGGTCATCATCGGGGGCGCCAGCGCGTATCCGCGGCTATGGGATTTCGCGCGCATGCGGCAGATCGCCGACAAGGTCGGCGCGATGTACATCTTCGACATGGCGCATATTGCCGGACTCGTCGCCGGCGGATCCCACCCCTCGCCGGTGCCCCACGCACACATCACCACTACCACCACGCATAAAACGCTGCGTGGCCCGCGCGCCGGTCTCATTCTCTGCGGCAAGGATTTTCAGGTAGGCCAGAAGCCTGAGCAGACGTTGGGCAAAGCCATCGACATGGCCGTCTTTCCCGGCCAGCAGGGTGGCCCGCTGGTGCACATCATTGCAGCCAAGGCAGTCGCTTTCGGCGAGGTACTGCGACCGGAGTTCAAGACTTACGCCACTCAGATTGTTGCCAACGCCAAGGCGCTCGCATCCGCGATGCAGCAGGCAGGCTATCGCCTTGTCTCCGGCGGAACAGACAATCATCTGATCCTCGTCGATGTCTTTCAAAAGGGAATTCTCGGATCCGAAGCCGAACTCGCCCTGGGCAAAGCGGGCATCACCGTCAACAAGAATGCGATTCCTTACGACACGAATCCGCCGCTTAAGCCTTCCGGCATTCGTATCGGCACGCCAGCCCTTACCACGCGCGGAATGAAAGAGCCGGAGATGCAGATCATCGGCGCGTGGATTGCGAAGGCTCTTGAACAGCGCAACGACGACGCCGCTCTCGAGCGCATTCGTGGCGAAGTCGCCGAAATGGCCAATCGCTTTCCTCTCTACGCATGGCGGCGTCACGCATAACGGTCCTGCGTAAGGTACTCAAACCGCTTGGTGTAACCGCTCATTTGCAACTTGCCAACCCCAGCGGGGTTTCATGTAGTGTGTTTGGAATAGCGTATCGGGATTCTCCGAATGCGTGGAGTCAGCTTTCTCGCTGGAAATCTGGAGGTTCATTATGCGCGCAGCAAATCTTTTTTTGACCGTAATCTTGGCCATGGGCTTGCCGGCAATTGCTCAACAGCACCCGGAGCCCCGTGGAAAGCCAGCGGCACCGCCGCCAACGCGCGGGCCAGCGCCCTATAAAGCGCCCAAGGCCGCCCCGGTACACCACACCAACAATGTCCAACAGCAACCCCCGCAGCGAACCGAGCAGCAGCAGCCGCAGCAGGCACAGCAGCGCAACTTCAGTGACAAGCCCGGCCATCCGAACGTGCCGCACGTGGACAAAGGGAATAAATGGGTAGGCCACGACACCGGTCCAAACGACGCCAACTATCATGTCGACCATCCCTTTGAGCATGGCCGTTTCACAGGCGGATTCGGACCGTCGCATCGGTGGCATCTCGCCGGCGGAGGCCCCAATCGCTTCTGGTTCAACGGATGGTACTGGAGCGTCGCGCCCGCGGATTTTGGTTTCTGCGACGGATGGGACTGGGATGGCGACGATATCGTCATCTACGAAGATCCCGATCATGACGGCTGGTATCTGGCCTACAATGCTCGCCTCGGAACCTATGTGCACGTCATGTATCTCGGACCCCAATAACCAACCCGTCTAAGTCGGACTCAAGCGACAGGGCATGCCAATCGGCATGCCCTTTTTTTGCTGCGCAACTTAGAGCCGGCGCGCATCGCCGATGTACACTGCGCGATGCAAAGCGATAAGATGGTCAGTCCGTTGAGAGCCGCCGTACACTCTGCATGAAGTTGGCCTGTTCTCAAAAATCCACAGCATTTCCAAGAGGATCGGCATGACCATCTTCACCCTCCGCCTGTTTGCGCCCCGCGCATGCTTTGCTTTCCGTCGCGTGTTTGTATGCATGGCTGCGATTTGCCTGCTGGTCGCCAGGGCCTTTGCAGCGCCCGCGCCGATTGTGCTCACTGGGTCCGATCGTCGCCCGGCAACTTCGCTCAATGGCGAGTGGGCGTCCATCATTGATCCTTACTTCTCCGGCCTCTTCAGCTTTCATCACGAAGAGAAGAAGAACGGCTGGTTTCTGAATTACAAGGCGAAGCCCGGCGATCCGTTTCCTACCGAGTACGACTTCTCCAAGGCGCCGAAGCTCAAAGTCCCAGGCGACTGGAATACCCAGCGCGATTCGCTGATGTATTACGAGGGCCCCATCTGGTACGAAAAGGACTTTACCTACGAACCGAAGCCCCACACGCATCTATTTCTTCACGTCGGTGCGGCTAACTATCATTCGTGGTTCTGGATCAATGGACAAAAAGTATGCGAGCACGAGGGTGGATTTACGGCATTCAATTGCGATGTCACGCAGGCCATCCACAGCGGCAATAACTTTGTCGTCGCCGCGGTAGACAATACCCGGCACGAAGACGGTGTGCCAGGGCTGGAGACGGATTGGTGGAACTACGGCGGCCTCACGCGCGAAGTGTCTCTGATTGAATTGCCCGAGTCCTTCATCGATCAGTACGACCTGCACCTCAGCCGCAGCGAAGACGGTGTGATTGAAGGCTGGGTGCATGTTGTCGATGCGCAACAAGGCGACAAAGCCGAGGTCGAGATCCCCGGCTTGCATGCGAAAGCATCAGCGGATATCGGTGCAGACGGCCGCGCCGCTCTCCACGTCAACGTGCAGGGCCTCGAGCCCTGGACGCCTGAGTCGCCAAAGCTCTACAAGGTCGCAATCCACGCGGGGAGCGACTCTATCGACGAACTCATGGGCTTCCGCACCATCGAAGCTCGTGGCACCCAAGTCCTTCTCAATGGCAAGCCCATCTTTCTTCGCGGTATCGCCATTCATGCAGAGGCGCCCTATCGCACCGGCCGCGCCTGGTCTGATAAGGATGCGGAGACGCTGCTCGGCTGGGCGAAAGAGCTTGGTTGCAACTACGTCCGCCTCGCCCATTATCCACACGATGAAACCATGCTGCGCGCCGCCGATCGCATGGGCCTGCTCGTTTGGTCAGAGAATCCCGTCTACTGGGCGCTCGAATTCGACAATCCGAAAGTGCTTGCCAAGGCCGAGCAGCAACTCGACGAAGAAATCAATACATCGCGCAATCATGCCGCCATCATTCTCTGGTCGATGGCCAATGAGACACCCAACACGCCTGCGCGCACGCAGTTCATTGAAACCCTGGCAACACGCGCGCGCGGTCTCGATCCCACGCGGCTGATCACCGCCGCCCTGCTCGTGCGCGCGCAAGGCAATACCAAGATCGTCGATGATCCGCTGGGACAGGCGCTCGATGTCATCGGCATCAACGAATACATCGGCTGGTACGAAGGCCATCCTGACAGCGCCGACACCATGCAGTGGCAGATCGCGTATCAAAAGCCGCTCATCGTCAGCGAATTCGGCGCTGGCGCAAAGGCCGGTCTGCACGGCGGCGAGAACGAACGATGGACTGAGGAGTATCAGGCAAACGTCTATCGCCATCAACTGCCCATGCTCAACAAGATTCCGCAACTGAGAGGCATGAGCCCGTGGTGTCTGATGGATTTTCGTTCGCCCAATCGCCCACTCGTCGGCATCCAGGATGAATTCAATCGCAAGGGATTGATCTCCGATCAGGGCCAGAAAAAGCTGGCGTTCTCTGTTCTCGAAAAAGCGTACAAAGACAAGACGATCGGGAAAGCCGATTAGTCAAATTGTCGTTACACGCCTGCACGTTCTAAGTGGATGTGCGCATTTCTTCGCACCGATGATATATCCTTTGTCTATGTCGATAGAAACGATCCTAGCCGAAATAGACGCAGAGATTTCAAGACTTACTCAAGTCCGTTCTCTGCTTGCAGGCTCCCGCGCCATCAACTCGACGGGAGTCCGTAGTAAGAACAGCAAGGGACCGGGCAAGCCCAGGAAGAAGCGTGTCCTCAGTGCCGATGCGCGCAAGCGGATCGCCGATGCGCAGCGTAAGCGTTGGGCAGCTCAGAAAGCCAAAAAGTAAGCGGGATCACTGCTGGTGCGGCATTCGAGCTGGCTCCCAGCAATCTCCGGTTACCAGGTCTCGACAGCAAGGATGTTGGGCGGCCCGGAGTGGCCCTCGATCACCTGTGTCTCAATCACGGCTTCCATATTTTTCTTTTCCCAGTCGAGGGGAGCCTTGGCCACCAGGGAATTGAGATACACAGGGTTGTAGAGGATCTCTCCAGCCGCCTCCGTCCCCTCTTCCGATATTCCAGCCGCGATGATCACCGGCTGGCCGGTCGTGCTGTCGTGTATACGCGCCACAATGGCATAGTCGCGGGAAAGCTTCTGGTATGGAAGATCCCATGCGGTCGCCCATGTCGTTTTTGTCTGGCTCTTGCGATCGACGATCAGCGCCACGCCGTCCTTTGACTCGAAGCCAAACCGCAGTTTCTGCGTCACGCGCAATGTCCAGATATTGTCGAACGCTCCAATCAGCACGATCGGCCCCTCGCGCAGTTGGGCAAAGGTCGCCTCTGACGCGGGCACCACGCGGAACGCCTTGTGACGCATCTCGAGCGCCGCTGCCGTCCGCGTCAGCGTAATCACGTCGGCCAGCGCCAAATTACCGGAGAGATGCAACCGTACGTAAAGCTTTTGTGGCTGTGCAGGAGCACCGATCGGTGCCTCGAAGGAGTTGATCGAATCCAGGTTGATGTTTTTTGCCGGTTCGCCCAGGCAAAAAGTCGTCGGATTCAGACTCGACGTATATGGCTCCCAGAAGCGATCGATATTCGAAGGCGGATCCGGTTGGGGCGCCTGATGGATATTCATCCCCACAAACACTCCCGCGGTGCAGCCGGCGATGATCAGCATCCCCGCAGTAAGCCACCGGAATCGGGAAGGTTTCTCCGCAGGCGGTGGGGGAGCAATCAGCGGTGTGCCGGCAGGCTCAAATGCGACTGCTGTAGTTTCAAGCACATCCGCCGCAGGTTCCACCATCGGCTCGGGCTGTCGAAACACAGGCACATAGGAGCCCAAAGGGAGCTCGATCACCACCTCGCCGGTGTGCGCCGAGTCGTAGTAATAAAGGCTGAGCCGCTTCCGTACTTCCCCTGCCGTAATTCGAACCACCGGGTCGGCATTCGCATCGTAGGTCGGTGTACGTCCAAAGACCTCCATGCCGATGCTGCGCTCTTTTAATTCGGTCGCATTTCCCTTGAGCGTCTCCTCCACCGTATAAGCCAGCAGCGCAGGGTATCGCCTGCTATTGGCAAACAGCGGATGAGTCAGGAGGCGTTGCAGTTGCTCTCGAATGGCGGCCTGGTCGGCGACAGGCACCTGCGGGTCCACGTCTTGCATGGATTTGGGCGCCGTTGGCATCCGAAACTCCTTGAGCGACTCTATGCCCGATGGGCAACGGCTCGCGACACAAGTTGCGCAGCCGAAGCTTCTCTTCTGCGCACCCAAAAGTCAAATTGGCCACGAGTCCAATGGATCAATTCAAAGCGGTTCCAGATTTCGCCTTCATACCCACGGGAACCACGAAGACTCTCGGTGGAATACAAGGTGGTATTGATTTCTGGATTACCTGCACTGCGTATAATACGTCCCTGCAGGACGGATGTCCATAACTCATTAAGAGCAACCCCTGCAGCAGGTTAACTTAGTTCCTGACCATCACTACCCGATGGAACCTATACTCAATCTTCAATTCTGCATACATTGAAGTTCGGTCCAGGAGATGTGCCCGGCGTGTGTCACACCTCAGGCGCGATTTCTTGTGATTGCGGCTCCTCGCCCCTCCGGTTACCAGATCTGGATGTATCCAGACGGGACTAATCGGGGGGCGCTTTTTTTGCTCAGAGCCCTTCCTGTTGCGCATAACTCTGTTTGAACTCTCATGCAGTCCCGAGGCCTGGTCTCTCCGGCACCCCTCCGCTCTGACGCAATATCACTCGCCTTCCTGCAAATCCCGATCGTCATGCTTTATGCTTATCGGTCCCTCGGAGGGACCAGCCCAGTGACGCCGAGCAAACCGCCGTTCGCAAAAGCCATCGTTCTCGCCGCAATTCTATTGACCTCCCTCCCTGCGATCCTTCCTGCGCAGACGACGCCCATGGCTGCAGCCGAAGCGCGCCGACGGGCCGAAGAATTGCTCAAACAAATGACCATCGAAGAAAAGGTCGGACAGATGAACCAGTCGTCCGGCGTCGTCATGCCTCTTCTGGCGACTGAAAAACCCGACAACCTCATCGTCCAGGGCAAGGTCGGCTCCATACTCTGGCTCATCGACGTCAAGGAGATTAATCGCCTCCAGCACCTCGCTGTCGAAAAATCCCGTCTCCACATCCCCATCCTCTTCGCCTTTGACGTTATCCACGGCTATCGCACCGTCTTCCCCATCCCGCTCGCCATGGCCGCGTCCTGGGATCCGGGAGTGGAAGAAGCCGCACAGCGGCTCGCCGGCCAGGACGCGCGCGCTGCCGGCATCCGGTGGACCTTCACCCCCATGGTCGACATCGCCCGCGACTCGCGTTGGGGCCGCATCGTTGAAGGTGCCGGCGAAGATCCCTATCTCGGCGCCGCCATGGCCCGCGCGCAGGTCATCGGATTTCAGGGCGAGTCGATCGGCCCGGACAGCGTCATCGCGTGCGTCAAGCACTTCGCCGGATATGGCGCAGCCGAGGGCGGCCGCGACTATGACTCCTCGTACGTCCCTGAAGAACTCATGCACAACCTCTACCTCGTCCCCTTTCATGCGGCCGAGAAAGCCGGTGCCGGCACCTTCATGAGCGCCTACATGGACCTGAACGATGTGCCTGCAACCGGCAATCACTGGCTGCTGACCGATATTCTGCGGAAGGATTGGGGCTTCCAGGGTTTCGTGGTCTCTGACGCCTTGGCCGTCGGCGCGCTCCAAACCCACGGCTATGCCAAGGATCCTGAAGACGCCGCGGTCAAGGCCGTGACCGCCGGTCTCGACATGGACATGGCCAGCCTCACCTATCCAAAGTATCTGGCCGGCCTTGTTCGCGCCGGCAAAGTACCGGAGTCCAGGATTGACGCCGCAGTTCTGCCGATCCTTCAAATCAAGTACGAACTCGGCCTCTTCGACCGACCCTACATCGACGAATCGGAAGTGGACTCGACCTTGAACCGGCCAGAGGGCAGAGAACTCGAACGCAAAGTTGCCGCGCGCTCCATGGTGTTGCTCAAGAATGACAACCACACCTTGCCGCTCAGCAGGTCCATCAAAAAGATCGCCGTCATCGGACCGCTCGCCGATTCCGTACAGGACATCGAAGGCGGCTGGACGGTAGAAGGCCTCTTTGGCGGCCCGTCCAAGAGCCACGCCGTGACGATTCTCGCTGGCCTGAAGAACAAACTCGGCCAGGGAGTTGAAATCGATTACTTTTCCGGCCCCAACCCCACGCGCGTCTTTCCCGGTTTGTTTGAAACAATCTCGGGGAAAAAACTGCCCCCTCCTCCTACCGAAGCTGAAACTGCCGAAGCCATTGCCAAAGCCAAGGCCGTCGCAGCCGGCGCTGACCTCGTGATCGCGGTCATGGGCGAAACCTCCGCCATGAGCAGCGAATCCGCCTCACGCGCTTCCATGGAATTACCCGGCATTCAATCGCAAATGCTGGAAGCAGCGGCATCGACCGGCAAGCCCGTCGTCCTCGTCCTTGAAAACGGCCGCCCCCTCGATCTTCGCTGGGCCTCGAAGCATGTCCCTGCCATTCTTGAAGCGTGGTATCCCGGTACCGAAGGCGGCAACGCCGTGGCCGATGTGCTCTTCGGCGATGTGAACCCCGGCGGAAAACTTCCCATCAGCTGGGCGCACTCCGCCGGCGAAGAGCCGCTCTACTACAACCACAACCTCACCCACGAACCCGAAGACCGTCCCAACTTCACCTCGCGCTACTGGGACGTACAGAGCAAGCCCCTCTACCCCTTCGGCTATGGCCTCAGTTACACGACCTTCAAATTCGATAATTTGCGTCTGAGCAAGACCAGCATCAGGACGGGCGAAAGTACTGGGGTCCAGGTCGACGTCACCAATAGCGGCAGCGTCCCTGGCGACGCAGTCGCGCAAATCTACATCCACCAGCGCTGGGGATCGGCCTCGCGCCCGGTTCGCCAGCTCAAGGGATTCAAGCGGGTCGCCCTCAAGCCCGGTGAAACGCAGACACTCACATTCCCGCTGGGTAAGGATGAGCTCGAATTCTGGAGCCCGCAAACCAAGGTGTGGGTCGTTGAGTCCAGCACGTTCGATGTCTGGGCCGGTGAAGATTCCACCGCCAACCTGCACACCGAACTCACTGTCACGGAATAGAAAGATTCAACAAAACGGAAAGGCCGGAATGAACCCTGGTGTGGGGAACATTCCGGCCCTCATTTGCTCTCGGTTACAGCGATTCTCCGGGTGCTCTATCCCGCGTTCGATACCGTTAATGCGACGCCGCCATTATCGATTCGGCGACCCGGCTCGAACCCAGCAGGACAAACTTACCCGAAAATCGCTCTTCCGCAATTTCGGAATCGGCGTAGACCCCATCTCATAGAAGCCTGGCGGCTTTTCGGCCAGAAAAAGCCACCTTCGCTGCTCCTGGGAAATCGACGTCCATTCCGAAATTGCTCTCACATCAAACCGAAAGCAGCCGCCCGAAGAACGCGCGATACCGGCGCAACGCCAGGCGCAGCTCTTCGGTTGAAACGCTATCGCCGCGGTCCCACTGCCCTTCCAGCCGTGCCCGCTCTTCCGCGAAAATCTCCGCCAACCGTTTCATTGCGCCTGCCACAAGCGAATCGGCGCGCTCTACGGCCTGCCGCGGCTCATCCACAAAACCCACCTGGACCGCATCCCACTTCGCGTACAGTTCCTTCGACTCGTCCTGGGAGAACAGAGCCTCTTGCGCATCCTTCTCTGACGGCTGAGCAGCTTCTCCGCGGGTACGATTGCCGACAGCTGCACTCATATCTCGTCCGTCTTCGCGATTCTCCACCAGTTTCTGTTCAACCGGCTCGTCGGCATGCGCAAGCGCCGCAGTTGACAGCCCCGTATTCTCAATAGCTTCATCTCGTCTGATCTCTGCCATACGTCTTCTCCTGCTGTATGCGCCGCTCGGGTGCGCGGCGAGTTGGAATGTATCGATTGAACTACCCTGCGCAATCCATGCCTCTGCGATGATGCGGGCAGGCACGCAGGAATCCTTGTCAGCAGGGTGAGAATGACCGCGCAAGGCAAAGGTTGCCCCATTCCAGCCTGTGCAGAATTTCTTAACGGTGGGTTCTCACGCGGGATCAGGGTTCACGCACGCTCAATAAAGTGCAATGGCACATCTGTCATCCCGACCGGAACCCGCGCGCGGGCAAAAGATCCGCAGCATCGAGAGGCCGTCGCCGAATGAGGGCTCAGTCTGCCGAATGCTGCTATCGGCGGCTACAACTTAAGCGGCATTTCGCCATCCATCGCACACCGCCCAAAAATCACAACCTCTGGAAACGAGGGAATCACGGCAACGTGGACAACGTTTGTTGATTCTTGCACTCGCAGTCTCTCCAGTCTTTGCGCGGGACCTGAATTGCAGCCTGAATGCAGGCGCTCCCATTCCGAAATACCAATTCCGGCAACGACCTTCGACCCGTGTCCTTCGTAATACCCGGAGTGCGGTAAAACACACTAAGTTTTAAAAATTTGTCTCACCATGGATGCAAACCAAAGGTAAGCCCATGAAGACCTTGTTTTACTCGTTGCTTGGTTGCCTCATCCTTGGCTCCGTCGCCTGCAATGCGCAGGACATCCGTTCCCACATGGAGCAGATGAAGACCGCCTACACCGCTTCCGGCAGCATCGTTGCGCTCGACGGCCAGACCCTCGTCATCGAACCCAACATGCCCGCGCCTGTTTGCGCGCTGCCCCGCGAAGAAGACGGAAAGATCGCGTGGTATCGCTACGCATTTCCGCTTGCTTCCATTACCGTTCCGCTTACTGACGTGGATGCCTCGCTGGTGAGCGAAGATCGCGTCTTCACGAATCCTGATGCTCCCAGCGCCTACAAGCCCGGAGACAAAGGCGACGCCGTCATGGTCGTCGTCATGGGCATGCCCGGCAAGAAATTCCCCGCGCTCATCTACGACCGCGACAAGCTCGCCCACCTCGGCCCGGGGCCGCACCGCAGCTCCGATTACGGACAGGTGCAGGACCAGGTCGAGGCCTTCGGCCTCACGTTCAACGACACCGCCGCCGCCCACGCATTCGTCGCAGCTCTACGCAATGCCGTCATGCTCGCGAAAACGCAAGCCATGGCACGGTGATCTCTCGCGGAACCGCGTACAGCTACGGTCCCGCCAACACGACGTGAGCCTCGGCAAACTTGGACTGACGCGGTTGCTGTGACATCGCGCGCAACGGGAGCGCAACGAAGTCTCAGCCCGTTCGAACGGAATACCTACTACCCGAACATTTCCTCGAGATAGTACGGGCATGTCGTCGTTACCTGCATGTACCCGTGAGTTTTCGGATCAGGATGAAAATCAAATTTCAAAATGCCATTCTTGATGCTCACACTCGTGATGTTCTGAAATGTCTTGTTCCCATCAGCCTTGTAAATTGTCACTTGAATCATCGTTCACTCCCACGATGAAACTATAGGACGCCGAGAATCCGCACAGTGCGCGACCTCACATAAGCCTCGTGACCAGCATGCCGGGTGCCCCATCCAGGCTTTGCTTGGGTGGGAGACCTGAACTCCCCAATCGCCACTGTCATTCCGAGCGACCGCAGGGAGTCGAGGAATCTGCGGTTGCTCTCTCTTCGCGTTACCGCAGCCTCGGGTGGTTGGCTCCAGTCCCCCGCTTTTTGGGGACGGGAAGCGGACACGGCCGCGTGCTCCGTCGTAGACCGATTGAATGGGTGGAATCCCTAAAAATCAAAGACTCGAGGCGGACGTTTCAGATTGAGAAAACGGAATCGAGGGGATGGCTTCACCCTACAGGCAGCTCACGCACCCAGATGTTCCTGAAGCTCATCGGCTCGCTCTTGTCCCCATGCGCCTGCAATTTGATGGGCGCCGTGTCGTACTTCTTGTAAAACGGCTTGCCGATATAGAGCGTCTGGCCCTTCAGCTCAAAGTGGTTTTGCACCAGGACGCCGTTGAGAAACACCGTCACATACGCCGGCGTCTTCAGAGATCCGTCATCATTGAACGTCGGCGCAGTCCACGCCACGTCATACGTCTGCCATTCGCCCGGCTTGCGGCTCGCATTCACCAGTGGGATGCTCTGCTTGTAAATGCTCCCGGCCATTCCGTTCACGTAGGTCGGATTGTTGTATCCGTCCAGCACCTGCAGCTCGTAGCCATCGTCGCCCAGACCCGTCGACGCAAGAAACACGCCGCTGTTGCCGCGCCCCTGCCCGGTCCCCGTAATGCTCGCCGGAATCCTGTACTCCACGTGAAGCTGGTAGTCCTTGAACCGCCGCTTAGTCTCGATGCTGCCGCCCGCCTTGTTGACGGTCATCACTCCATCATGTACGTCCCACAGCGCAGGCTGCTGGTCCTTCACGTTCACCCACTCATCCACATTCTTCCCGTCGAAGAGTACGATCGCGTCCGACGGCGGCGCATTGCATTCGGCGGCCGGCGTCACCACCGCCGGCACTGGCTGCCATATTTCGGTATCTTCCGGCTTGGGTTTCGGCCTGCGCGTCTTGCTGGGCGTAAACGGCGGTTACGGCGAATGACAGGACTGCGAGCAAAAGGAGCTTCGAAGAGTGAGAATTCATGACAGGCGGGAGTATACACCCGGCGCATTCTTCAACCGCGCCGGTCACGCTACAGCTTCAAGCCACGTTCCGCGCTTGAATTCCACGTCCAGCGTCGTATCGTCGATCTGCACCTTGTAGTGCCTTCCGGCGGCTTCTCGGGAATCCAGATATCGACCGTCCTGATGGTGGGGAAACCAGGCGAGATCTTGGTCGCAAGTTCCACTCTGCACTTGCACGCAATCCCGTTCCCGCTTAACCAACCCTGGTGGACCTCCCGGGTGATTCGGATCGGGGACATGTCAGAGCTCCTGCCCATATTCTGAACCGGATTCATCCCGCAGACCAGAAAAAACTGGCAGAAAGCAGTGAGGATCGTGGTGCAGCGCGCCGTCTGCGCCCCATACATCCACGCGAGCCCGCAACCACGCGACAAAAGAAGTACGGACCGCTTCAGTTAGCGCGAAGAGCCACCGTCGGATTGATCCGCGATGCCCGGAACGCCGGAATGTATCCGCTCACTCCCGCCACCGCAAGCAATCGCAATCGCCATGCTGATATAGGTCACGGCATCCCACGGCGACGTGGCAAACAGCAGCGAAGCAATCAGCCGCGCCCCGCGATCGATGCAACGGCGCCCAGCACCACGCCGATCAGTGCCAGCCGCAACGTGCCCGCCAGCACCTGCCGCTGCACGATCCCCGCGCTCGCTCCGAGGGCCATGCGAATGCCAATCTCCTGCGTCTGCCGCGTCACCGAATACGAAATCACGCCGTAGATTCCCAGCGCGGCCAAAAGCAACCCCAGGGTTGCAAATGACACCACCAGCAGCATGAAGAATTGCCGTCCCGACACGGCGTGATTCACCAGCAATCGTATCGGCTTGAACTCCGCTGCCGGCTGCTGCGGATTCATCTCGCGCAGCGTCGTCAGCACGCGTCGTTGCCAGCGATGCCGGCTGCAGGCTGGTGCGCACCACAAGTTCCGCAGCGTTGGGACCGGCCTGGGTCATCGGGTAATAGATCTGCCACCCCGCATCCCCATCCACGTTTTCTTCGTGAACGTCTGCTCACAACTCCAACTACGTGAGTCTGTTCCTCCTCCGTTTCGAGCCGTTTCCCAGAATCGTCGCCGACGGACCATTTGTCATTCGAGCCGAGGAAGCTAGCGCATCGCCTCGTTGATCATGCACGACCTGCTCGCCCTTCGGGTCCGTCATCTCCATGCAAAGTCCCGGCCTCGAAGGCGTCGTCCCCATCGCACGCATGTAACCCGGCGAAATCGACGTAAACCAGCGGCCCCGCCATCCAGTCTTGTTCGGGGCGTCTCGCACCCTTGGGAATGGGCGTTCCCCACGCGCGGTTCTGCCCCAGCGGTAGATAGTCCGTCAATCCCGCGGCCTCAACCCCCGGCAGCGATCCCACGCGAGACAGGATCTGCTGGAAAATCACTCCGCGTTTCGCCGCACTCAAATCGCCTGTCTTGTCTCCGGGCACATTGTCGTCGTAGGTGACCTTGATCGCCGCGGCTCGATCCGGCTGAAAGCCAAGATCGACATCCAGCACCCGCATAAAGCTGCGCAGCAGCAATCCCGCGCCCACCAGCAGCATGCACGCCAGCGCGACCTCCGCCACCACGAGCACTGATCGAATCCGCTCATGCTTGCGGCTTGCGCTCGCTCCCGGCCCCGCATCCTTCAGCGATTCCTGCAGATTGCCGCTCGCGATCCGCAATCCGGGCACCAGTCCAAACACTGCCGCCGCGAACACGGCAATCAGCACCGTCCAGCCCAGCGCGGCCAGGTCCATGTGCAGCGTGCTCAGCAGCGGCAGCGCGATCGCGCCCTGGTGCGCCAGCCACGAAACAAGAGCCGCAGCCAGCAAGAATCCGACACACCGCCCCTGCGCCCGACAGCACCAGGCTCTCCGTCAGCAGTTGCCTCACGATGCGGCCGCGGCTCGCCCCCAGCGCACCGCGCATCGCAAATTCCTTTGACCGCGCAGCGGCGCGCGCCAGCAGCAGGTTCGACAAATTCACGCACGCAATCAGCAGAATCGCACCCACCGCCGCCCACAGCACCACCAGCGACCGCTGCAGCTTGCCGCTGACGTACTCCTTCAGCGGCACGGGAACCACCGCATCCTTATATTGGCCGCAGGTCTCCGGATGCTTGTTGTTCCAGCACATGTGCGGCGCCACGCTCGCCGCGTCATTGCGAGCCTGCGCCAGCGTTACGCCCGGCTTCAGCCGCCCGATCAGCGTAATGATGTTGCCCCAGTCGCGCGGAGGCCCATACAGATTCAGCGGCGTAATCGCATCCACTTTCGTCCCCGGCGCAAACACCGCGCCGAAATCAAAACTCGCCGGCAGCACGCCGATCACCGTGGTCTGCTTGCCGTTCATGTCGAACGCCTTGCCCACAATATTCGGGTCGCCGTTGAACTGCCGCTTCCACCACGCATTGGTCAACAGCACAACGGGCGCCGCGCCATTCCGCGCATCTTCCGGCGTAAATACCCGCCCCATCTGCGCCTGCACCCCAAGCAACGGGAAGAAATTCTGAATCACATCGATGCTGGTTGCCGTTACCGGCGCACCGCCAAGATTCAGGCTCAGATTGTCCGCGCTCGAAAACGCAAAATACCCCGTAACATCCTGATACGACCGGCTCATCGTGCGAAACTCATCGTACGCATCCGTCGAATACGTCGCGCAACTCAGCCCGCACTTGGTCGGCGGCGGCGCAATCCACACCAGCTGCTGCGCGCTCTGAAACGGCAGCGGACGCAGCAGCAGTGTATTCACCACGCTGAACACCGCGATATTCGCGCCGATCGCCAGCGCCAGAATCAGCACCGCAACCATCGTAAAGCTCGGATCGCGCCAAAGCGTGCGCACCGTGTACTTCAAATCCTGCATCAGGATGTCGATGTTCATAAGCCCTCGCGCCTCCCTGTGTCTGTACCGCGCCTGTTCCACTCCGCCCAGGCTCACCAGCGCCAGCCGCCGCGCTTCCGCAGCCGGCAATCCGTGAGCCATGTTGTCCTCAATCGCCATCTCCAGGTGTGCCGCAAGTTCCGCGTCGAGCTCCGCATCCACTGGGCTTCCTGCGCACGAACGCCCACATCCGTCGCAAGAACCGCCTCAACCCGGCTCATGCGTCAGCACCCTCCGCAGACTTGTCCATCGTCATCACCCGCTCCATCACGTCCTTCAGCCGCTCCCAGTAGCGCGCATCGGCCGTAAGCTGCCGCCGCCCAGCTGCCGTGATCGAATAGAACTTCGCCTTGCGCTTGTTGTCGGACGTGCCCCAGCGCGAGCTGATCCATCCGCGCTGCTCCAGCCGCACCAGCGATGCATAAATGGTGCCCTGGTTCAGCAGCACTGCGTTGCCGCTCACCTGCTCGATGCGCCGCGCGATGCCGTAGCCATGCAGCGAGCCCATCACCGTCAGCGTCTGCAGCACCATCAGGTCGAGCGTGCCTTGCAGAAGGTCAAGTTTTTCAGGAGACATTTCAGTACCTGTGGTACGACCACAGAAGTATGCCACAAAACCATGTGGATATGCCACAGGAGAGTGACGAACCGATCCGGAAGCGAAATCTCATTTTCCGCTCGCGCCGCAAGAAATTTGTTCCGAAATCGGCGCATCTCATTGACGCGGAAGTGGCATTGTCGCCACCCCCGACCCGCTTTAACCTGCGGAGTGGCCAGAACTTTCGCCTATCCTTCGACGCAACTCCAAACCGCGGAAATCACGATCACTCTGATCGCATTCAATTCGCCATATTCACCCTGACCGCCGCCTACCTGGCGTTCTCGGTGGTGACGTTGCATCGCCGCAATCAGCTCTCGTGGGAATCGCTGTCGAGCCGTCTCCATCCGGCCTGGTCTCCGCGGGCTACGCCCGCTGTCGCCGTGCTTCGCCGCTGACCGGTCCGCTCGCTGGTCTGCATTTCGAGACGCTGGCGTCTTGATGCAAATGGCGGATTATGCCGATCGCAATGGCGTTGCCGTCGATCCATCTGTGCTCGCATCCCTGCGCGCCGACGCAATCCGCATGCGCTTCGCAGTCCTGCACGTCCTTCCTCCGCAGCCCGCGCATCACGGTAGAGCCCGCGTACTTCGTGACTCTCCAGCCTGCGCACACCGCAGCCGGCCCACGCGCCGCCACCGCGCTCTACGTCAGCGCACGATCAAGATGTACATACCCGCCATCCACAATCACGTGCTGCCCCGTCGTGTGCGCCGATTGTGTCGGCGACAGCAGAAACACCGTAGCCGCCGCAATCTCCGCCGACAGTGTCATCCGGTGTCCCAGCGGAATCTTGTCCGTAATGCGCTTCAGCTCCGCCTCCGGATCGCCCAGCGTATCCAGCCACCGCCGATACAGCGGCGTCATCACCTCCGCCGGCAAAACTGCATTCACGCGGATGTTGTGCGGCAGCAGCTCCGCAGCCCATTCCCGCGTCAGAGCAAGCTGGGCTCCCTTGCTCGCCGCATATCCTGATGTATTCCCCTGCCCGGTAAGCGCCACCTTCGAGCTGATATTCACAATCGCTCCCTGCGTCCGCTTCAACGAGGGCAGCGCATAGTGGGCCAGCGCGTAATAGTGGATCAGGTTCTTGCTTCAGGCTTTCGACAAAACGCGCCACGCTCCCCTTTTCCAACCCCGCGCCGTCATTCACTCCTGCATTGTTCACCAGCCCGTAGATGTCTCCAAAGTCGGTCTTCAATCTCCGCGATCGCCGTCGGCACCGATCGAGGTCTTCGAGATGCGCCTCCACCAGGTTGCATTGGGCATGCGCTGCCTCCATCTCCACCATGAACGCCTGCACATTCTCCGAGCGCCGGCCCAGCACCACCACGCGCGCTCCCTCTGCCAGGCATGCTCGCGAAATACCCGCTCCAATGCCTGCTCCCCCGCCCGTCACGACAATCAACTTGTCCTTCAGTCCAAGGTCCATAAACTTCATCTCTCCCAGGGCCATGCGAGCGCGTCTCCGCTCGACCAAACCACCAGTGGCTGCTCTTCCAGATCATCGCACCGGCCGCTGTCCCAAGCACATCGCTTGAAGATATTGCCCGAACGTCGACGAAGCCTTCATTTTCTCGCTGCGCATACAGAAACGGAGGGAGCAGCAGAAACGGAAGGAGCAGCCACTGGCGGAAGGAGCACAGCAACGGAAGGAGCAGCAGAAACGGAGGGAGCACAGCAACGGAAGGAGCAGCAGAAACGGAGGGAGGGAGGGAGCAGCAGCAACGGAGGGAGGGAGGGAGCAGCGGCAACGGAGGGAGCAGCGGCCTTCAGGCCGCTTAAATCATCTCCGGACGCTTTAGGCCTTCAGGCCCGGCTCTTTCACAGCGTAAGCAACCGATTAGTTTTCTCGTTTCGCGCAGTGCAGATTCGCCGGGCACATCAAAGCGCCCTTCTCACAAGCTGACGCAAACCTAACAGCGCGAGCCCCTATCGTTGCCCGTGGCAGCGCGCATGCATCCTGAGGCCGAGCGCCGTAGGGGTGGCTCTCGTCTTCACCTTGTCCGTCACCGCAACATAAGAAGGCTTGCTGTTCTCGGCCAGCAATCCAAGCGACGACAGTTGTCCCATCGTCTGCTGGATCCGGGAGAGGCTTGTGCGATCCCGCCGCTTCGATCAACTCCTCTGCTGTGCAATACAGGTCCAGGTTGGCCGCAGACTCACCCGCCGCGATCCGTTCCATCGCCTTGGGGCATACGAACTCCAGAACGCGAAGATGAGCAGGCATCAACTTCGCCAGCAAATCAATAAACACGGAGTTCGAACTGTCCGGCGCTTCGGTGCTGCACGAGCTCACCAGGAGCCCCGCCCACCACTACCGAATCCAGTCGTCCTCCGTCCATGACCCGTTTTCCAGAATCCGTCTGACCATATCCGGATGAGCCTGCACCCTCGCACCGGGCGCAAGCCGCGCGAGCAATTCCTGCCCCTTCAGCATAATCTCCACGGCGCCCGCCACTCTCTTGTTGCTCAGCCGCTTATGAAGACCCAGCTTGATCTCTTCCACGGCGATGGGACATATCTGGCTCAGGAACCCGAGAGCCGCCGTGAGGCGGAGTTCTCTCAGAAAATAATCGGCGTCCGTCTCATCCGATCTCTTCGTGTGCACGCGCTTCCAGGCTTCAAACTCCACATCCTCCGGCCACATCCACGCAAAGCCAACCCCGCTCTCGTCGCATCGAACCGCCTCGAGTTCCACACGAACGCGTTTCTCATGCTGCCCCTCGGTGGCATCCTTTCGTTGCAGCACAAGCGAAACAACGTCACCCTGCCGCCAGCGCTCATTCGTGCGCAGGTACAGCCCTGTCGGGCTCACATCGCGCACCTCGTGCAGCTTTTTCGTTTCGCCGTCTCCAGCTATGCGCAACCAGCCCCTGCACAAGCAGCCGGATAATCGAGCGCCGCTCCGGCAGCGGATCCTCGCAATTGAGGAACCGCTTCACCAGAACCCCCAGCGATTCCTTCTTCTTCTCTTCCCGTGCTATTTTCTTCAGCGATACAGCGATCCCCATCGGTCGGCGTGGTGACTTTTGCGGGTATACTCTCCGCCGTCTTCGTGCGTTTTACTGGGTGAAGATCTGTTCCGGTCTCAGGCGCGTCCGCCTTCACCGGTGGCCGCTCCGCCACCTGCGCGCTCTCTGCGGATTGTAGAGAAACATCGATCCTCGGCTCTTCCGATCGATCACTTACTTCTTCAGCGTCGGGATTATTCGCAGTCCCTTCTGGCTGTGCCGCAACTGCCGCCGGCTCGGCCGCGCCGACGCCGGGATCCGCTTCTACAGAACAGCTGCGCAACTTCGACCGGGGCGGTTGTATCGGAGACAGCCTCGAAAACCGAATCCGAAGCGGACTCCCAATCGTTGGCGACCTTCTCGCTCTCCGTCGCTTTTTCTGGCGCCGCTTCCGGAACCTCGACCGGCTCGAGCACTGCTGCAGACATCGTGGAGTTCGATATCTGCCACGTGCTGGTCATGCCTACCGTGAAACCGATACCCCGCGGAACGGAAGCGGCGATTGCACCAGAGGAGGCCTGCAAACCCGGGAGCAGACTCGGGAAGGGATGCTGCGGTAATCCTGGAAGCGCGGGAAAGGAGACGCTCGTCGCTGGCATTGGAGCGGAAGCCGAAGACCTGACCGGCGCAACAACCGCCGGCCTGGAGATCTCCGCGAGGCGAAGCTCAAGTTCGTCTTCGGCGCAAACAATGACCTGATCGCCAGGCTCTGTTCCGCTCGACTGAAGGGTGTTGAACGGCAGAATCAGGGCGCTCGCAACTTCAACCCGGAACGGTGGAGCGGGAATCTCGGGCCGCAGCGCAATGGCTGCCAGCACCTTCATATCCTTGTCGAGGTAGGCCAGGTCGAAAGGGAAGAGTCGCGTCAGCTGCGGAGCATATCCCAGCGGAGTCAGCCAAAGGCTCGACTTCGCATCCCGCGCCAGGCCCTCCACCAGTACCTTCAGAACCTTCAAAGGCTCGCGCGCACTGTCGGCGGCCGTGACCGTGGAGTTGATCTTGCAACCCCTGGTTACGTTGTACGCACAGCATATCTTGGCTTCCATACGTCCCAGTAGTGCAACTTCCGGCGAACCGTCAGCTTACGTTGGTCGATTCATGGGCAGCGGAACTGCACAGGCGCAGTTCCACCGCTGCTCGTTCCACACGAATCTTGAACATAGCATCGATGACGGTCTGGACTACCCCTCGCGAGCCACGATTAAAGCGCTAAAGTACCCAGACCCGACCTCGTTGAAAACATTACAATTTCACCGCGGTTTAGCGAGCCCACCCAGAGTGATGCCGCCACTCGGGACCGTCATCTGCAGACCATTTCGGCGGGTTCGAGGCACAGCGGCGGTCTAAAGGCGGACTAGACATGACGGTTACGCGGTCATAACCCCCGAAATCCTTAGATAAGCGCGTGCTATGACTCTTAGAGCAAATTGTCCATACCACTTAAGTGTTCCCGAAGCATCGGTGGACTCATTGACGACTTCTCAGAAGGTTCAGATAATTACAGTGAACTCGGTTCCAGAAAGTTAGCGCATATTCTATGGGCTCCTTCAAATCAGCCCCGTTTTCCACCCTGCTGCTCATCGTGGTCTTGAGCATGATAGCCATCGTGTTGATTGCGCCTCAGATTGACCTGCCGGATACTGCCTTTCAAAGAAATAGCTCCCCCCTTGTAATTCACGCTCAATCGCATCACATCCCAGGACAAAATACGTCCCCTGGCGATTTCCCCAGCTCATTCCGAGTTACTGTCTCGTTTGACCGTATTCCAAAGGTTTGCAACCGAGACAGTGTCGTTGAAGAGTTTCCCGCCCCTCACCCAATTCTCCGCTGTTAGAGTTATTCATCTTTTCGCAGCCACGCACGGGACCGATTGAACCACACATCTTGGTTCAACCTGCGTCAACGTACGGCTCCAATGGCAAAACGGGTCTTTCGGCCAGCCCCGGAGTCTGGCGGGATCCTCAACTTATAGCGAAAACAGCTCTATCAAGGAGTCGAGACATGAACACCCTGCTGCTGCACACCTATCTGATTTTGAAACAGACGCTTGAAAAGGAAGAGGGCCAGGATTTAGTGGAATATGCCTTGGTGGTCGCACTTATCGCCTTTGGTGCAATCACCGGCATGAAGTTCCTGTCCACTGGACTGAATCATGCGTTTTCGGATATCGCCTCTGTTCTTACATCCAATATCACCTAAGACATCGATCCGTGTTTGTAAGCCACCTGTCTCGCATCGATCAAGCGATACAGCGCCCGGAGTGAGGACGGCGGCCATCGTAGGTCTAACGCCGTCCTTGTCGTCTGTGCCGACTTATTCGATGTACTGCCAGCATTCCGCAAGGTTCTCCTTTTCTTCCGGCATCAAGTAGTGGGTCAGTTTGAAAATAAGCCTCTTGAACGAGTCAAGCAAAAGTGACCGAGCTACCGCACCACCCTGCTATGATCGGTACACGACATATCTAACCGGGGCTCTGCTTATGGCAGAACTGTGCTTCAAGAAGAAGGACTCTAACCCGCCCGTCTGCGGCATACATAACGTTCGACTCATTGAGAGCGAATCTACGATTGATTTGCTCGCCCCTTATCTCGGAAAAATAGCTTGCCTGAAGTGCCCCGTCAGTAAATTGGTAGTTCTCGACTCCCATGGAAATAAGCCACGAGATTCAAACTGACCCGCTACCCATGACTCCAGCAAGATGACATTGGACGGCATAGCTGGTGGATAGTTGCCAATCCGGCAGTTACCGCGCAGCAAACAGCATTTCCCATGGCGGAGTTTCGATGCAATCTGCCAGGAAATATCAGTGAAACCGAAGCGGCTGCCGGGGCCGTCATTCCCTCTTGATCGGTCTTCCCTCTTGACCGGCCAACGGCAATTCGGGGAATTCACTCGTCAAGCCTCTCATCCCCTTGTCCTGTCTAACTCGCTCAAAACAAACGGCAAAAACTTTTCCCACTTTTGCAGGTTATTTCGCCGCTTGGCGTAGGCTGAATCTAAGAATGTGACCTCGATCAATCTTCCGATGGCCGTGCTATCCACCGGGCCCAGAGGCCCTGAAATCACTAAGGGCCTAAACATGGGCTGTTGCCGGGGCCGTGGCGCACCAAAATACGCCACCAAGCGGCAGAGCCTCACCTGCAATTTCCATCTCTACGGGGAGTTAGCTCTCCGAGATTTCTTTAATCGCACTTAGGTCTGTGAAACTGCGGAACTGTGAAGCCGTCGAACAGTGCCCCTCTAAGTCCTTCTGGGAGAGGAATCTGCAACTAACCTCAATGATGAGAGGAATCTGCAGCCGCAGTCTCTCTGTAAGCCAATGAAAGCAGATAGTTTACGCCGGGAGAGGGGATAATAGGGGTGGCTAGCTCATGCCCGACATCACCAGCATCCGCGGCTCGGTCATCTCCTCGATCGCCGACCGGATCCCCTCGCGCCCCAGCCCGGAATCCTTCACGCCTCCGTACGGCATCGGATCCAGCCGCCACGCCGGTGTGTCCCCCACGATCAGCGCCCCAACTTCCAGCTCGCGATACGCCGTCAGAATCCGCCCCGCATCGCGCGTCAGCAAGTCCCGCCTGCAACCCGAACCGCGAGTGGTTCACCTCCGCGAGCGCCTGCTCAAAATCCACATAGGGCTCCACGACCACCACGGGCCCAAAGGCCTCTTCGTCGCGAATCTTCATCCCCGCCTTGGTCCCGGTCAGAATCGCGGGCGCAATCATCGAGCCCGTTCGTTCTCCGCCCGCAATCAGCGCGCGCCGCCCTCCACCGCCTCCTTGATCCAGCTCTCGATGCGCTCCGCTTCTCCTGGCCTGATCAGCGGACCCACCTCCGTCGCCTCATTGGCCGGGTCGCCTGAAACCATCTTCCCCGCGATCTCCACGAGCTTCCAGATGAATGTCTGAAAGATGCTCTTGTCGACAAAGATCCGCTGCACGCTGATGCACGACTGCCCCGCGTAGCCAAAAGCCGCGTGCGCCGTGCGCTCCGCCGCGCTGTCCAGATCGCGATAGTCGCCGTGGATGATCAACGCCGCATTGCCGCCCAGCTCCAGCAGAACCCGCTTGCGTCCCGAGTGCGCCTTCAGCTCCCAGCCGACTTTGGCCGACCCCGTAAAGCTCACCAGCTTGATGCGGTCTTCCTTCTCCGCAAGCCACGCCGTGTCGGCGTTCGCCAGCGGCAACACCGCCAGCGCCTCTTCCGGCCAGCCCGCCTTCAGAATCACCTCGCCCAGCGCCAGCGCGGTAAACGGCGTCTGCGGCGACGGCTTGATCAGGATCGGGCAGCAGGCCGCAATCGCCGGCGCCGCCTTGTGCGCCACCAGGTTCAGCGGAAAATTGAACGGCGTAATCGCCAGCACCGGCCCAACCGGAAATCGCTGCACCAGCCCCCAGCGATTCTCGTTGCCCTCCGTCAGATCGAGCGGAATCGTCTCCCCGCCGAGCCGCGCCGCTTCTTCCGCCGCGGTCTTGAACGTCAGCACCGCGCGATCCACTTCGGCGCGCGCCAGGCGTATCGGCTTGCCCGCTTCCGCGACGATGAGCTTGGCAAAGCGATCCTTCTGCTCGATCAGCGACGCAGCGATATCTTCCAGAATCTCGCGGCGCTTCCAGCGCGGCAGCGCACGGGTGCGGCGCATGCTGGCCGCCGCATGATTCACGGCCTCGCGCGCATCGGCGCGTGTCGCCAGCGTCACCTTGCCGATCAGGCCCTGGTCCCACGGCGAGCGTACTTCAATCGCTTCCCCCTCGCTCCACTCCTTGCCGCAGAGAAGAAATCCCGTTTGCGTTCCCGGACGCATCTTCATAAGGTTCGTCGCTCCAAGGTTGAGTCTATCCATTGATGGTACATAGCGAAGGTCAAATCGGCTTGCCCGCTCGCATCTCAATTCTTCGCCGAATCGTCCTCACTGCGCCGCGTTACACTGTTCGCCTATGATTCACGACGGAAAGAGCAGGAAACTCCCCTTTGATCCTGCCGAAGCCATCGCACATCTGAAGGCCTGCGACCCGAAGCTGGGCGCTCTGATCGACAAAGTCGGCGAATTCAAACTGCGTCTCGATGCGGCGCCTTCGCCCTTCGAGTCGCTGCTCGAATCGATCCTCTACCAGCAGTTGCACGGCAAAGCGGCGGCCACCATCCATCGGCGCGTCCGCGAATTCTTCCACGGCGATCCAACTCCGCAGCAGCTTCTCGACACGCCCGACCAGCCACTGCGCGCCGCCGGCGTCTCCGGCAACAAGATCAAGGCCATGCGCGATCTCGCCGCCAAGACTCTCGACGGAACCGTGCCGACGCACAAAGCCATTCTCAAGATGCCCGACGCCGACATTGTCGAACGCCTCACGGAAGTGCGCGGCATCGGTCCCTGGACCGTCGAGATGCTGCTGATCTTCCGCATGGGCCGCCCCGACGTGCTGCCGGTAACGGACTACGGCGTGCGCAAGGGATTCGCGCTTACCTTCCAGCGCCTGCCCAAAAGCCGTCCCATCGAAGCCTCCGATCTGCCCAAGCCCGACGTCCTCTTCAGGCGCGGACAGAAGTGGCGTCCCTTCCGCTCCGTCGCCAGCTGGTACCTGTGGCGCGCCTGCGACCTGGCCCGGAACACACCACCCGCCGGACGCTCCGTGGCGGAGGAATGCTCATGACTTGCGCCATCGCCGTCAGCACCGGTCCATCGACCGTGAAGCGGCATATCAACCGCCGCAGCCTACAATAATCAAGCACGGCCAATTTGCCGGCCTTTAATCGAGAACGCATGGCCTCATCCAAACGATTCATCTGCATTCATGGGCATTTCTACCAGCCCCCTCGCGAAAATCCCTGGCTCGAGACCGTCGAGACGCAGGATTCGGCAGCGCCCTATCACGACTGGAATGAGCGCGTCTGCGCGGAGTGCTACGCCACCAACGGCGCCGCCCGCACGGTAAACAACAAGAACCAGATCATCCGCATCGTCAACAACTATTCGCGCATGAGCTTCAACTTCGGCCCCACGCTGCTCAGTTGGCTCAAGGAGAATGCGCCGCGCACTTACCGCATGATCCTCGACGGCGAGCGCCGCAGCCGAAAGCACTTCGATGGTCACAGTTCGGCGATGGCGCAGGTCTACAACCACGTCATCATGCCCCTCGCCAACCAGCGCGACAAGATCACGCAGATCCGCTGGGGAATCGCCGACTACGAAAGCCACTACGGCGCCGCGCCCGAAGGCATGTGGCTTGCAGAGACGGCTGTCGACACGGACTCGCTGGAGCTGCTCGCGCAACATGGCATCAAATTCACCGTCCTTGCCCCCAGCCAGTGCAAACGCATTCGACCGCTTCCCGCAGATGCCACCGCGCCCGAGCCCGCATGGACCACGCCGCTCGCCAATTCTGTCGATACGACGCGGCCGTACCTTATGCGCTTCGACTCCGGCGTTTCGATTGCCATCTTCTTTTACGACGGCCCCACGTCCCGC
Source organism: uncultured Acidobacteriaceae bacterium (assembly GCA_963799035.1). Taxonomy (GTDB): domain Bacteria; phylum Acidobacteriota; class Terriglobia; order Terriglobales; family Acidobacteriaceae; genus Telmatobacter. Next base: position 559,787 of record CAWCVS010000024.1, on the reverse strand, counting down.
GCCATTGCCTTTGAAGGTCTGCTGAATTCAGGCGAAAACTTTGCCGCGCGGCTCAAAGCCGGATTCAAAGACAGCGCCCAGCCGCAGCTCGAGAGCGTTGCCACCGACGGCGAGTCCTACGGACACCATCATCGCCACGGCGAAATGGCTCTGGCCTATGCGGTACGCCTTCTCGAACAGGACAAGACAGTCAAGCTCACCAACTACGCCAGTTTCCTCGAACAGTTTCCGCCGGAGTGGGAGTGCGAAGTCATCGACGACACCTCGTGGAGCTGCGCGCATGGCGTTGAGCGTTGGCGCTCCAACTGTGGTTGCAACGGCGGCAAACCCGGTTGGAACCAGCAGTGGCGAACCCCGCTGCGCCAGGCCCTCGACGATTTGCGCGATGCCATTGCGCCCATGACGGAGCAGGAAGGCTCCATGCTCTTCACGCGATGTCTGGGCCGCACGCGACGGTTATATCGATGTGATTCTCGATCGCAGTGAAGAAGTCGGTTCAGCGTTTCTTTGAGGATCACCAGGCTCGCAGAGCTCACCGCTGCGGAACGGGTCCGCGCCCTGCAGTTGATGGAGATGCAGCGCCACGCTCAATTGATGTACACCAGCTGCGGCTGGTTCTTCGACGACATCTCAGGCATCGAAACCGTGCAGGTCATCGCCTATGCAGCGCGCGCGTTGCAACTGGCAAAAGAGTTGTTCGGCGAACAAGCCGCGGACCTTGAAGCCGGCATTTCTCGCGCGTCTTGCCGAAGCAAAGTCCAATGTGGCTGCGGCCGGCGATGGCGCACGCATTTACAAAGACAAGATCGTGCCGATGCAACTCGGCCTGGAGCAGGTAGCCGCGCACTACGCCATCAGCAGCGTGTTCTCGTCTTACGCTGAAGAAACCGAGCTGTTCTGCTATCGCGTTCGCCGCATCTCCTACGATGTCTACACATCTGGCCGCGGAAGGCTCGCACTGGGCCGCGCCCTCATCACCAGCGGCATCACCGGCTTCGCGCAGGCTTTCAGCTTCGCGGTGTTGCACTTCGGCGATCAGAACATCACCGCGGCCGTGAAGCCCTATAGCGACAAAGACGCGACCGAGTTCGAGGAATTCTCAGCACAAGCATCTGAATGTGTGCAGCGCGCAGATTTTCCCGATGTCATTCGCCTGATCGATCGCTATCACGGCCATGTCGGCTATTCGCTCACATCGCTCTTCACGGACGAGCAGCGCCGCATAGTGCAGCTTATCCTGAACTCGACACTCTGGGACATCGAGAGTTCGCTGACCAATATCTACGAAGATCATGCCAGCCTGCTGCACTTCCTGTCGCAGGCGGGATTGCCCAAGCCGCCGGCGCTCACCCTGGCTGCGGAGTTTGCGATCAATGCCGGGCTGCGGCGCGCTCTCGAAGGCGATCCCATTGACCAGGCGCTGCTGCGGTCATTTCTGCAATTGGCGAAGGCGGACAAGGTGCCGCTGGATACGACGACTCTCTCCTACATCGCAGACCAGCGCATGAAGCGCGCCATGGTCGAACTGCAGATGTCGGCCGGTTCGCTGGAGATGCTGGAACGCGCGCTCAGTCTGGCGCATACGCTGGTGGAACTTCCCTTCGAGCTGAATCTCTGGCAGGCCCAGAATATCTGGTACGAGATTCTGCGCACGTCGAGTTATGCGCTCACCTCGCAGATCGCCGATGACCGTCCGCGGTGGGATAAGGATTTCAACGCAACTCGGGAAGTGCCTCTCCATCGAAACCACCGCGATCACCGCGCCCGATCAGTTGGTGGAAGCCACGGGAGACTGAAGTCGTTGACAACTAGCTTTTCGCCGCCACCCGGATATGCAGTTCCTTTAGTTGCTGCTCCGGAACCGTAGTCGGCGCCTCCGCCATCAGGTCGATCGCCTTCGCCGTCTTCGGGAACGTGATCACCTCGCGCAAGCTCGGCGCGCCCGCCAGCAGCATCACAATGCGGTCGAGCCCCAGCGCAATGCCGCCATGCGGCGGAGTGCCATATTCCAGCGCATCCAGGAAGAACCCGAAGCGCTTGCGCGCTTCCTCGTCCGAGATGCCGAGCGACGCAAAAATCTGCTGCTGCACATCCTTGCGATGAATCCGAATCGACCCGGACCCAAGCTCCAGCCCGTTCATCGCCAGGTCGTAGCAGTCGGCGCGCACCGACGCCGGATCGCTGATGAGGTTGGCCATGTCCGCTTCATACGGCGCAGTAAACGGATGATGCGCCGGAACCCACTTGCCGCTCGCCAGGTCGTACTCGAACATCGGAAAGTCGACGATCCAGATCGGATGAAACGCGCGCGAGGCGTCCAGCATGTTGCCACTGCGTGGATCGGCTTCGGCCACGGCCTGCATCGGTAATGTGAAAAGCCTTGTGCCGGTCGGCGTATTTCTTCGCCAGCTCGCTGCGGAAGTTTCCCGCCGCCGAATAGACGTTGATCTCGCGCTCGCTGAGCCGTCCCTCAAACTTCGTATCGCTCGCCTTGATGTGGTGCGCAGGATCGCCCGCCACCACGATCACGAAATCGCCCTCTGCCGCTCCGGTCAGCTCGTGAATCTTCGCGACCGTCTCCGGCAAGCTCTTGGCCAGCCGCTTGAAGTCATCGATAAACTTCGCGCCCTTCTTCTGGTCGAAGAGCGGATGATTCTCCTCGCGCTCCTTGCGGCTCAGCTCGCCCACGCTCGGAATGCGCAGCGCCACAATCGGCAGCGCCGGATCGATCTGCAAGTGTTGCCAGCGCTGCTTCCGGAAATGCCGACCGCACATCCGTCAGCCCCGGCAACCGTAGATCAGGCTTGTCGGATCCATACTGCCGGATCGAATCGTCATACGTGATCCGCGGAAACGGCGTAGGCAGCGTCATGCCCGCCGCGGCCCATGCCGCAGCGCAAAACTTCTCCACCACCGCGAACACGTCTCGCGTCGCGGGAAACTCATCTCCAGGTCGACCTGCGTGAACTCCAGCTGCCGATCCGCGCGCTGATCCTCGTCGCGGAAGCACCGCGCGATCTGGAAGTAGCGGTCGAACCCCGAAATCATCAGGATCTGCTTGAAGATCTGCGGCGATTGCGGCAGCGCGTAAAACTCCCCCGGATGCACGCGGCTCGGAACCAGAAAATCGCGCGCGCCCTTCCGGCGTGCTCTTGGTCAGAATCGGCGTTTCAATCTCCAGAAATCCCTGCTCGCTCAGGCTCTCGCGAATGGAACGCGTAATCGCGTGCCGCAGCCAGAAGTTCCGCTGCATCTCGACCCGGCGCAGATCGATGTAGCGATATTTGAGGCGGGTCTCCTCATTCTGGATGGCCTCTTCCGAAGGCGAAAACGGCGCCAGCCGCGCGTCGTTCAGGATGCGCAGCTCGGTCGCTTCAATCTCCACCTCGCCCGTCGGCATCTTGGGATTGATCGCATCTTTCCCGCGCAGCCGAACCTTGCCCACTGCGGCCACCACGTACTCCGGCCGCACCTGCTCGCCCTTCAAATGCCCTTCCGGCGTCAGCTCCTTGTCCAGCACCACCTGCGCAATGCCGCTGCGGTCGCGCACATCGAGGAAGATCAGGTTGCCGTGGTCGCGGCGCCGGTTTACCCAGCCCATCAGAACCACGTTCTCGCCTGCGTTGGCGGCGCGCAATTCGCCGCACATCTGCGTCCGTTCAAGACTGCCTAAAAAGTCGAGCACAAAATCTTTCCTTCGCTCTCTTGCAGGGACACGACTTTCGTCGTGCCGCAAGACGATTAAAGTGAGTGGGGCTTTTAGCCCCGGAGGGAATCAGCGCAAAGCCTGTCAGTTTGGGGTGCAAGCAATGACCCAGACTGAACACTGACCACTGTTCACTGTCCACTAGGCGCTGAAAGCGCCCGAGCCAGCTCCGCGCGCGGAACCTTGGTCTGTATACCGGTTGAGAAGTCCTTCACCGTTAGGATACCGGATTGAAGCTCGTCCTCGCCCAGGATCACGATCCGCCGCGCCGTGCGCTCCGCCGCCTCAAACGACTTCTTCAGCCGGAACGATCCGTCTCCCAACTCCACGCTAAGGCCGCCTCGCCGCAACTCCCGCGCCAGCGCCAGCGCCGCCGGATTCACCGCCTCGCCCAGCGGCGCGATATACGCATCGTTCTTCTCGGGCTTGGCCGCCTCCAGCGCCTGCAGCGTCAGCACCAGCCGGTCCTCACCCATCGCAAAGCCGATCCCCGGAGCCTTCGGCCCCCCAATCGCCTCGCTCAGCCCGTCATAGCGACCGCCGCCCAGCAGCGCATTCTGCGCCCCCAGCCCGCCGTGCGTGAACTCAAACGTCGTCCGCGTGTAGTAGTCCAGCCCCCGCACCAGCCGGTGATTGCGCGTGTACGGCACTCCCGCCGCATCCAGCGCCGCCGTCACCGCCGCAAAGTGCGTCTTCGACGCCTCATCCAGCGAATCCACAATCTTCGGCAGCGTCTCGATAATCGGCTGATCCTCCGGCACCTTGCAGTCCAGCACCCGCAGCGGATTCGTCACCGCCCGCCGCTGGCAGTCCACGCACATCTTCGGCGCCAGCGGAATCAACGCCTCCCGCAGTGTCTCGTTATACCGCGCCCGATCTGCTGACGACCCTACTGAATTGATCTCGAGCGACCACCCCGTGATCCCCATCTCATCCAGCAGCGTGGCCAGCATCTCCAGCACTTCCGCATCGCGCAGCGGGCTCTCGCTGCCCGCCGACGGCGGCCCGATCACCTCCGCCCCGATCTGCGAAAACTGCCGGTACCGTCCCTTCTGCGGACGCTCCCGCCGAAACTGCGGCCCGATGTAATACAGCTTCTGCAACTGCCCCGTATCGCCAAGCTTGTGTTCGATATAAGCGCGCACCACCCCCGCCGTGTTCTCCGGCCGCAGCGTCAGCGACTGTGGTTTCTCCGACTGCGCCCGCGCCCGGTCCTCCCACGTGTACATCTCCTTCGAAACAATGTCCGTTTCCTCGCCAACCCCGCGCGCAAACAGCGAAGTATCCTCGAAAACCGGCGTCCGGATCTCTCCGAAGTTGTAGCGGGCAAAGACGCTACGCGCCGTCGCCTCAATCCGGTTCCATAGCGCGGTTTCCGGCGGCAGCAGATCGCGCGTACCGCGCACAGCTTTCAATGTAGCCATAACCTATCTAGTTTAAATGGAGGATGCAGCATGGTTTTTTGCAACAGATTCTCCGCTGCAGCATCCACTATTTCAGGAACAGGCTTCCCCGTCGGGGTGTGACGATTCCATCATTTTCGCGGCTCCGCCTGACTTCTGCCCGCCGGAAGAGTCAGATAAAGACATAAGTTTGTGGTTCAGAATTGCGACATTCACATGAGGAGAGTCACAAAGTTGAGGCATTCGAGCCATTTATTGCCGGTGATCGGGCTTTTCATCACGATTCAAGCGCTTGGCGCAGCCGCTCAGTCGCTGCCTCGCCCTCGAGACTCATCGGCCGGCAATCCGGTGATCCCGGACGCGCCACTTCCGGCGACGAAGCCAGAAGACCCTGCAGCTCAACCGGATTTGAGCCCAAGCCTTTTCTCTTCAAGCTTTATTCAAGACGCTTCACAGGATCAGCAAAGTCAGCCTCAATCAGCCCACCCAGACGATACCCTCAAGAAGCCAATTCAACAAAATCCTGTTCCCACGCGCGATCCTCAAACCAAGCGAATCCTCGGCCTCATCCCCAACTTCCGTTCTGTCAGCACCGACGAAAAGCTGCCGCCCATGACGGTGAAGGAAAAGTTCCTCACGGCCACCGACGACTCCTTCGATTACTCCTCGATCTTTATCCCCGCGGCGTTGGCGGGCTTCTCGATGGCTAGAAAAGCCACGCCGGAGTTCGGCCAGGGTGCCGTTGGTTACGGCCGCTATCTCTGGCATTCCGCTGTGGACCAGACCAGCGAGAACTACATGGTCGAATTCATACTCCCCTCGCTGACCCACGAAGACAATCGCTACTACACGCTTGGTCGCGGAGGATTCTTCAAGCGAACCGGCTACGCGCTCAGTAGGGCCGTGATCACGCGATCCGATTCCGGTCACGACACGTTCAACATCAGCGAAGTTGTTGGCTCCGGCGCCTCATCAGGTCTCTCGAGCCTCTACTACCCTTCTCGCGAACGGACCTTCGGCAACACCGCCAGCGAATGGGGTCTCGACATCGGCATCGACGGAGCCTCGTTTGTAGTGAAGGAATTCTGGCCCGACATCAATCGCAAGCTGTTCCACCAGAGCGATCCTGACGGCGGCGCAAGACACTAGTATGCCTTCTGGCCTCAACTTCACACCAACTCGAACCACCACACCCGTTGCATCCTCGCATAGGATGCGGTAATCCAAATGGAATGGACTATCAACTGCTCGGGGCGTCAATCTTTTCGACACTGCGTAATAACCTCTGTCACTCTTCCCGTAGCACGTCCACGGGCTCGACTCGCGATGCTCGCAGCGCCGGAACCAGCGAAGCGCAGGCTGCCACCAGCAAAATCAGGCACACGACTCCACCATACGTGACCGGGTCAAGCGCGGACACCCCGTAAAGCATTGAGCCGATAAAGTGCGAAAGCCCCAGGCCAAGTGCGAGGCCGGCGACACATCCAATCACGGTCGCACGCAAGCCTTGAAACAGGAATCGCGCAACAATTTGGTTGCGCATTGCACCCAGCGCCAGGCGAACGCCGACTTCGCGCTGGCGAAGACGGCAGAGATAACTGAGCGTGCCGTACAGTCCAATGCAAGCCAGCGACACCGCGGTTGCGGCGAAGAGAGTCAGCAATGTTGTCCGCAAGCGGCTCTCCGATGAAGCTTCGTCCAGGTGCTCCTGCAAAGGCGCAAATGCATAAACAGAGCGGGACGGCTCAATCTCATGGATTCGCCTGCGAATGGTGTCCGCCATCGTCATGGGATCTCCATGCGTTCTCACGAGGTAATTCGGAAACGGATCCGGCGCGCTGAAACAGGAGTAAACCGTAGGCACGGGCTGGGTATTCAATCCCTCCTCGCGAGCATCCCCCACGATCCCGCGAATCATCCCCTCGGGAGAAAAGTCGTTGTAAACCGCACCCGACAGCTGATGTCCAACCGCCAGCGTGTCGCCCATGTACTTGTCCGCGAATGCGCGATTGACAAGGACTTCGCTGGTCTTCGAAGCCTGCCTGCAACTCTCGCCAGCCAGCAGTGGAATCCCCATCGTGTCGAAGTAGCCTGCCGAAACATACCGGCTGTCGGCAAGAATTGGATGCCCCGGTGCCTGCTTGCCGTCGATCTTGAATTCAATCTGATACTGCGAAGGAACGCCAGGAAGCATCCCCGCCGTCGATGCCGCCTCTACTCCGGGCAGCGTTCGCAGGCTCTCGAGCGTGCGATCGATGCGCTGTACAACATTTTTCATCTCGGCCGTCTCGCCCCAGGACCCACTCACCTGGAATGTCAGCACGTGGCTGGACTCAAACCCGGGATATACCTTTGAAAGCTGCTGAAAGCTGCGTAGCAACAGGCCCGCGCCGATCAGTAAAGTGACCGCCAGCGTGATCTGCGTGCCCACCAGCATCCATTGCACCGTGCCCCGCGTCGAGATCTGCGTGCGGCTTCCAGAGGCCAGCGAGCGCGCCAGCGTGCGTCGCGTTCCGCGCAGTGCAGGAAACAGTCCGCAAAGCAGAGTGGTGAGCACCGCAGCGTCCAGCGTATAGCCCACGATCTGCCAGTTCAGGCCGATTTCCTCAGCGCGCGGCAGCGTCTTTGCCAGCAGGTGGAAGCCTCGTGCAGACGCGGCGGCCACCAGCAGCCCGGCGAACGACCCCAGCAACGCGAGCGAAAAAACCTCCGTCAAAAGCTGTCCGACAATCGCCAGCCGCGATGCACCAAGAGAAAATCGAATCGATACCTCATGCTCCCGCTCCGTCGTTCGCGCCAGCAGCAGAGCAGCAATATTCGAGCACGCAATCAGCAACAGCAGCGACACAGATCCGTAAAGCAGCCAGAGTGAACTGCGGGAGTTTCCGACGATCACATCTTTCAGCGCAGCGATTTGCACCGTCAGCTCTGCATCCGGCTTGGGGAATTGCTTGCCAAGCTGGCTTTGCACGTTCGCCAGATCGGCTGTCGCCTCATGCAACGTAACCCCGGGCTTCATCCGCCCGATCACCGTAAACCACGTCTCGTCTCGACGCTGCGCAAACGGCGCATCGGGAGCGCTCGCTTCGAATATATCTACATCGTCCTTGGGGAACCGAAATGATGCCGGCATTACGCCGATGACTGTGTAGGAGAACCCTCCAACGTGCAGCTTCTGCCCCAGCGCTGCGCCGTCGCCATGAAAGTGGCGTTGCCAATACCTGTAGCTGATGATCGCGGAGAGTCCGCCACCCCAGTGCTCCTCCCTCGGCGTGAACCCTCGCCCTAATGCGGGCGAAACGCCCATCACATCGAGAAACCGCGGAGCCACCAGGCATTCGGTAACCTTCTCCGGCAGAGAGCCGGAAGTTTCCGACAGATCATCGAAGTAGTATCCGCTGATCGCCTGAAACGTCGAGTTCAGCCGGTTCCAGTCCTCCAACCTCACCGGCGCGACGAACACGTTAGCATCTCGGCCCTTGTAATCGTGCTGGTAAAGCGCAACCAACTGGTTGCCGTTGGGAAATGGAAGAGACCGAAGAATAATGGCATCGATTGCCGAAAACACCGCGCTGTTCGCACCGATCCCGAGCGCCAGCGTGAGAATCACGACGATGGAGAAGGAAGGCGATTTACGCAGAAAGCGCATCGCGGACTTCAGATTGAAGAGCAGGGACTCGGCGACCGCAGAGAGGTGCACCTCGCGCACCTGTTGCTTCACCTGTTCCTGGCCGCCGAACTCAAGCATCGCGCGGCGTCGCGCCTCTTCCGGCGACATTCCCTGCGCAACATAGGCTTCGGTCAGTTCGGCAATGTGAAAGCCGATCTCCTCATTGACGGCATCTTCGCGACCGGGCTTACGAGAGAAAGGTTTCGAGGTCATCGCCGCCTCCTGTACTGTCTACCGCGCCGTCTCCAGAATCAGGGCCACGGCCCGCGAAAGCCGGTTCCAGGTGTCCTCTTCCATGGCCAGTTGCTTGCGCCCCTTCGCCGAAAGCTTGTAGAACTTCGCCTGCCTGCCCTTTTCCGATTCGCCCCAGTCCGCCTCCAGCCACCCGCGCTTCTCCAGGCGGTGCAGTGCTGGATACAGCGATCCCTGCTGCACCTGAAGCACCTCGGATGAGATCTGCCGAATACGTTGCGAGATCCCGTACCCATGCACCGGGCCAAGAGCCACGACTTTCAGGATCAGCAGGTCGAGTGTTCCCTGCAGCAGGTCAGCTTTTTCGAGTGGCGCCATCGATCCTCTCCTAGACAATCTACCTATAAAACGCGATATGTAGATTGTCAAGGAGAGAGTGACGAATAGCCGCCATGGCGGCAGGAAAATAAGCCGAGTTGAACGTCTCTATTGAAATTCGTTGCGCCAGCGGTGGTGCTTCTTGTAGACGTAGTGCCCGATCATCCAACCGAACGCACTGCCCACAAGTACATCCGAAGGGAAATGCTGCTGGCCGAGGACGCGCGTCAGGCTCACGCCGGTAGCCAAACCGTAAAGGCCGATCTCGTTCAGACGGCCCGGATACTCGTCCGCCAGCACCGCCGCACTCGACCACGCAATCACGCTGTGCGACGAGGGGAACGACGAGTCCCATCCCACGCTTGTTTGAAAGAACTTGCCTTTGGCATTGTCCAATGTAGGCCGCTCGCGCCAGAACATGAGCTTCATCCCCTGCTCCACAGCCAGGCTGTTCAGAATCGCTTCGCCGCCCAGAATCCCTGTCTCCCGCGCATGATCGTTTCCCTTGAGGTGTCCCACGGCAAACATAGCTGCCGGCGCTGCGATGAACGGACTTACCAGAACGTTTGAGGCATTGGTATTGGCGTTGTTGAAGCTGGTGTTGTGCGAAACGACTTCGCTCATCGCCTGGTGATCGCTGGTGATCGCGCCTGTTACCGCAAGCCCCAGCGGAATCAGGTAGCCGAAGTCTTCGCCTCGAATCCGCGCCGGACTCGACCAGATCACTCCCTCATCTTTCAGAAGGTTCAGCGGAGTCGCGCGCAGCGTCACCTGCTGCGGTTCCGGCGCATTCGGCAACGAAGGGGCGGGCGGCCATGTCTGCGCTTCAACACTCACGCATAAGGCAGCAGCAAAGAGAAACACGAAACCGACATACCGGAAGGAATGTTTAAGGATCTTGCCAGAAATATTCACGCGTTTCTTTGATGCTAAACGATCCAAGCTTCAACAGAGATGAACGAATCGTCATTCTCGCGTTACTTATCCGGCTCGGCCAGATAGATCTTCGTGTAGTCGAGATAGTTCTGCGCGTACTCAAGAATCAATTTTCGATCCTGGTCGCCAAGTTCCCGCCGCTTCTTGCCCGGCACACCGGCCCACAGCGTCCGCGGAGGAACAACGGTGTGCTCCGGCAGAACCGCGCCCGCCGCAATAATCGACCCCTCGCCAATCCGGCAGTCGTTCAGAATTGTCACTCCCATTCCGATCAGCACCGCATCTTCCACGACGCAGCCGTGCACCGTGGCGTTGTGGCCGATGGTCACCCAGTCGCCCACCGTCACCGCATACAAATGCCGCTGCCCATGCAGCACCGAGCAGTCTTGCACATTTGAATTCGAGCCCACTCGAATGGAATTCACGTCGCCACGCAGGACCGCGTTCATCCAGACCGACGAGTTCTCTCCCAGCTCGACGTCCCCAATCACCTGTGCGGAAAGATCGATATAGCAGCTTGCGGGAATGGCGGGAGTATGTCCCTGATAGCGGCGGATCATCGCGATTTGCAACACCTCAGCAATCCAGTGTAAGCGAGCCGGCAGGTCGCCAGATGCAATCAAGGTTACGCGCCTCCTTTGTTCAACTCCAGGAAAGTGTGCACGAATCAAGTTGCATTCCTGCAATATTCACGGAGCCAAATACGAAGTTTTACATAAGTTGGCTGATCACAGCCACTTCCGGTATCATAAATGTGGCCCTTTTGGCAGGTTTGGAGGTGGCATTCTTTGGCAGAGGTTCGTTTGCAGGAAGGCGAACCGCTTGAGAACGCGCTGCGCCGGTTTAAGCGGAAGGTACAGCAGGAAGACATCATCAAGGAAGTAAAGCGTCATTCCTACTACCTGAAACCCGGTGAAAAGCGCCGCGTGAAAGCAGCATTGGCACGCAAGCGGAATCGCAAAAAGGCTCGTAAAGAGCAGGATTAAGTCAGATAACACACATTGCGACATGCGCCGCCCGGGCTATACTTGCTGTCCCCCGGCAAGGAAGGCCATATAGTAAGCCAATCGGGCGGCATGTCGTAAGTTGCACTTTTCAAATTGCGCTGAAGCCGAGTTTTAATAAGCGCGAAATATCTCGGTCTCTCGTTTCAAGAGACACTGCGGAATCGCCGCTCCATTTGCTGCGGCCCGGGCCCTTGTTGTTCAAGGACGTGCAAAGACAGGGAAACGGGACCGGCAAGCTCTCAAGATCATGGCCGATTTCGAACGTCGTCCCTGCTTTGGGGAAGCGGCCATGGAATTTGTCGACAGAGTTTTGAAGTGTAACGACTGCGGAGCGGAGTTCGTGTTCACCGCCGGCGAACAACTGTTCTTTCACGACAAACAATTCAAGAACGATCCCAAGCATTGCAAGCAATGCAAGGCAAAGCGCGCCAGCGGCAGCCGGGTCCGTTCTGAAACGCGAACCACTTGCTCGGCATGCGGCACTGAAACCACGGTCCCCTTCAAGCCCACGCAGGGCAGGCCGGTCCTATGCCGCGCCTGTTTCCAAAAGCAGCCGAAGGTCGCTCCCGCCGCCTCCGCCCCACCCGCTACGAGCTGATGAGCCCAGATCCTGCTTTGGCCGCAGTTACCGATTCCATCGCCCCGTCGAACCGCTACGGGCGCTGCTGCTTCAGAGCCTTGTGCCCGATGTCGTGGCGATAATACATGCCTTCAAAATGAATCTGTGTCAGCGCTTCATATGCGCGCGCCAGCGCCTCTTCAGAGTGTCGCCGCTTGCCGTAACTCCCAGCACTCGACCGCCGCTCGTCACCAGCTGGTTTCCCAGCCGCGATGTGCCTGAGTGAAAAATCTCCGACGCACGGTGTCTGTGCCGCCAGCGTCAAGTCCGCTGATCGGCAGCCCTGTCTTGTAGCTGCCGGGATACCCTGAAGAGCTCGCAACCACGCAGGCCGCCGCGCCCTGGCTCCAACGCATCTCTGTCTCCGCAAGTCGGCCATCAATGCACGCCTCCAGCGCATCCACCAGGTCCGACTCCAGCCGCACCAGGATCGCCTGCGTCTCCGGATCGCCGAACCGCGCGTTGTATTCCAGCACCTGTGGCCCGCGCGCCGTCATCATCAGCCCGCAATAGAGCACGCCCGCAAACGGCGTGCCTTCCTCCGCCATTCCTCGCACCGTGGGCTCGGCGATGTGGTGCATGATCCACTCCGTCATCGTCGGCTCCAGCATCTCGCTGGTGGAGTAGACGCCCATGCCGCCCGTGTTCGGCCCCGTGTCCCCCTCGCCGATCCGCTTGTGATCCTGCGCCGGAACCAGCGGAACCACGTGCTTGCCATCGCTCAAACACAGAAAGCTCACTTCCTCGCCTTCGAGGAATTCCTCGATCACGACCTGCTTTTCGGCAACGCCCAGCAGCTCTCCGCTGAAGATCCCGTGCGCGGCATCAATCGCAAACTGGCGCGTCGGGCAAATGATCACGCCCTTGCCCGCAGCCAGTCCGTCCGCCTTCACCACCACCGGCGGATGAAAGTGCTTGATCGCCTCTTCCACTTCTGCCGCGTCGGTGCACACCGCATAATTGGCCGTGGGAATCTGGTGACGCTTCATGAACTGCTTGGCAAACGCCTTGCTCGACTCCAGCCGCGCCGCATCGCGCGTCGGCCCAAAGATGCGATAGCCGCGCTCCTGAAATGCATCCACCACCCCCAGTGACAGCGGCAGCTCCGGCCCGACAATCGTCAGGCTCGGCTGCTCCACCTCCGCCAGCCGCACCATCGCGCCCACGTCCTTGATGTCCACGGGAACACAACGAGCCACCTGTGCAATGCCGCCATTGCCCGGCGCGCACACTACCTCTGTCACGCGTTGGCTGCGCTTTACCGCCCACGCCAGCGCATGCTCGCGTCCACCCGAACCAAGGATCAAAACTTTCATGTATGCAAACCTTCCCCTGCACTTCTCCAAGACCAGAAAAACAATGGTCGGCAATCGAGGCGGTGTAAGTCAAACGAACGCCCGTGCGGCACGCATGCCGGTACCGCACGTTGCTGAAATTCGCAGACTCGTTTTAAATCGCACGTAGATCGTTTCACACTCATGATCAATCTGCGCAAAGTAGAACTCCACCTCCACCTCGACTGCTCCCTCAGCTATGCAGCCGTCTCCCGGCTCGCGCCTGAAATCACCCGCGCGGAATACGACGCCGAATTCATCGCCCCTCCGCAATGCGCCAGCCTCGCCGACTTTCTCACCCGCGCCCCGCGCGGCTTCCAGCTCATGCAGACTGAAGATGCGCTGCGCATCGTCACCGAAGATGTATTCGAACAACTCGCCGCCGACAACGTCCTCTACGCCGAACTCCGCTTCGCCCCGCTCCTTCACACCTATCAGGGCCTCGCCCCCGAAGCCATCGTTGCTGCGGTCGATCGCGCCACCGAGCAGTGCATCCGCGCCACCGGCATCGAAGCCCGCCTCATCCTCTGCACCCTGCGCCACTTCAACACCGAGCAAAGCCTACAAACCGCGCATCTCGTTCAACAGTTCGCAGACACGCGCGTCGCAGCCCTCGACATTGCCGGCGACGAAGCTGGATTCCCGATTGACCCGCACATCCCAGCCTTCCAATACGCCATCGACCACGGCCTCCATCGCACCGCCCACGCCGGCGAAGCCAGCGGCGCCGTCAGCGTGTGGGAAACACTTCGAGCACTTCAAGCCCACCCGCATCGGACACGGCGTTCGCAGCATCGAAGATCCCGCGCTCGTGCGTCATCTCGCCGACACGCGCATTCACCTCGAAGTCTGTCCCAGCAGCAATGTGCAAACCCGCACCACGTCCACCTACGCCGAACACTGCGTCGACGAGCTCTACCGCGCCGGCGTCTCGCTCGGCATCAACACTGACGCCCGCACCATCACCAACGTGACACTCGAGCAGGAGTACGCCCGCCTCCGCGACCACTTCGCCTGGAGCGACGAACAACTCAACGCCTGCAACCGCGAAGCCCTCCGCGCCGCCTTCATCGACGACGCCACGCGCAACCGTCTGCTCGAACGTCTCGCGCAACCCCACGGCGCGTCCTCGTGAAATTCAGACCACAACAGCACCTATACTGATGCGTGTGAACCGGCGCGCCCAGCGCATCCGCCGAAGAGAGCACACGCATGGTCGAACGCCGCATCAAGCCTTACCAGGAGCAGTTGGCCGAAGACCAGCGCCGCATCGAACAACGCCGCCTCTTTCGCCGCAATCAGACCTTCGGCCTGCTCATCATTGCCGCGGCGATCCTCGCCTGGTGGCTCTTCCACACCAACCCCAGATGGATTTTCCCGCCGGCTGGTGGCGCCCATGAGTCCTTCGCAAGCGGCGAACAGCCCCTTCGCCACAACAACTCAGGATTTTGTTTTTAGGGAGGGAGCGTGGGGCTTGAGCCCCACGACAATTGATCGGAAGATGGAGGGCTTTAGCCCCGGTCGTTCATTAAGCTTCCTCCCGCTCCGAAAACCCGTCCACGCCAACGAACTCGGCTCCCCGTCAGGGTACGACTTTGGAAACCCAAGTAGTAGGTCGCGTGCCGAAAATGCTTCAAATAAGAAGGGGCTTTAGCCCCTGAACCCAACCCGCTCTGTCGTCCTCCTCCTCGGCCCCACCGGCAGCGGCAAAACCGCCCTCTCGCTCGCACTCGCCGAACGCTTCAACGGCGAAATCATCAGCTGCGACTCCGTCGCCGTCTATCGCGGCATGGACCTCGGCACCGCCAAGCCCACGCCTGCAGAACGCGCCCGCATTCCCGCATCACCTCATCGACGTCGCCGACCCCGACCAGCCCTTCACTGCCGGCGACTACAGCCGCCAGGCCCGGTCCGCTCTGCGCGAAATCGCCAGCCGCAACAAACTCCCCATCGTCACCGGCGGCACCGGCCTCTACCTCCGCGCCCTGACCGAAGGCCTCTTCGCCGGCCCCGCCGCGCCAAGAAGATCTGCGCGACCGCTCCGCCGCAGCGCAGAGCGACAAGGCAGCCAAGTGGCTTCATCGCCTCCTCACTCGCCTCGATCCCGTATCGGCCGCTGCGCATCCACGCGAACGACACCCCCAAACTCATCCGCGCCATCGAGGTCTGCGTCGCAGCGCCGGACGCCATGTCGAGTCGTCCTCGATGACGCAGAAAAATCGCGATCCGCTCACCGGCTTCCGACTTCTGCGCATCGGCCTTAATCCGCCTCGCGCCGATCTCTACGACACGCCTCAATCAGCGCTGCGCCGAAATGTTCGCCGCCGGTCTCGTCGCAGAAACCCGCGCTCTCCTCGCCTGCTACGGTCCCGTCAAAGCTCTCGACTCCCTCGGCTATCGACAGGCACAGTCGGTTCTCCTCAAGGGCGTCAGTGAAAAGACTGCCATCGCCGAAGCCCAGCAGGGCCATCGCAACTACGCCAAGCGCCAGCTCACCTGGTTTCGCCGCGAGCCCGATGTTCACTGGATTGAAGCCTTCGGCAACGATCCTGAAACCCGGCGCATCGCCGCCGATTTAGTGCAAGCGCATCGATAAGCGCCGTCCCACATCCAATCAAATGCAAGCATTTAAACTGAACAGTGGTAACGTGGCGCTCCTGTGCACATCATGAGCGCGCCCGAGATCGGAGCACTGTGGCAGACACAATCTACGACGTAGCCATCATCGGCAGCGGGCCGGCAGGCTACACCGCGGCCATTCGCGCAGGCCAACTCGGCCTGAAAGTCGCTCTCATCGAGTCCGCCAACGTCCTCGGCGGCACCTGTCTCCACGTCGGCTGCATCCCCACCAAGGCCCTCCTCTTCAACGCCGAGCTCTGGGATCACCTCAAGCACGCGGCCGAATACGGCATCGACAACGTCGATGGCCGCACCCTCAACTGGGACGCCGTGCAGACGCGCAAGACCTCCATCGTCGACAAGCACACCAAGGGCCTCGGCTTCCTGATGAAGAAGAACAAGGTCACCGTCATCGCCGGCTACGGCCGCCTCACCGGCCCCGCCAAAGACGGCATCCACACCGTCGCTCTCACAGGTCCCGACGGGGCCAACAGCGAAGTCAAAGCCAAAAACATCATCCTCGCCACCGGCTCCGACGCCAAAATGATCTTCGGCCTCAAGCCCGACGACCGCATCCTCACCAACATTGAAATGCTCGCTGTTCCCCAAGTGCCGAAATCCCTCATCGTCATCGGCGCCGGCGCCGTAGGCGTCGAGTTCAGCTCCATCTTCCGCAGCTTCGGCACGGAGAGTGACGCTCGTCGAATTCCTCCCGCGCCTCATGCCTCCCGAAGATGAAGAAATCTCCAAGGAACTCACGCGCGTTTTCAAAAAGCGCGGCATCGACATCAACACCGGCGCCAAGGTCGAAAAAATCGAGAAGACCGACACCGGCGTCAAAGTCACCTGGACCGCCGCCAACGGCAAGTCAGTCGAAAAGGAAGCCGAGAAAGTCCTCGTCGCCGTAGGCCGCGCCCCGCGCATCGCCGACGTCGGCATCGACAAAACAAAAATCGAGCTCGATCGCGGCTTCGTCAAAGTCGGTGAAGCCCAGGAGACCGCCGAGCCCGGCATCTACGCCATCGGCGACATCGTCGCCGGCCTGCCGCAGCTGGCCCACTCCGGCTCCATGAGCGGCATCGTCGCCGTCACCAAAATTGCCGGCCGCAAATATCGTTCCGTCCGTCGCGATCGCGTGCCTGCCTGCACCTACTCCGATCCGCAGATCGGCTCAGTCGGCCTCACCGAAGCACAAGCCAAAGAGAAGGGCATCGAGATCAAGGTCGGCAAATTTCCCTTCGCCGGCAACTCCAAGGCCACCATCGTCGGCAGCCACGACGGATTCGTCAAAATCGTGGCCGACGCCAAATACGGCGAAATCCTCGGCGTGCACATCATCGGCCCCCAGGCCACCGAACTTATCGCCGAAGCCGTAGCTGTCATGGAACTCGAAGGCACCATCGACGAGCTCATGTTCACCATCCACGCCCACCCGACGATCAGCGAAGCCATGCTTGATGCCTACGCCGCAGTCGAAGGCATGGCGATCAATGCGTAGCGATTTCCACAGGGAAGCGCGAAATCTATTTCCGACGGGGCAATTTTAGTCATTAAAGGATCATTAATTACTTGAGAAAAGTTGATGAATAGAGCTAGGATTCTCCATTCCGCCTGATTACGGAAGGGGAGAACCATGAAGTCCATATTTCTATCTCCATTATTTGCAGTTGCAATCCTTTCTTTACCCGCACAACGGTCATCAGCCCAGGCAAACGCGAACCCTTCCGCTCCTCCAACAACTTCCGTCGCTGGCGACGACACACAAACCATCCCCCCTCAGAACATCGATGACCTCAAACAGAAGGCCGAGGCCGGAGATGTTCTCTCCGAAAACAATCTCGGATTCGCCTACGCGTTCGGACGCGGCATCGAGCAGAACTATCAGCAAGCCGCACACTGGTTCACTCTTTCTGCAAACGCGGGCTTCGCGCCGGCTCAAGTCAATCTCGGCGCCCTCTATGAGAAGGGTTGGGCTGAGTCGCACGACATGAGCATGGCCATCCGCTGGTACCGCGCGGCAGCCGATCAGGGAGATCCCACCGCCGAATGCAAGCTCGGCAACATCTACCACGCCGGCCGCGGCGTTTCACGCGACGATGCCGAAGCGGCAACGTGGTATCGCAAGGCCGCGGAACACGGCAATGCGATCGCCCAGAACAACCTCGGTTCCTTCTACCACCACGGTGTTGGACTCGCGCGCGACTATGAACAAGCGCTGTTCTGGTATCGCAAGGCAGCAGCCCAGGGCCTCGCTGAAGCTGACAACAACCTCGGCGTGATGTACGAAGACGGCCTCGGCGTCGAAAAAGATTATCGGCAGGCTGCGATCTTCTACACGGAGGCCGCGAACCAGGGCATAGTCCGAGGTCAATACAACCTTGCCACTCTCTACTACTCCGGCCGTGGCGTGCCGCTCGACTACGTGACTGCATACCTTTGGTACAGCCGCGCGGCCGCCGCAGGAGACGCAACCGCAGCACGTGTCCTCAAGCAGTTGTCCGGTGTCATGACGCCGCGCCAGAAAGAGCTGGCGCAGGCACGCGTCGCTGAATCACAAGCCGCCAGCCTTTCAGAGGATCCTGCTCATTCGCCCTTCGGCACCGCGGGAACAAGTCCCAAATAGTCGCGCGGCAAACCGCACTCGCTCCCCAGGCGTCTCCCATCGTGCCGCCAGGTGAATCCCATCCCGCCCAAAACCATTACACTTTCATCGGACTGCTTTTTAGCGGAGGTCCTGAATGAAAGCGTTGGTCAAGGCGCGGGCAGAGCGCGGACTCTGGTTGGAAGACATCCCTGAACCCACGATGGGCATTAACGATGTCCTCATCCGTGTCCTCTACACCGGCATCTGCGGAACCGACGTCCACATCTACAACTGGGACGACTGGGCGCAGAAGACCATCCCCGTTCCCATGGCTATCGGCCACGAGTTCGTCGGCAAAATCGTCGCCGTCGGGTCCAACGTCAACGACTTCTTCCCCGGCGACATCGTCAGCGGCGAAGGCCACGTCGTCTGCGGACGCTGCCGCAACTGCCTCGCCGGCCGCCGCCACCTTTGCGTTTCCACGCAGGGTGTTGGCGTCAATCGTCCCGGCGCCTATGCCGAATTGATCTCGCTTCCCATGACCAACATCTGGCGTCATCATCCCGGCGTCAATCTTGAAGTCGCTTCCATCTTCGACCCCTTCGGCAACGCCGTCCACACCGCGCTGTCGTTTCCCGTGCTCGGCGAAGACGTGCTCATCACCGGCGCCGGTCCCATCGGCATCATGGCCATCCCTGTTGTGCGCCACGCCGGCGCGCGCCATGTCGTCATCACCGACTTGAATCCTTTCCGCCTTGATCTCGCTCGCAAGATGGGAGCCACGCTCGCCGTCAACCCCACCGAAACTCCGCTCAGCGAAGTGCAAAAGCAGCTCAAGATGACCGAAGGATTCGACGTTGGTCTTGAGATGTCCGGCAATCCGCAGGCCCTGAGCGACATGATCGCCAACATGAGCCACGGCGGCAAAATCGCAGCACTCGGCATCCCTTCAAAAAGCATTCCCATGGACTGGCGCCCGGTGATCTTCAACATGATCACGATCAAGGGAATCTACGGCCGCGAAATGTACGAGACCTGGTACAAGATGTCGGTGATGCTCGACTCCGGCCTCGACATTTCGCCCGTCATCACGCACCGCTACTCATACAGCGACTTCGAAAAGGGCTTCGCCGCCATGATCTCCGGCAACACCGGCAAAGTCGTCCTCGACTGGACCAGCCTGGCCTGATTTGTTGGGTCGGCCGTCACAGTTTCACAGTTTCACGGGGGGAGGGGGGAGGGTCTGTTCAGGCAGACCTCTCTTTGGGTTCGCGGTTGGCTCCGGACTGAGCGACCTGAGCGGCGTAGAAGAGTCTAGTGGCTTCTTCGGGCTCGATGATTTTAAGAAGCATGCCGTGGGTGACGCAGGCGATGAAGTCCCGGATATTCTCGCGGCCTGCGAGCGGCGGCATGGCTTTGACATAGACGAACCTGGCAAGCCGAAACGCCTTGCCTGTGAACATCCGTTTCTCCGAGGCTTCGTCGAGTGCCCGGCTATAGGACTCATAGCAGAGAGCGACGGCCGGGTTTTGCTCCGGGGCGATGTGTTGGTACAGCTGCTCGGGTTTTTCCTGCTGTTCGATTTTTTGTTCTTCGGAGTGCATGCGGATCTCTCCCAATGGCTCGTAGACCACACGAGCCGCTGATGATTCTGAAGCTTTGTACGTTTACCTCGATTGTGCGCCTTTCAGGGGAAATTACCTGCAAGACCGGAAGAAGTTTTTGGTTTGTGGAATGAAGGGGTTAGAGGAAAAGTGAATCGGCCGGGGTTGACTACTGATGAGATCAGGCAACTGCAGCCGGAGGCTTCATCCGGCAGGTGTGTTCGTTGCTTTCCCAGGTCCCAAACCGAGACCTGGGGCACCCAGGTTCTTTCGTTGTTCAAGATCATTGAAACCTGGGCCGCCGCCATCACCGAGGCAATTTGGTCGAGTGGATGACCCGTTGCACGAATCCTGCTTCGGCTACTTGGTGCCGGCCGTGGACCGGGAAGGCGCGATCAGTTCCTGACGGTTTCCGTCTTCAAACATGGCGCGGCGGAATGCGAGATATTGCTCCCATTGGTCGAGAGGGACTTTTGTCTTCTTCACAATGAGACAGCGCTCCGCGGTGAAAACTCCGCCAGCGAAGCTGTAGGTGGAGAAGTACTCGCCCCAGTCTTCCTTGATGTCAACGTTTTTGGGTGGAGTCATCGACCAGCCGACCGGCAGCCGCATCGTTGTGTGATATATCGTCTGACCGATGGCTCCGAGTTCCGGATCGTCGGCGGGTTTTTTCTCCTTCACACCCGGGGGGAGTTCCCCACCCATCTCCGGCATCGGCGGTCCAATCCAATGCGACCTGTCGTGGTCGTCCCACTGGTTGTACTTCTCTCGCGTGTAGTCGAACGAGAATGCCAGAGGCTGGCTGATGAGTTCAATCTGGGAAACTTGCGGATTGGAAACCTCTCCACCGAAGTTCTGCAGCCTTGCAACCGTTTGCATCATCTCTTTCCACTGCGATTGTGGAACTCGTCGGAACGCAGCGCGGAACAACATGCCGACATCCCCGTCGGCAGCTTCATTCACGTGCCCGGTAAAAACGCCTTGATTCGAAATCTTCCCCACGACCTCGAAGTGAATGGATGCTGGAGAAGGCAGGTTGGCGGGCGTCGTTTCTAGATATGGAGCCTTGCCGTTGGGGATGACAAGAACCTTCTTGTCCCGCAGCACCGACGCCAGCACACCTACGGGTGCGACCTCCATGGTCGAGTCCATCCACAAAAACTTGCCGCTGAGAGGCACCAGCGTAATGACGTGGTCGAACTGAGCAGGCGAGGGAGTGGCAGGATCCAGGTCGCGGCTGTCCGAGATGAGCACCGGCCACGCTTCAATGCCCGCGGCTTTCAGAAGTGTCGCCAGCAGCGTGTGTTTGTCTTTGCAGTCGCCATATTCATTCGCCAGCACGTCATCAGCCGGATGAGGCTGGTAACGGCCAATCCCGAAGGCGAGGCCCACGTAGTGCGTATGAAGGGCGACATCCGTGAAAATAGCGCGAACAATGTCCTCCGTGTTGCTGAGCCCGCTGGACAATGCGTCGGCCTTGGCCTGGATCGCAGGTGTAACCACGAGCGAGCTTTGTTGCAGAGACTGGTACCACGCCCCCACCTCATCCCAACTTTTGAAAGTGGTCACCTGCACGGAGGGTTTCAGATGCCTGGTTGACCGTGGAGGAGCATCCGGATCCGGTCGGGTAAGGTTCGAACTGGACCAGTGATAAAGCTTGCGTCCCGCCGCTGTCGTCACAGTAGGCTGCAATTCGGCGCTCGCCACCGTGAAATCTTTATCCGCAGGGAGATCCAGATCGAGTTGCTCATCCAGCACGATCAGGTTCTTTTCGAAGGAATACACCATCCAGAATTGCCCCGGAATCTCCGGCTTGACAATGTGAAGCGTGACATCAGATTCGAGGATGTCACCCACGCCAAGGCCCTTCACCGCGATGTGTTTTTGGTGGATGTCAGAGTACATCGGCGCAGTGCGCGATACGTCAGCTGGCATGTCCTGGATGTTGTAGTCGGGCGTAGTCACGATGGTGCCGTCGGGCTTGATCACGCGCACATACCCGATCTCGATCTGCTGGTTCGAGGCGGTATAGGTGAAGGCAAGAACGGCAAGGGCCTTCACGCCGGAATCGGCCAGAACGCGAGTGCGCGAGACGGTCTCGCGGGTTCCCGTTCCGTCGGCTTCAACCTTGAACCGTGTGCTGACGCTCTCCAGTACCAGGCCCTCTTTCGAGACGTCGGGCACTTTGATGGAGTTTGGTTGGGCAGCAGGAGCGGACGCGTCCGGGTCAGATTCGCTCTGAGCCGGCTTCACAGGTGGGGGCCAAACCTTGACTGGCTGATCTTGAGCGGCCAGGAAGTGCGAGCCGAAAACAACCGTGGCAAGCGAGAGCGCGCAAAATCCAGGACGCACGAAAACGGAACAGCACATCAGCCTGCTGGCGATACGGCGCATTTGAAAGTCCACCGGGATTACTGGAAACAATATCAGAGTCCCGAACGCAATGCCGCGAAGGAGCGCCGCCTTTCCTTGCCCGAAGTAACCGTACCCAGCCCTTTACCTGGATGCTCGCGGTTTGAACGCTACAACTCCGTCGACTTGCTCTCGACCAGCCCCTTCGCCTTCGCAATAAACTCGCCCAGCGGCATCGATCCCTGGTCGCCTTTGCCGCGCGTGCGCACACTCACTGCGCCTGCACCCTCTTCCTTGTCGCCGAAGACAAGGATGTAGGGAATCTTCTGGTTGGCGAGATCGCGGATCTTGGCGTTCATCTTCTCGTTGCGCGCGTCCGTCTCGACTCGGAAGCCTGCGGCCTTCAATTCCGCCTCAACCTTCGCCGCGTAAGCCAGATGCCGCTCGCTGATCGGCACCAGGCCAATCTGCACCGGCGCCAGCCACAGCGGAAACGCTCCTGCGTAGTGCTCGATGAGCACGCCGAAGAATCGCTCCACTGAACCGAACAGCGCGCGATGCACCATCACCGGCTGATGAGCGTTCGCCGTCCTCGCCGACGTACTCCAGCTCAAATCGCGCCGGCAAGTTGAAGTCGAACTGCACTGTCGAGAGCTGCCACAGCCGCCCCAGCACATCCACCAGCTTGATATCGATCTTCGGCCCGTAGAACGCCGCTTCGCCGGGAATCGTCTTGTACGGAATCCCCTTCGCCTTCAGCACCCGGTCGAGCGAACTGATCGCCAGATTCCAGTTCTCGTCAGAGCCCGTGTAACTCTTCGCGGTCGTTCGGATCCCAGGTGCTCAACTCGACCTTGTACTCCTTGAAGCCGAATGTCTTCAGCACCGCTTCGGCAAAGTCGATGCACGCCGCAACTTCGCTCTCAATCTGCTCCGGCGTGCAGAAGATGTGCGCATCGTCCTGCGTAAAGCCGCGCACGCGCAGCAGTCCGTGCATCGTTCCCGAGCGCTCGTAGCGATACACATTGCCCAGCTCCGCATAGCGCTGCGGCAGGTCGCGATAGCTCTTCGGCGAATTCTTGTAAATCAGAATGTGCCCCGGGCAGTTCATCGGCTTCAGCCGGTACTCGGCGTCATCCAGTTCCATCGGCGTGTACATGTTGCCGCTGTAGAACCCTTCGTGCCCGCTCACCTTCCACAACTCGCGCCGCATCACGTGCGGAGTGAAGACCATCGGAGTAGCCGCGCCGCAGGCACTCGTCGCGCATCCAGTCTTCCATCACCTTGCGGATCAGTGCGCCCTTGGGATGCCAGAAGATCAGCCCCGCACCGGCCAGTTCCTGAATGCTGAACAGATCGAGCTGCTTGCCCAGCACGCGATGATCGCGCTTCGCTGCTTCTTCAAGCCGCGCGAAGTGCGCATCCATATCCTTCTGCGAGAAGAACGCCGTCCCATAAATCCGCTGCAGCTGCGGATTCTTCTCATCGCCCAGCCAGTACGCGCCGGCCAGCGTCGTCACCTTCACGGCTTTCACGCGCCCGTTGAAGGCACATGCGGTCCGCGGCAAAAATCCACAAACTTGCCGTTGCGATAGAAGCTCACCTGCGACCCGGGCTCCGTGAACTTGGTCACGAAGTGCGTCTTCATGAAGTCGCCGTCCTTCTCAAACTCCGCCAGCGCCTCTTCGCGCGGTTCATACTCGCGCACAAACTTCTCATCCCGCGCCACTACCTCGGCCATCTTCTTTTCGATCGCGGCCAGATCCTCCGGCGTAAACGGCTTGTCGCGATAAAAGTCGTAGAAGAACCCCGCATCCGTGGCCGGCCCGTGGCCCAGCTTCGTCTCCGGAAACAGCTCCAGCACCGCCGTCGCCAGCACGTGCGCCGCCGAGTGGCGCACCACCTTCAGCGCCTCGGGATCGTTCTCCTTCACCAGCTCGAGCTTCGTGTCCGCATTCAGCGGGGTCGCCAGGTCAACCAGCCGCGTAGCCGAAGCATCCTCCGCCGCATACATGGCAGCTTCCGATTCGCCTCCCGCGGTCGCCATCGTCTTCGTCTCGGGAGTCACCGGGGACAACCGGGCCACCACCGAAGCGGCGGCCAGCCGCGGCGAAATCGAGTTGGCGATATCAAGAGGCGTTGTGCCCGCAGGCACTTCGCGGATGCTTCCGTCGGGCAAATGTACGGCAATATTCTGCGTGCTCATGATGGTTTCCAGGGTCCTGACTGATCAGGCCGCGCGTTAACCGCGGACCTGTGCTCTTCGTTAAGGATATAACGGCCGCAAAGTGGAACCATCGCCGAACCGTACGCGTAAAGGATCTGGTACCCAAGGGAAAACTCAATCGCGCTGTGCTCGTTACGCGCCCGCATCACGCAAGAAAGGTCTCGCATGTCCAGGTTCTTCCTCCGGATTTCGGTCTTTGCGCTCTTTGCCATCGCCGCAGTATCCGCATCGGCCCAGCCAGCCATTCAGCCCACAGTCGACATCACCAAGGTTCCCGCTGCCGCCCAGCCTTCGCCGCAATTCGACGCTGACGCCGCCACCGAGGCCTACATGGCCATGATGCCGCCCGCCGCCGTCGCGCGTTCCAACGCCTACTTCGAAGGCGGCTACTGGCTCATCCTCTGGGATTTCCTCTACGGCGCGGCAATCTCCGTCATGCTTCTGCAATTCCGCTGGTCGGCCCGCATGCGCGATTTCGCCGTTCGCCTTACGCGCTTCCCGTGGCTGCAGCCGCTTCCGTATGCACTCCTCTACACCATCGCTGTCGCCATTCTCGGATTCCCGCTTGAGTTCTACGAGAATTACCTGCGCGAGCACAAATACGGCATGGCCACGCAAACCTTCGGCCCGTGGATGGGCGATGAACTCAAGGCGCTGCTGGTGTCGCTGGTCATCTCTGCTATCGCCATGGTCGGTCTGTTCGCCATCGTTCGCAGATTCCCAAAGACCTGGTGGATTTGGGGCGCCGCTGCAACCCTGGCCATGATGACTATCCTCATCGCCATCGGTCCCGTATTTCTGCAGCCCATCTTCAACACGCCCAAAAAACTTGAGGACCCCAAAATCACCACGCCTATCCTGCGCATGGCGCACGCCAACGGAATTCCCACCAACGATGTCTGGCAAATCGACGCCAGCCGCCAGACCACGCGCATGAGCGCCAACGTCAGCGGATTCGGCAACACCATGCGCATCACCCTCAACGACAACCTCATCCAGCGCGGCTCGCCTGAAGAGATCCAGGCCGTCATGGGACACGAAATGGGTCATTACGTCATGAACCACATCCCCAAGGCGCTGATTTTCCTTTCCATCCTCGACGTGCTCTCCTTCGCCTATCTCTTTTGGGGAATCAAGTGGTCGCTGGCCCGCTGGGGTGAACGCTGGCAGATCCATTCCATCCGTGATCCCGCTGTCGTTCCGCTTGTCGTCCTGCTGGTCTCAATCCTGTTCTTCGTACTCACGCCCATCAACAACACCTATACCCGTGTGCAGGAGAAAGAAGCCGACATGTTCGGCCTCAACGCTTCCCGCCAGCCCGACGGCTTCGCGCAGGCCGCCATCCACCTGGGCGAATACCGCAAAATGCGCCCAGGCCCCATCGAGGAGTTCGTCTTCTACGACCATCCCAGCGGCTACAACCGCATTCACTCCGCCATGGTCTGGAAGAGCCAGAACCTTGAACTCTTCAAGGCGTCAGCCGAACAAAACTCGAAACCATGAAGCCAAAATCGGCGTCATGAGATCCCTGTCCACCTCTGTTTCATGAAAGTCAACCATCCTTGCTTCGCCCGGGTTACATCCAACTCGAAAAGTCACCATGCAGTGGCTTCGGAGAAGCAAGAATGCAGTGGCTCTTATTAGCGGGTTTGATCGTTGTCTGCCAAGTCGTGGGGCGTCTCGGCGGCCACTGGACCGGCCCCGAAATCTCACGCTGGTATCGCACCCTTGCCAAGCCTTCATTCAATCCGCCCCGGTGGGTCTTCGCACCCGCCTGGACGGCCCTCTATCTGCTGATGGCCATTGCCGCCTGGTTCGTGTTCAATGCACCCCCCTCCCCCTTTCGAACTCTCGGCCTCAGCCTCTTCCTCGTGCAACTCGCACTCGACCTAGCCTGGAGCTGGATCTTCTTCCGCAGACACGCCATCGGGGCAGCCGCCATCGAGGTCGCGCTGCTCTGGTGTTGCATCGGCGCGACCACCGTTGCATTCAGCCAGGTCTCCACGGCAGCAGTCTTGCTCATGGCGCCTTATGGGGTCTGGGTCACTTTCGCTTCCGTCCTGAACGCCACCATCTGGCGCCTGAATCCCACTCACGGCTGACCCGCAGGCTTGCCATCCCCCGGCCCGCAGGTCTACGCTATCTCCATGCGTCGATGTCGCTAACGCCGACTTGGTGTCTGCTGCGATGCATCTGTGTGCCCCGTTCGCGCACAACTCTCCTCGCCTGATTCGGCCGCGGCGCAAACACCATCACACCCACCTCGAACAATGCCCCAACCGGGCATATGCCCTCTTCGAAGGAGATTTTTTGCATGGCGCGTATTGCTGCAAATGTTACTGAATTGATCGGAAAAACGCCCCTGGTGCGCCTCAATCGCGTATCCGCTGGACTTCCCGCCACCGTCGTGGCCAAGCTCGAAAGCCAGAACCCCCTCTCCAGCGTGAAAGACCGCATCGGCAACGCCATGATTGAAGACGCCGAGCGTCGCGGCAAAATCACCCCGGGCAAAACCGTCCTCATCGAGCCCACCAGCGGCAACACCGGCATCGCCCTCGCCTTTGTCGCTGCCGTCAAAGGCTACAGGCTCATCCTCACCATGCCCGAGACCATGAGCACCGAGCGCCGTGTTCTGCTCCGCGCCTTCGGAGCCGAAATCGTTCTCACCCCCGGCCCCAACGGAATGAAAGGCGCCATCGCCAAGGCCAACGAGATCCTCGCCAACACTCCCAACGGCTACATCCTCGGCCAATTCGACAATCCCGCCAACCCCGCGATTCACGTCTGGACCACCGGCCCTGAAATCTGGGAAGACACCGACGGCAAAGTCGACTTCCTCATTTCCGGCGTGGGCACCGGCGGCACCCTGACCGGCGTGGCCACCTACATCAAGGAGCGCAAACCGGAGTTCAAGGCCATCGCCGTCGAACCGACCGACAGCCCCGTCCTCTCCGGCGGCAAGCCCGGTCCCCACAAAATCCAGGGCATCGGCGCAGGATTCGTTCCCAGCATCCTCGACACCAAGCTCATCGATGAAGTCATCCAGGTCACCAACGACGAGTCGATCGCCATGGCCCGCCGCCTCCCGCTTGAAGAAGGCCTCTTCGTCGGCATCAGCTCCGGTGCGGCTGTCGTTGCAGCGCTCAAAGTGGCCGCTCGGCCTGAGAACGCCGGCAAACTGATCGTCGTTATCCTGCCCAGCTTCGGCGAGCGTTATCTTTCCAGCGTCCTGTTTGATTCGTTGCGGCAGGAAGTGCTGGCATTGCCCACGCAGGCGGTTACGCTGTAAAGAAACATCAGCGGTTGAAGAAAGGCCGGCCCATGTTTGCCCGCATCCGCGAAGATGTTCGCTCCGTCCTCGAACGCGACCCCGCCGCGCGCTCCTGGCTTGAGGTCATGCTTTGCTATCCGGGCTTGTGGGCCGTCTGGTATCACCGCGTCTCCCACCGGCTCTGGCGCATGAAGCTGCGCTTGCCCGCGCGTGTGCTCTCGCAGTTCGCCCGCTTCTTCACCGGCGTCGACATCCACCCCGGCGCGCTGCTCGGCCGCCGGCTCTTCATCGATCACGCCACCGGCGTCGTCATCGGCGAGACCGCCATCGTCGGCAGCGACGTCACGCTGTACCAGGGCGTCACACTCGGCGGCACCGGCAAGGGCCACGGCAAGCGCCACCCGACTCTCTGCGATGGCGTCTTCGTCGGCAACAACTCTAACGTGCTTGGCAATATCACCATCGGCCAGAACTCGCGCGTCGGCGCCGGGTCTGTCGTTCTTTCGGATGTCCCACCCAACTCCACCGTAGTCGGCGTTCCCGCGCACATCGTCTACCGCAACGGACAGCGCGTCCTCATCACCGATCCCCACGATGTGAAAGATCCACTCTCCGACGCCCTCATCGCCCTCTCCGCCCGCGTTGAAGAGCTTGAGGAAAAGCTCGGCGCCCATGTCCGCCGCCTCGAACCTTTCGCGGCCGAAGAGGCAGAACGCACTGCCTACCGCCAGGAGCTCAACCAGCTCTCTGAATATGTCTCCATGGGCGAAGGAATCTAACGTCGTCGAAAGCGTCACTCTTAGGCGAAAATCCGTCAAAGGTCAGCATAGCCGGTCGCTCTTCCGGTTGAGCGTTTTGTGAAAGGGCACGACTTCAGTCGTGCCGCAAAGCCGCAAAGAAGGAGCGCGGCTTTAGCCGCTGAGGGACGCTCTTCTGTCCTGCAGAGGATGGCGAAAATTCGTCAAAGGTCCGAGTAGCCGGTGACTGGACAACGTGCTGCCGTTCGGAATGCTGGGACGGAATAAAACGCCTATCTCAGCTAGAATCGCAATCATGCGAGAGGGCTGGGTAGAAGATCATTATTTGGTTCTATTCGACGCCGATGAACTCGACCCTGTGGTGGACAGCTACACGTTTGCTAGTCTGCTACCGGGCTACAGACTACTTGGGTTCCGGAGCTGGGACGACTTCATTGTGGACGATGGCACCGGCAATCTATTCACGCTGCCAACGATCCCAGTCGATGCAAAGTATCTGGCACCTTTCCAATTACCCGGAGCAGATCAGACCTGGACTGCAGACGAGCGATTCACTGGCAAGATTAAGTGGTATGTGAAGCCACTCGTGTTTGGTGGAGATCCGTCGTCCCCCGAGAATCAGACATGGGTCACCCACGAGCAGCATTCTCAACTAGTTCGATACTGGAATGAGATGTATCGCTCGATGAAAGCAAACAGCCGCTGAGATCAAAATTCCCTTGGTTCCGAGCAGCCGGTGACTCATATAGCACAAAATATGCAGCTCGACTTATTGGCCGTATGGCCTTCCTGCATCGTCGGTCATTGACTCTGGCTGTGCCATCCTAGATTCGACTCGCCCTTTCTGAACTTGATGCCGAGAATCCCGAAACACTTCAGCGCGATAGCAGCGGGGATTCCAAGCCAAAACCCGAATGTCCGTGCATCTCGCGAATCGTGCCACCCTGCATGATCACCACTGACGATCTCGATATCGATTGCTTCGTTTTTGGGGTCCCTATCTCGGTCTTCGAGATAAACAATGCGCCATACGCGTCCGTTGAATTTCTCGGCGTTGGCCCACCCGGGGATGATAATGAGTGTCTCGATATCAATCGGATCCCCGTGTTCGGGCACAAAGCGAAAGCCAAACTTAGTCGTTCTCCCTATGCTCTTGTCGACACAGTCGTAAGCTTTCCGACCGCCGCTCGCGGTGCAAGTGACGGAGAGGTTGAGACTGATAAAGAGTAGGGAATCAAAACGAATCCCAGAACCGAGAAGAACCACCACACAACCGGCGGAACTGACGCTCTGAGGCGCGACTTTAGCGACAATACAACGGCCAACGGGACGGCAAACGCAACGAACACACTGAGCATGATCATTAGGGCCTGCAACCTTGGCTGAATTTGACTAAGAATAACTCACTGCTCGAAATCCTTCTGGGTCGAATCGTCGGCCACTCGGTAGTTGGCAATTTATTGTCAACCAGAAGCGAAATCTCGGCCACTCACTAGCGTGAGGCGGAACTGCAATCCCCAATAAATCTCCATGGGCGAAGCGAGATCTTGCGGCAGCTCCTACTCATAACCTGACGGATCGGTCGCTGTGCGCTGAGATCCTTGAGCGCGCATTTGCTCAAGCATCACGGATGGGTGGACGGGCTTGGCAAGAATATTGAATGTGTTTCCCTGGGCGGCGGCGGCTGCGAGCAACTCGGACGTATTGTTATTTCCAGACATGAGCAGAATATGGCAATCGGGGAGCAGCGCCCGGATGGCGAGTGCAGCCTCGATTCCGTTCATGCCGTCCATCATCACGTCGCTCACAAGGTAATCGAAGCGACTTTTCCCCGCAAGCTCGACCGCGCGCTCTCCGCTGTAAGTAGGCGTTGCTTTGAATCCGCTGATATTCAGAACCATGGCGAGGGTGTCAGCGACCCGCTGATCATCGTCGATCACAAGGACTTCGGGCCTGAGCTCAGATCCCATCAGGAGTGAAACTCCTTGAAAACGTCAGACTCTACTGCAAACGCCCCGCTACCCTACGGAACCGTATCAAAAACCTATACGATGCGCAACACCTTCGTAGGGATGTCGAGGAAGCGTATTACGCGATTAAAACCACGGCGATTGCCTGTGGTGCGAAGAGGTGGTTCTCCAGATTTTGCAAGTGGCAGCCGGGGACCGGGCAAACTTCGCTTGACGTTCGTGTCATAACACGATACATTGTGATGCAAGGTATATTGCCATGATGAGATTGAGAGCGCGCTCCGTGGAAGGGGAGTCTCCAGATCGGTGGGAAGCACAGCTCCGCAAAGGTGCCCTGGAGATGGCCGCCCTCGCCAGCCTCTGGGAAGGAAAGCTGTATGGCCTTGAGATCATTCGCTTTCTTGAAAGCCATTCGCGGCTCGTCCTAGCCGAGGGGACCATCTACCCGATTCTCAACCGGCTCAAGGCCGAAGGCATGCTCACTTCCGACTGGGTTGAAGCCGAGGCTGGGCATCCTCGCAAGTACTATGCTCTGACCGAATCCGGCCGCACCCGCCTGCTGCAAATGGCCCAAGCGTGGGCCAATTTTGCGGGAGGACTCAGCCAGCTTCTGGAGCCCGTCCTCAAACCACGGGCCGAGGATCAGTTAAACATCCGCGCCGCGGAAGATATGGAGTTATCGCGATGATCGAGACCGTTCCAACAGACACCACGCAGGTCGATACGTATTTGTCTTCTCTCCGTGCCCATCTCGGACCCATGACGCTGAGTGAGCGCGACGAGATCATTCGCGAGATCAGCGCACACATTCGCGACTCCGCGGAAGAAAGTGGAGTCAGTGTGGAGACAATCCTCGCAAGGCTTGGCTCTGCGGAGCAGCTCGCCGCCCAGTATCGCGATGGCATGCTCATCCGCCGAGCCAGTCGCAGCATCTCGCCCATACTTCTGATCCATGGTGCCCTGCGGCTTGCGACGAAAGGGATAGCGGGAATGGTCGTGCTTTTCGCGGGACTGTTCGGCTACCTCATCGGCGGCGGATGCGTGCTGTCCGGCCTGCTGAAGGGTGTCTTTCCCGCACACACCGGCACCTGGTTTCAAGATGGGCGCATGATCGCGAGTGGGACACAGTTGTATATTCCGCAGCCACCCGCTCATGAGGTGATGGGCATGTGGTACATCCCCCTGATGCTTACCGTCGGGAGTCTCACGCTGTTGGCCACCACGTTTGTTATCCGCACGTCGCTGCGGATCTCTCAACGCTGGCAGGCAAAACTTTCGCACAGCGCTTAAATCGGCAGCGCCGCATTGGTATACAGCAGGCGCGTTCTCGCCTTTGCGCGGCCTTTGGCTTTCTCATTTCTGAACTTTCCATTAGAAGGACGAAATGCATGTCTCATTCATCGCGGCTTCATCGCAATGAGTGCGCGTCTCCAGCCCGATCGCGCAGTCGCGCTGTCGGCGATATCATTCCTTTCGTAACCGGTCTCTCCGCTCAAATTACCGAAAAAATATCACTCGTCGCCGCCTCTGGTCTAGAGTGGTTTCAGTGCATGTGTTGTGTAAGTGTTGGAAAGATTAAGCAGGCAAAAAAGCTCACCGCGAGGTGAGCTTTTTTGCTTGTGCCCCTTGCGTGCCAGGGTCTCCTCGTCTTCCTGGTTCTATCCCGCTGTCACGCTCGAATGATAACCGCGCTCATCTTCGGAACCGGCATCTCCGTCGCCGGGGCAACTCGTTCCCAGCGGTTCGCCTTCCACCTTCCGTTCTCGTCAACCGCAGCAGCGCCCAATGTCACGCGCGTCGTACTCAATTCCTCCGGAGCTGTCAGCCTAAGCGCCTTCAACTCTCCGCGAAGGCCAAGCCCTCTGAGCGAAACTCGCGCATCGCTCCCACCACGATTGATCACCGCGGCGGACACCACACGTCCCGCCTCGCCCAGGGCATAAGCAGTCAGTCCGTTCCTCGAAGCAGGCGCCTCAAGCGCAACAATCTGGTTGCATCCTCGGCGCGCTTCTGCAAACGCGAGCATGCCATAGTAAGGAATTCCCGCGCTATTGTTTCCGTGACCGTCGTCTGTGATCGGCGAGTAACAGCTCACAAACCCTAATTGGTTCACACCGGTCTCGATATTCACGCCGCTGCATCCATAAGCAGCAAGCAGCAGCATATAGTCCAGCGTCCACAGCGCGCCCAGAAACGTGTCGCTCACGCCGCGCAGTCCGCCTCCGGAAAACGAATTCGTCTCGCACATGCGCCACGGAATTCCGCTCTCCGCAGAGGCCTTGCGCAGCCGCACAAGAATATTCATCAGCCGCGGATCGGCGTGCAAGAGCTCCTCAGCCTTTCCTTGTTTCTGGCCACTGAAGTAGTAGTGGGTCGTCAGCAACTGCACATCGCCCCGCGCATCCTTTGCCATGCGCTCCACCCACTCCACGTTCCACGCCGTGTCGGGAGCGGCGAAATTGACGCCGGCTACGGCCTTGACGATTGCCTCCCGCCACTGCCTGAACTCTTCGCGATAGGTCTCGTAGACATAAGGCGGCTTTCGAAATGGCGGCACATGATTTCCGTATTCCTCCACTTCATTGCCCAGCTCCAGGCACAACAGCCTGTCACCCAGGATCGCGGCCACACTCTTCGCCTCTTCTACCGCTTCGTCCATCGTTCCCTGCGCGAAATTCAG
The DNA here is from genome assembly GCA_963799035.1 of uncultured Acidobacteriaceae bacterium. Lineage (GTDB taxonomy): Bacteria > Acidobacteriota > Terriglobia > Terriglobales > Acidobacteriaceae > Telmatobacter. Next base: position 526,477 of record CAWCVS010000024.1, on the reverse strand, counting down.
ACTCCAGATCGCTCTCCATCCGACGGTCTTCAAAAACCTCCCGAACTGCTCGAGGCTGGCGCGAGTTATCGCCGTATCCTTCTCATTTGCCTTGATGATCCCGTTGGGTTCGTAGCGCGTGTAGTTCGCAACAATCCCGCCCACACGCAACACGCCCTCGCTTCCCAACCCCCGCACCAGGTTCACGTACCGTTGGTTCCCGGCGCTCAACAGCCCCATGGGCGCTACCGAGGACATCTCGTAACCGAGCCCCATGAAATCGGCTGGAAGCTTCGTCCACGGTTCAGAGCCAACGCTGAGAACCGCGACCGGTTCCGCAGTCTCTGCCGGCAGCAAAGCGGAATCAAGCGCGAATCCAGCCGAAAGCCCTAAGGCATCGCGGAGAAAAGACCGGCGTGTCTGCATCGCGTCAGGAACCTCCCCGACCGCTCAAAACGGCCTCAGCGCCCATCGGCGCCAAGGAGCGGATAAGCACAGCCAGCTCGATTTTCGCGGTTTTTTGGACCGCGATCACGGATCACTGACAACTGATCACTTTTGCTCAATGCACATCCACCGACCGGTCCCCCTCATACTCCATGATGTGAAAGTAGGCCTCCCACCCGCTCCACGCCACCGGGGCCGGCAACTTCGCCATCGGATCCTTCAGATGATCGGCATAAGCCTGCACCAGTTCGTGCGTCCGGTCGACGCCTGTCAACCAGTCGCCGCGATACCAGTTTTTCCATTTGCCGTACTCGGCCGCCGTCATCGAAGCCTGAACCGCATCGAGCGCCTGGAGAGCCTCATCGGCTTCATTCCGCGCTTTCTCCGTATCGCCCGCCGCATCATCCTGCAGCGCCCGCGCCGTCAGCAGGAGCGCACGGTTGCTCCCACGGTTGATCGTGATCATCGTCAGCACCGCGGCCTGGTAGTAGTCGCGCCGATTCGGATCGACGAGATCTTTAGCCGCCACGGCATGCTGCCAGACCGCGTCCCAGCGCGGCTGCGCATCCTCGCAGTCGCGGATGTCCCGCTCCAGCATCGCGGTCCGCTGCTCCGAACTCATCTCCGGCATCAACCGCGGCGGCGTCCACTTCGGCGACTGGCTCGGCACCGCTGCAACCTGGTGTTCACTCAGCCGGTCCAGCAGCAGCAGCCGCATCTCCGAGTGGTAATGCTGATCGCCTTCCTCACGGGGGACGTTGCTCAACCGCGGCGGCGCAGGCGGCGCATTCCCCGCCGACGTCACCCCCACTGGTGGCGTCGAACTGCGCAAGGACGGAGCCGCAAAGTACTCCTTGTATACCGCAGCCACGGTATCCGCCGACTTCGCCCCGAACTCCTCCGCAGCCCAGCGCCGATAAAACGCATCCTCCGCATCCGATCCCGCCGGCACGCCGCCCCATGCCACCTCCATCAACGCACGCGTCGTCATCGCGACCGGCCGGATGTCGCTGGTGTTCACCAGGATGTACGAAGTCGCTCCGGCCTTGATGTACCGTCCCAACTCCTCCTGGATCACCGCAACCGGAACCATCTCGGAAGCTGATTCGCGTTGCCGTTCATCATCGCCACGTGAAAGTAAGCGCCCTGACCCGAAGCCACTTTTCCACCATCCTGCATATCGCCGTAGCCGGTATCCGCCCATACCAGCGTCACCTCCGGCGGAATCTGTATCAGGCCCTTCTGCATCAGCCGCGCGCCTTCCTGCCACAGGTCCGTGACAAACTGCGCTTTCGGATATTTCGCGCGCACGATCTTCATCTGTTCCGCAATGGCATCGCTGATGCGCTTGCCCAGCAGCGGATCGTTATCGCGCACGCTCGGATCGAGCGAAGCATAGCTCGAGTCCGACAGCCCGCGCAGCCCCACGCTCCACAGAATCTCCTCGTCCGGCTTGTACGCGGCAACCGCGTTGGTCCATGCCCGCTCCAGGATCTCGGGATGCGTGGAGAAGTTGTAGGGAACGTCCTTTGGCCATCGCGCCACATTCACGCCCAGCGGAATCGCATGATGCTGATTCACGATGAGGCCCCGCTTCGCTGCCGCATCCACCTGCGCGTCGTCCGGAAAGATCCAGGTTCCCGGCACAATCATGTTGCCCTTGAGCCGCAGGGTCGTCTCGAAGATGTTGTCCCACACCTTCAGGGATATGCCAGTGTGCTCTCCCTTTCGCGGCGGGAATCCACCCCGTCAGCAGGTCCTCGTCATTGGGAAAGAATCCGCGATATCGGAAAACCGGCTTCGGATAGATCCGTGCGAAACCCTCCGGCAACGCGATCGAACTCCGCTTCTCCGGCTCCTTGTCCGTCCATAGATACATCGGGTCCACGCCCAGAACCGTCTGCGAGAACTGGTAGATCGCATAGATGGTTCCGCGCATATCGGCGCCGGTCAGGCAAATCACATCCCGCACCTGACCACCCGCCAGGTGAACCACCGAGAAAGCAAATGACTCCGCCCCACCGGTAGGCTCCGCGCATTTTATCCCCGCATACGGCCTCTGTGGACCGGAGATCAAGATCGCCACCTGACCCGAGCCTTCCATGTGATTCGCAAGGTTTGGCGTCTGCCCGAGCACCTTGCCAAGATCGTTCAACAGATCTTCCGTCGCGCGACGCACCGGCCCCGGTTCGTCCGCGCTCTCCACGATCGTGACGGACCCATCGACGGTCACGCTCGATCGGCCCGCAGCCTGCGAAGCACCTGCGGAGATGAAGAGGGTTCCCCACGCCAGAAATATGACAAGCAGGTGACGACGATGGTAAATACCAGTGGGTCGGAACATGACGTCCCCTTCAGAAAGAGAGTCTGACGCTGAGATCGAACACGCTGAAGAGGAAATCGCGAGGAGCGCGATTGAACGCGAACCACAAGCACTTCCTTTGTTCGCGTCCCGAATTATACCGAAGGCTTGGCCGCAGCCGCACCCATGACTGTCGTTCCTCCGGTATCGGCAGCCACGGTGCTAAAGTGGACTGGACTTCACTTCTCTTCAGGTCCTTGCTTCTTGCGTGCTCTTGGTGTGCTCCTTGCGGCTGTGCTCGCGCCATCCGGCGTACTCGTCGCCGCTCCGCGGGTTCAGCCAATCCCTGTTCCGCCGGAACTGCGCTCTACCGCGTTCACTGTCAAGGTCAATGACCAGTCCATCGATGTCGCCCATGCCGCGGCCAGCTATGACTTCGTCAATTTTGATCTAACTGGCTCGGTCACCATTGCGATCACCGCCCTCCAGCCCGGCTTTTGGGATAAAGGCGTCGACATCGAGCCGTGGCGGCTCGGCATCCGTCCCGTGCGCGACGGCCAGACCATCCGCTTCAAGATCGCTGGTCCGCAGAAGCTGTCCATCTCTCGCCCCGGCGACTTTCTCAATCACGCCACCATGCTTTTCGTGTTCGCCGGTGAACCTCCTGCTCCGCCCCCGACAGCGAGTCCCTCGGTGCATGTTCTCGCACCCGGCGTCTATCACCAGAGCATCAATCCGCAGAGCGGCGAAACCTACTATCTCGCGCCCGGCTCCTACTTCTACGGCAGCCTCAACCTCTGGAAAGTCAGCGGCGTCAAGGTGCTCGGTCGCGGCACCATCATCTACGAAGGGAACCAGGATCCGAATTCCGACCAGGGCTGGATGCAGAAACCCGACTGGCACTGCATCGGTGCACTTGAGGCCCACGACGTCGAGATCGACGGCGTCACGTGCATCGTTCGCGCGCGCACATGGTCCATCCAGATGAAAGACACCAGCGGATTCGTCTACAACGACCTCCGTGTCATCGGCGGCAACCCCGGCAACGCCAACCAGGATGGCATGGACTGGCTCGGCGGCGGCGACGCACTGGTCCGCGACGCCTTCCTCCGCGCGTCGGACGACGATCTGGCAATCCAGGGCAACTGGGACGGCTACACCGATGCCGACATGCTGCGTCCCGGGCACGACGTCCAGAACATCACCGTCGAAAACAGTGAACTCTCCACCAGCATCTCGAACATTGTCCGCGCCGCGTGGCCGCGCAAGATCTTCAACTCCCGCAACTTCACTCTGCGCGACTCCGATATTCTGCACGGCGGCATCGGCGCCTGCGGCCAGACCTTCGGCATCCTCGGCCTGTGGGGCGCCAACGGAGCGAAAGGCGACCACTCCAATTACACGTTCCAGAATCTCTGGCTCGACAACTGGTACTCGCTGGTGCAGATCGAGCACGAAGAACCCGCCGTGCACGGAGTTCTCTTCCAGAACATCTGGGCGCTCGATCAGCCGCCGCTCGCCACCTCCACCATCACTGGCAACGTCTCCGGCGTCACCTTCGACAACGTGAAGTACGACCAGAACCGCGCCACCAACGACGCCGAACTCCAGCTCGTGACCAGCGGCGGCGCCGAGCAGCCGAAATTCCCGCACCCTCCGGGCCGGTTGCGCACTTCACCGTAACCCCTCCCGTCTTCGGTCCCGGCGACTCAGTCACATTCAGCGCAGATCCCTCGCCCCACACGAATTTCACGTGGCTCTTCGGCGACGGAACAGAAGCGCACGGCAGAAAAGTGAAGCACAAATTTCCCGATGCCCTCGGCACCGCGCTCGATGGCTCCAATGGTGCAGGCCGCTTTCGCGTTCTGCTCAAGGCAGAAAACGACCGCGATCAGCAGGATTGGTCTGCCCAGGGAGTTGTTGTCGTCTCCAAATGGCATGACGCTGTCCCAGATCGCCGGCCCGACCGTTCCCGGCCTTCGCTGGCAAATCTATCCCGGCACCTGGACTGAGTTGCCCGATCTCGCCGCCCAGACTCCGGTCTTCAAGGGCGACTCACCCAGCCTCCAAGCCGATCCCCAGGGCTTTACGCGCTACGCAGCCGTGTGGGATGGCTTCATCGACATTCCCGCCGATGGTGGCTACACCTTCCACCTGATGGCGAGAGATGGCGCGCGTCTCGTCATCGATGGCATGCAGATCGCCCAAACCGGACCGCCTTTCGCCCAGGTTTGCGGATCACCTGGCAACGCCGTGCGCTACGACCATGGCTCCGTCGGCCTGCGTGCCGGCCCCCACGCGTCTGCATATCGAAGGTCTTCACTCCGTCAGCCAGGGATCGCCGCGCATCCTCTGGGAAGGCCCGTCGCTTCCTCTTACCGACATCCCTCCCACGGCCTATACCCATCTGCGCGTTGATACCGTGAGCGGGATGGAATAACGCAAACACCTGCCTGTCGAAAGCCCCGGGCATCCGCCTGAAGCCGGCGCATGTGTGACCTCGTCCACAACGCATAACCCATTTGAGTAAATCGGTATATCCACCCTTTCGTAACGGTCCGAAAGTCACTGACTCCACCGAAAGAGCCATTGGTTCTGCATCTCGGCTCTTCGTAGTCTGGAACTTCCCTGGAAAGAGAGCCCGACTTGCTCGGATTTAGAAAATATCTCTCCTGGATTCATGCGTTCACCGCTCTCGTGTGCATTCGGTTGGCAATCGTGACCCTCGCAGCAATGGCGTCCCCGCTGCATAAGCATTCATCCTTGCGCTTGGTCCTCTGGGCATCCATGATGATTTTGTCCGCCGCTGTCTTCGGCTCGGCCTGGTGGACCTGCATGAAGGCCCGGCGCTCGGCGCGCGCCTTTGGGCTTGCCGCCAGTATCGTCTATCTACTCGTGGCACTCCTCCCGATCTTATTTACGCACCGGCTTAGCTCTGCAAATACGATCCTCGTTGCAGCAAGCCTTGTGGGCTTCGTAGCGTTCGGCAAGCGCCTGAAGGTTAAGCGGGCCGCAAAAACGGAAGAAGTGACGGCCATCGCCGGCGACTTTACCAGCCTCCATGTCAACCGGATCGCGCAGGCCGTCACCTTCGGCCTCAGCATGGGCGCCTATCTCTGGTGGCAGGGATGGCTCACGGCCCAACACATCACGTCACTCAACGGCGCATGGATTCGACTCGCTCTCACCCTGCTCGCCCTGCTCGCCATTACCTCCGTCCACGAGACAGGACATGCGGTCGTCGGCATGTTCTGCGGCATGAAACTGCGCGCCTTCTTTATCGGGCCATTCCAGTGGCGCATTCGCGATGCAAAGTGGGAATTTGAATTCAAGCCGAAGGGCCTGATCCTTGCCGACGGCGAAACCGCCCTCATCCCCGGCGACGGAAAACTGCATCCGCGGCAATTTCTCACCATGATGGCTGCCGGTGCGCTCGCCAACATCCTTACGGGCAGCCTCGCTCTAATTCTGGTTGTTGGTCTGGGCGTTGCATTGCCGCCGCAGGCCACCGGATTCATGGCTCTCTTTGGCGCCTGGAGCCTCGGCCTTGCTGCCGCCAACCTGCTCCCGTTCCGGACTCCGCAAGGCTACTCCGACGGCGCTATCGTTTTGCAATTGCTCTCGGGCGGAGCGTTTGCCGAATTCCATCTATCGATCGCCCACATTGGCTCCAGCCTGGTTTCATCGCTCCGGCCCCGGGACTACGACATTGGCTCTATCCGCAGCGCTGCAAACGGCATTGCTCACGGGCGGCAAGCACTTCTCATGTGGCTCTATGCCTTCAGTCACTCGATTGATGCCGGCAATGAGCAGGAAGCAGACGAGGTCCTCGCCCAGGCAGAACTGGTTTGCCTCCAGTCGGCCTCAAACGTCCCGGCCGAATTTCACACCGCGTTCGTCTTCGGAAATGCCCTTGTCCGCCGCGATCCGGTCGCAACCCGCTTCTGGTGGAACCGCATGCAGGCCAGGAAACCCACGCGCTTCAACGCCGATTACTGGAGGGCTCAGAGCGCTCTCCATTGGATCGAAGGAAATCTGGACGAAGCCAGAATCGCCTGGGAAAAAAGTCACGCGCTGGTGGAACAACTGCCGCAGGCAGGAGCATACGACTTCAGCCGGTATTGCTGCTCACTCCTCCGCCGCGAACTCGAACAGGCAAAAGCTGCATAACCGAACCGGCCGCTAGGGCAACTGCGTTACATCCCATCCGCCGCCGAGCGCGCGCACAAGGCCCACGCTCGCCGCAAACTGGCGCGTAACCAGATCCGTTGACGTGCGCTGGTTGGTCAGAAGCGTGCTGTCTGCAATCAGCACCTCCAGGTAGCTTGTCGCGCCCCCTTTGTAACGCTGATTCGACAAGTCCAGGGAGTGCTGCGCCGCTGCCACGGCACGCTGCTCCGTGGTGGACTTCCTCGTTCCAGCACGCGCAGATCCGACAACCGGTCTTCGACCTCGTTGAATGCTCCAAGCACCGTGGCGCGATACGTCGACGCCTGCGCTTCGTAGTTGTGCCTCGCCTGGTCGGTAATTGCGCGCCGCTTGCCGGCATCGAACAGCAACTCGGTCGCCTGCGCGCCCAGGCTCCATAGCGCGCTTGGCCCCTGGATCAGCGTCCCGACGTTCGTGCTTTCAAATCCTCCGCCGCCGCCGAGAACCACGTTGGGATAAAAAGCGCTGATCGCGATCCCGATCTGCGCATTTGCCGCGGCCGCGCGCCGTTCAGCCGCGGCAATATCAGGCCGCCGTTCGATCAGTTGCGACGGGACGCCCACCGGAATCTTCGGCAGCGCAAGATCCAGCGGCGCTGGCGCCAGCGACACATCGCGCGCCTCCTTGTTGATCAGCGTGGCGATCGCATGCTCGTACTGGCTGCGCGCCTCGTTCACATCCACCAGTTGCGCGCGCGTCGTTTCCAGCTGGGTCAGCGCCTGCGCTACCACGACCTCTGTCGCCAATCCACCCTTTACCAGTTTCTGATTCAGATCAAGCTGGTTCTGATAATCGCTCACCGCCTTTGTCAGCAGCCGTGCGTCTGAGTCCAGCCCGCGCAATTCGAAATAATCCAGCGCCAGCTCCGCGTGCAGGCTCAGGTCCAGATTCGCCAGGTCGGCCGCGCTCGCCTGCGCATTCTCGTGGGCAGCCTCAACGTTCCGGCGCACACGACCCCACAAATCCGGCTCCCAGCTTGCCTGTCCCTCCAGTTGAAAGTCGCTGTATCTGGTTCCAGTGCCCCGCACGGAACCAGCGGCCGGTGCGTCGATACCTGGTCGCGGCTGACGGCCGGGGTCACCGAAAGCGTCGGATAAAAATCCGCCCGCGCAACCCGCACCTGGTCGCGCGCCGAGAGATATGTCTCCAGCGCCGCGCGCAGACTCTGGTTCTGCGGCGCAATCTGTTCTTCCAGCGCGTTCAGTTGCGGATCCTGATAAACCTCCCACCACTTGCCGCGCAGCATGCCGTCGGAAGGCGATGCGGGCTTCCATGTCCCTCCCGCAGGATTCGGCGGCGGCACAACCGCACCCGCCGAGCCGCCTTCCTTGTATTCTGGCGGCGCGAGCGTGTCAGGACGTTGATAGTTCGGCCCCACCTTGCATCCGGCCAGCAGCGACACCAGTCCCAGCAGACACGCGACCAGCAAGCGCTCGTTCAGCAGCCGTCTCTCGCGTCGCCTGTACCTGGACGAGAGCCACGACCCCTCGATCTGCAACCCGAACCCATCGCTATTTGCCCCCCGGCCCCGGCTGCCCGCCTTTTGCTGGTTGCTTGGATTCTCCGGGCTTACTTTTTCTCCCTCAATCAGGGAGTCCGGCGGATCCTGGATCACGCGGTCCCCGTCCTTCAACCCGCTCACGATCTGCACGGTTGCTCCATCATCCTGGCCGATCGTCACCGGAACAACGTGCGCAACATTGTCGCTCCCCACCGTGCCCACCTGCGTTCCCTCGCGCCGGAAAATGATTGCCGAAACCGGAATGATGAACGTCTGCATGGCCGGCGCCTTGAAATGCACCTGCGCCAGCGATCCCGGCAGCAGCTCGCCCTTGCGATTGTCCACGTCAATCTCCACCAGCAACGTTCGGCTCGAGGGATCGATCGCGTCCGCCGTCCGCACCAGCGTCCCCTGAAAAGTTCTTCCCGGATACTCCGGAAACGTGATGTCGATCTTCGAACCGCGCTTCATGTTTGTCGTGTAGAGCTGCGGAACGTTGGTGTAGACGCGCAGCGTGTTCAGCGCCTGCATGTGAAACAGCTCCTTCGCCGCTCCCGTATCGATCAACTGTCCGGTATCGATGGAGCGCGCCGTAACCACGCCGTCGAAACGGCGCATAGACCTTCTCGAACGATTGCAACTCTTTCAGCCGGTCCACATTGGCCTGCGCCGACTTCACCGCCGACGCCGTTGCCGATGCCTGGTTCGTAAAAGTCTCCGTATCCTGCTGCGAAACTGCATTGGATCTGCACCAGGTCCTGGTAGCGCTGCGCCTGCGAATGCGCATTTTTCGCATTGGCTTCTGCGGTTCCCAGGTCGGCCTGGGCCTGCGTCAGTTGCTGATCCAGTTCGGGAGTCGCGATCTCCGCCAGCAGCGCGCCCTTTTTCACATGCGAGCCGATGTCGTAATACCACTTCGTCAGGTAACCCGACGTGCGCGCGTAAATCGGCGAATCGGTATAGGCCGTCACATTGCCCGGCAGCATGAACATGTCGATCGGGGCGCCCGGTTTCGGCGGCAGCGCAATCACCGCCGGAGCGGCTGCCTCCTGCGTCGTCTTTGCCAGCACGTTGTTGTGGTGAATGCGGCTCAGAATCCCGAACACTCGCCAGCGCCGCAAACACCAGCAGCACAATCACCAGACCGGTGATGGCATAAGCCCGGCGCAATCGGCTTCTGCGCCGGCGCATGCTGCGTCTCGTGTCCCTCGTGAGGAACTTCGGCTTGCCCCCGGCCGGCTTCTGGTTCGGGTTGGATTCTCGCTCATAATAGCTACTCCGAAAAACTTGCAGCTTAGCCTGCTGGCTAGTCGAACTCGTCAAACGTTGCGGCCTGCTTCTCGCGGCGCTTCGACCGGCTGCGCTTCTCAAGCCAGCCATGCACTACCGAGAAAAATGCCGGCACAAAAAACAGCGTAGCTACCGTGGCCAGCAGCAGTCCGCCGATCACGGCGCGACCCAGCGGCGCATTCTGCTCGCCGCCTTCGCCCAGGCCCAGCGCCATCGGCATCATGCCCAGGATCATCGCCAGCGCCGTCATCAGCACCGGACGCAGATCGGACAAAACCCGCATTCAGCGCCGCCTGCCGCGCATCGCCCACCAGCTCTTCCAGCTGTTCGCGCGCAAAGCTCACCACCAGAATCGAATTCGATGTTGCCACGCCCATGCACATGATCGCGCCCGTCAACGCCGGCACGCTCAACCGCGTTCCGGTCAGGAACAGGAACCACGCAATCCCCGCCAGCGCCGCGGGCAGCGCCGAAATAATCAGAAACGGATCGAGCCACGACTGGAAATTCACCACGATCAGCAAGTACACCAGCAGGATCGAAAAGGCCAGGCCGCTCAGCAGGCCGATGTACGACGCCTGCATCGTCTCGCTCTGCCCGCGCAGAATGATGTGCGAGCCGCGCGGCAACTGCTTCTCATACTTCTTGACGATCCTCTCCATCTCGCGCGTCACGGTTCCCAGATCGGTACCGACGACGTTGGCATAGATGTCCAGCACCGGCTGCACGTCGTAGTGGCTTACCGTGCCCAGTTCCGCGCCCGGCTGGAACTGCGCCAGGTTGCCCAGCATCTGCACGGGCTGCTGCGACGCACCGGGAGCGTTTGTCTCCATCGGCGCCGGGCTCGACCCGGTGCTTGACGGCGTCGTTCCGCCCGAACTCGCCTGCGGTGCTGCCTGACTGTGTAACCGGCAGGCTCTCCAGCGCCGACATCGAATCCAGCCTGTACTGCGGCGTCTGCACCGCAACGTTGTAGCTCACGCCGTTCTTCGGATCGAGATAGAAGCTCGGCGTGGTCTGAAAGCTGCCGCTCAGCGCCACCAGCAGGCTCTGCGCCACATCCCGCTGCGTAAAGCCAATCGCCTGCGCCCGCGTTCGATCCACATTCACCGTGAAATTCGGATAATCAAAAGGCTGCTGAATGCGCGCGTCGGTCGCTCCCGGCTACATACCGGACTTCGTTCAGCATCTTTTCCGCAACCACGCGGTTGCCATACAGATTTGGCCCGACGATCTGAATATCAATCGGCGCGGAAAGTCCGAAATTCAAAATCTGGGTCACGATGTCCACCGGGCAGCACGTAAAACGTCACGCCCGGATACTCGTGCGCCAGCGCTCCGCGCAATTCCTGCACATACTTCGTCAGTCGGATGATGCTTCGGCGAAAGCTGCACCTGGATATCGGCATCCTCGGGGCCAATCGGCGCCGATGTCGAATACGAAAGATTCAAGCCCGAGTAGGGCAACCCGATGTTGTCGACAATCGTCACCACTTCGCTCGCGGGAATATGTTCGCGAATCGTCGCGTCGATGTGATCGCACAGAGCGGCCGTCTCTTCGATGCGCGTGCCCGTCCGCGCGCGCACGTGAATCTTGAACTGCCCCGCATCCACGGCGGGAAAGAAGTCCTGTCCCAGCCACGGCACCAGCAGCGCCACCGATCCCACTGCAAAAACAACAAACACGATCAGAAACACGCCGGCAAAATCCACGCACAGCGTCAGCAGCCGCACATAGCCGTTGCGGAACCGCGTGAATCCTGCCTCAAATCCGCTCTGGAAGCGCACAAACGGATTGCGGCTTCATCTTCTTGCGCTGCCTGGCGCATCGTCGTGCTCATGCAGCAGATATTTCGCCATCGTGGGCACGACCGTACGCGAAAGCAGGTAGCTGGCCAGCATGGCAAACACCACCGCCTCGGCCAGCGGAACAAACAGGTAGCGCGCCACGCCGCTCAACAGGAACATCGGCACAAACACGATGCAGATGGCGAGGGTCGAAACCAGCGCCGGAGTGGCAATCTGCGCCGCGCCGTCCAGAATCGCCTGCTCGATCTCCTTGCCCTGTTCCAGATTGCGATTGATGTTCTCGATTTCGACCGTCGCATCGTCCACCAGGATGCCGACCGCCAGCGCCAGTCCGCCCAGCGTCATGATGTTGATGGTCTCGTGCAGCAGCGCCAGCATCGTGATCGAGCACAGGATCGACAGCGGAATCGACACCGCGATGATCAGCGTCGATCGCCAGCTTCCCAGGAAGATCAGGATCATCACCGCCGTCAGGCAGGCTGCGATCAGCGCCTCGCGCACCACGCCGCTGATCGCGCCGCGCACAAAAATTCCCTGGTCGGAAAGGGCATTGATCTGCATCTGCGGCGGTAACTGCCCCCGCACGCTGGGACTGTCGACGATTCCGCGCACGTCCTTGATGATCTGCAGCGTAGAAGCCGAGCCCGTCTTCATGATGCTCATCATGATGGCGCGCTTGCCGTCCACGCGAACGATGTTGGTCTGCGGCGGGTATGCCATCGCGCACGTGCGCCACATCGCGCACGTAAATCATTGCGCCATTCACGGTTTTGATGGGGAGATCGTTCAACTGGTCCACGATCGAGGGCGCTGAGTTCGTCTCAATCGCATACTCGAACCGGTCCATCTTCATCGTGCCCGAGGGCACAATCAGGTTCTGCGCTGAGACCGCGTTCACCACATCGGCGGGCGACAATCCCTGGGCCTGCAGCGCCTTTGGATCGATGTCCACCTGGATCTGGCGCTGCTTTCCGCCATAGGGTAACGGTGTCTGCGCTCCCTCGACGGTGGCCAGCTGGGTTCGAATCGTGTTGGTGGCCAAGATCGTTAAGCTGCTGTTCGCTGAGCCCGTGCCCGGAAAGTCCAAGCATCAGCACCGGCACGCTCGATGCGTTGTACTGGATGATGAAGGGCGGCGTAGTCCCGGGCGGCAGCGATCGCAACTGCACCTGGGAGATCGCTGTCACCTGCGCCACCGCGTTGCCGATGTTCACATGCGGCTGAAAGAAGATCTTGATGACGCCGATGCCGTTCAGCGACTGCGACTCGATATGCTCAACGTCGCTGACCGTCGTGGTCACGCCGCGCTCGCTGTTGAAGATGATGCGCGTCGACATCTCCTGCGCCGACAGCCCGGTGTAGTTCCACACCACGGTCACAACAGGAATGTCGATGTTCGGAAAAATATCCGTGGGCATCGACGCAATGCTGTATGCGCCAAGAATCAAGATCAAGAGCGCAAAGACGGCAAACGTGTACGGCCGCCGTAGTGCAAGCCGAACAATCCACATCATAGGGCTGGTACTCGCTCCTGAGGCGATTTGCCCGTCAACCGCGTGACGTATGAGAGATGGGTCGCCAACGAGTATCTGCAGGCGAACCGGTCAAGGCAAACAGCAGCTCAATAGAATCCGGGTCCGAACGGAACACAGCCGCTCATTCCCTTGCATACAATTCAGTTAAAAGACAATGTTAGACGATGAAGCGCGGTCGAACGCAGTGCGCCTGTCTCTTTTCCTTCTGCACTCGTTATAGGACGGTTCCAGGCCTCCAAGGCTTCATTTTTCAGGCGGTCATATCTCAATATGCGAGGGTCTTCGAGTTGCTCTAACGATCTTCGACATCAAGGCCGATCTCTGAGGCATCTGCACGAACTCGAATCGGCTGCCGTGCCGCGAGTCCGTCTTCCGCCGACAAAGCCTGTCTTTCGTCACGCTTTATCGTCGCCGGCCAGATGCTCCGGTTCGCTACAATGTCTGCGTTACCTCGGTTGCCGTGCGCAAACGGTTTTGTCTGCTCGGGGAGACACCGGACTGCCGGAAACCTTTCATAATCCATATTCGTCCCTAAGAGGAGTGATGCCGCGGCAAAAACCTGCACGGACCATGCCTCTTCGAGGAGCAGAAGCCGCCGGTATTTTATCTCGAATCGACAAATGATTGACTGGAAGCCTGAACATGCCGATTCAAAACGCCACTGAGCCTTATTTGCCCAAAACCAGCGAATCACAGCCCCCGCGGCCAAAGGAACACCTGGGTCCGGGTTGTCGTCTACCTGGTCCTCGCCATCGCTGTGGGTCTCATCGTTTGGCGCGTCTATCAGAACAAGCAAAAGACCGCGGCAAACACCGCCAACCAGGCCGCCGCCCTGCTTTCGCGTCCCGTGCCGGTGCAGGTCGTTCCCGCTGAACAGAAGCCGATGCCCATCTACCTCACCGGCCTCGGCACCGTCACCCCCTATTACAGCGTCACGGTCAAGGCGCGCGTCAGCGGCGAATTGCTCCCCGTCAAGTTCACTGAGGGCCAGGAAGTGAAACAGGGCGAAACCATCATGGTGATCGACCCCAAGCCCTACCAGGCCGCGCTCGACCAGGCCAAAGGCACGCTGGCCCACGACCAGGCCCTTCTTAAGAACGCGCAGGCCGAGTTCAACCGCTACAAGGCCCTCTATGCCGCCGGCGTCGTTTCCAAAGAAACCCTCGACGCCGACGAGGCCCAGCAGGGCCAGTACGAGGGCGCCATTCAGTCAGACAACGCCGCCATCGAAACCGCCCAGTTGCAGTTGAACTGGTGCTATATCCAGTCGCCCATCGACGGCAAAATTGGCCTCCGCCTCGTCGATCCCGGCAACATCATCTCCGCCAATTCGACCAATCTCGTCATCATCAACCAGCTCAAGCCCATCGCCGTCTACTTCACGCTGCCTGAGAACCAGTTGCCGCAGGTGCTCAAACGCCTCTCGACCGACAAGCGCATCCCTGTCGACGCCTACGACCGCAGCGATACGCAACATGCTCACCAGCGGCAACCTGCTTACCGCCGACAACCAGATCGACACCACCACCGGCACCGACAAGCTCAAAGCCGTCTTCGACAACAAGGACTCCGTCCTCTTTCCCAACCAGTTCGTCAACATCCATCTGATTCTTGAAAACCGGCCCAACGCCCTCGTGGTTCCCTCCGCCGCCATCCAGACCGGCCTGAATGGCTCCCTGTTCGTCTGGGTCATCAATGACGACGGAAAGGGCGGCCAGGTCTCGCAGATGCAGCCCGTCAAGGTCGCTCTCGCCGAAGGCCAGAACACCATCCTCGACAGCGGTCCGCAGCCCGGAGCAAAGGTCGTTATCGACGGCGCCGATCGCCTGCGTCCCGGCCAGCCGGTTTCGGTCGCAGCGGCCCGCCAGCGTCAGAGCAAAGTCAGCGGCCGGCCAAGAGTCCGGTCCAGCCTGCAGGACCAGGTACCGGCCAGCCCGGCAACGCAACCCCGGCCAGCACAAGCCGAATTCAGCTCCAGCCGAGGCACGCAGTGAGTCTCAGTCCATCCCGCCCGTTCATTCTGCGCCCCATCGCCACATCGCTGCTGATGGCGGCCATCATGATTGCGGGCGGCATCGGGTTCCTGCAGCTGCCGGTCTCCGCCTTGCCCGAGGTGGACTACCCCATCATCCAGGTCCTCACCTTCTATCCCGGCGCCGGACCTGACGTCATGTCCTCGTCCGTCACCGCGCCCCTCGAGCGCCAGTTCGGCCAGATGCCCGGCCTCAAGCAGATGACCTCCGTCAGCTCCGGCGGCGGCTCTGTCATCACGCTCGAGTTCAACCTCGACGAAGACATCGACGTCGCCGAGCAGGAAGTGCAGGCCGCCATCAATGCCGCCAACAGCTTTCTGCCCACTGACCTGCCCAATCCGCCCGTCTACAGCAAGGTCAACCCCGCCGACGCGCCCATCATGACGCTGGCGCTCACTTCCGACTCGCTTGCCCCTCGACAAGATCGAAGACGCGGCCGACACCAACCTCGCGCAGAAAATCTCCCAGGTCACCGGCGTCGGCCTGGTCTCCATCGCCGGCGGTCAAAAGCCTTCCGTCCGCGTGCAGGCCAACCCCGCGCAGCTTGCCGCCTACAACCTCAGCCTCGAAGACCTGCGCACCGCCCTCGCCGCCGCCAACGTCGACCAGGCCAAGGGCACGCTCAACGGCTCGCGCCAGTCCTACACCATCAACGCCAACGACCAGCTCATCTCCAGCGCCGACTACCTGCCCGTCATCGTCGCCTACCGCAACGGCGCCCCTGTTCGCACCTCCGACGTAGCCACCGTCGTCGATGCGGCAGAGAACTCGCAGCAAGCTGCCTGGATGAATCGCCAGCCCGCCGTCATCGTCAACGTGCAGCGCCAGCCCGGCGCCAACATCATCGCCGTCGTCGACCGCATCAACAAGCTCCTGCCGCAGTTGCAGACCAGCCTGCCTGCCAACGTCCAGGTCCACGTCCTCACCGACCGCACCACCACCATCCGCGCCTCGGTCAAAGACGTCGAATTCGAGCTCATGCTCACCGTGGCGCTGGTCGTCCTGGTCATCTTCCTCTTCCTGCGCAACCTCGCCGCCACCATCATTCCGTCGGTCGCCGTGCCGCTCTCCATCGTCGGCACCTTCGGCGTGATGTACCTGCTGGGCTACAGCCTCAACAACCTCACGCTCATGGCGCTCACCATCTCCACCGGATTCGTCGTCGACGACGCCATCGTGATGATCGAGAACATCTCGCGCTACATCGAAGCCGGCGAAACGCCCATGCGCGCCGCCCTCAAGGGCAGCGAGCAGATCGGCTTCACCATCATCTCGCTGACCGTCTCGCTGATCGCCGTGCTCATCCCCCTGCTCTTCATGGGCGACGTGGTCGGCCGTCTCTTCCGCGAATTCGCCATCACCCTCGCCGTCACCATCCTTGTCTCCGCCGTGGTCTCGCTCACCCTCACGCCCATGATGTCCTCGCGCATCCTGAAGCATCGGCCTGAGAATGAGCAGACGCGGCTTCTACCATGCTTCAGAAAAGGTCTTCAACTCCGTCATCGCCTGGTATGGCGACACTCTGAAGGTCGTCCTGCGCCATCGCTTCCTCACCCTGATGATCACCATCGTCACGCTGGTCGCCACCATCCTGCTCTTCATCGTCGTGCCCAAGGGCTTCTTCCCTGTGCAGGATACCGGCGTCATCCTCGGCATCAGCGAAGCGCCGCGAATCGATCAGCTTCACCAACATGGCCCTGCGCCAGCAGAAGCTCGTCGACATCGTCCTGCAGGACCCGGCGGTCGACAACGTCTCCTCCTTCATCGGCGTCGACGGCACCAACACCACGCTCAACTCCGGCCGCATCCAGATCACCCTCAAGCCGCTCGATGTGCGCAAAATCTCCGCATCCGAAGTCATTCAGCGCCTGCAGCCCAAGGTCGCCGACGTCGACGGCATTCAGCTCTTCCTTCAGCCGCTGCAGGACCTCACCGTCGAAGACCGCGTCAGCCGCACCCAGTTCCAGTACTCGCTCGAAGATCCCAACTCCGCCGAACTCGCCACCTACACCCGCAAAATGGTGCAGGAGCTGAGCAAGGAATCCATTGTCACCGACGTCGCCAGCGACCTGCAGGATCAAGGCCTGGGCGCGCAGCTGGTCATCGATCGCGATACCGCCGCCCGCCTCGGCATCGCCATGGCCGACGTCGACAACACCCTCTACGACGCCTTCGGCCAGCGCCAGGTCTCCACCATCTTCACGCAGCTGAATCAATACCACGTGGTCATGGAAGTCGGACCCGAACTTCCAGACCGACCCCACCACGCTCAGCAATCTCTACGTCAAATCAGCCAACGGCACCCAGGTTCCGCTCAGCACCATCGCCCACTGGCAGCAGAGCCGCGCCCAGCTTGCCATCGGCCACCAGGGCCAGTTCCCGTCCACCATCATCAGCTTCAATCTCGCGCCCGGCAAGGCGCTGGGCGACGCCGTCAAGGCCGTCAACGATGTCGAGAAGCGCATCGCCATGCCCGCCAGCATCAACGCCAGCTTCCAGGGAACGGCCGCCGCCTTCCAGAACTCGCTCTCCAACGAGCCGCTGCTCATTCTCGCCGCACTTATCACCGTCTACATCGTGCTGGGCGTGCTCTACGAGAGCTACGTCCACCCCATCACCATCATCTCCACGCTGCCTTCGGCCGGCGTCGGCGCCATTCTCGCCCTCATGCTCACCCGAACCGAGTTCAGCGTCATCGCGCTCATCGGCATCATCCTGCTCATCGGCATCGTGAAGAAGAACGCCATCATGATGATCGACTTCGCGCTCGATGCCGAGCGCAACCACGGCAAGTCGCCGGAAGAGGCCATCTACCAGGCCTGCCTGCTTGCGTTTCCGCCCCATCATGATGACCACCATGGCCGCCCTGCTCGGCGGTCTGCCCCTGGCTCTCGGCGGCGGCGTGGGCGCGGAACTGCGCAAGCCCCTCGGCATCACCATCGTCGGCGGACTTCTGCTTTCGCAGGTGCTCACCCTCTACACCACGCCCGTCATCTATCTCTACTTCGACAAGCTGTCCATCCGGCTTCGCAAGCGCATCGGCAACCCGTCCTTCGATGAACAGCCCGTGGCCGGAGACTGAGCGATGCATCTCTCCGCGCCCTTCATTCGCCGTCCCGTCGCCACCACGCTGCTGAGCCTCGCGCTTTTGCTGGCCGGCTCGGTCGCCTACTCGATTCTTCCCGTTGCCTCGCTTCCCGACGTCGACTTTCCCGTCATCGGCGTCGGCGCAGGACTGCCCGGCGGCAGCCCCGAGACCATGGCCTCGGCCGTCGCCACTCCGCTCGAGCGCCAGTTCGGCCGCATCGCCGGCGTCAACCAGATGACGTCGTCCAGTTCGCTCGGTTCAGCCTCCGTCTACGTTGCAGTTCGATCATCAATCGCAACATTGATGCCGCTGCCCGCGACGTGCAGGCCGCCATCAATGCCGCGCGCAGCCAGCTTCCGTCCTACCTTCCGCAGAATCCCGAGCTACCGCAAGGCCAACCCGGCTGAAGCGCCGATCCTCATCCTCACGCTCACCTCCGACGTCATCCCCAAGCCGCAGATCTACGACATGGCCGACTCGATCCTCGCGCAGCGCATCGCGCAGATCCAGGGCGTGGGCCAGGTCTTCGTCGGCGGCAGCGCGCAGCCCGCCGTTCGCGTCGAACTCAACCCCATGCAGCTCGGCAATAACGGCGTCGGCCTTGAAGCGGTGCGCACCGCGCTCTCCGCCGCCAACGCCAACCGCCCCAAAGGGCAGTTTCGACGACGCGCAGCATCGCTGGCAGATCGACGACAACGACCAGATTTTCAAAGCCGCCGACTACGCGCCCATCATCGTCGGCTACAACCAGCAGACCGGTGCGCCGGTACGCGTCGGCGACCTCGGCACCGTCACTGACTCCGTTTCCGACATCCACACCGCCGGGCTCGCCGGAAACAACTCGCCCGGGCCACAGCGGAAAGCTCAAAGACGCCATCCTTATCGTCATCTTCAAAATCCCCGGCGCCAACGTTATCGACACCGTCGATGCGGTCCTGAAAGAGATGCCTCGCCTTCAGGCCGAAATTCCGCCTACCATCAAGATGAACGTTGCGGTCGACCGCACCACCACCATCCGCTCCAGCGTCCACGACGTTGAAATCACGCTCATCATCAGCGTCCTTCTCGTGGTGCTCGTCGTCTTCCTCTTCCTGCGCGAAATCTGGGCCACCATCATTCCATCCGTCGCCGTGCCGCTCTCGCTGGTCGGCACCTTCGGCGTGATGTACCTGCTCGGCTACACCATCGACAATCTCTCCCTGATGGCACTCACCATCTCCACCGGCTTCGTCGTCGACGACGCCATCGTGGTCATCGAGAACATCACGCGCTATCTCGAAGAGGGCATGAATCCCTACGAAGCCGCGATGAAGGGCTCCAAGGAAATCGGCTTCACCGTGCTCTCGATGAGCACATCGCTGATCGCCGTCTTCATCCCCATTCTTCTCATGGGCGGCATCATCGGCAAGCTCTTCCGCGAATTCGCCGTCACCCTCAGCGTCGCCATCGCCGTCTCGCTGCTCGTCTCGCTCACCACCACGCCCATGCTCTGCGCCAGATTCCTCAAGCAGCGCGATGAGAGCCGCTACGGACGCCTCTATCGCATGTCAGAGAATGCGTTTCAGTGGATTCACCACGAGTACAACTCGGCCCTGCGCTGGGTCCTGCGCCATCAGTGGCTCACGCTGAGCGTCGCCATCGGCTGCGCCTTCCTCAATGTCTACCTCTTCATGATTGTTCCCAAGGGCTTCTTCCCGCAGCAGGACACCGGACGCCTCGGCGGCCGCACCCGCGGCGCCCAGGACATCAGCTTTCCCGCCATGGCGATCAAGCAGAAGCAGCTTGCCCAGATGGTGCTTGAAGATCCTTCAGTCCAGACCGTCACCGCATTCGTCGGAGGCAACGGCCCCGGCGGCGGCGGCACCAACGTCGGCAACATGTTCATCGCCCTCAAGCCGCTCAACGAGCGCCCCGGCCATGTCTCCGCCGACCAGGTCGTCAACGGCTTGCGCAGAAAGCTCACCAGCGTCCCCGGCGCCGCGCTCTTCCTCCAGGCGCAGCAGGATATCCAGGTCGGCGGCCGTGGCAGCGACGCGCAATATCAATACACGCTCTCCGACGAAAATCTGAACGAGCTCAACACCTGGGCGCCCCGGCTGCTTGCCCGCATGCGCACCATGCCTGAATTGCGCGACGCCTCCACCGACCAGCAGGATCAGGGACTCTCGGAAACCCTCGTCATCGATCGCGACACCGCCGCGCGCCTCGGCATCTCCGCGACCACAATCGACCAGGTCCTCTACGACGCCTTCGGCCAGCGCCAGGTTTCCACCATGTACACCGGCCTCAACCAGTACTTCGTGGTCATGGAGGTCGATCCCAGCTACCAGCTCAGCCCCGACTCGCTCAACAACATCTACATCAAGGCCAGCACCACTACCGGCGCGGCTGCATCTGTCCCGACCCTCGGCACCACCACGACCGCCGCCGCTACTACCAGCCGCCCCGGCCGCGACAACTTCAGCTCCACCTTCCGCCGTCTCCGGCGCCGCAGCTGCCTTCGCCACGTCCGGCGGTCAACTCGTCACATCGAGCACCATCGTCCACAACGACCACCACGCACGACCACCACCAGTCCCGTCGCTCCAACATCGCTGCTATCGCCGCTGCCAGCACGAGTCGACAACCGCTGCCGCAATCGCCGCCGGAACCCTCACCGGCATAGCTCCGCGCCATCTTCCACCGGCTTTCTCCCTGCTGGCGGCCTGCCGCCATGCCGGCGCGACGCCGCTGCAACTCCCGCCAGCAACGGCGCAATGGTCCCGCTTTCCGCCATCGCCCACTGGGAGCAGAAGCGCACCTCGCTCGCCGTCAATCACCAGGGACAATACCCAGCGGTCACGCTCACCTTCAATCTCGCCCCCAACGTGGCGCTTGGCGACGCCGTCACCGCCCTGCAAAAGGCACAAGCCGACATGGGAATGCCCTCCTCCATCCACGCCACCTTCCAGGGCACCGCTCAGGCCTTTCAGGACTCGCTCAAGAACGAGCCCTGGCTCATCCTCGCCGCGCTCGTCGCCGTCTACATCGTGCTTGGCATCCTCTACGAGAGCCTGATTCATCCGCTGACGATTCTCTCCACGCTGCCCGCCGGCCGGCGTCGGCGCCATTCTCGCGCTGCTGATCACCGGAACCGATCTCAGCATCATGGCGCTCATCGGCATCCTGCTGCTGATAGGAATCGTGAAGAAGAACGCCATCATGATGATCGACTTCGCGCTGCAGGCCGAGCGCGAGCATGGCCTGCCGCCCGTCGAAGCCATCTATCAGGCCTGCCTGCTGCGCTTCCGCCCCATCATGATGACTACCCTCGCCGCCATGTTCGGCGGACTCCCGCTGGCCATCGGCATGGGCGTCGGATCGGAACTGCGCAAGCCACTCGGCATCACCATCGTCGGCGGCCTGCTCGTCTCGCAGATGCTCACCCTCTTCACCACCCCCGTCGTCTATCTCTTCTTCGATCGCCTCCAATGGCGCGTCATGAAACTCCACCGCATCGGCTCCGAACTGGAAGAAGCCCCCGGCGACTGAGCAAGCCTCATTAACAACAAGGTGGGTGCCCCAGGTACTTGCTCTTGAGACTTGGGAGACGGCCAGCGTAGATCCAGATTCACGTCGTTTCGTCACAGCGCCCGCTGGGAATCCAGCGCTATACTCCCACCGGCAATCCAATGCCGGAGGTAAACCATGCTCACCATGGAAAAACTCGACCTCAAAAAACAGTGGAAGCATCTCTACCAGCCGCCCCCCGGTGAAATCACCACGGTAGCTGTCCCTCCTCTTGCCTATCTCATGGTCGACGGCCAGGGCGACCCCAACACGTCCAGGGCATTCGAGCAGGCCGTCGAAGCGCTCTACTCGCTCTCCTACACTCTCAAGTTCTCACTGAAGAAAAGCCCCCGTGCCATCGACTACGGCGTCATGCCTCTTGAAGGCCTCTGGTGGGCCGACGATCCCCGCGTCTTTTTCCAGACCGACAAATCCACCTGGAAGTGGACCGCGATGATCCTCCAACCCGAGTTCATTTCGCGCGCGAACGTCGATGCCGCGTTCGACGAAGTCCGCAGAAAGAAAAATCCCGCAGCCCTCGACCGCGTCCGCTTCGAGACTCTCGAAGAAGGCGAATCCGTGCAGACGCTGTACCTCGGTCCGTTCTCCGAAGAAGCCCCCACTATCCAGCGCATGCACGACGCCATTCATGACGCCGGCAAGGAACTCTACGGCAAGCATCACGAGATCTACCTGAGCGACCCGCGCCGCACGGCTCCCGCCAGACTCAAGACCATCCTCCGTCAGCCTATGCGGTAAGCTGGCCTCGCCCTGTATTTTCTGCGCTCACTGCGCTGGTGGTGTCTCTATGCACCGCAACCTGTGCAGAACGTGCCTGATAGCGTCAAAGCCGCTATCTTATTGGCGAAGACAATCACACAAGTGGTATCGTCAAAACAATTCAGGTTCATGCGCGATGTTTTCCTCAGCCATCTTCCCGAGGCTCTTGCACCTTCTTCTGAAACCCATTTCGCCCTCTGGCCTTACGCGCTGACGCCTTTGTCTGACCGCACATCCGCGTCTCCCATCTGCAACGCAACATTGGGCGGAGGTATTTCGATGAGCATTTCTCCTGAAGCGATGGACGCTATCCTGGTTCTGACCCTCGATGAAATCACCAGCCTCACGCAGGATGGCGGCAAGCCCTCCGACACGCTGATGAACGTTGTCGCCCTTATCGCCTCGCGTTTCCGCACCGACGTCTGCTCCGCCTATCTGCTTGAGCCCGATCGCTCCAACCTCGTTCTTGCCGCTTCGCTCGGCCTCCATTCCCGCAGCATCGGCGCTCTTCGCATGCCGCTGCATGAAGGCCTCGCCGGCCTTGTTGCCGAGCAGGTTCGTCCCGTCGCCGTCGACGACGCCAGCCGCCATCCGCGCTACAAGTACTTCAAGGAATCCGGCGAAGAAGAATACCACTCCTTCCTCGGCGTCCCGCTGATCGATCGCGGCATCCTTCAGGGAGTTCTCGTAGTGCAGACCAAGGAACCCCGCGTCTTCCGCGACAACGAAATCCGCATGCTCGCTGAGGCCGCCGAGCAGGTTGCACCGGTCGTCAGCGAAGCCCGCACCCTCGACCGCTTTGTAGCGCCGGCACAGGAGCGCCTCTGGGCTCTGGCCCGCAACGTCTGGTGGAGCTGGGATCACGACTGCATCAATCTCTTTCGCGACCTCAATCCCGTCCGCTGGCGCGAGCTCAACCAGAATCCCATCGCCCTGCTCAACGAAATGCCGCTCAGCGAGATCGAGCGCCGCGCCACCGAACTAGTCCTGCACAGCCGCATCAACTACGTCTACCGCCGCCGCCAGGAGTACCTCCAGGGAGACCGCACCTGGGGCGCGGCCAATGCCGGCATTCTCCGCCCCCGCCCGGTCGCCTACTTCTCCGCGGAATTCGGCATGCACGAGTCGCTGCCCATCTATTCCGGCGGCCTCGGCGTGCTCTCCGGCGATCACATCAAGAGCGCCTCCGATCTCGACATCCCGCTCGTCGGCGTGGGCCTCTTCTACGGCCAGGGTTACTTCCTCCAGCGCCTCGATGAAAAAGGCTGGCAGCGCGAAGAGTATCTCCAGACCGACATCAAGCAGCTTCCCATGCAGCCCGCCATCGGCCTCGACGGGCAGCCCGTCGTCGTTGAAATCGCCACCCGCGGCGCCGCCATTCGCGCCAAGGTCTGGCAAGTCAAAGTCGGCCGCTGCGATCTCTTCCTCCTCGACTCCAACGTTCCCGGCAACGCCCCTGAAGACCTCGAAACCACGTCGCGCCTCTATGGCGGAGACTCCCGCACCCGCATTCGCCAGGAGCTTCTCCTTGGCGTCGGCGGCTTTCGCGCTCTCAAGGCGATGGGCATCTCCCCCGGCGTCCTTCACCTCAACGAAGGCCACAGCGGCTTCGCGGTCTTTGAAGCCATCCGCTCCCGCATGGAAGAAGAAGGACTGGACTTCTACGCGGCCGCCAGCCAGATTCCGCGCGAAGTCGTCTTCACCACCCATACGCCGGTTCCCGCGGGCCACGATCGCTTCAGTCCCGACCTCATCGAAGAACACCTCGGGCCCCTGCGCGATCAGCTCGGCATCTCCCATGAAAACCTCATGGGCTTCGGCCGCGAACATCCCACCGATTACGGCGAGACCTTCTGCATGACGGTCCTCGGTCTCAAGCTCGCCCGCCGCGTCAACGCCGTCTCCTCGCTCCACGGCGAAGTCTCGCGCGCCATGTGGAAGGGCCTCTATCCCGGCCGCTCTGAAGACGCCGTCCCCATCGGCCACATCACCAACGGCGTCCATGTGCCGTCGTGGCTCGCCCCGCAGATGTTTCGCCTTTACGATCGCCACCTCGGCGTGGACTGGCAGAAGCGCAGCGGCTCCAAGAGCACGTGGGAAGCCATCGAGAACGTCGACGACGGCGAACTCTGGGAGACTCACCTCAGCCTCAAAGCGCAGCTCGCTCGACTTCGCCCGACGCCGCGCCGTCGAGCAGGCCGAACGCCGCAATGAGTCTCCTCACTTCCTTCCAGCGCTTTGCCAAGGTCCTCTCGCCCGACGCCCTCACCATCGGCTTTGCCCGCCGCTTCGCCACCTACAAGCGCGCCAACCTGCTGCTCAAAGACATCGAGCGCCTGGCCTCCATGGTCAACGACCCCAAGCGCCCCGTGCAGTTCCTCTTCGCCGGCAAGGCCCATCCGCACGACGAACCCGGCAAGCGTGTCCTCCAGCAGATCGCCGAAATGATGCGCGACTCCGACTTTGCCGAAAAGTTTCTCTTCATCGAGGACTACGACATCAACGTCGGCCGCCATCTCGTCCAGGGAGTCGACGTCTGGCTCAACAACCCCCGCCGCCCGCTCGAAGCCTCCGGCACCAGCGGCCAGAAAGTCGTTCTCAACGGCGGCCTCAATCTCTCCGTGCTCGACGGCTGGTGGGCCGAGGCCTACGACGGCCTCAACGGCTTCGCCATCGGCAAGGGCCGCACCCACTCCAACATGGACGTCCACGACACCCGCGACGGCGAAGACCTCTACCGCGTTCTCTCCGGCGAACTCATCCCGCTCTACTATGAGCGCGACCGCGACGGCCTGCCCCGCGGCTGGATCAAGCGTATGAAACGGACCATTCGTACCCTGGGCTGGCGCTTCAACGCCGATCGCATGGTGATGGACTACACCCAGAAATGCTACGTACCCGCTGCCGGAGGCACCTCCAGCGAGATTCGGCCGCTCTGCCTGATATCACCCGCAATATGAGCCTTTTGCGGACTTGCGCGATCCTTCTGTGGACCTGATCCCTCGGGATGGTTACCTCGTCCCGGACCTGAGACCAATTCATTTCAGTCACTTGCACTGCCCTTTTGTCACGAAAGTATCCGCTCCTACACACTTCGGGTAATGTATCGAGTGGTGACCGACGGCTAAACTTCCGTCCATAGCATTTTTCGAGTTGGTTTTTCCACCGCATTCCCAGACCGGCATCGATTGAGTGTCACGGCCTCTGCCGAGCGGTCAGTTTCCTCGAAAGCTGCTGGAGGAGAATCCCATGGGCTCACAGGTCTATCGCGAAAACTACTTGGCGGCCTTCAAGTCGCACATTCCCAACTCGACCAGATTATCCGGGAGTTTGATAGCCTTCAGCTTCGCAAGGAGCAGATCGAGGGCGCCGTGGGAGCGCTGGAACCTTTCCTTCGTATCGCGCCACCGGCCAGCTACGAAATCCGTCAACCGGAGCCCGTCCATTACGAGCATCACCAGCCGGAGGCAGTCAATTACGACCCCCGTCGGCCCGAGCCGATTCAGGTCGAACCCATTCCTGTGGCTCCGGAACCAGAGATCGTGCAGCCTGTCCTCCGCGCCACACCTGTGCACACTCCCGAACCGGTCGCGCCCGCAGCGTTTTCGCCCATGTCCGACTCGAAAATGGATCCGATCCAGAGCCGCATCAATCGCGCTCTTGGCCTCGCCGTCGCCTAACAAGATCGCTGCTGCGTCCGGAAATGAAAAGCCCCATGCTCTGCTCAGCATGGGGCTTTTCATTTTGCATTCCTCGATCCGGGAAACTCCCAATCTCGCGCTCTACTTCATTGCGTAAGACGGCGCCGTCTCCTCTGCCTTGGTGATGGTCTCAATCAGCTTCACCGGATAATACGCATTCCGCGTGTACTGCTTCACCATGCGATTGGTATTGAAATATGACCCGTTGAATGCCAGGGTCGTCCGCATCATCCGCGCCCAATGCTGCGGCTCGCCGCAATACAGCGGCACCACCGCGTTCTCGAGTTTCCTGTAGAGATTCTCGGCTTCCTCTGCATCGTTGGCGCCGTCTTCAATCGCCCAGCCGGTCACGCCTTCGATGCAGCCCTCGATCCACCATCCATCCAGAATCGACAGGCTCGGCACGCCGTTCAACGCTGCCTTCATGCCGCTGGTGCCGGAAGCCTCATACGGACGCCGTGGCGTATTCACCCACACGTCCACGCCTGCCGTCAGCAGCGCACCCAGGTCCCACGCATAGTTCTCGAGATACACAACGCGCAGCATGTCATTCGACAACTTGCTCGCCGTTTCAATCACGCTGTGAATCAGCGCCTTGCCCGGATCGTCTGCCGGATGCGCCTTGCCCGCGTACAGTATCTGCAGCCCGCCCGCCTGCGTTGCAATCTTCAGCAGCCGTTCCGGATCTGCGAACAACAGGTTCGCGCGCTTGTAGGTCGCAGCGCGTCGCGCAAATCCCAGCGTCAGCACATGCGGATTCAGCACCAGCCCCGTCCGCGTCGCCACTTCCGTCAGCAACGCTTCCTTCGCCCGGCGATGCGCATCTCGCAGCTCTTGTTCCGGTAGATCGATCGCATTGCGCAGAGTCAGATTGTCCCGCCGCCACGATGGAATCTGCACATCCAGCATCTGCTGCACCGGCTCTGAAATCCACGTCGGCGCATGCACCCCGTTCGTAATCGAATCGATCTGGTACTGCGGAAACATCGCGCGCGACACCTTGCCGTGCTGCATCGCAACGCCGTTCGCATAGCGCGAAAAACGCAGCGCCAGCATCGTCATGTTCAGCAATCCGCCTTCGAACACGCCCAGCTTTTCCAGCCGCGCCGTTCGGTCGCCACCCAGAATCCTGATCGCCTGCTCTGTCGAGAAACGATCGTGACCCGCCGGCACCGGCGTATGCGTCGTGAACACGCACTTGTTGCGCACCTGCAGAATGTCGGCCTCGGTCGGCGAGTTCAGCGGACCACCGCCCATCTCGCTCTCCAGCAGCGCCAGCGTCAGCAGCGCCGCATGGCCTTCGTTCATGTGGTACACATTTACCCTCAGGCCGAGTGCATTGGCCATGCGCACGCCGCCCAGCCCCAGCACAATCTCCTGCTGCAAACGGTAGTTCGTGTCGCCGCCGTACAGGTGATCCGTCAACCCGCGATCCCATCCCGAATTGCCATCGAGATCCGTGTCGAGCAGATAAATCGGAACGACGTGCCCGTAGCGTCCCCGCAGGTCATAGCGCCACGCTCGCACCGTTACATCGCGGCCTTCGACCGACACCCGGATGCGCGCCGCTTCTTCCGTGCAGAAGTCCGAAGGATTCCACGGCTGCACTTCTTCCGTCTGGTCGCCCGCCGGGCTCAGGTGCTGCTGAAAATATCCCTTGCGATGCGCCAGTGAGAACGCCACCAGCGGAACGCCAAGATCCGCAGCTGAACGCAGTGTGTCCCCGGCCAGCATTCCCAGGCCACCGGAGTACGTGGGCATTTCGCGGTTGATCGCAATCTCCATGGAGAAGTACGCGACCAGTCCGCTCGTTGGGGTTGTTTCGTAGGAGAAGGGTTTAGTTGAATTCAGTTGCATCCTCTACATCTCTCTGCGGCGCTCGCTACAGCGATTCTCGGGTTGCTGTATCTGAAGTCCATGCCTTCAAGTCGACGCCCATCAGGAAGTCGGTAATCGGCCCAAATCTGAACAGCTTGCCCTGTGAATCGCTCCAAATGCCAACAATGTGAAATCGAAAATCTCACCATGCCGCACGGGCAGTACAAATTTCCCGCGCGGTCTCTGTATGCGCAAATGAATGAAAACCTGTGAAAGATTCTAACAAGGAAAAACGTTTTGGTTATAGAGCGTCAGCGGTTGCAGGGGTAACTTCAGAGAACCTGTTTTCCACCACATGGTAATGAGATGCAATTGACGCTCATCGGGGAAAACCCGATGTTCTTTAATGCGAGAGAGCTCGCCATCACCCTGTGCGCTCCGCTTGACGCATGGCAAACGTGAATCTGCGGAACGATTCCCGTTTCAGCTTGCGTAACTTGCAGCCAATCCATCCCGGAACTCGCTGGCCTTGTCCTGCTCCACTAGGTTGATGGTGCATCCCCCGAATCCGCCGCCCGTCAGCCGCGCGCCAATCAACCCCGGCAGATTGATGCGCCAGCATTACCATCGTGTCGGCCTCGACGCAGCTCGCCTCAAAATCCTGGCTGTAGCTCACGTGCGCCTCGGCCATCAGTCTTCCCAGTTCCTTCAGATCGTGATGGATCAACGCCTCCGCCGCCGCCACCGTGCGTGTGTTCTCCGTGATCACGTGGCGAGCGCGCTTCAGTGCGTTCGGGCTCATCTCCGCGCCCCACTTGTGCAAGTCCTCGACTGTTGCATCTCGCAGAAACCGCACCTCCGGCCTGTGTCGCGCAATCACCGCCGCGGCTTCTTCCACTTCCGCGCGTCGCGTCGTGTATTCGCCGCCTGCAACCGAGTGCTTCACCATCGTGTTCGCAATTACCAGCGCGACATTCGCGGGAATCGGCGCCAGCTTGAAACTCAGGTCGCGGCAATCCAGCAGCAGCGCATGATCCTCCGCGCCGTTCGCTGAAATGAATTGGTCCATGATGCCGCAATTGGCGCCCACAAACTCGTTCTCCGCACGCTGGCACAACCGCGCCAGCGTCGGCCGCGGATAGTCAACGCCCATCAGGGATGTCACCGCCAGCGCCGTCGCGACTTCAACCGCCGCCGAACTCGACAAGCCCCGAACCCAGCGGCACATCGCCCAGCAAGCTCAAACTCAATCCCGGAATTCGATGCCCTTCGCCCGCCAGAATCACCATTACGCCCAGCGGATAATCGCTCCAGTCCTTGCTCCCGCGCTTGCGGCAGACGACGCCGCATCGAACATGCGCGCTCTTCTTTGAAGTTCTCCGAGTAGATAACGATCTTGCCGTCATCCCGCGGCGAAATCCCTGCCAGCGTCGCGAAATCAATCGCAGCCGGCATCACGAACCCTTCGGCATAATCCGTGTGTTCGCCAATCAGGTTCACACGCCCCGGAGCAGCAAAGATCTCCGGTTCACTCTTGAAGCGGCTCACATGCAATGAACGCAGAACTTCAGGGTCATACATCGTTGTTCATCTCTCGATTCGTTCAATCTCAACTTCCATCGGCCAGCTGAAACAATCTCCCGGCTCCAGCACGCGCGACCATGCGCCAGTCACAGCCAGCGAATCCACCGGCGCTGTCGCCGGCTCCATCGCCACGCACATCTGCTTCGGTCCCGGCCTCTCCGGCCATCCGCCATAACAGATCCACAAACCCAGATAGGGTGTTGCCTCAACATCAAACGTAACGCGGATCCGCAAACCCGCCGAAGGCCGCTCCAGTGCGCACCAGTTTTCCGATTGCACTGAGCGGCCGCGCAAACAGCTTGTCGCCAATGCCCGACTCCGGCGGCTCCGCAACACTCAAATCTCGTCGTGTCTCCGTCTTGAAGTCGCGCCATCGGCCACGCAACCGAGTCGCCGCCTCTTGCCCAGCCGCCCGCCGCCCGAACCCTCCAGCCGTCAACGACTTGATCGACTCCGGCAACACAATCCGATCCCCCTCTTCCACCGCAAACAAAGGATGCGCCGCCCACGACCATGGCACTCGCTCGGAACTAAGTTGGTGACTGAATAATCGAGACTCAAGGTCCAGCCAGTCTTCCTGTTCTGTCAGGGTCAACGTTCGCTCCAACCGGAGCGGCAACGAAAAACACGCGCCTCGATACGTCGCTGAACTGGCTGTCTCTGACCATCGGCTGCCATTCGACGCGCCACAAATCCCCATGGTCCGGAATCTTCGCCGTTCCCGCGTCCGTCTCCACTGTGCATGCCGCAACCGACGGCAAACACTCATCCCACCCGCTCGCATCGCCGTCGTCAAACGCCATCGTCCGCGTCCGCGGCGCAATCGGCGCCAAGCGGCGGCTGCAACAGCTCCCGCTTCCCAATCCGAATCGACGCGATCTTCCCGCCAAACTGCGGAAGCAGCATTACGGCGCACTCCCCGGCCCGGATGAGAACGTTTTCAATCCCGGCTTCAACCCCCGCGACAGACGCTTCGATCTCCGCCATCTTTATCCGCAACCCCACTTCTGCGCACACGCTGCGCCCAATCTCATTCCAGATGCGCTCCAGCCATGCTTCGTGTTCCGGCTTCATCAGCACCGACCGCAGGCAGGTTACATGCCCATCAGCCACACTCGCATCTCCCGCCGCACCAAACCAGAATTGCGGCAATTGTACTAGCGCCAGATGC
Source organism: uncultured Acidobacteriaceae bacterium (assembly GCA_963799035.1). Lineage (GTDB taxonomy): Bacteria > Acidobacteriota > Terriglobia > Terriglobales > Acidobacteriaceae > Telmatobacter. The sequence continues at coordinate 495,681 of CAWCVS010000024.1, read as the reverse complement.
AGGTTGCGCTCCGCGCACGCCGAAAAAATCGATTGTCGCCAGCTCCGATGCCCGAGCCGCCGTCGCCGCCTTTATCTTCCACACCACGATGTCCAACTCGGTTCCGCCGGCCGTCAGCGCCTCAAACCGGCCATCGCTTCGCAACCGCCGATCCAGCTCGACCGCCGCTCTCCTCCCCGCGGCCAGTCCCCGCGCAAACTCCCCACCCGGCTGCAGCGGCAACAGCCTCTGCGTCGCCCACAAAGCCACCGCTGCCGCCCCAGCCCGCGAACACTCCAGGCTGATCTCCCCCAGGTGTAACGCCCTCGAAGTGAAATACGTATACGGCGAATCGTGCTTGTAGAACCGCCCCACCCCCGGGTCCCGGAACAACACGCACCCGCATCCATACGGCTGCAACCCATGCTTGTGCGGATCGATCACAATCGAGTCCGCCTGCCCGATCGCCGCGAACGCGCGACGCGCCGGCTCATCCAGCGCATCCTCAATCAGCTTGAAATACCCGCCATACGCCGCGTCCACATGCACCCGGAACCCATATCGCTCCCGCAGCGCCAGAATCTCCTCAGCGGGTCCACCGCGCCGATCGCCGTCGTTCCCAGCGTCACCACCACGGTGCCCACGTCACCCTTGCGCAGCTCAGTCTTCCAGCGCATCCAGCCGCATCCTGCCCGCGCATCCGCCGCAATCGAACCATACTCCAGCTTCAGCACTGCGGAAATGCGGTGGTGCGTGTAATGCGCCTGCTCCGAACCAACAATCCGCTTGCCCGGCGCCAACTGTCCTGCCACCCACAGTGCCTCCAGGTTGGCCATCGTCCCGCCCGACGTCAGATGCCCCAGGTATTCGCTCCAGCCGAACATCCCCGCAATCTCCGCCACCGCCTCAATCTCCATGGCTGAGCTTGCCCGCCCGCCATCGCGCGCATGGTTGTTCGGATTGATTGTCATCGCCAGCGCATAGGCCGCCCGCGCCACAGGGTGCGGCGGCTTCAGCATCTGCCCTGCATACAGAGGATGAAAGTAGGGGTAGTTGTCGCCCAGCCGTCGCGCCGTCTCCTCCAGCACCGCCGCCATGGCCCCGGCGTCGCCATCGCTCGTGCGTGCCGGTTCGAACCGGGGCAGCGCGCCAAACTCGCGCTCCAGCTCTTCGGTAGCGCGCCTCAGCAGCTCGGGGACAAGATCATCAGCCATAATGACCCTCCACCCTATCACAGCCTCACCAGCCGTCGTAACCCTCTCGGTTTCAGCAGCATGGCGTGCCCCGAAAACTCGCCGTCAATTCGGCTTCCCGCGCGTATCCTCGAAAATTTGGCCGGCAATGTTACACTTGCTCTAGCGTTAGAGTCGAACCGGGCGTGTGCAGTAACTCGCCCATAGCGTTCCAGGATTTTCCTGAAACGTCGAACCAAGCAAGATTCTGCCAGTGGTCGCTCCGATTCATCCAGCGCAATTCAAAACCAGGAAATACGAACAAAATGGAACAAGGTACTGTGAAGTGGTTCAATGACGCGAAAGGCTTTGGCTTCATCTCGCGCCAGAACGGCGAGGACGTCTTCGTGCACTATTCTGCAATCAACTCGAGTGGTTTCAAGAGCCTGCAGGAAGGCCAAGCCGTCCAGTTCAACGTGGTAAAGGGACCCAAGGGCTGGCAGGCCGCTGACGTTCAGCCTCTGTAAGCCACCGGATTTCGGCAGAATCTAGCAGACAGAAGCAAGGGATGGGAGCAATCCCAACCCTTGGCTTTTGGCGCTACCCGCTTGCGAATGAGCAGGAAATCCGTTGTAACTCACCTCGTCACACCAGTCTGCAGTCTCGTCACGTATCCGCTGCATAGAGTGAACCGCAGCATCCCTCGACTCGTAGAATTCGAGCCAGGAGGGCACCGTGTTACGAGCCCAACCCGCAGTAATTTCTGCCTGCCTGCTCTCCGCAGCCATTTTTCTTGCCTCTGCCTTCGGACTCGCTCAAGACACGACCGAGCAGCGCGTCGACCTCGGCGGCTTCAAACTCAACACACAGCAATCCGGTTCTGGCGCGCCAGTGGTCGTCTTTGTCGCGGGACTCGGCGAGGACCTCTCAACCTGGCACAGCGTACAGCCCAAGGTTGCCGAATTCACCCGGACATTTGCCTATGACCGCGCCGGCCTTGGCAAGTCCGACCCTTCCCCCGCCACCAAATCCGTCGAGCACATGGTCTCGGAATTACACACTCTCCTCGTCTCGGCAAAAACTGTGCCCCCCTTCATCCTGGTCGGCCACTCTCTTGGCGGAGCCATCGTGCAACTTTACGCATTCACCTATCCCGACGAGATTGCAGGGCTCGTTCTGGTCGATCCTGAAGACGGCAGGTTGCTCGAGCGCCTCCACGCGCGCATGCCCGCCGATCAGTGGGTCGCGCGCCAGAAGATGCTCGACCAGATGATGTCCCAGGCTTCCCCCGCTCAGAAAGCCGAATTGCAGGAATCGAGCTCCAGCGGTAAAGCGCTCGCAAGGGCGCTGCCGCTTCCCAAGGTCCCAACGGTTCTGCTCACTGGAACGCTCAAGGACCCCAGCTTCCCAGGCAATCCGCTTGAGCAGGACCTCAAGCTGGAACTGCAAAACGAGTTGCTCGCCAAGCTTCCAGGCGCTCAGCATGTTCTCGTGCCCAATTCGCGCCACTACATCCAGGAAGATGCACCCGATCTCGTCATCAACGCCATCCTCGGAGTCCTCAACGGCGCTGAAGGTTCTCCCGCCTCCAGAGGCAAGTCGTAACTCGCGGAGCCAGATACCGCAGAATTACCCCGCTCAGCTCCTTCAAATCCGGCCACGCGTACGCGACCTCCATCAGCTTCGTGCCGCCGATCTCAATCACCTTCGACATCGCCATGTGCGCTCCCGCCTTCTCATAGAAGCTGCGCGAGCGGTTCTGCTCCAGCACCCACACCGCCATGCTCTTGAAATTGCGCTCCAGCAGTGCATTGGCCATCGCCCGCAAAAGCCCCGCGCCGATTCCTCGCTTTTGTGCGTCCTGCAGCAGATAAAGCGAGTAGAGTTCCGCATCGCATGCTTCCAGCGGCTCACGGTTCACCCCGCCATGCGCGAATCCCACCATGCGCCCGTCCATCTCCGCCACAAATACCAGCGCTGGCCCGTTAGCCACTCGTGCCACAACCGGGTGCGCAGGATCTCGTCCAGGCCGGCCAGGTACGCATCCGGTACGATCCCCGCATACGTCGTCCGCCAACTCTCGACGTGCACATGCGCGATTGCACCCGCGTCCTCCAGCCGCGCCGCTCGTATCGCCACCCTCATGCGCGCACTTCATTCCGCATCGATTCGTTCCTCAAACTTCCGTCACCCGCCGCAGTGCAAGGCCTCTGCTTTTCCACATGGGACTCCGGGTAGTATGAATCAACCCGCTTCGGAACACAGCAGTAAAGACGCTCAGGTGTCTAGCCGGCACGACCCGGAAAGCTCAAATGGGGGTGGCTAGCGTCACGGGCTGTGGTGCGACGATTCCACCCAGCCCGTGATCCATACCCTGTCCTGCCTTCAACTTCCAGCACTCCCGGTCCGCGCGGCGAACTCTGAAATGCCACCCATTACTTTGGGATGGTTAACCCCTCCGTACCTTTGATTTTCTGAGTTAACCCGATGCTACACTTCGCCCAGTGGAGAAGATAAACATGGACCCCTATCGCGTCGCCTACGAACAAGCAATGACCGAGCTGAACGAGATCACACGGAAGTTCGATCTCCTCCGCCTGCAAAAGGCTCAGGTCGAAAACCTCATCAACGCGTTCCGCCCGCTGATCGAGAGCAACGACCAGACCGCCAACGCCATCGCCGGCTGATCCCGGCCGTGGTTGTCGCCACCCTATGCCGGCGCAAGCCGGCATCTCAGTCTGCTTTCCGCTAATCCTGCCCGCAATTTGCATTCCCCGAATGCGCGAGGCGAATCGCGTAGCTGACCTGCCTCGTCCTCCGCGCTCACACCGCGCGCGCTTCATCGCTTTGCGTCGACGGTCACCAATGCAGCTTGATGCCAGCCCTCAGAGGGTATACTCCGGGAACCGAAGAATAATTCCTGGAGGTCGTTCCCCACTATGCTGCATCGCGCTCGCACCGCTGGCTCGCCACGCTCTCGCTTGGCCTTGTTGCCGCATCTCTCGGATTCGCGCAGAACAATGCCGCGCCATCCGGCGCAAAGTCCGAATCCAAAGTCATCCCCACTCCCGACGTTCCGCCAGACTCCACCACCGAAGGCTCTGTCAAAATCGGCGGCGCAACTATCGACTACCGCGCCGTCGCCGGAACCCTCACCGTCGGCTCCACCGATCCGCAGGACGCCATGATCGGCTTCGACGGCAAATACCTGCCCGACGCCACCATCGACATGACCGCCAAGCCCGAAGATCGCCCCGCCACCGCGCGCATCTTCTACACCGCCTACTTCCAGAAAAATCCCGCGAAGAATCGCCCCATCACCTTCCTCTACAACGGCGGTCCCGGCAGCGCCACGATGTATCTCCACATGGGCGCCTTCGGCCCCGAGCGCCTGGTCCTCCCGCAGGATTCCGCGCACCAGGAAGGCGCGCCCTACCAGATCGTCCCCAACGAATACAGCCTTCTCGACGCCAGCGACCTCGTCTTCATCGACGCCCCCGGCACCGGCTTCAGCCGCATCTACGGCAAAGACGCCGGCAAGGGTTTCTACGGAACCGATCCCGACGCGCACGCCTTCGATCGCTTCATTCGCCGCTTCCTCTCGAAATACGATCGCTGGAACTCACCGAAGTATCTCTTCGGCGAAAGCTACGGCACCACCCGCACCGCCGTCCTCACTAACCTGCTGCAGCGCCACCTCGATCTCAACGGATCCATCTTCCTTTCGCAGATCCTCAGCTTCGACTCCAGCGCCGATGGCCCGCAGGGCAATCCCGGCACCGACAACGGCATACTTCCTCGCCTTGCCCTCCATGGCTGCGACCGCCTGGTATCACCACCGCGTTCCCAACCAGCCCGCGCAGCTCGAACCCTGGCTGAAGGAAGTGGAACAGTTCTCCCTCGGCGCCTATGCCAGCGCTCTCCTGCAGGGCGCCGACCTCGCCGAAGCTCAGAAGAAGGATGTTGCCGCCAAGCTCGAAAGCTATACCGGCGTTCCCGCGGCCTACTGGATCAAGGCCGACCTCCGCGTAAGCGGTGGCGAATTCTCCAAAGAGCTGCAATCCGAGATGGGCATCACCACCGGCCGTCTCGACACCCGCTACGAAGGCCCGGATATCGATCCTCTCAGCGAAGAGGCCGAATACGATCCCTTCGGCTCCGCCACATCCTCCGCCTACAACACCGCCATCAACCAGTACGCCCGCGACGTGCTGAAATACGGCGAGAACATGACCTACAAGCCTTCAGCGCACGCAAGCCGGCGGCTTCAACTGGGACCTGCACCACCCGCCACCGGGCGGACAAGGCTGGGACGACTCCAGCGTCAACGTCATGCCCGACCTGGCCATGGCCATGAAGCGCAATCCCGAAACTCAAAGTCCTGCTGATGGGCGGCTACTACGACCTCGGCTGCCTCTACTTCGGCGCGACCTACGAAGACAAGCACCTGCAGATTCCGCATTCGCTCGAGAGCAATATCAACTACCGCTTCTTCCAGACCGGCCACATGGTCTACATCACCACGCCCGCTCTGAAAGAACTCCACGACGCCACCGCCGACTTCATCAAAAACACCGAAGACGGTTCGAAATAACCCAAACGTAAAGCGGCCCTCCACCAGGAGGGCCGCCACTCATCTGCACAAGCAATCTCATCATGGTTGCGGCGCATACGCGCGCCTCCCATCCGATGAACGACCGCGGAGCTGCTGTTCGGGACATTGTCGAGTGCGGCCATCTGGGGCGGGTTGAGCTTCTCAATTAGATTTCACATTTATTCGTCACACGTTAAGGACTTGTTCACACTCGCAGCGGAGAGTGTCCTTTGCGTGGCTGTTTCAACCTAAAGCCGACGCTCCCCAAACTCAAATTCGAGAGGTCTGATTCCATGCTCAAGAAAGCAGTGGCACTGGGCGTCGCCGCCGGAGTGCTCGCAACTACAGGATTCGCTCAGAGTGACCATTCTCCCAGCGGCATTCCGCGGCTCGATCATGTGTTTCTGATCATGATGGAAAACCACGGCTATCAACAGGTCTTCGGCAACCCGAATGAGCCGTACCTGAACAGCCTGATCACAACCGGGAAGGTCAATCTCGCGACAAATTATTTCGCGGTCGGACATCCGAGCCTGACCAACTACCTGGAAATCGTGGGCGGGTCCAACTTCGGCGTCCGCAGCGACAACTCCCCGGATTGGGGGAACACATCATGCACGCCGAACATCGCGTCGAAAATCGTGAATGCGGACAGTGCCAAGGCGCCCGTCCCAGTGGAAACTGGCAACGTCTGTCCGATCTCCGGCACCGGCACTGACGCCGAAACACCGGCATTGACACCTGGAACGAAATAGCGGGTCCGTTCATTGCGCTCGCCGATATCGATGGGGTGAAGTCAGTGCCGGCCGCGCCCACAGTGGGAAAAACAATTGCGGACCAGCTCGACGACGCCCGCATGGGGTGGAAGTCGTACCAGGAAAGTCTGCCGCTCGGCTCCATCTATGGCGTGAATTACAGCAATGGGACATCGACGAACCTGTCGGATTTCTCGAAGCTGGCGCCTCTCACTTCGTCCAGCGTAGTGCAGCTCTACGCCGTGAAGCACAATCCATTCGCTTACTTCGCCAGCATCCAGGAAGGCTCTGATCGCGACAGCAGCCTGGCCAACATGGTGGGTTTTGATGGAGAGCGTGGACTCTATGCGGATCTCAAGAGCGGCGATGTACCGGAGTTTGCCTTCATCGTGCCCAACCAGTGCGATGACCAGCATGGCAGAAGCAATAGCGATGCCTACTGTGCTTTCGACTATGGCCAGAATGACAGCGGGTATACCTATGGCACGCAGGTTGGACTGAATCCCGGGCTCATTCAGCAGGGCGACACCACAATCCAAGGCTGGTCGAAGCTATTCACGCCTCTCCAGCATGGCAGTCGAAACGCAGCGCCATCGTAATCGTGTGGGATGAGAACGACTACAGCGGCAGCACGACTCAACTCACCGGGTTGTATCCATCGCAGAACCAGAACCGCGTAGTTCTCACTGTGCAGACAAACTATGGTTCCCACGGCGTGCAGAGCGGAACCTACTACAACAGTTATTCGCTGTTGAAGTCTCTGGAAGCGGGCTTCGGCCTGCGTTGCCTCAACCACGCGTGCGACTCAAACGTAAAGGTCATGTCCGATCTGTTTGCAGGCGATAACGACCGCAATTAGTTGCGAGATATATATAGAGAGGGCCCGCGGCTAGCGCGGGCCCTTTTCTATTTCGATCGCTTCCATGACAAGTGTAGACGGGACTAGAGAAAGTACACTCAGCATCAGACGGCAGCATGAGACGGCAGGATCAGACAGCTCAGAACTCAAACTACGAACTCACCCAGTGTTTCGCAGCCCCGCCGAAATCCCGCTGATCGTCGCGGCAATCGCGCGGTTCACCTCCGGCGTATCTTCGCCGGCTCGCTTCCGTCGCAGCATATCCACCTGGATCAAATGCATCGGATCCACATAGGGATTGCGCAATTTGATCGAGTGTGCCAGCACCATATTGCTCTCCAGCAATTCCTTCTGCTTCGTAATCGCCAGCACACCCCGCACCGTGCGATGAAACTCTCCGTCGAACATGTCGTAAATCCGCTCGCGCAGTTTCGGATCGGTAACAAGCTCCGAATACAGCCGCGCGGTCGCAAGATCGACCTTGCCCAGGGCCATTTCCACATTGCGCAGCAAATCGATGAAGAGCGGAAATTCTCCCGCCATCTTCTGCAACAGCTCCAATGCTCCCGGTTTTTGCGTGAATTCCTCAATCGCGAATCCCACTCCAAACCACGCTGGAACCAGCAGTCGGGACTGCGTCCACCCGAACACCCACGGGATCGCTCGGAGATCCGCCAACTTCGGAGACTTATTCCGCCGCGCCGGCCGCGATCCGATCTTCGCGTGCTCCAGTTCGCCCACCGGCGTTGACTGCTCGAAGTACGTCACCACATCCGCGTTGTCCAGAATGTGCTTGCGATAAAACCCGAACGAAATTGCCGACAACTCATCAAGCGCCGCTTCCCACTCCGGCTTCAGCACGCCCGTAAAGTGTCCCTCCGGATCCCGCGCATTCGGCCGCGCCAGAGCGTCCAATGACGCCGCAATCATCAACTCGAGGTTCCGCTCCGCCAGCACCTCATCCGCATACTTGAAGTTCAGCACCTCGCCCTGCTCCGTGATGCGCAGCTGTCCTTCGAAAGCATCCATCGGCTGCGCAAAAATCGCGCGATGCGTCGGTCCGCCGCCGCGTCCCACCGTTCCGCCGCGTCCATGGAACAGCCGCAGCTTCACGCCGCACTCGCGCGCCACCACGTGCAGGTCGCGATGCGCGCGGAAAATCTCCCAGGTGCTGGTCAGCATCCCGCCGTCCTTATTCGAGTCGGAATACCCCAGCATTACTTCCTGCCAGTTGTCCCACGAGGCCAGCAGCTTGCGATAATCGGCGCGGCTCCACAACTCGCGGCAAATCGCAGGCGCCTGCCGCAAATCCTCAATCGACTCGAACAACGGCACCGGCATCAACCCGGGATCACCGCCCTGACCCCTCCACCGTGACGCCGCCCAGCCGCGCCAGCCGCACCACCGCCAGCACATCCTCCACGCTCGACGCGCCGCTGATCACGTAGTGCCGAATCCCCTCCGGCGAGCATCCCTGCTTCGCCTCCGCCACCACGCGAAACGTCTCCAGCACCGAAGTCGTCTCCGCCGACATCCCCGCTGGCAACTGCGGCGCAATCGTGTCGCTGATCGCCTCCTGCAATGCCGCCGCATGCACCCGCGCATGCTGTCGGATGTCCAGCGTGTGCAGATGCAGCCCGAACGTCCGCACCTGCAGAATCAGCGGATCGATCAGTGTTCGCGCAATGCGCAGTCCCGCATTCGCCGCCAGCGAACCCCGCAGCGTCTCCAGGTCGTCCAGAAATTCCTCAACGCGAACAATACGCCGGCAGCACCTGCGCCAGCTTGTCCTGTCCCTGTGCCAGTGTGTACGACGTTACCGGCATCGTGGCGCCATGCCTGCCCGTCTGCTCCAGCGTCCGCTGGATGCGCGCCTTCACGCAGATGATGAACCGCCGGTAATACTCAAACTCATACTGCGCGCCAAACACCTGCGCCTCCGGCGTGTGCACCAGCGCGACGTATGCATCCAGCCGTCTCCGCAATTCATCGCTCACCGGCCGCTGCTGCGCGCTCGTCGTCAGCAGATCAATAATGTCGTCCAGCCGCGCCTGGTAGTAGAGCAGCAGATGTCCCCGCGCCAGTTGGATCGCGTCGCGCGTCACCTCTGGCGTTACAAACGGATTGCCATCGCGATCGCCGCCGATCCACGAACCGAATCGCAACACCAGCGGCAACGCGTGCACCTCAATTTCCAGTCCGTATGCCGCGCGCAGTGCTTCGGCAATCTCCCGATACAGCGGCCACAGCGTTTCAAAGATAGAGACATCGTAGTAGTCCAGCCCCATCTTCACTTCGTCATAAACCGTCGGCCGTCGCGACCGCACTTCATCCGTCTGCCACAGGCTGGTAATCTCCGCGCGAATCGCCTCTTCCAGCCGCGCCAGGTCCTGTTCCGGCACCGGTATCCGATCCAGCGTCGCCAGAAACTCGCCGATCCGCCGCCGCTTGAACATCACCGAACGCCGCGCGACTTCGGTGGGATGCGCCGTAAACACCGGCACGATGAGGATGCGCCGCAGCCAGTCCATCGCCTCATCCGCACTGATGCCCACGCGCCGCATCTCGCACAGTGTTCCAGCCAGCGACCCGCGCTGCCGGCCAGTCTCTCCGCTCAACTGCAGCGCAATGCGTCGACGCTTGCGGTGGTTCGTCTCCGCCAGGTTGATCAGCTCAAAGTAAAACGCAAACGCACGCGTCAGCAGAATCGCCCGCTCCGCCGGCAGCGAGTGCACCAGTTCCAGCGCCTTCGCTCCCTGCCGCTCCGCCTCGTTCTCGTCGCCCCGCGCCTCCGCATCCCGCCGCCGGATCGTCCCCTGCCGCAGCGCTTCAACGTGCGCAAAAAGATCCTCGCCTGCCTGCTCGCGCAGCACCTCGCCCAGCAGTGTCCCCAGCGAGCGCACATCGCGCCGCAGCGGAGCCTCCTTCAGCTCCCCCGAACGTGCCTCAAGCTCCGCCAGTCTCTGCGACCAGCTCTCCGGATTCCACAAAAGCGCCATCGTGTCTTGATTATGCACGACCGAACTGAAGGCCGTCTCAGCAGATCCAATCCCAGCAATCAACCACGACTCCTCCAAGCCCCGTCTAACATCCTCCAAGCTCCATCTAACATCAGTTGTCGTCCCGAGCGAAGCCGAGGGATCTGCAGTTGCTTTTAAGGACATCGTCGTAAGCCGGGTGTCCCATCCAAGCTCCGCAAGGGTGAGAAATCTCAACCTGGCCAACAGCGATCTTCATTCTTTACGGGCACGGCGAAGCGACATCCACGACTGCAGTTGCTTTTAAGAACATCATCGTAAGCAGGAGCGCCGGGTGCCCCATCCAAGCTCCGCAAGGGTGAGAAATCCCAACCCAATTTATCCTGAAGAGTCGGACCCGACCCTCACTTGCCCTCAACCGCCCGCACCGAACCCCGCACCGAACCCCCTTCTTCACCCCGCGATACGCGCGCGTCAGCGCATTCCCCGTCTTACCCGAAGCCGTATCCAAAGCCGCGTTCGTGCTCGAATCGGCCGTCGTGATGGCCATCGCCCACGCCCGCAATCGCATCGTCGCCCCCAGAATCGCCGCCTGTTCCGGCCGCTTCTTCGGATTGGCCCATACACGTCATCCGTCGGATCGCGTTCGGTTGTCGCGCGTCAGCCGAGCATCTGCAAAATCGCTCCGCCGCAGCTTGTCCGACCAGCGGCCACTCCGGACGAGCCCGCCCAGATCGCTCCGTTCATCGGCGCCGACGGCTCGCCGACATTGATGAGATTGCTGATCGATATCTGCTCCTCATTGCCGCACCGGTCGGCGCCGCACCCGCTCGAACAGATCTTCTGTTCCAGAAAAGCAGCGTGTTTCCCGCTCGAGATCCAGATCTCCGGCCCATGCGTCTCGGCGTCCAGGGTCTTCGCGCGCGCAATCTGGCTCGCATCGCACAACGTATCCTCATGCGCCCCCGCGTACCAGTACCGCGCCTTCCACCCCTTGCCGGCATCGCGTTCCAGCAGGACTGACACATGTTCCGCGTCGAGATTGTGGCCTCTCTGCCCACAATCCTTCCGCCACAAATCGTAGTAGTGCAGTTCAACTTGCTCTTCGTGTCCCACGCGCGGGAAAGCCTGGCCGTAGATCGTGCTGTTCTCCGCAGCCACCACCGGCTTCAGCACCGACGGCTCAAACTCTGCTGGCTGCGACGAACAGTCATTGCGGCTGATCATGAATCGCGGTGCAAACTGCCGCAGCAAAGCCTGCTCCTGCGCATCTGAGAGCCCATCATGATCGCTGTCGAGCGCCGCGCCATTTCCGCGCTCCTGCCCAACGGCGCCTGCGCTCACCACCACCAGCAATCCGGCAAGAATCAAAAACCGCATTCGCTCATCCTACTCTCAGGCTGATCACGCCCGCCTCAGCTCTGCTTTTTTCCACCCGCCACTCTGCCAGTACACCGAATACTTCTGGTCCTTCACCTCGTACATCGGCAACACATCCAGTTTCCCGCTCTCTCCCGCCGCCTTGAACCGCAACTCGCCCGCCGACTCCACCGTGACCCAATCCGCCCCTGCCGCTTTCGGCAACGCATCCGGCTTCGCCAACCCCTTCGGCACCGTCGATCCATCGGGAATGATCTTGCTCGGCCCGTCCACCGGCCCCGCTCCCAGATCCGCCGCCAGCACCAGCGGCCCATACATCGCTGCCACCACCGAGTCATCCCCAGCCAGCGCCTCCGTCCGCAACTCCATCGGCAAGCTCAAGCTGATCGTGTCGCCATCCTTCCATACTCGCCGAATCGCCAGATACGACCCCGGATCCGCCACCGCCTCCAGCGGCCGCCCGTTCACCTTCACCTCCGCCGCATCCGTCGTCCATGCCGGGAATCCGCACGTGAATCGTCCGCATCTTCGGCTGCGCGCTCGCGATCTTCAGCGTCGTCCCCTGCTCCCGCGGGAACTTTGTCGTCTGCTCGATCTTCAGTCCTTCCTCCTTCCAGTCCAGCGTCGATGCGATGAACTGGTTCACATACACATCCCCGCCGCGATGGAAATAGATCGTGTCCGTAAACTTGGCAAACTCCTCCACGCCCGTCCCCGTGCAGCACCAGAACGAATCCTCCGCCGAGTGATACGCGCGCCAGTATCCCGCCGCCAGCGGAAAGAAATACTGCTTCAACCCCTGCGCATTCTGCGTCCCCAGCCTGCAATTGAACATCGCGCGCTCATACGCATCCATCCAGCGCGCATCGCCTGTCCAGCCAAACACAAGCCGCTCCAGCTTCATCAGGTTGTAGGCCACGCAGCACTCCGCATTCGTCCAGCCCAGCGATCCCTTCAACTCGCCCGCCGGAGTCGTCCAGTGCTCGTCGAGACTCGTGTTCCCGATCGCATAACTCCGCGCCGTCAGCACCTCTTCGAGGAAATACTCCGCGATCCGCCGGTAGCGCCGGTCTCCCGTCACCTCGTACATCCGCGCCGCGCCAATCATCTTCGGCACGTTCGTATTCGCATGCAGTCCCGTCAATTCATCCCTCCGCCCCGCCAGCGGATCGAGAATGCTCGGCTGCTCAAACAGCTTTGCCGTATCGATATATTGTTGCTTCTTCGTCAGCGCCGCGAGGTTCACCAGCGCCTCGTTCATTCCGCCGTATTCCGTGCGCAGCATCCGTTGTCGCTGCTCATCGCTGATGCCTTCGAAGTAGTGGTCCACCCACTGCGCCATGCCCTTCGGCCACCTTCAGCGCATCGGTGTTCCCGGTCAGCACGTACATATCCAGCAGACCCGCCATGATCTTGTGATACGTGTAAAAGGGCGCCCACACCGGCTTGCCCTCCTGCAGATGCTCGAACAGCGTCGTCGGAAACGCGCTCACATAGCCGTTTCCATTCTTCTGCTGGCACTGCGCGAGCCCGCCAACAACCTCATCGCCACGGCGCTTCAAAACAGAATTTCCAGCCGTCGCCGAGGCCAGCGCCACCGCCGACAGATAATGTCCTCCATTAAAATGCCCGCGCAGTTCAACCGTCGGACTCTCCCAGCCGCCATAGGGCTTCGCGCTCGATGTGATCCCCGCCGTCAGCCGGAACGAGTGCAGCAGCCGATCGGCAGTAAGCGAATCGAGATAGCGCGCGTTCGTCTCCGCCTGCTCCGCGAAGATCCCCGGCCCCAGCCGAACCGCGTCCAGCGGGAAGGGAACGATCCTTTCGGAGCTGGCCTCATCCGCACCTGCAAGCAACGAACTCGTAAAAGCCGCCGGCGCCGCAAAACGCATCGCGGCCCCCGCCCCACTCATCTTTAAAAATTCGCGACGCGAATGAGTTGTCATGGAAATCTCCTGTCACTGGCTGTTGCGGTAAACGTTTGCCGTCTCACGCAGGCTACTGCCCGGCTGTAGCGCCTGTAAAGACGGTCACCGGCAACGATTTGAATGAGGTTTTGATCTAAGCCCCGTCGAGCTGAAGCATCAGCTCTTCCCACTCGGCAGTGAGCGAGCCAAGCTCCGCGCGCAATGCGGCAGCCAACTCCGTCAGCCGCTGCGTCTCCGCGGCCGAAACATACACGCCCAGTTGCTCCTCGGTATGCGCAATCGAAGCCTCGACCCGCGGAATCTCCTCTTCGAGAAACCCGCACCGCTCCTCCATCTGCTTCTGCTTGATCGGATTCAACCGCCGCGACCGGCTGTTCTCCGGGCCGCCGCATCAATCACAATCGTCTTCGGCCCACCCTCGATCACGAATCGTCGTACCGGTGGCCGCGGAGAAAACGCTGGGTGCCCCAGGTCTCGAGTTTGAGACCTGGGATGGGATCTCCCTCGTCGAAACGTACCTCGTCAAGATAGCGGCCGCAGCGGCCAATTCCTCCTTCTTCCGCAGGTAATCCTCATAGTTCCCGGGGTAGCTGGTGATCACCCCGTTCTCCACTTCGATCACCCGCGTCGCCAGCCGATCGATGAAGTACCGGTCGTGCGAAACAAAAACCACCGTGCCTGAAAACGCGGCAATCGCCTCCAGCAGCACATCCTTGGCCCGCATATCCAGGTGATTCGTCGGCTCGTCCAGCAGCAGAAAATTCGAAGGCGACACCAGGATCCGCGCCAGCGCAAACCGGTTCCGCTCGCCGCCCGAAAGCACACCCAGCGGCTTGAACACGTCATCGCCGGAAAAGAGGAAACATCCCAGCAGCGACCGCAATTCGCTCTCCGGCACCTTCAGCGCGGCCCGGCTGATGTCGTCCAGCATCCGCGCCTCCGGATCGAGCACCTTGTACTGATCCTGCGCAAAGTACTCGCCCACCACGTTGTGGCCCAGCTTTACCGTGCCGGCCGTCGGTGCTTCCGCTCCGCTCAGCAGCTTGATCAGCGTCGATTTGCCCGCGCCATTCACGCCCACCAGCGCCACCCGGTCTCCGCGCTCGATCGTGAACCGCGCATTGCTGAACACGTGCTTCTGCGCCGTAGCTCTTTGCCAGTCCCTCGGCTTCCACCACCGTGCGCCCCGATGGCGGAGGCTGCGGAAATCTGAAATGAATCACCGGCTCTTCTTCGGGAATCTCGATGCGCTCGATCTTCTCCAGTTCCTTGATCCGCGACTGCACCTGCTTGGCCTTCGTGGCCTGCGCGCGGAACCGGTTGATGAACGCCTCAAGATGCTCGATCTGGTCGCGCTGATTCTTGTACGCCGCCGTTAACTGCGCGCGTCGTTCGTCCTTCTGCGAAAGGTACTTTGTGTAGTTGCCCTGGAAGATCGTGAGCCGCTTGTTCCAGATCTCGACCGTACGATCGATCGTCACGTCGAGAAAGTACCGGTCGTGCGAGATCAGGATGTAGCCGAAAGGATAGTTATGCAGATAGTCCTCGAGCCAGTTGCGCGTCTCCAGATCGAGATGATTCGTCGGCTCGTCCAGCAGCAGCAGGTTGGGCTTTGCCAGCAGCAGCTTGGCCAGAGCAATCCGCATCTGCCACCCGCCAGAGAACTCGTCCACCTGCCGCGACCAGTCCTCCTTGCCGAATCCCAGCCCGGTCAGAACCGTTCCCACCTGCGCATCCAGCGCATACCCATCCAGCGCATGAAACCGCTCCTGCACCATCGAGTAGCGCTCCGCAGCAGCCTCGTACTCAGGCACTCGCATGATCGAGCTCCGACAGCTGCGCCGCCGTCCGCTCGATCTCGCCTTCCATCGCGCGCAACTCATCAAAGACGCTCAGGCACTCGTCAAATACCGTGCGGCCGCTGAGCCGCAACCCCTCCTGCGGCAGATAGCCAATGCTCATGCCGCGCGTCAGCTGCATCGTGCCGTAATCCAGCGACTCCAGCCCCGCCAGCACCTTCATCAGTGTCGATTTGCCGGTGCCGTTGGCGCCCACCAGCGCAGTCTTTTCCTTGCTGCGGATCAGCCAGTTGGCCTCGAGAAACAGCGTGCGGGGGCCAAACCGCTTGCCGGCATTTTGAAGAGAGAGCATTCCTCTCTCATTTTCGCAGAAGGATCGCTATTGCAGGTTGCCCGTCGGCGCTGGCGCCGCGGGTGCGGGTGGTTGTGCGGGACCTGGAGTGAAGGTCTTCAACGCCTCGAGGTTCGCCTGCACCTTCTGCCATTTCCCGGGATTCTTCTTCGTGTCATTCGGCGCTGAGGCGTTGGCATAGAAAGTGAGAATGTTCTTCTGCAACGGAACTGTCGTCGCATCGAACTTCTTCTCCGCCAGTTGCGACAGCAGCTTCGCATAGGTGTCGTCAGCGAGCGTATACTCGCCCTCAGCCGTCGTCTTGCCGCTGTCGAGATCATCGTCAGGCAAACTGACCGATCGAGCGCGGACCTCGCTTCAGCATCGCGCCATACTTGTCCACCGTCGCATTGATGCTGGTGAAGTACAGATTCTCGGTCTTCGCCGTCGGGATGTTGAAGTCGAGCGCCTTCAGCGGACCGACCTTCGGCAGAACCTTCAACAGCACCGCCAGCAAGCGCACGCCAAATCCGGCGTGCTGATAGTTCTTGCCCCACTGTCTTCTCGTAGTCCGCACGCGACAGGCGGTAGAGAAACTTCTGCTTCTGGAAGTTCGGCACCTCGCTCGTGATCTCTTTCTTGTGCGTCCGCAACGCCACCTGCGTCATGTGTGGAATCAGCGTGCTCACGGAGTAGCGAAACGAGCCGATGGCCAGGTCTTCGTGCGGCAGCACATCTTTCAACTGCACTCCGTACACCACGGGAAACACCCGTTCAAGCAGGTCCTTGGAAACTTCGAAACCGATGAAGTCGTGATACTGCTGCGGCGCGTAGCGCTGCTTGGCGACCTGCGCCATGTCGAATCCGAATTCCGTGCGAATGTGCGCGGTCTTGTCCTGCGCGTAAAGAACAATGGGCCCGAATTTGGCGCGAAGCTTGGGATAGGTAAGGGAGACCGCCTGGTTCACGGCCGGATGGCCGGTGATGTCCGATGCGTAATGGGAAAGCGCTCCCAGCGCAAAGGCATACTCGTCGGCGTTCTGGCTTTCCTTGATGAGCTCCAGCACAAAATCGCCGCTGCGCACGTAGTGCACCAGGTCGCTGAACTCCTGGTTGCCGAAGGGATAGTAGCCCATGTCCTGGATCACCGCACCGCCATACGCATAGGCATGCGCCTCCCGCATCTGGTCGTCCGTCAGCCCGGGATACCGCGCCAGGATCATCGGCCGCAGCTGATCGTTCCACAGCAGATCGATGATCTCTTCATGCGTGAGCACGGAATATGCGTGCGAAGGTCCGCTGCCGATCAGCAGGAGGAACAGTATCGCAATGCCGCCGATGGTCGAACGAAACCTGCTTCTTCCGGAAAGTACGCGAGAGCTGAATAGTTTAAGCATCGATCAAACTTTCTATAGTCCACGACTGCATGCGCTGGTTCTAAGCGATAGTCTTTTCAGTTGGATGCCCGCCGATAGATCGGCGTTGTACTGACTACTTCTGTATCCTGGCAACAACGCTCGGTCCCCTTGGCGGAAATGAGGCTGTTCATGTAAAACAAGCGACGGGAGCTAAAACCTTTAAACTCCCCTCCGATTCATCCACAAGACCTCTGTGAACAAGCTTTTCCCCAACCCGAAAGCCGCACTCGAAGGCATCGTGCACGACGGCATGCTTATGGCCATCGGCGGATTCGGCCTTTGCGGCATCCCCGAAGAGCTCATCCTTGCCTTGCGCGATACCGGCGTCCGCAATCTCACCATCGCCAGCAACAACGCAGGCGTGGATGGCGCCGGACTCGGCCTGCTGCTCGCCACGCATCAGATCAAGAAGATGATCTCCAGCTACGTCGGCGAAAATGCCGAATTCGAACGCCAGTTTCTATCGGGCGAAATCGAAGTCGAGTTCTGCCCCCAGGGAACCCTCGCCGAACGCATGCGCGCCGGCGGAGCAGGCATTCCCGGCTTCTACACCCGCACCGGCATCGGCACCATCATTGCCGAAGGCAAGGAGCACAAGGATTTCGACGGCACAACCTACATCCTCGAACGCGGCTTCGTTGCCGACCTGTCCCTGGTGAAGGCATGGAAGGCCGATCTGCACGGCAACCTCATCTATCGCCGCACTGCACGCAACTTCAATCCCAATGCGGCAACATGCGGCAAAATCACCGTCGCCGAAGTGGAACAAATCGTCCAGCCCGGCGAACTCGATCCCGACGAAATCCACACGCCGGGAATCTTCGTTCATCGCCTCGTCCACGTTCCTCATCCGATCAAGCGGATTGAGAAGAAGACCACGAGAGAGGGCTGACCCCATGCCATGGACTCGCAACCAGATGGCCGCGCGCGCCGCAAAGGAATTGCAGGATGGCTACTACGTCAACCTCGGCATTGGCATTCCCACGCTGGTGGCGAACTTCATTCCCGACGGCATGACCGTCACCCTGCAATCGGAAAATGGCTTGCTCGGCATGGGCCCGTATCCGCGCGA
This sequence comes from uncultured Acidobacteriaceae bacterium, assembly GCA_963799035.1. Classification (GTDB taxonomy): domain Bacteria; phylum Acidobacteriota; class Terriglobia; order Terriglobales; family Acidobacteriaceae; genus Telmatobacter. Next base: position 477,416 of record CAWCVS010000024.1, on the reverse strand, counting down.
AGTCGGAGATCGATGCTGATTTGATCAATGCCGGAAAAGAGACGGTGACATTCGTTCCCGGAGCGTCCACTTTTTCCAGCGCCGACTCCTTCGCCATGATTCGCGGCGGTCACATCGACCTGGCGATCCTGGGCGCAATGCAGGTTTCGGAGCGCGGCGATCTGGCCAACTGGATGATTCCCGGCAAGCGCGTCAAAGGCATGGGCGGGGCGATGGATCTCGTCTCCGGCGTCCGCCGCGTCATCGTCGCTGATGGAGCACACCACTCCGGACGGAGGCCCCAAGCTGCTGCGCGAGTGCACGCTGCCTCTCACCGGGAGCGGTGTTGTGCATCGCGTGATTACCGATCTTTGCGTGCTGGATGTGACGAATTCAGGTTTGAAGTTTTCGAACTCGCAGACGGCGTCACGCGTGAGATGGTCGAGCAGCGCAGCGGAGCGCCATTGCACTTTCGCTACGGTTCATCAACACTTGGTCTTCCAGGCCGGCTTTCTTTTTTCAAGAAACGCAGAGACCCCCTCGCGAAAATCAGCCGTCTCGCGGGATTCCGCATTCGCTTCCAGGGCCGCAACAATCGCCGCATCGAGCCAGGCTCGATTCTGTGCGGCCAGCAACCGTTTGGTTGCGCTCATACGATTGCGGACTGTTCGCGAGCAAGGATTTCGCCAGCGCATGTGCGCGCGGCGCCAGCTCCTCCGCGATCGACGATTTCATTCACCAGGCCGAGCTGATGCGCCTCCGCCGCTCCAAAATGCCGGCCGGTCAGCAGAAGATCGCGGCAGCGCTTGTCGCCAACCTGCAACGCGAGAAATGCAGAGACCAGCGCCGGAACGAAGCCGATGCGCACTTCGGTGAAGCCAAACTTCGCCGCCGGAGTTGCCAGGGTGAAATCGCAAACCGTTGCCAGCCCGGTTCCTCCGGCAATCGCCGGGCCATTCACAGCGGCAATCGTGGGCAAGGGAAGCTCGTACAGCGATACCAGCAGCCGCGCAACCCGCTCTGCGTCGGCACGATGCTCCGCCGGTGTCTTGTCTCGCATCGTCTGCAATTCCGAAAGATCAAGTCCCGAACAGAATGCATCTCCCGCTCCCGTCAGAATCAATGCGCAGCATTCAGTCTCGGCAGTCTCCTCAGCACGTCGATGAGTTCAGTCTGCATCTCCCGCGTCATCGCATTTCGCCGTTCGGGGCGATTCAGTGTTATCGTGCGAATCGGATGATCTTCGATGACGAGGATAGTTTTGTGGTTCAATGTCCACTCCCGTCGGGTAGTGTTATAGATTCACTGGACGGCCGAGCCGAAGCGGCTCGCAATTTCATTGCTCGCCGCGATCAGCGTGTCCAGCGATTTCAAAGCGGGCATCGCCGCTCCGCTTCTCAACAATTCGGCCACCAGAATCTCAGTCGGAATATTGCCAACCAGAATATCCTGCGCAAACGGACAACCGCCCAGACCGCCGATCGCCGCATCGAATCGCCTGCATCCCGCCTGGAATGCAGCTCGAATTCGCTCTGCGTGCTTCAGCCGGGCGCGCATGCAAATGCACGCCGATCTCAAGGTCGTGATACTGCCCGATCACCGCGGACAGAACATCGGCAATCTGGTCAGGCGTGGCGAGGCCCACTGTATCCGCAAGCGAGATCTCGCTAACCCGGCACTCGACAATCAAGTCGCATGCCTGCAGGACCTCGTCAATGACTCCACACGTCTCCGTATGGGTTTCCGAAGGCCATCGAGATATATGCGACAACCTTTCTGTCCGCATCTGCCGCGAGCGTCTGGATCTCCTGCAGTATTTCCAGAGATTGCTCCAGCGTCTGATGCTGATTGCGTCGCAGGAACTCCGGCGAAATCGAATAAGGAAAGCCAAGTGTCCTTACGGCATCGGTTCGGAGAGCGCGTTGCGCGCCCTTCTCATTGACCACGATGCCGATGATCTCAACGTCGGCGGGAGGCGCGACCTCGGCAAGAACCTGCTCCGAGTCCGCCATCTGCGGAATGGCCGCAGGCGAGACAAAACTCACCGCGTCAATGTGCTTGAATCCCGCCTCGATCAGCTTGCGAAGATAGCCGGCCTTTACCTCGGGCGCGATATTGCCCGGCAGACCTTGCCACGCATCGCGCGGGCACTCGACGATCTTGACGGCTTCATCCATTCGAATCACCTGACAGCGTCAAAGCGGACTGCCGCATCAACCGCGCGACGGATAAACCTTGAGAATCTCCCTCGCGATCACCATGCGTTGAATCTCGCTGGTGCCTTCGCCAATGGTACACAGCTTCACGTCTCGATAATACTTCTCGGCGGGATAATCCTTGATGAATCCATAGCCGCCAAACAACTGCACGGCATCATCGCAGATGCGCACCGCAACCTCGCTTGAAAACAACTTGGCCATCGATGATTCACGCGTAACCTTGCGCCCCGCATCCTTCAGCACTGCGGCCCGTTGCGTCAGCAGCCGGGCAGCATCGAGTTCCGTCGCCATATCCGCCAGCTTCCATTGAATTCCCTGAAACTCGGCAATTGCCTTGCCGAATTGCCGGCGCTCCTTCACGTATTTCAAGGCCGCATCCAACGCACCGCGTCCAATCCCCAGCGCCAGCGCTGCGATCGAGATGCGGCCGCCGTCCAGCACCCGCATCGCATCGATGAAACCTTCGCCTTCCGCGCCAAGCAAATTCTCCTCGGGAATCTCGCAGTCTTCGAAAATCAGTTCGCTGGTATCGCTGGCGCGCAGGCCCAGCTTGTTCTCCTTCTTGCCGGGACGGAATCCCTTCGTCCCCTTCTCCACAACAAATGCCGAAAGCCCATGCGTCCCCTTGCTCTTGTCGGTCGAGGCAATCACCACGGCCACATCGGCATAGTGGCCGTTGGTGATGAAGGTCTTGTTTCCGTTCAGGACGTAGCGATCGCCCTTTTTCGCTGCAGTCGTGCGCGAATTGCTGGCATCAGATCCCGCGCCGGGTTCGGTCAATCCCCACGCTGCCAGCCACTCGCCGCTCGCCAGCTTCGAGACATATTTCTTTTTCTGTGCTTCATTTCCGGCGAGGAAAATATGGTTCGTGCCCAGGGAATTATGCGCGGCAACGATGATGCCGATTGATCCATCCACCGACGCCAGTTCCTCGATCGCGAGAACATAATCGACATAGCCGAGCCCCGCGCCCCCATACTCCGGCGGGAAGATGATGCCCAGCAGACCCATCTGGCCGAGCTTCTTCACCACGTCGAATGGAAATTCGCTGGCCTCGTCCCACTTCATTACGTTGGGCGCGATCTCCCGCGCGGCAAATTCGCGAATCTCGCGGCGAAGTGCCTCCTGCTCCTCGGTCAATACGAAGGGATACAGGCTTTCATTTGTTTCGAGCGCGACGCTCATGCTGTTGGCTCCTTTACGTCTGGGGGGTTGACGCCAATCCTGGCTGCTGACTGGTTAAGATGCCGGTTTATGAATGTCAGACTATGGCCCGTGTTGCTCTTCAGGTCTGCAGCACTCCCGGGTTGAACTTCGGTACATCCGGATTCATCGCGCATGCTTCAAGCGCGGTGATCAGCACGTCTCTCGTCTTTGCGGGATCGATAATGGCGTCAATCCACAGCCGGGCCGCCCCGTAACGCGGATCAGCCTGCGCATCGTAGGTCGACTTGATCTCTTCGTAGAGCGCCGCTCTCTCTGCTTCCGACAACACTTTGCCTCCGCGCTCTACCTGCTTGGCGCGAACCTCGGCCAGCGTGCCTGCGGCAGACGCGCCGCTCATCACCGCATACCGCGCAGTGGGCCACGCAAACAGAAACCGCGGATCGTAGGCCTTGCCGCACATCGCATAGTGGCCCGCGCCAAAGCTGCCACCGATAATCACCGCAATCTTTGGAACCACGCTGGTGCTGACCGCTGAAACCATCTTGGCGCCGGCGCGGATAATACCCGACCACTCCGCATCCTTGCCGACCATGAATCCGTTCACGTCATGCAAAAACACCAGCGGCACCAGGTTCTGATTGCAATCCATGATGAAGCGCGCCGCCTTCTGCGCGCCCTCGGTGTAGATTACGCCACCCACTTCGATCCGCTTCGCACCGGCCTGCGGTCCCATCGCGACAGTCTGGTTCTGGTTGGTCTTCTGGTTCGCGACGATGCCTACTGCATGACCGCCGATACGCGCATATCCGCATAGAACCGTCCGTCCGAATTCGGCCTTGTACTCGTCAAATTCGCTGCGATCGGCGATGCGCGCAATCACCTCGCGCATGTCATAAATATTGCTCGTGCCGGGCGCAGGATTCAGCAGCCCGTAGACATCCTCGATCGGATGCTTCGGCGCATCGTGCTTCGCATCGTACGCGGTGCGGCTGAATCGTTCGTCTGCAGTGACCTCCGCCGGCTTCCTGCTGCCCAGCTTGTCCACCAGTGAACGCAGCCGCGCGATGCAATGGTGATCATCCGGCTCCTTGAAATCGACCGTGCCCGAAATCTCCGCATGCATTGCGGCGCCGCCCAGTTCTTCAGGATCGGTCTTCTGTCCGATTGCTGCCTGCACCAGCGACGGGCCCGCAAGAAACAGCCCTGAGCCCTCGGTCATCAACACCGTATCGGTCATTACCGGCAGATAAGCGCCGCCTGCAACGCACATACCCATGATCGCCGTGATCTGCGGAATGCCCAGCGAACTCATCACCGCGTTGTTGCGAAAGACGCGGCCAAAGTCGTCCGTATCCGGAAAGACATCTTCCTGCAAGGGAAGAAACACACCTGCGGAATCCACGAGATAGAGCGTCGGAATGCGGTTGTCGAGCGCAATGTTCTGGGCGCGCAATACCTTCTTCGCTGTCATCGGGAAAAAGGCGCCGGCTTTCACCGTCGCATCGTTGGCGATGATCATGCAGAGCCGGCCGCACACGCGGCCCAAGGCCCGTCACAACGCCTGCTCCCGGAGCGCCGCCGTACTCCCCATACATCTCGTACGCCGCCCAAAGCCCCAGTTCGAGGAATTCGCTGCCTTCATCGAGCAGGAGTTTCATGCGTTCCCGCACTGTCAGGCGCTTCTTTGCGTGCTGGGCTGCTGCCGCTTTCGCGCCGCCGCCAAGACGAATGGTCTCCTCCTGCGATCGAATGGTTGCAAGCACTTCGAGCAGCGCGGTCCGGTTCGCCTTCGCGCGCGGCGATTGCGGATCAAAGCTGGAATCGATCACATTTTGAAGCTTCGAGCTTTCGGCCATTCCTCACTCACACAAACTTGCAGACTATAGCACCTTGGATGGTACCAGCGTCCACATCGTCACACGGCAAGTTGAACACCACCAAAATCAGGCCGCCCTTTTTGAACGGGCGCCGCGCCAGTAAAGAACCAACCCGATCAGGATGGACGCGACGGTTCCACCAACCAGCTTCAATTCGAAGGCCAACTTATTGGACGAGTCTCCCGGCGGCACCAGCGAAACGATGATGCCGATCAGGACGACTGCAAATCCAAGGCCGCCGCATATCCAGGTTCCAGCAATCCCTCCCGGCACAAGCACCGCGTGGGGATTTTCATTACGGTCCTTGCGGCGCGAAAGCTTGATTACCGCCGCGAACATGTAAAGGAACGGAATGAAATACAGAATGATTGCTGCATCTACAAGAAATTGATAAGCGCCGATCATCTTCTCATTGATCTGACTGACGATAAGAATTGCTCCGGATATCGTCGCCTGCACCAGTATCGAAATATAGGGCGTCTTCCACTTTGGATGAATCTTGCCGAACGCCGCCGGCAGGTAATTGATCGATTCCCACCACAAACGGCACACGCGCAATCCCCGCAACCGTACTTCCAACGCCGCCTGCATTGCCCACGGTGGCCACCACGGCGGCCAGTACTCCGAGAAGACCGATCTTCAAAGCCACGGACCCGACCGTGATCGCACTGAACACTCCGCTCTGCGGATCAACGCTCGCCGCCGGTAGCAGGGCAAGAATCGCAAACGTGCCGCAGATATACATCAGCGCAATCAGCGCCCCGGCACCGAAAACCGCGCGCGGCAACGTCCGCCGCGGATCGCGCACCTCTTCGCTCATCGCCGAAACCAGTTCAAGCCCCGTGAATGCGAACGCGATCTGCGACCAGAAATTCACCGTGTCCCAGTTCCACGCCGGCATCATGTTCTGGAGCGTGAAGTGTGTTGCCGACCCGTGCTTGAACACGACGACCAGCGGCGACCAGGGCAAGGATCAGCAGCGGCAGATACGTGCCGACGCCTCCAGCATTCTGCAGCCACTTGCCGATGTTCAGCCCGATGATGTTCAGCACCACCGCAACCAGCAGCAATCCCAGCGAGACGCTGAGCAGAAATGTCCGATCCTGCGCCAACTGCGCTCCGCGTCCTCCGACGATGTATGCAGCCATCGACGCGCTGGCCAGCAACAGCCCGGGAAAATAAAAGACGGTGTAAATCCAGTAAGCCCAGCCGGCCACGAAGCCGTGAAAATCGCCGAAGGCCTCCTTCGACCATGCGTACAGTCCGCCTTCTTCAGGGAATCGCGACGAAAGCTCGTTGATCACCAGCGCTCCAGGGACAAAGAAGAAGAGTGCCGCAATGACCCACAAGCTGATCGACGATGTCCCGTTGTGGCCCGCCGCGGCGATCCATCGCGGTCCCAGCACCGTGGCGATGTTGAAGAGCAGCACATCCCAGAAGCCCATGGTTTTGCGCAGCTGGGACTTCGTATCTTGCGGCGGAGGCACAGGGATGGTCATAGAGCTTCACCGGTGCTCGAGTGGTCATCACGTTGTGGCTCAGCTGGCTGCGGAAAAAGTCGTTGAAGGGATGGGTTTGTGTCAGGGCACGACTTTAGTCGTGCCGCAAACCCCATGAAAATACGGGAGGGCTTTGAGCCCCTGAGGAATGTCTTCCTTTCCCCATCCCCTGCCTTTCCACCTTTCGCTGCGTGATAAGCGAACATCATAGTTGCCGCCGATGGCACGCACAAACAGGCCTCTCCCCAAGCCAAGAGGACGTCGTGGCAAACCAGTATGCGCCTCAGAACCTGTCAAGCGCCGCTCCAGGAAGATTTCTCCTAACTCCCTCATTCCGCTCGCAAAAAACTCCCCGCCACTTTGCAGGTATTTACGCCTTCCCGGCGCACAATGGAATCGTGATTGAAACCACTTACTCCGCGAACGGGCGTTGCGCGCACGACGCCGCCAGCACCCGCTATTCCGTCGCTAAGTTAAATCGGCAGAGGAATCTACAGCTAATTGCAATCCACACAGAAATTTACCGTCACCCTCTCTCTTTAACCCTATGATACCAGATAATTTGTCCAAAGAGACGGGATAATAGGGGGCAAGGGTTTTCAGGTCCGTGATTGTCAGCCGAGAGAGAAGCGCTCGCGAACTTCGTGCCGTGCGCCTTGCGCATTCAGAAAGGACTCGTAGAGCAGGAATTCCCGCGCGGTGAATGCAGGGAATTCTACTTCGCTTTTCGCAACATCTCTGAGCTTGCGCAGCGCACCACCTTTGCCGTCGCCTTTGGCGCGTGCGAGAGTCACGTGTGGATGGTAAGGCCGCTCTTCTGCGGCGACCCCGCATTGTGACGTGGCGGCGATGATCAGCTTTTCAAGCTGGCGCAGTTCGGGCGACACGTTCACGCCCGCGAAAAACACCCCGGCGCGGTCGAAAAAACCTGTCCCATGGAGCCAGACGGGCACCGCTGGCGCTTTGATTGCGCCAAGGCGCTGTACCAGGCAACCGTACCTCTCGACGGAAGTCTCGCCGAGAAACTGGAGGGTGATGTGCCAGGTTTCGGGGGAACTCCAGCGGAGACCATCGTTGGCGGAGCGCAGGCTTCGCGAAAGGCGTTCGAGTGCGTCGACGACTTCGGAGGCTAGCGGAATTCCGATGAAGAGCCGCATGGTTCGCCGACCTCAAATGTATTTCGCGAACGACTCGATCTGCTTCGCCTGGTGGTCCCGCCGCTCCACCGGAGAAGACAAGACCGTCGATGTCGAAGTCGCGCCCAGCGCCGACAGCCTGTCGATCAGCGCCTCCAGGTGCCGGATCGAGACCACATCGGCTTCAATCACGAACGACTCGGCGCCCGTAATCCGATGACAGCGGCTGATCTCGCTCAGATCTTTGAGCGCAGTTACCGTGCGGCTTATCTGCAACTCGCCACCGGGAATCGTGAGCCGCACCAGGACGCGGATGGGCACGCCGAGCTTCGCGGTGTTGAGCGACGCGTGGTAGCCGGTAATCACGCCGGCCTCTTCCAGGCGATGAACGCGCTCGGCCACGGCTGGCGTCGAAAGCCCGATCTTCCGCCCCAACTCCGCGAACGACACGCGGGCGTTCTGCTGCAGGGCTTCGAGGATCTTCCACGCGATTGCATCCAGATCGATCGCTGTTCGGTCTTGTCTTGTGACTCATCTGCCAGAATTCCTTAAGCTGTCACCCTCATTATGCTTAATGCCATTAGGTTTTGACCTCTGTTTTTTCGCGCGATACCTATTTTCAGTGCCTTTTCTGCGTCCTAGAGTATGGGTCAGCCGGGAATACTCCCCTTTTAGCTCCCCTTGGTCCCGGCATCAGGAGGTACCGCATGAGCGCAACCGTGCACTCTGCTCCCGCACAGCTTTCCGCAGACCATCGCTCCCGGCCAGGACTTTCTGCCCCTCAAAGGCACAGACTACGTCGAGTTTTACGTCGGCAACGCGCGCCAGGCCGCCTACTTCTATCGCGCCGCTTTCGGCATGTCCCTCGTTGCCTACGCCGGACCCGAGACTGGCCAGCGCGACCGCTCCTCCTACGTCCTGCAGCAGGGAAAAGTCCGGTTCGTGCTCACCACGCCTCTGCGCGGCGGCAACGCCATTGCCGAGCACGTCGGCCGCCACGGAGACGGCGTCAAGGTCATTGCGCTCTGGGTCGACGACGCCCGTGCCGCCTGGCGCGAAACCACGAATCGCGGCGCCGTCAGCGTCGCCGCAGCCTTACGTCCTCGCCGATGAGCGCGGGCAGGTCGTCATGTCCAGCATCCGCACCTACGGCGACACGATTCACACCTTTGTCGAGCGCAAGAACTACTCCGGCGCATTCCTTCCCGGCTACCGCGCCGTCGAGCGCGACCCGATCGCCCGCCCCACCGGCCTGCTCCACATCGACCACATGGTCGGCAACGTGGGCTGGCACGAGATGGACGAGTGGGTCAAGTTCTACGCCAACGTCATGGGCTTCTCGCTCTACCAGCACTTCGACGACAAGGACATCTCCACCGAATACTCGGCGCTCATGTCGAAGGTGATGGCCAACGGCAACGGCTACGTCAAGTTCCCCATCAACGAGCCAGCCGAAGGCAAAAAGAAGTCGCAGATCGAGGAGTATCTCGAGTTCTATCGGCGGCCCCGGCGTGCAGCACATCGCGCTGGCTACCGACGACATTCTCCATACGGTAAGCAAGCTCAGCGAGCAGGGCATCGAGTTCCTGCACGTGCCGCACACCTACTACACCGAACTGCAGAGCCGCGTCGGCGCCATCGACGAGCCGGTAGATGAACTGGAAAAGCTCGGCATCCTCGTCGATCGCGACCCCGAAGGCTACATGCTGCAGATCTTCACGCGGCCCGTTGAAGACCGCCCCACGCTGTTCTTCGAGATCATCCAGCGCAAAGGCAGCCGCAGCTTCGGCAAAGGCAACTTCAAAGCGCTCTTCGAAGCCATCGAGCGCGAGCAGCAGGCACGCGGAAATCTGTAGGAGAGGTGAGATGAAAACCGAAGCGCTTTCCGTTGCCGTTCCCTACCTGATCGAGCAGGACTACTCCGCCTACACCGACGAGCAGCACGCCGTCTGGGCGGAACTCGTGGGCCGGGTGCTTCCGGAGCTCGAAAAGCACGCATCGAGCGCTTACCTCGACGGCTTTGAAATCATCGGCCTCCAACGCGACCGCCTTCCCCGGCTTTCCGCGATCAGCGCACGGCTCGAGCCGCGCACCGGCTGGAACTCCACGCCGGTCAGCGGCTTCCTGCCGGCGCCGGCATTCTTTGAGATGCTCGCAGCCCGCCGCTTTCCCACCACAACCTGGCTGCGCAGCCGCGAGTCGCTCGAATACACGCCGGAGCCCGACATCTTCCACGACGTCTTCGGCCACGTCCCGATGCACGCGCATAAAGTCTTTGCCGATTTTCTCGAGCGCTACGGCAGCGTCTGCGCAGCCATCGAAGATGAAGCGGTCTTAGAGAAGCTGGGCCGCCTCTTCTGGTATACCGTGGAGTTCGGCTTGATCCGCGAGAAGAGACGAAATCAAGGTCTACGGCAGCGGCCTGATCAGTTCCCACGGCGAGTGCATGAACGTCATCGAGGGACATTGCGCCATCCACGACTTTTCATTGGACGAGGTGCTCGCGACTCCGGTAAAGGTGGATGAGCTGCACAAGCTGCTGTTTGCAGTCTCCAGTTTTGACCAGATCTACGAAGCAATGCACGAGGCCGAAAACCGCGCCCGCCAGAACCGCTTGTGAAGAACTGCTTGTGAAAGGTGATACGCATGGCCGATGGATTCCGGATACCAGACCGGCTTTGGAAATGAATTTGCCACCGAAGCCGTCGAAGGAGGTCTGCCGCAAGGCCAGAACGCACCGCAAATGCATCCCCTCGGCCTCTACACCGAGCAGCTCAGCGGATCGCCATTTACCGCGCCGCGCGCCGCCAATCGCCGCTCCTGGACCTATCGCATCCGTCCCTCCGTCACCCATCGCCCCTACGAAGAGATTCCCGCACGACTCATTCGCAGCGGGCCGTTTCTGGAGGTCCCGACTTCGCCCAATCAACTGCGCTGGGACCCGCTGCCCGTTCCCAAAGAGAAGACCGACTTCGTCGATGGCATCGTCACGCTTGGCGGCAACGGCGATCCGGCCATGCAGCAGGGCGTCGCCATCCACCTCTACGCCGCCAACACCTCGATGCAGGATCGCTTCTTCTACACCGCCGACGGCGAATTGCTGATCGTTCCCCAACTCGGCGCTCTTCGCTTTCACACAGAACTCGGCATTCTTGATGTCGCTCCCGGCGAAATCTGCGTCATTCCCCGCGGCATCAAATTCCGCGTTGTTCTCGCCGAAAAACAAGCGCGCGGCTACATCTGCGAAAACTACGGCCTGCCCTTTCGTCTGCCCGAACTCGGCGCCATTGGCGCCAACGGCCTCGCCAATCCGCGCGATTTCAAAGCGCCCGTCGCGGCTTTTGAAGATCGCGACGGCGATTTCCGCATCACTTCAAAATTCCTCGGCCGCCTCTGGTCGCGCCGTCATCGATCACTCGCCGCTCGACGTGGTGGCGTGGCACGGCAACTACGCGCCCTACAAATACGATCTCGCCCTGTTCAACTGCATCAACACCGTCTCTTTCGATCACCCCGACCCATCCATCTACACCGTGCTGAGCGCGCCCTCGCATGTTCCCGGCACCTCCAACTGCGACTTCGCCATCTTTCCTCCGCGCTGGATGGTCGCCGAGCACACCTTCCGTCCGCCTTGGTTTCATCGCAACCTGATGAACGAATTCATGGGCCTGGTCTTCGGCGCCTACGATGCCAAGGCCGAGGGATTTGTACCCGGCGGAGCCAGCCTGCATAACTGCATGGCCGGCCACGGACCCGATGCCGAGACCTTCGAGCGCGCAACCGCGGCGGAACTCAAGCCGCACTACCTGGCCAACACCCTGGCGTTCATGTTCGAGACTCAGCTTGTCGTCCGCCCTACCGAGTTCGCCATGAACACCCGCATCCTGCAGCACGAATACTTCGAATGCTGGCAGGGGCTGAAGAAGCACTTCAAGCAGGGCTCGAAGACAAAGCCAAAGAAGAAATGACCGCTATCGAAACCTTGCTCGCGGGCCTCTTTGACTATGCAGGCCTCTATCCGCCTGCGAGTCTTGACCTGCGCTCGGCCGCAAATATCTATCTCAGAGTATCGCCGCAGCAAACACAGCGCGGCTCTTGGCCGCTTCATCCTGAATCTCGACCGCGCCGACGAGTTTCGCTCGATCGTCGGCGATTCTCTCGGCGACTTTTCCTTGAGCGTAATCGCCGCGGAGAATGTGAATTGGGCCAGCGTCTGCCAAGCAGATCGAAGGCGGACTTTCCATCGAAAGCCTCGAGATCAAATGCAGTGAGCCATCGGCGATTGAGCGCATCGCTCAACAGGTTCCGCGAAACGTGTTGGCATACTTTGAAGTGCCGATCCACGCGGACAGCCTGCCCGCTCTTGAGTCGATTCGCGCTGTCGGTGCACGAGCGAAAATCAGGATGGGCGGCGTAGTTCCGGAGGCAATCCCTTCGCGTTCCCGATGTAGCGCAAATGCTCAAGACCCTCGCCGACCTTCGACTTCCATTTAAGGCAACCGCCGGGTTGCATCATCCCTTGCGGGCAAAACAGGCTTTGACCTACCATCCGCAGAGCGCAACCGGCGTGATGCACGGATTCATGAATCTGTCAGCCGCCGCTGCGGTCCTCTTCTTCGGTGGCGATGTCGAGGAGGCAAGCAGCTTGCTCGCCGAAGAGGATCCCGCCGCATGGAAAGTTAGCGCGGATTCTCTTCGTTGCCGCAATCAAAGCTGGACAGCCGACCAACTCGCGACTCTTCGCCGCGATTTCTTCCTCGGCATTGGAAGCTGCTCCTTCGAAGAACCAATTCACGACTTGGAGTCCTGGGATGGCTATGATGAGCTGGGTCGAAAGCGCGAACGAGCCGGACACCGATTTCCCTTTGCAGAATCTGCCCTACGGCGTTTTCCGCCATGGCGGGGGCGTCCAGATTGGCGTTGCCATTGGCGACCAGATACTCGATCTGCGCGCTTGCGCTCGACCAGGGACTTCTTCAGCGAACTCCATCCCGATGCCATCGAGGCATGCACGCAGAAATCCCTGAACGATCTGATGGCTCTCGGCTCCGGAACCTGGTCCGTTCTCCGCAGCCAACTCACGGATCTGCTTGCCGCAAGCGCGGACTCCGCTACAAAAGCACGCGTGCAATCTCTTCTCGTGCCGATGCGCGATGTGCAGATGCAATTGCCCGCAGAAATCGGCGACTACACCGACTTCTACGCGTCCATCTATCATGCCACGCGCGTCGGCAAGCTATTCCGCCCAGACAATCCGCTGCTGCCCAACTATAAATATGTCCCCATCGGCTATCACGGTCGCGCTTCATCGATTGTCGTCAGCGGTGCGGATATTCGCCGCCCCAGCGGCCAGACCAAACCGCCTACCGCCACCGAGCCAACATTCGGCCCGTCCCGCTCACTCGATTACGAACTCGAAGTCGGCATCTTCGTCGGTCCCGGCAATCCGCTCGGCCAGCCCATTCCGATCGATCAGGCTGAGCAGCACATCTTCGGCCTTTGCCTCGTCAACGACTGGTCCGCGCGCGACATCCAGTCCTGGGAGTACCAACCCCTCGGCCCCTTCCTCGCCAAAAACTTCGCGACCACGATCTCACCATGGATTGTGCCCATGGAAGCGCTCGCACCCTATCGCGTGCCCGGCGCAACTCGCCCCGAAGGCGACCCCGCACCCCTCACGTATCTCGCCTCGGCAGACTCGACACACGGGGGCATCGACGTTACGCTCGAGGTCTTCCTGCAATCGGAAAAGATGCGCGAGGCGAATATCAAACCCATCCGGATCAGCCAGGGAAACCTTCGCGATCTTTATTGGACCGTCGCCCAGTTGCTCACTCATCACGCGAGCGGCGGCTGCAACCTGCGCCCCGGAGACCTGCTCGCCACCGGCACCATCTCCGGCCCGGAGCAGGGCTCCGAAGGCTGCCTGCTCGAAATGAAGCACCGCGCGGAACCCGTGAACTTACCGACCGGCGAAACCCGCACCTTCCTCGAAGACGGCGATGAAGTAATTTTTCGTGCCGCTTGCCAGGCGCCCGGCCTACCCCGCATTGGCTTCGGCGCGTGCACCGGCAAGATTGTTCCCTCCGAGAACTCGTAAGCCACACACGGGGTTTGCCACAAGCAGCGATTCGAGAATGACCTCTTCGAACCGTCCCAGGGCTCCTTTGATTTCCATCACTAGAAGTCAAGTTTCAGCGCAAACTGGCCAAACCGCCGCTCATCATGGTTGCCACCAGTAGCTAACGTACCGAGTCCGCCCTTTAACTCCTGAACATGGAGCGGTGTAGTTGTGACACCGCTGTATTGCAGGGTTGACGTGTTCACGTAGAAATTATGGTGGTTCAGGAGATCGATGCCGTCAGCAGAGAATTCCATTGCCACACGCTCGGTGAGCGGGAAGGTCTTGTGGACCGATGCGTCGACGTTCCATGCGCCCGGGCCGCGAATCGAGTTACGGTGCATCATGTCGTCTGGGAACGGCCCGAAATCCGAGATACCCAGCGTGCTGCTGAGGGGCGTGAAACTCTTCGGAAGCGGGATATTCAGGCCATTGAATTGGTTAGGCCCGAGCATCTGCGGCTTTCGGCTGACCTTCGCTGAATAGAAGGGCGTTGCAGGCTCCAAGCGCGGCACAGTATAGAAGGTTTCGTCCTCGCTGTAGTCGAAGACAGAGAATGGGACTCCGCCACGCGCCGTGTAAATGCCGGAGAGCGCCCAACCGCCTAGAGCCTGATGCTCAATGCCAGTTCCTTGTTTGAACCATGGCGTCTGCCAGATGGGAGCGACGGTGAGGCGCTGTCGAACATCATAGTCGGCGCTTCCCCAATCCAATTTTGGATTGACCAGAGACGTGTAACCGAGCGAACCGATATAACCCGATCCGCCTTGAAGGCTGTCACCGAAGGTTGAGCTCAACTCGTCGAGAGCGTGCGACCAGGTGTAATTCCCGGTCAGGCTCAAGCCTGTGTGATGAAGGTTCTGCGCCTGCACCCTGAGGTTGAGGCCGTCATAGGCGCTGCTCGCCCCACTGCCGCGCATGTTTACGTTGGTATATTGCGGGTTGGGGCGGGTGAGGCACTCGGCCATACCTGTAATCAGATTTGTGATGCCAGAATTGGAGCAGTTGGTGTTGCTCTGGACCACCGGATCGCCGAGATAAACCTGCCCGGCGCCAACCTGATTCACGTTGGCGAGATCGTAAAGATGTCCTCCCTTTGCGCCGACATATGCGATCTCAAAAATCGCTCCGCGGGCAAATTGGTGTTGAACGGCAAGGCTCCAGAACTGGGTTTGCGCGACATCGATGTTCTGATCGAGGTGGCGAAGTTCCACCGGAGGCAGGTATTGTGGCCCGATGGATTGACCCAGGGGGCCAAGATCCTGGTTCGTGACCGTAGCGTTGCAGCTTGCATCCTCTGGAGAACAGGCATCGCTGACTACGGCGCTGGCTGGCGGATTGAAGCTGGCGTTATAGGTTATGTTGCCAAAGTTGCGCTCGTAGCTGATGCCGTAACCACCGCGGATACTGTCGCGGCCGTTGCCGAAGAGGTCATAGGCAAAGCCGACCCGAGGCGCAAAGGTTCCCCAGCGGGATTTCCAGAAACCGTGCGCCGCACTCTGGTCGGCAATCTCGACTTGTCCGCTCCGGACCTGCGCTTCAAGACTGGTGCCTGAGCCAAAGTAGAAATTCGAGTCGAGGGCGGGATGGTTATTGTGCTGCACGCCGTAGTGCTCATAGCGGAGACCTGCATTGAGGGTCAACCGCGGCGTGACCTTGTAGCTGTCTTCGCCATAGCCGGACCAATCCTTGTACCGGTAGCTGCGGGCAAAGGATGCTTCGCCAAGCGGCGTCTGGATTGCGCAGGAGGAATTGTCAACCACGTTGCCAAAGTTGCCGTCCGTGGTTGAGGTGTCTGCAGCGCATGGGAGCTTGCCCTGGGGGTCGACGCGCGTCTCGAACGCGACCAGAGGTGCGCCGTTGGGGTTTCCCGCGGTGTTCATCATGTCGTTCAAGCTGCTCTGGAACGCGAAGCCAAGCTCCTCGACGGCCTGAGCATAAGCGCCAGAGGCGTAATTCAACTGGATATATGTATCCATGAATCCGAAGCGCATGGAATGTTTACCCTTGGTCCAGGAGAGATCGGGCTCGACCTGGATCGTGTTCTGAGGGCCGCCCGCCGGGAGGCCACCTTGCCCCGGCTCGCTAAAGTTTTCCAGGCCCGGCATTTGAATTAGTGAGCCGGTGTTCGGGTCGGTGGGTGTGACAAACATCAAGTTGGGAACGTAAAGGAAGGTGTGGTCAAAAGAGGTGTTTTCGTTGAAGCGCGTATAGCTCGCTTTCGCACTCAGAAATAAGCTGGGCGTGAAGATGTGGGAAACGCTATAGAGATAGCTCTGGTTCAGAAAGGTCAAACCGGTGTCGTACTGAGGATAGGCGCTGTAGGTGTTGGACCCGGGAAGCTGGGTGGACGCTTCGCGGCCTCCGCGGAAGAACATTTGGGTCCTGTCAGTGGGGTTATAGTCCACGCGGCCGACGAGATCGTAAGTATTTTGGGGAATACCGCCGCCCGCGTCGAACGGGGCCTGAAAGTTGACTGTATCGAACATCGGGGTCGACGGGGAAATCGGTGTTGTGCCATTGACCTGGCCGAAGTTTACGCCTGTGGCTGCAACCTGCCCCACGGTAGAGGCAACGCCTGCGGCAGGGAGCGTGGTTTGGCCGTAGGTTTTGTAATAGGCTTGTATGTCCGACGGCATTGAGGCAATGAACGCGGGATCGAACACTTCCTCACTCTCGGTCGCGGCGCTGCGCACGCGCGTCCATTCCGTGCTCTCAAAGATGAAGAGCTTGTCCTTCTTGATAGGGCCGCCGCCTGCGAATCCAAATTGGTTGCGAGTGTAAGTGCCTTTCGGGTCCGGCAGTGGGCCTTGCATTCCGCTTGCAAGAAACGCCGCATTCGCTGCGTCGTTGCCGTAAGTATTTGCCGTATAAGCGGAGAGGCGATTGAACTCCCAGCCGGATCCGTGGTAGCTGTTGGTGCCGGCCTTGGTGGTGACGTTAATGACGCCGCCGGAGGCGCGGCCGTACTCCGCTGAATAGTTGCTGGTGATGACGCTGAATTCCTGCGTGCCGTCCAGGGGAACGTCTTCGCCGATCGACTGGGTGAATATGGAAATGTTCTCCACGCCATCGAGGAGGATTTCGGTGCCGGATTCGCGCTGGCCGTTGATGGAATAACCGACGCCACGATCCTCCTGGTTTTGGCCGCTGCCCAATTGGTCGATCGCGCTGGCGCCGCTGTTGGTGCTATTGTCGCCCCCAGATACGTTCCCTGCCAGCGCGATGAAATCGTAGGGGTTGCGGGTGAGACTGGGAAGGCTGGCAAGTTGCTGGGTGTCGACGACCTGTGACATCTCCTGGGTCTGGGTGTTGACTTGCGCGCCGCCCTCGCCAACTACTTGCACTTCGGTGGTGGTATCACTGACAGAGAGCTTGGCGTCGAGGGTCACATGGCCGCCAACTGTTACTTCGGCCTTGGCGACAAAAGGTTTGAAGCTGCCGGAGTTGACCGTTACTTGGTAAATAGCCGGCTCAAGACCGGGTACGAGATAGGTTCCGGACGGCGAAGAAACTGTGTTGCGTTCCGTGTTGGTATTGAGATTCCTTATGGAAACGGTGGCGTTGCTCACCGCGGCGCCCGTTTGGTCCATCACTGTGCCGGCGATTTGACCGGTCTCAACCTGCGCGTTCAGGTGCGAGGCGACGAACGTCTGGGGCACGATGATGCAAAGGAGCGCAAAACCCAACGTAAGTTTGTGAATCCTCATAGATGCCTCCGAAAGTGCTAACAGCGGTGGTATGCCACTTCGTGGTTATGCGTGGCGTTGCCTCATGTGCGTTGCCGAATCCTCTGTTTTGGCGAAGAGGGCGATGCGTAGGCCGGACATGTCTTGCCGACCTTGAAGCAAATGGGAGAAAACCTCTAGAAAAGAACCTTCGCGCCCAGCACATTGTGGATACGGCGAATCCTCAATCCTCATTAACGATGTATAGGAGCAATTCCCTCTCCATATGTATTTGCCTCGATGCCAACGACTTATGAGAGAGCGCGTACAAATTTTCGGAGGCTACGGTTGACGCTAAAACAACGTTTCTCGTATGCCTGACTAAGGCATCCGTAGTTCTGACCTCAATCGGCGTATGCTCGTCACTTTTCGTTCCAGGCAAACAGAACATTCCAGAAAGTGGATTTCGTTGCGCCGGATTTCGGCCCGGCTCTGCTCCCGGCATGTTGGCTTCGCCCGCTGCTAATCTGACCAATTCGGAGTCAGGACGCGAATGGGGCAACAAATCAGCCTCTTGACTTCATGTGAAAGCCGCGTACATACTGGTCGGTATGTTATTGGCACCGAAGAAGCTGCAGCGCAGGGCCGCACGGCTACGCGATCCTAAAGGCACGCGAGAGAGCTTGTTGCAAGCAGCGTTTCGCGAGGTTTACCGATACGGATTCCAGAGCGCCGGGATCGATACTATTCTCGCCGCCACCAACGTCACCAAAGGAGCGCTCTACTACCACTTCGAGAGTAAGGAAGCGCTTGGCCATGCGATTATCGAGGAGATCGTTGCAGAAATCACTAAGGACCGGTGGTTACGTCCTTTAGGGCAGAGCAAAGACAAGAACCCTATTGATGCTTTGATCGGCATCGTACAGGCGATACCTGCTCGGCCGAGGGATGTAAAGCGCGGTTGCCCCCTGGTGAATTTGACGCAGGAGATGTCTCAGCTCAACGAACAATTCCGAAAGCGATTGGAGAGAATCTTCAAGGCTTGGCAGGAAGGCATTGCCATCGCTTTGCGAGAAGGCCAGCGTACGGGAACAGTCCGCCGCGACGTGGTTCCGGAAGAGACTGCGAGCTTTTTGATCGCGATGGTCGAAGGCTACGAAGTGTTGGCAAAGAACGCTCAAGATCCGAAGGTTTGGAATATGGGAATCAAGAATATCGTGAACTGGTTGAGTTCTCTTCGCGCGCCGGGAAATGGCAAGCGGGGCTGACTGCGTTCAAACCCAAATTTCTGTTGGACGCAATTACATACCAACCTGTCCGTAGGTTGTTTAGCATCGAGAGGGCTTGAGATCACATTATGAAAGGAGAAAGTGATGACAAGGATGACAGTGTCGCGGAGGAAGCTGTTGGCAGCGGGAGCGTGCGTGCTGGCGGATGCAGTGGCGGGTCAGGAAAGAACCAGCGCATGGGGAGGACAAAACCCTGTGGATGAGGAGATCGTCCGCAAATGGTATGCTGCGTGGGAAAACAAGGATCTGGACACATTCAATGCGCTGCTAGCCGATGATTTCACCTTTAGCAGTGCGGCCGGCGACGACCACATCAGCAAGAGCACCTTCAAATCGCAATGCTGGGACACACAGGTTGCTTTCATTGGACACTTTGACTTGGAGCGAATCAGCACTGGTGCGGACGACGCTTTTGTGAAGTATCTGTGCCACACAAAGAACGGGAAATCGTTCCGGAACGTGGAGTACCTTCGCATCACGAGCGGAAAGTTGAAATCAATTGAGTGCTATTTCGGCGCACAGTCCAGCTTTCCGTCCGCTGTAAGCACTGGGCAGAAGTAGTCCCTGGTGGGCTGACCGGTTGCCGAGTATGAGTGGTCTCCGAGGTGAGCCGGCACCTTACCTCAACTGGGCGCCGGCAGATTGATTCACATTGAGAAAAGTTCCTGTGAGGCGGCAACCTTGGTCCAAGGACAGCAGAAGCAAATGCCTCATTCGGAAGTCATAATCTCGCAAAGGTTTCGTGGAGGAACACTCTTCTATCGGGAAGGCGACCATGAAGTCCCGTTCGACTGGGAGTTATGTGGTAGAGCGGCTGTAATAATTTGGGGAACGAAGAAGCGTACCTGGGATGTCAGTTACCCCTGGGCAGCGGGTCGTCAATCTGAGATATACGATTTTATTGCCAAAGAAGTGATTCGCCAGAAAGCCCCAACGTCAAACTTCAAGATTGATTTGGAGTCTGGAACCATGACCATTCTGTGAAGCCAGATACAGACCTTGGCGGCAGTTCCTGCACCTTGGGATCACGTTACCCTTCTATGCGGAAATTGTTCAAAATCTACGATGAAATGCAAAGGAGATTGTCGCATGAGAACGATTGCCAAGAGTCTCCCTCTCTTCCTGGCAGCTGCCCTTGTTACCCAGACTCCGCACGCCCAGGCTGCGTCAAAGCCCGACGCGGCGCCGAAAGCCGCTGACAGCCCATCCAAAGTGTTACTGGATAGCTGGAACGACGTTGGCCGAAAGCTGATTGTGATGGCCGAGGACTTTCCCGAGGACAAATACGACTTCAAGCCGAATCCTGCCCAGCGGTCTTTTGCCGAACAGCTCTTGCACGCGGCCGTGAATGTGAACTATTTCGTCAATAACCTGGCAAAAGGTATGAAGCCGCAAACCGGCGACGTGAAGCGAGCTGACTACGCGACCAAAGCGGCGGTGGTGGATTACCTCAAGAAATCCTTTGCCGAAGGAGCGGCGCTGATCAAGAGCAAAGGCGATCGCGGGATGAGTGACCTGTGCATCGATCCGTTCACCAACCAGCAGGATCGGTTTTCCGACCTCGCCTGGGGCTTTATCGAGCATTCCGGCGAGCACTACGGACAGCTCGTGGTCTATTATCGCGTGGCAGGGATGGTGCCGCCGGAGTCGCGCCCGAAAAAATGACCGCGCGAAAGCCAAAACCGAGATTCTCTGCGACTCGCCTTCTCTGCCGAGCCTAACTGGCGCGGCATTCGTCCTGTTATCTCTATTCGTATCTCCTGCACCGCGAGAACTGGCGAGGCTCTTGCATCGGTCAGCCAATCAACGCGTCACAGATTGAAAAAGTGCGCTGAGCGCTGCTCGCCCTTCCGACCATGCGAGTTCGCTTCGATCCCACGTGCCCCGGGGTGATCCGTTCGCTCAATCGCGACAACCCACGAGATTCCTTCAGGATAGACCAGGAGCCTCACTTGATGATTTTGACTGGACTGTTCAGCCAAACCATCAACAAACGATATTGTGATTTCACAAATCGGTGAGCACAACCTGGATCCTAGATCGGCGAGGAGGTCGGTGCGGACAACTTCTTCCTGTTTGGACTCACCGCACACAAGCCATATCGGCTCAGGCTCTGTCTCAAAGGCGAATGTGAACAAGTGCACGGAGGTGGACAGCTCTTGCATGCTCTCGTCTAAGAGGACACAGTCCGATCAGATCACCTTTCGCGTCTGGCGGTATGCCCATATACAAATAAAGCTTGCCATGGGGATTACGGCATAGGCGGAGATGCGGATGAACGTTGCGAGCGCAGTGAGCGGGATGAGGGATAACCATGGCCAGCTAGAACGCCAAGCTGTCGTCTTTGAATGTCTTCCCATAAGTTCCAGACAAAACAGAGCAATGAAGAACGCAACGACACCGAGGCATGTTGAGCCCATGTGAATCTGCCAGTCAGTGAACCTGCGAGTGCGCTGCTCTCCATCGGCGAGAAGAGCGTCCAAGGTTGAATCGACAAAGAATAAAACACCACCTCCCCCGATCGCTGCCAAGATAAGCGCGATCGAGGTATGGTTTCTGTCCTGAGCCTGAGTGTCACGTTTCCGACCCATTTAGCTCCATTCCAAGTGGAAGTGCAGGCCAACGCTAGTTGGCGTTGCAATCAGCTGGAGGATTGTGATCATATTGCGTCTTCCGTTTCGGCGAAGCGCATGCGAGGCCTGTGCCGGTTGCACGAATTAGCTGAAACGCTCACCCGGCGACAAATAAGAAACTCCATTGAATGCCGTCACTGCGACCATGCCAGACCGCACAGATCGCGGGCCGTAACGATTTTCGGAATCCGATTTGATGCATCACGAGCGGCTTGGATCATGGAGTCGCTCCGGTCTGATAGTTCAGCGTAGCTTGAGCAAGCCGGTATTGATATCGTGCGTTCGTGTTGGTGATTGCCGCATTTGTTTGTTGATCTTCCGCCTGGCTGAGCTCGACGATTGAGCTTAGGCCCAATTTGTACCGCGTATCTGCTAGAGACAGCGACAAATTTGCCTGCTTCAACAGCTCGTCTGTAACAGATACACGTTGAAACGCAGTGTTCGATGCCAGCCAAGCCGTGCGGACGTCGCGAACGATACGGTCCCGCAAATCGCGCGACTGCTCTGAATCAGCTTGCGCGCGGATGGCTGCTTCCTTTGCTTGTGCGGAGAAGAGGAAGCCATTGAAGATCGGGATGTTCACGTTGATTCCGATTCCGCCCCACCAATTCTGCAGATAGTACTGTGCTGGTCGAATCGGCACGCTCCCCACAGTCCCAAGAGCAGTTATGCTGGGCAAGTTCTGATCCCGCTCTGCATGGCTGAACTTGACTGCAGATTCTTGGGTGTAATTCATAGCTTGGAGGTCAGGTCGCTGTTTGAGCGCTAGTTGTAAAAGTTGATCTGCATCTGTCGGAGGAGGCGTCAACGAACTTGTATCTTCAACGAGATCGTAAGTCACCTTCCGATCGAGTCCGAGGATCGCATCCAGCGATGCCATCGACGAGTCGGCGTTGTTCTGCGCATCGAGTTCCAGCAGCTTCGCCTGCGACAGGTTGACATCCGCGAAACTCAGGTCGAGGGTGGACTTTAGTTTGTTTTTGGTATAGGAACTGATCTGGGTCTGCATGGTTTGCCTAGTCGCGGAGTTCTGCTTTGCGACTTTCAAGAGTGCCTGTGCTTGCAGAGCATTAAAGAATGCTTGATCGGCAGCAATGACAATGTCTTCCGTTGTCGCCAATGCGTTTGCCTTCTGCGCTTCCTCCTGTAGTTTCGAGGATGCAACCAGATTGGTGGTCTTCCCAAAGTCCGTGATCAGTTGTGTAAATCCTCCACCGGCACCTGCGTGTTCAAACAGTCGAGACGCCGTTAAAGATCCTGCGGAAATACGTGAAGCATCTTCCGCTTGCATGGCAGTGATTGCCACATTTGCAGTTGGGAGTTCCGCTGATCTTGTTTCGCGGACCACCTGGTGCTGTGCAAGCGCCAGAAGTCGTGCAGCGCTAATTCTGGGGTTGTTCTTGATGGCCATCTTCTCAGCATCAGACTGCGTGAGGCGAGAACCATCACCTATAGCCGAGTTTGGCGTCGACGTGGGCGCGGCCGGATTCATTCCCTGCGTCTGGGGCGAAGCTTGCTGTACTAAAAGAGTCCGCGCCTGAGGAGCATCCGGCAACAGGTGGACGGTGTCGGTCGTCTGCGCAAGCAAGGACCCGCGACATACAAATGCGCATGCAAAGAGCAAGTAAACAGAAGGACTGGATTTTTGTGTCTCTACTCGATTCATACTATCTATGCCTCGCTTTCAATCGCAGACCCAGCTTCGTGCCGGCCGTGAATGATCAAGTAGACCGCCGGAACCAGAAAGACGGTTACGACCACCGAGACTGCAAGTCCACCGATGACCGCACGCGCCAGCGGCGCATATTGCTCGCTCCCCGCCTCCATTCCGAGCGCCATTGGAATCATGCCCAGCAGTGTGGCTAGTGAAGTCATCAGGATCGGGCGCAAGCGAATTTTGCATGATTGCACAACCGCTTCCAACAATGACAGGCCCTCCTTGTGGAGAGTTCCAGCGAATTCAACGATCAGAATGCTGTTCGAGACCACGATGCCGGTCATCATGATCACGCCCATCAGCGACATGATGTTCAAAGTGCTTCCGGTGACCAGAAGGATGAGCACGACTCCGGCCAGCCCTGGAGGAATCGCCATGAGAATAATGAATGGATCGATGAATGACGTGAATTGAGTCATCAGGATCAGGTAAACCATCAATACAGCGATGACGAGCCCGATCCCGAATTCCTCAAACGAGCCGTTCATGCTTACGACCGCCCCCCGCAAGTTCAGCACGGTATTCTTGTCTGTCTTGGTATTAGCGAGAAGCTTTTTGACGTTCCCCCCTACTCCTTGAAGAGCCTCTGTTTTTGTGGAAACGTAGATATCGATCACGCGGCGAATCTGATAATGGTCCACTTCGGTCGGTGTATTGATCAACTTGATATTTGCGACTGATTTGAGAGGAGTGTATCCACTCAAGTGGTCACCTCTCCAGAGACCCTGCTGATTGTTGGAAGTCTCATGTGCTTGCTGCATCGGACTATATCCAGCAGGCCGAATGCCGCGCAGAGGAATGTTTTCGAAATCCTCCATTGACATGTTGTCGAGAAATCGATTCGCGTATTGAACAGTCACCATGTAGTTGTTTCCAGTCTTTGGATCGATCCAGTAACTGGGAGCAACCATGCCGTCCGATGTCATGGCGGTAATCACATTTTGAACCACGTCCTTCGCGGTGAGGCCGATCAGGCTGGCTTTCTCGCGGTCGATGTTTAACGCGAGTCCCGGGTAATCCAGGTCCTGAGGAATGTACACACCACTCACATTTGGCATTGTCTGGATCTTTTGAGCAAGTGACTTGGCGAGTGCGTAAGCATCATCCATGTTCATGGAACTGACCTGGATATCTATAGGTGCTGGTAAGCCTTGGTTGATCACACCATCCACCAGACCGCCAGCCTGGAAGTAAGTGGACAGCTCAGGCATCTCACGCGAGAGTCTTTTCTGAACCTCTTTCATGTATTCATAGCTGCCGATGCTGTGACCCTCTTTCAGGCTGGTTTGCACAAAGGCAGTGTCCATCGACGCATTGGTGGTATAGATGGCAGACAAGTCTGGGTAGACGCCGATGTTCGAGACGATCATGTCTAGATCCTTCGGGCGGACCACGCTGCGAATGATGTTCTCAACCTTTGCTATGTAGTCGTTACTAACCTCGAGCCGCGTGCCGCTCGGCATCCGTACATTGATTACGAATTGACCGGGGTCAGTGCGAGGGAAATAGGCACGCCCCAGGAAGGGAAATGTGACAACCAGCACGAGGATAACGCCGCCTGAAATTGCGAAGGCTGTGAAACCGGGCCGACGCATAGCCCGCATTGCCAGCCTCTCGTACCAGCCCAGCATTGCCTTGTATCTTTTGTTGAACGTCGTTTCGAATGCAGTGAAAAAAGCGAATCGTGATTTTTCTGGACGTTCGGCCTCGTGGTGCAGGCGAATGAATTTCGCGCAGTAAAGCGGAACCACAGTCATTGCGAAGAAATAGGAAGCAAAAATTG
Source organism: uncultured Acidobacteriaceae bacterium (assembly GCA_963799035.1). GTDB lineage: Bacteria > Acidobacteriota > Terriglobia > Terriglobales > Acidobacteriaceae > Telmatobacter. The sequence goes on along the minus strand of CAWCVS010000024.1, from coordinate 452,328 downwards.
ACAGGACAACACCAAGTGCCAATGGGGTAAAGATGTACTTGCTGATTCCCTTGAAGAACGTAACCGGGAAAAACACAATAGACGTTGTGAAGGTGGCAGCGAGCACTGCCATCGATACTTCCGTGCCTCCCTTCTCGGCGGCAATGGCAGGTGCTTCCCCCATCTCCATGTGGCGGAAGATGTTCTCGAGTACGATGACACCGTTATCAATGAGCCGCGAAAACACCAAAGCCAGGCCACCTAAAATCATGGTGTTAATTGACCCACCCATGTAGTTTGCGATCAGCAGACATACCAACATGGAAAGCGGAACAGACAGTAACACCGCGATCGTCGCGCGCGGGCTGCCGAGAAATATAAGGATCATTAAGCCGGTCAGCACAAGTCCGATAGCTGCTTCCCGTGTCACGTTGCTGATTGCCAGCTTGACGAAGACCGACTGATCGAACACGACTGCCGTCTTTAACGACGTCGGGATGTCAACCAGTTTCTTGATGGCTGTCTTCATTCCGTCGACGATGGTGATGGTGTTGCTATCTCCTCCCTGCTTGAACACCGGCACATAGACAGATCGCTGACCGTCGATGCGTACGATGTTGTACTGAAGAGCGCCCGAATCCTCCGCCTTGCCGATGTCAGCCACCAAAACCGATGCGTTCCCTACTGACTTCAGAGGCATCTGGTTCATCGAATTGGCATCCGGAAACTGACTATTGGCATAAATGTTGAAATCTTTGGAGCCGACGCGCACATCCCCAGCGGGCAAAATCAAATTTGAATTGTTGACCGACTTGACCACGTCGTTCAGGCTGAGATTGCGCGCCTCCATCTTCAGCGGATCTACATACACTTGAATCTGGCGATACGTCCCGCCGTAGGGCTGCGGGACTGAAGCGCCCTGAACGTTTGAGATCTGGTTGCGCACTTGAAATTGGGCGATATCTTTCAAGTTTGTCTCATTGAGTCCTTGCCCTTTCAAGGTAACCAGGCACACTGGCTGAGTGGAGGCATCCATCCCCAGGACGACCGGAGGGAGCGTACCTGGAGGCAGGCGTCGCAGATCCGCCATGGCCAGATTGGCGATGTTACTGAGTGCCGAGTTAGGGTCAGTGCCGGGCTTGAAATAGATCTTGATCAAGCTCACGCCGGTTAGTGAGCGCGACTCGCTGTGGTCTATATTTGCCCCCAATGTGAAGAAGCGCTCGAACGTGTTTGTAATATCGGCTTCTATCTGCTCTGGTGGCATACCATTGTAGAAAGTCGCCACAACTACCACCGGCATGTCGATCTTGGGAAACAGATCAACCGGCATTCGCAGGGTGTTTACCACCCCCACCAGTGAAACCATCAAGCACAACATAATGATGAAGAACGGATTCTTGAGGGCAAATTTAGGCATTACTTCGCACCCCCGTCGTTCGCGGCACCTGGATCGGTTATTTGCTCCCATGATTAGGTGGCCATTAATGTTCATATACTCAGTTTGCCGATTCGCTTTCTGAAGCAACGCTTCCTGGGATGAAATGGTGGCGCACTGCAGCATCTATACTTCTCCGATCGCGGCGGAATGGGTCGCTCGGTTTCGGTGAACTACCAAATAGACTGCCGGCACAAGGAAGACGGTCACGATAACCGAAACTGCCAAGCCACCGATAACGGCACGTGCCAGGGGTGCATATTGCTCGCTCCCCGCTTCCAATCCGAGCGCCATTGGAATCATCCCCAGGAGCGTTGCTAAAGAGGTCATCAAGATCGGGCGCAGGCGTATCTTGCACGACTGAACAACTGCCTCCAACAGCGGAAAACCCTGTTTAAGCAGAGTTCCTGCAAACTCGACGATCAGAATGCTGTTCGAAACGACAATCCCGGTCATCATAATCACGCCCATCAAAGACATGATGTTGAGCGTACTTCCCGTGATAAGCAGGATCATCACGACCCCCACTAATCCAGGTGGAATGGCCATGAGGATGATGAACGGGTCGATGAAGGACCTGAACTGCGCCATCAAGATCAGATAAACCATCAAGACGGCAATCATGATTCCGACTCCGAATTCCGCAAACGACCGGTTCATGCTTACCACCGCACCACGCAAGTTCAGCACTGTGTTCTTGTCGGTTTTGGTGTCTGCCAGAAGTTTCCTTATGTTTGCACCTACTCCCTGTAGCGCCTCGGTCTTTGTGGAAACATAAATGTCGATTACACGCCGAATCTGGTAGTGATCTACTTCTGTCGGAGTATTGATGAGGTTGATATCCGCGACCGAGCTCAGAGGTGTGTACCCGAAGGAATGGTCCCCTTTCATCAGTCCGCCTGGTTCCGCAGATGCCTCTTGACCACCGTCGGCTGCGCTGGATGCTGCTGAGCTGCCGGCCCTGAGCGGAATATCTTCAAGGTCCTGCATTGACATGTTTTTGAGCAATTTGTTTGCATACTGCACGGTAACCATATAGTTATTGCCGCTCTTCGGATCAATCCAGTAGCTCGGGGCGACCATCCCATCGGATGTCATGGCAGTAATCACGTTCTGTACGACGTCCTTGGCAGTAAGTCCGATGAGGTCAGCCTTTTCGCGATCTATATTCAAGGAAATGCCTGGGTAGTCAATATCTTGCGGAATGTAAATGCCGCTCACATTCGGCATTGATTTGATCTTCTGGGAAATGTCTTTGGCCAGCGCGTAAGCTCCGTCCATGTCCATCGAACTGACCTGAATATCAATGGGTGCAGGCAAGCCCTGATTGACCACTCCATCCACAAGCCCGCCAGCCTGAAAGTATGCGGAGAGCTCCGGCATCTCATGCGAAAGCCTCTCCTGCACCCGGCGCATATATTCGTAGCTGGAAAGAGTATGTTCTTCCTTCAAGCTGACCTGCACAAATGCGGTGTTCATCGACGCATTGGTCGTGTAGATGGCAGAGAGGTCAGGGTAAACGCCTATATTTGAGACAATCATGTCGAGATCAGACGGTTTCACAGTGGCATGAATGATGGCTTCAACTCTGGCGATATAGTCATTGCTAACTTCAAGCCGCGTACCGCTAGGCATTCTCACATCGATGACGAATTGGCCGGGATCGGTGCGCGGGAAATAGGCGCGCCCAAGGAATGGAAAGAGCACAAGCATTGTCACTGCCACACCGGCGAGGATCGCTCCGGCAGTAAAGCCTGGACGCCGCATGGCACGTTTGGCGAGGCCCTCGTACCAAGTGAGCAAACTTTGGAACTTCTCGTTGAATTTGCGCTCGAATCGAAGAAAGAGTCCCCGCTTTGTCTCGGCCCCTTCCGTCTCATCCTCGTGCCTCAATCGGATGAAGTTGGCGCAGTAGAGAGGTACGACCGTCATCGCGAAGAAATAGGAGGCGAAGATCGACAGTACTACGCCCAGCGCAAGAGGTGTAAAGATGTACTTGCTGATGCCGGACAGAAAGCTTACGGGAAAGAACACGATCGACGTTGTCGAGGTTGCAGCAAGGACTGCAAGGGATACTTCCATTCCCCCTTTTTCTGCTGCCTCGCGGGGCGGTGACCCCATCTCCATGTAGCGGAAGATGTTTTCAAGCACTACCACCGAATCGTCGATCAGCCGCGAAAATGCCAGCGCCAGCCCGCCCAGGATCATGGTGTTGATGGATCCGCCCATGGCACTCGTTAACAGAAGGCAGACCAGGGCCGAAAGTGGAATCGAAAGGAGAACGGCGAAGGTTGCCCGCGGGCTTCCGAGGAAGACCAGGATCATGATGCCGGTAAGAATCAGACCGATACTTGCTTCCTTGACCAGATTCTTGATGGCCAGCTTTACAAAGATGGATTGGTCGAAAACGACGGCTGTCTTCAGTGCGGCGGGGATGTCTACAAGATGCTTGATGGCCGCCTTCATGCCATCGACGATGGTAATTGTATTGCTGTTTCCGCCTTGTTTGAAGACGGGTATATAGACCGATCGTTGTCCGTCGATGCGAACAATATTGTATTGAAGCGCTCCTGAATCCTCAGCCTTTCCGACGTCGGCAACGAGCACAGAAGAGTTACCCACGGACTTGAGAGGCATCTCATTCATCGACTTTGCATCTGGAAACTGGCTGTTCGCGTAGATATTGAAATCCTTCGATCCTATGCGTACGTCGCCTGCGGGTAAGATCAAATTCGAACTATTCACTGATTCGACGACGTCATTCAGGCTGAGATTGCGCGCCTCCATCTTCACCGGATCTACGTAGACCTGGATTTGCCGATAGGTTCCTCCGTAGGGCTGCGGAACCGAAGCGCCCTGCACATTCGAGATCTGATTCCGTACCTGGAACTGGGCCATGTCTTTCAGGTTCGTTTCATTCAGACCATTTCCCTTGAGAGTTACCAGACACACCGGTTGTGTGGAGGCATCCATCCCCAGCACCACGGGAGGCAATGTGCCTGGCGGAAGCCGTCGCAGATCGGCCATGGCAAGGTTAGCGATGTTACTTAATGCAGCATTTGGGTCGGTTCCTGGCTTGAAGTAGATCTTGATCAGACTCACGCCGGTAAGGGAGCGCGATTCACTATGGTCGATATTTGCTCCTAATGTGAAGAAGCGCTCAAACGTATTTGTAATGTCGGCTTCGATCTGCTGTGGCGGCATGCCGTTGTAGAACGTAGCCACTACCACTACTGGCATGTCGATCCTGGGGAATAGATCGACCGGCATTCGCATAGTGTTGACCACGCCCACGAGCGACACCATCAGACATAGCATGATGATGAAGAACGGGTACCTGAGAGCAAACTTCGGCATTACTTCGTGTCTCCGGTTTTGGCTTCCGGTTCTGCATTCATGTCGATCGTGCCTCCGGCCTCTCGAACTACATCTGAAGTCGGCTCTTGCACGAGGATGGGATCAACCTGCTCGCCCTCTCTATAGTTTTCCTGACCACCCAGAACGACCCGGTCGCCTGGTTCGAGACCGCTCTTAACTTCAGCAAGCTTTGATCCTTGGATTCCAATTTCAACATTCCGAATATGAATGCGATTGTCGGCGTCCAGCGCATAGACAACCTGCCGATTCCCTTTGAGAACCAATGCCTCGACTGGAATCGTTGTGACGTTCTCCACGTGGGCAAGTTGCATTTGCGCATTGGCATACATGCCAGGGGAGATCGAAAGATCGTGGTTGTCGACGTCAACCTCCGTTTCCATCGTGCGGGTTTCAAAGTTCACATCGCGTGTAAAGCGCACGATCTTTCCGGTAAATGAGCGGCCAATGGCATCCACTCTCAATTGCATTGCGTCGCCGACGTGCACATACTTCACATCGCTCTCAGGAATGGGCATACGGAGGCGCAGCAATCCGCTCTGCGACAACCTGACAATCGGAATATCCTGGTCGTTCGAATTGGTGCCACTCTGGATGAGGGCTCCGGTGTCGGCGTAGCGCCAAACGATCACTCCGTCGAGAGGCGCCACCACATTGGTGTAATTCTGCAGGGCCTGCACGCGGTCTTTCTCTGAATGAGCTGCTTGCTGATGTTCACGCGCCGCGTCCGCTGCAGACTTCGCCGCGTCAACCTGCGACTCCGAGGACAGATCTTTGCTCTGCGCGTCATCGAGTTCTTGTTGCGCGACAAGGCCGGGCTGCGCCTTGGAGGTCTCGAGAAGCCTTTGATAGTCCGCATGCAGAGCGGCATGCGTCGCCTCTGCGCGTTTTATCTCATGCTGAGCTCTAAGCAGGTCATCTTGAGCTTGTTGCGTTTCGAATCCCGCGCCTTGCAATTGAGCTTTAAGCTCAGGCACTTCCAATACGGCGAGCGTCTGCCCCTTATGCACCCGGTCGCCAATATCGACGTTGATCTTTGCCATAAAGCCGGTAACTTTGGGATGAACGTCGACCACTTGATATGGCTGAAACTGCCCAGCAAGACTCAACGTGTGAGCAATGTTCCCTCGTGCTGCTGTTGCAACCTTTGCCGAAGGAATCTCGTCGGCTCTGGCCTCCGGGGTCTTTCCGTTCGAACGACAGGCAACGAAACACATGACGAGTGGAAGCATGCTTCCTAGCGCGAAAATTGAGGAAAAGCGCTTGCGCATAACTTGGGTACACCTCTAGCAGGGTTAAGGATTGATTGAATGCAGCGCGACATGAAAACGGCCGGCGAAAGCAGTTCGCATAAACACCAAACCCCCTAGCAGGAGTAGATGTGAGCGTCTTCAGTTAAGCGAAAGAGGGAGGAGGGGGCCGTACGAAGTGGGATTCTAGAAGGGTTTGCCTCAAGTGCATTGATGGACACTCGACTCGTCCGGGTTGACTCAAAGGGGCGAGGCAAATCACGCAGGCAATCAATAGAACAAAAAGAATCGCGTCGGATGCCGTAAGAAGAAGCTTAGTCGGGGGATCGGCTTCAGTGAAGCTCGAATGCTCCAGCCGATCGGACTGCTCGTCCCGGGAAAGCAACTTCGCTGTCGGTACCGAATGCGAAGCAGTCTGCGGAGGGTCGTAGAGGGAAAGCTTGTATTGGAAACCCCATGTGAAGACGCAGAAAGCCAATCCCAGCAACGCTATCGATCCGCAGCAACCGTACGTCCGATTTTTGATCGAATGCTTCAAAGTCAACGGAACCTTAAAACCTGTTTGCTCTCGGCACTTGTAAGTGGCGTGAGGGTGAGAAGATGGGCCCGATAATTTAGACAGCGAAATCGGCTACAAAGTTTGCTCCAAATAACCGTTATTTTGCAAAGGGCGGGTATTGCCGTCCCTGACCTGTCCACGTCGAGCGCAATTGGGGCGTCAATCAAACATGTGGTTCAGGATGTGGGAATTAGCCGCTGTGGCCAGACCGAGCGCCGAGTTCCCGATCGCGATCGACCCTGCGAACTCGCACGAGGTTGAGAAGAGAATGCAGAGATGCCGGCCGACATGATCAGGGATTCTGCGAACGTCAGATATCGACCTGCCCTTGGTCCGAATGAAGTTGAAGGAAGGTGACCCTAGGTGAAGAAGCCAGTTGGAAGATTTTTATTGCGCGACATACGTCATTGCTTTGCCAGCGCCCTGGTCATGGCCGTGTCAACCTGCGCATTCTGGCACAGTTGTTGGGCCATCGGACTCTGCAGATGGTGATGAGATTTGCGCACCTATCGCAATCTCATGAACTGGCAGCGGTCGAACGGTTGTGTAAGACTGGCGAAGAAACGAAAAACCGAGTGACACCAGAAGTGACTCCGGTACAAATACCGTGCTGGAGGAGGCAGCTTGAAGATGGAGGTAAGATCAACAAGATACAATGGTTGCTGACAATGTGGGCCTGTAGCTCAACGGTTAGAGCAGGGGACTCATAATCCCTTGGTTGGGGGTTCGAATCCCTCCGGGCCCACCACGGCTAGTTTCCCGGGTCCAATCTGCGTGGTTCGCTCCTTCAACTTCACGCGCCGCCGCATTCATTTTGGGCCGACCGTATACTCAAGCCAGCGCATGTCGACTCAACTGGACAAAATTCTCGATACAACGCGAGCCACTGTCGCCGCCGCCAAAGCTCGTGTGCCGCTCGCCGAACTTGCGCGAAAGGGCAGCCTTCATCAGCCACGCGGGTGGGCTTCGGCTCTTCGCCGGCGGTCTCTGTCAGAAACCGCCATCATCGCCGAAATCAAAAAAGCTTCACCGTCCAAGGGACTCATCCGCGCTGACTGCGATGTGGCGTGGCTCGCCAAGACATATCAAGACGGCGGTGCGACCGCGCTCTCTGTTCTCACCGACGAGACTTATTTTCAGGGAAGTCTGCGTAACCTTGAGATTGCATCCGCCGCGGTGAACCTGCCTTGTCTGCGCAAGGACTTTACGGTCGACGAGTACCAGATCCTCGAAGCACGAGCCCACTGCGCCGATGCCATCCTGCTTATTGTTGCTGCGCTCACCAATGCAGAGCTCAAGCGGTTCGCCGCCGCTGCGCACGAGCATGCGCTCGATGTCCTCATCGAAGTTCACACTGCCGACGAACTTGACGCTGTGCTCGACGTACTCGGCGAGAACGGCGCCGACGCTATTGGCGTCAACAATCGCGACCTCAAGACTTTCGAAGTGCGCCTGGAAACGTCTCTCGAACTCGTCGATCACATTCCGCCCAGCGTCGTTCGCGTCGCCGAAAGCGGCATTGCAACCTCGGAGGACATCGATCGCCTGCGAACCGCCGGCTTCCACGCATTCCTCATCGGCGAGAGCCTCATGCGCCAGCCCGATCCCGGCGCTGCTCTGTCCGCGCTGCTCGCAGGATCCAAAGTCATCCGATGAACCTCTGGATCAAAATCTGCGGCAATACCTCACTCGAAGACGCAATGCTCGCCGCTGAAGCCGGGTCGGATGCCCTAGGGTTCGTCTTCGCGTCCAGCCCGCGTCGGGTCACCCGCGAGCAGGTCGCAAAGATCGTTCCCCATCTGCCGCCCGCCGTTGAGAAAATCGGAGTTTTCGTCGACGCAGCCTTCGAAGAGATTGAAGCCGTTGTCAACGACTGCAACCTGACAGGCGTTCAATTGCAATTTGCAGCGAGCGCAGAGATACCTTCCCAATTGCGAGACAAATTCGGTTCCAGTCTCCGCATCCTGCAGACGCTGCACTTTAGCCCGGGCATCGCCGCGAAGGCCGCCGTTCTCGCTTTAGACAAGAATATCGACGCTGTCCTTGTTGACTCCCGTACGGCGACCGCTGTTGGTGGAACTGGGATCGCATTCGACTGGAATGCCGCGGCTTCCATGCTCTTCGAAAATACCCACTCCTCCCTTAAGCTCGTTGCCGCAGGCGGCCTCACCCCCGAGAATGTATCCGAAGCCATCGCAGTGCTTAAGCCATGGGGCGTCGACGTGGTCACGGGCGTCGAATCGGCCCCCGGCCGCAAGGATCCGGCAAAGATACGTGCGTTCATCGCGCAGGCCCGGACCGCATCGGTACTCAGCAAGCGCGAGAGCTGACCAGACCCTCCATTCCGCCCGCTTCCTCGAGTCCTAGTAAACTGGAAGAGATCGTCTCATCCGCAAGAAACTGCAGGAGGCCGGCCCCATGGCATCAGTGATCCTTCCATCCGCCCCGTCGGAGTCGCGTCCCGGGCGTTTCGGCATCTACGGCGGCAGGTATGTCCCTGAAACGCTGATGGCTGCGCTGCTCGAACTCGAGCGCGAGTACGAACTCGCCAAGGCCGATCCTGCGTTCCAGAACGAACTCGATGGACTGCTCAAGGATTTTGCCGGTCGGCCTACACCTCTTTACTTTGCCAAGCGGCTGACTGAGGAACTCGGCGGCGCCAGAATTTACCTTAAGCGCGAAGACCTGCTGCACACCGGCGCGCACAAGATCAACAACGCCCTCGGCCAGGGACTTCTCGCGAAGCGGATGGGCAAGAAACGCATCATCGCCGAAACCGGCGCCGGCCAGCATGGTGTCGCGACCGCTACTGTCTGCGCGCTGCTTGGCATGGAGTGCGTTATCTACATGGGCGACGTGGATATGGAGCGCCAGGAACTCAATGTCCTGCGCATGCGGCTGCTCGGGGCAGAAGTCCGCGGCGTTTCTTCCGGGTCGAAAACCCTCAAGGACGCCATCAGCGAAGCCATGCGCGACTGGGTCACCAATGTCCGGACTACTCATTATTTATTGGGCAGCGCTTTGGGCGCTCACCCCTATCCAACGATGGTTCGCGATTTTCATCGCTGCATCAGCCGCGAGTTGAAGGAGCAGATTCTCGAGAAAGAGGGTCGTCTGCCGACGGCGGTCATCGCATGCGTCGGTGGCGGATCCAATGCGATTGGAGCATTTTACGAATTCATTCCCGATCGCAACGTGAGGCTTATCGGCGTCGAGGCGGGTGGCAGAGGGACAGAACTTGGCCAGCACGCAGCACGCTTCAGCGGCGGTGTCCCCGGTGTTCTGCAGGGCACATTCTCGTATGTACTGCAGGATGAAAACGGACAGATTGCCGAAACGCACTCCGTCTCAGCCGGGTTGGATTACGCGTCCATCGGACCCGAGCATGCGGCGCTGCATGACGCCGGCCGCGCCGAGTACGTTTCGCAGGATGACGCGGCCACGCTTGAGGCCGTGGTGAAGCTGGCGCGGACAGAAGGCATCCTGCCTGCACTTGAAAGCGCCCACGCGGTCGCCGAGTGCCTGCGCATCGCTCCTTCGTTCTCGCCGCGTGACATACTGGTAGTCAATCTTTCTGGCCGCGGCGATAAGGACATGGGCATCATTGCCCGCGAACTGAAAATCCAGGGAGCGTAACCGACTTCAATGGCGCTTAGCTTCAGTCACAAACCAGGCCTGGTCGTCTATTTGACTGCCGGCGATCCCAGCGTCGAAATCACGCGCGATATCGCGCTTGGCGCGATCGATGCCGGTGCTGACGTGATTGAACTCGGCGTTCCTTTCAGCGATCCTCTTGCGGACGGTCCTGTCATTCAGCGCGCCAGTGAGCGTGCCGTAGCTAGCGGTACCAGCATGACCGATGTGCTGAGAATTGCCGGCGAGATTCGTGCCGCACGGCCCAATGCCGGGCTTGTCATCTTCACATATCTCAATCCCGTGTTGCGCTATGGCTTCTCACGATTCGCAGATGATGCAGCGGCTGCAGGCGCAGATGGCGTTCTCATTACCGACATGATTGTCGAAGAGGCCGGCGAATACCTGGCCCAAATGAACCGCGTAGGCCTCGCTCCGATTTTTCTGGCTGCGCCAACCAGTCCGGACGAACGTCTCGAGGCGATCGCCACGCACTCCCGAGGATTCGTCTACGCTATTTCGCGCGTCGGCATCACCGGCAAGCAGCAAAGCATGACCGCTGACGCGGCCGCTCTCGTCGCGCGCATTCGCCGATGGACCGAGGCTGCCGGTCGCCGTCGGATTCGGCATCTCCACTGCGGAGCATGTTGCGCAGGTGGCGGAGTTTGCGGATGCTGCGGTCATCGGCAGCGCGATTGTGGAGTTGATCGAGCGGTCTGATCCAGAGGCAGCGCCCGAAGCCGTGGCGCGATTTATCAAGGGTCTGCGTCTGCCCCAGGCGGCGCTGGCCCAGTAATTACGCGGTTCTGGGCGGCCCGCCATAGCGCAAGCCGCTGCTTCGGTTCAACTCTTGTTACCACGCACCGGGGTGGGCCGGCCTCGCAAGGGGTCACACGTCGGGCGCATCACGAGGATGGAATGACGCTGGAAGAATTGCGAAATCAAATCGATATTCTGGACCGCCAGCTTGTGGAACTGCTGAGCGAGCGGGCCCGCGCCGCGTTGATGATTGGTCATCTGAAAGTCGCGACCTCGCTGCCGGTGTATGAGCCGGCACGCGAAAAGATCATCTACGCCAACGTGCGCGCCGCCAACAAGGGGCCGTTGCCGGACATCGAGTTGACGCACATCTACGAGCGCATCATCGACGTGATGCGGGCATTGCAGAGGAACGAGTTGGCTTCAGAAAGAAATGCCCTCATGGGCCAGGACACAGGCGCCCCGGAATCCCAGCAACAAAGTCGTGTTGCCGGAAACCCCGGAGCCGCGCCCGAGACAGGGAAAGAAAAATGATTGTCGCAATGCAGGAGAAGGCCACCGAAGAGCAGATTGACTTCGTGATTGAAGTCATGGTCGAAGCAGGAGTCGGCGTTCATCGCACCACGGGTGCAACCCAAACCATCCTTGCAGGGGTCGGTCCGACGGCGACCATTGATCTTACAAAGTTTGAGAATCTACCCGGCGTCCTTCACGTTCACCGCATCAGTTCGCCCTACAAGCTGGCAGGTCGAGGCTTCCGGCCCGAAGGAACGGTCATTGAATTCGCCAACGGCGTAAAGCTCGGCGGCGAACAGGTCGTCGTGATGGCCGGTCCGTGTTCCATTGAAAATGAAGCGCAAATCTTCGAGACCGCAAAGCGGGTAAAGGCTGCAGGAGCCAGCTTTCTGCGCGGCGGCGCCTACAAGCCGCGCAGTTCGCCCTATGCCTTTCAAGGCATGGGCATCCCAGGATTGAAACTCATGTACGATGCGGCCCGCGTCAACGGTCTTCTGGTCGTCAGCGAAGTGATGGAGATCGCGCAGATCGAGCCCATGCTTGGCTTGGTCGATTGCTTCCAGGTTGGCGCGCGCAACATGCAGAACTTCAACCTGCTTCGCGAACTTGGTTCCGCGCGCAAGCCGGTTCTGCTCAAGCGGGGAATCGCCGCCACCATCGAAGAACTGTTGCTCTCCAGCGAATACATCATGTCCGGCGGCAACTACGACGTTATCCTGTGCGAACGCGGCATTCGTACCTACGAAACCGCTACGCGCAATACGATGGACATCTCCGCCATTCCCGTCGTCAAGAAGTTTTCGCATCTTCCCATCGTCGGCGACCCGTCGCACGGCACCGGCCATCGCGAAATGGTCGCGCCCATGGCGCGCGCTGCTGTTGCTGCTGGAGCCGACGGAATCATCGTTGAAGTTCATCCCAATGCGGATAAGGCAGCCTCCGATGCGGCGCAGACGCTGTATCCCGATCAGTTTGAGAAACTCATGGCTGAGCTGCGCTTGATCGCCAAGGCAGTCGGACGGACGCTCTGAAACGGAAAGAGTTTTCATGATGGAACGAGTCGCGATTCTGGGTACAGGCCTGCTGGGTACATCGGTGGGTCTCGCTCTGCGCGCAGCCGGATTTAAGGGATCGATCGCCGGCTGGAATCGCGGCGCTGACGGCGCACAAATCGCCTTCAAGTCTGGCGCCATCGATTCGATTGAAGCCGATCCGATCTCTGCAGCACGTGAAGCAGACGTCACTATCCTTTCCGTGCCTGTTTACGCCACGCTTGACCTGATGGCGCAAATTACCATGCATATCGGCGGAGACCATCTCGTCACGGACGTCGGCAGCACCAAGCTTCAGATCACCAAAGCTGGAACAGAGTACTTCAACCAGGTGGGCTGCGCTGCATTCCTGCCCGGTCATCCCATGGCCGGCAAAGAGCGGGGCGGAGCAGAGCTGGGCGACGCGAACCTCTTTCGCGGCGCAGCGTGGCTCTTTACCGATGCGCCTGGTGCGGTGCGCACACCCCGCGGTAGCGAACTCGTCCTGAGCTGGCGCGAATGGGTGGCCGCCATGGGCTCCAAAGTCATCGATCTCGATGCCGCGCGCCACGACGAACTCGTTGCCTGGGTCAGCCATCTGCCGCAATTTGTCGCCACCGCACTTAGTTCTGTTTTAGCGGAACGGGTTGGCGCCGCTCCGGAATTGAAGGACGTCGGCGGCCGCGCTCTACGCGAGATGACGCGTCTTGGCGCCAGTCCTTTTTCCATGTGGCGCGACATCGCCCACACAAACACCGACGAAATCGCGGCCGCGCTGCAGGCTCTCGAACAGAGCCTTGCCCACATCCGCGAGAATCTGCGGACGCCCGACTTGCGCGATGAATTCGAAAAGGCCAATCGCTTTCGGCGCGAATAGCGTAGCGGCCCATCGCTCCGACATTCTGCAGATCGTTATGCGCCAGGCAATGCTGCTTGCATTAGTTGGGATCGTTGCAGGACTATGCGCAGCTCTCGCGCTCATCCGGTATCTGCAGTATGTTCTCTATAAGACCGGATCGCACGATCTGGCGACCTTCATTCTGTCGCCGCTGCTCTTTTTGTGTGTAGCGGCGATCGCCAGTATCTTCCGCCCGGCGCGCCATGAAATTCGAACCAATCGAAATCCTCAAGTAATCGGCTGGTCGAATCAGGCCGATTGTGGAACGACCTCAATGGGGTCTTTCTCGGGGTCGAGCACCTGGAAGCCCTCCGCTCGTGCAGATTCCTGCAACTGCGGCGATACCGAAACAAAGATGATCTCGGTTCCCCTGAACATCTCGCGCGCCACCAGCGCGGCTCCCAACTGCAGCGCATCTGTCCAGCGCAGTCTCGTGCGGTCCAGCAGTTGCCGTGCAGATTCCAGCACCGCAGGATTCAGCGGTTCCTGCACCATGCGAGCTGCCTCAATACGGATGATCTCGAACACCGCCGCTGCATCCGCAGAGCTGATATCCCCGGCGCGCTCTCGCCGGCGAATCGCCGCATATACCTCCAGCGGCGCGCAGGCCGCAATCAGCTTGCGGTTATCCTCGACTGACTCCATGAGCCGAATCAACGCATCGGTGCCCGGTTCCTGCACAAACAGCTTCGCAAATGCCGTGGATTCGAGGAAATAGCAGCTCACAACTTTCCTCGTTCGTCCTGGATCACTTCGGTGATCGACTCGCCCTGAATCACGATCGGGTGAAAGCGCTGGGCTTCTTCAGGCACGCCGGCTTCGGCCCGGTTCAATCGAATGGTCGTCGTCGGATAGGCGGGAGTTTTCGGATTCGCGATCTTGCTGGTGAGCACGACGCCGCGCTGTATCGCCTCCGCCAGCACAGCTTGTCTTGACTCCGGGTGCTGATTCCAGCGGAATGCCTTGCGCGGCAAAAATGAATCCCGGAACCACTTCAGCGCAATGAATGCATGGCCGCCCCGCTCGGCTTCCGCCAAGGCCGCGCAAAGCTCCTTCACCCGCGCATCCAGATCTGCTGGTATCAGCCGCTTCATCGTCGGCCTCTACTTCGAAGCTCGTGTCGATCGGGGCTCGTGATCCGCGGCTCTGCCTCGCTGGCGCCGAACCGTCGTCCAGGCGCTCGAAGTAGATGCGAACCTCATCCTCTTCGGGAGACCAACTGTCCGCCGGCGCATTGCGGCGCTTGCTGCGCCCGTTCTCACTGCACAACTCTACGATTGCCTGGTAACCCGGAGGCGCCAGGAAGCGCAGGGCGCGCGCCATTCCGGGGTCTTGGGAAAAAGCCAGTTCACTCAAGGCCTCTTCAATAATCTCTTCAGCGTCCGGAACACTCAAATTACTGATGTCTACGCTGCTTTGCACAGCCCGGTTCGACTTCATAACATTCTCCATATAAAGCATCTTTAGCCTGCCGCTATCTTGCTGCGCTTCGTTGCAATCGAATCCGGCGGGCAGCATCTTCTTTTCGGCGGGTGACACGTTTCCGATCTGGATGTGACTGAGCCATCGGCATTTCCGAACGTTGTAAGGTGATCAGGGCGGATTCTATTCTTGCCGAAGCAGCTTGGTTTTCGCTCTGCTTCTTGATGCCCCACGGGGGCCGAGTAAAAACTTTAACTAAAAAGCACTTCCAGCCTAACCACGCACCAGTGTAAACGATTGTGCAGCCGAACCCCCTGCCCTTGCAAGAGTTGCGGGGGCCACGCAACCCCGATTTGCCTCCAAAGTCTCAATCTGTTGCCATATTCTTGAAACCCACATATTCGTACAATAGGGAGATGCGGCGTTGTTTGCTTTTATTGTTGTTCGTTTCACTGGCTTGGAAAAGTACACCTGCACACAGTCAGGTAGCCCCATCCTTCGACCTCGTGGGACCAAAAGTTGATGTACACGTGAAGCGGGGAGAGGTGACTCTGCCGATCGGCGAAGTTCCTAACCTTCTGCCCGGCGACCGTCTTTGGATTCATCCTGACTTCCCCGAAAGCCAGTCTGAGCGATATGTTCTGATTGTCGCCTTCCTGCGCGGCGCGACCAATCCCCCGCCGGATCAGTGGTTTACTCGCGTCGATACCTGGGCCAAAAAGCCACACCAGGAGGGGGTTTTCATCACGGTTCCTGACGAGGCGCAGCAAGCCGTCGTGTTTCTTGCGCCCGCAACAGGCGGGGACTTCAGTACGCTGCGTAGTGCCGTCCGGGGCCGTCCCGGTGTCTTCGTCCGAGCCACCCAAGATCTGCAGGCCGCAGGTATGGACAGAATGCGTCTGGACGCCTACCTGGCCGAGGTGAAAGTCACCTCGCAGACCGACCCAAATTCGCTGAAAGAGCGGGCGCAGAAGGCAGCAACCGTTCTTGGTATCCGGGTTGACCAGCAATGCTTCGATAAGCCAACGGATCAACAGGCTCCGTGCCTTACACAGCACACGGAGGGCATGGTTCTCGACGACGCCAACGTCTCCACTCGCGTGAGCCAGCTAACGAGCGGCAGTGGCGCCGACCTGATGAACCAGCTGAGTTACTCCTCGGTCGGCGGGGCAGGAATGTACAGCGCTTACATCGGTGCGATTGTCGATACGGCCCGGATTCTATCCTCGCTCCACACTGCTCATTTCCAATACATACCCGCGCTCGCATTGCCCACCGACGATACGCTGAACTTGCGTTTGAGCGTGCCTCCTTCTTTCCGCGACCCGAAATCGGTGGTGGTGGTCGCCATGCCTCCGGTTGGCCCCGCCAAGATGCCGCCACTGCACCCCGTGAACCCAACGGAGCAGTTCTGTGCTCAGAAAACAGGACTTGTGCTTCCAGCTGAAGGCGCGCCGCAGGTGTACGCCTCTCCCGAGGCACATGACCTCAAGCTGCATATCGAATCGAAGACCGGTCCGGTGGATGTGCCGCTCAAGGCGGACGCCGCAGAAGGCGGCCTTGTGCCGTTGCATGCCATTCCGATGCTGCCTCACGGCGAATTCACTGGAGTCGTCCAAGGCAAATGGGGCTTCGATGACTGGATAGGGCCCAGATACCGCCTCGTTAGCGCGGAAGCAGGTAAGTGGACCGTCTCACCTAGCGATGTGTCGGCGATGGTGGTCGGACGCGAAGATACGCTTCACATCATTGGCGAAAACACCTTGTGCATCGAGAAAATCGAGGCACAGTCGACCGGAGCGAGCGCGGTGAAGCTGCAATGGAAGGCGCCCAAGCCCGACACGCTCGAAATGGGAGTGCCTTTGAAAGACGCTGCGCCCGGTCCGGTAACAATCAATATCCACCAGTACGGCCTGGGCACGCCCGACAAACTCACGCTCACGGCCTACGCGGAGGCGGCGTCTCTGGACCGGCTGGCGCTCAGCGCCGGCGACAGTGATGCAGCGCTAACCGGAAACCGGCTCGATGAAGTGGCCAAGGTCTCACTCGATGGCATTGACTGGATTCCAGTGAACTTGAAGCGCGTGCAAGATCAGGACCAGTTGCAAATGAAGGCGGACAGGCCCACGGACAATTTTGAGCCGGGAAAGCACTACACCGCCAAGGTTGAACTGCGCGACGGACGTGAGCTCAAGGTTCCCGTCAGCGTCGACCCGCCTCGGCCGGAAGTGACCCTGCTAAGCAAAGGTACGCAGGATCAAGCGTCGGTTGATCCCTCGCCTGTTCACCTTGGAAGCCCCAACGATCTTCCTGTCGACGGAAGACTGGTGTTCTTCCTGAAGTCGAAAACTCCGGCGAACTTTCCCCGGAACGAGAAGGTGGAGGTCGCCGCGGTCGACAACAGCTTCCACACCACTCTCACCGTCAGCGACGGCACACTAATGCTGGAAGATGCGAATACGGCGCTTGGCGTAGTCGAACCACTTGCCAAGTTCGGCTCCTCGGCATTCGGGCCTCTCCAGGCCCGTGCTGTTTCCGCCGACGGCGTGGCTGGGAATTGGCTGTCTCTCGGGACGCTCGTTCGTCTCCCAGGCTTCAAGGAGCTGCACTGCCCGCATAGTGTTTCTCGGCCGTGCACATTGACCGGAACAAATCTCTTCTTAGCCGAATCCGTTGCATCGTCGTCCGATTTTGACAACGCTGTGAATGTGCCGGCAGACTTCACCGGCACGCAGTTAACTGTGCCGCACCCGGTGAATGGTGTGCTGTACCTGAAGTTGCGCGACGATCCAGAGACTGTCCAGACACTGGCACTTTCCGCGATGCCGATGCCCCCCGGCACGCCGGCTCCCGCGGCGATCAAGACCCCCATGGCGGCACAACCAGCGGATCAACAGGGCGCGCAAACACCTACCCCTCCGCCTTCGAAGACGGAACCATAAGCGGATCTCTTCCGGCATCGCCGGAACTACCAGAGTCTATTGAAAGTAGGCGCGATTCTTTTCTGCGAAGTGTGCCTTGTCCGCAGGCAGATCAGCTTCGGGATAGATCGCGTTCTGCGCGCAGAGACTTACGCACTGTGCCGCAGTCGATGCACTCGTCGGGATTGATATATACCTGTGAAACGGTTCCCGCAGCCTCATCGGCGGGCAGCGGCGCAATGGCGGAAGTGGCGCATTCGGTAACGCAGACGAAATCCCGGATGCAGGCATCGGTTACGACGTAAGCCATGAAAAATTGCTCCTTGATAGCGGTGTGCTGATGCCACTCGCCACTTGAGCTTATGGGGAAGCATGCGGCGCGCTCGGTGACTCGAATCACAATGAAGGTCATTTAGGCAGAGAACCGATTCTTCGCTCACCACCCCCAGACTGAACTGCGTTTGGAGACCGCGATCCGGGGAAGAACTGAGCGAACAAGGTCGAGGTTTAACAAACTGTTGACGAAGCCTTCGTCGGAGAGCCCGTTTATGCTGGAAGCATGTTCCACGCCTTCCCGAATCGGTCTCTGCTAGCGCTCTTTGTCCTCGCTGCCGCTTCCGCTGTCGCCCAGACAAGCGACACAACCTGGAGTTTCGCTGTTTCGGGAGACAGCCGGAACTGTGGCGACTTTGTCATGCCCGTCATTGCCTCCAACGTGAAGGCGGAGCACGATGCCTTCTACTGGCACCTGGGCGACTTCCGTTGGATGTCAAATCCGGATCAGGACCTGCTCTCGATGCTGCCAGCGGGCAAGGTTCTTCGTAATGGACGAGTATCACCGCATCGCGTGGGATGATTTTCTTACCCATCAGATGACGTCGTTCGGGACGTTTCCTGTTTTCCTGGGCCGCGGCAATCATGAGACCGTGCCTCCCATGACCCGCGAGGGCTACATCGCAAAGTTTTCATCCTTCCTCGACCGGCCGGAAATCGCAGCCCAACGCCAAGCCGATGGCCCCGGAGCCGCACCGATTGGTCCCTGGTATCACTGGATCCACAATGGCGTTGATTTTATTACGCTCGATAATGCCAGCAAAAACGAGTTCACCGATGAGCAGTTGAAATGGCTGCGCGGAGTTCTCGATCGAGACCTCGCGCCGGGCTCGGGAGTTCACACCATCGTTGCTGGAATGCACGAGGCGCTGCCCCACTCCAAAGGTTCGGAGCACGCGATGGATGACTGGGAACTGGGCGAGCGCACCGGGGATCTTGCGTATGCCTGGTTTTACGACGCCCAGGCAGCTGGTAAGTACGTTTATCTGTTTGCCAGCCATTCGCACTACTACTCCCCGAATATATTCAGCACCCCGTATTGGAAGCAGCATTCCAACCGCGTCGTACCCGGCATCATCATTGGATCGGCAGGCGCACGGCGATACCAGTTGCCGCGCGATGCGGAAAAAACCGCTAAATCGCACATCTACGGGTATGTGCAGGGAATAGTGCAGCCAGATGGCCAGATCGATTTCAAGCTACATGAGTTTTCAGAAGAAGACCTGGTCAAAAACCGATGGCCCAACGCTCCACTCGACGCAATTCACGAGTGCTATGTCAACAATGCTGACTAGGATAATCGATGAATTACCGTGTAAATCCCAATCAGCGCGTCTGCGCAGCCCGGTTTCGAATCTTCACTCCCGTATCAACGGATAAGCGGAAACGGGAGACGAAGCAAGGCATCTTCCGGCGCCGAGTGCTTCGCAGCCATTCGCGAATGCTCACGCGAAGTCGTTCAACCGCAACTCCTTCATATTCAGCCGGAAAACCCTCCAGCCGTCGCAAGGCTCGCCGCAGCAGCGACCCGGTCCCCGCGGGATTTCCCCGCTGCAAATGGTGGAATGCCGCCGTGACTTGGATCAGATGCCTGCAGGAACGTCCTCTGAGGCTCATCGCTTCCTAGCCAAACAGTCTCCCACTGCTCATGTGCTTCGAAGAATTCCTGCTTTTGATAGCAGCGAAGTCCCTCTGCGAGCGACCCGGTTGTCCAGTCAAGCAGCATTGTAAATTCATCTCACGTGATCGCAGCCGCAAATGAGAGAGCGGTCATGAGAAGATGTTCCTAGGGACCGCGAAAGGCCAGATAACTTTTTGGCCGATTTTTGCGTCTGTAATTCTATAGCCGGAGAACTCCCGCTATTGGCGTTCAAGGCGAGAATGGCTCGTAAAGAGTTTTTAACATTGGCTTTTAGCCGCATAGAAGAGAAATTCGCATCGCTCATAGTGCTCGTTTAACTGCAAGCATCTGCTTGGTTTGTTGCCCGCACCACAATTGAAGGAACGTACCGACGAGCGCTTAGCGCCTGTGACTGCATTTGTGTCATGTTACGCAGCACACTGGTTCGACCCTCGGCTGGAAGAGGTGGGTGGTGCAGTTTACATGAACAAAATAACCTCCGCTGAGGCTAAGCATCGAAGATTCAGGACTTTCACGGAGACAAGAAAGCACCTTGGGCGTTGTGGAAAACACCCCACCAAGTGAGGATGGCGAAGCTTTGTTAAAAAACAGCAGCAGGACTACTTCGCGGGGCTCGTCACTGGATTTGGCAAGACATTGGTTCGCTGTGTACACGACCTGCCGGCACGAGAAGCGCGTTGCTCGAAATTTAGAGCAAAGACAGATTGAGCACTTCTTACCGACGTATCGCGCGCAACACACTTGGAGAGACGGGACTAAGGCGACTCTAGACCTTCCGCTTTTTCCAGGTTACGTATTTGTTCGCATCGATTTGCACGATCGGATTGGAGTACTTGAAGTACCTGGTGTGGTTTCAATGATCGGATCGGCGAGACAACCAGCGCCATTGCCAGAGCTCGAAGTGGAAGCCCTGCGAGATGGGCTCGATCCGACGAAGGCAGAACCGCACCCCCTGCTTATCGTGGGCCAGCGAGTGCGCATCAAGCGAGGCGCGCTTGCCGGAGTGGAAGGAATTGTAGTTCGTAAGAAAGGCGGGCTCCAGGTTGTTCTCACCCTTAGCCTGCTGATGCAAAGTATCGCCATCGAGGTAAGTGGCGATGACGTGGAGACAGCCGACAGGTAATTTCCGCCGGCACTGGCAAATTACATATAGATGAAATAAAAACGCATCGAAGACCCTGCACGAATTGAAATGCCTTGATCCCTACCCTGAACGTCCTTCGGTTCCGAGAGCGATTCGTATCGCAACGCGCTCACGAAATATCGGAGGAAAACTATATGGCACGCCCATGCGCACGCCGCTGCGAGTTCATTTCTTTAAAGAATTCGCGAGGGCATGGAAACACAAAAAGCGAGGGTATCGCGAATGCAAGGAAAAAGTACTGCCTTAAATATTTATGAAGCCGATGCACCTGGAATCAGCGCGATTACGGCCGTCGGCATGTTGCGGGACACAAATTCGGCGTCGGTCTCAAGGCGCCCCACCCCTTATCTTTCTGCCGCAGTGCGACGGGCTTTCTCGTGGCGCTACGCAGTATTGAAACGAACCATTGATATTCTGCTATCGAGTATTCTCATCGTTCTGTTTCTTCCCGTAATGATCGCGGTGGCGCTGGCAGTGGCATTGACATCGCCAGGGCCGATCTTCTTCTCCCAGGAAAGGCTGGGACGGTTCGGCGTGCCTTTCCGCATCTTCAAGTTTCGTTCCATGTTTACGCGGAAGCACAAGGATAATGTATTCGAGATCAACTGCCCTCATCGCCGAACTGAAGCAGACCGTCGCAATGAAGCGGCGTATCCGCTGAACAAGGACGCGCCGGATCCTCGCATCACTCCTGTGGGGCGTGTCATCCGCAAGTTGAGCCTTGATGAGCTGCCTCAGCTTTTCAACGTGCTGCGCGGAGACATGTCGCTCGTGGGACCACGCCCTATTGTCGATGCTGAGGTTCCGCTCTACGGTCAACAGTTCGCTTACTACGACCTGTTCCGCCCAGGCATCACCGGGCTGTGGCAGGTTTCGGGGCGCAGCGATGTTGAGTTTGATCGGCGCGTGCTCTTCGATCGCGATTACGCCAGTAAGTGGAGTTGTTTTCTCGACTTCAAAATTCTCACCCAAACGATTCCCGCCGTCGTCACCATGCGCGGAGCTTATTGAGCTGGAATCAACCGGAGCTGGGTAGATCGCTTGTTATGAACATGCGGCGCCCAGTTCCGAAATTTTTGACCCGAAAGATCGATAGCATGAGATCGTGCTTAAGGGAGTGCTTGTGGCTCTTGGTCGCTTTTTCAGTTGCCCTGTTCTTGACCGCGGCACGGCGCAGCCCGAGCCATTCGTCATGAATCCCGACGGTCCTCCCCCGGGTTTGGTCACTTCGAATCGTGCCAAAGCGGACCTGTCCGCGTGCGGATGGGCGTCGCCGTCTGTCGAGTCGACGCCGACCGTCTGCGGCGATGGAAGTGTTGAGCCACTATGCTGGTCGATTCCCACAGGCGCACGCTACGCGTCGATGTTGGTTTATAGATACGGGATCGACAGTGCCGCAGTTTCTCCGCCATGCCCTGTCGGACCCTCCCTCAAAACAGAACCATTGACTGAATTTGAGATGCTCCGGGCCTGTTGGGTCGGCCGCATTGTGCCATCTCATTGTGCCATCTAAGGAACCAGACTGTTCGCGAACGTGTGCGGATCTTCGTGTGCGGATATCTTACAGCGACTCCCGTTAGGCTTTAAAGACTCACAGTGGGCTTAAATATGTGATCGGCCCGGGTACGACGAACTCCTGCTTCGCATGCGGGACAGCAAAACCGCTCACTTTTCAAATTCCCCATCCATCTCAGACCCGGGACTTATGCTGACAGAGACCACAACATCGCCGCGGCCCTCAGGACGAGCCTGGCTGTTGGTTCGCGACTTTCTGCGTCACAAGCTGCCTCACTCCATCGGTCTCGACCGGGCCATCGCGTTCACGGTTCTCGGGCGCGTAGTGCAGGGATTGGGAAGTGTAGGAAGCGTGCTGCTGATCGTGCACTTTCTGTCCGCTTCTCAACAGGGTTATTACTATGCCCTGTGGAGCCTGGTGGCGCTGCAAAGCGTCTTCGAACTGGGATTCTCATTTGTGATTCTGCAGGTGGCTGCTCATGAAAGGGCACTCCTGGAGTTTCACCCTGATGGCAGCATTACCGGGAGCGAGGCTGCGCACTTCCGGCTTGCTTCTCTTTTGCAACGCGCGGTGCGCTGGTATACGAGCGCGGCAGTGGTGATGGGAATTGTGTTGCTGCTGGGCGGGATGCGCTTCTTTTCTCTGCACCAGGATCCGCAGGCTTCCCAGATGTGGGTCGTTCCGCTGCGGATTACCGTTCTCGCTTGTGCCATCACGTTCTCCATTGGCCCGGTGCTCTCGTTTCTTGAGGGATGCGGACAGGTGGCGCAAGTTGCGCGAATGCGCTTCTTTCAGTCGACCGTAAGTGTGGCTGCTTCATGGACCGTGATGCTGAGCCACCACGGGCTGTTTTCACCGGCAATGGTTCTGCTGGGGCAGGGAGCCGTTGCGAGCGTCCTGTTGTATTCGCGCCGCAGACTGTTGATCCCCCTGCTGAAGATGCCTGTGTCCCATCGGGGAATTAACTGGCGGCGGGAGGTATGGCCCTTCCAGTGGAAAATTGCGGTGAGCTGGCTCTGCGACTACTTCATCTTTCAGTTGTTCACGCCTGTGCTGTTTGCGTTTCGCGGTCCGGTGGAGGCGGGCAAGATGGGTCTCTCCATGAGCATCGTGGTGCAGATGAGCGCCATGATGCTGGCATGGATGACCACCAAAGCTGCACCTTTCGGCAGCCTGATTGCGAAGAAGGACACTCCGGAGTTGGACCGCGTGTTCTTTCGGTCGTTGCGGCAGTCGATTTCCCTCTTTGTTGGGGCTGCCGTACTCGTGCTGATGGGTGTACTGGCAGCGCCGTACATCATGCCGAAGATCAGCCGGCGGATTGAGGATTGGCCAATCTTCCTCCTCCTTCTGCTGACGGCATTGAGCAGCCACGTGGTGCAGAGTGAGGCCATCTACCTGCGCGCACACAAGTGCGAGCCATTCCTGGTGCAGTCCATTGTGATTGCGCTTTGCACCGCAGGAAGCGTTGTTGTGCTCGCGAAGACTTCGGGAGCGTTGGGTGTTTCGCTTGCCTATTTCGTGGTGCTTGGGTTGGCGGGTGTGATTTCAGCCACGGCGATATTCAAGACAAAACGACACCAATGGGCAAAGGTGGAGATTTGATTTTGTGAACGCGAAAATCAAAGACTCGTACACATCGCGCGTCTCGGTGGCGATGTGCACATTCAATGGCGCCCGCTATCTTGAGGAGCAGCTCGAGAGCATTGCTTCGCAAACCCAGTTGCCCTTTGAACTGGTGGTCTGTGACGATCGATCGAGCGACGCTACGCTCTCAATCCTGAAAAGGTTTCAGTCTTCCGCCCCATTTACCGTTAAAGTGGTTTCGAACAGTCGACGGCTCGGATCCACGCGCAACTTCGATCAGGCAATCGGCTTGACGCGCGGGGATTTCATTGCCTTATGCGATCAGGATGACCGTTGGGCGCAGACAAAGCTGGAGCGGCTCTCGGCTGCACTGACTGCGGATCCCTTTCTCGGCGGAGCATTTTCTGACGCGAACCTGATCGACGGCGAAGGGCGGCCTGTGGGGATGCGACTGTTCGCGCGGCACAAGTTCACCGCAGCAAAGCAGCGGAGTTTTATCGGCTGCCCAACCGCAACGCTTCTGAAGCACGACATCGTGACTGGAGCGACCCTGATGTTTCGCGCGTCCATCCGGCGATACTGCTCACCAATCCCCGCATCCTGGGTGCACGACGGCTGGCTGGCGTGGATGATTGCTCTGCACGCGCGCTTGACCTTGATTTCCGAACCGCTCACCGATTACCGCATTCATGCCGGTCAGCAACTCGGCGTTAACGACACACCCGGCGCGCAACCTTCGAGTTCCAGGCCTGAGACACGGCGGCAGTTCTACAGCCGTGTCGCGCGCCAGTTTGAAGATCTGCTGCATCGCGTGCTCGCGGAAGGCTGGAATGAGCACGATGCGCTGATCGGAAAGATACGCGAAAAGATCGCGTTCCTGAAAAACCAATCGAACCTCTCGCCCAGTCTTGGTGTCCGAACGTTACAAATGGTCGGCCAGTTGCCGGGTTATGTGCATTACGCTCGCGGTCTTGGATCACTGCGCACCGACCTTTGTCTTGGCCGGGAGGCCTTATGAACGACCCGGGCCGCGGTACGAATCTCAGCGCGATGCAGCCGGCGGAAATTCCGATTTCGGCTGCAGTGCTGTGGCCGAAATTGACGGGGACCTTAGCGGAGCACAGATTTGTGCACGACGTCCTGATGGGCCGCGGTGACCTCCCGCTGTTCTGCAATCCACTCATCATTTTTCTGCTGAACTGGGTGTTGATGCTGGTGTCGCTCAGCTTTCAGGTCACCTATGTTTCATATCCGGCGATGGAAATGCCGGTTTTGCTGTTTGCGATTTCGCTGGGCTCGTTTCTGTTTGGATACTCCGTAACGCGGACAGTGCTGCTGCACCGCTGGCCGACACATTCAGGATCGCTGGGCTACACGTTGAATGTGACACGACTATGGCAGCTCAACCTGCTGTTCTGCATGGCGTCTCTGTTGATTATTGGGTTTAATTGGATATTGTCGGGCCCTCCGCCCGCGCTCGGCGATCCAGCTTCGTATCTCACATACGGCCGATTCAAGCAGGTGCTGTTTCCGCTGCTGGTTGTGGTCACAGTCAACTCAATGCTGGACGCGTCACGTTGGCGGAAAGTGCTGTTCGCCATGTTTGGCCTTGCAGGCTTGGCGCTGTATATTACGCGCGGGCTTCTCATGGTCGCGCTCCTGCAGATGCTCTTCGTCTTCGCACTGAAGACGCGGATGAGTAGGAAGAAGCTTTATTCGATCGCCGGTGCCTGTCTCTTGCTCGCAATCGTCGCGGTTACCGTGATCGGGAATGCGCGCACTGCGCATGGTGTATTTCTTCAGTATCTCCAGATACGGCATAAGTATTATGACTGGCCGATGGCGTACCTGTGGCTCACGTCCTACATTTCGATCCCGTTTTCAAACTTGTGCTGGATGTTCGCAAACGGCAGTTTTCATGGGCCGACGCTTTCGTTTCTGTATCCGTTGTTGCCATCGTTTCTGATGCCCGTCAATCCTCACGCTTACATTCATAATGATCTCAACATCATTGACGGTGCCAGCACCTATCTCGCCGCGTACGCTCTCGATTTCTCCTACCTGGGCGTTTATCTCGCGAACCTGTTACTCGGCATAGCTTGCGGTTGGCTGATGGAACGCTCCCTTCCGAAGAACATCCTGGTGGCCGGCACCTTTCTTGCCTGCCTCTCGTTCATTTTCTTCAGTGACATGTTTACGCCGCTCTCGACGATTCTTCAGTTCGCGTTTCAAAGCACAGTGCAACGGAAGTGCTTCCACTGGGATGGCACACAGAAGGAAGGGATGGTGCCGAAGTGAGCAAAGTGCATCCAGTATTTCCGCCTGCGTCGATTCGTCTGAAGGTCACGGCGGTGATTGTGCTGTATCGCATGGAAGCCAGCGACTCGCCGGCATTTCAAAGCGTGATGGCCGCGCGCGAAGAGATGGACCCGGAAAGGGGTGAAGTGGGGGTGATGTTGTGGGACAACAGCCCCGCGCCGGAGGCAAATCGCATTCTGCCAGAAGGCGTGCACTACTTCGCCGACGAAAGTAACTCTGGGTTGACGACTGCTTATAACCGCGGCCTCGCATGGGCCGTGGAGCAGACATCGGACTGGCTGCTGACGCTCGATCAAGATACGGCGGTACCGCGTGAGTTTTTCCTGGAAATGGCTGCTGCCGCGCGCGAAAGCTCGCGCTACGCGGGAGTGGGCGCCATCGTGCCGCAGATCGCGGCGGGAACAAGCCAGATCTCGCCGAATTATTTTCAGTTTGGCGCGATTCCGCGGTGGTATCAGGCGGGCTATGTAGGCGTCCCAGCCGAGCCTGTGTTTGCCTTTAACTCGGGTGCGATGCTGAGCGTTGCCGCTCTCAAACAACTGGGCGGATATGATCCGCGATTCTGGCTCGATAACAGCGATGCGATGGTCTTCAGCAAGCTGCACGAGCACGGCAAGCGCGTTTATGTGGCGGGCAACATCCAGGTTGAGCATGAGTTTTCGATGAAGGACATGCAGCGAAGAATGAGCCCGGAGCGATACCGCAATGCCCTGCTTGCCGAAACAGCCTTCTGGGACTTGCGCATGAGCCGCGCGGCGGGATGGGAGCGGACGTTGCGCCTGGCTCTACGCCTCGTGAAGCAGTGGTGGCGGAAGGATTCCGCGGAAATGCGGCGGATCACCTGGCAGGGGCTGACTCGCCGTCTATTTACATCACGAAAAAAGCGAATCGCCGCGTGGAACCTGGCCACCCAGAAGCACGTAAGATTCGAGTTGACGGAGACAGCAACCACCCCCGAACTGAAAGTCTCCGTATGCATGGCGGCCTACAACGGCGGTGCTTTCGTCGAGCCGCAACTGCAATCGATTCTCGCGCAGTTGAGGCCGCAGGATGAGGTTGTCATCGTCGACGATGGATCGACAGACGACACGCTTGATCGCATTGCACAAATCGGCGATGAGCGTGTTCGCATCCTCAAGCATGGCCACAATGCAGGAGTGGTGGCAACGTTCGAAGATGCGCTGCGTCTGGCGTCCGGCACAATTTTATTTCTGAGCGACGACGACGACGTGTGGGCACCGACGAAGGTGCAGCAGTTCCTCGATGCATTTGAGAACGACCCGGATGTTGGGATAGTGCAGAGTCGGGTGCGGATGATCGACGAGAGCGATCGGCCGATGCTCGATTCCCGCATCAACCGGTATGGCAGGTTTGCGCCCGGGTTCTGGCGCAATCTTTTCATGAATCACTACCAGGGCTCAGCAATGGCGCTGCGGGCGTCACTCCTGGGACGGGTGCTGCCGATTCCGGTGAGCAAGTGGTTTTTGCACGATGTGTGGATCGGAACGCGGAACGACCTGGTGGGCGGAAAATTTGTGTTCATCGATGAGGACCTTTTGTTCTACAGGCGTCATGGCAACAATGCAAGCCGTGCGAAAACCCCGCTAGACAAAATCCGCACGCGGACCGAGTTAATCCTGGCTCACTTTCTCCATTCCCTCCGCTCTCCGCTCCCTCCGCCCGCCGCGGCTGGCGCGAAGCCTTCTCGGCAAACAGCCGGAGTGATGACGCCCTCCAGGAAAGCAAACGTTTGATTCCCAGAAAGCCAATGTTGATTCCCCATTTCTGTTAAATCCTGACTTTGAGCCCTGCCAGAGAGAGGCCCTCCATGAAGCAACCAGGCGATGCTGCCGTGCGCGGCCCTGTCGCGCTTATCATTCCTACGTTCAATGCGGCGCGTTACTGGCCGGCATTGTCCGAGGGCATCCGAAAGCAGAGGCTCGCGCTCAACCAGGTCATCGTGATTGACTCATCCTCGTCCGACGGTACGCAGGACCTGGCGAGGAACGATGGATTTACAGTTGTTGAGATTCCATCCAAAGATTTTAATCATGGTGGAACGAGGCAGCTTGGCGCCGAACTTGCCGGAGAAGCAGAGATCCTAATCTATCTGACGCAGGATGCCGTGGCCTTCGACGGTGATGCCTTTGCCAACCTCGTCGGTATCTTTGAGGATGCGGAGATTGGCGCTGCCTATGGACGGCAGCTCCCGCGAGAGACAGCTGGACCCATCGAAGCGCATGCACGTTATTTCAGCTATCCGCCAGCCTCCCGCGTACGCTCATGGGAAAGCCGTCGGATCCATGGATTCAAATCCATCTTCTTCTCCAATGCCTTTGGCGCATACCGTCGCAGCGCTCTTATAAGCGTTGGCGGATTTTCGCCGGATGTCATCTTTGGTGAAGACACGCTGGTAGTGGCGCGCCTGCATCGCGCCGGATGGAAAACCGCTTATGTCGCCGACGCAATGGTGAGGCACTCGCACGCCTATTCGATCGCCGAGGAATTCCGGCGGTACTTCGATATCGGGGTGCTGCACGCGCGCGAGACATGGCTTATCGACCAGTTTGGGAGCGCCTCGGGAGAGGGTCGACGCTTTGTTGGCTCCGAACTGAAGCACTTGATGAAGCACGCGCCTCATCACATCCCGTCGGCATTGCTGCGAACGTCTGCCAAGTATCTTGGGTACAAGATCGGTCTGCGCGAGAGCAGGATTGCGCCGCGCTTCAAATATCACCTGGGACTGAACCGTCAGTACTGGAGCCGTTGAGTACCTGGCTTCATGCCTCGGCGTACGGCACAGTGAAGAAAAATGTAGCTCCCTGGTCCACGTTGCCCTTTGCCCAGATTTTTCCGCCGTGTCGGGTAATGATCCGGTAGGCTGTTGCAAGTCCTACGCCGGTACCGGTAAATTCGCTCTGCGAGTGGAGTCGTTGGAATGGCCGGAATAGCCGGTCGGCATAGCGCGGATTGAAGCCCGCTCCGTTGTCGCGCACAAAGTACACGGTTCCAGACTCTTCCTCGCTGTAGCCGAATTCGATTTCCGCTGATTCCATTTTCGAAGTATACTTCCACGCATTTCCGAGCAGGTTGTCGAGAACAACCTGCATCAGGCCGTCGTCTGCAAAGACGCGTGCCCCCTTGGCGATGACGAAGCGCACGTCGCGTTCTTTGCTCTCTGCCCGCAGGCGCATAGCAACCGTCGCGGCGATATGGCTGAGGTCGATCAGTGTGCGATGCAGCGGGTGGCTGGAGGCGCGCGAGAGATTGAGCAGATCGTCGATGAGGGCCGACATACGGCCGGATCCCTCCAGCAGCCGGTCTACCAGCATTCGTCCCTCTTCATTCAGTCCTTCAGAAGTATGTTGCAGCAGGAATCCAATGTTGTTGATATGCTGCAGCGGCCCGCGAAGATCATGGGCCACGGAGTACGAAAAAGCTTCGAGTTCCTTGTTGGTTGCGGAGAGCTCGGCCGTGCGTTCTTCCACACGATGTTCAAGATCGCTTCGCGTCGTTTCAAGCGCGCGATCGCGCGCCTGGATCTGTTCCAGCATTTCGTTAAAGGATTGAACGAGAAACGAAAGCTCATCGCTGCTGGGGGGGATTCTGGCACGTACGGAGTAATCCCGTTCGCGCGTAACGATCTGCGCGGTCTCTGCCAGCCCCGTAAGAGGGTCGGTTACGAGATGCCGAACTGCTGACGTGGTGAAAAGGGCGATGGCGAAACATATGATCAGCATGCCGGCCGAGATCAGGCCAAAGCGTTCAGCGCGCCGCGCCACGTCGCCGGTTTCGGCTACCAGATAGACCGTTCCCACCTGTCCACCCTGAAACCGGATTCTGCTTCCCAACAGGATGTCGCGCCCCTTTGTCCAATAGCGCTGAGTCTCACCGGGGTCAAGATGGTTTGTCAGTTCAAACTGAATGGAAGCCGTGCGCAGATAGCGGGCAAACTCGCTTCCATCGGGACGAAGAATCACTGCGGCGCGGACCTGGGGCGCGTTGCGCAGGGCCGAGAGAGTGTTTTCAGCAGCCTGCTTGTCATCAAACAACAGTGCCGTGACACTGTTGGCGCCCATAATATTCGCCTCAGTCGCCATGGAACTAATCAGCTCCTGCCGAAGGCTGTAGAGGTCATAGACAAGGAACGAGACATAGGCAAGCAGCAGAGCGACTCCGCTGACCAGCATCGTCATGCGCATGAACTTGTCTGAGATGGATTGGCTGCGCCAGATTCTCATGGCAGGTCACCCGTGGGTGGCTTGCCGGTGACCGAGGACGCGACCCGCAAAAGTTCTGAACTCAATGTGAGATGCGCGTGGTTGACGGCGCTGAGATTCACGGCGAAGCGCACGTGGTTCTGTATGAGAAGAAACTGGATCATGCCGCCGCGGTCAAGAAAGTCCGAAGCGTCGCTCACGGTAAGTACATCGATTGAAGACAGGATTGCCAAGTCTTCGCGCAAATGGACGTCTTCATCAGCACTGATGAATAGAATTGCGCAGCCCCTGGCCTGGGTTACATCGGGAATGCGACGAACATGTAAAGGGCGATTGTCGATGGCCTGGTTCGCGGCGAGTTCGTCGATGGCCTGGCCCATCGGGTCATGGCCCAGTAAACAGATGTCAAAAGAGGTGCGCGGCGCCTGTCCGTCGGCCTGGCGAACGAATCTCCCAAAGTTAAGAAGATAGGCTGCCTTGACGTCATATTCGGTGGGCTTGGAAGTCTGAGCGATAGAGTTGGGGATGACCGCGCCAGCGATAAGAAACGATGCTGCAAAGCGATGGGTGATACGCGCAAACTGGGAGCGCCGTCGTGGTAATCGCTCGGTTGGCGCTCTCTGCTTCATCTTCTTGCCAGTGACCACTTCTCAATGGCTCCAAACGACTTTTGCGTAGACTCCGCGCTTGATGAGAACCGTTGGTGCTGGATCGATCCCAAATTCGGCGTGATGCGGCTGGAAGAGATTCTGGCCCGTCACGGAGAAGTTGAGGCTTTTTGTCGGATCCCATCCAATTCTCGCATCGGCGGTCGTGTAGGTCCTGACGGATTGTGCCGGCAGAGAATCGACATAGCGGAAGGACTGATCGAATTCGACGTGACCTGGAAGGTTAATCTCCGATTGCAAAAAGGCTTGGTGGGTTGGGCTGGAGCCGCCTAGTTTCTGCAGCGTCACGGTATCCGTAAATCCGGGCTCATCTTTTACGTCAATGTCGAGGTAGGAGTATCCCGCGCGGACGTGCCAGCATGAGCCTACCTCCACATCAGGAGCAAATTCAAAGCCGTCGGAAGTGCCGTGAATCCCGTTGGTGTATTGAAAGGTAAAGAGCAGGGCCCCGGGAGGAAATGGAGGGACAGGCGCGGGCGCTATGGTCGGCGAGCCTTGGGCGATCAGATTTCGATACGCGTTGTGAAACACCTCACCACTGATATAGAAGCGCGGGTGTAGCAAGGTTCGAGCGCCGCCCTCGTAGGAGACAAGACGTTCTGCCTCGAGATTATGATTGCCGACGACGCGCGCAAAGATCAGCGGGGATGAAACTGCGAAGAGGTCGACCTGGATATCTTCGTCGACGCGATCGGGAGTCCGGACAGCGCGCGAAACTGAAGCCCATGCCGAGAACCGTTTCGTAGGTGTGAAGAGGAGCCGGCCGTTGGGTTGATATTCGAAACCGGTGTAATTGTTGTGCTCCAGCTTCGAGCCCAAAGTTAGCGAAAGGCGGTTGGGGACAAAGCGGAACTCCTCCTGAAGAAATGCGCTGTAGATCCTGTCCGTCTTGTGCAGTGGGTCAAAAGCGTCGGTAGGCACCGTTTGCTTGACCGTGCTGGGGCTCAGGCGAAGTCCGACTCCGTACGTAAATTGCTGGAACCGGGTAGCAGCGAGACGGTGCAGAAAGTCGACGTCAAAGGTATCGCGGTCTTCGCCGAAATTCGAGCCGATTCGGTGGTCGTGCGACCAGAACGTCTGAAGGTAAATGTCGGAATGGTTGCTGAACTGCCGTCGCCACAGGGCGCGCAGGTTGCCACCGGAAACATTTGTCGATTGGTAAGAGATGAAAGAGACGGGCGGAACATACGTAGAGAGAGTTTGCGCATCGCCGAACTTTCCCCAGTACGCATCCCCCTGGAACGTGAACTCGACTGTATTCTTGGCCCAATCGCCGCGAAATCCTACCTGACCGAATCGCGACCAGTCGTAGTCCGGCTGCGCATCCACGTGGAACTCCGGCGAGCGGACAAAGCCGAAGGCGTTGGTGCGCCAAGTCCAGTTCTTGTGCGCTGCGCCGTAGCGTGCGTCCTCGGTGTTCTGGTCCACATTTCCGCCGCCGGAGGAGAGCAACGATCCCTTGGTGTCCTGCGAATGCTTGGTGATGATATTGATGATTCCATTGACGGCATCGGCTCCCCAGATCGTGCCACCCGGTCCGCGAATGACTTCAATACGGTCGATGTCTTCGAGCATGACGTTGTCGATGGTCCAAAGCACTCCCCCGAAGAGCGGCGTATAAACGCTGCGCCCGTCAATGAGTACCAGGACGTATTTCGAGAATTGATCGCCGAATCCGCGGATGCCGACCGCCCAGTTCCTTGAGCCGTTGACGCGGGCGACATTGACCCCCGGGACGAGGCGAAGGGCGTCGGGGATGTCGGTCACCCCGGAGCGGCGAATATCTTCGCCGGTGAGGACGTAAATTGCTGCGGGTGTATCCCAGACCTGCGTTGGTTCCTTCGACTGAGTGGTCACCTCAATTTCGCCAAGTTGTTCTAAAGTCATAGACTTAAGGTTATCGGCGCGACGCGGGGTTTGCGGCGACGCGGTCCGAATCAGGCCGGCGTTCAGCAAAACGTGCAGCAGAACAAGTAGCACTCTAGGGCGCGCGGAAAACATGAGGCTTTCACAAGTCTTCCCAAACAGGGGTGGAGGAAGATTGTGATTTAGAGGTTAAAGCCCGCGTTTTGGTTGCCACGGAACTCAACACGCGGCGGCAGGAACCCACAGATTATTCAAGTGTTGGCGGACCCGTCGGTGTCGTCACTGCCACCGATCCATCCGGGGAGCCGGCAAAGAACCGTGTCACGGTTTCAATCAACTTGGCAGGTTCGCCCTTTCGAACAAAGCCGTTGACGAAGGGGGCAATATCGGAGGGCAGCGACCAAAGATCAGAGAGAACAATGATCGGGACCGCGGGGTAGAGGGTGCGGATTTCGCTGGCAAATTCAGGTGAAGTTTTGGTGGAGTTCAGGCGGTAATCGAGCAGAACCAGTCCGAGCCACTCTCCGCTCGGAATCTCGGTTCCAACAAACCGAACCAGCGTCGGCAGAGCATCATAGCCGGCTCGCTTCATCAGCAAGGCATAGATTTCAAGGTGCATTGGGTCATCGTCTAGGATCAAAACTTTCGGGCGACTCGCCTGCATTCGATCCTCCAGAAGTCGAGAGAGCACTCAGGATAACTACCAACGGAAGTCAGGTCAAAGGAATTAGATTGAAATCAAGCCAGCGCCAACAGCTGCCTGACGGCGCCGCGTCACCAAGACCGTCATTCTTTATAACGTCAAGAAGGCCAGGCCGGTTGCGACTTTTCGAAACCTGGCTTCGATAAAATAGAAGCGATGAGTTTTCCGATCAAAACCTGTGTGGTCTGCGGGGAAGAGTTTGAACTGCGGCCCGATAAGCCCGGATTTGCGAATCGCTGTCCGGAGTGCAGCGCACCCGACGCCGAAGATCAAGCAGACGACCGGCATCTGAGTGCCGAGGAGCGTAAGGCACTGAGCGAAGTGAATGCCGAAAGGCGCAAGGTGATCCGGGATCTGCTCTATCGCAAGGACCGGCAATGAATTCCCCAAGGTTGGGGCTCGCGAGCAGTGCGGTTGATCACTGCGTCCCCGGGGAATAGGCCTAGAAACTCTTTAACGAGCTGGTGGGTTCGTGTCTTTCATCCAGTGAAGGACGGGAGTTTCAATGGAAGTCAAAGTCAAACAGATCGATAAATTCAGGTTCAACATCGGGGCGCGTTCCCATGCGGTGATCAGCGATCAGCCCAATGAAAATGGCGGCGAGGATGCAGGGATGACTCCGCCGGAGTTGATGCTGGCTTCGCTCGGAGCGTGCGCGGAGTTCTACGCGGTGCAATACCTGCGGACGCGCAAGCTCGATGAACGCGGTGTGGAAGTGACCGTGGTGGCAGAAAAACTGATGCAACCGGCGCGACTGGGAAATTTTCGCATTCAGGTAACATGCCCGGCCGCATTGAGCTCCGAGCAGACAGAAGGATTGCGGCGCTCGGTGCATCATTGCCTGATTCACAACACGCTATTGTCTCTGCCGAGGATCGATATCGAACTCGCTGTCGGCGAGCCAGCCGTGCGGTAAGGGGGCCGGAGCAGCGGAACCCGTCTGCGGTGTTCTAATACCGCCATGGCCCCTCTTGAGAATGCGCGGATGGTTGTGTTCCGTGCCGTCGCGCAGCAGTTGAGCTTTCGCAAGGCGGCGGAATAGTTGTTCCTGACTCCGCCTGCAGCGAGCCTCCAGATCAAAGCGCTGGAAGAAGACCTTGGCGTTCCGCTCTTCGATCGGACTGGCTTGCGGGTTGCGCTCACGCCTGCAGGCAGGGTGTTGCTGGATTATGCCGTGCGGATGACGAACTTCTGCTTCAGGCCGAGCCCGTGCAGGCTGGATTCATCTTTAGAGTGACAGCCTATGTTCGTTATGAACTTTAGAGACAGGACACCAGTTTTGCTTCAAATAAGAGGAATGCCCGGCGGATGGACTCGCCGGGCATTCTCGTTCAGCCTCTTTGCTTATCAATATCGATCGCGATCGTGATCGCCCATCATGTGGTCGATTCCGGCCTGGTATCCGCGGCGGAAGCCGTCGCGGTAGGCTTCGCGCTGCTCCGGCGGCAGGTGCGGGTGGCGATATTCCTCGCGGTTTTCAACATCGGGACGACGGTGATTATCGAAGTCCTTACGGGCTCCTTCGATCCCATCCAGAAATCCCTGACGGTGAAGTTGATCGAACTCGTTGGGCGGAGCATCCCATGGCCGGTCCGGTGCGCGCATGCGCCAGTCTTCTGCCCCCGTCAGATGAGACATGCCAACTTCATATCCGCGACGGAATCCTTCACGATATGCAGCCCACATGGGCGGCGGCACGTTGGGGTGGCGATATTCATCGCGATTGTCCACTTCAGGGCGCCGGTGGTTATCGAAGTCCTTGTGGGCTCCTTCGATTCCGTCGTGGAAGCCACGCCGTTGAATATCGTTCCAGGCGTCTGGCGGTCTTTGCCAGTCGTCGCGGTCCTGGCCTAAGCCGGCAGGCTGGGGTCCGGGAGTTGCCGCGCATATGCGCGGCGCAGAGAGCAGCATAAAAGCAGCACATCCGATCAGTGCTGTGAATTGAAGCTTATTGAGATTCATCTTGCGAATGCTCCTTTCGTGAATGGCGAGCCAACCCGTGAGACTTCAGCCCGCAATCGTAATGCCGGGACCATCGATCTGCCAATGCGAGAATTGCATGTTTGCGTGAACACCCGGTGCAGACAAGAGTTGCTGTTCAAGATATCCCACAGAAATGCCCGGCAATTGCGCCGGGCATTCTCAGCAGTGACGGGTTAGAGGTGAGGTTGATCGTCATGGTCGTGCCTCATGTGCTCCATCGCACGCCGGTATCCTTCACGGAAGCCTTCGCGGAAGTCCCTGCGGGCTTCTCCCTCGACCGGGGGATGCTTGTACATTTCGTGATCATCGGCATCGCGATGGCGGTTTTCGCTCATATCGTGCCGAGCGGCTTCAACGCCTTCGTGAAATCCGCGACGCTGCGCATCGCGATATTCCGATGGCGGCTGGTCCCAGCGGTCCTGATCGTGATCGTGGTCCTGGGCGAAGGACGCACTGGGTAGAGGTTGCGCTTCAAGGGCATGGGCCTTGATGGCGCCTGCTGATGCGACGCAGAGAGCAAGCAGGGATGGTGCTAGCCAAGTAATTTTTTTCATAGTACGAACCTCCGGGTTCATGGCGTAGAGATGAGAAGGAGGCGGCGGGCGTTGCCCATGGAGGTTGGCTGGCGCAATGAAGTTTCTGTTGGCGCGGTGAAGTCCTTCTTTTGCAATGGTTCTTCAATGTGAGCGAGCCGTCTTGAAATCAGGATCCTCCCATCTGGTCACGCAGGGATATTCTCGAATGTTCAACGGTACGGGTGTTGAAGCGTCGCAGGATGGCGAGAAGCAGGTTCTTCACTCACCGCCCCAAAACTAACTACATCTGGGGCCCTGTTCGTTCAGAATGACACGGCCTTGAGCGGAAACTCTGCGGGAGTGGGTTTCGAGGCCCCGTTACGGATAGGTGTCAGGGCGGCGGCCAGACCGGTTCGTTTTATTGGACTGTGCCCTATGATGGGCTGGAAGCCTCATGATTCAGGTCGAGAGAAGGGCCGGTTCGCGACTGGCGGCAGGCGTTTGCGCCGCCGTGCTGGCGCTCGCCGTGTGCCCTTGCAACGCCCAATCCGATACGCACA
Source organism: uncultured Acidobacteriaceae bacterium (assembly GCA_963799035.1). Lineage (GTDB taxonomy): Bacteria > Acidobacteriota > Terriglobia > Terriglobales > Acidobacteriaceae > Telmatobacter. The sequence goes on along the minus strand of CAWCVS010000024.1, from coordinate 415,491 downwards.
AGAAGAAGTCTCCTCCGCCGCACGAGCCGACCTCGGCTGAGCTCTTTGCGTACATTCATGGGGCAATGCTTGCCTACAGTCCCGAGGACCGGGTGAACGACAATCTTGAGATTTCGATTGATCCAACCGCGACGGTGCTGACGATCAAGCAGCCCGACGGACACTGCGATATATTTCTGGGCGCGCTGGATGCCAACACAATCGTGTGGGACGTTTACGATGCGAGCGACTCGATGCAGACGCGGCCTGCGCTGGCGCGTCTGACGGTGGATGCCGTCGCGGGTAAGAAGGCCCGCACCTGTTACGACACGGACAACAACGTCGATCCGTCTATTTCGTCGTCGCGGGCACGAATATTGTTTTCCTGGGGGATGATTCCGGATGGATCGGGATTTCAGGCGAAGTTCACAAAGGCTTTGAAGAAGCTGATCAAAATGAGCGGCGGGATGACGGAGAAAGACATCTACAAGTAGCTCTGGAAGTCGACGCGATCCTACATCATTCACTCGGGTACAAGCCTTGGCGGCTTTGCCGACGCGATGAAGGTAGCCGCAGGTCTTTCGACTACCCCTTCGCTACGCTCAGGGTTCGCTAAAGATGACAACTCATACTAGTGGTTAGTGGCGCGACAATCCCGAACGAGCTGTCCAATTCCGTCGAGTTTGGCGTTGAGTTTGTGTTGCATTGTGGGCACAAATTCAATAGGTTTGTCACATCTCGGATTTCACAGGGTTTGACGAGCAGCCTTCCTGCGGATGAGTGACCCCCTTTCTCTTTCCGACTGATCGTCAAACCAACATCGCGTTTGAAAAGGAGAAACATCGTGAACCTGCTTGGCTTCAGGCGGGCTGCAGCCGCTGCGTGCTCCATGACACTGTTCTTCACTTCAACCGCTCCGGGGCAGGAGCAGAATGGCGACAAGGTTGATCTGGCGGCTCTGACCCAGATCAAGAATGAGGCTTTTCAGCATTCACAGGTGATGGAGAACCTTTTCTACATCTCCGAGGTTTATGGACCGCGCGTGAACAATAGCCGCAATCATCGAGCGGCCGCCGAGTGGGCGATGCAGCGGATGAAGGATTGGGGATTGCAGAATGTGCATCTGGAGAAATGGGGGCCATTCGGAGACGGCTGGCAGATCAAGAAATACTATGGCGCGCTGGAGACGCCGGCGTACGCCGCGCTGATCGGGTTTCCGCTGGCATGGACTCCGGGGACCAACGGACCGGTGACGGCTGAAGCCGTGCTGGCGCCGCTGCATTCGGAGGCGGACTTTGCCAAATACAAAGGCAAGCTGAAGGGCAAGATCGTGCTGATCTTCGATCCCCGTGAGCTGTCGCTGCATACCGAAGCGGAGCTCGAAGCGGCTGACCGATGCGGAAGTTGAAGAGCGCACGAAGACGCCGGATCCATCGCACATGGGCTTCTTCTTCCCGATGCGGCCCGGAACGGCAGCGCCGCGGCCGGGCGAGTACACGCCTTCGACGCTTTCGACGGCAGCGCCGAGCGGACGCGTTCTGCGCAACCAGGTGAATGCATTTCTGAAAGAAGAAGGCGTGGCGGTGGCATTGACGCCGGGCTACAACGGCGACGGCGGCACGATCTTTGCATCCTATGGCGGATCGCAGGATCCGAAAGATCCGGTCGGACCGCCGATGGCAGCCATCACGCCGGAGCAGTACAACCGCATCTGCCGCCTGCTGGAGCACGGCATCACGCCGAAACTCACCTTCGACATTGAGACCGAATACCAGAAGGATGACCTGATGGGGTTCAACGTGGTCGGAGAGATTCCGGGCACGTCGAAGGCCGACGAGGTGGTGATGGTGGGCGGCCACTTCGACAGCTGGCAGGGCGGCACGGGGGCGACCGACAATGGCACGGGCTCAGCGGTGGCGATGGAAGCGGTGCGGATTCTGGCCGACTATGCATAAGCCGATGGCGCGGACGGTTCGCGTGGCCTTGTGGGGCGGAGAAGAAGAGGGGCTCTACGGATCGCTCGCGTATGTGCAACAGCACTTCGCTCCGCGCGACACGATGAAGAAGACTCCGGAGTACGACAAGCTCGATGTGTATTTCAATGACGACTCGGGGTCGGGGAAGTTCCGCGCGGTGTCGGCGCTGGGGAATTCACAACTGGCTGCGATCTTTCAATCGTGGATCACGCCGATCAAGGATCTGGGTATCGAGGAGGTCGTTGGTCTGACTGCAGGACCGACGACGAGAGCCGGGCGGCACGGACTCGACCAGCTTCTCGTGGATTGGGCTGGATGGCATCGGGTTCATGCAGGATCCGCTGGAGTATGGCTCGCGCACGCACCACTCGAACATGGATTTGTATGACCGCGTGCAGAAGGGCGATGTGATGCAGGGAGCGATGATCGAAGCATGGTTTGCTTATAACGCGGCTACGCGCGGGGAGATGCTGCCTCGCATTGAGACGCCAGGGCCGGAGGCGAAGAAGGGAGAATGAGTTGCGGCTGACTCTGTGCGCAGGTTCTTGCTTTCCTGGTTTCAAAGGCGAGACCTGGGGCACCCGCAGGCTTCTGGGCACGCGGACCGCAGCACAAGCAACTGCAGGTTCCTCCGCTCGCTGCGCTCGGATCGGAATGAAGTGCTTGATCCTCTTCAGGACTGTGACGGGAGGGGAAGGGGCTGGATACACTACCGCCCCCCGTTTGCGGCGGGAGGCGGCTGGTCAGAAGAGCTGTGCTGTCAGTCGGCGACAGCGGTTGCGGCGACGGGCTCGTGTGACTTCCTGAGTCGCATCGGCCGCTACAGTTACCCGGAGGTGCGCAGTGACTTCGCGGTGCAGCTTGATGGAGATGGTGAAGTCGCCCAGGCTCTTGATCGGTTCATTGAGCTGAATCTTGCGGCGGTCCACTTCAAAGCCCTTGGCAGCTAGTTCACTGGCAATGTCGGCGGAGGTGACGGAGCCGAAGAGCTGGCCGTTTTCGCCGGACTTGCGGGTAAAGCTGAGACTGACGGTTTCGAGCTTGGCAACCAGTTCCTGCGCCTGTACCTTCTCAGTGGCGGAGCGGCGCGCGGCAGCTTCCTTCATCTGTTCAATAACGGCCTTGTTGGCCAGTGTTGCCTGCAGAGCCAGCTTGCGGGGGAGCAGGAAATTGCGGCCGTAGCCGTCCGCCACCTTCACGACATCACCGCGGTGGCCGAGGTTGGCTACGTCTTCTTTCAGAATGACTTCCATTTGAAAATCTCCAGATTTTACGGGCGGCCAGACATCATGCCGTCCGTCCGTTGTGTTAGACACAGGCGGCTGACTTTCAGTTGCGCCGCGCCAGATTCTATCGCGATTCTTGCGCGGACGTCGCCTGCGAAATTATTCAATCACTACAACTAAAGCGTCATGGGTACAGAGACGCCTCAGAGCGTGCAAGTTAGTGCCTTGTTGCAAAGGGCAGCAGAGCGATATTGCGTGCCTGCTTGATGGCCCTCGTCAGACGGCGCTGGTGCGTGGTGCAGACACCAGTGAGGCGGCGGGGCACAATCTTGCCGCGCTCGGCCACAAATCCCTGCAACAGACGGACATCGCGATAGGGAATGGCGTCAATCTTCTCGGTGCAGAACTTGCAGACCTTCTTGCGGCGGAAGAACTTGCCGCGTCCGCCAGGTCCGCCGGAACCGCCGGGGCGACCTCCGGGACGGCCGCCAGGGCCACCGGGTCCACCGGAGGGGCGTTCGCTTTGTGGTGCTGGTGCGCTCACTTCGGGCGCTTTTACTGTTTCGTCAGACATTCTGTTTCCTCTTTACTGTTTCGGGGTGAAACCCTCAGGGGCTAAAGCCCCGTTGATTCTTTTGCGAAGCCTTGCGGCATGGCCAAAGCCATGCCCTTTCAGAACTTCACAGACTCTTAAGCGCTGGCCGGGACCGACTCGGGAGCTTCGGCAACCGGGGCAACCGCAACCGGAGCATGAGCGGCCGGCGCAGCGGCGGCTGGCGCTTCCGCGCTGACCTTGCGGCGCGTGCCGCGGAGAGCCTTCACTTTGGCCAGACGCTTTTCTTCCTCGTCGATGCGCACGGTGATGAACTTGATGATCGGCTCGGAAACGCGAAGACGGCGCTCCAGTTCCAGAACCACGGGGCCACCGGCCTCGATGGTCATCAAAATGTAGTTGCCGTCGTTGAACTTGCGGACGAGATAGGCGAGCTTGCGCCGGCCCATCTTGTCCACGTTCTTCACCACGCCGCCACCGTTGGTGACGTTGGTGGTGAAGCCCGCGATCAGCTTGTCGACTTCTTCTTCGGCCACATCGGGCCGAACGATAAACATAACCTCATATACACGAGACATCCGTATTCCTTTTCCGCCGCTCGCGCGGCAGTGATCAGTTATCAGTGAACAGTGATCAGAAGATGCTGCTGATCCTGCTCCTGAATCTCTTCCCTCCGCAAATTGGCAGTCATGAGCTGTTTGACTCTGACCACTGAACACTGACCACTGGTCACTGTTCCTTGCGGTTAAATTCGTTCATTGCGGGGCCCGGTCCGTCCTGGATGATGCGCCGGGTGGCCGTTGCCACCTTGTCGAGCACCTCATCCAGTTTGGCCAGATCCGCCTTGCGCATAGGCGAGAGGAGGTAATCCCTTCCCGGTCGTTTGCTGCCTGCCACGATGGCTTCGGGCGGCAAATCCGGCCCCACGCCGATACGCAATCGCAGCCACTCCTGGCTGCCCAGGGCGCTCGTTACGCTGCGGGCTCCGTTGTGTCCCGCGGGCGAACCGCGCTCCCTGATCTTGAATGTCCCCAGCACCAGGTCCAGCTCGTCGTAAATCACGAGCAGGTCTCGTGCCGGGTCCACCTCGAACTCCTGAATCAGAGCGGCCAGTGCGAGCCCGCTGAGATTCATAAATGTCTCCGGCTTGGCCAGGATCGTTTCGCGTCCTGCGATACGGCAGGTTGCGGTAACGGCCCGGCAGCGCCGGTTCTGGACCACAACGCCCTCTTGCTCGGCGATGCGGTCAATTGCCATGAACCCCGCGTTATGCGGCGTCCAGAAATACTCGAGTCCGGGATTGCCGAGCCCCACCACAAGAAAGGGCCCGGTTCGAACTCCGGGCTCGTTCGTGTCGTCCACCGAGGCTTACTTCTTCCCTCCGGCAGCGGGTGCGGCCTTGGCAGCGCCTTCTGCCGCGGCAGGCTCGCCCTTGCCCTTCTTGGCAACTTCGGGTTCGGTAGGTGTTGCACCGGCTTCGCCGACTGCAGCCACTTCGCCCTCGGCAGGAGTTTCGACAACTTCTTCGCGGATCGAGACGACGTGGGCCACGGTGGCGTCTTCGTTGTTCAGGTACTTGATCTTGTCGGAGTGCGGCAGATCGCTGACACGGAGAACGCCGTGCATCGCGAGTTCGCTGACGTCGACATCGATGTGGTTCGGGATGTCGGCAGGCAGGCACTCGATTTCGACTTCGCGGAGAACCTGGTCGAGAATTCCGCCTTCGGTTTTTACACCAACCGGAATACCGAGCAGCTTGACGCGCACGCTGACGCGGAGAGGCTTGTCGAGCGCAATGCGCTTCATGTCGATGTGGATCAGCTTGTCCTTGATCGGCTCGCGCTGCCAGTCGACGATCATGGCCTTGGCCGAAGGAACACCTGCGACCTCGACATCGAAGATCGTGTTGTGACCGGTCTCGGAGAACAGGATCCGCGAGATCTGCTTGGGATCGACTTCGACGGCGACGGCATCGTGGCCGGCACCATAAAGGACGGCAGGAATCTTTCCCGCAACACGCACGCGGCGGGCGGCATTCTTGTTGAACTTGCCCTCGCGGGCTTTGGCTACGACAACTTCAGGCATTCAAATCTCTCGTTTCTGTATTCGGGCACGGGCGTTTTGAAGTGCCGCTCCCTTTGTGAGTGCCAGTGGACAGTGAACAGTGGTCAGTGGTCAGTTAAAACCCGACGACGACAACCGGTTAAAGCCTACTCAGCTCGTTTACGTTTCTGATCACTGATCACTGATCACTGATCACTTCTTACGAGAACAGCGTACTGACGCTGGTCTCCATGTGAATGCTCTCGATGGCCGCGCCTAACAGGCCGGCGATGGAGAGCACCTTAATCTTGGGCAACTTCTGGGCCGCTTCGCGCAAGGGAATGGTGTTGGTGACAACCACCTGTTCGAGGCGCGAGTTGGCAATTCTGTCGATGGCCGGGCCGGAAAGCACGGCGTGGCTGGCGCAGGCGTAAACGGCTGCGGCGCCGTTGGCGTAAAGTGCATCCACGGTTTTTACGAGCGTTCCGGCGGTGTCGATGATGTCGTCGATGATGAGGGCGTTTTTGCCGGCAACATCGCCGACCACGTTCATGACTTCAGCAACGTTGATGTCGGTGCGGCGCTTGTCGACGATGGCCAGCGGCGCGCCCATCTTCTGCGCAAAGTGGCGAGCACGCTCCACGCCACCTGCGTCGGGCGAAACCACGATAAGGTTGGGCAGTGCGAGCGAGCGGAAGTGGCTGACCAGCACCGGGCTGGCAAACATGTGATCGACGGGAATGTTGAAGAAGCCCTGAATCTGCGCGGCATGCAGATCGACGAAGAGGGCGCGGTGGGCGCCGGCGGTGGTGAGCAGATCGGCGATGAGCTTGGCGCTGATGGCGACGCGGGGGCGGTCCTTGCGATCCTGGCGCGCGTATCCGTAATAGGGAACAACGGCGGTGATGCGGGCTGCCGAGGCGCGCTTGAGGGCGTCGATCATGACCAGCAGTTCCATCAGGTTCTGGTCGACGGGATAGCAGGTGGGCTGGACGACGAAGACGTCGACGCCGCGGACGTTCTCAAGCAGCTGGAAGTAGACTTCGCCATCGGCGAAGCGCTGCAGCTTGACCTCACCGACGGGAACGCCGATGTGGCGGCCGATCTCTTCGGACAGGGGTCGGTTGGCGGTGCCGCTGAAGAGCTTGAAGCGCCGGTCCTCGCTGAGATTGCGAGTCCGCTTGCGCTCGGGAGCCGGTTTGGCATCCTTCGCCTTCTGGTCCGGATTCTGGCCAGAGTTGGGCTGCTTATTGGCGTCGCCCGCACCGGGTGTCTGCTTGTCTTCCAACGCTACTGTCACCGTTCCCACTTCCATCTCAATACCTCCAAGCTGGTTGGCTTTGGCTGCATTCTGGTTGTTGCGGATCGCAAAACTTGGCTGGGCGACTAGGATTCGAACCTAGACAAATGCCTCCAAAGGGCATTGTCCTACCATTAGACGATCGCCCAACTTCGCTTTCGTTTTCCGCCTGCTGATAGCCGTTCGCGAGTCTCTACGACACCGAGGCCGGCTGTCAACCTTGTTGCTGCACAAGCATGTTGGCCCAATATTCCGAGCGCGGCAGGGTACGTGTGATCTGGCTTTCGACACCTGCCGCAGCCAGCCGTTCCTGGGCTGCCTGTGCATCTCCGCGGGTCAGGTACAACCCGAAGAGCGCCGAACCGGACCCGGACAGCGAGGCATGAAGGGCTGCCTCCGGAGTGCCGGTAGCCGCAAGAAGGCGCTTGATTTCTGCAAGGGAGGGATGCTGGGGAAAGACGACGCGTTCGAAGTCGTTCTGGATCCAGCTACTGATCCCGGTGCGGACAAGCGCGGACTCTTGAGGTCCGGCGAGGTCTCCACCCAAGGTAGAGACACCGGAGGAGCCTGATCCATGCTGACCTTGCGGGATTGCTCCCGCGAAGGCGCTGGCATAGGCGCGGCTCAACTCTTTTAGTTTATCGGCACTGCCTCGTGCGGTCAAACCTTCTGCGGCGCAGAGGGCGTCCCAGTCGCGGAAGGCCTGGGGGGTGGAGACGCCGATGGAGGGCGTGGCGACGACGCACCAGACTGATTCGAAGTCGGGGAGGGGGTAGACTTCCTGGCCGCGGTCGAGGCCCAGGACGGCGCCACCTATCAGAAACAAAGGGACATCGGAGCCGACCTGGGCGGCCAGGTCGAGGCGGCGAGAGGGCCAGATCTTGCTATTCCCACCCTTCGGGCAAGGAGCGCCCGAAGGATGGGGCACCCAGATTTTTGGCGGATTCGCGGGCGTTAAGTTCTGTTTCGAGGGCGATTAATGCTGCGACCGCGTTGGCGGATCCGGCGCCGAGGCCGCCCTGGACGGGGAGACGCTTCTCTATATGGATAGTGACTTCGGCGGGACGGCGAGGGAATCGAGCGCCAGCGCAACCATCTTCCAGGCGGTGTTGCGGTCGTCGATAGGAACGCGCTGGTCGTTGGAGTGAAAGGAAGATGGTGGTTTCGGGAGGCAGGTTGCGCCGAAACCGTGACCAGATCGTGGAGTTCAATGGTCTGGTAGACGGTCATCAGCGCGTGAAAGCCGTCCGGGCGGGGTGCGCCGATGTACAGGCCGAGGTTGATCTTGGCGTGCGAGCGGACGGTGGTGGGCATACCGGTCCATTGTAGAGCGGGGCCGTCCTGCGGCCTTGGGGTCCATTTCCACAACTTAGGTGAACTCGCACTGACCGAAATGCTCGTAGAATCATGGTGCGATTCGGATCCAGATCGCGTTGAGCACGCGCGCGAAAGGAGAACGCCATGCCTGCCCCGGGCAAGGTCGCATTCGGCGCTGCGGCTGGATTGACCTGGGCACTCCTGGGTCTGGTCGGGTCGGAGACTGCGTCTGCGCAGAATCCACCACAGCCAGTCGATCATTGCGCGTCAATTCTGCGACCCTGTCTGCTCCTCTTGAGTTGATCCATGACAAGCCGTATGTCTCGGTGATGGTGAATGGACGCGGGCCTTTTCGCTTCCTGATCGATACGGGTACGGGCGGGCAGGCGCTGGTTTCACCGGAGTTGGCGGACGAACTGGCGCTGCCGGTGGTTGGGCATGCGCGGCTGATGGATCCCAGCGGAAAGGGAGAGCAGCGGTCCGACATTCTGCTGATGCATTCGCTCAGGATCGCGGGCGTGGAATTCGAGCAGGTCAAAGCGATCCGGCACAAGCTGTATGGAGAAGAAGACAACTGCCAGGGCGTGCTGGGGTTTACTCTCTTCAAGGATTATCTGCTGACGCTGAATTTTCCAGAGCGGCGCATCGTGCTCGCTCGGGGCGCGATTACGCAGGACGGCGGTGGGTCGGTTTTGCCGTTTCGGATGCCGGACGGAGTGCCGATTGTGTCGCTGCGGATCGACGGGCAGCATATGGAAGCGCAGATCGACTCCGGAGGAACGGGTCTGAGTTTGCCTCAAGTGGTGGCCGACGCATCTGAAGTTCTTGTCGACGCCGATCGCATTCGGAAGCGGCGAATCGCTGGCGACTCGATTCCAGATCAAGGCGGCGCGGTTGCTGCCGGATGTGCGCATGGGGCGCTACGCGTTCCGGCAGGCGTTTGTGGAGATCAACCCCGCGTTTCCACTGGTGAATGTGGGTTCGACGCCACTGGCGAACTTCGCGGTGACGTTTGACCAGGAGAAGATGCTGGTGCGGCTTACTCGAAGGAAAAGACACTGCATCTTGACGCATCGCCCACGCAGCTTGAGCTGAACAACGAACCGAAGCGCCAGGCTTCGGATCGCAGGCTGGTGCCGGTGGGGTGAACGGCAGTTCTTCGTTCTATGTTCTAAGTTCGAGTCTCCAGCCGTCAGTTGTCAGTTATGTTCCTTCTCCAGTTCTACTACCATCACTTCAATCGGATCGTTGCCTGTGTTTACGGCGGCGTGCTGGGTGCCGGGGGGACTGGGGGGATGCCAATAGGCATGACCGTTTCCTACGATGTGATCCCCGTTTGCAGGCTGAACGGGGGCGGGAGCACGGCAAAGTATTGGGGAACATTCATCGTCGCCTCGGCGTAAAAGCTGTTGGCGGGCTACACTGGTTCCGCACCAATGACCGTGCCTTCCGGCACGCGAGAGGCGAATCAACATGAAGAAAATCATCCACGGCATATTTGCGGTTGCCGCACTGGCGTGTGCGGTTCAATTGAACGCGCAGGCTGCTGCACCGGTTGCTCCGGCCGCCCCGAGTTCCCAATCCGCACCGACAGCCGATGAGATCGTCAGCAAGTATGTGGCTGCGATCGGGGGCAAGGCTGCAATCAGCCAGGTGAAGTCGATAACCTCAGAAGCCTCGGTCCAGGTGATGGGGAACGACAGTCCCAGCACCACGACCCTTGTAGACGGCGTCGGGTTCAAGAGCGAGACGGACATCAACGGCGCGAAGATCGTGACGTGCTACACCGACAAGGGCGGATGGAACGTGAATCCGCTGGCGGGACAAAACGATCCCGCGCCGATGCCGGACGATGTCTATAACGCGGGGAAGGGCCAGATCTACGTCGGCGGCCCGCTGTATGACTACGCGGCCAAAGGCAGCAAAGTCGAGTTTATGGGGAAAGACGGCAACAACTACAAGATCAAGCTGACTACGAAGGAAGGTGTCGATTCGACCTACCTGATCGACGCGACGACCTACCTGGTGGGTACGGTCCAGTCGAAAGGCAAGATGCAGGACCAGGAAGTCGATATCACCACAAAGCTCTCTGACTACCGGAAGACGGAGGTCGGGTACCTGGTTCCCTACGCCATCGACGTGGACTTCGGGCAATTCGCATTGTCGATCGCGGTGAAGAAAGTGGAGCTGAACAAGACGATCGATCCTTCGGTTTTTGCGATGCCGAAGAGCATGACACCGACCAGGTGAGAAGGCGCTTTGACCGAACGCCATGGTTTTGACTCAAGACGCGGCTATGGCGCTCGAAACCATCTGCTTTGCCGCGCGGAGTGTAGACACCGGGTCGCCGGTGGGGTGAAACTCCATGGCTACGGCGCGCGCGTAATGGAGTTCGGCAAGCTTGCGATAGATGTTGGCGTAGTTGATTTCGCCGGTGCCCGGCTGGTGACGGCCTGGCACGTCGGCGACGTGGATCAAGCCGATCACATCGATATGCTTCTCTAACTTCTCGATCAGGTTGCCTTCGGCGATCTGCTCGTGGAAGAGATCGTAGAGAAACTGCACCTGCGGGTGGTTGACCGCGCGGACGATGTCGATGGCTTCGGAGGCCGATTGCAGGAAGTAGTGCGGATTCTCCTCAGGATCGATGCACTCGAGCAGAAGACGCATGGGCTGGCCGTCGATCTGTTTGCCTTCGATCAGTTCCGCGGCACGTTTCAGGCCTTCGATGCAGCTCTGATGCTGTTGTTCGCGCGACTGGCCCGGGAAGATGTTGCCGGAGAGGACGATCATCGCCGGGCAATCGAGTTTCTGCATTGGAGTGAGAGCCTGTTTTAGCTCAGCGAGGAAGGCATCGCGCACGGCGGGGTTAGCAATTCCATTATGCAACCCGGCGGTTGCATCAAAGCGAATGCCGAGCTGTTTGCGCGCGGCGTTGACGCGGGTGAAATCGGCATCGGTCCATTTGGCGTATTCGCCCACAAGTTCGACGTTGGTGTAGCCAGCTTGCGCTACGTTGGCGAGGCGCTGCTCGAAAGGTAGATCGGTCCAGACCGTCCACAGCATGATGGAGAGCGGGAAGGGCGGATTTGTTTTGGATGTTTCCTGGGCACCGCGCGCGGACTCGGCGTGTATGAGAGAGCCAGCGATTGCGGTGGATACCATGCCTTGTGCGAACTGGCGGCGATTGACGCTCTTCATGGTTCCCTCAGGGCTAAAGCCCATTCATTCTCTGGTGCGATAACGGTATGACTGAAGTCATGCCCTGATACGAACTTGCCTCGACGAGAATTTCGGCAGCGATTGAATTCGTTCGCGGACGTCGAACCGAAGTCATTTTGTTTCGACTTTGCCGGAGCGGCGAAGGGCCTGCCAATCCCTCTCGGTCTGGTTCGCATAGAAGACGCCAAATTTTGCTATAGATTCCGCGAAGGTTCCGCCGGCGCCGAGGTAGCCGGCGATCACTTGCGGATCTCCGGAGCGGGCATGGCCCCGAGCGAGCAGTTCGCCGCAGACTTCGCCAAAGGCAAACAGGCCCGAGCCGGCAAGATCGGTGAGATCGATGGAACCCTTGTGGTCATTGAGTTGCCGGACGAGGAAGTGGCGTGCGCCAATGTGCGTCCAGCCGAGGAATGGGTCAGACTGCAACTGCATGGCGCGCTGGCCGATGACGACGCGCTGGCCGTTTTGCGGACATGGATGAGCGCCGGGCAGATAATGCGTGTAGGCCGACGGGGCCTCTTCCTTGATCTGCAGGAAGAGCGGGTCATAAGGGCCGTTGCCCTCGAAGTAGATGCAGTAGTCGCGCAGTCCCACTGAGCCTGTTCCAACCACTTTGAAAGCTACGTCGATCGGACGATAGAGCGAGAGCAGGTGCTGGCGCTGAGACTCGAGGATTTCGCGATAGGGATCGAGCGCGGCGAGAACCTTTTCCGCCTGGGAACCAGTGATGCGCGTGAGGTTGGGCTTGATCTCTTTGAATCGTCGGCTGCCCGGTTTACCCGGTGTGGGCTCGGTGAGCAGTTCAAGATTGTGCAGGGGAGTGGCGCGCTCTGCTTTGAGCAACGCCTTATGGACAGGTTGAACGTTGCCGAGACGATGCACCTGAAATCGTCCTACTTCGAGCAGCGGCATTTTTGCGAAGGCATGCATCTGCTCGCAGTAACGCAGGATGCATTGTTCCACGGCTTCGCGTGCGGAAGATTCCTTGTGCCGGGACTCGCGCCCGGCAAGAACGAGCGAGGCAGCCATGCGCTTCAGATCCCACTCGAAGGGGCCGCGGATGGTCTCGTCGAAATCGTTGATATCGAAAACGAGCCGGCCATCGGGTGCGGCAAACGCGCCGAGGTTGCGGACGTGGGCATCGCCGCAGAGTTGCGCTCCAATGCCGGTGTTGGGCAAAACGGCGAGATCGGCGGCCATTACCGGCGCCGCACCGCGGAAGTAGCTGAAGGGCGATTGCGCCATAAGCTGGTGTTTCAGCTTCAGCAGCGCGGGAACGCGGCCGCGCTCGGCTCGTTCGAGCAGGGAGAGGGGCGTTGCCTTGCGCGCCTTGATGTTGAGTTGATCGTTCTCCTGGCGGTGCAACTGCTTCCGCCGAGACTGGCCAAGGTTCCGCCGTTCTTCAGGTGTGGCCCAGCTCATTGTTGAGATGCTCCCTCGCTTGTCTATCGAAGGATAGTCGTTGCAGCCGCGAATGCAACCGCCAGTTTTCGGGAAGAAGAACTCAGTTCAAACGTTATATAGCTCGTTTACACTGGATTTCCGGCACACGATCCACTCCAACCATGCTCATTGAGAGTGCCCGCCCGGAGGGAATCCTCTTGAAGTGTCACTGCGTCTGCCTGTCGGCAGCTTTTGCTTCCCTGTTGTTCGCCTCACCTGTTCTGCCGGCGCAAGAGAACGCAAAGCCGCTGACGGTGGAGGGCCTCTTCTCGCACACCGATTTTCTGGGGTCACCGCCGGAGGGGCTGGCCTGGTCGCCGGATGCGCAGCACCTGACTTATCTTGACGGCGGCGAACTCATCGATCTCGATCCGGGCTCGCGAAAGCCACACGTGCTGGTGAGTCACGCGAAGCTCGCCACGCTGGTGGGTGGAAAAGAGACGGAGCAGGACCGCGATCACCGCGAGCGCTACGGGATGGCGAATTATCTGTGGGCTCCGGATTCGAAGCACCTGATGTTCGACTCGAACGGGAGCTTGTGGATATACGACCTCGGGAATGGAACAGGGATCGGGATCGGCTTTTCAGGGGAAGGATCGGGCGACGATCCAAAATTTTCGCCGAACGGCGAGTACATTTCATTCGTTCGCAATCACGGGCTGGCGGTGGTTCCACTGCGCCAGGCGGGAACGCCGACCGTGATGGCGGCTGCGGCGCCGAATCCTGCCACGTTGAACGGCGAGGTGGACTGGGTCTACGAGGAAGAGCTAGACACGAAGAGCAATTATTTCTGGTCGCCCGACTCGAAGAATCTGGCGTTTCTGCAGATGATCGAAGCGGACGTTCCAGAGTATCCGATTCCAGACTGGATCCCGACACACGCCACGCTGGAGAAGCAGCGGTACCCGCAGCCGGGCGATCTCAATCCCGATGTGCGAGTGGGAGTGGTCAACGCGAAGGGAGGCAAAGTCTCGTGGGTGCATGTTCCGATCCAGCAGGGTCAGGACTATATTCCGCGGTTTGGCTGGGTCGATCACAAGACGCTGTGGGTGGAGACGCTGAGCCGGGATCAGAAGCATCGAAGGATATACTTTGCGGATCCGGGCACGGGGACGACTCACAGCGTGCTGGAGATTTCGGACGAGAAGTTTGTCGATGAGAACTTTGACGTTTATGTCGGGCATGGCCGCATTGTGCTGAGCAATTGGACTGACGGCCACAACCATCTCTATCTCTATAAGTACGACGAAGGCCGAACCGACTCGACGAGCGCGACGCTCGACAAGCAGTTGACGAAGGGAGAATTCGAAGTCGGGCAGGTGTATCGCGTCGACTCTGAACGGAAAAACATCTATTACGCGTCGAATGAAGGCTCGCCACTGGAGCAGCAGGTGTGGCAGGTTACGTTTGACGGCGAGCGCAAGCAACTGACCACGGGCGCAGGCAATCATGATGCAAACTTTGCGCCGTTGGGAGGCATCTTTACCGACAAACACTCTTCGCGCATGAAGCCACCGGTGCTGGAGCTTTGCGCGATTGGGACAAATTGCAAAACGTTCTGGGCGTCGCAGGCAGTCGACGCGTTTGGCCTGCATGCTCCGGAGCAGCTCGAGATCAAGGCGCATGACGGAACGACCTTGTATGGAACGCTCCTGTTGCCGGCGAACGCCACTGCCGCGGCGAGTGTGCCGCTCATCGTGAACCCCTATGGGGGGCCGGCCGCTCAAACAGTGGTGAACCAGTGGACTGATGGGCTGCTGTTCGATGAATTGCTTGCGCAGCACGGATTCGCGGTGCTGCATGCAGATAACCGCGGCATGGCCGGGCGCGGGCGCGACTTTGAAGAGGCGGCGTACCACGACTTCGGTCCGGTGCAGCTAGATGACCAGTTGACGGTGGTGGACGCGGTGCTTGCGAAGTATCCCCAGCTTGACCGGAAGCGGCTGGGCTGGTGGGGCTGGAGCTGGGGCGGCTCGTTTACGCTGTATGCGCTAACGCATTCCAATCGATTCCGCGTTGGCGTGGCCGTGGCGCCGGTGACGGACTGGCGGAACTACGACTCCATCTATACGGAGCGCTACATGAGCCGGCCCGTGGACTTTCCCGACGGCTACAAAGATTTCTCAGTGGTGAACACGGCGGCCGATCTGAAAGGGCACATTTTGATCGCGCATGGGACGGGCGACGACAATGTGCACTTTGAGAATACGGTGCAGTTTGTGCAGAAGCTGATCGACAAGCAGATTCCGTATGATTTGCAGATTTTTCCGCGCAAGACGCACTCGATCTCCGGCCCTGAAGCGCGTATTGAGTTGTTTACGCGCATTCTCGTGCAATTTGAGCAGTACCTGAAGCCGGCGGCGGAATGAAGATGGAACCGGAAGTGGATCATGCGACAAAAGCCGAACTGGAGCGGCTTGAGTTGCTGCTGATGGATCCGGCGACGCGCCGCGATCGGCAACGAGTTGGTTCGCTGCTGTCTTCGGACTTTGTGGAGTTTGGTTCTTCAGGGCGGGTGTGGACGCGGGAAACGACGTTGGAACTGCTGGCCACTGGGACGTTTACTGCTCCGCAAGTGGAGGACTTTGCGTTTCGATCGCTGGGGCGCGATGTGGTGCTTGTTACTTATCGGACATCGCGCACAGATCAGGTTGGCACGCAGACGGCCACCTTGCGAAGTTCAATCTGGACGCGGGAATCCGGAAGGTGGCAGATCTGCTTCCATCAGGGAACACGGACAGGCTGGCAGCGAAGTCGCTAGAAAACAGGAGAGTCCAAGCACATTTGTCATTCACCCCAGGAACCGAATTGCTTAGGGTCCGTTCACACCAGCATTAGAGCGACACCAGCAACGGTGATGGTAAACAGAACTTCAGCTAAGCGACCGTCGAAACGGTTCAGCTACATTTCGTGGCGGCTGAAGATGTCATCTTTTTCACGGCTGGGGCAGTTGGTGCACTCGAGGCAGCAGACGAGCAGCACCGCCACCCCCAGGGTGACAAGGATGGCCAACACACTCGCATATGAAGAAATCCAGTGCAATAGGCTATGCATATGCCACGGCGGCTCCCCATACAACTCCGCCAAGGAATCAAACACCACTAGCGGGAAAAAGGCTCGGTACAGGACTGAGCCTCTCCGGCAGGCCAAGTCTAACACTTAATGAGATGCGTGTATTTACCAAAACGTGCTTGCGGTAAGGCGAAGAAAAGACGAATATCGAGGGTGCGGTGGAAATCTGGAATTCAAACCGAGTAGATGGAGCTGACCCTGAAGATTGGCCGGAGGGGACGATTGCGCCTGCGAGCGAGCGAAAGCCATCGGACGACCGGATCGAGGGGCCTTGTCTCAACTGGCTGTTCGTTGATTTGAACTCCTATTTTGCTTCGGTGGAACAGCAGGACCGGGTGGAGTTGCGCGGCAAGCCGGTGGGCGTGGTTCCCATGATGGCAGATACAACCTGTTGCATTGCCGCCAGTTACGAGGCCAAGGCGCACGGCGTAAAGACTGGCACCATCGTCGCGGACGCGAAAAGGATGTGCCCGAATATTGTGCTGGTCGAGGCGCGGCACGAGGTCTATGTGGATTATCACCACCGAATTGTGG
Organism: uncultured Acidobacteriaceae bacterium; assembly: GCA_963799035.1. Lineage (GTDB taxonomy): Bacteria > Acidobacteriota > Terriglobia > Terriglobales > Acidobacteriaceae > Telmatobacter. The sequence continues at coordinate 398,826 of CAWCVS010000024.1, read as the reverse complement.
ATGCCGTCGAGAGCTGTCTGCCGGTGACGGCGGTGATGTCGATTGACGAGATGGCCTGCCGGCTGATGGGGCGGGAGCGACCACTGCTGGCGGCCCTGGAACTGGGACGCAAGGTGAAGGCGCGGATCCAGGAGCAGGTTGGGCCGTTCCTGCGGAGTTCGGTTGGGCTGGCTACGAGCCGGTATCTGGCCAAAGTGGCGAGCGACATTGAAAAGCCCGATGGGTTGGTGGCGCTGCCGTTGGATGTGCTGCCGGAGGCGCTGCGCCGGCTGACATTGCGGGACCTGCCTGGGATCGGCGCGAAGACGGAAAAGCGGCTGAACGAAAAAGGCATTCAAACCATGGACGACTTGCTGAAACTGAATTGCGAGCAGGCGGGAGAACTTTGGGGATCGGTGTGGGGCGATCGGCTTTGGCATTGGCTGAAGGGCGAGGACTTCGAGATGTCGGAAACCGAGCATCTGAAGTCAATCAGCCACTCCCACGTGCTGGCCCCGGAGATGCGGACGGCGGAGAAAGCATGGGCAGTGGCGCACAAGCTGCTGCACAAGGCGGCGATGCGATTGCGCACGCACAAACTGTGGGCGAGTTCGATTGGGCTGGCGGTGGGGTTCTCGGTGCCGCGCGGACAGAATGCGCCGGTAAGCAGATTTGGCGTGCCGACGCGCGGCTGGCATCACGAGATCAGGCTGAGCGAGTGCCAGGATAATCAGACGCTCATCGGCGCGCTGTGCCGGTTGTGGGCGGAGAAGCCGAAGGGGCAGGGATACGACGAGCCGTACTTTATCGGTGTGAGCCTGAACGGACTGGTGCCAGACCGGTTGCACTCTCTGAATTTGTTCGATTCGCTCGACAACGCGAAAAGCCGGGCGAAGCTGCTGGAGGCAATGGACCAGCTCAATCTGAAATACGGCATGAGCACGCTGGCGCCGGCGACAATGCTGGCAGCGTATAAAGCGGCGCCGACGCGGATAGCGTTTCACAGCATTCCGGATTTGTTTTGAGGACCGCGAAAACAGGATAAATCTGGCCGCGACTGGAACCATTACCGTACACGCCGCACGATAACCGACAAAACCTGCAGATCTAGATCTCAACGTCCAAGGGACCTGGCAGAATTTCGCTAAATAATGACTAATCTCTGGTGATCGAGTTCCCCCGTTCTGCCAACTTACAACCGCTGGGTGGGCAACTCGAAATCACGATCGAGATAGCACTGCGTTCTTGGTTTAATGCACTGTAACCGTGACCTGCATGGTTGAGCGTCCGTATTGGTTTGTGGCGTTCAGGGTGTAGGTTGTCGTCTTTGAAGGCGTGGTGGTTATAGCACCTCCGCTGACTCCGCCGAGCACGTCGATGAAGTCGTAGGAGTCGTTGGTCGTATTCCAGGTGAGGGTGACGGGTGTTCCCGCCGCTACCGATGAGGCGGAGGATGTGAAGCTGTTGATGATCGGCGTTGCTCCAGTGGGCGCGGTGTTGGCGTCGTAGCCAGGGAACGTCGGCGTCATCTGCACGACTTCGAAGTTGGAAGACTGGATGGAGTCGAGGTTGTGCAGGTCGTCGTCATCCCAGCGGGGATCGGGCACTCCCTGAAAGTAGAAGTAGCTGCCATTGTCGGCGAGGATCATGCCGTACTTCTTCATCGCAGTGAGAATGACCTGATTGGCGGCGGAGTAACCGGAGATGTCGAAGCTGGCCTTGAGTCGGATGCGCATCCCCATGATGTTGCTGACTCCGTACGTGGTTCCCGCTGCATGACTGGCGGGTGAGACGAAGTATCCGCCGTTGGCGTCGTTTTTGGTTTGCTGCATAGTGAAGCGAATGGCGTGATTGATGGCGCCGGCAGCGACTTCGTCGTAGCGTACGAGGCCGGGAAAGATTGGCAAGCCGGCGGCGTCTGCCGATGTCCAGCCCCAGGGGCGTCGATCGTAATTCTTCAAGTCCCAGATGGTTTCGGACGATGCGCTCCAGGCGCCGCTGCAGCGATGCGTGTTGAAGGTTTCATAGAGCATGCAGGCGTGGCGGTCGAGCACAAGAACATGCGAGTCGCCGATGTAGGTGTCGGGCCATCCATCGCAATCGGCGGGTGCGCCCTCAATGGGCGCGGTGATCGGGAAGGGCGCAACGGCGACGTCGCTCTCACTTGCGTAGTCGACGATGGAGATCGGAACCAGCGGCGTTGAACTGGAGTCGACGACGACGTAGGGGATACCGTAGTTTCCGCCGGCTACGGAAGACCAGTCGTGATGCAGGTGGAGGCCTGCGAATCCTGCGGCGGAGGTGATCGCCGTGTTATTCGGGTCGAGGGGAGCGGAAGAGATGTCGGTATTCCACGCTGTGGTGGGCGTGAATGGAAGAAAGCCGTTGAGGCTGGCGTTGTCTCCCAGGCTCATGTTCGAGCAACTGGGGCCGGCTGTCGCGGCGGTCACGGTGATGGCCACGGAATGGGACTTGGTCGAGTCGGCTGTAGAGGTTGCCGTGATGGTCACGGAATTGGCACCGGTATTCGCGGGGGTGAAGGTGACGGCAGTGCCGGAAGGGACGCTGGTGGCATCGCTCAGGGTTCCCGCGGCGGCCGGACTGAGGGTGAGATTTTCGGTATTGGTGAAGGCACCGGTGCCGGTGACGGTGGGAGTGCAGGAGGTTGTTTGAGTGTCGGTAATCGATGTGGGGCTGCAGGCGAGAGTGACCGCGGTGATGGTGGGCGGGGTCGGCGCGGTGATGGTGATTTTTTCGGTGCCCTGTTTTGTGGTGTCTTCGGTGGAGATCGCCGTGACGGTGTCGGAGCCGGAGGTGGGCGCGGTTGCAGCGGCGGTGTAGAGGCCAGTGCTGGATACGGTGCCAGAGACTGCCGACCAGGTGACGGCGGAACTGTAGCTGCCGGTTCCGGCGACCGTGGCGGAACACTGGCTGGTTTGCCTGGGCTGGAGGCTCGTCGAAACGCAGGCGACAGCGACCGAGGTGATGGCCGGCTGTGCGGGTGCGGCAATGGCGATTTTTGCGGTGCCCTGCTTTGTGGCGTCTTCGGTGGACGTTGCGGTGATGGTGTCGGAGCCGGAGGTGGGCGCGGTTGCAGGGGCGGTGTAGAGGCCAGTGCCGGAGATGGTGCCGGAGGTCGCTGACCAGGTGACGCTGGAACTGTAGCTACCAGTTCCTGCGACGGCGACCGAACACTGGCTGGTCTGTTTGGGCTGCAGGCTGGTTGCGACACACGTGACTGTGACGTTGGAGATGAAGGGGGAAGGCGGAGGGTTGCCGGGGGTCGTGCCGGTGACGCCGCAACCTGCCAGGGAGAATAATGCGAGGAACGACAGGCCCACTAAACTATTGTATTTCATGGCGCTTGTCCTCAGATACAGGGCCTCAGCTCTAAGAAAATGATGGGGTGATTTTATTCGTCGCGCGCAGCATGGATGCCCTTATCTCTATCATGCGCACAGCTTTTGGTAATGTCCTCCTCCGACAGAAAATCAAAAGGGCCGCTCGTGGCGGCCCTTTTGATTGCAAAGATCTCTTGGCTACTGCACGAGCGGCCGTACGGCGAGGGACGCGGGGCTGTTGATCGAGTAGGGGGAACCGGGGGCCTGGTGCGCACCTTCCGGGGTGATGGTGAAGGCGTAGATCTTTCCTCCGGACTGGCTGATCGCAAACAGGTGGTTGCTGTTATCCCAGAACATCTGGCTGATCGGCGTGGAAGTCAGCAGGCCGGTGAAGTGCGTGATGGGACTGGATCCGTTGAAATGAAAGACCTGCAGACCCTCTTCCCCGGCAACAGCTACAAGTTTTCCAGAGGGCGACATCTTCATGTCATAAGGATTCGCGATGAGGGTTGAGGGCATGTTTGCATATGTGCTGGTTGTGCTCAGCACGCCGCTGGAATTTGCCGTGTATGTGGCAAGTTGCAATGGCCCTGCCGCACAGTCGGGCGGATTGGCAGGCTGCTCCAAGACAGCAACGTGGTTGGTGGGATCGGCGGCCAGAAGAACTGGGACATAGCCTGGGCCGCCGTCAGGAGCTGTCTTTGGCGAATTCGATACGCCACCCGCGGAGACCAGGACCCCGGTGCTGTTGCGCCTGAATCCATAGATTTCGTAGTACATGCACGATGAATTGGCGGCGGAATATGCGTAGACATTGTTTCCGATGAAATAGGCAGCGTTGTACATTCCCGGAAATGCACCCATGTTATCCACTCCGAGATAGGAAAGACTGCCGTTTTGTTTGTTAAGAGCGAATGAAGTGACGCCGGTGTTGGCGCAGTCGAAGTTGTACTCCTGAATGTAGAGGGTGGCGCCGGTGTGATCGAAGAAGAGCTGGCCGGCATCGGCACACTCCTCACGGCTGGTGTGTTTGGCGTAGTTGGTTGAGGTCTCGTAGTGCAAGGCGCCGCCGGATTCGATGGCAAAGGAGTCGATGACCGGCTCAGATCGGTTGGCGGCAACCAGATACTTCCCATCGGTGGCCAGACCGGTGACATTTTCGCGGAAGGGAGATCCAGCTAACGGCGTGAGTTTGCCATCGGATGCGACGGAGTAGGCGGCGATTTCGTTTGTACTGCTGTTTTTGGGGTTATTGGCAACGTAAACGTACGCCACGGCCTGCGCGAATACGGTATTTGTACACAGCGCAACACTCAAGCAAGCAAGGAACTGCAGACTGCGTTTCATTTTTAGTTTTCCCTTTTTGAGGCAGACCCGCACTTGTCCGGGTACAACTAACAACATTCGAGCCGATTTGCACAATTTCAGTTGTATGGCCCGCCAATCTGGGTTGCGCCATATTCATCACGAGATCTGGTTGCATACCACTGAACATTTTTTCTCCTCGGCGCGTACCTTTTGCATCCTGAACCGCGTTCCCCTGCGGATAAGAGAGTAGAAGCGAAACCCATGGCCGAGAAGTGGCACCCGGATTTCGAGCGACTGGTGGACGAACATCAGTCCATGGTGTTTTCGCTGGCATGGCGCATGACCGGCGACCGCGGACTGGCGGAAGAGGTTGCGCAGGACGTTTTTCTGGAGTTGGACAGGCATATGGAGCGGATCGAGAGCCCCGAGCACGCGATGTTCTGGCTGAGGCGCGTTGCGATCAATCGCTCAGCCGATGCGCTGCGGCGACGGAAGGTGCGGGGCGTAGACCTGTGGGTGGAGATTGAAGAGAACCACGGGGCACCGGCAGAGGAGCGGGCATCGCCCTTGAGTGCGCGGCTGGAGCAATTGCTCTCGACATTGCCGGAACCGCAGCGGGCAGCTCTGGTGCTGCGGTACCAGGAAGATTTGACGCCGGAAGAGATTGCGGCCACGGTGGACGCTCCGGTAGCGACGGTGAAGAGTAACCTGCAGCGCGGATTGAAGTTGCTGCGGTCGAAGGCAACAACGCAATTGAAGGAGTATGTTCGTGGACTTTGAACGGCCTGGACAGACTGGAAAAATGGATCAGCCTGAACAAATTGACCAGTTCGAACGAGAATTGCGACAGGCAATGGAGCGCCGGCCGGCGGCCCCAAGCCTGAAGCGCAGGATTCTGCAGCAGCGCAACCTCCGGCGGACGCAACAGGTGCGTAGCCACACCATCTGGTGGCAGCGGCTTGCGGCTTCAGTGTTGCTGGTGGGAGTGATTGCCGGCGGTTATAGCTGGCGACAGGTGGAAGATCGGCGCAAGGGTGAGGAAGCGGCGCAGCAGGTATTGACGGCACTGCGGATTACGAATCATGCATTAAACGACATGAACCGTCGGCTCGCGGCACGCAATCGCGAGCAAAAGTAAGGCCAGTAAAAACGGATCGTGCATTTCCACTCTTGCGACAAGCCACCCAGCGAAGACTTGTCGTTGGAGGTCCCGGAAATGCGCCGCAAGGATGGGGAACGCAAAGAGTCGAGGGAGTGAAAGGGAGATTGATGAAAAACCGAATTGCACTTTTTGTCTTAGGAGTGATGGCGCTGGCCGTCCCGGCTGTGGCGCAGAATTCCCAACTGCCATTGCCGTCGCCTGTGGAGAAGGAGCTGTCTGCGAAGGCTTCGAATGTGACCGAGGTGACCTTGGGCAAAAACATGCTGTCGTTTGCCGCGAAGTTTCTGGACGGCAAAGACAAGGACAATGCCGCGACTCGGCATTTGATCGAGAGCCTCGATGGCATATACGTGCGCGATTACGAGTTCGACAAGGAAGGCCAGTACTCGATGGACGACATCCAGAAGCTACGCTCCTACTTTGAAACGAGCGACTGGTCGCCGATTGTGCGCGAACGCGACAAGAAGAGCGGCGAGAGTACCGATGTGATGATGAAGATCGTGAACGGCGAGACGCATGGCATGTTCATTCTGGACGTAGAGCCGAAAGAGTTGAGCATAGTGCTGATTCTGGGGCCTGTGAAGATGGAGGACCTGAGCAAACTGGGCGGCATCGGCGGACTCGGCATGCTGGGCGACGTAGAGAAGATCCCGGGCGTGAAAGACAAGGAGAAGAACAAGGAAAAGACCAAGGTGAAAGATAAGGACGGTGACCAATGAAGCGGTTCATACTTGTTCCCATAGGCTTTCTGGCATTGGCCATTCCGGTAGTGGTGCTGGCGAACGGCGTGCAGGGTGGGTTTGACGACGTGGTGAGCACAATTGAATCGCGCTACCACGTGCACGCGCAGCGCATCCCTTTTATAGGCTTGATCAGCTTTATTTCGCACAAGGCGACAAACGGCGGGGTGAACGGAATGCATGTCGCCGAGATCGACGACTTTCACGCCGACGTCGATGGCGAAGAGTTGAACAGGATGGTGGAGCAAAAGCTTGGAACGGAGTGGGAGCGCGTGGTTCGCGAGACCAGCCGCAAAGGCAACAACCAGACGATGATCTACATGCACCCCGAGGGATCGCGGATGGGTTTGTTTGTACTTGATCTCGATGGTCACGAGATGGACGTGGTGCAAATATCTGTTGATCCGAGTCATCTGAATGAGAGTCTCGGGAAGTACGAACATCATCATGGAAACGACGATGACTCCGACAAGAGCCCTCATGACATGGATGGTTCGGACTAAGCGGATTCACACATCAGCTTCGTTGACGGCACATCCAAAAGACAGACAGCTGCGTGCGGTTATTCCGCCCGCAGCGTTGTCATTGGATCGGAGCGCGATGCGCGCCGTGCCGGAACATTGGTTGCAATCAGTGCAACGGTGAGCACGAGCAGAACAACTGCTGACAGGATGACGGGATCCGCGGGGCTCACTCCGTAGAGGAGGTTTCGCATGACGCTGCCGAGGCTCAAGGCAAGCAGCACTCCGAGGATGGTCCCCGGCACGGCCAGCTTTGTACCATGCATCGAAACCATGCGCAAGGATCTGACCGTTGGACTTCCAGTGCGACACGCAGGCCGAATTCTGGGGTTCTCTGGCTGACGGCGTAGGCAATTACGCCATAGGCGCCGATCGCCGCCAACAAGATCGCCAAACCCGAACAACCTCGCGAGCACGAAGGTAAAGCGCGGCGTAGATACCGAGGTGTCTACCACGTTGTCCACCAGCTTCATGTCGACGACCGCCAGCGCGGGGTCGAGACGATGAAACCGCTAGAGCGAAGACGACGGCAACCTGGCGCGGATCGCCCTGGGTGCGAATCAGGATCGACATGTCAGATTTGGCGGCCTGATACTCAGACCACCAGTTTGCGTCTTCGGCACTCGGCCTGTTCGGCTGATCCTGATATCGCCGACTACGCCGACGATGGTCATCCAGTCGTCGTCGCTCTTCGAGTCATCCGCGAAACTGATTCGCTTGCCGAGATCGTCCTCGCCGGGCCGGTTGCGTTGGGCCATTGCTTGGTTTGATGATGAGCGCCCTGGTCGCATCGTTCTTGTCTGCCTCGTGAAGAACCGGCCTTCGAGCAGCGGAATCCCCATGGCGCTGAAGTAGCCAGGAGTCGCCATGTGAACTTGAAAATCCTGATGCGGCGGCGGTGTTTTTGCCTTCGATGCTAAATCCGCCGTTGTTTTCATCATGGCGGTTCATTGCAGTCGCTGCCTGCGCCTGCGCTCACGAAGCCGGGCAAAGCGTTGAGGCTGGAAACGAGACGATCATAGGGAGCAGTCTGCTTATGGGTTTTGTACCGCGCGTGTGGCAGCGAAAGACTATCTGCCACCGTGCGTTCCCGGTATGAACCCCCTGCTTGCATCAGTTCCCTAAATAGAATTGGTTGATTTTTGAGTGACTGCATTTGCATGTCACCTGCCTGACATCCTGCCATGCTGGATGCGGTTCCGTATCCGCTACTTTGAATCGACCAAGTCAGTAGTCACTTACTCAGGTGAACTTCTTGGGGAACCCGGGCACCGTTTGATTTGCATGAATCTTGAAAACGGACGGAAGAAATGCCCTCTTGGAACTTCCGAAGAAAGGTGATTGACGATTTTGGATTCCATGCCAGAAAAAGAACTCACCGTAAGAGACTTAGTAACACTCTTGGGACGGAGGCGCGTCGTGGTAACTGGAACGGCGCTGGTGGTTGTAGTTTTGGCCGCTCTCTATTGCGCTGTCGCCACCCGGCGCTATGAAGCCACGGGGATCTTGCAGGTGCAGAAGGAGAGCTCCGACGCCATGGGCCTCGAAAGTCTCATGAGCAGCGCCAGTGGAGCATCCGACGCTCTCGATGCCAACATCAACCTGCAGACCCAGGCCAACATCCTGCAATCCGATACCCTGGCCCTGAGCACCATTGAAGCTCTGCACTTGGAGGCTACCAGGGATTTCCAGCCGCACAGGAACCCAATCGGCAGGGTGCTGGAACTTTTCTCACCGAGCGGCATCGCGGATTCGCCCGGCGTGCCGCTGGAGAATGCCCCCGATCGTCGCCGCAGAGCATTGAAGGTTTTTCAAGCGAATCTAAAGGTCAAGCCAGTCTCCGGCACCCGCCTCATCGAGATCGACTACCTCAATCCCGATCCCCAACTGGCCGCGGCTGTGGTCAACACCCTGACAAAGGGCCTCGTAGATTACACCTTCCAGACGCGTTATTCTGCCACCAACCAGGCTTCCGAGTGGCTTGGCGGGCAACTCGGCGAATTGCGCCGGCAGAGCGAGGCACTGCAGACCAAGGTCGTCGACCTCCAGCGCCAGAGCGGGGTATACAGCCTGGGGACGACGGACGCGCAGGGCCGCGAACAGGCCTACTCAGGCGTGCTTGACCGGCTGCAGCAAACAACCCTGGCCCTGACGCAAGCCGAACAGAATCGCATCCTCAAAGGAGCGATCGCGCACGCTGCGGAAACCGGCGATGCCGAAATGCTTTCCGGCCTGGCCGGCAATTCGGTGGGCATCAACTCGCAGTCTATGAACAATTCGCTGGCGGCGATCCAGAATCTCCGTCAGCAGCAGGCAGCGCGGCCTCCCTTCAGGAAGCTGAGTCCAAGTACGGACCTTCGTATCCCAAAATCGGCGAGTTGCGCGGCAACATAGCGGGTCTGGAGCAGGCTATACACCAGGAAGTCGAGCGCCTCAAGGGGCGTGCCAAAAGCGATAACGCGGTGGCCGTCCAGGATGAGGCCAACACCCGCAGCCAATACGAGCAGGTCAAGCAGCAGGCAGCAAAGCTCAACGACAAGGCGATCGAATACGCCATTGTCCGCCAGGAGGCCGATGAGAGCCGCGGCCTCTATGAGGACCTGCTCAAGCGCCTGAAAGAGGCCGGCGTCCTCGAAGGTTTGAAGTCCTCGAATATCACCGTCGTTGATCCCGGCCGTACCCCGGCAAAACCCAAGCGTCCGAACGTGCCTCTTTATATGGCCGTCTCCATCGGTGCGGGACTCTTTCTTGGAGGGTTTGGGGCTCTCCTGGTCGACACTCTCGATAACAAGCTCAACACCATTACCGAAGTCGAAGATATCGTCGGTCAAAGGCTTTTGGGGGCTACCCCGCTTGCTGATCTGGCGACCCGTTTCGGACCGGATTCTCTGGCCAGCATCAAGGATCCTCAGTCCACCTATACCGAGTCGCTGCGCGCGATCCGCACTGCGCTGCTGCTTACTGGAGGGATGCCCGAACATGGCGGTCGGGTCGTATTGATCACCAGTTCCATCGCAAGTGAGGGCAAGACGACCTTCTCGTCCAACCTGGCCGTGGTCCTGGCGCAATCCAATCGCAAGGTACTGCTCGTGGATATGGACCTGCGGCGCGGTACTCTCCGCCACAGGCTCGGCATGGGCACCCAGCCTGGGCTCAGCGCGCTGCTTGCCGGTCAGGAGACGCATGCACCCGTCGGGAGCTTTTCCGCCACTCTTCCCCAACTCCACGTTCTCTTGGCTGGCGCCACGCCGCCTAACCCATCCGAACTGCTTGAATTCGGCATACAGAGGTGCATCGCAGAGTGGCGCAAGGACTATGACTTCATCGTCCTCGATGGCCCGCCTGTTCTTCCGGTCACGGACGCCGTGCTGGTCAATCCTTTGGCCGACGTCACTCTGCTATTGACGCGTGTCCGGCTCACAGAGCGGCAGCAGTTGCGGCAGAGCTACCGAACCCTTACCGAAGGCACCGCGCATTATACCGGTGTCGTCCTCAACGGCCTCCTTCCTCGCGATGAGAACTATTACAGCTATTACGGCTACCGCAAGTACGCCTACCACTATGCGGAGGACAACAATGCGAAACGCAGCTAAGTGGCTTTTTCTTTTGCTTCTCGCGCCCGCCGGATCGCCCGCTCAGGCACCCGAGAGCCTTCTCATCGGACCTGGAGACATGCTCCACATCCAGATCTTCGATACGCCGGAACTCGAGCAACATGCCCGCGTTACCGACGCAGGCGAACTCCCGCTGTTGCTGGGGGGAAGCGTCAAGGCCTCCGCCCTGACGCCGGCTCAGGCCGCTCGGGCCATTGAGAAGGTTCTGCTCGATGGCCATTATCTGCTGCGGCCCAAGGTGCTGGTTGCGATTGAGGAGTATGCGACGCAAAAGGTTTCGGTACTCGGCGAGGTCAAAACCCCGGGCGCTTACGCCATAGACACACCGCGCTCAGTGCTGGACGTGCTCACACTGGCCGGCGGTCTCACTGAACTGGCCGACCGAAAGATTCTCATCGAACGCCGCAGTTCGCAGGAAAAGATTCCCTACTTTGTCTCCAACAAGCCCGATGCCGCCTTCGATACGGCGATTCAGATTCATCCCGGTGACACGCTCTTGATACCAAGGGCGGGCATTGTCTTTGCGCTGGGCGATGTGGGCCGTCCCGGTGGTTACACCATGACCAACAACGAAGGCAAGATCAGCGTGCTGGAGTTGCTGGCTCGCGCCGGTGGAACCAATCATTCGGCAGTGCCATCGCACGCCAAACTGATTCGCAATGACGGAGAAAAGGTCACCGAAATTTCGGTGCCACTGAGCGCCATGCAGAAGGGCAATCGCATGGATATGCCTTTGCACCCTGGCGATATCGTTTACGTGCCCTTCAGCTATATGCGGAACATCGCAGAGAATGCTGGCGGAATTGCCGCGTCGACGGCAGGGGCGATGATTTACCAATTTTGAACGACAAGGCCTCAATGACTGCGCCACAACAGGTGCAAATAGCGAGGGTTCATTTCTAAGAGGAAAGACCATGGAAAGAGTTCATTCGCTCCGTTATGAATTGGACAAGCGGTTACTCGATGTTCTGTTCGCTGCCCTGCTTTTGCTTCCCTGGGTGCTCGTCGGCACGCTGCTGGCAGCGCTTGTTCGATGTTCTTCCCGCGGTCCGCTCTTTTATCGTGAATCTCGCATTGGCCGGAACGGTGAACCATTTCTAATCTGGAAATTTCGCACGATGTACATAGGCGAGGAGCGACAGCGGGCGCTCGACAAAGCGCAGCACACCGAATTGGAAATTCGCTCCTTTCACAAGCAAGACGTCGATCCCCGCGTGACGCCCGTTGGCAGAATCTTGCGACGTTGGAGCTTGGATGAACTACCGCAACTCATCAACGTGTTGAAGGGTGAAATGTCCATGATTGGGCCGCGCCCGATCGTTGCTGCTGAAAGCAAATTCTACGGAGAGGATTTTCTTTACTATTGCGCCGTGCGGCCGGGGCTCTCGGGACTGTGGCAGGTTTCCGGGCGCAGCAATCTCAGTTATCCGGAGCGGGTAAAGCTGGATCGCACGTATGTCCATAACTGGTCTTTGGCCATGGATCTGGAAATCTTACTCAAAACCATTCCTACGGTTATAAAGACGGATGGAGCGTATTGATGATCTATCACCTGTTGCCTGAGACTGAAACCTTTTCTGCCTATTGTGGCGGTGCTATATCGAAAAATATAGCGAACATAATGCGCTTCGATTCCTCTCGCGTTGTCGTTTGCCAGACCTGCGAGGATACTTGGGGCTACCGGGCTAATCGGATTCTGGTAGTTCCCGAACTAAGGGCGTACGCCCGAGTACGGGGCAGGAAACGTCTTCCAGCCTGGGTGTTTGGGGCGTTTCTTCGCCACGCTTTCGGTGCCTTGGTATCCAGGCTTAAGGCGGGAGATATCGTATGGTGTCACAACCAGCCTTTTTTTGGCGCGGCACTGGAAGGGGCCATTCATTTAAAGGGCGCAAAGCTGGTCTATCACTCACATGATGGCGAGAGTAGATGGGGAGTATTAACGGCTTTTCGGGCATTCACGGCCGATGCCTATATCTTCGTCAGCGACGCGCTGCGCCAAGAATGGCTAAGGTCTCTGCCGTTTTTGAAAAACACCCATGTGGTTTACAACGGCGTGGACGACGCGATCTTTCATCCAAAACCTATTGAATCTAATCGACCCGGCAGAATTCCAATTGTCCTCTACATTGGGCGGCTGCACCCTGAAAAGGGGGTGCATGTGCTGATGAACGCTATGAGGCTACTGCAAGAACGAAAGGTTGATGTTTCCTACACGGTAGTCGGCTCCTCCTTCTCGGGAGGAAGCAAGGCGTCCAGTTATGTTAAGACCCTGCTCAAGACCCGCCCACTCAACGGTCAGTTTGAAGGTTATCTCTCGACCCTGGAGATCGCGGAGAAATATCAAACTGCGGACATTTTTTGTTGTCCGTCCATTTGGCAGGAGCCATTTGGGAACGTCAACATCGAGGCAATGGCATGCGGGGTACCCGTAGTCGCTACGCGTGTTGGCGGAATCCCGGAGATTGCATGTGAGGGAGGAATCCTGCTTGTCGAGCCGGGTTCGGCAACCGATCTTGCGAATGAACTGCAGAAATTGATCGAAGATAAGGACCTTCGCGTCAAGGTCGGTGCGGAGGGCCTGCATTCGGCACGCCGGCGCTTTACCTGGGCTGATATCTGTGGACAGTACCAAAGAATTATTGACAGCTTACTCGGAGAGAAAGACCAAGAGTCGCATTTGGTTTCGTGAGGAACAGATTGATGCGTGTTGCTATTTTGCACCCCTGCTTTGTATCGCTTGGTGGAGGGGAACAAACCGCCGGAGTGTTGGCCGAGGCATTTCCCCAGGCAGATGTTTTCGCTTTGCTTTGTGACCAAGGGGAGTTACCTTTTCAACTTCTTGGGAAGACGATCCGCAGTCTGCCCATCAATTGGCTTCCTGCGAAGTATCGCTATTTCAGGCACCTCTTGCCGCTTTGGCCGGTTGCAATCGAGTCGATCGACCTTCATGGTTATGATGTAGTGATCACGAGCGATTCAAGCGTCATGAAAGGCGCTCTTGTGGATCAGAATGCGACGCACATCTGCTATTGTCACAGCCCAATGCGATGTCTCTGGGACCTTCACAGGGAATACTACGAAAGCATGCCCTACCTTATTCGCCCACTTTTCGCGGTGGGCACGAACTATGTACGTCAATGGGATTTTCAAGCAGCACAGCGCGTCGATCATTTTATCGCCAACTCAATGCACATAGCTCAACGCATTCACAAATACTACCGCCGCGATTCGTCTGTGATCTATCCACCAGTCAATACGGGTCTTGGTTATATAGCCGAGCATTGCGCGTGTGATTACTACTTATCCGTAAGCCGCTTGACAGAAATGAAACACATGGACTTACTCATAAAAGCGTGTAACAAGCTTAATCGTCGGCTGTTAATTGCCGGTGCCGGCCGCGAAGAGAGGAACCTCAAAAATCTTGCGGGGCCGACCATTGAGTTCCTTGGTCGCGTGACGGATGCTGACCTCTCTACTCTTTACGCCAACTGCCGCGCTTTTCTTTTCGCAGCTGATGAGGACTTTGGCATCGCGCCGGTAGAGGCACAGGCGTTTGGTCGACCCGTCATTGCCTTCGGCCACGGAGGATCTTTGGAGACGGTGCGCACGAATGATCCAGACGGGCGGTCCGATACCGGCGTCTTCTTCCCCGAGCAGACCGTGGAGTCGATCATGGACGGCATCAAATGCTTCGAGGCGAAGGAAAACAGTTTCATCCCGAAAGAGATTCAGCGGCACGCCGGGCAGTTCGACACCTCGGTGTTCGTGAGGAAAATGAGGCAATTCGTCGATGCCGCCGTATCGTCGCAGAAAGTCAAATACGGATATGACCTATCACTTGTTGGATGAACCGTTCTCAACGTACAAAGGGCTTGCAATTTCCAGAAATGCAGCGAACATTATGCGTTTCGACGAAAGCAGCATCGTAGTCTGCCCAGACAGCGACGACACATGGGGCTTTCGGGAAGCGAGAATCATGACAATTCCTCGGGCAGGCTTGGCGAACCTGAGAGGGTGGAGGTTCTTCCCGCCGCGGATACGAAGGCTGCTCATGTGCCATATCTTCCGTTCTTTTCTTTCTCGGCTGACGACCGCCGACCTTGTGTGGTGCCATAACTGGCCGCATGTTGCTGCTGGTCTAGAGCGATCCATTCATTTGAAGGGCGCGAAATTAATCTATCACTGCCATAACTCCCTTGCCACATTTGCGGGTCGCACTTTGTTCCGATTATTTACCCCAGATGCGATGATCTTTAACAGCGAAGCTATGCGGCAGGAGGCACTCAAAGTTATGCGCTACCTGCAAAACACCTATACTGCCTATAACGGAGCGGATGAGACGATCTTTTACCCGGCACCTTCGGGAACTCACGAGGGCCGTTCAGTTCCTACTATACTTTTCGCTGGTCGGTTGGTTTGGGGCAAAGGTGTACATGTGTTGATGGAGGCCATGAGGGTTCTTAAGCGACGAAATGTAGAAGCAATCTGCAAGCTGGTTGGCTCCTCCCATGCTGGCGGACGCAGAGACAAACTTACAGCTTACGTTAAGTCATTGCACGACCATTGTCCTCCGAATGTCCAATTTGAGGGCTTTCATTCGGGCACAGGGATCGCCAATGATTACAGAGAAGCAGATATATTGTGCTGTCCATCGATCGAGCCGGAAGCATTTGGCAATGTCAATATCGAGGCGATGGCTTGCGGCATTCCCGTGGTGGCTACGCGCGTGGGCGGTATCCCTGAGATTGCAGCAGATGGCGGAGTCCTCTTGGTAGAGCCGAACTCCGCAATCGAACTTGCGGATGCATTGCAAAAACTCATTGAAGACAAGAGTCTTCGAGCGGCGGTGGCTTCGGAGGGTCTGAAATCCTTCCAGAGACGATTCACTTGGGAGATAGTCGTTCGACAGTACCAGGAAATCATCAACAGCCTATGAGAATGCCAAATGCGGCCACGCAGTCCGTTCGTCCGGTCTCTCGCTTAGTTATCTCTTGGATTCTGATGATTCCACTTGTTTATTTTGCATCGTGGGGATCGTTTTGGTTTCAGGCGGAGGCGAACGATAACAGCCTGATGCAGGGCAATGGTTCGCTCGTAAGAACCTCCGCAACCGCGGGCAACGCCGCCGTCGCATTAATAGTCTTCACGATTATAGCTATTCTGGTTTTTCCAAGGGCATTGTCAGTAGTAGAAGTGGGCAGAAAAGATAAGATATTCGCGCTATTAGCAACGTTGGCATTACTCTCGTGTGCCTGGTCGCAATTCCCTCTTAGAACTATCGAATATTCGTTATGTTTAGGAGGCAATACCCTATTTGCATTTTATCTATGCCGTCGTTTCAACTCAAGACAACTGCTCGCGTTGTCGCTCATGCTGGGCTGGTGTTGCCTCGTTGTCAGTATCATGTTAGCACTGTTTGTTCCACGATACGGTTTGTCTCACTTAGATGGAACAGGCAGTTGGCGGGGGATCTATCCAGGTAAGAATGTTTGCTCGGAGATGACTGTGTTCTTGTTAACTGCGGCGTTTTTTGCACCGACGACAGGTTTATTCTCCAAGCTGTTCCGGATACTATACACGGTCTTATCTATATTGCTGGTGCTCATGACTCAGAGTGCGACAGGCAAGATCCTTCTAGTTGGGCTATTCGCGTTTCTTATTGTGGTGATAGTTCTTCACAGATTAAATCTGAGGGGAAAAGCCGTTGTTCTGATCGTAGCATGTGCGATGGCATTCTCCCTCGTTGCAGTAGGCTTCTCCTATGAAGGAGAAATATCGTATCTTCTCGGTAAAGACCCGACCTTGAGCGGACGGACGCAGATATGGGGGGCTGTGATGGCGTCCGCTACGAAGCGGCTCATATTAGGGTATGGCTACATGGCGTTCTTTTCGGGGCTTAACGGCGAAAACGCCAATGCTTCTTTTTCTGCAGGGAGCATAATTGGCCATGCGCATAATGGTCTGTTGGAAATATGGATTGAGCTTGGTTTGCTTGGGTCAGCGTTAGTTGTATATTGTCTTGTGCGGACGTTCAAGAACTCCTTCGTCTGCCTTAGCGCCGGTAAGTCATCTTACCTTTGTTGGTGCGCATGTATTGCATTCATGGTAGCCGTCTATTCCATAGATGAGACGCCACTTCTTTGCGCAAACAACTTGGCTTGGATCTTGTTTATTGTTGCGAGTGTGGGGCTGTCGGAGGGCGCCAGGAACATAACGGCCGGGCCATATCATGGATAGGCTTCTGCAAGAGTGGGTCCGCATTAGTTCCAGTTCCCTCGCCCGTAACTCAGGTTGGATGTTTGTCGGTCAAGTGTTTTCGGTTGTCTGTCAAGGGGTCTACTTCATCCTCGTTGCTCGGCTGCTTGGCACCACCGAGTATGGTATCTATGTTGGCGTAGTGGCCATGGTTTCGATCCTCAGCCAGTACAGCCCGCTTCGGATCGCATTCAGTTTTCGTTGCGCTATGTAAGCCCAGAGCCTAAAAACTATGCACGCTACTGGGGTAATGTCCTTGTCACCACTGTTACCCTGGGGAGCGTCTTCGTCGCGGTTTTGACTTTGGCTGGACCTCACGTCGTCCATTCCTACCCGTGGAATCTTGTCCTCTGTGTCGCGCTCGGAGATTGCCTCTGCGCTCAGCTCACGGTAGCTGCCGGGCGTGTGTTTCAGGCCTTTGAAAACATGCGCGTGACTGCCGCTCTGAGCTTGCTGACAAACCTGTTGCGTACATTCCTTGCGGGATTGATGCTTTGGCGACTGCACCACGGCACAGCGCGGCAATGGGCTGTAGCGGCATTGTTCGTGTCTTGCATGGCCGCATGTACGGCACTGACGTTGGTTACGAGACAATATGGGATGCCCACTTTCTCTCCGCGATTGCTGCGTCAACGCGCGGGAGAGGGCTTTGTCTTTGCGCTTTCGTATTCTACGGGATCGATTTACAACGACATCGACAAAGTCATGCTGGGTCACTACGGCATGAACGCCGCCAATGGCATATATGCGATGGCTTACAGGGTAATTGATGTCGCCTGCATGCCGGTCGGCTCAATCCAGGCGGCGGCGTTTCCTCGGTTTTTTCAGAAAGGTGTTGAAGGGGTTCAGAGCACCACTGTGTTTTCCCTGCGGATACTCAAGCGCACGGTACCGATAGCGCTTTTGTCCACCGCGCTTATGCTGGTCGCCGCGCCGATTATTCCGAATCTGCTTGGCAAGAGCTTCACGGAGAGCATTTCTGCTCTACGCTGGCTCTGCCTTCTGCCGATCTTTCGCTGTTTGCACATTGGTGCCGGAGATGCCTTGACCGGAGCCGGCCACCAGAAGCTGCGCCTCGGCAGCCAGACCACGGCGGCAGCCTTCAACTTCACAACCAATCTCTATCTGATTCCCCACTACGGTTGGCTGGGCGCGGCATGGGCGAGCCTGACCACCGATGGCTTGCTAGCGTTCTTTAACTGGACAGTGCTATTGTGGCTGACATCGAAAGCTGAATCAAAAACTCCGCCCATCGCTGAAACGGTTTGTTAGATTGAGTGAGCGATGGCGATGGTTGAGCCGCCTGGGGTGGAAAGAGTCTGGCTCCGCAGATAAGATTTCGAACAGTAAGCCTGTGGTCTTCACTAAGAGATGTCTGGGCTGACCGTTGCTTCTGCCGCATGGGTCATCCACTGGAAGCGGTGCCAGGGTGCCCGCTCGCATATGGCGATCGCCTTCGCGCGGATGTTATGCCGAGAAGAGCATCTTTCAAAAATGAAACAGAGAACGCCGCTACCGCCAGCTCATCGGAATTACACATGCCCGCTTTTGCTGTGGTTTGCAATAGTCAATATAGACAAGGGACTAACCCAAGGTGTTGTCGCCAGCAGGAGAAACGGATGGGATACTTGCGTGGAGTTGTCAAGTTTTCGAAGCGCAATCCGATAAACCGAATGTGAGCAATTTGGATGATTGGGCTAGCGTTGGCAAGCTCATGCTGCAACATGTGTCACCGATGGTGTTTAACGGGCGTCTGTCTCCGCGAAACTCGAGCAATTGCAAGAAAGTGTTCTATGGCTTCTATCTTTGAAGTTGATACTCAAAAACCAGCTCGGTTTGCCGCTCGGCAACCGATTCTCACGGCAAGTGAGGAAGTCATCGGATATAAGCTACTGTTTCGAACAGATATCCAGAATTACTTTCCATCGGTTGATCCGGACCTTGCTACCCGCGGCGTTATTGACATGTCTAGTTTGGTCGGCTTGAATACCCTGTGCAATGGTCGCATGGCATTCATCGTAACTACGCGTGACATTCTGTTGGGGGAGTATATCGCCCTGCTGCCACCGGATAAGGCTGTCGCGGAGATCGAAAATACAGTGCCGCCGGATTCTGCGATCGTGCAAGCCTGCGAGAAGCTAAAAGGCGACGGCTACAAGATAGCACTGGGGAATTTTACCGATGATGATCCAAGGGAATTCCTGGCGGGTATTGCCGACTTTATAAAGATCGATATCAAACGTACCCCGCTAGAGGTCGTGTCTAGAATTATTGGACGGTTCGCGACGCCGAGTTGCCGGTTCATCGCTGAGAAAGTCGAGACGAGAGAAGACTTTGAATTTGCAAAGAGCATGGGCTTCCATCAATTTGAAGGATATTTCTTTCGTAAGCCCGAGATGATCCGCGCACGCGGAGTGCAAACGAACCGAACCGTGTTTTTGCGTTTACTGGCGACGGTGTCAAAGCCTGAACTGGATTGGAAAGAGGTTGAAGAAACCATCAAAACGGACCCCATGCTTTATCTTCGACTACTTAGATACCTTAACTCTGCCATCTTTGGACTTCGCGGAGAGATCCTTTCCGTCAGCCAAGCTCTCACATTTCTTGGCGAGAACGAGATACGTCGTTGGTGCCGCCTGACCGGAATGCTGGAACTGTCGCAGAATCGACCTTCGGACTTGGCCCTTGCGGCGTTGGTTCGCGCCCGCTTTGGAGAGTTGATAGGGAAAGAAGCAAGACACGGCGATATAGATATGTTTCAAGTCGGACTGCTCTCGGTTATGGATGCAATCCTGGAGATCCCCATGCGGGAAGTGCTGGAAGGTCTCCCGTTGGACCCCGAATCCAAGACACTCCTCTTAGAGAACGAAGGTCCTCTGCTTCCGATCTACAATCTCATTCTCGCGGTCGAGGCAGGTGTGTGGCCAGCCATTGTCAGTCTATGTAAACAGCTAAGACTCAAGGAAGAACTCATAGCGCAGTGCCACTGGAATGCAATGGAATGGGCCCAGACGATCGTAGGCATCTAGTCAGTTGTTGCGAGCGTTTGGTAGTGGTCGTCCGGCGCACCCGAAAGCAGAACTCGATCTCAACAAGGTCCAAGTTGTATTGAAGCCGCGAAGCAAATTTGCCAGCACTCTTTCCGCGGTTGCCGCGCCAAAATGGTTCGTCAGCAGAAACCAAGATGGCGCAAAAGTGTTGCGACGCCAAAAACCGAATCACGATGAACTTCATCACCGGTTTTGGGGAACACAAGGAGGAAGATCGCAAATCGCTGATTTTAATTGGGCCTTGAATCTGATCTTGGTAGGCACGACTGGATTCGAACCAGCGACCTCTTCCGTGTCAACTAGATCCCAAACCGTAACTCATTGAAACTAAAGCGCACTGATGGCTCAGAAAGCGCACAAAATGGTGCAAAAATAGCCTTCAGCACCCTGATCGAACCCTAATTTGGGACTAAGGAAATAGGGAAGAGGTCATGGGTTCGATGGTTCAAATGCACCCAAGACAGGTGCTAGAAAAAGCATCGAACCTCAACTCAAGAGAGATGCGAATCTGCGTGGCATTGTCAAATCCTGGCCGGCAATCGCAGCATCGGACGCGATCTGGCCGAGCAACGTCGCGTCCTCAACGATGCCCACATGCAGATCCATGCCGTTTCAAAAGGGCTGGAAAAAGCGGCCCGCTAGCCCACACAAAATAATCAGCCGGATGTCCTCGATCCGGCTGTTCCAAAACGTGTGGGTTGTCGAACATCGCACGATGCGCCGCCCTCTTCCAACAATGGGTCAATCAAAGCTCAGCGCCATTTGGGAGCCAGCCACACGAAACAACCTGCGGGGACAAACGCGAAAAAGAAGAGTTGTCAGAGCCTCTGTGGATCGCATCATAATCTACGTGACTCGATCGGTTCCTCTGTGAACAGGAAGATCTGCGAACACATCACGCCCTATAATTCCGCCGAGATATGCCGATTGATTACGTAAGAAGCTGTCGAGAGGATTTAGGAGAGTTGTGGCCACCAGATTCCCTGCCACCGCATTCGCGTCTTGGTTCCTGCTGTTTGGTCTTGCGACCAAGTGTGCAGGCCCGGCAACGGTGAGTGCTTCGTTTAGCGTCACTGCTGTTGTTCAGGCTTCATGTCAGGTTTCGCCCGCCGCCACGACATTCTCAACTTATACATCGGCTTTGGCGCAGGCGACTTCGTCGGTTTCCGTCAGCTGCACCAACCCAACGCCATACAATATCAGCCTGAGTACCGACTCTCCGATTACGCCAGATCGTGTATATAAAATGACGGCGCCAAACCGAGCTGGAGGTCCTGCGCTCCGATCTGCCCTTCAGAAGAATTTCGACTCTTGGCCGCAATCGAATGCTCTCAACGCATGGCAGGAAGTCAATCGCCCATACTTCATCGAAGGGTCACGGGCATTTCCCCGCATTGTCACGGTCATCATTACCTACTGAAGCAGGGTGCGCGACACCTCTCCAAACCCGATCTGCAAAATCAGCATTCGCTGAGTTCTCCACGGATTTATCGGACGGCTAATCCGCCGCGACAATTTCTTGACCACACCCGGGCGCAAAGGCCTCCTATGTAGTACTAAGGTACCGGTACCAATGCCGTCTTTATTCGAAAGTACTGTATGTGTGCTAGTTGGGATTAAATTAGAGTTTGAAAACTAACCAATCCTCACTTGTCAGTACGAGGCATCTTTAACTAATCCTCGTCCTGAGAGTTAATTAGCGCGTATTGCCCTCGTGCATTTCGCGCAGGGATTGTTGCGCTCAACTGGCGGCAATTGACCAAGGGATTGTGCATTTTTGGACGACACTGGTCCGGAGTTGCATGATTTAGCCGGAAGGCTGATCTGTTTGGCCTTGGTCGGACTGCCAAGATTCAACTTCCAACCGATCGAGTAAGAGGAATAGTCCTGATGAAAGTCTCCTTAACTGTTAAGTCCGCACTCACCTCTGCCCTTCTTGGGATCATGACCCTTGGTCTTGCTCCCTCACCATCTTTTGCAGCAACAGCTACCGGCACGATGGCCGTCTCCGCCAAAGTGGTTGCAACGTGCGTAGTCTCCGCCACGCCCATGGCATTCGGGAACTACACCGGTGTGGTAGCGACCACTACGTCCACGGTCACGGTGCAGTGCACGAAC
Source organism: uncultured Acidobacteriaceae bacterium (assembly GCA_963799035.1). Lineage (GTDB taxonomy): Bacteria > Acidobacteriota > Terriglobia > Terriglobales > Acidobacteriaceae > Telmatobacter. The sequence goes on along the minus strand of CAWCVS010000024.1, from coordinate 376,738 downwards.
ACAACGCCCTACACCGTTGCGCTGGACCAAGGAACGTCGGCGGGCTCCTCAGTAACCGCGCGCAAGATGACCGGTGCTGCGGGAGTCTTCCTCAACTATGGGCTGTATTCCGATGCTGCCTATCAGAACAATTTCGTCACCACGGCCAGCATCACGGGTAACGGAGCTGCGCAGCCAATTACAGTCTACGGAAGTGTTCCAGCCGGTCAGTTCGTCGCGCCGAATACCTACACCGATACAGTCACCGCGACGGTCACCTATTAAGCGATAGTTGAGTTGCAAATAGGGGTCTCATGACTGCACGCCGCCGCAATGCAACAGCCTTCGCACTCGCCGCCATTCTCGGGCTTGTTTTTTCGAGTCTGGCGGCGGAGGCGCAGGCACTGTCGGTTCTTCCCGTCAATATCTTCCTCCAACCCGGCCAATCTGCTACGACCCTAACGGTGACCAACCAGGGAACCAGCAAGACCGCTGTCCAGATTCGGGCATACGCATGGAACCAGCAAGATGGTGACGATCTGCTTACGCCCTCAGAAGAAGTCGTGATCAGTCCGCCGATTGCTTCGATTGCTCCCGGTGCCAACCAAGTCGTACGAATCATCGTCCACCCCCTTCCTTCGAATGGGGATCGCGAGGCAACCTACCGAATTCTGGTCGACCAGATTCCGCCGCCCGCCGAACCCGGAATCGTGCACGTTGTCCTGCGTCTTTCCATTCCCATCTTCGCGGAGCCGATGAAACGTGCGGTTCCGAGCGAACAGTTTCACGTCGAAGTGAATGCCGGGCAGATATTTCTCGTGGGCAGCAACCATGGCTTGCGTCATGATGTGGTCCGCGATATCGAGCTGACGACGAGCGATGGCCGCAAGTTGAAGCCGGTTCCCGGATCATCCCCGTACATTCTCGCCGGAGCCAGCCGGCGTTGGAACATTGCCGCCCAGGGTCCACTGCCTCTGCCAAGCCAAGCCGCCTTGACCCTGACAGGACACTCGGATACCGGCGACATCAAACAGCAGGTACGCGTTGTATCGATGCCATGATAGACAGAGCATAGCTGCCAGTTGGCTTAAGTTTGCGGGGATATTACTTCTCGGGATGCTGATTCTCCCTCAAAACAACTTTGCCACTGAGCTCGATAAGGCCCCGCCAACGGAGAGCGATCCGGCATCCAACGCCGACGGGACTCTCTTGCTGGAGGTTCTGATCAACGGCCATTCAACGGGAAAGATCGGAGAATTCACGATGCATCGTGGCACGCTAATGGCGCGGCCAGCGGAGCTGAATGATCTCGGATTCCGTCTTCCTAAATCAATTTCAACCGCGTCAAGCGGACTCATCGCGCTGTCCAACTTGCCGGGACTGACATTCAACCTTGATATGAAGAAGCTTGAGCTGAATGTGACGGCGAGCGACACCAGGCCTTTTGCCAACGGTGCTGCAGCCGATGGCAAGAGACATGGCATCGGACCATCGCGTGATCGAGAGCGGCAACGGCGTAACACTTAATTACGATACCGTCGGATCATTTGCGGCGGCGAAGCCGGAGGTTCGAGTTCCATTGATCTAACAGCCTTCTCTCCTTGGGGTGTTGTCAGTTCGGGATGGCTTGGATACGCAGGAGCAGCTTCCAGCGGTTTTGGCAGTAATACAGCGATCCGCGTCGATTCGACTTACACCTACGCTGACGTCAATTCTCTTCGTCGCTATAGCCTGGGGGACTTCATCAATGGAGGGCTCTCCTGGACGCGCCCTGTTCATCTTGAAGGTGCGCAGATTCGCTCCGATTTCAGCATGCGTCCTGATCTCGTCACGTTTCCGCTGCCCGCGGTCACTGGTTCAACGGCAGTTGCCTCTTCCGTGAGTGTTCTGGCGGACGGCAACCTGATTGCCGCGGGCCAGGTCAGTACCGGACCATTTGAAGTACCTCAACTTCCCGTCGTGTCCGGAGCGGGCACGATATCGATGACCGTGACGAATGCACTCGGCCAGCAGGTGACCTTAACGCAGCCTTTTTATGCCAGTTCCTCGCTGTTGGACCCTGGTCTGCAGACCTTTGCCGTGCAAGCAGGCTTAGTCAGGCGCAACTGGGGTACGGTCAGCAACGACTATGGAAAGTTCGCAAGCAGTGTCGTCTATCGGCGCGGTCTAACCCGGAAATTCACGATCGAAGGAAGCGCCGAGGGCACCCCAGGCGCCGCCTTGGGGGGCGCTGGCGGTGTGGCCCAAATCGCCAATCTCGGAGACATCAATTTCGCGGCAGCCATAAGCTCGAGTTCAGGGCGCACAGGCGCAGAGTTTTCTCTGGGAGCCCAGCGCATCGGGAGAGTATTCAGCATCGGCGGCTCGGCTATCATAGCCAATCGCGATTACCGTGATCTCGCGTCGATGAATGGTGACGGGGTTCAACGCAAGCTGCTCAGCGGATTCACAAGCCTATATTTCAAGCGATTTGGGTCCCTGGGGGCTGCCTACAGCGGCATCGATCAGGACGCGACCCCGACCCCGATTCAGTTCGGCATCGCGACCGCGGAGCATTCCCACGTCGCGTCCGGAAACTATTCACTTCAATTTCACCACATGTCGATCTACACCTCGGGTTTCAAGGACTTTGCTGTCGCCGGCGGCAGCAGTGGACTACAGGTGGGCGTCACCATTCTTTTCGGCAGACGAAGCTCGCTAAATGTGAGCGGAACGTCCGATGGCAATGTTCAAGTGCAGGCACAGAAGTCGGCGGCACTCGTGGGTGAGTGGGGGTATGACGCTTATGTTTCCGCGGGCAACTCCCAACACGAGTTTGGCCAGGTCCAATACAAATCCCGGGTGGGTCTGTTTACAGCAGGACTTGACCAAAGCGGCGGCCAGACGACTATGCGGCTGGAGACCCAAGGGGCAATCTCATTTGTCGATGGAACCATTTTCCCCTCGAACGAAATCTACGACAGCTTCGCAATTGTCGACACCAGTCCGATGCCCAACGTGCGCGTCTACCAGGAAAATCGTGATGTGGGTCGAACAGACTCGTCGGGACGCCTGCTGGTGCCGGATATGCGCTCGTTCGATTTGAACCATATCAGAATCGAGCCCACTGATATTCCCCCGGATGTTACTGTCAACACCGAGTCGCGCGTAGCGCGACCGCAAGATCACTCTGGAATCGTGGTTAAGTTTCCAATTAAATTCAGCAGCGGCGCACTGCTGCATCTGGTGGATGATGCCGGGAGCTCCGATATCTCTAGGAAGCACCGCTACCCTGCATGCAACTGGCACCGTCGTTCCGGTTGGATATGACGGCGAGGCATATGTTGAAAACCTCAGCACGCACAATGAAGTCGCAGTCGAACGCATCGATGGGCGGCTCTGCTCTGTAGCATTCGATTACCACCCCGTGCCGGGAAGAATTCCGTCAATCGGCCCATTGAAATGCAAAGAGGCACAGCGGTGATGCGCCTATTTGCAGTGGCAGTTCTCTTCGTCTGCTGTGTCTGGACAGCTGAAGCACAAACCTGCACACTTTCCGTCACCAGCTTGAGCTTTGGCACCTACTCTGGCACTTTGCTCAACGGTTCAGCTGCCGGCAAAGTCACATGTGCGGGAGCGTGGAACATCCCTCTCAATGCCGGCACAGGCGCAGGGGCAACCGAAACCATTCGAAAAATGACGGGCCCAGGCGGTGCAACGCTGAGTTACGAGGTGTTCCAGGATGCTGCGCGAAGTATCAACTGGGGTAACACGGCGAGCGACGAGGTGACCGGAACAGGGAACGCGAATGTCACTTTCTACGGCCAGATACCGGCCGGGCAGGTAGTCGCTCCGGGAACTTACACTGATACTCTCAGTACCGCCACTACATCGTTTCAGGTGACTGCAGTCATTCAGGCCACGTGCACGATAGTCGCCAACCCATTGGCCTTCGGCAACTACTCGGGCTTGGTCCTTAACTCCACCACGACAATCTTCGTGACATGCAGTAAGGCTACTGCTTATAACTTAGGTCTGAACGCCGGAACATCGACAGACGCGACGGTGACCAACCGAAATATGACTGGTCCTGCCTCAGCTCTATTGAACTACAAACTCTTCAGCAATTCCGGACTCACCATCAATTGGGGAAATACCGTTGGCACCGATACAGTACCCGGAACTGGAAATGGTGCCGCTCAGTCTCTGACTGTCTATGGCCAGATTCCGGCCGGCCAACTGGTCCGACCCGGCACCTATACTGATACGATCACCGCAACTCTCACCTACTAGTTTATTTATTACTCCGCGTCGATAGGCTCAAAGATCCTGACGCTGAGCAACGACCCATTGTTGGCGGTGCATTGTGCGATGTTCCACACCCACACGTATTGAACAGCCGGATCGAGGAGATCCGGCTGATTATTTTGTGTGGGGTGTAGATGGCGTTTTCAGAGCCTTTTCGGAGCAGGCGCTTCTACCTGGCTGAGGACCCGGTGAACGGTGGTTCTCGATATGCGGTGCTCCCGGGCGATCTGCCCGAGGCTCTGACCGCGACAGCGGTCCCGGTAGATTGCTTCGCGATCGAGTTCGAGCGCTGGCCTTCCGATGTGCCGCCTTCTAGACGTGCCCTCCCTTGCCGCTGCGGACGCGCTCGACGATGAGCGACCGTTCGAGTTCCACGATTGCGCCGATGATGTCGACGATGGCACGGCCCAAGCCGTCCGAAAGTCTATCGTTTCCGACACAGCCTCGGCACGATGCTTCGCCAGTTGAAGGTCGATGTAAAGGTCGCTCAGGAGACGCTGCGGCATGCGAACCCAGTGATCACGATGGGGCTCTATCAGCAGGCTGTCAGAGAGGAGACGCGAGAGGCGCAGGATCTGGCGCTAAGGTGCTTTTTGGGCTTGCCACCCACGCCAGCACCCTCGGAAACCCTCGACGACGACCAGAAAGAAGAGGTCTCGTCTGTAGGTTGTTGATTTTATCGGGGAAATGGTAGGCACGACTGGATTCGAACCAGCGACCTCTTCCGTGTCAAGGAAGCGCTCTAACCAACTGAGCTACGCGCCTGTAATGCAACCGACTGTATGCAATGCGTGAATGCAACAAGGACTAGTCTATCAGCATCAGTGCGGCGGGAAAAGAACGGCCTGTCACTGCAACTTCTAAATGCTGTACCATCTATGAGCGAAAGGTTGCGGCTTGCAACTCCAAGGTTCGTCTAGGCTTACTGGGTCGAATCGGGCTGACGATGCGAGCTCGCGACATCTCAGAACCGCCGCATCGATGACTGAGTCCCCGACCACGCGCCGGAATCCGCTACGTACCGCGCCAAACCTGCTTACGGTGATGCGCATTTGTCTGGCACCTTTTCTGGTGGCGGCAATTCTGGAAGACCGGTTCGGCCTTGGCTTTGCGCTTTTTGTGGCGGCCGGTCTTTCCGATGCTCTCGATGGACTGTTGGCTCGGATGTTGAAGCAGCGCACCACCCTCGGACAGTACCTGGACCCGATAGCGGACAAACTCCTGCTGAGCACACTGTTCCTTGTGTTGATGTACAAGGGCCTCATGCCCACGACGGTGACGGTGCTCGTGTTTGGGCGCGACGTCGGCATCCTGCTTGTGGCTGCCGTGCTTTACGCAGTGGTGGGGCGGCGAGAGTTTGGGCCAAGCATCTTTGGCAAGGCAAACACGGCTGCCCAGATTGCGGCGGTCGCGTTTGTGCTCCTTCACCAGCTGACGACAGCAGAATGGGTGGTCATACTGCGGCTGATCGCGCTGGATGCGACGGTCGGACTCACCATCCTCTCAGGGCTGCATTACGCGTGGATGATCGCCTCACACCGCAGCAGCGCGCAGACCAACGCGCCCGGACCGAACTGAGGCGGCACTGCTGCAAAATCCCGATTCGCTCAGCAGTCGATGCTTTACGAAGGCGGGTCAATGGGCCGCCGCATGCCGGCGCGAAGTCGTCTCATTCGTCCTCGACTTCTTCTTTCTTCTCAGCGGATTCTTCAATCGCCATATCGTGAAATTCTTCGGAATCGAAGACATCGCCACATTCCAGGCATTCAACGTACTCGGTGTCTTCATGTCGGGAGACAATGCGAACCCTTGGGTGTTTGCAGGCGGTAACCATCGTTTTTTGTGGGTTTGGATTTGAAAACTCTTGCCGCAGATTGTAGCGACCTTTTCGACAATTTCAAACGGCATTTTGGTGAATCTTTGGCTCCCGAGGAAACGAAGGAGCCGAAACGACATGAACCCGTCCCTGGTGAATCGGCAATTCCTGAATTATTCCCCTTCTTGGGAGTGGTATGCGGATGGGAAAAACGCGGATCCCAGCACCGCCTCTTCGATCTCTAATCGCGTCTGGTTGGGAGGATGCCGTCGGAGCCCGGTTCAACTCAAACAGCCCTCGCGCTCCCTGATCTCGATAACGGCGCAACCATACATAGCCGGTCTCCCTCGAGATGCTATAGCGCCCGCACTATTCAGTCGCCCTTGACCCCTAATTATCCCGTCTCTCTGGGTAAAGGTCTTGTTTACATCAGCTTGCAGAGGAGGTTTCCCCCAAATTACTGATTTTATTGAGGATCGCTGTAGAGGTTTCAGCGGATTGGACTTAGCGGCGTGACAGCCGTTGCTGACGGCTTTGGCGGCTGAGCGTGCGGGCGGCGCATGTTCGCGAGGACAGAGGTTTCCATCAGGATTCCATTGTGCGCCGGGAAGGCGTAAAACCCTGCAAAACGGGGGCAAGCTTTTTTGCGAGCGGAATGAGGGGGTTAGGAGAAATCTTTTGGGAGCGGGGCTTGACAGGTTCAGGAAGACGAGGCGGATCTCAATCAGCGGAAAGCACCCGCCGCCGGTCAAGTCGAAGGCTTTCTCCGAATTGGGCATAGGAAGATTGAAAAGCCGACATAATCGGTCGTATACTGAATACGGACTGAAGAAGTCGCATATTATGCTGAAACTTACCAAAAAGGCCGATTACGGGTTGATGGCGCTGAAGTATCTGGCTGAACGCCCGGACCCCGTCGCCTTGAGCGCGAAGGACATCGCCGATGCGTACGGCATCCCGTCGCAGTTGCTGGCCAAGATTCTGCAGCAACTGACGAAAGCGGGACTGCTGAAGTCGCACGCTGGCATGAACGGCGGATATGCGCTCTCGAAGCCGGCGAGGTCGATTTCGGCTTACGAGGTAATTCTGGCGATCGATGGACCGTTTTTTATCACTTCGTGCACAAAAGGCGCCAAAGGATGCGACCTGACACCCAGTTGCACGATCAAAGAACCACTGGCGCGGGTGAACGAGACGATCGCAGGTGTATTGAAGAGCATCAGCATCCAGGACCTTGCTGAGCATGAGCATGCGCCAGCGCACGCCGCGGAGCCCAAGCTGATTTCGCTGACGATTTAGGCAAACTCTCCGCACGGAGCGGAGCTTGAACAACGATGGAGAGGTTGGGGATGAGTACAGTTACGAGTCACATTGAAGTACCGGCAGGCGTACATCTGCCTATCTATATGGATAACCATGCCACCAGCCCGCTCGATCCGCGCGTGCTTGAGGCCATGATGCCCTACTTCACCGCGAAGTTTGGTAACGCGGCGAGCCGCAACCACTCGTTCGGCTGGGAAGCCGAGCAGGCCGTTGAGACCGCGCGCGAACAGATCGCCAAGCTTATCGGCGCGACGGCAAAGGAAATCATCTTCACCTCGGGTGCGACCGAATCGAACAATCTCGCCATCAAGGGCATCGCGGAGATGTATCGCGAACGCGGCAACCACATCATCACGCAGGTTACCGAGCACAAGGCAGTGCTGGATACATGCAAGCGCCTGGAGAAGTATGGCTACCGCGTGACGTATCTTCCGGTGAAGGCCGATGGACTGATCGACCTCGAAGATCTGAAGCGCGCTATTGACGACAAGACGATCCTGGTCTCGATCATGGCGGCCAACAACGAGATCGGCGTGCTGCAGCCGATTCGCGAGATCGGCAAGATCTGCCATGAAAAGAACGTGCTGTTCCACACCGATGCGGTGCAGGCGGTGGGCAAAGTCCCCGTCAACGTGATCGCGGATAACATCGACGTGCTGTCGCTCTCGGGCCACAAGATTTACGGGCCGAAGGGAGTGGGTGCGCTCTATGTTCGGCGCCGCAACCCTCGCGTGCAGATTGCAGCGCAGATCGATGGTGGCGGGCACGAACGTGGCATGCGTTCAGGCACGCTCAACGTCCCCGGGATTGTGGGACTCGGCAAAGCCTGCGAGATTGCTAACGCGGAGATGGATAATGAAGCCGCATATCTTCGTGGCCTCCGTGATCGTTTGAATGACAAGCTCCAATCGGAACTCGACTACATTCACGTGAACGGATCGATGGAACATAGGCTGCCCGGCAACCTCAACGTCAGCTTTGTGTATGTTGAAGGCGAGTCTCTGCTGATGGGCATCAACGATGTTGCCGTATCAAGTGGCTCTGCGTGCACATCGGCAACTCTTGAGCCCTCGTATGTGCTGAAGGCGCTTGGGCTGGGAGACGACGTGGCGCACAGTTCCATTCGTTTCGGTCTGGGCCGCTTCAACACGCAGGCTGAAGTGGACTACGTAGCGGCGAAGGTTATCGATATTGTGAAGAAACTGCGTGAGCTTTCACCGCTTTACGAGATGGTGAAAGAAGGAATTGACCTGACCAAGATCGAGTGGCAGGCGCATTGAAAGCGAGTGGTCAGTGAACAGGGATCAGTGATCAGTAAATGCGCCACCAACTTGGCCTAGCGCATCCAATGATCGGGTCCGACCGCTGACAAGAGGTCAAAGGATTTTTTGAAACGCGGCTTCCCCGCGGGAAGGAATTCGGAAATGGCATACAGCGATAAGGTCGTAGATCACTACAACAATCCACGCAATGTGGGCACCCTTGACAAGAGTTCTGGAGACGTAGGCACAGGTCTCGTTGGCGCTCCCGAGTGCGGAGACGTGATGCGTTTACAGATCCGCGTGAACCCGGATACGCAGGTGATTGAGGAAGCCAAGTTCAAGACCTTCGGCTGCGGATCGGCGATTGCAAGCTCTTCGCTTGCGACCGAGTGGATCAAGGGTCGCAAGGTCGAGGAAGCCCTGGAGATCAAGAACACCGATATCGTGAAGGAGCTCTCGCTTCCTCCAGTGAAGATTCACTGTTCGGTGCTGGCGGAAGACGCTATCCGCGCGGCCATCGGCGACTGGAAGAAGAAGAACGGTGTTGCCGAAAACGTGAGTGTGGCTGCGGAAGCGAAGTAAGCGCAGTTTCGAGGCAAGAAGGAAACAATGTCGAACTTTGTATCCATCGAATCGAAGCCGGCGCAGGGCGCAAGCTTTGCACCGGCGCAGCCAGCTGGTGGGGCTGTTTCCCAAGGCCTGCAGGTTACAGACCGCGCGGTGAAGCGCATCCGTGTGGCCATGGAGAAGGAAGGCGTGTCGCCAGAGGAAGGCGGATTGCGCCTCGGCGTAATGGGCGGCGGCTGCTCAGGGCTTTCGTACTCAATCAAGTTCGACACACGCCCTCGCGAGCGGGACCGCATTTACGAGTTTGACGGCGTGCGCGTCTTCGTCGATCCCAAGTCGTTCGTCTATTTGCACGGCATGACGCTGGACTATGAAGAGACACTGATGCGGCAGGGCTTCAACTTCATTAATCCGAACTCCTCGCGCTCCTGCGGCTGCGGTTCCTCCTTCTCATAGAGCGAAACCAGAGCCCCGTAGCGTGTTGAGTTTTGTTTAGGGTCGGCGCTCCCTGAGGGTCGCGTCGACTTGAGTTCCGCGGATTCGGGATATGTCGACTCTGATTTCGCTGTAGTCCTCCGCCCTGGAGTAATTCAATGTTGAAAGTTCTCGATTCTGCGGTACCGGTCGCGTGCTGGTCGTGCGCCGTCGCGCACAACGATGCGACCTTGTTCTGTCCGCATTGCAGCAAGATACAGCCTCCGCCGGGAGGAGACTATTTTTCTGTCTTCGGACTTGTGCCGCAGCTGGATCTCGATCTCGGCATGCTCGAGCACCAATTTCACAAGCTGAGCCGCAAGCTGCATCCGGACCGATTTGCGCGGGCAAACGAGAACGAGAAGCAGTGGAGCCTGGCCGACACGGCGCTGCTGAACGATGCTTATCGAACGCTCAGGAATCCAATTCGCCGCACCGAATATCTGTTGAAGTTGCACGGGGCTGAGATTGGCGAGGAGCATGCAGGCAAGGATCGCAAAGACCCGTCGCGCGTGCCTGCCGATCTTTTGGAAGAAGCGTTCGACCTGAACATGCAGCTCGAAGAGATGCGCATGGCGAAGAAGATGGGCGACGCTGATCCGGAGTTGCAGTCGAGCCTCGAACAGGCAAAGACGAAGTTTGATGGGCTGCTCGATGAGGTCGATCGCGATTTGCGCGCGCAGTGGAAGGTGTGGGATATGGGCGACGAAAACGTGCGCCAGGAAGCGCAGAAAAAGATGGTGGCCCTCCTCGATCGACGGCGCTACATCCATAATCTTGTCCGCGACGTGACAGAAACTTTGGGAGCCTAAAAGAGAATCATGGCAGAAGGACGCGTAGTTGGAATCGACCTGGGGACAACGAATTCCCTGGTCGCATATATGGAGGGCGATAAGCCGGTGGTCATTCCCGGCGTTGACGGCTCGAACCTGGTGCCGTCGGTTGTAGCGCTCGATCCCATGCCGGCGGACGGCACCAGGCCGACAGTGACGGTGGGCAACAGCGCTCGCCGCGTGCTCATCGAGACGCCGGAGCGCGTCATTTACTCTGTGAAGCGGCTGATGGGACGCGGGCTCGATGAAGTGCAGAGCGAGCTGAAGCTGTTTCCATTTCGTCTTGCTGACGACGTGGAGGCCGGCGAGGTACCGCGCATTCAGCTTGGAGAAATGCGCTTTACGCCGCCGGAGATTTCGGCGTACATTTTGCGCCAGCTCAAACGGAATGCAGAGCGGTTTTTCGGATCGCCTGTGACGCAGGCAGTGATCACGGTTCCTGCATATTTCAATGACGCGCAGCGGCAGGCGACAAAGGATGCAGGCCGCATGGCTGGGCTTGACGTGCTTCGGCTGGTGAATGAGCCGACGGCAGCAGCGCTGGCTTACGGACTCGATCGCGCGAACGAAGGCACGATTGCGGTCTATGATCTCGGCGGCGGAACTTTTGATATTTCGATTCTGAAGCTGCGGGACGGCATCTTCGAAGTGCAGTCGACCAATGGCGATACGCATCTTGGCGGCGATGATATCGACAACCTGCTGCTGGCGATTGCGCTCGACGAGATTCGCGAAGAGCATGGAATCGATCTGCGCAAGCATCCCGGCGCGGTGCAGGCGATACGCAAGGCCGCGATTGACGCGAAGATCGCGCTGTCTGCGGAGAGCGTCGCGCGCTTCGATATCGAGCTTCCGAACGGCGAGCGCTACCGCCGTGAAATTCCGCGGGCTGTTTTCGAGCAGTTGATCGAGCCGGTGCTGACCCGGACGGTTGGGCCGTGCAACCAGGCGATCGCAGATGCCGGTATTACGCCGGAGCAGATTGATGAAGTTGTCCTGGTGGGCGGATCGACACGGATTCCCGCGGTGCGCCGCCTGGTGGATGACCTGTTTCATCTGAGCGCGCGCGGCAAAAAGCCGCATATCGAATTGAATCCGGACGAAGTGGTCGCGCTGGGTGCGGCGGTGCAGGCTGACATTCTGGCGGGCGCGTCCAAGACTACCGAAGAGATGCTGTTGCTGGATGTGACGCCGCTTTCGCTCGGTATCGAAGCGCTGGGTGGGACGGTGGCACGCATCATTCAGCGCAACTCTACGATTCCGGCATCGGCGACGGAGCACTTTACAACCGGCGTGGATGGGCAGACGAATGTTGCCATTCACGTGGTGCAGGGTGAGCGCGAACTTGCTGCGGATTGTCGTTCGCTGGCGCGGTTTGATCTGAAGGGAATTCCGCCGATGAGTGCGGGGCTGCCGCGCATTGAGGTTAAGTTTCTGATTGATGCCGACGGCATTCTGCAGGTTTCAGCGCGTGAGCAGCGCAGCGGCAAGGCGGCGCAGATCGAAGTAAAGCCGACGTACGGATTGACCGACGAGCAGGTTGAGGGGATGATTCTCGACTCGTTCGATCATGCGGAAGAGGATTTTGCGAAGCGGCTGTTGATTGAGGCCAAGACTGAGGCTGACAACATTCTTTCCAAGGTTGAGAAGGCGCGTACCAGCCCGGCGTGGGGCCAACTACGAGGCGAAGAGATTGCCGCGATCGATACAGCACGGGACAGGCTGGCTGCGTCGACTGCGGGAGACGATCTGAATGCCATTCGCGAGGCCACTGTTGCTCTTGATCGCTCCACGCAGAGGCTGGCGGAGTTGATGATGGATGACGCCGTGGGGTCAGCAATTCGCGGAAAGACCATGAACACGGCGGATGAAGACCTGGGCGAAGCGGTGACGGCACCGCATCCGATGGCACGCGCGGAGTTCAAGTGAGCGCGGTGTGAACGAGATTTGAGGATCGAATTATGAGCGAAGCGAACACTAAAAACATTCCGCCGGATAAGCTGGTGCGGGTTACGTTTATGCCGGAAGGCAAGACCGTCGAGTTCGAATTCGGCACCCTGCCCTACGACCATCATGGCAAGCCGATGTCGTTTCTTGATGTCGCCGAGAACTTCGGTGTTTTTCTCGACCACGCTTGCGGCGGGGTTTGCGCCTGCACCACGTGCCACCTGTGGATCAAGGACCAGGAGGGCATCAGCCCTGCCGACGACGACGAACTCGATCGCATGGACATGGCCGCCGACCAGCAACTCAATTCGCGTCTTGGCTGCCAGGCGGTTATCACCAAGCCGGGTAATTATGTAGTCGAGATTCCCAAGTGGAATCGCAACTACACGTCGGAAGGTAAACCGCTGGCGATGGCAGATCAGAAGTGAGATCGGAATTTCCGTCATTGAAAACAAGCGTGAGAATGATGTTCTGCTTAAAATCCCTCGGGGGTTAAAACCCGGATTTTTTCCGGTTTCTTTCGGCATGACTGAAGTCATGCCCTGACACGAATCGGATTTATGAAACACGCTGTAGACAGAAACTGAGGAATGAACGATGCCGCGTGAAATCATGTGGACCGACTCCGAGGAGATCGGCATTCAATTGCAGGAGAAGTTTCCCGATGTCGATCCGCTCACGGTGCGGTTTACGGATTTGCACAAATACGTGACGGAGTTGGAAGGATTTGCGGACGATCCGGCGAAGTCGAACGAGTCGCGGCTTGAAGCGATCCAGATGGCGTGGCACGAAGAGTTTGAGGACGCGAAGGGCTGATTTTGGGCTTTGGCGCGGCTCCCGGTGTCCGCGCGATTGAAGAATTCCGGCTTTGCACTCCCTCCGCAGCGCTACCCCTATTATCCCCGTCTCTTTAAGGAAGTTTCTTCGAATCATGGGGTTAGAGAGAGACCCTCTCGCCAAATTCCTCTTCCTATTGAACTTCGCTATAGATTCCTCTCGGCAAAGGAGTTACGGGCATGGGTCACCAAGTGATCCGAGAGGCAGGTGCTCCCGAATCGGGCCTATGGGTGGGATTGGGCTGCCTCTGATCGGACACAACTCCATTGTGCGCCGGACCCGGGAAATTATCTGCAAAGCTGAGACAGGAAAATTGTGTTTGGAATGAGGGACTTGCCTGAGCAGCGTCGAAGAGTCTGCTTGACACGCGGAATCCGGGGCGAGGCAATTCTTGATTTGACGGGGCGTTCGAATTGCCCCTTTTGGTTGGGCGCGCATCGAAGGACATCCCTCAGCGGCTAAAGCCGCCGTTTCTCGTGCTGTTTTTGGCACGGTTAAAACCGTGCCCTTTCAAAATAGAGTTTTTCCGCAGGGGCTAAAGCCCGGCGCTCTATTTGTTGGGTTATGGCACGACTGAAAGTCGTGCCCTGACACTTCTTGCCGGTCTCGGTTGATTCTGAGTCGTGCCCTGACACTTCTTGCTGGTCTGGGTTAATTCTGATGTTGATTTTTGACGCTGATGGGATTCGGCGCGGGCGGAAACCATGACAGAGGCGCGATCAGTCGCGCCATGTTTCGGCCCAGGGGAATGAGGCTTCGAAGTGCTGGAACTCGCGTTCTTGTCCGGGGACGAGATAGACGCTCACTACGTCGAAGCGGACCGGGGGAGCAGCGGATTGCGGGAGCTGATGCACGTAGCGACGGGCGAGGCGGCGCAGGACGTTGCGCTTGTGGTCGTCGATGGCGGTTTCGGCGGGCGTGAGGTCGCGGGCTGTGCGGGTTTTTACTTCGATGAAGCAGAGCATGGGGCCGTCCCATGCGATGAGGTCGATGTCGCCGGGCACGTCTCCTGAAGACCAGCGGCGCGCGACGATGGTGTAGCCTTTGCGCTGCAGGTAAAAAAATGCGGCGTCTTCGCCGTCCAGGCCGACGGCGAGATGCGCGGGCATCGCATTGTGTCCGCTGTTGCTCGCAAGGCGATTGAGTGCGGCGAGCGATCGCTCGGCGAGGCTGACACGCATATCCCTGAGATTCATTGCAACCATTCTCGGCTGATCGGAGAGAAGGTGCAAATCGGTTCGGGAAGAGCTAAGAGCCTACGGAAAAACTAGGTTTCGGTAATGCAATTCAAGGCAGGGGCTAAAGCCCGGATTAATTTGGTTCCGTTTGCGGCACGAGTGAACTCGTGCCCTGTTACAAAACGGGGCTGAACGAGTATTTCCGCAGCCTGCTAAAGGAGCTTTCCCAGGACAGATTGGATCAGGCTTCCGGCGTCGGGCATGGGCGTTCCCGTGGGCTGGCCGTCGGTTGTGACGTGACCATTGGCGGTAACGTGATTGATCAACACAGGAACGATTGTGGCGAGGCTCGATTTCACCGTGTCTGGAGACATGCCGGTGCGCTGAGCGATGCTGTCAATCAGGCCTGAGCCGGCGAGTGCCTGTTCAATCGCGCCGGGATCTGCGGCCTGCGTCTGGCCGTTGGCAAACTGCTGCACAAGACCGCCAGCGCCGTTTTGCTGGAACTGTTGGATCAGGCCTGCAACTCCACCGGAGCCGCCCAGTTCCTGCATCAGCCCGCCGGCGACGGCTGCGTGATCTCCGCCGCTTGAAAACTCCTTCGTTATCTCGGTCACGGAATCAAAAATGCTCATGTTGGTCTCCTTTTTGAACGCAGGGCGGTTCCCAGCGAGGACAAGTAAAGGTTTGAACCACACAGTTGCAGTTTGGGCTTTTTGCTTTCCCAGGTCTCAAAATCGAGACCTGGGGCACCCGGCGTCTGAGAATTACCGCGATGCAGTTGTTATCCGTTGACACTCGCTAATTCGCGCGTTCCGGCAAATTCCTTCTCGACCTGCGTCAGGCATTCTTCAAGAATGTCGAGGGCGACGGTCGCTTCATCCTCGGTGACGATCAGCGGGGGGCAGAGGCGAATGGACGTCTCTCCGCAGCCGAGGATCATCAGGCCTTTTTCGAAGCAGAGGGTCTCGACGCGGTTACGCAATGCAGGTGCGGGTTCACGAGTGGTTTTGTCCTTCACCAGTTCGACGCCGATCATGAGGCCGCGTCCGCGCACGTCGCCTACCAGCGGATGGGTTGTCTTCCACCCCTGCAGGCGATCGAGCATCCTTGCGCCCACCTTTGCGGCGTTGTCGATGGCTTCGCGCTCGAGGATGTTGACGGTGGCGATCGCCGCCGCAATCGAAACGGGATTGCCGCCGAAGGTCGAAGCGTGCGAGCCGGGAACCCAGTCCATGATTTCGGCGCGGCTCATGCAGACGCCGAGCGGCATGCCGCTGGCAATGCCTTTCGCCATGCAGACGATATCCGGCTGCACGCCGGAGTGCTCGATGGCCCACCATTTCCCGGTACGGCCGGCTCCCGATTGCACTTCATCGGCAACCAGAAGGATTCCATGGCGATCGCAGATTCCGCGAAGCTCGCGCAGGAAGTTGTCGGGGGCTACGACGTATCCGCCTTCGCCCTGAATCGGCTCGACGAAGATCGCTGCCACTTCTTCAGGAGGGAGGATCGTTTTGAAGAGCTTCTCTTCGATGTAGCGCGCACAGCCGAGACTGAAAGCTTCTTCCTCCTGCGGCCCGCCCGTGCATCCGCGATAGGCATAGGGGTAGCGCACATGGGTTACGCCCGGCATGAGCGGCGAGAAGCGGCGCTTTTGCTGCGGCTTCGATGCAGTCAGCGAGAGCGCGCCCATCGTTCGACCATGGAATGCGCCGAGAAACGCGATGATGTGCTGGCGCCCCGTGTGATACCGAGCGAGCTTGAGCGCGCACTCGATCGCCTCGGCGCCGGAGTTGCCGTAGAAAAATTTGTGTGGTCCCGGCATGGGGGCAACGGCGGAAAGCTTTTCGGCAAGGTCGGTCAAGGGCTCGTTATAAAAATCCGTCCCTGAAATGTGAATCAGCTCGGCGGCCTGTTTCTGAATGGCAGCAACGACTTCGGGGTGACAGTGGCCCGTGGAGGTGACAGCGATGCCCGCAGCGAAGTCGATGAACTCGTTGCCATCCACATCTTCGATGCGAATGCCGCGACCGCGCTTTGCAACCAGCGGATAGGAGCGCGTATAGCTGGGCGAGATCAGGCGGTCATCGAGTTCAACAGCGGCCCTGGCCTTCGGGCCGGGCAATGGTCCCAACAGCTTCGGTCCGAACTTGGCATGTAACTCTTGTTTATTCATCTCTAGTCTCCTCGTCAGATTCGTTTGCGCGGCGGCAGATGTGGCGAAGCCGCGGCCCCGGGTGAGGGGCATTTCCGTTTCGCGGACTGGCTACGTCCGCGACAGAAGGCGAGGGCCTTCGGCGGTCCGGAACTAATCGCCGCCGAAGAGACTAGGTCGTGTGAGGGTGGGCAGTACGCGCAGGTGGCGTCGAGGGCAGATCGACCGCGCACGGGCTCGCGACCAGCGTTTTGTGGCTGGCATCGGCTGCAGAGCGCATGGGAAGTGCCTGTGCATGGGAGCCCCCGCTTGACGCAGGATAGCACGCAGCGATTGCGGCTTTCCATCAGTTTCGCCGCATCTCACGAGTTGATGGCTCTTACGGACGCTATAACCTCTGCCTATGTTCTGGCAGCAATGGCTTATAAAAGTCAGCAACCAACCCAACCGCTGCTTCGAACCAAAGGTGAACGAATCGGATGACAAAGCTGAGCTTGGCGAACTGGCTGTTGGCCGATTTGAGACTTCCCAAAGGAGTTCACAGCGCACCTGACCCGGTGCACCCGTGGTGGAGCGTGATGTGCCTGACGGGCGTGGATTATTTCTCCACCCTGGGGTACCAGCCGGGAATCGCTTTTCTTGCGGCCGGGGTTCTTTCGCCGTTTGCGACGCTGGTGCTGGTGCTGGTTACGCTCTTTGCGGCGCTTCCGCTCTACAAGCGCGTGGCGCAGGCCAGCCCCAACGGCCAGGGCAGCATCGCGATGCTGGAGCGGTTATTTCCGGAATGGGGCGGCAAGATTTTTGTGTTGGCGTTGCTGGGATTCGCGACTACCGACTTCATCATCACGATGACGCTGTCGGCTGCGGACGCGGCGGCGCACTTCGTTCACAATCCGTTTGCGCCAAAGTGGCTCGCCAGCCAGATGCTGGTTACGCTCATCCTGCTTGCCATTCTGGGAGCCATCTTTCTGAAAGGCTTTAAAGAAGCCATCGAGATCGCCGTCGTTCTGGTTGCGACCTACCTGGTGTTGAATGCGATCGTCGTGGTCGCGATCGGTGATGGAGGTGCTGCATCATCCCGAGGATGTTTCGGGATGGAAAGCCTCGCTCTTTACGCAGCATCCACATTGGCTCGGCATCGTGGGCATATGCCTGCTGCTGTTTCCACGCCTTGCGCTTGGTCTGTCGGGGTTCGAAACGGGCGTCGCTGTCATGCCTCTCATCGCCGGTGCGGATCTGGAGACGCGCATCCGCAATACGAAAAAACTGCTGACCACCGCGGCCGCGATCATGAGCGTATTTCTGATTGCTACGAGCTTCGTGACTACCGTTCTGATTCCGTCGCGCGCCTTTGCGGACGGAGGCGAGGCAAACGGGCGCGCCATGGCGTATCTTGCGCACCAGTATTTTGGCAGCGTTTTCGGTTCCATTTACGACATCAGCACGATCCTGATTCTTGCGTTCGCAGGGGCTTCGGCGATGGCTGGACTTCTGAACCTTATTCCGCGGTATCTTCCGCGGTTTGGGATGGCGCCGGAATGGTCACGCGCGGCGCGTCCTCTGGTGCTGGTCTTCATGGGGGTCGCATTCTTTGTAACCTTCGCATTTCACGCGGATGTCGATGCGCAGGGCGGTGCATACGCAACCGGCGTGCTGGTGTTGATCACTTCGGCTGCATGCGCGGTCACACTTTCAGTGCAGACGCGTGCGGCGCGATTGTTCTCTGCGGTGGTGACGCTGATTTTTGTGTACACCACGCTGATGAATATCTGGGAGCGGCCGGAGGGCCTGAAGATTTCCTGCTTCTTCATCGCGACCATCATGTTCGTTTCGTTTGTTTCGCGCGCAACGCGCTCTACTGAGCTTCGCATCAGCGGGGTCGAACTTTCTGAAGAAGCGCTCGACATGATCAAGTCTGCAGGCGACCAGCCGCTTCGCATCATTCCGCACCGCCCGAAAGGGAATCCACTTGAGGACTTCGACCACCTCGAATCTCTGGTTCGGAAGTTTCATGGACTTCCTGACCACGCCCCAATTGTTTTTCTTGAAGTCGAGCGAACCGATGCGTCGGAATTCAACCACAAACTCCAAGTCGAAGGGAAAAGGGTTGGAAGGCATTGCGTTCTGCTGGCACGGAGCCCCATGGTTGCAAATTCCATCGCGGCGTTATTGATTCATATCGAAAAGATCACCGGGCAGGTCCCGCACATTTACTTCAAGTGGAAAGAAGGAAATCCGGTGGCGAATATTTTTCGTTTTCTTTTTCTGGGCGAAGGAGACGTGGCACCGATTGCCCATGAGGTGCTGCGCAAGGCTATTCCGGAGATTTCGCGACGCCCCGTCGTTCACGTCAGCTAACGATGGCTGCGTCGCACGGCTCGATCAAAACGAATGATGGCGCTATTTGCGAGAAGCCAAAGGAGCCTTCACAGGCTACGATGGTACCCAAAGATGGCCATTGTTTCAGCAGAGTCAAAACATTCCGCGGGCAGACCGGCGACGCAGCTGTCCATTGTGCTCGCATTTGCCAGCGTTTACTTCTTCTGGGGATCGACTTATACGGCCATCCGCATCGGTGCGGCGGAAATGCCCGCGCTTCTTCTGACCGGTGCGCGCTTTACCATCGCTGGCGCAATCCTGCTTGCATGGTGCCGCTGGCGCAAATATGCGACTCCTCTTCCCGCAAAGACGATGCTGATGCTCGCGATCATCGGCCTGCTGCTCCTCGGCTGCGGCAACCTCGGGCTTGTCTTCGCCGAAGAAACACTGCCGAGCGGCCTTTCCTCGCTCATCCTTGCGGTCACGCCGCTCTACGTTGCGCTGATCGAAATGTTTCTTGCCGGGGGGAGAGCCCGTGCCGCGGCGCGGATGGATGGGCATGGTCATCGGCTTCGCTGCGCTCGCAGCGCTGCTGTGGCCCTCGCTTCGGATGGGATTGGCCGGCAATCACTCGGTGCTCGTAGCTATCGTCGCTCTGCTCGCCGGAGCACTTGTGTGGACGGTCGGCAGTATCCTTTCGCGCCGAACCAAACTGCCCGTGAACAGTTTTGTCGCGGCATCCTGGCAGATGCTCTTTGCCGGTGTCTTCAACACCCTGCTCGGATCGCTCTGCGGCCAGTGGCCGCAGTTCCACCTTAACCGGCCGGCCATCGGTTCACTCGCATGGCTTATCACCGGGGGATCGCTACTCGGCTATACGGGATTTATTTACTTGCTCGAGCACGTGCCTGTCGCGAAGGTCGCTTCCTATTCCTACGTCAACCCGATGGTGGCCGTGCTGCTCGGGTTCTTATCCTGCACGAGCGGCCGGAAGCTGCAGAGTTCGTCGGCATGGGCGGAGTGGTGATTGCGGTGTTTCTTTTGACAACGGCACAGATGAAGGCGAAAGTCGCTTAGAGTTCAACGGAGCAATCCTGCTTGCCAATCCAATTCAGGATGCGGGCTTCTTGTCGAATGCAGTGGCCGGCACAAGCTGGGGATAAAAATCGCCATCGAGTATGACGGCAGTTCCCTCGAAGTCCTTGAGTGCCCCATCATCGCCGGCGACGACCATCCAGCAGACGGCGGCCTTCTTCAACAGGCCGCATGCGATCTCGAGGGTATACGGCATTTCGGGGTGGCCCTTGAGGCTTCCTTTCGCTCGCTCGATCCACAAGGTGTGGCTTCCCATGGAGTAGGACCCGTACACGGGATCGCCGAAGTCGAAAACTTTTCTCGGACCTTCAGAACTTCCTTCGGCAAACCCCGGAAGATCCTTGGCTGTGAGAATCTGCCCGAAGCAATCGAAGGGGAGCGCCATGGCTGCAAGAAAGGACGGGGGCGCTCCGTGCCGCGCACTGATCGGAATCTGGACGCAGGCGATCTCTTTTTTCTCTTCTTCGGTCTTGGCTGTCGCGGCTTGTTGCTGCTTCACCTCAGGGAGTGTGGATTGCGCATCGATCGCATCCCAGCCTCCTGGAATGTGATAGGTGAATCCGAGGTCCTGGGGGGTGGGGGAGGCTGCGGGCGGAGCCTGCGAGAGTACCGGGGCTACTGAAAGAAGGAAAATCGATACAAGATTGCGAGTGTTCATTTCGCGGCAAGTCTACCACGGGGCGAGAGTATGCGTTGTTGGGGCGGACCTTGTGAGCGCTACTTCAACAGCAACACCGAGAGCGCCGAAACAATGCCGCCAAGGGAAAACAGAATTCCCAGATACCAATAGATACGGCTGCGCGTGAGGAGAGTGACGGAAGTGATGACCAGGCCGATTTCAAGCAGAGCTTCGGCGAGGTCGAAACGATCGGCGCGTGCTTCGGCGTGCTTCACTTCCACCTCGAGCGCGTCTGCCTCGTCTTTTGATTTCTTCAGGTCATCTGCCCACTTTGCCTGATGATCGGCGTACGACTTGGCGATCTTGCTTGCGGCATCCTTGTCCGTTACTGTGACCACACCTAACAAGTCAGAAATCAGCGCTGTGTCATTCGAGCGAATCTTATGCGCCTGATATTCATTCCATTTGTCGGTAGCCCTGTTCTGGTTGAGCACGGCTTCAGTGTGGGTACGATGGCCGAGGACGGTGGTGACTGCGACCAGCACCGCCAGCAGGCTCATCGTAAAGGCGACAGGGCGCAGTGCGGATTCGCTTGAGCCGTGCTCGGCATGTTCTTTCAATTCCTGTGCTTCGTTGGCTTCCATGGGGGCGTGATGTCCTCCGTGGCGAATGTGCCGGGGCAGAGTCATTTCCGCTTCCAGCGCACGCCGTCTTTCGAATCTTCGATGATGATGCCTTTTTCCGTCAGCTCTTTACGGATCTGGTCGGCGCGGGCAAAATCGCGCCGCTTCTTGGCTGTGTCCCGCTCGGCAAGCAGAGCGTTGATGGCTTCGTCGGTCAGCGACTGCTGTGCCAGCAACTCCGGTGCGACATCGGCGATGCGACCTTCTTGTCTGGCCCACTCCACGGCGCGCCGCGTCGGCTCGGTATCGCGATCTTCGATGACAGCAAATACAGCATCGAAGGCGGCCAGAACCGCTCCAACTGCATCGCGATCGGCCTCGTAAAACTTGCCCTGATCCATGGCGGTATTGGAGAGACGCACCAGTTCGAAGATGGGCGCACGCGCCTCGGCGGTATTCAGGTCATTGGCTAGGGCGGCGAGGTAGTCCACTTGAGCTTTCGATGCAGCGGACTGGACTTCGGGATTCTCACCGGCGGGGAATGCGCCTTTCACAAGCCGGTCGTGAAAGGTGCGCAGACGGTCGATGGCTGCGGTCGCATCGATCAGGCCGTCGAAGGTGAAATTGAGCTGATGCCGGTAGGGAACCGAGATCAATGCGAGCCGGATGGCCGAAGCCTTGTAACCCTTCAGCAGCAGATCGCGAAGGGTATAGAAGTTCCCTTCGCTTTTCGACATCTTGCGCCCGTCCACGAGGAGAAAGCGCACGTGCATCCAGTGATGGGCGAGTGGCTTGTGCGTGACGCTTTCGCTCTGCGCAATCTCGTTTTCGTGGTGGGGAAACATCAGGTCTTCGCCTCCCGCATGGAGATCGAAACTGTCGCCGAGGTAGTTCATCGACATTGCCGAGCACTCGATGTGCCAGCCGGGGCGGCCGCGCCCGATTGCGGTTTCCCATGATGTTTCGCCGGGTTTTGCTGCCTTCCAAAGGGCGAAGTCGCGCGCCGAGTCTTTCTCGTACTCGTCTACATCCACGCGGGCGCCGTCCTCCATTCCGCTCAGGTCTTTCTTGCTCAGCTTGCCGTACTCCGGGAATGACTTCAGCCGAAAGTACCAGGAGCCATCGTCGGTCTGGTAGGCTGCGCCCGCCTCGGCGAGTTTCTGAATCAGCTCGACCATGCGCGGGATGTTCTCGGTGGCTCGCGCAATGATCTCGGGCCGCTCCACTCCCAGCGCGTCGAGGTCCTCAAAGAAGGCGTCTACGTACTTGGGCGTGTACTCGCCGATTGGCACTCCCGCCGCAGCCGCGTTGCGAATGATCTTGTCGTCCACGTCGGTAATGTTCATAACGTGTCGAAGCGGCATTCCCATCAGCTTGAGAAAGCGCCGCAGGACGTCTATCTCAAGAAATGTGCGGAAGTTGCCGATATGCCCGTAGTCGTAGACCGTGGGCCCGCACGCGTACATGCGCAACTCTTTCCCATCCATGGGAACGAGCTCATCAATTTGTCCTGAGAGGGTATTGAACAGACGCAGAGGCATTGGGGTGTCGGACGAGCGACTCATATTTCGGTCAAAAACAGCGGCTAATTGGTCTTTCTGATTGTAGCAGTGGGGATTACGGGTGGGATTCTGGTTACCTTTGTGGTCGAAATTGTGACCTTGACTTCGTCGTATGCTTGGTGCAAGGCGGCGTGTGGTCGTCGGTCATCCGATGGAAGATTACGTCTTATCTTTACTTTGCGACCCGGATACGCGCTACGCGCTCGAGATGGCCGGCGGCAATCTGCGCAATACCGCGACTGGGCGCATTTATCCCATTCGTGACGGCATTCCCTTGTTTGTCAGCACGGTCACCGGTTCAAACCTGAAATACCAGACGCTTTACGATCGGATTGCTCCGGGCTATGACCTGGCCGAGCGGCTGTATCACTGGATCGCCCGCAAGCCGAATTACCGGCTTGATTTTATCGGGGAACTTGAATTGAAGCCGAACGCGAAGGTTCTTGAGACCTCTGTGGGGACAGGCGCGAACCTGCGTTTTCTGCCTCGCGACATTGATTTCTACGGTGTCGATATTTCGTGGGGGATGTTGAGAAAGTGCCAGCGCAATCTGCTCGCCTGGAAGCGGAAGGCGCATATTTTTCAGGCAGAGGCGGAACGGCTGCCGTTCAAGGTGGAAGCCTTCGACTGCGTATTCCATGTCGGCGGCATCAACTTTTTCACCGACAAGGTGCGCGCAATCAAGGAAATGATCTGGGTGGCGAAGCCGGGCACGAAGATCGTGATTGTGGACGAGACGGAGCGCACCATCCGCGAAAACTATCAGCGCACGCCGGGCGTCAGAAAGAGCTTTGGGCCGGGAAGCGAGAAAGTGCAATGCCCCATCGACCTTGTTCCCGCGGAGATGAAAGACATCCATGCTCGCGAAATCTGCGGCGGAAAGCTGTACTGCCTCACGTTCAGGAAACCGTAACGGGGAGATGCACAGATCTTAGGATTTGGTTCTGCGTCGTTTTCCAAGTCCCAAAAGCGGGACCTGGGGCACCCGATTTGAGATAGAGTCAGCGACCCAGCGCGAGCGACGGATCGGCCGAGAGGTCGGATGGCGCGAACTGACCGGCGACGAAACGCGGCCATGCTGCAGCCGCAATCATGGCTGCGTTGTCGGTCGAGAGCGCGAGGGTCGGGAAGGCGATTTGAATACCGCGTCGTGCGGCTTCCGCGGTGAAACGGTCGCGCAGTTCCCGGTTGGCCGCTACGCCGCCGGTGACCAGAATACGGCTGGCGTCGAGAGACTCGGCGGCTCCGAACGTCTTCTTCATAAGGTCGCCTACAACGGCGTGCTGAAAGCTGGCGATGAGGTCGAGGGTGGGCTGGGGGCACAATTCCAGGGCTGCTTCCTTTGTCTGCGGCGGGCGCCCGGCGGCCAGCATGCGGGGAATGCGCGCGGTTGCCTCTTCGCGCATGGCGTGAAGCTCGACATAGCGAAGAACCGCTGTCTTGATTCCCGAAAAAGAGAACAGAAAATGCGCGTCGAGTGCGGCGATGGGGGCAGTTTTCGCGGCCTTGGTGCGCGGAGCCTTGCCGCCGAGGTGGGCCTTGGTCTTGATCTGCGCGAATGCAAATGGCACTGCATGCGGGTCCCCAAAGCGAGCCAGAGCGTCGATCCACGGGCCGCCGGGATAGCCGAGGCCGAGCAATTTGGCGACCTTGTCGTACGCTTCGCCGGCTGCATCATCGAGCGTGCGGCCGATGAGCGAGTAGTGCCACGTTCCTTCAGTGGGCTGCGCAAGGTAGAGATGCGTATGACCTCCCGAGACAACCAGAGCTAACGCAGCCTCGTCAGCTTCGGAACGCTGCGCGCCGGCCAAGGATCGCTCCTGCAGCAGCACCGCATGAATGTGGCCTTCGAGATGATTTACCGCGATGAGCGGCAGCCCTTGCGCGAAGGCGAGCGCCTTGGCATAGGTGATACCGACTAACAGGGCTCCGGCGAGACCGGGGCCGGAAGTGACCGCGATGGCGTCAAGATCGGCGAGGGTTACACCGGCTTCGGCCAGCGCTGCGCGGACCACGGGGACAATGGCACGCAGATGTTCGCGACTGGCGAGCTCGGGAACCACTCCGCCGTAGCGGAGATGGGTTGCGATCTGCGAGGCAACGACGGATGACAGGGTGCGGGCACCCCGCTCGACCACGGCGGCGGCGGTTTCGTCGCAGGAGGATTCAATGCCGAGGATGAGGCCGCGAGGCATACTTCAAGTCTAACGGGATCGAATCTGGCGCCTGAGACGGACTATCCTCAAGCAGAGAGATGTTGCCAACTTCGCCCCAATTCGGTGCCGCGGTCGATATTCTCAAAACCCTGCGCGCGGCGGGCTATGAGGCCTACCTTGCCGGAGGGTGCGTGCGCGATCTGCTGCTCGGTCGCGAGCCCGAGGACTACGACGTTGCGACTTCGGCGACGCCGGACATCGTTCTCGACATGTTTCCGCGCACGTTTGCGGTTGGCGCGCATTTTGGCGTGGTTCTGGTGGCTTCGGAGATCGGGGGAGCCTGCAAAGAGGGCGCGGTCGAGGAGCGGTGCGTGACGGAGGTGGCGACGTTTCGGTCGGATGGCGCTTACTCCGATGGGCGGCATCCCGATGCGGTGCGTTACACGAAGAGTGCGGCGGAGGATGTGCAGCGGCGGGATTTTACGATTAATGGGCTCTTGCTGGATCCGCTGCTTCTTTTTCCTCAGGGGCTAAAGCGCCCTTCTTCTTTTGAGGCTCTTTCGGCACGCGACCCACTTCGTGGGTTCCCCGAGTCGTGCCCTGACACAAGACAGACCGGCGAGAGTTCATCCGCGGAAGAAACTCATCCGTGCCCTGACACTGGGCTGTCCGACGCGCACGAATTCGTTGGCGAAGGGACGCAAGAGCAGTGTGCGACGGAGCTTCGGGCAGCTGTAATCGACTATGTTGGCGGGCTCGAAGACCTCGATGCGGGTGTCGTTCGTGCCATCGGCCGGCCTGAAAAGCGCTTCGATGAGGATCAGCTCCGGCTGCTGCGGGCGGTTCGGTTTGCCGCGCGCTTTGGATTTGAAATTGAGCCGGCGACTCTGAGCGCGATGCGCAAACTTGCGGCGCGCATTCATGCGGTGAGCCAGGAGCGTATTCGCGAAGAGCTGACGAAGATGCTGACGGAGGGACACGCGCGGCGGGCATTCGAATTGCTTGACGAAACTGATCTGCTCGTCCAGGTGCTCCCGGAAATTTCGAGGATGAAGGGGGTCGCACAGCCGCCGCAGTTTCATCCCGAGGGCGATGTATGGATTCACACGCTGATGCTGCTGGAACAACTGGAGCCCGGCTGCGCGATGACGCTGGCCTGGGGCGCGCTGCTCCATGACGTGGGCAAGCCGCCGACCTATCGCGAGGCGCCCGACCGCATTCGTTTTGACGGTCACGTAGATGTGGGCGTGGCGATTGGGGCGGAGATCTGCCGGCGGTTCCGCTTCTCCAACGACGAAACCCGCCAGATTCTTGCACTGATCGAAAATCACATGCGCTTCGCCGATGCGCCGCGGATGAAGGCTTCGACGCTGAAGCGTTTTTTTCGGCTCGAGAACTTTCCCGAGCACCTCACTTTGCATCGGATGGACTGCATGGCAGCACATCGCAACCTTGAGATCTGGAATTTCGTACGCGAGCGATACGAATCCATGCCCGAGGAAGCCGTGCGGCCGGTGCCCTTGATTACGGGGCGCGAACTGATTGCTGCCGGATACACGCCGGGGCCGACGTTCAAAGAGGTGCTGCGGGCGGTTGAGGACGCACAGCTGGAGGGTTCGATCACGACGCAGGAAGAAGCGATGGCGCTGGTGCGAGAAAGACTAGGCCCGGCCTGAAGCCGGTGAATAGACTGGAGAGCGTTGCATAAATGGTTTGGGGCTGCTCGAAGACGTCCCTCAGGGGCTCAATCCCGCCATTTATGCACCCTTCACGGCACGCGACCCAGAGGATCCCCGAGCCGTGCCCTTACAAAACGGCAATGATGTGACCGGTTCTAGTGCACGCGGTGGAATGTGCGGCTCCAGCGCGTGTCGGTAAAGAAGTGGATCGCGACGTGGGCAAGCCAGGCTACTTGGTTGCCGATGCCCTTCTTGTACTGCTGATCTTCTGGAGTCTTGAATGACCAGTAGTTGAAGAGCGGGCGGCCCAGGATGTTCTCGCGGGGCACAAAGCCCCAGAAGCGCGAATCGAGGCTGGCGTGCCGATGATCGCCCATCATGAAGTATTTGCCGGGGGGCACGACGAGGTCGCCATTCTCAAGGTGATTCGGCAAGTCGACAACCCACGTCGTTACAGCGCCGTGTGAATCCTCCACCGTGGGCAATACGGAAGGAAACTCGTCAACATAGGATCGCTCACTGGAAGCGACGGGAGTGTCGAGTCCCTCTTTCGGCATCGGTTGTGCGACACCGTTGATAAAGACCGTTCCATCGTGGAGGTGAATGCGATCGCCGGGCATGCCAATCAGACGCTTCACCAGAGTTTGATAGACGGGGTTGCCGCTTGCGTCAGGTTCAGGCTCGGGCGCGGGACGAAAGAAGACAACGATGTCGCCGCGCTGCGGGTCGCGGTGATGGATCAGCGGCATCCAGTTTGTAGCGGGGCTAAACGTGATGTGATCGACGAGCAGATGGTCGCCGACGAGGAGAGTGTCTTCCATCGAACCGCTCGGGATCATGAAATTCTGAGCGAGGAACGTGAGAGCGAACAGGCCGACAACCAAGACCGAGCAGATGCCGGCGAGGCTCTCGAACGGCGTCTCCCCTGGTTGAGCCGGCGGTGGGGGAGCAGCATCTTCAGCAGCTGATTTGCCCGGGCCTTTCCTCGCCATCCTTCGCTCCGGTGATTGTCTTGAGGTAACTGAACCTACTCTATCGCACAGGATGGGGTGGGCGCAGGCCCAAGCGCGTCACAATACAGCGGTGTGTTCCTGGGATTCAACCGGCGGTTTTGCGTGGTCCTGGCGCGTTTCGGGGATTGTGATCCAAAGCAGGAGGAAGGCAGCGGCTGCGACCGCGGCGAGGCCGAGGAATGAAGCACGATAGCCAAGATACTGAATCAGCATTCCACCCAGCGAATTGCTGAGTGCTGCGCCGATTCCGACCATGGTTGCCAATGCGCCGGCTGCCAGGTTGAATCGCCCGGTTCCTTCGGTGCGGTCCTTGATTACAAGAATGGAAACGATGACGAAGATTGCATTGGCAACGCCGTCGAGGATTTGAATCGCAATGAGCGCCGTCGGGGTAGTTGTCATGGTGTAGAGCACTCCGCGGATCGGAAGTATGCCAAAGCCGATCAGCAGGAGCGTCTTTCTCCCCCTGCTTTCAGCGCGACGGCCGATCCATGCGGCAGAAACCGTGATGACCAACTGGGTGACGATAACGCATGCGGACATGAATGGAGCGGCCTTCTTCGGATTGCCGTGGGCGAGCATCTCGCCAAGTTGCGGCAACATGGCTGCGTTAGCGAGGTGAAAGAGGAACGCGCAGGCCAGAAAGAACAAAAGGACTCGATCTTTGGTGAGCGCTTTGATGCCTTCGGTATTCGGCGTTTCCCCGTCGCGTGATGCACCGCGAGCCCATGCGTAGTTGATCTGGCGGCTGTCAATGGCAGCGAGCGCCAGCGCCGTTGGGATGGTCATGGCAATCGCAACCAGGAAGATTGCGTGAAATCCGAATTTGTAGCTGACATAGGCGACCAATAGGGCAGTGAATACATTGCCGCCGGCATTGAAGGCCTGGTTGCGGCCGAACTGCTTGTCGAATGCGGAAGCTCCGACGATGCCAAGAGTGATGGCGGCGACGCTGGGCGCGAGAAACGGCGCCGAGCCGCCAATGAGGAACTGAGCCGCGTAAACTGTGGCCGCGTGCAATGGCAACAAGAGCAGCACTGCGCCCGCGACGAGTACACCGAGGTTGATGGCAATCAACAGGCGTTTTCTTCTTGTTGCATCGACAACGGCTCCAGCAGGCGTTTGCAGGGCTACGGTGACAAGTCCGCCAAAGGTGAGGGCGAATCCAACGCGTGCAGGATTCCAGCCGCCAGCGGCGAGGTAGGCCGCCAGAAACGGACCCAGGCCGGTCTGGACGTCTGCAAGAAAGAAGTTGAGCCACTCGAGAGCGCGGATACTGCGCCTCTTGCTCTGCCTCGTTTCAGACAATGCAACCTCGCATCAATTTCTGGAGTGATTGCCTTCGATTGGGGCGATCCCTTGAAACCAATCCTTAAGCAGATTTGGATGCGGGTTCTAAGCGAGAGAACCGACAGGTGCGGAGAAATTCAAATCAGGAGTGTGTTGCGTGCTGCATTGGAGCCAGGATTCCGGATCGGGCAAATCCGTGAGATCGACAACTTCGGATTCAAGAAATGACTCAAACAGCACTTTGTAGAGCCCGGTCCGCCCGGCAAGCTTTTTGTGGCGAGCGCGCAAAAACTCGAAGCGAAATGGCGACGTTGGCTCGAACTCCGCTAGGAAGCTGCGGGAAAAGAATCGAGGCGATCGAGCAACGGCCATCAGGATGAGAGACCGCCAGCTCATGCGAAGGAGGCGTTTGAGCGCGGGATCACCATGCGGCAACCGTTCGATTTGATCGGCTACCTGATCACTGAAGGCGAGGAGTTGACGCACGAGATGGTCGAGCGGGAGTCCGGCGGCGGCGGCGCGCGAGAATAAAGTGGCTGCTCCGTGCTTCAGGTCGTCCTGCACATCCTGGAGGTCATCGCCCAACTGCAGCAGGACGCCCCAGTCGAATGCGAACCGCGCCTCGTCGTCCAGGAGAAATCCATGCGAGAGACAGGCATCCGCGAGCACCGACGTGCCGCCCTTCGCGCAACTCAATCGCAGCAGTTCGGGAGTGCTCGAACGTCCGCCGCTGGACCTTAGCTGCGCCATGCTGTTTTCCTGTGCCTGGTGGATGGCCAACAGGCATTCGTACACGCGCGGAAAGCGAAGGCGGGGGAATTGCTTTTCAATCAGTCGCACCATGGCCCACACCGCGGATTCATGGCGGTCACGGGGCGCGAGGGGCAAGCCGCACAGGCGATCGCGGAAGCGCGCGCTGAACTCAAGCTTGCGGGCAGTAGGAATTCTTTCGGAATCGAGATGGTTGTCGCTGTAGGGATAGAGCAGGCTGTAGCCGAGGATCGAAGGCGTCATCTGCATACGGTCACCGAGCAGCGGCTGAATACCGCAGACAGTCCAGGCGTTGCGGCAGGCCTGGATGGTATCTGCCATGGTCAGGCTCGAATCGAACCGCTTCGCCCACTGGGCAAATTGGGTGCCGATAGGGAAAAAGCCATGGGTGAGGAGGTCGACGGCATCCTCTTCAAGGCCGAGAGCGACGGAGGCGAAAGGCGGAAAGACGGCTACGATGCGGCGTTGAGCGGCAATGCGCTCTGCCTGGCTGCGCCGCGCCTGCTTCGCTTCGCGCTCAACGGTGCGGAGGGCATCGTCGTAGGCGTCTTCCTTTCGCTTCTGGTCGGCCGGCGAGAAACGCGGGCCGTCCTTGGCGCGGAACAAGCCGCAGGAATTCCAATCTGCAATAGTCGCTGAGACCTGGGACTCGACCCACGACCAGTTGTAGACGCGCTCCATGAGGGCTTATTACGGATTGGGCGGCCGGGTGGTTCCAGTGACTGTAGTTAGGCCCGGAAACCGAATGATTACTGCCAGTTCTTCGAATCCGTGGCATATTGGCAGTCATGCACGCCTTGCGCAAGACGAACCAGGACCTGGTGTTCGTAGACAGTACGATATGGCTGGCGGTTCTGCTTCTTGGATTCTCGATGTTTGCTGCTTACAGGAGCTATGTTGCAGGATCCCGTGCCGGCTTTATAGCTGTCGGCTTTCTGCTGCTCTGCGGTTTTCTATTCTGGCGTAAGGAGATCGTGACATTCGACGCAGGACGGCAGCAGGCGGAGTGGACGCGTCGACGCGCTTTCAGCGTGACGAGCGGAACGGTTCCTTTCAGCGAGATCACTGGCATCGGGATGGAAACAACGATGGCGGGCAGTCGCGGGGAACTGTCGTACCGACTCACGATTCTTACCCGGGACAAGCCAGTGCCGATGTCGGATGTGTATAACGGCAATCAGGGACATTACGAATCCATCCGGCAAGAAATCCTGGCGTTTCTGAAGCTGGATGCGGGCGCAGCGACGTCCAGTCAGGATGTGGGGCAGGCTGGAATCGATGACGAGGCCTCTGTCGTTTCACTTCTACAGCAAGGCCGCAGAATTGATGCCATTGAGCTAGTCCGGAGCAGGCAGAAGATCAGCCTGACCGAAGCGACCAATCGCGTGGCGCATGTTCTCGAGAAGATGAAGGTCACGCAATAGGCTGATTCTGCAAATCCCGAAGCATTCCTGTGGACGCATGAGAGATCCCTTCAGGTGCGCTCGGCGACAATGGAAATGTGTCCGGCGAGACTCGCAGATTCGATGTGATTGTGCTTGGCGCGGGTGCCGCGGGATTGATGTGCGCGGCGGTAGCGGGGCAGCGTGGGCGGCGGGTACTGCTGCTGGAGCACAATGCGCAGCCGGGGAGGAAGATCCTGATCTCCGGCGGGGGACGCTGCAACTTCACCAATATTCATTGCACCCCGGCTAACTTCATCTCGGAGAATCCGCACTTTGCGAAGTCGGCGCTTGCGCTGTACGAGCCGCGCCACTTTGTTGAGCTGGTCGAGCAGTACGGAATCAAGTGGCACGAAAAGACTCTGGGGCAACTGTTCTGCGACCACTCGGCGCGGCAGATCGTGGACATGCTGCTGGCGGAGTGCGCGCGCGGGCAGGTTGAAATCCTGCTGAACGCACGCGGGATCGCGGTCGAGGGCGCGTCCGGTGCGTTTCAAGTTGAATGCTCGGTGGGCACGTTCACGGCAGGCGCGGTTGTGATTGCCACGGGCGGGCTGTCGATTCCGAAGATGGGCGCGACGGGCCTGGTGTACGAGTTGGCGCGGCAATTCGGGCTGAAGGTGATCGAGCCGCGGCCGGCGCTGGTGCCGCTGGTGCTGGCGGGACCGGAAAAGAGCTGGACGGAACTGGCCGGTGTCGCGGCAGATGTGACGGCGCAGGCTGCTCGCGGACCGAAGTTTCGCGAAAAGCTGCTGGTGACGCACCGCGGACTGAGTGGACCGGCGGTGCTGCAGGCCTCGTCGTACTGGCGGCCTGGCGAGACGATTCAGGTGGATTTCGCGCCGGACGCAAATGGCCAGGGCAGAATGCTGGACAGGCTGCGCGGAGACGGGGCCACCCGGGACTCACTTGCTTTCAAACAGGCACTGCGCGCATTGCTGCC
This sequence comes from uncultured Acidobacteriaceae bacterium, assembly GCA_963799035.1. GTDB lineage: Bacteria > Acidobacteriota > Terriglobia > Terriglobales > Acidobacteriaceae > Telmatobacter. Next base: position 344,565 of record CAWCVS010000024.1, on the reverse strand, counting down.
GCAGCGGCTGGCGGGGCATTTGGCGGAGGTGGGCGCGCCTGCGGGATGGAGCAATGCGGCTCTCGAAGCAGCTGAGCGCAATCTGCGCAGTTGGCCGTTTCATCCGGCCGGCACGGAGGGGTTTGAGAAGGCGGAGGTGACCGCTGGTGGCGTGGATACTGCCGGTCTGAATTCGCGAACGATGGAAGCGCGGGCGGCGCCTGGACTGTTCTTTATCGGAGAGGGAGTGGATGTGACCGGGCACCTTGGCGGCTTCAATTTCCAGTGGGCCTGGGCTTCGGCGGTTGCGGCGGGAAGAGCTGTATGAGGGGTACTGCGGGCGGATCCGACGCGATTCCGGCACGCGTGGATCCGCCGCTTTTTTACCAGGTTGTCAGCTTCACTTTATCGATCCATTGATGGATCGGGTCGCCGTTGGAACTCTGGTCGATTTGCCACTGAACGCCGATAGCATTCGGCCAGTTGATGGGATTCACCGTCCACACCTGGTTGAATCCGTACCCGTGGCCATCGACCACGAGCGTGTCGTACCGATACTGCGTGGAGTTGATGCGTTCGATGTACCACTGGATATGATGCCAGGTGTTTGGCGCCCATCGCGGACAAGGGACACCGTTCTCGATCCAGCGGTTGTTGGCGCTGTCCCACGTATCCCAGACGCCGTTGCCAAAGGCGCACTGGCTGCCCATCATGAACTCTTTGCCACCGAGCGTCTGCCACAGATCGAACTCCGATGACCAGATATTGGCCGCAGACGTGGAATTGTGGTAGACCCAGAAGTCCCACAGGAAATGAGTGGCGCTACTGGTTTCCGGCATGGTCTTGATGAACAGCACATTGGTCCACGGACCGCCGTCGGCGTAGAGTTCGCGGCTGCTGCCGCTCACCGAGGGGGTGTGCTGATACGGCGCCATCCAGTAGTTGGCGGTGTCATTCGTTCCTTCCGCGCAAATGCTGCACATCTTCCAGCCCGAGGACGTGTTTTGAATCTCGGTTAGAACCTTTGCAGAGGAGGGCGGAGTGGGCAGCGTGGTGCTGCTCGACGGCGGCGGCCCGACCTGGATCATCAAGACGGCCGAGGTTCCGTAGCCCTTCGTGTTCCATGCGCGCACATAGAGCAGATGCCTGCCGTTCGCAACGGTCAGCGTGTGCGAGAGCGTGTCGGAAGAATAGCTGGTGCGGTAGGCGACGGCGTCATCGACGTAGATAGCCCAGCCGGTAATGGCGCTCGAGCTGGATCCCGTTGCATACACCTTGAACGTGTTTGGATTCGTGCCCGGTTTGGGGCTCTGCAGCCATACGCCCACCGAGCCATGGGCTGCCTGAGGCATCGCTGCAACACACGCGAACACAAAGCTGAGAAGAAGAAAGAATCTCGCCACTGAAAGCGGGGGATTGCCTTCCTGCTGTGCGGCTGATTGGAACACGCCGCGGAAACGGGTGCGCAGGTCCCGTCTAAAGCCGTGAGCTTTCAGGACATCTGCGGAGAATACTGCCATACATCACCTCATAGGAGAGTTCAAAGAATGATCTTTCTCGTGCGGACACACGCGTGCGACCCGAATTGCTTCGGCTTTTGAGGACCCGGTCTTTCACTGGATTTTCGGCTTCTGCGGAACGGATCGAACGGACCCGAAAAGCCGAGCAAGGCACGGAAACATCAACTTGCTGGAAGGAGGCGCGGCAGCCTCAAATCGAACGACGCGAACAGCGCACGCGAACCGCCCTGGCGCGCTTTTGTCAGGCCCATGAATTGAAAGTGAGGATACACGTTGCATGCGCGCAATGGCAAGCCGCGCATCCTTTTCCGAGGATGAGGCGAGGCTTCGTCGGGTTACTGAATTGGAGTTCCGCCGGATGGGGCCGGGGGCGCTACGGGCGGGTTCGGGGCCGCGAGGGGCCTGGTGGGAGGCGTTAGGACGAATCCTTTGCGGACAAGGGCGAAGCCCTGCTGGGGAAGTTCGGCCTGGAGAAGCTGGTTTTCAGGGCCGGAGAAGAGGTCAGTGGACGTGCCGGCAATGGTGGCGATAAGGTGGTGGACGGTGAGGGGCTTGCCATCGAGCGTGCCCTGCTCATCGGGGTAGGTGGCGAGCTGGACAGGGGAGATGGATCCGGCCTGCTTGGGGATAATGGCCCAGAGGTCGCGGTTGTTGCCGGCGGCAGCGACAGTGAGCAGCGTCTGCAGGGCTCCGGGATCGAAGTCGGGGAGGAAGATGGCTGATTTGTGGGCATCGAGGCGCGTTGTGTTGGCGCGGCCGTTGGCCGAGATGTTCATGAGGATCTGCGCCCCGTCGGGTTTGGCAACGATGTTGACGGCCGAATTGTTGACGATGGCGCTGAGCTGGACGTGAAGAAGGGTGCAGGTGGGAGAAAGCTCCTCGGTTTTCGAGAGGGCGTAGGTGAGGCCCTGCATGTCGACGCGAACCACGGAAGTGGAGTCGTAGCCGGAGGGCCTTGATGTGAGGGTAAAGCTGGCGGTGCCGACCGGTTTGCCATTCTGGCTGACGGCAAAGGTGGTGGATTGCGCCACGGCTGAGGCCGAAGCGCTGAGAAGAACGAAGGCAAAAAGTCCCAGGGGCGGGAAAAAAGGGTGAAAGCGCATTTTCTTCTTCTGATCCATTAGACACGGAAGTGCGGGGCAGGTTGTGGGAGAGGGGTGTCGGCAAGCGTTTCCCGTGATTGAGGTTTCATAGGAAATGACTTAGTGAACAGGGACAGTGAACAAGTGAACAGGGAGCCAAGTGAAATGTGAACGAGGCAAAGGGGCCAGAGCTTGGTTTCCCACCAGGCGGAGCTTGGATGGGACCCGGCTTGGAGGGCCCCGGCCATCTTTGAGCGCATGACTCCAAACTGTTCATTAGGAAATACCGGAAGTTTAGCTTGCGGGCTGCATCGATCGTGTTCCGTGAGAATAGCGGGCAAGTCGGATGGGATCGCGACTTGGCGTGAACCAAACGGCAACTGCAGGTTCCTCCACTGCGCTGCGCTACGGTCGGAATGACAAGTTGTTGATTGAGATGCTGTGGAGTTGGTTTGGATTAAGACATGATGCCACTGATCGCGATGAAACGGCGGGGGCGAAACATCCCTGATATGAGGTGATGGTTTCCCAGGTCCCAAAATCGGGACCTGGGAAACCCACGTGCTTTTGGCCGGGAAGACGCTCTGGGAATCTGAGTTACCGCCCGATAAATCGATGCTACTTTTTGGCTTTTTCGAAGCGCTTGGTGACTTCGGCCCAGTTGACTACGTTCCACCAGGCGGCTAGGTAGTCGGGGCGCTTGTTCTGGTATTTCAGGTAGTAGGCGTGCTCCCAGACGTCGTTGCCGAGGATGGGGTAAATGCCCTGGCTGAGGGGCGAGTCCTGGTTAGCGGAGGTGATGACCTTGAGTTTGCCGCCCTGGCTTACGAGCCAGCCCCAGCCGGAGCCGAATTGCTTGGCGGTGGTCTCATTGAAAGTTTTCTTGAAGGCCTCAAAATCACCAAAATCCTTGTTGATCTGGTCAGCGAGGGCGCCCGTGGGCGTGCCGCCGCCGCCGGATTTGGGAGGGGCCATGATGGTCCAGAACATGGTGTGGTTGGAGTGTCCTCCGCCGTTGTTGCGGACAACGTTGCGAATGTCTTCGGGAACGGCGTTGAGGTCGCTGATGAGGTCGTCAACCGATTTGGCGGCCAGATTGGGATGGTTGGCCAGCGCGGCATTCACGTTGGTGATGTAGGTCTGGTGGTGCTTGTCGTGGTGCAGCTTCATGGTCTCCGCGTCGATGAAAGGCTCGAGGGCGGCGTAGTCGTAAGGAAGCGGTGCAAGTTCGTATGCCATCGGGGAAATCTCCTCAGTTGGGATTGTACTGTTTCAATGGAAGGTCATCGCAGGGGGTGTGTGGATGTGCCGGGTGCGATGGATCCGAGCAAAAGTGGGACGAATGAAACCAAACCTTCATATCCGCGGGCAGTGGCCCTATGGTTGGATGGATGCGGTGAGGCCGCGGGAGGGTTCGAAGGAATCGGTGTGAAAATGGAAACCTTGGGGGATGTGGGAACATCCCTAAGGATGTCGAGCAACAAGGATTGATCTTCCCTGAACCTACTATCGGTGTGAATCCATGAATAATGAACGACCGTCGTACCGCTGGCTCGACCAGCAGGGTGAGGCTTTTGGCGCGCCCGGACTGACACCTCGCTGGACTTCGAGCGTGAAAGATGCGGTGGGAACCGCCTATTCGGCTTCGAGCCGGGTGTGGTTTACCTGCTCGCACGGCATTTTGAACGAGATCTATAACCCGACGATCGACAGCGCCCAGGTCCGCGATATGGAGTTCCTGGTGACGGACGGGGAGACGTTCAAGCACGAAGAAAAGCGCGACCTGGTGTCGACGTTCGAGTACATCCACCCGGAGGCACTGGGAGTGCGCTACATCAATCGCGACCCAGGCGGCCGGTACACGCTGACCAAGGAGATCATCTGCGATCCGCACCATAGCGTCGTTCTGCAAAATGTGCGGCTGGAGGGTCACGCGGATCTGATACCGCGCCTGAAGGTTTATGCGCTGCTGGCTCCGCACCTGGACGGTGGCGGAGCAGGCAACACGGGCAGGGCGCTGGATGTTGCCGGGCACAAGATGCTGCTGGCATGGAAGAACCAGTGGTCGCTTGCGATGGGCGCCAGCTGCGGGTTTTCGCGCGTGAGCTGCGGATTTGTGGGCACGAGCGATGGGTGGCAAGACCTGCGCGATAACTACGCCATGGATTGGGAGTTTGGGTCGGCCACAAACGGTAATATCGCGTTGTTCGGGGAACTGAACCTGGGCGCAGCGGGCACGGACGGCGCGCGCGAGTTCACCCTGGCTTTTGGTCTCGGTGAAGGGAACCATACCGCGCTGCAGAAGACTGTGAGTGCGTTGGCCACGCCATTTGATCAACATCGCGATCGATTCATTTTGCAATGGCACCGTTTGGCCAATCCCGAATGGCTGGCGGCGAAGGCGTGCGACGGCGGCAAGCTGATGCGCGCCAGCCACAACGTGCTGCTGGCGCATGAAGACAAGACGTTTTCCGGTGCGTTTGTGGCTTCGGCGTCGATCCCATGGGGACAGGCACATGGCGACGACGATTTGGGCGGCTACCACCTGGTGTGGACGCGGGACATGGTGCAGACGGCAACGGCGTTGCTGGCCTGCGGACGTGCGGAGACGGCGCGCCGCGCGCTGGTTTACCTGGCGTGTACGCAAAAGCCAGACGGCGGATTTGCACAGAACTTCTGGGTAGACGGCAGGCCTTACTGGTCCGGCGTGCAACTGGACGAGGTAGCGTTCCCCATCATGCTTGCTTGGCGGCTGTGGAAGGCGAATGCGCTGGGCGAGATTGACATCTTTCCATTCGTCGAACGTGCGGCCGGATTCCTCGTGCAGCATGCGCCCATTACCCATCAAGAGCGATGGGAGGAGAACGCGGGGTATTCGCCTTCGACGCTGGCCGCCGGCATCAGCTGCCTGATCTGCGCGGCCGACATGGCCCGTGCCCACGATTCGATTGAATTGGCGGTCTTCCTCGAGGAATTCGCCGACTGGATCGAGCGACATCTCGAAGAGTGGACTGTCACGAACAACGGCGTTCTCTTGTCCGAGGTCAAGCGTCACTACATGCGCGTCCGCCCACCGGAAAAAGGCGCGGTGTATGCCTGTGAGAGCTGCGGCGACGAGACTATCCACATCAACAATCGTCCGCCGGGTGAGCGTACCGAATTTGAGGCCCGTGAGATTATCGACGGCGGTTTCCTCGAACTGGTGCGCTATGGTGTTCGCCGCGCCGACGACCCCCTCATCATCGATTCGCTGAAAGTCGTCGATGCCGTACTGAAGACTGATCTGCCGCAGGGGCCCGGATGGCACCGTTACAACTGGGATGGCTACGGACAGCGCCCTGACGGCGGACCGTTCCAGGGTTGGGGGAAGGGCCGTGTCTGGCCGCTTTTTACGGGCGAACGTGCACACTATGAATTGGCGGCGGGAAAGGATCCTGCGCCGCTGATCGCAACGTATGAGCGCTTTGCCACCCTTGGCAAAATGATGCCCGAACAGGTGTGGGACGAAGAGGATCTGCCCGAGCGCAGCCTCTTCAAAGGCCAGCCGGCTGGTTCAGCGGTTCCGCTGGTTTGGGCGCACGCCGAGTATCTGAAATTGCTGCGTTCGACGGTCGACGGCAAGGTGTTTGACCGGATCGACAGCGTGTACGAGCGTTACTGCGAGCCGGAGGGGAGAACGAAGCGGCGCGCCAACCTGGAGATTTACAGCCGGCGGCGGCCGATCCAAAAGATCACCTCCGGGGACACGCTGCGCATTCTCGACGACGCGCAGTTCGAAGCGGTGTGGACCACGGACAACTGGAAGACGACACAGAGTACGCCGAGCCGCAACCTGGGCAGCGCGGGCTTCAGCGCGGACCTTTCCACCGCTCGAAACCAGGAGAGTGGTGGTCTATCATGGACTCTCCACTGGCCGGGACAGAATCGCTGGCTTGGGTACAACGTGGACATTAGCATTGAGCCTCAAAGCGAGGCGTAAATTCCGCAGCATTTTTTGAAAGGAATGGGAACCGAGTTTTTATGGCAACTCTTGCGGATCTTTCATTGGACGAATTATCGATTGATACCTTGCGTCTGCTCGCGGTCGATGAGGTGCAGAAGGCCAACAGCGGACATCCCGGCGCGCCGCTGGGCTGCGCCCCCATTGCCTATCTCCTGTTTCACAAGATCATGAAGCACAACCCGGGAAATTCGAAATGGCCCGATCGCGACCGGTTCGTGCTGTCGAATGGACATGCCTCCGCGCTGCTGTATGGCACGCTTTTTCTTTCCGGATACAAGGTAACGATCGAAGATCTGCAGGGATTCCGGCAGTGGCACTCGCGCACGCCGGGACATCCCGAATACGGCGACACGGATGGCGTGGAAGTGACGACTGGTCCGCTGGGGCAGGGACTGGCAATGGCTGTAGGAATGGCGATTGCGGAGAAGCACCTTGGCGCGATCTACAACAAGCCCGGCTATGAGATTGTGAATCACCACACGTACGTGCTGTGTGGCGACGGCGATTTGATGGAAGGCGTTTCGCACGAAGCTTGCGCGCTGGCGGGAACGCTGGCACTGGGCAAGCTGATTGTGCTCTACGACGACAACCTGATCTCGCTGGATGGTCCCACGGAGCTGAGCTACAACGACGACGTGCTGGAGCGTTTTGAAGCGTACCACTGGCACACGCAGCGGGTTGGCGACGGCAACGATCTTGAAAGCCATTGAAGCGGCGATTGAAGCGGCCAAGGCGGTGACGGATAAGCCCTCGTTTATTGCGGTCCGCACAGTGATCGGCTATGGCAGCCCGAAGGCCGGCACCAACAAGGTGCATGGCGAAGCCTTGGGACCGGCGGATACAGCGGCTACCAAGAAGTTTTACGGATTCCCGGAAGACCAGAGCTTTTATGTTCCCGACGATGCGCTGAAGAACTGGCGCAAAGCTGTCGATCGGGGTGCGACGGCAGAGGCCGAATGGAACCATCTCTTCGCGGATTACGCAGCGAAGTTCCGTGACCTGGCTGTTGAATTCGATCGCACGCAGAAGGGCCTGCGCAAAAAGGGCTGGGAGAAAGCAATTCCGTCGTTCCCCGTCGATAAGAAGCAGGCCACGCGCAACGCAGGCGGCGCGGTGATGAACGCGATTGCGGAGAGCGTGCCGGAGCTTTTTGGCGGCGCGGCGGATCTGACCTCATCGACGAAGACGATCTTCAAGCCGGGGGCGAGTTTTCACGTTGATCCCGCGGGGCGCAACGTGTTCTTCGGCGTGCGCGAATTTGGCATGTGCGCAGCGGTGAACGGCATGGCGGTACATGGCGGCCTGGTGCCGTTTGGCTCGACCTTCTTTACCTTCTCTGACTATTGCAAGCCGGCGCTGCGGCTGGCCGCACTGATGCAAATCCACTCCATCTTTGTGTTCACGCACGATTCGGTTGGTTTGGGCGAAGATGGTCCGACGCACCAGCCGATCGAACACCTGATGATGCTGCGCGCGGTGCCGGGGTTGACGGATTTTCGTCCTGCCGATGCCAATGAGACGGCGGCGTGCTGGAGGCTGGCGCTGGATCGCACGACGCCGAGCTTCTTCGCGCTGTCGCGGCAAGATCTGCCGGTGATCGACACAGCGAAGCACGACGTATATGCAGGCGTAAGCAAGGGCGGGTATGTTCTGGAGGACGCGGCGGATGCGAAAGTGATTCTGATCGCGACGGGCTCGGAGGTTTCTACGGTGATCGATGCGGCGAAGCTTCTTACAAGCGAGGGCATTGCGGCGCGTGTGGTGAGCTTGCCAAGCTGGCGGATCTTTGAGGAGCAAACGGCCGAGTACCGAGCGAGCGTGCTGCCGGCAGGCGTGCCCAAACTCGCGGTGGAAGCGGGCGCGACGCTGGGCTGGTGGAAGTATGTGGGCCAGGACGGAGACGTCGTGGGCATCGACCGCTTTGGTGCATCGGCGCCGGGGCCGAAGGTGATGGCAGAGTATGGATTCACGCCGGAGAACGTGGCAAAGCGGGCGAAGGCGCTGGTGAAGAAGTAGGGACGTAGGGACGAGGGACGTAGGACCAGGGATAAGAGGCGTCTGCTGTTTGTTTCCGGTTTTCCGAGTTTGAAGGAGTTGCACGTGAAGTTGGTGATTGCATCGGATCACGCGGGATTTGAATTGAAGGAAGAAGTGCGAGCGTACCTCACGCGTGAAGGGCACGAGATTCTCGATCTGGGTGCTTACAAGGTTGAGCCGCAGGATGATTATCCCGATTATGCCGAGCGCGTGGGCGAGGCAATTCGTGCGGGAGAAGCGCCGCGCGGGATCCTGATTTGCGGTTCAGGAGTGGGTGTATGCGTGGCGGCCAACAAGATTCCTGGGATTCGCGCGGGCATGTGCCACGATACGTATTCCGCACACCAGGGCGTGGAGCATGACGACATGAACGTGATCGTGCTGGGCGCCCGGATCGTGGGAACGTCCCTTGCTTACGAGTTGGTGGATGCGTTCATCAAGGCGAAATTCATTTCGAATGAGCCACGATTTACCCGTCGTTTCAAAAAGGTTCTGGCCATCGAGGCAAGGTATCAACGGGGTTCTTCATAAGCACGTTGTTGGTATTTCAAATCAACATTTTCTTTCAGGGGTTGAAACCCCTTTTCACTCTGGTTTCTTTGGCATGACTGAAGTCGTGCCCTGACGCTCAACGGTCTACGTGACAAAGTCTTGCCTGACGCTCATGGCCTGGCCCGACGCTCAATACTGATGCTCAATGGTCGTTTTCTGGCGATCAAATGGGTTTTTGTAACACGCACTAACCGCTGTTCTGTGATTTTCAGAGACGCCGATGTTCCCCTTCGACGTAATTCTTTTCGATGTTGGCGGAGTCCTGCTGACCAATGGCTGGGACCATCGTGAACGCGCGACAGTCGTCGAGCAATTTCAACTGGATCGCGCGGAGTTTGAGCGTCGCCATGCAGAGTCAAACGATGCGTGGGAGCGGGATACGATCAGCGCGGGAGAGTATCTTGACGCGACTGTTTTCTACGAACCGCGAAGTTTCAGCAAAGACGATTTCCTGGCTGCGATCTTTGCGCAGTCGAAAGCTTTGCCGAACGGGGCGCTGGAAATCCTGAGCGAGTTGGCTGCATCCCATAAGTGCATGCTCGGTGTTTTGAACAATGAAGCTCGGGAGCCGAATGAATACCGGTTTCAAACTTTCGGCCTGCGCGAGCAGGTGGATGTGGCGTTCAGTTCGTGTTATCTGGGATTGCGCAAACCCGGTGCGGCGATCTATCGCCGTGCGCTGGATATTCTGGGGACACCGGGAAGGCGCACATTGTTTATCGACGATCGTGCCGAAAATGCGGGCGCGGCCGCGAGCGCGGGGATGCAGGCGATTTGCTTCACCGGAGCGGATGCGTTGCGCAGCAACCTACAGACATTGGAAGTTTTTTAACGGATTGGAAGGAGAGCGTTATGCAACTGGGATTGATTGGTCTGGGCAAGATGGGCGGCAACATGGCCGAGCGGCTTCGTCTCGGCGGCCACCAGGTTATCGGATTTGACTTCAGCGCGGAAGCTGTGCAGAAGCTGACGGCATCGGGCAATGTCGGTGTGAGTTCGCTGGAAGAGATGGCGAAGAAGTTCACCGGACGCAAGGCGATCTGGATCATGGTGCCGCAGGGCAAGCCGGTGGACGACACCATCGCCAAACTCGAACCTCTGCTGAACAAGGGAGACATCCTGATCGACGGCGGCAACTCCAACTACAAGGATTCGCAGCGGCATTACAAGGAAGTGACGGCGAAGGGATTCCAGTTTGTCGATGTGGGAACGTCGGGCGGTGTGTGGGGATTGAAGGAAGGCTACAGCATGATGATTGGCGGGGATAAGGAAGCTGTCGATTATCTGCGGCCGATCTTTGAAACGCTGGCGCCGGGGAAAGACCAGGGCTGGGGCCACGTGGGCCCGGCCGGTGCAGGGCACTTTGTGAAAATGGTGCACAACGGTATCGAGTACGGCCTGATGGAGGCTTATGCCGAGGGCTTCACCATCATGGAGAAGAAGGAAGAGCTGAATCTCGATCTCGCGCAGATCTCGCAGATCTGGCGATTCGGCAGCGTGGTGCGGAGCTGGCTGCTCGACCTGACGGCCGATGCGCTGAGCAAGAATCCGACGCTCGAAGGGCTTGAGGCTTACGTCGCGGATTCCGGTGAAGGGCGCTGGACGGTGTTTGAAGCGATCGATCTCAACGTGTCAGCGCCGGTAATCACGGAGTCGCTGATTCGGCGCATTCGTTCGCGCGAAGAGAACAACTTTACCGACCGCATGCTGGCGATCATGCGCAATGCGTTCGGTGGACATGCGGTGAAGAAAGACTGAAGAACAGTTCTTAGTTCTAAGTTCAAAGTTACAGATTGCGATGGCAACTTACCTGCTCTGAACTTAGAACTCTGAACTGAAGCGACACGGAGGTCGCGCGTATGGCATCAGCTACTGTGCAAATGAAGATTCGCCCGGAGGATCTTAAGCAGGTTCCGAAGAGCGGCGAGCGGATTCCGAATCCCGGAATCCTGGTGATCTTTGGCGCTTCGGGCGATCTGACCAAGCGCAAGCTGCTGCCTGCGCTGTTTCACCTTGAGCAGGATGGTTTGCTGCCGAAGGACTTTGCCATTGTCGGCGTTGCGCGGCGGGCGCTGGGTGACGAGTTCGCCGCAGACATGCGGGAGGGGATCGTTGAGTTTGGAAATGTGGACAAGACCGATCCCCGGCTTGAGGAGTTCGCGAAGAAGATCAGCTACTACGCGCTCAGTTTCGACGACGCTTCGCACTACGCGGGATTGAAGCAGGAACTGGACAAGATTGCGGCGGAGAAAAACATTGGCCCGGACCGCTTGTTTTATCTGGCCACGGCGCCGGAGTACTTTACGCCGATTATCGAAAACCTTGGCGCGCAGCGGATGGCCCAACCTGAGCAAGGTCGCGTGGGCGTCGTGATCGAGAAGCCGTTCGGGCACGATCTCGATTCGGCACGCGATTTAAATCACCAGGTAAACGCGGTGTTTCACGAGCACCAGGTCTTTCGCATCGATCACTACCTGGGCAAGGAGACGGTGCAAAATATTTTGGTCTTCCGGTTTGGCAACGGAATCTTCGAGCCTATCTGGAACCGGAATTACATTGACCACGTGCAGATCACGGCGGCGGAAACGCTGGGCGTGGAGGGCCGCGGGCCGTTTTATGAGAAGGCCGGCGCGCTACGCGACGTAGTGCAGAACCACGTGATGGAACTGCTGAGTTTTGTGACCATGGAGCCGCCATCGAGTTTTGAAGCCGAAGCCGTGCGCCGAGAAAAAGTGAAAGTGTGGCGAGCGATTCCGAGCATTCCCATCAAGGACGCGGTGCGCGGGCAGTACGGTCCCGGCGTTGTGGAGGGGAAGAAGGTTGTCGGCTATCGCGACGAAGAACGCGTGAATCCAGAGTCAGGTACCGAGACGTACGCGGCTGTGAAATTGGGCATCGAGAACTGGCGCTGGGCGGGCGTGCCGTTCTATTTGCGCGCCGGCAAGAGGATGAAGAAGCGCGCAACGGAGATCAGCATTCAGTTCAGGCAGCCACCGCTGCTGATCTTCAACCGCATGCAATCCAGCGGACCGTGCACGGATATCCAGCCGAACCTGCTGACGATTCGCATTCAGCCGAATGAGGGAATCGCGCTGCGCTTTGGCGCGAAGGTTCCCAACACGCCGAACATGTCGGTGTGCCCGGTAAACATGGACTTCGATTATGCCGCGGCATTTGGCACTTCGACAGCCAACGGATATGAGCGCCTGTTGCTGGACGCCATGCTCGGCGACCAGACACTGTTTGCGCACCGCGACGGCGTGGAGGTGACCTGGTCGCTTTACACGCCGATTCTGGAAGCGTGGGCGGCGAAGAACCCCGAAGTATTTCCGAATTACTTTGCAGGGACATGGGGACCGGACTGCGCAGACCGGCTCCTGGAGCACGAGGGCCACGTGTGGCGCAACAATATCGGCTGAGAACTTGAGGTCGAGTGGGGCGCAGAGATTTTGTGCGCCGAGGCTGAAGCGAATCTCCCCAACTAAGTTGCGGGGCGCATGGTTCTTTGTCTATCCCGCCAACGATGTGGTCTTTGTTGCCGTGATTCAGCGCAAGGCAAGCCCCGATCATCATCCGCTTGAATATGGGCTCACGCGGTTGTGAATCAGGCCTTGGGCAATTCCGAGAGCAGATGTTGATGCGACGGGGCTGTGGCGCACCCTTGCTCTGCTATAAAGGACTGGCGTTTCCAACCGCATCCCTGATGCTGCATGCTTTTGTGCTGCGCGGCGCGTTTCAAGATTCGCGAATTCCTGGGAGGACCCATGAGACTTATGCCGTCTGTTGCTCGCCTGGTTGCTTTGTCAATGGCGGTTGCGCTCGGTTGCAGCGCGAGCGTGGCCGAGGGACAACAGAGCGTAAAGCCCGCTGCGCACCCCACTTTCGATTTGACCGTGGTTAAGCCCGAGACGGTGGGCTTCTCGTCCGAAGGGCTGGAGCGCCTGCACCAGTTTATGCAGCAGGCAGTCGACCAGAAACAGGTTGCGGGCATTGTGACGATTCTGGCGCGTCACGGCAAAGTTGTGGACTACAGCTCGTACGGATATCGCGACATGGCGGCCGGGGCGCCGATGACGAAGGACGTGATCTTCCGCGACTTCTCCATGACGAAGCCCGTGACCGGCGTTGCCATGATGATTCTCTACCAGCAGGGCAAGTGGCTGCCGTCGGATCCGATTGCGAAATACATTCCGGAGTTCGCGCACCTCAAGGTTTACAAGGGCATGGATTCGAGCGGGAACGTGATCCTTACGGATCCTGATCATCCGCCGACGATGCGCGAGTTGATGAGTCATACGGCCGGGTTCACGTATGGCTTCTTTGGCGATACGCCGGTGGACAAGATGTACCGCGACGCCAACCTGCTGGCGTCGGCCAACCTGCAGGAGTTTATCGATAAGCTGGCAAAGATTCCGCTGCTCTATCAACCGGGGCAGGGCTGGACCTACAGCATGTCGATGGACGTCGAGGGATACATCGTCGAAAAGCTCTCCGGCAAGTCCCTGCCCGATTTTTTCCGGGACAACATCTTCATCCCGCTGGGTATGCGCGATGCGGGCTTCTACGTTCCCGCGGATAAGCGCGGACGCTTCACAGTGCTCTATCGCACCGGCCCCAATGGAGAACTCGTTGCGGATCCGAGCGCCAGCCGGCGGACGGGAGACTATGATGTGCAGCCGCCCATGGCCTCGGGCGGCGGCGGCATGGTTTCCACGGCTGAAGATTACTTCCGCTTTGCAAGCATGCTGCTGAATGAAGGCGAACTGGATGGCAAGCGGATCATTGCTCCGGCGACGGTGAAGATGATGACTACGAATCATGTGCCTAGCGGAGTTGCTGAACGGCAAAATTCGGCATCGGCGTGGCAGTGATGCGGCCGGGATTTGGATATGGCTACAACGGCGCGGTCGAGTTTAATCCGCCCGAGGCGAATCTACCTGATGGAAGGGGAACGTATCAGTGGGATGGTGCGGCGGGCACATGGTTCTGGGTTGATCCCGCCAACGATGTTGTGTTCGTCGGCATGATCCAGCGGATGCTGGGACCCGCGAGCCCGCCGCTTGAATACGGTAGCCGGCAGGTAGTCTATGGAGCACTGGTCGACCCGGCGAAGTAGGCGTCTAACAGCCAGGAAATTACTGCTTCAGGACGTCGAGTGCCATCGCTGTCATTGCAGTCACGCCGGTTTTGATGGTGGGCGCGTAGATCGGCGCAAACGGTGGGGATTTCGACCGGGAAGGGCACTCCGATCTCCCGTGCGCGTGCAAGCGTGGCCGGGTCCGATGCGCGGAGGCGGACCATCATCGATGGCTGCCAGCGCGCGTGACCCTAACATGCTGAATTGACGAGGCTGACAGACGGAGTTGAGCAAAATCGATGCTCCTCCTATTGCATTCCCATAGAAACGGGCGTACATTGCTCCTATTGCTTAGCCAGAGGAGCAGCCAAATGGGCGACAAGACGGATGTATGGCAGGGCACGCTGGCCCTGATGATTTTGAAGACGCTGCAGACAATGGGCCCGCAACATGGTTACGGGCTGGCGCGTCGCATCGAGCAGACCAGCGGCGATCTGCTGCAGCTGAACTACGGGACGCTGTATCCGGCACTCCTGAAACTGGAGCAGGAGGGATACGTGCGGTCTGAGTGGGGAACCTCCGACAACAATCGCAAAGCAAAGTTTTATGAGCTTACCAAGGCCGGGCACAAGCAGGTGCGGAAGGCAGCGGCGGAGTGGGAGCAGGCGACCGAGATTCTGTCCCGGTTTCTAACGCCTGCCGAAGGCGCCTGAGCGGAGGCTTTATGGATCGTTTGCGAGCAAATTTGCGTGCCTTCTGGCTTCGTCTCTGTGGTACGCTGCGGCACGGCGATGCGCAGCACGACTTCGAGGCCGAACTCGAATCGCATATCGCGATGCACACTGCAGAAGCCCTTCGCGGAGGCCTCAACATCAATGAGGCTCGCCGGCAGGCGCTGCTGCGTCTGGGGGGTGCGGAACAGACACGACAGGCGTGGCGCGACCATCGCACATTGGCGTGGTTGGAAGGCCTGCTGCAAGATGCGCGCTTCGGAATGAGAATGCTGGTGCGCAACCGCGCATTTACTGCCGTCGCGATTCTCACCTTGGCCGTCGGCATCGGCGTAAGCGCCACCGCCTTCACATGGATTCACGCCGTGCTTTTGGAGCCTCTGGGCGGAGTGACAGATCCCGAACGGCTGGTCACGCTGGAATCGGTTACACCCAACGATGGGTTGGTCCCGAATTCCTATCCCGACTATATCGATTTTCGCGATCGACTCAAGCTCCTGGATGGCGTAGCGGTGACCAGGCCGTCTGCATTCAGCGTGGGGTATCAAGATCACGCCGAGCGGGTGTGGGGCGAGTTGGTCTCGGGCAACTTCTTTTCAATGCTGGGAGTGCGACCCGCACGCGGGCGCGTCTTTCTGCCATCGGAATATGGCGACGCGCCGGGTGCGTTCCCTGTGGTGGTGATTAGCAACCGGTACTGGCATTCGCACTACGCCGCCAACCCCAACGTTGTGGGCACGACACTCCGCATCAATCAGCACGAACTGACAATTGTGGGCATAGCGCCACCTGACTTTCACGGATCGATGCCGGTGGTGGCATTCGACCTTTGGATCCCGTACATGCAGCAGACAGTGTTGAACGGCGTTCAACCCAGGATGCTGGCCGACCGCCATAACCGAAATATGCTGGGGATTGCGCGGATCAAGCAAGGCGTGACCATCGATCAGGCGCGTGCGGAACTCGCAGCGCTGGCTGGGCGAATGGCGATCGCCAATGTGGACGTGAGCGAAGGTATGAGCGCCACCCTGATGCCGCTGTGGAAGTCGCCGCACGGACCACAGGGACTTCTGGCGGGGCCGCTGCGCATCCTGATGGGTGTTTGCGTACTGGTACTGCTGATTGTGTGCGCCAATGTCGCCAACCTTCAGCTGGCGCGCGCCACCGTGCGTGAGAAGGAGTTCAGCGCGCGGCTGGCGCTTGGTGCGGGTCGTGCAAGGCTGGCGCGGCAGGTGCTCGCGGAGAGCCTGATGCTGGCTGCGGCGGGCGCGTTGCTGGGCATAGCGGCGACGCCGTGGTTGAGTCATGCACTGAGATACCTGATGCCGCCGGGACCGTCGGTACAACTGGTTGCCACGGACACACGGCCCAGTTTCGCTGTATTGGGCTTTACCATCGGGATCTGTGTATTCGCTGCGTTGGCAGCCGGACTGGCCCCCGCATTGCAAGTGGGGCGCACGAACCTGAGCGGCCGCATGAATGAAAACGGAAGGAGCGGAAGCTTCGGTCGCCGCAATCGGCTGCGCTCCATCCTGGTGGTCTCTGAAGTAGCTTTGGCGCTTGTGGCCCTTGTGGGTGCAGGCTTGTTTGCGCGCGGATTTGCGGCCTCTATGCGCATCGATCCAGGCTTCAACCCGAACAACGTTCTGCTGGGCCAGTTCTATCTGAACACCAGCGGCTACAACCTTCAGCAGCGCGAGGAATTCTGTCGCCGCCTCGCGGAGCGCATGCAGGCGGCTCCGGGGGTTACCGATGTCGCTTATTCCGACGGCGTGCCCCTGGGATTCGAACCAAGCTGGTGGGAGGAACTCAAGGTTGAGGGCTATGCTCCGCGCCCCAACGAGAACATGAATATCTTCCGGAATGTCATTTCACCCGGTTACCTGCCCTTGATGCATATTCCGATTGTCGAGGGTCGAAACTTTACTGAGCAGGACAACGAGGACAAAACATCCCCCAACGTGATGATTGTGAACGAAGCCTTCGTGCGGCACTTCTTTGCCGGGCGCGACCCGATCGGTCACAGAGTGCACGGGTGGGGCGAATGGTTCCGCATCGTCGGTGTTGCCAAGGACTCAAAGTATCACTACTTCAGCGAATCCGAAACGCCTTACTTTTACGTGCCATTCCGGCAGGTTTATCGCACGGACATGTCGCTTGCTTTCTACGTGCGAGCGCAGGGCGATCCTGCCACCGTACTGAGCGAACTGCGCGGACAGACCCTTGCGATCGATCCGAATGTCACGGTCTTCGACGCTGTGCCGCTCAAGGAATACATCGGTGCCTCGCTCTACCCGCAGAAGGTTGCGGCAAGCCTGATGTCGGTGCTGGGCAGCATCGCTGTGTTGCTGGCCGCTATCGGGTTGTATAGCGTCATGGCCTACTGGGTGGTTCAGCGAACGCGGGAGATCGGAGTACGCATGGCCCTCGGGGCGCATCGCGGGCACGTGTTGCGCATGGTCGTCAGGCAAGGAATGTCTCTCACTGTTGCAGGCCTGATCGCAGGCACACTGATGGCGATCGCATTCTCGCGCGTTGTCGCTTCCGTGTCGTTCACAAACTCCGCCATGGGCGCTCAAGCGAAGTTGCTGGGTGACGGCGGAGCCAGTGCACTCATTTACATTGGCGCGGCGGCATTTCTCTGTGCGCTCGCCGCGATCGCAGCTTACTTGCCCGGTCGCCGAGCCGCGGCTATCGACCCCATGCAGGCATTAAGAACGGAATAGGAAGCGATATGCGCAAATTGAGGAAATTGGCGGTGCAAATTCGGGGACTGTTCGGTTCTGCACGGGTGGAAGATGAGTTCGATGCGGAACTCGAAGCGCATGTCGCGATGGATACGGAAGCCGGCGTGAAGGCGGGCCTCGATGCGGTGGAGGCGCGTCGGCAGGCGCTGCTGCGGCTGGGAGGCGCAGAGCAGACACGACAGGCTTACCGCGAGCGGCGTGGATCTGCTGTGGATGGAAAACTTCTGGCAGGATCTTCGCTACGGCGTGCGGACACTGCGTCGAATTCCAGGCTTCACGGTGACGGCTGTGCTTACGCTGGGCCTCGGCATTGGAGCGTGTACAGCGATCTTCAGTCTCGTGAATGCTGTGCTGATTCGCTCGCTGCCTTATGGAGATCCTGAGCGCCTCGTCTACCTGTTTACGCCGAATCCGAATTGGAAGGTACCGCCCGAAGTCATCTGCCCGGGCTACGGAGACTTCTACGAAATCAAGCGCGAGAGCAAGTCGTTCGCAGATATGACGGCCTACGAACAGGCATTGTTCAAAGTCACGACGCAGGGAACGACGCAGCCCATCGGAGCGGCGCGCGTGGACGAAGAGTTTTTTTTCAACGCTTCAGTCCACGCCGGAATTGGGCCGCACGATCAATGCTGAAGACAATGCACCTGGCCATTCGCACGTTGCCCTCATCAGCCACTCGCTCTGGGTGTCCATGTTCGGGGCGAATGCCGATGTGCTGAAGCGCTCGCTCGAACTTGATGGTGCAAGCTATCAGATTATCGGCGTGATGCCGCGCGAGTTCGAGTACCCATTCAGTTCGGATCTTCCTTACGGCAACCCGCACATCAAGTCCACGCAGATCTGGGTACCGCTTGCACTGACGCCGAAACAGAAGGCGGATCGTGACATCGATGACAATGATGTAGCAGTCGCGCGGTTGCGCCCAGGCGTATCCATCGCAGCAGGCGCAATCTGAATTCGGCACGATGATGGCTCGTTTCGACCGCTTATATCCCACCGAATTCGGCGATTGGGGTGCGCTGGTGAAGAGCTTTACGGGCCTCTCCATCGGCCCAGTACGTCCGCTGATGAATCTGCTGCTCGGCGCCGTGGCCCTCGTGCTCCTGATTGCCTGCGGAAACGCCGCCAACCTGCTGCTGGCGCGCGCGGCAGAGCGTGGCCGCGAACTAAGCGTGCGCTCTGCGCTGGGAGCCGGACGCGGACGGATGGTTCGCCAGCTGCTCACCGAATCGATGCTGATCGGCATCGGTGGCTGCGCCGTCGGCATGATGCTTGCGTTTTTGTTCCTGCGCCTGCTGCCGCATCTCGATCCCGGCAACATTCCGCGCCTCAATGAGGCCTCTTTGGACGGGCGTGTTCTATTTGTGGCAATCATCGCTTCGCTGCTGACGAGCATGATCGCCGGCCTGCTGCCCGCTGCGAGCGCTTGGCGCATGCAGCTTACAGACTCTCTGAAATCGCACAATGCACCTGGAAGAGCAGCAGGGCACAGCCGTCTGCAGAGTGCGTTGATCATCGCGCAAACCGCTATGGTGGTGGTGCTGCTGGCGGGCGCCGGCCTTCTGATGCGCAGCTACATCAACGTTATCTCGGTGGATACGGGCTTTTCGCAGTCAACCTTGACCATGAACATCTCGCTCGGCGACCGCTACAGCCAAGCCCAGGCGGATCGCGCGGCCTACTTTAAGAGCGCTCATCGAGAAGATCAGCAAATCTTCCGGGTGTGACATGCGGCTGGCGCGGTTAGCGACCTGCCTCTGGCCAAAAGCGAAAGCCTAGGGACCTTCTGGGTGGATGGCTTTGCCAACCAGAAAGACCAGGTGGTGGAATCGCGATCGATCACACCCAAGTATTTTGACGCGATGCAGATCCCTCTCCTTGCGGGACGATATTTCACGGAAAGCGACGATGCGGGTCCAGCACATCCCGTCATCATCAACGAGCAATTTGCGCGGACTTATTTCGCCAATCGCGATCCTATCGGCGGACGGATCAGCGGGGATGAAAAGCATGCCCAATGGAACACGGTGATCGGGGTTGTTGCCGACGTCCGCCACACCAGCCTGGAAGAGGATCCGCAGCCGCAGATGTACAGCACGAACTACGATTCGCGCGAAAGCTCGCTGGCCGTTCGGTCTACGCTTCCACCTGCAGTGATGGCCAACGAAATTCGCTCGGCGCTGAAGGCGACCGATCCAGATGTCACGTTTTCCGATGTTCAGACGATGGGCGACCTGGTCTCGATTGCGAGTGCGCGGCGGCGGTTCCAAACATCGCTGCTCACGGCATTCGCGGTGATCGCGTTGTTCCTGGCGCTGGTGGGCCTTTACGGATTGATGGCGTTCTCGGTGAATCGTCGCACGCGCGAAGTGGGGATTCGGATGGCGCTGGGGGCGGAGCGACGGGATGTGTTGTTACCTCGTTCTGAAGAATGCCGCATTTCTGGTCGGCGCGGGCCTCGTGACTGGACTGGCAGGCGCATGGGCCGCGACGCGCCTGCTCAAGTCGTTTCTCTTTGGCGTGAGCGATCACGATCCATTGACGGTAATTTCGATTTCCGTGTTGCTGCTTGTGTGCGGCCTTGTCGCGGCATTGTTTCCGGCGCGGCGGGCCGCATCTATCGATCCCATGCAGGCGCTACGTACCGAATAGGAGATCCAATGCGAAAGCTTCGGGCATTTTGGAAACGCATTGCCGGCCTGCTGCATGCCGGGCGAGGCGATCACGAGTTCTCTGACGAACTCGAGTCGCATATAGCGATGCACGTGGAAGATGGCGTCCGGTCTGGATTAAGCGCCGAAGAAGCGCGGCGACGGGCGCTCATTCAGCTTGGCGGAGCGGAGCAGGTTCGTCAGTCGCAGCGCGAGCGGCGCACGTTGCCGATGCTCGAGAGCCTGGCGCGCGATCTGCGGTATGCGTTCCGCACGCTTGCCAAGCATCCGGCTGTTACAGCGATTGCTGTTCTTTCTATCGGGCTTGGGATCGGCGCCAACGCCACCATTTTTTCGATGGTGAGCCGATTCGTCCTTCGGCCGGCGCCGGTGGGCGATCCCTCGACGCTGCTGGCCCTTCACATCCAGCCGCAAGGCGACCCTTGTTGCAATCCCTTTCCGCTTCCTCTCTATAACGATCTTCGCGATCAGGCGAAATCGTTCTCCGGTGTTGCGGCTTACTACGAGCTGATTCCTGCATCTCTCAGCGGCTCCGGCGAGCCGGAGCGGATCTGGGGGCAGGCGGTCTCGGCGAATTTCTTTGATGTACTCGAACTGCCGATGGTGCTGGGGCGCGGCTTCTCGAGCGGCGAGGACAAGCAGCCGGCGGTCGTAATCAGCGCGCGCTTGTGGCAACGGCGCTTTGCAAGCGATCACCAGATCATCGGCAAGACCATCACGCTATCGGGCCGGTCATTCACGGTTGTTGGCATCGCACCGGCATCGTTCCATAGTGTCGACCAGATTCTCGACACGCAATTCTGGGTTCCGCTTGGCATCGCAACGCAGCTTGTGCCCAACCTGCCACCGGCGGACTCGCGTGAGTTTCATTGGCTGGCGGTGGTTGCACGTCTGAAGCCGGGCATCTCTCGCACGCAAGCTGCGGCGGAACTGGACACGCTGGCAAAGCGCTTCGCTCTTGCTTATCCCAAGACCGACAAGGGCAACGCCTACGTCTTCGAGCAAGCGGGCTCATTGCCACCGCGGGAAAGAACAGCCGCACTCACGTTTCTTGCAGCGCTGTCGATCGTTGTTCTTCTCCTGCTCGCGATCGCCGGCGCGAACGTGGCGAATCTGCTGTTTGCCCAGGCTGCGGGACGCCAGCGCGAAATGGCGGTGCGTATCGCACTGGGCGCAACACGCGCGCGGCTGCGGGGACAACTGCTGATTGAAAGTACGCTGATCGGGCTCGGCGGCGGAATGCTTGGCGCGCTCTTTCGTTTGTCTCCACGCAGTCGCTCTCTGCAGTGCGCCTTCCCGCTCCGGTGCCGCTCGATCTGCACGTCGCTGTCGATTGGCGGACGTTGATGTACACCTTCGCCATCAGCTTTTGCCTGCGGAGTTCTGCTGGGCCTTGCTCCCGCGTGGGCGGCTGCACGACCCGCTCTGGCCAATGCGCTCAAAGGCGAAGAGGCCCTTACGCGCCCGGGCCGGCGATTCAGCTTGCGCAACATTCTCGTGGTGACGCAGGTCGCGATGTCCCTTGTGCTGCTGTTAGTTACTGGACTGTTTCTGCGCAGCCTGCAGAGTGCGGCAAATATCGACATCGGTTTCCGGCCGCAGGGACTGCTGCTGCTTTCGGTCGATCCGCGTCTTAACGGCTACTCGCCGCAGCAGATCAGCCAATTCCTCGCGGCACTTCGACGGCGGGTTGCTGCTTTGCCCGGGGTCGATTCCGCGGTAAGACCGACGTTGCGCTTCTCTCCGGAGGAAATCGCAGTGACGGTTTCACGGTTGCGGGTCATGCCGGTAAGGACGCTACCTTCGCAAATGCGGAACTCTACATGACCACGCCGGGCTACTTCGATGCGCTGGGAACGCCTCGCCTCGCCGGCCGCGACTTTGGCAGTGACACTGCCGACAGTCCAAGAGTCGCCATTGTGAACAAGGCATTCGTCGACAAGCTGTTTCCAGGCGAGAATCCGATTGGGCAACACGTGAATGGCGGCCAATGGACCTATGAAATCGTCGGCGTCGTCGGCAATGCGAAGTCGCGCACGATCGGCGAAGACACGCGACCGATCCTTTATCGCTCGCTCGACCAGAGCATTACCGACGATCCATCGCTGATGGGCTATACGCTCGTGGTTCACACGGCAGGGAATCCTGCCACGCTTGCCGAGCCGGTGCGCCGCCAGGTATTCGCGCTCGATTCCAATATCGCTATCTACAACGAGGAGACGATGGAAGAGCATGTGCGCACGGCCTACCTGTTGCCCCGTCTTGCCGCCACGCTATTTGGCGTCTTCGGCTGTATTGGGCTGGTGCTGGCTTCTGTGGGGCTCTATGGCGTGATGAGCTATGCCGTCAGCCGGCGAACCCGCGAGATCGGCATTCGCATGGCGCTGGGTGCGCGTCCCGGTGTTGTCGAGCGGCTGGTGGTTGGGCAGGGAATGGTGCTTGCTGTCATTGCCATGATGCTTGGCTGGCCTGCTGCGTGGATGGCCTCGAAACTGGCATCCGGTTTTCTCTACGGTATTCAGCCGCACGATTCGCTGACCTTTATTTTTGTGCCGATCATTCTTGCTTTGATTGCGCTCATTGCCTGCTGGCTTCCAGCGCGCCGGGCCGCTTCCATTGACCCCATGCAGGCATTGCGCACCGAATAGGAGGAAATTGTTTTGAAAAAATTGCGAGCACTTCTGTTGAGGCTGCGCGAAGTCTTTGTGCGCAGCAATGCAGTTGAATTTGATGCCGAGCTCGAGAGCCATATTGCGATGGACGTTGACGCAGCGACACGGGAGGGGTTGAGCCGTGAGGAAGCGCGGCGCCAGGCGATACTGCGTCTTCGCGGTGCGGAACAGACCCGCCAGGCATATCGCGATCGTGCAACGTTGCCGCTGATCGAAAGCCTGATGCAGGATGCGCGGTTTGCCATGCGACAGATGCGCAGAGCTCCGGGATTCACGATCACCGCGGTGCTTACGCTGGCGCTGGGGATCGGCGCGAATACCGTGATCTACACGCTGATTGACTCAATTCTGCTGCAACCGCTGCCTTATACGCACCAGGATCGTCTCGTGCGCATTGTGGGAACGAACTCGCCGACGTTTCCCAAGGGCTGGCTTCGCGAACTGGGTTCACATGCGACGGCGCTGAAATCGGTCGCGGGGTATGGACCGGATGCGGAATCGAACATCTCGGAATCGGATGTGCCGGATCGCGTATTTGGCGCGAAGGTGACGGTGAATGCTCTTGACACGCTGGGAATTCATCCCGCGCTGGGCAGTTTCTTTTCGGCGGGCGATGCGTTTGAGGGCGAGGATCACGATGTGGTTCTCAGCTATGGGTACTGGCGGCAGCATTTTGGCGGCGAGCCCTCGGCGATTGGGCGCGAGATGCGCATTGACGGCATTTCGAGAAGGATTATCGGGGTAATGCCGGCGGGCGTTCGCTTTCCTTACGCGGACACGCAGTTTGTCATTCCCGTATCGTTTCGCGGCAGTGATGTGTTCGATGCGTGGAGCGAGATCGATCTACGCGGATTTGGAAGGCTGGCCGACGGGGCGACTCCGGCGCAGGCGCAGGCCGAGTTGCGGAGACTGCATACCGTGCTGCTGCCGCTATTTCCTTTCCGGATGCCCGACATCTGGGCTTCGGATATGACGGCAGTGCCGCTGCTTGAATCACAGACCGGGTCAATGCGGCCGCGACTGCTGCTGCTGTTTGGCGCAGTGGGCCTGATTCTGCTGATCGCGTGTGCGAATGTCGCGAACCTGACGCTTGCCCGGGCGATGGCGCGCGAGCGCGAGCTTGCAGTGCGCAGCGCAATGGGCGCTTCGGGGAGACGACTCATCCAGCAGCTTCTTTCAGAGAGCGTCGTCATTGGGGTGACGGCCGGGATCGTCGGGCTTGTTGCGGGCTTGGCAAGCCTTGCGCCTGTTTGTGCATCTGCTGCCGGCGGATACACCGCGTATCCAGGATGTTTCGTTGCACGTTGGGGACGTGATTTTCACGCTGTGCGCGTCGATCGTGGCGGGGCTGATCTTCGGGCTGATCCCGTCGATCAAGATGGCGTCGATGAACCTGCTGGGCACGCTGCGAGTTGGTGGGAGAGCCCTGCTGGGGAGTGGCTCGCGGTTTGGGATTTCCATGCTGCTGGTGGTGGCGCAGATCGGACTCACGGTGCTGGTAATTACAGCGGCCGGGCTGGTGCTGCACAGTCTCTACAAGTTGACGCAGGTCGATCCTGGATTTCGCACTGACCACACTGTAACGGCCGAGGTTTCACTCGATGCATCGGCCTGCCAGCAGAAAGGACGCTGCGCATCGTTCTTTACGGCGATGCTCGATCGCATGCAGAGCATTCCCGGCGTGGAAAGCGCCGCGTTTGTCGATTCTCTTCCCATGAGTGGACGCGAGGATAACTATGTGTATGACGCGGAGGATCATCCACGCGATGCGCGCGAAGGCGCGCGGCTGGCTACCGGGCGGATCGTTTCGCCGGGCTATTTCAGCACCCTGAACCTGCACCTGGTGCATGGGCGACTGCTTGATGCAGATGACTCAGGCGGGAACAACGCATGCGGTGGTTGTGAACGAGCACATAGCGCAACACCTGTGGCCCAACCAGGACCCGATCGGCAAACACCTGGAGGATGTTGTGGACGAACCGTCACCGGCGGTGTGGAGTCAGGAGAAGGCGTCGATCGTGGTCGGCGTTGTGCGCAATGCGCGGGAGGGAAGCCTGGAGGAAGGATTTCGCGACGAGGTCTATCTGCCCATGACGACGGAGCGGGCGCAGCCGGTAATGTTTGCCGTGTTGCGGACGCGCAGCAGCGCTGCCGAAGCGGCATCGGGCTTGCGCAGCGCGGTGGCGAGCATCGACTCGCTGGTGCCTGTCACGCGGGTTCGGACGCTGGACGACCTGGTTTCAACGTCGGTGGCGGCGCCACGGGCGCTGGCCATGCTGCTGCTGGGATTTGGGGCGCTCGCCATTGTTATTGGCGCGGTAGGCGTGTACAGTTTGATCTCGTACATTGTCAGCTGGCGCACGCGCGAGATCGGGCTGCGGCTCGCGCTCGGCGCACAGCGTTGGCAGATTGTGCTGAGCGTGGTGCGGCAAAGTCTCATTCTCGCCGCGGCTGGTTGCGGTACTCGGACTCGCGAGCGCTCTTGCGCTAAGCCGCACGCTGCATAGTTTTCTCTTTGAAGTAAGCGCGCTCGATCCCATGACGTTTTGCCTTGTTCCCCTGTTGATGGCGATTGTGGCGCTGGTCGCCGCGTGGATTCCCGCGCGCCGCGCCGCTGCAGTCGATCCCATGGAAGCGCTGCGAGCAGACTAGGAGGTCAGATGCGAAAGCTGCGAGCCTTGTGGTTGAGGTTCCGCGCGATGTTCGCCGCGCGCCGGATCGGAGACGAGTTTGATGCGGAGCTTGATGGTCACCTTGCCGAGCAAATTGACGAGGGCGTGCGATCGGGACTGAGCGAGGCAGAGGCCC
The DNA here is from genome assembly GCA_963799035.1 of uncultured Acidobacteriaceae bacterium. GTDB lineage: Bacteria > Acidobacteriota > Terriglobia > Terriglobales > Acidobacteriaceae > Telmatobacter. The sequence goes on along the minus strand of CAWCVS010000024.1, from coordinate 318,682 downwards.
GGCGGCAGGCGCTGCTTCGCATCGGGGGCGTGGAGCAGGTACGCCAGGCGTATCGCGACCGTGCCACGCTGCCCTGGGTCGAAGGCCTGATGCGCGATGTTCGCTATGCGGTGCGCGGCTTTCGGCGTAATCCTGTTTTCGCCATCACTGCGATTCTTACGCTGGCGCTGGGTATCGGCGCGACGACGGCTGTGTTTAGCGTTGTCGATCGAATACTGTTTCGGCCACTGCCGTACGCGCACGACGAGCGGCTTGTCTCGGTCGGGCTCACCGCGCCCATTATCCCCCAGGAGTTCATGCTTGGCGGTTCCTATTACCAATGGCAGGACAACCAGACGGCCTTCACCGCGCTCACGTCGGAAAGCGGCATCAATGAGTGCGATCTTACGGAGCGCAATCCGCAACGATTGAGTTGCGCAAATATTGAGCAGAACTTTCTGCCTACGCTCGGTATTTCGCCGATTCTCGGACGCAATTTTTTGCCGGAAGAAGATCGGCCCAACGGCCCGAAGGTTGCCCTGATCTCCTATGGACTTTGGGTTTCGCAGTATGGCCGCGATCCGAACATCGTCAATCGGCTGATCAACATTGATATCCACCAGGTTCGCGTAATCGGAGTGCTGCCGAAGGATTTTGAGATGCCCACGCTCGAAAAGGCGGACATTGTCGAACCTGAGGCTCTGGACCAGGCCGCGGAACGGAAGGCCGATCCGGGACACGTGTTGTATGCATTTGCGCGGTTGAAGCCCGGAGTCACCATTGCGCAGGCAATCGCACAACTAAAGCCGGTCTTCGATTATTCGCTCAGCCTTGCGCCACCGCGTTTCCGCAGCGAGGTTCATCTTCGCGTTCGTTCTCTGCGCGACTTTCAAATGCAGGACGTGAGGCTGGTTGCGTGGATTCTGCTTGGCACCGTTGCGGCAGTTCTGCTGATCGCCTGCGCCAACGTGGCTGGATTGCTGCTGGCACGAGCCGCTGCGCGGGAACGCGAACTCGCTGTTCGTTCGGCCCTGGGCGCAACGCGCAGTCGCCTGATCCGCCAGGCACTCACCGAATCGATCCTGCTTTCGCTCTGCGGTGCGATAGCCGGCTGCGGGCTGGCGGAGGCGCTGCTGCGCGTCTTTGTTGCCATTGCGCCTTCGAGTTTACCTTTCCTTTCCAAGGCACATATTGATCTGCGTATCGTGGCATTCATCGCGGCGCTCTCACTTGTCGCAGGGGTCGTGTTCGGGGTCATTCCGGCGATGTTCCGGCCGCGCGCCATCGCGCTTGCTGCACGTGTTTCTGCCGCACCATCGCGCACCCTGTTGCGGCGGGCCATGGTCGTGATGCAAATTGCGGCGTGCATGATCCTTCTGGTCAGCGCAGCGCTGCTGGTGCGCAGCTTTGCCAATTTGCAGAATGAAGCGCTCGGAATGCATACGCGCGGCGTGCTGACAGCCAGCATCTCTCTCAACCGCGAAAAATATGCGACTCCGCAAGCGCAGATGGATTTCTTTACGCGCGCTGGAGAGGCGCTGCGCCGCCTGCCCGGAGTTTCGCTCGTCGCGGTGAGCGACACTATTCCCCCAGGCGGCTATCATCATGACCAGATCTACAGCAACATCGCGGTCGACGGACGCCCGGCTCCAACGGGTGAGACAGGGGGGATGGTCACGTGGCGATGGGTCACCCCCGCATATTTCAATGCGCTCGATATTCCTATTGTTCGCGGCTCCGGCTTCAATGCAGCTCAGCAGGCCTCGACGGACCACTTCATTGTTCTCAGCAATCTGCTTGCAACGCGGCTGTTTCCTGGCCAGGATCCGATTGGGCAGCGCGTGAAGCCAGCTCCCGAACGATCCCTGGTACACGGTTGAAGGTGTTGCGGCGGATGTGAAGAATGCCGGGCTTGACGCACCTGACCAGCCGGAGTTCTACCGCTTGCGCCGCAATGTTCCCGACGACTGGCAGCAAGCACCCTCCGCTGTATTCGAGCTCAAAACCAGCACCGCCCCTAAGGCGCTTGCTCCATGGGTGCGCTCGCAGATTGCGCAGATCGACTCCACCGTGCCGGTCAAGATCGAGACTCTAAACGAACACGTAAGCGGACTCGCCGATCGGCCGCGGTTTGAGACGGCGCTGCTTACGTTCTTCGCGTTCACGGGGCTGGTGATGGCCATCATCGGCCTCTACGGCGTGGTGGCGTTCATGGCGGCGCAGCGCACGCAGGAGATCGGAATACGGATGGCGCTTGGCGCTACGCGCGCCGACGTCATGCAGCTCATTTTGCGTGAAGGTTTCAGGCTTATCGCCATTGGCGGCGCGATTGGGTTGCTGGCCGCGCTTGGGCTGTCGCGTGTGCTCCAGAGCGTGCTGTTCGGCGTGAGCCCGCACGACCCTTTCAGCTTCGGCGCCGTAACAGTGCTGCTGACGCTCGTGGCTCTCGTTGCGATTCTGATACCGGCGCGTTCGGCAATGAAGACGGACCCGATGACGGCTCTGCGCTGCGAGTAGACGGCGTCCCATGCTCTCAACGCGGCGGATGATACACTCCGGCGCGAGGGTAGTGCATGGGAGCAAGTGCAATTGAGTTCCGGCTGCGGATGGTGATCAATGCCGCCATCATCATTCTTGGATTCTGGGCGCCATGGATCGAGGCGTGGCATATTGGCCGGCGCATGTCGCTGCTGGAATGGCTCGCCCTTGAAATCAGCCGCACCGGCCTTGTGTCGTTTGCGGTCGCAACGCCCCTGCTGTTGATCGTTGCCGCGCTGATCGCCGCCAAGGGTGTGCTGTTTCGCGTCTGGGGAGCGGCATATCTGGGACCCAGCACCGTGAACAGCGCCAACATGGTGGCCGGGAAAGTCATGGCTGACGGGCCTTACCGCTACTTTCGCAACCCGCTCTACATCGGTCTTTGGTGCATGGTTATCGCTTTGGCATTTCTCATGCCTGTGAGCGGCGCAGCTCTTTGCGATGGTACTCATTGCGGTCTTTGCCATTCGGCTCACTCTCGGCGAAGAAGCATTCCTCACTCGCAAGCTCGGCGACCCTTACCTGGCATATCAGAAAGCCGTGCCCCGCTTCGTTCCAAGATTGCGCGGCGCACCTGCGCCTGGAGGCGCAAAGCCGCACTGGCTCCGCGCATCGTTGACCGAACTCACGCCGATCGGCGTCTTTATCGCCATTGTGGTTTATGCAAAGAACTACGACGCCGAAATTGCCGGCCGCATCATCCTTATCTTTTTCGGAGCATCGCTTGTGGTGCGCGCATTAATGCCCGCGCGTCAAGGTCAGACCCGTGCCGGCAAAATAGCGCTCGCGCTTTCCCAGCCGGCCAAGGTGCGTCAAGCCAAAGCCGTCGGAATACTTCAGCCCGTAGCCCATGAGCCGATCCACGCCGATGTGATTCGCCCAGATCAGCGCGAATGGCAGCACTGCGGGCGCGTGCAGCAGCAAGGCGCTGAGCGCCAGGGCGCCCGGCACAACATAGGTATGCACCGCGTTGTAGCAGCGCGCGCCCCAGCATGATCCTGCAAGATAGCCGAGCATCGACAGATCGGGCGCGAGCCACAGAGCCGCAAACAGCCACCAGCTTGCGCCGGTGCGCGCATACAGCACCGCAGACACAGCGGCCACGGCCAGGCCTTCAAGCCGCAGCAGAGTCAGCACCGAGCCGGATACGGACGGCGCTCGATCGAGTTATCGTGTTCACTTGAGTCGCCATGGGCCTTTGATGTGGCAGCGCGGCCAAGGTGTCGCAAATATTCGGCTGTCAGCGAAACAAGAAAGAAGGGGAAGAGCGAGAGCTCTTCCCCAGCTTGTACAGCACCCTATCAGGAAATGAACTACTTCTTCGGCGGCGCGATGGTGTCCTTGGCGGACTTCGCCACGCGGAACTTCACGACGGTCTTGGCCTTGATCTTGATGGCCTCGCCGGTCTGGGGGTTGCGGCCCATGCGGGCCTTGCGCTCGGCCTTGACGAGGCGGCCGATGCCGGGGATGACGAATACGCCGTTCTTCTTGGTTTCCTTGATGGCGGTCTCAGCCAGAAGATCAAGGAAAGCGGCCGATTGTTTGTTGGTCAGTTCGAGCTTCTCGGCCATGTGCCGGGTAAGTCCAGTCTTGGTCATTCCAGTTGCCATGTGATGTTCTCCTTCGCTAGAAGGTCCATGAACCGGGGTCAGCCAGTTGTTGCCTGGTATCCCGCCGCCCGGCATCTTTCAGAAACTGCAAGAAGCCATGAAGCGTACCGCATGGGGTAGTGCGACCGTCGCGTTTCGACCTCTACGCCGAAAACGCCTGGAGGCAACATATGCACGAAACCCCTTTATTTATGCGGGTTCTCGAGAACCCTGTCGTTCGTAACAATGCGGCTTGGGAGGGCCTAAAGTCAATGGAAAAACTTCGGTTTTCCACAATTTTCTTGGGTTTTTGTGGGTATTTAGCCCGAAAATGCCTGTTTTTGCCGGTTTTTCGACTACAGGAGAGCCCTGGAACCCCCGGAATACGGGCAAATTCAGCTGCGCATTCCCTTCGGTCGACGGGTTTAGTTCAGCCCGAAAAGCACCTTCCGCTTGGGAGCAGCGGCGGCGGCAATGGGCGTATTCAGCGCGTCCACCATGGGAGCGAGCAGCTTGAAATGCTTCACCAACACCTTCGCAAAATCCTTTCGCTGGGCGGCTCCCACAGGCAGCACGGTGCTGAGGCCCCACTGCTTGCAGCGAATCAGATCCATCGCCGGGTGATCCGGCGGAAAGCCCTTGGGCGGCCGCGTCAGCGCTTCGCCTTCAAACTCGCTGAAGGTTTTGCGCACCGCCGGCTTCTTCAGGATTTTGCGAAAATCTTCGTGATTGTCGAGCAGCCAGTTACGGATCTGCGCCAGTTGTTCTTTCTCCGGCATGTAAGCCCCGGCGGCAATCACCACGCCCTTGGGGCTCACCTGGAAGTAGTAACCGGCGCCTGAAGTCTTCTCAAGCCCCTGGTGCGACCACCACGCCGCGACGTGCGTCTTGTAGGGCCGCTTGTCGTGCGAGAAGCGCGTGTCGCGATAGATGCGGAACAGGCTCTTCTCCGCGGGGCGCACGTGGTTCGGCGCGAAGTCGGTCATCGCGTCGGTGATCTTGCGGACGATGGCCAGCATCGGCTCTTTCAACTGCGCTTCAAACTGAGGCTTGCGCGGAGCGAACCATTCGCGGTCGTTGTGCTTCGCCAGATTGCGCAGAAATGTAATTGCTTCGGGTCGAAGATACGGCACCGGTGCTGCGGGAGAAGATTTAGCTGCGCGTGGCATACGCTTGCAAGTGTAGGCGAGCGCACGGCGCGGTGCATGCACAGGGCGCGTATTTCCTGAGGAAAACGGTTCAATCGCAGAAGAGGCAGTAAGTCGATTGATCTTTGCAACGAGCGAGCTACCGAATCACTTTCAGTGCGGCGCGGAACAGCCCGTCGAAATCGCCGGCCAGCGCTTTATCCTTCGCCACAGACTGCTCGATTGCCTTTTCCGCGGCGGGCCGCTGATAGCCAAGATTGGTCAGCGCTGAAAGCACATCGTCGACCGCCGGCCCTGCAACCGCAGCTTGGCGTCGGCGCAACCGCAAAGTCTTCCAGCTTGTCCTTCAATTCCACAACAAGCCGCTCGGCCAGCTTCTTGCCTACGCCGGGAATGCGCGTCAACTGCGCATGATCCTGCGCGCGAATGGCCTGCACGGTGCGCTCGGGCGAGAGGCCGCTGAGAATCTTGATCGCCAGCTTCGGGCCGACGCCGCTCACGGTGATCAGCCGCTCAAAGAGCCGCTTCTCTTCGCGATCGAGAAAGCCGAACAGGGCGATCTGGTCTTCGCTCACCTGCGTGTGGATGTGGAGCGACGTCTCCGCGCCCACGCTCGGCAGCGCCGTAAAGGTCGGCACGGAGATGACAACGTCGTATCCCACGCCGGCGGCCTCGACGATGGCCTGGCCGGGTTGTTTGTGAATCAGCTTGCCGCGAAGGTGCGCGATCATTTGAGGTTATTGTACGTGCGGCTCCTCGCATTTCATGGATGCCTGAAAAATGCAAAAGCAGATCCTTCGCTCGCCTACCCCACAAACGCACGCGTTTGCGGGGCCCCAAATCCGCTACGCTCAGGATGACACCTCGCAAATAGAACAGACTATTGCGAGAGAAGTCCCATGCGCTTGGCTACGCGCTCCAGCGTTTCCAGCGCGCGATCAAGTTGTTCCTTGGTGTGCTCGCTGGTGAGGATCAGGCGGATGCGGGCCTTTCCCTCGGGTACTGTCGGGAAGGCAATGCCGGTGCCCATTACGCCTTCGTCGAAGAGCGCACGCGAGAAGTCCATGGCTGCGCGGCCTTCGCCGACGATCACCGGCGTAATTGGCGTTTCGGTCGCCGGAGTGTTCACGCCGCCGATGTTGAATCCTGCGCGCTTGAGTTCGCCCTGGAAGTACCTGGTGTTCTTCCACAGGCGATCGATGCGCTCGGGTTCCGTTTCCAGAATGTCGAAGGCCGCGATGCATGTGGCCGCGACCGACGGCGGATGCGACGTGGAAAACAGAAAGGGACGCGCGCGATGATAGAGATAATCAATCAAGTCTTTCGAACCGCAGACATAGCCGCCCAGCGCGCCGATGGCCTTTGACAGCGTTCCCACCTGCACATCTACGCGCCCGTGCATGCCGAAGTGATCGATGCTGCCACGGCCGTTGCGGCCCAGCACGCCGGAGGCATGCGCATCGTCGACCATCATGATGGCGCCGTACTTCTCCGCCAGCGCGCCCAGCTTGTCCACCGGGCCGATGTCGCCGTCCATCGAGAAGACGCCATCGGTGATCACCAGCTTGTGTCCCGGCTCGTTGGCGATTTCCTTCAGCAGTTCTTCGCAGTGAGCCGCATCCTTGTGACGGAACACCTTGATCTTGGCGCGCGAGAGGCGCGCGCCATCAATGATGCTGGCGTGGTTGAGCTCGTCGGAGAGGATGAAGTCTTCCTTGCCGAGGATTGCGCTCACCGTGCCCGCATTGGCCGCGAATCCGCTCTGGAAGACGACGCACGCTTCGACGTTTTTGAAGCGCGCAATCTTCTCTTCGAGTTCCATGTGAATGCGCATCGTGCCCGCAATGGTGCGGACCGCGCCCGAGCCCACGCCGAGTTCCTTCGTGGCTTTCAGCGATGCTTCGATCAGCTTGGGGTGATTGGCGAGGCCGAGGTAATTGTTGCTGGCCAGGTTGATGACTTCGCGGCCATCGTAGTGGCACACCGGGGCCTGCTGATCGTCGAGGATGCGCAGTTTGAAATGCGTTCCCTTCGCTCGCAGATCATTCAATACGTCGGTCAAATATGCAAGTTGCGGGCGCGTAGCCGTCTCCGTCATGGCAATCCACCTCAACCAGAAAGGATAGCGGAAAGGGCTGGGTGCCGACCCAAGAGACGGGACGAGCTGTCAATAACGCTTGGTCAGGGCAACGGGAGCGGAACCTGTCTTGCCGCCGAGCAGCCAATCCACTGGCGTGCGCACATCGTCTTCGCGGGCCTCGCCCATGATGCGGGCAACCGCTTCGCCGTTCTCGTCGAGGACGAGGGTACCGGGGACGATTTCGCCAAGGCCAAAGTGGCCGAGCGTGTCGGTGTCGGCGCCGACCCAGCTATCAAAGTCAACGTGCAGCCGGGCAAGTGCGGTGGGGATCTTGCTGCGATCCTTTGGCGCATCGATGGAGATGTAGACGAAGCTGACCGGTTTGCCGGCATACGACGCCGCGATCTGCTTGAGGCGAGGCAACTCTTCCTGGCAGGGGCCGCACCAGGTGGCCCAGAAGTTCACGACGACAATCTGCCCGTGGAGAGCGGAGAGCTTGCGCGTTTGCCCATCGAGTGTTTTGAAAGCAGGATCGGGGACACGCCTGGCCAGAAGCGGAGAGGAAACAAGGGCCAGCGCGAGGAGCAGACACTTCAGCGGCGTTGCGGAGCGGCCTTGGGGCATTGCTTTCTGACAATACCGATCGAAAACGCCGGTGAATTCCATCAAAAGGATGAGTTACCTCTCGGCATGATGGCCGACGCGCGTTGCACTGCAACGATGCTACCTTCATCGGGATTCTTCACACAGGTTTCTCCCGGGCTTGTGGTACTTCCCTGAGGGAGTTCTTGAGGTCAGTCCTGTCTTTCTGAATTGGAGAAAACAAAATGAAAAAGCTCCTGCTTCGGAGCGCGGCACTTCCCGCTGCGCTGTTCGTCTCCCTTCTCTGCCTGCATCCTGCCGCAAACGCGCAGGGTTGCGTCGCTGCCCACTCTCCTCAGCCCATCATCTCGGGGCTCGATCCAACCAATGAAGCCGCCATCGCCCACTCGGCAGGAACAAGCTTTCTGCATGGGCTTACGATTTCGACAGGCTATCGCGTTTACAACTCCTACAAGCACTACATCGGCACGGTTTACCAGGCTCAGCGGCAACTCAATCACAACGCGGTCGTGAACCACGTGAACCTCTTCGAGATGGATTTGAATTACCAGATCACGCCGCGCCTCAGTGCGATTGCATCGATACCTGCCCTCGAAGCAACTCGCCACGGACAGTCCAGTCCGTTGAATGTGTATAAATCCGGCGGCATCGGGGACGTGACTGTGGGTGTGCAGTCGTGGGTGTTCCGTCCCCCGACAGAGAGCCATGGCAACGTGGCGATTTCGGCGCAATTGAAACTTCCCACCGGCATCAACGATGCCAAGGGAACAACCACCGCCAAGAATGGAAGTACGCAGACCGAGCCGTTCGATGAATCGATCCAGCCGGGCGATGGCACGTGGGGATTCAGCCTTGCCACCGAAGCTTACCGCGAGCTTTACTGGCATACTTCAACATACTTTACGGGGTCGTGGCTGTTCAGCCCGCAGGACACGACGGGCGTGCGGACCTTTCGCCCAGCGCCCGGGGAGGGCGTAGTTTCTGCCACTGACCAATACCTGTGGCGTGGCGGATTTTCGCGTCCGGTCACGGGCGTGAAGCCGCTGCGCGGGCTGGCGCTCAGCATCGGCGCCCGCATGGAAGGCGTTCCGGTGCGCGATGCTTTTGGGTCAAGCAACGGATTCCGCCGGCCGGGATATGTCATCTCCATCGAGCCTGGGATGATGTACGAGCACGGTCGTTGGGGGTTGTACGCCAGCGGTCCCTGGGCAATGGAGCGCAATCGCAAGACCAGCGTCACGGATCTTGCGAATCACACCCACGGCGATGCGGCTTTTGCGGACTACACGGTGATTGCGGGAATGTCGCGGAGCTTCTGAAGAAGATTGAACAGTGGTCAGTGAAACAGTGAAATCTAGCGCTACAACCAAAACCCCCGGTTCAGATATGAACCGGGGGTTTTGTATTTGAGCTGATCGATGGCTGCGTAGATTCTTGCTACTGCGCTCGATTGTGCTATTGCGTGACGGTTAGGGCGATGGTCGTTTTGTGCGTGGTCGCGGTCACGCCGTTGCTGGATTGTGCGTTAATGGACACGTTGTAGCTGCCTGCGGGCGTTGGCAGGTTATAGGGTGGCCCGTGGTTGTGGTAGTTGTAAAGCGGCGAGCAGGCAACGGTGCCCAGCACGGAAACGAACGCGACCAGGCCAAGCAGTATAAAGCGGCTCAGGAAGCGACGCCGGCGCGCACCAAAGGCGATTCCGCCGAGAATAAGCGCACCGGGCAGGCAGCACTGCCAGGACGATCGGCTGCACTCGCGTTTCAGCGTTCGGTTCTGTCCTGGCCAGCGATGTGGCCTGCGTAGCCAGCACCAATGAGCTATTGATGGCGGCAGTGGCACCCACAGGAATTTCTATATTCTCCGGGGTAAATGTGCAGGCGCTCTGGTCGGGCAGGCCGGAGCAGGAGATGGTTACGAACATCGGTGCCGTGAGTGAGGCCGCATTGATGGGCGTCACGGAAACCGTTGCCGAACCTGACTGCCCCTGTTTGAGCGAAAGTGTTGCGGGCGCGACAGACACGGAGAAATCCGGAGTGGAGCCGGCGACCGCATGCACGGGCGTGACTTCAGAGCTTGAACCCAGATGCGCCGGATCGCCGGTGTAGACGGCGGAAAGGCTGTGATCGCCGCCGGCAAGGTCGATGGTTGCCGTTGCCTGCCCTGCGGCATTGAGCACAAGGCCAGCCAATGGTTTGCCCTGATCCTGAATCGCAATCGATCCTGAGGCCGGTTGGCCATCCGCGCCGAATACCGTGATTGAAAACGTGGCTTGCGTCTGCCCATTCGCCTCGCGGGCATCGATATGGAGCGAGGTTTGGCTGGCTTGTTGCGTTCTGGCGGCCGTGGCTGCGAAGCCTCGGCATCGCAACCGCGACGCCCATCGCAACAACCCATTGAAGCCGCAGACCGCGGCGGAACATACGTATCACGTGCACTGCTCCAGATTCGAAGAAAAATCGGTATTCGCCCGGTTTTCGCGCGTACTTCCATTGTATCCGGCGAGGGTGTGCCGGAGCCATTCTGCCTGCGCCTTCCCCTGGGTTCATTGATTTGACGGGCGAAAGCGCAAAATGGCGGCTGGGTATCGCACCACGACCGGCTGCGCTATTCCTCCCGAAGCAATTGAGCCGGATTGATAGCCAAGGCCCGTCGGGCAGGGATCCAGGTGGCGACCAGGCCAATCAGGGTCATCGAGGCGACGGCTCCGATCAGGACGAGCGGGTCTCGCGGGGTGGCTTCGTAAACCAGGGCGGCGAGCAACTGGCTGGCGAGCACGCCCAACAGCATGCCGGCGGCCGATCCCGAGAGGAGAACAAGCAGCGGCTTGCCAAGCGCCGATCGCATGAGTTGACCGCGGTGCGCTCCGAGAGCGACACGTATCCCGAGCTCGCGCATGCGCTTCGACACCGTGTAGGTGGCCATGCCAAAAACGCCTGTGATTGCCAACATGGCAGCCAGCAAACCCATCACGCCCAGCGCCGCCGTGGCCACGCGCGCTGGAAAGAGCACCAGGGCGAGGTTGTCGGTCCAGGAGCGAAGGACGACGGGCAAGCCGGAATCGATTCCGCCGAGGAGCCGGTTCAGAGCGGCCGCAGTTTCGGCCGGGGACGCTTGCGAACGGACGACGAGCGTGGTGTCGTCATCGTGCCGCTGGGCGAGCGGGAAAAACATGGCGGCCGTCGGATTCTCGGTGAGCGATTGATATTTGCCGTCTTCCACGACTCCGACGATCTGATCGAGCGTCTTGTCGCGTTCCAGAAAGTGGCGTCCAACAGCGGGCGTGTTGCCGAACATACGGTGTGCGAAGATTTCGTTGACGATGGCGACCTTGGGCGCTTTCGGACCGTCGTCCCAGTTGAAGTCACGACCGGACAGCAGATGTGTCTGGGCTGCGGCGAGGTAACCGGGCGAGACGGAGAAGAAGTAGGCATCGGTGACGCTGTTGGAGACTCGCAGATCGGCGGTACCTTCGCGGTAGACATCGGAATCACTGCCACTTCCGTTGAGGGGTACTCCGTTGATGGTGCCGACGGCGGTGACCCCGGGAATGCGCGAGGCTTCGTCGATCATGCGACGCTGAACAGAAAACGCGGAATCATCGGAGTATCCAGCCATTTGCAGATCCTCGTCAGCCAGCATCGCGCCCTCCGGTACGAAGCCGATCGGAGCATGCAGAGAGCGCACCATGCCGCGCAGGGAGACGAGCGATGCCGTGACCAGGAGTGCACAGAGCGTGATTTGCACGGCGAGGAGCAGATCGCGGAGATTGAAGCGGCGCACCAGACCTGCCACAACAGCCCCGCTCTTCATCGCCTGCATGGCATCGGTCTTCCATACCTGGCGCGCGGGCAGCAGGCCTGGCAGTATGCCGCTGACGAATGAAAGCAGCAACGCGAGCGCAAATACGCGCACGTCAGGCGTCACGGTGACGTGGATCGGATACTCGGAGATAGGCTGCCAGCGGGTGAGGGCGTTGAGCAGCACGACAGCAAAGAAGGTTCCCGCAATTCCTCCGCAGAAAGAAATAAGCACAGCCTCGGTGAGGATCTGGCGCAAGAGCCTCCATCGCGAGGAGCCGATGGAGAGCCGGATTGCGAGTTCGCGAGCACGGTCCGCCGAGCGTGCGGCAAAGATTCCGGCGAGATTGACGCAGGCGGCTGCGAGCACCAGCAAGGACAGCCCCATGATGGCCGCAAGGAAGGGTCGCGCGGGCCCGCCGAGCATGTCACCCATCAACCCAGGCTTACTCATTCGAACACCAAGGCCATCGTCGAGCACCGGGTTTTCGCGGGTGAGCTGATGCGCGACCGCCATCAGGTCTCCAGTGGCCTGTTGTCTCGTAACACCGGGCTTGAGCATGCCGACCACGTAGAGGCCGTGATTCTCACGTTTGACCAGGTAACTGTACCCTTCCACCTGTTCTTCATTGACCATGGGAATCCAGAACTCGGGCCAGAAGAAAATCTCGGTGCCGTTAAAGCTGCGCGGCGCGACCCCGATGATGGTGAAGGGATGCTTGTTGAGTTCGACGGCCATGCCGATCACGCGAGGGTCGGCGTTGAACCGGGTGCGCCAGAATGAATCGCTCAGCACGATGTAAGGCGCGGAGTTGGGACCGTGTTCGTCGCTGGCGTGAAGGAAGCGGCCGAGCGCGGGCTGCACCCCCAGCGCGTCAAAGTAGTTGCCCGACACTTCGTAGCTCCAGCAGCTCTGTGCCGAGCCACCGGAGCTCAAGGCAACATCGTTGATGCGGAATGCTGCAAGGTCAGTAAACGTGGAGTTGCGCGCGCGAAAATCGACATAGTCGGGATAGGACTGCGTGATGTATCCCGGGATGTTCCTGCTCGACTTGCAGGAGGCGCTCGACGTGAGGAAGATCGAGCGGCCGCAGGATCAGCGCATTGAGCACTCCGAAAACCACGACATTGGCGCCAATGCCAAGTGCCAGCGTAAGGATCGCGGTTAGCGCAAATCCCGGCGAGCGCCACAGCTGGCGTACGGCATAGCGAATGTCGCGGCCGAGGCCAGCGAGGCTGAGTGTTGTGTCTGAGGCGGCGACACGTTCCCTGGTCGTAGTCGGGTTGCCGAAGCGCAACAGGGCATCGCGGCGCGCTTCTTCGGGCGACATACCCGTGGCCACATTCGCATCCATACGCATGGCGATGTGCGCCTGCAATTCGGCGTTGATGTCGTGATCGACTGTGGAGCGATGGAACAAATTGGCGACGCGACGGAAGAGGGCCATCGTGTTCTCCTGTTCACTCGGCGCGGAGCGCCTGCATGGGATCGACGCGCGCGGCGCGCCGGGCCGGAATCCAACTGGAACCGAGAGCTGCGGCAGCAATGGTGATGGTGATGACAGCAAAGACGACTGGGTCGTTGGGACTGACACCGCGTAACAAATTCGCGACCAGGTGCGCGAGCACGAACGCAAGCACGAGGCCGATGGTGAGGCCGGTTGCGGTAAGCCAGGTGGCGCGCCGCAGAATCAGCCCGAGCACGTTGCCGCGTTGCGCACCGAGGGCCAGGCGCACACCGATTTCGCGTGTACGCTCGCCCACCAGATCGGCCATGACGCCGAAGATGCCAATGACTGCAAGCAACAAGGCAAACACGGCATCGATGCCAAGCATCCCGGCAGCATGTATCAAGCCCGTGAGTTGCTCGTGAATCGACTGCTGCCAGGTCTCGACACCATCAAGGGGAAGCGCCGGATCAAGACCAGCAAGGGCTTTGTGTGCCGCCGGGGCCACACCGGCAGGATCGCCCTTTGTTGTCAGGAAGTAAGTCGCTCCTTCCAGCGGCATTTGAGCGGCGTTCATGTAGACCGCAGCCTCCTGTGTCGGCAGCCACATGGAGTAGTTCGTCTCCCTGGCAACGCCCACAATCGTCAACCATGGATCATGGCTGTTCGCCCCTCCCAGCCGGATGCGATGGCCCAGCGGATTCTGGTCAGGGAAGTAGTATGCAACGAAACCTTCGCTGACGACGGCAACGGGGAGCGAATCGAACGAATCCGACTGCGTGAATGCACGCCCTGTGACGATGGGTATATGCAGAGACTCAAAGTAGCCCTGGCTAACAGCCAGATGTAGCGCGCTTTGAAACTTACCCGGAATTGCGGGCCGATCCTGGATCTCGAGATCCTGCAGCCAACCGTTATCGCTGTGAGGCAGCGCACCGGTTATTTCGGCATGCGTCACGCCTGGCAGGGCGCGAAGGCGTTCGAGGCTCTGGTTGTACCAGGCGGCCTTCTTTTGGCTGGTGTCGTAGCGCTTCTCCGGCAAACTCACGTTGAACACCAGTACGTTCGCGGGATGATATTCGTCAGCAAGGTGCAGCAGGGAGAACATCCCCTTTGACATGAGGGCTGCGCCAACCACAAGCGCCACCGCCAGCGATATCTGTGCCACGGCGAATACGCTCCGCATGCGCCTGCGGCTTCCTCCGGTCGTTCCGCGTGAGCCGGCCTTCAATTGATCGAGCACGTTTACGCGCAGTGCGCCGATGGCGGGCGCAACCCCCGCAACAATTCCGGCTGCCGCCGACAGCATGATAGAAAACAAAAGCGCGCGACCGTTGAGCGACGTATTGGACCAGCCGGGGATGTAGCGCGCAATGCTTGCGGGCATGCTGATGAGAAGGATGTGCAGGTAGAGTCCCGCGATTCCGACGCCGAGTGCAGCCCCGACGACAGCCAGCAGAACGTTCTCTGTAAGCAACTGGCGAACAATGTGCCAGCGCCGCGCACCCAGAGCGCTGCGCATTGCGATCTCCGGGCGCCGAGCTACTCCGCGTGCCAGTTGGAGGTTGGCAATGTTTGCGCACACCACCAGCAGCACAAACAACGTGCCGCCCATGACGAGCCGGTAGTAGAGTGGCGTCATGTCGCCATTGATGTTGTCAAGCAGCGACTCGATCTTCACCGACCAGCCCTGATTGGTTGCGGGATAACTGGCGGCCAGGTGCTGAGCCAGGGTCTGCATCTCCGCCTGCGCCTGTTGCAGACTTACGCCGTCGCGCAAACGTCCGACGACGAGGTAATCATGCTTAGAGCGGTCAGCAAGTTGCTGCGAACTAGGGGCGAAGGGCAGGTAAACCTCGGCAATGGAGGGATACTGCATCGTTTTCGGCATTACGCCGATGATGGTGTACGCGCGCTGATCGAGTTCGATTTTGCGACCGAGCACCGTGGGGTCGGAGGCGAACCGGCGCTGCCAGAACCCGTAGTTCAACAAAACCACGGCATCACGGCCAGGTTGGCACTCCGCATCGGTGAATACCCGCCCCAGTTGAGCCGGCGTGCGCATTACGGTGAAGAAGCTGCCCGAGGTAAGCGCTGCGGAAACGTGAGCCGCGTCGCCCGCGCCGGTCAAGCTCATGTCGGCATCGGTACGGACAGCGAGGCTCTCAAAGCTGCGCGACTGCCGCAGCCAGTCCTCATAGTTGGCAAGAGCAACGGGCTGATATTCCCCGTGACTTGGCTGCTCGGCGATCGTCATCACGCGATGAAGGTCGGGCACTGCCAGCGGCCGCAGCACCACCGCGTCCATGCTGCTGAAACATGCTGTGTTGATACCGACTCCCAAGCCAAGCGTGGTGATGGCGGTAATGGTAAATCCGGGAGACTTGCGTAACTGGCGCGCAGCGTAACGAATGTCGCGCCAGACGCCGGCCAGACCCAGGGCGGTGTCCGCGCCTGTGACGCGCTCTTTGGTCGCAGTTACGTTGCCGAATTGCACTAATGCCTGGCGACGCGCTTCGGCGGGCGACATGCCGGCGGCAATGTTGGCATCAACGCGGAGGTCGATGTGGGCCTGTAACTCGGCGTCGATCTCATTGTCTACGCGCGTGCGGCGGAAGAGGTTGGCGATGCGGCGTAAGGCAGCCATGGCGATCCTTTCTCGAACCAATTTCAGGCGTAGCGCAGCACCGCCCGCACGCCCTTGACCAGCTGATCGAAGCTCTCTTCAGCCTGCTGCAGCTGGCGGCGGCCGGTAACGGTGAGCTTGTAGTACTTGGCGCGTCGGTTTGTTTCGGTCAGCGCCCACTCCGCGGCGATCCAGCCGCTCTGCTCCATGCGATGGAGAGCCGGATAGAGCGAACCCTCTTCAACGCGGAGCATGTCGTTGGAAGCGCTTTGAATGTGGAGCACAATGCCGTAGCCGTGCAGTGCGCCGTTCTGATCCAGCGTCTTGAGGACGAGTAAGTCGAGTGTTCCCTGAAGATCGTTCTTGGCCATGTGTGGTACCCCTAGCAATCTTGGTATAGAGAAGTCTAGGCATAGAGGGCTAGGCGTGTCAAGACTCAGGGCCAGGAACTAGGGGAATACGGAGCTACAGACAAGGGACTAGGGCCTAGGGCTGGGAACTAGAGACTAGGGACTCGAGTTTAGAGGACGGGCAGAGCGTAACGAGCTTCTGCAGGCCGGGATGATAGAACGGTGGGATGCGGAGTTTTGTGACTGTGCGGGCTCGCCGATCATGGCAGGGCGCCCTCGTCAAGAAGGGACTCGCCGTTGTTGCGTTTCTTTCGGTCGTCATGATTCCGGAAGCTTCATTCACTCAGACTGCGGCCCAGGCGTGGTTGAAATACCGTCCAGTCGGCAAGCCTCTTGGGGTGCCCACGCGTGTCGATACTCTTGGACAGAGCCTGGTGGAACAAACCGCGGCGATCGAGCTTCGACGGGGACTTCTATCGCTCTCAGGCGGCGCTCCACTCGAAAACGGGCCGAATATGATCCTCCTCGGCACTGCACAAGAGATGGGTTCTCGCGAGTCCAAAGGTACCGCGCTTTCCCTGGAGCCCGACGAGTTTCTCATTTCTGCCAAGCACGGGGATCTTGTGCGCGAGATCGACATCATCGGTGGCAGCGATCGCGGGGTTCTCTATGGAGTCGTTGCTTTCCTGCGCAATCTCTCTCAGGGCGCAGACTTGAGCAACGCCAACCTGCGCGAGCACCCCGCGATGTCCATTCGCTGGGTCGATGAGTGGGACAATGCCGACGGCTCCATCGAGCGCGGGTACGCCGGCCGCAGCATATTCTTCGACAACGGGCACGTCCGCGACGACCTCGCACCTGTGGCGGAATACGCACGCTTGCTGGCTTCGGTTGGGGTCAATGGCTGCAATTTAAATAATGTGAATAATGCCGCGGTCTTTCTCGCGCCACAAATGCTCGAGGGAATTGCGCGGATCGCGGAAGCAATGCGGCCTTACGGGGTGCGCGTCGGACTCTCGGTTGATATAGCCAGCCCGCAGAAGATCGGCGGACTCAATACCTACGATCCTCTCGATCCCGCAGTTAAGAGCTGGTGGGCTACCAAGGTTAATGAGATCTACGAGCTGATCCCCGACTTCGCCGGCTTCACCGTGAAGGCCGACAGCGAAGGGCAGCCTGGTCCCGCCAGCTTTGGGCGCACGCCGGCCGATGCAGCCAACACCCTCGCAGCGGCGCTCGCGACGCACAAGGGCGTGGTTCTCTATCGCGCCTTCGTCTACAACCATCACCTCGATTGGCAGGATCCCAAGGCGGACCGCGCCCGCGCCGCTTACGACATATTCCATCCCCTCGACGGGAAGTTCGCGTCTAACGTCGTCGTTCAAACAAAGGAAGGCCCGATCGACTTCCAAGCCCGCGAACCGGTCTCGCCGCTGTTTGGCGGACTCAGTCAAACAAGCCAGGCAATGGAACTCCAGATCACGCAGGAGTACACAGGGCAGCAGCGCCACCTTGTTTATCTCGCGCCGATGTGGAAGCAGGTGCTCGAGTTCGATATGCGCGTCAACGGCGCTCAAACACCGGTGAAAACTATCCTTGCCGGGGGCCTGTGGTTGGGTGACCAGAAGACTATCGCCGGACAAAGTGTTCCGCGACCCCTCGGAGGAATGGTAGGCGTGGCGGGCGTAGGGCAGCAGGCCTGGCTTGGCTCTCCGCTTGCCCTTGCCAACCTGTATGCATTCGGCCGTCTCGCGTGGGACCCCAACCTGACGCCAGAGCAGATCGCGGTCGAGTGGACGCGCCAGACGATCTCGAACGACCCCTCGGTCGTGCGCACCGTGGGAAAAATGCTGATGGAGTCGTGGCCCGCTTATGAAAGCTACACCGGCCCGCTCGGTCTGCAGACGCTCACCGACATTACTGGGAGCCACTACGGTCCTAACATCGAATCGAGCGAGCGCAACGGCTGGGGCCAGTGGCACAAGGCAGACCACGAAGGCGTTGGCTTCGATAGGACCGTCGCAACCGGGACAGGCTTCGCCGGCCAGTACCAGCCTGAGGTTGCGAAGGTTTACGAGAACGCGGCCACTACGCCTGACGATTTGCTGCTCTTCTTCCACCATGTTCCCTACACCTACAAGCTGCACGATGGAAAGACGGTGATCCAGTATCTCTACGACTCGCATTACCAGGGGGCTGCACGGGCGGCGCAATTCGTCGGCGACTGGGAGTCGCTCAAGGGCCGCATCGATCCCGCGCTTTACGCGAACATGCTTCCGCGGCTGATCTACCAGGCCGGTCACGCCATTGTGTGGCGCGATGCTGTCGCACAGTATTTCCTCAGGCTAAGCGGCATTCCCGACGGGACTGCGCCGCGCAGGGCATTACCCGGGAAGGCAGGAAGCTGAAGACGCCCGTCTTACCAGCTACCGAATCATCGACGTCAATCCCTGGGAAGATGCCAGCGGCGGGAAAGCCGTTTCGTGCGACCAGGCCACGTGCTCTGCTGAATGGAGCTATAACGGCACTCCCGGCCGATTCAACATCGCCGTGCAATATTTCGATCTGCAGGATGGGGTTGCGAAGTTCTCGCTCACCGTCAACGGCCAATAGACAATGCCGGATGCTTCCTGGTCTGCCGACGCGACGCTGCCAACGACGCGCCCGCATGGCGATAACTCCACGCGACATATCATTTACGGGGTTGCACTCAAGCCTGGCGACACGATCCGGATTGAGGGAACGCCGGACGGCCATGATCCTGCCGCATTCGACTACGTCGAAACTTTACCGGCAACAGTGGCGCCATAGATTTCATTGACATTTCGTCTTCCCGCGATGTATTCCGAACTCATGGTTCGCCTCAGCGTGATGTATCCCACTAAAGACGGATCGACGTTTGACTGGAATTACTACCTTGGCCCACATCTTGTTATGGCGCGCCAGTTGCTCGTGCCGCGAGGGCTCGTGCGGATCGAAGTGGACCGCGGCATCGGGGCATTTCCGCCGGGCACTCCCTCGCACTATCATGCCGTCGGCCATCTCTATTTCGAAACCATGCTGGAGCTTGATGTCGCTCTCGCCGCAACGGCGCCAGAACTGATTGCCGACCAACGCAAATACTACAGTGGAGAAAGTGTCGTGCAAGTCAGCGAAGTTGTACCTGTTTAAGCACCGGAAAATATGGCTGGTGTGTGTTCGTGCTATCCCACCCATCTCACGATGAGGCTGTGAGATGGATGGGGCAACCCAAACTGGAGCTGATGCAGGCGTTTGAAGCCGCGCTATCATTCCTCCGTGACCTTACGCACGGTGTTTGCTCTCATCGCGAGCTTTATCTTTGGTCTCCCTCTCTGCTTCGCTCAATCCCCAACTGTCCAGACTGACGCCACCTCGCTGCTCCACGAACTTACGGCCGATTTCGATCGGCTCGCGCCGCAGACCATCCGACCCGCCGACGGATATATCAAGCATCCGTACCTCATTCCCGCCGGCTACTACAACCAGATGTGGGACTGGGACGGCTTCTTCATCGGACTGCACTGGGCCAACCAGGATCCGGCGAACGCGAAGTATCTCCGCGACTGGGTGCTCGGCTTCGCAGGATCTGCGGATGTCGACGGCTATGTTGCCGGATGCATCACGCCGAAAGGCCCGCGCCCGCTGTTCGGAAAATTCGCGATGAAGCCCTTCCTGGCCCAGGGAGCGCTGATCGCCGCGCAGGATCTCAACGACTACGAATGGATCCGCCCTGTCTGGCCGGCGATGAAGAATGTTCTCGAATACCGCCGCCGCACGCAGTATGACGAAAAGTGGAAGCTGTGGTTCTGGGATAACGCCATGCAATCGGGCGCCGACAACAATGCAGCGCTCACCAACGATGAGAAGGACCGCAGTGCCATTCTCGCTGTCGACGCCTCGATCTATGCGATGCGCGAATATGCAGCGATGGCCATACTGGCCGATCAACTTGGCGATCCGGTTGATGCGAAGGCTTATCGCGCTGAAGTCCTCTCGACGCGCCATGCCATTCTGCGCCAGCTTTGGTCGGCGCGCGATGGCATGTTCTGGAATCGCCGGCGCGACACGGGCGCGATTGTCCGCGTCGTCGCATGGTCCAACTTTCTGCCGCTTTTGGATGGCATTCTGCCACGCGACGATGGCAGACGCATGATCTCGCTCTACCTGCTCAACCCGATCCAGATGCGCTCCGAACACGGATTCCGCAGCCTGTCGCGCTTCGATCCCGCGTATAACAACGACGCCATCATCAATCCCTATTCCAACTGGCGCGGCCCCATCTGGATCAACGCCAATTTCCTCGACTGGATCGCGCTGCGAAGATACGGATTCAACGACGAAGCGCACTGGTTGGCCGTGATGCTCGCTCCGATATCCATCGCGACATCGCAAAGTGGGGCTCGATGCACGAGGACTACGACGCTGAAACCGGCGACGGCCTGGCGCCAACAGTTGCGCAGTCGCCCGGCGGCAAATTCGCGGGCTTCGTCGGCTGGAACCTGTTGGCTGAAGACATGCTGCAGTGCGAAGTCACACAGAAGCATTGCATGACGCTGGAGATCGCTGACACGAAATAGAATTGCAGCCTAACGGTTGCGCAATTTCCTTGGAATGCGATAAGCAATTGTTGGTCAGCTGACACTGTTTGAAAACCCCATCGTCACCAGCTATTCTGAAAACAACAATTGCCGCTCTTTCCCCGGAGGCCCATGCCCTACTCATCCGCATTTACGCGCCGCAACTTTCTCGGTGCCGCCACTGCAGCTGTCGCAGCCACCGCCCTGCCATCGAGGGCGGGTCAGGCTCATCGCCGGCAAAGAGATTCCGCCAGCGATTGCCGCGTTGCCCAATCTTTCCGGCCAGGCGCGGCCATTCACCAACGAAGAGCGCGCGGCCCGCATTGAGCGTGCCCGCCAGCTCATGACCTCGGCGAAGATCGACGCGATCGTCCTCGCCAACTCAACCAACTCCTCTGTCTATTTTGCGGACCTGCGACTCTATGGCGGCGAACGGCTATGGGCTCTCGTGATTCCGGCGCGCGGCAAAGCGTTCCTGGTCTGTCCGGCGTTCGAAGAGGGCCGGGCGCATGATTTGCTTTCCTCCGGTCCGCTCGCGGGCAACGTCGACATCCTCACATGGCAGGAAGATGAAAGCCCTTACGTTCTGCTCGGCAAGGGCCTGCAGGATCGCGGCCTTACCAATGCCACCGTCGGCCTGGACGAGCACATGGCGTTCGTCTTTTCCGAAGGCATCCGCGCCGCCAGCCCCCATCTGAATATCGTTTCAGCCACGCCCGTCACTGCCGGCTGCCGGATGATCAAAGACGCGCACGAGATCGAATGCATGCGCCTCGCCTGCCGTGCCACGCTGCTTGTGTATCGCGCCGTTGCGCAGTCGCTCAAGCCCGGAATGACCACCTCCGATGTGCATTCGCTTGTTGCCACTGCCTACCATCGTGTCGGCTTCCAGGGCGAAGCCAGTCTCAATGTCGATGAGTTCACGGCACTGCCGCATGGCTCGGCCAAGCCGCAAACGCTCCGCGAGGGATCCATTCTGATGCTTGACGATGGCTGCGAGGTCGAGGGCTACACTTCCGATATCACGCGCACCTTCGTCCTGGGCAAACCGACCGACAAGATGAAAAGCGTATTCGATCTTGTGCACCGAGCACAATCGGCTGCGCTGGCTGCTGCGCGTCCGGGCGTGGCAACCGGCGGATGTCGATGCCGCTGCGCGCAAGGTCATTGTCGATGGCGGCTACGGACCGGGCTTCAAATATTTCACTCACCGCGTCGGCCACGGCATCGGCATGGACGGGCACGAGTGGCCCTATCTCGTTCGCAACGATATGTTCGGTTGGGACCTCAGCCCGAAGCTCCAGGCGCATATGACCTTTAGCGATGAGCCGGGCATCTACATCAAAGGCGAGTTCGGCATTCGGCTTGAAGATGACATGCGCATCACCGAGAACGGCGCCGAACTGCTGACGCCGCAATGTCCTTCGCTTGAGGATCCTTTCGGCAACGTGACCTAACGCAGGCGACGTCAGTTTGCGCTCTTCACCATCTTCACCACCGGGAGCGTCTCGCCGTTTTTCAGCGGCACAGCAATGCGTTCGGTCTCGACGTAGCCTTTCAGCCGGTAGAGCGGCACTCCCGTTAGCGTCGATCCCATTTCAAACCGGCCGAATCCTGCGGCGCGCGCAGCATGTCTCCACCGTGACCAGAATCAGCGATCCCAGTCCCTGCCGCGCAAAATTGGGATGAACGAAGATCGCTCTCACCTTGGCGGCGTCTACTTTCGGATCGAGCAATTCCGGTTCCCGGCCCGGGCCGGCATCGGCGCCGAACAGCGTCTTCCGCTTCGACCACCCGCCGCACCCGGCGGCGCTCCGCGTTTTCGTGTTTTGATCCAGGATCTCAGCGATGAAGTAAGTTCGGTCGCGGATCAGTTGTGTATCCACCCCAAGCACTGTGCCCAGCGCTCCCTCAATCTGCGCCGGCGTATAGTCCTCTGCCTGCAATCCGCGCACGGAGGACTCAATCAGCGCATGCAGCGTCCGGAACATCTTCCTCGGTCGCAAGGCGCAACTGAAATGGGGAAGTCATGGCTATATTGTGCGAGATTCCTGCGATCAGCGGCCGGTGATAATTTTGCCGGCGCGGTCATATGATCCCAGGTTGAAGACGTTTTTGTATCCGAGAGCTTCCAGCTTCTTCTTGGCCATCGAGCTGCGCACCCCCGAGGAGCAGTGCAGCAGCAGCGTCTTGTTCTTATCCTTGACCATCGAAGTCGCGAGCATCTCTATTCGATCCAGGGGCATGTTCTGCGCCCGCATCAGGTGGCCTGATTCAAATTCACTTCGGGTTTCGAACATCGACAATCATCGCCCCATTTTTCAGGTATTCCTCGGCGTCTCTCGAAGAAACCTGGCCGGCACGCTTCATGTACATGTAACCAAGGGCCAGTGCCAGAACGACTAAAAAGCCAATCCAAGACATAGACCCAGTTTACCGCCTTTTATCAGACATCCGGCAGTCCATGCGCACTCGCTGTTCTTAGTACGCTCACTTCACCAGTTTGGTTTGCTATTCAAGAAAGCGGTTCATCGGAGCGGGCGCGAACGTCAGGCTCTCGCCACTTCCACGAGCACGGAGTAAAACGTGGCTCCTGCACCAATATCTGTCAACCGCTCGCTCGTCAGCGCGTTCACATTCACGCCGCCGTCATTGAACTTGGCCCAGTCCATCCACCCGGCCACCACACCCTCCGCAACCCTGCCATCGACCAGCGCCGTCAAGAGAATTTCACCGCGATCGTTCCACACACGCACTTTGTCGCCGTCGGCAATGCCCCGGGCTTTCGCGTCCGCGGGATGCATTTCGAGCCGCTGGCTCGTCCGCGCTTCCATCTTGCGGTGCCCGTCAAGATTCGCGAACGTCGAATTCATATAGTTATCCGCCTTGCGGCTCAGGAATTCCAGCGGAAAGCGCTTTGCGCCTTCACTCCAGCGCGATTCAGATGGCGGAGTGAAGCCGGGAACCGGATCCTGCCCCTGCGCGGCCAGCGTTGCCGAGTAAAACTCGATCTTTCCCGAGGGCGTCGGCAACCGCTCGGATGTGTAGGGGAGAAACGGGGCGTCCTCAGGGTCGCGATGAAATGCCAGCGGAATGTGCCCCTGCTCCACTAAATCTTCGAAGCTGATGTGCTCCATGCCCGGATTTTTTGAGCGACTGTCGAGCCCGATCGCCAGCGCCTGCCGGATCAACTGCTCTTCGGTGTCGCGGAAGCACGGTTCGCTGAAGCCCATGCCTGGGCCAGTTGGCTGAAGAGCCACACATTCGAACGCGCCTCGCCCGGCGGCTCGATCGCCTGATTCGAGAGCTGCACAAAATAATGTCCGTAAGCGCCCTGGATATCGGTGTGTTCGAGAAATGTCGTCGCCGGCAACACATAATCCGCGTAGTCGGTGGTGTCGTTGAAGAACAGATCGTGCACCACGGTAAACAGATCCGTCCGCGCCAGCCCGCGGCGCACGGCGTTATGGTTCGGCGCAACCGCTCCCGGATTCGAGTTGTATACAAACAGCGCTTGCACTGGCGGCCCACCGCTGAGCACATCGGTCCCGCTCGGCGAACCGTTGTCAGATTCGTGGTCGTTGTTCTCGAGGCCCTGTGTCAGCGCCTGTCCCAGTACCGACATGTTGACGATCCGGGCCTCGCTGCCAAGCGGCGAATCGAGCGCAAGGTCACGGCGCTCCAACTCCCGCTTGTTCCATGCGAACGCGCCAGAAGTCGACAGGGAACCGCCGCCTCCGCGATACTTCCACGCGCCAGTCAGTGCCGGCAGCATTGCAATCGCCCGCACCGCGGTGCCGCCGTTTTCGCTGCGCTGCACGCCATAGTTCAGGCGCAGTGCGGCTGGCCGCGTGGTCGCATATTCGCGCGCCAGCTGTTCAATTTCGGCAGCGGTCATTCCTGTCCACGCTGCGACGCGCTCCGGCGTATACTCGCGCGCCCGCTCCGCAAGCTGCGCGAACCCATGGGTCATCGCGTCAATGTAGGCACGATCTTCGAGGCCTTCGCGCAGGATCACATGCATCAATCCCAGTGCCAGTGCCGCATCCGTACCGGGCCGGATCGAAATATGCCAGTCCGCCAGCGCGGCCGTGCGCGTCTTGTAGGGGTCGATCACGATGAGCCGCGCACCATTGCGCCGCGCCTGCTCCACCATGGGCCAGAGATGGATATTGTTGCCGTGGATGTTCGCGCCCCAAGCGACGATCAGCTTCGCCAGGCTGTAAGTCTTCCGTAGGCGTTCCCAGCTTCTTTCCGTACACCAGGTTCCAGGCCACGCCCCCGGCTTCGGAACAGATCGTCCGGTCCAGTTGGCTGCCGCCCAGGCGATGAAAGAACCGCCGGTCCATCGACCCGAACCCAAGCACCCCAATGGTGCCCGCATAGCTGTAAGGCAGGATTGACTCTGGCCCATAGGCATCGCTGATCTGCTGCAGACGCGCTGCAATGGCGCTCAGCGCTTCGTCCCAGCTCACGCGCTCGAAGGCTTCGTGTTCCTCGCCTCGTTTCAGGGGACCTTTGGCAACGCCGGTCTTCCTGCGGAGCGGGTAGAGAATGCGCTGCGGGGAATAGACCCGATCGAGATACTTCGCCACCTTGCCGCATAGGAACCCCTGCGTGACCGGCTGCGAAGGATCACCCTGCAGCTTTATCGGCTCGCCCAGTCGCGTCCACGGTTACGAGCACGGCGCAGCTATCCGGGCAGTCGTGCGAGCAGACAGTGTGCACCACGCGAAATGGGGAAGTCGCAGCCGCGGCCGTCATGGTCTCATTGTAAGCTGATTGCGAGTAACCCAGCCCCGGAGGTCAGTCCATGAAACGCGCTCTGCCGTTCTTTTTTCTTGTCCTCACCGCGCTGTCTGCGAATCTTCTGTCCGCGCAAGCGAGCCGCCGCACGCGGTGCCGCGCTGACGAAACCGAGATCCGCGCTGCCATCAAGGCCCAGACCGAAGCGTGGAATCACGCCGATATCTCCAGTTTCATGCAGGCCTACGAGGACTCGCCCGACACCACCTTCATCGGTGCGACGCTGGGCAAAGGCTACCAGCCCATCCGCGAGCGTTATTTGCGAAACTACACGACCCCGGAGCAGATGGGCAAACTCAGCTTTCACCGACCTTGATATCCGCCTGCTTCCTTCTGGCTGCGGCAAATCCGAAATCGCTCTGGTGACCGGCAAGTTCCATCTCGACCGCACCGCCAAAGGCGAAGCGAAGAAGGACGACGGCATCTTTTCCCTCGTCTGGCGCAAAGGCCCTCATGGCTGGAAGATCATCCTCGACCACACCAGCTGAGCCGATCCGCATAAAAAATCGCAACTAAATCTCACGTACGCGGGAAACTGCTGCTACTCTCAATCAGCTTCCCTCCAGAGCGATATCGCGCCTGTTCGGGCCATGCGGGCCTTGCGGATATGGGGCTTTCCTTGGGTCACTCCCAGATTCCTTTGGAGTTCTCTCCACGAATTGAGGCACTCATGCAGATCACTCAACCGGAACTCCATTCCTTCAACCACGTCAAGACGGTTCGCAGCTCCCGGCCGCCGTCTCGGCATCACCGCATTTGCCGGGCTTACAGTGCTCCTCTGCTCTGGCTCAACCGCCCCCACCCAGTGCCAGGGCAGCATTGGCCCATCTTCGGGCGAGGTCGTCGGCGCCGCTGTTGGCGTGGGTGCGGTCATCGCCGTCGCCATCATCGTGCCTGTCGAAATCAGCCGCAGCCATCACATCGTGACTGGGATGCGTGATGACCAGCGCCAACGGACTCGAACTGCAAACCAGTGACGGAAAAACCTACGCGCTCGAAGGCGACGCCGCCAGCATCAAGGTTGGCGACAAGGTTAAGATTCACGGGTCGAAGATCAAGAAGACAAAGGACAGCACAGGCCCCGGTGTTTTCAGGGTGGAAAAGCTCAATCGGGATTATGGCCCGTGTCCTGCCGGAATCACGCCCGCAGCGGGCGCCGCGCACTAGCGTAGTTGCCGCGCACTACCGGTGCCCAGCCGCGACAACATCGTGCACTTTGATCCTGAGAGCCGACACACAAAAAGCCCGCCTGGGGGCGGGCTTTTTGACTTGAAGTGCAAACACCACCTGCTCGATGCCGATGCACTCTAGCCTGAAGTTACGTCGCGGCACATGCCCGTCAATCCAACCTTGGGTTAATCCTTTAGATACTTTGGTGCCGATCCCTTAGTTACTCAAACGCTACTTGGTACTTCAGGTAAGCCCAACGCTCATACGCGCATGGGCATTCCTATGCTCGATGCGGCGTCCGGATGCTGGGAAAGCGACAGTCAACACACGGTCAGGGTGCAGCGGTCGCTGCAAAAGCTCAAATCCAAGCCCATGAATCAACTGGACCAGCGCTGTCGATACGGTGTGGGCTGTAAACAGGATGACCCGGCACGCGGGATGCAGTATGCGAATGCGTTTAGCCGCCTCGATTCCGTCCAGCTGGCTCATGCGAATGTCGCTGAGCACCACGTCGGGTCTGAACCGCCCGGCCAGCTCGAGTGCTTCTTCTCCGCTATATAGAGCTACAGGCTTGTAGCCGTTCTTTCTCAGAATGTCTGAAAGTGTGTCGGCCAGCACCCGGTCATCGTCGATCACCAGCACCGTTCGACCATCCGATTCATGGTCATGGATCCTCCTGTCATTCGAAAAACCATGCCCTCTCCCATCACTCAATTGGATGCGGCTGGGGTCGATATGGGAGTGTCGAGCGACACAGCATATGTGCAATTTCATCAACGTAATCAGGGAGATACACTTTGTCCGAACAACCTCGCCCTCCAGGCCGGCATCTCTATCTGGGTGCGGTCGTGTCAAGAAAAGCGTCGCCGGAAGTCACTCATTTTGCTGAGGTGTTCTTCAGTGAGTTCCGCTATATCCTGCATTGTTATTAAATCGGATCGCCATTCCTCAAAAATCCCTCTCCTGGGTGAGGTCGTCCGGGTGGAAGGCCGCAACGGCTTTTTTGTTGTGATGCATGTCGACCGAAATCGCCGCGTTGCTCAACTTATGGAACGCAATGGAAGGCACCGTCTGGTCGATGTTCCATTTATTTCCGTTCGCGCTTTCAAACGAAACCTTTCCCAGATGATTCGACGTTTTCTCGACGCCCGGGATGAAGCGCAGAAGCGCCAGCTCTACAATCCGGACGAAAGCTGATACGTTGCCGCTTGCCGCGGAACTGCAGACTCAGACCGTGAGCCGGAATCGCACTCTGCGGTAGACTTCCTTTAGTCATGAGCTGCCTTTTTTGCCAGATCATCGAAGGAAGTATTCCTTCCAAGGCCGTCTACCAGGACGATCAGTGCTACGTTTTTGCCGACATCAATCCGCAGGCACCTGTGCATGTGCTGATTGTCCCGCGCGAACACATTGCCTCCATCGGCCATGCGTCAAAAGAGCACAGCGCCCTGATCGGCCATCTGCATTGGGTGGCGGCGGAAATTGCTCGCAGCAAGGGGCTGACGAAGGGCTACCGCACCGTAATCAATACGGGGGATGACGGCGGCCAGACCGTCGAACATATCCATGTCCACTTGCTCGGCGGACGCCCGATGACCTGGCCTCCCGGTTAAGGAGCAGGGAACGGCGATAAGGAAGCAGGCGAATAAACAAGCCTTCTCGGATCGTTCGCAAAAAAGAAAAGGGGCGCCAACGTTCTGTGGGTGCCCCCTTATTGGCTATTTCCTGATCCCGCTCTACACGCGGCTGCGGAACGTACTCGTCTTCCTCTTCCAATCCATATCGGCGCAGCAGATTGGGAAGGCTCTGCGAAAAGGCTGAGCGCGGCATGACCGTATCGCATCCGGCTTCGATGGCCTTCATCTTCAGGTCGCCCTGCAGATGATTGAGGAATCCGATAATCGATGTCGCCTTTTTAAATTTCGTTTTGAATTTCGGAATCAGCGTCATCGGTTTTGCATTCAGGTTGTTCAGATCGAAGACCACCAGCGTCGGCTTCTCAGCCTCGGGAGAATCGATGATGCGCGAGATGGTTTCCTTCTCGCCCTTCACAAACTCCACCTTGACGCCCAGCTTCTTTGCCGTCTCCTGGATCTTGGCCTGGAAGAAGAGGTCGTCGATGAAACAGAAGATGCGCGTGGGCGCATCCGCCTTCACTGGAACTGTCGGCGATCCGACGTTCACGTCGCTGTAGTATCCGTGATGCCCGTTGCCAGCAGTGGGAATTGTCGAGGGCGGCCCGTCGGCTACGTTGCCATTCACGGTGCGATAGCTGTGGTCCATCGGACCGACAAAAGTCCGCGGGCCTTTCTGCCTCTCTTTGCGCCTGCCGTTGTGCTGCGGAGCGATGCTGTTGCCCGGCTGCGCTGCGGCGCATTGGTTTTCTGCTGAAAGAATTTCTTCTTCTTCCGGTGACGGCCAGAACCTTGCTTCGGCGGTCCGCCCTGTTGCTGCGGCTGCGGCGGAGCCTGCATCTGCGGCTGAGCCGGCTGCGGCTGATTCTGCTGAATCTGCCCCTGCGGCTGACCACCCGGCTGGTTCGACTTGTTTTTGCGACGACGCCTGCGGCGCCGATGTCCTTGCGACTGTCCCTGGCCATTGGCCGGGGCCGACCCCAGCTCGGGCTGGGGTATCGTCGGTTCTGTTGTCATGCGTGCACTTCCTGGCACTTTGCTATGGATTGCATTATTTCTCTTGCTTCAGCTCTTCCATCTCTGGGGCTGCTGAATTCCTGAGTTCCCTGCCGCACGTCCTGCCGAGACGCGAGGCTCTTCGGCGGGCAGATTTCCGCCTGTCGTTGAAGTCGCGCAATTTGTCGGAGAATAATATTCTCGAACGCAATCTACCACGACACTTGCGTACCCACGACGCGCTAGCAGTGGGTGTACCTTTCTTGCCCGGCGCATCGCAGCATTCTCGTTTACTCCATCGACCATTACTCGTCGCGAAGATCCCTGCCGGGAACGACCGCTAATCCTTCGATGCGAATCCAGGGCCAAACATCTATTCAAAACGCTCAAGCCTTCTGCCCGATCCACCTGCAACAGCACTCTCCGGTTGACTGATCGGTGCGATTCGGCCAGCGTTTCCTGGGGTGATGCCTGTCCTATAGGATTCTTCGCTGTTTCCGCCTGTTCGGCTGGTTCTGGTTGCGAAGTATCTTTTGTAAGCGGCGAGCCGGCTCTGCCCCGATCCGGGTGGTTCGCTTCAGCCGCTTGATAGGCAATTTCGATACTACAGACTCCCACGCCGCCGCGCAAGTAGTCCTCACTCCCACAATGGCGGTACAAGCGTAACCGCGAAGGAACCTCTGTGCTGATCAATCGGTACTGTGTACTAGCCCAGACGCACGAAACGCCACTCATACGAGTGGCGTTTCGTGTCCCTGCGCTGGTCACTGGCCTCCCAGCAAATTATGGGCGGTGGTTATTTCCACCGCGCCTTCTACAGGCTCTCCCGGCCGGTCTGCCGCTTCGTTGACGGCTGCTCTTGCCGAGCGTCTGCTGTTTTGCGGGCTGGCCGGAATCTTCCAGCAGCCGGTACATCACTGGCACCCTTCTAATAGCAATCGACGGGCCGTTTTCAATTGTGTTTGCTTTCATTGAGTTGCGCATGGCGAAAAGCCTCAACCGTTTTGATTCTGGTAAACCTGCGAGCGCCAGACTTCAAAAAATAGTAGATTCGACGGCGAAACAGCTGTCGCTATCGCTGGCAGTGAGCGCAGTAATGGGTGCTTCTTCCTGCCACCACGATCCGCTTGATCGCGTTGCCGCACCGCAGGCAAGGCTCGCCGGTGCGCTGATAGACGCAATGCTCCAACTGAAAGAATCCGCGCACGCCGTCGGCGTCCACGTAGTCGGAAACCGACGAGCCGCCCAACCGGATGGCCTGCTCCAGAACTGCGCGGAGCGCCTGCCGCAATTTCTCCAGTTCCTCGCGGGTCAGCCGGCCCGCCCTGCGCCGCGGACGGATTCCCGCGCGAAACAAGCCTTCATCGGCATAGATGTTCCCCACGCCTGCCAAAAGTGTTTGATTCAAGCAGTGCGGCCTTGATCGCGAGCTTTCGTCCGCGAAACAGCTTCGCAAATTCCGCTGGACCCCGATCGCCAGCGGCTCCGCTCCGGGTCCCGCGAATCCCTGTCCCTTGCGAAGATCCCGGAATTCCAGCCGCCCAAACCGTCGCGGATCAACGAAGCGCAGTTCGCGTCCGCTCGCGAGCGTGAGCCGGGCATGGGTATGTTTCGCAACCGGCGCGTCCGGAGTCGTAACCAGCAGCCTTCCTGTCATGCCCAGATGCACAATC
The DNA here is from genome assembly GCA_963799035.1 of uncultured Acidobacteriaceae bacterium. GTDB lineage: Bacteria > Acidobacteriota > Terriglobia > Terriglobales > Acidobacteriaceae > Telmatobacter. The sequence goes on along the minus strand of CAWCVS010000024.1, from coordinate 287,647 downwards.
CACTGCGCAGCAATCGCGGAGTCCGGCTCCTTGAGGCACTGCGTCGCGACCACACTGGCTTCGCCAAGTTCCAGCACGATGTGCTTGCCGGTTCGATGGACGGCAACAATCTTCCGGTCGCGCAACCCCTCGGCCTGGCGCGCCGGAGGTGTCTTGTAGGGTTCGCGATGCGTGCCGAACCAGACATCGACGATGCGATCGCCGCGCACACGCGCATCCACGCCGCGTGCGATCGTCTCCACTTCAGGCAGTTCAGGCATCGACTTATTTTAGAGGGACAGGCTCGGGCTCATCCCGGGATCACTCGCCGGAATGATGTTGCAGTGCCAGCGCTAGTGCGATTCGCCGTTGTTCCCGGATCTGGCTGGCTTCGAAGCTCACGATGCGCCATACGCCGCGCGGATCCTTACATAGACACGCGTGTATCGGTAGCTGCCGGAGATTTCGCCTCCTGGACCCGTGGCGTTCACTTCGGCACGCGAGGTCACCAGCGCGGTGGTTCCGTACATGCGAATCTTCCTGTCGCTGAGTTCGATTGAATTGAAATGCACGCTGCCCGAGCGAAGGTTGGCCAGCGCCTGTTCCTTCGATTGCAGAACCCCGGTGGGAGAGATGGCGATGTAGTCGTCGGCAAGCAGCGCATCCATCGCCGTGATGATTTCCCTTCAAAACGGCGGCGCGCCAGGCATCTTCGAGATGTTCGATCTGGTGGCGCGTCTCATGTTTCTCCGCGCGTGGCATAGCGGGCGACTGGCCGCCGCAACCAGCAGGGCCAAAAGAGTAAAGAACATCGCAAGACAAACGTTTCTGTTCGCCCGCGACCTTGCCCTCCGCATTTCCATAGGCGTAACGGATGGTAGCCCCGAATTGCTATGCAGGTCAATGCGCGCCATGTGAATGTTCCGTCATGCGAAATCCTTAGGTCATTCGAACGGCATGACCAAAGGAATACTCGCGTACATCTTTTGACCAGCCGAAAAGCTCGCCCTCACGCCGCATCATAAATCGTAATTTCTCAGGCGTGAAGCCAATACTGAAATGAGCCGAGAGTTCGATGCCTGCTTCGATCTCCTGAAGAATAACGAGATTGAATCCAAGCTATCCATGAGCGCGGAATGCGACGTGACTTCCAGAGAACTCCGAACCTTAGTTCTCGTTGGGCTTTGCTGGCGTTTCTAGCCGGTGCCGATCCGGGAGCAGGTTGGGCGGCGGGTTGCGCATCGGTTTGAGCGGCCTGGCGAGCCAATTTCTCTGCTTGCTTGCGCTTGTGGTGGCGAACCAGATCCGGCCAAAACTCGATCACTTCGGCTCCCACGACTCCCTTCGGCTGAGACGGTTAACCCGTCGGAGAACACGTCGCCGATGGAGCGCTCGGACGCAGGATAGTAGGCGCGCGCAATGGCGGCGCCAATCAGGTTGCCGCCGACATTCGCATAGTTCGGTCCCCATCCGCCCTTGTCGCGCTTGCACCATACCGTACTTGCAGCCGCCCATAGAAAGCGCTTGGTGCTACTGCCGGTGCCCTTCTGGAAATAGCGTGGATCTTCATGCAGGACGACTGGCAATACCGCATTCCCGAAAAAATTGCCGATAAAGGCGTCGGAGTATGCGGCACCAAAGCGCTTCGCGTAGCCCTGCATACCCTGGCCCCACTCTGGGTAACTGTCGTCGGCCTGACCGATACCGGAGACGACACCCGCCAGAAAAAAGGGCCATGGATCTGTGGAACTCTTGAAGAAGAGCCGAAATTTCTGGCCCGGAGAAAGAGGAAGGGCGTTCTTGTCCCGCGTGGTGTTGAAGGTCGCCATCACGCCCATGACCCGCTGATGCTCCTGTTGTTTCAGCTGCTCTTCGGCTTTCTCGTGCGCGGTTTTTTCATCGGCGGATTGCTGAGAGGAAGAAGACTGTGTGGTCGAGGTGGCCGGTGCGGTCGGGGTCTGGATGGTGGAGTCTTGTCCGTCCTGCGGCTTCATCAGCGCCGCATCGGAGAGCGGCTCAGGAGCATCGGGAAGTGTTGCTGGAGACGTGAGCATCAACGGCTTTGGGTTCGGCTGGAGGGTCAACCGCCTCTTGTGCCAAAGAATGAGCCAACGCAACAAGCATAAAGACCCGTGCCAAGCGTTGCGCGGAAGAAGCCGGAACTAAAACGCATCCATCACCGTTCCTACAGAGGTGCCGCCTGGAAGGTTTATTTACAAAGGCAATTGGACCGGCGGGATCAGCTCTAATTGTAAAGCGCCCGTGAAAAACCTGCCGCGATGCTGTGCTTTCTTGTTCGCGAGATGCCAAAGGCTGGTTTTTAGAGCCGGGGCCGAGTGCGCAGCTCGGATTCGAATGCAAAGAAGACTTTGCTGCCCACGCTGCGCGGCTTCTGGATTCCGGCAGTCCACGCCCTTGCTTCCGGATAGGGCTCTGCTTACACCAGCGCGGCCAAATCCTCGCGGTTGCGCTCCAGCATCTTCTGGTAGAGGCCGGCTACGGCATACTTTTTAAAGTGCGGTGACTGCCGATGCGCCTCTTCCGCCTTCTGGTCCTTGTACTGTTCGTAGATCAGCACGGCGCACGGTTCGCCCTGCACCCAGTGCGGAATGTAGCTTACGCATCCCGGCTCCAGACGCGAAGCCTCAGTGAGTGCTTGAAGAATCTCGGCAATCTCCGCCCGATCTTCCTGGGCAAACCTCATCCGGACAGTGAAGCTGATCATGAAAAGCACTTCCTTAAACCAAGGCGAATACTGCGGTCAGTCAATTCAGTCTATGCGTGAATCTCGTCAAGTGCCGCGGCAAATTCCGGCAACACCATCGTCTGCTCGCGGTCGGGGCCCGTGGAAACCATGCCGATCTTCGCGCCGCTCTCGCGCTCCTGGAAGCGAAGATACTCCTGCGCGGCTTTTGGCAGCTTATCAAATTCTGTGATGCCTTCAGTGGATGCGCGCCATCCCTTGAGTGTTGTATATACCGGCTTGATGCGTTCCAGTCCCTGCACGTCCGCGGGAATCTCATCGCTGACTTTGCCGTCCACCTCGTAGCCGACGCAGATCGGAATCTCCTCGAGCTCGTCGAGCACATCCATCTTCGTGACCACCAGCCACTCCGCGCCGTTTACCAGATTCGAGTATCGGAGCAGGGGAATATCCAGCCATCCACAGCGCCGCGGACGGCCGGTTACCGCGCCGTATTCGTTGCCGCGGGCGCGCAGCTGATCGCCGATGGGATCGTGAATCTCGGTCGGAAACGGACCTTCGCCAACGCGCGTCACATACGCCTTGGTCACCGAGATCACCGTCCCGATCGCCGTCGGGCCCACGCCAGTACCGGTTGCCGCGCCGCCTGCTGTTGCCGACGACGACGTCACAAAGGGATAGGTGCCGTGATCGATGTCGAGCATCGTACCCTGCGCGCCTTCAAACATCACAGAACCGCCCTCGGCGATGATCTTGTGCAGCATCCGGCCGGTGTCGGTGACAAACGGACGAACCTCTTCAGCGGCGGCAGCATATTCCTCGTACATCTTCTCCGGGCTCCAGCGGATCGGTGCCGAACAGCGCATGGGCGATGGCATTTTTTTCGCCGCAAGCTGCCTCGATATGCTGCCGCAGCAGCGAGGTGTTGAGCAGGTCGACGATGCGCAGGCCGCTGCGCGCCATCTTGTCCTCGTAAGCGGGACCGATGCCGCGGCTGGTGGTGCCGATGCGCTTGCGTCCCGGTGCGCTTTCGGCCGCCAGTTCGATCATGCGGTGATAGGGCAAAATGACCTGCGCGCGATTGGAAACAAAAAGCTGGCCGTCGACTTCGACGCCCAGTCCGCGCAGCTTGGCAACTTCTTTGAGGAAGGCGATGGGATCAAGAACGACGCCGTTGCCGATTACGCCTTTGCATCCGGGCCGCAGCACGCCGCAGGGGATGAGCTGCAGCACGAACTTCTGGCTTGCCATGGATTACGGTGTGGCCGGCGTTGTGCCCGCCGGCGTAGCGCGCCACGGCGCTGAAGCGCTCGCTAAGCACGTCCACGATCTTGCCCTTGCCTTCGTCACCCCACTGGGCGCCCAGCATCACTGCCGTCTTCGCTCGCATCCCTGCCCGCTTCCCTGAAAAATCGCACAATGAAGCCTGCCACAACCGCGGGGCTCGTGCAGGTAAAAGTGGTGGCGCAATCACTCTGCGCCACGAACGATTCTAAACCCTGGGTGAGAAAGAATCGGTGAGCAGAGAGACGGAGAGCGGTGCTGAGTCATGGTTCGCAGATCAGAGTTTTATTGCGCAGGGGCAGGAGTGGCTGGGTTGGCGGCTGCACCAGCTTGTATCCCGCCGGAACGTCGAAGTGCGACGGGTCGACAGGTGCCGAAGAGAAATTCGAAGTGGTGATCTGCGTCTCCATCAGGATGGCGCTGGTCGGCTGCGCCTGGGCTGCATTTTGATCCGTGTTCTGGTCGGGAGGCGGATTCTTCTTCTTGCCGAATCCGAAGCCACCGAGGCGGCTGGACAACGCGGAACTCATCCCAGCCTTTGCCACGTCGCCCTCGCTTGGGCCGGCCGGATCGGCAGGCGTCGGCGCTTCAGATGCGGCGGGCAGCGGCTGGCCGTTGATCGTTGTTCCCATGCGCATCACCTGCATGATCGGCACGCCATCGAGCTTCTGCATCTCCTTCGCCATGTCGCCGAGAGCCTGGCCCGCGCCGGGATTCTGCGCCAGCATCTTGCTGAAGTCGTAGCCCAGCGCGATGGTGTTGGAGTCGGCCATCTTCATCGCCATGCGCCTGTAGAAATCGCGCACCTGGTCGTAGCCGGGAATCGCCGGCACCATCCACATGTCGTTGGTGATGGCCATGGTGCCCGACTGCTGTGTCTGGGTATCGGTCGCCGTCATCGTCATGGTGAGGATGGCTTCGTTGCTATCGAGGCCGCTGATCTGCTTTGTCGCGCCGGTCTTGCGGACCTTGACGTCGAAGCTCATCTTCACGTTTTGCGCGTTTGGATCGGGAGCCGGCTGCGCGCCGGTTGAGCGGGCTGCTGCTTTTCCATCTGCGCGCGGGCATTTGCCATGGCCTGCTTCATCTGGTCGAAGGTCATCACCGTGTAGGTCTTCTTCTGCACATCCACATGGGTGATGGTCTCCTTGTCGAGATCGATGATCTCGATGGACTCGGCCGAAACATTGGCCAGCCGGTTGTCTTTCAAGTAGATGGTGGAGACGATGGGGTCGCCCATATGGCGGGCCTGCGAACTGATGAAGCCGACGGACTTCATCATGTGCAGCAGCGAGCCGCCCGTCATCTGGGTGGTCTGCTGATAGGTGTAATCACTGGCATAGAGAGCAGCAGGAATCGCGAGAGTGAGAACGAGCGCAACGCGTTTGGAAGAGAAACATGGTGAACCTCCGAGTTGGATCGGCGGCAGAAAGGAACAACGTACAGAGAGCCGCGCAGATGGCCTGCAGTCTACCTGCCCAGATAGTGCGCGTCAACGGAAGATCGTTTCGATGGTCTTGAGTTCAATTTCTTGTACACGTGGCAGGAAGCGAAATTCGGTTGTTTAAGGTGCGAATTCCATCATCTTGATTACGCTTTGGCGGTCGTATTGAGTGAAGTAGAGAGTCTTGCCGTCGGCTGTGGCGCTGAGGCTGGGCTGGAGGCGCGCGGGACGTTCGTCGAGTGTAAGGACCGGCGAGATTTTTTGGGTTGCGAAATTGTAGAAGTCGATGGTGGGATGTGGTTCGGCGTCGTAGTCGAGTACGTAGAGGCCGGTGGCGGTGGCGGCGTAGTGTCCCCAGAAGCCGAGTTGCGGGCGATCGCGGACGATTTGAGTTTCGGGGCCACCGCCGGCAGGCATTTTCCAGATACCTGCTTCGTAAAACCGCGTGTAGTAGAGGGTTTTGCCGTCGCTGGATTCGATCGGGTCGAATCCACCGTGTTTCGTTAGCTGCACATCGGTTCCGCTATCAAGGTTGTGCTTCCACACCTGCCGCACTCCGCCCCGATTTCCGGAGTAGTAGATGGATTTGCCATCGCGGGACCAACTGGGAACAGCGCAATCGAAGGGCGCAGCAATCACGGAGTGGAGATTTCTGCCATCTGGTTCCACTAGAAAGATCTCGACGCGTTTGCTGGGGATATAGCTATCGAAGGCTATCCATTTGCCGTCGGGAGACCAGCGGGGAGTGCCTGAGTAGCGGTCAAGATGGGTGAGTTGTTTTTGATCGTTCCCAGCGGAATCGCTGGCGAATATCTCTTCGGCGCCGGTGCGCATGGACATCCAGACGATGCTCGTGCCGTCTGGAGACGGCTGCGCATCCATCTCCGGGAATTGCGAAGAGATGATTTTGCCTTTTTTAATGAGGGCGCCCCCGGCGATGGCGAAGTCGGCACGCCAGATGGCCGGAGAGTCGGAACTGGTGTGTTGAGAGTAAACAAAGCGCACGCCATCGTGCGTGAAACTGCCGATTGCCGGGTAAGTGGTTTCGACTTCGCTGGCGCCCCCGTTGACAGAGGTTCGAAAGAGCGCGGGAAGAGAGCTTCGAGCGGTCACATAGATGATGGACTGGCCATTGGGCGTCCACATGATGCCGCTGCAGCCGAATTCGCTGAGCATGTTGCAGCCGGTATGACCGTCCGAGGTGATTCGCTTCATCGGACCACCGTTGATGGGAACTCTATAGATGTCGCAGCAAAGCGCTTCGGTCATTCTTCCAAAGGCGATAGTCGAGCCGTCTGGGGAGAGCGCGAAACCGTAGCCAGTGTCATCGTCCTTGTCGTCCGGAGCGTCGGTGACACATCGCTTCTGGCCGGTGGCGAGAGTGAGATCGACAACGCCAAAGCGGCCGTCGGGCGTGCAGCGATCAACCATCAGGATGTCGTTTCCATCGGCAATCCATGCGAGTGGGTTTGGAGTCGTGTAGTAGCAGGTCGTTGTGGTGAGTTGACGCTCCTCGCCGCCGAGCGCGGGAACAGCGAAGACACCATCGTTTTTTCCATCGCAACGCTGAAAGGCAATTTCTTGCCCATCGGGTGACCATGCAGCGGGACCAATGAGTCCACGCTGGTGATATGTAAGGCGAAGTGGAAGGTCGGCGCCGATCAGTTGGACGTAGAGGTCGTAGCCTTTGCGATCGCTGCCATCCCAGACAAAGGCGATTTCGCGTCCATCGGGGGAGAAGACAGGAGATATGGCATCGCCCGCTGCGGAGGTGACGGGGACGGTGCGGAGGAGTTTACGCTCCGCGTTGGCGAGGGACTGACTGCCAGGGCGATGAACGAGAAGAAAGGCGATCACCGCCATGCTGACTGCTAGAAGCAGACCGAGTGCGAGCATGATCGGATGGCGGAGCGGTGAAGGCCCGGCGGCAGGCGGAGTCGCCGGAATTGGAATGGGTGGGGCGCTATCCACAGCGACCGATGAAGGCGAGAGGCTTTGGGTTCCGGGGTCGGCCGGTTGCGTTATGGGAGCGATGAAGCGGTAGCCGCGTTTGGGGATGGTTTCGATGTAAACCGGCGAGTCGGCAACGTCGCCCAGGGCGTCGCGGAGTTTCATCATGGCCGTGTTGAGACTGTGGTCGAAGTCAACGAAGGTGTCGGCGGCCCAGAGGACACCGCGGAGGTCTTCGCGGCTGACGAGCTGGCCGGAATGCTCGAGGAGATAGACAAGCACCCGGAACGATTGCTCGCGGATGCGAACGGGAACGCCGTTGCGCCGCAGCTCGGCATTGCGAGCGTCGACTTCAAAGACGCCGAAACGCCAGACCTGTGCGGTATTTTGCTGGATTGTCAGAGGCGATCACCTCAACCAAGGTGCCCTTGGGCGGAGTCTAGCATGCGGGTTCTGTTGAGCGGCAACGAAATCTTTCGAGTATAGGCTGGCTTAATTCTCTGGGAGAGAGTGACTTGCGCGACTACATAGAAGCGAGATCGGAATTACCTCGAGTGCATTGAGGATTTTCGGCAGTGGGCGCAACTTGGAGAGCATGGCAGGCCGGAACGAACACAGCCGGCAGCCACATTTACCCGGAGGTTCTCCCATGACACATCACTTCGCATCGCTCAAGAACATGATTCTGACCGCAACCGTTGCGCTGCTGCCTCTGGCTGCAGTGAATGCCTCAGCCCAGAACTCCGCCCATGTGAACGTGCCGTTTGCGTTCGTGGCCAACCACAACGTCGTGCCGGCCGGCTACTACCAGGTGATTTCCTCGGAGACGACATTGACGCTGATCAACGCGAACAGCGGACAGGCGCTGGCGATGTTGCTGGTGCGCCCTGAGAATGGCGACGCCATCGAGACACAGGGCCGGTTGAGCTTCCGGATAAGCGGCAGCCGCCACATTCTCACCGAGGTCCAATTCGCTGGATCGAGCACACATAGCAAATTGCTCGCTCAGCCGAAGCGGGAACGCCAGGTTGCGCGCAATGATTCGACCGACGCGACGGTTGAAGTGGCAATGAAGTAGCCCAGACGGGCATTCGGGGCCGGGCGCTTCTCAGGCGTCCGGCCCTTGCCATGCCAGGCGACTGGATCGTCAGAGCGGAAATTGGGGGGGCTACTTCGAATCCGGTCGGGAGTAGAAGTCGATTAGATTCCCATCGGGATCGCGGAAGTAAATGGATCGAGTTCCCCACGGCTGCGTGCTCGGTGGCTTGACCCAGACCTTCACGACGTCCTGCAACCGCCCGTATTCGCGATCGACATCGGTAACTCTGAACTCGAGGATGACGCTCCGGTTGTTCGCTGGGGTGGCTGAGCCTGGGATATATCGCTCTTGCGCTTCGGCCGAGAAGATTGCCAGGACTCCGACGCCGGTGTGGAACTCGGCGTAATCTTCGCCCGACATCTGGGCATCCCGTTTGAGAATAGTCGCGTAAAACTTTACGAGTGCCTTCACGTTCTTCGTGATGAGGCAGGTGTTGACGAGGGCTGGGGTCTGTGCCAGAGCGGGTTCTTTATCGTGAGCAGATTGGGCGTACGCCGGCCACAGAATGAAAAGTGCGGTCAGTGTTGCGGCGCCGAGCCGAAGATAACGAGTTTGCGACATCTTGCACCAACCGTGATCGAATCCGATAGGCGCCGAAAAGTCTACAGGCGGCCTGATCAGGCGGATTTGCGTTTGGCGGTCTTGGCGGGAGTCTTCACAATGCCGATACCCTTGGACGGAACTTCCTTCGCGCTCTTCGGTGGTTTCTTTTCGGATCCGACGCTCTTGCGCAAGGCATCCATGAGGCTGACCACATTGCCGGGGCGCTGCTTGGTCGGCGCTTCATCAATCGGCACGGGCAGGTGATTGACCTTCGCTTCCACCAGGGCTTTGACCGCGGTCTCGTACCCGTCTTCAAACTTGGTGATATCAAGCTTGGTCGACATCTTCGCGATCAGGGTTTCAGCCAACTGCAGAGAGTCGGCCTCGATGGGCGGCTGCTTGATGTCGCGGAAGTAGTCGGCGCGGTTGCGGAGTTCGTTCTGATAGCGGAGGGTGTAGGCCATCATGCCGGGGCTGTCGGCGCCAGCGGGCACAAGGGCGATGATGTTCTCCCGGCCAGAGAAGGACACTTTGCCGATGGCTGCCTTGCCGGTTTTCACCAGGGCTTGCCGGACTACGTTGAAAGCCTCGGCGGACATGTCGTTCTCCGGGGTAACGAAGTAGGGCTTCTCAATGTATTCGGGGTTCAGGTCAGCAACCTCGACGAACTGTGAAACCGCGATGGTGTGCTTGGAAGGGATGCGCAGGTTTTCTAGTTCGCTGGGCTCGATGATGACGTATTTACCCTTGCTGTATTCGTAGCCCTTCACGATCTCGTCGTTTTCGACAGCCGTGGTGGCCTCTTTGCTTTCGGCCGCGCTCTCCAGCACCTTCTGATGGCGGATGCGCTCGCCAGTGCGGCGGCTGATCTGGTGAAAGCTGATCTGGCCCTTGCTTTCGGTGGCGACGTAGAGGCTCACTCCAAATGCCACGAGCGAGATTTGAACGTTGCCCGACCAATAGGGACGTGCCATGTGACCTCCGATAAAGGCGGGTCGGAAAGAGCCAGGAAGCGCAAACCCGCAGACTGAGGAGTTTAGCGCATTTTGTAAAGGTCGGAGAAGTGTATATATAGTAAACGACAGGACTTTCGTCTTGTCTTCGCCTCGACGGCAAGACGCGTATTCGCTGCGAAACGCGGGGAAAAATCAGTCCGGCGGCAAACCGCCCCATTGCCAGAAGCTGGTGTACTCCGCCTGCGCGATCCATGCGGATAGTTGCGGGTCCGGGTGGCGCTTGACGTAAGGGACAGCCCAGCCGATGGTTGCTCCGGAGATCTTGTCGGGCATGTTCTGCTGCACACCCGTGGCTTTCTCGAAGATCTCAGGATGCTGCAGACCTTGCTCGCAGAGGTTCACAAGACGGTCGATCGCATGGTTGTTTTCGGCATAGGCGTCAACCCCGTTTACCTCTCCGAGTTCGGCCAGCATGGTGAGAGGAGCGAGAGCATAGAGATGGTAGTGAAGCGCCATGCCGGCGCGCGCAAGTTCGAGCGGGAGTGCGCCGCTCTCCTGGATCTGGTCCACGCCGCACTTGAAGGCATCCATGCCAAAGTGGAATTCGCGGCTATCGTTACGGGCGATTCCGGCGGCAGCGACCGCGAGACCATCCCAGTAGCGATGGTTGTTCCAGGCATCGCTGCCAGGGTACTTCAGCTTGCTGTCGACGTAGTCTTCCACGCGGTCGGCGAGTTCTCCGAACCATTTCTGAATTTCCTTGTCCTGCTGGGGCGTGCCAACGCCGGTATTGCGGACCTTGAGATAAGCCATTGCGGTGCCGGCGAGCAGCCACTTTTGCACGTAGTGCGCCTGGCCGGTGGGCATGGAGGCGGACCAGGCTTTGGCCTCAGCAGCGGCCGACAGCAGAGTGTAAACGCATTGTGCGCCGGCCCGGCTGCCATGGCGGATGTAGGCATCGGCGGCCTGGGTCGTCCACTGGCCGAGGTGGTCAGGCGCTTCGGCGGCTTTTTCGTAGGCTGCTTTCTTAACGGGATCGATGACGGAGTGGTGGGCGTCGATGTAGTAGCTGTCCGCATCGAGCGACCTGGAGAATGGCGGCGGGGCCGGGCAATTGTAGGGCGCGTCGTTGAGCGGGATCGGGTGGGCGTCCCAGGGCGACTTAAGCTGATCGGCGCGGGTGGCGGGTGCGGCACAGACCAGCCCGAGAACTGGGATGAAGCAAAGGGGCAGCACGGTCTGTTGAAGGTTCATAAAGCAGGGCTCTGACAGTGATGACGGTCCACGTGCCGTGCAGGTTGCGACAGGCGGTCGAGACTAATGTGGGAACTCGATTCCGCGGCCCAGGACGACGATATAGGCGACTGCAAAGATCACCGCGAAAAGCCACCATGCCACCTGGCGGGGGACGGCGAGCGAACTTTCAGGAAGTGGGCGCGGAATCATCCCATCAAGCCAGAGCATGCCGGACGATCCGCCAAACGCAGCCGGGATGGTGGATTCCAGCAGCAGCTTGATGCCCAGCGGATCAAAGATTCCGGCAGCGCAGCTAAAGATGCAGCTGGCGAGATAGGGCAGCCGGCCGATGACGTTGTACTCCGCACGCGTCGCGCAGAAGGGCCGGACCGCGATGGCCAGCAGCCACGCAACCAGCACGTAAAGTCCGAGGCCGGCGATCGCCATGGCCGTGCGCAACAGGGCCTGGTGCGGCAAGCCCGCGATCACCTGCTCCCAGTCGCCAAAGCCGAAGATGCCGGAGAACATGAAGTAGCCGGTGCCGGAGAAAAGATTGTGTGCGGCCAGCAGCCAGCAGAAGTAGCGAAGGCTGGCGCGCGATCCGGCAGCATGGGTCGCCAGCAGCGCCAACGTCCCGGCAGCCAGGTTGACGAGCGTTCCACCCGCCTCGACCCAGCGATCCTCGTGCAGGCTTGAGAGATGGTTGCTGGTAAGTTCAACGGGGACGCCGCCGCGAAGCCACGAGGTAACGCCATGGCCGACGCCCTCGTGCAGCAGCACCGTGATGCCAGTGGCGACGATGGCCATGCTGATGATGGTCGCCTTGCTGTGCGCGGAAGGCATGGCGGGAATTCTATCCCACGCTCGATACCGGCTGCCCCGCTCAGGCTCGGCGCAGGAGGTGGACAGCGGACCAGCCGACAGCAACGCCGACAGAGCGCAGCAATGTGGCCTCAAAGGGTAGAAAAAGTGCGAGTCCGACGGCCGTGAAAGACCAGATGAAGAGCGCCCAGGTAAGAGTGTTGCGGCGATCTGCGTAACTCAGCTTGAGTCGGGCGAGAAGTCTCCCGCTTTGATAATGATCGTCCATTGTGTCGCTTGTCTCCTCTGCTATGGAATCGGTCGGGGAGATACCCGGAACACTGAACCCAAAAGTACAGTCTGGGGCTACGTACAAAGTAACCCTCAATCGTCGTTACTTAAATACTGCTAAAGGGGAATGCCCGCGCTCCAAAGTGGGTTTCGAGAAATCTTGGCAGCCCTCAAGAGAGTTGTTAACCGATCTCTGAGTTCATCCGTTGTTCCGGATAGAAGGGCCGGAAAAGCTCTTCAATTTCGGGGGAAAACAATGCAAACGCGTTGCCTGGTTTACCGGATTCTTTCCGCTGTTGCTCTTTCTGTTCTTCTTTTGGCCAGCATGGGACAGGCCCAGCCTCGTACTTCCACTCCGGTGGCGGCGCCGGTGATGAGCGACGGGAGGGTTCCCAACGATCGCGATGTGGCGGAGAACCAGACGAAACTGATCCAATTGCTGCGGCTGAGCCCCACGCTTACCACAGTGGTTGCGCGCGATCCCTCGCTGCTCTCCAACCAGGAGTACGTGACTCGGAACAATCCGCAGCTGGCGGCGTTTCTTGCAGAGCATCCCGAGGTGGCGCGGAACCCCGAGTTCTACCTGTTTTCGCATCTGAAGCACGACGACGGACAGCCGGATGAGGCGCTGGAACGTGCAGTTTGGCCTGATGTATATCGCTCTCAGGGGCAGCCGTCGCCATTCGAGCGCATCTGGAGCGATATGGTGCCACTGATCGCCTTCGCGCTTGGCCTGACTGCCATCTTCGTGCTTGCCCGGATGTTCGTGGAGAATCGCCGCTGGGGACGCATCTTCAAGCTGCAGAGTGACGTGCACGGCAAGCTGATCGATAAGTTCACGAGCAACCAGGAACTGGCCTCCTACATGGAGACGGAAGCGGGCAGAAAATTCCTGGAGGCGGCGCCGATTCCGGTTGGGATCGAGCAGGATCGCCGCATGCCCAGCGCCGTCGCGCGCATCCTCACGCCATTGCAGGCAGGCATCGTGATGGTGCTGCTGGGCATTGGGCTGCTTTCGCTGAAGCATGCCGGGCCCGATATGGAGATGCCTATGCTGGTTTTCGGAACGATCGTGCTGATGCCGGGAATCGGCTTTATCATCTCAGCAGGCGTTTCGTGGCTGCTGGCGGCAAAGCTGGGCTTGATGCCCGCTGACACGACTGGATCAGGTAGATTCGATTCACCCCTCGGCGCATCCTCGAATTTCAAGGACAGGCAGTGAGTTGCGGGGAGCGCGGTGAAGGTGAGGAAGCAGAGACCCATGCCCTGGGAGTCGACCATTCCGAACGTGCTGGCAGGCGAGGGACAACCCCTCGCCGCCGGCGCGCCCGTCGCGGCAATGGATAACGAGCAGTTCGCGGGTTTCTATGCGCGCTCGGCCCGTTCGCTATGGGCCTATCTCGCCCGCGTGAGCCGCGATCGCGCACTTGCCGACGACTTGACGCAAGAGAGCTATGTGCGATTCCTGTGCGCCAATCATCCTCCAGACGGTGAAGTGGCGGCACGGCGGTACCTATTTCGAATTGCAACCAATTTGTTGCGCGATCACTGGCGGCGTCCGCAATCGTCCTCGATTGACGACATGCCGGAGGAGTTGTTCACGGCGCGCTGCGGCGAGGGGCAGGCGGATTCGCTGGCGATGCTGGGCCCCGCGATGGCGCAGATGCGTCCGCGTGACAGGCAACTGTTGTGGCTGGCGTATGCCGAGGGCTACTCCCACCACGAGATTGCAGAGGTGACGGGACTGGGTTCGGCGAGTATCCGGCTGCTGTTGTTTCGCGCGCGACGCAAGATGGCTCGTTTGCTGCGTCAGAAGGGGGAAGCGTGAGTCCTTTCACGTGCACGCGCGAGCGAGAAGTGACGGAGTTGCTGCACCAGGGCTACTGGCCTGAAGCTTGCCCGGCGGAACTGCGCACGCACGTCGAGACTTGCCGGTGCTGCTCCGATCTTGTGCTTGTGACCGAGGCGCTGCAGGCTTCACGCAGGCAGACATTGGATCTCCCACACCTTGAATCCCCGGGCGCCTTGTGGTGGCGCGCCCAGCTTCGGCGGCGCTATGCGGCCATCGAGACAGTGGGACGGCCGATATTGGGTGCGCAGATCTTCGCGTCGATGCTGATGATTGTTGTCGCGGCAGGAGCTCTCGTGTGGAAGGGCGACCTGATGAGGACCTGGCTTGAAGATCTGCCGGGGGCGCTGCATCTCGATGCGCTGCTCCCGTCCTCGTTGTCCCAATCCGACGGGACGGGCTGGATCGTTCTTCCTGCTCTCGCAATGGTGGCGCTATTGAGCGGCGTTGTGGTTTACCTGGCCACGGAAAAGCAATAATCCGGTTGCATGTTTCTCCGCGCCTCTGACTCCGGAACAGCCCGGATGCATTTACGATACGGTCGCAGGGGGTGTCGTCATGCCGACCTATGTCATTCTGCTGCGCGCGGTCAATCTTGCCGGCTACGGAAAGCTGCCCATGGCGGATTTCAGGAAGATGCTGACCGGGCTGGGATTCGAGAAGGTCGAGACTTACATTCAGAGCGGTAATGCCGTCGTTGACGCGAAAGGTTCAGCGGCAAAAGTCGCGCAGGCCGTGGCAGCCGGTCTGGAGAAATTGATGGGCGCTCCTTGCGGAGTAGTGGTGCGCACGCACGAGCAGTTGGAGCGCATAATTGCTGAGAATCCTTACGCGGCCGAGGCAGCGGCGAAAGGCGCCCTGGTGCACGTCGCGTTCCTCGCCGGGCCGACGGGGGCGAGTGCAGTAGCAGGACTGGATCGCATCGTTAAGATGTATCCCAAGCGGCGAGACCGGTATCACCTCGCGGGGGACACACTCTACCTGCACCTGCCCGACGGCGCGGCCGAGACAAAGTTTACGGGAAGGGCTCTCGACAAGGCTATCGGCGTAATGGGAACCGGGCGCAACTGGAACACGGTTCTCAAACTGCATGCGATGTCGAAGCGTTAGCCGCGGTGCGCGTACTCCGCATCTGGCCAAAGGGAATGTGGGCTTCAAACAAAGCGGAGAATCGCCCCGCGCAAACTCATCGATTCAGGAATGGTAGATGCACATCCGGATCAACGCCGTTAGGTGATGCTCGACGTAAGCACGTTCGCAATATCAGAAAATGCATGATTCAATCCCGTAGCGAGAAACTTCATCCCGGTGATAGCAGCAAAGCCAATGAGAGCAACTACCAAGGCATACTCAACCAGGTCTTGACCCTGTTCGTCTGGAATTAATTTCTTTACGAAGATCGAAACGCGAAGCAAGAGTGTGTTCATTTGTTCTTCCTGACTTGAGTATGGGCGTTAAGAATATGATCACGACTTCTATACTCTCGCGAAATCCCACTTATGTTTCAGCAAATTGCCTACATGGTTTGAAAATGATATGACCTTCGTTTCGTGAGTAACATCGCGGCCAATTTTGGACTGATCTTGTCCGAAATGCATCAGAGGGCGCCGAGCACAGCATCGGCGATGCGCGCGGCTTCGACTGCCGGCCGAGCATCATGCACACGAACGATCGACGCTCCTTGCAGGATTGCTGCAACGAGCGCTGCGATGCCGGCGATTTCGCGGGACTCAACCCGGGCTGCATCGCCGCCGAAGAGCGGAGCCAGCGTGTGACCGAGGAAGGACTTGCGCGATAGGCCGGCGAGAAGGGGCCGACCGAGAGCGAGGAATTCAGCTTGATGCGCGAGCACAACGTAGTTCTCGTCGAACTTCTTGCCGAAGCCGTAGCCGGGATCAAGAACCACCGCCTCCGCAGCGATGCCTGCGCGCACCGCAACCGCAAGACTCTCCGAGAGTCCGAGGCGGATAGTTTCCATGAGCATCTCCGCGGGCAACTTCGCTTGCGCCCGCCATTCTTCAGGCCGGCCGCGTGTGTGCATCAGGACCACGCCGCATTCTGACTCCGCACAGACGTCGGGCATCGCCTCATCCCAGGTGAACCCGCTTACGTCGTTGATGATCTCGACGCCGGCTGCGACAGCGGCGCGTGCGGTGGCGGCTTTATAGGTGTCTGTGGAAAGGATTGCATCGGGCCGGGCTTTCAGGACGCCTTCGATCACCGGAAGGAGCCTCGCCTGCTCTTGCTCGGCACTGACGGCTGCCTCGGCAGCGTTTCCGGCACGGGAGCCGGGCCTGGTGCTTTCCGCACCAAGGTCGAGCAGGTCGGCCCCGTCGTCGAGTAACGCGAGCGCCCGCGCCACTGCCGCTTCAGGATCGAGGAAATGTCCGCCGTCGCTGAAGGAATCGGGTGTGATATTGACGACGCCCATCACCAGCGTTCGCTGACCGAGTTCGAGCGAGCGTGTCCGGAGCTGCCAGCTGCGAAATGGTGCGTCGTGAAGGAGTCATCGCATCGAATATCTCTGCAAGGGCTAAACCAGCGCGATCAAATGCTCGATTCGATTCTATGGGTTCGGCCGTATCCAGCGGCAGAGCTCACGAATCGTGGCCTGCTAAACTCCCTGCATGTTTCCCATCCGGCGAATGCTGGCGCTCTGCCCGGCGCTGCTTCTGTTCTACGCCCACTGCACTTTTGCCCAGACGCACCATGCTCCTGCGCCAGCGCGTCGACCGGTAAAGGCTGCCCCGGCAAAAGGCGCGATGGCCGAGCGCATTCAGGCGATCCTGTCCGATCCAGCGCTCAGCCACACGGAATTCGGCATCAGCGTGACTACTCTCGACGGACAGCCGCTCTACGGCCTCAACGAGGGCAAGTTGTTTACGCCTGCCTCAAATGCAAAACTCGCCACCACCGCCGCTGCCTTTGCGCTGTTGCCGGTGGAGAGTCTTACGTGGACCACCGATGTGGTTGCCGACGCTGACATCGATTCTGCCGGTGTGCTTCACGGCAACATTCTTATCCTGGGCGCGGGCGATCCCACGATGAGCGCACGACACTATCCCTATAAACCACCCGTCTCCGCCTGCACCGGCGCCTACGCCTGAAAATCCTCCCGCGAAGTCGCCCACCGGGAAGCCGGCGGCAATTCCGACGCCGCAGGAGGTGAAAGCTGAACCGAGCGCCCTCGATGTTCTGGATCTGCTGGCAGAGCAAGTGGAGCAGTCGGGAGTGCGGACGATCGAAGGTGCGGTGGTGGGCGACGACAGCTTTTATCTCAGCGAGCCGTACGGAACCGCGTGGGCATGGGATGACTTGCAATGGGGATATGGGGCTCCCATTTCGGCACTTTCGTTTGCCGACAACACGGTTGAACTCACATTGACCGCCGATCCTGCAAAGCCGGGTGCGACGCTGGCGCAGTGGACGCCGGATATTGACTACTACACGCTTGAGAACTCGATGACGATGGCCCAGCCCCCAGATGTCCCGCATCCGGGGCTCGAGCGGAGGCCGGGCAGCCTGATGGTCAGGGCATGGGGAACGGCTCCTGCACAGGGTCTGCATGCGCCGCTTGCGGTCGAAGATCCGGCGGAATTCATGGCCGCGGCATTCAAAGATGCTTTGTTACGCCGGGGCGTGAAAGTGAATGGCGATCCGACTTCAGCGCACCGCCTCTCGACCGGGACAGGGGACTTTGGTGCGGAGCGTTCGGAGCCTCTGAAATTGGCGCCGCGCATGCTCGATACCGTGGAAGCTCCGCTGGACAATCGCAAAGTGCTGGCAAAGCATGTCTCAGTACCGGTTGCGCAGGACATCACCGTCACCAACAAGGTGAGCCAGAATCTGCATGCGGAACTTCTGCTCCGGCTGCTCGGCAAGGCATTTGCCAAGGATGGAAGCCTGGCCCAGGGCACGCGCGTGGTGCGGCAGTTCCTGATAGACGCGGGCGTGAGCGATGGTGATTTTTTCTTCTACGACGGCTCGGGAATGAGCATGGACGACCGCATCACTCCGCGTGCCTATACGCGGTTGCTGTCGTATGCAACGCATCAGGCTTGGGGCGTGCCGTGGCGCGGAACGTTCCCGGTCGCCGGCGTAGACGGCTCACTCTACGGCCGCTTCCGGAATACGCCGCTGCAGGGAAAGCTATGGGCGAAGACCGGTACCCTGAACGAGACGAATGCGTTGTCGGGGTATCTGCAGACCGCGGGCGGAAGAACGCTTGCGTTTTCAATTCTGGTGAATGGACACAAGCCGGGAAGCCAGGCGGAACTTCCCGCGATGGACAAAATCTGCCAGGCGATCGCGGCGACGAACTGAGACGATCTTGTTTCAGAAATTGTTCCGGGAGTTTCTGGTTTAATTCGGGACGAGGTTGAGAGCGACCCAAATTGCAACTCGCGTGAAACGATCGTGTGACTTGGATCACTACTCTGCCGGACACGCGGTCAGAACATAAGGGTTTAAGGGCTGCCTGCCACCTTCGTGGTAGAAGGCGCAACTCGTGGCTGCGATACGGTTTCTTCTATACAGGAGTCCAAAGGATTGGACCACACACTATGAATTCTCTCAGGAACAAATCGACCATTCCGCTTGATCATGCCGTGCTTTGCCTTGACTGCAATTGTGTGAGCGACGCCAATCGCGAGTGCCCTGCGTGCTCGTCGCGCGCGCTGATGAATTTAAGTGTCGTTCTCAATCGTCCCGCGGAGTTTGCGGAATACGAAAAGCTGGCCCACGCCGCATAACGACCATTCTCTTCCGACCTCACAAAGACAGTTGCGCGTGGCTTTGTTGCTTTCCCACCCTTGCGACAAAAACAAATACGTCGCAAGGATGGGGCACCCTGGATTTTGAATTGGTTCGCAGGCGTGAAAGAAAGACCGGAGGCGGGAGGACTCGGCCTCTTCAGTCCGCGAAGCGATGATGGGCAAGCGGTAAACTGCAAGCACAAGTTGGGGCGCGGGAACGGGCGGTCTACTTCCGTGTGACCTTTACGAAAGTTCCATCGGGCAGATCACCTTCGAGCAGGTGCACGACTCCACCCTTCACATAACCCTCAAAAATCTGGTCGTTCACGCCCTTTGGCGCCAATTTTCTGCCGGAATCAGCAACGGGTCTGCCCGCTGCGGGCCGGCCTGTTCCCTTGTCCATGGCCTCGTTGGCGAGCTGATCGGCTTCCTTGTTTCCGCCGCGCAAGGTGTGACGCATCTCGAAGCGCTCGAGTTGGCGCGCAAGGAGTTTGGCCTCCTCCCACAGGGGGCGGAGGACGGGGCTGGCGACCTTGTACTGGCCTTTGATCTGCTTGACCATCAGCTCGGAGTCGGAGACGACGCGCAGCTGGCGTGCACCGTGCTCCTTCGCCCAGGAGAGAACTGCGAGAAGTCCCTTGTATTCAGCGTAGTTATTGGTTTGCGTGCCAAGGAATGCGCTCAGGCGTGCCACCACCCGGCCCTTGGGGTCTTCAATGACGGCTCCATAGCCGGCAGGCCCGGGATTGCCGCGCGATCCGCCGTCGCAGTGTGCCGTATACCAGCCGCCCGATTCTCCAGACCGCGTCTTCCATTCCCGCAAAGAGACTCTCGTTCATGCTTCCCCTAGTGTAAGGCCACCCCTCAACGCGTACCTTTCGAGGCAGAACACTTGCCGTTCGACCCCTGGGGTGGGTTTTGGCTGCAAACGCGGCTCACAAAACGGGCTTCAGGGCCGTCTACTAAGTGCGATAACGTCTGCACCACCGGAGCGAAAATCTCGATGGCATCGGATGCTGTGAGCTACCCAACTTCGCCAACGGCTCTGCCGGGCGCTTTAGCGTGGCCTGCCAAAAGGAGGATACAATCTTCCGCAGGCATGGCTTCCCGGGCAATGGACGGACCGGATCGCGCCGCAGAGCGTTTGCAGGCCCGTGCGCCGGAGATGGAACTGATCCGCGAGGCGCAGTCCGGGTCGCGGGCGGCGTTTGATGCCCTGGTTCGCCAGTATGAGCAGCAGGTACTGCGGCTGGCGTTGCATCTGACGGGCTCAGAACAGGACGCGGAAGACATCTACCAGGAAGCCTTTCTCAAGGCATTCCGGTATATCGGGAACTTTCGGTTCGAGTGCTCGTTTTACACCTGGATTTACCGGATCGTGACCAATCTCTGTCTGGATCAGCTTCGCCGCCGCAAGACGCGCCGCGAAGACCAGGCCGTGGTGGTGGATCACTCCGGCGACGAGATCGACGTGCTGGCTTCGGTCTCGGACAATCGATCATTCTCGAACCCGAGCAAGGAATTGGATCGCAAGGTGCTGGGCGAGCGGATTCAGTCCGCGCTGAGCAAGCTTACCCCGCGGGAGCGGATGGTTTTTGAACTGAAGCACTACCAGGGTCTCCGCCTGCGCACCATTGGAGAGATGTTGAATACCACGGAAGAAACCGCCAAAAATACGCTCTTCAGAGCGACTAAAAAGTTGAGAACTCAACTGGCGGGACTGCGTTAAAGCCCTTGCGGGCGGCGGCGTCTTTTAAGACTGGATTTGCGGGACTGTTGTAGAGGCTGGAAGGACGTACAGAGATGAATTGCGAACTTGCCCATGAACGCATCGTTCTGGCAGCGTACGGCGAGCTGCCCGATGAACAGGTACACGAGCTGGACCGGCACCTTGCCGCCTGCACGGAGTGCAGCCAGGAGCGGCAGCAGCTGCTGGCGCTGAAGACGCTGGCCACGGCTTATCCTGTCGTCGAACCCGATCCGAATTTTGTGACCCGCTCGCGCATCCGCCTGGAAGAATCGCTGGATGCCATTCCACCCAAGCGGTGGTTTGAGCGCTTCGGTCAGCGCGTCCTGAACAACTTTGCGAATCTGCAGGCTGCCCCGGTTGCGGCTGTCCTGCTGCTGATTGTGGGGGGCGGCGCCGGCACGCTCGGCGGCTACGAATACGCGCAAGCCCGCGCAGCGCATGCCGCAGGACGCGTGCCGGCACCCACTGTCGACAAAGCCGACTCCGGCGGTGACGCCGGTTTCTGCGGAAGTGGCCAACATCTCCAGCATTGTGCGCCAGCCCAACAGCGAGACTGGTCGATGTCACATATAACCAGGTGGTGCCGCAGCATATCCAGGGTTCGCTCGACGACCCGGCGATCCGGCAGTTGTTGATGCTGGCCTCGGAGAATGCATCTTCGCAAGGGGTGCGGGACGACTCGGTCGGATTGCTGGCGGCCGAATGCCGGGCTGGGCATTCCTGCCAGGGTGCTGGCATCCGCGACGCCCTGATGGTGGCGCTGCGCTACGACAAGAGCGAAGCCGTTCGTGAGAAAGCACTCGAAGGCTTGCAGCCGTACGTGGCCGAGGACATGCGCGTTCGCGACGCCGTGCTGGAAGCATTGCTGAATGACAGCGATCCGCGGATCCGCGCGACGGCGATCAGCGAACTGGAGCCCGTGGAAGCCGATACGGGCGTAAAACGTGTATTGTCTACCGTTGCCAATTCGGACAATAATCCCCATATCCGGACGGCGTCCCGGGAAGTTCTAAGCCGGGCGCCGCAGTTTCAATAACGAACCCCTTACCTTCGGGCAACCGCACCGTCCATACAAGAGTGCGGACCTGGATGAAGGAACACGAGGAAAGCAACATGAACCGCTTTATGAGGCCTTACATCCAAGCTGGAGTCGCCCTGGTGGGAGCCGCAATCCTACTGGCGCCATCAATGGCGCCGGCGCAGGCGACCCGGATAGCGCAAATCGTAGAAGAACCCAACCCTCTGCTGCTGCACTCAAGCGCGCAGGGGTATCTTGGGCGTGCTGGTCGGCGACGTGGACACCGACTCGGCAAGCAAGCTCAAGCTGAAAGACGTCCGGGGAGCCGTGATCACGCTCATCGATCACGACGCGCCGGCAGCGCAGGTCGGGCTTCGCGTGAACGACGTGCTGCTCGAACTCAACGGCCAGACAGTCGAGAGCGCAGAGGCTTTCGGCCGCATGATGCGCGAAATTCCGCCAGGCCGCAAGGTGACCATGCTGGTGAGCCGCGACGGCGCAACGCAGACGCTTACCGTTCAGCTGGCCGATCGCAAGAAGCTGGACACCGACATCTGGAACAAGCTGAACGACGGCAGCGATATCAGCACGCCGGTGCAAGGGCTGGGAATTCTTGGAACGGGGCGGCCGGAGATGCGCCGCTTCCCGGCGGATTTCACATGCCGTTTGTCGGCAACAGCACGCTGAAGGTTGGCGCGCTGGTTGAGCCGCTCACGGCGCAGATGGCCGACTATCTTGGCATTCAAAATGGCCTGATGGTGAAGCAGGTGGCGCGCAAGAGCGAAGCCGCTGCCGCGGGCATGAAAGCCTTCGACGTGATTCTCAAGGTGGGAGCTGAGAGCATCGCGACGGTTTCTGACTGGGAACGCTCGATGCGCACCAACCAGGGGAAGGCCGTGCAGGTCACTGTGCTTCGCGACAAGAAGCAGACGACGCTGACGCTGCAGGTGGATTCGAAGAAGAAGAGTGAATTGGAATTTCACGAGCTTCTTCCTGATGGCCCATGCCCGTTGATGGCGTTTGCCGATCCTGATGTGATGCTGGATTTGCAGCAGCATCTCGATCTGGACGAGTCCGCGGTGCAGTCGATGCGCGACCAGGGCGAGGCGCTGCGCGATCAGCTCAACCAGTGGCAGGACCAGACCGGTGGGATGCACTTCGAAATCACGCCCCAGCAGGAAGAGGAGTTCCGCAAACAGGCCGAGCAATTTCGCGATGCACTCAAGGGCCAGAACTTCGGTATCGATCCGAAGCAGATGGAAGAGTTGCACCGGCAGATGGAGCAATTCAACAAGCAGTTCTTCGGAACGGATGGCTTCAAGTTTGACCCGAAGCAGATGGATGAGCTGAAGCGCGAAATGCGCGAGTTCCAGATGGTGTATCCACCGCAGTTTGAATAATTCGGACAGATTTTGAAACCAAGGGCGCCGATTAGAAAATCGGCGCCCTTGCTGTTTGTGCGAACAAGTCGCGTAGCTACGCTTGTGGTGGTTGCAGGATGCAGTTCGGCGTCGAGCGCGCGATCTCCCACTCCTCTTCGGTCATATCTACCGACACATCGGCGAACAGCGGCGTGCTGAGATAGCGCTCACCGGTATCAGGGAGCATGCACAGGATCGTCGATCCTTTTGGCGCATCCGCGGCAACGCGCAGCGCGCCGGCAAACGTTCCGCCGGAGGTGATGCCGACGAAGATGCCTTCTTTTTTTGCGAGCTCCTTGCTGCACTTGAGGGCATCGGCGTTCGCGATGCGCAACACCTGGCTGATGGCTTTCGAAGCGACGGCATCGCCAGCCAGCTTGGCGATGAAGTCGGGGCTCCAGCCCTGCATGGGATGCGGCTTCCAGCTGGGATGGCCGGACTTCGCCGAGCCGTCCTGGTTGCGCTCCTGCTCGATGCCGCTCGAAAGCATCGGCGCATCGTCAGGCTCGCAGACCACGATCTTTGTGTCTGGCCGCTCTTTGGCAAGCACACGCGCGACGCCCTTGAGCGTGCCGCCGGTGCCGAATCCTGTGACCCAGTAGTCGAGACGCTCACCTTTGAAATCGTCGAGAATCTCCTGTGCCGTGGTGCGCGAATGCATGTCCGCATTGGCTTCATTTTCAAACTGGCGCGTGTAGTACCAGCCGTGCTTCTCGGCCAGTTCCACAGTCTTGTTGACCATACCGACGGCT
Source organism: uncultured Acidobacteriaceae bacterium (assembly GCA_963799035.1). Lineage (GTDB taxonomy): Bacteria > Acidobacteriota > Terriglobia > Terriglobales > Acidobacteriaceae > Telmatobacter. The sequence continues at coordinate 263,816 of CAWCVS010000024.1, read as the reverse complement.
CGCGCCGCGGCCGGAGTGATGACCACCTTGGCGCCGAGGAAACGCATCAGCTTGCGTCGCTCGATGCTGAAGGTCTCCGCCATGGTCACCACCAGGGGATAGCCCTTGGCAGCGCAGACCATGGCGAGGCCGATGCCGGTGTTTCCGCTGGTGGCTTCTACGACCGTCTGGCCGGGCTTCAGCTTGCCGGTGCGCTCTGCTTCCTCAATCACACCCAGCGCGAGACGATCCTTGACCGAGCCCAGCGGATTGAACGCCTCGATCTTGACATAGAGGTTTACATCCGGCGGCCCGAGACGGTTGATTTTGACCACCGGCGTATTGCCGACCGTTTCCGTAATACTTGCAAACTTGCTCATTCGTCGACCTCCGAATGCACGCAATTGTACAGGCGGGAGGCGACGAGGTTGCAAAAGATTCGTGGAAGGGACCGCACATGGTTGATAGCAAGAATCGGGAATCTCGACCGCGCGTCAAGTCCAGTAGAATCTCTGCGAGGCCTCCCCATGCAGCAAACTGAAACGATCGCAAATCGAACCGCGCCGCTTGATCTTTCTTCCCGACGAGTTTCGCGTTGCCGGGCATCAACTGGTGGACCGCCTCGCCGATTTTTTTGACTCGTTACCGCAGCGGCCCGTGACGACAGGAGAATCCCCTTCCGTCATACGTGAAGCTCTGGATGCCAGTCGTACCCTGCCAAGACAGGGGTCCGACGCGGGGGAGTTGCTGAACCGCGCGGCTGGTCTTCTCTTCGATCATTCCCTGTTTCAATGCGCACCCCCGCTTCTGGGGTTATGTCACGTCTTCCGCGGCGCCGATCGGTATGCTGGGCGAGTTGCTGGCGGCGGCGACGAACCCTAATTGCGGAGCCTGGCTGCTGTCGCCGATGGCGAGCGAGATTGAGGCGCAGAGTATTCGCTGGATCGCGGAGATGCTCAACTACCCGACCGATTGCGGAGGACTCTTCGTCAGCGGCGGCAACATGGCCAACATGGTCTGCTTTCTCGCGGCGCGGCAGGCAAAGGGCGGCAGCGATATTCGGTCGAAGGGCGTCGATGGCGCGCGGTTGCGTGCGTACTGCTCGAAGGAGACGCACACATGGATTCAAAAAGCCGCCGACATTGCCGGCCTGGGCACAGACTCGGTGCGGTGGATTGCGACCGACAACGAAATGCGCATGGACCTCGATGACTTGCGCGCACAAATCCGCGCCGACCTTGCCACCGGCGAAAAGCCGTTCGTTGTGATTGGCAATGCCGGCACGGTGAGCACAGGCGCCATGGACCCGCTGCCCGAAATCGCCGGCCTCTGTCGCGAACTTGATCTGTGGTTTCACATCGATGGAGCCTATGGCGGATTCGCCGCCGTATGCCCCGATGCGCCACCCGAATTTGCGGGACTGGACGCGGCTGACTCCATTGCCGTGGATCCGCACAAGTGGCTCTATGCGCCTCTCGAAGCCGGTTGCGCACTGGTACGCGATGTTTCGAAATTACGCGACGCCTTCGCGTATCACCCGCCCTATTATCACTTCGGCGTCGAAGCCATCAATTATTTCGATCTCGGCCCGCAAAACTCGCGTGGTTTTCGCGCGCTCAAGGTGTGGCTCGCGTTGCAGCAGGCGGGCCGCGATGGCTATGTGCAGATGATCTCCGACGACATGCGCCTTTCGCGCGCCATGTTTGAACGCGTCGCGGGTTATCCGGACCTTGAAGCGCTGACGCAGGGACTCAGCATCACCACATTTCGTTACGTTCCGCCCGATTTGAAGCGCAGTGGCGATGACGTGGACAACTACCTCAACGATCTGAATCGCGAAGTGCTCACGCGGCTTCAGCAAGGCGGAGAAGTGTATCTCTCCAACGCCATCATTGGCGGCAAATATGCGTTGCGCGCCTGCATCGTCAATTTCCGCACCAGTCTTCAGGATGTGGAAGCGCTGCTGCCGATCGTCGTGCGTATCGGCAACCAGGCGGACAAGGCACTACGCCCGGCAAGCCTCGCCTGAAGAGTCTCCAAAAAACGGTGCAACGGAAAACGTGCGACCGTAGGGATCCGAGTAATTACTTCACGCCCTTGTCCGGATTCCAGACGCCCTGCAATTTGCGCACGTAGAGAATCTGACCGACGTGGTAGGCGTTGTGCGCGCCCACATGCGCGATCGAGCGAGGCATTGGCGGCGAGCTTCGCATCGTCGGCATCGGTCACTGCCTTATCCCAGTCGGACAGCACCTGGTTAAGTTTCTTTACCAGGTCGTCCCACTGCGCAGCCGTGAAGTTGTCGAAGGTCTCGTTATTATTGCCGTCGAATTTCTCATTCTTCTCGCCCTTGAAATCGTTGAGCGCGCGGTTGTCCCAATACCAGATGTGATAGGCGAGCTGACCCACCGAGTGGTTCCCTTTGCCGGGACTCCACATGGCTTGCTGCGCGGTCAGCCCATCCACGGCAATGCTCACCGGGACGAACCAGTCTTCCTGATCATGGGTGGTGCGCAGTTGCTCCAGCAGCACGCCGCGCAAGGTGGTGGGCGGCTTCTTGTCATTGGTCTGGGCGAAGAGCGGAACCGACAGGAGCAGAAGGAATCGCAAGCTTTTTCATCGAACAGACCTCACGGGAGAAGCAGTGCTCGGAGTATAACGCCGCGCGCCATGCGAGTCGTATCCGACAAGCCACGTCCGCAGACCGCTTCGGAACTTCAATGCGTGGATGCATCACTTCGCGGTTGGAATGACGACAGGAATCGGCTAGCTTCCAAGTCTCATGATGCCGGTCGCAGCCAGTTCTCAAATTCGCAACTCCGTCTGCTACGTCGAAGGATCATTGCAGCGTGAGCCAGCAACCGGCGCTCGTCTTCTTCGCTATCGGCCTGATCGGCCTCGGTGTGATTGGGCACTGCTGGTCGGCGACTTTGCGATGGTGTGGCAGCCGGTGGCGCCGTGGGTGCCGGGCCGCACCGGGCTTGCGTACTTGACGGGCTTGCTCGAGGTGGGCGTCGGTTGCGGCCTGCTTTTCCGCTCTACTCGCGTGTGGGCCGTACGCATTCTTTTCCCGGGCTCATCCTGTGGGCTTCGCTCAAGTTGCCGGCCATCGTAGTCGCGCCGCAAACTGGAAGGAGTATGGCTCGGCCTTGGCGAACTGCACGCTTCTTCTTTCCGGCGGCTGGACGCTGTTTGCCCAACTTGCCGATCTGCCGCAGGGTTCTGTGTTCGCATTCGCCGCCGGAGAGCGCGGCGTGCGGGCAGCTCGTATGCTCTTCGCCGCTTCGCTGCCGCCCATCGGGCTGTCGCATTTGGTGTACCCGCAGGCCACCGCCCATTTTGTTCCCGCATGGCTGCCCTTTCGCGCGGGATGGGCGCGGCTCACCGGCGCGGGACAGATTGCGAGCGGGCTGGGCGTGCTCTTCAACGTGTTGCCGCGTGTGGCTGCCTGGGCCGAAGCCGCACAGATATCCATCTACACGCTGCTGATCTGGCTGCCCGCTTGCTTCATATTTCCGCTAACATGCAAGCTGTCTTTGGCCAATCGGACAGGCGGCTGCCCTTTACGGGCTTTTTCATTTCCTGGATCATCGCCGCCGCAGCGTGGGCGGTCGCGCAGAATATTTCGCCGAAACCTGCCGCCGCAGAAAAAATGAGCGCCGTTCTCACGGCGCTCAAAAGAATTTCAGTATGGAGAGCTTGGTCAAGGGCGTGGGTGCCTCCGGCTACATTTCGCAACTCACGCGGTGTTCGGCTGCCATCGCGAGAGCTCCGTGCCGCGCACCCAGTCGTCGTGAAACCGCGTGTCCGAGAAGGCGCTTGCCGCGAAAGACCCGCGACTTCATGGTGGCCACGCTCAGGCTGAGCGACTCGGCAGCCGCGAACTGAGGCCGCTCTTCGAGCACGCAAAGCTCAATCGCGCGACGGCACACCAGGCCCAGCTTGCCTACTTCCTCACGCAGGATGGCCTCCATCTCCTTGCTCTGGCACGTCTCTTCGGGATTTTTGCCGGGGTCAGGCAGGTCGATCTCGACGACTTCATTGTCCTGCTTGCTGAGGTATTCAATCGAGACGAAGACGCGATTGCGGCGGCTGCGCAGATGCTCGTGCGCAGTGTTCTGCACAATCGCGCCGAGCCAGCTCGACATCTGCGACTCGCCGCGAAACTTCGCGAGGGCCTTGTAGGCTTTCATGAATGCTTCCTGCAGGATGTCCTCAGCGTCTTCGTTGGAATTGGTCAGCCGCCGGGCCATCCGCAACAGCTGCGGGCGGCGCCGTTCAGCGGTTTCGAGAAACTCCGATCGTCCCTCACACACTGGCCATCGCATACCGGGCCATCGAGCGTCGGCGCGTCCGTTTCCACTTCCATTGCACTCAAGGCAATTGGCATATACACCCGCTCCTATTCGGGTGGGCATTTCAAGTTCATTCGGTTGGAATGAAGAGCCGGAAGGCAATACATGCGACCTGATGGATTGGCTTACAACACAGGCCGGTACTGCCGACTACGCCAGAGAAGGTTGGAATGAGGGAGGAGCCCGGAAAGGAATATGCGAGGAAATGACAGCCGCTACGCGCGCCGGAGCCGGCGTGGTGACAGCGTGGTCGCGCGAGAGACGCGGAACCTGAGGAGCCGAAAACGAGGAAAAGCTCAAGAGCGGAAATCCGCTGCGGCCGTGTTTGCTGGTGCGCAACCGTGACCGACGAATCGTCACGATGGTCCACCCACATGCGGGTGGCCGAGGCCTTTGAAACCTCGGAGTGCTGGAAATATTGTGCGAGCTTGTATCCGTATCCATTGCCGCCGACCGCGATGGCCAGCGCAAGAAATGCAAGAACATAAGGCCGGAAAAACTGCCTTACCGCGACATTCAATTCCGAGTCACGCGCGACCAGTCACCTTCTGACGCTCAACCTGCGTCTCAGTCCTGCCCGCGATAGGGATTCGTCGTGCACGATGTCCTTGGCTCCTCGAACGGTGCAGCAAGGTTATACAAGTATAGACTCGGGTCGATTTCGTTTCGCTGCAAAATTCTCATTGCCGGGAACCGAACTGAGTTACGCTGCCTGCAAATCCCCAAGGTTTCGGATTTTGAGACCCTGGGGATCTGTGCAGAGTGTGCCGAAAACCTCAGGCAGGAAGGATGCCTTCCAGGCGGACGTAGCTCATTTCCATCCCCTGTTCCATGTTGGTGGCGAGCATCTGAGCGCGGGTGGCCGCATCGGGCAGCGTCATGCGCATGGTCATCAGTGTGCCGTCGCCGTCGGGTTCGAAGCGGGTTTCGACGTGGTTGTCAGGGGTGGGGTCGGGCAGGAACATCCGCTCCACGTGGACGATGCGGCTGAATGGCTCAAGTTCAATGTATTCGCCGGTCACGTGGAAACGGCCGAATTCCCCTTTCGATGGGTTTTCCCATTCGTAGCGCATATTGCCGCCAGGTCGCGGCTCGCTGATGCAGACCGGCATGGTCCAGCCTTCGGGGCCAAGCAGCCATTTCTGGATGAGTGCCGGCTCGGTGTGGGCGCGGTAAACCGCTTCGGGTTTGGCGTTGAAATGGCGCGTGACGACGATATGCGTGTCGCCTTCGGTTTTGAGGGTCAGCTCTGGTCATGGTGTTCATTCGATTTTTCCTCCAGTGTCTGGGGTTGGGTTGGGGGCCATGTCGGCCAAAACCTGGTCGAGCCGGTCATAGTTCGTGGTCAAAGCGGAGCGCAGCATATCGAGCCACTGATCGATGGCCTCGAGACCCGGCTTCGCGAGACGGCTGGGGCGACGGGAACCATCGATACGCCGGACGATAAGCCCCGCTGATTCAAGTACTTTAAGGTGCCGTGAAACAGCGGGCTGGGTCATTTCAAAGGGCTTCGCCAGTTCCATCACCGTCGCCTCGCCGAGAGCGAGGCGGGCGAGGATCGCGCGGCGGGTAGGATCAGCGAGTGCCAGGAACGTTGAGTCGAGATTTTGTATAGCGACATGTTATATAAACAATATGTTATATATTCGATTTGTTGTCAAGCAGGAAAATTCTGAGGTGCCAGGCGGATTTAAAGCTGGATTCCGCTGGGTTTCGGTTTCGCTTACCAAGCAGCGGGATCAACCCGCGATGGCGTGCTCGGCTCCGCGAAAGAGGGCTCGCAGCGCCCGCCAGACCCAGCGGATGAGCAGGATGATGGCTACGACAAAGGCCAGGGCAATGCCGCCGCCGATGTAGGGATGCACGGTGGACAACCATGTCAGCGAGACGGCCAGCACATCTTCGCCAAGGCTGAGGCCGATGTTGGAGAAGGGCTCGGGCGACGGTGTGACGGCGGCGCGGACTGCGGTTTTGCCTCCGTGGGCGGCAAGAGCGATGAGCCCGCCGAGCAGCGTGGCGGCGAGCTGTTCGCCCGGAGAAAGCGTGGCCGTTGCTCGCCAAGCCAGCAGCGCAGCAACGGGCACGCGAATGAAGGTGTGCAGGGCATTCCAGATGAGGTCGAAGGCGGGGACTTTGTCGGCAAAGAACTCCACGGCAAAGAGTGCCGTGCTGGCGCCGATGACCCACCAGCTTTCGAGCAGATGCAGCGAGTCAGGCAGCGCCAGCGCGCCCGCGTGTGCCAGCAGGCCGAGGGTTGCCACCGTGGCATAGACGTTGAGCCCGGCGGCAAACGAAACCGCCACAATCAGCGCGACAAGTTCCTGGCCGGGCAGTGAGCCGATGAGTGGGAGTTTCATCCCGCCAGTATAGGGCTATCCCACGGAGTTCGAACGCCGGCACGGTTCAGATCTTCGAGCCGGGATGGCCGTCCGCGAGCTTTGCCAGCGACGGATGCGCACACGGAGCGGTGCATCTCCAGTTCGCTTCTGGCTCGTTCCATTTCCACGTTGCTATAAGCGACAAATCTTGTGCTGATTCGCCCATAGGTTTCGCTCACACAGGCTCGATGGCATTCGTTCGTTCTATCCTCAAGGGCCCGTTCGAAATCATCACACAGGGAGCAACCCATGACTTCTCCTTCCAGCCCTTGGCCAGATTTGCGGTGAATGGTATGGGTGAGCCTTAGCGCTGGGTGATCTGCCGCTCGGCCTTGAGCCAGTCTTGAATGTCGTGGCCGTGCTTGCTGCCGCGTTGCTGATACATGTGAAAGGCGCGCACGCGTATGTCGTCGACGGAGACACGAATCCCGGAATTGGATGTTTCAGCGGATGCGGAAGGCTGAGAGGAGATAACTTTACCTAGTTTTACTTTAACTTTAGTGATGATCATAGGTAACCCTTTCGAAATATCAAGGGCTAAGAGGGAAAATACTTCAGAAGAACTGCCTTAGTTCAGAGAATCTGAAAGAGGAGAGAAACGTCTCGCTCGTCTTTCATGGTACGCCCTTTCCGAGAGGCGCACACCGTATCTTTACTTATTGTCCAGGCATTGAAGCTTATAAAGGTGGGTGTCTCTGCTTGCTAACTCCCGCGAAGGTTAACTATTCCCTCAAGGTCGCTAAGCAGGCTTTGAACACCCACCAGGGTTAGCCGAATAATCTATTTTTTATCGTCCGGTTTGCGGTCGCCGTCTTTATGTCCGCGGCCATCGCGCATTTCATTGCCCTTGAAGTTTTCGTTCTTATCGAGACGATTGGTGGGCTCGGCTTTCTCGCCGCGTCCGGGCATCTTGCCGACATAGCCATTGTCAGGATGGAAACGATTGTCGACATGGCCGCGGAAATTGTCAGAGCCATGGAACCACGGACCCGCGCCAACGAACACTCCACCGCTGAACCACTCTGTGCCGTAGTAGCCGTAAGGGGCGCAGGCATAGGGCGCGGAGTCATAGTAGCCATAAGGACATTCGGGAGCTGGACCGATCTCAACAGAAATTTGCCCATGAGCCATTGCTTTGGGGGCGACTGCCAACATGCAGCATCCGGCAATAGCTGATAACACAACAAGCTTCAAACCGTTCATAGTTCTCCTTAACCTCGCGGGGATGCCATGAGACATTCCCACAACCTGAACGTAGCGGGTTTGAAGATCGCTGTCTGAGCTATAAGGACCACAAAGCGCAGCGACTTTTTTGTGGATTGTTTGAAACGTTTCGCGGTCGAACGTCACCATCCATTGCGAAACCGGAACAGACACGCTCTGGCGGCCTCGCTCGACTCGAACTCATCGCCTGGGCGCGTTTCCGCGTAAACGTGGATGAGGAGCGGGCGCCGCGCGGCGACAACTGGCACGGGCATCGCGTCCTGGCCGCTGAGTGGGCGGCCGGGCTGGGCGTCGCAGGCGAGGCAGGGGCTTCCATCGACAGAGTCTCTGCCGCGCCGGCGGCGAGGGTTCGCAGCGATCTCACTCATGCGCAAAGAGCATGCGCATGAATGGGGCACAGAGCTAAACGCCGAATTGCTGAAGGTGGTGGTCGATGTGCTTGTACATCCACATGGACCACTCGTCGGGGGTGAGGCGGCCGAAGAAGCTGTGGGGATGCGTTGTGCAACCGGCGGCACCGGCGGCGGCGAAGCGGTCGATGATGGTGCTGAGTTTCGCGCGTTCAACGGCGAGGTCGCGGTTGTCATCGACTTCAAAGCCGGGAATGGTGGGGGAGTTGCGGCGCATTGGCTCGTTCTCTTTGAAGGCCATCGGCTTGATCACGCGACCGATGAGACGACCGATCAGCATGCGCGGCGGACGCCGGTCGCCGAGAGCCAGCTCCATGCCGATGGTGCAGTGCGCCACGGCCTGCGCGGGCGTCATCTTGCCCCAGAGGCGCGGACTGTCGGGGCGCAGATGCGACAAGCGCCCTTTCAACTCCTGCACGGTCTCCGGTTGCCAGAGGTTCTTCATGGGGGAAGTCCTCGTGAGTTCGAGGTGATGATAGCAGCGATGTGGGCGGGTCGAGGCGGAGATGCCCCCCTTACCCCTATTTATCCCGTCTCTTTGGCTAAAGATTCTGCATTCACGAGGTTACAGCGCGCGGGTGGCGCTAAAGATTTGTGGCGATTGAGGATAGCCGTAGAGATCTCTGCCGATTGGACTTAGCAGCGAGAGAGCATGTGGCGATTTAGCGTGCGCGGGGAGCACGTTCGCGGGGCTATCTGTTTCAATCACGATTCCATTGTGCGCCGGGAGGGGATAATTCCCTGCAAAACGGCGGGAAGTATTTGCCGAATGAAATGAGGGGCTTGGAGGAAAGTTTTGGTGCGGAGGGGTTGACAGGTTGGCGGTGCTGGCCGCGTCCATCTTCGGGGCTGAGGTTTTGGAAAGCAGATTCTTCACTCCCCACCCCCGAACCTACCCCAAAGAGCTCACGCTCGTTGGGGCCCCTGAAACGTTCGGGGCCCCGTTCGTTCAGAATGACACCGCTGGGTTTGGGGGTATTGCGGGAGGCGGGACGGCACGGAGGCGGGAACTACGAGGGGTCGTGCTTTCCCACCCTTGACCAAGAGAGGGTCAAGGATGGGGCACCCAGCTGACGTTTTGAAAAGCAGATTCTTCACTCCCCACCCCCGAACCTACCCCAAAGAGCTGCCGCTCTTCGGGGCCCCTGAAACGTTCGGGGCCCCGTTCGTTCAGAATGACACCGCTGGGTTTCGGGGTATTGCGGGAGGCTGGACGGCACGGAGGCGGGAACTACGAGGGGTCGTGCTTTCCCACCCTTGACCAAGAGAGGGTCAAGGATGGGGCACCCAGCTGACGTTTTGAAAAGCAGATTCTTCCCTCCCCACCCCCGAACCTACCCCAAAGAGCTCACGCTCGTTGGGGCCCCTGAAACGTTCGGGGCCCCGTTCGTTCAGAATGACACCGTTGGGTTTCAGGGGTATTGCGGGTAGCCGGCCCGTCACTGCAGAGGAAAGCAATCGAGGTCGTTGGCGAAGGCCAGGGGACCGGAATAGCTACGGCGGATCTCGGTTTGCGTCTGGTCCTCCTTTCCCAGGGTGCGGAGCATGCGATGAGAAAGGACCAGCTGCTTCACGTGAGCACGGGCAGCGATGGCGCCGATGACCGATGGCGGCATGTGGAGGCGGCGTTCAACGCCCGTGGCGCCTTCGGGAACGGCGTTGTGCGCAACGAACAGATCTGCATTCATTGCGAGCTCTGGCAGGCCTTCGCCATTGCCGTTGGTGTCTCCGCTGAAGACGATGCGCTTGCCGCCAATCTCGACCCGCCATGCCAGCGCGGGAAACGCGCCGTGCACGACGCTCACCGCGTAGAGGGCCAGGTGCGGGTTGCGGAAGACCATCAGAGGTTTTGTTGCGGGCGCAACATTGTGCGGCTCGAGAGTGTATGTCCCTGCCTTGGCGGGACCGGTGAGATCGCTCAAGTAGCGCCAGGCTCCGTGAGGATCGTTGAAGAGGTCGCGGACAAACTCGGTGGTGGAGGGCATGTACTCGTTGCCCGACGGACCGTAGACGGGCAGAGGACGATTGCGGTCTTCAAACCATGAGGAGAAGACGAGCGCGGGGAAATCGCTGGAGTGGTCCACGTGAAAATGGCTGAAGAGAAAAACGTCGACCGTGGACATCTGGGCTCCGCTCTCGCCGAAGCGGAGAGCGCTGCCGCCGCCCGCGTCGAGGATGACGCGCGCAATGCCGTTGTCCCAGACGAGATAGCTGGTGGATGCGCGCTTGTCCTGCGACTCCGGTCCGCCGGAGCCGAGCACCTGGACCGCGATGCCCGATGCGCCGCAGGATTGTGCCGTAGAGGGCGACGGACTGGAAGCAAAGAGGACCGCCGCAATGATGAGCGCGGGCTGGACGGGGAGCTTGAGCGAGTACATGGCGGGACCTCCGTACTCTCTAAGAGTCGAAGATACTCCGGTTCTATACCCCGGTCCCCTTACTTAGACCCTCCCCTCGCCGGTTACTCCCCTCCACCCGCTCTACCCGCCACTCTCTCCCTACACAGTTTCCCTTCTTCTTTTTCTCTCCCAACCTCTTCTTTCCTCCCTTCTCTTTCTCTCTTTTTATCTATCCCACTTATCTTTTCACCTTTCCGCTTTGCTCATTGCGGCTCTCATCGCCGTTCCTCAGTACAAACTTCAGCGCCGTCTCTTTGCCGATAACTGTTTGTGTCATCAGCAGTCTCTCCTTCTCATCTTTTCTCTTCTTTCTCCTTCTCTTTCTTTTTCCTTCTCTTCTTCCTTTCTTTCCTACCCTTCCTTCATCTCCTATATATCCTTTCTCCTCCTCTCCTTCCTACCTTCCTTTTTTATTTCTTTTTTTTATACCCTCCCCCTTTCACTTTATAACCAACACTTACTTCTTAAAACCACTTTTCTACTCCATTTTCTTCATACCTTTTCTTTTCCCTCTTTCTTATCTCCACCATCTTATACCATTAAAAAATGCGAGGGACCGGGGCCACCCGCCCATCCGGTTATTGAACTTGTATTTCGATTGACAATTGACCTCTGCCGCGCCGACGATGGCGCCACGTCTCCAGGAGTACCATTTTCAGTCGCGAGTGTTTTCTCGCCCTCCCGTGTGACGCCGGGTCCACTCCCCCTCGGAATGCACGGCCGGGTTCGATAACCCGGATCGTTCTCACTCTCCAACCTACAACCGCGCACCAGCGTCCGCCTCGTTCTGCGCTGCTCCTTCCCCAGGCCGGCACTGCTGTTGTTCGCGCGCTCATTAGCCTCAGGAGGGCTTGCACCATGAAACACCGCACCATCTTTTCCCTTGCGCTCTCGAGTTTCTTCGTCGCATCCGCCGCCCTCGCCATCGCGCAGGATTCTGGCCCAGGAGCGCCGCCCAATGTCCTGGTCATCCAACGCGAGTACCTCAAGCCAGGCAAATCGGGCGCGATCCACATCAAGTCGGAAGGCAACTTCATCAAGGCCTCCAACGATGCCAAGTGGCCCACCCACTACATCGCCATGGACTCGCTTTCCGGCCCGACGCGCGCTCTTTTCATGTTTGGCTACGATTCCCTGGAGGCCTACGGCAAGGACCAGGAAGCGCAGAACGCCAATGGCAAGTTCGCAGCAGCCATGGACGCAGCCAACCTCGCAGATGGTGAACTGCTGACCCGCTACGACAGCCAGGCGTATATCTACCACCCCGAGATGAGCCTGCACGCGTCCGTCGATGTTCCTCACCAGCGTTACTGGGAGTTCACCTCATTCCACATCAAGGCCGGCCACGATGCGGAATGGAACGAGCTGGTGAAAATGTACGTGGACGGCTTCAGCAAATTCCCGGACGCTCACTGGGCCATGTACGAGAGCAAGTGGGGCGAGAACAACGGCGGCGTGTGGGTCATCATCAACCCCATGCGGACGCTCGGCGAAGCCGATAAAGGAATGGCCGACGGCAAGGCATTCTTTGCGGCACAGGGCGAGGCCAATATGAAGCACGCGGGCGAACTCGCCGCGGCCTGCATCGAGTCAGTGCAGACCAACCTCTTCGTCGTGAATGCGAAGGAGAGCTACGCGGACGCTGGCTGGGCCAAAGCCGCGCCCGAAATCTACGGCCAACCGTAGAAGGACGATTGAGGCTCGTGCTTTCCCAGGTGCCGGAAACGGCACCTGGGGCACGCATCGTTTGTGCTGGGTTAGGAGTCCTGGACCTGGGCCACCCGCCTTTCCGAAACCTAAAGATCAACCGACGAATCAATTGGCACGAAGCTGCTTAGCTGATCGTCTTCTCCAAGTGATCCGGGCGCATCAAGCCCTTTCACCGCAACTCCAATTACGCGATTCTTGCCACGTCTAGGACGGGGCCGCCGCTGTTGCCCTTCACTATGTCAGAGTCGACGATATAGTGCTTCACGAAAACTTTCTCTTTCTTATCCGCCTGTTTGAATGACAAGTACCATCGCTCCTGAACGATCTTTCCGAACCGAAAAGCTACGCTGCTGCGCCTGATGGTATTTTGGGAAACCAACGACGCAGACTGGAGTTTGCAGGTTGATCTGGCTTGGCGAGGTCAGCGAGAATTGCACTGGCAAGAACGAAGGAATCTTTATCTCGGCTATCTGTTCGCTCGTCATTTCGGTGGACAATCTCCGCTGAATTTCTGATCGCTAAAGCTTAGGCCTCGAAGCCCACATGAACTGATTTGTATTGTGGGCGGCAGTCAAAAGACGATCCCCCTGAACTGCAAATGCCGTCCCTGAACATCCTCTGATTTGTCATATAACAACCAAATTGCCTGCCGAATAACCGATTCGTGAGTGGATGGTCCAATGAGAATCGGTTTTGCGTGTGCCTGCGAAAGCGCCTGCAGACGTTGCAGCAAATTGACATAGACGCGGTCGTCTCTTTGCCTGATGAAACCTATGAACTCGATCTTCCCCCGCAAGATATCGCGATAAGATGGCTCACCTTTTTCGCGCTGTTTCTTGGCGAACCGCGCGCGATGCTCAGCCTGCGCTGCGTCTTCGCCATACTTTTCCCCATGCGTGAAGCATTGATCTCACTTGGCGATAGAGACGGTGGCTAACGTTTAGTCTTTGAGTTGATCCGAACTCCAGTTATCTCAAGACCGGATTGTCGTCCTCTCACGCGAGTCTTGGTAGGGTTGATTTTGAAACTATTCTTCTCGACTATTTCTTGGACTGCAGCGCCGATTTCCCATTTTCGCGTTGTAAGATTCTTCTCCGCGATCTTCTTGTCGAGAATTAAGGTTTTAGTGGAAATGGAAATATCGTCGGCATATCGGGTATAAGTACAGCCGCAACTCCACGCAAGCGCCTTAAACTCCGAATCCATCTTTGCGCATATGAGATTTGCGACAATAGGCGAAGTAGGGGCACCGATTGGGAGCATGCCATCATGGCAGCAAATGCGCGCGAGAGTTTTGGAAACGTCTGCGGCTAGGTTGTAGGGCTTTCCGGCGAACAGTCCAAGGACCTTACCAAAATGAATGCTTGGGAAAAAGTCTTCGAGATCAAAATTCAGAACCCACTCGGCTCCGAGGTGTCGCGCGGCGTTCGATTTTATGCTTCTCCCTTTTGTGAATCCATGAACGACCGACCTGGAACTATACCCGCGTAAAGAACCTGAGCAAGTTTCCTCTGAACGATCTTCAATGAAGAGGTCGGGGAAGAGATGACCCGAGGTTTGCCCGACGCACGTTGAAGCTCGAAACTCTTGTAGTTGTCCTTCTTCTTATAGAGAAAAAAGGTAAGTGTTGGGTACGCAACTAGAGAAGCTCGGCTACATCTCTAGGCGACGATAAGGCAAGAAATGCAGCGCGCAGGTCCTTTGCTTCTTCCGCCAACTTTAGGCTTTTTGGGCCACGTCCGCTTCCCGCTTTTCGTGTAATTTGCATAGCAAACTGCTCAGAAATTGCTGAATGAGCACGCTATCGGCGACGTTTTGATCGACCCCAGCAGGAACGCCGGGGAGTTTGCAAAGCCGCGTAGCCCATGCTCCATCTTAACCTAGTTCAAATTGGGGGCGTGTTGAATAGGACTAATCGAAATCGAGACTGCCTTCTCAGTAATTCAGTGATTTGGGAGTGTTGAATTGTCACCTTCTCACGTATGTTTCAATAGTAAGAATGGGTAGTTCCCCGGAGATCTACGGCTAAGGGCAAGTGGATTGCGGCTCGGCGCAAGGCGCGGGAGTATGCGATGGTGGCGCGGGCGCTGGCGTCTACGGCGCATCCTGTTCTGGCGCAGATAGTTCCGGCGCGGTTCTGCAATCTTTCCTGCGCTTACTGCAACGAGTACGACAAGGTTTCCGAGCCTGTTCCGCTGGACGAGATGCTGCGGCGGATCGACCACCTGGGGCGGCTGGGGACGGCCATGATCGGCATCTCGGGCGGCGAGCCGCTGACGCATCCGCAATCTGGACGACATCATCGTGCGCATGCGCAAGACGGGCGCCATTGCGGGGATGATCACGAATGGCTACCTGCTGAATGTGGAGCGGATCGAGCGGCTGAATCGCGCGGGCCTCGACCACATGCAGATCTCGATCGATAACCTGGAGCCGGATGACGATTTCGAAGAAGAGCCTGAAGGTTCTGGACAAGAAGCTGCAGATGCTGGCCGAGCATGCCGAGTTCCACGTGAACATTAATTCGGTGGTGGGCGGGGGCTTCAAGGATCCCAATGATGCGCTGGTGATTGGGAAGCGGGCGCTGGAGCTGGGGTTCGAGTCGACCATCGGGATTATTCATGACGGCGACGGGCAGCTGAAGCCGCTGAAGCCGGATGAGGCGAGGGTCTACTTCGAGATGACGAACCGGAAGAAGACCAACTACGCGCAGTTCGACATGTTTCAGGAAGCGATTGTGAAAGGCGAGTCGAACGACTGGCGCTGCCGCGCGGGTTCGCGCTACCTGTATATCTGCGAGGACGGGCTGGTGCATTACTGCTCGCAGCAGCGCGGGTATCCGGGTGTGCCGCTTGCGCAGTACACGACCGCGGATGTGAAGCGGGAGTTTTTGACGGCGAAGAGCTGCGCGCCGAATTGCACGATTGGCTGCGTGCACCGCATCAGCCATATCGACCACTGGCGGGCTCCGCAGACGAAGACGGTGTCGCCGGGCGGGCAGGGGAGCTGGTGAAGATACAGATGTAGCGACTGAGTGTCAGTGATCAGTTGTCAGTGGAATCAGTGGAAAGGCAGGGGCTTGGCGCCCGTGTTTGTTTGCGGCGATGCAGAACCGTCCGCTGCAGAAGCAGATCCTCGCTTTCGCTGTGCACTTCACGGCGCGGAGCAAATCAGCGTGCTTCGCTCAGGACTGACGGACTTCGACGGATGCAAGCCTGAGAGCTGAGAGCTGATGCTACCAGCTGATCACTGATCACTGACCACTGATCACTGAGAACTCATGGTTCACCGCGCTTGCGCGTGCTGAACCACCGGCGCTTCGCAGTGTCCGCGGAGGCCGTTGGCTTCGCGGGTGAGGTAGTCCCAGTTGAGGTCGCGGTAGGCTGCGCGCCAGGACGGCTCCGACGACGCCGGAGTAGGTGAGCGAGAGGGTGACGCGGCTGTGCGGCGCCGACGGCGTCCACCTGGTGGCGGGCGATGATCTTGATGCCGAAGGTGTGGGTGGTCCAGGCAAAGATGTGGCGCTTCTCATCGAGCGAGGTGACCTGCCAGACGGCGGGCATGAGCTTGGGCTGCCAGATGCGGGTGCGGCTGCCCAGGGTGAGCGGGCCGATATCCATGCGCTGGACCTTGCTGACGGAGGTGGTCCACTCAGGCCAGCGCTCGACATCGAGCAGCACGTCCCAGACGCGCGGCGGCGAGACTCGAATTTCAACGACATGGCGAAAGTCTGACATGGGGAATGGGCCCGGAACGATACGACGACATTATTTGTGAGCTGTTGTTTTTACAGGCGCTGATCGAGTGTCGGCGATGGCCTGGTCGATGAGCTGGAAGAGCTTGGTGCGGTCGACGACTTCGACAAAGGGCGCGCCCTTGCTGTTGGCGGTGGTGATCCAGATGGTCGGGGTGTGCTCAATGCCGATGCGCTGGCCGAGTGCGTAGTCGGCCTTGACCTCGGCGGCGAATTTGCCCTGGGGATCGATGGCAAAGGGCAGCGCGATGTTGTGGCTCTTGGCGTAGTTCTCAGTGAACTGGCGGAGCACGTCGAGGTTGGCGATGGAGGGCTGGTTGGCGAACACCTGGTCGCGATAGTCGTCGCCGATCTTCTTGCTCTTGGTGTCGAACCAGCGGGCGTTGACGGCGGCCTGGAAGCTCCAGGGATGGAAAGGCAGGGGGAAATCGTGGCGGACCCAGGGAATGTTGTATTTGGCCGCGGCCTCGCGGAGCAGCGGATTGGCATTGGCGCAGTCGGGGCACTCCATGTCTTCAAATTCGACGATGGCGACGTGGGCGCCGGCGGGCGGCCTGAGGGCGGCGGGGTCGTGCACGGGCGTGGTGGGCGGCGGCCGCAAACTGGGCGCGCGCGGCAGGCGTGACCGCGAGCAGGGCGGCGGCAAGGCCCATCCAGAGCAGCGGTGCGAAGCGTGGGCAAGACGAAGGGCGCGGGCAAGGTTACTGGGCATGGTGTCTTGGACGACTCCCTTATACCCATTGTAACGGCTGGAAAGGAAGAAAGTTGCGGGCGGGAATCCCACTCTGGAAGACGGGCGTGGCGCATCGGGCTGGCCCAGCGCGGGCGCCGGTAACTTCGTGCGTTACGGCGATTGGCGGGGATGGTCTGTGTCGGAGGCTTGCGCTGCATCGTGATCCGCGCGGCGTTTGCTCATCCACTGACGCCATTTGTAGTCGGCCACGAAAGACAGGGCAAAGACGACGAGGACGAGGATGGCGAGGGCGAGCTTCATAAAGGCAGGGACCAGGGACCAGGGACCAGAGAAAAAACCGTGAACGCATTCCGACTCAGAGAGCGTGCTTCATGGGGGAGGATAGCTTGCGGAGGGTGCGGAGCACCAGTCGAACGCACCAGATGAGGGCGGCGAGCAGGATGGCGGTGTCGATGTATCCGGCGAGGAGAAAGACGACGGGAGCAGAGCACGCGCGTGCTCGCGGAGAAACAGGATGCGGTCGCTGGCGATGAGGCCGGGCAGGTGCAGCAGATCCCACTCCAACGCGATGCCGGCGTTCTGGCTGGCCATGGTGAGAGAGCCGCCCGCAGTGGGATAGCCGATGACCCAGAAGTTCACGATCTCAAGGGGAACAGCCGCGAGCAGCGCGGCCTTGAGGGTTGATCTCATCGGGCGAACCTCAATGCGAAGCGGATGGCGAAAACGCCGCCGGGGTTGGCCGCGGCGGCGTTTTGCGATGCTGTTGAGATTCTACAGGAGCGGATCAGCGGCCGACGACGATGATCTCGAAGCTGCCGGGGATCATTGGCGGGCGCGGACGGGGATTCTCGGCGGTAGCCGCGGGGCGCGGGCCGAAGTCCGCAGTCACGAGGTAGACGCGATCGGTTGCCGGGTCGTAGGTCATGGTGCGCGCGCCGCGCTTGGTGGGCAGCGACTGGATGGTTTTGTAGGTGGTGGCGTCGACGACGGAGAGCACGCCATCGCCGCTGGAAGCAAAAGCGAGCTTCTTTGCAGCGCTGTAGCCGGCGGCGTCGGGGCCGTCGCCGATGGCGGGCGTGGCCAGGATCTTGCCGCGTGGCAGTGTCGATCACGCTCATCTTGTTGCCGTCGCAGACCGGGAAAAGGCGGTTGCCGGCGATGTCGATGGCGAGGCCGGAGGGCGATTCGCAGCCGGCGGGCCAGGTCGCGGTAACCGTGTGCGCACGCGCGTCGATCTTGAGGACTTCGCTCTTGTCTTCAATATTGTTGTAGACGTTGCCCTTGCCGTCGGCTGCGGCGAACTCGGGCTTGCCGGGCACGTCGATGGTGGCGACGACCTTGCGCGATGCGGCGTCGATGACCGTGATGTTCTTGCTGCGTCCGTTGAAGGCCCACACGGTTTTGGTGGCGGGCTCGTAGATGATGGCAGTCGGGGTTGGTGCCGGCGGGAATGGTGGCGACGGTGGAGAAGTTCGTACGATCGAAGACGACGACCGCGTTGCCTCCGCCATCGGAGATGTAGCCCACCTTGCCATCGGGATCGAGCGCCACGCCGTGGGTGCCGTGCAGGCCGCTGATGGTGCCGAGCAGTTTGCCGCTGGTGGTGTCGACGGCGTCCACGTGATCGCCGCGCGTGATGTAGACGCGATGGGCAGCGGAGTCGACCAGCAGGTAATCCCATCCGCCGGTGTCGGCGAGCTTCCACTGGTCGAGAATTTTGTAGGGTCCCTGATTGTGCGTGCGCAGTCAGGGACAGCGAAGAGGAGCAGAGCGGCTGCGAAGAAGAGTGTGCGGAAAAGTCCGGGCGACGCGATGGCACGTGCATCTCGATCTCCATTTCGGGCAAGGCAAATCGAGAGCCTCGCCGACGATCGCATTGTTGCACCCGGGGATTAAGGAATGCTGAAGACCTGCGAACTGGAACGGCAGCAAGAAAAAAGGCAGCGGCCCGGGGCCGCCGCCTTCGGTTGAAAGAAGAAGTCAGTTGATCGTGATCGGAAGAGTGTTGGAGGCTTTGGCCGCGGGATTGGTCGCAACCAATGAGCCGGTTCCGGTGTTGGCAACGTCACTTGCGGTGATCGCTACTGTCACGTGCGTCGTGTCAAGAATGGTGGTTGTCCGGTAGCTTCCGTTCCAAGTGACTGCGACCCCGGGCTGGAAGTTGGAGCCGGTAAGGGTGAGCACTGTGTTGCCGGAACCATGCGTGAGCGTGGAAGAAGAACTCGTCGTGAGGACGGCTGCCGTAGCGTTCGTGTTGAGTTCCTGCGGTGCGACGAAGGGTCCACGAATCAGCATCACGACTGTCATGGGCTGGTTGGTGACGTAATTCGGTGTCGAGGCGAGTAGCGCGATTCCGTCCTGGCCCCAGCGCATCATGGTCCAATTGGCAGGACTGCTGGAGATCGACTGCGGCATCACGATCAAGGATTCTGGACGGTAGGTGGTCAAGTCGTAGCGGATTAATCCATAGGCCCACGTTCCAGCTGTGTTTTCGAGCATCAGGAAGTCTTTCTGCAGGGATGGGTCGGGGATGGCCCCGATGGAATAGCCGCTGATGCCTTCGTCAAAGAAATCGATTTGGGGAGCGTTGCAATCTGGGTTGGCGGTGTCGTGGTGGGGTTGACGATGCCTCCACCGGCTCCGTAGACGAGACCGTTGGAGACTTGCAGCGATGCGTAGGAGCCGCCCATGCCGTTGAGCGTCGTGCCATCGATCAGCGTGAGGCCGCTGGAGTTGACCGAGTAGCGATAGAACTCCGCGCCTGAGGTCTGGCTGTCGAAGGCATAGATATGCGTCTGATCGGCCCAGACGGGGGCAACACCGTTGTAGATGCCGGACTGATTGGTGCGGAATGTACCGGTGCTGCCGGAGATATCGAAGATTCCGAAGGTGCCCCAGGTGTTGTTGGTATCAATGGCGAGGGTTGAGTCGTTGCCAGGCATTGTCGCGAGCCATGTCGCTGTAACTGGAGTCTGAGTGAGGGTAATGGGAATCGTTGTCTTGAGACTCTGTTTCTGCAGATCGAACTGGGCAAGGCTGTCAGACCCGGCGAGTCCGATGTAGAGGTAATTGCCGTCGGAGGTTTCAGACATGACGGTTGGATTGCTTCCGACGGCGACCGGTGTGCCGACGGTTCCCGTGACTGGATTGACACTCACGACCGAATTGCCCGTCAAGTCCAGAGGCGGTTCCGGGAATGGTGGCATAGAGCAAGCGGGAGTAGGGATCGAAGAGGATCTCGTTGGCCGGCACATTGACCAACCCGTAGATGGTGAGAGGGATGATCTGCGAGACTCCGCCTCCAGGGGAAGGACTGCTGACGGTGATGGACGCCCAGCCGTAGTTGGCGATGTTGGCGGCGGGGACGGTGGCGGTGAGTTGTGTGGCGCTGACATAGGAGGTAGTGAGCGCGGCCGTGCCCAGGTTGATGGTGGAACTTTCGATTGAATCCGGCGCCGGTAACAGTGAGAGTGAAGTCGGACGATCCAGCCTGAACGAAGTTGGGCGAGATCCCGGTCAGGACCGGCGCCATTGCAAAGAAGTTTCCGCTGACGGTCGTGCTCGAGGTGGCCTGATTGTTCGTGGTGGTTGGATCTTCGCTGGTGCTCGAGATGGACGCCGATCCGGCGACGGTGCCCGCGCTGGTCGGAGTGGCACTGACAGTGACGGTGACGCTGGAGCCGTTGGCGATGGTGCCGAGATCGCAGGTGAATTCGCTGCCCGAACCGCACGATCCCTGGCTTGTGGTGATGCTGTTGATGATCAGCGTGGAGTCGAGATTCATGGCCACGGCCGCACCTGTGGCCTGGTTGGGACCGTTGTTGGTGATCTTGGCGACCCACGAGGCGGCCGTGCCGGTCGCTGCAGTTGACGGCGCGGTCAGGGTTACGGAGAGATCGGCGGGCGAAGAACTGAGATCGGCCACCAGGGGTGATTGGAAGATGTAGATCTGATTCAGCGAGGTGAATGCGCTGGCATTGGCGCTGAGCGCAAGGCCATTCTGTCCCCAGCGGACGATCTTGCTGAAGTTGGTTGGGTAGCCCTGTACGCCGAGGGCGTTGACTGGAATGCTCCCGGTGGTGTTGAAGGATGACTCGTCGAACGCGAGCACCTGGGCAGTTGAAGCAAAATTGGCTGTTGCGATGAAGGCGCGGCCGAGCGCGGAGTCGGAGACGACAGGGCCCTGGGCCGGGGATGTTGACGTGCTGTAGAAAGTGCCCAGCAGCACGCCGGTCGTGGCGTTCAGGACCTGGCCGCTGGAGAGATACAGCTTTCCGCTGTCGTATTGCATGGACCCGGTCTGGCCAGTGGTTGTGGTGGTCAGGGCAGTCAGCTGCGGTGATGCCGGTCGAGTTGACGGTGAGCTGCTCGATGTTTGATCCGTTGGCCACGTAGAGAATGGAGGCCGACGAACCGAAGGCCAGGGGGCCTGCGCCAGCAGCTGACGAAGCATTCGGACGCGCGACGCCGGAATCGTAGATGGCAACGGTGGAACCTGCGGCCACGGCGACGGAGTTGGGCGAACCGGGAACAGCGGCGAGGGCGATGGCAGTGTATGGCGGGTTGTAAATCCCGGCGCCGCCGCCGAGATGGAACTGGTTTACAACCGTACCCTGAGTAAGATCAACCTGCGCAACGGATGCGGCGCCGTCGATGCCGACGAAGAGTTGGGTACCGTCGGATGAGAGAGCCAGTTTGTTGGGCTTGCTGCCGACCCAGATCGTGCGGCTGACGTTGCCGGTGACGGGATCGATGCCAACAACTGAATTGCCGCCGGTGCCGATTCCAATGGCCGGGACAGATGCATAGAGCAGTCCATCTTTCGTGTTGTAGACGATGTCGTTGTTGGCCATCGAGACGAAGGTGGTGTAGATCTGTGCGCCGGAGGTTCCTCCGCCGGGTGCAGGCGTGGTGACGGTGATGTTGTAGTTGCCGGGCAGCGCCACAGTGGCGGCTGGAATGGTGACGGTGAGAGACGAGGAGTTGTTGTAGGTGCTTGGAATTGTGACGCCATTGACGGCTACCGTAGTTTGCGCGGTGAATCCGGTTCCATTGAGGGTGACCTGGGTGGCGGTGTTGATGGGTCCCCCGGACGGATAGAGGGAAGTGAGAGTCGGAGCCGGAGGATTTGTAATGCTCACGGCGATGGCATTCGAGACCGACGGAGTGGCAGTCGGCGTACTTACCGTTATATTGGCGCTTGCAGCAGTGGCCAGATCAGCCGCTGGCACGGTCGCGAAGACGTAAGGAGTGTAGAAGTAGGCGTACGTCGTGACTAGCGGGGTGCCATTCCAACGCACTACCGAGCTCTGCGTGAATCCGGTTCCATATACCGAAATGATCGAATCGGGGCTGCCTGCGAGGAAGGAGTTTGGACTGACGGAGGTGATGACCGGAGTCGTCGTGGGAGGCGCCACGGCGAGCGTGGCCGATGGAGAAGTCCCGCCCCCGGGAGTTGGATTTGTGACGGTGACGGTGAAGGTGCCCTGGGTAGCCTGATCGGCAACGGTTGCGACGAACGTAAGAGTGGTTGGGTTGACGTAGGTCGTGGTCCGGGCAGCGCCATTGACGTTGACAACCGAGGCGGGGACGAAGGTGTTTCCTGTGACGGTGATGGTGGCGGGCGAGGTGGCCCCTGCGGGAAGCTGAGAGGGATTGAGCTGAATGAAGCCAATGGAGGGATTGTTGACCGGCAGACTCATGGCAGTGGAAGTTCCGCCGCCAGGGGTCGAATTGACGGCTGTTAATGACAGCGATCCGGCGGTGGTTACGTCGGCTGAATTCAAGGTCACTTCAACCTGGGTCGCGCTGATGTAGATGGTGGATCGCGCGGAGCCGTTCACGTTGATGATCGTGGTGGGGACGAAGCCAGTGCCGGCCAAAGTGATGACCGGGGACGTGGCTCCGATGAATTCGGTGGACGGTGTCAAAGATGAAACCGTGGGCGCCGGGTTATCGACTTCGAGGCTGGCGGGGGTGCTGGAAACCGTCCCATTGGAGACGACGACGGCCAGATTGCCGCCGCTGGTCAACTGAGAAGCGGCGACCGTCGCGGTGAGCTGGGTGGCGCTGGAGTAAGTGGTGGCCTCGGCAACGCCGCCGACCGAGACGGTGCTGGTGGTGACGAATCCGGATCCGGAGACGGTAAGGGTAGTAGCGCTCGAGCCAGCGGGCACTTTGGCGGGGCTCAGGGAGGAGATTGCGGGGGTGGAGGGGGCATTATTTCCGCCACTCGAGCCGGAGCCGCCTCCGGAACTGGAGCCGCCGCCGCCGCATCCGATGATCAGTTGAGCTGTTGTAAGTCCAAGAATCAAGGCAAGAAAACGAACAAGCGAAAGATGTTTGCAGAGCATAGCGTGCACCCGGATATCCCGTCCTTCCGACAGGCAACAACTTCTTATTGGGGGAAGATTTCCTCAAACACGATACACACTTTTTGCGTTTTGAGAAGTGACAGTGAAGGGGGATTGCGCGGTTGCCAGGGACGGGGTGCATAAGCTTAGGCGGCCGGAGGTTCGTGGTAATCTCAATCGCAGCGCTGAAGGGCGCTTCCGGTCCGCGGAAAGGACAGAAGTCCACCTTTTCTTTCAATCTGATTTGCGAACTGACTTTCAGCCCTCTACATGCGGACCTGGGCATATGAGAGGAAGTTCGTCATGCCGGCAAAGCAATTCCCGTCCAAACCCGACCTTAATCACCTCAAATACCAGGCAAAAGATCTGCTCAAGGGGCATGCTGCCCATGATGCCGGTGTTGCGCAACGCATCCGGGAATTCAACCCGCGGTTCAGTGGGGCCGCGGATGCGGAGATTTTCGCTGCTGCGTTGCGGCTGAGCGATGCGCAATTCACGATTGCGCGCGAGTACGGCTTCAAGAGCTGGGCGCGGCTGAAGGCCCATGTGGAGTCGCCGGAACTCGCGCGCCGGTTGACGCTGCCACACCATGAGCGCATCGAAGATTCCGATTTTCGTCGCGCTGTGGATCTTCTGGATGCGGGAGATGCTGCGGGATTGCGCGAGTATTTAAAGCGGCATCCGAAGCTGGTGCTGCAACATGTGGAATTCGAGAGTGGAAACTATTTTAGAAGCCCGACGCTGCTGGAGTTCATTGCCGAGAATCCGATCCGGCATGGGACATTGCCGAAGAATATTGTCGAGGTTGCGCGAGTGATTCTCGATGCCGGGCCGGATCTGGCATCGCGCAATGGAGCACTCGGGCTCGTCGTGACGGGACGGGTGGTTGAGGAAGGCGGCGTACAGATTGCGCTGATCGATCTGCTATGCGATTACGGAGCAGAACTGGACGGCGCCATTCATGCTGCGGCTCCGCAGCGCAGTTTGGCAGCAGCCAATGCCTTGATTGCGCGTGGCGCACGCGTTGATCTCCCGGTTGCGGCGGCGATGGGACGCGTTGAAGATGCTCGCCGGCTGCTGCCCTCTGCAGACGCCGGGCAGCGACACTTGGCGCTTGCTCTTGCGAGTCAGAGCGGCCATCTCGAAATCGTTCGACTGTTGCTGGACGCCGGGGAGGATCCGAATCGCTATAACCCGCTCGGCAGCCATTCCCACAGCACGCCATTGCATCAGGCTGCGCTGAACGGCCATGACGATCTGGTGCGATTGCTTATCGAGCACGGAGCCAGGGTGAACATGCGAGACCTGCTATGGCACGGAACTCCGGCGGATTGGGCGAAGCATGAAGGGAGAGCAGAGTTGGAAGCATTTTTGCGAAGAGGTGAACTACAAAACGACCCGGGCGGCGGGCTCGCGAGTACATAGGACTTGGACCGTTGCGGTGTCGTTCGTTAATGGAGGCGGCTGAACCAGTCGGTGAAGAGCGCTTGTTCATTCGGCTTGGTCATGCCGGTGATGGAGAAATGCAGTTTTTTCCCGGAGGCCAGGCGGACGCCATTTTCATCGATCCCGCTGATCTCAGAGATAGCGATCTGCATGCTGTCCTGGGAGTTGCCGGGGCAATTGAACTGGAGGCCGGCACTGCTGAGGATGAGCTGGCCGGCACAGCCGCCGAAGGCCTTGTCGTGGCGGGCGTTATAGAAAAGCGGTGCGTATGCCGGACGGGCCGCAGAGACGGGAGCAGGGGGCGCGGCCCCGGGGATCGGAGCGGGGACGACTGTAGTTGTGTCGGGAGTTGGCGCAATTTGCGCAGAAGAAGGAGCAGCGTTGGCCGCCTGCGGTTTCGACGAGTCTGACACGGGTGCCTGGCGAGCAGGCGCGGGGGTTTGCTGCTCGTACTTTCCGGCGGGTGGCTTGGGCTTCTTTTCGGGTGAACTGAAGGGGGAAGAGTGACTGACCGACTGCCCGAGGCTCGCGGCCCTTTTCATTGTGTCAGTGCGCGTGGCAAGCCAGATGATGAGGACTGTGATTGGGATGGCTATGAGGAAAAACATGGTCCTGGGCGTCAGATGCCTTGGGCGTGGCGGGAGGCCGGGGTGCGGATTTGAAGTGTTTCCGAAGGGACTCAATGCAGATTCCTTCCAGCGGAGTTGGCTCCAGGAGCCATTCAGATACTTGGCCAGTATCGTCTGAGGATGGGGAGCGCGTCCATATCAGTTGGATGCGGTGCGGAAGCCTGCGGATTTCGGCGGTGTATCAAGAAAGGCCGGGTACGATGGCTTCTCCCTGCAGCCGCGTTTTGGAAAGCTCGCCTTTTGCTCCTCGGCCATGACTGGGACCACTTCGATTCAAGGTGGCAAATTGCTGCCGGGGGCGGTTCTTGCACACTCGCTCATCTGGATCATGAGGTAACACTAGCGCGTGCTGACAGGCAACCGTACGGTTGCGGTTGTTCCGCGGTCCGGTTCGCTGGCCAGGCTGATGGTGCCGCCGGCTTTTTCAACCGCGGCTTTGCAGATGGCCAGGCCGAGGCCGGCGCCGCCGGTGGCGCGGGCGCGCGAAGGATCGCCGCGATAGAAGCGTTCGAAGACATGAGGCAGCGCCGCGGGATCGATGCCTTCGCCGTGATCCTGGATGGTGAGTTCGGCTGAGCTGTCGAGCGCGCGCAAACGCACTTCAACCTGCGAATGCGCCGGGCTGTGCTGGATTGCATTCATCAGGAGATTGGAGACGATGAGCGCGCAGTCATCCGAGCTGAGGGGAACGATGCACGCGGCCTCAGGAAGGTCGTGCACCGCGACAGCCACCTGGCGGACGGTGGCAAAGGTTTCCAGCTGGCTGACGGTGGTGCAGACACAGTTATTGAGGTCGGAGGTGGCTGTCGATCCGGCAGTGGCTGCTCCACTTTCTACGCGGGCCAGGGCGAGCATCTTGGCGACGAGTTCTTCGATGCGTTCGGTGTCGGCCAGCGCGCGCTCATTGCCGGCCTGGTACTCCTCTGGCGTGCGCTGGCGCATGCCCACCAGTTGCAGCGACGACTTGACGACGGCGACGGCGGTCTTGAGTTCGTGTGCCGCGTCGGAGACGAACGCCCGCTGCTGATTGAAAGATCGCTCAAGCCGCTGCAGCGCGTTTTCAAGTGCCGTGGTGAGCGGGGCAAGCTCCGCGGTTTCGCGCGCGGAGGCGGGCGGCGAGAACTCCCACGAATCGGCCGAGACGCGCCCGGCCATCGACGCAAGCTGGCGCAGCGGCTCGAGTCCGCGATGCAAGACCCAGGCAATCAGCGGGCCGGTAATCAGCACCAGCAGCAGCATGCCGGCCGCATAAAATTCGACGGCACCGTAGATCGCGTTCCAGACGCGCTCGGTGGGCGCGCCGTAAAGGATGGTGACGAAACGCAGCTTGCCGCCGCCGGGTTCGCCGGGATCGACGATGCGCGTGCCGCGCATGAAGAGCAGACGGTAGTCGTGATCGCGAAGCCTGGTGCGGAAGAAGCCGTTATGATCGGGCGCGCGCATGCCGGAGCTGCCCTGCCAGTTTGGCGATCGGCCGAGCAGATGGCCGCGCCCGTCCCACACCTCGTAGACATCGTCTGGCGGCACGTGCAGGTCGGCGAGGTCGAGCATCACGTTGTCGCCCACGTCTTCGGCGTCCTGCACGGCGCCGAGGACGGAGTCGGCGCGGCCGTGCAGCATCACGTCAAACGAGCGGAAATGGTTGTGGCGCTCGTATCCCCATGCCACTGCGATGACCAGCGCCGCCGAGACCAGCTCAACCAGCAGCACGGCGGCGATGAGACGAAAGGCGATGCTGGTTTTGCCGAATGCGGAACGGCGGGTCATGACGATGGCTCGGGCGAGAGGCGATAGCCGCGACCGCGCAGCGTCTCGATCACGGGTTCGGCATCGGGCACGGCGGCGTCAAGCTTCTTGCGCAGGTTCGAGACGTGCGCTTCGATCACGTTGGAGTGGTGTTCCCAGTTGTAGTCGTAGAGGTGCTCGAGCAGTTCCTGCTTGCTGACGACCTTGCGGGGATGGTGCAGCAGGTATTCGAGGATGTGGTACTCGGTGGGCGAGAGATCGACGAGCGTGCCGTTGCGGTGCACGGTCTGTTCCAGGGTATTCAAAGTGACGCCGAGCGCGTTGAGCGTGGGGTGGGCTGCGCCCTTGCCGCGGCGGATCAGGGCTTTGGCGCGGGCGAGGAGTTCGCCGAGATCGAAGGGCTTGGCGAGGTAGTCGTCTGCGCCGGCGTTGAGCAACTGGACGATGGCGTCCTTGCCCTCTTTCGCGGTGAGGATGAGGACGGGGGTCGCGTCTTTGCGGGCGCGCATGCGGCGCAGGACGCCGTAGCCGTCGAGCTTGGGCAGCATCAGGTCGAGAATCACGAGGTCGTAGCAGAGATTGCGCGCAGCATCGTCGCCGGCCTCGCCGTCGGCGGCCCAGTCGACGGCAAAGCCGGGGCCGTCGCGCAGGGCGGCGGAAAGATTGTCGGCCAGCCGGACCTCATCTTCGACGAGCAGGACGCGCATAATGCGAGTTCTCCTCATTCATTATCGTTGCTGCAAGATTAAATGAGTCTGAAGGCACCCGCGTGTGCGGCCGGCGTTGCGAAGCTGAGGCTGGTTTCCGGCGCCGATGTATGTGATGGCGGCATCGTTCACCTATGCGAGGGAATTTCCGACAAGTGGTCGCAGGGATTTGATGGACTTTTGACTGCTTCTATCCTGAGGTAGATGCATTACTCTTATCCTTGCGTCTCCATTCCGATCCACGGACCTGACTTTTGCGCATTGTTCTCTCGAACATCGGCACGCTTGGCGATACCAATCCGCTGATTGCGCTGGCGCTGGAGCTGAAGCGGCGCGGCCACACGCCGGTGATGGCGGTGCCGGAGGTCTATCGGCCGAAGATTGAGCCGCTGGGTCTGGAGTTTCACGCGATCCGGCCGGACATCGACCCGACGAATAACGCGCTTGTGGAGATGGTGTACGACATCAAGCATGGCACCGAGCACGGGCTGCGTGATTTTCTGTTTCCGTCGCTGCGGCAGACGTATGACGACTTGATGGACGCGGCGACGAAGCCGGTGCGCGCCGATCTGCTGCTGCTGGGCGAGTTGAATTATGCAGGGCCGATCGTGGCGGAGGTGACGGGGATTCCCTGGGCGAGCTACGTGCTGGCGCCGCTGTCGTTTTTCTCGGCATTCGATCCGCCGGTACTGCCGCCGTATCCCAAGCTGGCGAAGGCCGACAAGAAGGTGCCGGGATTCGGGCGGGTGATCAAGCGCGTAGCGCGGTTTGCGAGCCGCAAGTGGCCCGAGCCGATTTATGCGCTGCGGGAGGAACTGGGATTGCCGCGCGGCGAGAATCCGCTGTTCGATGCCAAGCATTCGCCCAACCTGGTGCTGGCGCTGTTTTCGCGCGTGCTGGGCGAGGAGCAGAAGGACTGGCCGCCGAACACGCTGATCACCGGGTTCGCCTACTACGATGCGGACGCGGGCAACGCGAAGCTGCCGCCAAGCCTTGAAGAATTTGTTGCCGAGCGGCGAGCCGCCCATCGTGTTTACGCTGGGGTCGGCCGCGGTGATGGCCGCCGGAGATTTCTACGAAGTATCGGCGAAGGCCGCGATCGAACTGGGGAAGCGCGCGGTGCTGCTGATCGGCGCCGATCCGCGCAACAAGCTCAAAGAGAAGCTGCCGGACTCAATTTGCGTGGCCCAGTATGCGCCGTATTCCGCGCTGTTTTCGCGCGCTTCGCTGGTGGTGCACCAGGGCGGAGTGGGAACGGTGGCGCAGTGTCTGCGCGCGGGCAAGCCGATGCTGATCATGCCCTACTCGCACGACCAACCCGACAATGCACGGCGGATGAAGCGGCTGGGCGTGGCGAAGGTGATCCAGAAATCGGACTACACGCCGAGGAAGGTGACGCGGAAGCTGCGCAAGATGCTGGACGATCCGGAGTTCGCCGAAAAAGCGCATGCGGTGGCCGAGCAACTGCGCGGCGAAGACGGCGTGAAGACAGCGTGCGATGCGCTGGAGGGTTTGTACGCGAAGACGCCGGCAAGCGCCGCCTCGGACCGTTGAAACCAAATGACGAATCTCAGCGCTCCGCTTCCTATCGGGCATCCTGAAATACTTCCGGCCACAAAGGAAGAGATGCCCATCGTCGCGAACCTGTTCGAGTTGTATGCGCACGACTTCAGCGAGTTTCATTCCGTCGAGCCTGGTCCCGATGGCCGGTTCGGTTATCCCGATCTCCCCCTCTATTGGAGCGAACCGGGGCGCTACCCGTTTCTCATCAGGGTCGGTGGAAAGCTTGCTGGATTCGTTCTGGTGCGCAGGATTTCGCAAACATCGGAGAGCGATGCAGTCTGGGATATGGCCGAGTTTTTTGTCCTGCGCGCATATCGCAGACGCGGAGTTGGGAAGCGAAGTCGGCTCGCAGCGTATGGCGGCAATTCCCGGGACCCTGGCAGGTGCGAGTGATGCGTGCGAATCAAACGGCGCACAAGTTCTGGCAGCAGCGCCATCGCCGAGTTTGCGGGAGAGGCGATGAGTTCTGGCCACGAAGAAAGCAGGCGAGATGTGGGATGTCTTCTCGTTTGTCAGTCTGCGTTCTTCTTGAACATCGGGTGTTAGCATTCGTGCGGGTGAGTGCTGTGCATTTCCGCCGTTGCCTTCTGGAATTGGTCCGTTGCGCTGTACAGTGTTCGATGGTCATCACACTTTGCGCGGCGGCGCGGCCTCAGAATGCTCCCGTGAAGTCAGTTGGCGAAGCGCCCTGATCTCAAAGCTTTCCTGCCGGAAGGAGCGACGCTCACCCAGCAGATGAGTGTCGATTTTCACTAATGGACGCGGGCCAGCATATCTTGTGATTGCTTATCAGATGATTGATGAGGAAGGCCTGCGCATCTTGAGGCGGGACAAGGCCAAAAAGTGGAAGGTGGCCTACAAAGAGGCCGACCCAGACCGGACAGGGTGAGGATGAACTCATTCTTCACACGGTGAAGGCCGCGGAGGGGCAAGAAGGCCTGGTCGTTGTTTACTACCACTCGGGCGCCGGAACGACGACGGTTATTGGAAGATCATCGCTGAATCCAATGGCAAGTTCTTCACCAGGTCTGCGACGCCGATTCGCGACACGGTTCTAAGACAGCGGCACTTGATCTTCGGGGGCTATAACGGGGTTGCGGTGGATCACGATCTTATTGTCGAGACGATAGCGGGGTACTCTCGCTGGAAGTGGCGCGATGTTGTCCCGAGGAGCCTTGGACCGTAATGCGGTTATGTTTACCGGAAATTAATCTAGCTTGCCTCGGTATTCAAGAAGAAATAAATGCCGCTTGGAATATAGCACCTGGCAGGCGCCCGGTCGTCAAGTTCCTCTCAGGTATCCGGAGCCAATCCTTGTTTGCATCATCGAAAACCTCTCTCAATGCCTGCATTTCCATCACCGGCGCGCCGTATCCGCAGAGCAACCGCATTTGAAGCGAAGCGCATCGGACATGGATTGCATGCGTGCGGGCGGTCGACGCGCATGACTGCAGAATCACGGCCCGCAGCAGCAGGAGGGAGATGATTATGCAATTAAAACGAATAGCTTACACGCTGTGCCTCGGTACGGGGGCGGTTTTACTGCGGCGGGGTTGTCGCGCTCGCACAAGCACCCGGAAGCCCGCAGCAGCAACAGCCGATGCCGGGCCAGCAGCCGCAGACGACAACCAATCCGGGAACTGGAGCTCCGGGTATGGGGCCGGGCGCCTATCCCGGAACTGCGCCGACCAGCCAGGATTTCGGGGAGCGGCCTTTGTGAGCAAGGCTCTCGAAGGCGGCGAGGCTGAGGTTCAACTCGGACAGTTGGCACAACAGAAATCCCAAAGCAACGACGTGAAGCAGTTTGCGCAGAAGATGGTGTCCGATCACAGCCAGATGGCCGACAAGTGGTTCAAGCCGGTTGCGCAGCAGCTTGGCGTTTCGGAACCGAAGGGTCCGTCAAAGAAGGACAAGAAGGAGATCGCCAAATTGCAGGGACTTTCGGGTGACGATTTCGACCGCGAATACATCACGATGATGGTGAAGGATCATCAGCAGGACCTGAAGGAATTCAAGGACGAAGCGCAAGCTGCCCAGGATCCCAATGTGAAGCAGGTAGCCGAGCAGGGCTCCAATATCATCGCACAACATCTTCAACTGATCGAGCAGATCGCGAAGACCCACAACATCGCGGTGGAAGGCTCGAAGGAGATGTCGAGCAACCAGTAGCAGCTGCCTGGCAGCGACGGTTCACGTGCATTCATTCGAACTCAGGTCGCCGTGGAGAATCGATGATGATTGCACGGCCGTCGCTCAGTGCCTTGACGGAGTGGCGCTCCGGAAGGCACGATCCTCTTAGGTTCGGCTGTCTTGAGTGGCGCCGGTCTCTCAGCAGCCCGTCCCGGCCTTGGCCAGCGCTTCTTTCAGGCCCTTCATGCTTTCGCGGGTCGAGGCTTCCGGTGTGCCGGCGCCGCGCCAGTGCGTTTCGAGGCTCACGGCGTAGCGGAAGCCATCGCGCTGGAGTGCTGCCAGCTGGCCGGCCCAGTCAACGACGCCCGTGCCCACCGGCGCCCACTCCCATTTGTCGTCGGGTTTGCGGACGACATTCTTGGCGTGGCAGTGGCCGATGCGCTTCTTCGGCAGCAGATCGTAGCCTTTGGGGAACGGCTCGCTGTTGGGGAAGGTGGCCGCGTTGCCCGGATCCCAATTGAGCATGAAGTTGGGCTCGGGCACTGCGCGCAGGGTGGCGGCAGCTTCTTCGCCAGTGGCCGTGTTGCACGACATTTCGTTTTCGAGCAGCAGGACGAGGTTGCTGCGCGCGCAGCGGCGCGCGGCATCGCGCAGTTTTTCGTTGATGGCGACGCGGTAGGGAGCGACGTCTTCGAGCCGCCAGAAATCGAAGCAGCGGATGCGGTCGGTGCCGAATGACTTGGCGATCGTGATGCAGCGTTCGAGCAGGTCGTCCTGCTGTTTGAATGTGAAGTCGGCCTTGAACTGATCGCGGTGCTCGCTCAGTTTTGAGAGCGGCGCGCCGGGCCAGTCGGTCTTGAAGAGCGGGCTGGCGATGTCGGTGACGCGCAGGTTGTATTTGGCGAGGATGGTCTTCGCGCGCTCGATGTCGGCGTCGGGCATGTCGGTGACGTTCTTGCCCCACATGCTGCGCAATTCGATCCACTGCAGGCCGAAGTCGTGGGCGACGACGGAGCAGACGTGATCGAAGTCCTGCGAGATTTCGTCGTTGATGACGGCGACGCGGAAGGGGCAGGCGGCACGGGCCGCGCGGGTGAAGGCTGCGAACGATGCTGCCGCGCTTGCTCCGGCGATGAATTTGCGGCGCGAAATGGTCATCGAATGGCTCCTCATAAGTTGAGACGGAACATTTGTACGTGACGTTGTGCGTTTATTCACGCGGGTATTTCTTGGTCTCGCCCGTGCGGGCGTTGGTGACGCTGAAGCTGCCGTCGTGGTGGGCGACCACTTTGAGCCAGTTGCCGTCGCTTCCGCCTTTGAGATTTGCAATAAGCGGATCGGCGCTGTTGTGCGCGGCGTCGGAGTCTTCGGCGGTGTGCAGCATCCACAGGTCTAGCAAGCCCGGAGCTCTCATGCACCGTCTGCCACGCTTCGGGACTGCCGGCCTTGTGCGCGCCGTTGTCCATGATGGCCACGCGGGGGTGGATGGCGTCGACGAAGGCTTCGAGTTCGAAAGGTTGAATCCGTGATGATTCACCAGGTAAAGATCGACGTGCCCGATCAGATTGTCGGGGCAGACCAGCGGAATTTCTTTCGCCTTGGTGAGATCGCCGAGATCGAGAAAACGAAATTTGCCGAAGCGCACGAGGACACCGGCTGAGCGCGGATTCTCTGTTGTATCGAGATCCCACTTCGGCTCGCTGGCGCAGTATGAATTTGGCTGCGGCTCTACCCCGGGAACCGCCTTGATGTGTTCACCGTCAGCCGTGAGAACGACGATGCTGAGGCCGGGGATGTCGATGGTGTCGCCGGGATGCACAGTGCGGCGCGGGGTGTTGCCGATGGCCTTGACGTAAGCTGCGAAGTCGTGGCGCGTGATGTCGGAGTCTTCGCGGTTCACGCCGTGATCGAGAAATTCGCCGACCTTGACGCGCTCGACCAGGTTCGGCACGCCGCCCACGTGGTCGGTATGGAAGTGGGTGATGAGCACCTTGTCGATCTTCGTGATGCCTGCATCTTTCATCGCCGCCTGAATGCGCTCGGCGTCGCGGCCGTTGTTGCCGGGCCAGCCGGTATCGACGAGCATCGATGGCCGGAAGGCGAAACCATCAGCGTGGCCTGGCCGCCTTCAACATCGATGGCGTAGATGGTGAGGTCGGCGTTGCCCGCGTGCGTGGCCTGGGCAGCAGCCGAGGATGGCAGGGCCATGCAGACAACGAGCAATGCGATAACCCATGGGAGCGAGTGACGCGGAGCGCGGCGTGGAGCGGTGGGTTTCATTTGCGGATGAGTGTAAACGTTGAGGCGGACCGCGGGGAACCGGCTTGCTCCCAGCCATCTTCGAGACGTCGTTGAGAATCGCCGGCAGCGTCGATGGGTTCCTGTTATGAGGCTGGTTTTATTGCTATACTGACCGCAAACAAAACGACGATTTGGGAACAATCAACGCCTGTCGGGCATCCTACTGATGCATAACGACCGCGCACTACCTGATTGCTTCTCACCCCTTTCAGGGCCGGGCGAGCAAGATCGTCCAGAGTACGGATCAGCCCAAGTTTCCTCCCATCCGTTGCCGAGCACGGAACAATTCCCTGGCGAAAGTGCCGGAGGAAGAACTGCGGAATGCACCGAAGTGTCCCGGTGCCCGAACCCGCAGACGGGCTGGTCGATGTCTCGCTCTGCGCTCAGGAGTTTATTGATGACGTTCAAACGGAAGCTCGTTAGAGCGGCGATATGTCTCGTCGCGTTTCTTATCTTCCTGGCCATTCCCGGGAAGGCGACCGCCCAGTCAACTTGTTCGCCCTCGAATGTAACGGCCCTCGACGGAGGCTTGTATCACTTCCAGATGAACGAGTGGAACTCGTCACTGCCGGAGTGTGCATCGATCAATGGGATCGGCTTCGACATCACTACCGCGAATTTTGATAGCGCCACCAACGGAGCGCCGGCTACCTACACGTCCATCTATCGCGGATGCCACTGGGAAACTGCACCAGTTCCAATCCGTTTCCTATTCAGGAGAGCAATATCGCTTCGGCGACATCGACCGTGAGCATTGTGCAGCCGTCGGGCTACAACAACGATGCGGCTTACGATATCTGGTTTAACCAGACCTCAACGACAACCGGGCAGCCGAATGGCACCGAGGTCATGATCTGGCTGAATCACGATGGCTCGATCGAGCCATTTGGCAGCAAGGTGGCTACGGCAACCATCAACGGCGCGCAGTACGAAGTATGGACGGGAAATCAAAGTTCATGGAAGGTTGTCTCGTATGTGGCGACTGCTCCGGTCACGTCGGTGACGAATCTGAATCTGCTGCCATTCTTCTCAGACGCGGTATCGCGCGGGAGCCTTGAGGCTTCTTGGTGGCTGATCGACGTCGAGTACGGATTTGAGATCTGGACCGGCGGCCAGGGGCTTGCAGCGTCGGGATTCTCGGTAAGCGCCGCGGCCAAAGCGGGCGGCGGCGGAAGTTGCACCACGGTTCCGTCTGCGACTAGCGGAGTGCGGGCAACGACCGCAAGCGCCAGCGTGATCAATGTGAGCTGGACTGCGGATACTGCTCCGGCCAACTGCACGATCAGCTCCTATAACGTGTATCGAAGCACGACCAGCGGATTTACTCCGTCTGCCGGCAACCAGATTGCGAGCGGCATAACGGCAACCAGTTTCTCTGACAGCGGGCTTTCGCCGTCTACGACATATCACTACGCGGTGAAGGCGGTGGATGGTGCGGGCACGTCGGGGGCTTCGTCGCAAAGCAGCGCGACTACCTCTGCTGCGTCCAGCGGCGGCGCCAGTGGCTGCCACGTGAATTACGCGATTACGAACCAGTGGCCGGGTGGCTTCCAGGCAGCGCTGACAATGGAGAACACCGGAACGACGGCGCTTTCAAACTGGGCCTTGACCTGGACTTTTGCCAACGGACAGACGATCAGCAATCTCTGGAACGGCTCGGCAACCCAGAGCGGCTCGACGGTGATGGTGAGGAACCTTGGCTACAACGGCAGCATTCCAGCCGGCGGCAGCTATAACGGCGTTGGGTTCACGGGCTCATGGAGCAATTCCAACGCTGTGCCCACATCCTTCGCCATCAATGGAGTCGCCTGCAAATAACCAGGAGCATTTCAGCAGGTGTACGACGACGGGCGAGGCGGGCAAGAAACCGCTTCGCCCGTTTGTTATCAAGCCGTTAGTCTCCGGGTTGCCGTGTTCTGCGAAGCTCGAATCAGGCTCCAAACCTCATGAGCAAGGGGGCGGGGAGGCGCAACCTGCATTGCTGGTAAAATAGAAGGTGCCGCATTGTGTGGCCATTCATCTTGTATTCATTCCCAACCTGATGGCCCGCCGAGGCCATACCTGAGCGCAAATCCAGATTTGCCCTAGAAGAAAAGGAACACTACCCCTGTGAGCCAGACGATACGCAATATCGCCATCATCGCCCACGTTGACCACGGTAAGACTACCCTTGTTGACGCCATGCTTCGCCAGTCCGGCACTTTCCGCGCCAACGAGCAGGTGGCCGAGCGCGTGATGGACTCGAACGACCTGGAGCGCGAGCGCGGAATCACGATCCTTGCCAAGAACACGGCGGTGAACTTTGAAGGCGGCAAGATCAATATTGTCGACACGCCGGGCCACGCCGATTTCGGCGGCGAGGTGGAGCGCGCGCTGAAGATGGTGGACGGCGTGATGCTGCTGGTGGATGCCGCCGAAGGTCCGCTGCCGCAGACGCGCTACGTGCTGGCCAAGGCGCTCGAAGCGAAACTCAAGCCGATCGTGGTGATCAACAAGATCGATCGCCCCGATGCGCGCCCGCAGGAAGTGCTGAACGAAATTTACGATCTTTTCATCGATCTCGATGCGGAAGAATCGCAGCTGGATTTTCCGGTGCTCTATGCGGTGGCCAAGGCCGGCACGGCGACGCTTGATCTGGCCAAGCCGGGAGAAAACCTGCAGCCGCTGTTCGAGACGATCGTTTCGACGATTCCTGCGGCCACGGGCGATGTGGATGCGCCGCTGCAGATTCTCGTTACCAACCTCGACTACTCCGATTACTTCGGCCGCATCGCTATCTGCCGCGTGTTTCAGGGAACGCTGCATGCGGGCGACGACGTGAATATTTCGAAGCGCGATGGATCGCTGATGAAGACGCGCATCACCAAGCTGTTCACGTTTTCAGGCTTGAAGCGCACCGAGACTACCGAGACGACGATGGGCGACATTGTTGCGGTTGCCGGCGTGGAAGGCATCACCATCGGCGAAACCATCACTTCGCTCGAAACGCCCGCGCCGCTGCCGCTCATCGTGATCGACGAGCCGACGATCGCAATCACGTTCAGCGTGAACAATTCGCCGTTTGCGGGCAAGGAAGGCACGTATGTGACGAGCCGCAACCTGCGCGAGCGGCTTGAAAAAGAGCTGCTGACGAACGTGTCGATTCGCGTGGAAGAGACGGGCTCGCCCGATACTTTCAAGGTGCTGGGCCGCGGTGAACTGCAGCTTGCGATTCTGATCGAGATGATGCGCCGCGAGGGATTCGAACTGCTGGCCGGGCGGCCGGAGATCGTGACGAAAGTGGTGGAAGGCACACGCATGGAGCCGGTGGAACACCTCACCATTGACGTTCCGGAGCAGCATACGGGCGTGGTGATCGAGAAGCTCGGGCCTCGCAAAGGCGAGATGACCAAGATGCACAATCACGGCTCGGGACGCGTGCGCATGGAGTTTCCGCGTACCCAGCCGCGGGCTGATCGGCCTGCGCAGCGAAATGCTGACGGAGACGCGCGGCACCATCGTGATGAATTCGCTCTTCGATGGATACATTCCTTACCAGGGCGAGATTCCGCAGCGGCCCACGGGCGCGCTGATTGCCGATCGCCAGGGATTGACGACGACCTATTCGCTGAATGGATTGCAGGAGCGCGGCATTCTGTTTGTTGGCGCGGGCGTGGATGTGTACGAAGGCATGGTGGTGGGCGAGCACTCGCGCGACAACGATCTCGACGTGAACGTGGTGCGCGAAAAGAAGCTGACTAACATGCGCGCATCGAGCGCCGACGATGCGATTCGCCTGGTGCCGTACAAGACGCTGAACCTCGAGCAGGCGATTGAGTTTATTGCCGATGACGAATTGGTGGAGATTACGCCGAAGTCGCTGCGGCTGCGCAAGAAGATTCTGCAGCAGAATCGTCGGCCGAAGCGGTGGGAGAAGGCGGAGCAGTTTAGTTCGTAAAGCCTGATTTGCGGCTCGCGCAAAAGAGACGACCGTATCTCGGCGAACGTCGTATAAATCCGGACATGCAAGAAGCAGATTCTTCGCTTACCGCACGAATTGAGAAACGTTCGGGGCGGCGACGCACAGAATGACACCGCCAAATTTTGTTGTGAATTTAGAGACGTCGTGTCGAACGACCATCCGTAACGTCACTTACGCGCTGGCACCAGGAGCCGCTGTTTTGCTTCGAGCACGCGCTCCAGCGCTTCTTCTGGCGTCGCGCCTGCCGCGGAGAGATGCCCCATCTTGCGGCCCATCTTGGCGGCGCGCTTCTCGTAAAGATGCAGGCGCACGCCGGGAACCTCAAGCGCTGCGGGCAGGTTGGGCGTCGAGGTGAGCCAGATGTCGCCGAGCAGGTTCACAATCGCGGCCGGCGTGATCAGCGACGTATCGCCGAGCGGCAGATTGCAGGTTGTCCGCACCAGTTGCTCAAACTGGCTGGTTACGCAGGCGCGTTCGCTCTGGTGATAGCTGTTGTGCGGGCGCGGCGCAAGTTCGTTGATGAGCAGGCGGCCCTGGCGCGTGATGAACATCTCCACGCAAAGCAGGCCCTCGATGCCGAGTTTCTCGATGATGGATGCTGCCAGTTTTTCGGCGCGGGACTCGATCTCCGGCGCGACGCCGGAAGGCAGGACGCTCCACGCCAGGATCTGATTTTCATGATGATTGCGCGCGGCGGGATAGGTGCGCACCTCGCCTGAAGGACTGCGCGCGGCCATGACGCTGATCTCGGTAGCGAGGTCGAGCGCCTGTTCGGCGACGGATGGGTTTTCGCCGACGCTGGTCCATGCGTCGGTGACGATCTGCTTGTTCAGCAAGGCTTCCATGCCGATGCGCGCCTGGCCGCGGCCGTCGTATCCGCCGCGCCCGATCTTGAGGAAGACGCGCCCGGCGAGCACCTTCAC
Source organism: uncultured Acidobacteriaceae bacterium (assembly GCA_963799035.1). GTDB lineage: Bacteria > Acidobacteriota > Terriglobia > Terriglobales > Acidobacteriaceae > Telmatobacter. The sequence continues at coordinate 225,154 of CAWCVS010000024.1, read as the reverse complement.
GGCATGATGCAGTTCCTCTTCAGTGCGGATGATGCGGAAGGGGCCGACCGGGAAATCCATTCTCGGAGAGCCATGTTTTTTGCAGAATCTTGTCCTGGATAATGCGGATGGGTTCGACGCCAGGGCGCAGCGGCGCCATTTTGGCAACTTCGCTCAGCGCGTCTACGCCGATCTGCTCAATCTCGAGCGTGACAGCGTCGGCGCCCTTCGCCAGCTTTTGCGCGGCGGCAACATCGTCCCATTTGCCCACAATGGTTTGGTCCGCAACGAAGCATGCCGGGCACTTAGCTTCGGGATCCATGACGCGCACGCGATAACCCATGGTGCGCGCGGCCATGGCGGTCATGCGGCCTAGCTGGCCCCCGCCGAGAATGCCGATCAGGCCGCCGGGCTCGATCACCGGTACTTTCTTTGCTGCGGAGACTCGTCAGGCACTAAGGCAACTCCTGCTTCATCACTTCTTCAGTTCGCGCGGCGCGCCAGGCGGCCAGCCGGTCGTAGAGTGCGGAGTCGGTTGCGGCAAGAATCTCGGCTGCGAGCAGCGCGGCATTGGCTGCGCCGGGTTTGCCGATGGCCAGCGTGCCGACGGGAACACCCTTGGGCATTTGCACGATCGAGAGCAGGGAATCGAGGCCGTTGAGCTGCGTTGCCGAAACCGGAACGCCAAGTACAGGGACCAGCGTCTTTGACGCCAGCATACCCGGCAGGTGCGCCGCGCCGCCGGCTCCGGCGATGATGACGCGGAGGCCGCGTTCGCGCGCTGTTTCGGCATATTTGAAGAGCCAGTCGGGGGTGCGGTGCGCGCTCACGATGCGGGCCTCGTGCGGAATTTCGAGCGCCTCGAGGATTTCCACGGCCGCAGACAGCACCTCGTAATCGCTCTTGCTGCCCATCACCACGCCCACTAACGGCTTATCGCTCATGGGGTGATTATAAGGGGCGCTCCGATGATTGCCGTAGTCGGTCTCACCGACCGAGTTCGTTGTCACTGGGGGACTAATGCCGATGCCATGCCTCGGCCGCAATCTCTGCGACCGCGAGCAGCACGCTGAAGGCCGCCAGAAATCCCTTGGCGCGTTGCCAGTTCTGCTCGTGGCGCTCCATGCGGTGCTCGAGTTCGGCGATGCGTCCGCCATTTCCGTCACCCAGTACTCCGTGTTCGTGGTGCCGTCGCTCATGTGATAAATCGCCGTGTAGTAAAGCCCCGCAGGCGATGAGCCCAGGTTGGGCGCCAGGTTCACACTTACAAATCCATCCGCGCCGATCGTCGCCGTGATCTTGCCGGCTGCGATAGCCTGGCTCGATGCGGTACTGAACGCGGGCCAGCTCAATTGCAGCGTGCCTGACCCCGGCGCGCCATTGGCCAGGTATACCGTGCCCTGCACCGTCGTGGTGCTGACGGATTGCGCAAGGGCCGCAATAGCTATCGCCATGCAAGCCAGGCAAATTCCCAGGACTCTGGCGGCGCGAATGGATATGAATTCGAAGAGGCTCATGCGTGATTCTTCCTTTTTACCCCGTGGTGCAACACGGGCCATGACCGTCAGCACTGCGCGAGTGAGAGTACCCTGCGCGCGACTGATGGCCATGACCCGTTCAAGGTTATCGTTGATAAAAGACCCGCTGATTTGCAAGCGGAAGTCGATCCGGATTTCTACTTCGCGTCCTCTTCCTCGGCCTGCGTCTCGGCTTCTGCATCGCCATTCCATTCCGGCGAATTCGCCCATTCGGTGGCGATGCTTCGGATTTTGCGTGCGCCATCGCCTTCGCCCGACGCTTCGGCCAGTTGCGCCAGGCCATACAGGAACTTGGCGCTAAGCATTTGGCCTTTCTTGCAATTCGAGGAGAGCGCCTCGACGATCGGCTTGCAATCGCGGCCAACAATCTTGTCGGCCGCCTCCCGCATCTTCGCTGCGCCCCGTTTGCGTTTTGCCTTTGGAGCATTCGTCGCTTTCTTCTTCATCGCGACGATCTTAGGTTTTGCTGCGTTCATCTGTCCGACTTTCCCAGACAGCCTTCCATTTTTGGAGCTTCAAACCACTGAGAGGACGAGCAACCTTGCGGGCTCATCTCGTTGCCGATTGGACGCAACGCCGCGGCTCCCGTCTTTTTGCGAGATTCGCCCGGCACAATTGCATCGCATATTCTCGAGATTCAGCTTCCTCTCTGCGGCAGGTTCGCCGCGGAAGGAGTCCGAAAGAAATTGGGAGCCACTGTGGCTCCCTTCTGTGCATGATTGCAATTGATGCTTCAAGCTTAGCGGAATGTCCCATAATTACCTGCAAATTCCGGAGAAGTTTTTTGCATAATGGATTCATAGGCTTAGCCATGCGGCGTGGTGGCAGGGTCTTGACAGCGAAAATCGACATGGCAACTTCGCCGAATTCCTCCCCTTGTGATCGAGCACATTCAGGACCGGCTTCGATCGGCTAACATTACCGGGTGATGCGGACACCAACCTTGCTGGTTCATGGCGGAGCCTGGGCCATCCCTGACGATGCAGCCGCGGCCCACGAGAACGGCGTGCGCAACGCGCTCGAAGCGGGATATCGCATTCTGGCCAGAGGCGGCACGGCGCTCGACGCCGTTGAAGCGGCCGTTACGGTTCTTGAAGATGATCCGACCTTCGACGCGGGCCGCGGCAGTTTTCTCACCTCGGATGGCCGCGTGCAGCTTGACGCGCTTCTGATGGATGGCGGACGCATGAAGGCTGGCGGCGTGGCCTGCGTGGAGCGGCTGCGCAATCCCATCCAGGCGGCGCGGCTGGTGCTGGAGCAAAGCCCCCATGTCTACTTCGTTGGCGTCGGCGCTGAAGAATTTGCGCAGTCACATGGCATGGCGCTCATCGAAAACGCTGAACTCGTGCTCGATCGCGAGCGCGAGCGGCTGAAGATCGCGCGGGAACGCGAAGCCGCCGGGCTTGCCGATGCCACATTTTCAGGCCTCGAAGACGACAAGGGCCCGGAGACGGCGATACCGCGCGTGATCGACTCATCGCACGATACCGTGGGCGCGGTCGCACTGGACATACATGGAAACATTGCCGCCGCCACATCGACCGGCGGCACGCTGAACAAGACTCCCGGCCGCGTCGGCGACTCGTCGCTGATCGGCTGCGGCTGCTACGCCGACAACATGTCGGCAGCGGTTTCGCTTACCGGGTGGGGCGAGCCAATCATGAAACTGGTGCTGGGCAAGTGGGCCACCGATCGCGTCGCCGCCGGCAGCGCACCGGAGTTTGCCGCACGCGAAGCCATCTCGTATCTGCACAACCGTCTCGGCGGCCATGGCGGCATCATCCTGCTCGGCCCCGACGGAAGATTCGGCATGGCGCACAACACGCCGGCCATGGCCTGGGGCCTGGCTACGGAAAATGGGCTGGAGACGGGGCTGAAGATCTGAAGTAGAGGCTGCGATGGAATCCCGAATTTCTCTTAGAGAATTCGCGAAGGAGTTCGTGACCAGAAAATGGAACTGAAGCCTGCGTTTTAGTCTCGCACCAGCTTCCACTTCAGCCGCGTATACGCCACGCGAAAGCCTTTGCGTTCGGCATTGCGCTGCGAGTTACTTCCTGCCTCCGCCACCATCATCGCGAGATCGCATCCATGTTCGGCCGCATAGCGCATGCGCTCCTGCAACAGCGCCCCCTGCAGTCCGCGCCGCCGCATCTCCGGTACCGTGGCTGCACCGCCGAACAGCGCAACGCCTTGATGCAGAGTTAGCGCCCCCGCGGCCCCGGGCTTGCCATCGATCTCCGCCAGAAAGCACGGGCTTCCTTCGCGCGCGACGACAAGAACGCCCGATTCTCGAACGAAGTCCTCGAACTCGGGATGCTCGTGCGTCCATCCGCGTGCGTTGATGTCGCTCCACAGCTGCGCTTCTTCGCTCCGACCACGCGAACGCGAATGCCGTCGCATGGATCGCAGTTGGCGGCTCGACCGCACGATAGAGCACGTTGCTGATCTCGAAGGGCCGATAGCCGCGCGCGCACAGCAGGTCGAGTGCCGCGGCGCCGGCAAATGGACACACCTCGTGCATGACCTCGGCGCCGCGAGCGAGAAAGAATTGCTCGATCTCATCCAGCGCCGCCGGTGTGAGTGTTCAAATAAGCCGAGTCCAAAGGTCTGCGTCGTCGGCGCAGCCGACTCCATCGAAGACCACAGTCGCCCCCGCGCACTTCATCCACGCGGACGTGCTGTCGGGATGCAGCCGCTTGCGCGCCTCCGCGAACTGCGCGCAGGCGTAGGCCTCCGCAGCCTCCAGCCGTTTTGCCAATTCCAGATTCGCAAAGATCATCGCGTTCCTGATCGTACACGCAGATGCCTGTGAATTGCACTCAACATTCCATCGCAGCCGCAGCGCCGCGCTACCCTAGAGAAGCCGACTATGCGCCGCCTTATCCTCGCTTCCGCCTCGCCACGCCGCCGCGAACTGCTCACGCAGGCGGGTATGCATTTGAGGTGCATCCGGCGCATGTGAACGAAGATCCGCGCCCGGTGAGGATGCGATCGCCTATGTCGTCCGCCTGGCGCGGGAAAAAGCGCTGTCTGTCCTTGCGGAGATGTCGGCCAACGGTCCCGCCCCACCGCATGTGGTCGTTCTCGGCGCCGACACCACCGTCACCCTCGACGGCCACATCCTCGCGAAACCCGAGGACGCCGCCGATGCTGCGCGCATGTTGCGGATGCTCTCCGGCCGCACGCATCGCGTGATCACCGGCGTCGCGATCGCAACGGCAAAGGGCGTTGAAGTTGCAGCCGAAGTCACCGGCGTGCAGTTCCTAACGCTTGAGCGACGAGGAGATCGCCGCCTATGTCGCCACCGGCGAGCCCATGGACAAGGCCGGCGCCTACGGCATCCAGGGCCTCGCCGCCAATGGATTCCCCGCGTCGAAGGCTGCTACTTCAACGTCGTCGGCCTGCCGCTCGCTTGGTGGCGACGATGCTGGAAGCTGACAGCCTCAGCCGTCAGCTTTCGCAGGTAATCTCGTTCTACCGTCCTATCAACGATCCGGAGAATGCCCGCGCTGTCCGATAATCTAGAGCTGAAGCTGATAGCTGAAGACTGAGAGCAGTCTTGCAACTTTGCCACTATCCGTCACCCTTGTAGACCACCGCGTGTGCCTGCGCCGCGCTGTCTCCGATTCCGACGCCCTTACCCTTCGCCGACAACAACCACGTTGAATGTGTGCTTTTCGAGCATCCCCGGAAAGCTTCCCTCGCGCGCGCCAAAGGTCAGCGTCTTCGCCGCATCGTCCCAGTGCAACTGGATGGTTGCATGTTCGCCCTTGGCGTAGTCGTAGTTGTCGTTCTCATCCTCGTAGAGAGTGAAGTCGCCGTCGGCGCCGGGATAGACGCGCACCTCGATCGGGTCGGCGGGCTTTTCGGTTGACCACTCCATCGTCGGACCCATGGGGATGATCGAGCCTGCGCGCACAAACAGCGGCAGCTTCGCCAGCGGAGCGTCCGCTTCAATCCGCTTCCCGCCTTCGACCTTCGCGCCTGTCCAGAAGTCGTACCAGGTCGCCTTCGGCAGATAGACTTCGCGGCTTCGTTGCGCCCTGCGTGGTCACCGGGCTCACCAGAATCGCCGGCCCGAACAAATATTCGTCGCCGGTATTCTGCGCCTCGACATCGTTGCGCCAATCCATCACCAGCGGCCGCATCAGGGTGCCGTGATTGCTCGTCACCTGCCATGCCTCGGAGTAGATGTAGGGCAGCAGGCGATAGCGCAGGTTGTCGTAGTCCACCAGGATCTTCTGCGCGTCCGGCCCATAGGACCAAAGCTCGTTCTCGTCGGGATTGCGTGTGCCGTGCACGCGGAAGATCGGCGAAAACGTGCCGAACTGGAACCAGCGCACAAACAGCTCGCGGAACTTGGGATCGTTCAGATTGCCGCCGGAGATGAACCCGCCGATGTCCGTCGTCCAGTAGGGCATGCCGGAGATGGAGAAGTTCAGCCCGGCCGGAATCTGTCGCGCAAACGTAACCCAGTCGCTGAGCACGTCGCCCGACCAGGCCGTCACGCCCAGTCGCTGCGTTCCCGCATAGGCCGAACGCGACAGGATGAAGACGCGCTTCTTGTCCGAAGCTTTCTGCTGGCCCTCGGAGACGCCCTCGGTGTGAAACAGCGGATAGACATTCGCATAGCGCGCGCCCGAGCCAATGTGCAATTTGTTGATCGACGAGGATGTTGTCTTCGCTGCCCTCCGTCTCCGGCTCATCGGTATCGAGCCACCACGCGTCCACGCCTTTTTGAAAGAGCGCCGTATTGATGTTGTTCCAATACTCTGCGCGCGCAGGCGGGTTCGTCGGATCGTAGAGCGCCTGGCCCACGGGATGAAACCCGCCGGTGAGGGTCTTCGCGATGAACCAGCCGTTCTTGTCGAACTGGTCGTAAACGCTGGTTCCCGGCCGGAAGAACGGCCACACCGACACCATCAGGTGGAAATGCTCGTCGTGCAGCTTGTCGATCATGCCCTGCGGGTCGGGATAATGGGGGTTCCACTTCATCTCGCCCATCGTCACCCACCAGAACCAGTCCTGCACGATGTTGTCGACCGGGATGTGCAGTGCGCGATACTTCGCTGCAACGCCCTCGATCTCCGCCTGCGACTGGTACTTGTTCTTGCACTGCCAGAAGCCGTAGGCCCAGCGCCCGAAGAGCGGCACTTCGCCCGTCAGTTCGCGATAGTGGCCGATGATCTGGTCGGCTTCCGGGCCGTAGATAAAGTAGTAGTCGATGCGGTCGGCGACTTCGGCGCTGATATAGAGCGAATGAACGAATCGGTTATTCACGCGGCTGCGCGAGGGATTGTTCCAGAAGATGCCGTAGCCGTTGGTCGAGACCAGCAGCGGAACCGCGATCTGCGTGTTCTCCTGCGACAGGTCGATGGTCTCGCCGCGATAGTTCCATACGCCGGCCTGGTGCTGGCCGAGGCCATAGAGGCCCTCATGTGATCCATAAATCGGGAAAAACACTTCGGCATGATAGGTCTTCTCGCCATTCACCTCGACCGGCTTCAGGGAGCGATAGCCCTCGGTGGTCAGCGGCTTGCCGTCCGGGCCCGACGTAGTGCAGCGCGCCCGCTTCGCGCTCCACCACGGCCTTCAGCTTGCTGGTCGTCAGCGTGATGGCCTTCTCATTGGCGGTCACATCGAACGAAGCTGCCGGCCAATCCTTCTTGATGACGACGTGATCGGAGGGTGCGAACTTCCGCGGCTGGCATCGAGCGGCGAGTAAGTGACGTGCAGCACATCCGGCGCATCCACTTCGAGCTTGCAGCACGCCGTTCTTCTGGCGGATCTCGACGCCATTGGACTGCTTCTCAAAGCTCACCACCGGGTTCGGCGGATTCCACTGTGCCACGGCCGCAAGCGGTGCCCATGCCGCGGCACACGTCAGAAGAAATGCCCCTGCCCACCGACGATCCTCATTGAATACGTTTCCTCTTATCGCGCAGATTCCAAACGCATCAAGTGTAACGCCCGGGTGCGGCACCGGCTTCCTGGGGCCGCGCTTGGGTCAGGCAACGTCCGCAGATATGCGCAGGGGAGCGTAGTCCGAAGCAGTTGAAAATAGCCCGAATGTGTGCATAGAACAGTGCGCGTGCACGCGAAAAATGCGCTACACTTCCAATCAATTCTCATCAAGGGACAAGACTGATGCGGTCGAGAAGCGCCCTGCTGGTTTCGCTCTGCTGTGTGACGTGCGTGTTTCCCACCCTCCTCTCGCGCACAGTTTCAGGCTCCCTCCAAGGAAGAATTGGAGATGACCTCCGACCCCAAGGCGCCGGGAGCCGACGCCGTGTATCTCTATCGCGAAGAGAAGACCGACGACAATCTCCACTACCACAGCTACTACGTGCGCATCAAAGTGCTTACGGAAAAGGGCAAAGAACTCGCGACCGTCCGAACCCCCTACGAGCGTCGTAGCTTCAAGGTGACCGACATTCAGGGACGCACCATTCACGCGGACGGGACGGTTATCCCGCTTACGGCCAAGCCATCCGACCTGACGGACGTCAAGACCAAGGATTTTCAGGTCAATACGATGGTGTTCACGCTGCCGAACGTCGAAGTCGGCAGCATCCTCGAGTATCGGCTGCAGCTTCGTTACGAAGACACCACCGTTTCCTCGCCAACTTGGCAGATCCAGCAGCCTTATTTCGTTCACAAGGCGCACTACCAGTTCGAGCCGACCGAAGGACCTCGCCGACATTACCGACGTCGCGCGGCAATACTGGCCAACAACCTCATGTACGCCTTGATCCTGACCAACGGCGCCAAGATGAAGCACGATGTCGACGGGCCGCTTCAGCCTCGACGTAGACGACATTCCGCCCATCCCGACCGACGACTGGATGCCGCCGCTGAATACCATCAACTGGCGGGCCGAGTTTTACTACTCCGCGTACACGACCGGCGCCGATTTCTGGCAGAAAGAAGGCAAGCGCTGGGCCAAAGAGACAGATCGGTTCGCCGATCCCAGCAAAACGCTGAAGAATGCAGTCGCAGAACTTGTCGCTCCCGGCGATACCGATGAGCAGAAGGCGCGCAAGCTTTATGACGCAGTGATGAAGCTGGACAACACCGATTTCACACGCGAAAAATCGAGCGCCGAGCGCAAGACCGAAAAGCTGAAAGCAATTCAAGAATGCCGAGGATGTGTGGACGCAGAAGAGCGGCACGTCCGACGATCTTGCGCTTCTCTATGTTGCCCTCGCGCGGGCTGCGGGGTTGCATGTATACCCCATGCAGGTCGTCAACCGCGACCGGGCTCTCTTCGATCCGCACCTACCTCACGCTCAGCCAGCTCGACGACTACATCGCGGATGTCGTTCTCAATGGCAAGGATGTTTATCTCGATCCGGGCCAGAAGATGTGCCCTTTCGGCCTGCTCCATTGGAAGCATAGCTTCGCATCGGGCCTTCGGCTTACCGATAGCGGGCCGAACGCAGTCACCACGCCCATGGGGCTATATACCGCTACGGCTTACGACCGCGTTGCGGATCTCACAATCGACGATTCCGGCGGCGTCAAGGGAACCGCGCGCTTTATTTTGACGGGTCAGGACGCTCTCTATTGGCGGCAGCTCTCGATTCAGAACGACGAGACCGAGGTAAAGAAGCAGTTCAACGAATCCATTCGCGGCTACATGCCCGATGGAGTTCAGGCGGATTTCAATCACTTCGTCGCACTTTCTGATTACAACTCGAACCTGATCGCCATGGTCGACGTTTCCGGAAACATGGGGACCGCGACCGGCAAGCACTTCTTTCTGCCCGGCCTCTTCTTCGAAGCTCACGCTCGCCATCCCTTTGTCGCGCAGGACAAGCGGACCACGCTGGTCGATGTCCACTATCCGAAGATGGAGAGCGACCAGGTCACCTACCATTTGCCCGCCGGGTTTGCCGTTGAAACCGCCCCTCAGGCCGCGGATGTCTCCTGGCCCTCCCATGCCGTATTCAAGGTGAAGACGAATGTCAGCGGAAACGATGTAACCGTGACCCGCACCGTGGCGTTCAATTTTTCCGTTCTTCCCGCCGAAGGATTACGGCGATCTTCACGACTTCTATCAGAAGATCGCTACCGCCGATCAACAGCAACTCGTGCTGACACGCTCGCAGGTTGCCAAGGGAAACTGATGATGGAAATGCGGCTCCGGGCCATCGTGCGTCTTCAGCCCGTACCTGGTGGCTGTGCTGCTCTCGGTTGCCACGACTCCGGGCTCGGCCGGCATCTTCAGCAAAAATCAGCCGGTGCCCGATTGGGCCATCGAAGCCAACAAAACGCACACGCCGGACTACGCCAAGGACGCCTCGTCCGTCGTTCTTTACGAGGAATACGTCGAAACCGTGGACGCCGAGCGGAAGAGCCGTCGAGCGCCATCGCAAAGCCTTGCGCATCCTCAAGCCGCAGGGGCGCAAAGAAGGTTGCACCGTCAGCTATGACGTGGACGAGAAGATCAACTACCTTCGCGCCTGGACCATTGCCGCCGACGAAAAGCAATACATGGCGCAGGACACGGACTTCGCCGAAGTGGGCAATACCGGCATCCCCATCATGCTCTCGACCGCGAAGACGCGCGTTGGAATTCCTCCGGCCGTCGATGTGGGAGCGACGATGGTCTGCGAGTCGGAGGAACTGCTGCAGCCCTACCTGCACGAAACCATCTGGGAGATTCAGCAGAGCGTCCCCGTCGTGTATCAGGCGCTTGAGGTCGATCTTCCTCCGGGCCGCGCGTATTCCCAGTCCTGGCACAGCTTCAAAACCGTTCCCGCCGGTCGAGGTTGCCCCGAACCACTGGCGCTGGGAAGTGAAGGACACGCCCGCGCTCGACCTGCGCGATATTCCTTCGCGTCCGGAGTGGGGAGCCCTGGCAGCGCGCATGAGCGTGCAATGGGGCGATGCGGCCGTCGCGGGAACCGACAATGAGTGGAACGCGATCGGAGAATGGGTCACGACGCTCGAAGCGGACCGTCCCACGCCTTCGCCTGAAATCACGACCTTCACGCAGACGCTGATCGCCGGAGCACCCGACTTCTACACCAAACTCAGCCGCATCACCGACTCGATCCAGAAGAACATCCGCTACTTCATCGTTGAGCGCGGCATCGGCGGATTGCAGGCAAACCATGCTGCCGATATCTTTCGCAACCGCTACGGCGACTGCAAAGACAAGACGACCCTGCTGATCGCCATGCTGCGCGTCGCCGGCATCAACGCGTATTACGTTCCGGTGGATGATCGCCGCGGCATCGTCGATCCCGGCGATCCATCGCTCTATGGCAATCACATGATCACCGCGATCGAGTTGCCAGCCGATGTGAACGATCCGCGCCTGATGGCGATCGTGAAAGCGCACGATGGCAAGCGCTATCTCATCTTCGACCCCACCAACGAGCGCACGCCTGTCGGCAATCTGCCATCGTACCTGCAGGGCGGCTATGGAACTCTCGCTGCCGGCTGCTGCCAGCCAGGTGATTGAACTGCCGATTCTGCCGCCCGAAGCCAACGGCACCGTGCGCAAAGGCGAGTTTGCCCTGGCCGCCGATGGCACCCTTACCGGCCAGGTCGAAACGACGCACAGCGGTCCCGAAGGCGCCGATCTGCGCATGATCCTCAAATATTCCGACGAGAAGGAACGGCGCGAGTCGCTGGAGACGGCGGTCTCGCATGATGTGCCGGGGGTGGTGCTGAATTCGTTTCAGTTTACGCAGCCCTCTGAACTCGACAAGCCACTCGAGGTGCAGTACAAGCTGACCGCCGCGCAATACGCACACCAGGCCGGCGCGCTGCTGCTGGTGCGGCCGCGCGTGGTGGGGTCGCACGTTCTGGCCTTCAACGACAAGCCGCGCACCGTGCCCATCGATCTCAATGCGACGGGACGCTGGCACGACAGCTTCGACATCACTTTGCCGCCAGGCTATGTGGTCGATGAGACGCCCGACCCCGTGAATCTGGATCTCGACTTCGCCAGCTACCACTCCAACATCACCGCAAAAGGCGACAATCTCCACTACGAGCGCGAATACGTTGTGCGCCAGGTCGAACTCCCTGCGGAGCGTGCCGCGGATTTCCGCAAGCTCGAAAGCGCTATCCTCAGGGACGAAAAGGGAACGGCGGTTCTGAAAAAGCAGTAGGTGAATTTACCCTGGGGGGATGCAGGCCGTGCGGCTCCATGCGCGCGGCCTGCGCTTTTGCGGCAGGTGTAGCGGCTCCAGAAGTCGGCGGAATGCGTTGCACTCTGACCTGTGGACGGCATAAGCGGCTCGGTTGCCCTACTCTTAAGCTATGACCGATCGGGACCTGCTGGCGCAGATCGCACGCTCCGCCGGCGGCAAAGCCGGATACAAGCAACTCGTCCGCGAGCTGGGCCTCGGTGGTGGCCGCGAGCGCCGCCTGCTGCTCGAGCAGCTCGCTCGCATGACAGCGCGGGGAGACCTCGTCAAGACCGATCGCGAACACTGGAGCATTCCGAAAAGAGCCGGCGCCGGCACGCGCGACAATCTCATCGCCGGACGGCTCGACTCTGCATCGCGATGGCTACGGCTTCGTCCGTCCCAATGCGCGCCAGGGTTCTGTCAAAGACGAGGACGTGTTCATTCCACCCGATGAGATCAACGGCGCCATGCAGGGCGACCAGGTGCTGGTGGAACTCGCGCCTCCGCGCGCTGACGGGCGGCGCCTCGGCCGCATCGCCCGCATTCTCGAGCGGCGAAATCCCACGGTCGTCGGCATCTTTCACTACGCAAAGTCCGATCGCGAAATGGGCGACAAGGTCGTCCCCTTCGACGAGCGCATGACGCAGCACATCGTCATTCCCTTTGGGCAAGCGCTGCCCGAGCCCGAGGCAAAGGCCACGCCGCATCGCGTCCTCGGCAGCGAAGCCGCAACCTCGGCGCACCACGATGATCTCGAAGGCCTCGTCGTCGATGTCGAAATCACCAGCTGGCCCACGCCCACGCGCCCGCCCATCGGCCGCGTCATCGAAGTGCTCGGCGATCCCGACGACTTCGGCGTCGACGTGGAAATGATGATCCGCAAGCATCAGTTGCCGCGCGTTTTCCCTGACAAGGTGCTCGCGGAAGCGCGCGATGTCGCCTTTCTCGATGATGTCGAAGCCAATCGCCGCCGCGACTTTCGCGGCCTTCCCATCGTTACCATCGACGGCGAAACCGCCCGGGACTTTGACGATGCGGTCCTGGTGCGCGAACGCGCCGACGGCGGATACGAACTCCAGGTGCATATCGCCGATGTCGCCGAGTATGTCGGCGCCGGAACGGATCTCGATCTCGAAGCGCGCCTGCGCGGCACCAGCGTCTACTTCCCTGACCGCGCCATCCCGATGCTTCCCCATGAGCTTTCCACCGGCATCTGCAGTCTTCGCCCCCGGGAAGACCGCCTCGTCCTGAGCTGCATCATGCAGCTCAGCTCCGCGGGCCGCATCGAGAGCTTTGAGATTGTCGAAGGCGTCATCCGATCTGCCGAGCGCATGACCTATACCGATGTCGCGGCAATTCTTGAGGGCGATGCCGAGACGCGCACGCGGTACGCACCGCTGGTCCCCGAATTCGAGCGCATGCGTCACCTTGCCGGATTAATGAACAAGCGCCGCGAAGAGCGCGGAAGCATCGACTTCGATCTGCCCGAGCCAGTCATCGAGTTCGACGAAAACGGCCGGATGCGCGGCGTCACCAAGTCCGAGCGCACCTGGGCCAACCGGCTCATCGAAGAATTCATGCTCGCCGCCAACGAGTGCGTCGCCACGTGGCTTGAAGACCTCGGCGTGCCTTCGCTCTACCGCATCCACGAGAAGCCTGAGCCGCGCCGCGTGGTGCAATTCGAGGAGCTCGCCGCCAGCTTCGGCTACTCCCTCGGTCTAGGCGCACTCCCCGTGAAGCGTATCCAGACCCGCGGCGATCGACGCGATGCGCAGCGCAGCGGCCGCCAGGTCCGCACGCACGAAGTTCCCGAAGATATCGCCGTTACGCCGAAGATGTATCAAAAGCTTGCGGCGCGCATCGAAGGCAAGCCCGAGGAGCGGATTCTCAGCTACCTCATGCTTCGCTCGCTCAGCCAGGCACGCTACTCCGAGATCAATGAGGGCCACTTCGCGCTGGCCGCGCCCACCTATACGCATTTCACTTCACCCATCCGCCGCTATCCCGATCTCATCGTTCATCGCATCACCAAGGCGCTGCTTGCGGGCCGGCGTCGAAGGCCGAGCCGAAGTTGCCGAGGACCGCCATGGGTCGCCATGGACGCATCCGCACGAAGGCCTGAAAGGCATCGTCATTCATCGGGCGAAGAAGCGCGCGCACGGCGAAGGATTCAGCGGGGAACCGCCGATTCCCGAAGCTGAACTCGCGCAGATTGCCGAGGAGTCAAGCCAGGCCGAGCGCCGCGCCGCCGAGGCCGAGCGCGAATTGGTGGAGTGGAAGAAAGTGCGCTTCATGGAGGATCGCGTGGGCGAGGAATTTGCCGCCCTGGTGCTCAACCCCACGAAATACGGCCTCTTCGTCGAACTCACCGATCTTTTTGTCGAGGGCCTGGTCCCCATCGACACATTGCGCGACGACCGCTATACCTGGCGCGAAAACACCCACGAGATCATTGGCGAGCGCTGGGGCCGCCGCTTCCGCGCAGGAGATCGCTGTCCAGGTGATTCTTGATCGCATTCTCGCGCAGGAACGACGGCTGCAGTTTTCCATCGTGGAAGAAGGCATCCCTCTGACCGGCAAAAAGCAGCCCAAACCCCCGCCGAAATCCAAAGAGAATCGGCGCAAGGAAAGTGCTGCTTCCGGGTCGAAGAAAAAGCCCCGCCATCTCGGGAAGCAAAAACGCCACTGAGAGGCGATCGCGAAGCGTATTACCCCGCAGTCAGCCTTCGCGATCGGGTTGCGCTTATGCGCCCGCTTGCTGCGCAGCGTACTTGCCGATGATCGGAAGCTGATATCTCTCGCCCTTCAATGCCTTCATCAGAGCAATGATCCATACGATCAGGATGCCAGTGAGGCAAACGGGAGAAGGATCCAGCCGATGACCGGGATAATCCCGAGCACGATCTGAATGCAATGGCGGTGATGCCGAGAAAGATGCATTGCCATGCATGGAAGCGCACAAAGGAGTTCTTGTTGTAAGGCTCCACAAGCAGAAAGACGATCGCCGGAATGATGGTGACGTAGGCCAAGGCTCCCGCTGCGGTATCAGATAAGCCGCTCTGCGCGGCCTGCGGTTGCCCGGCCGGCGGGGCCTGGGGGGGAACGGGAGTGTACTGCGGAGAATCGGACATAGTTCTGCTCCTTCACTTGTTGGACCTGGATTAGACCCGGAACTAGTGAGAAGAGCCGAATATTTGGGGACATCAATGACAGGGAGCGCACGGGGATACAGACTCACGCGTCCAATTTCCAGGGTGGGGATAAAGACTACTTCATCGCGAGCTTTTCGGCAATACTTCCCGAGCAAAGGAATTTTGAACCGCTTGCCGTTGTTGCCTGGATAACGCAAATCAGCCAAAGCACCAGCCAAAGCAATGACAGAATCCTGAGAATGTAGGTCAACGTACCCGTCCAAGAAACAAAGTCAAAAGGGCGATGGATGCCCAAAACGATATCGAAACGAACGCGCCGATAATAGCAGAACGGATTGCCACGCGTGAAAACGAATGTACGGGCTGTCCTTGTAGGACGGAAGAAGGAGAAAAGCGATGGCCGGGAGGAAAGTGAAGTAAGAAATTGCACCGGCCGCGTTGTCTGACAGGCCGGATCGTGTCGCTACGGTCATGAGAAACCCTTTCCTGTCCTCCTGTAGGGCCTACCCGATTTTTCCGCACCGGTGTCTCGATAGCGTGCCGAACTATAGAATCGGCAGGCTCGGCTTGCAGGGTCTCAAAATCAAACAGGATTGATTAAAGAAAAACGCCGGCGTGTGCGAAAGTCAATCAGAATCATCGCATTGACCACACCGCCGGTAATCCTGGACGCCATTAGAAAAGCTTCGGTTCGGGTGGGCACTCGCTCAGTAACTCAACGTCGTCGTTGCGCACATTTCCCACCCGGTTGTTCACCGGCCAGGAGCGCATTTTCTCAGCGGGATACGGCCGCAGCAGGTCAAGTGGAGGACGCGACGAATCGCCCGGCTCCATCCAGCGAGCGTAGTCGTGCGGTTCCAGGATCACGGGCATGCGATTGTGCACCTGCTCCGCCAAAGCGTTGGGGTCCGTGGTCAAGATGGTGAATGTCTCCAGCGGCTCTCCTTCCTTGGGCTTCCATCGCTCCCATAGCCCGGCGAATGCGTATGGTTCTCCGCTCTGCATCCCGAAAGCAAATGGCTGCTTCGTCTTTGTGCCAGGTCGCTGCCACTCGTAGAATGCATCTGCCGGTACCAGGCAGCGGCGCGTTTTGAACGCCTCGCGATAGAGTGGCTTCGCCGCAACCTCTTCAGCGCGGGCGTTAATCGTGGTGTAGCCGACCTTCGGGTCCTTTGCCCAGTAAGGCACAAGCCCCCAGCGCATCAGCGCGAACTCGCGCTTGCCTGTATCGGCGTTCAGACGTACCACAGGCTGCGTGCTCTGCGGCGCCGCGTTATACGTCGGGGCAAAAAAGGGCATGTCTTCCGGCTCAACTCCGAACCAGTCGGCGAGGACCTCTTGCGTGGATCGACGAGCAAATCGGCCGCACATATCAGATTGTGTTTGATTGTACGAGGTCAAGAAAAGTAACAGCAATCTTCAAGAAAGTTTCGTCTTCAATGATTTTCAGGTTCGGCAAAATGTTTCGGTTTCTTTTGGTCTGCTCGATCGTAATGTCTGTAACTTTTCAAGGGCCATGTCACTCTCTTTCTTCACCAGGGCCCTTGGCGCGTTGCTTATTCAGCCATCGCGAACGAGCATCTTGCAACAGTTGTGTCCAGGGCCGATTTCCCCTGATTGGAGTACCGGAAATATGAAGAGCTTCACGCTCAGAGTCGCAGTGTGTTTACTGGCAGGCGGCGCATTTTTGTCTGCCCCGCGAGCATTGCAAGCACAGCAAAATCCCGGCGCTGTATTCGTCATGACCAACGCTGCCACAGGCAACCAGGTGGTTGCATATTCTCGCAAAGAAGATGGTTCGCTGCAGCAGGCAGGCTCCTTCTCAACTGGGGGCAACGGCAGCGGCGGGACCATCGATCCTCTGCACTCACAGGGATCGCTACGCCTTAGCGAAGATCATCATTTGCTCTTCGCCGTGAACGCCGGTAGCGGAACCATCTCCTCATTCGTTACAGACGGCGCCGCGCTTGCGCTCGCGGATTCAAAGAGCAGCGGCGGCAGCTCGCCCTCGGCATTGGCGCAGATCGGCGACCTACTCTACGTCCTCAATTCCGGCGGCAATGGAAATGTAAGCGGCTTCCGCGTAACCCCCAATGGCAAGCTGCACCCCATTGAGAATTCCACCCGCAACCTCAGCGGTCCGTCAACCTCTCCAACCTCTCTAGCCTTCAGTCCCAACGGCCAGTTCCTGGTCGTCACAGAAAACGCCACCAACCATGTCGATATCTTTCGGGTCCATCCCAATGGCACGCTTTCCGATGTTGTTGCGAATCCCGCTCCCGGCTCCGCGCCGTTCGCGGCGGTATTCGCACCGAACGGGGCCCTCATTGTGGCCGGCACTGCAAACACCATATCCTCCTATTGGGTGCAGTCGAATCAAACCATTGATGCGATCACGTCAGCGCTCTCCACTGACGGACAAGCGACCTGCTGGGATGTTGTAACGCCCAACGGCCGTATCGTGTATGCCATCAACGCCAACACGTCAAACATCGCCGGGTTTGATATCGCGCACGACGGTTCGCTCACCCCCATCGGCGCCACCATCATCGGTTCTAATCCGACCGGAAGCGCCAACCTCGACACTGCGATCAGCGACAACGGCAAATTCGTCTATACCCTCAATGCTGCGACCGGTTCTATCGGCATCTTCGCGGTCCAGAGCGACGGAACCCTGCTGAACGATGGGCAGGCCGAGGGCCTCCCTGCATCCGCAGGTCTCAACGGTATCGCGGCATTCTAACCAACCCCTGGCGGGGAACTGTCGATGGCAGCCTCAGAAGCAGCGCCCCGCCTTTCCAACGCTCCGCGTCCAATCGGGCGTCATTCTCATCCCATACAATAAAAACTGGGAGCAGGAACGATGGCGCATATGGTTTTTTGTGTTCGCAACAAGAAAGAAATGGAAGGCCTGGACGAACCGCCCTTCGACTCGGAATTTGGCCAGAAGATCTATAAGAATGTTTCCAAAGCGGCGTGGGCCGAGTGGGTAGACCGCCAGAAGATGCTGCTGAACGAATATCGTCTGCAACCCTGGACTCCGCAGGCCCAGGAGTTCCTGGTGGAGCAGATGGAGCAGTTCTTCTTCGGTGAGGGCTCCGCGCTTCCGCAGGAGTTTGTCCCTCCTTCTCATTGAGTGCGAATCGGCTGGTCCGCAAGTATCAAGCAAGGTATGAAGCCATGCGGCAGGCAGCGGAGAGAGCAAAAGCGTCCAGATTCGGAGACTTCGAATCGGACAACCTTTGAATCGGACGACGAACCGAGTTTCAACAGCACGGAATTCGCTTCAGAAGCACTGGATCGCCCGGCTCTTCCGAACCGCATGCTGGTGTAAACTAGATCAGAACCCCATGGGCCGGCTCACCCGAGCCGGCTCGACTGTGTCGGGACGTGGCTCAGCCTGGTAGAGCACTCGCTTGGGGTGCGAGGGGTCGGCAGTTCAAATCTGCCCGTCCCGACCAACACATTCTCCGCCGTTTGACGGCTGCGAATGATTCGCTTCAACTTGATGGCTGTGAATCAACGGCATATCCAGAAAAGGCGGGTTGGTAGGATCTAAGATCTTCCCCGGACTGCACAGCGCGATTTGAAATACCGGGGTCTGTCGTGCAACCGTCGCGAAATCGCTGGCACACTGATTCTGCAATTTGTTCTTTGAATTTCCGTTTCTTCTTGGTTCTGGCTTTGTGCCCGTTTCTGATCAACAATAACGGTTTCTCTCTAAGCGGAACCGTACATAAAAAGAAGTTGGCTGTGTTCCTGGTTGCACCCAGTTCAACCCAAAAATCGTCATATGCCTTCTCGAAGGAAGTACACTGCGCCTCTTGATAGCAGAAATGATCAGCCGCGCAAACGCCAGCCAAATGCGAGACTCCGAAAGCCTTCGCAACGCCCTGCAGGGCCGTGACAAGAAGCGCGCCCGGGGCCACTTCGTGCAAAGCTTTTGTCACGTCACGAATCTGGCGCTGGCATCCTGGCTTGCCCTGGAGTCGCGAAATCATCAGGACATCGCGATCTTCCAAAGCGATGACCCGTCCAGGGATGATCGTAAAAGACAGAACGAAGACAACTGTACCATTGACTTCCAGGTTGAGTGAGAGTTCGCCTTCTGAATAAGAAGCTCTCGACAAGCACATCGCAATGCGATACACATTGCCGCTCTCACGTCTCTCAAAAAGAGTGAGATCGCGATGCAGAACTTGAAGCAATTGAGGAACGGAGATGAGAGTGTTCAAGCGCGAATAATGATGAAGGAAAGAAGTTGCGCGCTCGGTTACTGTGAACCTCGTGGACAGATAATTTTTGGTGAGATACCTGAAAGGAAAACGCTGGTCAGCAGAAATGATGCCCGCAAACGCTGCGGTGTTCAGAATTTTAAACATCCTTATTTGCATGGGAATGTTCGTTGACATGTCCCACATCGCGCGGGCCATTTGAGATGACAACCAGTAACGCTTCACCAGCGCTAATCTCAATACCGCACTAAGAAACACGTTCATTTGGCCTCCTATCAGGGGCGCATCCGCCAAAACTCCGACGTGAACGAGATAAATCCTTCAAAACTGACGTAGAGGATCACAAAACCACGGTCGAAACGGGATGCTTGCCTGTCTTTACCCTTGAAGGTTGGCTAGGGACATTATGCAGATTTTGTGTCTGCCTGTGTAAACTTTCGCGCAAAGCTCTCGTCTAACTTCGATTTCTAAAGGTGTATCCCTGCTAGTCAATAAACATCAATTCTGGCTGGAATGCTCGCAAGTGTCTTCTGCGAGGGCGGAAAGTTCCAAAACGATCCACTCGAACCGACCGATAAGGCTCTATTTTGAGTCGTTTATGCGGACCCTGGTCGTCAGGATTTTTTCAGTTGTCCAATGGCGGGATCGTCTGTTGTCCGGCGCAGCTATGGCTTTCCCATGCGCGTCGCGTCTGACGCCAGTCTGGTTATGCGTCGAAGAGCGAGCCGGAGACATTGTCCACCGACGATGAACGCGCACGACGTCGCAGCGGTTGGACGTTTTGCGTGGCTGGGCTACCTGGAGACGCCAGCATCGCGGCAATCTCGCGCAACTCAATCCGCGCTCTCCCGATCACGTCGGCAACTTTGTCACGCGTTTTTGCCACCGCGGCCGCTGGCGCCTGCGTCGGTACCGTTGCCGCCGCAACGGCAGCCTTAGGCTCAGCTCGCTTCGCTTGTCCCAGAGCTTGTCGCGCACCTGATAGCGTATAGCCCTCGCCATACACAAGCCGCTTGATCTCGACCGCAATCTCGACATCGCGCTTGCGATAGAGACGCTGGCCTGTGCCGCTCTTGTTTGGCTTCAGCTGCGGAAACTGCGACTCCCAGAATCGAAGCACGTACGGCTCGATTTTGAGAATGCGCGCAACATCCCCAATCTTGAAATAAAGACGGTCGGGGATCGTCGGGGTTTCAACAGCGCGCTTCGGGGACGGGTGCGATGCCATAGCAATTGCAGAAGGCCCGCATGGTGTACGGGATCACTGCTTAAGACGCAGTATAGGCCACCTGTTGCACGCAAAGTGAAGCAAAATGTGCGGCTTGATCCTCAGAAGACGTCGAATGCTGTTGAAAATTGGGTTACAATCGCCGATTTTTCCGCTACTTTGGCCGCTCAACCGCCTGCCGCGCCGTCGATCCCTGCGGTGCAGCGCGCAAATACTGCACCGGCCAGCTCGCCGTTTCGCCCAGCGCCGCAGCAGCATGCAGGGGCCAGTAGGGATCTCGCAGCATTTCCCGCGCCAGCAGCACCACGTCTGCCTCCCCGTTCGCGATGATTTCATCGGCCTGCTGAGGCTGCGTGATCATGCCCACCGCGGCTGTCGGAATGCCAGCCTCCTTGCGAATTCGCGCGGCAAACGGCACCTGGAATCCCGGCCCGACTGGAATTTTGGCGTTCGGCACCTGCCCACCCGAGGAGACATCCACGAGATCGACGCCGTGCTCGCGCAGGCGTCGCGCCAGCTCGACCGACTCATCCGGCGACCAGCCACCTTCGGCCCAATCCGTCGCGGAGATGCGCACAAACAGCGGCAGATGATGAGGCCACGCAGCACGCACCGCATCGGTCACTTCGAGCAGCAGCCGGATACGATTGTCGAAGCTGCCGCCATAGCAGTCGGTGCGCCGGTTAGCGAGCGGCGAAAGAAATTCGTGCAGGAGGTAGCCGTGCGCTGCGTGAATCTCGACGAAGTCAAACCCGGCTTTGTCGACACGTTTTGCCGCATCGGCAAACGCACTGACTACTCCGGCAATCTCCGCCTCATCCAGTTGCTTTGGCACCGCGTAAGTCGGCGAGAAGGCAATCGGGCTAGGCCCCAGCGGCTCCCAGCGTCCTTCCTCCGGCGTCAACAGCCGCTCCCCGCCAAACGGCGCGGTCATGCTGCCCTTGCGGCCGGCATGGGCAAGCTGCACCCCGGCGTGTGAGCCCTGCGAGTGGATGAACTGCGCAATTTGCTGGAGTTTGGCGATGTGCTCGTCCTTCCAGATTCCCAGATCGTTGATCGAAATCCGGCCCTCCGGCGTGACCGCCGAAGCCTCGGTCATCACCAGCCCAGCGCCACCCTGCGCGCGGCAGCCGAGGTGAACCAAATGCCAGTGATTGGCGAACCCGTCTTCCGACGAGTACTCGCACATCGGCGAAACGCCGATGCGATTGGAAAACACAACAGAACGCAACTGAAAAGGCGAAAAAAGAGGATGGCTCATGCGGTATGCATCTTTCCGTTCCAATGAAGAGATGAGTTTGAGACCAGAATCGACGCACAGGCTTCACTGTTAATCAAAGTATTACTGACGAGTGGCCCATGACCCGTTCACGGAACAGAAATGGGCAGATTGGCGGGATCAACTCGCTGCAATTCGCGTTTTGACGTGCAATGGACACTGGCCGACATTTCGGCAGTAATCTCGCCGTCGCTGAATACCCGCTGATTGAGCCCAAAAGCCTGAACTACTCGCCGGTGGGACAGAGTCATTTGTGGGGCACCGCTGTCTCAACTCATCGTGCTCTGCACTTGCTATTTTGGCGCGAGATCTCCATACCAATAGGCTGCGGTCACTCCTCCATCCATCAGGAAGTCGCTTCCGGTGATGAATGCGCCTTCGGGCCCCATGAGGAGCGCACCGACTGTTCCAACCTCGTCCGGCGTGCCTGCGCGTCCAGCAGCCGATACTTCGATCATGTGTCGGTATCCAGGACCGCGCGGCCCCGTCAGCTCATCATTTGCGAGGGGAGTAATGATGATGCCGGGGCTGATTGTGTTGATCCGAGCGCCGCGCTTTCCCCAACGGACTGCTTCGGCCATCACGCGCAATGAGTTGCCGCGCTTAGATATCTGGTATGCGTGTAATGAATCCCTGATCTGATCTGGTTGGAGTATGGGAAGGCCGAGTAGTTCCTCAACGGGAGTGGTGGCGAGCTGCGCATTTTGTTCTGTTGAGAGCGGCCCTAGACGATGTCCAGACTGAGACGCGATCACGATGCCTGAGCCACCGCGAGCGATGGCGTTGCCGAATTCCTCCAGCACGAGTGCGGTGCCGTAGAGATCGACCTTGAGGATCGTTTCCGGAGAGGCTTGTGAAGGCGAAACACCCGCAGCATGGATGACACCTGAGACTTCTCCAAGCTTGGTGGCAGCCTCAACGAGAGCGTGGACCGAGGCGCGCGAAGAGACATCGACCGTCGCGGTGCTGACGTTGAAGCCGGCGTCAAAGAGAATCTTCGCCGCAGCATCGGCATTGTCTTGTCGTATATCGGCCAGTAGAACGTGCTTACCTGCACTCACTCGCCGCACGATTGCCTGGCCGATCGAACCTGCCCCGATCACTACGATCACATCTGTCATTTCAACCCTCATTATTGAGTTTAGTGGGTGCTTAGCCTGAAATGCATTGATTGCCTACAGTGATCTTCCCAAAGAGGCCTGCTCTTTTCATCAGCTAGAGTTGCGCTTCGGGCCTTGCAGACGAGCGACCCCAATGAGGAAGTTGAGGGCAGAAGATTGCCGAGTTCTCAGTTATCGACGATACGATCACGAAGCGAGATAGCAGCCGATTTCGTGGTCATCCATATGCTCGCTGAGTGACTCGGCCTGGTTGGCAACAGTTGACTTTGCTGGTCCCCGGAGTTCTCTTGATCCTGAAGACACATAAGGGTTGTTCTGGTTTGCCGCTGAGGACCAAATTGGGCGATTCCGGGGGAGAAGGAGCAATCCTCATGAACTCCGGGCCAGGAGAACCGACGAGCCGTCAAGTTTCATGCGTCGTAACAACTCGGCGAAACGCATGTCGACACGCATGGGATCGTAGAAGGGATCGCTGACGATTAACAGCGAGTACACGTTCCGTTCTTCGCAGGCCAGTGTGAGCCATTTCATTGCTTCTTCTTGATGACCAGCACGCAAATGTTCGCGAGCTAATTTAATTGCTGGTATGTAATCACCTCGTTCGCGGTTGCGTTCTAGCCGTGCGAGTCTCTTCTCAGCGACGGTGCGCACAGCCTCCTCGACGGCCATCTTGCGATTGGCCACCTGAAGAATGGCGGCTAGCTCTGTGTCGTTGGATAAGAGCATGGCTTTTGTCCACTGTTCGGCCGCTTCGCGGTATTTGCCATTTCGCTCGTAGGCATCGCCGAGTGCTCTGTGGACTGAAGCGTCATTAGGATCGAGATCGAGCGTTCGCCGGTATTGTTGAATCGCTTCGTCGTAGCGACGCTCACAGAACAAAGTGAAACCCAGGTGTTGACTAATGCGAACTGAAAACGGATGGTAAACCAATGCCCGTCTTCCCTCTGTGACAGCTTCCCGGAATCGGCCCATCACGAGCAAGAAAAAGGAATACGCGTAGTGTATTTCGTCGAAACCTGGTTTCAACTCAATCGCGCGTTTCGCCTCTGTCTCTGCGCCTATCCAATCCAGGTAATAGACCATCTTCAGTGCAGACAGATCGAGGTGTGCTTCGGCCAACTGGTCGTCGAGTTCGAGTGCTTTAGTGACTGCCCACTCGGCCTTTGGCCAACCTTCTTCCGGCGGCAAAATGCCCCATGCAGCGGCATAACCATAAAAACTGTTCAGTCCACAGTACCCGAGAGCGAAAAAAGGGTCCTCCTCAACCGCACGATGAAAAAAGTCGCGGCTCTTTTTATATTCTTCGGGTGAGTTTTTCCACCAGTAAAATCTTCCCTTCAAGTAGAACTCGTACGCTGTTGCACTGCGCGTGTAGTGCTTGACGAGTTGCATCTTATCTTCCTTGCTAAGTTCGATTGACAACGCTTGCGCCACTTTCTCAGAGAGGACATCCTGCAGCGCAAAAATGTCAGTCATTTCTTCGTCAAAGATACCCGCCCACAACGAGGCGCCATTGGATACCTTCAGCAAACGGACTGTGACTCGAACACGATTGGCGCTGTGCTGAAGACTCCCTTCCAGCACAGATTCCACCCCAAGTTCGCGCCCCGCAGCAAGTACGTCCAATCCAAAATCAGCATATTTGCGAACCGAACTCATGGGTCGCACGATGATGTCTCGAATGCCGCTAAGTCTGGCGATCAATGTATCCGCCATCCCCATTTCCAAAGACTCGTCTCGGCTAGTTCTTACTAAAGGCTGGAATGGGAGAACGGCAATGCTTCGGATCGGCTCAGTACTGGTAGTGATTGCAGGTGTTTCCACTCTCCGAACCACCTCGCGGAAACGGTACCCCTTCTTAGGCACAGTCTCGATCGCTCCGGAGTCGCCCAGTGCCTTGCGTAGTTGAGAAATACTCTGGACGAGAGTCGCTTCTTCCACAAAGGCCTCCGCCCACACCTGCTTCATAAATTCGTCTTTTGTGATCAGGCGACCAGCATTTTCCACGAAGAAGACAAGGGTATCGAAGACCTTGGGGGTAAGGGCTACCGGCGTTCCATCGCGCACGAATAGACGCTCGGTGGGTTCGAGACGAAAGCCGCCAAACTCATAAACATGTCTCGTTGAGTTGGCCATTAGTGCACGCCGCGGATAGATTTCAGAGTTCTATGAGAAATATTTGAGAGCCCCATGAGTACGTCCGATGCCGAAGACATGTATTCAGATCTGGGAGTCGGGAACATACGCCACCAATTTCGAGAAGTCTAACGTGGCGCTTGTGTCCAGACCAAACAAATTCACTGGAGGTCAGAAATGAAAGTCCGAATTTTCGTCCCGGCTGCGCTATTGGCATTGGTAATGTTGGCTCCCGGTGCCGCCTCAGGCCAGTTCACGGTAGTGGTTGGTAATCTCAACAGCCCGCGCGGTCTGACCTTCGGCCCCGGAGGCCGGCTCTATGTTGCCCAGGCTGGCTCAGGAGGCTTTACTGGCAAAATCAGCCAAATCCCCGATCCGTGGGCGGCCACACCTGTTGTCCACGATATGGTCACTGGCCTCATTTCCGCTGTCCACACTGAAGGCGAAGCTGTCAGCGTGGATGGCATCTCAGCGCTGGGGAACGGGAACATTCTTGCGGTGATGGCACTGTCCAATGAGGTCACTGGATTCCAATCACCGCTTGGGCATTTGCTGCAAGTGAACCCTGCCGGCCAGATTCGTGACGTTGCGAACGTGGGCGACTTCGATTTCGAATGGTCGAAGGCGCATCTCAATCTCGCATCCGACTTTCCTGATGCGGACCCGTACGCCGTTCTGGCACTACCGGATAGGACTTATGTTGCCGACGCCGCATCGAATACCCTCGATCTGGTTCGCCCCGACGGATCTGAAGAGATTCTTGCGTACTTTCCTGAAAATGCGCTGGCGGATGCGACTCCCACCTGCATCGCGCAGGGACCTGATGGCGCTCTGTACGTCGGAACGTTGGCTCTTGTTGACAGTATCGTGTTTGGCCCGTCGGCCAAGGTATATCGAGTGGACCCCAAAGAAGCTGATCCCAGCAGACTACTCACCGTGCTGAACATCGCCACTCTCTGGGCCGACAATCTGGGCCCAATCAATGGCTGTGCATTTGGGCCGAACGGTACTTTCTATGCTTCAGAGTTTTTTACCGCCCCGGCTTTTGCTCACGGCGATGTCGTAAAGATCCCCTTCGAGACTCCGGACCAGCATATTTCTTTAACGGGAGGAACATTGCTCTTTCCAGCAGGTGTTGCGGTCGGCGCAGACGGCACCGTCTTTGTTTCAAACGGCTCCGCTGAGGTGCCTGCAGGGCAGGGGCAGGTTGTCCGGCTAACCGCCAAGTGACCGATGAGATCGCTTTCTCATTGGACAACCTGGGCCGTCGGTAATCACCAGAATGAGGGGAGGACGTTGATGGAACTGCGTAGGACGCGGCGAACAAGTATCGCGGCTAGACCGGAAGAACTCGCGGTGGACTACGCAGAGACGTCCGTGATCGTTGTGGACATGCAAAACGACTTTTGTTCGAAGGGCGGAATGTTCGACTGCGCAGGGATCAACATTTCGCCGATCCGAAAAGCGATCGTTCCGACTGGGAGAGTACTTTCGGCAGCACGCGAGGCCGGAATCGCAGTTATCTACCTGAAGATGGGTTTCCGGGCTGATTTGTCGGACCTAGGCAAAAGAGACTCCCCTAATCGCTTACGTCATCTCCACTTCGGCGTTGGAAAGCAGTGCACCACTTTCGATGGTCGGCAGGGGCGGTTTCTAATTCGCGATACTTGGAACACCGATGTTATCGATGAGCTTCATCCAAAACCTCAAGACATCGTACTTTATAAATCTCGGTTTAGTGGTTTTTACCAAACTGAACTGGACAACATCTTGCGCACGCGCGGAATCAGGAATCTGATCTTCACAGGGTGCACGACCAGCGTGTGTGTTGACTCGACTATTCGAGATGCCATGTTCCGGGACTACCGTTGTATATTGCTAGCCGACTGTGTGGGCGAACCGATAGGCAATGACATGTCGCGCAGCAATCATGAAGCCTCTGTCCTGACCATCGAAACGGTGTTCGGCTGGGTTTCGGATTCTGAACGGTTTGCGTTGGCACTGCGGAATTGCACGGTACCTTCGGTAGCACAATGAGTCTTAGTTCCTCGCGAAGATCGTGATGTCTGAACTCCGATTTGTGAATCTGAGAAACTCGAAATCACTACCGACTTATGTTTGAGACAGGGCTTCGTCCAGGAAACGCAGTCGTGGCTGTCAATGAGCGCGTCATCCCCAATTTGCTCATCGAGTCAGACTAAGCTTCACGGTCGAGTGAGGCGGCGGAACGAGTGTGGCGCATGAATCAGTTCAGCCTTTGTAATCGCGACGATTCCGAGCTTAAGTGTGGTAAGGTCGGCGCACGGGTTTGAGGAATCAGCTCGCGCGGAGATGGCTATACTCGAAATAGCTAAAAGTACAACGATGAGTCTGGATATTTCATCCCTACCTTCTTCTGCAAGTCGGTCTAATCAAAATGTGCGCAACGAGCAAGAGCACATTTGCTTCCTTTCGGAACTCGATCAACGGCTACTGACAGTCTTCGTCGAAGCAGAGGTTCTTGCTGAAGAACGTCAGCACGTGGTTTTGGAATCGTTCGGCAACTGCACTGACATGCGTACCGGAGTAAATCTCAAAGCTGTTGGCGACCCCGTAGTTATCTAGGATGGTGTGCAGCTTGGTGGCATCGAAGCGCAATCCGTCCTGATCGCCGACGTCCATGGAGATGGCACGGTACTGCTTGAGATTACCGATGTATTGATCGACGAAGGCCAGAGGTGAGTTGGCCGTAAATTTTGCCGCGATCTCCGGCCGCAACACACCATCCTTGGTCGGCAGGTCGAAGTAGAGTGGAGGTTTCTTGGGATTGGGAGCCCACGCTGACGCAGTTGCATACTGGGCAGAGGCAAAGCCGGGCGATTGTGCAGCCAGATCCGAAGGAGACTTCGCGGCTGCAACCTTCTTTTCACTGGCGATTGCGCGCTCCTTGATCTGATCGGCGGAGCCTGAGCCACCCCCGACCATTGAAGACATGCAGCAGGGACTCATGATGTAGAGAGCGCCGAAGACTTCAGGGTGCTTCATGCCGATGCGCGACGCACCATAGCCGCCCATGGAGTGGCCAACGAGACCGCGACTGGTGCGATTGGCTATGGTGCGATAGTGCGCGTCGATGTACGCGACAACGTCGTGCCAAATGAACCTCTCGAAGTCACCGGTGGTGACGGAACTTGAATACATCGAACCGTTGTAGATGGTTTTGGAATCGGGCAGGACGACGATCATCTCCTGAGATCCCTTCGCGAATGCGCCCTCGATGGTCTGCGGCACGTGGATCTCATGTGTCCACTGTTCGGCACCGATGGAGTAGCCGTGCAATGCGTAGACCACGGGATAGCGGTGCTTCTTTTCCTTGGCGTAGCTGGGCGGCAGAAAGACGATCACATCGCGATCGACGGCATCGCCTTCGAGATTTCCTTCAAGCGCCGTGCCGTGAATCTTGATTCGTTCTACTGCCACGGGCTTTGCACCAACGACAACCTCGGGAATGTTTGTCTGCACCTGTGCCATGAGTCCCGATCCAGATGCGACAGCCAGTGTGATTGCGCATGTGAAGAATACTTTCGTTATGTTCATCGGTATCCTCTCTCGAAAGATTGCCTAGCTTACCGGGTATGAAAAGACATTCACCTTAAAAAAGGGTGCCCTGTAATTGCTTAAGGCAGAGTAGCGTCTGGTATTCGTCTCTAACCTCTGGCTTCTTGTCGCCCTTCACAGTTGCCTCCGGAGGTATTACGATCCCGAGTTTCCCGATTCTGGAACTATATCTAGGCGCGTTCACCGCAAACAAGTTAAATAAATCGCTTTATCCTCCTACTCCGAATCAATTACCATGCGCGTGACTGCGCAAGGTCGCAGGACGGCGCGTGAGCCAAGATCTGAAGGAGGGAGCCATCATGAGGCTATTTGGAATGGCGATGCTGTTGGCAGCATCGTTCTGCTATGGGCAGCAACCGGGGGACTTCAAGCCCGCAACCTCGAACGTTCTTGATGCGCAATATCCGAAGGTAGACGGCGCCTCGCGCATACAGATCCGATTCAAAGCCCCCGAAGCGAGCAAGGTGAAGCTCAACTTCTGGAGCGGTCCCAAGGTTGACATGGAAAAGGCGGCGGACGGTTTCTGGACCTTCACAACCTCGCCCATGGCCCCGGGACTTCACTACTACACGATCATCGTAGACGGCGCTGAAGTCAGCGATCCGGGCAGCACCGCGTACTTCGGTGGCAGCAAATGGGCCAGCGCCGTCGAAGTGCCCGAAGCCGGAGTGGATTATTACTTGCCTAGGACCGTTCTACACGGGCAAGTGCGTGAGATCTGGTATAACTCCAGCGTGACGGGAACATGGCGGCATGCGCTCGTCTATCTACCCCCGAATTACGACACGCAGACGAAGACCCGCTATCCGGTTCTCTACCTGCAGCACGGCGGTGGCGAAGACGAGACCGGGTGGATCCGGCAAGGTAAAGCAAATTTTATCCTCGACAATCTGGTCGCTACTGGAAGCACGAAGCCGATGATCGTCGTGATGGCGAACGGCTATGCGAGCCGCGTCGGATACGTGGCGCCTGATATGACGGGAAAGCCGTTCGGCTCGCCGGAGTTTCTCAAGGTGATGCAGGAACGGATGGGCGCATTCGAAGACGATATGACGCAGGTCCTGATTCCTTTTATCGACAAGACATTTCGCACAATTCCCGATCGCGATCATCGTGCCATGGCTGGGCTTTCGATGGGGGGCATGCAAACGTTCCAAGTGACATTCGACCATCTTGATCTCTTCTCCTACATTGGCGGCTTTAGCGGCGCCGCCAACGTCTTCGCGATGGGGAACAACAAACTGGATACCAAGACCGCATTCAACGGTGCAATGGCTGATCCAGCGGCGTTTGCCAAGAAGGTGAATTTGCTCTGGATAGGCGTGGGCACCAATGAGCCCGAGCGGATGAAGACGGGTCTCGAGAATCTGCACACCTCTCTTGATGAAGCGAAGATCCTGCACGTGTTTTACGAATCACCTGGCACGGATCACGAATGGCAGACTTGGCGTCGCGATCTGAGGGACTTTGCGCCGAGGTTATTCCAATCACAAAATCAATCCGCTGCTTTTGCGCGGTGAAGCAGGCGAAGTTCAAAGCGTGCTGGACTTGTGGAGTGTTGAGAGAGGGCGGCCCGTGGGCTGCTCAGCGGATGCCCAGAAGCCGATCGGAACGCTGCAAGAACGAGTGCTAACATCTCGTCGAATGCGAGATTCACTGCGTACTTCGGAAATCTTGCAGCGCCCGGGCCACGAGACATAGAGGCCGTCCGGGTCTCCATTTTCAACAAACATTTCACCCCGAAGCCACTGCACGGCCTCTATGTCAGTGAGGGCAGTTTCCATTGTGTTCAAGAGATAAACGGTCGTAATCAACCTGTCAGCGAGTACGCGAAGCACGCTCCGGCGACGCCATGCCGATCGAAAGATCAGAATCATCAGCAGCCCGCACGCGCCCACAATCAGCGCAGGCTTTTGCCAAAACGATCCAATCACAATAGGCGCGGGCACTACTGCTGGTGCGAGAATCCGCTCAATCCAACCGGCATGACCGAAGCGCTTAATCTGCAGTAACGGGTGCGAAAGTCTGGGTTCTTTACCTGCCCCGGCGTCCACGAAGAAATGACATCTACCCCATGTTGGTATTCGACGTCGCCGGATGAAAACACCGGTTCCGAGTGTGTAACCGCCAAGCCGTCAGTAACGATCCAGTAAGCAGTCCTATGCGCCGTTCGGGCCGTCGGCTACTGCACGTATCCTGCACCCCGCAGCACTTTCCCGGGCAGAGCTCCTGTCATCTTTCCCTCTGCAATCACCGGCACTCCATTCACCAGCACATACTCCATCCCCACCGAAAGCTGGTTCGGATCCTCATACGTAGCCTTGTCCGTAATCTTCTCCGGATCGAACACCACCACATCTCCCCACATCCCCTGCTTCAGCACGCCGCGATCGGTCAGCCGCATGCGCTGCGCCGGCAGCGCCGAAAATTTGCGGATCGCATCGGCCAGCGTCAGCTCCTTCTCCTCGCGCACATACTTCCGCAGAATCCGCGGAAACGTCCCATAGGCTCGCGGATGCGGATGCTCAGTTGCCAGTAACCCTTCCGGCGAAGTCCCTTGCGAATCGTTATCGATTGACATCCATGGCTGCTTCAACGCCAGCTTCACATCCGGCTCGTCCATGCCGAAAACCGCAACGTTGGTGAAAGCCCTGTCCTTGATGAGCAGGTCGCACAGCGCATCAATTGCATCCTCGTGCCACAGCGCTGCCACGTCTGACAGCTTTTTCCCCTGTAGCGGTAGCAACTCCGGATTCTGTACCACCGCGATCAGAATCGCTTCGGGTCCGGGGATCTCCTGCCACTCGTTATCCCAGTCCTCACCGGCAGAATCCTTGCCGCGACTCATCATGTCCTTGCGAATCCGCGCACGCATTGTCGGATCTTTGAGTCTCTCCACCAGCTTCACATCGCCGCCATCATGCGCCCATGGCGGCACGAAAGCTGAAAACGTGTTGAACCACGCGGTATACGCGTAGGTATTCGCACTCACGTCCACGCCCTCAGCCCGCGCCGCGTCGATGCGCGCAACAATCCGCGGCATCTTGCCCCAGTTTGCTTTGCCCGCAGCTTTCAGATGCCAGATCTCCACTGGAATCTGCGCCTCGCGCCCGATCCGCGTGGCCTCGTCAATCGACTCCAGCACGGTATCGCCTTCGCTGCGCATATGCGTCGCATAGATGCCGCCATACTTCGACGCTTCGCGTGCCAGCGCAATCAGCTCTTGCGTTTTCGCATAAGGCGCAGGCGTGTACTGCAGCGCTGTTGACAGCCCCACCGCTCCGTCGCGCATCGCTGCGTCCACCAGCGCCTTCATCTGGTCGAGCTGTGCCGGCGTCGGCTGCACATCCGCATCGCCCAGCACCATCCGCCGCACCGAGGTTGCGCCCACATACGTCGCGAGATTAATGCCCATCCCCTGCTTCTCAAGCCGCGCAAAGTATTCGCGCAGCGTCCGCCAGTCCGGAGTGATATGCAGATGGGCATAGCCCGAACGGCCCGCTGCGAGCATCGCATCATTGATCGGCGCAACCGAACCACCTTCGCCCGTAATTTCCGTCGTGATGCCCTGAAAGATCTTTGACGGCAGCCGCGGATCGACAAGGATGGTCAACTCAGACTGCCCCAGCATGTCGATGAATCCCGGCGCGACGATTTTTCCCTGAGCATCGATTTTCTGCTTCGCCGGTGCGCTGCCAAGGTCGCCAATTGCAGCAATATGCCCGTTGCGGATGCCCACATCGCCTGAGTACCACGGCGATCCCGTTCCATCGAGGATGTGTCCGTGCAGGATCACGACGTCGAACGGCATTGAATCCGCGGCTTGCTGGGCGCTCAAACCCATCGCCAGAGACGCAATTGCTGCCCACACCACCAGAGAAAAACGAGCCCGACCCCGCATTGTTTTGATCCTCACTTTGGGAATCTTAGGGAAATCGCCCCGATTCACCGGGTTTTCCGCATCTGCCTGTTGTCAGAGACGGCAACCGGAAAACTACGGTAATCTCCACATTCGTGAAACTTTGCCCTGTCGTCTTACAATAACGGCAACAACCATGCTTGATAAGATCGAGCAAGGACAGAAATCATCTTGCGGACGCATGTGCTCACTATTATCCGGGCGCTCGTCCGGGAATCTTAAGTTTTCGGGTCCACCGTTGTGGCCCCTGCCTTGGCACCACCTAAGTCCCGTCAGGACAGAAAAGGAATAGTTTTAGCGCTATGTGGAAACCCACCCAACAAGGCCAATCACCCTCTCCGACTCCGACCCCCGAGCCCTCTCGCCCTACGCCGGTGGCACCCACTCTTGAAACACCGCGCCCAGCCGCATCGTCTGTAGGCGAGCAAGCCAGCATCAGCAAGGGCCTCTCCATCAAGGGCGAGATTACCGGAACCGAATCCCTGTTCATCGATGGCAAAGTCGAAGGCAGCATCAGCATTCCCGGCAATCGCGTCACGGTCGGCAAGAACGGCAACGTCACGGCCAGCATCAGCGCCCGCGAAATCGTCGTTCTCGGCAAGCTCAAGGGCAACGTCAATGCCACCGACCGTGTTGATATCCGTGCCGAAGGCGCCCTCACCGGCGACGTGGCCGCGGCCCGTATCAGCATCGAAGACGGCGCATTCTTCAAGGGCGGCATCGATATTCGCAAGCCGGACTCGAAGCCCACGGCCGTTCCGGCAGAGCACGCCAAGGTCGCAGCGAACTCGTAACGGGCTGCCGATTTCAGACCACTATGACCCCTGTCCTGGCAGGGGTCTCGGTGCCTTATCGCCTTTGTGCGCCTTATCCGATCAATCGCACGCCATCGGAATCACGCCAGCCGAAGCCGCTTCATCATCACCCGCGGCAATTCCGATCCCGTCCTCTTCAGAACGCCCATCGAAATCGCGGTCCACAGCAGACCTCCCGTCAGCAGCACCACCAGGTCATTCAGACGATGGTGGGCCGACAGATGCATTTTCTGGATCAGCTCTCCCGCCATCCACGAAAATACGATCCAGGTGACGGCCCCGCCGGTAAGAGCAGCCGCCAGGCATCGTCCCAGTTCGCGGTAGTCGAGGCTCGCCAGCGACACCATATGCCGCTGGTCCAGTAGAACCGCGATGGTCAGGGTCTGCAGGCAGATCCCCACGTCCGACGCAAACGCCAGTCCCATTGCCCCATATCCGCGGAAGAACCCCGAATAGATTGGCAGGGAGACAACTGTGATGATGGTTCCGGCTACCATCGGCGCAAACGTGTTGCCCGCCGCATAAAACGCGCGCGAATAGATAGATTGCGCCGACCACAGAAACAGTGAGATTGAAAAGACCGCAAAATAGGTAGCGCACTCGCGCGCATCGGCGGTTGAAAACCGCCCACCTACAAACAGCAAATCGATTGCAGGCCTGCCTAGCGCGATCATCCCCGACGCCGCCAGCAGAGCCATGCACGTAACCCGCGAGACGGAGTCCGCGACCGCGCCTGCGAATTCAAAACGCTGCTTCTTTGCCCACAGGCTTGCAAAGAAGGGCATGGAAGCGGCGCCCGCAGCCTGTGCCAGCATCGACATGGGCGCGGCAAACAGTCGCTTGGCATACGTCATCAGCGAAATCGCCCCGCTCGTATTCGAAGCAAAGTGATTGATGATCCAGTTGTCCGCGGTCACCAGTGACACTCCGATAATCAATGGCAGCGACAGGCGCACCCATTCGTGCAATCCCTCGTCATGCCAGTCGAGCATTGGCTTGTAGCGGACCCCGGCTCTGTGCGCAAAAATTGCATTCAGCAGGAACGGCCCGACCAGAGCGCCCGCCACCGTACCGATCGCGAGCGACGAGATCCCCAGCCGGTTCACCAGCAGGATGCCACCAACAATCGTGCCCAGGTTGTAGATCAGCGGCGTCACCGCCTGGACGGTGAATTGCTTCCGCACCAGCAGTACCGCGCCGAAGACCCCGCCGGCAAAGAAGCACAGCTGAGCCGGAAGCAGGATGCGGGTCAGGCTCACGCACAAGGCGGCCTTCTTCGCGTCGAATCCGGGGAACCACCAGTGCACGTACCACGGCGCAAAGATCTCTGCCAGCACCAGCGCTCCGCCCAGCACCAGGAACATCGTGG
The DNA here is from genome assembly GCA_963799035.1 of uncultured Acidobacteriaceae bacterium. Classification (GTDB taxonomy): domain Bacteria; phylum Acidobacteriota; class Terriglobia; order Terriglobales; family Acidobacteriaceae; genus Telmatobacter. Next base: position 190,638 of record CAWCVS010000024.1, on the reverse strand, counting down.
TCAGAATCACGGACAACGATCGCGTACCCTCTTCCTCCCGGCCCGAATCGCGATAGCGCGTCAAAATCGTGACGAAGGTGATCGACGCCGCTCCTCCCACGAGAAAATACGAAATCATGTCCGGCAATTGAAACGCCGCCAGGAAGGCATCTGCCTCCATGCCACGTCCAAATTTCCAGGCGATATACATGTTGCGCAGTAATCCGACCACGCTTGACAGAAACGTCGAGATCATCAGCACGATCGTCGCGCTGAAGGCCGAGTGCGCGTGCGAAGGCCGCAGAATGCGCATCGCGCGAGAAATTTTTGAAGGCACAGTCGGCGGCCTCGATTGAGTTGGCAACGATTCTTCCACTGCTGTTGATTCTACCGGGGTTGAAGATTGCGGTGCGCCGCAATGCAACTGGAGAAAACGCGCGGTGCCAGCGGCGTCACCTGACTGTTTTGGCTGAATAACTCCCAGAGCGCCCGGCCATTCTCGCCGAGTATTCTGTCTGGCAGGGGGATTTCGATGCGGCGCACCGCTGGTCTGCTGTTCTTCTTGATCGTTCTACTCATGACTTGCTCATTTGCCCAGTCGATCCACAGCCGCGATGGCATTACGCTCTCCCCGCCTCCCGTCGCCGATGCGAATCCTGTCATCGACAACTACTTTGGAACCAAGATCACTGACAACTATCGCTGGCTCGAAGACGCCAAAAGTCCTGAGACCCGTGCCTTTATCAATGAAGAAAACGTCTATACCACCCGCTATCTCAAACAGAACCCCATCCACAACCAGGCCCTCGATGACCTCGATCCGCTCGAGCACACCTCCCGCTGGACAATCCCCATCCAGCGCGCCGGCAACTACTACTTCATGAAGCGCCTTGCCGGTGAGGAACAGGCCTCTATCTACGTGCGCCACGGCTGGACCGGCACAGCTTCCAAAGGCCAGCCCTCAGTGCCCGGAGCCCTCAGCGCACCCAAGGATGAGCGTCTCATCGATCCCGCTGCCTTCAGCCGCGACCCCAACACCTCTGTTCGCCTCGCCGCCGTTTCGCGCGATGGCGTGCTCCTCGCTTACCAGGTCCGACAGGGAGGCGCAGACGAGGCAACCGTCCGCATCTTCAGCATCGCGAAAAAGAAGCCGCTCGAAGACGAACTTCCCGCGGGCCTCTATTATTCGCTCGATTTCTCTCCCGACGGCAAGAGCCTCTACTACGCGCGCACCGACCGCAAAGGCACGCTCCTCTACCTTCACGTCATCGGCACCCGCAATGCCGATGACAAGCTCATTTTCGGCCGCGAGTTTCACGGCGAACTGCTCGGCCCCATCGATACCTTCCGAGCCCAGATCACCGACGACGCGCGCTTGCTGGTCATCACCATCGAGCGCGGCGTACCTGCCAAACGCGTCGACATCTGCTTCCGCGATCTCACCAAGCCCGGATCGCCCTTTGAAGTTCTGGTCTGGGGATTGGACTCACGCTTCTCCACTGTCTACGCCAGGGGTGCCTGGTACGTCCGCACCGACTACAGTTCGCCCAACGGCCGCATATTGCGCGCCGATCCCGGCATCATGCCCGAGGCTTGGAAGACCATCGTGCCTGAAGGCAAAGACGTGATCGAAACCTTCTCCATCATTGGCGACAAAGTCTACGTCAAGCGCCTCCACGATGTGCAGTCCGAAATCAGCGTATACACACTCGATGGAAAACCGGCCGGCAAGGTCGATCTGGAAGGTATCGGCTCCGCTTCGGGAGTAGTCGGCCGCACCACCGATCGCTACGGCTTCTTCAGTTTCGAGTCCTGGATTCAGCCGCCGACCATCTATCGCGTCGATACGCTCAACGGCAAAATGGAGATATTCGCGCAGCCTAAAGTCCCCTTTGACACCGCACAGTACGAGCTCAAGCAGGTGTTTTACAAATCAAATGACGGCACGCAGATCCCGATGTTCATCGCCGGAAAAAGGGGTTTGCCACAGGACGGATCTGCGCGATTACTGATGACCGGGTACGGTGGCTTCAACCTCAGCGAAACGCCCGCCTGGAATCCTGCCTGGGCCTGGTGGCTCCAGCAGGGTGGCTGGTTCGCTGTTCCCAACATGCGCGGCGGCGGCGAGTATGGCGAGAGCTGGCACGAGCAGGGAATGTTCGAGAAGAAACAGAATGTCTTCGACGACTGGTTCGGCGCAGCTCACTACCTGATCGACAACAAGTACACGTCGCCCGAGCACTTCGCCATCACCGGTCGCTCCAACGGTGGCTTGCTGATGGGCGCCTCGTTCACGCAGCACCCTGAGCTGTTTTCCGCCGTCTGGTGCGGATACCCGTTGCTTGACATGCTGCGCTATCACAAATTCGAACAGGGACCCCACTGGACCACGGAGTACGGCTCTGCCGATAATGAAAAGCAGTTTCCTTATCTCCTGAAGTATTCGCCTTACCAGAATGTAAAGCCGCGCTCCGACTACCCCGCCATCATGTTTTTCACCGGCGACAGCGACACCCGCGTCGATCCGCTGAACGCCCGCAAAATGACCGCGTTGATGCAAGCTGAATCGAAGAGCGGCCGGCCCATTCTGCTTCACTACAGTCTTGCCGGCGGCCACTCCGCAGGCGTCAGCGTCGAACAGCAGATCCAGGACGACGCCGATCAGCTGGCGTTCCTGTGGACTGAAACCGGTAGTCCGGCCAAATCTGCAAAACCGGCTCACGCGCCCGCGGAATAATTGCGCTCCTGATTCCATTTTGAGATCCATCTGAAGCGCCGTGCCAAATTGACACACCGCTCGCGCGAATCATTCCAATCCGCTCATGCAACGCGATCGTTCCGGCTATGCTCGTATCCGATGTCTGAATCGGTATCCATGCCGGCAACCAAGACCGTTGGCAACTTTGCCAGCCTCCTCGAGTCCTTTACGAGTCGCGCAAAAAAGAGAGAGGGGATGTGGGACGACAGCGCCTTACTCGATGATGTTGCCACCATCAGCTACGAACAGGCTCTCCGCTCGCATCGTCGCGTTCCTGCATTCGCCGTGCGCTCTGCAGACGAAGTCCAATCCCCATTCCCTGTCACTCCTCCGCAAACGACTCACGCCGGCAAAGAAAAAAAGCGCAAGACCTCCAGCATCACGATTCGTCTGACTGCAGAAGAAGAAACCCAGCTCCACGAACGCGCCGCTGCGGCTCAGCTAAGCGTCTCCGCCTACCTTCGCTCCTGCATCTTCGAGGCCGAGGCACTGCGCACCCAGGTCAAGCAAGCTCTGGCCCAGATGCAGGCGCCACTCCCGGTATCTACATCAACCGCCCATGTGGATGAACAGCCACGAAACTGGCATGAACGTTTCCTTTCACGCTTTTCGCACCGGGCGAAGGCTGACAGCTGAAAACTGATGGTGAAGCTGAAATCTTCACCCTCATTACTCCACTTCCAGCACGAGGCACTTCAGATATTCTGTCTCCGGAATATTCAGCACCACCGGATGGTCGGGAGCTGCGCCGCGTCGATCTCGCAGACGTACACGCCGGTGCGCATCCGCCGCTGCGGCCGCAACGACGCCCTCAAACTCAGCTCCCGAAACGTGGTGCGAGCACGAACAAGTAATCAGCAGCCCGTTGGGCTTTAGCATCTGCATCGCCCGCAGGTTCAGCTCCTTGTATCCGCGCAATGCGCCTTCCACCGCACGCTTGCTCTTCGCGAATGCCGGAGGATCGAGCACAATAGCATCGAACTGCTCGCGCGCCGATGCCCAGTCTCGCAAAATGTCGAAGGCATCTCCAGCCACCCAATCCACCTCGGCGCTGAGCTCGTCTCGATTTGCCACCAGATTACGTTCCGCAACTTCCAGGGAAGCGTGCGAAGCATCGATACCGGTGACGCGTTTTGCAACCCTTGCCAGGTGAAGCGCGAACCCGCCCTGATAAGTACAAACATCGAGCGCCCGTCCACCGGGAGCAAGCATCTGCATCCAATCCTGTGCCGCCCGGTAGTTTGCGTGCTGATCGAGAAAGGCCCCCGTCTTCTGCCCGGCATTCGCGTCGTAGTGAAACGTTAGCCCGTTCAACCGGAATTGCGTCGCCGTTAACGGATTTTTCGCATGAACGGAGTACAGCGGCTCAACCGACGGCGCTGACAGGCCCTCCAACTCGCGAATGCGAGGATCGGGCCGCTCCAGAATTGACGCGGGCTTGATGGATTCCTGAATCGTAGAAACGATCTTCTGACGCACCGCCGCCGAATCAAGCCCCTTTGCAAGCAACTGCACAATCACCAGTTCGCCATACTTATCGACCACCAGCCCCGGAATCTCGTCCGCCTCGCTGAAGCACAAACGAAACGAGTCGCTGTCGATCTTTTCTGAATTAAGCTCCGGCATCCGGCGAGAAATGGCGTTCTTCAATCGACGTCCCAGCAGGTCCAGCCACTCCGCCTCGCCAATCGCCTCGCGCGACACCATCCGCAGCGCAATCTGCGACGTGGGGCTGTAGAGCGCCGTCCCCAGCAGCAATCCGCGACTGTCCGCCACCGGCAGCAGTGCTAACGCATCTCCGCCTCCAGCGTTCAGCGACTCCACGTCCGACGCGTATACCCACACGTGTCCCGCGCGCAGCCGATCGGCCGCACGTCGACTTACGCGCGCACCAAATTCGTGCTCGTCCGAGACCGCATTCCGACTGGTTGATTTGTTTTCAGGATAGGGAATTCGTTGCGAGTCGCGCCTTGGCTTCTCGTGCGCAACGACCGTTTCTTCCGGCCGCCGTTTCTCACCATCGCGCAGAGAAGGCGCCGTCCGCACTGGTGCTTCGGGCGCCTTTTCGTTCCGGTCAGGTCTTGGCTTCCTTGTCTTTGTCATTTGTCCCCTTGGGCTCTTCGCCGCTACGGGGAGCAATGCCGCCGGCGTCTACTGTGCCTGAAGTGTCTGCAGGTAGCGAGTCAGATTACTGATTCTGAGCTGCTTATCCTGAATGTTCGCCCGGTTCATCGTACCAAGAATTGGTCCCCACACTGGCATCGTAGCTGAACCGTGAGCCGGAGCATCCGCGCCAAACTCAAGAATAGCGACGATATGTGTATCAGGGAACTTTCCCTTGTTGTTCTTCGACAATTCCGTCAAATCGGTCGGACGTGCCTTGAGCGATGATGCCACTGGCCCGCTTCCCTTTCCGTCCGCGCCGTGGCATGGAGCGCAATAGCTCCCGTACATCACCTTGCCGTCGTTAGGAGCGGTCTTGTTGACGGGAATCACTACCTTCGATTGTGACTGATCTGCAAAGCTCAAGCTGACCGCAAGCGTCGCGGCCACAGCTGTAACTAAGAGGCTTTTCAGCATAATTTCCTCGGTTCTGGACCTCTAGTCCGAAGCCGACTGTACGCCCTCCTTATGGATGCCAGGCAGTGATGGCCAACACACTCCGCGCGGCCTAAAAGTATGAAGTTTTCGCTCGGATAACTTAATAACGAAAGAATTAAAGTACTATCACAAAACTTTGTTAATCAGAGGTCTCATTCGATCATTCTGCCTCGAAACTCCTAAAATTCGGCGGGCCGGTATGTTGCTTTAACCCGTCGCACAGGTCGACAACCATGTGCCTGTTTGCTGAAAATGACTGGGCTCAGCGTCTTCAGCAAGTAAAGAGCGCGTCTGGCGGACCCGCATCAACGCAGTCACAACCTATGCAGCCTATAATGAAGCATGGCGACAGTCCGCCAGCCCACACCGACAGAGATCCGCAGCGCCACAGGGGAACCGGCAGCGCCCACCGCGCCTGTCCGTCCGGTTGTCGATCAGGCTGCCATCGATCGCCGCATCGAATCCCTCCTCCGCCTCGTCCAGGTCAATCGACCCACTGAAGACATTGGACTTATTCGCAAGGCCTGGGAGTTTTGCGTCCAGCACCATAAGGGCCAGATGCGCGCGTCCGGTGAGCCTTACATCATCCATCCGCTTGAAGTGGCAGAAGTATTGGCCGAAATGAAGATGGATGCGACGGCCATCGCCGCCGGTCTGTTGCACGACGCCGTTGAAGACACCCCGGCCACTAGCGAGCAGATCGAGGCCGACTTCGGTGACCAGGTCGCCCACATCGTAGAGGGTGTCACCAAGATCGACAAGATCCAGTTCGCCAACCGCGAAGACCGTCAGGCGGAAAATGTCCGCAAAATGCTTCTGGCCATGGTCTCCGACGTCCGGGTTGTCCTTATCAAGCTCGCCGATCGTCTGCACAACATGCGCACGCTGGAGCATCTGCAGCCCGACCGCCGCGAAGCTATTGCGCGCGAAACGCTCGACATCTATGCCCCGCTCGCCCATCGCCTCGGCATGGGCAAAGTCCGCGGCGAATTAGAAGACCTCGCCTTCCGCTATACCGATCCTGTCAGCTTCGAAAAAGTCGCCGAGGCCGTCGAAGCCCAACGCATCGAGGGCGAGCAGTTCCTCCGCGGCGTTGAAGACACACTCAACGAGCAGCTGCGAGAAAACAACATCGATGCGCGCGTTGAGTGGCGTATCAAGCGCTATTACTCAATCTTCCAGAAGCTGCAGCGCTCCAAGGTCACCTTCGATCAGGTCTACGATTTGCTCGCCGTTCGCGTCATCACTCATGATCTCGCCGCCTGCTATGCCGTCTTCGGACTGATTCATACCCTGTGGCGTCCGGTGCCGGGCCGCATCAAGGACTTCATCGCCATTCCGCGCGCCAACCGCTACCAATCCCTCCACACCACCGTCATCGGCGAAGGCGGACATCAGTTCGAAGTGCAGATCCGCACTGAAGAAATGCACCGCATCGCTGAAGAGGGAATCGCCGCGCACTGGAAATACAAAGCCAAGGGCGACGTAGTCACTGCCCGCGATGAGGAGCGCCTCAACTGGATCCGCCAACTCGTCGAGTGGCAAAAAGAGATGACGGATCCCAACGAATTCCTTTCCAGTCTGAAGATGGACCTCTATCCCGATGAGGTCTACACCTTCACGCCGAAAGGGAAGGTTGTCGTAGTCCCCGCCGATGGTACACCGGTCGACTTCGCTTACACCATTCACACTGAGGTAGGCCACACCTGCGTAGGCGCCAAGGTCAACGGACGCATGGTTCCGCTGCGCACGAAGCTGCGTACAGGCGACATCGTCGAAATCGTCACACAGAAAGACCACAAGCCCAGCCGCGACTGGCTCACCTTCGTTAAAAGCCCGCGCGCCCGAAACAAAATCAAGCACTGGCTCAATGAAGACCAGCGCCGCCGGGCCGTCGAGATCGGCCGCAAGCTACTCGAGCGCGAAGCGCGCCGTTTCAAAGTGCCCATGAGCCAGATCGACGACCAGGATCTGGCACGCATCGCCGGAGAATATGGTGTAGCCACCGCCGCCGACTTACTCGCGACCCTGGGAGCCGGCAAGCATTCCGCTCACCAGGTGCTCAACAAACTCGCGCCCGGCTACGCCAATCCGCCCGACGGTTCCCAGGCCGCCGAACCTCAGGCGCCCGGCACCGTCGATCAGGCCATGTCAGACGCGGTGCGCAAGCTGCATCTCACGGGATCCGATTCGCTCCAGGTCGAAGGCCAGAACGATCTCCTGGTCTATCGTGCGCGATGTTGCAATCCCATCCGCGGTGAAGAAATCGTCGGGTACGTTACGCGCGGCAAAGGTGTAGCTGTACATGCGCGCAGTTGTCCCAACGTGCAGAACCTGCTTTACGAGAGCGACCGCCGCATCAACGTGGAATGGTCGCGCGTGGGGGACGATAGCGGACGCCCGCAGCGCTACCCGGTCAAGATCACGGTTTATTGCGATGATCGCACCGGCATGCTGAAAGAACTTACTGCCGTCATCTCCGACGACAACACCAACATTCGCGGCGTCGACATCCACCACGACGATAACGGCGAGGCCATCATCGAATTCGTCGTCGAAGCCGAAGACCTCCGTCACCTCAACCGCATGGTCCTCGGCATCCGCCGCGTCCAGGGCGTCCGCACCGTCCAGCGCACCCAAAAGCTCTAACTCCAAACACAACGTTGAAGCGAAGCGCGAATCCTCAGGACTTTCAGTCGCGCCGCACAACCCGCGCCGACATACGGCGTAAAACTCGCGATGTCATTCTGGACGAACCCCAGAACGTTCAGAGTCCTAAAAAGCCAGGATCGCTCTTTGGGGCAGGTTTGGGGGTGGTAAGGAAAATCTGCTTCTGACCCCTGCTATCATTCGTGCTAACTTCCTCGATCATGGCACAGACAACCTGTCCCCGCTGCGGCGCATTACTGATGGCGACCGGTCGTTGCAGCTACTGCAACGAATCCTTCCCGATAACACGAGATCCGTCCGCCGATATCAGGTCATCAAGCAAACAAAGGAATGCCCGGATTGCGATTGTTGTCCATTTGATCATCCTCTTTGCACTGCTCGGCCTTAGCGCTCGCCGGATCTTGAATAGGCAACGTCCATTATCTCGGCAGTCGTTGCATCACATCGGGCCGGTCGCTCGCCCTGATCAACTGAAGGGAACCGGGCGCATCTATCTGGTTCAGATGGGCGATCACAAAGATCCCTATTCGCTCGATGACTTTGCAAAGTGGCTGCACACCAGGTACTCACTCGATGTAATAGTTCTGCCTCCCGTAAAAATCGGCAAGTCCGCATGGAATGCTAAGCGCAGGCAATATGAGGCACAGTCTCTCTACGCGCAGATGAAGCACGACTTTCCAGATCTGGCTCTCGACCCCGATGCCTATCTGATCGGCTTTACCGACGCCGACTTGTACTCGATCCACCAGTACTGGAGATCCACCTTCACCCAACGCGACTCGGCGCGCGCTGCCATTATCTCGTCCGACGGCATGCAGGACTCGTCTCTGGAGCGCCTGATTTTTCACGCCGGCGCCGACGAGCAGTTTCATGCGCGTCTCCGCCGAATCCTGCTCAAAGACGTGGCGCTTCTCTACTGGCATTTGCCAACCAACGACGATCCAACAAGCCTTCTCCACGACACTCTCGATCCGGACCTGCCGGCGGAAGATATATTCGAGTCTGATATCAACCCCGCGCTCAGTCAGAATGGGGAGGCCGAAGGCGAACCCTGTGTCTTCTTCGAATATTCCCCGCGGCAGGGAATCAAACCACTGCCGGGTCGCCTGATTCGTTCATGTTCAGATACGTTGCGTCCGGAAGAAGATACAACGATCGAAAAATTTGAACTCGATCTCCGGCTCGGACTTCTCATCGACCTGCACACTGACTTTGATCTTCCCGGTGACATCCCAATTCAATTCGAACGCGCAACGCGCGATGGATGGAACAATCAGAATCCCTTCGGCATTAGTGGAACCGATAGCTATGATGAATTTTTGTCGTCTCGCGATAACATCACGATCTCGGTTGTCGCGGCCGACAGCAGCCGTAGAGACTTGGTTCGGTCCCCGCGAGGATTGGCCAATCTATCCCTTGTCACCTACGTTGACAAGAATACCCCTGGATTTTTCGACCTGCGCTGGCGTTCGACTCCTTTCGAGCACTACGACCTGCGACGATTCGACGGCACGGTCAAGGCTTATCTCCCCTGTCTCGGTCGTGGAGAAATGTGCTACTTGACCGGCTACCGCAATCCCAATGGCGATGAACTCAAATTCGAGCGCGGCGAACATCGTCGCTTGATGCGCCTCACTTCTCCAGATAACAGTTTTATTCGCCTCGAATACACGCCGTCCGGCAGTATTTCCCAAGTTACCGACAGCACAGGCCGAGTGGTGCGCTATGGCTATGACGACAAGAACCGATTAACAAGCGTCGCGTATCCTTCTGGCGAGAGCTGCCACTACGAATACGATGATGCGCAGCGCCTCGTCGCATTCAGTGTCGCCCATAGTTTGAACGCTAAGCCGGACACCCTGCTGCGGAATGTGTACGCGAACGGTCTGCTGGTCAAGCAAACGATCGCCGATGGAAGCGTCTATTCATACGACTACACGCTCTCTGGCAACCACATGATCAATGGAGTAACCGTGCATAGTGCCGACGACAGGATGTTCAAGCTCGACATGACCCAAAAAGGCGCAATCGTCCATGAACAACCGGATCGCTAGTTGCACGTCACAGCCCCCGGGGCACTGGCCGGAACCACGAACTGCATTTTCGCGGATGCTCCTCATTTACCATCATCCCAGCAACAGTTGAAGGAGGTAGCTTTTTGGCAACTCTCTTCTGCTGGTTCGGAATCGTTCTCCTGGTCGCTTGTGCGGTCCTCCAACTTACGCGCAGGCGCGTGCTTGGCTGCTGGCTGCTTGTGTTGATTCCGGTGGCAGTGAGCGCCGCCCTTCTGGCGGATCTCTCCCATGGCGTTCGCGGTCTTGGTTCGGCGGGCTATCAGTCCGATCTCAGGGGCCTCCTGCCCGCTCTTGCCTATCTCGCCGTCGCGTTACTGGCTGCGCTACGTCCCAACTGGCGATGGCTTTTCTGGATCGTGTGGCTGGTGAGCGCAGCCTTATGCATGATTGCGATCTATCTGGAGTACTTCTGGAAGGTCTTCAGCTGACCACGGTTCAAAAGCGGAAGCTACCATTGAACACATGATCGAACGCAACGTAAGGCGTGAAGATCTCCTTCGCGGCGCCCACGTCCTCGACGGAGGCATGGCCTCGGAGCTTGAATACCTCGGCGCCAACATCAATGGTCCGCTCTGGTCCGCCCACGTACTGGAAGATGCGCCCGAAAAAATCGTTGCCGTGCATCGCGCCTACATTGAAGCGGGCGCCGACATCATTGAAACCGCAAGCTACCAGGTTTCGCGCATGGGCTATGCCGAAGTCGGACTCGACCCCGCCCGCGCCGACGCCGCTCTACTTCGATCCGTCGCGCTGGCTCGTGAAGCCATCACCGCATTTCCCAGCCGCCGTATCCTCATTGCCGCATCGCTCGGACCGTACGGTGCAGCCCTCCACAACGGTGCCGAATACCACGGCGACTACACCTGCTCGTTTAACGATCTTGTCGAGTTCCACGCTGATCGGATCAGGATACTGGCGAATGCGAGCGGGCTGGCAGCTCCCGATCTGCTCGCATTCGAAACGCTGCCTTCACTCGCTGAAGCTGAAGCCATTGGCCAGGCACTCGTGCCGCACCCCGAACTAGCCGCGTGGTTCACGTTCACTTGTCCCGATAGCGAGCACGTTGCCCACGGCGAACTCCTACGTCAATGTGCGACCGCCGTCGCGGCATTTCCGCAGACCGTTGCCATCGGCGTCAATTGCACCAACCCGGCCCTGATTACCGCATTGATTGCCGAACTCCGCGCCGCCTCCGACAAGCCCATCGTTGTCTACCCCAACTCCGGCGAAGGTTGGGATGCTCAGGCCCGTTGCTGGACTGGTAGCAGTGATCCGGCAGCCTACGGGATCAAAGCCACGGAATGGATTGCTGCCGGAGCACAGGTCCTAGGCGGCTGTTGCCGCACGCGGCCCGCGCATATTCGCGAGGTCAGCGAAATTGCCTGGAGTTGACGGTTGACGGCACGCCGCAGCGAGGTTTAGTCAGGCGCAGTCAACACCGGCCTCGTTTGTGAGCCGAAAATGCGTGCACAAGGATCAACCCGCTTCGCAACCCTCGCATCCCTTATCAAGGGAGAGATGCCTCGATTCCTATCCTCTGAACAATGACAAAGATGTCATCTGCACTTCACGTGCGTCCGGGTTCACGCTTCGTCTATCAGGCATCTGACAAAGAGGGTCGAGGTTATTGGATTGTTTAAATCAAGTAAGATAGTTATTGTCATCGCTGGATTGATGTTTTCGGTTGCTTCTTCTGACTCTCGTGCTCGGGCCCAGCAGAATCTCAGTTCGATCGAGAGAGTGTTGCCAGATGCGCCTCAGCCGGTATCGGTCTCGAGTCCACCAGCCGATGGGAAGGATTTGCGACAGATCGGAACCGGAAATATCTCCGGCACGGTTTTCGATAGCAATCAAGATGTCGTGCCCGGCGCGCGCGTCGAACTTCTGAGCCCATCTGGTTCTGTTGTGAAGAGCACGACAGCCGGCAGCAATGGGCAATTCCAATTTGGAGATTTGGTAGAAGGATCCTATAAGCTCAAGGTGTCCGGGCCGGGCATGAAAGCCTTCGTGTCGGAGCTGATTCCTTTACGACCGGGCGAATTTCGCATTGCGCCGACGATAATGCTCGCCGTTTCCGGCGGGGAAACAAGCGTCGTGGTCAGCGGAGACAAGGAAGAACTCTCCCGCGAACAGGTGCACATCGCCGAGCAGCAACGCGTCGCCGGGGTCATTCCCAATTTCTATAGTGCTTATGACTGGAACGCTCCGCCGATGCTGGCGAAGCAGAAAGTTCAGTTGAGTGTCCGCGGTCTCATTGATCCAGTCTCATTTCTCGCGGTAGCAGGCATCGCCGGTGCAGAGCAGAACCGGGGCATATTCCCAGCATATGGAAGCGGCATTGAAGGATACGGCAAGCGTTACGGCGCAGCCATGGCGAACCGTGTCTCCGGTGCGCTGCTTGGCCGCGCGGTTTACCCCGCCATCTTCCATCAGGATCCGCGCTACTTCTACAAGGGGAAGGGAAGCATCAAATCGCGCACGCTTTACGCGATCTCAGCAGCAGTCATGACCCGGAGCGACAGCGGCCGCTGGGAGCCGAATTACTCGCAGGTACTCGGCAACTTCTCTGCTGCAGCGCTTTCCAATCTCTACTATCCGGAAGCCGATCGCGGCGGCTCGCTTGTACTGCTCAACGGATTGTCGGAGACAGGCGGCAACGCGGTATCCAATCTAATCCGCGAATTCTTGCTCAAGCCTCTAACGTCGCACGTCGCAAACAACGCCAACGGCCAGCCATAACGCGCCTCGACCCCAGGTAGTCTTCAAACTAAGAACTACTCACAACTCTCAAAGCACCATCTTTCCAATCGTCATCAACTGCATATTCGACGTGCCTTCGTAAATCTTGCCCACTTTGGCGTCGCGATAATACTTCTCGGCGGGATAATCGCGCACAAATCCGTTGCCGCCGAAGACCTCCACGCACTGGCTCGCCACGCGCTCGGCCACCTGCGACGTGAAGTACTTGGTCATGGCCGCCTCGCGCACGTACGATTGCCCCGCATCCTTCAAACGAGCCGCGTTGTAGACCATCAGTTTTGCAGCCTCGATCTCCGTCGCCATCTCGGCCAGAGTAAACTGCACCGCCTGAAATTCCGCGATTGGCTTCCCGAATTGCTTCCGCTCCCTGGCATATTTCGCGGCGTGACCCCATGCGCCCTCGGCCAGCCCCAGCATTTGCGCGCCAATACCGATACGTCCCTCATTCAATGACTCGATCGCGATCTTGTATCCCTTGCCTTCCTCTCCCAGCAGATTCGCTGACGGAATCACACACCCGTCAAGCAGCAACTCGCACGTGCTGCTCGCCCGAATCCCCATCTTGTCTTCCTTGCGTCCGACTGAAAATCCCGGAGCGTCTTTCTCGACAAGAAACGCTGTGATCCCTCGATATCCTGCCGACGGATCAAGTGTTGCAAACACCAGGAACACCCCCGCTTCCTTGGCATTCGAGATCCAGAGCTTCCGCCCGCTCAGACGATAACCGCCATCCACTCTCTCCGCCCGCGTCTGCAGCGCAAACGCATCGGACCCCGAGCCTGCTTCGCTCAGTGCGTATGCGCTCGCGCTATCCGCGGCCAGCTTCGGCAGCCACTTCTGCTTCTGCTCTTCGCTTGCCCATCGCTGAATCGCATTCACCACCAGAGTGTTGTGTACGTCCACAAGCACCGCAACAGCCGGATCGACCGTGGCAATCGCCTCGATCGCGAGCACCGAATCAAAAAAGCTGCCGCCCGCGCCGCCGAGAGCTTCCGGAATTTCAATCCCCATCAATCCAAGCTCGAACAGCTTTTTTACCAGTCCGGGCGCGAATTGCTGCTCGTCGTCCATCGTGCGGACTGCGGGTGCGATCGTTTCCTGCGCAAACTTCCGCACATTTGCAAAAAACATCCGTTCTTCTTCGGTCAGTTGTGTCAGCGGGGAAGGGGAATGGCTCTTGTCAGACAAGGAAATCAATGCCTCCGGCATCGGAGTGTATCAGAACGTTGCACATGGCTGCCTGCAGATGTGTGGGAGAACATTTGAGTTTGAAAGACGCTCCACCGCACCACTAAAGCAAGACGTGCAGACTCCAACAAAAAGGGCAGACTTCTCGCGAAGCCTGCCCCGACCGTCCTTCAATCAAATCCAACTTCTTAGTTGATCGTCAGCGAAAACGAAGACTGCGCTGTAATCGTGGTTGTGACCGAATCCTGTCCTTGGAACGTGATCGTATAAGTTCCCTTTGTCGGATTCGGAACCTTGGAACTGCTGCTGCCCGAGCCGCTCCCGCACGCCGAAAGCACCAGCCCCAGCGACGCCAGTGCAATTACGCAAGCCAGTTGCCGGAGTTTGCGCGACGACCGTCCCAGGAAGCCTGCGAGCACCAGGCCAGCAAAGGCGATCCCCGCCGGAACCGGATTGCTCTTCTTCGGAGTATTGTTGCTTGCTTTCAGCGAACCTCTCGTGTGCGGAATCATGCGCAGCCCGCGTCCCTTCAGCGCCCCTCCCGTTGCACTCGCGCAGTCCGATGCATTCGTATCGATCGTGATCTGTCCCGTGACCGCCGTCGAACTCGCAATGGTGATCGAACCGTTGGCGTTGGTACCGGTACCTGCAAACACGCAGAGGTTAGCGAGTGCTGTGTCGTTTGACGTGGTGTAGGTCAGGTTTACCGTTCCGGTGTATCCACTCGCGGGAGTAACCGCTAGGCCTTCATTCCCCGACGATCCCTGCTTCAGGGTCAGAGTCGCCGGACTGAACGCCATAGTGAAGGTTCCTTTCCCTGAACTCGTTCCACCCACGTTGATCACAACGCTTCCCGTTGAAGGAGCATTCGCGCTGTCGCCGGCGTACTGCGCCACAATCGTGTGCGCACCTGCGGTTGTGAAGTTCGCCGTATAGGTGGCGGTACCGTTCGATGTGAGCGTCACCGCTGTTACTGTGCTGCCGGTGGCGCCGTATGTCGTACCGCTGCCGTCAATCGACAAATTCACGGTGCCCGTAGGAGTTCCGGTCCCGCCGACTTGCGCGACCGTGATCGTCACTATGTCATTCGTGCTTACGTTTGGAGATGAACTCGCGGCTGAAACCGTGGTCGAGGTGGCTATCAACGGCGTTGCATTCGTTGGCCACGCTCCAGCAATGTTTGCCAGATCCACTGACCCGAGCCCGGTCACAAGGTCGTAACCCGTTCCCGCTGCAAATCCCGTCGTAGTTGTTCCGCAGTAGGTCGCGCCGGCGGTACAGTTGTTGTTCCCGCTCGTCACGTCGTGGAACAACGTGGAATAATTCGCCCCCCCAGCCAGTTTGTAGAGTGTTGGATTCGCGTTGCCTTGTCCCGCCGTCCACTCCTGCTTCTGGTTGATCAGCGCAATCATGCCGGCAAAGATCGGCGTTGCAAAGCTGGTGCCACCCGCAACCGTCAGATCGCCCGTAGCGCTATCGCGGAACCCACTATTGCAGCTTGCCGTCTGCACCGGAGCATTCGTGGTGTTCCAGTCCGACGAGTCGCTCCAGCAGAACAGATAGCCCGGGAATCCAGCCGAAGCATAAAGCGCCACATCCGGTACGTCGCGCTTGCCGTCGCTGGGTATGCCCGGCACTCCGGTCTGCCAGCTCGGCTTGGTAAACAGCGCGCTGGCGCCGCCGCCGGTGGCTCCCAGCCCAAACTGTGTCGAATCGTCGTTCCACACGATTTCCGGTATATAGATCTTGGCGGAGGTCAGCACATCGCTCGTTCCCTTGGCAACCCAGTAGGTCGAGTTCGTCGAAACGCTGTTTGCCGCACTGATCTCCGTGCCACCGACGCCTGTCACGTACTGGCTGCTCGCGGGATAATTCACCGCCAGCCCGAACTGCTGCGCTGTTGTCAGGCCGTTCTGGGTGTCACCGGAGCAGGCCGTCGATCCCTGGTCGCCCGAGGCCGCCAGCACCGTCTGTCCCTGCGCCGACGCCTGGGCCAGTTGTGTCTCCAGCGTGAATGTACCGAGTGCTGTCTCGCATGCGCCATAGCTGACGCTGATAATCGGCGCGATCTTCTCGTCGATCGCATACGCGATTGAGTCGAAAGCGTTGAAGTTCGCGGCATTGCCCGTGAACACAAAATCGATGGTCGCGCCCTTCGCAATCGCTCCCGACCACTCGATGTCGAGGTCGGACTCGCCTTCATCGCCGCCTGAAACTACCGTAGCGCTGCCCGACCCAGGCACCAGCACCATCTGCGGATCCTTCACGGGAAGCCCGGCGGCATTTTCAAACGCTTCGATATCGCTCGTCAGCACCGACGACTGTCCCACGATCGCAATCGACTGGCCCGTGCCGTTCACTCCAGCTCCGTAAAGGGGGCCGATGTCGTAGGTGACTGCAATGTCACCAGGAGCAAAAAACACGCTGCCCGATTGGCTCGAAGTAAACGCGCGGTGCGTGGAAACGTGCATCGGCCGCGGCCTGAAGTCGCTGATGTTGCGCACGGCGGCGATGGTCGGCGCAATGGCTGTCGGCACCGAGAGTAGCTTCGCCGGGGCAAAATGCTTCTCGCCATTGGAATTGAAGTAATGCATCTCCGTTTGGAATGCCTGCTCTACCTGGCCAACCGTACCCGAGAAGCGAATCATGTTCCGGCCTCTCGCCACTGAGTCGACCGAAAAGCCCTGCTGTTGAAGCCACGTCTGCACCTGGTCGATGTCCGCCTGCGCCATGCCAAATCGTGCGCCAAACTGCTCCGGGCTCAGCCATTGGTGATATTGCGGAGACTGCGGATCCTGCTGCGCGGCAATCAGCGTCTGCAGGTCGGCTTCCTGGGCAGCCGAACGGTTAAACACGATGCTCATGCCGTTGATCTTGGCATCGGACGGCATCCGCCCTGCATCGAACTGGGTTGAACCGAGCGGTTGTTGAGACGCCTTGAGCGGCGAGACCGCAACATTGCTAATTTCGCTTCGAATGCGGGGAGCCGGCGTCTGCGCGGCCATGGCGGTCGTAGCCAGGGCAAAGGCAGTAATCCAACCGCACACCCGAAGACTGTTCTGACCTTGAAGCAGCTTCGTAATCATATCCATCCTTGGAAACGGAGAGGTTTTGAGAAAATGCGTGAGCCGCACCGGCCCATGCGCCGAGTCGAGCCATTTCAGCTAGAGAAGAGAATCCTCGGGAATAACCGAAGAGCCACCCAGGCGCAACCTTGTCGGGGCAGCCCCTGGGCCATCTCCAGTCATTAGCCTCCTCTTTTTAGACTCCGATGCCACCACAAAGTTGTGGTAGCCATCACTTTCGAAATACCGCCCCAAGATATCGGGAATCCCGGCCGTTGTAAGGGGCAGGCACGGAGTTGTGCATCAGCGTTCGTCGGGGGCGGTTAGTTCAGCCGGTGCAGCACCTGCAGTGCCGCCATGCCCCTGCGCGGAGCCATGTAACCCGCGGCTCGCCACGAGATCGACAGGATCTCTCCGTCCAGCAGTTTGCGGATCTGCGTCCGCGCATGTTCGCTCCACGGACCCGATTTGTCCAGCCTTACGTAGGCCTGCCAGTGGCGCAATGCAGATCGCTGTTCGCCCTTGCGCTCGAAGGCCAGGGCCAGGTTGTAATGCGCATCGGCGTACCGGGGCGCCAGCGCCACCGCCCGCTGATAGGCTGCGATCGACTCGTCTGGCCGCTCCAGTTCATCCAGCACGTTGCCCAGGTCAAAGAATGCCAGCACGTATCCGGGATCTTTCACCGTTGCCTGGCGATACAACTCCTCGGCGCGGACATATTGCCGGAGATGAAAGTGAATGGTGCCGAGATTGATGTAGCCGGGCGCGTAGTCCGGATCGACCAGCAGCATCTCCTCATATAGAGCAATGGCGCGATGTTTTTCGCCCGCCTCCTCCGCCTGCACCGCCGCCAGGAACAGCTCCTGCACCCCGCGGAAATCGTCGCTGCGCCCGATTGACGCGCGCATACTGCTGCATTCCCCGTCTGCTGCTCCACGCGCTCGAAATCAAACAGCAATTGCCGCCGGATCGGGTCAACCATCGCTCCGTCGCATCGAAACGCAAGCCGCGTCCCCGTTCGCACCAGCGATGCCTCCTGCAGCGGATTCGACATCCCCGCCACGGCCTGCATCGCCGCAATCGAATGGCGGATCGATGCTGCCGGCACGTCTTCCTCGCGCAGCGAACGCAGCGTTCTCAGTTGACCAAGATCCTGGAAAGTGTAAGTTTCGCGCTGGCTGATGAGCCCGGCTCTTTCCCACCCTTGCAACTGGCGGGAACTGATCTGCAGAATCCTCAACACATCCTGGCGGCTAAAGCTGTTCACTCTTCAATGCTCCGGTGGTTACATTCCGGTTCTCCGCAGGTCCGCAGGATTCGAACTCGGCCCTGAAAAAATCGGTTCCCAGCTTTGCTCCCGGTCGTGGCGCTCCCATCAGCGACGAACGAACCGCTCTCGATCATGTGCCTCTAAAGCCCTGATAAGCCGATCCCTTGGCTCACGCCTTGCGGAAGTCACATTCCAGCTTGGATTATGCCAAGAATATGCGTGGATAAGCCGGGACGAAACAAGATTGCATGAAAAAGTGAGTGGATAACTGGTACCTCATTTGGTTCCAGTGTCATGGCGGGTTCCATCTGCACAAAAACGGCACCATTTTCAGCCGACGAACTTCAGCGTTCACATATCGTTGCTACCCCGATCTCGTCTGGAAATTACCGCATTCACACGTCTCACGAGTCATCGGATTCCCCGTCCGCTCTCCCGAGATGTTTTAATTCTCAGGTAAGGGAACACCCTATGCTTTGACTGCGGGTTGTGGTACGTTTTGTCCCGCTCATCCTTAAACATGTCACAGAGTCCCTGAGTTTCTGTACCCCGGGACCTATGGACAAGCCTCGCCACGAAGCGCAGCCCGACCGCACCCTCGAGTGACTTGGCGCGTTCATTGCAGGAGTCTCAGCGTATCGCGGGTCTTGGCAGCTACACTCTCGATCTGCAGACAGGCCTGTGGTCTTCCTCCGATGTCCTTGATGAAATCTTCGGGATCGCACCCGATCACGAACGCTCGGTCGATGGCTGGGTCGCCCTCATTCACCCCGACGATCGCGACCATGATGGCCGCCTATTTTAGCCGAGGAAGTGCTCGGCACGGGTGGGCTCTTCGACCACGAATATCGCATCGTTCGCCAAACTGATCACGCTCGGCGCTGGGTCCATGGCCTGGGCCGCATCGAACGTGACGAGCTGGCAAAGCCGTCCGCATGCGCGGCACTATCCAGGACATCACCGACAGAAAGCGATCTGAAGCCGATCTCCGCCAGAGCGAGGAGTTGCTTCAGCTCTTTATTCAACATGCCCCGGCCGCTCTCGCCATGTTCGATCGCGATATGCGCTACATCGCAGTAAGCCGCCGCTGGTGCGATGACTTCGCCTTCGCGGTTCAGACATTCTTGGTCGTTCCCATTACGAGATATTTCCCGATGTCCCCCCGCGCTGGCTTTCCATTCATCGTCGCGCCCTCGGCGGCGAAACCATCAAGAGCGATGAAGACCGCTTTGAACGCTCCGACGGTTCCGTGCTGTTTCTTCGCTGGGAAGTGCGGCCCTGGCTCATGGGTACCGGGGCCCTCGGCGGGATCATCATCTTCACCGAAGACATCACTGCCCGCAAGCGTTCTGAAGTCCCGGTTGCAACTCGCCGCCAGCGTTTTTACACACGCATCGGAGGGCATCGTCATCTCCGATCCCATCGGCATCATTCTCGATGTCAACGACGCTTTCACCCGGATCACCGGCTACAGCCGCGATGAAGCGGTCGGCCACCGCACCAACTCTGCTGCGCTCAGGCCGGCATAGCAAGGAGTTCTACGCCAACATGTGGCGCGACCTGATCGAGAGCGGACACTGGTCGGGCGAAATCTGGAATCGCCGCAAGGATGGCCGCATCTTCCCCGAGATGCTCACCATCACGGCGGTGCGCGATGCGGCGGGATATACGCAGCAATATGTCGCCCTCTTCTCTGACATCACATCGACAAAGGAGCACGAGCAGGAGCTGCAACGCGCGGCCCTCTACGATCTGCTTACCGGTCTGCCCAATCGCGTGCACCTGCGCGATCGCCTGCACCATGCCATGGCCCAAACCGAGCGCCGCGGCAGCATCCTGGCTGTTGTCTGTCTTGATCTCGACAACTTCAAGGGCATTAACGACCGTCACGGCCATACTGTTGGCGACGAACTCCTCACCACAGTTGCCCATCGCATGAAGTCCGCGATGCAACGAACGATGACACGCTTGCCCGGCTTGGCGGAGATGAATTCATTGCTGTGCTTCGCGACTTCGATAACCCTGACCAGTGCGTGCCGGTGGTCAGGCTGCTTCTCGAAGCCGCCTCGCAGCCTGTTCTAATCGGGGATACATCACTTCAACTCTCCGCGAGCGCGGGCATCGCCTGCTATCCCCAGGCCGAGGATGTGGATGCCGACCAGCTTCTGCGCCAGGCTGCGCAGGCGCTCTACCAGTCCAAGATCAGCGGCAAAAACCGCTATCAGCTCTATGACGCGCGGCTTGCGAGCTCCACGCGAGGACATCACGAAGACCTGGAGCGTATCCGCGCCGCTCTTGCTCGCAACGAATTCCTTCTCTACTACCAGCCCAAAATGAACATGGCCACCGGCGCCATCGTCGGTGCTGAAGCTCTGATTCGATGGCAGCATCCTGAACGAGGCCTCCTCGCCCCCGGCAGCATTCCTTCCCATCGTCGAAGGCCATCCTGTCGCTCTCGAAATCGGTGAATGGGTCATCGAGAACGCTCTCGCGCAGATGGAAGTCTGGGCCGCTCGCGGACTCAACATTCCCGTCAGCGTCAATATTGCCGCGCAGCAGTTGCAGCAGCCCAATTTTCCCGCGCGGCTGCATGATCTGCTTGCTGCCCATCCGTCCGTCAATCCCTCCCGTCTCGAAATTGAGGTGCTCGAGAGCAGCGCTCTGCCAGACATGGCACAGGTCTCCCAGGTCATTCACACCTGTGGCAAACTCGGCGTTTCTTTCGCGCTTGACGACTTCGGTACCGGCTACTCCTCACTGGCCTTTCTGAAGCGGCTACCCGTTGACGTGCTCAAAATCGACCAGACCTTTGTCCGCGATATGCTCGACGATCCCGAAGACCTCACCATCGTCGAGGGAATGCTTGGTCTCGCCACGGCATTTCGTCGCCTCGCCGTCGCCGAAGGAGTTGAAACCGTGGAGCAGGGAATTTTGCTTCTTCGCCTCGGTTGCCAGGTTGCGCAGGGCTTTTGCATTGCGCGCCCAATGCCGGCAATCGATCTTCCGGGCTGGGTCACTTCCTGGACGCCTCACTCTCAATGGTCGAACGTCACTGTTCTTGATCCCGGTGACCGGCCGCTTCTCTACGCCGGAGCGGAACACGTCGCATGGGTCAGCGCAATCGAGGCATTTCTCCACGGCACACGCCGCGTGCCTCCCTCGATCGATCCCACGCAATGCCGTCTCGGCGGATGGATGGTCTCTGAAGCCGTCTCCCTCGAGAGACGCCCTCCTATCTATCGCAAGATCGCCTTGCTCCACCAGCAACTCCATTCTTGTGGGTTGGATATCCTCACCCTCCATGCCGAAAATCGCGCCGACGAAGCATCTGACTCCATTGCCCGCCTTCACTCCCTCCGTGAAAGCCTCGTGGCCGAATTAACGAAACTCTTCGCCAACGAATGACACCGGTTCACGGGTAGGCTTCCGGTGATGGTTAACCTTCCGCGGGCTTCCTACTAGCCAGTGGTCCATCCTCCTCCTGTCGGAAAGTCACTTCAATTCCTTCCCCGCATATCGCCTTTCTTCCATCAATTGGAGTATCATTGCGCGAAAATCTCCAACGGTCCTGAAACGTCGTAAATCGCTTTTCAAGGGGCCCTGTGTGTCTTCGGGCTCGGGAAGGATGAAAACGTTTCACCCGCGAAATCGGGGGAACATCCATGAAGAATTTGCACCAGAATGTAGTGCTTTGGGTGGCAGTGAGTCTTGCAATCGCATTGACAGCATGCGGTGGAGGCGGTGGAACCATCACCCCCCCACCCCCCGCCCCGACCCCGAAGACAACACCCACCGTCACCGTCACTCCGGCGTCGTCGTCCATCTCCACCTCGCAGGCACTATCGGTTGGCGTCTCTGTAAGCGGAGGCGGCACCAACCCCGTGCCGTCAGGCTCCGTAACCGTGACCAGCGGAAGCTTCACGTCGTCCTCAGCAACGTTGTCCAGTGGCAGTGCCACCGTCAACGTTCCGGCAGGCTCGCTCGCCGTGGGATCTGACACACTGACCGCTGCTTATACACCGGATTCCTCAAGCTCATCCACCTATAACAAAGCAAACGGCGTCTCAGCTGCTGTAACAGTCGCCGGGGTCGTCACCAGCGTTGCGGTTGATCAGGCAAGCGGGGGGCCCGCAGTAACCGATCAGATCCTCGGCATGAACATGGCCGCGTGGTATGACCCCACCACCTCCGCAATCGTGCCAGCATTCCAGTTGGCTGGCATTCAAGTCGTGCGCTGGCCAGGTGGTTCCTGGTCCGACGACTATCACTGATCCACCAACACAATGTGCGGAAATACGCCCAACAGCAATGCAACCTTTGCCAATTTCGTAAATGACCTTGTCGTTCCTGGGAATTTCGATGTTGCTCTCACCGCGAACTACGGAACCAATCAACATGCAACGGCCCAGGCCAGCCGTCGGAGGCCGCAGCGTGGATCGCAAAGGCAAAGTCGCTGAATGCCCACGTCAGCCACATGACCGTAGGCAACGAAGAGTACGGCAATTGGGAAGACGATGATCACACGCTCAAGAACGACGCCACCACTTACGCTGCTGCTGTAGGGAATTGCGTCGAGCAACGGCTATTACCAGCAGATCAAGGCTGCTGATTCCAGCGTACTCGTGGGGGTCGACGTCAATCCGGGGAACAGTCCCACGTGGGACCCGATCGTGCTTGCAGGTTCGCAATACGACTTCGTCGAGTACCACTACTATCCGCAGTCCCCGGGATTCGAGAGCGACACCTATCTGACGCAGCAGGCGGCCCAGGGCCTGACCACCTCGGTCAATGACATCAAGGCCGAACTTGCGACCGCAGGGAAGTCCAACACCCCGATCTACGTCGGTGAGATCGGCTCTGTCTACACCAATCCTGGCAAGCAAAGCCTCTCCATTACGCAGGGACTTTATGCAGGCCAGGTGCTCGGCGAAATGATGAACGATGGCGTTTCGCGCGCGACTTGGTGGATTGGTTTCGGCAATTGCGACGGCACCAATGGCAACGATTCCAGCTCGCTCTACGGTTGGCAGAATTTCGGCGGCTACAACGTCTTTGCAGACGGTCCAACCGACGCCCCTTGTGCCGGCGCTGGCCCTATCGGAACTATGTCACCCACGGCGCGCGCCTTCCAACTGTTCAGCAAGGTGGCGGTGAACGGCGAAAGCGTGCTCAGCGCAGCTGTCAACGGCGACACTGCCAACGTCCGCGCCTATGCCGCAACGCATAGCGGCGGTACGGCGCTGGTCCTGTTCAACGTAAGCCAGAGCGCAAGCGAGCAAGTTACGGTTTCGCTCTCCGCGCAAAACACCAGCTCCGACGTCAGCGTCGAGACCTACAGCAAGGCGATCTACGACCAGTCGCAGAACAATGTTTGGGCCGATCCCACCACTACGGATATGGGAGCGCAAAATCTGCCCCTGACTCTTTCGCTCGCTCCATGGAGCATGAATGTGGTCATCATTAAATAGCCCATGGGGCAAACCATCGCTGCTCATTGCCCGCACCCGCGTTCCACGGTGTCTAAGTGTTTAGAAGGAAATCACAGGGATTCGAATCAGATGGAGCCGACGATCGGACTTGAACCGATGACCTGCTGATTACGAATCAGCTGCTCTACCAACTGAGCTACGTCGGCCGATGAAGAGATGCCCGCAAACCTCGTTTGTGGGGTATATGCGAACAGGCACACTGAAGGCGCCGCTGTTCGAGTCTCCTTCACGATTGTATCGTTGCGCCGGTATTCGGTAAAGCTGGCACCAAGGCAGCCAAAGCGCCGTGCGCGGCGTCCCTTCAATATCCTATGGGAGAGGAGTCGTTCGATTTCGATGATGAACATTACCCTGCAGCTCTCCTTCAGAATCGCCCTCGTCTGGGCCGCAGGTTTTCTGATCGCAGTGGCTGTTGAAGCCCTCTTGCCCGACCAGGCAGGCATCAACCTCGCCGGCAAGCAAAGTGTCCTCTTCATTCCCTTCAGCCGCATGGGCTTCTGGACCTGCGTCCTCGCCGCCCTCCTCGTTACCGCTCTCGTTGTAGGCCGTGCCATGCTCGTCCGACATCGGCTGGAACACCTTCCGCTAGAGACTCCGCTTACCATTGCACTAATTTCCACGATCTTGGGTTCCCCAGGTCTCGATTCTGAGACCTGGGATAGCATGATCTCCTCGAGTTCGACCCCAGCAACAACCGCTATACTGCTGCCCATGCAACAAGACCCCATGGAAGAATGGCGTCGCCTCACCACGCTATACGGCGAAATGGGCGATATCGAAATCCGCGACCTCGTCGACCAGATCAACGACCTAACGCCGAATGCGCAGCAAATCCTCCGCGATGAATTGAAAAAGCGCGGCATCTCCGAAAAGTCACGTGCTCAGGATGTCCGTTCGCTCGACTGTGCCGATTCGTTGATCCACTGGGATGGCAGGGAAGATAGCGATCGCGACCCGGATCACAACATCTCGCGAGGTGCAGCCGCCGAGTACACCTGGAAGACAGGACTTTTTCGGTGCGACTCAATCGACGAAGCGACACAGCGAGCGAGATGTTGCGTCGCGCTGGCATCGAGAGTTGGGTACAGCGGCCCGGATCGCGATTCATCATTCCCTGGATTGATGAACTCGGCGTCGGCGACATTCAGATCAATGTCGCTGCCGACCAACTCGATCAAGCAAGCGCAGTGATCGCGCAGCCCATCCCGCAGGACATCATCGAGGAGTTAAGCAGGAAGGGAATCGACTCCCGCCTACGAAATCCCCATCTGCCCCAAATGCAATGCCGAAGATCCCACCCTCGAATCCGTCGAGCCCACCAACAACTGGCTCTGCGAGTCCTGCGGCTACACCTGGTCTGATCCGATTCCCGATCCAACCGCACCTCAGACCGCAACTTAGCCCTCAAAAACGGAAAGAGCCGCCCGGCAACAGGGCAGCTCCTTCCTCAGGGAGAATAGTTCCAACGGAGGCAAAACCATCAGAACTTTCTGGCTGCATAGTAGGTTTCGGGGGGCCGGAGTGTCAAGAATAAATCCGAATCAATTTAACTATATGTATTAACAAGGACTTACAGCGAGGTTAATTTCCCGCATTTGTCATCGGGTCTTCGCCGGAACGTTCGCCTTTTTATCTCTCTTTAGAAGCCGTGTTTTTTAGGTGTTTTCTAGGGTTTACGGCCGTTTTTCCACAGGGAAATCCCCTCCGTTAACGGTTCGGATGCCGCCGGTGACACTTCTCACACTTCGGTTTCAGTCTTCGAGATGCAGGCGGATGAATTCTACCTCATATACAGACGAGGCCGGTTTACCCCGCGCAACACGGTAGAGCGCTCGGCCTCCGCCCAGGAAGAATCCCAGCAAAACCGCCGCGCTGCAGCCGACGATCACCAGCATTGCCACACCCAGCAGGAACTGGCTCGTCTTTACGATCTCGTTCTCCTTGCTCTGCGCATGCGCGTCAGGTCGGCTGAATAGTGCACCTGCGCCAGCAACTTGTGGCTCTCATCCGGAATCGCATCGCCGCTTACCAGCGCCACAATCGGCCCGCTGTGCAGCACCTCCAGAGACGCCTGATCTGAATCCGCCAGCGGCTTCGGAAACGCAGGTTGCGCGCTGCTGCCTGCCTTGATGTACGCGCGGATCTTCTTCTCCTGCGCCTCGGCCAGCTGCGGCGTCGGATAGTCGATCAGCGTCAGTGTCGCGGGCCCGGAGGTGAGCGAGTAATTCGCGGTCACCGCCTCCGCATCGAGATTGAATCCCACCAGTTCGGCCGGCAGCACACCGCCAGCCCCCGCATAGCCCTCCGGGCCCTTGCGCAAAATGCGTCGTCTGTTTATCCAGCGAACCTTGGGGCAGGCTGGCCAGAATCGGTGGCGGCAGCGCCCGGTTTCCCTGCGGGGAGGGCAGACCCTCGGCCAATTCGCGCATCTCAGCCGCCGACATTGGTCCCACGTGCGAGAAGGTCGCGTCCACGACCGTATTGCCCTTCCAGAACAGCACACGATTGTTATCCGATGTCGCTCCGGTTCCGATGTCCGCTTTCGGCCAGCCATTTTGCCGGTAGAACGAATACGCGCCGTATGCCCCGCTCACATCGTTGAATGTCAGCGCCTTCACGCTGAGCGTTTCGCCGCCGCGCTTGTAGTTTGCCACCACGCCGCCCGTACAGCCGTACTCTTTCAGCGCGGCCAGGTTCGCATTGTCCAGTTGCGCTGAGATCGGTAACAGACTTGCCGGCTTCTCCGCCGCATCCCAGCCCGCAAACGCGTCAGGCAGCAATGGCTTGTCTTTCGGTGCGTCGGGAACGCCCGTCGTCACCATCATCGGCGCAGGCTTCTTTGGCCCTGCCTGCTGCGCCTCTATGCGCAGCCCGGCTCCCGCCAGAATGCCGCGCACCCGCTGCCATTGCCATCCACCGCATCCCGTTGACTCCCAGTCTCAGGCTACCACCCGGTCAGTTGCGCCTAACCCGTCCGCACCAGCGCGCTCGAGCTAGCGTCCACTTCTCTTTTGACACCGTGAACCTTGCAAATGTTCGTTTCTTAGCGTGCGGCGATTCCCACTGCGCACTCGCGGCCAGCTTCCTCGCACCTGCCTGCGATATTCCGATATTCTCGCAAATGCCGCTCAGCTCTTGGGTCATCATAAAGCCGCACGAAAACTCAATCGCACCATAGCCGACAAGCTCGATCGCAATACTCGTCTCCGGAACAGTACCGCCTGGCAGTGATAACCTAAACACTCCGATACATGGGTTTCGCATGTTGCGATAAAACCCGCTTATCACCAGGTGCTCGGGGGCACGGCGGACCAGCGTCCCACGTCGCACCACAACGAATCGCAAGATCAATTCAAGCAAGCGGACCAGCCGGCGCAATCACTGCCGCGCAGCATGCCATCCGCCACTTCGGCTCATCGCTGGAACACGAAAGTGCGTCATCCGCCACGGAATCAGCGCCAGCAAATTCGTGGCCCGCCAACAGGTGAACGAGCACCGAGACAGCAACGTTCTTGCTTTGAGAGGTCACATCATGATTACGTTGCGAGCGCTTAAGGTATGCCATGAAGTCGTACTCACACGGCAGGCAGGCCCGCGGGCGCCGATCCCTGCGGCAATGCCGGCGGATACAGCAAGTCTCCCAGCACCTGGTAGCGCCCGCCGTAAAACAGCAGCGCATACTCGCGTGCGCCCGTGCTCAGCGGGCCGCCGAGACAGATGCTCGCCAGCAGTGCGAAACCGAACGCCACCAGCCCGAAGAACACTTGCAACATCACTCCCGCCACTGAAGCCGAGCCCGTCGAATTTGCAAATGCCGAATGAATGCCCAGCTCCACGCCCGCCACGGCTCCCGCCAGCACCAACCCCGGAATCAGCAGGATCATGAAGATGGCGATCCCCGCAATCGTCGGCAGAATCAGGCGCAGCAGCGCGTATGCAAAGAACTGTCCCTTCTCCGCCTTGATCCGCGCCCATACCGAACCCCACGCATCCCCTGCCGACGCGTTTTCCAGCGCGAATATGCGGCAGCATCCAGTCGCGCAAAATAATGTCGAGCGCGATTCCCGTCAGACCAGCAAAAAGATAATGGGCAGCAAGGGAAGGATGAGCCCCAGCAGCATCCCGAAATTCGGCGACCCGCCCGGCGGCATGTCATGAAATACCCGCCAGAAGCCCATGACAAATGGAGTCGCAATCAAGCCCATCAACAGCAGAAAGCAGATTCCCACCCAGATATTCAGCCAGAAAAAGCGCGACGCCTGCTCTTTATAAAGCTCCCATCCCGGCCGGATCTCTCTGATGTTGTGCACCAGGCAGTGGAAGAACGCGAATCGCAGCCGAGTAATCAGGTAGAAAATTGCCGCGCCGATCACGAACAGCAGAAGCAACATCGCCACGCCCTCCGCAATCCATAGCGGCTGAATGTCGCTCAGCGAATGGATCATGGGCCCGTTGCCCGACGAAGTGCCGCCCCCGTCGTTCGACGGAGACGTCGAACGGAAATTACCGCCTAGCCCTTCCGTAATCAAAGCCACAAGTCCAAGCTTCAAGAACGTGCTCCACTTGAATGGCCTGAAGAGAAAAGCCCAGGCGCGTTGCACCGCGGGGGAGATAGCATCGGCAGCAGAAATGGCGTACATACCGTAACCTTTCCTTAGGGGAACCCAGCCTACCACGGAAACTACGCAAATCTTACATCCGCGGTTCCGTCGCGCCGCCCCGCAATAAAGCGTGTGTCCCGCGGACGAAATGATGGGAAACGGTTCTTGCCTCATTGTGAAAGCTTAATCCGGAACACGCGGCGCGATCAAAGCAGCGTTTCTGTTCAAACTATTCAGATAGAGTGTCAAGGAGCGGCCAACTCATCGATGTCTCGCTCATGGTTACGATCTGACCCTTGTGATGAAAGGCATGAGTCACGCGATGTGATCGAAGAAAGTTCCGCGTTCGAAAGCGATATCTCCGTCGGAGAAATGATGCAGGTGATCTCGAATCAGATCTCTCAATTCGATTTACGCGATGCCGTCCGGCGGCGTTTTATCAGTATCCGTGAACGATACGATGAGCCCATTGGATGGAATTGTTCTGACCGTCCAGGATGAAGGCTTTGGGATCGCGCCTGAAATTCTTCCCAGGGTCTTCGACGCATTCTTTACGACCCGCAACACCGTGGGCACCGGCATCGGCTTGTTCGTCGCCAAGCAATTCGTCGAAGGGCACGGCGGCCAAATCGTCAGATCGAAAGCGAAAACGGCGCGGCCGAACACGGCACAATCGTTCGCGTCTTTCTGCCCATCTCGCCGGCAACGGGCCCAGCCTAATCTGAAGTGAATGCGTGTTGCTCAGCCCACCACGCATCAAACTTCTCCAGCGCCCGCTCGCACACCATCCGGTGCTCGCTCCTTCTTGTCACGCACCTTTCTTGCGCACTTCCTCTTCCAGCGGCTCCAGCAAGTCAAACGTGATATTCGCCGGTTGAAAATCCTTCGCATCCGCATGCGTGATGTAGTGCACCAGCGATCCCAGCGCCGTTCCGCTCGGTACGGCCCTGGTTCCTCGCCCTGCGCCAGAGCAGCCGCATAAATCCCCGCCAGCATCCCCGTCGCGATCGACTCCGTGTACCCCTCCACGCCCGAAATCTGCCCCGCGAACAGCGTCCGCTCCCGCCCCTTCAGGCGCAGCAAATCGTCGAGCAAAATCGGCGCGCAGATATAGGTGTTGCGATGAATCTGTCCATAGCGCAGAAATTTCGCATTTTCCAGTCCTGGAATCATCCGCAGCACTCGCGCTTGCTCGCCCCACTTCAGATGATTCTGAAATCCCACCAGGTTGTAGCTGTCCGCGCGCACATTCTCCTTGCGTAACTGCACCACCGCCCACGGCATCCTGCCGGTTCGCGGATCATTCAACCCCTTCGGCTTCATCGGCCCGAAGCGCAACGTATCGCGCCCGCGAGTCGCCAGCACCTCGATGGGGAGACATCCCTCGAAATAATCAAGATTTTCCCACTCCTTGCTCTCCGCAGCCTCCGCCGCCAGCAGCGCATCCAAAAAGCGGTCGTACTCCTCGCGATTCATCGGGCAGTTGATATAGTCCGCCGTGCCCTTGTCGTAGCGCGCTGCGAAGTACACCCGCTCCATATCAATCGACTCCGCATCGACAATCGGCGAAATCGAATCGTAAAACGCGAGGTGCTCTGATCCGGTGATCCGCGCGATCTCCTGGCTCAATGCGTCCGACGTCAAGGGCCCGTCGCCACAACCGTGAGCGCATACTCCCCCGGATCAAGACTGGTC
This sequence comes from uncultured Acidobacteriaceae bacterium, assembly GCA_963799035.1. Lineage (GTDB taxonomy): Bacteria > Acidobacteriota > Terriglobia > Terriglobales > Acidobacteriaceae > Telmatobacter. The sequence goes on along the minus strand of CAWCVS010000024.1, from coordinate 160,487 downwards.
ACCTCTTCGCGAATCACGCGAATCGCGGGCTCGTTCGCAATCGTCTCGCTCAATCCTCCGCGAAAACTCCACGCGATCCACCGCCAGCGCATGTCCTGCTGGCACCGCTGGCTCGTCGGCGAGGCGCAAAAGAGCGGCGATCCCCGAGCCGCATCTCCTGCTTCAGCAGCCACGGCGCTGTGTTCGGTGATTCGCTCTTCAGCGAGTTCGAGCACACCAGTTCGCCAAATTCAATTGTCTGGTGCGCGGGCGTCAGACGCGGTTTCCCATCCACCATCGCCCGCATCTCGTAGAGGTCGACCCGGCATCCCAGACGCGCCGCCGTCAGGGCCGCTTCAGGTCCCGCCAGCCCTCCGCCAATCACGCGAATTCTCATCGCGCCGGCTCCTCAACTTCTGCCAGCCGCCTCAGCGCCTCGCCGGTCACACGCACATTCCGCCATGCGTCCAAAAACTCGGCCCCCATGGCGCGATAGAAATCGATGGCTGGCGCGTTCCAATCGAGAACCTCCCAGCCCAGCCGCGGGCAATCCCTCTCCACTGCAATGGCGGCTACCCGTTGCAGCAGTGCCTTGCCGATGCCCAGCCCGCGCAACTCCGGAAGTACAAACAAATCCTCCAGGTACACGCCCGCTCGCCCCAGCCATGTTGAATAGCTGAAAAAGCACAGGGCAAACCCGGCTGGCCTACCGTCGTGTTCCGCTATCAGGCACCAGTAGTAGGGGTTCGGCCCGAACCCATCGCGCAGCAAATCCGCCTCCGTCGCGGTTACGGCATCCGGCTCGCGCTCATATTTGGCCAATGCGCGAATAAACTCAAGAATCTGCGGCACATCCTTCACTTCCGCAGGTCGAATCGTGGTCACCATGTCGGTATTGTAGGGTGTGACGCGCGCCACATGAGGGATGCCAGAAGCTCAAACTACCATCGGAAAGCGTGCAGCCCCGGGGCACATCTCGGGTCGGCATACGAGACTGTTGCGCTTCCGGCCTTGTGCTGAAGCATCCGTTGGATTTACCTTGAGTCGTGCCGAGGAGTGCCGTTGCTTGCGTTCGTAACGTGGTTGCCAACGCAGCTGCTCGCCATTGCATTTTCCCGGTTCGGATGCCTCTGGTGATCCTCGCAAAACGTCGAGTTCCCGGGCGCCGTCCGGCAAGCCGCCGCAAGTGCATCTAACCGGATGAGCAGGTATAGATTCGTTGATGTTGGAGTGATACGAAAATTTTTCGATCGAGCACGCGGACTGGTACCCGCCCAAGCTCCCAAGGAGAAGAACATGAAACGCACGATTTCGCTCTGGATTGGATTGCTGGCTATCGCTGTATTGCCTGCACTCGCCCAGACTCCCGCGCCCGCCAACGTTGCACCCACTGGAAAGATTCACGGGCATGTGTCCAATCCCACCGGCGCGGCGCAGGGGAATGGCACCGTGTCTCTCAACAAGGAGACCAAGGAAGTGGCTTCCTTTCCCTGTTGACGCCAACGGTGACTACAGCGGGTCCGCACCTCCGGGCACCTACACCCTCGTCTATCGCACGCCCGGCCTGCTCCGGACAAGGAGACCGACAAAATCGACAACATCAAGATTGTTGTCGGACAGGACACCGTTGCCGACGACGACATGTCCCGCAAGGAGTACATCGACTCGCTCCCCGAAGAAACCCGCAAGAATCTCGCTGAGATGAAGCAGCACAATGCTGAGGCAATGAAGGCCAACGCCGTCATCAAGGTTCTCAACGCTGATCTCAAAACCGCGATGGCCGACATTCACGATGCCGACGGAGCCAAAGCCACCGCCGCTCAGCAACTGGGAGCTTCCGCTTCGAAGACCGATCTCGCGGCCAAAGAGACCGAAATCAAGAGCGCCAAGTACACCGACGTCGTGACCCTTATGACCAAGGACACCGAGCTCCGGCCGACGGAGTCTGTGCTCTGGGCCTACCTCGGCCAGGGACAGTTGGGGCTCAAGAAGTACGATGATGCCGAAACCGCCTTCAAGAAGGCCATCGATCTCGATACCGCATCCAAAAAGCCTCGCCCCGAAATCGAGGGCCTGGCCAACTCCGGCCTCGGCGAAATCTATGCCCGCAACGGCAAGGTCCCTGAAGCCGCAGCGGCCTATGATGCCGCCGTCAAGGCAGACCCCACCAAGGCGGGCTTCTACTACAAGAACGAAGCAGTCATCTACTCGCAGGTCGGCAACGGCGATGCCCAGGCCGCCGCCGCGGACAAAGCCATCGCCGCCAATCCCAACGACGCTGTGCCCTACTATCTCAAGGGCCAGGCCCTCATCGGCAAAGCCACAATGTCGAGCCCGATCCCAAGACGAAGGCGCAGCACGTCATTATGCCTGCAGGCTGCGGCGAAGCCTATGAGAAGTATCTGCAGCTTGATCCCAACGGCCCATACTCTGCTGACGTCAAGGGCATCCTCGATTCAGCCGGTCAGAAGATCAACTCCAGCTACAAGGCCACCAAGAAGTAGCTCGCAACTCATCAACGCTTCATCAAGGGGCGCGTCCATCCAGGGCGCGCCCTTCTCTTTTCCATGCCGTCCCCATGCCCGCGCGACTGCAGTATATTTGCTCAACAGGTTTCACTTTCTCCAGCACATCCTTGAGGTCACCATGGGACACACCTTCAAATTCGCAGCCGCCACTCTCGTTTGCCTTGCATGTTCTCTCACCGCGCATTCCCAGGCGCGTGCAGCGCAAGACGCCGCAACCATTGCTCACCGCAATGCCATTGAGAAGGAACTCGAATCCGTCGCTATTATCGAGCGCAAAGTCATGGTTCCCATGCACGACGGCAAACGCATGCAGGCCGATCTCTACCGCCCCAGGGACGAATCGAAAAAATATCCCATCATCTTCGTCCGCACGCCTTATGACTTCAACTACTGGGACATCGCTCTCGGCGCACCACGCGATATGACCACCGCGCTCGACGCGGTTAAGCATGGCTACGCCTACGTTGAGATGAACGAGCGTGGCCGCTATTTCTCCGAAGGCGACTACGACATCCTCGGCGTTCCTCTCACCGACTCCGACGACGAATTCGACTGGATGACCGCGCTCCCCTGGTCCACTGGCAAAGTCGGCCTCATCGGTTGCTCCTCCACTGCCGAGTGGCAGCTCAACGTCGCCTCACGCGGCAATAAGGCCCTCGCCACCATCATCCCCGAAAGCTACGGCGCCGGTGTCGGCCGTGTCGGACCTTACTACGAGCAGGGCAACTGGTTCCGCGGCGGAGCTGTGCAGATGCTCTTCGCCACCTGGCTCTACGACGCCGGCCTGCAAACCAACGAGGCCAAGCCCAACTTCCCGTCGAATACATCGCAGCAGGCTCTCGTCGAAGCCGCGAAATGGTGGGACCTCAATGCGCATCCCCCGCAGGTCGACTGGAGCAAGGCCCTCGCCCACCTGCCTGAAAAAGACATCCTCGCCGCAGTTGGTGCGCCGCAAGGCATCTACGCCGACAATACGCCCTCTGGCCAGCCGCGGCATGATCGAGCGGACACCTAACGATCCCTCCTGGTCCAAGGGCGGTTGTGGAATGATTCGATGCACATCAACGTTCCCGGCCTCTGGATGATGACCTGGTACGACGTCAGCGTCGCGCCCAATCTCGCCGCTTACAACTTCGTCCGCAGTACCGCCAGCCCCGAAGTCGCCAACGAACAGTACGCCATCATCGCGCCCGTTCCGCATTGCAGCTACAAGCGCGCCGCCGAACACACCATCGTTGGCGAACGCGATCTCGGCGATGCGCGCCTCGACTACGATGCGCTCACGTTCGGCTGGTTCGATCACTTCCTCAAAGGCGAAGACAACGGACTTCTCGAAAAAACTCCCAAGGTCCGCTACTACACCATGGGGCTCAACAAGTGGCAATCGTCTGACACCTGGCCTCCCAAAGAAGCCAAGCCCGTCACCTTCTATCTTTCGTCAACCGGCCACGCCAATTCTCTCGCCGGCGATGGAGCACTGACTCTCCGCAGCGCCGCCCAAAGACGCGTCCGACAAATTCCTCTACGATCCCATGAACCCGGTGCCCACGCGCGGCGGCGGCTTCTGCTGCATGGGTGCCGACTTCAAGCCGGGTGCCGTCGATCAGCGTCCTCTTGAAGCACGCGATGACGTTCTCGTCTACTCCACCGGCCCGCTCGCAGAGGGCATGGAAGTCACCGGCCCCGTCGAAATCACACTCTACGTTTCGAGCGACGCCAAAGACACCGACTTCACCGTCAAGCTCATTGAAGTCCTCCCCGATGGCACCGCCTACAACATCGACGAGAACATTCAGCGCGCCCGATACCGCGAAGGCTACGAAAAGCCTCCCGTCTGGATGGAAAAGGACAAGGTCTACAAGGTCGCCTTCCAGCCCATGCAAACCAGTACCTACTTCGCACCCGGCGAAGAATTTCGCGTTGAGATCAGCAGCAGTAACTTCCCCCGCTACGACCGCAACCTGAACACCGGCGGCAACAACTTCGACGAAACGAAGGGAGTAGTTGCCCATAACCAGGTCCACCACTCAACGCAATACCCCTCTATCATCACCCTCAGCGTCGTGAAGCATTAGCGCGCGGTGATCGAAGTGATCCGACGCTGCTGCAAAAGCCGCCCAGGAAGCGGAACCTCCGCCTCTGCAATGCGGTCATTGGTACGGGGTCCTTGACCGTCACAAGCACAGTGCGTGATCGGGGAATCCTGCTGGCGATGCCTATCGCAGCGCCTTGAGTGGAAACCCTCGATCATTCGCCGACACTCCACTACAATTCCCTTGATGAGTTCCGACCTCCCCAGCTACGAAGAAGCCGCCGCACTCGTAGCCGCCCACGCCCAAAGAATCGCGCAACACCGCCCCCGCACCGAGCGCGTCGCTCTCGACCGACGCCGACGGCCGCATCCTCGCCACCCCCATTGCGGCTGACGACGATCAGCCCCCTTTCGCGCGCTCTACCCGCGACGGCTATGCCTGCCGCGCCGCCGAAGCCTCTGCGCACATCGCACTTCCTGTCGCTGGATCCACACACGCAGGTGAAGCTCCCGCCGGTCCGCTGCCGCCCGGCCGGCATGGGAAATCATGACCGGCGCCCCCGTCCCCAGCCGGCGCCGACTGCGTCGTCATGCTCGAGCACGTCGAGAAATCAGCCAACGCAATCCGCCTTGTTCCTCCGCGCACGATCGCTCCCGGCGACAACGTCGTGGCCAAAGGCGCGCAAGCCCGCCGTGGCGATGAACAACTCCCCGCCGGGACACGTCTCGGTCCCGCTCAGATCGCCCTCGCTGCTTCCTGCGGATACGCGCACCTCGACGTCTACGTCCGCCCCCGCGTCGCGCATCCTCACGACTGGCGACGAACTCGTTCCCGTCGACGCCACCCCCGGCCCCGGCAAAATCCGCAACTCCAACGCACCCATGCTCGCCGCCCTCGTCGCCAACGCCGGCGCCGAACCCATCGTTCTGCCCACCGCGCCGACACCGCCGAAGCCCTCGACGCCGCGCTGGCGCAAGTTCCGGACAACCGACATGCTCCTCATCTCCGGCGGCGTCTCCGCTGGCAAATTCGACCTCGTCGAACCCGCCCTCGCCCGCCTCGGCGCACAGTTCCACTTCACCGGCGTAAGAATCCAGCCCGGCAAGCCCCTCGTCTTCGGCCAAATCCCGCGAAGCGGGGGATCGTCGACCGCGCAGGTCTTCTTCGGTCTCCCCGGCAATCCCATCTCCTCCGCCGCCACCTTCCATCTCTTCGCCGCACCGATCATCGCCGCCCTCGCAGGCAGCCGCGAGATCCACCCGCGCTTCGTCCTCGCACATCTCTCCCGCGACACCGATCGCAAAACCAAGCCCGGCCTCACCCGCTTCCTTCCCGCACTCTGCGCATTCAATCCATCCGTCAACGAATTCCCCAAGTCGCCGCTGGTTCCCTGGCAAGGCTCCGGCGACCTCACCGCCTTCGCCCGATCCAACTGCTTCCTTGTTATTCCTGAAGATGCAGGCTTTCTCGAAGCCGGCTCAACCGTCCACATCCTGCTACATTAAGAAGCCAGAATGCCGAAGCAAACCAAGCCGAAGCTTTCTCACTACGACGCCGCAGGCCACGCCCGCATGGTCGACGTCAGCGCCAAGCCAGCCACGAAGCGCACCGCCACCGCTTCCGCCTTCGTCGAGCTCTCCGCCGCAGTCCTCGCCGCGCTCCCCGCAAATCCCAAAGGCAACCCTCTTGAAGTCGCCCGCTTCGCCGGCATTCAAGCCGCCAAGCGCACCTCGGAACTCATCCCCATGTGCCACCCGCTCCCGCTCACGCATGTCGACGTCGAGGCTAACCATCGTCGCCGGCGGCGTCCGCATCCGCGCTACGGCCGCCACCACCGGCCCAACCGGCGTAGAGATGGAAGCCCTCACCGCCGCCTCGGTCGCCGCCCTCACCGTCTACGACATGACCAAGGCGCTCGACAAATCCATCGTCATCCGCGATCCAGCTCGAACAAAAGTCCGGCGGCAAATCCGGTGACTACAAACGCTAGAAGCAGCACAACCTCGGATCCGCGTTTTTTCAATTACTCTGTCCGCAACGCTCGCGCCGGATCGACCGTCGCCGCGCGCCGCGCCGGAATAAATCCCGCCAACGCTGCCACCACGCAAATGATCAGGATCCCCGCTCCGTACACCGCGGGATCCGCCACCGACACTCCGAACAGCTGGCTTCGCACCGTCCGCGTCGCCAGCATCGCCAGCGGAATCGTCACCGCGACCGCGCCTCCGGCCAGCATCAGCACTTCGCGCAAGATCAGTCCCACCACCGTCGTGCGCCGCGCACCCAGCGCCATGCGAATCCCAATCTCCCGCGTCCGCTGCGCCGTCGAATACGCGAGAATTCCGTATAACCCGATCCCCGCCAGCAGCGTTGCCAGCAAGCCGAACACCGAAGCCAGCATCGCAATCGCCCGCTCCGCCACCAGGTTTGCGTCAATCGTGTCTTTCATCGTCCGCAGGTTGCCGACGATCAGCTTGGGATCAATATCCGCAATCGCCGCGCGTATGCTCGCCGTGGCCGCATCGGGCGGCTGCCACGTCCGCACATAGAAGTTAAGTCCGGTCTGCCGCGTCGCCTGCGAGAAAAGCGTGTAGCAAGTGGCAAGCGCAGGATCGCGCACGCTGGAGTGCTTTACATCGCGCACCACTCCCACAATCGAAGCGTCGGTGCCGGGCTTGTTCGGTCGCGCTACGATCCGCCCCAGCGCCTGCTGCGCTCCGCCAAAATAATGCTTTGCGAAGCTCTCGTTCACCACCGCCACCCGCTGCGACGTCGCCGTGTCGCTTGCATTGAAATACCGTCCAACCACGAGTGGCACGCCCAGCGTCTGCAGATATCCGTTGCTCACCCAGGGAAGTTCCACGTCGAATTCCTCGTCTGGTTTCGTCTGCATACCCCGCCGGCACCATGTCTCCCTGGACGTCGTCGCCCGCTCAGATCCGCGTCGTTTGTCGCGCCCGCGCCACGCACCCCCGGCAGCGCGGCGAGCGCGTCCAGCACTCGCTGCTCAACGGGACCGACCTGGTTTCCCGGATAGCCTGCGAGCGTCGGATTCAGATCGAATGCAAGCAGATGGTCTGTCGCGAATCCCGTCTCCACGTGCCGAAGATTACTGATCGTCCTCACAAACATTCCCGCCGCCACAATCAGCAGCAGGCTGAACCCAATCTGCAGCGCGACGCACGAACGCCGAAACTTGAGCGATCCGCCGCCGCTGGTTCCCGTCCGTCTGCTGCATCACCTCTGCCAGTCGCGGATTCCGGAACTGCAACGCGGGTGCCAGACTGAACAGCAAGCTTGCCACCATCGTGACCACAAGAGACCAGCCCAGAACGTGCCAGTTGAGCACCGCCGCGAAGGGCAACTACCCTGCGCATGTTGGCCGACAGCCGATGGATCAGCAGCCGCAGCGCCTCCGGTGCAAGCGCCAGTCCCAATGCCGCTCCCGCCAGTCCCAGGATCATTCCTTCCGCCAGCAATTGCCGCAGAACCTGCCGGCTGGTCGCGCCCAGGGCATAGCGAACCGAAATCTCCTGCGCGCGCGCCGCTGCCCGCACCAGCAGCAGGCTGGCCACATTCACCACCGCCATGCCGATCACCAGCATCACCATGGCAAGAATGATGGTGAGAGGCGCCTGCACGTCGCCGCGCATCGGACTGAAGCCTTTTGCTCCCGCATCCACATGCAGATACGCCGAGCCCGATGAAGTCCTGCCGCGCTTTCGCTGACTGATCGCGCAACTCGCTTGAACTCTTCGGCGCGCAACGCGAGAAAGAGCGGATTCAGCGAAGCCTCTGCCTGCTGCGCGCGTGACGCCTGGTTTCAGACGGCCTGCGACGGCGATCCAGTAGGACTGGTGATCGGCGAGATACGTGCCACTCCGGCGTGAGCACCTGCTCCATCGTGAGCGGCACAAACACCGCCGGCGTGTGTCCCCAGACCATGCTGTGAAATCCCGGCGCAGCAACTCCGGTAATCGTGAACGGCGTTCCGTTGATCAGCATCGTCTTGCCGGCAACCGGCGCTTCTGCGAGATGCGACTTCCAATAATCGAAGCTCAGCACCGCTACCGGATTCGCTCCCGGAGCCGTTTCATCGCCCGATCCGAACACCCGTCCCACCGCCGGCGGCACGCCCAGTGTCTCAAAATAATTTCCGCTTACCATCTCCGCCTGAAACGGACTCCGCGTGGTTGTTCCAGGTAACGCCCAGTGTTTCCGGCGCCTCGGCAATCAATCCGCTCAACGCTGTATTTTGGTCGCGCAAATCCTTGTACATCGGATACGAGAATTCGTGCATGTGGCCGGGTGTGTCTCCGCCCTCCGAATGCAAATGCCCATGGCGAGACCCGCTGAAGTTCAGCACCACGAGTTCGTTCGGGCTGCGCACCGGCAACGCCTGCATCAGCGCCTGGTCGAACAGGCTGAAGATGGTCGCGTTCATCCCGATCGCCAGTCCCAGCGTCAGCACCGCCATCGCGGTAAAGCCGGGATTCCTCCACAGCCCTCGCAGACCAAACCGCAGATCGCGTCCCAGCGATTCCAGAAAATACGACGGTCGCTCCTCGCGGCACTCTTCGCGCGCACGCTCCCTGCTTCCAAAAGCAATCGCCGCGCGCCGTCTTGCTTCTGCCGCCGGCATCCCCGCCGCAATATTCGCCGCGATCTCGCGTTCCATGTGAAACGCAAGTTCCTCATCCACGTCTGCACGCTTCTTGCCTGTAATGAAAAAGCGAATCCGCGACCACCATTCACTCAACATAGTTCTCCCACCAGATTCTGCAGGCTACACACCCTGCAGCACCAGGTTTACAGCGCCCGTCAGCCGATCCCAGTTCTCCAATTCCGCTCCAAGCTGTTTCCGCCCGGCGGCGGTCAACGCATAGAACCGCGCGCGCCGATTGTTCTCCGATGCGCCCCACGTCGCCTGATCCAGCCGCGTATTCCAGCCGGTGCAGCGCCGGATACAGCGATCCCTGCCCGATCTGCAACATGTTGTTCGACATCTGCTGGATTCTCTGCGCAATCGCCCAGCCGTGCTCCTGGCCAGGGGCGAGCGTCTTCAAAATCAGCATGTCCAGCGTTCCCTGAAGCAAATCAGTGGATGGTGGCATCTTCCCCTCGACGTTCGACAATAGCATCGCGTGCTTCTTGTCGAATGTCAAGGGGAGAGTCTTTTGTGAAGTTTTTAGCGGAAATCGGGAACGGGCACGATTCCTTAATCAGCGCGCAAGGTGATCGACGGATCGATGCGCGATGCACGCCACGCGGGAGCCCAGCATGCAACCGCAGATACACCTGCAAGAACCAGGACGACGCCAACCCAGGCAATAGGGTCGAGAGGCGAAGTGCCAAAAAGTAGTGTAGAGATCGCGCGGGTCGCGCCGACGCCTCCGCAGAGGCCGACGATGATACCCAGCATCGTGAGCCGCATCCCGTCGCGAAGAATCAACGCCACGATGTCACCGCGAGAGGCACCCAGCGCTGCACGTACGCCGATCTCCCGCGTGCGCTCCGTAACATTGCCCGAGAGCAATCCATAAATTCCGACGGCCGCTAGCAGCAAGGCCACGATGCCGAATGCCTCAAAGAGAATGAGAACAAACCTTCGCTCCGCTTCGGTAATGGCAATCATGCGGTCCATCGTCATGACGCGAACAATGGGCTGGTTCTTGTCGATCGACCAGATCGCGCTCTCGATGGTGGGCGTGAGTTCTGTTGGTTGCCCGCGGGTTCGAATCACGAACGAAAGCGTGTCATCTGCGAACCAGGTCTGCTCGGACGCGAGATAGACTGCGTCAGTTTCATTGATTGCCAGGGATGTCTGCTTCACATCGCCAACCACGCCGACGATGGTGTACCACGGCCGATCCCGGGGACCGACATGGAGGCGCTTGCCCAGCGGGTTTCCGCTGCCAAAATGACGTTTGGCCATCGATGCGCTGATAAGCGCCGCCTGCGGCGCAGAAGCTGTATCGCGCTCATCAAGGAAACGACCGCTGAGCAGCGGGATGCCCATCGTCTGGCAGTAGCCCGGACTGACCGCGTAACGGAATACGTTGTAACCGGCGTCCGCGCCCTGGTCTTCAAATTGCGCGCCATACAAGGCATCGACAGGTGGATCGTCGCTGAGCGGCAGCAAACTGGTGAAGGCGGCTCTGTTCCACGCCGGGGACGCGCCGGACGGCATCCAGGGCCTGCTCGAAAAAGCGGCGCCGCGTGCGGTCGCCGATGTCGGGTGCGGAATCGGAATTGTCAAACTGATGGCCCGAGGTTACCACCTGCATTGTGAGCAGGTGCGAAGAATCAAAACCGGGTTCAACCGCCAGCAGACGCCGCATGCTGCGAAGCAGCAATCCCGCGCTGACCAGCAGAACGAATGCCAGCGCGACTTCGGTGACCACCAGCGCGCGACGCGTCGAGGCGCGGCCGCCGGCGGCACGGCGCGAATTCTGCTGCAGTCCGGTTTGCAACTCCTCACGGGAGATGTGGATTGCGGGAATGAGCCCCGAGGCAATGCCAACGATGGCCGTGATGGCGAATGCGAAGAAGAAAGCCGCAGGATCAACGGCGATGGCGTCGCGCCGTGGCAGTTCCGCGGGACTGAGCGCGACGAGTTCGCGCAGCGTGACTACAGCCACGGCGATGCCCGCCGTTCCGCCGAGCGAGGCCAGCAGCATGTTTTCCGTGATGAGTTGCCGGATGATGCGCCGTTTTGATGCGCCGAGCGCACCACGCACCGCAAACTCTCCGCGTCTCTGCGAGCCTCGCGCCAGCACGAGGTTCACCACGTTCACCCACGCAATGGCCAGCACCAGGATGACGGCGCCAAGCACCGCCAGCAGCGCAGGTTTCACGGTGTGAGCAATATCATCCTGCAGCGAATCGACGATCAGCCCATGTTGGAGCGAGGCCCAGCGCGGACGCGGAAACTCCGGCCACGGAGAACGCGCGATCTGTGCCAGTTCCTCAATGGCCTGCTGCGGCTCACTCCTCGGATTGAGCCGCGCCACCATGCGCAGATGATTGCCCCACTCCCAGCTGTTGAAGCTGCCGGCAATTTTTTGCGGGTCATACTGCGATGGCGTCCAGATCTCGGCTGAAGGCGCCAGGACATCTTCGAAATCAGGAGCCATCACGCCGACGACGGTGTAGTTGTTATCGCCCAGTTTGATTGCGCGGCCAAGAATTGCAGGGTCGCCGTGGAAAAGACGACGCCAGATCCTGTCGCTGAGAATCACGACCTTTGGGCCATTGAATATGTCCTCGGAGGCGAGGAAATCCCGGCCGAGGCGGGAGAAACTCCAAGCGCGCGAAAGAAGCCGGCGCTTACGCTTTGTCCTTCCAGCCGCTCTGGCTGGTTTCCGCCGGTCATGGCCGGCTGCCATGGCTCAAAGATGGCGATGGAGTCGAAGGAGTGGCTGCGTTCTGCGAGTTCGCGATATGTGCCGAAGGACACTTCGGAGCGGGCGCCCTGATAGGTGCTCCAGATCATGAGAATGCGGCTCCGGGTGAGGATAGGGAAGCGGCTTGAAGAGAATTGGATTGATCGCGCTGAAGATGGCTGTGCTTGCGCCGACGCCGAGCGCCAGCGTCAGGATGCCGACCACCGCAAATCCCGGATGATTGCGCAGTTGCCGCGCCGCGAAGCGCAGGTCGAGAGAAAATGTTCTGACCGCATTCTCCCATCCGTAGGAACGCACCTGTTCCTTTGCGGCGGTCATGCTGCCAAATTCCACGCCGCGCGGCGCGTATCGCATCCTCAGCAGAGAGTCCGCGCGCCCTCGCAGGCCGCAGTTGCTTCCTCGAAATAGTGGCGAAGCTCTTCGTCGGTCTCCTGGTTCCTCTTTGCGCGGCGAGCCAATCCGCGGAGACCATGGGTGAGCTGGCGCCAGAGGGACATGGAGCTAAGCTCCTTCCCGCAGCAGCCGCGCAATTGCAGAGGCACGGCGGCCCCAGTCGGCGGTTTCGATCTCGAGTTGCTTCTTGCCCGGCACGCGTAAGGGTGTAGAACTTCGCGCGGCGCGAGTTTTCAGTTTGCCGCCACTCGGAATCGAGCCAGCCGGCGCGTTCCAGACGCTGCAACGCTGTGAGTAGCGAACCCGGGTTCACCTTGAAAACGCCCCGCGAAATCTGCTCGACACGGCGGGCGATGCCGAAGCCGTGCAGCGGTTCGAGGCTCAGGGTCTTCAGGATCAACATGTCCAGCGTGCCCTGTATCACGTCTGTGTTCTGATCGCTCATGAGCGGTGAAGATAGCATCCGTTCATTATGATTGTCAAGATGTGACCGTCAACAGTACAGTCCGATTTAAGAAAACAGCATGGAAAGGGTGCCCCAGTTCTCGCTTTGAGACCTGGGGAAGCACGAACCCCGCCGGACCACTGATCACTGACCAATGAAAACTGACAACTTGAGTAGTTGTCAGCAGTCAGCATTCTCTCACCGCGAAGGCGGCTTCGCTTCGCCCGCAGGAGGGGGCGCAGGATGGTCGTGATCGCCGTGGTCATGATCGTGGTCGCTCTTTGTCGGAGTGAAGATCGGAGGATCGAGATGGCCGCGATGGCACGTTCCGCACGCCACCGGCACCCCCGAGTTCTCAACCTTATCCACGTAGTTCGTGTTGATGTCCTCCACCATCTTGTACATCAGCCGCGCCGTGGTCTTCTCCGGCTTCGAGTCGTCGGCATAATTCAACCGCGGCTTTCCGTTCGGCCCGATGTTTTTGGGATCGGCGGCATGACAGGTGCTGCACTCGGCACCCAGCGACGCCTCCCACTTGTGCATCAGATCGTGAACCTGCTCTCCCGTCATGGTCTTCGGAAGCACCTTCAGGTTGGTCGGCGCGGGTTCGTCGTGATGATGATGTTCCTCGGCAGGCGCCTGCGTCGTTGCGGGGGTTTGGGCAAGAGCGGCAACGGCAAAAGTGCCGAAATCAGGGCCGTCAAAGGGGCTGTGAAAGACGGGGAAGAGAGCTTCAAGTGCAAGTTCCTCGCGGTGTGGGATGACCTCTATTCTACTGACGAATTACCGTTCTGTTTGGTTGAAGTTCCATTAAGGCGTTTGGGCCCGGAAACGCAGCCGTGTCCGCGCAAGGCGAATCGCAGCGGCCAATCCACCGCGTGCGCTGATGCCGATCCGCGGCGTAATCACCACCTCCGGCTCTGGAAATCCGTCGTCTCTCACCTGCAGCGGCGACGTAGCGCTCGTCACATCCAGCCCGTTGTGCAGCGGCCGCGTCAGCCCGAGTGCGATGCAAAGCCGGCTCGGCCCCGACGCAATCATCCGCACCGGCGCATCCTCATCCAGCCCACGATTGCGCGCCATCTCCGCGATTCCCATGCACCGGCTCCAGCGCCCGCAGCAAAATGCCTGCCCCCAGTCCCTCGCGCTCGCAGCTGATGTTCGCGCAAAAATACTTCCCGTAGATCGAATACAGATACGCATACCCCGGCGGCCCGAACAGCACCAGGTTCCGCGGCGTAGGCCCGCGATGGGTGTGCGCTGCCGGATCCGGCGGATCGTTATGCGGCCCGAGATACGCCTCGACCTCCACAATCCGCCCCGCCAGCACCGAACCTCGTCGCGTCCGCGCCACCAGCAGCTTACCCAGCAGCCTGGGAGACACAGATTCCGGCGAATCCTCAAAGAATTCACGCGAAATCAGCCGCCCTGGAAGCCTTTGACTGGCTCTTTTTTGCCCTATTTGTGCGACTTCTTCCATTCCTTCACGAGCGCCAGCACCTCTTCCGCGTGGCCTTCCGGCGTAACCTTGGGAAAGATATGAAGGAGTTTCTGGTCCGGGCCGATCAGAAACGTGGTCCGCTCGATGCCCCAGACTTTCTTCCCATACATGTTCTTTTCCTTCAATACACCAAACTGATTGCAGACTTTCTCGTCTACATCAGCAAGGAGTGTGTACGGCAGGTCGTACTTGGCGCTTGAACTTGGCCTGCGCCTTGGGCGTGTCGCGCGAAATGCCGAGCACCACGGCGCCGGCTGCCTGGATCTTCTTGAAGGTATCGCGAAAGCCGCAGGCCTCAATGGTGCAGCCGGGCGTATCGGCGCTGGGGATAGAAGAACAGCACAACCGGCTTGCCGGCATAGTCTGAAAGGCTTACAGTCTTGTCCTCGTCCGTCTGCAGTGTAAAGTCGGCGACCTTCTGGTTCACTTCCATGGGAGATTCCTCGTATCGTCAGTATGGTGGATAAAGTTTGCAGCACAGGTTCGTGCATTATTCCCGAGGGGAGCGCGGCGTGTCATCGCGCACGCCAAGTCAGGTTTTATCAGACCGGTATCCCTCGCGCCTCGCCGTGGGCTGGTGGCCGCTGTCGGCCTTGCGCGCAGTATCCCGGGCAAATCGCCAAGAAAGACAAGGACACTCCTGAGCTGCGCGCCGTCGCGGTTCTCGAGTGGACCGGCGACGAAGGCAAACCGAAGACCAGCCGCCTTGTCCCCATCACCGTTTACGACGGACAAGCCCTGCAGGACGGCGGCGTCTACCTCGCCCGGCCCCAGCCGCTGGCGCTTGCCAGCGAAGTCGAATACGAGCTCGAGAAGAACGGCGATCCCGTCGGCCTCTTCGACATCAGGACTGCCGGCCAGGAGCAAGGCTCCTGGGTCGGCTTCGGCTCGTGGAAGCCCTTGCCCTCCGCCAAACCGGCGCCCCCAAACCCATATGGACGATGGCTTCGATCCCAACGATGACAAGCCGGTGCTGCATCGCAAGCATCAGAGCGAAGCTCCGGGCAGCTCTGACTCCGGCAGCCTCGAGGGCCGGCGCCCGATCCGGACCGGCCCACGCTGCATAAGAAAGTCCGGTACCGACGATTCCGGCAATTCCACATCGAGCTCCGCACCCGCAGCCGATCCAGATCGCCCACCCTTCATAAAAAGCCTTCCGACGACTCATCCAGCAGCACCGTCGAGCAGTAACCCGGACCACCCGGTTCTGCACAAAAGCACCGAGGCATCGCCAATGCGAACGATGGGGAACATACGCAGCTCCGCCGATCCCGATCGTCCCCGTCTCATGCGCGGCAAGTCCACCGGCAGTGGCCCTGATGTGCTGCCAAGCCTGATGGGCCTTCCGCCAGACATGCACCAGGCTGTCGCCGTCTCCGACGCCAAGAACCGTCCGGAGCATCCTGGAATTACACGTGGGCCAACCCGGACGACGAAGCCAAGATGAAAGCGGCGATGGAAGACATTGCGCGCAAGGCTCTGGGCCTCAAACCGCCTCCCGCCTGCTACCGAAGACGAAGCATGTCACGGCGCAAAGCGCACGCCAAGCCCGCTCCGCCTCCCGCCTCCCCGCTGATCGACGAGCAATTTCGCGTCTTCGAACTGCCTATGGCTCCGGCGCCACGATGGTGCTCTCGGCGCATACCGACGGACCCGCGAAGGAGCAGAAATTTGTCACTCTGATCGCCCAGCCCGATCTCTACGGCAACGTGCTCGTGCTGCTCAAAAACGTCACCGACGGCGCGCACCTCGACGAGACCCCGCGTATGCGACTGATCGACGCTGTCGATGCCATGGCCGACAATCGCGGCGAACTGCTGTTTGAGCTGCGCGGCGCCACCCAGCGGCAGTTCGCGCTCTACCGGGTGCTGCGCGGCACAGCCGAAAAGTTCTTCGTCACCGGCGGAGGCCAATACGGCATTGCGCCCGGCGAGTATCAGCCTCGGTGCGCCGAAGCGCTCAGCGCTCGGTCGGTCGATTGCAGACCACATAGCGTGAGCCGAAACGGAGTTTGTCGCCATGCCATCAACCGATGCGAGCTCGTATTGTTCATCGCACTGGAACAGCCTCAGTAACTTTCGTGACAATGATGCGCTTGTGTCGTGGAGAAAACACATCCCTCCTATACAATCTGATATAGAGTGGCTTCACCAGACGCTCGTCTAAAGGATTTAGCAACCGAATGGCATCAGTCGTGTCCGCTCCCCCTCCCGCCGATACACCCGATCACTGCGACCAAACAGGTTGCCGCAGAGCACGACTACTCGTCGCCGTCACGGCAGAGTTCCTGCGAAGTTTCTTGTTCGCATGGGCAAGGCCGCAACCGTCGGGCGACGGGATCAACTGGCTCACTCTGGCGATCATCGGCTCTTTCACGTGGGCGCCCTGGCCGCGCTTTCTTCTTTTTCAGCTGGCAGCGCCTGGCGGTCATGGCGATCCTCTATGTCCTGGCCATCAATGTGGGCATCGGCATGTGCTATCACCGCCTGCTGACGCATCGCGGCTACCAGGTTCCCAAGTGGCTTGAATACATCATGACCGTCTTCGCCACGCTGTCGCTTGAGGGCGGGCCGATCTTCTGGGTCTCGACGCATCGCGTTCATCACCAGCTCAGCGATCAGGAAGGCGATCCGCACACCCCGCGCGAAGGCGGCTGGTGGGCGCACGCGGGCTGGATCCTTTTCGGCGAGTCGCTGCACGCGCAGACCGAGGTGCTCACGCGCTACTCGCCCGACCTCAGCCGCGACCGCTTCCATGTGTGGCTCAGCAAATATCACTGGATTCCCATCACGGTCAGCGGCGTGCTGCTGTTTGCCGGCGGATGGTTCTGGGGCGGTTGGGTCAACGGCCTGGCGCATGTTTCTGTGGGGCGCGCTGCTTCGCGTGACGCTGGGCCTGCACGCAACTGGCTGGTCAACTCGGCTACGCACCTGTGGGGCAGGCGCCGTTTTGAAACCCGCGACGACTCGCGCAACAGCTGGTGGGTCGCGCTGCTGACCGGCGGCGAGGGCTGGCACAACAACCATCATGCGCATCCCGTCTCCGCGCGCCACGGCCTGCAGCTGGTACGAGATCGATCCCAACTTCTGGGGCATCTGGATTCTGTCGAAGCTCGGCCTCGCCAAGAAGATTCGCGTGGCCAAGTT
The DNA here is from genome assembly GCA_963799035.1 of uncultured Acidobacteriaceae bacterium. Classification (GTDB taxonomy): domain Bacteria; phylum Acidobacteriota; class Terriglobia; order Terriglobales; family Acidobacteriaceae; genus Telmatobacter. The sequence continues at coordinate 143,056 of CAWCVS010000024.1, read as the reverse complement.
CGACCGCGAAGACCCGAAGCCCGCAGGCCTATAGAAGCAGTTACTCGGACATAGCAAACGGCCACTCCGTCCAGCGGAGTGGCCGTTTGTTTTTGTGCAATCGGCTGCGAGGCTGTGCTCGCGTATTCAAGCCAGCTTGCGCGCCCGCCATCTTTTCGAGGATCGCGAGCGGCGCCGATTGCGGCGTGACCATGGCTGCGGGATCGACGAGGAATGTCTGCTCCAGCGCGAATTGGCCGGCGAGCACGGCGTGGGGAACGGTCTCGGTGTAGACCATCCAGCTCGAGCCCGGCGCAAATTGAAGTTCCTCGCGCCAGCAAGCTGTGCTGAAATGTCTGCGTCCTCTTTCATTGTGTTGTGCAGGCGCATCATGAATTCGTCGTAGGGTGTGCGCTTCCACTGCGGAACCAGCTTGGCAAGTCCGGTTGCTTGCGCGAATCGCTTTCCGACCAGTGCCGGCCAGTCCGTCGGGCTCGCGGGAACGGCAATCTTGGCGGGCGTAAAGTCTCCAACGACCGCAGAGAATGGTTCGCCCACCACCCAGTCGCGTGTGCGCGATCGGATGAATGTTGTGGAAGAAGCGCAGGATCCGCCAGCCGTTGGTGGGCCGCGTGGAAAGGCATCGGTGTGCAGCAGGTCGTTGCGGCGCCGCAAGGGCATGTCGCGGCCTTCTTCTTCGATCGGCCGGAAGCTTGCGTAGTCCAGTCGCCAGCGTCGCCGGTAGGGCGCGAGAAACTCGTGAGGAATCCGCTCACGCTGAGCGGAGTAGCGCCGCATGATCCCGCGCAGCCATTCCGCGTTGCCGGCGACTTCTTGGTCGATGCCGCTAGGCTAGTCGCGATCGGGCTTGTAGGCGATGTTCTTGTGCAGGCTGCTCGATTTGCTGCTGGCCGAGGAGAAACTCGAGGTCTGCGTCGGGAATCGGCACCGGCGTCCGCGGAAAGTAAAGAATGCTGCCAGCCTCAAGTTGCGCACACCATGCGCGCGCCTGCTCACGGAAGTCGGCGGCGCCGGAGTTCAGTGCATTCGGCGATCGGATGGTATGCACGGGCATAGCGATGTTCCTACCTCTTGAATCTTGGCCCGGACCCAAAGGGTCCCGAAGACAGGAAGCGCAACGAGCAGCGCGAATAACGCCGGCGGGAAGACCGATATAGAGATAGCTGTCGGCATAGTTCACCGTGTGATGGCCGAAGAGGTTCCAGGCGAGCAGCGAGAAGATGGCGAGGCACGTCGTCGCGAAAAAAGTGAAGAATGCCGAGGCAAACGAAGCAGCAGGCTCTGGAAAAGGCCGAAGCCTTCCAGCGGAAATCCGAAAAATCTGCCGCCGGCCGGTGCGCTGTGCTGTGCAGTGGATTCGCATTCGACGCGACCTCTCGTCGTCTAGAATACAGGTTCATGGCCAGCAGCGCACAAATCGAGCTTTGGCATGCCGAGAAGGTCGCCACGCAGGTGACGGTCGGCCAGGCCGCCAACGGAATCCATTATGCAGCGTGGGGCGAGACGCGCGTCACCGACGCCGATCTGGAGCGGCTGGTGGGCGCAGTGCCCGCCTCGCTGCTCGGCCGCGCTGCCAGCCGCGCCTATTACTTTGTTCCGCTGGCCATTGCCGATACCGGCGAGACGATGATCGCTCCGTCTACACGGTCGATCTTGGCGACCGCGCCGTCTGCCATCGCAATGCGGCCTTTGGCTCGACCGAGGCCGTGTTTCTTTCGACGCGCCTGGTCGAAGATCGCTTCGGGCTGGCGTTCGAGTTCTTTATCAACGTGGCCCACAACTTTGTGGAGGCTGCAGGCGTGCCGGACAGCTTTTCCGCGCTGGCGTGGTCGCAGGCCGAGGCGCAGGTGCGCGGCGAAACCAGCCAGGATGCATGGGAGACGCGCCGCCGCGCGCAGGACATCGCGCAACGGCGCAGAAGGCGATCGACGAGCGCGTCGCGCAACAGCTTCTATCGAGTCGGCGTTCTCCGATGCGCTGGCGATCTACATGCTCTCGCTGGCGGTGGATTTCGACTACCACGATCTGCGCGAGCGCGAATATCCGCTGCTGGCCGCGCCGGCGCTGGCCGAGCGGCTGCGCCATGTGGCGAGCCTGTTCCCGCCAAACCCGGGCTACGAGTTCCAGATTCTTTACCGCCGCAAGGGGTAATGCACTCCGACTCGCCGCCTTGATCATCTTTCCTTACTGCAAAACTCCCCTTTTCTATAATTTAGCCAAGACATCGCATTGCAAATGCCGGTATCGACAAAAATCTGACTCCCTTTTTGATCATTGAAAGGGCCACATGACGGCTCGATGTTCGTGATGAGCAGGACCCGTTCGCCCCGGAATACGGCCGGTGCATCTAATACGAGCGATGTTTAAAATTCTTTCCTTCCTTTTGCTATTGGGTTCAGTGTCAGTGTGGGCTCAGAATGAAAACCAGCCGGGCGCCAGGATTTACAGCAAACGGTGCGCTTCCTGCCACGAAAGTGGCGGAGTCAGGACTCCCTCGCGAACACAACTGGAAAGTGAGACGGGATCGGAGATTTTTCGCATCCTCAACTCCGGAGTGATGAAGGATCAGGCAGCGAAAATGTCACGTGCGGATCGTCTGACCGTCTCCCAATGGCTGGGTAAAAAGACGAGCGTAACGGTCGACGTGAGCCGGCTTCCCAACAAATGCAAGAACGATGGCGACCCTGATGGGATCAGTGAGATCGCGGCCTGGACCTCATGGGGCGGCGGCCTGACCAATCTGCGTTTTCAGCCAGGAGATCGCGCGGGGCTGACTCCCGCAGCAGTGGGGCAACTGGAACTGAAGTGGGCCTTCGCGGTTCCGGATACAACCTCGATGCGATCGCAGCCCGCGGTGTATGACGGACGGATCATCTTCGGCGGTGGTGGGATGCTCTATTCGCTTGATGCCTCGAGTGGATGCACGTATTGGGCAACGGAACTTCCAGCGGGTGTGCGCAGCGGAATCACAATCGCGTCCCCGCAAGAAAAGGCGAAGGCGTATTTTGGAGACCCCACAGGTACTGTGCAGGCAGTCGATTTCGTTACGGGCAAGTCGGTTTGGCAGACACGCGTGGAGAACCATCCCACCGCGATGGTGACAGGGACGCCCGTCTACTACGATGGGAAGCTGTTCGTGCCTGTGGCGTCGTACGAGGAAGTGTCGGCAGTCGAGCCTGGCTATGTGTGCTGCACATTTCGCGGGAGCGTTGTGGCTCTGGATGCGACGACAGGGAAGATTTTGTGGAAGACGTACACCGTCGCAGAAGCAGATGCATCGATCCACCCGAATAACCGCGGCGCGAAAAGCAGGGGGCCTTCGGGGGTCGGCGTATGGTCGGCTCCCACGATTGATGAGACGAAGGGCATCTTGTACGTGGCAACTGGGGACAATTATTCCGACCCGGCTACGGACAAGAGTGACAGCGTAATTGCGCTCTCCATGGATACGGGGGCCATCGTGTGGTGGAAGCAGTTTCGCAGCGGAGATGCGTTCAACAATGCATGCATGGATCAGAAGAACTCGAACTGTCCCGATGCGACCGGGCCTGACTTCGACTTCGGATCATCGCCGATTCTTCTCAGTTTGCCAACAGGACCGCGGGCACTAGTTCTGACTCAGAAATCCGGAGCCGTTTTTGCGATTGATCCAGACCGGCAGGGCGAATTGATATGGCAGGCGCAGGTTGGAAGGGGCGGCGTGCTGGGGGGTATCCAATGGGGAGCGGCCGCGGATGGCAGTCAGTTGTATGCGGCGGTTTCAGATGAAGCGTTTCTCCAGTCGGGACGCGAGAACGATCTGGATCCGAATACTGGCGGCGGCATGTTCGCACTGCAGCTTTCGAACGGCGAAACTGCGTGGATGACTCCAGCCGCACCATGCGATGCGCATCGTCCCTGCAGTCCTGCGCAACAGGCTGCTGTCACGGTGATTCCGGGTGTCGTGTTTTCGGGCTCGATGGATGGACACCTGCGCGCCTATTCGACTGATGACGGGACGATACTCTGGGACTACAACACCGTTGGTGAGTACCCGGCGGTGAATGGGGTCACCGGGCACGGCGGGTCGCTGGATGTGGCAGGACCAGTGATTGCGGGCGGAATGGTGTTCGCCCTTTCGGGCTACGACCAGGCGGGAGCAGCGCCGGGCAATATGTTGCTGGCGTTTGCTCCAGGATCGGAATAGTCAAGGAACAATTCTGGACAGGGGAACTCCTTTCCGGGTCGGCCATCGGCCACGCCAGGGAGATTTGTGCGCGAACGGCTTGTTCCTGCATGGCCAATCTTTTCACAATCTCACGAGCGCCAAATCTCGTCCCGGATTCTATCTCGATGTGTGCGGCTAATTCTTATTGCTATTCATTCTGACTGGCCTGAGCAGATGCGAGAACGTGAGTTGGGCGAGCCTCCACTTGCCGTCTTCGTTGATATAAACCTCAGTCACCATAAAAGGATTGGTGACTTCGTGCTCACCGACTGCTGCCTGCAAATCAATGTCCTCCAGCAGGACGGCTGTGTTGCCGAATATGCGAGCGTCGACTGCGTAAACTGCAGCCTTTTTGTACCAGATGCCACCGCTCTTAATGGTCGCTAGTTCTTGCGTTTTTCCCCAGGTTCCTCCCATGTGAGTGAACATAGCTTTGTCATCAAACAGTGTCTCTAAGGAATCGACCTTCTTGTCTGCCATCCAATCCCATTTCATGTTTGAGATGTTGATGACTTCTTGTTGCTCGGGAGATTGACTTGCGGAAGTTTTAATCGTTTCCGTTGGTGGCGCTGGCGATTGCTGTGCGTAGGACGATGGCGCAATCAGTGTTGATAGAAACAGACCTAACATTAACCCTTTCATGGCTCTCCCTCGATACGTGTGATTGACTCGCGGAGGAACTTGAAGCAGCGTGGTTGATCGTTCACGCTACGCCGATACCGGAAGAATTCTGCACTCAGGATTTGGGGCCGAACCAGGGACCGGTCCATCTGTGCGTAAGGATCTATGGCACTTTCTCCGGCGGACAGTGTTCCGGTTTGGTTTGATCACTCCTCACATCTTCTACAGATCGACGGGAAGCGCATCCTGGTCGACCCTGTGCTCAGCGGGAGAGCCTCTCCAGTGTGGTTCACGACAAAAGCGTTTGATGGAGCAGCCCCCTATACGTACGTCCGCGTTACCCTAACGATTTACAAGACTCTGAAGTTGAGCAGGATATCGCTCTCCTTGAACATCGATCGCCGAGATGGCATCGTGAATCGCCTTCAGCTCGTCCGCCGTCAGCTCCACGCTTGCCCCGCCAAGGTTCTCCTCGAGCCTGTGCAGTTTCGTGGTTCCAGGTATCGGCACGATCCATGGCTTCTGCGCCAGCAGCCATGCAAGAGCAATCTGCGCCTTGGTCGCCTTCTTCTGGTCTGCGATTTGCCCGAGTGCATCCACCAGTGCCTGGTTTGCCTTGCGGGCTTCTGCGGTAAAGCGCGGAACAATGTTGCGGAAGTCAGATTTGTCGAATTCCGTCTTGTCTGAGATTGCTCCCGTCAGGAAGCCCTTACCCAACGGGCTGAACGGGACAAACCCGATTCCGAGTTCCTCCAGCGTCGGAAAAATCTCTTTCTCCGGCTCTCGCCACCAGAGTGAATACTCGCTTTGGAGTGCCGTGACTGGCTGCACAGCATGAGCGCGACGAATGTTCGCTGCGCCTGCCTCCGACATTCCGAAATGCTTGACCTTGCCCTCCTGAATCAACTGCTTCACCGTTCCTGCAACATCTTCGATCGGAACATTCGGATCGACGCGATGTTGATAGAACAGATCGATCACGTCGGTTTTGAGGCGCTTCAGAGCAGCTTCAGCTACGGCTCGGATTCGTTCGGGATGGCTGTCCGTGCCTTGGCTTGGAATTCCGTTCTTGAAGCCGAACTTCGTTGCGATGACAACCTTGTTACGAACCGGGGCCAGGGCCTCGCCGACGAGTTCTTCGTTGGTAAACGGGCCGTATGCTTCGGCAGAATCGAAGAGGGTCACGCCGCCTTCATACGCAGCGCGGATTACCTTGATCGCTTCGTTCTTTTCCGTCGCAGGGCCAAAGCCGAAACTTAGGCCCATGCAGCCGAACCCGAGGGCTGACACTTCCAATCCGCTCTTTCCCAATTTGCGCTTTTGCATCTTTTTCTCTCCACCCTCAGTTTAAGGAGAAGCGAACTGAGCCGTTATCCCGATCCTGCCTATCTTTTGCCTGATTCTCTTGCGCGCCAGCCTTTGAGCTGGTATCGGGAGAGCAGGAAAAGTTATGCTCAGAATGGGAGGAAACAGAGCATGAACTTGAATGGAAGGCATTCCGGCTCTCCTCCGGCAGCCCGGTCGGTGCAGGATTTGAGGGCGGAGCTTGCGAAGAAAATTGCCTGGTTCATCGGCTCCTCAGAGAGACAGGTCACACAGATTCCTGGTCTGATGCTGGTGCGCAGAACTGGACCAACTGCGCCCTGTTCAGGAACCTACACGTCGAGCTTGATCGTCGTTGCGCAGGGCAGCAAGAGCGTTGACCTCGGCCAGACGAGGTTCATCTATGACCAGTCACGATTTCTTTTGACCTCGATCGATTTGCCGATCATCAGCCAGGTGGTCGAAGCGAGCGAAACAAAGCCGCTTCTCGCTCTCGCGCTCAAACTGGAGATGCCGGTTGTCCGCGAGCTTCTCAGCCGCGAAGAGGTCTGCGTGCCCAAGGCATCGTCGCCTGACGCGCCCGCAATGGTCACCGGTGAGATCACGGCCGAGTTGCTCAGTTCATGCTGCCGGCTGGTCGACCTGCTTTCAACTCCGCGGGATATCCCGTTTCTGAGCGGCCTCATTCAACGCGAAATCATTTACCGCCTTCTCTGCGGACCCGAGGGCGCTCGCCTTCGAGCGATTGCAACTTCAGGAGATCAGAGTCATCACACGGCAAGAGCGATCGAGTGGATCAGGGACAATTACGCAAAGCCGGTACGCGTCGATGATCTGGCCCAGATTGCAGGCATGGGCGTATCGACGCTGCATCATCACTTCCGAGTGCTGACTCATATGAGTCCACTGCAGTATCAGAAGCAACTGCGGTTGCAGGCGGCGCGAGGGCGAATGCTGCTCGATGGTCTCGACGCATCCACTGTAGCCTTTGAGGTTGGATACGAAAGCGTTAGCCAATTCAATCGTGAATACAGCCGCTTCTTTGGTCAGCCGCCGATGCGCGACATCAAGGCTTTAAGAGAAGGGAAACTCGTTGAGATGAGCGCCGCCTGAGGGTGAAAGCGCTCTACATGGAGATGGCGCAGGGATCTCGGGGTCACTGCAGGTCCGACAAGTTCGTATGCCAGCGCAGAACGCGGAGCGCCACAAACTTGTAGACGCCCTCTGCGATCTGGATGGTTTGGTTCATCTTCATTCAAACCGGAGTGCCGTAATCGGATCGACGCTTGCGGCACGGCGAGCCGGCAGCCATCCCGCAATTACGGTCATCAGGCATACCACCAGGATTGCGACGGCGAACGAAGTTGGGTCGATGGTGTCCATGGCGAATAGTTGTTCCTTGATGATTCGTGTCGCGACTACAGCGAGCGGCAAGCCCAGCGCTGTGCCAATGGCGAGCAGCATGAGCGACTCGCGCATGATCATGCGCAGTACATTCGCGCTCTGCGCTCCGAGTGCAAGGCGGATACCGATTTCATTAGTGCGACGAGCCACGTTGTAGCTCATGACGCCATAGAGCCCGATGGCAGCAAGCAGCAATGCAAGCAGCGAGAACAGGCTGGTTAACGTGGAAATGAGCTCATCGTGTGAGATGAGATTTGAAACCTGATCGTGGATTGTGGTGATCTGCAGAAGCGGAAGGTTCGGGTCAACCTGAGCAACGGCTGCGCGAAGATCCGCGATCATTTTCGCGGGATCACCCGATGTGCGAATCAGGATCATATGCGCATAGCGGTCCTCGTTTTCTTCACGCGGCGCCGGTTGCCCGGCTTTTCCGTTCGCAGCTGTAACCGCGACGGGCAGAAACGTGTCAATCTGCGACAGCGGAATGTAGGTCATTCGCACAGGATCTGTGTTGCGAGGGTCGCCGGATTTGGTGTCTCTCGCAATTCCGACGATCTGCCAGGGACCCTTGACCGAATCGATTCCGATTGTCAGTTGCCGGCCGATTGCGTCGCCCTTCGGGAAGTACGTCCTTGCCAGCGTCTGGTTCACGACAGCAACTTTGAGACTATTCGCCGTGTCGGCCGGAGTGATGCCGCGCCCTGCGACAATGGAGATTCCGGCGGTCTCAAAATACTGTGCTGAGACTCGATTCAGAATCGATACCATGTTCTCTTTGGGACCCGGGGTATAGCCGGAAAGCAAAATGTTGGAGCTCCAGGCGCCCCCACTGATCGGTGGCGTTGCAGAAAGGGCAGCCGAGCGGACACCTGGTATCGCGGATAGGCGATCGAGAAGGGCCTGGTGAAGCGCCGGCACCTGGTGCGGCGCATACCCGGCGAGATGCTCGCCGATGTCGGCCAGCAGCAAATGCGATCGCTCGAAGCCGTAGTCCTGGTCCTGAAGGTTTCGCAATGTCCTGAGAAAAAGGCCGGCCACCACGAGCAGAACAAGGGATAGCATCACTTGAAGACTCACCAGAGCCTTCGGCCAGAATCGCGCCATCTTTCCGCCTGCGCTTGCGGCGGTACGGGCGCCGGCGCTCAAGGTTCCATGGGTTCTGATGCGCGCTGCCTGGATCGACGGCACGAGGCCGAAGAGAATCCCGGTTAAGAGCGAAACTCCCAGTGTGAAAAGCAGCACCTCCAGATCTGGGCTCGGACTCAAGTTGACGTATGCGTTGCCCTGCGCGACAAACGCAATCAGGGAGCGGGTTGCTACGAATGCAATCCCAAGTCCCGTGAGTCCTCCAACGATCGAAAGCAGGAATGTTTCCACCAATCCCTGGCGCACAATGCGCCAACGATTCGACCCCAGTGCAAGCCGCGTGAGGATTTCGTGGCGGCGCGTCGTGGCGCGCGAGAGCTGAAAGTTTGCCAGGTTCGCGCAAGCAATCAACAGCACGAGGGCAACAACGATCATCAGGAGTTGCAACGATTCGCCGTACTGGCTGCGGAGGAGTGAAACTCCGTGCGCGGCGTGAACGAGGGGAACGTTGATGCGGCTGATCTCCAGTTGGCGATCAGGTGTGAGGGAAGCTCCCTCACGCTCGCGCACGCCGTTCCGTACCTGCTGATTAACCCAATTCTGGCTTTGCGCGAATTCGACCTCGTGCAGTGTTGCTCCCTCGCTCAATCGCGCGAACAGATGAAGAAAATACAAGTCAGAATGCGGCGTAAGCATAGACGGTTGCTGCAGCACGACAGTTTGCATGCTGATAGGCGCCCACAGCTCTATCGGCTCCAGTTCTTGCTTGATGCCGTGAAATCCCTGCGGCATTATGCCGACAACTTCAAACGGAGTTCCGTTAATCGAAATTGATTTCCCCACGATGTGAGGATCGGAAGAGAGAAACTGCTGCCAGAAGTGATAGCTCAGCACGGCAACCGCTCCGCTTCCGGGCGTAGCGTCGTCCGGCGGCTGAATGGTGCGGCCAAGCAGTGTTCGAGCACCGAGGACGCTGAAATAATTGCCCGAAACGAGATTCGCCGGCGCGAGCAGCGCGGGAGAATTCGCATCTACCGTTCCGCCCATCCCAAGCAGCCTGATACTGACCTTATTCGAAAAACTGCCGTATGCGGCGATCCCCTGAAAAGGCCCGGGATTCGATTCGATCTGGCGCGTAAAATCCCAGGGAAAATAACCGCCGAAATCCCCCAGGTTAATGCCGCCCGCAATGCCACCGAATATGGAGTCGCCAAAAGTAACCAATTGTTGCGGGTCGCGAACGGCGAGATTGCGAAGCAAGACCTGGTCGATCAAAGTGAAGATGGCAGTGTTACCGCCAATGCCAAGTGCCAGAGAAAGCAATGCAATCGCGGTGAAGCCGGGGCTTTTAAGCAGACTGCGCACGCTGAGACGAATGTCTGTGAGAATTCCCTCGAGTGTTGACTCCCAGCGTGAGGACCAGACTTTGTGCTTCACAGAATTGCCGCTACCCAGTTCCACGCCGGCAGCCCGGCGCGCTTCCAGCGCCGTCATGCCGTTGCGCTGCTTGTGAGCGACGGAGGCTTCAATGAAGCCCTGTAACTCCTCATCGAGCTCTCGTTCAACATGCTGACGTTGCAACAGCGATGCAATTCCTCTGGCAAAGTTTTTGAGCCAATTCATAGTGATCCTCGCTTGTGCCTGGTCTGCGATGTCAAGCTTCGAGAATGCGCGCGATCGCGCCGATCTGCCGCTGCCACTGTTTGGTTTCGGTCGAAAGAGACCGGCGACCCTTCGCGGTCAGAAGGTAGTACTTTGCCCGGCGGTTGTTTTCCGTCGCACGCCACTCAGACTTCACATCACCTGCGCGCTCCATACGGCTGAGGGCCGGGAGCAAAGAACCGGCGTTCACCTTGAACACTCCGCCGCTGATTTGCTCGATGCGCAGGCCGACTCCGTATCCGTGCATTGGCTCAAGCGCCAGAGTCTTCAGGATCAGCATCTCCAGGGTTCCCTGGATCAGATCGCTCGATTTGGATTCGTGGGGATCGGTTGCAACCAGCTTCACGCGTGCCTTCCTCTAGATAGTCTAGAGAATAGTGGTGCTCCTCTAGACTGTCAACAGATAGGTCGGATTTTCTTTGATTCAATTAGAAAGCCGCCACGCGAGCCCCGGTTTTCCCTTAATCGAGACGCGCGGGTTTTCACAAGGCATAGGTTGAGTTGGTATACCAGCGCAGGACGCGCAGGGCGCGGAGGGTGTTCCAGCGGCTGGCGTGGCGATGGTGGTCTCCATCTGCAGGGGGATGTATTCGGGATGCAGAAGATTGAGGGGCCATCGGCCATTCTGGTGGCGGCGCGCAAGGACGACCTGGATAGCTTCGTGCATTCGGTCGTCGGGTTTGATGCCGGCGTTGCGCAGATAGTCGAGCCCGCGCAGGACGTCATAGTGCCAGTGTGTGGGATAGGTGAACCGCAGCCAGCGTTTGTTGATGATGTCGCCGGTCCGTAGCGAGCGGAACATGCGGCGTTGAATGAGGTAGTTTTCGGCGCGCTTGCGGGCGCGGGTGATGGCTGCGGATTTGCGCCCTGCGCGTTCGTACGTCGAGCAGACCTTCAAGCACGCAGATGGTGGTGTGGAAAGAAGAGCAGCAGCTTTTGGGGGCTTCGCAATTCCAGCCGCCGTCTTTGAGCTGTTCGCGGAGGAGTTGTCGCGCGAGTGCGTCGTTCGGGTCCTTGAAATACGCGCCGATGGCTAGGATTCTGCCGTTGATGCAGGGCTCCGTTTCTCCGCTGAGATAAGGGCGGTTGTGGAGCGGTTTGAAGACGAGATGCTTGTCGACGCGGTCGATCATGGTACGCGCCTGTTTGCTGGCGGGATCGAGGCCGAGGTCCTTGAGGACGACGAGACTCCAGAGGGTGACAAGGTCCCACTGGCCGCCGGGCCAGCTTCCGTCAGGAGATTGGCGGCCGAGAAGTTCGGCCCCCCAGCCTTCGCTCGCGACGCGGGCGCGTTCGGCGGCAATCGCGTCGTGAGGTGCATCGGTAAGGTCGCGCATTACCTGCCAGCGGATGGCCGGATCAGCGTCAAGGAGCCAGCGAATATGCGCGGGGCGGGGTGCGTAATCGTGGCTCATGAGGTTTCTTATAGCATGGGGTGTTTCAGGGCTGGAAAGGCATAGGCGGGAAGCGAGGTCGTGAAGATGGAATGTTAACGAGAGAAGAACGGGATGGGGTCTACGGTAATCGAGATGGACATATGTTTCGCATTGCGAAACTCCGCTCTGGATGAGGGTGACGGGCACACTGCAATGAATGGGGATGCATGGCCGTCCTGACAGAAATGGTACGGGAGGCCGGTTCGGGCTTTATTCGAAATTGTCTATTTAGTAACCTGTAAAGGATGGCCAGTTCAACGGCCCAAGACCCATGGAGGAGAAAATTCTGATGGCAGATACCCCGAAAAAACCGTCGACTCGCAAGAAGACCAGCGCGTCAGCCTCGGCAACCAAAGAGATCGCACCCAAACGGAAAACCAGTGAAAAGGTGACCGCGATCGGCATTTCGCACGAAGAAATTGCACGCCTAGCGCACCAGTACTGGACGGAGCGCGGCAGACAGCATGGAACGATGCGGCGGACTGGCTGCGCGCAGAGCAGGAATTGCGGGGCAGGGCTTCGTAAGGAAGAATTACCAGGACGTCGATTCAGCAGGGGACTGGAAGTATATTCCGTTTTCATCTTTTACCGGTTTCCATACGCAATCCGGCCCTCGCTTATCGTCCAGCGAACTTTTCCTTGCATTGACCAGCCGTCGAATGGAGTGTTGTGCGCCTTGGACCGCGTGTCTTTGGCGTGATACGTCCATTCGGCCTTGGGATCGAAGACCACGACGTCAGCGTAGCTGCCGACGGCGAGGTTGCCGCGGCCTTTGAGGCCCAGCAGCGCTGCTGGCTGCGCGCTCAGAAGGCTGAGCACGCGGCCCAAGGGTAGCTTCCACTCCTTGTGCAGCCAGCGCAGGCAGAGGCCGAGTGCTGTCTCGAGGCCGGTGATACCGTTGGGGGCATTCTCGAACTCCACTTCCTTCTCATGCGTCGCGTGCGGCGCGTGATCGGTGGCGATGGCGTCGACAACGCCGTCGAGGATGGCTTCGATCATGGCATCGCGGTCTGCGGCCGAGCGGAGAGGCGGATTCATCTTTGCGTTGGTGTTGTAGTGGCCGACGTGCTCTTCGGTGAGCAGGAAGTGATGCGGCGCGACTTCGCAAGTAACGCGCAGTCCGTTGCGGCGCGCCTGTCGCACGGCTGCGATGGCGGCGGCGGTGGAGGTGTGCGCGACGTGGAGATGCACGCGCGCATCCTTGAGTTCGGTGACGAGGCGGATGTCGCGCTCGACGAGGGAGCTTTCAGCTTCAGGCGGCATGCCGCGCAGGCCGAGCTTGAACGCAGTGGCGCCGGTGTTCATGCTGGCGCCCTGCGTCATGCGCGTGTCTTCGGCATGCTGGATGACGCTGAGGCCCACGCGCGCTGCGGCAGCGAGGGTTTCGCGCATTACGCTGTCTTTGAGGATCGGGTGACCGTCGTCGGTGACGGCGACGGCGCCTGCTGATTTAAGGGCGGCGAAGTCGTTGAGCGTTTCACCTTTGGATCCGCGGGTGGCAGCGCCGATGGGGAAGACGCGCACCGATGCGCCGCGTTCGGGTGCGAGCATCCAGCGCGTGATTTCAGGCGAGTCATTGACGGGCGTGTGTTGGGCATCGCGGCTACGGCGGTAAATCCGCCTGCGGCGGCTGCAGCGGTGCCGGTGGCGATGGTTTCCTTGTAGGCCTGGCCGGGCTCGCGGAGATGGACATGGATGTCGATAAGGCCGGGTGCGACGGTGAGGCCGGCGGCATCCAGCACTTCGGCACCGTTGGCGAGCTTGAGTTTTCCGGGACCGGCGATTTCGGCGACGCGGCCGTCTTTGAGCAGAATGTCTTTGGGTGCGTCGACTCCTGCGCCGGGATCGATGAGATGGCCGTTGCGAATTACGAGAGCAGTTCATGCGCGGCCTTCTTCCTTCTTCGCTGCCTTTGAGCGCGCGTTCGACGACGGCCATGCGGATGGCTACACCGTGGCGGACTTGCTCGAGGATGGCGGACTGAGCGCCGTCGGCGACACCGGCGGTCAGTTCGAGGCCGCGAATGATGGGGCCGGGATGCATGACGACGGCTTCCGGCGCCTGTGCGGCAAGGCGCTGGCCGGTGAGCTGGTAGGCGCCTTTGTATTGCGCGAGGTCGAGTTGCAGACCTGCGAGGCGTTCGGCCTGAATGCGCAGCATCATGACGACCTGCGATTGACGCAGTGCGGCTTCGAAGTCTCGTTCGACGGAAATCCCTGGGCCGCGTTGGCGGCGGAGTCGGGCAGCAACTGCGGCGGTCCGCAGAGAACGACGCGTGCGCCGAGGCGCGGGAGCAGCAGCATGTTGGAACGCGCGACGCGGCTGTGCAGAATGTCGCCGACGATCGTGACGGTTACGCCACTGAGGGTGTCGGCGGTGAGGGTTTCAACGCCGCAGCGGCAGATGCGCAAGGATGGTGCGGAAATCGAGCAGCGCCTGCGTAGGATGCTCGTGCATGCCATCGCCCGCGTTGAGTACGGGCAGGCGTGTTGCTTCTTCCAGCAGCCACGCCGCGCCGGAGGAGTTGTGGCGGAGGATGATGGCCTCCGCGCCAAGTGCGCGCAGAGTGAGGCCGGTGTCTTTGAGCGTCTCGCCTTTTTCGATGCTGGAGGAAAGACTGGAGACGAGCGTGGTGTCCGCGCCTAGACTCTTGGCGGCGAGTTCGAAGCTGGTGCGCGTGCGCGTCGAGGACTCGTAGAACAAGAGCGCGATGCGGCGCTTGAGCAGGATGCGGTCGCGGATCAGCGGGTCGAGATTCTCGAGCACGGTTGCGCGGAAGAGCAGGTGGCTGATGTCATCGATGCTGAGGTCTTGAATGGAAAGCAGAGAACCGGGATTGTAGGGAAACGGGGATGCCGGCGGTTGGGGTGTTGCGAGTTGGCGGCGAGCAGGAGGCGTTGGTGCGATTGCAGTCATATCAATTCACAGCTCTCAGCTCTCAGCTCTCACTTCCAGACTCTCATTGAGTGCCGCTTTCAGCGTCCGGCAAAATCTGAAAGCTGAAGGCTGATGAGCTGTTGCTTAGTCCACTCGCTCGACCAGCAACACCTGCTCGTCGTTATCGACCTCGTGGAACTTGACTTCAATGATTTCGCGGCTGCTGGTGGGGACGTGGCGGCCGACATAGGTGGCTTCGATGGGCAGCTCGCGATGTCCGCGATCAATGAGCACCGCAAGCTGCACGCGTCGCGGACGCCCGTGATCGAAGAGCGCGTCGAGAGCGGCGCGAATGGTGCGGCCCGTATACAGCACGTCGTCACATAGCACGACGTCGCGGCCTTCGACTTCGCAGCCGAGAGCGCCGGGGGTTACGACGGGGCGCACATCGGCGGTGGTGAGATCGTCGCGATAAAACTGGATGTCGAGGGTGCCGGTGTCGACGGGGCGCTTCTCGATGCCGGCAATCAGCTTGCCCAGGCGCTCGGCCAGGGGCACGCCGCGCCGCTTGATGCCGATCAGCGTCAGGTCTTCGCTGCCGTTGCTCTTCTCCACGATCTCGTGGGCGAGGCGCACCAGTGTGCGCTCAACCTCCGAGGCGGACATCAGCCTGCCCTTCACGCGCAGGGCGGCTGCATTTGTTTTTTCGGTCATAAGCACTCTCGAAACCGCGGTTCAAGAAACTCGAGATCGTTGAGCCGGAACGCTCAGGGGTATGGAACCGTCATGGAGGAGCCACCATGCAGAGCGCAGCCCGTAGACGGTTTCTGTGGTTTCACCCTTATCCCTCGCCGGATGATAGAAGGCTTGAGGCTTATGGGGCAAGTTGTGGAGAAGTGGACGATGGCCGGACGGCTTCGGAGTTGCTGTCTACGTTTGCATCCTGGGTAAGGCGGGGAAGAGCACGAGGCGGGCTGGCAAACGCCGGCCAACCTGCAGGAAAGTTGTTGAAGAAGGGAGTGACGGTCAGTCTGTCGGCCGACCAGCCGGCAATGGACCGCCGTCAAGCAAATGTGCTTGATACCGCTTCTAGAGCGGCAGCGTTTTCATCCTGTTGTGTTCGCGAGGGCCAACGTAACCTCGCTATGAGTGACTTCGCCCACCTTGCTGCGAATGCTGACGCTGCCGCCCGCGATCCAGGATATTCTTGACCACCCACAAACCCAGACCTGGACCGACGCCTTTTTTCGTTGTGAAGAAGTCACCCTTTCGGAGCCGCAGGTTGGACCAGAAACGGCGAGACTGTTTAGACTTCAGGCCGCCGTTTGCGCCCCTGGATGCGTGCGCCGAGAGCGCCGCCGCCGACAGCAAACAGAACGAGGAAGGCACAATTGAAGGCGATGGAAATTGCCCAGATCCCGGCGTGGCCTTCCGGCGAGGTGAGCCATGCCTGCACGTGTGCGAGCGACGCCTGCACCTGTGCCGCATCCGGCCCTGACATGCCGGACATCGATTCACTAGCCTTTTGCTGAAACGTGGTCAGAAAGGCCGTATAGATCACGTCGATCTGTCCTGACTGGTGCAGAAACACTCGCTCCACGAAGAGCCAGATTCCGCTTACGCCAAATGTCACCCATGCAGCGATCAACCCAGTGACAAGTCCGATGCGCGCGCCCGCTCCGATCGTGATCCAAGCCGGTCGCTGGCTGCGCATATACAGCACCACTGCCCAGGCTGCCGCTCCCGCCATCCAGAAGATGCCCAGCAGCGCTTAATGGCGAGACTCCTGAAGAAAGCAGACCTGCGGGAACCGCAAGCGCCAGAGCCGCGCGGATGCCCGGCTTCCAGTCGATCGAACTGGCATCGCGCGCAGGCTCGGGCCATCGTTCAGAGGCCGGCGGTACGGCGTTGTCGCCCTCTGCGCTGTAAACAAGCTGCGGCAGTCCGCAGGCAGGGCAATAACAGCTCTCCGCCGGAACAGACTGATGACACCGATTGCAGGTGATCTCCATCCTATTGACAAGCCTATCGCATCGGGCTTCAGGATGGGCGAAAGCGCTCGAGCGGGAAGGAGCAGGTCCATACACGGCGAGGCTGATCAGGATCAGCGCGAACCGCCCGCCGGACGAAGACCGGGTTCACGACACTTTTTCGGCGTTTTCGCGGCGATTTGGCGCATGGGGTAACTGGCGCACGTCCACCATGGAAGCGTGCCACCGTCTCTTGCACATGCGGCAGCGAACCGGATATCGGAAAGTGATCAGCCGAAGTGCATCGGCAAATCGAAGATGTGCTCGACGCAGATTGCTCGATCCGCATTCGTGGCAATAAAGAGACATCTGAGCCTCCAGACGCAAAGGTGGTTGGGAGGAAATGCGTGCCAATTCAGTGTGACACAGGACGATTTCAACTTCATTAAAATGGGGCAGCGTGGAGGTTCTGTAGTCGCAAGGATTGAGAGATTACGAGCTTAAGAAACCGAACAGGTTACCGGCCAGCGCCGGCCTGCCCCTGCTTGGCCAGCCACGCCTTCAACAGCGTCCTCTGCTGCTTTGACGGCTTCTTCCAGAGTAAGGTTGGTGGAGTCCAGGAGAAATGCATCGGGCGCGGGCCGCAGCGGGGAGTCAGCGCGATTGCGGTCGCGCTCGTCGCGAGCCCGGAGGTCGCGAATCACCTCCTCGGGCGGAGGCGCGGGCTTGGCGCCCGGGCGGCCAGCCGATTTGGCCGATCTGGTCATAGCGACGCATGCCACGCACCTCGGGCGCCGCGTCGAGGAAGATCTTGACTTCGGCATGGGGAAATACGACGGTTCCAATGTCGCGGCCTTCCATCACTACGCCGCCCCTGGCCCCCATCTCCTGCTGGCGCTTTACCATGGCTGCGCGGATCGGGGGAAACACGCTCACGCGCGAGGCGGCATCGGTGACGGTCTGGTTGCGAATCTGGCCGGTGACGTCTTCGCCGTCGAGCAGCACGCGATTTTCGTTTTCGCCGGGTTCGAGCTTGATCTCTGTTTCCGCGGCGAGACGTTCGAGGGCTGCCGGGTCGTCAAGCGGCACATCGAGACGTAGCGCCTTCAAGGCAAAGGCGCGATACATCGCGCCTGTCTCAAGGTTGAGGAGCCCGAAATGGCGGGCCAGATGTCGCGCGATGGTGCTCTTTCCCGCACCGGCCGGCCCGTCGATGGCAACTACAAGGTTTCGCTTCAGTTTTGACTCGGGAGTTTCGTCCGCCCTCATCCGCGCTTCTTCGTCCCCTGCTTGCTGCGGCTGTTAAAGAACCGCTTGCCGCTGGTCCCGGATCGTCCAGCTGCGGCCAGCGTGGGGCGGCTCTTGCGCACCGGGCGCACTTCCTTGCGTGCGGTCGACGATTTTGCAATCGGCTTCGCGGTTTTGGCGTTGCCGGTGCGCTTGCTCCACGAAGGAGCTGTGGACTTGCCATTGCGGTGGGCTCCGTTGCCGTTTGAGACGCGCGAAGAGGTTCCGGTCGAGCGGGTTCCATTGCCGTTGCGCGATGGAGCATGTGTGCCGTTATGCTTTCCGTTCTTGGCAGGTGCGCCCCAGCGCGTGCCCGCAGCAGATCGCGCGCTGTTCGGCGTGCGGTTCGATGTGGGCCGTGTTTCAGGACTCCGGCGGGCCGGCCGGCTGTTGGAAGCGGATGACGCTGGCCTGGTCGTACCTGCAGACTTGCGATCGTGCCCGTTTGAAGGGGTGCGGTTGAAGTGCGGCCTCGCCCCATTGGAAGTTCCGTTGGGGGCTCCGTTGGAAGTTCCATTGGCGGAGGGCCGTGCGACCGGCGTGCGCGGAACATGGTTTTCCGCCTGCACGTGATGATCGACCTGAACCGGCGGCGCTGGCGGCTGCGGAACAGGCATCGACTGGGTGCGCGCTGCAGCGAAATGGCTGGACCGTGCGCTTCCTCGTCCCGCTCAAATGAGCGCAGAAAGTAAGCGGAAGCCGGCATGGATGAGCTGGCGTACATGGTCGAAACCGGCTCGAACTCCGGCAGCGTGCCCGCAACGTAGAAGTGCGGCGCATGGCCCAGCGAGATGGTGTGCACCTGGCGCGTTGCAACCAGGCCGCGGATGACTTCGCGTATCTTGCTGCGGGCTGTGAGGGCGGCCAGGAAAAGTTCGACATCTTCCATGCTGGCGGCAATCACAGCCTGGAGGTAGATAGAGGCAAGTACTGAAATTGCCGTAACCTGCGAGGTGGAGGCACCCTCGGCGATGGCCCGCTGGAAGCGGGTGCGGAGCAACTGCCACTTGGCGGCCTGTCCCCGAGCTGCGATGACGGGGATGATGCGTAACTGCTGCCATAGCTCGGTGATGGCGCGGACAACCGCCGACTCAGAAACCTCGCGTCCCAGCGCCTGCTTCAGTTGGGAGACGTTTGCATCGCCCCCTTCAAGCTGTTTGTAGACGTGGACGGCGAGCTGGGAGACCTGGCGTGAACCGGTGAGTTGCGGACTGCGGCGCCAATCGCGATCACCGCGAAGCGCATACACGTAGGGCAGAACCCACGCAGCGACGACGAAATCGGGCTGCTCGCCCGGCTGGCCCTGCAGGTTGAGCCTTACCGCAACTCCCTCATTTTCAAGACGGATCAGGAGATCTTCCGCGATAGCAACGATTTTCGGATCCGGGATCACCTCCGGCCGTCCAGCTATAGCCTCAACAAAAGAGGGCGCGACGGAAGAGGAAAATTGACGTCTGGGTAAAAAGAGACAAAGCCCGGTCTCTTCAATCCACGTACGGGCTTCATCCAAGGTAAGTGTTCCAAGGCCGTTTTGGCGCATTCTTTCGGCGCGCGCTTGTAGTAATTGCTCCGATGTCAAAGAAAAACCTCACTTCCGGGTCGGCGCTAGCGCCCGGCAACCTCACATAAAGCGGAGGAATGCCACCCAAGTTCTATCTTAAATGCCTTTTAAATTCGATGGAAGGCCCGCTGAATGTCCTTCCAGGAGTACAGCAGAGCTATCGGACGGCCGTGGGGGCAACTCGTTGGGTGCTCAGTCTTTGCAAGTTCCAACAATAGCCACTCCATTCGCTTCGGGTCAAGGGGGGTATTGATCTTGATGGCGGAGTGGCATGCAATGGAGGCTGCGATGCGGGCGGAAGGGACCGTAAGATCCTCATTTAAAGAGGCTTCGCTTGGCGCTTCGGACTGCTCGATGACCTGGTGGAGCATCCGTTCCAAAGCCGCGCCCTCGAGACCCACCGGAGCGGCCTTGACTGCAAGTGTTTGAGGGCCAAAGGGTTCTACTTCGAAGCCATTTCGCTCCAATTCGTCAGCAATTTGCGCAAAAATTACCATTTGCCAGGGTTTCAGCTCCACCAGAAGGGGCATAAGTAGGCGCTGGCGCTGAACTTGTTCTACCTGGCGATCGCGAAGAATCTTTTCAAAAAGCACACGTTCGTGTGCCACATGCTGATCGATGATCCAGAGACCGTCATCTCCGGTTGCGAGGATGAAGGACTCTTTCAAGCTGCCCCAGAGGCCGCAACGAGCCAAGACGGTTCAGGTTGGCGGCTGCCTGCTCGGCTTCGACCTGGGCAGTACCGGACTGCGCCGATTGCAGGCCGATCCGCCGTCGACATCATCTGCAGAACAACCGAGATGGCCGGCGGCATCCCTCGGGGGATCCATGAGCGCGGCGGCGACTTCGCGCATAGTCTGTTGCTCGAGGTGCGCGGTAATTTCACGCTCCCCGAAGGGAAGCTTGCCGGGGACCGGCGTGAGGGGGCGCGAGGTCAGGTGGAACGTTTCAGCTTCTGAGGAGTTGACTGCACCGGCGTCGCTGTCGGGCGGCAAATCTTCAGGCGCGCCGGGAAGTCGGGAGATGGGCACAGGAATGAGTGAGGGCGTCGCAGCGGGGGATGAATCGAGCGCTGCCATGAAGCCGGCCGCGGGGCGCGCGGCGATCAATGCATTTCGAAGCTGTCCCGCACAAAGTCATGAATGAGCGACTGCTGGCGGAAGCGGACCTCGGTTTTTGCGGGATGGACATTGACGTCCACCTCTTCGGGTGGCATCTCCAGAAAGAGAAGCACCACGGGCGAACTGGTCGGCGGAATGATATTGCGATAGGCCTCGGCGATCGCGTGCAGCAACAGGCGGTCGCGAATGAGCCGCTTGTTGACGAAGATGTAGATCGAGTTGCGATTGAGCTTCTGCAGTTCGGGCTTGGAGTAGAAACCGGTGAGACGAATCGTGCCCGGTTTGCGTGAGGGTTCATCGGGATCGCGCTTCCATGGAGGCGGCTCGGGAAGGCCGGCACGATCGAGTTGCGTTTCGGCGGCCACGGGAAGTAACTGCGCGAGCGTGTCTTTGCCGAAGATCTGGTAGATGCGTTCGGCCGGCCGGCTGACGGGAGGCGCGGAGACCAGCGAGTGTGTGGCCGAAATGAGTTCGAAATGCTTTTCAGGATGCGCCAGCGCGTAGTGCGTGACCAGCGCGGTTACATGAGAGAGTTCGGTCGATTCGGCGCGAAGAAATTTTCTGCGCGCCGGGGTATTGAAGAAAAGATCGGATACCGAAATCGCTGTTCCACGCGGCATGGCGAAATCTTCAACGTGATGTATTTTGCCACCTGCAATTTCGAGATGCGTGCCGGGTCCGTCTTCGCCGGTGGAGGTATCGAGCGTAACGCGTGCAACAGACGCGATGGATGGCAGCGCTTCTCCGCGAAAGCCGAGGGTGGCAATCGAGAGCAACTCATCGGCGGTGCGGAGCTTTGAGGTTGCGTGTCGCTCGAACGCGAGAAGCGCGTCGTCGCGGTTCATGCCGTGGCCATCGTCGGCGATGCGGATGAGTTTGCGGCCGCCCGCTTCAACTTCAACGCGGATGCGATGGGCGCCGGCGTCGAGTGCGTTTTCAAGCAGTTCTTTGACGACGGAGGCGGGACGGTCGACTACCTCACCGGCAGCAATTTGATTCGCCACCTGGTCGGAAAGAACACGTATGCGCCCCATGGGGAAAGGGTATCAGGGACGGAGAGCAGGAACTAGGGACTAAGGCTAGGGATAATGGACTGGCGGCCAGGGAAGTACCGTAGTGGCGAGGATCGAGTAGAAAGTAAGAAAGCCAGAGCGCACGCTCTGGCTTTCTTGAATATAGATTCTTGCTACTGCAATTGTGCTACGGGTGTGGACTCTTTCTGCAACTGTTCGAAACAAGTCCAGGCGCGGTCGCCGTCTGAGCCTCGCACGGGGGCTAGATTGCAGATCGCGAGACACATGTTGGCCAGTGTAAATGTGGGCGAGACATGCCAGAAGAGCAGGATCAAGGCAACGTTTGTCAGCGGACCAGCGAGAGAGACGAGAAGATTCTTCATCGGTGTCCCAGCTTCGCGGACGATGTACATGCCTTTCATGCACATGCCAACACTCTTCACCTTCACGCCAATCATCAGTGAAGTGGCCAGATGGCCAAATTCATGGAGCACCATTGCGGAAACGCCGAGGAACATCGTTCCAAGGAGGGAGAGAAGCCAGTGAGTGAATAAATAATTCATATAAATAATCTCCCGTGCACTTTCATCTGATGTTTCTTAACCACGACTGGATGTACGTACATCAATACAGGATTGTTCGAAACTTGAGGAAATAAAGAAGTAACGATCCGGAGTGGTTACGCGTGCGCGCAAAACGATTACCAAGCAGATTGCAAGTAATGCCGAAAATTTGAGCGCCGCCGGGCAACGCGATGCTGGTTGTTAGGAGTCGACTTGCAGACTCTCGCGCGTTCTTATTTCTTTTCTATTTGAGAATGCAAGAGAGCATCTGCAAACGAAGGCGGCGGATTTTCAGTGCTCACGTCTGTCACCATGCGCGCCTGAAACCATATGTAGTTGGCAGAGTGCGCGAGCGCTGAATAATTGTCGTTGAAGAATTGCTCAGGCGTTTGCCCGCCTGGAACCGGATTCGGCGTTCCCGCAAGAATTCGCGTGAAGCGCGCCGTCAATCGCTGCAGCAGTTCGGGATCCGTTTCGCGCCAATAAGCCGCTGCGATCCGGTTTGCGTCGTATTCGCGTTGGTAGTGCGTTTTGCTTTGAACGGAATCCATGCACGCTTGCCACCAGTGACCTAATTCGTGAACGAAGACCCAACTATAGGTGCCATGCTCGAAGACGCGTCGTGCCGCATTGTCATCTGCGTCAGGGCCGGCAAGATGAAAAAACAACTTCTTCTGGTCAGCACTCAGCAACCACCATGCAGAAGTGCGCAACGTGTTGGTCTCCGGATCGTAGTTGCCGAAAGAAGGCACATCTGTGATTTCAATCTTGGGAGGCGCGAGGGTGCAGCCGGGTTTGATGCTCTTCGCCTTCTGAGCGAAAGCATCCCGCCGAGTGGTGAGTTGCTGCATGGTGGATGCAGTGGCGGCTGAGTCCGGCGGGCTCTGCGCGGCTGCGGGTGTTTGGGCCTGCACAACGGCGCACGCAGTGAGAGCGAGAACCGCAAGGAGGCGGGAGAGCATGGGGGAAAGAGACACGGGGAAACCTCACAAGCGCAGTCTTCGCTGCCTGCCGTATCGAAATCCTACATCTGCGAAATTGAAGGCAGAAACGAAAAATGCCGCGCGAGGCGGCATTTTTTATCTTCGGGTGTGGTGGACTTTAAATGCCGACGCCGAATTCGGTTGACTGCCGGTTGCCGGCGTTCGAGTAGAAGTCGTAAGGCGTGCGCTTGTTGAACTTGTAGCGCTGGCGAATCTCGCGACCCACATAAAGGCTAAGGGCGGCAACGGTGATACCGACAGAGAACCATCCAATGACCTTGAGGGTCTTGCTGTCCTCTTGTTCGTCCAGGAGTGTCAGGTTGCTGGCTTCTGCAGACATAACGTGAATGGTCTCCTACTATCGATGATAGCCCAACTCTGGTTTGACGTATCCCACGGGGGTGAAGTGAGACTACAACTTTGGTTTGATGCGTACATTGTTGGACACATCTCTTAAATAAAGTGCGAATAGACGACTACGTTTCAGCAATTTTGCTTAACCATGAATTTTTCGCTGAGGTCGGAAGGAAGCTGGCCCGAAAGGAATTCGCTGCAAGATTTCGCAGTTCATCCCACGTAAATCCCTGTTCGGTGTGGGCAAGCAGGTATTCGCTGGCGAGGTTGGAGCCGAAAAAGGCCGGGTCGTCGGAGTTGAGGGTGACCAGCAGACCGGCATCGAAGTAGCGGCGCAAGGGGTGGGCTGCAAACGACGGGCAGACTCCTGTCCGGACGTTTGAAGTGGGATTCAACTCCACCCCGGTGCTCCGTGTTTTCAACTCGTGGAGTAAATCTGGGTCGCCTTCCGCCGAGAGCACGTGCCCCAGGCGTTCCGAACCGATACTGAGAGCCTCCCAGATGGCTTCCGGCCCGGTGGTTTCTCCGGCATGGTTAGTGAGACGAAGACCGGCTTCTTTGGCGCGTGCATACATTTCTCGAAATGGCTCCGACCCGCAGCGGCGCTCGTCCCCGCCGAGACCAATGCCGATGATGGAGGGATACGCGGCGCGCATTTCCGCTGCCTTGGCAAATACGCGATCGGCTTCCGGTACCGTGAAGTGCCGCACGGCGTCGAAGATCCAGTAAACCGATAGGCCGAGTTCCTTTTCAGCACGGATTCGAGCGCGTTCCAGTCCTTCAAAGATCGGCTCGAAACAGCCGGGGTCGTGATTGCGCCACATGTAAATGACGCCGACGGAGATGAAGACTTCGGCGTGGACAATGCCCTGCTCAGCGAGATGCTGCAGCATGCGCCAGGCTGCGAGTTCGTAGTCATCGGGGTGCATCAGCTGGCGTGTGACAGCCTTGAAGGCTTCGATGAACCCGGTGAAATCAGTGAATTGATAGAGCGCCTCAGCTTCGGCCTGCGTGATCGGCGTTGCGTCGTGGCGCAGGCTCAGCTCGACGAGTGTGGCGGGGGTGATGGTGCCTTCGAGGTGAAGATGCAGCTCGGCCTTGGGAAGGCGGCGGATGAACGCCTTGATATCGTCCATAATTCGAGTTTACTTGGCGTGACATGGGCTTAGGTAACTCCGCGTGAATGAAACGGCCTGCCGCTCCGGATCACTAACTATCAAATCGAATTCACGGGGCCACGGGCTCGTCTCAGGGGTATTGGCATGAAGGTCATCTGGAATCGTCATGGTGTAGTTGCGATGGTTTGCTTTGTCTCTCTCAGTGCTGGCGCTGCGATGCTGACATTCATCCCCAATCTCGAGCCATTTGAAGACAAGACGGGAGCGGTTTCGACGTTCAATACGGCGGGCGATATCCATGAGGACAACCCGTTTTTTCAGAGTCTCGGCACGAACGGGCGCACCTGCGAGACATGTCACGAGGCCGACCAAGCATTCAGCATCAGCGCGAAGGGCGTGCAGGAACTTTACAACAGGTCGCATGGGAAAGACCCCTTGTTTGCCGCATTTGATGGCGCGAATTGTCCGACAGAAACCTCGACGGGGCGCGATGCGCACAGCCTGCTGCTGGCGCGGGGCCTGATACGAATCGGGATTATCTTGCCAGTGGCCCCGGAGTTTCAAATCGCAGTGGTGCACGACCCTTATGGCTGTGCGATGACGACGGACGCTACGACGGGGCGGCCGTTGATTTCTGTCTATCGCCGGCCGTTGCCAACCGCGAATCTGCGCTACCTGAGCACCATCATGTTTGACGGGCGCGAGACGCTGTTGCCCCTGAACAACGCGCAGACGATCAGCGCGAACATGAGTTTTGATCTGGCGGACCAGGCGAAGACTGCGGTGCTGCAGCATGCGCAGGGAGTTGCGCCGAGTGACGAACAACTTGCCGAGATTGTGCAATTCGAAATGGGGCTCTCCACGGCGCAGATGCGCGACGACTCCGCGGGGCGGCTGGATCAGCATGGAGCTATGGGCGGCGCCCTAGCGTTATCGAACCAGCCGTATTACCCGGGGGCGAACGATGCCCTGGGGGCGGACCCAACCGGGGCTCCGTTTAATTCGGCCGCGTTCACGCTATACAACGCGTGGGAAAAGCCGACTGTGAATGGCCCGCGCTACGACGGGCGCGATGGCTGGGACGATGCTACGAGAAACGCGGCGCGGGAAGATATCGCCGCGGGCGAAGTGCTTTTCAACACGCGCACCGCAGTCATCACCGGCGTGCGGGGGCTCAACGACAACCCCGCGCTCGGAAGTCCGGCGTCGATTGCGGGAACGTGCACAACCTGCCACGACTCGCCGAATGTGGGCAACCATTCGGTTGCGCTTCCGCTGGATATCGCGACGAGCCGCCTGCCGGGATACGAATCCAATAGCGCGATCGTGGCCGGTCTACACGAATTGAGCGCGCCGGACCTGCCGGTGTTTGAGATCTCCGGCTGTCCTGATCCCACGAATCCGGGAAACATGATCACGTATTACACTTCCGATCCCGGAAAGGGTCTGGTCACGGGAAAATGCGCCGATGTGAATCGCGGAAAGGGGCCGATTCTGAGGGGACTGGCAGCCCGCGCGCCGTATTTCCATAACGGAGCGGCCGCCAATCTCGAAGAATTGGTGAATTTTTATAATCAGCGGTTTCAGATGAACTTTACAGAGAAGGAGAAACGGCAGCTAATTGCGTTTCTGAATTCGCTTTAGGCTAGGATGCCTCGAAGCGGGGATTCAGTTCGGCCCTAGTGCGGCGCGTGATTCTGCAGCCATTTGTGCGTTGCGGCGAGGTCTGCACCGGACAGAGAGGGCGCGGCGCGTTTCAGCATTTCTATATACCAGTCGATCTCCTCTGGCAAGGCCGGATAGCCAATGTTGTTGCTGGTGTTTCCGCCGCGGTAGGCGTTGACCAGTGGATTTCCGTTCTCGTCGGTCATGACAAGAAACGGGAAGCCCGGCTCGCCGACGCCGCCAAGGGCCGTGCGCAGTTCGGACCCGCCGGGGGTGTTGGCGTGTTTGGTGTCGCTCTTGAACTCACCGACGTCGATGCGCTGGACGACGAAGACCTTTTCCGTGATGGGTTTCATCTGCGGGTCGTGGAGAAAGCCCTCATAGAGTTTGCAGGGACCGCACCATGAAGCGGAAAAGACCAGGAGGATATGCTTGTGCTCGCTTTGTGCTTCGGCCTTGGCGTGGGCAAACAGGGCGTCTGCCGTTTCGGACGACGCTGTGGACGCGGGTACGGCGATCACGGCTACAAAGGCCGAAATTGCGGTGAAAATGAGCTTTCTGCGCCTCGTCAAGGCCGGTCTCCTGAAGGTTGAGGTTGAAAGCATGATAGCGCGGGGCGATGCCCGTGCTTAGCGTGGCCACTTCTCGTGAAATGACGATACAAATTGCGATGCTCGGGAGCGGACCAACTCCCATCGCGGATCGGCAAGGACGTCGGCCGGCTCCAGATGTTGAGGAGTCGCTTTGAGGAATTCTTCCACTTCATCGCGAAAGAGCGCGATTGCGAGTGCTTGCTCAGCCGTGAATGTCTCTGAAAACGTCTCGATGAATTCAGGCAAGGCGCAATCATCCAGCATGTTGATCACTTCATCGGGCGATTCCCAGGGTTTTGCGTCCGGCGCAAGCGATCTGGACTTCTGAAGCGGGCGATCGGCAATGATTTGCGCAATCTCGAGCAGATTTGCGATCTATTGCCCAGGCGGAATTTGCGCGTTCTTCATCGCTGAATCTTAGGGCCCTAGCGCAGCCCGGCGAACTCGGAGCGGTGGCGGCTGTAGAAGAAGTAGATCAGCAGGCCGGTGAAGAGCCAGATGAAGAACGCCTCCCATGTCAACACTTCGAGACCCATCATCAGCATGATGCAGAAGACGATGCTGAGCACGGGGAAGATCGGTCCCCATGGCGCCCGGAAGGAGCGGGGACGCTCGGGTTCGCGATAGCGCAGGATGAGCACGGCGATCGAAACGAGGACAAAGGCGAAGAGGGTGCCGATGTTGGAGAGGTTTGAAACCGTGCCGATGTCCAGCAGGCCGGCGGGGATGCCGACAACGAATCCGGCGACCCAGGTGGCGACGGCGGGGGTCCGGTAGCGGGAGTGAATCTTGCCGAAGACCTTCGGCAACAGTCCGTCGCGCGACATGGCAAACCACACGCGCGCTTGTCCCAATTGAAAGACCAGGATCGACGAGATCATGCCGAGCATGGCGCCGATCAGCACCACCAGTTCGACCCAGCGCAGGTTGTGGCCGCCTGGTTCAAGCGAGAGGCGTTTCAATGCGTTCACTACCGGCGCACCATCGCCCATGATGGACTGCCAGGGGACGATGCCACTGAGGCAGATGGCGACTCCGCCATACAGCAGCGTACAGGCTACGAGCGTGGCGAGGATGCCGAAAGGCAGATCGCGCTGCGGCTGTTTGCACTCCTCGGCGGCGGTGGAGACGGAATCGAATCCGATGTAGGTGAAGAAGATGATCGAGCCGCCCGAGAGCATGCCGGTCCAGCCATTGGGCATGAAGGGATGCCAGTACAGGGGCTTGATAAAGCTAGCCGCCGCGCAGATGAAGGTTAGGATGGCGACAATCTTGACGAGGACGAGGATGTTGTTGGTCCGGGCCGACTCGCGGATGCCGCGGACAAGGACGACGGTGAGGACCATGACGACGAGGAAGGCGGGGATGTTGAAGCCAAAGTGCCAGCCGGGGGCATAGAGGTCTTTGCCGGCGAGATCCTGCAGGCCTGTCGGCAGATAGGCGGGCGAAATCCATTTCAAGTCAGGGTGCAGCCCAAACCACTCGAGTAGTCGCCTCGATGTGCGCGGCAAAGCCCACGCTGACACTCATGTTGGAGAAGGCGTATTCGAGGATCAGGTCCCAACCAATGATCCAGGCTACGAGTTCGCCGAGGGTGGCGTAGGTGTAGGTGTAGGCAGAACCGGCAATGGGAATCATCGAGGCCAGTTCGGCATAGCAGAGGCCCGTGAAGACGCAGACGATAGCGACGAGGACGAGGGATAACGCAAGAGCGGGGCCCGCGCCGGGGCGTCCGGCCATGGCCGTGTGGGTGAGCAGGTAATGAATCAGGGGGGTATTGCTGACTTCGGGTGTGTCGAACTTCTGGCCTGCCATGGCGGTGCCGATCACGGTGAAGATGCCGGAGCCGATGACGGCGCCGATGCCGAGAGCGGTCAGCGACCAGGGTCCCAGCGATTTCTTTAACGCGTGTTCGGGTTCTTCCGATTCGCGGATGAGCTTATCGATGGACTTGCGGGCAAGCAGTTGGCTTGGCAGGGCAGTTCTCCTCGTCCGTTCCGGCGTGCAGTGCTGGCAGGCGGTTTCAGATCGATGTGGGAAACCTTATGCGGAAGTGTACATGATGGGGATTGGGCCGCGAGAGAGGAGCGATTTGAGGCAGGAGTGTTGCGGAGAAAGGGATTACATGACAAGGCCCGAACCGGCGTGCTGCCGATCCGGGCCTTCATTGCAGGTGAGACGTGGCCGTTTAGCGCTTAGACTGGCCACGTGCCGCTTTCTTGATCTTCTTCTTGTTTGACCCGCGCGGCGTGGTGCGCTTGGCCTTCGGCGCTGCCTTTTTGCGCGCCGCCCGTTTCACTTTTTTGCGTTCGATCTTGTCTTCAATCTTCTTTGTATTTGCCAATGAAAAACCTCTCTTACTGAGTCAATGCAGTGTGTTCCGCGTGTGCGGACGATGCGAACCTTATGGTAACAGGGATTTCTCTTCAGCGAAACGTCTCCGGGGCTGCAGGAATGGACGACAAATCGTCCATTTTCTGGCGTTAGGCAGTACCGGCTCGCGAATTCGCGCGATATTTTCTGTTCTCAGCGTAGAATGGAGAAAAGACGCGATCTGGAAGCTTCCAGCCTGCTCGGCTTTGGCCCCCTATTCTTGCTTTCGACGAGCCCCGTAACACACGCAGCAACTACATGCCGCCCCCCTCTGGCGACATTCTCTCGTGATCGGAGTCGTCATGCGTTCAGACAAGATTCATAAGGTGCTCGCACAGGGCATCAACCGCTTTGAAGTGTGCCAGCTCGTCTCAAAAGGCGTGCGCGCCACCCATAAGCTAGGCGGGCGATTTGAAGACACCATCAACGATGCTCTGGATTTTCTGGGGAGCTACAAATCAGATCAGAAGTCGTTGCATTCGACCAGTAAAACCCCGGGTGACAAGTCCCTGAAATCAGCCGCATAGGCAGGATCGCTTCCGCAAAATATACGTATAAAAATGAGAAGGACGGCTGTTATGCCGTCCTTTTTGATTCTCACTTCGAACTTTCGTCCGGATTTAGACAGGCTGAACGTTCTCAGCCTGCCAGCCCTTGGGGCCCTTGGTCACGTTGAACTGGACCTTCTGGCCTTCCTGAAGCGAACGGAAGCCGTTTGCCTGGATGGCGGTGTGATGGACGAAGACGTCCTCGCCGTTCTCACGGCTCAAAAATCCAAAACCCTTGGCGTCATTAAACCACTTGACTGTGCCTGTTTCCATTGTGTATGTTCCTTTGTTGCAAAATTACCGCCGAACGCAATGATGAAGTTTGCAAGTGAGCGGGTAAGCGGAACAGGCAATGACTTCGAGATCGAATTCTACGATTAGCTCAACTATAACACAGGACGCCTGTTGATTGCGCGGAGTCGGATTTCCATGGTTCGTGCGCTCGCCAGACAAATGACCGGCCCCTTGAAAGAACAGGGGAACCGTCCTGCGCTGCGACCGGACCCGATGATGACATATCGGATGGCGGCGAGGCGGCCATCCCTTTATGGTGCTTTCTGGCAGATCGTCTGCGCAGAGGCACGAAACGGGGCGATGGAAGGCCAATTAACGCAAAAAGGGACTGCTGCGAGATAATGTGGTCGCCGACTGTAGCGCCCTGCAGACGGAATTGAGCGCGCCGGCAGGCGGCTACGCGGAGGGATGGCGGCGGGTGAGGGAGAAGATGCTCCTGGCGAACACAACCGAATGGGGCGGGATCCGAAGCGGTTCAACCGCAAACCACCCTCCTCGGCCGGCTCTGCAGCCGGGGGTGGGGCATGGCGCTCTTGGAGTAGTTGTGTGCACCGGCAGCCGGAATACTGTTCGCTTTGCCGACTCTTCGGTACGGATCACTGGCACGATGAGCTGCGCATTTATCTGGCGCAGTTCTGGGCCTGGGGATTGCTGACGCCGGCCATTGTTCTGCTCGATCGACACCTGCCGTTTGCGGGCGATGCGCTGGGTAAGCCGCTGGCAGCACACATCCTGGCGAGCATGTTCTTCACAGAAATCTATTTCTACCTTTTCACCACGATGCGCGCTCTGTTGGGTGTTACGCCGTGGAGTTCGCTGCGGCTGTCGCAGTTATTTAGCCCATCGGTGATTGGCTGGCAGCTCTGGTGCTGGCTGATTTACTGGATCATTCTGGGCGGCATACAGGCCTACCACTACTACCAGCGCTATATGAACAGTGAACTGCGGCTGGAGCGGCTGGAGCACAGCTTCAGCGAGGCACGGCTGAATGCGCTGCGGATGCAGCTCGATCCACATTTTTTGTTCAATGCGCTGAACACCATTTCGTCTCACGTCGAGCGCGACCCGAAGCTTACCCGGCGCATGATCGAGCATCTTGGCGATCTGCTGCGCATGTCGCTTGAATCGAAAGACCGGCAGGAGGTGCCGCTGGCCGAGGAGCTGGCATTCCTGGGGCACTACCTCGAGATCCAGAAGATTCGTTTTGGCGATCAGCTGCGCGTGGTGATGGAGATTGCGCCCGAGGTGAAATATGCGACGGTTCCCTCGATGTGCATTCAGCCACTGGTTGAAAACGCGATCCGCCACGGCATTTCACGCCGGGCTTCGGGGGGAACATTGACGGTGCGGGCCAGGCCCGTGGGCGAGCGGCTGGAAATTCGCGTGATGGACGATGGCGTCGGCCTGCCGCTGGGTTGGACTCTCGATGCTTCAGAGGGCCTGGGGCTGTCGATTACGCGGCAACGCATTGCGGGACTTCATCCCAACGGAACAAGCAGCTTTGCGGTCAGAAATCGCGCCGAGGGGGGCACGGTGGTGGAGATATCGCTGCCTTTGCGCCGAGGAGAAGAGGCACATGAACGCGCCTACGCCTGAGCGAATTGCGGTGCTGGTCGCGGACGACGAGTTGCCGGCGCGGCAGAGGTTGATCGACCTGCTGCGGCGGGACGAGCAGGTAGCATCGGTCAGCGAAGCCGCCGATGGGGAGACGGCCGTCGAGATGATCCAGCGGCAGAATCCGGATCTGATGTTTCTCGATGTGCAGATGCCGGAGTTGGATGGGCTGGCAGTGATCGATGCGATCGGCGCGGCGGAGATGCCGCTGACCGTCTTTGTGACCGCATTTGATCAGCACGCGATCAGGGCCTTTGAAGCCAATGCACTCGACTACCTTTTGAAGCCTTTCAGCGACGAGCGTTTCGAGGCAACGATGTGTCGCGCGAAGGCTCGGCTCGATGAGCGCAGTATGAAGGAGTTTGGCCACCGCGTGATGAAGATGGTGAGCGCAGCCCCGGCTTCACCGGAGCGCAGGCTGGATCGGCTGGTGGTCAAGGCCGGCGGCACCACGCGCTTTGTGCGGGTGATCGATATCGATTGGATTGAAGCGGCGGGGGTGTATGTAACGCTGCATGTCGGCGGCAAGGAGTTGTTGTATCGAGCCGCATTGAACGATCTGGCCGATAAGCTTGATTCGCGCCGATTCGTACGCGTGCATCGCTCCGCCCTGATCAATATTGAAAGCGTTCTGCAACTGGAGCCGATCTCGCACGGCGAGTTTGAGGCGGTTCTGAAGAATGGGTCGCGGACGCGGGTCAGCCGGACGTACCGGGTGCAGCTCGAAAAACGGCTTGGCCAGCCGCTATGAATCAAGAGCCGATGCAAAACGAGAAGGGCGGCTGATTGGCCGCCCTTCTGCTGTTTCGGAATCTTATAGCTCTGAATTAGAGAGCCTGAACGTTCTCAGCCTGCCAGCCCTTGGGTCCCTTGACCACGTTGAACTGAACCTGCTGGCCTTCCTGCAATGAGCGGAAGCCCTGCGACTGAATGGCGGTGTGATGGACGAAAACGTCCTCGCCATTCTGGCGGGTGATAAAACCAAAACCTTTTGCGTCATTGAACCACTTAACTGTGCCTTGTTCCATTTCAAAATGCTCCTTTGATGCTATTACCGCGAACGCAATGTGGAAGTGTTGCGTGTGGAGCGGTAACTCGGAACAGGCAAGAACTTCTAATCGAATTCTGGGATTGGAAAAAGTGTAGCACGGCCGGCAAATTTCCGGTCCACACCGGGGTAACCCCTGCAAGTCCCTGGATTTCCACCGGGGTCCAGCCCGTATCCTCGGGGTATCCATGCCCCGGAGTTAGCTCGGTTCCAAGGTGACCCAGCCCCGGAGCCAGCCTTATGGGGCAGCACGATCGGGTCAGCGCGAAAACATGCGGAGACTGGCTGCGATCGGCAGTCCGATAAGAAACATGTGCGCGAGCAGGCCGGCAACCAGGCCGCGATATTGGTACGGCCCCATGGCATGGTAAGCGCTGAGCGGAAGCACAACCAGCTGCATGAACAGGAAGAACACGATCCCGTATACGATACCGCAGACGATGAAATGGTCTCGCAGGAACTCCAGCTTTTTGCTGGCAAGGCAATATGCAGTGGCTGCCGAGAACGCAATTAAGTAGTGAATCGAGAGGCCGAGGATGTACTGGCCGACGGACACATGACGCCCCGCAGCACCGACAATCCCCCCGGCAATTCCTATCGGCATGAAGCGGCCAAAGCTGATGTAGGCGGAGGTCATGTCGAGCAATCCGGCGATACCGCCTCCCACCAGGATCGGGAGCGCAAGGCTGGTCTTTTTCGCCGCTGCGGAGATTGAAATAGTGGACATCGGGACCTCAGGGAAGGCGGTGTGTTCCTCGTGAGGACATAGTCGATGATCTTGATCGATGCGGCAATGTGTTTGCCACGGGACGGATGCGCTGGCCGATAAGACGGCTCAATTCTCCTGCAATTCGGATGACTTGCGCTTTCAAACCAGACTGATGCGACGAGAATTAAATCTTCTCGAGATTGGCGAACCGTTCCATCAGCTTTTTCACCCCATGCCGCGAGAAGAGAACGGTGAGCTTGGCTTCGTCGCCGTCGCCTTCACGCATCACAATCTGCCCTTCGCCATATTTACTGTGGCGCACGCGCTGGCCTTTCTTGAGGCCGGCGGCACCGGTGGGCTCCGGCAGATCCATCTTCGGCCGGGGGTTGGACGTGCAAAGGAACCGGGCTTAACGCCGCGGCCGAAGAAATGCGCGATGTTATCGATCGAGCCCTCCGGGCCTGTCCCCTTTGGAGATGAGCCTTGCCCGCCTGGGACTCTGGTCACTTCCTGGCTCTCGTCCTCGTAATTGTAGTGGCGGCCGTCGAACTCGCCTGGATCTCCTCTTCGCCGCGCCTGCACCATATCCGCGGCCATTTCCGTATGCGGGAACGGACCATGCCGGCGACCGGCCGCCAAGATTCTCGACAAGCTGGTTGGGAACTTCTTCAAGGAAGCGCGACGGGACGCTTTGCTCTGGAGCGTCATTGCCATAGCGACGGCGGTAGTGTGCGCGCGTGAGGATCAGCGTGTTCATGGCGCGGGTCATGCCGACGTAGCAGAGGCGGCGCTCTTCTTCCAGTTCCTCGGGATTCATGAGGGTGCGCGAATGCGGGAAGAGGCCCTCTTCGAGTCCGGCGAGAAAGACCAGAGGAAACTCCAGGCCCTTGGCGGCATGGAGGGTCATCAGCGTGACCCGCGCATTGGGATCGTATTGATCGGTATCCGATGCGAGCGCGGCATGGTCGAGAAATTCGGCAAGCGTTTCGCCGCGTGCTTCGGCATCGTGGGCCGCGTTGGCAAGCTCCTTCAGGTTTTCAATCCGGCTGAAGGCTTCGGGCGATGCTTCGGCTTCGAGCGCCTTGATGTAGCCGGTGCGATCGATGAGGAAGCGAATGAGTTCGGGAAGCGTGGCTGGATCGCCGGGTTTGCGGAAGACCTCCTTCATTTCTTCAGACGATGAGTTGTCGTTGGCATTAACCAGCGCATCCATCCCAGCTCTCTCTTGGGAGAGCTGGGGCGCCCGACTTGTTTGTTTGGGCATCTGCAGAAAGGGGCGCGCCTTTTTGGATGCGAATGTGTTTCGGCGAAGGGTGAAAAGTGGCTTGGGTCGAGCAGAGGAATTTGAATCTCGTTATCGCCAAAGCTAAATTCGCTTGCCGCTTCGAGCGCTTCGGTGACTTGCTGTTTTTCTTCCGCGCCAGGCTCGGTTTCCCCGAAGGAGAAATCGGTGTCAGCATCTTCAGCTCCCACATCCGCGGAAAGCTTGCCCGCAAAGTCGGGATCCATCATGGCCTGCGCATCGAGAATGAGCTGGCGGAAGGACTCGAGGGCCATCTGCGCGCGCGTTGGAATCAACCTTTGCGTAATCGCCGTTCCCAGCGATTCCCAGGTAGACAGGCCGGTTTCAAGCGCCAGGCGCTCCAGCGTCTCCAGCGTGGTTTTGCCGATGCCGCGCGCAGGTGTGTTGATCACGCGGTTCAGCGCCATCGAGTCGTGCGGATTGCGAACCAACCGCAGATAGCTGAGCAGGTCCTTGATTTCGGCGCGCTCGTAGAAGCTGAATCCGCCGACCATGGAGTACGAGATTCCGTAACGGCGCAAAGCCTCTTCTACCAGCCGCGATTGCGAATTGGTCCGATACAAAACAGCGCAATGCGCCTCATCGCCCGCTTCGATCGATTGGCGGAGAAATTTCTGAATCCGATCCGCAATGAACAGCGCTTCGTTTTCACCGTCGGGGGCTTCGTAGTAGCCAATCAGCGAGCCGCCCTGGCGATCGGTCCACAGCTTCTTGCCCTTGCGGCGAAGGTTATTGGCGACCACAGCGCCAGCCGCTTCGAGGATGATCTGCGTAGAACGGTAATTCTGTTCGAGGCGCACGATGCGCGCATTAGGAAAATCCTTCTCGAACTCAAGAATGTTGCGGATATCGGCGCCGCGCCACGAGTAGATGCTTTGGTCTTCATCACCGACAGCGCAAACGTTCTTGTGCTCGCCGGCAAGCAGCTTCATCATTTCGTATTGCGGACGGTTGGTGTCCTGATATTCGTCGACAAGGATGTAGCGATAGCGGCGCTGGTAATACTCCCGCGTGGGCGCGGAAACCTTGAGCAGCCGGACAGCTTCCAGCAGCAGGTCGTCGAAGTCGAGCGCGTTGTTTTTGCGTAGCTCGTCTTTGTAGCCCTTGTAGATGTGCGCAATTCGTTCGCTGTCGGGATCCTTCGCGCCGAGGTAATAGTCCTGCGGATCGACCATGTGATTCTTGGCCCAGGAAATGCGGCTCAGAACGGTGCGAGGCGTCAGCTGCTTGGTGTCGAGCCCCATACGGCGCATGACCTGCTTGACGATGGCCTGCTGGTCGTTCTCGTCGTAGATGGCGAAGGAGCGGGTAAGGCCCTGCCCGTCAACTCTCAAGGCTTCGATGTCGCGGCGCAGAATCCTTACGCAAAGCGAATGGAATGTGGCGATCAGCGGCTTCGAGAGGGAAGCGTGGCCGATCAGGCGCTCTACGCGTTCCGCCATTTCGGCGGAAGCCTTGTTCGTAAATGTAACGGCCAGAATTGAATCGGGCGCGACGCCCTTCTGCTGGATGAGCCACGCAATGCGGCTGGTGATGACGCGTGTTTTGCCCGAGCCAGCGCCGGCGAGGATGAGCAGCGGCCCATCCGTGGTTTCAACGGCGGCACGCTGTTCTGGATTCAGATTTTCGATGAGCGACTGCGACAAGGGTGGCGTCCGGCGGAAAGGTTCCTGTGTTTAGTTTACCTGTCCCGCGATGACCACGCCGATCGACAGGATTTGCGTGCGGATGAGCCTTGAAACCAGATGCATCGACGTAATTTAGCTGAAGTTCTTTCCCGCCAACCCTTGGTTGTGATCTCCGACATAGCACGCGAAGAAAGGGCGGAGTACGCTCCTCCTCGTTCACTCCAGAGATTCAACTTTGGATCTGGTAGCGTCCCTTCAACCACGGAATCAGGAATGATCCGAGGCTAAATGGAGACCAGCCAGGGAAAAGGGGTGGCCCGTGCGCCCTTATACTTATAGGCTTTTATGGATACTGGTTTCGACGGCTATCTTGGCTGCTTCCGGTTTCGCTTCGCCGCTGAATAATACCTTGCTCCCGCTGGTTCCATCCGGCGCAGAGATCGTTGCGGGATTTGACAACCACCCCGGAGGAAAAGAGCACGGCCAGCTACTGCTATCCACGCATAACGACCGGCTTGACCTCGACGACTGGCAAGGACTTGCGGGAGTCGACAACAAAAGAGTCATCGATGAGGTCATCGAAGTGGCCGCCTCTTCCGAGAATGGAAGACTCTCCGAACACCTCCTCCTGGTGGCGGGACATTTCGATCGAGAGCGGATTTTCAAAGCCGCCGAATTGAACGGCGCGGAAGCAAACCAATACGAGGGCCGAACGATTCTGCTGATCAAACCATTCGATCGCGAACAGGGGGAGATGCTGGAAACGCGCTGGCTGGTAATTTTGAATGACCGCATCGCGATGCTCGGAACACAGACGATGGTTCAAAGCGCGCTGCGGCGGTACACAGCTCACGCCGACATCCCTATGCCGCTCATGGAACGTCTGACGCGCATGCGCCACGACGTAACTTCGTGGACAATTCTCCTGGGATCGCCAAAAACCCAGGGAAGTCTTGCTTTCACGCAGCCGAACAGCTTATTGACGCGGCTCCTCGATGGCGCGGAAGTCTTGATGATTGGCGCGCGGTTTAGCGCCAGAATTCGCGTGGATTTCTCGCTTTACGGCCGCAACGATCATCACAGCGATTTCCTGACGGAAAAGTCGGCGTCATTCTCAGCCGTCTTTGCGAAAGATCTGCCGCTCGGGTCCGGTTCATCGCAACAGTCTCAACGCCGTTTAGGAAGTATTTCCATGGAGCCGGATAGCGTCCAGGGATCAGTCGAATTGTCGCAGAAAGAATTTGAACGGTGGAACCAGCAGGGAGGGTTCGCGCGGCGTTTGCAGGAACCGGCAGCGCGCACGCTGTCTCACGGAGAATAATCGTCGTTTGCTGAACCTGAGCCACTGCGCTGATCCATTCGCGATCCATCTTGAAATCCGAAGGCGCTCCGCGAAATTCGGGAGCGCCTTCAGTGTCTTAATCAGAATCGCAATTGAATGTGGTTAGTTGGTTGGACCGAAAGAAACACCACGCAGCGCCTCGCCGAATCCGGCAGTGCGCAGGGTGCGGAACTTCTCGTGCGCCGCGCCGGCGGCAGCTGTGTTGCTCAGCGTGTCGGTGATAGTAACCAGCCGGTTGGGATCGGCGCCTGTGTCGCCGTTGCCGCTCACCGTGGAGGTAATAGCCCAGATGGTCACGGTGCCGTCGTCGTTCACGCGGCCGGTAAGATTGCGCAGACCGTCTGTTGCCGGCGACCATGGGAGTCCTGTGACAGCGTTAACGCTGGTCGGAAGCCCAGCCACCGTATAAGGCGCGCCAAGATCGAGGCCATTTTGCAGCGTGTAGGCAAGTTTCCAGCTCTTTGAGGATGAGTCGAAGACCCACTTCTCGAGGCCTGCCAGGGTCTGTCCTGCTGCGTCGGTAAAGGTATTCGTGGTGGCGTCGAAGGTTGTCGTGCCATCGCCCTCATCCGCGACATACACCGTGTTGGCGTCAGCAAACCACAAGCCGAAGGGGAAGTTGACCGGGTTGCCGTTCTTGTTTGAAAGCGTGGGGAAGCCGGTCAACACGCACATGTTGGTAGGCGTTCCCGTCGCGGGATTGAAGGCGCTGAACGGCGCGGTTGGCAGAGGCGCGGAAGCGGACGGCAGTCCGATCCCTTTGGGGCAGGCTGAGCCGGTAGTGTCGACAAAATAGACAGTGTTGACGCCGTTGCCTCCGGATCCCTTGGTGTAATACACCACGTTGTTGAATATCGTCAGGCCGCGGAAGTTATCGTCCTTGCCAACCTTGTCGGCCTTGTCGCCGAGTTCGGTCACAGAAAAACTGCCCACCGGAGTCGGAAGGCCGGGGGTCTGGTCGGCTTCGCTCTGTGCCACAAAATCCATGAACTGCGCACCGGCGCCGAGCACAACGTTGGTCGGCTGTGGATTGCCGCCATTGCCGGCATTGCCGGCGGTATAAAAGACCGGGTTGCCACTGGTGTTATTGAGAACGGCGGCACGGCCGTTATTGCCGCTGTAAGCATTGGTCAGAGTGAAATCGAAATTTCCCCAGCGATCGACGCGTGCGATAGCGCGGTAGTACGAGGAGGGGTCGGGATTGGTCGCGTCGAAAGCAGCGGGCGTGTTGGAGTTGGAGACATCCAGCGCATTCACCGGGGCAACATAGCCCATGAAGGTGATGTAGCGGCCATCGGTCGAGAGGTTCAATGCCAGTTCAGATTTGGAGCTGAAGCTGGTTACAAGCTGATCGCTTGTGCCAGTGATCCACGAGTCGAGACTGTTCGGAACTTCGAGCGAGCTGATCACGTTGCCGGAGGGCGTGGAGTGATCGAGAAAGATGCGCGAGGTAATGCCGAAGCTGCCATCAATCGTGTCGTTGTTGAAGACGAAGGGATAGGTTCCATCTGCGATCGCCGTAGCGCAACCGCCGGTTGCGGCAACACAGTTGGGCGGCAAGGTCTGTCCGACGGTAATGTTGCCGGAGAGATTGTCATATACAGTGCGGCTGACGACGAGGTTGCCAGGGTTGAATGCAGGCCTGCCCTGAGCCATGACAAGGGCCGGAGAAAATGTCGTGAGGAGTGCGGCGCAGATCGAAACGGAGCGAAGCCGGGGAAAGGCAAAGAGATGTTGCGTCACTATGTGACCTCCTGGAGCGGATGATTTCAACGTGCGGGAACGCAGGCAAAGGGAACGCCGCGGATGACGCTAACAGCGCTGGGTAAACAAGCGATGAACGCCGGGTTAAAGGCATGTTGCGGGCGGGACGAGAGCTGAGCGCTATTCTGAGAGCGCGATGAAACTCAAACGGGTGGCCGTGTATTGCGGATCGGCGAATGGAGCGATCCGGTGTTTCTGGCGGAGGCTAAAGCTTTAGGAAGCGCAATCGCCGAAGCGGGGCTTGGCGTGGTTTACGGCGGTGCCAGCGTTGGCTTGATGGGAGCCGTCGCAGATGCGGCGCTCGCCGGGGGAGCTGAAGTGATCGGCGTGCTGCCGGAGATTCTTGCGGGTAGCGAGATTGCTCATCAGGGATTGACGCGGCTCGAGATGGTGCCCACCATGCACGAGCGCAAGGCGCGGATGGTGAAGCTGGCGGATGCCTTCCTGATGCTGCCGGGCGGCTACGGAACTCTGGACGAGATGATGGAGATCGTGACCTGGAAGCAGCTTCGCCTGCATGCCAAGCCCTGCATCCTGATCAACACGGGGAATTACTGGGATGGCCTGCTCGCATTTCTGGATCGCGCGGTCGAGGCTGGATTTCTGAAAGCCGAAAACCGGCGGCTGCTGGAGGTCGCAGCGACGGCGCAACAAGCGGTACAAATTTTGCCAGGGAGCGTCTTCTGAGTGGGAGGAGGGGGAGGTCTCCTGTTAATGGTTAGAGGGCGCTGCGTCGTCCGCTAATCAAATTGATGACGAGGATTACTAGGGCTACGACCAGCAGGATGTGGATCAGGCCGCCGGCAATGTGGAAGCTGAAGCCGAGAAGCCACAAGATCAGAATCACTACAAAAATTGTCCAAAGCATAGTTACCTTTCTGAAATGCAGCGGGCGTCCCTGCCGTTGGTGCCGGTGGGACGCCCACCAATTGCACTTCGAACCGTCTACTTTAGTTGGATGCAATTGCCTGGGCCTTTGCGTCCCTGACTGCATTGAGGAACGAATTTGCTGCGGAGGGCATGGCTACTTCGCCCTTGAGAATACGGGCGTTGGAAACGTCGTGGCCGTAAATAGCCCGCGTGGAATCCTCATCGTGGCGAATCGAAGCGCCGTTGAGCGTGAGTCCGGCAAAGGCTCCCCTGGCACGTGAATAGGTCAGGATCTCAGCATCCATCTTCCAATCGGTGTCGGCCGAAGCATGGCGGCCTACCGGGCCGGCCGCCGCAGACGCGTCCGCACCGAGTTCAAACTTGCTGGAGAGTAACTGGCGCATTCCGCGCTCGTTCTGGATGATCATGACCAGGTCGATCCCTTCGACGCCGATCTGCAATCCCCAGCTGCCGCCGGTGATGGCAAAGAAGATTGGCGCGCTCCAGCCGTCTGCTGTCCTGCAAGTCGCCACGCCGCGGCCATTTTCCGCGCCGAACACGAACCCGCCCTTGAGAAGATGGGGAACGACAGCAACGCATTTGCGTGCTCGAGAACTTCTTGCGGGATGCCTTTATCCGGCGCA
Organism: uncultured Acidobacteriaceae bacterium; assembly: GCA_963799035.1. Lineage (GTDB taxonomy): Bacteria > Acidobacteriota > Terriglobia > Terriglobales > Acidobacteriaceae > Telmatobacter. The sequence continues at coordinate 102,075 of CAWCVS010000024.1, read as the reverse complement.
GCCATGATCTCGTGCAGCACAGCGCCGGCATGGTCCAGCCGGTCGTTGGTTGCTTCACGGTTGGTTCCCGCCCAGCCAATGCTGGTCATACTGAGTAATGCGACGAGCGTAATAACTTTCTTCATTGCGAAACACCATTTTTCTACCCAGGGCGTGCGTTCTGTTCTTTACGTGAGTAAAGGCACACCGGGTAAGTCCGATACTATTTGGAGTCTGGACAGGGTGTCTGAGCATTAAAGCTCACTTAACGAGAGATACTGGCTTTGACGGGATGCTCAGGCGCGTCTGTCTGTTCTGTTGAATTGAGGGAGGATAGCCCGATGGTTGAGCTCGAAAAGACCCCGTTTGATGCCGGCGTCTTCCTGTCGCAGGCAGGACTGGGAAGAAGAATCGTTGAATTAGGGCCGAGGGAGCCGTTCTTCTCGCAGGGAGATCTGGCGGATTCCGTGTTTTATCTGCAAAAGGGCAGAGCAAAAATGACGGTCGTGTCGACGGCCGGAAAGGAAGCCACGATCCTGATGATTGCCGCCGGCGAGTTTGTTGGCGAAGGAGCGCTTGCGGCGATCCCTGGACTACGATTGTCGACAGCTACAGCCATCACCGCTTGCAGTGCGATGAAGATCATGCGCAAGGAGATGATTCGTGTGTTGCACGAAGAACACGGATTCTCGGACCTGTTTGTGCGCTTTCTCCTGACGCGTAGCATTCGCATCCAGGCCGACCTGGTCGATCATCTCTTCAATTCGAGCGAAAAGAGGCTTGCGAGGATCCTGCTGCTGATGGCGGAGTTTGGGAAGCCTGGCAGGCAGGAGACGCTGATACCGCGCATATCGCAGGAGACATTGGCCGACATGATCGGCACCACGCGGTCGCGGGTGAGCTTTTTCATGAACCGGTTTCGCAAAATGGGGTTCATCGACTATGGAAGCCGCATCCGGGTGCACAAGTCGCTTCTAAACGTGATCCTGCTGGATCCGGTCCTGGACGCCTGAGCGCGCCCTATACCGCAACTCCAGTGCGGACGCGCGCGCTCCTTCGCACAATGACATCCACTGTCCCCCGAGGTTTCTTCGTAATGTCACTCGACGCGCGCGCCTCGGAATGGAAATAACCCAGGCCACAATGATGGCACGCATCTCGAAGTTCCGGTCGGAGTGCTACTCGCCAATTACCGCGATGAACTGTCCGCATTCTGACCGAGCTCATAGGAGGCAACTTCCTCTTGCCTGTCCGGCCATAGGAAGGCAACCAGACCAAAAGCATTGATGACCAAGAGACTCCAGCGGGATTCCGTCATGTGCCGATGTGACGAGAGCGTGGACAACAAGGGCGCGGATAGCCCCAACAAACAGGCCGCAACTCCCCAGAGCCGCGCTTGAGGCTTTTCCATCCATGCAGTCCACCAAGCCATTCCGAAGATGGCAGCGATCAGAAGCGCGAATGCGGTGGAAACGAATCCACTCAAGTGGGGAATCCTGTGGTGTCGATAAACCATCGTAGTTACCGGCGCTAGAGAGAAAAAAGTGCATGAAACCGCTACAATCGCAAAACCCCACGCGAAGAAGAATCGTCTCAAAGTTTGCATTTATTTGTGGAGAGCAGTTTAGCGCAAGTTTTAGATGCTCCTTCGGAATTCTGGAGCGCGAGCCGGGTTATTTGCGGCGGGCGCGTTCGCGCTGGAGTTCGCGATACAACTCGCTCTTCGATTGGCCAAGTTCGCGGGCGAGGCGCTTGAGTGCTTCCTTCTCGTCGAGCTTGGATTCGGATTGGAGCCGGGCAATTTTGGTGCCGATGCTTTCCCGCGCCTGCGCGTCCAGACCGGACTTTGGGGCGGATTGAGGTGGAGCTTCGATGAGCAATGTGAATTCACCGCGGATGCGATCGCGGGCGGCGAGATCGCGCCGCACTTCAGCGACGGTCCCGCGAAGAAATTCCTCGTGAATCTTCGTGAGTTCACGCGCTGCGACGACGCGCAATGCAGGACCGAAGGCAGATTCGAGATCGGCGAGCGTTTCGGCGATGCGATGGGGAGCTTCGTAGAAGATCACAGTCTGCGCAGTCTCGCGAGGTTGTGCAGCCAGGGTTTCTAGAGCTGTGCGGCGGGCGCCGGCTTTTTCCGGCAGGAATCCTCGAAACTGGAATTCGCTCGTGGGCAGGCCTGAGGCAACCAGCGCGCTAAGAGCGGCGTTGGCACCGGGGATGGGGATGACGGGAATCCCCCCCGCGATCGCTTCGGTGACGAGCCAACTACCGGGATCACTGATGCCGGGCATGCCCGCGTCCGAGACAAGAGCGATGGAGCCGCCATTCTTCAGCGCTGCAATCAGTTCGGCCGCACGATCACGCTCGTTGTGCTGATGGAAGCTGACTGTCGGCGTGCTGATGCCGAAGTGGTTAAGGAGCTTTTGCGTTTGACGCGTATCTTCACAGGCGATGCGGTCGGCGTGCTTCAGGACTTCGAGAGCGCGAAGGGTGATGTCGCTGAGGTTGCCGATGGGCGTGGCGACAAGGTAGAGGCCGGGAGCAAGTTCTTCTGGCATTGCTTAGAACATGGTAGTTCCTCGCGGTTCAAGGCGAAGAATCGTCAAAGTAAACAGCAGGCGACCACGCGCAAGTCTTCAAATGATGGTCTGCATCATGTGTTCGTCCGGTTTTGAGTCCGCGATGAAGCGCGTGCAAAGCCCGCTATCTGGTCTCGGTACCCCTTTCGGTTGACCTCGGACTTACGCCCTGGCCGAATTACCTCAGTAATTCCAACTTGCTGCCAGAGGCTGCTTTTGTCAGTACGCCACTGGTATGCTGGTGCCCAATCAATCGAATCTGACGTCGTGCGATGCGTGGGTACGAGTCTGGCCTACGCATTAGTGCAAGAACAGCCTCAGGTCCCACTTGCGAGGCTCTTAAGTTCAGCCGATTCTGCTTCTTTTCACACCCAGGTCTAGCTCAGAAATGTAAGCGAGAGCCGACATGCGGACACGTGTGACGATTTTTTGGATTGCCCGGAAACCTGATTCTCTGTCGGCCGCGAGTGCTGGAACTTATAAGCGATCATTAACGAGGACCTCCAACGGCCCGTCGCTGCTTTTCAAAACGCGGATATTATTCACCTTTACAGGTGTCCTTCTCGCGATGGCCATCACGGGGTGTTCCATTCCACCGCCGTCCGTTACGGCGAAATTGACCTCTGGCATATCCGTCGCAGCACCTCTCAATGGAGCTAGTGTCACTTCACCTTTTTTCGTCACAGCGAGCGCGGAATCCTGCCAATCTCTTCCCGTGAAGTCTATGACGTATTCGATCGACGATGGGCAGGCAATCACTGAGCCTGCGTCGTTCAACGCACAGGTCAATGCAAACCCCGGTCAACACGTATTACACGTAAAGTGCTGGGGACAGGGACAGGACGTAAGTAGCGAGGTGCAGATGAACATCGATGTCATCTCCATCGCCAGCGCCGCAACCGCCACTCCATCATTCTCAGAGCCATCGGGAACTTACCCGAGCGTGCAAAGCGTCTCAATTTCGTCCGCAACAGCCGGATCGACGATCTACTTTACGACGGATGGTTCCACGCCCTCGACATCCTCCAATCTCTATTCAGGCCCAGTCACTGTAGCGAGTTCGATGGCGCTTAAGGCTATTGCCGTAGCTCCCGAGTATGCAAACAGCGGCTTGGCTCAGGCGAGTTATGTGATCTCGGTGCCAGCGACCGGCCCCTCCATACCGGGCCCCTCCATACCCTCATATGCGATAAGCCAGCAAGAGATTCAACTTCTTCCCAACTGGCGCATCAAGAAAGATCCGGCCACACCAGGCACTTCCAACGGATCTATGAGTCTGGTCAGCGACCCATCACTCAGCGGCCAGGCCGCCAAGATCTACACGACATTCACTAATGCTGGTGGCGAACTCTACTCCGTTACATACGGCAATGACACAGACGCGCAAAACTTTCTATACGACGCTCGCGTCTGGATTTCTGCGGACAGCACTCTAAGCAATCTCGAGATGGACAACAACCAGGTGATGCGAAACGGTAACACGGTGATCTACGCGTTTCAGTGCTCCGGCTACTCGGGTGCCTGGGAGTTCAGCTCGAACGCAGGAACACCGACCCAACCACAAGTGAAATGGATCAAGTCCACGTCCCCCTGCAATCCTTCGAAGTGGACGCGCGATACCTGGCACCACATCCAGATCTACACTTCACGCGATGACTCGGGAAATGTGACGTACCACTCTGTGTGGTTCGATGGAGTCGAATCGCCCATCAACAAGACGGTGAACTCCGATTTCTCGTTGGGATGGGCGCTCGGAGCTTTGGTAGCCAATTTTCAGGTTGATGGAATCGGCGCAAGCGGATCTTCAACTCTGTATCTTGATCACTTCACTATCGATCGCTGGTGAAGTGCTGATTGCTCCATGCGATGCGGACTATCATCGCTCTACCCCGCCGAGCCGAAAGGCCCAACTACCTGTCCGAATGGTCCGGGTCGTGTGTACCGATGGAGACTCCGATGAAGATTTTCGCTGCGGCATTTTGCGCCCTGAACCTTGCAGTGTTTTTCCCATCAGTGCTTTATCCACAACGAGCGACCGAGCAGTCCAAATTCCGCGTTGAGATCCATCCCAGTGAGAAAAGAGGTCCTGTCTGCATCGTCACGAATCTTGGCAGCAAACCGATGTGGGCTCTGGTTTTGGAAATATCTTCTTCTTCGGAACCGGCGAGGAAATCAAAAAAGGTCTGGGATGCGATCTTTGAAGGCCACCCTCCTGTCGAACCGGGCGCCAGTATTTCGCGACCTCTCTCTGAGTTTGCCTTTAGCCCCCTACCCGACCAGATCAAAGTGATCGCAGCAGTCTGGACCGATGGCGAAACATGGGGCGCGCCGGCGTCGGTGAACTTGATCCTCAACACCCGCGTCCTGCGCGCCGCTGAATATGAAGATGCTGCCGCCATTTTGCAGCAAGGGCTGAGCAAGAATTGGACTCGAGACCGATATCAGCAAGCTTTTCGCGATAAGCCAGATACCGGCGCCGTCTACACTGTCCGCACCGCGCTTTCTGCAACGTTACAAACCTCTCAGACACCTCAAGAATTCACCCATACCATGCAGTTCTTACTGACGAATTTTCAGCAGTTGTCGAAAGAGCTTCGTAAAGTGAAACCGATCTAGGCTCGGATTCGCGTCAATCGTTGACCGAGCGATGCTTCTGTTTTGGTCGCGACGATCCTTGCTAAATAGACATTAAGGATTCCGCGGTTCAATCTTCTGAACTGGCCGCCGCTTTTCAGGGGAAAGCATAATCACGAAGTCGCCTTGATGTTTCAGTGCGTACAACGTCATTAGCACATTCAGGCGCTCGCCGGGCTTCTCCTCCAATTCAGAAAAGAGCTGGTCGGCCGCGTCAAAAACAAATTTCTGCTTCGACTCCTCCATTTGATGGCGACGCCCTTCCTCGGTGGGCGCTGGCTGTTCAGGAGCGAAGGCAAGTGAAGCATTCAACAGAGTGTCGGCCGCGGATGTTGCACCCATCGCTCGCATTCCCTCAATCGCAGTTCTGTAGAGGTCACTGTCGTCGTTGTAAAAGTATTGTTGATGCCCGCCGTTATCGACCTCCTCCTGGTAGAGTTCAACGGCAAAGCAGAACTGCTGCGGCTTGGTCATCGCGTCGAAACCGTGACGGTCGTAAACGTCCCAGACTGCGTCGTGCACGTTGATTCCAGCCAGCGTTTCCAATCCCCGCGCAGCTGCCGATGAAATCATCGAACTGGGGGAATTGATCAAGGCGCGAAATTTTGGCTCCGCATGATCATCGGGGTTGTTGGCATAGAGGGCGAGTGTTGCCGCATAGGTCACTTCCGCCGAAGATTTTTTTGTGGCAACTGGTTCCAGTCCTGCCAGGAGCGGGAGAAGAGCTGATTTTGGGACTCTTACACCTGGCCGGTCAAGCGCATGAAGAACCTCAACCAACTGCGGATTGCGCATTGAAAGATACCGTTGCGACTCCAGGATCGGAATGGCTTTGGCCGAATCCACCGCCATCATCGCGCTCGCCGGGCTTTCAGGAGCGTAGTTCCCATCGTTCAACAGGGGGACAAGCGCCGGGAACACGCCGGAAAGAAACGTCTCGTCCCTTCGCCGCGCATCAGGTTCAGAAGCCAACCCGATGAGAGCGTATTCGCGGGTTCCATGATCGGTGTCAGCCAGTGCTTTCTTTACGGGCTCCAGGCATTCCTTGGTGCCGATCGTTGCCAATAGCAATGCGGCATTCCCGCGGAACCTAGGATTCGGATTTTCCAGGTACCGCGCGAGTGGCACGGCAGCCTCCGCGGGCTTAAGGCTTCTCAATAGTGAACAAATGCGCTCGAACGGGGAGGTGTCCAAAATACTAACGCCGGGCCCTGAAAACACCGTTGTCGCTGTGCGTGGGTCATCCAGCGCCTTCAGGAGGAATGGAAGCGGTCGCGCGCCGGCGTAGAGCAACGCATGAAAGTTGGTGCGGTCTGGATCGTACTGGACAAACAGCTGCCCTACCATCCGCTGCAGGTCCGCATCGCTGTATCGTGCTGACGCGCGCCTCTGTTCGGCCTCCCATGACTCGCGAATATCCGCACCACTTCGTTTACCGTATGGCCGTTGATCGACGGGCAGGGAGTTGAATAAGTGAACATTCCCCGGATCCCGGTGCAAAGCCACTTTCGCCACAAGTGCGCAGATAACCAGCGCGACAATCACCCAACCGCGTTCGAATTTGGAAACCAAGGTCTTGACCAAGCCGGCAGGCATCATTCTCATGGGACGAGCCCCATGAAAGTGTATCGGACCTTCCGATTTTGATTGTCTATTCGGAGGAGTCTTCGGCTTCGATACGGCGCTGTTCGGCCAGAAGGGACATCGAGCTCATCAGGTTTTGCACGCTGACGATGCCGACAACTTTGCCGCTCTCGGTGACGGGAATCAGCGACAATCCCTGTCCGCCGGAGATGCGGCGGATGGTGGTACCCAGGGTGTCTTCAGGGCGCGCCACCTGGAAGGCGCGCGACATGATGGATTGGATGTACCCGTTGCCATCGTTGCGCAGCGCGTCGACGATGCGCTGCCGCGAGACGATGCCGACCAGTTGCGGTCCGCGGACCACCGGGAAATCCTCTTGAAGAGAGTGAACGCAGCGAAAGAGAGCGTCCGCCAGCGTATCCGATGGGGAGAGCGTAGCAAAGTCGGTGAGCATAACCTCGCGCATCCGCACCGTGTCGACGACGGACTGGAAGAAGACGCCCTGGTCTTCGATCTGCGCGCCGATCATGATGAAAAAACCGGCGATGATGAGCCAATAGGCTTGCAGTGCCATGCCGCAGATCATAACGGCGAGGGCGATAAGTTGCCCGATTCCGGAGGCCGCGCGGCCTGCGGGCGAGAGGCCATGGGTGCGGGCAAAGTTGCCGCGCAGGAGGCGGCCGAAGTCGAGCGGATAGGCAGGCAGAAGGTGCAGGAGGCCGAGTCCTGCCTGCATCCAGACCATGCTGCGCAATAGGTACGCAGCGGTAATCAGTGGACGTCCGAGCAGGCGTACGTCTCCCCCCGCGCCGATGAAAGCCCCGGCGAGCATGAGCGCGGTAAGACAATTGGCGAGCGGGCCGGTAAGCGCCATAGCGAACTGGCCGAAACCCTGGTTCGCGGCTTCCTGGCTCTCGGGGTTGGCGTAGGCGAACAGGCCCCCGATGGGAATCAGGAGCACGGCGCGCAGCTTCAGGTTGAGATACGCGGCCATCATCAGCCGCGCAGTCTCGCGGATCACCACGGCCGATACGCAAACGAGGAACAGGGCAAGGCCGCGCATGATTCCATTGGTGGCGCTGAGACCGAGACAGACCAGCACGAGCGCAGGAAAGAAGACGTGCATGCGCATCTCCACGCCCATCCATCGGCCCAGCGGTATGGTCCACCCTCGCATATACGAATTGTAGATGCTCAGGCTTTGCGGGTATCTCCTATATGCTGATTCGCGATGCGGGTGATTGCTGGGAAGCTGCGGCGAAGGACGCTGGATGCTCCGGCGGGTCTCGGGACGCGTCCCACGAGCGACCGGCTGCGCGAGACTCTGTTTAATGTACTTGCGCCTCGGATGGACGGGACCCGCTTTCTGGATTTGTACGCAGGATCGGGCGCGGTGGGCATTGAGGCAGCCAGCCGGGGAGTCGCGAGCGTTGTGGTAGTGGAGCGTGGCGAGCCGGCGCTCAAGGTGCTCCGCGCCAATCTCGAAAAGCTGGGGCTGCGAGGCGGAGTTCGCGTTGAAGCGGCGAGCGTGGGGACGTTTCTGCGGCGTGTGCGGCCGGCGAACTCACAGATGCACTTCGACGTGGTATTTCTCGATCCGCCTTACGAGGCCGCAGAGGAGTACGCGTTGGCGATGGGGCTGCTCGGGGGTGAGGCTTCAGGTTTGTTGGCGGAGGGTGCGGTGGTGATTGCAGAGCACCGGCGCAAGCAGAAGCTCGAAGATGGGTATGGAAGCCTGCACAGAGTCCGGCTGTTGGAGCAGGGGGATGCGGCCTTGAGCTTTTTTGAAGCAGCGGCTAGCTCTTAGCCGGTAGCTACTTGCCTGGGACTTTCGTGCGGGGCGGAGAGATGAACGCGAAGCGTAAGATGGGGCGGATTGCGGAGAGAGATCGCGTGAAGACGATTCTGAGGTTTTCGATTCCACTGGGCGTGTTGCTGGGTACCGCGGGCTTGTGGGCCCAGGGAACTCCACATTGGGTAATCGGCCCATTCACGCGGCCGGCAACGGGAAATCCAGTCATCTCACCCAATCTGGCATCGACGTTTGAGGATCCAATTCAGCACAAGCCTGTCGCGTGGGAGGCACTGCACACCTTCAATCCTGCAGCAATCGTGCGCAAGGGCAAGGTAGTTGTACTGTATCGCGCCGAGGACAATTCGGGTGCGATGGAGATTGGCGGCCACACGTCGCGCCTCGGCGTTGCCGAGAGCGATGACGGTATTCACTTCAAGCGCAATGGCGAGCCGGTGTTTTATCCCGCAGAGGATGACCAGCAAGCGCGCGAATGGCCGGGCGGCGTCGAAGATCCGCGTATTGTGGAGCGTGACGACGGCACCTATGTGCTGACCTATACGCAATGGAATCGGAAGACGTATTCGGTGGGAGTTGCAACCTCCCACGATCTGAAGCACTGGACGAAATATGGACCGGCATTTCAGGCCGCGCTGGGTGGCAAGTACGCGAACCTGATGTACAAGTCAGCCGGCATCGTTACGCAATTGAAGGATGGCCGGCTGATTGCGGCAAAGATCGCGGGCCGCTACTGGATGTACTGGGGCGAAGGGGCCATCAAGCTTGCGACGTCGGACGATGCGATTCACTGGATACCCGTCGAAGACATGCACGGAAAGCTGGTCGAGTTGTTGCGGCCGAGAGGAGGTCACTTCGACAGCACGTTCCCCGAGACCGGTCCGCCGCCGGTACTGACGCCCACTGGAATCGTGATGCTCTACAACGGCAAGAACGCCCCAGAAGGCGGCGACCCCGCGTTGGGTCCGAACGCCTATGCGGCAGGCGAGGCGATCTTTGACCCCGCCAATCCCGCGAATCTGCTGGAGCAGACTGACAAGCCGGTGCTGAAGCCCGAACTACCATATGAAAAGACCGGACAGTACGCTGCCGGAACCACCTTTGCCGAAGGCCTGGTCTTCTTTCATAAGAAATGGTTCTTGTATTACGGGTGTGCGGATTCCCTGGTTGCGGTAGCAACTGCTCCGCCTGAGGCGATGACCGCGGAATCACTGCGAATGGCGCCTGCGACCGGGATCGTTTCTCTGCCCGTGCGTAGTGGTCCGCAGACGCTGATGCCTGTTGGCGCAGAGGCGAATGCGCATGGATTCTTCCTGCACAGCGGTGACACTGTTGTCTTCTACGGCGACAGCATTACCGAGCAAAATTATTACAACCAGTATGTGGAGTTGTATGCGGTAACGCGCTTCCCCTGGATGCGGGTACATTTCTACGGTGCGGGCGTCGGTGGCGATCGCGTAACGGGCGGCGGTGGAGGACCAATTGATCAGCGCCTCGAGCGCGATGTCTTCGCAGAGAAGCCGACGGTGGTCACGGTGATGCTGGGCATGAATGATGGTGGCTATCGCGCGACGACAGATGAGATTGAGCAAAGCTATGTGAAGGGCTACGAGCATCTGCTGGATTCGATTCGCGAACACGTGCCGGGTGTTCGGCTCACGCTGCTGGGGCCGTCGCCCTATGACGATGTGACGCGTCCCGTGACGTTCCCGGGGGGCTACAACGCGGTGATGCAGCATTTTGCAGAAGTGGATCAGTCGCTTGCTGACAAATATGGCGCGACGTTTGCGAATTTGAATCCGTCCGTGGCCGCGGCGGTCAGAAAGGCTGACGCGTTGGATCCGAAATTGGGGGTGCTGCTGCTACCGGACCGCGTGCATCCCGATCCGCTGGCGCATTGGGTGATGGCAGAGGCGTTGCTCAAGGGATGGCATGCCCCGGCGCTGGTATCCAATGTCGCGATAGACGCGCACGCGGGAGCGGTAACGCAGGCCCTCAATGCCAGCGTAAGCCAGGTGGAACAGACCGACGGCGGATGGAAATGGACAGAAGTCGAAGATGCGTTGCCGTTGCCTCTGACGCGGAGTAACGCAACCACGGCGCTGCTTGAAGATCTGACGGATATTGAGCAGCAACTCAACCAGGAAACGCTGCGCGTTACCGGGCTCGCCGCTGGACGCTATGCACTGAGCATTGATGGCGATGCCGTGGACACCTTTTCGCCGGAAGCCTTGGAGAGCGGAATCAACCTGGCGGATTATGCCACGCCCATGTTTCACCAGGCACAACGCGTAAGCTGGCTGGTGCGCGATCGCGACGAGGCGCACTATATTCACCTGCGAATGCGCGTGCGCAATGCCGATACCGGCGCCGAAGAAGGCAAGGATGTGATGCAGGCGTTTGAAAATTCGCTGGAAGCTTCAATTTATGAAGCAGCCATCCCCAAGCCGCATGTCTTCCGGCTGACCCTTGTTGCGACCAGCACAACGCAAAGCACACGGTGATGCCGGCGCGTGGAGATGAGAACGCATTGAGGAGGATGTGATCGCGGAGATTTCGCTGAGGTCAGTGCTGGAGACGGAAGAACTCGATGGGCGCAGGAAAGCACTGCGCGATGTCGCGACCCACGCTGTCGGCCCTGAAGGCATGCTGCCACTGACGCCGGAGATGCTGGTGCACCGAGCCGTCCGGGAATCTTTTTGGCTTGAGCCAGAACGCAGGCATGGGTTGGGAACCGGCGCGGCTGCTCGATCCTGAGTTTCTGATTCTCAGCACGCATGGCGGACTGCGCGCCGAAGATGGACGGCCGATTGCCCTGGGTTTTCACACCGGACACTGGGAAGTTGGCTTGCTGGTAGCTGAGGCCGCGCGCGAGTTGAAGGCGTTCCACGCAATTCCCTTCGCGGGTGCGTGCACCGATCCCTGCGACGGCCGAACGCAGGGCACGACGGGCATGATGGACTCGCTGCCTTTTCGCAACGATGCGGCAATCGTGCTGCGCCGGCTGATGCGGTCCTTGCCCACAGGCAAAGGCGTGCTGGGCGTGGCCACCTGCGATAAGGGATTGCCGGCGATGATGATGGCGCTGGCTTCGGCGGGCGCCTTCCCGCGGTTCTGATTCCCGGGCGGAGTCACGCTACTGCCGGAGTCCGGCGAGGATGCTGGCAAGGTGCAAACCATCGGCGCGCGGTTCGCACAGCAGCAGATCACGCTGGAATATGCGGCTGAAGTGGGTTGCCGCGCGTGCGCGTCGCCTGGCGGCGGATGCCAGTTTCTTGGCACCGCGGCGACATCGCAGGTTGTTGGCGAAGCGCTGGGCCTCGTCGCTGCCGCATACTGCGCTGGCTCCTTCAGGACAGCCGATCTGGCTCGATGCGGCGAGACGCTCTGCACGTGCAATGATGCGGTTGCATCAAGTCGAAGTTGGGCGCACGCGATATCGCTGACGCACGCAGCTGTGCGCAACGCTATGGTGCTGCATGCGGCGTTTGGCGGCTCGACGAATCTTCTCCTGCATCTTCCGGCGATTGCGTTTTCCGCAGGATTGGAGCGGCCCAGGCGCACAGACTGGGCAGCAAGTTAATCGCCAGTGCCGCGCCTGGTCGATGCGCTGCCAAACGGCCCGCGCGGATTTGCAACGGTTCAGGTTTTTCTCGCCGGCGGCGTACCGGAAGTGATGCTGGCACTGCGCGCGGCTGGGCTTCTGGACACAAGTGTGAAGACCGTTAGCGGCGAAACGCTGGACGCATGCCTCGACTGGTGGCAGCACAGCGAGCGGCGCCACAATGCGCAGAGGCTGAAGGAACTGGATGGCATCGATGCCGATGACGTGATCATGTCGCCCGACCGTGCGCGCTCGCGGGGACTGACGGCGACAGTTTGTTTCCCGGTCGGCAATCTTGCGCCGGAGGGCTCGGTGATCAAGAGCACGGCGATCGATCCATCGCTGATCGGCGAAGATAATGTCTATCGCCATCGCGGGCCGGCGAGAGTTTTTATAACAGAAGCTGCGGCGATTGCAGCGATCAAAGGCGGCGATTGCCAGGGCGATGTGATTGTGCTGATCTGCGGCGGCCCCGCGGCGCAGGCATGCAGGAGATTTACCAGATCACTCGGCGCTGAAGCATTGCCGCATTGCAAGCACGTCGCGGTGCTCACGGACGCGCGCTTCAGTGGTGTCTCGACCGGCGCCTGTATCGGGCACATTTCGCCGGAGGCGCTGGCGGGCGGACCGATCGGCAAGGTTCTGGATGGCGATCTGATCGAGATCGTGATCGACCGCGACAGACTCGACGGGCTCGGTGAATCTTGTTGGCGATGCACGAGGGGAGGTTTGGCGCCGAGGAAGGCGCGCGCCGACTGGGCAGCGACAGCCGCGCGACCGATTTGGCCGCACCCGCGCTGCCGGATGATACGCGCCTGTGGGCGGCGCTGGTTCAGGCCAGCGGCGGCGTCTGGGGTGGTTGTGTGTACGACACAGAGAAGATTGTGGTCGCGCTGGGATCCGGGAAGCAGGGAGATTGAGGGTCGCGGTATTCCGATCATGACGCGATGAAACTGTGTGAATAGGTCACCCAGATCTGTGCTAGTGAATGGCGCTAAAGAGTAACAGCAGGGTTGCGGATGGCGAGACCGACCTGCGGCTGAATTTGGAGGAGACGGAGTGAATCGGCGAAGTTTTCTTGGGGCGATGACGGCAGCCGCCGCGTGTGCGAGTTCGTCGGTGGCGAAAGGCATGGCCGCAGATGCGGTGCGATGTCCGGATCGTCCGGATGGATTGGCGCCGCTGAAGATCGATGCAGTGGAGTTGATCGAACTGCGTGGGCATTCGCGGAAGAGGCTGGTATCGACCATCAGCCCCAGGTGAATCCGCTCGATGTATATGACAATCTCAGGCCCGCGCCCTACACCGACAAGCCCAATGGAACGCGCGAGGTGCAGTACGAGGCAGATCATATCCGGATTCGCACCGCGGCAGGGCTTGAGGGATTGTATGGGCCGATTGAGCGCGAGGCGGCCACAATCGTTCTCGAGGACCTGCAGCATTTTCTGATCGGCAAGGACGCACTGGCCGGTGAAATCCTTTGGGACCAGATGTATCGTTCGAACCGGCAGTCGCGTGCAGGGATCTTCATGATGGCGATCAGCGCCGTTGACAATGCTTTGTGGGATTTGCGCGGCAAGTTTTATGGCGTTCCGGTGTGGCGCCTTCTCGGTGGCCGGTCGCGCGAAAAAGTCGAGATGTATGCAAGCGCGCTGGGCTTTTCCCTGGAACTCGACGCGGTGCGAAAGCGGGCCACAGAGCTCAAGAATCAGGGATTCCATTACCAGAAGTGGTTTATCGGTTATGGGCCGGGCTCGGGTCCCGAAGGTATGCGCAAGAACATCGAGTTGGTGAAGACGCTGCGCGAGACGCTCGGCGATGACTACGAGATCATGTTCGATGCCTACAGCGGCTGGGACCAGGATTATGCCCTGGAGTGGGCGCGCCGGGTCAACAGTACCGGCCATATTGGATGGAAGAGGTTACGCATCCGGAAAAGGTCGACAGCTTCGCGGCGATCCGGCAGGGAACGACCGTGCCCTTGGCGTCGGGCGAGCATTTCTACGGGCGCTGGGAGGTTGAGCGTTATCTGCAGGCGCGCACGCTGTCCGTGGTGCAGGCAGATCCAGAGTGGTGCGGCGGCGTAAGCGAACTGGTGAAGATTGGCACGGTGGCGTCGTTGCACGATGTGCGCGTGATTCCGCATGGCCACAGCTTGCGCGCGGCGGTACACACAATCCTGAGCCAGTCGCCGATGACGTTTCCCCTGGGCGAATACCTCGTGACCAAGATGCGGCACTACCATCACTTTGAAAAGAATCCGCCAATTCTGGAGCAGGCCCATATTGCTGCGCCAACTGGACCGGGGTTTGATGTTCAGCTCGATGAGTCGAAGATTGAGTCGCAACGGTTGCTGACAGTTGCGTAGCTCAGTGCTTTCTCCATCCATCTCGATGAGGCTGTGACATGGACAGGGCAAGCTGTTTGGTCCCAACTGCAAGAGCAACGGACAGGTTGCGAATTCCTTACGCTTTCAAAACGGGAAGAGCGGTGATTCGCAGTTTGGCGGCTGCATATGGAATCAGCGTGATCTCTTCTTCCAGCTCGTTGGTGGCAACTGGGCTTTTGGGAAGCGGATCGGCAACTCCATCTTCGGCCCGCCATGCCGAAAGCTTGCGGGCCTTCACGCGAATCTCAACCGGCGCGCTCTTTCGCGCAAAAGGAACTTCACCAACTTCGCTTTCTTTCACCGAGATGGACCGCGCCGGATACGTTTCGTCGAGATCCAGAGCGTAATTCCACGGCTGGTTGGGAAGACCTGCCAGTCCGCGGTCATGCCGCGATCGCGCAGCTTTACCCAGCTTTCGCCGATGGCATAGGAAAAAACCAGCGGTCCGCGCTCGACGGCGACCGAGTCGTTGAACCAGCGCGAAATGCGCGGTTTCATGGGAAACGTCAATTTCCACGCGATCGCCGGCCTTCCAAGTGCGCTCAATATGTGGAAAAGCGGCGTGCTGGAGGCGATGGGGTCGGAGTTGCCGTTGATGCGTAATCGTCGTGCCGGCTGGCCCACGCGGGGATGCGCAGAGTGAAGCGGAAAGCTCAGCGGGCTTGCCGGATTGACCGTGATCCGCACCGCGCCGCGGAATGGATAGTCCGTCTCCTCGATCAGGTGAACGTGCGGTTCCGCGCAAGTGATGGTGCGCACTTCGCAGGGCGCATAGACGGCGGCCACAAGCCGTCCTGATCCTCCGAATCCTGGTCGCCGGAAAGCATGAAAAGACTGGCGGCAAACTTCGGCCAGCCCTGGTGAAAGTTGGCCGTGCAGCAGCCAAAGTTGGGCTCCAGGCCGAAGAGATTCGATTCCGGCCCGTCGGTGGTCCATGGCTTGTGGTGCAGGCTGCACTCCACCTGGTTTGGCTCCTGGTTGTACTGGTGGGCCCACATATCGTCGGTGAACGTGCCGGGCAGCGCGTTGAAGGCGAGGCGCTCGAGCCGGTCGCCGAGGCAGGATCGCCGGTGATTGCCAGCGCGTGCTCCAGCGAAAACATATATTCGACAACGGTGCAGAGCTCCGACCCCTGCGACGGATCGAGGCCGGCGAGGTGCTCGTCGCAGGAGAACATGCCGTTCGGCAGGCCGTGATACTTGTCCAGCTCGGCGATCATCGTGAGCACCGCGGCGCGGTCCGCTGCTGACCCGGACACCAGCGACCAGACCGGCCCGGTCTTCACCGCCTGGCCGTTGTTCACGCCATGCGTCGCAGAGCGCGAGATCCTTGAGCCCGCCGCCTTCGTTCGAGCTTGATGTATTCCGCGGTGATGCGCTGCGTGTACTTGGAATCGGCGTATTGCGCCACCAGTCGTAGCCCTGCTGATGCAGCAGTCGCGCCAGGTCGAGAAGATAGGGCGAGCCGGTCCGGTTATAGAGCCAGATCACGCTGAGCAGTTCGTCCTGCCAGCGGAACTTGCCCCAGTCGCGCAGCGGCCGCTTGGGCAACTCGCGCAGTTGATAGCGGAAATACTTGTCCATCACGGGAATTACGCGCGGATCGCCGGTGAATTCCTGGTATTGCGTCAGCGCCTTGAGCATCACGATGCGCGGCCACCAGTCGTCGTTCGACGCCGGGCCGATCATGCCGTTCGGCGCCTGGTGATCGAGCGTCCAGTCGATGTACCTCTGCGCCTTGGCTTTGAGGCGTGCATCGTCCAGCAGATACGCCAGCGGAATCAGGCCATCGAGGAAGTACGGTCCGCGCTCCCACGATTCGCCGTTTCCCCCAGCCAGCCGCTGTTGGGGCCGACGTCCGCCCAGGTTTCGTCCAGGTGGCCGCCAAGCCCGTTGGCCTGGATGTCAACTGGCTCCGCAGCCAGCCCGCGGCCGGATAGGAACCGAGCGGCAGAAGGTAAAACGCGCTTGGAGAAGGGGGGCGCGGTCTTTCACCGTCGCCGAAGGGATTGCATCGGATGCGGCCAGAAAGCGAGTGCGGCGGCAGCGCGCAGGCCCAGACTGGCCCAGGCTGAGATTTCTGCAGAAAGCGGCGTCGGGTGATGCGAGTTGAATGCGACATAGCGACCTGAATGCAACCTAGCGACCTGAATGCAACCTAGCGACCTGATTATGCAACCGTCATCAGATTAATGGAACGGAAACGGATGGGGCGAAAGCGATAGAGTCATATGGACATGAAAAATCTTCGCGCCGGAGTTCGTCCTGTTCGCGCTGATTTCTTGCTTCCTTCCATCGTTCCCGCTGCGCGGGCTCGCAAGCAACTCCCGATGCGGCAAAGGCGGCTTCATCGCCCCAGAAAAGTGATTATCGACACCGATATTGGCGATGACATTGACGATGCCTTTGCACTCGCCCTGGCCCTTGAAGAGCCCGGAGTTGAAGGTCCTCGGCGTGACAACCGCATTCGGCAACACAGAGATGCGCGCGCGGCTGGTGGACCGGTATTTGCAGGCGGTCGGACGAAGCGATATTCCGGTGTTTGCAGGGCCAGACGACGAAGACAGACAACGCGATGACGCAGTCGGCCTACGCGAAGCGCGCACCCGAGAAAAATTCGGTGACGGGGCGGAGTTTCATTTCCGCGAAGCGCGCGAGCATCCGGGCGAAATCACTCTGATCGGAATCGGCCCGCTGTTCACCGTGGAGGCGGCGATCAAACGGGACCCAGTGGCCTTTCAGAAAGCTCGAACGCATCGTCATCATGGGCGGGAGCGTAGTATCGAGGCTATGGACTGGACGCGCAGAGGAAAGCCGAAGCCGCCTCAGCCGGAGTGGAACATTGGTCTCAATGACCCAGCCGGCCCTCAAGGCGCTGCTGGCATCCGGTGTGCCCGTATTCATGATGCCTCTGGATTCGACGCAAGTGCCGGCTCGATGCGAAGAATCGCGAGACAATTTTTCGCATGGATCGGCTCTCACCGATCAGTTGACGCTGCTCTATCACGAATGGATGGGAGGAACCCCGAACCACAATCCAACGCCAACGCTTTTTGACCCTGTCGCGGTGACCTACACCTTCCATCCCGATCTGTGCCCGGCCAAGCCCTTGCATATTGATGTGGACGATAAGGGACTGACCACTCCGAGGCAACGGCGCACCCAACGCGCAGGTTTGCCTTGTCCGGATGAGATAGGATTTCTGGCTTTTGCTGCTGAAGCGAGTGGCACGAGCAGTAAACCACCTTCCCGCCAGCATCAACGTTGGTCAACAACGAGCCAGGTGCGCAGGCTATTTCAGACCCTGCTCCACTCATAAGTGTGCCGAGGGTGTCACATATCCGAATCCATTGACAGCGCCCGAAAGTAGGAGAAAAATGGCGGGTCGTTGAGATGTTGACCGTCTGGGCGAGGCAAGGAGTGAGAATCATGCTGAATTGGAGGAGTTTAGGAATATTGGCATTGGTGGCTGCGGGATTGCGGTCGTTGGATGCAAGTCGGCGCCGGATTTGACCCCGGCCCAGGCGCTGGCGTTCGTGCAGGCGAAATACGACCAGACGACGCCGGTTGCGACCACGATCCTTGTGAACCAAGCAGGAGTGCGCCAACTGGTCACGGCAAAGCTGTGGGAGAGGACGAAGGTTTATCCCAACAAGCTGTGGGCCGATTTCAAGCTGACTCCGGATGGCAAGAAAGCCATAACGCTTCCGGTGGCGGCGACGTGATCGAGTGGCGTCCAGCGAATCAGGATGACACGAACTACACGGTCGTCGTCATGACTGTCGCTGCGAATCACATGAAGCGCACGACATGGGTGACCTGCAAGACGAGATGCTGACAGGTTCGGCCGCAGCCAAGGAAGGAAAGTTCACCGAGGGCGTAAACCTGAACGGAGTTCCACAGGCGCTTAATGATATTGCGCACCATCCCGGAAACAAGCTAGACACGCAAACAGGCCGATTTTACGTTGGAGAACGGAACCTGGACGCTGAAATCGATTCAGTAGTACCCGGAGAACGATTAGGGTAACCAACCTTCCCTGGATTCGCGGTCGCGAGCACCGTGGAGAAAGCAAGCAATGGGAATTCGCGCGTGGACAACTGGACGTTCAACATTTTCCAGAATTCTGTGCTGTTCCGTACTCGGCTTGTCCCTGGCACTTTTAGCGGGGTGCGGAGGTGGTTCGGGTGGAGGAGGGTGGACGGGGGGAGGGGGTGCCACGCCTTCCACGGTTACCTTTAAGTTCAGTGGGGGCACGCCGTCTGCGGCTGCAGCGCGCATCGGTTCCGCGTCGTTCACGGCACAAACGCTTAGCGCGGGTACTCTGACTCTGACGATCCCCAGTGGCACTACCAACTTCGCGGTAGCCTATGTCTGCACCTTGCCCTTGAGCGCGCAGGTGCAGGTGCCGGAGCAATTTGTGTTCGAAGCGAGCACCGCGGATGGCTCGTCGTTCACCGCTCCGTGTCCAACGGCTCTGCCTTCCAGCCAGACGGGGACGTTCACCGGCAGCATGGATGCCAGCGGAATTCCAGGGGCAACGCTGGTCGACATTGCGGCTACGAATGGCACTTCCACAACCGTCGGCGGAGCAGCCCTCAATGGCGCATTCACTGTGGCTGAGCCGGTGGGCAGCGACCGCGTGATGGTGCTGGCATACAACAACGCTCAGCAGGGTCTGCTGACCAGCATTGTTGCCGCGAAGAATTTCGCGAACCAGACCGTTCCGGGCGCGCTGAACGGAGGCAGCACGGTTGTTCTGGGCGCAGCCGACGAGACGACTCCGCAAGCCATTACATACAACAACACTCCTTCGGGATATTCCCAGCCCACGACGACTGTCGGGTTCATTATGGGCAGTGCGGGCGGCTTTACGGTTGCTTCCCCTGCGACCGCGCAATATCCGGCGTTACCCGCTGCCGCAGTGCAGAGCGGAGATCGCTACACGTTTCTCGCGACAGCTCGAAGCTCATCTACCCAAGGCGAGGAGGCTCTGGTTCTGGCGAATTCGACCAGCGGAAGTCCCGTAAGCTTCACATTCCCGCGTCTTGGTCTTATGGGGGGCCTGCGCCGGCAGTGTTGCCAAGCTTCAATTTCGTGTACACCGGCTTCACCGGAAAGACCGGCGTGATGGAGTCGGCGGTGGTTGGCTGGGTGAGCGCGACAGGCGTTTCAAGTCTTTACGAGGTTGAAGCGACGGCCAACTACCAGAACGGCTCAACCGCTCTGGTTTTTCCAGATCTTTCCGGTATCGCGGGGTTCCTGCCAGCACCCATTTCGGGTTCGCTTGCAGTCTGGACGGCGGAGATCGTGCAATCCAGTGGCGGAGCGACGATCGCGGCGCCGTCGAACATGACTGGAAACGCCGTGGCGAACAGCGGCACCTATACCGTGCCTGACATAGAGACGCGGTCGTTAGTTTTTGGCAAAGATGCCATTTTCCAAGCCGCAAAATTAAGCCGAAGGGTTGAATTCATTGACCCCACCCCGGTTTCTTGTTATCTTTATAAGGTTCCGCAAGAACGCGCCTATCCGTGTGTGTTGACGGCAGGCGCGTAACGGGTGATCCCGGCCAGCAAATTTGGCGAGGATCAGCACCCGAGGCCGCAAGCAGCAAAGTGTGGCCAAAGTCCCCGAATCGCTCTTATCTTGCAAAGGGCAGGGACACATCACCGACCCGGGTGAAGGAAAGACGGGTAGGCGATGAATCGCATCGGTGCTCGCGCGTTTCTCCACCTTGGAGGGCTATGCGAGCCGAGACCGGCGAAACGGAGTTGGCTTTTCCCGCGTAAAGCGCGAAAACGACCGGCCACCGTCCTGGTTTTCGTCTGGTAGTGGAACGAAGGCAGACGCGAAGCAGCAACCTGGGCTTCCGTGCGTTTGGGCGGCTGAAAGCGCGCCAACGGGAGAAGAGCCCGGAGGGCTTGCGCGCGGCTGTGAGTAGGTTGGGTTTAGAGGTTTTTGGGGTAAGGAGTTTTAGTTTGCCGACATTTAATCAATTGGTTCGCAAGGGGCGTACGGCCCCGCGGTACAAGACGGCGTCCCCTGCACTGCAGGCCTCGCCGCAGCGGCGCGGTGTTTGTACTCGCGTATACACACAAACCCCCAAGAAGCCGAACTCGGCGCTGCGTAAGGTAGCCCGTGTGCGGTTGACCAACGGGATTGAGGTTACGACCTACATTCCCGGCATCGGCCACAACCTGCAGGAGCACTCGATTGTGCTGATCCGCGGCGGCCGTGTGAAGGATCTGCCGGGCGTCCGTTATCACGTGGTGCGCGGCACGCTGGATTCAGTCGGCGTGGCGAACCGGAAGCAGAGCCGCTCGAAGTACGGTGCCAAGCGCGCCAAGGGCGGAGCAGCGGCAGGCAAGAAGTAGATTGCGGTTCCCGGGCGGAGTGATGGTACCGGGACTGGGGCACCAGAAGCGGCGCTAAAGCGCGAAGGATTTTGAGGAATTATGCCGAGAAAAGGGCACATTGCTAAGCGGGAAGTAGCGGCGGATCCGGTTTACGGGTCCACGCTGGTCACCAAGTTTGTGAACTCGATGATGTGGGGCGGCAAGAAGTCGACCGCGCAGGGCATCTTCTACCAGGCGATGAAGAACCTGGAGGAGAAGGGTGGCGGGGACGACGCGTTGAAGCTCTTCAAGAAAGCGGTCGAGAACTGCAAGCCGCTGCTCGAGGTCAAGACCCGTCGCGTGGGCGGCGCTAACTACCAGGTGCCGATTGAAGTGAATGCCGATCGGCGTACCTCGCTCGCGATTCGCTGGCTCATCACCTACGGGCGCGCCCGCGGTGAGAAGGGCATGATCGACAAACTGAGCAATGAGCTGCTGGACGCTGCCAATGGCCGTGGCGCGGCGATGAAGAAGAAGGAAGACGTGCACCGCATGGCCGAGGCCAACAAGGCCTTTGCGCACTATCGCTGGTAGTGAAGCATACGATGACATTGACAGTGATCACTGCTTTGACCGGTCCGAGGATTTCAGGTTTTTAACTGACATGGATACTGTCGAACTGGGAAATAACGGCGGGATTGAAGCCCGCAAGGAAAAATAGCCGTGGCTCGCACCATACCCCTTAGTCGTTGCCGGAACATCGGAATCATGGCGCACATTGACGCCGGAAAGACGACTGCGACCGAACGCATCCTCTTCTACACGGGCATCACGCACCGCATCGGCGAAGTGCATGAAGGCACCGCGACCATGGATTACATGGAGCAGGAGCAGGAGCGCGGCATCACCATCACGTCCGCTGCAACGACGTGCATGTGGAAAGACATTCGTATCAACATCATCGATACGCCGGGCCACGTGGACTTTACCGCTGAGGTGGAGCGTTCGCTTCGCGTTCTCGACGGCGCGGTCGCAGTATTCGACTCTGTTTCCGGTGTTCAGCCCCAGACCGAGACGGTGTGGCGGCAGGGCGATAAGTACAAGGTTCCGCGTATCTGCTTCGTGAACAAGATGGACAAGAACGGAGCCGATTTCGAGCACGTTCTAGACACGATTCGCAAGCGGCTTGGCGCACGCCCTGTGGCGCTGCAGATTCCGATTGGCGCGGAAGCTGGTTTCAAGGGCATCGTTGATCTGATCGAGATGAAGGCCGTCGTATGGCACGATGAAACCATGGGCGCCGAGTTGACGTCCAGGCGATTCCCGCGGATCTGCAGAAGAAGGCGGAAGCATTCCGGTCTGCAACTGATCGAAGTGATCGCAGAGACCGACGATGTGCTGCTCGAGAAATTTCTCGAAGGCGAAACGCCGACCATCGAGGAGCTGAAGAAGGGCATTCGCCAGGCGACCATCGATCTGAAGGTCTTCCCGGTGATCTGTGGTTGCGCGTTCAAAAACAAGGGCGTGCAAACGCTGCTCGACGCGGTGGTTGATTATTTTCCTAGCCCATTGGACAAGCCTCCGGTCGAGGGTATCGATCCGCACGATCGTAAGGTACTTGATTCGCAAGGCCGACGACAACGAGCCTTTGGCGGCGCTGGTGTTCAAGCTGATCAACGATCCATTCGGCAAACTGTCGTTCATTCGCATCTATTCCGGTTCGCTGAAGACAGGCGACACGATTCTGAATCCGCGTACCGGCAAGACGGACCGTGTAGGACGCCTGGTGAAAATGCATGCCAACAAGCGTGAGGACATCACCGAGATCTACGCCGGCGATATCTGCGCTTGCGTGGGGCTGAAGGAATTGAAGACGGGCGACACGCTGAGTGCGCCGCAGCATCCGATTGCGCTTGGCGCCATCACTTTCCCAAGCCTGTGATCTCGGTTGCAATTGAGCCGAAGACCAAGAGGGATCAGGAAAAAATGGCGTATGGGGCTGTCCCGGCTGGCTGATGAAGATCCGACCTTCAAGGTGCGTACCGACGAGGATTCGGGTCAGACGATCATCAGCGGCATGGGCGAGCTCCCCACTGAGATTCTTGTCGATCGCCTGAAGCGCGAGCATAAGGTCGATGCGAACGTTGGCGAGCCCAAGGTCGCGTTCCGCGAGACGATTCGTAAGACGGCTGAAGCGGAAGGCAAGTACATCCGCCAGACCCATGGCGGGGCAACTACGGGCATTGCAAACTGCGCATCGAGCCCAATGAGCCGGGCAAGGGATACGAGTTCATCAACGAAATCAAGGGTGGGATCGGTACCAGAGGGAATACATCAAGCCTATCGATCAGGGCGTGCAGGGTGCATTGGAATTGGGCATTCTGGCTGGTTCTCCCCATCGTAGACGTGAAGGTGATCCTGTTTGACGGCAGCTATCACGAAGTCGACTCGAACGAAATGGCCTTTAAGTTTGCTGGTTCGATCGCCTTCAAGGAAGCCGCACGCAAGGCGCACCCGGTGCTTCTTGAGCCTGTGATGGCAGTTGAAGTCACAGTGCCCGAAGAGTACATGGGCGTGATCATCGGCGACATCAACTCGCGTCGCGGTCGGATTGAAGGTATGGAGCATGCGGCAGGATCGCAGGTTATCAAGGCGATCGTTCCGCTGAAGGAAATGTTCGGTTACGTGAACGAGATTCGTTCCTCGACAACAGGCCGCGCCTCGTATTCAATGCAGTTCGCGCGGTACGAAGAGGCGCCGCGCATGATCGCCGATGAAATTATCGGCCGTTCGCAGGGAAAGTGAGAAGGGCAGTGAACAGGTAACAGTGAACAGTGGACAGTCTGAAGCTAACCGGATGGAACAAGGACGTTAGCTCAGGCAAGGAAAAACTGATTACTGACAACTGAACACAGTGAACTAGGTTTTAGGGCTGGAGCCGGAACGCCCGGCGCCCTTTTGGCAACGGCATAGCAGCTGCCAGGGGAAGAGAGAAATGGCGACTGCCTCGACGAACGCGTACAGGCCGCCGGCGCTGCTGACATGACGCGAGTAGCGCAGCCAGATCGCGAGCGGCGCGATGAACACCACGGCCGCCGCGAGCATCGCCAGCCCGGCCGACTCGGATGCATCGGCGGCGAGCCCCGCGCGGCCAGCGCCGCGAGCGCCAGCGGTCCTCCGAACGAGGCGACGGCGACGCCGGCGAAGGCCCAGGGCCCGATCGGCCGGTCGGCGTCGGCCGGGCCGACCGGCCGAGGCGCACACCTCATGAAGCGCGGCGGTGCCCGCGTCGCCGCGGGCACCGACCCGGATCTGTGCCATTCGGCCGCCCCCCGGACTTGGCCGCTAGCCCCAGTCCCCGCTCGACTGCGACGTGGAGCTCCCGCTGATGAGCCGCCGGTCGAGGCCGTCGTGGCGGCGGCGGTGATCGCGGTGCCCGACGGCGCCACCAGCCACCACTTCGCGCCGAAGCTGTCACTGCCTTGGCCCTTGGTGCTGCCGGCGCTGGTGTCGGCGACGAAGTAGTACAGCGGGTGACCCTTGTAAGTCACCTGCTCCGGTGCCGTCGGAGCGCATCGTCGTGCCAAGGTCAGACGCGTTCACGCCTGTGCCGGCGGTCGGCTTGCCCTTAGTCAGAGCGGGGGCCACGCCTGGGCGCACGCGCCCGAGCAGCTCGACATGTCGCCGCTGTCGGCGACCCACAGGTACAGCGCCCGCCCGTTGGGGCCGACGAGTAAGTCCCGCTCGAGCCTTTCGCGGTCTTGATCATGATGCCGGTCGTGGTGGCCGCGGCCGACGTCGTTACCGATGCCGAGCTTGTCCGTGTCGGCGCGGCCGCTGCGGCAGTCGTGCTCGAGCTCGAGCTGCTGGCGCTCCCGCATCCGGCGACGATCAATGCTGCGATCGCCAGCCGGCGACCCCGACTACGCGGAACTTCGCAGTTCTCCGACTGACCATTGTTCATTCCTAGTTTGCGATTTCAGTGGACGCGTCAATTCGACGGTCAGTTATGAAGACCCCGAGATCAGCCAAACCTTCCTCAGCCCGGTTTGAAAATGCGACGCCAATGTGCACTCGGCGAGCGCGGCAGTCGGTGGTTGGTCAGTTAGTTACCTGCCAGTGCCGTGCGACACCGTGGCGGGTAACCGGCGCGACTCAGGCGCCGATACGGTGGAAGAGCCGCTGCGCGGCGCGCTCGCCGGTCTCCACGGCACCGTCGAGGAAGCCGATGTTGTCGATCGAGGTGTGCTCGCCGGCGAACAGGAAGCGACCGTCGGTGGCGCCGGCGAGCTCGCCGTAGGTCGCGGCCTGACCGACTCGGTAGTAGGAGTAGGCACCGTGCACCCACGGGTCGCGTGCCCAGTGGTCCTCGTAGGAGCGGCCGGTGAAGGCGGCGGTTGTGCCGGGGAAGAGGTGCTCGATCTGCCCGAGCGCCCAGCGGACGTCGCGCGCCGGCGCGGTCCCGTGCGCGGCGCCGGTGAGGCCGGTACGACCGACGCGTCCGCCAGGAAAGGCCAGGTACAGCGCGGGGCCGGCATCGGGGCCGAACTGGACGGAGTCGTCCCATCCGCACGCCAGGCGCTGCCACTCGCCGTAGGTGGCGCCGCTATACCCGAGCGCCGGCCAGGTCTTGTGACTGAGCTCGAGGTGGATCTTGGCGTTCGTCCCCATGCCCATTGTCCGGATCACGCGGCGCTTGGTCGCGGACAGTCCGGAATGGCTGAGCTCGACGTGGCGGAGCGTGCTGAACGGCAGCGCGAGCACGACCAGGTCGGCCGTCTTCTCGACGCTCTTGCCGGCGACGTCGAACACGAGTCCGATCGTGTGGTCCGAGTGCTCGCGGATCGCGACCAGCACGTGGTCGTGCCGAACGGTACCCGGCGGGAGCTCGCCGATCATGCCGGAGACGAGCTGGTCGTTGCCGCCGACGATCGTGTAGCGCTCGTCGTCGCCCGGTAGCGGGTAGAGCGAGGACCGCGGGTTGCCGGTCAGCAGCACGATCAGGTCGAGCGCGGACTGATCGTCGGGGTCGCCGCCGTTCTCGGTGACGGTGTCGGCCATCATCAGCTTCCCGAACGGCTGCCCGCCCCGATGTCGCTGCTGTCCAGCCACTCCGGCACCGACATCCGGTCCAGCCGGGCCGTGCCCGCGGCGGTCTGCATCTCCTTGGCGGCCTTGCGGAACGCGGGGTAGCCGACGTCGTGCCAGTCGGCGTTCGCCTCCGCGTAGGTATATATGCGCCCGTCGATGAAGAACACCTCTTGCCCGCGCAGGAGGTCGCCACCGTTGACGACGACCTGCTTGAGGCCGAGTCGGGTCGCGAGGCGCCGGATCGAGGTCTGACCGCTGTTCAGGAACGACCCGCCGTGCTCGGTGATCAGCCCATCGGCGAAGTAGTCCCGGAGCGTCCAGCAGCGACCGCCGGCGCGGTCGGGGTGGGCCTCGTACACGGCCGACAGCACAGGATCGCCGGGACTCTGGGTCCATAGCATGTGCGCGCAGCGCAGCCCGGCGAGGCCAGCGCCGACGATCGCGATCCGCGGGTGGGCCTGCAACTTTGCGATGCGGAACGCGAGCGCCGCCGCCGGATTCGACGCCAGCGTCGCCCCGGCGGCCAGCGCGCCGGCCCCGATGAGCAGCTCGCGCCGGGTGGGCTCGCGCGGCGTGTGCGAGCACCTCGTCCACCGGCATGCGCGAGCGCTCGGACTCACCGTACGCCGCATAAATACGACGCGCTCGGACCATCCCGGGCGAACGGACCGACCGGGCGCGAGCACCCATCCCAGGCATGGCGCGGTAGGTTAGCTCGGGGCGGCGACTACGACGGGACCCCGAGGCCCGAGTAACCCATCTGGTGAGCCTCCTCGACCGACACGTTTTCCCGCCCGAGTGGCCACAAGGACACCGGGATCAGCTTGAAGTTCGCGAGGCCGAGTGGGATCCCGATGATCGTGATGCACTGCGCGATGCCCGTGAGCAGGTGTGCGAGCGCGAGCTCCCACCCGAGCAGCACCACCCAGATGATGTTGCCGATGAGCGACCCCGCCCCGGATGTCTCCTTCTTCACCAGCGTCCGGCCGAACGGCCACAGGCAGAACCTGGCCATGCGAAACGCCGCGAAGCCGAACGGGATCGTGATGATCAGGATGAACGCGATCAGCCCGGCCAGCGTGTACAGGATCGCCAGCCACAGGCCGCCGAAGATCAGCCAGATGATGTTGAGGATGATCCGCACTAGGCCGCCGGCGGCGGGGTCGCGGTCGGATCCCCGGCGACCGCCTCCTCGAGCGCTTTCGCTTCCTCAGCGCTGAGGTGATGGCGGACGAGCCGGCCGCCGTGACCCTCGAGCGCGGTGACCATCGCGTCTACATGGTCGGGTGAGGCCATCATGATCACCGCCGAGGATCCCTCAGGCACCTCTCGGCGGACCTCGTCGAAGAACGCGCTCCGCAGATGCGGTGAGCCTCGCTCCTGGGCGACGCCGCCGGCGAGGCCACCTGCCACCAGTCCCACCGCGAGCCCCGCCGGGCCGGCGAAGAGACCAACGGCACCGCCGGCGATGGCCCCTTCGGCGGTCTTGGTGCCGATGAACTCCGACTCGTCGTCGGCGTCGACGTAGCGGCCGGCGAACGTTCCGCGCACGATGATCCGGTTTCGCCGGTGGTGCTCGACGAACGCGATCTGCTGCGTCCACGCCACGCCCGCCACCGTCGCCGGCGCGCGCGAGTACGCCTGCTCGGCGCCCTCGGTGTGCTCGAACACCACCAGCGCGAAATCGAGGCCGTTCGTCTCCATCGACGCCGGAATGATATGGGCTCGCCGGCGCCGAACGTCGTCCGAATCGGGTGACGGCGGTGCTAACTCGCGCCCACGCCGGCCGGCGGCTTGATCTCGCGCTTGAGGATCTTGCCGGTCGGGCCCTTGGGCAGCTCGTCGACGAACCACACGTGCCGCGGGTACTTGTAGGCGGCGACGTTGGCCTTCACGTGGTCGCGGATCTCGGACTCGGTGACGGTCTCGCCGGGCTTGAGCGCCACCGCGGCGCCGACCTCCTCGCCGAGCTCGGCGTGGGGGACGCCGATGACCGCCGCCTCGCGGACCGCCGGGTGCTCGTACAGCACCTCCTCGATCTCGCGGGGATACACGTTGTAGCCACCGCGGATGATCAGCTCCTTCTTGCGGTCGACGATGAAGTAGCAACCGTCCTCGTCGACCCGCGCGATGTCGCCGCTGTAGAACCAGCCGGCGGAGTCGATCGCCTCCGCGGTCGCCTCGGGGCGGTTCCAGTAGCCCCGCATCACGTTGTGGCCGCGAATGGCGATCTCACCCGTCTCGCCGGGCGCGACAGTTTCGCGGTCGGCGTCGACCAGGCGCATCTCGACGCCCTCGATCGGGGTTCCGATCGAACCGGGCTTGCGCTCCCGGTCGGGGTGGTTGAAGCACGCGACCGGCGAGGTCTCCGACAGGCCGTAGCCCTCGAGGATCACGCACCCGAACGCCTGCTCGAACCCCCGCAGCACCTCCACGGGCAGTGCTGCTCCGCCCGACACGCACACCCGGAGCGTGCTCACGTCGAATCGCTCGCGGTCAGGGTGGTGGAGAAGCGCGGAGAACATCGTCGGCACGCCCTCGAATACCGTCACCCGATCGCGCTCAATCGCTGCGAGCGCTGCCTCGGCGGAGAACCGGGGATCAGCGTGAGCGAAGAGCCGGCGCTGACCGCGGCGTTGAGGCCGCATGTCTGGCCGAACGCGTGGAACAGCGGAAGCGCGCCGAGGACCACGTCGTCGTGGTCGAGCGAGAACAGTGCCTTGCTGACGTCGGCGTTGATCGCGAGGTTGGAGTGCGTGAGCTCGGCGCCCTTTGGCTTGCCGGTGGTGCCCGACGTGTACAGGATCACCGCGGTGTCGCCGGCGGCTCGTTCGGCGACCTGCTCGGCCGGCTCGACTCCCGCGAGCGACTGCGCGAACGACTCCGGTTCGACGACGATGCACTCTGCGCCCACGTCGGCCGCGCCCTGCTCGGCCTCGCCGGCGAGCTCATGCCAGGCGAAGATCAGCTTGGCCCCGCTGTCACCGAGGTAGAACTCGACCTCGCGCTGCTTGAGCAGCACGTTCATCGGCACGACCACCCCGCCGGCGCGGAGCACGCCGTAGTAGGCGAAAGCGAACTGCGGCACGTTGGGGAGCATGATCCCGACGCGGTCTCCGGGGTCGAGGCCGCGGTCGCGGAGCAGCCCGGCGACGCGAGCGGTGGCGTCGTCGAGCTCCGCATAAGTGATCACGGCATCGCCGATCCGCAGCGCGGGGCTGTCCGGATAGCGCTGCGCCGATGCGGTCAGGTTATGGGCGAGGTTCTCGTTCATGGACGGTCCTTCTTTTCGGTGGTCGGGACGATAGGAAGCGTCGCTCACCGCCTCCGCCGAGAACATGGGAGCCGCGGCCTAATTCGGACGAGCCCGGTTGTGAGACGCAACCAATTCGGCCTCGGCGAGCCGGGCCGCGATCAGGATCTCGATCAGATCGCTCGCGCGGCGCAGGTCGCACCCGGTCCGCTCGGCGATCCGGCCGAGCCGGTAGTGCGCGGTGTTGACGTGGATGTGGAGGCTGTCGGCCGCTCGCCTGGCGTTGAGGTCGCACGCGACGTACTCGCGCAGTGTGGCGATCAGCTGACCGCCGTCAGCGAAGTCCTGGGCGACGAACTCGTGGACCGCCGGAGCGATCAGACGGCTCGCGGTCGGGTCCGCGCGGAGCGTGAGGTACTCGAACGCGGTCAGCCCCGACAGCGCAAAGACGCCGGACGCGGAGCCGCGCGCGATCCGGATCGTGTTCGACTCCCGGTACGCGTCCGGGATCTGCGCCACCCCGGACACGGTCGTGCTCACGGCGACGGCGAGCGGCAGTCCGCCGTCGGCGAGCCGCCGCTGGACGTCCGCGAGCCGCGGTGCGATCGTCTCCGGCAGGCCGTCGACGGCCGGCACGACAACCACGATCTCGTCGTGGCGGACGACCGCGAGCGGTAGCGTCCGGCCGCCGACGGCGCGGGCCAGCGCCGACGCACCCCCGCGCAACAGCTGCTCGTCGCCGGGGGTGTCGCACGGGGTCGCGGTGATCACGACGAACGACGAGTCGTCGCGAATGCCGGCGGCGCGGGCGGCATCGAGGGGCGGGCCTGGTTCGAGCTCGCGGCCGGCGAGCAGGTCCTCGAGCAGGTCGCGCCGGATCCGCTCGCCGGTCGCCGCGAGCTGCTCCTGGGTTTCGAGGTAGACCTCGGCCGCGTGCGTAGTCGCGACCTCGAAGTAGCGCGGGAGGTGCGAGGCGAACGCGAGCGCCGCCCGCCGCGACTCGTCGTCGTGCGCGAGGGCGAGCGCGGTGTCCCACAGCACCCGCTCGCCGACGTAGAACGCCTGCACGAACTCGGTGACCGACACGCGCCTCGTGCGCCGGGCGGCGTGCGGGCGGACGAACAGCAGGTCCTCGCGCGTGACCTCGCGGTCGGCGCCGAGGCTGTCGAGACTCGCACGCAGGTGGGCGACGACGTGGGCGCGGATGTCGGCGCGGAACTGCTCGTCGGCCGACCGGTACGCCGGAACCTCGAGGACGATCCGCTCGGTCGCCTCGTCCGCCATCGCTTCGAGGCGCTGCTCGAGCGCCTGGCGGAGCGCAACGATCGCAGGGTCCGGGTTCACGCCAAGCCTCTCCTCGCCGGCGATTGTACGCAGCTCACAACCCCGAGCACCGAACTTAGGGCGCGGATCCGATGCGCAGGACCTCCGGCAGAGCGAGTCTTATGCTGCAAGCACAACCCGGAGGTGAGCGATGAGCGACAACGCGACGAACGACAACAACCAGTCAAACGAATCACGCGCCCGGCGGACGAGCCGGGCGGCGCAGTCGGGACTGGACGTGCTGTTGAGCGAAGCCGCCGCAGACGGCGCGCCCCGGTTCATCGCGCCGGGCTCGGCGATCAAGATCGGCGTCGGCCTGGCCCTGCGCCCCCGGCGGGTCATAGGCCGCGCCGCCGGCCTCACCGCCGAGCTGACCCGCACCGCCGCCGGCCGCTCGGAGCTTGCGCCGGCGAAGGGCGACCGTCGCTTCGCCGATCCCGCCTGGGAGGGCAACTGGCTGTTCCGCCGGCTTCTCCAGGGGTACCTCGCGGTCGGCGAGACCGTCGACGGACTGATCACCGACGCCTCGGTCGACTGGCGCGCCGAGCGGCGGGCGAGGCTCGCCGCCGGCAACGTGCTCGACGCGCTCGCACCGACGAACTTCGCGTGGTCGAATCCGACCGTGATCAAGGAGGTCGTCGACACCGGCGGGGGCAACCTCGTCCGGGGTGCCAGGCATCTCGCCCACGATCTGAACACCCCGGGGCGCCTACCGGCGACCGTCGACACGAGCAGCTTCGAGGTCGGCCGCAACATCGCCGCTTCGCCGGGGTCGGTCGTGCTCCGGACCGACGTGTTCGAGCTGATCCACTACCAGCCGGCGACCGACCAGGTACGCGAGGTGCCGCTGCTGTTCGTGCCCCCGACGATCAACAAGTTCTACGTGCTCGACCTCGCCCCCGGCCGGAGCATGATCGAGCACTATGTCGCCCAAGGGCAGCAGGTGTTCGGGATCTCGTGGCGCAACCCCGAGCAGGCCCAGGGTCACTTCGACCTCGACACGTACGCGCAGGCCGTGGCCGAGGCCCGCGACGCGGTCGCCTCGATCACCGCGCAGCCCAAGGTCCACGTGGCCGCCGCGTGCTCGGGCGGGATCATCACCGCGGGCCTGCTCGGCCACCTCGCCGCCGCCGGCGAGCTCGACGAGGTGGCGAGCCTCACGCTGATGGTATGCGCGCTCGACAACGGCACCGAGGGCACGATGGCCGCGTTCGCCACCCGGGACCTCGCCGCGGCCGCCGTCGCCGAGTCCGCGCGCAAGGGCTACCTCGACGGGCAGGCGCTGGCCGGCGTGTTCACGTGGCTGCGGCCGAACGACCTGGTTTGGAACTACGTCGTCAACAACTACCTGCTCGGAAAGGCGCCGCCGGCGTTCGACATCCTCTACTGGAATCAGGACACCGTCCGGCTCGCGGCGGGGCTCCACCGCGACTTCATCCAAACCGGCCTGGACAACTCGTTCGCCCACCCGGGGGCGCTCGAGGTCCTGGGCGACCCCGTCGACCTCGACGCCGTCGACGTCGACACGTACTTCATCGCCGGCGCGACCGACCACATCGTCCCGTGGCAGGGCGCGTACAGAAGCGCGCTGCTGTTCGGAGGAAACCGCCGGTTCGTGCTGTCCAGAAGCGGGCACATCCAGGCGCTGGTCAACCCGCCGGCGCGCGACGGGGCGCAATCCCGCTCGAGCTTCCGCGTCGCGGACGAGCTCCCTGAAACGCCGGAGGAGTTCGAGGCCGGCGCGCCTCAGCTGCCCGGCAGCTGGTGGCCGGACTGGGATGCCTGGCTGGCCGAGCGCTCGGGCGAGCTCAAGGCCGCGCCGACCGCGCTCGGCAACGCGACCTACAAGCCCCATGGAAAGGCGCCGGGGACCTATGTACTCGCAAGTTGACGAGCTGCTCCCCGTGCCGGGCGCCGATGAGCTCCCGCCGATCCCGGCCGACCGCTGGTGGGGCGACCACCTGCGCGAGACGCGCTGGATGCTCGAGGCCTCCCGCCTGCTCGCGGATCCCGTCTTCCACGGCCGCGGCGTCCCGCGAGGCGACGGCCGTCCGGTGATCCTGATGCCGGGCTTCGGCGGCGGCGACCAGACGCTGCTCGTGCTGGCGGCGTGGCTGCGGCGGATCGGCTACCGCCCCCACACCTGCGGGTTCGTGGCCAACCTCGGTTGCTCGGACCGCGCGGTCGACCGCGTCGAGCGCAGGCTGGAGGGAATCCACGACAGTCACGGGCGCCGGGTGGCGCTGATCGGCCACAGCCGCGGCGGGCACTTCGTCCGGGCGCTCGGCCACCGCCGTCCGGAGCTCGTCTCGCACGCGATCTCGGTCGGCGCCGGGCTGCGCCAGATGCTCGCGGCCAGCTATCCGACGGAGGCGGGCGTCGGCGCGGCCCGCCGCGTGGCGATCCGCAGCGGACGCGCCCGGTCGCCGCTGTGCCTGACCGACGGGTGCGACTGCCGGTTCGCCTCCGACTTCGCCGGCGGGTTCCCGTCCGACCGCGTGCGCCTGACGAGCATCTACTCCAAGAACGATGGCGTCGATCCGCTGGCAGGCCGCGCTCGTCCCGTACGCCACCTGCGTGGAGGTGACCGGGAGCCACGTGGGGCTGATCTTCAACCGCAAGACCTACCGCGCGATCGCGGCCGCGCTCGCCGACCCTGAGCTGCCCCTGCAACCCGAGTGGAGGACCCCATGCTGACCGCCCCCGACCTGTTCGAAGACCTTGGCCACTCGCTGGCCACCGACTACTTCTTCCTGCGCGAGCAGCTCACCGACGAGCAGCTCGAGCTGCTCCGCCGCGTGCGGGTGTTCGTCGACGACGAGGTGTTGCCGGTGATCGGCGGCTACTGGGAGCGCGCCGAGATGCCGTGGCCGCTGATCCGGCGGCTCGGCGAGCTCGGCATCGTCGGCGAGGACATCCAGGGCTACGGCTGCCCGGGCCTCGACCCGATCGCGTGCGGGCTCGTGCACATGGAGCTCAACCGCGGCGACGGCAGCCTCGGGACGTTCCTCGGCGTCCAGTCCGGGCTGGCGATGAAGTCGATCGCGATGCTCGGCTCCGAGGAGCAGAAGCAGCGCTGGCTGCCGGCGATGGCCCGCCTCGAGCAGCTCGGCGCGTTCGCGCTGACCGAGCCCGACCACGGCTCTGACTCGGTCGCGCTCGAGACGAGCGCGCGCCGAGTCGGCGACGCGTACGTGCTCAACGGCGCCAAGCGCTGGATCGGCAACGGCAGCATCGCCGACGTCGTCGTGGTCTGGGCCCGCGGCGAGGACGGCAAGGTCCACGGGTTCCTGGTCGAGAAGGGCACGCCGGGCTACGACGCCGAGGTGATCGAGGGCAAGGGCTCGCTGCGCGCGATCTGGCAGGCCCAGATCGCGCTCGAGGACGTCGAGGTGCCGGCGGAGAACCGCCTGCCGGGCGCGAACAGCTTCAAGGACACCGGGCGCGTGCTCGCCGGGACGCGCAGCACGTGCGCCTGGGCGGCGCTCGGACACGCGGTCGCCGCCTACGACACCGCGCTCACCTACGCCAAGCGCCGCGAGCAGTTCGGCCGCCCGCTGTGCAGCTTCCAGATCGTCCAGGACCGGCTCGTGAGGATGCTCGCCGAGGTGACCGCGATGCAGCTCTACTGCCTGCAGATCGGGCGCCTGGCCGAGCGCGGCGAGCTCAGCGACACGATCGCCGGGCTCGCGAAGCTCAACAACACGCGCAAGGCCCGGCAGGTCTGCGCCGAGGCGCGCGACATGCTCGGCGGCAACGGGATCCTGCTCGAGAACCACGTGATCCGCCACATGGCCGACATCGAGGCGATCCACACCTACGAGGGCACCGAGACGATGCAGACGCTGATCGTCGGCCGGGACATCACCGGCGTCGGGGCGTTCGCGTAGCGGCTCGGGAAGCCGCGCAAAGAACCTTGCAAGAGGAGGAAACCGCCACCGAGGCTGGTAGCGTCGCCGCCCTTGAGCAGGCGGTCTTCAGTCGTCCTGGCATCCGCGCTGGCGGTTGTCGCCATGGTGACGAGCGCCGGCGTGAGCCGCGGCGATCTCGCGAGCCGTTACTCGGCCGGCCAGCAGCACGCGAGCCACCTGAAGCTCGGCGATCCACGCCGACAGCACGAAGATCCAGGGATTCGAGGGCACGATCAGCTCACTTCAGGCCAGGCTCGCCGCCGTCCAGCAAAGCCTCGACATCCAGGAGCAGCAACTAGAGCAGGTGACGGTGGCGCTCTCCGACCGCGCAGCGGCGGCTCGTCCAGCTGCAGCGGCAGCTCGCGAGCGACCGGCGGATTCTGTCCTCCCAGCTGATTGCCGACTACGAGTCCCCAGCGCCGAACCTGGTTGACGTGATCGTCGAGTCGGGCGGTTGGAAGACCTGGTCAACAAGGTCAGCAACCTGAGCACAATCGCGAAGTCGAATGCGCGGACGATGCGGCTGGTCATCACCACTCGTGCGGCGGTCGAGGCGCAGGCACGCCGGCTCGCCAAGATCAAGGTCCGCCGGCAGCAGACCACGACCGCCGTGCGCGTCGAGCGCGACAACATCGCCCAGCTCCGCCTGTCGATCGTCGATCGCGAGCTCCGCGTCGCCCATGACCGGTCGAGCAAGCGGAGCCAGCTGACGAAGCTTCAGAAGACGCTCGCGCACGAGGCCACGGTGCTCGACCGCGAGGCGGCTGCCGCGCGGGACGCGTCGCTCCCGGTTGTTCCGCCTTCCGGTGGATGCGTCAGCACCCCGTTCGTGCCCCACGGCGGCTCGACCGGGTTCTTCCCGGCCCCGGGAACTAACTATTCCGTGAACCAGGAGCCGATCATCGCCGCGCGGCTCGATGCGCTCGGCAGGGCACTCGGGCTGCACCTGATCGGTATCTCCGGCTACCGGAGCGCGGCCCACTCGGTCGAGGTCGGCGGGTTTGCCGACGATCCCCACACGCGCGGGGAGGCCTCCGACACACCCGGCGTCGAAGGCGTGCCCGAGGCGACGCTCGAGGAGTTCTGCCTCACGCGCCCGTTCCCCGGGGCGCGTGAGGCCGATCACATCCAGGAGCTGTAGCCACGCAGTTGGAATCGTCCGCCGGCACGCTTCCGTTCCGAGAGGAATGTCGCTGCGAGCCTCCCCGGCCGGCGGAACCGGCGGGGTCAGGCCCCGGCGAGCGCCTGCCGCAGGTCCGCGACCAGGTCGGCCGGGTCCTCGATGCCGCAGCTGAGCCGCACGAGGTCGGGCGGGACCGCGGCGGCCGAGCCCTCGACCGACTGGTGGGTCATCGCCTGCGGCACCTCGATCAGCGACTCGACGCCGCCGAGCGACTCGGCGAGCGTGAACAGCCGCGTGCGCGCCGCGATCTCGCGCGGCGTCGGGGTGGCGGAAGCTGACCATCCCGCTGAACCCCGGCCAGCGCACGTCGCTGACTCCGGGCGTCGGCGCGCAGCAGCTCGACGACCGCGGCGGCGCTGCGGGCGTGGGCCTCCATCCGCAGGTGCAGCGTGCGCAGCCCGCGGTGGACGAGGAAGCAGTCGAACGGCCCCGGCACGGCGCCGACGGCGTTCTGGACGAACCGCAGCCGCTCGTACCACTCGTCCGAGCGCGTGACGACCACGCCGCCGACGACGTCGGAGTGGCCGCCGAGGTACTTGGTCGTCGAGTGCACGACGAAGTCGGCGCCGAGCTCGAGCGGGCGCTGGTTGACCGGCGTCGCGAACGTGTTGTCGACCGCGACGAGCGCGTCGCGCCGGCGGGCGATCGACGCCCTCGATGTCGACCACGTTCAGCAGCGGGTTGGTCGGGCTCTCGACCCAGATCAGCCGCGTGTCGTCGCGCACCGCGCGCTCGAGCGCGTCGAGGTCGGTCTGGTCGACGAGGTCGTACGTCAGCCCCCAGCGGCTCAGCACCTTGTCGACGAGCCGGTACGTGCCGCCGTACAGGTCGGCCGGCAGCACGATGTGCGAGCCCGGCTCGCAGACGACCGTGATCAGCGCGTGCTCGGCGGCGAGACCGGACGAGAACGCCGACCGCGAGCCCGCCCTCGAGCTCGCCGAGCGCCTGCTCGAGCGCGGCGCGGGTCGGGTTGGCCGAGCGCGCGTAGTCGTAGTCCTCGACGAACTCGCCGGGCCGGCGCTGCGCGTAGGTCGAGGTCTGGTGGATCGCCGGGATCACCGAGCCGAACGTCGGGTCCGGCGTCAGGCCCGCGTGGACGGCGCGGGTCGCGAACGCGTCGCGCCGCTCGCTCGGATTCGCTCACGAAGCCAATGCTTCCAGCAGATCGGCGCGCGTGACGAGCCCCTCGGCGCGGCCGTCGCGCGTGACGAGCAGCGCCTGCTGGTCGCCGACCAGCAGCTCGACCGCCTCGCGCACCGGATCCTCGGTCGAGACCGCCGGGAACGGCGGCTCCATCACCTCGACGATCTCGGCGTCGAGCAGCGAGGGATCCTCGGCGGCGTGCTTGAGCAGCCCGCGCTCGCCGATCGCGCCGACGACCGTCGCCGGGTCGTGCGCGCTGACCACCGGCAGCTGCGAGACGCGGTGCTCGTGCAGCAGCGCGACCGCGTCGCGGACGCGGAAGTGCGTCTGGACGGTGACCAGCGGCGGGATCTCGCCGGCCTCGCGCTTGCGCGCGAGCACGTCGCCGACGAGCAGCTTGGAGTCGCGCTCGAGGAAGCCGTACTGGCGCATCCAGGCGTCGGAGTAGATCTTCGACAGGTACGAGCGGCCGCCGTCGGGGAGGATCACGACGATCAGCGCCTCGGGGTCCTCGACCTCGGCGGCGACCTCGAGCGCGGCGTGCAGCGCGAGGCCGCCGGAGCCGCCGGCGAGGATGCCCTCGAGCTGGGCGAGCCGGCGCGTGGTCAGGAACGCGTCGCGGTCGGAGACCGTGACCCAGCGGTCGACCAGCGACGGGTCGAACGTCTCCGGCCAGAAGTCCTCGCCGACGCCCTCGACCAGGTAGGGGCGGACGTTCTCGGGGCCGCCGGAGTAGATCGACCCCTCGGGGTCGGCGCCGATCGACCACGAGGTCGGGCTTGCGCTCGCGCAGGTAGCGGGCGGTGCCGGTGATCGTGCCGCCGGTGCCGACGCCGGCGACGAGGTGGGTGATCCGGCCGCCGGTCTGCTCCCAGAGCTCGGGCCCGGTCGACTCGTAGTGGGCCTGCGGGTTGGCCTGGTTGAAGTACTGGTTGGGCTGGAACGCGCCCGGGATCTCCGCGGTGAGCCGGTCGGCCACGCGGTAGTAGGACTGCGGCGAGTCCGGCGGGACGTCGGTCGGCGCGAGCACGACCTCGGCGCCGTAGGCGCGCAGCAGGTCGATCTTCTCGCGGGACATCTTGTCGGGCATCACCGCGATCACGCGGTAGCCCTTCAGCCGCGCGGCGATCGCCAGCCCGGTGCCGGTGTTGCCGGAGGTCGGCTCGACGATCGTGCCGCCGGGCGCGCAGCCGCCCGTCGCGCTCGGCGGCCTCGATCAGCGCGACCGCGACCCGGTCCTTGATCGAGCCGCCCGGGTTGAACGCCTCGAGCTTGGCGACGAGCGCGCGGGCGCAGCGCCGGCGCCGATGCGCGACAGCCGGACGAGCGGCGTGTCGCCGATCGTGTCGAGGATCGAGTCCTTGAGAATCGGTGCTGCGATGGCGGTGTCGGTCATGCGTCATAGGATGATGATTCTGCGGCGATTTCACAAGAAGCCGAAGATTCTGCGGTCGAACGCGGCTACGATCGGATATTCTTCGGATTCGAGGCCGATAGTCCGCGCCATGCCGAATCATCCACAGCCCCCCGTCGACGCCGTCGACCGAGCGATGCTCGAGCTGCTCGCGCGCGACGCCCGGATCACCAACCAGCGCCTCGCCGACCGCGTCGGGGTGGCGCCGTCGACGGCGCTGGCGCGGCTGCGGTCGCTGCGGGAGCGCGGCGTGATCCGCGGCTTCCACGCCGAGGTCGACCTCGCGGCGCTCGGCCGGCCGCTCCAGGCGCTGATCGCGGTGCGCCTCGCGGTCCACGCGCGCGACCAGATCGACGACTTCACGGCCGCGGTCCGGCAGCTGCCGGGCGTGCTGATGGTGTTCCACCTCACCGGCGTCACCGACTACCTCGTCTGGGTCGCCGCCGCCGACGCGCAGGACCTGCGCGAGTTCGTCGTCGACCATCTGCCACCCATCCGTCGGTGGCGCACGCCGAGACCTCGCTGATCTACGAGCACCACCGCGGGCCCGGGATCTGGGGCGCGGCCGACCCGGCATGAGCCCGGCTGATCGCGCTCGACGGGCTCGGGACGTCGATCTTCACCGAGATGACCGCGCTCGCGGCGCGGACCGGGGCGATCAACCTCGGCCAGGGGTTCCCCGACACCGACGGCCCGGCGGCGGTGATCGAGGCCGCGGTCGCGGCGCTGCGCGGCGGCGAGAACCAGTACGCGCCGCTGCCGGGCGTGCCGGCGCTGCGCGAGGCGGTGTTCGAGCACCAGCGCAGCTGGTACGGGCTCGAGCCCGAGGACGTGCTGATCACGTTCGGCGCCACCGAGGCGATCGCGGCGGCGCTGCTCGGGCTGTGCGACCCCGGCGACGAGGTCGTCGTGCTCGAGCCCTACTACGACTCGTACGCGGCGTGCATCGCGTTCGCCGGCGCGCGGCGGCGGCCGGTGACGCTGCGCCCGCCGGACGTTCGCGCTCGACGCGGACGCGCTGCGCGCCGCGATCGGTCCGCGCGCGCGCGTGCTGCTGCTCAACTCGCCGCACAACCCGACCGGGCGGGTGCTCGGCCGCGACGAGCTCGAGCTGATCGCGGCGGCGTGCATCGAGCACGACCTGATCTGCGTCACCGACGAGGTCTACGAGCACCTCGTCTACGACGGCGAGCACATCCCGCCCGCGACGCTCCCGGGGATGGCGAGCGCACGCTGACGATCTCGAGCGTCGGCAAGTCGTTCTCGTTCACCGGCTGGAAGATCGGCTGGTGCTCGGGGCCGGCGGAGCTGGTCGCGGCGACGCGGACGGTCAAGCAGTTCCTGACGTTCGCCGGCGGCACGCCGCTGCAGCACGCCGCCGCGGCGGCGCTGCGGCTGCCGCGCGTCGGCGGTCGAGGCGCTGCGCGACGAGCTGCGGGTCAAGCGCGACCAGCTGTGCGCCGGGCTCGACGCGGCCGGCCTGCGCCCGCTGCGTGCCGGCCGGCACGTACTTCGTCAACGCCGACGTCGGCGAGCGACGCGGTGGCGTTCTGCGCCGCGCTGCCCGAGCGCTGCGGCGTCGTCGCGATCCCGACGAGCGTGTTCTACGACGACAAGGACGCCGCGCCGACGCTCGTCGCGGTTCGCGTTCTGCAAGCGCCGCGAGGTGATCGCCGAGGCCGCGCGCCGCCTCGCCGCGCTTCGTTAATCCGGGGAAGGATCCCTCGGCGTGCGCGTCGGTCTAGGTAAGGACACGACGTACACGAGCAACAAGGAGGTCCTTTTCCATGACGTTGCAAGTCATGCGCCGCGCCGGCGCGGTGGCGATTCTCGCCGTCGGCGCAGTGCACCTACAGCAGTACCTGACTGGATTATGACGTGTTGCCGACGATCGGCACGCTGTTTCTGTTGAACGCGATCAGCGCGGGGGTGGTGGGGTTCGGGCTGCTGCTGCCGGTCGAGCGGCTCGTTCGACAAGCGCGGTCGTGAGCGGGTCGTCGGATTGCTCGCGCTGGGCGCGGTGGCGATCGCGGTCGGCTCGCTGATCGCGCTGTTCATCGCCGAGACCAGCCTCCTGTTCGGTTTCTCCGAGGACGGCTACGACACGCCGGTCGTGATCGCGATCGTCAGCGAGGTGGCTACGGTCGTACCGTGCGGTGGCGAACCTCGCGGGTCCGGTCGCGGTGGCCGCGACGAATGGCGAAGCCGAGTCACGGGAAGTGATCGACATCGCCGGCCTGCGCTGGCGCGAGTGACACGTTAGCCGTCACGCCCGACAGCAGGCCCGTCGAGCTCGGCGACCGTGATCACGTCGGCCTGCCGGGGGAAGATCCGCTCGGTCAGGAACGCGTGCACGTCGGGCTCGGGGTCGGCGGTGGCGTCAGCGAGGACGAGCACGCGGTAGTCGCGGTCGCTGGCGTCGCGCACGGTCGAGAGGACGACGCCGCTCGTGCTGATGCCGGCGAGGATCAGCGTGTCGACGCCGCGCTCGCGCAGCTGCGCGTCGAGGTCGGTGGTCGAGAACGCGCCGACGCGGACCTTGCGGACGATGATGTCGCCGTCTTGCGGCGCCACGCGCTCGTGGACGGCGGTCGTGGGGGAGTCGTTGTGGAACGCGTGCGCCGAGGTGCCCACGCGCGCGCCCATCCGGCTGGTCGGCGGGGATCGCCGCGAAGTCGGCGTCCTCGAACGCGACGCGCACGTAGCCGACGTGCGCGCCGGCGCGGCGGGCGGTGGCGATCGCTTCCGCGGCGCGCGAGAGCAGGTCGTCAGGCTCGCCGAGCATGTCGACGATCCCGTTCTGGTAGTCCATCACGAGCAGCGCCGCCCGCCGCGGGTCGATCGGAGCGACAGGGTCGGTCATGCGGTGCGCGTTCCTTTCAGGTCGCGGGGTGGCGGGGTTCCGGCGTCGGCCGCCTCGGTGTGGACGTAGCGGCCGCCGCGCATCAGCGACGCGAGCGCGCGCCGAGCACGGACAGCCCGGCGGCGACGCTGAACACGACGACGAGGCCGTGGTGGAACGGCTGCGGCGATCAGCTTCGGGAAGAACTCGCGTGCCGGTCAGGATCTGCTGATGCGCGGGGGACAGCGAGGACAGCACGCCGGTCGGCGCCGAGCAGGTGCGCCACCGGGTTCTCGCCGAGCACCGCGGCGAACAGCGACGACACCGGCGGCAGGCTCGGCGACGTGATGGGCGATCGCGTGGGGCACGCCCTGCTGCTGGAGGCCGGCGCAGCAGCTGTGCCGGGAGGCTGGTGCCATGCCCGCGATCATCAGCGAGAAGAACACGCCGATCGACAGCGCCGTGCCGGAGTTCTGGAACGTCGACCGCATCCCGGAGGCGGCGCCGCGCTGGCGGGCGGGGACGCTGCTCATGATCGAGGACGAGTTCGGGGCGCTGAACATGCCCGACGCCGATCCCGTTCATCGTGATCAGCAGCGCGAACGC
Source organism: uncultured Acidobacteriaceae bacterium (assembly GCA_963799035.1). Taxonomy (GTDB): domain Bacteria; phylum Acidobacteriota; class Terriglobia; order Terriglobales; family Acidobacteriaceae; genus Telmatobacter. Next base: position 60,390 of record CAWCVS010000024.1, on the reverse strand, counting down.
CGAGTAGGGGAAGTCGACGGGCAGCAGCATCAGGCCGATGAAGCTCGCGCGCGAACACGAGCATGCCGGCGGTGGCGAAGCCCGCGCGAGCCGAACCGGTCGGACAGGTATCCCGAGATCGGACCCGAGATCAGGAACGCGGTCGTCAGCGGGAGCAGGTAGATCCCGGCCCACAGCGGCGTCTCGGTGTAGCTGTAGCCGTGCAGCGGCAGCCAGATGCCCTGGAGCCAGATGATCAGGATGAACTGGAGCCCGCCGCGGGCGACGGCCGCGATCAGGCCGGCGACGCTGCCGGCGGCGAACGCGCGGATCCGGAACAGGCCGAGCTGGAACATCGGCTCGGCGACCCGGCGCTCGATCGCGACGAACGCGACGAGCAGCGCGGCGCCGCCGACGATCGAGCCGATCACCGCCGGGTTCGTCCAGCCCATCGACGTGACCGCCGTACGGCTTGATGCCGAGCGTCACGCCGATCAGGATCGCGCTCAGCCCGACCGCGAACGTGATGTTGCCCCACCAGTCGATGCGGCCCGGGTGCCGCTCGCCGGTGTCGCGCAGCATGCGATAGGCCCAGACGGTGCCGAATATGCCGACCGGGACGTTGACCCAGAACACCGCCCGCCAGTCGATCGCGGCCAGCAGGCCGCCGGCGACCAGGCCGATGAACTGGCCGGCGATCGCGGCGACCTGGTTGATGCCGAGCGCGAGGCCGCGCTGATCGGCCGGAAACGCGTCGGTCAGGATCGCCGCCGAGTTCGCGGTCGAGCATCGACCCGCCGAGCGCCTGAACCACGCGCCAGCCGATCAGCCATTGCGCACCCTGGGCGCCCGTGAACGGATCGAACGACAGCAGGACCGACGCGGCCGTGAACACCGCGAAGCCCGCGTTGTAGATCTTGACCCGCCCGTACATGTCGCCGAGCCGGCCGACGGTGACCACGAGCACGGCCTGCACGAGGCGGTAGCCCATGATCATCCACAGCAGGTAGCTGATGTTGCCCGGCGCGAGCGGATCGAGGTGGATGCCGCGGAAGATCGCCGGCAGCGCGATGATCACGATCGAGCCGTCGAGCGCCGACATGAACACGGCCATCGTCGTGTTCGACAGCGCCACCCACTTGTAGCCGTCGTCCGTAGCGTGCGGCCGGCATCAGATGCTCTGGGCCAGTCGCTCGAGCAGCGGCGCCGCGGCCATCAGCTGTTCGAGCTCCGCGTGCGTGAACCCGCCGACAGCGCCTCGCGCGAGCCGCTCGGTCCGCGCGTTGCGGCGGTCGCGGAGCACCTGGAGCCCGGGTCGGTGATCGACAGGATCACCCGCCGGCCGTCCTCGGGGTCGGGGCCCGCTCGACCAGGCCGCGCGTCTCGAGCGCGGCGAGCGTCGCGCCCATCGATTGCGGGCTGATCTGCTCGAGCCGGGCGAGCGCGGCCGCGGTGGCCGGGCCGCCACGGTCCAGCCGCGCCAGCGCCGGCGGACTCGGACAGCGTGAGCTCGTCGCCGGTCGGCACCTGACGCAGCCGCCGCAGCAGCAGGCCGATGCTCAGCCGCAGCGTGGTGGCGATCTGATCGGTGTCGGGATCCGGCGTCACGTCGATTTCATCAGTCTAACCTGATAAGTCTGGCCTTTCAAGTCGCCATAAGGCTTACGGTTCGTCCCATGTGCGCGTGGCTGGGATCCGCTCAGTCGGCGGCGCCGTCGAGACGATCGACGTGGACGATCCGCGTCCGCTCGCCGCGGACGAGGTGCTGATCGAGGTCAGGGCAGCCGGAGTCGGGAACTGGGACGACATCGTTCGCCACCGGTGGGTGGGACGTCGGCGCCTCCCCGCCGATGGCGCTCGGCGTCGAGGCGGCCGGCGTCGTCGCCGATCGTCAGGCCGAGCGACCGGCGATCTCGCGCCCGGCGACGAGGTGCTTACGCATCCGCTGCCCCTGCGGCGGCCAGGGGACGTGGGCGCCGCTGTCTGATCGCGCCGACGCGGCGCTCGTGCGCGCAAGCCCGCCGGCATGTCGTGGGAGGCCGCGGCGGCCTTCCCCGTGCCGGCGCTCACCGCGTTGCAGGTTCTCGACGAGGCGCTCGTCGTGACAAGCCGGGCGAGACGTTGCTCGTCAACGGCGCCGGCGGCGTCACCGGCCGGCTGCTCGTGGCGCTCGGGCGCGATCCGCGGCGGGCGGGTGATCGCCACCGCGGGCCCGGCAAGCCATGAGCGATTGAGGCGCCTCGGGGCCGAGCACGTGCTCGATTACCACGACGCGGACTGGGTCCGGGAGGCGAGGGGCATTGCCGGCGCGGGCGTCGATGCCGCGGTCAACGCCGCCCCTGGGCAGCGCGATCGCGGCGATCGATGCTCGTCCGGGACGGCGGACGGCTCGCGACGATCACGTCGGACCCTCCGAGCGAGCAGCGCTCGATCGAGATCTGCTCGGTGTACGTCCGCGCCCGACGGCCGGCAGCTCCAGGCGCCGCCGACCTGTACGGCGAGGGCCGGCTCACGATCGAGGTCGGGCCGGCTTACCCGCTCGCCGACGCGGCGACTCGCGCTCGAGGCCGCGACGCGCGGGAGCGGCGGCCGCGGCGATCGTGCTCGGGCTCTGAAGCTGGGGGACAATGGGCCTCCGCCACCGGCACCGAGGAGAGAGAGCATGTCCACAACCGCCGCCCGTCCACCCGCGGCCACCGAGGTCGACCAATGGCTGGCGGCTTCGGCGCCGCGCTCGAGCAGGGCGACGCCGCCGCCGCGGCCGGTCTGTTCGCACCCGAGAGCTACTGGCGTGACCTCGTCGCGTTCACGTGGAACATCAAGACCGTCGAGGGGCGCGAGCGGGATCACGGACATGCTCGAGCACACGCTCGGGCGGGTGAAGCCGCCGGCTGGCACGCGACCGAGGAGCCGACCACCGCCGACGGCGTGACCGACGCGTGGATCGAGTTCGAGACCGCGCTGGGCCGGGGCACGGGGCACCTGCGGCTGATCGACGGGAAGGCGTGGACGCTGCTCACCGACCCTGGACGAGCTCAAGGGCCATGAGCAGGGCCTCGGACCCGCGCCGGCCCAAGGGAGTGCAGCACGGCGCGAACCCGCGAGCGGCACACGTGGCTCGAGGATCGCCAGCGCGAGGCCGAGGAGCTCGGCCACACGCACGCAGCCGTACGCGGTGATCGTCGGCGGCGGCCAGGGCGGGATCGCGCTCGGCGCGCGGCTGCGCCAGCTGCAGATCCCGACGATCATCGTCGAGCGCAACCCACGCCCTGGCGACTCGTGGCGCAACCGCTACAAGTCGCTGTGCCTGCACGACCCGGTGTGGTACGACCACCTGCCGTACGTCAAGTTCCCGCCGAACTGGCCGGTGTTCTCGCCCAAGGACAAGATCGCGCGACTGGCTCGAGATGTACACGCGCGTGATGGAGCTCAACTACTGGGGCTCGACGACCGCGAAGAGCGCGCGCTACGACGAGGCCGCCGGCGAGTGGGCCCTGGTGGTCGAGCGCGACGGCCTCCAGATCACGCTCCGCCCGAAGCAGCTCGTGATGGCGACGGGCATGTCCGGCCGCCCGCACACCCCGCGGTTCGAGGGCATGGATCGCTTCAAGGGCGACCAGCACCATTCCTCCGAGCACCCCGGTCCCGACGCCTACCGTGGCAAGCGGGCCGTGGTGATCGGCTCCAACAACTCGGCCCACGACATCTGCGCGGCGCTGTGGGAGCACGGCGCGGACGTGACGATGGTGCAGCGGTCCTCGACGCACGTGGTCAAGTCGGACACGCTGATGGAGGTCGCGCTCGCCGGGCTCTACTCCGAGGAGGCCGTCGCCGCCGGGATGACCACCGAGAAGGCCGACCTGACGTTCGCGTCGATTCCGTACCGGATCATGGCGGGGCTGCAGGTCCCGGTGTACGAGCAGATCCGCGAGCGCGACGCCGACTTCTACGCGCGGCTCGAGGCGGCCGGGCTTCCAGCACGACTGGGGCGAGGACGGATCGGGTCTGTTCATGAAGTACCTGCGCCGGGCGTCTGGCTACTACATCGACGTCGGCGCCTCGGAGCTCGTGGCGAGCGGCGAGATCAAGCTCCAGCCCGGCCAGGTCGACCACCTGACCGAGGACGCGGTGGTGATGGCCGACGGGACCGAGCTGCCGGCCGACCTCGTCGTGTACGCCACCGGCTACGAGTCGATGAACGGGTCGGTGGCCGATCTGATCTCGCAGGAGGTGGCCGACAAGGTCGGAAAGGTCTGGGGCCTCGGCTCGGACACGACCAAGGATCCGGGCCCGTGGGAGGGCGAGCAGCGCAACATGTGGAAGCCGACCCAGCAGGAGGCGCTGTGGTTCCACGGCGGCAACCTGCACCAGTCGCGCCACTACTCGCTGTACCTCGCGCTGCAGCTGAAGGCGCGCGCCGAGGGCATCGACACGCCGGTCTACGGACTACAGGAGGTGCATCACACGCGGTAGCGGCCGGCGAGCTCGGCCGCGGCGGCGAGCTCGGAGGCGGCGAGCGGTCGCGGCGTCAGCGCGGCGCGCCTCGCGTACTGCGCGAGCATCGCCCCGCGGACCTCCTCGATGCCGACGCCCGCCACCTCGTCCGCGACCGAGCCGGTCGTCGCCGGGTCCCAGTCGAGGCCAAGCGCGGAGTAGACGTCCTCGAGCACCGCTCGCAGGTCGCCGGCGGGTCGCACGACGACGACCGTCGACAGCAGCCAGCGCGCCGCGGACGATGCGCTGCGCGGCGCCGACCAGCTTCGTCTCGCCGCGCGCGTTCACGCTGAACTCGCCCGGGCAGTACTCGCCGGGCACCTCTCCGACCCGGGCGTCGACGCCGAGGCTCCGGAGCGCCCGCGCCTGGCGCTCGGCCTCCTCGGAGAAGCGGGCCTGGATCCCGGTCATCGAGTCGGCCGCCGGCATGATCTCGTCGAACACGAGGCAGCCCTCGTCGTAGGCGGCGGCGCGGCCTCCCGCTCCGCGGACGACCGGCGTATAATCGCGCCGCCTCGCCGCCGCGACCGCGTCCGCGAACCCGGGCAGGAAGCTGTCCCGCCGCCCGAACGCGACCGTCGCGTGCGGGCGATAGCACCTCAGGACCGGTCCGCGACCGCCTTGGCGGCGAGGCCGAGCAGGGCGTGGGGTAGCGCGACGTCGAGCGCGGGGTCTGCGCCGGCAGGCCCGTCGAGCAGGTCCACGCGCTCAGATCTCCAGCAGCCGCTCGACCGCGGCGCGATCGATCTCGAGCGCGGCCGCGTTCTCCTCGATCTGGGCTCGCAGACGTGGCGCCGAACAGCACGCTGGTCACGGCGGGATTGGCGAGCGCGAACGCGATCGCGAGCGCGGCCGGGCTCGTCCCGAGCTCCAGCGGCAAGCGCCCGCACGCGGCCGCCGTATTCGCGCGCGGCCGCAACCCGCGGATCGGCGATCTCGGCGGTGGCGCGTCCGGTCTGGCCGGCGTCGTACTTGCCGGTAAGCACGCCGCCGGCCATCACGAACGACGCGACCACGCCGGCGCCCGACGCCTCGAGTGCCGCGCTCATCTCGTCGTTCTCGACCCAGTCGCGACGCGCGAGGCTGTACGGGAGCTGGGCGGCGCACGGCGCCGGGACGCCCTGCGCGGCGGCAGCTCGCGTGGCTTCGAGGAAGGGACCCGCCTCCCAGTTGACGATTCCCCACGCGCGCGCCTTCCCCGAGGCGACGAGCTCGCCCACCGCGGCGACCATCTCATCTATAGGCAGGCCGTCCGGCGGAGGGTTCGCGTAGATCAGGTCGACGTGCTCGAACCCCATTCGCGCGAGCGAGCCGTCGAGCTCGGCGGCCGCGCTCTGCTCGGGCCAGAACTCCCACCACAGCTTGTTCGAGACGACCGTGTCCGCGCGGTCCCACCCGGCGGCGCGGAACAGCTCGCCGAACAGCACCTCGGAGTAGCCCGTCGGGATCGGAGCGCTCCCGGTCTCGTCGTTGTAGCGGGCGTCATCGAGGAAGTTGATGCCGAGCTCGCGGGCGGCGCCCATGACCACGAGCGCGTCCTCACGCGGGATCCGCTCGAACGTGCGCCAGGATCCGAGCGACAGGCGCGAGACAGCAAGTGCCGCGGCGCCGAGCAGGCGTCTCTCCATGACCGGCAAGTTATTACGACTGCGGACCGACCAGCGGCTCCCCGCGCTCTTCCCACAACCGTCTGAGCAGCGCCCGGCTCAGCTTGCGCTTGGGGACGATCTCGGACGGGGCGCCGCGGGGAACGTCGGCCAGGGCCTCCTCGGCGCTGATCAACACGACGATCGCCGGATTGCCGCGCGCGCTCATCCGCCGCGCCGCCTCCATCCCGCCGATGCCCGGCATCCGGACGTCCATCAGGATCAGGTCTGGCAGGAGGCGCTCGGCCTCCTCGAGCCCTTCCTCGCCCGAGCATGCGGCGCCAACCCACTCGAAGCCGGACGTGGCGTCAACCAGCTCGTGTGCGACGTCCTGGAAGAAACGCTCGTCGTCGACGACCAGGACGCGAACGGTGCTCGCGGCGGTGCGTTGCGCAGGAATCGGATCATGCTGTCCAGGAACCCGGCAACTGTCCACGGTGCGCACATGTGTGCGCGGGCGAGTGCACACGCCCTGTCGTAGGCGCCGACGCCTCAGAGCAGGCTCGCGGGCACGCGTCCGGTGACGGTGGTGCCCCCGCCCTGGGTGGAGCTGATCGTGAGCTCGCCGCCGATCGCCTCCACGCGATCGCGCATTCCGGTGAGCCCACGCGTGGGCGTGATCACCGCCGTATCGAATCCCGGACCATCGTCGGCGATCACGAACCGCAGACCGTATGGCTCCTCGGCGGCGCGGAGATCGACTCGGGCGCCGCTGCCGCAGTGCTTGGTCACGTTCTGGAGGGCCTCGACGCAGCAGAAGTAGACGGCGGTCTCGACATCGGTTGCGAACCGCCGTTTGAGATCGGTCCGCACAACGACCTCGAGCGGCAGCTCTCGCACGACCGCGCCGAGCGCGTAGGCGAGACCGAGGTCCCGCAGCGTGGCCGGGTAGATGCCCTTGGCGAGACTGCGGATGTGATCGAGCGCCTCGTCGATGCGCTCGCCGGCCTCGGCCAGCGCCGGTGCGACCGACTCGGGATCCTCGGTTGCCAGCTCCTCGAGCAGCTGGAGCTTGATCCGTAGGGCTACCAGCCCCTGCTGGGCGCCGTCGTGCAGGTCCTGCTCGATCCGGCGCCGCTCCTCGTCGGCGGCCCCGGCGACCCGCTTGCGCGAGGCCGCGAGCTCGTCGATCGATGCTGTCAGGTCCTGCTGAAGGCGAGCGTTGTCGAGCGCGAGGCGAACCGCGGACGCTGCCGCCTCCAGCGCGTGCTCGGACAGCACGGGGTCGTGCACGACCGCGGCGAGGTTGTCGCCGTTGCGATGGAGCGGGGTGACCTTCTGGTATCGGGCGACCGCCGAGAGCTCGACCGCGACTCCGTCGACGTCGACGTAGCGCTCGTCTGAGGGCCGCCAGAACAGCAGCTGAAGCCTCGGGTCGGCGAACGCGCGCGACATCGCCTGCTGCACGCCCGCCAGGCTCGATTCGGCCCCGAGCGCGGCGATCATGTGCTCGAGGGCGCCCATTGCGAACACGCGACCGCGCACGAACCCGAGCGCGATCGCCAACGGCATCGCGGCGATGATCGCCGCAGTCGCCACCGCGGCCGGCGTCAGCAACGGAGCGTGATCGTCGATCGCCCGGACGCTTACGAAGAACGCGTAGCTCCCCGCCGCCAGCATCGCCCACGCCAGCAGGGGGCGAGGCTACGTCGCTGCAGCGGCGTCGACCGCGCCGCCCGGATCGCCACGAGCACGGCGGCGGCGGCGAGCGACAGCGCCGTGACGAGAGCCAGTCCGGTCGACAGCGCCTTGCCGGCGCCGTGTCCGATGTCGACGATATTGAGCGGGTTCGACGGGCATTCGCTGCCGCTGCAGCGCACGAACGGGCCCGCGACGGGCTCGACGTTGGACAGCAGCAGGTTCGCCGCGAGCAACACGGCCATCGCCACCGCGGAGCTCGCCAGCAGGCGGGCCGCGCTGAGCTGCTCGATGTAGCCGCTCGGATAGGCGAAGCACACGTAGACGATGAGCAACAGCGACACGGGCACGGCGATCCGCCCGAGTGCGAACGGGAACGGCGAGTTGGCGGCGGTCAATCCGGCCAGCGCGAGCGCGGACGATGCAGCGAGGATCAGTGCCGCCATCCGGGCGCCGGCCCCGCGCGCGAGCACCGCCACCGCGATCACGAGCAGCCCGATGCAGCACACGGCCCGCAAGGTCACGAATAGCGCCGGGCGATCGACGATCGAGCTGCCAAATCCGATCACGGCGGTCGTGGCGGTCAGCGCAAGCGCCCCGGCGCACGCCGCCACCCATCCCAAGCCGATCCCAGCTCGTTCCAAGCATCACCCCGGTCATTGAGTTGTGCATCGGCGCCTTGCCCGCACACCTAGTGTAGATGGGGCCGGGGCGCGCCGCGGCTAGGGTGCGAGCCGCTCGATCTGCCAGCCCGCGCCCGGTCCGCGCCGGTAGCGGAGCCGGTCGTGCAGGCGATTGTCGCGGTGCTGCCAGAACTCGAACGTCTCGGGCGTGAGGCGGAAGCCGCCCCATCTGTCGGACAGCGGCACGTCGCCGCCGGCGTAGCGCTCGGCGAGCTCGGACACCCGCTGCTCGAGCACGTCCCGGCTCTCGATCGTCCGGCTCTGCGGCGACGCCAGCGCGCTCAGCTGGCTGCCGCGGCCGCGGCTGTGCGCGTACGCCTCGGACTGCTCGCGCGTCGTCCGTTCGATCGGGCCCTCGATCCGCACCTGGCGCCCGAGAGGCTCCCAGTGGAACAGCAGTGCGGCGCGGGGGTTGGCGGCGAGCTCGTCGCCCTTGCGGCTCTCGTAGTTGGTGAAGAACACGAAGCCGTCGTGGTCGGCCTGCTTGACGAGCACCATCCGCACCGACGGCGCTCCGTCGACGGTCGCCGTGGCCAGGGCCGCGGCCTCGGGCTGGGGCATGCCGGCGCTCTGCGCCGCGGCGAACCACGCGGCGAACTCGCGGACCGGATCGGCATCGACGTCCTCCTCCCGCAGCGGCTGTGAGGGATCGGTCACAGCACGTGGCCGTCGGCACTCGTGCTCATGCGGGCCACGGATCAGCATCGCTGGCGGTTAGGCTAAAGCCTCGTGTCGCCCGAGCCCCCGAAGATCGTCCGCCTCGACCAGCTCGAGGCGATTCCCGGCCCCGGCAGCCTCACCTGGCATCCGGTGCGGCTGACGCTCGGGGTACGCGCGTTCGGCACAACGCGTACACGGCCGGCGAGGCCGGCCAGGACGTCGTCGAGCCGCATACCGAAGACCCCGACCTCGCCCACCAGGAGCTGTACTTCGTCGCGGCCGGCCGGGCGACGTTCACGATCGACGGCGAGTCCCACGACGCGCCGGCGGGCACGTACGTGTTCGTCCCCGATCCCTCGTCCCACCGCCACGCGGTGGCCGCGGAGCCGGGCACCACCGTGCTCAGCTTCGGCGGGCCGCCGACGTTCGAGCCCTCGCCGTGGGAGTGGGCGTTCCGCGCCGGCCCGCTGATCCGCAGCGATCCGGCGCGGGCGCGGCGAGATCCTCGCCGAAGGGCTCGAGCTGCACCCCGGATCGCCCTCGCTGCAATACAACCTCGCCTGCCTCGAGGCGATCGAGGGCCGGCCGCGACCGTGCGCTCGCGGCGCTCGCCGAGGCGATCCGGATCCAGCCCGAGGTCGCCGGGTGGGCTCGCGACGACGACGACCTCGTGAGCCTGCGCGACGACCCGGAGTTCCTGGCGCTGGTCGACCGGAGCTAAGCTCGAGCGCGTGACGACGGCAACTTTCTCGACGCTGGAGCCCGGGGAGTCGATGGAGCGTGGCCGAGAAGCGCGGCGCTCCTCGCCGCGGTCCGCGCACGCCGATTGGGCGCCGGCGCCGGACCGCCCCGACCCGGTCGCGCTGCTCCAAGCGCAGGCGGCGACGCGACTGCAGGAGTTGGTTCCGATCCGCTACGGACGGATGCTCGTCTCGCCATTCACGTTCTACCGAGGCGCCGCGGCGGTGATGGCGGCCGACCTCGCCGCGACTCCGGACTCCGGCATCACCGTCCAGGCGTGCGGCGACGCCCACATCTCGAACTTCGGCGGCTTCGCCGCGCCCGACCGCAGGCTGATCTTCGGCCCGAACGACTTCGACGAGACCTTGCCCGGTCCGTGGGAGTGGGACGTCAAGCGGATGGCGGCGAGCGTCGAGATCGCCGGCTCGCGACGTCGGGCTGCCGGCGGATCGCCGCTCGCAGCTTGTGATCGCGTGTGTCCGTGAGTATCGCGAGGCGATGCGCGGGTTCGCCCAGGTCAGCCACCTCGACGTGTGGTACGAGCGGATCAATGCGAGTGAGCTCGTCGGTCGCTTCGGCGGCCGGCTCGGCGAAAAGGGCCGGATCACGTTCACGCAGCCGTTCACGAGGGCGCGGCAGAAGACCAGCCTGCGGGCCGTCCGCAAGCTCACCGAGCGTGTCGACGGCGAGCCGCGGTTTCGCAGCGTCCCGCCGCTGCTCGTCCGGTTCGCCGACCTGCACGACCCGACCGATCCGCGCGACGAGTCCGATTACGTTCGCGACCTGCTCGACCAGTACCTCGCGAGCCTCGACGCCGACCGGCGTTACCTGTTCGGTACCTACCAGTTCGTCGACATGGCCCGCAAGGTCGTCGGTGTCGGAAGCGTCGGCACGCGCGCCTGGGTCCTTCTGTTCGCCGGTCGCGCCGGCCAGGACGCGCTCGTGCTCCAGATGAAGGAGGCGCAGGCGTCGGTGCTCGAGCCCTATCTCGGCGCGAGCGAGTACGAGCACCACGGCGAGCGTGTCGTCCGGGGGCAGCGGATGGATCAGGCGGTGGCCGACGTGTTCCTCGGCTGGCAGCGGAGCCAGGGCCTCGACGGCAACGAGCACGATTTCTACATCCGCCAGCTGTGGGACTGGAAGGCGTCGATGGACCTGTCGAGGATGCGCTACTCCGGTCTGCACGCCTACAGCCGGGCGTGCGGCTGGTCGCTGGCGCCGGGCCCATGCCCGCTCGGGCGACCGGCTCGCGATCGCCGCCTACCTGGGCGCCGGCGCGAGGTTCGACGAGGCGATCGCCCGCTTCTCGGTGGCCTACGCCGACCAGAACGAGCTCGACCACCGGCGGCTGGCCGAGGCGGTCGCCGGGGGAGAGGTGCGCGCCGAGATCGGCGTGTAGCAGCTAGCCGGCCAGGATCAGGCCGAGCGACTCCCTTGATCATGAGCAGGACGCCGATCACCGCGAAGCCGCGCTCGGCGTAGACCCTGCCGTGGATGCCGGCCCACGCCTTAGCCCGGTCGATCGCAGCGGGCGTCCACTCCGGGGCGACCGCGAACGCGATCATCGGGATCTCGAGCAGGAGCAGCATCACGAGGTTGAACGCGATCACGATCAGCACGGTCACGGCCGTCGAGTAGTCGAGCTTGGTCAGCCTGTCGAGCCCGGCAAGATACGAGGCGCCGGGCAGCGTCAGCAGCGCGCCGATCACGAACGTTGTCCTGGGGGAGCCGCGGCGGAGCTCCCGCTGCCACCGCGGCGGCGGCTTGCCCTCCTTCTTCTTCGCTCGGCGCTCGCGGATAGCGCTGGTCGCGGCCGCTGGCGAGAACCGCGGCGATGATCAGCGTCAACCCGCCCAGAGCGATGTCCGCGAGCGGGCTGACGTGTGCTTGGTCGTGCTGACGACCCCCGAGTTCTTCAGCGAGAACACGATCAGCAGACCCGAGCGTGATGCTCGTCAGCATCGCTCCCAACCAGTAGCCGAGCATCAGCCGCTTCGGGTTGGGGAGCAGCAGCATCAGCGTCGTGACAGCGATCAGCGTCGGATTGAACGCCGAGGTGACCGACAGCAGGATGACTTCGCCCATGCGTGCGGCAATGCTTCCAGGGTTAGCCGGGCCGCGGGAACGGGTCAGCGATCACGGCGGTGCCGGAAGACCGGCGAGCTGGAACACCGAGAACGCGAGCAGGAGGATGCCGATGCAGACCAGGCCGTAGCGAGCGTTGCGGAGCTTGACGTGGCCGCTGATTCCGATCAGGAACAGGACCGTGGCCAGGAACACCGTGTCGCGCACGTACTTGTCCGCCGTGCCGCCCGCGTCCGACCCGCTCGTGAACTCGGCGTCGGCCTGCGCGTCGAGCGTGTTCGCCTGGGACTGCTGGGGAATCACGTACTGCGGCATGTACGACGGACCCGGCGGAGCCTTCGGGTTGTTCGCCGGATCGGTGGCCAGCCAGGCGTTGAACGCCGGTCGATATCCCGGGCGGAGGCGGTTCTCGGCCAGGCGCTCGGCCCGCTTGTTGCCTGCGACGAACGCCGTGAACCAGGCGTTGAACGACACCGAATCAAGCGTTCGGGTGACGAGCGCCTCGAGGTCGGCCCGGCTGGCCTTGGTCCGGAGCGCGGACGCCTTCGCCAGCGACACCGACGACTCCGTGCTCCACTTCGCGGCCGCAAACCCCGAATAGGCGGCCAGCAGCGCTACCGCCGACAGCAACACCGCCTCGACGATCGACAGCCATCGCTCGTGACGGTCGACGTGCTCGTGCTCGCCGTTCTCGCCGTGCTCGCCGTGCTCGGCGTGCTTCTTGTGCTCGGCGATCTCCTTGCCTACCTCGGCCGCCGACAACCCCTCAGGCACTTTCGAACTCCGGTCTCGTTCTTCGCAGGTGACGCCACCGAGAAGCATCGGGGCGCTGCGCGCGGTCGGCATCACCCGATCCGGGTGAATGACCCGAGCGCGGCCTCTTGACAGATTAGTACGCACGTACTAACTTTATGTCATGCGTACTAAACAGGACACCGAGGCCGGGCCGACCACGTTCACCCAGCGCAAGCGGCGCGATCAGCTCGTCGACTGCGCGATCGACGCGGTCGTCGAGCTCGGGTTCCACGGGACCTCGGTCGCCGAGGTGGCGCGCCGCGCGGGTGTCAGCAAGGGCGTGGTGACCTACCACTTTCGCCGCCAAGGACGACCTGTTCTTCGCGGTCGTCGCGCAGATCTTCGACTCGATCAAGGAGTCGCTCGAGACCCAGCCTGCGGGGGACCTCGCCCGAGAGCTTCGTCGCCGACTACATCAACGCGTGGGTCGAGTACTACCGGACCCAGAGGCCATACGTGCTCGCGATCGGCGAGATCTGGGGCAACTTCCGCGACGACGGCGGGGACAGCACTTCGGCCCCCAAGCGGTCGAGGGAGAGCTGGGCGTGGTCCAGCAGCGTGTTCGAGTACGGCCAGGCCGACGGCAGCCTCGGGGAATTCGACCCCCGGGTTATGGCGGTGACGGTCAAGGCGGCGCTCGACGCGCTGCTCAACCAACTAGCGACCGATCCCGAGCTCGACCTGGAGGCGTACGGCGCCGAGCTCGTGAGGTTGTTCGAGCAGCGCGACCCGAAAGAGAGCAGACATGAATGTGCTCTCTGAATCAAATGAGCCTCGGGGCCGTGATCCGGCCCTACATCCAGACCCAGCCCGTCGCGCTGCTGATGTGGCTGCTGGTCAATTTGGCCTCGTTCGGGTTCGAGTTCAACCAATGGCAGCAACGGCGAGACGAGGCGAGGAACACCGACAAGGGCAGCTTCGGGCGCTGCTGATGGCCTGCACCGGGATCGGGCTGATGTTCGCTCGTGTTCGCTCCCGCGCTTGGCGCCGGCGGCCGCGATCCGGCCCACCGTCCGTGGCGTTCGCCGTCGGCTTTGCGTGCTTCCTCGCCGGGTTCGGGATGCGCCGGTGGTCGGAGATGACGCTGGGCCGCTACTTCACGTTCACCGTGATGACCAGTGCCGATCAGCCGGTGATCACCACGGGCCGTATCGCTTCGTGCGCCACCCCGGCTACACGGGGTCCTGCTGGTCGTGCTCGGCGTCCGGTCTCGTGACCGGTAACTGGATCGGCCTGGCCGCGTGGTCGCTGCTGGTGTGGCGCCGCTGCTGTACCGCATTCACGTCGAGGAGCACGCGCTGCTGGCCGCGCTCGGCGATCGCTATCGCATGTACGCCGCCGCCCACAAGCGGCTGATTCCGCTCGTGTGGTGAGATTGAGGGCGTGCGGGAGATCCGCTCGAGCCAATCGATGTGCGCCACCTCGACGATGTGCGCGCCCTCGTCGCGGACCCGGAGGTGTTGCGGTACACCCGCATCCCCGAGCCGCCCCCCGACGGCTTCGCCGAGACGTGGATCGCATCGTACGACGCCGGGCGCCGCGACGGGCACCCGCGACGGGTTCGCGGCGATCGACCGGCGACGGCGAGTTCGTCGGCCTCGGGCTGGCGCCGACGATCGACCGCGAAGGCCGGGAGATCGAGCTCGGCTACATCGTTCCGGAGCGGGCTCGGGGGCGTGGCGTCGCCTCCGAGATCCTCAGGCTGCTGACCGCCTGGGCATTCGGAGAGGTGGGCGCGCTGCGGGCCTGCCTGATCATCGATCCCGAGAACCGCGCCTCGGAGGGGGTAGCCGAGCGATGTGGCTACGTTCGAGAGGGAGTGATGCGCTCGATCCACGTCAAGCAGGGACGGCGGAGCGACGCCGGGCTGTGGTCGCGGCTCCCGACGGACCCGCACCCGTAGCCTCGTCCGCGCATGCAGCCGCAGCCGCTCGAAGGCCGGACAGCTCTCGTCACCGGCGCCTCGCGCGGGATCGGCGCGGCGATCGCGCGGGCGCTCGACCGCGCCGGCGCCCGCGTCGCCCTCGTCGCGCGCGATCGTGACGCGCTCGACGCGGTGGCGGCACGCCTGACCAACGATCCGGTGGTGCTGACGGCGGATCTTGCCGAGCCGGATGTCCCCGCCCGGCTCGTGGCCGAGGTATGCGACCGGCTGGGCGGGATCGACGTGCTCGTGAACAACGCGGCGGTCGCTGCGCGCGCGCCGACCGAGGAGCTGGACGCGGCGCTCGTCGACAGGCTGTACGCCGTCAACGTGCGCGCGCCGCTGCTCCTGATCGCGGCGCTCATCCCGAGCATGGTCGAGCGCGGGAGCGGCGTGATCATCAGCTTGTCGTCAGTGTCGGCCGTCGTCGGGACTCCGCGCCGGGCCGCGTACGCCGCCACCAAGGGCGCGATCGACGCGGCCACGCGGTCGCTGGCGATCGAGCTCGGTCCGCACGGGATCCGGGTCAACTCGGTCGCGCCCGGTGTCGTCGACACCGAGATGTGGGCGCGAAACAAGGCGATTCCCGGGGTGGTCGGGCAGATCGAGGCACTCACGCCGCTGCGTCGCTGGTCGACTCCCGACGATGTCGCCGACGTGGTGGTGTTCCTGGCCTCGGACGCGGCCAGGTTCGTGACCGGTGAGACGATGTCCGTCGACGGCGGGATGGCGAGGACCACGGACCTCTACGGCGGTGCGGTTTGAGCGCGCACGGCGTCGAGCGACGCGCGAGCTCCGGCGCCGATACGCGCAGGTGTTCGACGACGTCGCCGAGGACTACGACCGCGAACGGCGAGGCTACCCGGACGAGCTGATCGACGCCGCCTGTGAGCGTGGCGGCCTGGTCGCGGGCGACCCGGTGGTGGAGGTCGGGTGCGGGACAGGGCTGTTCACGACCGGCCTGGTGGCGCGCGGGCTCAGGGTCGACGCGGTCGATCCCGGCGCGAACATGATCCGGCTCGCGCGCCGGCGGGTGGGGGAGGGCGCAGCCGTGCGGTTCCACCACGGGCGGATTCGAGGACGTCGCGCTGCCGGCGGGCGCGTTCGCCGCGGTGTTCTCGGCGACCGCGTTCCACTGGGTCGAGCCGGAGATCGGCTGGGCGCGCGCGGCCGGCCTGCTCCGGCCCGGGGGGCTGCTGGCACTGCTTCAGTACTACGAGGTCGTAGACGAGCGCACCGAGGCGGACTGGCAGGCGCTCCACGCCGCGCTCGCGAAGGTCGCTCCAGATATCGCCGCGCGCTGGCCGGGGAGCTCGCGACGCCGCCACGATCCTGTCCGGCGCGGCCGACCGGCGGGACAACATCTCCGAGGTGTGGTCGTGGATGGGCCGGCACGACCTCGCCGTGGCCGAGGCGGCCGCGCTATTCACGAATGTGCAGGTCGACACTGTGCCCGTGTACAGCGAGATGACCGCCGATCGGCTGAACGGGTACCTGCGCACGACCTCGCTGTACGCGCGGCTCGACCCCGATCGTCAGGCTGAGCTCGAGGCCGAGAACCGGCTCGTCGCCGAGCGCGCCGGCGGAGTCGTGCGGTCGAGCGAGCTCGCCGTGCTGGTGACCGGCGTACGGGCGTAGAGGCAGCTACCGTAGCTCGGTGCGGATCGCGACCTGGAACGTGAACTCGCTCAAGCAGCGACTGCCGCGGTTGCTGCCGTGGCTTGATCAGCGCAAGCCCGACGTCGTCTGCCTGCAGGAGACCAAGCTCGCCGACGACGCCTTCGCCGAGGTGCTCGGCGACCAGTTGTCCGAACGCGGGTACGAGGCGGCGGCCCACGGCGAGACGGCATGGAACGGGGTCGCGATCCTGTCCCGGGTCGGGCTCGACGACGTCGTTGCGGGGATCGACGGCGCGCCCGGGTTTCCCAATCCAGAGGCGCGCGCGGTGTCCGCGACGTGCGAGGGAATCCGCGTGGTGTCGGTTTACGTGCCCAACGGCCGCGAGCCGGACTCCGAGCACTACCGGTACAAGCTCGCGTGGCTCGATTCGCTGCGAGGGATGGTGGCGGCCGGGCCTGACGCGACGGTCGTGTGCGGTGACATGAACATCGCCCCGACCGACGAGGACGTATTCGATCCGGAGGCGTACGTCGGTCAGACACACGTGACGGCACCCGAGCGGGCGGCGCTGCAGGAGATCGAGGCGGTCGGCCTCCATGACGTCGTGCGCGATCACTGGCCGGGTAAGCGGGTGTTCACGTACTGGGACTACCGGGCGGGGATGTTCCACCAGGACCTCGGGATGCGAATCGACCTGATCCTCGCCGGCGACTCGGTGGCGAAGCGCGTCAAGGCGGCGTGGGTCGACCGGCAGGCCCGCAAGGGCAGCGGACCGAGCGATCACGCGCCGGTGATCGTCGACCTGGACGAGGCTCCTGACGGCGACATCGGGCCGGTCGTGCCGCCGCCGTCCAACCCGGTGACCAAGCGCGGCGCGAAGAAGCTGCCTCAGGCGCCCTGACCTCGTCCGATGCGTTCGACTTTTTGGGCAATAGTTGCCCGAAAAGTCGAACGCAACGCGTTGGCAGCGCTTGCCGCGCTATCGCGGGCGGTCGCGGTTGCGGTCGCGGTCGGTCGCGGTCGCGGAGGGCTGGACCCGTTTCGGCTCTCCCGGCATCTTTGGGTAATCCGGCGGGTACGGCATGTCCCCGAGCCCCTCGGCAGCGTCGGCCTCGTACAGGTCGAGCAGCGGCTGGAGCGAATGCGCCACGTCGTTGATCGCGGCGTGTCGATCGCCGACCTGCGCGAAACGAGCCGACATCGTGGCGACCGTGAAGTCCTCGGGCGCGACCTCGCCAAGCTCATCCCACACGAAAGGGGCCGACACCGGCGCCCCGGGCTTGGCACGAATGCTGTACGCCGAGGCGATTGTCCGGTCGCGCGCGTTCTGGTTGTAGTCGACGAAGATGCGCTCACCGCGCTCCTCCTTCCACCAACTGGTCGTCACCCGGTCGGGGAGGCGCCGCTCGAGCGCGCGCCCGAACGCGATCGCGGCGTGGCGGACATCGGTGAACGTCCAGCGCGGCTCGATCCGGATGTAGATGTGGATGCCCCGGCCGCCCGACGTCTTCGGAAAGCCCGTGTAACCGAGGTCGCCCAGCAAGGCGCGCGCCTCGCCGGCGGCGCGGACGGCGTCGGCGAAGTCGGTGCCGGGCTGCGGGTCGAGGTCGATCCGGAGCTCGTCGGGATGGTCGACGTCGTCGCGGCGAACCGGCCACGGATGGAACGTGATCGTGCCCATCTGCGCGGCCCAGCCGACGACGGCGATCTCGGTCGGACACACTTCGTCAGCGCGCCGCCCCGACGGAAACTCGATCTGCGCCGTCTGCACGTAGTCCGGAGCTCCCTTGGGGATCCGCTTCTGGTAGAAGGCGTCGCCGCCGCCCCGGTCGCGCGTCGACAGCACGATGCCGGGGTGAACGCCCTTCGGCCAGCGCTCGAGCGTGGTCGGCCGCCGCTCGAGCGCTCGCATGATCCCGTCCTCGACGGCCAGGTAGTACTCGACGATGTGGAGCTTGGTCACCTCACGCGTGCGCTCGGACGCCGGGAAGATCACACGATCCGGGCTCGAGACCCGCAGCTCGCGGCCGCCGGCGTCGACGGTGACTGCCTCGGTGGCGGGCATTCTCGTGGAGATCTACGCGTGACCCGCGATCGCGTGCGGGACGTAGGGCTCCTCGAGCGCGGCGATCTCCTCGTCGCTCAGCGTGAGCTGCTCGCCGGCGAGCGCGTCCTCCAGGTGGCCGAGCTTGGTCGCGCCGACGATCGGCGCGGTCACGCCGGGCTTCTGGAGCAGCCACGCGAGCGCGACCTGCGCGCTCGGCACCCCGCGGGCTCCGGCCACCTGCGCGGTCCGCTCGACCACGTCGAAGTCGATCTCGGGCCTGTACAGCGAGTCGCCGAAGCTATCGGTGTTGGCGCGGGCCGTCAGCCGCTCGCCCTCGCGCGTGCGGTTGCCGGCGAGCATGCCGCGAGCGAGCGGGCTCCACGGAATCACGCCGACGCCCTGGTCCAGGCACTGCGGGATCATCTCCCGCTCCTCCTCGCGGTAGATCAGGTTGTAGTGGTTCTGCATCGAGACGAACGGCGTGACCGCGATCGACTGCGCCTTCGCGAACTGCCACGCGTACATGCTGCTGGCGCCGATGTAGCGCGCCTTGCCGGCCCTGATGACGTCGTGGAGCGCATCCATCGTCTCTGCGATCGGCGTGCGCGGGTCCCAGCGGTGGATCTGGTAGAGGTCGACGTAGTCGAGCTCGAGCCGCTTCAGCGAGGCGTCGATCGAGGCCATGATGTGCTTGCGGGACAGGCCGCGGCCGTTCTCGCCCGGCATCGTCTGGCCGTGGACCTTGGTCGCGACCGCGTATTCCTCGCGCATCCCGAACAGCCTGCGCAGCACACGCCCGGTGATCACCTCGCTCTGGCCGCCGTTGTAGACGTCGGCGGTGTCGAAGAACGTAATGCCGCCCTCGACCGCGCGGCGCACGATCGGCTCGGCATCGCTCTCGTCGAGCGCCCACGCGCGGCTCTCGTGCGGGCCGTAGCTCATCATCCCCAGGCACACGCGGGATACGCGCAGTCCGGTCCGGCCGAGGTTCACGTATTCCATCGCTCGTCTCCTAACGGTCGCGTCTCGAGATCCTTCGTCGGAGACCATGACGTTACCCATGCCGAGCCGTCTAGACCGGTGCGACGGCTCGGCTAATCGAGTTGGATCCCCTGCGGCCCGACCTGCAGGTAATGGGTGACGTCGGTCTGGTCGCCGGCGACCGCGAACCACGACAGCCCGACCTGCCCGGACCCGTCAGGGTTGGGGTCGAGGGCGAACGAGGCGACGATCGATCTCTTCGTCCACGGCCAGGTCGACGGCCGGCGACCGCCCGCGAAATCCCGAAGTCGGTGAGGTAGACGTGGTCGCGTCCGCCGCTCGCGTCGACGAGGATGTTGGCCGGCTTTACGTCGCTCGCCTCTCCCGCGGCGTACTCCGGGATCAGGTTCGGGTGCTCGATCTTGGCCGCGATCGCGGCCTCGCCCTGGAAGCGCGCTCGGAACTGCGGATCGTCGGCGAGCTCGGCGGAGACGACCTTGAGGGCGACGATCCGATCCGGGTTCTTCTGGCGTGCGCGGTAGACGACCCCGATGCCTCCGCGTCCCGCGGTGGACTCGATGGCGAACTCGCCCACGTCGGTGCCCGGCCCCATGCCGGAACTCTGAGTGAATCCGGTGGGTCTATTAGCAAACGGAGGCCCCGAAAGACGCCCGCGGTCCGAGCAATGGGCTGGACTATCGTCTCGGGCGTGTACGTGTCGATGTTCCGGTCGTGCGTCTCGCCCGACCGTGCTCCCGAATCGGTCGCCGCGTTCCGCAACCGCGGGCGCCTGGTCGAAGACGCGGCCGGGTTCCTGGGGCTGGAGGTGTGGCAAGGCGGCCGTGACGTCCTCCACACGTTCACGGTCGTCGCCCGATGAGCAGGCGAGTCGCCCCGCCGAGCGGCATGCCCCCGCCCGAGCGCGTGACGAGTCCGCACGGCGTAGAGATCGACCTCGTGACGCTCTCGCGCGAGACCTGCGCGTCGTACGACTCCGAGTTTCCAGACGAGCGCGAGCGCTACGGGCCGTCCGGTGCGGCGTGGTGCCGCCACGACTGCCAGCACCTGCTCAACTGGGCCGTCCTCAGCCTGACCACCGGGCTCGACTACGAGGCGCAGTTGGCGTGGCTCGCGCGAGTGCTCGAGTCGCGGGAGTTTCCGCTACCCCGCCTGGCGCGGTGCCTGGAGTTGCTCGCGCTGGCCGTCCGCGAGCGCCTGCCGGACGAGCCGGAGGTTGCCGCGAGGCTCGATGCCGGCGCGGCGTTCGTGGGTTCGCGCGCCAGCTTCCTCGACTGACCAAAGGCCACCCCGGCCCCCTCAGACGAGGGGACCGGGATGCCAGAACAGCTACGGCCTGACGCGGAAGACCTGGCCGGTCAGCTCGCCGACGTAGAGCCAGCCGCCGTTCGCGCCGAGTCCGACGGTCGGAGCCACGAAGCCCGTCACCAGCGGCTTCAGCTTGCCGCCACTCAGCGGGAGCGAGAGGACCTCACCCGCGCCCTTGGCGCCGATGCCCGTGAACGAGGTCGTGTAGAGCCGCTTGCCCATGATGACCATGCCCATCAGGTCGGTGTGAGGGCCGAACTGCTGGAACGGCTTGGCGAAGCCCTTGCACTTGATCGCCGACGTCCAGTTGCAGGCCGGGAACCCGTAGTTGTCGCCCTTATGAACCCGCAGGATGAAGTCCGGCGGATTCTTGGCGCCCGAGTCCTGCCCGAGGTCGGACACGAACGGGGACGACGAGCCCTTCGGGAATGCCATCTGCCACGGCTGGCGGATTCCGGAGGCGAACACCTGCAGGCCCTTGCCGTTGGGCTTGAACGACAGGATGTCGTACAGGTACGGGGACAGCGTTCGACGGCCCGTGGTCGTTGCCGTTGAGCAGGCCGGTGTCGACCCCGACGTACAGCCGTCCGTCCGCGCCGAAGGCGAGGCCGTTGAACCCCTGGAACTTCTTCGGGGCGGTGTAGATCGCCTTCTGGTTGGTGAAGGTGGTGCCGTTCCAGCCGCTCCACTTCCACAGCCGCCACTTCGGGCCCTTGGCCGTGATCGCGCCGCCGCTGACGTACAGCGCGCCCTTGTGCCACGCGAGGCCGGCGACGAACTGAGGCGATCCGGGGATCAACGTCCCCGTGCCGTTCTTCAGCACGAACACGCCCCCGTTCGGCACCTTGTTCGATTCGGCACCGCCGTCACCCTCGAACACGTTGCCGCCGCCGAAGGCGAACGACGTGGGGGTGTGCAGGCCGGATGCCACCAGCTGAACCTGATGCCCGTTGGTGGCCTTGGGTGGCGGCGGGGGACCCGCGGCCATCGCGGAACTCGCCACGACTCCGGTTGCAACAGCGGATGCGGCGATCAACGCCGCAGTACGTCCACGCATACGTCTGCTCCTTTCGAGTGCGCCAGAAGCACGCGCCGATTTACCCCGACCGGGCGCGAGCCGCGAAAGGTTAACACAAAACAGGGCGAAAGAGGAGCATCCGACTACCCCTGCTGCGTGATGCGGATCAGTCCGAGCACGATCATCCCTGCAGTGAGCAGGAGCCCGAGCGTCGCGAGCGCGGCCGGCGGTGACTGAAACCGGCTTTGCGCTCGTTCAAGCATGCGGACGACATACAGCGCCCGGCGAGCACAGGGCTGTGCGGACCTCGACTTGACTCTGAATGTCCCGCAACTTGACTCTGAATGCACTATCGCGACGGCGGCCGCCACCAGGCACAAAATCGTCTACAACGCGTGTTAACATCGCGTCCGCGCTGCCTCAAAGGGTCCAGCCGCAGAGTGGCCCCAGGGAGCGTCGGCGAGTAGGCTGCACGAAGCGAGGAGAGCCGAGGGATGAGCCATGCCATCCGTTTGAGCAGGCTTGCAGCAATTGCAGCCTGTCTGTTTGTGATCACCGCGGCCGTCAGTGCGTGCGGCAGCTCCAGTTCGAAATCGTCCACGTCGTCCTCGTCGGCGTCGAGTTCGACGTCGGCAACGTCGACGGCGGCGACGGCGACGGCACGCCCAAGCCGGGCGGGTCGCTGACCGTGCTCGAGCTCGGTGGGTACGCCGGCGCGTGGCCGGCCGGCCTCGATCCGGCGACCAACACCAACGGCGCCGCCGACCAGGATCAGATGAACTCGATCTTCGGGCAGCTGTTCCAGCTCGCCGCAGGCGGGAAGGTGATCCCCGATCTGGCCGCGTCCGCCACCCCGTCGGCCGCCGGCAAGACGTGGACGATCACGCTACAGCCGAACCTCAAGTTCTCCGACGGCACGCCCTTGAACGGCGCAGGCTGTGGCGGCGAACTGGAAGCGCGACCTCGCCAACCCGTGCACGTGCAAGCCGCTCCTTCCGCCGGTGAAGTCGATCACCGCGCCGAGCGCGACGACGGTGGTGTTGAGCCTGGGCGCCCCCGACGGCGCGTTCCAGAATCAGCTGCTGGTTGCCAACCTGAACTGGATCGCCTCGCCGACCGCGCTGAAGAGCATGGGGGAGCAGGCGTTCAAGATCAAGCCCGTCGGCGCCGGGCCGTTCACGGTCGTCAGCGACACGCTCAGCAACACGCTCGTGCTGAAGAAGAACCCGAGCTACTGGCAGACGGGGCATCCCTACCTCGACAACCTGACATTCAAGGCCACCTCCGACGACGAGGCCGCTCTCGAGGCGCTGCAGTCGGGCGGCGCGCAGGCGTATGACGGGATGGCGACTCCGTCGCTGGTGAGTTCGTACAAGTCGCACTTCACGACGACCGAGCAGCCGGCGACCTCCCCCTACGACATCCAGCTGAATACCACGGCGCCGCCGTTCAACAACGTCAATGCGCGGCTCGCGATCTACTACGCCACCGACACGGCGCTCATCGACCAGAAGCTGTTCGGCAACCAGTTCCAGGTCGTCCAGGGCTTCACCGCGCCGGGCGGACTGTTCTATTACCCGAACGTGCCGGGCTACCCGACGTACGACCTGAGCAAGGCCAAGTCGCTCGTGAAGCAGCTGGGCGGGCTGACCGTGAACTTCTTCACGCTTGCCTCACCGGTGAACCAGAACTTCATGGAGGCGCTCCAGAGCTTGTGGAAGCAGGCGGGTATCACCACCTCGATCCATCTGTACAGCCTGGCAGGGCTGATCCAGCAGTTCGACACCAAGAAGTGGCAGGCGGCGCTGCAGACCGCGGGGGCATGGGATCCGGCCGCGGGCGTGGGTCTCGGATTCCGGTTCCTGTCCGCCTCGCCGTTCAGCGGCGTGCATGACCCGAAGCTCGACGCGCTGATCCTCGGCGGCCAGGCGCTGGTCGATCCGACGGCCCGCGACAAGACCTACCAGCAGGCTGCCCAATACATCGCCAAGAATGCCGACGGGCCGTTCCTGTTCCCGCTCGCCAGCTGGAATGTCGCCGTGCACGGCGTGCAGGGGCCGGGACTCACCACGTCGATCCCGTCGGTGGTGGTCAACACCGCTCCGCTGTGGCAGGACGTGTCATTCACCCAGTGACTCGGGGCAGGGATAGCGCCTGATGAGTAGTGCCTCCGCGCCGCTCAGCCCTCCGCTGGCGGCGCGGGCCGGCCGGGCGGGCCGGCTCGCCGGCTCGCCCACGCTGCGTTTCATAATCCGGCGGCTGCTGGCGGCGATCCCCGTGCTGTTCGGGGTGACGTTCCTGAGCTTCGTGGTGATGAACTCGCTCCCGGGCGACGCGGCGCAGGAGCTGCTGGGCGCGAGCGCGACGCCGTCGGAGATCCATCAGCTGGGGGTGAAGCTCGGCCTCGACAAGCCGTTCCTGACCCGCTATTGGGATTGGCTGCACCAAGCGGTCATCGGGCATCTCGGCCATTCACTGTCGAGCGGTCAGAGCGTGGGCTCGATCCTCGGCGCGGACCTGCCGGTGACGTTCGAGCTGGTCGCGTATGCGTTCCTCGTCTCGTTGGCGCTGGCGGTGCCGATCGCGTTGCTGTGTGCGCGCAAGCCGAACGGCATCACTGACCGGCTGAGCATGATGTTCAGCATGGCCGGCCTGTCGATCGCGCCGTACGTGCTCGCGCTCGTCCTCGTCTACGTGTTCGCGGTCAAGCTGAACGTGCTGCCGGCGATCGGATGGGTCCCGCCCGGACAGAGCCTCTCGCAGAACATCCGCTACCTCACGTTGCCGGCGGTGTCGATCGGGTTGGGCCTGCTGTGCTTCTACACGCGCCTGCTGCGTGCGGACCTCCTCGAGCAGATGCAGGGAGAGGACTACGTGGTGACCGCACGGGCCAAAGGGGTGCGTCCGTGGCGGGTGCTGACCCGCCACGCGCTGCGCAACTCCCTGTTCGGTCTGATCACCGTGGTGGCGCTGAACCTGGGCACGCTGCTCGGGGCCACGGTGGTGATCGAGGACATCTTCGGGATTCCCGGCATCGGGCACGAGTTGCTGCAGGCGATCGACAACCGCGACATCCCGGTGATCGAGGGGATCGTGTTCGTGTTCGCGGTGATCGTGGTGTTGTCCAACCTGCTGGCCGACGTCCTGTACTCGGCGCTCGATCCAAGGATCCGGTATGGCCGACCTACCGAGTGATCTCGTCATTGCGGGCGTTGCCCCGACGGTCGACGAGGCCGCGGCCACCAGAGTGGCGGGCCGCTGGCGCGGCTCGCTCGGGGTGATCGTGCCGGCGGCGATCGTCGTCTTCATCGTTCTGCTCTGCTTCGTCTGGCCGATCATCGGCCCGGTGCCGTCCCCCACCGGAGGAAACATCCTGGACGCGAGCCTGCCGGCGTTCTCCTCCGGCCATTTCCTCGGGACCGATCCGGTTGGCAACGACGAGTGGTCCCGCCTCCTGTACGGCGGGCGCGCCTCGCTCGAGATCGCGTTCGCCGTGCAGGCGATCGGCATCGTGCTCGGCGGGCTGCTCGGAGCCGTCGCCGGCTACATGGGCGGGTGGCGCGATGCGACGATCATGCGGCTCCTCGACGTGGTGATCGCGTTCCCCGCGTTCGTTCTGGCGGTGGCGATCGCGCAGGGTCTCGGTCCGAGCGAGCTGCACACGATCTGGGCGCTGTGCTTCTTCAGCGTTCCCGCGTTTGCGCGCATCTCGCGCGCGGCCACGCTGCGCGTGCGCGAGCAGACGTTCATGACCGCCGCGCGCCTGTCGGGCACCAGCTTCCCGCGGATGCTGCTCGGTCACGTCGCGCCGAACATCCTGCCCCAGCTGGCCACCTTCGCGCTGCTTGGTACCGGAATCGTGATGATCCTGGAGGGTGCGCTCAGCTTCGTCGGCTTGGGAGTCCCGCCGCCGGCTCCGAGCTGGGGAAACATGATCGCCCAGGGGCAGAGCACGCTGTCCGCCGACCCGCGCTACGTGCTGCTGCCGAGCGCCGCCCTGTTCATCACTGTCGTCGTCGTTCAACCTGCTGGGCGACGGGCTGCGCGCGCGGTGGAGCAGCTCATGACCGAGTCGCTCCTCGAGGTCCAGGCCTGCAGGTCGACTTCCGCCACCACGGACAGCTCGTACGGGCAGTGGACGGGCTGACCTATTCGATGCGCCGCGGGCAGACGGTGGCTGTGATCGGAGAGTCCGGCTCGGGCAAGACGGTCAGCGCCAGGGCGATCATGGGCCTGCTGCCGCCGACGGCGACGGTCACCGGGTCGATCCGATTCGATGAGGTCGAGATGGTCGGGCTGGCGGAGAAAGCCATGCGCTCGCATCGCGGGTGCGGCGTGGCGATGGTGTTCCAGGACCCGACCCGCTCGCTGAACCCGACGATGCGGATCGGGGCTCAGATCCGCGAGGCGATCCAGACCCACGAGAAGGCCTCGCGCGGCGCCGCCCACGACCGCGCGCTCGAGCTGCTCGAGCTGGTACGGCTGCCCGCCGCGCGAGAGCGACTCGAGCAGTATCCGCATCAGCTCTCGGGCGGGATGCGCCAGCGCGTGATGATCGCGATCGCGCTGGCGGCCTCGCCGAAGCTGCTGATCGCCGACGAGGCCACGACCGCGCTCGACGTGACGACCCAGGCGCAGATCATGGAGCTCCTGCGCGACCTGCAGCAGCGGCTGGGGATGGGGCTGATCATGATCAGCCACGATCTCGGGCTGGCGGCGAGCTTCGCCGACGAGGTGGTGGTGATGTACGCGGGGCGGGCGGTCGAGCGGGCTCCGACGCAGATGCTGTTCGCCCATGTCCGGATGCCCTACACGCGGGCGCTGCTGGACGCCATCCCCCGCCTGGAGAACCCCTCGCATGGGCAGCTGGCTGCCGTGCCCGGCCAGCCACCGAACCTGGCGCTGCGAGAACCGGGGTGTCCGTTCACGCCACGCTGCCCGAGCGCCACCGATCAGTGCCGGGAGCACGCGCCGGCGTTCGCGGAGCACGAGCCGGAGCACCTGTGGGCGTGCTGGCATCCATGTGAGGATGGGGTGAGGTTGTGAGCACCGACGGCGCCGCTCCTGGACGTGCGCCATCTGGTGCAGGAATTCGAGGTCCGGGCTCAGGGTGGTGTCAGGAGCGGCATCGTGCAGGCCGTGTCAGACATCTCGTTCACGCTCCAGAAAGGAGAGACGCTCGGACTGGTGGGGGAGACCGGCTCGGGGAAGTCGACGCTGGCGCGCGCGATCTTGCAGGCGCCACGGCCCAAGGGCGGCGAGGTGCTGTTCGAGGGCGTGGATCTGGTCAAGCTCAAGGGCCGCGAGTTGCTGCGCGCGCGGCGCCAGATGCAGATGGTCTTCCAGGACCCGTATGGGTCGCTTGATCCGAAATGGTCCGTGGCGCGGATCGTCGAGGAGCCGCTGATCGCGTTCCGGACCGCGGCGCGATCCGAGCGCCGGCGCCAGGTGACCGAGGCGCTCGATCGGGTCGGTCTCGATCCAGGACGCTATGCCGACCGCCGGCCGCGATCGCTGTCAGGCGGTCAGGCGCAACGGGTCGCGATCGCGCGTGCGCTTGCCCTCGACCCGGCGTTGATCATCTACGACGAGGCGGTGTCGTCGCTCGACGTGCTGATCCGGGCGCAGGTGCTAAACCTGCTCGAGCGCCTCCGCTCCGAGCTCTCGCTCACCTATCTGTTCATCGCGCACGATCTGGCGCTGGTCAAGCAAGTCTCTGACCGGGTCGCGGTCATGTACCTGGGAAAGCTGGTCGAGATCGGTCCGGCCGAGTCGCTCTACCGGGAGCCGCTGCACCCCTACACGGTGGCGCTCCTGGCTTCGATCCCGAACCCCGATCCGGCGGCGGCGCGTGCGCCCGTGGCGACGACGATCCGCGGTGAGCCGCCCTCGCCGATCGATCCGCCGAGCGGCTGCCGATTCCGCACGCGCTGCCCGCGGGCCCAGGACGTCTGCGCCGCCGAGGAGCCACCACTGCGCAAGCTGGCCGACAGCCACTTCGCCGCGTGCCACTTCCCGGTCTCGCGAGAGGCTCCGGCTCTCGACGGCCCGCCCGCGGTGGTGGCGAGCACTTCTGAAGATACGAGGTAGGAGGAGACCATGACACTGAACGAGACGAACGCGGCCGCGAACACGCTCGACGTGCAGGGCCTGCTGACCGACGGCACGCAACTCATCGGCGGCGAATGGGTGCCGGCGCGCAGCGGGGACACGATCGAGGTGTTGAACCCGGCGACCGGCGAGGCGATTGCGAGCGTCCCGCGCTCCGGTGCTGACGATATCGCCGATGCCGTCGCGGCCGCCGAGGATGCGTTCCCCGCGTGGCGTGACACGAGTCCGAGCCGGCGGGGCCAGCTGTTGCTCGACTGGGCCGCGCTGTGCCGCGAGCACGCCGCGGAGCTTGACCTGCTCGAGCGGCTCGAGGTCGGCCGGGTGAAATCGATCCCCGCCCGCCCCGGCCCGATGGCGGGGATCCTGACGTTCACCGCCGGGCTCGCGGACAAGGCCACCGGGTCGACTTTGCCGAGCATGTTCCCCGACGTGATCGGGATGACGCTGCGCGAGCCCTATGGGGTGTGCGGGAGCATCATCCCGTGGAACGCCCCGGGGCCGAACACGGTCAACGACGTGGGCCCGGCGATCGCGATGGGTAACACGATCGTGATCAAGCCGGCCGAGGACGCGCCGCTCACGCCGCTGCTGCTGGTCAAGCTGGCGCATGAAGTCGGGATCCCCGCCGGCGTGATCAACGTCGTGACCGGGTACGGACCGGAGGCGGGTGAGCCGCTCGCCGGCCATCCCGGCGTGCGGCGCATGAGCTTCACGGGCTCGCCGGAGACCGGCCGTCGCGTGATGGAGGCGTGCGCACGACATTTGATCCCGCTGCACCTCGAGCTCGGGGGCAAGTCGCCGCAGGTGGTGCTGCGGGATGCGCCTTTGGAGAAGGCCATCCCGACGATCGCTCGCAGCATCACGTTGAACACGGGGCAGATCTGCGCCGCCGGCTCGCGCGTCGTGGTCGACGCGGCGATCCGGGAGCAGGTGGTCGAGGGGTTGGCGGACGCGTTCAAGCAGGTCCGTGTCGGGCCGTGGTACGAGGAAGTCGACATGGGGCCGCTGATCAGCGCCAAGCAGGAGAAGCGCGTGCTCGGGTACCTGGAGAGCGGCCGCGAGCAGGGGGCCAACGTGGTGGTCGGCGGCGGCAAGCTCAGCGGCGAAGGCTTCGACAACGGCTACTTCGTCGAGCCGACGATCTTCGATCAGGTGACGCCCGACATGCGGATCGCCCAGGAGGAGATCTTCGGCCCGGTGCTGTCGGTGCTCGGCGCCGACGATGAAGAACAGGCGCTGTCGATCGCCAACGGAACGCGCTACGGCCTGGTCGCCTCGGTGTGGACGCGCGACGTCGGAAAGGCGGTACGCCTCGCGCGGCGAATCGAGGCCGGCCAGGTGTCGATCAACACGCTGTGGTCAGGGGGCGTGATCGGAGCGCCGTTCGGCGGCTACAAGTCGAGCGGCTTCGGGCGGACGGTCAGCGCAGACTCAATCCTCGACTACACCCAGGTCAAGAGCGTGATCATCGACGGGCGGGCGTAACCGGTGGAGGTCACGCTCGAAGGAAAGGTGGCGCTGGTGACCGGCGCCGGTCCGAACATCGGCAGCGGGATCGCGCTGGCGCTGTCACGGTATGGCGCGCGCGTCGCGTGCAACGACTTGTCGGTTGACGCGGCCGGCGCGTCGGTGCGGCGGATCGAGCGCCACGGGGGTGAGGCGATGGCCGTGGTCGGGGATGTGAGCGACGAGGGCGACGTGACGCGCTACATCGGCGAGGTTCTCGACCGGTGGGGGCGGATCGACATCCTCATCAACAACGCCGCTGTGCTCGGCGGCCGGGGAGTGCTCGAGGAGAGCCTCGAGTTCTGGAACCGGGCGATCGCGGTCGCCGGCGCCGGCACGTTCCTGAACACCAAGCACGCGGCGATCTCGATGATCGAGCGCGATATCAAGGGCTCGGTCGTCAACATCCTGTCCTCGAACGCGTGGCAGGGCTGCGCCGGCGTGATCGCGTACGCGTTCCACAAGGGCGGGCTGGCGAACTTCACGCGCGCCGCCGCGATGGACCTGGCGCCGTACGGGATCCGCGTGAACTCCTACTCGCCGACGGCGCCGCGGCCCGACAACCCGGAGCTGCTCGCCGAGTTGGGGGAGACCGGCGGTTTGCGCGTGCGGCCGCAGACGAATGCCAATCACCCGAGCTGGTGGCGCGAGACCGGAAAGATCGACGTGCGCAGCAACATGCCGATGGCGCCGTCGACGCCGACCGACATCGGCCACTGCGTGGCGTGGCTGTGCTCGGACTACGCGCGGCTGATAACCGGCTGTGACTTCGTGATCGACGGCGGGGCGCGAGCCAAGTACTGGGGGTACACACCGCCGGCGGACAAGGCGGAGCCGGTGCCACTGATTCCTTTGTACGAGGACGAGACGATGCCGGGAGGCTTCTAGCCGATGTCTTCTTCCGAGATGGTGCGGGCTGCTGTCCAGACCGGGCCGATGGCGTACGAGATCCGGGAGTTCCCGCGTCCGCGGATCGGCGACGACGACGGACTGCTGCGCGTGGAGGCGTGCGGGATCTGTGGGTCAGACGTGGAGCAGTGGCGGGGCCATCTGGTCCGGCCGGGCATGTTCCCGCTGATCCCCGGGCACGAGCCGCTTGGGGTGATCGAGGAGGTTGGGTCGCGGGCGGCCGAGCGGTGGGGCGTCGAGGTCGGCGATCGAGTGGCGGTCGAGATCCTCAGGCCATGCCATAGCTGCGACCACTGCCTGACCGGGCGGTACATGTCATGCCCGAACCGCGACGGCGCCTACGGGATGACGCCGCTGTCGCGGGAGCCCAGCCTGTGGGGAGGCTTCGGCGAGTACCTGTACCTGCATCCGTGGGCGATCCTCCACAAGATGCGCAAGGACATCCCGCCGGAGATCGCGGTGATGTTCAACCCGCTCGGCGCCGGCGTCCGCTGGGCCGCGTACCTGGGTGAGGTTGGACTCGGCGACACCGTGCTGATCCTCGGTCCCGGGCAGCGCGGGCTGACGTCGGTGATCGCCGCGAGGGCCCGCGGCGCCGGCACGATCATCGTCACCGGCCTGGGCAAGGACGAGCACAAGCTGGCGCTCGCGCGCGAGTTCGGCGCCGACCACACGATCAACGTCGAGGAGGAAGACGTCGTCGAGCGCGTGAGCGAGATCACCGGCGGCGCGATGGCCGACGTTGTGCTCGAGCTCACGCCGATCGCCGATCAGCCGATCCGCGACGCGATCGAGGCGGTCAGGCACAGCGGGCGGATCGTGCTCGCGGGGCTGAAGGGCGGCAAGTCATGTTGACCTCGTGACCGATCGGCTGATCAACAAGGGGCTGACGGTGCGGGGCGCGTTCGGGGTCAACGCCGACGCGTACATCGAGGCGATCCGGATCATCGAGTCCGGCCGTTTCCCGCTCGAGAAGATGCACAGCGGCAAGTACGAGCTGGCCGACACCGAGGTGGCGATCCGGGAGCTGGCCGACGGCGACGCGGTCCACGTGTGTGTCTGCCCGGGTGTTCCGACGATGGCGGAACCCCGAGCGGTCGTCGGGGCGGCAACGTCGTCAGGAGGAGGTCCCGATGCTGGTTGACATGCACGCCCACGTGATCCCGGGCGCGCTGGAAGCGGTCGGCTCGTCCGAGGACCACCGGGGGCCGCGGATCGGACCGTGCGACGACCCGCAAGCGCGGCTGCTCCAGAACGACCGCGGGATGCAGTTCAAGGCCTCGGAGGCGTTCTATTCGGCAGAGCGCCGGCTCGAGGAGCAGGACCGCAGCGGGGTCGATGCCGAGATCGTCTCCCCGATGCCGCCGCTGCTCGACTACGGCCTGCCCGGCTCCGAGGGGCTCGAGCTCTCGCGCCGCGTGAACGAGTTCATCGCCGAGCTGTGTCGCGCCGACCCCGGACGGCTGCTCGGGATGGCGATGGTGCCGATGCAGGCGTCCGAGCTCGCGCCCGCGGAGCTCGCGCGGATCAAGGACATGGGGCTGGTGGCGGTCGAGATCGCCTCGAACGTGCTCGGCCGCTCGTTGCACGAGGACGAGTTCGCGGAGTTCTGGGCCGAGGCCGAGCGCCTCGAGATCCCGATCTTCGTCCACGGCATGCCGTCGGACCTCGGCGGGCGCGTGCCGGCGGGACTCGTGCCTGTGGCCGGGTTCGCGGTCGGAGCCGACTGCGCCCTGGCGGCGACCGCGATCATCAGCGGCGGCGTGGCCGAGAAGCATCCGGCGCTGCGCCTCGCGTTCAGCCACGGCGCCGGCGGGATTCCCATGCATGCTTCCACGCGCCAACTACTTCTGGGGCAAGACCTGGAACGAGGAGCCCTCATCCGAGGGCGAGGGCGTGTCGCCCGCGGAGTTCGCGAAGCGCTTCTACTACGACGGCCTCGTGATGGACCGGCGGACGCTGCGCCACCTGATCGAGATGATGGGCCACACGCAGGTGCTCGTCGGGTCGGACTTCCCGGCGATGCCGCGCGAGGATCCGTGCGCGCGCACGCTGCGCTCGCTGGAGCTGGCGCCGGAGGTGCTCGAGGACATCACCTGGCACAACGCCTTCCGCTTCCTCGGCATTGAAGCGCCGTACCTCGCTGGCGCGGGCGCAGCGGGAGCCACGTCAACGACAGGAGTGACACAGTGAAGACACGCGCCGCAGTCGTCAGAGGCCCCGGCCAGCGCTGGGAGGTGACCGAGCTCGATCTCGACGAGCCAAAGGAGCACGAGGTGCTCGTGCGGGTGATGGCCTGCGGGCTGTGTCACTCCGACGAGCACGTGCGCGAAGGTGGCCCGTACCGATACCCGATGGTGGGCGGACACGAGGGGGCGGGCTTGGTCGAGAAGGTCGGCCCGTCGGTGACCCGCGTCCGTGAGGGCGATCACATCGCGACCTCGTGGATCCCCGTCTGCGGTCACTGCCGCTACTGCTCCACCGGACACCAGAACATGTGCGACGACGGCCTGAACGCCGGCACCGGGATGTTCCTCGATGGCACCTTCCGCTTCCACGAGAACGGCGAAGACGTCGGCGGGATGTGCGTGCTCGGCACGTTCTCGCAGTGGATCGTGATTTCCGAGAACTCGTGCGTGCCGATCGATCCCGACCTACCGTTCGAGGTCGCGGCGCTGGTGGCGTGCGGGGTGACCACCGGGTGGGGCTCGGCGGTGTACGCCGCCGGCACGCGCGCGGGGGAGACCGTCGTGATCTTCGGCACCGGTGGCGTCGGGATGAACGCTGTGCAGGGCGCGGCCTACGCCGGCGCCAAGAACGTGATCGCGGTCGACCCGAACCCGTTCAAGCAGGAGATGGCGGGCAAGTTCGGCGCCACGTTCACGACCGGCGATCCCGAGGAGGCCAAGCAGAAGGTGTGGGAGCTGACCCACGGGCAGATGGCCGACCACGCCGTGATCACGGTTGGGGTGATGCACGCCGAGGTGCTCCGCACCGCGGTCGACATGATCGGCAAGGGCGGCAGCGTCGTCGTCACCGCGGTCGGTGGCGAGGGCGACACGATCGCGATCCACGGCTCGCCGGTGACCGGCTGGCACAAGAACATCCAGGGCTCGCTGTTCGGTGGCGCCAACCCGCTGTACGACATGCCGCGCCTGCTCGACCTGTACAAGAACGGCGACCTCAAGCTCGACGAGCTGATCACGAACCGGTACACGCTCGACCAGATCAACGAGGGCTACGAGGACATGCTCTCGGGCAAGAACATTCGTGGCGTATTGATCCATGACCACTAAGCGGCAGCGCTTGGGAAGTAATCCCCACATACACGGGGTTTCTTCCCAAGCGACCCCAGAATGTGAGGAGGACTGACATGACGAGCGCGATCTTGGATCCGACGGGGCTGCCCGGCAAGGAGACGAAGGCGGGCCTCGAGCTCGCGCCCCGCCGCGCCGACCTCACCGGCGTCACCGTCGGCCTGCTCGAGAACGGCAAGCAGAACGCGCGCCGTTTCCTCGAGGACGTGGCCGACATCCTGCGCGAGCGTTACGGCGCCGGCGAGGCCACGCTCCGGCGCAAGGAGAACTTCGCCCAGCCGGCGCCGCCGGAGCTGATCGATCAGCTGAGCGCGGAGTCGGACCTGGTGGTGATAGGCATTGGCGATTGAGGCTCGTGCAGCGCGTCGGCGGTCGCCGACGGAGTCCTCTTCGAGCGTCACGGCACACCGGCAGCGGTGATCTGCTCAGACGCATTCAGGGCCACCGGTGATGCGATGGCCGAGATCCAGGGAGCGCCGGGTTACCGGTACGTGACCACGCCGCACCCGGTGGCAGGGCTCACGCCGGACCAGGTGCGCGAGCGGGCGGAGGCGGTCGCCGCCGAGGTGGCGGGACTGCTCGCCGCCGGCGGCCAGTCGCGGGAGGTCGCGTGATGGGCGGCAAGGAGGCGATCGGCTGATGGCGGGCGAGCCCGATCCCGATGTAGCCCGCGAGGCGATCGAGTACTGCTACGAGCAGGGCTGGACCGACGGCCTCCCCGTGGTTCCCGTCTCGCAGGTCCTGCTCGACGAGTTCCTCGCCAAGACCAGCCGCAACCCCGACGAGGTGCTGTGGCGGATGGATCACCTCGGCCGCGAGTGCACGGTCCAGACGGCGGCGATCAACGCTGCGATGGCCGGCTGCCTGCCCGAGTACTTCCCGGTCGTGCTCGCCGCGTGGGATGCCGTGATGAACGACCGGGCGGCGAAGGGCGGCGGCTGGCAGAGCACGAGCGGGCCGGCGCCGCTGATCGTCGTCAACGGCCCGATCCGCCACGAGCTCGGGATTCAACTGCACCGGCGGGATCTTCGCCGCGGGCTTCCGGCCCAACGCCACGATCCCGCGCGCGCTCGGGTTGATGCTGCGCAACGCGTTCGGCGTTGTCCCGCACGTGTTCGACCAGACGACGCAGGGGATCCCGGGCCGGTGGGCGATCTGCTTCGGGGAGAACGAGGAGGAGAGCCCGTGGGAGCCGCTGGCGACCGAGATGGGCCTCGAGCCCGGCGCCGACGCGGTGTCGTGCACGCTGACGCGTACGTACGAGTTCGTCGACAACCGCCACACGCAGAACCCCGAGCATCTGCTGTGGGACTTCGCCGACACGATCTCCCGGACCGGGGTGATGATCTTCCGCGCCCAGTCGGCGGGGATCGTGTTCTGCCCCGAGCACGCCCAGATGCTGGCGAACGCCGGCTACTCCAAGACCGACGTCAAGGACTGGCTGGTCGAGCACTGCGGGCGGGTCGAGGCCGACCTGCGGCGCGCCGGCAAGGACGCGGTGTCCGAGGGCGGCTTCGGCAGCCGGTCCGCCGGCGAGGAGGAACGGGTCCCCGGCGACGTGTTCACGCCGTTCCTGCCGGGCCGCCAGTCGGTCCCGATCATCGTCGGGGGCGCCCGCAACGCGGCGATCTCGATGGTCTTCCGCGTGTTCGGCGAGTGGTCGAACAGCTCGGTTCAGGTCGAGCCGGCGCAGGCGGCGGTGGCGGCGGTGGCGGCGGTGAGCTCATCCGAGTCCGAACGGAGGCCTTAGATGTACAGCGAGCAGGGGTTCAAGGACATGCAGGCGATGCTGTCGGCCGACGGCTACGCGCTCGAAGCGCGCGAGGACGGCGAGCGCGTCGTGGTCCAGATCGTCGCGACGCCCGAGGCGTGCGAGGACTGCCTGGCGCCTCCCGACGTGATGCGGGCGATCCTCGGCAAGTCGCTCGCCGTGCCAGCCGATGCCATCGATCTTAATTACCCGGACTCGGGCTCGTGAGGATCGACATCGACGCACCTTTGAATGCCGAGTGGATGAGCGGCCGGACCGCGCTCGTGACCGGCGGCGGCGGTCGGGACGGCGGGCCCGGGACGATTGGCTGGGCGGTGTCGCGTATGTTCGCCCGGCACGGGGCGAGCGTGGCCGTCCTCGACCGCGACCCTGCCGCGGCCGAGCGAACCGTGTCGCAGATCCGGGCGTCCGGCGGCACTGCGACTGCGATCATCGCCGACGTAACGAGCGACGAGGACTGCGCGCGAGCGGTGGGCGCGGCCGGCGACGAGCTCGGCGGGCTGGACACGCTCGTCAACAACGTTGCCGCCTGGAGCGCGGCCGAGCTGTGGGACGTCGAGCCCGACCGGTTCGACGAGCTGCTGACACTGAACCTGAAGACCGCGTGGCTGATGACGCGGCACGCCGCGCCGGTCATGCCCGACGGCGGCGCGATCGTCAACATCACCTCGGTGGCGGCCCGGCGCGCCGGCACGATCTACGGCCTCGCCAAGGCGGCGCTCGAGTCGCTGACCGGCGGCGGCGCCTACCTGCTCGGCGAGCGCGGGATCAGGATCAACGCGGTCGAGCTCGGCGCCCTGTGGACGGCGGGCGTGGCCGCCAACCTCCCACCCGAGGCGCGCGAACCGCGCCGGAGGATGGCGGCCCTCCAGACCGAGGGCGACTGCTGGGACGCGGCCGCGGCGGTGCTGTTCCTGGCGAGCGACCAGGCCCGGTGGATCTCCGGCCAGGTGCTGACCGTCGACGGGGGCGGCCCACCACGCATGCCGTACCCGGGAGTAACCCGCAAACCAGCGGGCGCGGCGGCGGGATCATGACCGAGCAGCGGGTGGCGCTCATCACCGGCTGCGGCAAGCCCGACGGCAGCGGCCAGGCGATCGCACGCGCGTTGGCGGCCGACGGCACGGCGGTCGTCGTCACCGATCGCCGCCCGACCGGCGTCCTCAACCGCCGGCAGGAGATCGTCGGCTCAGAGCAGCCGGCGTCCTGGGCCGGCCTCGACACGCTCGTGACCGAGATCGAGGCGGCGGGCGGCACGGCGATCCCGGCGCTCGGCGACATCGGCGACGAGCACGACGTCGAGGCGATGATCGCCGCGGCGCTCGAGCGGTTCGACCGGCTCGACATCCTCGTCAACAACGCCGCCGCGCCCCAGGGGCTCGATCGCGACGTGATCGACGAGATCCCGATCGAGGTGTTCGACGACGTGATTCGGATCAACCTGCGCGGCGCCTGGCTGATGTGTCGTGCTGCCGTGCCCGCCATGCGCCGCCGGCGGTGGGGGCGGATCATCAACATCTCCTCGATGGCGGGCGTGATCGGCGCGCCGCGCTCGACCCCGTACTCGGCGTCGAAGGCGGGAATCCTCGGGCTGACGCGGGCGCTGGCGATGGACGTGGCCGCGTTCGGGGATCACCGTGAACACGATCGCCCCCGGCGCGCTCGACACGAGCCGTTCCGTGCTCAGCCTCGATCCCGACCTCGACGTCCGCGCCGAGATGGAGCAGCGCGGGCGCCGCCTGCCCGTCGGGCGGGTCGGCCGACCCGACGACGTCGCCGCCGCCGTGCGCTATCTGGCCGGCGACGGCGCCGAGTTCATCACCGGCCAGATGCTCGTCCTCGACGGGGGCGGGCCGGCCCCGTTCCCGTTGCCACGACCGGAGGAGACCCCGTGAAGGTGAGAGTGCTGATGGAGCCGCGCCACGGCGCCACGTACGACCGCATCGCGGCGATGGCCAAGGCCACCGAGGAGGCGGGGTTCGACGCGTTCTTCCGCGGCGACCACTACCTCGGGATCGACTCGACCGACCCGGACTACCGCCCGACCGACTCGTGGACGACGCTCGCCGGCGTGGCGCTCGAGACCAGCCGGATCAAGCTCGGAACGCTGATGACCGCGGGCACGTTCCGCCCCCCCGCAGTCGTGGCCAACGCCGTCGCCACCGTCGACCAGATTTCGCGCGGGCGCGTCGTCCTCGGGATCGGCACCGGCTGGTATGAGCGCGAGCACAAGGCGTTCGGCATCCCCTTCCCTCCGATCGGCGAGCGGTTCGATCGCCTGAACGAGGAGATGCAGATCATCTTGGGGTTGTGGACGACGCCGCACGGCGAGCCGTTCAGCTTCGACGGCCGCTTCTGGCAGCTCGACGAGGCCCGCAACTTCCCGGTGCTCGTGCAGAAGCCGCGCCCCGAGATCGTGATCGGCGGAACCGGCCCGCGCCGTACGCCGTTGATGGCGGCCCGGTACGCCGACGAGTTCAACAGCGGCGCGGGCCATGGCTGCGCCGAGCGCTTCGCCAACGTACGCGGGGTCTGCGAGGAGATCGGCAGGGATCCGTCGACGCTGCGGATGTCGGCCACACTGCAGGCGATCTGCGGCACCACCAAGGAGGAGGCCGAGCAGCGGCTGGAGCGGCTGGGCCCCCCGGGTGCGCGGATGCTGGCCAATGGGCGTCGTAGGCACGCCATCCGACCTGGTCGCCGCGCTTGAGCGGCTCGTAGAGGACGGCTGCGAGACCGTGTACCTGCACATCTTCGATATCGACGACCTCGACCACCTGCGTCTGATCGGCGCCGAGGTGGTCCCGCAGGTCGCCTGAAAGGAGAGACACGCGATGGCGAGCATGACGACGCGAGCGGCCGTGCTGCACAAGCCCGGCACGGATTGGGAGATCACCGAGCTCGACCTCGACGAGCCCAAGGAGTTCGAGGTGCTGATCCGCTACAAGGCGGCCGGCCTGTGTCACTCCGACGAGCACATCCGCCGCGAGGGCGGGAGCCACATCCGCTTTCCGCTGGTGGGCGGCCACGAGGGCGCGGGGATCGTCGAGGCCGTCGGCGCCGGCGTGACTCGCGTAGCGCCCGGCGATCACGTCGTGACCTCCTACATCCCGGCGTGCGGGAAGTGCCGCTACTGCTCGACCGGCCATCAGAACCTGTGCGATCGTGGGCTGTACGCGGGCGTCGGCTGCCTCCAGGACGAGACATTCCGCTTCCACAAGGGCGGCGAGGACTTCGGCGGCTTCTGCGCGCTCGGCACGTTCTCCGACCACACGGTCGTGTCGGAGTACTCGTGCGTGCGGATCGACGACGACATCCCGTTCGAGGTGGCGTGCCTCGTCGGGTGTGGCGTCACGACCGGCTGGTGCTCGGCGGTCCGCGCCGGCGAGACGCGTCCGGGCGAGGCCGTCGTGATCTTCGGCGTCGGCGGCGTCGGGATCAACGCCGTGCAGGGCGCCCGCTACGCCGGCGCCACGACCGTGGTCGCGATCGACCCGAACCCGTTCAAGCTCGAGATGGCGAGCAAGCTTGGCGCGACCCACACCGCCGACCACCGTCGACGAGGCGCGCGAGGCGCTGTTCGGCCGGACGCACGGCCAGATGGCAGACCTGGCGGTGATCACCGTCGGCGTGCTCGATCCGCAGACGACCGTCGACGCGGTGGGCCTGGTCGGCAAGGCGGGACGGGTGGTGGTGACCTCGGTCAGCCGCGCGGACGAGAAGTCGATCAGCCTGACCGGCTCGCCGATGGTCGGCTGGCACAAGCGGATCCAGGGCTCGCTCGCCGGCGGCTCGAACCCGATCTTCGAGATGCCGAACCTGCTCGGCCTCTACCGCTCAGGCCACCTCAAGCTCGACGAGATCATCACGCGGAGATACACGCTCGAGCAGGTCAACGACGGCTACCACGACCTGCTCGCCGGCAAGAACATCCGCGGCGTGGTCATTCACGAGAGCTGAACCGGCTCGGCCGCCGCGCCGAGGCGGCGCGTGAACCCGGGCGGGATGATGAGGTCGTCCGGGGCTGAGGTCGTGCACGTGCTCGCGCGTCCGAGGCCGAGCAGCGCGGAGTCGATGCCGTTGCGCATGATGTCGAGGACGTTCTCGACGCCGGGCTGGCCGGCGGCGGCGAGGCCCCACAGGTAGGCGCGGCCGATCATCACCGCTCGGGCCCCGAGCGCGAGCGCCTTGACGACGTCGCCGCCTCGCCGGACGCCGCCGTCGAGCAGCACCTCGATCTGATCGCCGACCGCGTCGGCGACCGCCGGGAGCGCGCGGATCGATGCGGGGGTGCCGTCGAGGTTGTTGCCGCCGTGGTTCGAGACCGAGATCGCGGTGAACCCGGCGTCGACCGCGCGCCGGGCGTCGTCGACGCGGGTGATGCCCTTGAGCATGAACGGACCGTCCCACTGCTCGCGCAGCCAGCGGAGGTCCTCCCAGGTCGGCGGGTGGCGTCTGCATCCACTCGCCGTAGGCGCCGAAGAACGTGAGCGGCGGCTCGCCGGCCGGGGACAGGTTGGGGACGGTCAGGTCGGGTGGGCCGCCGGCGCGGGCCCAGTCGGCGAGCCACTGCCGGCCGGACCAGGACCTCGGGCGCGAGGCGGAGCATCGCCTTGAGGTCGATCTGGTCGGGGATCCACGGGCTGCCCCAGTCGCGGCTGTGCGAGAACGTCCAGTCGAGCGTGACGATCATCCCGACCGCGCCGGCGGCCCGGGCGCGCTCGAGCCGCGCCGCGATCTGGTCGCGCGAGCCGCACCAGTAGATCTGGAAGAACGTCTGGGGGTTGGCCGCGACCACCTCCTCGACCGGCTTGCTCGCGAACGAGCTGAGCCCGATCGCCGTGCCGCGAGCGGCCGCGGCGCGCGCGACCGCGAGCTCGCCGTCGGGATGGACCGACTGCACGCCGGTCGGCGAGATCAGCACCGGCAGCGAGAGCTCCTGGCCCATCACGGTCGTGGCCATGTCCCGCGCCGCCGGCAGGTCGCCGACGTGGGGCGCGAACCCGAGCTCCCCGAACGCGGCGACGTTGTCCGCGAGCGTCACCCCGGCCTCGGACCCCGCGATCAGCGCCGAGTACACCGACTTCGGCAGACCGCTTCTTCGCTCGGCGCTGGGCGACGGCGACCGACTCGAACCACGGATTTCTTGCACAGCTTCACGGCGAGCGCAGGACCGCGAGCGGGCTCTCGTCGCAGGGGTGGGGCGGGGGCTTGGTCCGCGCACGCCGAGGCGCGTTTCTCGACATGTCCACCGACGGCCTCGGAATCGGCGAGTCGCCGCGCTCGGCGAGCAGACGCTCGCCGTGGCCGAGCACGCACTCCGGGTCAGGCCCTGCCAGCGGCAGCCCCGTGAAGAACTTCGCCGCCATGCAGCCTCCGCGGCACTTGTCGAACAGCCCGCAGCTCGCGCACGCGCCGGCGTGCTGGGGCTCGCGCAGCTCGGCGAACAGCTCGGACTCGCGCCAAACGGCCGTGAAGCCGCCGCGTTCGCGGACGTTGCCGGCGAGGAACTCGTCGTGGATCACGAACGGGCACGCGTACACGTCACCGATCGGATCGATCAGGCACACCACCCGCCCGGCGCCGCACAGGTTCAGGCCGGGAAGCGCGGAGCCGTAGCCGCCGAGGTGGAAGAACGAGTCCCCGGTAAGCACGCTGTCGCCGTGGGCGAGCAGCCACTCGTACAGCTCGCGCTGCTGAGACGCGGTCGGATGGAGCTGGTCCCAGACATCGGCGCCGCGCCCGGACGGCCGCAGACGAGTCAGCCGCAGCTGCGCGCCGAACCCGTCGGCCAGCGCCTTGAACGCGTCGAGCTGGGCGACGTTCTCGCGCGTGACCACGACCGACAGCTTGAACCCCGCAAACCCGGCCTCGGCCAGGTTCTCCATCGCGCGGATCGCGGTCGCGTACGAGCCAGGCCCGCGGACGCGGTCGTTGACCTCGGCGGTCGCGCCGTCGAGCGAGACCTGCACGTCGACGTAGTCGGTGCCTGCGATCCGGGACGCGACCAGAGGGCGTGATCCGCGAGCCGTTGGTCGAGAACTTCACGCCGACGTGGTGCGCGACGGCGTAGTCGACCAGCTCCCAGAAGTCGCGCCTGACGGTCGGCTCGCCGCCGCCGACGTTGACGTAGAACACCTGCATTCGCTCGAGCTCGTCGATCACCGCCATGCACTCGGCGGTCGCTCAGCTCACGCGGGTCGCGCCGGCCCGAGCTCGACAGGCAGTGGACGCACGCGAGGTTGCACGCGTAGGTCAGCTCCCAGGTCAGACAGATCGGCGCATCGAGACCGGTCTCGAGCTGATCGACCAGACGCATCGCCGGCTGCGCCACCGCGCTCATGCCTCCTCCCTCGAGACGATCATCCCAGACCCGGCGAGCGTCGCCAGCGCCTGCTCGTACCGAGACATCTCCTCGTCGGCGACCCCTGCGGCGCGGCACGCTTCGCGGGCGCTGTCATGCGCGTCGAGGATCGTGACCACGTCGAGCAGCGCCCGGCTCTTCAGGAACGTCAGGCGCCGCGTTCCGAAGTGGTAGACCAGCGCGCCGAATGGCTCGGGACGCACCGCGACCTGGGGTGCGACTCGCCAGGCGCTGTCGAGCACCGCCGTCCGGTCAGTAGACGCCGCACATGCCATCGATCGAGACATCCTCGACCAGCAGATCCTCGACGACCAGATCCTCGTCGGTGGATGGCGTCGCCGTTGCCTCCTCGGGCTCCGGCTCAACCGCAGTCGTCTCGAGCTGCTCGGGCGTGCTGCTCATGCGATCTCCTCTCCTGCGCAGCGGGCGGGCGCGATAATTTAGCACCCTGTGACAAATCTCCCAGACGCCACCTGGCCGGAGATCGATCGCGTTTCGCGGCGGGTCGTGGTCGTCCCTTTGGGCTCGCTCGAGCAGCATGGTCCGCACCTCCCGCTCGATACCGACACCCGCATCGCCGTCGCCGTCGCCGGCGGCGCGGTGAGTGCTCGGGCCGGCGTCGCGCTCGCCCCGGCGCTCGGGTTCGGCGCCAGCGGAGAGCACGGCGCGTTTCCCGGAACGCTGTCGATCGGCACGGGCGCGCTGACCGAGCTGCTGGTGGAGCTCGGCCGCGACGCGTCCCGACGATTGGGACGCGCTGCTGCTCGTCAACGGCCACGGCGGAAACAACGACGCGGTGTCCGCCGCGGCGGCGCGCCTCCAAGCCGAGGGCCGCGCATGCGCCGTGTTTGGAGTGGCGCCGGCATCGGGCGACGCCCACGCCGGTCTGATCGAGACCGCGATGCTGCTGCACCTCGATCCGGCCGCCGTGCGGATCGAGCTCGCGCAGGAGGGTGAACGGCGTCCGCTGAGCGAGGTGATCGATCGGCTGCGCAGCACGGGTGTACGGTCGGTCAGCCCGAATGGCGTGCTCGGCGATCCGCGCGGCGCCACGGCCGCGGAGGGCCGGCGGCTGCTCCACGAGCTGATCGCCGGGTGCACCGCGGCGCTCGACGCGCTGCTGGCCGAGGTGCTCGCGCATGCCTGACGGTGCTGGGCTCGCCGTGGTCACCGGCGCGGCCCG
Source organism: uncultured Acidobacteriaceae bacterium (assembly GCA_963799035.1). GTDB lineage: Bacteria > Acidobacteriota > Terriglobia > Terriglobales > Acidobacteriaceae > Telmatobacter. Next base: position 17,592 of record CAWCVS010000024.1, on the reverse strand, counting down.
CGGGATCGGCGCGGAGGTCGGCTTGGGCCTGGCGGCGGAGCGATGGTCGCTGCTGCTGGTCGACGCGTGCGAGAGTCATCCGGGCGTCGAGTACGCGATGCCGGCGCCGGCGGATCTCGAGCGCGTCGCCGAACGCTGCGCAAGCGCGGGCGCGCCGGTGGCCGAGGTGCTTCAGGCCGATGTCGCCGGCGAGGACTTCGCGGATCGGGTGTCGGCGGCGCTCGCGGGCCGGACCGCCGGCGCCGCGGTCGCCGCCGCCGGCGTGATCGCCGGCGGACCGGGTTGGGCGACCAGCCCGGAGGCATGGTCGACGCTGATCGACGTCAACCTGCACGGCGTGCGGCGGCTGGCCGAGGCGACCGTGCCGGGAATGGTCGCGGCCGGTCGGGGGCGATTCGTCGCGATCTCCTCGGCGGCGGCGCTGCGAGCGATGCCGCAGCTCGCCGCTTACTCGGCCGCGAAGGCGGCCGCGGTCGGCTACGTCCGGGCGCTGGCCGCTGACCTCGCGGGAACCGGGGTGTCGGCCAACGCGATCTGCCCGGGGTCGACGCGCGGCGCGATGCTGACCGCGAGCGCCGCGTTGTACGACCTCCCCGACCAGGAGGCGTTCGCCGGCCAGCAGCTGATGCGGCGGCTGCTCGAGCCCGGTGAGGTCGCCGCCGCGGCGGTGTGGTTGTGCGGTCCGGAGGCATCTGCGCTGACCGGCGCGGTGATCCCGGTCGACGGGGGACTGACGTCGTTAGCGAGCCCCGGCGCAACTGCCGGTCCCCGCCGGCTGGCGCCTGCGTCCGGCCCGAGGGCTACGGACGGGCGCCGGCAGCGAGGTTCTCGTCGGCGGCTCGCCGATCCGGTTGATCACGCTCTCTGCCCGCGGCGCCGGCGTGGTCGCGGGCTGGTGGGCGGGAGAGCCCGTGGGTGACGATCTCGGCGAGCGCCTGCTCGCGCGCCGGCTGCTCGCGGCGGCCCTGGCTGATCCCGATCCGCCGCCCCGAAGCGATCGGTGCCGACGACATAACGATCGTCGTGCCCGTCTACGGTCGCGCGGAGCAGCTCGAGCGCTGCCTGGCGGGCCTGTCCGGCGAGGCACTCGGTGATCGTGGTCGACGACGGATCCCCCGACGGCGGCGAGGTCGAGGCCGTCGCCGATCGGTTCGGAGCCCGCTACGTGCGACACGGCCTCAACCGGGGGGCATCGGCGGCTCGCAACACCGGGCTCGGGCTGGCGAGAACGGAGCTGGTCGCGTTCCTCGACTCGGACTGTATTCCGCCACCCGGGTTCCCGGACGAGCTGATCGGTCATCTGGCCGATCCGGCGGTCGCGCTCGTCGCGCCCCGAATCGTTTCCTCCGACCGGCTCACGGGCCGGGTCGCCGCGTACGAGCGCTGTCACTCGATCCTCGACATGGGTCCGCACCCTTCGCTCGTGCGCCCGTACTCGTTCGTGTGGTACGCGCCGGCCGCCGCGATGGTGGCGCGCACGGAAGCACTGGGCGGCGGATTCGACGAGCGGCTCGAGCTGGGGGAGGACGTGGATCTGGTCTGGCGCCTGCATGACGCGGGATGGCAGGTTCGCTATGACCCGAGGACTCGCGTGGCGCACGAGGATCGCGTCCGCCCGATGGCCTGGTACCTGCGCAGGGTCGCGTACAACGAGTCCGTCGTGCCGCTGCTCGAACGCCATCCGGAGCGGATCCCGGTTGTGTTCCTGCCACCGGCTGCGGCGCTCGGCTGGGGCGCCGCGCTCAGCGGTTGGCCGTCGACGCCGCTCGCGCTCAGCGCCCCGCTCCTGCTCACCGCGACGCGGGCTGTCCGGCTGCGTCGCCTGCGGGACGGACGGCTGCCGAACGCGGCGGGTTGGGCGGTCCGCACCAGCGCCCAGGCCACCTTCCAGGAGGGGCGCCAGCTCGCGCGGGCGCTGATGGGCCCATGGGCGCCGGCGGTCGCGGCGGTGTGCCTCGGCCGCCGTCGCCGCGGGCTCGCGCTGCGGCTCGGCGGGCTGCTCGCCGCCGGGATCATTGCCGACTGGCTCGACGACCGCCCCCGGCTGGACCCGTTGACCTATGGGGCGCTGCGCCTGGCCGAGGAATCCGCGCGCGGCGCCGGGATCTGGCGCGCCTGCCTGCGCGCGCGGGACTTCCGGGCACTTGCGCCACGACGCCCGCCGGACCCGAGCCGGCGCTAGCGACCCGGGTCGGACGCGGCGTGCGCCAAGCCGTCGTGCCCGAGCGCGGCCAAGCCCGATCCGAGCAGCCGGTAGGCCTCGTCGAGGTTCGCCACGAGGTCGCTCGACGGGTCGTCGACCCACACCAGGAACGCGGCCATCGACGTTCCGAGCGCGGCGTGCGCGACGGTCTGGGGGAGGAGATCGCTCGCCTCGCGGCCAATTCGGCCGGCCACGAAGTCCGCGATCACCGCCCGCCATTCCGCATAGCGCAGCGTCGAGTGCGCCTGGAGTGCGGGGACGCCAGTGATCAGCCGCATCCGGATCCTGAGCTCGGGAAGTTGCTCATCCTCGTAGCGGTTGGAATCCACCACCGCCCGGCGGAGCGCCTCGTGCAGGGGCTCGTCCGGGGCCGTCGCATCCAGACAGCTACGCAGGCGCGCGAGCACCCAGTCGAAGTCGCCCCAGACCATGTCGTTCTTCGACGCGAAGTAGCGAAACAGCGTGCGACGACTCACCCCCAGCGCCTCGGCGATGTCGTCGACCGTGGTCTCCTCGAACCCTCGCTCGCCGAACATCTCGAGCGCCGTCCGGCTGACGGCCCGGCGGGAGGTTCCGGGAGGGCGCCCGGGCCGCTGAGAAACGCTCGCGGACACTAGGCGGCGGGCGGCGTTCCAAGCGCCTCGGCGACTCGCGAGAGATGGCGACGCATCGCCTGCTCGGCCGCTTTCGGATCGTGAGCCGCGATCGCCTCCACGATCTGCGTGTGCTCGGCATGGGAGTGCTCCGCGCGGCCGGGCAGGAGCACCGTCCGGTACTGAAAGCGTACGAGCTGCGAGCTCAGCGTCTGGGACAGCCGCTTGGCGGTCTCGTGGCCCGAGAGCTCAAGGATCCGGCCGTGAAACCGGGCGTTGACGCCCGAGACGCCGAGCAGGTCCCCGCGCTCGCGCAGGGCGCGCATCTCCGCGACCATGTCGCGCAGCTCGTCGACGGCGGCGGCGTCGGCGTTCAGCGCGGCGTGCCGAGCGGCGAGCCCCTCGAGCGCGGCGCGGGCCTCGAGTATCTCCACCGCCTCGCTCTCCGACACGCGTCTCACCCTTGCTCCGCGGTTCCGCTCGTGCTGCACGAGCCCATCGTGCTCGAGGCGGACGAGGGCCATTCGCACGGCCGCCCGACCCAGCCCGAGCTTCGCGCTCAGATCCTCCTCGAGCAGGCGCTCGCCAGGCGACAACTCTCCACTGACAATCGCGTTGCGGAGATCCTCGTAACCGTCGGCCCTGAGTGACAAGACCGTTTGACATTACCGCAGCCCGTCCCGACCCCCCTCGTCAGCCTCGATGTCACGGCTGGGGGTGGGAATTCGTTCCCCGGCGTCAGTTGCGCGAAGGGATCAGTCGGTCGCGGTTATCCACGCGAGGGCGCCGTCGAGATTGTCGAGCGCGAACGCCTGCACTTCGCCGGGCAGCATCCAGCTGAACGCGCGCAGAGACTTGCGCAGCCATTCCGCGTCGCACACCACGGCGATCCGATCCCACGCTCGTATGTGACCCAGGCCGAGCTTGGCGTCCTCCCAGCTGGCGCCGGCTGTGTAGTCCGGGACGCCGTCGTGGATCACGCACAGCACCCTGACCTTGCCGTCGGGCGATGCGGCGTGCGCGGATTCGACCGCGGGAACGACCAGGTCCTCGTAGTCCTTTGCGGTGACCTTGCCATCGGCCTCGAAGCCGACGACGGTCGGCGGCAGGCCAGGGATCAGGGCGAGCATTTCGTGAAGCCTCCGGCCGCGGACCGTAGGCGCGGTGGCGGCCGCGAACGTCACCCGAACGGGGTGATGTCTGCAGCCCCCGTCTGATCGGGCGCGCGCCCGCGGGCGATCGACTGTGCGGCAAGGCTCGCGGCCGACACGGCCGCCCACGACGCCTCGAGCAGCAGGAAGCCCCACTGACGCCCGCGCAGCGCCAGCACAGCGAGGATCGCCGAGCCGACCAGATTCAGGGTCAGCATGATCCGCGAGGACGGCTGAGCGAGACTCGTTTGAACGGCCACGAACGCCGACAGAATCAACAACGCTCCGGCAAGCTGGATAAGACCGGACATGTCGAACCCTCCGGTGCGCGCCGTCGTTCAGACCGGGTACGGCGCGCCCTCTCGTCCGGGACAGCTCGAGCGAGCTGACTGGACACGAGTCTAGCGGTGCCCGAACGGGGCGGCTCCCGCATCGTGGGGTGCACGCCCGCAGCCCATCACCTCAACCGGATGAAGATCGGGCCACCGTGCTGGTACAAAGTCAGCACCATGATCGAGATCCCCGCCGGCCGGTTCGCGATGGGCTCGACGGGCTTCTACGCCGAGGAGGGGCCCGTGCAGGAGTTCGAGGTCGACGCGTTCACGATCGATCCGGGGCCGGTCTCGGTGACCGAGTTCGCGCGGTTCACCGAGGCGACGGGCTACGTGACGGTCGCCGAGCGCGCACCCGATCCCGCCGATTACCCCGAGGCTGACCCGACGCTGTTGGTGGAGGGATCAGCGGTGTTCCATCCGACCCCGGGGCCGGTGCCACTCGACAACGCCGGCCGCTGGTGGGCGTATATCCCCGGCGCGAACTGGCGACACCCCTGGGGACCTGCGAGTGATAACTCCGGGCGCCAGGATCACCCTGTCACTCACATCGCCTACGAGGACGCCGAGGCGTTTGCGACATGGGCGGGCAAGGCGCTGCCGACCGAGGCCGAGTGGGAATACGCCGCCCGCGGCGGGCTCGAAGGAGCGGTGTTCGCCTGGGGCGATCAGCAGCATCCGGGCGGTGAGCTGATGGCGAATTTCTGGCAGGGCGACTTTCCGTGGCGCAACACCGGAGCAAAGGGATGGCGCGGGACCACGCCCGTCGGCCTGTTTTCGGCAAACGGCTATGGGCTGTACGACATGACGGGGAACGTGTGGGAGTGGACGAGTGACTACTACGCGCAGCGCGGCGCCGCCGGTGAGGAGGCCGGAAGCTCGTGTGAGTCGCGGAGCCCGTGCTGCGCGCCTCCGCGCAACCCGCGGGTCGAGACTCCCGACGCGAGCTACGACGTCGGCCAGCCCGGCGCTCAGATCCCCCGCCGCGTGATCAAGGGCGGCTCACACCTGTGCGCGCCGAGTTACTGCCTGCGCTACCGGCCCGCGGCGCGTCAACCCGAGGCGGTCGACACCTCGACCAGTCACATCGGCTTCCGCTGCGTGGTGAGGTGACCTAGGTCGATCGTCGTGCCGCCGGGTGCGGGGTGTTGCCATCTGACTGTTGCAGCGCGCGCCACAGGGTGCGCATGGTCGGGGCCAGGTGTGCGAGCTCCTCGAGGTGGGCCTCGGCGAGCATCTCGAGCTTGGCGGCGCCGGCCTCGGTGAGCGTCACGCGAACGACGCTCTTGTTGTCCAGGTCGGGGCTGCGTCGGACCAGCCCGTCGGCGACGGCGCGGTCGACCAGCCCGACCGCGCTGTGGTGGCGCAGGACCAGGTAATCGGCAAGCTCGCCGATCGTCGGGCCTGCCGGGTCGGGGTGCCCCCGGACCGCGAGCAGCAGCTGGTGCTTGGCGGGCGTCAGCCCGGCCGCTCGAGCCTGATCCTCGCTCCAGCGCAGAAACCGGCGCAGGCCCGTGCGCAGCTCGAGCAGATGCTCGAAATCGGCTTGCGTGAGCGTCATATCGAGGCACGATATCGTGGTAGGCGTCGAGTTGATTCGTCTACTCGACGTGGTCTGGATTACCAGACGATGCCCTGATGATCGGCGATACGCCGTGGGACGTCGAGGCGGCGCGCAGAGCGGGCGTGCCGACGCTCGCGGTCCTCACGGGCGGGTTCGCGGTCTCCGAGCTCGAGGAGGCCGGTGCCGCCACCGTGTTCGAGTCGGTCACCGAGCTGTGCGGAGGCTCGACGAGACGCCGCTGCGCTGAGCGCGCTCGCCGCGTCGTGAAGCCCGCACGCGTCGCAGCATCGCGACGCCGTCGTGCACGATCTTGCCGACGGTCTCGCCCTGGTAGATCCAGGCGGGGTTGCGCCGGTAGACCGAGGCCAGCTTGCGCGCGCTGGAGGTCGCCGACGCCTCGAGGTTCGCGAGGTCGGCTCGGTGGTCACCGGAGAATGCGGTCACCTGGTAGGCTCAGGCCGCAGGCGGCCGCGATGTCGCCGGTGGCGCTGTCGAGCTTCTTCGCCTGTGCGAGCGGCGCCTGCGGCGGGGTCGGGCCGCATCCCGCGCCCGCAACCGCGAGCACGAGCGCCACCGACAGGAGTGTCAGCGTCCGCCCGACGGTCGAGGTTCGGGTCATGTCAGCAGGATCAGGGACGCGCCGCCGAGCATCGCCGCGGCGGCCGTCCACCAGGCGATGTAGTCGCCGATGTGGCCGCTGTGGAGCCGGCGCAGCGCGGTGAGGGCGGCCCGCGGCGGTCCCTCGAAGCCGCGCGGAAGGCGGCGGCGGAGCGGCGCGCCGAACAGCGTGAGCGCCGCGATCGCGACCGCGCCGAGCGTGCTCGCCGGCGGCGTACAGGTAGTCGAACGTCTCGACGTGGGTCGGCGCGAGGGTGGGGTAGTGGGGCGACTGACCCCTGCAGCACCCAGGTGGCATACGCGGCGTGGTCGGTGAAGTGCGCGGCGGCGCGCTCGATCGCCGGCACGAGCCCGGGGATCAGACCGGCCACGATCGCGGCGAGCAGCAGCGCCGCCGGGCACGATCAGCATCAGCGGCGGAGTCACGTCGCGCTCGATGCGCTCCTCGTCCTCCTCGGGCGGCTGGCGCAACTGCACGTCCTCCTGGCGCTCGGATGCTCCCCAGCCGAGGAACACTCGGCCCGCGGCTCGCAGCACGGCGCCACCGGTCAGGATCGACGAGATCACGAACACCGTCGGAAGCCAGGGATAGTGGGCCTCGAGCGCGCCGCCGTCGAGCAGCGACTTGCCGAAGAACGCCGTCACGCCCGGGCAGCGCGCTCAGCAGCAGCCCGCCGATGCCGAACAGGACGCCGGCGAGCACGGAGCTCGCGGCCCCGGCCGTGCAGGTCGAACTCGTCGACCGTCCCGAACCGGTGCAGCGAGCACCCCCACGAGCATGAACAGCGCGCCCTTCGTGAACCCGTGGCCGATCACGTACGCCGGCAACCCCGGCGACGCCGTGGACGGTGAGGAATCCGATCCCGCACACGAACACGCCGATGTGGCTGATCGTCGAGAACGCCAGCAGCCGCTTCAGGTGGCGCTGCGCGTAACACATGATCGCGCCCCACAGCGCGGTCACGGTCCCGAGCGCGACGAGGATCGCGCGGAGCTCGTCGGCGTGGGGGCCGAGCGTGCCGGCGAAGATCGTCCAGTACAGGCGGGCGATCGCGTACACGCCGAGCTCGGCCATCACGCCGGAGAACAGGACGCACACCGGCGTCGGCGCCACGGCGTGCGCATCGGCGAGCCAGAAGTGCACCGGCACCGCGGCGGCCTTGGTCAGGAAGCCGAGGAACAGCAGCACCATCGCCACGACCACGAGCGGGTCGGCGCGGTGGCCGTCGAGCGCCGCGCCGATCTGGGCCATGTTGAGCGCCCCGGTCCGCGCGTACAGCAGCGCGAGCCCGATGAAGATCGCGTAGGCGCCGACGCTGTTGGTGATCGCGAAGTTGATCGCGCCCTGGATCGGCCCCCGCTCCTCGATCCGGTATGCCGTGAGCGCGTAGGCCACGGCGCCCATCAGCTCGAAGAACACGAGCAGGTTGAACAGGTCGCCGGTCAGGCAGAAGCCGACCATCGCCGCCATGAACAGCAGCATCAGCGCGTGGAACAGGCCGTCGGCGGCGTCGAAATAGCGCCACGAGTAGACGATCGCCGCTGTCACCAGAATCGCCGAGAACGTGGCCATCCCGGCGCCGATCGGATCGACCGAGAACGAGATCCCGATCGTCACCATGTGGCTCGGCCGCCAGCCGCCCATCCAGTAGGCGAACGGATGCTTGGACGCCCGCACGAGCAGGATCGCGCACATCGTCACGACGGCCACCCCGACGCCGGCAGCGGCGAGGTCGTTCACCAGCCGCGGCGTCCAGTGTCTGACCGCGACGAGCATCGCGGCGCCCATCAGCGGCACGACGACGGGCAGCGCGGTGATGTGCATTTGCGGTGGCCGCTCCTTCCGCCGCCGCTAGTCGCGGAGCGCGCGCAGGTCTTGGGGGTCGAGGCTTCCGAAGCGCTTGTGGGCCTGGACGGCGAGCGCCAGCAACATCGCGGTCACCGTCGCCTCGATCACGATGTCGGTCAGCACGAGCACCTGCACGACCGGATCGACCGCCTTGCTCACCTGCGGGATGTCGGCGAAGATCGGCGCCTGGCCGCCCTTGCTGTAGCCGACCGCGAGCAGCACGACGTACGTGGCCGACTGGACGACGGTCAGCGACAGGATCGCCCGCACCAGGTTCCGGCTCGAGACGATCCCGTACAGGCCCACGAGGAACAGCCACGCGGCGACCGCGAACGGCAGGAAGCTCATCGCTCCTCGCGGCCCCTGACGAGGATCGCCTGGTCGAGGAACTCGCTCCAGGCGACCAGGAAGGCGCCGCTCACCTCGAGGCCGACCGCGACGCTGGCGACATCGATCTGCCCGGCCGAGAGCAGGTGGCCGGGGATGCCCAGCGGCAGGAAGTTCTTGAAGAACACGCCGACGAACACGAGCCCGCCGAGCCCGACCAGTGCGTAGCCCATCGCCCCGATCGCGTCGCCGATCTCCACGACCGTGTGGGGGCGAGGATCCGCATGCGCAGATACCGCCCGGCCAGGAACACCGCCAGCGGCCCCGTCGCCAGGATCACGCCGCCCTGGAAGCCGCCGCCGGGAGTGATCTGTCCGTGCACGACGATGTACACGCCGAGCGCGAGCAGGCTCGGGACCAGCACGAGCGCAAGGGCGCGAAGCGCCTCGCTCGCGCCGGCGAGCTGATGCTCGTCCGCCTCCTCCTGGTTCGGACGCTCGTGCTCGCCGCGAAGCTGCCGGAGGATCAGGACGACCCCGAGCACCGACGCGAACAGGATGAACTCCTCGCCGAGCGTGTCGAACGCGCGGAAGTCGAAGTTCAGCGCGGTGACCAGGTCGGTCGCGTGGCGCTCGGTCACGCCGATCCCGTCGAGCACGTGACCGTAGACGCCCTGGTAGTGGCCGAACGCGGGCAGGCCGGCGAGGCCGTAGACGAGCACCACGCCGAAGCCGGCGGCGCCGACCCCGAACAGCAGCAGCCGCGCCGTGCGGCTCATCGGTCCTGCTCCTCGCGCTCGCGCTCGCGCTGGCGCTCCTGCTCGCGCACCTTGCGCAGCGCGAGCAGGATCATCACCGGCAGCCCGACGGTCGAGACCACGATCTCGGACAGCGCCACGTCCGGCGCCTGGAAGACGAAGAACATCATCGTCAGCGCCAGGCCGTAGATGCTGAGCACCAGCGTCTGACGGAGGGGGTCGGTGGCGGCGACGACGCCGCCGCCGAGGACCGCCACCGCCGACCAGCGCCGCGATCTGCAGCACGCGTCACGCGCTCCGATCCCTCCCGCGTCTCGTCTCCGCCAGTCGCCGAACTCGCGGATCAGCAGGCTGCGCACGGTCGTCTGGACCAGCACCGGGCCGGCGAGCACCAGCACGACGCCGACGAGCAGCGCCTTGTCGCCGATCAGCGAGAACGACTCGCGCACGAGCACCGCGACCGCGACCAGGAACCCGCCGAAGCCGGCCAGGCCGACGTAGTGCAGGCGGTCGTAGACGTTGCGCATCACGCACAGGCCGAGCACCGCGATCAGCTCGAGCAGCCCGCCGGCGATCAGCAGGACGATCGCGACGACCGCCCGCCAGCTCACAGGTCGCGCTCCATCAGCCGCGCGAACAGCAGCGAGCCGACCAGCGACATCGGAGCGAACACGACCGCCAGGTCGATGAACGGCTGACGATGAAGGCCCTCGGCCAGGAGCACCAGGATCGTGGTCAGCAGCACGGCCGCCACCTCCAGCGCGGCGAGACCGTGGGGCGGATCCGACAGGAGCGCGACCGCCCCGCACGGGATCAGCGCGAAGCCGAGCACGGCGGCGGCGATCTCCCACTCGTTCACGTCGCCCGACTCATCTCGGATCCCAGGCCAAGCACGTCGATCGCCTCGTCCCCGCCACGCCGGCGAAGCTGATGGCCGAGCAGCAGCTCGCGCTCGGCGTCGACGCCGATGATGATCGTGTTCGGGGCGAACGAGCCGAGCGACTCGGCGAGCGCGCGCCGGCCGGTCTCGAGTCGCTCGTCGTCGCCGCACCGGAACGGCACGGTGCGGAACACGCCGTTGACCTCCCGCGGGCGGATCAGCTGCCGGACGGCCAGCACCGACACGCGCGGCGATGTCCGAGGGAACGCTGAGCAGCGGCCGATGCACACGCCCGAGCCAGCGCAGGCGCGCTCGTAAGCCTCCGACGGTCCGCTGCTCGCGGGCGAGCTCGAACCCGGTGGCGGCGATCGCCGCTGCCCCGGCCCCGACGATCAGCTCGGGCAGATCGGTGATGTCGATCAGCAGTAGATACAGCGCCGCGGCGAACACCCAGGCCAGCGACCACGCCGCGAGCCGGCCCGAGATTGGCCGCCGGCGCGACGGTTCAGGCATGCTCGATCTCGACGTTGCTGGCCACGTGGGTGCCCCTACCCGAGCGACCGGGCGCCAAGCAGGATGTCCGTCGTACGCGGAGCGACGATTGGCCGCCGGTCACGGATCCGCGCGAGCGGCGGCCGCTCGCTCACCGCCACCTGGACGGCGGCACAGTCCTCCCAGGGCCGGAGGTAGTGGCCGCCGATCGCGCTTCGGTGGCCGCCGAGGCGTCTCTCCACCGCCGAAAGCACCTCGTACGCCATCTCGCCGAGCGCCCGCAGCGGCTGATGGCGATTCTGGCGCTCGCCGAGGTGACACTCGGCGAGCGCGTCGAGGCCGTGAGCGCGGAGCGCGTCGATCAGCACGGCGATCTCGACGCCGTAGCCGACCGGGAACGGGATCGATTCGAACAGCTCCCGGCGGCCGGCGAACTCTCCGGCGAGCGGTTGGGCGAAGCCCGCGAGCCTCGGCTCGTGGAGGTTGAGCAGCGGCCGGGCCATGATCTCGGTGACGCGTCCACCTTCGTTCGGCAGGTACGTCCCGCCGGTCCGCAGCGGCCGGTCGAACGCGCCCTTGACGAGCTGCAGCGATGGGTCGGCCAGCAACGGCCCGATCAGCCCCTGGAGGTGGTTCGGATCCGGGTTCGCCGTGTCGCCGTCGAGAAAGCAGACGATGTCCGCGCTGGTCTCGTGGAGCGCGCGCCACATCGCGTCGCCCTTGCCGAGCGCCGGGCCATACTCGGCGAGCATGCTCGTCCTGATCGATCACCCTGGCTCCGAGCCGCGCGCCCGACCTCGGCGGTCCCATCGGCCGAGGCGGCGTCGACGACCAGCACGTCGTCGACCACCCCGGCGTCGCGCAGCGGACCGACGGTTCCGGCGAGGATGTCGCCCAGCGTGTCGGCGCATTCCTTGGTCGGGATCACCACGGCCACCGACGTCGCGCCCTTGTGGCGGAGCAGCAGCTCCGGGGGGAACGCGCTTGCGACATACCGTCGTCGCGCGGCCCACGAGGAGACCGCGAGGTCGACCGAGAGCCCCCGCGCCGCCCGGCCGTCAGCGCGGGCGGATGTCCGCACGCGGACGTCGCGCGGCGCGGAGAACCGGGATGCCGGCCTGCGTCAGTCGCTCGGCAAAGGCGGCGTCTTCGAGCGCGGGCACCGGCTCGATGCCGCCGACCGCGCGGTACGCGCCGGCGGTGACGCCGATCGACGCGCCGGCGAAGTGATGGTGGGCGGCGCCGGGATCGGCCTCGCGGACGCGCTCGAGGCGTTGCGCGGCGTCGCGCTCGCGCCGGTGGATCACGTCGGCCGGGAGCCGCCGCGACTCGTCGGGGTCGAGCTCGATCATGCCCGCCACCGCGCGCGCACCGGCGCCGATGTGCGCGAGTTGACGGGCGAGCCAGTCCGGGGCAGGTCGGGAGTCCGCATCGGTGCACGCCACCAGGCCGTCCTCGCGTCCCTGAGCGAGCAGGCGTTCGGCGGCCAGATCCATGCCCGCCCGCCGGGCCGCGCCCGCACCCTCGTCCCGGGCCGTCGACCAGCGACAGCCGCACCGACCGCTCGCGTGCAGCCCGCTCGGCGACCTCCGCGGTGCGGTCGGCGCAGCGCGTCGAGGACGAGGATCACCTCGAACTCCTCGCGCGGGACCGTCTGCGCGCCCAGCGCGGACATGCACCCGGCGATCTGGTCCTCCTCGTCGCGAGCCGGGATGACGACGATGCTCGCTAGCGCCACGGTGCACCGTCGGCGATCAGCGAGCGCCCGCGCTCGTAGTCCTCGTCGGCTTCGTGCGCGAGCACCCCGACGATCCTGCCCTCGCGGCCGTACCAGGCGGTGAACGCCGCCGCCGCCGTGCTGCTCGAGCCGGGACTGTTCGAACCCGTCGCCCCAGGCCGCGTACTTGAGCGTATGGCTGCCGATCGTCGACCAGAACCCGGGCACGGCGTCCCACTGCGCCGGCTCGCCGGCGGCGCTCCGACCCGCGACCTCGCCCTGACCGAGGGCGTCGCCCCAGTGCTCGACTCGCAGTGCGCGGCCGGCCGACGCATTCTCGGCGAACGCGACGTCGCCGGCGGCGTAGAGCCCGGCTTGTTCGGTGCGCATGCCCGCGTCGACGGGAACGGCGCCATCCGCGAGCTCGAGCCCCGCGGCGGCGGCGAGCTCGGCGCGGGGCGCGACGCCGGCGGCCATCACCACGACCTTCCCCGTCGCGCGCACGGTTCCCGCTCGGACCTCGAGCGCGCCGTCGCGCGCGGCGATCTCTTCGACCTCGGCGCCGAGGTTGACGTCGACGCCTTCCTGCACCAGCCAGCCGCGGATGTGTCCGGCCGCTTCGAGACCGAGGCGAGCCGCGTTGGGCTGCTCCTCGTCGGAGACCAGCGCGACCGGGTGGCCCCGGCGCCTGAGCGAGGCGGCGATCTCGCAGCCGATGAAGCCCGAGCCGATCACGACCACGGCGTCTCCGTCGCGAAGGCGGGCGATCAGCTCGCGCACGTGGTCGAGCGTGCGGATCACCCTCACCGCTGGGTGGTCGGCACCCGGTACCGGCAGCCGGGTCGGCTCGGCCCCGGTCGCGAGCACGCAGCTTCGGTAGCGGAGCTCGCGACCGCCGGACAGAGACACCGTGCGACGTCCGGGATCGAGCATCGACCGCGCGGCCGCTGACCAGGCCGACGCCGTGCTCCTGCAACCAGGCTTCCGCCTCGATCGGAAGCTCGTCCTCGCTCGACTCCCCGCGGAGCAGCTCCTTGGTCAGCGGCGGGCGGTTGTAGGGCATTCGGTGCTCGTCGGTGACGATCGCGACGGCGCCGCGCGCCTCCTGCGCCGCGGTAGCCGCGCGCCGCCGACAGGCCGGCCGGGCCGCCGCCGATCACGAGCAGCTCGAACTCGTCGCTCATCGCCGCACCAGCACGTCGAGCAGGTAGTCGGCGGTCGCGCCGGAGCTGACCGGCTCGAGCCACGGCTGCTCGCGCAGGATCCCGTGCACCCGCTCGGCGTCCAGCGGCCGCTCGGACTCCGGCCGGTCGCCAGTGGACCGCGACCAGGCGTGCCCCGGGCACGGTGCACGACTCCAGTCGCCCGAGGGTCCGGGCGAGCTCGGAGGCGGTCAGGTAGTAGAGGATCTCCGACGCGACGACCAGGTCGACGGCGCGCGTCGGGGAGCGCGTCGGGAATCGCGCCGAGGATCACGTCGCACCTGCGGAGCGCCGGCAAGCCGCCGCTCGCGCGGCCGCCACGGCGGTCGGAGCGGCGTCGATCGTGGTGAGCCGCTCGCAGCGTGGCGCCAGCAGCTCGCTGAACACGCCGATCGACCCGCCGAGCTCGAGCGCGTGTGCAAACGGGCCGTCACCCGCACGCCGCGAGCGTCGCCTCGTACTTCTGGCGCTCGTAGTCGCTGGTGGTGTACCCCCACGGATCGGGGTCCGCGCGGTAGCGCGCCTCGAACTCGGCGAGCGACATCCGCGCCATCTCAGCGCTCGCCGAGCGCCGCTTCGCCGACGCGCACGAGCAGCGGATCGAGCCGGTGCTGGAGCAGGAACACCTCGAGGTCGCGCCGCGCGCGGTCGAGCGCGCCGGCCGCGCGCGAACGGCCTCGATCCGCATGCGCGTGCCGCCTCGTCGAGCAGCACGCGGCACGCGTCGAAGATCGCGACTCGCGCCTGAACGGCGACGTCGGGCAGCGCCTCGTCGATCGAGTCCATCGCGCGCGCGCCCCGCTCGATCCACAGGTCGATCGTCCGCTGCGCGGTCGTGATTCGACCGGCCGCCAGCGCCTCGAGCTGCCCGCGCCCGGGGCGCTGAGCGAGCTCGTCGAGCGCGGCGTGGACGGCGGTGTCCGCCATTCCCGCCCAGCTGGCCGCGGTGCGGAGAGCATCGCGCGAGAACCACGGCTGCTCGGCCAGCGAGCCAGGCTGCCCGAAGGTTGCGATCACCGGAGCGTCGTGAAACACGACTCGATGCGAGACCGATGCGCGCAGGCCGTGGGCGCGGAACCAGGTCGGGTCGACCCTTACGCGGCGCTCGTCGGTGAGGTCGATCCACACCGCGAGCGGGTGGCCCGCCGTCGGGCCGGCGGGCCAGGATCAGCGCGCGGTCGAGCCCGCCGGCGCCCGAGCAGAACGTCTTCACGCCCCGCAGCACATCGATCCCGTCGGCATCGAACACGGTCGCCGGCGGCCCTTCCCCGGGGGCCGGGTCGCCGCCCCACACGCCCGCTCGCAGCCTCCCGGCGGCGATCGCCGCGAGCTCGCGGTCCCGGACCTGCGCGGGGGCCTGAACGGCGAGACGCTCGACGGCATTGAGGTGGCCGTCGAAGATCCGGCCGACCGAGCCATCGGCGCTCGCCACCCGGCGGACGAGCTGGAGCTCCACCGCCGCGGACGGCCGGGATGCTCCCGGGCTGCGCGTTCCAGGCGAGCATGCCGGCCCGCTCGAGCAGCGCCACCGGACCCTCGGGAAAGCTCGGCGTCGGCTCGGCGTCTCGTTCGGCGGCTCCTGACTCGATCTGGGCGAGCACCTGATCGAATCCGAGCGCCCGGCGCGTTCGCCGAAGTGTTCACGCCGGTGTCTCCAGCTCGAGGCCGGCCGCGACGGCGTGCTCGGCCACGAGCGCGATGTACCGGATCGTCTCGCGTGCGTCCGCGCGCCGGGCGCCGGGGCCGATCCCGTCGTGGGCGAGGACGATCGCTCCGTCGCGCAGATCGTCCTTCGTGGCGCGAAGCATCTGCTCGGCGGTGTCGCCCCGCCAGTCGTGCGTGTCGACGGTCCAGCCGATGATCCGCAGCCGATTCTCCTGGGCGACCTGGGCCGACCACCCGGCGGTGTCACCCCACGGAGTGCGCCACAGCGTCGGGCGCACGCCGACCGACCTCAGCAGGCGCAGCGCACGAGCGGTGTCCCGCCGGCACCACTCGATCGAGCGCTCCGAGTGCCGGACATGCTCGTCGCAGTGCAGTCCGATCTGGTGGCCGTCGGCGAGGATCCGAGCGATCAGCTCCGGATGCGCGGCCGCGCGGGAGGCGATCGGGAAGAACGTGGCGCGCGCACCGGCATCGCTCGAGCACGTCGAGCAGGCGCTCCGTCCAGTTCGGATCGGGACCGTCATCGAACGTCAGGGCCAATGTCGCCATCGAGTACCCCTTACCCAGCGTAGCACTCGCCCGAACGCGGGCGGCGGCGGCCGTCGACTGGACGCCGCGTCTGCCGCAGCCGGCTCGGACCGACACGACCGCGACCGTCCCGCTGCGGGTTCCGACCGTGCACCGGCGCGGCACCGGGCGTACGCATTCGTACGTGCCGGTTTTGGCGGCCGGATCGGGAGATCGCGGGCTAGATCCGGTTCGGTCAGACCGCACCGCTCCGGACCAGACTGCGTCGGACGACGCCCGGGACGCCCTCGACGGCCCTCGCACGGACCTCGCGCTTGCAAATCCACGAGATGGAGGTCCTATGGGCGCCACGATCATGGCGAGGCGCGATCTTGCGCGCCAAACCGAAGAAGGGCTCTTCGACATTCACTCGCGCGAGGCGCGACCCCGCCGCGCGGGACGAGTTGGTGGACCGCTTCATGCCGTTCGCCCGCAAGCTCGCGCTGCGCTATATCCACAGCCAGCGAACCGCTCGACGACCTCGTGCAGGTGGCGTGCGTGGGGCTGTTGAACGCGATCGAGCGATTCGACCCAGAGCAGGGCAAGAAGTTCACGACGTTCGCGGCCCCGACGATCTTGGGCGAGCTCAAGCGGCACTTTCGCGACAAGGGATGGGTGGTTCACGTCCCGCGCGACCTCCAGGAGCGAGCGCTGGCCGTGAACCGGCACGCCGAGCGGCTATCGGCAGAGCTCCGTCGGTCTCCGACACTGGACGAGCTTGCCGACGCCCTCGGCTGCACGGTCGAGCAGGCAGTGGAGGCCATCGACGCTGCCGAGAACTACCAGCTGACATCGCTCGACGCCCCGTCGCGCAGGACGACGAAGAGCGCTGCGCTCTCGCGGACATGCTGGGGAGCGAGGACGACGGGTTCGAGATTGCCGACGAGCGACAGGCGCTCGCGACCAGTTGGGCCGCGCTGAGCGAGGTGGAGCGCCAGGTGCTCGGTCTGCGCCTGGGGCACGGCCTGACGCAGCGTGAGATCAGCCGGCGGATCGGATACTCGCAGATGCACGTGTCGCGCCTGCTGCGTCGATCGATGCTCTCGCTCGATGTCGGCGAGGCGCCGATGGACGCAGAACGCTCGTGCCTAGTAGGATGCGGATCGTCCGAGGCCGGCGCGCTACGACCCAGATCTGGATGACTGCTCTCCGCCCTCGTGCCAGGCGTCGCGAAAGGATCGAGACGATGAGCGACCTCTCATCTTGGAACGACACGCCAACGCGCGCGGCGATCGTCGAATTCGTACGGCGCGTGAGCACAGAAGGTGACCCGGGTTACGTCGCTCCGCGCGATCGGGTCGCTGTGTTTGACAACGACGGCACGCTCTGGTGCGAGAAGCCGATGCCGATCGAGCTCGGATTCATATTGCACCGGTTCGCCGAGATGTGCGAGACCGACGAGTCGCTGCGCGAACGTCAGCCCTGGAAGGCCGCGTATCAACAAGATCACGCCTGGCTAGGCAACGCAATCACCAAGCATTACCACGGCGATGACAACGACGTCAAGGTGCTGATGGGCGGGATCATCCGGGCGTTCGCCGGGATGACGGTGGAGGAGTACGGCGAGGCCGCCGGCGCGTTCCTGGAAGGCCGTCACCCGACGATCGACCGAGACTTCCGCGACTGTGGCTACCTGCCGATGATCGAGCTGCTGCGCTACCTCGAGGACAACGGG
>CAWCVS010000023.1:0-128893 GCA_963799035.1 uncultured Acidobacteriaceae bacterium | reverse complement strand
ACCTATCAAAATCAGCGATCCGGTGCGCTCCCTTTCGACTTTTGGGACGCGTCTCATCATTTCTGGGGATTCTGGATCACCAGAGCGTCAAGCTTTACCTTTTTGCTGGCTCTTGCCTTATATTGTTCTGGTCCATATAGGAGTGCTAACAGTCATCCTCAACACGGTACGGCAGTCCCGCCTATCAGGAACACTTAAGCTACGGCCTTTTTCTGCTGATGGTGTCGGAGGCCTAGGGTTTATCCCCCTCTGACTTTGACCCGGTTATCGTGGCACTCCTAATGTGCTAGGTCGTCGCAGCGACCCTTGAAGTTCATCGAAGATTTGACGTGACCCAGTAACGGCCTGGTTTGTTTGTGTTGTCTTTTGGTGCTTATGTTCTGCCGATTTTGTACCTCCGGCGCGAGATTCTTGCCTTGAAGAGAGTGACGCTCGATAAGATTTGGTCCCTGCAGGAGGACCAATATGCGCAAATAGTAGATGGAGGTGGGGCAGATGCTGAGAGGATCGCGAGAGCCAGCGGAGCCATTCAGTACTTCGAAAAGGTTCACCAGAAGGTCGATGGTATTCCAACATATCCACATTTGAGACGGGTCCTGAACGCGATGGGCATCGCGCTAACCCCTTCTTTATTATCGTTTTGCTTCGCTCTCTACGACCGATTGCGCCCTATTCTGTTTCATCTTCCACGAAAGCCCTAATTCGTTTCGCGCTCAACCACAATCGGGCCGCATATTGAACATGAAAATCAGGGAACATGCCCAGTAGATCTGTTCCACTCCGTGCCGAACGGCCAGCAGTTTACCGCCGGTCAGAAAAACCACCATGAGCCCAAAGTACAGCTGCCATTATGCCGCCAAAGACCCTGCTGGTAGGAAGGATTTGCCGTCCCCCTACAGATAATCAGTCGCGCTCCCAGCATAACGATTTCGCGAACCCCTATCAATGCAAGGGGGACGATGGCAATTCCGGACGCCGCTGCGAAGAGCAATGAAACGATCGTAAGCGACTTGTCGCTGATCAGATCAAGGACCCGTCCGAAGTAGGATGCAACATTTCCCCTGCGAGCGACTTGGCCATCAATCAAATCGCTCAACATCGCAGCGACATACAGCGACACCGGGATCGCGCGGGGGACGGGCTGGAAGCGATTGTTGGTAACAGAAAGCCCAGCAACTAATCGTGTGAGGCTGATCGCATGTGCCGTCCGGGACCAGATGCCTCGAGTACGCATAATTCTCAGTTATCAATATACGCTGCAGCTCTGAGTCCCTAGATCTCAGCTGGATCTGAGCCTCTCGAATCAGATCTTGCGCTTTCGGACTGATCCTGAGATGGACCGCGTTAGCCGATGCAACTACTCGATAATGCAAATCATTCCATTTACCTCCCTGGGCAAGTCTGGCAGATGTGTTGAACTACAGAACAGGCATGTCCCGTTATCGATCGACAGTGCTTAAATTCAAAATCTGAAGGAGAAATATGAATCTGGCCACTGCAAAAGACCTTTTTTCTAACGGATATTTTTCGGTCGCGGGGAACAGTAAAACGAAGTCCGCATACGGAAGCGATTTGTCACAGTTCAAAAGAGTTTGCCGGCCCAGAGCCGTACACTGAACTCGCTTTTACTTCCTCGATCGTGGAGGAATGGGCGTCACACCTTCATCGGAGAGGATACGCTCCTGCATCAATTAAGCGGAAAATTGTCGCGCTGAAGGTGTTCTGCTCATACTGGCTGCGGAAAGCTGAAATTAGCGAGTCACCATTCTGGCGGATTAAGCTGAAATTCGGAAGAGTTGAAAAGCTTCCTCGTACCTTGACGGAATCCGAAATGCGCGCTCTCCTTTCTCGAGGCGGAAAGGCGATGCCCGATAAGAGAGCCGAATGGTGAGTTTGGCAATCGATTGGATAATGGAGATTGCCCAGACTATCGCTTGTATCGCGGGTTGCGAACACGGCAATTATCGATCTGATGTTCGCCACCGGAATTCGTGTCGGAGGCTCTCCAGCCTCAATCTCGATGATTACCTCCCTTTGGACGCGACTTTCAAAATCCGTGGAAGCGGCGGTAAGTGAGCGCCTGGCCTTTGCGGTCGACGGTACGACACTAGACATTCAAAAAAGACATCTCGCCACTCGGCTGGCTATCGCAACTAATGATTTGCTTTGTTCCTCAATTCGAATGGAAAAAGAATGTCCACACAGGGAATCTCGAAAGCGCCGCTCGCATCTGCGGGAAGGCTGGAATCGAACGTCGCGTTACCCCTCATATGCTTCGCCACCCGTAGCAACCTTATTGCTACGAAATGGGGCTGACATTCGAGTTGTTCAGGAATTCTTGGGGCATAGTTCCATTGTGACCACCCAAAGATACACTCACATCAGAGAGAGCATATGTTGGACGTACTGAAAGGTTATCATCCGTCTCTCGGATTGCGTGCGGGTAAGTGTAGCCTGAAATGCGAGTCTGAGCGAGTTTGATTTTGGGTATCAATTTTGCTTTTTGGAAATGTACGTAAAAGGACTTTTGGGCGGACTATTTGATTACATTCGCAAGCATCTTCCGGAGGTAGAAAGTAGCGACTACGAGAATGGCAGTTCCTAATAGAGAAGCCGCTGAATAATTGTCGCTGTGCGTCTTGCCTCTCACAAGCAAGTAGGTTGCCTCGTCAATAAATAGGCCGATTCCAATCGAATACAGCGCTAACAGGTGAAGAACGAAGCCAAGACTTGCGGCGAAGATGCCATACATATAGTGATGAATTCTAAATCTCGCTATCCTAGGCGAGTCGATGGGGAAGAAGTATAAGAAAAGTCGCGTTGCTGCGACTGTAGCTAGAACGAAAACAAATAGATAAATCCCTTAGACATTGCGGTTGACATGATTAGTTGTGATTTGAGTCCAGTCGCACGTAGGCGGTCGGGTTGTGACGGATGGGTACTTATCTCAACAAGTTCGTAGGGATGTTTGTTGGAACAGACCTGGCTTTCGGGACGGGACTCTACGTGATCCTATGGCTCGATCTCCTCGCTGTCAACCCTATGTGTTCTAATTCGACCCGAGTGCTCGCGTCCGAAAACCTTGGGAGCAAAGATGTTCTGGGCGTCAAATCAAGTTCATAGCAGTCAGATGTGCCTTAGGAGGTACATCCCCTGGAAGTTCTTGAATGCCCCGATACCCTTGCGACCAGTAGGCGATCGCGCGAGTGCATGTGCGTCGAGAGACGGTCGAACACGACACTCGGACTCGCATCCGTTCGAACTGCCCACACAGACTCCTGCATCCGTTTCGCGCCAAGCGCTTCAAGTCCCTTGTACAGGTCTTCGTAATCCGCTTCGTCGTAATTTGGCTTGCGTAGATCGTATGAAATCAGCATTCGTGGCATGATCGACATTTTCAACAAGCCAATGGCCTTTCAAGAGATGTTCTGGAGGCTGTTTCTGGTCAGTCACTCTAAGGGACCAGGATGCCTGGCGTAGCCTTTGTTTCACGATAGGCGTTAAAATCGCCAGAATGGCCACGGCCCTCTGGTCTCTGCACAGTCGATGTAGACGATACTGTGGCGGTGATTGCGGCCTCGCTGTAGATCCGTTTCATTACCTTATTGTCCCGGCACTTCGCTAGTTAGAAGTTCTTGCATCCTAATCTCTCCTTAGCGTGTGTCCTCGCTCATCAGTCAAAATGATGAATTGTTGCACGCGTGGAATATTCATAACTGGACAGACGGTATCGCCATGGATCATCTTTCAGAAGGTCCGGGAAGCCAATCCGGCTCCTGATCGAGCCTGCCACGCGTCTCAACGTAGATGGAAAGCAGATTCTCGGTCAGGCTGGCCTCAGCCACGGTCCGAATCGCCTCTGGAATCTGAGACGTTCGTTTGGAGAGGATCGCGATTATCGTCACGCATGTCAATGCGCAGTCTGATGCCCGCTCGCCCCTAGTTCGACTGCGAGTGTGTAATAGTACCGAAGGGCTTCGTCTTCACCATACCGCGCCACTTTGCTGTAAGAAAGGCAAATGTGAAGTACTGCCCAAAGGCACAACCGAATCGCAGCATCTGATTTGGGCCGAAAAGCTAATGCGCGAATTAGGTCTCTAATATTCAAGATATACTGCTGACGGGTTACATCCAACCCACCCCACTCTTTAATCAATCGTTGAGCCCGTCTGATTACATAAGTGAGGATGAACAAGGTCACCGCTATACCTCGCTTGGCCCAGAATGGGCGGAATATCACCATGTAAGTACGCCGCATCACATTGAAGAAATAGCTAGGACTTCGATCCCGCACTGCTATCGCCTTCAACGGCACAGCATACGCATTCGCTATGACGGTTAGCAGTAGACGAATGAGCGCCGACATTGCGACCCGATCCCGATTGTTCGCTGCCCAGAGTACGATCTCGTGAAAGGGAGCGAGGATCCTGCCGCCCATGAAGATAACCGTATACGTGCAATCTGTAGATGGTGCGGTCCGCTTTGAAATCGTACTCTACGTCGCTCATGTTATACCGGGAAACCGTCGCACGGTGAGCTTTCGGACAAGGGTTTGTGCAAGCTTGTATGGATCGACATTAGATAACTGGTCGAGTATAACAAGCAAGAATAGCCCCAGTGCCATGCCGGATAGCAATAGCTCCATGGTCAATAGATAATACTGAGAGCTTGAGATGATCCAGTTGACATGAGTCAAGAAGGACCACTCCGAAGCCGAGGGATCCTACCGAAAGCGAGTATTGTTACCCACGACGATGTATCGCCATAAATTTCAGAGACAGCCCGCGCGTATTGGGGACGTGTATAAATCTGTGCGGCGAGGAAGACAATAGCTATTGAGATAGCGAAGATGCTTGCCAAAGCTTCGACAAGAGTGCTGAGCAAGTAGAATACTTCGGACGCGTTGTCGGCGGCATTCGCTGAGAGCGACAAGAAATTCAGTCTCCAATGCCATGCCAAATACACCGCAGTTACACCGGAAACCAGAACCAGGGCTGGCATGCGAGCTGAATTGCGACTGACAAACCCATTGTCGATAGTCTCCTAGCAGGAGAAACTCAAATTCGTTGGATCACGCTTTCTCTGTCCTGTGAATACATATTGAGCCATTTATGGATTTGATGGTCCGCGCCGTTCACAATGTACAGTTCGCTTCGCTCCGTGTTCGTGGCGGATGCGATTAGTTCGGAAGGCCAGCTGGGATTACGCGGTCGTTGCTTCCGATGACGATGAGTAACCGTCCTCGATATTGACTAAGCGCTGCGAATGCGTCAGAGTCGCGCCAGCTATCATTTCGCCGTATGCCTTCTGAAATCGTGCATCAAATGGTAATTTGTATACGGTCCGGTGATCTACTGCGGGGCAAAAGAGAATCAGCGATTGAGGCTGCCGGTCGGCGGCAAGCTCAATGGCGGTTTGAGCCCCAGTACTGCTCCCAAGAATGGACGATAGGACAGGAGCGTTTAGGCCATCAAGAACCGCGTTTGCTTCTTCAACATCTGTACGTACTGAAGAGACTGGAGTCCTTCATCTTTCCGGAACTGGCACCCTGACCCGAGAAGTCAAATAATATTGAACAATAGCCTCGGCTCGCCATCTCGCTGGCAATGTACCTCGCTCTGTCCTTATTTGAGGTTCCGGCACCGTGTACAAAGAGAGCTGTGCGGGCGTGATTCAATGGGCCGCCAACGAGGTCAACGTCAAGTTCTTCGTGATCTGCAGCAATTTTCATGGGCATGATAATGAGATCAGGTTTGTTAATTCAGCTTGATTACTCTGCTTGAGGGGGAGTCTCTCAGTCCTCAAGATTTGTGAAGAGACGAAGTAATGTACACGCGCTTGAGCCATCTATCGGCGCCGTCGAAGGACGGGCCGTACGCGGACCGGCCATGCGCGACCTTGTAGTTGTCTATCAAAAGACACTCGCCAGGCTGCAAGACATATTCGATGCACGCAGATTCCAATTTAGAAACAAGTGACCGGTACGCAGCGTCAGCTTCTGGATCATCTTTGAAGTAATGGATCACGGTTAGTGTTGATACGTATATACGGGTCCGAAACTGCTCCTGACAGAACGCCGACCCTTACTCGTAGATGAATCGACGCGATGAGCAATGTTGGAACCGATTAGTAACACCTGGCTCAAATAGTATAGCCAGCTCCTTTTTCCGTGAGCTGAACATCATTAATTGACGAAAGCAGAGTAGGGGTGCGAGACGGATTACGCAGGCAGAGCAAGGCGAGGTACTCTCCGCAAAGCTCATGGAAAGCGTCTTCTGTGTGAAGGCCAAATATTTTACCACTGCCGGAACTCATCGGTTCCTGTGCGTCTTCGGCGATCGGAATGATCTCGTTTATTAGGTTTCCATTTTGAATGGATGACCATGTAAACGGATCCCCTAGAGCGAGGAATAAGGAGGAGGAGTGCTTCTTCTCGGGTTACGAACAACTTTTCGAAGGCGTTTGGAATCCTCACCGGAGTGGGACCAAGGTTGGGGCTCAATGGATTATTCTGAATGCAGACAGCTGCAGCTGATGCTCGCACTCGAAAATAGTTCAAGATATCCCGAACCGATTGTGGAAGGCGATTAGCAACGATCGGCGCCTCGTCCACGAAGGTGACTGAGGAATAGATGGCTTTCCAGCAAAGACATCATCAGAATGTCGATCTCTTCGCGGTCAACATCCGAAAGGAGCAATTGCTCTATATGCATTTCACGCTCCCGGAATGGGAGACCTATCGGTCGAGTGACACTTGTGGTAGGGGGTACTATGAACCTACCAGAGCAAAGGATTGCTGTCAATAATCGAAGCGGAAATTGTAGATCCGTGACCGCACCCCACAAAATGGATCCCCCTTGCAAACTGGTTTAACGCCGAAGGGACACGAAGATGACGAAGGCGATCCGTAGTACACAGGCCCATGGGGACCCTTCGGCGCTGGACAATCGTAGGCTGAATTATCACACGAACGCGCCGCAACGTCGAAGTAGTTGCTCTGGCGAGCAAAATGGAGCGAACGGCCTGGATATTGTGGGCAAGGAACCTGTTACTCCAGGCCGCCGTTTGGAAATCCGCAAAGTATGCTGAATTACCAGATTTCCCGAAAATCGCCGATACAACTCGGAATCTTACCTTCCGTGTTTTCGAGCCAGATCAATGTGTGGGTGAACGGTCACGATTCGGCGTTACAGACCTGCGTAGGAATGAGAACCTTCGAGTTCGACCTATTTTATAGGTCAGCAGAGGCCCGGACTCCCATCATGCCCTGGAACATGGCTTCACAGACCAGGCTTACTCCTAGTAACCTGTCTGGTTATGAAATACGCATTCTGAGGGCAAGATCAAGTGGCTGCTCTGTCTGGTTGCAAAACCGCGAGGATTCATCCGGGACCAAGCATCAGCATTTGAGGAAGAGTCTTATTCGGTTAGGCTAGGCTTGTTGATTTAGGGCAAGTCAGCTAGAGGAGAGGCATTGGTCGTCAGCCAATTTTCGGAGTTTCGCTCTTTTATGTCACGGCTAGTGATTCAGCTTTTCTCGACGAAGATCGTGTGGTGTGCATTGCGCTTGCTCAATCTTTGGATACTGTAATCAATGCATTCCAGTAGAATCTCTAGTTCAACGGTAGTGAAATCCAAGATTAGTTCCCCCATGCGTAACCGAGAGGGATCATACCAGACGGCATTCCAAAGTTTCATCTGCGAGCTCCTCGTTCACTGCAAATGCCCGTGACCCTCCATGTTCCGAAAGCCTTTCCAATGGCTCGAACGTTGGTCGATTAATGAGATGATCATTGGGAATTCACAACAGCGGATGGGTTCGAGAGGGAATTCGGTCGTTGACCAGCGATTTGACACAGGCTGAGATGGATCTGACACGAGAGACGTTCTCTCGGCATCTACTACACGCCGAAGAATGCCGCTGCGATTCTCGCAAAATGGGCAATCACTCGGGCTTCAGATCGCATCTTGGAGCCGAGTTTCGGCGGTTGCATAATGCTGGATGCGGCCGCGACCCGTCTCCGGGATTTAGGATGCAGGAGACCATCAGATCAACTCTTCGGATTCGATGTTGATGAATCTGCTTTTGTGTACCTTCGACGCCTGCTTGGAGGCCGCCACCCAAGGCAATTCCACAAGCGGGACTTTCTCACCGCTTCCCCAAACGTTCAAGCGTTGACGTTGTTATTGCCAATCCGCCGTTCGTCTCGTATCACCGGATGAATAAGGATCAACGTGATGTGATCGGACTTTAGCAAGGAAAAACATAAACCCGAGACTCCATTAAATTGTTAGCCCTGGGCCTACTTACCTGTGTCACACGCTCTCATTTGGGCGAGGGAGGACGGATCGCGTTTGTTTCTGCCGTTTCGGCCGCCGATTCTGCAGATTACGCCCATCCTATTCTGAGTCGTCTTGCCTCCAGTTTCGATCGAATTATGCTCTTCCGGATACGGCAACAGCTATTCATTCAGGCGGGCGCCGAAGAACGAACAGTAGTACTCCTTGCGGAAGGGCACCGCCAGAAGCGAGGTATACAGTCCAAGTACACAAGTCGATCAGTTGCGACTACCGAAGAACTGGCATCCTTCTTGAATCAGACTAGCTTTAAGAGGGCGCAGAATGGCGCGCCAGTTCGAATCAGTCGCACAAGCTTTGGATTTGCTTACCAAGCTCCGTCAAACGCCACGGATGTTCAACCTGGGCTCGATTGCCAGTGTCAAAATCGGCGAGGTGATTGGGGACAGCCGATTCTTTTCTCGCTCTCCTTTGATGTGGCACGAACTCGGTATTCCAGCCAAATATTTGCGTCCGATCATCACCAGGACGCGACAAGCGCCCGGCTTGCGGATTACAAAATACGAGACGAAAGGTCTCCTTGGCAGCATTCCAAGGCTGCTGGTCGTCGATGATTCCAAGTTTGCGGGCACGATCAAGGATCTTCTCGCAAAATATCCGACGACCGCCAAGGAGCGGAATAGAACCTTCGCAAAACGGAATCCGTGGTATGCAGTTTCGTACGACACTTCGGCGGATGCGTTCATTGGTTCTATTTCGCATAGCTTCCCACGCATTATCTGGAATTCAGCAGGCATCTCATGCGCGAACGGTCTGTACAAAATCAAATTGCATCGCGACGCGCCTTATAGAAGCGCAATACCATTGGCTGCCCTTACTACGCCATTCAGGCTCTCTGCCGAAGCTCGCGGTCGCATCCGTGGGTCGGGCTTCCTCAAATTGGAGCCAAGTGATGTTTTGGAGCTAATCCTACCGGAAATCGATCTTGACGCGGCATCCATCAGGGACCTGTCTCGCCGAGTTGAAGCTCTTGTAAGGAGCGGAGAAATGGAGTCAGCTACTCGCATAGCCGACAAAGTACTCTATGTTGATGCTGGCATTCTCGCTGCTTCGGAGTTAGCTGTGTTGAATGAAACCTACCGAAAACTAAGGGGAGAACGAATCCCGTTCACATCCTTGAAACGCAAATCGCCTATCTGAACCTCTCTTCAGGCATCAACACCGAGCTCGTATAGATGGCTTTGCAAAAACCTTTGCTTTGCGCTGGAAGCGCTTGCGAGAAATTGCGCGCCAGCGACGAAATAGGGTTTCAAGATAGCTTGCTCCGCCCGAATGACGCAGTTTCGCCATGTCGGATCACTGAGGATGGCCTGAGAGGCAGGATCAGTCTGGAATTCCAATAGAAGCCAATTCAACATCAAGGCAATACTCGTTGGTGGAAGGGGAATGCGAGGCTTTTCCCAAGAGGGATAGAGAGACCTCAGGCGAACTTCGGTATACCCAGCGGCCAAATGATGTGGGCTGAATTTCCCGCAGAGTTGCATGTGTGCACTGGGTTTTGGTTCTTGTGCGTTCCGCAGTTCGATGGGTTCGTAATCGAAATGAACCTTGCGGACAATCGGACTGGTTGCCGGATTGGCATACCTTGCGATTAGCAAGCTATACGAGGCACTGTTGACGGAAATATTATCTGATGCCGCCACTACAAGTGCCCCGAGATCAATTCGTCGAGCCACCGGTTTCCCGCGTCGATCTCCACGTAATCGGATTTCGAGAGTAAAACCCAAATGCACGTTAACTCCACCACGGAACTCATTGATCGCTGATTGAGCCCCGGCGGCGGCGGCCTGAATTTGACCGAGCCGAGAGAACGAGCCTATCTGCATGATCTTTCGAAGGGTATCGATCTCCAAAGTTCGGATAGTCTTTAGGTCTGGATACACGACTAGCTTCTGCTCTTTCGGAGAATGAGTTTTGCATCAAATCCTGGGGTGACTGCTACGCTCGCAGGATGCAGTTCAGAATACCTGCGGTTGACGACGCGAAGTGACGCACTGGACGACGAGTCTGAATAAACGACGACATCTGGCGGTGGATCCTTCTTTTTCGATACGTAGCACTGACTGTAGTCCGCTTCCGAAATACCGGGAAGTGCCCTGCCTGCGTATTGAGGAATGTCTGATGCGTCTTCTCCAACCAACTCATAGAGGACATGTCGAGTAGCGCTTGCCCACCAGCGAGGTTCGGAGTTGGTGGCGAAAACGCCCTTATATAAGGCCCGGGTAAACAAATGCTCCACCTTCGATAGCCCCGTAACAGCCAATCCGAGTGCGGTAGCGGTGTGAAGTCTGTCATGCAGGAATCCTGGACGCGCCAACAGGTCATTCAGAATCCAGCGTGCAACGCGATGTTCAGTCGTCGAGTGCGCCTCGTCCTGAAATTCTTCTGGCAAAATCCGTAGAAGCTCCTCCCTGTCGCGTTTCGGCGGTTTCAAGCATTCAACGAAATGCTTGCGAACGCCTTTATCCTCCGTATGCAACTTTGGAAAATCGCGGGCAATTGAGTACAGGTCCTCAATGTGCTTTTCAAGATGCTGGTATATAAACAGCGCTGTGTATTCTGATATGTCTTCTTGATCAAATGACCGCGGCCGATCAAACATGGCCGTCACGCAGACCATCGGGAGGCGAGGAAATGTATTTTCGTAAAAGATGCGCCACGGACGATCCCTTAAGCCCAAATGGAAGAGCTGAATTGAAAATGTGATCAATGATCAACAGTTGGGGTGGGCGATCCGCATTCTGCTTGCACCAGTCCGCCAGCGCTTCGAGGGCGTTCTGTTTGATTTCCAGTAGTTCGATCTTGGCATATTGCGCTCCGATGCCAGCCTCGATGACGGCTCGAAACTGCGATATTTTTGTTTTCTGATCATCGATCCAGACAAAGCGCATGGTTTTCATGGCAATTCAACCTCAACGCAAGCACTCCAGGGAGAAGGAGGCGGAATAAAATGAATGTCCCCACCGCGGGAACGACAAACATCCCTAGCAATTGCCAAGCCCAATCCACTTCCCGTGCCGAAAATCGATTCATCTTCCGGATTGGCCCGCTCTTCCAATCTGTCATATAGCTTTCCTGACGGATCAGATATGAACGGAGTAAATACTTCGTCGAAGAATTCAGGCGCTAACCCTAGCCCGGAATCATAAATTTGAAGAATGGTCTGATCACCAGTCCTCTTAGCGTCGATCTTGATCACCTTCGGGGATATGTCGGAAGCAATTACCGATTTGACGGAGTTCGAGTAAGGTTAGAAGAATTGTGTAGAGCTCTCCCTCTATCATTGGGCCTACCGTGAGGTTTGTTGGGATGTCCCGGTCATCAACGAGAATCGAATAGTTGCTCGTTCTTAGATGGAAACACTGAGTTGCTCGAAGTTCGACCGCCGTTTTCAGGTGTAGATCGGTGAGTTGGTCATCCGCTTTGAAGGCTCCAACAATTCCGGTCATTGCAACCAGATTGTCGAACCGTTCCTTGGTCTGAACAAGCTGTGATCCAAGCGCGTTTAGGTCACTCGCATACCGAGGGATCAGCTTTGCCAACTGTTCTAGTCGAGCCGAAGACGCACCGAGTGCTCCGATTACTGTTCTGACTTCGTGGGCGAAGAGCAGAGTCAAAGTCGAAGCAGATGCCACCATCCGAAGGTGGCGAAGTTGCTGATAGCTCTCAGCACTCGCAGTTTCCATGGCCCTAACAAGTGCGGACCAGATTTGGTTTCAGTTTCTTTCTGTTGTGCTTGAGGAAGGCGCTAGACGATCCGCTTTATTTCCCGCCGCAAGTACGTTGCAGCCTTTCGGAACAATATCCTCTTTGGGGCCCTCGAGGTTCAAGACGGGCCTGATCGCCTTGCGAGCTTCCTCAGCCTCTTCGCTTTCCTTCAGACGGATGTAATGATCTCGATTGAATTTTCCCAGTCGACGGCAAACCATAAACTTCCGAACCTCATCGAATACCTCGTTCTCAATAAATCCCTGCCTATCGATTCGGGGCACAAGATCCTTGATATTGGAGGTCAGTTCGACTTGTCCGAGGTAATTTCGCATTCCGAGCATATTGAGAAGCACACGGGAAGCATCAACCCGGCTAAGGCTGGCTGCGAAATCAAACAGTTCTTGT
This sequence comes from uncultured Acidobacteriaceae bacterium, assembly GCA_963799035.1. GTDB lineage: Bacteria > Acidobacteriota > Terriglobia > Terriglobales > Acidobacteriaceae > Telmatobacter. Next base: position 116,419 of record CAWCVS010000023.1, on the reverse strand, counting down.
TCTGGCTTCCCGACTCGGCGACCGCGATCAGAGTCAATTCTGAGCCAATCGTCTCTTGAGTCTCCATACGGGAACATACGGAATCCATTGAAGCGGACCTGAATCCCTCCCCACTCGTCGACCAACTCGGTTAACACGTTACGTTAGACAGCAATTCTGGTTTTCGTGCTTCGTCTTTGCGGGCGGGTGGATACCAATTCGAAGGGACGCTCCAAGGATTCGCTGAAACTTCTCTTTGCTTGTGAACTTCTTAGTGCCGCCGAGTCCCTTTGCGTTCAGTGCAGACTACATGGCCATCTTTGTCGATATTCGCTGTAGAAATTACCCAAGTTGCGTCGATGACTGCATCTCGGAGATCAATCGTCGTACTTGTCAGTCCAGGAGCCTCGAGGATTACGTTGAAGCCCGGGTGAGATCGTACTCGAAACCAGATCGTTTTACCCCTCGATTACTGGCCAACACAGCGAGTTGGCGTTGTAAGTACTCAAATCCTCTCGTTTGCCATTCATTTTCAATGCCGCCCCAAATCTCTAGTGTGGTTCCTGGCTCTCCATTGTTCGAGCTCTGCGTACGGCCGAGGCAGGAAACCGACTCAACGTCTATACCGGGCTTAAACGAACGCCAATCAAATTCGATCACTGTTGTCTGAAATCTTGGCGTTTGGTCTTTTATTTTGACGATCGCGCAAGTGGTGGGCCGGCGCGGAATATGAGACCAAGCCAGGGCGACATGCAAATCGGCCTATTCCCTTTGATCCTGTTTTAAGGCGACCGTATTTCGGACTGAGTCTATTTATGTTCTTGTTGGACTGACCTGCCCCGTTTTTCTCATCCATTCATAACTGGAGTTTCTCGGTTTAGGTTTGTGGGCGAGTATATCTCGCCGCCGTCGTAGTCGGGGCTGTGGGGATGTGGGAAGCGTTGTTTGCTTTCCACATCTCCATAGCCCAGGGCTCTGCTGAACTCCGCAGGTGTTCTGTATGCAAGCGAGCTGTGCGGGCGCTCGCAGTTGTATTCCTGGCGCCAGTTGTCGAGGTTCTCCGCAGATCGTTCAGTGTCCGGAACCAGTTTGCGTTGAGACACTCGTCGCGTAGCCGTCCATGGAAGCTCTCAACATGGCCGTTCTGCATCGGCCTTCCGGGCTGGATGTGAATCAAGTTGATCTTGCATTCTTCCGCCCAGCCCAGCATGCGTCGCGAGGTGAACTCCGGTCCGTTGTCGGAGCGCACGTTTTCCGGCCGGCCGCGCTGTTCGATCAGCCGATCGAGAGCCCGCGTCACGCGACCGCTGCCCAGGCTCGTATCAGCTTCCAGCGCCAGGCACTCGCGGGTAAACGCATCGACCACGCTGAGGATGCGGATCATGCGGCCGTTCGCCAGCCCATCCACGATGAAGTCCATTGCCCACTCCTGGTTTGCACGGATCAGACGCGGGCTCGATCTGCTGTTCGCGGACCAGCCGTCTTGCGCCGCCGCCGGCGCACTGCCAGACCCTTGCTTCGGCATACAGCCGATAGACTCGCTTCACGTTCACCGCTTGTCCTCGACGCTCCAGCACCGCATGCAGTCTGCGATATCCATAGCGCGGCTTCTGCCTGGCCAGCTTCACCAGCTCTTCACGCAACTCCGCGTTCCGATCCGGCTTCGGCTCGTACCGATAGCTGGCTCGATCCACGCCCAGCAGCTTGCAAGCCCTGCGTTCGCTCAGACCATATTCCTGCCGAGACGAACGCAATGTCTTCTCTCAGACCGGCAAGCTCCAGCCGTTTTTTCGGATCACTGCCTTCAGCACTTCCCGGTCCAGGCTCAGATCCGCCACCAACGGCTTCAAACGCCGGTTCTCGTCCTCCATCTGCCGCAGCCGCTGCGCCTCGCTCACTTCCATGCCGCCATACTTCGACTTCCAGCCATAGAACGTCGCCGCGCTGATCCCGTGCTCCCGGCACAGATCCGCTGTCTTCACCCCCGCCTCGTGCTGCTTCAAATCCCGATGATCTGCTCTTCCCTATACCGGCTCTTCTTCATCCCCAGTCCTCCCGCTTAGATTACGAGAGAACTCCAGTTTTCAACTGGTCGAGTTTTTCGGGGGCAGGTCAGCGTCCGATCTTCATCCAGAATGTCCGTACATCCCCCAGATTCATCCCGAGCCCGTTGTATCCTTTACGATGACCCGTGGTGCTAGACTCTTTTGCTGGAGGATCGAGACCCGGACTTCCGTTGAGGTCCGCATCGTACGCGTTCTTGATTAACTCGGCAAGCGCCACGTGCACAGTTGACACGAGCTTCTCACCCAATTCACCAAGTAGGGCGCTATCGACCGAAAACGAAAATTCTGTAGTAAGGGCCACGGGTTCTCGCTGTCATTGTATTTTGCTATACTCATGAAATCAAAGTTTTTGCAAAATAACCACGTTACCTATGACTTTTGGAACTGGAGCGCCTCGAAGCGGTGCTGGAGCCGTTCATCGATACCGGCAGGGCATTCACTCGGAGCCCGATTCCGCAAAGGATTAAAGGGCAGGTCGAAAAGTAGTGGCTTTTGGATTTTTTCGCGGACTTCAGTGCAACCTATTGGCCGAATATCCTTTAGGAGAAATCAGCAAAAGTCATCGATGACCGTTTCGGAGCTCGATCAAATCTAGAGGTCGGATGGGGATCCAATTAGCTCGTCCAATGTCGAATTCTTAATTACCCCCAATAACGTGCTGATCGTAATCACTCCGGATGGACCCGCCACGACATTAATCGGGGCAATGTCATCCGATCGGAGCAATGCTAATCCTTTCGCAACAGCGCAAAAGGCAGGTTTCAACGTGATCGGACTTGCGTGGATCTGGAACAACGAAGTGGTCATCCCCAAGATGCTGGAACATCGCCAAGACGCTATGCTGAACAGTGCTGCACAATGAGCTACCACCACTCATGACAACGAAGTGTATGTTGTCAATCTTGCCGACTGCTTCCAGGACTACTTGCGTTACCTTGGCGACCATCCGTGTCACTATCGGTTCCAATGCAAAGGCAAGGTCCTGTTGGTTGAGCGATCCCCCCTGGACGGAGCACCTTCGAACTCGATCGTTGCGTCTGTGGTTGTCGATAATTTGATCTTCGCTCGCTCGATCTGGCTTTTTATGCGGAGCTTCGTGCGAATGTGCTGAGCTTGGTACCACTTCTTCAGCTCATTTCCTCCTTTCTCTAAGGTGTAGTCGAGTAATGCTTCGTCCATGCGCGATCCCCTTCAGGGAACCCGCCAAACTTGATCATGCCTGAACGAAAATCACGATGACCGTCAACTGGAATAACACTTATGTCTAAAGTGCCGCCACCATAATCGAGAACAAGAACGTTGCCTGGGTCGAGATCTCGGTAGGAGCGGGCCGCCGCTCGGCTTGTAGTAGAGGCTAAGGTTTTTGTAGGTTTCTTCGCGGAACGATGCTCGTGCTAGCGCTTCCCGCAGGCGTCGAATTCCTACAGAACCAAAGCTCGCAGGAACGCCCATCACGAGTGCTTCATCGTCATTTTCGAGCCCTCCGAGTCGTCTCATTACTTCTCGAATAATCTGCTGAGTGCCCGGTACGAATTCAGACGGCTTTAGAGGAACCAAACCTTCATAATGTGGCTGCGATATGATTTTCCGAACTGGAGTCAGGAACCACCCTCCTCACGCAACAAAGACACTGAGCTCTCGACGAGCCTTGGAGGTTCGGAAGTGAGCTCAAATAAATCTTCATTTCTTGCAGAAGTTTGCTGTCGTGTGACAACTCGAAGCTGTGGCGCAGAGCCTCGTGCCCGAAGACGGCGGGCTGAGTTCGGCAAGAATGATTAGAGCAATTGCAGACAGCCGAGGGCATCACGTCGGGGTCGTAGCTATCCAAATCGCCGAATTCGAGAGGTTGTATTTGTGGGGGACTTTGGCCCGCTAAGAACTGCTACGGAACAATTCGAGGTACCGAAATCAATCGCGATCATTAGGGTCTCCCGACTTCATTACAACAATACCTCCGACAACGTCCGTCCCTACCTGCACGCCCAAAGAGAATGTTCGCAATTTTCCGGCTTGTTCCGCGCTACGATGAACTTTGTGAATGCGGCTGGAAAGAGAGGATTCTTCAATCGCGTTAGCAAGTGACATGGTAACGGCTTTGAGTCCCACCGAATCCAGGGCAGATCTGAAGAGAAAATACGGCGTAAGTGAGACTTCCAAGTCCTCAAGCATTTCGCGTAACCTGATCGCGAGATCCATTCCTACCGTATCGCGCAGCTGAACCAGGTCCGATTGCCCCTTTTGCCATGCCTTAGCAGCCACGACATATTCACGTATCACCACATCGAGAGCACTCTGAACAGACGGGAAGCGCGAGGTGCTGGACTCTTTAAACTGCGAGATCAAGTCAGGCCGTAAAGCAATCAAACTTACGAAGTCATTCGGGTCGGATATCCGCTTAGGGTCGATGTCCATGGGAAAGTCGGTCTGTATCTTCCAACGTTTCCCCGATACTGACTTATATGGTGGCGAATCTTGCGATAACCACGTGGAAATTTCATCTGAGATGCGTTCAAGTCGGCTGGAAATTTCGGGCATTGAAAGCGATTTTGTCGCTGCGAGCGAAGCTAGCGCACGGTCTGAGATTGCCTTTTTGAACTGGTTTCTGGCAGAACGCCAGTCTTGTTCGTAGTTGGTTAGTTCGGTCACATTTCGACTCCACGCACTTGCAAGCTTTGAGAGCAATCGGGAGGTCAGAACTGTATTTCCGCCCTGAATCAGCGCTTGGCTGCTTGCAGAATCGTCTTCGAGAAGGATAGGAATGAGGTGCTCGACGGCCCACTCAGAATGCTCAGAGGCGAGAACTGAACGGATCAGCGGCGAAGATATCTGCGCTGGGATGGGCCTGAGAGCCGCCAGCACCTGATTGAGACGTTCGCCGGAGAGAAACGGAGCAATATGAATAAGATTGCCGACGATTGCGTGGCGCAGCCTTTTAGAGCGCAGCAAATTGGGTATGTCTGTTCCGCCGCTGCCTAGAAGGCGCTGCAGGGCCACGGAAACCTCGTTTGAATATCGTGGCTGCGTGCTAAGCTCTTCGACAATTCCTAGCGTCAGCTTTGAATCCTCGTTCTCCTCTTTTAGAACCCATTGACAGAGTGCTGAAACTGAAAAGGTCCCCTGCATGCTGCTGCCGTTGCCAATCTGACACCCGTACGTGGCTGAATAGAGTGAGACTTCAAGACTTCGAGTACTTCTGGATTCCTAACGATCCAGCTTGAAACTCGACCATCGTTGTCTTTGCGAAGCAAATTCATGAGATTCTTTGCCAAATGCTTGGTCTCATTTGGTCTTTGGCGCGAGGTGGCGAACTCGTAGGCTATGGAAGTCAGTTTCCCAGCAGTTTGGAGTCGTTTTGCATCGAGCAGAATCTGATCGACCGCCTTCTGACCACGCAAATGATCAATGAGACTTGCTGCATAGTCATCAAATGCGCCGTCTAACTTGTCGGGCAGACTTTTTATGGCGGTAACTACCAAGTTGTTTCCAAGTAGCGCTACGAACTCAGCAAGATGTCTACTGGCGTAAGGTTCCAGCAATTCCTTATTCTTCATCCATGCGTCTTCGTTCGGCTCATGCAACGAGAGGTACATTGCCGCCCGCGCGCAAAGGTATCGCCCGAACTCTCGCCGAGGCAGGATGGACGCAAAATGGCTCGCTGCCCCCGCCAATTTCTCGCGCGTAGCAGCGTCTAATTTGCCTATTTCGGTGACGATGTCTGAATTTGCATGGTCGGTCAGCCAAAGCAAGAGATCAAATGCCCCTGTTGGCGGGGTTCCTTGGGGTTTAAGGCGGGGCGTCTCAAGCGGATCGCGCTCAGCATGAAGATAACGGTGAAATACAATTCTCAGATGGCGTGCCGGGATGTACTCATTCTCAAGCTCAATCGTTTCCGATGCCTCTTCGCTAAGATAGACCAGAGACAGCACAGCAATCTCATCGTTGGTTGACTGAATCGCGACTCCGAAAACAAGATGTTTCAAATCCTGTGTGAAGTCGCGACTCCTGGTTAAAATATGGGCCGGATCGATTTTCAACGCAGCCTGGATAAGGTCAAGCGTAATGCGAGTTTTCGACGCGATCAGATGTGAAAATTCTTCTCGAAGATGAAGCTCTTGCTCGCCGCTAAGCGTAGTTCGACGCCGATCGATTCCCCTGCTCAACAGGAATTCATCGTAAAAACGATGGTCGGAAGTGTTGTAGTTCCAGATCGAAGCCAGTTCGTCTGTCGCGGCGTGCAACTCCGATTCAGTTGCAACTCCCGCCAGCGTTCTTTGCCATCCTCGACTTCGCGGCGGCTCAACTAACAGTCGATCAATGCCTGCCGATCCCACATGAACTCCAACAAATTCTCGCCTCAGCTTAACACGACGGACTGAGCGAAGGCTGCTGTGGTCGAATGGATCCGCGGATGGGCATTCTGTAGTGAACTGATGTCGGAGAATCTGATGGCTCCGTCCGCTACAAAATCGTCTACAGCAGGTTTTCTGCTGTAGATGAGATCGCTATAAACTATTGAAAATATTGGTCGGGGAGAGAGGATTTGAACCTCCGACCCCCTGGTCCCGAACCAGGTGCTCTACCAGGCTGAGCCACTCCCCGAACATGGTGTGCAGGTACGTATCATCGGGCGCGGCCTGGTGCGTTTTCCCGCTTGATACGCTCCGTTAAGTGTAGCAGAACCTCCACCGTGATGCCCCAGCGCCGCCGTCGCTGAATCTCCGTTCGATAAGGACTCGGGAGGTCCAAGGTTGGATCTCCCAAGCAAAAACTGAGCCCGCCTCCCGTAGCGGGGCGGGCTTAAGTTTAGAAGACTGATAGCGGAGTCTATTGTTTCTCAGGAACGGCCGACGAGTTTGCACCGGGGAAGATTCCCTCGATCGGTTCGCGCCGCTTCTGCTCGTCGACCGGGTTGGGCAACGGCTTACGCGGAATCATCTGATCGCGCTGCGCGGCGTTGTAAACGAAGATCGCTTCCACCGTGGCGATCTGTTTGAGATCGGCTGCCTGCAGACGTTCCACAACATCCTGGTTGGAATGGTGCGTGCGGCTTTCGTAGTCGAGATCATCCTGGATGAATTGGAAACCCGGGATGCCCACGGCGTCGAAGCTCAAGTGATCCGTTCCACCCGTGTTCCGCATGGTCAACGTCGTAACGCCCAGGTCCTTGAGCGGTGCGATCCACTGCGCAAAGATGGGAGCGACGGCGGCGTTGCCTTGCGTATAGATGCCGCGGATTTTTCCAGAGCCATTGTCGACGTTGAAATAGACGGAGACGACTTTCTGTTCGGGCTTGACTTCGAGTGGTCCAGTAGCGCGGCGCATGAACTCCGGCAGAGCCGCCTGGTCGGGCGCGGTGGAGAGCGCGGCGGAGCCAAAGTGCTGCCGACAGTAGCCCCTCGACCCGAACAGTCCCTCTTCTTCACCCGTCCAGAGCGCGATGCGGATGGTGCGACGCGGCTTGACTCCGAGAGCTTCCAAAATGCGGACGGCTTCCATCGCTACGACAGTTCCCGCTCCGTTATCGGTTGCGCCCGTTCCGGCGATCCAGCTATCGAGATGGCCGCCAAGCATTACAACCTGGTCCTTCAGCTTAGGATCGGTGCCGGGAATTTCGGCGACAGTGTCATAGGCGTGTTCGTGTTCGCCGGTGAATTTGGTATCGATATTGATTTCGACGCTTACGGGGACATGAGCCTGCGTAAGCCGGTAAAGGCGGCCATAGCTTTCGATGGCGGCAACGGCGACAGGAATTTTGACGCGCTTGTCAGCGAGATAGGGCGTGCGGCCCAGCGTCGCGCCGTTGTCATCGAAGAAGGTGCCGCCGCTACCGCCGCCGTTCTTGCCGTCGCGGCTTGGCTCGATGACTGCGGCTACTTTTTCATCGGCGAAGAACTGCGCGATCTTGTCGATCATGCGCATGCGTTCCATAAAGGTGCGCATGCGTGCCTGCATGTCGGGTGGCATGCCGCCCGCATTGGCGTTCACGGAAAATTCGGCGATGTCTTCGAGTTCTTTATCGGTGTGACGTTCGAAGAGGGGCTTGTCGCCGATCGGAACATCGCGCATCGCGCCGTAGAGCACAATTTTGCCGGCGAGCTTTCCCTTGTATTGGTCAAAATCCTTGTCAGTTTGAATATTGACGAAGACCACGTCGCCGGTAACGGCACCGGGTGTTGCCGGGGACCATGGAGTCGACTGCAAAATCAGCACGGCCGTATCGGGGGTCACCATGCGAGCCCACGTGTTCATTTGCTGCCACCCGAGGCCGAATTCGCCCCAATCTTCGAGGTGAGCATTTTCGAGCCCGATTTTGGTCAGCGTGTCGCGCGTCCACTCATTGGCTTTCTTTGCGTTGGGCGAGGCCGTCAGGCGCGGGCCGATGCCGTCCATCAATGCCGAAGCAAATTCCATGACGTGCGAGTGGTTCAGGCCTTCATCTCGGATCCGCTCATACATCGATAGATCGAGGGACTCGGTAGCGGGCTGGATTTCGGTGTAGGGATCGACTGCGACAGAGGACGTGGTCGGCTTCGGTTTTTCAGCGGCATAAAGAACCGCGGCAACAGCCAGCAGAGCCGCCGGGGAAAGGCGGCTGAATGAAATGTGCATCTTCTGGGCTCCGATGGGATGGGGTGTGATACCTGTGGTGGAATTCTATGGTATCCACCACCCCATTTGCGCGCAAAAAATGCTGTTGTCAGGGCGATCTAGCCTCCGCATCGATGATGTGCCGTGACTAGTCGGTTTTGCCTCCGTCTACCGCGGCTGGCAGATCGAGAGCGACGAGCGCGAATCGAGTCTTGCCATCGAGGGGATCTTCAAATCCGACGATATGCTGGTGGCGCTTGGAGCCGGCCTTGAGTTGGAGGCCTCCATGGACGCCAAAGTCCTTGTCGTCGATTTTTACGTTTCCATGATTTCCACTGTCGCTGCAGTTCAGTCCTTCTGACGTCGCCGTGGGTGTGCCGACAGGAGCATTTCCCTGGCAGGTGATCACATCGCCGTACCGGCCTAGGGCTTTCTTATAAAACGCGGTCACCTTGTCTTGTGTGTCGGGAGTGGCATAATTCACCGCCCGCACACGGAGCGTCCATGCCCCAAAGCCCATGTTCACGTCGGCAGACTTGTCGTGCTCCTTGTCTTTCACGATCTCAGCGCCCGGATAGACCGGCAGCCCGAGATCGGCGGCGGATATCTGGTTGGTGTTGACATGAACCCCGCCAAACGGTGTGTCGACCTGAACGTTCTTTTCCTGGCCGTTGGCATCCTTGTCTACGTGAACCCGGCAGCCAGAAATTCCGGTAGCCAAAGTTGTTCCTAGCAAAATACAGATCGCCTTTCGATTCATCAGATTCGTCCTCACTCTCGGTAGTACGAGTCGGCGCCGCCGCCGGTTCCGCTGGTTCCCACTCGGCATCCAAGATCTTTGTACTACTTTGTTTCAGCACCGGGGTTAGTATTCTCAGTAGTTTGTGGCCACAAGACTGGTTGGCAGAGGAAATACGGGGAGTTAGCGGATGTTCCTGGCAGCTCGCTCCGTATCCTCGGCGGATAAAACCGGCGCAGTAGAAAACGAAAGGACCTTTCATGTTTGCTCTCAGCTTCTCCAAACGATTCGCGCTCGCCGCCGTGTGCGGCGTATCGATGTTCACGGCTGTATCTGCTTCCGCCCAGGATGACCCTCCACCCGAAGCCGGACGCATCTCCTATATCTCTGGCAACGTATCGATACAGGCGGTTACCTCGGACGAATGGGGCCAGGCATATCCCAATCTTCCCGTCGGTCCCGGTGATCGTATCTTCACTGATTCCGACGGGCGCGCCGAAATCCAGGTCGGACAAACGTACGTGCGGATCGGGCCGAACTCTGACGTCACGCTCGTGGATGATTCTGCCTTCAACATCAACTTTGGCATCGCCCAGGGTTCGATCCACCTGCACAGCTTCGGACTGTGGCCACGGCAGCTGCTCGATATCAGCACGCCGAATGGCAATGCGGAATTCGGGAGTGCCGGTGACCTGCGCGTGGATGTCATGCCGTCTGATGGCGCGACCGTGTTCACCAATCTCGGACAATTCGCCGACATAACCGCCGCTGGCGATTTTCGCCAGGAACTCAACTACGGCCAGTCCCTCGAACTTGCCGGTTCGAATCCTGTCTCCCCGCAGTGGCTGCAGCCTGCGGGCCCCGACGATCTCGATTCCTGGAGCCAGCAGCGAGATCAGCAATTGGCGCGCGTCGCATCATTCCAGTACGTCAGCCCGGACATTCCGGGAGCGGCCGACCTTGACGCCAGCGGCGACTGGCAGCCAGCCACGGAATACGGTGCGGTGTGGTTTCCGCGCGATGTTTCGGCAGATTGGGCGCCCTATCACGACGGGCACTGGATCAGTCGCGATCCATGGGGATGGGTTTGGGTCGAGGATGAATCGTGGGGCTATGCGCCGTTCCATTACGGCCGGTGGGTCAACTACAACGGCAGATGGGGCTGGGTGCCGGGACCGGTGAATGTGCGTCCGATCTGGTCGCCCGCGCTGGTGGTGTTTGCTGGCGGGGTTCATTTCGGTGGGGGAGGCGGTCTGTCCGTCTGGTTCCCGCTCGGACCAGGAGAAGCCTATCGTCCCTGGTATCGTTGCAGCCCGCGCTATATCGACCAGGTGAATATCACGAACATTCGCGAATCTCCACGAGTGCACGTGCAGAACACTTACGTGAATATCGTCAACGTAACCAACATTACATACGTGAACCAGACGCGCGGCGCGACGGCGATGCGGCAGAACGATTTCGCTTCCGGCGCCTCGGTGCGCAATGTAGCGGTGCGTGTCGATCCACGCGACATGCAACAGGCGCGACCTCTGGCTCAGCCCGAGGTAGCTCCGACGCCACGAGCGATGGTGTCGCGTCCGGTGACCCGGCCAGTTCCTGTTTCGAGCCAGAGGCCCCAGCTGATCAATCAGCAGGGCAGGCAGATCACGGCCAGACCGGGCGCAACTCCCGTTGCCGCACCGGTAAGACCGGCCCCCCCCATTCGGCAGTTGCCGGGACGCACGATTGTGGCGGCTCCGGCACATCCGGTTCAAAACGGTCCAGGAGGAGGTCAGTATCCTGGGGTGCAAAATGGCCAGCAGCTACGGCCGGGTTCGCCGAATACCGTTTACCCGGGAGGAGCGCCGCGTGCAAACCCAGTAGGCCCGGTGCAGGGAATTCAGCGGCAGCCGCTGAATCCGCAGTCGAATCCGAACGAGCCTGCAAACAATAACAACTACCAGCGGCAGCCGGGTCAGCCAGCGGTCCAGCCGAATGGCCAGCCAACCGCTCCGCCAAATTACCGGCAGCAGGATCGGCCGAGCCAGGCACCGAACTACAACGATCGTCAACAAGCACCGCAGCCAGTTGCGCCTGGAGTGCAACCGACGGGGAGGCCAGTGGCTCCGCCGAATTACCGGCAGCAGGATCTACCAAACCCGCCCCCAAACAACAACCAGCGGCAACAACCGCCGCAAACAGTTGCGCCCGGAGTGCAGCCATCGGGCAGGCCGATTCAGCCGCCTCCGAATTCGCAGCAGGATCGGCCGGATTACCAGCAAGAAGTCCGGCCGAACCAGCCTCAGCCGCCGGCGAACGATTCGCCGCAGGGACGTTCGATTCCTCCTCCCCAGGAACAGCGGCCCGTCATACCTCCGCAACGACCGGTGTATCAGCCTCAGGAGAGACTGGCTCCTCCACCATCAAATCGCGGGTCTGCTCCGCCGCCGTCGAACAAGCAGCAGCCCAAGGATCAGAAACAAAACAAGGATCAGAAGAAGAACGACAAGAAAGACGAGAAAAAGCCAGAGTAGCAAAGATGCGAATGCAAAGGGCCGCTGCGCAACAACGCAGCGGCCCTTTTTCTTGAAGATTTTCCACGATCCAGCGCGAAAGTGCGATGAATCCACGGCCGGAGAGTTCAGGAAATTGCCTGTCAGTGTGGAGGTCAGCCGAGAGGATCAGTGTGCTCCGCGTCCATCCTCGGTCTTTCCGTCGGCGGTGCCGCCAGTTGCCCAAAGGATGCATGCGAAGAAGACCAGAGCGATAACGGGGACGACGACGAACGGGGAAGTAATCATGTTTAAGCTCCCTGAATCCTAGATTAGCAAATCGGCCGGATTTCTTCATTCGAGGTGCCCTCAAACGTAACCAGGCGCGCAGGTTTATGATGGAGTCGCCCGTAACTTGAGCGAGTGTCCGTGATTCAACCAGCGATGCAACCAGGAGCAACTCCATGAAAGAAAACAATCCAGCATCACCCCGCAGCCGGGGCCGTCGCGACTTTTTGAAGATCGGCGGAGCCGCGACCGCGGCCCTTCTGACTCCTTCCGCATTTGCAGTGACGCCCAACAAAACTCTTCCAGGCCTGCCTTCAAACCCGCGGACACCGGAGGCGATGCCCACACGCAACCTGGGCAAAACCGGCTACAAGGTCGGCATCTTTTCGCTGGGTGGCCAGGCTGCATTGGAGAAGCCGAACAACTTCGACATTGCCGTTCCGATCGTCGACCGAGCGCTCGATCTAGGCGTGAATTACATCGATACCTCATCCATCTACGGCGGACCAGATCGCTGGAGCGAGCAATACGTAGGCAAGGTGATGGCGAAGCGCCGCAACGAGGCCTTTCTCGCGACGAAGACCAAGGAGCGGACGCGCGATGGCTCGATGCGCATGATCGAGAAGTCGCTCCAGTTGCTGCAAACCGATCACGTGGATCTGTGGCAGCTGCATGACGTGGGCACGATGTATGACGTCGACCAGATCTTTGCCAAGGGCGGCGCGATGGAAGCGCTGCTCGAAATGCAGCAGCAAAATGTGGTTCGGAACCTCGGCATTACCGGCCACTACAGGCCCGATGCGCTCATTGAGTGCATTCACCGGCATGACTTCGATTGCATTTTGATGGCAATGAATGCGGCCGATCCGCATCACTACAGCTTCAACGATGCGCTGCTGCCCTTGGCGGTCGAAAAGCAGATGGGCATTATCGGGATGAAGATTCCAGGTCGCGGACGCATTCTCTCCACCTGGACGCCGCCGCCGATCGAGCAGCAGAAGCACTCGTGGGAGGGGATGACGATCCAGACTGACAAGCCAGGCACGTTGACCATGCGCGAAGCAATGTACTACACGCTTTCGCGTCCGGTGAGCACGGTGATCATCGGATGCGATACGACGGCCCAGCTCGAAGAGAATGTGCACCTGGCGCGTAATTTCACGCCGATCAATGAAAAGCAGCAGACGGAGTTGGTAGCGAGGGCTGAGCCGTGCGCCAAGCCGTCACTGTTCTTCCGGTTTTACGACCGGCCGTAGCGAGTGCTGCAAGGCGAAGGGCCGAAGCCGAGCGCTTTGGCCTTTCTCTTTCTGAGACCGGTATCTTGCCTCTTGTTGTCAGCGAATTCCTACCGTCCCCTTCACTGACTGGATGAGCGCGGCCGAGTCGTAGCCGACGCCATCCTTGAGAACCATTTCCACCTTTTCGACATTCTCGATCTTGTCCGCGGGGTTGCCGCCGAGCACCACGATGTCGGCCGCCTTGCCCCGAGCGATGGATCCGATTTCGGAGTCCCTGCCCATATATTTCGCGCCGTTGAGTGAAGCAATGCGAATTGCTTCGACCGGGGTGAATCCTGCCTCGACCAGCAGCTCGAGATTGCGCTGGTCGCCGAAGCCGGGCACGACGCCGCCATACCCGGTCGGATCGCAACCGGCCATCAGCAATCCGCCAGCCGCGACAAATTCATGCTCGAAGAGCATCTCCTTGTGAAGGAGTGCTTGTCCAAGTTGCTGTTCGGCTCTGCTCGCGCGCACGGTGAGGTAATCTTTTGCGGCTTCTACGTTCAAGGTTTTCAGTGCGGCGCTTTCGCGCTCCATCGGCGGACGATTGCCGGCCATTGTTTCAAAGATGGCCAGCGTTGAAGTGATGGCCACGTGGTGCGCCACCAGGTCCGCGACCATCTCGCGCACCGGAGCGCCTTCGATGTCGATATCTTTTGCGAGATAGTTCATGGTTTCACGCTGACTGGGGCATTCGTCAGCCGCTTTGCCGGGGAGAAACTCGGTGTCAACCACGAGGCCATGTTCCAGGTTGTCGATCCCCAAAGCCGCAGCCTGCCTGAATCCGACAGAGCAGAGGTGACCCGTGATTTTGAGCCCATGCGCGTGGGCGTGATCGATTGCCGCTTTAAGTTCGTCCGCCGTGAGGTAGTTATACGCCTTGAATGAGGTCACGCCTTCCGCCGCCCAATAGTCGACGAGGCGTGCAGCATCGTCGGGGTCGCTGAGCTGATGCATCTGGATCGCGAAAGTGCCCTTGCCCTCAAGGTACGGTCCCGTAATGTCGAGCTTTGGTCCGGGGATTTTTCCAGCATCGATGGCACGCTTCAACTCGAGATCGGTATAGGGTTCGAGGCTGCCGCCGGTGCGGGCTGTTGTTACGCCTCCGGCAAGGTAGAGGCGAGGCGCACTGTCTGCCGCCTCCGCATACAGGGCGAGTCCGTCGGCAGGGCGATCCGGCAGTGGATAGAAGAGATGCTCGTGCATGCCGACGAGACCGGGCATCACGGTTTTGCCCGTCATGTCGAGCACCTTTGCGTTTGCAGGAGAGTCACCGTGCGATTTGGCATCCTGGATTGCGGTGATCTTGCCGCCTGCAATCACGATGCGCATGTCGTCCTGCGGCGCGACGCCGGTGCCGTCGATGACGCGGACATGGTCGAGCACCAGCACGGGGGCGTCTTCTTTGATGTAGGTCGCAAGCAGGGATTTGTGCTGAGCCGCGCACGACAGGCTAAACGCCATGGCGAGGCACAGGGTTGCTGTGTGCTGCAAACTTTGCATGAGATTCAAGCCGCCAGGGAAGAGATTGGTTCCTCGCTGCAAGTCTCGGTCACTGTGCGGGCGGTGTCAATCCGAATCGAAGGACCTGCGTGGTTCAGGGTTTTCTCTTTCGCAAGACCCAGGTAGTCATGCAGCGATAGTCCTGCACGATCGTGGTTTTCAGGGGATCGACGAGAACTGCGTTCAGCTCGTCGATGAGGTCCATCAACATTTCTTCATCGACCAGAAACCATTTCGATCCGTCACCAACGACGAATACGTTCCCTCCCACTCTCTCAAAGTCCATGCCGATTCTTGATCCCAATCGGCAGAACAGCATTCCGCCAGGTCTGAGGACTCGCCAGAGTTCTGCCAGCATGCTTAAAAAGTGCTCCTCGTCGCGTGCGAAGTGGAGCACTGAAGAGCAAATGACAACGTCGGCGAATCCGTCGGCAAAAGGCATGTGCTCAATGGGCCCAACTTGAAAATTCTCCGGTGGCAAGCCTGTAGATAGAGAAGCCGACAATTGGCGGACATGGTCAACCGCATTCGCGTCCAGGTCCAGCGCGAACACCTCACAGCCTTCGCGCAGCAGGTGAACGAGGTTTCGTCCATAACCGCATCCGGCATCGAGCACGCGCATGCCGGATGCGATATTTCCGCGCAAAATCTGGTCGAAGACATAGATATCGATCTGCCCGAACTGTTCCTGAACGGTCAAAGCCACGCTGACACCTTTTCTAGTATCGAGGGTTTTAGGAAAGCAGGCTTTCCTTCCCTTAAAATGCTTCTCTAAATCGACCGCTACCAACACGCTATTCGCGTCAGGCTTCAACGTTCAGGTACAACCGGTAATGCTCGTCGTTGATTGCTGCAAAGGGCCGCATCGCAAGGGTGCCAGCCGCCGCCTTTGCCTGCCAGTTGGTTGAACCATCGGTCACCTGCATGACGGAGCCCAATTCCTCAGTGCGCACGGTGGCTGGAATCTCTCCCACGGCGAAGAGCGCGAGCGGACCATGGACCGCAGCAACCAGCTTCGGATGCTGTGGGTCGACTGCCTGAAGGGTAGTTGGCATGTCGAATTCAACTTCGACGCGATCGCCCTTCTTCCATGTACGTTGAATGCGCGCGAACTGGCCCGGCGTGGGGCTGGAGGCTGAGCGCTTGCCATTTACCGCGATGGTTGTCTTTGGTCCTGCCCACTCGGGTATGCGCACGAAAACCGCAAATGCAGAGGACGTGTCGGTCGCAATTTCGATCTGGGTTGTGGGGCGATGCGGATAGTCGGTGCGCTGAACCAGGCCCACACGCTCGCTGCCGCGCTTCCACGTCACGCGCGATGGAACAAAGAGATTTACGTAGACGCCCTCGTTATCACTGAAGTACGAACTGATACCGTAATCAGCGGCGATCTGCGAAAAGGTCCCCGTGCAGCAATGCCACTTGTAGGGATGATAGACCTTCGATCCGTCGTTGTTGTAGTCGGAGTAGTAGAAGCCGTGCCCATCTTCCTTGATCGGCTTCACGCCCAGGATGCAGTTGTAGAGCACGCGTTCCATGCTGTCGCCGTAGCGGCTGTCTTTGGTGGTTCGGAGGAGGTACCGCGTAATTTTGAAGTGCGCATAGGAGCCGCATGGCGTCTCAAAACTCGAGTGCGTTTTGGTCAGGCTCTCGCCGACTTCGCCGCTGCCCGGTGAGCGGAAATCCTCATCAGGTCCCCAGCCGCCTGTAGCGAAGCTTTGGGCGCGCACGAAATCGAATCCGTTGCGCGCAGCGCGGAGATACTTTTCGTCGCCCAGCACGAAGTACGCCTGCATGGCGCTGCCCATGGCATTGACGTGGCTGTAGGCGTGCTTGCCGGGAAGTACGTTTTCGCCGGCCGCAAGCGGATCCCAATACCAACTGTCGGCGAGGAAATGCCGGCCCATGACTTTGTAGCGGCTGCCGGCGCCGCGCTGCCAGGCCAGGAAGAAGTTTTCCGGCAGCGTGTAGGGTTCATCCCAGCAAAACGAATCGTCTCGATGCGGACGCGCATATTCCTCGGCACGCGATATTCCTCCAGGAGGCAGATACTTTGTTACAGAATCGAGCGTTGCATCGAGGGCCTTGAAAGAATTTGGGTCCCCGGCAAACTCATGCGCGTCAATCATGCCGATGGAGATTTTGTCGTAGGTGTAGGCGGGGAAGCGGTGGTCGTCCCAGAAGTGCGGTGTTATCGCGGGAGCAAAGCCGGTGACGATGCGATGCACCTTCTCCTGTGTGGCTTTGTCGCCGGTGGCAGCGTAATTGCGCGCAAGACCAGAGAGATATTGTCCGAAGCTATGGCAGGGAGCAAAGCCGTTATTGCCGGGTTTGTCGAGGTCGCTCAGTGGCGCCCAACTGTACCAGCCGCCCATGTCCTCGCCGGGGGCGGGCAGACCTGCGCGCTGGCGAAACGGCTTTAGAAGCGAATCTTCGTCGAGCGCCAGATAGAACGCATGGTTGCGATCGAATTGCTCACGCAGCGGTCCTTCCAGCAGTTCGACGTCGCCGTAACCAAATTGCCTGAGCGGCGGCGTAATCTGCAACGACTCGTTGGGATTCGTGAATCCAGTCCGTGGATGAACGAGCCCTGCTGCAGCAACGGCAGCGCTCGCCTTGAGGAACGTGCGACGGGATTGGCGCCGAGTGATCGACATGGGATCTCCCGGAAGGATTCTATCGCGCGCCTCTGCTTTGGATCACTTTGCGGCTGATTGCGAGTGTGGTTCGCCGCGAGCGCTTGGCCGTTGATCTAACTCAGCTGACTTGTCTTGATGGCCAGCTGTTCAAACGCGACGGTTCCAAGGCCGCGACCCGCAGCCATTTGCAGGTAGGGCAGGTGCTCGGCGTCGAGGTTCCAGTATGCTTTCGCCACGTAAGCATCGAGCGCCACTGGATCCGTTCCAGCAACGATCGTTTTCTTGAGCGCAACATCTTCGAGGTTGCCGCCTGTGGGCCCGTTGCGCAGCAGGATGCGATAGCAGTCTATGATGGTGAGGGTCGGCAACATAAAACCGGCCAGATCGGCCAGGCTTTGATGAATCTGCTGGTGAAGCCTGTTACGTTGGCCGCCAAGGATACCGTACCAATTTTTCATGCCGAGCGTGGCGCCTGTCAGCTCGTGATGCTTGGCGATTGGCAGATTGAGAATCTTGTCGGCCTCAAGGAACGGCGCGAAGACGGGCCAGCTCTTTAACACCACTCCACCCATATCCACTTCCCGGAATTTTTCAGGGTCGGGTAGAACGACTTCGGCTCCCGCTGCTCGAGCCGCTGCTTCGATTCCCGAGCGATGGAAACAACGCTGTGCTTCGTTACAGCTCACATCAGTGACGATGACACGCCTGGCACCGGCCTGCCAGCACTGGCGCACGACTTCGGCGACGAGTTCAGGATTGGTATTGGCGGCCTGCTCCGGCGTGCGATCCCAGGCGATGTTGGGCTTGATGACGACAACGTCTTGCCTCGAGATGAATCGACGAATGCCGCCAAGATTTTCAAGCGCTTTCTGCACGAGAGCGCCCGGTTCTCCGGGCAGCGCGCCGTGCACATCTGATGCGTATTGTGCAACTGTGAGCTGCGGCCATTGTTGATCGGAGGCGATGCGATGGTCTTTGTGTGCTTGCTCGACCGACGCAGCCATAGGGTGATGGCTGCGTCCGCTGAGCCAGATTCCCGCTCCGGCTGTTCCGGCAGCGATGCCGCCAACGCGCAGCAACTGGAGCAACGCTTCTCGTCGCGTGAGCTGAGTCGATTCCGGTCCTCCCCGATTGGAGCTTGACGATATCGTCTGGGCCATTTGTTCGTATTCACCGGCCATGGTTCCCCTGGCTAAATCTCAATGAGGTTGATATGTTGCGGATCGTTCACGCCGAGCGCATGCGCTGCATCGGCAGCTGTGGCGATATAGCGAGGCGGCCTGCCTGCAGCCTCGAAAGTTTTCAATCCGACTTCGGCGCGCTTCTTTTCCAGGATTCCCCAGGCAACATGATCGATGGCGACACGGTCTTCGCCGACGATCAGCGCGTTTGGCTGCCACAAGTGCTCGGGCCTGAATCCTGGACCACCTTCGTACACCGAAGTCATGGCGTCGCCGATGGTCAGCTTAATCCTCTGCCGGACAACGGGAAATGCGTTGAGATCGGCGACACCTGGGTTGCAACCGCCCGCGTGCAAATCCTGCGGGCGCTCGACGACGCCGTACATGTTCTTCATCGCAAATGTGACACCAGACATGCTGTGATCTTTGAGAATCGGCAAGTTGATGACCATTGCACATTCCTGCGTCAGTATTCTTGAAAACCGCGCGTGCGACGATCCCCAGGTTTCGACCTTATCTTCAAATCCGGAGACGTCAGAGCCGAAGCATCGAACGCGGGTTGGGTCGGTACTAATGGTGAATCCGCAAGCCTGCAGGTCGCCTGCGCTTCGGTCCCAGATGAGAATATTGCCAGGCTTCACACCAGCTTGCTGCAGGCGTTCCGCGATGGCGAAGGCAAGCACAGCATGCGTGGAAATGCCTTTGCCACCGAGCCCATTGGTTTTCAGTCCGATTACCTTGTCTTTTCCGCCGCCCTCCATCACGATATGTTTCCATGCATCCAAGGGCCGTTTGCGTCCGGTATACGATGCAATGGCGCGGTCAAGAAGGTCGCCGACCCGCTTTTCATCGAGCTTTCCATCGGATCCGTGCAGGGCCGGATCGCGCGCGATGACAACCTTTGCTTTTGCTGTCTCGGCCTGGTGATCCAGCGCCCTCAATCCAAGAGTGCCCTCGGCTCCGAGGACGATGGCTCCTGTGGCTGCGCCCTTCAGAAAATCGCGGCGGCTTTTCATTGCTTTCCTCCCGTTCGTGCAATCGGCTCAAGTGGTCGGGTTAAAGGTTTGCCTCTACACCGTGCGCCAATGCCATCAGCGCCTGCGGGGTGGAGGCAGAAGATTGGTAAGCAACGATGCGCACAAGGCTGCGCCCTTTGCGAAAGCTCACACTCTGCTCGTATTGCAGACCTTCGTCGCCCAAAGAGACACTTCGCGCGTCTTTGGTCTGTCCGCGCTCAAGAATTGTCTGCGCACCGTCCGGGCCGCCCATGGTGTACACATCGACTACCGCCTCGAGTTGACCCTGATACTTGTAGTCCGAAGTCGCCGTCGAAACGACACCGGCCTGGATGAATTGCTCGGAGTCTCCATCGATGTACTGCCAAAGATTCTTGGGTTCGAAGGTCCGGGTCTCGCTGGACTTTTCCCAACCGGCAACCGCATTCGACGCCGGGAACGGATCGGCGATCTTTTTCTTGCAGCCGGAAACGCCGGCCGCGACAAGCAAAACAGTGACCAAGGTTCCAACCATCAGCAAATTCAAATGTTTCATTTCTATTGAGCCCCTTTTTAACTTCTGTTCAGCAGGATCTGACTGCTGGGCGAGCGACTCTCGCCAATACTGGTAACGTAGACAGCTGGCCGCTCCTGCAATGGGCACGCATACTCGCATGCGCCACAACCGACGCACCGGCTGGGATCGACGCGCGGCTGCTTCACGGTTTTCGGGTGGCCGGCAGAATCGATGACCTCCGCTTCTTGAACGTAGATTGCTTTGGGCGAAACCGGGCACCACTCCTCGCAGACGATGCAGTCCGTAGCGAACGCCCACGGTAGGCAGCGTCCGCGGTCGTAGAAGGCGGTACCGAGTCGCACCGGATGATTCTGTTGGCCGCCGACCCCGACAACCCATCCCTTGTCTTTCGGCGTGATCTGCCAGATAGCGCCGGTGGGGCACACTTCGGAACACAATACGCAACTCGGTTCGCAGTAGCCGGTGCGCGGAACCAGGGTTGGCGTCCACAGTCCTTCGAGACCGGCTTCGGTCAGCGTGGGGTGCAGCGAATTATTCGGACAGACCTTCATGCATTCGCCGCAGCGGATGCACCGCGAGAGAAAGTCCGGCTCATCAACAGAACCGGGCGGACGAAGCAACCGTTCGTTACGGCTCTTGCCCAGGCCCGTATTTGCGCGCATCAGGGGAACGGCGGCAGCGCCGAGTGCTATGCCAGTCAATGTGCGACGCCGGCCAAGATCGGGGCTCGCAACTTCCCGCTCGTTGCGGAAGAGGCGAAATTGCAGCGAACTGTGAGGGCAGCTTCCGGCGCAGTTCATGCACATCAGGCACTCGGATTTGCGCCACGGCACTCCGCCAATGGGATCGTCCCCGCCCTGACAGTGCAGTAGGCACCGGTTGCACTTGTCGCAGCTTGATGCGTCCTTGTGCAGTCCGAGGATTGACCAGCGCGACACCGCTCCCAGCAACGCACCGAGCGGACAAATCGCACGGCACCAGAAACGGGTTACGCGCATACTGGCCCATAGGATCAAAAGGAACAGGATGCCGAGCACCATGCTCTGCGCGAAGTGTGCCTGGCGAAAGTCAAGGATCGTCGCCTGGAAAATCGAATGCAGGGTCTCGCCCGTGGTTCTGATCGCGGCAACGTGGCTGTGCTCCATGGGCAGCAGCAATGCGCGCGTGACGAAGTTGAAGGCGGGCAACAACGACAGGCCAAGCGAGCGAACCAGCAGGCTGAAAGGATCCAGCGTTCCGATCGCCATGGAGCCGAAGAAGGCAGCTACGAGACCGGCAATCAAGACGACATATTTCACGGTCTGCCAGCGCTTGTAGCGGTTTGAGTCGATTCGCTGTTTGCCCAGCTTCGCTTCGGACCGCATGCTACCGACAAAGTGCTGCAGAGTTCCCATCGGGCAGACCCATCCGCAGAAGAATCGCCCCAGAAACAACGTGGGAAGCAAAATCAGAAGACTCCAAGCGAGGCCGCGATACAGAGCGCGCGTTGCGAGCGCGTTGCTAATGGCGAACAGGGGATCGAGTAGAAAAAACATTCGCACCGGTGCGCGCATGTGAATGTCGCCCGAGCTTGCCGAGGCAGGCCGCATTGAGGTAAAGACCAGGAGCGCGAGAAATATCAGCAGAAAGAAGATCTGCGAGATCCTGCGCAGTTGCGGCAATCTGGATTGAGCCACGAGCTTCCCCGATTCGACGGCGAGCAACTGCCTCGAAGAGCGTCCGCACAGGCCAGCGGTCCCGCCGGGCAGGCGAACAAGCTACACAGCGATCATTCGCGCACGGGCTTTCTGCAGACAGTGATAGTCATCACTTTGAGCGGATTCAAAGTGGGCTGTAATCGGAAGAAGTTAGCGAATCACTTTTCAATCAGCGGCAGTCTGGCTACCAGCCGGTCTGGCGACCTGTTCAATCCATGTGATTAATCAGCGACGCAATGCACGCCGCACCGAATCCATTGTCAATGTTCACCACCGACACATTCGGCGAGCAAGTGTTCAGCATTCCCAGCAGCGCGGCGACGCCGCCGAACGACGCGCCATATCCCACGCTGGTGGGCACGGCCATCACCGGCGCATTCACCAGGCCGCCACCACCGTCGGCAGCGCGCCCTCCATGCCGGCGCAGACGATGAGGACGCGCGCCGATTGCAGCGTCTGTTTCTGCGCCAGCAGGCGATGAATCCCGGCCACGCCCACGTCGGCGATCAACTCCATCCGTTGCCCATCAGCCGCGCGGTCACGGCGGCCTCTTCGGCAACGGGCAGGTCGCTGGTTCCCGCGCAAACCACGCAGATGTTGCCTTTGCCCGCGGGAGCTCTGGTTGTTCGAGCGTGATCGCGCGTGCCATTTCATGGTAACTCGCGCGCGGCTCCGTGTTGTGACCGCTTCGAAACACTCGCGCGAAGCGCGCGTAGCCAGCACGTTTCCGCCCGCTTTTGCCATGTGCGCAAAAATCCGCGCCACCTGGTCTGTGGTCTTTCCGGCAGCAAAGATCACCTCCGGCATCCCGGTGCGCAGCGCGCGATGATGATCGAGCTTGGCGAATCCCAGGTCTTCAAACGGCAGATCTTGCAAGCGCTCCAGCGCGTCCGCCGACGCAGGTCGCCTTCGCTTCACGTCGTTGAGCAGCGCTTCAATCTGCGAGCGATCCATCAGCGCGTCTCTCCTCGCGTATCCGCGGCAATAGACGCGCATCGCCTCCTGCATCACCTGTCTTCAGCGGAACAAGTGTGCTGCGCGATGCGCCGGCAATCTTCATACTCCGGCGATGCATTGGCAATCTCGCCTGAAGGCCAGCGCGCAATCTTGATCCGCACCTGTCCCCACTCGGTCTGCACTTCCACAAATTCGCGCGCGAGCGACACCTTGTTTTCGATGCGCCAATGCAAACCGATGGTGGTCGTCTCGCGAAAGAGCAAGTCGCGCAGCGCCGGTACCTGTTCCGGATGGATAGCACCGTCATTTGCACGCCGGTGCGTCCCTTCTTCATCTGCACCGGCATGCGATAAACGTCCCACGCGCCCGCCTCCAGCAGCAGCTCGCTGACATAAGCAATCAACTGCGGACTCGCGTCGTCGATCACCGTCTCAATCACCGCAATCGGCTCGCAGCAGAATGCCCGGCGGTCTCTTCGCCCACCAGCACCCGCAGCAGATTTGGCTCGCCAGGCGTGTCGCGTCCTCCGGCTCCGTAGCCCGATGTCGCATATGCGCATGCGCGGGCAGCGACGCGTACTCCACATCCAACATGCGCAGCATCGCGGCGCCGGTCGGCGTCACGCGCTCCATCGCAGGACCAGCAGCATACACGGGCGCATTGCCGAGCAGTGCCAGCGTTGCGGGCGCCGGAACGGGCAGCGTTCCGTGTGCGCACTTAACAGTGCCGCTGCCGACATTCAAAGGCGAAGCCAGCCAGCGGTCGACGCCCAGATGCGCGCAGCCCACGGCCGAGCAGACAATGTCCACAATCGTGTCTACCGCGCCCACTTCGTGGAAGTGAACTTTCTCGATGGGAATCGAGTGAATCGCTGCTTCGGCCTCACCGAGCAGCTGGAACGCGAGGCTGGCGCGCGATTTCACCTGGTCTGTCAGAGGCGCGTCGGCAATGATTCGCAAGGATCGTCGAAAGCGAGCGATGCGGCTGATGTTCGTGTTCGTGAGCATGGTCGTGCGTGTGGACAGTGCCGTCCGCATGCTGGTGATCATGGGAGTGACCGTGCGCTGAGCCATGATCATGCGCATGCGCGTGGGGTGCTCAGGGTGATCGTGATCGTGAATGTGGCCCGCTTCACCGTGCATATGGTCGTGCGCGGCCGCATGGTCGTTCTCGACGATCACATCGACCTTGGTTCCGGCCAGCCCGCCGCGGCTGACCTTCCGCATTTCGAGATGCGCGCCAACGTTCAGCGCGGCAGTCGTCTCCTCGAGCAGGGCAAAAGGCACGCCCGCGTCGACAAGCGCGCCAAGCAGCATGTCGCCGCTGATGCCGGAGAAGCACTCCAAATATCCGATTCGCATGGAAATGAAAGTGTCCCTATGCCCCCCGCCGCATCAGGACTTCCGCCGGCAGCACCGCATTCAAAGACCCGGAGCGAAAACCTGTGCAATCGAGCGTCACGTATTGAAAGCCGGCCTTGCGCAACTCGGCTGAAATCCTGTCCAACATGTCGAGCGTGAGCGCCCGGGCCAGTTCAGCGCGCGCGATTTCAACGCGAGCAAGTTCTCCGTGGTGGCGGACGCGGAATTCGCGAAATCCCAGCTGCCGGAGGCTATCTTCACCGCGCTCAACCTGCTCCAGCACTTCGCGCGTCACGGTGCGGCCGTATTCCACGCGCGACGAGAGGCACGGCGCGGCAGGGCGATCCCAAAGCGTGTAGCCTGCTTCCTTTGCAAGTGCGCGGATTTCCTGCTTGGTCAGGCCAACGTCGGCAAGAGGCGCCAGCACTTCATGCTGCTCGGCAGCGCGCTGACCGGGGCGATAGTCGCGGCGGTCGTCGGCGTTCATGCCGTATGCGATTTGGGCAAAGCCAAGCTCCGCGCCCAGCTTCTTCATGCCTTCAAAGAGTTCTGTTTTGCAATGGAAGCAACGGTTGGCATCGTTGCGCTGGTACTCAGGCTTGTCCAGTTCTTCAGTCTGGATGACGCGCAAGGGAATGCCTTGAGTTGCGGCGAATTCCCTGGCCTGCTCCATGTCGCGGCGGGCGAGGCTTGGCGAGTCGGCCAGAACAGCCAGCATTTTGTCGCCTAGAACGCGATGGGCCGTTGCCGCGAGAAATGCCGAATCGACGCCGCCGGAGTAGGCCACCATGACGCTGCCGAGCGCGCGCAGGCGATCTTCAAGAGCGCGCTGCTTCGCCGCAGTTTGTGCGGGATCGAGCGCGATATCGGGCGTGGTCGACACAGTGCGATTATACCTGCGTGGTTGGATGCGGCGATGGCGCGGCGCGTCGCGTCCGGGGCTCGCAACTGTTTGAGCAGCTTCAATCTGAGGGTTGATGGCCGGGCGAGGAAGCATGCTGTATACTCCGTCACGATTGCACTTTCAGGAGAGTTCGACTATGCGTTTTCAAACAATGACGAAGTTTACCGGCGCCGTTGCGCTTGCGGCGGCCATGATGGCTGCTCCGGTGCGGTCGCTGGCCCAGGGCGGCGACACGATTCTGAAGCCCGCCGACACCCAGAAACTGCTTCCCGCGAGCGTCTACTACAAGGCCCAGTCGGCGCCGACGCAACTGCGGAACTCGACCGGCATCAAGTTTTCTGACGGCTACTATCTGCTCTCCACGATGGTGGACACCAGCGGCTATTCGAGCGATGTGGCGGCGAAGTACCAGGCGTACTTCATCACCGAAGTACCGTTGAAATTCGGGAGTGAGAACCTGCCTGCAGGCGTCTATGGCGTCGGGTTTGTTGGCGGCAAATTCGTTGTCACGGATGTGGGCGCGCACGATGTGTTCTCAGTCGATACTGGCTCGGACGATGCTTTGAAGCGGCCGATGCCGCTGCAGATCATGGCCGATCCATCGGGCGGTTTCCGGCTGTATGCGGGGCGGAAGTTTGTGAAGTTTGCCCGATAGCATCGCGGCTTCCGGTCTACCCAAACGCGGGCCTTCGGGTCCGCGTTTTTGCGTTAGAAAAATGCCTCTTTTTTGAGGAGGGCCTCAATCCGACTTATACCTTTTATTTTGTTAGGCTTATGTGTTTTAAGTTTGTGCCAACAGGGCGCATTTTGGCACATTTTGCCACGTTTAAGCGATGGTTTCGCTGGGCACCCCCTAATTATCCACACTCTTCAGGGAAGTTACACATAATCAGCAGTTTGCCGACGGAGGTGCCGGCAAAGTATTCTTTCGATTGAGGTTAGCTGTAGAGTCCTCTCTGGAAAGGACTTAGGGAACAAAAAAAGTGAAGACGTGAACAAGTTGAATCAGTGAACACGTGAGTGTTCCTTATCGCCCTTTTTCTGACCCAACTTTATTGTGCGCCGGGAGATGGAAATACCCTGCAAATGGCGAGGATCTTTTTTCGTTGTGGATTGAAGAGTTTGGAGGCGATTTGAGGAGAAGGGGGCTTGACGAATTCGACATCAGCGATGGCGCGGGCGTCGAGATCAGGGATCGGACCGCATCCGCCGACCCGCTCATCGCGAGGAAGATGCGATGAGATGCCCAGCTTTCGGAGTTCCGGAATGACATGTTCTGGAATAGGCATGAAGCAGCCGGAGGCGAACTCGCGAAAGTCTCATCCCGTGACGATACTCCCGTAACGGTTCGGTGCGGTTGTTCCGTGGGTACAATCGTGGAACTCTTCAAGCTCAGATCGTTTCAGACGAGAGACGAAAGGACCAGAAACCTATGGGGATGTCCACGCAGTCAGCCAATGCCAACTCTGTTCAAGCACCCGCCTCATCTCTCGCCGAGATGCCGAACTCCTCCGGGGCAAATCAGTACTCGATGATCGGGAAGTCGATCGCGATCAAGGGGGAGATTGTCTCTTCCGATCCGGTTTACGTGTATGGGAGCGTTGAAGGCTCGATCAACGCACCGGCGCACCGGGTGACCGTCGGCAAGGAGGGCAGAGTGAAGGCCGACATCCATGCCCGCGAAGTGGTGATCATGGGCGACGTGTGCGGCAACCTCGATTGCCGGGAGCGTGTGGAGATTCGCTGCGATGGCTCGCTGCTGGGAGATTTGTCGACGAGCCGCATTTTCATTGAAGAAGGTGCGGTGCTGAGCGGCTCGATCGATGTGCACAAGCCGAGCAAGAAGGAAAAGGCGGGCGCGCGCGAGGAGCAGGTCGGAGAGGTGGAAGATTCGGAACTCGAGCGTAAGGGCGTGGTGAGTTTTCCGGTGACGGAGTTCGAGGAGGAAATTGCGTAGTAACCGGGATAGCATCCAAACTCCGGTTTTTGAACACGATCAGCGTCTATTCGGATTCCAACGCCGATCCCTGTTGCAAATTTTGATCGGAAATTAAAGTGCTATGCCGCCAATGAGATAAGCAGACCCCTATTCCGAAGGGATTCTACTGACCTTTCGACCTGCTCTCTACGGAAATGAGGTTTAATCTCATTCACTACACCCACCAATTGGGCTCGTTCGTCAGTTAGGCCAATATCGTGAAGTTCTCTGTCCACGTATACGACAGTGCTAGCGAGTTCGAGTTCGGCGCTGTTGAGTGTACCAAACTCATTCAAAACCCAAGCGATATCTTCTTGATGTTTGGCGAGAAAATCTCTTGCTTGTTCCTTCATGTTCTCGGCTCTCTTGCTGGCTTGGATTCTGTATCCATATCCCCCTGAGAACGATACCGGAATCGAGGAAACCAAGTCCATTGATTCAGCTGTACTCAGGTCGGCTAACACATCCGGATCAAATGGTCCATATGAGTATCATCGAGAAGCTGTATCCGAGCGGCACTCCGCGGAGATTCTGAAAGAAAATACCATGTACTTCATGAGAGCGGTGCGACCAATGTGATGGGAAGGATGGCGCTCAGCGAGCACCGAAATCAAACTCAAGCGTTCCTTGTCGTGTTCGTTCATTTTCCACCTCCTCTGTGACGATTTTGTTTGCTCTTTCGGAATCCTCTGGACGGACGTAAAGCAATGCCTGGTTATTCGCTTTCATGCTTCGGACCACGTTTGAGAATTTCGAAAGCGGCTGAACAAGTGATAGATCAAAGTCGCTAACGATGGGAATGTCTGTCACTCCTGTTTTGTACCAATTCTTTGAGGCCTCTTCGACTGCAACAACAAGATCCTTTAACTTCTCCTTCATCGATTCCAAGAATGCGAAATCTTCTGTAGAGGAAATTTCTGGACTGCTGAATGCAAGTCTGTAGTGATTACGATTCACCAAACGTGCGCCATGTTCTCCGCCCTTACCAGCAGAAAGTTCACCAAGAACTCTCCAATCATCCCACTTCAAGAATTCCTCAAGTTCGCCCGCGACCGGACGAGGAAATTTCCCTCCCGGCAGAATCTCCGAAAGTGCACCTTTGAGATGAATATCGTATGCAACTCGAGTCTTATGGAAATACACCTGGGTGAACATGAAATAGCGTGCCAAGACCAGTCCTTCAGCAGCGTGCCACCCACCCTCCGAAAAACCAAGCCGAGGCGCTCGTCCCCGTGTTCCACGAATCGCAAGAATTGTATTTGCAATTCTATTGAGATCAAATCTTCCGTATTGCACCCCGGAGTGATATGAATCGCGGAGCAGATAGTCCATTCTGTCCGCATCCATTTGCCCGTCGATCAGATCGCGCCAGAAGAGCCGTTGCTTTGCTTTGGTGCTTCCCTCCAAAAGTGCGGCTATGTCCTCGACTTTGAAACCGCAGTTTGCAGTGTTCAAAGGATGATTCTCGATTACCTCTCGGAGGTGATTCCTGACAATCGCTGCTGAGTACTGCTCGTGTTTGAATTTCTTTCCCTGTTCATTTTCTGGAAATAGCTCTTCCGAAGCGTGGGAAAACGGCGAATGCCCGATGTCATGGAGTAATGCTGCTAAACGAATCAGTTGGTGATCCCGCTTCAATCCATCGGGGGTATAACCTAATTCGTCTTTCAAGACATCAAACGATCCTGAGGCAATTGCGCTGTAAAGCATTGAAACGGTGTGCATCACTCCCAAAGAGTGCTCAAATCTAGTGTGCATTGCGCCTGGGTATACCTGGTCCGTCCACGCAAGCTGCCGAATGCGCCTGAGTCTTTGGAAGACTGGATGGTCGACGATACTCCGCTCCCATGCGTTCATGCTGATAAAGCCGTGAACAGGGCAACGGATTTCGTAGATCTTATGTAGGCTATTCATTCCGAATAGTAACTATAGAACAGCGTATGGCGAAAATCTAGCGAAAATCCTTTGCTTATTTTAGGGAATTTTGCCTGTTTCTTCGATTATGGTCGCAATTCCAAACGCGGACCTTGCGGTCCGCGTTCTTCGCTTCGTCTTGTTTGTCTCTTTGCGGCACGACTAAAGTCGTGCCCTGACACACTATGCTTTCGCTAGTGCGGGAGTTGCCGCTCCCAGTTTTTCTGCCAGCATTTCGTGGGCGTGGGCGAAGAACTCGTCTTTCGCGATCTTGCCTGCGTCTACTTCGGCCAGCAACGCCTTTTGCGCGATGTATTCCTTGTTGACTACGCCGGCCTTGGACTGCAGCATGCGCCACGACTTGCGGCGTTCTACGCAGAACATGACCAGCTGGCGGGAGAGAGCGCGGTACTCGATCTTTCCGTTCTCCTCGTACTTGATATACACGCCGAAGTCGGGAATGAAGGAGCGGTGACCTTGATTCACGTAACGGCGGTAGACCACATCCTGCTGCGTGATGCGCACCAGCATGTTGTCGAGGTGGATGAGCTTCTCGGCCGCCTCGGGCTTGATCTTCTTGAGGTGGTTGCGGAAGCGGGCTTCGGTCGTGCACCAGTGAGCCACGGTGTAGCGCATGGTTTCGCCGGTGGACTTGAGCTTGGTCTCATACCAGTCGAGTTCCTTGCTCGGATTGCCGGTGACGTCGAGCGCTTCCTGGTAGGTCTCGCCGAGGCGCGGATTGAAGACGAACTCGGGAACGCCGCGCGAGTCGCGTACGCGCTGCGCCTGGAAGAGCGCCATGTCATCGGCTACGCCGTGCTCGGGCTGGCAGGTGGTGAAACACTGCAGGAACATGGTGCCGCGATATTCGAGGCCATCGAGAATGGCGCGGTAAAGTTTCGGCGCGTTGGCCATGGAGACCTGCGCGACGAAGGGTGAACCGTGCCCGGCGAGGAAGGTTTCGGCGACTGTCTTCTTTTCAGTGTTCTTGCCTTGCGTGGCTGAGCCGAAGACGTTCATGTCATTGCCGCCCAGCATCGGGGTGGAGTCGGAGTTCTGTCCGCCGGTGTTGGAGTAGACCTGCGTGTCGAGCATGAGGGCCTTGATGTTGGGCCGGTTCTGCAGGATCACCTTGGACATGTTCTGGTAACCGATGTCGCCCATGCCGCCGTCACCGCCGACCACCCAGACCTTGGGCAGCTCGACGATTTCCTGGTCGGTCATCAGAGCGTCGGTGAAGTGGGTAAACTCGTAGAATTCGCGCGGCGTAATGCCCTTGCCTTCGCGGGTGAGGATGACGTCGGTGAGCCGCTCGGGGATGACGGAGCGGCGGGCGTGGTCGACGATGAAGCTTTCGCCCATGAGCCAGCCGATGGTGATGCCGTCCTGGAAGAGCGAGTTCATCCACGGATAGGGATGCGGGTTATTTGGAGACGTCGATCCGTACACCGTGTTGCAACCGGTGTGCGCGGCCATCGCCATTACGCTCATGCCGTTGGCCAGACGTCCGTCGACGGGCTGCAGCGACTTGTGGTTGAAGGCCTCGGTGAGCAGAACCGCCGCGAGCGCTTCGACCATCTGCGCGTCGGTGATGGGGCCGTTGGCTTCTTCGTGCGCGGCGATGCGGGACCTGGTGTCTTCAGTCTGTTCGCCGCCGAGGCCGAGAATCAGGTGCGTGATAGCCAGGCGAAGGGTTTCGTATTCTTCGGGATTAGCTCGCCTTCAGTGCTTCGAGGCGTGCAACGCCGGTCTTTTCAAGATCGCCGGCCTTGGCTACTAAGCGATCAGCCTTCGCATGGAAGACGGGGCGCATGTAAGCCTCGGTGACGGCCGCGATGGAGCGAAGCACGCTCTTTTCGCCGCAGCCTGCGCAGGCTCCGTCGCCGGAGACCAGCGCGTCGTAGTTGCGGCGGACCATGAGCATGTTGCGCAGCGTTGCGGTTTTCGAATCGGCCGGGTTGGCGGCGTTGAAGAGGCCGAGGTACTTCTGCGATGTGTCGGGCAGGAGGTTGAGGAAGGCGGTGCCGGTCTCGTGCTCGGCGTTGACTTCGGTGGTTTCCTGCACCATCTTGAGCGCCTCGTGATCGCCGCAGGCGGTGACGCAGGCTGCGCAACCCTTGCAGAGATCGCTGACGAAGATGGAGAAGATGCCGCCGGTGCCGGGGGCTTTGCGCTCGGGCGACGAGAAGATGGCGTTGACCTTTTGATAGGCCATCGGCACCTTGTCGATGATGGAGTAGAACTGGGCCTTCGCATCGGCTGAGAAGCCGTCGACGGACTCGGTGACTTCGCGGATGATCTTCGGAAGAGGCGTGCCGGTCTTCATTTCGGCGACCATGCGCTGGCGGGTCTGCTTCTCGATTTCGGGAAGCTTCTGCATCATCTTGGTGCGCTCGGCGGGATCGCCCACGTAGCGGGAGACGGCCATGGTGAGCACAGTGCCCAGATCCTGCGAGGTGTTAGGGAGCGCGGTGTCGGGGCAGACCGAGATGCATTCCATGCACTGGGTGCAGTTCTCGGGGATGTAGAGCGGGGTCTCGCGACGGGCTACGTACTTTGAAGCGGTGTCGCCTGTGGCTGCGGCGATGACGCCCATGGCGGCGAGAGGTGTTGCCGGCTGGTCGTAACCGAAGTGCGCGCGGAACTCGGCGTCGAAGGCGTTGATGCTGGCGATCGGCGGACGCGCCTCCTGTCCGGCAGGGGGAAGTGTGGAACGGCAGCCGCCGGTGGTGCAGCTATCGCCGGTGACGGCGGCCATTTCAAGGATGGGAAGGAGCGCTTCGCCGCGGAGAGAGGACTTGTCGGCGGCCGTGACTTCGCCGATGGCAATTTCCTTGACGCGCTCAAAGCCCTGCGTCATCACTTCCATGTTGGAGTTGACGACGGCTTCGCCGAGCTTGCCGAACTTCTTGACGTACTGCTTCATGACAACGGTGCGGTATTGCTCCGGCGTAATGCCGAACTCCTGCAGCATGGGGCTGACGGCGAAGAAGGCACCGAGGAAGGCGTTGCCCTGCATGCGGAGTTGAAGGTCGGCGCGATCGGTGGCTTTGCGGGCGATTTCAAAGCCGGGCAGCGTGTAGACGCGAATCTTTTTCTCGATGATCTGCTTGCGCGCCCAGAGGGGAAGATTCTCCCAAGCGCGCTCGCCTTCGGCGTCCGACTCCCAGATAAGGGCGCCGCCGGGCTGGATGCCGTCGAGAGGATTGCAGTGGGTGAAGGCCTTGGGATCGCAGCAGAGAACTACGGTGACATGACGCAAATCGCAGTTGACGCGAATGCGGTCCTTGGCGGCGACCATGAAGTAGCTGGTGGGCGCGCCCTTCTTTTCTGATCCGTATTTCGGATTGGCGCTGACGTGAATGACTTCCTTGGGATTGCCCTTGTCGTCGACCAGGCCGTCGCGCTCGTAGAGCAGGTCGTTGAGGTCGCCGAGGATGGCGCCGAGGTTTTTGCCGGTGGTGATGGCGCCCCATCCGCCGATGGAGTGGAAGCGGACGGCAACCGCGCCTTCGGGAAGCAGGGAAGGCATTTCGTCGCCGATGACCGCGTAGGGATGGTCGATGCCGAGGACGAAGAAGCTGACGCCGTCGGCTGCCGTCTTGCCGTCTTTGCGGGCGCGGCCGGCGGTGGCGTATTCGTAGGCGCCGATGATGTGTTCGGGGCGGAAGTCGCGCGAACCTAGGCCGTAGCTGCCGGAGTAGATGTGCGGCACTTCGTCCATCGTCATTGCGGGCAGGCCTTCGGAGGCGCCATGGCCCGAGGTTTGGATGGCTTTCGAGAGCGCGGTGCGGATGTCGCGGCCCAGCGGATTGTCGCCGCTGAGTGCTTCGTCTGTCCGCTCGAGGATGATGACGTTCTTCTTGCCCTTGAGCGCGGCAACGATGGCCGCTTCAGGGAAGGGGCGAATGACGTTGACGTGGATGGAGCCGACTTTGACTCCCTTGACGTCGCGGAGGTAGTCGACGGCGGCTTCAATGTTTTCGGCAGCGGATCCGAGGGAGACGAACACGGTGTCGGTGTCGTCGCACTTGTATTGCGAGATCAGGCCGTAGTAGCGGCCGGTCAACTTGCCGAAGTCCTGATATGCGTCTTCAAGGAACTGCAGGATCGGCTCGGCGAAGTTGTTGCGGCGCGCGATGATGCCGTTCATGTAGTGTTCCTGGTTCTGAACGGGGCCAAGGAGGACGGGATTGGTGAGGTCCATCATCTTGGGAACGCGGCGGCGGGTGGGTCCAAAGAGGACGCGCTGCGCTTCAGTCGGGCAGTCGATGATGTCTTCGGGTGCGCCGAGGTATTCGCGGATAAGTTCAGATTCGTGTTTGTAGAAGGTGCGCTCAAGGTGGCTGGTGAGGAAGCCATCCATGATGTTCATTCCGGGCGTGAGCGAAAGCTCGGTGACCCGGCGGAGGATCAGCGCCTGGTCGGCGGCCTGCTGCGCGTCTTTGCCGAAGACCATGATCCAGCCGGTGTCGAGTGCGCCATAAATATCGTCGTGGCCGCAGTGGACGTTGAGGGCATGCTTGGTGAGGGCGCGAGCGCCGACCTCGAGCACCATGGTCGAGCCCTTGCCGGGGGCGTGGTAATACTGTTCTACGCCGTAGACAACGCCCTGGCCGGAGGTGAAGTTGACCACGCGCTTGCCGCAGACGGAGTGGGCGATGGCGCCGCCCTGGGCTGCGTGTTCGCCTTCCGTCTCGATGGCGATGGTGTTGTGGCCGAAGACGTTCAGGTTGCCCTCAGCATAGGCCTGCTGGAAGAGCTCGCCGCCTTCGGTGGAAGGCGTAATGGGATAGAAAACGCCGGCATCGGCGATGCGGGTCTCAGTGTGGTACGAGACGAGCTGGTTTCCGTTGGCTGTAACTCGAATGCCGGGATAGCGAGCTGCTTCCGTCATGGTGTTCCTCCGTGCGTACTGTTGGTGCTCGAAACTCCGCTCGGTGCAGGGTGATTGCAAACGCTTTCCGGGGTGAGCCCAGCGAAAGGGCGCAATCGTCCCGCAACCGGCGGTTGATCCGTGGCCAGGATTGCTGCGCTTGAAGTCAGCGGCGGCAAGTACCTGGTTTCATTAGTTCTGCTGACCGCGATCGAGCTGCGGCTCCGATTCGATTCCCTTGTAAGTCCAAGAGCGAGAGCGGTATTGCGCGAGTAACCCAAGGGGGAGCTGCCCGTGGAGACGGCCTGTATATCAGTATGCACCCGCGATGCGAGACGGTGTATCAGGCTGTACCAGTGCGTGGGATTGGCGGACGGGCCTCGGCAAGGGAGTTTGAGGCCGATTTTCGCAGTAGCCCTATACTTGGACGGGCTCGAATCGACCAGAGTGAGGAATCGAATGGCCGAAGCATATCCTTCTTCGACTTCGCAGTTTGCAAGTTATCCGAGTCTTGCGGGCCGGGCTGTGCTGGTCACCGGCGGCGCCACAGGAATCGGCGCGGCCATTGTTGCTGAATTTGCTCGCCAGCGGGCGCGGGTGGCATTCTTCGACGTTGTGGATGATCCGGGCGGGCATCTCATTGATTCGCTGAGAGCCGATGCTGCTGTGGCGCCGCTTTATTTCCCCTGCGATCTGACGGATGTGGATGCGCTGAAAGCATCAGTCAACGCGGCTATTGGCAGACTCGGCGGCGTCGATGTGCTGGTGAACAACGCGGCTAACGACCAAAGGCACAAGGTTGAAGAAGTCACGCCAGAATACTGGGATGCTTCGATTGCCGTGAATCTGCGGCCACAGTTTTTCATGATCCAGGCGGTGCTACCGGCGATGAAGTCGGCGGGGCGCGGCAGCATCATCAATATGTCTTCGATTGCGTGGATGATTCCGTCGACGGGGGTTCCGGTATACATCGCGGCGAAGGCGGCGATTGTGGGGCTGACCCGGACACTTGCGCACGAACTGGGGCCGGCGGGGATCCGGGTGAATGCCGTGCTGCCGGGGGCGATTGCGACAGAAAAGCAGAGGCGGCAGGTCTATACACCGGAGTACAAGGCGGAGATCATGGCCTCGCAGGCGCTGAAGCGGGACATTCTGCCGGAAGATGTGGCGCGGCTGGTGCTGTTTCTGGCGGCGGATGATTCGAGCGCGATTACGAATCAGAGCTACGTGATCGATGGCGGATGGGTTTAGCGCGCTGAAAGCGCGCAGTGCTCAGTGGTCAGTGGACAGTGGACAGTGGTCAGTGAACGAGTGAACAAGTGAGCGGGAAAAGGGAAGAGTGAACAGGTAACACTGAACAGTGAACAGTGAAAAGGGAACAGTTGGGAAGAGGGCTCGATGCGGGGATTGGGCTTATGTTTGGCTTCGCTGGTGTGCGTGGGGGGTGTTTCGAGTTCGCTTGCTCTTGCGCAGAGTGCGGCGTCGCATGTCGCAAATGGTGATGCGGGGCCGAGGTCGCAACAATATGAAGAGGTGCAGAAGCGGCTGGCGCACGGGTGGAACACCTGGGATGTGCATAGCGTGGCGACGCAGGTGCTGCTGCCCGAGGGGCTGGCAATCCATGTGGGGATGAAGCACAACACTTCGCTGAATGGGGATGCGTTTCTCGGAGATGCACTGATCGGAAGCTTCGGTCCCGATGCGGTGGTGGTGGCGCCTGGGCCGCATGCGTGGGATGGTTCCTATACGCGAGCGGATTTTGAGTGGAAGGGACACAAGTGGCGGGTGGAGAGCGCGCATGATGGCGAAGACCTGGTGATGCTGGTGACGCCGCTGGAGTCATCGGATACATCGAGGCTGCCGCCGACGGTGGTGTTCAGCGTCGGGTTTCTGTGGAACCTGGGAGCCGGGATGGTTACAGCCGGTGGCAAAACCCCGATCGTGACGACCGGAGTGAGTGGGGCGATCGAAGTAGATTGCACCTGCGGCGAGAATCCGGCACCGTGGGCGAATATTCCGGTTGATGTTCCCTACTTCGCAGCAGACCTGACTGGGCCGGTGGGCGTGAGCGCGCAAACAATAGACGTGGTAAACCAGACACCAGTAAAGCCGCACACGCTGGAGCAGATTCAGATCGTAATCACGCGCCAGAAGAGAGCCTATGAAGCTTCGATTGCGGCCGCCGGCAAGAACGCGCCGCTTTTAGATGCCATTGAGACGACATTGGGATGGGACACGATCTATGAGCCGGAAAAGCAGCGGGTGATTTCGCCGGTGTCGCGGGTGTGGTCGGTCAGTTGGGGCGGGTATGTGCTGTTCGACTGGGATACTTTCTTTGCGGCGACCATGGCGTCGATCGGCGACAAGGATCTGGCGTATGCGAATGCGCTGGAGACGTTGCGCGAAGAGACGCCGCAGGGGTTTGTGCCCAACTACGCGCGGGCGGGGAACTGGAAGAGCACGGATCGATCGGAGCCACCGGTGGGCGCGATTACTGTGCTGGGGCTGTACCAGAACTTTCACGACCGCTGGTTTCTCGAGGATGCCTTCGAGCCGTTGCTGAAGTGGAATCGGTGGTGGAACGAGCACCGGCAGATGCAGGGCTTCATCGTGCTGGGAAGCGATCCGCAGAATGAGCCGGCCAATCCGGATGATGCTTCGCGCGGGACGTGGCAGGGAGCAGTATACGAGTCGGGGCTGGACAACAGCCCGATGTACGATGGCACCTTTTACAACAAGCAGACGCATCTGCTGGAGTATGCCGACGTAGGCATGACAAGCCTGTATGTGGCCGACTGCGATGCGCTGGCGAAGATCGCCGATGCTCTGAACAAAACGGCTGAGGCAAAGGAACTGCGCGACCGGGCCGAGCGCTATCGCGTGAAACTCGCAACCTTGTGGGACGACAAGGCCGGCATCTTTCTCAACAAGGATCTGCACACCGGGCACTTGAGCACGCGACTCTCGCCGACGAATTTCTATCCGCTGCTGGCGAAGGCTGCCACACCTAACCAGGCTCGCGTCATGATTGAAAAACATCTGCTGAATCCCGATGAATTCCGGGGGCAATGGGTTATTCCGTCGATTGCGCGCAACGATCCGGCGTTCAAGGATCAGAATTATTGGCGCGGCCGCATCTGGGGGCCGATGAATTACCTCGTATACCTGGGGCTTCTCAATTACGACGACGCATCGACGCGGAAGGAATTCGCTCGGAAGTCGTACGAACTATTCCTGAAGGAATGGCGCGAGAAGGGCCACGTGCACGAGAACTACAACGCCATCACCGCTACGGGTGACGACGTGACATCGAGCGACCGGTTCTACCATTGGGGCGCGCTGCTGGGGTACGTCGAATATTTAGAGCAGACTCCGGGTGCGCCGGGCAAATAAACGCTTGACCGCGGTGGGAGTGGAATCGTTACCATTCTGGCGGTTTGATGCCGTAAGATTTCTCGGGGAGCTAATCGCCATGTTTGCTGGTTTTGCATTTACCCGTCGCCGTTTCGTCTCCGGCATTGCCGTTCTGGCCGTCGTTTCCGCCGCTACGCCTTTTACCTCCCGAGCCACTGCACAAACAGCTGTGGAGGCGGCCAAGGTTGCGGCCGAGATTAATCGGGTCGCCTCGAATCTGCCGCCAGAGTCGCGGGATGTAATCACGCGGCTTACCATGCTGCGCGAACTTCCCGGCGGCGCATGGAAGATACACGGAGGCGACCTCGCGCACGGCGAAGACCTCAGCCTTGACGAGTCGAGCTGGCAGGCATTTCCTGTGCCCGGCACAGCGCCGAACGATGCGGAGTGGTTTCGCACAACCTATGTTGTCCCCGACACGCTCAATGGGTACGACCTGACGGGGTCCCGCGTCTGGTTCCAATTTCATGCCGAAGCCAACGGCCCGATGCCGGAGATTCTTTACTTCAACGGGCGCCGCGTCGCGCTCGGGGACGATCTTGAACCCGTTATCCTTTTTGACAACGCCAAACCAGGCGACAAGGTTACGGTCGCGGTCAAGCTCCTGCACACCGTTGACACCAAGTCCATTCGGGGGGCCACGCTCAGAATCGAGTTTCCTGAAAATCGCCCCAACCCTGACGACCTGCGCATGGAGTTTTTGACCGCGGCGCTGCTGGTGCCCTCGCTGGCTCCGCAAGATGCATCGCAGATGGCTACGCTGAATGGAGCGATCGCCGCGGTGGACATCAAGGCCCTCGATGCAAAGGATCAAAAGGCCTTTGACGGAAGTTTGAAGGCGTCGCACAGCAAGCTCGAAGCGCTGCTGCCGCTGATGCAGACGGCCACGTGGCACCTGACCGGAAACTCGCACATCGATGCGGCGTGGCTGTGGCCGTGGACAGAGACCGTGGACGTGGTGAAGCGAACATTCGGCACAGCGCTGCAGCTGATGTACGAGTATCCGCAGTACACCTACACGCAGTCGGCCGCGGCCTATAACGAGTGGATGGCGCAGAAGTATCCCGACATGAACGCCGAGATCGCGAAGCGCATCAAGGAAGGGCGCTGGGAAATTGTAGGCGGCATGTGGGTGGAGCCCGACCTGAACATGCCGGATGGCGAGTCGCTGGTGCGGCAACTGCTGGTGGGCAAGCGCTGGTATCAAGCAGGCCTATGGCGTGGATGTGCGCATCGGCTGGAATCCGGATTCGTTCGGATACACGTGGCAGCTTCCGCAGATCTACAAGAAGAGCGGCGTCGACTATTTTGTGACACAGAAGATGACGTGGAACGACACGAATCAGCTGCCGTTCAAGCTGTTCTGGTGGGAGTCGCCGGATGGGTCGAAGGTGCTGGCGTACTTTCCGCACGACTATGCGAATGACAATTTGAACCCCACGCGGCTGGCCGCGGACCTGGCGCAGGCGCGGCAGCGGGCCACTGGCATGACGGACATCATGGATCTGTACGGAATTGGCGATCACGGCGGCGGACCAACGCGCGCGATTCTCGACCAGGGAGTTCACTGGGCCACCCCTTCGAATGCCGCCGAAGGTGGTGCCGCAGATGCCGTTCGGGACAGCGCAGACTATTTCAGAACGCGTTCAGGGAAAAGATCGCGCCCGACAGCCCGGAGTGGAACTACCAGTCCATCGCCAAGGGTTACACCGCGCCTCCGGCTGTTCCCGGCAAGGTGAATATTCCGACGTGGAAGAGCGAGCTCTATTTCGAGTATCACCGCGGGGTGATGACAACGCAGGCGAACCACAAGCGCAACATGCGGGAGTCGTCCATCGAAACTCTCAATGCCGAGAAGTGGGGATCTCTAGCCTGGCTCGACGGCCAGAAATATCCCGCGGCCGAACTCACCGAAGACTGGAAGAAGGTATTGTTCAACCAGTTCCACGATCTGGCAGCGGGTTCCGGCATCGGCATCATCTATAAGGACGCGCAGAAAGACTACGACGTGGTGCGCTGGTCGACGAATGAGATCGCATCGCACTCGCTGAAGACAGTGGACGAGCGCGTGAACACCACGGGTGCGGGAGTGCCGGTGGTGGTCTACAACCCGCTGGGCTGGGCACGATCGGGCGAAGTGACTGTGCATGTAGCCACAGGCAAGAGTTCGGTGAGCGCGACAGGCGCACAGGTTGTGGAGGTAAAGCCGGACGATAAGACGGACTTCGCCGATGTGAAGCTGCACGTGCTGCACGTGCCGGCAATGGGCTACAAGGTGGTCTGGATCGGCAAGGGGCCGGCTGGGCGCGATGAGCATCCGGTGAGCGCGAAGGACGCGGGTGACACCATCACGCTGGAAAATGAATCCCTGCGCGTGACAGTGAACAAGCAGAGCGGATGCATCACGAGCCTGTTTGAGAAAAAGAGCAACTTCGAGTCGCTGGCGTCAGGGGCGTGCGGCAACCAACTCCAGTTCTTCAAAGACACGCCGAAGGATTACGACGCGTGGAATATCGATCCGGGAACATTGGATGTTGCGCCGCAGACGATCGAGCATGCGGATTCTGTTGAGTTGCTCAAGACAGCGGAGCCAACGATTCGCGTGATGAGCCACTGGGGCAGTTCGAAGTTCGTGCAGACGATCGGGTTGTCGGCGGACGGGGATGAAGTCAATGTCGATAATCACTTCGACTGGCACGAATCGCACATTCTGCTGAAGGCGGCGTTCCCGCTGGCGGCAAGCGGGCCGTTTGCGACGTACGAGATTCCGTACGGCACGATCGAGCGGCCGACGACGCGCAACAATTCATGGGAGAAGGCGCAGTTCGAAGTTCCCGCGCAGCAGTGGGCCGATCTTGGCGACGGCACACACGGGCTGAGCCTTATCAACGAGTCGAAATTCGGTTACGATGCGGTTGGCAACCTGCTGCGGCTTACGTTGCTGCGCTCGCCGAAATGGCCGGACCCGGATGCCGACATGGGGCATCAGCACTTCGAGTATGCGCTCTATCCGCACGCGGGAACGTGGAAGGACGCGATGACCGTCCGTCATGGGTTTGAATACAACTACCCGCTGAAGGCGATGGTAACGACTGCCCATTCCGGCACGCTTCCGGCTAGCCACTCCTTTGCTTCGGTCACGCCGGAGAACGTGGTGCTGACCGCGGTAAAGAAGGCAGAAGACGCGAAGGGCCTGATCTTCCGCGCGTATGAATGGGCAGGGAAGGACGCGACGGTGGAGTTCCACGTGCCGACGGGTGCGACGGGCGCAACCGTGACTAACATGATGGAGACGCCGGAAGGTTCGCCGCTGAGTGTGACCGGCGATGTGGTGAAGGCGCCGATTCATCCGTTCGAGATTCTGACGGTGCGGGTGGATTACCCGGACGGGGGCCCCAAGGAGTAGCGAGATTCGGAAGGTGAATTCTTCGCGACTTGCAGGGTGACAAGGTTCGTCGGTTTCCCAACCTTGCTTACACCCCACGAACCTGGACTTGTTCCTCGGGACCCGGAATGCGCAGGGATGAGGCACCCGGCATTTGTGTGACTGCGAGCAGAGGAGCAACTGCAGGTTCCTCCACTTCGGTCGGAATGACAACGTTTTTGCGTTTATCAAAGTTTGATTGGCAGATTACAGAACCGGCCGCCGACGATGCTCGGAACTATTTCGCTGCGATTTGAGTCAGGTCTGCTTTCTGGTCGATCTGGCTCAGCCTGTACATCAGCAGGGCATCGCGCTTGGTGTTGATGGGCTGGGTTGAGAGGTCGATGGTTTCGCCGGGGGCGTGCGCGCCTTCGCCTGTGGCTCCAATGCCCGCGAGGCCCGGAATGATATCGGCGACGAAGGAGATGTCTCCGGCTCCGCGTTTCATGGGGTCCAGCTCCGGCATCGGTTTGAAGCCGAGGCTGGCGTTGGCCTGGTTGAGAATGCCAAGCAGGGCGCGGCTTTCCGCAGTAGGCGCCATGGCCGGATAGCCTTCACCAAAGGCGATGGTTGCTGACGTCTTCGGCAGATGATGCGCTACGATCTCCTGCATCTTTTTCTCGACTCGAGCGGTCTGCTGGTTGGAAATGGTGCGGATGTCGCCGCTGGCATAAGCCACGGGCGCGATCACGTTGTCTTTGCCGGCGGCGGTGGCGTTGTTGCCCGCCTCGTCGACGTGAATGCCGGTGCCGCCGACGACCATGCCCACGTTGAAAGTCAGATTCTCTTCCGGAAGCTGGATGCGAAATGTATCGAGGATGCGCGTGAGCTCATAGATCGCGCCGAAGCCCATGCGCACCGAAAAGATGCCGGAGGAGTGGCCGGTTTCGCCGGTCGTATTGATGCGCCAGGTGATGGAACTGCGGCGGCTGACGCTCCCGTAGAAGACGCCATCCATACGAGGAGTGCCTTCGAATTCCAGAGCCACGTCGCTGTGGTGCGCAGCGGCGATCATGTCGCGGCGGGAGATGGCAGCTGGCTCGCCGTGCGCTTCTTCATCGCCGCTCAGCACGACGGTGATTTCGGTTTGCTTTAGGACTCCCGCGGCCTGCAGGGCTTTCAGGGCGAAGAGCATATCGACGAGGCCGCCCTTCATGTCGTTGACGCCGGGGCCGGTGGCAATATTGCCGTTCACGCTCCAGGTCTGGAAGGGGCTCGTCTTCTCAAACACGGTGTCCATGTGTCCGATGAACAGCATGCGCTTGCCGCATTTGCCGGGTTCGGGGCACGGGTGTTCAGCGACGAGCACGCCCGCGCGTTCCACCTGCGGCATCGGAATCCACTGCACCTTGAAGCCGAGGTCGGTGAGTTGCCCCTGCATGATTTCGGCGATTGCGCCGACGCCTTCAAGGTTATGCGTGCCGCTGTTGATGTTCACGAGTTTCTCGAGCAGGGCATTCGACGCCTGTTCGTTGGCGTCGATGAATGCCACGATGGTTTTCTCATTCTGAGAGAGGGTTGGCGCAGTCTGGGCGAGCACGATCGAGGCGGATAAAACAGACAGTAAGGGGAAGAAGCCGAAGTGACGGATTTTCATTTCTCGCCGAGGATAGCAGCCGGAAGGTGATCTGGCGAAGAGCGGAAAAACGCGGCGTTCGCAGGCTGACTGAAGTTCGAGCGCCCTATGCCGGCGCTGCTACAATCAGGCACTGTTCCTCCGATCGACCCCACACGCAAGCTACGAAAGGACTCTGCAGATGCTGCTGCGCCGTGTGTCGTTGCTCCTGCTGGCGCTGCATGCGGTTGCAGGGATTGCCGGGCAATCGGCGCCTTCGCAACAGGACCAGTCGAGTTACACTCTGAATCTGCCCGTCGATGAGGTCAGCCTGAATTTGCAGGCACTGGACGATGACGGGCGCGCCGTCGACGATTTGAAGATGGAGGACCTGCGGTTGCTCGATAACGGCATTCGTGTCCGCCGCATCGTTGCTCTTGATCTCATCAAGGACGCACCTGTTCGCGTGGGGGTTCTGCTGGATTCAAGCGAATCGATGGAGTCGAGCAGGGAGCGCAGTCAGAGTCTTGCGATTAAGGTTGTGCGCAGCCTCGTCCGGCAACCTTCCGATCGCAGTTTCGTGATGAACTTTGCCGGGTTATCTCCGGTCGCGCAGGAATGGACGAGCGATGTGCTGACCCTGGAAGCAGCAATCCGCAACCATCAGGTTGCCTCTCATGCGGCGGGGACGTTGCGCGGCACGGCTTTGTTTGATTCGCTGTACCGTGCCTGTCTCAATGAGTTCGGCCATTCTGAAAGTCCGCTGAGCCGCAACGTCATCGCGCTGTTTTCAGATGGTGTGGATAATGCAAGCCGCGCGGATATGAAGCTGGCAATCGATCAATGCCAAAAAACGAATACCGCGATCTACGCATTTCGATTTGACGCGCCGGAGGCTATTTCTACAGGGCCGGCCACGTTGGCTGAGATGGCCGCGAAGACGGGTGGGCGTGTATTTCATGGAGACGACGCAGAGGCGCAGATTGCCGCCGATGTGCATATCATCGAGGCCGACTTGCGCAGCCGGTATCGCCTGATCTTCAAACCGCCAGAGGTGAGGCATGACGGCCGATTTCACCGGGTCGAGTGGGACGCGCCGTCACGGCCGATAACGATACGTGCGCAGACGGGGTACTACGCACCGGTACGATGACACAACGTTCCCGACGGCATCCGATCGGCCGTGAAGCAGGAGAACTTTGTTGGCCTAGCTCTTCTTTGCGGTTACAGCGGAGAAAGCTGCCACCAACTGGTGCACACGCTTACCGCCGCATTGGGGACACTTGATTTCGGTTTTCTCGACGTCGGAGATGTGAAGGCTCTGGGTGAACTCCTTGTCGCAGTCCTGGCAGTGATAGAGATATTGAGACATAAGGCAACTCCGTGCCACATCATAGCTCCGGAAGCTGTGGATGGCAGATGAATTGAGGAAGAGCGAGCGAATTCTCGGCAGAGTGAGACCGGGAGCGCTCAGCCTTTCAAAGGGTTGCGGACAAGTTTCGTATTATCAATCGTCAACAGGTCAGTCCGACGCAATGTTCACGGATATTCGCGATCGAGACGCCGAGGGACAGGCGTGTGTTCGCCTTACGCTCAAATGAAAGTGATGTTTCGTCCGGCTGTTGACATGGCCTGATGGAAGGCACTAGGCTG
This sequence comes from uncultured Acidobacteriaceae bacterium, assembly GCA_963799035.1. Lineage (GTDB taxonomy): Bacteria > Acidobacteriota > Terriglobia > Terriglobales > Acidobacteriaceae > Telmatobacter. Next base: position 72,416 of record CAWCVS010000023.1, on the reverse strand, counting down.
CATGTAGTTAGCACGGTTTGACGTCGCATCCCCGAACTATGAAGGCATTCTCTCCAACCCGCGTTGCTTGCTGTTGTCGGTGCAGCATGCGGGTCTGTGTCAGAGAAGACTGAACTAGTTTCAGCTGCATCTCATGACCCACCCGCATTGATTGCGAGTGGGTCTTTTGATTTTGTGGCGACTCAACCTGCTGAGAATCTCAACGAAAGAAGAATGGAAATGTCCCTTCGCATCAATGACGTAGCGCCCGATTTCACGGCAGAGACGACCCACGGACCCGTTCACTTCCATGATTGGATCGGCGATGGCTGGGCGGTGCTCTTTTCCCATCCCAAGGACTTTACCCCGGTGTGTACGACGGAACTGGGTGCAGTGGCCGCACTGGAGAAGCAGTTTGCCCAGCGCGGCGCGAAGGTGATCGGCCTGAGCGTTGATCCGGTTGCAAGTCACAGCAAATGGGCGTCAGACATCAAGGATGTGGGCGGGCACGACGTGAACTATCCGATCATTGGCGACCCGGAACTGAAGATCTCGAAGCTCTATGACATGCTTGCTGCGGATGCCGGCGACTCGTGCGAGGGCCGCACGCCTGCGCTGAATGCACCGGTTCGCACCGTGTTTGTGATCGGACCGGACAAGCGCATCAAGCTCACGCTGTCTTACCCGATGACGACGGGGCGAAACTTCGACGAGATCATTCGTGTTCTCGATTCGATCCAGCTCACGGCGAAGCATCCGGTTTCGACGCCTGCGAACTGGAAGCAGGGCGAGGACGTGATTATCGCGGGCTCGGTCTCCAACGAACAGGCTGACAAACAGTTCCCCGGATACAAGACGGTGAAGCCGTATCTGCGCACTGCGGCGCAGCCTCAATAGGGCAGGGTGTTGCGCGGGAGAAAACCCAGTGGTGACTTCAAGAGCAGAGACGAAATGGTTGAGACAGGTGGAACGGCGCTATGGCTCCGTGTTGATGGAGCGCATTGGCAATACGCCGCTGATTCGCCTCGACGGCGTAGTTCGTCGCCTGCCTGAGGTGACCCTGCTTGCGAAAGCGGAGTGGATGAACCCGGGCGGCAGCGTGAAGGACAGGGCCGCAGCGGCGATGGTGCGCAAAGCGCTCGCCGACGGCTCACTTTGCAAGGGCAAGACGCTGCTGGATGCGACGAGCGGCAATACGGGGATTGCATTCGCGATGCTCGGTGCCGCTCTCGGCATTCCGGTGCTGCTGGCAATGCCGTCGAACGTATCGCCGGAGCGCAAGCGGATTTTGAAAGCGTACGGCGCCGAGGTGGAGTGGACCGATCCGGATCTCGGATCCGACGGGGCGATTCGGCGGGCGCGGGCGATGGCAGCAAACGATCCCGACAAATATTGCTACATGGACCAATACTCGAATCCCGAGAACTGGCGGGCGCATTACGAGACCACCGGGCCGGAGATCTGGCGGCAGAGTGGAGGAACGCTCACGCACTTTGTGGCGGGACTGGGGACGAGCGGAACGTTTGTGGGAACCGTTCGGCGGCTGAAGGAACTGAACAAGGAGATTCAGGCAGTGAGCGTTCAACCAGACTCGCCGTTCAACGGCCTGGAAGGGCTGAAGCACATGGCGACCGCGCTTGTTCCCGCGATCTACGACCCCTCGCTCGCGGATCGAAACATGGAAGTCGAGACAGAGGCTGCGTATGCCATGGTGAAGCGGCTCGCGCGCGAGGATGGATTGCTTGTCGGTGTTTCCGCGGCGGCTGCGGTCGTGGCATGCGAACGCATAGCCGAGGAAGAAGCGGCAGCCGGCCGGGCGGCGACCATTGTCACGGTGCTGCCGGATTCGGCGGATAAGTATATGAGCGAGCGCTTCTGGGAGGAGGCATGAGCACGCTGATTGTGCCGCAGGCGGTTTACGATGCGTTCCGTGCTCATGGGGAAGAAACCTATCCGCACGAGTGCTGCGGCGCGCTGCTGGGGCGGCCCGAGGCGAAGGGGTGGCGCGTGCTGGAGTCGATACGGGCCGGGAATACGCGGACGGATTCGTCGCACAACCGCTACCATATTGCTCCCCTTGAGTTGGTTCGCATCCAGCGCAGCGCGCGCGACAAGGGTCTGGAGATTGCCGGGTTCTATCACTCGCATCCCGACCATCCTGCGCAGTGGTCGCCGACCGACTTCGCCGAGGCGCATTGGCTGGGGTGTTCCTACGTGATCACGTCGGTAGCCCAGGGGCATGCGACGGTGACGAATTCATTTCTGCTCGCCGGCGCGAATGAAGAGGAAAAATGCTTTGAAGACCAGGCGATTGAAGTTGAAAGCCAGCCTGCGAAAGCGTCCAGGGAACTTGAGGAGACGGAGAAGTGACCATTCAACGAGGACCGAATCGAATGACGATTTTTATTCCAACGCCGCTGCGGACTTATGCGGAAGGCAAAGATGCAATTGAAATCACCGCCGGAACGATTGCCGATGCACTGGATACGCTCACCGGAACCTATCCTGAGCTGCGCAAGCATCTGTTTACCGGCGAGGGGAAGCTGCGGTCATTTGTAAATCTCTACTTAAACGATGAGGATGTGCGCTATTTGCCGGAGAAGGAACGCTCGGAGGTATCGGCGAATGACACGCTCTCGATTATTCCTTCGATCGCGGGAGGTTCACTGTCACCGGCGCACCCCCTATTACTCCCCAACCTGGCTGTAAATTCCTCTGTGCTCTAGACTTGCGAGGCACCCCTCGCTGTAAATTCCTCTGATGATTAGACTTGGCCGTAGATTCCTCTAAAGGCAGAAGGTTAGAGAAGATAAAGGGCCGTCGGGCGCTTCTGCTGGTTTGTTGGTCCTGCTCATGAATCCATTATGCGATTTTTGGGAATAATTACCTGCAAAACTGAGGAGCGGAATTTTCAGAGTGGAATGAGCGGGTTAGAGGGCGAGAGCGGTGTTGGGGACTTGACATCTGAAAACGTCGGACGTTTCCACTTCTCTTCGAGACATGGAGCCCGGCCTCGGATGCAGACCGCTGGCCGACGCCTACTCATCGCTGACTTTCTGGGATTGCTTTTCAAGGGTGAAGGGCGGCGCGAACTTTGTCGACATGGGTGCCGTGGGCGCGAATGGCCTCATGGAGTTTGTCGCCGGTCACGCCGAACTCCTTTGACCAATAGGCGATATCGGAGGCCAGTTTGGGATTGATTTCCCTGGGGTCGTGAGGGCCCTTTGTATGCTCTTCTTGAACGGTATGAAACTCCTGGTGCTTGGCGGCGTTCTTGTTGTGCTCGGTCATTGACGGTCTCCTATTGGTTCTCGCTTGGATGCAAACCGGCGGACGGGGGTGGGGGCGAAACCTCTCTTGGACGCGCTTTCGCGCAGGTTGTCGCGTTCAGAGGAGTCTCCTGCGCTGGCAGTGACTCGTTGATTGAGACGAGCGTGGTGCGTCGGGGCTGGCGATGAATGTGTGGGTGAACTGGGTGGGGATGATTTTGAAGTTATAAAGTGACACGGTTGGGAGAGGTCCTAAGACACAGCTCTGGGGCAAGAGGCTCATTTTTTCAAGTTTCCATTTACTAAGCTCGAATCGGAATCCCTGAGACAAGCACTCGATCCTTTGAATTGGCGATTCCCGCTCTCGTCAACTCGTCCACAAATGCGCCGTAAATGGGCCACGGATAAGGGGTGGGACCAATAATAAGGCGATCGAATATTTGCCCGAAATCTAAGTCCGCGATCTCGTCCGAAACCGCCCCATCAATTGGAACCTTATAAACGACCTGCGGTACCCCCGAGACGACTTCGGTCGATGACTCCATGAGGGGAGATGGCCAACGCTTCGGCGCGCAGATGGCTCGCCATTCTCTCTCTTCGTGAAAGCCCTCGTGTTTCAGACAAACCACCCCAGACAAAAGCATCGTGAAAACTAACTTGACGAGTACGTCACGATCAATGGTTCGAAGACTGTCGCGATTAGCCTGAATATTTCCAATGACTTCTTCTAAGACCTCGTGCGCCGCAGATTTCGAGAGGTACATTACAGGACTAAATGTAAGGCCTAAGGCAAGAATGGAAAGAGTGTAAGGGGCGCTAAGCACAATCCCGATTCGAGTCGTTGTTCCGCCAAAGGCACGCCACATCGAAAGTCGCCCGTTTGTGTCTTCGGTGTCCTGATGCTCTGAGAGGCACGCGATGTACGAATTGAACCGAATGTCACTCCAAGAGTTGTCGAAAACCTCGAACGCTTCGGACGCAACACCGGGAATGCAGTCGTCCAGGGCTTCGGTAAATGATTTGCGCTTCGTTGGGGCAGAGAAGAAGCTACTGAAGATGTCATATCCGTGCTGGACTTCGCGGTAGTCGGACATACGTTGGTGTTGCGCATCCAGAAGCGTTTGGTTCTGATAATGTTAAGAGCAGCTTCCGCCGTTGTGTAGTGAACAAGACGTCCGTGTGTGCGGCCCGATTCCTGGTTGAAGAATCGTCGCGTCTGCCTCATCACATACGGCATCATGATATTTGCAAGCCTTGTTCCTTGTTCTTCAATCTCTGGTGTGATAGCAGCTTTCAGGTGAGTGTTTTCCATTCGTGTCCCCGCAACTCGCAGACTATATCCTTCCCAGACCCAGACTCTTTCAAACCCGTTCACACCGTCCGTTCAGAGGTCCGAGCCTGGTTGAGAACTATCTCTGACAGATCTATCGCGAAAAGCAGATCCTTCACTCCGGTTACCCCATGAACACTGGGTGTCCACGGGGCCCCAAGCCGCTTCGTTCAGGATGACACGATCATTTCAAGAATTGTTCAAATGCAACAAGGCCGTCCCGATCGGGACGGCCTTGTTGGTGAAAGAACCAAGGTTCAAGCGGTTCAGGACCACTACCCAGGAAAGATTGATTAGTCTCCGGCGACGGGCTCTTTTTCCTGATGCCGGTTGATGGGGCTGGCGGCGTTGTTGGATGCGGGGCGGATGGAGTCGAGGCTTACGAGGCCTTCGACCGGCTTTTCGCCGAGCACGTGCTCGCGATAGAGCTTGGCCATCTTGGCATTTTCCGCGTCTGACTTGATCTTGGTATCGCGGGCGCGAATTTTTTCTTCGCGAGCGTTCTTGGCGATGCCGAGGTTATCGAGCGTGTGGTTGGCTTCGGAATTCACGTGCTCCATGTTGAGCTTGAGCTCGTGTCCTACATAATTCATGCCGACCTTTTTGCCACCGGCGAAGATCTCGTGACGGCCGTGCTCTTCGTACCACTTGGTCAGAGTCGCGGTCATGTGCATCTTCTCGATGATGTTGCGCCAGCCCACGCCGGTGTTGTACGCGCAGAAGCTGATTTCGCCTTCCTGCGTGGCGTACGGAATGATGCACTGCTCGGTGCGGCGGAAGTCGTAGTTGAACAAGTCCTGGAACCACATGCCGGCGATGAAGAGGAAATTCCAGCGATCGGAGCGGCGCTTCTTGATGTCGTCCATGGTGCGGTCGCCCTTGACCGAGCCGTAGTCGCGGCCGGTGGCGTTGAAGGTCTTGTCCATCTTCTGCAGCATGTCGGTGATCTTGAAGTGGGTGGGCGCCTGGAACGGATCGTAGTTGCGCAGCAGGGCGAGACCGAATCCGAGAACCGACATCCACTTGCCGCGGGCGGCGTCGTTGACCTTGGCGAGATCCTTGGCAACCTGATCCATGTGGAGGAAGGCGGTGACGGGCGCCGCTTCCTTGGTTTCCTTGTCGATCATGAGCGCCATGCCGATGCCGCAGTTGGGGTGGCATCCGCAGGAGAGCTGACCCCACTCGGCTGTCGGCCCGTGGACGAGATCGGCCCAGTCAGAGAAGGTGGACATGAAGGAGATGGGGAACCAGTCGCGCTCGGGAACGCCGAGGCCGACCTGGTTCTTCACGTCGTGCGCCATGTGCGAGAGGGTGTAGCGCTGAGCAACACGGCGCTCTTCGCTGATGTCCTCGTCGCGGCCGGTGAACGAAACGGGCTGGAAGCTCAGGAAGCTGATCTTCTTCGGGTTGTCGAGTGCGAACTCGATGATGCGGCCAACCTGCTCGTTGTTAATGCCGTTGATGATGGTCGTAACGGGAACGATGTCGACGCCGGCTTCGTGCAGATTGTTAATGGCCTGCAGCTTTACGTCGAAGAGGTTGCCGACCTTGCGGTGCGAGTTGGCAGCGTTGCCGATGCCGTCGAACTGGAGGTAGACGTAACGGAGACCGGCTTCAGCAGCGGCGCGGCAGAGTTCTTTGGACTTGGCGAATTCAATGCCGTTTGAAGCGGCCTGCACCGAGTTGTAGCCAACCTTGCGCGAGTAGGCGACGGCGTCAAGGAAGTAAGGCGACAACGTGGGCTCGCCACCGGAGAACTGCACGCTCATCTGGCGACGCGGCTTGATGGTGATGGCGTTGTCGAGCATGGTCTTGATTTCTTCCCACGTAAGCTCGTGGACGAAGCCGACCTGGTTGGCGTCCATGAAGCAGGGATCGCACATCATGTTGCAGCGGTTGGTGAGGTCGATGGTCAGCACCGAGCCGCGGCCGTGGGTGACGGTCGAAGTGCCGTGGTTGTGCAGCTTGCCTTCGGTGTCGCCGTGGGCGCGGATGTCGCGGCCGGGGAAGCTCTCTTCAAGATGCTTGAAGAAGGCGGGGTCGATCGACATGACGTCTTCGAAGTGGCCGTGCTTGGGGCAATCCTTCACCATCAGGATTTTGCCGTCGCGCTCGATGATCTGGGCCTTGATTTCGCCGACCTTTTCATTGAGCAGGACTTCGTGGGGCAGCTTGCCGTCGAGGATCTGCTTGCGGATCTCGGGCACGCATTTGGGGCAGAGCGAATCCGTGGTGCGCGGCCAGCCCAGGGGCGGCTTTTCTTTCTGATAGCTCTTCAGGAGTGGCTTATCGCTCCATTTGGGGGTAAACGACGGGTTGGGGCTGATGCGATTCATCCGCTCGTAGACCACCCACGCGCCCTTGGCCGCGTAGACGGCGGCTTTCTCGGCGTACTTCATCGTTTTTGACATATTGGTGCGATCTCCTTAAGAAAGAATGCGCTGGCTCTTTGGGGTGTCCGGCCACGGTACCGCCGGCACCTGAAAACTCAGTACAAGAGTAATAAGTGAGGCTAGTCAATCCAACGGGGGTGCAGCGAATGGGGATATGGGAGGGTGAATGGGGATTCATGGGCGTCGAACGGAGTTAGGGCTGAGGTCGTCCAAGGCCAACCAAAAGCTTGAGGCTGCAATAGGTTACCCGATTTGATTCCGGTCACTCAGGGGCTGCCGGCGGGTTCGGTGCGGGCGACCTGGTTGATGATTTCCTGCACCAGGACGATGCGCACGTGGATGCGCCTGGCGAGGTCGGGGAGAAATTCGGTGACGAAGTTGTCAGTCGGCGCAATCGCCCAGCCTGCGACAACCCGCGTGGCGGTTGAGGGCAGATTGGTCTTTTCGCCCGGGACGTAGAGGTTGGCGATCTCGGCGTCGATGGGGAATCCGAGGAGGTTGGCGTAGTTCACCATGCCCTTGCCGTTGTCGCCCTGGGTCCAGCCGACCTGGGCGATGGCGTGAAAGATGCGACGCTTGATGGTGGCGTTCGGCATGCGGTGGTAGTGGGGGTCCTGGTGAACGATGGACGGAATGAGGAATGTGCCGAAGAACTCACCCGTCATGTCCTCGCTGTAGCTGACGCCGACCACTTTGGCAAAGCCGTGCATCCCGGGACCATAATCTGAATGCGAGTTTGACCCGACGGCAATGGCCGCATTGGCAAGAATGGTGACGGCGTTGAAGGGATCGAGCAGGTTCCTTGTCGCCAGCCGCGCCTTTTCTTTCGGAGTCAGAGGTTTCACCTCCGGCCCGTTGATGAACCGCTGATAGAAATTGATGAGTGGCGGAAGGGGGCAGGGAGGCAGTTCTTGCGGCGAGACCGGCTCTGCCGATTTACTGCTGGCTGCCGATGATGCGGCCTCTTCGACCGGCGGAAACCCAGCGGCCGCGGCGATCAGGCCGGAGCCGGTTTCAGACAGCGCAATACCGGCCGACTCGCTCTTGGGAATCACCCGGCATGGCCCGCTCTTCGAATTTCCATGTTTGATGATCGGGAGAGGCGCGTCGGGCAGGGGAGAGGCGGGGTTGGTCGGCTGCGTCTGTGCGGAGCCGATTCCGCTTGCGGCGACGAAAAGCGACGAAAAGATTACGAGTCGTGGAAGCTGACACCGACGGGTTCCCGCGCATCGGCTGGGATGATCTTGCAGGTACGCCGGTACAGGTTTCTCGTCATACCCCAAAGAGCAGGCCCTCGCAGGATGGAACTTTTCCGGTGCTGATTCGTAGACCACAGAGACCCAATCGGCTCAAAGCTCGTCTTTGCGTATTCAGGATTGCAGTCTTTCTAGTATTCGGACGCAAAATGTTCAGAAAAAGTAACTTTTGGACATGGAAAGATTTGCAGGCACGAGTTTGAGTACGCAAGCGGGCCTGTTGGTTTGAGAGGCACGGCACGCGCGGACAATGTCTTTGATGGCATTGACGCGGGTCATGACGGCATCGAGACTAGAAAGTGAGGTTTGCTGCAATGAGTTCCTATCCTCCTCCACCACCCCCTCCGGGCCCCGGCGTGGGCCACCGCATCGAAGAAGCCATGGAACTGATTGAGATGGAACTGCGCCACGCGATTGCTTATGTGAATGACGCGGTGATTCCGCAGGTTCGCTCCGAGTCGATCGTAGCGATGCGCAAGGTGTCGGACACGCTGCGCAACCTCGCGGATCGCATGGACAAGGCGCAACAGCAGCGAGGCCCCCGCGCCTGATGACGGATTGGCATCGCGCGAGTGCGCGTCGGGCCACAGCCTTTGCGCTGTTGTCGCTGGCCGCGGCGGGGATGGTTGCATGCGGCCACAAGCGGCAGCCGCAACCTGTGCCGCCAACAGCGACCGCTCCGCCGGTGTACACCACGCCTTCGGCTCCGGCGCCACGGCCAAGCTCCGGCGGCATTCCGATTACACCTGTTCCCGAGGGAGGCATCAGCGCCGAGGACAAGGAATTCATCCTCAGCCATCGGCCGACTTACAGCGAAGAGGGCCTGGCTACGTGGTATACCGCCCCTTATAAGGGGCGAAAAGCGGCCAATGGGCAGGTCTTCAGCGATGAGGCTTTGACGGCTGCGCATCGCACGCTGCCCATGGGATCGCTGATCGTGGTGACAAACCTCAAGACGCGGCAGGCCTCGGCCATGCGCATCAGCGACCGCGGTCCATTTGTTCCCAATGCAATTCTCGATTTGACGAAGGCCTCGGCGCAGTCGATCGGTATCTGGCCCGGATCAGGCCGGGTGCGCGTCGATGTGTACGAGACGCCCAAGCCGATGGATGTGGGCGGGCGCTGGTGCGTGCAGATCGGCCCGTTCCTCAGCGAGCGGAAAGCGATCCGGTTCAAGGAGAAACTGCTGAACGATTATCCGGCCTCGAAGGTGATCGAGTTCGCCGGTGAGCGTAGTTACTGGGTGCGCATCCGCCCGCAGGGCGATGATCGCGAGCAGGCCGAGGAGATGGCGCGGCGGCTGCAACCGGATGAGGGTGTGGCTTATCTGACGCGGCTGGACTGAGGGACGAGTGGTCAGTCAATCAGTGAACAGTGAACAGTGAAATAGTGAAATAGTGAAATAGTGAAATAGTGAAGCAGTGAAGCAGTGAACAGCAAGATAGTGAAACAGGGATAGCCGGATCTGGATCGACGGGGATACTGGCGGTTAGTTGCGGGCGAACCATCGGGCCAAGGTTCCACCGACCAGCAGGCACACTCCCATGCCGATGATCACGCACGCGAACTGGTGCGGATTGATGGGCACTTCCGGAACCGGATGCGGTCCAAGCCAGCGAAGCAGGATGCCAATGAACGCGCAGATGGCGCCTCCAATCTGCGCTCTTTCGCCGACGGGCACTCGATCCGGCATACTGCACTCCCTGTCATCTGTTTGAGTGTTTGCGGAATTCGAACGTCAGTATCCCACGGTTTGGTGCACCGTGCGATGCAATAAAAAGCGTCTTGCGCGTGAAAGATCGAACGGATATCGTGATTCCACGTTCTTTCCTGGAGGTACTCATGGCGGTCGAAGTGCCTGTGATGCAAGTGGCGCGCGTGCGCCAGAACTATCTCGCGATTGTCGTGGCCGCGATTGCCTGTTTCCTTCTCGAAGCCGGATGGTATTCGGCCTTTATGGGCACCTGGCTCAACGGAATCGGACGCACCATGCAATGGCTGGTGAGCACTGGCATGAATCCGGCTATTCAGTATGCGACGGCGCTGGTGATGGCGGCGGTAATGGCGACGGCGATCTCCTGCGTGACGCAGTTGACCGGCAAGCAGACGGCGCTGCGCGGCATCAAGGTCGCGGCACTGCTGTGGGTCGGGTTCGAAATGACCACGTTTTCGACGGAATACATCTTCGAGGTGCGGCCCATCGGCCTTTGGCTCGTCAACGCCGGCTACTGGTTCTTCGGGATGACCCTGATGGGGGCGATCGTCGGGGCGTGGAAGAAGAAAATGTAAAAACTGGCCATAGCGTCCGGCTTTCCTTGCGTTCGCGGGCTCATCGCGTCGATTCCCAGGCTCGTTTTTGTCGCCATATTCGCGCTCTTCTCTTGACAATCTAGAGGAGAGAGAAGTTATTCTCTTGACTGTCTAGAGGAAGCGCGTTGCCTCGGAGAATATAGCGTGAGGACCAGACGAGCATGAGATGGCTGACAAGCGTCTTTGGCGGGATACGATCTCTCTTTCAAAAGAATCGAGTTGAAAGCGAACTCGACGAGGAGTTGGACGGTTATCTGGAGTCTGCAATCGAAGACAAGCGGCGCACAGGTATGTCCTCGGCGGCTGCGCGTCGAGCGGCTCTCATTGAACTTGGCAGCAGAAATTCCGTCAAGCACAGGGTCTGGTCCTCCCGCTGGGAATCTGCTCTCGACAGCCTCCTGCAGGACTCCCGCATCGGGATTCGAAGCCTGTTGAAAAGTCCCGGATTCACCGCAGTGGCCCTTCTCTCTCTGGCCCTTGGTATCGGCGGCAACACCGCGATGTTCACTTTGATCAACCAGGTGCTGCTGCGCCAGCTTCCAGTGCGAGAGCCGCAACAACTCGTTGCATTCGGAGATTCCATCTATGGCGGGGTTGCCGGCGGAATTGACCTCGGAGCATTCGGGGGATATTTCCCCTGGGACTTTGCCAAGCAACTCGAAAAGAATCCGGGGCCATTTCAAGGGATCGCCTCCTATGGGAGTTTTTCGAATAAAGTCAGTGTGCGGTTGGCCGCGGCAGCTTCATCGGGCGAACCCGCACTTCTGGCGCCGGCAAATCTAGTTTCCGGGAACTACTTCAATGTTCTCGGCGTCCACTCTTTTCTGGGCCGGACCATCCTTCCCTCTGATGACGCAACTCCGGGCAGCGGCGCTGTGGTTGTGCTCAGCTATCACTTCTGGCGCCAGTCTCTTTCTGCCGACCCGGAGATTGTCGGCAAATCCATGACGATCAACGGCACCCCCTTCGAAGTGATCGGGGTGATGCCTGAGGCATTTCACGGTTTCAAACAGGAACTGGAACTGGCGGATCTGTGGACCCCGATCAGCATGCAGCCTGTCGTGCTGCAACAACCATCGATGCTGATGTCGCATTCTGGTTTGTACTTCCTGCATATCTTCGGCCGCTTGAGTCCGCAAGCAGCAAAGAGCAAAGCTGCATTTGCAGAGAGTCAGAATTGGCTCAACCAGCAGGTTCATGCAGGAATCCGCGCCAACGAGGGAGCTACAGTTTCTGCGGAGCGCCAGCGTGAAATCGAACGCGTTAGCGTTCCGTTGGTTCGCGCGGCAAACGGCGTCTCGCTGATCCGCGGACAATACGGCGATTCCCTGAAGATCCTGATGGCAGTAGTCGCCGTGGTGTTGCTGATTGCATGTGCAAACCTTGCCAATTTTCTGCTGGCGCGCAGCACAACTCGGCGCCGTGAGACTGCGACAAGGCTGGCCCTCGGTTCGAGCCGTGGGCGCATAGTCAGGCAAAGCCTGATCGAGACATTGCTTCTTTCAATCGCAGGCAGTGTGCTGGGAATGGCGCTTGCCTTCGGGGCTACGCGTGCCTTGATTGCCTTTGTCCGGCAGGGAAACGGATACATCGCAATGAGCGCCGCGCCAAATTTGAGTGTGACGACATTCACGCTGGCTGTCTCGCTGGTTACGGCCTTGTTGTTCGGTCTTGGCCCGGCCCTGATCGCGGCGCAAACCGGGGAACGCAATTCGCTCAATACCGGTGCGCGGACCGCACAGGGCGGCAGATCATCACGATTCTGGCCGAAGACGCTGGTCACAGCGCAGGTGATGTTGTCGTTGCTGCTCCTGGTTGCGGCAGGGCTGCTCTTGCGCACTCTGCGCAATCTGCAGATTCAGGACTACGGTTTTGAGCGTACGAATCTGTTGATCGCTGATTTCGGCGAGCATCTTGCGGGCTACCTGCCCCATCAAACGCCGGCATTGCACCAGGAGCTTCTTGAACGGCTCTCAGCGATTCCAGGGGTGCGATCCGTCGCCTTGTCTGCGACCCCGCCGATCTCGAACGGAGCCTGGAGTTCAAACATTTCTCTGGAAGGCTATACGCCGACACCCAAAGAGAATATGGTTTCGGTTCTGAACAAGGTGTCGGGGCAGTATTTTGAAACCGCCGGGATTTCGATTGTTGCCGGGCGACCAATTTCTGCGGCCGACACGGCGAGCAGTTTGAAGGTCACAGTGGTAAACGAGACGATTGCAAAACGGTTCTTCCCGCGTGGGGATGCGATCGGCAAAAAAGTGACAATCGGCATCGACTCGGTTGCGGGACCGTGGGAGATCGTGGGAATTGCCAGGGACACGAAATCTCAGAATCCGCGTGACACTGATCCGATTCTCATGACTTACATACCTCTGACGCAGATCGAGCCATTTATGCCGAAGGACCCCGCCGCGCCGGCGAGTTCCATTCGCGAAGAAAATCAGGATCGTTATGCCAACATAATTCTGTTACGGACGAGCGCCGATCCGGCAAGGACGGTGGCAGATCTCCGTGCGGCGGTCGCATCTGTGAATCCCAACTTGCCTCTGCTCCGCATTACAACCATTCAGGAACAGGTTTCGAGCCTCATCGCGAATGACGAGTTGATCTCAACGCTGACGAGTCTGTTCTCGGTCCTCGCCCTGTTTCTTGCGGCGATTGGGCTCTATGGCGTAATGAGCTACAACGTTGTGCAGCGCACGACGGAGATTGGAGTCCGACTGGCGCTAGGTGCGCAGGCGCATGCAGTACTTTGGATGATTTTGCGCGAATCGCTGATGCTGCTCGGGGTTGGAATCGCGCTCGGCCTGCCGCTCGCTTTTGTTGGGGCGAAAGGCATAAGGGACCAGCTCTTTGGACTGAGCGCAACGGATCCGCTGACGTTCGTTACCGCGATGGTGGTTGTTGGCGGAATGACTGTTCTTGCCACCTGGCTTCCTGCTCGTCGCGCAGCCAAGGTTGACCCGCTCATTGCGCTTCGCTATGAGTAATGCGACTGGCGAAATTCTAATCCGGTGGCGGGTAGTAGGGCAGCTTGTCGTTGGTTTCGTTGGCGCGCTTTAGGGTGACGTCGTCGAACAGCAGCGCGGGGGCGAGGACGGTTTCCGGAATGTCGGCAGCATAGTTGGCCACCCAGAGATTCTTGCCGCCCGCCTCAACGCCGGAGCGCAATGCGCGCTGGTCGAGGTCATCGAGCACGGCGCCACGGACCAGAGTACGCTTGCCATCCATGTCGATGCGATAGAGCAGCCGCGGTGTCGCTTCGGCTCCGAGGGTTTCGACGAAGTACACGCTCTTGAGGCCGCGATCCTTGCCGAGTCCAATCAACTTCTGATTCAGTTCCTCGTCGGTGAGGCCCTGTTGCGCCGTGACCTTCATGACACCGATGACGGGATGCGGAGGGCCAGTGACGCCGGCGCGGGCGTGGCCGTTGGATTCAGGGAAGTCGCGCACCGGTGTCCGGCCGATGAGGTAGTTCTCGAGATGTCCGTCTGCAACCAGCTTCACCGTTTGCGCCGGGACCGCTTCGTCATCGACCGAGTAGGCGCCGACGAGGTCCTTGCCGTCCCAGGTCTTCATGGCGGGATCGTCGACGACGGTCAGAAACTCCGGCAGAATGCGCGCGTGGTAGCTCGACGCGAAGGGCCCGTTGGTGCGCGCCTCGGTTCCCAGCTTGGGACGCGTAGCGGTGACGCCTGCGGCAAGCAGCGCGTGAAGCGTGTCGGCGCTGGCGTCGGCGCTGAGCAGCACTGGGCCGTGATATTCCTCTTCGACCAGCGGAGCCTTGCGCAGTTCGGTTAACGAAGTAATGAGCGTGACGACGTGCTTCTTGAATTCCTCCGGGCTGTCGAGATCGCTCAACGCTATGCCGCTGGTCCCATAGGAGCGATCGAGACGCATGCCGTCGTCGGCCTGTGTGCCCACGCCCAGGGACTCGGAGTAGCTGCTCGCCGACTTACGCACGATGGCGCCTTCGCTGGAGACGATCCACGTGGTGGTGACGCGCGCGTGGAAGGCTGCGGTCGAGTACTGCATGTCATGCTGGACGGCGCTGACGGCCGGATCGCTGCGATAGATGCCGCTGTCGCGGGCAACGCGATCGGTCCATGCCGATTCGTCGAGCGAGAGCTTGAGCGGCTCGGCCAGCGAGATGATCGGCTTCACTTTGCTGAAGTCGTCGGCCTGCGGAGGCGTCTGCACCTGTTTCAGCTCGGCCTGCTTCTGCGCGTACGCAGCGAGGGCGGACTTATAGGCCTGGTCGGTGCCGGTCCAGAGAGCGGAGCGCAGGGCGATGGGATCGTCGTCGATGCTGGCGAGTTGCAGATCGCCGTCACCGCGGGGGCCGGAGTTGTCGGTCTTGTAATCGCCAACACGCACGCTGATGCGCGCTACGCGAGCGTGGCTGTGCTGCGACCTTCGCCGGCTCCGAAGGCCGCGCGTGTCTCGAAGTCGTCCACGTCTTCAATGCGGTACTCGATGAAGTAGGGCTTCTCGAATCCGGGCAACTGCAGATGGGCCATGCTGCGGTCGAGTTCTTCGAGCATGGCTTTCAACACTGGATCTTTTTCGGCATCGGCGCGGGTGGCCTGCGCCGGGGCGGGGTGCGGCGTGAAGAGGGCGGCAGCCAGAAGTGCCCGCTGCCAAGAAATTCTCAATGCGGCGAGTGCGCTTCATTGTGCCTCCTTCGTCGAACCAGTTGAGGGTGCTCCGGGAATGGGCAGGATGGGCGGTCGCTGCGTGCCCTGCTGCTGGCGTTGCGTCTCAATCTCACTCACCAGCATGGCGGGAGCGACGGCGCTGACCGGAATGGTGCCCGATTCGGCGCCGCATTCGCCGTTGAAGACTTCGGGCTTGTCGCTGGTGGCCACGATGCGCTTCATGGCGGCGAGCGGCGTGCCCACGATGCTGACACCGCGGACAAGCTCGTCGGGGCGGCCGTCGACATACACGCGGTAGACCACGAGCGGGATGACCTGGAAGGCCTGTGGCGCGCTGCGCGTGGTGACTGCGAAGCCCGAGGAGATGTCCTCGAAGTAGAGGCCGTAAGGCTTGCCCTGCTTCTTCGCTTCGTCAATCAGCTGCTTGCGCAGATCGGCTTCGGGCTCGGTCTTGGTCGACGTAACAATGAGATTCCCCTGGCGGCCGGTGGGCATGCGGCCGGTCTGGGCGCGGCCGTGGCCATTGGAGGCGGCGAAGCTCGCGATCGGCAGGCGCGACATGAGGAAGGTCTTGAGCACGCCGTTCTGAATCAGTTCGACGCGCCGCGCCTTCTCGCCTTCGTCGTCGTACGTGTAGGTGCCGCTGAGCCAGATTTTGCCGAAAGTGGTCATGGTCGGATCGTCGGCCACGGAAAGGAACGGCGGCAGGACTTCCTTGTTCAGCTCCTTGGTAAACGTCTGGCCTTCTTCGTCGCCGCGCTGGCGCTGGCCTTCGAGGCGGTGACCCAGCACTTCATGGAAGAAGACGGCGGAGGCGCGGCCGGAAAGAATGGCAGGACCGTCAAATGGCTCGGTGACGGGAGCTTTGCGCAAGGCTTCGAGGCTCTTGCCCAGTTCGCGAACCGCAGCTTCCATCTCCGATTGCGAAGGGAGGCCGTCCGCATTCTCGGCTTCGAAGGTCTGGGCGCGGAACAGGTCCATGCCGTCATCGGCGCGGGTTACGGCGAATACCACCACGCGCGCCTGTATGTGCGGGTCAACCACGCGCGATCCTTCAGACGAAGCGTAGTAGTCGGTCTCGTTCTGCACGGTCAGCATGGCGAGATTCTGATAGACATCGGGATAGTCGCGGAAGACGCGGCTCAGCGCCTTTACGCGCTGTTCCCAGGCAGCGCGGTCGACGACCACAGCCGGAGCGGGTTGGGAGACGGAGACTTCGGGCGACTCCTTGCTGAAGTCGGGCGAAGTGTCTTCTTCTTTGGCGCGCACCTGGGCTTCCGTCTTGACGCGGAGATAATTTTCGAGGGCGGTGCCATAGCCCGCATTGGTAGCCATCCACAGTGTGCGCGCGAGAGCCACGTGATCGTCCCCGAGCGGCAACTGCAGACTGTTGACGGCGGAGGCGCGATGGTTGCCATGGGTGTTGTCGAGCTTGGGGTCGCCGATGCGCACCTGCACGTCGGCAACGCGCAGATGGTTGCTGGAGCTGTCGGCCAAAGCTCCGTATTGCGCGCGAATGGTGACGGACGTCGCGTCAGCAACCGAGTAACTGAGGAAGTAGGGCGGCAAGCAGCTTGTCGGCGTCTTTCTGGTTCGGCCCGGGCTTGCCCAGCGAAGTGAAGGCGCGTTGCAATTCCCCGGTCATGGTGTCGAGCAGGACGGAGGAGCCCGCGGCGGCTCCCCGGGCGTCGGCATGAATGCGCATGGCGGGTTCTGAGCGGATGCGGCCAGGCAGCCAGCGGCGACAAGAGCGGCCGTGCAGCGCAAACCGTTCTGGCAGGGTCCCCGGTGCCTCTTTAGGAAGACAATGGGTGCGAGGGTTTGTACTTTTTCAGCTGAAAACATCGGTAAACCTGATTGTCTCAAACTCGAGCGTCTGTGAAGGGAAATCTGATGGGAATTGTCCGGCGCCTCAGGCTCGCAGGTACCGTAGCCATTCTGCTTCTGGTCTCTTCCGTGGCTGTCGCGGCCCAGACGGGCAGTGCAGCGCAGAGCCAGGCTGAAGCATGCGGCGAACCACAGTCCGCCTCACTCTGAGCAGGCCTACTCCCTGCCGCCGGACAAACTTGCCCAGGCCATTGCGCTCAACAAGATCCGCGTATCGCTGGATATCGCCGGGTCGCTCTGGGGCCTGATCGTGCTTGGGGGTCTGCTGGCTTCCGGTGCGGCTGCACGGTTAGACGCCTTCGCCAGGGAAACGACACGGAAGCGCTGGCTGCAAGGGGTTGTGTTCTTTGGCGTACTGCTGGCGATTCTCGCCCTGGCCAATCTGCCACTGGACGCCATGGGACACGCAGCCAGCCTGCGCTACAGGATCAGCGTGCAAAGCTGGCCGGGATGGCTGGGCGACCAGGGGAAGGGGCTTGGAGTTTCCTTGCTGGTCGGGGTGCCGCTGGCGCTCTTCTTTCAACTGGATTGTGCGCGTTTCGCCGCGCCGCTACTGGCTTTGGCTGTGGATGATCTCGATACCGCTGATCGTGATCGCCGTGTTTCTGGCGCCGATGGTGCTCGACCCGCTCTTCAACAAATTCGAGCCGCTCGAAGGAACGCATGCGGCGCTGGTAGGCGAACTCGAACAGGTTGTGGCGCGCACCGGGACCGCGATCGCGCCCGACCGCATGTTCCTGATGAAGGCAAGCGAGAAGACCAACGGCATCAACGCGTATGTGACCGGGCATCGGTTCGAGCAAGCGCTTTGTGATGTGGGATACGACCACCGACCGCATGCCCGACGACGAGATCATGTTCATCTTCGGCCATGAGAGCGGGCACTACGTGCTCAACCATATCCCCAAGATGCTGGCAGGATTGGTGGTGGGATTGTTCTTCGTATTCTGGGCCTGCGCGCATCTGGCGGAGAGCATGGTGCGCCGCTTCGGCGAGCGATGGAAGATCGGCCCGGTCGCCAGCCGGGCGGGATTCCTGACGCTGTTCTTTGCGTTTTCAATTGCCGGGTTTGTGATGACGCCGGTGGGCAACGCGGTGAGCCGGCACTTCGAGCACGAGGCCGACATTTACGGGCAGGAGGCGATTCACGGCCTGGTGCCCGATCCGCAGAAGACGGCGGTGTCGTCGTTCAACCACCTGGGCGAGGCGTGGCTCGACGACCCCAACCCGAATGCATTTGTGGAGTTCTGGTCGTACAGCCATCCCTCGGTGCAGGAACGCGCGGAGTTCGCTGAACACTACGACCCGTGGGCCAACGGCGGACATGGCAAGTTTTTCGAGAAGTGAGCGGTGGCTCGAGGCAAGCCGACACTTCACAGTGATCTGGCGGCATTAAGGGATCTGGTAGTGAGCCGCTCTCAAGCGTCTTCGCTATCCAGCCAGCGTATTTTGAATGCCTACTGATTCCAGCCCGGCGTTCAATTCGTCCTTTGGCGAGCATCGTATTCCACGCTACGAATTCGACGTTGAGGCCATCCTGATCAGAATGTAGCGAATGCTGGTGCAGCGCGTACTTCCGGTCGTCGATACGGCCAAGACCTGCAGCACGATTCGCCGCGTCCTCGGCACCGTAGAGAACAGGACCCTTGTATCGCACGTCTGGTTGATGACATCAGCAGTTCATACGTCGACGGACTGGTTGACCATAGTGGAGCATAGAGCGAGTGCAATTCTTGATCGCGCGGCTCCGGCTGGCTGGTCGCGAACCAGGAGCATGCAGGACTCGCATGAACAATCACGATTGGAGCCTGAATTTCGACCTCGGCCAGTGGACGTCCTATCCGAATGCCACGCGATGCCTTTCTTCGCCGCGCGGCTTCACGTGTCGCTCGCGGTCATCTCGCCGGACTGACATTCCAGAGAGGCTCCAATCTGCGTGCGACCGACTTGCGAATTTCTCGATGGCCTCGGCGTTGCGATTCCGCAACTCAATCCAGTATCTTCCGGTGACGCCTTTGCGCACTCCGAAGATCGCGGATCGGATTCAACAATCCTCACCTGGACCGGAACCAGCATCGGCCTGATCCCCGTCATGAAAAACCAGATCCGATAGTAATCTGCCAGCGGCGAATACCAGCTCAGCAACCTCTTCTGACATGCGGTGCGATTGCCGTGTATCTCCGACGATCAGCAATGTGCAAGCTCGCTACCCTTCCTGGGTCGGACCATAGCGTCTTGATGCCGTTGGTCCCTCAGTCAATTGCCTGCCGTCGCGCGGAATTCTCAGAATCCAATAAAATGGAAGCCATGGTGGCTCTTCGCCCTCTTTCCCCTGTTCTTGGCAAAGCTGCCGGCTCGTTTCTTGTCGCGGGTGCGGGGGCGGTTGCTGGTGATCATGTGGCGGCTGCGGGAGGCGCGCAGCGCGGTTTCCCTGCAGAAAGATCATCATTCCTCCGCTGGGCATGGCCACCGGGTTCTCGATGTTTGTGGATCCGGCTTTCCGCGTTCCATGGACCTGGGCGGCTATTGCATTCCTGACCGGCGCGGTGGCTCTTGCGTGGCCGCTGTTGCTGACCACGCGGCTGGAATTGCAGGGGCAGACGGTGAGGATGAAGCGTTCGAGCGCCTTTCTTGTCGTCATCCTGGTGCTGGCGGGCATCCGCATCTTCGCGCGCGGCTATCTTCGACAAGATCCTCACCACGCAGCAGACGGCAGGCATCTTCTTTATCCTCGCCTTCGGCATGATCGTGATCTGGCGGGCGAAGATGCTGCTGGACTTCCGCCGGCTGACGGCCAATCCGGAAACCAGTGCGGCCTGAAGATCCAGTTAGAGACTCGCGGTTGATTGAGCGTTGCGGTTTCCCACCCATTCGGCAAAAGCAGCCGAATGGATGGGGCACCCGGATCTGAGTCGGGCTTGCCTTCATCTCATAAAATTACGAATATGCAGTTTCTGACGCTTTCGCGACGCCGAACCGATGCATTTCCGCCTGAAGCCTTTACGCCGGAACTCAATGCCCGGGAGGGCCAGCGCGTTAAAGAGCTGTACGCCACGGGAATCCTGCGCCAGGTGTGGCGAAGGGGTGACATACCCGGCGCGACCATCCTCTGGGAAGCGGCCAGCGAAGCCGAGGTGCGCGAAGCACTCGGCAGCCTGCCGATCTTCAAGGCAGGGATGCTCGAGGTGGCAGCCCTTGTTCCGCTCGAACCCTATCCTGGATTCGGGCCTGCGAAGTAGTCCGAATCTGATTGAAAGGCAGTTTTTGATCGCGCCAATCCCGGCTTTTCCTCAGTCCCCGCGCGCCGTTCCAAGGTCGTACACTGTAGCTTCATTTGCTTTCCGAAAGGAGCATGTTCTTCTATGGCTTATCCGGCGAATTATCGCTATACCCGCGAGCATGAATGGATCTCGCTCGACGGCAAAATCGGGACTGTCGGCATTACCGACTACGCCCAGAACTCGCTTGGCGACATCGTCTATGTGGACGTACCGAAAGTGGGCGACTCCATTACCGCAAATGCGTCATTCGGATCGGTCGAAAGCGTGAAGGCGGTCAGCGACCTGTACTCGCCCGTAAGCGGAACCGTGACGGCGGTGAACGAGGAACTGAAAACCTCCCCCGACAAGATCAACGAAGCGCCGCACGAAACCTGGATCATCAAGATCGAGCTGTCTGATCCGTCGGAATATGAAAAGCTGCTCGACGCCGCATCGTATGAGAAGTTCGTCTCGGAAGAGACGGGGGCGTAGACCAGTTCTCAGTCGTCAGTTCTCAGTTTTCAGGTTGAAAACCGATTTATCGCGAAATCTGGTTTCGACATACGACGCAGCTGATGACTGAGGAGTTAGCAACGAAGTATTGACCACCTCCAAGGAACGACCAATCATGCGCTACCTACCTAAATCTCCCGCCGAGCGGGAGCAGATGCTCAAGGCCATCGGCGCCAAGGCGATCGACGATCTCTTCGCCATCATTCCGGCCGAATACCGGCTCACGCGCGATCTCGACGTGCCGCGCCAGCAGGCCGAGAGCGAAATCATCGACTACTTCAAGGCCGCCGCGCAGAAGAATGCCACCGATTACGCGAGCTTTCTGGGCGCGGGCTGCTATCGCCACTATCGCCCCGTGATCATCGATGCGCTGGTGCAGCGCGGCGAATTCCTGACGAGCTATACGCCTTATCAGCCGGAGATCACGCAGGGAACGCTGCAGGCGATCTTCGAATTCCAGACCATGATCGCCGAACTGACCGGCATGGACGTGGCCAACGCCAGCATGTACGACGGGTCAACGGGAGCCGCGGAAGCGGTGCTGATGGCGATGCGCGTCACGGGTCGCCATAAGGCCGTGGTCGCTTCGACGGTGCATCCGGAGTATCGCGAAGTTCTGCACACCTACCTGCAATTCCGCGATCTGCCGACAACGGAGATCGGCTATGTCCCGGAGACAGGCCGCGTGGATCTCGATGCGCTCGCGGCTGCAGTGACCGAAGAGACCGCAGCCGTGCTGGTGCAGAGTCCGAACTTCTTTGGCGTGATTGAAGACATTCCCGCTATCGCCGAGATCGCTCATCAAAAAGGCGCGCTGCTGATCGTTTCGATTGCCGAGGCGGTTTCGCTTGGCGTTGTTCGGCCGCCGGTAGAAGCCGACATCGTCAGCATGGAAGCGCAGTCGTTCGGCGTCGCGCTCAGCTATGGCGGCCCGTTCTGCGGCGTGATCGCGGCGAAGGAGCAGTACCTGCGCCAGATGCCCGGCCGCCTTGCCGGACAGACCGTCGATGGCAATGGAAACCGGGGATTCGTGCTGACGCTTTCCACGCGCGAGCAGCACATCCGGCGCGAGAAGGCGACGTCAAACATCTGCACGAATCAGGCGCTCGTCGCGCTGATGGCGACGATCTTTCTGACGGTGTATGGCAAGGAAGGGATTCGCGAACTGGCCGAGCACAATCTCGCCAAGGCAGACTACGCAGCGAAGACACTGAGCGCGCAACCCGGCGCAAAGCTGCTGTTCAAGGGCGCGCCGCGCTTCCACGAATTTGTATTGCAGACGCAGGAATCGCCGGCGCAATGGAGCCAGCGGCTGCTCGACGACAAGATTGTTGGCGGCATCGATTTGAGCCGCTGGTATCCGGAGTTGAAGAACGCGACGCTGTGGTGCGCAACAGAAGTGGTTGGCGCGCGAAACGATCGATCACGCGGCAAGAGTGCTGGCAGCTGCGCCGGTGGAGGCATAGTTCCGCGAGGCGGAAAAGACAGACGGTATCTGGTTCAGGTATCGGAGGATTTGCAAAAGCCCCGCTGAGTTTTGTAACAGGGCACGACTTTAGTCGTGCCAAATCTGATCCCAAAAGGCGCCAGATGAATATCCGTTTTGCTTTCGGTTCTTGGCGAAGAAGAAGCAAGAGGCAAGTAGTTGCAGGGGCTAAAGCCCAATTGCGTAGCGGTCTTTTCGGCACGACTGAAGTCGTGCCCTGTACAAAGCAAATAGGACTGTGGAGATCAGAGGCACACAAATATGGCAACAGCTGAAACTCAAATCAATCGCAGCATCGGCAAGGTTCGTCCCCACCAGACGCAGAACGAAGGCCTTGTCTTCGAGAAGTCATCTCCGGGCAAGAAGGCCTACAAACTGCCGCCGCTCGACGTGCCACGAAGTTGACCCTGCGGCGCTACTTGGCGATGCACATCGCAAAACGCCGGGCCTGCTGCCTGAATTGAGCGAGATCGAAATCATCCGGCACTTCACGCGCCTCTCCACCTGGAACTACGCCATCGACCTCGGCATGTATCCGCTGGGCTCCTGCACGATGAAGTACAACCCGCGCGTCAATGAATTCGTCTCCCGCATCGAGGGTCTCGCGGAAGCGCATCCGTATCGTCCCGAGTCGCTTGCGCAGGGCGTGCTCGAAATCATCGACCTGCTGCAGCGCTGCCTCATCGAAATCACCGGCATGGACACGATCACATTGCAGCCCGCAGCCGGCGCGCATGGCGAATTCACCGGAATCCTGCTGGTGCGCGCCTGGCATGAGTCGAAGGGCAACGCGCGCCGCAAGATCATCATTCCCGACTCGGCGCACGGCACGAATCCCGCCACCGCGGCCATCTGCGGCTACCAGGTCGAGAATCTCAAGTCGAATGCCGAGGGCGGCATCGATCTCGAAGCACTTACGCGGCAAGTCGATGAAGACACCGCCGCGCTGATGCTCACCAATCCCTCGACGCTCGGTGTATTCGAAAACGAGATTCACAAGATCGCCGATATTCTCCACGCCAAGGGAGCGCTGCTCTATATGGATGGCGCCAACATGAATGCGCTGGTGGGCAAGGTACGTCCAGGCGACTTCGGCGTGGACGTGATGCACCTCAATCTGCACAAGACGTTTTCGACGCCGCACGGGGGCGGCGGTCCCGGCTCCGGCCCTGTCGCGTGCAAGAAATTCCTTGAGCCGTTTCTGCCGACGCCGGTTCTCGCTCGCAGATCGGAGACCCCATCCCCGGTCTCAAACCGAGACCTGGGGCACAGCTGGTCACCGCTTTTTGGGATTTCAATCGTCCGCAATCCGTGGGCCGCGTGCGCGCCTTCTACGGCAACACCGGCATGTTCATCCGCGCGCTGGCCTACATTCTCGCCAACGGGCCGGATGGGCTGAGGCAGACCACCGAAGATGCCGTGCTCAACGCAAACTACATCCGCAAGAATCTTGAAGACCTCTACGAACTGCCGTACAAAACGCCGTCGATGCACGAAGTGGTATTCAGCGACAAGCGGCAGGCGGCCAAAGGCGTCAAGACCGGCGACATCGCGAAGCGCCTGATTGATTACGGCTTCCACCCGTATACAGTCAGCTTTCCGCTGATTGTGCACGGCGCGCTGATGATCGAGCCGACGGAGAGCGAATCGCTCGAAGAGCTGGATCTGTTTATCCAGGCCATGCGCTCCATCGCGAAGGAAGTCGAAGAGACCCCGGAGGTCGTCAAAACCGCGCCGCACTCCACGCGCGTTTCGCGGCTCGACGAAGTTACCGCAGCGCGCAAGCCAATTCTGCGCTGGCGGCCTAAGTCGGCCTAGATACCTGAAGGTGACTGGCTAAGTGGGTATTCTGACCTGCATATAGCTCGATTCGTCGGGTGCCGGCTGCTCGTAAGGTAACTGCGGATAGGTGACTCTCACTTGATCTAGCGTTACCGCGCCTGTCCGTATAGGGCTCGATTTCACCATTTTCTCGTTGATTTCCCCCGTGCCAGATTCCATAATCGTGCATCCAGAGTTATGCATTCGGGCCCGACTTCCCCCAGGACAGTAATCGGCGAATCAATTGCGCAAAGAAGGTTCTTCGATGAAATGGTTCCGTGATCATAGAGAACTCGTCCCGGTAATGATTCCCTTCAAGAAAGGCTAGCGATCCGCACGGAACGTAGGCGGGCAAGCCATGGTATTAAAGTCCCAAAGCGCAATTGCATACGTTCGAACGAATGCGCGCGAAGGAAGGTTGTGTCGGTGAAAGTTTCTCCCCGAAGAAAATGGTTGAACGCTCTTTCTTTCGGTCCTGTGCCCGGCTGTGTGGCTGGCTTTCACAGTGCAGGCGCCCGACGTGGGTTGAGGTTCTTTGCAAGTTCCGCGAACGTTGGCGGCTCCGGAACTCCGTACGGAGGGTCTTCGATGAAATGGTTTCGTGAAGAATCAGGGCAGGTCCTGGTGATGACGTTCTTCAGCATGGGGATATTGCTTGGCGCCCTCGGTCTTGCAATCGATGTCGGTGTGCTGCTTCACGCACGGCGGAACATGCAGGCAGCAGCGGACGCGGCGGCAATGGCGGGCGCCACGGAGATGTTCTACAACGGGTCGACAAATGTGGGAGCGAAGGCCAAGGCTGCTGCCAAGGGAATGGGTGTCGACTCAACCGTCACCGGCAACATCGTGAATGTGATCGTTTCTCCGACTCTCCCTGGCGGTGTGGCGTGTCCATCCTGCGTTCAGGTAAATCTGGCAACGCCGAATCCGACGATGTTTATCGCCGCGATGAGCAGAGTGGTTTTCTACAACACCAACTTCAGTTCGATCAACGTCTCCGCCAATGCCGTTGCAGGCTCGCCGGGAGCCTCGCAGACCTGCATGTATGTAGAGGATCCTCACGCCCCGAGTTCGCTCTGGATCCACGGCGCCGGCGATATCAACGCGCCGGGTTGCGGCATTTATGTGAACTCCGATGACCCGGGCGCACTGTGCGTTACCGGAAACGCGGGAAAGTCCAATTTCTCTGAGGTCTCCGTGCACGGGGGACAAGGCAGCAGGCAATTGCAAAGGCGATCCAGGTCCGCCCGTGTATCTGAATACTGGCGTTCAGAGCCTTCCTGCACAATGGCAAAACATACCTTCTGACCCGACGACCGGCTGCTCGAGCGTGACTAGCGTTGCCAGTCTCTCAGGGACAATTGCTGGGCCTGGATATGGCAAGTACCAGTGCTATGCCAACCCCGCTGGATGCACCACCACCACCAAAAAAGGTGTGACCACGACCACCTGCACTCCGGTGACGATCAGCAGTGGAACCCTCGGCCCCGGAAACTACGTCTTCGAAACCGGCGTCACGATCAAGGGCGCCACCACGATTGGAACGAACAGCCCCAATGGCGGCGCGACCGTCATCGTGAGCAACGGAGCCTACGACAGTGGCACGGCGACGACTTTTTACGACTATGCCCCCACCAGTGGCACCTATAACGGAGTTGCGATCTACCAGCCACTATCGAATACCTCACAACTGGAACTGCAGTTCGGCAGCGGCAGCTCGATCTTTGACGGAGCCGTCCTGGCGCCGGGTGCTGCGGTGGATCTCCATGACCAGGGGGGCGCCGTCAACGCCACCGTGCTGGTTGTGGGCCAGGCTTACGTCAACGGCCAGGTAAACCTCACCAACTACAGCACGTACAACCCAACTACGACGCCATTCCTGCACATCACACTCGTTGAATAGGGGAATAGAGCAATGATCATGAGAGAGTTCAGACGCAGACGTCTTTCGAAGGCCCTTCACCTCGGCGAGGAAGGTTCCGCCCTGGTGGAACTCGCAATCTCATTGCCGCTGCTTTCCTTTGTGCTTCTGGGCGCGGCCGAGTTTGCGAGGATCGCCTATGCCTCGATTGAAGTGACGAACGCGGCTCACGCCGGAGCCATGTATGCGGCGTCGAGCCTCTCGGCGTCGTCGGATACCGGCGGCATTACCAACGCGGCTAACGCAGACGCGAGCAATCTTTCGGGAGGAAGCGCGATCTCGGTGACATCCGTGACAACGTCGTGTTCGTGCGCAGATACGACCTATACACCGACAAGCTGCTCTGACAATTCGACGTGCGTCAGTAACAATACGTCGATGGTCACGGCTGTAACAGTGCAGACGCAGTCTACGTTTTCGCCCCTGGTCCACAGACCTGGCGCGCCCGCCACCTATACCCTGCATGGGACATCGACGCAGACGGTGTCAAACGAATGAAGAACAATACAGCACTACAACTTTCAAAGCGACTGAAGGACGCTGTTCGACGCGAACAAGGCGGCTCCCTTGTGGAGATGGCGATCTCGTGCCTGGTCCTGGTTCCGGTCCTGTTCGGGATTCTCCAGTTGTCGATCGGTCTTTATTGCTATCACTTCGCTGCCGATGCAGCCCGGGAGGCAACCCGGTGGGCGATTGTACGGGGTTCGACCTGCAATGGCATTTTTGGCGCAGGATACTGCTCCCCGACAAGTGCAAGCAGCAGCGGCGCCACACCCGCCGATATTGCGCAGTTTGTTAGAACGCTTGGGTATCCGTATTCCGGAAGTGTCACCACGACAACCAAATGGTGCACAAATGGGGGATCCATACCCGCTACCTGGACAACGTGTTCGACTACACAAACCGGCAACAACGTACCCACAAACCTCGTACAGGTGACCGTGTCATATTCCTATCCCCTGGCCATTCCCTTCGTTGGTAAAAAGAACATCAACCTGGGCAGCGTTTCGAGCATGACGATCGTTCAATAGTCTGCGCTGGCGGCCATCGCGGCATCCCCCGACAATCCGCTAACTCGATGTCCCTTGCGCCGATAGGCGGGTCGCCGATGGAGCATGGCGTCGTCCCAATGCCGCCGAGGTTGGCCGTTCCCGTCCAGAGTGGCTACGCCAGAGTGTCAGTTACCATTGTGTAACCGCGACCGTCAAAAATACGCATATAATCACGAATCGAGCAATCGGTTTACAAGGTGGGTTGGGTAAGTCGACAGGTGGTCGCGTGGTTTGCCTGTGTGTAAGACCCGGCTGAACCGCGAGGGATGTCAAGACAAACCTCCCCAAAAGGAGACTTCCCCATGAAGTCCTTCAAAGAGGATTCAGGGCAAACGCTTGTGATCTTTGCACTGTGTATGACGGTGCTGCTTGGATTTATGGCCATGGCGGTCGACGTCGGCTTCGTCTTTCAGGCCAAGCGGAACATGCAAGTTGTTGCTGATGCCGCAGCCGTCGCAGCCGCGCTCGATTACAAGTACAACAGCTCAACGACATCCGCCAAGACGGCGGCCTGTGCCGCAGGCGCGGCCAACGGCATATCGGCGACCTGTACGGCCAACAGTCAGTGTACGGGCGTGAGCTCTACCACGATTTGCGTAAACGATCCCCCGCTCAATGGCTATCACGAAAGCACCGGCTACACGGAAGCGATTGTCGTCGAGCCCACGCCGACATTTTTCATGAGAATGTTCCACATATCCGCACTCAATGTGAGAGCCAGAGCTGTTGCAGGTTCGGGAGCCAATAATGGATGCCTCTGGGCGCTCTCAAAGTCCGGCACCGACGTTTCTGTGACCGGTTCCGGGTCTATTTCGGCGCCGAACTGCGAAATCTACGACGATTCCAACGCGAGCAACGCAATGTCGCTCACCGGGAGCGGCTCCATCACGGCAAAGCAGATCGGTATTGTCGGCGGATACAGCGTTACCGGCTCGGGACACATCTCACCGAACCCTCCTACGACTGGAATAGGACCGGCGGCAGATCCCCTGAATCCGACTGCTCCCACGATTCCGACTGGCACATGCTCGTCAGGCTGCACCATAAGCAACACGGGCAGCGGGAATATGTCGATCAACCAGGGGACCTACACATCGATTTCGAACACGGGCAGCGGTACGCTGACGCTCAACCCAGGGAATTACATCATCACGGGGAGCTTAACGAACACGGGAAGCGGAAATCTCGTGCTTGGTGCAGGGAACTATACGATTGGCGGCAATTTTACGACAACCGGCAGCGGAGCGGTGAGCCTCGGTTCTGGCCTTTACACCGTCGGCGGCAATCTGAGCCTTACAGGCTCTGGCGCTCTGACGGGTTCCAGCGTCACTTTCTACACCCTGGGCAGCGATACGATTACGGGCAGCGGCAATATGAATTTGAGCGCTCCCACCTCCGGAACCTACAACGGTATGCTCATTTACCAGCCGTCAAGCGATGCCAGCGCGATGTCTCTTACCGGTTCCGGTGGTGACACCGTGAAGGGAATTCTGTACGCTCCGGCGGCACCCTTGACTCTGACGGGTTCTGGAAGCATGAATGTCTCCCTGGATATGATCGTCGACACGTTAAAAGTTACCGGCAGTGGATCGGTTACCGTTACGAACTATGCGGCAGTAACCAACACAAACACGGCTCTTTCAAAACTCGTCATGGTGGAGTAGCAATGAGACTTGCAAACATCGTTCGCTCGATAACGTGCTCCGCGGTTGCTCGTCTTCCAGGAAGAATCAAGAAGGAGGCAGGTGGGTCCATTGTGGAGACTGCGCTGGCAATGCCCGTCCTTCTGGCCATGTTGGTCGGGGCAGCCGAATTTGGCATGGCGGCGTACTCCGCTATTGAAGTGTCAAATGCCGCAATGGCCGGAGTGCAGTATGGTGCGCAAAGCGCATCGGCTTCGGGAGACGTGACAGGAATTCAGACTGCTGCTGCGAACGACGCACCCAATATCACCTTGGGAACCACAAATGTTTCCCACACCTGTATTTGTTCGGATGGATCCGCCTCGACCTGCCAATCCACGGACTGTTCCGCCTCACACATTGAGACGATTCTCACTGTCCAGACACAGACAACGTTTAATCCCGGACTTCATTTGCCCGGTTTGCCCATGTCCTTCACGATTCACGGACAGGCCGTCCAAAAGGTTATGCAGTGAGCAACGCAAGCATTCGTCGACCGAGATTGGGCTGCGTTTCGCGGAGTCGTCCTGGTTTTGCGCGCGCATTGGCGACTCTCTCGCGCGTTAGACGGGACAGCTCCGGATCATCGCTGGTTGAATTCGCCCTGTGTTCCGTTCTCTTAATCATGATTACGTTCGGTTTGATTCAATCCTGCCTTGGGCTCTATGCATATAACTTCATCTCGGACGCGGCCCGGTCGGCCGCGCGATATGCGGTTGTTCGCGGCTCATCATGCTCGGGCATGCCAGACTGCGGAATCACTTCGGCGCAGGTTCAGACATATGTGCGGGGGATTGTCTTTCCGGGCATTAATGCGAGCAATCTGACGGCTTCCGCGACTTGGTACAGTGCAAGTGCAAGCCAGCCAACGACTTGGACAGTATGCGCAGGTCAATGCAATGCTCCCGGCAATGCTGTTCAAGTCCAGGTGACCTATTCTTTCCCGATGGATATTCCATTCTGGAAGAAACGGAACCTTAGCCTCAGCAGCACCTCTCAGATGGTGATCTCCAATTAGCAGCCGGCACCTCGGCCTGTGCCCGGAATTTCGCAATTCCCGCTGTTCAGCCCCGAACGGTTCGATGTCCGTGTTTTCCTAGTTCGAAGGGGTTTATTCACATGGCGCTTCCCTGAGAATGGGAGCAACTTCGCCCTACACTCATAGGTATGGCCACCCTGCCTGACATCACTTCGCTCGACGCCGGCCTGCCCGCGAATATCGACGCCGAAAAGACCATCCTCGGCGCCATCCTGCTTGACAACGCAGCGCACTCCGAGGCCGCCGAGCGGCTCGAGCCCGACGACTTCTCGCTCGACTCGCACAAGCGCATCTTCATGCGCATGAGCGAGCTGATGAACGAGCAGCGCGCCGTCGACATCGTGACCTTGTCGAACGAACTGGCCCGCTCCAAAGAGATCGAATCCGTCGGAGGCGTGGCCTACCTGGCGTCGCTGACCGAGGGCCTGCCGATCCGCCCGGTCATCGAAGACTACATCCGCATCGTCAAAGACAAGAGCCTGCTGCGCAAGCTCATGCTGATCTGCTCGGCGGCCATCGCCCGCGCAGCCGACCAGAGCGAGACCGCGCTTGAGGTTCTCGACGCAGCCGAATCGCAACTGCTCGAAGTGAGCGAGAAGGGAATTACCCGCGGACTCGAACCGCTCGACAAGATTGTCGCGGATTCCTTTGGGTCGATCGATAACCTCTACAAGGAAAGCCGCGAGGTCACGGGGCTGGCGACCGGATTCAAAGTATTCGACGAGATGACCAAGGGCCTGCAGCAGAATGAGCTCATCATCATCGCCGCGCGCCCTTCCATGGGAAAGACGGCGCTGGCCATCAATATTGCCGAGAATGCGGCCATCTACAGCCGAGCCACCGTCGCAGTCTTCAGCCTGGAAATGAGCAAAGCCTCGCTGCTGCGCCGCATGCTGGCCTCGCAGGCCTGGGTAGACCAGCGCAGCATGCAGGCGGGATTCATCAGGAAAGAGGATCAGATCAAGCTTGAGAAGGCGCTGGAGCAACTGATCGAGTCGCACATGTTCATCGACGACAGCGCCGGCATTTCGCTGGCCGAGATGCGCGCCAAGGCGCGGCGTCTGAAACAGACGACCGGCAAACTTGATCTAATCGTGGTGGATTACCTGCAGCTGATGTCGGCCACCCTGCCCTCCGCGGGAGGCAAGCGCTATGAGAACCGCACCCAGGAAGTGTCCGCGATTTCGCGCGGCCTGAAGGCGCTGGCCAAAGAGCTGGAGGTTCCCGTTGTCGCGCTGTCGCAGCTTTCACGTGCCAGCGAGCGCCGCGGCGATGACAAGCGGCCTATGCTGAGCGATCTTCGCGAGTCAGGCTCGATTGAGCAGGACGCTGACGTCGTTGCTTTCATCCATCGCGAGTCCTATTACAACCGCGATGAGGAGATGTCTGAATCCGACAGGGCCAAATCGGAGATCATCATTGCCAAGCAGCGCAATGGACCGACCGGAGTGGTGCATCTGAACTTCGTCTCCAAGTTCACGCGCTTCGACAATGCCGATGTTTCCCACGACGTTTGAGTCGACGGATTTCGCGCGCGCGGTCGAGCCACGGTTCACAGTTCGTTGATCGTCAACACCTACGCGTCCCGCGATGTAGTCGCCGGCGAGGCATCGGGGCCGATCTCGATCAGGTCAACCGGGAAGCTCATATTCAAAGGCCGTAACACCAGCCGCGACTCTGCAAAGTCGGCATAGCGCAGCATCAGGTGCGCTCCGTCGCGGACCGCATACAAATTGGGCCTTCCGGCGCGGTAGGGGACCAGCGCATTGTAGTGCCGGTCGATCACCGCAAGGGCATCCGGAAAAACAATGGCTCCATGGGCAGCGCGTCGGAATGGGCGATGCGGACGGCCACAAACCGCTGCCACGCGCGGCGCGATGCCACCGCTTTGGATTTGAGCGATCGCAGCGCACCCGCGGGCAGATGCAGCATCGTCTGCACCGCGCTCGGCCGGATATACGGCTCAAAGAGAGCGGAATTGTGCGAGACAACCGGCACCGTGCAGGGCTCTTCTTCCGCGCTGCTGCCCCGATCGGCATGAGCGCCGAGTTCCAGCAGGTCTCTCGCACGCCATGTGCTGGGTAGTCAGCATCCGGTCGAGTCCCTTCCAGCGAAAGTTTCCGGCGGGAGTGCAGAAAGTTGGACAGGTGCGACTTGCCGAATCCGGTCTGTCGCGCCAGCAGTGAGACGCTCAGAGTTCCGCGCTCAATCCTGCGCAGCAACTCCACACGAAGTCGTTCGTGCATCTGGGTAAAATTCATCTGTGGATAGTCCGCCACCGGGCGTGGGGACGATCGGTCGCTGTTTTCTTTAAGCAAACCGATTTGCGCCGTTTTGGCTCCATTCTTCGGGCTCGCTTGCTGGTCCATCAGCACTAATGAAGAATTGCGCCTGGCAGCGTTGACGCAAGAGGACACGTCTCTCTACATTGGGTTTACTCCAGCTCGCACAGGTTGTGGAAAATTTTCGAGGATGGGATTCGGTCCGCGCAATTGTACGAGGGTTGTAGGCGATCTCCTCGGACTCGGCGTGCCGCGGGTAACGCGCTCTTCCGACCGATCTCCGTCGCAGGCGCCTCAGCCATGCGCCTCGGTACCGCCTGTCGAGCTGATTCCAGATTCTGCGCGAACATCGTGATGACATCCACAGCTCGAGCATTGGTGGCAACCGAACACGGCGGCGACAGAACCGCCGGCGCGATTGCCCGGCTCCTTTCAACCCGCCTGACAGAAGACAAGAAGCTGAACGAGCGGGAGAAAGCGATTTTTGGGGAAATCGGTCATGGAAGTGTGCGTGCAATTGAAGATTTGCGAGGGATGCGGTTGTCTTTGGTACCGCGCCCAGGCCTTGGGAACTGTTTATTGCTCTCGCTGTAAAACAGAACTGGAGAAGTTTCCAAGCCCTGAGTCACGAAAGCGGCGCGGGCGTCCGACCACAAAGCGATTCTTGAACCTCTGGGCAGTAGCCGCAGAAGCCGGGGGTGCGGAATGAGCGCAGCCCTCCAACTGCCGTATCTGTGGGCCACAGCAACCATCACGCAGCGCTGGCGGACGGGGCATAGCGTCGATCCCTACTCCGGCTCCGTTGGCGAAGACTGATTTGACGGCCATGAACGCCGCAGGCGCGCCCGGCGGCAGCGTGGCCTTTTATCGCAAACACACCGAAAAAATGCTTCGGCGGTATCTGTACGCGTCCATGCTGGTGGGCCGCGCCCCGGCAATTCTGGGCGAACCGATCGGGCGCGGGTGGGTATCGAGCCGCAAAGTCAAAACCTTTGAAGACGCCGTGATCTTCGTGCTCGATATCGAGAACTGTCTGAAGAAACTGGGGCAAGTCGATCAGGCCATTCTCAGCCGGATGGTGCTGCAGGAATACACCCAGGAAGAAACAGCCGCGATGCTCGGCGTGAGCGTGCGTGCCATCTCCTACAAATACAAAAAAGCGCTCGACAGCCTAACGGAAATGCTGCTGCACGCGGGGCTTCTCATTCTTCCGCCTTCATAATTGCCGGAATCCTCGCAGCAGGAAAAGGGGAACGCCGCATGGCGTTCCCCTTTTTTCGTGAGCGAAATATCAGAGGAAGGCCCGCACTGTTAGTCAAGAAGTAACTGACGAGCAGCCCACGATCCAACCGGAACGGTTCGCTTCGTCTATCACCGGGCTTCGAGGATCGCAAAGTGCTCCACGTGGCAGATGAACACGCGACGGAAGAGTCCCATGGTCAACAGTCCATCGAAGCCGGATGTGCTGTCTTCCTTCGCGGTGCCAGCAAGAGTAAAGAATGGAACCTTGGAGAATTCGAGAGAGCCGATCTTCATATCCTGGGGCGGTAATGCCGCAAATGCCCGTTTCGTTCCGTCAGTGCCAGTCCCGTGCAAGGAAGCACTGCGCAGTTTTGCGGCTGACGTGGATTGCGATGTGCCGTAGAGAAATGGAGCATTTGCGCCGGAATCGAGCTTCAGGCGAAGCGGCCCCGCTGTGCCGGATAGACGGACGGGGATGATGAGGGAATTAGGCGGCACATCGTCTCCATCCATTGGCGTGACCAGGGCAATATGTGGTCCCTTGATGTCGGGGCGCATGGCAGAGGACTTGTCCAGACAGAGCATCTTGTGTGCGTTGTCGATCAGCATGTCGAAATGCTGTAGGAAGTCTTCGCCAAGGACGCCACGGAGGTAGAGGTCGATGGACTTGAGGTTCTGGAGGCTGTAGACGACAGCTTCCAGGTGGGCCACGTCGTGGGAGCCGACTGAGAGCTGGTCAAGTTCCACGGAGGAAGCCGTGGTGTGAAATCCAGTGCCTTCGACCGGAATCGAATCCTGATTGGCAAGGTGAAGCTCGGCAGCCAGCTTGGGATCGACCATCGTGAACTGCGTGCCGGTGTCCAACAGAAAGTCGTACGGTCCGGAATGATTCACAGACACGGCCACGATCATCTGGTAGCTGTTTATGAAATGTAGCGGTACACTTTCAACATTTCCGGGGCAGTGTGGTTCAGCTGAGAGTGTGGTGGCGATACTTGCTGCAAGAACCAAGGAAGCGAAACCCTTGAAAGTTGTCATTGTCAGAGCTCCTCAGCCGGTCAGGCTGAGGTCACTCTGGGCGGGTATCGCTACATGGTCTTGATGGGCTCCTGATCAGTTTCTGGGCACGGTTGATCTATTCCTGAACGTTGCTGACGAAGTTGTGATGGGAAGATGATGGCGAGCAAGTCTTGTGTTTTCAGATTCGGAGATGTGGAGGCTCGGGAGCGCGAGTTCACGCTCAGAAAGGCTGGCGAGATCCTGCCTGTCGAGCCGAAGGCGTTTCGCGTCCTGTTGCTTCTGCTTCGCAATCCCCAGAAGCTGATCGCAAAGGAAGAACTGCTGAACGCAGTCTGGGGCGATGCTGCTGTTACGGAGAATTCCCTTACGCGGAGCATCGCCCTGCTGCGAAAGATGCTCGGGGATGACACCCGGAACCCGCGCTATATAGAAACTGTGGCTACGGTCGGGTACCGCTTGGTCTGCAAGGTGGAAGTTTCCGAGGAGGCTTCGGGGATTCTTGATCCGACTGACCAGCCGTCTGCAAACGGATCGTCGGTTGGGGCATCGGCGGCCGCGGAGATGGAAACCGATCTCAAGCGCCTGACGCGGGATCTTGATCCGGGATTGGCTTCAGTGAGTTCGACCTCAGTGGCAAGGGCTGGGGCAACGGAGGAGATTCAGCGCGGCAGGTGGAGTGTGGCAATGCTCGGGGGTGCTGCCGGTTTGGTTCTCGTTCTGGCTCTTGCGTATGTTCTGCGGCCAGCTGTGCCCCCTCCAAGGATGATCGCAATCAAGCAGATTACGCATGATGGATTGACGAAAGTGCTCGCAGGAGACCTGGCTGGGATTCCGCTCTTCACGGATGGAAGCAGAGTGTACTTCTCGCCGGTGTACCCAGCGCAGCCTCCTATCCTGCAGGTCTCTAGCGGGGGAGGAGAATCTATGCCGGTGCCGGTTCCGTTTGCGTTGACATTAATCCTCGGCACATCGCCATCGAAATCCGAATTGCTCCTGGGGGGACCACCCATAAACTTCGCCGCGAGCACGTCAGCACTTTGGGGGATGCCCGTGCTGGGTGGACAGGCGCGGCAAATTGGTGATCTCCAAGCCTCTGATGCCACGTGGTCTCCCGACGGGGCTTCGATATATTACGCGCAGGGAAGCGACATTTGGGTTGCGAGAAGCGATGGAAGCCAGGCACGAAAGATTCTTACAGCGAATGGAACTCCTTCCTGGATTCGATTTTCTCCCGATGGCCGCCTGTTCCGATTCAGTGTGCAGGACCTGAGGCTCAACACGAGTGCTCTGTGGGAGGCGCAAACCGATGGAAGTCAGGCGAAGAAACTGCTTAGCGGAGATGCATGGTCGAACGAATGCTGTGGAGTTTGGACCCCGCATGGAAAGTACTTCGTGTTTCAGTCCACACGCGGAATCAGCTCCACTCTATGGGCGATACGCGAGAAGCGGGAGTGGTGGCGGAAGACGAATACGGAACCTGTGCAGTTGACGACAGGAGAGATGATTTCAGCATCTCCCCTGGCGAGCGAGGACGGAAAGAATCTGTTTTTTGTAGGCGCTACAAGACGGGGCGAACTGGTGCGCTTCGACGTACAGAAGCGGTCGTTTGTCCCGTATTTGAACGGACTTTCGGCCGAAGCGGTGGCGTTTTCGAAAGACGGCTCCAGGATCGCCTACGTTACCCTTCCGGAAGGAAATCTTTGGCAGAGCAAGTCGGACGGCAGCGACCGCCATGAATTGACTTTCCCGCCGATGGAGATTGGGCAGCCGCGATGGTCACCCGATGGAAAGCAGATCGCGTTCGATGGTGCTGAGCCGGGGAAGGCTCGGAAGATCTATGTCATCTCCGCGGAAGGCGGAAATCCTAAGCAGGTCACCCAAGGCGACAAGGACGACATTGACCCTACGTGGTCGCCAGACGGCGATTCAATCGTATTTGGTGGCAGCTCTCAGATGGCAACGACATCGAAGCAGCATCCTATTCAGATTTTGAACCTCAAGAGCTCCCAATTGACCACACTGCCAGATTCAGGTCAATACTTCTCGCCACGCTGGTCTCCCGACGGTCGCTTGATGGTGGTTCTCGATGGCGAGTCAACTACGTTGGTGCTTTATGACGTCGCCAAACGAAGTTGGGAAAAGTTGACAAATGTTAAAGGTGGCTGGCCCATCTGGTCACCGGACGGCCGATGCATCTATTTCGCAGGCGGCGAAGCGTTCAACGGCGGCGAAGAGAAGTTGCCGGAATACCGGCTTTGCCTGAGTGACCGAAAACCGCAGCTGGTTGCAAACGTGGCTGAAGCCGGTCCGATCGTAGTGGGAAATTTCTGGATGTGGACCGGTGTAACCCCCGACGGCTCGGTTCTGGCTGCGCGGGACATCAGCGTGGAAGAGATCTTTTCGGTCGAATTGGATTTGCCGTAAGACTGGCTCGCCACTCCCAAACGGAGCCGAGGCAGAGGATTCGGCCGCGGGGGCTCCGAGCTCCGAGCGAGTGACCGCCCACTCGGTAGTTACTGGCTGGTCAATGATCGGGCTTAGCAAATCCCTGCTTTGCGTGACAGAGTCAAATTCTCTGATTGATGCTGACAACAATCGCTGCCTTTTCAGAATTTGCGCGACCACTCCTTGGGCCAGCGCTCCACGATCACTTTTTTGTCGGTGAAGAACTCGATCGCGTCGCGGCCCTGCGCGTGCATCACGCCAAAGAAGCTGCCCTTCCATCCCGAGAACGGGAAGTAGGCCATGGGCGCGGGCACGCCGATGTTGATGCCCACATTCCCGGTCGAAACAGAGGTGCGAAACTTGCGCGCCGCCGCACCCGACGAGGTGAAGATCGAGCTGGCATTCCCATACGCCGAGCGCTCGATCATCGCTACAGCCTCGTCCACCGTGTCTGCATGGACCACCGAAAGCACCGGCCCGAAAATCTCCGTCTCCATCAGCGGGCTCGCGGCCGGCAGCCCGTCGAGCACCGTCGGGCCCACAAACGAGCCGGCACCGCTGCCATTGGTGCGTCTGCCATCCACGATGGTCTTCGCGCCTTGCTCCGCGCCCTGCCCGATGAGGCCCACGACGCGCTCGCGGCTGGCCTGCGTGATCACCGGCCCCATCTGCGTCGCCGGATCGAGCCCGTTGCCCACTTTCAGCGAACCGGCCGCCGCCTCGATCGAATCGCGGAACCAGTCTTTCGCTTCGCCCACCGTCACCGTCACGCTGACGGCGAGACAGCGCTGCCCCGCGCAGCCAAAGGCTGAATCGGCAATGATCTTCGTTGTCGTCTCCCGGTCGGCATCGGGCAGAACCACAACGTGGTTCTTCGCGCCGCCCTGGCACTGCACGCGCTTGCCGCTCGCCGAGCCGCGCGCATACACGTGTTTGGCCACGGGCGTCGAACCTACAAAGCTCACCGCGCGCACCAGGGGATGATCGAGCAGCGCATCCACGGCGGGTTTTCCGCCGTTGACCAGGTTCACAACGCCATCGGGAAGCCCCGTCTCCTGGATGAGTTCAACAAGACGCGCCGCCGAGAAGGGAACTCGATCGCTTGGCTTCAGCACCACGGTGTTGCCGGTGGCAATTGCATAGGGCAGAAACCACAGCGGAATCATCAGCGGAAAATTGAAGGGCGTAATCACCGCGCAAACGCCGAGCGGCTGCCGCACCATGATCTCGTCGATGCCGGGCGCAACATCTTCGAGCGAGTAGCCCTGCATCAGCACGGGAATTCCGCACGCGACTTCGACGTTCTCAATGCCGCGTCGCAGTTCCGCCTTCGACTCTGTCAGGGTCTTGCCATTTTCGATGGTGATCAGGCTGGCGAGTTCATCCAGGTGCTCCTCAAGCAGCGCCTTGAGCTTGAACATGTATTGCACGCGATCGCCCGCGGGCACAGTGCGCCACGTGGCGAACGCGGTATGCGCCGCCTGTACCGCCGCGTCGACCTCGGCGGGTGATCCGCTAGGAGAACTGCCCAGCGGCTCGCCGGTGGCAGGGTTCAGG
Source organism: uncultured Acidobacteriaceae bacterium (assembly GCA_963799035.1). Taxonomy (GTDB): domain Bacteria; phylum Acidobacteriota; class Terriglobia; order Terriglobales; family Acidobacteriaceae; genus Telmatobacter. The sequence goes on along the minus strand of CAWCVS010000023.1, from coordinate 34,011 downwards.
AGTTCAATTCCGGCGGGGCTCGTGGAGGTGACCCACTTGCCGCCGACAAAGTTGTGGATTGCGGGGGATGCGATAGCAGTCATGGGAATTCAATGTAACGCACCGGGCATAAAGACGGCAGCAGGAATTTCAGACGAGGCTTGCGGTTCGCCATGTCATGCCGATCTTGCTAAGCGGTTCCCACCAGCCCGGCCAGCCCCTGCAGCGAACGAATCTCGTAATGCGCCGACTCCTTGTCGTACCGGGAAAGATATTGGAGCCGGTCCTCGGGGATGATGGCGATTTCGTAGTGCGCTCCAGCCACCGCTTTCAGCGCTTCGAGCGACTCCCACACCATGATGGTGATGAATTCGATCTCGTCATTCAACGGCCGGCGCAACACAATGCCTCCTCGGTATCCGGGAATCTTGCTCATTCCCGGCAGCAACTCCGGCTTGAGTTCTGCCTCGTATGCGTCGGCGTGTTCGGGCTTCGTATATCCGTGCCAGATTCTCGCGATCATCGGAGTTTCCCTCCTGACTCTGTGTGCAACCGGCCGCCTGCAGGTCCGAACCGCATGCTGTGACGGTCCGGAATACTGCGCGGCTCAAGAATACGCCATCGGTCTGCTATTGTGGACGGTTCGGCCGCTCCTGCGCGGTGCCCTGACCGAAAATCCTCGGAGGCTATGCCACCATGCTCCCGATCGCGCGCTCCATCGCCTGCGCATTCTTGATCGTTCCGACCGTGCTCCTCGCCCAGCAGTCCACACCCGGCCGCCCACCACGGCTGCGGAGGCGCCCAACCGCGACACCAGCTACATCGATGCCAACGGAACGGCTCACGTCACCCGCGTGGTTCCCGTGCCGCAGACCGTCAGCCCCGAAGCGCAGAAGTCCATCGGTCGCGCTGAGCCTGATCAGGGTCCTCCGCAGCCGCTCGAAGCGCGCCGTAAGGGAACCGATGCCTATACCGCCCGCGCGCGCGTTGAATGGACGAAGATCTGCCCCAACACGATTGTCGAAGACAAAATCGCCGGCGTTCCGGTCCGCATCGTGACGCCGGAAGGCATGCCCGACAAAGAACAAGGACAAGGTGCTGCTGAATCTCCACGGCGGCGGCTTCAACTCCGACTCCGGTTCCTACACCGAGTCGATCCCCATCGCCAGCTATGCCGGCATCAAGGTTGTGGCCGTTCTCTATCGCCTTTCGCCCGAAGTCAAATTTCCGGCCGCGGTCGATGACTCCATCGCCGTCTACAAGGAGTTGCTGAAGACCTACAAACCGAATCACATTGTCATCTACGGCACATCAGCCGGCGCCATCCTCACTGCCGAAGTGGCAGCGAAAATCAAGCAGCTCGGCCTGCCGATGCCGGCCGCACTCGGCATCTTCAGCGGCATGGGCGACTTCGCACGTACCGGCGATTCCCTGGCGATGTATGCCCTCCGCGGTCTGGCCGGCCATCTCGACCCACCGGAGCCGGGCGCTCACGATCCGTTTTATGTCGCCGAAACCGACCCCAAAGACCCGATCCTTTCGCCCATCTACGGCGACCTGCACGGCCTTCCTCCCACGCTCTTTGTCACCAGCGGCCGCGACCTGCTGCTGAGCGGCACGGTCAACCTGGAACGCGCCTATCTGCTGGCCGGAGATGACGCGCATCTCGTGGTCTACGACGCTCTGCCGCACGCCTTCTGGTATGACCCGCGCCTGCCTGAGGCCATCGAAGCCAACCACATCATGGCGGACTTCTTTCTGAAGCAGCTAGGCAAGTAGCAGGCGTTACTCGGCAGAGCAGAATTTCTCGCTGAGGCCGATCAGGTTCATTCATCAGGGTCCGGTATTTCTAACAATTTCAATTCATTGGTCAATACGCGGATATCTTTTTCGACCCGCTCCACGTGCTCGGCAATCTGGGCCAGATTTACTGGATATTTCGAAACTACCTCCACAATGCGGCGGCGCTCAGCCTCGCGCAACTGAAGTCGCGCTTTGTAGGCAGCAACCCTCGCTCTGCGGAGCAAACTCATGAGTAGATATTAGGTCGATTCTTTTCCTCAAAAATTAATGAAAGAAATTGCTTGACGCAGAGAACTCTATAAAGTAGAGTACTCTTCATTGGTGCAGATCGGCCGACACGAATTCAAGGAAAGCGACATGGAGCGACTGACATGAAAATCGCTTTCTTCAAATTCATAACGCGAACATCGCTCGCGGCTGCTTTGCTCGCCGGCTCGGGCGTGGCACTCACTGCCCAGCAATCGTCGATGCCGAATGCGGCCGCGCAGCGCGAAGCGATGAAAAAGCTGGCTTTCCTGGCCGGCAGCTGGTCCGGGCCCTGCCTCCATCTCGCGCGGGCCCGGCGAGCCTGAAACTCACACAGACTGAAAACGTTCAGTACAAACTCGATGGGCTCGTCCTGCTCATCGAGGGCCAGAGCGCCGGGCCGGATGGCAAAGCGCAGTTCCAGGCGCTGGCCACCGTTTCGTACGATGATGCCGCGCACGTCTACCGCTTCCGCGCCTACAACGACGGACACTACGTCGATACGGAACTCACCGTGAATCCCGACGGTTTCGCCTGGGGGTTCAATGCCGGACCGGCAAAGATCCAGAACACCATGCACCTGACCACCAAAGGCGAATGGCAGGAGACAACCGACGTGACCTTCGGCAGCAATCCACCGCACCGCAGCGTCGACATGCTGCTTCAGCATCAGCCGTGAAGACCGAACCGCAGTGCAGTAGAGATTGAACTCGCGCAGGGCAACACACGTAAAGGAGAACTGCAATGCAGGAGAAACCAGTACCCAGGACTTGAAAGATCGGCTCGCACTCATCGAGAGCATGATGACCGAAGGCCGCCGCACCACCGAAAGCTGGGGCTGGACATTCCTGCTCTGGGGTGTCGCCTACTACATTGCCATTGCCTGGGCCATGCTGGGACACAGCAACCTCGCCTGGCCGGTCACCATGATTGCAGCAGTCATTGTCACCGTAATTGTGGTTTCGATGCGGGCGAGCAAGAGGCCGGAGACGACCTTGGGCCGGGCCGTCGGATCGGTGTGGATGGCGCTGGGCATTTCAATGTTTCTGTTGTTCTTTTCGCTCGGCAGCAGCGGAAGGCTGGCCGATTGGCATGTCTTCATCGCAGTCGCATGCGGCATGCTGGGCATGGCCAACGGAACCTCCGCGCTGATTCTGCGCTGGAAGATGCAGTTTGCATGCGCCGTGGTGTGGTGGGCCGCGATCGGTGGCCTCTTGCTTCGGCAGCGACAAGCAAGTGGGAATCGTAGGTTTCGTCGCGATCTTTTTCTGCCAGATCGTCTTCGGCGTCTACTGCATGGTTGCGGAGGCGCGCGTCCGCAAGATGCGCGGTACTGCCCATGCCTGAGCTGCCGGAGTTGAATCCAGTGATTCACGGCAAGCTGCGCCTGGCGCTGCTATCGCTGCTGGTAGGCGTGGAAGAGGCGGAGTTTACGTGGTTGCGGGCGAAGACCGGATCAACCGACGGCAACCTCGGCGCGCAATTACTCAAGCTTGAAGAGGCGGGCTATGTCGCCGTCGAAAAGAAATTCGTACTGCGCAAACCGCAGACGCTCTATCGCATCACCGAGAACGGCCGCCAGGCGCTGTCGGAATATGTACAGGCGCTCAAGCAACTGCTGGGTTCGGCGATTGAGAACTGAATTGTTCGGAGGTTTCTCGTTGGAGGTGAATCTGATGACGAAGTTCGAGAATTCCAATCAGCTCCGCGGCCGCGCAATGGGATCGATGATCCTGGCGGGCTTCGGTGGAATCTGGCTTGGGCTTGGCTTCTACGCAAAGGAAATGCTCAACGCCGCGATGATTCTGTACATCGTTGCAGGACTGCTGATGCTGCTCGCCGGCTCGGCAAAGCTGATGAGGGCAGCCGGCAGATGGCCGCGTCAATCCCGGAGAATCCCACCCACGGGCGCGCGTTTGGCTGGATCAACGCTCTTCAGTGGATCGCGATCTTCATCGTCGTGCAGATCCTCACCAGGCTACATCTCGATGCATACACCGTTTCTGCAATCGCCGGCATTGTGGGGTTTCACTTTTTCCCCCTCGCCAAGCTATTCAAGAATCGCATGCACTATGTGACCGGCTCGGCCATGGTGTTCGTGGGCTGCGGGCACGGCCGTTCTGGCGCCGCTCGAACAGATGCAGGGCAATGCGGCCATGGGCGCCGGCTGATTCTCTGGGCAAGTGCGGCCATTACGCTGGCAATGTCGCTGATCGCGGTACGCCGGCCTTCGCGGATATCGGAAGGCGTCAGGCCTGAAGCGGTGTAGCGGCATCGACAGTCACAGGTGCGAGCTCTCCGCGCACGCGCTCCATGATGCCGAGGTAGTACGCAAGATTGTGAATCGTGTTCAGCGTTCCCGCCAGCGGCTCGCCGCATTGCATCAGGTGGCGGAGGTATGCGCGCGAGTAGCGCCGGCACACCATGCAATCTGCACGCCGGATCCGCCGGCCCCTGGTCTTCGGCGTATTGCTTGTTCTTGATGTTCACGCGGCCCTGGCTGGTGAACAGCAGCCCGTGGCGCGCCGCGCGCGTAGGCAGCACGCAATCCATCATGTCCACGCCCATGCGCGCGTACTGCTCGATTTCGTCGGGATAGCCGACGCCCATCACGTAGCGCGGCTTGTCTTTCGGCAGCAGCGGCAGCACCTCGCGGATGACTTCGAGCGTAAGTTCGCGCGGCTCGCCGACGCTGAGTCCGCCGATCGCGTAACCATCGAAGTCCATCTCCACCAGTCGCTCCGCGCTCTCGCGTCGCAGGTCGTGATACATCCCGCCCTGAACGATGCCGAAGAGTTTCTGTGTCTGCCCGCCCAATCACTGTGCCACGGAACTTCATGCTGATGTGCGCGAAAGTGATCGAGCGAACGTCGCGCCCACGCCATCGTCAGTCGCAGGCTCTCTTCGGCGCGCTTGCGATCTGCGGGATACTCCGTGCACTCGTCGAAGGCCATGCAGATGTCCGCGCCCAGCGCAATCTGGACATCCATGGAATGTTCCGGAGTAAAAAAGTGCGAACTCCCGTCGAGATGCGACCGGAATCGCACGCCTTCATCGGTGACTTTGCGCAGTTGCGCGAGGCTGTAAACCTGAAATCCGCCGGAGTCAGTCAGCATGGCGCGCGGCCAGCTGATGAATCGATGCAAGCCGCCCATGCGGCGAATCGCCTCGTGTCCCGGACGAAGATAAAGATGATAGGTATTGCCGAGAATGATTTGTGCGCCGAGCGTTTCGACGACGTCCTGAGGCACGGCCTTCACGCTGCCGGCCGTTCCCACCGGCATGAACACGGGAGTTTCCACGGTCTGATGCGGCAGTTGCATCTGCGCGCGCCGTCCGCCGGTCTCCGTTGTGTTCAGCAGGTTGAATGCGAGGCTCACTTCGTCATTCTAGTGTGGTGAGCATCGCGGAAAACTGCTGCGGGGAGTCCCTTCCGACTCCCCGCCTTGTTGGGCATCACCCGTTGCGGCGATGCATGTGCTTTGCGTGGAAGATCCTGCGCGAGGCTACGTTCTGCCGGCGATGGATCATGCGGCGCTGTTGCATGGTCAGGCGTCCGTTGTGACGAGCGCGCATCCCACGTACCTGGCGATGAATGCGCATCTGCTGCCGCTCAAGGCGTGCTCCCTGCCGCGGAGCGAAGCGTCCGTTGCGGATCCCGTTTCCAATGCGTCGTTGCTGGTTGAACTCGCGCTTCACAATCGGATTCTTCGGTTGTTCCTGCGCAGTGGTTTGGGCGAATGTCATGGCAGGCGCTGCAAACAGGGCCGCCACAAGTACGAGCTTTGCGAGTCTCATGGTGTTTCTCCTTCTGTGACGGCGGTGACTTTGAATCGTTCCTGGCCACTCACACTTCAAGAAACACGAAGTCCGCAAATTCGTTGTGTAAAGATTTGTTGAGAAGTGATTGATTCCTTAAGATTTGCTGAACCTGGAGTGCAAGTGCAACCGTCCGCCCCATGAACATAGTGAGACAGCGCTCAAGCTGGTTTGTATCCAACCTGGTTTGTACTCAACCTGGTTTGAACCTGGGCACAATTTCAGATGTGCTGAAGATGTCAGTGCTGGCTTTGTATCAGGGCACGACTTCCGTCGTGCCGAAAATGTCCGTACTGGCTTTGTATCAGGGCACGACTTCCGTCATGCCGAAGATGTCCGTACTGGCTTTGTATCAGGGCACGACTTCAGTCGTGCCGAGAATGTCCTTAAAAGAGATGTGGGGCTTTAGCCCCTGAGTCAAAGTGCTGGCTATCTCAAATTCTAGATAGAAAGCGGCAATGACGAATCAATCGGAGCGCCGCCGCTATTTGGCTCCGCCCAGCTTCACCTGCACTCCGGCGCGCGCCACACGCGGCGTTGCCAGCGTGGTTGTCGGCGTCTTCGAAACTTCGATGCTGCGATCGAAAAGATTCTCGCCGGCAGCAAAGACTTGAAGATGCGATCCGAAGTCGTGCGATCCAAACGCATCCATCCGAAAGTAGCTGTGCAGCAAAAACAAATTCGCGTCGTCGTCATACTGGCGACCGCTTAATCGGCTCTGCAGACTCAGCGTGCCCATGCGCGGACGAAATGCGCGCAGATTCAGCGACGCCATATTCCGCGCTACCTCGGGAATCCAATTGCCCAGATCCTGCGTGCCGCGCGACACAACCGCATGCGCATACTGGTAGCCGCCATCGACAGCAAGCCAGCGCTGCGGAGCAACTTCAAAATCGATTCCCACGCCGCGGCTTTCAATCTGCCCAAGGTTCTCGCGCAGCAGCAAAATCGGTGATGAATTCGGATTCGTAGTCAACGCGACGATGGGCCGATTAACCTGCGTATCGAAATAGCTCGTGCGGATCGTCCCCCAATGCCATTCACTCGCGATGCCCGTCTCCCATCCCGTAGCACGCTCGCTCAGCAGCGACGAATTGGGCAGCGTGAGCTTGCTGCCCACCTGCGTTGAGCGATAGAGCTCGCTCGGCGTAGGCGCGCGAAATGCGCGAAACCCTGATGCCGACAGCGCCCAGTGACCTCCCAGTTTCCGCGAAACCCCCATCCGTGGATCGAAGATGTTCTCGTCGCGCGAGGGCGGTTGCTTTGCCGCGGGCACCCATGTCGATCCATTCCACACCACCTGGTGCGCATCGAAATTCTGGAACCAGTCCATGCGGCCCGATGCGGTCAGCGTCCATGCGCGGTGCGTCCACATGGCTTCGGCATACCCTGCCGAATCACGCTGATGATCGTGCAGATTGGTCAGCGCCGCGGTTGCGCCAAACGTCTGCTCGCGATCCCAGAAGCGCACATCGTGCACGTCGGCTCCGGCAATCACCAGCAATTCCGCGCCGATCGGCTGATTCCAGTGCGCAGCCGCGCCGAGTTCGTTGTCCGGCGCCAGTGTGAAACGCGTTGGTGTCTCGCCACAGCGGTAGCTGCATGTTGGATTGGCGGATGTCGGCGCATTGGAGATGCTGGAGAAGGTTTGCCGGTAATGCTCCGTTGAACCGTAGAGGCGCAGCGTCGCCGAAGCACTGCGCGCGCCCTGCCAGTCCGCTCCTGTCGCATACCGCCAAAGCCGCGTGCCGTTCTGCTGAAATGGCGTGCCGTTCGCGCGCGCTTCATTAAATCCGCTGCCCCGCACAAACAGGCGCAGCGGGCCGCGATTGCGCTCCGCGTCGAACATTCCGTTTTGCCCGTGCATGTTTGAAACCGTGTCCACAGGCCCGCGCTGGTAGGGGGCTTCCTGGATAAATCCGTCTGTGCCGATGGCGCCGCCCGATGCGAGCACGCCCCAATCCTTCATCGTGGTCTCGACGAGTGCGCTGGTGTCATATGTGCCCAGCCCTCCGTAGCTCGATCGCACTTCGCCGAGCGCGCTGGTGGGCCGCGCCGGCACCACGTTGACCACGCCGCCAATCGCGCTAGAGCCGTACAGATCGCTGGCGCCGCCGCGCACCACTTCGATGCGATTGATCGCCAGCTCCGGCAGCTCCTCCCAGTGGATCCAGCCGCCCACCGCGTCGTTCAGCGGAACGTCATCCTCGGTTAACAAGGTGCGGCTGGCCGAGGTCGAGCCCAATCCGCGCAGGCTGATGCCTTGCGACGTGGGATTGGCCACCAGCGAACTCGACCTGCGGAACAACTCTACGCCCGGCAATTGCCGCATTTGCCCGTCCATCGTAGGGGAGGCGGTTGTGCTCAGCGCGAACTCCGACAGCAATCTTGTTGTTGCGGGACTCTCCAGCGAACCCAATGGCGCGCGATATGCCGTTACCGTCACCTGCTGGCTGGCACTTGCAGGATCCAGCTGGACCGTTGTGTTGGCGCTGACTTCGACAAATTTTCCTGCAAATCCCTTTGCTTCGATGCGAAGGCGGCAAGGAATGCGGCAATGAATCGTGAGCTGTCCATTGGGATCGGTCCGGCCCAGCAGGCGTCCATCCGGCCTCCTCAATGCTTGCCCCGGCGATAACCGCTCCGGACTTGTCCACAACCGAAATCGTGATAGCCACGGGCGTTTGTGCGCAGACAGTCGAGACGCCGCGAGCATGTGCAGCAAAAGCCGCCGCGGCCCTAGGTCTGCGCCGCAGCACGCCAATGATTGCTTTCCATCCGCACCACGGCATCGGTATCACCTGCTTGAGTTTGATGCAATTCCTCGGAGCAACTGCTCTACGGTCTTCCCACGACCGGCAATTCTCAACTGCGGAGCAATCTCATGCAGAGGAACCAGTACAAAAGCGCGCTGATCCAGCCTCGGATGAGGAAGCTCGAGCCCAGGATCTCTGATCTCGAGATCGTCTATGAGCAGGATATCCAAATCCAGCGTCCGTGGCCCATTGGGAATCGACTTCAAACGGTCCCGCCCAAACTCTTTCTCGATCGCGAGCAATTCATTGAGCAGCGTGTGCGGCTCGAGCGTCGTATCCAACGCCACCACCGCATTCATAAATCTTGGCTGGGCGGCATATCCAACCGGCCTGGTGGAATAAAGCGACGACCGGCTTGTCACCGTGCCGAGCTGGCCCAACCGCCTTGCTGCCGCAGCCAGCGTGGCATCCGGCGGCCCCGCTGCGCTGGCAACGTTCGATCCCAGCGCAATGTATGCGGTGCTCATGGGTTAAGACTAACGCGGACATGACCCCGCCAATCCCCCTGATGCCGGCTAGCTTTCGCGCCATTGCCGCGCCACCTGGCGAATCCGGATCAGCGTCGCGGCCAGCGCGGCCAGCCCCGCGCACCACAACCGCCAATGTCGTGTAGACGACCCATGCGGGCGCTTCGCCAACGCGCCGCAGCACGAACGGCAGAAAATTCCAGCACGTGATGTGCACGTAGTCCCACGGGTCCTGCGTCATGGGAACGTTGTTCAGTCCCCAGGCGTCCATCTTCCCCAGGGCGAAGGCAATGATGTTCTTCGCCCGCAGGGCAATGACGAAGGTCGGATGGCCGAGTGTCTGCTCCTGGTAAATTTCAAGCGGCAGCCAGAACATCAAGATTCAATCTGGATCACCAGGCTCACCGCCAGCAGCAGAATGCCGGTCGCCCAGACGGCGCGGCTCGCCTCGTGGCGATACTTCAATAGCAGGGGAATCGCCAGAAGCGCAACCAGTTCGACCGCGGTCGAAACGTAGCGGTCCCCCCATGCGAAATCCCCGGCCCAGGCAAAATACCGCGCGTAGAAGCTGAGATAGACCAGCAGCACTACGCAAGTGGCGATGCTGTACGCGCGGACAGCGGGCGCGAGCCTGCGCCAGTGCAGGATCAGCAGACACCAACGCGAGAAGGATCAACGGGTCGAAGAGGAAGATGGATTTCTCGGGCAGGAATAACGCGCCCAGAAAGCCCTCGATGCCAGGGCGTCGTCCAGGGCTAGTTCGCCGGCAGGCTTGGGTCGCGCGCGATGGACTCTTTCGCTACCAGACTCGCATAGGTGTTGGTGAATGATCCAAATCGATAGAACTGATACAACCGGTCAACCAAGCCAAACAGGCAGAAGATCGGAATCGCAACCATCGCATATGCGCGGCACTGATCAAACCAGCGCGCGCCCGCGTTTTCCGTCGAACCACAGCACAAGGAACACAAAGAGCACGCCAGCCAGCAGGTCGATCCCCGTCGTAAGCCGCGTCAGCAGATTCAACCCGAGCGCACCAGTGCCGATCAGCAGCGCGCGTTTGCTCCCCGTTCGCAGCCATTCGTACTCGAACGCAAAACCTGTCAGGGTCAGCAGGCAGATGTAGTTGTTCTCCATCATGTTCTGCGTGTAATGCAGGTGCGTCGTCGCCAGCAGAAATGCCAGCACCCCCGCCACCGACTGATTCACGCTGAAGGAAAACTGACGCAAACAGCTTGAAGCACACCAGCGCCGTCAAAACCGTAACGAAGATCTGCGTCAGGAGCGTCACCACAATGTCGCGCACGGTAGGATCGTTGTCGTCGTAGCGATCGAAAACATGCGAGCCTCTCAATCCAGGTGCCGAGCATGTCCGGCGGCAGCATCAGCAGCGACTGCCCGATCGCCATACCAGCTCTGCAGCGAACCGTTGCGGCCATGCACGCCAAATTCGGGATATTCGTTGGGGAAGACCGGCGGCTGCGAGGTCCAGAAGGAGTGCGTCGACTGCAGCCGGTGCATGGTGTCGGCGCTGCCCAATTCTCCCGACTGCACCACGAGGGCAATCAGCGCCGCTGCCAGGCCGAGAAGAAAAATCGGGTTGCGAAACCAACTCTGGATGCGGCTCATGCTTAAGCGGACTCAAACTCTCGCGAAGATTCTGGCTGCTCGCGTCTCCATTTCAGAGTATCGCGCGAAGGGGCAGCCGCATCTCATATCGGGGCCAGAATCGAATAGCCTGGAGGTCTGAATGTTTGTAGTCACTGGAATTACGGGAAACGTTGGCAGTGTGGTCGCGGACAACTTGTTGAAGTCCGGTCAAAGCGTGCGTGCCGTGGTTCGCGAGAAGAGCAAGGGCGATGCATGGGCGAAGTGCAACTGCGAAGTGGCCGTTGCCGATATGTATGACGCCGCAGCGCTGACTGAAGCCTTTCAAGGCGCCGATGGAGTCTTCGTTCTCATCCCGCCGGTGTTCGACCCCAAGCCCGGATTTCCGGAAGCGGCTGCCATTGCCGCGGCGCTAAAGTCGGCTATCGTCGCGGCCCGGCCAGGCAGCGTGGTCCATCTTTCCACCATCGGAGCTGACGCGAAAGAGACCAATCTTCTCACGCAGCACACCATCATTGAGGACGCACTTCGCGAACTGCACGTGCCCATCACGTTTCTTCGTCCTGGGTGGTTCATGGAAAACGCGGCGTGGGATGTTGCGTCCGCGCAAACGGAAGGTGTGATCCGGAGCTTCCTTCAGCCGCTTGACCGGGCCCTGCCGATGGTGGCCACCGCCGACATCGGCAAACTCGCGGCTGAGATTCTCCAAAAGACTTGGACTGGCACTTCCGTGGTTGAGCTCGAAGGCCCCGTTCGCATAACGCCGTACGATATCGCCGGCGCCTTTTCACGACTCCTGAGCCGACCCGTAAAAGCGCAGGCAGTTCCTCGCGAGTCCTGGGAATCGCTGTTTCTCTCCCAGGGCATGCAGAACCCGACGCCCCGCATCCGTATGCTCGATGGCTTTAACGAAGGGTGGATCGACTTTGAACGCGGCGCGTCAAGCTCGCACAAAGGCACCACGAGTCTGGAGACGGTCCTTCAATCGCTGATCAATCGCGCCCAACAAGCGCTGAAGGCTTTTTGACTGTGCCTCGCAATCTTCCCGCGCGCCCGCTCCATCGACCAAGTCATCAGCGTACTCTGACAGAGATCCGAACGCCTCGGCGCTGCACGCAACCGAAACATCTGGTAGCATCTTTTTTCGGAGACTTATCAGCATGGAAGCCCTCAATAATGCAGGCCTCGGCGCCCGTCGCAATGAAGATATCGCTCTCGATCTGCTCAAGTTTGTCGCGGGAACCGCGGGTGTAGGCCGTCCCGCAGTGGGAGCGACGGGCTTCAGCGGCGCCTCGGCTCCCAAGCCTGAGGAGCACGTTGCCCAATTGCTGCAGCTTTATTCTCGCTGCCTGAAGGCGGTTGAAGGCAAAGGGGCATAGCAATCCAACCGGTCTCATAAAATGTCTCGAACGCGTTTGGAGCACGTATGGGACCCAACACCACGGCGGGTCCCAAGAGTCCGGCGGGTTGAGAAAGATCGTTTATGAGACCGGTTTTCACAAGCGCAGGAAAGGTTCGTGCTGCCGTCGTTGGAGCCGGCGCATTCGGCCGCAATCATCTTCGTGTCTACCGCGAGCTTGAAGCCGCCGGCCAGGCAGTCGCGCTGGTTGCAGCCGTTGAACCGGACGGCGCACGCGCAGCCGAAGCGAAGTCGAAATTCGCCGTGCCTGTCTTCTCCTCAATCGACGAACTGCTCGCGGCAGACCTTCGCCTCGACGCGGCCTCGGTCGCGGTCCCTACGGTGCATCACCACGCGGTAGCTTCGGCGCTTCTGGATGCGGGGCTCGATCTGCTCGTCGAAAAACCGCTGGCGGCGACGCTGGCGCAGGCCGACGAGCTTGTGGCTCTTGCCGAAAAGAACAGCCGCATCCTGCAGCCCGGCCATCTCGAGCGCTTCAACCCCGCGGTGCTGGCTGTGCAGCCGCAACTGCGCCGTCCCATGTTCTTTGAGGCGCATCGTCTCTCGGTTTTCACGCCCCGTGCGCTCGACGTCGATGTTGTGCTCGACCTGATGATTCACGACCTCGACATCGTGTTAACGATGGCCAATTCGCCGGTCCGCGAAGTCCGCGCCGTCGGTCTGCCCATCCTTTCGCCCAAAGTCGATATCGCCAATGTGCGGGTCGAATTTGAATCGGGCTGCGTGGCCAACTTTACGGCCTCGCGCGTCTCCACGGAGCGCGTGCGCAAGCTGCGGTTCTTCCAGCCGCGCAGCTACGTTTCGATTGACTACGCGCGTCAGGATCTGCTGGCCATTCGCCTTGATGCCGGCATCACGCCGGAGATCGCCGCAGCCATCGCAGGTGGGCGTGTCGATCCCGCCCTGATGGCAAAGTTGGCAGCCGCTGCCGGCGCATCAGGACTTGAGTCCAGCCCTAATCCCGGCCTGTCGTTCCTCAAACCGCCTGTTGCTCCCGGTGAACCGCTGCGCCTCGAGATCGAGTCGTTTCTCGAATCTGTGCGCACCCGCCGCGAGCCGGCCGTCACCGCGCGCCAGGGCCGCAACGCCCTCGCTCTCGCGCTCGAAATTCAATCCGCCATGGTTGTCCACGCTCACCGCGCCGGCCTGCAGGATTTCTTCGCGCCCACTCCAGGGGACAACTGACGACTCACAAAGCGAAAACCTTCGTCACGCAATCCCCAGCACCCGATTTGCGAATCCCACAATGTACTTCCATGCAAGGTAATATGCGCTCATCGCAAACGCGACGAACACCGCAATCAGCGCGTAGGGAAGAGTAAGCGCATTGAACCAAGTGACAGAGCTGGCAGCGAGCACAAGCACGCCAGCCTGAGTCGCGATGAGCGCTCCCGCCGGCATCATCAGCAACGGCAACAATGCTCCGTGCACGCCGAGCGGCAGATGGGTACGCTCGTGCGACCACTGCCACAGCATGCTCCAGAGGCCCCACAGGGCCGGTACCAGCGCCATGGGAAACACCAGTCCACGCTCGATCGGAAACGTAATCTGCATTCCGAACCGCAGCACGATAAACGCAATCAGTATCAACGGAAGCACCAGTGTCGGCACCAGAATCCCTGCCATGAACGCTCTCAAGTATGGATGCGTGTTCATTGGATCTCTCACTTTCCGCGGGCACCCCCGCGCGTTTCACAAGTAATAAAGGATCACCGGAATGGTGCGCGGAGCGATGGCCGCAAACACGACAAGTCCGCCCGCCAGCGCCCAGTCAAACCATGGAATCGAAGCGACGCCACGCGCGCTCGGCTCATCCATCCGCCGCAGCATCGCGGGCCACAGATCCCGCGGCAAATCAGCATCGTCATCCACGCGCGGCAACGCGCTTTTCAACAACAGCGTCATCCGGTCGGCCTCCTGATCCCTGATCTCTGATCCCTGATCCCTGCTTTTCGTCATGGCGTGATCCCCATTCTGTTCAAGTCTTTTCGCAACAGGCGCAGCGCACGAAACACCCGCAGTTTCACGGCCGCTACGGTGATTCCCAGCGCCTCGGCAACTTCCTTATGTGGCCGCTCCTCCACCACTGCCAGCAGCGCCGCAACGCGCAGCTTGACCGGCAAACGTCCAAAGGCCAAGGCGGTCTTTTGCCGGATCTCCGCTGCAACGGCAACATCGATCGCAGCCGGCGCCGGCAAGTTTTCCCACATCTGCGGCGGCACGCTGCTCTCCGGCTTCTTGCGCCGCAGCCAGTCGAGCGCCGCGTGCGTGGCAATCCGCCTCGCCCAGGGTTCAAAGCCGCGCTCCGGATCGAAGCGAGCGTGCGCGCGGTGCATCCGCCAGAAGGCCTCGATCGTCACGTCCTCTGCTGCGCCCGGATCGCGCACAATGCGCAACACCCAACCGAAGACAGACCGCTGATGCGTGCGGAAGAGCGTCTCGAAGGCGTCCATCTCGCCTTGACGAAACTTGTCGAGGACGCTGCTTGCCTCGTCCCGCATCTGCCTTTTTCCCTTTCTCGCTTTGTATTACGTAGTATCAGGGCGAAAGGTTACAACTGCGAAGATCGTCTATAGAAAACCGATTTTCTTCGAAAGTTTTCCGCATCCCTCGGCGCTTGACCGCACCCCGTCTCGCGCATTACCGTTGCCTTCCGGCAGGCGGATAACGATTTTGCCGCTCTCAAACTCCCGGTTCACCGTTCATTCCCCATGAGGATCTCCATGAACACTCTCCGCATCCGATTAGTCGCTTCGGCTCTCGCGCTCTGCGCCATCGCTTTCACCGCCTTTGCGCAGGACAATGCAAAGCCGGCCTATCTTGATCCAAGCCTGCCTCCGGCGCAGCGTGCCGCCGACATTGTTCGCCGCATGACGCTTGAAGAGAAGGCCTCGCAGCTCGTCAACCAGTCTCGCGCCATTCCGCGCCTCAATATTCCCGCTTATGACTGGTGGAGCGAAGCGTTGCACGGCGTCATCAACAGCGGCACCACGGAATTCCCTGAACCGATCGGGCTGGCGGCCACATTCGACGTCCCTGCCATTCACAAAATGGCTGAGGTCATCAGCACCGAGGGACGCATCAAGAACGCGCAGGCCGTTCGCGAACATCGCGCCAACATGTTTTTCCAGGGTCTCGATTTCTGGTCTCCCAACATCAACATCTTTCGCGATCCGCGCTGGGGCCGCGGCCAGGAAACCTACGGCGAAGACCCGTTCCTCACCGCGCGCATGGGCGTAGCCTTCGTTACCGGCATGCAGGGCACCGATCCCAAATACTACAAGACGATTTCCACGCCCAAGCACTACGCCGTGCACAGCGGTCCTGAGTCTACACGGCACACCGCCGATGTGGCCGTAAGCAAGCACGATGAGCTCGATACCTACCTGCCCGCGTTTCGCGCTGCGGTCACGGAAGGCAAGGCCGGCTCCGTCATGTGCGCTTACAACGACATCAACGGCGAGCCTGCCTGCGCAAGCCAGTTCCTGCTGCAGGATCAGCTTCGCGGCAAGTGGAACTTTCAGGGCTACGTTGTCTCCGACTGTGGCGCTGTTGTCGACATCTACCGCAACCATCACTTCAAGCCATCGCAGCCGGCAGCATCTGCCATCAGCCTGCAGCGCGGTATGGACAACGAGTGTGCCGATGGCGGATTCCTCGTCAAGGACGACAGCGATTACAAAGCGTATGTCGACGCCGTCAAGCAGGGCTTCCTCAAGGAGAGCGAGATCGACACCACGCTGGTGCGTCTCTACACCGCGCGCATGCGTCTCGGCATGTTTGATCCGCCGGAGCTCGTTCCCTACTCAAAGATCAATGAGAATGAGCTGAACAGTCCTGCAAATCGCCAGCTCGCCCACGACATCGCCAACGAATCCATGGTCCTGCTGAAGAACGACGGCATCCTGCCCCTCAAAACCAGCGGCGTGAAGATCGCTGTCATCGGTCCGCTCGCCAACCAGACCAAGGTTCTTCTCGGCAACTACAACGGCTCCCCGACGTACACCGTCTCCATCCTCGATGGGCTGCTGAAGGAGTTCTCCGGCGACACCATCACCTACGTTTCAGGAACGCAGTTCCTCGGCCACGATGCAACGCCGGTGCCCGCCTCGGCTCTCACCGTCGATGGCAAGCCTGGCATCAAGGTCAGTTTTGCGAAGCTCGACATGAGCAACATCAACAACCCTGAAGCGATGAAGCCGGTGGCCACGCGCATCGAATCAACCGTCGACGCCGGGGCTCAGCCAATTCCGCCCGAGGCCGCCAGCGTGCATCCGCTGGTGATTCGTTATGAAGGCACGATCACTGCGCCCGAAACCGGCGACTACAACCTTGGAATGAAGGCCAGCGGTTT
The DNA here is from genome assembly GCA_963799035.1 of uncultured Acidobacteriaceae bacterium. Classification (GTDB taxonomy): domain Bacteria; phylum Acidobacteriota; class Terriglobia; order Terriglobales; family Acidobacteriaceae; genus Telmatobacter. The sequence continues at coordinate 17,499 of CAWCVS010000023.1, read as the reverse complement.
CTTCCGCGTGCATCTTGACGGCAAAAGTGTGACGTCGTCCTACGGCGGCGATCCCTACGATCCCAGGCTCGGCAGCGTTCACCTCGAAGCAGGCAAGCCCGCCGCCCTCATTGTTGATTACTCGCCCAATGAAAACGGCAAGCCCCTCGCGGAACTCGTTTGGTCCAGGAACGATTTCAGTCCTAAGCCGGAAGCCGTCGAAGCAGCCAAAAATGCCGATGTCGTCATCGCCGTTCTCGGCATCACCAGCGAACTCGAAGGCGAAGAGATGCAGGTAAGCATCCCCGGCTTCAAAGGCGGCGACCGCACCAGCATCGATCTCCCCAAACCGGAAGAGGATCTGCTTGAAGCCGTGGCTGCCACCGGCAAGCCCGTCATTCTCGTTCTCACCAACGGCAGTGCTCTCGCCGTCAACTGGGCCAATGAACATGCCAACGCTATTCTCGACGCCTTCTATCCCGGCGAAGAGGGAGGAACGGCAGTGGCCGAGACATTGTCCGGAAGAAACGACCCTGCCGGCCGCCTGCCCGTCACGTTCTACAAGAGCGTCGATCAGATCCCGCCGTTCGAGGACTACGCGATGAAGGGCCGCACCTATCGCTACTTCACCGGCACGCCGCTGTATCCTTTCGGCTACGGACTCAGCTACACGAAGTTTTCCTATAGCGATCTCAGCGTGCCAACACAGACCGTCACCGCAGGCGATCCTGTATCCGCCGACGTCACGGTGACGAACAGCGGCAGCCGCGACGGCGACGAGGTGGTGCAGCTCTACCTCAAGTTCCCCAACGTCCCCGGCGCCCCGCTTCGCGCACTCCGGGGATTCGAGCGCATTCACCTCGCTGCGGGCACATCGCAAAAAGTCCACTTCGAACTGAAGAACCGCGACCTCAGCATGGTGACGGAAGCCGGTGAACCCGTCATCGCCGAAGGCGACTACACGATCTCAGTCGGCGGCGGCCAGCCAGGCACATCAGCTCAAACGCTGACGGGGAACTTCCACATCAATGGCACAAAAACGCTGCCCGAATAACTTGAGGTTTGAAGGGGCACGGCTTAACAGCTTGCTGAAAAACTCGACGAACCCACTGTTTTGTAACAAGGGCATGGCTTCAGCCAGGCCGCAGATGCAACAAAAGGAGTGTCAGGCTTTAGCCCCTGTGCGATGCTTCGTTCAAGATTTGGACTTTTTCAGCAAGCTGTTTAGCCTGCCACACAACGCCGCAGACTCTGGACTTCAGCCCCTGAGGGAAGCTTCAACCCAAACTTCCGCGCGGCAGTAACTCGCTCGCGCCATCCGTTTTGTGTCACGGCACGACTTTTAGTCGTGCCGCAAAGCCGCACAGAAGCATACGGGCTTTAGCCCCAGCGGAATGTAATTTCCGAGTTGCCGGTCACTCAGGAGCAACCCACGTCCATGGGTGCCATTCGGAGTCTTCACTCCGCCAGAACCCCGTCTCAACGCGAAGATCAACAGCAGGAAGCAGGGATCTATCTGCGTCGAGAAGAACACCCAGTGGAACGACCCGTCTCTCTGTGTCCGGTATTTCCGCCCCAGAGCATGAGAAGATTTCCCACTGGTCTTCTTCCCAACGCATCACCTCTGTGATCCTTGCGCCACGTAGAACATCAAGATCAGTCAAGGCTACAGAGTGTTTCGGCACCGGATATGTCCAAGCGTCGTTCAACCATCGCCAACCGGGTGTGTGGGTCGGATTCCACGGTTGCGCGAGGTCCGGAACATCAATCGTCCAGTGGGCTTCATCGGAGACGATCTGGTAGGCTTCGATGCTTTTTTCCTTGTAATAGTCGAAGGCTCCAAGCATAAGCGTACTTGCCCAACTCGTAAGGACCTTGCGGAAGGAAAAGGTGCCCCACAATTTCGAGGCGACACGAATGCTGTCCCAAGCGATCGGCAGCGTCAATTCACCTTTGACGGCCTTGATCACTTTAGAAACATCGTCTAACCGATAGAAGTAGGTTCCGGCTAGTATGAGCTCTGCGCCGAGCGATTCGGTCAACCCAATTGTGTAACCGAAATGCGGGTCTCCTCCACCCGTGACAACGTAGGTCTGGAATCCATGTTGAGCAACGTGATCCCGAATTTCGCTGAGGGCTTTGAGCCGTCTCTCTTCTCTATCCATATTTCCCCGCGACTAAGGTCAGAGCACACCGGATATTGTTAACGGCGCAAACGACTGCTAGGGAAAGCATCGCATTGAGTATAGGCGGTTTGTCTCCGGTAGTTGGCGTATCGTGGACATTCCGGAAGTTTGTCGAGAAATTGACCTGAATCCGAGTCGCGGTGCCAGATGTCCAGGTCTCTCTTCTGAGGCCGAAACACTCACTCCGCTCAGCGCCGAAAACTTGTCAAGACCCTCACTCCGATGATTCCCGCTAACTGCTTCATTCCACTTCCCAAAAACTTTCTGCCGTTTTGCAGGTAATTTCCTTCGCATGGCGCACAATGTACTCAAATGCAAAACTCTCTCACAGAGCAGACGTTCGACAAATGCGCTTTACAAGCCAGCGTGTGTTCCCCTGATCCCTAACCCCTGTGTTTTCGAACCTCTACAGCTAACCCCAATGCACACAGATCTCTAGCGCCACCCCCTTCTGCATCCCGATGAATTCAGGAGACTTACCCTGAGAGGGGGGATAATAGGGGTCGATAGGAGCCGGGTCCATGCGGGACACCCTTCTGCCTCAATCAGCCGCTTTGGCTCCCTGTTCTCTGCGATCACTTGCTTTCATCTTCAAATACACCGCATTCGTCCACCCAAACCCGATCACGTTGGTCTTGTATCCCGCGCTCACCTGCACATTCGCATTGCCCGACACCACGTTGTACTTCTCGCGAATCGTGCCATCATTCGCAAATCCCTGGTCGACCGTCGCATCCCACTTCGCCGCCAGCCGCCGCGCATCGTCGCGGAAACCCGCCGAATCAAGCCCTGCCACGCCCACCCAGTTCGTCGGCGCCCATCCAAACGGCTCATCCCACTGCATCCCCGACTCGGTATGGCTCATCGACAATCCGCCCGGCCGCTCAAACAGATTCAGCTTCGCCACAACTTTCTTTGCTTCTTCGCGCGAAGCCACGCCCGCCCACAGCGGATAGAGCGACGAGATGTACGCGTAATCCGACGACTTATGTTTTTCAAAATCGTAATCCGCAAACACGCCCTGCTGCGGCTTCCACAGATAGCGATGAATCGCCGCGTTCCGCATCTGTGCCCGCTTGCCCCAGCGCGCCGCTTCCGTCCCTTTGCCCAGCAGCAGTGCAATATGCTCAAGGTCGCGTTCGTAGCGATAGAGCAGGCTGTTCAGGCACACCGGCGCATAGTGATGCGTCGATCCATCGAACGGCCCAAAGCGAAAGCTAGGATCGAATCCCGATTCGCGCATGGCACGATCGCCCAGGTAAAAATCCTTGCTCAGCCTGTATCCGTCGGCAAAGGCGCGCATGCACACCACGCTCGCCTTCACATCGCAGCTCGTCTGCTTCAGCCGCGCAGCCTCTGCCTCATTAGGATTCTCCGCGCCCTTCACAAGGTAAGGAGCGCCTGCTTCCTCAGCACTCACCGCCTTGGGATGCGCCTCAAGCCAGCGAATCACATCGGAGTAGTAGGTGCTGTCGTCCGCCATCTCCGGCACCGGCCCCGTGCCGTAGTCGAAATAGCGCGCCAGCCCCGATACGCCCGCCTTGTGCTCCGGCCGCGTCCACGTCGAGTAGTCTTTTTCCGCCAGCGTGTACGCATGCTCCAGCCACGTGCGCGCCTCTGCGCGCCCCGCTGGAGTTGCGGCAAAGCTCGCCGGATTCTCATACACGGCGCGAATCATCGCTGTCAGAAACGGCGGCTGCGACCGTGTCAGATAGTAGGTGCGGTTCGCATTCAGCACCGCGCCATAATGCTCGATCTCGAAGAGGAAGTTGTCCACCGTTCCCTTCGCCAGCGCCTCATGATGGTCGGCTTCGAGCCCCAGCAGAATGAAATAACTGTCCCATCCGTACATCTCGTTGAAGCGTCCGCCCGGCACCACGTAGGGATTGGGCAGATACAGCAGCCCTGCCGCCGGCAGCTCCTCCGGCCGCACGTCGCCCAGCTTTTCGATCCGCCTCGGCAGCGAAACCACCTTCACATTGCACTTTTCGCTCAGCGCCGAAACCTCGGGCGGCGCCGGCATCTCGGCCGGCATGTAGAGAATCGGGTTCGCCGTCACCTTGATGTCCACCAGCGAGTGGCAGTCGGTCATCGACCGCGTCAGCGTCGTCCACGCATCGTGAATGTAGGCGAGCGTCGCTGCCGCGTCCGGCGTTTTGTTGGTTGCGGTTGCGCCCGAAGGCTGTGGCGTCTCCTGCGCCCCTGCGCATGAAATCCCGATTGCGGCGAATACAAGCAACAACAAGCGAAGCAGTTTCATACGAGCTCCGATTCTCTATTCGTGAATGCCTTGGAGTTTACCGCACCCGCATGCATAGAGAGAATCGGTCCCGCTCGTGAAAAGAGAGAATCAGTCCCGCTGGCGAAAATATGCGCTCGTACCGGTTTCTGCGCAGAGAAGCGAATCAAGTGGGTGCCCCATCCTTGCGACGCTTTTGTCGCAAGGGTGGGAAAGCCCGAACGTCAATCCAGTCGAGAATCCGTAAATAAATTTTCATAACTGTCACCCTGAGCGTCGCGAAGGATCTGCTTTGTTACTCGCAATCCGGCTCACAGCCAACGAACCCCACCGACAACAACATTCAGGAACATTCCTCAAACCTGCGGTGTCTACATCAGCACAGTGGTTCCGATGGGAATGAACGGAGGGCCTTGAAAACCGCACGCCGCGCCAACCAGCGCGTTTGAGCGGCTGAGGCCGCTTGCGCTCAAAAGGCTCTCCGCCTCCCATGGCGCGGCTGAATCACCCTGGGAGGCATGCCATGTTTGAAGACTCGACATTCGAATCCACCGGAAGAATCAAAACCCGCAGCCGCCGCTGGATGTTCGCCGCGTTCACGCTGAATGGGTCGATCCTGGTAGCGATGATTCTCGTTCCCCTCATCTATCCCAACGCGCTGCCCAGCCACTTCATCCCTACGCTGCTCGTAGCGCCGGCCGCGCCGCAGCCTGAAACGCCACCGCCTGTGCGTGTTCGCGCTGCCGCGCCGCATGACTTTTCCGAGTTCGACAACGGCCGCATCACGGCGCCGCCAACCATTCCGCCACACATCAAGTACACCGGCGGACCCGAACCCGGCTTTGACCACAACATCGCGACGGAGATAGGGAGCAACGGCCCCGGTGGCAACGGCGAGAGTCCGTTCGGCCCACGGCAGCCGGTCACGATCGTCCATCCCCCTGCCCCGGCGAGCCTGCGCCTGCCCTCGAAGCTTGTTGAAAGCACGATCATCTACAAGACCATCCCGCAATATCCGGCCATCGCCAAAGCGGCGCGTCAAGAAGGGACCGTAGTCTTGCAGGCGGTCATCTCGAAGTCCGGCACCATCGAGCATCTTCAGGTCGTCAGTGGACCGCCGACACTGCAGCAGGCCGCACTCGACGCCGTTAAAACATGGCGCTATCGCCCCTACCTGCTCAACGATCAGCCCATCGAAGTCGAAACGACGGTGAGCGTGATCTTCAAGCTCGAGCGCTGAATCGATGCAGCGCCCCAGATGTCCCGCAGCGGTGCATGCGCATCACAACCCAGATGCGCATGCACCACCAGGTCCCCACTCAATTGGCGCAACTGCCGCTCCATCAGCGAAAATCACTGGTGCCATGCGAATTCTTTCCCGTCGTGATTTTCTGATGTCTGCCTCCGCCGCCACTCTTGCCGCTGCCGCAACCAAAAGCTTCGCTGGATTCAGCGCAAGCGATCGCGTGTTCGTTGCGTCCGGAACGCCGGAAGGCATCCGCTCCTTCGACTGGAACTCCCGCAACGGCGAACTCGACGATGCCGGTATCGGCGCGGAGATCTCCACCGTCGACTGGATCTGCTTCTCCCCCGATCGCAAATACATCTTCGCAGCCTGCGAGGTCGACAGCTTCAATGGCAAGCCCACCGGCGAACTAGCCAGCTTCCGCGTTGCAGGCGGAAAACTCGAGCAGCTTTCCGGTCAGAATTCCGCCAGCAAGGGCACATGCCACTGCGCCATCGACCACACCGGCAGCGTTCTCGTTGCGGCCGACTACGGCGGGGGCAGCGCAGCCAGCTTCAAAGTTACCGACGGCAAGCTCAGCCCGCTGGTGTGGAGCGAGCACTACACCGTGCACGGCCCCAACCCCGACCGGCAAGAGGCCGCGCACGCGCATTTCGCATCCTTCTCGCCCGACAATCGCTTCGCCTACGTCAACGATCTTGGCGGCGACATGATCCACATCTACACGTTCAGCACTGAGACAGCCGAGCTGAAAAGCGCAGGTGCGTATCATGCGGCTCCCGGCGCCGGTCCGCGCACGCTGCACTTCCATCCCAACGGCCACACCGCCTATTGCATGAACGAGATGGCTTCGTCGGTCGACATTTTGAAATGGAACAAGGCCAATGGCAGCCTGACGCATGTGGATACCGTGCATCTTCTTCCGCCGAACGCGCCGCTACCGGATCCGAAGGATGCGCCCCAGGGAAACACGGGATGCGACACGGTGATTACGAAGGACGGCCGCTTCGTGTACTTCGCCAATCGCGGCACCGATTTCCTCTACAGCTTCAAGGCCGATCCCGCGACCGGGAAGCTGACGCCAATGGAACGAACGGGCACCGGCGGAAAAACTCCACGCAACTTCACTCTCGATCCCACGGAAAACTGGATGTTCGTCGCCGATCAGAACTCAAGCAATCTCGCCGATCTTTGCGCGAGACCCAGCCACCGGCAAGCTAGCGAAGGAAGGCAAAAAAGTAGACTGCCCCACACCCATGTGCATCTTGTTTGCCTGAAGATGCGCGCGCCCTGCACCGAATCACTTATCTCCCCGCGTTGTCATTCCGACCGACCAACTCCCCACTCTGTCATTCCGACCGACCAACGGGAGTGGAGGAACCCGCAGTTGCTTTTTGCCAGCACCGCCATCAACGTAATCGGGCAGCAATCCATCCGCCCAGTTTCCCCTCGCGTTGTCATTCCGACCGACCAACGGGAGTGGAGGAACCCGCAGTTGCTTCTTGCCTCACGACATCAACGCCATCGTACTGCAATCATGTTTTTTAGGGTTGGAAACGCAATAGGGGCCAGCGCTGAAACTAAGCCCCGATCAAAGCCGGCCGCCGCATCGCCGCAACCGTCAGCGACTCATCTTCGGCCTCAGCCGCCGCAGCAGGCACATGCGCCAACTCCCACGCCGAGCGATCCTTCATCAACCGGGCTACCAGCGCGGTATGCATCGCGTGTCCGGCGCGCTCTGCGACGACGAGCCCCTCGATCCGCCGCCCCGCAAGAGCCAGGTCGCCGATCAGGTCCAGCACCTTGTGCCGCACATACTCATCGCTGAAGCGCAGCGGTCCATTCTCCGGACCCTTCGGCCCGAGCACGATCGCGTTTTCCGAACTGGCGCCGCGAATCAATCCCATGTCGCGCAATTTTTTCTCGTCCGCCTTGTAGCCGAACGTCCGCGCAGGTGCGATGAATGTGCCGTAGGTTTCCGCCGCCAGGTCGATGCTCGTCTCCTGCCGTCCGATCGGAGAAGGGAAGTCGATTCGATACTGAATGCGATACCCCGAGCCCGGATACACGCCGATAAACTTGTCGCCATCGCGTACTTCGAGCGGCCGCAGCACCTTGATCGACTCGCGCTTTCTGCGCTGCGTCTTGATGCCCGCCTCGCGAAACGCCTCGACATACGGCATTGCGCTTCCGTCCAGAATCGGCAATTCCAGGTTGTCGATCTCCACAATCACGTTGTCGACGCCCATGCCAATGAGCGCGCTCAGAAGGTGCTCGGTGGTCGAAATCAGCACGCCCTGCCGCATCAAGCTCGTCGCGTAGCTCACCTTCGCCACGTTGCGGCCCGTCGCGGGAATCTCAAAGTTGTCGAGGTCGGTTCGCCGGAAGACGATGCCCGATCCGGCCGGCGCCGGCAGCAGCCGCATAGTCACGGGGGCACCCGAGTGCAGCCCTACACCTGTAAATTCCAGGGGCGCTGCAACCGTCTGTTCCAGATGCGCTGCTTGTCCCAATCAACTAACTCCGGCTGAATAAATCGTCAACGTGCAAACATACGGGGTCTGTAACCGTAAGATTAGACGCTAAATACAAAAACGAAGTGTGGTAATTCTGCAACACTACGCGCAACTCTTGGCATCTGTCTGGGTGCACCGATACAAACTATTGCCAAATCAATCCGTTAGGCCGCGCACCCGAGGGTAACCAGAATGTCATCCGGAGTATGCCCCGTGTCTGCCTGTTAAATGCCAGGAAGTCGTTCTTCGCCTGGAATTCGCCTTGACCTCACCTTCATCTGGACTCTGCGTTGCCCCCGTCGGCCAAATCACCTCACACGATGTCAATCCCGGCACGGGCAGAATCGCACGCATCTCCCTCATTCCGTTGCAAATATAATTCCGCCGGACTTTGCAGGTTATTTCTCCCGGTTTCCTAGAATGGAATCAGTGTGAAAACGAGCAAGGGCGCCCTTTTTGAGAGCAAATTCAGTAGCGTCAGTGGCGATCTACAAGACAGCGCACCACCTTATGGGACTAATTGCCCAAGAAATGGTGCAGAACCCTTTCAAACCCACCCCAACCCCTTATTTATGAAGACTTTAGATCATAAGGTCTTTGTCATCAACGAGTTACGCGACCCCCTTCTAGACCTAAGTTCACTGTAATCAAGACTTTGATCCCAAAACAAGGATTTTTTGGAAATGCGAGTAGCTCGCGAAATCCAAGGCCCTACCCCAACGGAGAAACCGGGATTGTGCCCGCGCTCAGACCGATTCCATGGCTGCCAGCACCGCGTCGGCAAACTGCGTCGTGCCGCACGTGCCACCCACGTCGCGCGTCAGGCATTTGCGCTCGGCGTAAACTTTCTCGAGCGCCTTTTGCACCTTGTTGGCCGCAGCCTCTTCGTCCAGATGGTGCAGCATCAGGACGGCCGATTGCAGCAGTCGCTGTCGGATTGGCGAGATCCTTGCCGGCAATGTCGGGCGCCGATCCATGCACCGCTTCAAAGATCGCGCACTCATGGCCGAGATTAGCCCCGGGCACAAGCCCCAGGCCGCCCACGAACGCGGCACAGAGATCGCTGACGATATCGCCGTAGAGATTCTCGAGCAGCAGCGTGTCGTACTGGTAGGGATTCATCACCAGCTGCATGCAGGTGTTGTCGATGATGTGCTCGCCGTAAAAGATCTCGGGAAATCCCTCGGAAACCTTGCGCGCGCAGCGGAGAAACAGCCCATCCGACATCTTCATGATGTTGGCCTTGTGGATGGAGTGAATCTTCTTGCGCCCATGCTTGCGCGCGTATTCAAACGCAAATTTGGCGATGCGCGTCGAGCCTTTTTCGGTGATGACCTTGATGCTTTCCACCACGCCGGGAACGACCTCGTGCTCCAGTCCGACATATTCGCCCTCGGTGTTTTCGCGAACGATGATCAGGTCCACGCCGGGCCACTTCGATTCAAGCCCGGGCAGATTCTTGATCGGCCGGAAATTGGCGAACAGGTCGAACTGCTTGCGCAGCGTAACGTTGATGCTCTTGAACCCGCCGCCAATCGGTGTCGTCACCGGCCCCTTCAAGGCCACCCTGTTGCGCGCGATGGAGTCGCTGAGATCGACGGGAATGTACTCGCCGAAGATCTCGAAGGCTTCGGCTCCGGCGGCGAACCGCTCCCACTCCCACTTGATTCCGGTTGCCTCGAGTATGCGGACGACGGCCTGTGTGACCTCAGGCCCGATGCCGTCTCCGGGAATCAACGTAACTTTGTGTGTTTTCGTATCAGACATGATTAGCTTCAAGCCTCTGGTCTTATCTAGCTTATCCTGCATTCCGCGGCTCAATCGAATCGAGCTGTACCAGGGAGTTGAAGACTGCAGAACGAAGCTAGAGAATGTTTCATAAATGCGCTTTTGGTCAGGGCACGACTTCAGTCGTGCCGAAAAGAAGCGAAAAGATTAGGGGTTTCAACCCTTGAGGAATTTTCACCGAGACGCCTGGGACATTTGTGAAACAAGCTCTGAGACTACGAACTGGATTCTTACTTCTTGCCCTTGCCCGTCCGATGGCTCTCCAGCAAATCTTCCAGCTCTTCCTTGAACTCGCGCACATCTTTGAAGTCGCGATACACCGAGGCGAACCGGATGTACGCCACGGTGTCGAGGCCCTTGAGGTGCTGCATGATCAGTTCGCCGATCTCGCTGGTAGTGCGCTCGCGCTCCGGCGCATCCATCAGGTAGCTTTCCGTCGCGTCGACTACCTTTTCCAGTTGCGTCGACGACACGGGCCGCTTCTCGCACGCGCGCAGCAGGCCGCTCAGAATCTTCTGCCGGTCAAAGCGCTCGCGGCGACCGTCTTTCTTTACGACCATGTAGGGAATCTCGTCGATGCGCTCGTAGGTGGTGAAGCGGCGATTGCACTTCTCGCACTCGCGCCGGCGCCGAATCGAGTCGGCCTCTTTGCTCTCGCGCGAATCGACGACTCGATCTTGCAGAAATCCGCAGTAGGGGCACTTCATTCTAGGGAAATTCTACGGTATCGACGCGCCGTGTCGGATCTTGACCCGTCCCGTTCTTCAAAGTTGTCTAAAAAGCCCAATGAGCGGAGCCGCTTAAGCGGCTCCGCTCACTTGGTGGGGAAGGGCCATGGATAAGTCAGATCCCTATATAGTTCTTTTACTTTTTAGGTGGAAAGTGATCGAACATCTTATCGATGTCCTTGTCGATGTTATGGGTGTTCTTGTCGGCGCTCTTCGAGACGTCATTACTGGAGATGCCGCGGAAGATCAGGCTTTTCGATTGACCGTCGAAGATATCTATCACAAGGCTGCCTACCGGCTTGTTGGTTTCAGTCGTAGTGGTCTCGCCCATGCCGCCCGGACCCCAGCCACCGCGCCAGCCCCATCCACCCCAGCCCCATCGGCCGCCCCATCCGCCGCCGAGACCGGTGTAGTAGGTTTCGAAGTTCCTGCTGATTGCGAACGTTGCCCTTGGCAAAAATGGTGGCATCGCAATTCCCTGAGGATTCCTGCCAGCCCTTGGCCTGCAGATCCTTGTTCACCTCGTCCTTGATGCGCTCTTGATAGAGCGGGTCAGCGGTCGAAACCTGTCCCCAGCAATAGGTGTGAATCCTCGAAAAGTCTGCGTGCTTGTCATAGTCGGTGCGCACGTCCGCACCATAGACAACAAGGCTCGTTCCCAGCAGCAGTCCTGCACAAAGGGATGTTTTTAAAATAGGTTTCATAGCTTAGCTCCTCGCTGCCGGATTTGGACGTTGCAACCCGATTTCAAGGTTGCCCGATGGGCGCGAGGAAAGATAGTGAGAAACGAGGAAGTTATCCCTGTTCGTTGACCGGCTAACTCATGACTTTGTCGCGCTTGTATGTACATCGTTCCGACCGATGCGATCAGCCGAGAAACTCAGCGATTGCATCCACCACGGTCTTCTGTTCGTCTTCGCGCAGCTCGGGGAAGATGGGCAGGGCAAGCACTTCACGCGCGGCGCGCTCCGATTCAGGGAAGTCTCCTTCGTGGTAGCCGAGGTCCTTGAGCGCCGTCTGCAGGTGCAGACGGCACAGGGTAGTAGATCTCCGAGCCGATCTTGCGCGCTGCCAGAAATTCGCGCAGAGCGTCACGCCGCGCCGTTCGAATTACGAACTGGTGCCAGACGTGGTGGGCGCCGGGAACTTCCTGCGGCAAGATAATGCCGTGTGCGGGGCGGGAGCCGGCCTCAGCAACGCCCGCCGCGTGAAACAGCGCACGATAGCACTTTGCGATTGCCCGCCGCGCTTCGTTCCATCCTGCAATGTACTTCAACTTCACCCGCAGGACCGCGCCCTGGAAGCCATCCAGCCGCGTATTCCAGCCAAGTTCATCGTGATAGTAGCGGCGGCGCATGCCATGCTGGCGAAGCGCGCGCGCCAGTTCAGCCACGTCGTCGGAGTTGGTGGTCACCATGCCCGCGTCGCCCGCCGCGCTCAGGTTCTTGGTGGGATAGAAGCTGAAAGCGGCAGCATCGCCCAGCCCGCCTGCCTTCGCGCCCTTCCATGCGGCGCCCCACGCCTGGGCAGCATCCTCGATCAGCTTGAGCCCATGGTTCCGGCCCAGCCGCGAGAATCCGTCCCAGTCCGCGCACTGGCCATAGAGGTGCACCGGCAGCACGGCGCGAACCGGTACCGGTTGCGGAGCTTCCAGCACCGCTTCCACGGCCGCCGGGTCCAGGTTGAAGGTGACGGGATCGATATCGGCCAGCACCGGCCGCGCCCCCGCCCGCAGGATTGCGCTCACCGAGGCGAAGAAGCTGAAGGGCGTCGTAATTACGGCGTCGCCTTCGCCAATCCCGGCGGCGGCCAGAGCCAGCCAAAGGGCGTCTGTCCCGGAAGAGCAGCCGATGGCATGCTTTACGTCCAAACGCTCGGCTGCGGCCTTTTCAAATGCCGCAACTTGCTCGCCAAGAATGAATTGCTGCGTCTCTAGGACATGCTGGAGCGCCTCGAGCAATTCCTGCTGCAGCGGCTCGTACTGGCGCTTAAGGTCCAGCATCGGAACGGAGATCGCGGCAGAATCCGGGGCTTTTGGCACGAAAACATGGTAGCAGCCAGCCCGATTTCGCGGTCCAGCGATGGTCTTCCGCCCAGGTTGCGGCAAGGTAAATTCGGGCCGAGAGAGTTGAAAAGGTTCGTGAACCGCTATATTGTTGTCACATTGCGGGGTTTGGCGGCTCCGGGATTTCTGGCGCCGTCCCCGCGGATTTGTCTTATCACACGGACGCAGCACATTGGCATCCAACCATCCTAGAAAAGAAGCAGGAGATCGGCATATGGAGAACAAGCCGGCACAGAACATTCAGGACACCTTCCTGAATACAGTTCGCAAAGACAAGACCCCGATTACGATTTATCTGGTCAGCGGCGTCAAGCTGACGGGAAAGATCCGCTCCTTTGACAAGTACTCCGTTCTGCTGGAGAACAACAGTCAGGAGCAACTCATCTTCAAACACGCCATTTCCACCGTGGTGAGCAACCGGAGCGTGATGCATACGGAGCATCGTCCTGCGCTGGCGGGGATGGGACCGGCCGCTGTGCCGGCGCCTGCGCCTCCAGCGAGCACCGCGGAACAGAGATAGGACAGGGAGCGCCCTCAATTGGCAGTTGACGGCGGTGCCAGAGGCCGGCATCAAGGCCGAGTTGCTTCGACGACCAATACAGGCCGCTGGAGCGACACGCCGGAGCGTGCGGTTCTGGTTGGCGTGGACTTCTCGACTCGCCGGCGCGCCACGTCGCGCTGGTCTCGAAGGAGCACGCCGCGCGGCGTCGCGCACTGCCGCTGACGACTCATCGGATGCGGAGAATCCTCCTGGCACCGGCCCCGGAAGGACCTGGCCTCGATGCCGATGAATCGCTCGCGGAGTTTCGCGAGCTGGTGCGCAGCGCCGGTGGCGAAGTCGCTGCCGAACTCATGCAGCGTCGCGCGCGGCCCGATCCCGCCACGCTGATCGGCGCGGGCAAAGTCGAGGAGATTGCCGGCGTCGCCGCATCCACCAACGCCGACCTGGTCCTCTTCGATCACGACCTGAGCCCAACGCAATTGCGCAACCTTGAGGCTGCGCTTCCTTGCCGCGTCCTCGATCGCACCCAGCTCATCCTCGACATCTTCGCCCGGCATGCGCGAACGCGCGAAGGCCAGTTGCAGGTCGAACTCGCTCAGCTCGAATACATGCTGCCGCGCCTCACCGGCCGCGGCAAAGCCATGTCGCAGCTCGGCGGCGGCATCGGCACACGCGGACCCGGCGAAACCCAGCTCGAAACCGATCGCCGCAAGATTCAGCGCCGCATCGATCAGGTCAAGCTCGATCTTGATGCCGTCAAGCGCGTCCGCCGCCAGCAGCGCCAGCGCCGCGAAGCCGTGCCGGTGCCCACAGTCGCACTCGTCGGCTACACCAACGCCGGCAAAAGCACGCTCTTCAACCGGCTCACCGGTGCGCAAGTGCTGCAGTCCGCGCGCATGTTCGCCACGCTCGATCCCAAGCTGCGCGCCATCGAATTGCCCAGCCGCCGCCGCGTGCTGCTGTCTGACACGGTCGGCTTCATCCGCAACCTGCCGCACACGCTGGTCACCAGCTTTCGCGCCACGCTTGAAGAAGTGGAGCAGGCCGAGATTCTGCTCCACGTTCGCGACGCCTCTTCCACCTATGGCGAAGAGCAGAAGGCGCAGGTTGAAAAGGTTCTCGGCGAACTCGAAGCCCTCGACAAGCCGCGCATCGAAGTTCTCAACAAGATTGATCTTCTCGATCCGCAGGAGCGCGAAGGCCTGGCCGCGCGCGAGCAGCCGCGGCACCAGGCAGAAGTGCTGGTCTCTGCGCAGACCGGCGAAGGCGTCGACGCGCTGCTGGCAGCAATTGACAAAGCCCTCTTCTCCGATCCGGTCATTGAGACCGAGCTGCGCGTGCCGCAGAGCGACGGCGCCGCGCTGGCCGCGATCGAGGGCGGAATGGTGATACATTCCCGCGCCTACGAGGGCAACCTGGTGCGCTTTACCGTCAGCGGCCCGGCATCGCTGGTAGGGCGGTTGCGGAAGTACCGCTCGCGAGCTGAGGATTCTCCGGAGGGTACTCCTGAGGCGAAGAGGCACCTTGAAACCGTCCGAAAGTGAACAGGCCAAGTCCATCGTCACGCTTGACGAGCCGCGAGGTCTATCGCAACCAGTGGCTGCGCTTGCGCGAAGACCGCATTCTGCGCTCCAACGGCAAGGAAGGCATCTACAGCGTGGTCGACAAGGACGACTGCGCCATCATCCTGCCCATCCAGGACGGCCGGGTATGGCTCGTCGAGCAGTTCCGTTACACCATTCAGCAACGCGCGCTTGAGCTGCCGCAGGGCGGATGGGAAGAAAGCAATGTCGATCCCGAAGCCCTGGCGCGCGGCGAGTTGAAGGAAGAGACGGGCCTTCATGCAGCGGAGATGACCTACCTCGGATTTCTGTGGATCGCCTACGGATTCTCGCAACCAGAAACAGCACGTATTCCTGGCGACGGGCCTGACTATGCAGGAGCGCGACCCCGATGACGAGGAGCATGACCTCATCATCCAAACCCGCACCCTCGAAGAGTTCGAGCGGATGATCGTTGACGGCACCATCCGCGACGCATCTACCATCGCTGCCTGGGGTCTCTACTTAAGTTGGCAAAAGCAGAGACAGACGAGAACCAGGAAACGGGGCAACCGGTTCAGGCATCGTGCCCTGATCGAATCGCTGAGCGCGAGTCACACTGAGGATGCGGTTGGGATTCTCTGAGGGACAGCAATCAGCACCGGTTTCCGCATCCAAGCAGCAGACCAGTGCCGGACCACTGAACGGAGCCAGAGGGCCGCGGAATTGGACCAACTGCCTTCGGAGAAATTCGGATGTCCTTGCCCCTATTGCGCTCCATGAACATCGTGGGCTGCATCGCAGCCGCTCTATTGCTTCAGTCCTGCGGAAGCTCCAAGTCAACCTCAACGCCACCCCCTGCTCCGACACCCGACTTTTCATTATCGGCATCGCCTGTATCACTCACGATCCAGGATGGAGGGACGGCTTCGCAGGTGACGCGTTTCCGCCGCGGCAGTAAATTCGTTCAGCGGATACGTGACGGTTTCGGTGGGTGGAGTTCCGGCTGGAGTAGCGGCGACTCCAGCTTCGTTCAGCGTAGGGGCGGGAAGTTCCCAGAGCGTGAAGTTGACCGCTGCATCGGGCGCGGCCGCAACGCGCCGCGACACTTACGTTCACGGGAACAGCGGGGCAGTCGACACATGCGGCATCGGTTGCGCTAACGGTGCAGAGCGCGGCGGCACCGACGCCGACGCCGGCGCCAGCTCGCTCCGGATATTACGACGTACCATGACGACAATGCTCGCGACGGCTTGAATGCGCAGGAGTCGACGCTGACGCTGAGCAATGTAAATTCAACCCAGTTCGGCAAGATCGGCTTTGACACGGTGGACGGGCTGGTCGATGCGGAACCGCTTTTTGTGGCGAATCTGAACGCCGGCGGCAAAGCGCGCAATGTGCTGTTTGTGGCTACGGAGCACGACAGCGTTTATGCCTTCGATGCGGATTCGGGGCAGCAAATCTGGAAGACATCTGTGCTTGGCTCAGGCGAGACCACGAGTGACAGCCGCGGCTGCGGCCAGGTCGGCCCCGAGATCGGAATCACTTCAACCCCCGTTGTCGATCGGAATCAGGGCCCGAACGGAACCATCTTTGTGGTTGGGATGACCAAGGACGGGAGCGGAAACTACCACCAGCGGCTTCACGCGCTCGATATCACCACCGGCGCTGAAATCAGCGGCAGCCCGACCGAGATAACTGCGACATATCCGGGATCGGGCGATGGCTCATCGAGCGGAAATGTTGTTTTCGCGGCGGGGCAGTACAAGGAACGAGCGGCACTGCTTCTATTGAGTGGCAATGTCTACCTGAGCTTTTCATCGCACTGCGACTTTCGACCGTATACCGGCTGGGTATTGGCCTACAGCGAGTCGACTCTGAAGCAGACGCAGGTTCTTGAATCTGACTCCGAACGGAGCCGATGGATCGATTTGGATGAGCGGCGACGGAATTGCCGCCGATGCTGCGGGAAATCTCTTCCTGCTGGATGCGAACGGCACCTTCGATACCACTCTGGATGCGAATGGATTTCCCGTGAAAGGCGACTATGGCAATTCCATTCTGAAACTAACGACCGCCGGAAAGCTGGCGGTTGCAGACTACTTCGAGCCTTACAACGGGGTCTCGGAATCCGGGTCGGACCAGGATCTCGGATCGGGCGGGGAAGTGCTGCTCCCCGACCAGACCGATGGACAGGGCGCGGTGCACCACCTCCTCGTGGGTGGCGGAAAAGACAACAATCTCTATGTTGCCGACCGGGACAACCTGGGAAAGTTCAATGCGAGCGGTTCCAATAGCAATCTGTACCAGGAGTTGAGCGGAGTCGGCTCGATATTCTCAACGCCCGCATTTTTCAACGGCGTCCTGTTTCTGGGGACGGTCAATACTCCATTGCGCGCGTTCCCGATTACGAGCGCGAAGTTGGCCACGTCGCCCTCGAGTCAGACGACAACGACGTTTGCTTATCCGGGCACATCGCCTGCGATTTCGGCCAACGGCACACAGGACGGCATTGTGTGGGCGCTTGAATCCGCCACTGGATCAGCAGCGGTTCTGCACGCGTATGACGCGACGAATCTCGCGCATGAACTCTACAACAGCCAGCAGGCAGCGAATGCCCGGGATGCATTCGGAAACGGCAATAAATTCATCACGCCCCTGGTGGTGAACGGCATACAATTACAGATTCTTTTCTCCGACACACTGGTA
>CAWCVS010000022.1:0-318008 GCA_963799035.1 uncultured Acidobacteriaceae bacterium | reverse complement strand
CTCCTCAGCTTCACTCAACCCAGGAGCCGCGCGCAAGGCGCCAGGAATTCGCCTTTCGATTGGGGATGCTCTTCTAAATGCACGTCTCGCACAATAAGTGGTGTCATTCTAGTTGTTTATCCCGATGGGTTGTATTGATTCCATGGCCTCTGATTCGGGGCTTGTCCTGGAGCGGGATGGCGGCTCAACTGGACGAGTTCGGCGATGGGCTCAAAAAGACGGCGGCGATATTCGGCGGCTTCGGGCCGAGTGCGGATGGACCTTCGAGGTCGGGGATGCGAAGGCCGGCGAGAAAATCAGACCTTCGACGGTTCGCATGTGCTTGCTGCTATCGCTTGCAGACGGCGGCTGCAAGTGTGCCACTCCTGCGATGTGCATTGGCTCTTGCTGCAGCCAAATTCGCACATCGCGATTTGGCTGGGAACGTCCTGAATGATGTGACCGGCGATCCAGCTCTGCAACTGGAGATTTGCCTTCGCTGCCTCATGCCGTAAGTCCACGAGACCGCGCGAGGCAGCTTCCAGCACCGCAAGGCGGTAGCGGAGAAGCCGGCTTAGCTCATGCTGGTCCATCCCCCTTGTCGACTTTGGATGATCCTCGGAGAAGAGTACCCGAAGGATGAGGGTAACGTTGATCGGAAATGAATACCGCATGGTGTGGAGACTTACACGAACATTTCAGCACGCGATGTGCGCGGGATCACGTATTGCGAAGGGTGGTCAAAGCTTCGATGCGTTCGGTGCTGCCGAGTTGGGACTCGACTTCGCCGATGCGATTCATTACGCTGCGCTTGAGGTTTTCGATAACGGGAGTACTGGTGGCGTAGGTGTCTTCGATCCTGGAGAGCGCGCGGCGAAGATGCCGTAGCTCATAAAGAGCGGGCGCCAGGCCGGGAGATGGTGGATTTTGGGACGCCATGAGAGTCGGAAATAATTCTGCCACTCCGCAGCGAAGTTGAAGGTGATTGCAGTCACTGGAGGTCGCTATAGATTTTTGTCCAGGTGGGTTGTATCTATGGGCCTTTAGTTGGGTCGTTCCCTGGCTGGCGCGCCAACTGCTCTAGCAGAACCTTGGGTGTACGGGTTTGGCGAGAATGTCAACCGCTTGTCCTTGGGTCATGGCCGCATCGAGGAACATTCAAACCCGCCCAAAAAAGACAATTGAAGCCGATGATTGCTTGCGGTTACTCCTTGGCCGCTGTCCCCTTGCCCGCTGGCTCGCCGCTCCCTGGCTCATCCTCGGAGTCTTCAATCAAGACCGCGGAGCCTGGAACGATCTCAAAGCTGATGGCATCCCGGCCAGCGGGATGAAAGGTAGTCCGCAATGGCTCGCGCTGCCACTCCGCAACACCGCATGCAGGCTCCGTCAGGTTCGCGAGATCCAGCCCGGACAATTTCTTTGCCAGGGCCGGCTTTCGGGCCGACACCTGCGCGACCACCGCATAAAGGCTTTTGCCGCTGGCCGTGATGCCGCAATAAGCACCGTAATCGCGGAACCATACCACCTGGCTGATGCCCGGATCGTAGTCCGGCAACTTGAGCGCGGCGATGTGTCCGGTGACGCGATCGATCAGCAGCCATGGGCCACGCTGCCATACCCAGCGCTTCTCCGGATTGCCGGCTTTCTCCCCTGGGAGTTCGTCGTTGATGCGGAGGACGCGGCGCACCACGAAGCTGCGATCGGTAATGTCGTGCACCTCGCCCGCAGTCCACTCCTTCACCAGGCCGTCGACGACAAGAGGGCGGATTTTCAGGGAGACTTCGTCCGGTCCGGCTCCCGATGGATCACCGGTTTTCGAATACGGTACGCGTTTAAAGGCGCCCAGGCCTACGACATGAACCTTGCGAGGTGCAGCGTTTATAAGTTCCGAAGAAACTGCCAGAAAAGCAAAAACTGCAATCCATCCAGCGATCTTACGCACTTGCATTTTGATTCCCGCTTCCTAAATCTGGGCCGCCTCCACCGCGCGCGCGACGCGAAACGCCGTTCCCTCCTGGAGATGAGCGGCGAGCACCTGCATTCCAACCGGCAAGCCCGCCTTCGTCGCACCGCAGGGAACGTTCACGCCGCAGATGCCCGCAAGGCTCGCTGTCACAGTGTAGATATCGGCCAGGTACATCGCGAGCGGATCGTTTGCCTTCTCGCCGATCTTGAACGCCGGTGTCGGCGCGGTTGGCGTCACAATCGCGTCCACGTCGGCGAACGCGCGGAGGAATTCTTCGGCCAGAAGCCTGCGCACCTTCAGCGCCTTGAGGTAATAGGCATCGTAATATCCCGCTGAGAGCGCATATGTGCCGAGCATGATGCGGCGCTTGACCTCTGCGCCAAACCCCTCGTCGCGCGAGTGGCTGTACATCTCAGACAGCGTCGCGGACGAAGGCGAACGATAGCCGTAACGCACGCCATCAAAGCGCGCGAGGTTGGCACTCGCTTCCGCCGTGGCGACGACATAATAGGTCGGAATCGCATAGCGGGTATGCGGGAGCGAGATCGGCTTAATGCTGCAGCCAGCGGCCTTCAGAGCCCCTATGCCGCTCTCAATGCGCTCGCGGACCTCGGGGTCGAGCCCTTCCCCGAAGTATTCGGCAGGCACACCGATTCGCAGCCCTTCTGCGCCCTTGTCACTTTCCGCGGCGTAATCGGCAACGGGCGCTGGTGAACTGGTAGCGTCGCAGGGATCGTGTCCTGCAATCACACCGAGCAGTGTCGCTGCGTCCCGCACGTTCCCCGCGAAGGGACCTATGCGGTCAAGGGACGAAGCAAAGGCAATGAGACCATAGCGAGAGACGCGTCCGTAGGTCGGCAAGACACCCACAACGCCACAAAAGCTGGCAGGCTGGCGGATCGAACCGCCGGTATCGGTGCCCAAACTCGCGACGGCCATATTGGCAGCGACGGCCGCGGCAGAGCCGCCGCTTGAACCGCCCGGGACGCGCTCGGGATCGACCGGGTTGCGCACTGGTCCATAGGCGGAGTTTTCATTCGAGGAACCCATGGCGAACTCGTCGCAATTGAGCTTTCCAAGAAGGACAGCGCCGGCGGCTTCAAGCCTTGCCACAGCGGTAGCGTCGTAGGGCGGATGGTAGCCCTTCAAAATCCTGGACCCCGCTGTGGATGGCGCACCGCGCATCACGAGCACGTCCTTGATGCCAACCGGGATGCCGGCGAGCGGACCCAGTGGATCACCTTTCGCCGCAGTCGCATCAACCTTGGCGGCCTGCTCGAGCGCCCGGTCCTTGGTCAGGCTGAGAAAAATGTTAAGCCGCGGATTCACCTGCTCGATGCGCGTGTAGTAGCTGTTGGCAAGCTCCGCGGCCTTCACACGCCCGGATGCAATGCCCTCGCGCAGATCAGAAAGAGTCTTCGGCCTTTCCACGTAAGTCTCAGTTGTCATGGTTTCGCCCGGCAACGATGCGTTCCTCCCTGATGTCTATCGTTCAATCACCTGCGGCACTTTGAAGAAGGCCTTGTCGGTGTCTGGAGCTTCAGCCATCACTTCCGCACGATCGAGGGACGGCAGCACAGCATCCTTGCGGAGCGATCCTTCGCCACCGGCGCCATCCAATTCGCTGACCTGGGCCAGGGAGGCAACGGTACTGGTGTCCAGCTCGCTTAATTGTGCAACGTGGTCAAGAATCGCATTCAAATCGTGAAGCATGCTTCGGGATTCGTCTGGAGTCAGTTCAAGGTGGGCCAGTTCGGCCACACGTTTTACGTCCTCGAGGTTCACTCTGGCTGTCATGGTCAGTCCATCCTGGAAACAGCGCGCTCGCATCCGCACTATACGGCTGTTGGGCCACGCCGTCGCGCATCCTGCCTGAAACTCAAGTATAGCGGCTCCTTTCTTCCGTCTTCATTCAAGTCCACCCGTGCATACGCAATCGTTTGGAGTTCGCTTAGTCCACCGTCAAGTTGAGAGCGATCTTGTGGGACAATCCGTTTGCAGTCGCTGTTACGACGATGGAATAGGTTCCGGCCGGGGTTGAGCCGTTGGTCGGATTCGACGGCGGCGCTCCGCTTCCGCCTGCGCCCGCTCCGGCGCAGCCCGCCAGGCCGAAAGAACTCAAGATGAGAAGCGCGAACAGGAACGTGCCTCGCTGCCGACGACGGATCGCGATGGGCATCAGGATGAGGCCAAAACCGACGAAGAAGCCGCGAAGCGCGAATGGTCTTGGGGAGTGGCCGGTGTTCTGCGCAGACGTTGACGAAATGCCGGTTGCGATCTTTACGGTAATGCTGCCCGTTGCATTGGCATTCACGGTTTCGTTCGGCGGGTTGAAAGTGCAGGAAGAATTCGCTGGAAGTGAACCGCAACTAAAGCTGAACGTTCCGCTCGAACCGCCCATGGTGGCAAGGTTGAGAGCGAAGTTCGCAGACTGGCCACTCGAAACTGTCTGGCTCGATTGCCCACTTGGCGATACTGAGAAATCGAATCCCATACCCGCAAGAGGCAATCGCACGCTCGACGCAAGGGAGGAACTCGCAACCGTGAGGTTGCCGGTCTGCTGACCGGCAGTTGTCGGGACAAACACAACCTGCGCAGTACAACTGGCTCCCACTGCAAGCGAGGCCGTGCAGGTCGTCGATCCCATTTGAAAGCCGTTCGAAATCGAAATCGATAATGCAGAAAGCGCTTCGGCGCCGTTATTCGTGAGGGTGACGACTTGTGCCGCACTGGCATTGCCTACGCCGATAATGGGAAACGTGACTGTTGCCGGTTGCAATTGGACCGAACCAGCCGCACCGCCGGTTCCGGAGAGGGCCGCGACCGCGGCGGTAGCGAACGACGAAGAACTGACGTTGAGCGTGCCAGTGACAACTCCATTGACAGTGGGTGTGAAGACGATTCCGGTCGTGCAACTGGCGTCAGCGGCAAGGATAGATGGGCATGTATTTTGAACGAGGCTGAAGGGCGGCAAAACGGAAAGCGCAACGCCAGATGCGGCAACACTGCTCGAATTGGTGATGGTCACTGTCTGTGCGGCGCTGGGCTGGCCGAGCGTCGGTTGTGTGAATGCAAGTTGCTGAGGGTTGACCGCGATCCCGGAGGCGGGCTGACCGATTCCGCTGAGAGGTACCTGGACCGGATTTACGCCATTCGTAGATGACGTTACGATCAGCGTGGCCGTGAACTGACCGGCTGCTGCCGGGGAGAAGTTCACTTGAACGGTACACACGGCACCGCTGTTCAGGACTGCCCCGCAGGTGCTTGCTCCCCAGGTGAAGCTTGACGCAGAAGATCCGGTGATCTGAAAGGCGATGCTGCTCATCGGCGCTCCGCCGGTGTTGGTGATCGTCAGCGTCAGCGGCGAACCTGCCTGCCCGATCGGCTGCGCAGGAAACACGAGTTGAGTTGGATTGGCTCCGATCGCGGGTGCCAGAAGCCCTGTACCAGAGAGCGCGACCTTCTGCGTTCGGATTGCGTCCGAGACACTCAGGCTGCCAGAAATACTGCCTATCGCACCTGGAGCAAACAGCACGCTGATGGCACAGCTCCCGCGACCGGAAAGGGACGTTCCGCATGTATTGGATTGCTGAAAGCCGCTACTGACGCTGACACCAATGGAATTGAGAGGCAGGTCGCCGCTGTTGGTCAGCGTCACGATCTGCGCGCTGGACTGCTGTCCGATTGCGGTTTGCGGAAACGTGAGAGTCAGAGGAGAAAGCGCATCGGAGGCTGCGGAGGCACCCGTTCCATTCAGCACCACCGTTTGAGTCCCGGCACCATCAGACAGCATCAGCGAACCGGCTGCAGCGCCCTCCTGCGTTGGGGTAAACGTCATTGAAATCGCGCAATCGCTATTGGCCAGGAGCAAGGCGCCGCAGGCGTTCGAAGCGACAGCGAATGGGCCCGTCACGTTGACGTGCGTGAGTGAAATAGCACTGTTGCCCGGATTCTCGACCGATATCGCGAATGACGACGAGGTTGCTCCCACCTGCACCTGCCCAAAATCGAGCAATGCTGGTAGTGCGGTAACCAACCCCGTGCTCACGCCTGTACCAGTGAGCGGAATTGAAAGCTGGCCGCCTGAGACATTTGCGTTGATCGTGAGTTGACCTGAAACACTGCCGCTCTGACCGGGCGTGAATATCACCTGCACTGTGCAGCTTGCGCCCGCGTTCACGGCGACATTGACGCAATTGTCGGTCTCGCCGAAATTTATACCCACAGAAATCGAAGTGGCAGCCAGCGCGATTCCGCCGGTATTCGTGAGCGTGATGGTTTGCGCGCTGCTGGTTGTACCCACCGTCTCAGATGCAAAGGTCAGGGAACCTGGCTGTGCCGACGCCGACGTAAGCTGCGTCCCGGACGTCCACATCGGGATCTGCCAGATGCCGCGCCCGTAAGTCCCGGCCACCAGAACATTGGGCGATGTCGCCGCAGGTGAGGCACTGAGTTGCGTGACAGGCGCAAATGGAAGACCGGTGCCGAAGACCGACCAACAGTTAGAGGGACCGTTGAAGCAGGCCGCAATCTCCCGAGTGGCGTAGACGCCTTCGTCGGTTGCGATATAGGCGGTGTTGGCATCCTGGGTGTCAATCAGAATAGCGTTCGCAGGGGAGTGGGGCAGATTGGACGTTAGTTCGTTCCAATGTGCACCGCCATCAGTCGTGCCGTAGAGAGTGCGAATGGCATGCAGAGAGTCTTCCGCGCCTTCAATCGTGACATAGACCGTATTGCCGCTTGCGTCGTGAGGATCGACGAAGATGCTGGAAACATCGAGGCCGTAGTAATTGAGCCGCACCTGATCGTTGACGACAGGGTTCAGCGTGAGGTCCTGCCACGTGGTCATCGCTGAACCGGCGGGATTGTGGATTGCTTTGAGAACGTGTCCGGCGAGGATTGCGCCTCCGTCCAGCGCTCCGTACATTCCAACGTAAATCACTTCCGTGCCGCCGGGGAGTGCCAGCGCAGCAATGGAGCGGATCTGGGCGTCGCCGCTGCAGTACTTCAGGCCGGAGACGCCATCGAGCATCGGACTGATGGCGTTTGTGCT
Source organism: uncultured Acidobacteriaceae bacterium (assembly GCA_963799035.1). Classification (GTDB taxonomy): domain Bacteria; phylum Acidobacteriota; class Terriglobia; order Terriglobales; family Acidobacteriaceae; genus Telmatobacter. The sequence goes on along the minus strand of CAWCVS010000022.1, from coordinate 311,010 downwards.
CGTCCAGCTGGAGCCGTCGGCGGGTCCGCGCCAGAGGCGGCACGTGCCCACCAGCAGTTGAGTTGTGTCGATTGGGTCAATGATGAATGGCGCGGGCGAAGTCATGGTGTAACCATCGCCGGCCACATCAGCATCATTGACGACGGGCGTCGTGCCGAAGGCGCCGGGGGTGCAGTCTCCAGCCTGGGGGCAGCGGAAAATGGAGACGCCAGCACTGTTGTTGACGTACCAGTTTTCCTGGTTACTCCGGTCGATCGCGACTGGACCGCCTTCGCCGCCGAGAATCTGCGGCCATTCTGACGTGGGCGCGGATGTGCTTTTCACGCCGGCTGTGCCATTTGCACCGAGGCCAGCCATCATTGTGTACGGCGAGTCGCCGACCTGAGACATACTTTCAACTTCGGCGAGGGAGCCAAGAGCGGAATTGAGGTTTTGGAAATGGGACGCATCGGCCGATGAGCAGGGAGAACCCGTCTCGCCGACACCGTCCATCGAGCGCCAGAGACCACCATCATTTCCGATGAAAACTTCTTGCGGATTTGCAGAGTTCCAGGCCAGTGCGTGCTGATAAGGCGCAACCTGTCCGCTCATGCAGGTAAACGCGTTAGTGGAGTTGCGCCATATGCATCCCATGGCGAGGCTGCAACGCCAAAGATCGTTGTCTTCGGCAAAGAGCAGCGTGTCTTGTTGCGCCGGGATCGCCGCAAGTGCCAGGTTATAGTCGCCGTTGGCTATCGTCGCGGCTCCGAGGCTTGTGTTGCTCTCCAACGGCCCTGTGTCCCAGCGCTTCGCAAAGGCAACCGTTTGGTTGCTGCAGATTCCTCCGGAGATAGAGCATGCATCCTGCCAGAGCCCCTGGTCCTGGTTATTGAGATCGACTGTCCAGGCAAAAGTATCGCCCGTGATCGGGTTCACAGCGAGTGCGCCGCGAAAAATGGGACACGCGATAGAACCAATCGTGCCCCGGTTGGTTGGACACATACTTACAGTGAGACCCGCTCCGGGCTGGGCGGTCATGCGCGTCCAATTGATCCCGTCGCTCGACTGATAGTAGCCATGGAAGCGAATGGCAGCGATGAAGATCTGTCGAACTGGATTCCAGACAATGGCGGTCGCTGAGTTGCCGTTGGGGGAAGCAAACATGTCCTGCGGACCTTGCAAGTCCTGCCCCGGAGAGTCAGTGATGGTTGCAAGAGTCCATGTGGCGCCGGCATCGGTAGAGTAATACAGGCCCGCATAGCTGACGCCATAGAGTTCCGCGTCGACGAGCGTGCCCTCATAGGCTTGCGATACCGCGGCGACGACGAGCTGCGAGTTTACTGTGCTCCACGCAAAACCCGCGAAGCCTTCACCCTGAAACGACAGCTGCGCATCGGCCGTGTGGGACATCACAGTCCACGTGTTGCCGCCGTCGGGGGATCGCAGCACTCCTGCGCCGTAGTAAGAGTCCAGCGCATCATTGGGGTCGCCGGTTCCGGCGAGGATTACGCCCGTGCCGCCGGGCTGGACCGAGACTGCGCCAACGCTGATGGACGCGTAGCGCACGGCGTCGAAGCCTTCGGGGTTGTCGGTGAGTGGCGTGAAGATGACTGAGCCCGCGGTTCCGGCATTCTCCGAAAGCCAGACGCCACCGCCGGTGGTTCCGACAAACGACGCGGTTGCCGGTGGGATCGGAGGGATCGATCGCTATGGAGGAAATGCGACCTGTAACGAGGCCGTAGTTGGGAGTAATGACTTGCAATGGTCCCAAAGGCTGCCAGACCGCGGTCGACGGGCTGGTGGAGGCCGAAACTGGTGTCGCGGTCAGAGCGGTTCGCGGTCGGTCTGTGGGTGCAAGGGATCGACGTGTTGGATGGCCCCGCTGCGCGAGGAATCGTTGTGCCTGGGCAACGCGGGGCGGAGTTGCCGGTGTTGCGTCAACGTGCGTTGATAGAATCGCGGTTTGACCTGGAGCCGCGCATCGGAAGGCCACCATCAACGCCATGACGATCCGTCGGCTGACCTTGATGACAGGTCGCCGCAGGAACGGCATCGAGGTTGTCTTGATTGCTGAAATCGTCACGCGCGTACAGGATCGGATTTCCGCCTCCCACACTGATCCTCCGAGGGAAGCTAAGCAAAATCCAATACATTACCTAGCGCGGAACATCCAGATTCCGGGAATGAAATTGTGTTTCATTTTAGGACGGTGCCTGCACCATCGAGATGTGATCGCCGCTACATATCTCGGTGAAACGGGAACGCGTCAGAAAAGCACGTCTGTTCTCTCCTGGTTTTGATGGATGTAGGCGGCGGCGTCGAATTTCTTTGCGGTGGATGCGCCGGACATGGGACGGACGAGACCAAAGATGGGGCGATTGAACCACGGGCGGTCGTGTTTCCCCACGATGGACCATGCGATGCCCGCATAGCCATTTGGGTCGCGGCCGTCGAGTTCGTAGCGGTCGTTGAGGGTGACGGCCCACTCGTAGGCGCGGGCAGGATCGGGAGCCCAGGCGAGGATCATCTTGGCCCAGTACATACGCATGTAGTTGTGCATCCAGCCGGTCTGGGTCATCTCGCGCTGGGCGGCGTTCCAGAGGTCGTCGTGGGTTTCGGCGCGTTCCAACTGCAGGAGAGTGTAGCGGTAAGTGCGCTCGTCGGCGGTGTGTTCGATGAGGGTCTGCCGAGCCCAGGGTTCGGCGCATTCCCAGCTGTCGTAGTTGGGGTTGTACTTGACGAAGAGGACGGAGAGTTCTCGCCAGGCGATGACCTGCTCAAGGAAGCGGTCGCGGGCCGCCTCGGAAACCTGGCCTTTGGCAAAGGCCTCGTTCACGGCGAGAGCGATGGTGAGCGGGCCGATGTTGCCGAAGTGGAGCCAGGGCGAGAGGCGGCTGGTGCCTTGCAGTTCGGGATGATTGCGTTCGTCGGGATAGTCTTTCAGGCCGTGGGCGACGAAGTGGTTGAGGCGCTTGAGGGCGGCGTGCGTTCCGCCGGTGAAGGTATCGACGGGCTGAATGGTGCGATCGAGGTGGTTGAAGCCGGCGGTGATGTCGTGGGTCAGCGAGTCGGCGAAGAGGGATTTCGGTTTGTGCCATGCGTATTGCGGTTTGGGGCTGTGCGGCGCGACGAGGAACCTGGGCAGCGCCGCTTTGAGATGCGGGCGCATGTGTTGGAGCAGAAAGTAGTCGCGGCCGAAGACCGCCGAAGGTACGACGACGTCGGCATCGACGGTCCAATAGGGCAGTTTGAGTCGGCGGGCGAGAACTTTGCGCCAGCGCTCGGGCTCGCGGCAGGGGTTCTCGTCGCCGATCAGAAGTGCCGCATCGACTTCTTCGAGGAATTTTTCCAGAGAGTTATTGGGGTGGCGGCGGAGGATGAAGCCAACGCCGCGGTCTTGGGCATCTTCTTCAACGTCGCGCAGGCCCTGCTGAAGGAAGTGGTAGTGGCGCAGGTTGGCGTTGGGGTAGTTGGGGATAACAGAGAAGAAGACAACGGCGGGGAGGCCGAGAAGGTTGGCGGCATCGATGGCAACGTCGAGCGCGGGATTCTCGTGGATGCGCATGGCCCGCTGCATCCAGTAGACGACGCATTTACCGTCAGGACGCGGCGGCCCGTTGCGACGCACCAGAATGCGTGGGTCTTTAGCGAGGGCGTCGAGATCGTCGGGCTGGTTGGGTTGCCGTGGCATTCGTTGCGGCCGCGCGAGCGGTCTCTTTATTGTCCACGGTGCGGATCATCGAGGAGACGATGCGATGAGTTCGGCTACAAAACCAAGTGTGTATCTTCGATGGGATGAAAGCGGCCCTGGAGTCGAGCAGCATATTTCGAAAGCCTACGATCTGTTTACTACTCGGTACCCTACCCCTATACTCCCCATCTCTTTGCATAAGTTTCCTACTTTCAGTCATTTGGCGGGAGGGGTGCGCTGCAGATTCTTCTTATCATTGAACTTGTCTGTAGATTCCTCTTCGCAAAAGACTTCGCAGGCTCGGCAACGGAGAGAGAAAACGATGGACAGTCACATCGCGGGTCCCGAAGTCTTTCGCTCATAGATTCAGCATAGCGAAATGCGAGAAATAACCTGCAAAACGCGAAAGATATTTCGATGTTTGTTTTCAGGTAGTTGACCGCGGAAGGGGAGATGAGATGCTTGACAGCGTGTGAGGTGATCAGTTGCCTTGCCCGGAACGGGCGATGAAACAGCGGCAATCCCAGCGTGTCCAATTCCCTGTTGCCTCGTTTGTTTCCGCCCCCTATGCTTGTCGAGCACATGTGAATTTCATCGAAGGGTGAGAGAGGTCAATCGGACGATGAACAAGCGTGAGTTTCTCAAATCTACAGGAGCGATTGTGGCCGGAGGCATGATTTCGCGGTTGGCGCCAGCACAACAGCAACCCGCTCCGCGCGAGAACTGGGCGGGCAACATCACTTACAGCACCGACCATGTGCACACGCCGACGAATGTGGGCGAGGTGCGCGACGTGGTGAAGAATTGCAGCAAGCTGCGTGCACTCGGCTCGCGCCACTCTTTCAATCGCATCGCCGACAGCACGCAGAATCAGATTTCGCTCCAGCACCTCGACCAGATTGAGATCGACGACCATGACCGCACAGTCACGGTAGGCGCCGGAGTCAAATACGGTCAGCTTGCGCCGGTCATTGACGCGCGCGGCTATGCGCTGCACAATCTCGCCTCGCTGCCGCACATCTCCGTCGCAGGCGCGATCGCCACCGCGACCCACGGCTCCGGCATCCACAACGGCAACCTTGCGACTGCTGTACGTGCACTTGAGATCGTCACCGCCAGTGGCGAACTGATCCAGTTGTCACGCGACCAAGACGGCGACCATTTTCCTGGCGCTGTTGTGGGACTCGGTGCGGTTGGCGTAGTCACGCGCGTAACGCTCGATCTGCTGCCGACATACCAAGTGGCGCAAACCGTCTATCAGAATCTCAACTTCGATGAGCTCGCGCATAACTTCGATGCGATCTTCGGCGCAGGGTATAGCGTGAGCCTGTTTACCGACTGGCAGCATCACCGGGCCACGCAGGTGTGGATCAAGCGCAAATTGCAACCGGGCGAGAAGCACGAATCAGCTGCGGAGTTCTACGGTGCAAAACGTGCAACCGAAAAGTTGCATCCCATCACGGGCCATGCCTCCGAAAGCTGTACCGAGCAGATGGGCATCCCTGGGCCGTGGTATGAACGACTGCCCCACTTCAAGATGAATTTCACCCCATCGAGCGGCCGCGAATTGCAGACCGAATACTTCGTTCCCCGTGAGCGGGGCTACGACGCGATCCTTGCTGTTGAAAAACTGCGCGACCAGATCACGCCACATTTGTTTGTGACGGAACTGCGCACCATCGCCGCCGACCGCCTTTGGATCAGTACCGCATACGAGCGCGATTCGCTCGCCATCCACTTCACCTGGAAACCCGAGTGGGACACGGTAAAGCAGATCCTTCCCCGGATCGAAGCACAACTAAAGCCGTTCGCTCCGCGCCCGCACTGGGCCAAGCTGTTTACCCTGTCGCCCGCGTTGCTGCAAGCGCAGTACGCGCGCCTCGCCGACTTCAAAGGCCTGCTGAAGCAGCGCGACCCCGACGGAAAATTCCGCAATGAGTTCCTGGAAACAAATCTCTACGCAACCTAGGAACGAATTCAGGCCGGTGGTAAAGGAGGACTCAGATGATAAAGAAATCGAAAGCCGGAGTAGCTTCTACGGGATCCGGCTCAGCCGAAGTGGACGGGCGGATCGCAGAGCTGGCGGACTGGCGCGGGGCGATGCTGGCGCGGCTTCGCGCCGTGATCAAGCAGGCCGACCCTGAGGTTGTGGAGGAGTGCAAGTGGAAGAAGCCTTCGAACCCGTCGGGAGTGCCGGTGTGGTCGCACGATGGAATGATTTGCACGGGCGAGACGCACAAGAGTGTCGTGAAGATGACGTTCGCCAAGGGGGCCTTTCTGGATGATCCCGCAGGTTTGTTCAACTCCAGTCTTGAGGGAAATTTGAGGCGCGCTATCGACTTCCGTGAAGGTGACAAGGTGAACGAGAAGGCGCTGAAGGCGCTGATTCGCGCGGCGGTGAAGCTGAACACGTCCGAGGAATGAAGATTGGATTGACGCTTTCCCATGTCCCAGAAGCGGGACATGGGGCACCCCGACGTTGGGTTCGTGCTCTCCCACCCATGACTGCGTCATGGATGGGGCACCCCTCATTGATCGAAGGCGAGAGTGCCCATTCAATGTCTGATCGTCCGCAATCAGGTCTAGTCTGTTGTGGTCCTTTCTGGTAGACCATAGACCATGGCTCGTGCTGCCAAACCGAAACAGAAGGCTCCGCATGCGTTTGTTCTGGATGCGTTGATGACGCTAAACCCGGAGGTGCGTCGCATGTTCTCCGGTTTTGCGGTCTACCTGGGCGACCGCATCGTTTGCATGCTCCGCGATCATCCCAAGTCTCCGAGGGACAACGGCGTCTGGCTTGTTCTTTCGGAAAGCACGCATCCCGCTGATCCAGAACTTCGCCGCCAATTTCCTTCCCTCCGTCGGATCGAGTTATTGGGAAATAAGATCGGCCATTGGCTCCTCATTCCGAGCGATAGCCCCCACTTTGAGATGGAGGCGCTTCATGCGTGCGATCTTCTGCTGCGTCATGATTCGCGCCTGGGCCGCATTCCTAAATCGAGACGATAACCGTGAAATCGGGCCGCGATGCATTGTGGGTATCCCACGTCCCAAAATTGGGACATGCGGCACCCGGCAGGTTTGATCATATTTGGGTTCGTGCTTTCCCACCCTTGCTGCGCAAGGATGGGGCACCCAGCCGCACTTTGGAGTTCGCAACGAGACGCAGGGTTGATCACATTTGGGTTCGTGCTTTCCCACCCTTGCTGCGCAAGGATGGGGCACCCGGCGGATTACCCCGTCGAGTACGAAGTTGCCTCTGGGGATTTCGGTTTATTGCGGCAGGCCAAGTTGCCGCGATAATGCCTGGAAGCGTGGGTCGGTGCGGAGATTATCGAGGCGCAGGTCGGCTTTGAGATTGGATGAGATCTCGAGGGATCGCTCGTCGTAGGCCTTCTGAAGGAACTGCATTGCCTTGTCCTTTTCGCCAAGTCCCGCATATACCGTTGCGAGAATGTAGGGTGAAACGTAGGAATTCTTCGATTTGAGTTCAAGGTCACGAAGGATCTTTTCCGCTTCGACTCTCTTTCCTGTCGCGGCGTATGCGTGGGCCAGGGAGGCATTGGCGTCCTGATCGCCGCTGGATAGTTCGACGGCCTTCTGATACTCGGCGATTGCTTCCGGCAGCTTGCCGGTGCCTTCAAAGCCGATACCGAGATCGCGGTGTTCGACCCACTCGTTGGGAATCGAAGCGATTCCTCGTTTTCCTGCTTCCACCAGGCCGGGATAATCGCGAAGCTGGTAGTAGACGCCCGCTTCGGTCATGGATGCGCTTGGGCCGAGATCGAGCTGGTTGATCCTGGTGAGCTCTTTCATGGCCTCGGTGCGACGGCCGAGAAAAGCCAGAAATGCGGCGCGATCTTCGTGGGCGCAGGGATAACTTGGGGCGGTTGTAATTGCCTCATCATATTGCCGCTCGGCTTCAATCCAGTTCCAATCATGTTGCCAGCTTATGGTGCCGAGTGTGTCGTGTATTTCGCCAACGCTGTCGTCGAGCTGCGCGGCTTTACGAAGCGCATCATGAGCCGATTGAATCGCAGCTTCGTGCGGCGCATGACGGAAGAGCGCAAGATAAAGATAGGCATCGGCCAAACCGGAGTAAGCCTCGGCGAAGTTGGGATCCTTGCGGATGGATTCTTCGAAGTAGCTCTTGGCCTGAAGAAGCGACTGGCCCATGGTGAACTGGTTGGAAAGGAGATACCGCCCCCGCAGGTAGGCATCGTATGCTTCGGGATTCACCGTAGGTGCTGAGCCGATCCTGGCGTGCTGCTCGGGGGTCAATTGAATACGAATCTGCCGGGACACGGCCTCCGCAACCTCACGCTGCAAGTTGAGGACTCCGTGCAACGGGCGCTCATATGCTTCGCTCCAGATGTGTTTGTCTTTGGGGCCGTCGAGCAACTGCACTGTAACGCGCACCTGGTCGTTTTCGCGAATGACGGATCCTTCGAGAATGCCATCCACTCCCAATTCATGCGCAATCTGCGGCAGGTGTTTGCGCGTGCCTTTGTATTCCATAACCGAGGTATGAGAGATTACGCGCAGCGACTGTATGCGGGAGAGCTCCGTGATCAATTCTTCGGTCATGCCGTCTGCGAAGAAATCCTGTGTCGGATCTCCAGACAGATTTTGCAAGGGAAGCACGGCGATGGAGCGGATGTGGCTGCCCGAGGTTGCACCGTAGAAGTAATGCCACCCTACCCACGTGATAACGCCCATGACACAGACAGCCGCCACCGCAACCAGCCAGACTCGACGCCCGCGCGGCGTTACGATGGGCGATTCACGGTTGCGGTTCCCAGTTGCGTTGGATTGAACCAGTGTGGGGCCTGGCTCGGTTTTTGTGAGTTGAGCGGCCGGCGCGCTGAGTTCCCCGTCGGAGATCGGGGCGATGAATCGGTATCCTCTGCCGGCGAGCGTCTCGACATAGTGCGGCTGCTGAGGATCGTCCTTCAGCACCTGGCGGATTTTGCGGATAGCGCCGTTGATGCTGTTGTCGGTATCGAGAAAGACGTCTTTACCCCAGATCTTCTCGGCAATTTCTTCGCGGGTAACAAGCTGACCCTTCTGCTCGATCAAGATAAGCAGGACCTGCAGGGGTATGCGCTCGAGTTTGACGGGACGCCCGAGGTGGCGAAGCTCGAAGGCTCGCAGATCGACCTCGAAATCCCTTCCGAATCTGACGGATTCTTGCGCCCCAGCCGGAATTGATCCCACAGCAACACCCCCTGACGGGTGGACAGATTCTACACCGTCCGCGGTTTTCTGCGTTATCCCTTTCAGGTTCTTGCGCTTGAAAAGACAGGAAAAATTAAGACGTCCGACAGGCGGTCGCTATTGAGGGCAAGAGGCGGGTGGAGCATATTTGCATCGTCGCGGGCATTGGTTGAGCAAATCGCGATTTGAAAACATTGTTCCCCAACACACCGTTCCTCAACATCCCAAAGGAGATTCCCATGAGAACCAATTTCGTATGCCGGATCGCAGCCCCCCTCTTCGCCACCATCGCGCTGGGCTTTGCGCCCGGGGCGGCGCTGCTGGCGGCAGGTCAGAACGCGGATTCCAGCGCACATGCAAGTCCGGTCAAACTCGTCCAAATTGTTCGGGAAGCTACGAGTCAATACATTGACGTCAACAATGCCACCGCCGCAGGGTACGGGCCGTTCCTTGGCTGCATCAGCGGGTCGGATCACGGAGCGATGGGGATCCACTACGTAAACCCGACGCTGGTGGGGTCTGGAGAGATTGATGCCGCGCATCCGCAGGCCCTGATTTACGAGCCTTCGAACGGCAAGATGCGCCTGGTTGGCGTTGAGTTCATCGTGGATCAGGCCACCTGGCTGAAGACTCACGATGGCCCGCCGATCCTCGAAGGACAAAGCTTTCTTCTTATTGACATCCCGAACCGATACAACATCCCGGCGCCGTTCTTCGAACTCCATGTCTGGGCCTGGCGCGACAACCCCCAGGGAGCATTCGTGGACTGGAACAACCATGTGACGTGTGAAGGGATGCAGTAAGGAGCGGATTAGTCGCGCCGCATCTTTCGCGTTCGCACCGGGCGCGGTCGGTTCTCGCTGGTCGACCGCGCACGCCTGTGAGCACACGCTCAAGGTGATTTATCAATTCCTAGAAAAACTGCAAAAACGGAGGTTCCGATGCCAAAGTATGTGATCGAGCGTGAAATTCCCGGCGCGGGAGCGTTGGATGCGGAGCAACTGAGGGGGATATCGCAAACCTCATGCAGCGTCTTGCGCAAACTTGGATATGAAATCCAGTGGATTGAAAGTTTCGTTACCGGGGACAAGATCTACTGCATTTACCGTGCTCCCAATGAAAAGTTGATCAGAGAGCATGCTCAATTAGGGGGCTTCCCGGCGAACGTGGTCTCTGAAATCTCGACAACCATCGACCCTACAACCGCCGAGGACTAGATGGTACTGGTTGGGCCGATGCACCCATCTATGCGGATAAGCAGGCCCTTGGCCTCGCGGATGAGCCGGCCCTTGGCGTTGTTTTGGCGAAGGAGGATTTCTATGACAGGCGTTCGCGCAGAAGACGGCAAGTCCATGCTTACGATGGCTCCGGTCGAGGATGCTTCAGAGGAGATTCAGGATCTTCTCAGGTACGGCCGGATCGCCAGGCTGGAAGACTGGTTGTTGATCAACCTCGAGCTAGGACGGCGTGGCCCGTTTCTTGCTGGAACGATATACGGCTCAGAGCATGTTGAGAGGAACGGAAAGCCTGGCATCTGTACCGCACGGCTCATTCTTTTTCGTCCGGATCTCGGCTACGCCGTTACGAAGAACACGATCTATGTCCTCGGCAAGAAGAAACAGGAAGGTTCATGATTGGTTTTGCGCAGGGCGCCGCGGTTGCGAGGTGTTTATTGAACATCGAGTGAATCTACTGGTCTAGAAGGCCTTTGCCTTTGAGGATATGCGGCATGAATTTTCGAACGCGCGCCTCGCGGGTCTTGGATTGCTTGGGGGCGGAGAAGTGGTAGATGTAGGCGCGTTGACGGCCCGGCGTTAATGCGTCGAAAGCTTTCTTCAATTCGGGGAATTCGTCGAGCATGAGTTGGAATTCTTCGGGAAACTTGAGGTCTGACGTTTTCTTTAGTTTTACTTTGAGGCCGGATTTTTCTATCTCGATCGCTTCGCGAATGTAGGCTTTCAGGACTGATTTCAACTCCGCGATTTCGCGCACGGAGGCGAACTTGAACCAGCGGGTGGACTGCGAATGCTGCCCGGGCCGGGTGAGGACGCCGTGTACATCCTTGAGCAGGACGCCTTTGAAAAAGGCGAGCGCGCAGGATTCCTTTAGTCCGCCGATGACGACGACGTTCTTGCCCTGGAAGGTGTAGCAGGGTTGACTCCACTTGAAGTCTTCCGTCAGTTCAGAGTCGAGAAGGATGGCTCGCAGTTTCTTGAACTCTTCCTGCCAGTTTTTTGCGTTGGCGATAAACGCGTCAACCTTGGGGTTCGCTTTGCTAGGTGTCATGACTGGTGATTCCAATTCTATGATTCAAAGCAAGTTCGATCGCGGATCCTGCCATGATTTGCGCTTCCACAACCCCATATGCGTTGCCCCCAGGGCGGCCCGCGGTCTACTCTCACTTTACGCAATGGTTCCTGCGGTGCTCTAATTTTGTTGTACAGGTTGGCTGCGGAATTTGAACGCGAAAGCGCGGCTGAGACAAATGCCGCAAGCAGTCGCCAAGGAGGTGCTATGAAAGCTCCTCGTTCTCAAAGCCGCAGGGATTTCAACGTCGCAACTGCTGGCTGGTTCACGGTCCTGAAGACTGCCTCGCGTACCGTGACATTGCGCCCGTTCGGCGCCTACCGTTCACTCGCCAGACCTTCCGGTGCTCCGGGCACGTACCCTGAAACTCCGAATCAGCTGGCCGTCAAAATTCCGCTGATTGGCGAGATAGGCATGATCGATCGCGGTCTGGTTCGGATGGCCCTGATCATCCTGGCCGCTTGCTCCTTCACATCGCTCATCCTGTGGTGGATCATCGGTTCTCGTCCCTGAAGCCGACATCGAGCCGCTGTTCGATCTCATTCGTCACATTCTTCGCGCCTGCTGCGCCTGCAGCCGGCGCCAGAAAAAGTACGAGAGCGCCCAGAGCACGCTGGTGATCGAAGACGGGACCAACGCCGCGGGCCGGTCGCTGATCGAGAGATGGGCAATGACCGCGGAGACGAGGTTGATGGCGAAGCCGGCGTAAGCCCACTCCTTGAGCCGCGCGGGGATGATGGGGATGAGCAGTACAACCACGCCCACCAGTTTGGCCAACGAAAGCTCCATCCGGAAAGCCCCGGCGGAAAAGCCAAGGCGGAGGAAGGCCTGCGCGCCCTGCGGCAGCAACTCGTAGTATGCGGTGAAGGTCATCTCCAGGCAGAAGATCGCGGTGGATATCCAATAGAAGAGCGTGCTGGCTTTGGGACTGGCTTTCGCGGCCACGAGGGCCGGATTCTGCATTGTCGATTCCATTTGGTTCCTCCTTGTCTTCCTCTGGTTAGTCGCGTTGATTTCGAAACGGTCAAAACCGGCCGGGCAGAATCGATAAGCCGCTAAGCAATGTTCGCGGCTCTTGTGTTCACACCAGCCTGACTGTCTTTCGCCGGCAAGAGTACGCCGATCTTGCGGCTGTCCGGCCGCAACGCCCACGATGCCACAGTAAAACCGGTGAGGATGAGCGGGGCGATGACATGAAAGCCGTATGCGCCGTAGCCGCCAACCCAGGCGCAGGATGCGGCTGCGCCTGTGAGGTCAAAGAAGATGCCGGCATATGCCCATTCCTTGAGGCGCGGATAACGCGGCACCAGGATGGTGAGGGCTCCGAACAGTTTCCAGAAGCCGAGGATGGCAAAGAAATACATTGGGTAGCCAAGTTCGGGCACGACTCCATGGGGGTTGGCTCGATATTGCGCCATCTGCGCGATACCGCCGCTGCCGATGGGAAATGCGACGAGAATGGTCATCGTCCAATAGACAATGGATTTGGTTTTCGCGGTCATTGTAATCCTCCAACGACGTGCTCCAGTTTGCCGATGAAATTGGTCCAGCCGTACTTTGCACCTTTGTAGTTCTTGCCTTCTTCGGATGGGAAGCCGGATTGTTCCATGCGCAGCAGCGTGCCGCCCGCGGTCGGCGTCAACGTCCAGGTGACGACGGTTTCCAGTCCCATGGATGTCCAGCCATAGGAGAGGCGAGTGTGCGGTTCGACCAGCAGAACTTCGCTCTCGATGATGCCGTTCCAGCCGGGCGCAGGCGTGGCGCGGAACTGGAACCGGTGGCCCACAACCGGCTGGAAATCATTCGTCATCAGCCACTCCGCTATCAAGGGGCCTTGCGTGAGCGCGCGCCAGATTTTTTCCGGGGGATGCGGCATCTCGCGTTCGATGACGAGAGAACGTGTCGTGGCGATATCGGTCATTTGTCCATCCTTTGCAGCAGACTTTCGAGTTGATCAAATCGTTCGCGCCAGAAGGCTCCGTATTGGGTCATCCAGTCGACCAGGGGTGCGAGGGATTGGGGTTGCGCGTTGTAGTGGGTCTCGCGTCCCTCGCGGCGATGCCCTACCAGCTTCGCCCGTTTTAACACAGTGAGATGCTTTGACACCGCCGGTTGTGAAACGCCGGCACGATAGGTCAAGGCATGCACCGTCTGCTCCCCGTCGCGGGACAGGTGCTCGAAGATTGCGCGACGAGTCGGGTCGGAAAGCGCTTTGAAAACTTTGTCCGTCGCAGCTGGCATCGAGAATCCCTCCCAGTCATGGGCCGTATTGCCGGTCGACTACCAAATTTACCAATCGAGGTGTGTTATCTGAATGAGATTTCCGCAGGTATCGTCAAGCACCGCGATGGTCGATCCCGTCGTCTTGGTCGGGTCCTTTGTGAATTTCACGTTGTGTCCCTTGAGCCTCGCGTGCTCTTTCTCGACGTCCGCGACGAAGAAATTGGCTGCGGGAATTCCTTGCCGGTGGATCTCCTGCTGAAAGGTCTTCGCGGCGGGGTTTGCGTTTAGCTCGAGAACCAGTTGCACGCCGTCCGGTTCTTCAGGGGAGACGACGGTAAGCCACTTGTATGTGCCTGCAGAAAATTCGTGTTTCTTCTGGAAGCCCAGAACTTCGGTATAGAACTTGAGGGCCTTGTCCTGGTCGTCGACGAAGATGCTGGTCAATTTGATTTGCATGATCTGTCCTTTCCGATGTGGGGAACCCTGAACTGGCATTCCCGGCTTCACAATAAAACCATAACCATTTGGTTATGGTTTGTCAAGAGCTGGAGAGAGAATCTTTGATCGGGGGTCGAAGGTCTGGCGCTTGTGGTAAGCGGGAAAAGAGCAACTGCAGGTTCCTCGGCTTCGCTCGGAATGACAGATTTTGAGAGAAGGTCCGGAGACATGAGTCTTGGCGCTTGTGGCACGCGGGAAAAGAGCAACTGCGGGTTCCTCGGCTTCGCTCGGAATGACAAACAATGAATGAACGACAAATCTTGAATGCAATGACAAACATGAGGTTGGCAAGAAAGTTAAAGGCCGCCCGGGGGCGGCCTTTTGCGTGTGGCGGGGAAGCCTATGTTTCTTACCAGCGGCCCCAGGCGCGGGTCATGTAGTCGGAGAGGGTCATGCCGATGAGGATGAGGAAGGTGAAGATGCCGGCGCCGACGGTGAGTTTGGTGAGTTTGGTCGAGTACTTGACGTGCATGAAGAAGAGCACCACGAGGATCATCTTGAAGGCTGCGATGGCCAGCGCGACGATGGGATTGAAGAGGCCCAGATCGAGGTAGGACACGCCAACCGTTGTCGCGGTCATCACCAGAAGTATGGCGACGATCGTCAGGTAGATCGTCGGGCTGACGATGTGGTGCTCGTGTTCGTGCTCTTCAATGGATTCGAAGTCTTTGTCGTGTTGCGGTGCACTCATGCCGTGTGTCCTTTATTGATGTCGACTGATGAGGTAGAGCAGCGGAAACAGGTAGATCCAGATGATATCGACGAAGTGCCAGTATAGGCCGAAGTTTTCGACGAAGGTGACGTGGCCGGTGGTGTATGCACCGGCCCGCGCACGGAAGATCATGAATCCCAGGATGGCGATGCCGATGATCATGTGCAGGGCGTGCATGCCGGTCATGGCGAAGTAGAGGAAGAAGTAGATCTCGGTGTGCCGGGCCATGTCGAGGGCCAGCGGCTTGTCGTGATACTCCTTGTAGACTTCGGGATCGGACTGAGGATCAAGGAAGGTTTTGAGGCTGTAGTGGAAGCCGGGAATGTGGTGCTTGTCGTACTTTTCCTTGTACTCGATGGTCTTGATGCCTAGGAAGACGAGGCCGAGGATGAAGGTGATCACGAGATAGGTGACGAGCGCGCCCTTCTTGCGCATCTCGGCCGACCAGACACCCATGGCCATGGTGAAGCTGGAACTGATGAGGACGGCGGTGTTGGCGGTGCCCCAACCGATCTGCAGCTGGTGCGATGCCTCGACGAAGGCCGGGTAGTACCAATTGCGGTAGATGAGGTAGGCGGTAAATAGGCCGCCGAAGAACATGATTTCCGTCAGCAGGAAGAGCCACATGGCGAAGTTGGTGGCATCGCTCTGCTGGGCGTAGGTTTCGAAATGATGACGCTGGTAGGGCAGGTGCTCGTGGTGAGCGCCTTCGGCCGCGCCATGGACGACTACACCGGCATCGGTGACATCTGGCTATCCGACACTCGTCACCTCTTTCTGCGTTTGGGTATCCAGCCATTCGTAGTCGTAGGCTTCGTGATCCATGATCGGAATTGCGGGGAAATTCTCAGTGAGCGGCGGAGACTGCACCTGCCATTCGAGGCCGGTTGCCTGCCATGGATTGTCGCCGGCGATTTCGCCGTAGCGGAGCGACCAGGTGAGATAGAGCAGCGGCAGCAGATATCCCACGCCGAGGATGGACGCGCCAGCAGTCGAGAAGACGTTCAGGACCTGGAACTCCGCGGGATAGGATGCGTAGCGCCGGGGCATGCCGAGAGTGCCGAGGATGAATTGCGGGAAGAAGGTGAAGTTGAATCCGATGAAGGTGACGATGGCCGCGAGCTGCGAGATCTTTTCCGGATACATGCGGCCGGTCATCTTGGGCCACCAGAAGTGGACACCGGCAAGGAAAGCCATCAACATTCCACCGACCATGACGAAGTGGAAGTGAGCCACGATGAAGTAGGTCTCGGTGAGATGGATGTCTGTGCCGGAGGTGCCGAGGAAGACGCCGGTGAGTCCGCCAATGGTGAACAGGCCCATGAAGCCGAAGGTGTAAAGCATCGGCGTTTCAAAGGTGATGGATCCCTTGTAGAGGGTGAAGGCCCAGTTGAAAATCTTGATCGCGGAGGGGACCGCGACGAGCATGGTGAGCAGCGAGAACACCAGCATGGAGTAGTTGCTGATGCCCATGATGAACATGTGGTGGGCCCAGACGAAGAAGCCGAAAACCGCGATGGCAACCGAGGAGAACGCGACGGCGGTGTATCCGAAAACGCGCTTGCGGCTGAAGGTGGAGATGGTCTCGGAGATCACGCCCATGCCGGGCAGAATCATGATGTAGACGGCGGGGTGCGAGTAGAACCAGAACAGATGCTGGAAGAGAATCGGATCGCCGCCCTTGGTGGGATCGAATACGCCGATTCCCGCGGTGCGCTCAAGAACTACAAGAACCAGGGTGATGGCGAGGACCGGGGTTCCGAGGACCATGAGGATGCTGGCTGCGTAGTTGGCCCATACAAACAGAGGCAAACGGAACCATGTCATGCCGGGGCAGCGCATCTTGTGGATGGTGACGATGAAGTTGAGGCCGGTGAAGATGGAGCTGAATCCGGCGATGAAGATGGCGATGCCCGTGGTGATGACGTTGGTATTCAGGTAGTGCGTCGAAAGCGGGGTGGTGAAGGTCCAGCCGGTGTCGACGCCGCCAGTCATCATGGCGTAGAGGGCAAGACCGCCTGCAGCGAGATAGAGATACCAGCTGAGCAGGTTGATCTTGGGGAGTGCGAGATCCTTGGCGCCCACCATCATGGGGATGAAGAAATTTCCCAGAGTCGCGGGAACCGACGGCACCAGGAAGAAGAAGATCATGATGATGCCGTGCATGGTGAACACCTTGTTGTAGGTGTCGGTCGCCATGAGGTCGGACTGCGGCGTGAGGAGTTCGAGGCGGATGAGTCCGGCGAGCGCTCCACCGATGAAGAAGAAGAACGTGATCGAGATGAGATAAAGAATTGCGATCCGCTTATGGTCGCCGGTCAGAAGCCAGCTCAGCAGACCTTTTTCCTTGGACATGAAGTTCATCCTTGGAATGCGGGCTGTTGACTGATCGGGAAGACTGACGATTGTGCTGGTACTCATTGCTTCACCACCCCCTGCCCAGCGGGCTTTTGTCCGGCGGGCGTTGCCTTGCCTTCACTTTCCGGCAGCAGAGTTGTCGTGGCCGTTGTCTGCTGAACACGGTAATCGGAGTTCAGATTTTTGAGGAATTCGACCAGCGCGATCACTCCATCTTCGCTGATCTGTCCTTGATAGGTGGGCATGATCGGTGCATAGCCCTGGGTTACGTGCTGCGAGGGATTCAGGATCGCGTCACGCAGAAAAGCTTCGTCGACGATCGTGCTTTGGCCGTTGGCGAGCGTGAGCTTGGATCCGTATACGTTGGCGAGGCTGGGGCCGCGCGCGTCGGGACGAGTGTTATGGCAGGCTGAGCAGCTGAGGCTGGCGAAGAGGCGTTCGCCGTTCTGAGCGAGCGAGGCGCCGCTGGTAGAGCCGGCCAGCCATTTCTTGAAGTCGTCGGGGGTCATCACGACAACGTCGCCGATCATGTGCGAGTGATCGGTGCCGCAATATTGCGTGCAGAACAGGTGATAGGTGCCAGGAGTTGTGGCTTCAAACCACACCGAGGTGTACCGGCCGGGGATAGCTTCGCGCTTCACGCGAAAGGCGGGAATGGAGAAGCTGTGAAACACGTCCTGCGAGATGATGGTGAGTTGCACGGCGCGCCCTGTTGGAACGTGGAGGGCGTCGATTTCGTGCTGTCCGCCGGGGTGTTCTGCCTTCCACATCCATTGCTTGCCGACGATGTAGATGTTCATGGCGTTGGCGGGCGGGGTGTAAACGCGGAAGTAGATGAGCGCGCCCCAGACGAACATGATGAGGAAGAGGCCTAGCGGAATGATGGTCCACGTTGCTTCAAGCATCGTGGAGCCCTCGATCTGGACCGCGACCGGGTGGCGCTTCTTGCTGTACATGATCGAGAAGCCGACGACCAGCAGAATGACGATTGTCATGCCGATCATGCTTACCAGGACCATGAAGAAGTACAGAGCATCCATCTGCGGGGCGATCTTCGACGCCTCCGGCGGATAGAGCTGGAAGTTCGTCAACCACTTGACGAGGAATTGCCAGAGAACTTGGCTTATGTGCGACATTCCGTTATCCGTTCCCCTTTGTTCCTGAAACGAGTTTGTCATGCGCCTGCCGGTAGTCCCGGCGGAACATGATACCCATAAAACCGCCCAGCAGAATCACGGTCATTGCGCCGCCCAGTTGCACAACGCGAGAAATGATGAGCGAGTGCTTATTGGTCTGCGGGTCATAGTGGTAGCAGTACGTAAGAATGTTGTCGACGCGTGAGCCGATGTGATTGTTTGAGGCTTCGACGAGGCCGAGGCGAAGATCCTTGGGCGAGTATTCGACGCCCATGTAGTACTGGGCGAGTTTTCCCTGCGCGGTCACGATCTGGATGGCGCTGGCGTGGGCGAACTGATTGAGCTTGCCGTCAGGGCCAGGGACCTTTACATAACCAAAGCCCACTGCCTTGGTGAGAGCATCGATGCTGGCTTGTGTACCGGTCATGAAGTGCCAGCCATCTGCGGTTTCTGGATGGCCATAGCGCTTGAGATAGCTGGCTTTCTTGGCGGCGGCGAGATCGGTTCCTTCCGTGGGATCGATGCTGACAACGATCACGTTGAAGTCGCGGCCGGGCACCTCGTCAACCATCTTGAGAGCGCCGGTGAGGCCATTGAGCTCTTCAGAGCAGAGCATCGGGCATTGGTAATAGACGAGCGCGAGGATGGCTGGCTTTTTGCCGAAGTAGACTGGCGAGCGGAACCTGCTTGCCTGCATCGTCAGTGAACGTGAGGTCGAGCGGGAGCTGCTCATTGAGGCGTTGCGCGATGCCGACGCCGTTCAGAACCGAGGGCTGACTGTTGGCTGGACCTGTTTGCTTGTCACCATAGCTTGATACCTGCGCCATCAGGGATGGCGTCAGCGCGGCAAGACAAAGAAGCATCGAGGCCGCAAGGCGGCTGCGTTGCCCGATCGTGCTCGTCGTGTTCGCACTGTACCTGCTGTTCATACTTCAAATCACCTTCTGCGTCCATCAGGGGCTAAAGCCCATCCGATTTCGTGCCATTTACGGCATGACTGAAGTCATGCCCTGTTACAAACCTATTCGTGCTTTTGCTGCTCTTCGGCCTTCTGGGCTGCTGCCAAATCCTGTTCGTATCCGGTGCGCGCAAAACCGCTGGTGAGCGGCACCGTGATGGTGGGTTTCGTATCGCCTGCCAGAAGCGGCGCCTGCTGCACAGCCGGGGCTACCGGCAGACCCTTGTTGAGCGATGATCTGCATGGCTCGCTCGATAGGAATTCTCACCTTACCCTGGGACTGGTCGACCCACGTGTAGTTGTCGAGCAGCAGGTCTTCGCGTTCGTGCAGGTCGGCCACGTCCTGGTTCCCGTCGTCAGTCTGGACGCGGGGAGTTGGGAACTCCTGGTGATCTCGGCTACCTTGTTCTGCATATCCGGGCTGGAGGGTAGATTGCCGAGTTCCCGGATCTCAGCGGTTTTGGTCCACTTGTTGTTGGGACCGTCTTCCTTGTTCATATGCGCGTTGATCAACTTGCCCATGCCATAGGTGACGACGCCGCAGACTCCGACAAAGATAAAGAGCGAGATGAGGAAGACGAGAATGCCCGTGACTTTGACATCGGTCTGCTCGTAGCCCGCGGAGGCGTCGATCTCGCTGGGGCCGTGAGAGCCAAGGACCTTTTTGTCGTCAGGTTCGTTGTGATCAAGCGTGGACATGTTCGGGCTCCAGAATCTCTGCGACGTGCGGATCGTTGGTCTGCACCAATGCGCGCGTCTTCAAGTTATGGCTGTAGAAAGCGACCCACAGGGAAATCATGGCAGCGGGCACGGCAATGTATTCAAGGATTCCCCAGCTGAAGTGCAGGTTGCGGGCGGCGTCTTTGAAGTTCGGCTCGATGAGCCAGAACAGGTCGAAGGCCTTGGCGAAGATCATCCATTGGCAGACGCGAACAAGGCGTTTCTTGTTGCGCTTGATATCACGCGAGAGCAGTAGCGAGAACGGAATGAGCCAGTGGAAGATGAAATCGAGAGTGATGATGATGCCCCAGTGGCCGCGAATGCGATCGAGGTACCAGGGAATTTCTTCGGGCAGGTTGCCGGACCAGATGATGAGGAACTGCGCGAATCCGAGATAGATATTGAGCATGACGAAGGCGAAGGTGAACTTGCCAAGGTCGTGCTGTTCGGTGGCGCGCAGGATCGTCTTGAAGGGCTCGCCCTTGGAAAGGCTGATGGAAGTCAGAATCGAGAGTGCCAGATACCGAATAGCCCTGGCCGACGAGGAAGAGCAGGCCGTAGACCGAGGAGAACCAGGTGACGTCCATCGACATGCACCAGTAGATGACGGCGGCGGTCATGGTGAGCGAGTAGACGACGATGCCGGGGCCGCTGATGTTCTCGAGCTTCTTGATCCAGTAGGGCGTGGTGTCTGGCGATTCACTGTCGCGTCTCAGGCCGAGCACATTGAGCCGCCACGTGTAGAACCACCAGATGGCGAAGCAAATGAGCATGACGACGATATAAGTTGTTGGGTTCAGCATGGGGCGCTTGAAGTTGAGGCAGTGGGCCTGAATTTCACTGATCACGCCAGACTTCAACGCCGCGTCCGTATCGTTCTGGTTGGTGTATTGCGCCCAGAGATAAAGGCGCTTCATGAAGATTGCGGAGACGACCCAGTAGCCGAAGACCAGGGGCAGAGAGCGCGTCATGGCTTCGAGTGGCCTGCGGAGCAGCAGGCCCCACTTGCCGCCAGAGCAGTACTGGACCATGAGGAGCGCAAGGCCGCCCACGGACCAGCCGAAAGTGAGCAGCAGACCGAGAACCCATGCGCGCAGCAAAGTGATCCCAGCCGAGCTGGTCCTGCGCCTGGCCAAGAAATGCGAGAATCACGGCGACGACCGCAGCTACCGCTGCGACGATGAGCGCCCGCGCCCGCCAGCCATCGACGAACGCCGGTGCGCTGAGATCGGCGGGAAGCGTTTTAGCGTGTGAAGCACCGTGTGTATCGTGAGCCATTGAACTCAATCCTTACTTCGCGGCCGCAGGAGCCGGGTTGCTTGCTGGAATCTTGATCAGCGGATCAGCCGGGTTGCCGGGAGCCATCGCCGGCGTACCTTCTTTTGTGTTCGGATAAGCCTGGACGGCCGTTGCGGGCAGCGTCCAAGGCTGAGCGTATTCGGGATGACCTTGCTGCGTAGCCAGATCCTTGAGGCTCTGCACCTGCACACCCGATGGGAACATCGGACGGGGAAGCTGCCTGACTTAACTGCAGCGCGCGGATATATGCGGCGACGGCCCAGCGGTCCTCGGGCGCCAGTTGCTCACGATAATCGGGCATGGCGCCGTAACCGTGGGTCATGACGTAGAAGTAGTGCGACAGGGGCTGCGCACGGCGGACCTGATCGTGGAGATTGGCTGCAGGCTTATAACCGCGCTCGACAATTTCGCCAAGACCGTTGCCGACGCGCGAGTGGCAGGGAGTGCAGTAGACGTTAAAGCGCTCATGGCCGCGTTGAAGCACCTGCATGGTGACGGGGAACGGCATCACATTCTGCTCTTCGCGATAGCCGTTTGCTCCCTGAATGACGCCGGTGTAGAAGTAGCTGTCTTCCTGAAGCTGGCCGCGAGCGACGGTGTTGACGACCTGGGGGCGCGCTCCGCGATGATCGGCGTAGAAGTCTGATCCGCGCTGCGGGACCATCTTGGGCTGGTTCTGCATGTCCTGGCGGCAGCCGGCGATGAGGAAAATGGCGGAGAGGCCGGCGAAGGTCAGTGCTTTCCCACCCATTCGACGAAAAGACGTCGCTTTCGCGCACCCGATGTTTTCGACGATAAAGTCGTGCCCTGCACAAGACGCAAAAGGAAGCAGTCCCATGGCAGGCTCAGAACAGGCTTTCGCCACTGCACTGCGCTTCAGGATGATGAATCCTTTGTGAGGAGGAGAGTTCGCATTAGTACTCCACCTCCACGATTGAAACGGGCTCGAACTTGTTGAGATAGTCCTTCGATTCGACCAGGTCGAATTTTGGATCAAGGGCTTCGAGGCACAGGAAGAACTTGTCTGTCGTTGCGCCGTTGCGAAAGTTGGGCGCATTAAAGAGGGGATGATAGAGCTGCGGAAGGCCGTTCAGTGCCATCATGCCGAATGCCGCTGAGAGGCCTGCCCAGAGAATCGTCCACTCGTATGCAGGCACAATGAACGCGGGCCATGAGTAAGGCGGGCGGCCGCCGATATTGAGCGGATAGGCGATGACCGAGATCCAGGTCTCCATGGAAAACATGGCAGCCAAACCCATCAATCCGCCAATGAGAGTAACAGAGGCACGCGGTTGCGATGAAAGCCGATGGCTTCCGCGGCCTCTTCGACGGGATAGGGCGTGTAGCAATCCATGCGCCGCCATCCGTCTTCACGCGCCTGGCGTGCGGCGCGGACGAGATCGCCCGGTGTATCGAATTCGGCCAGCAGGCCGTAAGTTCCTTCGGGTGAAGGCATCTTAGTCACCACCTCCCGCTGTCACTTTTGGTTTGATCTTGGCCTGGGGCAGAATCATACGAATTTCATTCATCGGAATCATGGGCAGGAAGCGGACGAACAGGAGGAACAGTGTGGTGAACAAGCCCAGCGTTCCTACGAAGGTCATATAGTCCCACTTGGTGGCGCGATAGGTTCCCCACGAGGATGGGAGGAAGTCGCGATAGAGACTGGTGACGACGATGACAAAGCGCTCGAACCACATGCCTGTGTTCACGACGATGGAGATGAAGAACATGAAACTGATGTGGTGCGAGCTTTCGCGACCAAAGCGTGGTGAGCGGAATGGCGAGGTTGCAGGTGATCAGCACCCAGTAGGACCAGCCCATGGGACCGAAGACGCGGTTCCAGAACATGAAGGCTTCCCAGTGCGAGGCGGAGTACCAGGCCATGAAGGCTTCCATGCCGTATCCGTAGGCCACGATGAAGCCGGTGGCGAGCATGACCTTGCCCATGTTGTCGATGTGGCGCTCAGTTACGAGGTTCTCGAGGTGGTAGAACTTGCGCAGCGGAATGGCCAGCGTGAGCACCATGGCGAATCCGGAGTAGATGGCGCCGGCGACGAAGTAAGGCGGGAAGATGGTGGTGTGCCATCCGGGCAGGACCGCGACAGCGAAGTCGAAGCTGATGACGGTGTGTACTGAGAGCACCAGTGGCGTTGCGAGGCCGGCAAGCAACAGCGATGCCGTCTCGTAGCGCATCCAGTGGCGAACCGAACCTCGCCATCCCCACGAGAGCAGGCCGTAGACGTATTGTGCGGGTTTGGATTGCGCGCGATCGCGGAAGGTCCCGAAGTCGGGGATCATCCCGAGATACCAGAAGACGACGGAGATGGTGGCGTAGGTCGAGACTGCAAAGACGTCCCAGAGAAGCGGCGAACGGAACTGCGGCCAGACGTTCATTGTCAGCGGGATGGGGAACAGCCAGTATCCCAGCCAGGGGCGGCCGACGTGAATGAGCGGGAACATGCCGGCGCAGACCACAGCGAAGATGGTCATGGCTTCGGCGAAGCGACTGATGGAGTTGCGCCAGGTTTGCTTGAAGAGCAGGAGAATGGCGGAGATCAGGGTGCCAGCATGGCCGATACCGATCCACCAGACGAAGTTGATAATCGCGAAGCCCCAGGCGACGGGCTGGGTTATGGCCCAGATGCCGACGCCCTTGAGGAACAGCCAGGTGACCGCGACGAGGAGAATCGTGGCTCCGCCGCCGGCGATGCCGAAGAAGGCGAGCCAGCCGAGCGGCGTGTGCGGGGTAAGCACGATGCTCGATATTTTCTCGGTAACCGACTTGAAGGTCTCACCCAGGCCTACGACCCGGAATTCTCCGGTCTTGGGATCGGTGCCAGGGTCGGCTCTTTTGATTTCACTGGTCGCCATCGTGACGTCAACCCTTTTCCGGCGTGTGTTCCACCGGATTCTGTTCGAGTTCAGGATTAAAATTCAAAACTTCGGCGAGGTAGCGGGTGCGGGGACGCGTGTTCTGGTCGGCAATGACCTGGTACATGCGCTTGTCTTCATTGAGTTTCGCCACCTTGCTGTTCTTGTCGTTCAAGTTGCCGAAGGTGATAACCGATGCGGGGCATGCCTGCTGGCAGGCGGTAACGATTTCGCCGTCGCGGATCGGGCGATTTTCCTTGTCGGCCTCAATCTTGGCTGCGTTGATGCGCTGCACGCAGTAGCTGCACTTCTCCATGACGCCGCGCGAACGGACCGAGACGTCGGGGTTGCGCATGAGCTTGAGGCTTTCGGATCTCGTAGTCGGAGTAGAGCAGGAAGTTGAAACGCCGCACCTTGTAGGGGCAGTTGTTGGAGCAGTAACGGGTGCCCACGCAGCGGTTGTAGACCATGGTGTTGAGGCCTTCGGGCGTGTGCACGGTGGCGCCAACCGGGCAAACCTGCTCGCAGGGCGCATTTTCGCAATGCTGGCAGGTCATGGGCTGGAAGTGGGCGCGGGGTGTGGCGAGATCGCCTTCAAAGTAGGAGTCGATGCGCAGCCACTGCATGTTGCGGCCGATGCGAACCTGCTGTTTACCCACGACGGCGATGTTGTTTTCGGCATAGCAAGCCACGATGCAGGCGTTGCAGCCCACGCAGCTGTTCATGTCAATCGCCATGCCCCACTTGTTGCCGTTGTACTCCCAGTTGGGGAAGAGCGTGGTGTTGTATTCGGGTGTGTCGCGGCCTTCACCTTCGTGGGCGAAGTTTGGATTGGCCTTGAAGTCCTCAAGCGTGGCGTAGCGGATGATGCCGCGCGGGCCGAGGGCTTCTACGGCTTCGAGGGAGTGGTTCTGATTGCCGACGTCGATCAGATTTTTGCCGCGATGATCCTGATAGTGGCTCTTGGTGATCGCGATGCCCCACTTGCCGTCAACCTTCTTGACGGATGCCAGTGGCGTAGAAGCGGCGCCGAGGTGGTTCGGACCAGGTAGGCATTGAAACCGGCGCCGGAACCGACGCGGCCTGCTTCTTCGCGGCCGTATCCGAGATAGAGCGTGACGGAGTTGTCAGGATGGCCCGGAGCTACGATGACAGGAGCCTTGACTGTGCCACCACCGGCGCTGATCTCTACGATGTCGTCTTCTTCGAGCTTCATGCTTTCGAGCGTGGCGCCGGACATGATCGCGGCGTTGTCCCAGCTGAGGCTGGTGACGGGCTTGGGGAGTTCCTGCAGCCAGCCGACGTTGGACCAGCGGCCGTCGTAGATGTTGGGATCGGGACGGAAGATGATTTCGAGCTGATCTTTCGGATTGGGCGCGGGAACCTTCGCGGCAAAGACCTTGATGACCGTGTCCATCGCGGTCCTGTGGTTGAGGCACAAATGCCGTGTCCTCGATCCAGCCCGCATGCAGAACCTTGCGCCAGCCGGTCTCAAAATCGCCCTTGATGTTGTCCTTCTGGGTAGTGCGAACGGCCTCGTAGGCGCTGACTTCGGGATTATCGAGCAAGGCCTGGAAAACTTCGTGCGCGCTCTTGCCACCATAGAGCGGATCGATCATCGGCTGCACGATCGAGACTGTACCGTCATAGGCGCGGGCATCGGACCACGACTCGAGATAATGCGCAGCGGGGATATGCCAATGCGCGAGATGGCCGGTCTCGTCGTAGTGCGAGCCGAGATGCGCAACGACCTTCGCTTTGGTAAAGGCGTCGGGGAAGCCGAGGTCTTTGGGAGCGGAATAAACCGGGTTGGAATTCAGGATGACGAGCCAGTCAACCTTGCCGGCATTGAGGTCGGCGATGAGTTTCTTGAAGTCACCGTTCTGATCGCTGGGCAGGGGGATCGCGGGATCGGAAGAGACGGCGACGGTTTTGCCGATGTTACCGAGTGCCTGATTGATGTCGAGCGCAAGAGCGGCGACCGATTCATCCTGATAAAGACCGGGAATGACAGCGCTCTTGCCGTTGCTAGCCTTGAGGTCCTTCGCGAGGGCGGCGAGAAACTTCTGCTGATCTGCGGTCCAGTTGTACTGCGGAGCGGATGCGCCGGATGCGCCGACGGCAGCGGCGAGCGCGGCGGCAAATGCTGGAACTTCGCTGGCGCGGAGGCCGAGGCGATGCTCGGCTTTCATGCCCGTTGTCGTCGGCGTGCTCTCGATGGTGTAGAGCCGGTTCATGCCATTGGCGGGATCTTTGCGGCGCCTGGCGTAATCGGCGACGAGCTTGTGGAAGCCGGGATACGACGCGCCGGAGAGGAAGTCGGCGTCGAGCGAGACGATGACGTCGGCGCTGCTGAGGTCGTATTGGACGTTGTAGCCCTTTTCAAGAAACGTGCCGGCGATGGCGGGATCGTACTGCACCAAGCGTCGCCTTGGGGTAAGCGGCCTGCACGGCTTTCCACTGGCGGGCCAGCGTTGGCGATGTGATGGTCGCCGAGAGGAAGTAGATGCCGGTCCCGTCCTTGGTGCTCACGACCTTGTCGCGGAGCGCCATGGCAAAATCCGCCCAGTCGCGATTCTCGCCTTCGTAGGTGACGTGCTGGGAGCGATCGGGATCGTAGAGGTCAAGCAGCGTGCCCTGCGAAAAGACGTCGGATGAGCCGTGGTTATAGGCGTGATCGGGATTGCCATCGATCTTGACGGGACGAAATTCATCGCTCTTGACCAGCAGGGGGACAGCGCCGGTAGGCAACGGATTGGCCGTCGCGAAGTACATTGGCTTGCCGAGAATGAGGTCTTCAGGCGCCTTGACGTAGGGATAGATGGTCTCGTCGGGCTGCTTGGTGCATCCCGCCAGTCCAGCCAGGGCCATGGAGGCGCCCATGATCTTGAGGAAGCCGCGGCGCGATACGGGATCGACCCACTCCTGCGCCGCGCTGGGAAATTCTTTTTCGACGGCGGCCTGAAATTCCGGCGTGTTCTGGAGTTCGTCCAGCGAACGCCAGTAGCGCTTGCCTGTCGTGCCCTTCAACTCGGCGCGCACCTGCTGCAACGTCATCGGCGCTTTGTTTTCAGCAAGGTTGGCGTTGCCTTTTTCAATCTCCACGGCGTTCCCCGTATTGTTCGTTCCTGCGTTCATCGGTTCGCTGCTCATCGATGGCAAACCTCGCAGCTGCTCAGTTCGTTCGGAGTGCGAATGTGGTACTGCTTCAGGAGGAAGTGGCCCAGCTGATCCTGGCTGGTGAATTTTTCGTAGTGAAGCGCGGCGGGAACCATGCCGGCCGGAGCATCGCTAGCCTGCCCGTTCGCCGGTGTGCTTGGCATTTGCAGGGCCGCCATTGATGCCATTTGGGGGCCTTCGCCGGTGGGATCCTTGGTAGTGCAATTCACGCTTTGCGCGGTGGGCGTGCCTGACTGAACCTCCGCGGTTGAGCACCACACCGGCCGGTCATCCGCGGGCGCTTCCCATGCCATGTTGTAAATCTGGCTGGTGGGTCGAAGATTCTTGGCAGGATTGCGATGGCAGTTGAGGCACCACTCCATCTGCAGCGTGTTCTGCTCGTACATCAGTGGCATCTGATCGACGCGGCCGTGACAGCTGGCGCAACCGAGGCCTTTGTTCACGTGGATCTCGTGGTTAAAGAAAACGTAGTCGGGCAGGTCGTGCACCTTGATCCAGGGTAACGATTCGCCGGTGGCCCAGCTATCGCGGACGGGCTGCAGTAAGCGCGGCGTTGGTCCAGATCTGCGCGTGGCAGTTCATGCAGGTTTTGGTGGGGGGAATGCCGGCGTAACTGGATTTCTCAACCGAGGTGTGGCAGTACTGGCACTGAAGGCCGAGTCCCGTCACATGGTGTTTATGGCTGAAAGGTACTGGCTGTTCCGGTCTCTGGCCTTGGCGAGTAACCCATGGGGAGCGCTGCAACTGATCGAGCGTCACTCCGAGTGCAATCACAATGAGACCAGTCAGCACCAGGCTCGCTCGAGCCAAAGCATTGGAGCTGCGGTCAAATATCTGCGCCATGAATGCTTTCCTGCTTGTTGTACGTTGTCCAGTTATTTGTGCACGCTTGTGCTGGCGGTCACACAGGTTGTGGTCAGATTTCTTTTTCGGACAAAACCCAACTGAAGGCGGCCGACCCCGAAAATTCAATATAGCAGCCTGAGCCCTATCTGTAACGGCCTCAACACTTGAGAGAACAAAAAATGTTTATAGTGCTTAACTTTTTGTAATCTCTTGAAACCTAATTAGGTTCAGACGATGGCGATCTCCGCTGAAATCCTCGCAATGTTCGAAAGCACACGTACCAAGAAATGGGATGTTTTAACGCAGATTTTCAATAGCGCCACGATTTCGTGTCGGCTCCGGCAGGGGCAGTCGCCAACATGTGCTCGATCATGTTCGGTAGAACGCGTTCGGTCCAGTCGGCGTTGTTTTGCTGCATGGTGTATTCAGCAGGGCCGCCCGTGTAGCAGTGCGGCATGCCGGGACCGTATTGGAATGTCGCATCGGAGTGGGGATCGCGCGTTTCCTGAAGCTGCTTGTCGAGAATGTGAACGGCATTGTTCAAGAAGTAGGTATCGCCATCGCCAACGGCGATGTGCAGCTTGCCTTCGAGCTTCGGGCCGAGCGTAGACCAGTCGCGTTTGAGAATTGCGGTGAGGTCGTAGTGATCGTGCCAATACGCGAGAACCTTTTTGTCGATGGCGCCGGTGAGGGGATCGATGATTTCCGCCGGATATCCGTCATCGCCCGCGGGAGAGAACACCGCCTGCCAGATATCCCACTGCTCGGTGGAGCGGCCGTGAGTGCCGAGGACATATTCAAAGGCGAACTCGGGGCCGGTTTCTCCAATGATGGTGCCGTCGGGTTTGCGATCGGCAGGAATGGGTACCTCGCCGAAGTCTCCTTTGCGAACGAATGCATTGGTGTCGTCGTAGAGATTGATGTTCTGGTAGGCGTGGAAATCGACGGGATCAGGACAGGCGACATAAGCGCCGTTGTAGAAGTCGGGATAGAAGACCTGCGTGGCGAGCGCTTCCCATCCGCCGGTGGAGCCGCCATAGGTGGCACGGGCCCAACCCTGACCGATGCCGCGATATTTCTTTTCGATTGAAGGAATGAGTTCATCGTTGATTGCGGAGCCATAGGGGCCGACGTTGGCGGAGTCGACGATCGTAGGAGTCGTCGTAATACGGATTGGCATTTTGCACGTAGATGAGGATCACGCGCGGCAGGCGGCCGTTGGTCCAGTCCTGAAAGAGGCGATAGCCATTTTCGAGGCGGCGGAAGTTGGGCGATTTGGGATCGGGCGGCGTGGCTGTGAACTGTGCGGGACCGATGCCGGGATGGAAGTGATCCTGATAGACGACGACGGGATATTTTGCGTCGGGGTGCTCTTCGAATCCGTCGGGAAGAAGGACCCATGCGCCGAGATAGATATCGCGGCCCCAGAAGGCGCTGAGTTTTTCGCTGCGGAAGCGTTCGAACTTGAGCCACTTTGCAGTGGGTTGTTGTTGCGCGATGACCATCGGATCCTGCGATGTTCCTTCGATGGGCGGGATGACCTGGTCGAGGGTGAGCAGTGATGGGCGTCTTCGATTTTGGATCGAAGTGGATCTTCTGCGGCTTGCTGTAGGGATTGCCGGGCTTGGCGATTCCAATGCTGGCCTTCGCCTTTGTCGGGCGGGAGCCATACGGTTTTGCCCGATGCGAGATGGAATTGCTCGTATACGTTGAAGACGGCCTGGACGTAGTAGTCGCCGGCATCAAGGTCGGCGAGAGAGCGGCGCGGGTAGCCGAAGGTCTTCGCATCGACAATGATCGGGGAGCCGGGCGCGAGGTTCTCCGCATCTACGCCGAAGCCTTCTGCCGAATCGTAAGTTTCCCGGAGTTGCATGCGCGGCTCGGGCTTGTCGGACTTGGCGAATGACGAGGATGAGGTGACCGGTCAGAGGCTTTGTCGAGGGCACGGTGACTTCGATCCGTTGCGCTGTGCAGGCGGATGTTGCGGCGATAAACATTAGCAGGGCGGAAGTCTTCAGCATCCATTCTCTCGATCGATTCAGAATGTGAAGAGTCTATCGTGCACGCCCGGGTATTGCCTGATGTGAATCGTTGTGAAATGCCTGCCAGGTCTTCGAAAGACGTGGACATCCAGTGTCTGGGGCGCCGGATTAGTCCGTCGATGAATCTTGTTCTGTTCGGAGACGGACTTCGATTGTCTTGAGGGCGACGGCCATTCCGCCAAAGATGAGGGCAATCGAGATGGCATCGATTTCTCCGATGAATCTTTCGCTGTGAGCGAAGATGCCGAGCAGGCGTGTGCCAATCAGAAACAACAGGCCGGTAAACGACATCAGGATCGCCGTAGTACTGCACAGCATCAGGAGAGTGCCTGGTGCGGATCTAGTCGATACGTTCATTCAGAGGCCTCCTGCGGGATTGGAGTGCCTCCTACGCTACACCCGTGGTGATGAAGTCCAACGAACCGCTGGTAACCAGCCGATTACGATTTGCCTCTATCGATTGCGACCAAAGTCATCGGAGGAATTCGGGGGTGCCGTATTTATTGCTTTTACAGTCGGTGACATCAGAAAGCCTGAACGCAAACACGTCTTGAAGGAAATCTACCCCTGAAGCGACCGAGATCAGGAATTCCGGTCGCGCGTTTCGGCGTAGGTTTCAGCGAAGGACTCATCGGGCGAGGAGCCGGGCCATCCGATCATGACGAGAAATACATCGAGGACGAAGAGTGCGATGGCAATGTCGTTGAAGAGCATGGACTGGGGAATGTCGGGCCAGAGCTGATTTGCAGCCCAGAAGAGGAAGGCGATCGCCAGCAGGACCGCCTTGAGAACCTCCAAGGGCGCCGGACGGTGAGCGGCCTGGTAGGCAAGATAGGCAAAGGCGATCATGGCGAGGGGAAACGCGCCAAGAACGGCGTGGGCTCCTGCGGGAAAGAGCTTGGGAGCCGCGTCCCAGACGAGCAGAATGACGACGCTGACGAGCGACACAATGCCGAGAATCACTGGGAAGAGCACGGTGCGCTCGATCGAGACGGATGTACATACGACATTATTGTCCGCTCATGCAAAAGAAAGCATAAGGGCGGAAGATCGAAAGCAGAGCAGCCTTCGAACAGTGAGTATCGCGCTTGCGAACTCTTTATCTGAGACTTGAATTATGCGCATTGGCCGCTTCAATCATCGCGATAGAGCATGCAGAACATTTAGAATTCGTAAAAGCGCTTCTGCCGGTTGACCTTCTGCCATTCATAATCTTTTTGCGGACATCAGTCCCTGGGCCGACCTCTATCGACCGGTGAAATGCGTGGATGACCTGAAAGGACGCGGCCATGAAATACGCAGGATTGCTGGTGCTGCCAGCCGGCTTCTTTCTCACCATCGGGGCAATTCTCCTGTTTCCCGCCTCGGCGCAGCGGACGGCTTTTGTTCTGTGCGGTCTGGCGGTTGAGGTGATGGGCGTGGTGGTTGCGGTACGCGGCCACATGGAGTTGCGGAGCGAGAACCGATGACTCCTCTGGCGCCGATGCCCTTTCCTGAAACTTCGTTCGCGCTGACGCTGGGGCTTTTGCTGCTGGCGCCGCTGGCCATTGCGGGCCTGGCGCTGATCAATACGGGTTTGGGAAGGTCGCGGTCTGCGATGCAGTCGCTGCTGGGCAGCCTGGTCGTTATCTCGACGGCGGTGATTGCATTTGCGCTGGTCGGGTCGGCGATTGCCGCTGGAACGAGCGGCGATCATGTGTTTCATCTTGCGGGCAAAGCGTGGAACTGGGCGGGCGCGGGACCACTGTTTTTGAGCGGGTTTAATGCGGCCGCGCCGCGCATGCAGCTTGCGGTTCTGTTTGAACTGCTGTCGGTTGCGCTGGTGGTTCTCATTCCATGGGGATCGGGTGCGGATCGACTACGGCTGCCGGCGGGGGCAGTGATTGCAGCGATTTTTGGTGCGGTGGTGTTTCCGCTGGCTCGCGCACTGGACGTGGGGAGGCGGCTGGCTGTCGCAACTGGGCACGAACTTCGGGCAGGGATCGGGATTGCTGGATGGGGGCGGCGCGGCTGCGATTCATGGGCTCGGCGGCGTTTCGGCTCTGGCGCTGGTGTGGATCGCGGGGCCGCGCAAGGGGAAGTTTCCGCGCGAGGGATTGTCGACGGCGATGCCGGGGCACAACGTGATTTACGTGCTGCTCGGCTGCCTGATCGCGCTGGTTGGCTGGCTGGCGTGGAATATGGCGGGGTCGCTGCTGTGGCTCAATGCTGCTCCGATCGCGCTCGTGGGCACCGCTGTCAATACGCTGCTTTCGGCGGCGGCAGCGCTTGTGGCTACGTTCTCAGTGACGCGGATTCGCTTTGGAAAACCGGACGCAAGTCTGTGCGCGAACGGCTGGATGGCGGGACTGGTGACGTCGAGCGCATGTGCCGGGGTGGTGTCGCCGCTGGCTGCGCTCTTCACGGGACTGATAGCGGGCATCATTACGCCGCTGCTGGTGGAGTTGTTTGAACTGGCGCTCTCGATCGACGATCCATCGGGCGCCATCAGCGTTCATGGCGCAGCGGGATTGTGGGGACTTGCGGCGGCGGGAATGTTTGCGCCGCAGGGCGGCCAGTTTGTGGCGCAACTGATCGGGGTTTCGACTTTGCTGGGGTTGATGCTGCCGCTGGTGTATCTCATCTTCTGGCTGGTGAACCGCGTGCTTGTGTTCCGCGTGGATCCCGACGGCGAGCGGCTTGGCATGGATCTGCACGAGCTTGGCGGCAATGCTTATCCGGAGTTTGTGGTGCACCGCGACGAGTCGTACCGGTAGCTTGCATGGTTGGGGGCAGACACGCTTTCACACGAAAGTGGACTGCGTTATGTTGCGTCTCTCCTATAATCTAGGGCTGAGACCACCCACTGCATGGGATTACTGACGCATCTTTTCTATCCCTGGGGACTGCTGCTCCAGGCTGGGGCGATTATTCATTTCATTCGCCGCCGGCCCGACACGTATTGGCTCTACATCATCATTTTTCTGGGACCGATTGGCGCGATCGTCTACCTGTTTGCGGAAGTCTTTCCGGATGCAGGCCTGCTGAACCAGTCGTTCAAGGGCATCTCGCGGCGGAAGCGCATTGCCGCTCTTGAATTGACGATTCGCGACAATCCCTCGGCCGGCAATTACGAGGAACTCGGCGAGCTCTGCATGGATGACGGCCAGTTGCAGCGGGCTCGGGAGGCCTTCAACAAGGCGATTGCCGCGCGCTCCAATACGCTGGACTGTTTTTATCGGCGCGGCGTATGCGCCATTCTGCTGGGCGATGCCGCGGCAGCTCTGCCGGACCTGGAGAAGGCGGTCGCCAAGGAACCGAACTACGATTTCAATCGCGGCCCGGCGTTGCTGGCCCAGGCATACGCGCTCACGGGCGAGAAGGAAAAGGCCGAAGCACTTTTTCGCCGCGTCACGATCGTCTCTACCCTTTCGGAAACGTATCTGAACTTTGCCGATTTGCTCGCGTCGGAGGGCAAAAACGCCGAGGCGCGCGAGTGGGCGCAGAAAGTGCTGGATAAGGAACCGACCATGCCTCGCTATCTGCGGCGGCGGGAACGGCCGTGGTTTCGGCGGGCGCGCAAAATGCTGAAGAAGACGGGATAGGGCAGGGACTAGGGACTAGGGATTACGGACTTGGGAATAAAAGGCGCGCGGAAATCTTCTCCAACGGCTTGTGCCAAAAGTCGAGTATTGAGAAATACATCCCTCAGGGGCTAAAGCCCAATGAGGCCTGAGGCTTTATGGCACGACTGAAGTCGTGCCCTTTCAAAATCGGACTTCTTGCGACAGGCGGAAAACTCTGAACTATCTTTTGGCCATCAGCAGCATCAGTGCGAAGAGAACAACCGGCACAAGGGCCATGGCGGCGTAGAGCAGCACTTTCCTGTTGACCTTGCGGCCGGCGAGATTGACGGGCCTTGCGCCGCGCGGCTCAACGCCTACCTGCTCCTGATGTTCGAGATCCCACATCATCTCGCTGGCGGTGGCGTAGCGATGGCGCGGTTCCCGCTCGAGGGCGCGATAGAGAATCTCTTCAAGCTCGGGCGAAATCTCCGGATTCAACTCGCGCGGGGATTTTACGTCGTTCAAGAGGCGCTCGTTCATCACGGCCAGCGGATTCGGCCCGACGAATGGAACGCGGCCGGTAAGCATCTCGTAGAGCATGATGCCCATGGCATAGATATCGCTGCGCTGGTCGCCGCGCGCGCCTTTTACCTGCTCGGGCGAGATGTAGTCCGGAGTGCCCAGCATCGAGGAGACATTCACAAAGGTGAGACGGCGCGCATCCTCTTTCATCGCGATGCCGAAGTCGATGAGCTTGATCTGATCGTCGTCGCCCACCATGACGTTTTCGGGTTTCAGATCGCGGTGGATGATGCCGCGCTTGTGCATGTAGTCGAGCGCATCGCAGATGCCCACGGCGATTTTTACCGCTCGATCGGCGGGCAACTGTTTCTCATCGTTCAGAATGGTGCGCAAGAGCCGCCCATCGACCCATTCCATGACCATGTAGAGGCGGCTGCGCTCTTCGCCGTTGAAGGTCTTGACGACGCCGGGATGATCGAGTTCCTGGCCAATCTCCTGTTCGCGCTTGAAGCGTTCGAGCAGGACCGGGTCTGCTTCCATCTCAGGAAGCGGGACCTTGATGGCCACTTGCCGGCCTGAATTGAGGTCGGTGGCCCGGTACAGCGCTGACATGCCGGTGTGGGCGACCACCGCATCGATGCGGTAGTGGTCGAGCGTGTCTCCGGCTTGGTAGGTGGTCATCGGCGGGTGGCTGGATTGGAGCTTCCTGATTGTTTCATGGCCCTGCACAAGTATTTCGTAAGGAATTGAGAACGAGTGCCATGAGCGGCAAACTGCCTGCAGGCTCTATGATGTTTGCAGCCTATGCACCGCATCCTGAGACTGCTCGCGGCCGGCCTCTGCCTTTCCTGGGGGTTGGCGCCCATCCCGCTGCATGCCGCGCCGGGGACAAAGGGATCTCGCAAACTTCCGCCGCAGGAGACGGGATTTCTCAACCGCTGGGTCCAGGTTGGGGCGGCCAGCTATCGCTACCAGGTCTACCTTCCGGAAGAATGGCGCCGCGACGATCACAAGTTGTGGCCGGTGATTCTCTTTCTGCACGGCCGCGGCGAGCGTGGCTCCGAAGGCATGTGGCAAACGCAGATCGGGCTACCGCAGGCCATTCGCGATCATCCGGAGCGCTGGCCATTTATCGTCGTGATGCCGCAGTGCGCGATCGATCGCTACTGGACCGACCATGACATGCTCGCGATGGCGATGTCGACACTGGACCAGGAGACGGAGGAATTTCACGGCGACCCGAGTCGGACCTATCTCTCCGGGCTGTCGATGGGCGGATATGGCGCGTGGGAACTGGCGCGGCAATATCCGACGCGCTGGGCGGCAATTGCGATCGCCGCCGGAGGCATTTTCTGGAGCTACGCACCGGAGCGCTGGCAGCAGGCTTCCACTACTGCCCGGCGAGTACGCGCAGGCTGTTGGCCACACGCCGGTATGGCTGTTTCATGGCGCGGAAGACAACGTGGTGGCTCCGCGGCAGGACGAACTGCTCTACTCCGCACTCAAGACAGCGGGCGGTCGCGTTCGACTCTGGGTCTACCAGGGGCTGAAGCACGACTGCTGGACGCGCGCTTACGGGGAGCCCGAACTGCCCCGCTGGCTGCTGCTGCACCGACGGGAGACGCAGGAGCCAGGTCCATTTGCGGAACGCGTTTCGATTCCGCTGCACCCGCCGGCGCTCAAGATTACGCCAGCCCAGCTGGACGGATTTGCCGGAGAATACGTCGACAAACGGGGCCTGGTTGTCGTAACGCTGTTTCGCCAGGGAGATCTTCTTTACCAGAAGAATCATTATGGCGAAATCGCCGAGCTGGCAGCGGAGTCCCACTCGGTTCTGTTCTACCCGAACGGCAGCAGCCTCACGCGGATAACGGTGGAACGCGATTCCCAAGGGCGAGTCGCCGCGCTTGTGCTCCACGACGACCGGCACGAGGAGCGCTGGGAACGAATCCGGACGCCGCTGCGTACCCATTCGCAGCCGGAGTAAGAGGCTCCCTCGGGAATTACAAGGATTGCAGGGAATAGAATTCCGCAGAGCGTTGAGGAGGTACACGATGTTTTGCAGCGGATGTGGCCAGCCAGTTGCGCCAGGACAACAAGTTTGTCCCCAATGTGGTCGCCCGACGGCAGCGCCTCCTCCGCCGCCGGTGCCGAACCTCGCGTTTGAGGTGGCGAATTACGCCAATCGCATTCGAGCGCTGAGCACGGTCTGGTTCATCTACGGCGGCCTTTCGCTGGTGATCGGCATCGTCGGGCCTTACGTTCGCGAATTCGTTCTTCAATGGCGGCGGCTTCTGGATGCATGGTCCGTGGGCGCGCGGCAACTTCCCCTTTGGACCAGCCTTCGGTTCGGGGATTCTTCATTTCGTCTGGATCATGGTCATTTTGCGCTCCGGCCTGGCTTTTGTGGCGGGGTGGGGACTGATGGAACGAGCACCATGGGGCCGCGTAGTGGCGATCGTGGCGGCATTTCTCTGCATCCTGAAGATTCCGCTGGGTACCGCGCTGGCCATCTGGACGCTGGTGATGCTGCTCGGATACCGGAACACGTCGCTCTACGATCAGTTGTAAGAACCGGTTAAGACACAATCGGCCTCGATGCGCCGGCTCAGCGAGGCACGCTGCGGGTTCGCGCTCTTTTGCCGGCCCGCCCCCATCAACATCAGAGCGCGCTGGGCGAAGGGCGAGTAGACCAGCAGGGCCATGCAGGCCAGCGCCAGTCCGATGCTGATGTGATGGAGCAGGAGAAACGGCGAGAGCGCCCAGAGCACGTCGGCCACGAGCAGCCAGGGCCACATCTTCAGGAACTTGCCACGCACGCCGGGCGCGCGAAACAGAGCCGCGCAAAACACGAAGGCGCGCACTGGAATCAGGATCGCCGCGGTCCCGATCAGGCCATAGACGATCAACGTCGCGCGGGGCAGCGTCGAGAGGAGTTCCTCGATCTCAGGGAGATTCGTGAGCGCGCCAACGTAAAAGCCCAGGTACATCAGCTGCAGCAGAAGAAAAAGCGCCTGCACCACGGCTGGGCGAAGTCTCGGGCAGTTCTTCGGGCGATGCCAGAATCCCGTTGCCGAACTCGGGTTTTGTCTCCGGAGTCGATTGCGAAGGGCCGAGTTGATTCCGACGCAGGAGGCTGATCGGCTCTCGCCGGCGATGGCTTCGACGGGAGCGACGAAGCGGTATCCGCGGCGGGCCAGCGTTTCAACGAAACGGGGACTGTTGGCAGCGTCGCCGAGGGCTTCGCGAATTCGATTGACGGCCGAGTTCACGCCGTGGTCGTAGTCGACAAACGTGCCGTCGGACCACAAGGCGCGGGAGATCTCTTCGCGGGACAGCACCTCGCCGGGCCGCTCCAGCAGCATCAGCAAAACCTGAAAGGGCTGGGCGTGGAGCTTGATGCGGATCCCCTGGCGTCGCAGTTCGCCGGTTGAGGCATCCGCCTCGAAGGCTCCGAAGCGATAGCGCCGTGCTTGCCCGGAATCTGTCATCCTCTTTCGCCAAGTTTACTCGATTGCAGCCTGAATGCGGCACGTGCGCAGCGAGAGACAACTTGCCGGAAATCGAATTCCTGCAGGGACTTCCGCCGTGAGGATCATTCGCCTTGCTGGGAGGCGCTGTGCATTGCTTTGTGCGCTCTCGGCAGGCAATCTGGAATACATGAGGCGTCGGATTCAAGGCGGGCGAAGGGGTTTTCAGGCGGTAAGGCTTTTGCTCGGGCTGCTGATTCTGGCGCCATGGCCAGCCGGACATGTGTGAAGCGCCGGCTGCGGCGACCGCGGCATTCAACGCCTACACAGACAGGCTGGAAGCGCGGCTCGCAGAGCAGCACCGGACGGCGAATCGGGTTTGTCGCCACCGTCGGGCCAATCGGAGTCGAATTAACGCCAGACCGAGGCTCGGCTTCGCAAGGGCGAGTTGATCATCGAGAAGCTCACCCCGGGCGGAGAGGCAGAATTGCCGGGCGCGATGCTTCATGACTGGCGCGGAACTGCCTTTGTTCGCGGAGCCACGGTCGCGGATTTCGAGCGGCTGATGAAAAACTTCGACGCCTACCCGCAGCGGTTTGCGCCCCAGGTGATGCAGACGAAGATTCTGACCAGGCAGGACGGCGGAGAGCCCGGCCATTTCACGGTGTCGATGCGCGTTCGGCAGCACCACGTGATCACCGTTGTCATGGACACGACTTACGACACCACCTTCGGGCGGCTTGACGCGTCGCACGCATACAGCATCTCGCGCAGCACGCACATCTCTGAGATCGGCTCGCCGGGCACAGCGAAGGAGCACGCACTCAGCGGCAGCGAGGAGCACGGATTCCTGTGGCGCCTGAACACCTACTGGAGTTACGAGGAGCGAGACGGCGGGCTCTACATGCAGATCGAATCGATTTCTTTGACGCGCTCGATTCCGGCAGGGCTCGGCTGGGTTGATTCGGCCGTTCGTGGAGAGCGTGCCGCGCGAGTCGCTGGAGTTTACGCTGCACGCGGTCTGCAACGCGTTACGCAAATAGCTGGAGATACGGAAGGAGATGAGCATGAAATCGAACACCGCAACAGCCGACGAATACGCGGGCATTCGAATCCGCGCGACGCATCAACCGCTCTCTGACAGCGGGAATCGAGAAGCGCGCACTTACCTGGATGGCGGAGCGCGCGCCGCGCTGGGTGACTTCGGATGGACTGACGCTGCTGGGACTGCTGGCGCAGATCGGGGCCGGGGTGTTCTACGCTCTGTCGCGCTACAACGCATGCTGCGCTGGCAGGCGTGATCGTCTGCATTGTTCTGAATTGGTTTGGCGACAGCATGGATGGGACGCTGGCGCGGGTGCGCAATCAGCAGCGGCCGCGCTATGGGTTTTATGTCGATCACATGGTGGATATCCTTGGCGCAACGGCGCTGATGTGCGGGCTGGGATTCTCGGGATTTCTGCACTGGCAGGTGGCGCTGGCGATGCTCATCGCGTTTCTGCTGCTTTCGGCGGAGAGCTATCTCGCTACGTACACGCTTTCCTGTTTTCAGATGTCGCAGGGAATGTTCGGGCCGACGGAGATTCGCATTCTGCTGATCATCGGAAACCTGGCGCTGCTGCGCAGCCCATACGCAACGGTGATGGGGCATCGCATGCTTCTGTTCGATCTGGGCGGAACGATCGCAGCCGCGGGGATGTTCGCGATGGCGATTGCGGTCGCGGCGCGGCATACGGCCGAACTCTACCGGCAGGAGCCACTGTCGTTGAGCGCTACTCCGTGCGCAGTGCTTTAAGCGGATCGACGCTGGCGGCGCGGCTGGCGGGTGCGGCACTGGCGACGAGGGCCACGACCGTGACTCCTGCAACGGCAAGCGCGTAGGTAAGCGCGTCGAGCGGCTTGACTCCGTAGAGCGATGTCGACAAGGCGCGGCCGATGAGCATCGCCAGCGGCACACCCGCCACTACGCCAATCGCGGTCAGACGCAGGCTGTCGCGCAGGATCATCCACACGACCTGGCCGCGTCCCGCGCCCATGGCCATGCGCACACCGATCTCCGCGGTGCGGCGATTGACGCGATAGGACAGGGTTCCGTAGAGGCCGGTTGCGACGAGGACAACGGCAAGCAGGCCGAAGAACTCGGCGAGGCGCGCGAACATGATCTGGCTGGAAATGGTGGTGTCGTATTGCGCGCGCTGCGTCATGGGCTTGATCAGCGGCAGATTCGGATCGAGTTGCTGCACGACTTTTTGCGCGGACGGGAAGAATTGCAAGCGGCGCGCCTTTTACGCGCATTTCCACGTGCATCTCGCCGATGACGGGAATCTGCGCGTACATGTACCAGGCCATGGGGATGGGCGTTTCGTCGATGCTGCGATACTTGTGATTTTTCACGACGCCGACGACGGTCATGGTGTAGCGCCGTCGTCGGTTCCGATGGTGTGGCCCAGCGGATTCTGATTGGGCAGGAAGCGCTTTGCAAATTCCTCGTTGATGATGCCAACGCGGGGGGACTTCGCGGTATCGGAATCGGCGAAATCGCGGCCGGCAAGGATGGGCACGCCGAGGGTGCGGAAGAAGTCGGGTCCGGCAACGTTGCTGCGGACGGTGCGCGAGCCGCCATTTGCGACTTCGGGCAAGCGGCCGTCGACCATCATGTCGCTGTTGTCGGACCACCCCGATCCGAGGCGCTCTTCCATGATGGTGACCGACTCGACGCCGGGCAGGATGCGCAGCTTGCTCATCAGGTTCTGATAGAAAGCCACGCCCGCGGGAACCGACGGGATGTCGGGCTTGACGCCGAAGACGACGAGGCCGTCGACGCGCATTCCGAGCGGCGTGTTCTCGAGATTGCGCAGGGTGCGAATCAGCAGGCCGGCGCCGACCAGCAGCACGACGCACATTGCCATCTGCAGAGCGACGATGATTCTTGCCGGTGCGCGATTTGCCGGCATCGGCGTTGGATGTTGCTGCCGAGGTTTTGAGGGCGAGTTCGGCGCGGCCGGCGAGAGCGACGCGCATGGGCGCCAGGCCGAACAGCACTGCCGGCAAGCGACCAGAACGCCCATCGTGAACAGCAGCACGGTGCGGTCGGGGGCGAGGCTCGATTCGATCTGCGCCCAATTCGCCAGCAGCCGCGCAGCCATCAACGCGAAGGCCCAGGCAAGCAGCGCCGCCGGCGGTGACCAGGATCAGGCTCTCGGTCAGCAGCTGGCGAAACAATTCGCCGCGTCCGGCGCCGAGCGCCTGGCGCACAGAGAACTCGCGCTGACGCGCCGCATTTCTGGCAGCGAGCAGCATGGCCACGTTGGCGAGCGCGATGAGCAGAACGAGTCCGACCATCGCCATGAGGATGCGCAGCGGATTGCCGTACATCTGGTCGTAGCCGGGAAAATTCTTGGCGTCGACAAAGCTCAGGATCGGAGGCTTTTCCCCCTGCATGGGCTTAGCCCAGACCGATGCGAGCGGCGGACTGGAAGACTGGCTGGAGTTGCGCGATTGCCTGGGTTCTGCTGACGCCGGGCGCGAGGCGGGCGATGAGGCGCAAGCACCACCAGGTGGGGTTGGTGATGTAGAGTTTGCCTTCTTCTGGAGGATTGCCCCAGGCATTGAGTTCGCGACGATTCTGCAAGGGAATCCAGAAGTCCGTCGAGCCGCCGGGCTTCGAGGCCCTCAAATCCCGGGGCCGAGACTCCGATGATGGTCATGGGCACGCCGTTGACGTAGAAGGTCTGGCCGAGGACGCCGGGGTTGCGCGCAAAGCGGCGCGTCCAGTAGTTGTAGCTGAGGACGGCGAGCGGCGCGTGATTGGTTTCATCCTCTGCGGTGAAGCCGCGGCCGAGGGCAGGTTCACGCCGAGGCCGGAGAAGAAGGTGCCGCTGACCATGTCGCCTTCGGCTTCTTCGGGCTGCGAGCCAACGCGGACGGCGACTTTGCTGCCGGAGAGGGGCACGTAGGCAATGAGCGACGAGAGTGCGCTGGTTTGCTTGCGCAGAGCGTCGTAGACGGGATAGGACATCGTCTCGTTGGTATCGACTGTGCCGGTGTTGCGAGGCGGGTCCGAGGTTCTGAGATAGACGAGCGTCTGGGGATCCGAGACGGGCAGCGACTTGAGCAGCACCGCATTCATCACGCTGAAGACGGCGGTGTTGGCGCCAACGCCGAGCGCCACGGTGAGAATCGCGGTGAGCGCAAAGCCGGGGCTCTTCAAAAGCGAGCGGATGCCGAAGCGGAGATTGCGGGCGAACTTGTCGAGAGCTTGCCAGCGGCCGCGGAGACGAAACTTCTCTCTGGCGAGGGCGGCGTTGCCAAATTCAACACGGGCGCGACGTTGCGCTTCTTGCTCGCTTAGGCCTTCGGCGCGAAGGTCGTCGGCTTCGAGTTCGAGGTGAGCCTTGATTTCCTCGGCGAAGTCTTCGGCAGTGCGTTTGCGCTTGAACATGTTACGCCTCCTCGCCCTGGGGTTCGGTTCCCGGTTCGAGAATCAGACCCATCGCACGGGTCAGCCGCTTCCATTGCGAAGTTTTCTCGAGTAGTTCGGCGCGGCCCTTGGCAGTGAGCGAATAGAAGCGCGCTTTGCGGTTGTTCTCGCTGGTGCCCCACTTGGCCTGGATGAGCTTCTTGTCCTCAAGCCGCTGCAGTGCGAGGTAGAGCGAGCCGTGATCGACGAACAAGACCTCTTCAGACTGGCGCTGGATGGAGCGCGCTACGCCCTGGCCGTGACAGGGGCCGAGGATAAGGGTTTTGAGGATCAGGAGATCGAGGGTTCCCTGCAGGAGGGCGATGCGGTCGTCGTTGTTCTCTTGGGTCGGCATACGACATGAGTATGCTCCGCCCTGG
Organism: uncultured Acidobacteriaceae bacterium; assembly: GCA_963799035.1. Lineage (GTDB taxonomy): Bacteria > Acidobacteriota > Terriglobia > Terriglobales > Acidobacteriaceae > Telmatobacter. Next base: position 268,594 of record CAWCVS010000022.1, on the reverse strand, counting down.
GTCGGATGTCAACCTGAGTTGCCGGGCACCGGATGCTGGTGCCGATCTGCAATCGGGAATTGCTACAAGGCTGAAAACGATGGAGAGGGAGATATCCCTTCAGCGGCTAAAGCCCAAGCTACTTTAGGACCACTTGCGGCACGACTGAAGTCGTGCCCTTTCACACCGCCAATCAGTGCTGAGAAACAGGCCGGGCCAATCCAGTCTGCACCGGCTTCACCACTGGCGCAGCGGTGATTCCGGGTGTTTGCGCGGGAACCTGGGGCCGCGGCGAAAACGTCGACACGGGATGCGGCGCAGCGGTCGGTGGAGGACCGGGCTTTGCGGATTTGGCCTGCTCCAACGGCGGCTGCTCCGTATCGCCGGGGAACTGCTCGTCGTCTTTGCCGGCGATGGCGGTCTTCATGATCTCCATCCAGATGGGCAGAGCGGCGCGGGCGCCGGTTTCCTTTTCGCCGAGAGACTGGCGGCTGTCGTAGCCGACCCACACGCCGCAGGTGACGGAAGGCGAGAAGCCCATGAACCACGCATCGGTGAAGTCGCTGGTGGTGCCGGTCTTGCCGCCCAGCGGGTGATTCATCTGCGCGACGGCAGCGCCGGTGCCATGCGCGGTGACGGCGCGGAAGAGCGTCATCATGGTGCGCGCGGTTTGCTGGCTGATGATTTCGTCGACGGCGGGCGCATCTTCCCAGAGCGTGATGCCGTCGGCGTTGGTGACTTTCCGGATGAGGCGCGGCTTCACGCGGATGCCGTCGTTGGGGAAGACGGAGTAGGACGTGACCTGTTCCTGCAGGGTGATTTCCGCCGCGCCGAGAGCGATGGGCAGGTAGGCGGGAATGTCGGACGTGACGCCGAAGCGATGCGCCATGTCGATGACCTTGTGAATGCCGACGCGCGCGGCGAGCTTGACGGCGGGGATGTTGCGCGATTCGGCAAAGGCGTTGACGAGGGTCATCGCGCCTTTGTAGTCGTTCTCGTAATTGTGCGGCGAGTAGTGCCGAAGGTGACGGGCGCGTCGACGATGATGTCGTCGGGCTTGGCGCCTTCTTCGATCGCCGTGGTGTAGACGTAGGGCTTGAAGCTGGAGCCGGTCTGTCGTTCGGCTTGCGTGGCGCGATTGAATTCAGAGAGCGCGTAGTCGCGGCCGCCGACCATGGCGAGGACGTCGCCGGTGGTGTTGTCCATGGCGAAGACGGCGCCCTGCGTTCCGGAATCCTGCTCGAGCGTGGCGCGTTGTGCGCCGCTCTCGGTGGCGTCGGCGAGATGAACGTAGATGACGTCGCCGGGCTTTACGAGCGTGTCGCCGTAACGCTGGCCGGTCCAGGCCCAGTCTTCGGGCAGCAAAACAATTTCGTTGCTTCCGACGCGCGCGCGGATCTCGAGTGGCAGAGCCTGCGTGACCAGAGCGTGGACGTAATCGCCGGGGTGTGTGGCGAGCGCCCAGTCGGGATGCTTGTAGTCTTCGAGCGCAGTGCCGTTGGCGAGCACATTTTCGAGCTTGCCCTTCCAGCCGTGGCGGCGCTCGTAGGCTGCGAGCCCGTCGGCGAGGGCCTTGTTGGCGGTTTTCTGCAGATCGAGATCGAGAGTGGTGTCGACGCGCAGGCCGGCTTCATGCACCTGTTCGGCGCCGAATTTCTTTTCCAGTTCGCGGCGCACCTCTTCCTGGAACCAGGGAGCGACGGACATCTCCGGCTGGTTGATGTGCAGGCCCAGCGGCGCGCGGCGCGCCTGCTCGGCCTGCTCGATGCGTGATGACGCCGTCGGACTCCATCTCGCTGAGGACAAGATTGCGGCGGCGCAGCGCTTTCTCAGGATTGATGAGCGGAGAGTAGGCGACGGGGCCTTTGGGCAGTCCGGCGAGCAGTGCGGCCTCAGTGAGGTTCAGGTCTTTGGCGTGCTTGCTGAAGTAGAACTCCGATGCAGCCTCGAAGCCGTACATGCCGCTGCCGAGATAGATCTGGTTGCCGTAGAGCGTGAAGATCTGTTCCTTGGTGAAGGCGCGCTCGATCTGGATGGCGAGATAGGCTTCCTGCGCTTTGCGGGTGGCGGTGCGATCAGCGGAGAGAAACAGATTGCGCGCAAGCTGCATGGTCAGCGTGGAGGCTCCCTGCGCGCGGCCGTGGGAGCGGATATCGTGCCAGAGAGCGCCGGCGATGCGGAAGACGTTGATGCCCCAGTGGGAATCGAAGTTCTTGTCTTCGATGGAGATGACAGCCTGGCGAAGGACGGGTGCGAAGTCGTCGTAGTTGACGACGATGCGCTTCTCGAGCGCAAACGAGCCGATGACGCGGCCCTTGCAGTCGTAGAGGTCCGTCATGGTCGAGGGCCGGTAGCGCTCGAGGTCGTTGATCTGGGGCAGATTGACTGAGAAGACCAGCATCAGCCCGGCCAGCGAGCCGGTGACGACGGCCAGGCAGCAGGAGGATTGCGAAAGCAGCCTTGCCGGCGACCTTGCGGCGCCGAAACAGCGGAGGCGGAACCGGTTCGGGGCGCAGTCGATGGCTGCGGCCAAGGCCGCGCGAATCAACCGAATGTGCAGGAGGGGCAGCCAACAGGAGCCTCGTCGGCATTCCTCTCGTTCGGCAACTGCGGAGCCGAACGGGGATGCCTCACCTCAAGGCTAGCACGCTTGCAGATTGACTGCAGGCGTGGAAGAACATCCGCGAACCACGCCGGACAAGATTGAGAATTGCGTTCCCGATTTAGCTGGTTTTGGCCTTGAGAAGGGCAAGCGCCTTGTTCAGCATGCTCGTCGCTCTTGTTTGGCTGCGGGTTGTCGGCATCGATATCGTCGTCGGTGTTCTGGCCAACCAGGACCGTGGGCGCAACTGCCTCATCCTGAATCTTTTTGCCGTCGGGACCCTCGAACTTGGCCACCGTCAGCAGCAGCGCCGAGCCGTCGGGCAGTTCGATGGTCTTCTGCACCGAGCCTTCGCCGAAGGTGCGCTCGCCTACGACATCGCCGCGCTTTGCGCCTTCGATGGCGTCGGCGGCGAGTTCAGCCGCGCCATAGGTGCCGCGGTTGACAAGCACGGCAACCGGGGCGCTGGTGAGGAACTTCGCAGGATCGGCGGTGAAGGTCTGGCGCGGAAACTTCTGCCCTTCGAGCACAGCCAGCGTTCCCTGGTTGATGAAGAAGTTTGCCAGGCGAATCCCCTGGTCCGCATCGCCTTCAGAGACGTCGCGAAGATCGAGAAGAATCTTGCGCGTCTTGCCGGCGGACTTGATCTTGGCGGCGATCTCATCCACCCGGGCTGCGGAGAGCGCGCCGGGCTTCAGATAGAGGATGCTGGAGTTTTCGTACTGCTGCTCGCTGAGCGCGGGTACGGAGACGACCGTGCGGGTCAGCGTGATCTTGTCCGGATCCGGCTTGCGCGGACGGACGACGGAGAGGGTCACGGTACTGCCGGTCTTTCCTTCGAGCATGAGGCGGATCACGGCCAGCGAAAGTTCGCGCGTGGAGGTATCGCCGATGGACTCAATGACGTCGCCGTCGGCAAGGTGCTCCCGCTCGGCGGGCGAGCCGGGCAACACGCTGACGATGGTGGCGTAGCCGTAGCGCTTGGAAACGGTGACGCCGATCTGGGCAACGCCGGTGGTGGGCCGGTCCTTGTAGATCTTGTATTCGGTGGGCGTGAGGTAGCTGGAGTCGGCATCGAGCGATTCAAGCAGGCCGTGCAGAGCGCCGGTGGTGACGGTGTTGATGTTGGGATCGGTGACGTAGTCGCTCTGGATTCTCTTGAGGACCTCGGCATAGACGTGCATCTGGCGGTAGGCGCCGTCCTGCTCGCCTCCGGCGTGAACGCCGAACATGCCGAACTCGCCCAGCGCAAAGCCGAGGCCGAGGGCGGCAAAAATGGTTGCAGCTAGAACGAAGGTCAGTCTCTGAAAGAATCGGGACACACACACCACCGGTAGGGCCTCTCAGGGGAAGCAGGCCGTTAATCTTTAGACGCAATGATACCGCAAGGGGTGAACGAAGAACTCCGCCCGTGGGCGAATGGGCGGTACCGAAGAGTTGTTGGTGCCCGATCCCCGGGAAGAGCGATTCCGCTACCGGGTCGCTGCGTCTCCGGCGGAAAGCTTTCCAGTTCGGCGACAACGCGATCGAGTTCTTCGACGATGCGGTTGGTTCCTGCTGATTTGAAAACCTTTAACAGCTCGTTGAAGTACCAGAGCTGCTGGTCGCGGCTGCGGTGGAAGCGGTCCCAGACCCTGGGGCCGATGGCACGGTATTCGTCGAGGATGGTGCGCGCGTTGTAGAGCTTGTCGGCGGCGGAGATGAGCTGGGTCTGGGCTGATTCGTGTGGGAGCCGAGCAAGGTAGGTCTTTTTGCGATGATCCCAGTCTTCTTTCTGGCTGGGGTCTTCGACAAAGGTGTCGGAGAGGCCTTCGACCATGCGGGCGACTTCGGGACCGAAGTTGCAGCGGATGTCTTCGATGCGGGTCTGGCCGCCGTGATCTTCGGCTGCATCGTGCAGAAGGGCCGCGATCACCATGTCTTCTGTGACTGGAAACGGCACCTGGCCTGCTTCGCCCATGACCAGCGACGCCACGCCGAGCAATGGGCCATGTAGGGGATGCGCGTGGCTTTGCGGCGCTCGATGTGGAGATGGCGGGCGTAGTCGATGGCGCGGGAAAACCGGTCGGTGAGGTGAAGTTGATGGTCCTTGTCGGGGGTTGGCATTCAGTCTTCCTTCTTGCGAAACATACGCTTGTCGCTCCGGCCAGGATAGGTTTGCCAGGTGAAGTGTCGTATCGCGTTCTGGTTTGGAAAAGTCTGGTGGCGGGAGGCAGGATCGAACTGCCGACCTACGGGTTATGAATCCGTCGCTCTAACCATCTGAGCTACCCCGCCGGAAAGGGTATGCAGCGGAACCACTGCACCACTCTAGATGATACGGGCGGTTGAATTTAAGGTCAAACCATTGCGTGCTGCAGGACCGACTTCGGCGAACGGAAGTTTTTGGGCAGAGCCGCCAGGCGAGCACGGACCGCGGCGAAGTGGTGGATGAAGCGAGCACGGCTGGTCTTGTAGACTCGCGTGCATGAGCAAGTTACGGATTGCGGGGGTGATTCCGGCGCGGCTTGGCTCGACGCGCCTGGCCCGCAAAGTGTTGCGCGAAATTGCCGGGCGGCCGATGGTGGAGTGGGTGTGGCGCGCGGCGGCGGGCAGCGGACTGATGGACCCGGTGGTGGTGGCAACGGATTCCGACGAGGTGGCCGACGCTTGCCGGGGGCGCGGGTTCCGGTGGCGATGACGTCGCCCAACTGCGCCAGCGGATCGGATCGCGTGCGCGAGGTGGCGCGGCAGATCGAGGCGGACATTTACGTCAATATCCAGGGCGATGAGCCGACGCTGACGCCGGACTTCTTTGCACCGCTGATCGGATTGTTTGACCGGCCGGAGGTGCAGGTTGCGACGCTGGCGGTGCGCTGTCCTGCGGTCGATATCAACAATCCGAATGCAGTGAAGGTGGTGACGGCACTGGATGGCAAGGCGCTGTATTTTTCGCGTGCGACGATTCCGCACGATCGGGACCAGGGAGGATTTGCGGGTTATCGCAAGCACCTGGGAATTTACGCGTATCGGAAGGCGGCGCTGGAAAAATTTGCGGAGTTGCCGCCGGGATGGCTGGAGTCTGTGGAGAAGCTGGAGCAGTTGCGGCTGCTGGAAGCGGGAATTGATATTTATGTGGCAGGCGCGCCCGCGGACACGATTGGGGTGGATACGGAAGAGGATCTGGAGCGGGCGGAAGCGGTGTTGAGAGCCAGGGAATAGGAATGAAGGGACCAGGGACGCAGGGACTAGAGACGTAGGGATCAAGAGCGCGGAAATATCCGAATTGCGCGCAAGAATCGGAGTGTACGCGAATCGAACTTCGGCGACGATGAATCCATGAAGAGCAATGTTCAATTCGCAACAGTGGATCAGGCCGTGAAAGCATTCGACGACAATCGCGCATGGCAGCAAGTTTGCGAGCGCGATGGCAGCGCACGATTTTTCTATGCAGTGGCGACGACGGGCGTTTTCTGCAGGCCCGATTGCAAGAGCCGGCGGCCGCTGCGCACGAACGTGCGGTTTTTTGAAACCACCGCTGCGGCGCAGGCTGCGGGATTTCGGCCCTGCAAACGCTGCAAGCCGAGCGCCACTGCGTGGGGCAGACCTTTGGATGAAGTTCGTGCTCATCTGGAAAGGAATCTCGATCGCGCCGTTTCGCTCGCGGAACTGGGACGCGTCGCGGGCATGAGTCCGTTCACGGTGCAGCGCACCTTCAAGCAGGAGATGGGTGTGAGTCCGCTGCAGTATCAGCGGTCGCTGCGGGCAGGCAGGCTGCGCGGTGCGTTGAAACAGAACGGCCGCGTGACGGACGCGATCTATGAGGCCGGGTTTGGTTCGTCGAGCCGGGCGTATGAAGGAGCGCAGCTGGGCATGACGCCGGCACAATTTGCGCAGGGCGGCGAGGGCGAGCGGATTGGCTGGTGCTCCGCACCTTCACCTTTCGGTCGAGTGATTGTCGGTGCAACCGAACGCGGTCTGTGCTGGCTGTCTCTGGCAGCAACGGCGGAGGAGGCCGAGGCGAGTTTGCGCGCGGAGTTCCCTGCTGCCGAATTGCGGCGCGATCCTTCGCTTTCGCGGCTGGTGGATGCGGCGTTGCAGATGGTGCGCGATGGCTCGGACTTGTCTGAGAATCGACGGCTGCCGGGAGCTCTCGATCTGCGCGGAACTGTTTTTCAATTGCGCGTGTGGCAGGCTCTGCGGCAGATTCCGCGAGGAGAGACGCGCAGCTACAGCGAGCTGGCGCGAGAAATGGGCGAACCGAATGCGACGCGGGCTGTGGCGCGGGCTTGCGCGATGAATCGCGTGGCGCTGGTTGTTCCTGCCATCGCGTGGTGGGGGCGAGCGGATCGCTGACCGGATATCGGTGGGGTGTGGAGAGGAAGCGAAAGCTGCTGGAAGCCGAGAGAGGATGACGCGGTATCCCATTCCCGGTTCGCCGGATGGGATACCGGTTTTGCATTTTCAACATGTTCCGTGGCGCTGCACCCTGAGCCACGCACTTTCTGCTGAGCGGCATCAGGCTTGAACTCCCATGCGACCCCTTTCGATTCGCGTGTCATCGCACGGCTTGCGGCTGAATAGAGGAATGCGGAAGAGTCGCCCGCTCTCGCGGCAAACAGTGCAAGCGCTGCGACTGAAAGAGTGGAAATAATGCTGTGGGTCATCCGCTAGACGTCCTTTGCTGAGCTGCAATCACGGTGCGCATTCCGGACTCCCGGCAGTTGGAGCCGGAATGCGATTGGCTTACAGGCGGATGCCGCCGGCGGCTTGGATGGCCTGGCCGTTGACCCAGCCGGAATCGTCGGAGGCGAGCAAGGCGGCGACGGTGGCGATGTCCTTCGGCTGGCCGATGCGGCCGAGCGGTGTTTCGCGCACATGCAGCTTTCTGATGAAAGTCGCTGCCGATGAAGCCGGCGGCGTGCACGCCTTCGGTTTCGATCATGCCGGGGTTGAGCGAGTTGACGCGAATCTTTTTCGGGCCCAAGTTCCTGCGCCAGGGCGAGCGTAGATGGAATCTACCGCGCCCTTGGTGGCGCTGTAAACGGACGCTGTGGGCACGCCGCCTGCGGCCACCGATCCGATATTGATGATGCTGCCGCCCTTGGGATCGAAGCTGCTCGACGGCGGCCTGCGTGGTCAGCAGCAATCCCAGCACATTGACGTTGAACTGTCGTGGAAGTGCTCGGGCGTGACTGCTTCAGATGGGGCGAACTCATAGACGCCGGCATTGTTGACCAGAATGTCGATGGGGCCGAGCTGCTTGACGACGGTGTTGATGAGCGGTCCGATGGAATCGGGATCGGCCACGTTGGCCTGCACCGCGATGGCTTTGCCGCCGGCCTGCTTGATTTCGTTCGACGACTTTTTCAGCGCCGGCCTTTGCTGCCGGAATAATTGACCGCTACGGCCGCGCCCTGCGCTGCAAGCTCAAGCGCGATGGCCGCGCCAATGCCCTTCGATGCTCCGGTTACCAATGCGACTTTGCCTTGAAGTTTGCTCATGATCTCTGCTCCGGTCGATCCGTCATCATTTCGACATTTCGACAACTATCGAATTGATTAGCGAAAGAACAGAAGGATTCAGGATGATTGTGGAAATCTATCTTGCGAATAACTTCAGCGAGTGGGGCAGGAGGTGGGGCTGAGGGATTGCAGGTTGGCGGCGAGAGCATCCAGAACGCCAGGCTTGATGGAGAGGAAGTGGAATTTGCCTTCGCGGCGGACGTCGATAAGGCCGCTGGTCTGAAGCTCCTTGATGTGGTGCGACAGCGTGGCGGGCGAGATGGCGAGCGCTTCGCGAGCGACGGTACAGCCGAGCGGACAGGAGGCGCGGGAGATGCGCTCAAGCAGTTCGAAGCGCTTGGGATCGGCGAGGGCCTTGAGGATGGCGGTGCGCTGGGCGCGGGTGAGGCGCACAGGCTTTTCGGAACGGAGTACGGTGCCGGTGTTGATTGAGTCTGGCGACATGCGGATCCTGCTCCGTCGATTGGATGCTATGGTAGCGCACCGGCTTCATTGCGCCGGTTTGTGCGCAACGGCGAGCAGGGTTTGGAAGTGCGGCGGCTTTGTCTCCTTTGTAGACGACGGAGGTCTGGAGTTTCTGGAAAGCCGCCGCGCTGGAGCATCGATTCGAGTTCGGCTTCGCTGAAGCCGAGCCACTCGTCGGCGTACATTTCGCGGGCTTCTTCGAAACGATGCTTGGCGAGATCGAGAATGGCGATGCGGCCGCCGGGACGGAGAATGCGGGCGGCTTCGGCGATGGCGTGCTGGGGATGCAGCGCGTGGTGCAGCGACTGCGAGAAGAAGACGAGGTCGACGGCCTCGTCGTCGATGGGCAGTTCTTCCATGTCGCCGAGGCGGTAGTCGATGTTCTTGACGTGATGGCGGCGGGCCTGGTCGCGGGCGAACTCGATCATCTTGGCGGAGGAATCGACGGCGATTACCTTCTTGGCGTTTTGCGCGAGCAGAAGCGAGAAGCTGCCGTCGCCGGCGCCGAGGTCGGCGATGACCATGGGCGGCATCAGGCGGAGCAGAGCTTCGGCGAGGCTCTTCCAGGATTTGCCGGGAACGTAATCCTTGCCGAGGCGGCCGGCGACGCTGTCGAAGAAGGCGCGCATCTTGTCCTGGCGCTTTTTGACGACGCGGCGGGCGGTGGTTTTGTCGTGGGCAGCTTCGGGGATTTCGCGCTCGGCGCGAGCGAGCAGGTCGGCCAGCACGTCGTTTCCATTGCCGGTGGTCAGGCGGTAGAGGCTGTTCTTGCCGATGCGGCGGTCTTCAACCAGGCCGGCCTGTCTTGAGCTGCGAAAGGTGGGTGGAGATGGTGCTTTGGCCCATGACCAGGATCTCCTGCAGTTCGGCGACGGAAAGCTCCTCGGCCCTTAGGAGCAGCAGGATGCGGAGCCGGTTGGGATCGGCGACGACGCGCAGGATTTTCACAATTGACGTGGCCATGGGTTTCTGGTACACATCAATATATCACGATACGTCGATATAAGGAGAACTGAATGGCTTCCTCAACCCTCGAACTGACCGAATACAAAGTTGCAGATCTTTCGCTGGCCGATTGGGGCCGCAAGGAAATTTCGATTGCCGAGCACGAGATGCCGGGCTCTGATGGCGATCCGCAACAAGTACTCGGCGGAGAAGCCGCTGAAGGGCGTGCGCATCACCGGTTCGCTGCACATGACCATTCAGACCGCGGTGTTGATTGAGACGCTGGTTTCGCTGGGCGCGGAGGTGCGCTGGGCGAGCTGCAACATCTTCTCGACGCAGGATCACGCGGCGGCGGCGATCGCGGCGAGCGGCGTGCCGGTGTTCGCGTGGAAGGGCGAGAGCCTGGAAGATTACTGGGACTGCACCTACAAGGCGCTGAGCCACAAGGGCGGCAAGGGGCCGGAGCTGGTGGTGGATGATGGCGGCGACGTGACGCTGCTGATTCACAAAGGCTATGAGCTTGAGAACGGCGACAAGTGGGTCGATACACCTTCGGGCAACCATGAAGAGCAGGTGATCAAGGACCTGCTGAAGAAGGTCTACGCCGAAGACAAGCAGCACTGGCACAAGGTTGTGAAGGAGTGGCGCGGCGTTTCAGAAGAGACGACGACGGGCGTGCATCGGCTTTACCAGATGCTGGAAAAGGGCAAGCTGCTGGTTCCGGCGATCAACGTGAACGACTCCGTGACCAAGAGCAAGTTCGACAATCTGTACGGCTGCCGCGAGTCGCTGGCCGACGGCATCAAGCGCGCGACCGACGTGATGGTGGCGGGCAAAGTTGCGGTGATGTGCGGCTATGGCGATGTGGGCAAGGGCTGCTCGCACTCGCTGCGCGGCATGGGCGCGCGCGTGATTGTGACCGAAGTCGATCCGATCAATGCGCTGCAGGCGGCGATGGAAGGCTTTGAAGTCACCACGATTGAAGACACGCTGGGACGCGGCGACATCTACGTTACCTGCACGGGCAACGTGGACATCATCACGCTCGAGCACATGAAGAAGATGAAGGACCAGGCGATTGTCTGCAACATCGGGCACTTCGACAACGAGATCCAGGTCGACCTGCTCAACGCGGAAAAGGGCGTGGAGAAGCTGAACATCAAGCCGCAGGTGGACAAGTACCACTTCCCCGACGGGCACGAGATCTTCATGCTGGCCGAAGGGCGGCTGGTGAACCTGGGCTGCGCGACGGGCCATCCGAGCTTCGTGATGTCGAACAGCTTTGCCAACCAGACGCTGGCGCAGCTTGATCTGTGGAAGAACAAGGACAGCTACAAGATCAACGTCTACACGCTGCCCAAGAAGCTGGACGAGGAAGTGGCGCGGCTGCATCTGGAGAAGATCGGCGTGAAGCTGACGACGCTTTCGAAGAAGCAGGCGGACTACATCGGCGTGCCGGTGGAAGGGCCGTACAAGCCGGAGTTCTACAGGTACTAGTTGCGAGTTTCAGCGTTCTAGTGCAGTCAGTTTTGCAAGGATTCGAGGGCCGGGAGAAATCCTGGGCCCTTTCTCTTTTGGCGATAAAGGTGGTGCTACTCCGAACGCATCGTGCCGTAGGATGGCGGGATGAAACCGCTGGCCAAACAGATACTGACGTTTCTTTGCCTGGTGTTTTTGTTCAGTTCCCTTCCCTATTTTCTGATGATCCATGTCGCATCACATCAGGGCCGGAAATGGACTCGTGGTGCGGCTGGTGATGTGGTGTCCGGCGGCTGCGGCGTTTGCCACGTGCGCGCTGTTCCGGATCGATACGCGGACGCTGGGATGGAATTGGCGGCCGGTACGCTATGAGGCACTTGGATACCTGCTTGCCGCTTCTGTACGCGATCCCGGTATATGTGGTCGTCTGGATTGCTGTTCCCGGATCGTTTGCGCTGGCGGCATTTGAGAAAGCAGCCGCTGGTTCGTTGAGCCTGCCTTCCTCGCCGCATCTCGCGACCTTCGGGCTCATGATCCCCATGCTGGCAACCCTTGGCGTGATCGGCAGTGTGGCCAATGCGCTGGGCGAGGAGATTGGGTGGCGTGGGTTTCTGCTGCCGCGGCTGACAGGACAGTTTGGATTTACAGTTGGTTGCCTGGTGAGTGGGCTGGTCTGGGCTGCGTGGCACTATCCGGGACTGCTGTGGTCGGACTATAACGCGGGCACCAAGCCGGCATATGCGTTGACGTGCTTCACGCTGATGGTGATTGGCGACGCGTTCATCCTGGGCTGGCTGAGGTTGAAGTCCGGAAGCCTTTGGCCATGCGCGCTTCTTCACGCCAGTCACAACCTGTTTATCCAGGCAATTCTTGATGAGATGACGTGCCTCTGCCGGGCGAACGCTCTATTACACGACTGAATTTGGGTGTGGACTAGTGCTGACAGTAGGAGCGACAGCGGCCTATTTCTGGACGCGACGTGGAGAACTTAAAAGCCGGTTGCATCATGACGACACCGAAGTCGCGAAACAGCATCAGGGGCTAAAGCCCCCGTTTTTCTGTACCTTTTGCCGGCACGACTAAAGTCATGCCCTGTTACAAAACTGATTTTATGCAACGGCTCCAGCACGGAGCGCGCTCGGATCGAAGCACGCGCGACCGCGGCTGCAGTTTGAGCGCGCCGGAGTTCAGTTTGATTTGCGCTTGCCGAAGAGTGCGATTCCACATCCGCCAGGGTGCGCTGTGCATCAGCCGCGTCTGTTCGGCTTTCAATGCGGCGTAGGAATGCTCTGACGTAGACGTCGAACTCCGGCGGCCAGCCAATGGTGGAGCGGCGCTCAGAGTAGTCCCCTTCAGCCCAGCGGGCCAGCACCGCCTTGTAGCCGACGACGTGGGTGACGAAATCGAGCAGGCACTGCGGCATGCGCTCCTCGATGATCAGGTGCGCCTTTTCGATGATGACCCGTTCGCGAATATCGTTCAGGGGCATGAAGATGGTGTGTCATCCAGAGCATCCACTCCTTCATCTCCGAGTCGAGGATCGGATCACTTTTCTCCTTGCCCTGGCGCTTGAGCAGCGAGCGGTAGGCGATGTTGCCCGCTTCCGAGGCCACATAGAGCGGTCCGTAGAACTCGTTGATGCGCTTGTTGACGAGATCGAGTTTGTCGCGGCGGCGGGCCAGCATGTGCGCGCTCATGATGTAATGAGGTAGCCGCCAAACGCGAGTATGACGGTAAGAATGGCCGCATTCTGCAACACCGTGGGAACCGACAAGCAGGTCCATGGGCGAGAAGTATAAACGGGCGAAGATGCCTGGGATGTGACAGGCGCAACGCACACTCAGGGCTCGGTCGATCGAGCTTTTCAGCAAGCTCTAAAATCGCGCCCCGATCGAGGCCAAAACAACCGCAGATCCTTCGCCTTCGGCTCAGGACGACAACGCAACATGGTGCTGTTGTTGAAGACAGCGAATGCCTCGCGTCATTTGGCGTGGTGGACGGGGACGAGTTTTGCCTTTTCGGGAACGAGGGTGATCTCGAAGATCTTTGGCCAGAGCTTGCCGGTAACGAAGAGGCGATTGTGCGCGGCGTCGTAAGCGATTCCGTTGAGAACGGCTTCATCGTCGGAGAGCTGGTTGCGGGGCATCAGGCCTTTGAGGTCGATCCAACCGATCGACACGGCCCGTTGCCGGCGAAATGCGCGCGATGCGATCGGCATGCCAGATGTTGGCGTAGATTTCGCCGTGGATGTATTCGAGTTCGTTGAGCTCCGTGACGGGCTTGCCGTTGTCTGTCACGGTAATGCGGCGGACTTCGTGGAATGTTTCGGGATCGAAGAAGCGCAGGGTCGAAGTGCCGTCGCTGAGGATGAGCGACTTCGCGTCGTGCGTCAGACCCCAGCCTTCTCCGTCGTAGTGAAAGGTGCGCAGCAGTCGGAAAGTGGCGCGATCGTAGACGAGGGCGACGTGCGATTGCCAGGTGAGCTGGATCAGGGTGTTTTTCCAGTCGGTGAGGCCTTCGGCGAAGTATTGATCGGAGACCAGTTGCATGCGCTGGATGCGGCCGGTTTCGAGGTCCTCTTCGCGCAGCGTGGATTGGCCCTTGATGCCGGTGCTCTCGTAGAGATGGCCATCGACGTATACGAGGCCCTGGGTGAAGGCGTGCTGGTCGTGCGGGTAGGCGTGGACGATGCGGTAGGTGTCGGCGGCTTGCGCCAACAGAGCTGCAGGCGCGATTAGCAAAACAATGATCAGGCGAAACAAGCTGGAGAAGCGCATCCCGGCCGGAATGCGGCTGAGTTGCGCAGGCATCGATCGGCTGCAAATTGGAGAAGATCGGTCGAAAAGGACTTGCGAAAAACATGCAAACATTTTGTGGAAAACTGCAAATTCCGAGGAGGGGGTGGGGGGTGTCCCACGGAATTGGGCCGCTCGCATCCGTAACGTTGGAAGACGAATGGGAACCACGAGGTTCTCTGCATGACTTCATTGTGCCGGAATGACGAGAAATTATCTGCAAATTGGCGGCGGAAATTTTGCCCATGAAATCAGGAATTTAGGAAGAGGAGAAGGAGGAATGGGCTTGACTCCTTTTGTGCGAGCGGCCGTAGAGTACAGCTGCAGTCGTACATGTCGCGTACGCGCCACCCGAAGAACATGAGAATGGCGGAGAACGTGCTTCGCCCAGGTTCATGCAGGTATGTGGAATTCTGCAGGGCAGATTCTTCGACTTCCGTCGCGTTGGCGACCTCCGCTCAACATGACAACCGTAGTGCTTCTAGCTGGCGCCGAGGTAGACGAAGCGGAGCGCGAAGAGCACGGCGAGGATGTAGAGCAGCCAGTCCTGCTTGCGCCAGTTGCCGGTGGCGAGGTGGAGCACGGCCCACGCAATGATGCCGAAGCCGAGGCCGTTGGCGATGGAGTACGTGAGCGGAATGAGGATGAGCGTCAGAAATGCGGGCACCGCGACAAGCGGCTCGTGCCAGCGGATCTCGGTGATGGTGGCGAGCATCATCGAACCGACGAGGATGAGCGCGGGGGCGGTGGCGGCCGGAGGGAACGATGCCGACGAAGGGGGCTGCGGCAACGGCGACGAGAAAGAGCAGGCCGGTAACGATGGCGGTGACGCCCGAGCGGCCTCCAGCGGCAACGCCGGCGGTGGATTCAACGTAGCTGGTCACCGTGGAGGTGCCGGTCAGCGATCCGAAGACGGTTGCGGTGGCGTCGGCGAAGAGGATGCGGTTGAGGCGGGGGATGGAATGATCGGCGGCGATGAGGCCGGCGCGCTTGGTGACGGCGACGAGGGTGCCGAGATTGTCGAAGAGATCGACGAAGAAGAAGACGAAGATGATTTCGAGCAGGCCCTTCGAGAGCGCGCCGCGAATGTCGAGTTTGAAGGCCGTCTGCGTAAGCGCCTGAATGCCGCCGCCCTGGTTGGTCCAATGCACCAGGCCGAAGGCCCAGGCAATTCCGGTGGTGACCAGCACGCCGATCAGGATGGAGCCGCGGACCTTCTTGATTTCAAGCGCCACCATGAGAATCAGGCCGAAGAGCGCGAGCGCGGTGGTGGGGTTGCGGATGTTGCCCAGGCCGACGAAGGTGGCGGGATCGCTGACGACGAGGCCGGCGTTGCGGAATCCGATGAACGCGATGAAGAGGCCGATGCCGCTGGCGACGGCTGCGTAGAGTTCATGGGGAATGGAACGCAGGATCATCTGGCGAATGCCGGCCGCGGTGAGCGCAAGAAAAATGATGCCGGAGAGAAACACCGCGCCCAGAGCCGTTTGCCACGGGATGTGCATCTTGAGGCAGACCGTGTAGGTGAAGTAGGCGTTGAGACCCATGCCGGGCGCGAGCGCGATGGGATAGCGCGCGACAACACCCATGAGAATGGAACCGAACGCCGCGGAGAGACACGTGGCTGCGGTGACGGCCGGCAGAGGAACACCCGCAGCCGCAAGAATGGCGGGGTTGACGAGCACGATGTAGGCCATCGTGAGAAACGTCGTTACGCCCGCGAGGATCTCGGTGCGCCAGTTGGTGCCAAGATGCTTGAATTCAAAATAGCGTTCGAAAAATGCGAGCATTTGGAGTGCTCTTAGAAGACCACATGCGCGAGCGCATCGCAAAGCAATTTATGCGCGCGATGCGCGGATCGTGGCCGCAGAATTGTGCGGCGGCGATATTCGAATGCGCGATGAGCTGCCAGATCGGTTCTTGGTACTATTGAAAATCCATGGAGCGAGAATCCAGACCCGGCAGGACAGTGCTGCGCGCCGTCATCGAGATGGCGTTCATCATCTTTCTCTTTTATTCGAATCTGCTGATGGGCGAATTCACGGTCGCCAACGGGCACGGCAAGACGCTGGCTGCCGCGGTCTACGACATATTCACACTGACCAATTTCCTGATTGCGCTCGTGTCGGCCGGAATCGGATACGTCGTGTTCGAGTATCTGCGCAGGAAGTTCTAGTGTGGTGTCGCAAGAAGCTATTGGCATGAGTTGTGGAAATGCAAAAGCAGATTCTTCGCTCACCACCCCCGAACCTACCCCAAAGAGCGATCGCTCTTTGGGGCCCCTGGTACGTTCGGGGCCCCGTTCACTCAGAATGACATCGCCAGCTCTTGTCGTGAACTTCAGAAACAAGACGTAAGTTCACTGCTGGGTTAGAGCAGTTTTGCGGCGTCTTTGGCGAAGTAGGTGACGATGAAGTCGGCGCCGGCGCGGCGGATGCCGACCAGCGACTCGAGCATGGTGCGGTCGCGCTCGAGCCAGCCCTTTTCAAATGCTGCCTGCAGCATGGAGTATTCGCCGGAGACCTGGTAGGCGCCGATGGGCACGTCGAAGTTCTCGCGCGCGGCATGCACCACGTCGAGATAGGGCATCGCCGGCTTCATCAGGATCATGTCGGCGCCTTCTTCGAGGTCGAGGTCGATCTCGCGCATGGCTTCGCGCAGGTTGGCGCCGTCCATCTGGTAGCTGCGGCGGTCGCCGAATTGCGGCGCGGAGTCGGCTGCTTCGCGGAACGGGCCGTAGAACGCGGAAGCGAATTTCGATGCGTAGCTCAGGATCGGCGTATTGCTGTTGCCGTCGGCATCGAGAGCTTCGCGGATGGCGGCGACGCGGCCGTCCATCATGTCGCTGGGGGCAACGATGTCTGCGCCGGCACGGGCGAGACTGGCGCCGGTCTTCGCGAGCAATTCGAGCGAGGGATCGTTGTCGACGTCGTAGCCGCCGTCTTTTGTCTGGATAACGACGCCGCAGTGGCCGTGGCTGGTGTACTCGCAGAGGCAGACGTCGGCGATGAGGACAAGCTTTTTTGCGGCGGCATTTTTCTTGATGGCGCGAAGGCCCTGCTGGACGATGCCGTTGTCGTCCCAGGCGCCGGTGGCCTTTTCGTCCTTGGTGTCGGGAAGGCCGAAGAGCAGCAATCCGCCAATGCCGAGGGCCGCGGCCTCTTCGGCTTCGCGAACAGCCTGATCGACCGAGAGATTGAAGACGCCGGGCATGGAGCTGACTGGATTGCGCACGCCCTCACCGGGGCAGATGAAGAGCGGATAGATCAGGTCGCCGGGATTGAGCGTGGTCTCGCGCACCAGCGCGCGAAGCGACTCGGTGCGACGCAGGCGGCGCAGGCGCATTTCAGGAAACGGCATGCGTAAATTGTAAGCCAGCACGGATTGCTAGCGGAGTGACGAATCCCCTTGACGAAGCGCGGCGATCTTGAAATACCGCTTGGCGCGGGCCACGTCCTTGAAGATCTGGGCTTTCAGCGCCTCGGTGGATGGCCACTGGATTTCGCCGCGGAGGCGCGAGCAGGAACTCGAGATAGAGCGGTGTTTCATCGGTGAGATCGACGGGCTCGAAGTTCGAGGATATGCGTTTCGACGCCGAAGCCCACGCCTTCGAAGGTGGGCCGATTGCCGACGTTCGTCACGGATTCAAAGCACCGGTCGCCGATCGTCAGCCGCGTAACGTAAACGCCGAATCCGGGCAGCAGCCCTTCGTAGGGTGCGAGGTTCACCGTCGGCACCAGCAGCTTCGTTCCTACGCCGCGGCCTTTGGCCGGATGAGAATGCACGCCGAAGACGCGCCCCAGCATCCAGCGCGCGCGGCGCACGTCGCCGGCGGCAATCAGGCTGCGCACGGCAGAGCTTGAGACTTCCATGCCGTGAACGCGCACGGCGGAATGCACTTCGACCGTGAATCCAGACTCCTCGCCGAAGGCGCGAAGCTCGTTGACGCCCGCTCTTGGCGCCATGGCCGAAGCGGAAGTTGCTGCCTTCGTGAATCCCGCGCACTTCGAGCACGCCGACGAGAACGTCGCGCACAAACTGCTCCGCTGTCATGCGCGACAGCGCTTCATCGAAGCGCAATACGAGAATCGCGTCGACTCCAGTCTGGGCCAGCAGCCGCAATCGCTCGGGCAGGAAGGTGAGCAGCTTCGGCGCCTCTTTGGGATAGAGAAACTGCGCCGGGTGCGGATTGAACGTGATGGCGATGGAACGCATTCCGCGCGCCTGCGCCTCTGCCGCGGCACCGGCTTCAGTATTTGCTGGTGGCCGCGATGGACGCCGTCGAAGTTGCCGATGGCCGCGATGGACGGGCCGAAGTCTCGCGGGACCTCTTCGAGCGAGCGAAAGACGCGAGCGCGTGTGCCCGGATCTTGTCTGACGGGGTCGGCTCATGCGGTCGCACCTTCCAGCTCGATGGGAAAGCTCAGGCCGTCGTAGGCCATCCGAATATTCTCGGGCAGCCTGGCATTCGTCTCTTCGTGGCCCAGCTCATGCGCAATGTGCGTCAGCCAGGTATGCTTCGCGCCGATGCGCCGCGCCCACTCCACGGCCTGCTCCACCGTGGCGTGGCTGGGATGCGGCTTGTGGCGCAGGGCCGAGAGCACCACGTGATCCAGGCCTTCGAGCAACGCAAAGCTCTCGTCGGGAATTGCGCTTACGTCGGTGAGATAAGCGGTGCGGCCGAAGCGAAATCCGTTGATCTCCAGTTCTCCGTGGAACACGGGAACACGCGTGAACTCGACGCCAAAAACGCATGTCCCGATCGCTGAGCGGCTCGATATGCACGCGGGGCCGGTTTGGATAGGTCGCCTTCGGCGAGAAGGTGTAGTCGTAGATGCGGCGCAGCGTTTCTTCGGTCTCGGGCGAGGCGTAGAGCGGAATATGTCCGCCTTCGCGAAAGACCGTGAAGCTCAGCGGCCGCAGATCGTCGAGACCGAAGATGTGATCGGCATGGCCGTGGGTGTAGAAGACCGCATCGACGCGGGTGAGCTTGTTGCGCAGCGCCTGCTCGCGAAAGTCCGGACCGGTGTCGATGAGCACCACGCGATCGCGGGTCCCGTCGTGCCATTGCAACAGCACGGATGGCCGCAGGCGCCGGTCGCGCGGATCAGTCGAGGTGCACACGGAGCAGCCGCACCCCAGCGTGGGAACTCCCATGGAAGTTCCGGTGCCCAGAAATGTCAGCCGGCCTTCCATTAACAGCTAGTGTTTTTCCGGTTTGGGGGGAGGAGCCTGCACGCCCTGCAGCGAGATCATCTTGGTCAGTTCGAGAAAGGTCATGCGCAGTTCAAACAGGACCGTCTCCAGCATGCGCATTTCGGTGGCCGTCAGGTTGCCCTTGGTTTTCTCTTCGAGGACGCCCAGCAGATCGATGCTCTGGCGCGCGCCGATGATGTCCACGCGCGGACGCTGGCCTTCGGGAGTTGCCGCGCCCATCTGCATCAGTGCAGAAAGATACAACTGCTGCACCAGGTGTTCGAACTTGATGGGCGGCTGCGCTCCCAGGGTGGGATTCTGCGCGCGCATCAGGTCTTCGACGCGCTGCGCCGATGCTTCATAGGCGGTTGCCTGCTCGCGCATCTCTTCAGCGGACGGCGGCGGCGGCATTTCCGCGGCAAATTCATCTTCGGCCCGCCGGCGCTTCCGTCGCGGGCGCGTCCTCGCTCTCGGTTTCGACCAGTTGCGGCCCGGCCGACTTCGTTTCGGGCTCGGCGACGGTTCCGCGGCGGCGGGTGCGAAGAGCCTTCCTGCTCCTCTTCCTTCTTCATCTTGCGGCGATCGATCACTTCAAATTTTGGCGTATCGCTCATAATCCAACTTTCCAGTCACTCTCGATCATAAAGCCGGCGGCTTATCCAGGATCTTTGCCGTGCCGGCAGTTGCGCCCGCAACGTAGGTCAGCGGCTGATTCTTTGACTTCTGCCTCGCTGCGCACCATGCCGAGCGCAAAGCGGCGCATGCTGCCACCGAGCGCAATCTCCGCAGTGCTCGTAATCGCTCCGACCGGCGCGCCCTCGAGAAGCAGTTCTGCTCCGGCTTTGGCTGTCGGGTCCGTCGAGTTCGAGCTGGCGCAGATGGCGGTGGACGTTGCCGCGCGAGCGGATGCGCTCCACGATCTCCTGTCCGAGATAGCAGCCCTTGCTGAAGTGGAGAGCGCGCGTCTGCGAGGTCTCCTGCGGCAGGTCGCGCTCGGCCATGTCGATCGCCGTAAACCGGAATTCCCTCGGCCACGCGAAACGCTTCCAGCGCAGCGGCGCCCACCGGGGTTGCGCCTGCGGTCGACAAGGCCCGCCACAGCAGCGTCAATCCCGCGAGCGGTGTCACGATCTCAAAGTGGTCAGCGAGAGTGCCGTAGCTGCGGTAAATCTTCAAATCCAGCCCGTTCCACTCCACGCGCTGCCAGGTCATCGGCTCGGCAGGCGCGGGCAGACCCCATGCGCGCCAGCACCTCGCGCGCCTTGCGGTCCAGTCAGGCCCACGGTGGTTTCGGCTGCGGCGTCGTGCGCGACCAATTCCACGTCATCCATGATGATGAAGCGATCGAGGTGCGCCAGCAGTTTCTCGTACTGATCGGCCGCGATCGCCAGTTCGAGCGCATCGCCGTCGCGCCAGACCGTCAGGTCGCCCTGGATGCGGCCCTGAGCGTTGAGCACCAGGTTCCAGGCTCCGCCATTTTCGGGCAGATCGTTGACGGTGTTGGTCACCATTCCGCTTAACCAGCGAAAGCGATCTTCGCCTCGGACGCTGACGCGGCGCATCCAACCAAGGTCGTGCGCCGCGGCGCCCCGGGCCAGTGCCTCTATTTCGTCGGCTGGCACGTCAAATTCATGTGGGGTAAGCACACCGCGAAATTCAGACAAGCCGGGGCGCATGGGCGACTGAAGCAAGTTGCGTGGCGAGCGGAGTTTGGAGAACGGTTACGGCAAGATTCTCGGTCATAGGGGAGCGTTTCACGAGCACAGCGCGCAATTCTGAGGAAATCTCGCGCGGCAGTGCATCCTGATTATAGCCTTGAGATTAGATGCTGGACTCGTCGCGACGACCGCCCCCAAACCCCAAGGAGAGAGAATGAGCAAGAAGTACCAAATCAGCAAGATAGCCCGGGGAGTCCTGAGTTTTGCGGCAATCTTCTGCATGGCGGTTGCGGCAGCGACGGCCCAGGCTCCCGCGCCTCAGGCGCAGCCGGGCGCTCAATCTCCTTCCAGCGTCGCCTGGTAAACCGGATGCGCAAACGCCAGGCAACGCCAAAACGGGATCCGCGAACGGCGGCGACACGCACATCACCCCGGAAGAGGCCAAGCAACTCTTCGGCCTGGTGGATCAACTGCTCAAATTCTCCTCGCAGGAGACCGGGTCTGCCCATCAAGAGCGACGTCAAGCGCCAGATGACCACGCGTGAAGAGGTCGAAAAGTATCTCATCGAAAAGTTCAACGATGATGAGGACGCCAAGCGCATGCAGCGCAGCGAGATCGTCCTGAAGAAGTTCGGACTGCTCGATCGCGACTTCAACCTGAAGCCATTTCTGCTGGCCCTGCTGAAGGAGCAGATCGAGGCCTACTACGATCCCAAGACAAAGACCGTGAACATGCTCGACTGGATCGCGGTGGACGAGCAGAAGCCCGTGCTTGCGCATGAACTGACCCACGCCCTGCAGGACCAGCACCTTGATCTGGATAAATGGAGCGACCAGACGCCGCCCGATGTCTCCCACACTGCTGCGGAAGACAGCGATCATCTCGCCAAGGATGAACTCGATACCGCCCGCGAAGCCGTGACCGAGGGCCAGGCTACCGCAGTGATGATGGACAACATGCTGAAGCCCATGGGCAAGAGCCTCATCGGCGACCCGGAAATTGTCGACTCCATCAAGCAGCATATGGCGGGTTCAGAGAACTCGCCGGTTCTGGCCCGTGCGCCGCTGCTCCTTTCTGAGTCCCTTCTGTTTCCGTATCGCGAAGGCCTGAGCTTTGAGCAGGATTTGTGGATGGACCGCGGTCAGGCAGCCGCGTTCACCGGCGCTCTTGACCGTCCGCCGTCGTCTTCCTGGGAGATCATGAATCCCCGGGAATATGAAAAGGGACATGCCTCCGCGATTCCCTATCTTCCTGATATTCATCCACTTGTCGACAGCACGTATCGCCCTTACGACATTGGCCAGGTTGGCCAGCTCGACCTGCACATCCTCGCCGGGCTCTTCGGGGGCGATCGTGCAGCCCGCGACCTGACCCCGGCATGGGATGGCGGAATCTATTGGGCGGGGCAGAGGTTGAGCGCAACGACTCCGGAGCAGTTGGCCAGCACCAAGTCGATCTCGCTGTTCTACCTGTCCATCTGGAAAAACGAAGCCTCCGCGCAGGCCTTCGCCAAACTGTATGCCGATGAACTGGGCCGTAAATACTCCGGGCTCAAGCTCGAGAAGGCGGCATCCAGCGGATCCGGCGAATCCGACGGAACTGTGGAGCAGGTATACAGCACCGACGAAGGACCGGTCGTCATCACCCGGCAGGGAAAGATGGTGTTTGTCTCTGAAAGCTTCGACCTGCCCGTGGCGCGCAAGCTGGCAGCCTTCATTCTGGGGTCGCAAGGAGCGGACTCCAGTCGGCATCCGCGGAGCCGACCGGGCACTATGCCGGAGTCTCCCGCGTTGGCAGCCTGCAGACGTTGCGCCCGACGCCCTGACGGAGCCCATGGTGCATTTCCTGTCGAATTGCGGAGTGATGAAGGCGGCGGTCGATGCCGCACTTCAGGCCTCCCACCCCAAGATGCAGGTTCCTTTGGGTCAGAGGTAACCGCAGATTAGGCTTGAAATCGGGGTTCAACTCTGCTGTTCTGTCTCTGAACCCCCTCATCGGAGGCTGTGTATGAAAGTCCTTCCTCTTTTCGCTTTGTGCGCATTTGCGATTGGCGCGTGCCGCATTCGGACAGGCCTTTGGAGAATCGATCCAGCTCAGCCAGCCCGCGGTTCACAAAACCGGCGCGGCCGCTCGGTGTCTCGCCGGCACACTGAATTCGCGCTCCGGCATGCCGCAGCAGAGCGGTGTGCAGGTGGTCAACGACATGTATCGGGGGCTGCCCGATTGCCATTGCGCCCAGTCGCCGATGTTTCTGCCCAGCCCGCGAGAGATTCCCGCCGGCACGCCGGTTATTCTTTCCAGCCCCAGTCCCAATGCGGTGATTTACTACACGATCGATGGCTGGACGCCGACGGAGTCGTCAACGCAATACCGCGATCCTATCGTCGTCAACGGGCCGATGCGCATCCAGGCATTCGCCAAGAGCCGGGTAAAGCACCCAGCCCGATTGTGGCTGCGTCGTATACCGTCAGCGGCGCCGCCACACCGCTTCCCGTGAATGCCGACGTCTCCGGTTCGACGGTGACCAAGGGCACGATGCTTCGAATGCAAACCGGGAACCGCGTCTCTTCAGAGACGGCAAACGCGGGCGACCATTTCTATCTATTGCTGGATGAGAACCTCGTGGTGAACGGAAACGTCCTCGCTCCCCGCGGAATGTCTGTAGAAGCGGTCATCACCTCGGTCCAGCATGCCGGGCAGAACGGTAGATCCGGGGTGATTACGCTTCCATCTGACAGACCTCAACGCGCATGGAGTCACGATTCCGCTGAGCGGATCATTCACGCTGGTCGCTCCCGATATCGGTTCGCAATTGAATCACATCTCGGACACCAGCATGGTGCACGTGGCCGGTCCTCTGCCTCCCGGCAACGAAGCAAAGATCGAGCCGGGTATGATGCTCACCGCGTCGGTTGCATCCGATGTGGCGATGAGACCTTAGCACGCTCTGGTCTAAGAAGGGCTGTCTACGCTCGCCTGGGCGACAATCTCGTCTGGCTCTTTCTGTATCACGTACTCATCAAGCAGCACCGAGACGAGCACCGCGGTTGGAACGGAAACGATGGCACCGAGAACTCCGCCAAGCTCCGAACCAATCAGCAATGCGATCAGGATTGATAATCCGGGCAAGCCTACCCGCGTACCCATGATGCGCGGCACCAGGAACGAGTTCTCCACCTGGATCCAGACCAGGTAGAAGATTGCGATGCCCAAGGCGCGTCCCCAGGAGTCGATGGACGCAACCAGCAATGCCAGGGCGATGCTGACAGCGGCTCCGATCACCGGAATGATATTCAGAAGCCCCGTTAACACTCCCAGAGCGTATGCGTAGCGCACGTGGAGCGACACATACACAATGGTGCTGGTTAGACCGAGGATCAGCATGAGGCTTCCCTGGCCCAGCAGCCATTGCCCCATGCGAACTTCGGCGCGCTGCAAGGCGGCGTCAAGCCGGGGCCGCTTCTCCACCGGGAAAAATGAAAGCGCCCATCGATACGCAACATCGCCTTCAAGGATGAAATACACGGTCAGGATCAGGCCCATTGCGATGCTGAAGACTGCACCCGCCCAGTTCTTGATGGAGAGAAGCAGGTAGGTCGCGGCGTTGCTGATGAAATCCTGGACCTTGGTGCTGATCTCGTCGGTATTGACCTGGTCGGCAAAGGGGATCCGCTTCAACTTGTCGAGGAAACCGGGCAAACGTGTCGGCATCTCGAGTGTGAACTCATGCAGATCGCGAATGACCGGTGGAAATGCGAGGAATCCGAATGCCGTCAGACCCCCAGCCACGGCAAGAAGCAGGATGAGGATGGCGCGGCCTTTGAACGGACGCCAGCGCCCCACTTTGAAACGGGAAGTGGCGCGCACTACCGGCGTAAGAACCACCGCGGCCAGCGCGCTCACATAAAGAAGAAGCAGGACGGCCCGCAGTTGCCACGCCACGTAGCAGGCTATAGCCAGCACGAACGCAAAAAGGATATCGCCGCGCAGATCACGGCCTCTGCCCTCGGTTTGATTCCTGTCTGCGTTCGTTTCGCGCCTGATGGAAAGCCCCTTCCGCTCATCCGTCGAACCACTGAGTCCGCAACTCCCTGTTCCCTACTGATCTCCGCCGAGAATCGACCCGATCACGCCGCCCAGAACCGCCCCGGTCGCAGTGTTGCCCACCGCCCGACGATCCGTACTCGGGAGGTACTCGCTGATCTGATGCGCCAAACGGGAAATGGGCAGCGTCTGCAGCCAGACCGAGCCCGGCCCGGTGAGGACGGCAAGAAAGATTCCGTCACCGCCGAAGATCATGTTCTTGATGCCGGGGACCATGGTGATCTGGAATCCCATGGTTGCCTGGAACGCACCCACGTGTCCCGGATGCACCAGCAGCACTTCGCCGGGGGCGAGATTCTTCATCACCAATTCGCCCGAAAGCTCAAGCCAAGCTGTACCGTACCCGGCGATCCGCTGCAAGAGAAAGCCGCTGCCGCCGAAGATTCCCGCGCCCAGCGATTGCTGGAAGCCAACGCTGATGGTGACCTGCGGTGTCGCACACAGAAAGCCGTGCCGGTGGACCATGAACTCCTGCCCCTGGCCCACCTGCACCGGCACGATGTGACCGGGCACCTTGGTGGCAAACGATACCTCGCCGGGATACTGCACGGCACGGTACTCGGTCATGAAGAGGCTTCCGCCGCCGGCTACGCGCTTCAGGACGCCAAAAAGCCCGCCGCCTCCGCCCATCTGCGTGTGGGTGGTCATCTGGATCGAGCCGGTCATCCATGAGAGCTCACCGCTTTCAGAGAAAACGCTCTCGTTGGGGTCAAGTTGCACATCAAGAACGGGCATGGTGGTGCCTTGAATCCGGGTCTGCATGCGGACCTCCTGTCGAGACAGTGTACCCGTTCATCTACGCAGGGCAAGCTTGATCTGTTCCCGCCAGCCTCCGGGTGATTACAATGGCGGCACCGCATTCCCCGGAGGAAACATTGGTGAAACGCTTCGTATGGCTGGTTGTGATTCTGCTGATAGCCTCGCCCGGATGGGCCGCCAGGAAAATGACCGTGCAACAACTCAAGGACCTTCTCGCAGCGGACCAGAAGTCCCAGAAGTCCGACGCCGATGTGGCAGGCGAGTTGAAAGATGTGGAACTGACCGAAGAGATGACCCACGGCACGATGGACAGCCTCAAACCGCTAGTTCCCGGCCAGCTCACCACCGAGCAGCTATTTGTGCTTGAGATCCGCAGCGCCGTGTTGGCGCCGCCAGCCAGTGAGATACCCGCTACGGCGGCGCCCGATGCTACCAAGCAGAAAGCCATCCTCGACAAGGCAACTGACTACGCAACAAAGACCTACGCGCAAATGCCGACGCTGACGGCGACGCGCACGCTGCGCCGCTTCCAGGACAGCGCTCAACAGGATCAGCCGGCTCTCGGGTCGCACAGCACTGCCGTGCTTTCTGCCACCTACTCGCCCGTTCGCTACACCGCCTCGGACGACGCAACCGTCACGTTCAAAAACGGCGTAGAGGTAAATCCACTGGCCGGCGCGAAAGCTCATTGGGGCGAAAACAGCATGATTGCGCTTCTTGGCCAGGCTCCCGATCCGGGCACCGTATTGCAGGAAGCCCAGGCTGCCGGCAAGATCGGCTGGCTGCGCTGGGAGACCGTCGCAGGTCACGAGCTGGCCGTCTTCTCCTACGCCGTCGACAAGAAGAAGAGCCACTATGCGGTGAACTACTGCTGCTTTCCTGAGACGAGCCAGGCGGGACAGTAGGCCTTGCGCGGAACGGTAGGCGGCGGCGATGCTGGAAATTACCAAACCAATGCGACCTGGAAGGACTTCAAAGCGACAGAACCGTATCACGGGGAGATCTTCATCGACCCTGATACGGGAGTCATCTATCGCCTGATCACCGAGGTCGAGTTCAAAGGCTCCGACCCCGTGAAGACTGAAAATCAGCGCATCGATTACGGAGTCGAAACCGTTGGGGATAAGAAGGTCGTGGTACCGGGATTCGTAACCATCGACACGCTGGAGCAGCCGCTTCCCGATTCGCCGCAGGGACGCTACATCCTGCGCCACACGCTGTTCACTGAAAACTATTCGCAATACAAAACAGCGGGAAGCTAGAGCGAAGTCGCAACGCTGTATACACAGAGCCCCGATCCGGATGCAGATCGGGGCTCTGGCATTTCTAACTGTTATTCCATGCGCGTATCTATTCGACGATCTTCAGCTTCGTCTCCGCCGTGGCCAGCGAACTGCCACCGACCCAGATGTCGTATGTCGTCGGCTCCACTGTCTTCTTCAGGTCCACGTTGTAGAAGTTCAATTCATCGAAGCCGAGCGGGAATGTCACGTGCTTCGTCTCGCCCGGCGCGAGCGCCACGCGCGTGAAGCCTTTCAGTTCGCGCACTGGCTGCTCCACGCTGGCCTCGGTATCGCGGATGTACATCTGCACCACTTCAGTGCCCGCTACGCTGCCGGTATTCCTGACATCCACGCTCACCGTGACCACGGGCCGATGATCGTCCGCGACTTCACGGACAGGAATTTCGGCGCGGTCCACAGTTGGATTGCTGTAGCTGAAGCGCGTGTAACTGAGCCCCCATCCGAAGGGAAACAGCGCGGAGTTCTCTTCATCCATGTAGCGCGAGACGAATTTCTCCGCTGCGTTGCGCGGCAGGTGGCTCAGGTCGCCGTTGGCCGGCCTCCCTGTTGGCGTTTGCGCGTAGTACAGCGGTTCCTGCCCGACCGCGCGCGGAAAGCTGGACGGCAGCTTGCCTGATGGATTCACATCGCCGAACAGCACATCCTCGACCGCCGGACCCGCTTCGATTCCCGGGCTCCATGCCTCGAGAATCGCCGGAACATGCTCCGCAGCCCACTTCAGTTCGAGCGGCCTTCCTGCCAGCACCACCAGCACCACCGGCTTGCCCGTCGCCACTACGGCCTCGAGCAGCTTCTCCTGATTTCCCGTGAAGCCAAGATGCACGCGGCTGGCGGCTTCGCCTTCCATCCAGTTGGTGGGCTCACCCAGTGCGAGAATCGCCACATCCGCCTTGCGCGCGGTCTCCACCGCTTCGGCGATGGTTTTGTTGTCATCCGGCAATGGCTGATTCACACTCGCCGCCTGTCCGGTGAAGGTCACGCTGTTCAGAACATTCTCGTCTTCGCCCGAAAGCAGCCCGCACCCCGGCGCATACAGCAATCTGTCTCCCAGCCGCTCACTCAGAGCCGCCTTCAGCGTGATGGCATCTTTTTTGTTTCCAGTCACTGTCCATGCGCCGAGCAGATCGAGCGCGTCATCGGCCATCGGCCCGATCAGCGCCACCGTCTTCGCCTTCGCCGTCAGCGGCAGCAGCGCACCCACGCCTTCCACCGGATCGTTCTTCAGCAGCACCATCGTCTCGTCGGCAACTTTGCGCGCGATCTCCCGCTTCTCCGGCGTCGGAGCGTAGGCCGGCCCGACCTCGTGTGTACGGATGATCGAACAGGCCGAGCGCAAACTTCACCCGCAGTATCCGCCGCACCGCCTCATCGACGACGCTCTCGGGAATCTTGCCGGCCCGGACCTGCGCGGCGATCACCGTGCCGTAGAGATTGCCCTCCATGTCCATGTCCGTGCCCGCTTCCAGGGCCTTGCGCGCCACTGTGGGCCCGTCGCCGATGGCGTGATTCTTCAGCTCCCCAACCGCGCCCCAGTCCGACACCACAAGACCATCGAAGCGCCACTCCTTGCGCAGAATCTGGGTGAGCGTAAACGGATTGGCCGTCGCCGGAACGCCGTTAATGGAATTGAACGACGTCATCACCGTCGCCACTCCCGCATCGACCGCCGCGTGATACGGCTTCAGATACACCTGGCGCAGCGTCAACTCGCTCATGTCGACTGCGTTGTAATCGCGGCCGGCAATGGCCGCGCCGTACGCCGCAAAGTGCTTCACGCACGCCGCGACGGAGTCCGGTTTCGACAGATCGCCCTGCTGGTATCCCTGCACCCATGCGCGCGCCAGCGCCGAGCTCAGGTAGGGATCTTCGCCGTTCGATTCGATGATTCGTCCCCAGCGCGGATCGCGCGCGATGTCCACCATCGGCGAGAAGACCCAGGCAATGCCGTCCGCACGCGCTTCTTCCGCAGCAACGCGCGCCACCGTCTCCGCCGCTTGCGGGATCCCAGGTAGCCGCCACCGCGAGCGGAACGGGAAAGATGGTGCGATGGCCATGAATCACGTCAAGGCCAAAGAGAATGGGAATATGCAGCCGCGACTTCTCCATCGCGATGTGCTGATAGTGGTTGGTCTGCTCGGCTCCCACCACGTTCAGCATCGACCCCACCTGGCCCTTGGCCACCAGTTCGTCGTAGGTCAGTTTCGAGGCCGAGGGGCCGGTCGCGAATCCCGCCGCATATTGCACCGTCTGCCCGATCTTCTCTTCGAGCGTCATCTGCTTCAGCAGGGATTCCACGCGGGAATTGATTTCCTTTGACGCCAACTGAGGATTGGGGATCGCGCGATCCTGGCCAGGCGCGAAGATTGCACCGAAAACGGCGAGCAGTACAAGAACTTTAACCGGTTGAACCGCAGTGCCCCTCAATTTCGTCATGACGGGAAAATCATAAACCGTTTGAGCCGTGACCGGTCAGGAATCGCCTCGCGCATGCCGTTATCTTGCGATGGACAGGGCGGCGCCATCCGTCCGCAGGGAAGGGTGAAATGCTCTACTCTTTGAAGGGATTCTGATGCGCCCGATTTTTCGGCAATTCCGGAAGGCGGTCTTTCTGGCTGTCGAGCACGACGTGCTCAACACGGCCAAGGCCGCGGCCTATTCCGGCATGTTGATGTTCTTTCCGGCATTCATCGTGCTCACCGCGCTGGTGGCAAAGGTGCCCGAGGGCCCGACGGTCGTGGGCGAGATCCGCTGGGTCTCACAGCAGATTCTTCCCGCGGATACCGTTCGCCTGCTGCTTTCCTCGATGCAGGAGCGCAATCCGCACCCGGGGCGCCTGATCATCTCGGGCATCACGCTCAGCGTCTTTGCGGGACTGGGCCTGATGCTGACCCTGATGGAGGGCTTTCGGCGCGCCTATCGGCTTCCGCGAAGCGAATGGGGCTTCTGGGAGAGGCGTCTCCGGGCGCTGTTTCTCGTTCCCATTGTGCTCGTTCCCCTGGCGCTGGCCACGCTGCTGCTGGTATTTGGCCGTGCGATTGAACTCTGGATGGTCTTCAATGCCGGACACGACCTGCGCCACGTCGTGCTGTTCCTCTGGCGCCTGGCGCGCTGGACGCTCGCCTTCATCACCAGTCTCACGGTGCTTGGCACGCTTTACCACTTCGGAACCCGGCGCCGGGAGCACTGGCTGCACGTCATGCCCGGCGCCGTCGCCGCCAGCGCGTCTGGTTTCCGGCAACGCTTGCCTTCGGCTGGTATGTCACCCGCATCGCCGACTACACCATCTTTTACGGATCGTTCGGCGCAGGCATTGCCACCCTGGTCTGGCTCTACCTCACGTCATTCAGCGCCCTGCTCGGCGCCGAACTGAACGGCGTGCTTTTTCGCGAGCGCAAGAATCGCTTGTAGCCAGCACTGCCATCGCCGCAGATTCAGTCAGTGATGCCTCGCACCGACTGAAATGCCACCGCCGCCTGCACACGGGTAGGGGATCTTTGCGATCAGCCGACTTTGTATAATGAAGCGGACCGCACTCCTATTTCCCCTGTCCCTCTTACCTAATCTTTTTGGAGTCATACCATGCCGTTCGCCGATACGAACCTGAACGCCAATCCTGTCCAGCGCCGCGCCAAGATTGTCGCCACGCTCGGTCCCGCTTCCAACACCGAGCCGGTTTTTCGCGATCTTGTGCGCGCCGGCATCGATGTTGTGCGCCTGAACTTTTCGCATGGCACCCATGAAGAAAAGCTTGCGCTGATCCAGATGATCCGCAAAGTCAGCCGCGAAGAGCGCAAGCCGCTTTGCATCCTGGGCGATCTGCAGGGACCCAAGATCCGCACCTCGAAGCTGAAAGATCACCAGCCGGTTCTGCTCAAAGCGGGTCAGCGGCTTACCATCACTCCGCGCGACGTTCCCGGCACCGCTTCGCTGGTCGGAACCACCTTCAAAACGCTGGCCGAAAACGTGGAGCAGGGCTCGCGCATTCTGCTTTCCGACGGGCTGATCGAACTCCGCGTCCACGAAGTGATCGGCGCCGACGTGGTCTGCGAAATCATCAACGGCGGCATGCTCGGCGAAAACAAGGGCATCAACCTGCCCGGCATTCCTGTCCGCGTTCCCTCGCTGACTGAAAAAGATTCGCAGGACCTTGAGTTCGCTCTAAAGAATGGCGTCGATGCCATTGCCGTTTCCTTTGTCCGCACTGCGGAAGACGTTCGCCTGGTGCGCAATCGCGTTTCGGCCTATGGCGGCGAGACCTGGATCATCGCCAAGCTCGAAAAGCCGCAGGCCATCGAGCATCTCGACAGCATTCTGCAGGCCGCCGACGGCATCATGGTGGCGCGCGGCGATCTGGGCGTTGAAGTTCCGCCGGAAAAGGTTCCCGCGATTCAGAAGCACATCATTCGCCGCGCATCGGAGTACCTCAAGCCCGTGATCACCGCGACGCAGATGCTGGAA
This sequence comes from uncultured Acidobacteriaceae bacterium, assembly GCA_963799035.1. Classification (GTDB taxonomy): domain Bacteria; phylum Acidobacteriota; class Terriglobia; order Terriglobales; family Acidobacteriaceae; genus Telmatobacter. The sequence goes on along the minus strand of CAWCVS010000022.1, from coordinate 237,345 downwards.
TCGATGATCGAAAATCCGCGCCCCACGCGCGCCGAAGTTTCCGACGTGGCCAATGCCGTTTACGACGGCACCGACGCGGTGATGCTTTCCGGCGAATCGGCTGTCGGCAAGTATCCCGTCGAAACTGTCGCCATGATGGGCCGCATCGTGAGCGAAGCCGAGCGCCACATCAAGGAAGATCACCTGAACGAGCCGCTGCTTCGCCAGACGCATCTCTCCATCGCCGAGACCATCTGCGAAGCCACCGCGCACGCGGCCGACGATCTCGATCTGCGCGGCATCGCGCTTTTCACCGAGTCCGGCGCGACGGCGCGTCAGCTCTCGAAGTACCACCCCTCCGCGCCGATCTTCGCGCTGAGCCCTGTCGACGTCACGATCAACCGCCTCAATCTGCTTTGGGGCACGACGCCGATCCGCTGCCCCAAGGTCAACTCGACCGAGGCGCTGGTCGACGTGGCCGAGAGCCTGCTCGAACAGCATGGCTACGTGCGCAAGCGCGAGGTGATCGCCATCGTCGCCGGCACGCGCACCAAGTCCGGCTCAACCAACTTCCTGCGCCTGCACGTTCTGGGCGAGCACAACCAGGAAGGCGTCCGCTTCTTCGCCCCGCACGAGGACGAACCAGTGCGCGATGTGCCGACGCGCGCGGATCAACCGAAGGCTCGACGCCGCAAAGCTACGCCGGTGCGGCAGTACCCCTCGCCGAATCCGCCAAAGATTTCGAATCCGTAACTAGCGCCGCTTTGGCTTGTGAGCGGTTCGTGCTTTCCCACCCATTCGACCAAGACCTGTCGAATGGATGGGGCACCCAGGTTCCAGTTACTTCGCCGCCAGCTGCCGCAGCACATACTGCAGAATGCCGCCGTGCTCGTAGTACTCGATCTCCTGCGGCGTGTCGATGCGGACCCTGGCGTTGAACTCCTTTACTCTGCCATCGACGAGTCTTCGCCTTCACTTTCAGCGTGCGTCCGCTCGGCAAACTTCGCCTTCAGCAAATCGGTCAGCCCAGCGAAGTCGTAGACCTCTTCGCCCGTCAGGCCGAGCGATTCGACATTCTGCCCTTCCTCAAATTGCAACGGCAGAATGCCCATGCCCACCAGGTTCGAACGATGAATGCGCTCGAAGCTCTCCGCGATCACCGCGCGCACGCCCAGCAGATTCGGCCCCTTTGCAGCCCAGTCGCGCGATGAACCCGAGCCGTATTCCTTGCCGGCGAGGATCACCAGCGGAATCTCCGCGCTCGGCATACTTCACGCTGGCGTCGAAGATCGACATCTGCTCGCCCTCAGGCAGCAGCCGCGTTACGCCGCCCTCGGTTCCCGGCGCGAGCTTGTTGCGCAGGCGCACATTGGCAAACGTGCCGCGCACCATCACTTCGTGATTGCCGCGCCGCGAGCCGTAGGAGTTGAAGTCCGCCGGCTTCACGCCATGCTCGGCGAGATACTTCCCTGCCGGCCCGTTGGCCTTGATGTTGCCTGCCGGCGAAATGTGGTCGGTGGTGACCGAATCGCCCAGCACCGCGAGCACGCGCGCGCCAAGAATGTCCGTCACCGGCGCCGGCTGTCTTCTTCATGCCGTCGAAGTACGGCGCCTTGCGAATGTAGGTCGAGTCCGGCTCCCACTTGTAGACGTCGCCGGTTGGGAAGCTGAGCCCCTGCCAGTTTGCGTCGCCATCGCTCACCGTCGCGTATTCCTTGCGGAATCCCTCGCTGCTCACGCCCTTTTCGATCGCCTCGGCAACTTCCTGCTGCGTCGGCCAAATGTCCTTGAGATAAACCGGCTGCCCAGCCTTGTCCTTGCCCAGCGGATCGGTATCGAAGTTGTGGCCGATCTTGCCGGCCAGCGCATAGGCGACCACCAGCGGCGGGCTCATCAGATAGTTCGCGCGCACATCCACATTCACGCGGCCCTCGAAGTTGCGATTGCCGCTGAGCACGCTCACCGCAACCAGCCCATGCTCGTCGATGCTCTTTGAAACATCGGTCGGCAGCGGTCCGGAGTTGCCGATGCAGGTGGTGCATCCGTAGCCCACCACGTTGAAGCGCAGCTTTTCGAGATACGGCAGCAGGCCCGACTTCTGGTAGTAGTCCGTGACCACGCGCGAGCCCGGCGCCAGCGAAGTCTTCACCCACGGCGGAACGGTGAGCCCTTTCTCGACAGCCTTCTTGGCGAGAATTCCCGCGGCCATCATCACCGATGGATTCGAGGTATTGGTGCAGCTCGTGATCGCCGCGATCACCACCGAACCGTGATCGAGATACTTGTCGGGATCGACGTTGAACCGCTCCTTCACCGTTGTCGTGATTGGTCCGGTCTGAACGTCTTGTCTGCGCTGCGGCATTCGGCGCGGCGATGAAGTCGCCGGGCCTTCGTTGTCTTCGGCCGCAACCGCCAGTATCGTGTCCTTACGGCGTCGGCTCCCACGCAGCTGCGGTGCGCGTACCCAGCGGCTTTGCGGTGGGCGCGAGCAGGCCGGCAAGTTGCTGCGCAAAGCTTGCCGCCGCATCCTTCAGCAGCACGCGATCCTGCGGGCGCTTCGGCCCCGCCACGCTCGGCTCCACCGCGCAAGATCCAGTTCCAGCGTCTGCGTGTACTCGGCCTCGGGCGACTTCTCGGTGTGGAACAGGCCCTGCTCCTTGTAATACGCCTCGACCAGCGCGATCTGTTCTTCGCTGCGGCCGGTGAGCCTGAGATAGCGCAGCGTCTCCGCATCCACCGGGAAGATGCCGCAGGTCGCGCCATACTCCGGCGCCATGTTGCTGATGGTGGCGCGATCGGCCAGCGGCAGCTCGGCAATGCCGGGCCCATAGAACTCCACGAACTTGCCGACGACGCCAAGCTTGCGCAGCGCCTGCGTCACGGTGAGCACCAGGTCGGTTGCCGTCGCACCCTCGCGCAGCTTGCCGGTCAGCTTGTATCCCACAACCTGCGGAACCAGCATGGAGACCGCCTGGCCGAGCATCGCCGCCTCGGCCTCGATGCCGCCCACGCCCCAGCCCAGCACGCCGAGGCCATTGATCATGGTGGTGTGCGAGTCGGTGCCGACGAGCGTGTCGGGATAAGCATCCAGCTCGCCGTCGATCTCCGTCGTGAACACGACGCGCGCCAGGTACTCCAGATTCACCTGGTGGCAGATGCCCATGCCCGGCGGCACGGCGGAGAAGTTGCGAAACGCCGTCTGGCCCCACTTCAAAAACGCATAGCGCTCGCGATTGCGCTGGAACTCGAGCAGCGAATTCGCTTCGTAAGCGCGCCGGCGGTGCCGAACTCATCCACCTGGACGGAGTGATCGATCACCAGTTCCGCCGGAACCAGCGGATTGACGCGCTCCGGATCGCCGCCCAGCGTCTTGATGGCGTCGCGCATCGCGCCCAGATCGACGATTGCCGGCACGCCGGTGAAGTCCTGCATCAGCACACGCGCCGGCATGTAGGCAATCTCGCGGCTGGGCTCGGCCTTGGCATCCCAGTTCGCCAGGAACTCGATGTCGTCGGCGGTCACGTTCACGCCGTCTTCGCGGCGAAGCAGGTTTTCGAGCAGAATCTTCAGGCTGAAGGGCAGCCGGCCCAGGTCGAATCCGCGCGCGCTCAATGCGGGCAGGCGGAAGATGGTGTAAGACTTGCTGCCGGAGTTCAGAGTGGCCCGGCTATTGAAGCTGTTCATCAGGGGAACCTTTCTATCCGCTGCACAGGCGGATGAGCTTGTAAATGCATTTGCGGAATTTACGCCGCGACAATTCCCGCCAGCGTGCTCAAAGCGGCACAGAGGGATAAAAATTGACGGGAATAGATTACTCAGCGGGAAGAGTTGCGTCCACGATCGGGCCGCCCGCGGCGAAAGCGCTTCAGCAAGGGCGTCGAGGAGATCCGGGCTGCGGCGCGGTTGAACATATCTGACACCCAGATTTTAGCGCGCTTGTGGCACCGCTGGAAAGACAAAACCTGTGATCGCAATTGTCGACGATCCCGGCGAATTGCTTGCGAACTCTGCTATCGGCCGCTAGGCTCAATCCGTACCCACGGAGGTCATCGATGCGTCCATTTGCGGCCAGTATCGCTTTCGCCGCTTTGCTTCTTGCCTGCACCATGCCTTTGGTCAAACCAGTCCCCCGCCAACTCCGCCGGCCAGCCACTGGCCCACGCAGGACGGCACCGTCATCGCTGCCTAATTTCCGCTTTGGCACCGGCGAAACACTGCCGGAACTCAAGCTGCACTACCTCACCCTGGGCACACCGCATCGCAACGCCGCCGGCCATGTGGATAATGCCGTCCTCCTGCTGCACGGCACTGGCGGCAACGCGCATTCGCTGCTGAATCCCATCTTCTCTGACGTGCTGTTCGTGCCCCGGTGGCATTCTCGACATCCAGAAATACTTCATCATCCTGCCCGACGACATCGGGCACGGCCAAAGCTCCAAGCCCTCCGACGGCATGCGCATGCACTTCCCCGCATACGACTACGACGACATGGTGCGCAGCCAGCGCATGATGCTTGACGAGATGAAGATCGACCACCTACGCCTGATCCTCGGCACGTCGATGGGCTGCATGCAGACTTTTGTGTGGGGCGAGACTTACCCTGGCTTTTCCGATGCTCTCGCGCCGTTCGCCTGCCTGCCGGTGCAGATCGCCGGGCGCAATCGCATGATGCGCTACATGGGCATCCAGGGCATCAAGCAGGACCCCGCGTGGAAGAACGGCGACTACACCACCGAGCCGGTGGAAGGCCTTCGCACTGGCTGACGCGCTTATTTTCGTCATGGGCTCCGCTCCGCTCGCATGCAGAAGCAGGCGCCGACGCGCGAAGCTGCCGAGCAGTATGTCGACCGCTACTGGGCGCGTCCTGCGCCCGACGCGAACGACATGATCTACTACCTCAACGCCAGCCGGAACTATGATCCGAGCCCGCACCTTGAGACCATCACCGATCCGGTGCTCTGGATCAACTCCGCCGACGACTACATCAATCCGCCCGAACTGGGCATCGCAGAGAAGATGGTGAAGCGCATGCCGCACGCACGCTTCATTCTGATCCCCATCTGCGACCAGACGCGCGGCCATGGCACGCACACCGCTGCCGCAGTCTGGAAGAACTACTTGTCCGAGTTCATGCAACAGACGGCGCCTCAACCGTAATTCGGCTCTTCTGAAGAAACGACTTGATCGAGGAGCATAGCGAACTCCGGGCGCCCCACGCGCTTCTATACTGGAAAGTGCACGTCTCTCCATCGAGGTCCCCTCAGAGTTGAGTGAAGGCAACTGGTTGCGAAGTCTTTTTTCGCGCTCGCTCGCCTGGTTTACCCAGCGCATGGCGAACGAGCGCCAGCGATTGCTCGCCCTCACCATCCTTGCGGGCGGACTTTGCGGACTGGCAGCCGTCGCCTTCCATCTCTGCATCGGCTGGCTTGAGGCGCTCCTCATCAATCCCGCCAACCATGCGCCTGGCTATTGGTGGATCTTCCTGACGATCCTGACTCCGGGTGTGGGTGGCCTGATTGTTGGACTTGGCCTTACCTACTGGGCTCCAGCCGCCGCCGGTTCCGGCATCCCCCAGGTGAAGGTCGCTTTTGCGCTTCGTTCCGGACTCGTCTCCCTGCGCGAAACTGTCGGCAAATTTGTCCTCTGCGCATTCCAGATCGGCTCCGGCGCTTCGCTCGGCCTTGAAGGGCCGACCGTGCAAATCTGCGCCGGCGTCAGCAGCCTGATGGCACGCGCGGCGCGCCTGAGCCCGCAGAACTGCCGCCGCATGGCCTCTGTCGGCATGGCAGCCGGCATCGCCGCAGCCTTCAACGCGCCCATCGCCGCCATCACATTCACGCTGGAAGAGTTGATCGGCGACCTCGATCAGACCATGCTTTCCGGCGTTATCGTCGCGGCAGCACTTGCGGCCGTCGTGGAGCATTCCATTCTCGGCTCAAACCCGGTCTTCCACATGCCCCGCAGCTATACGCTCGGCGCCGCATCTTCGCTCGTCTGGTACGCGTTTCTGGGCATTCTCGCAGCCATTGTCTCCATTACATTCACCGACGGCCTGTTAAGGCTCCGCGCACTTTTCAAGGGCTGGACGGCGGTGCCTAAATGGGTTCATCCGGCGATCGGTGGACTCGCCACGGGCGCCATGGCTGTCCTGGCGCTTTACCTGTTCCATCTCAATGGAATTGCCGGCGATCCCTACAAGACTCTTGAACTCGCGCTCACAGGGACGATGCCACTGTTGTTCATGGTTGGGTTCTGCGTGCTGAAACTCGCGGCCACGGTCAGTTCCTACTCGAGCGGCGGTTCAGGAGGCATTTTTGCGCCTTCGCTCTTTATGGGCGCAATGCTGGGCGGGTCCGTCGGCTATATCGACGTCACCGTTTTCCATCATCCGAAGGATGCGATTGGCGCCTTTGCGGTCGTTGGCATGGGGGCGGTGTTCGCGGGGATCGTGCGCGCGCCGATGACTTCAATCCTGATTGTCTTCGAGATGACCGGAGGCTACGGACTAGTGCTGCCCTTGATGATCGCCAACATGACCGCATTCGTCCTGGCCCGGCACTGGCGTCCGATTCCCGTTTACGAGGCGCTGCTCCTGCAGGACGGTATTGAACTGCCGCATGGATCCCGCCCCCTCGATCCACCCCACGCGGCTCACGTCGACGCCGAAGAACCAACCATGGATGCGACCGCCTAGGCGCTGTGCAAACGCCGTGTCGTCATTGTTCAGGAGCGTCTTAGTCGAGTTTTTCGAGTCCGACCGAGTCCGCGGCTTCTTTCGCGGACTCCCCCTCGGCGGCGGCGATCGAAGGCAGATCAGAGGGCGCAGGTGCCTGCGCAACCTCTGCCTGTTCCGGGTGCAGGGCCTGCAGCGTTTCGAGCTCAGCGATGCGGTTCAGCAGTATCTGTTTCAACTCCGTGACGTCCTGCCCGTCGGACGCGGGATCACTAGCCTGCTCAAGCTTTTGAAGCGTGACACGAAGGGAGTCCAGGGTTTCTCGGGCGGAACGCGAGGTCATGAGGATGGGGACACCTATCCGGGGTTAGATGCAATTTCCGGCACTAAAATCGTGGCAGTGGCAGTTTTTTTTGCGGGAAGCAAAGGGATTTTATCAGGGGTCTTCCGAGTGCTCCCCTTCGAACTTAGTGCCCTGGTTCCATGTTGTACATGAAGATAGCGCGCAACTCCAGGTAGGGTCCGTGGAACTCCTTAGGGAGCGGAGGGTAGCTGGAGCCCCTGATGGCCCCCCAAGCGGCGCGATCAAGCGCCGTATCGCCGGAGCGGCCTTCCAGCCACATTCCTTCGGGGTCTACGAGGCGTCCACTGGGAAGAACTCGGAAGCGAATGACAACTGCGCCCTTTTTGAGGATGGGCGGATTCACTTCTTCCGGAATCAGCGGATCCCACGTACGCTCGGTCTCACGGTGCCAGCGCAGCAGCCATGAACTGAAATCGACACCCTGCTGGTCAGAGAGGATCTGGACGCCGCCCGTGCCCGCGCCGGGATGCATCGGCAACGCTCCGCCGCTTCCCGGATTTGATTCTGAGCCCGGCCCGGAACGAGCTCCGCGCATGGCTTGCTGCAACTGGTCTGTGGGGTTCGAAGAACCCATGGCAAAGTTGGGCCGCGCCGGCACCGCCTGCGGTCTCGGGGCCTCGGTCGGCTGCGGCGCCGGTTCAACCTTGGGAACCGGACTTGTCAGCGCCGGTTGGTCTGGCGGCGTGGTCGGCTGCGGCACGGCTGCGGGGGGAGGGGGGGTGGGCTTGTTCAGTGCTTCGAGGGTTTTCTTGTCGACATGTTGCTGCTGCTCCGGCACTGGCTTTATCTGCACCTTGGGCTGCAGCTTCTTGATCAAATCCGGCGGCAAGTCTAGATAGGTCAGGTCTTTGCGCTGCTTGATGGCATCAAATGGGTCGATCACCGGTGGGACATTAAAGATATAGCGCGGAATCCAGGTAACGGCGGAAAGCAGCAAAATGTGGATCAGGACAGCGATCCAGATGCCTTCGCGAAGGCGTGCCCAGCGCCGCTCGTCTTCGAGCTCGCTGATCATCTGCAGCAGTTCGTGGGTGTCGTAGTCTACCCAGCGTGAAGTGGCCGCGCCGCGACGGATGGGCCGCCGTCCACCACCTTCAGACGCTTCGGGGTCTTCTTCGGCCGCCACGCCATCCTGCTGATACGGCGCGTCAAACGCCGGAAACGCCAGATTCAGCGGACCGGTGCTGGCCCTTTTCGGGGTGATTTCCGCGGACTTCTCGGGCTCTTGCGCGGTGTGTTTTGCTTCACTGGTCGGCATGCATGCGGGCTGCGGCTGCCGCGGGTTGGTGAGCCCGGCCAGCTCTGCTTTGAGTCCTTCTTTTCTATTCTCTCATTCCCTGCGTTCAGAGCCAATCGCACACGCAGAGAACTCCGGACCGTACAATTGATCTTTCTGACACCACCCCATCGACAAAAATCCGTCGCCGGGGACCCCGGAGATTTGGACGTTTTCGAGGCCGAAAGGGACCTTTTTGAAGCACTTTTTTCAGACTGCTTTGGCTCAAATGGAAGCTTGTTCTCCTCCCCGTGCTCATCAAATGGGGAATTCTGGGCGCCGGCGCGGTTGCCCTGCTCGATTCCTCTACGATTCCTGTCCCCATGGACGCGCTTATCGCCGTCTGGGTGTGGAAGGACCAGGGCCACTTCTGGGCTTATTGCCTGATGGCGGCCTTCGGGTCCGCGATCGGCGGGCTGCTGCCCTATGGGCTGGGCCGTGCCGGCGGCGAACTCTTCATCCTCAAGCGCGTGAACCGCGAGCGCTACGAGCGCATGAAGCTGCGTTTTGAGAAGCAGGAATTCCTCGCCATGGCCATCCCTTCGGCTCTGCCGCCACCGACGCCCTGGAAGGCCTTCGTCTTCGCCGCCGGGGTCTTCGAGATGCGAGTGGTGCCGTTCATGCTGGCGGTGTTCACGGGCAGGCTGGTGCGCTGGCTGGTGCTGTCGCTTCTCGTGATCAAGCTGGGACCCGGGGCGCTGGGGATCGTGCAGCACCATTCCCTGACGGGGCTGCTGGTGGTGCTGGGGCTGGCCGTTGTCGGGTTCGGGATCTGGTGGATGCGGAAGCGGCAGACCGGGGAGAACCGGCTGGAGAATTAGAAGTTTGTACCCGGAGCTGCATGCCTTCCCACCCAAGCGGAGCTTGGATGGGGCACCCTCGTTCGTGGATGGGATGGGACTGCGACGAGTCCCGAAAGGCAACCGCAGATCCCTCGGCTGCGCCAGGGATGACAGCTTGTTCTCCGCTACATTTCAGGATGACGAGATCGATCGGATCCTAGCGAACCGCTACGGCGCTTGAATCGCGCTCCATCTGCATCTTGCGCACGAGCACGGGAACGCCGAACGCGAGGCCTGCAACGATTGTCGTTGAGAGCAGATCGTTGCGATAGAACGGCAGCCCGGCTGCATAGCAGGTGATCAGGCCAGACAACGTGTGCGGATACATGTCGCCGGGGATCCAGACCGTGTGACTCGACATAACCCAGACTGCGTAATTGGAGACGAGGAAGAACGAAGTCGGCCCGAGCACCACGGCCGCTCCAAAACGCAGCCAGGTGGTCTTCGACTTGAGCAGAATGAAGCCGAGCGCCATGGCCGCGAGATACCAGGCCCAGGTGGTGACGTAGGCGGTCCAGGCGAAACTGTAGTGATAAGCGAAGACGGTGAGGAAGTAGTCGGTAGCCATCAGGGCAGCCAGCGGAGCCAGCATCTCGCGCCATGAGCGCCGCGCGCCGAAATAAAGCAGGGCGCCTCCAACGGCGGTAAAGTTCAGCCATCCGTGGTGAGGAACGACGCGGGTGAGAATGGCAAAAACCAGCAGCAGATAAGCGGGCATGTAGACCTCGATTGCGGAGTGCCGGAGTGACTGCACCGGTTCGGAACGCGACTTCTCCATTCTCGTGCGTCGAAGTCGGGTGGTCAACCGTTAAGGGGTGCAGGGTGAATAAAAGTTTTCACCGAACGCGAAGCGAACGCCCGAGAAACGGCCGAAGCAACAAGCTGGTGACGACGGTGTTGAACAAATTAATTACTTTTTGCGCAGATCAGGCGACCGAAGGCGTTGCGCGCGGCGAAGATTTATCGCATTGTTAGAGGAAGGATTGTTCTCTGTGAACCTTCAGCAGACCTTCATGATCGCAGCGGTGGGCCTCGCCATGGGGATTCCGGCATCTGCGCAAAGCGTGCCGGGAACGAAATCCCGGATCGCCTGCACCGGCAGCTTTTGATGCACCAGCGGCGGACCCGATGGCTGCTCCGCAGATGTCGCCGCGTGCGGCCGTGGCGATGATCGAGGGTTTTCGTGATTCGGACGTGAAATTCGACCTGAATGAGCTTGTAGATATTCTTCGCGACCGGCGCCATGAAGGATGGGTGCTTGCAGCCTATCCCGACCCGAGGACGAGCCAGCCGCTGATCGGCGCGGGATTCAGCCTCGATCTGCCGGAGCGGCCTCATCCGCAGCCGGATCCTTCGAATCCACATCCTTTCCTGGAAGCATCATCGGCAGATCTCTGGCAAGCGGCAGGGTTCGATCCGCAGCGGCTGGACGACTTGCTGAAGGTCTTCTACGAACGCAGGCAGAAGTGGAGCAAGCGCACCTGGCGTCGCCAGCTCTACGCGCTTCCAGCACAGATTTCCGATGAAGAGGCCGTTCAGCTGGTGCGCGTAGGAGCGATTCAGGCGATCTACAATGCCCGGGCTTACTGCCGCAGCTTCGACCGGATGAATGGGCCGCAGCAGATGGCGATGGCGCAGCTGGTCTACCAGATGGGTTTAAATCTGCAGCACTTCAATGCATTCCTGACGATGATCAATCCTGACCAGGATGCGACGGCCCAAGAGGCAGCGGCGGATTCGACGATGTTTGCGCAGGCGGTGTCGGAAGCTGCGACTGAACCTGCTGGTCTTGATCAATCTCCGGATTACTGGCTGAGCGTGCAGAAGTCGCTGATGGGCAGCCAGTGGGCGCATAAGTATCGCACGCGCGCGATCTCCGTGATTGCCATGCTCGATCCGGCGTATCGCGATGATCCCACGGCAGCGGAGCAACGCGTAGGCGCCGTGCTGCGGCCGGCGGTTGTCCACCGGCGGCGCGGGCACGCTGTGGCAACACGGCAGGTAGCGGTCACGACGCATCGTGGTCATGCGCGCAAGACGGGACACAGCGCGCGGGCACACAGCAAGAAGCGGGCGTAGGTTCGCACTCATCTCATTGTCCAGCTAAGATCGGACCGCAAAGAAACATCCCTCAGCGGCTAAAGCCGATCATAATTTGGATCGGCTCTTCAGCGGCACGACTCAAGGGGCCCGTTCAAGCATACTGGCGTGTCTCGCGGCACGACTAAAGTCGTGCCCTGACACAATCCCCGCTCCTCCGGTACGATGTCGGGCAACTGACTTCACCCGCTTCTCGTGCACGATACATCTCTCTGAACACAAACCCACTTCCTCGTCGCACGACTGAAGTCATGTCCTGACCCCAAACCCACTTCCCGCGGCAAGACTGAAGCCGTGCGCTGACGCGAACCCACGTTGATAAAAGCTGCTTTCGCGGCGAGTGTTGAAGCTATGATTTTCAGAAAGCAACTCCGCTATTTCTGCTCTTTGCCGCCCATCTCCTCGCCTGCTTCTTCGCGGTTGTCGATGATGTAGACGGCTCCGCCCAGGCCTGAGGGCGGACGGGCGTTCCCGTTTCCTCGAAAATCGTAGCCGAAACGCAGATCGGTGAACTCGACGGTCGTCCACGTGCGGCCGGGCGGCAAGCGCGGCGGATCGATGCCGACCTCTTCGACCTGGCCAACGTCCTGCACGACGGCCCAGCGGCCCCAGTCGAGATAGACCTTGCCCAGTTCGGTTTGCTTGGCGGCTTCGACCGCGGCCGTGTCCGGCGGCTTAAAGAGCTGGTCGGTCTGCGGGTCGCTTTCGACGTCTTCGGTGCGGGTGTTCACTTCGGCGAACTGATAGTAGTTTTGCGTTTCGACAATCACGTGCCAGCGAAACGGATTCCATGGATAGGGCTCCGCCGCAATTCGGTCGACGGGAGCAGTGGTGATGGGATTGTTGACGATGAGGCCCACGGCCTGGGCATGCTCGGCATAGCGAAAGCACCAGAGCAAAAACATTCCCGAGAGCGCGAAGATGGCCCAACCGCGTCCGCGAAATGGGGTGCGCTTCGAAGAGATTTCGCGCTCGGCGAGGCCGAGGATGCCGGGAACGATGAGCGCGAGAGCGAGGAGTATCCAGAGCACCGGTTCGGCGATGAAGACGAAGCTGCCCTCATACCAGCGCGGATTGAAGGGGAAGAACGGGCGCACGCCGTAGTTGTTGGTCCAGTCGAGCAGGATGTGGCTGAGAGCGGAAATCAGCGCTGCGAGGTAGACCCAGAGCCAGCGCACCGGCTGCGGCTGAGGACGCGGCGGCGCACCCGGCTCGAGCGGCGCCCTGGCTTCCTCTCGGCGCGCGATGGCGCCGCTTGACCCACTGGTGATAGACCCACGTTGCCCCGACAGCCGCAGCCGCCACGAACGGGAACGGCGATGAAGGTATGGGTGATGCCGCGATGATGCTTGAGCTCTTCGACGGGACCGGCGAATCCCCAGAACACGTCAAGGTCGGCGGCCTCGGCGGCAAGCACGGCAGCCAGGGTCGCGTATGCGGTTTTGCGATTGAGCCCGGCGCGTCCGATGCAGGCGCCGGTCAGGAAATGCGTGATGGGCTCCATGGCGTACTGCACTTCATGGTAGCGGAGGAGGGCGGTTGGCGGGGTTCAGCGGCGCGCTGCGCCGTTCGGTGCGCTTCGCGCTGTTCGCGGAGTGCATATTCGCAGACCGGCAGGGATGGGTCGTGCTATCCCATCCTTGGCGCAAAAGCAGATTCGCTTCCCGCGTTGCGGGAAATCGCGAGTCAGCAGGTTAGCGGTTCGTCCGTCGAAGACATCGGCTGCGGCATCCTATAATCCTGCAGATGAGCGAGATGAGCAAAGGCGGGCGGAGAAGCGCATTGAGGAGTTGCGCGGGGAATTGCGGCGGCATGAGCACCTCGTACTACGTGATGGATGCGCCGGCGATCAGCGACGCGGAATACGACGCGCTGATGAATGAATTGAAGCGGCTGGAGGCGAGCATCCGGAGCTTGCTGACACCGGACTCGCCGACGCAGCGCGTGGGCGGCAAGCCGGCGGAAGGATTCCAGAAGGTGCGGCACTCGCGGCCGATGCTGAGCCTCGATAACGCCTATAGCGAAGAAGAACTGCGCGACTGGGATCGTCGCGTGCATGAACTTGCGGGGAATTTGCCGGTGGAGTACACCGCGGAGTTGAAACTCGACGGACTGAGCCTGGCGCTGCACTATGAAGCGGCACCCGGCGGCGGGGCGTGGCTGGCGCGGGGGCTTACGCGCGGAGACGGGCAAATCGGCGAAGACGTGACCACGAGCGTGCGCACGATTCGCAGCGTGCCGCTCAGCATTCCGGCAGGACGGTTGAAAGAGGCGGGGGTGCCAGCCGGACTTTGAAGTGCGCGGCGAAACGGTGATGCCGCTGAAGGCTTTCGAGAAGATGAACAAAGACCGCGAGGCGGAGGGATTGCCGCCGGCGGTGAATCCGCGCAATGCGGCGGCGGGTACCTGCGCACCAAGGAGCCGAGCATCGTGGCGCAGCGGCGGCTCGATGTGTACGCGTATTTCCTGCTGACGCAGGGCGAGTATGCCGCGATGGGGCAGGAGCAGACGCTGGACGCGCTGACGGCGCTTGGATTTCGCGTCAATCCGCATCGGGGGCGTATGCATAAGGTGGAAGAGATGATGCAGTTCATCGAGTCGGCCGGGAAGCGCAGGGCGACGCTCGGCTACGACATCGATGGCGTCGTCTTCAAAGTGAATGCACAGCCGACTCGGCAGCGCCTGGGGTACACGGGTCGCGCGCCGCGCTGGGCGATCGCCTACAAATTTTCAGCTGAGCAGGCCGTCACGCAGATGTACGACATCATGATCACGGTGGGACGCAGTGGCAAACTGACGCCTACGGCCATGCTGAACTCGGTGTTTGTGGGCGGAGCAAACGTGAGCCGCGCCACGCTGCACAACGCCGACTGGATCGAGCGCATGGGGCTGAAGATCGGCGATTGGGTCAAGGTGGAGCGCAGCGGCGATGTCATTCCCAAGGTTGCGGCGATTGTTGAGGATGCGGAGCATCCACGCGGCAAAAAGACGTTTGTTTATCCAACGCATTGTCCCGTGTGCGGCAGCGCCGTGGTGCGCGAAGAAGGCGAGGCAGACTATCGCTGCGTGAATGTCGATTGCCCTGCTCTGCTGCACGGTACGGTCGAGCACTGGGCCAGCCGCGGGGTGATGAATATCGAGGGGCTGGGCGAAGCGTCGGTCTACGAATTGACCACGCAACAAGTCGTCAAAAGCGTTGCCGATCTCTACTCGCTGAACGAAGAGAAGCTGGCTGCACTGACGCAGGAAGTTGAACGCAATGGAGTGAAGAAGCAGCAACGGGTTTTCGGGCCGGTGGAGATCAAGAAGCTCCTGAAGCAGATTGAGAATTCGAAGCACGCGGGGCTGGCGCGGGTTTTGATGGGGATGAGCATTCGATTTGTGGGGAACGCACGGCCGAGGCGATCGCCCAGGAGTTCGGATCGATGGATGCGATCATGAATGCCAGTGCCGAAGAACTGGAGACGGTGGAGGAGGTTGGGCCACGGATTTCGCAGGCGATCACGGATTTTTTTGCACGCGCCGGCAAATCGTGAACTGATCGATCACTTGAAGGCTGCCGGCGTGAAGATGACCGCCGAGAAGAAGCAGCGCACGACCCAGCTGGCAGGCATGACGCTGGTGTTGACCGGAACGCTGCCGAATCTGACGCGCGATGACGCCAAAGCACGGATCGAAGCAGCGGGCGGCAAGGTTTCCGGTTCGGTGAGCAAGAAGACTACCTACGTGATTGCCGGCGAAGAGGCCGGATCGAAGCTCGACAAGGCGCAGGAACTCAAGGTCCCGGTGCTGGATGAGGCGGGGTTGCTGAAGCTTCTGGAAGGATAAGGCAGCTATGGCAATTCCTGAGTTGGCGTCGACTCGAGTGCAGCGATTTCGAGATACAGCGACTCAGGGGTTGCGTTAGTCGCGTGGGGCGAAATAGCCTTTCTTGGCGCGAGCGATATAGCTGCGATCGTTGCAGTAGAGGTAGATGGGGCGAAAGGCCCCGTTCGACTTGAAGTCCGCAGGCGTATAGGTCAGCGCGTACTGGCTGCGCAAGTTCTTCTTCGATGCTTTTGAAGCTGTTGGACATCTCTTCGACCGAAGGCGGAAAGAAGGTCAGGCCGCCGGTTTCAGAGGACATCTGGGTAAGGACCTGGTCGCCTTTGCCGCGGCTCGGGGTCCAGTTGGTGCTGATGGCGTAGATGATGGTTTCGGCGCGCTGGCACATTTTGATGGCTTCGTCGGGATGGACGCGGCTCTGGTTGTCGTCGCCGTCGGAGATGAGGACCATGGCGTGGCGGACGGGTTCCTGCCCGCGCGCGTCGAGAAGCTTGTCGCGGCAGGCGGTGTAGACGGCGTCGAACATGGCGGTGCCGCCACCGGGGCGCAGGCGGTTGATGCCGGCCTCCAGCGCATCGATGTTATTGGTCCAGTCGGCCGTCACGGTCGGTGTCACGTCGAATCCCATGACGAACGCGCGGTCGCTTCTGGCCTTGAGAATCTGCAACAGAAACTCCGTCGCCGACTGCTGTTCGAACTGAAAGCGCGAACGGATGGACGTGCTGGCGTCGATGACGATGCCGACGCGCAGGGGAAGATTGATCTGCTGGCGGAAGGAAGTGATCTTCTCGGGGGCCTTCTGGTCGTCGAGCAAGGGCGAAGTCGCTCTGCTTCAGGTTGGGAATGTAGTGTCCGTGCTTGTCGGTCACGGTGAAGATGAGATTGACTTCGTTCACGCTGAGCCGGAAGGTCGGACCGCTGTCCTGGGCTGATCCTGGGCGCCGGGAGCGGGCTGCTGGCCGGCAGGCGCCTGTGCGGCTGGGGTTTGCGCAGGTTGTTGAGGTGCAGGCGTTTGCGCAGGCTGCGGAGCAGGCTGCTGTGCCTGCAGGGCGGGGACACACACCGCAGCGGCAAGAACCAGGCCGAACAATTTTTTACTCATAGCAATCCTTATTTTATCAATGGCGCACCACCATCTGGTTTCGTTTCCGTTACGGAGGTATTGACGGAGTCTGTACGGCCCGATTCGAGGCTGGCAAGAAACTTCTCAAGATCGCCGGGCAGGGGCGACTCCAGTTCAAGCGGTTTGCCAGTGATGGGGTGCGTGAATGCGAGCCGGGCGGCATGGAGGAAGTTGCGATTGAGCCTGAGACGCTGGGGCTGGGAGTTACGACGTGCGGAGCGAGAGGGAGCAGCCTGCGCGGCGACCTGGTCAGTAAGTTGAGACGAGGCGCCGTACAACGTATCGCCGACCACGGGATGGCCGATGGAGGCCATGTGCACGCGGATCTGGTGGGTACGGCCGGTCTCAATGCGGACACGCACCAGCGTGAATTTGCCGAAGCGCGTATCGAGGCGACGAACAACTTCATAGTGGGAGACGGCGGAGCGGGCGTTGTCTGCAGGGCGGGTGGTCATACGGGTGCGGCGCATCGGATCGCGGCTGAGTGCAGCCGTGATCGTTCCCTTCTGGCGCTCGACTGCGCCATGCACGAGGGCGATGTAGGTCTTGCTGATTTGACGCGAGGAAAACAATTCAGCGAGCGCGGCATGGGCGGCGTCGTTTTTGGCGACGATGATGAGGCCGCTGGTGTCCTTGTCGAGGCGATGCACGATGCCGGGGCGGAGGTCGCCCCCTGTGGCCGAAAGCGCCTTGAAACGAAAGAGCAGAGCGTTGACGAGGGTGTTGCTGTTGCGCGCGTCGTCAGATTCGCCGGCACCGGCGTGGACCATCATGCCGGCGGGCTTGTTGACGACGGCGAAATGCTTGTCTTCGAAGACGACGTCGAGAGGAATGTCCTGCGGCGTGGCTTTGAGGGGCGCGGGATGGGGTTCGCCGGTGATGAGTATCTGTTCGCCGCCGCGAAGCTTGAGAGACGGCCTTGGCCTGCGCGCCATTGACCGACACGTCGCCCTGATCGAGCAAGCAATTGCACACGGGAACGGCTGACGCCTTCAAGTTGCGTGGCGATGAAATGATCGAGGCGCTGGCCGGCGGCCTCGGGTGGAACGGCAAGGGAACGCGGCTCAACCATGGGATGGCCTTTCGATTTCAGGTTGTGCGGAAGGCGATGGCTCGATGAGGGATGACGCCACGGCGATGCGCTGCGACTTGGATTCAAGCAGCATGAATGCACCGGCAAGAACGAAAACGATGCCGGCGGCCTGCGGACCCTTGATCACTCCCCCGAACATGGCGCCGCGGCCGATGGGGTCGCGCCAAAACTCAGTGATGAAAAGAACGATACCGGTTGCCGCAAGGAAGAGACCGGCGAGGTCGCCATGCTGGCGGCGATGCGGCAACCAGAGAAGAAGGCCAACTGCGATCGCGAAGAAGCCGAGTGCGGCATAGGCCTGGACCGGATGAACGGGAATGCCGAGCGGGGCATCGCTCCATCGCGCGGCAAGCGGGTCGGTGTAGGTGACGGCCCATGGAACGTGCGCGCCCGTGCCGTAGCCGGAACCGGCGAGCAACGCGCCGATTTGTTCGAATGCGAGGCCGAGAGCCACGGGCGCTGCGCAGAACATCGGCGGTAATGCGGAACGGCAAATGGTAGATGCGAACATAGACAGCGGCAACGGCCAGCGCGATGACTGTACCGATGGCGGCGAGAAGCGGATGATGAATCATCGCCAGGCTGAGCATCCAGAGCGGATGGTGGCGAAGCACCGTCCAGTTCGCGATTACCAGCAACAGGCGCGAACCGACCAGCGCCGTAAAGAGCATGAGGACGCAGAGATTCCAGATCCGGTTGGGATCGATGCCAAGCTTGCGCGCTGTGTGCAGGGCGAGCATCAGGGCAAGCAACACTCCCGCTGCGGCGGTAGCGCCGTACGAGGGGATGACGAGCGAACCGATGTGAAAGAGAACGGGATGCACTTGACCAAGGATAACGGTTCAGAGTGCGGGATGCGGAGCGAGAGGGCGTGGCGGCCCATTCAAACTGCTTGCGAGGCAAAGATGCTGAGGTCTTCGGCGACTGCACTTCGTCGCTGAAGTAGAACCCGACCCGCTGGGCCGTGGGCAATGCGCTGGTGAACCCGTCCTAAGACGGCGGAGCTCCCCGTGGTTCATTAGGCATTCCGGACTGGCGGACACGGCACACAGAACCAATTTGTACGAGAAGAGCCCCTGTTCAATGAATGTTGGTTCAACCAGCGTTGACTACCCACCTGCTTTGCAGGCCGGTTTCTATTGCTGACTGTATGGATGTTGGCGAGGAATTGCAAGTCTTGTGCGGGGCCGCTCATTTGTGTTAGTAACTTGAAACCCCTTTGGAAATGTGGTTTGCAATACTCCGACTGAATTTAACTCTCTGGGATGACGGGGCACGTGGCCCCTACGATCCCGTCTTGCGCTCGTCTTCCAGAACCTCGTCGAGCAGGCGGCTCAGATGAGCTGTGCGCATCCGGCCCTCGTTGGAGTCAACCACGGTTGCCTGCGAGAGTTCGTCGGCCAGGTTGAGCGCCGCGAGCACGGCGACGCGCAGTGAATCGACAGTGCGGCCCTGCGCCGCCACGGCGCGCATCTTGCTGTCGACCAGATCCGCGAGCTGGCGGATGTGGTTGGGATCCTGGCCGCGCAGGTGATAGTTCTGGTCGTAAATGCTGACCGTGGTGTAGCCGGGCGTGTTGGGCTGGATTTCGTTGGCCATCGAAAGACCTCACACTTCAAGTGCGTCGAGTTGCGAAAGCAGGCGCTCGACGCGCTGGCGCACCTGGTCGCGCTCGGTGTTGAGGGCGCGCACTTCATCCTGCAGGGATTTGACGAGGGTAAGCTGTTCGCCGAGTTGAGCATCGAGAGTGTCGGCTCGCTGCTCGGCGGCGGCGCGCGCCTGGCGCTCGCTCTTGACGACAGTGATGGTCCGGGCAATACGCTCTTCGAGAGCCGAAAAATCGGTGCTGCTCAGGGCGAGTTTGCCGAAGCTGTCGTGATCGTGCATTTCAGACTGCTGGGTGTCGGGATGTTCCGCGATCTGGGATTCCAGGGATGATGGCGACATGAAAGTTAACCTCCGCGCAATTGCGCTCTATTCGGGAAGTATAGCGCCGAAAGCGGGTGGAAGACGATGAGGGAAACTGCGATGAAACCGCTCGGCGCGAGTCAGGTTCGCAGCCGCGCGCCGGCTTTGTTGATCGCCTCGAGTACGCGCGACTGGAACGACTGGACTTCTTCGTCGCGCAAGGTGCGGTCGGGAGCCTGAAACGTTGCGCTGACCAGCAGTGAATATTCGTGCGCGCCGAGGCGGGCATCGCGAAAGACCTCGGCGGCGCGCCACTCGACGAGTTCGGGAATCTGCAGGCGATGCGAGCGCCTTGTCAATGCGCTCCCACGGAATGCTTCTGATCGAGGACAAGCGAAAAATCGCGCCGCACGGGCTGGAAGCGCGAGATGTCGCGTGCGGCAGGCTTGCGCAACGGCAGCTTGTAGAGCCGGTCGAGATAGATTTCGCCTACAAGGACGGCGTCCTTGATTTTGCGGGCGGCTGCCTGATGCGGATGCAGTTGGCCGAACCAACCCACGGTGAGGCCGTCGGCGACGACCCGCGCGCTGCGATACGGATGCAGCCACGCGGGCGCGAGGCCGGACTCGGGCGGGAATCGGTCGAAGTAAACAGTGCGCATCTGGAAGCGCGCGAGAATTTGTTCGACGACGCCTTTGAGGTCGTGGAACTCGATGGCTCGCGCCGGGTGAAGCGCGCTCATGTCAGGAAGAGTGCCCGCGGCAGCAAAAGCCAGCGCGGGACGCTCGTCGACCTTCTCCGTGGTTCCGCTGAAAACGGTGCCGAGTTCGAAGAGGCGCACGTCGCTGACGTCGCGATGAAGATTTCCGGCAACGGCTGCGAGCATGCCGGGGACGAGCGAAGGGCGCAGCACACCGGCTTCTTCGCTGAGCGGATTGCCGATGGGCACGACCTGGCCCGGGATTGGCGCCGTAAGCGCGGCATCCGCAGCGGAACAGAAGGTGCTGGCGATGGCTTCGTGGAATCCGGCAGCGAGCAAGGTGCGGCGGACTGCGGATTCGGCTTCGGCCCAGGGCAGGGCTCTTACGCCTCCGCCGAATGCGGGCAGCGTGTTGGCGAAGCGGTTGTAGCCGTAGACGCGTGCGACTTCTTCGATGAGATCGATTTCGCGTTCGAGGTCGAGGCGCCAGCTGGGCAACGCCGACCTGCCACGCCGGACGCTCTGCGACGAGCTGCTGGCAGAGCTTGCAGCCAAGACCGGTGAGGGTAGATTCGACGAGGGGCGCGGTGATGCCTTCCTTGTCTTCCGTCTTGCCGAGGATGCGATGGACTTCGCTGAGCGCGAGAGTGATGGGCTGGCGATTGGCGGTGCGGGCTTCCCACGCGGGGACGCGCACGTCGACGAGATCGCCTTCGATGTGGCCGCCGTTGGCGAGCAGGATGCGGCTGACGATTGCGGATGCGACGGGCCCGGCGTTGAAGTCGGCGCCGCGCTCGAAGCGATGGCTGGCGTCAGTGTGCAGGCCGTGGCGGCGCGCGGTGCGGCGCACGGCCATGGGCTCGAACCATGCGGCTTCGACGAGGACATTCTTCGTGTCGGGCGTGATCATGGTGTCCCAGCCGCCCATGACGCCGGCGAGGCCGAGAGGCTTGACGTGATCGGCGACGACGAGGTCTTCGGGATCGAGGCGTGCGTTCGATGCCATCGAGGGTCTTGAGCTTTTCGCCTTTGCGGGCGCGGCGGACGATGATGCCGCCTTCGATCTTGTCGAGGTCGAAGGCGTGGGTGGGCTGGCCCATCGCGAGCCACGCGAAGTTGGTGGCGTCGACGGCGTTGGAGATTTGCTTCTGCTCGAGGAGGCCGAAGTAGGTGGAGACTTCGGCGCCGGGGAACCAGTCGCGCGAGTTGCCGATGGTGATGTTGCGCAGAACGCGGGCGGTGAAGCGGCCGCAGGCGTCTTCGGCTTCGATCTTGACGGAGAATGGCTTGGCGGCTGGCTTGCGGCGGGAAGCGTTGTATCGAGAGGCTTGAGCGCGACGCCGTAAATGGTCGCAGCTTCGCGGGCGATGCCGTAGTGATTCATGGCGTCGACGCGGTTGGTGGTGATGTCCATCTCGAAGAGCGAGCCGTTGCCGGGGCCGAGATCGAAGATGCCTTCGACGGCGATGCCGCGAAGGGTAAGGTCTTCGGCGAGTTGGGCGTCGGTGACGGCGAGTTCGGGGAGATAGCTCCGCAGCCATTTGGTAAGATTTTCATTGCCTGGTCTTCAATCTCCTAGCGAGTTAGCCGCGCTTCGCGCGATAGCGAGTTAGCAGGTGAGCGACGGTTCTTATCTCGAGTACGCCGTAATCAGCCCATTGATCAGCTTTGCTACTTCGGTCGCAAGTCATCGAATCAGTTCGGACTCGTCGAGATTCTTCGTCGATGAATCTGAGACTCTCGGCCAGTTCACAGTCTGCGTTTGCAATTCATTCAGGAGCCGCGAGCAATGCTGAGCGACTTGCGGTCCTCTGCATCTGTTAAGCGTCCATGGCCTTCAGCAATGTGCGTGGCTACTCCGACGGCCGAGCGACGCAATTGCATGCGCAATCCAAATGTCTCCGAATTTGGAAAGTCTTCCGTTTGCGCATAGATCGATCGCGCGCCAAATCCATAGCTTTTTGCCATGCAATCAAATCTCGATAATGTCGTGTTCTGCTCATCCGCTAACTCGCTAACTTGCTTGCGCGAAGCGCGCTGACTTGCTAAGCAAACTGCCCCAGGAACCGCATATCGCCGGCGTAGAACTGGCCGATTTCGCTGATGCCGTACTTCATCATGGCGATGCGCTCGACGCCCATGCCGAAGGCGAAGCCGCTGATCTTTTTCGGATCGTAGGCGGGCTGCTTCTCTGCGGCGAAGGCGAAGACCGCGGGGTCGACCATGCCGCAGCCGAGCAGTTCGATCCAGCCGGAATGCTTGCACTTGCGGCAGCCTTTTCCTCCGCAGAAGATGCAGCTGATCTGCACGTCGGCGGAGGGTTCGGTGAATGGAAAGAATGACGGAAAGAAGCGCGTTTTGACGGACGAGCCGAAGAGCGCCTTCATGGCGTGGTCGAGCGTGCCCTTGAGGTCGCTGAAGGTGATGTTGGTGTCGACGCAGAGGCCTTCAACCTGATGAAAGATGGCCGAGTGCGTGGCGTCCTGCGCTTCGTTGCGATGGACCTTGCCGGGGATGACGATGCGGATGGGCGGCGGCTGCTGCTCCATGGTGCGCATCTGCACGGGCGAGGTGTGCGTGCGCAGGAGCAGGCGGTCGCGCTGGGAGCGGCGTTCCTGGTTCGCGATGACGAGCGTGTCCTGCGTGTCGCGCGCGGGATGGCCCGGCGGGAAGTTCATCGACTCGAAGTTGTAGAAGTCGGTTTCGACTTCGGGACCGACGCCGACTGAGTAGCCGAGAGCCGCGAAGACGGAGACGATTTCGTTCATCGTGCGCGTAATGGGATGCTCGGCTCCGGTGAGGCGGCGCGTGCCGGGCAGCGTGATGTCGATGGCCTCGGCGGCGAGAGCTGCGTCGCTGGGACCGGATCCGGCGGCTTGATCGATGAGGCCTTCGACGAGTTCCTTGAGCGTTTTGAAGCGCTCGCCGACGGCTTTCTTCGCAGCGGGCGGAGCAGCCTTGAGCCAGCGCGCGGAGACGTCGTTGAGGCGGCCCTGCTTGCGGCCGACCCAGCGGAGGCGGAAGGCTTCAAGATCGTCAGGGCCGGAGATGGCGGCGGCTTCGTCCGTGGCCTGTTTGGCTAATGCAGCAAAGGCCTGATCGAGAGCGGAGTCGTTGTACTCCGGCAGATTCGGGAATTCTTCGTTCGTCATTGCTTAATCCAAAGGATAAATGACTGCGTGAATCACTCGTTTCGAAATGGATTACCACAGGGGTTAAAGCCCCCATCATTTGAGTCCCTGTCCGGGCACGACTGAAGTCGTGCCCTGACGCAAACAAGATCGATGATGGATTTATAGTGTCCGCAGAAAAGACGACGGCCCGAAGCTAAGCTCCGGGCCGTTGATGAGGCTGAAGTGCAGCGCCGGGCTTTAGGCGGCTTTGGTGCTGCTGGCGAGAGCGGCTTTCGCCTGCTCCACCAGCTTGGTAAAGGCTGCTGCGTCGTGAATGGCGATGTCGGAGAGGACCTTGCGGTCGAGCTCGATGCCCGCCTTCTTCAGTCCATTGATGAACTGCGAGTAGCTGGTGCCGTTGAGCTTGGCGGCGGCAGAGATGCGCACGATCCAGAGGGAACGGAACTGGCGCTTCTTCTGCTTGCGGCCGGTGTAGGCGAACTTGAGGCCGCGCTCGACGGCTTCCTGGGCTGCCTGGTAGAGCTTGGATTTGGTAAGGAAGTAACCGCTGGCCCTTTTCAGGATTTTCTTGCGGCGGTCACTCCGCTTGGTACTACGTTTTACGCGGGGCATTGGTGTTCTCCATTTTGCGTTCGTTGGTCATCGCGGCTGGAGGCAGGAGGCGCAGACCTTTGGGTCGGCGCGTTAAACCTCTTCACTCGCTCGTTCAAGCCTGAATCTCTCGCCGGTCAGGACGCATTTCTTCTCGGCGGGGGCCACTCGAACCGGCCCAGCATGCTTTCGACACTGCTCAGGCGTAAGGAATCATGCGCGCTACCTTCGCGTAGTCGCCATCGGAGACAAGCACGCATCTTGCCGAGCTTGCGTTTCACTTTTGGCGATTTTGACGAAAGGATATGGCGCGTCTTGGTCTGGCGCCGCTTGATTTTGCCGGTGCCAGTCTTGCTTGAAGCGCTTTTTCGCGCCCGTATGGGTTTTCAACTTGGGCATTTTTTTCTCGTTTTGGATGAGGCCTGATGGCCACACCGAACGCCTCGCGAAACAGGGGTTTCCCTGCCTCTGGGAAGGCTCTCATCAGTATAACCCAAGTGGACTTACGGGAGGGTGGAGCCTTGCCGAGGCGAGAGATCGGTGCGGTTCATCCGTCACAGCAGAATCATCGCACAAGCCGTTAAACTCGGGCGGTGAAAGTGCAGGCCAAAAATTCGTCTATCTTGATTGTTATCAAGCTTCTACATACGGCAGCCTGGCTGGTTTTGTCGCGTGCATCGTGGCGGTTCCGATTGCGGCGGACTTCAGGCAGTTTCGAGCTGCGGCGATTCTGAGCGGAGTAGTTCTCGTGGAGTGCCTGATCCTGGCCCTGAACCGGTGCCGTTGTCCTTTGACGAATCTGGCTGCGGCCTACACCGAAGAGCGCGCGGATAACTTCGACATTTACCTGCCGCTCTGGCTGGCGCGGAACAACAAGCTTATCTTCGGCTCGCTCTTTGTTGCGGGCGAGATTTTCGCGCTTCTGAGATGGATGCTGTCTCGCTCCTAGTCCGAAGCGTCCGGACCCGATTTGCAGGCGATCACGTAGTTGGGGATGTGCTGCCCGGCAACACGCCGGCGTGCAAATTGAGCAAGAGCCGCGCATTGTCCGAGCGAATGCCCACTGGCCCGGTGAGGTCCTTCTGCACCGGGTCCGAGGCTGCCCTCCCATACCTCGCGATTATCCACGTAACACGCTGAGATCGTCGCCGTCCATCTGCAGCGCGGAGTGTGTGTCGATCGCCCGGGCGCAGGGCTGGGACGGGAGATGCGCGGCGCGGTTTGATGTTCTGGTAGCCGCGGTTTCCGCATTCCGAACTGCGCGTCTGGCCCTGGTTTCGCTTGATGGAGACCACAAGCTTGGATTCCGGCTCGATGCGCCACATGGCGTAGACAAGATTGCAGGCGTCCTGCGCGCGGAGCTTGAGGCCGAACTGGCGGCGGATTTCGCCGGAACCGAGAGCCGACTCTTTGGCGGTAGGACCAACGTAGGTGAATTCTGCCTCGACGGCTTGCGAAGTCCACGTGTTGATGTACGCTCGCATTTTTTCAGCGTCGACGGTCAGGCTGTCGTTGGGTCCGGTCCCGATTTCTCCTTCGGTGACGCAAAGACTGCCGCGGCTGACGGTGAAATCCTGGGTGCGGGCTGAGACGGGTCTGCGCGGGAAACGCAAGCGACGAAAAAAATCAACAGCGAAAGCGCGACTGCGGCGGGCCGGGGATCGAGAGGGTTCATGTTGCGCCTCCGTGGAAACTGGATGGAGTCAGCGACGCCGTCCGATCATTTTGACGCGGCCGGCGCTGTGGACGGTGGCGGGTTGGCGAGAACGCCGCGTTGATGAACGAGACGATGCGCTGGCGGACGTCATAACCATGCCAGGGTTCGGGCGACGGATGGCCGAGCATGCCGATGGCAAGCGGACCGTGATTCTCTCGCGGATAGGTAACGAGTTCGACGGGAACGCCTTCCTGGCGAAGCGCGCGGTACATCTCCTCCGCCTGGCCGACGGGGTCGGTGGTGTCGTTCTGGCCCTGAATCAGCATGAATGGCGTCTTCGCATGCGCCGCGCCGGCGAGCGGGCTCTGCCGCCATGCGTCGTTCATGTGCTCCCACGGTTTGCCGTAGTACCAGCGGTCGTACCATGAGCCTCCCTCGGTGCCGTACTCGCTGAACTGGTCGATAACGGGCGCACCGCTGATGACGGCTTTGAATCGGTCGGTCTTGCCCTCAACGAAGCCGGCCATCTCGCCGCCGTAGCTATAGCCCATCAGCGCCATGCGGGTGGAATCGATGGAGTAGTGGGCGAGAACGTAGTCGACGCCGGCCATCACGTCCTGGTAGTCGCCGCCGCCCAGGTCGTTCTTATTGGCGGCTGCAAACTTGACACCGTAATTGGACGAGCCGCGCGGGTTGGGGCGAAGTACGGCCCAGCCGTTGCCGATAAGGAAGTCGGCGAAGGGATCGCTGCGGTCTTCCCACGCGCCGAAGGGTCCGCCATGGACATCGACGACAAGAGGAACTTTTGCGGAACCGGAGTCGGGCGGCAAATAGAGCAGCCCTTCGATCGTGAAGGCGCCGGACTTCCAGTGAACGAGTTGCGGAGCGACGGTGCGGAGATTTGCGGTGCGAGCTCGGGTGTCGGAAGTGCGGTGCAGGCATCGCCGAGTTTCGCGGCGTAGCAGAGTTGCATGGGATGTCCGCCGGAATCTGCGAGCCAGACCCAGCCAGTCTGCTTGCGATTGGTGTTGAGGCCGGAGATGACGCTGGCGCCAAGATCGATGGGGTTCACCTGCGTCTTCGCGGCATCGGGTCCCGCTGCAATGCGGACGACAGCGTTGCGCGTTCCGATGGCTGCGGACGCAATGATGCCGCCATCCGGCGTGGAGAAAACTGCCCTGGCCTCGAAACTGACCGGCGAATCCGCGGGTAAGATTCGATGGGCTTTGCGTCGGCAGATTCCGTCGCGAGCATGTAGAGATCGTCATAGCCGGGCGGCGCGTCGTCGGGAGTCGCCGCGGCGAAGACGATGGAACTGCCATTGACATTCCAATTGCCGCCGCTGACCGTCGCAGGAACCGATTCGAGCTTGACGGCCTTGGCGGGAGCGGCCGCGTCGACGATCCATGCGGCGCCAGCGGGACCGAGGTCGGATGCTTCGTTCGGAGCTTCGGTCACGATGAAGAGCTTGTCGGCGACAGGCGACCAGACAGCGCCGCGAACATCGGGTGGAACATCGACAGTCTTTCAAGTCGCCATCAATTGTGCCGTCGGCCTTGAGCGCGGCGAGATAGAGGCGCGTGAGGTGCTTCTCGTGGTTGACCCAGGAAGCATCGATTTTTGCGTCCTTCTGCTTCTTCTCGCCGGGCGTTTCAGGATCGTGCGCCCAGAGCGCGAGATATTTGCCGTCGTCGCTGATGGAGAATCCGGCAACGTCAATTTGCACCGGTTGGGGCTTTGTATCTGTCGGCTTTTTTTCGGCGTTTGCCGCGAGGATTTCTTATCTTTTCATCGCTGATTCGGGCGCGGGTGGCGGGTTGATGGCGTCCTTGTCTTTCGAGACATCGACGGGAGGAAGGATCTTGAGATCGTAGGGTGAGGCTTCGCCGCCGCGCAGATCGAGGCGGAAGAGCTGCGTGTTTTCGCCGCGCTTGGCGAGAAAGAAGATTGCGGAGCTGTCGGGCGCCCACTGGGCGTTATGTTCGCCGCGCTTGTCGGCGGGCGGCGAGAAGGTGAGCTGACGGGGTTTGTCGGTACTGCCTGCCGCAGTCGAAACAATCCAGAGATGGCTTCCCGCACCATCGGCCGTCGCGTGCGTGACGGTGAAGAGCACCTCTTGCCGTCGGGCGAAAGCAGCGGCGCGGAGAGAGCCTTGAAGTGCCGCAAGTCTTCGTTCGTCGGAAAGTGCGGAGCGGTTGCTGACGAAGCTGTTGCAGGCGGCGCCGGATTGAGCGGTGAGAAGTGATGCGCCAAGGGCCAAGCAGACAAGGGGAAGAGCCAGCCTGAATCGAAGCATGGCAGCAGAATACAACGGCGAAGGGGGCTGGCGGGGAATACGAATCAGCAAGTCAGCACGCTTCGCGCTTAGCAAGTCAGCAAGTTAGGCGCCTAGCGGGTAGCTGGCTGAGCAAAAGGAAAGGCCGCCTTTGCAGGCGGCCTTTCAAGGCTTAATTTCCTTTTACTGTGCTTGCGGAGGCGCTGGCGGCCGCGGAGGCTGCTGCGGAGGCGCGGGCGGCTTCGGCTTCTGGCCTTCAGGTCGCTTGCTGGGCGCGATGATCGCGTGCAGAATCGTGCCTTCCATGCGCGGCATGAACTCGACCACACCCGAATCGCCTATGTCCTGAATGAGGCGATTGATGATGTTGTATCCGAGATCGCGATGGGCCATCTGGCGGCCGCGGAAGCGGAGACTCGCCTTGACCTTGTCGCCGCCTGCAAGGAACTTGACGGCCTGATTCTTTCTTGGTCTGGTAGTCATGCTCGTCCACGGTGACGGAGAATTTGACTTCCTTGACGACGATGATCTTCTGCTTCTTCTTGGCGGCGCGATCCGACTTTTCCTTCTCATAGAGGAAGCGGCCGTAGTCCTGAATGCGGCAGACAGGCGGGATGGCGTTAGGTGAGACTTCGACCAGGTCGAGGCCGCGCTCACGTGCGATCTTGAGAGCTTCAAAAGGGGCCAGGATGCCGAGTTGTTCGCCGTTTTCGTCGATCACACGGATTTCGCGGGCGCGAATGCGATCGTTGATGCGGATAAAAGACTTAGCCGAGCGTTTATCGAGTGCGATGGTACATCCTCCAAAGTTGTCGTGCGTCCGTGTCGGCAGCGCTCCCGGTGTTCTCACGGGGCGCGCGAACGCACCCTGAGTATAGCACTGGTTTGATGCCGAAGCCGACCGCAGCGCCATGGATTAAAAGGTGGTTTCGAGGACCGATTCGCCGGAAACGGGATGCGTACCGAGTTGGGAATCGGAACCGCAAGCGGCAGAGCGGGACAGGCATTGCCAGGAGGGTGTTATCGGCGCCCAGGCCGGTCACGCGGAGGCGGATGAGCTGATTGGCGGGAAGGTCGATGGCGAGTTCAACCGGAAGGAAGTTCTCAGTAAGAGCGGAAGTGCGGTGGGCGAGTGCGGCAGCCTTTGCCGTATTGAGGGTTATGGCCTCCAGTTCGGAACCGATGAATTGGCGCCGGTGCGCGCGGGTCTTTTCCGCGGAGAGAGCGCGAAGAGCCGCCATGCGCTCGTTGACGACCGCAACCGGCACTGGCGATGCGGCATGGAGCGTCCACGCGCGCGTGCCGGGGCGGGGCGAAAACGGGAAGAGATGCAGGTAGCCGAAGGGCAGGTTGCGGATGAAGTCGTGCGTCTCCTGAAACTCGCGATCGGTTTCGCCTGGGAATCCGACCATGACGTCGGCGCCGAGAGTGAGCGAGGGGCCGGCCGCACTCAGTAATTCGGAAACCTTGTCTGCATAGTGCCAGGGGCGATAGCGGCGATACATGCGGCGCAGCACGGAGTCGGATCCGGATTGGAGGGGAAGGTGCGCATGGCGCGCGAGCCTCGTGCCTCCATATTCGGCCATGAGACCGATAAGCGCGGCGTCCCAGTCCATTGGCTCAATCGAGCTCAAGCGCAATCTTGGCAGGCTGGTTTGTTCGAGGATGGTGCGGACGAGCGCGGCGAACGTGCGGATGAGGACTGTGCCGGATCAAGGTCGCGGCCCCAGCGGCCAAGGTTGATTCCGGAGAGCACAAGTTCGTTGCCGCCGGCGGCGACAAAGCTGCGGACGTGAGCCAGGACCGATTCGGCGGAGAGGCTGCGCGAACTGCCGCGCGTCTGGGGAATGACGCAGAAAGAGCAGCGATTGGAGCAGCCCTCCTGGATCTTGAGATTGGGGCGCGTCTGCGCACCGGGCGCGATCGGCGCTTCTTCAAGGAATGAGTGGGCGAAGGTGTCGTCGGCGAGTATGAGAGGGCCGGTGGATGAGGCAAGCAGAGTGGAAATGCTGACAATTGAAAAGAAGCGTCAGGGGCTGAAGCCCTTGAATTTTCGGCTCCTATATCGGCACGCGACCCACTTCGTGGGTTCCCCGAGTCGTGCCCTGACACGTTTTCGTTGGCCAATCGAAGCGCGATTTCTGGGGCGAGGGCCTTGTGGCTGTTGCCGATGACGGCAGCCACGCCGGCGAGGTCGGCCAGTTCTTGAGGAGCGCGCTGGGCATAGCAGCCAGTGGCGACGATGCGGGCCTCGGGGTTGAGGCGATGCGTGCGGCGGATGTAGGCGCGGGCTTCGCGGTCGGCTTCGGCGGTGACGCTGCAGGTGTTGACGATGACCACATCGGAGACGGACTGCGGGCCTTCGGACGCTCCGGAAGTGCGCAGGAGAGCGGCGATCGCTTCGCCGTCGGCGCGGGCGGCGCGGCAGCCGAAGTTTTCGATGTGGAAGGTGGGCGGCACAGGGTTTAGTTTAGCGGAGGTAGCGAGGATAGCGGGGTTAGCGGCCGTTTCGCGGCTGTTAGCGGCGCTCACGCGCCGTTAGCAAGTTAGCGAATGATGACGGGAGAGGGTGTTGCTTTCCCACCCATTCGATCCGCTGCGCGGTTCGTATGGATGGGGCACCCAGGTCAATCGGCGGCGGCAAAGCTGGCGTGCGTCTTTTTGCCCGCGAGGATCAGGACTATCGCCAGTGCGGAGATTACACAGATAAGCGCGAAGAGAAACACGCTTGCGTAGCCGAAGAGGCCGATCACGGCTCCTGCGATCGGGCCGACCATGAAAAACGAAATGTCGGCGAAGACGGTGTAAACGCTAAGAGCGGTGCCGCGATTCTCCACTGGCACGCGCTCGACGGCTTCGACTCCAAGCGCGGGAAAGACGAGCGAGTAGCCAAAGCCGGTCAGTGCCGCACCGAAGAGCGCCATCCAGGGAGATGTGGAGAGCCACAGCAGCAGCACGCCAAGCGATTCGACGACGAGACAAACCTTGGCGACCGAAAATCCGCCAAAAGTGCCGATGGTGCGAATGAATATAAGTCTTGCAACGATGAACGCTGTTCCGAAAGCGGTGAGGCAGAGCGCCGCGCCCTTCCAGTGGCGGCTCACGTAGAACAGGGTAACGAAGGTGGCGAGGGCGCTGTAGCCGACTCCGCCTAGCGCGAGGCCCATGCCATGCGGTGTAACGCGTCCGAGAACATTGCGGAACGGAAGATGTTCGCCGGGAGTCACGGGAACCGGCGGCTTGATGGCTGCCCATGCGTAGGCGAGGGCGCAGACGACGATGGTGAGAATCGCGACAGACGACAGGCCCCAGTGCATTTCCATGACGACGCCGAGTGGCGCACCGAGGGCCAGTGCTCCGTAGGTGCTGACTCCGTTGTAGGAGATGACCTTGGCCGTGTGCTCCGGTCCGGCGCTCGGAGATGCCCCACAATGTTGCGCCGGTCGAGCCGAGGCTTTCCCCGATGCCGAGCACGAGGCGGCTGGCGATGAGGCTGGTGAGACTGAGCCATGCGGGATCGCGGTGGAGGGCAGCTGCTCCCAGCATCAGCAAACCGCTGAGTGTGCAGGCGCCCATGCCCCACAGGACGGAGATTTTCGCGCCTTTGCGGTCGGAGATGCGGCCGGCCCAGGGACGGCTGAGAAACGTCGCGATGTACTGGATGCTGATGACGAGACCCGCCAGCGAGGCGTGGAAGCCCATCCGCATATGAACGTACTCGGGCAGGATGGCCAGCGGTAGACCAATCGCGAGATAGACGACGAAACTTAGTGATGTGAAGCTGATGATCTGCCAGGCGCTCCCGTTGGAGGACACGGAGGGCGCGGCGGTTACGTCGGTAGATGCTACAATCTGCATGATTTAGGGATAAAGTCGGAGCGCAGGGCGCTGCCTACATTATAGCTGAGGATGGCGTTTTGGATCGGTATGCCTAAACCTAGTCGCGGTACGCTCGTTTCAGATTTCCCAGGTCCGAAAACCCGGACCCTGGGCACCCGGAGTTGGTGATTGAACTCGCATCCAGAAGACCTAAGGGCACCAGCCTCCATCCGGAGTCGGAATTGCACCAGTTTCGCCGACTGGCGAAAAGCAACAGCAACTGCAGGTTCCTCGACTGCGGTCGCTGTGGCGACCTCCGCTCGGAAAGACATGAGCCTGACTATGGCGTGTAGCACTGAAGATGGCATTTTTCAACCGGGCCGGTTAAGTGCTCGGGCTCCCACCCTTGCTTCACAAGGATTGGGATCCGTGATATTTCAAGACTTTTCCTGGTGCTCATCTCGGTAGGCCTGCAGGCTGGTGCGGCCGTCGGGAAGCTTCCATCTGCGAGCCACAAGGATGAACCAGATGAAGTTGAGCGCCGCGACAACTCCTGAAGCACAGAAGACCGGCACGAACCAACGGCTCTGCACGCCGATGTACCGGATTGGGCCGATGAGGATGATGACTTCGAGGGCCGCGAATCCAAGCGAGAAGATGAATTTGGACCAACTCCAGAGTCCGGCGCTCTGTTCCCGTCGAATGCCGGAGATGATGACGAGCGCCTGAACGACGACGAAAAGTATCCACAACATGTTGCGAAGTCTCCGTGAAGACTGATGGATGACTAGTTAATGGGAACGAGTTCGGTCCAGCTTTGGCGTACCGGGTCAATCTGGCCGTTGGGGTCGAAGGTAGGATCGCTACCGATGACGACGGTGCTGCCATCGGAGGATATCCAGTTGTGGGAATACTGATTGGAAGTCTCGATCTTCCGCCCGGTGTTGGGGTCGATGAAGTCGGCGCGGTTGAGAGAGTCGCGAACCTGCTGTTGAGCGGCGTGGTCGATTGAGGCCTGCGTGGCGCGATCCTGTGCCATCGCATGGTCGGTCTGGTCCTGCAGCTGATTTTGGAATTGCTGGCCGCGTTTGATCATGCCTTTGGTGACTTCTTTGTAGTGTTCCTGAATTGACGCAAAGAGATCGTTGTTGGCCTTCTGCCACGCGGCGAAACTCGTGCGCATCTGCTGCTGAATGTGAGCGTCCCATGCCGGATCGATCTGTGGCGGAGGCAGATTCTTGCTCATCATGGCGTCGAGGCCGCCTTTGGGTGCGCGCCGAATGGTCGTTCCTCGCGACCGGCAGAAGCGCCGAGTCAAGGCAGGGCGGTTGAGTTGCGGATAGGCAGGCATGGCGTGCTCGTCACAAGTGATTGTGGCTCCTATAAGCTCTTCGACCGGGTGTCCTTCGAGCTGATATTCGAGGCGGATACGCGCGCTGTCAACGATGTTGCGGTCCTGCGGCCCTGCATTTGCCTGAAGACTGCGTTGCTGCGCCTCGAGCCCCTGCTGCATCTGCGGTGGTAGAGGAACCACCGTTATGTTTCTCGCGTCGGGACGCATATTCGGTACGACGATATTCAGCAGGAAACCCACGGCGGTGGTTATATTGATGGCCTTACACTTGGGCCCCTGGGGGCTCTTACCATCGCTGGCCCAGTCCCATGTAACGCCGGGAAGCAGGGAATAGGCGGTTATGCCGTCTGGACCGACCGTGGTGAAAGAGAGGCCCGCTGCGGGCACGGCGGGCGCATGACAACCGCCGGGACGAAGGATCATGCCCGCATACTTCCAGCCGGTGGGGATGTCGACGGTGAAGGCGGTCATGTTCAGAGGTTTGTCCTTGACGGCGACCTTCTGGGTGTTCGTCCAGTTTGCGGCGGCTTCGGCGCCCCCTCTCAGAGGCTCGCCCAAAGCGGATGCCTTGGGCTGGCTGAGAGAGGCGGCGATTACAGCGATGGCAAGAACGGCGGCAGCGCGGGCGGTGGGCAGACAGATCATGAAGACCTCGCTGAGATTGCATACTGGGAAAAAATGATCTTGAGTCGGTGCTGTCCATGCATAATACGCGCCGCGAGATGTGACAATACATCAAAGATTTCACGACGAGAATGGAAGAAAAGCAAAACGGCCACCCTTGCGGGTGGCCGTTCTGGTGTGCCGATCAAGGACGGGCGTTACCGCTCGTTCTTGCGCCAGTTGATGAGATCGCCGAGAGTTGTGGTGCCGCTGGAGACGGGCTGCTTGTGGCCGCCGCCGCGTGCTTCCGACTTGTAGTCCTGAACCTCGGAGCGGCTGGCTTCGTGGCCGGACACCGCGCGCAGGCTGAGGCCCACCTTCTTCTCTTCGACGTTGATCTTGATGATCTTGAAGTCGTGCTCCTGACCGGCTTCGAGCTTGCTTGGTTCGCCCGGCACTTCGCTGGCTTCAGAGATGTGGCAGAGGCCTTCAACGCCCTCGGCGATTTCAACGAAAGCGCCGAACTGCGCGGTGCGAAGCACCTTGCCATGGACCACATCGCCGACGCGGTGGGTAGCGAAGAAGCTTTCCCACACATCGGGCTGAAGCTGCTTGATGCCGAGGCTGAGGCGGCGGTTCTGCGGCTCGACGCCGAGAACGACTGCCTTAACCTTTTCGCCCTTCTTGACGATTTCAGAAGGATGCTTGACGCGCTTGGTCCAGCTCAGGTTGGAGACGTGGACGAGGCCGTCGATGCCATCTTCGATTTCGATGAAGGCGCCGAAGTCGGTGAGGTTGCGAACGCGACCCTCGACAACGGTTCCGGCGGGATAACGCTCGGTGAGGTTCTCCCAGGGATTCTCCATCAGCTGCTTCATGCCGAGCGAGATGCGGCGGTCGGCGGGGTTGACGCTGAGGACAACCGTGTCGACCTCGTCGCCGGGCTTGACCAGCTTGGAGGGATGCTTGAGGCGCTTGGACCAGGTCATCTCAGAGAGATGAACCAGGCCTTCGATTCCCTGCTCGAGTTCAACGAACGCGCCGTAGTCGGTAACCGACAGAACGCGGCCGTGGACGTGTGCGCCAACGGGATAACGTTCCGAGGCATCGAGCCACGGATCGGGCGTGAGCTGCTTGAAGCCAAGCGAGACGCGCTGCTTGTCTTTATCGAACTTGAGCACCTTGACCTGGATCTCGTCGCCGACGTTGACCAGATCGCGGGGATGGGTGAGGCGTCCCCAGCTCATGTCGGTGATGTGGAGCAGGCCGTCGATGCCACCGAGATCGACGAACGCGCCGTAGTCGGTGAGGTTCTTGACGGTGCCGGTAAGGATGGCGCCTTCGCCGAGATGCTCGAGAGTCGTGGAACGCTTGGCGTTCTGCTCTTCCTCGAGGATCTCCTTGCGGGAGACGACGACGTTGCCGCGCTTCTTGTTGAGCTTGATGACGCGGACTTCGATCTGCTGGCCGAGGTAGCCGTCGAGATTGCGGACGGGACGAATCTCAAGCTGCGAGCCGGGCAGGAAGGCCTTGAGGCCGATGTCGACGGTGAGACCACCCTTGACGCGGCTGACGACAGTGCCCATCATCGGGGTCTTGTCGTTGGCGTGCTTCTCGATGGTGTCCCACACGCGCAGGCGCTGGGCCTTCTCGTAGCTGACGAGATAGCCGCCCTCGGGCTCTTCGCGTTCGATCACGACGTCGATCACTTCGCCGGGCTGGAACCTCACTGCTCCGGTGTGATCCAGGACCTGTTCGATGGGCACGAGGCCCTCGGACTTGAGACCGACGTCGACAACCAAATGTTTTTCAGTCTGCTTGAGGACGGTGCCGGAGACGACTTTGTCGCCGTAGGCTTCGACAGCAGCAGCTTCAGCGGCTTGCTCGCGCTCAAAGGCTTCGAGGGCAGCTGAGAAATCATCAGCAGCAGAATCGGCACTGTGTTCGGTCGGCGCGGACGCAACACGGGCCACGGGTTCTTGAAGTTCCGCGTGCTCTTGTTGTGTGGGAACGGCCTGGGCTACAGGCTCGGTTGGGGCATCGGCGTCCAGCGCGTGCGTTTCGACGGCAGTCTGTACTTCGGCAGTCTCTGGGTTGGACGTGGATTCGGACAAAGGAGCATCGAGCTCCATCGCAGGGTCTAGGGTGGGTGTTTCGAGTTCGGTGTTCAGGGTTATGCTCTCGGGTTCGGGATTGAGGACGTTTGGCATGACAGCAGCTCCGATTCATTTGCCCGGCAACGATGTACTGTCGACGGTTGGCATGTGCTCGCCGCGGTGGCGAGGCAAGGCCGGTGGCCGAGACCTCGGCAACCGAGAGCCATTTCCGTGGAGTTCTTAGAGAGACGGGGCTTCAGCCAGAGAGCTGGCGGTAAAGCGACTCGTCTCCTTGGGAAACACCAGGCAGGCGACGGCTGGCTGGAGGGCGGCCGCAGCTAGCTGCTGGAATCCGCGCAGGAAGCTACGCTTTCAAGTGTAGCAATGGTCTGTTTTCCCCGTCAATCCAATGCTTTGGCTGTTGTGAATGGGGGATGAAAAAGTGCTGCACCGCTGGTGCAGTTCGCCGGAGATTCGGTTGAGGTTAGCGGTGAAGTGTGACATCGAATACAGGTATGAGAAGTTCTTCTCTGTTGTTTGGAGGTTCCGCCAGAATCGCGAACCCGAATGGAACAGCGCACTATACTGAGGTGCGACCGAGAGGGAAGGTAGAAAGGATTCGCCGCGTAGCCTGGAATATGGATCAACTCTGGAGTCCCTGGCGATTTGCGTATGTCACGACGGCGGATGGGGCGCCTCGGCCCGGTGTGCCCGCGCGTCTGAATGCATGGCCCGGGGACCTGAACTGCGTGTTCTGCAACCTGATCGCCAGCATCGATTACGCCATCGAGAACGGCATGAACGCCGATGATGCAGAAGAAGCCGGAGGGCTGATCAAGCGCGGAAAAACCTGCTTCATTTGCCTCAACGCGTACCCCTACACCTCGGGACACGTGATGGTGATGCCCTATGCGCACCTCGACCGCATCGCCAAACTCGAACCCGATGCTGCTCACGAATTGATGGACCTAGCGCAATTGACAGAGAGCGCGTTGGAGCAGCTTTACCGGCCTCATGGGTTCAATTTCGGGTTGAACCTCGGCCAGGCAGCGGGTGCTGGGGTTGCCGGACATCTCCACATGCATGCGATGCCACGGTGGATTGGCGACACCAACTTCATGACGACCGTGGCGGAAACACGGGTGCTGCCGGAAGACCTGGGGACAACCTGGAAGCGGCTGCGCGGGACGTTCGCAGAATTGGAAAAACCTTAGCAGCGCTGCTATGCGCAACCATATGGTTGCACTTTCGAATTTTTCTCTCGCGACAGGCGAAGCTATTTCTGGCGATTTCTCAAAGCGTCGAGGGAAGCCGCAAACTCCTGCCATTCATCCTTGACAGCCGGGGCGGCCTTCGGAGTTCGTGTTTCTGACGGAGCGGGCTTCGCGGCTCGTAACTCTGCCGGTGTGGGCTTGGCAGCTCGCACTTCTGCCGGGGCGGCCTTCGCAACTGGTAATTCTGCGGGAGCCGGCTTGCCACTTAGCTGAGTCAACGGTTGGAGGGATCTCAACGGCAAACTTTTTCACCGGAGGGGTTGCGGCTTTCCCATTGGCGTCGCGAGGAGCCTCCTCAGCTTGCTTCATCCTCTCTTCGATCGACTTGAGAAGATTCTGGATGGCTTTATCGGCCGATTCTGGAGGCGGAGGGGGAGGCTGAACTTTCTCAGCGGGCATCTGTTCGTACTGCGTGCTGTTCCCGTTTGCGTGAGCGCTCACTCTGCCGGCGACGGAACCGCGCGTTCTCTCCGATTTCAGTTGCTCAAGCTGTTCGCGCAGACGGGGGACTTCTTCCGCGCTGGCGCGAAGCTCGGCGAGCTCAAGCATCTTTTCGTCCAACTCTTCGCGCACGGAGAATTCGCGTGCGTCGGCAGAGATGCGCGCCTTATCCAGCGCATCTTCGATCAGCGACCTGACGTTGGAACGGCCCCAAAGATACCCGCAAACCAGGCAGATGAGGCCGGTCCCTAGCGCGACCGCACCGACGAGTATGACCGAACTTGCCATGTATTTCGGTTCCCTAAGCTTAATTTAAGCAAACCCGGGGCGCGATTGCGGTGAAGTAACCGCGACTTTCCGGGACAAAAGTAATGGGAGAATCCTGTTATCTGGGACTGGCCGGAGGAATCGGCGGGCACCTGGCCCAACCCAGGCTTTGATTTTTTCCGACTAATACTTACTTGTGTTGTTCTGTGAGTCAGGGCCTTTCATTCGATGGCAGAAGATACTCCGTTGACGGGCTCGTCGGCTTCCGCCGCCAGGGCCAATTCTGCCTGATCGACGTCAGCGCGATCGAGCAGGTTTTTGGGAATCGACTTGTTGGTGCGAAGTCCCAGCTTTTTGAGCAGCTCGACTTGGCGAATGAGATTGCCGCGGCCATCTACAAGCTTCTTCATTGCATTGGTGTAGTTCTGATCGGTCCTGCGAAGGCTGTCACCCACAAGTTCCATGTCCGTCACAAATCCCACAAATTTCTCGTATAGCTCGGTTCCGCGATTCATCACTTCCTGCACATTGCGGGCCTGACGTTCCTGCTGCCAAAGGACGTTGATGATGCGGATGACATAGAGCAGGGTGGTGGGGCCGACGAGCAGTACTCCCTGCTTGTAGGCATCGGCCCATAGGTCGCCATCGCCCTGCAAGGCCATCAGAAATGCGGGTTCGATGGGCACGAACATCACAACAAAATCGGGAACCTCGATGCCGGGGAGATTGTGGTATCCAGCTTTGGCCAGACCTGAGATGTGGGTGCGCATGCTGGCCATGTGCAATTTAAGCGCTGCCTTGCGAGCATCTTCTTCGGTGGCATTGACGCAGTCGGTGTAGGCGGTTAGCGAAACCTTCGAGTCAATCACCAGATTGCGTCCGCCGGGCAGGAAGACGATCACATCGGTGCGAACAGTGCGCGCGCGCTCGCCGTTTTCACCTTTAACCGCGAAGGACTGCTGAAATACGTATTGCTCGCCTTCACGCAGACCGGCCTTGTCGAGCAGGTCGCGGAGGATGAATTCGCCCCAGTCGCCTTGCGCTTTCGAGGAGCCACGGAGAGCTGTGGAGAGATTATGGGCCTCTTCAGTCAGTGCCTGGTTGAGCGTGCCGAGGGTTCCAATCAGGGTCTTGAGTTCGGTAACGCCGGTTGTCGACTCTGTCTGCACCCGTTCAACTTTTTCGCGGAATTCCTTAATTTGTTCGCGGAGCGGCGTGAGTAGCGTGCCCAATTCTTTTTGACTGCCCTCGGAAAACGATTTTGGACTTCTGATCCAGGATGTCTGCGGCGAGAGTCTGGAATTGA
The DNA here is from genome assembly GCA_963799035.1 of uncultured Acidobacteriaceae bacterium. GTDB lineage: Bacteria > Acidobacteriota > Terriglobia > Terriglobales > Acidobacteriaceae > Telmatobacter. The sequence goes on along the minus strand of CAWCVS010000022.1, from coordinate 198,645 downwards.
TTTGCGAGGGCCTGCTTGGCGGTTTCAAGCAGCGCAACTTTCTCCGCCATATTCTGGCGCTCATTGTTGAGATCGGCTTCGAGCTGGCTGATGCGGGCACTCAACGAAGACGCATGCGTCGATTTCGATTCGATTTCAGAGCGGAGGGCGGCGAGTTCAGCGTTTCCATGCGCGATCACGGCCGCTCGCTCCGCTGCGAGGGACTCAAAGCCGGCCCGGGCGGCGGACTCGGCATGGGACTGCATCAACTGCTTTTGCAATGCCGCAAGCGCATCGAGAGATTCCCGATTACGCTGATCCAAGAGCGCGAGCTCCCGTTTTGTCGAGACCGTGCGGATCCAAAAGCCCAGCAAAATTCCTGCGACAACGGCTAGAACGGCGATAAGAGCTTGCATGAGGGCCTCCGAGAATCTCTTCGCCTAATGTACGCCTTTTCGATGTGCAATTCCGGGTCGAAACCCGGGGTTTTTGCGCAGGGGTTGCGGAGGAGTTAAGGCACACGCATGCGAGCGCTGGTGTTTGACTTATTTCCACTCTGCGTTGGCTTTACACACCGGGAGCCACCCGATAGACTTGGAGTTTCGGGGCCGGGCGATCTTTTGTCGCCGTGGTGGTTGTGTTGGTGTGCCGTTTGCCGTTATTGTAGGCAGGCGGAATGCAAATGATTGAATTCCCGGATCAAAATCGGATTTTTGGACCGGATTTTTGGCAAACAGAATCGAGGAGAATCAGGCATGGCGGTAGAAGAAAAGGTAAAGCAGATCATCGTCGAGCAGTTGCAGGTGGACGAAGCCGAAGTGACCCCCGGCGCGAGCTTTCAGGAAGACCTGGGAGCGGATTCGCTGGACGTGGTGGAACTTGTGATGCAATTTGAAGAGGCGTTTGATCTGGAAATTCCCGACGAAGACGCTGAGAAGATCAAGACCGTCAAGGACGCGATTGATTACATCGAGAAGAACGAAAAGACCGCGAAAGGCAAGTAGCCGGTGAACCGCAGAGTCGTGATCACCGGCCTTGGGCTGGTGTGCGGTGTGGGCAACACCGCTCCGGAGGTGTGGGAGAAACTGGTAGCGGGCGCCAGCGGTATGGCCCCGATCACAGAATTCGACACAACCGGGTTTCCCGTTACCTTTGCCGCCGAGGTCAAGAACTTTGACCCTCTGAACTTTGTCGAAAAGAAGGAAGCGCGCAAGATGGGGCGCTTCATCCATTTTGCTTTTGCGGCAACGCAAGAGGCGATGGAGCAGTCTGGCCTGAAGATCACACCGGAGATCGCCGAACGCGTGGGCGTGTTTATCGGCTCGGGCATTGGTGGGTTCGAGATCATCGAGCGCGAGCACACCAACCTGCTGAACGGCGGTCCCCGCAAGATCTCCCCTTTCTTTATTCCCGCGGTAATTGTGAACATGGCGGCGGGACAGATCAGCATTCGTTACGGGGCGCAGGGTCCGATTTCTGCCACCGCTACGGCGTGCGCCACGAGTGCCAACTCGATTGGCGATTCGGTGCGCATGATTTTGCACGGCGATGCAGACGTCATGATTGCCGGCGGTGCGGAAGCTTCGGTAACTCCGCTGTCGGTGGGCGGATTTGCCGCGATGCGCGCGCTTTCAACGCGTAACGATGATCCTACGAAGGCGAGCCGGCCATTCGACAAGGATCGCGATGGATTTGTGATCGGCGAAGGCGCGGGGATCCTTATCCTGGAAGAGCTCGAATTTGCGAAGAAGCGCGGCGCGAAGATCCTGGGCGAAGTGATCGGCTACGGCATGAGCGCGGACGCGTACCACATGACAGGAATCGCTCCGGAAGGCGCGGGCGCGCAACGCAGCATGCGTGCAGCTCTGAAGGACGCGGGGATCAAACCGGAAGACGTAGGTTACGTGAATGCTCATGCGACTTCGACTCCTGCCGGCGATGGAAACGAGTCGCGCGCTATTGAACTGGTGTTCGGCGAACACGCCCTCAGCCACAAGCTGAAGATCAGTGGAACGAAGTCGATGACCGGGCATCTCCTCGGCGGCGCCGGAGGACTGGAAGCAGGCATCACCGTAATGGCGTTGATCAATCAGGAGCTTCCTCCGACGATCAACCTGGACAACGTGGATCCTGAGTGCCGGCTGGATTATGTGCCGAACAAGGCCATTAAGCATAACTTCGACGTGGCGTTGTCGAACTCCTTCGGATTCGGCGGAATCAATGCGACGCTGATCATGCGGAGATGGATGGAATTAAGCAGGGATTAGGGACAAGGACCCGGGACCAGGGACTAGAGATTACAAGGCAACGGCGCACATCTCGCGATGTGCGCCGTTTGATTTTGCGTACAAAACTCTTTCTCTAGATTGCTGCAATTCCAATGAAAACAAGCGTGACCAGTATCCACCAGCCGAAGACGGCAATGTAGCCGGAGGGCCGCTTCACGCCGGCAACGATCGATACTCCAATCGAGGTTACGACAAGACACCAGATGGTTGGGGCATCGAGCGCGGAAAGGAACGTGTAAAGCGCCTTGCTGGTATCTGCCGGATTCAGAAATGCGGCGATATTTGTGGGAGCAGGATTGCCCACGTTAAACCCATCGGGTGAGGCGCCGGCGAAGAGGGAAATGCCGCCCAGTATCAATCGAATGGGCCACAGCACAAGCCCGGCATAAACCGTTACGACGAAGAGGGAGCCGAAGGTGGCTTTGCCTCCGAAGCCGAAGTTGATGGTGGGCCAGAGAACGAGGGCCATGATCAGGTCTTGAAGCAAGACGCCAAGAGGAGAGAGCGCCCAGGTGACAGCCTGGTTCTTGGGCCCAGCGGCATCTGCTTTTGCGCGCTGTTCAGGCGGCATCTGATCCATCATGCGTTTTGCAAATTCGGGTGCAAGCTTCTGCTGGTTTTCGTAGACGGTTTTCCAGGTCACCTGCATGGTGATTGCGGTGTAGAGAAAGGCTCCGCACAGCACCGTGATCAGAAAGGGCAGCCACCAGCTTTTGTGGCCGGCCCTGATGTCGGCGAAGGTTTTCGAAGGTGCCGCATAGATATTGATGACCCGCTGCAGTTGAGTAAGACCTTGAGTGGCTTCGCCTGCTGGTTGCACTGCCTGATCGTTCATGATTGCCTCTCGAAGAAATTGATTGAAGTCCGATGTACAGACCGGACGGCGGAGGAATTCCGACCGACGGTCCCAGGTTCCTGGCAAAAATCACACCAAACAGAACGCACGGAGGATTTGCGCTCGCCGCGATTGTAGCGCGTCCGGTGCATTTTCGGAATGAATTTAGAGAGTGTATGCGGCGCCAGATACGGGGAATTATTGATTGTCTGGAGTGGTGCTGACCGAGGAGGGGTTGTCCTGCGAGTCCATTACGGGCGTCGCTGCCGCGGTGGTTCCGCGCGCCGGGGACCCTGAGGGGTGGCTTTTGTACACCGTTATATGGAAGCAACGCTGGTGGAACTCTTCTTCCACGTCGATGACGCCAGCGTTTTGATAGGCGAGCAGTTCGCTGCGCATCCACTGGAGTTCGCGGCGCGAGAGGCCGGACTTGGCGATGTCGATGGTGGCCCCGGTGAGATGCGGACTGACGATGTCGCCTTCCGCCTCGGCTGCATTGCCATTGATGCGCATTAAGCGCATCTGGTACTCAACGGTGCGAACCGCGGAACTGACCACGAGCGGCGTATGAAATTCGGTGTGGTGCGCGCGCGCGAGTTCGGTGAGAAAGTCGGCGGTCCAGGGACGGCAGTAGCGGCGGTTGTCAGGCAGAGTGGGATTGACAGCAAGAGCAGCGGACTCGGGAACACGTACCAGCGATCCCCGGGCGATGCGATCCTCCAGATCCACGTCGTTTTCAATGCGCTCGAGGTTCTCTTCTTCAGAGCGAGCGTTCTGACGCACGAGGGAGTCGTGGGTGCCGCGCAGCGTATAACTCGAAACGCGACCAGAGAAGAGCGGCGGGCGCATGAGTTCGGCCACCTGGCCAGAGATGGGAGGACGGGATTCGCGGGGCGCGGCAAGCGGGTTTCCCGCTGAGGCCATTGAGGAGGGATCGGTGCCGGGAGCAGGCAGGATGTCCGTTTCGCGCGAACCAGCGCTTACTTCCCCTGCGGGTTCCGCTACACGCGGCTGGTCTGGAATTGGGTTGTAGTTGGGATGCGGTCTTGCCGCAGACATTTCGGCAGATCGGATTGCATTGGCAGCCGAGTCGTTCCGGTCTTCTGATGGGGGCCTCGTCGCGGAAGCAGGGACTGTGGCCAGCGGAACGAAGAGCGCTTTGGAGCGATTGGAGTTGTAATGCGTGCGCCGGAGTGTCGCTGAACGCCCGGCGGAATTGCGTGTGCGATACATTGTGCCGGATGTGCCGCGGGTGTGACGGCCGGTCATGGCGCGGTGTGCACTTGAGGGTGCCGAGCTGTGAACCGGGCGTAGCCGGCTGCTATGGGAAATCGGTGAAGGCGCTCGGCGGGAATGGTGTGGCGTCGATTTGCTGATCGTTGCATGAGCGCGGGGCCGCGATGGCAGGATGCGCGCTGCGCTAGCAGAGATTGCAACGAACGTAACCAGCAAAAAAACCAAAAATGCGGTGCGCACCATCGGGGGTACGCGGAGAAACCTGAGCACCACTAGTGTAAGACGCGGCAGCACGAATTTGGAGTGCTGATCGTGGTTCAGATTTGTCTGATAAGTTGCGTAATTTGGTACAACTGCGGCGGTCACCGACCTGAAGCCCCAGGGTCCCAGAAGGCGCGGGACTGATGGCAAGGAGTTTAGCTGCGGAGACAATGATTGGTTTGGGCGAAAGGCGGGTCTCTGCTTGCGACCGAGGCGCGAATTGCATGTGTGGCGCATCGTCAGTGGTTGACCCTTCGATGACTTCTGAGATGCGGCCGGCCGGCGGCTTGTTGGCGCCGGGCCTCGCGCTGACGATGTTTTTCTCGGTACGAAAGTGAATCGGGCTATTACGTCGCACTGATTGCATTGGGTTTAGGTTTAAGAGTGAAATCCGGCATCCTGCCTTATTCGAGTGCGTAGAGATTGCCGTCGGCGCTTCCGATGTAGACGACACTTCCGGAAATCACCGGCGACGACAGGAACGTACCCACGGTGTGAGTCTTAGCGAAGCCAACGATCAAGTCGTCGTAGAAGTTGGATTGGAAGACAGCCTCGTAGTTGGGTAGCTTCCCGTCAGGCTTCGAGAGGGCGGCGAGGTTCTGACGTGAGCCATCGGACTGGAAGGTCCATGCGAGCTTGAAGGATGTGAGATCGACCGCAACCAGTTTGCTATCATGTCCGGCAAGGTAGAGTGTGGTTCCGGCGATGGACGGTGAAGAGAAGATGGGCCAGTAAAACTTAAGCGAATCGATAGGTGCGCCGGTTTTGGAATCCAGGACATGCAGAAGCGCCGAGTCCGAAGTGGCGAAGTACAGTTTGCCCGCCTGCACAACCGGCGAAACGATGACCCACGATCCCTTGTTGTTGAACGCCCATAGTTTTTTGCCGGTCGCCGCATCAAGAGCATAGAGATTTGAATCACGGCAACCGAAGTAGACCACGCCATCAGCCACGGTGGCCGAAGACTGAATGCCAACCTGGTTGTGCATGTCGGGATCTTCGCCGGTCTTGAAACGCCAGAGCTCTTTTCCGGTGGCGGAGTCGAGCGCATAGAAGTAGCTGTCCCAACTTCCAATGAAGAGCTTGCCATCGGCGATTGCCGGCGAGGCGTGCACGACATCGCCGGTTTTAAATTTCCATTTGAGGTCGCCGGTAGTGGCATCGAGCGCGTAGATGTTGCCGTCTCCGCTGCCAAAGTAGACGAAGCCATTCGCAATTGCGGGCGAGGACAGATATACGTCGAACGGATCGGGCATAGTTTCGCCCTCTGGCAAACCGCCGTGCAAATGAGTTGCCGCATAGCGACGTTCCCCTGCGTTACGGAATTTCCAGCGGAGCTTTCCGGCTGCCGTGTCCACGGCGTAAAAGTAGCCATCGTAACTATTGAAGTAGACAAGACCGTGGTCCACGGCAGGCGACGAAGCAACACGCGCCCCGGTTTAGAAAGCCCACTTCTTCGTGCCGGTTTGTTGGTCGAGCGCATACAGGTTGCCGTCGTTACTGCCAACATAGATGACGCCATCGACAATTGCGGGCGATGAGACGACTTCGCCACGCGTGTGAAAAGTCCATTTGACCCCTTTTAGTTTCGGAACACCTGCAGCAGCGTACACGCCGGAGTGAGCGAGATTGTTTCGGAACATGGGTGCGTCCTGGGCGTAGACGCATGTGGCGAAGAGAAGGAAGAGTGAGGAGCTGAGAAGAAGCTTTGGTTCGTGCATGAAGTCCTCTTGTGTGAAGGACAACTATAAAGCTTTCGTGCAGCCACGCGAGGCAATTCGGATGAATGAACATTGCGGTGTGACGGATGGTGCGGATTCCTTGGTCGGTGATTTGAATCAGACTTGGCGACAACAAGAAGGGGTGCGTGTCTCGCACCCCTTCTTGTTGTCGCAACATCGGTGGACTGCTTACTGGATCAGCGTGCCCTGGTCGTCTTCCTTGCCGTTCACTTCGTCGGGGGGGATGATGACAGCGGCCGCTACCTTATCGTCGTCCTCCAGGTTGAGCAGGCGGACGCCCTGGGTGGCGCGGCCAGCTGCGCGAACGGTCTTGGTGTCGATGCGGATGATCTTGCCCCATTGGCTGATGACCACCAGTTCAGAGGTCTCGTTGACCAGCAGGATTGACGCGGACTTACCGACCTTTGGAGTGGCTTTCAGGTTGTTCACCCCCTGCGCGCCACGAGCGGTCAAGCGGTACTCGTCTACATCTGTTCGCTTGCCGAAGCCGTTTTCAGTGACGGTCAGGATTAGCGATTTGCTGACGCAAAGCTTTTCGTCGAATTCCTTAAGCGCCTTTTCAGCGTCATCGCGACGTTTCTCTGCCGTCTTGACCGCCGCGATGAGGGCCTCGGTTTCTTTCGGCGCTGCGCGTAGCTCTTCCCTGGCTTTCTGAAGTTTTTCTTTGGCTTGTTCGAGAGCGGTCCGCAGTTCGGTGAGCTTCTTTGTGAGGTTCAGCTTGGCGGCGCACTCGTCGCGTTCCTTGTCGCGGGTTTCATCGGAGTCTGTGATGGCCGCGCCGATCACGTAGTCGCCCTTCTTGAGGGAGATGCCTCGATTCCCGGCGGCATTGCGGCCCATGGGTCGCAAACCAATGCCACTCCGCTCGGGATCGTATTCCTCGTCAAAGCGAATGGCCATTCCATCGCGCGTGCCGAGGAAGATTGTCTGCTTGCCGTTGGTGAGTCCCGCCGAAATCAGATCATCATCTTTTTCGATGGCGATGGCAATGATGCCGCGCGACATCACATTGGAGAAGTCTTTGAGGGGCGTCTTTTTTACCACGCCATTGCGCGTGGCGAAGAAGATGAACTTCCCTTCCTCTTCCAGATCGCGGACCGGCAGGATGGCGCGGACATTCTCGCCGGGCTGCAGATTGAGGAGGCTCTGCATGCTCTTGCCTTTGCCGGCTGCGCCTACATCGGGAACTTCGTAGACCTTGACCCAGTAGACGCGGCCGGTGTTGGTGAAGCAGAGCAGGTAGGCGTGCGTGGAGTCGATGATGAGTTGCGAGACGAAATCTTCCTCGCGTGTCTTCATCCCGGTGCGGCCGGTGCCGCCACGGCGCTGCTGGCGATAAATCGAAATCGGCGTCCGCTTCAGGTAGCCCTGGTGACTGACGGTGACGGCAACCTGCTCATCGGCGATAAGATCTTCGAGTTGAAGCTCGGCGGACTCGTCAACGATCTGGGTTCGGCGCGCATCGCCATACTGGTCGCGGACCTTCTCGAGTTCCTTGATGATCACGTTACGCAGCTTCTTGTCGCTGGCGAGGATCGATTCGTACTCGGCGATCTCATCGCGCTTCTGCTGCAATTCTTTCAGGATTTCGTCGACCGAGAGCTGCGTGAGGCGATAGAGCTGGAGTTCGAGGATCGCGTCGACTTGCTTGAGCGAAAGGCCGCGCTCTTCGCTCGCAAGGCGCTCGCGATTGAGGTTAACGATGATGTCGGTTCCCTTGCCCCAGGTGTACAGGTTTTCGCGAGCCTCTACGCGCGAATTCGATCCCCGAATGATCTTGATGACCATGTCGAGGTTGTCGAGAGCGATCTTGTAGCCTTCGAGGATGTGCTCGCGCTCGCGAGCCTTGCGCAGCAGATAGGCGGTGCGACGCTGCACCACGTCAATACGGTGATCGATGAAGGCGCGAATCGCCGCGTCGAGCGGGAACTCCCTCGGTTGGCCGTTGAGCACGGCCAGGAAGATCATGGAGAAGCTCTCCTGCATCTGCGTGTGCTTGTAGAGCTGGTTGAGCACGATCTCAGGCTGGCTCCCACGCTTTAGCTCGATGACGATGCGCATGCCGTCGCGATCACTCTCGTCGCGGACGTCGCTGATTTCGTCGATGATTTTTTCCGTGACCAGCTCGGCGATGCGCTCGATAAGCTTGGACTTGTTGACCTGGTAGGGGATCTCGGTGACGATGATCGCCAGTTTTTCCTTGGTCAGATTTTCAGTGGCGACCTTGGCGCGCATCATGAAGCGGCCGCGGCCGGTCTTGTAGGCGTTGACGATGCCGCTCTTGCCGTAGAGGAATCCGCCGGTGGGAAAATCGGGGCCTTGCACGTGCTGGAGAATTTCGATCAGTCCGGCCTTGGGATTCTTGACCAGCTCGATAGTAGCGTTCACGACCTCGGTGAGGTTGTGCGGTGGAATGTTGGTTGCCATGCCCACGGCGATGCCGCTCGAACCATTGACGATGAGATTGGGAATGCGCGTGGGCAGAACCGTGGGCTCGAGCGTGGACTCGTCGTAGTTAGGGACGAAGTCGACCGTCTCCATGTCGATGTCGGCAAGCAGTTCGCCGGCCATGCGCGCCATGCGGCACTCGGTGTATCGCATGGCCGCGGGCGGATCGCCATCGACGGAGCCGAAGTTGCCCTGTCCATCCACAAGCGGATAACGCAGCGAGAACGGCTGCGCCATGCGCACCAGCGTGTCGTAGATGGCGGAGTCGCCGTGGGGATGGTAGACACCCATGGCCTGTCCGACAACTTTCGCGCACTTGGTGTACTTCTTGTTGTACTCAAGGCCCATCTCGCTCATGGCGTAGAGGACGCGGCGATGGACAGGCTTGAGGCCGTCGCGAGCGTCGGGAAGAGCGCGCCCGATGATGACCGACATCGAGTAGTCAAGATACGATCGGCGCATCTCTTCTTCGATATTGATCGAAATGAGACTGCCTTCGCGCGGTGGCGTGCCGCCATCAAGGGGGAGCTGGGGGTTCTGATCGTCGGGCATAGAGGCTTTTAGAGCGGCTCTCCAATTCAGGTGGAGTTTTTGAAAGTGTGCTCTGTGTCCTTTCTTGAGGAAAGGCCACACTTAGCGTTGACGGTCTCCCTTTTGCATCAACTGGAGAACCGCTATTCCCGTCCGAGAGGAGGCAAAAAAGTTCCTGAAATGCAGGGCCGGGAATCTCTTGGGCTACAAGTTCATTTTACGCCGCGAAGAGCCCTTTCAGCAAGGCGCAGTGTGCCCTCTAAACGTCATATTTCATTATATTTATATGAGACTCATTCTCCCCGGAATCTACCTTCTCCAAACGCGACCGGAAACGCCTTATTCCTTGCAAAATCCCGGTGCGTCAAGGGCGGTCGTCAGAGGGCTGAATCATTGCCCTACACGCCACGGAGATATGGTGGTCCATTTTGCGAGTTCCTGTCTTGCCCAGGCATTCGATTTGTCCTTATGGCATGAAGTGCAGGGATTCGGAATGCCGGACTGCTCGGTTTCGAGCGGCGTGATGAAACGAAACGTATGCGCAGCAACGTAGTTGTCCTTGATGGTCTGCTCGATGCGCGGCATGTGACAAGCCGTACATTTGCTTCCTGCGCTGCTGGCTGAATGATGCGTGTGTTCTGTCACGGTGCCGTGCAGCCCCGCCGGATTCTCACGCGTGTGGCAGCCCAGGCACAAGGCGTTGCCGCTCACCGGAAGATTGGAGACTGCGCTGCTATGAACCTGGTGGCAGTCGAAGCAGCGGATCTGGCGGTGATACATATTGCTCTGGACGAAGTCGTTGCCCTGCATGCGATTTTTGTGCGAGGTAAGCTCGGCGAACTGGTAGAAGTTGGTGATGCCGGGCTTGGTTTCCTCGAAATGCCAGTAATCGGCGAGTCGATCGCCCGCAGTGAAGCCAACAGGCCAGTCGTAGTACCGGCCCTCGATCGGATTGGTGAGCGGACGCCCCTGGCTGTGGCACTGCATACAAACGTCGTTGGCGCGAACGAAGTCGAGCTTCGCGGGATTGACGATGTTTGTCCGCGTGGGATGCGCGGCATGCCTGCTTCCAGGACCGTGGCATTTTTCACAACCGACATTCCACTCCGTAACCTGCCTGGTGCGGATGTCGTAGTTTACGGAGTGACATCCGTCGCAAGTCGGGCCGGTGGGTCGGTCGAAGTTGCTGGGACCGTAGAACGGCTCCCACCAGTCCGCACCCGCTTCAACGTGATAGGGAAGCCACTTTTGCTTTTGGACGTCCCATTGCGCGGGAAGCGGAAAGTAGTCGTCTCCGCGCTTGGTGAAATAGCGCTGCTTGAAGCGGCCGCCGTAGGTAAAAGCCACGTCGTCGAGGGTAAATGCGCGAACGGGGTCCGGTTTTGAGAAATCTCCGACAACAGCATCAGGATGCTGGCGCGGATCGAGAAGGATGTTCGCCATCCGGCTCTTCTTCCAGCCGTTGTAGGCGGCAAGATGGCAGTTCTTGCAGGCTTCGGAGCCGACGTAGTGAGCCTCGCTCCCGGATGCCTTCTGGGAAAGCGGCGAAGCATTCGACGGAAGCTGCCGCGCGGCGAGCGTGCCTGCGAAAGCGCATATGAACACAGAAACTTTCGCGATGTGGAGAATCCTTCTCAATTGCGAAGCGAGTTTCGAGTAGTTCATCGAGACCTCTGCTCTCCACAAGATACAGAAACCCGAGTCGCGTCAGCTACATCTTCAATCCTACCTTTCGCGAGCCGCTCGCATCGCTATTCCGTGGCGCTTCGTTTTGCCTTTCCCAGGCGCATATAGACCCCCACGATTGAGCCGTACACGTTGATGCCAAAATCCTCGTACCGGGGCTCGGAAAGATAGAAATTGGAGACGTGCATGTAGGTCATTCCGGCCGCGACACTGTATCGCGGATTGAAGTTATAGCGCGCTCCGCTGCCGACCATGAGAGTGAAGGTCAGGTCTTGACCTTGTGCATACTGGATACCGTAAGGTTGTTTTGCATTGATGTTCCCTACTCCACCACGCCCCTCAACATAGGGCACAATGCGCCACCGGGGCTGAATGAAGTTGCGACGGATACCGTAGTCGAAGGCGAAGTAGCGCGTTTCGGGACCGCGGGGGATCGCGGTATAGGAGCCGCTGAAGGACATATCGGTATTGCCGCGAAAGATAGAGCGGCCCCAGATGTTATCGATGTCCCAACGAATCGACGCAATGTTTGGCACCAGCGTGTAGTGCAGCGGCCAGGTGGAGTATTTGCTGCCGACAAGAAAATCGAACACGAATGGAATGTTGTTTGGAAGCCAGCCGGTTTCCAACGAGAATTCAAGCTTGTTTCGGTAGTAAATATCCCGGTTGAAATCAGGAAGGCGCGAAACGCGCCCGGGCGCAACGTTGGTCGCGGGTGGAGAATCAGGAATGTCCGCGCTTTGGTGTTGCGTCGTATCGAGCTGAAGACCTGAGTCCTGCGAATCCTGGCTCAATGCGATCGGGCTCAAAGACATCGTGAGCGCGAACAGCCATACACTTCGCGTGGAAGACCAACCGTTGAACATGCGCTAAAAATCCCGAGATAACGTTAAACTGCGCGTCTTGCCTGTGAAATCGGCGACCAAACTCGGACGGCTCGGAAGATTTGATGCAGGTGCACGAAGGCGGGGGCTCGAATGAACCGCAAAGAGCGAGAAAAAGACGCCTTATCCGTGTTGAATCCGACCATCCTCATCCCAGCACCCATGCGAGGTCGTACAAATGGTTCAACATTCTTGAAAGATGAAAATCGCGATCGCCAGTCAAGCCCGGTAAGGCCAGAACGCAGCAAACGGCCTGGAGCACCACAATCGAGCTGGCAGCGACGATGAAGATCTTTCCGCGTTGCGATTCAAAGCCGTCGGCAAAGACACCGCCGACAAACGTCAAGAGAAATGGCAGCGACCAAAGCCATGGGCTCGATTGCACGCCGGTTGTGACGAGAACGACGAGAACGAGGAAGCAGAGAAGCGGTGCTGTGTTGCCGAAGTAGCGCGATCGGCGCATGCCAAGATAGAGCAGCGCCGACGCAGCCGACGCGATGATTAGGCCGGCATTGGAGACCGTGGAGAAAAAGCGCTGAGCAGGCATCAGCGAAATGGAAAGAAAGCCGGAAGCGGAGCGGAAAATATAGCTGAAGGCGTCAGGTGAGAAGCCATAGCAGGCGAAGACCAGCAGGAGCGCTCCCGAGGATGCGAGAAGCACAACAGGAAGAATCTGGCTGCGACGGCCTTCCGCAATCCAGATCATGAGAACGAGGCCCAGAAACGCAGTCACCGGCAGGGCGGCGATGTGCGCCGCAGCCGCAATTCCAAACAGCAACGTAAGCAGAATGATCCGCGGACGCCATTTGCGGCGCGGGCCCTGCATGGCGTGCGCGACACCGATGCAGGTATAGATTCCGCCGTAGACGCCGAGAGCCGCGAAGATATCGGGATTGGGCGAAACGCATGCCTTCAGGATCGGGGGCGAGAAGCAGTAGAGCGCCAGGGCAACGTATCCGCCCATGTTGCCGTAGAGACGCCGCGTGACCCACCATAAGCCCGCTCCGAGAACACAGCCGCATGCCAGGAACGGAAGGCGCAGCAACAGGAGAACATGGGTCATTTGGTGGCGGAGTTCCCAGACGCTCAACCCTGCGCCTCCCTGCCCCGCAGATGCCTGGACGACGCGGTCTTCGGGCTTGCGAAAGAGGTCGAGACCACGCTGCAGGAGCAGATTGACGGTGAGAGGCAGGCCGGCGACGCGGTAAGCAAGAATGCCGTCGCGGATGTTGCCGCAGGTGGTGTAGTAGCCGGCCAGCGGGGACGGCTTCTCCCAGGTTTCGCGGCCGCAGCGCGCGTACTGGTAGTCGCGGTCAGACAGCGTCTGATGAGCCGTGATCCAGAATCCCTGGGTCAGAAAAAGGGCGAGGAACCCCGCCGCGATCCGTTGCGGGAAGTTGAAGTGGAAGCGGCGAAGGCGGGCGAATCGATGAGTCATCAAAACGGCAGAAAGAGGACAATCCAAGTCTAATGCGGCTGGCCGGAGACACTGTGCAAAGCAAGCTGGCCGCCCGGTTGGGCGGCCAGCTTTGCGTGTTCAAGTTATCCCTAGTTGAAGATTGCTCCTACTGTGTCGTCAATCGTCAGCGAGACGACGCAGTAATTCGGGTCCGCCCGCAGTCCAGAAGACTGGACCTGGGAGGGGAGCGCCGGTCGCATCGCTAGGCGTGCAGTTGCTTGACCACCCGCCAAATGCTCCGGCTCCAGCCGGTGCAGTGAGAATAACGCTTGCTCCCACGGGGTAAGTGGCTGTGCAAACTGAGCCACCCGTGCCCGTCCAGCCCGGCCCGCAATGGATCACGTTGGCGGTGCCCGTAGCGGACGGCGCGGTGATGTACCAGTTCGTGGTGTTCAAGCCTTCGTTATAGACCGTGAGGGTCGAAAGCAACTCCGGTACCTGTGAGCCTGGGATAGCACGAGCCCGGAAGGGGCGGTATGCTGTTCGGACTCGGGAGGGTCAGCGGACAACTGAATATTGCCGTCGCGGTTTGTACAGAACCGGTCGTAGGATCTGTCGCCTCGGCAATGATGGTCGCCGAACCGCTTCCGAACGCGCTCGCAACGCCAGCGTTTTCTCTTCCCTGCGAGTTAGACGTGTTGGTGCTGATCGGGAATGTGTTCGGCGCTGAAGAGAGCCAGGTAACGGTATTGGTCAGGTCTCTTACGTTGGGTGTCGTTGAGAATGTGCCAATCGCCAGGAATTGGCCGGTATCGTTCAATTCCCCAACGCTGATCGAACCCGGAATAATGGTGAGCGACAGCAGTGGCTCCGGAGCTGCGGAAAGACTCACAGAAACGCTGGCGGTCGCTGAAACGACAGAGCCATCGGCGTTCGTCCAGATCGCCGAGATAGTGGTGGTTCCGGCGCTTACGCCCGTTGCCAGTCCAGTGGCGCTTACGGTCGCAATGGTCGGAATACTGGAGCTCCACGTTATATTGGGCGAGCTGGTAACATCGGTCTCCAATCCGCTGCCAGACGTGCCAAGCGCGATGAACTGAGCCGGTTTGCGAAGCTGCAAGCGCCTCCGAGCCGGGGATAATCGTGAGTGCAGTGACCGCCTCGGCAGCCCCGCCAATCACGGTGAACGTCGCGACTCCCGTTACCGCTGTTCCATCTGGATTCGTGAAGAGTGCAGTGATCGTTGCGGTGCCCTGGCCCTACAGCGGTGGCAGTACCTCCCGCAGTAATGGTGGCAATCTGCACGCTGCTGGAAGCCCAGGTAACCAAGTTCGTCAGATTTACGGTGGCTCCGTTGGATGCCGTTCCAATTGCGAGGAATTGCGCGGTTTCACCCGGAGATTGCACCGATTGACTGGTTGGAATGATGGCGATAGTAGTCACGTCGACGTTGCCGGTTCCGCCACCGCCGCTGCCGCCGCTCGGCTGGGTGACGTTGACGGTCATGGTGCCGGTGATCAGGCCATTGAACCCTGGCATGCTGGCTGAGATCAGGATGCCGCTGCAGACGTTGCCGCCCGACGTGATATATCCGGTCTTCGTTACGGTCACGCACTGATCCGCTGAAGTCGCCCAGGTCACTTGATCCGTAATGTCCTTCGTAATCGGCGGGTGTCCAGGGTGTGTGTAGTTTCCGATGGCCGTCAGCTGCGACGTGACGCCTTGCCCCCCGAAGTTCACCGCGTTCGGAGTGACAGCAATCGAGGTCAACGACGGAGAACTGGTGCAGCTGGTAATTGGGATCAATACGCCGATGATCAACAAGGCACCTAACAAAGAACGATTACGCATACGAATCTCCTGGCGTCTCCGCCGAGCTGGCACAGCTTGGCTCTTGCCAACCTGCAATTGCAATGGACCTCAGCGCCCCGGGGCCATTCCCCTGCCTAACACAGGTCGGTTTCTCGTGTGAGTTCTGTAAGCTGCGACGTTCGCGCAAAAACGTTGCTCATGGCTCGTGCAAGCCATGACACGAATCTTTGCCCACCCAGCTCCTCACTTCGTGAAAGAACCGAGTAAACACGACAACATGCCTCTTGAGAGGTGGCCCAAGAATACGGCACCTTCAAGCGGCGAATCAATAGCAATCTTGGGTCAAAGAGCCTGAATTGTTACGCGCGTAACTTGCTAAATTGCGAACAGTTGGAAGCAATGGAGCCGTTGGAGTTATGGCGGCAGTAAGAGTGCCGCGCAAAGCGCAGCCGGACAGGTGGAATTTGCGATGGGCGAGCCGTTTTACCTGGAGTACCTGCAACCGCTACACTGCTGGCATCATGGCCATTGCGCGCGACAACTCTCCTGAACCGACGAACGGCGGTTAGCGCCTCGCGCGCTGAAGAAGAACAGAATTTTGAGCTGAAACTGCGGCCGCGCTGGCTGAAAGAGTTCATCGGCCAGGCGAAAGCCAAGGAGCAGCTGGCTATCGCGCTCGAAGCCGCGAAGTCGCGCGGCGAAGCCCTGGATCACGTGCTGCTGTTCGGGCCGCCGGGGTTGGGCAAGACGACGCTTGCCACCATCATTGCCAATGAGCTCGATGTGGGGTTTCAGCAGACTTCGGGGCCCGCGCTTCAGATCCAGGGCGACCTCACGGCGATCCTGACGAACCTGCGCGAGCGCCAGGTGCTGTTTCTGGACGAGATCCACCGCATGCAGCCCGTGCTCGAAGAAAAGCTTTACACCGCGCTCGAAGACTACAAGCTCGACATCATCATCGGGCAGGGGCCGGCGGCGCGCACGCATGTGATGGAGATCAGGCCGTTCACCTTTATTGGCGCGACCACGCGACCGGGACTGCTGAGTTCGCCGCTACGGTCACGGTTCGGCATTCTGCTGCGGCTGGAGTTTTATACCGAGGAGGAGTTGCGGGTGATTGTGGAGCGGTCGGCGGAGGTGCTGGGAGTGCCGATCGATGCCGATGGTGCGGCGGAGATCGCGCTGCGCTCGCGCGGGACACCGCGCATTGCGAACCGGCTGCTGCGGCGGGTACGGGATTTCGCGCAGGTGCGCGGAACGGGGAACATCGATCTTCCGACAGCCAATGCGGCGCTGACCTTGCTGGAAGTGGATGCGCACGGATTCGACGAGATCGATCGCCGGCTGATGCTGACGATTATGCAGAAGTACGACGGCGGCCCGGTGGGACTGGGCACGCTGGCGGCGACATTAGCCGAGGAAGAGGATGCGCTCGAAGAAGTGTACGAGCCATTTCTCATCCAGATCGGCTTTCTGGATCGCACGCCGCGCGGACGCGTGGCGACGCGGCTGGCGTATGAGCACTTTGGCGTGGATATGCCACGACGGCAGCCGGGGCTGTTTTGAGTCAGCGGAGTTAGCGGGGTTAGCGGCCGCTGCGCGGCTGGTTAGCGGAGTCACGTTACGCGATTAGCGAGTTAGCGCCGCTTTGCGGCTTGGCGAGTTAGCAAGTTAGCAGTTGTTGCACGATGGAAATCCTGGAGTGATTCAATGGCATTGACTGAGTCGACGATGTTGGAGTTGGGAACGCCGGCGCCGGATTTTGCGCTGCCGGATGTGGTGACGGGCAAGACCGTGCGGCGAGATGATTTTCGCGGGCAGAAGGGATTGCTTGTGATGTTCATCTGCACGCACTGCCCTTTTGTGAAGCACATCGAGAAGGGGCTGGCGCAGTTGGGCGCAGACTACGCCGGTAAGCTGGGCATCGTGGCCATCAGCAGCAACGATGCCGAGAATTTTCCCGATGACAGCCCGGCGGGATTGAAGCGCCAGGCGCAGACATTCGGCTTCAAATTCCCTTATCTGTATGACGAATCCCAGCAGGTCGCGCGCGCATACAAAGCCGCATGCACGCCGGACATTTACCTGTTCGACAAGGATTTCAAGCTCGTCTATCGCGGGCAGTTCGACGGGAGCCGGCCCAGCAACGGCGTTCCCGTGACGGGCGACGATCTGCGCGCGGCCATGGATGCCGTGTTGCGAGGCGAAAAGCCAGACGCCGATCAACGCGCCTCGATCGGCTGCAATATCAAGTGGAAGAGCTAGCGGGGTTAGCGGTTAGCGGCCGCTTCGCAGTTCGAGTCAAGAGAACGCGATCTGGAATTTGTGCTTTCCCGCTCATTTCGCAAACGACCGCAAGAGTGAGCACCCAGATCTCCGCTGATGTAGAGCTTAGAGCGGCAGGCTCTTCAGGTATTCGCGGAACTTCTCGCCGAACTCGGGGCGCTTGAGCGCGAACTCCACTGTCGCCTGCAGCATGCCGAACTTGTCGCCGGCGTCGAAGCGCTTGCCTTCGAAGGTGTAGCCAAAGACCGGCTCTTCTTTCAACAACGCCTTGATGCCGTCCGTGAGCTGAATCTCGCCGCCGGCGCCGGGCGTGGTCTGCTCCAGCAATTCGAAGATGCGCGGCGTAAGCACGTAGCGTCCGATGATGGCCTGCGTCGACGGCGCGTCTTCGAGCTTCGGCTTCTCTACCATGCCCGTGCAGTTGTAGATGCGCGGATCGCTCGGGTCAGGCGAGCCGGCCAACACGCCGTATGCGGAGATGCCGGGCCCCTCAACCGTCTGCGTGGCGATGCACCGAACCGCCACGCTCGTTGAACACGTCGATCATTTGCTTGAGGCACGGCACCTCAGCAATCGATCACGTCATCGGGCAGGATCACCGCGAAGGGCTCGTTGCCCACCAGTTCCTTGGCGCAGAGAACGGCATGGCCCAGGCCGAGAGGTTCGCGCTGGCGCACATAGCTGACGCGGGCAAGCGCGGAGACGCCGCGTGAAACGGCAAGCAATTCTTTTTTGCCGCGGCGCTCGAGGGTCGCATCGAGTTCGAAGCTGTGGTCAAAGTGGTCTTCCATGGCGCCTTTGCCGCGCCCGGTGATGATGATGATGTGCTCGATACCGGAAGCGACGGCCTCTTCAACGCCGTATTGAATGATGGGCTTGTCGACGAGAGCCAGCATTTCCTTGGGAATCACCTTGGTAGCCGGGAGAAAACGTGTGCCCAGACCGCCGGCGGGGAAAACTACTTTCCGTACTTGCTCGCTCATCACATCTCCAGAAAAACGTTCAAGGCTGCCGGGGGAATCAAACGCGGCCCAATCTTTCATTCTCCGACGGTCATCGATTGTATTGCTCTAGCTCGTTCGTGGTATTGGCCAGCGCCATTTCAAAGTGCCGGAGAATCGTCGCCAAGCAGGGCTTCGCGGATGATCTTGATCGGCGGAAAGCCCTGGCTGAGAAATTCGTCGTGAAATTTTTCCAGTGAAAAGGCAGCACCCTGCTTCTTCTGCAGGTCTGCCCGCAGCTTCATGATCTCAAGTTTGCCTAGCGTGTAGTAAAGATAAGTGGGATCGCCCGCGCCGCGCCTGGCTTCCACCGCAGCGGTTTCCTTGGGCTGGTAGCCTTCCTTCTGGAAGAATTCGACGGCCTGGTCGTAAGTCATGTTCCCTGTATGCATTTGGATGCCGACGATGAAGCGCGCGTTGCGCAGCAGCGCGTCCTGAAGCTGACCAAGGCGGAGGAACTTCGCCTCGCGCTCGTCTTTGGCGCCGGTTCCCGGCTGGCCGTATCCGTTATCGAGCATCATCTGCTCGGTGTAATGGGCCCAGCCTTCGATGTTGGTGTTGGCGGTGAGGATTTTGCGCACGCGGCTGGGCGCCTTGCAGCGAATAAAGATATTGCACGTAGTGACCGGGGTAGGCCTCGTGGACCGACGTCGAGATCACCGTGCCGATATTGAAGGAGTGCATGTAACCCTCAACTTCCGCCGGCGTCATGGAAGGATCGGGCAGCGTCACGTTGAAGTAGGAGGTCGTTGCGTGCGTTTCGTAGGGCCCGGGCGAATCCATGCTGGCCTGTGTCGTGGCGCGCATGAAGGGCGGCGTCTCTTCGACAACCGGGCGCACGTCCGACGGAATGGTCACGATGTGATGGGCACGGATGAAATCGAGAAGGCTGGTAAACGTGGCGGTGAAGGCGGGGATCAGCTGATTGGGAGCAGGATGCTGGCTGCCCAATTCTTCGAGAACTTCGCGCGGAGTCTTGCTTGGCTCGAGTTCTTTGGCCACCTCGGCGAAGTGCTGCTGGTTGCGGCGCATGTCAGCGTACCCGATCTCGAGAAGCTTCGGCAGCGGCAGATCGACCATTTCGTCGTAGAGAAGCTTCTTTGAAAATGCGTCCGCGCCGATGCGGTAGTCGCCGTTGGAGCGCGGCAGCAGGTCGGTCTTCAGCCATTGGAGGTAGTCGTTTAGCGCGGCGATAACGGCCGCATTGGTCTGCGCGAATTCGGCTTTCAGCGCGGGATCGTGAGCATCGGCAAAGGCGTCGGGAACATCGTGCTCGAAAAAGCTGACGATGCCGGGAAGCTGCTCGATGGCGATCTCGGTGAAGATGCGCGGCGGATTCTGAAGATTGGTGTGCGCTTCGGCGATGAGGCCGGGCATCTTCTTTTCGCGCGCAATCAGAGATCGGAGACGGTCATCGGCGGGCGCAAACTTGCGCTCCATCAGCACAAACGCGGCGCTGGCGCAGGAGCTGGAGTAACCATCGGCATTCTTGGCCCACGGGCGGATGGTCTCGAGCGTCAGCAGGCGCGAGCGGATGTCGCCGAGGACCATCTCGCGGTCGCCGCGCGTCGTCTGATCGAGCGATGCAGCGGGAATTGCGCTGACGCGCTTTTCAAAATCGTGCAGAGCCGCGACTTGCAGCATCGATGTGGGGGCGTGAGAAATCTTCGAGCTTGCTGTCGTACTGGTGGTAGCCGGCTATCGTTCCGCCCGAGGGCTGATTCGGGAAAGTAGACCTGGTCGAAGTATTCGTCGGAGACTTCGCTGAAATTGTTGCTTCGCGGTTTCGTTTTCGGCATGCGCGGCCACGAATGTCATGCAGGCTCCCAAAGCAAAGAGCGTGGCTGTTTTTCTCACAGTTCCTCTTGTACTGATTTCGAATTATGCGGTGACGGCATCGGGCGCGAGTTTGGCAAGCAGGTCGCGAATCTCCAGTAAAACATCGTCGGGGCGGGTAGCGGCCAGCGGAAACTTCAGCAGGCCCTGCGGCGTGAACTGCGCTCCCCGCTTGGCGTTGCGGGCCACCAGCCGCATCAGGTGCTGCGGATCGATGGCAGCCTTTTCAGTAAATCGAATCTGCAGCTCGGCGCGTTTGCGGTCGATCTGCGCAATGCCCAGGCGCTCGCATTCCAGTCGCAGGGCCGCGGCTTCGAGCAGGTAGACCGTTGCGTCGGGCAGCGCGCCATAGCGGTCTTCCATCTCGGCGCGGAGGTCGGCGATGGCCTTTTCGTTTTCGGCGCCGGCAATCTTCTTGTAGAGGCGCAGGCGCTGATTTTCTTCGGCCACGTAACTTTCGTCGATGCGCAATGCGATGCCGAGATTGAGCTGCGTTGATGGACGTTCTTCGCCGCCTTCGCCCTTCAGTTCCTTCACCGCGGCCTCGAGCATCGACGTGTACAGTTCAAAGCCGACCGCCTCGATGTGGCCGCTCTGCTCGCCGCCAAGCATGTTCCCTGCCCCGCGCAGTTCGAGATCGAGCGCGGCGATCTTGAAGCCTGCACCGAGGTCGGAAAACTCCTTAAGCGCTGCGAGACGACGGCGCGCAATCTCCGTCAGTTCGCGTTCCGGCGGAATCAGCAGGTACGCATAGGCACGGCGATTCGACCGGCCGACGCGGCCGCGCAACTGGTAAAGCTCGCTCAGGCCGTGCCGGTCGGCGCGGTTGATGATGATGGTGTTGGCCAGCGGAATGTCGAGCCCGTTTTCAATGATCGTCGTCGCGACCAGCACATCGAACTCGTGATGCATGAACGCGAGCATCACGGATTCCAGATCCTTCTCGCCCATCTGCCCGTGCCCCACGACAACACGCGCGCCGGGAACGAGCTCCTGAATACGCGAGGCGATCTCGTAGATGGTCTCCACGCGATTGTGCACGAAGTAAACCTGGCCGCCGCGCTCAAGTTCGACTTCGATGGCGGAGCGGACAATCTTCTCGTCGAATTTGGCGACGACGGTCTGAATCGCCATGCGGTCTTTCGGCGGCGTTTCGATCACCGACATGTCACGCAGGCCGACGAGCGACATATGCAGTGTGCGCGGAATGGGCGTGGCGCTCATGGCCAGCACGTCGATCTCCTTGCGAAGCTGCTTCAGCCGCTCCTTGTGGCGGACGCCGAATCGCTGCTCTTCATCGACGACCAGCAGGCCAAGATCCTGGAACTTGATGTCCTTCGACAGAATGCGGTGAGTGCCGATGAGGATGTCGACTTTGCCGGTCTCGATCTTTTCGAGGATGACTTTTTGTTCCTTCGGCGTGCGGAAGCGCGAGATCATCTCGACGGTGATGGGAAACTGCGAGAAGCGTTTCTTGAATGTTTCGAAGTGCTGGAAAGCAAGAACCGTGGTCGGCGTAAGCACCGCGACCTGCTTGCCATCCTGCACGGCCTTGAAGGCGGCGCGCATCGCGACTTCGGTTTTGCCGTAGCCCACGTCGCCGCAGAGCAGGCGATCCATCGGCGTGGTCGCTTCCATATCCTGCTTGACGGCGCTGATCGCGGTGAGCTGGTCGTCGGTCTCGCGGTAGTCGAAGGAGTCTTCAAACTCGCGCTGAAAATCATTGTCGGGCGAGAATGCGGTGCCCTCCGCGGTGCGGCGCTGCGCGTAGAGCTTGAGCAGTTCGGCGGCCATGTCCTGCATGGCCTTCTTCACGCGCGCCTTGGTCTTGACCCATTGCTGCGAGCCAAGCCTGTTCAGCACCGGCGCGGGCCCGGTGTCGGTGGAGCGGTATTTCTGAATCAGGTCGAGGCGCGTGAGCGGGACGTACAGCTTTGCCTGCTCGGCGAATTCAAGAATCATGAACTCGACGGAAAGCCCGTCCTGCACGATCTCTTTCAGGCCCTGGTACTGCGCAATGCCGTGCTCTACGTGGACAACATAGTCGCCGATAGCGAGATCGCGAAAGTCGGAGAGAAACGCAGCGGTCTTCGATTTCTTTGGCTCGGGTCGCGCGGTGATGTCGGCGTCGTCCGACATATCGTTCGCGCCGAACACGATCAGGTTGGCATTCGGGAAAGCTGACCCCGCTGGCAATCTGCGTGCGCACGATGACGGGCACGCGCATGTCGCCGGCAAGGTAGCTGGCCTCTTCGAGTTCCGCTCCGTGGCGTGACAACGCGGCTTCCCAGTCGATACGGCACCTGGTACTCGCGCAGCATCGTCGCCGTGCGTTCCACGTCGCCCTGCGTGGGAACGGCAAGAACGATGCGCTCTTCGGCAGCCATCAGGTTCTTCAGCTGATCGACCAGCGCGGGAATGGAACCGTGAAAGCGCAGCGTTGGCCGCGAGTTCACGGCGATTTCGCCGAGTGTGTTGTCTTCTTCGAGCACGTCGATGGCGCCAAGCTGATCGAGATCGAGGCCATGATGCGACTCGAGCAGGCCCGCAGCACTTCAGGGCGCAGGTAGATATCCTCGGGCCGGATGAGCGAGCCGATTCCCGAGCGCTCATGGCGCTGTTCGACCTTGTTCCACCAGCGATCGATCTGGTTGCGCACCATCGCCGGCTCTTCGACGAAGAGCACGCTGCGCGGGAGCAGGTTGAGCAGGTGGTGCTCGGCGCCGGCAACAGAGGAAAAGAACTCCCAGCCGGGAAAGACGCTGACGCCGCCCGCCGCTTCCGCTTCGATGGCCATCTCTTCTTCGTCTGGCTCGCGCCGTCGGCCGACCTGCACGCGCTGCTTGCTCAGGCGCGCGTGCACGGCGGCGAGCAGATGTTCGGTCACCGGCGTTTCGGTCAGCGGCAGAAGCTGTGCTTCGTCGAGGCCGGACTGCGAGCGCTGCGTCTCGGGATCGAATTTGCGGATGGTCTCGATTTCGTCGCCGAAGAATTCGATGCGGATCGGGCGATCGGCTTCGGGCGAGTAGACGTCAAGAATTCCGCCGCGACGCGTGAACTGGCCGGGCATTTCGACGAGATCCATCTGCGTGTAGCCCACGCTGGCAAGATGGCCGGTAAGCACCTCGACGTCGAGTTCTTCGCCGCGGCGCACCGTAACGGCGAGGCTCGAGTAGTAGTCGCGATGAAAAGGCGAAGCGCGGCGGACTCCACGGGCGCGATCAGGATCGACACGGCCCCGGTAGCGAGCTTGAACAGCGCAGCAGCACGCTGCTCCTGCACGTCGGGGTGGGGCGAGAGATTCTCGAACGGAAGCACGTCGTGCGCGGGCAGGCGAACCACGCGGTCGGGATCGATGGCTCCGGTGAGGTCGCAGCCGGCGCGCAGTGTCGGCTCCAAAGCCTCGGCAGCCTTGTTATCGGCAACAACGACGATGACCGGTTGCTTGGCGGCGCGGGCAAGCAGCGGAAGGTACAGGGACCGGGCGGTATTGGTGAGTCCGGACACACGTCGCGACCGACACCGAGCGAGAGGTGCCTGCGAACGCGATCGAAGGAGGAGGACTGCTCCAGTTCCGCGAATATTTCGCGGACAAACGGGAGGATCATGCAGTTCTCAGTTTATCAGCGAGACTGCGCGTCCAGCGAATCGCGCTTCGCGCGATTGCGGCAGAGTCTGTCTCGCTGTCTTCGATTGTGGCGCGACGGCGACGGCATTCTGAGGATTCGCGGTAAACAAGTGCGCCGCCGAGCGCCATGGCAGCGGCGATGGCCCAGAGGCCGGCAGAGTAATGGTGGGTGACGTCGTGCAGCCAGCCCATGGCGGAGGGTCCGGCGAAGGCGCCGACCGCGCCGACGGAGTTGACGAGCGCGATGGCCGCTCCGGCAGCTTTGCCGGAAAGGCGGCTGGCGGCGAGACTCCAGAACATGGGCAGCGAGGCCAGGATGCCCATGGCGGCGAGGCTGAACCCGCGACCGGTCAGAGCCAGAGTGAGCCAGGCCGACAGCGATGAATCCCGATGGCGAAGCGAAAAACAGATAAGGCAACGCACGAAACCCTCGACGGCGGCGGCTGGCCCACAGCATCGCGAGCGCGCCGAAGCCGAAGGTTACGGATGGCCCACCAGCCGGTGGACACAGTTGGATGCACCAGCACCCGTGAGGATCTTGGGCAGCCAGAAGGTGAGACCGTAATTTGCCGCTGCTCCAGAGGAAGTAGATGACGCAGTCTCGCGCAACGTGCAGCCACCTTGTCTGCCGGATCCAGCTGCAGAACCTCATCCTCGCTGCAGATCGCCGCATGATCTGTTCTCTCTCGCCGGAGAAAGCCACGGCGCAGACCACGGGCCCGTCGGCGAGCAGCAACCAGGCGGCAATGCCGAGAATGACGGCCGGCGCGCCCTCCAGCAGAAAGAGCCACTGCCAGCCGCTGCAGGCCGGCAACATTGTTGAGCAAGAGGATGTGCGCGGAGATCGGCGAGCCGATGGAATTGCAAAGCGGCACGGCAAGCAGAAACAGCGCCAGGATGCGGGTGCGCATGGCGCGCGGCAGCCAGAACGTGAAGTAATAAGATGACGCCGGGATAGAAACCGGACTCCGCGATGCCGAGAAGAAACGCGCACGCCGATGTACGACGCCTCGGTGTGAACAAATGCCGTGCCCATCGAGACGACTCCCCAGATGACCATGAGGATGGCGAGCCAGCGGCGCGCGCCCATGCCGCGCCAGCACGAGATTGGCGGGAACTTCGAAGAGGCAGTAGCTGAGAAAGAAGACGCCGGCGGCGAAACCGTAGACGCTCTCGCTGATGCCGAGGTCGCGATTCATGGTGAGCGCGGCAAAGCTGATGTTGACGCGGTCGAGAAACGCGACCATGTAGAGCAGCATGAGGAATGGAACGAGCCGCCACGCGATCTTGCGGTAGAGCGGACTCATGGGTGCTGGGCTCACTCGCCGCGGGCTCCTGAGGTGCGCGAACAAGCTTACAGGATCGAGGCTAGTTAGATGTCATGGCTACTGGCATAAGTCGAAGTGCAAAAGCAGATTCTTCGCTCACCACCCCCGAACCTGCCCCACAGAGCTATCGCTCTGCGGGGCCCCTGGTACGTTCGGGGCCCCGTTCGCTCAGAATGACACACTAACTTTTATCAGAATGACACCCTAGCTTTTATCAGAATGACACCCTGACTTTTATCGTGAAGAACTTCAGGCGCCGCTCCCGGAAGCGAGAAACGACTCTAGTGCGGGCGTCCGGGCAGGATGAAGTGCTCGGCGCAGCGCGGCTCGTAGGCGTCGCCGGGCACCTTGATGGGGCTGTCGTAGGGCGCGGGCTTGCCGTCGATGAGGCGCTGCGAATAGAGCGCGCGGGCGCCGCAGGTGCAGTAGGCCATGCACTCCGTGATGCTGCCGCCGTAGGCGTTCACGAGCCACGAGAGGTTGAGCATCTCTCCGAAGGGCATGGCGCGGAAGTCGAGATCGAGCCCGGCGACGAGCACATCATGATTGGCGTCGAGCAGATTCTTCGTGAAAAGAAAGAGATCGCTGACGAACTGGCCCTCGTCGATCGCGATGCATTCCACGCGCTTGCCGATCTCCTGTTCGAGGTCGTCGATGGCCTTGAGAACCGACCAGGGATCGCTCGATGGAAATTCGAGGGCCTTCATTTTGGCGTGGCCGTTGGGATTGCGGCTTTCGACGAGGCCCGGGCCGCCCTTGGTGTCGTCGCTCGGCTTGAGCACGAGCACGTATTGCTTGGCATACTGGCGGCGCATCTCGGCGCGGCGCAGCAGCTCGGCGGTCTTGTTGCTGCGCATGGGCCCCAGCATCAGTTCGATCTTGCCCGGCACTCCTGGCGACTCCGGTGGACGAATGTGACTTCCGGATTTCCATCATAATTCGCCGGCAGGCGCTCGTGCCCGTGATGCAGACTGCGGTGAAGAATCATTCGTCACCCAGCGCTTTCGAGAAGGCGTAGAAGAAGTCCAGCGACTTCCAGTAGGAATCGATCGGGAAGGCGCTCGTCCTGGCCGTGGGCGCGCACATCGTTGCGCTCCAGCGCGATGGCGGAGTAGCCATAACAGGGGTATGCCGGCCTGCGCGAAGTAGATGGAGTCGCTGGCGCCATCCTCCATCTCCGGAGTCACCGGGAATTCCCGGCCAGATCGCGTTGGTAAGGCGCGTGAGCGGCTCGAAGACCTCCTTCAGTGGCGCGGGCGGCACGATGGCTTTGCGCTCGGGCGCGGTGTCGGAGACCTGGCCTCGCGTCGGAGACATACTTCACGCTGAGCTTGGAATCGCCGAAGAGGGCGATGAGTTGCTGGCGAATCTCCTCGGGCGAGTGGCCGGGGAAGATGCGGCAGTTGACGTTGGCCTGTGCGGTTTGCGGCAGCGCGTTGTTGGCGTGGCCGGCCGCCAGGCGCGTGGCTACGCAGGTGGTGCGGAAGTTGGAGTTGAAGCTTGGTTCGGCGCTCAGGCGCGCAACCGCAGCCGGATCGGGCGGCGTGGCAAGCACGCCGCGAATGTTGTCTGCCATCTCGCCGGTTTCCTGCTTGGCGAGGTTGCCGAAATACACGCGGGTGACTTCGTTCATCTCAAACGGAAAGCTGTATGCGGCCAGCTTGTTGAGCGCCGTGGTGAGTTCGTAGATGGCATTGTCGGGTCGGGGCAGCGAGCTGTGGCCGCCGCGATTGCTGGCCGTGATCTGGTAGTCGGCGTAGACCTTTTCCGTGGCTTCGACGTCGCCGACGATAGCGCGGCCGTGGTCGAGTTCGACGCCGCCGGCATCGGGATTGATGACGAAGGCGGCGTCGACGAGGTCGCGATGATTTTTCACCAGCCAGTCGGCGCCGTTGAATTTGCCGCCTTCTTCATCGGCGGTGAGCGCCAGAATCAGATCGCGCTTCGGCTTGTAGCCTTCGCGATGAAGACGCAGGAAAGTGAAGACGAGCGCGGCGTCGGAGTCCTTCATGTCCTGCGTGCCGCGGCCGTAGAAATAGCCATCCTTCTCGACGAATTGAAATGGATCGGTGTGCCAGTCGGAGGGCAGCGCTTCGACGACATCGATGTGGCAGAGGAAGAGGACGGGCTTTTCCGTGGTCGGCGCAGCGGCGCGGATGCGGACAACCAGATTCTGCTTGTTGGGTCGGGACCCAGCAGATGCACGTCGTCGGGCGAGAAGCCGGCATCGAGAAAGCGCTTCTGCATGGCCTTGGTCGCGGCCGTCACGCTGCCCTTGGGCGTGTCGGTGGTGTTGATTTCGATGAGTTGCTTGAAGATGTCGCGGGCTTCGGCGCGTTCGGCTGGCGAGGTGGTGGGCAGGGCCGATTGCGCGCAGCCGGCTGAAGATGGCCACGAAGCTGCGGTACAGGCGAGGGCTGCAAGGAGTGCGGGAAAGTGTCTGGCGGGGCATGGGTGCATTGTACGGCAGCGCTGGCTCGCGAGCGGTTGTACTCTGTGAGCGAGGCGATGCAGGCTGTGCGGTTTACAGGATGCGCCAAATCGATTTATCGTGATGCCGCTGAGCATTTGAGGTGGATTATGTCATTCGAAGTTTTTTGCTGTGGCTGGAATGGCCGTTTTGGGTGTCGCCAGCGTTGCGTTGACCGCGCAGGAACGGCCGAAGATTACCGGGATTTCGCACCTGGCTGTGTACACATCGGACGCGGCGGCAACGGACCACTACTATCGCGTGATTCATCGGCGCGGCGAAGGAGACTGACCCGGAAAATCCGCAGGGCGTGAAATACGCCTTCAGCGCGACGCAGTATATCGAGGTGCTGCCGCTGCCGCCGAATGCCGGCGTGAATCGCATGGATCATGCGGCATTCAACACGACGAGACGCGGAAGGGATGCGGAAGTATCTCGCCGCGAAGGGCTGGAAGACGCCGGCCGTCGGTGACGAAGGGATCGGATGGAAGCCGCTGGTTCGCGGTGCTCGATCCTGAGGGCAACAAGATCGAGTTTGTGCAGCCTGCGGCTAACGCGAAGGCTCCGAATGATCCCAACGCGATCGGCCACCACATCATCCACGTCGGTTTCCTGGTGCATAGCCGCGAGGCGGAAGACAAGTTCTATCGCGACCTGCTTGGCTTCAGACCCTACTGGTATGGCGGAATGCAGGACGACAAGGTCGATTGGGTCAGCCAGCAGGTTCCCGATGGGCACGACTGGGTGGAATACATGATGACCAGCGGCCCGTCGGGGTCAGGCATTCCCGCGAATATTTCGCAGCAGTCGCTGGGCGTGCTCGATCACTTTGCGATCGGCGAAAAGTCAGTGGAGGATGCGTTCAAGAGTCCTGCAGGCGGGCAATCGGCTGGAAGGCAGGCACGACGCGGCGCCCAAGATCGGCAAGGACGGCAAGGGGCAATTCAATATGTACGATCCGGATGGGATTCGCGCGGAGCTGATGAATTTCCATGCGACCGAGAAGCCTTGCTGCTCGGCATTCACTGCGCAGGATCCGGCGGAGTGAAGGACGAGTTGAAGTTGTTGCTTTCCCACCCTTGGCGCAAAAACGACGCCAAGGATGGGGCACCCAGGTTCGTGCCTGGCGAAATGTTCCTGTTTCCTTCGCGCTAGAATTTAGATATGGCCGCAACAGCGCTGTCTCCTGACGTTCTCGCCAAGTACGAGCCGGTGATCGGCCTCGAAGTGCACGTGCAACTGCTCACCGCGAGCAAGATCTTTTGCGGCTGCGCGAACAAATTTGGCTCGGAGCCGAACACGAACATCTGCCCGGTGTGCCTGGGATTGCCTGGCTCGCTGCCGGTGCTGAATGCGAAGGCTGTGGAGTTTGCCGTGCTGGCCTCGCTGGCGCTGAATTGCGAAGTGCGCGAGCGGTCGATCTTTGCGCGCAAGAACTACTTCTATCCCGACCTGCCCAAGGGCTACCAGATTTCGCAGTACGACAAGCCGCTGGCCGAGCATGGCTGGATCGAAGTCCCCACTGCGGACGGCGGCACGAAGAGGATCGGCATCACGCGCGTGCACATGGAAGAAGACGCGGGCAAGAGCCTGCATGAAGGTTTTTCCGATTCCGCTACGCGCACTTATCTCGACCTGAACCGCTGCGGCACGCCGCTGATCGAGATCGTTAGCGAACCCGATATCCGCACACCGGACGAGGCCTTCGAGTACCTCACGCGGCTTAAAGAAATCCTGCTCTACACCGCTGTTTCCGACTGCAATATGGAAGAAGGCTCGCTCCGCTGCGATGCCAACGTGAGCGTTCGTCTCAAGGGCGCGGAGCGCTTCGGCACCAAGGCGGAAGTTAAAAACGTGAATAGCTTCCGCTTCATTCGCGCAGGCGCTGGAGTACGAGATCGAGCGCCAGATCGAAGTGATCGAAGAGGGCGGACGCGTGGTGCAGGAGACGCGTCTGTGGAACGCGAACGAGGGCCGCACCTACCCCATGCGATCGAAGGAGCAGGCGCATGACTACCGCTACTTCCCGGAGCCGGACCTGCCGCCTCTGATCGTAACGCCGGAATTCCTCGACGCATGCGCGAGCCAAGCTTCCCGAACTGCCCGAAGCGCGACGCAAGCGCATGATCGCCGAATACGAGCTGAACCCGAAGGACGCTCACACGCTCACGGCTTCCCGTGAATTTGCCGACCGGTTTGAGGCCGCTGCAAAGACGGCAAAGAATCCGCGGCGCGTCGCCAACCTCCTGCTGAGCGAACTGGGTGGCCGCCTGAAAGCGCTGGGTCTCGAACTCGATCAGTCGCCCATCTCGATGGCAGGCGTCGTGATGGCCGCCGATCTGCTCGATGACAACAAGATCAGTTCGAAGCAGATGAAGGGCCTGTTCGATATCTGCTTTGAAAAGGGCGAAGACTTCCCTGCCGTCTACGAGCGCGAGAAGCCGCAGCAGATCACTGATTCCTCGGCCATCGAAGCCATGATCGACGAGGTCATCGCCGCCAATCCAAAACAGGTTGAGCAGTATCGCGCCGGCAAAAAGACGGTTGCAGGCTTCTTCGTGGGCCAGGTGATGAAGGCCTCGAAAGGACAGGCCAATCCTGCTCTCTTGAATGAGCTGGTGACGAAGAAGCTGGACGGATAGAACGGCCAGCACGTCGAATTCCCTGACGCCCAAGGGAACCCCGGCTGCAGCGTGTGCGTATGCTGATGTGAGACGGGCGTTTCAGCCTTCCAGGAGGTCTGCGATATGAACCTGCGCAAGGGATGTGCGCTGTTGCTGGTGGGTGCGCTGCCGGCTATTCTGGCTGGCTGCAGAGGTTTCGGTTCGCGCTATATCAACGACGAGATGTCGAACAGTACGACCGGCGCATCTGGCGAGGTGGTCATCAACAAGATGGGCGGCGGCATCGACGTTGCCAACGCGCCGCATGGAGCCACGCTGTC
Organism: uncultured Acidobacteriaceae bacterium; assembly: GCA_963799035.1. Lineage (GTDB taxonomy): Bacteria > Acidobacteriota > Terriglobia > Terriglobales > Acidobacteriaceae > Telmatobacter. The sequence goes on along the minus strand of CAWCVS010000022.1, from coordinate 168,051 downwards.
GACCATGGGCGGCGGTATTCACGTCGGCAATGTGGCTTCGTTCGCCAGGATCAAGACCATGGGCGGGGGGATCGACAGTCGATCATGCCACCGGTTCGGTGGATGCCACGACGATGGGCGGCGGCATTACCATCAGCACGTGCCGAAGGGCCCGTGAAAGCTACTTCCATGGGCGGCGGCATCACCGTGCGCGAAGTGGGAACCTCGAGCCAGCAGCGGGATATCCGCCTCGATTCGAAGGGCGGGACCATCGAGCTGACCGTTCCCAAGGACTTCGCCATGGATGTGAAGATTACGCTCGCCTACACGCGGACCGATCGCCAATATCACATCGTGCAGCACGCAGGGCTTGACGTGCACGAAACCAGCGACTGGGATCATTCATTTGGCACGCCGCGCAAGTACATTCGCGCCAGCGGGATTGTTGGCAGCGGCGCGAACCACGTGACGATCGAAACCGTCAATGGCGATGTAATTCTGAACCAGGAATAGCGCCGACCACATCAATCGTGGTTCTTGAGCCGCCGGGCAGCTTCGCGCCAGGGGCTGCGTACTGGCGTAGACGGGCGTCGCGGTGACGCTCTCCTTCTTCACAGCGAGCAGTTTCGCTTGAGCAGCCAGCCAATAGCAGCCTGCGCGGAGCTTTTCGAGATTCCCACCGATTCGGCCACGTGCTGATAGCTCGCCTGCACATCGGCATGAGTCTTCGCCTGTTCCGCGGCAAGCCAGAGATATACAAGAAAGCTCACCGGTTTGCGGTCGTGGCCAACCAGGTCGCGCATCAGGGTGTCGGTAATGTAGTCGTCCAGGATCAGGCATGCTATACCAATCGATACTATAGCATCGATTGGCTGATTGATCCCGCAGTTCGCGCTCACGCTATTCTCGACCCAATGTGAGGTCAGCATGATCAGAGGCATCAAGTTTGTCGGGATTCCCGTTCGCGATCAGGATGTGGCGTTGAAGTTTTACACCGAGGCGATAGGCATGAAGGTGATGACGGATCAACCCTTCACGCCGCAAGCAGCGATGGATCGAACTGATGATTCCGGGCGCGGATACCGGCGTTGCGCTCTTCACGCCGGAGGGCCATGAGAAGCGCATCGGCGAGCACCAGTCGATTTCGTTCTGGTGCGATGACGTGTTTGCAACCGCCGAGGCCATGAAGAAGAAAGGCGTGGTCTTCACCAAGGAGCCCATGACCGAACCGTGGGGCTCAGTCGCGGTGTTCAAGGATGCGGATGGGAATCAGCTCGTGTTGTCGAGCCGAGGCAAGCAGAAATAAGCTTTCTGTTCGAGAATCCGCCAGGACTGCGACGCCCTGGCGATGACCGCCTACTTCAGTTTCAACTCCGTCTCAAAGTCCTTGCGCGCATCCCACGAGCTGACGGTTTTTGTGGGACTCTTTTTGCCGTCCTTCTCGGCCCATAGATCGTAGTCGTCAGTCATGTTGACCTGGGCGAAGCGAAAGCTGCCGTTGCTGGAAGACGTATAACTGCGGATGGATTTGGTCTTCGTGTTCTTGAGGAAGACGGTGGCGCCCTGCACTGCTGCGGAATTTGCGTCAATGACCAGGCCGCCAACATTCCTCTGACCCAGGTTCTGGGCGTGGGCCACGCCGGAATTGTTTACCCCTGAGAAGATCACCACTGCGAAGGCGGCGAATGCCACCCAAGCCGCCACGCGTGCGCGGTTCCCTTTCACTCTTCCTCCTCGTCCTCGACCACCAAGTCGTCTTCCTCGTCGATGCCCTCTTCAACCTTCGAGAGCTCGAGCGGTTCCACACCAACGACCTCGTACTCTGTTCCACATTCATCGCAGGCGACAACGTCGCCTTCTTCCACTTCTTCAACGTCGATATCGAGATTGTTTTCACATTCCGGGCAGCTTGTCATGGCAGCCTCCTCCCAAGGCATTTCGTAATGTAGGATGGCGTTACCCCTAGGGTACGAACTTGGGTTAGTTTTAGGCAAACGCTTGGAAAGGTCAAGAGGCCGAATCCCCCACCTCTGCACCGAAGTACGTACACCGGAGAAAAAATCATGAAAATTCCCCGCCTGTTCCCGCTTTGCGGGCTGGCACTGGCGTGCGGCACGGCAATTGCACAACCCGATTATGCGCTACATGCCAATCCGGTCGGTCCCGCACCAGTCGATCCGGCAATATCCCGAGCACTTACGGCCATCAAGCCCCAACAAATAGAAGAGACGATAAAAACGCTGGTTGGTTTCGGCACGCGAAGTACGCTATCGAGCATGGAAACCGATCTGCCGCCCGGCCAGGGAATCAACGCGGCGGCCGACTGGATCGCCGGGCAGTTCGAAGCCATTTCGAAGCAGTGCGGCGGATGCCTCGAAGTCAAACGCGACACCTTTACCGCCGATCCGGCCAGCGGAGCCGCATGGGCGCGCCGCATTCCCAAGCCCACCACGATCACCAATGTGTACGCCATTCTGCGGGGCACCGACCCGGAACAGGCCAAACGCATGGTTCTGGTGACCGGCCATTACGACTCGCGCAATTCCAACAATAACGATGATCACGCGCGCTGCTCCCGGCGCCAACGACGACGCCTCCGGAGTAGCCGTTTCGCTCGAGTGCGCCAGGGCATTGAGCAAATTGAAGTTTCCCGGAACCATCGTGTTTGTGGCCGTAGCCGGTGAGGAACAGGGGCTGGTGGGGTCCGGCCACCTGGCCAAACTGGCCAAGGATGAAGGCTGGGACCTGGAAGCGGCGCTGAACAACGACATCGTAGGCGGCAACACCACGCCCGGCGACACGCTTCAATTGAAGGATCGCGTGCGCGTATTTTCCGAAGGCGTCCCGCAGGCAGCGACGCCGGAGGAGGCGCGCGCCATTCGCGCTCTTGGCAAGGAAAACGATTCGCCCAGCCGTGAACTGGCCCGGGCCATCGCCGAGACAGCCCATACCTATCTTTCGCACCCGGGCGCGGCAAAATCGTTTGCGGCATCCCTGGTCGACCGGCCTGATCGCTACCTGCGCGGCGGCGACCACAGCTCTTTTAACCATGAGGGCTTTGCCGCCGTGCGCTTTACCGAGTGGCGCGAAGACTACAACCACCAGCATCAGAACGTCGTGATGCCGCCCGCCGGTTCAAGCGATCCGATTCTCGGAGACCTGATCCGCTTTGTGGACTTCAACTATGTGGCGCAGGTGGCGCGGCTGAATGCCGCAACCCTGGCTACGCTGGCCTTTGCGCCTGGCGAGCCGCAGAAGCTGGCCATTGTGAACAAAATGACCGAAAACGGCTCGACACTCACATGGGAGCCGCCCGTTGGCGGCGGAGTGGCGCACTACGACGTGCTGTGGCGCGAGACAACCGCATCCAATTGGCAATATGTGAAGCAGGTTGCCGCTGCTGACGGGCCGGTCACCGTATCGCTGCCTGTCTCCAAGGATAACGTGATCTTCGGCGTGCGGGCCGTCGATGCGAAGGGTCATCGGGGGCTGGTCGTCGTTCCTTGAGGCACTGGCAGGGCTGCCTGATCCATTGGCGGCTCAACGCATTCTCCATGACACGCGCAAGCCATTCCATTTAACCTGTTCACTACGATGCCCAGGACCGGCGCCACCCAACTTTCGTTTCCAAGCTTCAGGGGCGCAACCCGCCTGCTGGTGCTGACAAATCTGGCTGCCTTTTTCCTGCTCCTGATCCTGGGATCGACGAACGAGGACCTCTTCCGGTGGCTCGTTCTTCATGGCGCTTTTATACCCCAGGCTTTCTTGCACGGGTGGATATGGCAGCCGCTGACGTACAGCTTTGTGCAGCTCGGCATAACGTCGACTCTCCTCTCTTTGCTCGGGCTTTGGTTTCTGACCGGGTTTCTTGAGAACTTCCACGAACGGGACTGGGTTCTGTCGCTTTACGCAGTCTCGGTTCTAGCCACCGCTGCCGGAGGCCTGGTTATCTACCTGGGCCATGTGGCCCTTGGCTATGCGCTGCCGGAGATCCCACTCACTGGCTCATTCGGCGGACTGTTCGGTTTCATCGTGGTCATTGGCGTCCTGTATGGCGATATGGAGTTCATGCTCTTTCCACTCCCCATCAGCATCAAGGCTCGTTACGTCGCCATCATCGCCGGCCTGGTCGCAATTGCCTACCTGTTCAGTTCCATGCGCTTGTACGGCTTTGCACAGCTTGGCGGTGCGTTGGGAGGCTATCTCTTCGTCCGCACGGCGCCGCGTCGAGGGATTTCATTTCTGTTCAGCGAGAAGTGGTACGGGCTGCGCAACGGCTACTACCGTTGGAAGCGCCGGCGTGCCGCGAAGAAATTCGAAGTCTACATGCGCTCGCAGGGCCGTACCGTGAAGTTCGACGGCAGTGGAAAGCAGCTCGACGAGGATCACGACGACAAAAAGCGCTGGAACTAAATCGTCGAAACGCCGCTTCCCTGCAGGATTGATTCCCGCGTCATGACTCCAAACCAGAATCGATATTGTCCGCGAAAACTACGATCGCATCGCCGCCGAGTATGCGCGCAGGATGTTTCGCGAACTGGATGCGAAGCCCTTCGATCGCGAACAGCTCTCGCGTTTCGCCCGCGAGGTCATGGGGCGCGGCCCCATCTGCGACCTGGGCTGCGGTCCAGGCCACGTTGCCCGTTATTTGCGCGATGCTGGGGCAGATGTCTTCGGCGTGGATCTCTCGCCGCAGATGATTGCGCAGGCGCGGCAACTTAATCCGGAAATCGATTTTCGCGAAGGCAATATGCTCGCGCTCGATCTCGAAGACCGCTCGCTCGCGGGAATTGTCGCGTTCTACGCCATCGTGAACATTCCCCAGGAATCGTTATCGCTCGCATTCGCAGAGACGCATCGCGTCCTTAAACCCGGAGGCCTGCTCCTGCTTTCGTTTCATATCGGCGATGAAGTGCTCCGGCCCGAGGAACTGTGGGGCAATCGCGTCTCGATGGAGTTTTACGAACTCCAGCCGGAGCGGATTCGGCCGCTGCTGACGGCCGCCGGATTCGTCATCGAAGACATGATTGAACGCGATCCTTACGCGCCGGATGTGGAGTTTCAAAGCCGGCGCGCCTACGTCTTTGCCCGGAAGCCAGACTGAAGGCGTAGCGAATGTAGCGAGCACCTCAGCCGGCTGTTCCCTCGTCGACTTTGCGCTCGTCGACGGATTCGTCCATTGGCTCGTCGATGTTGCCCTCCACCACCGCATCCGAGCGCGCAATGGACGTGTTGGGATGGTGCCGTCGCAGAATGTCGCTCGTATCGTCGCGTCCCGGTTCGACACTCCACGCACCGAGGTTCGTTTGGTTGGGGTCAGCCTCGGTGAATCGAGCGATGCGCTCTTCTGCAGCTTCGTCCACCACCAATCCGGATCCGTCGCGTGAATTCGGGCGCTCGTCTTCCTGTACCAGGTTGAGGTGAAGCGCATCCAGTTCCTCATCGGTCGTCGCCGCCAGTTCGTCCAGTTCTTTGGTAAGACCATCGGCCTCCATTTCGGCGCGGCCTTCAGCACCTTCGGCCAGAACTTCGATGCGCTCTTCGGTACTGTCTGTCCCATCGGATTGCGTGGTTTGCCGGCGTGGCCGTTCGCCTGTCCGGTCCGATTGCGTGCCACTCGTTTGTGCTTTATTTTTCTTCACCATGTCCCTGCCCTCTGTCGGATTTCGTTCTTTCCGGCAACTGCCACAATCACTGTGATGCGTGTTCGCGTGCAGGCGCGGGCTGGGCAAAGACGCACTCGGGGACGCGCACATGGCCGGCGAGCCGCGCTGGGATACAATCCTCAATGGAATGAATAAGAAGATTGCATTTCTCTTTCCGGGACAGGGTTCGCAAACCGTGGGCATGGGGCGCGATCTTGCCGAGCGTTTCCCTGTCGCAAAACAGACTTTCGCCGAAGCCGATGAGGCCTGCGGATTCGCCCTCTCACGACTTTGCTTTGAAGGCCCGGAAGAGGAGCTGAAACTGACCGAAAACACGCAGCCGGCCATCATGACCGTCAGTGTGGCGGCCTTGCGCGTGCTCGCGGAACATGGCATTCAACCTGCGCTCGCTGCCGGACATTCGCTCGGCGAATGGTCAGCGCACGTGGCGGCTGGGACTCTGACATTTGCCGATGCCGTGCGCGCGGTAAAGGCACGCGGACGCGCGATGCAGCAGGCCGTGCCGGCGGGACAGGGCGCGATGGCGGCGATTCTCTCCCTCGATCCCGAGCAGGTCGTCGAGGCCTGCCAGGAGGCGGCGCGGGAAACTGGACTGACTGTCGCCGCGGCCAATCTGAATTCGCCGGGGCAGACCGTCATTTCCGGCGCGACGGCCGCCGTGGAGAAAGCTGCAGCCCTTTGCAAGACCATGGGCGCGCGGCGGACGGTGATGCTTCCCGTCAGCGCTCCCTTCCACTGCGCCCTGATGCAGCCGGCGCAGGAAGAAGTGGCACGTGTGCTGGCAGCCTGCAGCTTGCCGAGCCGGGTTTTCCCGTAGCTGCGAACGTGAGTGGGACGATGGTGACAACAGCCGAGGGAGCGCGCAACGCTCTCATCGAGCAGGTAACGGGCACCGTGCGCTGGGTCGATTGCGTCAGGACGCTGGTCGGTGCCGAGGCCGAAGTATTTATCGAAGTCGGACCGGGCAAGGTGCTCTGCGGGCTGCTCAAACAGATCGATCCGGCACAGAAATCGCTGAATGTCGAAGACGCGGCCAGTCTCGAAAAGACGCTCGCGGAGTTGGCCGGAGCCTGAGGATCAACCAGAAGGATTTCGATTTTTCTGGAGTCGCGCGACGGCTACGGCCCGAGGTACAGTTCCTCGTCCGGCGGCGCGAAGTCCAGCGTGTGGTCTTTCGGATAGTAGGTGAGAAACAGCGCCTTGCTCTTGCGCCCGTTGATCAGAATCCCCACGAGCAGCACATTTCGAAATACCCGCGCCGCCACAATCTTGTGGGTCTGGATGACGCCGTATTCGTTCTGAGTGTTGTTCGGGCCCCAATCCTCCTGAAAGCGATCGAAGGGGTAGGCGCCGTATTTGTCGGCGTGCTGCTGCCAGTTGGGATCGTGCATCCAGATGCCGTATGCCTGCTTGAGGTCGTTCTTCTCCACCGACTCCAGGAAGTTGTTGATCGTGTGACGGCCCCGCAGGTGCGTCCACCAGTTCCAGGGCCAGTCGGCCGGATGGCCGGACACCAGCCAGAAGACAACAATGAAGAGGAAAAGCAGGCCGGCGCCGCTGTACAGCATGACGCGATTGCGCAGGTCGCGAGCTTCGTCAAATTTGGGAGCATCCAGCAGGGTCATTCAGACTTTCCTCGCAGTCAAGGATAAGCCACTGAAGGCAGTAGAGAACAGGGAGAAGGAATAACCAACGTCAGTGTTGTATTGCGCGACCATCGTGCAGCACAGATCGATTGAGCGCAATCTAAATTCTCTTCTATCTTAGACACCGGCCGGACAAGGGTAGTTCCCGGGCTGCTGCGTCCTATTCCCTAGTTCCTACTCCCTGGTCCCTGATTCCCTTTCTTTCATTCTCTGCTGTAGGTGTTCCGGTTCTTGTCCTCGTGGCGCTCGAGGGCCAGTTCGATCAGCCGGGTGATCAGCGCGCTATACGGGATGCCGGTGGCCTCCCACAGCTTGGGGTACATGCTGATCTGCGTGAACCCCGGCAGGGTGTTCACCTCGTTGAGATAGATGCGGCGCTTGCCATCCGGCTCCATCAGGAAGTCCACGCGCGCCAGCCCGGAGAGATCGCAGGCGCGAAACGCCGCCACCGCCATCTCGCGAATCCGTTCTCGCTTCGTCGCGCGTCAATCTTGGCCGGAATGACCGGCACGGAGCCCTCCGACAGATACTTCGCCTCGTAGTCGTAGAACTCCTTGCCGGGAATGATTTCGCCCACCACGCTGGCCTTGGGATCGTCGTTGCCCAGCACGCCGACTTCGAGTTCGCGGCGCCGTCGCGATTTCTTGCCGCCGACTCCCTGCTCCACGACCAGCTTGCGATCGTACTTCGCGGCCTCATCGAGCGCGGGTCCCAGTTCCTTGCGATCGTGCGCCTTGCTGATTCCCACCGACGAGCCGAGGTTCGCCGGCTTCACAAACAGCGGATATTTGAGCGCGGCCTCGATCTGCGCGATGGCTTTGCGCGGCGATTTCTCCCAGTCCGAGCGCAGCAGCGTGACGTGTTTCACGATGGGCAGCCCGGCCTGCGCAAACAGCCGCTTCATCACGTCCTTGTCCATGCCCGCCGACGAACCCAGCACGCCCGAGCCGACATAAGCAATCCCGGCCAGCTCAAACAGTCCCTGGATCGTGCCGTCCTCGCCAAACGTGCCGTGCAGCACCGGAAAGACCACGTCGATGGCTTTGTCCGCAGACGCTGGTCCCTGACGAGCCGCGCAGGCTCAGGCGCCAGCAGCGTCGGAATGCCCTCGTGCAGCAGCTTCGCGCCCGGCGTCGCCTCGGATCGCCGGCGCGCAACCGGCGCGCACGGCCGGTCGTCGCCCTCCAGCAGTCCGGCGCATCCGCCGGCCGCCAGCCAGCGGCCTTCCTTGGTGATGCCGATGGGCACCACGTCGAACTTGTTGCGATCGATTGCCTTCAGAATCGAGGCGGCCGAGAGCAGCGAGACTTCATGCTCGCCGCTGCGCCCGCCAAACAATATACCTACGCGAAGTTTCTTTGCCATCGTTCTTATTGTCGCTCAGAAGAACGTGCTAAAGGGTGACGGGCGAGATTCATGCTTTCCCACTCATGCCGCGAAGAAACCGCGTCATGAATGGGGCACCCAAATTCGTGCTGGTCCGCAGAATTTGGAGCCGATCACAGAATCTTCTTCCCAAACGCCGAGCACGCCAGTTCCACGGCCAGGTCGGCGGTCCGGTTGTGCTCGTCGATCACCGGGTTCACTTCGACAATCTCGAAGCTCAGCATCCGGCCATGATCGGCAATGATCTCCATGGCCAGGTGCGCCTCGCGATAGGTCGCGCCGCCGCGAACGGGCGTGCCCACGCCGGGCGCGTCTTCCGGGTCGATCCAGTCCATATCCAGCGAGACGTGGTAGCCGGCCGTGCCGCGGCCCGCCGCACGCAACGCCTCTTCCATCACGGCGCGCATGCCTCGCTCGTCGATGTCGCGCATGGTGTAAACCTCGCCCATCCCCGCGCGGCGGATGTTGGCGCGTTCCGCCGCATCGATGTCGCGCACCCCGACCAGCACGGTGTTTTCCGGCGCAATCTTCGGGGCAAAGCCACCAATATTGGTCAGCAGCTCAGGCCCCAGTCCAAGCAGCGCCGCCAGCGGCATGCCATGCACGTTCCCGCTGGGCGAGGTATCCGGCGTGTTGATGTCGGAGTGCGCATCGATCCAGATCACGCCGATCTTCTGGTTCTGGCGCCGATAAAACTCCGACACACCGGAGACCGACCCGACCGCAATGGAATGATCGCCGCCCAGCACCAGCGGAGTCATGCCGTCTTCCAGCGTCTTGCAGACCGCCTTGGAAGTGCGCGTGCAGGTATCGGCAATCTGCTTGAGATAGCGCGCATTGGGCTCGCCGACGTTCTGGGTCTCGGCGATTTCTACCTCCACGTTGCCGCTGTCGATGACGTGGTGGCCGAGCGCTTCGAGGCGCGCTTCCAAGTCCCGCGACGCGCATTGCGGAAGGCCCCATATCGACGCCGCGACGGCTGGCGCCCATGTCGAGCGGCACGCCGAGTACGCGAATGTGCCGGGTAGGCAACGATTGGGTTCCGCTGGGTAGAAAAGAGGTTACGACGAGGGGAAGTTCTGGGTTGGATGCCATGCAGGGTTGCTCTCCCGAATCTGAGCCCTTGCCATCATACCCCGCGCCCCGCGCCGCATGCCCCGAAGCGGTCCATCCCTGTTCTGAAAGTGGTATGCCCCGTGGCATCAAACTACCGCGAAAGGTGTAACGAGAGTAACTGGAGTTGAGCGTAAACTTTTTTCAGTTGCAGTGAAATCCCGCTTGGGTGATGTATCAGCTAAGTTCCTCACAACAAGGAGCTAGCAGGCAATTTGAAAGAAGCTGGCATGATGTTCTGTGGCAAATCCCGGCAGTGTCTGGCACTCGCGGCCGCGTTTCTCGCGGTAGCAAGTGTCGACGCCGTTCGCGCATGCCGCAGAAGCCCGGAAAGCTACTCTCAGCGCCGGCGCACCATCACTCAGCGCTTCTTCCCTGTTTCCGATCGTGATCGTGCTAACTGCCCTTGTCCTGATCGTCGGTCTGTGGGGTTGGATCCTTCGCAGGAAGGTTGACAATCAGACCAGGACCATCACCGAGCATTCCGAATCCGAAGCCCGAATCGAGCGGCACAATACGCAATTGGAGACCAAGCGCAGCAAGATTCTTGAAGACATCAACAGTTCGCGTCCCTTGCCCGAACTGATCGACGCCATTACGGAGATGGTGGCATTCAGCCTTGGATTCCCGTTCTGCTGGTGCGAAATGCCGGATGGAGTTCGCCTGGGAAATGCTCCCGCCAAGACCAAGGGACTGCGCAGCATTCGCCTCGACGTTCCTGCTCGCGCAGGCGGTTCGCTGGGAACGCTGTTCGCCGCCACCGAGGCCGGTGAACCTCATCCACACGACGAAGCCTCGGCCCTGGAAGCAGGCGTTCGGCTGGCGACACTCGCCATTGAAACGCGCAGGCTTTATAAGGACCTCGTCTATCGCTCGGAGTTCGATTTGCTGACGGATATCCATAATCGGTTTTCCCTCGACCGCTACCTTGATCAGTTGATCGAAAAGGCAAAGGCAGAGGGCTCGATCTTCGGCCTTGTCTATGTCGACCTGGACGAATTCAAGCAGGTCAATGATTTCTACGGCCATCACATCGGGGACCTCTACCTGCAGGAAGTTTCCATGCGCATGAAGCGGCAGCTCCGATCCGGCGATATGCTCGCGCGCCTCGGCGGCGACGAGTTTGCGGCTCTCGTGCCCGTGGTGCACAGCCGCTCCGCTCATTGAGGAGATCGCGCAGCGGCTCGAACGCTGCTTTGACGCGCCCTTTGCGGTGGAAGGCTATGTGCTCCGCGGAGGGGCAAGCGTTGGCGTCGCACTTTATCCCGATGACGGGACCTCGTCCGATAGCCTGCTGAGCGCCGCCGACGCCGCCATGTATGTTGCCAAGCACACCAAGCGCCATGGCGCCGAGATGCCGGACCGTCTGCATAAGGCGCTCTTCAAGCCGGAAGAACAGCAAAAATAAAAGCGCGCCGGTTCAAATCGAACCGACGCGCTTCTTCCCCCACGGTAAAACCTGTCGCTTGCTCTCTAGCGCACGTGCAGTTGCGAGATCGTCACCTTGCCTTTGACCAGTTCCGCCTTGCGCCACTGGCTCTTCTCGTTCAGCGCCACCCAGCGGCGCTCTTCGCCGCGGTAGTGCCAATCCTTGTCGAGCTGGTAGTAGATCAGCGTGCCGGCCGCTTCCATCACCTTGATGATGCTGTTGTCGTGCGAATTCTTCTCGTCGTAGTCGGTGGTAGCGCTCTCGCCCATCTCCGAGTAGATCTCGTTCAGCTCGAAGAGCAGCGCGTTCACGCTGTCGTCCATGGCCTCCACGTTGAGGCCGATCCGTCTCGCCTCGCGCAGCGTGATGGGGTAGTTATGCGACGGGTACCCGGAATTCAGATTGTTGCTGATCTCGCGCGCCCGCTCCTTGTCGTCCATGTGGTACGACAGAATCTCTTCGCAGATGCGCGTCGAAAGCGCGCTGGAGCGGTCTACCGCGCCGATCACCAGGGGATGCACGTACGGGAACAGCGACTCATACGGATTGGTGGTCGAGTCCTTTGCCTGCTCGGTCCACAGCCGGATCACGCGCAGCAGTTCGTCGTTGCTTACGCTCACCCGGTCGTTGTCGCGATCGATCGGCGAAAGATCGTGCGTCAGCGAAGTATCGACGGCCGACAAATGCGCCAGCGGACCCATCAGGATGCGGTCGGCGCCAAGGGCCAGCATGGTAGCGGCCGACTGGCACTCGAGCGGCGCAAGCACCGTGAGGTGTTTCACATAGCGGCGCAGCAGGTTCACCATGCGCAGCGACGCCTGTCCCGAGCCGCCGTCGGACTTCACGAACAGCGTCAGTCGTTCGACGTTCCCGAGATTGCGCACCAGCGCATAGAGGCCGGTAACGTCGTTCTGGCAGATGGAACCTTTGTTGGAATTCCAGTAGGTGATGACCGGCTCGCCGAGCGCGCGGGATAGCTTCTCGAGCACCGGCTGGGTCCGCTCCATCAGCATCGGCGGCTTGGCCGCGCTGGGGCGGAGCACTGGAAATTCGGATACAGATGCAGCTACAGATACAGCTTGGTTAGGCAATTCGGGGTACCGCTCCGATTGAATTGTCTTGAATGGCTAGATATTAGCACGATGTTTATCAGGTCGAAATAAAGAACGCCCGAATTGCTCCGGACTTCAAAACGATCTGACGTCACTCCACTCCCGGAATCTCGCAGCCATCAATCACTTACAGTGTTAGAGCCCTCACATGACTCTAGTCACCACTCGAATGTGGTCAGACGCCGTTGAGTCCCGTCGCGGCGGCGTAAGGTGGACTGTTCGAAGATCGGTGTATGAAGAGTCATCAAGATGAAAGGTTCCAATTCGCTCGCGAAACGTGCGATTGCCGCTTTTGTGATTCTTCTTTGCGCGTCTCGCCGTACCCGCTGCCGCAAAGACTACAACTTCTCGAACAGACGCCCTGGGCGCACATGTCAACGCCGGCCGCGGTTGCCCCGAGTGTCACACTCCGCACAGCAAGCTCATGCGGAGAGCGCGACAGCTCTCACGCGCAAAGCCAACCACTGCCGGGGGCATGCTTTGGGGTCAGGATGTGACAAGCACATACGCCGCCTACGGAAGCCCGTCTGACCACTCCGCCGCAAACGACGGCTCGGATTTTGCAGGTATCCTCAGGTGTCTAAGTTGCCACGACGGAAACTATGGCCCTCAGGCGATGATGCGCAACGTCGTTTATGAAACCATCCCATCCAAGTATGGATCCCTCGGCGCCATCCCGACATTGATGGATCAGGAGAGCCTCATCACGGGTCATGAGATCGGAGACCATCCGATTGGACTTGAAGCTCAAATCAAATGCGGGGGCGCGCTTGGCTGGGATTGCACGGAAACCAACGGCGTTATCACGATGGGGGGAATTCACTCATCGCACTTTGCCGCGAGCTATGGCTTCTTCGTCAAACCAAGCCATCATGGCAACACTTCCGTCGTTGCATGCACCACGTGCCACAATCCACACCTGATGACGATCACCAGGGTAACGGCGAGTTCCGCATCGGACCTTTTTCCGCCGGGAGTCTATTCGACCCAGCACTTCCTGCGCGCCCCGTATGACCAACCGGGTATCGCAGGCCCGAACAGCAATCGGTCCGCGCAGTTTTGCCGTCAATGCCACGCGGACAAATCGAATGAGATGAATGGCAGTTCGGCGATCACCCACATCTAAGGCGGCTCGCAAAACTTTCCGGACGAGATTCGTGCCTAGAAGCGAGCGCGTGCGGAAATCTACTGGAGGAATGAAGAAGGCCCGGCTTGCGCCGGGCCTTCTGTTCACTGACCACTGTTCACTGACAACTGTCTTTTACTCGGCTGCCATCTCTTCGGCTTCGCCTTCCTGGCGCATGAGTTCGAGTTCGCGCTCGGCGGCTTCGATCTCTGCCGAAACCTCCTGCTGAACGCGGGCTGCCGCTTCTTCCAGTTCCGGTGAGAGCTGGACGTTGCGGTAGTACTCGAGACCCGTGCCTGCCGGGATGAGCCGGCCGACGATGACGTTCTCCTTGAGGCCACGGAGATTGTCGATCGCTCCGTTGATGCTGGCTTCGGTAAGAACGCGGGTCGTCTCCTGGAAGCTGGCCGCGGAGATGAAGCTATCGGTCGAGAGCGAGGCCTTGGTGATGCCAAGCAGCAGCGGACGACCGAGTGCCGGACGGCCACCTTCCCTGACAATGCGCTCGTTCTCTTCGCGGAAGCGGAAGCGATCGACCTGCTGCTCGAGCAGGAAGTTGGTATCGCCCACTTCGTCGATGCGTACCCAGCGCAGCATCTGGCGGACAATCACTTCGATGTGCTTGTCCGAGATGGCCACGCCCTGCAGACGGTAGACTTCCTGGATTTCGTTCACCAGGTAAGCCTGCAGTTCCTTTTCGCCCAGCACGGCAAGAATGTCGTGCGGGTTCAAGGGACCGTCCATCAGCGGGTCGCCGGCACGAAGGCGTTCGCCTTCCTGCACGTTGACGTGAATACCGCGAGGTACCGAGTATTCCTTCTCGTCGCCATTGTCAGCCGTGATGTAGATCTTGCGCTGACCCTTGGCAACTTCGCCGAAGCGGACCACACCATCGATCTCGCTGATGATGGCCGTCTCGCGAGGCTTGCGGGCTTCGAACAGTTCGACCACGCGCGGCAGACCGCCGGTGATGTCCTTGGTACGCGTCGACTCCTTCGGAATCTTCGCGAGCACATCGCCCGGACCTACTTCATCGCCGTCCTGGATCATAAGGTGAGCGCCGCGAGGCAGCAGATACCGCTTGTGCGTCTTCGCGTTCTTCACCATGAAAGCAGGCTGACGCTTTTCATCGGCAGCGTCGGCAACCACCCAGCGCGAGAGGCCGGTGACTTCGTCGACTTCCTCGTTGAGCGTGATGCCTTCCTGCAGATCCTTGAACTGCACCGTGCCGCCGATTTCGGTAAGAATGGCGTAGGTGTAAGGATCCCATTCGGCCAGCAAGCTGGCCGAGCTTGACCGCCTGCGCCATCCTTCACGCGGAGACGCGCGCCATAGACCACCTGGTAGCGCTCCTTTTCACGGCCACGCTCATCCACAACGGCGATCGAGCCGGAGCGGTTCATCGCAACCAGCGTGCCGTCTTTGCTTTCGACGTTGTTGAGGTTGATGAAGCGCACGAAGCCGTTGTTCTTGGCATCGAGGCGCGACTTGTCCTGCACACGGCTGGCGGTTCCGCCGACGTGGAAGGTACGCATGGTAAGCTGCGTGCCCGGCTCGCCGATGGACTGCGCTGCGATGACGCCGCAGGTTTCGCCGAGTTCGACCATGCGGCCGGAACCCAGGTTGCGTCCGTAGCAGAGTGCGCAAACGCCGCGACGCGATTCGCAGGTAAGCACCGAGCGGATCTTGACCTTTTCGACGCCTGCACCCTGAATGGCGGAAGCGATGTCTTCGTCGATCTGCTGGTTCACGTCGATTACCGCGTTGCCGTCGTAGTCCTTGATGCGTTCGAGCGACACGCGGCCGATGATGCGATCGCGCATGGGCTCGATGATCTCGCCGGACTCAACGATCGAGCCGACGTAGATGCCTTCGCTCGTTCCGCAGTCGTATTCGGTAACGATGACGTCCTGCGCCACGTCGACCAGGCGGCGGGTCAGGTAGCCCGAGTCGGCAGTCTTGAGCGCCGTATCGGCCAGGCCCTTACGTGCGCCGTGGGTCGAGATGAAGTATTCGAGCACCGTCAGACCTTCGCGGAAGTTCGCGGTGATGGGCGTCTCGATGACTTCGCCCGAAGGCTTGGCCATCAATCCGCGCATGCCCGAGAGCTGGCGAATCTGCTGCTTCGAACCACGGGCGCCGGAGTCGGCCATGATGTAAATCGGGTTCATGGCTCCTTCGTCGTCCGCCTTCTTCATGTTGCCGAACATTTCGTCCGCGACCTGGTCGGTTACAGCCGACCACATCTGGATGACCTTGTTGGAACGCTCGCCGTTGGTGATGGCGCCGTCCATGTACTGCTTCTGAACTTCGATGACCTTCTTGTCGGCTTCGTCCACCGTGGTGTACTTGCTGGCAGGAATGACCATGTCGTCGAGACCGACGGACAGGCCCGACTTGGTGGCATAGTTGAAGCCCAGCTGCTTGATGCGATCGAGCATGCCCACCGTGACCTCGAGACCGAGGTTCTGGTTGCAGTAGTTCACCAGCTGGCCGATGCCCTTCTTCTTGAGCAGGCCGTTGATGTACGGCATGCCCGAAGGAAGCGCGTCGTTCAGGATCACGCGGCCGACGGTGGTGTTGATGTACTCGTTGTTGAAGTCCACCGGCTCGGTGTGCGTCAGATCCTGATCGTCATAGGCGGTGGTCATGTCGAGCACCTTGCCCGTGTAGCGCAGACGAATCGGCGTCAGGGTCTCCACCTGGCGCGCTTCGAGCGCCATGAGGATCTCTTCGGTGTTCGAGAAGACGCGGCCTTCGCCGATGCCACCCTTCTTGGCCTTGGTCAGGTAATAGAGTCCGAGCACCATGTCCTGGGTAGGAACGGTGATCGGCTGGCCTGACGCCGGCGAAAGAATGTTGTGCGAAGCGAGCATCAGCACGCTGGCTTCAATCTGCGCTTCAGGCGACAGCGGAATGTGCACGGCCATCTGGTCGCCGTCAAAGTCGGCGTTGAAGGCGGTGCAGACCAGCGGGTGAATCTTGATGGCCTTGCCTTCCACCAGCACCGGCTCAAATGCCTGAATGCCGAGGCGGTGAAGGGTTGGGGCGCGGTTCAGCAGTACGGGGTGATCCTTGATGACTTCTTCAAGGATGTCCCACACCACCGGCTCCTGCATCTCCACCATTTCCTTGGCCTGCTTGATGGTGGTGCAGTGGCCCGTCTGCTCCAGGCGGTGATAGATGAAGGGCTTGAACAGCTCGAGCGCCATCTTCTTCGGCAGACCGCACTGGTGCAGCTTCAGTTCCGGTCCGACCACGATGACCGAACGGCCGGAGTAGTCGACGCGCTTGCCGAGCAGGTTCTGACGGAAGCGGCCCTGCTTGCCCTTGAGGGTATCGGAGAGCGACTTGAGCGGACGGTTGTTGGCGCCACGCAGCACACGACCGCGGCGGCCGTTATCAAACAGCGCGTCCACGGCTTCCTGCAGCATGCGCTTTTCGTTGCGCACGATCACTTCAGGAGCGTGCAGATCCATCAGCTTCTTCAACCGGTTGTTGCGGTTGATGACGCGGCGATAGAGATCGTTCAAATCCGACGTGGCAAAGCGGCCGCCATCCAGCGGCACCAGCGGGCGCAGCTCTGGAGGAATGACCGGCAGCACATCGAGAATCATCCACTGCGGCTTGTTGCTCGACTTGCGGAATGCCTCGACGACCTTCAGACGCTTGGCATACTTGATCTTCTTCTGCGCGGAGGTTTCGGTCTTCATCCGCTCGCGCAGTTCCATGCCGAGCTCTTCAATCTGGACGCGCTTCAGCAATTCCTTGATCGCTTCGGCGCCCATCATGGCCTTGAAGCCGGAGGGACGATACTGCTGGTCGAGCTCGCGGTAGCGGGCTTCGTCCTTGATGATCTCGCGCTCTTTTACCGGAGCGTCGCCCACGTCGACAACGACGTAGGACTCGAAGTAGAGAATGCTCTCAAGATCGCGCAGCGAAATATCGAGCAGGTGGCCGATACGCGAAGGCAGGCCCTTGAAGAACCAGACATGCGAGCACGGGGACGCCAGCTCGATGTGGCCCATGCGCTCGCGGCGCACTTTGCTCACCGTCACTTCAACGCCGCACTTGTCGCAGATCACGCCGCGGTGCTTCATGCGCTTGTACTTGCCGCAGAGACACTCCCAGTCGGTTACTGGTCCAAAGATGCGGGCGCAGAACAGGCCGTCGCGCTCCGGCTTGAAGGTGCGGTAGTTGATGGTTTCCGGCTTGGTGACCTCACCATGCGACCAGCTGCGGATCTTCTCCGGCGAAGCAAGCATGATGCGGATAGCGTCAAAATCGGTAATCGGGCTGGTGAGTTCAAACGGGTTTGAACGGAACAAGGTAACCCTCCTTGGCGGGCCTTTCAGCACTCGCCGCGGTATCTCCCGGGATTCTTTTAGCGGGTCCTTCCTTCCCGGGAAGCGGTGGTTACCGCTTTCAAGAAGGACCCCGAAAAACAGTGGTCAGTGAACAGTGGTCAGTGGTCAGCATTCTCTTGAGCTATCCACTGTTCACCTCAAACCATTTGCTGATCGTTGCAGTCGGCTGTTCACTGATCACTGATCACTGAACACTGACCACTAATCAGCGACTGCTGCAACTTCCGGCACGGGAGCCTTCTTGAGAAGGTCCGCGCGTTTGATGAGTTCCACGTCGAGGCACAGCGACTGCAATTCGCGAATCAGCACGTTGAACGACTCCGGCACACCCGGCTCGATTGCCGCCTCGCCCTTGACGATGGCCTCGTAAATCTTGGTACGGCCATAGACGTCATCGGACTTGGCAGTGAGCAGCTCCTGCAGGATGTATGCGGCGCCGTATGCTTCGAGCGCCCACACTTCCATTTCGCCGAAGCGCTGTCCGCCGAACTGCGCCTTGCCGCCCAGCGGCTGCTGCGTGATCAGCGAGTACGGTCCGATCGAGCGAGCGTGAATCTTGTCGTCGACCAGGTGCGACAGCTTGAGCATGTAGATGTAGCCCACCGTGACCGGCTGTTCAAACTGATCGCCCGTCATGCCGTCGAACAGCGCCGTCTTGCCCGATGAAGGCAGACCGGCCGAAGCCAGCAGAGCCTTGATCTCGTCTTCCTTGGCGCCGTCGAACACCGCGGTACCGAACCAGATGCCGCGCTTCATGCCCGCTCCAACGCGGAGCAGCATATCGTCATCGAGCTCGAGCAGCTGGCGCAGCGTTGCGGTTCCGGCAAACTCTTTCTTCATGAGTTCGCGGGTTGCCTCAACGTCGCTGTTGGCCTTGATCAGTGCTGCAATCTTGGCGCCCAGCGCATGTGCGGCCCAGCCGAGGTGCGTTTCCAGAATCTGTCCGACGTTCATACGAGAAGGAACGCCGAGCGGATTGAGAACGATCTCCACCGGCGTGCCATCGGGCAGATACGGCATATCTTCCTCAGGAAGAATGCGCGCGATCACACCCTTGTTGCCGTGGCGTCCGGCCATCTTGTCGCCGACTGAAAGCTTGCGCTTCATGGCAACGTAGACCTTGACCAGCTTGATGACGCCGGGAGGCAGTTCGTCGCCCTTCTGCAGCTTCGCAATCTTCTCGTTGGTGATCTTGCGCAGCACTTCGATCTGGCGCGAGGTCATCTCTTCGATCTCATCGATCTGCTCGTTGACGCGGGGATCCTTGTCGTTGTAGCGGATACGCTTGAGGTTCTTGGTCGAGATGCGCTCGATGGTTTCGCGGTCCAGGATGGCAGCCTTGGTAATCAGCCGCTTGTTGGTCCGCTCGTCGTGCAGATCGGCCAGCACTTCCTTGCCGCCCAGAATCGCTTCGAGGCGCTTCAAACGCTCGTCCGTCAAAATGCGGATTTCGTCGCCGAGGTTCTTTTCGAGCTTGGCAACGTAATCCGCTTCGATCTGCTTGGCGCGCTCGTCCTTTTCCTGGCCCTTGCGCGAGAAGATGCGAACGTCGACCACCGTGCCTTCGATACCCGGAGGGCAGGTGAGCGAAGCGTCACGCACATCGCCGGCCTTTTCGCCGAAGATGGCGCGCAGCAGCTTCTCTTCCGGAGTCAGCTGGGTTTCGCCCTTGGGCGTTACCTTGCCGACCAGGATGTCGCCGTGGCCGATCTGGGCGCCGATGCGGATAACTCCGCTCTCGTCCAGGTCGCGCAGCGCATGCTCAGAGACGTTCGGAATGTCGCGCGTGATTTCTTCGGGTCCGAGCTTGGTGTCGCGCGCTTCGATTTCGAATTCCTCGATGTGGACCGAGGTGTAGTAGTCCTCGCGCACCAGCTTTTCGCTGATCAGGATCGCGTCCTCGAAGTTGTATCCGCGCCAGGGCATGAAGGCCACCAGCACGTTACGGCCGAGAGCCAACTCGCCCTGCTCCGTGCAGGGACCGTCAGCGATGACCTGTCCCTTGACGACGCGCTCACCTTCGCGCACAACCGGCTTCTGGTTGATGCAGGTGTTCTGGTTCGAGCGCTTGAACTTGATCAGCGTGTAGATGTCCGAACCAACTTCACGCGACAGCTGCGTCGGATGATGTTCGCCTTCGACGCGCACGATGATGCGCTCGGAGTCGACCGAGTCCACGATGCCGTTGCGCTTGGCCAGGATCACAGCGCCGGAGTCGCGCGCCGTAACGCCTTCCATGCCGGTTCCCACCAGCGGAGCCTCGGCCACCAGCAGAGGCACGGACTGGCGCTGCATGTTTGCGCCCATCAGTGCGCGGTTCGCGTCGTCGTGTTCGAGGAACGGCACGAGTGACGCGGCCACTGAAACGAGCTGCTTCGGCGAGACGTCGATGTAGTCGACCTCGGCCCTGTTCACCAGCACAAAGTTGCCCTGCCGGCGCGCATTGACCAGGTCTTCCGTGATCACGCCCTGGTCGTTGAACTCGATGTTCGCCTGCGCGATGGTGTGCTTGTCTTCTTCCCACGCCGACAGATAGAAGCTGTACGGAATGTGATCGATCTGCCGCTTGCTCTGCCTTCTTCAGCGAGGCATTCAGCTTGATCGCCTCTTCCTTCTCGATGTGGTCGCCCACGCGCAATCCGCTTTCGCCCGCGTTCACCATTTCAACGTAGTCGAGGATCTTCGATTCCTTTACCTTGCGGTAGGGCGACTCGATGAATCCGTACTCGTTGATGCGCGCAAAGCAGCTCAGCGAGCTGATCAGGCCGATGTTCGGACCTTCCGGCGTTTCAATCGGGCAGATACGGCCGTAGTGCGTCGGGTGCACGTCGCGGACTTCGAATCCCGCGCGTTCACGCGACAAACCGCCCGGCCCAAGAGCCGAGAGACGCCGCTTGTGCGTGATCTCGGAGAGCGGGTTGGTCTGGTCCATGAACTGCGACAGCTGCGACGAACCGAAGAACTCGCGGATCGCGGCCATGACCGGCTTGGCGTTGATCAGGTCGTGCGGCATCGCCGTCGAAAGCTCCTGATACACGCTCATCTTTTCCTTGATGGCGCGCTCCATGCGGACCAGGCCGATGCGGAACTGGTTCTCCATCAATTCGCCAACGGCGCGCACACGGCGGTTGCCGAGGTGATCGATGTCGTCCACCATGCCGATGTTCTTGCGCAGCTTCAGCAGGTAGCGGATGGTCGCCGTAGAAATCTTCCGGCGTCAGGGTGCGATGGTCGAGCGGGGTGGCGTCCTGGTTCTCGTAGAGCTTGATGTTGAACTTCAGACGGCCCACGCGCGAGAAGTCATACTTGCGCGGATCGAAGAACATGCCTTCGAAGAGCGCAGTCGCGGTGTCGAGCGTCGGCGGATCGCCCGGGCGCAGCTTGCGGTAGATTTCGATCAGCGCTTCTTCCGGCTTGTGCACCGAGTCGCGCTTCAGCGTGTTGGTGATGATGTTGCCCACGTCGTCGCGCTCGGGGAAGAAGAGCTCGAAGCTCGTCGCGCCGCTCGCCATCACCTTGTGCAGGCGATCGGCGGTCAGCTCCACGTTGGCTTCGACAACCACTTCGCCGGTGTTCAGATCGACAATGTCGGCAGCCGTGATCGCGCCATCCAGTTCGGCGGATTCAATCTCGATCTTGTCGATGTTCGCTGCGCGAATCGCCTTCAGCGTGCTCGCCGTAATCTTGCGGCCGGAGTGCGCAATCTCTTCGCCCTTGTGCAGGACGGCGTGCGCGGGCTTCGCTCCCAGCAGGTGCGTCGACGCCTTGGATCTGCGGCAACTGCCCAATGCACCTTGCCATCGGCGACGTGGAAGCGGTCGATGGTGTAGAAGGTCTTGAGAATCTCCTCATCCGAGCGCAGGCCAAGCGCGCGCAGGAAGATGGTTCCCAGGAACTTGCGCTTGCGGTCGATGCGGACGTAGAGCGTGTTCTTCTGGTCGTACTCGAACTCCACCCACGATCCGCGATAGGGAATGATCTTGCCCAGGAAGTAGGTGCGGTTGTTCGCGGTCTCAAAGAAGACGCCGGGCGAACGATGCAACTGCGAAACAATCACGCGCTCCGTGCCGTTCACGATGAACGTGCCGTTCGGCGTCATCAGCGGAATGTCGCCGAAGAAGACTTCCTGCTCCTTGATGTCGCGAATGGTCTTGTTGCCGGTCTCCGCATCCTTGTCGTAGATCGTGAGGCGGACCGTCACCTTCAGCGGAGCAGAGAACGTCATGCCGCGCTCTTCGCACTCCTGCTGGTCATACTTCAGCTGCAGGCCGACAGGGTCGCCGCACTTGTTGCAGAAGTCGGGAACGTTCTTGTTGTACGTTCCGCACTTGTGGCAGAGCACATCGCCGGGAAGAAACGGATCGGTGATCACCATCGCGCCGCAATGCGTGCAGGCGGTACGCAGGTGGTGAAGTCCCTTGAGGTGGCCGCACTTGCACTCCCAGTTGCCGATGGAGTAGTCGACGAAATCAAGCTGCGAGATGCCGCGAAAATCGGTGATGGGGAAAACAGAAACAAACACCGACTGCAGCCCCGAGTCATCGCGCTCGTTGGGCAGCTTGTCCATCTGCAGAAAACGCTCGTAGGAGCGGCGCTGCACTTCGATCAGGTTAGGAATCTGGGTTGCGGTAGGAATCTTGGAAAAATCGAGCCGGCTGCGAATCGCGCGCTTCTCGTTAGGCATGCATCACTCCTGAGGCTCGTCACGCCAGCGCAAATCCCGCCATCCAGGTTCGCGCCGGGCCGGCACCCGAGTCTCGAGGCGCCAGCAGTTTACGTAGAAAATCCGATAGTCCAGACTGGCTCCCCGCAAGTTGCCAATCCCGTCCGAAACGTTCAGCCACACTTCAGCCGAGCTTCCGGAATCTCCGCGCCAAGCGTATTTACTTGATTGAGGCGCTCAAGAAAATCGCGCCACAGGCGTTGTCGCACTTCAGGGTGTTGCGCTAGACTGCGCACAATCGGTAGCAGGCCCTGCCGGAAGATCCGGCCCTGAATGCCTGCAAATGCATGGTAGATTTCGCCCTAAAGCCTAATCTGCCGTGATAGAGACACAAATGCCCGCGAGGACGCAATTCCTCACGAGCGCGGCTTACTGCCTGTGCTCCCATCCGATTTTTGTTGCACTGCTATCGCCGATCCCAAAGCTCGCTTCTGCCGCCGCCGCCTGCCAATCGACATCCGTCCCCGGGAAACCCGCCTATCCCGTTGACACGAGAGCACTTAACTTCACGTTGATGTTCGCCCCATGGCTGCTTGGCCCAGCCGAGGGTGCGAACATTTGTGCCCTTTGACTCTTGATTAAGACGCGCTGTAGTGGTTTTCGCCCAAACCGCGGAAAATCCAAGCATGGGCCGAAAAGACGCGCAACGTTTATCGTAGCGCGTCCCGGCTCTTCTTGCAAGTCGCGTACCAAACTACTTGATTTCGACGGTTGCGACGCCTTCGAACTTCTTCTTGATCGCCTCAGCCTCGTCCTTGGTCGCGCTTTCCTTCAACGCCTTGGGGGCGCCATCGACCAGGTCCTTGGCTTCCTTCAGGCCGAGCGAGGTAACTTCGCGGACAGCCTTGATGGTGTTGATCTTGTTCGCGCCGGCATCCTTGAGAATGACCTGGAATTCGGTCTTCTCCTCAGCCGCCGGAGCTGCTGCCGCACCGCCGCCGCCGGCAACTGCAACCGGGGCTGCCGCTGCTGCCGAAACGCCAAGGCGCTCTTCAAGCTTCTTCACCAGAGCCGCCGCTTCAAGCAGGCTCAGGCCAACAATCTGTTCTTCCAACTGTGCGAGATCCGCCATTTTTGTTCTCCATTCAAAATCGTTTGTTGAATTTCCCGATCAAGACGAGATCCCTATCCAGGATCACGCCCCTCGCAGTGGAAGTTTCCGATGCGCCAGACCCGCGCACTTCCCGCCTGCTTAATACCAAAATCCTAAAAACAGTTGTCAGTTTTCAGTGGCTCAGTCTTCAGACAATTGAGAACTGACGACTGAGAACTGGCGACCATTACGCGGCGCCTGCGAACTTTTCTTTCTCCACGCCCTGGTTGATCACAACCGCCAGGTCGCGTCCCGTCGCGTTCAATACCGTTACCAGACGCTGCGCCGGTGCGTTGATGAGGAAGAGGAGCTTCGAGAAAGATCTCTTCCTTGCCCGGCATTGTCGCCAGCGCCTTGACCTCTTCCACATTCAGCAGCTTGCCGTCGACAATGCCCAGCTTGAACTGGAACTCCGCGTTCTCGCCCGCCCACTTGGCAAAGACCTTGGCCAGCGCAACCGGATCGCCCGAGGTGAACGCAACCGAGTTCACGCCCTTCAGGCCCTTCAGCGCGGGACCGACCTTGGTGCCCTCGCTCGAAACCGCAGCCAGCTTGTTCTTCACCACGCGATACTTGCCACCCGCTTCGCGGATGACCTTGCGCAGCTCGTAGTCCTTGGCAACGGTCAGCTTGCTGAACGTGCCGATAATTGCGGTGGTCGAGGTCTCCAGCTCCTTCGCCAGCTGCTGGACCTTCTCCGTCTTCTTCGCCTTCGAAATTGCCATGTCTTCGCTCCGCTCAGACAGTGAACAGTGATCAGTGATCAGTTTTCAGTCCCAAAAACCTGCCCTCGATCAATCGTTCCGCTCTTCAAATCTCTCTCAAAACCCGCAACTTTCGGACTCGAAGCTGAACCCGCGGTCAACTGTTCACTGACCACTGTTCACTGACCACTGGCTCTTAGTGCTTGCCTGCCGCGTCCGCAACGGCCGAATCCAGCGGAACGCCGGGGCCCATCGTCGAGCTCAGCGTCACGCTCTTGATGTACTTGCCCTTGGCCGCCGAAGGCTTGGCGCGCACGATCGACGTAATCACTGTGGTCGCGTTGTCGACCAGCTTTTGCGGATCGAAGCTCAGCTTGCCCACCGGCACGTGCACCAGGCTGGTCTTGTCGGCGCGAAACTCCACCTTGCCGGCCTTGATCTCTTTCACCGCCGCAGCCACATCCAGGGTCACGGTTCCCGTCTTCGGGTTCGGCATCAGACCCTTCGGTCCGAGCACCTTGCCGAGGCGGCCAACCACCTTCATCATGTCGGGCGTCGCGATCAGCGCGTCGAAGGCGGTCCAGTTCTCTTTCTGGATCTTCTCGACCATCTCTTCGCCGCCCACGAAATCGGCGCCGGCTTCCCGTGCTTCCTTCTGGCGGTCGCCGGAAGCAATCACGGCAACGGTCTTGGTCTTTCCCAGTCCGTGCGGCAGAACCACGGTTCCGCGCACCATCTGGTCGGCATGCCGGGTGTCGACACCCAGACGCATGGTCAGGTCGACGGTCTCGTCGAACTTGGCGTACTTCACTTCCTTGAGCAGGGTAACCGCTTCGGTCAGCGGATACGCGGGCTTGGTTACAGCCGCACGCGCCTTCGCAATATTCTTGCTGGATTTAGCCATCAGTTCCTCGTCTCCCACCGCAGTTGCCAGCCCCTGTTTCGGGGAACCTGGAGGCTCATGCGCCTGAAACCTTCGGCGCTTACGCCCTCGAACAGGTCCAAATGCCGTGGTGCTATTGACAGCCCAGGGATTTCCCTGGACACATCTATGAATAATAGCGAAATGGTACCCGAAATGCAACTAGCAGTCGATCCGCCGCCTCCCTAAGTTCGCCGCTCTTAAGCAGCCTTAGCCTCGGCACCGCAACAAATTCCCACACATCGCATCTAAATAAGGGAAAGAGACGAAGAGATTAGCACTCCAGCCAGAGGTCGATTGAGCGGGTGCTTCATTGAGGAATAACAATATGAAAAAAATAGGATTATCCATTGCGCTGACCGCGACCGCGATTTTCGCGATTGCTCCGGCCTTTGCGCAGAAAAACGATCAAATGGGACAAGGCCGTGCCGTTGTCACCATTCTGCCGTCCGCAAAGAACGGCACTGTCAGCCAGGTTCCCGCACAGAGTCTGAAGCTCAAGGTCAACGGCAAAGACTCCACAGTCACGAACTTCTCACCCCTTGCGGACGCCAACAGCCCCGTCGAGCTCGTGCTCCTGCTCGATAGTGGCTCGCGCACCAGCCTCGGATCCGAATTCAGCGAGATCGAAACGTTTGTGAAGGAAATGCCGCCCAATACCAAAATGGCGATCGCCTACATGGAAAATGGACGGGCCGCCTTCGCGAGCCAACTTTCGTCCAATGCATCCGACGTTCTGAAGGGTCTGCATCTCAGCACCGGCTTCCCGGGCTCCAATGCCAGCCCTTACTTCTGCCTCTCTGACCTGGCAAAGAGCTGGCCTTCGCACGATCGCACTGCCCGCCGCGAAGTCCTGATGGTCACCGATGGCGTGGACAACTACGATCGTCAATACGACCCGGAAGATCCGTATGTGGCCACCGCGGTCAATGATTCCGTGAAAGCCGGCCTCGTTGTGTACTCGATCTACTGGAAAGACATGGGCCGCGCCAACAACACCTGGTATCAAACCAATGCCGGACAGAACCTCCTGCTGACGGTTACACAGGCTACCGGCGGCAACAGCTATTGGGAAGGTGTCGGCAATCCCGTTTCGCTGCAGCCGTTCCTGCAGGATTTGCGCCGTCGCCTGAATAACCAGTACGAGCTCAACTTTACTGCGCCGTCGAACGGCAAGCCCGAGGTCGAATCTCTGAAGGTCGATCTCAAGGTCCCGTCCGCAAAAGTCGCTTCGCCCCAGAAGGTGCTTGTGACCGGAGCAGCCACGGCTCGCGAGTAATCGATCCACGAGTTTCTACCCAAAAACAGCAGGCAGGTGATCTTGAAATCACCTGCCTGTTTTTTGTGTTGCGTGACGACTCTGCCGCTTAGATTCCTGCAGTTTGGGTGTACGAACTCTCGCGTGAGCGATAGCCTGCTCTCCCCCCGCCAATATAGCCCGCATCTCTTCCCATGGGCAGCTCTGCCGTCCGATCCATGCTGCTTCACAAGCTTGTTATAGATCCCGAGCAGCAGAAACGGCGCCGCCCACTGCCCGACGAATATCGACTCATGCTTCTTGTTCCAAGCCTGTAGACCGGCGGAAACGGCCATGGCTCCAAGGGCAAGCACAAGATACGCGCTGGAAGGAATGCGGGATGTGGTCTTTTCGATTGCGGCGGTGAGTTGATCTTCCTCGACTTCACCCGGATTAACACGATAATCAGTCATGACCTGTACTCCTTGGCGATTCTAGAAATCGCATAGGTGTGATGCCTCTTGCTCGCCGCGAGCGGCCTCCAATCTGGCAGGATTCCCCGCACATCAAAAAGCATGCCCGTTCAAGTTCACACCACTGGAACGGAGTTCCAGTTGAGCACCTGATGGGCCATCCATTTCTGAAATCGAACCCGATACCGTATAGTTTCTTGCATCCGGCAATGCACTCACGAGCTCTTCGATCTTCCGTTTCCCCACGAGCCCGCCGATTCCCACTGCCGCACCTCTGCCACGCACGAAATAAGGCGATCTCATTCTCGCCCCCGCTGCGTGCGGAAGAACCCTTTCGAGAAGAGGTATATGAAACAACTCCGGTTGGCTCTGGTTTTTTCTGCTTTTTGGATTTTTGCCGCAGCCGCTTCACTCCACCCGCAGGCCCTCAACACCAACTTCGCCCGTGACCCGCAGCAAGCCGTCGATCAGGAATACACCGACCACATCCACAAGTACACGACCGACCCGTCGTTCCTGTCGCCGCTGGTCGACTACCTGCCCGCTTCGAAGACCGTACCCACGCCGGCCAAGACCCTCGGCGATGTCTCCGGCGCTCCCGACATGCTGCCGTACGCCGAAGACGTCTACAAGTACTTCCGCGCGCTCGCCGCCGCCAGCCCGCGCGTGAAAGTCGTCACCATCGGGCACACCGAAGAAGGCCGCGAGATGATCGCCGTGGCCATCGCCGATGCCGACTTGCTGAAGAACGCCGACGCCAACAAGCAGCGCCTGGCCCAGCTCGGCGATCCGCGCACCATCAACTTCGACGACGCCAAGGCTCGCGCGCTGATTGACCAGTCCTATCCGGTCTACTACATCACGGGCACCATCCATTCGGTCGAAACCGGCGCACCCACGGCGCTGATGGAACTGGCCTATCGCCTCGCCGTCGACGACTCTCCCTACATCAAGTACATCCGCTCGCACATGATCGTCCTCATCACGCCTGTCGTTGAAGTCGATGGCCGCGACCGCATGGTCGACATCTATCGCTGGCACAAAGCCCATCCCAATGAGCAGTGGCCGCACCTCCTCTATTGGGGCCACTACGTCGCCCACGACAACAATCGCGACGCCATGGGCATGACCCTCGACCTGACGCGCAACGTGCTCGACACCTATCTCGACTGGCACGCGCAGGTTCTGCATGACCTGCACGAATCCGTTCCCTTCCTCTACGACAACACCGTCGGCGACGGCCCCTACAACGCCTGGGTCGATCCGCTGCTCGGGGACGAATGGGCCGAACTCGGCTGGAACAACGTCGCCCAGATGCAGAGCTTCGGCATGCCCGGCGTCTTCACCCATGGCGACTTCGACACCTGGAGCCCCGGCTACCTGATGTTCCTGGCCGCGATGCATAACGGCATCAGCCGCCTCTACGAGACCTTCGGCAACGGCGGCGCCGACACTGAAAAGCGCATTCTCTCGCCCGAGGAATATTCACGCACCTGGTACCGCCAGAATCCGCCGCTGCCCATCGTCACCTGGTCGCAGCGCGACAACAACAACTATGAACAGAGCGCCCTGCTCTCGACGATTTCGTACTTCGCGCAGCACGGGCATCACTTCCTCGAGAACTACTACACCAAGAGCAAGCGCTCGATTCAGAAACCGACCCTCGAAGGTCCCGCTGCCTATGTCATTGCGCCCGATGCCGCCGCGACCAATCGCGAAGTCGAGTTGCTGAAGGTTCTCAAGCGCCAGCACGTCGAAATCCAGCAGCTCTCCGACGCGGTCACTGCGGACGTCGCAGGAGAGAAGCGCGCCGACAAACCCAAGCCGCAGAGCTTCCCCGCCGGCAGCATCGTCGTCCGCATGGATCAGCCCTACTCGCGCATCGCCGATGCCCTGCTCGACCGCCAGTTCTGGGCGCCCGACGATCCGCAGAAGCATCCCTACGACGACACCGGCTGGTCGTTTACCCATCTGTTCAATGTCAAGGCTGTGCGCATTACGTGACCCCGCGATCCTGAAAGCCGTCATGAAGCCCGTCGACGATCCAGCAGCACTGGCCGGCAAGATCGATGGCGCGGGCTCCATCATCGCCGTCAACAACACCGGCCAGATTTCGCTGCTCTCCCTCGTCTACAAGCTCAAGGACACGAAGATCCAGGTCGCCGAAAAGCCCTTCGATGCCGACGGCAAACATTACGCGGTGGGCTCGCTCCTCATCAACAGCACCGACGACAAGGTCGCTGCCGCACTCCACGATCTTGCGCTCGATGGCACAAAACTCAGCGCTGCGCCCTCCGTCGCCATGCACGACGTTGCGGCTCCCCGCATCGCCTTCATGCACACCTGGCTCGCTACGCAGACCGAAGGCTGGTGGCGCTACGCCTTCGATACCGCCGGCATTCCCTACGACTACATGAGTACGCAAGCCGTCGCCAAGCAGGATGATCTGCGCTCGAAGTATGACGTCATCATCTTCGCCCCTGTTGGCCGCTCGTCATCGCTCGACATCATCAACGGGCTCCCGATGTGGAACAACGCGATGCCGTGGAAGAAATCCGACATCACGCCGAACCTCGGCCGCATCGACTCCACCGACGACATCCGTCCCGGCCTCGGCTACGACGGCCTTGAGCACCTGAGGAAATTCGTCGAACAGGGAGGCCTGCTGATCACCTGCGAAGACACCGCGCAGTTCGCTATCGACACCGGCCTCGCGCCGGGCGTCAGCGTCGTGCCCCATGGCGATGCACGCATCGTCGGCTCTGTGCTCAACACCGTCTTTGTGGCCAAAGACAATCCGGTCGCCGCGGGCTACGGTGCGAATCTGCCGGTAATCAGCGCCAACGGCATGGCATTCAACATCAGCAATACCCTGGGTCGAGCCGGCGGCCGCATGTTGATGGATCCCTATGCGGAAAGGCCCACCGGCCGCGGCAGTCTCGAAGAGAACGACGAGCCCCTGGGCCGTAAAGCCGTCGACGCGGAGCCACTCGAAAAGGTAGAACCATGGGAAGCAAAGAAGCTGAATGAAGAACAGGTGCGCAACAACTTCTCCGTGATCCCTGAGGCGATGCGGCCTGAAGTCATCCTGCGCTTCTCCGGCAACAAGGACCTGCTGCTCGACGGCCTGCTCGACAAGGGCGGCTCCATCGCCGAGCATGCCGTGGTTGTCAACGCACACCTCGGCCAGGGCAGCGTGCTGCTCTTCGGCAACAACCCCATCTATCGCGGCGAAACCATCGGCGACTACGCGCTGGTCTTCAACGCAATTTTGAACCACGATCACCTGGCGAGGCCCGCCGCGCCCGAAGTGAAGAAGTAGCCGACCTCGGGTTCTGGCCACGTGCAGTGCTTCGGATTAACGACCCAGGGGCGCTGCCGCAATTTGGACTTTCCGAGGAGCAGGAGTTTGTGTCATGCTTTTAACTATGGGAAGCAAAGACAAAGGTAGAAAAGAAGCCAAGAAGGCGCCGAAACCCAAACCGAAACCCGAACCAGCTCGGCGCGAGATCTTCACCCCTGCTCCGCCGAAGTAAGAGTTCCGGAGCATAACTCCGAACGCTTCCGTAATCATTGCGAACGCAGAACTGCCCTCCCCGCGGGGAGGGCAGTTCTGCGTTTGGGCGTTCCGTGGCTCGCAGGCCTTTCGCAAGCCGGCATCCGTTACATTGCTTCGTGACAGATTGATTGCGGCTGCGTCGGAATGGCTCGTCAAAAGCGAAATTCTCGCGGTATGCTGAGCCATGTCTCAGCGGTTTTTTCGAACGGCAAGCTTCCTCATTGCGCTCCTCTGTGCTGTCGCAGGCGCATACCCCCAGGCTCCGGCACAGGTCCCGAGGTCTACTTCGTCGGCAAGCGGCTCCGGCACCGACGTGCTGACGCTTGAAAATCTCGGCAAAGGTCTCGCTCCGGTAGACGGCGCATGGCAGTTCCACCTCGGCGACGATCTTTCGTATGGGTCGCCGTCCCTCGACGACACCGAGGGACACCACGGGTGGGAGCGGCTTACTACGGATAAGACATGGGGTGCGCAGACCCACCCGGCCTACGTTGGTTATGCCTGGTACCGCCGCCATATCCACGTGCAACCCGCCGCGGGCGAATCGCCGGACATGGCAATGCTGATCCAGCACGTTGACGATGCTTACGAGGTCTACTGGAATGGCAGGCTCATCGGCGGCTTTGGCAAGCTGCCGCCACATCCCGTCCATTACTACCATCCTCCGGCGCAAACTCTTGGCCTTGGCCCAATCACAGACGGCATTATCGCCTTCCGCGTCTGGAAGGCGCCGCTCAACTCATTCGACTCTGACCAGCTCGGGGGATTCTATTTCCCGCCGGTCATCGGCAGTCCCGCGGCCATCGGCGCTCGCAAGGCCCAACTGGATTACACATGGATGCGCAGCGAACAGTTTGTCTTTGCGCTCACATCTCTCTACGCGCTTGTCATGGTGCTCAGCCTGCTTTTCTGGTTACGCGACCGTTCGCAGCGTTTGCTGCTGTCGATGTTTGTCTACTGCTTCGCACTGGTAGCCGGGATTTTTCTGCTGAGCCTGCGGATTCCCTTCTCCAACGATTTTGCTCTCGGCTGGTTCCAGCCAATCTTCGTTCTCCAGGATGTGGGTCTCTGGTATGTTCTGCTTTACATCCTCAAGCTCGATCAAAATCCCCGCATTGCTCGTGCTACGCGCATTCTTGCCATCGTCGCTATCGTTGGCGGATCACTGGATGGCTTGCTCGTCCCTGTCACTTCCCCCGCATACGTGCAGATGGCTCAAGTCGCAGACGCCATTCTCACGGGGATCACTACCGCGATCGAGCCGTTCCCGTTGGTTCTTGTAGCCTTCGGACTTCGTCAGCGCCTCGATGCTCCGCGCTGGCTGGTCGCCATTTTCGCCTCTCTCGCGGGAATGTTCTCCGTGGTCCGCATCGGTGTTCAGCAGGGATCTCGCTTCACGCATTGGAAGCTCGCCGACAAAATCGATGCGCCTCTGTTCAACGTCCTCGGAAATAACATCACGACTCAGAACTTGATGCGCGTGCTTTTATTGGTGGCCATCGTTTATGGTGTCTATCGCTACTCGCGCGACGCCAGCCGTCGCCAATCCACTCTGGAGCAGGAATTCAAGAGCGCCCGCGAGCTGCAGCAGATCCTGGTTCCTGAAACTCTGCCCGACATCGCTGGTTTCACTCTTACGAGTGCGTACAAGCCGGCAGCCGAGGTTGGTGGAGATTTCTTCCAGATCATTTCAATTGCTGAATCCTCAACCATGATCGTTCTGGGCGACGTCAGCGGCAAGGGCCTCAAGGCGGCCATGACCGTTTCGCTTCTGGTGGGCGCGATCCGCATGGCAGTCGAGACCTCGAGCAGCCCCGGCGAAATTCTGGCTGCACTCAATCGCCGGCTCTACGGCCGCATGCAAGGTGGCTTTGCCACGTGCATCGCCCTGCGTCTCGATCCAGACGGTGGTTGCATCCTGGCTACAGCCGGGCACCCTGCGCCCTTCCTGAATCAACGTGAAATCGAACTCGCGGGCGCTCTGCCATTGGGACTTACTCCGGACGCCAGCTACGAACAAACCACCCTTCAGCTTCGTGACGGCGATCATTTTGCCCTATACACTGATGGGCTGCTGGAGGCGCGCAATGCGACCGGCGAGCTCTACGGCTTCGAACGCCTGAATATTCTTTTCGGCACCTACCCAACCGCAATGCAGGCTACCGAAGAAGCAGTAGCGTTCGGTCAGGACGATGACATCACCGTGCTCACACTCACGCGATCGGGGCTCGCTCCGCTGAATCCAGCGACGGCGTGAAATGCCTGCGACAACAAACCCGGTGTCGAAGATTTGCCTAACCCAAGAGATGTATTCGCACGCAGAAAGGCCCTCCCGCGC
The DNA here is from genome assembly GCA_963799035.1 of uncultured Acidobacteriaceae bacterium. Lineage (GTDB taxonomy): Bacteria > Acidobacteriota > Terriglobia > Terriglobales > Acidobacteriaceae > Telmatobacter. The sequence goes on along the minus strand of CAWCVS010000022.1, from coordinate 135,178 downwards.
GGGAGGGCCTTTCATTTACGGCATTCGCAAAACCAGAGATGATGCCTGCCGAAGCCACGATTTCATCATCGACGTCACCAACCGAAACGGCGACTTTGGAGCATACCGGCTAGCGACGCAACCTCTCTGCCGTTGCCGCAGTAAGCCAGTCCGGACTTACCCTACAACTTCAATGCCCATGGAGCGGGCCGTGCCCTTGATGCTCTTGACGGCCGCATCGATCGAGGCGGCATTCAAGTCAGGCATCTTCTGCGTGGCAATCTCGCGCACCTGCTTCTCGGTCACTTTGCCCACCTTTTCCTTGTTGGGTGTGCCCGAGCCCTTGGCGAGACCCGCCGCCTTCTTCAACAGGACAGCAGCGGGCGGCGTCTTGGTGACGAAGGTAAAGGAACGATCGGCATAGACCGTGATGACAACCGGAATGATGAGTCCGGCCATCTCCTTGTTCTGCGTGCGCGCGTTGAACTGCTTGCAGAACTCCATGATGTTGACCTGGGCCTGGCCCAGTGCGGGCCCGACGGGAGGCGCAGGCGTGGCCTTGGCGGCTTCAATCTGCAGCTTGACCAGTGCGCTTACTTTCTTCGGAGGTGCCATAGATTCAGTTTCCTTCGGAACCAGCTTTTAGCCTCTAGCCATGCTAGCTACTAGTTATCTGTACTTCAATTGATTTTGGTGTTGCGCTCAATCGCTTGCTCGCAACCGAGGGCGGCTAGTCGAATCGACCAGCTAGAAGCTGAAAGCTAATAGCTGAAAGGCTGCAACTACTCAATCTTTTCGACTTTGCTGAACTCCAGTTCAACCGGCGTCGAGCGCCCGAAGATGGTGACCATGACCTTCATGGTCTCGCGATCTTCATTGATCTCGTCCACCATGCCGTTGAAATTCGCAAAAGGCCCGTCGGTAATGCGGACCTGCTCGTTCTTCTCAAACTTGATCTTCATCCGCGGCTTTTCTTTCGCCGTTTCCGAGCGGAATAGGATCGAACTCACTTCTTCTTCTGAGAGCGCAACTGGCTTATCGCCTGTGCCCAGAAAGCCCGTCACCTTGGGCGTGTCTTTCAACACATGCCACAGGTTATTGTCGAGATCCATCTCGACGAGTACGTAGCCGGGCAGGAAGACGCGCTCCACGGTGCGCTTTTTTCCGTTGATAATCTCGGTCACGGGTTCGGTGGGAATCATGACCCGCCCCACCTTGTCGCGCAATCCGAAGGCCTGCACGCGGCTCTCGATCGACTCGCGCACTTTGCGCTCAAATCCCGAATAGGCGTGAAGGATGTACCACTTGAAAAGTGGATTGCGTTCAGGCACCGGCGGCTGCTCTGGGGCCAATTCTTGTTCTTCTGCCATTCCTGTCTCGATTCGATGCTGCACGGCTTATTTCGCGCCCAGCTTATGTAATATCGCCTGAAGTGCCCTGCTGAAAATACTGTCCGTTACCCAGAAGAAAAATCCAAAGATGAACACCGTGACGATCACGACGGAAGTGGTGGCCTGAACTTCCTTCCGTGTTGGCGTCACTACCTTCTTCATCTCCGCGCGCACGTCGCTGAGGAAGCCGGTGAAGTTGCTCCACGCGCCCATTGCGCCGCCGGAGAAGTTCGACAAGGCATTCGGCTCCTGCCGTTTGGCGGAATGGTCGTCGCCCTTCTTGATTGCTGATTCTGTTGCCATACTTCCAATCCTTCTCAGAGATCAGTGGTCAGTGAACATGATCAGTTTTTGTGCTCGATTGGGCAGCTTGCCGCTTTTTCCTGATCTCTGTTCCCTGATCTCTGTTTCTCTGTCTCCCAATCTGGCAGGGGCGGAGGGATTCGAACCCCCAAGTTCGGTTTTGGAGACCGACAGTTTAGCCGTTGAGCTTACGCCCCTAAAAGCAGTGAGCAGTGTTCAGTGAACAGTGATCAGTCTTCAATATTGGCTTGTGCAAGCCTTAGCGCTCAATCCGCCTAGGGCCAAACTGATCACTGACCACTGTCACTGACCACTGTCTCTTACTTCGTTTCCTTGTGCGGCTGGTGCTTGCGGCAGCGGTTACAGAACTTCTTGAACTCGAGACGGCCCGTGGTCGTCTTCTTGTTCTTCGTCGTTGAGTAATTCCGCTCCTTGCACTCCGTGCACTGCAATGTCACAATTTCCCGCATTTCAAACTCTCCAGTTCTTAGTTCGTAGTTCTAAGTTCACAGCTCTTATCGTGCCAATTGTTCGGGTTCTTTTAACTAAGAACTCTGAACTACGAACTCTGAACTTTACTTGATGATTTCCGAAATCGCGCCCGCGCCTACCGTGCGTCCGCCTTCGCGGATCGCAAACCGCAATCCCTTTTCCATGGCTACTGGCGTAATCAGTTCAATCGTCAGCTCCACGTTGTCGCCCGGCATCACCATCTCCGTGCCCTCGGGCAACTCCGCCACTCCCGTCACGTCTGTCGTGCGGAAGTAGAACTGCGGACGATAGCCCTTGAAGAACGGCGTATGACGGCCGCCTTCTTCCTTGCTCAACACGTATACCGTGCCCTTGAACTTGGTGTGAGGCGTGATCGATCCCGGCTTGGCCAGAACCATGCCGCGCTCCACGTCTTCCTTCGGAATGCCGCGCAGCAGGATGCCGGCGTTATCCCCCGCCAGGCCTTCGTCCAGCTGCTTCTTGAACATTTCCACGCCCGTGCAAACCGACTTGCGGGTCTCGCGGAAGCCGACAATCTCGACATCCTCGCCCACCTTCACCTTGCCGCGCTCGATTCGTCCCGTCACCACCGTGCCGCGTCCCGAGATCGAGAAGATATCTTCGATCGGCATCAGGAAGGGAAGGCTCACGGCGCGCTCCGGCTGCGGAACGTACTTGTCCACCGCATCCATCAACGCGTCGATCTTGCGCTTCCCACTTCGGCTTCGCCGTTCAATGCGCCCAGAGCCGATCCGCGGATCACCGGAACGTCGTCGCCCGGGAACTGGTACTTCGACAGCAGCTCGCGGACTTCCATCTCCACCAGGTCCGTCAGCTCTTCGTCTTCGACCGCATCGCACTTGTTCAGAAACACCACGATGCAGGGAACGCCCACCTGGCGGGCCAGCAGAACGTGTTCCTTGGTCTGCGGCATCGGGCCGTCGGTCGCTGCGACTACCAGAATCGCGCCGTCCATCTGCGCCGCGCCGGTGATCATGTTCTTGATGTAGTCGGCGTGACCGGGGCAGTCCACGTGCGCATAGTGCCGGTTCTGGGTCTCGTACTCCACGTGCGCCGTCGCGATCGTGATGCCGCGCTCCCGCTCTTCCGGGGCGTTGTCGATCGAGTCAAACGAACGGAACGTGTTCTTCGGGTTGTGCTTCTGCAATACCTTCGTGATCGCCGCCGTCAACGTCGTCTTGCCGTGATCGATGTGACCAATCGTTCCCACGTTCACATGCGGCTTCGAACGATCAAATTTTTCCTTCGCCATTTCTCTCTTCCCCTCGCAGCTGCTATGCCATTGCCAAAAGGGCGCCGGGCGTTCCGGCTCCAGCCCTAAAAACCAGTGATCAGTGGACAGTGATCAGTGTTCACTTTGCTCGCCTGAGCTACGTCATTGTTCCATCCGCGTTAGCTTCAGACTGTCCACTGTTCACTGTTCACCTGTTCACTCGCCCTCTCAGTAGTACGCGTACGCCTTCAAATACCTCTGCCGCAAATCCGCCGGCACCGCTTCCACCAGCCGCAAATAACGCTCGCGGGTCAAACCCTGGTCCGAAACCGGAAGCGCCTTGTACAGCGCGATCGCTTCCTTGCCCAGCAACCCGCGACTGAGAACACTCTCATAATCGCGAATGCGCAGCTTTTGGCGAATCACGCGATTCAGAAAGACCTCCACGTCGCTCGCCTTGAACGCCGCGTCGATCTGCGTGTGAAGCGCTGCGTACGTCTTCTCGTCCTGAACCGAAATCGCTGCCTGCTCGAACATTGAACCCTCAAAAACAGCCTTCAGCTATCAGCCGTCAGCTTTCAGTTCCATCCTGCCTACGCTTGCCGCACCGGCTCGTTCCGCCGATACCAAGCTGAGAGCTGAAAGCTGACAGCTAGTCTTTGGAGCGGGAGACGGGACTCGAACCCGCGACCAACAGCTTGGAAGGCTGTGACTCTACCACTGAGTTACTCCCGCGAAAAACAGTTGACAGTGGTCAGTGGTCAGTGATCAGTTCTTTCTGCCGATTGCGCGCCTCTCGGATCCCAGAACTGTGCACTGCACCACTGTTCACTTAAATCTCTGGAGCTGATGACCAGGATTGAACTGGTGACCTCTCCCTTACCAAGGGAGTGCTCTACCAACTGAGCTACATCAGCCCTCAAACTTCGAACTCTCAGCAGCGCCAGCTCTCAGTCTCTTGTCGATAATAGAAGCCACCTCGGCTCTCATCACCAGAATGAAACTGAAAACTGACCACTGAAAGCTAAGAGCTCTTATCCCCTTCGCGACGGATCTTCTCCGCCTTCATCGCCACCACGGTGCGCAACGCCAGCCCACCGATAATGACCAGTGGAACCAGCCTCAGTTCCACCAACCTTCCCCCGACTGGAATCTTTCCATCAAGGGTAAACCAACTCAGAACTGCCAAAACCGCATACAAAACCAGCGCCACCCGGTACTTTTTCTCCAACGGGCTGCCGGCCATTGCCATTCCTCAATCCAGTTCACTGTCCGGCATCTTCTCACCTGATCAAACCTGACAACTGATACCATTACTGACAACTGTTTTCATGGTGCACAGGGGAGGATTCGAACCTCCGTAACTCGAATGAGTGGCAGATTTACAGTCTGCTGCCATTAACCGCTCGGCCACCTGTGCCCAAACGCCCCAAAACGATAGACCTGTTTTCGGAACCCACATTCCATCTGGGATCCAGGTGCCCCATCTAACACGCGCCTTTTGCGGCTTGCGGATTGAAACCATTTCTCCCGAGCCATTAAACTTCAACCACCGCTCGGCCCGCTTCCGCGCATTACCGCCTTACCGGAGAGCCTCCGGCTTGTCGGAGCATGCACCTCAGTGGGATCGCCGCAGAGGACTGAACCGGCAAATAAAATCCATTTCGCCGACTCTGAAACTTGCTGCCGCCCGTCTTCCCGCTTCGTCTCTAAGTGGAGCTGGCGAAGGGATTTGAACCCCCGACCCTCTGATTACAAATCAGATGCTCTACCAGCTGAGCTACGCCAGCCCGACCACCCCAAAACTTTGCCGGGACACCGGTAATCCGCGGACACACTCCCGCTCCGCGCATAACACGGCACAGTTTCTAAGGTTAGCACACCGGAAACAGCGGAGCAAACGCGCGTTCGCAGGAAAAAAGCTCCCGTTTCCGGCTTTCCCTTGAACAGGATGCGCGAGTGAGAATCTCCGCGCCCGGCTCTCGGTCCAGTGCCCCCGACGAGCCTAATTCCCAAACGCCGTCGCCAGGCTGGTTGAAGACGACGGCATCACCGAGACCCGGTAAATGTTCGTCGCGTCTTCTGAAAAGAACCGCAGCGATCCATCCGGCTGCGGCTCCCAGGTGCCGTACAGCATCCCGCCGGTTTCCGGAGTCTTGCCCTCGTACACAGGCTTGCCGTCCGCAAACACCCGGAAGACGCCCTGCCCTACAACCTTGCCCCAGAACACGTGATTGCTGTCTGCCGAGAAAGCGAAATTGCCGTACCCACTCCCCAGACGCACTCCCTTGTCATCCACACACGCGTACAGATCGTTGCCCGCCGCGGGATTGTTGGGCCGGCACATGTACCCAATATGTTGGCTGTCCGGGCTCCAGACGTAGGAGCGCGTGCCGTTGTTCACCAACCCGCCAACATTGGCCAGGCCATACGCCGTCTGCGCCACGCCATCCCGGTAAAGCAAAACGCCCTGACCGCCCTGCACCACAAACGCAAAATGTTGCCCGTCCGGGCTGAAACTTGAAGCAATGACAGTAGACCTCGTCAGGTCGGGCAGTGGGATTGGCTTGCCGTCCAGCAAGATTGCTCTGACCGATTGCACCAGCGAATGACCGCCTTTCGGTGCGAACAGCGGCGCTCGGGCCATCTGCAGCGCGTCGGACTCTTCTCCGTTCCTCACATCCCATGTGGAACCGGAATTTGAAGCCAGGTATTCGAGCGCCGACGAGTCCGCCGTATATCCCACCGATCCCGTGCTGCTGAGGCCGATGCCTTGGTAAATCTGCTGCTTTTTCCCATCGGCAAACACCCACGCTCCGCTGCCGCCAGTAGCGACCGCCGCATAGTGTTTGCCGTCCGGAGAGAAGTTCACCTGGCCGTACCGTCCGCCCGGCGGCGTCTGGCTCGCGGCCACCAGTTGCCCGTTCACCACCAGCGCCTCGGTGAACGATGGCGATCCATTCTTCGTCAAAACGGCCACTGACATCGCGCCCACCGACGGAAGAAACCACCGCACATCGTCCGCCTTCACCACTGCCTTGCCGTCGATCAGGCCCGTCACCGTCTGCACCGGCCTGGGCCCTGCAGACGTCAGCCGAATCGTCGAGTAGATGTGAATACCCTCGCCGCCAAACTTGATGGTGTCCGACTTGTACGGCGCCACCTGCGTGTCCACCACAAACTGCTGCATCGTCAACGAACCCGGCGGTGTGAACGGATACGCCGCATGGTCCCCGTCGGGCGAGAACACGACATAACTGAACCCATTCCCCGGATAACCCCAAGGTCCCGGCTTGCCATCCCACACAAACCGGGCCGGCGATGTCCGACAGCCCAATGTCCTGAATGGAGCTGTAGTACAGATGCCTGCTGTTCGCTGAAAACGCGAGTTCACATTGCGCGCTGCTGGTAGCGCCACTCGCCGTAGCCTGCCCGGCCGACTGCTGTTGGCCATCCTCAAACACCACCCATTGCGTGCCAATCGCGGCGCAGTACGCCGAGTGAGTTCCATCAGGCGAGTAGATCGCGCCGCCCTGCCCCCCACCTCTCAGCATCTTGTCCAGCTTCGGCCCCGGAACGCCGTCCAGCAGCACCACCGACCGGCTTCCGCTCTGCGTCGTCACCGATGCATGAACGCCCATCGGACTCACTGACACGCTGCTCATTGGGATGGACGACGGCCCAATCACCAGCGGAGTAACAACCGTGCCCGCTGGCGCTGTGAACGGCCCGGAATCTCCCGCAGCCGGCCCCGCCGCCTGTCCCGGCTTGGCCGCCGGCTGCCCAGGCTTTGCCGGCTGTCCGGCCGCTGCCGGCTGCCCCTGAGTCGTCGCCTGCTTAGCTTTTTTCGCCTGTGCTTTCAGCTGATCCCACACACTCTGTGCTGAAGCGCTCGATGATGTTGTGCCGAAAAGCACGATGGCAAACAGAAAGAGCAGACCGAAACTGAAACGCGAAACACAGGTCTTCGGGGAAAGACGAAGCAACATACTCAATCTCCAGTGCAAGTTGGGCTGCAAGCATGTAATCGGGACTGCGATGGAGTCCATCGCAGGGACCGATTTCCGCAGACTAATACAATTGAAATGAACAACCGAGAATGAAGACGACAGGGGCCCGGTCAAGCAGAAATCGATAGATATGGCTGGAAGTTCAGCATCACCCAAACGTCTAAGGCTGTCAAGGATTTCGGTTTGCATCCCGCCAAAGACGCGTGTACTTCACAGAATACTCTCGATCGTCCGCCGAGTGAGGGCGATCACATTGTGAAAGCAGTGATCACGTTCTCCAGGCTGCCACGGCGAAACTCCGCACGAAGCCGTGAAGTCTAGAGGAAGCATGAGGCTACGGCAACAAGAGACATTCTCTAATTCTCAGATTTAGCAGAAGCTATGCACAAATCCTTTTGCTTACCTGTGCCTCCGACTCTATCTATCGCTGCCGCAAGTTTTGAGCAAGGAATATCACTAGGGTTCGGCGCTTGTCCCATAGGGATGCTTCTCCGTCTTGCCGGCGTCCAGAGAGACTCAGCATCTCGTCCTTGACGACACAATTCACGATTGCGAAATGCCCTTGCAGTCTCAGCCATATTCGAGGTGAATGATGAAGAAACTGATCGCGCTTCTCTTATGTGTCATGTTCCCAATCAGCGCAATCGCCGCCGATACCGGCTACAAGATCGGCTACGATGGCGGCTCGATACCGAATGTCAAAGCCGGCACCGACATGAGGCTCTACATCGACGGAACCAACATCAGAATCATGAAGGGCAGTGATCAGATCGCGCTTGTTCCACGCTGCTTCGGTTACCGAAATAAGCTATGGCCAGGATGTTCACCGCCGCGTAGGCGCTGCCATAGGTGTCGCTGTTGTCTCTTTTGGCATCGGTCGCGTCTGCTCGCTCTCACAATTAGTGGCAAAGCCAAGCATTTCATTGGCTTGACTTGGGACGACAGCGGCAAAAAGGGCGGATTGTGCATTGAGCTCAGGCCGATAAGAAGCAGACTATCGTGGATTGCTCGCTGGACTTGAAGGGGTGACCGGCAAGCTAAGGCCGTCGATTGCAGATCACCATGAGCCGTCAAGAACTGACATCTGCATTTCCCGTTCGGCTAGAGTGGGGTGAGCCGACTGTCCGCGGAGCTTCTGACAACGGCGCGGCTTCGGCCGCGCTGTTGTTTTCTTCATGCGACTGCTCGTCACGTCAAGCCGCCTGAATCCCCTTGCTTGCGGCCGCACCTTCGCGGGATCATTCGAGTGATCCCAATAGTCTATCTGCGTCGTCTTCTGGCGAGGTGTTGCATGCGCAATGGAATTCTGATCTGTCGTTCTTCTGCTCTTCTGCCCTGTCCTGTTCGCGCAGCAGGCGCTCAATAACGCATCCGTCATCAAGCTGGTAAAGGCTGGCCTATCTGAAGATCTGATCGTCACCACCATCAACTCCTCTCCCGGCACCTATGACACCTCCGCAAACGGATTGATCGCGCTCAAGAAAGCCGGCGCCAGCGACAAAATCATCGCCGCCGTCATCGTCAAAGCCTCGGGTGCCACCGCGGCGCCCCTCCGGAGGAACAGCCGCAGTTCCCTCCTCCAACACCCCTCCGGCGCAACCCTGGCGAAGCCCCGCCGGCCGGCAGCGCTCACGCTGCTCCACCGCTCCCGTGATGGGCGCCCTCCCGGCGGGCGTCGACAGTGTCGGCGTCTATTACCTCGACGCAACGGCCAATACCTGGCAGGAAGTTCCCGCCGAGGTCGTCAATTTCAAGACCAGCGGCGCGCTCAAGCACTACGCCAGCGTCGGCGTGGTCAAGGAAGACATGAATGCCCTGCTCGGCGGCAATCGCAGCCGGACGATCCTCAAAATGCCCGCTTCGTTCATCTTTTACGTTCCGGAAGGCCGCTCACCCGGGCGAATACCAACTGCTCCGCCTCCACGTGAATGCCGACAGCCGCCAATTCCGCGCCAGCACCGGCGGGGTGGTGCATGACGTCCGGAGGCGCTATTCGCGATTCCGTCGACTACACCTCCAAGAAGATCGCGCCCCGCGTTTACCAGATCGATCCTCGGCGAGGAGGTCGGCAAGGGCGAATTCGGCTTCCTGCCGCCCTCCGACGCCGTCTCGGGGAACAACATCGCCAGTTCCGGCAAGATGTATACCTTTGCGCTCGTGCCATAACCGGCCAATCGAGCCACGCGACTCCTGCGCCGCGCAGCCCGGTCCGATATCCTGTAAAGGGAGCCGGTTGCCGGCTTCCTTATCCATGCACAAGCGCACGCGAAGAACGCTGTGGGTAGTTGCCGGAGTCCTGCTGTTGCTGGCGATCGCGGTTTTCCTTCGCTCCAAGGCGCCGCCCGAAGCCGCCCGCCTGCTGCCCGAGTCCGACGGCATCCTCTATTTCAATCTCAAGCCGGTCCGCATCTTTCTGCACAAGAGACCTGAAGCCGCCGCACGCGTGTCCCGGAATACCAGGAGTTCGTCGACGCCACCGGCATTGACTGGGAACAGGACCTCGACTCGGCCGCCATTGCCCTGCATCGCATGCCCGATCCCAATGGCCCCAACGGCCCCGTCGCCTACTCCATGGTCCTGACGGGAAAGCTCACCGGAAAGCGCCTCAACACCTGGCTCGACGCGCACGCCTCCAGCCGCGAAATTTACGCCGGCCATACCATTTACAACATTCCGTCCGAGGATCGGACCGTCCGTGTCGTCCAGGTGGGATACGACATGATTGCCGCCTCAAACTTTCCCACCACCGAAAAGATTCACTCCATCATCGACCGGCATCGCACCGCAGCCCTGCCCTTCGCCGGATCAACGCTGCTGCAGCACCATTACCACGATGTTCCCCTGCTGGCCGTCGCCTGGGGTGTTGGCCAGATCGGCCTGCCCTTCTCTGAAAGCGGGGCCATCAAAGTGTTCGGCCTCTCCCTGCCCCTTCAGGACGACTCAACCATCATCGCCAGCCTTACCCCCGGCCTTCCGCTGGCAAGCTCGGTTCATCTTCGCGTCGAAGAGATCGCTCCCGACGAGGACAAAGCCGCCAGCCAGGCGGCCGCCCTCGCCACCATCGTGACCCTGGCCCGCGACGTCACCACCCAGCTCTCCGACAATCCCGCCAATAATGCCCTTCGCGAGCTGTTGAAAACCGCCGAAGTCACCCAGAAACGCAATCGGGTCATTGCCACCGCAAGCCTCTCGCCGTCTTTTTTGAGCCAAATTACGAGCGGCGAAAATTCTTTCGTCTGCCCCGGCAACCCCTCCTCTCGCAGCCCGCATCGAAGTAAATGACGCGATTCTCCAGAACGCGTCGTGCACTTGCATTTGGTGTTATGTACAGGCCGCCGGTATGTGCGTTCCCTCTTCCTGGGTTGGGGGCGGAAACCGCATCGGCGGCCTTTTCCATCTCTGCGCTATTTTTCTCGACTCACGGCTGCTCCCTTCTCGCATCTTCTTCAGTAGGCATAAGCTAAGGTCCTCTACTTAATCCCGGAGAGGTCTCATGATTCGCTTTCTCAGAACGCAAGCTCTGATGTGCGTGGTTTTCTGTCTGTTTTCCTGATTGCTGCCTTTGCAGTCGCTGCCAAAAAGTCCTCTCCGTCTACCGAGCAGTCAACGCCAGTTCTGACCGGCCAGGGCGCGTTTACCGACGCAGCGCACGAGTCTCCCGGCATCCGCCGCCATGTCACCGTCGCCGATCTGCCCGCACCGGCCCCTGACCAATCCGTCGACAACGGCCCCAGCATGGTCCCCCGCCCCGCAAACGCGTGGCCCATCGCGCCCAAAGGCTTCAAAGTCGAGCTTTACGCCACCGGTCTCGACAATCCCCGCCTGCTCCGCGTCGCTCCCAACGGCGACCTCTTTCTCGCCGAAAGCGCATCCGGAAAAATCCGAGTCTTTCGCGGCGTCACGGCCGACGGCAAGCCGCAGCAGACTCCGTCTTTCGCCGACGGCCTGCACCAGCCATTCGGCATCGCTTTCTATCCCTCGGGCCCGAATCCGAAGTACGTCTACATCGGCGACACCGACGGCATCGTGCGCTTCCCCTATGAGAACGGCGATCTCAAGGCCAGCGGCGCTGCAGAAGACCTGGCCGACCTGCCCGGCGGCGGACGCCTGCGCGGCGGCGGCCACTGGACCCGCGACCTGGTCTTCTCCAAGGACGGCAGCAAGCTCTTCGCCTCTGTCGGATCGCACTCCAACGTCGACGACGCCGATACGCATCCCGAGGAATTCCATCGCGCCGATGTGCTCCAGTTCACGCCCGACGGCAAGTTCGATGAAGATCTACGCCTGGGGCATTCGCAACTGCGTGGGCGAAGCCATCAATCCCATCACCGGCGAACTCTGGTGCTCCACCAACGAGCGCGACGGCCTGGGCAACAACCTCGTCCCCGACTACGTGACCCATGTGCAGGAGGGCGGCTTCTACGGCTGGCCGTGGTGGTACATGGGCGGGCATCAGGACCCGCGCCACGAGGGCAAGCACCCCGAGTTGCAGTCGAAGGTCATCACCCCCGACATCCTCGTCAACCCGCACTTCGCCTCGCTCGAGATGATCTTCTATGAGGGCTCGCAGTTCCCTGCCGATTCAAAGGCGACGGCTTCGCCTGCGAGCACGGCTCGTGGAACCGCGCCCAGCGCTCCGGCTACGAAGTCATCCGCCTGCCCATGCACAACGGCCACGCGACCGGCGAATACGAAGACTTCCTCACCGGCTTCACCGATCGGCGACGGCGATGTCTGGGGCCGCCCCGTCGGCGTTGCCGAAGCCCCGACGGCTCTCTCTTCGTCTCCGACGACGGCTCAAGATCCATCTGGCACGTGATCTACACCGGCAAATAATTCAGTTTCAATCCGCAGTCATCCTGAGCTGCCCTCAGGCTTCAATTATGAGATCGTCCATGGGTAGCGCAGTGTATGGCATCTGCTTCACTCTTCACGACACGCAACCAATCAATTGCATTTTCTCGAACTGTCATTGCTAGATACAGCCGGAAGTTCACCATGACCGAAATGCGCACCGCCACCGGCTTCCCGTCCTTGCGCGCGGGCTTGAAGCGGTACTTCATCACCGCCTGCAGCGCCTTCTCGTCAAGTCCCATGCCCAGGCGCACGAACAACGCGCGGGCTCTGCGGATTTCCCTGCGCGTCAATAATCACCGAGATCATGCACACGCCCTCGTATTTCTGGCGCCGTGCCTCGTCTGAAAATTCCGCCTCGGGCGTGAAGATCGGAATCGGCTGCGAAACGCCGCCCACTCCCGGCGTGTAGATGCCGTTTCCTGAATCCGGCCCCCAGCCCGGACCGCTCCCAGGGCCATAGCCGCCGTCGGGACCGAAGCCGATGCCACCATGGCTGCCCGGACCGCCGGAGACGACCGTAACATTTGCCGAGTTGTGCACACCGATCATCGGCATCGCCGGATTGTCGGGCAGCTTGATGTCTGGAGGAACGGCGATGCTGTTGTCCAGCGCCAGCTTCGGATGATCGAGCAGCGGCACCTGCACCTTCTCAATCGCATTCATATCGAGCTTCGGCGGTCTGCCTCTTGTTCGGATCGAGCGCATCGTTCGTTCCGCCGCCCTGTCCGCCATGCGACGAATCGGCTCTCGATGGTGCGAATAACGGAAAGTTGTCGATGTGAAACCCGGAATCCGGTCGGTGAGTCGGATCGCTGTGAACAACCGCACGCACGCCCATCAGCAGCAGCAGAGCCAGGATGCCGCCGTTCACCAGCGTGGCCGTTCCGACGGCCCACGGATTGGTGTTCGACGCCATCCGGTCCGTTATCGGAACCGGCGTGGATGTCAATTCCAGCGGGGGAAGTTTCGGCGGAAAGAAGCGGTCGCGAATGCTCTCATAGAGCCCCGACCAGAGGTGCTGATCTTCGATGGTCGTGAAAAATGGATTGGGCGCGCGCCCGCGCTCGCCTGCACGATCTGGCAATGTCATACGTTCCTTCCGCGCAGCTGAATTCCAGCTGCATTGATCGAATGACGTTGCTCAGATAGACCGGTAGATTTGTGGTTTGTCACCGCTGAGAGCAATTTTTCGTGCCCTCGTTCAGGAACGGCCAAAGGCTGATTTCATCGCCAGTTTCCCATCAGGACGAAACGGCGCCCAGTAGTAGGGATGCGCATAGGTGGCAGGAGCCGAGACCCGTCTCCGGTCTCAAGTCCCCGGCTGCTCGCTTCCGCCACTGGTTTCACTCCTCCCAGCAGCAGATCAAGCTGGGCCTTGCGCAGCGCTTCCGCTTTGGTCACCTTGCCTGCGCCCGCGGTCCAGCGCTTGTAGAAGTCGCCCATCAGTTGGCCCGTGCTGTTATCGTTGACCGACCACAGCGACGAGATCACGGCCTTCGCTCCTTTCAGTTGCGCCGTCGTGCCCAGTCCATCCACCTCGCGACCGTTGCTGGAGTTGCCGCTCATTCCCGTCTCGCAGGCTGACAGCGTGAGCAGATCCGTATGGCGCAGCGACAGGTTCCTGTTGTCGCGAAAGTCCGCCACGGTCAAATGAAATCCCGCACCGCCGCTCGTCCTTGCCCGCCAACAGCAGATAACTCTGGCTGTCGTCTCCAGGCTTGAACACGAAGTGGCTCGCAATGTGCACCACGCTGTGCTTCGCGCTCAGCTGGTCCTCCATCGCTTTCTCAGTAAACTGGCCATCCAGCAGAATCGTTCCCGGAAGCGCGCCGTTTGCGCCCTTGCACCTTCGCATCTCTCACCACATCGCGCAATTCGCCTCGCAACCGCGGGAAGCGCGGGCAATCCCTCCTCATACTTGCGGCGATGCCCATGGCCGCCACGCTGAGGTTCGCCACATCCGGCTTGTCCTCCAGCAGCGCAATACTGGCAGGCGTAATCGTCACGGTGTTGTACTTCTCCACCAGGTATTGCTTCCCGTCGTAGAGTGCGGCCATCGGCACATAGCGCAATACGCCGTCCAGCGACCAGACCAGCGTCTCCGCTTTTGCCTGTTCCAGCTCCGCACTGCACCGGACCGACCAGGATGGTATACAACGCCTGCGCCTGCGGCTTCGGGTCGCGTTTCGGGTCGCGCAGCGCCTGTTCAAACTCCGCGACCTTTTTGTTCAACTCCGTATCGGCAATCGCAAACTCCCGCGCCACGGTCGCAGCCGAAGTAATCAAAATCACTCTGTAGTGGTCGCCCGTCACCATGGTGTAGAGCGCCACCGTGCCAGGCGACTCCGCGATCTGCTCTTCGAGGGCGCTCACGTTCCCTTTCACGTCCGCCAGCTGCTTGTTCGCCGCGCTGTCTTTGCCAAACAGCACGTAAAGCCGGGCATAGTAGTCGTCCAACGCTTTGTTCGCGGCGTTGAGTTGATCGGAGAGCTGCCGGAATTGCTTCTCCTGTTCCGGCGTGCGTGCGCTCATGTTCTTGAGCTCCGCCCACTGCTCGCCCGCCGCGACAAGTTGCCCGGTCGACTTCTCGTAATCCTGCTCCGCCTTCTGTTCCGCCGAGGTAAGCGTCAGCGGGCTGAGCGCGTCCGTTGCCGCTCCGCGCACATAATCCGAGTACTCCTGCTGCTTCAGCAAATCGAGCACCTGTTGTGCTTCCGGCAGACCGGCCCTGCGCAATCAGCAGATCGGCCAGTCGTGATAGAAGTCCGCCTTCGACGAAACGAATGTCGATTGCAGCGCCTTGTCGAGCCCCTGCATATTGCTGCGGACCTGTTGCAGCAGATTCACCGACTGCTTGCCATAGAAGATGGCCAGGGCGGGCTGATCTTTGTGCACGCGCATCATGCCATAAAGCACCATCGACAACGATCAGTGGATCGTTGCCAGCCTTGGCCAGAGGCAGCGCCGCATTCAGGTTCGCAAGCGCTTTTGCATTGTCACCTCTGTCAAAATAAACCCGCGCGAGCGCGATGTGAGCGATCGTCTCGTTTTGGCGATCAGATGACTTGCTGCAAGATTTCGAGGCCCTGATTGAATCGACTCCAGCGCCTTTGAGTCGTCCCCCATTTTGTGGTATGCCATGCCCGCGCTTATCGTGCTATGCCTTCGCCGCGCCGGTTGGCCGCACCCGCTTGCAATGCGATGGCCTGGTTCAAAACTTCGACCGCCTTTGCTTTGTCGTTGAGCTCCACGTATGCGGAACCCATGTTGTTCAACGTCAATTCTTCCGTGGCGCGGTCGCCCGTTGCGGTCACGATGGGCAGCACCTGGTTATAATATTCCAGCGCTTTCTGCCTGTCTCCGAGGTCCTGATAGATTCTCCCCGTATTCATCAGCACCGTGGCTTCGCCGCGGCGATCGCCTGCGGCGCGTAGAATCGGCAGCGCCTGGTTGAAGTAGCCGAGCGCCCTCCTTTTTCTCCCAAGGTCAGAAAGGCGAGGCCGATGTTGCTCATCGTCGTCCGCTCTCATTCGCCATATGCAAGCGCTGAAAGATCGGGAGGGCCTCATTGAAGTGTTCCAGTGCCTTCTGATTCTCTCCGAGCGCATTTTCGCCCGTGCCCATCTTGTTCAGCGCCGTGGCCAGAATTCGCGGGAAGTTCGATTGGCGGGCAATGGCCAGGCCTGCGCGTAATAGTCCATTGCCTTCTTGTCACTGAGGCTGGCATAGATGTCGCCGATGCCGATCAGCGACATGGCCTCGCCGCTATGATCGCCCGCCGCCTGGAAAGCATCGTGCGCCTGCTGTGCGTACTCGAGAGCTTTCCCTGTGTATTCCCCGCAGCGTTGTAGCCCGTCGCGATCTCCGCCAGGATAGCCGCTTCTCCCGCGTGGTCGCCCATCTCTCGCCGAATCGCCAGAGCCTGGTTCGCGTAATCGAGAGCCTTGCCCGGCTGATTCTGGCTCGCATAGAGAACGGCAAGCCCATTCAGCGCGTCTGCCTTGCCTCCGTTCACCCCTTGCGCCGTGGCAATCTCGAGTGCCTGTTGAAACGCCTGCATTGCTTCCTGAGCCTGACCGCTCTTGACGGCCACGTTCCCCAGCCCGTTCAGCGCCGTTACGCCTTGTTCCGCATCCTTTACCAGGTTGGCTGCGGCAGCAGCGCGGTTGTAGGCTGCGAGCGCATTCTGCGCGTTGCCGGCGCGAAACCACAACCGCTCCAATCTGATTCTGTGTCTTTGCCACGGCCCGGGCATCCCGCGCTGCGATTGCAGACTTAAGTGTCTGCCTGCAGCTGCAGCCAGCCGAACCTGATCCTCCGCAGAAAGCTGCGAACTCGCATCGTCCGCACCCGGCGCCGTATCGCGAGACGCCTGCGCCTGCAGCCCTTCGGCGATCCCTGCAAAGGGCACGAATGCGGCCATCAAGGCCAGCGAGAGCAGCTTCGCGTTCGCGAACCGGTTTCGGGGCGAAGCGGGGATTCTCCATACAGCGAACCTCGCGGTGCAGGGATGATCAGGAAGACGGCGAAGCGTTGTCGAAGTTTACACGAGTTCAGGCAATCCGCGGGTATTCCGGGATTCCCGCACTTTGTCACCGGATGAGCCTGAGAATCAATCGGGCACTCCTGCGCCGTTTTGCCGTCCTTCTCCATCCTCGCTCGATTCCGCTTCCTGCTGTAAACCTGCAATCAGTTCGCGGGCCTCTTCCTGCCGACACGCAGACATCAAGATCCTGCGAATCGGGTGCAGAAACGGGCTGAATCCAAATCCCGCGGGCGGATCTTCTTTCACGAGATACTCAACCCCCGCTTCGTCAAGCGTTGCCTTGGCCAGTTCGAACGCAACCAGATCATCGCTTTCGAAGACCGTCACAATCTCCATATCCCGATCCGACTTTGCCATCCCGTCTCCTCTTCCCTATTGAGTGCCGAGGAACTGCTTTGAGCGGACAGGAGGACCCTCGCTCAACTGACTCGCTAACGCGGGACAACGCGCTAACTCCGCCAGCTCTGCTGACTCGGCTACCTCTTCAGCCCCAGCGCCTCCACTACGGCGGGATCCACCTTCGCCGGCTGACCGTCCTGCTTCCACACCACGCCGAAGCCGCCGCGATAATCCCACATCGTCCAGCCGATGCCGTCCGCTTCGAGCGCCGTGCGCACATCGCGAATCCAGTTCATGCGCGAAGCGGGATCGCTATGCTCGCGGTACGCGCCAAATTCGTTGCAGATCAGCGGAACATGATGCTCCGTTGCCCCACGCCGCCGCCGCGTCTATTTGCAGGCGAATGCGATGCGCATCCCAGTGGTCGAGCCAGTAGTGCTCGAGTGCATACCGATTCGCCGCCTCCGGAACCTCGGCAAGAGATTTCTGCATGCTGTCTTCTGTCGCCGGATAAGGAATGTCGTGCGTGTAGATCCACCACGTGCCGCCCCATCCCGCGCCCTGGTGCGTGAACTCGTGCGGCTCATAGAAATGAAAGTTGTAAATCACGTTGCCGTCGGACAGAGGATGCTGCGTCAACAAGTCCGCAATCGACGAGTAATTTGGACCGGTGGCGATGATCGTATTCTGCGGCGCTGCATCACGAATCGCCTCCGCAGCGCGCGCCTGCACGCCCGCCCAATGATACGGATCGCGGTCCTCCGGCTCATTCATGATCTCGAAGAAAATCAGATCGGGATTGCGATCGGCATAATGCGCGGCCAGTTTGCGCCACAGCATCGCAAAGCGATCGACGCCATCGCTCGTGCTGCTGACGCTCTTCTTGTAATCGCTCTCGGGATGGATGTCGATCTGTACGGCCATGCCTTTCGCGAGCATCTGGTCAACGGCATGATCGAGGCGGCCCAGGAAGCCCGTGTTATCACGGCCGAATAATGCGCTCGTGAAAGCGGCGCCGCATCGATGCTGAGCCTTACATTGTCGAATCCGAGCTGCGCCATGAGCGCGATGTCCGCGTCATCGGTATAGCGATTGGTACGCGCGGCCGAATAATCGCCCGGTGACTGCGCAAACCACTCCGATGCATTGATGCCATGACGCAAATGTTGCGCGCGGGCGAAAGCAGTCTTTACGTCAGCGCTGCGATCTTGTGCGGATGCGAACGCGGGCAACGCAAAAAGAAGCAAGGCAAATAACAAACGAGAACGAAGCGGCACAGTTCAACTCCCCCGGATCAACATAAAAATCCAACAGGTAACCATACTACGTCCCAGGTCGGTGTTATGGGTGTGAGCGAGTGAGAGCAAAACAAAAGCGGCTCCGCAGGGGAGCCGCTTGCGTGATTGAAGTGGAAACGCTATTTGCTCGCAATGCGCGTGTTGGTTTCGCTGGCGAGAGCCTGCTCATACGTGCTCCGCAGATACTTGTGCGGATTGACGGGAACCTTGTGGATGCGCACTTCATAATGCAGGTGCGGCCCGGTGGCGCGGCCTGACTGGCCCACGTATCCGATGACTTGCCCGCGCTGCACATGCTGGCCCGGCACAACCGAGACCGCCGAGAGATGCCCGTAGAGCGTGATCAGATCGTGGCCGTGATCGAGAACCACCTGCCGGCCATATCCGGCGCCCATATTCTGACTCAGGACGTCACCATCGCCCGCGGCGCGCACCGGCGTTCCGTAAGGCGCTTCAATATCGAGTCCGGGATGGAATGCCCCTTCACCATTGATCGGATCTTCACGCTCACCGAAGCTCGATCCGATACGGCCTTCGACCGGCCAGATGGAAGGCGCTGCGGCAAATTGTGTCCAGTCGCCTGTAAAACCGGGAGCAAGACCGCCTTCAAGGGCGCGCGTTGCCTGGCCCGACATGGCCTGGTCGCGCAATGCATAAAACTGCTCGAAGGTCATCTTCACATCCTGCGCGCTGAGGTCGTCTTTCACCGCCAGCGTCGAAGGCGTGGGAGCAGCGGCGGCAGTAGCGGCCGAAGCCCTTGCGGGAATTACTTTATGTTGGCGCAGGCCGTAGAGCGCGGTCACTTCGCTGGCCAGGGCGCCCAGACGATGCCACCTGCACATCGCGATCGTGCGCAACCTGGGCAAGCTGCTTGTAGTCTTTGCGCAAATTCTGGTTGTCTTGCCTGACCTGGTTGAAGCGCTCTGTCTTGAGCAGCATGCGTGTATACGAGCCGGCCAGTCCAACAATCGTGAAGGCTCCCACGAGTGCGGCGGCGACAAATCCATACACATAGCGCAGTGGAAGCGGAATCTTCCTTACCCGGCCATCTTCATCTCTGGCAACAAAAAGTATGTAATAGCGTTTTCGCAGCATAATCCTGCTTTCACATCAACAAATTTGCAAGTGCTACTTGCCGCGTAGCCAGTAATCCATTACGAATGCAGGTGCTGGGGGGAGCCCCGCCCTATCGCTGTGCGCCCGTGATCAAGCGCCTATGGTTGAACGTCTGTACAGGCTAGCAGCGCCCACCGCGCAGGGTCAAGAATTTGACGCGGAAATCCAGCGCCAAATTCGGTTTAGGTCTGCCCTCATACTGGCCATAAGTAACGCTCGATTGCGGTTTCGGAACTGGTGTAGACGATTGCATGCATTTAAGTGGCTCTCAGAAGCAAGAGCCGGCTGTTCATTACGCTCTGCGAGTCTACATATATTCCGAAACTGCTCTAATTCCGCACTCTACGGCGGCTTACCCTATGCTCATTAAGATGCGCGGCACGCGAAGCGAGTTGAATGGGAAAGGCCTGCGCGGCGAGTTGGCGCTGCTGGAGCGGATCCGCAAGCAGGCAAAACGCTCAGGACATAAGGGGTTGCGCCTCGGAATCGGAGACGATTGTGCGCTCTTAAGGCTAAAACGGGGCGAAGAAATGGCTGTAACCACCGATTTATCCATCGCGGGGCGGCATTTTAATCTCGAATGGCATCCTCCCGAAGCCGTGGGACACCGTACCCTGGCGCGCGGATTGAGTGACATCGCCGCCATGGGCGCGAGGCCTGTAGCTGCCTTTCTTTCGCTGGGTTTACCCCGCCAACTTACCGTGACGCGCGTTCGCCGCCCTTCCTGGGCGGACCGCTTTCTGGCGGGCTTTCTGAACCTCGCCGACAGCTATCAGACTCCACTCGCCGGAGGCGACCTGGCCGAATCGCCGGTGGCTTTGGCCGACATCGTGCTTCTTGGTGCTGTGCCCCAGGGAAAAGCCCTTCTGCGCTCGGGAGCGCGGAACGGTGACTTCCTTTATGTCACCGGAGCCCTTGGCGGCTCAGCCGCAGGGCTCACCATGCTGGGGGATCGCAGAACGCCGGTTTCGCGCATAAAAATGCTTGATCCGAAGTCAGACAATCCGCTGGCGCCGCACCTCTGGCCGCAGCCAAGGATCGCCCAGGGCTTGTGGCTGCGCCGCAACCATGTCGCGACCGCGGCAATCGACCTCAGCGATGGCTTGTCCACAGACCTCCATCATCTCTGCGCGGAGTCGGGGGTCTCGGCGGCACTCGATGCCGCTGCATTGCCCCTCCATCTCGGCGCGACGCTTGAACAGGCATTGCACGGCGGAGAGGATTACGAACTTCTGTTCGCGGCCCGGCCCGATGCCGCCCTTCCCCGCCGCATCGCCGGCATCCCTATCACGCAAATTGGAACCATCGCGAAGAGACACGCCGGACAGCCTCCGGTCATCCTGATCGACAAATCCGGCCTTCGCAGCCCGCTGCTTCCCGGCGGCTGGCAGCACTTTTCCTGAGGGATATCCGCAGCGGCACGAGTCTTCTTAATCACTAACCTTCTTTGAGATAGCAGATTATGATCGAGAGTTATATGGAGAGCGCCACTATACGCGTACGCTTTGCGCCTTCCCCGACCGGCCTTCTGCATGTCGGAAATGCGCGAACCGCCCTATTCAACTGGCTCTTCGCCAGACGGATGGGGGGAAAGTTCGTCCTGCGCATCGAGGACACCGACCTCGAGCGCTCGAAATCTGCCTACGAGAAGAAGATGATCGAGGACCTCGTATGGCTCGGCCTCACGTGGGATGAAGGCCCGAACGAAAACGATCCCGGCGAGACCGGCGAGTTCGGCCCCTATCGCCAATCGAAACGAACTGACATCTACTCTTCGAACACGGCGCAGTTACTGGCAGAGAATAAGGCGTATCGCTGTTTCTGCACGCCTGAGGACCTGGACGAAGAGCGCCGCCGCGCCATTGACGAACATCGCCCGCAGATCTATAGCGGAAAATGCCGCAAACTCTCCAAGACCGAGATCAAGGAAAACCTGCTGCGGGGCAAGACCTACGCGGTGCGCCTCAAGATTCCCGACCACCCCATCAAGTTCCACGACATCGTGCGCGGCGACCTCGAATTTGCCGCGGACACCATCAGCGATCCGATCCTGGTGCGTTCGGCTAAAGGCGGTACTGCGGGAGCGAGCCCCGGAGTGCCGGTCTACAACTACGTGGTATCGGTCGACGACGCGCTGATGGGCATCACCCACGTCATCCGCGGCGACGACCACATCTCCAACACCCCGAAACAAGTTGCGATCTACGAAGCGTTCGGATGGAAGATACCGGAATTTGCGCATCTTTCCACCATCCTGGGTCCTGATCGTGAGCGTCTTTCCAAACGCCACGGTGCCACCTCGATGTCGTCTTTTCGCGAAATGGGGTACCTGCCGGAAGCAATGGTCAACTATCTATCGCTGCTCGGCTGGGGTGCAGAAGACGGTAAGTCCGAGACCTTCACGGCTGCTCAGCTTGTGCAGGCTTTCTCTCTGGAGCGCGTGACGGCCAGCCCCGCGATCTTCGACTTCGAAAAGCTCAACGGGATGAACCGGCACTGCATGAAACAGGCGCCGCCCGGTCGCCTCGCCGCCCTCTGCTGGGACTACTTCGGCGGCCTGCTGCCCGAGAAGGAAGAAGCCTCCGACGCCGTGCTGGTGTGGTTCTTCCACGTAATCGCCTTGTTTGTTCCATCGATCAGTCACCTGGATGAGATCCCGGCGAAGGCGGCATTCATTTTCCACATGGACCCCAATCTTGCGCGCGCCGATCAGGAGAATGCGGCAGCACTTGCAGCCGGTTCGGCGCAGACTGTGCTCAATGAGCTCGCAAACCACGCCCGTGCTCACACCGGCTCAATTTCGGCCTCGGACTTTTCCGGATGGATGAACCAGATCAAGGAGGCAACCGGCGTCGAGGGAGACGAACTCTTCCAACCAATCCGGATTGCGTTGACCGGCACCCACTCCGGACCTGAATTCGAGAAGCTCATTCCCCTCATCGAGCAGGGAGTGGAGCTGAACCTGGGCATCCCCAGCGTGCGCGAGCGCCTCGACGCGTTCGTCGGTGTTTGACCTGCAGAATGAGCGCTCCAGTTCTTGACCTTACTTTCCCTTGCAGGTGGAAAGTCGAGATCCTTTCCGCGCGCCCGGTGATTCTGCCCGCGCGTCACTTCGTCTATCCCGGCGAAGTCGAAGAAGTGGAGCGCGGCGCTCTCGAGGTGCTGGTGCGGACCGATGAACCCGGCACTTCGCCATTTCTCGCAACCTGCGCCCTGGGGTTCCGCGATCCGGTAGTTCCCACCGGGGTATGGTCTGCGCCGAATCCACTCGAGATGTGCGCCGTCGCAGGGGGATACGCCTACATCATCGATACAGCAGCGCCGGATCGCTTCACCATGTTGCCCTATCGCCCTGTGCTCGCTGTGCACCCGGTTGCGGATCAGGGCCTGTCTGCTATTCGTGGGACACCGCAGCATCCTGGCGTGGGGCACATCCGGCGAAGCATGGGAATCGCCCAAGCTGTCCGACGAGGGTGTAGCGATCTCGGGCATTGACGGGCGGACGGTTGCGCGGGCTGGGCTGGAACCTGATCACCGACAAAGAGACGCCATTCACGCTGGATTTGCAGAATGGTGGTCTGCTGAATGCCTAGGCCCCGAGAGGAATGATCCATGAGTCTTCTTGGCAAGGTCGAGCTGAAGACTACGGAACTCCCGGATGCGCTGGAGTTTACCGTCACGCGCGAGGGTGCTCTCCTTGAGACCGTCGCCATTCCAGCGATCACGATCATCGTTATGTGGGCGTTCTTCTGGCGCACCGGCAATCTCTGGCTCCGGATCATTTCAGGCTCCGCGGTGGGTTTTACGGCTTTGGCCGCCTTTGCAAATTGGAAGCAGGGCCGCGAAACCAAACTCCGTGTAACCCTCGATGGGGTGACAGCCAGGGGAAATCTCGGGCAGCTCTTCTCCACGTCGGTCGCGGTTCCGATGAGGAACATCTCCTCCATCGGCTTTTATGATGGCGGCGGAGATGGCATCTCCGGGCTTTATGTGCGCCGAGGCTGGAGATTGTGCCTGGTGCTTCCGCGTCTCAGCAAGGAACAATCGCAATTGGTGCTGGATGCGATCACAAAGAAATTTCCCGGAATTCCCGCAAAGAATGCACTGAACTCCTCTTTGTTTGGAGACGGAGGGAGATTGATCAGCCAGGGTTTTTCAGGGTCCGACACCCAGGACAGCAACAAGCGCACCTCCTAGTTCTGCAAGTCTTCCCCGAGAACCTTGAGCAGCGCCTGCGGTTTGTGGCTGTCGACAACGAAATCCGCTTCCGCAGCCCCATGCAGGGCAAATGGACTGGCCAGGATAAGCGGAACCCGGGGCGCGAGGGCCTTTACATT
This sequence comes from uncultured Acidobacteriaceae bacterium, assembly GCA_963799035.1. Classification (GTDB taxonomy): domain Bacteria; phylum Acidobacteriota; class Terriglobia; order Terriglobales; family Acidobacteriaceae; genus Telmatobacter. The sequence goes on along the minus strand of CAWCVS010000022.1, from coordinate 111,276 downwards.
TTTAAGCAGATTCGGCTCCCTCGCAACTTGCGCGGCATGCACCAGGACTGCGTCCACGGCGGGGAATCTTCGCAGCAGGTCGATTCCGTCGTCTGCGCTGTAGGCCGTAATCACATTGTGTTTGACTGTCTCCACAACAAGCTTGCGCGCCGAAAGCCCTTCCGGTTGTTCTTCCTCGATCATTAGAATTACCAGCGATCTCACTTCGCCCCCTATCAGGTTTCTCCCTAGTGAGAGCGCTTTCCCGTGGCAGCGGTTGGTTTCAATTTAAAGATAAAGAAGGCAAAAATCCTTCAGGAAAGGCAATCAAATTGCGTTCGCGATTTGGTGTGAGTGGGGATATTTCGAGCCAATTAGGACAGATTCGTAGCCTGCGTACACCCCTTCGAAAACCGAGTCCCAACTGGCAGTCAGCGCATGAGATCGCGCGGACTTGCGCATCTCTTCGAGTAGCATACGATTTCCGACGATTCCGGCAATGGCATGAGCGAATTCAGCATCGTTCACGGTCCGGCCGTTTACCCCGTCGCGAACAATCGTGCACGGGCCTCCATCGGGGGTGACAACTGCAGGAACTCCGCTCGACATCGCTTCAAGCACCACGTTTCCGAAGGTGTCGGTGTGCGACGGAAAGACAAAGAGATCCATGTTGGCATAGGCGGTCGCCAGCGCCTCTCCCTGCAAAACTCCCGTAAACTCAGCGCGCGGCAGATGCTCGCGGAGCCACGCTTCCTCGGTACCGTGGCCGACGATCAAGAAATGAAATGCCTCGAATCCCCCCTGCTCCAGTTCGCGCTGCACCGCTGCCAGAAGCGCCACATTCTTCTCTACCGAAAGCCGCCCGACAAAGCCCAGCACGATCTCGCGATCTTCGTTTCGGCGGCTCCGCTTCCCGGGATGAAACAAGGTGGAATCGACGCCGCGCGGCATCAGGTGACACGGGCGCCACGTCGCAAGCTCGAGGATCCGGCATAGTTCGAAATTCGGCGCGAAGAGCACGTCCGCAGTTCCGTAGAAGCGGGTGGCTACGGCCAGTGTGAGGTCTTCGATGGTCTGGCCTGCAGCTTCAGAATGCAGCCGGGGCAGGAGACGCAGGAACGGATCGGACCGCCGCGCTGCATATTCATGCACGTTGGTATGCCAGCTCGCCGCAAGGGGCAAGCCGTAGTGACGCGCGATGGCAACGCCGAGCATGCCGATTTCGCTGGGGCCGGTGATGTGAATGAGATCCGGCTGGAACCGCGCAAGAACGTCCTCGATTACCGGCAGATGGCGCAGATAGGCCGGGTCGAAGCTCAAATCCTTTTCGAGCGGGATCGAAAGAAAACCGCGCGGCAGTTCCAGCGTCCAGAGGTTTCCGGTTTCTTCCAACGCGTGCTCACGATGTCCTGCACGCACGCACAGAAAGGGCAGATCGTGACGCCGCGCAAAGGCTTCAAAGTGACGGCTGGTGTGGGCTACGCCGTTGATCTCGTGGAACGAATCGGGAAAATAGGCGACGCGCGGAAACTGAGCGTTCATGGATGCCGGCTCGAGGATGGAAATCAGCCTTCCTGCTCGCCCAGGGCAAGACGCCGTTGTCCTTCGTCGCTCCACGCAATGCGGAGGCCGCCGGATACCGGACCCTTGCCGAGCATCTGCACGGCCTTGATGACCCAGTGGATCGAAAACGGCGCGCGTCCCTTCGGCCAGATTTCGCGCAGAGGACGAACCACACCGTTCACATCGGGATGATAGGCGCGCTCATCCCAGGTGCGCGAGCCCTGCGGAAAATCAGGGTAGTCGCGGATTGCATCGAGCGTGGATTGCAGCAGGCGGTGCTTCCACGGCTGCGCATATTGCGGCATGAACAGCACGTTGCTCACACGCTGGCGGCGAATCTCGTGCACGAATTCCGTAAAGCTCGCCGCATTGGTCAGATTGATATTGGCGTTGGCCTCAACGCCGTGTCTGTCGCCGCCGCTGATTAGCAGCATGTTCCACTGCTGCGCGAGCCGGCGCGTCGCTCGATTCTCTTCCCAGTTGCGCAACCCATTCAATTCGAGGGCGTGCATCAGCCCGCCATATTTCTGCAGGAACTCATTTACCAGGAAACCGTGCTTCCCTTCGCCGATCAGGAAGAGATCCCAGAGAGGATGGTTGAAGACGAGCAGCACGTCGGGCTCATCGTTCAGGGCGATCAGGATTTCTTTGAGCTTCTCCTCTTTCGGGCTTGCCGTGTACTCCGCCATCGTGCGCATCCATTCTTTCGCGCGGCTTGATGGCAGGTTGTGCACGCCGAGATGGAAGTCCTGTACGCCCCCGTAAGGCACGCTCCACTCGACCGAAACCGGAATGCGGCGGGCGCTGGGAATGGTGCGCAGAAGCATGGGAGCCGCGATCGTGTCATGGTCGGTAATCGAAACCATGGAGTGCAGCTCGAGCTTCTCAATCTGTCCGCTCTCGAGATCGAATGCGAGCTTCGGCGTCATCGGCGGCGTCCAGTAGCTTGCCGCGTAATTTATCCGGACGCCATGCATCGATTCAGCTCGGCTCTCGAGGCGAGCAAGCAAAGGGCGGATCGCCGCATACCGGCTGCCCAGATTCGCCAGAAAATCCAGCGTCTCTTTCGACTGGTTGGTGTGGCTGTGCAACGAAACGCCTGCGCGGAACCCCTTTGGTGCATCCTGGTCGCGCCACAGGTACGAAACGGTCGATGTGGCCATTTCTCCTCCTCATTCGCGATGGTGCGCTGGATTCTTACGTCTAAGTATCGTTTTTTCACCATCAATGGGAGGTTAAGGAGAGAACAATTGCACTTCAATTAGTGCACTGTACCAACGCGGTAACGGAGGCAGAATTCTACCCTAAACGCATGATAAGCAACCGGTTGGTTGCGGATTCGAACTTTCCGTCATTTATTGGTTTTGGCAAGTTCGGGCCCCAGAAAGTCCTCGAAAGTCGACCCATGCATCACTTCGTGCGGTGCCTGGGCGGCGGCGCTTTGGCCTCGGGGATGAGGTAGTTTTCCGTCAACCCGTCGCGCAGCAACTCGAAGGCTTCCTCCGGAGTGTCTGCGTATTTGAACAGATCGAGATCCTTCGGCGAGATGGCGCCGGTATCAGCGAGCGTATCGAGATTGAAAACCTTCTTCCAGTAATCCGATCCATAGACGACGACCGTGATCTTCTTGGCCAGTTTTTGCGTCTGCGCCAGCGTAAGAATCTCGAACATCTCGTCGAGTGTGCCGAATCCGCCGGGAAACACGACCAGTGCTTTCGCCAGGTACGCAAACCACAGCTTGCGCATGAAGAAGTAGTGGAACTCGAAGTTGAGCGCAGGCGTGATGTAGGGATTGGGCGATTGCTCGAAGGGCAGCCGGATGTTCATGCCGATGGTCTTGCCGCCTGCTTCATAAGCACCGCGATTGGCCGCTTCCATGATCCCCGGGCCACCGCCGGAGGTGACCACAAAGCGACTCCGCCGCGAAGGAATCTTCGCCGCCCAGCGCGTGAGCATCTGCGCGAGCCGCCGCGCGTCTTCGTAGTAGCGCGCCATGGCGACGGCGGCCACGGCACGCTTGCGCTGAAGATCCGTGGCTTTGCCGGCGGCGATGTCGGGCACGCTGGCGGGCTGTTCTTCACTGGGAGCCGCGTTTAGCGAACCCGTGTTGTCGAGGAGTTCGAGGGCATGGTCGGCCTCTTCGCGTCCTCGAAAACGTGCCGAACCGAAGAAGACCACCGTGTCCTGGATGCGCTCGTGACGGAACCGCGCCAGCGGCTCCATATATTCGGCCACGATCCGCATCAGGCGACCGTCGGGGCCATTCAGAAACGCCGAATTCTCATAGGCCAGGGGAGCCGAGCCAAGCGGAGGCGGACCTTCCTGCCCTTCCATATCGTCCGCAGGCACGGCTGTCTCGTCGCTGGATGTTGTCTTGCCGGGTTCGGCCGCAGTCCTGTATTGGGCGTTGCCTTCGGAGTGTCCTCTGCTGGCTGCTTGTTCTCTTCCGCGCTCATGCCTTACTCATTTCGATGCCGGATGGCGTCCTGCACACCGATCCAGATATTCAGCAATCCCAGTCCTGAAATCACACCGCGCACCCCGCCGTTGGCCGCATAAATCGCGAGCGTGGGAAACTGCACAAAGATTGGATTCTGATCCCAGAAAAGTTGCGACCACGGAGCATAGCAGATGGCCAACCCGATGTACATCCTCAGCAGAACGCGCAGATACAGCTCCGTGCGCACCAGCCAGTGAGGGATGCGCTGCGGCGGATGGTCGGACTTCAGATCATGGCCGGGATTCGGGTCCGTCGAGGAATCCATTAAGGTCCAGGGACAGGAGCCGGGTTCGGGGCAATGCTGGGTGATGTAAATTCCGGCTGGTTCGACATTCTCCAGGGCCTGTAAAGCTGCCCCCGAATTCCTGCCGTTTCACCAGCTCAGGGACGCCGTATTCAAACGGTAACACAGTGGCCGGGCCGCCCCCGGCGCGGGGCATGGCGATTCCGATGATGCACGATTGCGCGTCCGCACCGCACTGGGGGTATTTTGTTGGTGTACGCGGGTTCCAGTGCCCGGGGAGTCTGCCGTGAAAATAGCCGCCACTGCTTTTGCTCTGCTCCTCAGTTCCGTCCCGTTAGCCGCACAAACTGGGCCAAACCCCAGAGCCAGGCCTTATACTTCGAGCCCAGCCGGTGGGCAATGGTTGCCCGATCGGCATGGTCGCGAGCCAGGGGGTCTGGGACCACACCCTCCGGGTTCGCCAGGGGCAGGAGGAGCAAAACCTTCAGCCGTTCGGCCAACGGATATTTCTCACGTTGAACGATATCCGGTCCGGCCCGATCGTTGCTGCGACCGTGAAAGTCTTTGGCCTTACCGGAAAAAATCACATGGTGCAGACCGACAATCATGCGACTGCAGACGGTGAAGCAACAAAAATCATGGAAATCACCTTTGCCGCAAGACAAAAGAGCGGCGTTTCCGGCGATCTCTACATTCCGGGATTCACGGCTGTGAATTCGATCGAGCTAATTCAAGTTTCCTACAGGATGGCAGGATCTGGCGAATCGGCGCTGACAATGTTTGCCGCGTCACGCCAGACCCAATGATGCTGATTGCCAATCATTAGGGCGTCGAACTTACCGCCGGCTTGGCATGCGTCTCCGTGCTGCCCTCCGTCATGCCCAGCGCCCACTTGATCGCCTCAAAATACATCGTGCGAATGTCCGGATCCTGCCACGCCTCGTCGGTATGCCCCAGCGTCGAGTAGAAGACGCGACCTTTGCCGTACATCTTGCTCCACGCCACCGCAAAGTCATGATCGGTGCGATGGATGCGCGGATTGTTGTTGTAATCGAGCCGCGAAGCATCGAGACTCAGCAGTACATTCACCTTGTCGCGCGACCACGCCTTCGGCTGATAAATCTCATCGAACTTCACAAACTCTTTTGGAAAATGGCGGACTGCAGGAAAATCCGGAGCCTCGTTGATGATGGGCGCATTGAACGTCATCCATGGATGCTGATCGAACCAGCCGCCAATCATCTCGCCGTATTCCGGCCAGTTGTAATTTGTATCGAGCGCTGCGTGGATGCCGACGAATCCCTTGCCGTCATCATGAATGAACGCAATCATGTCGCGTTTCTGATCCGCATCCATGTCCAACTCGCCGGTAGTGCTGGCGAAAACGATCAGGTCGAAATAACCCAGGTTCTTCGCGTTCCTGCCCGGGTCCTTCTTGGTCAGCAACTCGGTGTCGGTGCGCAGGGTCGCGTCCCACAGCCCGCTCTGCTGGCCCATGTTGTAAACAGCAACCATGGCCGCAGTGACGGAGTCGTGCTCGAAGCCCTTGGTTTGTCCGATCACCAGCACGTGCTTAACGTGCACCTGCTTGTCGTGAGGCGCGGGCGGAAGTGCACCCTGCGGATACAACGACGACGCACCTGCAAAAACAAGCAGCGCACAAAAAATCAAGAACGACCTGACCACACCAGAACGAGATACGCGCACGTGACTCTACCTCCGCAGGCAATTATCAGGCAGAGAGGCGGCCCCGCGCAGTTTACTCGTGCGCTCCGTGCTTTTTGAGCAGGTCTGCCCACTTGTGATCGTCCATCTCCAAGGCATACGTCAGGGGACGATGCATGCTCTGGTCCTCGCATTCACGTCGGCTCCCCGGTCTACCAGGATCTGGATCATGCTCCCGTATTGCAGGTGAAGGGCGGCATCCAGAATCGTGTCTCCGTAGGCATCGGGCAGATTCACGTTTGCGCCCTTGTCGATCAGTAGCTTCACGTCATCCGGCTGATCGCGAAGCACGGCGAAAAACAGCGGTGTCGCGCCGCTGGCTGCCTGTGTATTCACATCGGCGCCCTTGGCGATCAGCAACTGCAGCAGTTCCTTGTGGCGGCTTGCAAAAAGACAAAGATCCAACGGCGTGTAGCCGTTCTTCATGTCCTTCGTGTCGATCCCATGCGCGCTCAGCAGGCTCACCGGATCCTGGTGGTTGTTCGAGGAGAACACAGCCCCGAGGTCGCCCGGAGTAAATGCGCCGTAATTGTTCTTCGCGTTCACGTCGGCCCCGGCATCGATGAGAGCCTGCGCCGCCGCCAACTGACCGTGCAAACAAGCCAGGTGCAGCGGCGTGTCGCCGTTCTTGTCCCGATCCGCCACCAGCTTTGGATCGGCCTGCAGCAGCGATTTGACCTTCTTTGCGTCGCCTTTGCGCGCCGCGTCGTGAATCGGTCCGCAGAGAGCAATGGTAGAGCTACCGAGCAGCAGCAGCATTGCCAAACCGAGCAAGCGGTCCCGGCACGACGAGCGGACAGATATGTGAACGTTTTCATCGATACTCCCATAACAAAATGTCGCTGAATTAAGCTCCATCATTCTATCCGAGATGGCGTGTAGCCCGCGTGTGACGGAGCCCGACTACTGCGGGTCAGGCATTCACCGCAAAACGCACGATCGGAGAGCGAGAAACATGCCGGTTCGCGCACCCAAAGTAATGTGACATAGGTGTTACCAAAGTCTCACCGAGGCTATTTCTGGTACCCAAATCGCGATACGATGATCCGGAAGCCGCAGAATCCTTTCCTTCAGTGAGATGGAGCCAAGACGTGAATGCTTCTCAAGACACGAAAGTAGAGACCCAGCGTAGTTGCCGAGACGCTGCGCAGCCTTTCAGAGCAGGCGAAAGCCTGCCACGAAAAAATTGATTTAGCCGAAGCAGGGCAGAGTTTCAATCGGGCCGAAGTGCTTGCAGAAGTTGGCAAGCTGCTCGATGCATGCCAGAACCTGCAGAGACGCGATCCTCTCAGAAGATGGTGGGGCGAGTTGGACAACCAAGAACGAATTGAGTGCCTTGGTCAGGCGGCTCGATGACGTCGCGGCCAGGAGACGCCGCTATCTCGATCTTGCCCAGGTACTGGCCGGGGGGACCATCACGCATCGCCGCGAGCGCACCCGCCTTGAGCGCCTGGCTCTGCGCGACAGGGCTGTCGCCGAGCTCATGGAGACCTCAGAGCAGCCCGCGCCGCCTGAACTGCCGGGTCCGGCCGCTGAAAGCTGGCTCGAATGGGCTTGCAGCCTCGAGGACGACACCAACGAAATCGAACTTCACAAGCTCAAGAATGGCTTCCCACGACTCGACGACTTTGTCCGCCAGTTGGAGATCGATTGGTGGCACGAAGGTCCGGCGCCTGAAAAGACTTCGAAGCGCAAGTCCACTCTTGAGGTTCTCGCCGCGATGAACGGCTCGCATGCCAATGGCAACCGCAATGGCGCAATCAAACAGCCCGTCGCTGAACAAGAGCCTGTCGCGCTGACTCCTGCCCTCGAGGCGCCGGCTGCCCCGGCTCCCGCGGAGTCTGCTGCGGCTCTGGCGCCTGCTCCGGCTGTCGAGGCCAGCTCCCGTTGCCGAGGCAGACGCCGGTCACGTTCAGTCATGACACCCAGGTCGACGCGCCGGTTTTGAATTCCGACTTCATTGAAGCCTAGCGAATGAGGATCCCGTCGAACTCCCTGCCGAGGCACTCGGTCCCAACCGGAATGGCGTCATTTCGTTCTTCCCGTGGGACCAGGTGGATCAGTTCACGCGCCGCATCGAAACCGCGGATGTAGTGCGGAAGGATGCGCGTACCATTCGTGCGCTGCTCGCAGTCTCGCACTGGATAGAGCCGCGCGATCAGAACCCGATGACGCATGCCAAGTGCGGCATTCGCACGCTCACGGGCTATCCCGCTACGGCCGAGCCCGCCTATGTTTCTCCCAGCAACGTCATGCAGTTCATCGCGCAGGATGACGGCCTGCCTCTGCTCACCGGCGGCGCGGACCTGCTGCGCTGGGGATTGTTGCAGCCATCCGAAAGAAACTTCCAGGGCGTCGCTTCAGTCCGGCGCTTCACGCCCGATCATCTGAAAGCGTGGTTCAGCGATGTCTTCCGCATTGCCCTTTCTGACAAGCAGATTGACGACATCCATACCTTGACCTCCGGCATTCCTTATCTCGTCGGACAGCTGCACAGGCTCATCATCCCCACGCCTGTCGATCCGCCGACATGGCTTGGACTGGCGCGCTGGATGGACATCAAGGCGCAGTTTGAAAAGCAGATTCCTGATTTCACCCACGATCTCAAGAAGGGAGTCCCGGCCGTGCGCCTGACCGACCGCGAACTTTCCCTGCTCAACATGGTGGTGATCGTCAGCTCGGACTCGACACGCGAAACCATTGTCGCTAACCTCTCCGAAAACTGGGAGAGATATCAGCATCCGGAGTATCGCGCCATGAGTTCCCGCGACGAAGTCAGCCTCGCGGTTCTGATGGAACTCGGCCTGCTGCCGCGCCGCAACGTGATGGGCGGCGTGCCTTCCAAGGCCCTGGTACCCGTGAAGCAAGACGACGCCATCCGCAAGATCGCCGAACACCTCTAAACGACGGGATTCAACCAGACAATCATGGGGCGGACGCATAAGCGGTCTGCCCCATTTTCATTTGCGCTTTGGGAATCACGGAACTACGGATCACGGAACGAGAATGATCTTTCCTCCGACGTTGCCCTTCTCTGCCAGCCGTTGTGCCTCAGCCGCCTCCTGCAGCTTCATGACGCGCGCAATGGGAATGGAGAATTCGCCGCGCGCAAAGTCTTCTGCCAACTCGGCAAGGCGCGAAGCGTCAGGTGCGGCCATCATCGGTTCCACGCGAATGTTGTAGCTCTGCGCGCCCTCGGGAACGCCGAGCACGGAACCGAGAACGCCCCCGGCACGAATCGATTTCAAAAGCCGTTGAATCGTCGTTCCGCCAACCGTGTCGGCGATCGCATCAAGATCGTGCAAGTGACCGATCTCTTCCTCGCTGTCGATGGCAACAACCCCATCGGCGGCCAGTTGCGCGGCCTTGTCTTTCTCGCTGCCACGAACTCCTGCAAGCACGCGAACACCGTGCTGGCGCGCGACGTAAATTGCCACCCGCGCGACGCTGCCCAGAGCGCCGGTGACCAGAATGGTCTGCCCTGCCTGCGGTTTAACTGCGCGCTCGATCAATTGAGATCCCGTGGTGATGACCAGGGGCAATGCGGCCGCTTTTTCGAAGTCCAGCGCATCGGGAATCGGCGCAAGCACATCGGCCTTGACGACTGTGTACTCGGCATAGGTACCGTTTGCCAGCGCCATGACCCGCATTCCCTTGGGAAAACCTGTAACATTGCGACCGGTTTCCGCAACCTCACCCGCGAGATCGCGACCCAGGATCGCTGGAAGCTCCAATGGCATGCGCGCCTTGGCCGCGCCGCTGCGAAGCTTGAAATCGATGGGATTGACGCTGGTTGCCCTGACCCGCACCAGTACTTCGTTGTCGCCATACTCCGGGCGTTCAGTATCTTCGTATCGAAGCTGCTCCGGACCACCGTACTGATGCAAAACAACTGCCTTCATGCGTGACTCTCCTTTGCATTCGTGCCGCGCGTCAGCGGACTGTAGCGTAACAAATTCTTCATCGCCCAGACAGTTTCCGATGCGTTCATTCCCGGTCGGGTTATCCTGTCGAGAGCCATGCCATCCCTGTATCGCTTTCCCGCTCCCGTCATCCTGATCGGATTGCTGTCTTCCGCCCTGACGATCTCTGCCGCGCAAGAGAGTGCGAGCAACGTGCTCAGCTATCGCGGCGAGCAACCTGTTCGCGCGCAACACGGCATGGTGGTGAGCGTGCATCATCTCGCCTCCGACGCGGGAGTGCAGATCATGCAGCAGGGAGGCAATGCCGTCGACGCTGCCGTGGCCACCGGTTTTGCACTCGCAGTCGTGCATCCCATCGCCGGAAACCTCGGCGGTGGCGGCTTCCTGCTGCTGCGCACCCATGACGGCAAGGCGACCTTCATCGACTTCCGCGAAAAAGCTCCGCTGGCCGCAACGGAAACCATGTATCAAGACGCCCACGGCAACATCATTCCAGGCGACAGCGTCATCGGCTACCGCTCCATCGCAACACCTGGCTCCGTCGCCGGACTGGTGTACTCGGAAAAGAAATACGGAAAGCTTGGCCTCAAGCGCGTCATGGCTCCTGCCATCAAGCTGGCGCGCGACGGCTTCGCGCTCACTCCCGAGGAAGCGCACGAGCTGACCGACCACGATCTGGCCCGTTTTCCTGCATCACGCGCCCTGTTTCAGCGCGGCGGGACCTTCTACCGCGCGGGTGAAACCTTCCAGCAGCCCGAGTTGGCGCGCACGCTGGAGCGCATCGCCACCGATCCCGACGACTTCTATCACGGCAAGATGGCGCATGAACTCGTCGACGAACTCAAGAAGGGCGGAGCGCTCATCACGCTCGACGACCTCGCGAAGTACGACGTTGTCGAGCGCAAGCCCGTCATCGGCACATTTCACAACTACACCATCGTCAGCGCGCCGCCTCCCTCGTCCGGCGGTGTCGTGCTGGTAAGCGCGCTCAACATCCTCGAAGGCTACGACCTCTCCGGATACGGTGATCGCTCCGCTGACTGGATCCACTACGCCACCGAAGCATACCGACGCGCCTACATGGATCGCTCCGACTACCTCGGCGATCCCGACTACAACCACATCCCCGTCGACGAACTCATCGCGAAGAAGTACGCCGAAGCATGGCGCAAAAGCATCCTGCCCGACAAAGCCAGTCCCAGCGCAGACCTTAAGCGTCCCGAGGGTTTTCTGCCAACCGCTCCGGCCACCGCCGGCACTCGTCACGAGTCGCCCGACACTACGCACTACTCCGTAGTGGACGCAGAAGGAAACGCGGTATCCGTCACTACAACCCTGAACGACAGCTTCGGCTCGCACGTAACCTCGGAATCGCTCGGCTTCCTGCTCAACGACGAGATGGATGACTTCGCCTCAAAGATGGGCGTGCCCAACATGTTCGGGCTCATCCAAGGGCCCGCAAATGCGATCGCGCCCGGCAAACGCCCTCTCAGTTCCATGACGCCGACCATCGTGCTCGAAGACGGCAAACTGCGCTACGTCCTCGGCTCACCCGGCGGAGCGCGCATCATCACCACCGTCGGCAATATCTTTCTATCTGCTGCAGAAGGCGGCCTCAACATTCAGGAGGCCGTAGACGCACCCCGCTTTCACCATCAGGATGTGCCCGACAAGCTCTACCTTGAGCCGGGATTCAACCCCGATGTGCAAGACAAACTCAAGGCAATGGGCTACACGCTGGCCGTCGGAGATAGACACTGGTCGAATGGAGAATGCATTGCCGTCGATCCCAAGACCGGCGAGCTGACCGGCGGCCAGGACCACCGCAGCCACTACGGAAAGGCCGCAGGATACTAGCCTCGCGCGGCGCTAATCCTGTTAGGCAGCGACCTCTTGAAAGGAAAGGGCCACAATGCGGGACAAAGCAACTCAAAAGTGCCTGGATATCGGGCATAACTCCTTTGCTTGGAGGAATCTATGGCTAGCCTCATTAAAAGAAGAATCTGGACTCCACCCCTCTCGGCAATCCCATGAAAACAGAAAACTTATCTAAAGAGATGGGAATATAGGGGAGCTACACGCAACCGGTCGGTTGCATATGGGCTAGCGGCAGATGTCGGGCGCTCGATATCCAAATGCCCGATCCACCACCGAAGCTACCCCCAGCACCACTTCATCTTCAAACGGCCGCGCCGCAACCTGCACCCCGATTGGCAATCCCTCAGGCGAACGTCCCACCGGCACCACCGCCGCCGGCGCGCCCAGCGTGTTGAACCACTGCGTATACCGCACGGCGTCCAGATACTCCACCGTCTGGCCGTCGATCGACCACGACCGTTCGCCATGCCGCCACGCCGGCACACTCGCCACCGGGCATAACAGGACGGGATACTCGCGCATCTCCTCCAGCGTCTTCGAGCGCAGCAGATCCATCTCCGCCCACGCATTCAGCAATTCAGTTGAACTCAGCGGTCCTGCCTTCTCAGCGATCTCCAGAAATTCTTTGAAGATCGGACTCAGCTTCTGCCGCCCGCCGCGAACCTCAGGCTCATAGAACATCGCCCCGCACTGCACAAAGAATGTCCACCAGAGCTTGCGCAACTGCTCCAGCGTCCGAGGTCGAAAGGGCTCGACGCGAAATCCCGCATCGCGTAGCGAAGCCGCAGCTGATTGCACTGCCTCGCGCGTCTCCGCCGTCACCGGCGTCAGCCCATCGTCTTCGAAGTATCCAATCCGATTCGTCCGCAATTCATCGAGGCTGCGTTCACGCAACGCCACAGGCGGGCTCGCCGGATCGGCGTCGTCCTGCCCGCTCAGCGTGCGAAACATCAGCTCCAAATCCGCAACCGTTCGCGCCATCGGCCCAATCGCACCCAGCGTCGAAAACGGCCCCACGCAGGCCGGCAGATGTCCCCGCCCCGGAATCCGTCCCGGGGTCGGCTTCAGCGAGCAAATCCCGGTGAAATGCGCCGGCACCCGCACCGACCCGCCGCTATCCGAACCCAGCCCAGCGGCCGACATTCCCGCCGCAATTGCCGCCGACTCGCCACCGCTCGATCCACCCGGAGTCCGTTCCAGGTCCCAGGGATTCCGCGTCTGCCCATGCAGCAGGTTGTCTGTCTCATACGCCATCAGGAATTCAGGACAATTCGTCGTCCCCAGAATCAGTGCACCCGCCGCGCGCAACCGTGCCACAACCACAGCATCCTCGCGCGGAACTTCATCCTCATGGTTCAAGCTCCCGATCTCGCATTTGAATCCCGCCGTTGCGATCGACGACTTCACAGTAACCGGCAGACCATGCAGCGGTCCGCGCGCACCATCCGCCGCCGCATCCATAGTGCGCGCCTGCATCCGCACGCGCTCCGCATCAAAGTCTGCAAACGCGTTCAGTTTCGGATTCAGCCGCTCGATCCGCCCAATGTGTGCTTCGGCCAGTTCCAGCACCGAAACTTCCCGCGCCCGAAGCATCTCCAACTGCCGCACCGCCGGTTCAAGAACCAGTTCACTCATCACGCGTACTCATCGAAATTTCCAACAAAGCTGTCATCTTGTGCGAAGTCGGATCTGCCCCGAAAACTCGGATAACGCACGAAACCCGGGTGCCCCATCCAGCTCCGCTTCGGTGGGAAAACACGATCTCGACCAACAATTTCGGCTCACGGTTTAGCCGCTTGCTCGGGCAGAGCTACCGTGTCATCCGCCGGTGTCGACGGCATCAGCTTGTAATCGAATCGATACGACCGTACCGGCTCACCTGAATCAAACCTGTCATTCCATTTCAACTGGTAATCGACCGCATCCGCATCGTCCGGGAATTTCTCCCCCGCGGGATACGGATACGCGCTCATCTTATGAAACGGCAACTGCGCCACCGTGAACGGCATCGCATCCCACCAGTCCATATCCTTCACATACCCATTCGCATAGAAAAAGTAATCGCGCTTCCAATGCGCAGGCAGCGCCGGCAGCTTCGCGGCGTCAAATTCCGTCGCAATCTCCTCGCCGCTGCCGAAAATCGCGTAGCGATCATCCACACCCTTCACCAGCGCCGTCACATCGCCCAGGTGCGTATAGTTTCCGCGCTGATGCTGGAACGGTCCCGTTAAACTCACGCGATCGTAGTCGTAATCAAGATCGCCCGGGCTCTTGCCATCAATCTGCGTCGGATACCCGCGGAAGCGCTCCGTCGCCAGTGCCAGCGGCACCTCGGTCGTGCGTGTCTCAGCCTCGGCGTTGTTATCGATCAGCACCTGGTCCCAGTAAATTTCAAGATTGCTCACCAGCCGGATCTTGCGCGTGCCCGCAGGCAGTTTCCCCGTCAGGTCCACCACAATCGTCCGCTCCAGCCCCGCCGGGAAATCCAGCCTCGCCCGGAATCGTCTCCCATGTTCCATCCGGCCGCTCCGCTTCCACGTAAGGCGAAATCGGCTTGATCCCCCCTTGCCACGCGGCATAAAGGGAAGTCGCACTGAAGTAGTTCACATACCCCGTCATCAGCAGCCTAAGCGGCGCGCTCGCCTTCACATCTCCCAGATCCAGCGTGAGCGAATGCACATTCGCAAACCCGTCATACGGCGTCGCTGTGAACCCGCCGGCAAACTTGTGATCGCGCCGGCTCAGCACATCGAGCACATCACGCCCCTCGCCATCCCACGCGCCGACCGGCAAGCGCGCGCCTTTCGATGCCACTACGCGTCCAGAGGCAAACGGCGGATCATCGAGGAACCGCTCATCCGGATTCACCTCCACACCCTCCGGATGATCCACCGCGACCAACCGCAACTGGTCGATATAATTCACCTCTTCCATTGGCTCGATAAAGCGCAAGCTCAGCTTTCCATCGACGTTCGCCAGCCGATCTCCATCCACCTTTATCCATTCGCCCGAGTTCGGAATATTGCGTCGTGTTGGCGTGAACCAGTGCCCCACTACGGCCGCGCCAATCACGTCGGTGACGAGTTTGTACTTGTGCCCATCCCACGCAAACAGCACGGGGCACGAACTTCCGCGCCGGTCCGCTTCCTTCATCGCGATCACCTGCGTATGGGGCAAATCAATCTCATCCTGCAAAATTCCCGTAGGCCACAAAATCCGCAGCAGATCAATGTGATCAGCCTCGCCCAGCCCGACCAGCAACTGTGGCGGAGCCTGTGTTGCCAGTCCCGAAGCACCCGCCAGTTCCCACTTCTGCCATTGCCCATTCGCGAAAATCTCCACCTTCGCCCCAAGCGCTGTCTTGTTGTCTGCATAGCCGCTCAGGTCGAGCCGCACAAAATGATTCTTGTTCGCGCCCACATTGCGCAGCAGCACCGGCGGCGCGCCCTCTTGCGTCACGATCAGGTCCGGCGCTCCATCCCCATCCACATCCGCCGCAATCAGCCCACGCGGATCTTTCAGGTTCAGCGAATCCAGTCCAAGACGAGAAGAAACATCCTCAAAGCTCCCATCCCCCTTGTTGCGAAACACCTTCACTTGCCGGCCAGCTTTTGTCTCCACAATCGCCGCCAGGTCCACCCATCCATCGTTATCGATATCAACCGCGGTCACACCCCATCCGCGCGTCGCGCCCGTCAGCGGCAACTTCACAGGCTCAAATCGTCTCCCCGCATTCTGAGGCCCGGAAACGTTGCGCCACAGCGTCAGGCCCGGCGGCCCAACATGGGTCACAGCAATATCCATCCATCCGTCCTTGTCGTAATCAAGAACGGCAATGCCCGCAGTCGGAGCAAACGGGATAACATCCAACGTCGCACTTCCCCCACTCGTGTGGAATGTCCGCCCTCCCCCACTCCTGGGTTCAAATAAAGGTTGGGCAGGGTATTTTCCTTCTCTCGGGTTTACGTAAAGGATTGGCGCGGGACCATCACCCGTCACAGCCAGATCTACCGCGCGATCATTATTGAAATCCGTCAGAATCATGCTCGCGGTCTTTCCGGCACCGCCCAATCCTGTCTCCGCAGTCCACTCCGTAAACGTCTTGTTCCCGTTGTTCCTCCAGAGCACATTCGGCGCATCACCGTCCTTCAATGGCGCGCCAGTCAAAAACAAATCCAGATCCCCATCGTGGTCGTAATCCACAAACGTAATTCCTGTCGGCCGATTCCGCGCCGCCAGTCCAGCCTCCACCGTCACATCCTCGAACTTGCCTTTGCCCAGATTCCGAAACAGCCGCACGCCATCGTCGAGCGCCACCGCCAGATCATTCAATCCATCTGCGTCGTAGTCACCCACCGCACAGGCCGCCGCTCGCCCCGACGCCTTCAACCCCGCAGACACCGCATCCACATCCTCAAACTTGCCATCGCTGTTCCGATGCAAAACCCGAATCGCCTGTGCTCCCGATTCCATCAACACCAAATCCATCTGGCCGGACCCGGTAACATCCAGCATGCAAGCCCCGCCGGTCTCAGTATCCGAAGCCAAGGGTGCCCCATCCATGACACGCTTTTTCGGCATGGATGGGATCGTACGAACCATCGTCTCCCCCACCAGCTTCACCGCAATCATCGCCCGCTGTCGCGCCTGGGTTTCCACCACCGGTGTCACCGTCGAATAATGTCCCTGTTCGCCATACGCCAGCCCAATGGGCGCCGAAATCTTCGTGCTCGTCATGTGCTGGAACAACTTGAAATGCTCTTTCGCAGCATCCTTGTCGCCCAGCGCCTGCAGCGCCCGCGCCAGCGCAAACTCCGAAGAAGCATGCAGCGGTTGAATCGCCAGAGCCTGCTTCAGTACCTCCACTGCCTTGTCGAACTTCTTCATCTCCCGATAGCACACGCCCTCAAAGTAATACGAATCCACATCGCGCGGATCGAGCTTCACCGCCTGCTGAAAACTCTTCAACGCATCGTCCAGTTCATTGTCAGCATGCTGCGCCAGGCCCAGGTTGTACCATGCCTGCGCACTCCTCGGATCCAAAGCCAAACCGGCTTGAATGGCCTTCTTCGCATCATCAATCTTCTGCAGCGTCAGCAGCGCAATGCCGTCGTTAATCGCCGCTTGCGCCAGCTTTGGATCTTTCTTGAACGACTCGGCAAAACTCTGCTCAGCCTTCTCAGTAAACTGCTGCCCCATCAACGCCACGCCGCGATTGTTCAGCCGCACCGCATCGGCGTCGAAGCGCGCCTGCGCCTCGGCTATGTTTACTGCCAATGTCACGACCGCCATCAAGAGCCCGCCGGATTGCGTCCACTTTCTGCCCAAAATCCATCTCCATCGCAGACGTTCACCATCGCGTGAACGCCGCTCAATCACACAACCTTCCAGTGTATGCGAGCGCAGCATCCACCCGCAGGCCCCCCGTTGCGGCCCTTCCATCAGACCAACGGACCAGTGCGATTTTCCAGCACCACGAAGAAGCTGCCGAACTCGGCACCGCTTTTTCGAAGATCACGTTGCTATAACCGGTCTCATAAAATGGCGACACTGCCGCCTCGTGGCAGTATGGGCCGACAACAAGGCGGGTCCGGAGCACCGGGCAAGTTGATGGATTCGGCTTATGAGACCGGTTCTATACTTAGCAAAGTGATCCCCTTCCTCGACACCAGCCAGTGGCACACTTCTCTTGGTCACTCGCCACTTCCGTCAACATCGACCAGGGCCGTATCGTCGCTAACCCAGCACGCTGTTTCCATCGCGAGCGCAGGCGGCTCCATCGGCTCCGCTCTCGCAATGTGTCTAGCTTCGGTCGGGACGCGCACCATTCTGCTCGAATCTTCGCGCGCAGTTGCCCCAGATCGCCAATCTGCCATCGAGTTCACTTACCTGCGTCCCGGCGACAAGGAATCCGAACAACTCTGCTCCAACAGCGAAACAGCGCATCCGGCAAACGCAAATAGCATCGTGTGCCTTCGCTCGCCGTCGCCCCCACCCAGCCAACGTCAGGCCTTTCTTGCCACGCTGCATCGTGCTGTTGAATCGCGTAAGCTCTCCCCTGCGCTCACCGCTCTTTGCGTCCTCGTTCCCGACTACACGCCAGGCCGCACTGTTCTTGTGCATCGATCCACTGCCAGGTCGCAGGTTTCCGATGAGTAAATCGCCTTCGGCCAGAAGAAAAATTGCCGTCGTCACCACCTCGCGTGCAGACTATAGCCACCTTTATTGGCCCCTCCGCGAACTCGCCGTACACCCTGAAGTCGAGCTTGGTGTGATCGCGCTAGGTCCCCACCTCTCACCCGAATTTGGCAACACTATCTCTGAAATCGAGCGCGAAGGTTTCCCAATCAAGGCGCGCATCGAGTGCCTCCTCAGTTCCGACACCGACACCGGTATGGCGAAAACCATCGGCATCGCCATCCTCTCGCTTGCCGACGCGCTCTCGTCCTGGCGCCCCGACCTTATGCTTCTCATCGCCGACCGCTACGAAATGATGGCTCCTGCCTGCGCGGCCCTCACTCTGCGTATTCCCATCGCCCATATCGAAGGCGGCGAAGTCAGCCAGGGCGCCATCGACGATCAGGTCCGCAACGCCCTCACCAAGCTGGCCCACATTCACTTCACCTCAACTGAAACCGCCCGTCGCCGCGTCATTGCCATGGGAGAGGAACCCTGGCGCGTTCACCACGCAGGCGCACCTTCGCTTGATCACCTGCGCCGCTCCGACCTTCTCTCGCGGACCGCCCTCGAAAAGCGCCTAAACCTGAAGCTCGCGTCCCCATCGATCCTCGCTGCCTGGCACCCGGTCACCATCCTTCGAGACACCAATGCCGAGGCCGACGCTCTTTTCGCCGCGCTCGCGGAGGTTCCAGGCCAACTCGTCTTCGTTTATCCCAACGCGGATGCCGGCAGCCACGCGCTCATGGAACGCACCCGTACCCTCGCCGCCATGCGGTCTGAAACTCACGTCTTCGTCAACCTCGATGCCGTCACCTATTGGAGCCTTCTCGGCCAGGTCGATGCCATGATCGGCAACTCCTCCAGCGGCATCATGGAAGCGGCCTCGTTCGCCCTCCCCGTCGTCAACGTTGGCATACGCCAGCAGGGTCGCGAACGCGCTCGTAACACTCTCGACGTTCCCGCGGAGACCGCCAGGATCGCCGCCGCTCTCAAGCGCGCCCTTAGCCAGGCATTTCGCGAAAAACTTCGGGGAATGACAAACCCCTATGGCAGCGGCACGGCTGCCAAAATGATTGCCAAAGTCTTAACCTCGGTCCGGCTCGAAAATCTGCTCATCAAGCAACCCGTACAGATTTCCCCGGGAGACTTTAGCACATCAAAATAAAGCTCTTAACTGATCAAAACCTCGCGGCAATCGCTCCTCTAATAAACCTGCAATTTTTTGACGGGAAATTATTCTGCTGTGCGCAACCTGATGCCATGAGCTATGCATCAATAATCTGTGAGGGCTTGGGTGCCATCGCGCAACATCGCTCGAAAGAATCGCCCAGGCAGCCTCTTCGACTCACTCTTAACCACCCCAGAAGCTCGCAATGCGCTCAGAAGTTAGGGCTGTCTCACTCCCGAAATGGTCTGCGACAGAGATTTATTCCCGAACAAGAACTTTCGCGAAAACCGTTGCAATCAGCTTAGATTCATTCATCTTTCATCCGCTACGCTAGCCGAATATCTCAGAACAGGTACTCTATGGTCGTCAAAACTCAAAGCAAGGGCCACGGCGTCACTGGCCTTCACGTTGGAAGCGCGAATGTCCGCCGCTATTTTCCCAAAAACACACACAACATCGAACTCCAACTCGGCCATCTCCGCATTCAATGCGGCCTGAAACCCGATTTCTGGCAAGGTCAACCGGAAATTTACGATCCAAGGCTCTGCGCATGGCTTGAATCCAAGAATCTCCACGGTACCGCCAATCGTACCGTGCCCCTGGCCTTGATTCCTTCCGGAAAGAACTCCTTCGAATTACAACCGATGCCCGTCATGTCTCTCGCTCCTCGCACGCGTGCCAAGGTCACTCCCATCTCCGCTGCTTAAGAACTAAACACCGAACGCACTGCCTTTCTCCTCGCAAACGGCGCCAAAGCAACCTCTCCGGCGCCGTCCTTTCTTTTGCTGCAATTGCCGCCGCCTTGCCCTGCCTCGATCCTCATTGCGAACCCCTTGCTAAACTCAGAACGAATGAATCCCAATTCCCTCGAACAGGAAATCGAGCACCATTTCGCCGCCGGCGCTTCGGCCATTAACGACCCCGCCGCGATGGAGTCCTTCCTCGCCCTGCGCGATGCGCTTGAGCGCGGTGAATTCCGCTCCGCATCCCCCGACTCAACAACACCGACCGGCTGGCGCGTCAATGCCTGGGTCAAGAAGGGAATCCTCCTCGGCTTTCGCATCGGCAGGCTTCAGGACTTCCCCGCCGGAGCGCTTTCCTTCGTCGACAAGCACACCTTCCCGGTTCGTCATTTCACTGCCGACGACGGAATCCGCGTCGTGATGGGCGGCTCATCGATTCGTGCGGGCGCCTACATCGCTCGCGGAGTGATCTGCGTTCCCCCAAGCTACATCAACACCGGCTCCTGGGTTGACGAAGGCACCCTGGTCGACTCGCATGCCCTCGTCGGTTCCTGTGCCCAGATCGGCAAGCGCGTTCATCTCAGCGCCGCTGCCCAGATCGGCGGCGTACTTGAGCCCATCAACGCCAGCCCTGTGATCATTGAAGACGATGTCCTCGTCGGGGGAAACTGTGGGGTATACGAGGGAACCATCGTGCGCACCGGGGCCGTCCTCGCCCCGGGCACCATCCTCACGCGCGGCACGCCGGTCTTCGATCTCGTCAATGGCACCACCATCAAAGCCACCGCCAACACTCCGCTCATCATTCCGCCCAACGCTGTCGTTGTGCCTGGCTCGCGTGCCGTGACGAAAGGCAAGGGCCACACGAACTCCGAGGCCTGGGGTCTGTCGCTCTACGCTCCCGTCATCGTCAAATACCGCGACGAAAAAACCGATCTCAGTACCGCCCTTGAAGATTTGTTGCGCTAAAAACAAGAATCGCTAACTTGCTAACTCGCCATGGTGCGAAGCACCGCTAACTCGCTAACTCATTAACACCCTCACGCGCTACCCTGTTCCCGTGCCTCGATACAAGCAACACATTCGCTTCGGCATCATTGGTCCCGGCCGCGCCGCCTCTCGCTTCGCCCTTGGCCTTGAGGTTGTCGAACGTGTGACCATCGAAGCCGTCTGGGGCCGCAATGCAGACGGCGCACAAGCCTTTGGCAAAAAGTACTCCAATCCCACCGTCGCCCCAACGCTCGAAGCCCTCCTCGACGCCGACATTGACGCCGTCTACGTTTCCACTCACCCCGACTCCCACGCCCCGTTTTGCATCCAGGCCCTTGCCGCAGGCAAGCACGTCCTCTGCGAAAAACCCGCCACCCTGAACCTCCGCCAGCTTCAAGAAGTGCTCGCAGCCGCCCGGCAACACGACCGACTCTTCATGGAAGCCATGAAGCCGCCCTTCTTTCCGCTCTATCAGCGCCTCCGCCAGCACCTGCAATCCGATCCCATCGGCCCCATCGGTTTCGTCCGCGCCGGCCACTGCGATTCGTCCATTGGCCCGGACTATCCGCTCCACTTCGCCGAACTCGGTGGCGGAGGCATTATGGGCATCGGTCCGTACGAAGCTTTTCTCGCGCTCGACTGGCTTGGCCCCGTCAAGCGCGTGCAGACCATGGGCCGTCTCAGTTCCTCCGGCATCGACAACTTCGCAATCTTCCAAACCGAGCACGAACGCGGCATGGCCCAGCTCCATACCGGTCTTGATCTGCTCAGCCATGGCGATGCCCTGCTCTCGGGACCGCGCGGCTACGTGATCCTCCGCGCCAACTGGTGGAACCCCACCCACGCAACCGTCCGTTATCTTGATGGCCGTGTCGTCGAGATCGACGAACCCTATACCAGCACCGGCTTCAACTACGAGACCACCCACTTCTGCGATCTCATCCGACAGGGACTTCGCGAAAGCACCGTCATCTCCCACGCACTCTCCATCGGCATGGCCCGCTTGCTCGAAGATGCCCGCTTTTCCCTCGGCGTCCATTTTCCCGGCGAAGATCGTCCCGTGACGATTCAGGACCGCCATCCCTTCGATCGCGCCACGGGCCTCAACACCGGCGGGTTCGTTCCCGGTAGGGAGCTCAAAGCAGGCCATTCGGACGATTCCTATATCGGGTCCTACTACGGAACTCCACCATCTCTAGCCCAGGCCATGCTGGATCGCTGGCTCGAAACCCCCGATCGCCTTTTCGTTGAAAACTACAGCTTCATTGACTTCGGCTCAGGAAAGGGCCGCGTGGTCGTTATCGCGTCGAAGCTTCCCTTCCGTAGGTGCATCGGCGTTGAGCTCAACTCCGAACTCAATGCAATCGCTGCGCAGAACTTCGCGCGCTGGCAACAATCCGGCAACGCGCGCAGTCCTCTCGAAGCCATTTGCCAGGATGCGCTCGCCTTCGAGTTCCCGCCGGGCCCCTGCCTGGTGTACCTCTTCAATCCGTTCCCCGCAGAAGTAATCTCGCAGCTCGTCGACCGCATCGCCGCGGCCTTCGCCGATCGCCCTGGTCAGCTCGACCTGCTGTATGTGAACGCGGAATTCAGGGGCCTTATCGACCAGCACCCCGGCTTCACCCCGCTCTGGCAGATGCCAGTCAAGATGTCCGCGGAAGACGCGGCCGCTGATCTGCTCCACCAAATCGATGCCTCCGGCCGCAGATCGTATGCCGAAGAGTCACAGGATCCTTGCGTAGCCTGGCGGTACACCGGATCAAAGTGAAGACTACTCGCAAACTTAAGAGGCTTTTCTTCGCATCAATACCGCAGCCCTAAGCGCATCGGAAAGTCCTCTTCTCCCTCCTCCAGCTCCGCTTGCGCGCTAGAAATCCGCACGACTTCGCGATGCCGATAACGAAACCACAGATGAATCACGACAATCGCGATTGCCGCCACTCCGAAGTTCTGCCACCCCTGTTCGATCCATCGATCAGAAATCATCGACACCGCCGTCACCGCGGGAAAGAACGTGAAATACAACAAAAGCGTGAAGGCCAGATTCGGTTTCTCCCGCGAAGGCTCACCTGTAAACGGCACAATCATCACGTTCGCAAAGAATGCATCGGTAAGTACCACGCACATGCCTGCTCCCACCAGGATGTGCGCCGCCGCCCCCTGCATGCCGAAGAGCCCTGCAGGCGTCACCAGCCACAGCACACCCAGCGCCGCTTCGGTAATCGCCAAGCTACACAGCAGCACCCACAGTTTTGCGGACTCCAATTCATCCATCGCCGCATCGAAGTGCGCCGGCTTGCCGTGCGTGAACCGATAGATCCAGCTCCCCTGCTGATTCCCCGAGGAAACAAAGGCCGTCCGCAACCCTGTCGTTACCCAGAACGCCACAATCCCGACCGCTACGCGGATTCCGTCCGCCGATGCCCCCGCGCGCAATTCCCCATGCGCCACTGTCAACCGCAAAACCGTCGCGATCAGCACCGAAAGCCCCACCCCTCCATACAGCACGAGGTAGATGCGGTATCGCGGAACCCTAAATAGCGTCTGGTTGATAAAGTGAAATACCGCTCGCCGAATCGGGCCGCGCACGATGCATGCGTGCAGCACTCCATTCAAGTTCGAAAGCATGCTGTTCCGGCTCGCTCGCGGCGGCGCGCCTTCCAGCAGGTGCCTCACCCGTCGAAAATACGCCAGGGGATAGGCGATTATTCCGGTCGCTGCCACGGCAAGCAATGCTGCAACTCCGATACCCGCGAGTTGGTGGAAGATCGGCAACGTAGCGCCGTTGTCCAATATCATCTGGTACATTCCCAAAAACCAGAAAGGAGGAAACCACAGCACCGCGTTGTTGTGCGCTATCAGCAATGCGGGCGTTACACCCGACAGGACCGGGAACAGCAGAAGCAACATCACCAGCACCGTGACTGCCGCTCCTTGCAATACCAGCGAAATCTTGCGGAAAAACCGTTCGCCCAGCAACGCCAGCAATAAGCTCTGCAACGCAACAATAATCGCCGCCGAAAAAAGGCCGGCTGCCGCGACCGCCGCGACCTGTCCCGCAACGAAACTCACCAAATTTGGCGGATCGGTCGCCGCCGGCAAAAACACGGGAGCCAGAAAATTGGCGTCGAATAGAAATCCGGCGATGAAAATGCCGATCGCCGCGGCACGCCCGAAAAACACTCTTCTCTGCGCCAGCGGCAGCGTTCCCAGTACCAGGACGTCCAGCAGGTCTGGAAAAAACAAGTCCCACTCAAATACCGTTATCAGCCCCATTACAACAAACGAATACAGCACGAAGAAGAAGTGGTGATTCAGTTGCACCCAGTAAGGCGGCGGACCCCCCGCAGTGCTCCCTGGCGGCCATCCAGGGAATGGATGGTAAATGGGCCAAAGATAGATAGTCACGACGAACCCCGGCAGCCCCGCCGCAAACGCCAATTGCACAAGCCGCGTCTTCCCGTCTCCATCCGGAGACGCCGTTTCGTGATTGAAGAAGCGCTCCAGAAAGTGCCGCATCAGCAGCACGAACTCGCTCCGCTGCGGCTCCCGCACCGGCCCCATCGCCGCCTGCACGTTCAGCGAAAGAACCGCGGGCGCGCCATCCTGGGATACAAGCAGCTTTTGAAAGTCACCGCGCATCGGCGATCTGCATGACCTCCACAATTTTCTCTGCAACAACTCTCGTATCCTGCTGTTCCACCAGTTGCGCAAACACGCTCTCCAGATTCGGCAGGCTCATCAGGGATTTCAACTCCGATGGCGCCGCATCCGCCAGCACATGCCCCTTTGCAATCACAATCACCCGGTCGCAAACCTGCTCCACCGTCTCCAGCACATGCGAAATGTAGAGGACAGCCTTGCCGTCCTTCGCCAGCATCTCCAGCAGATCCTTGAACAGCCGCGCCGAAGCAACATCCAGTCCTGAAAGCGGTTCATCGAAAATCAGCAGCTTCGGGTCATGCAGCAACGCCGCCGCGATCAGCACCCTCTGCCGCATGCCCTTGGAGTACGACGAAATCGGTGAGTACTGCCACGATTCCAGGTGCAGCAGTTTTAATAATCCCGTCGCCTTCGCTTCAATCAGCGCCTCGCTCATTCCCCGCAATCGGCCTACCAGCTGCAGATATTCAAGGCCCGAAAGATAGGCGTAGAGCTGGGCTTCTTCCGGCACGTACCCAAGCGACGCTCTATATCCAACCATGTCATCGCGAATGTTTTTCCCCTCGAACAGCACCTTCCCGTCATCCGGTCGAAGCATCCCCGTAATGATCTTCACGGTCGTTGACTTTCCAGCCCCGTTTGGCCCGAGAAAGCCCACAATCTCCCCAGGTGCGACTTTAAAGCTCACGTCCTCGACCGCCGGAATCGTTCGATAGCTTCGGAACAAATGCTGAACTTCAAGCAAAGCCTGCCTCCCATTACTCCCCTATGTAGCATTCAGCATAATCAAATAAAACTCGTTGTCAAGTAGATTGCTACATAGTTAAAATGCTTGCCATGGCAGGCGAGACAAAACTCTCCCATACCGCCGCGATGATCCTCCAGGCCATTGCGGCCGGCTACGTCTACGGATTCAGCATCATGGAGATGACCGGCCTGCCCAGCGGAACCGTCTACCCCGCCATGCGCCGCCTCGAGCGCGACGAGCTGATCCGCTCCCAGTGGGAACGCCAGTCCATCGCCGACGCCGAACAGCGTCCGCCACGCAAGTACTACAAGATCACCGCGCAAGGCAAGACGACGCTCGAGGCTTCCCGTAAACGCTATCCCCTCCTCGATCGCCTTATCTCTACTGAGGAGGCCAGCACCCGATGAAACCTCCCGGCGATCACGTCATCTCCCTCTTCGACGTCGCGCTCTTGCGCACCGCATCCCTCCTGGTGCCCTCTTTCCAGCGCGAAGACTGGCGCCGCGAATGGTACGCCGAACTCTGGCACGTCCGTCGCTCCTATTTCGGCATAGACGACACCCTTTCGTGGGAGGCACAGCGTGAGATCACCGGCTTTTGTCTAGGCGCATTTCCCGATGCACTCTGTCTCCGCAATCAACCTGCAAGATCATCCTCTGCGCATGTGCACGTTCACACCTCCGCCGCGCAGACACTCCTGTGGCTTTCTGCGGCGCTAGCCTTGTGCTTTGTCATTTCCCGCCTGCTGCCCGGTGTCGACGCAGAGAACGAGGCTTCCGACTACCAGATCAAGCCCGGCGTGCTGCTTGTCAACGAAGCGGCCGCCGACTTCAGCAGCCCCAGCATTTCTGCCGCCCTCTATCAGCATTGGAAGACATCGCCTCAGCGCTTTTTTGACGAGCTCGCCTTCTACCGCGTCTCCCGTGAGAAGGCGGATGCTGACCCCGCATCGACTCCCTGGAACATAGCGCATTCCTCCGCTAATCTCTTTTCGCTGCTCGGGCTGCCCATTCGTTCCGCAGATCGGCTCGATCCGCAAGATTCCAATCTGCCTTCGCTGGTTCTCAGCCACGATCTCTGGATGCGGTCCTTTGCCGGCGACCCGCGCATTAACGGCCGCACCATTCGCGTCGGTTCCACCAGGGTCAGAATCGCGGGCGTTGCTCCTGCGGGAAGTTGGCAGTTGCCCGGCGCGCCCGACGCCTGGATCCTCGAGTCGAACGCACAGTTCCAATCCGAGGCATCTGCCACCGCGACCGGCTACCTATTCGCCCAGCTATCCCCGCGCGGTCAGGCTGCGATGTCGGGGCCGAACATCTCCATTAGCGCTTTGAATCAGAATGGCGTTGAAATCGATCTATTCGGCGCTCCGATCGTCGCTCCGATCGAGGGTACATGGAGCATTTTTGAATTTGCGCTCTTCCTTGCGCTGGTGGCGCTTCCCGCCGTTATCTCCGTATCCCTCGGAGATTCCGACATCGCGTCGCATCGCCCATCGTTGCGCCAACGCCTCAACCGCATCCTGTTTCTCGCCGCAAAGCTCACGCTGATCGCGGCCATCGGTTTCTGCGCATCGCTCGATCTTGCGTACAGCAACACAACCGGCTACTCACCGTTCGCCGAATGCTCACAGCTTCTCTGGTGCTTCACCATCTGTCTCTTCGGATTCCGCTGGGCAGTAGCCGATCAACGAAAACGTTGCCCCGTCTGCCTGCGCCGCGTCACCAATCCTGCCAGCGTAGGCCTGGCCTCGCGCACCTTCCTCGGCTGGAACGGCACAGAGATGATATGCGTCGGCGGTCACGCCCTGCTCCACGTTCCGTCGCTCCCCACCAGCTGGTTCAGCGGCGACCGCTGGCTCTATCTCGACAGTTCATGGGATTTCCTCTTCGCCGACACCCTCACGTATTAAGGGGCCGCGCCCTAATCAACCAACTGTCATCCTGAGAGAGCCTACGAACTTAGGGCTTCTCGCCCCCCAGTCCCCTGCCCTCAATCGTCTCGAGCAGCTTCTGCTCCGGATCGCCAAAATACTCCCAGAACATCACTCCGCCCAGCTTGTGTTCCCGAACATACTTGCACTTCACCGCAAGAGACTCCGGATCCTCGTACGTCACGAAGATGCGCTTCTCCGCGCTGTATAGATAAGGAGCCTTCGCCGCATCATCCCAATACCGCGTGAATCCCTGTCCCAGCAGTTCCCCGCGATAGCACTGTACTGGCCATTGAATCCTGCCACGTCCTTTCCCCGGCTGAAACAATCCATGATTCTGATCCGCCACTTCACCCCATGCTCGCCCGTAAAACGGCACGCCCAGCAGAATCTTCTCCGCCGGCACTCCCGCTTTTTCGTAATCGCGCACTGTCTCATCCGACGAGGCCTTCTTCGGATCCGCCGGATTCGCAAACAACGGCGCGTGATGCCCCGTCGTCGCATCCGAATCCGCCTCGTAGTAGTCATAGGTCATCAGGTTTACTGTGTCCGCGTACCGCGCAACCTTCCGCATCTCGGTATGCGCGATGACGTCGTCGCCTGCACCCATCGCGATGGTCAGGTATAGCCGCCGGTGTTTCTTCTTTGCTTCGGCATCGAATCGCGCCCGTAATTCCGCGAGCAGCGCGGTGAAGTTCTGCTTGTCCTCCGCGCGATACGGATGCCCCGCCCCCGGCAGTCCGGGATACTCCCAATCGATGTCGAGACCATCGAGATCGTACTGCGCAAGAAACTCCATCGCGCTGTCTTCAAATACGCGCCGGCTCGCCGCCGTCAACGCCATGTCTGAAAAGTTCGTCGACCACAACCATCCGCCAACCGATACGAGCACGGTCAGCCGCGGATTCGCATTCCGCAGCGCCGTTAACTGCGCAAAGTTCTGCGCATCTGCAGCCGCACCCAGCACCATGCGGCCATCCTTGATGTTGGCGAATGCATAGTTGATCCGGGTTAGATATTTCCCGTCAACCTGTCCTGGCGTCAGGGCATTTCCCCGCGCAAACACATATCCCGTCACTTCCAGCTTTTCAGGATTCTTCGCTGCTCCGAAGCTCAGGGAGGGAAACGCAACAGCAATGCCGATGAGAATGCCGAGATATCGAAACATAGGGCGGATCCACATCGAAGCTATCAGAATGCACCATATCCAGTTGCGCGCAGATGCCATTGTGGAAACCGACGCTACGGTCTCGAGCCCATCGGCCTCTCATGAATCAACATCCACGAAGTGCCGAACTTGTCACGCAACTGGGCAAACCGAGTCGCAAAAAATGTCTCCTGAATCGGCATGAACACGTCGCCGCCCTGGGCCAATAACGCAAATAGCCGCTCCGCATCGGCGTCGCTCGCGACATTCAGGGCCAGGTAGGCGCTGCGCATGGGCTTCCACCTGTCCGGCGGCACATCGCTCGCCATGATCGTCGTCTCGCCAATCGTGATCGCCGCATGCAGCACCGCATTCTCCATGCCTGGGATCACCTTACTTGGATCCGGCATGTCGCCGTGCTTCATCATCATCCCGATCTGGCCGCCTAGGTGCTCCTCGTAAAACTTGAACGCCTCGGCACAGTTCCCGCCGTAGTTCAAATAAGTGTTCAGTCTCATGAATTCGATACCCCCGGAGGATTGCCACGCCCGCTGAAGGCCTGGTCTGTTGCGACGCGCCTTCAACTCTGCCAAATCAGAATACGCGCTTATTCTCCCGCGCTGGGAACAGCACCCACCAGGAGGATGGGGGCAGTCGGCGTTGCCGACCCTTCGGCCTTTTCGATTGTCACGCCGAACGCCTTGGCCGGCACACCCTTGGGCAATGGCGGCAAAACGATGCTCGCGCTCCCCGCGGCATCAGGCCGGAACAGGCCTGCCGGGATCGGTGCCTGTCCATTGGCGGGAATCACCCAAAGCTCATACGTCTTGTCTTGCGTCAGTTGCCCCAGGTCGTTTGCCTGGAACACCAGCCCGCCGTTATCGGCGAGGTACACGGCGCGTCCCGTGGGTTGCGGTTTGGCCTTTGCCGCCGTTAACAGAACTCGCTTCGCTGCCGGAGCCGTTAGAACATCCAGCACCTGCTGCGCCCGTGCATTGGCGGTGGCCTGCTGTTCCGCTGCAAGCTTCTGCTGCGCCAGTTGGTCGTCCAGCACATGCAACTTCTGCTCCAGGGAAATCGCAAACAAGAGCGACGCGGCCGCCGCAAGCCATCCAAGCCACAGAGCCGCTGTGCGGGCCGGCCGCTTTCTCTCGATTGAGACCACCGGTGCGGCACCGACATTGCCTTTCGGCGCAGCATCCGCCCCCAATCGCTCCACAAACCGCGCCCGCGCGCCCTCGGGCAGCGGCTGCTGCTCGACGCTCATCGCAACGAGAGCAAGTTCGCCGTTCACTTCGGCCAGCGCCCGCCGGCATTGCGCACACTGCTCCAGATGCAGACGCACCGCTGCGAGCTCATGCGGTTGCATGGCCTGCATTGCGTAGAGGACCAGGTCCTCCTGCGGTATGTGTTCGTCCTGCATCATGCGCTAATCGCCTTTCTCAAAGTCGTCAATGCCGATCGAATCCGCGTCTTCACCGTCCCCAGCGGATCGCCCGTCTTCTCCGCAATTTCCGAGTGCGTCAAGCCCTTCAAAAAAAGCCATCTCCACCGATTTTTGCTGCTCCATCGGAAGGTCCTTCAATACCCCGCGGACCTTCTCCATCATCCGATTCCGCTCAACTTCAGATCCAAGATCCGACGAAGACGCCAGCACCACATCGTCCACCGAGTCCGTCGGCCTTCTTCGCCGCAGCGAGTCGATCGCCCGGTTGCGCGCCATCACCGCAAGCCATGCCCCCAGCGAACCCCGCCCCGACACAAACGAGTTGGGGTTCCGCCAAACCTGGAAGAATATCTCCTGCATCACGTCTTCAGCTTGCCCGGGATCCTTCAATACACGCAGCGCTACCGAATACACCATCCCGCTGTATTGATCGAAAAGCTCGGTCATGGCCTGCTGGTCGCCACCTTTTACACGCATCAACAACAGAGCATCGCCGGCGGCGCGATCGCCGGAACCGCGACGAGTTGCATCCCCAACTTGAGAACGTTGAGGCTCCGCTGCCGGATTGGTGGGGCTTTCACTCACAGGTTAAAAAGGTGTGGTCACCGAAGGACAAACCGTATTCTAGTGAGCATTTGCGAAAGTGCCTAGACAATTCCTGCATATATTTGAACAACTTCACCCCCGATACCCGCTCATCCACTTACCCGCACAAGTGTTAGCATCGAACCTGACAGATGCAAACAAATAAGCTGAAAATCATACCCCTCGGCGGCCTCGGCGAATTCGGAATGAACTGCCTCGCCCTCCGCTGGGAAGACGACATCATCGTCATCGATGCCGGCCTCATGTTCCCTGAAACGGAGTTGCTGGGCGTCGACATCGTCGTGCCCGACATCACCTACCTCACGGAAAACAGGGAACACGTTCGCGCCATCATCCTCACCCATGGACACGAAGACCACATTGGCGGACTGCCCTGGATCCTCAGTGAGCTCAAGGTCCCTGTCTACGCCACCGAGTTCACGCTGGCCTATGTCGAAGGCAAACTCGAAGAGCACCAACTCCTCGACGAAACCACGCTGATCGAGATCACGCCGAAGGAGAAGTTCACCCTCGGCCCCTTCACCATCGAGCCCATTCGCGTCACTCATTCGCTGGTCGATTGCGTGGCGCTCGCCATCGACACGCCCGTCGGCGTCGTCATCCACACCGGCGATTTCAAAATTGATCTCGCGCCGCTCGACGATAAGGCCTTCGACCTTCACACTTTCGCAGAATACGGCAAACGCGGTGTGCTGGCCCTTCTGCAGGACTCCACCAACGTCGAGCGCTCCGGCTACACTCCCAGTGAGCGCGCCGTCATTCCACGCCTGCACGAAATTTTTTCGCAGACCAAAAAGAAGCTCTTCTTCAGCTGCTTTTCGTCATCCATCTACCGCATTCGCATCGCCCTCGAACTGGCGCGCAAGCACGGCCGCAAAGCCGTCGTCCTCGGCCGCTCCATGATGGAGAGCACGGAAATCGCGCAGGACCTCGGCTACATCGAAGTTCCGCCTGGCCTCGTCATCAATCCCGGCCAGATGCGCGACTACCCGCCCGACGAGTTGATGATCCTGATCAGTGGCACCCAGGGCGAGCCGATGAGCGCTCTGAGCCGAGCTGCCGTCGACAACCACAAGCACGCCCACATCGACGCCGGCGACACCGTGATCCTAAGTTCCCGCATCATTCCCGGGAACGAGAAGAGCATCTTCCGCGTCATCGATCACCTCAGCCGCCGCGAAGCCAATGTCATCTTCGACGATGGCTCCCACGGCCTTATCCATGTCAGCGGACATGGCTGCCAGGAAGAGCTTCGTCTCCTCATCAATCTCGTCCGCCCCAAGTTCTTCATACCCATCCACGGCGACTACCGCAACCTGCGCCGCCATGCGCAACTCGCCATGGAGACCGGCGCGGTCGAACACGCGCTCGTCATTGAGGATGGCGACGTCCTCGAACTTGACGCCGCAGACGCGCGCAAGAAAGACAAAGTCACCGCCGGCCGCATCCTCATCGATTCCGGTTCCACCATCGATGTCGTCGAAGACCTCGTCGTCCGCGATCGCCGCATTCTTAGCGAAGACGGCATTGTCCTCGCGGTATTGGCCATCAACAAGCGTTCCGCCAAAATCGAGCGCGAACCCGAGATCATCATGCGCGGCTTCGGGGGCGCCGACATCACCGAAGAAGCCCGCGACGTCGTACTTAAGACTATCGACAGCCTCAGCAGCGAGCAAAAGACCGACTATGGCATGGTGAAAGAAAAGGTTCGCGTAGAGCTGAAGCGCCTGATCCAGAAAACAACCGGCCGCCGCCCCATGATCATGCCCATCATCCTCGAAATCTAACCCAAAGCACAAACCTCCCATTGTCATCCTGAGCGAGCGCAGCGAATCGAAGGATCCGCAGTTGCCTTTTCTCGCATCAATCTGCAACAAAGTGGACTGCCTCTTCCATGACGCAGTCTCATCGCGACATGGTTGAAAATCGAAACGCGCAGCGATCCCCAAATACAAATGTCCCAATGCCCTTCCCTGAAAAATACAATAATCCACCACGATGAAACTCACTTTCGCAATCGCCGCCACCACCGATGCCGCTGAACTCGCCACCCTTCACGCAGCCGCCGCCGAAGACCTGACCCGCCGCTTCGGTCATGGATTCTGGTCGTCGCCACCGTCAGAGCGCGGCATCCTTGCAAACATGCGCCTGCCCAAATTTTCGCGAACCATGATAGCCCGCTCCAACCGCCGCATCATCGGCACCCTTCGGCTCGCCACCAAGAAACCCTGGGCCATCGACACCGCGTACTTCACTCCAGCAGACAAGCCCCTGTATCTCACCGGAATGGCCGTCCATCCCAGCCACCAGCGCAATGGAATCGGTCGTCAATTGATGAAGCAAGCCGAAACAATCGCTCGAGCTTGGCCCGCCGACGCCATTCGCCTCGATGCCTTCGACTCCGCAGCCGGAGCCGGTCCCTTCTATGTCAAATGCGGCTGCCGCGAAGTGGCGCATGTGCTCTACAAGAGTGACCCTCTGATCTACTTCGAGCTGATCCTGTCCAGCCGGTCCCTGTAATCTGAACGCTGATCCCTGCTTGTAAAATCCCTGTATGCGCCGCCTAACGCTTGCTGCCGCTTTTCTCGCCGCCCTGGTCGTCCCCACGCTCCATGCCCAGACCCCCGCCGCCCCGCCGCCAATCGTCATGACCTGCCCTTCCGCCTCGACCCTCGACGAGCTCGTCGAAGCCATCGACGCCGCCGTCAGCGGCCCCGGCAACCAGGACCGCACCTGCTTCCGCGGACTCTTCGCGCCCGACGCGCGACTCATCCCCATCCGCATCGCCCCAGACGGCACGGCCACGCCGCGCATCCTTACCGTGCAGGATTGGATAGACCTCGTCGCCAAGCGCGGCAATGCCGTCTTCTACGAGCGCCAGGTCAAGGTCACCGCTGAAACCTGGGACCACATGGCCCATCTCTGGAGCACCTACGAAACCCGCACCACTCCCGATGGCAAGCCACCCGAGGGCAAGGTGGTCGATCGCGGCATCAACTCCATCCAGGCCATATTCGACGGCAAGCAATGGCACATCATCCAGATCGTCTGGCAAGCGCAAACGCCCGCCAATCCGGTCCCGGAGAAATACCTTCCATGACTGTAGCTACGGACTCTCTCGTTTCCCTCGACGCCATCCGCGCAGCCGCGGAACGCATCTCCGGCATTGCCGTCAAAACCCCGCTGGTCCGCGCCTACTTCCCCAAGGTTGCGGGCAAAGTCTGGCTCAAGTGCCGAGAGCCTCCAGCCCATCGGCAGCTTCAAACTGCGCGGCGCATCCAACAAAATCCTCCAGCTCACGCCGGAAGAAATCTCTCGCGGCGTCATCACTTACTCCAGCGGCAACCACGCCCAGGGCGTCGCCTACGCAGCGCGCGAGGTCGGCGCGAAGGCCGTCATCGTCATGCCGTCGAATGCCCCCGCCATCAAGCGCGCGGCCACGCTTGCTTACGGAGCCGAAGTTGTCGACGTTGGCGTCGCCTCCAGCGAGCGTCTCGCCAAGGCGGAAGAACTCGTGCGCAAACATGGCTACATCGTCATCCCGCCGTATGACGACGAGCAGATCATCACCGGCCAGGCTACCTGCGGCCTCGAAATCGTCGAGCAACTTCCCGATGTCGATCTGGTCCTCGCGCCCGTCTCCGGCGGCGGCCTGCTGAGCGGCATCGCTACCGCCGTCAAACGTCTGCGCCCCCATGTAAAAGTCTTCGGCATCGAACCTGAACTTGCCGCCGACACGGCCGAAAGCTACCGAACCGGCAAAGTCGTTACCTGGCCTGCCGAACTCACCTGCGCACCATCGCTGACGGGCTGCGCACTCAAAGCGTTGGAGAGCGCAACTTCGCTCACATCCAGGCCTTCGTCGATGGCATCATCACCGTTACTGAAGCTGAAATCCGCGCCGCGATGCGGGCCATTGTCGCTTCCGCACGCATTGTTCCCGAGCCCAGCGGAGCCGTCTCCTCTGCCGCTCTGCTCTTCCACGCTGCTCAGCTCCCGCCGTACAAGAATGCCGTGGCGGTCGTCAGCGGTGGCAATGTCGATCCAGCCCTGCTCGCCCAGGTGCTTACGGAAACAGAAGTGTAACGTCGTTCGACTATGATCTTTTCTGTGACCTATTCAAGATTCCGCGCGATTGAGGCCCTCGCGCTCGGCCTCATCCTCTGTACCCTGCCCCTGGCCGCCCAGAAGAAAAAAGACAACTTGCAGAAGCCCTTGGCAGGACCGCGCGCCACCGCTCTGCGCGTCAGCTGGCTCTACGTCACCGCCGATGTCCAGGCACAAAAAGTCGGCCGCGTGCAGATCGGCCGCGAAATGGTCGTTGCCGAAAAAAGTGGCGACTGGCTTCGCGTCTACGCCAATACGGACATCGAAGAGGAGCACACCAGCGACGCCCCCATCTTCGACACCGCCGAAACCCCTCCGCCCATCTCCGGCTGGATGCAGGCCAAAGGCGTCGTCATTGAAACTACTCCCAATGGCGATCAGATCCTCATGGGCGCTGGCGCCGATCAGGAGTCGCTGGCCAACGATCCCCGCGGCCCAGTCAATGCAGCCCGCACCGCACACCTGCTCTATCGCCGCCTCGTCGAAATGTTCCCTAACTCACCACTCGATGCTGAAGCAGCGTGGCGCGCCGCCGACGTCCTCTGGCAGATACAGAAGGCCGACTCGGCCAGCCGTCCATCCGCTAAGGAAAAAGATCCCTACATGCGCGAGCAGATGGATGAGGATGGGCTGCGGAAAGTGATCAAGTATTACTCCGGCACCCGCCAGGCCGACCTGGCCGCCTACGAACTCATCGACAACAAGCTCTGCGGCGACTGGCAAGGCCAGGAAAAGTGCCCCGAAAAGGAAGCCGAAATCTACGAGAAATACGCGGCCGAGCATCCTGAGAGCCCGCGCACTCCACAGGCCCTCTACCAGGCTGTCTACCGCGAGGCCGTTCTCACCAACATGTACTCGGACGACAACAATGACAAAAAGAGCGACGCCGCCCATACGCGTGCGCGCGATCTCGCCGCCAGGCTCAAAGACAAATTTCCGCAGTCGGATTACACAGCGCGTGCCGCGATGCTCGTGTTCAAATTGGATCAGGGAATTCAGGTCTACGGCGGCGATAAAGAATAGTCCGCTGCGTATTCCGCATTCTTTGCATCCCATCGTACTTTCATACCGGAGGATTTTTGAACGTCTATATCCAGTCAGTACTTCTGGGAATTGTTGAGGGCCTGACCGAGTTTCTTCCCGTCAGTTCCACCGCGCACCTGCGGATCGCCGAAGCAGCCATGCGCATCCCGCTCGACGACGCGTACTGGAAGATGTACACCATCGTCATCCAGGTTGGCGCCATCCTCGCCCTGCTTCTTCTTTATCTCGAACGCATTGTCGGCTTCGTTAAGAGCTTTCCCAATGGCGAAAGCGGCGACCGCACCTGGAAAAACCACCCGATCTCGCTTACGCTGATTGCTTTCTTTTTCACCTCCATCATTGCCCTGCCGCTCCACAAAGTGAGCGAGAAGCATCTCGGCAGCGTCACCGTCATGGCGTGGGCGCTTCTGCTCGGCGGCATCATCATGTGGGTCATCGACGCGCGCGCCTCCCGATTCGAGCCCAACACGCTGCACGTCGAAGAAATGTCCCTCGGCCAGGCTATCTGGATCGGCATTTGCCAATCGCTTTCGGCCATCTTCCCGGGCACCTCGCGCTCCATGTCCACCATCGCATCGGCCCAGATGGTCGGCCTCGACCGGCCTTCCGCGCTTGAATTCAGCTTCCTGCTCTCCATCCCCACCATGATGGCCGCGACCGGCTGGGATTTGCTCAAGTCCATTCACCACAGCAAGGCCGATATTGCCGCGGGCACGGCAGCCAGCGTCGTCATGGATTCCCAGCGCTGGATCGTCCTCGGCATCGGCATCCTCGTCTCGTTCCTCGTCGCCCTCGGGGTGGTGGAGTGGTTTCTTATGTGGGTTCGGCGACACGGCTTCACCGTCTTCGCCATCTACCGCATTGTTCTTGGCATCTTGCTCCTGATTCTGGGCGGCAGGCTGCTCGGCGGCTAATCAGAATTTCAAGAGTTCTCAGAAGCGATGCCTGCGCCTCATCGACGTAGACCTGTTGACGGTAGCCCGGGACCTGGGCACCCATCCGTTGTGAGGATGAGGCCGCGGGCCACCCGCCGATCAGGGGCAATCAACCTCTGTTAACCAGATGCCGCCCTCGCACGTCATAAACTTATAGACCGCCGGTCAATTCACACCACGGGGGCGCGATTCATGCTGTTCATCCACCGTTCCAGCATTCACATCCTTATGTCTGCAGCCTTACTGTTTTCATCCTTCATTGCACCGGCACAGTCGACCGCTCCTCCCGCTCCGCCTCAGACAAGCGCCGCAATCCCTGCTGTTTCCTGTGCTCCAATGGCCGATTTGGCCATCCCCTCTCGCGCCGCCATCGAGGTGAAAGTCGCAGGTCTCGACACAGCGCACCTCAAGCCCGGCAAAGATATCTGGTTCAAGATCGTGCGCCCTTTCTTTTATCCAGGCTGCTCCCTTGACGTCGACTCCGTTGTATACGCCCACATCATCTCGGTTTCGTCTACCAAAAACCCGGGCTCCAGCGAGGTCTCGCTCGATTTCGACCGCGCCGACTGCAATCACCGCAATGAACAGCCGCTCAAGTTGAGGGTGATCGCGGTGGTCGGCCCTCCCGGCGAGTCGCATCATATGCACGACGAGACGCCCACCGAAGTCTCAGGAGGCGTTCGCCAGATCGGCCAGGCTGTTTTCAACACCAGCGCCCTCGACGAGGACCTCAATCCCGGCGGCCCACCTCACACCATTCATCCGGGAATCGTCGTCGGCATCCCCAATCTCAAGCTCCTGCCAACCAAAGGCCCCAATTGCAGCGACGAGATCACCAGCGACAAGAGCAGAATTCAGCTCGCTCCCGGCTCCGAACTCATCCTTGCGATGACGGTAACCCGCGTCATCCGGAAACCTGCGAATCAACCAACCGCCGCCCCTCACCCCTGAGCCATGGATTTGCGCGGGTGACCTGATTCAAGTGAATCGCGCCTCTGAACCCAACGCTGCCGTATGTCGCGAGCGCGACATCGCAGAATTCGATCCGCCGCTGGCCGGGGGTGGATTCCGTGGTTCCCCCCACTCTGTTTTGACCGCAAACCCCTCTTGGCGCCGGGGATAATATAGGCTGCTCTGGGATTTCTCGTCCGCCTTGGCGGCCTGATCGCAGTCCTTCCGACGATCGTGTCGATTTTCACCCCAGCAATGAGGACCTATCGCTGGGGACCCCGGATTGCGGCCGAGCCACCCCGTGCGGAGGCGTCCCTCAATGAAGCCGATTCCCATCATCCTGTCGCCGACGCGCAACCGGGCGCTCAACATGTTCCTCGGCCTGGTGCTGTCGCTCGCCTCCGTACTGCTCTTTCTCGCGCTCGCCACTTATCACCCCGCCGACTCCTCAATGAACACCGCCTCCGGCGCGGATCCCGCACACGCCATTCACAACTGGATCGGGCTCTTCGGCGCTTATGTCAGCGATATCCTGCTCCAGGCCTTCGGCATCACCGCCTTTCTCTTTCCGCTCTGGATCGGCGGCCTGGGCTGGAACTGGGTTCGTTCCCGCTCCGGCGGCTCGGCCATCCTGCGCTGGATGGGCACCGCTCTGACCATCCTCTTCCTGCCTTCGGTTCTCGGCCTCTTCCCATGGCATTGGCACTGGATGCACGCCGTCCCGGTCGAAGGCATCATGGGCCGCGTAGTCTCCGGCGCGCTGGTCACTTACCTCAACGTTCAGGGTGCATGGCTCGTGTCCGCGGCCTGCGCCGCCGTCGGCGTCTATTTCGCCTCCAACATCAACTTCTGGAAACTGAAAACGCAGATCGAAGATCGCTGGCTCACCGTCGTCTCCTGGCACGATCGCTATCGTAACTGGAGAGAAGAGCGCGCCGAGCGCAAGCGCGAACTTGAAGAGCGCTTTGTCGAGCAGACCCAGCCCGGTCCCGCGCAGCGCCTGTTCTCCGGCGCCATCGGCGACGTTCCCCCGCCGCCTGCGGACATGCCACCCCCTCGACCGAGCCGCCTCGCCGCACTCTTTGGCATTGAAGAAAGCCACGCCCGAGCCCGATCCGGTCGATGAAATTCCCGCCTTCCAGCGCGCCGCCAAAACGAGTGTGGATCCGGCGTCCGCACCGACAGGCCCTGGCCGCTTGGGCGATGAACCCATTCCGCCACGCCGCTCCAGCATTTGGGAGCGCACCGTCGCCGACTCCGCGGCTGCGCCTGTCGCTTCCATCCCCATTCCCCCACAGCCGGCCTCCGGCACCCGTAGCCGCAGCGCCTCAGCCGACGCCGCGAAGCGTTGTCGAAATGCGCCCGTCCCCTGCGCCAGCGCAAGCACCCACCGCTGCTCCCGCACCCGTCGCTCAAGGCCCAGCACCGAGCAGCATTGCGATTCACGAACGCGCCGATGCCGACGAACGCACCGTGACCGTCGCTCCC
This sequence comes from uncultured Acidobacteriaceae bacterium, assembly GCA_963799035.1. Lineage (GTDB taxonomy): Bacteria > Acidobacteriota > Terriglobia > Terriglobales > Acidobacteriaceae > Telmatobacter. The sequence goes on along the minus strand of CAWCVS010000022.1, from coordinate 72,314 downwards.
AAACACGTCAGCGGATTCAAGCTTCCGCCCAGCACCCTGCTCAATTCCGGCTCCGGCCCGCAGGTTGTTCGCGAAGACGATCTCCGCGACGAAGCCCGCGTGCTCGTCGAAAAGTGCGCCGAGTTCGACGTCCGCGGCGCAGTGGAGCGCATCAATCCCGGCCCCATGGTCACGACTTACGAATTCAAGCCCGAAGCCGGCGTCAAGTACAGCCGCGTCACCGGCCTCGCCGAAGACCTCTGCCTCGCCATGCGGGCTGAAAGCATCCTCATCGAGCGCATGGCCGGCAAAAGCACCGTCGGCATCCAGGTCCCGAACCACGAACGCGAAACCATCCACCTGCGCGACGTGCTCGAATCCGAAACCTTCGCCAAGGCCAAATCGCGCCTCACCCTCGCCATGGGCAAAGACATCAACGGCCGCATCGTCACCGCTGATCTGGCTTCCATGCCCCACGTCCTCATCGCCGGTTCCACCGGATCGGGCAAATCCGTCGCCATCAACGCCATGATCATGAGCCTGCTCTACCGCACCACGCCGGCGCAGGTCCGCCTCATCCTCGTCGATCCCAAGCGCGTCGAACTCGGCATGTACGAGGGGATTCCTCATCTTTTTACTCCGATCATTACGGAGCCGAAGCTGGCAGCCAACGCCCTGCGCAACGCAGTCCGCGAAATGGAGCGCCGCCTCAAACTGCTCGCCAGCCGCAGCGTTCGCAACATCGACCAGTACAACAAGCTCTTCGAGGGAGCCATGCCCTCGCTCTTCGACGACGATCAGGAAGAGCACCCGCTGCCCTACATCGTCATCATCATCGACGAACTCGCCGACCTCATGATGCTCGACCGCTCCAACGTTGAAGAATCGATCACCCGGCTCGCCCAGATGGCGCGCGCCGTCGGCATTCACCTGGTGCTGGCCACGCAGCGTCCCTCGGTCGACGTCATCACCGGCCTCATCAAGGCGAATATTCCCACCCGCATCAGCTTCCGCCTCGCCACCAAGGTCGACTCGCGCACCATCCTCGACACCAACGGGGCAGAAGCGCTCCTCGGCCGCGGCGACATGCTCTTCCTTCCGCCCGGAACCAGCCGCCTGATGCGGCTGCACGCTCCCTACGTCAGCGAAAAGGAGACCGCCGCAGTCGTCGCGTTCTGGAAAGACCAGGGACAGGCCGAATACGTCGAAGGCTTCCTCGAGTCGCCGCGCGAAGAAAAACAGAGCATGGAAGGCTCCAGCGACAATGCGGACGACAACGATCCCATGTTCGACGACGCAGTACGTTTGGTTTTTGAATTCGGCAAAGCTTCTACATCTCTGCTGCAACGTCGCCTTAGAATTGGCTATGGCCGCGCCGCCCACCTCATTGACCTGATGGAGCGTGACGGCCTGGTCGGCCCCGCCGATGGCTCCCGCCCCCGCGAATTGCTCAAAGCCCCGGGCTGGCTCCACGAAATTGGCGTTGCAGACGAATAGCATTTACCGCAGAACGGGCCAACAGAGGCGCACGCATGCTGGGCATCGGTGAAAAGCACGAACTTCCTACGATCCTCCTGATTGACGATGACCTCGTCAGCCGCGAAGTGATCGCCACCGTCCTCACCCTGCACGGTCACATGGTGCACACCGCGGAAGAAGGAAACCAGGCTCTCGAAATGCTCGAGGCCGGCACTGTCCGCCCCGGCGTGGTTCTGTTGGATACGCAGCTACCGGGCCTGAGTGGGTCGGAATTGATCGCGAAGCTTCGCCAGCTTGGCCAGGACGAGATCATCCTCATCAGCGGCTCAACCCCGTCTGACGACCTTATTGCAGCCGCAGACGGCTTTTTGCTGAAGCCGTTTGGTCCGGAGGATCTGCAAAAGCTCCTCAGCCAGCACAATCCCAAGATTGACCAGCCTCAGGACGCGGAAGCCGAGGAACTGGTAATTAGTCCCACGACTCTTGCCCAGTTCCGCCAGCTCATGACCGAATCGACGGTCCGCGAGATCTATATGGCCGTGGTCACCGACCTGCATAAACGATTGGCCGCATTGGAGAAAGCCATCGCCGAGGGCAACAAGGACGAAGTTCGCCGCATCGGACATGCCATCAAGGGTGGATGCGGCATGGCCGGGGCCATGCAGGCCGCCCGGCTGGGGGCGTTCTTCGAGTCCAGCAGTGACCAACTGGATAACTGTGCCCATGCACTACAAGAGTTGTATTCGGCCACGCAAAGGCTGGAGCGTATGCTTGAAAAGGAATTTCCAGCCTAATACAGGCCTGCCTGCGCTTTTCTAAAGCAGGACTGGAAGCATGTTTTTGATTGCGGGCCGCTTACATAGCCCGCTCGTTAGTCCCGGCTTTTCGGAGGTATAGGGCTCTCGTGGAACAACAACCCATCCGCATCGTACTCGCCGATGATCATCCGGTAGTCCGCATTGGTGTGCGCAACATGCTCACCGAGCGCGACGGCTTCGAAGTCGTAGGAGAAGCCGACGATGGCGATGAGGCCATCACCCAGACCCTGGAGCAGACACCCGACATCCTCCTGCTCGATGTCCAGATGCCTCGCCTGCCTGGCCTCGAAGCCATGCGCGCCATCATGAATGGCTCGCCCACCGTCAAGATCATCCTGCTCACTTCGACCATCACGACCCAGCAGATCATTGAAGCGCTTCACATCGGCGCTCGCGGCATCGTCCTGAAAGACGCCCTTGCCGGCGGCCTGCACACGGCCATTCGCACCGTCTATGCCGGCGACTACTGGATCGGCGGCAAGCGCGTGGTCAATCTCGTCTCGGCCCTGCACGATCTGATGCGCCAGGCGCAGCCGCCGCAGCGCAAAACCTACGGCCTCACCCCGCGCGAACTCGACGTGGTGGGTTGCATCGTAGAAGGCTGCAGCAACCGCGACATCGCCAAGCAGTTCACGCTCAGCGAGGAAACCGTGAAGCGCCATTTGTCCAACATCTTCGACAAAACCGGCGTCTCCACCCGCCTCGAGCTGGCCCTCTTCGCGATAGCGCACCAGCTGGTCACGCCACAGCAGCAGTAGATACGCTCTTTCGCATTTCGATCGCGAACCCCCAGGCGAAAACTCGTCAAACGGAACAGTCGCGCGCAATTCGCCCTCCTTGATGGCGACTGAATCAGTGTCGTCTGAATAACGGACATTCGAGGCTCTGACTGGTGCGCCGCAGGCCGGTAGGGCCCCGTGTAACGTCTATAATCGGACGAGCTTCCTGAACCACTGCTGACGCATGTCTTCGGCACGCGAAATATAAGCTGTGCCCTACCGTGCAAACCGGCTATCCCTCGGCTTGGGTTCGGTCACAAAATGGCAGTTCCAGAAACAGCTATCCCGGGGATCGCATGCGCAAATTCCTTCTCCTGCTGTGCCTTTGCTATCCTGCCATGCTCATCGCGCAGGAGGAGAACATCGCGCCCGACCGGTGCGTCTGGCGCGCTGGCGATGACCCTGCCTGGGCGGCTCCGGCATTCGACGACTCCGCCTGGCTGCCGTATTCCACCTGGCAACAGAACCCTCCTCTGCCACAGATCTGGATTCGTTGCCACGCTGATCTTTCGCCCCTGCGAAGTTCCGCTGAACCCGCGCTGCAGGTTCGGCTCTATGCTGCGTACCAGGTGTTTGTGAATGGCGACCTGATTGGCTCCGCCGGCAACCTTCGCAATGGACAATTCAGCCTCGATCTCATCCGCAACTGGCCTGTTCCGCGTGAGCTGACCAGCCCTGCGACGATCGCAATCCGGACCACCTGGCGCTATGGCTCCGTGGTTCCCTTTGGCCCCTACCCGGCGTTCAATTTGCTTGCAGGCAGTCTCGACCACCTGCGCGATCATCGAAGTGCCGAGATCATCGGCCAAATCACGCACCATCTTCTTCCGGCCATCTGCTTCTGCATTGTCGGCGTTGTCGGCCTGGTCGTTCTCGGTCTTTGGCTCAACGACCGAAGTCGCCACGAACTTTTGCTCCTGGGTATTAACTGCATTGCCCTTCCGCCGATTTACCTCAACTACATCGGCACCTCTGCCCTATTTGACTACCCGGCCGGCGTCTACTTCATTCTCGTGGGCCATTCCTGCATTCACAACCAATATCTGCCGCACGCTCTTTTTCTTTGCACTTGCGCGCAGGCGTGTTCCCTGGTTCTTCTGGGTTCTGATTGCTGCCGCCACTGCCATCCACTTCATTACTGCCCTGGTTCCTCTTCTTCCTTCACCTGCGCAATCGCTCTGGCTTGATGCTCTGCGTGCTCACCAGCTTGGCGCATTTTCTCAGTTCGTCTCGGTTCTTGAATCCGCCGCTCCATTCTTTGCCTTTGCGCCATGGCACAAACTCTCGCATCGCATCAAGCCACTTGCGGTGCTATGCATGGCGTGGGGAGCCACGATGATGGTGTTCTTCTCAGTGCGATTCACAAGCGCCGGTGCCTTCGGTATTCCTGACCTGCAGAGTCGATGGAGCAGTCTTGTTTCAGACTTCGAAGCTGTCGCAACGCTGGGCGTCCTGATTGCGTTGCTGACACTATTGTTTCGTGAACAACAGGAGACTGCGCGTGAACGCGCTGTGCTCGTCGGCGAAATGCAGGCAGCTCAGCAGGTGCAGAGGATTCTCGCGCCCTCCATTCTTGAGACACTCCCCGGCATGAAGCTCGCCGTCGCGTTTCATCCTATCCGCGAAGTGGGCGGGGATTTCTATAGCTGCCGGATTCTCGCGGGAGATCGCCAGCGCATTTTGATCGGCGATGTCAGTGGAAAGGGCGCAGCGGCCGCCATGACCGCGGCCGTGGTGCTGGGTGCGGCCCAGGGGCGGGACACCGATGCTCCGGCCGCGCTGCTGGAACACCTTAATCGTGCGCTGACGAATATGCGGCTCGGGGGTTTTGCGACCTGCCTCTGCGCAGAACTATCCCCATCAGGAATCCTCACCATCGCAAACGCGGGCCATCTTTCGCCGTATCGCAATGGGGAAGAGATGCAGCTTAACCCGGGTCTGCCCCTGGGCATTACGACGGATGCAACTTACAGTGATGCCGCTCTTCGCCTCTCGCCCGGAGATTCGCTGACCTTTATCTCCGACGGGGTCGTCGAAGCACGCAATGCATCAGGGTGAACTCTTCGGCTTCGATCGCACCACGGCCATCTCGGATCGGACGCGCTGAAGAGGTCGCTTCCGCCGCGCAATCCTTCGGCCAGGAAGACGATATCACCGTTCTCCGGTTCCATTTCGCACCAGCTGAAGTCTTTCATAGTTAAAACAGATCGTCACGGTTGCGCATAATAACTGCCGGCCGTGCGGACAGTCACGCCAGGCCGTTCCACCTTCACGTCAATGGAATGAAACTCGTCCGCCGCGGCCGCCGGGGTCGAGTCAAAACTCAACACGTAAAAATCAGCAGCATCCGCAACAAATGCATCCATTGCTTCCGCGAAATTCTTCACCCTGGCGACGGCCTGTCCACCGTTCTGGCGGGCAAGGGCAGGCAGCGCCATGGTTGTTTCGGCGATCTCGTCCGGCGTAGACGGAGCACTTGCGGTTACGCTCACGATGGGTTTACCTGCGTTCCTCGGCGTTTCGAAATCTCCCCACGAAACCGCATCGAGGGTCACCTGCGCTTCTCGCAGATTCGTTGTGAGTTCGACGAGGACATCGCGATAGTTTCCCCTGTGGGCCTCCGCCTGGGTTCCAAAATCGGCGAGCAATGGCCAGCCGCGGCCAGTCCAGATGAGGATTGTCCGGCCACGAACATTATTCTGTTCGGCAATCAATGATCTGAGAGCGCTAACCGATTCCGTGAAATGCGAAATCATGCAATCTGCTCGTTCTTCCCCTGAATTTCCGGTCATCGGCTGCCCGCTCATGCGACTGCCCTCGATAAAGTGGGCTTGATCGCAACCCGCCTCGCGCGGGCCTCGTGCAAAGTCCGCAAGCTGCCTGGCAACCGCTGAGCGATCCGTGGAGGGCTGCGATTGGGTTTCTCCCGCTCCCGACATATAAACCAGCGCGATGGGGAATGGCAGAGGCCCGTGGTCCTGCGCAAGAAATTTGTCCAGATCTTTTTTCACGTGTCCAATCGACGATCCCCCGTCGTTGATCGCATCGAGAACAACCATGACGTGTACGTTCGCCATGCTTGCCGGTCCTTCAAATTCGTGGAATAAAGTCGTCTTTGCCGGGGTCTGATTGTCGAGCAAGGAAAAATCATCTGCCTTCAGCCCTGTCACAGGTTTTCCCGACGAGTCCGTAACCTGCGCAATGAGCGTTATAAGATGATGAGCCTGGTATTTGTGCTCACGTTCCGCTTTCGTCCTGGGAATAAGTCTCGGCGAAGTCGAATCTGGATCTTGCGCCCAGCCCACGGCATCAGCACCGCACGCGGCATACAGCAGCGGAACAAAAAACAATCCCACTCTCATCCAGCAAGATCGTGACATACTGCATACCCTCGAAAGCAGACCTGGGAAACGCCCTCGGGTTCGAACCTGTAAAGCATCACACATCCAGAAACTGCTTCGCCAGCCGATCCAGCAATCCATCCGTCCCATCGCACACTCCCGTATGCACCGGCGACGGCTGAATAATTGTGCTCCGCGGCGAAATAATCCAATGAAAGCGCTCCCGCTGCGAAAGCTTCGCAATCGGCCCCGCCGCCGGATCGCCCTCGCAAATCCGCCGCACCGCCTCCAGGTGTTCGCGCGCCAATTCCACATCCGCATCCGGCCACAGTGCCTTCAACCGCGACTCATCCAGATGAATCCGCGCCGCGAGGTACTTCTTCTCAAGACAAAACGCCACAACCCCGGCGTTGATGAACTCCTGCCGCTCCACGCGCGGCACCACGCGCAGAATCGCGTAATCAAATGAGGCGGGAGTGGGCACCGATCGCCTCCTCTTCAAAAACTGCGGAAGCCTCAAGCCTCCGCGAAAAAATCCATGTAGCCCGCGCGCCGTCGCGTGCGCTCACTTCGCCGGGAATCGCCTCGAGCCATGTCTCCGGCACCATCTCCACGATTTCGCGCAACACCGGCTCCGTCAACTTCTCATGCGCCGTCTTCGCAGCCTGTGCAATCTCTTTCGCCCACGGCAGCAGAATATGCTCCTCGATCTGCGCAAACGGCGCAGTCAATCTTCTTCTCACGCGATGGCCAGTCGTGATGAAAAAAGAGCGCCGCTCCGTGATCGATCGGATACAGCTTGCGATGCCACACCAGCAGATTCGCATTGCGCGGGCGTGCGGTCGATGTTCTGCGTGAACGCGTCGAACCACACCAGCATCGAAGCCTCTTCCGCCGGAGCCGTATCCCGCGCCGCCGGATCGAACATCGTCGAACCCGGCAGATAATCGAGCGCGAGGTTCATCCCCGTGCTTGCCTTCAGCAACCGCCGAATCTCGTAATCCGGCTCATTGCGCCCGAGCGCCGCGTCGATCTCCATGAACACGATCTCCGGCACCCGCAGCCCCAGCGCCCGCCCGATCTCGCCCGCCAGCAACTCCGCAATCAGCGCCAGAATCCCCTGCCCCGCGCCTCTGAATTTGACGACGTACAAGCCCAGGTCATCGGCCTCTACAATCGCAGGCAGAGATCCGCCCTCGCGCAGCGGCACAACATAACGCGTCGCCTGGCTGTTCGCAGCATCGATGATCCAGTCTATCGCGCGTCCGTGATGGTGCTTGCACCTCGACTGCACTCGAGTGGCAAGATGGTGCAGGGAGCAAAACATGAAGATCGGATTTCTAGGAACCGGCCTGATGGGCACACCCATGGCGCTGCGCCTGCTCGCCGCCGGCCACGAACTGAGGGTGTGGAACCGCACTGAGGGGCGCACGAAGCCACTGCTCCGCGAAGGCGCAATCGCCGCAGGCACCCCGGCAGAAGCGGAGCTTGGCGCCGACGCCGTCATTACGATGCTCTTCGATGATGCGGCTAACGAAGAAGTGCTCTTCGGCCCCAATGGCCTGATGGACGCGCTCGAACCCGGCGGCCTGCACATCGCCTGCAGCACCATCAGCGTCGCACTCAGTGAGCGCCTCACCGCCGAGCACATCCGCCGTGGCATCGATTTTGTTGCCGCCCCCGTCTTTGGCCGGCCCAACGTAGCTGCAGAAGGCCGCCTCTGGATCGTCGCCGCCGGAAGCGACAACGCCATCGCCCGCGCCCGTCCCGCCCTCGAGCCCATGTCGCGCGGCATCTCCGTCGTCGGCCCTGAACCCCGCCAGGCCAACGCCGTCAAACTCGGCGGCAACTTCCTCATCAGCACCATGATTCAGTCGCTCAGCGAATCCTTCGTTTTTGCCGAATCGCAGGGTATCGCGCCGGCCGTCTTTCTCGAAGCCGTCAACAGCGCGCTATTCCAGTCGCCGTTTTACGCCGCCTACGGCAACGTAATGCTCCACCCGCCCGAGCACGCCGGCGCCAGCATCAGTCTCGGCGCCAAAGACACGCGCATGCTCCGCGAGGCCGCCGCCGGCCCGCAACACCCGCCTCAGCCTTGCCGATAATCTCGCCGAAATCTTCGAGCAGGCCAAACAAGCCGGCCTGGCCGACCAGGACTGGGCCGTAGGCCAGTACCGCATCGCCCAGCGACGTAGCATTCTCAATCCCTGAGATCAAATCTCAATCAATCGCAGCTTTGTGTCCGGGCACACTGCACGGCGGATTGAGAACCAACTCGGATCAGAGGAGTCTCACGACACTTCACGCGCGTGAACCCCAATCCGCATCAGCAAGAAGCGGCAGGGCACGACTTCACCGCGGCGTGAACCCCAATCCGCATCAGCAAGAAGCGGCAGGGCACGACTTCACCGCTTCGTGAACCCCAATCCGCATCAGCAAGAAGCGCAGCACATAGGGCGCCCCAATCCGCATGCACGCGCACTTCACCGCGGCGTGAACCCCAATCCGCATCAGCAAGAAGCGTCAGGGCACAACTTCAGTCGTGCCGCAAAGGCCCAAAGACGGAACGGGGCTTTAGCCCCTGCAGTGGGAGCGCGGGGCCTCCATTTCCACGAATATCGCACGGAAGAATAAATTGGAATGCTGTAACAGCCATCACCATCTCCCCACCAAACAATTCGCTAGGATAGTGTCATGAGCCTCAAAGGAAAAATCGTCTTCATCACCGGAGCCAGCGCCGGCATCGGCGCGGCCACTGCCCTCGCTTTCGCCGCCGAAGGAGCCCGTCTCCTGCTCGCCGCCCGCCGCGCCGGCCGCCTTGCCGAAGTCGCCTCGCAGGCCAAGGAGCGTGGCGCTCCCTCCGTGCACTCCATCGACCTTGATGTGCGCGACCATCGCGCCGTGCAGAACGCCATCGACGACCTGCCCGCCGAGTGGTCCGAAATCGATATCCTCGTCAACAACGCCGGCCTCAGCCGCGGTCTCGACAAGCTCTATATGGGAAAAATCGAAGACTGGGACGAGATGATCGACACCAACGTCAAAGGCCTGCTCTACGTCACCCGCTGCGTCGTTCCTGGAATGGTGGTGCGCGGCCGCGGCCATGTCATCAGTCTTGGCTCTACCGCCGGCGAACTCGCCTACCCCAATGGCGCGGTCTATTGCGGAACCAAGGCGGCAGAGCGCCTGATTAACGATGGCCTTCGCCAGGACGTGCTGGGCACGCCGATCCGCGTCACCAGCGTCGATCCCGGCATGGTCGAGACCGACTTCAGCCTCGTCCGTTTCCGCGGCGACACTGAGCGCGCCGCCAAGGTCTACAAAGGCGTCAAACCGCTTACCCCTGAAGATATCGCCGAAGTCATCGTCTGGGCCGCCAGCCGCCCCGCCCACGTCAACATCGCGCGCGTCCTGCTTACCCCAGTCCAGCAGGCCAACTCAATCCTCTTCCACCGCAACGAGTAGCCAAGCCTCACGATCGAAGCTTGTCCTGTTGAGCGGAGCGGCTTTGAGTCGCGTGGACGACAGAGCTGTCCATGGGGAGACGGGTCCCCAAGACAGGTCTTCGTCTGTCGGCTGAATATGCGCAGCGAAGAACCCGCTTCATTTTTCCTGCCGAGCAACCGAAAACTAGCCAACCGTTCCCGGCTCGCCCCATCGACCGCGCCCTACTCCAGCGCTGAAATCTGTGCCTCAATCTCCGACAACGCCGCCGCCAGAGCCGCGCGCCGAGCAGCGTTCGATGTCCGCTGCGAAAGTATGTTCTCGCGTTGAAGGTTCAATGCCTGTTTGCGTCGTTCGCTAGCTGCACGCTGGTCGGCGGCAACCCGCCGTTCTGCTTCAGTCATCAGTACCTCGCCGGGACGCGGGGGCTTTTTCTCGGTGGCATTCGCCATCTGCTCTTCCACCGATTTACTTTCCCATCCGCGCGCCATATCTTCATTTTACGGGCGCTTGCAAATTTTCGTACCGCGATGGCGCCGCATCCAATCACATTTGTACACTACCTCATCGGAGTCTCTTCCCATGCGCGTCTGGCAGGTCCCTTCCTTCGGCATTGATTCTCTTGAGCTTGTCGAGCGCCCCACCCCGCGCCCGGCGCCGGCGAAGTGCTCGTTAAAATTCATGCCGTCTCGCTCAATTATCGCGATCTCATGATGGTCAAGGGCGCTCTACAACCCCAAACTCCGCCTTCCCCGCATCCCTTGCTCCGACGGCGCCGGCGAAGTCGCTGCCGTCGGCGAGGGCGTCACCGCATTCAAACCCGGCGACCGCGTCTGCGCCCGTCTTCATGCAGAACTGGCTCGACGGCCCGCCCACCCCCGCCAAGGTAAAAGGCGCGCTCGGCGGCGACATCGACGGCACGCTCGCCGAATATATCCTCCTCAACCAGACCGGCCTCGTCCGCATTCCCGACACCTCAGCTTCGAAGAAGCCGCCACGCTTCCCTGCGCTGCGCGTTACTGCCTGGAACGCCCTCGCCCGCGCAAACCTCAAGCCCGACTCCACCATCCTCATCCAGGGCACCGGCGGAGTCTCCATCTTCGCGCTGCAATTCGCCAAACTCCAGGGCCATCGCGTCCTCGGCATCTCCTCGAGCGAGGCCAAGCTCCAGCGCGCCTGTTCTCTCGGCCTCGACAAGGGCCTCGACTACGGCGAAACCTCCGAGTGGGACCGCTGGGTCATGGAACAAACCAATGGCGAAGGTGTCGATCTCGTCGTCGAAGTCGGCGGCGTCGGCACGCTGCCGCGCTCTCTCCGCGCCGTAAAAATGGGCGGCGTCATCGCGCAGATCGGCGTCCTCTCCGGCCCCGCCGATCCCATTCCCGTTCCGCTCATCCTTCACAAGCAGATTCGCATCCAGGGAATCTACGTCGGCTCCCGCCACGACTTCGAAGAGATGAACAAGGCAATCGCCGCCGCAAAGCTGCATCCCGTCTTCGCAGCGCGCCCCTGGACCGAAGCCCGCGAAGCCTTCCGGGAAATGGAATCCGCCACCCACTTCGGCAAACTGGTCCTGAAGGTGCAATAACAGATCCGCCAACCAATCTACTGGCACCTCGCGTATCGCGAGCGCTGGCCTGCCCGATTCCCCGTCGCGGCGGACGGGCTCTTGTGCTGAATGCTATACTCCCCGCATCATTCCCTCGGCTGGATACCCCACCCGCCCTTTCCCTACGGAGGCCTCTTGTGAACAGGTCATGCAGTGGGGCTGTTTGTGCCACACTTCTCCTGGCGACATTGCTCTCCGCATTTCCTTTGAGCGCGCAGGAATCCCGGTTGCAGGAGCTGAATACGCAAGTTGCCCAGATGGTTCGTCAGGGCAAATCTGCTGATGCTGTCCCCGTCGCCACAGAAGCACTGAAGGTGGCTCTGGCAACCTACGGACCCGCCAGTGCGAACGTTGCATCCGCGCTTGGCACACTCGGCTTGACCTACTATTACCAGGGAAAATACCAGCAGGCCGATCCCATCTTCCAGCGAGCCGTGCAAATCGCCGAAAAGGCAGCGCCGGGAAGCCCCGATCTTGCCTCCGACCTCGGCAATCTCGCCCTCAACGACGCGCAACAGGGTAAGTTGTCCGATGCCGTGCCCCTGCTGCAACGGGTCGTCAGCATCTATGAGAAGGCCCTCGGCCCTGACAATCCCAGGGTGGCGAGCGCCCTCAACGGTCTCGCCACGTTATATGTTCGCCAGGCCCGTTATGCAGAGGCGGAACCTCTCTTTTTCCGCTCCGAGACAATCCTCGAGAAGGCGCTTGGTCCCGACCGACCAAACCTCGTTTCTGCCCTCAACAGTCTCGCCGACGTTTACGTGCACGAAGGCAAGTATGCCCAGGCGGAGCCCTTGTATCAACGCTCGCTGGCGATCTATGAAAAAAATCTCATCCCCCTCCATCCTGAGATTGCCAACGCGCTCAATCGTCTCGCAGACACGTATTTGAAGGACCAAAAATATGCTCTCGCCGCTCCCCTCCACCAGCGTGCGCTTGAAATGGCTGAAAAGGTACTCGGTGCGCAGGACGTCGGGCTGACCACCGACCTCAGCGACCTCGCGCTGGATTACCTGAAACTGGGCAAATACTCCGAATCGGAGTCGCTTTACCAGCGAGCGCTGGCTATCTACGAAAAAGTCGACGGACCAGATCACCCCGATGTTGCCCAGGCCTTGAATAATCTTGCCGACGTTTATTCCGTCGAAGGCAAGAACGCTGAGGCGGAGCCTCTTTATCAGCGGGCTCTCGCCATTCGCGAAAAGACCTTCGGCCCGGACGACTTGCGTCTCGGCGCGACCTTAAGCGACCTTGCCTTGCTTTTGGTGCACGAGGGAAAGTATGTTCAAGCGGAAGCGCTGTATCAGAGGGCCATGGGAATCGATGCGAAATCGCCTTCCGTTGATCCCCACAATGTCGCTGCCAGTCTGGATAATCTTGCGAACCTCTACATCACGACGGGGCGGTATGCGCTCGCCGAACCGCTCCTTCAGCGTGCTCTCGAGATGACCCAAAAGGCATACGGCGCTGAAAGCGCGTCCACCGCCTATGCTCTCAACAATCTCGCCTCCCTGGATGAATTGCAGGGAAGAAACGACCAGGCCGAGGCACTATTCAAACAAAGTCTGGCTATCCGCGAGAAAGCGCTCGGACCCGATCATGCCGACGTCGCGGTTGTGCTTGTCAATCTCGGAAACCTCTATCAGATAGAAGGAAATTTGCCTGCGGCAAAGCCGCTTTACCTGCGTGCCCTTGGTATCCAGATAAAAGCACTCGGCAAGGATGACCCCACTCTCGCCAACACCTACTTGAGCGTGGCGAACTTCTTGCTGAAGGAACGCAGCCTTCCCCAGGCAGAGTCCTTCTATCAACAGGCCTTGGCGATCGACGAAAAAGTTCTCGGCTCCAATCATCCTGAGGTTGCGTCGGATCTCGACGGTCTCGGCCTGGTGTATGGCGAAGAAGGCAAGTACGATGCCGCTGAGCCGCTGCACATGCGCGCCATTCGCATCCGCGAAGATGCACTTGGCCCCGACAGCCCCGACGTCGGCATGGCGCTCCAGAACCTCGCTCTCATGTACGACGAGGAGGGCAAGTACGCAAAGGCCGAGCCTGTTTACGCTCGAACCTTCGATAACATCTTCCACCAGTTTCAATACAGCTTCACGTACATGACTGAGAGCGACCGGCTAAGCTACCTCGAGAAGGTCAGCGGGAGTTTCCCAAATTACTTCAGCTTTGTGCATCGTTTCCACGAGAAGGAACCGGCACTCGCCGGTTCCATGTATAACCTGCTGCTTTGGGAAAAGGGGTTCGTCGCAGGCAGCGTCGCCAATATGCGGCGCATGATTGAGGCCTCAGGCGACACGGAATCTCAGAAGCTGCTTGCGCAACTGACTGAAAAACGTACGCAGATTGCCGCGCTGCTCAACGTGAAACCGGCGAATCGCGAGCAATGGCGCAGCCAGATCGACCGGCTTCAGGCTGACGCTGACAATCTTGAGAAAGCACTGGTCGCACGCTCCTCTGCCTTTGCCGAGCACAAGAAGCTCGAGCGCGCTACATGGCAGCAGGTACGCGACGCGCTCAAGCCCGGCGAAGCTGCCGTTGAGTTTGCGCGTTTCAACTACATCGACAAGCGCTGGACGGGCGCCACCTACTATGTAGCGCTGGTGGTGACGCATGAAACCAGGGACCATCCGCAATACATTTTTCTTGGCGACGACAAGAAGATCGAAGCCGGTGCGCTCGTTCAATTCAAGCAGTCGGTGCAGAGCCGCGGATTATCGGCGGAGCCTGAAACGACGCTGCCCGGCGCCAATGCCTTCGAGGTAATCTGGAAGCCGCTGGAAAAGACGCTTGCCGGCATTACCCGCATCGATCTCGCGGCAGATGGCGCGTTGAATGAAATTCCGCTCGGCATCATCGCCGGACCGGACGGAAAGCTGGAGATGGAGAAGTACGACCTGCGTCTTCTCTCCAGCACCAAAGACATCCTGCTCTCCTCACCTTCGCGCCATGAAGCAACCGCTCTGCTCGTAGGAGACCCGGACTTCGACCTCAGCGCAGAAAAACAGCGCGCCGCGATGCAAAAGCTCGACCTGCTTGATCAACAGGTCACGGTCGTCGATCGAGCTTTGCCAATTGTGAATCGCAACACGGCCCTCCCCAGCGCCCCCGCACTTCCGCGGCTCCCCGGGACCGGAGCCGAGGTAACCGCCATCGCCGGCATGATGCAGAAGCAAGCCTGGAAAACCAATGTCTACACCGGCGACGAAGCGCTTAAGACAATCATCGAACGCAACGGTAGTGCGCGCGTAATCCATCTCGCGACCCACGGATTCTTCCTTCCTGACCAACCGATCGAAATGCAACAGCATGGCGATGCCCGCGCAGTTCAAAGTGCGACCCAACCTTCTGCCATTCGAGATCCCATGTTGCGCTCGGGTTTGTACTTTGCCGGAGCCGATCGTGCGCTTGCGGGAAGTCCATCGCCGCCGGGCCTCGATAACGGCATCCTCACGGCCCTTGAAGCCGGAAATCTCGACCTCACCGGAACCCAGTTGATTGTGCTCAGCGCGTGCAATACAGGTCAAGGCGATGTGAAGAACGGCGAGGGCGTTTTCGGCCTGCGTCGCGCCCTTCAGGAAGCCGGCGCCCAGTCGGTTCTGATGACGCTATGGTCTGTACCCGATAAGGAGACGCTCGACCTGATGCAGCGCTTCTATGGAAAATGGCTCTCCGGCACCGAAGTTCATCAAGCCCTCAAGGAGGCCCAACTCGAAATTCGCGAGCAAGTCAAAGCCGGCCACGACGGCAAAGACCTGCCCTACTATTGGGGCGCATTCGTCCTCGTGGGCCGATAATCGGGTCTCTTCCGCCAGGCTCCATTCGCGACACTTCCAGGCGACACAGAAATTGCCATCTCTTTCTGCAATGGACGGCCTGACGCGCAGACTTGTGTGCACGCTAACTGAACCCCAGCACCGGATGCGGCGTGTAAGGCTCCTCCAGCGCGGCAATTTCCTCGGCAGTCAACTTCAACTCGAGCGCCGCCACCGCGTCCTTCAGATGATGTGGCTTGGTTGCTCCCACAATCGGCGCCGTAATCACCGGCTTGCTCAGCATCCACGCCAGCGCAACCTGTGCTCGCGGCACGCCGCGCTTCTCCGCAATCTCGCCCAGCCGGTCGACGACCTTCTTATCGTCCTCCTCGGTCCTCGAATACATCGTGTTGCCGAATCGATCTGTCTCCGACCGCTTCGTCGTCTCCGCCGCCCAAGCCCGCGTCAGCCGCCCGCGCGCCAGCGGGCTCCAGGGAATCACCGCGATGCCTTCTTCCGCGCACAGCCCCATCATCTCCCGCTCTTCTTCGCGATAGAGCAGGTTGTAATGGTTCTGCATCGAGACGAACCGCGTCCACCCGTTGCAGCTCCGCGAGATAAAGCGCCTTCGCAAATTGCCAGGCATACATCGACGACGCACCGATATAGCGAACCTTTCCCGCCTTCACCACATCGTGCAGCGCTTCCAGCGTCTCTTCGATCGGCGTCTCATAGTCCCACCGATGAATCTGGTAAAGGTCCACGTAATCCGTGCCGAGCCGGCTCAGGCTCTGATCCAGTTCAAACAGAATCGCCTTGCGTGACAACCCGCGCCCGTTCGGCTCATCGCGCATCACCCCATGCACCTTGGTCGCAATCACCACCGCCTCGCGCCGCGCATTCGCTTTCAGAAAATTGCCCACCACGCGCTCGCTGTCGCCGCTTGAGTAGACATTTGCCGTATCGAAGAAATTGATTCCCAGATCGAGCGCCTGCCGCAGGAATGGCTGGCTCTCCTCCTCATTCAGTGCCCACAGATGCCGGCCACCCTTTAACTCACCGGGTGCCGGTGGCTTGCCGTACGTCATGCATCCCAGGCAAATTCGCGAAACCTTCAGTCCGGTGCGGCCAAAATTCACGTACTCCATCTCAACTCCTCGATTGAATTGTTCGTTATGGCTGCGGTTCTTGCGAAGACTCAAACGATGGGCGCACGCGGCGCCCCGCCCAGAAGACCTCTCGTAGATCGCCAGCGTTTCGGCATTGAAGCAGACGAACCGCACTACTTCGACTCCGCTTGCGTCAACATGTTCCTTTACGGTGTCGATGGCAATGCGCGCTGCGCGCCTGGGAGGAAAATGATACACGCCCGTGCTGATCGCCGGAAACGCAATGCTCCTGACATGGTGCTGCCTGGCCAGTTCAAGACATCGCCGATAGCAACTCTCCAACAAGTCGTCCTCGTCGTGTCCGCCGCCCTGCCACACAGGACCGACCGCATGAAATACCCATTTCGCCGGAAGATGAAAGCCCGGCGTTGGCTTCACGTCTCCCGTTGCACAGCCGCCCAGTTTCCTGCATTCGGCCAACAACTCCGGTCCCGCCGCGCGATGGATAGCACCATCCACGCCGCCGCCGCCAAGCAGCGCGGTATTGGCAGCATTCACAATCGCATCCACTCTCATGGTGGTGATGTCGCCCTGGATCGCGATCAGTTGTGCCATGGATACGCCCCGAATACCCCGCTTTGACGATACATCAACGGTTTGGGATGTCCGCACCAAGGAACCCTGCGATCGGATCACATCCAATAGCGGGATCGACCTGTTAGAGTGTTCGCCCCAAAGGAGTAAATGCACGTGAAGAGAGCGCTTGTGCCACGCCTGTTTGCCATCATCCTGCTGTTGTCGGCGACTTCATTCGCAGCGGACCGCTTCGACGGCCACTGGCTCACCAAACTCACCTGTCCGCCAAAGGGAAGCACACTGGGCTATACGTGGGAGTTCCCTGCCACAATTCAAAACAGCAATTTCGTCGGGGAGCACGGCACAGCTGGAGAACCGGGCTATCTGCGTCTCGAAGGCAAAATTGCCGACAACGGCAGCGCCAGGCTCGCCGCCAACGGCATCGTTGCCTCGCGCCAATACGCCCGCGGCGTCCTCGCTCATAAAGGCGAGGACTACAGCTACGATGTCAAGGCGGTTTTCAAGGAAACAGAAGGCACGGGCACCAGGAACGAGGGGCTGGGAATTGTAGGCCGCCCTTGCGAATTTGAATTCAAGAAGCAGCCGGGCCCGTCAGACGCTCCAGAACATTGAATTTGCAGCGTCACTGCACGATGTACATCACTGATGTGCTTGACATGTGTATCGTCCCCTTCGGCGCGAAGGGAATGTTGTAGGGGAAGGTATAGCTCACCACAACCTGCACGCGGCTACCGGCATTCTCGTTTAAATCCGGATACGTTGTATTCGCGCTCAGCTTGCCGTTGCCGAGATTCGGCCAGCCCAGGTTCGTCACCACGTTGTTGATTGTCGTTGCCGATGCCGTGCATGAAGCGCCGCTGGCCGTCTGGCATGTCGCGCCGCGTACAATCGCGTATCGCGTTCCTTCGCGCGCCGACTCTGAAATCATGCAATAGGTGTAAAACGCCAGGCAGATCTCGATCATCATCAAGGTGAACGTTGCGATGATCGGCAGCGCCAGTGCCACCTCAATGATTGCCTGGCCTCGTTCGTTTTTGCTATGAAGATCTTGATCCAGGTCAGCCAGTTTGCCGAACCGTGCCAGAGCGGCCACAAGATTGGGTCCGCTCTGCCACGGGCGACAGATGTTTGGAAACCACCGAAGCCCTCTCACCGTTATTCCTGCACTTCCATCACCGACGTCCCGCTCACGTCCACGTCTTCGGCAATCCCGGACAGGTCACTGGCGGGGTTATGCTCATGCTCGAGATCACCTTCACAAACTGCAGGTAGTGGTTGCCTCCATTTGCCGGACACGCGAGAGCCGCCGCGCTTTGGGTTGAATACTGCGTCCCATCCACGGCGTTCGAACACGCGTAGTAGGTGGTTGGGGTCACGGTAACGTTGGTTCCGAAATCAGCCGCCTCCGCTTGTGCAGCTGTCTGGATTCCCGCAGTGTCCCCGGCAAATGTTGAACTGATCATCCCGTACATTGCGCCTGCGTGAGCGCTGTTCGACAACTCAATCGAGTCATATACCAGCGCCGCCAGCTCGGTGGTTCCCAAAAGCAGTGGAGTTCCAAAGATTCCGAATGCTAATGCAAATTCGAGCGCGGCATTTCCCGCATTGTTCATCAGACGCTTGTGAATCCGCGCCACGATCGATCGACATTTGGAAGAACTCAGAGAATCCCAGATCATATAGCTACCCCTCATTCCACCAGCTTGGCTACGGAAAGATTCAACGTTCCTAAACTCGATATCGCATAGCTGTTCAGCGATGCTCCGCCTGAGATATTCAGCGACTGCGCCACGACGTCCATCGTCAGCGTTGTCCCTGTTCCGTTGTTCAGAGTCACCGCGGCGTTCGGCGCATACACCAATCCCGACAGGTTGGAGTTGGTCCCACCCACGATCGACACTGTGCTTCCCATTGCATAAATCAGCGTCTGCGGAACACCGCTGACGGTCGGAGCTGCAAGCGTTGCGGTCGCGCTGTTGGTGAAGTTCACGTTTCCGCCGACATAAAACTGGAGATTGCTACCGGAAATGGGCGCGCCGCCACCGGTGGTGAAATCCCCCTGGATGTAGTAGGTGTAACCGGGCGTGAAAGTCACCGAGTGGGCATTGCTCGTGTTCAGGCTCGTGTAACAGAGAGTATTGCTGGTTGCGGTTTCGCCTGCCACCGGCAGCGTGTAATTGCCGGTGTATCCAGTCGCGGCCGTATAGCCCTGGATCGGATTGGCGTAGCAGGTAATGCCGGTGGGAAGAGTGGGGACCGAAAGCAACGGCTTGCACTGCGTCGTAATCCCCGCCACCACCTTGGTCGAGGAAGTGATCTGACCATTGTTGCCGACGTTGTTGCCCAGGTTGCTGCTGTTGTTCCAGGTGTTCGACACGGTGCCCAGCGAAAGCGCATTCAGCGTCGCGCTGCCCTGCACGCCCACCGCATTGCTGCTGCTCGAGTCCACCGTGACGCCACATTGTGTGGCGTTGATCTGGCCATTGTTGCTCATGGCCAGACCTTGGCCGGTAGGTTCTTCAAGGCAGATGCAGGTGGGGCTACTCAATCCACCCCCGGCCACCGCACGGGCAGAGACGCTTACTTGTTTGCGCTCCTGTTGAATACAGATAGAAAAAACGTCGGAATAGGCTTCGAGACATCCGCTTCAAGGTAACTTGACGACCCGGAGTAGTTGCCTGTCGTCGGGGTCTTCAGAGTTACGGTCGCCGGATTCAGCGATGCCCCGGGATCGAATCCATTCATCCGCGCCATCGCATTCGCGACGGTCTGCTCGTTTGAAACATTTCCCGCGTTGGCTTCTTCTGCAGCTGCCACAGCGGCGGCATCGGCTGCAGCCTGTGCCATCCGCTTTTCGTGAAACAGGTAGCCCACATCGATGCCGAGTGCCAGAAAGCCCAGGATAAACAGCCCGATGAAAATCACAATCACCATCGCGGCTTGTCCTTCCTCATCGATCAAAAGACAGAGGCAATGTTTGCTTCGGGACTTTGCAGTGACTTCTAAAGCGTTAACAGCGAGTGCGGGGAAGTGGCTGTCGAATGAGAATAAAGTCTTGCTTTTATGCATCTTGCACCAAAAGTACCCAAAATAACATCCATAGGTAATGATTACTATGATCGTAGGTTATGGCGACACGTTCAGGGCTACCACTTTCGAAGAATTCCTGTCCCCCTTTGGTACACCGGGCTTTAGGCACACGACTTCCCGTTTTCGCGGTGACAAAACGGCCCGCGGCTAGCTTTAGGCGTCCAATTCGCAGCCGATATGACCGCGCTAAACGTTACGTTTTGATCAATTAAGGATCCGCGCCTGGCATCGACCCGGCCGAAAAGAGCTAACCTTGAAGCTGCGCTCTCGTCGAAGCGGACAGGACCAGCTCTCTCCAAGGACAATCTGCCGCCCGTGCAGCAAGCCATACATCCCGTCATGCATCGGCAATCTGTGTGTGCCCCGACCGGCACCTCGCAGGTACGGCAAGTCACGCCTGAGCATCGTTTCCGCACTGCTGTGTATGGGAGCAGCCTTCCTGGCAGGCTGCGGAGCCGGACCTGTGACCGCGACCACTGCCAATGCGGCATTTTCCATTTCGCCGGGCTCGGCGCAAATTGATACCAGTTGCACAGGTTGCACTGGGCTCGAATGCGCATGGGGCCCCTGTTCACCAATTCACCGCGACGCTCGCCAGTGGCGGCGTCGCTCCTGTCACCTGGTCTCTCAGCGGAGGCGATCCGGCCTCGGGTCCTGGAAAGATTAACGATCAGGGTCAGTACACTCCGCCCGGTTATCTCAGTTCCGACCGGGCCACGGTCCAGGTCACTGCAACCTTGAAGTCTCAGCCCGGGCTCCGTGCAACTTCCCTGCTGACTCTAACGCCGGGATTCCTGCAGCCGCTATCCCCTGAAAACGCCGCTATAGGACCGAACGGCTCCGTCACCGTGACCGGTTATCTTGCCGAGGCGGGTGGGAACACCGAAATCCACTTTGCGCTTGCGAATTCAGCTTCCGGCGACCCTGGCGGCGAAGGCACGTTGAGCACCCCCACCTGTCAGCGTTCCCGTCGCGCCTATACATCGTGCTCAGTCACATATTCCGCGCCGTCATTGGTATCGGGTTCGGGAGTCACGTATGTCGTGGCAACGGTCCCCGGCTCTTCCGCGAAGGTTGAGACCGCCGTGCTTCTGAATGCTCCGGGCGTGAGCAGCAACCCTGCCTCTCACCAGGGTTCTCAGACTGCGCCCGTGCTCCTGGGAAGTTCGGGAGGCAACAACAACGATTTCGATGAGAAGGCCAACAACATCGTCGATTGCTGCAGCGGAACCCTGGGCGCCCTGGTCCAGGACGCAAGCGGCCGTCAGTATCTGCTCAGCAACAACCATGTCCTGGCACGCAGCGACCAGGCCACCGTCGGCGACACCATCGTTCAGCCGGGACTGATTGACAACAATTGCACTCCCAACGGCGACGGCGCCGGGACGGTTCCTGTGGCCGCGCTGACCACCTGGCTCCCGCTGCGCTCCCCGCAAACCAACGTAGACGCCGCAATCGCCCAGGTTGCATCGCATACCGTCGATCCCGCCGGCAACATTCTCGAACTCGGCCTGCGGCAGGCCGATGGCTCGCTAGGCGCCGCGCCTCCCGGAATCTCATCCACTGGCGGTAGAGGCGAAAATGCAACCTTGCAGTTGCGGGTCGCAAAAAGCGGTCGCACTACCGGGCTCACCTGCGGGAGGGTCAGCGCCATCGACCTCGATGTAGCCGTCGATTATTATCGCGACTGCGCCGAAACCAGGCCATACTTCACAAAGACTTTCACCAATCAGATCTCCGTCAGTGGAGATCGCTTCGGCGACGCGGGCGACTCGGGCTCACTGATTGTCGACACGGCAGATGCGGAGCCGGTCGGGCTGTTTTTTGCCGGCGGCATCGACGCCTCAGGTGTCAGCCACGGCATCGCCAGCCCCGCCCCGGAGGTACTGAGTGCGCTCGGCACTCAGATGGCCGGCGACACGAGCTTGTCCTTCGTCGGCACTACCGACCATGCTGTAAGTTGCCTCAGCTACGGCGACAGCACCATCGCTTCGGCCCAGGGACGCGCGCTCACGGACGTTGAGTCATCGCGCCAGCAGGCTGCACTTGCCGCTGGCCGGTCACTCGTCAACCCTTCCGCCGGCATTCTCGGCATCGCCCCGGGGAAAAGCAACGATGAGTCCGGGTCTGCGTCGTTGATTGTGTATGTGGACGAAAATCTCGCTCCGGTGGTTCCCGCAGTCGTTGAAAATGTACGGACTGTCGTCATTCCCGCCACCGCTCGCGCGGTCGCACTCGGTTCGGCGCCCTCTACGGCAACGGCTGCCGGCATGTCCCCGCTTACTGCATCCGCGCTGGCGCCGGCTCTTGCCGCCAAGCACCAGGTCGCCCGCAAACTCATGCTGCAGAACCCGGCATTCTTCGCCATTGGAGTGGGCCAGAGTTTCGACAATCCCCGCGAAGCGGCTCTCGTAATCTACGTCGACCGCCAACACATTCCCGCACAGCTCCCATCCACTGTGAACGGCGTTCGCACGCGCTATGTCTTCATGGATCGTCTGCATGTCACGCGTTCGTATGCGGCCGGGATTCCCACCCCGCATCACTGCATGCCGCATTCGACGTCTGAATCACCAGAGAGCGATGACCTGTTCAAGCCTCGCGCTCTCGACCTTCCATGACGCCCGGGAAGATCAAGTCGGTCACACCCTTCTTCGGTGCAACCAGAGCGCAGTCAGCCCACCCAAAAATGCAAATGGAATGATGGCATCCGCAAACTGGTGCAGGACGGCTCGAACTCGCCGCCCGCACCTGCACGCAAGAAAAGGGCGCCAGTTCATGGCGCCCTTCCGTTTCGCAACCGTTTCGGTCAGTCTTCGATCCGCCGCATTCTCACCTCGACAGAACCTGTCCGAAGTTATACACCACACCGATTGTGACTCCATTGGGGTTCAAATCGTGCGGTCCGAAAATCGCGTGCCAGAACTGGTAGTCGTACTCCGCTCTTGCGGAGAAACCATTAAAGAACCGCACATCCGCGCCCACCCCGGGCTCGATAACAGACCTCGTGTCGTGAGAGTAGGTTGAACCCGGACTCGGGAAATCGATGCTGCCGATTCCCATTACGCACTTCCCATAAGGGAGAATCCGTCTCTTCCCCCGGTACTGATAGATCGGCCCACCCAGTGCTGTATCCATCCGGTGACCCGCCAGATAGGAAGGGGATCCGAAGTTCAGGTCGCGTCCTTCAAATTCAATTCCCAAGCCCTCCAGACGGTGCGGCATGTAGGGAATCCACCAGTCTACCCACATCGTAATTCCATCCTCGCGTGGATTCTGGACGCCCCAGTCATCTGAAAAATTAGAAAAACCCGCGCCAACTGTGAAAGGCAGCTTCCTTTCCGATCCCGAATACGTTACCTGCGCGTGCGCCTGCAATGCTGCGAACATGAAAAATAAAGCCATGACCGGCAGCACCATCATCTTCCATCGCATGTTGTCTCTCCTCCCGGATATTCCATTTTCCCGGTTTGTGACACTCTCGGGAAAAGCGTTCAACGTTTAGCAAGTTTGGTAGATCGAATTTGGGAAATCACTGCATTGTGATACATGCCGCGCTGCGGTCGAAAGGCGTGGCATAACAAGTTTCACCTTGGTGCGGCATGTCGCCCGCCTCACCGTCGAGGGGATTCAGAAACGAGCGTAGCAACCTTATTCTTGATTAGCTATTGCCTTTGAGCTTGTTAGACGCGTCTGGTTGGCCAAATGGTTAACCGCATAGCGCAAAACCGTTCCATTCTGCGCCGTATTCTGTACGGAACCTGATCCCACCGGGAAAGTTGCGCAGGATCTTTTGGCCGGTGCCCCGCAAAACACTCCAAGGTCATACATCCACGCCGCGGGAAAAAGAATGTCGTCGTCAAAGTCCATCCCTCGCTTGGTCATGCAGTATCCTCGGCCCAGCGCGGCGTAATCCGAATCAGATCCAGCCCTCCCACATCCTGAATCGCAAAAACCGGCGACGAGGCCGGAACCGCGACAATCCCGCGCGCGGGAAGGTCCACTGTTTCAAAGCCCGCACTCGCCAGGCGACCATTCCCCTCTGCCGCAAACAAATATGCCAACCCTGCTTTCGCCTCGCCCTCGCGGCTCAGGCTCGTGCTCGAACGGCTGACTTCGACAGGGATTTTCTCCACGCAGAAAAACTGACTTTGCACCAGCACCGTACGATCCTTCAAAACCCTCGGCATCACCTTGCCGGCCTTTGTCTTCAGCTTCGTCGCTTCCAGCGATTTCTCAATATGCAGTTCGCGGCCGCGCCCGTAGTCATACATCCTGTACGTCAGATCGCAATTCTGCTGCGTCTCCAAGAGCACCGATCCCGGCCAGATAGCATGCACCGTTCCCGCATCCACGTAGATCATGTCGCCCGTGTGCACCGGCAACATCTTGAGGCTCTCTTCCAATGTGCCGCCTTCGATGCCCGCTTTCACCATATCCATCGTGACTCCGGCCTTGAGCCCCGCCGCCACCTGCGCTCCCGCTTCGGCTGCCAGCGCATACCAGCATTCGGTCTTGCCCCGCGGCGCCCCGTATTTCTGGGCCATCCGGTCGTCCGGATGTACCTGAACGCTCAACTTCTCGCGTGCAAAAATCACCTTGATCAACAGCGGAGAATCGTGTGACGGCGCATTCTCTCCCAGCATCGCCCGTGGCATTTCTGCGAAAACTTCGCCCAGCGTCTTGCCCGCATGCGGACCTGTCGCCACCCCGCAATCATCTCCCGTCAGCCATACCTCGCCGATGGGTTCGTCCTTTGCCTTGCGGTCGTACCAGGGATGCAAATCCTTCCATCCCCACACGCGGCCAACAAAGCGCGGCTCCACGCGGAATGGCGCCATCTCGACAAATACATTTCGCTCGGTCCCTGGCACCTATTACGGTTCCTTTCTGGAGTTCACGACCTTCCGAATGGGCCCAGCATCGCTTGAGCGGATTCTATCGTACGTGCTGATCAATCTGGACCGGGAGAACTGGCTGCGGGGGGTCAAAAGTAACCGGCAAGCTACGATTGCTGCTTCTTCGCCGCTCTTTGTCAACGTCGGTTTTCAACTGGCAAAGCAATAACCAGCACGCTATCCTCGCTGCATGATTCTCACTCCAGCATTCGACCACATGTTCCAGATCCCAGTTCCTATTATCGAGAAGGTGCTGCGACCCATCATTGTGTACCTCGCACTCGTCCTTCTGCTGCGCCTCTTCGGAAAGCGCGAACTGGCGCAGTTGAACCCCTTTGACCTCGTCGTCCTGCTCTCTCTTTCAAACACCGTGCAGAACGCCATAATCGGTGACGACAACTCCGTATCCGGTGGCATTATCGGCGCCTTTACCTTGCTTGCCATCAACTGGCTCGTCGTCCGCGTGCTCTTCCGTTCTCCGCGCCTCACGCGAGCGCTCGAGGGTCGCTCCGTCGTCCTCATCCGCGACGGAAACATCGATAGCAAGGCTCTGCAACACGAAGCCCTAACCCGCGAAGAACTCATCGAAGTCATCCATCGCCAGGGCTATCGAGCACGTCCACGAAGTGCATCGTTGCGAACTCGAGCCCAACGGCTCGTTCTACGTCGAAGGCAAAGACCCCTCCATTGCCGATAAGCGTCATGAGGAACTGCTGTCAAAGCTCGAAGCACTGCACAAGGAGATCGCCGCCCTGCGCGCTCGGCCCGCCACAACCTGACAGGCCTTCCGGCTCGCGATTCGCTCCTGGCCGCGTCTCAGAAGTACAATCTTCGCAAGCAGGAGCTCCTTTGATGTCGCTTTCCCCCCGCTGCCATTCCTGCCTTTTTCTGGTCCCGGCAGCCTTTGTCTTCAATGCTTTTGCATGCGCGCAATCTCTCGAGCACCGATCGGACAAGCCGGTGCCGGAACCAGCCACGCCCGCCGCCATCGATCTCGCACAGCCCGTCCTCCCGAAAGGAACCAGCCTTCAGGTCGAAATAAGCCATCACTATCCGGTTAGAATCGGCCAGCCCATTAAAGCGCACTTGATGCACCCGATCTACTCCGAAGGCAAGCTTGTTGTACCCCAGAACACTCCACTCGAAGGCCGCGTCATTGCCCTTCAGGCCGACTCAAAGACGCGCTGGCATGCCCGCCTGCGTGGTGACTTCACGCCCTTCCACACCGTCGAAGTCCAGTTCGACAAGCTCGAACTTCCTACCGGCACAGTGCCGATCGCCGCTGCTCCAGCCGCCAACGGCGCACCTGTGATCAAACTCAGTGCACCCGGAGTTTCGCCGAAACAGTCTTTCATCGCGCGCCGCTGGGCCGAGGCCAAGGCCAATATGCGCGATCGCATCGCTTACTTCACCGCTCCCGGCAAAGGTGATCGCGCACTTCAGTTGCTCTACCATCAACTCCCATACCATCCCGAACGCATCGACGCCAACACCGCATGGTCCTTCGAGCTTGCAGCACCGGTCGAGTTGCCCGCATCCGCCACCGCTTCGCTTGCACCTGCGCCAAATACTTCTGGCGCCGGCAAGTCTGAAATCTGGTCTGTCAATGCTACGCTCGCGCGCGATTTGACTTCCGCAAGCGCCAAGCCCGGCGATTCCGTCGAAGCCCTGGTCGTTGAACCCGTGTACGACAAAGACAAAGAACTGGTTGTTCCCCAGGGGTCCAGGCTCATTGGCAAAGTTGCAGTCGCCAAGGCAGCCCGCTCATTTGGCCGCAACGGAAAGCTCCGCTTCACATTCCAGAAGGTCCAGTTCCCCGCGGGTTACAACCGCGAAGTCGAAGGGGCGCTCGCCGGAGCCGCAACGGAAAAGAATCAGAATCTCTCGCTCGATGCCGAAGGCACCATCACTCCGCGCAGCCAATCCAGTGTCATTGCGCCACTGCTGCTGACGATGCTCGCTGGCCGCGCTCTCGATGAAGACGGCAATCTCACCGCCCAGACCGGAGTCGCCTCCAATGGCTTTGGACTCGTCGGGCGCATCGTTGGCGTTGCAGCCGGAAATCGCAATATCGCCGCAGGCATCGGATTCTATGCCGCTGCTCTTTCTGTTTACGACAACTTCCTGCACTCAGGCCGCGATGTCGTCTTTCCCCATGACACCCGCATCGAGATCGAAACCACGCCGCTCCGCGCTCCCATCCTCAAGCCGGAAGGGCAGTAGCGCCGAGCCTCTTCGATCTGCTCCTCGATCACGCGCTTCAGATTCGCAGGCGAATACGTCGGCGCCTTGATGAACTTGCCATCTTCGCGCTTGTGCACCTTCAGAACCGTGTGCCAATTCCCGCCATGCGCAGCTGCGTCGTCCGGGTGAACCAGTTCCTCGCCGTCTCCGCGCACCAGCACAGCATCACAGACGCTGCAATGCGGCCACGCCTTGCTCATGTTGCTGCGCTGCACCTCATCCCATGCGCTCTGCGCTCTCACCCCTGCCGCAACCAGCGCCCCATATGTCACCACAAGCTGATCGATGCATCCATCCACGTACTCCGTAAAGTCTGGCGCGACGTCAGGAGCGGCCACTACGCTGATCTCGTCGATCACCGGCGAGTTCTTGCCGTCTGAACCGGCAAGCGCAACCGTGCAACCGCAAGCCCTCACAAACTCGAGCGCCTCCTCAAACACCAGGCGCGCCCGCAGCAGTCGCGTCGGCCGCATCCGGAAGCTCTGGCGAGTCCTTCACGTCCTGCTCGAACTGCGTCATCAACGCAACGATGTCTTCCTGCGGCCGATAATTCTTCTCCGTCATTCCACCCTCAATTCAAAGTGCACTCTGCAAACAGGACCTTCAACACCCCTGCACACGTGCAACGATACTCGATCCTGCCTTGCGGACGGAACTGAGTCAGCAGCAATTTTCTTTTCGCAGATGCGTTCTGATGCCAACGCCCACAAACAGGCGCATAACACATGATCAGCCACGGTTCCCAGCGTCAAAAGTCAGGGCAATCAGCAGCAGCAAGAATGGCGCCGAAGGCGCGGCTGCCTTAATGGCAAATTACTCCCACTCGATGGTGCCCGGCGGCTTCGACGTAATGTCGTAAACCACGCGATTGATCCCGCGCACCTCGTTCACAATCCGGCTCGAGATGCGCTTCAGCACTTCGTGTGGCAGCGGCGTCCAGTCCGCCGTCATGCCGTCTTCCGAATGCACCGCCCGCACCGCGCAGGTATAAGCATAGGTCCGCTGATCGCCCATCACGCCCACGCTCATCACCGGCAGCAGCACCGCAAAGCTCTGCCAGATGCTCGAGTAGAGCCCCGCCGCCTTGATCTCGCTGACCACAATGTCATCGGCTTCCTGCAGCAGCGCCACGCGCTCCGCGCGTGACTTCGCCAAGGATGCGCACCGCCAGCCCGGGCCCCGGAAACGGCTGCCGTCCCAGAACGTCCTCCGGCATCCCCATGTCCCGCCCGATCCGCCGCACTTCATCCTTGAACAAATCCCGCAGCGGCTCAATCAGCTTCAGCTTCATCCCCATCGGCAGCCCGCCCACGTTATGGTGGCTCTTGATCGTCTGGCTCGGCCCCTTCACGCTGCTCGACTCAATCACGTCGGGATAGAGCGTTCCCTGTACCAGCCAGTCCACGCCCCCGGTCTGTTGCGCAATTCTGTTCGCCTCATCGTCAAACACCGCGATGAACTCCGCGCCAATCCTCTTGCGCTTCGTCTCCGGATCGGTGACGCCGGCAAGCTGCTTCAGGAACCGCTCGCTCGCATCCACGGCAACAATATTCAGCCCCAGCTTGTCGCGTAGATTCTTCTGCACGCTTTGGAATTCGTTCTTGCGCAGCACACCGTTGTTCACAAAAATGCACGTCAGCTGGCTGCCGATCGCCTTGTGGACCAGCATTGCCGCCACCGACGAATCCACGCCGCCCGACAGCCCGCAAATCACATGACCGCTGCCGACCTTTTCGCGAATCCCCGCAACCGTCGTCTCAATAAAGTGCGCCGGAGTCCAGTCGCCCTTCGCCCCGCAAATATCGAACACAAAATTCTTGATCAGCTGCGGCCCCAGCGGCGTGTGATGCACCTCGGGATGAAACTGCACCGCCCACGATCCGTCGCTCTTCATTCGCAATTGCCGCCAGCGCATTCGACGTCACCGCCGTGCGGCGAAATCCCGGCGGCAATTCCAGCGCCTCGTCCCCATGGCTCATCCACACCTGGATCGCGGGCGGCAGCCCTGCAAAGAGCGGTGTCGAGCTGTCCTCCAGCGCAACCTCCGCATGTCCATACTCGCGCTTCGGCGCCGTGCGCACCTTGCCTCCCAGGTGATGCACGATAAAGTGCAGCCCGTAGCAGATGCCGAGTGTCGGCACGCTTCATCTCCAGCAGCTTGGGATCGGCATTCGGCGCGTCCGCATCGTACACCGACGAAGGTCCGCCCGACAGAATGAGGCCGATCGGCTTGTAGGCCTCGATTTCTGCGAGCGGAGCCGTGCAGGGAAGCACGACCGAAAAGACGTTCAGCTCGCGAATACGACGCGCAATCAGCTGCGTATACTGCGAACCGAAATCAAGAATAACGATTGTTTGGGTGTCCACCTCCCAGTGTGGCAGGGGCCATGCCGACCTGTAAAGAATTGATAATCTTCCTGCTTCAGACCCGTTCGCCTGAAAATCTCCGCGGCGGTCAGGCCTTTCCAACGGCGACATGCGGTCGTGTCAGAAGATCGAGGAACGAGGCTCCAGGCGTCTTCGCAACCGCTTCTCCTTAACTCCTCTGAATTCTGTGCAGCCCGTGTCGTCCTCCCCATTCAGTAACAGTTGCGGGGCGATTACCGTCGCCGAATTGCCTACACTGATGCGCACTCTCGCGCGCACTGAAGCTATATTGTGCGCTGCCGATAACCATCATACAGTCTGAGAATCAAACGGGCGAGATCAGTTTGTTTGAATCGTGACCGACGTCACGCAGGTTCGGTCGTACAACAAGGAGATCATCCAGTGGATTCCAGCAAACTTCGGCGCCCATTTCTCCATCGTCCGCGATCATTTGCAGCTTTTTGCCGCTCTCCTGTTTGCTCTTCCCACCGTCAGCTTTTTGACCATGAGATTCTGGATTGCCGGTCGCTCCAGCACGGGTGCAGCGAAATACAAACTGGTTCGTCCCCACCGACTTCGAATCCGAGTCGGCAAAGTTGCACTACAGCATGGGAGACACAGTCTCGTCGCCTTCGCCACACCGGGGTCGCCGCAATGCACGCCATGCCGTCGAAGGTCAGGAATTCGAGTTCAAGGCGGAGCGCCTGAGGTATTACGCTCCACCCACTCCCCCACCAATCCCTGCTTGACGCATGGCGCGCCCTACTTCGCTGCCCTGCCTTCGCCCTTGTAAACCACCCCGGCCTTCATCACAAACTTCACATCCTGCAGCACGCGCACGTCATCCATCGGGTTTTTATCGACCGCAATGATGTCGGCCCACTTGCCCGGCTCCAGCGATCCCGTCTTCGCGGTCCACCCCATCAGGTCCGCCGCATTCACCGTTGCCGATTGCAGCGCCGCCAGCGGCGACATCCCCAGCTGATTGACATAGACATCCAACTCGTGCGCATTCAATCCGTGCGGATACACAGCAGCGTCGGTTCCCAGCGCAATCTTCACACCTGCTTCCATGGCGTGCTTGATGTTCCTCTTTGCAACCGCCGTCACATCCAGCATCTTCTGGTGGTAAAAGGGCGGCAGATGCCCGTTTTCAACGATCCAGTCCTGCAGGTAAACCGTCGGAACAAGATATGTTCCTCGCTTCTTCATCTCCGCAATGGCTTCGTCGTTGATGTAGCTGCCGTGCTCAATTGAATCCACGCCGGCCTCCGTTGCCCAGAGAATTCCCTGCGCTCCATGCGCATGAGCGGCAACCTTGCGCCCCAGCCGATGCGCATCCGCCACGATCGCCTGCATCTCTTCGAGGGTGTATTGCGAAGCCTGCGGATCGTCGCCTTTCGACAGCACGCCGCCTGTCGCGCAGATCTTGATCAGGTCCGCGCCATATTTAATGTTCTGCCGCACCTTCTGTTGAACAGCCGCGATTCCATCGGCCACGCCGTCGCCAACCGCGTGATATTGGATCGGCAGCAGGTTGTCATCGCAATGTCCGCCGGTAATGCCCAGCAGCGGACCGCTCACCTGCATGTGCGGCCCCGGCACTTGCCCGGCATTGATCGCATCACGCAAATCCACATCCACAAACCCGTTGGCTCCCACGTTCCGCACCGTAGTGAAACCGGCCATCAGCGTCGTGCGCGCATTGACCACGCCATTAATGGCCTGCTTCGCAGAGGTCGACGTCACCTCGCGAAATGGATCGAAGTCCGTGTTCATCGTCAGATGTGTATGCACATCGATCAGACCCGGCATCACCGTCATGCCACCCAGATCCACGACCGTATCTCCCGCCTGCGGCGGTGACAGAAGCTGTGGGTGCGATCGACTGGATGGTGTCTCCCACCACCACGATCGTCTGTGCGTCTGCAATCTTGCCGGTCTTCACATCGAGCACATGCCCGGCACGCACCAGCGTTCGCTTTGGCGTTGCTTTCTCTTCTTGCTGCGCTGCTGCCGTCGTCGAAATCGCCACGCCTGCCAGCGCGAGGCACAAAGATACCGCAAGCTTCCGTTTCCGAATCATTTTGTATTCTCCGCTCCAGGGAACTGTGAGCGGAGTCTAGCAAATCCATCCGCTGTCCGAACATTTTCTTCCTCTGAGCCGTCCGCTGGCTGCGTCTGGTAATCTTCTCTGCGACGCAGCGACGCTCGATCCTGTTGCGCTTCTTTCAGGCCTCCTCTTCACTCTCCTGTGCCGAACGAGCGCGGCCTGTTAATTCGCCAAACCAGAGGAGAACCCATGAAGTTTTCTCAGTTCGCACCTGTATTCCTGATTGCTGCGGGAATGGCGGTTGCCCAATCTCCGGCCCCTTCATCCAGCGACGATTCCAAGCCCACGCCGCCGCCTGCCGCAAAAAGTTTCGATCTTTCGGCCATCGACAAATCCGCCGATCCCTGTGAGGACTTCTATCAATATGCATGCGGCAACTGGGTCAAGGAGAATCAAATTCCCGCCGACCAGGCCCGCTGGGCTCGCTCGTTCTCGCTTCTCGGCGAGCGTAATCGCTACTTGCTGTGGCAGGAACTCGATGCCGCCTCGAAAGATCCCAAGACCCCGCTCCAGAAGAAGTATGGCGACTTTTATGCGGCCTGCATGAATACGGACCTGATCAATCAGAAGGGCCTCGAGCCGATCAAGCCCGCCCTTGACCGCATTGCCGCGCTCAACGATGCGAAGAGCCTCGCTCCACTGATCGGCGGTCTCGCCGAAAAAGGCGATCCCGCGCCGCTCTTCCGTTTCGGCGTGCAGGTTGACGAAAAGGACGCGTCAAAACAAATCGCCAGCGTCGGCCAGGGAGGCATATCCCTGCCAGACCGCGAATACTACCTTTCCGATGGCAAGCGATTCCAAACCATCCGCCAGCAATATCGCGAACACGTCACCAAAATGTTCACCCTGGCCGGCGATTCGCCCGAGGATGCCGCCAAAGAGGCGGATGCCGTACTCACCATTGAAACGGCTCTCGCCAAAGCTTCCACCAGCCGCACCGCCCTGCGCGACCCGGAAAATCGCTATCACATCTACACCCTCGCCGACTTCCAGAAGCTCACCCCGGATTTTGATTTCGCGGTGTATTTCAAAGACGTCCAGGTGCGGCCCTTCGATACTCTCAATGTCGCTACCCCCGACTTCTTCAAAGAGCTGAACGAATTGGTCTCATCCGAGCCCGTCGACGCCTGGAAGTCGTACCTGCGCTGGCACACCCTTCACGCCTCGGCCGGCAACCTGCCCAAGGCCTTCTACGACGAAAACTTCAACTTCTTCGGCAAAACGCTCGCCGGCCAGAAAGAACCGACCCCCCGCTGGAAGCAGTGCACCTCTGAAACCGATCGCGCTCTCGGCGAAGCCGTCGGCCAGGATTGGGTAAAAGCGCACTTTCCACCCAAATCCAAGGCCAGCATGGATCAGCTTGTGGCCGCACTGGATAAATCCCTCGCCGCCGACATCCAGACGCTGCCCTGGATGAGCGATGACACCAAAAAAGCAGCGGAAGCAAAGCTCGCCCTCTACCGCAACAAAATCGGCTATCCCGAGAAGTGGCGCGACTACTCGGCCCTGGTCGTCAAACGGGACGACCCGATCGGCAACATGCATCGCGATGCCGTCTTCCAGCGCAATTACAACCTCAACAAACTCGGAAAGCCCGTCGATGAGAAGGAATGGGGCATGACGCCGCCCACGGTGAATGCGTATTACAACCCGTCGATGAACGACATCAACTTTCCCGCCGGCATCCTGCAGCCGCCGTTCTTCGATCCGGACATCGATCCCGCCGTCAACTTCGGTGGCATCGGCGTAGTCATCGGGCACGAAATGACGCATGGCTTTGACGACGAAGGCTCGAAATACGACGGCCATGGGAACCTGCGCGAGTGGCAGACCGCCGAAGATCGCAAGAAGTTCGTCGAGCGCACCGACTGCGAAGTGGCAGAGTATGGCGGCTTTGAAGCGGCTCCGGCCCACGGCGACGTGCCGGAAGCCAAGCTCAACGGCAAACTGACCTTGGGCGAAAACACCGCCGACAATGGCGGCCTCCGCATCGCCTACATGGCCTTGCTCGACGTGCTTGCCAAGGAAGGCAAGACCATCGACGAAAAGATTGACGGCTATACCGAGGCCCAGCGCTACTTCCTCGGCTTTGCCCAGGTCTGGTGCCAGAATGAGACCGAACAGGCGGCCCGCCAATCGGCCCTGACCGATCCGCACTCGCCAGGACGCTGGCGCGTGAACGGTTCAGTCCAGAACTTCGATGAATTCGGCAAGGCGTTTGGCTGCCACAAGGGCCAGCCGATGTATCCCGAGAACTCCTGCCGCGTCTGGTAGCACCCATCGATCCAGAGCCGCGGTGCACCTCAACCGCGGCTTCTGACCCTTGAAGTCTCGCCCGAATCCAATCTGCATTCCTGCCGCCCAGGCTTACCGATTCACTCCCTGCGCGGTGACGTTGCAGGCATTTCCGCGTCCAATTCGCATCGGTTATCCGCACCTGATTGCACGAGGGCGACATGTCTCAGATCACGCCACGAAGCCATGTGGCTTTACTTACCAGGGAAAAGCCGCCTCGATGGGGACCGGAAATGGCTACATGAATGGTGAAACCGCTCTATCTTGCCTCGAAACTAGGCATAACAAGCCCTCGCCTTTTACAATGCATCAGGGACCCATCCCAACCCAGCTCTGCTGCGGAATCAGCACACACTTGGCGGCTTTCGCCTGACCAGGATGAAGGAATCGCATGAAGTTCAGGAAATTCGGCAAGGCTCTTCTGATGACTGCCCTCTCTGCTGGCATGGTCGTCGGCATCTCGTCTTGCGTGCAAAGCTATACGGTCGGCTATCTCTACGTCACCGGAACGCAAACTGCCTCCACTACGGGTCAGGGTGTTATCAGCGGCTTCAAAATCGACCACAATACCGGCAATCTCGTTTCAATCGCGGGACTTCCTATCAGTTCCGGCGGGGCCAATCCCGTCCGGGCCGTCCTGCTGACCGGCGGACGCTTCGTCTATGTGCTTAACCAGGGCTCAACCACCGACGGCGGCCCCTGCAGCCCCACGGATGTCTGCTCGAATGCGAATATCACCCAGTTCTCCATCGGCGGAAACGGCGTACTGGCCTCCCAGGGCACGTACTATACCCAGGGAAATAATCCCTTCCGCATGGTTGCCGACTCCACCGGCGCACACATCTTTGTACTCGATCATGACGCTCCCAGTGGCGCAGGTTGCTCTCTTGTCTTCGGACCATCGGTAACAACCTGCGGCGACGTTACCGCCTTTTCGGTCGACCCCACCACGGGGCGCCTGAGTTATGTCCTGAATTCCCAGGTCACTGCTTCCAGCGGATCGCCGCTCCCTTACTTTCCGGTCCCGGTGGACCCCATCGACTTCGTGCTTTCGGGGAACTTCTTCCTCACCCTCAGCGGCACTCCTGCGACCGGCGACTCGGTCTTTCCTTATGCCTACAATGCGGCGAACGGCCAGCTGACCATCAACCAGAACAGCTCGCAGCCGCTTGGCATCACCCAGGGCACCGCGATCGTTGTGGCCAACAGCGTCACCTATGTTCTCGATGACGGGCCGAATACCAATGCTCCGCCATCCAATGGCCAGATCTTTGCCTACACGGTGGGTACAGCGGGATCGCTTCAGGCCGAGTCCACTGGCTATATCCCCGACAACGGCAACTACTCCCTGCCCATCTATGCGATCCAGGCAAATGGAAAGAGCTGGCTTTACGTCCTGAATGAAGGCGACAATGCCAACACCACCGTTTCCCAGAGCGGGATTGCCGCCTACCTCATTACGAACCCGTTTCAGGCGTCGCCCATTATCGGCCAGACGGGTGCCACAGGCGGAACCGGTGCCGGTCCTCGGTGCATTCTTGAGGATCCGTCCAACCAGTACATCTACACCGCTAATTTCAACTGCTCGACGGTGACAGGTCTCTCGATTGACCAGAACGACGGCAATCTCACCCCGCTCAGTCAGTCGACGAAAGCAAAGGACAGTTATGCGCTTCCCGGTCCCGGAACATGGTGTATTGCCACCGGGCGCACAAGCTAATCCCTTCGCGGCGACGTTTAACGGGTGAGAACAGCCTCCAATGCTGCTCTCACTCGAACCGCAAAGGGCTCTTGAAGGTTCACGACGCAGCCGATTCGATCAGAGTTCACACGCAGAATCTGGCACGAGGCGATTCGGTTGAAAGATTCGATTCTTAGAAGGTCACGAAGTTGGCTCCAACACGAAAGATGCGCATGAAGTTCAACAAACCGATCCAGTTGCTGGCAATTTCCGCGGCGAGTCTGCTGGCAGCTTACTTTCTTTCCGCTTGCGCCACACTCACCTCGGACTTCGTGTATGTGAGCAGCGCCAAGGCGGCAGGCCCCAACAACTACGGAGAAATTGACGTTTACGAGATCAACTCCGAATCAGGCCGCATGCGCCAGATCATCACTTCGCCCTTCCCTTCCGGCGGCCGCAATCCCGTTGCTGAAGCAGTATCGCCCGACCAGGCAGATCTCTACGTCATCAATGAAGACGACAACTCGATCGTCCAGTTTGTCATCGGCAGCGACGGCAAGCTTTACCCTCAGAACACCGTGAATACGCCCGGCATCTTCCCGCTTGCAACAACTGTCTCAGGAAGTTTTCTTTACGTGCTCGATACCTATCAGCCCCTGCCAACCTGTAACCCTGCATCGCCCTGCTCGGGATCTGTCGCCGTTTTCCCCATTCTGAGCAAATCCCAGGCTGCCGCTCTCACCCCGTCTCAGCCGGCAGACACGCTGGGAGCTCCCGTGGTGAATACCGCGATCAGCGCCAGCTACTGGCCTCTCTCGCTGTCCGGCGGAGCCGCATCAGACGTCTTTGTTCCAACTGCGATCGCCGCGGCTTCTTCGGGCCCCTATGTCTACGTCGCAGGCTACGATTCCACCACCAGCATCGGCTACGTTTTTGGCTTTGACGCCGGCTCCGACGGTACCCTCACCTCGATTCCAGGCTTTCCGCTGGCCATTGGTGTTCATCCCAGCGCCATCGCCAGCGATGCATCCGGAGCATATCTCTACGTCACTGATTCCACGCAAAACCTGCTCTACGGTTTCCAGATCAATGGCGGGACATTGACCGCGCTGAGCAGCAGCCCGTTCGCCACCGGCGGTAAGCCGAGCGCTATCGTGCTGGACGCCAGCACCAAGTACGCTTTTGTCGCGAACGGTCAGGATTCAAACCTCACCGTCTACTCCGTGAGTTCCGGCAATCTAGCCCGGCTCGGATCGTACACAACCGGAACGCAACCCGTTGCAATCGGCATCGACCCTTCGCTGAACGAGTACGTATACACCGCAAATTTCCTCGGCAACAACGTATCAGGGTTTCAGTTGAACCCCACCGACGGCACTCTTCTCAATTCGCAGTTTTCACCGTCCGTGTCGAATGCAAATCCAACAGCGGTCGCAGCAATCACGCATGGAAGCACCAAGAAATGCACGCAATCCGGCTCGGCATGGCCGCGCATGGCAATGCGCGACAGCAGCACCCCTTTCAGGGCTTTTACAATGACTGATAGGAACCTCAACCAGCATTCTCGGGGCTTGACCTTGACAGCCCGTGACGAAGGAAGCGCATGAAGTTCAGCAAATTGAGACAGCTCCTGCTGGTCTCTGCCATCGGCCTTGTTGTGGCCACGATCCTTTCAGGTTGTCAGCTCGTGACGATCGACTATCTCTTTGCCACCACCTCCGCAAGCACGATTTCTGGCAGCAGCACCACTTGCCCGAGTGGCGAGATCGAAACCTACGCGGTCGATTCGGAGTCCGGCGCAATACGCTCGGGCGCTCCGCAGGTCTGCTCCGGTGGCACCACGCCTACGGCTCTCGCCATCTCTCCCGGCTACCAGAATCTCTACGTCGCCAACCAGGTGGACATGAACATCGTCCACTTCGCGGTCGCCGCCAACGGCGTGCTGACCAAGAAGGACAGCGTATCGCTTCCCACAACTCCCGTATCCATGGCGGTCAGTCCCGACGGCAAGACGCTCTACGTCGTTTCCGGAACTACGACGGCAACGCTCTCTGCCTACTCGCTCTCGTCCGGCACTCTGGGCTCGGTTGCTAACCAGGTCAGCCTCACGATCCCAGGCTTTGCTACAGATTCCGTCGTGCCTACGGCTGTCACTGTCCTCGCGAATGGAAATGCGGTCTATGTGACTGCTTACGACTTGTCTTCCTACAACCCCGGAGGACCCACAACCAGTACCGCCAGCCCAGGATGGGTATTCGGATTCGCCACCGGCTCCGGAGGCGCACTGACCGCGACACCCGGAAGTCCCTACAACGCGGGCGTCAAGCCCACCGCTCTCGCAGCCGACCCCACGAATCGGTTCGTATATGTTACCGATTTCGCGTCGAACCAATTGATCGGGTACGGTATCTACACCGGATATACCCTCAACTTCCTCCTCAACGGCCCCTACAGGACCGGCGGAGAACCGTCGTCGATCGCAATCGATCCTCGCGGAAAGTTCATCTACGTCTCCAACTCACTTGACTCGAGCGTGACTGCCTACGTGATCGACCTGACCACCGGCACGCCATCAACGGCGGTCAACTCAACCGGCTCGCAAACCAACAGCACCGATACGCAACCCGTCTCTGTCGCCGTTGATCCTGCGCTTGGCCGCTTCGTCTACACAGCCAACTTCCTCGGCAACTCGGTCTCCGGTTTCCGGCTCGATCCGACCGCAGGTACGCTGAAACAGACGCAGACTACACCCTATCCCACCGGCATCCACCCGACGGCCGTCGTCCTGGTGCCGCACGGCAACCACTCCACGCAAACAGTCACGCCGTAACTTGGGAGTCCATTTCATCATGAAGCCCAGCCAAACCGGCTGGGCTTCTGCTTTCACACGCCAAAGAAAAACGGCAATCCGCGCTATCGCGAACTGCCGTTGAGATTACCCCAAAACCACGATCGCTATTCGCGCGGAAACCGTGGATCAGTCTCGCTGCGATCAGACAAGGCAGCATCTTCAGCCGCAATCCTGCGCTGCCGCTCTTCGGCCGCGATATTGCGCTCGCGGTTCTCTTCCACAACTCGGCGTTCCTGCGCATCGGCAACCGAACGACGCTCGCGATCTTCCACATGCAGAGCGCGTTCCCGCTCGTTCTCCTCGATGCTCCGCTCCCTGTCCCGTTGCGCATAGACAGGTTCGTCCGCACGCGTCCCGGCGTAAACGGGGTCCACGGTGCGCACCTGGCGGTCATGATCCTTCTCTCGAGCCACACCCTCTTCCCCGCTCGAAGCGATGTCCTCGCCGCCTGCCTCCTTCAGCACTCGCTTTGCCGTGGCAATTTCATCGGAGTAGTCGCAGTGCACCGACACCAGTGTGCCGCCATTTTTGACCGCTCCTTCAAAACGCTTGGCTTCATACTCGGGAATTCCCATGCCCACCAGGGCACCGATCAGACCACCGACGGCGCCGCCTGCTCCCACACCGGCCAGCGCAGCCACAATCGGACCCGCGGCAATCAGCGGCCCGACACCGGGAATCGCGAGGGCCCCGATACCGGCCAGCAAGCCCAGCGTTCCACCGACAATGCCGCCCGTCGTAGCACCCGTCGTCGTCCCCTCTGGCGCCTTGGTGTGTTTCTCGTGAGCGAACGCCCTCGTGGTTTCATTATCCGGAAGAAGTGCGGAAATATCGGAGTTGGAAAAGCCCGCTTGTAAAAGCTGGTCAACCGCACGCTCTGCTCCGAGCTCGGTCGGAAAAATGCCAAAAACTGCCGTATTCTTATTTGCCATATGGAATCTCCTGAAAATCTGGGTGGTTTATCTTGTTGCATTGCTTTCGGCCGTGACGTCGGAACCACAGCACTCAAGCCTCGGAACATAGTTCTCGTCCCGCCTATTGAGTCACGGCGAGTTGATCAACAATGCTGTCGCGCGAAACGACGCCAGCTACATCACTTTCGATTTTCTGTTTCTCATCGTCGGATTTGACCGGACCTTTCAGCGTGACGGTTCCGTTCCGGGTGATGATTTTGATGTTATGTGCGTAAGTGGAAAGGTCCTTATCCGCAATGATTGCCTTGCGTACCTTGGCTGTAAGTTCGCGATCCGATGCCGCGCTCGATTGGTTTTGCGCGGTCTGATCCTGGTTCTTGTTTTGCGCGGAATTATCGGGCTTCGTGTTCTGATCCTGTGCGTTCGCGGCAACTCCCGCGACGCTGAGTGATAGAACGGCCCCGATAACTGCAATAAGATGCGAGCGTTTGCTTAGGATGGTCATCAGTACCCTCTGGGAACGGGAAAACTCTGTCGCGGATAAGGGCTCTCCGCCGACTCAGAGCAGTTCCAATCGTGTGATGGGCACGCACCTTCAAGGGTTGGTTGAAGCGGGAATACTGTGAATTTATCGCGGCGCCGCTTGAATCATTACGCGTGAAGCTCTTAGTGCCAAACATGCATCCAACCGCGCAGTACCCGCTGCGCGGGCTTCTCTACGAAGTGCAGCGCCGCCAGCGCCAGCGCTATCAGCAGCACGTAACTGATCCAGGGATCGAACCGCGCGAGATTCAGGCGGTCGAGAATGTGCGAGTCGTGAATCATGTTCCATAGATTGAAATGCAAAAGATAAAGACAGTAACTTGCCTCACCCACAAACACCAGGGGACGCAGTCCCAGCAGCTTTGACAGAGGATTCACACCCGCCAGCCCGAGAATAATGCAACCGAACAGTGGCATAAAAAAACCGTCATGCAAAAGCGGATAAGGCAACCTGGGCGCCTGGGTCAGAACCACGAAGGTGGCGGCAAATCCAAAAAGCCCTAGCAACAATCGCCTCATTCCCAACCTCGGCACCATCTCGTCGAGATTGGCCAGCATTACTCCGAAAACAAAGCTCGCCAAATGTGGAATGGGCGTGTATTTCAGCGCCTGCAGCCATTTCCCGTAGCTGAAGCGATCCACGTGCGCCAGTCCATCGGGATTGAATATCACGTAGAGTGTTCCCGGAATCAGTCCGAGCATCCACACCAGACCCATCGTGGCCAGGTGCCGTCCCACGCTCTTCGGCTTTTTCCACCGCGCCATCCATGGAAACAGTACGTAATAGAACGACTCTGCCGACATCGTCCATGCCGGCGTATTCAGAAAAGTCGCAATCTCTGGAATCCACCCCTGCAGCAGCAACGGCGATAGCACCATCCCCGTCCAGAACATTCCATGAGTGTGGTAGCCCCACTCCAGGGGAATCGTTTTGAACGCCAGAATCAGGCTGAGCAGATATATCGGATAGAGCCGCGTGAAGCGCGCCTCGTAAAACCGCACGTTGCTCAGTTCACCCGCGCGTGCCTTTGCGTTGTAGTTGTATCCCAGCACGAAACCCGAGAGCAGAATAAAGAAGCTCACCGAAGCGTAGCCGGCGTTTACAACCGGCGCGAGCGGCCCAAACCAGTTTGGATTGGAAAAGTGAAATAAGACGATGTTGACAGCCGCAAAACAGCGCAGACCCGTCAATGCATCCAGCCGTGCTGGCTTTTTCATTTCCACTTGCTGTTTAGACGTCAAAGTGCCGCCAGCTGACGCAATTACCGACGGCCAGGAATCTCTCGATCCGCGCATCTCGATCCTGATTTTAGTTCCGAGGGCAACTGTGCACTTCGAATCTGGAACTGTGAACTGCCGCTAGGCCGTCACCAGCGAACCAACCTTCTCGCCCATCACCACTCGTCGAATATTCCCTGGCTGGTTCATGTTGAAAATGATCATCGGCAGATTGTTGTCCTTGCAAAGGCTCACCGCGGTCAGGTCCATCACTTTCAACCCTTGCCGCAGGATCTCCATATAGGTAATCTCGTCGTACTTCACGGCATCTTTCACCAGCACCGGGTCGGCACTATAAACGCCTTCCACCTTTGTTCCCTTCAGCAGCACGTCGGCCTTGATCTCCATCGCCCGCAGGCTTGCCGCCGTGTCCGTCGAGAAAAACGGATTGCCGATGCCCGCCGCGAAGATCACAACGCGGCCTTTTTCAAGATGCCGCACCGCGCGCCGCCGAATATACGGCTCGGCAACCTGGTTCATGAAGACGGCTGACATCACCCGGCATTGCACACCGCGCTGTTCCAGCGAGTCCTGCAGCGCGATCGCATTCATCACAGTGGACAACATGCCCATGTTGTCGGCGGCAACCCGGTCCATTTCCTTCGCCTGCTGAGCCACCCCGCGAAAGAAATTGCCTCCGCCGACCACGATTCCGATCTCCACGCCCAGATTGTGAACATCACGGATCTCTTCCGTGATCTCGGAGACTTTCACGGCATCCAGGCCGAACCGGTTCGGACCCGCCAGTGCCTCTCCCGAAAGCTTCAAAATAATCCGCTTGTACATGCCTTTTCGAGTATCGCACACAGCCTTCGCGCGCCAGGGCTCTGAAACTATTTACCCTGCTGAAACAATCAGATTCAAAGCATTTCGTGCACCCCTCGGAATTTCATGGATTCACATGTGCTGGAGATTTAGAACAAGCCATGTTTACTCCGGCGAGTCGGGAACCACCCTCGTAACTTGACAGCGCTCTTTGCATTGGTTTACCTTACTTTGCAACGTAAAGTGAGTGGGCGATGAGCTTTCCGATCCATCCTCTCGATAAGGCACTCGGCGATATCACCAGCATTCGTCGCCAGGTCGCGCGCGCCACCGAGTTCCGCGGCTACGGGGCGGCTACCCTTGCCGCCACGGGCGCATTCGCCATCCTCGCAGCCATCACGCAAGCCCTCCTGCTGCCCGACCCGGCGAACCACGTTGGCAACTATCTTCGTATCTGGATCACTACCGCTATCCTGTCAGCCGTCCTCATCGGCATGCAGACTCTCACGCGCACGCGCCGCATCCACTCCGGAATGGCCGACGAGATGATTCTCATGGCCGTCGAACAGTTTCTTCCCTCCGTCGGCGCGGGCGCACTCATTTCTGTCGTCCTCGTCCGCTTTGTCCCCGGATCTGTATGGCTGCTTCCCGGTCTTTGGCAAAT
Organism: uncultured Acidobacteriaceae bacterium; assembly: GCA_963799035.1. Lineage (GTDB taxonomy): Bacteria > Acidobacteriota > Terriglobia > Terriglobales > Acidobacteriaceae > Telmatobacter. Next base: position 29,692 of record CAWCVS010000022.1, on the reverse strand, counting down.
TACCTTCAGCCTCGGTGTCTTCGCATCCTGCCGATTCCTTCCCAAGCCGATGACGGCCGCAGGCTGCTGGTATCTGCTTACGGGTCTTACCTGCATCGGCCTCGGCGACACGCGCGCCCTCACTCCATGGACCATGGGCATCGCCTATGGTGTCGGCCAGCTGATTGTCGCCGCAGTTCTCCTCTGGGGCTCGAAAGAAGATCGCGATGAAATCTAAGCCGTCCAGCAGCGAAGGCCGTTTCGCCTACGAAGGCCTCGACCGCGTCATTCACGAACGCGCGCGGCTCAGCGTACTTACCTCGCTCATCACCAATCCCAAAGGCCTGGCTTTCAACGATCTCAAGCAGTTGTGCGCGCTCACCGACGGCAATCTCAGCCGTCATCTCAGCGTTCTTGAAAATGCCAGAATGGTGGAAATCATTCGCGGCCACGACCACAACCGCCCCCAAACCATCTGCCGCATCACGGCGTCCGGCCGCAAACGCTATCTCGAATACCTGGCCACGCTCGAACAAGTAGTACGCGATGCCGCCGGTGGCGCGAAGCCGGAGACCGCCGTTTCCGCGTTGCTGCCAAAACTCCTGCCCTCGCGAACCTAAAAATTTTTGCCTCATCACTTTGCACCGCAAAGTACATGACGCGGAGTTGGAGTTGAAACAAGAAATTCCTTCTCTTCCTCGGCTTGCTTTTTCTCTCCTACTTCGTCTTTGAAGTCACAACCGGCAAACGCGTCCATCCAGCGCAATACGTTCTCGTAGGCATCGCACAGATCATCTTCTACCTGCTGCTGCTTTCTCTCGCCGAGCGCATCGGCTTCGATTTCGGCTTCCTCATCGCCGGCTCTGCCACCGTGACTCTCCTCTCCACCAATGCCGGCTGGATATTCGCGAGCCGCACGCAGGCGGTCCGCGCGTTTGTTGTCTTCACGTTGCTGTACACCCTCATCTACCTGCTGCTGCGCCTCGAAGACAACGCATTGCTCGTCGGCGCCATTGCCAGCTTCCTTGCGGTTGCCGGAGCCATGTACCTCACGCGCTCCATTGATTGGTACGGCTCTCTGCCAGAACCAGCCACACCGAACCAGTAGCGCTGCTTGCTTCACATTCATGCCTTCTCGAGGAAACTTTACAAGTGAAAAACGACCACCAACCCGGTCTCCACGTCGCCATCATCATGGACGGCAACGGCCGCTGGGCCACGCAACGCGGGCTGCCGCGAGTCGCCGGCCATCGCGCCGGCGTTGCCGCAGTAAGGCGCGCTGTTGAACACGCGCCAGGCCTGGGCATCCGTGTCCTCACCCTCTACGCGTTCTCATCCGACAACTGGGCGCGCCCCGCGCAGGAGGTGCAGAGCATCTTCTGGATCATCCGCGCTTTTCTTCGCCTTGAGTGCGAACGTCTCCGCCAGCAGGGTGCGCGTCTTGAAGTTATTGGCCGCCGCGACCGCATCCCCGCGCCACTGCTGCGAGAGATCGAACGCACCGAATCTGCCACAGCAGAGGGTCACACCCTTCACCTCCGCATTGCCATCGACTACTCTGCCCGCACCGCCATTGCCCAGGCCGCCGCCAATGCTGTTGCGGCTTTCCCTTCGCACGAATTACCGACTGCGGATACATTCCGCACTATCCTCACGCACCAACTGACTTCTGATTGCGGAGACGTCGACCTGCTGATCCGCACCGGAGGCGAACAGCGCCTTTCCGACTTTCTCCTCTGGGAAACGGCCTACGCCGAGCTGGTATTTACCCACCGCATGTGGCCGGATTTCGACGAGTCCGATCTCGCCTCGGCCCTCGGAGACTTCAGCCACCGCGAACGCCGCTTCGGCGCTATCCCGGCAATGGCGCCTTCAACGGTCTGCGTCCGCGAAATTCGATAGCCCCATCCTTGCTTCCACCCAGAACAACAAAGGCCCGAAGCTTGCGCTCCGGGCCTTTGCCACCTTGCATCCACCCCCCAGGGATAGATCTTTTCAGATTGCCAACTTACTCCGCTGCCGCCTCGACTGCCTTGGTCTGCGAAACGGTCCAATCCGGCGCACCAACCTTGAAGCGCGCGAAGCGCCGCACGGTGATGTTCTCGCCGAGCTTGCCGACCTTCTGCGCAATCAGTTCCTTGATGCTGATCGCCTGGTCCTTGATGAACGGCTGCTCCAGCAGGCAAACCTCTTCGTAGAACTTCGCCATCTTCCCTTCCAGCATTCTCTCCACGATATTTGCCGGCTTACCGGTCGCAGCTGCCTGGGCGCGATAGATTTCCTTCTCGCGCTCCATATCTTCAGAGCTGACATCTTCGGGCTTGATGTAGCGCGGATCGCTTGCCGCGATGTGCATCGCGATGTCCTTCAGCAATTCCTGAAAGTCATCGGTGCGCGCCACGAAGTCGCTCTCGCAATTCACTTCCACCATCACGCCGATCTTGCCGCCGGCATGAATGTAAGTTCCCACCGCTCCCTCATTGGTCGTACGCGCAGCCTTCTTTTGTGCAGAGGCCATGCCGCGCTTGCGCAGCACTACGAATGCCTCTTCGATATTTCCCTTGGTCTCCTGCAGGGCCTTCAGGCAATCGCCCATGGGCGCGCCAGACTTCTCGCGAAGATCCTTCACCAACTTTGCATCTATCTTGTCCGCCACAGTCATCTCGCTTCCTTCTCTTTTCCCCAATTCGAAATTACGTTGAAACTATCGGCAGTCGACTCGGCTATCACCTTTCGGAACAGCCAATACGCTCCGCCGGGTCAGCCAGACCGCAGGTGCCAAAAGAAAAGCGTGGCAACCAGACGGCGAGGCCACGCTTGTCTCGGTCCGCTTAAAAACCTACAGGGCGCGTTCGACCACTTCTTCTTCGTCGATTGCCGCTGCCGCCGCCGGAGCCTTGCGAACGCCCGCGCCAAGTGCCGCGTCAAAGTCCACGTCTTCCACCGGCGCCGCTTCCGCCGCCGCAGGAGCTTCGCTCTCGGCCGCCGGAGCTTCTTCGGCAGCGAACGCCTTGTCGCCCACCAGGTTCACGCCCTCGGCCGCCGAATCGGCGATCTTCGAGGTGAACAGGCGAATCGCACGCAGCGCGTCGTCGTTGCCCGGGATCACGTAGTCCACCACCGTCGGGTCGCAGTTGGTATCCACCACCGCTACCACCGGGATGCCCAGCTTGCGCGCTTCCTTCACCGCAATCGCCTCGTTGTTCGAGTCGACGATGAAGAGCGCATCGGGCAGGCGCTTCATATTCTTGATGCCGGCCAGATTGGCTTGGAGGTGCTTGCGCTCCCGCTCCAGGCGAATCACTTCCTTCTTGGTCAGCAGTTCGTACCGGCCGTCCGTGGCCATATCATCCAGTTCCTGAAGGCGCTTCACCGACTTCTGCACCGTCACCCAGTTGGTCAGCAGTCCGCCCAGCCAGCGCTGGTTGATGTACGGCATCCCCGCGCGATTGGCCTCTTCGGCGACTGCATCCTGTGCCTGGCGCTTCGTGCCGACGAAAAGAATCGTCTTGCCGCTCGCGCACAGTTCTGTGACAAACTTCGACGCATCCTTGAACAGCTTGAGCGTCTTCTGCAGGTCGATGATGTAAATCCCGTTGCGCTCCCCAAAGATGTATTCCTTCATCTTGGGATTCCAGCGCTTCGTCTGATGCCCGAAGTGAACACCCGCTTCGAGCAGCTCCTTCATTGTGATCGTGGCCATTGGCCTCCTTCGTGGATTGCATCCGGGCTAACCTTCGTCTGGCCCGGATTGAAACCCGCTCTCGCGGGAGATTTAAAACCAGGGATCAATGGTCAGTTTTCAGTGATCAGATTGTCTTACTTTTTACTGATCACTGTTCACTGAACACTGTCCACTTCGAAGCGCTTAGCGCTTCGAGAACTGGAACCGCTTGCGTGCACCCTTTTGTCCGTACTTCTTGCGTTCCTTCTGGCGAGCATCGCGCGTCATCAGGCCTTCAGCCTTCAGCAGCTTGCGCAGCTCCGGGTTGAAGAGAACCAGTGCGCGGGCAATGCCCATCTTCACCGCGTCAGCCTGCGAAGAGACGCCGCCGCTCGAAACCGTGGTCACCACGTCGAAGCTCGAGGCCAATTCTGCAACCACCAGGGTGCGCTTTGCGGCCACACGCTGCGCCTCGGTGACAAAGTACGTCTCGAAGGGCTTGCCGTTCACCTTCCACTCACCGGTGCCCGGACGCAGAAAAACGCGGGCAATCGCCGACTTGCGGCGCCCCGTCCCGTAATACTGAACCAGATCTGCCATTCTCTCTTGACTCTCTCCGCCGGGCCTCTCGGCACGGCCAAAACCGTCTTAAAACCAAATCCTTAAAAACTAAAAGCTGCGCGAGGAAACTTCCAAAGCCACCGGCTGCTGCGCAAAATGCGGATGCTTGTCGCCGCGATAAACCTTCAGCTTCGTGCCCATGGCGCGGCCAAGCTTCGACTTCGGCAGCATGCCCTTGATCGCCTCTTCCAGAATCTTCTCCGGCTTGCGGGCCAGCAGGCGCGAGAATTCCTCTTCGCGCAGACCGCCCGGAAATCCCGTGTAGCGGCGATAGACCTTGTTCTGGCTCTTCAAGCCCGTCAGGCGAACCTTCTCGGCGTTGATCACGATCACGTGGTCGCCCATGTCGATGTACGGCACGTACTTCGGATTCAGCTTGCCGCTCAGAACATCGGCCGCTTTGGTCGCCAGCCGGCCCAGGGTCTGGCCGCTGGCATCCACCACATACCACTTGCGGTCAATATCCTTGCCGCTCGGAACAAAGGTGCTCATCTCTCTCCTGCCCTCTATCACTTCAAAAACTGCGGCGCAAAGCGCCTTGGTCCATGGCATCCGCGCATGGACTTGATCTCCGCCCACTTCCAAACAATCCTGTTCGGGTGAGGACTGCGGCGCTTGCCCCTCAAAGGGCCCTGACTCTGCTGGACTTAGCTTGCTGTCCCAGCCGAAGGTGCCTGTTCCGGTCGAATCCAATCAGGGGTTCAATCAGCCGGGTCCGGGCTAAACTTCATCTCCTCATCGACTTGAAACCGTCTCAGAGGGCCCCACAACAGACCCCAGGCGCAACACCGCACAAGACCCTTAGGATACCCGAATCCCCAAGCAGAGTCAACGAAATGTGGGTTCGCTGGCCATGGTAATGTGGGTTCGCGGCCTTAGCGAAGTCAAAAACCGACCAAACAAACGAATTGTCATTTCGACCGAAGCACAGCGAAGTGGAGAAACCTGCAGTTGTCCTTCCGTCCACGCCTAACGGCAAAAACGGCAGCGTCAGATTCTTCTCCGGCTCCGGCCTGCTTCGCGGGGTTGCTTGAATGTGGCGTCGCGGCTGGCCGGATATTCGGGCGGGTGCCCCATTCATGCAGTTTCATCCCATGAGTGGGATCGGCTCCATTCAATCCCCGGCCTTCAACCCCAAACCCCGCTTCATCGGATGCGCCTCGGTATTGAAAATCACCGAATCAAACTCCAGCGTCGACTCCGGCGCAAACAGCAAATACAGATACTTCAGCGTCTCCGCAAAGAAGAAGCTCTCCATCGAATCCTTCTTCTGCTTGCTGCGCACATCGGCCAGCGCCGCATACGCCTCATCCGTCCGGCAATACTTCACCAGCCCATCCAGATACGTCCGCCCCATCGCCAGGTATTTCGCATCGTGCGTGTAGTGGTAGAGGTAGTAGGTCGACTCGATAATCTCCGGCCGCAGTTCGTAATTCGGGCTGGTGATCTGCATCTTCGCGTAGTCCAGCGTCTCCGGCTCAATGCCCGCCAGGTTCCACATCCTGTAGCTGGAGTCCTGCAGTTCCGCCGCCCGATGCACGTCGTCCCCCAGCGCCAGCACCGCCGGAAAAAACGCATCCAGCGAGCCATATTACGTGTGCGTGCGCTGCCCGCTGTTCATATCCGCCTGCCCATACCAGAGCCCGTTCGGCCGCTCGTCGGCAAGATACTTATCGATCGCTCTCACGCTCTCCTGCCACATGCGCGCGCAATCCTTGTCGTCGAACAGAATCGACGCCTTCAGCAGATACTCGTAGTAGGAATCGATGCCGCCCATGATGCCGGCTGTCGGATCGGTCCACTTCCCCGTCTCCACATCGATCTCCGACCCCACCAGCCCAATCGCCGAACGCCGCTTGTACAACTCCACCAACGCGCGCTTGGCCATGTCGTAGTAATTCTGCTTGCCCGTCAGCCGCGCCAGCATCCCGTACTCCAGCAGCAGCGTGCCAATCTCCGCCGGATTGCTCTTCGTTCCCCGCACCGCGCCCGTATGCAGATTCACGTACTCATACGGCATCCCCGTCGGCGAATCGAACATCGGAGACATCCGCCGCCCCAGGTCATCGGCCAGTTCCAGCAGCCGCTTGTCGCCCGTCATCTCGTAGCAGGAGATCAAGCTCCCCAGCAGCCGAATCGTGATCTCGAAATCCTTGACGTAAATGTCCTGGTCCAGATTCAGTTTCGTATCGATCAGCGCTCGCGCCTCATCGGCCTGCGGCTTCAGCCCCATCAGCGTCAGCGTGTCCAGCGCATCCACCGGCGTCATCAGCAGGCTGTGCCCATCGCCATACCAGTCGAATGGCTTCTGGCTCAGCGGCTTCAGCGCATCATGCCCCCACGCATATTTCTTGTACCCATTCCACGCATGCAGCGTCTCAGCGCGAACCCGCTCCGCCATCTCCGCCTTCTCCGCATCGCTCATCGGCTTTACCGGAGCAGTCGACCGGTGCTAGCAGGCGCAGCTTTGCTCGGTAGCAGCAGCACTCTGCGCAAATGCAACGGCGAGCCCAAATGAAGCAGCCAATAAAAGAACAACCGGCAAACAGAACTTCGAAGATGCGCATCGTCACCCTCTGCAGACACCGAAAACATCATACGGAATGAAGCCTCGTACCGCAGCTTCACGTGCGCGGCGTGTCGTCCTCCGTCTGACCGCAAAGGTGCCTCACTTAGCCGTGTCATCCTGAGCGGAGCAGCTTGGGGCCCCAACGAAGTTGGGGTAAGCGACGCGAAGGATCTGCTTTGATTTTGTTGCACCTGCACCGAAACAACCCCTCACAAACAAAACCACCCGGAACCAGTTTCGGTTCCGGGTGGTTTAACTGAAGACTGAAAACCGAGACGGACAACTGCCTTTACGCCGCGCTTCGCTCAGCGAACTTACTCTGAACCGCTTCATCTGGATCGACAGTGTCCGCTCGATCTTCCGCAGATCGCCGCGTTCCGCCGGTCCCGCAAAAGTCGAAGCCACGCCCTTGGCCGATGCGCGCCCCGTCCGGCCCACGCGGTGAACAAAGTCTTCCGCCAGTTTCGGCATGTCGAAATTGATCACGTGCGCCACGTTGGCCACGTCGATGCCGCGAGCGGCAACATCCGTAGCAACCAGCACGCGGTGATGCCCCTCAGAGAAACTCCGCAGAGCCGAGTTCCGCTGCGACTGCGAGCGGTCGCCGTGAATCTGTGTCGCCGACCAGCCGGAACGGCTGAGCCTGCGCGCCACGCGATCCGCGCCATGCTTGGTGCGCACGAACACCAGGAAGCTGCCATCCTCTGAATCCAGAAGATGCTCGAGCAGTTCCTGCTTCTTGTCCGGAGCCACTTCAAAGGTGCGAAGCTCCACGTTCTCCGCCGGCTTCAACACCGAACCGATCTCAATGCGAACCGGGTTGTTGAGATATTTGCGCGCCACTTCCTTCACCGCGCCTTCCAGCGTGGCGGAGTAGCAGAGCGTCTGCCTCGACTGCGGCAGCGTGGTCGCAATGCGTGCGATCGCCGGCTGAAAGCCCATATCGAGCATCCGGTCCACTTCGTCCAGAACCAGCATCTGGATCTGGTCCATCCGCACCAGCTTGCGCTTCAGATAATCCTCAAGCCTGCCCGGCGTAGCCACGATCAACCGCGCGCCGCGGCGAATCGCGTCCAGTTGCGGGCGTTCCTGCATCCCGCCAACCACCAGTGCCACCGTCTGCTGAGGGCTGGTCCGAATGACCTTGAAAGCCGCTTCTACCTGCATCGCCAGTTCGCGCGTCGGCAGCAGAATCAGTGCCTGCGCCGCGTTCCGGTCCTGCACCTTCTGCAGCATTTCCACGATCGGGATCAAAAAGCCGAGCGTCTTGCCGGTTCCGGTCTGCGCCGTAGCCAGCACATCGCGGCCTTCGAGCGCCGGAGGAATGCAGCCCGCCTGTACCGGCGTGGGGGTTACAAAATTGTTTGCGTTGAGCCGCGCCATCAGCGAGGCCGAAAGATGTGAACTGCGAGAACTGTGTCGTCAAAATATATTCATTTCCTGGAGTTCCGGAGCCCGTCTTCCCTGGGGCCTGCAATCGGAACCCGACCTTGCAGCCGCACACACTTGTCCTGCTCGCGTGCGCGCCTGCTCTTCAATTTATGCGTAAGGGAGAACCAAATACGTCCCGGGGACTGACCATCAGACTTTTCAACTTCCTCTGAGGTCCGGACCTGCCGCACGCTACTTTACCGCCGGTTCGGCTCATTGCCGTCCGGCACCACACTCACAAACTGCTGGAACACACTACTCCAGCCGGAGGTGGTTACGCTGTAGGGGCTTGGGGGAAATCTGTGCCAGGCTGAATTGCCTTAATAAGAAGGGGCAAACCGCCGCTCACGTCCAAATCACTGAGCGCAAAGCTAGTATAGCACGTTTCAAGCCTTTCTCGCCTTCGTCAGGAACGCGGCTTGGTTGCGGAAGCCTCAGGTTCTCGGCGCTAGAGCTGTCATCGGGCGAGAGTGTCCGGTGTGTCGCGCAAAGGGCTGCCAGGGGTTCTTCGGCAATGAGTCGATGGGTGCGGGTAATGGAATGACCGTCAATCCTGAGGCAGAAAGGGCAAAGATGGTCTGCCCGACAGCGTCAAGCGCGATTTGAGTTTGAGCCGGATTTGCCTGGGCGAGGGCTCCTACGCGTAACTCTTCAGGTGTCATCAGTCGAGCGCGAAGCGTGGCTGTGGCCGCATCCCAAAACTCGATGGAGTCGCCGAGTGGAACCACAACTACCTTCCCCTGCGGACTGTAGGTTGATCCCATAACCAGCATGTCATCCGGAAGGCTGGCGTCGGGATACACGGTCATGTTGATCTGTCGCAGGCCGGAATCGAATATGCCGACGAAATCTCCCGGTGCAGGGGGAACGTTATGGATGGCAGCAAAATGGCTGCCATCCGGAGCCACAGCGAGGTCCCACCAGAAAAGGTATCCGAAGCTCTCGGTTTGCCCTGCATAGGTTACCGGGTCGTACGAGTAAACCGCACCGCCGGTATTGCCTACACTCACTCCATAGAGAGCGCTGCCGTCTGCCGAACTCTTCAACAAGAGGGCGGGGAAGATGGGCACCTGCCTGACAGCCAGGGTCGCGAGATCAACCTCCGACGCCGGTGCTGCGGTGATGATCGCCTTGTCGTACTTCGTAATGGCCATAGAATAAATCGTAGATGCCAGCCCGCACCGGGACCTGAACTATCGATATGCTCGATGGTTGGTCGGGATTCATTACAGCTACCGAGCCGATCTGGGATGCCGCGTCCAGGTAGAGTCCATCAGGACTTATTCCGATTCGCGCGTAGGGCCGTTCGGCAATGGAATCGGTGTCTTCTATTGCAGAAGTCGTCGCATCAAGAACATACGAGCTCCGTCGGCTTTCAAAGCGTACAGAAGATATCTGTGCGTGTCGAAAAGCACCTGCAGCCATCCGGAGCCCGGCATGATTGTGGGCTGCCCATAGTACATTGCTCCGGAGGCCAAGGTTCCGGAGCCGAGTGAACTGTTCACAGTTATGTCGACGGGGTCGTCCGGTGTGCCTTTCGGGATCTGGACGAATGCACCCTGGAGACTCGTTGTCGAGAAATCTGCCAGCGATGCTACCTCCGGCGATGCCTGGCCGCCGATTGAGACCGCAGGCGTCTCGGAGGCGGTTGCGGAGAATCCGAACCCGAACACGAATGCAGATGCATTGCCCGTGGGAGGAAAGAGGTTTGCGCTTATGCCGATTGGTTGTACGCCAAAAGAAACATGGTCACTGAAGAGGGTGGAATCGCCATCCAGACCGATGCACTCCGCATCGCGGAGCCTGCCTCGACCGAGCGGAATGGTGATCGATGAGCCCCCGGTGTCAAAAGGAACCGGAACCCCGCCCAGATAACAACTCATGCTGGTGGTTCCCTCGAAAAGAGGAGTTGCGTCGAATTGTTGAGACGCAGGCTCGAAGCTGGAAAATAAAATGACGGGCCGAGCATGACGCCCTCGGCAGGATTTGCGACCGGGGTTTGCGCCAGATTTTCAACACGAACGCCTTCCGCAATGCCTAAAAAGCCACGATCGGTCGAATCTGTCGCCAACAATCTATTAAAGCCTCCCTCCGGTGACACATCCGGCGAGGTATAGCCGAGCGCGGTATAACTCGCGACATCGACGATTTCTATGGCGATCGGCGTAGCATACTGCAGAAACAGCTTGCTTCCATCGGCGCTGAATTGAACGGTGGTCCCATCGACATAAAACATTTGCGGAATCGCGACAGTTCCCAATTGATGAAAGGAGCGATCGAAGAATGTGACGGATGATCCATTAACGACGGCGATTTTCGAGCCGTCCGCGTTCATTGCGTATCCGCTGACGGCTGTACCGCCTGAATTCACGGTGGAGATTGGAACCGACGTCAAAGTGCTGGAAGCGGAGTTGTACAGGTAGAACTGGTCTGCCGCGAAGACAGCCCACTGGTGGTCAGCGCTTCGCGCCAGGCTATCCACCTCCCATGATCCGACTTGGGACGCGCCCGACGCGAACTCAGCAAATTGGTTTGTGTTGGAGTTCCATTGGTAAATATATTGGCCGCCATCGAACCACCCTTCAAGAGAATTATTGGAGGAGATTCCTTGCTCCATGCCTATCATCAGAACCTGCCCGTTAGCCAAGGCGACCACATTGGGAAAGTACAGGCTAAAGGAGCTACCACCCACCGCAGCGAATGGATGCGGCGTAGTCGTCAGCGTGTCCTCGTCGAGCGTTACGATCTGTTGTGTCTGTGTGCCGATCACCAGAGTCTTGCCGTCTGCCATCTGATCCATTCCCCAGGGCTGTGGGACTGGCACACGGGCCTGCACACTCATATCTATTCCGGAGATCACATCAACTTCGTTCAAGCCGAGGTTGCTGGCAAAAAGCAGATTGCGAGCCTGATCGTAGAATCCGTGAACGATGGTGCCGCCGAGATTATGGTAAGGATCGGGCACAGAAACGCCCGAGACATTGACCGTCAGGGTCTGCGAAACGCTGGAACTCGCTGTAGTTCCCTTGATCACCACGCCTGCATCGGAAATTGGAGCTGTGCTCGAAGCAGAAAGGCGTAAATGTTCCTGAAGTTCCAGCCGTGAGCGTAAGCGAACTTGGCGACGACCGATACTCCATTGAAAAGCCCGACGGGCGCGACGGTTACGGTGTCCGCGAATCCATTCTGGCCTGCGATCGAAACGTTGAAACTTTGGCTTGACCCTCCCTGCGTGAGATTGATTGTCGAGGCAGAGAGTGTCAGAGTGAAGCTGGGCAATGGTGGAGAGGTTGGCGGGCCCGGATTTGATCCAGCGGATCCACTTCCGCATCCTGACATCAAGGCTGATAGAAACAAGGCAACAAACGACAAGGTCCTTCTATGCATTTAGACCCTCATTCAAGATCAAGGAGCGTTTTGGAAGTTCTCGACGGTATGAGTCTCGCTTCTTCCTCTTTCGATCGAGGAGGCTTTGTTTGCCGGAGTGGCGCTGCAGCACGACATTTGTCCAGCAGCTACCGCTCTTCCAGCCGCGACACCACCTGCCGCACCAGCTTCTCCAACTCCGGATTCACCGGCGCGTCTGCATCAACTGGCGCAGGCAGCGGCTCCATCCGCGCATCCGGAAACCCCAGCTTCCGCTTCAACGCCAGGATCTCCTGAATCTTCTCATCGGGAATAAAAGTCAGCGGCTTGCCGATCTGCTTTGCAATCACGCAGGTCTTGCAATAGGACTCGAGGATCTCCGTCAGCCACTCGGCATGCGTCACCGTGTCGCTCCAGCAGACCACCCCATGATTCGCCAGCAGGATCGTGTTGTGGTTCTGCACAAACGGCAACACCGTCTCGGCAAAGGCATGCGTTCCCGGCGTCTCGTACTGAGCCAGCGCAGCCGGCCCGATAAAAATCTCGTACTCCGAAATCAACCCCACCGGCGGCGTGGTTCCGGTCAGCGAAAAAGCAGTCGCATACGGCGGATGGCAATGCACCACCGCCCGCGCCCGCGGATTGGCGCGATAAATCTCCAGGTGCAGCAGCAATTCGCTGGTGCGCAGCCGATCGCCGGCCACAATGTTGCCGTCCATATCCGACAAGCAGATATCCGCCGGCTCCAGGTCGCGCTTGCTCATCATCGTCGGCGTGCACAGCACATATTTCGTGCCCAGCCGGCAGCTGATGTTGCCGCCGTTGCCGTCCACGTACTGCCGCTCCCAGAGCTTTCGTCCAACGCGAATAATCTCGGCACGCAGTGCTTCGGCCTCAAACGAAGCTGAGCCGCCGAAGGGGAAAGCTCATCGGGCTTGGGCACGCGCAAAGCCTCAACCACGGCCTCGACGACTTCCCTCACCTGCTCTGAAATCGGATTTGCAAACTGTTCCATGCAGACCTCGCTGGGACAGCTCCAGTGCGGCGCGGATCCGACTCGCCCCGCTCGAGTTCCCACCTTTACATATAGGTCCGAACGGCCGTTCACTGTTGGTGACATGGATCACCGAGGCAAAAAACCGATCAAACCGTTCTTTGCCGACAGGAATTCTCTAATCCGCAGCAACCAGCTTCCTCTGCAAAGCCTCCAGCGTCTGCCCCTTCGTCTCCGGATAGACAAACAGCACGGTCAGGAACTGCACCACCGTCATCACGGAGAAGAAGACAAACGGCACGCTCTGCCCCAGGTGCGAGGCCACCCACCGGAAACGTCAGCGCAATGATCGTGTTCATCGTCCAGTGGCTGGCATTGCCAACGCCCTGTCCCTTGGAGCGCACCGCGTTGGGAAACACCTCGCCGATGTACACCCAGATCACCGCGCCCTGCGACATCGCAAAGAAGGCGATATACCCAATCAGCAGCCACACCAGCATGCCCTGGTGCGCGTTGCTGCGATAGATCCACGCCACGCCCGCCAGGCAGGACGGCTGTACCCGCCGCACCAATCAGCAGCAGCGTCTTGCGGCCCAGCCTTGTCGATCATGCTCATCCCGATCATGGTGAAGATCAGGTTGGTGAAGCCGATCGCAATCGCCTGCTGGTCACCCGATAACTGGCTGAATCCCGCCGCCTGAAAAATGTCGTTCAGGTAATAAAGAATCGCGTTGATTCCCGCCAGCTGATTGAACGCGCCGATCGTGATCGCCAGAAACAGTGGATAGCGATATTTCCATCGGAATACCGGCTCGTGCGCCGATGCATGCTCCTCGGCAAGCGCCTTGCGAATGTCCGCCAGTTCCGCCTCCGGCTCCGGCTCGCCCATCAGCTTCAGCACTTCCAGTGCTTCATCGATCCGATCGCGCGAGGCCGACCAGCGCGGGCTGCGCGGAATCCCAAACAGCAGCATGCCAGAAATCCCAGCGCCGGAACCGCCGCCACGCCCACCTGCCAGCGCCACTCGGTCGCGCCCAGATGCAGCAGGCGGATCAGGTAGTTCGAGGTGTACGCAACCAGGATGCCGAAGACCACGTTGAACTGAAACGCGCCCACCAGCCGCCCGCGCCACTTGGCCGGAGCAAGCTCGGCGATGTACACCGGGCCCAGCACTGACGACGCGCCGATTCCCAGCCCACCGATAAATCGGAAGACCATCAGACGAAGGCCAGTTCCACGCCAGCGCGCTGCCCAGCGCCGACACAATATACAGCACAGCCGTCAGGCGCAGCGTTTCGCGCGAACCCAGCTTGTGCCCCACCACGCCCGCGCTGAACGATCCCACCACCGTGCCGATGAGTGCGATGGCAACCGTCCATCCCTTGCCGTAGTCGCTCAGCCCATACAGTTTCACCACCGCATCGATAATGCCGGAGATGACAACCGTGTCGAAGCCAAAAAGCAGGCCGCCCAGCGCTCCAGTCAGAGTCGCCTTCATCAGGTTCAGGTTGGGTCGCATAGTCTCGCTGTCCTTGCCCCGTGGTCCTTGAATGCCCAGAACATCCTACAGACCGGAGCCGGGAGCGGCAAATCCCTTTGATTCAGAGCTGAATCACGCTGGCAACCCGTCCTCATCCGAATCAGCGCGGGCGCGAGACTCCAGGCGTGACAACGAGCGCTCGGCAGCGGCCCGAGTCTCCAGCGCTCCATGCCATGGCCATGTCGCTGTCGACGTAGACGCAGTCTCCGGTTTCGAGAACCTCGTGCATGCCACCTGAGTCCAGATGCAGTGTCCCCTCCAGCACGTAGACGACGCTGCACACGGATCGACCACACTTCCGACAAAACCCCGGCCGTGCCGGAAGGATACTCCATGATGCGAGCAACAAGTCGCGCGTCTGCGGTCAAGGCGTGAAGCGGAATCTGCTTCGCCGCCTCCTGGCTCCTGCCGTTTCCAACCAGGTGGGCTTTTCGGGTGATGGCCAGGGTGTGTTTTGTGGCATCGCTGAAAGAAATAGCTGAGCCCGACGCCATAAACCCGGCAGATATTCGCCAGCGTCGGCAAAGTGGGAATCATCCGGTCGGTTTCCAGTTTCGACAGCAGTGCGGTCGACAAGCCGGTTTCCGCCGCCAGCCGCGAAAGCGTCAGATGCTTTTGCGTACGCAGCGTGCGAAGCTTCATGCCGATGCTGTAGGGCTCAAGTGACCAGCGAGCGTAAGACGGTCCATTCGCCATGACATTTACCTCACACGGAGTCTTCCGCGAATCCGTCTTCCATCTCCTGAAGGATTTCTGAAACCTGAAAGGTGGCGCATTGACCGGCAACGCTTTAGCATGAGGTACTGCACCATGTCTGGTTCGACCCGAGGCAATTCAACGCTTCAAAATCCACGAAAAGGATCATCCCCATGACCCTGCTTCCTTCTCTTCCTCTTTCTCGCGGCACCATCTCCCGCTTGCACCGCACCGTTGTTCAAATCGTTTCGGCCATCGCAATCTTCCTTCTCTCACTTGCGTCTCCCGCGCATCTTGCTGCACAGGACGCGGGACCTGACGTTCTCGTACTCAGCAACGGAGATACCTTGCACGGAAAATTCGTGAGCGAGATCGGCGGGAAAGTCACATTCCATTCCGATCCTCTTGGAGACGTCACCCTCGAATGGGGCAAAATCAAAGAACTGCATACCGCAGGCAGCTTCGCCGTCATCGACAAGAATGTGAAGATTCGCGGCAAGAAGAGCTCGAGATCGATCCCCACCGGCACCATCGAGGTGGCAAATCAGTCGCTCACCCTGCACACCGACAGCGCCGCTGCGCCCGCGCCGATTCCCGTCGCCGACGCAGCATTCATCATGGACAAGGCCACCCTCGATAAGCAGCTCTTTCACTCTCCCGGCTTCTTTACCGGGTGGAATGGCGCTGCCACTGCCGGCGCCGCCATCGTCACGGCAACCCAGAATCAGTACACCTTCTCCGGCGGCGTCGGCATGGTGCGTGTTGTGCCCACCGCCAGTTGGCTCAACCCGCGCGATCGCACTTCCTTCGATTTCACCGGCTCCTACGGAAAAATCACGCAACCGTCCTACACCGTTCCCGCAACGGGAACCACGCCTCCCGTCTTCGTCGCGTCGGTGGTCACCAAGTCCGCTCTTTACCACGCCGACGCGGAACGCGATGAGTATCTCTCGCCGCGTTTCTTCGCTCTCGGGCAGACGGCCTTCGATCACAACTATCGCGCAGGATCTCGATCTGCAGCAGATCTACGGCGGCGGCTTCGGATGGACCGCGCTCAAGACTCCCAGACAGGAAGCCGACCTCAAAGCAACCATTCAGTATGAGAAGCAACAGTTCATTACCGGCTCGACGACAAACGAGAATCTGATCGGATCGACGCTTTCGCTGTCCTACGTTCTTCATCGCAAGCTCGTGACGTATACCCAGGGTCTGGCCTTCATTCCCGCATTCAATCATCCTCACGCCTACTCCGCGGATGAAACCAATACGCTCGCATTTCCCGCATACAAGAATCTGAGTTTCTCTTTGGGAACGCTGGACAGCTATCTCAACGACACACCTGTCGTCGGAGCCGCCCACCAAACACAATTCCTTCCAGTTCACCATGGGCATTACCTACGCGATCAAATCGAAGTACTAGAGACCGGTCACAACACTCTCAGTTTCATCCCGCCTTTCTCCAGTCCCGCCTTTCCGGCGGGACTCGGCTTTTCGAACGACCGCGAGCCCCTGAGATCTGCAAGCGCATGAACAGGGTGACTCCTTCAGCGGTACACGCACCTGCCAAAGCACCTCTGACGTGAATCATGTTCGTCTTCCGCAATAAAAAGCTCCATGTTTTTCCCATAGTGAAACAATTCGGGTAACCTCGCAGAAAGTTACTAAATCGCCGCGAATAATGCTTTGCTCATCACACGTCGATGTTGCAGTTTAGATACATAATTAGTTGCGCGATTCGAAACTGTAATTGTTCAACTCATCCAGATCGGAGGAATTTTCGATCTTCGCTCTTCCCCTTGGTTTCGAGACAGAGTCCGATTCCGCCAAAGGAGGTCACCTGCCTTTGGAGTTCAATAGAGCCCAGAAGCAGGCTGTTCGAAACTTTGAGGAAGATGATGGTTGAGTCTGGTTTCGGCATCAAGTTCACCGGATTTACCCGGTCGCGCATTCACATTTGGAGATCTTCATCTTGATCCCGACGGCACACTTTCCCGCGGGAGACGAAATCATTCATCTTCCTCCCAAGGAACTGGCGGCTCTGAAGCTTCTGCTCGCGCAAGCCGGCCAGATCGTGACGCCATCAACAACTGAAGAAAGCGCTGTGGGCCGATGTGCACGTCACCGACGACAGCGTTTCCAAATGCATGTCATCGCTTCGCGAATTGCTCGACGCCAGACGACTGCATTCAGACTGTCTATAAACGCGGTTACCGGCTCTTCACAGAAGTGCACAAGAGCGTGGCGAATGTCGCTGAAGAGAGACCCCGCCTGGTGATCATGCCGTTTTCGGCGGAGACGAACGTTCCGCCTTACCTCGGATCCTCAATTGCGGAAGAAACCATCGCGCTTCTCACCGGCGATCCTCTCTCGCCGGTCCGCGTGCTTGCCAGGGACTCGGCATTTTCTCTCGCCGCGCGCGGAATGCACGCTCACCAGGTAGGTGAAGCGCTCCGCGCCGACCTTGTGCTTGCAGGAACACTTCGCTCGCTGCCTTCGCATTTTCGACTGCGTGCCGAGATGATTCGCGTGGCCGACGGCACGCAAATCTGGGTCGAAGACATGCTCGTTCCGCAGGCAAGAGCCGCGGGGCTGGAATCGGAGTTGGCTCATCGGCTCTTTGTTCGCCTCGGGCAACTACGATCCGTTTCTATCCAAGCCGCAGTCGCTCGCTTCCCGGCAGTGCCGAGAAACCTGGTCGCCGCGAAGCCTATGAGTTGTTCCTGCGGGGACACCACGAATGGCAGACTCTGCAGCGGCATCGCATGCAGGACGGCATCCAGCATCTGTCGCGCGCCATCGAACACGACCCGTCTCTCTACGCAGCGCATATTGACCTCGCAAACGCATATGTGATCCAGATCCTCTGCGGATTCGTCGCTCCGGCGGAGGCGGCCGAACAGGTGAGACACGCCGCCGACGCCATTCCAGCCCACGTTGAAGGTGCGGAGGCGATCCTTCCGCCGATGGGTTGGGTCCGATTTCACGTCGACCACGACTTGGCGGGCGCCGCACGCGCTTTCTCGGCCAGCGCCCATCTTCCCCATGAGACCTCGATTACGCGCCTCCGCGCGATGTTCGCCCTCAGTCGGCATCGCTTTCCTGAAGCCATCGCATTGCTCAACGACGCGCTCCAATCCGATCCGTATTCTCCGTGGCTGAACGCTCGCCTGGCATGGGCCTATCACCTCGCCGGTGAATCCGCTAAAAGCGTTGCGCAGGCGGAGCACGCACTCGACATTTTCCCTGACCACGAAGGCAGCAATATCTACGGCGCCATGATCCTTGCCTTCAATGGCAAGACCGATCGCGCCATCGCCGTTTCTGAGAATCTGGTGCGCCGATTGCCCTACTTCGATCCCGCCGCCGGTGTATATGGCTACGCGCTGGCTCAAGGCGGACGCCTCGACGAAGCACGCTCCATTCTGGAACGGCTGCAGTGGCTGGGCCGCGAGCGTTTTGTCCTGAGTTCTTTGACCGCGATAATATGCGTTGCCTTGGGAGACATCGAGGGCGCTCTTGCAGAACTTCAGACCGCCGCCGAGTCGCGGTGTCCGTGGTTCTTCCAGGCGCTTGCCGATCCCCGGCTCGCGCCTTTGCATGGCCATCCTGAATTTGCCAGAATGCGCGGAATCCTCGAGCAGATGGAGAGGTCAGCCGAAAAGGAAAGTGGTGGCTACCTTTAGTCCCTGGCTGTTTCGGCAAAATCTCTCGAAGTAAACCGATAAACCTAGCCAACAGAGACCCTGACCTAGTACATTTCTCCCGGCTGAACCAAGCCAATCGAGGAACGACCCATGCCGCTTCGTCACTGGCTTTTCATTTCGCTTTTACTTCAGCCGTACTTGCCTCGGGCTCTGCCGCACAGGAACCTGCCTACCTCAACACAAATCTCTCACCGCAGGAACGCGCGCACGACCTGGTGGGCCGTATGACGCTGGATGAAAAAGCCTCGCAGCTCGAAGACTGGGCAACCGCCATTCCCCGCCTCGGCATTCCCGACTACCAGACATGGAACGAAGCCCTGCACGGCGTCGCACGCGCCGGTTATGCCACCGTCTTTCCGCAGGCCATCGGCATGGCCGCCACCTGGGACCCGAGAATGGTCCGCAGCATGGGCAACGTCATTTCGTCTGAAGCCCGCGCCAAATACAACCAGGCCCAGCGCGAAGGCAATCACCGCATCTTCTATGGCCTCACCTTCTGGTCGCCCAACATCAACATCTTTCGCGATCCGCGCTGGGGCCGCGGCCAGGAGACCTACGGCGAAGATCCCTTACCTCACCGGTCGCATCGGCATCGCCTTCATCAGCGGAGTGCAGGGCAACGATCTCCAGCATCTGCGCGCCGTCGCCACCAGCAAGCACTTCGCCGTGCACAGCGGCCCCGAGCAGTTGCGTCACGGCTTCAACGTCGATCCCAGCCCGCGCGATCTCGAAGAGACCTACCTTCCCGCCTTCCGCGCCACCGTCACCGAAGGCCACGTGCAGTCCGTGATGTGCGCGTACAACTCCATCGATGAGTGGCCTGCCTGCACCAACAAGATGCTGCTGAAAGAGCATCTCCGCGATGCATGGGGCTTCAAGGGCTTTGTCGTCTCCGACTGCGGCGCCATCGTTGATGTCTACCAGGGCCACAAGAAGACGCGCCGACATCGAGCACGCCGCGCGCTCTCTCTCGCAGGCGGGCACCGACCTCTCCTGCAGCATGTGGACACCCGGCTTCAACACGCTGGCCAATGCCGTGCGCCATGGGCTTGTCTCGGAAGACCTGGTAACCCAAGCCGCGGAGCGCCTCTACACCGCGCGCTTCCAGCTCGGCATCTTCGACCCTCCCGGCTCATCGCTCGATCGCATCCCCTTCTCTTCGGTCGCCTCCGACGCCAATCGCCAGACCTCGCGAAAAGCCGCCGAAGAAAGCATCGTCCTGCTCAAGAACGATGGCGCGCTGCCCCTGAAAGCTCCCGAAAAGATCGCAGTCATCGGGCCAACCGCCGACTCGCTGCCTTCGATCCTCGGCAACTACGTCGGCACCCCGCTCCATCCCGTAACGCCGCTCGACGGCATGATGAATCAGTTCAAGAGCACGCCCATCCTCTACGCGCAGGGCTCCACGCTTGCTGAAGGCTTTGGCGTGCCGGTTCCGCGCACCGCATTCGGGCTGAACAAGGGCTTGAAAACCGAGTTCTTCGCCACGCCGGATTGGACTGGCCGCCCCGTCGCTACCGAAACCGAACCCCTCATCCAGGCCGACTGGGAAAATGCCAGGCCCGCACCTGAAGTCGATACGCACAACTACTCCGTACGCTGGAGCGGATCGATTGCCGCGCCTGCACCCGGCCATTACGTCTTCACCCTCGAAGTCGGAGACGGCTTTCCCTATTCGCCCGCCGAAAGCTACCGGTTCACCCTCGACGGCAAAGTGCTTGGCGAAGGCAATATCCGCACCGGCCATGACATGGCGGCAATGGGCAACTTCAAAACTGCGCCGGGAAATTCGCCCACCGCGCCGCCGATCGAAACCTTCGCACAGACCCCCACCATCGCAGTCGACTTCACCGACACGAAAGAACACGATTTCAAGCTTGAATACTCCCACTCCGCCGATCAGTCCGGCGGCGGCATCACGCTCAAGTGGCAAGCGCCCGCCCAGGCGCAGCTCGATGAAGCCGTCGCCCGCGCCAAAGAAGCCGGCGTCGTCGTTGCTTTCGTCGGCCTCTCTCCGCAACTTGAAGGCGAAGAGATGCCGATCAAGATTCCCGGCTTCAGCGGCGGCGACCGCACCAGTCTCGACCTGCCCGCGCCTCAGCAAAAGCTGCTCGAAGCTGTCGCCGCCACCGGCAAGCCGCTCATCGTTGTGCTGCAGAGCGGCAGCGCCGTGGCCCTCAACTGGGCCAACGAGCATGCCGCCGCCGTCCTCGAAGCGTGGTACCCCGGCGTCGATGGCGGCTCCGCCATTGCCCGCACCCTTGCCGGACTCAACAATCCCGCCGGCCGCTTGCCCGTGACCTTCTACGCCTCGCTCGATGGCCTGCCCGCATTCACTGACTACTCCATCAAGGGCCGCACCTACCGTTACTTCACCGGGCAAGCCGCTCTGGGGATTCGGCTACGGCCTGAGCTACTCCAAATTCACCTATGGCCCGCGTCAAGCTTTCTGCTTCCACGCTCAAGGCTGGCGATCCGATCACCGCAACCGTCACCGTCACCAACAACGGAACCATGAGCGGCGATGAAGTCGTCGAAGCCTACCTGAAGACGCCGCAGGAAGGCGGTCCCGATCCATTCGCTGGTCGGATTTGACCGCGTCACCATCGGTCCCGGCGCCAGCAAGGAAGTCTCGCTGAAGATCGATCCGCGCTCGCTCTCCAGCGTCGACGACCAGGGCAACCGCTCCATCCTCGCGGGCAAATACACGCTCACCCTCGGCGGCGCACAGCCCGAAGAAACGAGCGCCAAATCCGAAGCCGGCTTCACAGTGACCGGAACGGCGCCGCTGCCGAAATAACACGACCATTGCGGGCGGACCTCTGAAGTCTGCCCGCATCCGTCCTCACTCCGTAATTACGCGGTCCGCCCACTCTACCAGGGAGACAAAAATCGGCGGGCTGCCGAACTTCGCTCCCCACTGATCCAGATCCGTCTGCATAACGCTACGCGCCCGACAGCAGGCTCCGCACGCGTAAATCTGGACCTTCCGGTCAGCTACTTTCTTCATCGTCTCGCCGAGTGGCGGCCATCCCACCGGCACGACCGCGGCGGCAACAGACGACCGCATCAGCGAAACCGCTTCGCCGAGCAGAAATATCTGGACCGTATGCCCTGCTTCTGAGAGTGCCAGACCATGCAGGAACGGAAAGGCAGCCTTGGTGGGATCGTCCGACCCCCAGGCACTCTTCATCATGATGTTGAGCTGTTTGTGACTGCTGCTTTGCCCCCAACTCGAAGCAATACCAACGAGAGGAAGCGCGAACATCTGGCGGAGGAACGAACGACGTGCCATATTGACCTCACATTGCGGAGCCGCAGTATAGCAACCCTTAACGATTTCTAAAGTTGAAATTTCCGCGCGGGCCGAGTGAGTCTCGAGGACCAGGGCAACCACTCAATTCTCGCGGGCAACTGCCTCTCGGGTGGCGTTCCGGACGGGGCGTGGACACTCGGACATCCCCCATTTGCAAAAATGTCCGCTTAGGCGGTTACCAGTTCGTAACCGTGAACCGGATGCGACCGTTGTGACTGCCTTGTGGAGTCAAATGACGAAATGCCACAAGCATTACATCGGCTGTACGATGCAGTACAGGAGGCGTCGATGGATTCGAATCCCGGAGAGGTCACGCGGCTGCTCAAGGCCATGCATGACGGCGATTCCGCTGCCGCCGGAAATCTCCTTCCCCTCGTGTACGCGGAACTGCATCGCATCGCCGCCGCTTATATGCGCCGCGAGCGGGACGGGCACACATTGCAGGCCACTGCTCTGATCAACGAAGCCTACCTGCGCCTTGTTGGCGAGGATATCGAGTGGACCAATCGTGCCCACTTCGTTGGACTGGCAGCCCACGTCATGCGCCGCGTCCTGGTTGACTATGCGCGCCAGCACAATGCCGAGCACCGCGGCGGCGGACTGAAGCGCGTCGAAATGGAAGACAACCTCGCCATTTCCCCTGAACGACTCGACGAAGTCCTGTTTCTCGACGAAGCCATGGCAAAGCTGGCCGCAAGCAATGCCCGGCAAGCTCGTGTGGTCGAGCTGCGCTATTTTGGCGGCCTCTCCGTCGAGCAGATCGCCGAAATTCTTAACGTCGCACCGCGCTCGGTAAAACGCGACTGGTCTCTGGCGCGCATCTTTCTTTTTCGCGAACTCCACCCAGGCACGACCTTGCCGGAGGGAGCTTCTGAAGACGACTCGGCCGGCGCCAAAAAATAATTCTTCAATCCGCGTTGCCCCTTTTTCCGTCACTCATGGCGCACTCCTAAGTGAAGCCGGTCATCAAGACCCTTCCCCAAGGAGATCATCATGAAAACGACTATCCGCACAATCGCCCTCGCCGCCCTCGTCGCCATTGCGTCTCTGTCGCAGACAGTGATCGCCCAAACCGGCTCGAGCCCTCCACCAAGGTCCATGTGCCTTTCGCATTCGATTACGGGACGCAGCACTTCGCGGCCGGCGTCTACACCGTCTCCATGCGAGAATCAGAACATCCTGACTTTGCGCAGCGGCAACCGCTCGGCATGGGCCATGATTCAGGCCGGATACGATCCAACGCCAGCACAAATCCGGTTATGTGGCCTTCCGCAAGTACGGCGACCGCTACTTCCTCACGGAATACGCCCCGACCAGCGGCTCTATTCACGCATCGGTTTCCGAGTCGGGTGCCGAACGCCGCGCAGCGCGCGACTTACGCCGCCAACCACCTCATTCCCAGCCGCGTCCAGCTGGCCTGATCTCCGGATGCCAGCGGCGGAGCGCAGTCGAAGTGAAATCTCAAATCCGGGCAGGAGCTGATTTCCATGCTCCTGCCCGGCGCTTCGTTTCTTGAGCGGAGTCTACGGCAAATCCAATTCGAGCGAGTAGATCTCTTCCAGGCTGGTGTCGCGTACAGCCAGAATCGAACCATCCGGGGTCGTTCCACTCCACCCTCCCCAATCCGCTGTCGGTTGTCCGATTTGCCGCAGGTCTGCCATAAGCTGAGGACGACGGTCACTGAGACAGACCCGATACTCAGGCGACTGTGTTGCGGTCGCGCCGCCGAAGAAATAGACACATTCACTATCCCGCGACCAGTCTGGATACCCGGCCTGCAGCTTCGTCAATTCTTCCCACTTCTGGGTGCTGAAGTTAAAAAGTTCCAATGCGCTGGTTTGAGAATCAATCGCCACGATCCAGCGTCCATCGGGAGACCAGCGCGGCGACCAGTATCGACCTGAATCCGGCAGTGCAGTCAGTTTGTGGGTCTTCAGGTTCAAGATTTGAATCGGGTGTTGCGTTGATGAGCCTGCTGTGTCCGACGGTGGCGCCCAACGCGATCGCATCGCTGCCCGGTGACCAGGAAGGATCCGAGTTTCCGTTTACTCCGTTGGTCAGCCGCTCCGGATTTCCGCCTTCCGCCGGGATCATATAGATCTGGTCCGTCTTGCCGGGCTCGGTCCCAATGAACACGATCTGCTTTCCGTCCGGCGACCATCGAGGCAGACCTGATTTCAAGGGAGCGAAAGTCAGCTGGCGAGCTTCGCTGCCGTCAGACTTGGACACCCAGAGATTCCCTTCAGGCAAGCTGGTGTAGGCAATCCTGGACCCGTCTCTTGTAAACGCCAACGCGTCGGCCGAGACTCCGGGAAGATACAGCACAAATGAATGTTTCTTTGAGTCGAAACGCTCCAGTTCTCCTCGCTTGGTGATTCCCATGAAATAAACGCTTTTACCGTCAAGGCTCGGCAGTGGACTCAGGGCAATTGAGGCTCCCGTCGCCAGTTCCACCGGTTCCGCATTCGTCTTTCGCCACCAGTCCCGCTTCTCCCGCACCGCCCACAGATTCCACGATCCCCCGCGCGTCGACTCAAATACGAAATATTTTCCATCCGGGGTCCACGCACCACAGCATTCATTGGGCCACGCATCTCCACTGAACAAACGCCGCAGGCCGCTTCCATCTGCGTGCGCCTCCCAGAGGGTATTGGTATTGTGCTTCTCGTCGAGCACGCCGAATCGGAATAGCTTTCCATCGGGAGAGAATCGAATCCAATTTGGTTCTCGTTCTCCGTCAACGGTAAGAATCTTCCGGGCCTGGGTTCCATCGCTTCGCGCGACCCAGATATCCGGCCCCTTCGCGTAGTAGATTGAAGCTCCATCCGGCGACCATGTTGCGTCGAGAACTACCATGTCTCCGATGCGCCGCACCTGTCCGCCCAGCACGGGCATCGTCCAAATCCCTCCCGTGTCATTTTGTTTTGCGTCGCCCGGCGGCCCCAGCAGCAGCAACTCGGATTTCGACGGCGAAAGTCCGATAAGGGCGGGTAGTTCGAATGGAATCGGCAATGGCGCCGATTCCCCTCCTTCGACCGAAACCTGCCGCAGACCCTCTGCTTCCAGCACCTCAAAATAAACGCGCAGTCCATCGGTAACCATCGAGCTCTGAATTCGATACCCTGGCGTGTACATCTTCCGTTTTCCATCATGCGTAATCTGCTTGATTGCGATCACGCGCGGCGGGGGCACGGTTGGGCGCAGAAGATACGCAAGAGCCAGAACACAGCATCAAACCGACAGACACCCGCAACCATCACAACAGGCCGTCTGCCTCGCCGAACTATCGCGTCGCTGCTGAACTTGCCACTGAAACCGAACTCGACGAAGGCCAACCCGGATCAAGATCCCGCGCCAGCCGCTTGAGGTCGGTTTCCATCTCCACAGCGCGCTGATAACGCAGATCGCAATCCTTTTCAAGAGCCCGCGTCACAATATGTTCAGCCAGCGGCGGAAGTTCGGGCCGGATGGCGCGAATCGACGGCAGAGGTTCAGTCGTGATGGCATGCAGAACATCGAGGCTGCTGTTCCCCGCAAAAGGTGGTCGCCCCGCCAGAGACTCGTAATACAGCACGCCGAGACTCCACAGATCCGTTCGCGCATCCACGCTCTTGCCGAGCGCCTGCTCCGGCGACATATATACAGGGGTGCCGAGAAGCCCCGCGTCTCCGCCACCGACATCGTGGCATCCACTCCGGGCGCCAGCAGCTTGGCCAGGCCAAAATCCAGAACCTTCGCGTCGCCCTTCGGCGTGATCATCACATTCGCCGGCTTCAGATCGCGATGAATCACCCCGTGTTCGTGAGCTTCGCCCAAGGCTTCTGCAACTTGCCGCGCAATGGCAGTCGCCTCGTTCACTGGCAGAGGTCCCGCCCGCAGCTTCGCCGCCAGAGACTGCTCCCTGCACCAACTCCATCACGAGGAAATCCGCGCCGTCCTGCTCTCCGACGTCGTACACCGACGCAATGCGCGGATGATTCAGCTTGGCCAGCGCCAGCGCCTCCTTGCGAAAGTGACGGCGTGCTTCTTCGCTAGCCAGCACTCCCTTCGACACCATCTTGATTGCGACCAGGCGCTCCAGTTTCTCGTCGCGAGCGCGATACACAACCCCCATGCCTCCCGCACCCAGCTGGTCGACGATGGTGTATCGCCCCAGCCGCGTACCGGGCGCCAGCAGATGTGCGGCCGACGCACCTGCCTTCTGGTAGGGCGGATCGGAGAGAAAACCGCTCAGCCGGTCATTCTCTGCGAGCAGCGCCAACACCAACTTGTTGCACGGCAGGCGCATTCCGGCATGCCTTGGCCAGGAACGCGGCTCGCTCCTCGCGCGGCAGATCAAGCGCCTCGCCGAAGAGCTGGTCCGCAAAAGCTCGCTGCTCATCCATTTTTGGGTTTCCGACCGTACTGGAATGTCAAATACACTAACACGTTAGAGAATCAAGCCTCGTCTAACGAGTTGTTTTAACCCCCAATGCTACCGACTTAAAGCACGGTCGATTTTGTTCGGTTTAGCTGATAGGAAACGAATGCGCCAATCTTGATCGCCTATCTTGACGTTGTCTCGAAGCGCCGTAATCAAAATCCCCGGACATCGAGCAGCCCGAGTGACCAAAATCACACGATTCACTCCCTCCATGGTCTGATAATTTTCAGGATGACGAGGCACGCCTTTACGCGTACCGTTGTAAGCGTCCAACCCCATTCAACTGCTGCGGAGGCAAATTGCTTTTAGGCATTCTCAAGGAAACCGCTCCCGGCGAAACCCGTGTCGCTCTGCTTCCCGAGAGCCTGAAATCGCTGCTGGCGCAGGGTATTACGGTGATCGTCGAGTCTGGCGCAGGCAAAGCCGCTGGAGCCAGTGACGCGGCCTATACAGCCGTGGGCGCCACCGTCACCGGCGACCGCCCTTACGTTCTCGGCGAGGCCGATCTGATTCCGGTAGTCAACGCGCCCGGTGCATCCGATCAAGCTCTAGCACGTAGTCAGTCAGCCGAGGACATAACGACGTATTGCTCAACCCACCCGGCGTGAGCACCCCATCGAGGACCGGCACTGCGGTGGACCACGTGCCTCCTCCGGCAACCCGCCACGGCGGAGTGCCTGGGGGACCGTAGCGGGTTCGAAGTGTCGCCAGAGCGGCGGACAGGGAATCGGGCATCGCTCCTCACTGGGGTAAGGCCATTGCCTACTGGGACGGAGAGCAGGAGCGCCAGGCGGGGCCGCCAGTGTATTGAACAGATGTTCGCCGCGCAAGCAACACGCTGCGGGTCAGCGCAGGAGCTCTATCCCGCCAGCTCGATGAGCCAACTCGATGACCGCGGAAAGAACGCATCGCCGCCGCCGTGGCCGCAATGTCATCGATGACCTCGAGCCTGTTGTCGTCCAAACCTGGGAAAGCCGCCACGCGGTCTCGAGAGGGCTGCTGACGTCGTACTTACCGCAGATGAGCACGCCGGGAATCCCGTTCAACACTGCGGCTTCGCGGAGGGTTGCCCCTCTTCCAGAAAGGCGGCGTTGCGCCAGTAATGGGTCACGAGGCGGGCGAAGCGAAGACGGTACTCGGGGTCTTCGTAGCGGGGGTTGGGCGTGTAATTGGGCGCCAGCGAGACGTGCGCGTTCTCCCACGCACACCACTCCCGTGCGGCGTGGTCGTGCACCTCGGGATCGGGATCGAACAGCAGCGTTGCGTAAGCGTCGACGAGCCGCAGATGACGAAGCTCCGGAGGCACGGCGCCCGCGAATCGCTCCCACTCCTTCGGAAAAATCCGTCCGACGTCCTGGGTCATCCACTCCACCTCGCGGCGCGTGGTCGTCCCCACAAGGGCCACGACGAGTGCCTTGACGCGGTCCGGATGCGCCTCTGCGTACGCGAGGCCCAGCGTGCTGCCCCAGGACATTCCGAGCACTGTCCAACGCTCGATGCGAAGGTGCTCGCGCAACTGCTCGATGTCGGCGATCAGATGCTGTGTTGTGTTGCTGCTCAGGTCGGCGTCCGCTTCGCTCGCCAGCGGCCGGCTCCGGCCTGCGCCTCGCTGATCAAACAGCACGGCGTCATAGAGATCCGGATCGAAGATCCGGCGCTGGTTGGGACGGGCGCCCGATCCCGGTCCTCCGTGCAGAAAGACCGC
This sequence comes from uncultured Acidobacteriaceae bacterium, assembly GCA_963799035.1. Lineage (GTDB taxonomy): Bacteria > Acidobacteriota > Terriglobia > Terriglobales > Acidobacteriaceae > Telmatobacter. Next base: position 1,684 of record CAWCVS010000022.1, on the reverse strand, counting down.
CGGGATGCCGTCGGGATTGCCGGAGCGCTCCCAGTAGATCTCGTGTCCGTCGCCGACGGCCAGCATGCCGGTGTCGCGCGGTTCGATGGCTGGGAACATGCCGCGCATGGGTCGCCTCCGTGGGGGTCCGTGCCGACGAGCCGCTCATGGAACCATGAGCGCGTCCATCGGAGGGTGTGTATCAAACGGCGGCACGGTCACCACTTCGCGCAACACCGTCCCGAGCCTCGCGTGGGGTCTCCCGCTAGGCTGGAGTAGTCACCCGTCACAGGAGCTCTCCATGCCCGAAATGCTCGCCAGCTACGTCGCCGGCGCCTGGTACACCGCCCCCGACGAAGGCACCGCGGTCGCCGACGCGGCCACCGGCGAGATCGTCGCTCGCGTCTCCAGTACCGGGCTCGACACCCGGGCGCTCGTCGACCATGCGCGGCACACCGGCGGACCGGCGTTGCGGAAACTCACCTTTCACGAGCGGGCTGCGGCGCTGAAGACGCTCGCCACGTACCTCGACGCCAACAAGGCTGCGTACGCCGAACTCTCGCTCGCGACCGGTGCAACCCGGCGCGACGGCGCGGGTGACATCGACGGCGGCATCGGCACCGTCTTCGCATACAGCAGCCGCGCACGCCGCGAGCTTCCGACGGCTTTCTCATCGCCGACGGCGACGTCGAGCCGATCGGTAAAGGCGGCACCTTTGCCGGTCGGCATGTCTACACATCGCTCCGCGGCGTCGCGCTCCAGGTCAACGCCTTCAACTTTCCGGTGTGGGGGATGCTCGAGAAGCTGGCGCCGGCGGTGCTCGCCGGTGTCCCCACCATCGTCAAACCGGCGACGCAAACCGCGTATCTCACCGCAGCGGTGATGCGCGACATCATCGCGTCGGGCGCACTGCCGGAAGGTGCAGTGCAGCTCGTCTGCGGCAGCGCGGGCGACCTGCTCGATCATCTCGGCGGCGAGGACGTGATCGCGTTCACCGGCAGCGCAGTCACCGCGGCGGTGTTGCGCGGCAACGACGCCGTGACCGCGCGCGCCGCACGTTTCACAGCGGAGACCGACTCGCTAACTGCTCGATCCTGGGACCGGACGCCGCAGCGGGAACGCCGGAATTCGACTTGTACATCAAGGAAGTCTCGCGAGAGATCACCACCAAGGCAGGACAGCGCTGCACCTGCATCCGCCGGGCGATGGTTCCCGAGGCGATGGTTGACGACGTGATCGCCGGCCTGCGCGCGACGGCTCGACAAGACTGTCGTCGGCAATCCGCGTAATGACACCGTGACCATGGGTGCGCTGGTGAGCCTGCATCAGCGTGACGAGGTCCGCGCTGCCGTTGCCGAACTGGGCCGCGCAACCGAGACCGTGTACGGCAACCCCATGTCGGTGAATCCCCTCGACGCCGACCCGGAGCGCGGCGCGTTCATGGCACCGGTGGTGCTGCTGGCCACCGGCGACCGCGACGAACCGCACGAGATCGAGGCGTTCGGCCCGGTCACCACGCTCATCCCGTATGCCGAGGCGACGATCTCGGTGCCCTGGCGGCGCGTGGCGGCGGCAGTCTTGTCGGCTCGATCGTCTCGTACGACCCCGACTTCGTCCGCCGAACGGTGACCGGCATGGCCCCGTATCACGGCCGCGTGCTCGTCCTCGACCGCGACTGCGCGGCCGAGTCGACGGGGCACGGCAC
>CAWCVS010000021.1:0-278643 GCA_963799035.1 uncultured Acidobacteriaceae bacterium | reverse complement strand
GCGATAGCGTGAATCCACGAGGATCGACCTGGAAACGCGCAATGCCCTGATATGGAGTGACCGTGTCAACCTGCGCAATCCGGGGGTTGTTGTTGTCGTTGTTTTCGTCGTTGTTCGAGGACAGAGCGAGCAGCAGCCGGGGCAGTTTTCAGCGACGATTGATCAGTCTGATATTCGCGGGTCGGAACCGGATAATCTTGATCCGTCGGGAGCTGCCTCTGACTGTTATCGCGAGTCCGGCTGAGCCTGTCGCATAGGCCATACGAGGATTCTCCTTCGTGCTTACCTCGGCTGCTGCTGGCTCTGTGCTCGATTTGGACGACGAGTTTCATCAGTGAGTTTGCTTTTGTTTTTTCCTTCTCAGGAAGGTTCTTGCTTTTCTCAAGCTGCTATTCGCTGGCTTACAGTCGCTTCCGCTTTGGTGCCAATGGCCCAGATAAAACCCAGCAGTTCGCGGCCCACCGCTGTGACGATCTTTCGTTTGTCTTTACCCTTCGCCGCCAGTCGCACGTATCGCTTGTACAGTCGGTGCTGTGCCTTCCACGCAATCTCCGTAGCCTCTTGCGATGCACTCTGCTGTCGTTTTCGCAATCCAGCCCAGATGGCAGGAGGGCGATGATAACTCCATGCTGCTTCGACGACGATCCGTCTCAGGTGAGCGTTGCCCGTCTTCGTGATGCTGCCTCGTCGAGTCCGCTTGCCGCTGGAGTTCTCGCTTGGCACCGCGCCGCAATAACCCATCAGCCCTCGAGCACCCGCAAAGCGAGAGACTTGTCCTAACTCAGCCGCGATCGTCACCGCCGAGATATGCGTGATGCCACGTAATGCCTGAAGATCCGTGATGACTTCCTGCAACGCCGGCGAGGCCAGCTTCACCGCTTCTACGATGGCCTGCTCAAGCCGCAGAACCCGTTCTCGCATGTGCTCGACCTCGTGTAAATAATCGAGCCGCGTTGACTCCTGCGCCACTTGCGCAAATCGTATCTGCGAGACCCAAGTCAGATGGAGATGAGTCCAGGATCGAACTCCGGCCGGCGGACGGTGACCCGAACACAGTAGAAACTTGCCCAGCCGATGACGAGCTCGGAGCTCATCCTGCTTCAGGGCCCGCTTCGCGCGCACGCACCAGATCGCGAAGCGCCTCAGAACCCGCATCCGGAACCCAGACCGCCGTCAGATCGCCAGATCGATAGCTTCGCGCCGACTTCTCGGCGTCACGCCGATCGGTCTTCACCCGGTCGCCAGCCTTCACAGGTACTAGGGATGGGGCAATCACCTCACACTGAACGCCCAACTCTGCCAGTTGCCAGTACAGCACATAGCCAGTCGGACCCGCTTCATAACAAACCCGCAACTTCTCCACTCGAACCACTCTTCTGAACCTGCTTCAACTCTCTAACGAAGCGGCTGGACTTCACGTTTGCCAGTGAGTCCTCGACGCCCTTGCGATACCCGCCTAAATAAATGGAATATAGGATGGCCAGAGAGCATCCGATTCCCCAGAGGAATCCGATGCAAAGGCCCAAGAGACCGTACGCGCTGAAGTCGGACATGGCAGAACCGGCCTTTCCGCGGATGATCGACTGCAACGGTGAAGCTGTCTTCGCTGCGGGTCACGGCGTGATATAGCGTGTCGCGCTCCACGGGCACGCGTCCTGCCTCGGTGATAAGCCGGCATAGCTCCTTGCGCGTCATGCCCTGCGGAGTCGTCGCGCCCGCGTCGTGATAAATTTTCTCTTCGATCACGGTGCCATCGAGGTCGTCCGCGCCAAAACGCAGCGCAATCTGTGCGATTTTCGGCGTCATCATTTGCCAATACGCTTTGACGTGGGGAAAATTATCGAGCAGCAGCCGGCTCACGGCAATCTGCCGGATGTCGGTAAGGCCCGTCGTCACGGGAAGGTGATCGAGCGGCGTGTTCTCGGGATGAAATGCCAGCGGAATGAAAGTCTGAAATCCGCCGGTCTCATCCTGAAGAGCACGAAGTTTGAGCAGATGATCGACGCGGTCTTCGTCGTTTTCAATGTGACCGTAGAGCATGGTCGCATTCGATTTGAAGCCATGTTTGTGGGCCAGCCGCGCCGTTTCAAGCCACTCATCGCCGTCAATCTTGTGATCGCAGATGATGGAGCGCACGCGCGTTGCAAAGATCTCGGCACCGCCCCCAGGCATGGAATCCACTCCGGCTTCTCGCAGTTTCACGAGCGTCTGGTCAATCGTCAGTTTGGCGCGCCGTGCAAGATAAGCGACTTCCACCATCGTGAAAGCCTTGATATGCACCTTGGGAAAACGCTGCTTCAATCCAGTGACAAGATCGAGAAAATACTCAAAGGGTAAATCGGGATGCAGACCGCCGACGATGTGAAACTCGGTGACGGCCTCGCTGTAGCCGGAAGCCGCAGTCTGCCACGCCTCTTCAAGCGCCATCGTGTAGCCCGCGGGATCACCCTTCTTGCGGCCAAATGCGCAGAGTTTGCAGGCTGCTACGCAAACGTTCGTGGGATTGATGTGGCGATTGACGTTGAAATAGGTTACGTCGCCATGCATCCGTTCCCGCACGAAATTGGCCAGCCAGCCCACCGCCAGCACATCTTTTGAGCGATAGAGAGCCAGTCCATCTTCGAAGTTGAGACGCTCGCCAGCCATTACCTTGCCGGCAATCGGTTCGAGCTTTGCGTCGTATGTGCGAAAACCTGGAATCTGCATGTGTCGGGCAGCATCAGCCTGCATGATTCGATGATACAGAATCGGCGTATCTCCGAGAAAATGCGCTTCGGTGAGACTGCGGTTGCTCGAAGTTTTCGATCGATCCAAACTGAGCCCTGATGCCGCGCCAAAACCTCGCGAACCTCGCTTCCGGCAACGCCGCCGAGGAAGACTATCCCGCACAAAACGAAGGGGTTGACTGGATGTCCAGCCAACCCCTTCTGATGACTACCGGTCCTTCAAAAGGCCTGGGAAGGCCTGCTGAAGGGTTGAGAAACTACTTCTTCTTTGGCGCGGCCTTCTTGCCGTGTGCCGGCTGCTTCTCATTGAGAAGAGTCGCGGAATCAGCGGCGTTGAAGGGGTAGAGTTGTACGGACTGCTGACCGGTGTTGGTCAGAGTGATGTCGACGCGACGATTCTGCGCCAGGTAAATTACGCCAATCCGTCTCAGGACCTTCTTCTTGTCCGCATCACTCAGGTCAGGATTCTTATTGACCAGATCAATCACTTCATCCTTGCTGAGTTCCTGCGTCTTGCCGAGGGCCTGGACATCGATCGCGCTGGCGGAGACTCCCTGAGATACCAGGAAGTCCTTGGCACGGTTGACGCGTCGTTCTGAAAGCGCCTGGTTATACTTCTCCGATCCGCGAGGATCTGCGTGACCGGTAAGCGTGAGATGAGCATCCGGCTTGAACTGCAGGTAGCTCTTGAAGTCCGTTGCAAGGGTGGTCAGAGTTGCCTGCTGGCTCTCTACCAGGCCGCCCTCAGGATGCTTTTCGCGAGGCAGAGCGGTCGGGAAGAAGATGCTGTGCAGTGCGAGGCGAGCTTCGAGGCGCACCTGCTCAGGCGACGGTCCCGGCGGTGGCGGCGGCGGCTCAATGGTGACGCTGGTATTCGCCGTAGCCGTGTGGCCCTTGTCGTCCGAAACGCTGCAGGTGATCTGCACCGGTCCGGTCGAAGCGCCTGTCGAGGAGTAGGTTGCCGTGGTTCCGCTGCCGCTGATTGTGCCGCCGGAAGCCTGGTAGCTGTAGGTCAACGGACGATTCTGCGGGCTGACACCCTGGGAAGTCACGGTCGAGGAATCACCCGGCTTCAGGTCGGTCGGGTTTGCAGAGCAGCTCAGTGTCGGCGGCTCGTATTCCTTCACGGTGAAGGTCGCGGTGCTTGAGGCGCTCTCCCACGGCTTCAGGCCTTCCTTGCCGGGCTTGCCCTCTTTCACTCCGCAGTTGACGGTATAGCTGCCCGGCGCAAGGTTGGTGGTATCCACCTTCGCCGTTGTGTCGGTCCCAGTGACTCCCTGGCCTGACCATGTGTAGATCACGTGGTCCTTGGGGAGTGTATTTCCCACGTTCGCCGTAACGGTGATCGGCTCTCCCGGGAAGATCGAGTTGGGCTGGGCAGCGCACGCGATCGTGACCGTCGGCGGGGGAGCCATGGTGTCGATGCTAAGGACAAGGCCCGTGCTCAAACGGGCCATGTTGAAGTTGCCGCGCACAATGGGGTACATGTCGACATGCGAGTACTGGTAATCGGCCTGGAAGACTCGAATGGAAAGACGGTGGTCGAGCCACGGCGTCTTGTAGTCAATGCCGCCGCCGGCAGTCAGCACCATGCCCCACTTATTGCTGTTGTAGTAGGTGCTGCTGACACTCTCCCCACCGATGAGGGCGTGAGCAAACGGGGTGATATCTTCCGTCGGATAACGGAAGATCAAACCACCGGATCCGCCGGCAAACTGATCGTGCACAACGGCGGAAGTGTTTCCACCGTTCTTGTGAAAATCGCCCTCAGCCTGGATACCGAAAAAATTCGTGAAGTAGCGCGCAAGACTCACATCCGCGCAGCAGCTGATCGATCTCGCGTTGTCCTGCTGGTTCCCATCGTTGATGATGTACCCCTTGGGGGCCAGGTAGCTGTAACCGGCAAAGATGTCCCATTTCGACGGGGCTTGAGCCGAAGCCGGTGCCGCTGGCTTCGCAGTGTCCTGGGCTGCCATGGCAAGCGGCAACACACTCGTACATGCCAAAGTCAGGGCCAGGCGGGTAATTTTTGAAACTCGCGAGTACATGCGTTTCTCCTCCGCAATCAAAAACTGAAAACAATTTGGAAATGACCCTTCTGACGGACCATTTTCCAGCCAATAAAAGATGATTCGGCTCCTTGCAAAATTGCACTTTGAGTCAAGGGCGCACCACCAACTAACGTAACATAGGTTCCCGGGCCATAAAGCACTTTCTGAATGGGTTGACCAATTGGTATCCCCCTGGCGGTCGGGTCGGAAATTACCGCGAACATCCGGTCGGAAGTGTCAAAACCGGGAAAGCAAAGCGCTGGCTATTCTGCGTTGAGCGTCTTCAGCAGGCTCCGCGGTTCGCGCTGAATCTTCTCCTGAAGGAGCGTGATGGCGTACATGAGTTGCTCGGGTCGCGGCGGGCACCCTGGGACATACACATCGACGGGGATCACCTGGTTTACTCCCTGCACGATCGCATAGTTGTTAAAGACTCCGCCCGAAGTTGCGCATGCCCCCATGGAGATGACCCACTTGGGCTCCGGCATCTGGTCGTACAGGCGCCGGATGACCGGGGCCATTTTCTGGGCCACGCGGCCCGCGATGATCATCAGGTCCGACTGCCGTGGCGAGGGTCGGAAAACCTCCGCGCCAAATCGTGCAATATCGAAGCGCGACGCCCCCATCGACATCATTTCAATGGCGCAACAGGCTAGCCCAAACGTGACGGGCCAGACAGAACTTTTGCGTACCCAGTTCACAGCAAAATCCAATGTGGTGAGAAACACCCCTTCCGGTTGCTCAAAGCCATAGTTGACTTCCTGCAGTTTGGCGCGATTCTTGGCGCTGCTTTCGAGGGCGCCGAAAAGGTAGCGATCGCGTTCCTGGAGTGTCCCCATGCTGCTATCTTACCTCCTTCTCCCCCGCCGGGAGAATCCGACGCAGGTTGAAACCACGTTCGACCGATGCCCATAGTTCTCGCGCCACTGCGATCCTCGGCCGCATGGGCACATGACGAATGAGCCGAGACCGATAGTTTATTCTGCATTGTTCACTGAAATCACGCGAGAACAGCGAATCCGGATGGCCAGCATAGCACCACCGTTGCCGCCGAACGCTTGATTCGGTGTGGCGGTTCGAAGAAGCGCGCGTGCGCCTGTTGTCGGAGTCGGAATGTCCAGAATTCCTATCGGGATTGCTCTCATTTCCTTTTGTGCGTTTGCCCCCTCTTTTCTCTGCGCGCAAACCCCTTCGCCTCTGGCAACACAGGCAGACCTTAAGGCGCTCCAGGACGCGATTTTCGCGGCCCGGATGAACGCCGACAACGCGTGGATGCTGGTCTCTGCGGCGCTGGTGCTGCTGATGACGGGACCGGGACTGGCGTTGTTCTACGGCGGACTGGTGCGCCGCAAAAACATACTCGGCACCATGATGCAGAGCTTCGCGATGATGGGCTTGGTCACGATCCTGTGGGCGATTGTGGGATACTCCCTTGCTTTCGCGCGCGGCACGAGCTTCATCGGCGGATTCGGGAATATCTTTCTGCGCGGTGTGAGTCTCGCGCCCAATCCCGACTACGCACCCACGATTCCCGAGCAGACCTACATGGTCTACCAGCTCATGTTCGCCATCATCACGCCGGCCTTGATCACCGGAGCGTTTGCCGAGCGCATGAAGTTCAGCGCCATGGCGTTGTTCCTTTCGCTCTGGTCGCTGATCGTCTACAGCCCGATGGCACACATGGTATGGGGTGTTGGAGGATTGCTCAACGCAAACGGAGGAAGCATTCCATCGCTTGATTTTGCCGGCGGCACAGTGGTCCACATCACATCCGGCGTCTCAGCTCTCGTGACGGCCGTTTATCTGGGCAAACGCCTCGGTTATCCACACACCAATATGCCGCCGCACTCCATGGTCCTGAGCTTCATCGGAGCGTGCCTTCTATGGGTGGGTTGGTTCGGGTTCAATGCAGGGAGCGCACTGGGATCTGGACCGCTGGCCACCAGCGCTTTCATCAATACTCATTTTGCCGCTGCGACGGCTGCGCTGGGCTGGACCATCGCGGAATGGATCCACAACGGCAAGCCAACGGCTCTCGGCGCAATCTCCGGAGCTGTGGCGGGTCTCGTTGCCATCACGCCGGCGTCGGGATTCGTTCAACCGTTCTCCGCATTGCTGATCGGACTCGTCGCCGGCGTCTTCTGTGCATTCATGGTGTTCAAGGTCAAGAGCTGGTTTGGCTACGACGACTCGCTCGACGCCTTCGGCGTGCACGGAGCAGGTGGAACCCTTGGTGCTCTGCTTACGGGCCTTTTCGCAACCAGAGCCATCAATCCTGCGTTCGGGCCGAATGTGGCCACCGGGGCCATCGACGGACATTGGGGCCAGGTATTGCACCAGGCCGCCGGCGTTGCCATCGCCTGGGCTCTTTCTGCGGTTGGAACGCTTATCCTGCTCTTCCTCGTCGACAAGATCATTGGACTAAGGGTTTCGCCTGACGACGAAAACGCCGGCCTCGATCTCTCTCAGCATGGCGAAGAAGGTTACGACCTGAATTCCTGATGAAAAGTTACCGCTGGGTGCAGGTCAGCCGCCTATCCAGCCTGATACGCTACCAGACGAGGCAATCAAGCATGCTCAAGATTGAAGCGATTATCCAGCCTTCGAAGCTCGATGCAGTCAAAGACGCGCTGCTCGAAGTCGGCATCGAAGGTATGACAATTCTCGAGGCACGCGGACATGGCCGCCAAAAGGGTCACACCGAGTTCTACCGCGGCCGCGAATACACGGTGGACCTCCTGCCGAAGGTAAAAATTGAGATGGTTGTTTTGGACGAGATGAAGGAAAAAGCGATCGCGGCTATCGGTTCGGCCGCACGCACCGGAAGGATCGGTGACGGCAAGATCTTTGTGAGCCGCGTCGAAGAAGCGATCCGCATCCGTAACGACGAGCGCGGCGAGACGGCTCTCTAATTCCAGCAAACCCCACTTTCTTGCAGGTCAAACTGCATAAACTGGCCGGCGGCGCTCCCTTCCCTGAAATCTCCACGACTCATCCAATCAACCCAAATCTCCCGCCCCGCTGGAAAATCGCTTATTCTGTTAAAACATCTTTAAATCTTTCGGCGCCTTTCAAAAACTACACTCATGACTCCAGTCGCTTTAGCGGTTGACGATCTTCGGGATCAGTATCTCCGGGAGATGGCGCTTGTCCGCCAGACCTGTGAACGCACCGGGGACGGCACCGCCGCGATCCGCCGCCGCTCGGCGGTGGTTGACCGTATCCTCATTGAAATGTGGCGCCGGGCGTTCGCAGGCCAGCCGGCACAGAATGTTTCCCTGCTGGCTCTGGGCGGTTACGGGCGCAAGGACCTGTTTCCTTACTCCGACATCGACGTGTTGTTTACCTTCGCGGATGAGAAGACTGAAGAGCAGACCCGGGAATCCGTCCGGTCGATCATTCAGGGCATGTGGGACATCGGGCTTCGCGCCAGTCCCAATTCCCGCACCCTCAAAGAGGCCGGCCGCTTCGATCCCGACAACCTCGAATTCACCCTCGCGACGCTGGACCGCCGTTTTCTGGCCGGCCAATTCCCCCTCTACCAGCAACTGCACCAGACGGTCTTTCCCGGCCTGGTGCTGAGCGAATGGAACACGATCACGCAGAAACTGGGCGAGATTGCCCGCGCGCGGCACGCCAAATATGGCAACACGATCTTTCACCTTGAGCCGAACCTGAAGGAGTGTCCAGGTGGACTGCGCGACTATCACTTGGCAGTCTGGTTTGCGCTTTTGCTTCATCTGAAAGAGACCAAGGAGTGGCCCCGCCAGCGAGGCGGAGTCTTCCAGAGCGCGCGCGGAGATGCCGAAGCAGCTTTCGATTTTCTGGCTGCGGCACGATGTTTCCTTCATTTCCGCCACGGGCGCGACGACAACACGCTCGATTGGCAATCGCAGGATGAGGCGGCGGCCAACTCCATTGGCCTCGAGACGCGCGGCACAGCGGACCCGGCCTACTGGATGCGGACCTACTACCGCCATGCGCGCGTGATCTATCGACGGGCAGCGTTGCTGATGGAACATCTGCCGGCGCCGGTCAGCTTCTACCGCCAGTTTCGCCGCCGCAGGACGCCCATCGCGGGCACGGACTTCATTCTCGACCAGGGACGCATCGACATTCTTCCCGGCGCGCAATTCAGCGATACGGCAGCGATCCTGCGCATCTTCTCGCTGATGGCAACGCATGGCTATGCACTGTCGCAAGCCGCCGAGGATCGCATCACTGACGCGCTGCCCGCGCTGGCCATCCACATCCCCGAAGGTCCTTATCTCTGGAACGCGCTGCGCGAAGTTCTGCTGGGGCCGCATGCGGCTCATGCGCTGCGGACGATGCACGCGCTCGGAGTGCTGGAAATGCTGATTCCCGAGTTTCACGGCATCGATGCCCTGGTAATTCGCGACAGCTACCACCGCTACACCGTCGACGAGCATACCTTCCTGACCGATCGACAATGTGCACAGCCTGCGTCAGCCGGCGCACGACTACGAACAGCGCCTGGCGCAGCTGCTGCCGGAGATTGACCGGCTCGATCTGTTTCTGCTTTCGCTGCTGCTGCATGACACGGGCAAAGGCCGGCGCAGCGGCGAACATACCGGGCAGAGCGTTGAACTGGCTGACAGCTTTATGGCGCGGCTGGACTTTGACACCGAGGAACGCGACCAGGTTCTCAAACTGATCCGGCTCCATCTGGAGATGTCGAACGCTCTGCGCAGGGATATCTTCGACGCCGAAAATGTACGCGCGTTCTCAGAGAAGATCGGCAGCCCGGCGCTCTTGAAGATGCTGACGCTGATGACGTATGCGGACATCAAGGCCGTCAATCCAGAAGCGCTGACACCGTGGAAGGCCGAAAACCTGTGGCAACTTTACATGGCGACGGCGAACTTCATGGACCGCAGTGTTGACGAAGTGCGCTATCACGCGGCAATTGATCCTACGCTCCTCAATCGCATCCGCTCGATGGTGTCGCCGAACCAATACGATGCGTTGCGGCAATTCCTTGAGGGACTGCCGCAACGATACCTGCAGACCCGCCTGCCGGAGCACATACGCAACCACTTTCAGCTTGCCGCCGATCTCGACAAGAACCCTGTCCAGCTTGACCTTCGCCCTCACCGCCAACTCTTCGATCTCACCGTGATTGTGCGCGACCGCAGCCGCTTGTTTGCCGACGTCGCCGGCGCTCTGGCCGCGTGGGGCATGAACATTGTGAAGGCTGGGGCGTTTTCGAATGATGCCGGCGTAGTGGTCGATAGCTTTCAGTTTACCGACGTGTTTCGCACCATCGAGCTGAATCCAAGCGAGAAAGATCGCTTTCTCGCTTACCTGCAAGAAGTGGTCGCGCAGAAAGTTCCTGTAGAGCAGATGCTGGAGTCACGACGCCATGCAAGCAATCTGGCGAACGCGAAGGTTGAAGTTGCGACGCGCCTGCAATTCGACTCGGAGTCCTCAACGCATTCGACAATTCTGCAAGTCGTTGCACAGGATATACCGGGCCTGCTGCGGCAGATCGCGCTTACGCTCAGCACGCATAAATGCAACATCGAGGTTGCGCTTATTGATACGGAAGGTGAAACCGCGATCGACGTTTTCTACCTTACACAGAGCGGCGCCAAGCTGAGCAACGAAACGCAGCATGCGCTGGCGAGCGATCTGACTGCTGCAATCAATCATCTTCGCGCCCCTGTAGGAGCCTGATCATTCTCGCAGGTCCGCAAACTCAGGACTTTTTCCAGTATGCCAGAGGGGCGTTATACTGCGCCTCATGGTTAGCCGTGTCTTTCCCTCCGCTGTGCGAAAATCTCGCTTCATAGCTGCTCTAGTTGCCATCACGGTTGTTTGCTCGGCCGGGTATTTCTATCTCTACGGGCAGGACAAGACCGAATTTCCTGAGGGATTCGACGCATTGCAAGCCGCTCCAATGAGCCACAAGCTCATCTTCGAAAACGCCTATGTGCGCGTACTTGAAGTCGATGTACCACCGCCCGGTTCTACAGTTCCAATGCATCACCATCGCTGGCCAAGCCTCGTCCTCGACTGGGACACTGGAGGCGGCACTCCGCATATTCATTACCTTCGACCCGGTCAGCCCATGCGCGATGTTCCCGCTACGGGAGGACAGTCACATGCGGGCAGTTGGAGTGTGCATTGGATGCAGCCTGAACCAATGCACTCGATCGAGGTCGTGGCTTTCCCGAAGGACCACGGCGCACACTTAAGCGATCCTGCGAGCCTTCGTATTGAAATCAAGTGCCATCCCTGAGACCGAACTCTCACGACTTCCCGGCGTGATCCCCATATTCCCAGTCGTAGGGCACGCCGATATCTCCGAGAATGAACCGGACCAGCTCCGCAAAGCCTGCTTCCGCACGAACATCGTTGGCGAGGATCAGGGCGCAGCGTTGGCTCTTCTCAACGCATACCAGCGTATTGGCAGTCTGACCGTCGTGGCCGCCCTTGTAAAAACCGTGACCTTGCGGGCCATCGAATATAGTGACGCCCAGTCCTGAATACAGATCCTTGCGCTGCTCGCTGACCGGCAGATCCGGGAGGAACATCGGAAAGAGACTTGCCGTGGTGATATGGAGCCACGGCTTCGTTATCTCGGCGCGTGAGGCTGGCGTCAATCCATCACCGCGTACCAGAGCGGCGGTAAATGCGGAGAGGTCGGTGATGGTGGTATTCATGGAGCCCGCCGCGCGCACCTTGCTGCGTTTCTCGTGGGGTTGCGGTTGCCCCAGGTCATTCCATCCGTCGGCAACATTAGGGTCCTGACCGTTACGCCATACAAGGCTTGTGCGGGTCATTCCCAGCCGGTCGAAGTTGGCCTTGGTCAGATCGCCGACGTCGAGCCCCAGTCCCTGCGCCTTGCGGCCATGCTCAACTACAAATTGCAGCAGAATAAAACCCTCGCCTGAATAGCTGAAGTGTGTGCCGGGTTCAAAGTGGATGTGCAGCTTCTGGTCTGGTTCAATGAACCAGAAGTTGCTGAATCCGGTGGAATGATTCAGGCACATTCGCGGCGTGATCTTCTCCCAGCGCGGATCGTCAGCCAGGTCCTTATAGGGTCCGTACTTGTCGGGGAAAACAGCGTCAGGTCCATAGCTCGGCAATGGACTGTCGAGATCGTCCTTGATGGGTTTGTCGAGCTCCAGCTTTCCTTGATCCACCAGTCGCATTACGGTGTAGGCGAACACGGTCTTGGTCAACGACGCACCGTACATCACCGTTTCTTTCGTCAAGGGATCTCCCTTGGCGTCGCGGATGCCGTAGGCGTTGACGTAGACGACCTTGCCATGGTCGATGACCGCAACAGCCATCCCCTTGGCCTTGGTCTGGGCTATGATCTTGTTGACTTCGCCGTCAATCGCGCCGGCTTTGGGTATCGATTGCGCGAATGCTGGCGCTGGACCGCAGAACGCAGCAGACAACAGAACAAAGAGCGGAAGTGCCCTGTTCCACATTTTCATGGGTTCCTTTTAGAACTGTAATCGGACGAGCCATGGTTCAGCGGTGGGGATTGGCTGGCCTGTGGGTCATTACGCATCGAAGCTCAAGAAAGTTCGAACTCCGACAATAACTAACCCGGACTTGCTCCGGGAGTGGAGAAGAGGATTTTCTTTAGCTTTCCCGCACAGCCGATGGTCGAGAACCTCGTCTGTGACAGCTAAAATATCCCTATGGCCGCACTGATTGACGCAATCGATATCAAGCGCAAGATGTATTTTGAACTTGAGAATACTCCCTATTACTGTCTCGACGTGGACGTCTCGACTCCCACCGCGCGCGGAGGTCAGACGCTGGTGCGATTGAAGATGCGCAACCTGCTGACGCGCGCCGTCTTCGACAAGACCTTCAAGGCCGGAGAGAAGTTCAAGGAGCCGGACCTTGAGACGGTTGAGGCCTCTTACCTTTACTCCGACTCAGACGCCTCATACTTCATGGACCAGGAGACCTTCGACCAGATTGCGCTGACGCCCGAGAAACTGGGCGATGCGCTTCAGTTCCTCATTGAAGGCGTGATCATCAAGATCGACAAGTTCAACGGCAACCCCATCGGCTTGCAGTTGCCGGAGAAGGTCGAACTTACCGTGGCTTATACAGAGCCCGGAGCGCGCGGCAATACCGCCAGCGGTGCGGTAACTAAGCACGCACGGCTCGAAACCGGTCTCGAAATCAGAGTGCCGTTCTTCGTCGAAGAAGGCGAAAAGGTGAAGGTCTACACCGAAACACGGGAGTTTGCCGGAAGAGCATGAGGAGCACGGTGAGCCCGGAGGATGGTCGACGGTGCCGAAATTGCAATTGGGCCTTCTCTCTGCTGCTTCGACCTTCGAACAGACAAAACAGCGCAGGCATAAGTGATGCGGTACTCTCGCATGCCTATTGAACTGCCAGGTTGATTGGCTACGCACCATTCGGAAAATCAACCGGACGTTAACATTCCCTGCGGGTGCAGCTTTTACGATGAGGGGAATCGAACGTAAACGGCGGAAAATGGAAATACTTGGGATCGGGGATGACCTACTTCAAATAAGCACGAACGAGATCAATCAGGTCCTCGGCGAGTTCGGGTGCGATCTGCTCCTTTGCCCCATCGACGAGGTGGAAGCGGATGTGATCTTCAAGCACCTCGGCCATGAGGCCGTTGACCCCGCCACGAACTGCGGCCAGAAGCATCAACTGGTCGCCGCAATCGGTATCGCCCTCAAGAGCGCGCTCGACTGCATCGAGTTGGCCCCGCATCTTGCGGATGCGCTGCAAAAGCTTCAACTTCTCGCGATCACGGAGGGACATCCGATTCAAACTCCTTGACGATACCCACTGGGGGTATGGTATTAACCGTATGGGGGTATGTCTTTCTTCACTATCTTAGCGCCAACTCCCTCGTGAAAGGCTTTATGCTTCGCTCAGGCCGGGGTGCCCTGCTGACGGCTACGTTTTTTTTACTGCTAGGTCTTCATGCTGCGACCTGCAGGGCTCAGGCGCTCGCCACAAATTCGCTATTGCCCTCTGCGCCGGAGCCGCAGCGCGCCTACGTTCTGGAAGCGTTTCGCACCGGTTTTGTTTTTCAAGAAAATAAACCCGCCGGCAAGGAGGCAGGTTCACCCAACGCTCCTGATCCTCCCGCGGAGGCACCCGCGCCTACGGTATTTCCGCATCCCGAAGACGCCCGCTACTGGCTTTCGGGCCAGGCGAACATCATCTATCAGGGACGGCTGCCCTTTCACTCGCTGTACCAGGGGACAAACAGCTTTCGCAATTCGGCGGAGTACAAGACGTCGATGGTGGGGACGGCCTACACGGCTCTGCGCAGGAACCGTTCGGTCCGGTACAACACCGATTTCATCTTCGATATGGAATCAGCAGCTGGGCGGGGTCTCAGCGAGGCGCTGGGCCTGGCGGGATTCACCAATCTGGACGTGGTGCGAAATCCCAATCTTGGCCCAACCCCGTACATTGCGCGTTACCAGATTCACCAGGTCATAGGACTGACGGGCAAGACAACAAGCCAGGAGGCAAACTTCTTTGCGCCGGCGTCGACGGCGCCGGAGCGGCGCGTGGAGTTTCGGATCGGCAAGATGACACTGCCGGACTTCTTCGATGTGAATTCGGTGGGGACGGACAGCCATCTGCAGTTCATGAACTGGACGGTGGACAACAACGGGGCATGGGACTACGCGGCCGATACACGCGGCTACACCGTGGGCGGCATGGCCGAGTACGACGACCGGGCGTGGAGTCTGCGGTATGGGATTTTTGCGATGCCGATTGTCGCGAATGGCATCGACATGGATTGGGCTTTTAGCCGCGCGCACGGGCAGAACGGCGAGTTTGAACTACGCAAAAGCTGGGTGCCGCAGCACAAGGGAGTGACGCGGCTGCTGTTCTATGCGAATCGCGCACACATGGGAACATATCGCGAAGCCGTGCGTGCGTTTCTGGCCGGGATCGACCCGACTCCGAGCATCATCGCGCATGAGCATTTTGGCGCGCTGAAGTACGGGTTTGGCTACAACACGGAGCAGGAGCTGACATCGAGCCTGCGCGTCTTCGGCCGTTTTGGATGGAACGAGGGACAGCACGAGTCGTTTGCCTACACCGAAGTGGACCAGACAGTGGAGGCCGGCGCGGACTATGCGGGAGATCGCTGGCACCGCCCGCAGGACAAAGTTGCGATTGCCGTGGTGTCGAATGCGATCAAGCGCGATCACCAGAATTATCTGCGCCTGGGCGGACTCGGGTTTCTTCTCGGCGACGGCAACCTGAATTACGGGCGCGAGAACATCGTAGAGAGCTATTACACATGGCATGCGTGGAAGGGGCTGTTCTATTCCGTCGATGTTCAGCATATCGACGACCCTGGATATAACCGCGACCGTGGGCCGGCGTGGGTTGGTTCCGTGCGGACGCATGTGGATTTTTGAGACGCTGCCGCAGATCCGATGAGGCTGAAGGCAAACGTCGGGCGTTGACCACTACAATATTGATAATCTCGAAGCGAGGTAGGGGCAGTGAGCGCGAGCGCTGATGTCGAACCATGTGTGCTGGTATATGACGTTGGAGGCAGCCACATTTCTGCGGCGGTTTGCTTCAAAGAAGGATTCAGACTCGGCCCGGTGGCGCGGGCCAATCTGCCGGAAGAGCAAACGAGCCGAGCGTTTGTTGATGTGCTGCATTCGCTGGGCGTGAGCGCATCGGAAGGCGTCGATGGCGTGCAGGGCGCGGAACTGGCCATGCCCGGGCCGTTCGATTACGCGAAGGGCATCAGCTGGATGAAGCACAAGCTGCCCTATCTTTATGGCGTGAACGTAAGCGAGGCTCTGGCAGCGCAATTCGGATGGAAGGCGAGCCAGGTACGGTTTCTGAATGACGCGGCGGCATACCTGCTGGGAGAAGTGGGCGCCGGCGCTGCACGGGGCGTCGAGCGCGTCGTTTGCTTCACGCTTGGAACGGGCGTGGGCTCAGGATTCGCCGTGGATGGCAAGGTCGTGACCGAAGGCAACGGCGTTCCACCGGGCGGCGAAATCTGGAATGTCCCCTACGAGGGCGGAATCGTGGAGGACCAGATTTCGACACGCGCGCTGCAGCGAGCCTACAAGGAACGCACAGAGCAGGAGCGCGAGGTCGCGTCCATTGCACATTACGCGACGGGCGGCGATCCGGTGTCGATTGAAGTCTTCGAGGAGTTTGGCAGGAATCTCGGCGTGGCGCTGAAGAATCTGCTCAAGGATTTTGCGCCGGATGTGGTGGTGCTGGGAGGCGGAATTTCGCGGTCCGCGCATCTGTTTCTCGAGGAGACCCGGAAGCAACTCGAGGGCACAAATATCGAGGTCCGAATCGCCGAACTGGGGGACAATGCGCCGCTGGCTGGAGCGGGCGTGGCGTGGTTTGGCGCTTGTAAATAGGTTGACGATTCATGCTAAGAAAACTCAAGCATTGATTGATGTCGTCTGCGCAGAATCCTGATCCACACGCCATGTGCAGATGTCCTTCACCGCGCTGATAGTGGCAGGGCTACGTTCCTGACGAGTAGAAGATGACTATCGTGGGCAGATGCGCGGATGAGGAAAGACCGGCGAGCAGGAACTGAGCGCCAAGCAAGAGAAGCTTCCCCTTCGCGACTTCTCGCGAAGGGGAATGCCGAAGCAAGGTCAAGCTTGACCCTGACGAAGAAGATTCGGCTCGCTATCTGTCGACTGGACCGTGGCAGGTGCCGGCGCCCTTGTCGCTATAACCATTCGCAGTCGGTGCAGGAAGTGTAGGACCATTGCTTAAAGCTGTGGGGCCTGCCAGGGCCGACTCGAAATCCCACGCGTAGCCGTTGGGATAGAGCGTCAGGCCCATCACACCCCAGTAGTACCCGCTATACGCCTGGAGATTCTGTGCGTTGAAGTTCACGTTGCCGCTGGGATCCTCCTGGTTTGTTTCGCCTGCGCCGCTCGCGACAGGGGTCAGGACGATCGGATCGAGTGTCTCGCCGCCGGTGCCCACAATGAACTCCCGTATGCCCTTCCTTGGATCGTAATTCCCGTTCGGGTCAAGCGGACGATAGCGGGCATAGAGATGGTCGTGTCCGTTCAGCACCAGATCCGCTCCATGTTCGTAGAGCACTTGCCAAAAGGACTGAGCGGTCACGCCCTCCTCGGTGATGCTGTTCGTGGCGCTGAACGTGGGCTGATGCCAGTACGCGGCTGTGCAAGCGGAATGATTCGCTTCGAGATCTTTTTTCAACCATTCGAGTTCGGAGGCAAGCCAGGTACCCGAGCTAGAACAGCCGCCCGGCTGTGTCTCGCACTCGATATTGAGCGAGATAATGTGCCAGGAGCCCAGATCATAGGAATACCAGCCATCTCCGACTCCGACTGGGCCCCCCGCTGGTACGGTGGATCCCACTCCACCCGACTCCTCGAAGTGCCCCGCCTGTCCATCAGGCCGAGGTATAGGTTGGGGGTTGGGAGTGGTAGCGGCCGGATAGCCGCACCCTGTCATCGATGATGGGCACGGGTCCGCGAGCGTTGTCGTGATCGGTTGCCCTGCGCTATTGATCTGGAAGCCGTTGAAGTAGGAGAAATAGCCGTAGCCGGCAACACCGGTTGCGCCATGCTCGTCATAAAACTCGTGGTTGCCGGGGGCTGGCCGCGTGATCATTTTGAAAGCGCCATAGGTCAAATCGTAGGAGTTCTCAAAGTCCGAATATTGGCCTACCTGGTATTGCAGATCTCCAGCAATCGCGACGAGGTCAGGCTTCATAGTCTCAATCTGATTCGCAGTGGCCTCCTGGGATTGCCACAGAGAGGTAGCGGTATAGGGGGCCTTGGGGGTGAGGCAGTTTTCGTGCGCCGACTCACCGGCGGGCTCCGTCTCGCCTGGCTCGCAGGAGATGTCGCCGACCACCGCAAGCACAGGCGCTGAGCGGCCCGTCTTTGCATAAGGCCACCGATTGTCATTGGAATGGGAATCCCAATTGCCGTTGGAACCTTGATTCTGTGCCATTATGCCGGGCGCAAACGTCAGTGCCGAAGCGGCCGCCGCCAAGCATAGCGCCGTTCGGAACCTTCCGATCATCGTCATACGTACCTCCAGTTTGAGTTTTGTGAGTTTATGGGGAACTTGCCAGAAGCGTTCTATTGCACCAACATAATTCGCGTCTATCTCTGGTGTATGAAAATGCCGTGAATGCAAGAGTTTTAAATGTAGTTAGTAAGAATCTGACAAGAACTTGCCCATCCAGAGTGCCCGGCTCGCCGCGCGACGCAGTGCTCAGGCGTATCTAAACAGCGCCATGAAACCAAAATCCATGTGCTGCTGGATATGGCAGTGAAACAGCGTCAGGCCCGGCTGGTCGGCGACCAGATCCACCATGGCGCGTCCAAATGCGGGAACGATCACCGTGTCTTTTTTAATGCCGGCGGTCGGCCTGCCATTGAGTTCGACAAGCTCGAACATATGCCGGTGGATATGCAAGGGGTGGGAATCGTCGCTGCGATTGTGAAAGACCAGCCGGTAGCGGCGTCCTTGGCGGAACACGAATTCCCGTTCATGCGGATATTCCTTGCCGTTGACGAGCCAGTGATTGATCCCACTGGGACCGGGAGGCGTTTTTTCAAAAACCATGTCGATGATCTGGTCGGGCACGGGATGCGCCGCGGTCGTGCCAAAAATGGTGTAGTCCCAACGCGAGTTCGGAGGGGGTGGACTCCATTGCGCGCGCTGATGTTGATTGGCATACTCCACCACGATGCCCATTCCGGATTGCCGCGCGGCATCGCGAAGCTCCCCTAGAATCCAGACGCCCGGGTTGTTCATCTCCACGATCGCATCCACGCGCTCGCCCGGAGCGATCTCAATCACATCCACCGACTGCGGCGTCGGCACGGGATTGCCGTCGAGTGCGATCACTTGGAACTTGTGGCCGGGCAAAGCCACGCGATGAATCTGGGCGGCGCTTGCATTGAGCAGGTGCATCAGGACGCGCTGACCGGGCTGCACGCGGAGGGGATCCCCCGCTCCCAGAATTTTGTCGTTGATTGAATAGAGAGGAGCGCTGACTTCGAGTCCATTGGGGGGCAGGTCGCGAGGGGCCGGTCTTTCTGGCTTCGGGTCGTTCGGATCCGCCGCCATCTCGTCCTGCTCCATCCTTGATAGAAAATATTGCCATTCCCGCAGCGCCAGAAACACTTCCTGATCGTAACGGCCAGGATCATTTGCGGGATCAATCATGAGAAAACCGAACTGACCGGTGTAGGAGCCGCGATGCAGATCCAACAGGGCTGCGGTGTGCGAGTGGTACCATCGCGAACCCGCCGGCTTGGCCACGAATTGATAGCTTCGCCTGCCATGGGGCGGGACCGGGGGTGTGCCTTCTTCCTCCGCCCCGTCCATTTCCGAGGGGACGAAAAGGCCGTGCCAATGCACGTACTCCGGAACGTCTGTGTCGTTGACAACGTCGACGGTGACGCGCTGCCCCTCCCGCATCCGCAGGAGGGGGCCGGGAACTTTGTTGCTGTAGCCGATTGTGCTGATCACAACCTGCGGGGCAAGCTCGACCATCATGGGCGCTATTTGCAGCGTGAAATCCGCCGCAGGCCCGGTGGCAGGCTCGGCCGCCTTCGGTTCCAAAGGCGCCATCCGATGCTCTGACGGCGCCGGAACCTGCTGGAGGCCTTGCGCCTCCCCAAACGCGGGTCGCAGCTTGCCAGCCCCGCTCGCGATCACGGTGGCCCATCCAAGCCGCACGAAATCCCTTCGCTTCACGCGATCCTCACTCCGCCTGCGAATGTTGCCACCATACAGTCGAGTGCCTCAATCAGCAATGCCGAGATAAAAAACTCTCCTGATCGTTTTCTTCGTCAAACGATACGGCCTCTGGTCAGGGTTGCGGCGACTGCTGGGTTTCGGTGGCAGGCAGGGTGTAGATGACCTCGCCGGGCTTGGCGTAATGAAGCTTTTCGCGGGCTTCGTGCTCGATGGCGTTGGGGTCGCTCTTGAGCCGGTCGACGTGGCTGCGCAGGTGAGCATTCTCCTGCTGGAGGTCCTGGATTTCTTTCTTGAGCTGCTTTTCCTGGGTGCGCTGCTGATACCAGGTGGAAAGACCGTGGCGGCCATTGACAACGCTCCAGGCGAAGGCCAGGGCGAGCATGACGGCGAAGAGCGTACCGGCAGGACGCCAACCTTGCTGCACCCAATGGATGGCTCGCTGACGCAGTGGAAGCGGCTCCTCGGCCGCTTCCTTCTTTTCCGTGAACAGATTGGGTTGCTGCATTCGGCCTCGGATGAATCTCAGAGTCTAAAAGCAGATCCTTCGCTCCGCTTACCCCATCGCGCACTTCGCGCGCGACTGGGCCCCAAGCGTGCTTCGCTCAGGATGACAGTTTCAACTTGTGCAAACTCCGGCACGACTAAAGACGTGCCCTGTTACAAAACCGGCGAAGTGTGCTGGCGCTGCTGGAGCCTGGTTCTTTCAAAAGCCCCATTTCCCGCCAGCCCCAAGGTCGCATTCCTTCGAAACTTCAACTAACCTTGCACGAATTTTTCAGCGGCGGAGCGGAGCGCGTCCATGTCTTTCTCGTCACGCGCCTCGGTGTATGCCCGCACCACCGGTTCGGTGCCGGAGAGGCGGAAACACACCCATGAACCGTCGTCGAGGATCAATTTGAGACCGTCGGTGCGCACGATACCCGTGACCTTGCGCCCGCCAAGCTCGGTGGGATCCTTCTTCAACTCTTCAGTGAACGCGGCCTTCCGTTCCGGGGTCAAGCGGAAGTTCTCGCGAACGGGATAGAAGGAACCAACCTTGGCAAACAGTTCTTTGAGCTGGCGGCCGAGGCTCTTCTTGCGGGCGGCCACCATCTCGGTGACCAGCAGGCCGGCGATGATGCCATCTTTCTCCGGCACGTGCCCGCGGATGGTGAGGCCGGCGGACTCTTCACCGCCGATGGCGATCTTGTCGGCGATGATGAGTTCGCCGATGTACTTGAATCCGACAGGCGTCTCGTACAGCGGCACCTTGTGGTACTCGGCAAGCGCGTTAATGAGGTTGGTGGTGGCGACGCTCTTGGCGACGCCGTTCTTCCAGCCGCGGGTTTCGACGAGGTAGTCGAAGAGAAGCGCGATGACGTAGTTGGGCTGGATGAAGGTGCCGTCTTCGTCGACAATGCCGAAGCGGTCAGCGTCACCATCCGTCGCGATGCCGATTTTGGCGCCGAACTCCTTCATCTTCTTTTTGCAGTCGCCGAGCAGGTGGTCGTCGGGCTCCGGAGCGTGGCCGCCGAAGAGCACGTCGCGATAGTCGTGGACGGTGGCGACTTCAACGCCGGCTTCGCGCAGGATGTGGCAACTGTATCCGCGGCCCGCTCCCCAGAAGGGGTCGAAGACAACCTTGATGTGCGAGGCAGCGATGGTCTTGAGATCGACCAATTCGCCGAGGCGATGAAGGAAGCCGGGCTTGACGTCGGCTGTTTCAAATCCCCCTTCGGGCGGATCGGCGTGCGGGATGGTGCCGTCGGTGTTGGCATTGATCGCGGCTTCGATCTGTTTTGTGACTTCGGGCAGAGCGGGCGCGCCGTCGTGGGTTGAGAATTTGATGCCGTTGTACTCCGGCGGATTGTGGGAGGCAGTGAAGTTGATGGCGCCGGAAGTCTTGAGGGCGTGGACCGCATAAGCGATGGCCGGCGTGGGCGCGGCATCGGGGATGACGATGGGGGAAATGCCGGCGCCCGCGAGGATTTTCGCCGCCTCGGCCACAAAGCTCTCCCCAAGGAACCGGGGATCTCGGCCGACGAGGACGCGGTGAGGCTCAGGCTGCGTCTTGACGTATGCGGCGATGCCTGTGATCGCGAGGCGAATGTTGGCCAGCGTAAATTCGTCGGCAACGATGGCCCTCCAACCGGAGGTACCGAATTTAATGACGGAACTCATCGTCGTTCTCCTCAAGCGGCTGGCGTCCGCAGAATCTATGGAATAGGATGCGCACGCCGCAAGGAACATACTGCAACATGGGGGCGAAGTCGGCAAGTTGGGCAATGCTTGCGGAGAGGGGCAGAATTGGCATTGTCCAATCGGCGACTTTGATTCGGGCGATGAAAAATGTGATGGGATGTTAGGCCTCGCTTCGTACACTGGACGCGGGGAGAACGAAATGCTCGAATCGAACCCGCAGGCTCGGATTGTCCTGACTACGGAAAGTACGCTCGATGAAGCCAACAAGCTGGGCCGCACCCTGGTAGAGGAGCGGCTGGTGGCGTGTGCCACGCTGCTGCCGGTTGTCCAGTCGATTTATTACTGGAAGGACCACATTCATTCCGCTCCGGAAACCATGGTGATGCTGAAGACGAGCGCGGAAAAGCTGGAAGCCCTGGAAGCGCGCATGCGCGAGTTGCACAGCTACCGCGTGCCGGAGTTCCTCGTGATTCCCGTGGAGATGGGAACAAAGCTCTACCTTGACTGGTTAACCGGAACGCTCACCCACCCCAAATAACAACACAGTGTTGAGCACAACCTTCGCGACCGCCGTCACAAAGGGGCGGGGCGATTCCGCTCATCTGGTATTCTGAGCTTCAGCTGTGATGCGCTGGCTGATCATCGCTCTTCTGGTTTCGGTCGCAGGGCTGCTGGCGGCGGCGGCGGGGATGGCGCGCCATATCCGGCGACAACGTGCAAGTCTAAAACGCCCATCGTCCAAGGGTGATGCCGCCGTGGTGGGAACGGCCGAAGCATCCGACCTGGAGTCAGAAAGTTAAGGAAACAAACGTGGAAAATGAGTTTGCGAAGCCGCTTGCTTCTGAGATCGCCAATTCTGGTATGTCGCATGGGTTGCGTACCGCCGGCATAATTCTGGCAGGTAGCGCGCTGGTTGCGATCTGTTCGCACATCGCGGTGCCGTTAGGTTTCACGCCGGTTCCGCTGACGCTGCAGCCCTTCGCCGTGTTGTTGCTGGGCCTGCTGCTCGCGCCCCGCCTCGCGGCAGCGACGCTGGGCATATATCTGCTGGAGGGTGCCGTGGGGCTTCCGGTCTTCGCGCCAGGGCTTGTGTTTGGAGCAGGTGTGGCGCATCTTCTGGGACCGACTGGCGGATACCTGCTTGCCTATCCGGCGGCAGCGGCGCTCATCGCTTACCTGTGGCGACGCAGCAAACGCGGGTATTCAGCTGCATTGGTAAGCGCGGCGGCCGGCAATGCGGTGATATTGCTGTGCGGTTTCATCTGGCTGATGGTGTGGACGCACGTGGGCGGATCGTTGACGTTCGGTCAAGACAGCATTCGCGCTGGCAGTCCTTCCCTTCCTGCCGGGCGACGCTCTGAAAGTCGTGGCGGCGGCAGCAATCGCCAGGGGACTGAATCGAGCGCGCCGCATCCGTTAGTTAAGCTCATTTCTCAGGGGATGTTTTTCGCTGAAAGGATTTTCGTGTCTGTGAGCACCAAGCATTCTGAATCTGCAGTTATGAATTCGATCCGGGAGATCTCAATCGCACACAGCCCGGACTCGGATGACGCTTTCATGTTTTATGGCCTGGCGACAAATAAAATTCGCGTGCCGGGATATAAATTTACGCACACGCTGTGCGATATCGAAACGTTGAACAAGAAGGCGCAGGACGAAGCGTTCTACGACGTCTCGGCCATCAGCTTCCACGCCTACCCATATGTGCAGGAGAATTATGCGCTGATGGGCTGCGGCGGCAGCGTTGGCGAAGGGTACGGGCCGATGGTCGTGGCGATGAAACCAATGTCGCCCAACGATCTCAAGCGGATAAAGGTAGCTATTCCGGGAACCATGACGACAGCATTTCTGGCGCTCAAGATATTCAATCCCGAAATCGAGACCGAGGTCGTCCCGTTCGACCAGATCATTCCCGAAGTGCTCGCGGGCAAGTACGATGCGGGGCTGATCATTCATGAAGGTCAGCTGACTTACGGCCGCAGCGGACTTCACAAGATTATCGACTTGGGAGTGTGGTGGCGCGAGACGACGAAGCTGGTGCTACCGCTGGGCGGCAATGCGATTCGCCGCTCGCTGGGATCGGAATCACACAAGATCATCTCGAAAGCGCTGCGCGACAGCATTCAGCACGGGTTGGATCATCGGGAGCAGGCGCTGGAGTACGCGATGCAGTTTGCGCGCGATCTGGATACGGGCCTCGCGAGCCGCTTTGTGAGCATGTATGTGAATGAGCGGACGCTGGACTACGGACCGGACGGACGCGAGGCCATTCGCAAGCTGCTGGAGATGGGCCACGAGCGTGGAATCATTCCCATTGCGCCGAAAGTTGAGTTCGTCGACTGAAGGCGAGCAGAACTCCATCGGTAATTGGAATTCGCAAATATTCTCGGCAAACCTTCTGAAGATTCACTAATCCCGGCCGATGCATTGGGTATTGAGGATACCGATGCTCTTGAGCCGGGACGAAATTGTGTCTGCGCTTTTCTGCGAGACCGACCGCGCGCAGCGGTTAAAGATGCCGCTTGCTCTGATCGCCGTTGAGCTTGCGGATTGGGGCGCACCCGAATCTGAACCGAAGCGGGTTAGCCCCGCCGCCGCGGAACGCATCATCGTGGCTCGGATCACCGGGATTTTGCGATGCTACGACTCTGTGGGCAGGTGGGCCGATGGGGAATTGATCCTGTTGCTGCCGGGATGCGCCATTACGCATGCAAGAACACTGGCAGAGCGGCTGCGCGATGAGGTTTTCGCGGTACCCGTGGAGTCAGGCGGCGGGAAGATATGCGTGAAGGCATCGTTTGGCGTAGCGTCGAGTGGGGGCCGCTCGCCATTTGTGGTTCTGCGCGATGCGCGAAACGCATTACAGAACGCCCGGACTGCCGGATCGGGATCCATCGGATGTTCGGCTGCAGATACGGAAACGAATCCCGCTGCATTTGTCATTCCTGTTCTGCAGGATGATGAACTTCACTGGTAGGGTCTGCGAGCCGAGTGTATCAGCGGACGGCTAGAGATACGGGTGGGTTCGCGATCTCCAGGAATTCCTGAAAGACATCATTGGAGAGCAGACGACCCTGGTCGGTGAGGCGCACGGTTTCCCCATCGAACGTGAGCAGTTTGCGTTCGGCAAGTTTCTCGACGGTGTCGAGCGCATGCGCAACCATTGGGTTGCCAAACTCCCGGCGAAGGGCCGACACAGAAACTCCCCGGT
Organism: uncultured Acidobacteriaceae bacterium; assembly: GCA_963799035.1. Taxonomy (GTDB): domain Bacteria; phylum Acidobacteriota; class Terriglobia; order Terriglobales; family Acidobacteriaceae; genus Telmatobacter. Next base: position 253,717 of record CAWCVS010000021.1, on the reverse strand, counting down.
TCAGACGAAGGCCGAGAAACCAAGCCTCCTCATGCTGGCGCTCGGGCGAAAGCCAGGCCGTTTCGGCGGGTTGCGAGGCCTCGAGATAGGACTTCAGGTCGTCCGTCGTCGTCGATCGCAGGACGTAGCCGGGTTCGTTGAGATCTGATGAACGTGGCGTTGCGCGCAGCATCGAGGATGCATCGAGGCCGAGCCCCAGGTACGGACGGCGCTGCCAGTAGCGCAGATTATGCCGCGATTCAAGACCCGGCCGTGCAAAATTCGAGATTTCATATTGAGGCAGATCAGCGGCAACAAGACTTTCTATCGCAGTCTCGTACATGCGGGCAATGGTGTCGTCGGTTGGAACGAATTCGGCGTGGTAGCGAACGCCGCCGGCCATCAGTTCGCGGCCGAGACGCGAGTCGTCATCCACCTCGAGCATGTAGATGCTGGCATGAGGGACGCTCGTATCGAGAAGCACGGAGAGTGACTCTTGCCATGACGCAAAGGTCTGGTCTGCAAGGCCGGCGATCAGATCGAGATTGAGGTTAGTGATTCCAGCGGAACGGAGTCGCTGGATGTCCTTGAGGACAATCGCCCGGCCGTGGAGGCGCCCGCTCTGATGCGCCTCGCGATCGATAAAGGATTGAACGCCGAGGCTGATGCGATTGACGCCGGCATGTGCAAACGCGCCAAGGGTGTCGTCGGCGAGCTGGCCAGGAGCGCACTCTACCGTAACTTCGGCATCAGGCTCGACGTCGAATTCGGCGCGAATGGCGGCAAAGAGTTGGGCAATCAATTCCGGAGCAAGAAGGCTCGGTGTTCCGCCGCCAAGATAGATAGTGTCGACGCGATATGGCAGGTCTGCGCCAAGGTTTTCGCTCCACCGGCGCGCGGCGCGCATCTCATCGACAAGACGCTGAATGTAGCGGGCGTGTTCGCTGGCCGGAAAGACGCCGGAAGCGAAGTTGCAATAGGTGCACTTGGAACGGCAGAACGGGATCGAGATGTAAAGGCCGAGTTGTTCGCTCGTGGGTGCTGCCATATTCTGATTCTTTCATGCCTCAGGGGAACGGCAGCCCTGTCGGGCGAGGGCCGAGAGGGTAAAGGAGACGTTTTTTGAAGGCCTGGCCTGTTCTTGCCATCATCCTTGTCCAGATATTTCTGTGCGTCGCCCACTGGTTCATGTATCGCACATGGATCGACTTCGGTTGGCCGATGAGCCCGGCTGCGACGTCCGGACTGCGCCTCGCTTTTGTCTTGCTTTCGCTTGTTTTCGTCATTGCAACGCTGCTGAGTTTTCGATTCAACAATCGAGCAGTCAGGCTCTTCTACTGGTTGGGCGCGGTGTGGATAGGGCTGGCAAATTTCCTTTTTGTCGGTGCAGGCATCGCGTGGCTGGCCGACCTGGTACTTCGTTTTGCCATACCAGCGGCAACACGACTAGCCTGCAGGCCGTACATCGCCGTGACGCTGCTGGGTGTGTCGATCGCGACAGCTGTTTACGGCCTGGTGAACGCGCGGATGATTCGGCTGCGCAAGATCACCGTGCAGTTGCCGAATCTGCCGGAGTGCTGGCGCGGACGGCAGGCGGCGCTTGTGAGCGATCTGCACCTGGGGCACATCAATGGGTTTGCCTTTACGCGGCGGATTGCTGCGATGGTGCGCAGTTTGGATCCGGCAATCATCTTCCTTCCCGGAGACCTTTTCGATGGCAGCAAGGTCGACCCTCTCCACGTGGCCGCGCCGCTGCTGGAGTTGAAGCCTCCGCTGGGAATGTACTTTGTAGGCGGAAATCACGAGGAGTTTGGCGGAGCTGCGGAGTTTGAAGCGGCTCTGCGCAGCGGCGGGATTCGCGTGCTGCACAACGAGTGCGCCGAAGTTGACGGCGTTCGCATCGTGGGGGTGGCGTATGGGCCTTCGACGTATCCGCTGCAGATGCGGACATTTCTTGAGGGGCTGAATCTGAAGGGCGGCCCGGCGAGCATCCTGCTGAATCATGTTCCCAACCGGCTGCCGCTTGCCGAGCACGCCGGTGTGAGTCTGCAGCTTTCAGGGCACACACATGGCGGCGGACAGATATTTCCGTTCAACTTCATTACCCGGCGCGCCTTCGGCAAGTTCACCTACGGGCTACAGCGGTTTGGGGAGATGCAGGTGTACACGTCGAGCGGCGCGGGAACGTGGGGTCCGCCGATGCGCGTGGGCACACACTCCGAGATCGTGTTGCTCACCTTCGCGTAGAGGTGTTTTGATAGTCCTTCCGCTTCATTGGGATGTTTTGCGTTGTGAAGGGGTAGGACCATGGTCTTTTCAGGCAAAGGCGTTGTTATCGTCGCAGGTTGCATTTCTCTTCTTACCGCTGCCGCCGCTCGCACAGGAGGCGCACCACGACGCGCCGACTCCAGCACAGCAGACGCTGGAGTTTCCGACAGTGCTGTATGGCGCGGCTTATTACAACGAGTACATGCCTGGCGATCAGGACGCGCGGCTCACAACGGACATCGCAATGATGAAGGCCGCGGGCCTGAACGTTGTGCGCATGGGCGAGTCGACGTGGAGCCTTTGGGAACCCGAGGATGGACGCTTCGAGTATGCCTGGATGGACCACATCGTTGAGGCGATGGGCAAGGCCGGCATCAAGGTGATTCTCGGCACTCCGACCTACTCCGTTCCTGCTTGGATGGCGCATCAGCATCCGGAGATCCTGGCCGATCGCATCACGCGGCGGCGTATTTCGGCGGGCCGACGCAACCCTCGCAGTACGGCATGCGGCAGAACATGGATACGGATTCGCCGGCGTATCGCTTTTATGCGGAGCGGCTGATCCGGCACATCGTGGCGCACTACAAGGACAACCCGACGGTGATCGGGTGGCAACTCGATAACGAAACGTCGAGTTATGAGGCGGCGAACCCTGATGTGTTCATCGGGTTCCAGCACTATCTTGAGAAGAAGTTTGTGACGCCGGAAGCTTTGAGCAAGGCGTGGTTCCTCAACTACTGGGGCGAGAATCTGCACACGTGGGAGGATCTGCCGACACGCAACGGCGCGCAAAGCACTGGCTACAAGCTGGAGTGGTCGCGCTGGAGCCAGATGCGGGTAACAGATTTCCTCCATTGGCAGTCGGAGCTTGCACGCGAGTGCGCAGGCGCGCGGCAGTTCATCACCACCGACTACGGCGGCATGATGAAGCGCGACGTCAACGAAGAAGCCATCGCCGAGTCGCTGGACATTGTGGCCGACAACATTTACCACGGCTCGCAGGATCACTTCGATGGAGCGGCACAGTCAATCCAGGGGGACTTTTCGCGTTCGCTCAAGCATGCAAATTTCCTGGTGACGGAGACGAATGCGCAGTCGACCGACTGGACCTCGGCGCACCAGTATCCGCCTTACGATGGACAGTTGCGCGAGGATGTCTACACGCATCTATCCAACGGCGCCAACATGGTGGAGTACTGGCATTGGGCGTCGATCGCGGCCAACCAGGAGACGTATTGGAAGGGCGTGCTGTCACATGATCTGGAACCGAATCGGGACTACGCCGAGGTGTCGCGCACGGCGCACGAGCTAGAGAAGATCGGCCCGCATCTTGTGGGACTCAAGATTCATAACGATGTGGCGATCTTGTGGAGCCGCGATTCAGCGAACGCGATCGGCTTTATGCCCTTCACGTCTTCGGGGCCGCAATGGAGTTTTGCCGGACCGACCGCCGACTACTCTTCGCTTGTGCAGCAGATACACCACTCTCTCTACGAACTGAATGTGGGGTCGGATTTCGTTTTTCCGGAGACGAAGGACTTCTCCGCCTACAAGTTCTTGATTGTCCCTGCGCTCTACATTGCGGATGACGCGCTGTTGCAACGCATAGCTGATTACGTTAAAAACGGCGGCCACGTGGTGATGACGTTCAAGAGCGGATTTGCCAATGAGAATTCCGCAGTGCGATGGGTACGCGCGCCGGGTCCGCTGCGCGAAGCCGCTGGACTTCAGCTACCAGGAGTTCTCGAATCTCGAGCATCCTCTCGCGCTGAAAGATGACCCGTTTCATGCCGGCGAAGAAAACAAGGTGAGTTACTGGGCGGAGTTCGTGATGCCGGAGCATGCGAAGGCGCTGGCGTATTACGATCATCCGTTTTTCGGAAAGTGGCCGGCGATTACCGAAAATCAGTTCGGCACAGGGACGCTGCTCTACGAGGGAACCTATCTTTCCGGCGCGCTGCAGACCGCGGTATTGAAACACGCTCTGGAGGAAGCAGGACTCGCTGGACCCGATCAGCAGGAACCCGAGTCAGTGCACGTGACGCACGGCATAAATCGCATGGGCAAGCGTGTGCACTACTACTTTAATTACTCGGCGGGCGAGGTGAAAGCGAACTACGCATACGGCCCCGGAACGAATCTGCTGGATGGAAAATCGGCTTCAAAGACCGAAGCGCTGACGCTGAAACCGTGGGACTTGGCAATTGTCGAGGAGAAATAGAGAGGCAACGGCACAGAAACAGCGAAGATTCGACTTGAAAACATCCTAGAGAAGCCTTCAAAACGGACCATGCCGGTGCGCGAAGCACCGCTGCATTTTAGCACCATTCCGCGGCATTGCAAGCGGTTTAAAATCACAGCATATCCATTCCATTTTCAATCACTTAAGCGACTAAAACATGCCGACGAGATTCTTCGAAATTGGACAACCTCAAGACGAAAACGGGGCATCCCAATGAAGGCCAGCGTTACGTACGCGTACGAGGTGCAGCGCGGCGACCACAGGAGCAGTTCAAAATGGCGAACACACAAGGCTCACAGCCAGGACAAGGTTCCGGCAGCGGTACTCGCAGCAACCAGGATCCCTCGCAGAAAAGCGGCACAGGCCAGCAATCGCAGCAGGGGAACCAGGGAAACAAGCCCAATGATATGAACAAAGACAAGGATCAAAATCGCAGAAATCAGCCGGGCGGCGGCAGCCAGCACTCGGGCGGTTCGGGCTCTCGGGCGGTAATCGCTAGAGCAGCGAGGTGTCGACGTCAGCGCAAAGCTGAGCCTTACAAAATTCGAATCTGAAACAACGGCCCACGTCCTCCCAAAAAGAGGCGTGGGCCTTTGCCGTTTTTGAGCTAATCCGCTTGGTGTGCATCCGTCACATGCAAGGGAGTTTGATTGGCTATGATCGGTGGGTCCGTCTGTAAAATACCATCGCCTCTCAGGGAGCCTGGAGAACCGCACGTGAGCCGATCATCCCAACCGATATCCACTAACCCTGCCGACAAAACACCTGTCATTCGCACCAGCCTGCATGGCGTCGATCTGCTGTTCAACTCGCGCCTCAACAAAGGCACGGCATTCACCGAGCAGGAGCGCGACATCTTCGGTCTTCACGGCTTGTTGCCGCCGCACATCGGTACGCTTGAAGATCAGCGTCTGCGCCGCAAGCGCGTGCTCGACTCGCGCGACACGGCCTTCGGCAAATACAGCAACATGCGCAACCTGCAGGACAACGATGAGACGTTGTTCTACTCCATGATCGAGCACTATACCGAGGAATTGCTGCCGGTGGTGTATACGCCCGCGGTAGGCGAGGGCTGCCAGCGCTTCTCTGAAATCTGGCGACGTCCCCGCGGACTCTTTATCAGCTATCCCAACAGACACAGGATCGACCAGATCCTTGCCGATCCGCGTTATGACGATGTGCGCTGCATCGTGGTCAGCGATGGCGAGCGCATCCTGGGCCTTGGAGACCAGGGAGCGGGCGGCATGGGCATTCCCATCGGCAAGATGGCGCTTTACACCGCGCTGGGCGGCATTCCCCCGGAACATTGTTTGCCGATCCTGCTCGATGCCGGAACCGATAACGAAAAATTGTTGCAGGACCCGATCTATATTGGCTGGCAGCACAATCGCGTGCGTGGGCAGCAGTACGACGACTTTGTCGAAGCCTTTGTGATTGCAGTACACAAGCGCTGGCCCAAAATTCTGCTGCAGTGGGAAGATTTTGCTGGAACCAATGCGGCGCGCCTGTTGGAGCGGTATCGCGATCGCCTCTGCACCTTCAACGACGACATCCAGGGAACAGCCGCCGTGACCACGGCGACGCTGCTGGCCGCGGTGAACGCGACGGGCGTTCCACTGTCACAGCAGACGATCGCGATGTATGGCGCAGGTTCAGCAGGCATCGGCATTATCGACCTGCTGGTCTCCGCGATGAAGGAAGAAGGTCTGAGCGAGGAGCAGGCGCGGAACCGCATCTATGCGTTCAATCGCTATGGGTTGCTGGTGGAAGGAGCGCGCGGCATCAAGGAGAGCCAGCGGCCATTGGTGCGGAAGCGTGTCGGATATTGCGGGCTGGCAACTCACCGGTGGTGAAGATGTATCGCTTCTCGACGTGGTGCGCAATGCCAGGGTGACGGTGCTCGTAGGTGTATCAGCGCAGGCAGGCGTGTTCACCGAAGCGGTTGTGCGCGAGATGGCGCGCCACACGACGAGGCCGATCATCTTTCCGCTGTCGAACCCGACGTCGCAGGCAGAGGCGATTCCTGCAGACTTGTTGCGCTGGACCGACGGCCGCGCGTTGGTCGGAACGGGCAGTCCGTTTTCTCCGGTCGAGATTGAAGGCAAACCAGTGCGCATTTCGCAGGTAAACAATTCCTTCATTTTTCCAGGGCTGGCATTGGGCATTCTTGTAGCAGAAGCGCGGCGCGTGACAGACGGCATGATCATGGCCGCGGCGCGAGCTCTTGCCGGATTGTCCCCCTCGCGCAAGGACAAAACCGCACCGCTTCTGCCGCCGATTGGCGACTCGCGCAAAGTTGCGCTGGTGGTATCAGAGGCGGTTGCGCGACAGGCCATGGCAGAAGGGGTTGCGACGATTGCCGATGCCGATTCCTTGCCCGATCGCATTCGCGCATACATGTGGAGCCCGGTTTACGTCCCTTACGAGCGTATCGGGAGCTGACCGCCAATCCGGAATCCTGGTCCCTCGCTGGAGAAAAGCGCGCATCCCTGCCCTTTATTGATAGTATTGGGGCGGCCAAGATAAACGTTTTATCAAAGAGGAAACCATGAACCACACTCAACTGCGTTCCCGGATGCAGACTCCGGCGATGTTGCTCTTGTGTTTTGCATGCGTGACAGCGTCGAGCCTTGCGCAGCGTCCGCAACCCAAGCCTCATCCAACCGGCCCATGGTCGAACGAGAGTCTCTCGCCCGACGAGCGCGCCGACCTTGTGATCAAGGAGATGACGGTTGACGAGAAGATCGCATTGCTGCACGGCGTGGGCATGCCAACCGATGAGCCGGTGACGCCGGAGAATGCGGCGTCGAACCGCGGCGTGGGCTACACCGTGGGCGTTCCGCGACTCGGGATTCCGGGCATCGACATGAGCGACGCAGCATATGGCGTGCGATCCAGCGGCGTGAATGGACGCTACTCCACTGCACTGCCGGCGAACGTGGCCGCCGCCGCAAGCTGGGACACCGATGCGGCCTATGAATATGGCGCGCTCATCGGTCGTGAACTGCGTGCGCAGGGATTCAACATGTCGCTTGGCGGCGGCGTGAATCTCACACGCGATCCGCGCAACGGCCGCACATTTGAGTATCTCGGCGAAGATCCGGTGCTGGCGGGAACGCTGGTGGCCAGGCTCATCGAGGGAACGCAGTCGGCGAACGTGATTGGCGACATCAAGCACTATGCGCTCAATGACCAGGAGAGCGGGCGCAACTCCGTCAACATCACCATCAGTAAACGGGCGATGCGCGAAAGCGATCTACTGGCATTTGAAATCGGCGTGGAGCAGGGCAAACCTGCGGCGGTGATGTGCTCGTACAACCGCGTCAATGGCGACTTTGCCTGCGAGAACAAATACCTGCTGAATGATGTGCTGAAGAAGGACTGGAAGTTTCCGGGCTTCGTGCTTTCCGACTGGGGTGGAACGCACAGCGATGTGAAGGCCTCCGCAGCGGGCCTCGATAACGAGCAGCCGGGCAGATTCTTTTACGATCAGCGATTCAAGGAAGCTCTTGATGCGGGCAAAATTCCGCAGGCTGAACTGGATGAGCACGTGCATCGGATTCTGCGCTCGATGTTTGCAGCAGGCGTAGTCGATCATCCCCGGCAACGTAGCGTCATCGATCCTTTTGCCGGATTTGAGACGTCGCGCAAGATCGAAGAAGGCGGCATCGTGCTGCTGAAAAATGAGAAAGCTCAACTGCCCTTGAATGCTGCGCGGCTGAAGACAATCGCGGTGATCGGTTCGCACTCCGATGTGGGCATGATCTCCGGCGGCGGTTCGGCACAGGTCGATCCGATCGGCGGAAGTGCGATCAAGCCGCCAGGGCAGGGCGCGACACATTGGATGGAAGAGATCTGGTTCCCGACATCGCCGCTGAAGGCGATCAAGGAACGCGCGCCGCATGCGACCGTGAAGTACGACCCGGGCACCGACCCTGCGACTGCGGCTGCAGCAGCCAAAGGCGCGGATGTCGCCATCGTCTTCGCTTACAAGTGGGCTAGCGAAGGCATGGACCAGAAAGACCTCTCGCTGCCTCACGATCAGGATGCGATCATCTCGGCCGTAGCCGCGGCGAATCCGCACACCATTGTTGTGCTTGAAACGGGCAACCCCGTGACCATGCCGTGGGTAGAGAAGCCGTCCGCGATCGTGGAAGCGTGGTTTGCCGGCAGCGATGGCGCGAATGCCGTGGGTAATGTGTTGTTCGGCACCGTAAATCCAAACGGCAAGCTGCCCAACACTTTCCCGAAGAGCGAGGCCGATTTGCCGCATCCCACGATCACGATGCCGCCTCCGGAGTCTTCCCATTTTTCCGGTGCCGCGTCGCCTGAGAAATGGGCGATGGGCTTGCCGGCTTTTCAGGTTACCTACGATGAAGGCGTGAAGGTCGGCTACAAGTGGTATGACGCGGAGAACAAGAAACCGCTGTTCCCATTCGGCTACGGACTTTCGTACACCACATATCGCTACTCCGGTTTGCAGGTAACGCCGGGCGACAAGGTGAAGGTGACGTTCACCGTAGCCAACGCCGGTGCGCCGTGCGGGTTCTGAGATCGCCGAGGTATACGCCGCACTTCCGGCAGCCGCACAGGAACCGCCGAAGCGCCTGATTGGATTCGCGAAGGTCAAGCTGAATCCGGGCGAAAAACACAGCGTAACCGTCGAAGTAGATCCGAAATATCTGTCGATCTTCGACGAACAGAAGGATGACTGGTCGCTGTTGCCGGGCGAGTACACCATCATGGTGGGTGGATCGTCTGACAGTCTGCCGCTGAAGGCCACGGTCAGTTTGAAGTAATCCGATACGCGGTGTGCCCCGGTTCCGATTCTGGGACCGGGGCTTTCATTTCCGCACCAACCGATCCACAATGGCTCCCCTTACGCCTTCTCGAGAAGCTTCGGGTTGGCGCGGTCGATCGTGAGAATGAGTTCGCCAAACAGGGTATTGGCCCACGCGAACCATTCGCGCGTAAACTTCGCAGGATCGTTCTTGTTGAAGCTCTCATGCATGAAGCCGGTTCCGGCGTGCGTTGTTTTGAGCCACGCGAGGCACTGGCGTTGCTCGTTTTCGTCCCCCGTGGTGAGCGCGCGCATCGTGATCGACATCGGCCAGATCATGTCCTGGCCGATGTGCGGGCCGCCGATTCCCTCGGCCGCCGAACCGCGAAAGAAATATGGATTCGCCTCGCTCAATACAAACCGCCGCGTGGCCTGGTAAAGCGGATCGTCCGTAGTGCAGGACCCGAGGTAGGGCATGGCCAGCAGACTGGGCACGTTGGCATCGTCCATGCAGTTGGCGTTGCCGAAACCGTCGATCTCGTAGCCCCAGATTTCGCCGGCGGTGGAATGATGCACCCGCGCGTGCGCATCGAGGGCAGTCTTGATCTCCGAACGCAGCCGGCCTGCCTGACTTGCCGCGACGCTGTCGTGAACGATTTCAGTGAGCATCTCTTCGATGCGTTCCAGCGTCTTCACCGCGAAGAAGTTGCCCGGAATGTTCAAGGGATAGATGCATGCATCGTCGGACGGGCGAAAGCCGGAGTAGATAAGGCCGATGGGACGCGCAGGATTGCCGTAGCCGTCTTCACTTAGCGTGTCGTAGGGCGAGAAGGCCTCGCGCTGGAAGTGGTAGGGACCGCGCGAAGTCTTGCGCTGCTGGGCCGTAAAGGTTTCCAGAATCGTGTGCATCGCGTGTGCCCATTGCGCGTCGAATGGCTTGGTGTCGTGCGTGATACGCCAATACTCATGCGCGAGGCGCACGGGATAGCAGAGCGAGTCGACTTCCCACTTGCGTTCACCGACGCCGGGCTTCATCTCGGTATGATCGGTTTTGCTCCACGAGAGCGGCTCGGGGCTGCTGAGGTCGGGCATGAAGGCGTTGGCGTAGGGATCGGCGAGGATGCAGCGCATCTGGCGGCGGATTACGCCTTCAATGAGCCGCGCCAGATCTGCGTCGGCGCTGATGAATGGCAGATAGGGCCACACCTGCGCAGAGGAATCGCGAAGCCACATCGCGGGAATGTCGCCGGTGACGACGACGGTGTCAGGCCCGCTGGCTGTGTTCGTGAAAGTGACGGTGGTGTCGAGCGTGTTGGGCAGGCAGTTCGAGAAAAGCCACGCCAGTTCGCGATCGCGCATCCGAGACGACACAGAGTCGATCGCCGCATCGACGGCTTTGCTGCGGAATCGACGTGCCGATGGCGCAGGGCGTTTGGAAGCGAAGCCAGACTGTGCAACGGAAAGAGCAGGACCAATTGCCGCTGTGGCTACAGTTGCAGCCGCGCCGTGCAGAAAGTTGCGGCGCGACAAAAACTGAGAAAAGTTCATAGCAACTCGATGCGAAGATTCGGGACCGTTATCCATGATAAGCGGTGACGAGAAGCCTCTTATCTAAATCTGCTTCTCGAGCATGGCAAATACCAGGTTCTCGCGAAGAGGCTTGCCGAAGCGATCGTCGCCGTAGGGAAAAGGCTCTGTTTCGCCGGTTCGGGAATAGCCCCTCCGCTCGTACCACGCGATGAGCGTATCGCGCACGCTGAGTACGCCCATGCGGATTGAGCGAGCTCCGCGCGCTTTTGCAAACTCTTCGGCAGCACTCAGAAGCTTGCGACCCAGTTGCTGATTCTGAATAGCGGGATCGACGGTGAAGAGTCCGAGGTACCACGCATCCTCGTCCACCGGTTCAAGCCAAACGGTTCCAATGATGGTGCCGCTGTTCGGATCGCGCGTGACTAGAAAGTGCGCCTGAGGCTTGGCAGCGAGATCTTCTCTCAGCAGTGAGTCGGTTAAGCGAGTGCCCTCGATGATTCCGGATTCGATGTTCCAGCTCTCGACGGCGCCGTGTCCGCGATAGGCCGCGTTGACGAGATTGATGATCGCGGGATAGTCGGCTTCGGTGGCATGTTCCAGATGCATGCGTCATTATTCCGCGTCGGGCGGGACCTGTTCCAGCAGACTCTTCCACGTTTTCTGATTGCGGCGAAAGCCCTTCTTCAAATCCTCAAGGATGCGCTCGAAGTCGGCGTTGGTGCGTAGATTGTTCCACGCTGGGTTCTTCTGGAACCATGGATAGTTCTCGTTGCCGAGATAGATGGCGCGGCGCAGCCAGTGGAGAGCTTCGCTGGAATCGCCTTCGACGGCGAAGTAGGTCGCGAGGCGATAAGCCATCTCGCTGTCGGCTTCGGCGGCGGCCAGGGTTTCGTCCTTTAAGAGTGAGGCGGCGCGCGTGCGCTCTCCCACCTGCACGTAGCACATGGCGAGTGTGGGCACGGCGATGCGCAGCGACTCGTCGTCGCGGATGACGCCTTCGAGAATCTCGATCGCTTCGGGCAAATTGCCCATGCGCATCTGCTGATACCCCGCCGAGGTGCGCAGCAGCGGATGACGCGGTTCGAGAGCGAGCCCTTTCTCCAGTTCATCGCCGGCCAACTCGATCTGGTTCTGGTATTGATACACGCGCGCGCGGTGGTTGTAGAGGATGGCGGCGTTCGCGGGGTTGAGCTTGAGTGCGCGATTGAACTCCACCAGCGCCTCGTCGTACATGCCGTCGCCGCGCAATGCGATGCCGGCCACCATGTGCACATTCCAGTCGTTGTGGGCAGAGGACAGCAGGTTGGCAATGCCGTGGCGCGCGGACTCTTTCTCGCCGCGCGAGAGCAGCATGTAGATGCGATAGAGATTCGCTTCTGCGGCCGCGGGATCGAGCCGCAGCGCTTCATCGAAGGCGCGGCGCGCGTGCATCACGTGAATCTGGCCGCCGAATCCGTGGCGCACGTACTGGAGTTCGGCGATACCGAGGCCGCTCCATCCGGCGGCAAACTCCGGATCCTTGGTGGTGACGCTCGTAAACAATGCATGGGCTTTGTCGAGGTCTGCCTTCGAGCCGGTGCGAACCATGAACGAACTGAGCAAGCGCGCGCGCCTGCAGGTATTCCTCGCTTACTGGGCCGGGCAGCGACCCGTCGCGCATGCCGCGCGGCGCATCCATCTGGTCGGCCGCGCCAAGGCCGTGCAGGGCAGCGAAGACTTCATTTGAAATCTCACTCTGCACGGCGATCAGATCGAGCGAAGCAACGCGGATGGCTCCGCCGGAGCGCACGCTTTGCGACGTAACATCGAGCAATTGCCAGTTGAGATCGAATCCGTTTTCAGAGCGGAAAAAGCTGCCCGCGAGCACATAGGAAACCAGCAGCCGCTGCCCGACCGAGAGCGGATCCATCTGCGCAATCGGCATCGACATCAGCGTGCTTGACGGCCTGACGACGAGCGCCTGAATGCGCGCCAGGCGCGCGGCGATAGCATCGGCCAGGGCATAGCCATAGAGCGGCGCAACCTCGGTCGCGCCAAGGTTGGCGAAGGGCAGCACCACGATGGAATTCTGCTTTGCGCTGTCGCCGGCCGATTCGCGAAATCGCTCGGCAAGCATGGAGAGAAAGCCCGTGGTGCGCTTTTCGGCTTCGGCCTCGGTCGTCGGCAGGTAGGCAGCTGCCTCACCGGGGATGGCGCCTGTCTCGATCTGCAGCGCCTTCATGATGGTTTTGAGCGCCTCGCGCACCTCGGCGGCGGAGGCATAGCGCTTCGCCGGAGTCTTCTCAAGACAAGTCGCAATCACGCTTTTCAATTCCGTCGAGATATCGGGGACGATCTCTGTGAGGTCGACGGGATCGGAGAACTGGATGGCGCGGATGGTCTGAAAGTCCTCCGCGTCGGGGCGTGAGAAGGGATGGCGCCCGCTGGCCAATTCGAACAGGATGACGCCGAGCGCCCACACATCCGACTGCACGCTCGACTGGCCGGTGACGAACTGCTCGGGCGCCATGTAGCGAATGGTGCCGCCGCGCGCAGTGTACGTCGCCGCAACCGACGCGTCTTTCGCGAGCGCAGGCTTTGACGGATCGAAGCTGGCGTCTTCAGGACGGAGGCGGCGCGCAAGGCCGAAGTCGAGAATCTTCACCAGTCCGCCGTCGGTGAGCATCACGTTCTGCGGCTTCAGATCGCGATGAAAGATGCCGAGTGAATGCGCGGCCTGCAGGCCGTCGGCGATCTGGATGCCAACGGAGAGCACGAGTTGCGGAGTGGCTGGGCCGCGCGCGATGAGTTGATCGAGCGACTGGCCGGGCACGTACTGCATGACGATGTACCCTTCGTCGCCGGCCTCGCCGACTTCGTAGATGGCGCAGACATTGGGGTGCTCGATGGCCGAGGCGAGACGGGCTTCGCGAAGCACGGTGGTGCGGAGCTGCTGCGCAGACAGCAAACCGGTGCGCAGAATCTTGAGCACGACGGGGCGCTGCAGCAGCGTGTCGTTGGCGAGATACACCACGCCGCTGCCGCCTGCGCCGAGGCGGCGGATGATTTCGTAGTGCTCGATGGTCTTGCGTTTCATCGCTGCTTTCAGTGTAGTTGCAGCGTGATGAGGACCGTATCAATTTCCGGCGAGGGGCACGTTATCTCCTGCTATGCTTCACAAAGGAAATAGGGAATAACAACTTCCCTTCTGCCGAGGAACAACTTTGTCATTCCGACCGAGCGCAGCGAGTGCAGAACCCGCAGTTGCTTTTCAATTGCGCTGAGCGACTAGCTCGCGGTTGCTAAGTCTGATCCCTGTTCCCTAGTCCCTGCTTCTCAATGTCCTCGTCGCACTTCGCCTTCTTCGATCGGCGGCGGTGGCTCTTTGGCAAGGCGGCGCTGGCTGCGTTGGCCAAGAATGAACATCGTGAGCCCAAAGGCCAGCAACACCAGACCCCACCAGAGATTCGCATTGATGCCGAGGCTCTTTTCGTAGATCGCATTGCCGTTGGTCTTGATGCCCCACGTCGTCATGATGGCGCCGGTGAAGGTGAACATCAGTCCCATGGGAATGCGCAGATCGAGATTCATGGTTTCTCCTTCCGGCTCTAGGAAAAGAAAATGTTCAGCGCAACAGCGCCCAGCAACACAGCGATCCCGAGTGCTTCGGGGCTCTTCCACCAGCGGTCGTGCGCGCGCGGCGGCTTGGGCGTGAGCGAGTGCACCAGGCCCACCAGTTCTGACTCGGGTCGCGGCTTGGTAAAAAGGCTCACGATCACAGTGATGATGAAGTTGGTGGAGAAAGCGAAGATGGCGCCCCAGAAGTTCTGCGCCATGTCGCTGGGATAGTGATGCACCACGGTGATCCATCCGCCGTGAATGCCGGGGTGCGCCTCGATGGGCAGCGTAAGCCCGTGATGCAGCATCGCGGCCAGGGTGCCCGGAATGAGGCCGGTAAATGCGGCGTGGCCCGTCGTGCGCTTCCAGAACATGCCCAGCAGGAACGTGGCAAACAGCGGCGCATTCACAAAGCTGAAGACGAGCTGCAGCGTATCCATGATGTTGTTGAAGTTGATCGCAGCATATGCCGTCGCGATCGACAGCAGGATGCCGCCGACCGTCGCCCATCGGCCCACCGCCATGTAGTGCCGATCGCTGCCGCCCTTGTGAATGTAGGACTGGTAGAGATCGTAGGTGAAGACGGTGTTGAAGGCCGTCACGTTGCCGGCCATGCCGCTCATGAAGCTGGCGAGCAGCGCCGTCAAGCCGAGGCCGAGAATGCCGGTGGGGAAATAGTGCAGCAGCATGTTGGGTGTGGCCATGTCGTAGTCGAGCAGCGGGTGACCGCTGGCGTCGAGCATCGCCTTGCCGGTGACGGGGTTGATCTTCGCGGGAACGATTCCCCGGCCCTCTTCGGCATCTTTGAAACCACGGTGGTCTCGTGATAGATGACGCCGTTGGTTCGTGACGATCGTGGTCGTGTGCGGCGTGGGCAGCGAAATCGCGATCAGTCCGGGCAGGATCACCAGAAACGGAAACACCATCTTGGGCACGGCGGCGATCAGCGGAACGCGCCGCGCCGACTCCATGTTCTTCGAGGCCATCGCCGTCTGGATCACGAGGAAGTCGGTGCACCAGTAGCCGGAACCGAGCACGAATCCCAGGCCCATGCCGATCCCGATGATCTCAATGCCCATGGGATTGGTGCTTGCGTGCATCACGCCTTTCCACTCGTGCATCATGCGCGGATCGACCGCGGAGACCGCCATCTTCAGCCCGCTCCAACCGCCAACATTTTTCAGGCCCAGCAGCACCAGGGGCAGAAAGCCCGCGATGATGAGGAAGAATTGCAGCACCTCGTTGTAGATGGCGCTGGTGAGCCCGCCGAGAAAAATGTAAAGCAGCACAATCACGGCCGACATCACGATCGAGAAGGTGAAGATGCCTTCCGGCGCCCAGCCCAGCGTGCGAAACAATCCATCGAAGACGTGCAGGGCCTGGATGAGCCGCGCCATCGCGTACATCGATATTCCGGAGCTGAACACGGTCATCACCGCAAACGAGCAGGCATTCAGTGCGCGTGTCTTTTCGTCGAAGCGCAGGCGCAGAAACTCCGGCACCGAGCGCGCCTTTGAGCCGTAATAAAACGGCATCATGAAGATGCCGACGAAAACCATGGCGGGGATGGCGCCGATGCCGTAGAAGTGCGCTGTCTCCAGGCCGTACTTGGCGCCGGAAGCGCCCATGCCGATGACTTCCTGCGCGCCGAGGTTGGCGCTGATAAAGGCCAGGCCGCAGATCCAGGCAGGCAGCGCGCGTCCGGCCTGAAAGAAATCCTTGCTGGTTTTCATGTAGCGCTTGAGGGCAAAGCCGATGCCCAGCACAAACACGAAATACAGCAGCATGATCAGCCAATCGACAAAGGTAAGTTGCAAATCGGCTCCTTTGCCGGATGGACATGCCATGCGACACGGTCAGGTTACCGCAAACCACTGTAAGGAGTAGGGACCGGGTGAGGCAAGTGGAAAATGAAAAGGTTTTCATGATGCCTCCGCTCGCCCTCCTGTGGATGGTGCCATTGGACAGCGGGACAACTGGCGCGACCGATCGCGCAATCCAAAACTTGATCGATCAGAAGGGTTTTGGAGGTTTAGTTGCATGCATTCACTTTTCCCCAGATTTACTTCTGCCTTCACTGTCGCCCTGCTTTCGACCGGCGCGGCATTCACCGAGAGCGCAGCCGCGGCGTCTCCGGAGACAGCCACGAATACGAGTTCTCCAGTGGCATACATTTATGTACAAACGAAGAAAGGCATCGATGTCTTTTCCGCTTCGTCGACCGGCAAGCTGACGCAAGTGAAGGGCTCGCTATTCGCGGACACGGGGCAGATGGGAGCGATCAACGGCTCCTACCTGGTGAGCGTCGGAAAGAGCGCGATGTACACCTATCCGATTGAAGCGAATGGCGCCGTGGGCAAGCAGGCTTTTGAAGTCAGCACGGTGAAGTACGACGGCTCCGAGTGCGGCACTAACCTGGGCGGCGCGCTCTTTGATCACACGGGAAAGTATGTGTACGTTCTGCTTTCCACAGGCGATTACCAGTTCGGATAACCCATGCAGCGCCTTGCAGTCGTACAAGATCGAGTCCAATGGCGAGCTGACGTTTCTCGGCGAAGCGGTTGTCGACAATGGATATCACGGCTGAGAGCCTTCTCCGAGGGAATCAACACGATCAGCGGCAACGAAACCTTCGCCTACAGCGTGTGCGGCGATATCTACTCCGAGGAGTTCGACGCCTACACGCCGCGAGTCAAGCGGAGCGCTGATGACCAATGGCAGCTTCAAGCAAACCGGACCCACGCCAAACCCGGCCGGAGCCGAAGGTTCAGACCCTAACGCCGATTCTTACTTCCCTTTAGCAGTGGCGGCGGACCCAACCAATCACCTGGCGGCCGTGGTAACTGAATCGTTCGCCCAAAACCCTCCTCCACCCCAACTGGCCAGTTTCACCATCAATTCGAACGGCTCGATTACGTCGACGAATACGTGGGAGAACATGCCCTCTACGGCGTTTTACCCAGGCGCCATCGCTATGTCCTGGACTGGTAAGCAAGTCGCGATTGCGGGGAAGGGCGTTGAAACATTCAATTTCAACGGCGCCGCCCCGATGACCAAGGCTGCTTCGCTCCCGCTCTCGTCACGGGATTTCAGTCAACTGGCGTGGGACAAAAACAACCACCTGTACGCGCTCGACTATGTAACGGGCAATCTGTATGTGTATACCGTAACGAGGTCGGAAATTGCGCCGCACCGGGATCGCCTTACACCATACCGGATAACACCGACAGTATTTATCAGTATCGATTGATCGTGGTTCCCAAATAATTGAGTTCGACGCCCGACGGGTGGGTTGGCTGTTTCAGTGCGTTCCCGGGACGCCTGACCCGATCAACCAGCCTGCTTGCCCATGCGGTTCGTTCCATCACGAGGGCGGCCCGCGGCCCACCCGGTGTTCCCTTTCATGCAGAGCTAAACGGTGTAGAACCGGCTGCCGCGAGGCGCGGAAACTTGCGGCCATTTACACTAAAAGAGCATGATTCCTACCCTTGCCTGGACCCCGGAAGGCGTCCGCTTCATCGATCAAACGAAGCTTCCTCTCGAAGAAAGCTATGTGCTCGCCACCGATTACGAACAGGTCGCCGATGTCATTGTGACCATGGTGGTGCGCGGCGCCCCGGCGATCGGCGTTTCCGCTGCTTACGGCGTCGCGCTTGGGGCTCTGCGCAGCAAGGCAAAGACCGCGCAGGAGTTTGCAGCGGAGTTTGGGAAGATCTGCGCGCGGCTGGCAGGCACGCGGCCCACGGCGGTGAACCTGTTCTGGGCCATCGACCGCATGAAGCGGGTATTCGCTGGATTGCAGTCTTCTGAGGCGAGCATGAAGCAGGTGCAGGACAAGCTCCTCGCCGAAGCACATGCCATGTACGAGGAAGACATTGCTGCCTGCAAAACCATGGGCGCCTTTGGCGGAGCACTGCTGCCGGACGAGGGCGGCGTGCTGACGCACTGCAACGCTGGCGCACTGGCCACCTGCGGCTACGGCACGGCTCTCGGTGTGATCCGCTCAGCCGTCGAGCAAGGCAAGCGGATTCACGTTTACGCTGACGAGACGCGGCCATTTCTGCAAGGCGCGCGGCTTACCGCGTGGGAACTGATGGCCGACGGCATTCCCACGACCGTCATTTGCGACAACATGGCTGCCAGCCTCATGCGGGCCGGGCAAGATCAAAGCCGTGGTTGTCGGTGCGGACCGCATCGCGGCCAACGGCGACTTCGCCAACAAGATCGGCACGTATAACGTGGCCATTCTTGCGAAGGAACATGGCATCCCGTTCTATTGCGCGGCGCCGTGGTCCACCATCGACACGGCGACGGCGACCGGCGATGCGATTCCGATCGAAGAGCGCTCGGCGAAGGAAGTGACGCACCATGGCGGCAAGCAGCTGACGCCGCATGGCGTGGGCATCTGCAACCCGGCGTTTGATGTAACTCCGGCGAAGTACGTGACGGCCATCATCACCGAGCGCGGTGTGCTGCGAGCGCCGTATGCCGAGTCGCTCAAGGAGATGGAACTGGTCGCCGGGTAGGCGGCTGCGTCTACAGTTGTAGGAGTCGTGTCGTCTCTCCTTGCCATCTTTCGGTTGCGGCAAAAATCTCTCGTGCGCGGCATTGTGCTCTCGCTCAGCGCATTTATCGCAAGCCTGCTGCTGGCGGGGTTTCCGCACATTGAAAATCTGCACGGGTCGCCCTGGCAGTTCGCATCTCTTCTCATTGCGGCGTGGGGGATGGCCGAAACCGGCCGCTGCATGCGGGGCAAATGGAGCCTTGTATCATGCGGGCGTGCTCATCCTGCTCTACTCCGACCTCATGATCCTCACGCTCATCGTGTTTCTGGTTGCCTATCCGCTTTAATCCCGGATCTGCGGTCAATCATCACACGCCTTTTTCACTCCGGCTGTGTAAGATAGGCAGACGCGCAGCGACGCGACGACCGCAGAAGTTTCTGATTCCAGATCAGAAGGTCAGTCGGGTAGCATGGGCGCAATGACTTTCAGGAGGTAGACATGCTGAAGGGATTTCGTGATTTCATTTTGCGCGGCAACGTCCTTGATATGGCTGTCGGCATCATCATCGGCGGCGCTTTCGGAACGGTTGTAACCTCTCTCGTCAAGGATGTCTTCACCCCGTTCATCGGCAACATGGTGGGTAAGCCGGACTTCAGTGCCATTCAGTACAACCATGTGATGCTTGGCAACTTCCTGAATGCAGTCATCGCATTTCTGTTGGTTGCAGCCACTGTCTACTTCTTTATCGTGGCCCCGGCCAACGCGCTGATGGCTCGCTTCAAGAAGCCCGTACCCGATGTGCCGCCGGCAACGAAGGCATGCCCGGAGTGTCTGAGCGACATTCCGATCGCTGCGAAGCGCTGCTCGCATTGCACCCAGTCGGTAGCTTGAGCCCCTTTCTAAATGCGCTAGTCCAGTTCGCGCAGCGGCTGCGAAAACGCAAAGAAGCCAATGAACGACAGCAGGGCCACGCTGGCCATCATCGCCAGCGCGTGGCCCGTGTCGATGTGGCGTGAAAGCTCGCCGGCCAGCAGCGCGCCGATCGGAGGCAATCCCAGAAAGCTGGTGGCATAGATGCTCATCATGCGGCCGCGCATCGCATCAGACGACAGGTGCTGGATCGAGACGTTGAAGCAGGAGATCATCAGGATTCCGGTGAAGCCCTCGACAGAACGCCAGGCACCCCGACAAGGCGAATCGGTGCGAGTAACTGAAACCGATGATCGCCAGGAAAAAGACGATACCGCAGCCCGTCAGCACGCGCCCGCGATGCCGGATCACGCCGGAGATGGCGATGGTCATCGCGCCCAAGCACCGACCCAACCCCGGAGCACGCAAGCAGCAAGCCCAGCCCTCGTTCGCCTGCATTCAACTGCACCTTGGCGAAGTAGGGAATGAACGTGATGAACGGAAATCCGAAGAAGCTCGCGAATAGAGTCATCCGGATCAGGACCCACATCTGGGGGTCGCTGCGCAGGTAGGCAAAGCCGCCGTGCAGGCTCTCCCACATGCTCTGGTGGCGACTCAGTTTCTCTTCGGGATACTCGATGCGCACCAGCGCCCACAGCACGGCGAGAAAGCTCACGCCATTCGAAGACGAAGTTGCCGGCCATGCCGAGCAGCGCCATGGAGTAGCCGCCCAGCGTAGGCCCAAGGATGCGCGACATGTTGAACTGCGCAGAATTCAGCGCGATGGCGTTGGTGAGGTCTTCGCGCTTCACCAGTTTCGGCACCAGCGCCTGGTAGCTGGGCGCATTCATGGCCATCGCCACGCCGTTGCCGAAAGCGATGGCCGCCATGGCCCACACGCTGATGACGTGAAAATAGGTGAGCCCCGGCAAGCAGAAACGCCAGCAGCATCATGATGGTTTGCGTGACCAGCAGCAGTCGGCGTTTGTTGACGCGGTCGGCAACGACTCCGCCAAAGAGGGTAACAAACAGAAACGGAATCGACCCCGCAAAGCCGACCACGCCGAGCCAGAAAGCGGAGTTTGTCAGCGTCAGGACCAGCCAGCCCTGGGCCACGTTCTGCATCCACGTGCCGATATTGGAGGTAAAGTTGCCGGCCCAGAAGAGGCGGAAATTGGGATTGCGCAAGGCTCGAATGGCCTGCGGAAGCTCCGCGGTTTCGGCCGGCGATATTTCCGGGACGATCGCCCCAGGGACAATCGCAGCGGCCTCGTCAGAGGCAGCGGCCAGGTTCTCTTCGTTTACTTTGGGCCGGGTACGCAGAGGGGGAGCTCCAGACCAATAGTGTAAGCTGTGGAAACTGTGCCGAAGCCGCTTGCCGCGTGCTTGGGTCTCCGCTTTTCCAATCCACTTCGCATCTCAAAGGTTTGTCTTGATGATGATTCGCAGGCTTCCGGTTGCCTCTTTTCTACTGGCCGCGGCTTTCGCCTTCCAAACAATGCCGTGCGCAGCGCAAAGCTCGACGACTCCCACCGCTCCATCGCAGGTTTTTGGCTATGCCGATTTCAGCAAGGAAGCAGGCATCGAGGAGAAGTTTCTCGCCGTGCCGAACGCAAAGCTGGCGGGCGAACATCTGAAGACGCTGACCGCCGAGCCGCATATCGCCTCAAGCCCTGAAGACCACAAGACAGCCGAATACGTTGCCGAGAAGTTTCGCGCAGCCGGCCTCGACACCGAGATCGTTCCCTATCGCGTGCTGATGAACCAGCCTAAGGTCGTAAAGGTGGAAGCGTTCGATGCGGACGGCAAGCAGCTCATGTCCGGGCCCACCCCGGAGCATGTGGAGGGCGACCCTTTTGACAAGGATCCCCGCGTGGTGATGCCTTTCAACGGGTCGTCGGGCTCGGGCGATGTAACCGGCGAGGTGATCTACGCGAACTACGGCCGGCTCGAAGACTACGATGAGCTTGCGAAACAGCACATCGACCTGCACGGCAAGATCGTGATGGTGCGCTATGGCGCGAACTTTCGCGGCGTCAAGGTCTACATCGCGGAGCAGCGCGGCGCCATAGGCGTGCTCATCTACTCCGATCCGCAGGACGACGGCTACTTCAAGGGCGATCCGTATCCGCTGGGCCCCTGGAGGCCCGAGACCGGCGTGCAGCGCGGGTCTGTTCAATATCTCTTCAAGTATCCCGGCGATCCCGGAGACTCCCGGCATTCCCTCGCTGCCTGACCTTCCTGACTCGGCGCGCATCAATCCCGAGGGCAACCAGCCGCACATCATCTCCATTCCGCTCAGCTATCACGATGCAGAGCCGATCCTGAAGGCGATGAAAGGCCCCGGCGTGCCGCAGAGCTGGCAGGGTGCGCTTCCCTTCCGGTATCACATCGGGCCGGGCGGCGTGCGCGTGCACCTTGTCTCGCAGCAGGACTACCAGCGCCGCACCATCTGGGATGTGGTCGGCAGGATCAAGGGCTCGGAGTCTCCTGACGACTGGGTCGTCGTCGGCAATCACCGCGACGCATGGGTCTACGGCGCGGTCGATCCCAACAGCGGCACCGCCAGCATGCTTGAGGCCGTGCACGGCGTGGGCGCGCTGCTGAAAGAGGGATGGAAGCCAAAACGTTCGATCATCTTCTGCAGCTGGGACGCGGAAGAAGAGGGTCTGATCGGATCCACCGAATGGGTGGAGCAGCACGCCAAGCAACTGAACAACGCGGTCGCGTATTTCAACGTGGACGTGGCCGTTTCAGGGCCGGACTTTTCGGCCTCCGCTGTTCCCTCGCTCAAAAACTTCATGCGAGATATTGCGAAGTCCGTGCCCAGCCCCATGGGCGACACCGTCTACCAGGAGTGGCGCGCCAACCGCCACGGGACCAACGAACACCGCGCCAGCAATGCTCCGCCAACTCCCGGCGAAGAGGTGCATGTCAGCGACCTGGGATCAGGCTCGGACTTCACGCCGTTCCTGCAGCATATCGGAGTGCCATCAACCGACATCGGCTCCGGAGGCCCCTATGGCGTGTATCACTCGGTCTTCGATAACTACGCGTGGTTCGTGATGAACGCCGATCCGCACTTCGTCTACCTGCAGCAGATGGCGCGCGTGCTCGGCCTTGAAGCGGTGCGCATGGCCGATACCGATGTGCTGCCGTACGACTACGAAGAGTACGCGCGCGAAGTGAAGGCCTACATCGAAGCAGCCAAACGCAAAGCCGCCGACGACGGGCTGACTGGACTGGATTTCGCGTCCGGCACTGGCCGTGGCGACCCACCTTGCCACTGCTGCCGCACACGCACATCAGTTGCAATTGCAGCCACCCGCGGACATCGCTCAGTTCAACGCAAGCCTGCGGGCGGCGGAAACCGCCTTGCTTTCGCCGGCCGGATTGCCGAACCGGCCCTGGTACAAGCACACGATCTATGCTCCCGGAGAGTACACCGGATATGCGGCCGTCGTGATTCCCGGCGTAAATGAGGCCATTGAAGCCAAGGACTCCAGTCGCGCTTCAGCTCAGCTGATGGTGCTTGCACAGTGCCTGGAGAGAGCCGCGCAAACCCTTGAAACTGCACACTAAAGAGTGCTTCGAACGCTCTGGATGGAGAGGCCGAAAATCGCGGCTTAAATTGTGATCCATATCACTTATGTTGGCTCGAACCATTGACCCGCCCCATCAGCCCCCGTATCGTAAGAATCGGGATATGAAAAAGAACTCCAATTCGGTCCGGATCGGCATTGCGGTCGCAATCATTCTCGGCACCATCGGCTGGCTGGCCTTTTCCGGCTACGGCGCCAGCAAGAGCTACTACGTCACTGTCGCCGAGCTTGGCAAGATGGGCGACAAGGCCTACAAGAGCAATCTCCGCGTGGAAGGCTTTGTACAGCCCGGCTCGATCCAGCAGAATGGGCCGCATGTCACATTCGTTCTCAATGAGTTTGAAAGCCACTCGCCGAAGGCTGCCACTGGCCGCCGCCTGACGGTGATCTACAAAGGCTCCGAGCCGCCGCCGGACACATTCAAAGACGACGCGATGGGCATTGCGATCGGCACCATTGGCCGGGACGGAGTCTTCCAGGCCACCGCCCTGCAGGCCAAGTGCGCCAGCAAATACGCCCCGGCGACGCCCAATGGCAAGCCCGGATCGCTCCAGCGCAGCCCGCTCCCGCCAACCCGCGCGCGAATGCCGCCCAGCTCCCCAACCGGGCAGCGCCCCCGCTGGAATCGCCACGAATTGATTCCATGACAGCGCAAGCCCCGGAAGCCCCGAGTTCCACCCTTTGCGCCCGTCTCGAGAACGTTTCCAAGCTTTTTGGCTCGTTTGCCGCTTTGCGCCAGATCTCGGTCGATCTTGAAGCCGGCAAATGCTATGTGCTGATTGGCGAAAATGGCGCCGGAAAGTCGACGCTTTTGCGCATTCTGGCCGGTCTTTTGCGGCCAACCGACGGAACAATCAAGGTTTTTGGCGGCGATGAACCGCACGACGCGCGCGATCGCATCGGCTACATGAGCCATGCGCCGATGCTCTACGACGAGTTCACCGGGCAGGAAAACCTGCGCTACTTTGCCAGCCTTTATCCCGGCCGCCAATGTCTCGACCCTGCCGAGGCGCTGCGCCAGGTGGGGCTGGACCCCGATCTGACGCGCACGCTCGGCCAGTATTCGCAAGGCATGCGCCAGCGCACCTCGCTGGCACGCGTGCTGATGCCTGTGCCGGAATTGCTGCTGCTCGATGAGCCCTTTTCCAACATGGACATTGAGTCGACCCGGCAGATGGTTGAATTGCTGGCCGGATTCCGGCAGAAGAATCGGACCATCGTGATCACGACGCACCAGCGCGAGCATGCCGCGCCAATCGCCGACTGGGTGCTGCGCCTGAAGGCTGGGCGCGTTGCCGATTTCGCGCCGGGGAGCCCGACGCTATGAAGACCAACGGCGCACGCTTCCTCGAATCGCTCGGCATCCCATTCGAACTCCGCGAATACGAAGTGACCCCGAAGATCTTTCTGCCATCACCGTGGCCAAAAAAATCGGCATGCCGCCGGAGCAGGTCTTCAAAACGCTTCTGGTGACGGGTGGGCCTAACATTTACCGGTTTGCCGTAGTTCCCGGCGACGCCGAACTCGATTTCAAGAAACTTGCGCGCGCGGCGGGCCTGCGCAAAGCCGAGATGGCTCCGCTGAAAGACGTGCAGCCGCTGACCGGCTACATTCGCGGCGGAGTTACGCTGTTCGGATCGCGGAAAGTGTTCCCCGTCTACATCGACGAAACGGCGATCCTGTTCGACACCATCAGCGTCTCAGCCGGAACGCGCGGCACGCAACTCATTCTCAGCCCCGACGATTATCTGAAAGCCGCTCATGCACTCGATGTGGAAGTGCAAACCGCCGACCTGATCAAAGACGGGCCACGGCTGACTGCGGAGGGACACTCCGCATGAAAGCGTCGACTCAACCGATCCATCTTCGCACCTTCCCAATCCGGCATGACCTTGGGTGCCCCATCCATGGCGACGGCTTCATCGTTGACATGGGTGGGAAACCACAAACTCCAAGAGCGAGGGTCCGCATGACCTCGACCTTCTGGACGCATTTCGCCAAAGACATCCGCATCGAGTGGCGCTCGCTCGACGCCATCGTCTCGATGCTGTTCTTCTCCGGCCTCGTGGTTGTGCTGTTTTCGATTGCCTTCGATCCGCGCGGCGTTTTCTCGCAGCAGATTGCCGGCGGCGTGCTCAGCGTCGCAACCATGTTCGCCTCGGTCAGCGCGCTCAACCAGGCATGGGCTCGCGAGATTCGCCACCAGGTGATGGATGCGCAGCGCATGACTCCAAGCTCGGGCGCGCAACTCTACTTCGCGAAGGTGCTGGTCAACTTCATCTTCGTCACCATCGTGCAGATCGCGCTGGCGCCGTTCTTTTTTGTGATGTACAACCTGCATATCGCGGGGCAGGGGTGGCTTCTGGCGCTGGTGCTCCCGCTGGGAACCTGGGCGCTGGTGGGCAACGGAGTCTTCTTTGCCGCACTTTCCATCCGCAGCCGCAACCGCGAATTGCTCCTGTCCCTGATCCTGTTTCCGATTTTCATCCCGGCGCTGCTCGGGATGGTGCAGGCGACGACTTCGATTCTCACCGGGGACGGCGATCCCTGGGTGTGGATCAAGATGCTGACCGGCTACGACATCATCTTCGCCACCGTAAGTCTGTTGCTGTTCGACGTGGTGTTCCATGCGGAGTAGCACTATTAACGATTGACGTTCATAACGATATTCGTTACTATTATGATTAAGAGCTTTCAAGATCCGGATACGCAAGACCTGTGGGAAACAGGAAAAAGTCGCCGCATCCCATCGACAATCCGGATGGCGGCATTGAAAAAGCTCGCAATTCTCCATTGGGCCACGGATTTGAACGATCTTTCGGTTCCGAGAGGAAATCGACTCGAGACACTTCGAGGAAATCGAAAAGGTCAACACAGCATCCGCATCAACGATCAATATCGCCTGTGTTTTGTTTGGCGAGACGGCGATGCCTTTAACGTCGAGATCGCGGATTACCACTAGGAGACGAGATGGATAGGATCCCCTTTGCATTTTCAATTCATCCCGGCGAAATCCTCCTTACCGAGTTCATGGAACCGTTGGGACTGACGGCTTACCGGCTCGCGAAGGACCTTCATATATCCATCCCGCGCGTAAACGATCTGGTGCGCGGCAAACGCGGAATCACAGCGGATACCGCACTGCGGCTGAGCCGTTATTTCGGAAATTCTGCGCAGTTTTGGATCGGGTTACAGAGCGGCTATGACCTGTGGGTCGCTTCCAGAAGCAAGTCGTGGAACAAGGTGAAGCCGCGTGAGAAAGCAGCTTAAGAAGATGCCGAAATGCTTTGAATCCCAATTAGCCCTGTCCATCCGACGATGGAGACTACCGCATCAATCGCGGCGTAAACTTAACCGTTCGCCCAGGAATCTGTATGAAAAAAGTCGCACTCACTCTCTTTCCCGCCATCACCATTCTGCTGATGATCTGGGGATACTACCAGGCCATCTACGTCGCGCCTGACGACGCGATGCAGGGGTACGTCTTCCGCATCATCTACTACCACGTGCCCTCAGCGACGGTGGCGTTTTCCTTCTTTGCCGTCAGCCTCGTCGGCTCCATCGGCTATCTCGCCTTTCGGCGCAGCAATCCCGATCGCGCGCAGGTTGGCGATGCATGGGCGCTGGCCGGCGCTGAAGTCGGCGTAGTCTTCTGCACCGTCGTTCTCACCACCGGCCCGTTGTGGGGACGCCGCGCCTGGGGCATCTGGTGGACGTGGGATGCGCGCCTGACGACGACGCTTGTGCTGTGGCTCATCTACGTCAGCTATCTGCTGCTGCGCCGCTTTGCCGCGGGTCCGCAGATGCAGACGCTGGCCGCCGTGCTCGGCATCTTTGGCGCGCTCGACGTTCCCATCGTCTACATGTCGAACCGCTGGTGGCGCACGCAGCATCCCGCGCCGGTCTTTGGCGGCGACCCCGACTCAGGCATGAAGGACCCCACCATGGTGCACGCGCTGCTGTGGAACATGCTGGCGTGGTTCTGCTGGGGATTGCTGGTGCTGTTCCTGCGCTACCAGGTGGAACGCCGCCACCAGCAATACGCCGCGCTCGAGGCCCAGGAAGCCCTCGAGGCCAACGTCTAAAACCGCCACAAATCTGGTCCAAGACGAGGAAAAAAATGGACGAACGCAACATTCTCGATCATCAATTCGTAGTCGCGGCCTACACCGTGACCTGGGTTATCCAACTCGGCTACCTGGCCTTTCTCGGCCTCAAGTGGCGCAGTGAAAAGCGCAATGCCGAGCGCAAGTCGCGCCAGGCGCGCTGATTGCAAGGCGCCCGAACCCGTGAATCCCGGGGTCCCCGGCGACAGGCGGGAACCGGGTACCCTCGGGGTGGGGCGGCCGTTGGGGTGGTGGAAACGCAGATTTCCGCCGTTTGCCGTAAACTTGATATGAGGATCCAGTGATGTTAGTCGTGATGAAAGCGCAGGCCACTGCGGAACAAATCCAGGCCGTCTGCGCGCATATTGAAGCCCTTGGCTACCGCGCCCATTCCATGCCCGGGGCGCAGCGCACCGCCATCGGAATCACCGGCAACCAGGGCGAAGTGGACCGCGGCAACATCGAAGAGCTTGCCGGCGTCGCCGAAGTCATCCGCGTCTCCAAGCCCTACAAGCTGGCCAGCCGCGACGTCAAAGAAGAAGACACCATCATTCGCTTTCCCGGCACCGACGCCACCATTGGCGGACGGAACCTGGCCATCGTCGCCGGTCCCTGCTCCATCGAGAGCCGCGAACAGGCCTTCGCCATTGCCGAACAGGTTGCAGCCGCCGGCGCGCAGTTTTTCCGCGGAGGCGCTTACAAGCCGCGCACGTCGCCCTATGCCTTCCAGGGCCTTGGCGTCGAAGCACTCAAGATCATGGCCGAGATTCGCGATCGCTTCGGGCTGCGCATCATCACCGAAGCCATCGATAACGAGACCCTCGAACTCGTCGCCGAGTGGGCAGATGTCGTCCAGATCGGCGCGCGCAACATGCAGAACTTTTCGCTGCTCAAACATGCCGGCCGTCTGCGCATGCCCATCCTGCTGAAGCGCGGCATGAGCGCAACGCTCGATGAGTTCTTGATGGCCGCCGAATACATCATGAGCGAGGGCAACTACGAAGTGATTCTGTGCGAGCGCGGCGTGCGCACCTTTGCCGATCACACCCGCAACACGCTCGACCTCAGCATCGTTCCTGCCGTGCAGAAGCTCAGCCACCTGCCCATCCTGGTCGACCCGAGCCATGGCACCGGCAAGCGCGACAAGGTGTTGCCCATGGCGCGCGCAGCGGTAGCCGTCGGCGCCGACGGCATTCTCGTCGAAGTACATCACCAGCCGGAGATAGCGCTTTCTGACGGACCGCAGTCGATCTATCCCGATCAGTTTGCGCACATGATGGACGAAATCGAGCAGATCGCCCCCATCGTCCATCGCAAGCTGCCCCGCGGCATTCACATCGAAACCGCCGCAGCGGAATCGCATGTCGCCAAAACCAAGTAAGCACGGCGGAAGCGAGCAGGAGCCTTCAGGCCCCTGACAATCGCTCCAAAATGAGCTGGGCTTCAGCCCCGGCGTTCTTGCCCGTCCGGTTTCAACGGGTGCCCCAGGTCTCGCTTCTGAGACCTGGGATTGTTGTTGCATCTCTCCTGTTCTCTCTCACCGCCTGCCGCCCCCACGACTTCCCCCAATACGACCCCAACTACCGCGAATACGCCTACGTCACCAACGGGGGCAGCGGCACCGTCTCGGTTTACGACGTCGTGAACGTCCGCGTTGATCGCGAAATCCCCGTCGGCCAGAACCCGACCGCCGTCGCCGCCAACCCCGCACGCAATGAAGTCTATGTAGTCAACTCCGGCACGCCTGACGGACAGGGTTCCGTCGCGGTCATCAATGCTGAGAACAACTCCGTCGCGGCCACGATCCCGGTGCATAAGCAGCCGCGTCGCGATCGCAGTCGATGCTCCACGGCAGCGTTGCCTACGTGGTCAACTCCGGCTCAAACAGCATCTCGGTCCTCGACCTGAAAGTCGCCGCGAAGTGGCGCAGATTGGCGTCGGAGAAGATCCTGCCGCAGCGCGCGTCTCGCCCGACGGCAAGACGCTGGTTGTCGCCAATCGCGGCGGCAACTCCGTCAGCATCATCGACACCGCCACCCGCAAGGTCCGCACCGTTGTCGAAGGCTGCCCCGGCGCCAGCGACGTGGTCATCCTGCCCGATTCTTCGAAGACCTTCGCAGCCTGCTCCGGCGGCCACCAGGTCATGGCCATCCAGCTCGCGCATCGAAGCGCGGCCCGACGGACGCCCCGCAACCACGGATCGCCTCGAATCGCTGCTCGACGTGGGCCGCGCCCCTGTGCAGCTCGCGCTCAAACCCGATGGCGGCGAAATCTTCGTTTCGAACTCGCTTTCGAACTCGATCTCGGAGATCTATGCCAACACCGACGATGTGGCGGGCGCCTATCTGATGGGCGCCGATCCGGTGCGCGGCCTCGTCTCCGCCGACAATTCCCTGCTCTACGTCGGCAATCTGCATTCCGAAGAAGTCACGGTCTACTCCATCGAAGACGGCAAGCGCGTTGGCTCCATCCACGTGGGTGACGGCCCTTCGGCGCTGGCATTTTCCTCCGCCGGCCATCTGCTCTTCGTGGTCGATGCGCGCTCCGGCGACGTGGCCGTGGTGCGCACCAAGAATGCAAAGATGTTCACCATGCTGCCGGCAGGCCGCGGACCGAATGCAATCGCGGTAAAGGCGTTCAAGGTCTCGTAGCGGCGAAGCGGCTGCTGGGTTTCAGATGCATCGTGTGCGACTTACACCTGTGGGCTATCTGTCTTTTCTACCGCGGGAATCGCACTGAATTGCGCGCCGGCAAACAGAATCAGCCCCGAGATATACGCCCAGAACAGCAGGCCCACGGTCACATAGAACGGTCCGTACAGCGCCTTCAAATCCAGGTGCGGCAGCACCGCCACAAACCCTTCCTTCGCAGCCAGCCAGACGACTCCTGTGATGATCGGCGTGCGAATCACGCTGCCGCGCCGGAATTTTTCGGTTGGGCAACAGCCAGTAGATCGAAAAGAAGAACAGGATCGATGCGACGCCGGTCGTCGCCGCGAGCCACAGGTAGCTGATGCCTTCAAAGACGAAGTTCTCGGTGTGATGAAAGAAGATGAATCCCAAAAGCTGCCGCTGCCAGGTGCTCAGCAGGACGCTCCCGAGGCCAGAAACACCATCAGGATCGCGAGACCGAAAGCAACCAGCTGGTTCAGCAGGTAGTTGCGGCTTTTGGCCACGCCCCATGCCTGGTTCAGCGCCACTTCGAGCGGCAGAAAGATCCCGGTGCACGAGACCAGGATCATGAGCAGAGAAAGCGCCTGCACGCCGTGCCGCGACGGCATGGCGGCGACGTCCTTTAAAGCCAGTAGGTCAGATAATCCTGGTTGCCCTGCTTGGCCGTGGTGGGCAGAAACTGCTCCACGATCTTGTTCACCACATTCACCATCTCCTGCGAATGGAAGACCGAAAGCGCGATGGTATACAGCAGCACGATCAATGGAATGAACGAAATAATGGCATTGGCCGCAACGCTGAAGGCGTAGGTATGCACCTCGGCGTCGAGCAGATAATCGGCAATGGCCATGCCGCTCTTGCGCCACAGAAACCACTTCGAGGTCGCTGCCGGCTGCGTGTCATCAAAGCCCCGGGCGGCAGGCGGCACCTGCTCCGCGCTCGTACCGGAATTTGAGATATTCTCCACCGTATCTCCCTTCAGACAGGGTACAAAAGTGCCGCTCTTTTCCCTGTGTGCGCCCCCTCACGGAAGCAAGGGAAAAGCCATTCATGGCATGTAAAATGGCGTGTTTTCATTCTTCCACAACGAGCGAAAAGCGACTGGTTACCTTGCGGTACGAAAGTAAATTTTCTCCTTGCTTTTGGGATAAGTTCCTGCCATAAAAGGAGCACGGCGCGCCGGGAGGCACGCCGTCTGCAAGTTCAGGAAGGCCATAGCATTGGAAGTTTTGGTGTTTGGGAAGCACAGCCCCAATTCAGGATCGATTTCGAGCTGCCTCAGCGCGACCGTTTGGGACGCGTGGGCGGCTCGCGCCGTTTCTGGGTTGAGGTAAATCCGAGCCTCCGCATCCTGCGCGGCGTACAAGACAGGAACGGCGAGCAAAGGTTTTCCCCAATGTGCTCACCATAGGAAGAAGGAGAAGGTACATGAAGGAACAGGGTGTAGTGAAGTGGTTCAACGGCGCCAAGGGATACGGGTTTATTCAACGGTCGAGCGGTGAGGATGTGTTCGTGCACTTCTCCGCCATCCAGGAGAACGGCTACAAGACGCTGAACGAGGGCGACTCGGTCGAGTTTGAGTGCCAGCAGGGACCCAAAGGACTGAGCGCAGCCAACGTCAGCCGCGTGATCGGGTAGGACTGTTTTTTGCGGCCTTGCTTTGAGGTCACTTTGAATTGCCGGTTGCCTTTGGGTTTTCCGTTCCGGGGTCAATTCAAAAATCAGCTTGCGAAGCGCCCATTGTGCGGCGGCGCAGATTCTGTGTGTCTACAGAATCTCGCTGCCGTACGCAAAGATCAGATCGTAGGCTATGCTGTGAACTGCCATGCTGATCAGCGCCACTCCGTTTTTCATTGTCGATGATTTGACGGCCACGCTCGACTTCTACCAGTCCAAGCTTGGCTTCAACGTGCCCTATAAAGGCGGCGGTGACGGAGAGGTCGAGGACTACTGGGCCTTTGTCGGCCGCGACAAGATCATGCTGATGTTCAAGGCCATTGCGAGCGATGTGCATCCACACCCAAATTCCTCACGACACCCGTATGCGCGCTGGGACGTTTATATCTACACCGACGATCCCGATGCGCTCTACGCAGAGTTCGTTGCGAAAGAGGTGCCCATGCATAGCGCGCTGGCGAATACGAGCGATGGACTGAGAGCCTTCGAGATCAAGGACAATAACGGCTATGTTCTGTGTTTCGGGCGACCGATTGACTCTGCCTCTCCAGGATCCTGAAATCTCCCCGGTTGCCGTGTCATCCTCCTTGAACGGGGTGCCAAACGTAGTTCAGTTTGGGGATCGTGAGCGAAGGATCTGCTTGCAGCTTTTCGCATTTCTCACCTCGATCAGTCAACTTGCTCAGCGCCCATCGTGCCGCGCTGCGGACGCCTTCGTCTGCCGATTCAGTCCACTCTTTGAGCCGCTGCACATAGCTTTGTTCGCCGCTGTTGCCCATGGCGATGGCGGTGTTGCGCCGCATCCCCAGAAAGCCTGCGCGCCGCACCGGCGAGCCGTTGAAGACGCGCTCGAATTGCTTCTCGTCGAGGAGCTCAGCCACTCCAGCGAAGGATTGACGAGTTCGTCGCGCGGCTCCAGTTCGGGGTCTACGCCGATCGGCGCCTTGCGGTTCCATGGGCACACGTCCTGGCAGATGTCGCACCCGAAGACCTGCCGCCCCATGCCGGCCATCAGCTCCGGCGCAATCGCTCCCTTGTGCTCGATGGTGAGATACGAGATGCACTTCGTCGCATCCATCTTGTACGGCGCAATCAAGGCTCCCGTCGGACAAGCATCGAGACACCG
Organism: uncultured Acidobacteriaceae bacterium; assembly: GCA_963799035.1. Classification (GTDB taxonomy): domain Bacteria; phylum Acidobacteriota; class Terriglobia; order Terriglobales; family Acidobacteriaceae; genus Telmatobacter. The sequence continues at coordinate 220,724 of CAWCVS010000021.1, read as the reverse complement.
CGTGCACGTCCCGCATCGATCCGCGACCAGCTCCGCTGTTTTCTCTTCTGGATTGAGATCAAGCGAAGTCAGCAGCACCGCCAGAAATCCAAACGACCCCAGCTTCGGATGAATGAGGCATGTATTCTTGCCCGTCCATCCCAGCCCCGCTGCCGTTGCCAGCGAGCGCTCCACCACTGGTCCCGTATCGACGTAAGCGCGCGATTCAAACTCACCAAACTGTTCGCGCAGTTTTGCATCGAGAGTCTTCAGCCGCTTCAGCAGCACCTTGTGATAATCGCTCGGCCGCGCTTGCCATCTGCATCCACGCGGCTGCTCCACGCATAGCGCGCAATCCACCCGCTCCGTGGGTCTTGTGTTTCGGTTGAGAGTGGTGCCTCGCAATGGTAAGTCGCAAAACACACAATCGCGGATCGCGCCCACGGAAACGGCGTGGCCACGCGCGCGCGCACCAGATTCTCCGCTGTCATTAACGCGCGATAAATATTGCATGGTGCCCGCATGTCCCGCCGCGATCCACGTTGTGAAACGGTTCGCATCGCGAGACTCTTCACTATGCGGTAGAGCCACCAGGCCAGCGTTAGTGAAGCCACAAGCCTTAGCCAGCTCTTGCGCTGCGTATCTGCTCGAGATATGTCGATCCGGAATCCAACCATGCACCCGCTTCATCAAATATAGGGAACTTCTCCACAGTCTGAGTGCGTAGTGATGTGCAGGATCGCACCAGCAAGTAAAGATCACTTGCCGGGGATCCAGATGAGACTGTTCGAATGTGGACGTGGAACAGGGATTTCGAACAGTTACAGCGTACAGGCTTGCTGAAATCATCGATCTTAACCGCTTTTGTTTCAGTGGTTTGCTCAAACGCTGCTTTGGCGGCTCAGGTGCAAAGTAAGAGGATGAGAAGCCGATCCCCCGTTTCCTTCGGCTTTTCCTGCGGACGCCGCAGATGGGCGTTTCAAAGGAGGTTTTTTATGACACGCAATTATCAAAATGTTATGGACAGAACGATCACCATTCAGGGCAATCTTCACGAACTGGTGCGCGGTGAAGAACAACGACTGGTGAGTGAACTGCAGCCCGTGGTGCGCGAGCAATCCGTCACGCTCGACATGCGCCACATCGAGCGCATCGACGCCGCCGGCATCGCCGTGCTGATCTCTCTCTACGGAGAGGCGCACATGGCCGGACACGAGTTCGCAATCGTCAATGCATCGCACCGTGTTATCGAAATTCTTGAACTGGTCGGCCTCGATCGCATTCTCATCTCGCGCGAACCCTCGCGTTGCCCCGATCAACCCTGCTACGAGATGCCGGCCGCGTAAACCAGACGCGGCCCATCTCGCAGTGCCCCGTAGATTCGCCGATAGCTACGGCCAGAATTTCGGTTCTCTCCTTTTCCGACGCCATCCGGAATCAGCAAATTATGCAACCCCATGGTTGCGCAAAAAAGTTTCGTACGTGACTTCTCATCAAAGAGGGGTGCCCCATGTCCGTGTTTTCGGACATGGGAGAGCACAACCTTCAGCGAGCGCCCCAGGTTTGATATGAACTACATTCCTCGGACCCGGGCCCCCGCGTCTTGAATTTCCCACAATGCGGCGCTATATCCGCAATCCGAACCATGCTGCGAGACGCTCGGCGCGCAAGTTGGCGCACTGAGTCCCGCATCCCCTTTCCCCACGCGCGTCTGCACACCGCCCCGCGAAATTCCGAATCAAAATCCGCGTAAGTCCATGTGCATGTTGAGGGTCTGTGATCACTGGCACAGGCAAGTGTATACTTGCCGCGCTATTTGTACTTGCGACTAAGGAATAGCCGTAAGGCACAGTCCTGTGCCGGATGACCGCTCGCACTTGGTTTCCCAACCGCTTTCAAAGCAACTGAGCCAAGCCCGCGTTCTGCCCTCCAGCATTCCACCCCACGACCAGGATGGTCGCCGGGGATCCCGAATTCCACTCCGCGACGAAGGCTTGTCGAAGGGGAACCCGGGACGGGGTGTCGCCGCTGCGGATATTCACGGTGCAAATCTATATCGGAGGCTTTATTCCATGACGCAGGGCGTAGTGGATCAGCAGCTTGCCGGACCGGCAGGCCCGACCTCAACGACAACCCAGTATGTGTACTTCTTCGGTGACGGCAAGGCCGACGGCAACGGCCGCATGAAGGACGTTCTCGGCGGCAAAGGCGCAGGCCTGGCCGAGATGACCAACGCCGGATTGCCCGTCCCTCCCGGATTCACGATTCAGACCGAAGCCTGCCGCGAATACATGCGCGGAAAGGTCAGCCCGCAGATCGACGTCGAGATGCACGATGCGCTGGCGCGGCTTGAAAAGCTGCAGGGCCAGAAGCTCGGCACCGGCGAGAATCCGCTGCTCGTTTCCGTCCGCTCCGGCGCAAAGTTCTCCATGCCCGGCATGATGGACACGATTCTGAACCTCGGCCTCAATGACAAGGCCGTCGAAGCGCTGGCCAAGCGCAGCGGCAATCCGCGCTTTGCGTATGACTCCTATCGCCGCCTGATCCAGATGTTCGGCGACGTGGTTCTCGATGTTCCCAAGAAGAAGTTCGAGCACATCTTCGACGCCATCAAGGTGCGCGAGAAGGTCAAGTTCGATTACGAGCTTCAACCCAAGGCGCTGAAGGACATCATCGCCGAGTACAAGAAGCTGGTCCGCAAAGGAGACCGGCAAGGACTTCCCGCAGAGGCCCGCTCGAGCAGCTCGTGCAGGCGCGCGATGCCGTTTTCCGGAGCTGGAAGAACGATCGCGCCAAGACCTATCGCCGCATCAACCACATCGATGACTGGCTGGGTACAGCGGTCAACGTGCAGGCCATGGTCTTCGGCAACCTCGGCGAGAACTCCGGCACAGGCGTCGGCTTCACGCGCAATCCCGCCACCGGCGAGAAGGTCTTCTTCGGCGAATACCTGATGAACGCGCAGGGCGAAGACGTCGTCTCCGGCGTCCGCACGCCGCTCTCGATCAGCGAGCTCGAACGCGCCATGCCCAAGGTCTACGACCATCTCAAGGCCATCACCTGGAAGATGGAAAAGCACTATCGCGACATGCAGGACTTCGAGTTCACCATCCAGGATGGCAAGCTCTACATGCTGCAGACCCGCAATGGCAAGCGCACCGGCCTCGCCGCTGTTCGCGTCGCCATCGACATGGTGCGCGAAGGCCTCATCACGCAGGAAGAAGCCATCTTCCGCGTAGAGCCGAACCAGCTGTATGACTTCCTGGTTCCGCGCCTCGTGGAAAAGGGCGAGAAGATTGAAGTGCTCGCCACCGGCCTGCCGGCATCGCCCGGCGCGGCTGTCGGCCAGATCGTCTTCACCGCTGAAGATGCCGTGAAGTACCACCAGAACGGCGCCTATCGAATCCATCATCCTGGTCCGCGGCGAAACCACTCCGGAAGACATCGCCGGCATGGAAGTCGCAGCCGGCATTCTCACCTCGCGCGGCGGCATGACGTCGCACGCTGCTGTCGTCACCCGCGGCATGGGCAAGTGCTGCGTAGCCGGCGCCGGCGATTGCGTCGTCGACGAAAACGCCAAGGAACTCCGCGTCAAGGGCCACACCTACAAGCAGGGCGACTGGCTCTCGCTCGACGGCACCACCGGCCGCGTCATCGCCGGCCAGCTCAAGACGCTGCCTGCGCAGCCCGACGATCCAGACCTCGTGAAGTTCATGAGCTGGGTCGACCCGCTTCGCAAGCTCAACATCCGCGCCAACGCCGACATTCCTCGCGATGCCAAGCAGGCACGCCTGTTCGGAGCCGAGGGCATCGGCCTCTGCCGCACCGAGCACATGTTCTTTGCAGAAGACCGCATCGAGCACATGCGCACCATGATCCTGGCCAACAACGAGAAGGACCGCCGCGACGCGCTCAAGAAGCTGTTGCCGATGCAGCGCGCCGACTTCGTCGGTCTCTTCAAGGCCATGGAATCGCTGCCCGTCACCATCCGCCTGCTCGATCCGCCGCTGCACGAGTTCCTGCCCAAGCGGGAAGATCTGCTCGTCGAAATCCAGCACCTCGAAGACACCAAGCCCCGCTCGCCCAAGCTGAAGGAACTCCGTCCGCTGCTGGCGCGCGTGGAAGAACTGCACGAGATGAATCCGATGCTCGGACTGCGTGGCTGCCGCCTCGGCATCACGTTCCCCGAGATCACCGAGATGCAGGCGCGCGCCATCCTCGAAGCCGCGGTCGCCGTCAAGCTCAAGGGCGGCGATCCGCACGTCGAGATCATGATCCCGCTCATCGGCTCCATCGAAGAGATGCGCCACCAGGCCACCATCGTGCGCCGCATTGCCGCAGACGTCTTCAAGGAGAAGGGCGAGACCGTCGACTACATGGTGGGAACCATGATCGAGTTGCCGCGCGCTGCCTTGACCGCCGATCAGATCGCCGAAGAAGCCGAGTTCTTCAGCTTCGGCACCAACGACCTGACGCAGACCACCTACGGCATCTCGCGCGACGACATCAACAACTTCCTGCCTGCGTACCTCAAGGCCGGCATCTTCAAGCACGATCCGTTCGCCACGCTCGACCAGGCTGGCGTGGGCTCGCTGGTGAAGATGGCCACCGCCAAGGGACGCAACACGCGGAACAACCTCAAAGTCGGTATCTGCGGCGAGCACGGCGGCGATCCTGAGTCCGTCAAGTTCTGCCACAAGATCGGCCTCAACTACGTCTCCTGCTCACCCTTCCGCCTGCTCACGGCACGCCTCGCGGCCGCCCAGGCAGCGGTCGAAGAGACAGACCGGAACGTCCCACACCAACAAGTAATCATCGATCGGCCAGTGACAAAAGGGCGTCCGCTTCGGCGGGCGCCCTTTTTATTGTGTCCTCTAACCGAATCGCTCCAACGCTGAGGTTTCATCCTCAGAGAACGGGACCCCGAACGCAGTTCAGTTTGGGGGTGGTGAGCAAGGATCTGCTTTTCCGGGTTTATTGCAAAGAAGCGCTGATTAAACTTCAGTCCGCTTCGAGATGCTCCATTCGAGAACATTGGCGGCTCTTTTCCACCAATATTTCGGCCAAATCCTCGCAATTTCTGCATCCAAGGAACATGACGGCAGAATTGCGCCGTCCCTCATTCCCTGCTCGGCCCGGATCATATCCAGCCACAAACAGCGCGCCCTGAGGCATTCCCCGAAGGTTAAAGGCACAACCCCATGCTGATTCGCATAGGCTACGACATCCAATTCGATATCCCTGCCGCCGTTCCCATGGTGGCGCTGCTCCACGTTCATCCCTCGCGCGATAAAGACCTTATCGAGCCGGACACTGCTCCACATCGAGCCCCAGGTCGAAGCAACCGAGTACATCGACTGCTTCGGCAATCGCTGCACGCGCTTCGTCGCGCAGCCGGGCTCCTTGCGCCTGCACAACTCCACGCTCATCCAAGACTCCGGCCGGCCCGACGAAGTGAACTTCGACGCCCGCGAAGTTCCCGTCGGCGAAGTGCCCACCGAATTTCTGGGCTACCTGCTCAACAGCCGCTACTGCGAAGTCGACCGCTTCACCAACATCGCCTATGAGCTCTTCGGCCACATCAAGCCGGGCTGGTCGCGGGTACAGGCCATCTGCGACTGGGTGCATGGCAAGGTTACGTTCAGCTACGCGCACGCCCGCCCCACCAAGTCCGCGCTCGACGTCTACACCGAGCGCATCGGCGTCTGCCGCGACTTCCAGCACCTCGCCATCACCTTCTGCCGCGCCATGAACATTCCCGCCCGCTACGCCACCGGCTACCTCGGCGACATCGGCGTGCCCTACGGCGGACCCATGGATTTCAGCGCCTGGTTTGAGGTCTATCTCGAAGACCGCTGGTGGACCTTTGACGCGCGCCACAACACGCCCCGCATCGGCCGCGTGCTGATGGCCGTAGGCCGCGACGCCTCCGATGTGGCCATCACCACGTCCTTCGGCAGCGCCGCCCTGCGCGTCTTCACGGTCGTCACCGACGAAGTGACCGAGGCTGCGCTCGACGCCCCCGTGCTCACCGAACCGGCACTCGAATCCGCACCGCAAACTGAAGCGTGGTCAGTCTGGCCCCAATTTTCAGAGATCTATGAAATTGCCGCTCGTCTAAAAGGTCTGTAGCAGACAGCGGACTTCTGCGAAGCTGTATCAATCTGAGCTCTAGAAGAGCCCTGCCGAACAGGGTGAGACTTGAGTTATATGAAAACCGCGCTCTAAAAGTTCTGTAACAGGGCACGACTTCAGTCGTGCCGCTAAATTCGATCAAATCTGTGGGCTTTAGCCCCTGTGCGAAGATCGTTTGCCTCAACGATCTCTCTCAGAAATCAGCAGGGCCCGTGCGCCCAATTCACTTCGAATCGTCCCCGCCCGGCGCGTAGTAGCCCTCGCGCGTCGCCACCTGCAGATCGCCCTTGTTGGCCTTCAACACAATCTTGTGGAAGCCGCCATCGTTGTCGACCTTGTCGGGCGTGTAGGTCAGCAGGTACTGGCTGCGCAGTTCTTCGGCAATCAGCTTGTAGATGTCGTCAAGATCGTCCCGCTTCTTGGCTTCGTAAGCATGACCGCCGGTGCGCTCGGCAATCTGCGCCATGATCTTTTTGCCGTCGACGGCCGGTTTCTCCCCGCCGCCGCCGCGACGCTGTCCACCGCCGCCGGGATAGCCGCCGCCACCCGGGTATCCACCACCGCCGGGATAGCCCATCCCGCCGCGCCGGCCGCCACCTGGAAACCCTGAAGTTCGACCGCTCTTCTTCGCCTTTGAAGTAGATGGTGTAGACCACCACGTTGGCGCGATCGGCCGAATCGACGGCATCGTTCATCGTGTCCTTGCTGCCGCGATCCACGCCGTCAGAGAACACCACCAGCGCCTTGCGCCCGCCCTGGTTTTTCATCAGCTCGTCCGACGCCAGAAAGATGGCGTCGTAGAGCTGCGTTCCGCCACGACTGTGCGACGGCCGCTCCCGATCATCGCCCGTCGTCTCCGGCCCCTGCGAGTCGTCGCCGAGTCTGCCGCGACGCGCTCATGTCATCGAGTTCGTGGTGCAGCTTTTCGCGGGAGGTGGTGAAGTCCTCCAGCAGCTCCACCTGCCGGTCAAAGTGGATGAGGAACGCCTCGTCCGGATCCTTGGCGCGCGGCGCGGCCGGCAGCATGGTGTCGACGAAATCCCCTCCGGCCTTGCGCTCGTTTTCAAGCGCGCCCGAAACGCTGCGGCTGGTATCGACCAGCAGGCCAAGCTTGTAGGGCAGGTTGGTTTCGTGCGTAAAGCTCTTGATGGTCTGCGGGCGCCCGTCCTCGGTCAGCGTGAAGTCGCCCTTGTCCAGGGTGGTCACAAACGCGCCCTTCTTGTCGCGCACCGTGACCGGCAGCAGAACTTCGCGGGCCTGCACCTTCAGCGTGGCCACCGGCTTGTCGTCCGTCGCGGGCTGGCGCAGGTTGGGTGTTGGAGCCTGCTGGGCCAGCATGCAGCAGGCAGGCAGGCCAGCGCCAAAGTCGAGACCAGGTCGAAATAGGGTCGCAAACGTCTGATTTCGCATCATGATTCGCTTCATGGAGGATTCAAGCACACTTTCAGTTACTTAGACGCCGCAAACCGGCCAAGTGTTGACTGCCAGGCTCCGAGAACCGAGCATCTCAATCCGGATCAGTTGACCCGCCGCCAGATCATGCCATCCAGCTGCTGGATCGACGGCTGCAAGCGAAGCGCTTCGGGATTCGGCGCACAGCGGATAGATCCCTCGGAGTTATCGTCAGCGCGTTTGCTCCGACGACGCGCTTTCGCATTGTCCTGAAGCCGTTCTCGTGCGCTCGTTCCACCATTCTTTTAGGCGCACGAGTGGAATTCCCACCGACCATCGCAAGATCAACCTCTCGCGAACCTCCGGCACCAACCCGACAGGATGTGCACACCCCGGAGCAGCAGGAATATCAAAAGGAGTTTCAGGTCTTCATGCAGCAGCGTCATACCCTGCAGGCCAAGGCACAGAAGGCCTACAACGACGAGATGGCGCGCGAAAAGCAACGATCCATGCGATGCCGAGAGCACCACGCGGGTCGCCGAGGAATGCCTCGAACGGGAATCAAAGCTTACCGACGCAAACTACGCCGCCTTTACCACCGCCATTCGCGACATCCTCGCCCTCAAAGCACCGCAGATCGGAACCGGCACCTGGCCCCTTGGACCGACCGGCATGCCGCTCACCTCTGAGGAAAGCGTCGACGAGTTCGACACGTCTACAGTCGGCTTGGCAGCACATATCGCGCACTCATATCTAAAACCGCTACGACCAATACAAGGGACGGCGACCCTGGCCCCCGTTTTTGACGGCGAGTGCAGCCAGATGATCGTTCGCTCCGCACATGCGCGAGCTGAGCAAGATCTACCGCGGCCCGATCGTCTCTGACGGGCTAACCCCGCGATCCCAGGCTATTCAAATCTGGTTATGCAGCGGGTCCGACGGCGCCATGTAGTGCACCAGCGTTCCATCCGCCAGCAGCACGGTCACAAAATCATCCGGAGTCTTCGCGGTCACACCGTCGCCCTCGGGATGAAACTCGATGCGCAACTGCTTGGTATCCACGATCATCCGCAGATAGCCAAACGACTTGAAGTCGTAGTTATCGAGCGTCACCCTGTCGTTGCGTTCCGGCTGCGCAAATCCCGGCATGGAGATCGGCGTGCGCAGCGTCGTATCCACACTCAGCTTCGCCAGCGGCGGATGCCCGCCATTGCCGCACACGACGTACGGAATCTGCCGCGTACCCAGCGTGCGCGTGTAGCGCTGGTAGTTGTGCGCGTGGCCTGAAAGCACCGCATGCGGCCACACGCCCACCTTGTCGCAGATCGCGTCAATCTCCTTCAGCATCACCAGCGACGTGACGTGCTTGCCGAAGGTGTACGGCGGATGATGCACCGCGAGAATCACCGCGCCCGTAAACTTCTCCTTCTTCACCCGCGTGAGCGCCGCCTCGAGATAGGCGAGTTGCACATCCGGGAATGTCGGGAAAACTTGGCTTTGCCGGTCTTCGGATTCACCGTCGACGAAATCACGCCCGGATTCTCCAGCATGTTGGAGTAGATTCCCAGGATGCGCACCAGCGGCGCCTCCAGAGTGAAGTACACGCCGGGCTGCGTCATCGTGGTGCGCGCGATGCCCACCGCGTCGCTTGAATGCTGAACCTGCGCCGTACAGAAATTCGCATAGAAGCCAGAGAGCGAGAGGCGCGGATCGCCCGGCGTCGGATCCGTCTGCCCGGCGGCCGGCGCAACCGGAACCACCAGCCCATCGTGATTGCCGGGAATCGCAAAGATCGGCGCCGGATAATTGCGAAACGCATCGTAGAACTGGTCGTAGTAGTAGGTGTGCTCGCCGAAGCTGTAGACCACGTCGCCCAGGTGATAAAAGAACTGCGGCACCGCCGCCGGATCTTTCTCGCTGAAGTCCGCGACCATCTTGTCGACGACGGTGTACTCATCCTGGATTCCCGGCCTCGCCTGCGTTGCGCCGGTATCTCCGGCCGAATGAAACACGATTTGCCCGGCCTTCGTGATGGCCTGCTCCACCTTGTCGCCCGCCGAGCCGTAAGGCCGCGCCCAGCGTCATCACCGGCTCTGCCGTTGTACCGCACCACGCGAAATGGGAGCGGATTGAACTGGTGCAGCTTGTTCAGCTGATCCAGTTCGTTGTATGCGGCCGTATCTGAGCCGTGCGCCACCTTGTATGCGCTGGGATCGGGCATGTACTGCGGCTCCGCGAAGATCGGATTCGAAGCAATGCGCGGAGCGGCCGGCAGGTGGCCGTTGCCGCAAATACCGGCTCGCGGTGGTGGAAGCTGTAGCCGCGAGCGCCGGCCTTTTTGCGCGCTCGCTTCTTTGCGGGTCGAGAAGATTTTCGTGCAGCCATTGCCATTCCTCCTGTGGTTTGAGGTTCGAGGGAAACAGGAATGGCGATGGTACAAAGATCGACGCAAAAAGTCGAATGAAAAGATGATGAGTCGGCCCAAGCGCAGAACGACCGGGAATGAATTACTGCGTCGACCCGAAGTGCGGAATGTCGTCGTTCATCGAGAACACATCTTTCAAATCGTTCTCGAAGGGAAACACGTGAATCATCCACGTGAAGATGACTGGATAAAACGTGCCGCCCTCGGCCTTGCACGCATCCGCGGTCTTGATGGACCCGAACATGCCGAACTTCGGATGCTTGCCCAGGTATTCCTTCACCTTGTCGGCCGGCGCCGCGCAGAAGTTCACATGCTTGTGCCACCGCACCACGCTGAGCGGAATCCGCTCGTTCAGCTCATCCTCGCTCGCGGTCGGAGGCACCGTGAACATCACTCCTTCCAGCTTGTAGCGCTGAGTCGGCGTCTGAAAATAGAGCAGCGACGATGGCTTGGTGGGATCGAAGTGATGTTCGGCTTCCAGGACGTTGGCTTCCTTGGTGAAATGAAACTGCGGCTCATCTACTTTCGGATTCCCGATGACGTATCCGTCTTCAAGCGCCTTTTTGTAATCGCGATACCGCTCGATCGACGCCTTGATCTGCGCGACGATTGCCTTGACCTTCTCCTCATCGCCCGGCTGTTTGGGCCGCAGCGACGTCACGTACATGTGGCCCGCCATCGCAGCCATGCTGGGGCCCATATCCTTCATGTCGCCGCTCATGTCCATGCCGGCCATGCTTCCGCCGCTCCCTTTGGATGAGTCCTGCTGCGGCCGTGCCGTCAGCGGCGCAGCATACGCCAGCGCAAGAAGCAACAGGGGATGCACAACGCATGAAATGCGCATCTTCCTCTGGTTTCGGAAAGGTGCGGGATGCAAAGACGGTGCGAGTCGCCCAGCGGCGAAAGGAACCTCATGCGCCGCATTCTAGCCACGATGTTGAGCACCTGGGAGCACATATGTTGCCGGATGGACGCCAAACAAATCAAACAGGCTTGTGGGGATCGCGTTCGCCGGCTCCTTGGCAAGCGCGTCCCGCCATTCATCAGGCCACGAAGCCCGCTGCGCGCGACCGGCCGGCCATTGCGAGGAACGAAGAGACCGGCAACAATTTCACGCTTTCAAGCAGGGGTCGTCTTCCAGATTTTCGGATCCACCCATGGCCCGTCGTTCGCAATCAGCTGACTGGCCTCCTCCGGCCCCCACGTCCCGCGTCGTATGGATAGAGCGGCGTGACGTTGCCCATGATTGGATCGACAATTCGCCATTGCGATTCCACCAGGTCCTGCCGCGAGAAGAGTTCACTGTTTCCTTTGCTCGCATCTCCCAGCAGTCGCTCGTACGGCGGCATATCGTCGGCGGCCCTCGGCGATGCATTTCCAATTCAACATCGCGGCCCACCATCCGCTCTCCGGGAGTCTTGACGCGAACTCCGAGACCGATCGTCATGTCGGGACTCATCCGGATGCGCATATGCGCCGACGAGGTTGGAACGATTTCCCCGAACGTCTCCCTTGGTGGACGCTTGAACTCGATCAAGGCTTCAGTGGCTGTCACGGGCAGCATTTTTCCCGCCCGGACATAAATGGGCACGCCCGCCCACCGCCAACTCTCAATTTGCACTTTGATCGCAACGAAGGTTTCGACCAGCGATCCCGGGGCGACACCCGGAACCGATCGATAGCCCTTATATTGCCCTCGCACCACGTCATTCGGGCCGAGAGGACGAATTGCCCGCATGAGTTCGGCCTTTCGATCCCGCACCGCATCGTGATCTTCGCCGGTGGGAGGATCCATGGTGAGGTTCGCCACGACCTGCATCATGTGGTTCTGCACCACATCCAGCAGCGCGCCAACCTCGTCGTAGAACTTGCCCCGATCCTCTACGCCGAAATCCTCTGCCATGGTGATCTGAATGCTGCGAATATGGTCGCGGTTCCAGATCGGCTCAAAGATGGGGTTGGCAAAACGCGTGTAAAGGATATTCTGCACGGGCTCTTTGCCGAGGTAATGATCGATGCGGAAAATGTTTTCCTCTGCGAAGAATTTGTGCAGAGTTTGGCCCAACTCCTGCGCGGAGGCCAAATCGCGACCGAATGGCTTTTCGACGACGACGCGCGCATTCTTCGCGCAGCCTGAAGCGGCGAGCCCTTCCGCAACCAATTCGAACAGGCTTGGTGGAATCGCCAGGTAATGCAGGGGCCGCTCAGCATTGCCGAGTTCGGTGCGAAGCCGGGCAAAGGTGGCCGGGTCGCTATAGTCGCCATCGATATGATGCAAAAGGCTGAGGAGCTTCTCAAACGCGGGCTGGATCAATGCCACCGTGCTCTTCGAGGCTCTCTCTGGCGCGGGCCTTCAATTGATCCAGGTTCCATCCGGCCTTGGCAACGCCGATAATCGGCAGGTTGAAGCCTTCATCGCGAATCAGTCCTTGCAGAGCCGGAAAAATCTGCTTATACGCCAGATCGCCGGATGCTCCCAGAAAGACAAATGCATCGGAAGGGGAAGCCGTCATCATTTTGCTCCAGGAAGATGGACACCGAGGCCGCCGGGATGATTACTCAGCCTTCCTGATGACCCTAAATGCCGTCACGCCGGTACTGCAAACCGGGCCGGCCAATGGCGGCACAAAAGGCATCGGCAAAAAGATGGACCCAAGGCGATTTATGCCCTCACGCATCCCTGTAGCGAACCCAAGATGTCTCCCCAAGGCCATTTGCACACCTATCCGGTATGTGCGCGTAAGAGTAAAGCGAAGCAATGAGTTGTTCAGAAGGCTGGTCCCCGGTTTTGACGGGACCTAATTTGGAGAAAGACGGCTCGAGAGAGGCTCTCGTACTCTCAGATGTTGCAACGAGTGATTCTCAATGCGGCGGCTCGTTCGCTTGGTATTGCGGCATAGTCGCATAGCGTCAAATCGACATGATTCTCGATCTTGGAAAGACGGACTAGTCCGGCATAGTTATCGCTAGGTGTCTTCTTGACACGAAAAAGTTCATATTTCATATTCGATAAGAACTCCTCTGTCGCATCCTGCCGTTCCTGTATAAAAGCATTTTCGGCAGGCAAGATTTCGAGTATCGACAATTGGTCGCTCACGCAGAATCAAATCAGACAGACTTCGCAGCACCTCCAATTCCGCATTTTCAACATCTATTTTCACTATTCCTACTTTTTGCACTCCAATTGCTCTCTCTATGACTTCGTAACGAAAGACTGGAACAAACATCCTCGACCGGATCATGTGACTCGGTCGAAAAATTCGTGATTAAAGACCCTGCACTATCAGTTACCTCGTCGCACATGAGTTCTAGAGTAAGTAAATTGTCCTCGTTGAATAGACCCACCGGAAGCAGCTCGCAGTTCCTGAATCCGTTCGCTTTGATGAGCTCTTGGGAATACCAGGCGCACACCGGGTTGGGCTCGAATCCAACGTAGTCTCTTTCGGGGTCGACAGCCTTGAGCTTTACCAGTGTTTGACCGAGATTTACTCCAACATCGAAAAATGCCCCTCGCTGCTGTGGAAGTAATTCGCTCAACAAATCAATCATCCAAGGTTCGCTTATAGGGCAGGCAATCCCGCGAATGAAGGGTATTTTGATGGTCGAATTTAGAACGCGCATCTTTTTTGTACGGGGCAGGCTGACTCTTAAATGTTGCAGGGCTCCGTATGTGCCGGTATTCTTGGCCAGAAATCGTAGTACTCGCTTAAGTCCAAACTGTTGCCCATTTTTCATTACGCCAGCCTCTCCGTCACCCTGGTTGCTGCCAGTCAGCAGAAGTAACAGCGAGTCATTGAAGCACGATTGCCCCTCTGTTTTGAGCTTTAAAAGACATCATAGACTGATACCTCCTGGTGGTGCGCGTGCCGACCACAGCCCGAATATCTTAAATTGTCATTCCACAACACGCGTGGTGGGACGCGCGAGACGTTAAGGTTTGTGAACAGTACGCGCTGGTGCGCGCACGCGCGAGAAAGAATTTGATTGGCCGGTGATGTCGCTCCCGAGTTTGCGCAGAAACGCGAGCACACATGCGCGCGTAGAACTACCCGTTAGAAAGCGCTATGTACCATTTGTGTACCACGGATTGCGCGATTATCGGATAGCCAGCGCCAACGGACATTTCAAGCAAAAGCAAGAGCCCGCTGAATTAGCGGGCTTTTGCGTATCTTAATTGGTAGCGCTAACGGGAATCGAACCCGTGTTTTAAGATTGAGAATCTCACGTCCTAACCCCTAGACGATAGCGCCACGTTGGGAGGGGCAGCCGCTCGGGCCGCCTTCTTAATCTATCAAAAAATCAACGGCATGCCAAAGCCACACAGAAGCGAAAACGGCCGTCAGATGCCCAGTTTTCGCACTTCCTCGTTGTAGTACTTGCGGTACAGGATCTCCCACTCCTGCGAGCCTTCGAGGATGATCTTGCGCTGCGAGGCAATCTTCTGGCGGGCGGCGGCGTCGATGCGGGCTTCTTCGGTCAGCAGGTTTTCGAGCGCCTTGCGCGCTTCCTGGCGGATAGTGTTGCGATCCTCCATGAACCCCACGGCGTCGATGTCCGCGAGCGTATCGGCCACGGTGTGCGCCAGCTTGTTGAGCTTGTCGCGATTGATTCTCATAGCACCGCCTTGTATTTCTTGGCGAGCTCGGTCTTAACCTTCTTGAACATCTCGGCGTATTGCGCTCCCGATTTGCGCATTTCTTCGGAGTACGCCTCAAGAATGACGCGCACCTCTTCGTTGATGCGGTCCTCGAGCGCAAGCTCCTCGGTCAGCCCTTCTGTCACGCGCGCCTCTGTGCTCTTCAAGTCGCTGGTTGTGATCAGTTTGGCATCAATGAGGTGCTTGACCGTACGGCGGGCGAGATACCCAATGTATTCACGAGAAAAAATCATGGGTTAAGCTTCAGGATACCGCATTCGACCGGGGGGTGTACACCGGTGGCGCAAGTGAACAGTGCACAGTGGTCAGTGCACAGTGAAAACGGCCGCCACCGAACTGCCGAACTGATGCTGCGACAACTGTCCACTGTTCACTGTTCACTGTTCACTAACTGGCCGATGCGGGCAGCTCTTCGTATTGACGCACTCATCGGCCAGTCGCAGCCGCTCCACCGGACGCCCATGCACCAGATGCTCCTGCACAATCTCCGCGGCATCTTCCGGCTTCACATGCCCATACCAGACTGCCTCGGGATAGACGACGACCGTCGGCCCGTGCTCACACTGGTCCAGGCAGCCGGACTTGTTGATGCGGACGGTGTTTCCCAGGCCCGCAGCCTTGGTCAATTGTTGTAGCTGCGTATGGAGTTCGCTCTTTCCATCCGCGGTGCACGAAGGCCGAGGCGCACCCTCGGGACGGACATTGTGGCAGACAAAAACGTGGCGCTCGAACAGGGGCAATCGATGCTCCTCCTGCTTCCAGCTTACAGGGCTGAATTCGGCGCAAACTTTCCACATTTGCTCCCGCCCAACCCTTCCCCATCTGAGAGAATGATTGCTTGACTATGAGCACGGACAATCTGCTGTCGCTGAAAGACGATATGGTGGCCTTCATTGAGGGCCATGGTCTCGTCCGTCTTCCCGGGTACGTCACCGAAGATGTTCCCTCGATCGTTTGGGAAGGCGAAGGCAATCCCGACGCGTGGAAAGACTTTGTCGAGATGGCCAAGCATGTCGGCTCTCCGTTCGTGACGTTCAGCGAAATGCGGCTGGAACGCGAAGAGCTCGATCACCTGATCGAAGAAGCCGGCGAGATGAACTTCCCGGATGAAGAGGCCTCCGAACTCGTCGAAGCGCAGATTCTCCGCAAATACTCCGGGATGGTTGGCTACATCCAGCTCGGTTTCGTTTACCAGGGCATCGTCTTCCTGCACGAGACCACGACTGAATGGTACGAGCGTTTCCAGTCGCTCCTTGAAGATGTCGAGAGCTTCAACGACATCATCATCGACGACCACGATCACGAACACGACGAAGAGGACGAGTAATCGCCGTGGGGGCAACTCAAATCGGCCCCGCTGTTTCTCAGGACTCCGCGCCAGCGTTGGATTCTGGCCGAGCCGCATCCCATTGAAGCTGAGGCGCTGGCACAGTCCGCACGCATTCCACTCGTTCTCGCGGAACTCCTCATCGCGCGCGGCGTTGCCACGTCCGCCGATGCTTTCGCCTTCCTCAATCCCGAAGTGGCTCAACTGCACGATCCGCTGTTGATGTTGGGGATGCAAGCCGCGGTAGAACGTGTGGAAGCAGCCATCGCACGCAAAGAACCCATCCTCCTCTACGGCGACTACGACGTCGACGGCACCACTGCCGTTGTGCTTCTCAAGACGGCGATCGAGATGCTCGGCGGCGAGGTGCGCTTCCACGTGCCGCACCGGCTGCGTGAGGGCTACGGGCTGCAGTCTGCGGTGCTGGAGGCTGCATACGCCGACGGCGTGCGGCTCGTGATCACCGTCGATACCGGCATGCGGGCCTTCGCCGAAGCTGAGACTGCGCAGCGCCTTGGGCTTGACCTCATCATCACCGATCATCATCTTGCCCGTGTCGATGAAGCAGTTCCCATCGCTCTCGCAGTCCTCAATCCCAATCAGCACTGTTGCGGATACCCCGAGAAATCGCTTTGTGGCGCGGCCATTGCGCTGAAGCTTGCGCAGGCGCTCCTGGAACGTCATGACGTCGAACGGGCGCGGACCAGGCTGCTGCCCAGCTTTCTCAAGATGGCCGCCATCGCGACGATTGCCGACGCGGTTCCATTGCGCGGCGAAAATCGCGTGATTGCCGCATTGGGACTGCGCGAACTCCGCCGGCCGGTTGGCGCTGGATTGCGCGCCTTGTTCGCTGCCGCTCAGCTCGATCCTGCGACCAAGCCGATTACCGGCTTCGACGTCGCTTTCAGGCTCGCGCCTCGCATCAACGCCGCGGGGCGCATGGATGTAGCTTCGGAAATTATCGAACTCTTCTGCACGCGCGACGCAGACCGGGCGGGCGAACTCGCCAACAAGCTCGAGCAACTCAATCGCGAACGCCGCGAGACTGAAGCGCGCGCTCTGGCCGCGATTGAAACCCGCCTTGCCACGGACGACGAACTCGCAGCCGCACACCTCGTTATTGTGGACGGCGATGGCTGGCATCGCGGCGTGATCGGCATCCTCGCCTCACGCGTCGTTGAACGCACGGCAAAGCCTGCGCTTGTCATCTGCATCGAAGACGGTGTGGCGCACGGCTCCGGCCGATCCGTCGATGGCTTTCAATTGCTCGAAGCCATCGAAACGTGCGCCGATCTTTTCACGCGTTTTGGAGGCCACGCATTCGCAGTCGGATTTGCGCTGCCGGCCGCATCGCTTCCCGAGCTCAAGCGACGCCTCGCCGTGTGCGCCGCTGAACGCCTTCTCGCGCGTGAACCTGAGCGCGTCTTGAACATTCACGCCGAGCTTCCGCTGCACCAGATCACCGCTGTTCTTGCGGGCTGGCTGCGGAAGCTCGAGCCGCTGGGCCACGGCAATCCTGAACCGATCTTCGTCGCGCGTAATGCCCACTTGGTCTCATCGCCGCGCATTATGAAAGAGCGCCATCTCCGCCTCGAGCTGGCGCAGGATGACGGTGCTGCCGCGATGCGCGCGGTCGGCTGGGACATGGCGGCGCGATCTGCCGAACTCGCGCTTGCGCAAGGTTCGCGCGTCGATATCGCTTACCGCATCCGCGAGAATCTGCATCCCGACTTCGGCGGACTCGAGCTTGAAATTGCGGGCATGCAATCCGCAAGCACTTAGCCGTGCCACGAAAACGCAGGAAAGCCCACGGCATGCCGTGGGCTTTCCTGTCTGACCACTGCCGTTCGAAGGCTACTTGTGTTCCTTCGGTTCTTTCGGAGCCTTCTCCTCACGCTGAGGTGCTGGCTTCGACTGCTCGCGCGGCGCGGGACGGGACTCGTTCCGCGGCTGTTGATTATTGCCATGTTGCGGTTGCGGCTGATACTGCGGCTGCCGCGAGGGCTGGTTCTGATATTGCGGACGGCTTTGTCCGCCACCGTTCGTGTTGCGGTTATTGTTGAATGAGTTCTGCTGCTGCGGTCTCTCGTTGCCCTGGGCGGCATGATTGTTGTTGAAGCCCATGGGCCGTGCGGCTGCCATCGTCTGCGGATGTCCACCGTTGTTCTTG
Source organism: uncultured Acidobacteriaceae bacterium (assembly GCA_963799035.1). Taxonomy (GTDB): domain Bacteria; phylum Acidobacteriota; class Terriglobia; order Terriglobales; family Acidobacteriaceae; genus Telmatobacter. The sequence continues at coordinate 202,639 of CAWCVS010000021.1, read as the reverse complement.
GCATAGAAGCTCTTGTCGGACCGCGCAGCCTGTATGTGCGCCTGCTGTGTCGACGTTGCTCCCAGGTGCTGCTCGTGCATCGCGGTGCGCTCTTCGGGGGAAGGCTGGTGATTGATACCACCGGGCCCGCCGCTGAACGCCACGTGACGATCGTTCACGATCGTGTTGTGCTCCACAATGGTGCGGTCGACATAGGTATTGTGGATATACACATTGTTCACGTGCACCACGGCGGTGTTATAGGCAAATTCGTGTCCACGCCACACGCCACCCGCAAAGCCGATGCCCATGTAGCCAAACCCGTAGTTCACGCCGCCGTAGTAGCCGACGTGCATTCCCCAGTAACCGGGATGGAACACATAAATCCCGCTGGACCAGCCCCAGTACGGCGGTGTCCACAGTGCGCCTTCGTACGGCGCGGGTACCCATGCTCCGGGAACCCAGTAGTAGCCATCGTCACCGTAGGCCCAGTAGCCAGGCGTCCACATCCAGCCGGGTTGCGGGCATTCGGGCTGCACATAGACAGGCAGCACCGGCGGTGCGAAGCCGACGCTGATTAAAACACCCGCGAAAGAAGAAGCGGGAACAAGAGAAAGCAGAAGCGCCAGAAGCATCCAGCGTGATTTGCGAAGCAAATTCATGGGAACCCTCCTCGAAATTCTTTAGCCCGCTTACGAGCAGCATCCGTGCTCCGTCGCTCAGGGGAATGTTGATCTACGCGATTTTCAGTTCCTTGTTCGTTCGGCTCCTGATCGATCGTTCCGAAGCGCAAAGGCGACGATAGGCCATTGCCGGCCGGTCTTCAGGCCAAACCCATCAGTACTGTTTTGCCGCATATTCAGACTACGCATTGGTAAACCCAGGGCGCTAGGTAAAGTTGCACCCGGGATGGGCACTTTAGTGATGTAGGTGAACGTAGACAGCATATGGCACACAACTTAGCGCGTGCGCCATCGTCGGCACAGGAACCCAGTTCGTTAGCAGTTAGTAGCGGATGCTGAGGCCTGTCCCAATGATCTTGTTCGCCTTGAGATCGATGGGCACAAGCACGTACGGCGGATAAGGCGCGGGCAGCCCCGTCAAAACCGCGGTATCTCCGATCACTCCCGCTACATGACCGATGCCGATATCGAATGCGAAGTGCGGATTGTCTTTCTGCGTGACGCGCACCGCGTAATCCATCGTCGTTGGAATGTGCGCGCCTGCGCCCGGAGGAAACAGGATCGGCTTGAGATTCACCACCTGCGGAGGCTCTTGCGTGAAGCCGACCGCCGGAACCGCCGCAAAGTTGTGCGAGAGCGGAATCGGAATTCCAAGCCCGCCAAACAGCCGCCCGCCAAAACGCGTGGCCTGCCCGCCCAATCCGTAGATCGATGCATTGGTCATCTTCAAACCGAAGTTCAGCAGAAACGGCACCGGCGGATGCAGCCAGGTCTTTGTTGCTGCCACGTAGACATCGCCGTTGGTGTACGACTTCAGCGATCCCCCCAGTTCCTGATTCAGCGCGCCGCTGACAAACTTGTCGCCCGTGCGGACGACAAATCCCGCGCCGATACCCGGCGTCCATGGCCCGAATTGCCCATCCTTGATGCCCACCACCTTGGCGTTGAACAAATTCATCCCCGAATAGTTCCAGAGACCGCTGAAATTCGGGTCGTTGCCCTTGGTGTGAACGCTGCGCGTATAGCCGAACTCGAAGCGGTTTGCGAGTCCCTCTTCAATCGAGAAGGTGTGAACGTAGCCAATCACGCTCGAAGCATTCACAAAGTGATAGCCGACTGCTGGATGCGACCACACATGATCCTTGTCGGAATAGACGACGTAGGCCGTTGGCGTAATGAAGCCGCCGGTCTGCCCCTCCAGCGTCAAGTTCTGCGCATTCATGCGTGCGGTGGCAAACAGTGCAGCCGCAATGGCTCCGCCGACGGCGAGCCTTTTGAAGAAAGAGAGCATTGACATTGGAGACTCCAACCGGGCGCAATCTTGAGCACCGCTTCTTCCCAATTTCGCGGTGCAGCGTCGAGGCTTGTGATGTGCGCTTGATCTTCAGTCAGCCGGGCGCCCCGGCGACTGCTGTAGTTGTCGAACGGGTCGGACCTCGTCTCCTGCAACATTGGCTTTGCCACAGAACCAAGAGAGAATCTTGCGGCGCATCAGCCGCTCGCACTGGTTTGCTCCGACTTCGAATTGAGAGTCACCTGTTTGTAACACAATTTGTGCAGTATCGTCACCTTTCCGCCAACGCCGCCCGGCATTACGTACGGGTGGTAGACTCACCCCATGCCGCGCGGACTGTTCATCACCCTCGAGGGCCTCGATGGCTCCGGCAAAACCACGCAAATCAAGCGCTTGGCGGCCTGGATGCAACGGCGCGGGCTCGAACCCGTACTGACCCGCCAACCCGGTGGAACCGCCACCGGCGACCGCATCCGCGCACTGCTGCTCGACTCAAGCTCCGCGCCATTGGCTCCCATGACTGAGATGGCCCTCATGTTCGCCGATCGTGCCCAGGCGATCGCCGAGGTCATCGAACCTGCGCTCGCGTCGGGGCGCATCGTCGTGTGCGATCGCTTCACTGACTCCACGGAAGCTTACCAGGGAGGCGGCCGCAAGCTTGGCTCTGAGCGCGTGCTCCAACTGCACCGCCTGGTCTGCGGCGACATTCAGCCGGACCTCACGCTGATGCTGCTTCCGTCGCTCGAGGCAAGCCTGGCGCGCGCGCGCAATCGCAACGAGCGCACCACAGCTCAAACCGGTCAGGATGAAAACCGGTTCGAACAGGAGCAGGGCGAATTCTTCAAGCGCGTCTGGGAAAAGTATCACGAGATCGCCCAGCGCGATTCCAACCGCGTGGTGCTCATCGAAGGCAATCTCAGCATCGAAGAAGTCCACGATCAGATCGTCGAAGCTGTCTCCGAACGCCTGCTGGCAATCCGACAATCCGCCTGACGGCAGTCGATGGGCATCGACCGCCGTCGGCATCTCTCAGTTTCACTTCCCGCGATTAAAGTTGAGGCTTGTCACAAACGTTCCGGTGTCGTAGACCGCCGAACTCCACGGCACGCTCAAGGTGAACTGTGCGTTCGGATTGCACCCTACAATGCTCACCTTTAACGAAGCGCTCGCCGACGCACCCACCGCAAGATCGCCCAGCGACGCCGGCGTGCTTCCGGCCGTCACCTTGGGCGTGCACGATGGGCCCGACGTCTGTGTCAATGTGAATCCGTTCAACTGCGTCGCATACGCCGTGCCGACATTGCCGTTGGTAGCCGTCACCGTCAGCGTGCGCGTATCGCCAGTGCCCGCTCTTTCTGAAACGGCGAACGTCATGCCGTAACCCGGAAGCTTTGTCGGATCCACGATTCCCCAATAGGCCGGCTTTGCCTGCAATTCCATGTCAAACGGCAGCGGATAGTCCGTTCGCGTCACCGGGAAGCTGTCCAGCCACGTATCGTCGTCGGCCATACCCCAGATCGTCACCGCACTGACTTTCCCGCTCAACGCCTTGAACGCATCGAACGTCTGCTTGTAGAGCCAGCCCTGCTCCGCCAGAATTGCCGGAGGAATGTTGTTTCCGTAATTCGACTTGGTGTCGCCTGCGTTGTACACACTCATGTCATACTCGGTAATTTGCTGGTCGATTCCCGGCAAGACATTCGCCACCGTATCGATTGCATTCACGATCGCGGCCACCGACGGATAATTGATGGCGTTGTGCGACTCGTGACCGATGCCGTCGATCGGAATCCCGCGCGAGCGCAAGTCGCTCACCACCTGCACGAGGCACGCCAGTCGATTGGGATCTGTCGTGCTGTAGTCATTGATAAAGAGCTTCGTCCCCGCCGGCGCATACTGCCGTGCCGCCTGCAGCGCCACATCGATGTAGCTCTTGCCCAGCACCTGGTAGAACGGGCCATGTTCAAGGCAATCCGGCTGGCTCGGATCGAGCGGCTCGTTCACCACATCCCACGCATATACCTTGTTGCCAAAGTGCTGCACCTCGCTCTGAATATGTTCCTGGATATTCGCGGTTACCACGGCCTGATTTGCTGCGGAGTTCGTTCCGTCTCCAAATGCGTACGACGGTGTCTGTGCTCCCGTTGCCCACACCAGGTTGTGTCCGCGCACCCGCATGTCCGCGCACTGCGCCAGCCCCACCTCGGCATCCGCGTTTGCGTAGTTATAGCTTCCCTTCGCGGTCTCTACCGAACCCCACTTCATGTCGTTGCCTGAAGTAATGCTGTCGAAGTGCATGGTCAGCAATTGCGCGTGCGGCCCCGAAATATCCGTCATATCCACCGCGGCGCCAACTGGGAAGAACGTCGAAAGCGTCTTGTAAATCGACGGAATGTCCGTCTGAATCTGCGGCGGCTGCATATAGGTCAACTGGAAATCATCGAGATAGAACGAGACAAGGTCATTCCCCGAAGCCGGCATCGTCTGGAAGTACAGGAATGCCGCGCCCTGGTCATAGCTGCTCGACATGTTGTAGCCCATGACGTTGATCTGATGCCACGCGCCATCGGCGGGAATCGTGACTCCGGGATAACCCGTTACTCCCGGATAGCTCGTCACGCCATCCAGCGTTGTTTGCAGGCTCACGTTGATTATGTGATTCGTTCCGTCGGCCGGCGTCATCATCACCCAGCCGCTGATGTTGTACACCGAGCCCGGATACATCTTGTTGCTCACGCTGATTTGCGGCCCGTCGTAGTTGGCAATCCGGCCCGTCGTCAGCAGGCTGTGCGTTCCCGTGTGCGAAACGCCGCTTGCATTCGTCACAGTCGAACTACCCGACCGCGAACTCCATCCATCCAGGCCACCGTCTTCAAACGTGCTGGTAATCCCGCTGTTGTCCTGCTGGCTCGGGTTCGGCGGCGGTGGCGCAACCTCGCTGATCGTCACATCGCTCAGGTAGAACGAGTCTGTCGCGCTGCTCGATTGCGCGTACAGCACCAGCGACGTTGGCGGTCCCGGCAAATTGCTGAAGCTGAAAGTACCCTGCACTTTCGTCCATGTCGACGTCGACAACGCGCCCGTAGTCCCGATATTCGCGTATGCGCCGGTAGTCGCGCAGTCTTCTGTCTTCGTTGAAAGTGTGACAGTCGGTGTATCGCTCGTTCCTGCCGCCAACAATACATACGCCGTCACCTGGTACGTCGCACCGGCCGCAAGGTTCACACTCAGCAGGTTCAGGCTAGGTCCCATGTATGTCGCTGTTCGATTCGTCGTCAGGAGCGCGTTCGGATCTCCTGCCGGATCCAGTCAGCGGCGGCGCTGCATTGGTCAGTGTCACTGACCCAAACGGCCCCCAGCCATCCAGACCGCCATCGGACCACGTGTACGTCTTCACCGGCGTGCCACCGGGCGGCGGAGCGGTTTGCGTAATTTCCACATCGTCCAGGTAGAACGACTGTGCTGTGGTCGCACCCACCAACTGCGCATAGAGCGTCAGCCCTGTCTCCGTCGTGCTCGCCGTATACGCGCCGCCAATCTGCGCCCACCCTGTGTCACTTACCGGGACTTGATACGTGCCGATCGTGTCGTAGCACGTTCCGCCGGAGCAGCTTGGATCGCTCCGCATGATGGTGAAGTTTGCATTCGACGCGCTCTCGCCATTCGTCAGCCGCACGTATCCGGTGATCGTGTATTTCGCACCCGCCTGCAGCACTCCGCCAACATTGATCGAGGGACCACCCTGGCCCGTTGCCCCCGTTGTCGTCAGCAAACTGTACGACCCGGCATAGGCAGCGGCATTCGTCGCCGCCGGCACGCTCGCCCCATTGAACGAGGTCCACCCCTGCGCTGTTCCATCTTCAAAACTGTAAGTAGCGACCGTCTGCGCATCTGCGCGTGCGACACAGAGAATTGTGAAGGCGATAACGCTGCAGACCAGAAAATTCACTCGATTTTGGCGCGCAAACAGGCTTCTGATTCCGGGGACACGGATCATGGTGGCTCTCCTTGAATTTTCAGTGTGTTCAACCCTGAAAGCCCCTCGTTCGCGCCGGAGGGGAATCGTGCCGGGGAAAAGAGTCTAGTCGAATACTTCCGACAGTAATTCGATTTACTCAAAACACCGCGCGAGTATAGTCACGGCTTTCAAAGGCTGTCAAGAATCTGCTTTTCGACTGCGCTCGAACGAAACAAAATGCAGGATTTGCTCGCGTTCTTTAACCCGCCCGTCATATCCCAGCAACATGCGGCTGCTACGAATTCTCAAGCGGCAGGTTGACGTTTGAGTCCAGCTCGAGTGGGCTCAAACCGGCTTCCGTTTTGTGCCGCAATTCCCCAAGATTCGAGGATTCCATGCAAAGCTTCGCCCCACTCCGCCCCCTCGCAGGGCTTGCACTTCTGGCTGCGCTCGCAGGCTCGAGCGCTATTGCACAAGACGATCACGATAGCCGTGAGATCAAGCACGTCTTTGTAATCGCACTCGAAAATCATGACTGGACCCAGCCCACTACCGTCACCGGCGGCATCGAGCCAATCTTTCAGAATCCGAACGCGCCGTTCATCAACAGCCTTGTCAACGGAACGGCGGTCACCTACATCAACGGCCAGAACGTGAATATCAGCGAGCACGTCTCCTACGCCACCGCCTACCACAACGTTCTTGCCACCCAGAGCGGCAACAATCCTCACATCCATCCCTCAGAGCCCAACTATCTTTGGGCAGAAGCCGGCACCAACTTCGGCATTCTCGATGACGACGATCCCTTCGCCGACAATCCCCCAAACTCCCAGAACACCACGCAGCATTTGAGCGGTCTGCTGCAGAAGTCGGGACACACCTGGAAGTCTTATCAGGAAGACATCGATCTTGAGACCGTCAACGGGAAACTCATCAACCAGCCCCTGCCGGAAAATCAGTTCACTGTTCCGCTGAAGAGCCTCTCCGGCGTATTCGGCCCCGGCAATTACCTGAACGCGTATAACGACTCGACTCAATACAACTACGCTCCCAAGCACAACCCCATGGTGTTCTTCAGCGACACCAACGGCGGCAACAACCTCACCACTTCGAATCCACTGGCAAGCCGGTACGCGCCGATTCAGCAGCTGGCCTTCGACCTCGCCGACAACCGCGTCGCCGATTACAACTGGATTACTCCCGACCAGTTCAACGAACAGCACAGCGGCCTCACCGGCGGATTCGCAGGCCTCACGGGCGATGCATCGCCAGATCAGGGCCGGCGACAACACCGTGAGCCGCCTCGTTCCCATGATCATGGCTTCGCAGGCGTACAAGGATGGCGGCGCCATCATCCTCTGGTGGGATGAAAGCGAATCCGATGGCGAGCCCAACGACAATCCCGACGACTTCAACCACACCATCGGCGAGATCGTCATCTCCAACCTCGCGCATCCCAACGAAAACGGACTTCCCTACGCCAGCACCGTCGACATGACCCACTCCTCTGACCTGCGCACCATGCAGGAGATCTTCCACGTGAAAGCCAACAGCAAGACGTCACCGTATCTTGGCGACGCCGCCAATGGAAATGATTTGTCCGACCTGTTCGCACCCGGCGTCATCCCGTCGCGTCCGTAACCGCTCGGTTTCCTCCCCCACCCCACCACCCCGGCGCAGATCCCAACCAGGCTCTGCGCCGTTCCGTTTTGTCTCCGTCGCTCTCACAAACATCTGTCATGTTGAGCGGAGGTCAACCGCGCATGCGGCTGACCGTAGTCGAAACACCCGCGGTTGTTTTCCGGGAAATGCTTCATACCCGCTCTCCAAGCCACGTCTAAGCACCATTCAGAACGGGAAGAGCGCGAGTCTATCGCCATTTCCGTACTCGGGGAACCAAATCCTGCGTCAGAACGTACAGACAGTTCGAGCATCCCCAAGGCTCGCCCCGGAGGTCCCCTATGTCCTCACGTCTTCTCCGCTCCGCATTCCTCTTCGCCTCGTTAGCCCCCGCAACGGGCGCTCTCCATGCCCAATCCAACGGCAGCATGCCCGGCATGGCCCACATGGCGGGTCACATGTACATGACGACGCTGCGGCCCAGGAAGCCCGGCGACCAGGCGAAGGCCGACGCGATCGTAGTCGCAGCGAAAGCGGCCATGCGGCCCTATGAGGACTATCGCAACGCCCTCGCCGACGGCTATCAAATTTTCCTGCCGAATGTGCCGCAGCCGCTCTATCACTTCACCAAGGCAGAAAACGGGCGGGCGGCATGGCGGCACTTCGATCCGATGAAGCCAACCTCGCTGCTCTATCGCAAAACTCCCGACGGCGGCTACAAATTGATCGGCGTGATGTACACCGACCGCGTCGACGCCAATGAAGACGAGATCAACGACCGCATCCCGCTCAGCATTGCTCGATGGCATCAGCATGTGAACTTCTGCAAGGCGCCCGCGGGACAGAAAGCCGCATACTTCGGCCCCAACGCAAAGTTCGGCCTGCTTGGTTCCATCCATACACAGGAGGCCTGCGACGAAGCCGGCGGAGTCTTCCTTCCCCACGTATTCGGCTGGATGGTGCACGTATATCCCGATGAAGCAGACCCGCGCAAGGTCTGGTCTGTCGACGATGACGACAGCGGTCACGACAACATGGACCACTCCTCGATGCCCGGCATGAAGATGGATTAGGCGTGTCACAAAACTTGATTTCTATCTGGGCACGACTCGACAGCTTGCGGAGAAGCACGATTGTTCGCCTGTTTTGTGTCAAGGCACGACATTAGCTTGCGGAGACTACATGACTGATCGCCGCCCTGTATCAGGGCACGACTTTAGTCGTGCCGTAAACGCAACGAAGAGATCGTTGGGCTTTAGCCCCCGTTTTAACTTTGGGCGCCTTCAACCAGAACAAACCGGGTGCCCCATCCTTGACCGTCCCTTGGTCAAGGGTGGGAAACCACGAACCCACAGCTTCCTCATTCCATCACCGCAGCCGGAAACGCATCACCATCCCAGCCGACAGCTTCTCTCCCGCCTTCAAATCGCCATGCTCATCGAGCACATTCCATCCGGAATTCGCGATGTAGTAAAACCAATCCCCAATCACAACTCCATGCGTCGGATCGCCTAGCGTAGCAGTCGCTCGTTCAATCACATCCTTCCGATACCACCCTCGTCTGCGATGGATCAAGCTTCATGAGCACAACCCGCTCCGGCGATGTCCCGTTCTGTGTCAGGATGAACGCGCCATCGGCATAGTAAAGCCCATCCACTCCGTTCAGCGCGACGTTCGCTCCGCCTTTATGGCCCGCGTCCAGATGATTCACCCACTCAACCTGGCCGCTCTTGAGATCGAGAATGCCAATCCCCCGCGAATAATCGGGAACCGCCAGCGCTTCCCGCCGGGGAGCATCACCGGAGTCTGCGGAGAAATAAAGTCCTTCCCGTTGATCAGCGCAAGACGCCCGTCTTCAACCTTGTAAACGCCTCCGCCCTCGCCGTCGCTCACAATCGGAACGCCCGCCGGCGTCAGCGCCATATCGCCGAGCGCCGTATGCGGCGGCCCTTCGAGCCGGTTCAACAACTTCCCAGTCTCAAGATCAAAGCACAACACAGCCGATTTGCCCCAATCGATCTTCGGCGCAATCGTGAATCCGTCCAAAGCAACTTCCGTGGCCCACACCCGCTTACGCTGCGCATCCACTTTCACCGCGAGCATCGGCCATCCGCTGGGCGAAGATGCAAACGCAGACACCTGTCCCGCAGATGTCACCCGAACAATCTTCTTTTCCAGAACGCTGCTAATCAGAAACGTCTTCGACTGTGGATCGAAGTCGATGTCTTCCGGGATAAGACCTGGATCCGCCAGAACGAACACCTTCTCTGATCGCGCGACGGCCGTCTCATTCTGTCGAAATTTATCAAGAATGGACTTGTATGCGGGAAGATCGTGCAGAGCAACAAATGACTTGTCTTTGCCCGCAATCAGCCTGTCGTCTGCCTGCCCCATTTCGGCAAATTCATTAAGGGCGGCCAGCGTTTGCGCGTTGTCCCCCATCTCCGCATAGGCAATGGCAGTGGCTTCAATCGCGTCGGGCGCGTCGTTCAGCAGACTGCGAACCTTGAGCGCGGCTTCCACGTATCCGCGCTTGTCGCTCGCCACATGTGCTGCGTGCGCCTCTTTCTGCAGTTGCGCAAGTTCATTCACCGCGGTGGGTGCGCTCTGAGTACTGATTCCCCACAGCACAATCGCGGCAATGAGCTGTGCTTTTCCCATCTCAACCTCGTCCGTTGCCGGCGCGCGTGGAAGAAATCCTGCCGGGACAATATCGCAGGTGGTGCCCGGGTCTGCGTCTATTCTGCAATCCAATCCTACCCTGCGATCAGCAAGCTAAGGCTCATCTTTGTGACCAATCGCTGCGTGTCTGCCTGGGAACTGCTCAGCCTCGTCGTCACATCGCGTCGGCTTCAGCTGCACAATCGACAGCCGCCGGCCGCGGAGCGCTCTGCAGAGCCACAAACTTCGCCGGACTGCAGCAGGCCTTCGACAGCCGCGCCCGATCCGCCTGCATCGCGCGATCCTCACTAAGCCACGCCAGCGTCTGCCGCAACACCTGTGCGGCGCCTGCATTGGGCGGCATCACAATGCGATAGTGCATCCACTTCCCTTCGCGCCGCGCGTGCACAATTCCTGCTCGCCGCAGATAGGCGAGATGCCGCGAAATCTTCGGCTGCCCCTGCATCAGGATCTCCACGAAATAGCAGACGCAGATCTCCTGGTCACCCATCAGGTTGAGCAGGCGCAGCCGCGTATTGTCGCCCAGCGCCTGAAAGAACCGCTCCATGTTGAACTGCGAGGACTTCGCCGCCATATTTTATATATACGCCTTGACGAATACGTTGACAAGGCATATATTCGTTTACGTGAATATGTTTCTAAGGAGTAGGTCATGGCAGAACAGATTCTGGAATCGGTGAAATCAAAGTACGCAGCGGTGGCAGAGAGTTCCCTCTCAAGCGATCATGCAGGCGTGAAAGCCGTAGCCGAAGCCTTCGGCTACTCACCTGAAGAACTCACATCGATCCCCGCGGAAGCCAATATGGGCCTATCCTGCGGCAATCCCACGGCAACCGCGCACCTCAGGCCCGGTGAAGTTGTGGTTGATCTAGGATCGGGCGGCGGACTTGACGTGTTCCTCGCGGCAAAACAAGTTGGCCCCCAGGGCCGCGCCATCGGCATCGATATGACTCCGGCCATGATCGAGCGTGCACGCGCCAACGCCGAAGCCGGCGGCTACACCAATGTCGAGTTTCATCTTTCCACGATCGACAGAATTCCGCTTCCCGATGCATCGGTCGATTGCGTCATTTCGAACTGCGTCTTGAATCTTGCTCCGGACAAACCCGCCGTCTTCCGCGAAATTGCCCGCGTTCTCAAGCCCGGCGGACGTCTCGCCGTCAGTGACATCGCCTTGAAACACGAACTGCCCGAGGCAATTGCCAAGAGTATGGCCGCGTATGTCGGCTGCATCGCTGGGGCCATCCGCATCGACGACTATCGCAGTGGCCTCCTCGCAGCGGGTTTCGAGCACGTCGAAATTGTCGACAGCGGCAGCGATCTGAACGCTTACGCCAAGATCGAAAACCAGTCTGGCTGCTGCTCGCCCGCAATGGATGCAACGGAAACGTCGAATTCGCCTCAGGTCGCCGAGGCGTCCTGCTGCTCTCCCGCTCCTGCCGCCGGATCCGCACTTCACGACGAGTTGAAAACGCTTCTCGCAACCTACGATGTCAACGCGGCCGCGGCCAGCGTCAAAGTCTACGCCATCAAGCCGTCAGCCGCGTCCGCAAAATCCTGCTGCGGCCCAACCTGCTGCTCGTAAGAGAGAAAGACCAGCGATGTTCAAAGTAATCTTCGCCTGCGTGCACAACGCCGGCCGCTCGCAGATGGCGGCCGCGTTCTTCAATCAGCTCGCCGATTGCCAGAAGGCTGAAGCCATCTCCGCCGGAACGGAACCAGGCGCGCACGTTCACCCCGAAGTCCTCGCCGCGATGCGCGAAGTTGGTATCGACCTCAGCAGTCGCCACGCCGCAGAAGCTCACGGAAGAACTCGCACGCAATGCCCAACTCCTCATCACCATGGGCTGCGGCGACAAATGCCCTTATGTTCCCAGTCTCCGCCGCGACGACTGGCCGCTCCGCGATCCCAAGGGCCAGCCCATGGAAGAAGTCCGCCAAATCCGCGACGAGATCCGCACCCGAGTGCAATCACTGCTGACACAGGAAGGCCTCGGCACCTCCATCAACTGACGTCACGCTGGATACACCGAACGACTTCTCTGTTCGCGTAAGAACTCGGCTGCATCCAGTTTTGTAACAGGGCATGACTTCAGTCATGCCGTAAAACGCAGTCAGGAGACCGTTGGCTTTAGCCCCTGTCCAACAACCTAGCCCCACGCCCCAAGCAGCCTCCGTACCAGCACCAGTTGCCCGACGTGATACGCATTATGATCCGCGGCCAGCAGCGCCTCACGCAAAATTGTCTGCCCGTCCCCATGCGGAATCTTTGCGAAAAGATCCGTCTTCGGGTCCTCAACCAGCGCGCACATTTCTTTCAGGTCCTTTTTGAATGCACGCACGCTCCTGTCCCAAGCCTTGTCGTCTGCCGGGGCCTTCTCCTTAGGCCAGTAGCCTTCGGGCCACTTGGGCGACTCGTGTTTCGCATCGCGCGAGAATTCCAGAATGTCCATCTGCGCGATTCGCAGGTGTTCCAGCAGTTGCCACGGCGAGTGCTCCGCCCCCTTCGGCACTTTCCCTTGCAACTCCACCGGCAGCCCCTTCACCGCCTGCTCAAACGTGGCGTGAGCATGCCCCTCCCGCAACAGGTTCAACACGTGTTCCCGCAACGCCGCATCACCGTTCTTCGCCATCAAGCCCCTCCGCATCAACGGATTCCGGTTCAAGCCGAAAGATTCGAAAATCCGTGTTCCGACTGTTGACGCACAAATTTTGTGGCAAACCGCGCCCTTCGCCATGAAACTCATGACTACGAACTACGAACTGCACCATTGTTATACTCGCCAAAGCAGCCATGAACGCTTCTCGTCAGCAACGTGCCTGGTACTGGATAGCGATCGCAGCCATTGTGATCGCCCTGGTTGCGCTGCTCGTACCCCACGGGCACATCATGGACGCCCCCGCATGGATGGCGCTTTTGCCGGCGTTCTTTGTGGGCCTGCTGGTCCCGTTCAGCCTGCTGCCGCTATTGCCGGTTCTCTCGCTCGGCCACATGCCCGAAACTCCATCGCTGGCTCCCTCCTTCCAGCGCCCTCCGCCTTTCCGACTCGCTTAAATTCTTCGTTCCGTCGCAGGACCCTCGGCTCGTGCCGCGGCGTCCCCGCGATCCACCAATGACGAATTTCTGCCCCTCAGCGGAAAGGCATCTTTATGGAATCCATCTACAGTGCACTCGCTGCACTTGCCATAAGCTCGCCGTTTCTGGCGATTCTGCTCATCCTGGCTTACTACTATTTGTTCTGCGTGCCGTGGCGGCGAAAGAGAAAGACCGGAAGACGCAAGCCAGGCTTTTCCACCGCGGGACTTGGAACCGTGGTTCTTGGCTTGACGCTCCTCTACCGCCCGCGCCTTCTGTACGCCATCGAAGCGCAGCAGCGCCAGGTTGAAGATGCGGAAGAGGACGAAAACGGCGACCCGGACACCCCCGCCCGGCACCTCATGCGTCAGTTGCGCCGAATCCGCCGGCGCGAAGCGGTCGAAAGCCTCACCGTGCGCCTGAAATGACCTCTCCACATCGCATCTATGACACAATAGAAAAGGAACCGCAGGATGTCCCGATCGCTGAACAAAAACGCGTGGATGTGGGTGGCAATTGCCGCCGTGGCATTCACGTCGGTTGCGCACGCCGAGGCGGGCCTGCAAAGTGCCAAAACCTACGCCCACCCGGTGCTTGAGTTCCTGGCCCGAAGTCAGAGTCAGAACCACGCCGAGCTTTCCGGCGTTTTGCGATTCGCACATCGCGGTTCCCGTCGACAGGCGAATTCCATGTTGCGCAGCGACGGCTCCGGATTCTTGTTCGCGATGCTTCCCGTGTTCTTCATCGGGTTGGTGTCGCCCCTCGCTCTTGTTTCTGCCGGATCCCTCCGATGCTTGGGCCGCGCGCCCGCTGTGCCTCTGCTTTCCGCGCTCTTCCAGCGCCCTCCGCCCAGCGTGGCCTGATCCCCTGCGCTGGCAGCGATTGCACTAGATTTTCTGATCCACACTCGTCCCAATCGCTGCAAAATCATGGCATTTATACTGGAAGATTGGAGACTCCTGTGTTTTTCGATAAGGTACTCACAAAAATATTCGGCACCGCCAACGAGCGGGCCATCAAGAAGCTTCTCCCCATTGTCGGGCAGGTCGGCGCCTTTGAGCCGGAGATGGAAAAGCTTTCGGATGAACAACTTCGGGCGAAGACGGCCGCGTTTCGCGAACGCATTGCCGCCCGCATTCAAGGCATTACCGACCCCGAGGAGATCAAAACTGCAGAGCGCGCGGCGCTTGATGAGATTCTGCCTGAAGCCTTCGCCGTAGTCCGCGAAGCCGGCTGGCGCGCCGTCAAGATGCGCCACTTTGACGTGCAGCTCATCGGCGGCATGGTTCTGCACCAGGGCAAGATCAGCGAAATGAAGACGGGTGAAGGCAAAACCCTCGTCGCCACCCTCGCCTGTTATCTCAACGCTCTCGCCGGCCACGGCGTCCATGTGGTCACCGTCAACGACTACCTCGCCAAGCGCGACGCCGAGTGGATGGGCAAAATCTACGAGTTCCTCGGCCTCACCGTCGGCGTCATCGTCCACGACCTCTCCGACGACGAGCGCCGCCAGGCCTACGCCGCCGACATCACCTACGGCACCAATAACGAATTTGGCTTCGACTACCTGCGCGACAACATGAAGTTCGAAATCAAGGATTGCGTGCAGCGGGGCCATTATTACGCCATCGTCGACGAAGTGGACTCCATCCTCATCGACGAAGCCCGCACCCCGCTCATCATCTCGGGCCCCACCGACCAGACCACGGACAAATACGCGCGCGCGCGCAAAATCATTCCCGCCCTCGAACTCGGCGAGGAAGTCGACAGCCTTGAAGGCAAGACGTTCTCGGGCGACTACGTGGTTGACGAGAAGCACCGCACCATCGGTGTAACGGACGAAGGCTGGGTCACCATCGAGAAAGAGCTCGGCATCGACAACATCGCGAGCGCAGAGAACTGGGAACTCAAGCATTACGTCGAAACCGCCATCAAGGCGCACGCCCTCTACAAGCGCGATGTCGATTACGTGGTCAAGGACGGCGAAGTCATCATTGTCGACACCTTCACGGGCCGCCTGATGCCGGGTCGCCGCTGGTCCGACGGACTCCACCAGTCCATCGAAGCCAAGGAAGGCGTCAACATCCGCAAGGAAGACCAGACGCTGGCCACCATCACCTTCCAGAACTACTTCCGTCTCTACAAAAAGCTCAGCGGTATGACCGGAACGGCCGAAACCGAAGCTGCCGAATTCGAGAAGATTTACAAGCTCGAAATCGTCGTCATCCCCACTAACAAACCACTGCTCCGCGTCGAAAATCCCGACGTAGTCTTCCGCACCGAGAAGGAAAAGTTCAAGGCCGCGGCCGAAGACATCGGCCGGCTTCACGAGGAGCAGCAGCCCGTCCTGGTCGGTACGGTGTCGATCGAGAAGTCCGAACGCCTTTCGGCGATCCTCCAACGCAAGGGCATTCGCCACGTGGTGCTCAACGCCAAGCAGCACGAGCGCGAAGCCGAATATGTCGCGCAGGCAGGCCGCCTCGGCATGGTCACCATCGCAACCAACATGGCCGGTCGCGGCACCGACATTCTGCTCGGCGGTAATCCCGAGTTCATGGCCCGCCAGGAGTTGGTGAAGAAGGGTCTGGCGCGCGCCATCAGCGTGGCCGAGGGAGCTATCAGCCCGATGGCCCCCGCAGGCTTCCAGCGCTTCTATTACCAGGGTCAGGAATTCGAAGTTTCCGATGCCGAATGGACCAGTACCTTTGCCGTCCATAATGATGCCGCCCAGGCGGAGCACAAAGAAGTCATTGCCAGGGGTGGCCTGTTCATCCTCGGCACCGAACGTCACGAGTCACGCCGCATCGATAACCAGTTGCGCGGCCGCGCCGGTCGCCAGGGCGATCCCGGCGCCTCGCGCTTCTACCTCTCTCTCGAAGACGACCTGATGCGCATCTTCGCTCGTGGGTTCGCCAACACCATGATGCAGAAAATCATGGAAGAAGACGTGGCGATCGAGTCGAAGATGATTACGCGGCAGATTGAAAATGCGCAGAAGGGCGTCGAATCGCAGAACTTCGAATCGCGCAAACACCTGCTCGAATACGACGACGTAATGAACAAGCAGCGCGAAGCCGTCTACGGTCTGCGCCGCCAGTTGCTCGAAGGTGTCGAACAGCGCGAACTCATTCTCGAAGATTATGTAGGCGGAATCCTCAGCGGCATCCTCGACGAATTCGCGCCGGAAGACAAGCATCCCGATCAATGGAACTTCAAAGGCATCGAAGAAAAGCTGATGAACCAGTTCGGCTTCAGCATGTTGGCCGCCGGCATCAAGCCACAGGAACTGGCGCGCCACGAACTTGGTGACGAAATCTTTGAAAAGCTCAAACAGCAGTACGAACAGAAGGAGCACATCCTCACCGCGCCGCAGATGCGCTATCACGAACGCATGGTCATGCTGAGCGTGATCGATGGCCTCTGGAAAGACCACCTGCTCGCCATGGATCACTTGAAAGAGGGCATCGGCCTTCGCGGCTACGCGCAGCAGGATCCGCTGGTGGCCTACAAGAAGGAATCCTTCGACATGTTCGAAGCCATGATGGCGAAGTTCCAGGAAGACACCGTCCGCTTCCTTTTCCGGATGCAGATCCTCGGCCCCGATGGACGCCCCATCGAAATGGCGCCCCCCGAACCGCGCCGCGCGGTGCCGCCAGCTCCACCCGTCGCCAGCGCCGACCAACTGTCGCTCAACGGTGACCGTCAGCCCAGTTTGCTCGACGCTGCGCCGCGCGAAATCTCCATCCCCACGCGCGCGCCCTCCACGACGATCGATCAGTTGGAGAAGGAATTCCACCGCAAAAAGCAGCGCGAACTCGAAGCAGCCACGCGCGCCGGAGGCGGAAACGGCAGCCAGCCCTCGCAACGCCGCACCGGCGAAAAGGTAGGCCGCAACGATCCCTGCCCCTGCGGCTCCGGCAAGAAGTACAAGAAGTGCCACGGCACCGAAGCCTGAGCGATTGAGGCCTGAGAGATCATTCGAAATTTCAGCATCGGCGCTGATAGGACTTCATACTCACTCCCGCTTTGTCATCCTGAGGCAAAGCCGAAGGATCCGCGGTCGCTCTTTTTGGCTTCCACATCGGCGCGGACTCACTACGTAGGCCCTGTTTTGTGAAAGGGCACGACTTCAGTCGTGCCACCGCCCCGCCGCACCAGAGGGTCCGGGCTTTAGCCCCTGAGGGATGTTAGTTTCCGAAACGGCAGTAATCCACTCAGGACGGGTCCACGAAGACCAGAAATCGAGGCAATTCGCAAAAGTGATGCAACGAAAACCAGACCCTCGTGCGGCGAATCATTGTTCAGCATAGTAAAGATTCTCGTTCGTACCGTGATGTCAGGCATGTCGATTTTGACTTCGAGCGGATGGTATTCGCCAAACTGAGAAGCTGGTGGATAATCAAATGCAAGCGAGTAATACGAATCCGAATCCGCGACACAGCGTGCGATCTGACCAGCAATGTCCGCCGCAGTCACGATGTCGAACCACCAGCCCTTTGACCCCTGATCACTTCACCGTTTCACTGTTTCACTGTTTCACTGATTCACTAAAGGTCACTCAGCGAGCGACCGACACAGCGTCAAATGTAAGATCGTTTGCCTCGGAATGATGCTCAGCACGCCACTGCTCGAACAGCCGGCCGTAGCTGAGCGTCAAGTACGCAGAACGATCCACGCCGATTCGTGCTGCGGCGCGATCGATCCATTCGGGTGCACCTTCCAGTTCCGCGAAGATGCCGATCGGCGTCTCGTCGATCACGCAGTGGCCTTCGCCGTCGCTCCACTCGCTGCGCCACTTTTCATAGCGGAAGGCTTCCAACAGCCCCAGGGACTTGAAAATCTGCGCAAGCACATCACCATCCGCAACTTCGGTCTCCGTCTCCACGCGATGCTTGTGCGCATCTTCGCCGGGTCCCACATCGGGCAGCCGCTTGTGCGTCACCGTCCATTTGCCCGCATAGCTGCGGATGCGCAGAATCTCTGTCCGCGCCCGCATTGAGCGGTCCGGCATGTCATACAGCACATTGCTCTCAAACGCCCGCGGAGTCTGCTCATGAAAGCCGGCCTCCCGAAGCTGAAGCATCAGCTTGTCTACGTTCGCAACGCGGAATTTGATCTCGGTCTCGATAGACATATAAGCAGCGAGTATACGCAGGTAGCCTCAACGGCTTCAAACAGCGACAATAAGTACGTGAAGACTCTGCGCCTTTCAGTTGACCCGGCCCACCTCGATACGGACGAGGCGCAAGCCGCCATCGCTCAGGCCGCGCAGATCCTTCGCTCGGGGGGTCTAGTGGCCCTGCCTACCGAAACCGTCTACGGACTGGGTGCCAACGCCCTCGACCCCGCTGCCGTTGCGCGGATCTTCGCAGCCAAGCAACGCCCCTCGTGGGACCCCGTCATCGTGCACGTCGCGGGGCCAATCTTCAAGAATCCCATGATCGAGCCGCTGCTCGCGAAGTTTCCCCCTGTTGTTTCCGCATTGATGGAAGCCTTCTGGCCGGGCCCGTTGACGCTGCTTCTGCCTCGCTCCACCGCAGTGCCCGACATCGTCACCGCGGGCCGCCCGCTGGTCGGCATCCGCATGCCCGCGCATCCCGTGGCATTCGAACTGATCCGCCAGGCTGGCGTGCCCGTCGCCGCTCCCAGCGCAAATGTCTTCAGCCACATCAGTCCCACCACCGCCGCACATGTGCTCGATGATCTCGACGGCAAAATCGACGCGGTCATCGACGCCGGCCCCACCCGTCACGGCGTCGAATCCACCGTGCTCGATCCCACCCAAAGCCCGATGATGATCTATCGTCCTGGCGCTATCACCGCGCAGCAGTTACGCGAGGTTGCAGGTCCCGTGGAGTATTACGAGGAACGAATGCTGCCGCTGGCTGCCGCACCCGAAGCGCTTCCCTCGCCCGGCGTCGGCCTGCGCCACTATGCGCCGCGCGCGAAGCTGATCCTCGTGGAGGGCACGCTCGACGAACTCCCCGCACGCCTTGCCGACGCCGCTCGACAGCACGCGAATGGCCGCCTCGGCCTCATGTTGCCCGCGGAACTGGCGCGCACCGAACTCGAGCCACCACTTCGGCAAGCAGCCGCATTTGCCTGGGGACATTGGAGTGTATCCGAAGAATTAGCTGAAAAACTCTACGCCGGCCTCAGGGCGCTCGACGCCGAAGGCTGCAGCGTGATTCTGTGTCCGATGCCGGAAGCCGAAGGAGTTGGCATGGCTATTCGCGATCGCCTTCGCAAAGCTGCGTCGGCGAAAGATTAGAAAACAATCCTACTGCCCAACTTCGCCAAGCTTGTACATGTACTTGATCGCCGCTTTATAAATAAGTGTCTTCGCGCGCCCCCGAATCTTAAGCACTCCGCGGTCGTACCACTCGATCTGCCCCTCAAGTTTCTCGCCATCTTCCAGCACAATCACCATGGGCGTCTGCGACTGGATTTGCTTCTGCAGATAAAACAGTTCAGCCTGTCGGTGAGCGGAATCTTCCTCCACCTCATAATTCGTGAATCGAAACGAAGGCGTGGAAAGAGGAGCATGTTTCTTGCGACCCGGCGTGTATAACGCGCCCTCGCGGCGCTGGCCGTCAATGCCCGGCAAAATTGCTTGTGTATTCATAAAACAAGATCCTCCAAGGCCACGGAACTTCTGATTGAACAGATGCAGAACGACGACTTCACTTTGCTTGACGGGGAAAAGGAAGGATTCCGCTCGCCGGAAATGCTGAAGAGCCCTATTGGGGACACCAAACCATCGGCGTAACCGTGTATCAGACTCTGGGCTGATCTTTTCCTTTTGAGTGTTTTGATTCTACCCCAAAAGATGCTTCGGGTGAGGGGGAGGTTGCATTCTTTCGATCGAGATCTCTGTGGAACGCTCCCGCTACCGTTCCTGCAGGCTTACGGCCATGGCATCCAGCGACAGTGACCGCAGCAGATTGCGCCGCATTCCCTGCTCCACCTGGACGACCGCCCCGGAGGTCGCAGCAATCCAATCCACAGTAAGCCCTTGTGCCATACGCTCCAACTCAACCGAAAGATCGATATTGCGAATGAACGCAGGAGTTCCCGCCACCATCAGCAGCAGGTCCTCGAGCAAACTCCCCAGCGTCCGCAAGAGGTTAATCGTCTTCTCCTGCCCGTCCGCACCGCCGCGATAGGTCTCTGTCGTGCGAAACAGCGTGGAGTAGTCCGGCTCACGTAATGCTGTCCGAAGCACGAGAAGCGCATCCTGGCGGCTCGTCAAATACGCCTCCAGATTCAGCGTCAATGCCCGCCCAACCGCTCCCTCAGCCAGCCGCGCAGCAAGCGCTCGCTGCTGGGGCTTCAATTCAGGCCGGCGCTCTGCCAGCAATGCCTCGATCTCCGCGGATGGCAACGCCTCCAGCCTGTAGAGAAGGGAGCGCGACCGAATCGTCGGCAACAGCTCGTTGGCATTTTCGGTGAGCAGAATCAGCGACGTGCGCTCCGGCGGCTCCTCCAGCACTTTCAGCAGGCTGTTGGCCGCTTCTTTCATGAACGCCGAAGTGGTGAAAATCGTAAATGCCCGATGCCCGTTCGCCGGCGGTCGGTAAAAAGCCGCGTGAATCACCGTCCGCACCTGCCCAAGTTTGATCAAGAGCTGCGGTGGATCGGGCGGCACAATCAGCACATCAGGGTGCGTCTGGATCAGGATGCGCGTCTCGCGTTTGTCCACGTCGCGCATTTCGTCGCGCGCCGCTACTGCCTCGGCAACCCGCTCCTCGAGATTTGCCGACTCCGCGATCCGCAGGCAGTTTTCGCAATGCCCGCAGAAGTCCGGCAGCCCATCGCTTTCCGTCGGTTCCAGGCAATTGACGGCCTGCGCCAGCATCAGCGCAAGCGTGTACTTGCCTGCACCCTTCGGCCCGGCAAGAATCAGCGCCTGGGGAAAGTGGCCGCTTCGCAGACCCTCCCGCAAATGCCGCACCGTTGCCGCGTTGCCATGAAAGCTTTGGAAACCCACCCTTCAAGTCTACGGCATGCAGCGAGCGCCGAAGCGGGGCTTGTATCAGGGCATGACTTCAGTCAATGCCGTAAAGCCGGCAAAAATCAGCGAGAGCTTTAGCCCCGGGGATCGTTCTCCCACATTCGAGACTCTTCTGCAGCTTGAACGACGTTTTCTCAAATCCGCTCCATAACCCGCACCCGGATCCCATTCTTCGGCCGCAGCGTAATCTTCGGCTGCACTTCGATCTTCTGCCCCGGAACCAGCTCAATCCGCCAACGCTGCGCAATCGTCGCCAGGGTCAGGACGGCCTCCATCCACGCGAACGACTCGCCAATGCACTGCCGCCCGCCTCCACCAAAAGGAAAATACGCGAAGCGCGGCCTCCCCGCTTTGGCCGCGGCGGCAAATCGCTCGGGACGAAACCGCTCCGGATCCGGAAACCACTTCGCATCCCGGTGCACGATGTACTGGCTGAAGAACACCATTGTGCCTTTGCGCATCCGGTACGGCCCGATCGAAACATCCTCCAGCACTTCTCTGCCCATGGCCCAGGCTGGCGGATACAGGCGCATTGATTCCGACAGCACCATGCCCGTGTATTCGAGCCGCGGAATGTCCTCAAGCGTCGGCAGCCGTCCGCCCAGTACGGCATCGAGTTCGGCATGCAGACGCGACTCTGCGTCCGGATTCTGCCCCAGCAGCATCCAAGTCCACGCCAGTGCGTTGGCCACCGTCTCAAACCCGGCGAGAAACAGCGTAAGGACCTGGTCGCGGATCTGCTGCGCATCCAGTTTGAGCCCGTCGCCTCCAGCCTGGTCGTCGCGCGCAGCCACCAGCATCGAAAGCAGGTCGGCATGGCGGTCCAGGTTGCGTATCCGCCTGCCGCGCCCGGATCATGCCATCGACGACTTCATCCAGCCGCTTTTTTGCCGCGCGAAACCGCCGCATCTGCGGCAGCGGTGAATTGAGAAAGAGTTCAGCCCGGGGAAAACCAACCAGGAAATTGTAGAGATCCATCACCACATTCACCTGGTCGTTAATCTCGTGAATCTCGGGCGTCACTTCCGTATCAAAAAGAGTGCGTGCCGTAATCTGCAGTGTGAGCCGCATCATTTCGGCGGCAATATTCAGTTCTGCTCCGGGGTGCCATTGCGTCCGAAAGGTGTCGGCGATTTCTACGATCTGCGCGGCGTAGCGCTCGATACGGCGCCGGTGAAAGGCGGGAGCGGCAATGCGCCGTCCCCGGTTGTGCGTTTCTCCGTCCGACGTAATCATCCCCTCGCCAAGCAGAATCTTCATGCGCTTTTGCGTCCGGTCCTTGCCGAAGAAGGCAGCCTTGTCGATCAGCACTTCGGCAATATCAGCGGGATCGTTCAGCAGCACAACGTCACTCGCCAGGATGCGATAGTGCGCGGCGCGGCCATAACGCTGCAAATACTCGAACAGGAGAATCGGGTTGGTCGGATCAAAGAAGCTGTGAAACCGGTAGAAAGGCAGATTGAAGCGCAAGCCCGGCGGATAGACGTAAGCTCCACGCCGCACCACCTGCGGAGATTCGCGCTCGCTCGAAGACGCCGGGATGGACAAATGGGAGCTCACGATTCGAGTCTACGGCAGCCGCAAGTGCCGCCCGCCGATTGTCCGGGACTGCAGCCAGGCGCACTTCGATGCCCTCAAAACCAGCTGAGCGTACTGAACGACAGAGTCCATACCCCGTACAATGGACTTTGGAACCGAAAGACGCTGACCCATGCCTGACGCGGAGCAAAAACCCAGCCCAACCAAGGCCCAGGAACGTGATCCACGCGACGGCGCGGTGCGCCAGAAAGCGGACGAGGATCCTGTTGGCAAGGTATACGATTCGCGGCTGATCAAGCGTCTCGGCCACTACCTGCGCCCCTACTGGTGGCAGGCGATGGTCTCCTCCATCTCCATTTCCCTCAAGTCGATGAGCGATGTCGCGGGCCCCTACCTCGTCATGGTGGGCATCGACCGCTACTTCCCCACCGACCATGGCGTCTCAGGGACAACACTCCTGAGCCACGAGGGCGGACCCACCAGTTTCCTCATCCGCCACTTGCCCTCCGATCCCGCGCAAGGCATCACGCGCCTCGCCTTGATCTTTCTGGTGGCCCAGGTCTCTGCCTATCTCTTCGAATTCATCCAGACCTACCTGATGCAGTGGACCGGCCAGAAAATCATGTTCGACCTGCGCCGCGACATCTTCCAGCACATGCAGCGGATGCACGTCGGATTCTTCGATACCCATGCGGTGGGCCGCCTGGTCACGCGCATCACCTCCGACGTTGACGCCATCAATGAAATGTTTACCGGGGGCATCCTCGCCATCGTCGACGACTTCTTCACCCTGACCATCATGGCCATCGTGATGCTCAACATCAATTGGTGGCTGGCGTTGCTGGCATTCGCGGTACTGCCGTTGATCCTTGTCGTCACGCGCCTGTTCCGCAACAGCGTTCGCGAGAGCTACCGCCGTGTGCGCGCCGCCATTGCCCGCATCAACAGCTTTACGCAGGAACACATCAGCGGTATGGCCGTCGTGCAACTCTTCAACCGCGAACAGCGCGCCTACAGCGACTTCGAAGCGGTCAACCGCCTGCACATGATCGCCTTCAAAGACACGATCTTTGCCTACGCGCTTTACTACCCCGCAGTTGAAATCCTGTCTTCAATCGCCATCGCCCTCGTCATCTGGCGGGGCGGTTTCGGAGTGCTCTCCGGCACCGTCACCATCGGCATGCTCGCCGCATTCAACATGTATTCGCAGCGCTTCTGGCGCCCCATCCAGGATCTCAGCGACAAGTACAACATCCTGCAAGCAGCCATGGCAGCCTGCGAACGCATCTTCAAGCTGCTCGATACCGTGCCGGAGATCGTCAGCCCCGCTCATCCCCGCTCGGGTGACGGATCAAATCGCATTGAATTCCGCCACGTCTGGTTCACCTACCAGAAGCTAACCCCCGAACAGAGAGAACTCGTCAACCGCGTTGCCGACTCGCCTGAACGAGCCAAAGAACTCGCTGCCCTCTCCGACATCGAGTGGATCCTCAAGGACGTCTCGTTCACCATCGAGCCCGGCCAGACCATCGCCGTCGTGGGCCACACGGGCGCCGGCAAGACGACGCTGACCAGCCTCATGATGCGCTTCTACGATGTCACCGCCGGCTCCATCCGGCTCGATGGCGTCGATCTTCGCGAACTCGACCTCGCCGCACTGCGCAGCCACTTTGCCGTTGTTCTGCAAGACCCCTTTCTGTTCACCGGCACCATCGCGGAAAACATCCGCTTCGGAAACGAGGCCATCACCTCTGAAGCGATGCGACAAGCGGCGCGCGACGTCAACGTGCTCGACTTCATCGAATCTCTTCCCGCCGAATTCAACGAGCCGGTCCAGGAGCGCGGCAACTCTCTCTCGACCGGCCAGAAGCAGCTCATCAACTTCGCCCGCGCACTCGCTTTTAATCCCCACATCCTCATACTTGACGAAGCCACTTCGAGCGTCGACACGGACACCGAGCTTCGCATCCGCGGCGCACTTGAGCGCATGGTCGAGGGTCGCACCAGCGTACTGATCGCGCATCGCCTCTCCACCATTCAGCGGGCCGACACCATCCTCGTCATGCACAAGGGCCAGCTCCGCGAGATGGGAACCCATCAGGAACTGCTCGCCAATCGCAGCCTCTATTGGAAGCTCTATCAGCTTCAATACAAGGACCAGGAATTAGGCATCCACGCGCTTCCCACTCGCGAACCATCTCCCGCACCCGCCGCATCATAGAGATGGCTTCACATTACGTGCATTTCTCATTAGGCTCTGAATCGCATTTGGCTCTGGATCAGGGCATGACTTTCAGTCATGCCAAAAAAGGCGCAGGAAGACAAGGGGTTTTAACCCCTGCGGAATTTCAATCAACACGCAGTTGAAATTTGGGAAACAAGCTCAAGTCATTCCCCACGCATCCAATCGACCAGCCTGGCAAAACTCAAGTCTTCCTAATCTCGCGACACGTCATGAACTCATCGCCGACCTCCAGCGCCGCCGCCGAAGCCCCCGTACCCTCCGACGCCGCCATGCGCCTGCTTCCATGGCTGGTTGCGGTGGCTTTCTTCATGGAGTCGCTCGACACCACCATCCTCAACACCGCCGTACCCGCCATCTCCGAAGCTCTCAGCGTCACGCCCCTCAGCATGAAGGCTGTGCTCGCCAGCTACACCCTCAGTCTCGCGGTCTTCATTCCCATCAGCGGCTGGATGGCCGACAGATTCGGCACGCGCCGCGTCTTTGCATCCGCGATCGGCATCTTCACCCTCGGCTCTTTTCTCTGCGGCATATCCACCAACATTCACATGCTGGTAGCATTCCGCGTCGTGCAGGGCATGGGCGGCGCCATGATGGTCCCGGTAGGCCGGCTGACCCTGGTCAGAACATTTCCCAAGTCCGACCTCGTGCGTATCATGAGCTTCGTCTCCATTCCCGCGCTCATCGCCCCCATGCTGGGCCCGGTGGCCGGTGGCCTCATCGTCGATTACCTCCATTGGCGCGTGATCTTCTTTCTGAATATCCCCATCGGCGTTGTCGGGCTTATCATGGTCTACCTTCACCTGCCCAACTACGCTGAAAAAGACACGCCGCCTCTCGACATCGTCGGCCTTATCCTCTTCGGCTCCGGCATTGCCCTGCTCTCCTACGTCCTCGAAGTCTTCGGCGAACACACATTGAGCGCCCGCGAAATCACCGGAATGCTGGTGATTTCCATCTCCCTTCTCATCGGATACTGGCTGCACGCGCGAACGACCGAGTTTCCTCTCCTTCGCCTCAGCCTCTTCAGCATTCGCACCTTCCGCGCCTCTGTGAACGGCAGCTATTTCACGCGGCTTGGAATCGGCGGCGTGCCGTTTCTGCTTCCCCTGCTCTATCAGACCGGCCTCGGCTTCACCCCGGTTCAGTCCGGTCTGCTCATCATGCCGCAGGCACTCGGTGCCATGAGCATCAAGGCGATCATTCGCCGTCTGCTGGCCATGTTCGGCTATCGCGGCGTACTCATTTCAAATACGATCATCATCGGCATCCTTCTCCTGCTGTTCACCACCATCGGCCGACACACACCTGTGTGGTTCATCCTGATCCTGGCGTACTGCTACGGCGCCTTCACATCGATCCAATACACGAGCATGAACACCTTGGTCTATGCCGACGTGACCGAGCGCGACACCAGCAGCGCCAGCAGTATCGCCAGCACTATGCAGCAGATGTCAATCAGTTTCGGTGTGGCCGCTGCCGGACTCACGACGGCGTTCTTCGTACCCAGTGGCGCATCCAGGGTTCCGCAGGAAATGATTCACGGCATTCATCTGGCCTTCCGCGCACTCGGCTGTCTTACCATTTTCTCGACCATCGTCTTCACCACCCTGAAACGCGGAGATGGCGAAGCCGTGAGCCAGCAAAAGCTCCTCCGCCACCAGCATCCCGACGGATAAAGCTGTCGCTAAAGAATGACTTCATAGTGACAATTCCCTGACATTCCCGGCAGGGCCTCCATCTATCTTGAGTCGACGCTGAAAGAGTCCTACCGTCAGCGCGATGTACTGTTCGCAAATCTGAACAGGCATAGAAGGAGTGGATATGTTTAAAACCGGAATCTGCACACTGGCGCGCCTCTCCGTCCTGATCGGCCTGCTTTCCCTTGCAGTCGCCTCCCCGGCACAGCAGGTCCAACACTACAAACAAACGAACCTCGTCGCAGACACGTCAGGAGTGGCCAACGCAACCGATGCGAATCTTGTGAATCCATGGGGCATGTCGCGCAGTTCAGGTTCCCCCTGGTGGGTGTCTGACAATGGAACCGGACTGGCGACGCTCTACAGCGGTACCGGAACAGCCGTGTCCCTGGTCGTCACAATCCCCACGGGCGATCAAAAAATGAGTCCAACCGGCACGCCGACAGGCCAGGTCTTCAATGGCACACAGGACTTCCAACTGACGCCGGGCAAACCCGCAGCCTTCATCTTCGTCACCGAAGATGGTACGGTTTCAGGCTGGAACGGCGGCGCCTCCGCCGTCATTGAGGTGAACACCAAGAGCGCTTCGGTCTTCAAAGGGGCTGCGCTGGCGACAATCAACGACCCCAAATCCGGCGCAACGAATTATCTCTACGTTGCCGACTTCAGAAAAGGCCGGGTGAATGTCTATGACACGAACTTCCACCGTATTTCGCTGGGAGAACAAGCATTCCGCGACGATCATGTCCGCGCCGGTTACGCACCCTTCAATGTCCAGAACATCGGCGGCAACCTCTACGTCGCCTATGCGAAGCAGGACAGCCAGAAACACGACGAGGTAGATGGCGCCGGCCTGGGATACGTCGACGTGTATTCGCCCTGGGGACATCTCATCAATCGTCTCGAACATGGGTGGTGGTTCAATGCACCCTGGGGAATCACCCAGGCTCCAGCCGATTTTGGCGCCTACAGCCACGACATCCTCGTGGGCCAGTTCGGCAGTGGAAACATCGCCGTGTTTGACCCCGTCACAGGAGAGTTCAAGGGCCTCCTGAACGACGCCACCAATACGCCGCTTGCCATCAGTGGCCTGTGGGGCATCGAGTTCGGCAACGGAGCAACCGCAGGACCATCAACCACCTTGTTCTTCGCTGCCGGCAGTGACGGTGAGCAACACGGTCTCTTCGGAACCATCACCGCGATCGAAAACGTTCTGGGTGGCGACCAGTAGAATTTCCCTCCCCCGCCACAAACACGGATGGCCGCCCGCAATTGCGGAGCGGCCATCAGTGTTTTCAACTTCAGCTGCAAAGAGCTGTTACCGTGCTGCCGCCATTGACGGACGCGTATCGAGCGTTCCGTTCGCATAGCCCTTCGCGATTTCGGTGATCGCAAGCGGCTTGTAGTCGCCCGCGTGTCCGGCCTGGCCAAACTGCGTCATGCGCAGCGCCACAACCTTCTTCATCGCCTCGCGTGCCGGCTTCAAATAGTCGCGCGGATCAAACTTCTCCGGCGTCTCCGCGAACACCTTGCGAATGGCGCCCGTGATGGCCAGACGATTGTCGGTGTCGACGTTGATCTTGCGCACGCCGTTGCGAATGCCCAATTGAATCTCTTCGACCGGAACGCCCCATGTCTGCTTCAGCTTGCCGCCGTATTGATTCACGATGTCCTGCAGATCCTTCGGAACCGACGAGCTGCCATGCATCACGAGATGCGTGTGCGGCAACCGCTTGTGGATCGCAATCAGCACATCCATCTTCAGCACCGACCCATCCGGCTTCTTGGTGAACTTGTAAGCGCCATGGCTGGTGCCGATGGCGATGGCCAGCGCGTCAACGCCGGTGCGCTCCGCAAACTCGACAGCCTGATCGGGATCGGTGATGTGCTCGAGGCCCGTACCGCCCGCACCATGTCCGTCTTCCACGCCACCCAGTACGCCGATCTCGCCTTCGACCGTTACGCCGCGCGCATGCGCATATTCCACAACCTTGCGCGTCACTTCCACGTTCTCTTCGAACGTCGAAGGAGTCTTGCCGTCTTCCTTCAGCGACCCGTCCATCATCACCGAGGTATAGCCGAGTTCGATGGCGCTCTTGCAGGTCTCATAGCTGTTGCCGTGATCCTGGTGCATCGCAATCGGAATCTCGGGATTCAACTCCGCCGCTGCCTGGATCAGGCGAAAAGATAAAGGTCCTCGGCAAACTGGCGCGCTCCGCGGCTCGCCTGCACGATCACCGGCGACTTGGTTTCCTTCGCCGCCATCATGATCGCCTGAATCTGTTCCATGTCGTTGACGTTGAATGCGCCGACGCCGTATCCGCCCTTGGCGGCCTCGTCGAGAAGCTGCCGCATGGAGACTAATGGCATAGCAATTCTCCTTCTTTAACTTTCCAGAATTCTGGCCGCCGCTACATGCTTCCTGGCCTATCGAGCGGCAGGGACTGCAATCGTCCTTATGGTAGCAGAGCCGCGCAATTAAAAAGTGTGCCCCCGCGCACAGCGAGTCGACAGCCGGAAGGCCACGAAACCACCGTAATTGCAACGAATCAAAGGATCTTGATGAGTCGCACGACAACTTTCTCGCTACCGACGTCATTCCGACAACTAGGCTGTCATTCCGACCGTAGCGGAGCGGAGGAACCCGCAGTTGTCTTTCGCACTCGGTTGCGGCAGCAAGATAAAACATCGCCACGAAACAACGCCGGCGCGAAGATCCTCGAACATTTGCCATGCTTAAGTAATTTGGAATTTGCTCAATGCGGTCTGCCGTCGCTCCTCTACAATCGTTTCCAATCTCAGCTGTCATCCAGGAGAGGTCCCGTCGTGCCAATCTTTCGACCATCGTGCGTTGCCGCCATGCTGCTGGGCTTCTCTGCCTCGTCTACAGTCGGCCAGGCCCCCGCTGCCCAATATCCCGACTACCCCAGCGAAACTCCGCAGCAGCTCCACCCCGTCACCTCTTCGTTCGACTTCGAGCGGCGCGAAGCCATGATCCCGATGCGGGATGGTGTTCATCTGCACACCGTGATCCTCGTCCCCAGAGGCGCATCCCACGCTCCCATTCTGCTGACCCGCACACCCTACAACGCCGACGAGCTCACCACCCACGCCGCCAGCACGCACCTTGGTCCGAATCTCTATGGCTATGACAATGCGACCGACGTGATCGTGGAGGGCGGCTACATCCGCGTCATTCAGGACATCCGCGGCAAGTACGGTTCCGAGGGCGACTACGTGATGAACCGCCCCAACCGCGGACCGCAGAATCCCACACCGGTCGACGAATCCACCGACACCTACGACACCATCGATTGGCTCATCCACAACATCCCCGAAACCAACGGACGCGTCGGCATCCTCGGCATCTCCTACGACGGATGGGAGCCGCTCACGGTTCTCGTTCATCCGCACCCGGCGCTCAAGGTTTCCGTTCCCATGAATCCCATGGTCGATGGCTGGATGGGCGACGACTGGTTCCACAACGGCGCGTTCCGCGAACAGAACCTGCCCTATATCTACGAACAGACAGCCACACGCGACAACACCGCAAAATGGTGGACCTCGCACTTCGACGACTACGACGAATACTTGTCCGCAGGCTCGGCAGGCGAACTGGGCCGCCGACACGGCCTTGAACAAATTGGCTTCTGGAAGAAATTGATCGCTCACCCGGCCTACGACGCCTTCTGGTCCGACCAGGCCATGGACAAGGTGCTGAAACAGGACTTCACCGAAGAAGGAATCAAGGTGCCGATCCTGCTCGTTCACTCGCTCTGGGATCAGGAAGACATCTACGGAGCACCGGCCGTCTACAAGGCCATCAAGCCTCTCGACAAAACAAACGATAAGGTCTTCATGGTTCTCGGCCCCTGGCACCACGGCCAGGAGATTGAGCCCGCCGACTCCCTCGGCGCCATCCGCTTCGGCTCCGACACCGGCACCTGGTTCCGCAAAAATGTCCTCGCGCCATTTCTCGCCCACTACCTGAAAGACGATGCCCCACCGCTGAACATCGCACCGGTAACCGCATACGAGACCGGCAAAGACGAATGGCAGAAACTCCCCTCATGGCCGACATCGCCCCAGACAAAGCCACTCTACCTGCAACCCGGCTTCAAACTTAGCTTCTCCGCGCCCGCCGCCGACAATGCCTCAGGAGCGGCAACGTCTTCATCGAAGGCCGCGGATTCAAAGCTCGAATCCTCCGACTCGTACATCTCCGACCCCGCCAAGCCCGTCCCCTTTCGTGCCCGTCCCTCACAGCCCGTCGGCTACATCCTGCCGCTCACCTGGGCGCAATGGCTCGTCGACGACCAGCGCGAAGCCTCAGGCCGCACCGACGTGCTTACCTACACGTCCGATGTCCTCACCGAACCCATCCACATCACGGGACAGGCCATCGCCAATCTCGTCGCCTCCACATCCGGCACCGACTCAGACTGGGTCGTCAAGCTGATCGACGAGTATCCCGATGAAGTCGCCGGCGATCCCAATCTTGGCGGCTATCAGCTGGCCATCGCCATGGACATCATGCGCGGCCGCTATCGCGAAAGCTTCACCGACCCCAAACCCATTGAGGCAGGCAAGCCCCTCACCTACCGCTTCGCCCTTCCGCCAACAAACCACGTTTTCCTGCCCGGCCATCGCATCATGGTGCAGGTGCAGTCCAGCTGGTTCCCGCTCTATGACCGCAATCCTCAGACCTACGTTGAAAACATCTTCTGGGCCAAGCCCGGGGATTATCAGAAAGCCACGCAGCGCATCTATCACTCGCCCGATCACGCCAGCGCGATCGAACTGCCCATCGTCCAATCCAACTGAGCATTGCAACACCGGGCACAAATCTTCGCACGAAAACAGCTGTCAATACCCGGCTGATCAAAGTCGGCGCTATATCGCACATTCGATTGTGAAAAAGAATTCCCGTAACTTTGCAGGTTATTTCTGCGAATTCCCTACACTTGTATCTGTGGTGTGGCATGACCGAGATAAAGTGCGGCATGACCGAGATAAGTCACCTTGTTCCGCGCGCAGTGCGAGTGGTCCACTTCTTGAGGCCATGCACCACCAAATGGGACGATGCTGCCGCAAGAACGGTGCAAAATCCGAAAATAAGCGGCTAAGATACGTGCTTTGAGGACTTTACATCTTAACTTCTTTGCCTTCAATCGCTTACGCGACCCCCTTCCCAAGCTAACTCGCATGAAATCAGGACTTTGATCGAAAAAGGGATACTCTTTGCAAATCGACGGGTGGCTGCAGTCCTGCACCAACTTTCCAGCCACTCTGAGTGGGTGCCCCCGGTCCCTCGCCTTTGGGGCCCGGGAATGGATGCGCCACGTCGCCCAATCCTCTCGTTAGTAGCCCATTTACGATGCGCGTAGTCAATGGTGACCCCACGAACAGACCTAGCCCGCCAAGGCAGCTCTCTGCATCGCGAAGATCTCTTTGAGCCCAGCTTCCGCCAGATCGATCAGTCCATTCAGATCGCTCCGCGAATAGCTCCCCTTCTCCGCCGTGGCCTGCGTCTCCACCAGCCCGCCGTCCGCCGTCATCACGATATTCATATCGACCTCGGCCTGCGAGTCCTCTTCGTAGCAGAGATCGAGCAGCGGCACGCCGCCCACGATCCCAACCGACGTAGCCGCCACCAGCTGCTTCAGCGGCGACTGCTTCAGCGTACCTGCCTTCACCAGCGCGTTCAGCGCAATCGCCAG
This sequence comes from uncultured Acidobacteriaceae bacterium, assembly GCA_963799035.1. Taxonomy (GTDB): domain Bacteria; phylum Acidobacteriota; class Terriglobia; order Terriglobales; family Acidobacteriaceae; genus Telmatobacter. The sequence goes on along the minus strand of CAWCVS010000021.1, from coordinate 170,132 downwards.
CGCCACCGCCGCCCCGGTGATCGCCGCCGTCCGCGTGCCGCCATCGGCCTGGATCACGTCGCAGTCGAGAATCACGGTACGTTCCCCCAGCGCCTGCATGTCTACCACACCCCGCAGGCTTCGCCCGATCAGCCGTTGAATCTCGTGCGTACGTCCGCCGATCTTCCCGCGCTCGCTCTCCCGCGGCGTCCGCGTCACGGTCGAACGCGGCAGCATGGAATACTCCGCCGTCACCCACCCGCGGCCCGAGTTGCGCAGCCATCCCGGCACTCCCTGTTCAATGGTGGCGTTGGTCAGCACGCGCGTATTGCCCAGCGTCACCAGCACCGAACCCTCCGCAGTCTGGACAAAGTCTGGAGTCAACGTTAAAGGGCGAAGCTGGTTTGGCTTGCGATCGCCAGGACGAAAAAAGCTGCTGTCGGTTGGCCGGTTCATAGGCCGATTGTACGAGACCGCGTCAGGGCGACCCGGAGACCGGAAATCCCATTCCAGGAAAGACCAATTCGGGAATTGTCCCTGGTTCTCGATGCAACTCGCTACGTTTGCTGAATTTAAACCCCCAGACGTCTCGACTCAGTCCCAAATCGGTCCAGTACTCTCTCGCATCTCGTTGGCCACTAATCTCAATCAGACTCCTATAAGTCCAACTTTAGGAATGTCTTAACCTGAGTGTCCGCATTTGGCACGCTGCGTGTACTAGAAAGAAGCAGTTCACGTTTCTACGCTCCCCGAATGAGCGTTTTCGAACGAACTGACTACAGGAAAGGGATCAAACCATGCAGCAGGTCGAAGAGTTACATGAAGTAGGCGCGACGGAACAACATCAGGTCGACAAGGTTGTGGAGGTTCTCTCGACCTTGGGTAACCACGGCGAAAACGTGGCGGAGATCGCACACGACGCTCGCAACATGGTCACGGCTCTTGACCTTTATTGCGACCTGCTCCAGGAACCCGGCGTTCTCGCCGCGCCCTTTGCGCACTACAGCGGCGAATTGCGGCTCGTAGCAGCCGCCAGCCGCCGTCTGGTCGAAAAGCTGGTCTCTACGACCCCCAATGAAGTACCGGACAAGGCCGAGGCTGGCGAAGCAACGGTTAATCCCGACATTTGGCCGGTGGCGGCCAGGAAGACAAAGCCGCAGCAGTGGAAGAATATTCCCGCGGAGCCGATCCACAACCTCGCCGAAGAATTATTCGCCAACCGAAGCCTGCTGGCCGCGCTCGCCGGCCCCACCATTGCGCTTACCGTTGACGCCCAGGGCGGCGCTGTCCCGGTCCGCATGACCAGCGAAGATCTGACCCGGATCCTGGTCAACCTGGTTAAAAACTCCGCAGAAGCCATGTCCGCTGTGGGCAGGATCCACATTTCGCTGTGGGAAAGCCGCGGCGAGCAGAACACCCCCTGGGTCACCCTGAATGTGGAAGACAACGGGCCCGGCCTGAAGGGCAACATTCTGGAAAAACTCTTCGAACCCAGGAATTCCTCTGCGCCCAGCCACGATGTTTTCGCTTCAGCCGAATGGCCGCTGCCGCACCGGGGACTCGGTCTCTCCATCACGCGCTCCATCGTTGAGGCCGCCGGTGGCGCGATCCACGCAGCGAACCGTGACCCGGTGGGAGCATGTTTCCAGATCGAGTTGCCCTTGCAAATGTCGTAGCGGAATTCAATTGTCCTCCACATGGGTGATCTGGCCCACATAGCCCGGTCAATAAGGCGAATACCATGCTTGCAACGTTTCCGTTTGCGCAGACCATGACTTCTCTCCCGCAGATCCCGACTCAGCCGTCCATGTTGCACGTGCTGGTGGTGGATCATGATGAAGCCGCTCGATCCGCTTGCATCGAGGTTGCGGCGAGTCTTGGATACGAGGCCAGCGGTGTTGCGAACATCGACTCCGTGCGGTCAACCCTCGTCCGGCTCTCGACAGACATCATCGTGATCGATCTGCCCATGAATAGCGAATCGAGCCTGGAGACCGTGGCCGAAATCAAGGCGCTCTACCCGCAGCATCGCCGTGATTGCGATGGCGCCCGTGAACTCCGCCAGCGTGGCCCTGGCCGCGGTTCACTGCGGCGCATCCGACTACCTCAACAAGCCGTTCACGGTCGACGAACTCGCCTCGGCCCTGGAGCGCGCCAGCGGTCAATCCCACGTGGACATGCAAGCCCGCCGGCTCAGGGAACGCCTTCGGCAGCACGAAGGCATGGGACAGATCATTGGGCAGTCGGCGGGGATGGAAAAGCTCTATCGGATCCTCTCGAAGGTCGCGCAAACCACCCATCCCGTCCTCATCCTGGGGGAGAGCGGAACGGGCAAGGAACTCATCGCGCGATCCATTCACACCTTCGGGCCAAACGCGGAAAAACCGTTTCTGCCCGTGGATTGTGGTTCGCTGGTTCCCACGCTGATTGAGAGCGAGCTCTTTGGCTATGTCAAGGGCGCTTTTACCGGCGCCAATCATGCCAAGGATGGCCTCCTTGTCGCCGCGGGAGGCGGAACGGTCTTTCTTGACGAAATTGGCGAACTCTCGCTCGATCTGCAAGCCAAGCTGCTGCGGGCCCTGCAGGAGCGCGAAGTCCGGCCGGTCGGCGCGACGCACCGCATGCCCATCAAGGCGCGCATCCTTACCGCAACCAATCGCGACCTGGCAGCAATGGTGGAGCATGGCACCTTCCGCAGGGATCTCTACTACCGGTTGAATATTGTGAATCTGCGCCTGCCGTCCCTGCGTGATCGTCGCGACGACATCCCCATGCTGGTCGCGCACTTTCTCAACAAAATCAACAAGCGGCATCCGGGAAAATTCAGCATTCACGACGAGGCGTTGCGCACCATGGTGCATTACGACTGGCCGGGTAATGTGCGTGAACTCGAAAACGCCATTGAACACGGCGCCACCATGACCTCGGGCGGCGAAATTCAGCTGGGCCATCTGCCCACGCAGTTGCAGCAGAAGCCGCTTGCCGCCCTTCATGCCGCGGCATTGAAGGGCAAAAAGCAGGATGACGCATCGTCGCCCGAGATTCTCCCGCTCGCGGTACAGGAACGGCGGGCCATTCTCGATGCGATTCGAAGTACACACGGCGACAAGCTGACCGCAGCAAAACTACTGGGCATCGGCAAGACGACTCTGTACCGCAAGCTGAAGGAATACGAAATCAGCGACCCGACGCAAAGCCACTAGCCAGGGATCGGTGCGCCAAAAGCAGAGCTTTACCCGCGTGCTGTCAGCTCGCGCGGAAACTGTCGGAAAAGCAGAATCATCGAATTCGAGGAAGACATGAGCATTCTCATCATCACGGGCATCGAAGGTGTTCGCAATTGCGCCGATGTTCTCTCCAAACACCTAGGAACAAAAGTGGAGGTTGCTGACGGCCGCCGGACAGCTCTCGCGCTCCTCCGCCATAGGGATTTCGCGGCCGTGGTGGTCGATGAGTCCCTGGCTGAATGTGACCCGACAGCCGCGGATGCAATCTGGGAACGGTCCGGTCTAGCCATACCGCTGCAGATCAACTTCGCCGTCTCGGGAGCGGCAAGGATTATCCGCGAAATTCGTGCAGCCTTGCAACGGCGTGAGCGCGAGCAGACCGTCGCCTTGCGGGCGGCTTCAGCGTCGATGGAGATAGAACTCAAGAACACCGTATCCGGACTCCTGCTGCAATCGCAACTGGCTCTCTCCCAGGGCGGAGTTCCGGCCGTGGTTGCCGAAAAACTGCGCCTGGTCGTCGATCTTGCCGGAACGCTGCGGGAACAATTGTCGGCTTCATTCCCATCAGCAGGAGTAGCGAGTTCACCATCGACCAGTCGCTAGAACAATCCGGCATCTGGACTCGGGTCTCTGCGTCTCAAGCAATCGGAACAGCGGCTAACGCCAGTACGTCCTGTGGTATGTTCTGGACAGTCATCATTTCTGCTTCAAAATGGGCGACTCCTGAATCCGCCGATCATCCCGAATGCTTGTAGTCATCTTTGCGATCTCGATGTTCCTCAGCGCGGCTCTGCTCTTCATTGTCGAGCCCATGCTTGCCAAAATGATGCTACCCCTACTCGGCGGCACTCCTGCAGTCTGGAACACCTGCCTCGTCTTCTTTCAGGGAACGCTACTGGCCGGCTATCTCTACGCGTACGCCTCTCTGAAATGGCTCGGGCGCAAAACGCAAATTGCGATTCACATCTTCGTTGTCCTGGTGCCGCTGCTCTGCATCGGTCTGTTGCCTCTGCACCTCCCTTCGGGCTGGGATCCTCCAGCCCAAAGCAACCCGATGCTCTGGATACTGGCTCTTTTATCGGTTTCGGTAGGCCTTCCATTTTTTGTCCTTTCTTCGAATACGCCGATACTGCAGCGTTGGTTTGCAGACTCAACTCATCATCAAGCCCGCGATCCGTATTTTCTCTATGCGGCAAGCAACGCGGGCAGCCTTGCCGGCTTGCTCTCCTACCCGCTGCTTCTTGAACCTTTGCTGCGCCTCAGCCAGCAGAGCCGCTATTGGAGTCTCGGATACATCTTCTTTGTCGCCTCCTCAGCGTGGTGCGCCGCGCTCATCTGGAACAAGCGCGCGATACCTGCGTCAGCCGCAGCGGATCGCAGCGAACCACCAAGTGATCGAGGCAGATGGAAGCAGCGCCTGCGCTGGATCGCGCTCGCCTTCGTTCCTTCGAGCCTCATGCTTGGCGTTACCACTGAATTAACGTCCGATGTTCCCGCTATCCCCCTCTTCTGGGTATTGCCCCTGGCGCTCTACCTCATCAGCTTCATCCTCGTCTTTGCCCGCGAGCAGCGCATTTCACGGGAGTGGATGATTCGGCGTCAGCCATTCCTCATCCTTGCCAGTCTGATCCCAACGGTGTCACAAACCAAGTTTCCGTTAGTCCTGCTCCTGTTCCTCTATCTGCTGGTCCTCTTCGCGGTGGCCATCGTTTGTCATGGCGAACTTGCGCGGAGCAGACCGGAGGTCGACCGGCTCACCGAGTTTTACCTGCTGATCTCGGTAGGCGGAGTGCTGGGAGGAATCTTCAACTCGATTCTCGCGCCCATCGCTTTCCATTCCGTTTTGGAGTTCCCGCTGATTCTCATCTGCGCGGCTCTCCTGCGCGCGCCGATCGATGTGAAGCCCCTTACCGGTCGTGCCGAGGTCTGGGCCATGCGCAAGGACTGGCTGCTCCCGCTGGCGCTGGGCATCTGCATGGTGCTGATCTTCCGGGGAATGGCTCATGCCGGAATCAGGCCGACCCGGACGTTGAATATTCTAATCTTCGGCTACTCTCTGCTCTGGTGCATGAGCTTTGGCAAGCGTCCACTCCGCTTCGCTATCGGACTTACGGCAGTGCTCATCGCGAGCACCTTTTTCGTCGGTACGTTCGGTCATATTCTGGACACAGAGCGCAGCTTTTTCGGCGTCTCGCGTGTGACCAATGATGCGGAAAATAGATTTAGGCTCTTGTTCCACGGCGGCACGATTCACGGCATGCAGAGTCTTGATCCGGCGCGCAGCAGAGAACCTCTGACCTATTACACCCGCACAGGACCGGCAGGTCAGATATTCAAAGATGCCGAAACGCGGATACCGCATGGCAACCTCGCAATTGTCGGTCTCGGCGTCGGCGCGATGTCCTGCTACCTGCAACCGGATCAGACGTTGACCTATTACGAAATCGATCCTTTGGTCGCATCGATCGCCCAGGATCCGCGCTGGTTCACGATTCTGCACCAATGCGCACCCGGCGCCAGGATCGTGCTTGGAGATGCACGCCTTGAACTGCGAGACGCGCCAGACTCCCACTATGAACTAATCGTCCTCGATGCCTTCAGCGGCGATTCCATTCCCGCGCATCTGCTCACGCGCGAAGCGCTCGCGCTTTACCTGCGCAAACTTGCGCCAGGCGGGATCCTTGCCTTCCACGTCTCGAATATCTATCTCGATCTGGCTCCCACGCTGGGTAGTCTTGCCCAGGATGCGCACCTGGCTTGCCAGGTCGAAAACGACATCAACGTACCGCAAGCAGAAATCGACGAGGGTAGATTCCCTTCCATCTGGGTTGTAATGTCGCGGAACCAGTCTGAGCTTGCCTATCTGGCCGCTGAGACCGGCTACCCTGCGCGATGGCAGCCCATGCCACTCAAACCCGGAGCCCGGGTGTGGACCGACGACTATTCGAATCTTCTGAGCGCCATCCGATGGCAGTAAACGAAATCACGGCATTCGAGAACCTCGCCAGATCGCCGCTTTAGTCCATCGCTACCGAAATCGTGATTCCTTAGCCCGATTTATTCCACCAGCGCATCGGCAACGCCAAGATGCCGGTCGAGCGCGTCGATGCCGAAGTCCAGCTCTTCTTTGGTGACGATCAGCGGCGGCGCGATCACGAAGTGACTGACCCATGCCTGCTGCGCAACGCCATCGGCCATCATCTTCGCGGCAATCTGATCCACCACCAGCGGCTTGCCTTCAACCTTGTCGCGCATGGTGTTGAAGGGCTGCTTCGTCTTGCGATTCTTGACCAGTTCCACCGCAAAGAAAAGCCCCAGCCCGCGCACATCGCCAATCGACGGATGCTTTTCCTTCGAACGTTTCGAGCTTCTGGCGCACATAGGGCTCGAGTTCGGCGGAACGCTCGACGAGCTTGAGCCGCTGCATCTCTTCAATGGTCGTGACCGCAGGCCCCAGCGTGATGGGATGCGCTTCGTACGTGTGGCCGTGCGAGAAGTAGTGATCCTCGAAGTGGTCGGCAATCTTCTTCGTCGTCGCGCAGAGCCCGAGCGGCACATATGCCGAGGTAATTCCCTTGGCGGTGACAAGGATGTCTGGCTTCACGCCCCAGTGATCGACGGCAAACCACTTGCCGGTGCGGCCCCATCCGGCCATCACTTCGTCGTCGATCATCAGCACGCCATGACGATCGCAGATCTCGCGCAGCCGCGGGAAATACTCAGGCGGCGGAATCAGCACGCCGTTGGTCCCGACGACCGGCTCAAGAATGATCGCTGCAACATCGCTTTCGTTTTCGATCATGTGCTCGATGTAATCGACGCATGCGATGTTGCAGCCGGGATAGGTGTGCTTGATGGGGCAGTCGTAGCAATTGGTTTCAGGCGCGAAGACAACGCCGCCGCCCTTGCCTGCCGGCTCCATCGCCCAGCGACGCGGGATCGCCCGTGGCCGCGATCGATCCCATCGTTGAACCGTGATACGAACGGTAGCGCGAGATGATCTTGTTCTTGCCCGTGTACATGCGGGCGATCTTGAAGGCGGCCTCATTAGCTTCAGTCCCGCTGGTGGCGAAGAAGAATTTCTCGAGGCCCGGCGGGCAGCACCTCGAGCAGCTTGGCGCTGAGCTTCGCGCGGGCTGCAGTCGCATATCCGGGAGCAACGATAGGCCAGCTCGCGCGCCTGCTGGCCGATGGACTTCGACGACTGCCTGCATTCTTGTGGCCCAGATTGACGCACATCAGTTGCGCGCTGAAATCGAGGTAGCGCTTTCCCGCGCCGTCCGTGATCCAGCAGCCTTCCGCATCGGCGATGTAGAGCGGCTTCCACGTCTTCTGGAAGCGCCACGTGCCGTAGTTGGTCTGGCGGGTGAGGTTGCTGATCTCTTCTGCGGTTAGTTCGGGATGAGTGATTGTGTCGGCCATGGGCGACCTCGCACGGGAGTGTTCCACCTATGCTACGGCATCACCTCTAGCGCGATTGGCACAGACTAAGTAGTTCGCAAAGGAAAACCCCGGCTGGTTGGCCGGGGTTGTGAGTCGTCCAGGTCTGCAAATGAAGACCCGGGGCTACCCAGATGAGTCAGTGTTGTCGATTCTTATGCGCTGTAGAGCAGGATGCCTGCCGCTTTTTCTTCGGTGGCCGTCTCATCTGCGCTTACCGGGCGATAGAAGAGTTGGTTGTTTTCGAGATAGACCTCGAGGAACGCCGGCCGCTGCTGGATCTGTCCGGCAATGAGCGCCTCCGACAGAGGATCTTCAACGTAACGCTGCAGGGCGCGGCGCAACGGACGCGCACCGTAGCTGCGATCGCCAAGGGTCTTGTCGAGAATCCACTTCTTGGCTTCCTCGGTGACGGAGATGGTGATGGCCTTCTGCGCCAGATTGGCGTTCAAGCTCTGCACGAGCAGTTCGACGATCTGGATCAGGTCCGCATCCGACAACGACAGGAAGAGAATGACCTCATCGAGACGGTTGAGGAACTCTGGATTGAAGGTCTTCTTGACCTCCTGTTTCACCAGTTCTTCAACCTTGTCGTTGACCAGGTCTTCGCGATCGCTCTGGAAGCCAAGTCCCTGCTTCTTCTGCAGGTGCCGCGCGCCGATGTTCGACGTCATGATCAGGATGGTGTTCTTGAAGTCGACCGTGTTGCCGAGTCCGTCGGTCAACTGGCCGTCTTCAAACACCTGCAGCAGGATGTTGAACACATCCGGATGCGCCTTCTCGATTTCGTCGAGCAGTACGACGGAGTAAGGAGACCGCTTGACGCGTTCGGTCAACTGGCCGCCCTCTTCGTATCCCACGTATCCCGGAGGCGAACCGATCAGCTTCGAGACCGAGTGCTTTTCCATGAACTCCGACATATCGAAGCGGATGAGCGCCTTGTCCGATCCAAAGAGGAAGTTGGCCAGGGTGCGCGCCACTTCCGTCTTGCCCACACCGGTAGGTCCGAGGAAGAGGAAGCTTCCAATGGGCCGCGCAGGCGACTTCAGACCCGCTCTCGACCGGCGAATTGCTCGAGCCAGTGCGGAGATTGCCTTCTCCTGCGAGATGATGCGCTTGTGGAGCTCTTCTTCCACGCGCAGCAGTTTCTGCGTCTCTTCTTCCTTGATGCTGGTAACGGGAACGCCGGTCCAGCGGCTGACCACGTCTTCAATATCTTCGCGGCCTACGATGCCGGCAGCGGAATCATCGAGGTGGTACTTGTCGCGCAAGCGCGCGCAGGTTCTCGCGCTCCTTGCGCTCCTCATCGGAGTAGAAGCGAGCCTTCTCGAATTCGTGGTTCGCAATGGCAGAATCCATGCGGTGCACGATGAACTTGATCCGCTTCTGGACTTCGGTGATCTCCTCAGGCAACGAAGTCTGGCGCAGCTTGACGCGCGCACCGGCTTCGTCGATCAAGTCGATCGCCTTGTCAGGCAGGAAGCGATCGGGAATATAGCGGTTCGAGTGCGACACCGCGAACTCGATGGCGGCATCGGTATAGCTGACCGCGTGGAACTTCTCGTAGCGGTCCTTGATGCCGTTGATGATCTTGATGGCATCAGCTTCATTTGGCGGTGGAACCTTGACGGCCTGAAAGCGCCGTTCGAGCGAACGGTCCTTCTCAATCGACTTGCGATACTCGGCCGGCGTGGTTGCGCCGATGCACTGAATTTCGCCGCGCGAAAGCGCCGGCTTTAGAATGTTGGCCGCGTCGAGCGAACCCTCAGCCGAACCAGCGCCAACCAGGGTGTGCAACTCGTCGATGAAGATGATGGAGTTTTGATTTTCCATCAGCTCTTTCATGATGGTTTTCAAACGCTCTTCAAACTGCCCGCGATACTTGGTACCGGCCACGATGAGTGACAGGTCAAGTGCAAGCACGCGCTTGTCGGCGAGGAAGCTCGGTACTTCACCGTCGGCAATGCGCTGCGCGAGACCCTCGACGATGGCAGTCTTGCCCACGCCCGGTTCGCCAATCAGCACTGGATTGTTCTTTGTGCGCCGGCAGAGGATCTGAACAACGCGCTCCAGTTCACCATCACGGCCAACCAGCGGATCGAGTTGCCCATCCATGGCCGCCTGGGTCAGGTCGCGGCTGAACTCGGCCAGCAGGCTCGACTCGCGCTGCCGTGCTTGTGCGGGCGCCTTTTCCTGGGTCACGCGGGCCAGCTCGTCGCGAATTTGCGCTAGCTTCAAGCCGCGTTCCTGCAAAATCTCCGACGCGAAGCACTTCTCTTCGCGCAGAAGGCCCAACAGTAGATGCTCTGTACCAATATGTTTATGGCCGAGTCGCTCGGCTTCCTCGGCTGCGTAGGCCAGGACGCGCTTGCACTCATTTGAGAGCGGCAGATCGACACTGGTCGACACCTTCTCGCGAATCGTCGTGTGCGCCTCAATCTGCTTGCGGATCGACTCCACCGAAGCATGCGAACGCAAAAAGCGATTGGTTAACGCCTTGTCCTCGCGCAAAAGGCCCAGCAGCAGGTGCTCGGTCTCGATATAGGGCGAACCGAATTGGCTGGCCTCATATCGCGCGAAGAAGATCACGCGTCGTGCCTTCTCCGTATAGCGTTCGAACATAGTGTTTCTCCTCTTGCAGCAGGCTTGCGGTAGCAGTAGCCGTCCGATTTCCTGGCGCCCCAACACCGATCTGGGGAACCCGCTCTCGGCCTCAGCCCAACTTGCCGCGCCCTTCTCTGAACTAACGCTGCCGGCGGCCCCGGAAAATCTCTAAACCTGCCCCGAACAGCTCTTTTGGATGGACCGGATTGCCGTCAAACTGTTCCGGTCGCCCTGGAGATCTACCTCCGCAAGCACCCACCCACCACTCGTGTGCCCGGAATAGCAATTCCAAGCCCACCCATACTAATCAGACTCAAAAACCACCCGGAAAGGTGCTTTTCCTAAGCCTTGCCGGGCTTTCACCCCACGGACGGAGACCTGTCCGAGGGTACCCCGGGAGATGTTCCGCTTTGGAAGGGAAATCCATCGCGTGAAGGCGCCCGCCCTCCAGGCGCAGAGTCCGCGTACACCGCGCGGCCAGATCCAGGTTGTGGGTCACCAAAACAGAAGTGAGCCCGTGGGTTACGTGCAATCGTTCTAAAAGATCGAAAACCCGTCCGGCAGTCATCTCGTCCAGATCGCCGGTTGGTTCGTCGGCAAGAAGTAGCCGCGGATTGCCAACCAAGGCCCGGGCCAGCGCCACGCGCTGCTGCTCTCCACCTGAAAGCTCTCCGGGCCGGTGTTCGCTGCGGTCTGCCAAGTCGACCTCTCTAAGCCAATTGGATGCAGTATCTAGCGCCTGCCGACGGCCTATTCCGCGGGCCATCAACGGCATTGCCACGTTTTCAGCCGCCGAAAACTCCGGCAACAGGTAATGAAACTGCCAGACATAACCGATCTCACGATTACGAAAGACCGCAGCCTCCCGAGCGTTGAGAGTTGCCACGTTGGTTGAAGCGCAGTGTACAGTGCCCGCAGTCGGCGCATCAAGGGCGCCCAGAATGTGCAAAAGTGTGCTCTTTCCCGCTCCCGATTGCCCGACGATGGCAACCAGTTCGCCGCTTGCGATCGTTAAATCGAGCCCCTGGAACAGGGTGAGCGCCCCTCGGGCCGTGCGGTAGGTCTTTTCGAGGTTGCGAACCTGGATGATCGGCGAACTCTCCTGCACCCGCAAGTTAGACTCCCGCATGAAGCGGGGAGCCTCGCTGGCAGCCGCTGGAGTAGTTAGAAGCATTCGTTCCAACTATCTTATCGCGAAGAGCAAACAGAACGTCATCGCCAAAGTCACATCTGTTCGCATTGGAGTAACCCTTTTTGCATCCTGCGAAAGGAACTTTGGATTAAGCGAGAACAATTGCCTGCGACATCACCGACCGAGTGAGATCGGCTTCATCTTGGATCGGCAGGTGAGCCGACCGGTTCAAACGCGGGCGCTACACGCTGCACAGGAGTTGCGATCCGCATCAACGCAACATAGATCGCTCCCGCGGTGAAGAAGCCGACGAACCACGCGTAGTCGTAGAGGAAATGCAGCGGCTTGACAACCAGCCCCACCAGCGCGATGGCAACCCCAAGCGCCAGCGCCACAATCGCGCGCGGATTGATTCCCTTGGTGTAGTGGTAAACCCCCTCGGAGTGGTAGAGCGAGTTCACGTCCAGCTCAGTTTTGCGAATCAGGAAGTAATCGGAAACCATGATGCCCGCCACCGGCCCCAGCAATCCGGAATAGCCCACCAGCCAGCCAAAGATATACGCGTCCGGCGTGGCCAGCAGCTTCCACGGGCACATCGCCAGCCCGAGAAATCCGGTAATCAGCCCGCCGGTGCGGAAGCTGATCAGCCGCGGATACAGATTCGAAAAGTCATTCGACGGCGAAACCACGTTCGCCCCGATGTTCACGTTCAGCGTGGCGATCAGCATCGCGATCAGCGCAATGAACGCCACCACCGGCTGATGAAACGCGCCGATCAGCTCAATCGGATTCCAGATCGGCTGTCCGAATAATACCGCCGACGCCGACGTCACCGAGATGCCGACAAACGTGTAAAGCATCATCGCCACCGGCAGCCCGAATGCCTGTCCCCACGACTGCGCGTTCTGCGATTTGGAGTAGCGCGTGAAGTCGGGAATGTTCAACGCCAGCGTTGCCCAGTAGCCCACCATCGCCGTTAGCGACGGAAAGAACACCGCCAGAAATTCACCCGTCGAATGAAACTGGCTCGGCGTCGAGAGCATCGCGCCGAAGCTGCCCGCCTTGATCCGCACCCAGATCAGCAGCGCCGCCGCCATGATAAACATGAACGGCGCGCCAAACGCCTGCAGGTGGCGAATCGATTCCACGCCGCGCCACACCACCACCATGTTCAGCAGCCAGAACAGCAGAAAGCACGCCCACTTCGAAACGCCGACCCTGCAGCCCCAGGCCAGATCACGGCCAGCATCGAGTCAATCGCGGTGCCGCCGATCCACGACTGAATGCCGAACCACCCGCACGCCACCACCGCGCGCAACATCGCGGCAATATTCGCGCCGCGCACGCCAAACGGCGCGCGAATAAACACCGGAAACGGAATCCCGTACCTCGCACCCGCATGCGCATTCAGCAGCATCGGAACCAGCACGATCAGATTCCCCAGCAGCACCGTCCCGATCGCCTGCTTCCAGTCCATCCCCTTGGCGATCAGCGACGACGCAAGCTGATACGTCGTGATCTCCATGCACATCGAAAACCACAGCGCGATGTAGTTGTAGAAGCCCCACGTGCGCTGCGCCGGCGTCGTCGGCGCCAGGTCGCGATTGGATAGTGATGGATCGACAGTGCTCAAACGGCCTCCGGTTTAGACCGGTATACACGAACGCCAATGAGAACGCGATAAGGAAAATCGTGGACGGCGGGAATGTCGCACGTTGAAGCAATGCAGTCCAATTCGAAAACGACGGCAAATGCGGTTGTCATCCCGACCGCAGTGGAGGGATCTGCGGCTGCTTCTGGCGATCTTCGCAGTTGAAAACGTCGCGACTTTTCGATTGTTAGGAGCTGGGGAAGCCCTGCAATATCGGAAAGGCTACAGCTGTTATATTTGACGATTCTCGCCGAAAATCTGCTACTTCCACGCCCCGCCGCGCGCCTCGCGCCGCAGATATTCCCCGCGGCCCGGCTTGCCGATGAACTCGCCCCTTCGACACGATCAATTCGCCGCGCGAGTAAACATCGCGCGCATTGCCCCGCACCTTGAACCCCTCAAACATCGAGTAGTCCACGCGCATGTGATGCGTCGCGGCGCAGATCGTGTAATGCGCTCCTGGATCCCACAGCACCAGGTCGGCATCGCTGCCCGCGGCCAGCACGCCCTTCTTCGGATACATCCCGAAGATCCGCGCCGGCGCCGTCGAAACCAGCTCCACAAATCGGTTAATGCGAGAAATTTCCCTGCCCCACGCCGTGGTGATGCAGCAGTTGCAGCCGGTTCTCGATCCCCGGCCCGCCGTTGGGAATCTTCGTGAAATCATCCTTGCCCAGCGCCTTCTGATCTTCAAAGCAAAACGGGCAATGATCCGTCGAAACAACCTGCAGTTGTCCTTGCGCAGCCCCTCCCACAGCTTCGGCTGGTTGCGTTTCTCGCGCAGCGGCGGCGTGAACACGTACTTCGCGCCCTCCCAGCCCTTGTCCACCATGTTGTCTTCAATCGAGAGCAGCAGATACTGCGGGCATGTCTCGGCAAACGCCGGCAACCCGCGATCGCGCGCCTCGCGCACCTGGTTCAGCGCATCCTCGCTCGAGAGATGCACGATGTAAACCGGCACGCCGGCCATCTCCGCCATCGCAATCGCGCGATGCACCGCTTCGGCCTCGGCCACCGTCGGCCGCGTCAGCGCGTGATAGATTGGCGCGGTCTTTCCCTCGGCCAGCGCCTGCTGCACGATGACGTCGATCACCGACCCGTTCTCCGCATGCATGCAGATCAGCGCGCCATTCTTCGCCGTCTGCCGCATCGCCTTGAAGATCGTCGCGTCATCGACCATCAGCACGTTGGGATACGCCATGAACAGCTTGAAGCTGGCCACGCCCTCGCGCACCATGTCGTCCATGTCTTCGAGGCCCGCGTCGCCAAGGTCGGTCACGATCATGTGCAGGCCGTAGTCGATGCAGGCCTTGCCCTCGGCCTTCTTCCACCACGTATCCAGCGCCGTGCGCATCTTGGTCCCGCGCGCCTGGATGGCAAAATCCACAATCGTCGTCGTTCCGCCAATCGCCGCAGCGCGCGTGCCCGTCTCAAAATCGTCGGCAGACTTCGTCCCGCCAAACGGCATATCGAGATGCGTATGCGCGTCGATCCCGCCGGGCAGCACCAGCAGCCCCGTCGCATCCACAACTTTGTCCGCCGCGCTCGCCGGAATCCCCGCGCGCACTTCCTTGATCACTGCGCCATCGATCAGCAGATCGGCCTTTACCGTCGAGTCGGCATTCACGATGGTTCCGTTTTGAATGAGAACCGTAGACATGACCCCTCACCTGAAACCGTGCAAGCGATGCACCTTTGTCATTCCGGCCGAGTGATAGCGAGCGGAGGAACCTGACACTTGCTTTCTCTTGGTTCACCGCTGGGATCACGACCGCTGCGGTTCGACGGCGCACTCCGCACCTTGCGTGCGCTCGTCCCAAGTCTCCGCCGGAACCCCGGTGTCCACCCGCACCATCGTGATGCATCCATCCACCGGACACACCAGCGCGCACAGATTGCAACCCACGCATTCCGTCTCATCCACGCGCGGAATTCTCGCCAGCGGCGTCGGATACGGCCCCTGCCGCCGCGGCCGCCGCGCGCTCCTTGCGCGTCACCGGCGTAGTCGCAATCGAGGTGCGTGTGCGCCACTTCCTCAGTCGGCGGCGTCTCGTGCAACTCCACGTGCCCGTCCACCGGGCCCGTCACTCGGTCCAGTGGATGCACTGGTGCGCGCCATCCCAGCATGCAATGTGGCACAGATCGCAGCCAATACACGTCTGCTCATCGATGCGCGCCACAATCTTGTAATTCAGATTCAGGTGCTTCCACTCCGTCACGCTTCGAGGACCGACAGCCCGCGAAAATCCTCGATCGTCTCGAATCCTTTCGCCGCATCCAGTTTTCGAGTCCTTCGGCCATGTCCTCAACGATGCGATAGCCGTAGTGCATCACCGCCGTGCACACCTGCACCGTTCCGCAGCCCAGCAACATGAACTCCACCGCATCGCGCCACGTGCCGATGCCACCAATTCCCGAAAGTCGGCAGCGCCGCCTCCGGATCCGCCATGATCTGCTGCACCATGTTCAGCGCGATCGGCTTGACCGCCGGACCGCAGTAGCCACCGTGCGAGCTCTTTCCATCCACATTCGGCCGCGGCACAAAGGTGTCGAGATCGATCCCAGTAATCGAATTGATGGTGTTGATCGCCGACAGTCCATCCGCGCCGCCGCGCTTCGCCGCCCGCGCCACGGTGCGAATGTCGCTGATGTTCGGCGTCAGCTTCACCAGCACCGGCGTGCGCGCCTTCTCCTTCACCCACGCCGTAATCATCTCGGCGTATTCCGGAACCTGCCCCACCGCCGAACCCATGCCGCGCTCGCTCATCCCGTGCGGGCAGCCGAAATTCAGTTCCAGCCCGTCCGCGCCCGCATCTTCTGCGCGCGGCACAATCTCATGCCATGCCTCGCGCTTCGACGCCACCATCAGCGACGCAATCACCGCGTGCTACGGATAGCGCTTCTTCACCTCGGCCATCTCGCGCAGGTTCTCTTCAACCGTGCGGTCGCTGATGAGCTCAATATTGTTGAAGCCCATCATGCGCTGGCCGTTCCAGTCCGTCGACGAATAGCGCGAGCACACATTCGTCACCGGCTCGCCGATCGTCTTCCACACCGCGCCGCCCCAGCCCGCATCGAAGGCGCGCATGATCTGCTCGCCGCAATTCGTCGGCGGCGCAGAAGCCAGCCAGAACGGATTCGGCGCATCGATTCTGCCCGCAAATCCGTGAACGCGAATATCAGGCATAAGCCACCTCCGCGATCTTCAGCATCGCCTCGGGCCGCGCGCTTTCCGTCGGCCACCGCGTCCACCACTTCCCGCCCGCCATTCACGCAGTCGCCGCCGGCAAAGTATCGCGGATTGCCCGTCTGCCCCGTCACCGGATCGGCCACGATCTTTCCGTCGCGCACCTCAATGCGGCGCAGCTCCTGCACCAGTTGCGCCAACGGCGACTGCCCGATCGCCGGAACCACGAAGTCGCACTCGATCGTGAACTGCGAATCCGGAATCGGCAGCAATGCCTTGTCGACTTCGCTGCACCTGCACAGTATCCAGCAGCAGCCGGCCGCGCTCGTCCGTCCGGATCGCGAACGGCTGCCGCCGCCACAGGAACTGCACGCCCTCCTGCTTGGCGTGCTCGTACTCAAAATCGAATGCCGACATATCGCTTTCGCCGCGCCGGTACAGCAGATACACCGTCTCCGCGCCCAGCCGCCGCGCGGCATTGGCCGCATCGATCGCCGTATTTCCCGCGCCCACCACGACCACCGTCCCGTGCAGTTCGCGCAGACGTCCCGTCTTGTACGCGGCAATCAACTCCAGCGCGTTCATCACGCCCTTCTGATCTTCGCCCGGGATGTTCATCCGCTGCATCGCGCCCAGGCCCACTCCGAGAAAAATGAAGTCAAACTCCGACTCCAGCTCTTCCAGCGCCGCAGCGGTATCAATGCCAGCGCCAGCGCGAAACTCCACGCCCATGCGGCGAATCATCTCCACTTCACGCAGGCTGTCGGCCGCGCGCAGCTTGTATTCCGCCACTCCATAGGTATTCAGTCCACCCGGCAGTTCCTGTGCGCTCAATCATCGTGGCCGACGCCCCTGGCGGCAAAGCTCCGCCGCACAGGCCAGCGACGCCGGCCCTCCGCCAATGCAGGCCACGTGCACGTTGCGCGTTCCGCGCGGCGCGGTCAGTAATTCTTCGCCCGTCGCCTGAAACGAATCCATTGCATGGCGCTGCAACCGCGCAATCTGAATCGGCTCGTGATTGTGGCGGTGCATCACGCAGGCGCCTTCGCACAGCACTTCCACCGGGCAAACCTTCGCACAGCTTGCGCCCAGAATATTCGCATCCAGAATCCGCAGCGCCGAGCCGCGCAAATTCCCGGTACTGATGCGCTTGATAAATCCCGGAACATCAATATGCGTGGGGCACGCCCCCGTGCACGGCGCGTCGAAGCAATTCAGGCAACGATTGGCCTCAATGACCGCAGCCTGCGGCGCCAGCGGCGGCTTGATTTCGCTGAACCGCTCGCGCAGCAGTAGTCGTCGGGTAAAGTTGCGGTACTCATGAAGACCTCGGAGAAGCTTTCTCTTACTCTCTGCTGATCCTTCTTGGTTATTCTCGGCCGTTCATCTATCGATTGACGAGGATTTTCGGAGCCAGGTTCCGTTATGACGCAACCAGCGGGCCATACATGTCCGGCCGGCGGTCGCGGAAAAACTGCCAGGTGCGGCGCACTTCGGCAATCTCGTCCAGATTCAGATCCGCGGTCAGCACCTCGTCCTTGTCGCGCGATGCCTGCGCAATGATCTGGCCGCGCGGATTGGCAAAATAGCTCGACCCGTAAAACTCGCCGATGTTCCAGGGCGCCTCGGTTCCCACGCGATTGATAGCCGCAATAAAATATCCATTGGCCGCCGCATGCGCCGGCTGCTCCAGTTTCCACAGATACTCGCTCAACCCCGCAACCGTTGCCGAAGGGTTAAAAACGATCTCCGCGCCGTTCAATCCCAGGCAACGTGCGCCCTCGGGAAAATGCCGGTCGTAACAGATATAGATACCGATCTTGGCAAATCCCAGGTCAAAAACGGGATAGCCCAGATTGCCTGGGCGGAAATAGAACTTCTCCCAGAATCCCGGCGCCACGTGCGGAATATGCGTCTTGCGGTATTTGCCCAGGTAGGTTCCGTCGTTGTGAAGCACCGCTGCGGTGTTGTAAAAAATCCCTTCCTGCTCCACCTCGTACACCGGCACAACCATGGCGATATGGAGTTCCTTGGCCAGCTACTGCATCAGCTTGACGGTCGGCCCATCCGGAACCGGCTCGGTGGTCTCGTACCACTTGGTCGACTGCTCGGCACAAAAGTACGGCCCGTTGAAAATCTCCTGCAGGCAGACGATCTGCGCGCCGTCGCCGGCCGCCTTGCGGATCAGCCCCAGATGCTTCTCGATCATCGCCTTCTTCTGCGTCGCCAGCGGCTCGGTCGCGGCAACGGCATTGGACGCCTGAATGATGGAACATCGAACGACGCGCGGCATTCGGCAGCAGCTCCCGGTGAAAACGTTATGAGTATTAGACGTTATCGCATGCAAGCGGCTTGGGCAAGAGTTCCCGGTTGATTCAAAGCACTTCGGCCCGGGCGTTTTCAAGGGATGAATTCACTGTTTCATCAACCATGACCAGTTAGAGCACGGCCCTAATACTCGATCTTGTTCGGCGAAGCAATCCACGCAGCGAAGCTGGACCATGCTTCGTCGCGCAGAAATTGCATCGCAGGCAAGGACCGCTCCGCCGGATCCTTGCGGAACTCTTCATAAAGGATAGGCGTCGTCGAAACCTGCCTTGGCTGCGTCTGCGGCGCCAGCGCCATAGAAAACCGCATCCAGCCGCGCCCAGTGCGATGCCGCCAGGCACATGGGGCAAGGCTCGCAACTCGTGTAAAGCTCGCACCCGGCCAGCGAGAACGTGCCCAGCGCCCTGCACGCGGCGCGAATCGCCGTCACCTCGCCATGCGCCGTCGGATCGTTCGTCGCCGTCACCATGTTCACCCCTTCCGCAATCACTTCCCCGTCGCGCGCGATCAAAGCGGCAAACGGCCCGCCGCGGCCGGAAATCACGTTCTCCGTAGCGAGCGCGATGGCGCGGCGCAGAAATTCCAGATTTGGCTGACGCTGTCATTCGGTGCTTGCCTTCGGTGTCTCCAAAGGTAAAGTAAACACAGTATGGCACAGGCTTTACGGTCAACTCGCGTGCTGACGCCGACGGCCTCAACGCCGCGACGCTTATCGTCGACGGCGAGAAGATCGCCGAAGTCCGTGCCTGGGACGATATTGCCGGTGCCGGACAATGCGCACGACTTTGGCGACCTGCTGCTTCTCCCCGGCCTCGTCGACTCCCATGTTCACATCAACGACCCTGGCCGCGACTGGGAAGGCTTCGATACGGCAACGCGCGCTGCAGCCGCTGGCGGAGTCACCACCCTTGTCGACATGCCTCTTAACTGCGTGCCCGAAACCGTCAGTGTCGAGGCCCTCGAGGCCAAGCGCGCAGCCGCTCGCGGCAACGCCTGGGTCGACTGGGCAGCCTGGGGAGGCGTGGTGCGCGGCAACGCCGCGTAGCTCCCCGCTCTCGCCCAAGCGGGCGTCCCGGGATTCAAATGCTTCATGATCCACTCCGGCATCGACGGCTTTGCGTGGGTCGACGAGAGCGGACCTACGCCTGGCGCTCGACAAACTTCGCGGAACGCGGATTGCCGTTGCTGGTCCATGCCGAAGTTGCCGCCCCCGTCGAATCCGCCACTGCGGCTGCTCAACCAGGCCGGCGCGAATTGGCAGAAATATTCAACCTTGCTTGCCTCGCGCCCCGATGCTGCCGAGGTCGATGCCATCAAGCTGCTGATCCAGCTGGCGCAGGAATATCAAACGCCCATACACATCGTGCATCTCTCCAGCGCCAGAGCATTGCCGATGCTCGCCGCAGCGCGCAGCCACGGCGTACCCATCACCGTGGAAACTTGCATCCACTACCTTGCGTTTGCCGCCGAGGAAATCCCCGATGGCGCGACTGAATTCAAATGCGCGCCGCCGATTCGGAGCGCAGCCAACCGCCATCGACTCTGGGATGCACTTGAATCCGGGCTCATCGACATGGTCACCACCGACCATTCGCCCTGCCCGCCTGCGATGAAGCGTCGCGAAGAGGGTCGCTTGGACCTAGCCTGGGGTGGAATCGCAAGCCTTGGCCTGGCGCTCCCGTGCTGTGGACCGCGATGCGTCAACGTGGATTGAGCACCGACGATGCTGCGGCTCGAGTCGGCAAAGTGGATGGCGGCAAGACCAGCGCGCCTCGCCGGATTAGCTCGGCCAAAAGGGAACACTATCCGTCGGAGCCGATGCGGATATCGTCGTCTTCGACCCCCACACAGCCTGGACCGTAACCGAAGACGATCTTCACTTCCGCCATAAGATCTCGCCCTATCTCGGTACAAAGCTGCGCGGGCGCGTGCAGGAAACCTGGCTTCGCGGCGAGCACGTCTTCCACTCCGGACAATGCATCGGCAACCCGCGCGGCAGAGAGCTGGTGCGCCAGTGAGCGATCGCGCAAGACGAGCCATTGAGGAATGCCGCCTCATCGCAACCATGACCGAGGAACCGGGCCGCATCACGCGCCGCTTTCTCACCGCGCCGGTTCACCAGGTTCATCAGCACCTGCGTGCACGCATGGAAAGCCTCGGAATGACCGTGCGCGTAGATGCCGTCGGCAATCTTCGCGGACTCTGGAAGCCTGCTAACATCCCGGCTCCCGAGCGCCTCATTCTTGGCTCGCACATTGACACCGTCCCCGACGCAGGCGCCTTCGATGGCGTTCTCGGCGTTGTACTGGCCCTCGAACTGGTCGCGTCCGCAAATGCACTCCGTCTTCCCCTCGCTCTCGAAGTCATCGCATTCTCTGAAGAAGAGGGCGTGCGCTTTGGCTTTCCCTTCATCGGCAGCCGCGCCGTTGCGGGACGCTTTGATCCGTCCATCCTCGCGCATCAAAGATGCCAACGGAACCTCCATCCGTCAGGCCATCGCAGATTTCGGCCTCGATCCCGAAATTCTCCAGGATGCAGTCGCCGATGAACGACGCCGTCGGCTTCATCGAATTGCACATCGAACAGGGCCCGGTGCTCGAGGCCGAAGGCCTGATGGTCGCCGCCGTCACCAGCATCGTTGGCCAGACCCGCCTCGACCTCAAGTTCACTGGCCACGCCAACCACGCGGGCACAACGCCGATGCACCTGCGCCGCGATGCTCTGGCCGCAGCCGCCGAGTGGATCGCCAAGGTCGAAGCTCTCGCCCTCAAGACCGAAGGCCTCGTCGCCACGGTCGGCAAGCTTGAAGTACACCCGAACGCCGGCAATGTGATTCCCGGATCCGTCGAGTTCAGCCTCGACGTTCGCCATGTTCACGACGCGATCCGCAAAAGTGCAGTCGACGACTTGCTCCAAGCAGGCCGAATCGATCGCCGAACACCGCGGTCTCAGACTCGAATGGACTAAAAAGATGGATGAGCCCTCCATACCGATGGACGAGCGACTCACCGCCTTCATGACAGACGCAATCGAAGCAGCAGGATTTCCCCCCAGAGCCATGCCCAGCGGCGCGGGACACGATGCCATGATCATGGCCGGACGCATGCCGACAGCCATGCTCTTTCTGCGCAGCCCCGGCGGCATCAGCCACCATCCCGACGAAGCTGTTCGCGAAGAGGATGTGGAAGCAGCGCTTCGCGTCGGCGAGAGATTTCTCCGACGGCTCGCAGCCGACGTTCGTTAGAATCGGAAAACGCATCGAGCGAGGTCACGATTGCATCATCTGGGAGCAACCCGAAGCAGCCTCAAGCCCGATCACCTGCTGCAAACTCCGGACACCTTCGTCCGCATCCCATTGCCGGGCGCAACGGGAGTTGAATTCATCGTGCATGCCGGTCCACAACTGGGCGCGAACTTTTCCCAGATGACCGCCGAGTTCTCCGGCGGGGGCACCCTCGCGCCCGCGCCCGGACAGCGTTTCTCTACGTGCTCGAGGGCGAACTCGATCTGACGCTGAACGGTCCGGATCAGTCATCTGCTCGGTCCCGGCGGATTCGCTTATCTTCCGCCAGGCGCCGATCACTCCGTTACTGCTATGAGCGCCGCGAAAGCCGTGCTGATTGAAAAGATCTATGAGCCGATTCCGAAGGGCCAGTCCCCGGCAGCATCATCGGCAATGAATCTAGCATCGCGGAAGTTCCATTGATGGGCGACTCGTCCCTGCGCGTTCGCTCGCTCATCCCCAACACCGATGCCTACGATTTCGCGGTCAACACCATGACCTACGATCCCGGCGCCGGACTCAGCATGGTCGAAATTCATGTCATGGAACACGGCCTGCTGATGCTCGAAGGCGGCGGCATCTACCGCCTGGGCGACTCGTGGTATCCGGTCGAAGCCGGCGACTTCATCTGGATGGCGCCCTATTGTCCGCAGTGGTTTGGCGCAATCGGCAAGAAGCCCGCGAAGTACCTGATCTACAAAGACTGGCGCCGGCACCCGCTGGGAGCATGAGCATGGACCCGCGCCCCAAACTCTCGATCGACCGCCTGATCGCCGAACTCAATGCGCTGCTCGCAGATCTCCGCAGCCGAGCCGCCGGTCGTCACTCGCGTTGTCTTCAGCGAAGCCGACTTGCGTGCGCGTGCCTTTGTGAAAGGCCTGTGCCGCGAGGCCGGGCTGACGTACACGAAGACGCCATCGGCAACACTTTTGCACGCTGGAGCGGAACCGACCCTGACCTCGCGCCGATCGGCACCGGCTCGCACATCGACGCCATTCCCAATGCCGGTCTCTACGACGGATGTGTCGGCGTCCTCGGCGGCCTGGAAGCCATTCGCGTTCTGCAGCAGCTCGGTTTCAAGCCGCGCCGCTCGATCGAGCTCGTCATCTTTACTGCCGAAGAACCGACCCGCTTCGGCATCGGCTGCCTCGGCAGCCGCATGATGGCCAGCGTGCTTCGCCCGCAGCAGGCGTCTCGCCCTGCGCGACAAAGAAGGACATAGTCTCGAAGAACTGCGCAGCGCAGCTGGATTCACTGGCTCGCTCGAATCCGTTGCACTTTCGCGCGGCCGATTCCATCAGTTCATTGAACTGCACATCGAGCAAGGCCCCATCCTCGAACAGGAAGGCATCGATCTCGGCCTCGTCACGCACATAGCCGCACCCGCAAGCATGCGCATCGTCATCGAAGGCGAAGGCGGCCACGCCGGCGGCAAGCTGATGCCCGGCCGCAAAGACGCGCTGGCTGCGGCGGCCGAATTGATTCTCGCACTTGAAGCAGCCGCGAAGTCAACCGGCGCCATCGACACCGTGGGAACCGTCGGCGTATGCGAAGTCTTTCCCGGCGCCGTCAACAGCATTCCCTCCCGTGTCCGCCTCGAAACCGACATTCGCGACATCGACGACGCGCGGCGCGATGCGGTGATCGAAACGCTGAAAGCCGCTTGCAAGGAAACGGCCGAACGCCGCGGAGTCACTATCAACGACGGAAATGGTCAACGCCGATCCGCCTGCAACCTGCGACCCCGCAATCCTCGAGCCATGGAACAGGCCGCGCAGGCAGCGGGCAAAACCTGCAAGCGCATGGTCAGCCGCGCCTATCATGACTCGCTCTTCATGGCGCGCATCGCACCCATCGCCATGCTCTTCATTCCCTGCCGCGGCGGAGTGAGCCATCGTCCCGACGAATACGCGTCGCCCGAGTGGATCGGCAGCGGCGTTCACGTTCTCGCACGCACGCTGGCGACTTTGTCCTCGTAGTCGCGCAGGCTTTCAAAGTTCGCTGCCTCGTTGTATGCTATGCGTCAACCTGTACGGCGTTTCGCACTTCCCCAACCATGAGCAAGCCTGCGAAAAACCGCATCGTCGGCACCTCCGTCCCCCGCAAGGAAGGCGTAGACAAGCTGCGAGGCACAGCGCGTTATGTTGACGACATCCAGCGTGAAGGCATGTGGCACGGAGCCACCGTTCGCAGCGCAGTCCCGCGCGGCGTCATTCGCTCCATCGCCTTTGATCGCAAGATCAACTGGATTGAATTCACCGTCGTCACGGCTGCGGATATTCCAGGCCAGAATCACATCCAGATGATCGTTGCCGATCAGCCCTGCCTTGCCGACGGCCAGGTCAATCACTGCGAAGAAGCGATCTTGCTCATCGCGCACCCCGACAAGCATAAGGTCCGTGAAGCGGTGAATGCTGTCCATGTCGAATACGATCTGCTGCCGCCGGTCTTCACCATCGAAGAAAGCGAAAAGCAGCAAACCGTCATCTGGGGCGCAGACAACTGCTTCAAAAGCTTTCTCAACTCGAAAAAGGCGACGTCGATTCGGGCTGGGCCCAGGCCGCACACATCGTTGAAGGCGAATACCGCACCGGCGCGCAGGAACATCTCTACATTGAAAACAACGGCGTCATCGCCGAGTACAGCGCAGAGAACGGCGTCACGTTTGGGGATCGCTGCAATGCCCCTTCTACGTGCACAAGTCGCTGCTCGCTGTCTTCAATCTCCCGCCGGAAAAAGTCCGCGTCATCCAGACCGAGACCGGCGGCGCGTTTGGCGGCAAAGAAGATTACCCTTCCGTGCTTGCGTCCCATGCCGCCCTGCTGGCGATGAAGTGCGGCCATCCGGTGAAGATGGTCTACGACCGCATCGAAGATCTTGCCGCGACCACCAAGCGCCATCCCTCGCGCGTCCGCCATCGCACCGCGCTCGATGCCAGTGGCAAACTGCTCGCCATGGACATCGACATCGCCACCGACGGCGGCGCATACTCCACGCTCTCTTCCACCGTGCTTTCGCGCGCCACTCTGCATTCGCCCGGCCCGTATGTGTGTCCCAATGTCCGCGTTCGCGCTCCATGCGTGGGCCACCAACAATGTCCCCTATGGCGCGTTTCGCGGATTCGGCGCACCGCAAACCATCTTTGCCGTCGAACGCCAAATGGATGAGATCGCCGCAGCCATTGGCATCGACCCCATCGAACTGCGGCGCAAAAACTTCATCCACCAGGGCGAAACCACCGCAACCGAACAGTTAATGCGCGAACCCGTCATCCTCGACAAGCTGCTTGATCGTGCCCTTGCCGAAAGCGGCTACTACAACAAGCGCGCACAGTTCGCGAAAGAAAACCCGGCTGGCACAATCAAACGCGGCATCGGCATCGCCGCCTTCTATCATGGCTCCGGCTTCACAGGCTCAGGCGAGCGCTATCTCAATTCGCTCGCCGGCATCGACGTTTCCGCGGACAACAAAGTGCGCGTCCTGGCCTCAAGCACCGAATTCGGCCAGGGCACCAACACGGTGCTTACGCAGGTTGCCGCTGAGATTCTCGGTGTTGATTACGACGACGTCGTGATGGCCCCACCCGATACTGGCATCGTCCCCAATAGCGGACCGACTGTCGCCTCGCGCACTGCCATGGTCATCGGCCGCCTCATCGAGCACGCATCGCAGCAGTTGCTTTCCATGCTTCACGAGCAAGCAGGCCTGCCCGAACAGTTTTCGCGCGAACAGTTCTTCGCAGCCTGCGAACTCCTCCGGGAAAAAACCGGCGAGGTCGTCTCCCTCTGCCGCTATGAAGCGCCGCCGGGCATTTTCTGGGACGACCAGAAGTATCGCGGCGAGGCCTATCCCGCCTTCGGATGGTCCGTTCAAATCGCTCAGGTCGCGATCGACAGCGTCACTTACTCGGCTGAAGTCGAAGAGTTCTGGTCCGCGCAGGAAGCAGGCCGCATCATTCATCCCATTCTTGCCACCGGGCAGATCGAGGGCGGTATCGCGCAAGGCATCGGCTATGCGCTCTACGAAAAAGTCATCCTGCAGAATGGCCGCATGGCCAACAACCAGATGACCAACTACATCATGCCGACCGCCGAAGACGTGCCGCCGATCCATGTCTTCTGGGAAGAACTCCCTTTCGAACACGGCGGCTTCGGCGCAAAGGGCATCGGCGAATTGCCCCACGATGGTCCTGCGCCTGCGATCCTTAATGCTATTCGCGATGCTATCGGCGTCAGCTTCAATTCCATTCCGCTGCTGCCGGAAGACCTGTTCGCAAAATTGAGCATCGCACCAAAGGTTGAGGAGCCCACAACCGTATGAGCGCGGCTACAACAATCCAGCTGAACGTCAACGGCGTAAATCTCGCCGTCACCGTCCCGTCAATGAAGCGCCTGCTCGACGTGCTCCGGGAAGACCTGCACCTGACCGGCACCAAGGAGGGATGCGGCGAGGGCGAATGCGGCTCGTGCTCCGTCCGCATGGATGGCGATCTCGTCAACAGCTGTCTCGTTCCCGTCCTGCAAGCCGCCAACACAAAAATCGAAACCGTTGAGGGACTCGCGCGCGATGGCATTCTCCATCCCTTGCAGCAGGCGTTCCTGCAATGCGGCGGAGCGCAGTGCGGCATCTGCACGCCCGGCATGCTGATGGCTGCCAAACATCTGCTCGCGCACAATACCCATCCCACCTTGGCCGAAATTCGCGAAGGCCTCGCCGGCAATCTTTGCCGCTGCACCGGCTTCATGCGCATCTTCGAATCTGTGCTTTCCGCCGCCACAAGCCCCACGCAGGAACCGCATGCGCGGTAACGCCGCCGAGTACGAACTCGTTGCGCCCGGATCGCTGCCAGCCGTGCTCAGTCTGCTTGCCGAAGCGCCCGGTCAATGGACACCCATCGCCGGCGGCACCGAATTGATGGTCGCCTTCGCGGCAGGACGATTGACTACAAGCAAACTCGTCAGCCTGTGGGGCATCGATGAACTTCGCTTCACTGACGCCAGTCCAGACAAACTCATCATCGGTGGCGGAACCACCTTCAGCGATCTCCGATCCAATCGGATGGTCGCGGCTGACTTTCCTCTCCTCGACAAAGCCGCAAGTTGGATCGGTTCCATCGCCAATCAAGCCCGCGCTACCCTCGGCGGCAATCTCGTCAACGGTTCGCCAGCCGCCGACTCATCGCCTGCACTTCTCGTCTACGACGCGGAAATCGAACTCGTCTCTGTCCGCGGCAAGCGCCGCATGCCCTACCGCGAATTCCACACCGGCTACAAGCAGAACGCCATGACCGCTGACGAGCTTCTCTACGCCGTTCATCTGCCGCGCCGCTTCGCAAATCAGCGCCAATATCTGCGCAAAGTGGGCACCCGGCGCGCCATGGCTATCTCCAAAGTCGCTCTCGGAGCAACTGCCTTGATGAAAGACGGCGTAATCGAAGAGATTCGCGTAGCCGCCGCGAGCCTCGCGCCCTTTCCTGCTCGTCTCGCGAAAACCGAAGGCTCTCTGCTCGGACACACGCTAAGCCCCGGCGTCATCGAAACCGCTCGCAATGCTCTGCTCGCCGAAGCGCAGCCCATCGACGACATCCGCTCCAATGCACAATATCGCAAGAACGTTGGCGCAAATCTCCTCGAAGAATTCCTGCGCAGCCTGTTTTCGGGGTCCACAGCCCAATGAATTCCGTGCTCGACGCCTGGAACACCGCTGACGCTTCTGAAGCCAGCCACGTAATGCTAGCCTGCTGCGGTGCGCAACGCTGGGCCGATCAGATGGTCGCCCTCCGCCCCATCGCCACCATCGCCACACTGAGCGAAGCAGCCGACCGCGTCTGGGCAACGATGGGCGAATCCGACTGGCTCGAAGCATTCGCCTGCCATCCCCGCATCGGCGAACGCAAGGCGCCAACCGCCTCAGAACAATCTTCATCCTGGTCTCAACAGGAGCAGGCCGGCACCACCAGCGCGGCCCAGAGCACCATGCGTCCAGCTCGCCGAAGCCAACGCGCTCTATGAGCAGCGATTCGGATTCACCTACATCGTTTGCGCCACCGGCAAGAGCGCCGAAGAGATGCTCGCCATTCTTCAGCGACGTCTCGCGAACACACGCGTGGCAGAATTGAGAGAAGCCGCCGAACAGCAGCGGCAGATCATGCAGATTCGTCTCGGAAAGTGGTTGGTGTCATGAGCAAGATCACGACGCACGTCCTTGATACAGTCCTTGGCAAACCCGCACCTGGCATTGCGGTCAGACTTGACAAACAGGATCACGGCCACTGGACCGAAGTCGCAAAAGCAGAGACCGACCATGACGGTCGCTGCCCTAACCTCGCGCTTGATGCCGCCGCAGGCCACTACCGTCTTACGTTTCAGACGGGCGATTATCTATCCCGCCAGGACCGCACCACCATCTATCCGGAAATCACCATCACCTTCGAATGCGGCAACGACGCCCATTATCACCTTCCGCTCCTCTTGAGCGACAACAGCTACACCACCTACCGAGGAAGCTGATCGATGGCCAGACTGGGTGAGAATCGCTACGGAAAATCTCGCGTTCGCCTGTCGCGCATCACGCGAACGGCCGATCAACACGACTTCAATGAGTGGACTGTGTCTGTTCTGCTGCACGGCGACTTTGAATCGAGCTTTACCGAAGCCGACAACAGCAAAATCCTCCCGACAGACACGATGAAGAACACGGTTTACTCCATCGCGCGTGCTTCCAGCGCCGCCACCATTGAAGAATTCGCAATGGAGCTTGGCGATTACCTGCTCAGCAACAATCCCCAGGTTTCCAAGGCAACCATCGAGATCGACGAGAAAAACTGGAAACGCCTGAAGGTCGACGGCGAACTCGATGCGACTACCTTCAAGCTGGGTGGTCCGGAATTGCAGACAGTGTGCGCCGAGCGAGACCGCACCGGAGGCTGGGTCGTCACATCAGGCGTGGATGGCCTCACGATTCTCAAGACCACCAAATCCGCCTTCACCGGCTACATCCAAGACCGCCTCACCACGCTCAAGCCCGCGACTGACCGTATATTCGGCACGTGCGCAACTATCACCTGGGATTACATCTCTCCCTCACAAAATTTCTCTGAAGTCCGATCTCGCATTATCGCTGCTGTGCTCAAGGAATTTGCCGCGCACAATAGCATGAGCGTCCAGCACACGCTGTTCGACATGGGCAACGCCGCGCTGGCCGCGGCGCCGGAGATCGCGCGCATCCATCTCACCATGCCCAACCTTCATCACCTGCTGGCAGATCTCAGCCCATTCGGGCAGGACAATCCCAACCACATCTTTGTTCCCATCGACGAGCCGCACGGCTACATCGAAGCCACGATCGAGCGCTGATCTTTACCCAAGCTCCGCCAGGTCTTCTGGCCGGTCGATGTCAACCTCACCGCCTTCGAGCTGAATCTCCACGACTGGCAGCGAATTCGTCGCCAGCAAGCCCGCGCGCTCCTTTGTCGCCCTGCAGCCCGAGCAGATCCGCAAACATGACGCGCGGAAATATCGCAGGAGTTCCCCGAATGCCCGCGTAGATCGATGCAATCAGCGCCGTCCCCGCCTGCGCATCGAACTGCTCGATCATCTTCCGCAGGTGCTCCGCAGTCACCCGCGGCTGATCGCACGTCATCAGCAGGACACCCGCGGCCGACAGTGCTCGCATCCACAGCCTTCATGCCAGTCCGAATCGACGAAGCCAGCCCTTCTTCCCAATCGTCATTCACGAGAACTCTCGCAAATCCGAAATCGACTGCATTCTGGATATCTTGACGATGGGCTCCGAGCACGACAAAAACCGGCTCTGCACCTGCTTCAACCGCACATCGGATGGCTCGTTGCAGCAACGGCTCGCCGTCAACCAGCACCAGTTGTTTCGGCTGCCCCAAGCGGCTGCTCGAACCTGCGGCGACAATGATGGCGGCGACTGACATCCGCATCAGTCTAACCGGCTTGCTTGACTCCGACCGAAGACGCAAGCAAGACTAAGTCCACCAGGCAAACGAATCCGCATCGAAAGGCTGACCGGTGAGCGACCAAAAAAGCGCGACGGCCGACGTGTACCCGGAGTCCGTAAAAAGCGAAAACTATGGCCTGCATGCCGGCGTCCTCGGGCCGCTCGAGACGCTTGCCCAGTCGGTATCCGCGATGGCGCCTTCTACTTCGCCTTCGCTCACCATTCCGCTGGTTTTCGCCATCGCCGGAAACGCGACGTGGTTCGTTTACCTGCTTGCCACCGGAGCAACCTTGCTCGTCGGGTTCTGTGTCAGCCGGTTCGCGCGCCTTTCCGCGTCACCCGGATCGCTCTACACCTACACCGCTGACACGCTTCCGCCCATCTTCGGTGTGGCGGCCGCCTGGGGGCTTCTGCTCGCCTACCTCGCTACCGCGGCCTCGGTTGCCGGCGGAGCACTCTACTATACCGGCGTCCTCTCGCTGCAGTTGTTTCACTGGACTCCGCCGGTTCTTGTTACCCTCATCGCTGTTTGCGTTGCCGCTGGATTCGTCGCATATCGCGATGTCAAGCTCTCCGCCGAATTGATGCTGTGGATCGAAATCTGCTCGGTCAGCCTCATCTGCATCGTCCTCACTGTCATGCCGATTCGCTTCGGCTTTCATCTCGACATGGACCAGTTCCGCCTGCGCGGAGTTTCCTTCGCCAACCTTGGGCCGGCGCTCGTACTCTCGATGTTCAGCTTCGTGGGTTTCGAAAGCGCCACCACCCTCGGCGGCGAAGCACGCAATCCACTACGCACCATTCCTCGGGCCGTAATTCAGTGCGCCATCCTTGCCGGCATCTTCTTCGTACTGTGCTCATACTCTGAGGTGCTTGGTTTCCGAGGCGAATCCGGCAAACTCAGCGATACCACGAGTCCTCTGCACTTGCTTGCCACCCGGGCAGGCATCTCGCCTCTCGGCACGGCCATCGACTTCGGCGCGTTCATCAGCATGGTCGCCTGTGTGCTCGCCTGCGTCACTGCTGCGTCTCGCGTGTTGCTGCGGATGGCCCGCGAACGGCTGCTCCCCTCAGTCTTCGAAAATACCAGCGCACGCCATCGCACTCCCGTCGCCGCCGTCGTGCTTTCTACATGCCTGGTCTTTCTGCCGACGGCGGTGATGTCTCTGCGCGGCATTAGCGGTTCCGACGTCTATGACCTTCTGGGATCACTCTCCGTCTTCGGATTCCTTACCGCCTACGCGCTTGTCGCCGCAGCTCTGCCGTTTGCCCGTCGGGCTCGCGGACAGCATTCGCACGTCGTTGCTATCGCCAGCCTTTTGGCTGTCCTCGTTGTCATCCTGATCGCCGTCTTCGATGTGCGTTCCACCGCTGATCTCGCCCACGCGCGGCTTCCGTACATCTATCTGATCTACATTGCGGCGGGTCTCGCCTGGTATGCCATTCGCCGCAAGCAGGCTGTCGGCGGCGGCTAGAGTATTACGCCTGTGTATCGGTGTCCGGCTGCAACAGCAACAAAAGCACGAACCCAACAATGACGAACATGCGGAATGCCTCTTCCTGGCCATTCCAAGTGTGCGATTGCCACATCAGGAACCACTCCCCGCCCACATCGAGAAAAGCCACGAGCCACATCAGCAGCGACAGCGTGAGCGCAGCCACAGCCACACGTTTTTCCGTGTTGAACGTGGTCGCCGGCCCGCGAAATACACGTGCGAGACAAATGAGCCCCCACCACGCGACTATGCCCGTCGCCAACTCCCAGGCGATGATCATCCAGTAGAAAACAAGATGCATGGCAGGCCACGGCATTGCCCGCCACATCGCGTGGTTTCCCGCGAAGGTCGAGTCCATCGACAGCACATGCCGGATGAATTCGTAATTTGAATTGAAATCAGTGAGATTGTTGAAGACCACCAGCGTGTAATAGAACGCGATTCCTGCCAGCAGCACCATCTTCGCTGAGCGCGTCATCATCGGTGAAACCTCTGCATTGCTAAGGTTGCAAACTTCCGAACGCTGCCAATTACGCGTCGCCGTGAAAGAGGGAATGCAGTACGCACAATCCTAGCGTCGGCGCATCAACCCCTGTCTATTGAAAAAAGCTGCCTGCAAGCTTCTTCGGCGGGCTCCGATCCGGCTACCCCCGTCTCTCCCCTGTGCAAAAGACTCCGTTTGTCAGGAAATCCCGTCCATATTGATTCAAAGCGTGTCCCCGCTCACCATCCGCAACCCCTTTAAGCACAAGAATCCTTAGATGAATTTTATGCAGCCATTGATATTCTTGAGGCACGCTGAGAATTCCAGATTCGGGCCGAAGACCGTCAGCACAGGTGTCTCTCATGGAGGATTCACCTTCGATTCGTGAGTGATTCAGGAACGTTGAATTCATGGGCGCGTGAAACCTTTCCAGTTTAAAGAATCCAGGAAGACCCAACTTCGAGGCGGCAACTTGAGACATTTCCTTCGTATTCGTTCTTCTATCTTTTCCCGGCTGTTTGCCATTGCAGCGGCTGCGGTGCTTTGCGTTCTTCCAGCCATCGCACAGGAGACCCTTGGAGGTATTACCGGCGAGGTAACCGACGCGTCCGGGGGCGTCATTCCCAACGTCGCGGTCACTGCACTGGATGAGGCGACGTCGCTGACGCGTACCACCACCACCAACGGATCCGGAACCTACGCGTTGGTGAACCTGCCCATCGGGACCTACACGCTGACCTACAAGGCCGACGGATACGACTTGCAGAAGACCCAGCACATCACCGTACAGGCCAATCGCACCGCAACCGTAAACGCAGCGCTCAAAGTCGGCCAGACCACGACCACCGTCGAAGTGGAAGCGTCGCCGCTGATGAATGCCGTCGACACTACTGTGGGGTACGTTCTCGATAGAACAGAAATCGAAGCAGTTCCGCTGGCCACCGGCAGCTTTACAGGCTTGGCCACGCAGTCCAGCGGAGTAAGCGCGGAGCTTGGCGGCGGAACCGGCGCAAACTCCGGCCTTGGCAACGCGCCCATCTGGGCCAACGGCCAGCGCGACACGTCAAACAGCTTTCTGTTGAACGGCGTCGATGCCAGCAACCTCTTCAATGGCAAGAGCACCAGCCAGGTATCGTCAGCCCGCGTCATCAACAGCACCGGCGTCCAAACAAGCCCTGGCGGCGGCGGCGGCGAGATTCCTTCCGCAGCCTCCATCTACCTTTCCATCGGCAATGCCATTCCGACCCCGGCGCCGGAGACGATTGCAGAAGTGCGCGTCAACGCGTCCATGTACGATGCGACCCAGGGTTCAACCTCTGGTGCGCACATCGATCTCAGTACGACCTCGGGCACGAACAACTATCACGGCACCCTCTACGGACATCGCGGCACGAACTGGATCAATGCTGCTCCCTTCTTCTTCAACCAGGATCCAAGCGTTCCGGCGTACGACAAGGTTCCGGAACTGCATCGCTACATCCTCGGTGGCACGTTCGGCGGACCGCTCATCAAGGACAAGCTCTTCGCCTTCGCTTCGTATCAGCACCTGCACGTGTCAGATCAGGAGATCGGCGACTCCTTCCTCGATGTGCCGGTCGGCCTCACCGACGACCGTTCAGCGAGTGCGTTGACCGACATCACCAACAATGCGTTCGGCGAGAACATCGGTAACCCCAACGTCGCCGTCTCGAGCATTGACCACAACGCTCTCGCTCTGTTTAATTCCCCTTCACTCCCTGGCGAGCCCGGCAAGTGGCTCATCCCCAACGATGCCCTCGGCGGCATTCCGCCAACCATCACGCATCTTGACAACGCCTTCCTCCCTGGCACCGGCCGTTTCACGGCTGACTTGGCCGTGGCCGACATCGATTACAACGCCACGAAAAAAGATACGCTGACCCTGAAGTACTTCTACCAGCACGATCCCACCATCTCGCCGTACTCGTATTCGAGTGTTCCTGGATTCCCGGAGCATCTCGATTCCGGTGCGCAGGTTGCGTCCATCACCAATAGCTACCTGGTGAAGCCGAACCTCAGCACTACCGAGACCCTGGGATTCATCCGCGAGAAGAACTGGGCCGACAACGAGCAGGCATTCGGTCCCAATTCCATTCCGGGTGGTACCGCGGGAAACGGTGCGATCAACATGTTCGGATCAAATTACTTTCCGGGAATTTCCATTTACAACATTCTGGGCCAGTACCAGCCTAGCGGCGTCACAAATGTCTACTTGAATATCGGCCCCAATGCCGAGAGCCAGTCTTCCAACACTGGGGTATTCCAAAACCGTCTGGCTCCTTCAGGCACCGCCATCTGGATGCTCGGAAAGCACACCGTCAGCTTCGGCGCGAGTTACACCTACACCCAGCTCAACACCATCGACAAGCGCACCGGCACTGGCACCATCGCCACCGATGACTTCAGCCAGTTTGTGCAAGGTTTTGTGTCGCCAGGCAGTTCGGCCACCGGCTTCTACGTCACATCGTTTCTGCAAGGCAACGCCAGCCGCTACTACCGTGCCAATCAGCTGGGAAGCTACGTTCAGGACAAGTTCCAGATCACCCCGACTCTTTCTCTAACGGCGGGCGTTCGCTATGACTGGGATGGCGGACTCACCGAGAAATATGGCCGCATTTTCAACTTCGATCCCGCCTCTTACAGCTACAACGCCGCCAACGACGACATCGAAAACACCGGCCTCATCATCGCAGGAAACAATGCGAACGGCACCAAAGGGGTCAGTCCGACAACGCTCACTGGCCGCCAGTGGGGTATTGCTCCCCGCATCGGCGCCGCATGGCAGCCACCTATGTTTCACAGCAAGGTCGTAGTCCGCGCCGGCGCGGGGATGTACTACGACCGCGGCGAACTGTTCAGCTATCTCTCGCCGGGATACGCCATTGGAACTGTCACCGGTGGCCCGTTCGGCGTAAACCAGCAGCTCCCCTTCGTGAACGTCTCAACCTGTCCCACATCCTCGCAGTCGCTCTACGGCGATTACGGGGCATATTTCATTCCAACCTGCGGCGGAAATGGCGGCTACGGTCCGCCCACCGGTCCGCCTACCGATCAAGAGGGGAATCTGGAGAATCCTTATGGCACCACACTTCAGCATCCCGCACCATCCAATCCAAAAGCTTCGGACCTAGCCAACTATCTGCCCAATGCCTACAGCATCGAGAACTACGGCGACGGCGCTCCCGGCGTAGTGAACAACGGTCAACCCATTTCGCTGGGCGTTTACAACCGTGCCAACAAGCTGCCCTATACCTTCAACTACACGCTGGATATCCAGTGGCAGCCGCGGAACGATCTCGCCATTGAACTTGGCTATGTGGGCAACCTAGGACGTCACCAGGTCATCCCGCTGCCTTTCAATCAGCCGAAGATCGCGTCTGCTTCCAGCCCCACGCTGGGCGGCGGCGCATATCAGCAGAACTATAGCTATGGCTACGATGTGCTGGGCGCCAGCCTGCCCGATGGCACGGGATACCAGGCGAACTACGAAGGCGGAAACGTCGACCTCCGCGTTCCCTACATTGGATACGCGGCCGAGTCCCTCTCCTACGTCGCCGCGGGCGTCGACGCCTACAACGCACTGCAGGCCCACGTCGAAAAGCGGATGAGCCACGGCATCCAGGTGGGCGTCTCGTATACCTGGTCCCACGCTCTCGATGAACAGAGCGGGCTCGGTCTCTTCTACAACGGCAACAATCCCCTGAATCTGCGCAGCGGCTATGGTTCATCGGACTACGATCGCACGCACGTCACGACATTCAACTACATCTACCAGATCCCTGGAATTGCCAACGCGCACTCCCTGACGGGGAAACTGATTAACGGATGGTCGCTGGTGGGCACCACCGTGTTGCAGAGTGGCCAGCCATACAGCGTCATCGACTTCTCTGGCGCCATCGGCAGCATCTACTATTCGACTGCGGATGGGATCACGAACCCCGTTGTGCCGTTGGCCAATGGATGCACAGCGAAGACGGCGCTGAGCGGTCACTCCGGTGCCTGGACACCTGTGCTCGGACCGACAGGCGCAGCATTGAAAGCCTCTTGCTTCACGCTGCCTTTGCTGCCGGCAGGAGGGCTTAACGGTGCCATTCCCACCTCCGACCCGTATGAAACGGGATTCACCAGCGGTCAGCGCAATATCTTCCGCCAAGCGTTCCAGAAGCGTGCCGACGCTTCTCTGGTGAAGGAGACCAAGATAACCGAACGATACAGCCTCAAATACACATTCGACGTATACAACCTCACCAACACTACCAGCTTCGACATTCCCGGCAACGAAGTTTCTCAGAACGCGTTTTACAACGCATTCCCGTCCGCAGGCGAGCCCGTACTGCCCAGTGGCTGCACCGGCACAGGACCATGCAATTCGCTGTACAGCTTCCCGTCTGGCCTGGGAATCGTGACGCACACTATCGGCAGCCCGCGCCAGATTCAGATGTCCCTGCATGTCGACTTCTAACGGATTTCATTTGAACGCAAGGCGATCGCTTCGGCGATCGCCTCTTTTTTAGAGGTATCCGCTACGAGACCCCATATAAGTGGGGCCTGACGCGGAAAAGGGACTCTAGACCGTCGAAGTTCTACCGCGAACAAAGTGGAGCACAAATGAAATTACAGCAAATACGAGCAAGATATGAATCAAGAAACCCGCCGTATGGAACATCACAAACCCGCCTAGCCACAGCAAGACCAACACAATTCCTATTCCTAAGAACATCGTTTTCTCCTTATCTATATTCCTAATTTGCCTGAAGCGCCCCAACAGCGGAACCAAGGGATTCGCTATCTCAAAGTTTGAGACTTTTATTCATAGTTAGGTTGTATACATCCGCGAACTGAGTGCATTGATAAAGTCACTGCTGCCTCCGGTATTGCTCGTTGATACCTTCAGACGGCATGATTACGTTAGGCGACCATCCTTTCAAGATCGATGATCCAGAGCCGGGACTCCGACAACGTTGTTTGCATAAGCGATACGCCTTGTCGTGCCAAGTCTGGCTCCGTGGTGTAGAACTCTGAATAGACCAGTGCGCGATTTCGAAAAAACCCGGACAGAATTTCAAGAGATACTCGCCAAGCCCATTCGCGAACTCGGGCTCAAGCTCGAAGGTTCGCCGCTGGAGCGATTTGTGCAACAGCTTTATCGCGAACTGGAAGCCAAGGGCATCCACAAGTTCCGCCCTCAGTGTTACCTGACCGATGAATGGGGATGTCCCTCAGGCGAGCCCGTCATTGGGATTCCGTTTTATCTCGCCAACCCCGACCTGGCGCACCTTGAACGCGATATGAACGACCTCGAAGACGCTCGCGAAATCATGATGTACATGCGGCATGAAGCCGGGCACGCATTCAATTACGCCTACCAACTGTACAAATCGGCGGAGTGGCGCAATCTTTTCGGCCCCTTTCGGCGCGCCTATCGAGATAACTATCGTCCCATTCCGTTCTCGCGGAAGTATGTTCGCCACATGGCAGGGTGGTATGCCCAGAAGCATCCGGATGAGGACTTTGCCGAAACCTTTGCCGTCTGGCTCACGCCTCGCTCGCAATGGCGGAAGCGCTACAACGGCTGGGACGCACTGGCCAAGCTGCAATATGTCGATCGCATCGCTCACAGAGTTGGCGACCTCGAGCCCACGCGCCGTCGCGGCCACACCGACATTACTGTCGATGAAATGGAGTCGACCGTCGGCGAGTTCTACCGCCTCAGCCTGCCCGAGGAGATCCCGGTCCAGGAACTTGCCCTGGATGCCGACCTTCAAGACATCTTCAATATCTCTCCCAAGCGACGGAACGGCGTGCGACCCGCCGTCGAGATGTTGCATCAGCATCGCAAACCTATCATCGACAAGGTCGCTTATTGGAGCGGCGTGCAACGCCCGATCGTCAAGCGACTCGTGGAATCCATTTGCAGCCGTGTTGAGGAGTTGGGCCTTCGCGTCGACGTCCGGCGCGAGTCCGAGCACCTCACGGAATTCACGGTCTACACAACAGCACTCGCAATGAATTACCTGCTTCGTGGGAAGTTCATTCATCCCTGAGGCGTGCCGGCAATAGCCGGGCCGCCGAATGGAGGACGCATGGCGAAATTGAAAGTCACGGTACTGTACGACCTGTGGGAAGAAGAGCCCGCTGAAGTCGAAGAAGAAGCTCCGCCCCCCCGCAAACGCAAAGGGAAAAAGACACGCAAGAAGAAGCCGGTAAAGCACGACCGCGAAGAAATCTTCGAAGCCTTGGAGAAACTCGGTCACGAGCCGTCGTATTACGTTCTCGATGGTCGCCCGCAATCGCTGCTCGGGCTAGCCAAGTGCGGCGCTGATCTGATCTTCAATCTCACTGAATCCTATGCCGGCGACGATACCCGGGAGATGCACGTCACCGCGTTCCTCGACCTGCTCGATATCCCCTATACCGGCGCCGGGCCGCACGCGCACATCCTTGCGCAGGATAAATCCATCGCCAAAAAGATGTTCGCTTTTCACGATATCCAGTCGCCATACTTCGCCACAGCCTATCGCGGCAACATCGATCATGCCCACGATATCTCGTTCCCGCTCATCGTGAAGCCCACCTCTGAAGACGGCTCCATCGGCATCGACGCCGCCGCAGTCGTCACCAGCGTGAAAGAGTTGATGGAGCGGGTGAACTATATCCAGACCGAGTTTGATTCTCCTGCACTGATCGAGGAGTACATTGAAGGGCGCGAAATCTACGCCGCCATCCTCGGCAGTTACGAGAGCGCGCGTGCGCTTCCGCTGGTGGAACTTGACCTTTCCAAGCTTCCCAAAGGCATGCCCAAAATCGCCAGCCAGGACGTGAAATTCGAGAAAGATACTGAAGCCTACAAGCTCACGAAATCGATCATTGCTGAAGATCTGAATGAAGAAACCGTAACCAGACTCACCGAGACCGCGATCAAGGCTTATCGCGCCGTCAAGCTTCGCGACTATGGCCGCATCGACATGCGTGTATCCAGCAAAGGCGAAGTTTATGTCATTGAAGCGAACCCAAACCCCTGGCTCTCCAGCGGACAGGAGTTCGCCATGGCCGCAAGAAAATCCGGCCTCTCATACACGCAGATGATCGGAGAGATCGTCGAGCTCGCCATGGCTCGCAACGCCTGAGAGCGCTCGCCCACCTGATCTGACTTGTTAGGCCAGCGTGTGAACGCGAGGATTAAGAATGAGTAGTCACATTCCCGACGTCATCACCCTCAGTGCCGAGTCTTCAACTAACCTTGGTTACGATAATCATCCCGTTGCCCATACCAATGATCATGTTGTCAGGATCGCCACGATGACAGAGCCGTATCACTGGCATTTTCATCCCAACTCCGACGAAACATTCCTGATCCTGGAGGGGCGTCTCGCCATCGAATTTGAAGACAGGACCGTCGAGCTTCATCCTGGCCAATTGCTGACGATTCCTCGGGGAGTGCGCCATCGGACTCGGCCGGTTGACGCGCGATCAGTGAACCTCACATTTGATATGGCAAATTCGGAAACTGTGGCTGTCTGACAGACGAGGAATGCGTTTCGATCCATAGGCCTAAAATGCTGGAATGGACTCCTCTTCCAGAACGATTCGCGGAGTTCGCGAAGCGCTTGCCTCGGGAAGCATGATACCCGAAGAACTTGCCAGGGAAGCTTTGCAATGTGCCAATCGAAACTCTGGCAAGAATACATACCTGTGGCGCAATCCCGATTGGACGCTGGAAGAGGCTGCTCGCGCTGCAGCGATTCCACGGTCAGTCGGCGGCCAATTTGGGGATGGACGCAGCAATCTCTGGGGTATCCCTGTCTCTGTTAAGGACTGCTTCGACCTGGCCGGCGCTCCGACAAGTTGCGGCGTTCAATTCTATCGCGATCTCAACGGCATCGCCCAGCACGACTCATGGCTCGTTGAACAACTTCGCAAAGCCGGTGCCGTCATCACGGGCAAAACTCACCTTCATCCCCTCGCCTACGGCATCACCGGCGAAAATCCCGAATTCGGTGACTGCGAGCAGCCCGGCAATCCCGGCGCCCTTACCGGCGGATCATCGA
Source organism: uncultured Acidobacteriaceae bacterium (assembly GCA_963799035.1). Taxonomy (GTDB): domain Bacteria; phylum Acidobacteriota; class Terriglobia; order Terriglobales; family Acidobacteriaceae; genus Telmatobacter. The sequence continues at coordinate 130,290 of CAWCVS010000021.1, read as the reverse complement.
GCGGCGCGGCGGCCAGCGTGCTCGAGGGCTCCGCGCTTGCGGCCATCGGCACTGACACTGGCGGTTCCGTCCGCGGCCCAGCGGCACTTTGCGGGCTCGCCGGTTATCGCGCTTCCATCGGCCGTGGCGACTGGCGCGGTGGCGCGCATCTCGCTCAGACCTTCGACACCATGGGCTGGCTCTTTCGCAACCTCGAAGACGCTGCCCTGCTCGCCGATATCTTCGTGCCCGGCAAATCCACATCCGTGCGCGAGTTCAGTTCTTTCGGTGTCGTGCATGACGCGTTCCTGCACGACACGGAACCCGCGATCATCGACGGCCTGCGAAGCGTTGAGCGTGAGCTCCACGCCCTCGGACTCGAAAGCACCACCGTCGATGTCGGCTGGTGGGCCGACTCCTTCGAAATCTTCGCACCCATCCAGGCATGGGAGGCGGCGCGCCTCCACGCCGGCCATTTCGACTCCGTTCAGCCAGCCATTCGCGAACGGCTGGAGTGGGGCGCGCGCATCACTGATGCTGAGATCGCCGTCCTGCGCCAACGCCACGCCGAATTCCGCGCACGCATCGACGAGTTACTCCACCAACACGAACTGCTGCTCCTGCCTGCCTCACCCGTAGCCCGCATCAGCATCGGCGCCGATAATGGCCAGGCGCGGAGCCGCATCCTCCGCTACACCACTCCGTTCAGCCTCGCCGGTGTCCCCGTCGTAACCGTCCCCTGCTCCACCGGCGGCATACAGCTGGCCGCTGCACGGGAAAACGACGAAAGCGTGCTCGCCCTCGCGGCGCGAATCGGATCGAAGCGCCGCAGACAAAGGTGACCACCCGCGCCAGTCATTCGCTATCTAATTCCCGCTACGGAATCAGATCTGCGATGCCGCCAGTGGGCTGAGCACCAGGTTGGTGATGTTGTTGACAATCGATTCAAACGCAAATCGTGGATCAGCCGAGAGCTTCTTCCACGCAGGATCGTCGCGGAAGACGTTCCACTTCGCATCCAGATCGGCAGAATCGGCAAAACTCAGCATGTAGGTGAGGCTGGGCATACGAGGCCCGATCAGCGTGTCCCCAAAAAAGACCGGCTGAAATCCGGCGTTCTTGAAAATCTCAAATTCGCCCGAGTGAAACATCTGTACTTTCAGAATGTGATCGCGGAAGCTGGGGCTTTCGTAGGTGCGGAGTTGAAATATGCGCTTGCCCCTCGCTGGCGGCGTGACCCGCGGCCAGCCCTCGAATGCAACCAGCAGCGAGCTATCCATCCGCAGAAACCCAGGCGATGTAGCGGGCGCGCTCCAGAAAGGTTCGGCTGCCTTTACGTACGTTTCATTTCGGCTTAGCTCAAGTTCGAGAGCGCCGGCCATTGCAGGTGCCATGACCGGGATCAGCACGTAGAACGTCGGGGTCTCCGGACCGATGTCGAGGCGAAACGCGCCGATCGGCCCTCCCTTGTTATCCAGTGCGGGAATCAGGGCCTCGCTGATGTATTTCTCCGTCATCGCAACCTGCGGGCCGGATTGCAGCGAATAGCGGCGAAGCTGGTAGAACTCGCGCGGGCGCGTTATGGAAGTCTGTGCCTCCTGAGCAGGTGCAGCAGAAAGTGCGGATGTGGCCAGCGAAGCGGCGATGAATTTGCGACGATCCATAAGTCCCTCCAATGGCATTGGCGATGCGAAGTTGAAACTACTCTTCGCCGATGTCTTCATTCCAGATTTCCGGATGCTCGGCGATATAGCCCTCAAGTAGTTCGCGGCACTCGCGGTTGTCGAGATCGATCACCTCAACGCCGTTCTCCCGCAGCCAGGCAAGCCCTCCTGAAAACGTGCGGCTCTCGCCTACGACCAGCGTACCAATCCGAAACTGGCGGACAAGCCCGCTGCAATACCAGCACGGTGCGAGCGTTGTAACCATTACCAGGTTGCGGTAGCTCCTTTGCCGTCCCGCGCGGCGGAAGGCATCGGTCTCCCCATGCATGCTGGGGTCTCCCTGTTGCACACGCCGGTTGTGTCCACGGCTCACCAACTGGCCGGACTTGGAAAAAAGCGCAGCGCCAATCGGGATGCCGCCTTCCAGGCGCCCATACCGCGCCTCCTCCAGCGCCACCGCCAGCATTCGTTCGTAGCTTTCCGTATCCGTCGCCATGTTGAGGAAGATCATACGGGATTAACCTTCCCAAAGGGGTGACCCATGGTTTGAGTCGGAGTTCGAACGCGACTTGAAATCGAAAGCGCCTTACAAAAAAGCCGCCTCACTTTCGAAACCTCGAAGTGAAAATGGCCGTCCAAATTCCTTAAGAATTGTTAAGTCCAGAGTCAAAGGACTTTGGCCTGACCTTAGCTATCTGTTTTAGAAACCTGCGGTTGGAAAATCTGATCGAATGTTTCGATCATGTACGGCCCGCTAAACCGCCTCAAACATCAGGAAAGCCTTCAAGGCTCTATTGACTTCGAGCGCGCACCAAGTTGTAGGTTGAATTTGTGAGAGACGCTGGCTATACCATCCGAAGCATGGCAGAGAAGTGCGGAATGACCGCGCACACTCTGCGCTACTATGAGCGCGTCGGCCTGATCCAACCGGTCGGACGCGCGCGCAACGGTCACCGCCGCTACTCTGAAGCAGACGAGGCATGGCTTAACTTCCTCCACTGCATGCGAGCCACGAACATGTCCATTCGCGAGATGCAGCGCTATGCTGAACTCCGCGAAAAGGGCGACGCCACTTCGCTCGAACGGCGTAAGTTGCTCGAAGACCACCAGGCTGCAATCGGAGCAAAAATCGAGGCGCTGCAGCATGCCCAGGCGCTGCTTACCCACAAAATCACCAACTACAAGAAGATTGAAGAGCGAATTCGCGTAGGCGGCCCCCGGGACGCCGATCGTGAACTCGAACTGGCAACGGCAAGCTGAGGCAACAGCTGTTCTGGGACCAGGTAAAGCGGGAAGAGCCGGTTTTGCATCCGTTGATCGGGTCCCGACGCCGGCTTAGTTGCGTTATTTCCATAAGCTCAAAACCCATTTCCCATTCGTAAGGGAATTTGGATACGATATCGGCACGGCGTTTCCCCGGTCGGGGCCGTTCCCTCTGCTCTGCTACGCCGATTCGCCGAAGACAATTCGATAACCGTCCTGTGCCAAGGAGGTCGATCTGTGGCAGACACTCTCGATTCGCGCATGAAGCACCTGCGCTCGCGCTCTCCTCAAACCGCAAAAGGTAGCCTTGCGCCAGACCAGCAATCTATCGACCTCGAGCCCCTTGCGGAGAATTCAGGCAAGAGCGGGCTCACGCGTCGCTCGTTCCTTTCGGGCCTGGGAGCCGCAGGCGTTCTGGCCGGGGCGGCTCCGCTGGCCGCGGCCGCCCCCGTCATCGAGCCGGCAATCCAGGAGCAGTCCGAAACCGCCGGCACCGCCAACATCACTTTGCGCATCAACGGCAAGGACTACGCCCTTCGCAACCTCGACGCGCGCGCCACTCTTCTCGACACTCTGCGTGAGCGCATCCACCTCACCGGCACCAAGAAAGGGTGCGATCACGGGCAATGTGGCGCCTGCACGGTTCACGTCAACGGTCGCCGCGTAAACAGCTGCCTTTCTTTTGCCCTGATGCACGAAGGCGATGAGATCACCACGATCGAAGGCATTGGCCAGCCCGGCAACTTGCACCCCATGCAGGCCGCTTTCGTAGAGCACGACGGATACCAGTGCGGCTATTGCACCAGTGGCCAGATCATGAGCGCTGTCGCTCTGCTCAAGGAACCCATTGGCCAGTCAGAGGACGAAGTCAAGCAAGCCATGTCGGGCAACATCTGCCGCTGCGGCGCATACACAAACATCCTGGCTGCCGTTAAGCAAGTGCGCACACGCGCCTAGGCGCCCTTCGCCTGAAGGAGATGAAACATCATGGAAACTTTTAGCTACGTCAAGGCTCCAAGCATCGACAAGGCCCTCGCCAGCGCCACTCAGTCGAAGTTCATCGCCGGCGGCACCACGCTGGTCGACCTGATGAAGCTCAGCGTCGAAACCCCAAAGACGCTGGTCGACATTAATCTCTTGCCTTTGGACAAGATTGAGAGGTTGCCAACCGGGGGCCTGCGCATCGGGGCCATGGTGCGCAACTCCGACCTCGCATGGAGCGCGGATGTGCAGAAATCGTACGCCGTGCTGTCGGAGGCGCTTCTTTCCGGCGCATCACCCCAACTCCGCAACATGGCAACGACAGGCGGCAATCTGCTGCAGCGCACCCGCTGCGCTTACTTCCGCGAGCCGAGCGCAGGCACACCTGGCGGGTATGGATGCAATAAGCGCACGCCCGGCACGGGATGCGCAGCCCTCGAAGGGTTCAATCGCACTCACGCTGTTCTCGGCACCAGCGAGCACTGCACCGCGACGCATCCTTCCGACATGTGTGTGGCCATGGCTGCCCTCGAAGCGGTCATTCATGTCGAAGGTCCGAAGGGCAAGCGGACCATTGCTTTCGCCGACTTCCACAAGCTTCCCGGTGACACGCCACATATAGAAAACGCGCTCGAACCCGGCGAACTCATCACTTATGTCGATCTGCCCAAGCCGGTCGAGGGCGCGAAATCGACCTACCTGAAGTTGCGTGACCGCGCCAGCTATGAATTCGCGCTTGCGTCGTCCGCTGTTATCGCCCGGGTCGACGGCGGCCACATCCGCTATGTTCGCGTGGCCATGGGCGGAGTTGGAACCAAGCCGTGGCGCTCGCATGAAGCAGAAGCCGCCCTGATGGGCAAGCCGGCGAACGCCGCGACTTTTAAGGCAGCGGCAGAAGCTGCGCTGGCCAAGGCAAAACCGCAGAAAGACAATGCGTTCAAGGTGGAATTGGCCAGGCGCTGCCTGGTGCGCTCGCTTAAAACCGCAACCGCTTAGTTGCATTTGACGGAGATTCTTATGGCGACGGACAGCCTTCCCCACGCAAATATAATCGGCGCTGTGGTGCCGCGCATCGACGGCCCTTTGAAGACCAGCGGAACCGCCCGCTACGCCTGCGATCACAACGTTCCCGGCCTCGCACATGCAGTCCTCGTTCAAGCCACCATCGGCAAGGGAACGATTCGCAGCCTCGATACTTCCGCAGCAGAAAAGATGCCGGGCGTGCTTCTGGTCCTGCACCACGGCAATCTGAAGGGCGTCTACCGCACCATTCCCCACGATGAAGATGGCAGCATGGCCGAGTCGCGCCCCTTGTTTGCCGATAACACCATCACCTACTGGGGTCAGTATATTGCCGCGGTCGTGGCTGAGACCCTGGAACAGGCTACGGCTGGTGCAGAAGCCATCCGCGTCCAATACGACGTGGAACAACCGAACGTGCAGCCTGATCTCGGAGCGGGTTTTAAGGGGGAGCCGAAGCCCAGCTGGAAACGTGGCGATCCCGACCAGGCGCTTTCCACCGCAGCCGTAACCATCGATGAAACGTACGTCACGCCGATTGAAGTCCACAATCCGATGGAGATGCACGGCACCGTTGCCGTGTGGGATGGCGACAACCTGACGCTCTACGAGAGCACGCAGGCCGTGGTAGGCACCCGCGTCGTGATGTCGGAAGTGCTCGGAGTTCCCCGTGAGAACCTGCGCGTGATTTCGCGCTTCATCGGATCCGGATTTGGTGGCAAACTCTCGGCGTGGCCGCAAGCCTCGCTGGCTGGGGCAGCTGCACGCCAGCTAAAGCGGCCCGTCAAAGTCAGCGTGGATCGACGCATGATGTTCTCCAACGTCGGCCATCGACCGCGGACGCAGCAGCACATCCGCCTGGGCGCGACGCAGGATGGAAAGTTGACCGCAATCCGGCACGATTTTCTGTCGGAGACATCGCAGCTCGACGAATTCATGGAGCGCTGTGGCGAGCAGACACCGTTCCTCTATAGCTGTCCGAACCTGGTGGTGACGGCAGCCATGGTGCAGAGGAATGTGGGCGCACCGGCTCCCATGCGCGGGCCGGGCGCCGTACCGGGGCTCTTCGGGCTTGAATCCGCCATGGACGAACTTGCGGTCAAGCTCAAAATGGATCCGCTCGAACTTCGTTTGAAGAACGATGCTGAGCGCGATGAAGGAAGGAATCTGCCTTTCTCGTCGCGGCACCTGAAGGAGTGCTACACCACGGGCGCCGAGAAGATCGGGTGGAAGCAACGCACGCCCGAGGTGGGCTCCATGCGGCGCAACGGAAAGGTGATTGGCTGGGGACTGGCGGGAGCATCGTGGTCCGCGGCGCGCATTCCCTGCACAGCTTCGGTGGAATTATGTCCGAATGGGCGCGTTTGCGTTCGCTGCGCCACACAGGATATCGGCACCGGGACGTACACCATCCTCGCCCAGGTCATTCACGCGAAAACGGGAGTGCCGCTCGATCGCATCGACGTCTTTCTCGGCGACAGTTCTTTGCCCGATGGCCCAACATCCGGCGGATCGATGGCTACCAGTGCAGTTCTGCCTGCGGCCACCAGCGCGGTTTCTGAGGCGGTAACGCGCCTTCTCCATATCGCCGCGAGCACTCCCCAATCGCCCTTCCATGGCATGGATCCGTCCGCCCTTTCCATGACCAACGGCATGGTGCATTCGAAGCAGCAACCTCAGGTCGTTGGCGTCGCCATGCACTCCGGTGCCGACCTGACTGCGAACGGAATTCCCTTTGAGCGAGTGCTCAATCTCGCCAACCTTGGAAGCTTGAGCGCAACGGGCCGCACTGTTCCGTCGTTTGACGATCCGAAGGCGAAACAGTACTCATTGCATTCCTACGGGGCGCATTTTGCCGAGGTTGAGTGGGAGCCGGAGATCGCTCGCCTGCGTGTGAGCAAGACGTTTTCAATCTTTGATTGCGGCCGGATCATCAACAGAGGAGCGGGCACGAACCAGATTCTGGGCGCAGCCGTGATGGGCGTGGGCATGGCGCTGTTCGAAGACACGATCTTCGACCATCGTTCAGGCCAGCCGATCAATAACAACTTCGCTGACTATCTCGTGCCGACTTGCGCAGATCTGCCGGAGCAGGATGTAACCTTCCTCGACTACCCCGACTACATCGTCAATGAATACGGCGCGCGCGGGATCGGCGAGATCGGCATGGCTGGCGTTACGCCCGCAATTACGGCTGCGGTCTATCACGCGACGGGCATACGGGTTCGCGAGCTGCCGATTCGCATTGAGGATCTTTTGAAATCGAATATTCGCGAAGCATGACGTGGCTGGAGAAGCCCCGATCAAAATTTCTAGCGCGAAGGGAAGCAAAGCATGAGCACGACTCCCGCATCGATCATCGGAAGGCCGACACCTCGCGTCGATGGACCGTTGAAGACCACAGGCACCGCGCAGTACGCCGCCGACTTTCACTTCGAAGGCATGGCACATGCTGTACCGGTGGTTGCGACGATCCCGAGCGGCCGCATCCGCAACCTCGATACATCCGCGGCCGAAAAAATGCCGGGCGTGCTCCTCGTGCTCCATCACGGTAATATCGGGCCGTTGTACCGCACCGTCCCTGGCGATGACAACGCAACCAACAGCGAAGTGCGCTCCGCCTTTGAAGATGATGTGGTCCGCCACTGGGGCCAGTACATTGCAGTGGTTGTCGCTGAAACCCTCGAGCAGGCAAGAGTAGCTGCTGCCGCCGTGCATGCCGAATACGATGCGCAACCGGCGCAGTTGCGGCCGGGCCTGGATGATTACAAGGGCGAGCGGAAGAAAGGCAGTGCACGCGGCGACTTCGACGGCGCATTCAAGGATGCGCCCGTAAAGATAGATCAGACCTACGTCACGCCTGTTGAAACGCACAACCCCATCGAATTGCACGCGTCGGTCGCGGTATGGGAGGGCGACCACCTGACGATGTATGAGACGTCGCAGGGTGTCGTGAACCATCGCGTGGTGATGGCACAAACGCTCGGCATCCCGGTGGAGAATGTGCGCGTGGTGACGCGCTTCCTGGGATCCGGATTCGGCGGCAAGCTCTTCCCCTGGCCGCACTGTGCAATGAACGCGGTAGCCGCGCGCCGCCTTGGCCGTCCAGTCAAACTGAGCGTTACCAGGAGCATGATGTTTTCAAGCGTCGGCTACCGTCCGCGCACTGAACAACGCATTCGTCTCGGCGCGTCAAAAGACGGCAAATTGCTTGCTCTCAAACACGACTACCTCAACGTCACGTCCATCCTCGATGATTTTGACGAAGGCTGCGGTGAAGCGACGCCCTATCTCTATAGTGTCGCGAACCTTGAAGTAACGAGCGCCCTTGTGCACCGCAATCTGGGCGCGCCCATGTACATGCGTGGCCCTGGAGCTGTTCCGGGCCTGTACGCGCTCGAGTCGGCGATCAACGAGCTGGCAGATAAACTGAAGATGGACCCGCTCAAGCTTCGGATTCTCAACGATGCACAGAAAGACGAAGACAAGAAGATGCCGTTCTCATCGCGGCATTTTCGCGAATGCTTCGAGGTAGGCGCAAAGAAATTCGGCTGGGATCGTCGCACGCCTGAGATCGGCTCGATGCGGAACGACGGAAAAATCCTGGGCTGGGGACTGGGCGGCGCCAGTTGGGTTGCGGTGTCCTTGCCGTGCACCGCACACGTGGAATTCCACGCGAATGGGCGCGTCTCTGTCCGCTCTGGCACGCAGGATGTCGGCACTGGCACCTACACGATTTTCGCGCAGGTCGTGCACGAAAAAACCGGCATACCACTTGATCGCATCGACGTGGTGATCGGCGATAGCGATTTGCCTGAAGGTCCCATGTCTGGTGGCTCGATGGTAACGGGATCCGTGCTGACTGCGATTGCCTCGGCTTCGACCGAAGCGATGAAAAAGATGACAGCCCTCGCCGCCACCACGGAAGGCTCGCCGCTCAAGGGCGAAAAGCCCGAAGACCTGGTCTTCGCAGATGGCCGCATTCGCAAAAAGGATCAGGCGGCCGGCGACCCCGAATTCGCGGACATTCTGCGTCTTGCCCGCCTCAACGGTTTGAGTGCCGAGGGCAAGACAGTACCGACGTGGGAGAATCCCAAGGCCAAGGGCGTCTCGCTGCACTCCTACGGCGCGCAATTTGTTGAAGTGGAATGGGAGCCCGAGATTGCACGCTTGCGCGTGAGCCGCGTCGTCACCGTGATTGACGCCGGACGCATCATAAATCCAAAGGCCGCCGCAAACCAGATCGCCGGCGCAGTGGTGATGGGCTTGGGTATGGGGCTGCTGGAGGAGACGCATCACGATCAACGCACCGGTCAACCAATCAATGGCAACATGGCAGACTACCTGATGGCGACCTGCGCCGATGCACCGCAAATCGACGTCACGTTCCTCGACTACCCCGATCCCGCGATGGGCGAGTATGGCGCGCGCGGCGTAGGAGAGATCGGGCTTGCTGGAGTGGCGGCCGCAATTACGGCAGCGGTTTATCATGCCACTGGGGTCCGGGTGCGCGAACTTCCGGTGCGCATCGAGAACCTGCTTGAGGCTAAAATGCTGGAAGCGTGAGCGAGAATTAGGAGTTCATGACCGACCTCGAAAATATTCTGCCGCTCTGGCACGCGCTGGAATCCGCAGGGTCAGACTACGTCCTGGCCACGGTCGTGGATGTGGACTGCCCCAGCTACCGCAAGCCCGGCGCTCGCATGTTGATTGCGCCCGACGGCCGCCGCGCTGGCACGGTGAGTGGCGGATGCCTCGAGGCAGAAGTTGCAAAGCGCGCCTGGTGGCTGACTGAATCAGGGCCGGTGGTGCAGCGCTATTCGACGGCGGAAGACGATGGCGATATGCCATACGGTTCCGGCTGCGGGGGCGTTGTCTATATCCTTCTGGAGCGCATGGTGACCGCTGCTCCGCTGCTGACAGCACTTAAGGCGGCCTTTCATGCGCGGGTGCCGGTGGCCATCGCCACGGTTCTCAATGGCGCCGCCATCGCGCATCGAGTGTCCGCTGGACCGACCATACCAAATAGTCACAACGATCACAGCAACACAGAAACAAACGAGGCTATCCTCGGTAATCTTGCTGCCCTGGCTCTGGATCGCATGCAGTCGATCGACCAGCGTGTGACGATTGACAATAGCGAGACGCGAGTTTGGGTCGACTATCGCGCCGCGCGGCCCGGCTTGTGGATTTTTGGCGCAGGCGATGATGCAAAGCCTTTGCTGCATCTCGCTCGCCAACTCGGATGGTTCGCAGCAGTCGTAGATGGACGCAGCCACCTCGCCACTCGCGAGCGATTTCCCAGCGCAGACAAGGTGCTGGCATTCTCGAGTTCCGCGTTGCCCGAATCCGGATCGTCGTTCCTCGCGGACGTGAAACCGACCGATGCTGTTGTCCTGTTAACCCACAGCTTCGAACAGGATTCTCGCATTCTCGCGACACTGTTTTCGGGAGACTTCGTGCCCGCCTATCTTGGCGTACTTGGCCCGCAGCGCAGAACCCGCGAAGTTCTCGCCGAATCTGCTCGTCTGCTTGGTTATTCGAATCCAGCTGAACGAGCGGAACAATGGCTCGCACAGATGCATGCACCCACCGGCCTCGATCTAGGCGCCGAAACGCCGGCCGCCATCGCGCTCTCAATCATAGCGGAGATTCAGCAGACCTTCAGCAACGGTTCTGCCTTGCCGTTGCGTCAGGTACGCGCGGTGCACACGGTGGTGAGCCGTACCTGAGCCAACTCAGGCAGCTTCTTGCTTCAGGTGCTCCTCCAGAACATCGAGGAATTTTGCCAGCCATGCCGGATGCGCCGTCCACGCAGGACCTGTGACAAGTTTGCCGTCCACCGTGGCGTCCGCAAAATCCAGCGGAACAAATGTTCCGCCGGCCAGGGTGACTTCAGGCGCGCATGCCGGATAGCAATTGACCTTGCGGCCCTTCAGAACGCCCGCAGCTGCAAGAATCTGCGGACCATGGCAGAGCGCCGCGATGGGTTTGCCTTCCTTGTCGAAGTGCCGCACCAGTTCAAGCACCTTGGGGTTCAGCCGCAGATACTCCGGCGCACGCCCACCGGGAACCACCAGCGCGTCATAGGATGCGGGATTTACCTCATCGAAAGTCGCATTCAAGGTGAAGTTATGACCGCGTTTCTCCGTGTAAGTCTGATCACCTTCGAAATCGTGGATCGCCGTGCGCACCTGCTCGCCCTTCTTCTTGCCGGGACACACCGCATCCACTTTGTGGCCCACCATCTGTAGGGCCTGAAACGGAACCATGATTTCGTAGTCCTCAACGAAGTCGCCGGCTAGCACAAGAATCTTTGCTGATTTCATTTGTAAGTCTCCGGGTTGAAGTCTTCGTGGTGATCTTCGGCTGCGCAGGCTCCAAGGCCCTGCCCAAAACGCGCGCGGAAGAAGTCAGACACATGTTATCTGATGGGTGGGCCGCAGTGAAGATTCATTGCAGAAGCGCGTTAAAGCTCGAGCGAACTCCCGCTGACCATCGTTGTAACCTAGAATCTGCCATGACCGCTGCCCCATCCTCGCTTGAGGCTTTGAATTCCCGAATCGTAGCCTGCGAACTTTGTCCGCGCCTGCGAGCACACTGCGCCGAAGTCGCTCGCGTCCGACGGCGCGCCTATGCCGATTGGGAGTACTGGGGGCGCCCCGTCCCCTCGTTCGGAGATCCCAATGCAAGGGTTCTTGCCCTCGGTCTCGCGCCCGGCGCGCACGGCTCCAACCGCACTGGCCGGCCCTTCACGGGAGATGGTTCGGGCGATTTTCTTTATCCCGTCTTGCACGAAGCCGGTTTTGCCTCCCTTCCGCAAGCAAGTTCGCGTGACGATGGTATGAAGCTGACAGATCTTTGGATCACTTCGGTTGTCCGCTGCGCTCCACCGGCGAACAAACCCACTCCGGAGGAGTTGCGCACTTGTTCCACATTTGTGGATGACGAGATGGCGCTGCTCAAGAATCTGCGTGTCGTCGTTTGCCTGGGCAGGATCGCATTTGACGGCCTGCTGGCCCACGAGCAGCGCATGGGCGCAAAACTTGTCCGCGGCAATTACCCGTTTGCCCATGGGGCAGAATACACGTTGCCCAGCGGATTGACCGCCGTCGCCAGCTATCACCCCTCCCTGCAGAACACGAATACCGGCAAGCTGACGCGCCCGATGTTCCTGAATGTATTCATGCGTGCACGGCAGTTGGCAGGGTTGATACGGTGAAGGACGATAACTCAGGGAACGCGTCAACGGGCTAAACCACCGCGCTTCCATAGATTTGTGTGTGCCGGCCCGCACGAGGAGACATACGATGAAAAAGGCAGTCAGCAGATTCCTGCTTTCCGCACTCACGCTGGGTGCGATGGGGGTTTACGCGCAAACGATGAAATCCGACCACCGGTCCACACCGGAATTACTGGAAAGGGCGAAGCACCTCAAGGAACTTGCCGCAAAGGGCGACGGCTCCGCCAGCGAGACGCTTGAGAAGTACCTGCACCATTACACGATGCTCGCCTATCGTCAGCACAGCGGCGGTGGCGAACTGCATCAGAATTTCGCGGATGTCTTCTTCATTCTCGATGGCCATGCGACCGTCGTCACGGGTGGTAGCCTCGTCGACGCGAAGACAACGGGCCCCGGCGAAATCCGCGGTAAGTCCGTCGAGGGAGGCACACGCCAGGTACTCAAGGCCGGCGACGTCGTGCACATCCCAGCCGGCATGCCGCACCAGACGCTTGTAGCCGACGGCGACTCGGTTACTTACTTTGTCGTGAAGGTCGAGGAAGGCCGTTAATCACAAGGTTTTGACAAGAGCATCTGGAGCGGGAGACCAGGATCGAACTGGCGACATTCAGCTTGGGAAGCTGACGTTCTACCACTGAACTACTCCCGCCCATGAGAATTATATCCGCATTCGGGCAGTCTCTGACAGAATCCAAGATGACGGAGTTCCCATGCAGAGAAGAGATTTCCTCTCCACTTTGCCGTTCGCCCTGGGCGTGGTCGCGGCTGCGCGCCACGGCTTTTTACAGCCCGCTCAGGCGTCAAAGAGCATTCTGGAGTACGGAGCCAATCCGGATGGCAGAACGCTGAACACCCGGGCCATTCAACGCGCGATCGACGATGTTTTCCACTCCGGTGGCGGAACAGTGAACGTCCCGGCGGGTTCTTTTCTTACTGGCAGAATCGAGCTTAAGGCGAGGGTAACGTTAAACCTGCAATCCGGCGCAACGCTTCTTGGCAGCACCTCGATCAACGACTATAACGCCGAGCACGGAACGCCGAACTCTCTTGGCAACAATCCCCGGCACCTGATCTTCGCGCAGGACGCTGACGACGTGACCCTAACCGGTCCGGGAAAGATCGATGGGCGAGGTCCCAGCTTCTGGGAGTCCTCCGGCCGTGCGCCATTGCCGCCCGATGAAGCATGGGCGGATGTTGCCTCGCATTCCCTGGCGCCCAAGCATAGCGGACGCCCGAGCCCTCTGCTCGAGTTCGTTAACTGCCGGCGTCTGAAGATCAATGGCATTCGCATTGAAAACGCTCCGGGGTGGACCCTCAGAGCCGTGAACTCTGACGACGTCGAGTATCGTAACGTCAATATCAAGAATCCGACCGTTGGCCCCAACACCGACGGAATGGATATTTGCGGGTGTCAGAACGTGCTGATCACAGATTGCGTGATCGATACGGGCGACGACGCCATCTGCCTGAAAAGCGAGAATCCGTACGGCACTGAACCGCGCCTTCTCAAGAACATCGAAGTCACCAATTGCACCCTTACGACTTGTTGCAACGGATTCAAACTCGGCACCTCGTCAGAGGGCGGTTTTGAAAACATCAAGTTCTCGAATTCCATTGTGCGTAACGGCCCCGTTCCATTCGCAGAGCGTGTCATTTCCGGCATTGCCCTTGAGGTCGTGGACGGAGGATGGATCGATGGCGTTGAGGTCACCGGCATTCAGATGGAGCGGGCCCGCACGGCAATCTTTATCCGCCTGGAAGACCGCAAGCGTTCGCACGATAATCCGCAACACGGCATTCGGAACGTGAATATCGAAAATGTTCAAGCCACTGAGGCGCTCTTGGCGAGCTCAATCACCGGGCTGCCGGGTATGAATGTCCAGGACATAACGCTCTCTCACATCCACGTCCAGAATGTGCTTCTCGTGCGGCCTGAATCGATAAGCCGCTCAGTACCGGAGAAGGAGAGCGCCTATCCCGAAGCGCGCATGTTCGGGATGCTGCCGGCAACGGGACTGTACGTTCGCCACGCCCAAAACCTGCACCTGAATGATCTCGTCTTCACTGCAACTGCCGGAGAATCGCGCCCGGCTGTCATCTTCGACGACGTGGACGGTGCTGTGGTGAACGGTATCACGAGCGCGCCGGTCAAACGCGGAACTCCGATCCTGGAACAGATAGGCTCGCGCAACGTGAAGATCCTATAGCCCAAATCGTCTGGTCGGCAGAGAGGTGCGCCTCGTCTGCATCGCTAATTCAGGGACCAAAACTAGTCGGCTTACATGGATCGTGACCCAACGATTGCGCAGTGACCGGAGCGGGCGGTGATGGCGGCGTCGCCCACGGAACGTTGTTGAAGTCGAAAAAGTCAAGAAGGTTTGGCTGCGCGCCGTCATGTGGCGTCAGTTGCGCAGAACTTCCGACAAACCGGTTCTCCACAAATTTGATCACCCCCGTGTGGTCCATGGGAATGTGGGAGACATAATGCCGGCGAGCAAATGGCGAGATCACAATGTTCGGCACGCGGAAACCGAGTTGCGCGCTGAATCCCTGGACGGCAGCGGCGTCCCCGGGATTCGCTCCCGGATCCGTCGATACGAGGTCACAATGGAGCGTGGCCGTCCCGCCTGCCGGCAGACATGGGAAATAACTATCGGGGTTGACTGCTATTTGCGAGATATCGGGGATCGTTCCTAGGGACGCATCGGTGAAATCGTTTGAGTGGCCCGGCACCGGCGGAACGTGATCGTAGGGCCCGCCGCCTTCGTCGTAACTCAGGAAGAAGACCGAGTCTTTCCATTCGCTGCTGGCCATTAGCGAATTCACGATATTCGCGACCTGAGCCTGACCGAGCAGAACCGACTGTCCAGAGCCAGGATGCTCATCATTATTGCCGTAGCCGGCTTCAATGAAGACAAAGCTGGCGAGACTACCACTGGTCAAATCCGTAAAGTAGTTCGCTATCGGCGCGATGTGGGTCGGATCGATGCAGAACGAATTCGACGAGTCACCCACAACGCTCGATGGCTGGGTGGGGGCTGTGCAGGCTGCGCCAGTGGGATTCTCATAGATGTAACGGAACGAGTAAGTCAAGTTTGAAAAGTGAATAGCAGGATAGGCGCTCCCGCCCGAAGAAAGACAGTCATCATCATCTAGACAGAGCCCTTGGGTGACCGTGTAGTAGATTTTCCAACTGACGTTCGCCTGATCAAGCTCCTGAAAAATGTTATTGATGTCGAGCTGCGGAAGGTGATCGTTCCCGCCCGGATCCTTCACGAGACCTTGTGTCGTACCTCCCGTAAATGTAGCGAGCCTGTTGGGGACGCTCTTGCTCGCGATCGGCGAAAACCAGCGATCCGAAACCGCGAACTGTGAAGCCATGTAGTAGTAGTAGTTCAGAAAATCCTGGTCATAGTAACCCATGGCCCGCTGGCCGGTCAGGTCAGTGAAGGCGCCGGAACAACTACCTCCACTCGAGGAGCAGCTCTTGGCAAAACCTTCGGCGTTGTGAACAAAGCCGCTCATCTGAATAGGCCGCGTTGCGAGAAAGTTATACCGGTTTACGTCGCCGTAGCTTGACAGCCAGTCAGATGATTCGTCATCAACACAAGTACTGGTGAACTTGAACAGCGGAAATGCCGTGCCTTCATCGTCTACATTACTGATCGTCGTCAGCTTGTCATCGATGCCGTCTACTTGATAGGTAGCGCCGTCATCCCCGACGTTCCACTTATTGGCTACTCTGTAAGGGTTCAGCATTCCAAAATAGTTATCGAACGAATGATTCTCCTGGAGCATGAAGATGACATGGTCGATGGATTGAACGCTGCCCGCGGGCGTCACCGTAACCGTCGCGGCTGCGGTCGCATTTCCGGCACTCCCGGTTGCTGTCGCCGTGTATGTTGTCGTCGCCGAAGGTGTCACTGCTTGGGTTCCACCCGTGGACGCCAACGTGTACGCACTTCCATCAGATCCGCTGATCGCAACCGAGGTCGCATTCGTCGCGGTCACAGTCAGTGTGGATGAATTGCCGGTAACCACGGTTGCCGGATTTGCCGAGATCGTCACGGTCGGTCCAGGATTCGCAGAAACTGTCACCGTCACGGTGGCCGTGGCAGTTCCACCCGGCCCCGTCGCATTGGCGGTGTACGTCGTCGTCGCCGAGGGACTCACTGCTTGCGTTCCTCCGCTGGACACAAGCGTGTAAGCAGATCCGTCGCTTCCCGATATGGTGACTTGCGTCGCATTCACCGCTGTAACGGTCAGAGTGGAGGATTGCCCGGACGCGATAGCTGCTGGCTTCGCGCTGATTTGCACAGTTGGAGCCGGGTTTGACGTCACAGTGATCGTTACGGCCGCTGAAACTTTTCCGCCGGCTCCGGAAGCGGAGGCCGTATAGGTCGTCGTGGACCCTGGACTTACAGCCTGGGTGCCTCCGGTGGCCTGCAGTGTATAACTGCTCCCGTCCGATCCGGTGATGACAACTTGAGTTGCATTCGACGCGGTTACCGTCAAAATCGAAGAGCTTCCAGCAGAGATGGAGGCGGAGCTTGCGCTGATAGTTACCGTCGGCGGTGGATTAGACGCGGCACTTACCGTCACGGTAACCGCCGAGGTTACATTTCCACTAGATCCGGTAGCGGTTGCGGTATAGGTCGTAGTCGCCGTGGGACTCACAGTCTGCGTTCCACCACTGGCAGAAAGCTTGTAAGAAGTCCCGTCAGAACCCGTGATCTGAACGCTCAATGCATTTGCTGCGCTGACCGTCAAAGTTGTTGAGGTTCCAGCGGTGATGGACGTGGACGACGCGGTGATATTTACTGTAGCGGCCTGAGGCGTATTGTTCTGATGAACGGTACCGCAACCTACTATCCCCAAAAAGAGGATGCTTGTGAAAATACGAACTGAGAGGGCCCTTGTCATGCGGTTAGCTCGTTCTCCAGGTGCACACACTTCGAGGCTGAGCCGAGACAATCTTATTCAAGGCTCTCTCATGCGCTATGCCGTTGTCGTGAAAATATCTAGAAACGTGTGAGCCCGGTTGTCTCGGAGGACCGAGCCGAGATCACTCAACGATGCCTATACTTCGATGATCGGAAGGAAGGTTCTGGTTGCTTGTTGACGTGCATGGTTACTCTCCAATCCTGAATATCCCGGTGACGACGGCACTTGGATCTTTACCATTCGCCGTAGCGAATGCCTTGATTGTCAATGCCGTTCCCTTCACCATGATCGGAGCGCTGTATACCGCCGAAGACAAGAACGGCTGCGAATTGTCGGTCGTAAAGTGTATCGTTGCACCCGGCGTATCGCACCGCAATGTCACGGCGGTGTCACCTCGCATCACGCCGGGGCCGGGAATGAAGACCGGTTCTGCAACCACTCCGGGATTGCTTTTTTGGACGTTCCTCGGGACGGAGAGTGCGCCGGGGATGTGAGGGTTGATGCCCAGAATCAAGGCTTCCAGATAGGCTCTCTGAAAATCGTGAACGGGCCATCCCTGAAAATCGTCATTCCAATTTTTCAGCAGCACCTTCGCGTCGCGGAACGATCCTTGTATGTTCCCGGCCTGCGGCGACTTAACTGCTGCGATGAGGAGATCGACACGCGGAGTATTCAGAGAATCAGTGACTATGACGTCATACAATCCGGGCGACGGGATCTCAAGCTTTACAGTTGCCCCTTTCTTCTCGAGCGCTTTGGGGAGTCCCGGTGTATCAGAATGTTCGAAACCGCGCACCGTATACGTGTAATGTCCATCGGAGAGAGCCGATACTAGGCCGGTCGACTTCGCCTCGGGACTGCGCATCGAGCACCGTTACAGCTTCATCCCGCGGCAGTGGAGTTCCATTGCCGGGCGCGACCTCCCGCTCCCGTCTTGATGTTGTCAGAACCGCGTGAATGCGCCATAGAACGCCGGTGGCGTGCGGATCGGGCTCGCGATAGAGTGACGGCACCCGGAAGCCACGCCCGCAATCAGCGGCCAGAAAACATTCGTAGAGAATCCGCTGACCGTCAGGCAGCAACAGTGTCACTGAATGGACTGGAGATCCCTCGATCGGCCACAGAAGCGACCCCGGCTTGATCGTATCTCCCGTCTGAATTGGATTTGCGCCGCCATCGACACGCCATAGTCCCTTGACTTGCCAGGCCACGCCGAGCGGACTTTTCGGCACGCTTTGAGCGCCTGTTACCACCGCAAGAGCGACCCACAGCGACACCAATGACCAGCCCGGCGCCGAGAAGAGGTGGAGTGTCAACACGCGGCACACACGGGTAGAAGGTTTGATCAATCCAGCGAATTGCATAGCGAATATTCTGCCGGAAGACAGGTTTAAAAGTCGACACAGGATCAAAAGCAACCGCACCGCGAGGACAACCATCTTACAACTAGCTCCCTTTTGGATGGGGAGCATGACCTTTCGAGAAGACTCCACTTTGCTCTCACACGATAGTTTCACCATTTGGCAAATCACAGAAGTGCAACGAAGAGTGTTAGTGCAGTGTTCCCGCGTTCAATACGCGCGAGTCGATCACTAATTCAGCTCACTACCTGGCAGTTCAAGTGCCGCGATCCGCGGCATTGGTATTCGTCCGCCTCCATTTTCTTGGCGGATTGGTGGTTCAGTCTATCTTCAGCGAAGGTGCGTCTGTATGCTACAACGGGTTCGCCAGTCTCCTGTTGCTTCTACGATATCCCTCTGTACAAATTATTTCTCCAAGCGGTCGACGGCGTTCCCTCGAATGCTGGCTGTCGCCCTCATGTGCACGTCGCTGACGGGCATCGTGGCTCAAACTCCGACGCCTGTTCCCGTTCTAACCTGGCGCTACGATTTGACACACGCTGGCCAGAACACGCAGGAAACTGCACTCACTCCAACCAACGTGAATTCACAGTCCTTCGGAAAGTTGTTCTCCCTTCCGGTGGACAGCACAGTGTACGCACAGCCGCTGTATGTTCCAGCGCTGAAGATGAGCGACGGTCTCGTCCATAACGTGCTCATTGTTGCGACGGAGAATGATTCGATCTACGCCTTCGATGCCGACTCCAACGGCGGAGCCAATGCGAAGCCTATCTGGCAAGTTAGCCTGCTAACCGCAGCTTATGGAGCGGCATCCGGCGCCACGGCAGTACCTTGGGCAGACACCGGATCGCCCGATGTTGCGCCAACCGTCGGCATCACCGGTACACCGACGATTAATCCAGCAACGAACACAATGTACGTAGTCGCAAATACAAAAGAGAATGGCGCATACTTTTCTCGTCTTCATGCGATCAACATTATTAACGGCGCGGAACAGGCAAACAGCCCGGTAACTATCACTGCGACCACCGCAGGCACAGGTAACGGTAGTTCCGGCGGACAACTGACATTCAGCGCTCTATGGGAGAACCAGCGTACGGCGCTGAATTACTACAATGGCTACGTCTATTTCGGCTACGGCGCGCACGGTGACAACGGACCGTGGCATGGATGGTTGTTCGCATATAATGCCACCACACTTGCGCAAAGTGCCGCTTTGTGTCTCTCTCCGAACGGATCAGGTGCTGGACTATGGGCATCTGGCGCAGGCATGCCCATTGATACAAGCACGCCCGGCGGACGAATGTTTCTTGTTACCGGCAACGGTACTCATTCCACCTATCCTCCATTTAGCACCACCACCGAGTTAGGAGAGAGCGTCGTCAACTTTAGTCTTGCCAATGGCGGACTCACGCCCACAGACGCATTTACCTCCTTTAACTATCAAATCCTGAATAATCACGATTGGGACCAGGGATCAGGAGGGGTGCTGATGGTGAATGAGTCGGGACCGAATCCGCATATCTTGATCCAGGCCGGCAAAGAAGGGCGGATCCTGGTTTTGGACGCCGACAACCTGGGTGGATATCTCGCGGGCGCTACGTCGAACACCAATGCCCTTCAGGACATTTCAACCCTTGCTCCCGCAGGGAGTGGGGCTATGGAGCACGCCGGCATACTGGAACGGCCAAGTTTATCTTTGGGCTGAAAACAACGTTCCCATGATGTTCAAGATTGACGACGGAATTATGGATACTACTCCTGACAGTCAATCGACCATCACATCCGCCTTCCCCGACCCATCATTTTCAATTTCTTCCAATGGTACGCAGGATGGCATCGCCTGGGCGGTGCGGTCAGACCAATTCAACACGGACGGAGCGGCCGTGCTTTATGCATGGAATGCCAACGACCTGACCAAGACGATCTACGAGAGCGACACAAATGCAACACGCGATGCTGCCGGCCCCGCCAACAAGTTCTCGATACCGATAGTGACCAACGGAAAGGTCTACGTCGCAGCACATGGAGAAGTGGACGTCTACGGACTTTTCAATGGTGAGCCAAGCGCCGCGGCACCCGCCATTACTCCGAATGGCGGAACCTTTTCCACCAGCCAGAGCGTACAGATGTCGAGTTCGACTCCGTCGGCAAGCATCTTTTATACCATCGACGGATCTACTCCAACACCAACATCGACACAGTACACGGCACCGATTACGGTGAGTACCGATACGACCATCAACGCCATTGCAAGCGCACCGGGCTATATCCAGAGCGGCGTAACCAGCGCGGCCTTTATGTTCACTAGCCAGGCACCGCCGATCACGTTTGCTCCGGCGGCCGGAACTTATCTGTCCGCGCAGACGGTGACCCTTACGAATGCCGACGCTAACGCAAAGATCTATTACACCACCGACGGTAGCGCACCATCTTCCTCATCGACCCTCTACGCGGGGCCGATCCAGGTCTCAGTTTCGGAAACAATCAACGCGGTGGCCATTGATCCGACTTTGCAGAACAGTAATGTTGGGACCGCAGCGTATGTAATCCAGAACGGCGGGAACTCGATTAACTTCGGGAGCGGCTTCTCCTCGACGGCGGGGCTGACCCTGAACGGCAGTGCTGTTGCTGATAACGATACTCGACTGCAATTGACAAATGGCGGCTTATCGCAGGCTGGAAGTGTCTTTTGGAACGCGCCTATCAACGTTCAAGCATTCACCACCAATTTCGAGTTTCAGTTGTCGAGTGCCCAGGGAAATGGCTTTACCTTCACCATCCAGAACGTAGGGCCCACGGCTCTAGGTGGAGAATCCGCAGGTCTCGGCTATCAGAATATTCCATCGAGCGTCGCCGTCAAGTTCAACTTCTACAACTACGAGAATGAAGGAAGCGACTCGACGGGTGTCTACACCGACGGCCAACCGCCTCTGCTTCCTACCGTGGATATAAGTCCCAGCGGCATCCAGTTAGCCAGCGGCGATTCGATCCAGGCTAAGATAACCTACGATGGAACGACTCTTACCCTGAATCTTCTAGACCTTGTGACCAATGATACTTTTACAATGTCGCAGGCAATCAATATCCCGCAAATTGTTGGCGGCAACACGGCTTATGTCGGATTCACGGGTGGCACTGGCGGACTGTCTGCAAGTCAGAAGATTATCAGCTGGATTTACAGTACCCAAGCTGTGCCGCCCACGTTCGCGCCCACGGCGGGCACTTATAGTACGGCCCAGAATGTTTCTCTTAGCAGCGCGACATCCGACGCCAAGATTTACTACACCACTGATGGTTCCACTCCGACTGCTTCGTCGAACGCGTATTCAGGTCCCATTGCTGTTAGTTCTTCCGAAACTATCAACAGCATTGCGATCAGTCCGACGCTGGGTAGCAGCAATATCGTCAACTCCGCATATGTGATTCAAGTAGTAACAGCGCAGCCGTCCTTCACCTTGAATGGTGGCTCAATGCCCGCCATCGCGCCAGGGGGGACAGCATCTTCAACCATCACCGTGACTCCGGCCGGCGGATTTACCGGAAGCGTGTCTCTCTCGTGCGCAATTAGCAGCAGTCCATCCGGAGCAATCGATCCACCCACATGCACCGTAGCCCAGCCTGGCGCTATCGCGGGCACCCAGGCGGTCACCGCCAAACTCACCGTCATTACCACGGGTGCTTCCACAGCAGCGCTTCATAAACAGCTGCACCCATTCGTCCAGTTAGGTGAAGGGACGCTTGTAGCGATCCTGTTTCTATGGCTCCCCTTCCGTCGCCGCAATTGGCAGGCGATGTTTGGGCTGCTGTTGCTGGCAACGCTGGCTGCCGCAGTCAGCGGTTGTGGAGTCAAGACAGCGCCGGTCACAACGCAAGGCAGCGGTGGCACAACAGCCGGAGCCTATACGATCACGATCACGGGCACCAGCGGTTCTATGCAATCATCCACAAACGTCTCCGTCACGGTGCAGTAGACAAACGAAAGGCCCACGGCACAACCTGTAAACATTGGACCTTGGTAACGTCAGCTCAGTGAACTCCTCCAAATGAGCCGGCGATGCCAAGGTCTTCGTCTGTTTAGACGTCTTTTTGGTTGTTGCAAATTAGTGGGATATCCAATCGCAATAGTTGGCATAACCTAAGTAACAGTTTGTGTGATATAAGTCACCGATTTGTATCTGGCCTCCCCCTATACTCACATTCAAATAATTCACTTCATATCACCCTACACGGCCCATCGTGACGTTCAGGCGCCGCGAGTTCTGTGAGGGTACCTGACTACGTGCACGTCAATGTTGGGTAGGGCGCACTCAATGCGGCTCAGTCTTCCGAGACAATCGGCGAGCTTCCAGAGAACGAGCAATCCATCTGGATCGCGATTCAGCCTGGGACGGATGCCGGCCTCAAGTGCGCAATTGTTCGGCCTTCCACGGTGGGGTGGTTCTCATCGATGGTTATTCCTCGAACTCTGCGATCCATCGGGCGTAGCTATTTCGCGTCTATACCAGTTCTTTTTCTTAACTCGCAGATCCGGGATGTGCTGCAACCGAATATCGAAGAGGCTTGCGTCATTGGGCGACGTTATGTTCACGCGCTTCGCTCAGTCACGGAAATCGCTTTCTCCTTGCCTTTCGAATCGTGAAGCAAGCCGCTCTCGAAGATGCCCTCACGAGTGCTCGCCATCCTGATTTGAGGAATGACCATGAAGACTCCCTTTCTCGCAGTTCTAGCATTGGCCGCATCAGCAATATCGGCATCAGCCATTACAGTCGTCACGCCTTCCAACGGTGCAGTGCTAACTTCACCCTTTAAGTTGGTGGCAAGCACAAGCACATGCGGCGGAATCCCCGCTGCCTCGATGGGTTACTCGATCGATTCCAATACGGCAATCATTGAACCGACATCATTCAGTGCCCTCGTAGTTGCCAGCCCCGGATCACACGTTCTGCACGTGAAATGCTGGGGAAAACAAACAAATGCCCAACTGCTTTACAACATCACAATCGTTGCGGCGGCCGCTTCCAATATTTCCGTGGCGAGTCCTACAGCCGGCGCAACGCTGAGTTCGCCATTCAGCCTGGTTGCAAACACAAAGACATGCGCATCAGTACCGGCCGTTTCCATGGGCTATTCGATCGATAGCGGCCCAGTAACTATCGAGCCAACTTCATTCATTGCGTCTGTCTCGGCGAGCGCCGGCACGCACACACTGCATGTAAAGTGCTGGGGCCAGAACGCCGCGGATCAAGTTCTCCTTGCAATCAATGTGAGTTCGTCGTCGGCCGCTGCCGCCACGCCAAGGTTCTCGCTGGCGCCTGGTCAATACACAGCCAAGCAATATGTATCTCTCTCGGATGCTACGTCGGGATCCGCCATTCACTACACCCTCGATGGTTCCGGCCCATCGACATCGTCACCCGTTTACGCTGGCCCGATTCTGATAGCGAATTCGACGACCGTCCAGGCGGTGGCTGTAGCTTCGGGCTACGCAAACAGCGGCATCGCTCGAGCAGACTATTCAATTGCCTCGTCGACTTCCACTTCCGGACCGGCTATCCCTTCAACCGCGATCAAGGTAAACGGCATCCAGTCAATGACTAATTGGAGGATCAAACACGATCCGGCAACGCCGGGCACATCCACGGGAGTAATGACGGAGGTTGCAGATCCTTCCCTGAGCGGACTGGCGCAACGGTTTGACACCACGTATACCAACGGCGGAGGCGAACTCTACTCCATCACCTACGCAAAAGACTCCGCGCCGATGAACTTCGTCTATGACGCAGAAGTTTATATCGAAGAGGGCAGTAAGATCGGTAACCTTGAAATGGATAACAACCAGGTTATCCCCAACGGCGATACCGTTATCTATGCATTCCAGTGCGCAGGCGATTCGAACACATGGGATTACAGTTCGAATGCAGGAACCCCAGCCGCACCGGTGGTGAGATGGATCCACTCCACCGTTCCCTGCAATCCCGCCAACTGGAAACAGAATGCGTGGCACCACATCCAGATTAGTTACTCACGCGATGACTCAGGCAATGTCACGTATCACTCTGTGTGGCTTGACGGCGTTGAATCCGTAATCAACAAGAAGGTCAATTCCGACTTCCGGCTCGGCTGGGCTGCCGGCGTTCTCATAGCCAACTTCCAGGTTGATGGTGAGCCGGGCGCAGACAGTTCAGCAACACTTTATCTCGATAAATTCACCATCTCCAGGTGGTAAGTTTCGAACTGCTCACAAACCGCCGGAAAAGAACGGTCTGCAACGCTCCTTGATGGAGCGGTACTTTAGAAAAGTTTCTCTGGCGGTTTCCTTCTAAGGGTGCAATACGCTACCGGATGTGGACTAATTTGTATCGATTTCCTAGTTCAGTAGCTAATTTTTACTCGATCACTAGGGACTTTTTGCATGATGCCGGTAATTCCTTCCGAGATCGCCGGAAAAGTCAATTTTGCACAAAAAATCTGCAAAATCTTCGTTGTCGGATGCAATTAGTTGTGAAAGTATTCCTAGAGAACATTGCAAAAGGTTGCCTGGGGCCCATCAAAAAATCCGAGTGACATCGACACGCAAGAGAACGTTTAACGTCGACGACCGTAAGCCTCACTTAGGATCTGAGATTAGGCCACCTCTAGTTCGGCAGCGCAGTTGAAAGCAACTGTGCACCGCGACACCATGATCATGATCAGAGGTTGCTGAGTAGTTCGAAGTCGGCGCTGTGCGCACGCATCTCAGACATACCCATCAACAATTGAACCTTTTGGCTTTCCAGGTGAACGAGCATCCTGGAGCCGCGCAGAAAAATGCAACCTAAAAAGGAAACTCGATGAATCTTGCTCGAAACCTCACCCTCGCCTCCACCTTTGCCCTCACCATGACATTGCCCGCCCTCGCCGGTGTAACAGTCAACAGTCCTGCCAATAACACCGATGTCTCATCAACTTTTACGTTGAACGCTTCGGCATCCACATGCTCGTCATCCAGTGTTGTTACGATGGGATATTCGTTCGACAGCAGTTCGGATACGACCGTCATTAAAGGTCAATCTATTGATCAATCGATTTCATCTTCTACGGGCGGCCACACCCTGCATGTAAAGGCCTGGGGCCAGAACGGTACCTCATGCGTCACATCTATCTCCATTAGTGTCAAAGCGGGCAGCACAAGCTCTGAGTCGGTCATTCCCTCGACTGCTGACATCGTCGGACACATTCAGGCGTTAGGCGGCTGGCAATCCGCCCATGATTCGGGAGGGCCCGGCTCATCAAGCGGTTCAACAGCGATCGTCAGTTCTCCATCGCTTTACGGAAGCACAAGAAGATTCGCTAGTTCTTTCTCAAAAAGCGGCGACGAACGGTTTTCGATCTCCTTCTCCGACAATGTCGATGCGGAGAACCTGTTCTACGACTCATGGGTGTATCTCACCAGTTCTTCCAGCAAGATTGGCAACCTGGAATTCGACGTGAATCAGGTAATGCCTGACGGCAAGACGGCGCTGATCGGCATACAGTGCGATGGTTACACCGGCGAATGGGCTTACAACGTCAACAAGGGCTCGGCCGGAAGCCCCAGACCATCCTGGGTCGGCAAAAGCGGCACCCATTGCAACCCGCGCAGTTGGTCGACGGATAAGTGGCACCACGTTCAGGCGAGCTTCTCCCGCAACAGCACCGGTACCGTCACCTATCATGCCATCTGGCTTGATGGTGTTGAGATCCCATTGAACGTCTCTGCATTCGTCGGAGCCGATCTTGGATGGGCCCCGATCGTCAACACCCAGTTCCAAATCGACGGAATTGGGAGTGGGACTGTCACCGCCTACGTGGACAACCTTACGGTTTCGATGTGGTAACAAAATAGGAAAACGGCGGAAGGGCCTCAAAAGGCTCGCCGCCGTTTTTTCTGCGCCATTTTCCTCCTAATCCGATTCCGGAACTTTCCGCCTCAATTCCAGCATCCCCGCGATCTGCGCGCAGAACGATGAAGCCCTGTCCAGATTCAAACTGCGGACGAACGGTTGACGGTAACCAGATAGATTGTGAGTGAATTCCAATACTTCTGCGGCAGGGGAACTTCGCAGACCAGAGGTAGACCGATCAACGTCTCTTCCCGCAATCCCTCGTTTGGGGCGAGGAAAAGCGGGAAGATGAAATCAGTTGTCAAAGGAAGCTTCGCCGTTCAGGAACATCGCTATCCCTGTTGGTCCTTGTGCTCTTCTTCCTTCTTTTCGATGAAGTTGGTAATGGCTTCTGTGCCTTCGAAGCCCGCCACGGCCGCGACACCCTCCGTAATAATTCCTGCATTGGGATCGAGTTTCTTCACGCCCTCAACAGCGGCAAATGCTCCAGCAGCTTCTTCAAGTATGCCCATGACTTTCTCCTTCCATGGTTGAGTTCTTTCGGCAGTCCCGGCATCCGGCCCGGGACGGGGAAGTCCCAAGCATACCACCGGGAATTGTGGAGTAAATTCTTCAATTCGTTAAATTCCGCCATTTTCGCTGCTCGCCTTCGCCTGCAATGCACACAGACTTGGCGCTCAAAACGAATTCAGCGTGAATGTGCCCGTCCGCCCCTCAGATGTCACCTCGCACAACCTGCTCGCCCTTCTAGCCTTACAATTGCCCATGCCGGATACTAACGAATAATCTGCCGGCGAAAGCTGGTGTGAGCTTGATCCACGAACGCGTCGTATTTCCAATTCGAGAAGATCCGCCCATCAAGTCACGCCGCGCCATTCTTTGGATTGTTCTGGCTTTCCTCGTCATCCTTTTCAGCGCGCGCACCTCGATTTCCTACTACGTCGATTCGCTCTGGTTTTCCTCCCTTGACTACTCCGAAGTTTTTTGGAGGACCCTCGATCTCAAGTGGATCACATTCGCTATTCCATCGCTCCTGACGTTTCTGATTCTGTTTGGATGGTTCTCAGCGCTCAGACGTGCATGCCGTGACGAACTGCACAGCGCCGGAACCATCGTTCTCGGCAGCCGCACATTCGAGCTTCCCGTCGATCCCGTCCTCCGGATCGGCTCCCTGATTGCATCCGCTTTTTTCGCCCTGCTGACCGGCGCAAGCTTTATGAGCGAGTGGACGCGGTTTGCTCTCTTCTGGTTTCGAGGAGCCTCCACAGACGGACCTCACGATCCAATCTTTGCTAAAAGCCTCAGCTTCTATTTCTTTACATTGCCGGTGCTGCACTTTCTCTTCGGATGGCTGCTGATGATCGCCATCCTGGGATGCGCGATCGCCGGGCTCTTCATCCTGTTCACTGGCGGTTCGCAGCTCTTCCGCGAAGGCGCCTATGGATCTTCCCCGCGTCCCTTGCGCGCGCTCTCAGCTGCCATCGCCTTTCTTCTGATCGTTGTCGCGATGCGTACGTGGCTGGGTCGCTTCGACACAATCCTCGCCGATCACACTGTATTCAGCGGCGTAACCTACACCGACGACCATCTGCTCCTCGGTGGATTGCTGGTCATCTGCGCTGCACTCATCCTGGGCGCCGGAATTGCCGCAACAAACATCTTTCTTCGCCCGCGCATCGGTCGTCTTTTCCTGTCCCCGGTTCCGGCCGTAGCCTGCTTTCTTATCCTGCAGATCAGTTCCTGGTATATGAGCAGCTTTATCGTCAAGCCCAACGAACTGGTCCGCGAGCAGCCATTCATCGGGCACAACATCCAGTTCACCCGCCAGGCATTCAATCTCGACAAGGTCGCGCAACATGAGTTCCCCGCTGAGGTCACCGTTGAAGCCGCCGATGCCCAAAACAATCAAGCCACCCTCGAGAACATTCGTCTGTGGGACTGGCATGCGCTGCAGGATACCCTCCGCCAGATTCAGGAGATCCGCACCTACTATGACTTTCCCGACATCGACATCGACCGGTATGAAATCAACGGCGAGGAGCGCCAGGTCATGTTGGCTGCGCGTGAGTTGAACATCGAAAAGCTCCCCGAGAGCAGCCGCAACTGGATCAACGAGAAACTCATTTACACCCACGGCTACGGCATCACGATGAATCCCGTCAACGGATTCACGTCGGAGGGCCTGCCAACATTGATGCTGAGCAATATGCCCATCCAAAGCACGGTCCCGTCGATCCAGGTCAAGCGTCCCGAGATTTACTTCGGCGAGCTCACAAACACCGATGTCTACGTCAAAACTCGCCAGAAGGAGTTCGATTACCCCCAGGGCGAAACAAACAGCATGACGTCCTATGAAGGCACGGGCGGCATCGAATTGGGATCGTTCCCGCGTCGTCTCCTGATCGCTTTCGATCGCGACGACCTCACGAAGCTCCCCTTCAGCGACGACATCAATGCCCAGAGCCGGCTGCTGATGAGACGGAATGTTCTGGACCGCGTAAGAGCTCTCGCCCCGTTTCTCACCTATGATTCCGACCCGTACATTGTGGTCGGCGACGACGGCAGGCTCTCCTGGATGCTCGATGCGTTTACGACGTCTGACAGCTACCCCTACTCTACGCATTACGGGCTCGGCAACGACCAGATCAATTACATGCGGAACAGCGTAAAGGTGGTGATCGACGCCTACAGCGGAGCCACCACTTTCTACGTCTTCGACCCCAGCGATCCCCTCATCGCCGCTTACCGCAGCATCTTCCCGCAGCTTTTCAAAGATGCATCTGCCATGCCCCCCGACCTTCGCCGGCATGTGCGCTACCCCGAGTTGCTTCTGCGCCTGCAGGCCGCTGCCTATGGCCTCTATCACATGACGGATCCGGTCGTCTTTTACAACCGCGAGGATCTCTGGACAGTCGCCTCCGAGGTCGGCATGACTTCTTCCGGCGACCAGGCCACGCAACCGATGGACCCGAACTTCGTCCTGATGAAACTCCCCGGTGAGTCCTCGACCGAGTTCATCGAGATCCTGCCATTCACGCCTTCGAATCGCAACAACCTCATCGGCTGGATCGCCGGTCGAAGCGATGGCGCCCAATATGGCAAATCCGTCGTCTATGACTTTCCCAAGACGCGTCTCGTCGACGGCCCGCTCCAGATAGAAGCGCGCATCGATCAGAATGCGCAACTCTCCGGCCAGCTCACGCTCTGGAATCAGCAGGGTTCGCATGTGCGCCGCGGCACGCTGATCGTCATCCCATGCGGCAAGGCTCTTATCTACGCAGAGCCCATCTACCTCCAGGCCGAGCGCAGCCCGATGCCCGAGTTGCGCCTCGTTGTGCTGGCCCTGCAAGATCGTCTCGCCTACGGTTCGACATTCGAAGCTGCGCTCCGTTCGCTCTTCGGCGGAGAAGTCTCAAGCCTCACGGCAGAATCAAATGCAACTCCGCAGCCCGCTGGGGCTGCTTCGGCAGCAAACTCGCCGGGAAAGCCCGACGATCTCAATGCGCTCATCCAGGGTGCAGCCAAGGATTTCGATGACTATCAGCGCCTCACCGCGCAGGGTAAGCTCAGCGAGGCGGGACAAAAACTGGAGCAGTTGAAGTCCAAACTGAATGCCCTCAACAGCAGGCGGAAGTAACTCGGCTCTGCTCAGCGGATAATCGGTCCGTGAGGATAATTGTCATCGTCAATGCGTGCACAGCCACGCGCGTTAACGAAAAATCTTGACGACGTAAATCTGTGAATGATAGAAATTGGCAATGCGCAATCGATTGCGCAAATGGGTCGCTTTCTCCGTTCGTTTCTACCTATATCCAGTCCGTCGCTTGGAAGACACGGGCCTCAGCAATTCAAGTCGACAGGGGCTTGATGCGTTTGCCTGGACGTCCAGGACACGTCTCATCGAAGATCCGTCTTGAGCAGATCAAGGAGGACTATCTTGAATCAAAATGCGCCGTCTCCATCCATCACACGCCGCAAGGTCTTGCATTCGATTGCCGGGGCTGCTGGATGCGCTCTCTTGCCCTCGAAGCTCCTCGCTGCCGGTTCGTGGCAACCGAAAAACGGCGATGAAGCCTTCCTCGACGATCTAGAACGCCAGGGCTGTCTCTTCTTTTGGGAACAGGGCAGCGACAAGACCGGCCAGGTTCTCGATCGCGCTCGCAACGACCTCAACGGCAGCCGCGACCCGCGCCGCATGGCCAGCATTGCTGCTACCGGCTTCGGCCTGACCGCACTGTGCATCGCAGACAAGCGCGGCTACCTGCCTCACGCGCAGATCGTAGAACGTGTTCGAACCACACTCGATTGGCACCTGAACAAATTCCCTCAAGTCCACGGATTCTTCTATCACTTCAGCGACATCGAGACCGGCGAGCGCGTCAAAGGCGTCGAGCTTTCCTCCATCGACACTTCCCTGCTGCTCTGCGGCGTCCTCACGGCACGCGCGTACTTCGACGATCCGAAAATCAAGTCTCTCGCCAGCCAGATCTATGAGCGCGTCGACTGGCCATGGATGCTCAATGGCGGCAAAACATTTTCCATGGGCTGGCACCCCGATCAAGGCTTTCTCGATGCTCGCTGGGAACACTTCTGCGAACTCATGATGATCTATCTGCTGGCCATCGGCTCCCCCACGCATCCCGTTGGTGGCGAGTATTGGAAGAACTGGACCCGCCCTGTCGTTCACTACAAGGAATTCAACTTCATCAGCGGCAACGATCCCATCTTCACGCACCAGTATTCGCACGCATGGTTCGATTTCCGCAATAAGCGCGACGCATACACCAATTACTTTGAGAATTCCGTTATTGCAACTCGCGCGCATAAAGCGTTCTGCCTCTCCTATCCCAAGTGGTACAACGAAGACTACTGGGGTGTATCCGCGTCCGACTACCAGGGCGGATACACGGCTTGGGGAGGGCCGCCGCCACAGGGGCCATTGGATGGAACCGTGGTTCCCAATGCGTCTGCGGGTTCGCTGCCCTTTGTGCCCGTCGACTGCATCTCAGTCCAACGAGCCATGCGCGACAAGTGGGGCAAGCAGGCGTGGGGACGATACGGTTTTGTCGACGCCTTTCATCCCGCCGCAAACTGGTATGACACCGATGTTCTCGGCATCGATCAGGGCATCTCGGTGCTGATGGCAGAGAACCTCCGTACAGGCCTGGTTTGGAACACATTCATGCGCAATCCCGAAGCAACCTCTGCAATGCAGCGCGCCGGGTTCCACGCAACCGCATGATTGTGTAAAAGAAAACTCCGGGGAGCAAGACGAGTGGCCAAAGCACCCATCAAGCCGATCACGCTGAAAGAGCTCGCTGCCATGCTCGAGCTCTCGCAATCCACGGTCTCCCGCATCATTAATGGAGAAGCGACAGCGCACCGTATCGCCGAAGAAACCCAGCAGCGCGTGCTGCACGCTGCCGCTCTCAATGGCTACGTCGCCAACACCATGGCGCGCGGCCTGCGTCAGAAGCGCACCTACACCATCGGCGTCATCGTCCCGGAAATCAGCGAAGGCTACTCCACCACCGTCATCAGCGGCATCGAAGACGAGTTACTCAAGGACGGCTTCTTTTACTTCGTTGCCAGCCATCGCCACCGTGCCGATCTGCTCGAAGGCTATCCGCGCATGATGCTCTCGCGATCCGTCGAAGGCATCATTGCCGTCGACTCTCCCATGAACGAAGATCTCCCGGTGCCGGTTGTTTCGATCTCCGGTCACGAGCGCCGCGATGGCGTCATCAATATTGAGCTTGACCATGACCAGGCCGCGCACCTCGCCCTTGCGCATTTGAAATCCCTCGGCCACAAGCTGATCGCATTCATCAAAGGTCAGGCGTTCAGCTCCGACACCCTCTTGCGCTGGCAGGCTATCGTGCAGGCGGCACGCGATCTCAAGATTGAAATAGACGACCGCCTGGTGGTTCAGCTGCAAAGTCCCGAGCCCGGCCCTACCCCCGGACAGGAAATGACCCGCCAGCTCCTGCAATCGAAGAATCCCTTCACTGCAATCTTCGCGTTCAATGACGTCACCGCCATCGGCGCCATTTCCGCGTTGCGCGAAGCCGGCCTGCGCGTCCCGAAAGACGTCTCGGTTCTCGGCTTTGATGACATAACGGCCGCATCGATGCATCATCCGGCTTTAACAACCATTCATCAACCTCTGCGCAGCATGGGCCAGGTGGCGGCGAGCACCTTGCTCTCTCTCATCCGCAACCAGATCCCACATCCGCAACCCAAGGCAATCACCGTCTATCCCAAACTCGTAGTGCGTAAATCCACGGGCCACACGATGTCGCAGGCAGAAGCCTCCAGCCAGACCGTCGAAGCGCCGACGATTGCATTCAGAACGCCGGATATCGCAGGCTAGTATCGAGCCTGAAATTCTTCCCATTAATCGTCAGCGTCATTCCCCCTAATCGTCAGTGTCATTCTGAGCGGACGGGGCCCCGAACGTACCAGGGGCCTCGCAGAGCGATAGCTCTGTGGGGTTGGTTCGGGGCTGGTGAGCGAAGAATCTGCTTCTTGTCTTTTCTAGTTTCCGTTAAGACTCCGGACTCATCAGACTAGCTGCCCTGTTTGCGCACCACCGTAGCGCGCGTGGCGCCCGTCGAAATCCCCCCATCCACCAGCAGCGTCTGCCCCGTAATGTACCGGCTCGCCTCAGACGCCAGGAACACCACCGCACCGTCCAGGTCATGCGGAAGCCCCGCACGCTTCACCGGAATTCGGTCGATTAGATACTCCACCCACTCAGCATTCTCGTAGAGAACTTTGTTCTGCTCCGTCTTGAACCAGCCAGGAGCCAGGCAGTTCACCGTGACACCGTGTCTTCCCCACTCGTCCGCAAGGCTCATAGTCAGTTGCTTGATCCCGCCACGGCTCGCGCAGTAAGGCGCCAGTCCTGCAAAACCGAAGACGCTGGTTACGGACCCAATGTTGATGATGCGCCCGTAACCGTGCTTGATCATGCCGCGCGCAATTGCCTGTGCAACAAAAAAGCTACCCCGCAGATTCGTATCGAGCACCAGGTTCCAGTCG
This sequence comes from uncultured Acidobacteriaceae bacterium, assembly GCA_963799035.1. Taxonomy (GTDB): domain Bacteria; phylum Acidobacteriota; class Terriglobia; order Terriglobales; family Acidobacteriaceae; genus Telmatobacter. Next base: position 96,926 of record CAWCVS010000021.1, on the reverse strand, counting down.
TCCCACGTGACTTCAAGTGCCGGCTTGCGCACGTTGCATCCTGCATTGTTCACAAGGATGTGAATCTGACCGAATGCTGCCGTCGCTTCACTCACCATCCGCTCGATGCTGGCGGGTTCGCGCACATCAAGTTCAAGCGCAATCGCGCGCCGTCCAAAACTTTTAACTTCAGTTTCAAACGCGCGCAGTGAATCGCGATTCCGGCTTGTCAGCACCAGGTCTGCGCCGGCCTTCGCCAGCGCCCGCGCAAAGTACTGTCCCAGTCCGCGGCTGGTTCCCGTCACAATCGCAACCTGGCCGGTTAAATCGAAAAGCGAATCCGTCACAGTGCAGCCTCGCTGCGCGCGATATTCAGCGCGCTTCCTCAATTGGAGACAAGACCACTTTCATCAAGTTAGGCTCCTGCGCATGCAGACGCTCAAACCAGCGCGGGCCTTCTTCCAGCGGCGCTACCGCCGTGATAAGCGGCCGCACCTGGATGCGCCCACTCGAAATTAGTTCGATGGCTTGCGGATATTCGCCCGCCGAAGCCGCAGTTCCCTGGATCCGGATCTGCCGCGAAACCACTTTCTGCAGCGGCAGCCTGACCTCCGGCTCGATGTTCCCGATTAGCGTCACCGTGCCGCCCTTGCGCACGCTGTCAATGGATTCCGCGACCGTCTTGGCACGGCCGACCGCATCAAACACCGCGTCTGCGCCCTCGCCACCCGTCCGCTCCAACACCGCCTTGGCAATCTCTTCGCCGGTCCCGCGCAGCGCTTCGTCGGCGCCCAGGAGTTCGCCCAGCGTAAGCCGCGTCTCGTCGATGTCTGCGATCATCACCCGTCCCACGCCCGCCGCGCGCAGTGCCTGCATGGTCAGCAGGCCGATCATTCCCGCGCCAACTACCAGCGTCGCGTCACCCTTCTTCACTCCGCTCATTTTCACGGCGTGGATTGCCACCGAAGTCGCTTCAAGCATCGCTGCCTCGGGAAACGACATCCTGCTCGGCAAACGATAAAGAATGCGCTCGGGCACCGCGATATATTCAGCGAACGCTCCGTTCCGGCGATACTCCCCGCACGAAACGCCGATCACCTGTCGGCCGTCGCAGAGATTCACATCGCCGCGACGGCAATACACACACTGCCCGCAGTAGACCGTCGAATCGAAGGTGACCCGATCGCCGGGCTTGTATGCAGCAACACGAGCGCCAACTGAAACGATGACTCCGGCAGCTTCATGGCCCATCACCAGCGGAGGAATGCGTCGTCCCGACGATCCGTCGTACCCGTGCACATCGCTGCCGCAGATGCCGCATGCCGCCACCCGCACCAGCACTTCCTGCTCGCCGGGCTCCGGACGCGGCAAATCTGCAATAGCAAGCTTTCCGTACTCTTCCAGCAACAAGGATTTCATCGATTGCTCTACGTCCACTTTCCTGTGCGAACCAGAAATGGCATTGCGGCGCCATTTCCGATTCTATCCGTTGGGGCAGCGTAAACCTCTCGGGAGAGCGCATTCAGTTTCACTCATTCTTTAACCCAAAGACCTCGAAAACAAATTGGCCCTCCCCGCGGGGAGGGCCAATGCGCCGAACGAGCAATAAAATCAGTTCACCGTCAGAGTAAAAGGAGCAGTCACCTTCGTTTTGGCGGGATCGTTCCCGGTTCCCGTGACAGTGAATGTGTAGCTCCCTGCAGTGGTGCCGGGGTTTCCACCTCCGCCTCCGCCGCCGCTACTTGAGCCGCCTCCACCGCCGCATGCTGCGAGGCTCCCCAGCGTTGCCAGCAGAACAACTGCACCGAGCATTGCACGCCATCCGCGACGCCGAGCCGGAATTCCGAACAGCATCAGAAGGGCCAATACAACTCCCCCTTCTGCTTCATTCCATCCGCCGGCATGTGGCTTATGCATGGCCGTGGTTGCTGCAGTTGTGGTCACGGTCACCGTACCCGTTCCACCCGGAGTACCCGCGTTCACCGCGATGGTTCCTCCGCTCGATACCGAACAACCTGGAACATCCGAAGCCCCCGCCGGACTCGTAGTCAATGCGCATGTAAGCGCCACCGTCCCGGTATAGAACGTGCTTGAGTTCAGGCTGATCGTCGAGGTTGCGCTGCTGCCAGGACTTACCGCAGCCGGAGCGGTTGCTGCAAGTGCATAGGCAGAAGCCGCCACCGTCACGTTGGCCGAACCCGTGCCGGCTCCGTAGTTGCTATCGCCACCATAGGAGACGGTCAGGCTATCTGTTCCGGCGCTCAGGCTGTTTGCCGGAATGGAGATCGTAGAGCTTCCTGAAGCAAGCGACTGCGCCGAAGAGGTATAACCACCTCCTGAAAGCGTCACCATTCCGGTTGGTGTCGCACCTGAGCCGGTCACGGCCACGGTCACGTTAAGGGTTTGTCCCGCATCGAGGCTGAGAGCGGCCGGTGTAACCGTCACCGTGGGAGTCGGCAAAGGAGTCACCGTCACTGTGGTCGTCTCGCTTGCTCCCGCATAGGTTCCGTCGCCGCTGTAGCTGGCTTTTACGGTGTCCGTTCCCACCGCAAGCTGCCCTGCCGTCACGGTGATTGCGACGGTTCCGCCGGAAAGGTTCTGGGTCGCCGATGTGAAACTTCCGCTGGTCAGCACAACGGTGCCCGTCGGCGTGCCGCTGCCGCCTGTCACCGTAACCGTAACCGTTGTTCCCTGCGCAGCTGTAATGGTCGACGGCGACGCGGAAACAGCGACCGTCGCTGCTGCCGTACCAATCGAGACAGGCCACGCGTTCACCACGTTGGCCACATTCAGCGAACCCAGTCCTGTTGCCTGGTCATAACCTACGCCGGCGTCGAACCCATTCAGTACGCCATACGTGTTTCCAGTTGCAGCCAACGTACAACTCGGCGAGCCTGCCGCGCACGCCATCGCATTCGTTCCCGTGTCGATGTCGTTAAAGTAGCAACTGCTCGATGACGAAAGAACCGTTTCGGTCGAGCAGCTTGAATAAGTCTGCATTCCCGCAAGCGTATAAAGCTCCGAATTCGGATTGCCCTGCGCCGATCCCGCTTTCTGATTGATCAGCGCCATTACCCCCGCCATCGCTGGAGAGGCAACGGATGTTCCACCGATCTCCTCTTCTCCCGTGGGCTCAGTAGTGGACGTCGCCGAAGTCACGCATGCTCCGGCGTCAGAAACACAAACCAGGTAGGCTGACCCGAGAAATCCATTCCCTGCGAAGAATGAAACGTCGGGAATGTCGCGCTTGCTGTCCGGGGGAATGCCCGTTACCCCGGTCTGCCAAGTCGGCTTTCCATATCCGCCGGAACAGCTCGTCGGATCTGGGTTCACCGTTGTCAGAGTCGTGCTGTTGACGGTGCAATTGCTCGCGCCTCCGCTGCCGCCAATGGCATTCACAAGATCTAGTAAGCCTTGCTCGCTACCGGTTGAATTAATCAGTCTGGCTGCGATCTCATAGCACATCTGATTTGCCGTGAGATTCGCGCTAAGCTCGCCATTGAGGATCCCGACGATGATCGGATTCGTGCACGTATCATTCCACGGAACTTCCGGAATATAGCCCTTAGCTGTCGAGCCGTTGGTCCCGTTATTCGTGGTGTTCCAGTAGGGAGAGGCTGTCGAGCCCCCCAGTTAAGATCGGTCCCGCCAACCGCAGTGTCGTACTGGCTCGATGCAAGGCCACTCACCGACAGGCCATATTGCGCTCCATACGGCCCGTTCGCGGCACCACCCTGATCGCACGAGGGCGAACCGGAATCGCCCGTGGCCACAAAAACAGCGATCCCTGCCGTCGATGCGCTTTGCCACAGATTGTTGTACGCTGTGTTTCCGCTCGTCCCCTCAAACAGTTCGCATTCACCGTAACTCACATTGAGGATTCGCGCTGTCATGTTGTTGATGACGTACTGCGCCGAATCGTAGATCGCGTCATTCGTGTTTGTTTGTTGGGTCACCACCAGATCCACCGTAGCGCCCTTGGCCACTGCGCCCGACCATTCCACATCCAGCGCATTCTCAACCTGGTCGTCGAGCGTGCAGTTCCCCGTGGTTCCCGTGCAGTAGCCGGGATCGACGGTGCCGCTCACGAGGTTATGAATGGTGTTGAAAGCCCCACCGGTAAGTCCAAATGCGCTGCGAAATGCAGCCACGTCCGCTGCTCTTACGTCGCTTCTTCCGGCAATCGCGATGGTCTGCCCGGTGCCGTCAATAGGCGTACCCGCAGTCCACAGCGGAAGCACGTTATAGATCGTCGCAAAATCGTAGGGCGCCACATCCTCAATCAGACATGAACTGGTATCGCAGGTCGTGAAGCCGAAGTCAGGGCGCAATCCAACCGCGGATGTGCCGGGCGCCGGGACTCGCCCCCACTTGCCCGTTTCCTGGTTCAGCACGACCTTGCTTCCCATCCGGTGCAGCGGCCTCGGAATAAAGTTGTGCAGCGCCTTCGGTCCCAACACCACCGGCCCCAGCGCCATCGGAATCTGCGGATCGGTCATGTTCGAAATGTGCGGCTCGCCCTTCACGATAAGGTTGTGAATCTCCGTGTGGAACGCCTCTTCCACCTGGCCGGCGCTTCCGCTGAAACGGATCGTCATGCGATCCTTCGATACCTCGTCGACAGAAAACCCGTGGCTCGACAGCCACGACGAAACCGTCCCGATATCCGCAGCGGCAGGGCCGAATTTCTCCCCAACCTCCTCGGGCGCAAGCCAATGATGGTAATTCGGCGAAGTGGCGTCATACTGGCTCCCGACAAACGCATCGAAGGCGGCCTGCTGCTCAGGGCTGCGGCGCAACACAAGGATCAGGTCCGTCATGGGCATAGCGGGACTTACACGGCCGCGGTCGTTCTGCGCGATTGCCGCCGGAGGTGTGTTACCTTCCAGCTTCACCAATTGACTCTCGTTAATCTTTTCGACAATCAACGGTTTTGGAGTGCTGGTCTGCGCGAGCGCGGTGTTCTGTGTAGGGGGCAAAGCTGAGAGACATACCAGGGCAAAGCAACGAAGAGCAAACCTATGCAGGGGGAGCATTTTCCTGACCGTGGGCCTTTCTTGGGTGTTATCTCGAAGAAGCGATACGTGCGTGAGGCCGGAGCATACGTCGAGGCGGGCTAATCTGCTCTGGCCGTAATGGAAGAAAGCTGATTGGGACGAATTGTACCCTTATACGCGCACGATGCAATATGACCAATTCGTGCCGCCGATAGTTACTTTTCTGGGATGAGCATGTCTTCGTTCAGTCACTCCGATTTAATAGCTCATTCGACATCCCGGCTACGGTTGGCTCCATGTCGTAGAATAATGCCGCTTCCGGAATACGCTTTCACGCGCCCTCAAATGGCTCGGATATAAAGCGCTTTCGGAAAATCCCAACGCGTTTCAGGGATGGACTAAGATGAACCCTCTTCTTCGCACCTGCGTGCTTTCCTTCGTTTTGCCGGCTGCTGTGGCAAGCTGTGTAGTGATGAGCAGTCAAGCCCAGTCCGCACCTGAGATCGGCGGCCAGAAGATCGTCACCCTCTCCCGTACCGCCAGCAGCAAAACGAAGCCCGAATTCACCAGCATCACCGTCATGCCCGGCCGCGGCATGGAGTTGCTGCAGATTACCGCCAACTTCCCCGGCCGCGGAAACGTCGACGTTCTTGCATCTCCTGACGTCGAAGCCGCCAAGAAGATGCTGGACGAGACCGACGACGCCAACGGCGACTACGGATATCGCCTCGGAGCGGCATTCCTCGTGCCCTATCCCAATCGCATTCGCGGCAAACTCTCCGCCGACGGCAAAACACTCACCACGGAGTGGCAGGGAAAAACAATCACGCTGCCCGCCAACAATGCAGGCAAACTCGCCGGCGCCGAACACCACGCCATGCATGGGTTGATTCTGAAGGCCAAAACCGATAACGTGGCGGAGAAAGCGATCCCCGGCGGCAAGCAAGTCACAGGCATCATTCATGCCGGCGATTTTGGCGGCCACTGGCTTTCAAAAACTGACCTGCACTTCACCATCAGCATTACGGCCGATGCCGTGGATGCCATGATCGACGCGCGCAACGTCGGCACGGACGCCGAGCCAATCGCCATCGGATGGCATCCCTACTTCAACTTCCCTTCTGGCGATCGCACCCAGGCCCGGCTCCAGATCCCCGCTTCCATGCTGGCCACAGTCGACAACTACGACAACGTCTTTCCCACCGGCAAGCTTGTGCCTGTTACCGGTCAATATGACCTTCGCGCCGGTCAGCCGCTCTACAAGAATTTTTACGACGACAACTGGAGTCAACTCGACTGGAAGAACGGCGTCGTCCAGGTGAACATCTCCGATCCCGCAGCCAAATACGGCGTCAGGATCGAAGGCGTCTCGCCCGAAATCAAAACCATCCAGGCCTACGCGCCGCCTGACAAGAACTTCGTCGCCGTCGAAGATCAGTACAATTTCGCCGATCCCTTCGGCAAAGAATGGGGCTCCATGGACACCGGCATGGTCACCCTGAAACCCGGCCAGAGCACCAAGTGGCACGTGCGCCTCAAGCTCTTCGTTCCATAGCGGGCTGCAGCAACCTGCCCACTCGCTGCGGGCTACTAAAGGAATCTTTGTAACAGGCACCAGTCGCGGGTGCCCCATGTCTCGCTTTTGAGGCATGGGAAAACTGGCCTCCAACCCTGCCATCAAGAGCACGGTTCAACGCATGTTGTCATTCCGACCGACCTGAGCACAGCGAAGGGAGTGGAGGAACCCGCAGTTGCTTTTTCTCGTCGTCGCTTCAGATTCGACCTTGCCCCTGGGGAAACTTGATCCGACCAAAGACCACTTGCCCTCACTACACTTGAAAGGCCCGGGAGATCTGAATCCCGCACGAAGCGAAATCCCCGGCGAACGCGTCATACAAGCAACTCTGTCTCCACAGACAGCTTTATCATGCCGTATGCAAAAAGATTCATCATCGCCAGCCACCGTTCAGCCGTTCGCCGCGGAAAACCTGGAACTCATCGACCATCTTCTGTCAGAAGCCCTTGCCTTGAACGCCTCTGACATCATTCTGGTCAACGGGTCGGCCCCCACCCTGCGCGTCAACGGTGCGCTCAAATCACTCCCCGGCGGCGAACTCTCGGTCGATGACATCTGGGTTCTGTTAACGCCCTTGCTCTCCCCGCCGCGGCTTGAAGAGCTGCATCGCCAAAAGTGTCTTGACTTCTGCTTTGAACGCCGGTCCGCCGGAAGATTCCGCGCCAACGTCCACTTTCAGCGTGGCACCATCGCAGCCTCCATCCGTATCCTGCCCAGCCAGATCCCCACGCTCGAGTCGCTGCATCTCCCGCAGTCGCTCTCCGCCCTCGCCGAGCGGCGCCAGGGACTGATCCTCCTCACGGGCGCTACCGGCTGCGGCAAGACCTCCACAATGGCCGCCCTGATCAACGCCATCAACAGCACCCGCCGCGACCACATCATCACCATCGAGGATCCAATCGAGTTTCAGCAACCGAATCAGTGTTCGCTGGTGGAACAGATCGAAGTAGGATCCGATACGCCCGGATTTGCCCAGGCAGTCCGCGCCGTCCTGCGGCAGGATCCCGATGTCATCCTCATCGGCGAAATGCGCGATAGCGAAACGATGGCCGCCGCACTCACCGCCGCCGAAACGGGCCACCTCGTCCTTACATCCCTGCACACCAACGACGCTGCCCAGACCGTATCACGCATCCTCGACATCTTCCCTGCAGGCTTTCAATCCCAAATGCGGCGACAACTCTCTCTCGCCCTGCTGGCTGTCATTCATCAACGGCTCTTGCCTGCAATCAACGGAATCGATCGCTACCCGGCCGTTGAGATCCTCATGGCAACCAGTGGAATCCGCAATCTGATTCGCCGCGGAGATGATCATCAGCTAAGAGCCAACATTGAAACCGGCCGCTCCGAGGGCATGCAGACCATCGAACAGTCTCTGGCTGAATTGGTGCGCAATCAGCGCATCTCCCGCGACACAGCCTACGCCCACACCAGCCACCCCGAAGACCTCCGCCGCCACCTCAACGAATAGAGCATCTGGCAACCATACGGTTGCGCATCGAGTCTGGGCTTCCCACCCCATATCTCCCAACGCGAGAATGGGGTCCCGGGTGCCACAATGCTTGCGACTCATGTTCCAATGTCAAATCTTCCAGGATGTCCTATGCAAGACGCGTGCTCTTCAAATCAATGAACACGCTCCAGGACCATCCTCATCAGTTCAACGTCTAACAACCGTTCGTGCCGCATCGTCGGGTCGTTGGCTCTCGATCGCCACCAGCAACTTCTGCGGAATTCGCGGGCATATGGCGCGACGTCGCTTGGCCTTAGCAGCTGACGCCAGTCCGCGTAAATCACCCGATCTATGCAATCGGCAAACTTGATGAACGGCTATAATTGCCTTGCTCGGGAAGCAACGTCCTGGTATTTGCGCTTGCTTATGTTTCAGCACTCCGGATCGTGGTTGGAAAGGATTATTACTCAAGGGCTTCGCCAATCTCTTGGGCGTATAACTGGCATTACCGGCCCTGCTGCTTTCACCTCCAATCACATGCTGAGAATTGAATCCATGGTTAGACACGTTCGCCTTTCCGCAGGCTTGACCGTTTTGTGCCTCCTGCTGGCGGCGACCTCCTTGGCGCGTGCACAATATCTCCCGGAATATCCTCCGGTGGCATCCAAAGCACGCCCGCCACGCGACGCGGCCGCGCATCGAAAGATCCTCGACCAATATCCCCAGAATGTCAGCCTCCCGCCCGCGTTCTCCATCCCGGTCGTTCCGCTTGGCTTCTCGATTCCTGGCGAAAACTACTTCCTGCGCCGTCAAAGTCTGGCTAGCCTGGATTTCCTCGACGAGGACCGGATTCTGTTCACCTTTCGCGTGTCGGGACTCATCGAGCGCGATGCCGACGACAAAACAGGAGGCGGCGAGCAACAGATTCGAGCCGTCGTGCTTGCGCTCCCAGGTGGCACGATCGAGTCTCAGGCCGAGTGGATTGTACCCGATCGATCACGCTATCTCTGGATGCTCAACGATGGACATTTTCTGCTGCGCGGGCCTGATGGTCTGGATGAGGGTGACGCCAAGCTGAAGATGAAACCCGGCCTTCGCTTGCCGGGCCGACTGCTCTGGATCCAGATGGATCCGGGGAAGCAGTTCATGATTGCCAACTCCCTTGAGCACGCAAATCTAGAGCAGAAGCCGGCAGAGCCTGGCCTTCCCGCAACGGACGCGCCTACTGCGGCCGCGAGCGAAAAGAAAGGCGAGCAGGACGTGCTTGTGTCGCGCACGATCAAACGGGCATCAGGCGACGTGATACATGTCAGCCGATTCCCGTGGAATTCTCAGACCTCCGATTGGCCCTTGAATTCCGAGGGTTATCTTGAGAGGTTGCACGACAACGGTATTCAGTGGCTTCTGAAGTTGAACTACTATGCCGGCGGAGACCGGGTGGTGGCTCACCTGGAGTCGACATGCCCGCCTGAGTACAGCTACCTCTCCGAGTCAGAATTGCTGGTGAGCACGTGCGATCCAAATGGCGGATGGAAGCTGGAAGCGATGTCGACCCACGGCGATTCGCTTTGGAAAACAAGGGCCGCGACAAATACGATGTGGCCATTGCTGGTGATGGATGCAAGCGGTTCGCGCATGGCACGGGAAACGCTGCTCCTCAAGCGTTCTGCCGAACGCTATAAGCATCTGCTGGGCGCGAACGATATCCAGGGTCAGATGGTAAGGGTGTTCGATTCGGCCAACGGCAAGATGGTACTGGAGGCGCCGCTCACGCCGATGCTCGATGGCGGCGGCAATGTGGCCATCTCGCCTTCAGGGCAACGCGTTGCCATCCTCAACGCAGGCGCCATCCAGGTCTTCCAGTTGCCCGCGCCGTCGCCACCTCCGCCCGTCCCCAGGTAAAACCGCCAAGATACCTGGCAGACGGCAGAGTCTCTCAGATCAAAAAGGCTGCGGAACAATTCACCACCCGCTCCGCCATAATCCGGCTCCTACTCTCCGAGCCGGGAAAGCTTCACAGCGTGCCCCGTCCGCGCCGACTCGCGCGCCGCATCCAGAATCTGCATCACGATCACATTGGTATCGAGAGCCGTCAAATCGCCTTTGGGCACAATCTCGCCGCGCAGCACCGCCGAGAGGTACGCTAGCGAATCGCGCTCCCGCGCAGGCAACACCGGCGCAGTTGCAGTGTGCTCTTCTGCATCATGCTCATGCCGAATCCGAATCTGGTCCGCCGCAACCGTAATGGCGTAGCCCGTCGCGCCATAAACCTCCATGTCCTTGCGCGCGAACGGCCAGTTCCACGATCCCATAATGACGGCCTGCGCATGCGGATACTGCAGGATGATGGTCGAGTCGTCGTCGACCTTCGGATAAATTTGGGGCTTATCGTGATTCACCACCGCCGTCACTGTCTGCGGCGTCTCGCCGTGCATCAGCCACGTCATCAAATCCACGCCGTAACAGCCAAAGTCATAGAGCGCGCCGGCCCCATTCTGTGCGGGATCGGTAAGCCAGCTAAGAAACTCCGGCGGCACATGAATTTCCTTCGGCCCCTGGTGCCCGTCATGAACAACCACGCGCCGAATCTCCCCAATGCGTCCCTCGCCGACTTCGTCGTAAGCTGCCCTGTTGCTCGAGTACCAAGTGGTCTCATAGTTCACCAGGACCTGGATCTTGTGTTCCCGCGCGACGCGGCGAATGGCTAGCGCGTCCTCAAGGGAAATGGTCAGCGGCTTCTCAACCATCACCGACACGCCATATTGCGCAGCAATCTCGATAGCATGACGGTGCTCGCCGATCGATGTGTACACCAGCACGGCCTGTGGTCGAGTCCGCTCGATCATGTTGGCTTCGCTCTTGTAAAAAAGCGCGTCCGCCAGCGAATACTTCTTGCCGTACTTCTGCCACAGCTCCGTATGTGCGTCGGCGATCCCCACCAGTTGCACATCTGTGTGCTTCGGCAGCTGCGATAGGAAGCCCTCTACGTGGCCGTGCTCGAGGCCCACGATAGCGACGGTCAGCGGTTTCGCTTCGTCAGCCCGAGCACCAATAGAAACGGCAGAAAACATGGAGACCATCAACATTGAGATGAACAAAAACGAGCCGCGAAAACCTGGAGCGCGCATCAAGTTCACATTCCTCCTGCGGCCCTGATTCTACAGCCCATGGCCTTGTAACCCGGTCCGATACTTCGCCAGATACTTCGAAGGACGGACGGCGAAGCCCGCCGTCAGTTGGACGCTACCTTCGACATCGAATCTGTAAACCGCTATCCCCAAAACCCGTCAATCCTGCCATGGGGACGGCACCGATTCGTTTTCGATGCCCTTGCTGCGGGTACAGGACTCTCGAGGCGCCAAGCACGCTTGCCTTATGTCCGGTGTGCTGGTGGGAGGACGATGGACAGGAGGATGCAGACGCTTCCGACGTCCGCAACACAGTAAACGGCGAATTAAGCCTCAACGAGGCTCGGATGCACTACTCCCGGTGCGGCGCCGCCCATCCCCGTTTCCTGCCGTACGTCCGCAAACCAGAGGTCTCTGAGCAGTAACGTGTCTTCGCCGGTCCGCCAGACTACCCTTCCCGACCTGCTCCGTTTGACCGCCCCCACAAACCCTCTTACCATGAATTGAGGCATTATCCCCGCCACGCGGCGCTGTAACCGTCTGGCGACAGCCCGCTGTAGCAGCAAGTTTTGGCGCTGTCGCGCCCGGAAGGTAAAACGTTGAGCACCGCTGACACTCTCGAAACAAACCCCGCATCGGATACACCCGGGGAACCGCACGGCCACGAAGCCCACGATCACGAACACGACCCTAACCACGAACATCAACATGGGCCAGTCCTCAATCCGGATTGCACCCGCGAACTCGTGCTGGATGTTCCCGCAGAGGAAGTGTCGAAGGCCTTCCGCAATGTCCTTCGCAACTATCAGAAATACGCCAAGCTTCCCGGCTTTCGCCCAGGCAAGGTGCCGGAGGCCGTAGTTCGTCGCCGCTTCTCCAATGAGATCCGCAAAGACGTCATCGACGGGCTGCTGCCCGACCGCTTCAGCAAAGGCGTCCGCGAACTCGGCATCCGGCCGGTAGGCCAGCCGCAAGTCACGGAACTGACAGTGGAAGAAGGCCAGCCGCTGCACGTGCGGGCGGTCTTCGAGTACCTGCCTGACTTCTCCATTGAAGGCTATGAGCAGGTTGTCGTTGAAAAGCCTTCGGTCGAGGTCACCGACGAAGAATTTGCTCACGAAATGACCCGGCTCCGTGAGTCCCGTGCCGTCGTTGAACCCGTCGAAGAAGACCGCGCCATCGTCGACGGCGATTGGGCCGAAATCTCCTATACGGGCCTTGTCACCGGGGATGCCGAAGCGGCGCCTGTCACCGGCGAAGACTCCCTCGTTGAGGTCGGCGGCAAGGATACGGTGGAAGCATTCACCCAGGTTCTGCGCGGCGCCAGGGCCGGGCAGGAACTGAAGGCCGAAGTCATCTACCCGGCCGACTACCCTGAAGCCAAGCTCCAGGGCAAGACCGTCGCCTATGACGTCGCCGTTAAAGCCATCAAAAAACGGACACTTCCCGAATTGAACGACGAGTTCGCCAGGGAAGTCGGCAATTACGAAAGTTTGGACGATCTGCAGTCCCGTGTCCGCGAACACATGGCCAACCGCAAACGCCGCAGCGTCGAGGCCGAAACCAAGGACCGCCTGTTCGCCGAGCTGGTCAATAAGTACCAGTTCGCTGTACCGGAAAGCCTTGTGCAGGACCAGATTGACGCCCGCCTCGAGCGGGGCCTGCGCGCCCTCGCGGCCCAGGGAATGAACCCTGAACAGATGCGCAAGCTCGATTTTGGCCGGCTCCGTGGCGCCCAGCGCGACTCCGCTCTCGCCGAGGTCAAAGCCCACATTCTAATGGACCGGATCGCTGAAAAAGAAGGCGTTACGGTCACAGACGAAGAGTTGGATAGAGAGATACAATTGGCAGCAATCCAATCCCGCGAACCATACGAGACCCTTCGCCAGCGTTTGACTGACGACGGCGGGCTAGCTAAAATCCGGGAACAATTGAAAAGGGAAAAAACCGCAAGTCTGCTGTACGAAAGATTGCCTGCGTAGTCGTTGAGTTCGCGAAACCGCCGTGCTGACCGGAACTTGCACCACCCCGGACCCCACGGCCATCAAATAGGACGGGGCAATAACCCCGCGAGGGAAAAAACTCGAATGGCACTGGTTCCCATGGTGGTTGAGCAGACGAGTCGCGGCGAGCGCGCCTACGACATCTATTCCCGTCTGCTTCGCGATAACATCATTTTCCTCGGCACGCCGATCGATGATCAGGTAGCCAATCTCATCGTTGCCCAAATGCTGTTTCTCTCCGGCGAAGATCCGGAGAAGGACGTCCAGCTCTACATCAACTCCCCGGGCGGATCCATTACCGCCGGGTTGGCAATTTATGACACAATGCAGTTCATACGCAACAATGTCGTGACATACTGCATTGGTCAGGCGGCCAGCATGGGTGCATTCCTGTTGCTCGCCGGAACGAAGGGCAAGCGGTTTGCGCTTCCGAATGCGCGTATCCTCATTCATCAGCCATCGATGGGTGGGCTAAGCGGTCAGGCGACGGATATCGATATTCATGCACGCGAAATCCTCCGCATCCGCGAGATCACCAATATCCTGATGGCGAAGCACACTGGTCAGCCGCTCGACCGCATTGAACGCGACGTGGAACGCGACTTCATTATGAATTCACAGCAAGCCAAGGAATACGGAATCATCGACGAAATCATCGATCGGCCGCGCACATAGCGGTCGCATACTCAGTAACATTTTGAAAAGGCCAGTCCAAAGGGAGCAGAAAAAATGAAAACGCGCACGGGACCTGAAGAAGCGCTGCGGTGCTCGTTCTGCCACAAATCGCAGGACGCCGTAGCGAAGTTGATCTCGTCGCCCAGCGACTACCCACGCGCATATATATGCGATGAGTGCGTTGCTGTCTGCAACTCCATCCTTGAAGACGACCGCGGAGATTCCACGCATCCCGCAAATGCCGCCGGCCACCTGCCCAAGCCGCAGGAGGTCAAAAGCTTCCTTGACGACTACGTCATTGGCCAGGATCAGACCAAGAAAAAGCTTGCTGTCGCCGTCTACAACCACTACAAGCGCGTGCAGATGAATCGCATGCGCAACAATGAAGTCGAACTCGCGAAATCGAACATCCTGCTCATCGGTCCCACCGGCTCCGGCAAGACGCTTCTGGCGCACACACTGGCCAAGATGCTCGACGTTCCCTTCGCCATCGTTGACGCCACCACTCTCACTGAAGCTGGCTATGTCGGCGAAGACGTCGAGAACATCATCCTCAAGCTTCTGCAGGCTGCCGACGGCGATGTCACCCGCGCCCAGCAAGGCATCATCTACATCGACGAAATCGACAAGATCGGTCGCAAGGATGAAAACCCTTCCATCACCCGCGATGTCTCCGGCGAAGGCGTGCAGCAGGCACTGCTCAAGATCCTCGAAGGCACAGTTGCCAATGTGCCGCCTCAAGGTGGACGCAAGCATCCGCACCAGGAATTCACTGCAGTCGACACCACCAATATCCTCTTCATCTGCGGTGGCGCCTTCGTCGGCCTCGAGCGCGTCGTCGGCCGCCGCATCGGCAAAAAGGCTCTCGGCTTTAAGGCCGTCGACGCTGAGGCCGATGCAGCAACCTCGCGTTCGCATCGCGACACCGAGTTGCTGCGCAAGACCGAACCGCAGGACCTCATCAAGTATGGATTGATTCCCGAATTCGTCGGCCGCTTGCCAGTGATGGGCATTCTCGATGAGCTTGATGAAGCGGCTCTCGTCGAAATCCTCACCAAGCCGCGCAACGCGATCGTCAAGCAGTACCAGCGCCTGCTCGAGTATGAGAATGTTCGCCTCCACTTCACGCAGGAAGCCATCGGTGGTATCGCCCGTGAAGCCCTGGCCCGTAAGGTCGGTGCGCGCGGACTGCGCATGATTCTCGAAGAGCTGATGCTTGACCTGATGTATCACCTGCCCAGCAACAAAAAAGTGCGCGATCTCGAAATCACCAAGGACATGGTCGAGCGCCGCGATCTGTCGCTCTGTCTGCTTGAAAAAGCCGGATAGCTTCGTTGCACAGTTAGCTTTCGAATACCAAGGCCACATCGCCCCGGCGATGTGGCCTTGAGTCTTAGCTTGAACAAAACAAGGGTGTCATTCTGAGTGAACGGGTCCCCGAACGTACCAGGGGCCCTAAAGAGCGATGAGCTCTTTGGGGTAGGTTCGGGGGTGGTGAGCGAAGAATCTGTTTTTCGGCTACAGACTCACCTCAATAATTTTGAGACCTCAAACTGTTTTTTGCTCGCGCCCCCGCTTCGCATGCACTCAATTTGCATTTGCAACATTCAGCGAATATCGTGAATCGCATGCTTTTGCGCCGCCCCACGATTCTTTTCATCTTTCTGACAACCGTCGCATTCGCGCAGTCACAGCAGCAGCCATCATTGTTCGAAGCGGCCTCGGTCAGGCCCAGCGAGCACGAAGTCGGGCCCGACTACAACAACCAGATAACCTACTCACCTGCCGGTTTCAATGGAAAGAACGTCACCCTGCGGCGTCTCATTGCTGAAGCATGGCATTGCCAGATGAAGCAGGTGTCCGGGCCGCCATGGCTCGACCATAATGAATACGACATCGGCGCCCGCGCCTTCGAGGGGGCGACCAAAGAACAGATGCAGTCGATGCTCCGCGCGCTTCTGATCGACCGCTTCAGCTTGAAACAACACAACGAAAGCAAAGTGATGCGCGTGTATGAATTGGAAGTCGGCAAGAATGGCCCGAAAATCAAGCCAGTCCAGGATGCAAGTCCTTCTTCGACGGGCTCTGGATTTCGCTTCCGTGGGGACATGCGTCAGTTCGCCGATCTTCTGGCTGTTCAGTTCTCAATACCCGCGCCGGCAGACCCCGGGGTTCCCGTGAAAGCCGGTGGTCCTGCGATTCCTGTTCTCGACAAGACAGGCCTGCAAGGCATCTACGACTTCAGCGTGGACATGAGGCCTGAGTTGGGAACCGACATCTTTACAGCGTGGAAAAGAGCCCTTGAAGATCAACTTGGCCTGAAGATTGAAAGCCGCATGGATCCCGTTGCAGTCGTCGTAGTGGAGGATGCGACAAAGATTCCCACCGCAAACTAATATCACCCCCAAGTCGACACTTCCCGCACACGCAACTGACTTTCGTATAGTCAAAGGTCACGTCACTACTCGGGGTCCCCGCGAACCGGTCTTCGTTCGCGGGGTGGCTGAGAAGATGTGACCTTTGAGTCTTTAGGCATTCGGATGGCCTCCGTCCGCCCCATCCGCTGTACAATCCCAACAAGGCGCGGTGGATACCTGAGTCCCATGACATCGCCCCGCGTCTAACACCCATGGTGCTTTTATGACTTCTTCAAAAGAAAAGAGCGAGCCGCGCAAACTTCCCATGATGCCCATTCGGGACATGGTGATTTTCCCTTATATGATGACGCCTTTTGTCGTCGGCCGCCTCTCCAGTGTGCGCGCTCTTGAAGAAGCGCTCAATGGCGATCGCAAGATATTTCTCGCTACGCAGCACGACGCCTCCATCGATGAGCCAAAGGCTAAAGAGATCTACCAGGTCGGCTCCATCTGCAACATTGTCCAAAGCGTCAAAATGCCCGACGGCAATATCAAGGTGCTGGTTGAGGGTGTCGAGCGCGCCAAGTCCACTGAAGTGAACGATCGCGATGGATTCTTCGTCGCCACTGTGCGCACCGGCAAGACCGATTTTGAGATGACGCCTGCCGTCGAACAACTCATGCAGCGCGTCACCACGCTGTTCGAGCAATACGTGAAGCTCCAGCAGTCGCTCAACTACGAAACCATCATCGCGACAGTGCGCATGGATGAGCCGGCGAAGCTCTCCGATACCATCGCCGCCAATCTGCAAATGGGCATCGAGGAGAAGCAGGAACTGCTCGGCATCTTCGATCCCGCCGCTCGCCTCGCGCGCATCGCCGACGTGCTCGACATCGAAATCGAAAAACTCGATCTCGACCGCAACATCCAGTCTCGCGTCAAGCGGCAGATGGAGCGCGCACAGAAAGAGTACTACCTCAACGAGAAAATCAAGGCCATTCAGAAGGAACTCGGCCGCGGCGAAAAGAGCGAGTTCGACGAACTGCGCAAGAAAATCGAAGCCGCCGGCATGCCAAAGGAAACGCTCGAGAAAGCTATTCAGGAACTCAAAAAGCTCGAAGCCATGCCGCCCATGTCGGCCGAGTCCACTGTAAGCCGCAACTACATCGACTGGCTGCTCGCCGTGCCGTGGAAGAAAAAATCCAAAGAGACACGCTCCATCGACTTCGCCGAAAAGGTACTGAACGAAGATCATTACGGCCTCGAAAAAATCAAGGAGCGCATCCTTGAATTCCTTGCGGTCCGTCAGCTCGTCAAGAATCCGAAAGGCTCGATCCTCTGCTTCGTCGGACCTCCCGGAGTCGGCAAGACTTCGCTCGGCATGTCCATCGCCAAGGCCACCGGCCGCAAATTCGTTCGCCTCTCACTCGGTGGCGTGCGCGATGAAGCCGAGATTCGCGGTCATCGCCGCACCTACATCGGCGCACTGCCCGGACAAATCATCCAGCACATGAAGCGCGCCGGCACCAAGAACCCCGTCTTCCTGCTCGACGAAGTCGACAAGATGGCCTCGGATTTCCGCGGCGATCCGGCCTCGGCCCTGCTTGAAGTCCTCGATCCCGAGCAGAACACAACCTTCCAGGATCACTACCTCGACGTTGACTACGACCTCTCCCAGGTCCTTTTTGTAGCCACCGCCAATGTGCTGCACACCGTCCCTGCTCCGCTCCAGGACCGCATGGAAGTCCTGCGCCTGCAGGGTTACACCGAGCAGGAGAAACTCGAAATCGCCAAGCAATATCTGGTGAAGAAGCAGCGCGAGCAGACCGGCCTCAACGATAAGAACGTCGTCTTCAGCGACGACGCCATCCTCGAGATCATTCGCAACTACACACGCGAAGCGGGCGTTCGGAACCTGGAGCGTGAGATTGGCAATGTCTGTCGCAAGGTAGCTCGACGCGTGGTCAAGAAGGGCGCAAAGCATAAGGAAGAAGTCACGGCCGCGAGCATCAGCGAATTCCTCGGCGTGGCGCGCTTCCGCGACTCCGAAGTGCACGAGAAGAGCGAAGTAGGCCTCGTAACAGGTCTTGCATGGACCGAAGTCGGCGGCAGCATCCTCACCACCGAAGTCACAGTGCTCGACGGCAAAGGCAAACTGACCATTACCGGCCAGCTCGGCGACGTCATGCAGGAGTCAGCGCAGGCCGCTCTCGCTTACATTCGCGGCCGTGCACAGGCTTTGGGCCTCAGCCGCGAGTTCTATCGCAACATTGATATCCATCTGCACGTTCCCGAGGGCGCCATACCCAAGGACGGCCCCTCCGCAGGCATCACCATGGCCACGGCGCTCGCAAGCGCGCTGGCAAAGATCGCCGTTCGTCGCGACATCGCCATGACCGGCGAAATCACGCTGCGCGGAAAGGTTCTTCCCATCGGCGGTTTGAAAGAAAAGCTTCTGGCGGCCCTGCGCGCCGGTATCTTCGAAACCATCCTGCCCAAGGCCAACGAGAAAGATGTTGCCGAGTTACCCGATAACATCAAGAACTCGATGAAGCTGCACTTTGTCGACACCATGGACGAAGTGCTCGCACTGGCGCTTGAAAGCCCGCTCCCAGCCCCGATATCCGAAGCCGCAGACGTTCTCACCGCCGTGCCGCCGCAGGACGTCGTAGCCGGCCAGGTCTCACGCCAATAAATGGACCGCAGTAAAGTCGAATGTATGTCCGGAGGGAGCGCGGGGCTTCAGCCCCACGAACAACGGCCATGGAGTCACCGGGCTTTAGCCCCGGCCTCTTGTTCGGCCGGCCCTATTTCCCCTGCATGTGTATGTCCGGAGGGAGCGCGGGGCTTCAGCCCCACGAACAACGGCCATGGAGTCACCGGGCTTTAGCCCCAGCCTCTTGCTTGGCCGCACCTACTTCCCCTGCATATCCTCGAACACGTGCACCCAGGCATTCATCACATCATCGAAAGTGAATCCCGGCTCCACCTTGCAGTTCGAAAACGCGTCGCCCTTCTTCACGCACTCGGCGACCCTCTCGCCCTTCGCGTTGTAGAGAGTAAGGCTGTGGGGGCCCTTGGGAATCTTTGCGAGTGCCGGTTGCGTGACAGGCGGCTCTTCCAAATTGATGGTATGGACAACCGGACCGTTGGCAGTCGCGGCCAACAGACAAATGGCAACGAGTGTGTGCACGTTGACTCCAGATAGATTTAATGAGAAGTGAATGCAGTATAGGGCAGGTTTCACGCAGAGCGTATTGTCTTTCTGGGGTCATTCGTCACACGACATTACTTTTCGCACGGGCACGTTGAACCCGCGAGCGGGCGCTATGGCACGGCGTCTCGGTCTTCGTCCTGTATCCTCAAGAAAATGCGAGGCCGCACTCCTGAGCCCTCCACGAATGAGATTTGCAATGCCTTCAACGCGCTACACCACGCAATTCCTGCTCTCCGCCCTCGACGCGGCTCAGTTCCCCGCTCCAACGGTGCCGGAGATCGCGTTCCTTGGTCGCTCGAACGTAGGCAAATCCAGCCTGTTGAACGCACTGGTAGGCGAGAAGGCCGCAAAAGTCTCGCAAACCCCGGGGCGCACGCGCGCCATCAATTTCTTTGCGCTTCTTGATTCGCGGCAACAGAGCAGACTCGTTTTCGCAGACCTTCCCGGCTACGGCTACGCCAAGATCTCAAAATCGATATCCGCCGAATGGCCCAAGTTTATCGATCCCTATCTTGCCGAGCGGGAGACTCTCAAACTCTGCATCTGCCTCGTAGACTCCAACATTCCTCCGCAGCCGAATGACGCAAAGCTCGTCGACTGGCTGCGCCACGCGGGTCGAGAATTTCTGGTAGTCGCAACCAAGATAGACCGGCTCAGCGGCAACGCGCGCACCAGAAACCTTCTGGCCATCAAAACCGCCTTTGAGCTGGATGAAGTGCTCCCCATCTCCGCCAAGACCGGCGCCGGCATCAAGGAACTTTGGAACCGGATCGAAGCCACAAGCGCCGTCGAACCTCCCTAGCGCTATAGGTCTCAGATTCTGAGCGAAACGCCTCCCAAGATGAGGCGTCATTCTGAGTGAACGGGGCCCCAAACGCTCTTCATTTGGGGGGTGGTGAACGAAGAATCTGCTTTTTGGGCTTCTCTGGTTCCTGTCAAGGACTGCAGACTCACCGCACTAGTCTCTACCCGCAGGAACGAAATCGAAATCGTTCCCTTCGTCGCCAAGCCGAAGGCTCATAGAAACCTTCGCGCCGATTGCACCGCCCCGTACCGCGTCTCCGAAGCGGCGGACGATTTCATTGGCAGCGAATGGATCGCAGTAAAGCACTCTTTCCCCGTGCACCGTGCGCCCCAGGTAACGCGGACCAAGGCGAATCCACCGCGAGGCCGGCCGGTCCCCTGCGAGACACTCGATGGCAATCGCATCAAGCCGCTGCATCCATTGCGCAGGGGCCTGCTCCACCTGCCAGCTGATCCACGCAACGCTTGCATCCGGCGTATCAAGGTGGACTTCCTGCTCGCCCGGCCCGAAGTGCAACACTCTCCGCGGTTCCTCGCGCTGGCCGGCAAAAAGCAAGTCGGGAAGGACGCCGCGCTCCAGCATCTCGCGCTCCACTGCGTCGGGCTCGCCAGTCACGCTCACGGCCACCGCATTCCGCTTGCGTATTTCGTTCTTGAAAATACGCAGCGCTTCGTCCAGCGACGTAACGACGAAATCAACCACGCCATCGCGCATCGCCAGCTTCTGCACCGTTGGATCTTCTGCGACAGCGAGCGTGGCACAGCCCGCGACATTTCCCGCGATCACCATGGCACGACTGCGGGCGTCGAGTGCGCCCGCATAGAGCAGCTTGCCGCCCAGATTCGGTTCAGCATTCCGATCGCCGATGGCATCGCGCATGAGCGCGCGGTAGAGACAGAAAGCCTCAAGCTGGAATGAGTTTGTATGTGCGGCTACGGGGTCATGCACCAATCGGAGGGTCTCCACGCGCCGTGCGTCGGCTCAACCTTGGCGCGTCAGTCCTTGTTGCGCTCCATCATATTCTTCTCGCGCACAAACAGGATGAGTTCACCGGGCAGTGCGGTGGTTTTGAATTTTTCGCTCACCTTGGGCTTCGCACATCCGTTCGCGGTGACGAACCCCTTCGACATGATCTGTGGAACCAGATACCAGACGTCGCCGAACGCGTTCTTGTCCTTGTCGCAGTTCACGTAAATATCCATGGAGCTGTTATATGCAAGGTGAAGCGCCACCTCGTGCGTGTCGGCGGGAACCGTCAGCTCCGCAGTGCCATCGTCATTCTGTTTCACCCAATCCGGGTGCAACATTGTCTCGTGATCCACGCGCACTTGGTAGCCGGTCGGCATCACAGCACGCCCCGTCTTGCCGTCGAATACCTTGAGGATGATGGTTTTAGTGGGTTCGGCATGAAGCGCGCCACTCAGCGCGACCAGCCACCCAAGCAGGAGAAACCCAATCGTTCTACGAGCCATTCTGTTCCCTCGCGACTACCACGCGGAATATGGCTGCCCGTCCGATCCTGTATCCTGCGACCCGGAGTGCACGTCGTCGATGCCTGGATCAGTCTGATCCAGCGTGTGCAGAGAATCGCTGATATCCGTGTTCCACGTCTCACGCGATTTGGTCATTGGATCTTCGGGGATGGCCTTGAGATACCCTTCCTGCACCAGGTCGTCCAGCGATTGAGGCGCTTTCTGTTTGTCCATGGTGTAGGAGTCGATTGCAGAACGCATCACGCGCAAGTCTTCCTTGAGCACGGCTTCCTGCGCAGATTTGATCGCAGCTTTGAAACTCGGAATCGCAAGCGTCGTCAGGATGCCGATGATCATCATTACGATCATCAACTCCATCAGTGTGAAGCCTGATTCCCGTTTTCCTTTGCTGCGCATCAATACCTCTATTTTCCTACATCCAATGTCGTTCGTGCCGAAGTGAAACATGTTACCTCGGGAGCGAGGGCCCGAACCTAACCCTACCAGTCGGAGTACTTTGTGCCATCCAGTGCCGTGCCACTCGATTTTGAGTACACATCAAAGACGCTCTGCCCGCCATAGGAATCCGACTTCGGGTCGTCCTGCATCGAGTGCAATCCCCACTCCGCCTTTCCCGACATCGGATCGACAGGAATGCGCCGCAGAAACTTTACCTTTTTGCCCTGTATATCGACACCGTTGACCAGCGTCTCCAGATCAGGCGGATAATTCTGGCTGTCGACCTTGGTCTGGATGCCGCCCCTGTCTGCAGCGTCCTTGTAGTGGTCGATGGCATCGCGCATCTCCCACAAGTCACGTCGCAGTTCGCGTTCCCTGTCCCGTTTGACCTTGAAGCGCGCAATGGGGATAGCTGCCGACGCAAGAATCGACAAAATCGCCACCGTCACGATCAACTCAACCAGCGTTAGGCCGCGCTCCGAATTCCTTCGGATTGGCCGCCGATTCGTCATTCCTTCGATGCTCCTACTGCACAACGATCGTGGTTTGCGATGTTTGTGCCTCCAGCGGCTTGCCGGCGCTGTTCATTGCGCCTGCGCGTGTAATGCTGATGCCGCTCTGTCCTTTGGCGGTCGCCTGAAATGTTAAGACGCAGACCACCCCGGCTCCGCTCACGCCGGGTGCGCCCGGTGGCCGCGAAACATTCACGGTAAGGTTTCCGCTATCGTCGCGATGCGCCATCGACACAATCTGCCCGTCGCGATTCAGAAGATCGCCATCGCCCACATTGACCAGCGTCATCTTCGAGGGATCATATTGAATCTGCAAGGGAACAGACGAAACGTCGGTTCCTCCGGTCAATACCACCGGGATCTGGAATGTAGTGCCGTTCACCACTGTCCCAGGCGAATTCAACATGAGATTCACTTTCCCGCCGGCGCCAGGTGAACCCGGTGGCGGGCTGGCTTGTGCCGCGGCTCGGTTGGCATCGGCCGCCGCATTCTCTGCATTCGCGGCTGCCCGCATCTGCGCAAGAGCCGCCGGTGCCGCAGCCTCGGCGCTCGGCCCCGGCAGTGCGCTCGGCACAGGATGGTTCTCCGCTGGAGGCGTCCCGATAGGCGGCTGGCCACCCGCGGCCGCCGCGATGTGCCGCAATTCAACCGATTGGCTTCCCGGGCCTGTATCGATTGTCCTCAAGTTGTCCGGACTCAGGTTCTGCGATCGCACCACATGCGGCACCACCAGGAAGACAATCTCGTCATCCTGCCGGATTTTGTCTCTCGAACCGAAGAGATAACGCAGAATCGGAATCGAGCTTAGCCCCGGAATGCCGCTCCAGTTGTCTTGAATCTGCTTCTCCTGGATGCCGGCCAGAATGTTGGCTTCGCCCTCGCGCAAACGGACCGTCTGTTCGGCGACACGCTGGCTGATAATCGGCTCGGTTACACCGCTGATAGTCACCGATCCACTCTGCGCAGTCACTTCAATGTTGATCTTGAGAGTGACATCGCGATCAAAGTGCACGGTTGGCGTGACCTCGATCTTGACGCCCACGTCCTGGTACTGGAACTGCGTGTTTACCAGGGAGCTGACCAGCGCGGTCGCCGCACCGGTCTGATACGAACCGGTTGCAATCGGGATGCGCGACCCAACCTTGAACGTGGACTTCTGCTGGTCTGCGGCGCGAATCCGCGGATTCTGCAGGATCTTGGTATTGTTGTCGGTCAAGAGGGCGTTGGCAGTGGCCGCGCCAACCGTAACCGCAAAGTCGTTCGAATTCAGGTGGGCAAGGTTATAGAGCGTAGGGTTGGTGGATGTCGACGTGGGGGTGCAATCTGTGCTCCCCGTGGGACACGTAGTTGTACTGCTGCTCGACGTGGGCGGCTGGAGCTGAACCCCCGCGCTGCTGGGCCACGTGATACCGAGATTGCGCTCCCAGTTCTTACTCACTTCGAGCACGGCAATGTCGACCACCACCTCGGGCCTGGACTTGTCGAGATCGTTGACAAGTTTCTGGGCCAGCAGCAGTTCGTCGGGCGTAGCCTTCATCACAATTGCATTCTGGCTTGCGACGCCATACACCTTCGCGTTCGGCATCACGTTGCGCAGCGCGGTTTGCACGTCGTTCAGATCGTTCTGCTGCCATGCATTCGAAAGGTAAAACGTCTGCACGGCCTGCTCGTCCAGTTCAGCACGCTTCGATCGCGAATTCTGCGCAACAAAGATTGTGTTCTGCGTGATCGGATGCCAGAACGTTCCCGAAAGCGTGCCCACAATCCGCAGCGCATCGAGCAGGGAAACATTGTTCAACTCGACCTGGATGCGCTTGGAGATGTAATCGGGATCGAACAGAACGTTGATGCCGGCAGCCTTGCCAATCGCCTGGTACACGAGCTTTGAATCTTGCGACATTTGCAGCGAGAGCGGCTCATTCGACAGGGGTTTCAACTGGGCCGGAGATTCGATGGAGCCAATCTCTTCCCCAATCTGCGCGCTCATGGGAGAACTGCGCTCAACTGCAGGCTGTTGCCCGTGGCTGTTGCGGATCTTTGCAATCTCCTGCTGCGCCGCCTCGTTGCTGGGATCGATCTCGGCCGCACGCAACAGCTCCGAGAGAGCGCCTTCTTCATTGCCGGCAGCCAGCAGGTTCCGCCCCTTGGTCACGTGCATCGCGGCGTCGGTGAACCGGACGCGGTAGTAGGCCGCTCGAAAACTCTCATTCTTCGGCGACATCGAAAACGCCTTCTGAAAGTCCTGGTAGGCGGTATCGAAATCGTCCCGCGCCTCGGCTGCCTGCCCCTGCTTGTAATAACTGTTTGGAGACTGCGCAAAGACTCGGGCTGAACCCGAAGAGAGCAGGGTGAGCATGCCAATTACGAGAATCCAGAAACGAGGATTCAAAAGGGTGGGGACGGAGGGTGCCGGAGATTGAACGCGGCTTTTCATCGGACTCCCGGGCATCGCGGAGGACTGGCCTTCCGAATTAAACGGAGGTGGGCAGACCATGGCCCTCTCGACGCCAGCAATAACAAATTTTCCGATATTGGTGCTTCCTACCAAAACGATGCCTCATTCTAGCAAAGCCCCACTGCAATATGGGGGTTAGCGTTGCGATGCTACGATGAAAGTTTAAGGGACTTTCCCCCATGCCGCGCCAAACCAGCCACACTATCGTACCCCGCGACACCCCCGGACCGGAGAAAAAGGCCAAGCCTCGCGATCCTGTGGCCTCCGGAGAGCGGGACGCCGCCCATAACCGGATCGCCAGCCACAACTATTTCCTGCTCGAGAAGTTCGAGGCCGGCGTGGCCCTGCGCGGAACCGAAGTCAAGTCGATCCGGGAGGGAAAAGCGAACCTGAAGGACTCCTACGGCCTCATCAAGGACGGTGAAGCCTTTTTGCTGAACTTGCATATTGGACCCTATTCACACGGCAATATATCTAACCACGACGAGACCCGCACTCGAAAACTGTTGATGCACAAAGAAGAGGTCCGGCGGCTCATGGCAAAGACGCAGATCAAGGGGCATACGCTCATTCCCACCCGCCTCTACTTCAAGAACGGCCGGGTCAAGTGCGAACTCGCCGTAGCCAAGGGCAAACAGGACTGGGACAAGCGCGAAACCGAGCGCCGCCGCGAAGCCGACCGCGAAGCCCGCTCCGCCATCAACGCCAGCAAACACAAAATGGGCCGCTAACGAATCCGGCAGCAGCATCAGCAGCAATGAATCCGGAGGGAGCAGCGGCGAATCCCGAGGAGACAGCAACGAATCCCGATGGAAGCAGCAACGAATCGCGAGCATCGCAGCAACGAATCCGGAGGGAGCAGCAACGAATCGCGAGCATCGCAGCAACGAATCCGGAGGGAGCAGCGGCCTTCAGGCCGCTCACATGACCTGCATGAATCCGAGGCCTTCAGGCCCGGACCTCTGTCACGAACGATGATGCACGACCGGAACCCTCAAGATGAGGCACGAAGCGTCAGGGCACGACTTTCAGTCGTGCCGCAACATGACGCGGGCTTCAGCCCCTGCGCCCCTGTCAGGTGCCCCAGGTCCCGCTCTTGGGACCTGGGAAAGCGATCGCCCAACTCATTCCCTCCCGAGGTGAAATAGACTAGGGGCAGACCCATATGAAGACCGACCTCTCCTTCTCTCCCCTGGCCCAGATTGAAACCGAACTCCTCGCCGTCACCGCCATCGACACCCAGACCGCCAAGGGCCCCGACGCCAAGCCCGAGCCCGTCCTGCTCACCAGCGAAGCAGCCGTCCGCGACGCCGCCGCGGCCGTCCTCGCCTCCGGAGAATTTAAAGCCGGCGCCAACGAAACCCTGCTCCTCCACGCCCCCGCTGGACTCAAAGCCAAACGCCTTCTCATCGTAGGCCTCGGCAAAAAGTCCAAAGCCACGGCCCATGCCGTCCGCAATGCCGCCGGAACAGCCGTTCGCTACACCAAGCCCCGCGCCATCCGCGAGCTGGTCTTCGCGTTGCCAGACAACTACTCCGAAGGCCCGCTCCATGCAATGACCTGCGCGCGCGCCGCCGCCGAGGGCGCCATCGTCGGCGACTTCGACCCCGACACCTACCGCAGCGAGCGCAAAGACGTCAGCGTGCACTCCTTCACTCTCGCCGCCCCACCCGATGCCGACCAGGCCGCGATCCAGACCGCCTTCAACGCCGGCACCATCATCGGCGAAAGCCAGAACTTCGCCCGCTCCCTCGTCAACGAGCCCGGCAACAAGCTAACACCCACCGTCTTCGGACAACGTGCCGCGAAGATGGCCACAGAGGTCGGATTGAAGTGGGAGGTCTTCTCCACCGACAAACTCCACGAGCTCAAGATGGGCGCCTTCTGGAGCGTCTCCCAGGGCTCCGAGGAGCCCCCCGCCCTGATCGTCCTCAAGTACGAACCGGAGGGCATAACCGAAGGCCCGGTGCTCGGCCTCGTTGGCAAAGGCATCACCTTCGACACCGGCGGCATCTCCATCAAGCCCGCCGACAACATGGAGAAGATGAAGTACGACATGGCCGGCGGCGCAGCCATGGTCGGCGCCATGCGTGCCATCGCCCTGCTCAAGCCCAAGGTTCGCGTCATCGGCATCGTCTGCGCAGCCGAGAACATGCCCGACGGCAAAGCCCAGAAGCCCGGCGACGTGCAGACAGCCATGTCCCTCGGTGACAAGCCCGGCAAGACCATCGAAATCATCAACACCGACGCCGAAGGCCGCCTCGTCCTCGCCGATGGCCTGACCTACGCGCGGAGCCTCGGCGCGACGCACCTCATCGACGCCGCCACGCTCACCGGCGCATGCGTGGTCGCACTCGGCATGATCAACGCCGGTGCCTTTTCCAACGACGATGCCACCATTGAAAAGTTCCAGGCAGGCCTGGCCACATCCGGCGAAAAGTTCTGGCGCATGCCGCTTGGCGATGAGTACTACGATCAGATTCGCAGCGACATCGGCGACATCAAAAACACTGGCGGCCGCTGGGGTGGCGCCATCACAGCGGCGGAATTCCTGCACGCCTTCGCCGAAGACACCCCGTGGATCCACCTCGACATCGCCGGCCTCGCCTGGATCGAAGACAAGAAGCCCTTCATCGCGAAAGGCCCCAGCGGCGTAGCCGTCCGCTCCATCCTCGAATGGGTCCGCAGCTACGAGTAGAGAATTGATCAGAACGTACGAGCAGAGAACGGGTCCGCAGCTACGACTACCGCCACAGAGCTTGTCATTCCGATCGAAGCGAAGCGAAGTGGAGGAACCTGCAGTTGCCTTTCCAAATCCAAATAGGTTGCAGTCGAAGGGTAAAAGCCGGGTGCCCATGTCCCGCTTTTGGGACGTGGGATACCACGAACCCATCCAGCTGAGTTCACCTGATCCCGCTTGAAAGACGTCGTATCAGTGGGTTTCCCCCCGAAAGTGCGCAGGAATCTCTGGGGCGGGGGGTCACCGCGCTCAGATAAAGTCCTTCTTCTTCGATTGAATGTAGAACGCTCCGCCAAGCATCAGGGCAATCAAACCAAATTCCACAATCAGCGAGATCGTCGCCGCCGGCCTCCATTGGATAACGCTGCCAAACAGCCCCTCCCTGATGCCCGGAATGTGAGCCACCAGATATCCGACAACATTGAGACCCACGTTGCCCACCACCATGGCCGAAATCGTCCAGCCCTTCGACTCCGACACCAGCGCCACCGCGATCATCAGGCATGTGCTCACCAGGATCTCAACACCCATGATGACGGCGAAGGCAAAAAAGCCATGGATAACCGGCGCGGCCACAATCAAGGCCAGGCTGCCTGCGAGCATCGTCAGCCAGAATGGAACGAAGATCAGCAGATTGCCCAGAATCTTCGAAGTGGTGTACTCAAGATAGGAGATGGGCAGGCTCATCGCAAACGCAAGCGTCTGATTCTCCCGCTCTCCAATCGTGTTATTCATCACCGTCATTGCGCTCAGCATCACCATGACCGTGACCAGCAAAATGAGACCAAGCGTAAAACCGGGTTGGCCGCCGAAGGCAACGACCCCGAGCGACACAGCGCCACCCGCCAACGCAAGCAGAATCGCCTTGCGCTGAAAATACCAGTCCTTCAAAATCAGACTCTTCACCATTGAGTAGTTCATGCCGTCAGCCGCTCCCTTCTGCTGTGCACGTTGGCAACAAAAATCTCTTCCAGGGTCATCGTGTCCACCGCTTGCACCGTGGCCCCCAGATCGTTGCAGACCGAAACCATCGCCGGCTCGAAACGATTGGTAGTGAGCACGGGGAGCCGCCCGCTTCCACCCACCTCCACAACGCCGGGCAAGCGCGGAACCACACCGTCTGGAGGCAACACAAGCCGCAGCCGCCGCCACCGGTCGAGAAACACCTCTTTGTCGTCAGAATCGATGATCCGTCCCCGGTCGATGAACGTGATCTGATCGGAGATCTGCTCCACATCCAGCGTGTTATGCGAGGAAAACAAGATGGTCCGCTCCTCGTCTGCCAGAGCAGCCATCAGTTCACCCAGCACTTCCACGCGCGCCACCGGATCAAGCCCCGTCGTTGGTTCGTCCAGTACCAGCAGCCGGGGACGTCGCGCAAGCGCCAGCAGCAGCGCCGCCTTCACCCGCTGCCCATGCGATAGGCCCTTGATCTTCTGCTGCGGTTTCAGATCGAATCGCTTCGCAAGGCTCTCGGCGTACGCCTGGTCCCAGCGCGGATACATCGGGCGAAGAAAATCCATGTGCCATGCCAGGGTTGCGGCGCCGTATAGCCGCATGTCTTCTGAAACAAACCCTATGTCCACTTTGGCGGCCGCCTGGTCCGCCGGCATCGCGTGGCCCAGTACGCGCACTGACCCGGCATCTTGATGAACCAGCCCCATCAGGATGCGGATGGTTGTCGACTTCCCGGCTCCGTTCGCCCCAATAAACCCCATGATGCCGCCGGTGGGCAACGCAAGATGGATATCCTCCAGAGAAAAGTGCGTGTAACTCTTGCTTACGCCATCGAATTGGACCGCAAGATCGTTCATACATTCTCCTTCGTTAGCCGTGTTCCGTTCAGCCGGTTTGCGGCTTCCTTGGTACGGCGGGCAATCTCTTCGCTGCTCAGGCCAAGCAATTCGCCAAGCTGCGCCACCTTCTCCAGATGTTCCGAAAACTCCTCGTCATAGAGCCGCGCACTCAGGTCTGGATCGGGGGCAATGATCGACCCCTTCCCGTGTTGCGTCACGATCACCCCCTCGCGCTCCAATTCGAGATAGGCGCGCTTGATCGTAATCACGCTCACGCGCAACGACATCGCAAGCTGGCGAATGGATGGAATTTCATACCCGGGAGCCCAATCTCCCACCGCCACCCTTTGTTTCACCTGTTCCATGATCTGCAGGTACATCGGCCGGCCGTCGGACTGCGAAATGACAAGATCACTGTGCATGTCAATATACTGAGTATATACAGTTATACGCCACTGTCAAGCGCAATAAAAGGCCGGTGCCCCTGGTCCCGCTTCTGGGACGTGGGATCATACGAATCCACCCAACCCCGTACACCGAATCGCGCTGAGCAGGGACTTAACTTGTCAAGACCCTTCGCGCGAACTTTCTTCGCAAACTATGTAGTTCCAGCAAGTTGCAGCGAGCCCCATTTTGCAGGTAATTATGAAGACTTTCACTATCCTTGGAATTGCAAGTCGGGATAGCGCCGAATGCTCGGTTTTGCCCAAAGTTGCAGTCAAAAGCGCGTGAAGTCGCACGGGATGCAGGTGACCTTAAGCCTTTTGTACAGAGGAATCTACGGCTAAACCCAATCACCAGAGTAGTTTGGGAGCGACCCCTGCCGCCACACCCTTGAAAACAGGTAATTTACCCAAAGAGAAGGCATAATAGGGGGTCCCGGCACAAACCGCTCGCAACCCGACATCATCGACGATGTCATTCTGAGTGAACGGGGCCCCCAAACGCACAGTGTCTGCCCTGAAAGGTCCAAAGGGGAGCGGCTCTAGCTAGTAGGTTGCAAAACGGAGGGAGCAGCAGCCTTCAGGCTGCTGAAATTCACCCGCAAAGAACCAGAGGCCTTTAGGCCCGGACATCCCAGACCATCCGGCATTTTCATGGTCTTCGAGTGCGCAACGCGACATGAATGACGCTTTTGTTTCTCGCTCTCCTCTTAGCAGAACTCTCCATCAGCGATGGGCGATCCTATCTAAACGCCAACAATGTTCCCGTCGTCATCCACATCAATCGACATCGCCCGCGGATGGCTCGGCAACCCAGGCATCAGCATTATGTTTCCCGCAACAGCCACAACAAACCCTGCGCCCGCCGACAACGAAACATCGTTGATATTCAGCGTCCAGCCAGTTGGCGCTCCCATGCGTTTTGGATCGTCCGTGAGCGAGTACTGTGTCTTCGCGATACAGACCGGCAGCCGCCCGAATCCCCAGGAGGCAAAGCGTTCGAGCTTCGCGCGCGCGGTCTCGCTGAATACCACTCCGTCCGCGCCATACACCTGGATGGCAACCTTCAGGATCTTCACGTCCAGCGCGTCGTCGAGCGCATAAACAGGCTGGATCTCCGGCATCGGATTCGTCTTGATCGCCGAAACCACTTTGTGCGCAAGTTCGACCGCACCCTCACCGCCCTTGGCAAATGCCTCAACCAGCGAGCACGGCACTCCTTGCAGCGAGCACTCCGTTGCAATCATTTCCAGGTCCTCAGCGGTATCTGAGGGGAAGCGGTTGATGGCGACAACGATCGGCACACCGTATCCACGAAGGGATTTAATGTGATGCGCCAAGTTGCCAAATCCCGATTCCAGCTTGCCTTCTCCCTGGGCGCGCAGGCTCTGCGCGGTTACAACCAGCACTGCGGCCGCCGGCTGAATTCCAGAAGCGCGCATCACGATGTCGAAATACTTCTCCGCGCCAAGATCGGCGGCGAAGCCGCATTCGTTCACCACGTAGTCAGCCAGGCGAACGCCCATCTTGTGCGCCAGGATGCTCGAAGTCCCATGCGCAATGTTCCCGAACGGTCCGGTATGCACCAGCGCCGGCGTGCCCTCGGTGGTCTGCACCAGGTTCGGCTTGATCGCGTCGTCAAGCAGAGCCAGCATCGCGCCCGTTGCTCCAAGGTCTGCTGCTGTAATGGGGCGTCCCGATCGCGATGGCCCCACCACGATGGCATCGAGCCGGTGCCGCAGATCGGCGCGGCTCGAAGCCAGCGCCATGATGGCCATGATCTCGGAGGCGGCAGTAATCACGAAGCCGGTGTGGCGATCAGCGCCGTCCCCCTTCGTGCCAAGGCTCACTTCAATCCGGCGCAGCGCGCGGTCGTTCATGTCCATGGCGCGGGGCCACGTAATCTGCGCGGGGTCGATATCAAGCGCGTTTCCGAAAAAAAGATGCGAATCGATCATCGCCGCCAGCAGGTTGTGTGCCGAAGTGATCGCGTGAAAGTCGCCATGAAAATGCAGATTGATCTTCTGGCTCGGTTCCACCTGCGACAGGCCGCCACCGGCCGCGCCACCCTTCATCCCAAAGACCGGCCCCAGCGACGGCTCGCGCGACGTGAGAATCGAGTTGCATCCAATGCGCGCCAGCCCCTGCGCAAGTCCGATCGACACCACTGTCTTTCCTTCGCCCGATGTCGTCGGCGTCGTTGCCGTAACGATAATCAGCTTGCCGCGCACCGGAAATGCGGGGTTGTCCAGCAGATTCAGGCTGAGCTTCGCGCCATGTGCGCCGATGGGCTCATATTCTGACGGCAAAAGCGATAGTTTCCGGGCAATTTCTTCGATAGGAAGGAGCATGTGTGTTGGCACCACAGCATCATTCATAGCTGACCTTTATCTCTAACCGACGAGCAATATACTCCCGCTGCCCAAAGGCCTGTTTGTGACGCAGACTACACAAGTGTCACGGCGGTACTACATGGCTTCGGGACTTTCGATGCCAAGCCAGGCAAGGACGGTGACGAGTTCCCGCAAGGTGACCGCTGCAGTGGCAAGCAGGAACATGCGGCGTTCAGGGTCCAACTCCGTGAGCACATGATGCTTGTGGTAGAAGTTGTTGAACTCCTGCGCCAGTTGAAATGCATGCTTGGCAAGGTGCGCAGGCTCCGAGGTAGCAATGCATTGCTCCAGCACAGCCGAGCGGCGCCCAGCCCGCAGCCAGAGCGACCAGATATCCTCGCTCCCCTCACCGATCAGAAAAGCGCCCGGATCCGAACCTGCGAATTCGCGCAGCACCGATTCTGGTGTAATCGACCCCTTGCGGAAAATATTGCGCGCACGCACCACCGCGTATTGGATATATGGGCCGGTATCACCTTCGAAACTTAGCGCGTCCTTGAAATCGAAAGCGATGACGGAATTGCGCGTGAACTTCAGCATGAAATAGCGCAATGCACCAATCGCAATCTGCTCGGCTATCACTTGCCGTTCCTGATCATCGCGTGAAGTCTGGCGCGTATCGACTTCAAAGCGCGTTGCGGCAATCAGCTTGTCGATCAAGTCATCAGCCTTTACGCCGAATCCCTTGCGGCCGCTGACTTCGATGTACGGACGCGCGCGGTCTTCCTCAGCCACTTCATAGCCGAGCTCTGCCGCGCAGCGTGGCGTGAGCGCAACCATCTCGTAGCCGAAGTGCGTGTAGTGATCCGCCTGCTCGTTGTAGCCCATGCCGCGGAGCGCCTGAATCACGTTCGCCTGCGGATCGGACTGGCGCGAATCGATGACGTTGTAAATGGCCTGCGCGCCGCCAAAGTGCGGATGCGGTTCCTCGCCCTTTACGGCCGAGATCCAGCACTCATGGTCCGGATAGGTGAAGAACTGGCGATACCCGAAATCGCGACCAAGAAGTCCGAACTTCCAGAGGTGATAAGCGATGTCCTTGCCGACGTACGTAACAGTTCCGTTCGAGCGGACAATGACCTTGGCATCCTCGTCAATCTCCTTCGTGCAGTCTCCATCTTCCTTGGCCGGCGAACCCGTTCGCGACATCACCCAGCAGCCCTTGTTCTTACCCTCCGACTCGAAGTACAGCACTCCCTTCTGCTTCAGTTGCTCGAAAGCGAGCGCCCAGAAATTCAGGTGCAGAATCTCGCTCTCGCGCGGCAGAAAGTCGTATTCGATGCCCAGCCTCAGCATCGTCTCCAAATGCCTCTTCAACACCGCCGTCGATATCAGGTCGGCGACATTGGCCGTTTCGTTGCCACCCTGCTCAATCTCATGCAGAGTTGCGTAACGCAGCTTTTTGCGTTCTTCGTTCTCTTCGTTGGTGCCGCTCGTGTACCACTGCGAAGTCCGCGCGTAGAGATCCCAGCAGTAGAAGTCAACGCGCTGGAAATGCAACTCCAGATCCTCAATCAACCCGCGCACTTCCGCTAGCGGTTTCTTTTCGAGGTGCAGGAAACCAACCACGACGTCCGCAACTTGAACACCCGTATTGTCGATGTAGTTCTGCACCGCGACCTGGCGCCCTGCCGCGCGCAGCAAGCGCACAAACGTATCGCCGAGAATCGCGTTGCGCAGGTGTCCGATGTGCGCCGCCTTGTTGGGATTGATGCTGGTGTGCTCGACAAGTGCGTGGATCTCAGATTTGGCCGGCTCGGAGTCTTCACCGCTCGTCATCATGCGCACGGCGACGACCCGATCGAGATGCGCGTTGATGTATCCAGCGCCCGCAATCTCAAATGAAGCAAAGCCCCTCGGAGTACCGAGTGACTCGACGATCTCTTGCGCGATGACTTTGGGTGCCTTGCGCAACTTGCGCGCAAGCTCAAAGGCAATCGGAGTCGCCAACTCACCAAAACGAAGATCCGGCGGAGTCTCGACCGGAATGCTCTCAACCGCAATGTCGTACTTAGCCTTCAGCACATCGCGCAGGTGCGACTCAAGCCGGTTCTTTAGTTCCTTGTACACGGGTCAATGCCTCGGAAATCCTTGATTATCAAGGCTGATTCTAACAGACGTTGTTCTTGCGAATGCTCCATCAAGGAACGTGAGTAACGCGACAAAAGACACCTGTTCGCATCCGTAATTTCAGCTGAATTGCATGCGAATTGGTAGATTGAAGCACCCGTGGCGCCAGTTACAACCCACAACTTTCGATGTCTCCACATCTCCGATCACGGAACTGCAGATTGGCTGAATCCCGGTTGCAGCGAAGGCCAAAAGCTGGGCAATCTGCATGCCGTAAGATGAAGAGGATGCTGCTTCTGGAACGTTCCCATTCTTGAACCAGAAGAAGCCCGCGGATTTCATGGCCAAGCTCGATTCCAACTCATCCCGCTTTTACCTCACCACGCCCATCTACTACGTCAATGCGCGTCCGCACCTGGGCCATGCGTATTCGACCATCGTGTGCGACGCGATCGCTCGCCGGAAGCGGGCCTTGGGTATCGATACATGGTTCCTCACTGGGACTGACGAACACGGGGAAAAGATCGAGCGCTCCGCCAAGCTTGCCGGACTGACTCCTCAGGACTTCGCTGACAAAATTGCAGGGGAATTCCGTGCTCTTTGGGACCGACTCGGGCTTACATACGACGACTTCATCCGCACCACCGAGCCTCGCCACATCCTTGGAGTCCAAAAGCTCTTCGCCACTCTCCGAGATCGCGGATTCGTTTACAAGGGCTCGTATACGGGCCAGTACTGCGTTTCCGACGAGGCGTGGGTCGATGTGCCTCCAGGCGCGCCGTGCCCTGACTGCGGAAGGATTACCGAGACCGTAAGCGAAGAGAATTACTTCTTCAAACTATCGGCCTTCGAGCGCAAGCTGCTGGAGTTCTACGAAGAGAACCCGGGATTCATGCAGCCCGAGTCGACACGCCGCGAAGTCATCTCGTTCGTCCGGGGTGGACTGAAAGATCTCTCGATCAGTCGCAGCAGTTTCACGTGGGGCATCCCGGTTCCAGGCGACGGAACACACGTAGTGTATGTGTGGCTCGATGCGCTCGCCAACTACATCACCGCGCTCGGCTACGGGTCCGACGACCCCGCCAACCAGGCGCGCTTCCAGAAGTTCTGGCCCGCCGATATTCACCTGATCGGCAAGGAAATCAGCCGCTTCCACTGCGTTTACTGGCCAGCGTTCCTCATGGCCGCAGGCATTCCACTACCGCGCTCGGTGAAAGCCAATGGATGGCTTCTGTTCGACCAGGGCAAGATGTCGAAATCGCGCGGCAACATCGTGCGCGCCGATACCGTACGCGAAGTCCTCGGCGCCGATGCCCTGCGCTACTTTCTGCTGCGCGAGATTCCCTTCGGGCAGGACGGGAACTTCAGCTTCGATGCGCTTGTCCAGCGCTACAACGGTGACCTGGCCAACGGCTATGGAAACCTTGTCAGCCGCGTGGTCAACATGGTGCACAAGTACTTCGGCGGAGTTGTTCCGGAAATTGGTGTGACGACGCAGGCTGAAACCGCCCTTCAAGAAAGCACGCAAGCCACAATCGCCGAGTTCGGACCTGCTTTCGACGAGTTGAATTTTTCTGAGGCACTGAAAACCCTCTGGAATCTCGTCGCGGAAACCGACGGTTACCTGACTGCCAACGCTCCCTGGAAGAAGCCTGCCGAGCGCTCTGAGGCTGATCACGCGGCGTTGCAGGCCCGCATACTCTCCACGGCTGCCGAAGCCATCCGTGTAGTTACCGCGCTCGTCTATCCCATCCTGCCCGACGCAGCATCCAAGGTGTGGCAGCAGCTTGGGCAAGGCAATATCGCCGACGCTGCGAAGCAGGCGTTTCTCACCGACCTGGCGTGGGGTGGATTGAAGTCCGGCACCCGATTAGGAGAGCCCTCGCCACTCTTTCCCCGCGCTGAAAAGGATGCGATCACCCGTATGCAGAATCTGGAAGACGAAAACAACAAAAACGCAATAGAAGCCGCCAGCAACAAACCGGGCGGAGAAAAGTCCGCGCCGGAAGCTCCCATGTCCGCTCTCGGCATAAACCCTGATCCGAGCGCGCCGCCAGCGGGCGCGACCATAGAGCACGCTCCAGCAGCAAGCTCCGTACAGGCGCCTGCCAGCACTGAAGACGGTCCAGCAGGAACATCGACGACGCCAGTCACGACCGCTCCCGGCAATTCCGGCAAGCCGGTTGACACGGCACACGTCCATTCCGTGCCGGCTGAACTGGCCAGCAGCCGCCTCGCTTCCACTCCTGCGCAGGCTCCAGCGGACAAACCGCTCGATGCAAAGGAACCCAACCAGGACCCTCCGATGGCGCCGACGCTTCCGGCGCACATCACAATTGACGACTTTGCGAAAGTGGAGCTGCGAGTCGCGCAAATCCTGATAGCAGAGAGAATCCCCAAGGCAGACAAGCTTCTGCGTCTCGAGGTTGACCTTGGTTACGAGAAACGTCAGATCCTCGCCGGCATCGCGCAATACTACGAGCCCGAAAAGCTGATTGGCCGCAAGATCGTCATCGTCGCCAATCTCGCGCCTCGCAAGATGCGCGGTCTCGAATCGAACGGCATGCTGCTCGCAGCTTCGCTGCCGCCGGACGGTGCACCGGTGCTCGCCGGCTTTCTCGAAGATGTGCCTCTCGGCGCGCGACTAAAGTAGAGGGTTGAGTCAAAGCTCAAGAGTCCGGGTGCCTGGAATAAGCTTCTTGAACTCACTGG
The DNA here is from genome assembly GCA_963799035.1 of uncultured Acidobacteriaceae bacterium. Taxonomy (GTDB): domain Bacteria; phylum Acidobacteriota; class Terriglobia; order Terriglobales; family Acidobacteriaceae; genus Telmatobacter. The sequence goes on along the minus strand of CAWCVS010000021.1, from coordinate 59,684 downwards.
AGGCCTCTGCTTGCTGATCGATTCCCATGCTCACCTCGATAGCCCTCGCTACGCGGAGGACCGCGGGGTGATGCTGCGGCGCGCGGTCGACGCAGGCGTAGGCGCAGTATTGTCAATCGGCATCGGCGAAGGGCCGTCGGAAATGCACCAAGCGCTCGATATATGCAGGGCGTTCAATGGCAAACCCGGTATTCCCCGCCTCTACGCGAGCGCCGGGATCTATCCGCACAATGCCGTCGAAGCCGACGATGCCGCTCTAGCCTCGCTCGACGGCCTGCTCGCTGAGCCCGAAGTCATCGCCTGTGGCGAAGTCGGCCTCGATTACTATCACGAAGGCGCAGCCCATCCCGTTCAACGCGAGGGGCTTATCGCTCAGCTTAAGATTGCCGCCGCGCGCAAGCGACCGATCCTCATCCATTGCCGCCCAAAAGACGGAGCAACCGATGCCTGGGACGACCTCTTCGAAGTGCTCGATGAACACTGGGCTTCCACCGGTCTCGGCGGCGTAATGCACTGTTTCGGGGGAGGTTGGGAGCAGGCGCGCCGGTCGCTCGATCTCGGCTTCTTGATCTCTTTTGCGGGGAATCTGACCTATCCCAGGGCGCAATCACTGCGCGACGTTGCAACGCGCGTGCCAATTGACGGCGTGCTGGTGGAAACCGACGCGCCATGGCTGGCTCCGGACGCGCTCAGAGGCAAGCGCAACGAACCGGCTTTTGTCACGCAAACCGCGCAGACTCTCGCGGAATTGCTCCATGTCACCGCCGAAGAAATCGCCGTTGCAACGACCAAAAACTTCACTCGATTGTTTAACCTGACGGTCTGACGTGGGAAACTGGTATTGTTGCCCCGCCAGTGCAAAGTGAAAGCGGGCAACCCCGGCATTTGAGGAACGGAATCATGGCCCAGGACAACTCATTCGATATCGTCAGCAAAGTTGACATCCAGGAAGTGCGTAACGCCATCGACCAGGCGATGAAGGAGATCCGTCAGCGCTTCGATCTGAAAGATACACATTCTGAAATCACTCTCGAAGGCGCCGACACCATTCAGATGGCTTCCTCGAACGAGTACAAACTTGAGGCCATCAAAGAAATCCTCGGCCAAAAGCTTGTGAAGCGCGGAGTTTCCCTCAAGAATCTTACGCATGGTAAGGTCGAACCGGCCATGGGACAGAGCGTACGGCAGAAAATCACACTGGTGCAGGGCATCCCCACTGAAAAAGCCAAGGAGATTGTGCGTATCGTCAAGGACTCAAAAAAGAAGGTGCAGGCGAGCATTCAGGGCGATAGTGTGAGAATATCGGGCAAAGACCGAGACGATCTTCAGGCAATTATTTCTGCATTGCGAGGCAAAGATCTTGGCGTAGAACTGACCTTCACGAACTACCGCACGAATTAATACTGCGAGACTCGGAGACCATTGAGCACCCTGGCAATAGCGACGGCGAAAGAGGTTTTCGAACTGCTGCGAGAAGACCTTGTGGCGATCGAGCAGGAGTTGGGGCGCGATGCAGCCTCCAGCGTCAGCACTATCACCGAAATTGCCGAATATCTGCGTGAAGGCGGCGGCAAGCGCATTCGCCCGTCTCTGCTGTTGCTCGCGGCGCATCTGCTGGACTACACCGGCCCCAGCGCGATTCGTCTCGGTGCAGTCGTGGAAATGGTGCACACTGCGACGCTGGTGCACGACGACATTATTGACGGTGCATCCACCCGTCGCGGCCGCCCCTCGCCCAATACGACCTGGGGCAACGAAAAATGCGTGCTGGCCGGCGACTGGCTCTACATGCAGGCCTTCAAGGTTGCGCTCGAAGAAAAGAATCTGCGCGTACTCGAGCTGCTGATAGGGCTGACGCAGCAGATGGTCGAAGGCGAATTGCTGCAGATCCAAAAGCTCGGCAAGGCAGTCTCTGAAGCCGAGTACTATGACCTCATCTTCCGTAAAACTGCATGCCTGTTCTCGACCTCGATGCGGCTTGGAGCGGTGCTTGCAGGCGCGACAGAAGCGCAGGAAGAGAAGCTCGCAGCGTATGGGCGCGCAGTCGGTCTTTCATTTCAGATTGTCGACGACGTACTCGATCTCACCGCGACGGAAGAAGTTCTCGGAAAGCCCGTAGCCAGTGACCTCCGTGAAGGCAAGACCACGCTCGCCGTCATTCACGCTTTCGATCACGGTACCGCGCGCGAACGGCAGACCATTCAGCGTGTGCTCGATGATCGCAGCTTTGAATACGTAAGCCGCGAGCAGATCCGCGAAATCCTCCGTCGGAACGGATCGGTGGAATATGCTATGGCTGCGGCCGATCGCTATGCGGAACAATCGCGCGTGGCGCTCGCTCCGCTGCCCGAGTCGGACTTCAAACGCGCACTGCTCTGGGTTCCGGATTTCGTGGTAGCGCGCGACAAATAGCAAACCAGCATATTCCCAACCCCGCGATGATCAGTTGACGGGTCCCGTGAGGATGAGCCTTGCCCAAAAAAGCGAAAGAGATATGGAAGCAAGTTGATGAATACTTCACTGATGCGCTGATCGCTTCCGGTGAGGGTTTCAACGCTGCACTTGATGCCAATCGCAAAGCCGATCTTCCCGCAATCGATGTCACTCCGCTTCAAGGCAAGTTCCTCGAACTACTCGTCCGCTCCACCGGCGCTCGCCGTGTGCTCGAGATCGGCACACTCGGCGGATACAGCACTCTGTGGCTCGCCCGCGCGCTGCCGGCGGATGGAATCGTCGTCAGCCTGGAACTGGAACCGCACCACGCCGAGGTCGCAATGCACAACTTGCAGTCGGCGGGTCTTTCAAACAAAGTGGACCTCCGCATCGGCCCGGCAACAAAATCGCTTCAAGTGCTGCACGCGGGACACACCGCTCCGTTCGATTTCATCTTCATCGACGCCGACAAAGCTAACTATCCTGAATATCTTCAGTGGTCCATGAAGCTATCGCGTCCCGGCACGCTCATCGTCGCCGACAACGTTGTGCGCGATGGCAAGGTGATCGATCCTGAAAGTCCCGATCCGCATATCCAGGGCGTCCGCGGTTTTACAGAACTAGTTGCCGCCGAACCTCGACTAAGCACGACGGTGCTTCAGACCGTTGGCACCAAGGGCTACGACGGATTTGCGATCTCCGTCGTTCTTCCCTGACAGCCGGCACAATCCATGTATTTCAAATCGCAGTTGCTGCCCAAGACTTCCACTGTGCGATATCGGACAATCCGCGCGAAAGTGCGCTAGATCGCTGCTTTGGCGTGTATTCTCAGCACGTCCGCATAAACTCGCTGGTCCGCACTCTCTATGCGATCCAGCAAACCAGGAAGTCGAGCAATCATGATGATTTCTATTGCGTCATGCCTTCGAAAGATGACTCCTTTTGCGTCCGGTTCTTTCGCATTCCTCATTTTTGCCCTGGTCATGGGCGCCGGCCAGTTGAATGTAGTTCATGCTCAAGCTGCTCCCCGCTGCAGCCCAGGCCGCTCCCGCTTCACCGCACGATATCGCGGATACCTGGCAGGGAACGCTGCATGCCGGCCAGGATCTCCGCACGATCGTCAAAATCACTAAGGACGACAAAGGAATTTACCAAGGCCTTTTCTACAGTATCGATCAGGGCGGCCAGGGGTTCAAACTTGACTCCGTCGTTCTGACCGGGCAGGACGTGAAGTTCACTCTCAAGCTCTTCAATCTCACATACACGGGCAAGCTGAGCCTTGACGGAAAAACAATTGATGGAACTTCCAGCCAGGGAGGCGGTTCGCTTCCACTGGTGCTCACGCGCGCAACGCCGGAAAGCGCGTGGGAGATTCCCAAACCGCAGCCCCCGCCCAAGCCTATGGCCGCCGATGCGGATCCAAGCTTTGAAGTGGCAACCATCAAGCCCAACAACACCGGCGCGACGAGCATGCAAGGGCTGGTCATACGCGGCCGGAAATTCATGACTCGTGCTTCATCCCTGGGCGACTTGATCTCGTTTGCGTACGAGGTGCAGGTGAAGCAGATCGTGAACGCACCCGATTGGCTCGACAGGGACCGATACGACATCGAAGCCGTGCCTGAGCAGGAGGGAGTTCCAAACCCTGAGCAGATCAGGATCATGATCCGCAAGCTTATAGCTGATCGCTTCGGACTGAAGTTCCATCACGATAAGCGCGACATGTCGGCCTATGTGCTCACCGTTAGCAAGGATGGCAACAAACTGAAACCGACCCAGATTCAGGGGAATCTGCCTCAAATTGGCATTCGACCGGGCACCGGCGGCATCACTTTGAACATGATCAACGCCACCATCGGTGATTTCACCGGCTTTATGCAGATCCTTGTTCTCGATCGGCCTGTCGTCGACAAGACGGGAATCCAGGGCCGCTTCGACTACCAATGCACGTTTACACCCGACGATTCGCAGTTTGGCGGGCACCCTCCATCGTTGCCCCAGGACAAGAACGCCAACGCAACCGACACGGCCACGGCCGCGGCTCCCAGCCTCTATGACGCTCTGCCGCAGGAGCTTGGACTGAAGCTTTCGGCGGAAAAGACCGCCGTCGATGTGATTGCGATCGATCACGTCGAGAAGCCCACGGCTAACTGAACACAAAAGCTCACGCGCTAGGACTTTGCAAACGAAAGTGAGACCCTTTTCGTCTTACGAGAAGCTCGAATCCTCGAATGGCCTGGTAGACGTGATCGTAATCAATCACATTGATCCGCCATCCGGGAATCAAGTTCGAAGCGATGCGGTTTGACCAAAACATACAATCGTGGTATTTGTTACTACACATGTAGGAGATCAAGTGCCACAACCGAAACTGTCGAAGCTCGAATTCAAAATCATGGAGACGCTCTGGGGAAAAGACGAGTGCTCCATACGTGACATTCAGGAATCCTTTCCGGCGAAGAAACGACCGGCATACACAACCATCCAGACGACCGTTTACCGGATGGAGGCCAAGGGCATCGTGAACCGGACGAAGAAGGTGGGAAACTTCCATCTCTTTGCGCCGGCGATCTCCCGAGACGCCGCACAGCGCCGTCTCATGGACGATCTTCTGGCTCTGTTCGGCGGACGAGGACAACCCGTGATGGCGCACCTGATTGAGTCGGGCAAGCTGTCGATGGAGGATGTCAAAGAGGCAGAGCGGCTGTTGCGCAATCTCAGCAAGGAGCGGGAATCATGACCATACCCGGATTCTTTACGCCTGCCTGGTGTCCGTCGTGGACAGCGGCCCTGATCAACCACCTCTGGCAGTCGACCGCTATAGTTGTAGTCGCGTGGCTGCTGACTCTTTTGCTACGAACGAATCCGGCGCGCGTTCGTTACGCAATCTGGATGACTGCTTCGATCAAGTTTCTCGTCCCGTTTGCTTTCCTAAGCAGTCTCGGCGCGCATTGGGGAACGCCGAATCCGTCTCCTCAGGTCGGTCCTTCGCTCTACGTCATCGTCGAAGACTTTAGCCAGCCATTTCACAAAGCAAACGCAACCGGCCCGCTCGCGACAATCGTCAGTTCACCAAGCCACTCAATTCAACTCACGTCGATGCTGTTTGTCGCGACGTGGCTCTGCGGATTTATCGCCGTGGTGAGCATGTGGATCGCGCGTTGGCGGCGGGCTGCGGAAATGGCGCGATGTGCCGAGCCTGTAACAAGCGGTCGCGAACTCGATGCGCTTCGCATTGTCGAGAAAAACGTGGGAATAAAGAAACCGATTCTACTTGTTCGTTCGCCTCGCGAAACTGAGCCCGGAGTCTTTGGCGTGACACGGCCTGTACTCCTGTGGCCGCTCGGTCTCTCCGAGCGCCTCAACGATTCTCAGATCGAGGCGATCATGTCTCATGAGGTCGAGCACGTGTGCAGGCGCGATAACTTGAGCGCAGCAATTCACGCCCTGATCGAAGCGATCTTCTGGTTTCATCCTCTGGTGCGATGGATGAGCGCAAGGCTGAATGAAGAGCGCGAGCGCGCCTGCGACGAAAAGGTCATTGAGCATAATGCCCGACCTGAAACATACGCCGAGAGCATTCTCAAGGTGTGTGAGTTCTGTCTGGAGCCACCGAACCCCTGCATTTCCGGCGTTTCCGGCGCCGATCTGAAAGAGCGCATTCTGCATATAATGTCGACGCGATCTGGAATCGCATTGAGCTTTTGGCGAAAGGCAGTCATTGCCCTCGCAGCCATACTGGTTCTGGCGACACCCGTTGGAATCGGAATGCTTCATGGACAGAGCGCTGTGATTGCAGACGCGAGTCCTGGCCAAAACTCCGGCAGTCCGGCCGATCTCCCCAAATACGACGTGTCCAGCGTCAAACCATACAAAGCCGACGATGGACGAGTCAGGATGATGATCACGCCAGATGGAATCTCCCTCCACGGCGCGCCCATGCGATTGCTTATTCCGGAGGCGTTTGGTGTTGAAGAGGACCGCATTCTGGGCGAACCCGCCTGGGTCAAGTCGAACCGCTATGACATTGAAGCCAAGGTTGCCCCGGAAGAAGCACCGAAGCTCAAAGACCTGAAAGTCGACCAACGTAATGCAATGATGCTGCAGCTCCTGGTGGATCGATTCAATTTGAAGTATCACCACGAGAAGCGTGAATTGCCGATGTATGCCCTGGTGGTGGCTAAAAACGGATTGAAGATGAAGCCCACCAAGCCGGATCAGGATGCTCCCGGGACGGATGCACCGCAGGCGGCGAACACTCCCATACCTGGCAATGGCCAACAACCACGGATGGGCAGGCACATGATGATGATGAACCCCGGCCATCTTGAATCTACCGGTACATCCACCGATATGCTGGCACATTTGCTCTCGCGCCAGCTAAGCAGGACCGTGGTCGATAAGACAGGACTGGCCGGAGAGTACGACTTTACCTTGGACTACACCCCGGATAACATGCCGATGGCCCCTCATGGTGCGCCGGAAGATGGGGCAAAATCACAAACGCAAGCCGACCAGGGAGGCCCCTCTCTCTTTACCGCGGTCGAAGAGCAGCTTGGGCTAAAGCTTGAGGCCACAAAGGGCATGGTGGACGTGATCGTCATCGATCACATCGACCTGCCAACAGAGAATTAACAGGGAACAACATCGAGACGGCAGGTGTCTAAGTAAGCAGGGGTCGGTCAAGAGCAAGTCAGAAGAGCAACGTGGGGGTCTCAGGGTTGAGGGAGATGCTGAGCTTTTGCGCGCGTCCGTGGCTTGCCATCGCAGCCGCCCATGCAGAGTCTTTCGGTCCGTCACTTTTCACTGCGCTAAAAGAGCAGCTCGGCCTGAAACTGGAAATGCAGAAGAGACCTGTAGACGTCGTGATCATCGACCATATTGAAAGGCCTTCGCAGAATTGAATTTGTCTCTGGAGTGAGCGGATGACGCCGTTGCGCCGGTTCACGAAATTGTTGATCGCTGTGCTGCTGTGCCTTTGTACGGCGTCGTTCGCCCGTGCATCTGAGTACTTCGGCCAGATCACATTCGGTGGCCTGCCCGTTCCCGGCGCGACCGTCACAGCCACACAGGGCGCGAAGACCATAAGCGTCACTTCGGATGAAGGTGGTGTCTTCCACTTCGACGATCTTTCCGATGGCCAGTGGAAGATTGAAGTCAAGATGCTGTGCTTTGAGACGATCGACGCGGACGTGACGATCGTGCCCAAAATGTCCGCGACAAAATATGAACTGAAGCTGCTGCCCACCGATCAATTGCAGGCCCTTGCCAAGGCGGTCCCACCGCAGCCCGCAACGCAACAGCCCGCGTTGCAGGCCGCGACGGACAAAAAGCCGGACGCAACGGCCGGGCAACAGCCGTCGCCTGACATGCCGAAGCCACCAGACGACACAAACCAGCAAAGCTCCGACGGCTTCCTCGTCAACGGCAGCGTCAACAATGCCGCCACCTCGCAGTTCTCTTTGAATCAAGCCTTTGGCAATCGCCGCTTCAACACCAAGAGCCTCTATAACGGCGGCTTCGGTCTGATCCTCGATAATTCGGCTCTTGATGCACGGCAGTATTCGCTCAGTGGATTTTCAACACCAAAGCCGGTCTACGATCGCATCACCGCCGGGTTCACCATTGGTGGTCCAATCAAGATTCCGCGTCTTCTTCCTCGTGGCCCGAACTTCTTTGTCGGCTACCAGTGGACTCGCAACCACACCGCGCAGACCGACTCCGCACTGGTTCCTACGCTCGACGAACGACTGGGCATCGTCGATGGCGCGACTTACCCCGTGAGTCCTCAGGCTGCGGCGCTGTTACAGCTGTATCCCCTGCCCAACGTCTCTGGCAATCCGTCGTACAACTTTCAGGTTCCTGTGCTCAACAGCAACCACGAAGACAACTTGCAATCGCGGCTCGATAAGTCGCTGGGCAGGCGAGATCAGCTCTGGGGCAACTTCAACTTCCAGAGCACGCGGGCCGATGGCGTCAGCCTCTTCAACTTTGTCGACACCACTGACACGCTCGGGTTCAACACCAACGTGAACTGGTCGCACCGGCTTAACCAGCATCTCTTCTTTAACACCGCATACCATTTCAGCCGCTTGCGCACGCTGGAAAGGCCCGAATTCGAAAACAAACAGAACATCTCCGGCGCAGCCGGCATCACCGGGAATGATCAGACCCCCACGGATTGGGGTCCCCCGGCACTCAGCTTCTCAAGCGGAATCGCGCCTCTCTCCGATGCGCAAAGCGCATTCAATCGCAATCGGACCGACGGCTACACTGCGTCCATCAACTTCTTCCGCGGCCACCACAACATCACCGTTGGCGGCGATCTGCGGAAGCAGGAATTCAACGACTACTTCCAGCAGGATCCACGCGGCAGTTTCACGTTTACCGGTGCCGCGACTGGATCCGATTTTGCCGACTTCCTTACGGGCGTACCAGACTCCAGTTCGATAGCGTTTGGCAACGCCGACAAATATTTCCGACAGACGGTCTATGACGCATACGCCACCGACGACTGGCGCGTGCTGCCCATCCTCACGATCTTGGCGGGCGCGCGCTGGGAGTACGGCGCGCCGATGACAGAGTTGAAGGATCGGCTCGTGAACCTCGACGTAGCTCAGGGCTTTACGCAAGCCGCGCCGGTTCTTGCCTCGAATCCCCTGGGACCGATAACTGGCCAGACATACCCAAGTTCTCTGGTGCGACCGGACCGGCTTGGCATCGAACCTCGCGTCGGCATTTCATGGCGGCCGATCCCCGCTTCCACGATCGTCATCCGCGGAGGCTACGGCATCTATCACGATACTTCCGTCTACCTGTCTCCCATGCTGGAGCTGGCGCAACAAGCGCCGCTCTCGAAAAGTGTGAAAGAGCAGCAATCCCTTGCCTGTCCGCTCACTCTGGCCAACGGCTTCACGCAGTGCGGCACGACCACATCCGATACTTTCGCCATTGATCCCAACTTCCGCGTCGGCTACGCACAAACCTGGCAGGTTTCGATACAGCGCGACATGCCATGGGCCCTGCAAATGACCGCAACCTACCTCGGCGTAAAGGGCACGCATGGGGTGCAGGAATTTCTGCCCAATAGCTATCCCCTGGGCGGTGCCGATCCATGCCCCGCTTGCCCTTCTGGATTCGTCTATGAAACCTCCGGCGGAAACTCAACGCGCCAGTCGGGTCAGATCCAACTGCGACGCAGGCTTCGCGCCGGCTTTGCTGCATCGCTCCTCTACACCTACTCGAAATCAATCGACGACGACGCAATGCTCGGCGGACAGGGTCATGTGGCCACCGCATCGCAGACTGACTTCTCCTCCGGCTCGGCTGCGTCATCCTCCGCAATCGCCCAGATCGCGCAGGACTGGCTTGACTTGAAAGCCGAGCGCTCTCTGTCCTCGTTTGATCAGCGTCATCTTCTCAACCTCCAAGCGCAATACACCACCGGCCAGGGTCTCGAAGGCGGGACGTTGCTCGGCGGTTGGCGCGGCCGGGCTTTGAAGGAGTGGACCCTGCTGACGCAATTGAATGTCGGCACGGGCATGCCTGAAACGCCTCTGATTCCCGTGGCTGTGCCCGGCACCGGCTGGATCGGTCCGCTGCGACCGAGCCTCACCGGCGCGCCCGTATACGGCGGCCAGAACGGTGCTCACATTAACCCGGCAGCCTTCGCAGTGCCTGCCGCCGGCGCGTGGGGCTCCGCAGGTAGAAACTCCATTACCGGACCGAGTCAATTCAGTCTCGACGGCGGTATGCAACGCACATTCCGCCCCAGCAAGCACTTTTTTCTTGACGCTCGCATTGACGCAACAAACCTGATGAACCATGCCGTTTTCGGCAGCTGGGTCACCACGCTTGAAAGCGCGCAGTTTGGCTTGCCGCAAGCGGTCAACCCGATGCGCAGTCTGCAAGCCACCATGCGGGTGAGGTTCTGACGATGCGTAAACTCGCCGCGCCGCTTCTCGCTTACATCTTCGCCGTCTCATCGACCGCGCAGCAGATCGGCCAGAATCGTTCCGCCGACGGGCAGGATAACTACACCATGTCAGTGAAAGTTCAACTTGTCGTCGAGGCGGTCGTCGTCAAAGACAAGCAGGGCAAACCCGTTCGCGGCCTCACTGCGAAGGACTTCACCGTGACGGAAGACAACGTGCCGCAGACCATCAGATTCTGCGAACACCAGGACCTCGCGGAAACTGCGAAACCGCTCCCACCGTCGAAGCGCAATGACGAAAATCTCAAGATATACAAGCGGCTGGCGCACGAAAAGATTGCGCCCGAATCGACGGACAACCAGCGCTACAAAAATCGCCGTCTGCTTGCCCTCTACTTCGATATGTCCGCCATGCGGCCCGCCGACCAGTTGCGCGCTCTTCAGGCTGCCCAACAGTTCATCCGCACACAGATGACCACCGCCGATTTCGTCGCGATCATGCGCTATAACACCGGCTCGGTCGACATTCTGCAGGACTTCACCCAGGACCGCGATCGCCTGCTCAGTATTCTTGAGACCATGATCGTCGGCGAGGGTCAGGATTCAGCCGAAGATGTGGATGATGCAAGCGCCTCTGACACCGGCGCGGCTTTCGGCCAGGACGATAGCGAATTCAACATCTTCAACACTGACCGTCAGCTCTCCGCACTGGAGACAGCTGCAAAAATGCTGGGGCAGCTCAACGAGAAAAAGTCTCTCATCTATTTTGCCGGCGGTCTGCGGCTCAATGGAGTCGACAACCAGGCGCAAATGCATGCCACAGTCGATGCCGCGATCAAGGCCGGCGTCACCTTTTGGCCCATCGATGCCCGCGGTCTCGTCGCACAGGCCCCCCTGGGCGATGCAACCCAGGGCTCGCAAGGGAATTCGGGCATCTACACCGGCGCGGCAGCCAACGCCCTCACCGCCAGTTTCCAGTACTCGCAGGACACGCTTTATTCTCTGGCCGCTGATACTGGTGGAAAAGCTCTGCTCGATACCAACGACCTCGACAGCGGAATCGTCAACGCGCAGGATGCCATCTCCGACTACTACATCATCGGCTACTACACCACCAATCCCGCGAAGAACGGCCGGTTTCGCCGCGTAAAGATAAGCCTTGGCCAGAATCTCGACGCCAAGCTCGATTATCGCCAGGGTTACTATGCCGACAAGGAGTTCAGTAAATTCACTGCAGTCGACAAGGAGCGTCAACTCGAAGACGCGCTGATGCTCGAGGATCCCGTGACCGAACTTTCAATCGCCATGGAGATCGATCACTTCCAGCTCAATCGCGCCGAATACTTCGTTCCCATCGTGATCAAAATCCCCGGCCGGGAACTTGCCTTGGCCAAGCGCGGCGGCGCGGAGCACACACTGATCGACTTCGTCGGCGAAATCAAGGACATGGTCGGCGGTACCACGGTGTCGAACGTCCGCGACTTCGTGAACATTAAACTCTCCGACGCAACGGCCGCCGAGCTTGCGCATCGCCCCATCGAATACGACACCGGGTTTACGCTTCTGCCGGGCAAATACTTGATCAAGTTCCTCGCGCGCGATGACGAGACGGGCCGCATCGGGACATACCAGACCACCTTTGTAATCCCAAATCTGAACAAGGAAGACAAACGTGTAGCCATTAGCTCAGTAGTCTTGAGCAGTCAACGTGTCGTGTTGAAAGATGCAATCTACGACGCCGCAAAAGCCAAGGATCGCGCCAAGGACGACGCAGTGAATCCGCTGGTGCAGGATGGCAAAAAACTTGTGCCCAGCGTAACCCGCGTCTTCAGCCAGAATCGCGATATCTACGTATACCTGCAGGCATACAAGCCTCCCGCGGCCGCCGTCCAGCAGCGCACCCAATGCTGCGCGGCCAGCGGCACAACCCCTGATGGCTTTCGTGACGCTTTACAACAATGGCGCCGAAGCACTCAGGACGCAGCCCATCGCGGTCGCTCCCAATGCGGCTACGCGGCTGGGAATTACGCCGCTGAATTTCGATGTGAGCGCTGCCAATCTCAAGCCAGGCCAGTATGAGTGCCAGGTCACGGTTCTGGATCCCTCGACCGGGAAGGCCGCTTTCTGGCGCGCGCCCGTCGTCATTGCGCAATAATTTGCGCAGATTGCGCTTCCAGCCTTCTGTGACCTAAGTCGCTGCCCTTCTTGCAGAGCGCCAGTAAGGTGTGTTTAAGAGACATAGATATGACTACGCAACCCCTTCAACCGCTGCGGTTTCCGAGACCCAAGAAGGCTTTTATCCGCCGTATTGGATCGGATCATTCCCAGCGCACGCGTCACATCGTGCAGGGACTTTTCCTGCTCCTGAATGGCTGGCTCGGCCTCGAGTTCTATCTCTGGACCCGCTATTTTGAGCGCGGTGAAACCGGCTTGCTAGTTTCGCGACCGGCCGGCGTTGAGGGCTGGCTTCCTATTGCCGGGCTGATGAATACCAAGTACCTTCTGCTTACTGGCCATGTACCGCAGATTCATCCGGCCGCCATGTTCCTCTTCATCGGCTTCATGCTGATGAGTCTGCTGATGAAAAAGGCATTCTGCTCATGGCTCTGCCCAGTAGGTACTTGCTCTGAATTTCTATGGAAGCTTGGCCGCCGCATCTTTGGTCGTAGTCTGCGCCTTCCGCGCTGGCTCGATATTTCATTGCGTGGACTGAAGTACCTGTTGCTCAGCCTCTTCGTCGCAGTCATCGGTGTCATGTCGGCATCGGCCCTCGAAGACTTCATGGCGACGCCCTATGGTCTTATTGCCGATGTCAAAATGTTGAACTTCTTCCGCGACATCGGAATTACCGCAGCCATCGTAATCGGTTTGCTGATGCTGCTCTCGACCCTGGTTCAAAACTTCTGGTGCCGCTATTTATGCCCTTACGGCGCAATCATGGGTTTGGCTTCCCTGTTGAGCCCCGTAAAGATCCGTCGCGATCAGCAAGCCTGCATCGACTGCGGCAAATGTGGCAAGGCCTGTCCCGCCGGAATCCAGGTCGACAAGCTGGTTCAGATTCGCACCGTTGAATGCACGGGTTGCATGGAATGCGTGGCGGCCTGCTCTACGCAGGATGCGCTGCAATTCGCGCTTCCGCCGCGCCGCGCCGATTCTGCAGCCGAACGCTGGCGGCGACGTGTGATCTCCCCGCTCGCGGTCTGCGCGGTTCTGGCGTATATCTTCTTTAGTGTGGTTCTCTTCGCCCGCGCTACCAATCACTGGCAGACCAACCTGCCCCAGTCGGTCTACATGCAGCTTGTTCCGCGTGCCAACCAGTTATCGCACCCTGGCATGTGAGCTTCATTGCCGCATTCAATCGCGAGGCACCGGTTCGGAGCAGACAGAGTTAGAATGACCTGCAATGAATCCGCGCATTGAAAAGATACGCCAGCTTCTGGCTGAGCTGGAGATGGAGAACGCAACATCTCCCAAAGGCGACGCGGGTTTCTCTGCTCTCGAATTGCCAGACATCATCGGCGAAATCGTCGACGATCTGCAGCCCATTCTCACCGCCTATGACGCGGCATTTTACTGGTTCCTCTTTCGTCATTCCATCGCCAAGGACGGAAACCCGAAGATTCGTGTCAGCCGCAGCAGTCTGCGCCGCGCAGTAGTGAAATCGTCGTACACCAACGCCGCGGAAAATAACATTTCCATCGGCAAGGTGCAGGACACGCTTCACGCGCTTGAGGACATCGGAGCGATCCAGAAGATGGGCGAGCCCAATCGCCAGGGAACCCTCTATCGCGTCCTGATTCCCGACGAGATTGAGGCATGCCGCAAGTTTCGCGCTGAACGCCTCGCCGAAGAGCCGGCTTTATTTCCCCTGTCCAACAAAGGAGCTCACGGAAAGCGCATGCAGGTGTTCGAGCGCGACGGGTATACGTGTCGCCGATGCCAAAAGCAACTCACGCGATTCACCGCAACCACCGATTACGTGAAGTCTCCCGCCGATGGTGGCGACGAAAGCGTCGAAAACCTGGTTACAACTTGCGCTGATTGCAATTCACGTGCGCAAAACCAGCCGTCGTAAGTTTTAGAGAAGAGTCTGAGTTTTGCTTGGATAGCAGAAGCGGGTTTCCCGACACTTATGCCAAAGGCTGCAGGCTCTTACTTCGCGCGGCTATGACGCTCAGGTAACAACTCTCGCAGCGCAGCCGCATAGTGTTCCGGCAGAGCCTTACGTTTCAACTGGTCGTCGCATACCACGTGCACCGTCTCGCCTTCGGCCAGCAGGGCTGGCTCTGCTCCATTACAACCCTTGCGGAGAATCCGATAGGCGAACTTCAGCACCGATCCGCGCAGCATCGCAGGATGCGTCTCAATCAAGATCTCATCATCGTATTTCGCCGGAGATCGATACCTGCATGTAGCCTCAACCACAGGCAGAATGCACTCGTGCTCTTTCTCCAATTGGCTGTATGCGAGTCCCAGCGAGCGGAGCAACTCTACGCGCCCCAACTCGAACCAGACCAGGTAGTTGGCATAGTAAACAATACCCATCTGATCCGTCTCTGCATAGCGCACACGCACCTGGTGGGTAATCACTGGCATCGTACGCGCACTTTCGCCATCGTTCTGATCACTGATCACTGACCCCTGATCACTGCCTTTACGGTTTCAGGTGCGAGAAAATCTGCAGCTTGCTGAAGTCGTTGAACATGATGAACGCGGTGAAGGCAATCAACACCACAAACGCAGCCTGGTAGATGCGTTCCTTCACCATCATGCTGATATCGCGCCGCATGACGCTCTCGATCAGGAGCAGCAAAATCAGGCCGCCATCCAGAATCGGGAATGGCAGAAGGTTAAGGATTCCGAGATTCAGGCTGATGCTCGCGGCAAGGCCGAACTTCGCCGACCAATAACGTTCCTTCACGGCTTGCCCGGCAGCGACAGCGATGCCAACCGGTCCCGAGAGCTGCTTGACCGAGACCTGGTGCGTCAGCACTTTCTTCAGCACATTAACGATGAGTAGCGAGTTTTCCGCACAGAAATCGCGCGATTCGCCGATTGCGCTCGAAAAATCCATGGGTTCTGCGCGCACCGGGACGTTGTCCGGGCCGGCGGGAAGAAATCCAAGCCTCCATCCACCGTCCTGCGTGTAGGGATGAACCACGACCGGCGGTAGCGTCACATCTTTGCGCTCAATCGTCAGGGTTACGGGCGTCCCATTCCCGGTCTGCATGTAGTCGACCAGCGGCAACACGGTGTGGAACTGATGCCCATCGACGGCGACGATCTTGTCACCCGAAATCAATCCTGCTTGTTGTGCAGGCGAGCCGGGACTTACCTGATCGATCTGAATCGGGCTCTGCGTGTATTGCACGAAGATACCGGCCTTGCTCAGGTCGTCGTGCAGCGAGTCTATTCTTCCCGGCAGATGAATCGAAGTCTGAAAAGTGGCGCCATTGCGTTCGACAGTGACGGGGACGATCTTGTTCGCATCGTTTCCAACAAGGTCATGAAACCTCTGGTAATCGGGATGCGCCACGTTGTCGAACGCAACGATGACATCGCCAGGCTTCAACCCGGCCTGGTCTGCCGCTGAACCGGGAGTTATCCACTCCATCGTCGTGGTCCGGATATCCGGTACTTCATTGATGAAGGCGAAGTAAACCCACATCAGCCCGAATGCCAGCAAAAAGTTGAAAAACGGCCCGGCCACTCCAATGAGCATCCGCTGCCAGCGGGGGTGATTCATGAACGAGCCCGGATCCTCCGTCTGGATCCCCTCAGCAGGCATCCCTGGCGCGTCCTGGCTATGAAGCCTCTCCAGAGCCTGAACTGCCACCGGAGTTCCCGGAACCATGGCGGCTTCGCCCGGGTTCTCGCCCGTCATCTTTACGAATCCGCCCAGCGGCAACAGGCATACCTTGTAGTCGGTGTCGCCGTACTTGACGCCGAAAAGCCGGGGACCAAACCCAACCGAGAAAGCTTCTACGCGCACTCCACAGAGCTTGGCGACGATAAAGTGGCCAAGTTCGTGCACCACCACCATGACGCCGACAAGAACGATGAAAGCTACTGCGGAAACAAAAAAATCATGCATAAACGAGATGATTCAGACCTTTCACGGGCACGTCGCGCCGCACGCAATCGGTGGACTCAGGCAACCAGTGCGTCAGCTTTTAGACGCGCTTCCCGGTCCGATGCAAGCACCTCCGCGATGGTTGCGGGATGCGATTCCGGCGTGGACGCAAGTACCGTTTCAATTGTACCCGGAATGCCGTTAAACGGAATCTTGCGCTCCAGAAACGCTTCCACCGCCACCTCATCCGCCGCATTCAAGGCGATGCAGTGGGCTCCGCCCTTTGCCGCCGCTTCATAGGCAAGACGTAAACAAGGGAAACGCTCAAAGTCCGGCTCCTCGAACTCCAGATGCCGAAGCGCTGCCAGGTCAAAGGTTAAGGTCGACAAGGGCCTTTCTGGGAACGCAAGGGCATACAAGATCGGCAACCTCATGTCTGTCACCGAGATCTGCGCAAGGATCGAACCGTCTATGTACTCGACCAATGAGTGCACCGTCGACTGAGGATGCACAGTGACCCGCACTTTCTCCGGAGGCACATCGAATAGCCGACACGCTTCAATAATTTCAAGCCCCTTGTTCAGCATGGTGGCGGAATCAATTGTGATCCGGCGACCCATCACCCAGGTTGGGTGCTTCAATGCCTGATCCGGCGTGATACCCGCAAATTCAGCCAATGGCGTTTGTCCTGAACGGGCCACCCGAAGCCGTCAGCCAGATCGTCTTTACTTCGGCATGCGAGCCCACACGCATGCACTGGTGCACGGCGTTGTGCTCGCTGTCTATCGGCAGAATCGGCACATTGCGCTCGCGCGCCGCGGCGGTCAAAATCTCCCCGGCTGCTACCATGCATTCTTTGTTTGCCAGCCCCACAGGCTTGCCGGCAAGGATTGCAGCGTGCGTGGCCTCAAGCCCGGCAACACCCACAATGGCAGAGACCACAAAGTCCACCGCGGGATGGGTTGAACATGCCACTGTGCCGGGCGTCCCATGGACCACATCGATTGCCGTCAGACCTGCCTGTTTCAACCGGAGGCTTAGCTCACTCGCGAGTTCTTCCGTCGCCAGCGAGATCGTCTTCGGACGCCAGCGCACCGCCTGTGCGAACGCTTCATCGACATTGCGTCCAGCCGCCAGCGTCGCAACCTCAAAGCGATCTGGAAACTGCTCAACAATGGATAGGGTGCTTTGGCCGATTGAGCCGGTAGAACCGAGAATGGCGAGCCGTTTCAACGTTCCGCTAAGTCCATGTACAGCAATAATAAACGGGTGGGTTTCGCATGCCTAAAATCGCAGGCGGATAATGTGAGCGTACCACAGCACCGGCGCGGCGAGCAGAAGAGCATCGATGCGATCGAGGATGCCTCCATGTCCTGGCAAAAGCGTTCCGGAGTCCTTCACGTCAGCCGAGCGCTTCAAAGCGGATTCGGCCAGATCGCCTACCTGCGCCGCAATATTCACTACCACCGCCAGAACGAGCCAGTACCACACCGGCGCATCGGCAAAAGAGAGCTTCACTGAGTTCCATTGCGCCAGATACGAACTGAGCCCCAGCAGGATTCCCGCCACCGCGACTGCCCCGACCACCGATCCAACGGCCCCGACCCACGTCTTGTTGGGGCTAAGGTTTGGCGCCATCTTCCGCTTCCCGAAGCTCCGACCTGCATACATCGCCACCGTATCGCCGGCCCACACCGTGAGGAACAGAAATGCCAGCAACGACGGACCATTGGTGGCTTCCCGCAGCATCGGCAGCGGAATCAGGGTGATTCCGAGATAAAACAGCGCAAAAATGGACGCGGTCGCATCTGCCAGTACCCGATCCGCAGGCGAACCGAATGTGCAATAGATGAGAAGACTGATGGAAAGCACTCCAAACAGAGTCAGCGTCCCGTCGGGCCACTGAAAATTACCCACATAAATCGCGTAATTTCCCCCAAAAAGGGCCGCAATGGCCACCAACACGGCGATACGCGGAGGTTTGGCGCCGCGATGCTCCGTCAGCGCCAGAAACTCCCACGCAGCCAGCATGGCGACACCCGCAACGACCAGCGTAATCAGCCACATGGGGCCGAGAAACACCAGGACCAGCACCAAAGGTGCCAGAATGAGGGCGGTTAGAACTCGTTTCATTCCAGGGTTGAGAATACACTGGCCGGCTACGCGAACGGACCTCGCATCAACGGACCGGCCACTCCCACTTTGGGGTATTGAGCAGGGTTCTGCCCTCAAGAACTGTCTCCCCAAAAGACTTTTCAAGGTGCAGATGGCCACACTTCGGACTCTCTGCGAGCGCCTGAATAAGAAACTGCGAATGCGATACCACCACAAGCTGCGTAGTTTCAGCCGTATGGATAATCAGGCGGGCCAGCGCCGGAAGCAGGTCCGGATGCAAGCTGGTTTCCGGCTCATTCAGGACCATCAGTTCCGGGGGGCGCGGTGTCAACAAAGCCGCCGTCCACAAGAGATAGCGGAGCGTGCCGTCAGATAGCTCCGAAGCCGAGAGCGGCCGCAAAAGTCCATGCTGGCGCAATCGCACTTCGAATCGCCCGCCCTGCTCATCCACTTCAACATGGCTTCCAGGAAAAGCATCCTCCACGGTCCGATGCAATGCCTCCCTATTGCCAAACAGGCGAATCGTCTCGAGCGCCGCCGGCAGATCGGTGCCCTCGTTGTTAAGAACAGGCGTGAACGTGCCCACCTGCGGAGTCCGAACCGGCGATGCGGAATCGGTCCGAAATCCCTCGTAGAAACGCCATCCTCGAATCGACTCGCGCACAGCCAGCATCTCCGGCGCCCGCTGGGGATCGGCAATCGTCGCCAGCATGCTGTCAGTCGAACTTAATTCTTTGGTCAGGATCACCGGCTCTTCGTGCTTGCCGGTCTTTCCTGGCGCCAGTTGGACGAGACGGTTATTGCGATCCACCAAAACCGAGGCCCTGCGGTAGAGGCTGCCATGCCAGATGCATTCGCGCTTGATCGCCGGGTCCAACGGAAATGCCGTTTGCGCGGGCGGAGGATAGCCAAGATCGATGCAGTAGCTGTAAGGATCGCCTGCAAATCCGAGTTTGACGCTCACAGACTTTTGCCGCGGCGTACCCTCGACTGGGAACTCGCCCTTGCGGACGCTGCGCGCGATTGTCTCCGGGCCAGCCCACAGCGTCGAGGGCAATCCGCCCTCGCGTGCGAGCGATGCCACCACCGTATTCAGAGCCGCGTCCCCCAGTAGCCGGAGAGCGCGATATAAGCTCGACTTGCCTGTGCCGTTCGCTCCTGTCACCAGGTTGAGCTGCCCAAGCGGCAACACAAGATTGCGCAGAGACCGGTATCCCGACACTGCGAGTGTGTGAATCATTCCATGGAAGGATACGTGCTCAGGGAAGGTTGTCGCGTGTGAATTTGGCGCGTCAGCCCGCGGCGATTTTCATCTGCTCCGGGTCTTCTTCTACCTCGCCGACGTTCTCGCTCAGTCCGCCATAGCGGCGCTCGCGCTGCTGGAACGCGGCAATCGCCTCAAGCAGGTGGATCCCGCGGAAATCCGGCCACAACCGCTCTGTGACGAAAATTTCGGTATACGCAATCTGCCATAGCAGAAAGTTCGAAATTCTCATCTCGCCAGAAGTCCGGATGAGCAAGTCAGGATCGGGCATCTGCGCCGTATAGAGATGACGATGCAGATCCTCTTCGGTCATACGCTCTGGCGGGAGATGTTTCTCCTGCATCTCGCGGGCCAACGCGCGGCATGCGTCCACAAGTTCTGACCGGGCTCCATAGTTCAGCGCCAGTGTGAGAGTAGTACCAGAGTTGCGCGCCGTTATCTCCTGCGCCCACTGCATCTTGTCCTGCACTTCGCGGGGCAATTCGTGCACGCGTCCGATGTAGCGGATGCGCACATTGTTGTCCATCATGCGCTGCACGTTGTTTTCGAGATAACTTTTCAGCAGCCGCATCAGGAAATTGACCTCGGCACGGGGACGACGCAGATTATTCTCGAGGGAAAACGCATAGAGCGTCAGCCAGGGAAGCCCGATGCGCGAAGCCGTTTCCGTCACCAGTTGCACGCTTTTCGCGCCCTGCTGGTGTCCCAGAAACCGCTTCAGGGATCGATGACCCGCCCAGCGGCCGTTCCCATCCATGATGATGGCAACGTGCTCGGGCAGACGCTCAGGCTTGAGCGTGTTATAGATCGCGCGCTCCTCTGAGGTAAGCTCACCGATCCGCAGCATGCCAGTTGGATGCAAGGAAATTGCCTCGACGACATCTATTACGCTTCTCGGACGGTGACCGTTCCACGATCGTAAGACTTGGCAGGAGCCGGCTCACAAACCCGACGCGCTTAACGGGTCCAAATCCACGTCGCCAAAGGAAAAACCCCGATGGCCGGGGAATTCTGACGACACCTTCGAGCCTAGCACAAACAGATGAGCCGCTAGCTCCGGACAAGGCACAGATGAACCAATCGTAATCTTCAAGACGAAGCGGCTGGACGGCCGGGAGGAAGCATCGGCCGTCCACCTCAAAGGAACGCAGAGACGAGGAAAGGAAAAGAGGCGCAGCTGCCCGACTAAGCCGTGCGGCGCCGTCCCGCAGCCATATCGCGCACGGACCCATACAGCAGCGTCCGGTGCAGCGAATCCAGGTGCGGCAGCATCGATGCAATCTCCGCCAGGAACGGGTCCGACAGAATCGCAGCTACTTCTTCTTCTCGACGGCTGCGCGAATCACGCACCAGTTGGCGCATGTCCACCTCGAGTGCATCCGCCAACCGCTCGAGCGAACCCAGCGTCGGAATGGCCTTGCCGTTCTCGATCTTCGAGATGTAGGTGCGAGGTACCTGCATCCGACTCGCAAGCTGACGCTGGCTCAAGTGGCGCGCTCTGCGAATCTCGCGAACCTGCGCTGCAACCTGCAAGCCGGCTTCGGCAGAGGCTGCCACAGTGGGCATCGAGACCAGTTGTGGGGTTAAGGGTGCCGGCTCCTCGATATCAAGGGGCCTGCGACATTTTCTGCACATTGAGTTGGTGGTTCTGTATTGCACCAAACTGCAGAAATCGCACCGCACGACTTCGCGTGTCTCCACGCTGATAAGAGTGGTAGCCATGGTTTCAGTTGCGGAGTGCCAGAGCAAGCTACTCCCGCGATCAGTTGCACCGCGATAAGTGCTACTTTCGATCGAGTGAACCATAATTGTCAAGTAGAAACTTAGGGTCAACCCAAAGATTTCCGCATGAAACCCTAAGCAACCCGAAGAAACGCGAACCAAGGTGTGCAACACGTAAAATTCTGAAATGACTTTGACCGAAAACAGCGAGAAGAAATGCGGCCGCGAGCAGGCGTGGCAATTGCTTACCGAGTGGACGAAAAGTGAAAGCCTTCGCAAGCACGCTCTGGCGGTCGAGATATGCGTGACTGCTTGCGGAGAAGCAGAAGCCGATCGACTCGGCCTCACTGGACAAGAGCGCGACGGCTTCATCGAGCTCTATACCACTACGGGCTTGCTGCACGACTTCGACTACGAGCGCCATCCCACCCAGGAAGAGCACCCCTTTGTCGGTGTGCGCGAACTGGAGCGCCAGGGCTGGCCGGCTGAACTCCGCACCGCGATCCTGGGACACGCGCAATACTCCGGCGTCCCCCGCGTTACGCATCTCGATAAGGCGCTCTTCGCCTGCGACGAACTGGCTGGCTTCCTTACTGCCTGCGCTCTCGTGAAGCCCACAAAAGCCATCGCCGACGTTGAAGTCCCCGGCGTTCGAAAGAAGATGAAGGACAAAGCATTCGCCCGCGGCGTGAACCGCGACGACGTGATCCAAGGCGCCGCCGAGTTAGGCGTCGACCTCGATGCCCATATTGCATTCTGTCTAAATGCGATGAAAAAGCGGGCGGCGGAACTTGGCTTGTGATCTCTTCTTGCGCGAACCCGATTTGGCGGATTGTAAGCTCTGCTCAAATCGCGTTCACGCCAACGATCATGTTCCAGGCGATAAACGCCGCGTGGCGGCAGGGCGGCTGATTTTTATGGCCAAAGACGGGGCCCGTTGAGCGCTGCTTCGACGCCGCGCGGGCGCAGAGTCGCGGCCCAGCCACTCCACCATAATGCGATTCGACTCCTCGGGGTTCTCTTCGAAAACAGCGTGGCCACAACCCGGTACCACGACGAGCTTGGCGGCGCGCAGTTTGCGCCTGAGCTGGATGGCAGAGCTGAGACTGACCGTGCGATCGCTATCGCCCCACACAAGCAATATTGGAAATCTTTTCAATTTGCGGATTGCCGCCTCCAGCTTGGCCATCTCGGCACACCAGCAGCGAATGATTCGGAGGACATGGCGCAACGTATCGGGGTTCCGCAGGTTCGCGACAATCTCCCGCAAACATTTATCGAGCACGCGGTCGGGGCCTCCGTACATCGATCCAAGAGCAATGCGCTGAATGCGCGAGGGAAGATAGGGCAGTACCCACGCGAGAAGCCCACCCCAGCGCGTGCTGTAGATGCGCACCATCACGTCGCTTGAGCGGCTGTAGGGATTGGCAGGTGCGAAGAGAATGAGCCTGCGCACACGCTTTGGATGAAGCGCCGCAAGCATCAGGGCAACCGCTCCACCATGCGAGTGCGCGATGATGTCTGCCTTGGCAAGGTTGAGCGCGTCCATGATTGCCACGATGCGATCGGCGGTGGCCGAAAGTCCCGCATCCAGGCCGCACACCCGTTGTGATTTACCCAGGTTCACCAGGTCGATCGCGTAAACGCTGGCGTTGGCCCCAAGAGCGGCGATGTTATCCCGCCAGTTTTCACTGGAGCCGACCAGTCCGTGGATGAGCACCACGGGCTTGCCGGTTCCCGCATGGAGATAGTGCACTCGCGTGCCGGCCACATCGACGAATGCTTCTTCGTATTCTGGTTGCGGGGCCTCTTGCTCCATGGCAAGAATTCCTTTCTTGCAAATCCCCCTGGTCGAACTCACTACCTATGTTTGAGGCCCGTTCGTTCGAGCCGCCCGAAAAACTGGGGCAGCGAAATATTGGATGGGCAAAACGTGATCCGGGTTTTTCCAGGCCGACGGGAACTACGTATGTTTCGAGGGTCGACACTTTCGTCAGAAGGTCGACAGTTCGATACGTCGTCAGGAACACATAAGCAAACGCCGGTAACTTGGAAACGAGGATGAAAACCTTGAGAGATGTGGCAGATGGGTCGCCAATCGGCATCCAACTCTGCGGAGGCGTGTGTAATGAACGTCGATCTGGCCCAGGAACTGCTCAACGCATTGGGTTCATCTCTTAAGAGCCTTGAAACGCAGCACGCCGCTCTTTTGCAATTTCTGAAAGACAAAGGGGTGCTCACGGATGACCAGTTCGCGCCTTATCTGGAGCAGGCCGGAAAGGCCAGTAGCGTCAGGTGGCGTGCCGCCCATGTGAGGCTGGAGAGCCTCTTCTCCGCAGAAAGGCAAAAAGACGAGAAGCGCGAAGAGGACGAAAAGCGGCAGGCGGCTACGGGAGGAGGGCCAGCCAGCAAGAATACGGGAGAGGAATCGAAGACAAAGAACGATGATGACAGCGCCAGACTAGGACCATGGACCGCAGAAGCAAAGATCAACGGTGCGAACGAGAGCCCAGAAAAGCGAACCATAGATGAAAAGGACAGTAAGCTGGACGAGCCTGCAAGCAGCGAGGACAAAGCCAGTCAAGCTTCAAACAGTGCCTAACAGAATCATTCTCTAATCGGCGTTCGTCAATTACGCAACAGAATCGAAAGCAGAGCAACGACTCCCACAATCCCCACGAACGCCCACAGCATTATTCTGGCAACCCGGTGGACCAGATATTGAAGTTGCTCCCTAACATAAAAGTCGCCGTTGTCTGCCGGATTGTAACGGATCTTGACTGCGTTTCCTTCGATGCACTGGAATATCGGAGAGCCCTCGGTTACGCTCATCGGCTCGCACTGCTGGACGCCTGATTTGTCCGTCCAAACCAGTTCTTCGTCCCCGCGCCATCCATAGAAAGGCCGACCAAGCTTGTCGTGACCGACAATCGCTTGCTCGAGCGCAGATGACTTGATCGTGGCAGTCGTCTCCACCCACTTATCGTATCCGCGAAGCTTCTCCCACCACTCGATCAGCATGCTCGCACCGTTGTCCAAGATTCACTTCATCGGATTCTTCGCCCGTAGCTCCGCCACAATCTCCGCCGCAGCCTGCCGTGCTTTGTCTGCCTGGTCAGGCGGGAAGCTGATGGCTCCTACGCGCGCATGACCGCCGCCGCCGTAGCGCTCGCACACCTGCGCAAGGTTCACCATCTTCGCCGGATCAGCCTTGGTCCACGGATTCGATCCAACCGACACCTTCGTTCGGAAGCTCGACTTCGAAAGCCCGATCGAGTACGTCGCCTCGGGGTGAAGATAATAGGGAATGAACTTGTTGTATCCCTCAACCGGCCGATCGGTAATATCAAAAAAGATCGTACCGTCCAGTTGCTCGCTCCGATTGCGAATGAGTTCGATGCCCTCCCGGTGCCGCTCGAGCAGCGGTGGCAGCAGGGACGCCACAAACGGCTGCGCCAGCACCTCGGCAAGCGGCATCTCGGTCAGCAGTGGGATCAGCTTGGGAATAAACTCCGGGTCCTGCGTAGATTCAATGATCAGCGTCAGCTTCATCGCTGGAGCGGCCATCTCCACCGCGGCCTCGGGGCTCTCATAGAGCGCCCCGTCCACGATGTTCGCCCAGTGAATCAACTCTCCCACGGGTTCCGTGTTGAAGCCGAACCTCGTCTCCCCGATGTACGCCAGGAAGCTCGTGCACGAGGTGTAGTTGGGATCAAAGAACTTCCGCGACCCGCAAACTGGATCTTTCTGGCAAGCGAGAAAATTCTCGTGATCCGCCAGCGTCAAAAATGCCGAAAGATGATGGTCGAACCACCAGGTGATCCGGGGCGACGCCGAATACTTGAAATCGACGATGGCATTCTCATCGCCTGTAAACTCGCCCTCGTCGAAGAGCGCGCCCGCCCGATGCACCAGCCCGTGGTAGGCGTACGTGGCGTCCTTGGCGATGCATTCGCGATGAAATCTCGCGAACAGCGATGCGGAGCAGGCTCCGTCGAAGCACTTGTCGTGATAAAAGACTTTAACCCGCAACCGCCACAACTCCTTGAGCCAGAATCCGCTAGAGCCGGAAGATTAAGCATCATGCGAGAGGCCGATTGTGTCAAGGCGGGTTGCAAAGCAGCGATGACAAGGAATTGGCCTGAACCGGCTCGGCTGCCCACCGCCCGCGAACTCCAGTAGAATTTCTTTCGCACGCTTGCCGCTGCATCGGCCGTCACAATTCCGAGGAGCACCTATGAATCCCGAAATCGAGCCAACTTCGCCCGCGCTCGAGTCACCCCCAACCAATGCCTCCGACTCCATGTGCCTGGGCTTTCCCGGAGAAGACCCCCAAAAGCCTTATCGCGGCCTGAAATGGGTCTTCATCGGTCCCCAGGGCTTGCGTGCCGGCTGGTCCGTCCTCATCTTCCTCGCTCTGATTTTTCTTCTGGCTAGCGCGTTCGGGTTTCTTTTTCTGAAACTTCACCTGGTCGTCGGCGGCAACAGCTTCACCCCACGACAGCAGTTCTTCTCGGAGTTATTCCAGGTGCTGGCGCTCGTCTCTGCGGCGGCCATCATGGCAGTTATCGAGCGGCGCCGGATTCTTGACTACAACCTGCGAGGCGCAGGGCGTGCCACGCACTTTTTGAGCGGGATTGTCGTCGGATTTGCCGCTCTCTCTGCCCTTGTGGGTTCTCTGGCCTGGGGACACTGGCTGCGTTTCGGCCCGGTTGCGCTCAGTGGATCGGAGATTCTGAAAGACGGGGCGATCTGGGGTGCGGTGTTTCTCCTGGTTGGGTGTTTTGAAGAGGGCACGATGCGCTGCTATCTGCAGTACACATTCACGCGCGGCGTCAACTTCTGGTGGGCTTCCGGGACCATTGCTTGTCTCTGCGCCTTGTTACTCATCGGTCACAGAGGAAACGGCGCGTGGGGCGTCTATGCCATCGCTCTTCTCGGCGTGGCTCCCTGCCTCCTGCTGCAATTGAATAGAGCACCCAGCGCTGGGTTCTGGAATGCAGCGTGGCTCACCTCCACGCTTTTTGGAGCGATGCACACGGGCAACAACGGCGAAAACTGGATTGGCATCTTCGCCGCCGCTTTTATCGGCTTCGTCTTTTGCGTCAGCATCTGGGTCACTGGATCGGCGTGGTGGGCCATCGGATGCCATGCCGCGTGGGATTGGGCCGAGACTTATTTCTACGGCACAGCCAACAGCGGTTTCGTCGCGCCGGGCCATCTGTTGAGCACTTCGCCCGCCGGCAATCCGCTGTGGAGCGGAGGTACCGACGGGCCGGAAGGAAGCCTGCTGATCATTCCTATCGTGTTGCTATTGCTGGCATGGCTGCTGGTTGTCTATCGCCGTCCGAGGCCTGCGGAGTTTCGCTCGCCGGCAGCGACGGAGCAGTTGGCAAGCTGAAACATGCGGCTCTGGCTTAATCTTAGCGGCGACGTTTCCCTTCGTGAGCAGTTGGTGGCCGCAGCGCGTTCTTCCATGCCCTGGATGCCCGCGAACGTGCCCGCCGAATTCTACGAGAACGGCAGACTCAAGAGTTGCCGGCTCACTGCCGACTATGCGGGCCATCATCGCAACGAACGCTTTGTGCAACAGACTGAACTTAGGCTGGCAGGTGCGCGTTATCCTGTAGTTGTTCATGTCGGAATTGCATGCAGGCAGTTTAGATTCTGGAGCCAATCCAGCGCCCCAGCCGCGTACTCGCAAACGCCGCTGGCCCCGGGT
Organism: uncultured Acidobacteriaceae bacterium; assembly: GCA_963799035.1. Classification (GTDB taxonomy): domain Bacteria; phylum Acidobacteriota; class Terriglobia; order Terriglobales; family Acidobacteriaceae; genus Telmatobacter. The sequence continues at coordinate 32,422 of CAWCVS010000021.1, read as the reverse complement.
TCTCTTGTTTACCGCCGCATGGATTGTGGCGATTCTCGCAGTGCTCAGCGGCCTTGGTGTTCTGTGGCTTCGTTCGGCGGCCAAAGCCGCGCTTCCCGTGCTTGACGGCGATATCCAACTTGCATCGCAAGGCGCGGCCGCGCTCTCCGCGCCCGTCACCGTGCGCCGCGATGAGCATGGCGTTCCCCACATAGACGCCGCCACCCAGGAGGACATGTTCCTCGCCCAGGGCTACGTGACTGCACAGGATCGCCTCTGGCAGATGGATGTTTATCGCCGCAACGCCAACGGCGAACTTGCTGAAGTCATGGGCCCGTCTCTGCTTCGTCACGACAAGGCGCAGCGCATGTATGAGTTTCGCAACACAGCGCATCGGATCTATGCCAACATGCCCACCGAGGAGCGCACTCGCTATGAGGCCTATGCGCGTGGGGTGAACCTTTACATCACGCAGCACCAGGATTCGCTTCCGCCCGAATTCCGTTTTCTGCACTACAAGCCGCAGCCCTGGACGGGCGCCGACTCCATCAGCATCGGCATGATGATGGTGGACATGCTCGACACGCATTGGTATACGAAGCTCTCGCGCGAGCTCATTGCGGCAAAGCTCCATAACCCGAAGCTTGAGTCCGACCTGTACCCCGTTGGTTCCTGGCGCGACCATCCTCCCACCGGCGAACTGCTTGACCTGAGCAAGCCGCACCCACAACCGCGCCCGACCAGCAACGACGAAGACGACGATCGCGCGGTCACACGCCTGGGTGCCCCATCCATGCGCGGCATTCTCGCGCATGGGTGGGAAAGCACGGACTTCTTCGTTTCCAGTCTGATGGCAACTTCGGCCAACGCACCTGCGACGGCTGCGCGCCCGGCTCCAACAACTGGGTCATTGCCGGGACACACACCGCGAGCGGAAAACCTCTGCTCTCGAACGATATGCACCTCAGCCTGACCGAACCGAACATCTGGTACATGGCCGACCTGCGTGCACCCGGCTTTCACGCCGCAGGCGTCACGCTGCCTGGGATGCCGTTCGTGATTGCCGGACACAACGAACATGTCGCATGGGGGTTCACCGCCCTCTACGGCGATGTGCAGGACCTCTACATCGAAACGCTCGACGGAAAAGGCAACTTCAAGGTTGCAGATGGAAACTGGAAACCTCTCGCCGTCGATCGCGAGACAATCCACGTGCGCGGCCGCAGGGACGTCACCTACGACGTGCGCATGAGCGACCACGGCCCATTGCTCGATCCCCTGTTTACCAAGGACGACCGCGCCATCGCGCTCAAGTGGGCGCTCTACGATACGACCAGGAACTCCATTCCACTCTTTGCCATCAACACCGCGACCAACTGGGCAGATTTTCTGACGGCACTGTCGCAGTGGTGCTGGCCCACGCAAAACGTTGTCTACTCTGACGATCAGGGCCACATCGGCTATCACGCCGTGGGTCTTATCCCGCTCAGGCCCGCAGGAATCGCCAACATCCCCATCGCGGACACCGCGCACGAGTGGCAAGGTTACATCCCCTTCGACGATTTGCCCCATGCCTTCGATCCGCCCTCAGGATTTCTTGCCACTGCCAACTCCCGCGTCACCAGCGACAAATCAAGATACCCGCTGACCAACGAGTGGGCAGACCCCTATCGCGCCGAGCGGATCTACAAACTCCTGCAAGGTCACGATAGACTCAAGCCCGCTGACATGCTGGCCGTTCAGACCGATATCTACGGCGAGATGGACCAGGAGATGGGCCATCGTCTTGCTTACGCGATCGATCACACACCCAATGCCGACGACCAGCTTCGCAAGGCCGCGGACCTGATGCGAAGCTGGGATGGGCGCCTGACCGTGGACTCAGCCGCAGCCTCGCTTGTGACCCAGACCCGCTATATGTTGCGCACTATGATGCTCGAACCCAAACTCGGCACGGGCGACGCCGAGAACTATGAGTGGTCCGAGTCCAACTTCGCCATAGAAGAAATTGTGATGCATGCGAACCCTGACTGGCTTCCGCCGAATTACAAGGACTGGGATGCCTTCCTTAGCGACGCCGTCCGGCGCGCCATGGTAGAGGGGAAGGCCTCTCCCGAAATCAGCAAGTGGAACTATGGCTCATGGCATGTTGTGGACATCGAACATCCATTGTCGAGCTTTCTGCCCTACGTCAGCCGCATGGCCGGCACCGGCCTGTGGCCACTCAGCGGAGACACCACGACCGTGAAGCAGGTGGGCCGCTCTTTCGGCCCATCGCAGCGATTCACGATGGACTGGAGCAACATCGACGGCGTCGACCGAAGACATTGTCCTCGGCGAAAGCGGCAATCCCTACAGCCCGTACTTCCGCGACCAGTGGAACGATTATTACAACGGCCGCACTTTCGCGTTGCCCTTTACTCCCGCCGCAGTCGCCGCCAACTCCCAGCACACCCTGCGCCTGCTGCCATGAACGACGAGGGAACAGGGATTAGAGAACAGGGAATAAAAGCAGCCTCAGAAACTGGGGTGCCCCATCCTCGCGCGGACTTTTTCGCGCGAGGGTGGGAAAGCAAGATTCTCGGCCCGGCCATCATCTGCCTCGCCGCCATCATCGCGACATCCCCTGACCTCATCCGCAAAACCTCGTGCGGCCACGACTACGACTTCCATCTCGCCTCGTGGCTCGATGCGGCGGCGAGTTGGCGCCACGGCCTGTTCTATCCTCACTGGGCGCCCAGCCCCAACTACGGAGCCGGCGAACCACGCTTCGTCTTCTATCCGCCGCTGACCTGGATGCTCGGCGCCGCCTTTGGCCTCATCCTTCCATGGAAAGGCGTTGAGCTTGCGATCACCTGCTCATTCCTCGCTGCGACGGGTCTCGCTACGCGCATGCTGGCGCGGCAGGCGCTCGATGACGGACCCGCGACCCTCGCCGGATGCGCCGCACTCTTCTCGGGCTACTCCATGTTCACCGCCTACGAGCGATCGGCTTTCGGTGAGTTGGCCGGCGGCTTCTGGATCCCGTTGCTTCTGCTGCTCATCTTCCGAGATCGCAATCCGAATGGGTCCGTCTGGCGTCGCGCCTTCGACGGCTCGGCCACATTGCTCGCCTTGGTTATTGCCGGGGCGTGGCTCTCGAACGCGCCACTCGGTGTGATGGCCTGCTACCTGCTCGCCGCCATAGCCCTCAGCGTCGCATTGCTGCAGCGCTCGTGGGCTCCTGTCATTCGCTCCGCAACCGCTGTCGCTCTCGGCCTTGGACTCTGCGGCGTCTACCTGGTTCCCGCCGCAGTGGAGCAGCGCTGGGTGCAGATCCGCCAAGCCACAGACGATCCTGGGATGGCGATTGAAAACAGTTTCCTCTTCGGCCACCACGCCGACCCAAATCTCGAACTACACGATGTTGAACTTTGGCGGGTCTCTGCGATTGCCGTCCTCATGATCGGCCTTACGTTGTTGTGTATCTTCATCGCGTGGCGTCGCGGACTGTTTCGCCGCCGCTCCTGGTGGATTCCACTCGCTCTTATTCCCGCTGCCGTTTTGCTGCTTCAATTTCCCATTTCCCTTCCGCTCTGGAACCTCCTGCCCAAGCTGCGCTTTCTGCAATTCCCATGGCGCTGGCTCGTCGCTGTCGAACCTCCGCTGGGCATCTTCTTCGCCGCTGCCATCTGGTCCGCACGACGCTGGCGGCGCATTGCAGCCATCGGGGCGTCCACCGCGATCTTTCTTTGCATCACGGTTGTTACACTGTTCGTCTTCCATCAGGATTGTGACAGCGAAGATTCCGTCACGGGAATGCTCGCAGCCTATCGCAGCGGGCACGGGTTTCCAGGGCGCCGATGAGTACGCACCGCCGGGTGCGGATGACAGCCTGATGGCCGTTGGGCTGCCCGATGCATGCCTCAGCAACAGCGCGAACGCCGTGCTCGCGAAGTCCGAAGACGGCAACACTCCGGAATGGGACCCGGCCGACGGTCATTGCGACGCGACCTACTCATGGCTACGGCACTACGGCCGGCTTTCGCCAGAACACCTTCGACTCGACGCCGAGACTCCGCACGCAGGCTACCTCATTCTGCATCTGCGCGACTACGCCGCCTGGAAGGTGAACCTTAATGGTCAGGACGTAGCCTTCGGCGCGAAAGGGACCTATCCAAAACTTCCCCAGCGCGACGACGGCTTGATGGCCGTCCCGGTTCCCCAGGGTGCGGTGCAACTGGATGTGGATTGGATCACAACCGGCGACGTGATCATGGGCCGCTTGTTATCCATCATGTCGCTGGGCTACATCGCCATCCTCTTTCTGGTCGAGCGAAAGCTGGCTCGAGCCGGCCGGGTCAGAGCGGATATGAACCTCGGGTATCATAAGTAGGAATGTCCGCTGACGTGAAATCGCTGATCCAGGAAGGCGCAGAGCTTACAGATCGCGCGCTCGAAGCGCTGATCCCCACGGTCGATACTGTTCCTTCGTCGATCCATGGCGCCATGCGCCATTCGGTCTTCGCCGGGGGCAAGCGTCTGCGTCCCGTTCTTGCCATGCAGGCAGCCGCCACCATCGCCGGCTCCGTTCCTCCCGGCATCGAACGGCTCGGTGCAGCCATCGAGATGCTGCATACCTATTCGCTCATTCACGACGACCTGCCCGCGCTCGACAACGACGACCTGCGCCGCGGCAAGCCAACCTGCCATGTGGCCTTCGGCGAAGCCATCGCCATTCTTGCGGGAGATGCGCTGCAAACCCGCGCCTTCGAAATCCTCGCCGGCCTCGATTCTTCGCCTGCGGCGACGGTGAAGATCATCGGCCTCATCGCCAACGCCGTCGGCACCGTCGACGGCATGATCGGGGGCCAGGTGCTCGACATTGAGAGCGAACATCAGAAACCGACGCCCGAGCTCGTCGAGGCCATTCACCGCGCCAAGACCGGCGCTCTCATCCGCGTCAGTGTTGTGTCGGGCGGCGTCTACGCGGGCGCCACTGCGGATGACGCGGTCCGCCTCGACACCTTCGGTCGCAAGGCGGGACTGGCGTTTCAAATCGTGGACGATATTCTCGACATGACCGTGGATTCAGCGCAGCTCGGCAAGACGGCGGGCAAAGATCTTGCCACCGAGAAAGCTACCTGGCCCGCTGTGTATGGCATCGATCAGAGCCGGCGCGATGCCGCGATGCTGATTGACGAAGCTTTTGCGGCTCTGGAGCCTTACGGCGCGCGAGCGGAAGGCCTCAAGTCTGTCGCCCGCTATCTTGTCGAGCGCAAGAACTAAGGATTGATGGCTGAGCTAAACGTAGGGTGCACCGTCCATGACGCAGTTTCATCGCGGCATGGGTGGGAAACCTCCGAAGCTCAACTGACAAAAAACGAGATGCTCACCGAACCCGAAATCTTCTCCGCTCTCCGCGACTGCTTCGATCCCGAGGTCAAGCTGAACCTCGTCGACCTCGGGCTGATCTACTCCATCGAAACCGGCCCGGACCCCGATTCCACGCCAGCATGGCCGCGCCAATGGGTAAAGGTCACTATGACGCTGACCACGCAGTTTTGCCCGGCCTCGGGCCTGATCTTCGAGCAGGTACACAACCGCCTCGCCACCATTCCCGACATCAGCAAAGTGGATGTGAATCTAGTATGGGAGCCCAAGTGGACGCCGCACCGGATCAGCGAAGCCGGCCGCAAACAACTGGGATTGTGATCGTGCCACGGGCCCCTACGCTCTTCAGTTCTCGGTGGTAAGCGAGGCTGCTCGATCAGCCAGCCTTTCATTCCTTCACGATTCATTGATAATTTACGCCGGAATCGTCGGCGATCGCCGCGATAAAACCCGCCGCAGAGACTCACCTTTTTCGGTGATGTCCTCGACCACGTCCTGCACCTGCTCAAGCATGTATTGGGCGCGATCCACATATCCCGGCATCGCATCCCACCAGTTACGCAGGGTCTCTTCGTGATCCAGCAGAGCCAGCGCTGTGCCCGAGGCAGCCATCACCAATCCCGCCCGTTTCTGCCCGGTTAACAATAGCAGTCCACCGGTAAGCAGCGTCCCGCAAGCGGCAAACTTAACCCAATCGAACGAGTCTGTTTTCTGCATCTCGGTGATCCTCTGCGACCGGTTCTCCCGGTCCGGAAAAGTCGCAACGCTCATGAGATCTCCTTCTTTGTTCAGATGCATTTCCGCGCATCGCGGCAGCCAGAGAATTCAATCTCCCAGCTTATCGGAGGCTGTGCTTTCCAAGGCACATCTCAATCCAAGTCGAAATCGCGAAGTGGTTTGCCCGCCGGAGCGTCCTTCGCCTTGCGCAGCGCCTCGGCAAACTTCTTATCGAAGAGGTCTTCTTTGTTCTTCTCCGCGTCAACCGACTGACGAAAGATCGATTCCTTCCGCTCATCCTGCTCACGCATGGCCTTGGCCGCGGTTTCGAGATCCTCAAACATCCGTTTGCGCGGCGCCGAAGTATGACTAACCACCAGCCCGGTAGCCGCATCCACCAAAATCATTGCCCCGCAATCGGGACATGCAACCTGAAATGTCTCTGCTGCCTTCGTTTTGCCCATAACAATCAGAATTGTAGGCTCTTCGCCTCAATCGGGAAAGGCGTCGCCCAAACTCCATCCGCAGTCTCCTTATAGCCTGCTGAGTCCTTTCAATTCCTTGAACTTCCCGTTCGAATCTCCCGTATCTTTATCAGCACGCAGTCCCCGCCAGATTAACGACGTTCTTTGCTTTGACGCGGAAACAAGCTATCCGCTCTAAGGAGTCGAATGAAAATCCCGTTCCTCGCAACAGCTTCACTGGCCACCATCTCCGCCTTCGCTCTGACCCCATCCGCATTTGCGCAAGCCCGCCTCGCTGGAGACTGGCAAGGCACCCTCGACGCAAATGGCACTACCTTCCACCTTGTCTGGCACCTGACCGGCGCCGCGGACGGAACCTTCACCTCCACCTTCGACAACCTCGACGAGGGCGTCTACGGCATCAAGGCCAAAACCACAACCATCAAGGGTTCCGACGTCACAGCCGAAGTCGACGACACGGTCCAGGCAAACGGGCAGGACATGAAAGTCAGCGGCAGCCTGGTCGGCAAGTTCAATGCTGACGGGACCGAGATGGCGGGCACATTCACGCAGGTCGAGCCGCAGGCCCAACCAACCGCCAACGTGCAGTTCAAACATTCAACTGCCCAGGCAGCCGCGCAGGCTGCCGCACCCGCCGCCGCCCAGGCGACCATTGCCGGTGACTGGGCCGGCACACTCAAAGCTGGACCAGCAGAGCTGCGCCTCGTGCTCCATATCTCCGCCGCTAAGGATGGCTCCCTGACCGCCACGTTCGACAGTGTTGACCAGGGTGCGTTCGGCACTCCCGTGGACACGATCACGCTCAAGGAGTCGAAGCTCAACTTCGCGATCAACGTTGCGCACGGCACATACGAGGGCACCGTCAACAAGGACGCTTCTGAGATCGCCGGCACCTGGTCGCAGGGCCAGCCACTCGAGCTCAATTTCAAGCGTGCCCAGCCGCAAGCCGCCGCGCCCGCCCCCAAGCCCGCAGCACCGTCCGACATTGACGGCACCTGGCAAGGCTCTCTCGATACACCGAGAGGGGCTCTGCGCATCCTCTTCAAATTCGTCAACATGGACACCGGCTTGACGGCAACCATGCAAAGTCCCGATCAGAGCCCGAATTGGATGCCAACCACTTCAGTCACCCGCTCCGGCGACAAACTCACCATTGACATGAAAGCCTTCGGTGCGTCCTTTGAGGGCCAGATCAATGCCGCCAAAGACACCATCAACGGCACTTTCACCCAGGGCATGGCGATTCCCCTGGTGCTCAAAAAGGGCTAAGCGCTGCGCAGGCAGCTGGGGGTGAGACGCGCCTCGCGCTCAGCTTGCCTACTAATGCGCAGCAGCAGCCGGGTGCACGTGGAAAACTATGCGTCGATACGAAGTGAGCTGCGGCGTTCCCTCGTCCGTCACCGCCAGAATCACGTGCGCCACCCCGTCTCCCTTGCACGGAATCAGCGGCAGCCAGAGCGGTCGACAGGCAGCATCGGCCCGAACCGTTACCGTTGGACCGCCGGCTCCATCCAGCGTCAGCGCCGCCAGGTTTCCGTCAGCAAGTCCTGCCTCGCCGTAGTGGAACCAGTGAAAATGCAGGCGCTGCCCATCGGGATCGCTGCTTCGTCCGGCATCGAGCGTAATCGTCTGGCCGACACTTATATCCATCTCCAACGGCGCCGTCCCGCCCTGGCCGTTCACCACGGCAACCGGATTGTGATTCGCATGCGCAAAATCCGTCACCGTCCACGTCATGCGCGCCGCAAAATCATTCTGAAAAGCTTCACGCCAGCGCCAGATCGTCGCCTGGTCGCTCACATGCTCTTTTCCATCTACGCCCACCACTGTATCCCGCGAGTCCACCCGCGCAAACTCGTCCCCGCCCTGCGTCCATATCGCATGCGTCTCTCCATACGGCTGCCGATAGACATAGCGTCCGCCCCATCCGCCCCAGTCAGGCCGGCGATAGGCATTCAGCCCGTTGTCGATCAATCCCAGGAACGACGGCGTATCTCCCTCCATGATGAACATGAACTTCGGATACTTCTTCCCGAGTGGCCCCTTGCTGCGGATGTCCGCATCGAGCCATTCGTTCGTCACTGTCGTGAAGTCCGCGCCCTCGCCGTTGCGGTAATACCGGTCGCCGCTGATCCCCGTCCACGTCGCCGCCGCATATTCCCCACTGGTCGCGGTCGAAGGCGAAACGATGTAAAACAACTCCGGATACGTCCGGCGAATCACAGGGCCTGCATCGTCCTGGTCGCTGATGGAATACACCCGCAGCTGTCTGATCAACTTCGCCGTCACGTCGGCTGGATGCGCGGCTGTGAGATCGAGAAGCGCCTGCGCCAGCGTGCCCGCTCCGCCCCAGATGCAAATCCACAAGGGTCGCGGATCATCGCGTTCCGCGGCACGCTCAATCGCCCCGACAATTGCCTTTGCCCCTTCAGACGATTTACCCGTCCCGACTGCAGCCGTTCCATAGGTACTCTGGCCGGTGAAAACCAGCGCATCCAGTTCGCTCGCGTCCGGCCACCCCTTCGCATGCAGCAGCAGGTTCGGCCGCACTTGCGCGTACGCCGCGATCAACTGGTGCATCGTCTCGGCATGGGTTTTTGTCTTCTGCCAGGTCGACGTCGTGGCGATCATGGCCTCAATGTCGAACTCGTTGGAATACAGCAGGAACCGCACAAACGACATCTGATCATCCGGCTCATTGCCGATGTCGCTGATGACCACCACGCGAGGTTTGCCGTTGAAATCATCCACATGTGAAGGTGGCAGATTTTGTGCGGATACCGTGCTGGGAACGGCAAGAAGCGTTGCAGCCAAAAGCGCCGTCATCGTTCGATTCGACATCGGGAAACCTCTTTCCGCACTCAGACCGAACTTCGCCGAGCCCATGCTCATCCCGCACAATAATATCGTTGCGGCAATCGAAAACCTTTCCGGAAATCCTGTGTTTCAGGATGCAGTGGGCCCGAAACAACGAAACTCAACAAAAAACCTTGACCATCTACGGAGGCATTCCTGCAATGATCTGCCTTCCAGCTCGGCTGATATCAGCCATCTTGCTCTCTTCATGCGTTTGTGCAGCTCAAACGAAGACTTCTTCAACCCAGCATCTGCCCTCCGCCGAGTCGGTCATGAATCGCGTCGCGATCAACCAGGACACGGCAGAGGCCGAACGCGCTCACTACGTCTACGTGCAACACGCAAAGATGACCTCCCGCCGCGGCAGCACCGTGATGTGCGAGGAGATCACCGACTACCGCTTCACCCCGTCAACCGAGGGGACGGACGAGCAGTTGCTCCAGGTCGATGGCCGATTCCTGAAGAACCACAAGTTCATCAACTACAGCAAACTGCTCCCGCGCGACGAGGACAAACCCAAAGATGCCGGCAAGGATTCTGACAAAGACAAATCCGCCGCAAAGGAGAAGGACAAACAAGACAAAAAAGATAAGAAGGACAAAGACAAGGATCCCGTCTTCGATCCCAACAGCGATGAGACCCTCGATCGCGACCTCGTTGAAAACATGCGCTGGAACCTGATCCACGACAAATCAAAAGACGGCGTCAACGCCCACCTCTTCCCGCTCACGAGTAAGGATCAGCTCAATTACGTCTTCCGCATGGTCGGGCGCGAACGCCTCAACAGCCGCGATGTTTACCACATCGCGTTTCGCCCGAAAGAAAAGAACGACTTTGGATGGAGCGGCGACGCCTTCATCGACACCAGCGCATATCAGCCCGTTCTGGTGACGACCGCCATGGCGAGGAAGATCCCGTTTGCCGTCCGCACGCTGCTCGGAACCGACGTGCCCGGTCTCGGCTTCACCATCACCTACGCGCCGCAGACCGACGGCGTCTGGTTCCCCGTGACGTTCTCGACGGAATTCAAGATTCACGTCCTCTACTTCTTCCATCGACAAATCATTCTCGACGCGCAGAACCGCGACTTCGAACAGACGCATGTCACCTCGCGCATCGTCGAAGCAATGCCGGTCGACCCGCTGCAGCCCTAAAGCAGGCAGAGGTTGTCAGGTGGACTTTCTCATCTCCGTTGCACTTCGATTTACTTCGCTCGGTCAACCCTTCATTGCGTCAACAAAAAAGATTCATGTCCAATAAATCCAATGATGCGCCTCAGTCGTACTTCATTCGAGCAGAGGATTGCCGTTGGAGGACAATTCCTGCTACGCGGCAGCCGTGTAAGGTACGGCGGGCATTGCCTTGAGCCAAAAAAGCGGAATTGTGCGAGCGCATGTTGATTAACCACTACCTTGACGAAACTCAATGTGGTGTCTCAGTTTCTTGCTCTCCCTTCGCGCTTGATCAATTCAGAATTTAGACTTTGATTCCACTAACACTAAGTTCGGTAACGAACGCTTAGAAGCGCGCAATGGACATCTTGCTGATACACGCAGTTCATCTACCCGCGTTAGATCCGAATGGCAAGATCCTCGAACGACAAAGCCGCTTGAAGATCAATCAGATCGTCAGAGTTGCAGATAGGTGTGGCGCGCTTGGACCTTCCCTCTCTGCGCGTCCCGAATCGAATCCAACGTGTAAGACCAACCAGCCTATGGAGGCACTTATGAAGCAGGAAGATGCAAAGGGCAATACCGCAGATCGTCGTAAATTTCTTAGAGGCGCAGGCCTTACTGGCCTTGGGCTGGTAGGGGCTACCATGATTGGCGCCAAGTTGGCGCTCCCTCAGCAAAAGGTAGAGGCAGCATCCTATAGCGACGCCGAGATCCTCAATTTCGCGTTGAACCTCGAATATCTGGAAGCTGAATTCTATGCCATGGCAACTTATGGGAGTACGCTTCTGAAACTGGGAGTCATTACGGAGGAGGAACAGAGCGGGCCGACCACGGGAGGTGCTCGCGTTCCCAGTTTTGGGAGCTCTCCCATGGCCTACGTGGCCTCAGCCCTTCGCCAAAACGAAATCGACCACGTGATTTATCTGCGCGCGGCTCTTGGTTCTGCGGCCGTCAAGAAGCCGGCCATCAATCTGAACGCTCTGGGCTATGGCTTTTCGAGCGTCGATAGCTGGCTGAAACTCGCGCGGCAATTTGAGGATGTGGGCGTAAGTGCGTATCTTGGCGCCGCTCCGCTCATCAGTAGTTCCGCTTATCTCGCCGCAGCGGGAGCAATCCTCAGCGTCGAAGCTTTCCACTCCGGAGCAATTCGGCTCGGCTGCGTTATGAACAACGTAACCAGCCCAGCGGTCGACTCACTCGACGTTCCCCCGACGGCGAAGATGCCCTTTGACGTCAACACCAATGCCCTGGCTATTCCTCGCACCCCTGAAGAGGTTTTGAACATCGTCTATGCAGGCGGAAAATCCTCCGGAGGGTTCTATCCAGATGGAATGAACGGCTCAATCAACATGCAGTAGCAGCGAACAACCGGAGACAGTCGAAGGCCCTGCTCGCTCCGGCAGGGCTTTCGTTTTCCGCTTTGCCGGCCGGATTTTTAATGCTTCTCCTGCGCCGTGGCTAGTTTCGCTTCGGCTTCGGCAATCACATGCAGCGCTTCGGTATATTTCTCTTCGCTGTCGCCCGCCTCGTTCCATTCCTTATGGCCGCGCTCAAGCTGCTGCTCGGCACGAGGCACATCGATCTCCTCGGGCTTCAGCGCGTCGTTGGCCAGGATCGTCACACGATCAGGCAGCACTTCCACGAATCCCCAGCTCACGTTGTAGATTTGCTCGCCGCCTTCGGCTCCGCCATGGAGCCGCACATCGCCCGCGCCAAGCTCAGCCAGTAGTGGAGCGTGCCCATACAGCACTTCCATGTAGCCGTTCTTTGCCGGAAGTTCCACCGCGTCCGCAGTCGTGTCAAACAGAATGCGCTCCGGCGAGACCAGCCGAACACGCAGCGAATTGGATTGGTCAGCCATGGGCTCCCTTCGGTCGCCAGTGAACAGCGTTCAGTGCACAGTAATCAGTTGAAGAAGTGGGTAGCGGTTCGAAACTTAATGACCACTGTTCATTGTTCCCTGACCACTGTTTTTATGCCGTTGCCTTCAGCTTTTCCGCTGTCTCCAGCACTTCTTCAATTGCGCCCTTCATGTAGAACGCCTGCTCCGGGATATCGTCGTACTTGCCTTCGATAATCTCCTTGAAGCTGCGCACCGTGTCTGCGATCTTCACATACGTTCCGGGGATGCCGGTAAATTGCTCTGCCACGTGGAACGGCTGCGACAGGAACTTCTGCACCTTGCGCGCGCGCGCCACGGTAAGCTTGTCCTCTTCTGAAAGCTCGTCGATACCCAGAATCGCAATGATGTCCTGCAGATCCTTGTAACGCTGGAGGATCTTCTTCACCCCCTGCGCCACGTTGTAGTGGTCATCGCCAACGATACGCGCGGACAAAATACGCGACGTCGAAGCCAGCGGATCGACGGCCGGGTAAATGCCCAGTTCCGACAGCGGACGGCTCAACACGGTAGTCGCATCGAGGTGAGCGAAGGTCGTTGCCGGCGCCGGATCGGTCAAGTCATCCGCAGGCACGTAAACCGCCTGTACCGACGTCACCGAGCCCTTGCTTGTCGATGTAATGCGCTCCTGCAACTCACCCATTTCGGTCGCCAGGTTCGGCTGATATCCAACGGCTGAAGGCATGCGGCCCAGCAGTGTTGAAACCTCAGAGCCCGCCTGCGTGAACCGGAAGATGTTGTCGATGAAGAGCAGCGTATCCGCACCTTCCACGTCGCGAAAATACTCGGCGACGGTCAGTCCGGTCAGCGCCACGCGCAGGCGCGCGCCGGGCGGCTCGGTCATCTGGCCGTACACCAGCGCGCACTTTGAATTGGCCCAGTCTCCTGGTTTGATCACGCCCGACTCCGTCATCTCGAGCCACAGATCGTTGCCCTCACGCGTACGCTCACCCACGCCGGCAAATACCGAGTAGCCGCCGTGTTTCTGCGCCACATTGTTAATAAGTTCCTGGATGACGACTGTCTTGCCCACGCCGGCGCCGCCGAACAGGCCGATCTTGCCGCCCTTCAAGAATGGCTGGATCAGATCGATGACCTTGATGCCTGTCTCGAACATCTCTTCGTGGGTCGACTGCTCGTCAAACAGCGGCGCCGGCCGGTGAATCGGCATGCGCTGCTTCTCACCGATTGGACCAAGCTCATCCACCGGCTCGCCAATGACATTGATAACGCGGCCAAGCGTCTCTTTGCCCACAGGCACGCGGATCGGACCACCCTGATCGATGGCCTTCATGCCGCGCACCATGCCGTCGGTCGCTTCCATCGCAACCGTACGCACGCGGCCCTCGCCCAGGTGCTGCTGGACCTCGAGGATCACGCTGATCGGCGTGGGCACGTCGAAGCCATCGCTGGTTACACGCAGTGCCTGGTAGATCGCCGGCATCGTCGCTTCTTCAAACTGCACGTCCACCGCGGGACCGGAAATCTGAATTACCTTGCCAATGTTCTCTGCCATAACTCGTCTGCCTTCCCCTGCTAAACAGCGGCCGCGCCGCTGACAATTTCGATAATTTCTTTCGTGATCGCCGCCTGCCGCACGCGGTTCATCTCCAGCGTGTAGGCGTCGATCATGTCCGATGCATTATTGGTGGCCGAATCCATCGCGGTCATGCGGGCCGCGTGCTCAGCCGCCACAGATTCCGCCATCGCGTGATACAGCATGGCCGAAATGTACTGCCGCAGCAGCCCGTCGAAGAGTTCGTTGGGTGGCTGCTCGTAGATGTAGTCCACGTTGGCCGTACCGAACTTCTTGGCCTCTTCGTCGGCCTCTTCGGTATCCGCTTCTTCGAGCGTGATTCCTGCGCTCAATGCGGCATGCGCGGCGCGCTCCCGCTCCTCGGGGGTCGGCTCCACGGCTCCTTCAATCTGCGGTGCGCCGATCTTGAGAATGGGCAGCAGCCGCTCCACCACAAGGCGCTGCGCGATCACCGACTTGAATTCGTTGTAGACGATGTAGGCAGCATCAATCTCCTCGTGCACGTAGCGCCAGATGATGTTCTGCGCAAGATCGAACACACGGGGCGCTTCAAGCTTCAGCAGCATCCCGGGATGGTCGCCCGTAATCTCGACCTTGCCCTTGCGCTCGTTGCGAGCGTCGCGCTTGTTGCCGTCTTCGTCGGTCTGCTCTGTATAGGTCGCAATGGGATAGCGTCGCCGCATCAGGTCGCGTCCCTTGCGGCCGATCGCCTCGACATCGATCTCTTTGTCCTTATTGCCGTTGATGAACTGCAACGCCGTCTTGGTGATATTCGCGTTAAACGCGCCGGCAAATCCCTTATCGCCGCTGATCACCACGATGAGGATGCGCTTCTCGGGCCGCGTGGCAAACAGCGGATGGCGCAGGTTGCCGGTCTCTTCGTCAAAGATATCCACGCGCCGCGCCAGCGATTCCAGCACGCTCGTGATCATCTTCGCGTAAGGTCGCGCCGCCAGTGCCCGTTCCTGCGCGCGGCGAAGCTTCGCCGCCGAAACCATCTTCATGGCCTTGGTGATCTGCCGCGTGTTTTTCACGCTGCGTATGCGCCGCCGTAGATCCAGTACGTTTGCCATTGGTCTTCTCAGTGAACAGTGGTCAGTGAACAGTGATCAGCGGATGGTTGAACGGCTCTCTCTGTCCACTGTGCACTGCTCACTGTCCACTCGTTTTTTACGCCTTTGCCGCTTGCAGATCCGCCACAAAATTCGCCTTGTACTCTTTCAGCGCCGCGTGCAGGCGGTTACGCATATCGTCATCCAGCTGTTTCTTCTTGGTCAGGTCTTCTATCAACGGTGTCTGCGCCGAATCAAAGTACTTGTACAATCCATCTTCAAATGCGCGGATGGCCGAAACATCGAGATCGTCCAGGTATCCCTGCGTACCCGAAAACAGGATCAAAACCTGCTGCTGCCAGGTCAATGGATGGAACTGCGGCTGCTTCAATAACTCCGTGAGGCGCTGGCCGCGATTCAATTGCTTCTGCGTGAGCGGATCGAGGTCCGATCCGAACTGCGCAAATGCCGCCAGTTCGCGATACTGCGCCAGGTCGAGCTTCAGCGTCGAACCCACCTGCTTCACAGCCTTGATGGCCGCCGAGAATCCCACGCGCGAAACCGACAGTCCCACGTTCACGGCCGGACGCACACCGGAGTTGAACAGGTCGGTTTCCAGAAAGATCTGTCCGTCCGTAATCGAAATCACGTTGGTTGGAATGTAGGCCGAAACGTCGCCGGCCTGCGTTTCAATGACCGGGAGCGCCGTCAGCGAGCCGCCGCCTCTCTCGTTGCTCAGTTTCGAGGAGCGCTCCAGCAGACGGGAGTGGAGATAGAAGACGTCGCCTGGATACGCCTCACGGCCCGGCGGACGCCGCAGCAGCAGCGAAATTTCGCGATACGCCATCGCGTGCTTCGACAAGTCGTCGTACATCACCAGCGCATGCTTGCCGTTGTCGCGGAAATACTCGCCGATCGCCGTGGCGGCATAGGGAGCCAGATAGAGCATCGGCGCCGGCTCGGAGGCCGAGGCAGCCACAATCACCGTGTGCCCCATTGCGCCGGCTTCGGTCAGCGTCTGCACGACCTGTGCGATGGAGGAACGCTTCTGCCCGATCGCGCAGTAGATGCAGATCAGGTCGTTCTTCGCGTTGTTGATGATCGTATCCAGCAGCACGGCCGTCTTGCCGGTCTGGCGGTCGCCAATGATCAGTTCGCGCTGGCCGCGGCCAATCGGAATCATGGCGTCGATAGCTTTGAGACCCGTAGCCATCGGCTCTCGCACCGGCTGCCGGTCGATGATGCCCGGGGCCAGGCGTTCCACCGGCAGAGTCTCGGTCGTCGCGATCGGTCCCTTGTCGTCAATGGGCGCACCCAGCGCATTCACCACGCGCCCGATCATCGCATCGCCTACGGGCACGCTCAGAATCTTGCCGGTGCGCTTAACCTCTTCCCCTTCGCGCAGCTCGGTGTAATCGCCGAGGACCACGGAGCCCACTTGATCCTCTTCCAGGGAGAGGGCCAGCCCGGCAATGCCGTGCGGGAAGGCAAGCAGTTCGCCCGCCATCACCTTGTCCAGTCCGTGGATGCGCGCAATGCCGTCACCCAGCGAGGTAATGGTGCCGACCTCGTCGACCTGCACCTTCGAATCGTAGTTCGCGATCTGCTCGCGAAGTATCTGCGTAATCTCGTCTGCCTTGATCTGAGCCATTTGCAAATTCCTTACAGTTCGGCAGTTCACAGTTCGTAGTTCGTAGTTGCCGAGTTCCAGTTTATCCGTCTTCTCGCAGGCCTTCGTTCCGCAACTCTGAACTGCGAACTTAGAACTTAAAACTGCCGGCGTCAGCCGGCAATCAACGCTTCCTTCAATCTCTCCAGCCGCCCGCGCACAGATCCGTCGTACACCGTGGAGCCGATGCGCACCACGGTCCCGCCGATGATCGACTCATCCAGCTTGAACGTCGGTTCGATTTGTGCTCCGGCCAGTTTGCCAACCCCCGCCACCAGTTCCGACGCGCTCCTGCGAAGTCAACTCACGCGCGGTCACAATCTCCGCCTGGCGAATGCCGAGCCGCGCCTGCATCTCTGCACGCCACGCTGTGGCCGCTTCGTGCACATCGCCGATGCGATCGTTGTGGATCAGCACTGCCAGCAGGTTGCGCATCTCTTTTTGCAGACCCATCCGGGCGTTCAGCTTATCCAGGACTGCAATCTTCTGAACCGCTGGAATCGCCGGATTGAGGAAAACCTCGCGTAGATCCGCGCTTCCATCCCAGCTGCCGAGAAATCATTGAACTGCCGGTCCAGCGCAGATCGCGTCCAGTTTGGCTGACGACACCACGTCGGCAAACGCGCGTGCATACCGTGATGCGAATGCGGCGGCCATCCAGTTCTTTCCTCCCCGATCGCCCAGCCAGTCTCGTTGACAAACTCGGCGATCAGCGCCCGGTCCGTCTCCGGCGTCAGCACCAGTTTCTTCACGGCCTGGTCAATGGCAAGGTCTGCTGCAAAGTGGCGCAATGGAGCGCTTGGCCTGCGCTGCCGCCATGGGCGATCTCCTGCTCAGCAGAGGTTACGATCCGTGCACTCTCTTCTTCGAGGGCCGCCTTGCCGCGCTGTTCGTCCAACGCGATCTGCTGCTCTACTTCCTGCGCGGAATTTCGCTATCTCCTGGTCCAGGCTCGCCAGCTTTGTCTCGACGGCGCTCAGACGTGTGTTGGCGTCCTCGGTTGTCTTGCGGGCGGTTTCCAGGTCTCCGCGGATCTTCTCTGACCGCTTGCGCAAGAACTTCGGCAGGAAACGACCAAGTGGAACCCCGATTCCCAGCACCACGACCAGTACATTGAACAGCTCAAACAGCCGCGCCGTCGTCTTCACTCCCAAATGCAACATGCGCGCAAGAAACTGAACCACGGCGGAATGCCGATAAAGATCGTTTTCCTTTTCCTCGGTTTTGTCCGCCTGCGTTTGGGGCGGATTCTGCGCCTCTTGCTGAGCGGATTGAATCTTGGGCTGTTCGGGGACCTCAGAAACCTGGGCCGCATCGGCACGAACAGGCATGAAAGTCGGCGCGAATGCGATCAACCCCAGCAGCAGGAGCCCACAAATCCGAACGAATGAATGCGAATTTCTCAAAACTTGCCTCAACGGGAACTCCCGGCAGCCTGCGGAAGCACCGCTCGCACCACCTGATTTGCCAGTTCCCCCGCCGACCCCTGGATGGTCTGTTTGGCGTTCTCGGTCTCGGCGTCCATTTCGGCCCTCGCCTCGCCCACCCTTGCCCCGGCGGCCTTGCGTGCCACATCGAGCGCGGCTTCGCGCTCGGCGGTGCGCTGCTTGTCCCTCGCCTCGCGCATCTTGAAAATCTCCGCGCGCGCCTGGCGAAGCTTCTCGGCATACTCAGCTGCCCGTGCTTCTGCCCGGCTGATTGCCTTGTGGGCGTTTTCGATAGCGCCCTCGGTGCGGACGCGGCGCTCTGCAAGTGCCCGGGTCAATGGGCCTTGCACCAGAAACTGGTACGCAAGAACCAAGGCCACAAAGAGCAGTATTGTGGGTGTCGCGCCGAGCAGCAGCGCTCCGATTTGTTGAAAGATCTCTTCCATGCTTGTATTCGGTTAACTCGAGCAGACAGGGTTTTTCCGTCGCAGGTTTTCGCCTCTTTCTGATGGGTCTCGCAACCGTTTATGACTGGATTGGCGCGACCACCTTTTGGAGCGACAACCTTCCAGAATTCTAGTTACGCAACACC
Organism: uncultured Acidobacteriaceae bacterium; assembly: GCA_963799035.1. GTDB lineage: Bacteria > Acidobacteriota > Terriglobia > Terriglobales > Acidobacteriaceae > Telmatobacter. The sequence goes on along the minus strand of CAWCVS010000021.1, from coordinate 13,660 downwards.
ATTCAAAGGACATGCCTTCGTTCGAGTACGTATTGCTGACGGCATCCCCGCCCTTCTTGTCGGCCGTTTGCTCGCCGACGATTTCGACATTTCCGCCGGCGATTACGTCACCCTCACCAGTCCCCAGGGCAATCTCACGCCTTTCGGCATGGTTCCCCGCTCGCGCCGCTTTCGCGTCACCGGAATTTTCGACTCAGGTTTCTATGATTACGACGCCAACTGGGGCTTCGTCGATCTCCCCGCGGCCCAATCTCTCGCCGGCGTGGGCGACGTCGTCAGCCTGCTCGAAATTCGCGTCGCCAAATTGGACGATGTCTCCCCCATCGCTTCCGCGTCCTCGACGCCGCAGGCAAAGGTTTCACCGTCACCACTTGGATGGACGAAAACCGCGCCCTCTTCCGCGCGCTCAGCCTCGAAAAATTGGTCACCGCGCTCTTCATCGGCCTGATCACCTTCGTCGCCGGCCTCAACATCCTCGTCGTCCTCACCATGACCGTCGCCGACCGCGCCCGCGACATCGCCGTGCTCATGGCCATGGGCGCCCGCCGCGCGCAGATCCGCAACATTTTCGTTCTCCAGGGACTCGTCGTCAGCGTCGCTGGCACCGCTCTCGGGCTTCTCCTCGGCTACGTTTTCGCATTCGTCGCCAACCGCTGGCAATTGATCCCGCTGAATCCCGAAGTCTACGCCATCCCCTACGTCCCGTTTCACGCCAACGCCTTCGACTCCATCTGGATCGCGCTCGCCGCCCTGCTCATCAGCATTGGCGCCACCATGCTGCCCGCGCGCTCCGCCTCGCGCGTCCTGCCCGTCGAAATTCTCCGCTTCGAGTAGTTCGCTGCGCATTCTTGGGCGTCGCCGACAGCCAGCGCATAAATGTCATCCCGAGTGAGCGAAGCGGATTTCTTCGCGACGAGGGATCTGCTTTTTTTGATGTCCGTCAGGGCATGCCTTCAGAGTCTGTGTGGCAACTCACTGCTGGTTCAGCCGTGCCGCCTATCGTAGCGGCGGACTTCAGTCCGCCATCTTTATTTTTTCGCTTCGCTTCTCGCATCCCGGCGAGGAAACTGTTCAATCGGCGGAAACCAAACGAACGTGTCATCCCGAGTAAGCGAAAAGTTAGTTTTCGCGACGAGGGATCTGCTTTTTTTGATGTCCATCAGGGGAGGCTTGAGCCGTGGCGGAAAAGCCCAATTTATCAGGGGTTTTAACCCCTGAGGCACAGACACCGCGCCCAAAGAGCGTTTATTCCAGATTTTGGAAGGAAAAAACTTCAGGCGTGAAATCCCGCGTCGCGCGCCATTTTGCGATAATCCGGCGCGGCAATCTCCACGGTTCGGCACATTTCATACAGCCGCGACCGTATCCTTTTCCCTACGCGCTCCGTCAGCGAATCCTCGGCTATCGGCGTGCGCATCCCCGTTCCTCTTCCGCTCGTCGACGCCTGCGGCGCGCCAGCCGCATCGCTGTCGAAAAAATTCGTCGTCAGTATCGTCGCGCGCTTCTCGTTGTACCGCGTATTCAGCACGTGGCCCACGGTCTCAAGCGCCCACGGCGACGGCTTGCTTGACCCCACGTCATCCAGCACCAGCAGCCCGGTCTTCAACACCGGCTCCAGCACGCCCATTTCCGTCGTCTGGTTCGTTGAATTGTAGCTGTCCTGAATCTGCTTCAGCAGCTCGCGATAGTCGTAAAAAACGCCGCTGTGTCCGCGCCGCACCACTTCCTTCAGCGCCGCCACGCCCAGATGCGTCTTCCCCACTCCGCACGGCCCCATCAATAGCAGCCCGTGTTCGCCTTCGGTGGTGAATTCCTCCGCGAACCGCCGCACAATCAGCTTCGCAGACGCCAGGCTCCTGTTCCAAACCTCAAGCTGCTCGCGCGAAACGCCTTCAATTCCCGTGTCCGTTTCGTAATTGTCGAAGTCGCAGTGCCGGTATCGCTCCGGGAGGCGCGCGCGCACAAAGCTGCGCTCGCCTCGATCCTCCGCCGTGCAATCGCACGGCACCGCCCACACGGTTCTCGGCTCATCATTGCCCGAAACACGCTGCGCCGCGCTCCCGCCCGCACTGGCCGCCATCGCCTGCGCGCCCACCGCAGTTCGCTCCACAACTTTCCAGCCGCTTCCTTCGCAAATCGGACAATCGCTTCGTGCCATGCGCCAAGCATAAAGTGCGCACGACGTTCCGGCAAGCACACCTTCGAGTTGTGAAATACAAGAGTTGTGGAAAAATCCGAGCGATAGTTCATTTCATGTTCCGGCGGTTGCCTCGGCGGCAGTGCAGGCGAGCAACACATAGGCTGCGAAATTGCGAAAAGCTTCGCGCCGCTCCTTGGAAACAAAAAGCCGCCGCATCATCCAAAACAGTGCCATAGGCAGAGGCAGTCGCATCGGACGCTGGAGTTGTTCGCCTTCCTCGACCAGATAACGAACCTCCTTCGAATGCCAGCCGCGTTCGGCAAAAAACTGAAACCCGTCGGGAGGATTGAACTTGAGAGGCGCATTTTGCATCTGGCGGCGAACGCGGCGCCGCTGTTGTCCCTTCATAACGTCGGGAGAAAAATAGTCGACGACCCAGTAGCGGGCGTGGTCGAGCATCGCGAGATCATCTGCCAGAGAGCTTGCCTCGTCAACGCTCAGGTAGGGAACCACGCCCTCGGTAAGAACCAGAATTTTTTTGCGCGTGCGTCGACAGTTCCAAACAAATTTCGTCGCTCGGTCAAATTGCCGGCCAGGTCTAGGCTCACGCGCTCGAGATGGCAGCGAGGTCTTTCGTTCGACAGTCGAGCTTGCTTGAACTCAATCATGTGCGGGTAGTCAGCCTCGATCCACAGTAAGGAATTTTGAAGATCCATCCGGTAGGGGCGCGTGTCCAAGCCGGCGCCCAGATTGAGGATCGCGTCAACTCCTTGTGCGAGAGCCCATTGAATATAGCGGTCGATGATGCAAGTGCGGACCACGACGACCCAGCCGGTCACGAAGGGCATGGGCATCGCTTTGGCTATATTCTTCCGGCGATCTCCCGCAAGGAGGCTCGCCAGCGGATCGTGGAAAAGCGCGTCGCTGCGCTGCGTTTCAAGCGCTCTGTAGTGGGCGACCCAGAACGCCGTGTCCGAGACATTTTCGATCAGGTTTTCCGCCAGATCGGCCTCTGCTTGTAGTGGTCCGACAGCCTGCCCTGCCGTTAGATTGGATGCCCACCCGTCACCGAAATGTGCCACTTTCGTTGCGCTTGCCCGGAATGGTCCTGAGGCAGGAGAAGATTGTGTGCATTTCTCGCCCAAATGAAGAGAGATAGCTCGTCGCGAAGCGCGGCCCCTTGCTCGCGTCGCTTGCCTCGCGACGATCCGGAAACTGCTCCTAGTGATGTTCGTTGTTGACGAGGTGAATAGGCGTCCTTCTCGACGCACGGAGGATCTTCGGTCAGTACCGCGCTCGATCAAGCTTCAGGAAGCGAGAATTCATAGTCCAAGGCTTGGTCAGCACATTGGGATCTTCCACGGTGACTTCGTACTTAAGCAGATCGCCGTCGCGGGTGAGCCGTTCCGTCACATGCATCGCCGGTGTGAAACGCCATCGGAGGCAAACCAGGTTGCGTCGTTAAAACCGACCACGTCGACCACAAGCGTGTCACCTTCCCAGTGGCCAACCGAATCTCCCATATAGGAGGGATCCACATCGGTGCGGTGCGTCCGTCAGTCGGTGGGAAGTACGCGATAGTAGTTGCCGCTTTGCACCAGAAACTCCTCTGGCTAGATCGTAGAGAAGCACGACTTGCCCTGGAGTTTGAATGATCTGCTGCGGCGGACCCTATTCGAGGCACCCCCGCCGGGAAGGCAATGCAGAACCCCGTCGAATTATTGGTACTTTCGTCCAGATATTTCACCTTCGCCAACAATTCGGGCTTGTACGGCGGCTGATTTGGATCTGCTGCTCGCCGCGCTCGCGCCGCGGCATCTCCTTTTGAGAAGTCCGCGTCGGGTGCTGGGAAAAGAATCTTGCTGGGGCGGCCATCCGCATCTTTGCGAAGGATAGGCCAAAACTGGGACCGGCGGGCACCCACAGGCCGGACAGGTCCGGCTTGCCATCTGCCGCGCGCGGTGTTGGCGCCGACTGTGCCGGCTTCGCGGCTGCCGAAGTGGATACGCTCGTTTGTGCGGCGGCGGGCATGGATGCTAAACAAAGAACAACGATTGGCATCGTCAACGTGCAGATGAAAAAACGGTAGCTCATAAGCCCTCCGATTCAATCAGGGCCTAACAAAGCAGGTCCATATTTTCCGAGCGGGTTACTCACACCATGGCGCAGTTTACTCATATGAAACAGCCTCGTCCACCTAAATCTGCAAACTACCACAACAGCTTCAGACCGAACTGAATCTGGCGCGAGGTGGTGGCGGTGGAGGTGATCACGCCGGCGGTGGGCGAGGGGCCGCCCGTTGCCGCGGTGTAGACGACCGGATTGGGCGTGTTGAAATTGGTGTGGTTGAAAATGTTGAAAAACTCCGCGCGGAACTGCAGGTTCAGCCGCTCGGTAAACACGATTTTCTTCGCGAGCGAAAAATCCGTTTCGAACTGAGTCGGACCGCGCAGCACGTTGCGCCCGGCGTTGCCGTAGGTGCCGGTGAGCGGCTGGATGAACGCAGCCGGGATTGAAATATCGGTTCGGACCGCCAAGGATTATCGGGCCCGTGAAAGCGGGATTCCAGCGACGGGCGGACCGGATTGCGGGAGTCGCCGTCGTTCGACGGGTTGTAGGAGAGCTGCGGCGTGAAAGGCAGGCCGGAGTGCATGGTTTCGATGCCGCTGATCTGCCAGTTTGACGACGACGCGGTTATACCCATGCTTGGGCCGGTGCCGCGCGCCGAACGGAAGTCGTAAGTGGCGTTGATCACGCCGACGTGCGTGATGTCGAACGAAGCCCGGCCGTAATCGTCCATGGGGCGAGCGGATTGGCGACGAAAGCGGGAGAATTGGTGGCGATGCTGGTGTTCAGGCTGTCGCCGTCATCGAGCGCTTTCGAGTAGGTGTAGACGCCGCGGAACTGCAGGCCGTGGCTGATGCGATGGTTCACGTCGACCTCAAGGCCGTTGTAGGAGCTGATGCCCTGCGAAATCCAGTGCGTGGAATTCAGAACGGCGTGGTTCGCGAGCGGCGCGTTCGTCGGATAGAAGATCGCACCTGCGGGATAGCCGGCGGGGCAGGGCGACGCCGGGCAAATGGTCGGCACTGGGAGGTTTGGTCGACCGAAAGCATTTCGTGGTAGCCGTGCGAGCCGATGTAGCCCACGCTCAAGCGTGGTGGTCGGGGCGATCTGCTGCTCGATTTTCAGCGAATAGGATTCGACGGTCGGCGTCTTCAGATTCGGGTCGACGCCGCTGGGAATCACCAGTTGTTGAACCAGGCCGATAAGTGGCTGTCGGGCTGATATTGAGAATCGAAGTAGTGGCCGGTATGCTCTTCACGGCGAGATGGTGTTGAACGGCGCGTTCTGATCGAGCCGGTAGCTGAGATTGTCGAGCAGCGCGTAATAGATGCCGAAGCCGGCGCGGATCACGGTTGTCTTCGAGCCGAATGGCGACCAAGCCATGCCGATGCGCGGCGCGGGAAGAAACGTCGGCGTTGTTTGTCGCGAGAGCGAGGAGCCGATGACGGGCTTGGTCTGGATGACGCCATTTGCGCCGAAATACGTAATTCGAGGCGCGGCCGTTGGCTTCGTTCCAGCCGTTGGTGAATTCGCCGCGGAAGCCGAGGCGCAATTCGAGGCTCGGCATCAACTTGATGGCGTCCTCGGCGTAGAACGCGCCTTCGAAGGAGCGCCAGTTCGAGCGGAGTGATAGCGCCGGGAGCGTAGGTGTAGGTGCTGACGGTGCCTGCAGGAACGTTTGCAGGCTGGTGAAGGAAGCCTGGCCGTATTGATCCTGAGCGAGGGTGTCATTGGCCTGCATGGGCTGGAACCAGACGCCAGCATTCAGCAGATGTTTGCCGTGCGTGACGGTGACTTGATCGCTGAGCGTGAACAGATTTCGCGCTGCGGTGAGATTGCTGCCGGCATTGGTGCCGCCGTTGGTGATTTGCGAAGCGCCGTTGAGCGTGGTGCCGCCGCCGACGACCAGAGCGCCGACGGGCTGGCCGGGATGAATCCAGCCGGGCAAGCTGAGCCGTCGTGGCGCTATTGAAATAAAACTCGCCGCGGGAAAAGCCGAAAGTGGCTTTGTTAACGATGACGGCGAAAAAATGTGCGTTTCGTTCAGGCTGACCACCTGTTCGCGCAGAAAAATATCGATGAAAGTGATGGGATTGCTGGATGGGCGAATGGCCCTGGCTGTCGTCGATGGTGTAGGACGACGGCGAGCGTGTCCTTGTCCGAAAAGATCTGGTCGAAGCGGGTGCTGCCGAAATCTTCGCGGATGCGCTGAATGGGATTGGTGAAAGCTTCGGCGATGCCGCTGGCGTCCGGTGGAATTAAGTAGCTCGGGACCGTTGGCGACGGGCCACAGCGCGAGCAGCGGCTTGATGCTGGCGACGGCGGCGGCGCGGGAGGTGGCGTCCGGCACGAGGGTGAGATCGCTGAGGCCGAGCTTCTGGCGGAAGCCTTCGTAGTTGGCAAAGAGAAACGTTTTGTCCTTCTTGATCGGGCCGCCGAGCGAGCCGCCGAACATGTTGCGCTCGAAAGGCGGAATCGGGCCGTGGTCGAAGTAGTTGCGGGCATCGAGCGCGCTGTTGCGCAGAAATTCGTAGGCGTTGCCGTGAAGTTGATTGGAGCCGGAAGCGGTGACGATGTTGATCTGCGCGCCGGGACGCTTGCCGTACTCGGCGCCATAGGTGTCGCTGACGACGGAAAATTCGCGGACCGAATCGACGCCGAGCAGCTGGCCGCTGACGCCGCCGGGAGTGGTGTTGATTTCAGACGCGCTGGTGTACTCGACGCCATTCAGCAGATAGAGATTTTCCTGCGGGCGGCGTCCCGAGGCCGCGAACATGTTGCCGACAACGGAATTCGACGTGCCGATCCCTCCGGAGCGCTGCGAAGTGTAGTTGACGATGCCGGGATTGAGAGTGAGAAGCTGGTCGTAGCTGCGGCCATTGAGCGGCAAGTCCTTGACCTGCTGCTCGCCGACCAGGCCCGAAATGTCTTCGTTGGTGACGGCGACGAAATCGGGATGTTCGGTGACGGTGACGCTTTGCTGCAATTGGGTGACCCCAAGAGCGACGTCGACTTCGACGCGCTCTCCGACGACGAGCGGAACGTCCGTTTTGGTTTGCGCCTGGAAGCCGGTTTTTTCCACGGTGACCGTGTAGCTGCCGACGGGGAGCAAAGGCGCGTCGTAACGGCCCTGCAAGTCCGTGGCGATGCCGCGCGTGGCGCCGGTTTCGATGTTCTGCACTTTCACCGAGGCGGCGGGAACGGCGGCGCCGGACGAATCGGTGACCATTCCCCAGATGGAGGCTTCGCCCTGCGCGCGCAGGATTGCCGGGGTGAGCGCGGCTGAGGCGAAAAGCGTGAAAAGAACGAGAATCTTGAATCGGGAGTTGCTGAATTTGCGGCTGCGGGAAACTTTCATTTGCTGATCCCTCGAAATTGAATTTTGATTCTGCATCGTGATCGGTTGCGGTTTGGCTAGTTGCCTGGCTGGGTTTGATAATTGCGGCTCAGATCGATGGCGTGCCGCGACTCAGGCAAAGTGCTCGATTGGGGTCAACAACAACATGAGGGGGCGGGGCAGGCAGCGGGTCTTAGAGGAAGGTCCGAATGCGCCACGCACGCGCGCGAACGGGACCGGAAATGTCTGAACTTCGGGGCTTGGTTCTACCTCCGCCGGTCATTTATTTTCTTCGGTCCTTTCGATTGACTTCGAAAAAGAGGCCTCAAAATGCGCCCTTATTGGCTTGGAAATTTCGAGTATGGGAATCTGGATTCGCCGCAGGATGCGGCGAATTAGTCAGCTGTGGCTACAACAACAGCTCAGGCGGGGCCGCCCGAAAGACCAAGACGAATTGGAATTAGCGTTCATTACCACGAGGTTCAACCAGTCTAGGGGCACCCACGTGAAGAGTCAATCTTAAAGATCGGCGAATGGTTGGCAAGATCAACCACGACTTCGCCCCCCACGTCCGAACTCGATGGCATCGACCACTAGGACGAAATACCTAAACGAAGCTCAACACCTCGTACTGTATGTTTTCCGAAAAAGCGCGTCAAAGGCTGTATACCCATTGAACGACGAAATCCTGCTCGTCGACGACCACGAGGTTGAGCGCCAGGGGATCGCTTCTCTTCTGGTACGAGATGGGAAGTTTGCGGCGAAGCACGAGATGGCGCCGAAGCTCTCGAGCAGGTTCGTCAACTCAAGCCCGAGCTGGTTATTTTGGATCTTCGGATGCCGCGAATGTCGGGCAGTATCGCTGCCAAGGCGATCCGCCGCGCGGCGCCGAACATCAAAATCATGCTTTTGTCCGTGCACGATGCCGAGACTGGCGGAATTGGCGAAAACCGTCGGAGCGCACGGATTCGTCAGCAAGCATCGCCCCGGCAACAGATTTCAGAGCGGCTGTTGTTGCGCTATTGGACCGGCAAATAAAAGACATGCTAAAACGGGTCTGGCTCGTCCCGGGGGTATGTTCAGGACGAGCCAGGGGGCGTTGTGCAAGGTGGGGGTTTTGCGGAGACTGTGCGATTTTGGACAGGAGCTACTGCAGCACGACTCCTGTTGACGGATCGAGGATGAGCCTATGAGCTCGCTCCCTGCCGTCAAAGTCAAAGAGACCATTCAGCGTGCCGGCCTTCACGTCGGAGGAATTCCCGCCGATCCGGCCAAGGCTCCAATTGTCCTCGATGAATCGCAGAATGGAAGATTGGTCGGTCACCCGATGATCCACATAGTTCTGTTTTGCATAGGGGGAGATGACCATCAAGGCTGCCGCGGGCCGTATCCGCACTGGCCTTGCGTGTTCGTTTTGGACGAACCGCAATTGTTGGCGCCGGCCAGAGCTCGTCGGAAACGGCCGACTGATTGACGATCGGGCCCAGCGCGTGATCGTACCAGCCGTCGGAATCGTCGTAAGCGATGATGATCGCGATGTCCTTCCAGAAGCGGCTGTTTTCGAGCGCGTTGATCACGTTCACCACGAAGAACTGCTCGTCAATCGGATCGGAGTAGCCCGGATGCGCGTCTTGATAGGCCGCAGCTTTCAGATACGTGACGGCGGGTAGTCGATCTTCGTCCAAGGCGGTCCAAAAATCGGAAAGATCGTATTGATGATTGGCGCCGTCGTTGCTCGTCCCGATCAGGCTGGAATTGCTGGGGCGGACGTGGTGCTGGTTGTTGGTGCTTGCAAGAAATATTGGAACGGCTCGTGGTGGGGAATATAGTCGCCACTGGTGGTAACAGCATCGTCGCCCGCCAGGCCCTTTTGATGGGCGCCGCAAATCGGACGCCCCTGGGCATCGGTTCCGGTAGGCGCGAAACCACCTTGAAACCATCCCCAAGTGAGGTTTTTCTTGTTCAGCAGGTCTCCAACATTTGTTCCCACCACGGAAATGCGAATCTTTGTGAACAGCTTGCTGGTGGTCGGATCGGTGGCCACGCAATCATCGTAGAAGGGCCGCGGATCACCGATGGCTGGTCCTGTCGTTTGACTGCCTGCAATGTTCCCGCTCGCTGTTTTCGCGCTCGGCGTCGCCGATGCCGTCCGCCGAAGGCTGCAGCGTCGCTAGCGTTGTGGTGCCCGGCGATTAGGTTGAGTGCGCCAACCGTCGATGGACCGAACATCGTGCTGTAGGAATTGTCGCTCATGGCGTAGTGTTGGGCGTAATTCCAGAACGCGGTGACGGTATTCCCATCGAAATATCCCATTACCGCTCCACTTCCCTTCCGTAATCGTTGCAAGGAGACGACGCTGCCGAATTTCCTGTCCCTGTGCTTTCGGGGAACTTGTCCATCAGGCCATGATCGTCGGCGCTCTGCTCGGGACCATAGCTGTGATTCTGGTCGCAGGTCACCGACATCGTCGGGTCCATGCGGAAAGGCTGCGTGCTATTCGGATTCGACGTCAAAAGGCCGCCAGAGAGCAGATTGTTGACGTGCGGTGTGTCGTCCTTCGCTTGGAAAGGCGTTTCCCCCACAGGATTTGTGGCAGTAGGGATAAGTCGCGAAGTAATGGTCGAAAGAGATGTTTTCTTCGAATATGACTACCACGTGCTTGATAGGCGTGGTCGTCTGGACTGTGGCGGCAGAGTCGATCCTCGTCCTTGTCTCGCCCACGATCCTTATCACTTCCCCAAGCACTGCCAGGCCCCGTCATTAGCAATGCCGCGGCGGTGAGAAGACTGGCCGCGCGCCGAATTTGCTCCTGAATCATGAATTCTCCTTGAGTTGAGATTCATGCTTGAACCGTGTTACCCGGGCGGGGCCCTCAGCCGCCATCACTCTGCAGTTGGCCGGGAAACGGCGGAATCAAACGTGTGCACGAGTGGATACGCGAGCGTTGTTATCGCTCGATGACACCCGCGTGAAATCTGATTCACGGGCGCGTTGGAATTGAAACATTGCGTTCTTCGTCTCGTTAATATTTCAGGGCGTGCCTGGCTCCACGCGAATCAGGCCCATCATGCCGCCGTCTTCGTGCTCCAGCAGATGGCAGTGATACACGAAAGTCCCCACAGCATTGGGATCGCGGAAGTCCATGCGCAGCTTCACGACTGGATATTGCGGGCTCTTGCCATCCCAATAAGGCACGTTGATCGTGTCGCGCAGGAAAGGCTCATCCGATCGGCACGCCGTTCCAATCCGAGCAGCATGAAATGGATCTGGTGAATGTGAAACGCATGCAATTCCTGCGACCGGTTTTCGATGATCCAGTCTTCCACATCCCCCTGTGCACGGTGATGTTGGGCGTGGTCGAGCGCGGGATCGAACGGCGCGGGCTCTTGTCCATCGACGGTGATGAAAAAGGAGGTCGGGCCGTTCGGGTTCGCCGGATCCTGCGGCCGCTCGGAAAAATACAATTTTCTTACTCGCGCCGGTCTTCACATTTCCGAGCCAGGTGCTGCTTGCGGCCGGCAGCGGCGTCGGTGCGCGGCCAGCTTCGCGCGCGGCTCGGGCGCATCGTCGCGAGGAACGATCGTGGCCAGGGGGCGCGTCGGGATCATTCTCACCTGCGGGGCCGGTATCGACGCTCCGCGTCACCAAACTCGCGCGCGCATTCCCGGCACGCCTTTAAAAATGAATTCCACCCGGCCCGCGGGCGGCAAGAGAAATGGCTTTCCCAAATGATGCGATTCGCCTGCCGCTGCCATTTTGGTTGATCGGGATTCCATCGAGCGCAACGACGCCTAAAAGTTGCGGCGTCCCGTTCACCAATATTTGCAAATCGAGATAGGTGATCGCCGACGCGTTCAGCACACGCCAAAACTCGCGCTCCGAGGGCTTCGTTGCAATCACCGCAGGTCGATACTCGGGATAGGGAACGGGCACAAAATTAATGGAAAGATCTTTCGCCGGCTTGCCCGTGCCGGTGCCGGTATTGAGAATGTCTCCTTCGGCATCGCGCAACACGATCGGCGGCGGCACCGTATCCGTTTTGACCGGCTCCGCGTCCGGATTCACCAAATCCTGGTCGCGAATCACCAAGACCCGCTCCGGCAGCCCGGCCAGTTCCGGATTGGCACGCTCGACGCCCTCCACAATAAGCGCCCCCGACGCCCCTCCCAGCACTTGCGGGCCTGTGAATCCATGAATGTGGGGGTGATACCAATAGAGCCCAGGCGGCTGATCCGGCGGAACCTCGAAAACGGTATTCGAACGCGGCGTCGCCCGGCTGAATCATCGTTTTTAGCACATCATCCTGGTGGCAAACGGGCGGCACGGTCAGCCCGTGAAAATGAAGATTTGTCGAGACAGCCGTCATCACTGAACTGGCGCACGCCCCGGAAACCGTCTGGCCGGCCAGCTCCTTTGCATGGGGCATGCATGAAATGAGAAGTCTCAGCAATCTCATTTTTTAGCGACAAAATAACCATATCGCCTGGATGCACTCGCAAATTCGGCGCTTCGCTCCCTTCCTGCGAGAGATAGCAATAACGAACATGCCCATCGCGATCGACGAAATTCCGGTAACGCAGCTCCGCTCGCAACACGCCGTTTGTGCTGCGCAAATCCTCGGGCTCGGGTACAGGGCCGCCTTCAACGGGGCGAACGCACGCCTCAGTCGATTTTGTGGATATACTCAAGCGAGGTGAGGATGCGGAACCGCCTAGAAGCATCGCCGCGCCCGCCAGCCATATTGGTAAGACTTTCATTTCTGTTCCGGGTCTTTGAGCAATCGCGAAGGTCCGAAATCGCCTTGAGCGAATACACCCATTCGCTCTTCTTCCCGCTTTCGCGCGAGCATCCCCATCAAGAACCTGAATTGTTATCATTGGATGAAAGACAGGTGAGAATTCCTACCTCACTGGTAATGATAACTTCGCATGGATCGACGAATCGGGTCGACAACGTTTGTTTTTTTCGCGCATTCTCGGATACAGCATTCTTCAAACATACTTCACCATCATCATGAAGCCGAAGTCCATATGCAGCGTCATGTGACAGTGAAAGAGTGACGGCCCGGGGTTGTTGGCCACGAAATCGATTTCGGCGTCGCTGAAGCGCGGGACATTGGCGATATCTTTGAGGATCCCTGAAGTCGGCTTGCCATTGAAATTCGTGAGCTCGAAGCTGTGCCGGTGCAAGTGCAGCGGATGGCTGTCGCCGTTCTTGTTGTGGATGACCAGCCGGTAGCGCTTGCCGGGCTTCACCATCAGCGGATCGGTGTCCGGCCAGGATTTCCCGTTGATGGTCCAGCGATTGTAGGTGACGCGGTTGCCAGGAATTTTTTCAAAATTCAATTCCAGTCGCTCGTCGGTTCGGGAGCCTTCTGCACAGCCAAAAACCGTGTAGTCGAACGCCGCTCTCGGCGGCGTAGCGGGCGTCACCCATTTTGGCTCCCCAGCCTGGCCCGCATATTCCACCACCACGCCCATGCCCTTCATGCGTTCCTCATCATTAGCGGAGCCAAGCACCCAAACGCCGGCCTGGTTCATTTCGACGATAGCGTCAGCGCGCTCCGCCACACCAACTGCAGCACTTCAACTTCCTGCGGTGATGGAACGGCGTTGCCGTCGGAGCGCGATTACCCGGAACTTGTGGCCCGGGAAAGCCAGCCTGATGTCTTCAGTCGCGCTCGCATTCAGCAGCCGGAAAAGTATCCGTTGACCTTGCTTCACTCGAATGGGCTCGCCGTGGCCGAGTGCTTTGTCGTTCATCGAGCAATTGGTGTTGGCGATCTCCCATCCATTGTTCGGAGGACCCCGATGTGCAAGCGATGGCCCCCAGTGCCGCGCCGCTAAGAAGATTTCCTGGTCGTAATTCCCCGGCTCGCTCTTTGGCTCTTCGTAGAGAAATCCGAACTGGCCGGTGTACATCCCGCGGTCGAGATGTTTTCCAGCAATGGCGTGCGTGTGATACCAGCGCGTTCCCGCGGGACGCGGTGTAAAGCTGAATTTCCTCTGGCCATGCGCGGGCACCGTTGGCGTTCCCTCTTCCATTGAGCCGTCCACATCGGAAGGAACGAATTGGCCGTGCCAGTGGACCAACTCGTCCACATCGGTATCGTTGTG
>CAWCVS010000020.1:0-42683 GCA_963799035.1 uncultured Acidobacteriaceae bacterium | reverse complement strand
GAGGCCACCAAAACTCAGGAAGCGCGGACACAATGAACTCCTTCGAAGTTGTCCGAAAGAGAATTGTCCGATCAGGAGATTAAAAAGAAATGCTCTTATTTCGAGCGGGTTCTAATTTAGGAAACGTTGAATCGCGCATAATCGGCTCATCCGAGAGAGAAAAGGCTGAGCCAGCTGCGCGTTGCAAGGTCCTGGATGCACCAATCAATGACCTATCTTCCTATGGCTAATGCAATCCCGGACAACCGCAGGTTGATGAGAAATTGGCAAATCTGCGATTCGGTGGTTTCAATAAGTCCTCATCGAGGACCCGCATTTCACATGGCTGTAATGTCGTGCGAGTTCTCGGACAAGTGACACAGAAACTTGTAGCGGTTCCAAATAAAAGAACGGCACGCGTATGGCACACTTGGCCGCTGCGGAGGCTTGGTTTTCTTGGTTGATTAGCGAACTGGGGACTGACTGGGGTTCAGCCTGAATATGGACGATCGTAATGAGCAAACCCTCCGAGGCCACACGAAGCACTGAAGCACTATCGTTTGCGCATTCTCAAACTCTGCCAAGTGCTATCCACCGTCCAGCCACCGTCAACAGCGAACGCCTCGCCATCGATGAACCCGCTTTGTGTCGGGTCAGCAACAAACAGAACCGCACGAGCAATATCGTCCGGCATTGCGAACTTCTGCATGGGGTTGAGGCTCCCCGATGCCAGCCTGATATCTGCCTCATCCATCTCCTTCTTTACCCAACCAGGACACACAGCATTGGTCCGTACTCCGCGTCCGCCCCACTCTTGGGCCAAGGTGCGAGGGAGTCCGATTCCCTCTCTCTCCGCCAGAATAATGAGTGGAACCAAGCAGACAACTGCCCCCGCAAGGCCTCCGAGTTACGCCCGATGCCGATAGCTCAACGAATTTGCACAAGCCAAGTTGGCTTGCTCTGTCTGCGCGCGCCGGCAGAGCCGCGCGAAGTCCCCGCTGGATTAGTGGACCATGTGCTGCCCACTCTGCCGGGGGTCCGTTACACCTGCGAGGAACCTTTCGAATGTCCTTTTCTCAAATTCATTTCCCTGCAGCATTTCGGTGTTATTCATCTCGACAAATTCGAACCCCACGCCATCCACTCCCCAGCGGACCACCTCGGACTCTACGCGACTCCAATCGACAACATCGTGCCCTGCGCGGCTGTCCTTTTGAAGCGTGATGACAATTCTCGTACCGGGAAGCCAGCGTTCGTCGGTAAGCAAATAGAAGCCGGTGGCGCTGACATCGCCGACCTTGTGCGCCTTGGGTTCCCCTCCGGTATTGTGAAAAGCGATGACCACTGGCGCAGGAATTCGGGGCGCGCGACGGCGGTCAGGTGGTTTGATATTCGGGAAAAGCCAGCGGAGGAATCGGGTCTTCGGCGCAGGATTGTTCCAGTCGGGGGAAGTTCTTCCCTGCGTTTCTGCCCGAAACCGCACAGCGTTCCCAACTTGTTGAGCGGCGGGCGCCGAAATGGGTGGAGAGGCGTCTCTCATGCACGGCGAAGGCTTCCCCAGGAACCCTCCTGCGCGTTTCGTTGTACCCGCAACTGACCAGAGAGGATCTGTGAGATCGGTTGCCCTCGAATCGGGGCTGCAGATTCGGAGCTGATCGCCAACCTGGATCTGCGACGAAGAAATAGTGCGGGAGGGGACGACGAGTGCGCTGGCGTGCTTGCCTTGGAATGATCCAGACTCCGCTACAGCAAACTGTTCAACACATTCTGCGATCCTGTAATTGTCATCCAGGAACACTACATCGAATCGCGAGAGTCCACCGCCTGAAGGAAGTCCGCGGAAGGGTGTCAGCCACAAGCCGGAACTGGAGACGTGAGACAGGTCGTCGACTATCGTCTTCAGAGGTTCATGCACTGCGTCTACGAGGCTCATATCCAGGCTGACCAAGCTTTGCCGCGTCAAGTTGCAAACACACACCTTCGACGTCCCTAACATCTTGCGGGATCGAGACGACTCCGACTCTACAGAGACAGGTCCCGGATCGGGATGGGCAGGATGCACGTCAGAATCGGAAACTATCGCTCGGGCCCGGCAATCGTCATACTCGAAAAGTTCCGATATGAACCTGGCCATTTCGTCCCGAGTGGATCCGTTCGCAAGATCGCTTGCCCAGAGGTGAGAATCGCGAGTTCTTGGAAAGGCAAATGAAAGAGCGACACCATTTGAGTCTCGTCGGATGACAAGAGCGTGCACAGCAATCCATTGATCGGGACTTGCTTCATCCAGATCTTCTCTTTGCATTGTCAACAGGAGCATCGTGCCTGGGAATAGGGGTTGCCTGGTCAAGAGGTAAACACCACTCGAGCTGATATCTCTGATGCCATGCGGCTTCGGGGTACCGCCCTCCCAGTAGTACACGGACAGCCTTGGCGAGGAACGCCGCTCTCCACACCGGCGCTCCGATACCGTGCGCTTCTCGGACGAACTAGTCAGCGGCTTGGTCCTAGTTTCCATGCAAAGATTCCTCTTTCCCCCTGACGCATCGCTCGAAACACGATCATTCAAATCGTGCGCCCCTTCAAATTCACTGCTGATCCCACACGCAGCCTCGACTCAATAATCGAGAGCGGACGCCCAACGTGGTTAAGTGATTTGCGAATGATATTCGCAGGATCCAAATAAGTGAGTCTGTGATGCCGGATACCTCCAGCTAGCGGGGTAATCTAGGCGAGAATTTTCACTTTAAGAAACTCTAATAACCGAAAATGGGCGCATGAAAGGCTCAATCCGAGCCAGATGAATCCCTCGAGAGCAGTCCACGGAGCGTCCTGGATCACTTGCTGATGTTTTCTGCGCGCTTTTTCGACTGGATCACCTGGGCACTCAATGCGCTCAGAAGAGCCAGACCAACCGAGATCAAAATCACCTGGCGGTATCCGGAAACGAAAGCTTGATTGAAAGCGCGCTTCAGGGGCAGTTCGCTGATTTGAGCACCAGCCAGTTTCGATCGCTGCATTTCCACACTTTGGCGGGCGGAGGGAGAGAGGTGCATTTGCGCAAGGCTGCGGTTAAGGGTGCGGTTGAATCCGGCTGAGAGGACGAGACCAAAGACTGCAACAGCCAGCAGTCCAGCGATTCGCGACACCGCGTTATTCACTCCGGAGGCGACACCGGCCTCTCGGGAAGGGACCGATTCCATCACTGCCGTCGTAAGCGGGGCGACGCTGATCGCCATCCCGATTCCCAGAACGGCCACCGGCGGGAAGAATGTGTTCCAGTATGAGCCACCGATCCCAGGCCTCAAAAAGAGCGCAAAGCCTGCCGCGACCACGAGTGATCCAACCGTGAGCGGCCGTCTCGCGCCGTATCGAGCCACCAGACCTCCGGACCACCGTGAGAGTACGAACATCAGCAGGATCATGGGAAGCAATGCGGCTCCGGCCTGCGTTGCCGAGTAACGTTGCACTTGAATGAGATCAAGGGGAAAGAAAAATAAAATCCCCGCAAGCGGCGCGTAGAGAAGGAACGTGAGCAGGTTGGCCCCCGAAAAGTCTCTGGACCGAAAGAGATGCAAAGAGACCATCGGTGCCGGCGAACGAGATTCCACGAAAAAGAAGCAGAGCAGCGCGCCCACGCCCGCCAGGCCCACGACCCAAATGATTTCCTTGCGTCCCGGCGTCCCGGACGAATCCTCGATGAGAGCGTAAGTAATCGCTCCCAGGCCAAACGTAGCAAGCGCGGCACCCGGCCAATCAAGACTTTTGCTTGATGCTTCGTCACGACTCTCCGGGACGCGCCACAACGAGAGTAAGACCACGATGAGCGCGAGGGGAAGATTGATGAAGAAGACCCAACGCCACGACGCATTTTCTACCAACCACCCGCCCAAGACCGGCCCGATAGCAGCAGTGATGGCTGTGAAACCAGACCAGGTGCCGATGGCCCGCCCGCGCTCGTCCTTTGCATAAGAGGCGCTGATGATGGCCAAACTTCCCGGAACGAGAAACGCCGCGCCAGTCCCTTGGAGCCCTCGTGCAACGATGAGGGAAGTGATTGAGGCTGAGAGGCCGCACCAGGACGATCCAACTGCAAACAGGAGAACGCCGCAGAGAAACACCTTGCGGCGGCCGTAAAGGTCGCCAAGAGAACCGCCTAATAACAGGAGCGATGCAAGCAGAAGGGCGTAGGACTCGACCACCCATTGAATGTTCGTTGCCGATGCATGAAGAGTATTCTGCAAAGCGGGTAATGCTACGTTAACGACTGTCCCGTCGATGAACGCCATGCTGGAAGCGAGAATGGTCGCAATCAGGACCCACGGCCCTCTGCATGGCTGAGTTGCACCGGGAGCCGCGCGCGCCGCCTGTTCCTCACAAGGAGATTTGATAGTCATCGTCATTCGCTAATGCGAATCGCTTCTCCTGCTTCCCGAGTCCGGCTCTCGGCCCGGCATAACTGACAGAACATCGAAAAGATATTTACCGCCGGACGTGAAATTGAGAGAACTCGTCGCCTACTTTCGAGGTCGTTGCCGTCGATGATTCGCTTTACATTCTCCAGGACCGGATGGCCGTTATCGCGCGCAGACTCACGCAAGCGGCTTCAAATCCCCAAACGTCGTCGGAATCAATTCCGCCACCGTGGGGTGAATATGAACCGAGTGCGTGAGCAACGAAGCTGGCTGACGCGCATACATTGCGGTGAGAACACAGTGGACTGCTTCATCGCCTCCGACCCCGAATACGGTAGTGCCGAGAATCTGCTTTGAATCTGCATCCACCAGCACCTTGATGAATCCAGCGGTCTCGCTTTTTTCGATCGCGCGGCTCACACGCGTCATTGCGCGGACAGCCATCAGCGCCGGCTTTCCGCTATTTCGTACCTCTGTTTCCGACATGCCCACGCGCGCCAGGGGCGGGTCGATGTAGATCGCCGACGCAGGAATTCGGTCCGTCACCTTTCGCTGAGTTCCTTCGAGCAGGTTGTCAGCGACGATCTCATAATCGTTATACGAGGTGTGCGTAAAGGCCCCGTGCCCATTGCAGTCACCGAGCGCGTAGACGTCTGGAACATTGGTCTGCAATCCCTCATCCACGCGAATGTATCCGTGTTCATCGGCATCGATTCCAGCCGCTGCGAGATTTAGATCGTCGGTATTCGGCACACGACCTACCGCCAGCAGAACATGCGAACTATCAACGTGAGGAGCACCGAGATCGCACTCCAGTCCCACTGAGATACAACGATCGCGCGGCTCAAGATGAATGCAATTGGAGTTGAGTCGAACTTCAATGCCCTCCCCTGCGAAAATCTCCTGAATGACTCTGGATGCGTCGTCATCCTCGTGACCCGCGAGTCGCGCACCCTTTTCCACAATGGTTACCTGGCTGCCAAAGCGGCGGAAGATCTGCGCAAACTCCAAGCCCACGTATCCGCCGCCGACCACGACCAGGTGATCCGGCAACTCACTGAGTGCAAGAATGCTGGTACTGGTCAGGAACGGGACGATATCGACGCCGGGCATTTTCGGAACCGCCGGGCGCGCACCTACGTTGAGAAAGATCTGCTCTGCCTCGTAGTCTTTTTCGCCCACGCGCAAGGTGTGTGATCCGGTAAATTGCGCCTGACCTCGAATTACGCTGCAATTCGGCGTACTTCCAAGCCACTTGTCCAGCCCAGACCGCGATTTGGTCACGATGGCATCCATGCGTGCCTTCACGACGGGCCAATCCACCGTCACCTGCCCTGTTTTCACACCGAAATCTGCGCCGCGCCTTGCGAGATGCGCCGCGTGGGCGCTCGCTACCAGAGCTTTGGTCGGCGTGCATCCGGTGTTCACGCACGTCCCGCCCAGCAGATGCCGCTCAATTAATGCCACCTTTCGCCCGGCCTTCGCCAGACGCGTTGCCAAAGAAGGACCCGCCTGGCCCGCGCCCACTACGACCGCGTCAAACCGTTGCGTCATCTCACCCTCCGAACAACCCGAACTGAATGGAAAACACCCAAACGCAAGATTTATCGTAGCGTCATGTCGCGTCTTTACAATGCGAGATTGTTGAAAACTGCCGTTCAGTCTTCTGCACCCTTGACCCCTTGCCGATCATCTCAAAATCACAAGGAGATTCGAAGATGACCTCAAGATCAGCACTTGTCGAGCACCAGAAGGCTCCGCTGGCAACACCTTCTGACATAGATCCAAAGTCGGTTCAAGAGATTACCGGTGCTCTGAATGCGTTGCTCGCCGATGTATTCAGCCTTTATCTCAAGACAAAGAATTTTCATTGGCATATGAGCGGGCCGCACTTCCGCGATTATCACCTGCTGCTCGACGATCATGGAGATCAGTTGTTTGCCATGACCGACGATATTGCCGAGAGGGTGCGTAAGATTGGCGGTACGACAATCCGCTCAATCGGCCATATCGCGCGGCTGCAGCGCATTGGCGACAATGACGCCGACTTCGTGACTCCCCAGGACATGCTGGCCGAATTGCATGAGGATGAGAAGGCGCTCACCCTCAGCATGCGCGCGGTCCACGCTCTCTGCGACGATGCGGAAGATGTGGCCACTGCGAGCCTGCTTGAGAACTGGATTGATCAGGCACAGCGCCGTGGTTGGTTCCTGTTTGAAACAACCCGGCACTCGCGCGGCTGACTTCGATTTTGTCCGAATCCGAATTCCAAACGAGGATTCAACGAGTCCAACGATGACCGCCGGGACGTTGAACACCCCGGCAGTCCTCCCTCGTTTATTCCGCCCGCAGCGCCTCAACCGCGTTCACGTTGGCCGCGCGCGCGGCCGGAACCGCGGAAGCAATCATCGCCGCGGCAAGAATGGTAAATGCCGACGCCACAAATGCCAGCGGGCCGGGCTGATGAATCTCCGCTACGTATTTTCCCGCAATCGTTGAAAGACCGAAGCCAAGCACCACGCCGGCTGCCCACTCCGATCGCGGCAATTGCCACTCCGTCGACCAGAACATCTGCGAGAATATTGCGCCGCTGCGCGCCGAGAGCCATGCGAATTCCAAATTCCCGCGTGCGGCCGCTGACCGAGAATGCCAGTACGCCTGCAACGCCAACCACCGAAATCAGCAGCGCCACCGCGGCGAATCCGCCAAAGACAACCGCATTCAGTTTGTCCGGAGTCAGCACTTCCGCACGAACATCGCCCAGCGTACTGGCTTTCTCCACCGGCTGGTCCGCGGACATCTCATGAATCGCCTGCGGCAGATCGCGGGCACCAGCGACATAGGGATCCTGATGCGCGCGCACAAACAAGCGGCCGTTCCAGCCCTCCTGCTCGATTGGCTGGTAAACGGTCATCGCCGGCGAGGGAATGATGTTCTCATCGTCGAAATCGGGCACGACAGCGATAATGCGGCGCGGCTCGGTGCTGATGCCGATGAACTTCATCACGCCGTCGGTCCACCACATCTTGCGGTTCACCGGATTCTGCCCGGGATAGAGTAGATTCGCGAGGCTCTGGCTGATGATCACCACGCGCTCTGCGCCTTCCTTGTCGCCGTCGATTAAAGTCGCGCCGGAAACTGATCGGCACGCCGAATGTCGCAAAGAATCCCGGCGAAACCGAACGGAATTTGCGCGCGGAAGTCCTGCCCGTCATTGCGCCGTGCACCCTGCGCGGCAAAGGCGAAGCTGATGTTCAGCCCCTGGTCGTCGCGCCACGGCGCGCTGAAACCCCGGAAGACGTTGCTCCACTCCCGGCAGCGCAGCCGACCCGGCGCTGCACCTCGCGATAGAACTCGCTGCACCTGCTCCGGCGTCTTGCCGTACGACATCACCGGCAGATTCACCGCCAGCACATTGGCTGAGTCGAACGGCGGCCGCGTTTGCTCCAGAACGAAAAGCGTCTTCATCAGCACGCACGCCCCGGCCAGCAGCAGAAACGAAGCCGTGATTTGCGTCACCGCAAAAACGCGAAGCCTGCGACTGCTTCCACCCGCCACGCGCATTCCGCGGGCCGACAGTCCGCCCTGCATGCCATTCGGCGAAGGCAAACGCGGAATGTACGCCAGAAAAACCGCCGCCACCAGCGCCAGCGCAATGCCAAACCACACCAGGCTGAAATCGAGCGTCAGGTCATTGGCGCGCACCGAGAATCGCGCAGCGTACCGGCCCAGCACGTTGACCATCGGAATCGCAAGCAGAACAGCCGCTATCGCGCCGCTGCCACACAGAACCAGTCCCTCGGCCAGCAAGCGAACGCCGGATCGCACGCGTGCTTGCACCCAGAGCCAGGCGGACTGCCAGTTCCGATTCACGCCGCACAGTCCGCGCCAGCACCAGGTTCGCGACATTCGAACTCGCAATCACAAACAGCAATCCCGACGCCGCAAACAATATCCACAAAATCGAATTGGCGCGCGCATTGATCTGGTCGTGCATCCGCGTCACGTCGATCTGGTAGTGATCATCCGGCTTGTAGACCTCGGGATGAGCCGCCGTCATCGCGGCATAGACCGTGCGTAGCTCAGCGCGTGCCGCCTCCACCGTCGCCCCGGGCGCCAGTCGCGCAAAAACCTCGGTCATGCGATGCTCGCGGCCGGTCACCATCGTCGCAGAAAGATGATGCGGGCTCGTTACCACGTTGGCGATGATCTCGGTCGCCACCGGATATGGCACCGACGGCTCCAGCACGCCCACTATCGTCGCGGAACGCGCGCCCATGACGCTTTCAAGCCGCACCTGCTTGCCGAGCACGCTGGGATCGGAGTGAAGCGATGTTCTCCAGAAGTGATACGTCAGCACCACTGCGCCCGCCGCGTTCTGCCCGTCGTCATTAGGGCCAAGCAGACGACCTAGAACCGGTTTCAAGCCCATCACCTCGAAGTAGTGACCATCCACAACGCCCGCCGGAATCTCGCGCGGCGTTCCAAGTCCCACGACCGTGAAGTCAATCTCTGAAAACGTACCGAGTTCCTGGATCGTCTTCAGCTTGCTGCCGATGTCCGTGATCTCCGGGACGGAGAACGTCGCATTTGTCTGGCCAATTCCCGGCGCGCTCTGGCGTACGTAGAGCAGGCGATCCTCGTCGCGATTCGCCAGAGGTCGCAGAAGCACCGCGCGCACCACGCTGAAGATGGCGGCATTGGCGCCGATTCCCAGGGCGAGGGTGAGCGCCACCGTAAACCACAAGGCGCGAACGCGCGCCAGGGAACGGACGGCAATCTTAAGATCATGAAGGAAAGACATCGGAAGACCTCCGAGGGGGAAATCTGACTCGATCACCACATCGTACTACTTGACGAATACGTTGATATCAACTATTCTCGATCCGTGTCAAGTGGAAAACTACTGCCCTTCGAGACGACGCAGATGGTCAAGGACCGCTGCCTTTGTCTTCATGTGCAGCGCGCAGCACGCTCACTCGCCCGGCGCTTCGATGAGGAATTGCGCCCCTTCGAACTGACTAACGGCCAATTCTCCTTGCTGATGTCGCTCAATCGCCCTGATCCTCCGCCCATGGGGCCGGTCGCTTCGCTGCTTGCGATGGATCGAACCACCCTGACCGCGGCACTGAAGCCGCTGGAACGCCGTGGACTGCTGAAGGTCGAGGCGGATCCCTCCGACCGCCGCAGCCGCATCCTCATCCTCACCGCCAAAGGACGAAACCTGCTCGCCCGCGCTCTTCCCGTCTGGCAACGCACCCACGAAGAGATTGAACAGCTTGCTCCCGAAATTGATTGGAATGAGCTGCGCCAAAACCTCCACACTATCTCCTGACCTGCCTCCGCCGCTGTCTTTCTTGTTTCGAGGCTGAATCGGCTACAAGACTAAGGTTAGGATTCTCTCTTCTGTGCATGGCAAATTGCCGCAATCAGAAATACGTCTGCACCACATCCACCACGTTGTACGACTCGTCGAGAATTGGGAGCGTCCTCCACTTGTCGAATGTGAGACAGGGGTGCGAAATGTTGAACCCGACCATATCGCCCACGCGCACATCATCTCCGGCGGCAATCTTCAGGTATGCGTGCTGATCCATCATCTTGGTTGTCTCCCAGTGCGCCGGACAGGGCCTGGGCTCTCCGTTGCCGGGTCGAAAGTGAAGCGCAGGCGTCGGCAGTCCGGAATCGAATGCCGCGTCGCGCCTGCCCATGGTCACAACCGCCAGCTGATCCTCGGGGATGGATTGGATGTAAGCCCAAATATGTAGCGCCGGCACCAGCCCTGACCGCATCTCCCGCGCAATCGGATTCGAAGCGAGGATGCGCTTCTGCTGCGTCTCGTAGTTGCCCACATCGTGTGTCAGGTAGCAGCCGGGGCGCAACACAATCTCCACCGTCTCTCCAAAGTTCGCCGCGCCGAACTCTTCGGCCACCACGTCGTACCACGCCGATCCCGCGCCAGAAAGCAGCGCCGGCCCGCGCGCGATAACCTTCCGCCTCAGCAACGAACGCGTCACGTCGCATGCTCGCTGCATAAATGCGCGAATCTCTTTCTCTTCCTTCAGCACGCCTTCGTAGAGCTCCACGCCGCAAAGTCGAATCGTGTCGCTCCACTGGCCAGCGCACCGAGCACCTGCTCCAACTGCGCATCATCGCGAACGCCGCAGCGGCCGCCCATCACGCCAAGTTCCAGCAGCACATTCAACCGCAGCCCGCGTGAGGAAAAGAATTCCCCCAGCATCTCCACGCCGGCAGCCGAATCCACCAGGCAATAGAACTCGAATTCCGGATCGCCGAGCAGGTTCGCAATGATCTGCATGTTCTGCCGCCCCACAAGCTCGTTGGCCATCAGCACGCGGCGCACTCCGTGCGCATGCGCCACCATCGTCTGGTGCGCGCTGGCCAGCGTGATGCCCCATGCGCCGCTATCGAGCTGCATCCGGAACAGACGCGGCGCCATCGTCGTCTTCCCATGCGGCGCCAGCCTAACCTTGTATGCATCCATGAAGCGCTGCATCCACGCGAGATTGTGCTCCAGCCGATCGCGATACAAGACCGCCGAGGGTAAACTCAGATCCTCGCGCAAAAGATTCCATCCGAGTTGCACAATTTCCTCGGCCGACGAATCCGCCTGCACCGCGCCCAGCCCCTTGTTCAAGCAGCCGATCTGCCGTTCTGCCTGCGTTTGTGTACTGTTTTCGCGAATGATTCTCACCTCGCCGGCAAGCGCATCTCAAACCCGCACCCGCGACCATAGTCTATATTCTGAGTCAGCCCAGATGCTGAATTGCGACACGCTCATACGCAACGCAACGGTGCTCGACGGCAGCGGAAACGACGCTGCAACTGCTTGATGTCGCTGTTCACGATGGCCGCATTCTTGAAATCGGTGCGTCCCTTCGTTGCAATGCCACGCAGATCATCGAGGCCGACGGCCTGTGCCTTGCACCCGGCTTCATCGACGTTCACACGCACGACGACACCAGCGTCATCGAGACGCCGACGATGCTGCCCAAGATCTCGCAGGGCATCACGACCGTCATTGTCGGCAACTGCGGCATCAGCGCCTCGCCCGTCCGCCTTAAGGCCGACCCGCCCGATCCGATGAACCTGCTGGGAAAGCGCGAATACTTCCGCTATCCAGCCTTCGCCGATTATGTTTCCGCACTCGATGCCGCGCGCCCCGTCGGTCAATGTTGCGGCCCTCATCGGCCATACCTCGCTGCGCAACAACCATATGGATCGCCTTGACCGCACCGCGACCGACGAGGAGATCCAGCAGATGCGCGCCGAACTTGCCGCAGCCCTCGCGTCAGGCGCCCTCGGCTTGAGTTCCGGGCTGGCGTACTCGTCAGCCAACGCCGCCAGCACGGATGAAGTGATGGCGCTCGCCAAGCACGCTGATCGGCGCGCGCAGCATTTACGTCACCCACATGCGTACCGAGACAGACGCCATCCTCGATGCGATGGACGAAGCCTTCCGCATCGGCCGCTCCGGCGAATCCCCTGTCGTGATCTCGCATCTCAAGTGCGCGGGCATTGCCAATTGGGGCCGCAGCAGCGAAGTGCTCGACGCGCTCGAACAGGCGCGCGTCCTCTCAGCACATCGGATGCGATTGCTATCCCTACGCCGCCGGCTCCAGCACCCTCGATCTCAAGCAAGTCGATCCGCGAGTCAAAATTGAAATCACCTGGAGCACGCCTTTCCCCGCAGCCGCAGGCCGGACGCTCGCTGACATTGCCTCCGCACTGGAACCTCACGCAAGTCGATGCCGCACGACGTCTCCAGCCGGCCGGCGCCATCTATCACAGCATTGACGAAGACGACATGCGCCGCATTCTCGCGCACCCCGCCACCATGATCGGATCGGATGGTCTGCCGTGGGACCAGCATCCCCATCCCCGCCTCTGGGGCGCATTTCCGCGCGTTCTGGGCCGCTATTGCCGCGACCAGAAGCTGTTCTCGCTTCCGCAGGCGATTCACAAGATGACCACGATGCCCGCCCGGCGTTTCGGTCTCGCCCAGCGCGGAGCGATCGCGGAAAACTACTGGGCCGACCTCGTTCTCTTCAATCCGCAGACGGTCGACGACAGCGCTACCTTCGCCGACCCCGTCCGTCCCGCCCAGGGCATCGAGCACGTCTGGGTCAACGGCACTTTGTCGTACACTGCTCAAGGACTCACAGGAGACCGCGCAGGCCGCTTCCTCGCCTCGCGGCGCAACCGAGTGGCTCCAATGAGCCGCGCAGTCATCTTCCGGAAACCGGCCAGCCGATGATCGATCCCCACAGCATCTTTCTGTTGCTCAGCGCGCTGGGCGCCGTCATCGGACTCATCCTGCTGGTCACCGTTCTCAAACTCAACCCATTCCTCAGCCTGCTGCTTGCTTCTCTGGCGCTCGCCATCGTCTCCGGAATGCCGATGGCGAGCGTGATTCACTCCTTCGAGGCCGGCGTCGGCGGAACCCTCGGGCACATCGCCATCGTGGTCGCCCTCGGCACCATGCTTGGCAAGATGATGGCCGAATCCGGCGGCGCCGATGCCATCGCGCTCACGCTGATCCGCGTCTTCGGCGAAAAGCACCTGCCCTGGGCCATGATGGTGATCGGCCTCATCGTCGGCCTGCCCGCATTTTTCGAAGTCGGCTTCGTACTGCTCATTCCCATCGCCTTTACGGTCTCGCGCCGAACCGGAACGCCCTCTGATTCGAGTTGCGCTCTCCGCTGGTCGCTGCGCTTTCTGTCGATCACGGCCTTGTTCCCCCGCATCCGGCTGCTCTGCTCGCGGTCAACATCTACCATGCCGATGTTGGCCGCACCATCTTCTACGCGCTGCTCATCGCCATTCCGACCGCTACGCTTGCTGGCCCGGTTTTCGCAAAGATCATTGCGCCCTGGATCAAGGTTCCCGCCGAAAACCCCATGGCCGACGACTTCGCCGATCACAATCCCAACCGCAGCCTTCCCGGCTTCTGGCTCACTATCGGCAGCATCCTGCTTCCGGTCGCCCTGATGCTCGTCGGCAGCTGGGCCGACTCGTTCGCGCCCAAAGGCACGGTCGCGAATGAAGCCCTTCACCTTGCCGGCAACGACGACATTGCCCTGCTCATCGGCGTCCTCATCAGCTTCATCACGCTGGGCGTCATGCGCGGAGTCTCGCGCGAAACCATCCTGCGCTTCAGCAACGAGTGCCTGGCTCCCACCGCCACCATTACCCTGCTGGTCGGCGCCGGCGGCGGATTCGGCCGTGTTTTGCAGGATAGCGGCGTCTCGCACGCCATGATTCAGATCGCCATGCAGCGGCACCTGCCCCTGCTTTTCCTCGCCTGGACCCTCGCCGCTCTGATGCGTCTTGCCACCGGTTCCGCCACGGTAGCCATGACCACCGCCGCGGGGATCGTCGCGCCCATTGCTCTGCAGACTCCCGGAGTCTCGCCGGAACTGCTCGCCATCGCGACCGGGGCCGGTTCGCTCATCTTTTCGCACGTCAACGACGGCGGCTTCTGGCTGGTGAAGGAATACCTGAACCTCAGCGTCACCGAAACCATGAAGTCGTGGTCGATCTGCGAGACCATCATCTCCTTTGCGGGACTGGGCTTTGCGCTGCTGCCTCTCTGGCCTTGAACGCAGTAACGGCGAGCGGTGGATTGGCCATCGAGGTGTATGCGATCCTAAATAGCAGTCCCTGGGCAGGGGTTTCAGGGGGAGCGCCGTCAAAGTCAAACTCGATTGAACCTAGCCAAAGATTTTTCCGCCAGGACTGCCGGGAATCATCGCGGTGGGAATCTGGCGTATAAACTCTACGGTAAATAGGTTTGAGCGGAATCTGGTTCAGGACTGCAGGATATTAATTCAGCATGTCACCGCCAGCCATGAGTGAATTACTCACATTTAAGTTACCCCTTGACAGAAAGTCGAGCGCCTATCTTTAGCAATTGGAAGCAGTGAGTGCTAGCACAGCGGCCGTCTACAGTGCTTGTCTCGCAGTTCGGTCTCGCTTTGAGACCTGATTTTCCAGAAGCTTTTACCCACAACTCAAAACAAGTCCGCGGACGGCATTCTGCTGGTCCGCGTGTGAAGGAGAAGCGAAGCAATGGCAGCAACATCCGTTACCACGACCTTCACCCCGCTCCATGATCGTATCCTCGTCCGCCGTGTGGAAGAGGGAGAAACGGTCCGCGGGGGCATCATCATCCCCGACAGCGCAAAAGAAAAGCCACAGGAGGGCGAAGTTATCTCCGTCGGCAAAGGCAAGTCGAACGACGAAGGCAAGGTTTTCCCTCTCGACGTCAAGGCCGGCGACAAGATTCTCTTCGGCAAGTACTCCGGCACCGAGATCAAGATCGACGGTGAAGAGTTCCTGATCATGCGCGAAGAAGAAGTCCTCGGCATCATCAAGAAGTAGGCGCGCAGCGCGCGAGTTGTCAGTTCACAGTCTTGCAGTTGTCAGTAGCAGTCGCGGTGAATCTGCAGAGCTGGCACTGAGACAGAATTGAACTGACAACTGACAACTGTGAACTGACAACTGTATTTAGGAGAGAAGCAATGGCAAAGCAAATTCTGCACGGTGAAGATTCCCGTCAGGCGATCCTGCGCGGCGTCAACACGCTCGCAGACGCCGTGAAGGCGACGCTCGGGCCCAAGGGCCGCAACGTCGTAATCGAGAAGAAGTTTGGTTCGCCCACCATCACCAAGGACGGCGTGACGGTGGCCAAGGAAATCGACCTCAAGGACCCGCTGGAGAACGTGGGCGCGCAGCTCGTCCGCGAAGTCGCCTCCAAGACCTCCGACGTCGCCGGCGACGGCACCACCACCGCAACCGTTCTGGCCCAGGCCATCTTCCGCGAAGGCGTGAAGACGGTTGCCGCCGGCGCCAACCCCACCGCCCTCAAGCGCGGCATCGACAAGGCCGTCACCGCCATCATCGGCACCCGCGACAAGGACGGCAAGTGGACCGAGGGCGGCGCTCTCGGCAAGCTCTCGAAGCCCGTTGACGAGGGTTCCGTTGCCCAGGTTGGCGCAATCTCCGCCAATGGCGACCAGGAGATCGGCGACATCATTGCCCATGCCGTCAAGGTTGTCGGCAAGGACGGCGTCATCACCATCGAAGAGTCGAAGACCATGCACACCGGCCTCGAGACCGTCGACGGCATGCAGTTTGACCGCGGCTATCTCAGCCCCTACTTCGTCACCGACGCAGAGCGCCTCGAAGTGGTTCTGGACGATCCCTACGTCCTGATCTACGAAAAGAAGATCAGCGCGATGAAGGATCTGCTTCCCCTGCTCGAGCAGGTTGCTCGTGGCGGCAAGCCGCTCCTGATCATTGCTGAGGATGTTGAAGGCGAAGCGCTCGCCACCCTCGTGGTCAACAAGCTGCGCGGCACGCTGAATGTCGCTGCCGTCAAGGCTCCTGGCTTCGGCGATCGCCGCAAGGCCATCCTGGGCGACATCGCGATCCTCACCGGCGGCAAGGCCATCACCGAAGACCTCGGCATCAAGCTCGAAGGCGTCAAGCTCGAGGATCTGGGCAAGGCGAAGCGCATCACCATCGACAAGGACAACACCACCATCGTTGACGGCGCCGGCAAGGCGTCCGACATCGAAGGCCGCGTGAAGGAAATCCGTTCGCAGATCGAGAAGACCACCTCCGACTACGACAAGGAAAAGCTGCAGGAGCGGCTGGCCAAGCTGGTTGGCGGCGTTGCCATCATCAAGGTTGGCGCGGCAACCGAGACCGAGCTGAAGGAGAAGAAGGCTCGCGTTGAGGATGCTCTGCACGCAACCCGCGCAGCAGTCGAGGAAGGCATCGTCCCGGGCGGCGGCGTGGCCCTGGTTCGCGCCATCCCGGCGGTCCAGGCGCTGATCAAGACGCTCGAAGGCGACGAGAAGATCGGTGCGCAGATTGTGCTCCGCTCGCTCGAAGAGCCTCTTCGCCAGATCGTCGCCAATGCCGGCGAAGAAGGTGCGGTCGTAGTCGCCAAGGTGCTCGAGTCCAAGGACCAGCACTACGGCTACAACGCTGCCACCGGCAACTTCGAAGACCTGGTGAAAGCCGGCGTCATCGACCCGACCAAGGTCACCCGCACGGCCCTGCAGAACGCAGCTTCGATCGCTGGTCTGCTGCTCACCACCGAAGCACTGGTCGTCGAAATTCCGGAGCCCAAGTCTGCCCCGGCAGGCGGCGGCCACGGCGGCGGCATGGACGGCATGTACTAGGACTGGCCGTCCAGGCGATACCGCGCCTTCGGCGCGCAAAGCAAAAAGGCCTCCAGCTTCGGCTGGGGGCCTTTTCTGTTTCGGATTTTGCTTCAATAGGCGCCCCTGGCAGCCGGAGCTGCCATCAAGCTCCCCTCATTCTCAGGCGATCTGGCGCCGCACTTCGTTGATCGGCGTCGGAACGCTCGACCGGAGCCGCCTTAGGCCGCAGCAGCCTGCAGCCATCCGGCCGAGAGCCATTTCTCTGGAACGACAAACTCCGAGAATCCGCAGTCCAGGCAAATCTGAACGTCGGGCTGAGGGGACATGGGGGGATGGCTCATCGTACGGGGAGCGTTGCGATAGAGCCGAATTTCAGCAGGGACCGTGGACAGGGCCCCGGACTTGCACTTGGGACAAACCATTGGACACCCCAGAAATTAGTTGACCTGTGGAAAACCCAACTTTAATTCGGGTTCGGCCCGAAGAGCAACAAAAATAGTGCAGCAGATGAAACTTTTGGCAGGGTTTTCATGGGCACTTCAAGTGTGAGCGTTCCGGAAGTCGCCCAAGAGGCCTTTGCGCAGCAGGATCGTCGCCGCTGTCTCTGTTCAGCCAGCCGGCCCGACCGCACTTCTGCGCCCAAAGCAAATCGGGAGCCGAAGGCTCCCGATTCTGCACTCTGTCAGACTGCCCGGGCTAGTAGGTGATGTGGAAGCCCATGGTGAAGGCACGGGAACCGCCGATCGTGCCCGTCACCGAGCCAAAGTTTGCTGCGTTATTGGGGCAATAACTGGTGCCGGTAACGTAGAGATTGGGATTGCAATACGAGTCGCCGTTGCCGAGCGTCAACGGAAGCTGCGTCGATTTTCCCGTTCCGGATGAGAAAGGCACCTGGTCCAGGTTGGCCAGGGCCGTCTGTTGATCCGTTGGATTGGCCGACGTCACAATCTGGCCATAACCGAGGAAGCTACGGTATTGACCGCAATTGTTTCCTCCCCCAAAAGCAGCAATCGCAGTGGCCGAGCACCCGTTGTTCTGACGAATCTGCGCCTGGTCCTGCGGAACGTCAGAGCTGGTTGTGTTGGTCAAGTTGAAGACGTTGAGTTCATACTCCGCCCTGATCTTTTCCGTTATCCTGAAGCCCTTGCGGAGAGAAAGATCAAGACGCTTCTGCGGATCCTGGCGGAAGATGTTGCGCTGCCCCGAATTGAAAGCCGTCTCGTAGATATCGGAAGGATCAGAGCCCGTCGAAACCGGAATTCCGTCCTGGCCCGGCTGCAGGTAGGTGATGGCAATCTGCGATGGATCAACGTATGGGATGTAGTTGCCGTTGGAAGCGCGGAACCGTCCCGGGTTGCCGGTCAGCGCCGATTTCGGATTCTTCGGATCCTTGATGCCAAGAACCGGGTTCATCAACGTCGGGAAGTTGCCGAAGTTAATGCTTCCGACTGCGCCGTAGAACTCGTAAAGCGACCACGGTTCTCCGCTTTGCAAGGTTCCGATTCCGGTCAAGTGCCAGTCGTTTGTGAAGTAAGAGGCGAAGTTGTGTTCCTTGATCGCGTTGGGTATATCCACCTGGAAGTTGGCGGTGAACACGTGCGTGCGGTCAAAGTCCGAAGAAGCCCACGAGTTGCGCAGGTGTTTCGGGTTGTTTCCGGTGAAGAACAGACCGATGTCGCTCTGTTCATCGAGCGAATGGCTCCATGTATAGCTGGCCGCCAAGTTGGAAGTGATGCGAAAGCCGCTTCTCCACGTGCGCTTCCAGGGCGTCATAGGCCGAAACACCTACAGTCTTGAAGTCCGCAGCATTCGGGCTGAACCCGACATACGGCGTTCTGAAGTCGGTATTGCCGGCGTCGAATGTCGCCCATGGCTCAACCGTGATCGGGAGATAGTCATAGTCGGGCGGACCGCTGTCTCTGTTCTGGTTCATGACTTCCATACCGTAGCTTGAAGTCTCGCCCCAGATCGGATTGGTTGGCGTAGCGATGCCTGGCTCGTTGATCGGAATCGGAATCACGGCGTGACGGCCGCGGTTGCCCGTATAGCCAAGCAAAACAGCGACGGTGCTCACCGGCTGCCATTGGACATTCAGCGTGTAGTTCATCGTGTACGGCAGAACGTTGCCCTTGTCATAAATGCCGAAGTTCAGCGGCGTCGTGCAGAGGAAATATCCTTCCTGTGCTTGCAGGCCGCTGCAGTTTTTGCCGTATTGCTTGTAGTAGCCCGAAGTGGGTGCCCCCGTCATCTCGTTTAACTGGGACTGCAATGCCTGCGTAATAACACCCGGGTTTGAGCTTGGCGGAACATAGCTGCCCGCCGGAGCCTGCGAGAACGCTAAGTCCCCCATCGGGTTCTCCAAGCGTGAGACCCGAATCCGAATTGCCGTTCGCGAGGCTAACCAGAGGCGAGGATTCCGTCACGCCAAACGGACCGCCGATCGAACTGCCGGCCGGCTGCGAAAGATACGTGAAGAGTTCGCCACGGTCGTAATAGATGCCGCCACCGCCGCTGATCACAAGTTTGCTGTTAAAGCTCTTCGGAGACCAGGCGAAGCCCAGGCGCGGCGAAATGCCCCATTGGCGTCCGTTCAGGGTTGATGCAGAAACACCCTTGGTAGGGTTCTGCTTGTTGTTGCCCGCAATGACGAACCCTGCATTGACGACGTCAAATCCGGTCGTTGTGGTTCCGGTTACGTTGTAGAGCGTCGGATCGAAGTTGAACATGTCGCCGTATTTCTCGGTCATGCCGCCGTGATAGTCGTAACGAACACCGGCGGTGATGCTCAGGTTCGTGAGTACCTGCCATTTGTCCTGCACATAGCTGCTGAACTCATTGGTTCGATAGTAGCGATCCGCGTTATTACGTTTCGTGGTGGGATCGATACTCTCAACCACGCTTGAGCTGTGCACGGCGCCTTGAAGAAAGTTGTCGAATCCATTGACGATCACCTGCGCATGGCCGGTGCGGTTATTGGTGATGTTCAACTGGGTGTAGCTGTATCCGCCGCCCGCGACGATGGTGTGCTTGCCCGCCGTGAAAATCACGTTCGTCGAGGGATTCACGCGGCTTCTGGTAATAGCCCATATCCACGAAAGCGCCGGGCACTCCGGCAGGGCCCAGATACAGACGAGGTGAGTACTGGTCGTCGTTGGCAAAGTTGTTGATCTGCAGTCCAGGCAGGACATTGGCGACCAGGTTGTCGGGCTGCGCGGCCGCGACGCCCAGATTGCCGCCGGAGAACGCCTGCGTGATAGTTGCTGAAGGTCCCACTGCGCACGAATCCGAGACGCTGCTCCCAATTGAATCTCGGACTGACCGCAATGGTGTTGCCAAGCGAAAAGACCTGCGCGCCATTGTGCTGCGGTTACTGGGAAACCCGCCGTATTCGAGAAGCCAAAAGGACGGGTCACAGGTGCATTCTGGAAGAAGTATTTCGTCTCCACACGATCTCTCTTGGTTGCGTCGTAGTCCAGCGAGATTGTGGCCTGATCGGTTCTCAAGCGGGAGGTCCCAATCAGGTACCCGTTTGGAACGTTCGGATTATAGGGCGCGTTGGATTGTGCAGATGGAATCAAGTACTGCCCGTTCGGCAGCTTGGTACTCAGCAGAGTGGCCGCGACCGGATCGATCGTGACGGTTCCGCGTGCCTCCCCAGGAAGCATCGGCTGCCTCGAGCCCAGCAGCGCTGCGATCATCAGTCAAACCGCTGGGAACGTTGATCTCCGAGACGCCCGTTGCCTGGTCTTCATTAAAGCTGCGCTGGTAAGCCACCGAAAAAGAAGAGCTTGTCTTTGATGATCGGACCGCCCGCCGTGATGCCGGCGGTCCAGCGGCGAAGCCAGGGATTGACCAGCGATTGCGGGAAAACGCCAACTCCCTGCCTGGGTCAGTTGATAGTCCTGGTTGAAGAAGAAGGGCGAGGCATTCATCAGGTTGTTCGCATAGGCGCCGTAGAGCTGCCCATGCCAGTTATTGGTGCCTGTCGTGGTGTTGACGTCAATCTGCGCGCCGCGCCGTCGCGCCCTGCTGCGCGTCGTACATCGACGCATTCACACGCAATTCCTGCGTGAACTCCGGCGGAGGAGAAGGCAGGCTGTTGCCGTTCGATCCATAAACCGACGTGCCCACCGAAAACGCTCCGCCGACCGTCGGTGCACTCCCAATGTTGAAGTTGTAACGCTGCGACGAGTCTCCGGAAGAAGCTCTTGCCATTGAACAGGTTGGTCGAATCAACGCCGTTGACCTGGAAAGTGTTCGACGTAGTCGCGCTGTCCATTGGCCCGGATGGGCTGATTGCCGAGGCCGGCATTCGAATCGAGGTTCGACAACAACTCCGCATTCACGCCTGGCGAAAGAACGGCAATCTGCGTGAAGCTTCCCGTTGCCAGAGGCGTCAGGTCGATCTGCGCGCTGTCGAGCGTGTAGCCGTTGGTCGTATCCGTTGCATTCAGCAACGGAGTTGCTGTGACTTCAACGGACTCCGAAACCTGTCCGACCTTGAGCGTGGCATTCACAGTTGTCGCGCGCGCTTCCTGAACCGGAACGCCTTTCAACTGCGTGGTTTCAAAACCTGCGTGGCTCACTTTGATCGTGTATGTGCCGATGGGCAGATTGAATACCTGGTAGAACCCGGTATCCTGCGTGGTGGTCGTCGTCGAGTAATTGATGGCCGAGTCCGTCACCGTCACGGTTGCCCCCGGCACCGCGGCTCCCGATGAGTCAACGACGGTTCCGTTCAACGATCCCAGTGTTTGTTGGCTTATTCCATGCAGAGAACAAATAAGCACGGCCAGGCACACCAGACCGTATTGAGCGGCACTCCTCCAAAAAGGTCGATTCATATGCTCCTCACGGCAAAAGTTTGTGTGTGGTCTTGAATTGGGGATAGCGGCACTGATCGGCGCCGCTACGGGCCCGATGCTTGAGAATTGCGTCGTGCTGATGCAACTATGAAGTAGGAAAGATCAGATTAAGAATAGTTTGTGGCAGCCGGGCCGGTTTTCCCAAGAGAAATTCCTGTGACAAGCGGAGGAATTGGGACTCGATCCTGTGGAAAAGCAGGCCAATAAATTGACAAAACCGAGGCTCTCAGCAAAGATTCCCTTCCGTGCCACGTCAGACCAACTTTGGTCCAGCAGCACGGTATGTATCCCGTCATACGTCTACCGCTGGGCTGAAGGAGTGACGTTCGGCTTTTCCTTGCCCCACTGGAACTTCAACCCCACGCGCACGCTGGTCGGCAGGCTTACGTAACCGATGGGAGCGATGTGCTGGTTGTCCGTCAGATTCTCTGCCAGCCCATAGAAGCCGAGCCAGTCCCGCAGCCGGATACTGCCGCCAATATCAAGCTTCGCGTAACCGTGGTCGAGGTTGCGGTTAGGCAGCAGCAGGCTGTTGCCCCCGTTGATATCGTAATCCACCGAGAAAATCCGAATCGTCCGACCGGCTCGCGAATGCCGAGTTGAACAGGACGCGTCAGCCAGCTATGCGAATAGCTCGCCGTAAAGAATCCGGTATGCGGAGGCCGCCGGAATGGCCGCGCTCCCTGCAACGGCGAATCCGAACCCACCGGAATGCCGTTATAGGTCGGCACCGGCCCCAGCAGATCCACATCGTCGTTCGTGTACGAGTGCTGGATCACCGCATCCAGATACGTATATCCGCCGCGCAGAAAGATCGTACCGCCCGATTCCGCTCTCCATCGTCGTTTCGACACCCATTGCACGGTAGGCTTCGGTGTTCAGCGTCAGCTCATATGCACCATCAGCCTGCAACTGCTGTTCCAGCTGGTTTTGTTGGGCCGGCGTCAGGTTAGGCAGCAGTGCGGGAATCAGGTCCAGCCCCACGTACTCGATCTGCTTGCCAAACTCGTTGTGAAAGAAGCTCGTCTTGAAGATCAGCCGCTCGCTGAAGAACGCCTGCTCCACTCCGCCCTCATAGGTCCGCGCAGTCGGCGCGGCGATCGGCGTGATGTGCAATTGCTGAATCGTCGATTGCCCGCCATTCTGCTCGAGAAAGCTGTAGAGCGAATAAAACTGGTCGGTCAGCGATGGCTCACGCACCGCATCACCATAGTTGAACATCAGACGCGTTCCGCTCAGTACGCCCTTCTTCGGCCTGAATGCGTAAAACGAAACACCCGCCCGCGGCGTCGTCTGCACGCCGAACAGCGAATAGTGCTCCAGGTCTCCGCCCAGCGTATAGAACAGCCGATTCTTGAAGTCGCCGTGCACCGCAGCGCGATAGTCGTAGTTCCTGCGCTCGACTGGCGGGTAGAAGGCGCTTCCCGGTTCCGATCCGCGCTCGTCTTCATATCCGAATCCGATCTGCGCGGTCAGGTGCGGCGTCACCGTATAGTCGCCCTGATACACCAGCGCATCGCGATTCGAAACGAGCTGGTATCCCTGCGGATACGTGCCTGCAAAATCCATCAGCGCGCGCCCTGTCACCGAGTAGCCGTTCGCCCCGGTAATCGTCACCAGGTCGCCGAAGCTGTCGCCATACGCGTCAAAAATGCCCGCGCCTGTCTGCTCCCACAGGTTGTACTGCTCGCGCTTTCGCGTCGCGCCGTAGCGCACCATGTTGTGGAAGTCCGCGGTCGTCTGGTTATCGATCGAACGCGCTGATGTAGAGGTCCTGATCTTTTTCTGTCGCATTGTCCGCGAGGTGATGAAACTCCCATGTGCCCGGAACGCCCGTTCCATCCACGCCGTAGTGCAGTGTGCCGCGAAGCTGCGTTGAGCCCGTCGGCTGAAATCCAATATTCGCCGCCGCCGTTCCCACGTGATATTCGTCGTTCGGCAAGTCGTTTGCCGTCTGCTGCCAGCTATATGCGCCCAGATAATCGAGCTTGCCGAAAGTTCCCGCCGCCTCCAGTTCCTCGCGCGAACTGTCGAAATTTCCCCAGTCGCCGTGAAAGATCAGCGAAGGAAAACTCGTGGTCCCATGCGGAGTCGTCATGCTTACCACGCCGCTCTCCGCATCCGCTCCGTACAGGCTCGAATTCGGCCCGCGATAGACCTCGGTCCGCTCCACGCCCGTTGTCGATAGCGGACCGAAATCGAATCGCCCGCCCAGATCGCCGGCATTTACTCCATCGATCAGCACCAGGTTGTCGTCCGAATCGCCGCCGCGCACGAACAGCGAAGTCTGCGCGCCGCGTTGTCCCGTCTGCGCCACAAACGTTCCCGGCATCAGCCGCAGCGAGCTCACCAGGTCCTGGTTCAGTTCCAGTTCAGTCGGGCCGATCACGCTGGTTGCGGCGCCGGTCTGCGGCTGCGGCGTTGGCGTTCCCGTCGCCGTCACCACGATCGACTCGTGCACCCACTCCGGCTCCAGCACGATGTTGCGTTCGATGTTGTCGAGCTGGCCTGCGTAGAAATCCGGGCGTCTCAAGCTGGCGAAACTTCGTGGCCGAAACTACCAGAAAGAATCGGCCCGCGTCCCGGTCATGATCTGAAAACTGCCGTCTGCCCCGGAAACTGCCGACCCCACCACCTGTCCCATTGGAAATCAGATCCACGGTAGCGCCGGTCACGCGGGCGCCGGAAGCATCGGTGACGACGCCGCGAATCGAAGCTGCATGGGCCGCGACGGCGCAAACAGCACGAAAACGAATTAGCGACCCGAATACGACCGGAGAAATGCTCGGCCGGAAAACAAGCGCTGGAACATCGAAATGACATGATGGCTCCTCCGTTCCCCTCGGAACGCAAGCGGGTTGAGCGCACAGGACCGGTCTCCTGACTTGCGCCTCGGGGTCCCCGACAGTCTTCGTCGTTAGGGCCCCCAGCCACCTTCCCGGAGCCATGGCTCCAGTGGTTTTTGCAGAGTCCTCGCCCACCTCGAAGCGAAGCGCTCTGGCTGGTTCTTCTCGCTCGACGACGGTCGAACCAGTGGCGCTCACAGTTGCGGGGCAGTGGCGGAATTTCACCGCCTTCCCGAGCATCCTGACGATTGCGGTTTTAGCTCGCTCCGCGGCATGGAGCCCAACGTGATGTCATCAAACAGATTTCGATGATATCAACTTTTATAAATGAGATGAAGTGCGAAGTCAAAGCTTCCTCTTGTCAAAATGCCATTGTCCCAATCAGCGGAGACGATCGAATTTCGAAGAGTCCAGGATCGGGTCGAGGACGCCTTCGCTTTCGTGCATCGCGCTTCGTCAACCTTAGCTCGCCTTGCGCCGATGCAGCGGGCTGCTGTGTCGGTGCAAATAAATCTTCCCGATGATCCGAGTCAATTAGTCAATTATCGACGAGCCCCGGCAGACCGATGCGAAATCCAGATCAGGCCACCTTTGTGAATCCGTCATCGCGATAGCTTCATCGAAGTTGAACACGCATGCGTACTGATGCGAGGTGAACGACCTCTCGCAGAGCACCTATTAGCGTGAACGGAGTCTGAGTATGACCGTGTGGCAACGCCGCAGCGCCGGCGAAACTTCTTTATCTTCTCCAATCGCATTGATTCTTCTGGGCACGCTTCTTGCCGGATCCGGCTTGCTTTCTGGTTGCGATAAAGATGCGAGCGCCGCGTCGACCGGTGCTCCCCCGGCAATGAAAGTTACCGTTGTGAAGGCGCGGCAGACCGATGTGCCGGTGACAGGCGAGTGGGTGGGCACTCTCGATGGCTATGTCAACGCCCAGATTCAGCCGCAAGCCAACGGCTACCTGATTCGCCAGAATTATCGCGAAGGGTC
Source organism: uncultured Acidobacteriaceae bacterium (assembly GCA_963799035.1). GTDB lineage: Bacteria > Acidobacteriota > Terriglobia > Terriglobales > Acidobacteriaceae > Telmatobacter. The sequence continues at coordinate 17,391 of CAWCVS010000020.1, read as the reverse complement.
GCAGGTCGCGCGAGGGCGAGGTCCTCTTTGAGATCGACCCTCGCCCCTTTGAAGCGGCGCTGGAGCAGGCGCAAGGGCAACTTGGAGCAAGCGCAAGCACAGCTTGCTCTCGCCCAAATCAACGTGAATCGCGACACGCCGCTGGCGGAAGCTCGCGCCATCGCACAAGAGCCAGCTCGACAACGAAATCCAGCAGAAGGCCCAGGCGCAGGCGGCGGTAAAGACAGCCGAAGCCGCGGTGGCGACGGCCGAATCTCAATCTTGGATTTACCAAGGTCCGATCGCTGATCACGGGCGTCGCGGGACAGGCGACAACCCAGGTCGGCAACCTCGTCAGCACGCAGTCCATACTCACTTCGGTTTCGCAGCTCGATCCCATCAAGGTCTACTTCTCAATCAGCGATAGCGAATACCTCGCACTGACGAAGCGCGCTGGCGCAGGCGGTAGCGACCTGCTGCATGGCGCTCCAGAATTCCTCTGACGCTGACGCTCTCGAACGGAGAAGTCTATCCGCACAAGGGCCACGTTGTCTTCGTCGATCGGCAGTTGAATTCGCAAACGGGAGCGATTCGCATCGCGGCTTCTTTTCCGAATCCTGGCAACATCCTTCGCCCTGGCCAATTTGGCAGGGTCAGGGCTGAAACCGAAGTTCTCCACGGTGCCATTCTGATTCCGCAGATCGCAGTCACGGAATTTCAAGGCCAGCGAGCAGGTTTACACTGTCGGCCGCGAACAACACGGTTCACGTGAACAACGTAACACTCGGCCCGCAATATGGCAATAACTGGGTGGTCGAAAGCGGTCTCCCCGGCGGTTCGCTCGTCATCATCGACAATCTTCAAAAGCTTCGCGAAGGCGCGCCTGTCAATCCGCAGACTGCGCAGATCGCAAGCCGGCACACTCGGCAGCCGCCGCAACCGGCGGGGAGGTAACTCATGTCAAAATTCTTCATCCGCCGGCCGATCGTGGCCATTGTCATCGCCATCCTCACGGTCGTCATCGGCATCGTCTCGATGCTCACGCTGCCGATTTCGCAGTATCCCAACATCGTTCCGCCTGAAATTCTCGTTACTGCGACCTATCCTGGCGCCGATGCCAAGACCGTGAGCCAGGCGGTGTCGACGCCTATCGAACAGCAGATGAACGGCGTCGACAACATGATCTACATGAACTCCGTCAGCGCCAACAATGGCGTAGTTCAGCTGTTCGTGGATTTCGACGTCAAGACCGATCCCAATATCGATCAGGTGCTTGCGCAGCTACGCGTCGACCAGGCGCAGTCGCAACTGCCCGCGCAGGTGACAGACCGCCGGCCTCACCGTGCAGAAGGCGCTCACTTCGCCGCTGATGCTTGTCGCCATCAATTCTCCAGGCGGCAACGTTGAGCCAGGACTTCCTCACAAATTACGCGATCATCAATCTTCAGGACCAGATCGCTCGCGTCAAGGGCGTCTCGCGCGTGCAGGTCTTTGGCGGCCAGTATGCCCTGCGCGTATGGGTCCAACCTGACAAGCTCGCGAAGCTCGGCGTCACCGCAACGGAAGTTATTGCCGCGATCCAGACTCAGAACAACGTCAACCCCGCCGGCCAAATTGGCGGCGAGCCGATTCCCAATGGACAGCAATTCACTTATACGGTTCGCACCCAGGGACGGCTCGTCAAGCCCGAGGAATTCGGAAACATCATTCTCCGCGCCAATCCCGACGGCTCGATCCTTCACCTGAACGATGTCGCTCGCATCGAACTCGGAGACCAAGCATACGGAGTTTCGGCTCGTTATAACCAGGCGCCCGCCGGCGTCATGGCGATCTACCAGTTGCCCGGCTCCAATGCAGTCGAAACCGCGGCGGGCGTGAATCAGCGCATGAAGGAGCTCTCTGCTACATTTCCGCCAAGCATCACCTACAGCGTTCCTCTCGACACCACCAAGGCTGTTACGGCGGGCATTCGCGAGATCGTGCTCACGCTGCTTGAAGCGCTCGGTCTCGTCGTGATCGTGGTCTTTGTCTTTCTCCAGGGCTGGCGCGCCACTCTCATTCCCCTCCTGGCCGTTCCCGTCTCTCTCATTGGAACGTTCATCATTTTTCCGGCGCTCGGTTTCTCCATCAACACCCTCTCGCTCTTCGGCCTCGTGCTCGCTATTGGCCTGGTGGTTGACGACGCCATCATCGTGGTTGAAGCTGTCGAACACCATATCGACGAAGGCATGGACCCGAAGTCCGCAACGGAGAGAGCCATGGAAGAGGTCGGCGGCCCCGTGGTCGCTATCGCCCTCATCCTCGCGGCCGTCTTCATTCCTACCGCCGCCATTCCCGGCATCACCGGGCGCATGTATCAGCAGTTCGCCGTCACCATCGCGATCTCCGTTCTGATCTCGGCCTTCAACGCCCTCACTCTTTCGCCGGCGCTGGCCTCACTCCTGCTCAAGCCTCGCGATGAAAGCCGCAAGCACAGTCTGCTCGGCAGAGGATTCGCGCTCTTCAATAGATTCTTCGGCCGTACCACGGATGGCTTCGTCGGCACTTCGCGTGTGCTCATTCATAAATCTGCATTCGCCATGCTTGGCTCTCGTCCTGGTGGGCATCGCGGCTGTCTATCTTGGCAGTACGCCTCCCCGGCGGCTTCATTCCCACGGAAGATCAGGGCTACATGTTCCTTGCCCTGCAACTTCCCGACGGTGCATCGGCACAGCGCACCGATGCTGCCGAGCAGAAAATCAGTGATGCCCTGCTCAAGACTCCAGGTGTCGAGGGCGTCATCGCCGTAAACGACTTTTCGCTTCTCACGCAAGTCCAAAGTACCAACGCGGGATTCTTCTTTCGTCAATCTCAAGCCCTGGGCTGTCCGCAAGAGCAAAACGCAGCAGCTCGAATACATTCAAAGCAATCTGCAAAAGCAGCTTGCGCGCAATCCCGACGGTATCGCTTTCGCCTTCCCACCGCCGTCCATCCCGGGCATCGGAACATCCGGCGGCGTCACCATGATTCTTGAAGACCGTTCGGGCTCCGACGATCCAGCATACGCTGACAAAGAATGTCTTCACATTTCTTGGCGCGATTTCAAAACGGCCTGAGATCGCCGCTGCCATTCCTTCCTATCAGCCGGCGGTGCCGCAACTCTACGCGGATGTCGACAAGGAAAAGGCGCTCCAGCAGCAGGTTGACCTCTCCAATATCTACACAACCATGCAAACCTTCATGGGCGGATACCTCGTCAACTACTTCAATCGCTTCGGCCGCCAGTGGCAGACCTATGTTGAAGCTGAAGGAACTTCGCGCACGAGACATCGCAAACATCGATCAATTCTATGTACGCAGCGCAAACGGCAGCCAGGTCCCGCTCAGTTCGCTGGTGAATGTCAAGCAAGTCACCGGCCCTGAATTCATCTACCGATTCAACGAGTTCAACGCTGCGCAGCTCAACATCACAGGCGCCCCCGGGTACAGCTCGGGCCAGGTTCGCAAGGCACTTGAAGAAGTATTCAAGGAAACGATGCCGCCAGGCGCGGGCTTCGACTATTCCGGTATGTCGTTCCAGGAGCAACAAGCTGAAAAGGGCGTGCCGTCGTGGGCCGTGTTCGGACTCTCGCTGATCTTTGTCTTCCTCATCCTTGCTGCTCTGTATGAAAGCTGGACGTCTGCCCTTCAGCGTTCTGCTCAGCACCCCTGTGGCAATCCTAGGTGCATATCTGGCCCTGCACGCGCGGCATTTTGAGAACGACATCTTCGCGACCATCGGGCTCGTCATGCTCATCGGACTCTCCGCGAAGAATGCCATTCTCATCGTGGAGTTCGCCAAAATGAATTACGAACGCGGCGAGAGCATCTGCGAGGCAGCGCTCGATGCGGCGCGCCTCCGCTTCCGCCCCATCGTCATGACAGCTCTTGCATTCATCGTTGGCTGTCTCCCATTGTGGGCTGCAAGCGGTTCCGGCGCGGCTTCGCGGCGAATCCTCGGCACCGTTGTCGTCGGAGGCATGACGCTGTCCACCGTACTAGGCCTTATCTTCATTCCCGTGACGTTTGCGGTCGTCGAGTTTCTTTCGCATCGCTTCGTACGAGGCGGCAAAGGCACCACGATGGATTCGATCTGCGGACCCGGCGTTTCTTCGAGCGGACCCGTTGCCCCTATCGGCGCTGAACCCGGCACGGAAGGAGGCCAAGCATAATGACATCATCAAGGTTCACCAAGCTTGGCGTGCTCGCCGCTGCAATCGTATCTCTGACCGCATGCAAAGTAGGACCCAACTACGTGCGGCCGAATGTCACTGCGCCGCCGGCATATCGCGGTGCGGATAATGCCGCGGTCGCGGCTGACTCCAGTGCGTCTCTCGGCGATGAGCAATGGGCTGCTGTCTATCGCGAACCCGAGCTTCAGGAATTGATTCGCAAGGCTCTCGTCAACAATTACGACGTCCGCATTGCGGCGCGGCGGATCCTCGAACAGCAGGCCCAGGTCAAAATCACGCGCTCGCAGCAGTTTCCAAGCGCGACCGTTGGAGGCACGGCCATTGGCGCAACGTTGCCGTCCTCCCTTGGCACGCAAATTCCAAGTCCACTCGTCGATGGTTCGTTCAACCTTTCTGCTGCGTGGACGCCGGATTTCTGGGGCCTCTATCGCAGGCAGACTGAGGCGGCCCGCGCGCAGTTGTTGGCACAGGTCTGGGCGCAGCGAGCAGTGCAGATGACGCTGGTGCAACAGGTCGCGACAGCATATTTGCAGATTCGTGCCCTCGATGCTCAACTCGAGATCACAAGGGAAACCATCAAAGTTCGGCAAGACTCCGTTGCTCTTACCAAAACACTGGAGAGCGGAGGCTCTGTCCCGCTCTCCGACGTGCGCCAGGCTGAACAATTGCTATACGCTGCGACGTCGGAGGTGCCTCAACTCGAAGAGCAGATTCAGCAGCAGGAAAATGCGATCGCGTTTCTGCTCGGTGAAAACCCCGGCCCCATCGCCCACACCGATCCCAATGCGCTTGCACCGCCGCCCCAGGATCTGCCGGCGGGTTTGCCTTCACGTCTGCTTGAGCGACGCCCCGATATTCAACAGGCCGAAGCCACCCTCATCTCCGCCAACGCCCAAATCGGCGTTGCCCGGGCGCAGTTCTTCCCCAACTTATCCATCAGCGGCTCTGGAGGCGTAGGGGGCGACAGTCTTTCAAGCATCTTTGACCCGGCCGGAAAAACCATCTACGGCATAGGCACCCTCACACAACCGCTCTTCGAGGGCGGAAAGCTTCGCGGTCAGCTTCAGCTTTCACAGCAAACCAAAGAGGAAATGGTCCTCAACTATCAAAAGACGATCTCCGGTGCCTTTCGCGATGTCTCCAATGCGCTGATCGCTCTCAACAAGCAGCGCGGTTACCGCGAGCAACAGGAAAAGCTGGTTGAAGCGGCAAAGGACGCCACGCGCCTGGCGCGCATCCGGTACCAGGGTGGATCGACCGGATACCTTGAAGTGCTGACGACGGATTCGAATCTTTATTCTGCTCAATTGAATCTAGTCAGTGCGCAGCAAGGCGAAGCCCTCGCCCTGGTCCAGCTTTACAGCGCACTTGGCGGAGGCTGGCAATCCTGACGCATGTGTTGCGGTAGCTTCCAGTCGGCATTCTCATCTTTCACAAGAGGGGATCTGGCGGAAAATGGTGACCCCGGGCCGATTCGAACGGCCGACCTGCGGTTTAGGAAACCGATGCTCTATCCATCTGAGCTACGGGGCCACTGCGTATAAACACTCTATCAACAGGTTAGCATCAGGAACGTTCGCAGTCGAAGCTTGCAAGCTATTCGCAGCACGTAACCGTTGATGCTCTTCAACCTGCCCGAATTACCTCATTTTCCCTGCGTCTGCGCGCCTGCAATGAGAATATCCACCAGCCTCCTGGCGCTCTGCTTCCAGTCAGGACCGGAATCGACATGTGAGACGCCGATAAGCGCTCGCAGCAAATCGAATGGATCGAAATCTCTGCGTATGTCGCCGCTCCTGATTGCGCGCTTCACCAGCAATTCGATGGCGTCCCGCACCTGGCCGCGAGAGCCCTCGTAAAGTTTTGAAGCCCCGCCGACAATGCTATTCAGAGCCGGCGCAATGATCTGTTTCGCCGCGATGTGGTCCACAAACAGCAGCATCCACGCTCGCAATGCTTCGATCGGAGGCATCTCTTCGGCGAACGCGTGCGCCGCCGCAGCCAGTTTCTCTACTTCATTCCGATACACTGCCTCGATCAGCGCGTCGCGCGTAGGAAAGTGACGATAGAGCGTTCCAGCGCCTACGCTCGCCTGCCTGGCAATATCGTCCAGACTGGCGTCGGCACCGAAGCGCGTAAACGCCTTTTTCGCGACTTCCAGAATTCGCTCACGATTCCGCTGCGCATCCATGCGCGGCTTTCTCGAGGCGGGTTGGGAACGCTTTCGAATCATATCCAAAAACATTATGAAACCGGAGACATCCTCCGGTAATCTCATCATTCGGAGCTAGTCTCCGTTTTATATTCGTTGCTGCCGCCACCCGTCAATACCGGGCAAGAACCATCGAAGAAATCAAGGAGAATAAAATGCCACATGGACTAACCTCGCCTAGCTGGTTCACTTTGCTCGGCAGCCCACGCAGCGTGAATCGCATGGGCTATGGAGCCATGCAGCTTGCAGGAAGGGATGGGGACAAGCTCGTGTGGGGACCACCCCGCGATGTGGACGAAGCGATCGCAGTTCTGCAGGAAGCTGTAGAGAGCGGCGTGAACCATATAGATACTTCGGATTTCTATGGTCCTCACGTCACCAACCAGATCATACGAAAGGCGCTCTCGCCTTACCGCGACGATTTGCTAATCGTGACCAAGGTCAGCGCCCTGCGTGGAGACGATGGATCGTGGATTCCGGCACTCTCCCGCGAAGAGTTGACCCGGGCGGTTCAAGACAATCTCCGCAATCTAGGTTTGGATGTGCTCGAAGTGGTCAACCTGCGCAGCATGTTCAACGTCCATCATCCCGCTGAGGGTTCTATCGAGGCGCCGCTTACGGTACTCGCCGAGCTTCAGCAAAAAGGTTTGATCCGTCATATTGGGCTGAGTAACGTGACGCCCGCGCAGATCGCGGAAGCGCGACGGATTGTCTCGATCGTTTGCGTCCAGAATCATTACAACCTGGCGCATCGGGCCGACGATTCCCTCATCACGGACCTCGGGCGGGACGGCATCGCCTACGTGCCGTTCTTTCCGCTTGGCGGGTTTAGCCCATTGCAGTCGGGGACCTTGTCCGATGTGGCCTCGCGTCTTCACGCCACTCCCATGCAGGTAGCGCTTGCATGGCTCCTGCATCGCTCGCCGAACATCCTGGTGATTCCAGGAACCTCTTCTCGCAACCATCTTCGCGAGAACCTGAAGGCTGCGACCCTGCAAATTCCCGCTGAGGTGCTTGCCGATCTCGACGCAGTATCCAGAAACGATTCCGCGATTCCAATCGCGGAGCGGAACTAGTGAGTATTTAACAACGCACGTTCAACAACAGGAGAATTTAGCATGCGTGTTTTCGTTACAGGCGCGACAGGATTTATTGGCTCGGCGTTGGTCCCAGAGCTGATCGAAGCAGGCCACCAGGTCATCGGCCTTGCTCGTGGCGATGCGGGCGCTCAATCATTGACTTCTAATGGCGCACAGGCGCATCGGGGTGATCTCGAGGATTTGGAAAGCCTGCGCACAGGAGCGACGGCAGCGGACGCAGTGATCCATACCGCGTTTGTCCATGACTTTTCGAGATTCCAGGAGGTCTGCGAGATCGACAAGCGCGCGATCGAGACGATCGGCGCCGTGCTTCAAGGCTCCAACCGCCCGTTGATCGTGACGTCCGGCCTTGCCGCACTGGCTCAGGGTCGCGCGGCAACCGAAAACGATCCGCCTCCTCCTGTTTCCGCCTTCTATCCTCGCGCGTCGGAGGCGACGGCAATGGCACTGATGGAGCAGGGGGTGCGAGCGTCCGTGATGCGCCTGCCGCAGGTTCACGACACCTTCAAGCAAGGACTCATCACGTACATGATCTCAGTGGCACGCGAGAAAGGGGTTTCGGCGTATGTCGGCGACGGAGGCAATCGGTGGGCTGCGGTGCACCGATTAGACGCCGCCCGCCTTTACCGGCTTGCCCTCGAGAAGGGAGCCGCCGGAGACCGATATCACGCAGTTGCCGAAGAGGGCGTTCCGCTGAAAGATATCGCCACCGCCATTGGCCGCGGTTTGAACGTGCCGGTCGTCAGCAAAACCCAGGAGGAAGCAAAGGAACATTTCGGCTGGCTGGGATCATTCGGCGCGATGGACCTGTGGGCCTCAAGCGCGCAAACACGAGAAAAGCTGGGATGGGCCCCCACGGGACCCGGTCTCATCACCGATCTCGAGAACATGAATTACTTTCGTGTTTGAGCTGCACATGCCCATGGCTCCGTCTTCCCACCGGAGCCGCGGGATCTTGCTCGGCCTCGGCTGTATTCTGAATCGTGCCCGCACTATCAGCCTTGCGAATCAAAACTCTCAAGCGGAGCAGTCTACTTCGCTCCTTTGTTCTGCTGCTTAGACTCGGTTTCGCTCTGCTTTGGTCTCTCGCGGTGCTCATGCTTGTCGTCGCACGATGGGTCGACCCACCGACAACTGCTGTGCACATGGAACGCCACGTGCAGGCCTGGATTCACCACACGCCTTACCATGAACGCTACAGGTTTGTTCCCATCCGCCAGATCTCGCTGAATCTCCAGCACGCTGTCATCGCCGCCGAGGATGCGCGCTTCTACCAGCACCATGGGTTCGACTGGCACCAGATCCAGATCGACGCTGAAGACGATATGGAAGGTGGCCGCGTGCGGAGCATCCACAATAACGCAGCAACTGGTAAAGAACCTTCTCCTCGGTACCAGCCGCTCCGTCTTCCGCAAGGGGGCGGAATTTACACTCGTGCCGATGGCTGAACTCGTTCTCGGCAAGCAGCGCATTCTGGAACTCTACCTCAACGTGGTCGAATGGGGTCCGGCGATATACGGCGCAGAGGCGGCCTGCCTCGCCTATGACGGAACCGTGCCACGCAGTCTCGGCCGCGAACAGTCCGCGCGCCTCGCCGCCATCCTGCCTGCTCCGCTCAAGCGGCGGCCCGAGCGCATGAATCATTACAGTGCGCTCATTCTTGAACGAATGCGCCAGATGGGCTGGTGATACCCAACCTCCCTCTCCGCCGCCCCTCAAAAAAATGAAAGCCCGCCGATTAGCGGGCTTACAAGCAACAACACGTGCTTCAAACAATGCAGGTGACGCCGCGAAGCGCCACTCAAAGCCGGAAGGCAAACACTTGCTCTATCTAGAGCCTAGGTCTGATTCGCAGAAAGCCAATACATCCTTCGACCTATGACCTCTGCATCTTTGGGCCACATTCTTGGTCCAGAACGGTGCCTCATATCCACGCAACCTCCTTAGAACCGTGTCCGTGTTACCACATTATTCTTCAATCGTTTGCGGATAATTATGTATGCGTCACTTTGCATCGAAGGATTAACTCCACTTCGGTCGTCGCACCTGAACTTGGTCACCTGCTACCATGTTCTTCCGGGTTTAAAGCTCCTCGCGCCAGCAATGAATTCTATGAATTCGACCGGCGATGCTTTTGAACCTCATTCGTCTTACATCACAGACTTTGCACGAAATTCCAGGCAGAACGTGGCAATCTCCCTCTTCCCCAGCACGGCCGTCCGCGGCCTCTTATTCCTCCTCCTGATTCCCACGCTCCCCGTTACGCGTGCGACTTCCGTCGCGCAAGAAGCACCCGGCCCTCAGCAGTCGCCCGCTCAATTCGACGACCTCGCCGCCCACGCTGCTGCCGCCCGCGACCAGCAAAACCTTCCCCTCGCTATCCAGCTTTACTCCGAGGCCGAGCAACTCAAACCCGACTGGCAGGAGGGCTGGTGGTATCTCGGCATACTGCAGTACAGCTCAAATCAGTACCCTGGTGCCATCGATGCCTTCACCCATCTTCTCGGTCTCGTACCTACCGCAGTCCCCGCCATGGCGCTGCGCGGTCTTTGCGAATTTGAAACGGGTGCCTACGATGACTCACTCCGCGACCTTGAGCAGGCCGTCGCCCACGGAGCCCTCAACGAGCCAAGGAACGAGCAGATCATCCGCTATCACCTGGCGCTGCTGCTCGCGCACACGGGTCGCTTCCAGGAAGCGCTCGACCAGTACCACTACTTCGCCGAGCACAAGGCTGAAGCCCCCGACTTGAAAATCGGCATTGGACTCGCCGGAATGCGCGTCGCTGCATTTCCAAAGGACGTGCCCGCGCGGGAAAGAGAGGTTTATCAATCCGCGGGTAGCGCGGGATACGTTTTTCTTTCCGGCGACAATGAACAGGCCGACGATCTCTTCACGCGGCTCTTCGTTCGCTATCCGTCCACGCCGAATCTTCACTACTTCTACGGTTTCCTGCTCTTTCCGCACGATCCAGGTCTCGCCATCGATCAGTTCCACGCCGAACTGGCTGTGAATCCCACCAACGAAACTGCAAATGCACTGCTCGCTTTGACACTCGTGATTGCCGGCCGCTTCTCCGAAGCTCTCGCTCCGGCGCAGCGAGCCTACGCGAACGCTCCCGACATGGAGATGGCCCAACTGGCCCTCGGCCGGTCGCTTGCCGAAACCGGCAATACAAAGCGCGGCGAAGAACTACTGAATCAGGTCATCCAACGCGATCCCAATAGCCTCGAAGCCCACCTCGGGCTCGTCTCCATCTATTCCCAGAGCGGAAATCGCGAAGAAGCCGCCCGGGAGCGAAAGGTCTGCCGTGAGCTTGCGAAATAGCGCACGACCGGCGACAGCCATCACCTGCGCTAAGGCCGCAAGGGCTTTGCTCTGTGTATTGTTTATGCCGCTTGCCGCCATTGCGCAGCATGCCAAGCAATCGAGCGCTTCCGTCACCTGCGCGACGTGCCATGTCGGCGTTGCCACGTCTTACGCCACTGCGCCAATGCGGCACGCCATGGAGCCGCAGGGCGCAAACCCTGCGATGAACAAGAATCCCGATTTAACCACTCAAATCGGTGGCTATACATATACGGTACAGACCAGGAGTGGCCAAAGCACCTACACGGTCTCCGATGGGACGGGCAGCCTCACCCTCCCGATCCACTGGATATTCGGTCAGCACTCGCAGACGTGGGTGCTTGAGAAAGACGGCCACTACTACGAAAGCCTCGTGAGCTACTTTCCGCGCGCCAACGGTCTCGCCATTACACCTGGAGATCAGAAGATTACGCCCCACAACCTGAACGAGGCGATGGGCAGACAACTTCCCATCTGGGAGACACGCACCTGCTTCAACTGTCACGGCAGCGGTGTCACGTCCGGCGAAAAGCTCGTACCGGCGAAGGTCATACCGGGCCTGGAGTGCGAGCGCTGTCATGCCGGTTCACAGCAGCACATGGCCGACGCAGCGCAGGATAACTTCAAGACCGTCCCTCCATCACTCAAGCATCTCGATGCCGAACAGGTATCCGACTTCTGCGGACAATGTCATCGCACCTGGGATACCGTAATGCGCAATAAATGGCACGGTCCGGCCTTCGTGCGATTCCAACCCTATCGCATTGAAAACAGCAAATGCTTTATTGGCAATGACCCGCGCATAAGCTGTCTTGCGTGCCACAATCCGCATCAGGGAGTAAACCACAACGCAATCTCTTATGATGCGAAGTGCCTCGCCTGCCACGATTCAGCCAAAGCTGCATCGGTGCCTCCCGGAATAAAGTCCTGCCCCGTAGCAAAAGAGAACTGCACAAGCTGCCATATGCCGAAGGTGGATTTACCCGGTGGCCATGCTCAGTTCACCGACCACTACATCCGCGTAGTGCACGCCGGCGAACCCTATCCGGAGTAATCTCTGCCCGCGATTCGTCAGGAACGATTGCTTTCATCCTTCATTCAAAAGCTTGAACGTCGCCTAACGCTGCTGTGGCTAGCGCAAATGCCCGCGCTCTTCGACTCAATAGAAAAAGGGCGCGGCAGCAAAAGCCACCGCGCCCAAGTTCAGTTTTGAATTAGAAAATCAACTTGCCTGCGAGTTCGAACGTTCTCGGATCCTGCACGCCATTGACTTCACCGAAGTCACCGCCGCTGACGTTGTTGTGGAACCCGTTGAACTGGGTGTGGTTGAAGGTGTTGAATGACTCAGCACGGAACTCAAAGCGAGTGCGTTCGGTGAACGCAAACGACTTGTACACGTTAGTTCCGAAGTTGGTGCGGCCGGGGCCTACAACTATGTCCCTGCCTGCATTGCCGAAGCCCAGGTTCGGGCCGTTGTACCATGCTGCCGTCGGCTGTGAGAACCCGGTCGGAGAAACCCACTGGTAAACATTCTTGGAGTCTCTCGCCTTCGGATACTGCACCTTGCCCGTAAAGTTTGGACGGATAGTGTAGTTGCCGCCCAGACCCACGGTGTCAGATCCACCATCGCTCGGAGCATTGCCGCCCGCCCAAGGCAAGCCGGTTTCCGAAATTACCGTTCCAGAGACTTCCCAGCCACCAAGAATGCTGTGTGTCAAACCACCGGCGTGCGCAAACAACGGAATCTGGTACACGTAGTTCATGTTGAGGATCTGACGACGGTCCAGGTTTCCTGAACCCTTGTCGTACCTGATATTGAACGGATTGCTGACGCCAGTCAGATCGGCGCTTCCCAGCTGCGAATCGATTTCATGAGCCCATGTGTAATCGACTTCGAAGCTGAGTCCGTGCCGGCTCTGTTGACGCAAGCCGACCTGGGCGCTGTTATAGGTCCCGGTAGCGAGGTTGGTTTCTTCGTTGATATTGCCAAAGCCGGGATAAGTATGGGCTTCAATTGCCTGAACCGGGTTGAGTGCTGCGTATCCGGGATAGGTCTTGTCGCCAGCAGAATCCGCTCGGGTCAGCATTGAGGTACTGAGCGGGTACTCATTGATCGGCAGTTCGATATTCTGGTGCCAGGCCAGATTACCTACATACTGCGAAACAAGGATCAACGACGGAACGATCTCGCGCTGAATGCCGAGGCTGTACTGCGCCACGCCAGGTGCGGGATAGTCAGGTGATATCGTCGTCATGCCTTGCGGAACCACCGGCAAACTCGACGAGGAAAGCGTGGTTCCAAATTGCCAATTGGCGAATGGGTTGTTGAAGGTGGTACTGCTGAGACTCGGCGTGTTTGAAAACGGCGCCGCTGTTGCGATGTTGTAGACGTCGTTGCCCTGCATGCGCTCAAAGAACGTGCCAAATCCGCCGCGAACTACGGTTTTGCCAGTCCCGGTGAGGTCATACGAGAACCCCAGGCGAGGCATGTACGTCTTGTAGTCGTTCTTGGTCATTCCCCTCGGCGTTCCGCCCTGGCCGGCAATTGTCACACCGTTCAGGTAGAAATAGGCGCCGTTATATTGCTGCAGGCCAGCGGTTCCTGGCAGGAAAGCGCCGTTCGCGTCGAAGTTTGCTGCTGTTGGAGCCTGTCCAGCCTGGTACTGCGCGGGGTCGAAGCTGGCGAGGCGATTGTTGCGTTCCCACGCGTGGGGCAGTGCATCATAGCGGATGCCGTACTGGATACTCAGCCGCGGTGAGATGTGCCAGTTATCCTCGGCATAAGCCGACACCGTCTGGTTTACGTAGTGACGAACATCCTGAGTCTGCAACTGCGAGTAACCGGTGCTGAGTCCAAGCAGAAAGTCAAGATAGGAGTCGCCAGTCAGATTTGCATTGTTCGGATGCCCCGGAGCGGTGGCCGTTGGTTTGGTCCAGCCGTCGCTGAAGTTGTAGTAGCCGTTCGTATTTCCGAAGAGCTGCTGATTTTTGATGTAGCGGTTATAGCCGCCACCGAACTTCATGGCGTGCTTTCCGTGCGTGACGGAGAGGCCGAACACCTCAGCATAGTCAAACGCGGCGTTCTTCCAAGGTTGCGACCACGGATCGAATGCTGTTCCATACGAACCGAGGTTCACGCTGGGAAGCCGGTTCAATGCATCCGCCGAAGCCGGGAAGAATGACTGCGCTCCCCATCCCGATGGCTTCACGTACGCTGTACCGGAAGGCTGGATGCTGATTTTGTTTCCATCGAAGTTGAACGCAGCTTCGAGCAAAACGTTCGGTGTCAACGATCCGGTCAGCTTGATGACCGAACTCCATGACGGGTTGCTGAAGTTCGATCCGACTGTTGGATAGTTATCGCCGCTCCAGATTGAAGTGGCATAAGTCTGGCCAACCGAATCACCAATGTAGTGGCCAAATAGCTGCCACTTGTCGTTGATGTTGTGGTCAATACGGAAAAGGTCTTCCCGCACCTTGGTGGGTTGTTTGCTCGATACCGAGGTAAGGTCGCCCGCCGCGTTCGCCTTGGGAATAGCGCCGACGCCGTTGAAGGCAAGCGAACTGGGATCGACAAACAGTTGTTTCGGAATAAAGTTATTCGGGAAAGGTTGCCCCTCAACCAGCGGGGTCACCGCTCCCAAGTTGTATGTTGCAATCGCGTGGCCGAGTGTGGAGTTCGGAGAAACCACTGGCACATAAACAGAAGTCTGCGTGCTGTCGGCGAACGCAGGAAGTTTGAAGTTGAGATCCTGCGCCGAAGTAATAAAGTCAGCATCCGGGATGGCGTGAATACCGGCCGGTGCGCTGCCCTGCACGATTTTGCGCCACTCTTCGTTGTAGAAGAAGAAGGTCCGCTGTTTGTTGTTGTTGTACACGTGAGGAATGTAGACTGGGCCGCCAACGTTGCCGCCAAAGATGTTCAGACGAAGTTCCGGCTTCTTGGCACCTGGTGCGTCGAAGTAGTTATGCGCCTGAAGGGCGTCATTGCGATCAAATTCCCACAGTTCGCCATGGAATGCCTGCGTGCCTCTCTTGATCGACATCGAGATCGTGCCGCCGGAAGCGATTCCGTAGTCAGGAGGATAGTTGCTGGCCATTACCTGGAATTCGCCCAATGCGTCCTGTGAAGGCATCATGGACGATTTGCCGCCCGAACCGCGGTCATACGCTTCGCCGCCGTCGACCAGCCAGATATTGTGAGCCTGGTTCAGACCATTGAAGCTGATGGCGAAGCTCGAACCTACAGAGGTGGGCGTGTTTGAGTCCGGCAAGTTGCCGCTGACGCCAAGACCGAGCGTTGCGAGCGCGACAATATTGCGGCCGTTGGTAGCGAGTTCGGTGATCTGCTGCTCGTTGATCAGCGTACTCACGACGTTCGAGTCGCCCTGCACGGTCAGCGCATCAGCATTGACCGTGACTGTCGTCGCTTCAGAACCCACCGTCAACTTGGGATCGACGCGGAACGTGTTGGAGACGTTGACGACGATTCCATTCTGTACAAATGTCTGGAATCCCTTCGCCGTAACCGTCATGTTGTAGTTAGCTGCATTCAAGCCGGCGATTTCGTACAGACCCGTATCGCTGGTTGTGGTTGTTTTCGTTGCGCCCGTGGCCGGATCAACGAGAACAATCTTCGCTCCCGCGACGACTGCGCCCGTTTGGTCCGATACGATGCCGGTGACGTTTGAGTTCGCCTGCGCAAATGCTCCCGCGCAAGTCAACACAAACAGCAACGGCAACAGAAGGAACCTGTAGCTCTTTGGGTTAAATTTCACTACCATCTGACTCTCCTATTCCGAAGTGATACTGCTTGGTGAATGCAGCCCGGGAACGTGCAATCTTGCTTTCCCGTGTGGAAAGCTCGGCTGTGAGCCGATTTTTAAAAATCTTCTAATGACTTGCACTTTCCTCAAGGCCACAAGGCCTCATTTTTGGGACTCAGGCTTCGGCCCATTCCTTCAGGCTCGCGCCCTCCATCGGCTACCCGCGCACGAAAACGGCGTTAATCGACGGCCGCGAAAAAACATCGACGGAACAACTGACTCTCCGCCGCGACCGTCCTCACAAATAGCGAGATAACCCCGTGTAAATCGTTTCAGTAGACCGCCAAGAACGTTACTCCAGTCACTAGGGGAAGGGTGTGTGATGGTCGTCACTGATCGATGTTGGAGGGGGTATGGCTTGCAATTCTGTTAGATGGCGTCTGCTTGCGAGGATTCCGAGGGAAAGAGAGGCTGAAAGGAATTCTCGGAGTATCAGGCAGACCATTCTGGCTCATCCGCGACTGGCAAACTGCTGCAACATCGGATGCTGCCTGCCTTACAGGCTTAACGCCTGAACCGCGAAACGAGATACACGAGAATAGAGAGAACAACGCTGATCAGAATTGACGTTCCAAGGGGAACGAAGACCGTAACATTCTTCCCGCGGTAGGAGAGGTCACCGGGCATCCGTCCCAGCGGAAATCCGAAGCGCGCAGCCAACACCAGCGCCGCTCCAATCACAATCAGAAGCAGGCCGAGAGCGAGCAACAGTTTTCCAAGCTCAACCATTGGGATTCACGAGGCCCGACTCAGCTAGGATACGGTAACGGGGCCGCGCAAAGTTGTGTTCGCAAGGTGCGCTGCCGGAGGAGGTCGATGCGAACCCTCACCATGCTGGCGGGCATTCTCTGTTTGCTGGTCGTCCTGCTGGACGCCTTTCAAACTGTCATCCTGCCGCGCCGGGCAGCCGGACGTCTCCGACTCACACGCATCTTCTACATCTTTACCTGGACTCCCTGGAGATTCATTGCTGTCCGCATCCACCATCCCCGCAAGCGCGAAACCGCCCTTAGTTTCTACGGACCTCTATCGCTTATCTTTCTTCTCGTCGTATGGGCCTGCGGCATGGTATTCGGATTTTCCCTGATCTATTACGCCCTTGGAAGCCCCTTCATCGACGGGTCAAATCCGGTCGGATACCTGACGGATGTCTACGTCAGCGGCACCAACTTCTTCACCCTTGGCCTCGGCGACGTTACTCCTCATGCGTTGATCGCGCGCGTCCTCTCCACCTGCGAAGCCGGCACGGGCTTCGGATTTCTCGCCATCGTCATGGGCTACTTTCCCGTCCTCTATGGAGCGTTTTCGCGGCGCGAGGTTAACATCTCGCTTTTGGATGCCCGAGCCGGCTCGCCGCCGACGGCTACTGAACTCATGCGCCGCCATTCCTTCGATGGAGCCGAAGACATCCTCGCCACGCTTCTCTCCGAGTGGGAACGCTGGTCTGCCGAACTTCTCGAGAGTCACATTTCCTACCCCTTGCTCTGCTACTTCCGGTCGCAACACACCAATCAAAGCTGGATCAGCGCCCTCACCGCCATGCTCGACACATCCGCCCTGCTCATCGCTGGCGTTCGCGGCCACGAAGCCCGCCAGGCCCAGCTCACCTTCGCCATGGCTCGCCACGCGGTGGTCGATCTTGCCCAGGTCTTTTCACTGAAACCGAAACAGGATCTTGCAGATCGACTGCCGCGCGAGGGCTATGAACAGCTCTA
>CAWCVS010000019.1:0-690461 GCA_963799035.1 uncultured Acidobacteriaceae bacterium | reverse complement strand
CTCTGCAGGGCATCCGCCGTGGAGAACTGCGTCGTCAAGCCAAGACTGAGCGCCGCGTCACCCAACGGCAGATCAAGATCAATCAGGACCGCGGTCTGCTGGCACTCCTGCACCAGGGCGACGGCGAAATTGCACGCCACCGTCGTAACGCCGGAGCCCCCTTTTCCGCCAAGAAAAACCAGGATCTTTCCACCCGTCTTCTTTGAGGATTTGCCACCCTGACGGCGACCGGACGCCCGGATCAGTGCGTCCGACAGAGCATTCGGGTCGATGGGATCCGACAGAAACTCGCGCGCACCGGCCCGCATCGAACGAACCATCAGGTTCGGGTCGAGCCGCGACGTATACACCATCACAGTGGTCGAGGTGCCTGAAGCAACAAACTCCACCAGTTCCAGCGCATATTCAACGTCAGATTCGAGGTCGATAATGACCGCGTCAAACGCCTTCTCGCCCAGCATCCTGGGCATTTCTTTCAGCGTCGGGGGATAAGAGGAGTATTCCCGCACAATCGCGGCATGCGAGCTATTCAATGCGCTCGCAATTGTCCTTCTGCGCGCCTCACTGGGGCAGATCAGCGCGATGGACAGTATATTGCCGCCTAGGGGATCAGAGTCGTGCGTGTTGTCAGTCACAGAATCAAAGCTCCCAAGTTCTTGCGCCAGAGTTACGGAGTCACCGGATTCAGGGCGTCGTCAGCATACTCTAGTCGTTTTTCAAGCACCTTCTCAACGAGAAAAGAAGGAAAGAAGAGTACCAATTGCAATCGCCGGAGCATAGGGCATCTTGCGTGCCTTTGGGTTCGAAAGCTGTAGGTCTTCAGGCGTATGCAATCCGCGCTTTCTCCAACCAAACAGCAAATCCCCTGCCCCCGTAAACATTTCTCCCATGAAGCCTCCGACGAGCGCCCAGCCCAGGGCCATGATTCCGCCGGCTACTGCGATAAAGACCAATGCGAAAACCAGTTGCTTCCACCAAATCCAGGCCCCGATTGCGGCGCAGAGCTTTACATCGCCCATTCCCATGCCGCCCATCATTGCCAATACCCCGTAAATCATGCCCCCGAGCAGCATTCCCCCGAGGCTTTCTCCCAGGCCATGCCATCCTGCTACCCAGGTCGATACCACCAGCCCGCCCAGCAAAAACGGAAATACCAGCCAGTTTGGGATCCGCCGGCTGCGAATGTCAGTAATGGTCGCCACAAGAAGCACCGCAAGGGTCGGCCACCAGGCATACGGGTGTCGCAAATGCTGCAAACTTCCTCCTTGTCCGCTTCCCGCCAGGATGGCTGTCCGATAGAGCAATTCTGCCCTCATTTTCGCGCATGTCAACTCTCGCTGAATTCAATGCGTTACGTTGGGGGTATCGAGGCAAGTGTACACGGAAGTGCACATGGGAGTACCCCTGTGCAATAAAGGGTATACACCGGAGTAATGCCTACTTGCGGTTATGTACAAGGCAGGAAAATAGGTTGGCCTCATTCTTTCGCTCGCGACTTGCGTTTCTCTCAAATTGAACCGCGGCGATCGGCCAGTGGATCGTTTGACAACGTTCTCCGGCCACCCTCTGCCCTCTTTCATCGCTCCGCGGGTCCGACTGGCATCGATTCCCCGGCAATCTGCCGTTTCCTGTTTGCTTCCCGCATTCGAACCCCTTCGGTAACCAGCAGCCTGGTCCAGACCGTTGTATTCTTCTTCTAATGTTCAGGCGAGCCGCTTCCTTCTTTTTATCCTCGCGTGCGGACTGTCGCCTGCTTTCAGTCACGCTCAGTCTGATCCCGATTCGGAGCCAAGCCAGGTCACCGCGAAACCGACGCAGTCTGCACCGAAACCCAGTACCGGAGTCACCTCCAAACCCATTTCACCCCCGGCAAAATCCGCCCAGCCTCCGCGCAGCGATCCGGAGCCGGACCAGCCTGCGACCGCCACCCCTCAGCAAATTGTCGTTACTTCGCCGGCAACCCAGCCTTCTGCCTGGACCTGGCACGATAAGGTGCTCTGGGGAGCGCTGCTGGTGCTGGTGATTCTGGGCTACATTGGCGTCCTCCTGTCATTCAAGATTCTGAAGAACATCCAGCGGCAGACGGAATTCGGAGTGTCCGCGGCGCAGGCCGCTCTGCAATGTGCAAACGCGGCACTGGAGAGTTCCCAGGCAATCGTCGATTCCGGCCGGCCCTGGATCGTCATTACCATCGAGCCTTTTCTCACCGTCGAGCACGGATTCAAGGTGATGGCTACCAACCGGGGCCGCACGCCGGCGCGCATCCTCGCCAAGGCAGACTGCGTCAAAATCGCCTCCGATGAAACCAAACTGCCTGCCACTCCTGACTACGACAGCGGAAAATCGGCCACCCCGTTTGAGCCCATCATCCTGCTGCCCGGCGAATCCGCCGGCATCCGGCCCTTCCGCCGCGCCGACGTTCGCTCCTATTGCGCCTCCGACGACCAGTTCAAACGCATTGAAAAATGGGAAGAGAAGCTCTTTATCTATGGCCGCGTGATCTACCGCGACCTGATTTCGCCTCTGGACCAGCCGAACCATGAAACCGATTGGTGCTGCTGGTACGTATACGGAGACAAAGACGCACTCGTGATAGCCGGTCCCCCGGAATACAACAAGCACAACTAACGCTGGCTCTGTTGAACCAAAACCTCGTGCAATCCGTATAGCATGAAAGCGCAACCCGCAGCGTTCGTACACTTCAGTTGGACCCGCCCCAGGGTCCCTCTAAAACCCAAACTCCAGGAGCAGGAATGCCAGTCGTCGAACTCGCAGGAGTAACCAAAGCCTACGAGAGCAAGGTCGCGGTACGTGATCTGAGCCTCTCCATTGATGCAGGACAGATGTTCGGGCTCCTGGGACCGAACGGCGCCGGAAAAACCAGTTCCATTCGCATGATGATGGGCATCACGCTGCCCGACTCAGGCACCATCAATCTCTTCGGCAAGCCGTTTGAGCGCGCCAGCCTCGAACGAGTCGGCTACCTGCCCGAGGAACGCGGCCTTTACAAGAAAATGAAGGTCCTCGAGCAGCTTGTCTTCTTCGGCGAATTGCATGGGCTTGCCGCCGCCGAAGCTCGCAAGCGCGCGACCGACTGGGCAAAGCGTCTCGATATTGACGAGGCCCTCCCCAAGAAGACCGAAGAGCTATCCAAAGGCATGCAGCAGAAGATCCAGTTCATCGGTTCCCTGCTCCACGATCCGGGCCTGATCGTGATGGACGAACCCTTCAGCGGCCTCGATCCCGTCAACGCCAAGTTGCTGGAACAGACGCTTCTGCAATTGAAGGACGAGGGCAAAGCGATCATCTTCTCGACCCACCGGATGGACCAGGTGGAGAAGCTCTGCGACTCCATCTGCCTTATCAATAAAGGCGAGGCAGTGCTCTCCGGGCCGCGTGCGCGAGATCAAGTCGCGCTACGAGCGCAATCGCATCGTCGTGGAGTTCGAGGGCAAGCGCCGAATTTCTCAAAAGCCCCGAGATTGCCGAAGCTAAAAACTTCTCCGGGCACGCCGAGATCCGCCTCAAGGAACACGGCGACGCACAAAAGCTGTTGCGCGAAGCCTCGGCCAACGCGCGGATCTATCGCTTTGAAATGGTCGAGCCTTCGCTCGAAGAAATCTTCATTCAGACGGTTGGAGGCAAGGTCGATGCGTAACATCTGGCTGGTTGCGAGACGCGAGTACCTGGAACAGGTGCGTGGGCGTGCCTTCAAAATGACGACCTTTGGCGTGCCTGCGATTTTTGCCGCGCTCATTGGCATCGGCTATCTGTCCAGCCTTGGCCTCGGATCAGGCAAGCACCTTGCAGTCGCTTCCAACGACCCGCTCCTCGCCGCCGAAATCAAGTCCCAGATTGCTGGGAGACAAGGATGCCAAAGCCGAGGTCGATGTTGTTGCTCCGGCTACCGCTGCCGATCACGACCACGCTTATTGACCAAGTCGAAGTCAAAGAAGATCGACGGCTTTCTCTGGGTCGATACTCCACAAGGGCAGGCGCCCACCGCCACCTATACATCGCCTTCCTCCGGCGACTTCATCACCGGCGGCCGGCTCCATGACGCCGTCAATCACGCTCTTCTCGATGCCAGGCTCATCGGCGGCGGCATGCCGCATGACGCTGCTGACAAGCTGGTCGACGGCGTACACATTCAGACCTTCCAGGTAAAGAAAGACGGCAGCGTCGTGAAGAGCAATGCCGCTGCCTCGTTTTACAAGGGCTACATCATGGCGATCCTGCTATCGATGACGACCATGATCTACGGCATGAATGTCGCGCGCTCCATCATTCAGGAAAAGACATCGCGCATCTTCGAAGTGATGCTGGCAATCACCAAGCCCACCGACATGCTCGCAGGCAAGCTTATCGGCGTGGGAGCCGTCGGCCTGACGCAGATAGGGATCTGGCTGGTTGCCGGGGCGGTTCTCATTGGCACCCCGATTGCCGCGAAGCGTCCTGTCCGGCGAATACGCGGTGCATGTCTCCGTCACCGAAGCGATATTGTTCCCGGTCTATTTCGTGTTGGGCTACCTGCTCTACAGTTCCCTCTTCGCTGGCCTTGCCGCTTCCTGCGAAACCGAACAGGAACTGCAGATGTATATGCCGCTGGCGGCAGCGCCAACGTGGCTGAGCTTCTCGCTGATCATGCTGGTCATCAACGACTCGAACTCGTTCTGGTCGGTAGCGGCGTCTCTATTCCCGCCGACGGCGCCCGGTCATCATGTTTCTGCGCATGTCTTCGCAGATTCCGCCGACATGGCAATTCGCCGTCTCCATCGGCCTTCTGATCGTCAGTATCGTGGTGGTTCTGTGGATTTCGGCGAAGCTCTACCGCGTCGGAATTCTGATGTACGGCAAGCGCGCCACGCTTCCCGAACTGGTCCGCTGGCTGCGCTATAGCTGAGAGTTTGGCTTCGCGTTCATTTCGGATTACGGATGTCCCTCGAGGACCTACGCTCGAGCGGACATCCAGTTCGCGGAGAATCTCCCGCCTCAGGAAATCCCCGATCCCTTTTCGTTTTTGTGACTAACCCATTCGTGTGATTGAATCTGCGGCTCACCGATAAGATTGCCATGACTTAAGTAATGGCTGCTGACCGCGAATTTGGTCTATGTATTGGACCTTTGGTCAGCTCTGTTTCGACGTTAGCCGCCATGACATAAACTGGGGGCGGCTATCCTGCAGGTTGCGTGAATTCCTCCAGAGGGCGCGCAACCTGTAGCCTAATTTCCCCCACCCCATCTCGATAGCCGCGTTTTGAGCATACTCCAGCCCCCACCTCGTGGCCGCGGCGTTTGGGTATGCAATCTCCTGCTGGCATATATATCCGTCTTGATTCTTCGCTCCCCAGGTCCCGAACCTCCACAAGGCATTTGGTCTCCTCATTCTTGCCATGAGCATCTTCAAGCCTCTCCTTACTGCCGGAGATGCAAGGTCAGGATTCGATTTTTATCCTTTTGCTTTTCATCGCATGCTTTGTGAGCCTGGCTCGGGAACGCTATTTGGTCGCCGGTGTTGCAATTGGATTTGGCTTGCTGCAAACCGCAACGAGGCATTGCTGCTTATTGCTTCTCATATTGGTAACTCGTTTCGACGAATCGCTGGCGGCTTCTTCTTGCATTCAGTCTTACTTGCTTATCAATGATTGCGGTGTCTGCGGCAGCTCGTCGGCGTAAAGGCTACGTTCGGATTCCCTCGAGCTGTCAGCGTGTTCGCTGCTCTTTATGATCACGCGAAAGATCGTGCAAGAGTAATGCCAAACATTCGTGGCTTGATGCTCTCCTTGCTGGATTCTCGAGTGTCACACCATTCCATCTTGCTCGTCATCCAGATCATTTCTGGAGTCGTTCTCATTTCGACAATATGGATGCTGCACAGAAAAGGAGAATCGGATATAGGGCTTCGTTTTGCGCTTGCAGTGACGTGTGTTGTTCTCGTTGCATATTACGGATACGCTCACGACTTTACGCCGTTGCTTCTTCCACTCATGCTTGTGTGGAACTTTCTTGCCGGGGAAGGTGTCAACACCTGGAACCGAAGGCTTCTCGCGGCATCCGTCCTGATACTTATTTGTGGCGGAGTGCTATCTGTTCTTCGCGCCACAGGTCCTTGGCGGCGTTACTATTCTCTTCTTCGTCCTGCTCTGCAAGGAGCTATACACATTTAACCGGTAGGATTGTTTTGGAAGCACCAAGGAAGGCGTTGGCCTAACGTCGCTCGGATTGCCGTGCCGACGATGGTTTTGCGCAGCCAGCGCGGTAACACGTAGATCGCGGCGAAGTTCTAAGCCGAGCCGTTTTATAAGCGTAGAATACCGCGTAAAATCAGGGAAGTGACCGACCAGAACAGCACCAGATTCACACTGGGCCAGCGGATTGTGCTGGCGGTAGTGCCGCGGATAGTCTGGGCGCTGCTGTGGATCGTGGGCCTGACCTGGCGTTTTGAAGTGATCGCAGAAGATGGCGTAACCCCGGTCGTATTCGGGCAAAAGGCAGGTCCGGAAATCTATTGCTTCTGGCACCAGTGTGTTCTGCCCTGCACCATGTATTTCCGCCGTTCCGGCGCCGTGATTCTCATCAGCCGCAGCTTTGACGGCGAACTCATCACGCGCGTCCTTCGGATGTTTGGCTTCGACGCGGTGCGCGGATCAAGTTCTCGGGGTGCTCGCGAGGGACTGCTGGGCCTGAAGCGCGTGATCGAAACCGGGCGCACGGCAATCTTCACCGCCGATGGTCCTCGCGGGCCAATCTACGAAACCAAAGCTGGGACCGATCAAGCTGGCGCAGGCCACGGGCGCACCCATCGGCGCATTCCACCTGCAGCCCGAGCATGCATGGACCATGAATTCCTGGGATCGCTTTCTCATTCCCATGCCGTTCACGCGCATCGTGGTGAGCTGGGCTCAATGGACGCGCGTGCCCGCCGATTTGCCCGCCGAGCAATTTGAGGTCAAGCGCCAGGAGCTGAACGCCGCCATCGAGCGCGCAAGGCAGCGGGCTCTCGCACATCTGGGGCAGAAGGCATCATGACGGATCTGCGCGTCACCGATTTCGACTTTGAGCTCCCTGAAGAATTGATCGCCCAGCAGCCGCCCGCCGAACGCGGACAGAGCCGGATGTTGACGATGGATCGCGCAAGCGGCGAACTTGCGCGACGGCCACTTCAGCGAATTCCCTTCCCTGCTGCGCGAAGGCGATCTGCTCGTCCTCAATGACAGCCGGGTGATTCCGGCGCGCCTCTACGCACGGCGAACCCTGCGTCGCGAAAAGGAAAAGCCAACCGGCCGCATCGAAGTGATGCTCACCGAGCCCATGGGCGACAACCGGTGGCACGCGCTGGTGCGCCCCGGCCGCAAAATCGCCATCGGTGAACGCCTTGTCTTTCCCGCCCCTGACGGCGAGATTGCGCTCGAAGCCGAAGTGCTGGAGCGCGGAGAATTCGGCGACCGGCTGCATCGAATTTGCGCCCGTCGAAGACTTCTTCGGGATCGCTCGACCGCATCGGGCACATTCCTCTGCCGCCCTACATCCATCGCGAAGACGAATCGGCCGACCGCGACCGTTACCAGACGGTGTTTTCGCGAGAGCGTGGATCCGTTGCTGCGCCCACGGCCGGGCTGCACTTCACGCCACAGATGCTGGAACAGATCGCCGCCCGTGGGGTTGAGATTGCCCGCGTGACGCTGCACGTCGGCCTGGGCACCTTTGCGCCGCTGCGCGTCGAACGTGTCGACGAAGTCCGCCTCCATCGAGAGCGCTACAGCATCCCGGCCGAGACCGCCGATGCGCGTGAATCGCGCACGCCGCGAACAGCGCCGCATCGTCGCCGTCGGCACAACCGTAGTGCGCACCCTCGAGGCGGCAGCGCCGCAAATCGCGAGGCCGGGTCAGCATTGCTTCGCAGCCCACTCCGCGGAGACAGATATCTTCATTGCGCCGGGATTTCGAATTTCAAGTCGGTGGGGGCTCTTTTGACGAATTTCCATCTCCCGCAGTCGAGCCTGCTGATGCTGGTGAGCGCTTTTGCGGGCCGGGAGAACGTGCTGGCCGCCTATCGGCACGCTGTAGACAAGCATTATCGATTTTTCAGTTATGGCGACTGCATGTTTCTCGCTTGACCGCATCCAAGCGTATGCAAGAATCGACGCCTGGTAACGTCTTCCCATACTGTAGTTCTGCGGAACTCGAAAACCCATCCTGTGAATTACGATAGACTTACGCGGTGTAGTCGCAGCGGGCCCAAACACGAAACAGCTGGTCATCAGTGCCATACTCGGCAGGCCATCTCGCTGACTCCCTCACATTTAAGGAAGAACTTCGTCGATGACAAATACCCAAAACACGATTCTCGTTACAGGCGGCGCTGGATTCATTGGTTCGAACTTCGTGCTGCGCTGGATCGAGACGGTTGGCACGCCGGTCGTGAATCTCGACCTGCTGACCTATGCCGGCAACCCTGAAAACCTCGCCGCGCTCGAAGACGACAAGCGCTACCAACTCGTGCGCGCCGACATTTGCGATGCCGAAGCGGTCGCTGCCGCGCTCAACGAGCATCGTCCGCGAGCCATCGTGCACTTTGCCGCCGAAAGCCACGTCGATCGCTCCATCGTCGATCCCGGCGCCTTCATCCATACCAACGTGCAGGGACCTACACGCTGCTCGAACAGGCACGCCGCTATTGGTCCGCGCTCGACGATGCGGCCAAAGATGATTTCCGCTTTCTGCATGTTTCCACCGATGAGGTTTACGGAACGCTTTCTCCCGACGACCCGGCGTTTTCCGAAACGACTCCCTACGCGCCCAACAGCCCCTACGCGGCCTCGAAAGCAGCTTCCGATCATCTGGCACGCGCCTACTTCCATACCTTCAAGCTTCCGGTGCTGACCACCAACTGCTCCAACAACTATGGCCCGTTCCAGTTTCCTGAAAAGCTGATCCCGCTCATGATCATGAATGCGCTCGAAGGCAAAGCGCTGCCGGTTTACGGCGATGGCCAGAACGTCCGCGACTGGCTCTTCGTCGACGATCACTGCTCGGCCATTCGCACCGTGCTCGAGCGCGGCAAGCTCGGCGAGACCTATAACGTGGGCGGCAACAGCGAACGCAACAATCTGCATGTCGTGAATACCATCTGCGACCTCGTCGATGAATTCCGGCCCGACGCCGACCATCGGCCCGCGCCGCAAACTGATCAAATTTGTCACCGACCGCCCGGGTCACGATCGCCGCTATGCGATCGATGCACGCAAAATCGCAAGCGAACTCGGCTGGACAGCCCTCTGTCGAGTTCGAGCGCGGCCTGCGCAACACCGTCGAGTGGTATCTCAATCACGCATCCTGGATCGAGAATGTGCGCAGTGGCGCCTATCTCACGTGGATCAAGCAGAACTACGAGGAGAGGATCGCGCAATGAAAGGGATCATTCTTGCCGGTGGTTCGGGAACGCGGCTTTATCCCGTTACGCACGTCGTTTCGAAACAGCTTTTGCCCGTCTACGACAAGCCGATGATCTACTACCCGCTGAGCACGCTGATGCTCGCCGGTCTGCGCGACATCCTCATCATCTCGACGCCGGAAGACACGCATCGCTTCGTGGACCTGCTGGGCGATGGCAAGCGCTGGGGCATCAACCTTAGCTACGCCGTGCAGCCCAGCCCGGACGGCCTCGCGCAGGCCTTCACCATCGGCCGTGAATTCATCGGCAGCGATACCTGCTCGCTGATCCTCGGCGACAACATCTTCTACGGCCAGTCGTTTTCGCGCGATCTGCAGCGTGCGGCGCAAGTTGAAGAGCGGCGCGCTGGTCTTCGCGTATCCGGTGCACGATCCCGAGCGCTACGGCGTGGTTGAATTCGATGACGCGGGCAAGGCCATCAGCATTGAAGAAAAGCCCAAACAACCGAAGTCGCGCTATGCCGTGACCGGTCTCTACTTCTACGACAACGACGTCGTCAAGCTGGCGACGGATCTGAAGCCATCGGCGCGCGGCGAACTCGAAATCACCGACCTCAACCGTCTCTACCTCGAAGCCGGCAAGCTGAAAGTGCAGGTAATGAGCCGCGGCATGGCGTGGCTCGACACCGGCACGCACGATTCGCTCTTCGAAGCCGGGCTCTACATTCAGACCATCGAACGCCGGCAGGGACTCATGATCGCCTGCCCCGAAGAGATTGCCTATCACTTCGGCTACATCAACGCCGAACAGCTTGAAGAACTAGCCAAGCCCGTGGCGAAGAGCGGATACGGTCAATACCTGCTCGCGCTGCGCAATGAGCGGCAAATTCCCGCAGGAACCAGCGAGTTATGAAGATTGAAGAAACCTCCCTCCCCGGCGTGCTCCTGATTACGCCCAGGATTTACAGCGACAATCGCGGCGCTTTCTGGGAAACCTGGAATCACAAGGCATTCGAGTCGACAGGATTGCCCTGCACGTGGGTGCAGGACAATTTTTCGGTCTCAAAGAAGAACGTGGTCCGCGGCATTCACTACCAGACCATCAATCCGCAGGGAAAGCTGGTGCGCGCGACCCATGGCGCCGTTCTCGATGTTGCCGTGGATCTCCGCCGCCATTCGCCCTGCTTCGGTGATCATGTCGCCGTCGAATTGAGTGGCGAGAACGGCCGCATGCTTTGGATCCCCGAGGGCTTTGGGCATGCGTTCCTTGTCCTCACCGACGTCGCCGGATTTGCCTACAAGGTCACCGATTCCTATAACCCCCAGGGCGAGCGCACCATTGTGTGGAACGATCCGGAACTCGCCATCGCATGGCCGGTTGTGCCGGAGGAAGCCATCGTGTCAGACAAGGACGCGCAAGGGGCGACGCTCGAAACGGCAGAGGTATTCGCGTGAGTATCTGGCCCCGCGTTCTCGTCACCGGTGCTGACGGCCAGGTCGGGCGGGCGCTGCTTCAGAGCTTCGCCGGATCCGCTGAAGTGATCGGTGTCAACCGCGCTTCTCTCGATCTAGCCAACGTCGACCAAATCCGCGAAAAGGTACGTGCCATTGCTCCCGACGTCATCGTCAATGCCGGCGCATATACGGCCGTCGATCGCGCCGAAAGCGAGCGTGATTTAGCCTTCGCCATCAACGCGCGCGCTCCCGGCATACTCGCGGAAGAAGCGCAGCGCGCCGGCGCCCTCCTGATTCATTACTCCACCGATTACGTCTTCAACGGTTCGAAGCGGGGGCCGTGGGTAGAAGAAGACGAGACCGGTCCGCTCTGCGTCTATGGCGCCAGTAAACTCGCGGGCGAAGAAGCGATTCGCAGCGTGGGCGGCCGGTATCTGATCTTCCGCACCAGTTGGGTCTACGCGCCTGAAGGCAAGAACTTCGTCCTCACCATGTTGCGCCTCGGTCGCGAACGCGACTCCCTGAACGTCGTCGACGACCAGGTCGGCGCGCCCACAACAGCAGCGGAATTGGCACGGGCAACTCACGCCATCGCCGGCGGCATACTGGAAAAGAAATTCGGTGCAGTTGCCGCCTGGTCGGGCGTTTACCACATGACCTGCTCCGGCAGCGTCTCATGGTGCAGATTCGCGCGCGCCATCTTTAAGCGCGCACGTGTTCTTCTCGACGGCAAGGTTCCCAAAGTCAATCCGATCGCGACAAGGGACTACCCCACTCCTGCAAAACGTCCTCAAAATTCAGCGCTCTCCAATGACAAGCTGAAGCGCACCTTCAACGTGCATCTCGCTCCCTGGCAATCCGCGCTCGACGAAGTTCTGGCAGCAATCGCAGCTCATCCGAAATCTTGATTACGGCCCTTCGCATTCAAGCGATGTAGACTTCCTCCGAACGGAATTCCATGGAGGCGTTGTGTCTCGAATCGGAAAACTTCCTACCGCGTTTGTTGCATCCCTGATGTTTTTTCTGACCGCCTCCGCGATGACGCAAGGTCCCGCAAAAGGCCTCACAGCTGCCGAAGTGATGCAGCGCGTTATCGCCGCCACGGGAGCAACGCCGCCGGCCGATACCGTCGACACGCTCAAGGCCGGCGATCCTGACACCGTGGTCACCGGCATCGTCACCACGTTCATGGATACCTACCCCGTACTCGAAAAAGCCGTGGCCAGCGGCAAGAACCTCATCATCACGCACGAGCCGACTTTCTATAACCATCTCGACCAGCAGTCGCAGTTCGCCGCTGATCCCGTCTACCAGCAAAAGCTCGCCTACATCCGCGAACACCACCTCGTGGTTTATCGGTTCCACGACACCTGGCATCTGCGCAAGCCCGACGGAATTCTCGTTGGCATGGTCGACCAGTTCGGATGGAAGAAGTATCAAAACGGCGCAGATCCCAATCTGTTCACGCTCCCCTCAACGACAGTTGGCCAAATTGCCGCCTCGCTCCAGAAAGCTACCGGGGCTCGCGCCATTCGCATCATCGGCGACCCGGCAATGCCCGTAACACAGATCGCGCTGATGCCGGGCGCCTCCGGAGCCGACCGCCAGATCAAAATGCTCGAACAGGATGACGTCCAGCTTCTCGTCGCTGGAGAATCGCGCGAGTGGGAAACGGTTCCATACGTCGTCGACGCCGCCGCCGAAGGCCGACCCAAAGCCCTGATCCTGCTCGGCCACGTGGTCTCGGAAGAGGCCGGCATGGACGAGTGCGCCCGCTGGCTGCGGACCCTCTTTCCGGGAATGCCGATTCAATTCATCCCCGCGAGCGAGCCGTTTCACACGGTCTCGCCCGCGACCACGCAAAGACCCTGATGGGGGCCCTGCCTCTCGAACAGTACCACCGTGTATTCTCTATGCGCAGTTGCACTTCCCCGCCAGATCGCCCAGCAGGTAACGTAGAGCAATGGACTCCGCCTCCGCCCTTGCGAGCCCCGTGCACACCGACGATGCGCGCGTGGTGACAACCAGCCCCATGCTGCGCATCTTCAACCGCATCTTCTCCCGGCACATGATGAACATCGCTGTCCTCATGGTGCTTCCCGTCATCTTCACCATTACGCTCAATCCCACGCTCGAATGCATGCGTGACCCCGACATCTGGTGGCATATGGCGGATGCCCGCCAGCTTACAACGACGCATCACTTCATGACGACCGAGACCAACTCCTTCACTGTCGGCGGACAGCCGTGGGTGAATCCGGAATGGCTCGCAGAACTTCCCTACTGGTTCAGCTACCAGGCACTCCACCTGCGCGGCATCTATCTCGTTGAATGGCTGATGATCTGCGCCAATCTCATTTTCATGTACTGGCGCGGCTATCGCCGATCAGGTCACGCCGGGGCGGCCTGGTGGGCCGCCGGACTCGCATTCGTGCTCATCTCTGTAAACTCCGGCCCCCGCACCATCGCCATGGCCTACGTGGCCATGTCTGCAGAGCTTGCGATCCTTGAAGCAGCGGAACGCGGAAAAACGCGCGCCCTCTGGTTGTTGCCACCGCTCTTTTGCATCTGGATCAATCTGCACGGCAGCTGGCTTATCGGCCTGGCTTTACTTGTCCTGTACATTCTCTGCGGCGCATTCGGAGTAAGGAAAGGTATCGTCGAACAGGAGGCCTTCACCTCTGCCGAACGGAATCGCTTCCTTTCTATTCTGGGCCTGTCCGTCGCCGTCCTATTCGTCAATCCCTATGGCTGGCACCTGGTTTGGAACCCCATCGACATGATGTTCAACCAGAAACTGAACATCGCCAACGTGATGGAATGGAAGCCCCTGGACCTCGGCACTGTCGCAGGCATCGCAGCGTTTGGCGCCATGTGCCTCATGCTCGTTTGTAACGCGATCCAGGGCCGCAAATGGCGAGTTTACGAATTGGCTTTCGTCTTCTTCGCGTGGTACGCGGCGCTCGTCCACATGCGCTTTCTCTTCATGGCCGCGGTGCTCACTACGCCTTTTCTTGCGGTCGATCTTCGCCGGGCTTTCAACCTCGGGTCGGATGAAAAGACCATTCCGGCGGCCAATGCCTTCATGGTCACCGCTGCCGCTCTCGCTTTCTTTTTCATCTTCCCGAGCGAAAAGAAACTGGACACCAAGCTGGGTACGTTTTTCCCCATGCAGACCCTGGCGTCCATTCAACCCTCGTGGCGCACCTTTAATTCCGACCACGTCGGTGGCATGATGACCTTCGAATCCAAGCCCGAGTTTATCGATTCCCGATTCGACATCTTCGAACACCGCGGAGTCCTCGCAGCGTATCTCCAGGCGATGTTCCTTGTCCGCCCTCTCGAAATCTTCGATCAATACAAAATCGACCACGTCCTTGTAACCGACGCCATGCCGGTTGCGTACCTGTTGAAGCGCACGCCGGGATGGACCGCGATCGAGCGCGAAACGACCGGAAAAGATATCTATGTCATGTTCGCCCGGACGCCCGGAGCTCCCGCGGGTGCGACCGCTGGGAATGCTGTTGGGCCAGTGAACAAATAACGTTCATTCAATTGAGCAGATGAATCTGATGTCGGAGTCTGCGCATTCTCAGACCCGCTATGATGCGTGGAATTCCAATTTACCGATCAATATAATCGTCATCATTGCTTCAAGATACAGGCGATAACTCATCTTCGTCTTCACATCCGAAGTTGCCTGGCGGAAACCTCAAATCCCGGTTTCGACACCTCCACGTGACAAGCATCACAGGTTGATAGCTGAATCCATGAAATTATTCTTTGGGTAGGTTCGTCATCGCCATGGCTACGCAAACATTCTGGAGCGCTTCAGTGAATTTTGACTCTTCCTCATTTGTTGCTGACAAGGAACTGATCGAAGCTCTTGAAAAACGCTCGTCGAGCGTGATGTGCACGGAACCTCGCTGCCTCTTCACGCAGGGAGGCGCACCGGCCGGACTCTATATTCTCCGCAAGGGCACCGCCAGGCTCACCATGCAGTCGCCCACCGGCGGAAACCTGTTGTCGATTCCGCTTCATCCTGGTTCGCTTCTGGGCTTGCCGGCCCTCGTCGGAAACGAACCTTATACCCTCTCGGCCGATGCTGAAAAGGGTGCCGAACTCGGATTCGTGAGCAAAGAGGACTTCAACAGCCTCATGCTCTGCGATCCGTCGCTTGCCCTCAAAGTGCTCCGCGTCCTCGCAGCCGAAGTGCGAACAGCGCGGCACGCCATCTCCGAGTTCTAAAGCGCTCAAGCCATCAGCAGCGCAGGGTCTTGCGCTTCTTCCCCACTCTTCCCATCTTTTCGATCTTCTCGATGTACGCGGTTGCCACAGGCACTTTACATTCTGTCTCGCCCATATCGACTTTGACTATGCCGATCTGTTTGGCAATTGCCTTCGCTTGCTGCAACAAGGGTTTCACGTAGGTTCCCACGGCGATCACGAAATTGTTCATCGTGTACTTTACGCGGTTAGGCACTGAGCCAATTTCCTTCGGAATCCTGCCGAGCAACCCTTCGA
This sequence comes from uncultured Acidobacteriaceae bacterium, assembly GCA_963799035.1. Lineage (GTDB taxonomy): Bacteria > Acidobacteriota > Terriglobia > Terriglobales > Acidobacteriaceae > Telmatobacter. The sequence goes on along the minus strand of CAWCVS010000019.1, from coordinate 675,089 downwards.
TCTCCTTGAGATCCAGATCCTGATCGGCTTTCAACGACAAAAGTCCCGCGTACGTGCACCAGCCGCATGCGATGACGTCGGCATCCTTCGCCTTCATCCACTCCAGCGCCAGTTCGCGCGCCGACGCATTCTCGACCGCAAGCCACGGCACTGTGTATTCCGAAATCATCTGCAGACCCACCGCACTTTTCGCCCATTTGTTCAGTTGGGCTCTACTCAGTTTGGACCCATCGGCCACCATGCCAGCCAGGTACATCGCGTCCATGACTCCGGTTTCGTAAAGCTCGCATGCCAAAGCCTGCTGCCCTTTGATGGTCTTCGCGATCACTTTCATGTCGGCTACGCTGACGCCATACACGCGTTCCGGATCCATTCCGTGCCGCGCATAGATCTTGCGTGCCTGTTCTTTGCCCTTCTTTTTCAATTCCGACATGACTGCGGCAGCGGTGGGCATGGGCGTCTCCTGTCTCGCGCGTATCGTATGAGGTTTTCCGAAGATTATCCGACGGGTCCGCCTGCAGCGCAATGCCTTCGTCGGATCTGCACGTTCGTTGCCTCCCGGTTCGCAATCCTGACATGGGATGCCCTGCCCCGGAATGCGTTAGCATCCTGAGTGTGCCCGGCCTCGATAGTGAAATCCAGTTTGTACGCGGTGTCGGCCCGCAGCTCTCAAAGATGCTGGCCGAAAAAGATATTCGCACCGCCGAAGATCTGCTCTACCACCTTCCTTTTCGCTATGAGGACCGCCAGAACCCCCGCAGCCTCGACGAGCTGAAGCCCGGCGAAACCGCCAGCGTCATCGCCGAGGTGCGCGGCGCTGCTTTGCTGCGCACGCGACGAATGCCGCTGTTTGAACTGACCGTCGGGCAGGGCCGCCACGTGCTCAAGTGCCTCTGGTTCCACGCCACCTATCTCGAAGGCAAATTCCATGCCGGCCAGACCGTCGCACTTTACGGCAAGGTCGAGCCTTCCCGCTCGTCAAGCAACTTCAAGATGATCCAGCCGCAGTTCGAGATTCTGCCCGATTCGAGCGACGATGCTGAGACCCGCCTGCTCGAGGTTGGCCGCATCACGCCCGTATACGAGTCGCTCGGTGGCGCGCGACTTGCCTCCCGCTGGCAGCGCAAAGTGATCTTCAACCTGCTTGAAAGCATGCGCAGCAATGTACCGGAGTGCCTGCCGGAGGCGATGCTTGGCGCGACTTGACATGCCAGACCGCGAAGCCGCGCTCCGCGAAGTGCATTTCCCGCCCGAAGGCACATCGCTGACCCAACTGCAGTCCTGGGCCACGCCCGCTCATCGCCGCCTCATCTTCGAGGAGCTGTTCTTCCTTGAGCTGGGCCTTGAACTGAAGCGCCGTCGCATGCGCGAGCGTCCCGGAATCGCTTTCGAGACCAGCGACAAGGTACGCAGCGCAATCCGGGAGGTCTTGCCGTTTCATCCAACCGCCGCACAAAAGCGCACCCTTGGCGAAATCGTGACCGACATGCGTGCGCCCAATCCCATGCGGCGTCTGCTGCAAGGGGACGTCGGATCGGGCAAGACCATCGTCGCCCTGCAGGCCATGCTCGTGGCCATCGAAAACGGCTATCAGGCTGCGCTGATGGCTCCTACCGAGATTCTCGCCACGCAGCATTTTCTCGCCGCCCGCAAGCTTCTCGAGCGCTCTTCGCGCAAATACCGCATCGTCCTGCTCACTGGCTCCCTCGATGAAGACCGCAAGCGCACCAATCGGGGCCTTATCAATCGCGGCGACGCGCAGCTGGTCATTGGTACCCACGCCCTCATCGAAGAAAAAGTCGAATTCGATCGCCTCGGCCTGGTCGTCGTCGACGAACAGCACCGATTCGGAGTGCTTCAGCGCTTCAAGCTGATGAAGAAACCGAATCAGCCGGAGCCCGACGTGCTGGTGATGACCGCGACGCCCATTCCGCGGACGCTGGCTCTTTCGCTTTACGGCGATCTCGACGTCAGCATCCTCGATGAATTGCCTCCTGGGCGCACCCCCATCGTTACGCGACGTGTCCCCGAGGAGCGCGCCGACGATGTGTGGGACTTCGTGCGCAAGCAGGTCGCGCAAAAGCGCCAGGCATACATCGTCTACCCCGTCATTGAAGGCAGCAGCGACGACCAGCCCGAACTCGACTTTTCTCACGACGACCGCGCCCCGGCAGATGCTGCGGCCCTGGGTGCCCCATCCATTTCACAGTCTCACGGTGAAATGGGTGGGAAGGCGACACGCAAAGGCAAAACCGCTGAACTCTTCCCCGGCATCTCCAGCACAAAACCCGCTCCAAAAAATAAGGGAGCGGAGCTCAAGTCTGCCGTGGCCATGCACGAAAAGCTCCGCACTGGTCCGCTCGCCGGCTTGCGCGTCGGCCTGCTCCACGGTCGCCTTGATCCGGACGAAAAAGAGATAATCATGCGCCGTTTTCAGCGCGGCGAAATTGATGTCCTGGTCGCCACCACGGTGATTGAAGTTGGAGTCGACGTCCCCAACGCCACCGTCATGGTGGTCGAGCACGCCGAACGCTTCGGTCTCGCGCAGTTACACCAGCTGCGCGGCCGCGTCGGCCGTGGCGCGGCCAAAAGCTACTGCATCCTCATCACCGGTCAACGTGTCTCCGAACAGGGAGAAGAACGCCTGAGCGCCATGGTCCGTACGCAGGACGGCTTCGAGTTGGCGGAACTCGACCTCTCCATGCGCGGACCCGGCGAATTCTTTGGTACCCGACAGGCCGGTCTGCCCGAGTTTCGCGTCGCCAGCCTCGTCCGCGACCGCGCCATCCTCGAACTCGCCAAGCGCGAAGCGGCGCACTTCGTCGCAATCCCCGATGAATACTCCAAAGCGGAACAGGAACGCATCAAAGCTCGCCTCAAAGAAGCATGGCAGCGCCGCTATGGACTGGTCGAAGCCGGTTAGGCGCCTTAATGCGCCGCCAACAGACAACCTTCCCCCGCTTCAGGTAGCGGCGACGCCTGGACCTCAAGATCGATGCTGACAATTTCCTCCTGACAATCTTTCCGCACCATCCGCGTACACTGGCATAGCTCGGTAAAGCGAACATGGGCAGCCTGGCTGAGCTCCAGCCCTGCGGCAATCAGAATGCTGTAGATCTCCAGGCAGGAGCGCCGTTCAAACTCGAACAGAATATCGATCAGGCCCTCATCGTTTGCGCTTCGGCTCAGAACCCAGCCTCCGCATGCAAGAATCGCGCCAGTCAGGGATCGGACCGTCCTGCCCGGCTCCTCCCGCGAGATTGCCCGCATCTGCAATGCCCATGGGATCGCACTTGTCTGTTGGGGATCGCCGAAACCTTGAGCCTGCCTCATGTCCGCTTTATCGGCGGCAGGAACGGAACGATCATGTTGTGCAAAAGTAGGTCGATGGCCGCGACTCGCCGCCCTATTGTTCCTGTGCCGACTCCGCTTGCGATTGAGAAGCTCGCCAGTATATCCACAAATAGAAAATGCCTGTGAACAGCAAAATGATCGGCGCAGGCAGGACTGCGAGTGCCCGGACGCACCGTTCAGCCAGTTCTCCGCGCACAAGATCGACATTCAAGGCAAGATTCTCAATGAACCGATGCGAAATGTCTCCGGTAATGAAAAAGGCGCCAGCGGTGAGCAAAAGCGCTGTCCATGCAATTCGGTCCCGGTGCGACCAAAGAAGCGACAGGGCAGGAACGGTAAGGAGAAGCAGCTTGGTGTCGTAGAAGTGATGATAGACCGGCAGCATTGAAAGCGGCGCAATCGCCGCAAGCGCATACAACGCCTTCATCTTTGAGGAATCCTTACCAATCGACAAAACAAGCCAGCCAACGAATAGCGGGGCAAACACCAGGTAACTGACCACGTTATAGACAATAGGCTGGTCATACAATCGGCTGATAATGACTTGAAGATCAACCAACTCATTGGCTGTCAGAGAAGACGGTCCGGGATCGGTAATCCCACCATGTACCGAGAAGAACAGCAGGTTGGCGTGTAGTTCGTCATTCCAATGCGGTGCGATCATCCACACCCAGAGAAGGAACGGTGCAGTGGCCACTGCCGCGACCAGCAGCGTTTGCAGGGCCCGCTTGCGCAAAATGCCGCCGGCAAGCAAAAAGTAAAGCCATACCATGATCGTCACTTGAGGCTTGATCGCGAGGCTCAGCGCCATGCACAAAACGCCGATGGCTACGAATCGTTCCCGGATAAAACACCAGGCGCCGATCACACAGAGGCCGATCACAAGCTCCGACGGATTCGAAATCGCGACGACCACATAGCTGTTTGCGAGCAGATATCCGATGAGCGCGCCGGCCAGTAGAGGCGCGTTCTCTGCGCTGAGGTCCCAGGCCAGGTAAGCTGCAATGATCAAACTGCCCGAGCTGAGAAAAGCCCAGAGCACATGTGCTGCGCTCCAGGGCAACAGTGACAGAGGAACCATGACCGCGAAAGTGCTGGGCGGGTAAAGGTACCGCGTGATGACGTCGCGAGTCGCAGGGTTCGTCAGCGAGTGTTCGCCGCCTTCGGCGTGAAAAATTTGAAGAACGTCGTCGGGGTTATAGGGATCGCAGTGGTGGACGAGGCATTGCGCCGAATAGTAGCTGCCGATTAGATCGTGAACCGCGTCCGGCGCCTTGACCGTCAGGACGAATGCCTGAATCAGGAGCACGATACCGGCTCCGATAGAGACCAGAATCAATCCTCCTATGCGAAACTTGGTCATGATGCTCTCAACAGACCCGACACCTCGATCACACGCGCAGCAATAGAATCAGATGGATGGCGCTGACGTAGTATTACACGAGAACGGAGACACAACGTGTCGCCACGAATGTTAGGTTGGTACACAGCATGATCGTCGGGAGCGGTACTGACCTGGTTGAAATCGCGCGCATTCAGCAATCGCTCGAGCGCTATGGAAAGCGCTTCCTGAGTCGCATCTTCACCTCCGCCGAGCAAGCCTATTGCCTGCGCAAACGCAACGCGGCCGAAAGCCTGGCCGCTCGATTTGCGGCCAAAGAAGCCGCCGCCAAGGCCCTGGGAACGGGCATTAGCCGGGGGGTGAACTGGCTGGAGATTGAAGTGGTGCGGGAACCCGGCGGACGCCCGAACCTGCGCTTCCACGGCCGCGCCGCCGAGATAGCGGCGCAACTGGGCGTGGCACACGCTGCGCTATCGATCACGCATACCGCGAGCCTCTCCATGGCCAACGTGATTTTGGAAAACCAAGGCTGAGAGTCCCAGGCCTTCAACAGGATCAAGCTACCGAATCTGGCCATCGCTAAGTGCCACAATCGAAACGCTGGGAGCCGGTATTTGAGTTGCGGCGCATTCCAGAATACGTTGCCGTGAAAACCGTTCCAATCTGCTCGGTAACCCCTGCCCTTTCTGCTATTCTCAAGGCGATGACGCAGACAGGTCGGGTCAGCTTCTTCACGAGGTAGGCGTGCCAAGCCGCAAAGAGATTCAGTGGTCCCAGCTGAGAGTTGGCGCATTAGTCCTGGCGGCCATGGCCGTTTTGGTTCTCGTCGTCCTTCTGATGAACTCTTCCGAAGGAGGACTGTTCTCCCCCAAGCTCACCCTTCGCACCTACTTCGAGAATGCCGGCGGATTGAAAGCGGGCGCTCCCGTCACGCTCGAGGGCGTCACCATTGGCAATATCACCAAGATTCGCGTGGTGCCCGAGCGCAGCCCCAAACCCGTCGAGGTCTCCATGCGCGTCGGCGGCAAGTATATTAAGATTCTGCACGTTGACTCAACCACCTCGATTGCGCAGTCGGGCGTCCTGGGTGACAGCTATGTCGATATCACTTCAGCCCACGCCACTGGACCGCAGCCGGCCAACAACACCGAACTGGCCTCGATCGAAGCATCCAGCCTGCAGGGCGTCATCACGGCCAGCCAATCCTCGATCGAAGAAGTGACCAGGCTGATGCGCAACGCCAACAGGCTGGTGGATACGCTGAACTCAACGCACGGATCGATCGGCGGACTGATTAACGATCCCGCTTTCTACTCCAAGCTGAATCACATCGCGAGCAACCTCGATAAGTTGACAGCAGACATCGGCAACGGCCATGGAACCCTGGGTAAGCTGGCCACGGACGACACGCTCTACACCCGCGCCAATTCCGTGATCGATAAGCTCGACCAGATCGCGACCGGCATCCAGGACGGTCAAGGCACCGCCGGCAAGTTTGTGAAGGACGACACGCTTTATAAGAGCCTCAACTCTACGGTCGACAACGCCAACCAACTCCTGGCGGACGTCAATGCCGGAAAGGGCGCTCTGGGCAAGCTTTCCAAGGATCCGGAATTTGCCAAAAAGCTCGACGACACCGTTACGCGCCTCGACGGCATTCTTACCAGCGTCGATGAGGGCAAGGGCACCATCGGACAGCTGATGCAGAACCGCTCCCTCTACGACCACACTGATCAGACGATGGACCAGGCTCAGCAACTGGTCAAAAGCATCCGCAACGATCCTAAAAAATACCTCGTCATCCGCCTGAAGCTGTTTTAGAGCAAGATTTCCGGGACGACGATCCGATCCCTTCTCCGGAACTTCGGCCGGCTCGAAAGCGTTCCTCAACACATCGGAGGTCAACGTGCCCCCAGCAGCACGAATCACGTCAGCCGTTTTCTGCCTTTTCTCCCTCGCTCTAGCCGTATCCCTCTGCCGCCGTCCTGCAACGATTGCACAAGCCGGCGTAACCGGCGCCCCTGCCTATGCCGCTAACGGAGACATGCTGCCGCCCCGGGATTATCGCGAGTGGATTTACCTCAGCTCCGGAATCGACATGAGCTACTTGCCCAAGGCGATGGACATGCAAGGCCAATCCGTCTTCGATAATGTCTTCGTGAATCCCGCCGCCTGGCGCAGTTTTCAGGCCACGGGAACCTGGCCGGACAAAACCGTCCTGGTCCTCGAAGGACGCTCCGCGAAAACCAAAGGGTCGATCAATCAGAGCGGCCATTTCCAGGACACCGGGATCAGGGGTTTCGAGGTCCACGTCAAGGATGAAGCGCGCTTCCCCGGCAAGTGGGCCTTCTTCGATTTCGATTCACCCGACAAGAATGGCACCCTGATCCCCAGCGGCGCTCCCTGCTATACCTGCCACGCGGCCCATGCAGCGGTCGATACGACGTTCGTCCAGTTCTACCCGACGCTGCTGCCCATTGCGAAAGCAAAAGGAACCCTCGCTGCCGGCTATTTGAAAGAGGAAGCCGCAGCAAGTTCGAAATAGGCATCGGAGCAACCTGCATGAGCGGATCGGCCGTAAATGCGTTTCGCCTGCTCCAAATGCACAAGGACTCATTTCTCAATGATCTGGCTGCGTGGAATCCTGCGCAGCTTGGCCTCTGTTGCAAAACTGGTTCGTGGTCGGCGCTTCAAGTGCTCGATCACGTCGTAAGAACCGAGCGCGGCATCCTGGCGGAGATGCAGCAGAACGTGCCGCAGTGTGACCGCGTGCCCCTCGTGCATCGCGTCAAAAGCGATCTTCTCATTCTGCTCATGCGTTCCCCGGCACGCGTGAGAGTACCCAGCCTGGTAGCCCCTGTAATTCTCCCCGGCTACGAACCTGATTTATTGAAATTGACTGGAGCCTGGAATGACACTCAAACCCAATTCGGGCTCTGGGTCGGTGAACTCCGCGAAAACCAAACCGCGTATGCTGGCTTTCGACACCCGGTAAGCGGATGGATGAGCGTGTCGCAAGCTGTCATGTTTCTGGCAGCGCACGTGCGACACCACAGATATCAATTGGGAAGAATCCGGCGGAATGCGGGCTGGCCGCACGCCGGGATGGCGACTAGGAGTTGACGTCCCTCAATGACACGATGACGGCGCCGCAATGAGTCGGACTTACCGCGCTAATCCACTTCGCTCGCCGCGAAAGATCTTCCAGAACTGAACAAAACACTTCAGCCGCACCAGCTGAAAGTAGTCGTGCGCGACCAGGTAAAACACCGCCGCCCCTGCCCACACCACGTGCAGCGCGTCGCCGCCGAGCTGATCGCTGAAGGGCAGCGGCGCGGCAGACAGCACCATTGCAACCACCATCAACGCCAGGTTCACGATCCCCATCACCATCCCGATTTCGAACAGCTCGGACGTAAAGGTTTTTCCCAGCCTCGTAGTCATTCCAAGAGCCGAAACGGCGGAGCCACCTTCCATCAGCATCAACACCGGCGCAACCGAAACGATCCATCCCACCAGCGCCCATAGCGTGAAGAACCCCAGTGAAAGAAAAATCAGCCAGATGGCAAGACCGATCAGGTCCGGTTCGCTGTTCGCGGGAAAATGCGTTGACGCAGCCCAGGCGACGGAGCGATACCAGCCCCAGCAGATGCCTCCAAACAAAATCAGCCAGACAGTCTGCAGCGCCATCATCGCCAGCGGACGAAAGCGCAACCCGGGCTGCATGAGCCTGAAGACGAAGCTGCGTCCCAGTCCTGAGACCACGATCCATGCCACCGCTGCGATCGGCACCAGCCAGCGCAGTTCGTGCGCAATCAGCGGATCATACTTCATAACCGCGCGGCTGAAAGCGCCCAGCCGCGAGCCACGGATTCGAAGGATCGATGTTGCTAAGGCCCGATTCCTCCGGCGTGAGCACCGCAAAATGTGACCGAGTCGCGACCTGCAGACCAGCAGAAAAGGAATTCCGAACAGCCACCGCCAGCCAACCTCCGCGGCCACGACGGCCGGATGTCGCAGCATCCAGCCCATCTGGTCGACCAGGGTTTGCGTTCCCCTGATCTGCTCCGCCCTGCTGCGTGTGATCACTCCACCACCAATGACATCACCTGACGACCAAGTTCACGGCACGTCCCGGCACAACGATGATCTTGGCGACCGTCTTTCCGGCAATCCGTGCCTTTACCTTCTCCTCTTCGAGCGCGGCCGCTTCGATCACCTTGGAATCAGAACCCGCCGGCACGCGAATCACGCTCACCAGCTTTCCGTTGATCTGCACCGGAATCTCAATTTCGTCTTCCTTCGCCAGTCCGGGATCGCTCTTCGGCCACGGCTGTCTCAGCACCGCTCCTTCGCCGCCGAGTTCTTCCCACAACTCCGCCGCAAGGTACGGCGCAAACGGCGCCAGCAGCAGCACCAGCGTCTGCAGCAGTTCATGCATCACCGGCGCGGGCACCTCGCCCGCGGCCAGTTGCGCATCCGCCGCCTGGATCTCGTTCACCAATTCCATGATGGCCGCGACGCACGTGTTGAAATGCCAGCGACCTTCGAAATCCTGCGTAATCTTTGCCGTCGTCTGATGCAGCTTGCGCAGCAGCTTCAACGCAACGGCTCCGCCGTCTTGCGTTTTGGACTGGTCTCGACCGGCTGATCGACAGACCGGCGCATACTTCGTCACAAGCCGCCATACGCGGCCCAGAAACCGGGTCACACCGGCAACGCCATCTTCCTGCCAGTCGAGATCGCGATCCGGGGGCGCGGCAAACAAGGCGTACATGCGCGCAGCATCGGCGCCGTAGTGAGCCACCATATCGTCGGGCGAAACCACGTTGCCTTTCGACTTCGACATCTTGGCGCCGTCCTTGATCACCATTCCCTGCGTGAACAGGTGCTTGACCGGCTCGTCATTCGTAATCAGCCCCAGGTCGCGCATCACCTTCGTCCAGAAGCGCGAATAGATCAGGTGCAGAATCGCGTGCTCCACGCCGCCGATGTACTGATCAATCTCAAACCAGTACCGCACCGTATCCGAATCGAACGGCGCCTTCGCATTCTTCGCATCCGTATAGCGGTAGAAATACCAGCTCGAATCGACGAACGTATCCATCGTGTCCGTCTCACGCTTCGCCGGCCCCTTGCACTTGGGACACGTGACGTTCACGAAGTCCGGCACCCGCGCCAGCGGCGAGCCGCCCTGCTGCGTGATTTCGATCTTCTCCGGCAGCAACACCGGCAACTGATCGTCGGGCACCGGCACAATGCCATCGCGTTCGCAGTGAATCATCGGAATCGGCGTGCCCCAGTACCGCTGCCGGCTCACGCCCCAGTCCTTCAGGCGAAACGTAACCGTTCGCTTCTCCGAAACCCTTGCGTGCCGCAATCTCCTGCAGCTTCTTCTGGGCCTGCGAACAGCTCATCCCGTTGAACTCGCCGGAATTCACCAGCACGCCATCTTCCGACAGATACGGCAACTCCGGCTCTTCCGCGTTGGGATCGGCCGGCGCAATCACGCGGCGAATCGGAATCGCATACTTCTTCGCGAATTCAAAGTCGCGCGCATCATGGCCGGGCACGCTCATGATGGCGCCCGTGCCGTATTCGCTCAGCACATAATTCGCCACCCAGATCGGCACCAGCTCGCCGTTGTAGGGATTGATGGCGAATTTGCCCGTGGGAATACCGTGCTTCTCAATCGCGCCGATGTCGCCGCTTTCCCGTGCTTTCTTCTGCTCCTCAAGCAGCTTCGCAACCTGCTCCCGCAAACCCTGCTCCTTCGCGGCCAGAGCGCGTCACCAGCGGATGCTCCGGGGCCAGTTGCAGGCTGGTCGCGCCAAAAATCGTGTCCACGCGCGTCGTAAACACGCGAATGCGCGTCTCTCCTCTTCCCTGTTCCTTGTCTCGTCACTCCCTCGTCGATTTCTTCTTGCAGAAAGAAATCGACTTCCGTGCCTTCGCTGCGCCCGATCCAGTTGCGCTGCATGGTGCGCACCTTCTCCGGCCAGCCATCGAGCTTGTCGAGCCCGTCGAGCAGTTCCTGCGCATACGCCGTGATGCGGAGAAACCACTGCACCAGGTCGCGCTGCTCCACAATCGTGTCTTCATGCCGCCAGCAGCGTCCGTCGATCACCTGCTCATTCGCGAGCACCGTCGCGCACTCAGGGCACCAGTTCACCTTGCTCTTCTTGCGATAGGCCAGGCCCTTCTCGTACATGCGCAGGAAGAACCACTGGTTCCACTTGTAGTAGTCGGGCAGGCAGGTTGTAACTTCAGTCGCCCAGTCGAATCCCATGCCGAGGCGCTCGAACTGGCGCTTCATGGCCGCAACGTTGGCCAGCGTCCACTCCCGCGGCGGGGTATTGTTCTTGAGCGCGGCATTCTCCGCCGGCAGCCCGAACGCGTCCCACCCCATCGGGTGCATCACGTTGTAGCCGCGCATCCACATGTGACGCGCCAGCGCGTCGCCGATGGAGTAGTTGCGCACGTGGCCCATGTGGAGCGGGCCGCTCGGATACGGCAACATCTCCAGCACGTAGTACTTGGGCTTGCCGCACGAATGGGGCTCAGCCGCGTACATCCCGGGGTCCGCAGCCCACCGCGCCTGCCATTTTGTCTCAATTGTCGCCGGGTCGTATCGAAGTTCTTTATCTTCCGCCATCACTCTTCAGTGTAAATGGGGCGGCAGGAGAACCTTCTTTACTGTTGGCACGGAACCTCGTGCATCTCCTCGTTCACAACCTCGTAGCCCTCGGGCGGTTGGAAGAGCGAAAGGTCGGGCTCGCCGATTGTCAGGCTTACCACTTCCCTTGTCCGCTTACCCGTTCGCGGATCGTCGTAGATCTCGCGCAACGCAAAGGGAAATCCTGGCGCACGCCACGACTCCTGTGTCGTCGTAATCGGGCTGTCGTTGCCCATCTTGCCCGCTGGAATCACCGAGGTCGAGCGCGTTCCTGTTGCCTCGAGTCCCTGGATCGTGGCCATTCCAAGGTCCTCGTGGGTCTGCTCCACATGCGAGGTTTCGCTAAGCTGCACGCTCGTCATGGTCAAGCCTGCACCGGCGCCACCGCTTGCAATCGCACTCCGTGGCGGAAGATCTCCGCCATAATGAATCGTCAAGTGATGCGAGTCGGACGCCCAGCACCCGTGCCTCTGATCCTGCGGTGGAAGCCGGATGATGCTTGCCTTCTTGCTATGCGAATCCCACATGATCCTTGTGTTCTCCACGGGATTGTCGACGGTACCGTTGGTCATTTCGATGCCAGCAGCGGGAGGCGTGCGCGTGGTGACGAACAGATTTCGGTTCTGAGAGTCTTTGGCGCGGACTTCCTTCGTCTCTGTCGTGATCGTGGTGCCGTTGGCCAGGGTCTGCACATTCACGCTTTTGAACTCGGCTGTATATGCCTGGATCCGGACAGGTTTGACTCCGTCCGGCGAGCCCCCCTGCTTGACTGGGTTTTGACCTGTTGAGCTTTGCGCGAAGACGGCCAGCGCAAAAAATGTGGTTGCAAACAACATCGATACACGGCAGGAACCCATGAGCATGCTCCCCCTTGTGCGACGCGCACCTTCGATCCCGGGCGGATCTACGGTGCCTCAATATCATCTGACGGGATTTTACGCCGATTGTTTCATTTCGCCAGGCTTTGCAGTACCCGCACATTCCGCTCCTCGTCGCCATTTTCATCCACTGGCGTCTCCGCGATAAAAGCACAATCCGCAAACCGCGGATCGTGCAGCAGCCAGCGAAACGGCTCCACGCCAATATTCCCCTGCCCAATGTGCTCATGCCGGTCCAGCTTCGATCCGCGCGCGGCCTTGGCATCGTTGCAATGCCACACCCGCACCGCATCCACGCCAAACGTGATGTCGGCCTGGGTAATCGTGTCGGCATATCCTTCGGCGGTTACGATGTCGTAGCCCGATACATGGGTATGGCAGGTGTCGAGGCAAACTCCAACCGGCGCGTGCGGCTTGAGGCGCTGCACCAGCTCCGCCACCTGCTCAAAATTACCGCCCAGCGAGCATTCTGACCCCGCCGTATTCTCAATCAGGATCGAGAAATCCGTGCCCTGCCACGGCAGTCCATCGATAGCCTTGGCGATCGACTCGGCCGCCAACTTCAGCCCTTCGTTCCGCGTCATACCCTTTCCACGAACCCGGATGCAGCACCAGGAACTCCGCGCCCAGCGTCAGCGCCCGCTCAATCTCCCCACGAAACGCCGTTACGCTCTTCTCGCGAATACTCGACCGTCTGGCTGCAGACATTTACCAGGTAGCTCGTATGGATCACCAGCGGCCCTACATCGAGCTTTGCGCGCAGCGTCCGCATCCGCTCGGCCTGCGCAGGATCGACCTTCGGAGCCCGCCACATCCGCGGGCTCGACGAAAAAATCTGGAATGTATTCGCGCCAATTTCCTTCGCGCGCTCCACCGCATTGGAGGCGCCGCCCGCCGTCCCGAGGTGCACTCCGATCCGCTTTTTCATTCCCCGATTTTAAATTGGCGAACAAGGTCGGATAAGCAGACCGGCAGGGTGCCCCATCCAAGCCGCGCTCTTGCGGCTTGGGTGGGAAAGCAACGAACCTGCCCCTGCAACGCGGCCGTAAAATTGCAGGCGGATCAAGAACCGCGTGTGCCCCATCCAAGCCGCGCTCTTTGCGGCTCGCGTGGGAAAGCAACGAACCCGATCCGATTTGCCCCGGATCCGCGAACCCGACCCCTGCTTACAACACTTTCATCGCATCCGGATCCCAGCGCACTACCTGTTTCCGCTCGATGCTCAGATTGCTCAGCAACGCCGCGCCCGCGGCCCGATATCCGAATACCGCATCCTCCACCGCAGGCCTGCGACTCCGCACCGAAGCGAAGAAATTCTTGAAGTGGTCGTACTGGTCGCTGTACCCCTGCGGCGCAACGTACTTCTCGTACCCCACAGCCGCCTGGCCCTCCGGATGCCGGTGCGGATACTTTTTCGCGTAGTCCGCCTCGATCTGGGCCTGCATCGCCTTTGGAAATGTATCGATCGTGAGCCCGGGCTCCTTCTCGCGCGGAACGCGGTTCACGGCCAGCCACGTCCAGCCGATCTCCATCGTCCCTTCATCGCCGGTGAAGATCAGGCTCTCGCTCTCCTCGCCGCCGTCCACGAAATTCACACGCAGGCTCAGATTGAACCCTTCGCGATAATCAAACAGCCCCAGCACCACGTCGTCAGCATCGCGTCCGTCCTTCCAGAAGCGGATCGCGCCGGTCGCCATTCCCTGCGTGGGCCCGTTCGTGCCCGTTACAAAATTCGTTCCGCTGAAGAGATGCACAAACAAGTCGCCGGCTACACCGCTGCCATATGCCTTCCACTTGCGCCACTGAAAAAACTGTTCCGCGCTGAACGGAATCTTCGGCGCCGTCCCCAGAAACCGCGGCCAGTCGCATGTCTCCGTCGATGCATCCGGCGGAATCGTATAGTTCCACGCGCCCATCGACGAGTTGCGATCCCAGTACGCCGTCACCATGTTCAGCTTGCCGATCGCACCCGAAGCCAGCAGGTCCTTTGCCTTCGCATACAACACCGAACTCACGCGCTGGCTGCCGATCTGGATGATGCGATTCGTCGCCTTCGCCGTTTCGATCATCTCCGGCCCATCGCGTAAAGATGGATCATCGGCTTCTCGCAATACACGTCCTTGCCTGCCTTCATCGCATCCACCGACACCTGCTTGTGCCAGTGGTCCGGTGTCCCGATGATGACCGCATCGATATCCTTGCGCGCAAGAATCTCCTTGTAGTCGCGCGTCGTGAAGACATCGTCGCCCCAGACTTCCTTGCTGCGCGCCAACCGCCCGTCGTAGCAGTCGGCCACCGCCACCAGCTTCACGCCCGGCACCTGCACAGCAGAGCGCGTGTCTCCCATGCCCTGCCCGCCCGCGCCAATCAGCGCGATTTGAATATGATCGTTTGCCGCCACCGGCCGTGCAGGCTCGTCCTGGCTGCTCAGTGTGAATATCCGCTTCCCCGTCTCCGCCCTTGCACGCGACGCACCCGCCAGAGACGCGGCCGAAGCTACTCCAGCTACCTTAAGAAAATTACGCCGATTCCAGATCTGCACAGCTCACCCCGATGCGAAAGATTTCCGCCGCATACAACCATACACGGGTTGCTCGGTCTGGTATCCCCGCTGGCTCGCGCTGGATTCTCAAGAATCTCTCCAGCTAACAGGTCTGGCATTCCGAGAGCAGCGACGGGGAGCGGAGGAACCCGCAGTTGCTTTTCGGTCTGGATTGCCACAACGGACGGGTGCCCCATCCAAGCCGCGCATTATGCGGCTTGGGTGGGAAAGCAACAACCTCTAACCCTCACTAATCGTCGTCGTCCTTTTTAAGCTTCCGCTTCTCCGTCAACATCGCCGGCACCGGCTTTGAGCCCATCGTATCCTTCCACAGAATCACGTTGAGCTTCTGCGTGGGCGCGCGATCCGCATGCTTGAAATCCATCTTCATGCTCGCTTCCGCACCGACTGCCTTCTTCGGATTCGGCGCATAGATCAGCCCATTGTCGCGATTCACATAATCCGCCGAATAGGCCGGCTGATCGCCCGGCCCGCTGAACAGCGTCGAAATCAGCGAACTGAACGCATCGTTGTTATTCATCGGCGGCAAACCCAGCAGCGCTCTCCATCGTCCGAATCACGCTGACAGTCGAATAAAAGCGGCTGTCCACAACCGCGCCGCCCTCTTTTCCATGTGGAGCATATTTGCTGATCACCAGCGCCACGCTGCGGTGTGCGTCCACATGGTCTGCGCCCGCCTGCGCATCGTCTTCGAGAATGAAGAATGCCGTATCGTCCCAGAACGGCGAATGTGAAATGGCATCGACCGCCCGCCCCACCGCCAGATCGTTGTCAGATACGCTGGCCTTGGGCGTGGGCTTGAAGGGCGCCGTTCCGTTGGTGTGATCGTCAGGCAGCCGGAGCTGGATGAAGTTAGGCATCGTGTCTTTGCCCTGAGCCTTGTCCGCTTCCCACTCCTTCAAATGGCGCAGAAATATCTCCACGCGAATCTGATCGGGAATAGCAAGATTGAAGTCCGGCGACTCCTTCGCAAAATGCCCCACAAGTTCCGGCTTCGTTGCCGTGTTCGACGCGATCAGCGGAACAGGCCATGGCCACTTGTTCGCGCCGCCGCCCCACTCCGCCGGAAACTCCTCGCCCGGCGCAATGGCCTTCCGCGCGCACGCCTGCCCCGGCAATACCGGCCCCTGCTGCGGATTGGTCGATTGCTTCTCATCGCAGAAGACGCTCGAAATGAATTCGCCGAAGTGGTAGTAGGTCTTTCCATGAGCGGCCAGGTTGCCCCAGAGATATCCGCTCGCAGGCTCGTTCACGTCGGGAATTTTCTGCTCCAGTGGCAGTCCCTCGGCCACGATGCCTTCGAAGTCGTACGTCCTCTCGCCGCCGCGATAGGACTGCTGCCAGTTCTTTTCGAGGTAATCCGTCCCGATCGCCGCATTCGACCACACGTGACCGTCGCCCGAGACCTCGCCCGAATCGTAGAAGTTGTCGAGCACGCCAAACTGCAGCGCCAGCTTGTGCTCGTTCGGCGTCACATCCTCGCCAAACATCGTCAGGCTCTTGTCGCCGTTGCCTACCGGCTTTCCATCCTGCTCCAGATCGCCAAGGATCTGATCGTAGGTCCGGTTCTCCTTGATGATGTAGATCACGTGCTTGATGCGATTGTGCGAACCGTCGCCAAACGTGATCTTCTCCGCCGCGGCCTTCATCCGGTTTGACTCAAGCACCGTCTGCGTCGATTGCTTCAGGTTCTGCTCGATCTCCGCTTCATTCAGTACCGCAAACGAACCATAGAGAAGCGTCCCGATGTAATTCGTCTTCTTCGGCATCCCCTCTTCCGGTTTCTGATCCTTCGGAGGATACGGATTCGGCACAGTGCCCTTGCCCTTGTCGGTCGCGACAAAAAGCTTTCCCGATTCTGAAACGCCATCGAGATCGGCATCCACTCCGTCGGAACAAATCCCTCCGGCTCCACCATTCCCGTCTTCGATGTCTTTCTCCGTCAGCTTCTTCGTATCGATCACCGCAACCGCATCGCTGGCCATGTTCGCCACATACAGCCGGTCTCCCGATGCATTCAATGCCAGCGCCACCGGCTCGGCGCCAAAGTAGCTCTGCCCCGGCAGCCGTGTATCGAAGTATCCCCTCACCGCAAACTGCCCCGCGCCCACATTGACCGCCGCTACAGCATCCCGATTCGCCAGCGCCACGTACAGTGTCCTGCCATCCCCGCTCAGCGCAAATGCGCAGGGATGGGTTCCCGGCTTTACGGGATCCGCCGGCTTCAACAATGCAAGCTTGCGTCCGACCGCGGCCTTATCGAGATCCAACTCCACAATCTCCGACGCGTTCCACAGCGCGACAAATGCGTGTCGCCCATCCTTCGATATCTGCAGAGCAATCGGATAAGTCGAAGGCACCGCATTGCTCTCAGTCAAATCAAAGTGGTGCTCGATCTTCCCTGTCGCAGGATCGATGAGCAGCACATCGTCGGTCAGATTCTCCGCGACCAGCAGCTTTTCCGCGCCGCCCGCTTCAACAACCGCGATCGCCGCAGGAAACGGCACGCCCTTGTTGCCATCGACCTCTCCAATCAGCTTCGTTGTGTGGCCGGCGGCCAGGGGATCGAGCGGCAGTTGGATCAGCCTCTCCGGCTCGATCTTCCCTTCGGCGAACCGATACACGACGATCCCGCTTCCCGTATCGGCGATGCCACGAAACGGCGGTAGCTTGCCCTCAGGATCTGTCTCCGATGCGATGCTCGCGTAAATATGCCTGCCGTCCCGACTGAACGCCAGCCCTGAATACAGCGTCTGCTTTGCGCGCAGCGATGTGCGATCGTCCGGAAAATCCGTCAGCTTTCCCGTCTGCGTATCGAAGACCGCCAGCGATTGCTCGTATTTCGATTCGTAGGTCCCATAGCCGGCATTGACCGTGACCACGTAGCGCCCATCCGGCGAGATGGCCATCGACATCGGCAGGCTATTCAAGCGCTGCGGACTGCCCGGGACCGGCTCCATCAGTTGCTTGCTCGTGGGCAGATCGATGGACTGCGCCCCGTTCGTCTGCACTCCAACCAACAACAAACCGCCAGCCATCAGATACAACGCCGAATTTCGCATGGCAAAACAATAACAAACGAGCCTTGCCTGCGCGTTACACTCCGATGACAGGCGCTCGTTCCGTCTCGCAGCACCACGCGCATCTCCCGCACGCACCTGCAATAATGGATAGCCATGCAAACGGTAGTGACCGCAGATAGACTTTGGGACGGAACCAGCCTCCATCAGAATCCCCTAATCCTTATTGAAGACGGCAAGATCGACTCCATCGCGACGCGCGATTCATCTCAGACGCCTGCCGGCGCCCAGGTGCTCGACTTTCCCGGCGCCACCCTCGGCCCCGCATTTTTCGACGTGCACATCCACGGTGCCGCCGGCCACGACGTAATGGAAGCCACGCCGCAGGCGCTCGATACCATGGGCACTTTTCTCGCCTCACGCGGCACCAGCGCCTATCTCGCCACCACCGTCACGGCGTCGCTCGACGCCACTCTCCGCGCGCTCGACGGCCTGGCCAACGAAATCGCCAAGCTCCCGCAGCCCGGCCGTGCGCGCGCCTCTCGGAATCCACCTTGAAGGCCCGTTCCTCTCGCACGAAAAGCGCGGCGTGCAACCTGCCGAACATCTGCTCGCCCCCAGCATCGCGACCTTCGATCGCCTGGTCGAGGCTGCCCATGGCCATGTGCGCCTGATAACCATTGCCCCTGAGTTGCCTGGAGCCGTCGAACTCGTCGCGCATGCCACCAGTCGCGGCGTTCGTGTCTCGTTAGGACATTCGAACGCCATCGCCGCCGAAACCCGGGCCGCCATCGCCGCCGGCGCCGTCAGCGCCACGCACACATTCAATGCCATGCGCGCACTCGATCACCAGGAGCCCGGAATCCTCGGAATTGTGCTCACCACCGATGAACTGTACTCTGAGTTGATCTGCGACGGCATTCATTCGAAGCCAGAAATCGTTCGCCTCTGGTGGCGCTGCAAGGGCCCCGAACGCGCCATCCTCGTCACCGACGCGATGTCTGCAGCCGGCATGCCCGACGGCGAATATCAGCTCGGTGGATTTCCCGTGCAGGTCAAAGACGGACGCGCAACGGCCCGCGGCGTGCTCGCCGGCAGCGTGCTCACGCTTGATCGCGCACTCTCTAACTTCGTGCGATTCACCGGCGCGACCATCGACCAGGGCCTGCGCCTGCTCTCTACCAATCCCGCTGCGATGGTCGGCCTCGCGCATCGCGCAGGCACCCTGGCGCCCGGCAGATCCGCCAATCTCGTTGCCATCGACGCCGAGGGAAAACTCGTCGGCTCGGTCATGGGTGGGGTTCTGGCAAAATAAGCGTCCACCCCACCCGATCTCCGCGAACTTACTTCCCCTGCGCAATCGCGTTGATGACTTCGGGCTTCACGCGATCCACGGCCACTTCAAGCGAGCCAATCCGGTCGTTGACCGTGTCGTGCAAGCCGAGACGCAGAAAGTAATTCCCTTTCGCCGGAACGGCTATCTCATGATGCTCGGTCAACCCATGTGCCAGAATGTCCTGGTACTGCGCGTCATCGATGTCCATGTTGATCGTGGTCAGCCGCGAGTTCACGTTCTGCGCCATCTGATCGTAGAGCACGCTGACAAACGCAATGCTCCCGTGCCGCAATCCATCCTGCGCCTTCGCCAGTTTCAAGGTCTTCGCATCTACGGTGAATTCCACGGTGTAAGTGTGGAATGGCTTGTATTTCCATTCCGCCGCCAGGTAGTTATCCTTCGGCCAAGGGTCTTCCTTCCGCAGCTGCTCCACTTTTTCGTTCTCCGTCACGCGCGCTGTGAAGAGTATCTCCGTTGGCGGCACGGCGCCAAGCTGCATCGCCTCCTCGAATCCTTCCTTCGGAGGACCTGCCTTGCCTGTGTTTGCCGGAGGCTCGTAGTCTTCTCCGGCTTCTGCGCCTTCTCATTCGGCGGCCGTGGTCGGCAACAGTCGCGCCACCCGCAACACCCCCAGCCTGCCCGGTCTTCTGGATTTGGTCCAGCTCGCCTTTTCCTGCTTCGTCCGATCCACCGCGTAGTAGCCCTGCCGATACTGCAGCTTCACATTCGGCCGGTCCACGGCAACCTTGATGTGCTGGAACTCGCCTGTCCACGTCTTGTTTGTGGTTGCGTAGGTCAGCGTGTAGTAGCTCGAACCGTTCTCCTCAATCTCCGTAATCTTCGCGCCCAGTCCGTTCGAGTTGTAATACGCGCGCCCTCCCGTCGATTCGGCGATCGAATCCAGCGCCAAATGCTGGAATGCCTGACCCGTCTCGAACTGAACGGGCGCATTCGCAGAAGGTAGCCCCTTCGCCGCCGCGGTGTATTGCGGAGCAGCCTGCAACCCGCGCGAATCGATGGGATAAACCGCAACCCGGCTCAGCGTCAGCGCCGCCGTAAGATCGTGCGGGTCACCTTCGAGAATTTTGAAATCATCGTTAAACGGATCGCCCATCGGCGTAAGGATGTTCGATTGCGGCAGCGCGCCCGTAAACCAGATCAAATTCTTGCGCCCCGGAAACGCCGCAAGATAACGACCCAGCAACTGGAAACCCAGTGAGACTTCGTCAAGCCTGTATTCCAGGTATTCCTCGTGCGTTGCCCGTATCACGTTGGGCATTGCGGGCTTGTCGCGTTCGCTCTCCGCCGCGGCCAGCAGCACCTGCGGATCCGAAGTAAATCCCTGCACGAGGTGCATCTTTGTGTCGCGCTCGAAAATCGCTACCGGCGGTCCCGGCTGCATTTTCTTCAGATACTTGATGAGAGCCAGCCGCAACGACATCTGGTCATCGAGCCGCGTGTTCAGCGCGTCCAGCAGAATCACCGTATATGCATTCGTATTCCCCGCCGGGCACAAGTTTCGTAAACGTGTTTGAACGGCAACGCCGGAATTGAAGTCGCCTGCGCAAGCATCGCCGCTGCCATCGGCGTGTGCTCCTCCAGGCTCGCAACCACCTGCGGTTTGCCGTCCTCAAGCACCGTGAAGTCCGGATGCCTTCAACCCGGTCACTGCGCGTCCGCCATCCGTCACCACAACGTCAAGCAAAACCTCATGCGTGGTAACGGAAATAACCGGTGCCGCTGCTTGCGCCTGGTCCGCAGCGGAGGGGAGCGTCCTGCGCCCTCGCCATCAGCGGAAGACAAAAGGAGGTAAAAAATGCGCCCGCACACTGGAGCATACTGATTGCTCGGTTCCCAGTACCAAATTGAAGAACTTGCATGGAATCAACCACTCGATCCCGACCCCAAAAATCGCAAAACGAGGAACTCCCAACAATCTAGCGCTTTGCGACCGGTAAGCCGCACAACATTTTGTGCAAAGGTGCACTTCTACCATATTCCGAAGCAGGAACCTAATGTGCCGCCGAACCCTGGCCGGCCACCTCCGGATGGACTTCATCGACGGCAATCTCCAGCGCGCCGACGTGATCGTCGCCCAAGTCGTGCACGCCAATCCGCAGGAAATAATTCCCCTTCGCCGGAACCGCAATCTCCTGCATCATCGGGAGGCCCTGACCAGCAGTTTGCGATACGTCGCATCCCTCATGTCGAAACTTGCCGTCGTTTGCAGCGAATTGATCATCCGGCCATCCATGGTGTAAACCGCAGTCACAAACTGCACCGCGCCATGCCGAATGCCATCCGCGGTTTTCGTCACGTGCAGAGCTATGCCCATCAGTTGCAATCTTCACCGTGCAATTGTGAAACGGCTTGTCCTTGTATTCGGGCAGCAGGTAGTTGTCCTTCGGCAAAGGAGTTTTCTTGCTCAGCTTCACAACCTTGTCGTCCTTCTCAACGTGTGCGGTGAAAATGATCTCCGTCGGCGGAATCGCGCCCAGTTCCATCGCCGCATCGAAGCCGCCCTTCGGTTTGGCAATCACGCCCTGATTCTGCCCCGGTGCGCCCGCATCGCTTTCCGGCCGGTAAGGTTGGTGCGCCGCATTCGCCATCCTCTTCTGCAACGCGGCCAATTGCCGCTGCTCCTGCGCGCTGCGATCGACGGCATAGTAACCCGGCCGATACTGCAGCTTCACGCCCGGCCGATCCACCGTAACCTTGATCCTTCGGAACTGCCCATTCCACGTCTGGTTGTTCGTTGCGATACGCCACCGTGTAATAGTTCGATCCGTCGTTCACGATCTCCGCCAGAATGTCCTTCAAGCCCGTTTGTGTTGTAGTAAGCTTTTCCGCCCGTCGCATCCGCAATCGCGTCCAGATCCATATGCTGAAAAGCCTGCGCCGTGTTAAACCCTGCATTCGACGGCAGCCCCGGCGATCCTCGCTTGCTGGCGTCAAACGCCGGCAGCGTCTGCAATCCTCGCGAGTCAATCGGATACACGGCCACGCGGCTCAGCGTCAGCGCATCCGTCAGGCCCGCGACGCCATCCTCCAGCACCGAAAAGTTGTCATGAAACGTGTGTTCTTCGCGGTATTCAATTGCCGAATCGCTGTTATCGGCCGCGTACCAGTAAGGCAGTCTGGCTGTAAACCAGATCAGGTTTTTGCGTCCCGGAAACCCTGCCAGGTACTTCCCCATTGCCTGCATACCCTGGCCGAGAACCTGGTTCCGCACCATCTGGTTCAACTCCCTCGATCCATAAAACGGCTTTTGCAACGAAGGCATGTCGCGCTTGCTCTCGGCCGCTGCCAGCAGCACCTTCGGATCCGACGAAAACCCCTGGATCAGCCGCATCTCCGAATCGATCTGGAAAATGGCAATCGGCGTTCCCGGCTGCATGCGTTTCAAAAACCCAATGAGTTGTTCCCGCACGTACATCTGCGCCGTAACCGGCGTGTCCATCGCATCCAACAGGAGCACGGTGTAGGCATTTGAATTCGGCACGGGATTGTAATTCGTAAATGTGTTCGGCGGCAGCGCGAGGCTTCTGCACGCTCGCCAGATCCGCCGCAGTCAGCGGATGGTGCTCCTCAAGATGCGTGATGCTTTGCGACTGGCCCTCTTCGGTCACCACGAAGTCCGAAGCCTTCAGCCCGGTCACCGGATGCCGCGATCCATCGGTCACCACCACGTCCATCAGCACCTCCCGCGTGGTAATCGACAACGTCGGCCGCTGAACCAGGGTTGGCTCCTCCGGCGGAGGCGTTGTTGGCGGAGGCGTCGTTGATTGTGCGGGGGATACAGCGGAGGAGAATATCCAGAAGGACGCAACAATGGCGCAGCCGACTTCGCGTCGAACCGTAGGATGCATAGGAACTCCTACCCCTTATAGACACGGCCTGAGGGAGCAGAGTTTCGCCAAAAATCAGATTGAGATCAATGATTTGCCAGTTGCTGGGCGCGCCACACCGCGCCTTCGATTCCAGCAACCTCGGTTTCTCGAACGGGCATCTCTGGCGCTGCCTGCATGCAATCCCGCGAAGAACTGCTCGCGCACCAGCCGGGACTTCCCAATCACGCTACCAATCCACGCCACCGGAACTTCCGCTGCAAGTTTGTGTTTTCTCCGCAGCTTCGCGCGCACCAGCAGTACGCTTTCTACCAGATCCGCTGCAGCCTGCCCCAAAACGCCCATCGCCACCGCATCGCCCTCTTCGGCAAGCTGGCTGATCGCCGGGGCAAGCGCCGCAAAATCCGGACCCGGTGTGCTGTCACCCAGATTGACCAGTTCCTCAATCGTCTTTGTTCCCCACAGCCGCCCACCGCTTCCAGAATCCGCGTCGGCTCCTCGCGATCCAGCGCCCTCAGCGCCCTCCGCACCGCATGCAATCCGATCCAGTACCCTGAGCCCTCATCGCCTAAGCCGCGAACTCCATCCGCCGGCGCTTTCGCGTCCGCCATCGGGTGCGCGGCCAATGCAGTTTGAGCCCGTTCCCGCTATCTGCAGAATTCCTGGGCCGCCTTTAAAGGCTCCATCCAGCGCAATCACCTCGTCGCCCACAACTTCGGATCGCTCCACGCCAAAGTCGTCAAATACCGCGGTAATCCACTCCGTTCACGCCGGGCATCGTTGCGCTCGCCACGCCCGCCGACGCGGCCTTCACGCCGTGCAAACCCGCCTGCGCGAAAACGTCTTTCAGCAGCGCGCGCAGATTCTCCTCCGCAATCTCCGCGCCCACGCGCAGCCTTTTGATCGAGCCGTTCTCCCCAAACGCCATTACCCGCTCGCCATCGACGATGGAGGCGCGCGTTCTTGTTCCTCCGCCATCGATTCCCAACACTGCGCTCATTGTGTCCTTACTCCTGTTTCGATTCGCCCACGCTCTGGCGCTGTCTCCGCCGTTCGCGCAGCGTTCCCGCCAGCACATTCAGGCTGCCGTCGCTCTTTCCAGGTTGCAATCCCAGCATGTGGGCGATCCACGGATAGAGGTTCACATTTTCGAAAGGCGCCACCGTTTTTCCAGCCACGATATCCGGTCCGACGGCGAAGAAACTCGCCTTCATCTCCGCAACTTTGTGCGGATCGAATCCATGCATCCCCGGTTCCGGCGGATGATCCGGCCGGTCTGCCCTGCGGCTTGTGGGCGCGAATCGCGTACGGCCCGGTCGCAATCACCACCGGGTCGCCCTCGCGCGGATTCTGGTTATAGTCGAGCCCTGCCGGCACGTCCTTCCGCCGATAAACCACAAACTGCGACGACGCCTGCTTCAGCTTGTCGTACGCGCTGAGCGCTGTCTTCTTCCGTCTTGCCGTAAAGCAGCGGACCGGCAGTTTCGAAGCTGCTCAGATCGGCAAACTCCTCCAGGTTGATCCAGCCGCCCTGCTCCTTCACCATGCCGTGATCGCTCACCACGACCAGGTCGATGGGCAGCTTTGTCGCGTCCAGCGCCTTCTTCAGCCTGCCGATCATCGCGTCCATCTTCAGGACCGCGGCCTTTGTCTCCGGCGCATCCGGCCCGAACTCATGCCCTTCATGATCGGGCTCCGAGTAGTAGATCGTGATGAAGTGCGGCCGTTCCGCTTCCGGCATCTTCAACAGAGCCACGGCGTCATCGATGCGCGCCTGCTCGCACATCATCGGTCGCCTGCGTCTTGTTGTCGAATACCGCGTACCACGTCGGCCGGTGCCCCGCGATCTCCGCCTCAGAACCCGGCCAGAAGAGGCACGCTGCATGCATGCCCTGGCTCTCCGCCAGGCTCCACAATGGCACGCCGCTATACCAGCTTCCATCCTCGCACCGCCTTCGCATCGGAGATCCCATAGCGCGCCTGCTTCGCAGGATCGTAGAAGCTGTTGGCCACCAGCCCGTGATGCTCGGGATAGAGCCCCGTCACAATGGTGAAGTGGTTCGGAAATGTGAGCGAAGGATAGCTCGGCAGCATCCCTTGCGGAGCCCAGACGCCTTTCTTCCCCAGCGCCAGCAGGTTCACCGCGCCATCATGCTTCGCATAGTCCCAGCGAAATCCATCCAGCGAAACCAGCACGACATAGTGCGCCTTCTGCGCCGCAGCTGAATTCGGTTCGCTCTCGACATGCACCAGCGGCAGCGCCGGGTTTCCGCCCGCAATCGGCTGCGCCTGCTGCGCAAACAGCGGCAGCGCCAATGCCAAGGCCATACCGTTGCAGCCCGCTTCCAGACACTGAAAAACATTCCTTGATTCTCCCGGATCAGCTTATCGTACAGACGCGTCAATTCCGGAATTGGTTCTCTCAGATCCCAACGCCTGCCCGCGTGTCATCCGCTCGAACATCCGTGTTTGAACCGGAACGCAAAGGGTTCACCAGCCCAGGCAGGTCAAGCCCCGCCGAGCTCGACGGCGCAACACAAAGCCTCACCATCTTCATTGCAGACGTGGAAGCGCATTACGCGCGTACCCGCCCCGTCGCGAGAATCGTCGAAGAACCGCACGAAACCGCGTACGGGGAATTTCAATATGGGGTGTTGGATCTCGAAGGCCATCACTGGTTGTTCGCACGCCATGCACGCGACGTAAGCCCCGATGCATGGGCGCAACCATTACCAACCCGCTGGAATGATCTGGATTCAGTCTGGTAACGTCCCCATCCCGGCGGCATGATTCAACCGCAAGGATGGAGAGTCAAAGCTCATCTGCTGGGGGAGGGCGAAACCGCCGGAGCAGCAGGCGTGGCCTCAGGCGCGGGAGTTGCAGCAGGTTGTGCCGCGGGCGCGGATGTCGTCGCCGGTTGACTGTTATTGGCAAATTTCCGAATGTAGGTGACGAGGTAGTGGATGTCGTCGTTCTTGGCGCGACCTTCATCCTCGGGTGGCATCTTTCCCTTGCCCTTGCGAATCGCGTCGAACAGCGCCTGGTCCGACATCCCGGACAACGACTTCGGATCGGTCCAGTCGATCAGTGTCAATTGCATATCCTTCGCCAGGTCAGTCTTGCCGTCACCGGACGAACCGTGGCAAAGCGCACAATCCAGCTCATAGAGCTTTTTGGCCTTGGCATGTGCTTCAGGGGATAGCTTGGCACCGCTCTTGGCGTTGGCGCAGATGCGTCTTGGGGTGGACGGGCCGGAGCGGATGCGGAGGCAGTCACAAGCAAAACAACCGCCGCGAAGAGCAAGAACGACTTGAGCATAATCGTCTCCTCAGTTGCAGGTGTCGGGGATTGGCATCGTGCAGCTGTTCTGTTTTGATTCGACAGCATTATAGGCCCATTTGAAAGTGAGTTGCATCACGTTGTTTTGCCCGAACTGATTCACATCAATCTCCCTGCCATCGCGCTCCATCCGCTTTCCGCTTCCGGTTGTGGTATACGTTTCCACATGTTTCGATCCGGCTTGATCCTGCTCGTCTGTCTCGCCCTTCTCTCCGGCTCCCCTCGCCTTGCTTCGCCCAAAACCCGGCCCCCACCCCCCCCATGGGCTGGAACAGCTGGGACGCCTACGGCCTCACCATCAGCGAAGCCGACTTCCGCGCCAATACCACCGTCCTCGCCGGCATCCGCCAATTCGGCTGGCAATACTCCGTCATCGACGAAGGCTGGTACATGCAGGACCCCTTCGGCAGCACCCTCGAGGCCCGCAAATATCTCTGGAATGAGAACGGCATCCTCATTCCCGATCCCGCGCGTTTCCCCGCTTCCGCCAACAACGCCGGATTCAAGCCGCTCGCCGACTGGGTTCACGCCCAGGGACTCAAATTCGGCATCCATATCGTCCGCGGCATCCCCCGCCAGGTCGTAAAGCAGAACCTGCCCATCGCCGGCTCCAGCTTCCACGCCGCCGACGCCGCCGATACCACATCCCCTTGTCCCTGGGACACAGGCAACTGGGGCGTCGCCGACAACGCCGCCGGGCCAGGCCTACTACGACTCCATGCTCAAGCTTTACGCCGACTGGGGGCTCGACTACATCAAGGTCGACTGCATCAGCGATCATCCCTACCGCCCCACCGAAATCCGCCAGATCGCCGAAGCCATCCGCAAGACCGGCCGCCCCATCGTGCTTAGCCTTTCTCCCGGCCCCACCCAGCTGGACCACGCGGCCGAAATCGCCAAATACGCGCAGATGTGGCGCATTACCGACGACCATTGGGACGCCTGGACCTTCACCCACAATCCGCCAACCGCCGAATATCCCTTCGGCCTTCGCGACGAATTCGACCGCATCGCCAAGTGGGCGCCCTACGTCAAGCCCGGCAGCTGGCCCGATCCCGACATGCTTCCCGAAGGCTACCTGGGCCCGCATCCCGGCAAAGACCAAGCCCGCCAATCCGCCTACACCCACGACGAGCAGCGCACCGAATTCACTCTCTGGGCCATCTCCCGCTCGCCTCTCATTCTCGGCGCCAACCTCACGAAGCTCGACGACTTCTACCCGCTCCCTCATCACCAACAAGGAAGTCACCGACCTCAATCAGCAGGCCGTAGAATCCGGTCCCGGCCTTCTGCCGAAGAATCATGGCAAACTCGGCGTCCTTCCCGCAGCGCTACTGGTACGCCCGCACCGGCGGACCAAACCCGAAGCGCTACATCGCCGTCTTTAACCTCGCCGACGCAAAGACCTCATCCAATCTTCCCTGGGCGCTCTTCCACCTGGAAGACAAACCGCACGCCCTTTACGACGTCTGGAATCAGAAACACATTCCGAGCGCAAAGACACTGCACGTAGTTCTGCCCGCACACGGCTGCGCTCTATTCCGCGTCGAATAGAAGTAAATGCAAGAGGGATCTCTTTGGTGTGCTGCTGCGGTTGCTCTTCCTGGCATCCATTTGCACAATGCTGGGTGCCCCATCCATGACGCAGCTTCATCGCGGCATGGGTGGGAAAGCACAATCCAATAAACGATCACTGTCATCCTTGTATCTCTAAATAAGCGGCAGTTTGGTTGAGACTGTTGCAGTGGGGGAACCGATCGATCGGTTCCCCCGCGGGCGGACGGCTCCCGTTCATCCTGCGGTCTTGACGACCGGCGCTCAGCACAGGCGACCGCTGCCCAAGTCACGTACGACCGAACAGTCGCACGATTTCACTCGAACATACAAGGCAGGTTACCGTGACACGGATCATTTGTGGAGTGGATATTGGTTCATCATCTTTGGCCGCGCGCATCGGACAGGACGGCGCCGCAGCCACCTTCGCCAACACCCCGGAAGGCATCGCAGAGCTGGCTGCCTTCTGTCAGACCCATCAAGTAGCACTGGTCGCCATGGAAGCCACCGGCGGCTACGAACAGCGTGCCTTTGCGCAGCTGTCCGAACACGGCCTGCCGGTGGCGGTGGTCAACCCGCGTGCCGTGCGCCAGTTCGCGCAGAGCATGGGTTCGCTCGAGAAGACCGATGCCATCGATGCCGGCATGATCGCCTGGTACGCACAGACCAGAAGGTCTCAGCCGCTATGCCTGGCCCCGCCCACCCAGCTCGAGTTGCGTGCCCGCGTCACTCGTCTGCGCCAGCTCACCGAGGTTCGCACCGCGCAGCTGAACCAGCAGCGTCTGGTCACCAACGAAGCCGTGCAGAAGGCTTCCGCGCGATGCTCACCTTCCTCGCCGAACAGATCAGAGAACTGGAACAGGCCATCGCCGCACTGATCGAAGCCGATCCCTTGTGGCGCGAACTCAATCAAGCCTTCCGCACCATCAAGGGCGTCGCCGATCGTACCGTGGCCCGCCTCATGGCCGAGATGCCGGAGATCGGCACGCTCTCCAATAAAACCATCTCCAAGCTTGCAGGACTGGCGCCTCTGGCCAACGACTCAGGCAAACATCAGGGCAAACGCGCGGTGCGTGGCGGCCGCGCCGCCATCCGCGACATCCTGTTCATCGTGGGCAGCGTGGTCGCTCGTCATGAACCCGACTTCCTCGCCTTCCAGCAGCGCCTGCGCAACGCCGGCAAACCGCCCAAAGTCGTTCGTATCGCCGTGGCCCACAAGCTGCTCGTCCGACTCAACGCCAAAGCCCGCCAGGTTCGCCAGCGAAGCGCCCACTTCGAACTGAGCTGCTCTGCTCCTCAGCAGCCCTAGCCGAGGTTGTGGGAAAGAGGGAAACAGCTCCACTGTTTTCCGCTTTTCCATCAACCCATCCTTGACAATCCAGACAGTCGCTGAGCGAAGCCGAAGGATCTGCGGTTGCTCTTCCTGGCATCCATTTGCACAATGCTGTGTGCCCCATCCATGACGCAGCTTCATCGCGGCATGGGTGGGAAAGCCAAGACTTCACCCCACCGATCCAATCAAACGCAAATTTCAAGCCGTTCCTCAAATGCGACTCAACCGAGGAACCGATTCCGTCCCCGATGCTAACCTTTTCCCATGCAGATTGGCGATCTCTTCGCGCAAACACTCAAAGGCGAATATGACGACGAAGCACCCTGGCATGCTGTGCATGCGCTGCGCCACATTGGCTCGCGCGAAGTGCTCGAGACCGCCACGGACTGGTGCCGCTCCGACGAGCCATTGAAGCGCGCTCGCGGCGCCGACGTTCTCGCGCAGCTGGGCCGTACCGCCGATCATCCCGAGAACATCTTTCCCGAGGAGTCCTTCTCTGTAGTCATGGCGCTGGCCGAAAATGAGAAGCCGATTCAGCCCCTCGCTTCGGCGATTCAGGCACTTGGCCACATCGGCGATCCGCGTGCCATTCCGCTCCTCGTGCGCTACGGCACGCATCCGGAAGCCGAGATACGCTTCGCCGTTGCCTGTGCCTCCGGAAGCTTTGCCAGCGAACCCCCGATCGTTACCGTGTTGCTCGAGCTTATGGGCGATGCTGACGAAGACGTGCGTGATTGGGCGACCTTCGGCCTGGGCACTCTGAGTACAGCTGACACACCTGAAATCCGCGATTCCTTTGCGGATCTGCTCAATAACCCCCCTTCAGATGTTGTCGATGAGGCTTTGGCGGGGCTCGCGCAACGGCGCGATCAGCGCGCTCTTCCTCTCATCCTCGAGCGTCTGCGCCAGCCCGACGTCGATGACCATACCCTCGAGTCCGCCGGCGCAATGCTTGGCATGCACGCCGGCAAACAACACATGGCGCCCGAGGACTACATCTCCGCACTCCAGCTCCGCTTCCTCTCCTGAGAGCGTTCGCACGTGATGGAAATGCTGTTCAGGTAGACGGCAAACTGTCTCACTGCAGGGTTCACCTCAACCGCTGTCAAGGCCTCCATCGCGGCATTGCGCCCAACACGCACATTCCAAACGCAAAAATCTCGCCTCAGTTTTGCAGGTAATTACCCTCGCTTCCTGCACAATCATCTAGAGCACAGAATGTTCTCCCTGCGAACCAGGAGGCGGAAAGGGGCCCCCCCACCCCCCCTCCCAAATTTGCAGTTTTCCACAAAAAGTTTGCAGAAAATTCGACGCTGAAAGTCCGACCAATTCAGTCGCCCACAAAGTGAGTTAACGAAAAAGTCACTTACGGATTGTCCGCAACACTCCCAAACCAATGAGTCATCCCTGCAAAGCTGTCATTCCGACCGGAACACTCGGCGCAAGGCATGCCTGGAAAATGAGCACAATACCCCCTTTGGGTAGCCCGTTACTGCATCCAAGGTAACCGGTGTTTCTGACCGTTGGAGGATTCGTTATTCTGTCTATCTCTTTAGAATAAAGAGATACGAAAGCAGACAAATGGATCTAGACGTCGCGGTAGTTGGTGCAGGACCTTTCGGGCTCTCATCCGCAGCCTATCTGAAGAGCAAAGGAATCGGTGTCGGCATCTTCGGCGATCCCATGAGTTTCTGGCGTGATCACATGCCTGCGGGAATGTATCTTCGCTCTAACTGGGCCGCCTCCCACATCTCCGATCCTGGCGCAAAACTAACTCTTGATCATTTCAAAGCAGACACCGGTGCCAAGTTCGAGCAGCCCATTCCGCTTCAGAAGTTCATCGAATACGGTCAGTGGTATCAACACAAAGCTCTGCCGGAGCTACAACGCGTTCAAATCAAGAAAGTTGAGAAGAACGGCGCAGGGTTCAAACTCTCTCTGGACGACGGGTCACTGTTCAAAGTCCGCCGCGTTATCGTAGCAACTGGAATAGCCCACTTTCCATGGGTGCCCCGCGAGTTTGAAGACAAGCCGAAGTCTCATATAACGCACTCTTCTGACCACAATGACCTGAGCCGTTTTCGGGGACAACAGATTGTGGTTATTGGAAGCGGACAGAGCGCGCTCGATGCAGCGCGGATTCTCAGCTCGTATGAGGCGAAGGTCGAGATCATTGGGCGGCAGAAACTAATCCGCTGGGTCGGCCAGAACGCCTGGTTGCATCGGCTCGGCCCGATCTCGTGGTGCCTTTATTCCAATTTCGACGTAGGCCCTGCTGGAATCAGCCGCCTTGTCGGCTTTCCGAATGTCTTTCGCCTGTTACCGCGCAGGCTTAAAGACCCCATCAGTCATCGCGCTATTCGCCCTGCAGGTACCGGGTGGCAGAAGGTCTACCTCACTGCTGTCCCAATGACCCTTGACCGCTTCGTCACGTCGGTTGAGATCCTGGGAGACAAGGTTAAACTCGAGCTAAACGACTCCACACATCGTATTGCCGATCATGTCATCGTTGCCACAGGCTACCGAGCTGACGTTTCGCGCTACAGCTTTTTTGATTCCTCCATGACCAACGCCATACGGACGTCCGGAAGCTATCCTGTCCTCACTCGCGCTCTTGAGTCGTCCGTCCCAGGTCTTCACTTTGTTGGAAAACCTGCGGCCTCGAGTTTTGGCCCTCTTCTAAACTTTATTTCCGGAACTCATTTCGCATCCGCCGAACTGCTCAAGGCTTTCTGAAGGAAGAATCAGCGAGTCTCATTGTTCCTGCGGTATGAAGCCAGATCGCCGTTCGGGGAGGATCACCGTCACATGGAAATTGCTACTTAAGCAACATCCGGCATCCCACCTCTAAACCTCGCCCCCACCAAGTCGCCGCTTAATGCGCACTCACCGCATTCCTCAATTCCGGCTCGACCGCATTAGCAGCACCATGCCCGCGCCACAACACATTCCCCGCCGCATCCAGCAGCATCACCTGCGGCGCCTGCGTATTCGAAACAGCAAAGTACTTCTTCCATGCCTTGTCGTCCTGCGTCAGCACCACGCTGCGCTCCTGCTCAGCGCTCGGCATACCTTTGCGCATGCCGCTCTTGATCATGCCCCGCAAGATTCCGGGTGCGGCCTGCAGCATGGCGATCTCGTACACCTCCACGCCGGCCAGCACCGCATCGCCGCGAATCGCCTTCATCCAGTCGCCGCATGCAATGCCGCCATCGTGGCTGAACCCCGCCACCAGCACCGTCCTGTGCCCTCGCACTGCATCCGACAGCACGATCTTTTTCCCGCTCAGCGTCTCCCCCGCGGTCGCAGGCATTCCCGGCGGTTGCCCTTGCGCCAGCTGGATGGCACGCGCCCCTGTCACTGCCCACGCTGCACAAACTACAATGAGGAATAACCGCATGAATCCTCCACTCAGTATTCACCGGGACGCCGTGCCACTGACGGTCCGCAGCCTCTTCAGATTACGTGAGTACATCCCACACCGTTCCCAGCGGCTCCGCATCGCCCTGCTGTGCGAAACTGAACTGTCCAGCGCGAATGCCTTCTTCCCAGGTTCATCGCCCGGCAAGGTTAACTGATGCCCGTACTTCGTTCCGCTTTTATTGCACTCTCCCACAATCGCTCTCTCCGCAAATTTGCCGAGCACTCCAGTATCGGTGGCAAGCTCAGTTCGCGCTTTGTCGCCGGCCTTGAAATCGAAGACGCGCTTCGCGTTTGCGCCCAGGTCAACCAGCAGGGCATGCATGTCACGCTCGACTCGCTCGGCGAAAGCGTCTCCACCGCAGTCGAGGCTCACAAGGCCGCCGACATTTACCACCAGCTTCTCGATCAGATCGCTGCGCGCAAACTCGACTCCAACATCAGCGTCAAGCTTACCCAGATGGGTCTCGCGCAGGACCCCGCCCTCGCCGAAGCCATTGCCACAAACCTCGCCCAGCATGCACACGCCAACGGCAACTTCCTCCGTATCGATATGGAAGACTCGCCCCTCACCCAGGTCACGCTGGATATTGTGCGCCGCATCAACGCCCGGCCTGAGCTGCGCGGCTCCATCGGCATCGTGATCCAGTCATATCTCTACCGCTCGCAGGCCGACATCGAGCAACTCATCGCCGACGGCATCCGCGTCCGCCTCTGCAAGGGCGCCTACAAGGAACCGGCCGAGGTTGCGTTCCCCAAAAAATCCGACGTCGACGCCAACTACACCAAGCTCGCCAATATGCTGCTGCAAAGCCCCATCTACCACGGCTTGGCCACACACGACGAAAACATGATTACAGCGGCAAAGACATTTGCCGCGCAGCGCAACATCGATCGCAGCCGCTTCGAATTTCAAATGCTCTTCGGTGTGCGCCGCGATCTGCAGCGAAATCTGGTCGCCGAGGGGTACAACGTCCGCGTCTATATTCCCTTCGGCCGCGAGTGGTATCCCTACTTCATGCGTCGACTGGCCGAACGCCCCGCGAACGTCTTCTTCATCGCGAAGCAATTGTTCCGCCAGTAGTCGCCGACCCAATCCCTAATTCGTCAGCCGACTCCGCAGCTCACCCGATCGATGAGTCTCCAGTTGGCTATTACCTGACAGGTTGGTCTCCACCAGGGCCTGTGTGGCGACGGCGTCCGCGATTTCTCAGCAGCCTGGGCTTTCTGCAGAGCGGGCACTCCCAGGGATAGAACCCAAGCAGGGGCAGAATGTGCCGTTGCAGAAAACCTTCGCGATGAATACGCTGCATCGGTGACCTTCCACAGTCCGGACACCGCTCAGACGAAGAACTCGTCTTACTCGAATATGGCTGATCGCTCGACATCGACTACCTTCATCGCATGGCACAGCAGTCATTGTCGCGGGAAGGCACTCGAAGGGAAGAAGCCCTGACGGTTTAAAAACCACTGCTCAATTTTCGCTATCTGAAATTCATTCTTCTTCTAACCGACTGAGCCCATGTTTCGCAAGTCCTGCTATTGCGCGCGCCAGGGTGGGCGAAGCATTCAGTGATTCTGGCCGCTCCAGGCGAATGCCCAGGTTCGCCGCATACTGCTTGAACGCGATATCGACGTCGTACAGAATCTCGACGTGGTCGCACAAAAAGCCGATCGGCTGCAGCAGGAGCGTTTTCACGCCTTCGCCGGCGATAGCAGTAAGTGTTTCTTCAACCGTAGGCCCGATCCACGGACCACCACTCGCGCCCTGACTCTGAAAGGCGAACCACCACTTCGGAATTTCGGGAACGCGCTCCGCCACAAGCTCCGCCGTTCGTTTGGCCTCTTGCGCGTAAGGATCGGCACCCTCGCCAGGCCACAATCTTGGCTGCCCCTCGGCTGCCGGTGTTGCTTCCACTGTTCTGGTAGGCACGCTGTGCGCCGTAAAAAGCACGGGCACCGGCGCGCCCGTTTCCTGAATCATGCGCGTCTGCGCTGCCCGCAACCGCTCGGCGAATGCATCTGCAAGCAGCGGATCCTGGGCCCACGCCTCGGTGAAATCGACTTTCAGCGCGCCGGCTTCAGCCTGCACTGCTCGCTTGTAAAGTCCTACGCTGGTCCGCGAATTCTGCGGCGCCATGCAAATCACAGCGGTCTCTGTCACGCCGTCCACGCGCATCTTGCGAACCACGTCGGGGATGTAAGGCTTCCAGTTTCGCATGCCAACGTAGACCTGCGCGTCGATACCCTCTGCAACCAGCTGGGCTTCGACAAGCCGCCCCTGTGCCACGGTGATCTCTGTAAGCGGACTTCGTCCGATCAGCGAGTACCTGTGTTTGATCTCTTCTATGACATGTTCAGGAAGCGGTCGCCCGCTGACCACGTTGCGCAGGTAGTCCGGGATCTCTTCAATCGTCTCCGGCGTGCCGTGCGCGAGGAGCAGAACTGCTTGCTTAGGCATCCTGCTTCTCCAATCGAAACTCGCGCACCATCCGCACTACAGCCTGCACGTTTTCGACGGGCGTCTCCGGAACGATCCCGTGGCCAAGGTTGAAGATGTGTCCCGGTCGTCCCGCCGCCGCACGCAGTATCTCCTTCACGCGGAGTTCGAGAACCTCGATCGGAGCAAACAAAGTGATCGGATCCAGATTTCCCTGCACAGCATGCGCGGGCCCGACTTCACGCCAGCCAAGATCGAGCGGCTGCCGCCAATCAAGGCCGATGACGTCAGCGCCAGTGGCCGCCATTTGCGACAGCAGTCCCGCGGTCTCAACACCAAAATAGATCACCGGAACGCCCATCCCCTGCACCGCGCGAACCAGCCGCTTCGATGCCTCGAACGCGTAATCGCGATAGTCCTGCAGCGAAAGCGAACCGACCCAGCTATCGAAAATCTGGATCACATCGGCGCCCGCCTGCACCTGCAGCCGGCAATACTCTGTCAAAACGACGACAAGCTTATCGAGAAGGCTGTTCCATGCGAGCGTGTCGCCGTACATCATCTTCTTGGTGTGAATATAATTCCGTGACCCGCCGCCCTCGATCATGTAGCTGGCCAGCGTATACGGAGCTCCGCAGAAACCGATTACACCGAGTCGATCTCCAAAGTGCGCGGCAACTTTTTCGATTGCGCGCGCCACATAGGCAAGGTCGGCTGCGCGATCCGTGCGCAGAGCCTTTACGTTTTCAGCTGTGCGGACGGGGTGATGAACAACAGGGCCTTCTCCGGCCTGAAATTCAAATGGCAGGCCCATTGGTTCGAGCGGCAGCAGCAAATCGGCAAAAATAATGGCCGCGTCGACGCCGAGCTTTTCGGCAGCAGTAATGGTCACTTCGGCGGCGAGTTCTGGCTGCTTGCAAATCTCGACCAGCGTGTGGTGTTTACGAACGTCGCGATACTCCTGCATATAGCGCCCCGCCTGGCGTAGAAACCACACCGGCGTTCGATCTACAGGCTTGCGCAGGCACGCCCGCACAAACCTTGTGCCCTCGAGGATCGTCTCCTCGCCGGCGAGGTTGGTCTCAACAATATCCATATAGGCTGATTCTACCGGGCCGGAGTCATTTGGGTAGACCGGAGAATTTGGCTATACCGGAGGACTTCCACGTTCGGGAGATTTTTCGATTATCTGGAATCAACAAAGATTCCTTTAGGGCAAATTGCATGTACGCCTACATTGCCGTCCACTAACTGGGTAATGTCCACATCGATGGCCACGCTGGTAAGCATGTAGGCGTCGTCGCGCGACAAATGCTTTTCTGCCACCAGAAAATCGATCATGTTGCGGACCGCCATTTCGGTCGCCGTCTTTAAATCGGGACTGAATCCCATGCTGATGTAGCTGGTGGGTGTTTCGGCTCGCGGCCACAGCAGATGCTGATCCTTGTGAACGATAAAGCGGAACGTACCGGTCAGGAATGTCTCCATTGCAGTGATATCGACCTCGCCATTGCCCTGTCCGGCATGACCGTCGCCAACCTCAAAGAGTGCTCCCGGCGCATGTACGGGAATGAATAGCGTCGTACCCGCCACGAGTTCTTTATTGTCAATGTTGCCGGCGTGCATCCACGGCGGAGCACTGTCATATCTCCCAGCCGATTCCGGAGGAGCTACGCCCATGCTTCCAAAAAACGGATGCAACGGAATCTCAACGCCGGGGCCAAAATGTGCAATCATCTTTGCGCGATCGAGGGGAATAATTTTGCGGCGTCCATAAGGGAAATCGTTAGGCAGAAATCCTCTACCTACGGAAAACCCGTTGCACGCAAACGGTACGTCGATATCAATCTTTTCGATCTGGACTTCCAGTACATCGCCCGGCTCCGCATCGGCGATTGCAACGGGCCCGGTCAGGATGTGTCCCCCCGGCCCACGATCTTTTACCTGGTCGTAGATCGTCGCGTTGTAGGCGGGAATGTCCTTCGCCGCTACTCCACCGGACTCGAGTCGCTCGTTCGGCCCGCAGGTCGAGAGCGTTTGAATGCGGACCCTATCGCCGGAATGGACCGTCAGAACCGGCTTGGCTTTCGACCAGTAATAGCCCCACGCCACAGTCGACGGACTAGCGGGAAGAAAAACGGGTGAACTCTGTGCAATGGCTACGGTCGCGAACAGCGCTGGCACTGCCCAAAGGGAAAGATACTTCATACGCACACCTCCGGCTCAGAGACTCACACCTGCATCTTGGGAATTTTCGACGAGTTTAACGGATATGAATCTGCGAGGATCAAGTCATCCTCGAAGCTTTCCTGAATCCACCGATGATCGCCTGGCGCTACTGGTACACCCGCCCCCGCGTTGTAAAGTAGGCTACTCCGAAATGACTGATTATATTCAGCTGGATGTGCGAATCGATGCAGCAGAGAATATCAGCAATCTACAGATTTAGCGTCGGCCACTTGCCGCCAATGCGATTCACGTCGAAGACTCTCCCGTGAACCTCGAGCCGATAGGTTCCGTCGGGCGGGGTCTGCGATGCGGCAGTGATTCGAAGGCTGGTCCAGACAGCAACGGTGGGCCGGTCATGATCAAGTTTGGTTACAAGCGCCACTGTGCAATCGCTTTCGAAGGCTTCTCCCCTCAGAACGCCTTTTAAATGGTCGGTTGTATGCTTCTCCTTCTTGCCTCTTTCCATACACTCCTCTGGGTCGAAACCCACGACGTTCGGGGGAAGAATCCCGGCAGATTCCTCGATGCGGCTATCTTACTGCAAGCGCCGGAAATCTCGATATGCCTTGTAAGTTTGATGCCTCCAATCTGAACGAGAGGGGACACTTACCGACAAAAATCAAAAGGAGCGCCCATTTCAGGAGTTTGTGATGGGATAGTCCTGGTTGAACGGGAAGATCAGTTCGGCCTCGGTGGCCACCGGTTTGCCATTCAACGTAGCCGGCTGAAAGCGCCAGGTTTTGACGGTCTCCAGGACAATCTTGTCCAGCCTGGTTCCCATTCCTTTGACGAGATTCTCGCTGATGACCTGCCCGAACGCATCGACACTGACGTCAACGACGATTTTCTGTTCGGAGTCCGGGAGGAGCGTGCGGTCGTTGACGGGTGGGTGGGGGGAGAAGATGGGGAAAGCGGGGTGGATGTCCTGGGCGTCGCTGCCATTGCCGGAAATAGCCGTGGATGAGCCGTCGCCGTGGTGAGGCGCACGCGTAGAGCCGCCGCCTGACTTCTTGAGGGCGGCAACCTGCATGGGAATGTCAGTCTTTTTGGCGGCAGGAGCGTTTTTGGCGGGCTCGCGGTTATGAGCTGCGAACTGGTCAATGGGCAACTCGATCCGAATGGCGTGGGAACCGCCGGAGAAGGTGAGTTGCGCGACGGACTGGATCTTGACAGGCGGAATAACCCGAATGAATAAGCGGGTTCCGAAGAGAAACACCGAAGCGAAGAACGCGCCATGCAGAGCGACAGAGACGACGAGCGCGCGATAGAGGAATCGAGAGCGTTCAGCTTGAGATCGCATGGTGACCTCGCCAGGGACGGGGACGGTCCGGTGAAACGATTGTCGCACAGGTTTGCTGATGCCTGCTGAGTGACTTCGGGAATGTGTCGAGCGGATTTGGAGTGCGGTTCGTCACTTGGAAAAACGGAAATTTGGCTATACTGGGGGTACACGATAATCCCAAATTCCTATGCAGTGGTGGTACCGATCCTTTGCGATTTCTAAGTGGAAACTGGAAGTTTGCTGAAGTGGCGGCGCTGGGCGCGGCAGCTATTTTGCTGGTCAGCGACAGCGGATTCGCTTTTCGTTGCGGTGTGGAAGAACACCAGATGAAACGGCTTGTGAGCTATGCGGAGCAGCGCAGGCAGGCTTGCCTGGAACTGGGTCTGCGCTGGGAAGCGGACGACCAGGAGCGGCAGTACAGGCCGGGCTCAAGCGCCGGGACGAATGCGACGGTAGGTCCAATCTCTGGATTCGTCATGGATGTGACGGAGAACGAATTCGGTCATGCACAAGGACAGTGCCACGCGGTCAATGCCAGTTACAGGGAGCTGGTGGCAGAGTACGACCACTAGTTCTCCGCCTTGAGCTTTCATCTTTCGGGATTCTTTTCCGCAGTGCTCGCAACCAAAGTTCTGGGAGCAGGACATCTGTTTTCAGCGGGTTACAAGGGATTTGCCAACAATTCCCGCCCGGCATTTCGTATATCGTGGGCTTTTGCAGGTAGCACATGAGGCGTCGGCCGTACTGCCGGATGACTGGGCCTCATATGCCGAGGCAGTCCTAGAGGCTCTGGGGCCGGCACGGCGCCGGATACCCAGGCCCCGACGGTCAGCCGATTTGGTTTTACTCCCGTCGAAGAATTTGTTCCCGTCGGACTCGACTGCCGCGAACTCACTCGCCTCCAGCTCTACTCGCTCCTCATCGCCACAACCGGATCGACCCGGGTTGCCCTCAGCGCGGGGACGGAGCAGGCGAGGATGACAGCGGCAGATAGAATGGCCAACACAGCCACAAGGTTCTTTGGGTCATATGCGCTGATCTCGAACAGCATACTGCGCATGAACCGCACCATGATGAGCGCCACCAAGATACCCGCACATCCGCCCAGTGCTGCCCACCTCATACCCTGGCCGAGAAAGAATCTCAAGATCTGTCCCTGTTGCGCGCCTAGCGCCATGCGCACGCCAATCTCGTGCCTGCTTTGCGCGATGGTGTAGGCGAGAACTCCGTAGACTCCGACTGCGGCCAGCAGCAGCGCGGCGCACGCAAACAGCGATAGTGTGAGCGCAGGAAACCTGGTTTGCGAAGTGGACGATGAGACGATATCCCTCAATATTGAGACCTTGTAGATCGGCAACTCCGGGTCGAGATGTCTAAGCTGGCCGCGAATTGCGCTCACCATGAGCTCGGGTTCTGAACTCGTGCGAACAACAAGCGTCAGTGAGCGCAGATCGACCCAAATCTGTAACGGCTGGTCGGTAAGCAGGAAATACATCTCGGGCTTAGTCGCGGCATTCGAACCGTGGTTTTTGATATCGGCCACGACCCCAACCACAGAAAGCCAGGGATAGTTGGGGCCAAGCCTGATTCGCTTGCCGATGGGATCCGTTCCCGGCCAGACTTTGTGAGCCAAAACTTGATTGACAACCACGGAAGCAGGAGGAAGTCTGGCTTCTTCGTCATTTAACAACCGACCCCGCATTAATGAGATCCCCATCGCGCGGAAATAATCGGGACTGATAATCTGCGTATCTGCCACGTTGATCTCTGTATTCGACGGTCTGCCCTCGACATCAAACGAAGCATTCGCTGTTACCTCTGTCATGGGCAACTGATTCACGATTGCGACTGCTTTGACTCCAGGCAAAGCCCGCACGCGGTCCTGCAACTGGTGATAAAAGGCAGTGGTTTGCGAAAGGGAATAACGAGCTTCAGGTAAAGACAACCGCATCGTGATGACGTTTTCGGGATTGAAGCCGAGACTGACTCCCAGCAGATTTCTAAGGCTGCCAATCATGAGGCCCGCCCCTGTAAGCAACACCAGCGAGAACGCGATCTCGGTGATCACCAGAAGGCTTCGAGCGCGCGTGCCACGATGGCTGCCCATCGCGCCCCGGCCACCGGTTTTCAGAGCCTCGTTGAAGTTGGAACGGGAAGCCTTCAGAGCTGGGATAAGTCCGAAAAGAACTCCGGTTAGCAGGCTCAGCGACGCGGCAAAGGTGAGGACGCGAAGATCCAGCGTCAGTCCGCCGCTTTCCGCTACGTTAAGATAGTCGGCTGCGGAGAGCATTTTTATGCAAGCCAACGCGAGCAAAAGACCCATTGCTCCGCCTGCAGCAAAGAGCAGCAGATTCTCAATTAAGACTTGAGAGAGAATGCGTCGGCGCGTGGCACCAAGAGCCCTCTCTGGTTGCAATTTCTCGCTTGCGGTCTTCTCCGCGAGCCAACAGCAGGCTCGCCACATTGGTGCATGCGATGAGTAGCATCAAGCCCACGCCGCCCATCAGAACCAGAACGATGGGACGAAGATTTCCCACCATTTGTGTACGCAGGGGAATGAGGCTGACGCCAAGTCCGGCGGCACCGCCATAGTACTTAGGATATTTGTGCAGAATTCTATCCAGAACGGTGGCCATTTCGGCGCTGGCCTGTTCCGGCGTCGCTTGTGGTTTGAGGTCCGCAATGAGGTTGAGATAGTGATTCCCGACGATCGAACTAGCCACCGCAATTGGAAGGGGCTGCCATACGTCCACATCTTTGCTCGGGAAACTGAACGCTTGCGGCATCACCCCGACGACCGTGCAGCTTTTTCCATTCAGGAGAATCGACTTTCCGATGATCTCCCGGCTGGACGCAAAGTGGTTTTGCCAAAGTCTATAACTCAAAATAACCACCGGCGCATGTCCTTGCTGTTGTTCGTCGCTCGTATAGACGCGGCGCAGGAAGGGCGCCGTGCCCATGATCGAAAAGAAATCCGATGTTCCCCAACTTGCGGTCAGGTGCAGTGGATCTCCGCTGCCCGTGAGGGTGCGTGTTCCGATGGAAAAGCCCGCCACATGGGCAAAGCTCTGGCTCTGGCGAAATTCGAGGTACTCGGGCTCTGAGGCTGGTATTTCCATCATCCCGCGGGGAGCGAACGTCATCCAGATTCTCACGATGTGTGGCGCATTCGGATACGGGAGAGGTCGCAGAAGAAGCGACTCCACAACACTGAATATCGCGGTGGTGGCGCCAATTCCAAGCGCAAGTGTGGCGACGGCGGCGACAGTGAAGCCAGGCGATTTGCGAAGCTGACGCAGGCCGTAGCGGACGTCGTGCACAATTGAATCGAGCCACAGCGTTCCGCGGCTCTCGCGGCAATCTTCTTTGATTTGCTCGATGCCGCCGAATTCCAGTCGGGTGAGCCGCCGAGCTTCATGCTCTGGAATCCCTGAGCGCATTTTGTCGGCGACCTGCGATTCGAAGTGAAAGCGCAGTTCTTTGTCCAGATCAATCTCCATTTTCCTGCCGGCGATAAGCCTTTGCAGCCAACTCATGAGACGCCCTCCAGTGTTCCCTGGAGAATGAGACCGACCACGTCCGTCAGGCGTTTCCAATTCTGCGTTTCGGCCTTGAGATGCGCTCGCCCCTTCGCGGTAAGCTCGTAAAACTTGGCTTCACGCCCGGTCTCAGAAGGCTTCCACGTGGCGGCAAGAAACTTCTTGTATTCAAGACGGTGGAGAGCCGGATAGAGAGAGCCCTGCTGGACCTGCAAAGCTTCGCGGGACATCTGCTGAATTCTCTGGGCGATGGCATAACCGTGGATGGAGCCAAGCGCAATAACCCTCATGATGAGGAGGTCGAGCGTACCCTGGGGGAGATCGAATCGGTCTTCAGTCTTCATACCTGTGGCTTCTACATATACGCCTTGATGTGTAGAAGTTCAAGGTAGTGCTAGCCCATTTCGACGCACGTCTTTATGTCGGAATAGGCAGTATGAATGAGCCTGCTGAGCGTAGCGGCATTGGTGGGCGTTCCCGGTTTCAGCTTTACATGACGCATGAATTTGCCGGCACCTTGCAAGAGGCGGGTTGGGTCTTGCAGAGCGGCGCCTTGAAAGAAGCCGACGTTGACGTGGGAGGTGAACACATTGACATATGCGAAGGGCACGTTTCCGAGACACGCAACCGGGCAACCGTCATGCAAAAGCTCGCGGACTTCGTCTCCGCAGTTCCGCATCACCTCAAACCACTGTTGCGCGATGGCTCCCAGTTCACCTGGATGTTTGCTCATCCACGCATCGATGGCGGGATCGCGTGGGACGGCGCCGTCGAATCGCAGCAATTCAGATTTCTTGATCATGCGTCTTTATGCATTCGAATCTTGCATACATTCCGTCCGCAAGCAAGTGGAGACCGCCGGGGAGCCGAACCCGAAGCAGATTCTTCGCTCACCACCCCAAAACTGAAACGCGTTTGAGGCTCCGTCCACTCAGAATGACACCTATCTATTCGCGCTCACTGTGGCTTATTTGACAGTGGCCCGGAGGGCAGCTACGGGAACTTCGAGAGTTCCGGCGCGTTCGGTGCTGGGGTCGTAGACGCCGGCGCGGAGGTAGACATCACCGGGCGGCATATCAAAGTCAAAATGAAAGGGTATGCCGTTGCTTTCGGCGAAGGCCCACTGATCGGCACGAATGGCGAGGTTGACCGAACGGACCAGCCAATTGAGGCTGTCGCCACGCTGGCTGTAGGCGATGAGTGCAACTTCAATGGGCTCGCGACGGGTTCCGTCGGCACTCTCGATCAGGTTGAGGTTCTGCGGTGAGAGAAAGAAGCGCACGGTGTAGTGCTGCAGAGGCGGCTTGAGCGCGGGATTATCGCCGTTGGGCGGCGCACCCGGAGTTGGGTGCGCGGTGTCGGCTTCGACGTGAAGGTTGAAGTGAAGGTCAGAAAAGTTGGGCATGCCGCGGTCCATGAGCGGGCGAAGCGCATCTTTCATGGGTTGCGCGGCGTCGGCCTTGATTTCAGTGGGATTGCGTTCAAAGTATGTGCGGCGATAAGAGAGCTTGTATCCCTCTTCTTTGAGGCGAACTGCAATTTTGCGCTCACGCCCGATTTCTCTAGGGTCGGTTGGGGTATAGGCGAGGGTATAGTAGCTGGAGCCGTTCTGGATGTCCTCAGCGAGGGCGCCCTTGAGGTCATTGTGGTGCGTGGCTTTGCCACCGGTGGCTTCGGCCCAGTTTTCTGAGGCGATCATTTTAAGCGCCGGGTCGGATGGACCACTGGCAGCATTTGGTCCCGGCATTGTGGATCCCGGCACAAGGCTTCCACTCATGTCATGGCCGGCCCCGCTGATATCGCTGTTGGGCACCGCCGAAATTCCACCCGCATCGATGGGATAGACAGAAACGCGAGCGGCTGCAAGCGCGTCGATCGTCTGTTGGACGTTGTCCTCATAGGGGCAACGTTTATTGATGTCTGCGTCGGGGAGGCAGAGCGGAAAAGCTCCGACGAACCAGATCAGATTTTTGCGTCCGGGGACCGCCGAGACGTAGTGAGCGATGGACTGGAGCGCATCGAGCGTGATGAGGAGCTGCTGGTTTTGCTGGGCAGCGGTCGAGGTGGCGAGAAAGTCCTGCATGTTGCCGATCATCTGCGCGAGTTGCGCACCGCCGTTGGCCCCCGCGCCTCCGGGGTCTGCGGTCATCGTGTTCAGATTGTTGAGGGACGTGGATTGAGTGGCAAGCTCATTGGGCGTTGCCTCCATTGCGACCGCGGTGGGTTTGCCGGCGAGGCGCTCGACGGAGGCGCGGAGAAGGGTTGAATCATCGGTAAATCCCTGGATGATGCGGAGTCGATCGCCGAGAAGAAAGACGCCAATGCGAAGTCCCGGTGGAAGGGTAGCCAGGTATTTGACGATCCGCTGACGCACGTAGGCCTGATCTTGAATGGTGGTGTTGAGCGCGTCCATCAGCAGAATGTTGATGGCCTGATTGGGCGGGGCGGCGGGAACGTTGGTGAAGGTGTTGGGCGGCAGAGGTGGCGCGGGTTGTGACGGAGCCGATGCAGACGGGAAATGAGACTCGAAATATTCGACAGCCTGCGGT
The DNA here is from genome assembly GCA_963799035.1 of uncultured Acidobacteriaceae bacterium. Lineage (GTDB taxonomy): Bacteria > Acidobacteriota > Terriglobia > Terriglobales > Acidobacteriaceae > Telmatobacter. Next base: position 630,387 of record CAWCVS010000019.1, on the reverse strand, counting down.
TTGCCGTTTTCGAGGACTTCGAAGTCCTCCTTGTGGAGGTTTGGGACGGCGGTGCCCTTCTTGTCGGTGACGACGACATCGACCAGGACATTGCGCACGTTGATCTGCAGCGGAGGGATCGGGGCCTGAATCGTAGGGCTGTTTGCGGCTTGGGCCTCGGTGAATGAGGGAGTCAGGGCGGTAGCAACAATGGCAAGGAGAGCGGGAGCCAGATTCCGGAAGCAGAGCATGAAGTGCGCCTCGATTGGAACAGCAAACTATAGCACTAGACGGTTGGGACAGGTGTGATGGGTGCATCAAAGTTGGTTAAGGCGCATGGGCTTAACAGTACGAGCGGGTCTGGTTCGCTGATTGAGGTTTTCAATGCTGTACCCTAACTCTTCAGGAGAATTCAGCCCACGATGCTTAAGCTGCGACGACTTCCCTTCCCGGTTTTAGCTGTTATTGCCTTTTGCTGCACGTATGTGATCGGAAGCCGGCTGGCGACAGGCCAGGCTCCGACCGAGGACTTTGTTCGCGCGCATTACACGAAGTATGAGTTTCGCATTCCGATGCGGGATGGGAAACGTCTGTTTACGGCGGTGTATGTGCCGAAAGCGAGCGCATTTCCCGGCGATGCGGGACCGTATCCGTTTCTGATGGATCGGACACCGTACAGCGTGGCGCCGTATGGGGAGGATCAGTATCCGAAGAACCTGGGACCTTCGGAGGAATTTGAGAAGGCTGGGTACATCTTTGTCTACCAGGACGTGCGCGGGCGGTGGATGAGCGAGGGCGAGTTTGTGGAGATGAGGCCCCACATCGACAACAAGAAGGGACCACAGGATGTGGACGATGCCTCAGACACCTACGACTCACTTGAGTTTCTGTTGAAACATGTGCCGAACAACAACGGCAAGGCAGGGATTTGGGGGATTTCGTATCCGGGGTTTTACACGTCGGCGTCAATGATCGATTCACATCCAGCGCTGGTGGCGGCGAGTCCGCAGGCGCCGATGACCGATTTGTTTCTAGGAGACGACGGGTATCACGGCGGGGCATTCATGTTGTCTGCGAATTTTGGATTCTATGCGTTCTTTCATCCGCAGAATGGCCCGCAGACGCCCAAGCAGACGGCGCAGTTTGATTTCGGCACTCCGGACAGCTACGAGTTTTACTTGAAGGCCGGGAACATTGCCAACCTGGATAAGCTTTATCTGAAGGGCTCGAACTGGCTGTTCAACGATCAGGCAAAACACAATACGTACGACGCTTACTGGCAGGCCCGGGATTTGTCGCGGCACATGAAGAACGTGAAGTGCGCGGTGCTTGTGGTGGGTGGGTGGTATGACGCAGAGGATCTTAGCGGTCCGTACCGGACGTTCTATGCGACCTCGAAGTTGAATCCGGAGACGCCGACGACGCTGGTCGAGGGTCCGTGGGTACATGGCGGCTGGGCGCGGGGCGACGGGACGCACCTGGGAGATGTGCAATTCGGCGCGAAGACAAGCGAGTATTTTCGCGCTAACATTCAGTTTCCTTTCTTCGAACATTATCTGAAAGGGAAAGGCGCGGCTCCGGCGAAGGCCGTGGTGTTTGAGACGGGGACGAATGTGTGGCGGCACTTTGACGAGTGGCCACCGAAGCAGGCGACCTCGAAAACGCTGTATTTCCATGCGGGTGGAAAATTGAGCTTTGATCCGCCGACCGAGGTACAGAGCCGGGATGATTACGAGAGCGATCCGAATCATCCGGTGCCGTTTGTGAGCTACACGACGGATACGGTTCCGCAACGATACATGGTGGACGATCAGAGGTTCGCGAGCGAGCGGCCTGATGTGCTGACATATGTGAGCGATCCGCTTGAAGAGGATGTAACGATTGCGGGGCCGATTTCGCCGAAGCTGAAGGTGGCAAGCTCAAGCACAGATTCGGATTTTGATGTGAAGCTTATCGATGTGTATCCGGACAACTATCCTGATCCGTTGGAGGCAGGCGCCCCGAACAAGCGTGTGCTGGATGCGCCGCCCTTGCATATGGGCGGGTACCAGCAGTTGCTGCGGGGTGAGCCCTTCCGCGCGAAGTTCAGAAACAGCTGGGAGAAGCCTGAGCCGCTGGTGCCGGAGAAGATGACGGACATCAACTTCACGATGCCGGACCTTTTTCATACGTTCCGGCGTGGGCATCGCATCATGGTGCAGGTGCAGAGTTCGTGGTTTCCATTGACAGATCGCAACCCACAGATCTTTGCGGACATTCCCAACACGCCGCCAGAGCAGTTTACGAAGGCGACAGAGCAGGTGTTTCATCAAAAGGATGCGGCATCAGGGGTTGAGGTACTGGTGATGCCGAGGGACTAGTGGTCAGTGGTCAGTGGTCAGTGAAGGCTAACATTCTCTGATCTCTGCAAGTTGAATTATTAACAAAGCAATTGTTCAAGTTTTGTGAGGTGTTCGATGGTTGGTTGGGTGAAGTGTTCTGTTGTTTGTCTGGCGGCCCTAGTGGCCGCTGCTACGCCTGTGATCCGCGCCGAAGAGGGGATGTGGACCTTTGATAATCCGCCGTTGAAGCAGTTGGCGGCAAAGTACAACTTTCATCCGACACAGGAGTGGTTGGATCATCTGCGGCTTTCGAGTGTGCGGCTGAATGACGGCGGATCGGGCTCGTTTGTGAGCCCGGATGGACTGCTGCTGACGAATCATCACGTTGCGCGTGGACAGTTACAGAAGAATTCGACGGCCGAGCATGACTATCTGCTGAACGGATTCTACGCAGCGACGCCGGACCAGGAGATGAAGTCGCCGGACCTTGAGATCAACGTGCTGGTAGGGATGCAGGATGTGACGGCGCGCGTGCAGGGCGCTGCCAAAGGTATTGCCGACGATGCGAAAGCGCTGAAGGTGCGTGAGGCTGAAATCGCGACGATCACCAAAGCAGAGCAACGACAAGACCGGATTGCGTTCGGACGTGGTGACGTTTTACAACGGCGGCGAGTACTGGCTCTATCAATACAAGGCGTACACCGACGTCCGGCTGGTGTTTGCGCCGGAGGAGCAGGCGGCGTTTTTCGGGGGCGATCCTGATAACTTCACCTATCCGCGGTATGACCTGGACATGGCGCTGTTTCGGGTTTACGACAACGGGAAGCCACTGCACACCGACAACTTCTTAAAGTGGAGCGCAAAGGGTGCGGCGCCAGGCGAGTTGATTTTTATTTCCGGACACCCGGGGTCAACATCGAGGCAGGATACGATGGCGGAACTCCTGGTGGAGAGGGACGTCATTGAGCCGGCGATGACCGAGTATCTGAAACGGCGGATTGCAGCAGCGCAGGCCTATGCGGCGCAGGGTCCGGAACAGGCGCGCCAGGTGGGCACTTTGATCTTCGGATTGCAGAACAGTCTGAAAGTTTACGTGGGACGGACGGAAGCGCTGGCGGATAAAAACCTGATTGCGAAGAAGCAGGCTGATGAGGACGACTTCCGCAAGAAAGTGGCTGGCAATCCGGAGTGGGAAAAGGAATATGGAAACGCCTGGGACACGATTGCGAAAGCGGTCGAGCAAGAGAAGCCAATGATCAAGTCCCGGGTCTTCCGGAGGACTGACAGCAGGTTGTTCACAATTGCACTTCAGCTGGTCGAGTACGTGAATGAGATCAAGAAGCCGGATGGCGAACGGATGGCGATGTTTCACGATGCGAATCTGCAATCGCTGAAGTTTCAGCTGCTGTCGCCGGCCCCGATCGAGAAGGCCACGGAGAAGTTGTACATGACAACGGCCCTCAACCTGGGCGTCGAAAAGCTCGGAAAAGATGATCCATATATTCAGGCAATCACGCATGGCGAGAGTGTCGATGCCGCCGTGAATGCGCTGATTGACGGCACCAAGCTAAGCGATGTCGCGGAACGCAAGGCGCTGATGGATGGCGGCGAAGCAGCCGTAGCGGCGTCGACGGATCCCATGATTGTGGCAGCACGGCGCCTGGACCCCGTTGTGCGGGAATCGCAGCGGAAGATGCGCGAAACCGTCTCAAGCGTGCTGGCACCTGCAGGGGAGAAGCTGGGGAAAGCACGATTCCTGGTTTATGGGAAGAATGCTTATCCGGATGCGACGTTCACGCTGCGGTTGAGCTACGGGACAGTGGATGGCTATCCCTATAACGGGACCATTGCGCCACCGTTTACGACGTTCTATGGCCTGTATGATCGCGCGGACAGCTTTGGGGACAAGGCGCCGTTCAACTTGACGCCAAAGGAAGAGGCGGGGTTAGGCAAGCTGAATCTGTCGACGCCGCTGGACTTTGTTTCAACGGGCGATATTATTGGCGGGAACTCGGGATCGCCGGTTGTGAATCGCGAAGGCGAACTGGTGGGGCTGATCTTCGACGGCAACATTGAATCCATGGCCGGAGATTTTGTGTATGACGGCACGAAGAACCGCGCTGTGGCTGTCCACTCGGCGGGAATGATTGAAGGTCTGCGCAAGCTTTATGGGGCGGACGCGCTGGCGGATGAACTGGAGGGAAAGAAGTGAGCAGTTGTCTGTGATCAGTCTTTGGAGACTGTTTCACAAATGTGAATGGTGCTCACTAAAATCGCGCAGGGATTAAAACCCTTTTTCATTCCGTTTTTGTTCGGCACGACTGAAGTAGTGCCCTGACGCAAAGCGGAATTGTGAAATGCAACTTTGTTATGAGTGTGATTGTGACGGAAGGGGAGCCTTGACGGCTTCCCTTCCCTTTTGTGCAGAGGATTGAGGGCCAGCGTTATGCGTGGTTCGGGATCGGCTCGCGGAGGGCTGGAAGGAGCAGGGCCATTAGAAGCAGGCCTACGGGGATGGTGAGCATTCCCGTGCGTATGCTGCCCGAGTGGCTAGAGATGAATCCGGCGAGCCAGGGAAGAACGGACCCGCCAAAGCCGGCGGTGAAGAGGATCCAACGAGAATCCGCAGTGTGACGGCTGCGGGCGAAGAAGCCGGCGAGGACAAGGGGATAAGTAGGGGCCAGGGACGCGCCGAGGAGGAACATGGCGATGTTGCGGACAGGCAAGGACGGCGCGAACACGAGAAGCAAGGCTGCGATGAATGCGATGGCAACCGCGATGCGAAAGACACGCATGGGTTCGGCCCGGAGTAGAAGCAGGGAGGAGAGGCCGCGCGAGCAAAGAAATCCCGCCCAGTAGAAGGAAGTGGAGGCGGCGGCCAGTACTAGTCCCGCGGCGGCAGTGCGCAGGGCGTAGGTTGGGAGCCAGGCAGCGACGGTGTTTTCGATGCCGACCTGGAGGAATGCAGCGAATGCGAAGACGGCGATCAGGTAGAGCGCTGTATTGGTACGCGTGTCCAAGGGGCCTTGCATGGCTTCGGGGCCGTCTTTCAGAACAAGCGTGCTGGCGAGAGAGGCAACGGCGGAAGCGCAGGCAAAGAGGATATACGCCGCCTGGTACGTGTGGTGCATGAGCACGCGTGCGGCGATAAGCGGGGCGCAGAGCGCTCCGATGCTCCAACTGAAATTGAGAAAGGTAAGGAGCGGCGCGCAGCGTGCGGGATATGCGCGGCCAACGAAGAGTGTGACGGCAGACATGGGGACGCCAACGCTGATGCCAAGCAGCAAAAACGCAGGCGCGAGCAGCGAGCGCGGACAGGAAGCGACTGCAAGGCAGGTACAAACCATCCCTGCAAATCCGATGGTGATGAGCCGCGCATAGCTGCCGCGGCACAGCAGCGCGCCCAGTGAGGTTCCGGCGAAGTAGAGGAGAAAGAGCAGGCCGGAACTGGAATCGCTGAGTTGAAAGCGCCCGGCAAGGGATGGAAGCAGAGCGCCGCCGACAGTGTGGAGGACGCCGGTGAGCGCGAAGACGGGATGAAGAACAGCGAGCGTGCGAACCGAAGAAGACCTGGCTGGAAGTGGGGATGAAAGTGGCATCGAAAGCTCAAGTGCGCTTGATGCGGTTGCGTTTAGGATTGGGCGGACTGGTGGACTCGCGAATGACGAGTTCGGGATGAATGGGAACAAAGTCAGGAAAGACTGCCTGCCCGCGGATGCGCTGAAGCAGGATGCGGGCGGCGGTTGTACCCATTTGATAGAGCGGTTGGCGAATGGTGGTAAGGCTCGGATTGTGAAATGCAGCGCTCTGGATGTCGTCGAAGCCAACGACGGAGACATCGGTAGGAACATGGAGTCCGTGGTTCATGAAGGCGCGAATGGCGCCGATTGCGGCGATGTCGTTGTAGCAAAGAAGCGCAGTAAAGTCCGCTCCGCGCTGGATGAGTTCGTTGGCTGGCTCGAATCCGAGCTCTGGTGTGGAGACGCGGAGCTGAAGTTGCACGACCAACTCGGGGGGTACGGCAAGCTTGAGGTCCCGGGCGACCGCCATAAGACAGTTCCAACGATCGTCGGCGTCGGAGCTGTGGCTACCGCCGCGCATGAAGGCGATCTTGCGGTGGCCGAGCTGGTAGAGATGCCGCAGAGCGAGTTCAGCGGCGCGCTTCTGGTCAAGGACGACGTTGGTGACGCCTTCGATTTTGCGATGGCCGGCGATGACGACTGCGGGAAGAACCCCGAGGCTCTTTTCAAGCGTCGTATCGATAAAGATGAAGCCTTCTACGGATCGATCCATGAAGAGGCGCGGGTACTCCTCAATGAGATCAGGTTTGCGACGGTGACTCGCGGTGAGATAGAAATAGCCTTCTTCGATAAGGTGCTCTTCGACACCGCTGAGCACCTGCATCGCGTAACTGTCGCTGAGTTCGGGCACGAGCACCCCGACAGTAAAAGTCTGGCGCTTGCGCAAGGATCGTGCGAAAAAGCTGGGGCGATAGTCGAATTTGGCGGCAGCTTCAACGACCCGATCGCGGGTTTCCTGGGGGATGGAGCGGACGCCGGGAGCGTTGTTCAAGACCAGCGAAATGGTGGCCGGCGAGAGGTTGAGGTACTCGCCGAGCGTGCGCAGACTGATGGGCTGGCCGGGCTGGGGCGCCACTCCTGGTTTCGTTCGCTTCGGCATGCATTCCTGTTTTAACACCGCAGAGCCGGAGCTCGCTCGAATTTCACGTCGCAGCTTTGGAAATGCACGTGGATGCGATCCGCCCGGGTGAAGGTGGCAAGACGCACCGAAGGCGAATGCGCGAGAATGATCGCGCCTGACAATTGCAGTGGAGGATGGAATGAATCGGTGGGGCTTGTCATCTGGTTTTGTTCTACTTTTTGGATTGAGTGCGGGATGCGCCATGGGACAGGCGGGATCCGGGCCTCTAGGGATGTTTGAAGGACACCAGGATGTGGGGACGGTGCTGCATGCGGGGTCGACGACCTTCGATGCTGCGAAGCAGAGCTACACGGTAAGCGGCAGCGGCGAGAACATGTGGTTCGGGATGGATGATTTCCAGTTTGCGTGGAAGAAGATGAGCGGGGATGTGGCGATTTCTGCGGACATCGCGTTTGTGGGAGACAAAGGGGAACCCCCATCGCAAAGCAGTGCTGATGATCAGGCAGAGTCTGGACGGGAACGCTCCGGCTGTGGACATTGCGCGGCATGGGGTTGGGCTGACGTCGCTGCAGTTTCGCGATGCGGCAGGCGCGGATGACCATGAGGTGCAATCGAATGTGGATGGGCCGCAGCGGGTGCGGCTGGAGAAGCGCGGGGACTATTTCTACTCGTTCGTTTCGGGGCCGGATGGGAAACTGGCGCCGGCTGGCGCTTCGACGAAGCTGGTGTTGAGCGGACCTTCTATGTGGGGATCGGGGTCTCGGCGCACGACAAGGATGCGACGGAGACGGCGATATTTTCAAACGTGAAGATTGAGACGCTTGCAGCGACAAATGAGAAGCCGGTGCTTTACAGCACGCTGGAAACGGTGCCAATCGCGTCCGCAGACAGGCGCGTGGCGTATGTAGCGCGAGCGCATTTTGAAGCGCCGAACTGGTCGCGGGATGGTTCGTATTTCTTGTTCAACCAAGAGGGCGGGATCTATCGGCTGCCGGTCGCGGGCGGCGAGCCGGTGCGCATCAAGACAGATCCTGAAGTTAAGTGCAACAACGATCATGGGATTTCGCCGGACGGAACGATGCTGGCGATCAGCGACTCGACGGAGACGGGCAAATCGCTGGTGTACACGGTTCCGATTGCGGGCGGAACGCCAAAGAAGATTACGCCGGTGGGGCCATCGTATTGGCATGGGTGGTCGCCGGATGGAGGGACGCTGGCGTTTGTGGGGCAGCGCGGTGACAACTTCGACATTTACACGGTTCCGGTGAATGGCGGCGAGGAGAAGCGGCTGACGACGGCGCCGGGTCTGGATGACGGTCCGGAGTATTCGCCGGATGGACAGTGGATCTATTTCAATTCGGAGCGCACGGGGCATATGCAGATATGGCGGATGCATCCGGATGGCAGCGGGCAGGAGCAGGTGATTACGGAAGAGACGAACGACTGGTTTCCGCACCTCTCGCCGGATGGAAAATGGATGACGTTTATCGCGTACGAGATTGGTGTGACGGGGCATCCGGCAGACAAGGATGTGACGCTGAATGTAATGGCGCTGGCAGACAAGAAGATTAAAGTGCTGGCGAAGCTGTTTGGTGGTCAGGGAACGAACAATGTGCCTTCGTGGTCTCCGGACAGCACGAAGGTGGCGTTTGTGAGTTACGAGTATTTAACGGATGGGGCGCGGGAGTGAGCAACCACTGGAATCGTTGAAAAGTGGAATTGCGGAGCTAAGAGAAGTATGGACGCGAGAGCATGGCTGCAGGCAGCCGGCATGAAGCTGGGCACAATCGTGACAATCGATCATCCGGCCATAGTTGAGATCGCGCGGTTGGCGGGATTTGAGTGGCTGTGGATCGACGGTGAACATGGCCGCTTCAACGAAGTGAGCGCGGCCATAGCCTGCGCGGTCGCAGCGGGTGGAGGGCCGGTGTTTGTCCGACTGCCGGATCGGTCGCCAACGGCGATCAAGCGGTTTCTCGATATCGGATGCGATGGGATTATTCTGCCCCAGGTATCCTCGGCGGACGAGGTGGATGAGATTGCGCGGGCCGCGCTTTATCCGCCACGTGGGGGACGCAGTGTGGGCATTGCACGCGCGCAGGGATACGGAGCGCGGTTTGCGGAGTGCCTGGAAAAGCAGGATTATGCGATCGTGGTGCAGATCGAATCTGTGGCTGGTGTGAAGAATGCTAAAGCGATTGTGTGTCATGACGCGGTGGATGCGGTGGTGATCGGACCCTATGATCTGAGTGGATCCTTTGGGATTCCGGGCCAGATCGATTCACCACGGTGGTGGAAAGCATTGCCGCGGTGCAGGCGCTTTGCAAAGCGACGGGCAAACCGTGCGGTATTTTTGCAGCGACGGCCGGCAAAGCGAAGGCTTACGCAGCGACAGGATTCGAACTCATTGCAGTCGGCATGGACTGCAGCGTATTGATGGACGGGTATAAGACTGTTTGGAGGCAATCCGGTAAGGATTCAGCGCGACAAGCTGTTACGAGCCACTGGGATTCAAACTTAGGCTAAACTGGAACAAAGCATTCGCTTTCCACCCGCGGAGGGATGGGTGAGCGGTTGATACCGGCGGTCTTGAAAACCGTTGTGCCTGAAAGGGTACCGGGGGTTCGAATCCCTCTCCCTCCGCCATTTGCCCGTCCATCAAAATCCGGTAAGGCCTAACGATCGTCCGATCACGCCCCGAGAGCGTCATTTGCGACCCGACCCTGACGAATTCAGTCTCCATGCCTACTTTTAGGTAGTAATTGGGTTCGGTGAGCGCGTTGTGCTGCGATATGGCATCCATTGAGAATGCGAGTTACTTTTCCTTGCCTCGGCTCAACGACGGTGACTGAAGGCCTTCAACGGCTTTCGGAGGATTCATGAAGAAGTCGGTCAGGATCAGTCTGGCTGCAGCCATAGCACTACCACTACTCGCAGCGGCAGCCATTCACCTCTTCGTGGATGCCAACACTTTTCGTCCTACGATCGAGAGCCGGCTTACCGCAGCCCTTTCCCGCAAGGTCACCCTCGGCGATCTGAGCCTCTCCGTCATGACAGGAAGCCTGGTGGCAAATGATCTGGCCATAGCCGAAGACCCGAAGTTCGGCCAGACTCCATTCTTCACCGCCAAACGATTGCGCATTGGTGTTCAGATGAAGCCGCTCATCTTCAACCGTCAGCTGATTGTGCGGAGTTTTGAGATCGAGACTCCCCAAATCCACCTGATTCGTGCCGAGGATGGCACCTGGAACTTCGCCTCCCTGAGCCACGGCGCTGTTTCTCAGAACACGCAGACGGACGCTCTACCCGATCTCCCCGTCGGCATCATCACCATCAAAGACGGAAACGCCACAATAGAGAAGCTTCCCTTGGTGAGAAATCCCCAGGTCTACAACCATCTCGACGTCAAGCTGGAGCATTTCTCCCTGGCTGAGGGCTTTCCCTTCACGCTTAGGGCCTTGCTGCCCGGCGACGCCAAAGTGGCGGTCTCCGGAACCGTCGGACCTATCAATCCGCAAGACGCCGCCTCCACCACGTTCGACGCCCAAGTCACCATCAAGCACCTTGACCCCGTCGTAGCCGGGTACGTCGACCCTGAGGCTGGAATCTCCATGGTCGGTGGCCTCGACATCCACATCGTCTCAGACGGATTAAATGTCACCAGCGACGGCAACGTTCACGCCGAGCACCTCATCCTCCTCAAAGGTGGCAACGCAGCTCCGCATCCTTTCGACATCCACTATCAAGTTGTTCACTCTCTCATGGACCACGGTGGCAAAGTCTCCGATCTCGCTCTTCAGACCGGCGCTGTCGCCATTCACCTCAAAGGCACTTATCAATTCGCCGCAAACGTACCGGTCTTCGATCTCAAGCTACTGGCGCAAAGTGTCCCCATCGACGGCCTGCAGGCACTAATGCCCGCCGTCGGCGTAAAGCTCCCCAACGACGCCGTCCTCAAGGGCGGAACGCTGTCGGCCAACTTCGCCATCAAAGGCTCGGCAGAAGACAACGTCATCGCCGGCTCCTACGAGATCAAAAATACACAGTTGGTAGGGTATAACCTCGGCTCCAAGATCGTTGGCATCGCCGCCCTGGGTGGCATCAAGACCGGCGATACCACCGCCATCGAGATCTCCCGCGCCGACATGCGCATAACCAAATCGGGCAGCGAGACCACGAATATCTACTCGGTACTTCCTGCCCTCGGCGAGTCTACGGGCAGCGGCACCGTGTCTCCTTCCGGCGCGCTCAACTTCCATTTGATCTCCAAAGTCACGAGCGCTAAAGGACTCAATAAAGTCGGCGTAAATATCCTCACAAAGCTGAACAGCACATCTGCTTCCGCCAAGCCTTCGACTGCCATCGGTATCCCCATTAACATCACCGGCACAGCGGAGAATCCCGTCATCACCGCGGATGTCAACGGCCTCGTGAAAGGCAACGCCGCAACTTTACGCAGCAAAGGCACTGACATACTGAATAAGACCGGCCTCTCGAAAATCTTCGGTAAGAAAAAAATAATTCCTGTTCAGTGATCCCGACAGAATAATTAGATTAGTCCGGCTTGGCAGTAGTGGCTTGCTCGAGAGAAGCGCCGGAATCCGAGCTACCTTGGATTGACTCGCCTGTCTGGAGCCAACGAGCGTCTCCGTGGGGACGTTCCTGTATCTACGCGGCAAACGACTCGCATTCCCCGAGGTCAATCCAAAATGAAGCATAGGTTGTGGGCAGTCTGCGCCCAGCTGTTTTTTTTGTGCTTACTGGCATCAGTCCAGGGCGCGAATGGGCAAGTGAATCCAAATTTCTACGCTGGCCTCCAATGGCGCAGCGTAGGGCCTTTTCATGGTGGACGCATCTCTGCGGTCAGCGGGGTTGTCGGCGACGCGGGTACGTTCTACATGGGCACTCCCCTCGGCGGAATCTGGAAGACCACGAGCGCAGGCGTGACGTGGTTCCCGATTTTCGATCAGGAAGCGAGCGTCGATAGTATCGGTGCGATCCAGGTCGCTCCCTCCGCTCCAAGCATCATTTATGCAGGCGCGGGAGACCCAATTGGCGGCAGCCTCGGCAATGGGATGTGGAAGTCCACCGATGCGGGCAGCACCTGGAAGCATATCGGCCTGGAAGACACCATAAAGATCGACAGCATCCTGGTCGACCCATCCGATCCCGGCCTTGTCGTTGTCTCCGCCCTTGGCGACGATCATCATAAAGGTGGCGGACTGTGGCGCTCCACCGACGGCGGACAGACCTGGACCAACGTCCTCAAGCCCGCCGATTACGATGGCACGCGCGACCTTCAATTTGCTTACGACGATCCCAGCGTGATGCTGGCTGCCACCCAGGGCACAAGCGGTGGCTTCGGTCCACCCGGCCCTCAGACCAAACGCAAGCCGCCCACCGTCTATAAATCCACCGACGAAGGCGAAACCTGGACGCAGATCAAGATTCCGCCCTTTCCGGGGCGCGTGGCTCTTGCATTGGCCATGCACACCGGCGGCAAGCGCATCTACATCGTCGGTAACACCATTGAGAGCGGGTCAGGCCTCTACCGTTCCGACGACGGCGGCCAAAACTGGCAGCACATGGCGGGCAAGGACATCCGCATCAGCAATGGCCAGGGGGCCTATAGCAGCGGCGTCTTCGTCGACTCGCAAAACCCTGATGTCGTCTACACGATGAGCACCGCTATGTATCGCTCCACCGATGGCGGCGCCACCTTCGAGCCCTTCAAGGGGGCGCCCGGTGGCGAGGATTATCACAAGCTGTGGATCGATCCCACGAACGGCAGCCGTATGCTGGTCGGCTCCGACCAGGGCGCCAGCGTCACGCTCGACAACGGCAAAACCTGGAGCCTGTGGTACACGCAGGCCATCTCGCAGGTCTACCACATCGCTACGGACAATCAGTATCCCTACCACATCATGGCAGCGCAGCAGGATACCGGCGCAGTCGAGATATCGAGCCGCGGCAATTTTGGCCAGATCAACTTCAACGACTGGAGCCCTGTGCCGTCCTCTGAATTTGGGGTCATCACGCCCGACCCCAAAAATCCCAACATCATCTATGGAGTCGGTTATGGTCCTGGCGGCGGCGGCAGTGGCTTGGTCAAAATCAACATGACGACCATGCAATGGGAGAACGTCGCCCCCAACTTCGGATCTGAGTCCAGCAAGTACATCGCCTTCCGCGATTTTCAAAAGAAGTTCGATCTCGCGTTCGAACCCGGCGCTCTCTACGTCGCTTACCAATGCCTGATGGTCACGCGCGATGGCGCACACTCGTTCACCGCGGTCAGCCCTGATCTAACCACGGCCAAAGGCGCGCCTCCCGCGGACTGCAGCAAGCCGCGTCCGCAGCCGCCGACTCAGCTTCCAGGTCAGACACCAACTCCGCCGCAGACTCAGACACCGACCACGTCGCCGAGTCAGACACCCACGCCGCCGGGAGGTCAGACGCCGACCATGCAGCCGGGCCAGACAACAACTCCGTCGCCGGGCCAGACCCCAACTCCGCCACCGGCTTCGATCGCTGACTTCTCCATCTCCACGGTCAAGCCCGGAATCATGTGGTCCGTCAGCACCAACGATCAGATCAACATCACAACCAACCACGGCAAAGTCTGGAACAACGTGTCGAACATCGCGGATATGCCGCCCAATACCAACCTCTTCACCATTGAAGCCGGCGATGACGCCAACACCGCGTTCGTTACAGGGCGCATTGGCGGCGCTCGTGGCCAGACCGTGCCTCCCACAGAAGACGCGGATGTTCCTCTCATCTGGCGCACCGCCGACAGCGGCAAGACGTGGGTCAGCATCGTCAACGGCCTTCCTAAAGATGAACGCACCGGAAGCTGGGTGAACAGCCTGCGAGTTGATCCGCAGCAAGCCGGCCTCCTTTTTGCAGGCACCGAAACCACTGTCTACGTCAGCTTCGATAACGGCGATCACTGGCAGTCGTTGCGCCAGAATCTACCCAGCACTTCCATCCGCGATCTTGAGGTGCACACCGCTCACCACCAGAACGACCTGGTCATCGGCACTTACGGCCGTGGCTTCTGGGTTCTTGACGACATCACGCCGCTGCGGGAAATTGCAGCCAAAGCCCAGGCTGTTGCCTCTGCGCCGGTGTATTTCTTCACGCCCCAGGACGCCATTCGCGCCCGCATGAACAGCAACTGGGATCAGCCCTTCTCCATCGAAGTTCCCCACGCGCACAACGTGCAATATGGCGCGATTCTCGACTACTACCTCGACCATCAGCCCAGCGCGCCCATCCAACTCCAGGTCTTCGACGCCGATGGCAAACTCGTGCGCACCATGTCGAGCACGCTTCCTCCACCGATTGAAGGCGCAGAGTTCCCGCACTACTGGCTGGCGACGCCCGAGTCCCGCGCCCTCGGCACACACCTCGGTCTCAATCGCGTTAATTGGAACTTGTACTACGATGACCCGCCTGCTTTGCGCCACGACCTTGAAGATGAAATGAACATGGTACCGGGCTCCACAACGCCCGGTCCCCATGGACCGCAGGTGATTCCCGGAATTTACACGTTGAAGCTCACCGTTGATGGTCAGGTCTACACGCGCACTGTCACCGTGGACAACGATCCTCGCGCCGGCCAGAGCCCCGAACTGATGGCGGCATTGCGTGTTCAGAACCAGCTAACCCTGCTCTCCGTTCAAGGCATGGAGCAAAGCTTCACAGGCAATCAGGAAGTAAAGGCCGTCAAAGACCAGCTGGCAGCCCTGACACAGGGCCATCTTCCGGACGATGTCGCCGCGCAAGCGAAAGCCCTGAACGCGAGTCTGACGAAAATTGGCGGCATTGTCCCCACCGGCTTCGGGGGCGGAGGTCCAATTCGGCCTCCAACTCCGGATCCTAAGGCGCTTAAATCCTTCGCGGACCTGAACAATTCCTACAACACGATGGTCAGCATGATGCAGGTCGGCATGGATATGGCGCCCACTCCAACCCAGATCGCCACCTGGGAGACTGACTGCAACGACTTGAACCACACCGTGGACGCGTGGAAGAAGGCGGAGCAGGACGCCAGCACCTTCAATGCGCTCCTGGTGAAGAACCAACTGCATGAGCTGACCCTCGCACCCACGAAGCTCACCGATGGGGCGTGCAGCTTCGCTTCCGAAGGAGGCAAGAAGCGAGGCAAACAGACGACTCAACGTTAATTTCCTGCGATTGGGATGGACCTTAGCCTGCCGGACTAACCACTAATTTCAGTTCAAGAAGTGCGTACTGCATTGGGTGAAATCAAGTGGAGCCGTCGCCCGTCACCGGGGTAGGTGGCAGCTCCCCGGATCTGGAACGTCAATCCGACGCGCTGCATCTGCCGGAATGAATTGAATGGCGATAGTTTTTGCTTCGACTTCTCCTTCATTCCGAAGGTTGTGTACGTGTTCACCACCGGGATCAATAAACCCCATCCCCCTGGAGTACACGTGAGGCTTGCACTCGGAATCGTGCCCTTCATAGTCCGTCACGGTCCCGGCGGTGACGATAATCAGGCTTTGCCCAGGATGCATATGCCAGCCGGTGCTTGCACCAGGAGCCCATGTGTTGCTCTGCACATACACGTCTGACAATCCCTTTGTTTGTTGCCGTAACTGCCCGGATTGATCCTCACCGGACGCCCCCTGGCCGCTTCGAAAGGCACTGGTAACATCAATTTCGCGAAAGCGGCCCTGAGCGAGCGAGGTGCTTTTGAACCCTTCAGATTCTGTCGCCGAGGCCTTCCCTGAATCATAGAGAGGGGCGGCCACAATTGTGACGCTGAACATCACGATGCATGCCACTCTCATTTGCATGTGGGCTCCTTTTCTCGTCATCACCACCGGATAAAGATTCCTGGACACTGCTAAGCACCTCGGTGCGAAGGGCGTCAAGGGAGGCGAGACTAAGACGGACCGTGCCGATCCTTCCTAGAAGCGCACTCCCCTTTCATCGATCTTTCTTCCTTGGCGCTTCGGACCACACCCGAGAGGCCACGGCTCCCAGGCAATCATCCGCTGGTTTTCATCGACCGGCTCACCGATCCCCGAACGGGCTGCCTGACGCTGCGCGCACGACGCCATGGATGGCCTGGGTCCCGAAATGTTTCATACCCGCAGGCCCACCGAACACCAGCTCGATGTTGGCGTTTGGAATCGAGTACTGGATATCATCCCCTCCTAAGACGCAGACCTGCAGCGTCGACGAAGGCGGAGTCGTCTCGAAGGGCGCATTGTTTCCATTCCCCGTCAACAGGCTGACCGTGTCGGTGAACTGAAAGCCCATTTTTGGGGGGGACGTCAGGTATGCGGGGCACCCGGTCATGTTCCAGACAATCTTGGCCTTCCTCAAGATGACGTGGTGGGTGTGGGCGCCTGCGCCGCCCTTCGTCGCATCGGGTAAACCGTTTGTTGTCCCATAACTGGACATCGTCATATCCGCTGTGAAGTCGACGGTGCCCGATTCCGGGTGGACCTCCATTGACCACTGTCCATGCATTTCGTAGGGGCTGCCGCTGATCGTCGGATTCGCGGGCACATAGTCGTTGATCAGTCCGCTGAGGTGTACCGGCCTGCGCTCCTGGGCGAACGCACAGGTGCCTGAAACCAACAAGAGCACTGAAAGCGTGCGTACCGCCGAAGCGAGAGTGTTGCTTTTCATAAGAGACCTCCAGGTTGAAATGCGCTTGAGACGCATGGAAACAATCGGCTATTTGTCGGGTGCCTTCAAACGGTAAGGCACAGAAGCATGTGCGTTTCGCTGGTTTGCCGTTGAATGCAGTCCTTTGCCGTGCGATTGCAAGGTGGGGGTACAATTTGGTTCCCGGCCTGGTGACGGCCGCGGACCAACCAGGAGAGCGCGATGGGCGAATCATCCCTTGGAACACAGCAATCCACGGGTCCGCTTGAGGACCGGCTGGATTCGTGGAAGGAGATTGCGGCCTACCTCAAACGCGACGTGACCACGGTTCAGCGCTGGGAGAAGCGGGAGGGCATGCCGGTGCACCGTCACCTGCATGACAGGATTGGCTCGGTATACGCGTCCCGGGCCGAGCTGGATGCGTGGATGCGCGGCAGGAATCTTCGATTAGGGCACGAGAGTGGGGACAGCGCTCCGTCGCCTGACTTTTCCGTCCAAGCGCCAAGAAACACGGCCTTATTTAGGAGATGGCGGTTTGTTTTGCCGCTGGCAGCGGTAGGTGTGGCAGCAATCGCCGCGATCCTCTGGCTGCGGAGCACTGAGCGCTTCTGGCGAAACCCTATAGCTGATGCACGATTTCAGACGGTCACAGACTTCGACGGACTGGCGCAGGCCGCTGCGGTGTCCCGTGACGGCCATTTCGTGGCCTTTTTATCTGACCGGGACGGATCTACAGACGTCTGGGTCACGCAGGTTGGATCGGGTGAGTTCCACAATCTTACCCATGGGAGTTTTCCCGGGCTGGCTAATCCGTTGATCCGAACTTTGGGATTCTCGCCGGATGGATCTCTTGTCACCTTTTGGCTCCGCAGGCCAGGTGGGGCGAACGGCGGCGATATAAGCGTATGGGCCGTGCCTACACTAGGCGGGGAGCCGAGGCCTTACCTGGAAGGAGTGGCCGAATTTGACTGGACACGTGACGGCTCACGGCTGGCGTACCATACACCCGGCCCCGGAGACCCGCTATTCGTATCAGAAGGAGACTTGAGACCGGAGAGCCGGCCCATCTTCACTTCGCCTGCGGGGCTGCACGGCCACTTTCCCATTTGGGCGCCCGACGCGGCGTTCCTCTACTTCGTTCAAGGCTCTCTACCGGACAAATTGGACATATGGCGCATTCGTCCGACCGGCGGAACTCCCGAGCGGATCACGTCGCACCATGGGCAAGTGACTTATCCGGTCATGTTGAACCAGCGCACCCTGATGTACCTCGCCAGCGATCCCGATGGTTCGGGACCATGGCTCTACAGTATGGACGTCGAGCGCCGCGTTGCTCACCGGCTGATCCCTGGCCTCGACCGATACACGTCGCTGGCAGCCAGCGCTGATGGTCGGCGGCTGGTCGTTACCCGGGCGACTGCCAATGGAACACTCTGGCGCTTGCGGATCCCTGATTCAACCACAGAAGTATCGGAGGCCAATCGGATCCCGCTGACGACGAGCACTGGATCCTCTCCACGACTCGGCCAAGGTTATCTCCTGTATGTTTCTGCTGCGGGCACTGCAGAGAGCATCTGGAAATTGGCCAACGGGACCAGCGCGGAGTTGTGGCGCGGCGAAGGAGTGCGGGTTTTGGGAGGCCCGGCAATTTCCCCAGATGGACGGTATATCGCGTTCTCAGTGCGGCAAAATGGGCGAACGCTCTTGTATGCGATGCAGGCGGATGGCGCTGATGCGCGGGTCGTAAGTGGCTCGCTCGACCTGCAGGGCGCGGTCGCATGGGCACCTGATGGCCTCTCAATCACCGCGGCGGCCAACGATCACGGCGTCCCACACCTCTTCCGTGTGCCAATCAACGGTGGCTCGCCCACTTCCTTCGTTGGGGAATACTCGGTCGATCCGGCGTGGGCTCCCGACGGCAGTATCGTTATCTTCTCAGGCCCCGACATCGGCACCACCTTTTTCGTCAAAGCAGTCACGGCTGAAGTGGCACCGCACCCTTTGCCGGAGCTGACCCTGACAAGGGGTGCCCGACATCTTGTCTTTCTGGCCGGAGGACGGGCGCTCGTGATCCTGCGAGGAGAAATTCAACATAAAGACCTCTGGCTCATCGATCTGGACAATGGAGCCGAGCGTCAATTGACCCACTTCGCTCCCGAATTCAATATTCGCGATTTCGACATCTCGCCAGATGGTCATGACGTGGTGATCGAACGAGTACAGGAGCGCTCGAATGTGGTGTTGCTGGACCTCTCCCGACCATAATTCGGTTTCAACCAAGGGGTCGCCGCACGCTGTGGCGGAGTCCAGAATGAAGTCCCGACTACATCAAATCGCCCCACATTGTCGGAGTCATCTCCTGAACTGCTCGCGGGTATCAGGCATCCTCCGGGGTCAGGGCGCCATCTCTTGTTCTGTTAGCAATCTCTCCAAGGCGCAGTCTTCTTCCGGAAGCACAGTTGATCGCCGCAATCCAAGTGTTCATCGTAGCTGGAGCGACTGGAATGAGGATGAGATTCGGTTGACAGCCAGGCGGCAAGTCGGGAGACTTTCATGCAATTCATCATCAACGGTAAGTCAATCGAGGCCGATTTCGATCTAAGGACGTCGGTGCTCGACCTGCTTCGCGATCACGTCGGCCTCCCCGGGTCTAAGAAAGGCTGTAACCAGGGAGCTTGCGGCGCCTGTACGGTGCTGGTGGATGGCGAGCGCATTCTTTCCTGCCTCGCCCTCGCAGTGCAATACCAAGGACGCTCAATCACGACAATCGAAGGATTAGCTACCGAGAGTGGACTCCATCCGTTGCAACAAGCATTTATTGAACACGACGGCTTCCAATGTGGCTATTGCACGCCTGGGCAGATTTGTTCTGCGGTCGCCATGGCAGACGAGATCAAGCGGGGACTGCCGAGCCATGTAACCGCTGACTTATCGGCCGAGGTAATTGCGCTCACCCATGACGAATTGCGAGAGCGTATGAGCGGCAATCTTTGCCGATGCGGAGCATACAACGGCATTGTTGACGCAATCACAGAGGTTTATGCGGAGGCCGCGCAATGAATCCCTTCACTTATGCACGCGCGGGCGATGCCGGGGAAGCGCTTCGTTTGGGTAGCGCTGTCCAGGCCAAGTATCTCGGTGGGGGCACTAACCTGGTTGATCTCATGCGCGAGACGTTAGAGAGGCCGTCCTCATTGGTAGATGTGACCGGGCTCTCAACAGCGATCGAGGAACGCGAGGACGGCGGATTGCTGATTGGAGCCGGCGTTCGCAATACGGCGGTCGCAGAGCACCAGTCAGTGCGAACGCGCTATCCATTGCTGGCGCGTGCGATCCTCGCCGGAGCGTCCGCACAAATTCGGAACATGGCAACGGTAGGAGGCAACGTGCTACAACGAACGCGCTGCACCTACTTCTATGACGATGATGGAGCGCGCTGCAACAAACGCACACCCGGACAAGGCTGCGACGCAATTGAGGGCTTCAATCGAACTCATGCGATCCTTGGCGCTTCATCCGCTTGTGTCGCCACCCACCCGTCGGACATGTGCGTGGCATTGGCGGCACTCGGCGCCACCCTGCATCTGCGCAACGCGAGTGGAGAGCGAAAGTTACCATTTATCGACGTGCACCTGCTTCCCGGGGGGCATCCCGAAATTGAAACGGCGCTGGAGCCAGGTGAACTCATCACCGCGATCGAACTGCCCCCGGTTCCATTTGCTGTTCGCTCCACATACCGCAAGGTGCGCGACCGTTCGAGCTACGCGTTCGCGTTGATCTCAGTGGCTGCCGCGCTGGAGGTGCGAGACCGGGTCGTGAAGGATGTGCGCCTTGCACTGGGCGGCGTTGCCCACAAGCCGTGGCGTGCGTCAAAGGCAGAAGCAGCGCTTAAAGGCCAGCCAACAACTGAGGATGCTTTCCGTGTAGCGGCTGAAGCGGAGTTGGCCGAAGCCGTGCCCTTGCGCGATAACGGATTCAAGATCGAACTTGCCAAACGCACGATAACAGCGGTTCTGATGGAACTCGCGGCGGAGAAGGAATGAGCGTTATCAAGAACGCTGTTGAGGCGGTAATGAAAGCGGCCGTGGAAGTGGCCCCTGACACATGGCTCCCTGGCGGCAACCCCGACCCGCTTATCCATCACAAGCATGGGCTGATTGGCGCGCCCGTATCACGCGTCGATGGTCAACTCAAAGTTACGGGTGCGGCTCCCTTCGCAGCTGAATATCCGATGGAAGGCATGGTGTATGCCGCACTGATCTACAGCACGATCCCGAAGGGTCGCATCAAGTCGCTCGACACAGCCGAAGCCGAGGCGGCGCAAGGCGTTGTGCTGGTCATGACTTACAAAAATGCTCCGAAGATGAAGCCCACCCCGCTCTTCAATTCCAGTCCCAAGGCTGCGGGCCCAAGCGATCTTCCGATCATGCAGGACGATTCCATTCACTGGAATGGAGAAACGATTGCGACTGGTGCTTGCAGAGACGCAGGAAGAGGCGGATTACGCAAAATCTCTCATTCGCGCAACATACGAAGTTGAGCACGGCATGGTCTCGTTTGATGAGGCGAAAACGCACGCCCGCCTGCCGGAGAGTGTTCTCGGCGAGCCCGCAAAGATCGAGAGTGGCGACCCGGAAACAGCGCTCGCTTCTGCTCGATACAAGGTTGACGTAACCTACAAGACTCCGCACTACAACCACAACGCAATTGAATTGCATGCCGCAACTGTCTTTTGGAATGCCGACGGAGAGCTTTTCGTCCATGATGCAAGCCAGGCCGTGGTGCAAACGGCATGGACGCTTTCGCAGGTATTCGGAATCGAAGAGGAGAAGGTTCATGTCACGTCGCCATATGTCGGTGGGGGATTTGGCGGCAAAACGCTTTGGCATCACCATGTGCTGGCGGCTGCTGCGGCCAAGATCGCGGGCCGTCCCGTCAGGATCGTGGTCTCGCGTGAAGGCGTCTACCGTATAGTAGGGGGGCGCACGACTACCGAGCAGCGTGTCGCCATCGGTGCCAACACAGATGGGCGATTCGAAGCGTTGATCCATACCGGAACCGCGGCGATGACGGCCCACAACGATTGTCCTGAGCAATTCACATTTCCCGCGAGACACCTGTATTCCTCAGCGACATTCCAGATGGTGCAGAAGGTGGCGGATATGGACATGGTCGCCAACACGTTCATGCGTGCACCGGGAGAGTCGATTGGGACCTTCGCGCTGGAGTGTACGGTAGACGAGCTCGCGGAACAAATCGGAATGGATCCGATTGAGCTCAGACTTCGCAACGAGCCAGAGAAGGACCCGACCTCAGGCAAGCCATTCTCTTCGCGACATATCGTGGAGGCATACCACGCCGGCGCGGACCGCTTTGGCTGGAATAAACGAAACGCAAAACCCGGCGCGCAACGAGTGGGCGAATGGCTGGTCGGCATGGGCTGCGCGACCGCAACTTATCCCTACTACCGCATGCCCGGTGGCTCGGCGCGCATCACCCTTACCAAAGACTGTGACGCGATCATCGAGGTCGCAGCTCATGAAATGGGAATGGGAACCGCGACCGTACAAGCACAGGTCGCCGCAGAGCGGCTCGGCCTTCCCATGGAATGTGTACAGGTCAAGTATGGTGATTCCACGTTGCCGGGATCGTTCCTTGCTGGAGGTTCTTCACAGACTGCTTCAATCGGCGCTTCTGTTATTGCCGCGCAGCGCGAACTAGTGAGCGCCCTTCTGAAGCTTGCTGGCAAGGATTCACCGCTTCATGGGATGACCGCCGATGAAGTCGGCGGCCAAAATCGCGGACTGTGCAAGCTCGATGAGCCTGCGCGGTGCGACAGTTACGCCGCCATTCTCCGCCGGGCAAATCGTGACGAGGTAACGGCAGAAGTGAGCGCCTCGCCACCCCTTGAAATGATGCACTGGTCGATGCATTCGTTTGGAGCCATGTTTGCTGAAGTTCGCGTGAATGCGATCACAGGTGAAACCCGGGTCAGCCGCTTTCTTGGCTCGTTTGACTGCGGACGTATTCTCAATGCGAAGACCGCGAGCAGCCAGTTTCGAGG
The DNA here is from genome assembly GCA_963799035.1 of uncultured Acidobacteriaceae bacterium. Classification (GTDB taxonomy): domain Bacteria; phylum Acidobacteriota; class Terriglobia; order Terriglobales; family Acidobacteriaceae; genus Telmatobacter. The sequence goes on along the minus strand of CAWCVS010000019.1, from coordinate 607,710 downwards.
AGGGATCATCATGGGGATCGGACTGGCTCTCATGGAAGAGACGCAATTCGACGAGCGCTATGGACGCATCGTTAATCCCAGCCTCGCTGAATACCACTTGCCCGTCCACATGGATGTGCCAAGCATCGATATTATCTGGACCGACATACCCGATTTGCACACACCGGCGGGAGCACACGGGGTAGGGGAAATCGGCATCACGGGAACCGGAGCTGCAATCGCGAATGCTGTCTACAACGCATGCGGACGGCGGATCCGTGAATTGCCGATCACTCTGGATAAGATACTGGTGTAACCAGTGTGGATAATGCGAAGAGTGGGAGCTGTGCTGCTGGCTATTGGACTCTTATCGTGCCCGCGACCTCTGCCCAGACCCCTCACTTTGGACTTCCGAGAGTGAGACTGTCTCGCAGAATCGAGCGATTGAAACCGGCTGACTCGCCAGATTTGTCAATCGTCATTCAGATGGCTGTGCGCCCTCCATCCACGGCGAGTTTTGCGCCGTGAATGAAGCTCGCGCGGTCTGTCGCCAGGAAGACAATTGCTTCCGCAATTTCATCGGCTGTTGCCGGACGTCCTGCGGGTGCCTGAGCGGCGAGTTGTTCAAGACCCTCGCCCATCGCATCCGTGCCCTCCGTGCGCGTGGGTCCTGGACTCACTGCATTCACGCGGACACCCTTCGACCCATATTCGGCAGCCCAGGTTTTCGTCAGCAGATTGATGGCGGCCTTGCTTGCACCGTAGAGGCTCATCCCGGGCGCTCCATAGTCCGCAACCATCGTCGAAAGATTCACGATTGCCCCTTTGCCTCTCTCGGCCATCAGGGGAGCAAGCGCCGCGACCAGAAAATATGGCGCCTTCACGTTTGTTGAAAAGACGCGGTCAAACTGCTCTTCCGTCATTTCATGCGTAGGTCCGAAAGGATAGATGCCGGCATTGTTGATAAGAATATCGACATGGCCATTTCCGAGTTCGATCGCTTTCCTGGCCACTTCGCGAGCGCTATTTGCGCCCATAAGCTCGGAAGAAATAAAATCCGCTTTGCCTCCTGCGGTCCGAATTTCCTCGATTGCCTTCTTCCCGCGCTCCGCATTTCGCCCCACAAGCAAAACGTGAATACCAAGCAGAGCGAGCTTCTTGGCCGTCGCGAGACCGATTCCGCTCGTTCCACCGGTTATAAGCGCTGTCGAGGTATTGTCTGTCATCTGCAATCCCCAATGGCGATAGCCATGCCGAGCAAATCCAAAGGGTGAGCAAGCGAATTCTGCTTGATGCGTCTCGCCCGAATACATTATCAATTCACGAATCCGCTCTTGCAAACGTTCAACTGCAATTTCATCTTGAACTGCGCTCATTTTGCAAGAGTTGCCTGCCCCGCCGTGTCCAAACTTGAGAGCTGGCGTTGGCGTGTCGCGTCAAACGCTTCAGCAACTTCGGAGAGTCCGAGCGCTGAGCAGCCCGTCGAATCCAACCCTCTACGGGCATCGTCATCTGTGCACCGATAGCACAGAGATAAAGAAGGAAGCTTCCAGTAAACGCGGATGATTGCTCGCCCGGATGGCGTTAAGGCCGCGACTCGCCTCGAACCTCTCTCGCGCGGGAGCCATGAGTTGGTTGTATTGTTCTAAAGAAGGCGATGTATTCATGATTCGTGAGCTGCCTGGGGTTGTTTTGAATCTTCACTTTCGATGCAAACCGACGACAACTCGTTCTATTTCCGACAAGGCGGGATTTGTCGATTGCTCGCAAAAGAGCACCGAGGAGACACCAGACGGCTATTCCAATTTGCTTTGTTACGGCAATCTCTCAATACAGTGAGCCTCGTCGAGGGGTACATCGAAGACGGAGGGATATCGGCGCAATCGCGAGAGTTGCAGCCCGATATGCCAGAGAAAGGCGGGATTGCTGCGAAGATAGCGTCTCCACAAACGCTTCGGATCCTGCATCAATCGATGCAGCCATTGCAAACCTGCGCGCTTGACCCAGCGAGAGCAATCGCGGATCCTTCCAGAGTGATAATCGAAGGCCGCTCCGACACCAAACATAAGCGGCACCTCAAGGCGATCAATGTACTGCGCCATGAAACGTTCTTGTTTCGGAGTGCTCAGTCCTACCCAGATTATGTGAGGCCTCGATTCCCGCACCTGAGCTGCGAGGTCACTTTCCTCCTTTGGAGTGAGGCTTCGAAAAGGAGGAGTATATGTCCCGACCACCTGCAGGCCCGGGAATCTCCTCTGAAGTGCTTGTCTTAATGAGTCGGCCACGCCAGGCTTGCCACCGTAGAGGAAATGACGATAACCACGCTGCACGGACAATCGGCACATCTCCGCCATCAGGTCCGGGCCAAACACACGATCCATGTCACGAAGCCCTTGAAGGCGGCCAACCCACGTCATTGGCATTCCGTCCGGCACATTCATCAATGCCCGGTTGAAGATCTGACGAAGATATGGATCGGCGCAGGCTTCCATGACTCCGTGTACTGCTGCTGCACAGATGTAGCCCTTGCCCGCTTTTGACTGGATCCACCGGTCTGCAAGATCTACTGCCACTTCCATGTCGACCCCGGAGACCCTGACACCCAGCACGTTGGCATACGGAAGTGAGAAATCAGAATTAGTCATCGAGGAGCGTCTTTCGCATGAGCGATTCGCTTGATTGAACAAGAAAGGTGAAGATCGGCATGCTCATATACCCCTCCGAATCGCGAAGACCAAGGTATGAACCAATATGGCGATATCCATAAAGAAGCTGCGGTTTCGGATGTAGTAAAGGTCATACTGGATGTTCTCGTGGATAAGGAACGCCCTGTCGGCGCTGATTTGCCAAAGGCCTGTAACGCCAGGAATCACCTGAAGTCTTTGACGTTGTTCGGATGTGTAGTCTTGCACGATGAAGGACATCTCTGGCCTTGGTCCCACTAGCGACATGCTTCCGAGAAAGACGTTGATCAGTTGCGGAAGTTCATCCAAACTTGTCCGACGGAGGAATCTTCCAATTTTCGTAATGCGTGGATCGGAAGAACTCGTCGGCGAGAAGTCATATTTAGGGGCATCTGTATACATTGATCTGAACTTGTAGATCTTGAAGAGTTCCCCATTCCGGCCAACTCTTTTCTGGATGAAAAACGCTGAACCGGGCGAATCGAGCCTTATGAGGAAGGCGATCAAGGCGAGCAGCGGGGCGATCAACACAAGTGCCAGAGAAGACACGATGAGGTCCGCCATTCGTTTTGCAAATCCGTAATGCCAAGATGCAAACGGCTCGATTTGGGGAGTGAGCGACAGGCCATCGATGTCGACAGACTGGGTCCACTGTTGCTCCTGCATCTCCCAACCTGACAGAAAGGCCACTCTCACCCGTGCCTGCTTTGCGGCCTCTGCAGCTTCGTGCAGCTTTTCCACCGAGAGATTCGGAAGAGCCAGAATGAGAACGTTGCACTGGCTCGCCCTCAGCAACTCGGGCGTGATCGGTCCTCGTTGAATGGGAACGGAGCGGAGACGCCGATATCCCAATTCGAGAATCGAATCCACATTCTTCGCAGGATAATCGTCGATCGCCAATACCGGCAGGATCCCTAGCCTGAGTGAGTGAAAGAGAGCGGACACGATGCGTTTCCCTGCTCCCCCCGCTCCATAAATGACTGCTCGATCTATACCAATTCCCATGAAATGCAACGTCCGGACGAGGAAGAGAAACATCACCTTTTGCAGAATCAATAAGACGGGAGTCAGTATGAGCGCAATGAGAGTGGCCGTGATCGGAATGCTCAAGTCAAAGAGAAGGCTCAGAACAGCAAACACGACGACGGCTTGCACCGGAGCCCGAAGTGCGCGCTCCGTCTCGCGAATCTGGAGCAGGCTGCCGCCCCCGCGATAGGCTCCATTCCATCGCAGAAACAACACCGCCAATAGACCGACAACAACACTTGCGGCAGTCATCGCCCGCATCGGATATTGGGCATGGCTCGCGAGATGTAAAGATACTTCAAGGTAGTAAGCGGCAAACATCCCGACAGAACAGGTGAGAAAGTCTACCGTAACTTCAACGCTAGCAAGCACGCCGCAGAAGATCTGTGCAGTAGTCGCGCGTCCTTCTCTGAGCGAAGGCGCGAGAGCTTCGGCGTAGAAGCGCGGCGTTGTGGATTCAGATGCACTCATATTCATCCTTGTTACTGTGCAAGCTCGACCGGCTGTCCAAATCAGTCACAGATGCAGTCTTTCTGAAGCTGCTGCGTTGATCGAAGCGGCAACCCTGGCGTTACTCGAGCGATTGGCGGAAGCAATGAGCCTTCGATAAAGACTTGTGTATTGCTTCGCCAGAACCGGCGCTGAAAACTGCTGAAGCGCCTTCTGCGTTCCTTTCGGATCGGTGAGGGCGGCGACGATCGCTGCTGCGAGCGCCTCTTCCGCGTTGCCGCCCAAAGCCACGAAGTGACAGTGCCCATCCCCCACTTCGCGAAATGCGGGAATGTCGGAACAGACGACTCGGCAACCGGCAAGCAATGCTTCAGCAATCGGTAGACCGAATCCTTCTGTCAGAGACGGACACACAACTGCCTCGCATTGTGCGTAGCACCATTTCAGCTCTGACTCAGATACTCCTTCGCTGAAAGACGCGCTCCCAGCAAGGCCGAGACTCGACACCAGATGGCGAATTCTTTCGGTTTCCGGTCCTGCGATTCCAATGACCAGGAGCTTCATGTCCGCAGAAATCTGTCCATTGCGCAACAAACGATGGAAGCTTTGCAGCAGGAGTGGAATATTCTTGTTGCGACGATGCTGTGCGACACTCAGCAGGAAGCGTTCTCCCCGCCATCCCCTAATGGGAGTTTCAACGACGCCAGATGGGTCTGCCTCGACGCAGTTATAGATTCGTGTGGCCTTTTGCCACACAGATGGCGGAGTGTACTGTCTCAATCGAAGAAGGGTAGCGTCGGAGACGCAGGCGATTGCATCGACCTTGCGAAGACATTGATTGAGAATTATGCGATTGAATATGAACTTCGGAAAGCCGAAATTCATGGGTATCTCATAGGGATACATGTCATGCAGCGTTACCATCGTCGGGCAAGCGAACGCAGCTCCATTCACGGGCATGGGGTATGTGAGATGGACAAGATCGACCCCCAGTCGATTCGCCAATTCCGGAAGCTCGCGATAGTACCACAGGTTCCGGCTCAGAGAACTCTTGTCCATTTTGGCAATGTGAGCTACAAGACGTAGATCCGAGCGAAAGCTCGCAGCTTCCACAAAGTGGCGCTGCCACGGCGCAAAGACAAGGTGCAAGGCCGAGACGTCTGGCTCGAGCAGGAGGCATCGCGCGACATTCAACGCATGCCGTTGCAATCCGGACATCTTTGATGCAAATGAAGCGGCGGCAAGCAGAATCTTCATAGTTTCGCCTCCTCCTGAACTTCGTAGGAAATCGTTAGAGGTGAAACGCGGCTTCTTGTTCGTTTCGCTATGTTCAGTTGTCCGAGAAGCGGCAGGTAGACCACCAACCCTGCCGCGCCGTAATAAAACCGAGACAAAACCAGCCCCCGCAGTCCCATGTGGTGCATCAGTTGGATCATCAGCAGCAACATCGTCGCTTTGGAGACCACGCTGATGATGGCGACGGTCCGGAAAAGGCCAAGCGCCTGCAGCGCATAAGTTCCAGTAACGCCAAGCCCCAACAGGGCCGAGCCCAAAACGACGGGGACCAGGATCTTTCCCGCGCTCTGCGCAATCGCCGGCCCGGCCCAGAGCCGAATGAGCCGGTTCCCTGCGAGAAGGAGCGTGCTCGCACCGCAGGCAACTATCAACAGGTTGCAAGCGAAGGCCTTCAACAGGGTTCGTTTCAAAACGGCAGTTGACATCGCGGCTGCATTTCCTGAGAGGTAAGGAAAAAGAAAATTCAGACCAGAGGCAGTGAGACCGAAGATCGGATGAGCAAACTGCACGCACAAGGCATATGGCGCTACTGCGAGTGCGCCCATGGAAACACCTAGAAGGATTCGATCAAACTGTCCGAAGATAACGGCACACAGAGCCTGCAGCCAGACGAAGATGCCGAGCCCAAGCAATACGCGCGTCTCCCTGGATTGAAAAGAAGGCCATAACGAAGAGGGACCAAGAAGCCTGCGAAGCAGACGAAACTGCAGGTACGTGCCGAAGGCCAGAAAAATGCCCGTGGCCAGGAGAATTGCAATTGTCCCGTGCCCCAAAGCTGCGAGAACTGCAGCTGATGCGAGGGTGAGAAGCCGGACAGCTGTGCTGATCTGCACCGTGCCGCGATATTGTTCAAAAGCACGCTGCGTACTTACGCTGACGGTTTCAACCGATCGAAGAAGAATCAACGCGCTCGCGATACGCAGCGAAACCATGCACTCACTAGCCGATATCTCGTGTGCAATTGCTATATGGGAAGCGGCGTATGGAGCAGCCATCCATGCTCCAACCGCTATTGTGCAGCCTAGCAACAGGTTGATTCCAAGGATGCTGCGAACGGTATGTGGAATCAGAGCGATTTGACCAGTTCCGCGCAGCTGAGCAACCCGTTGGATGTTGGCGTCACCGAATCCGGATGCAATAATCCCTCCCGCGCTGATGACTGCCGTGGAAATCATCCATAGTCCGTATTCCGACGCGCCAAGCCTGTGCAGCACGACAGGCGCTACGAGCAGCATCCCAAGGGGATACGAGACATAGTCAAGAACACCAAATGCCGCATTGGTCAGGTGTTTCCTCATGCGGCACCTCGCCTTAGCGCAAGGATCGAGTGAATGCGACTCTGCAATACCGAAACAACTTCCGACGCAAGCGCTTTCCGGGGGTCGCTTGTACCGATCGTCGACCAATGATCGCGCACCAGGATCAGAGCGGAAGCACACGCAAAGGCAATAAACGTCAATAGCATCGTGAGTAGCAGGCGCGGAGGAAACGACTTCCTTTCCGCGATTCCCGGAGCATCGATTACACTGACTGCCGGAACATCCTTCACTTCATCGATTCGGGCCATTTCGTACTGCTGCGTGAGGAGTTCATACACGGTTTCCTGGACTCGCACCCGCCTGTAGAGGTCCGCATAAGGAACGGCAAGTCGCGGCAGTTGGCGCAATGGCGGATAGAGTTCCCCATCTCCGCTTCCTTCCTTGGGGTCCGTCCGGTCTTGATGACCTTGCTCGGTAGACAAAGGTGCCGAAGTACCTGTCATCTTGGCAAGATCTGCTTTGAGGTTCGCGATGCGGGCTTCTGTCTCGCGAACTCTTACGTTGCCATCGCCGTAGATCTGGCGCAACGATTCAAGTCCGGATTGCTCGATGAGGAGTTCACCCTGCACCCTGGCGCCGGCATCCACCATCGCGCGGGTCTGCTCCTTAATATCGATGGTGCTGTTTTTGCTTGAGAACTCACTAAGTTCGAGCTGCGCTTGCTCGAGGTCCGCCTGAACTTTTTGCAAACGCTGCTCGATGAAAACGCGCTGCCGGTGCGCGGACGAATTGTTGGTCCGCATCACGAGATTATTCAGCTCATCGAGATATCCCTGCGCCAGATCGCGGGCCCGAACGCGATCTGTATCTTCCACTTGAATCGTGATGGTGCCACTCTTTTTGTTCTCGGTTATCTTCGTGCATCGAGCAAGATGCTTAGCCGCATCAATGCGATATCGCTTGCGATAAACATGTTGCAGATCGAATCGGTCAATGAGATGGCCGCTCACAGAGCCGCTCTGCAGCATGTCAATAAACAACTCGGTGGAGGTGCGTCCGCCCAAAAGGCCACCCGCAAGGCTGCCAAGGGCTCCAAGGCCGCTGGAGCGGGACGAAAGCGCGGCGAGCATCATTGCGCTGGAACCCTGCTGCTCCGGTGGCATGATGCTTGTCTGAGACCTGTATTCCTTTGGAATGGAAAAGGCAATTCCCAAGCCGACCAAAAGAGAAATACCGATTACGCGCACTAGCATGCGGCGATGTTTCCACAGCAGCATTGCGCGGACAGCCCACAGAGACTGATGCGCAATTACCATCTCCTCTTCTCGATTGACCGGTTCCATGACGAATTGGTGAGTCATTGTTTCGTCCTCTCCAGTGGTCTAAACGAGAGCTGAACCCCACACTCCGCGTCACGTTGTGCCTTTGCTGACAGGAGAGAAAGCCGCCACCACTCCGTCTCCGACGGCTTGAAGACGTCGCCCGCCCGCTGACCGGGAGAACTAGCGGCGCGAAGATTCAGCGTCATCTTCATGGGCATTACGCGCACCGCCAGCGTTCTCCGCATTGAAATGGCTCTCCTAAAGTGCCGTAGCTGCCACGCCGGCAGTCAGCGCAATGGAGCCAGCAAGTTGTCCTGTTGCCAAAAGGTTTCTCCAGAACAATGACCCGCCGATAACTTTCTGCGGCACTACAACGACATCGCCTGGATTGAGCACTGTTGAAAGGACGTCGCCTTCAAACCATCCTCCCGAGTGACGACCAACAACCGAGCCGTTCGCGCGAATGATGAAAACTTCCTTTCGAGCGGCAGTTGCATTGGTTCCGCCTGCACGCTTGAGATACCAGCTGGCAGTTTTCCCTGGAGTAAATGTGAGTGCCGTCGCGTTGTAGACCTGGCCGCTGACGAGCACGAACCCAGGACGTTTCGGAATGGTAAGAACATCGCCCCGGCGCAGTTCGATATCCGCAGGAGTGTTTGCCCAACTATCTATGTCCGCGTTGATACGGATCACCATACGACCTGTCGGCGGATGAGACTTCAGATCGGCAAGAACCTGCTCCTGCTGGGCCTTGATGAGTTGCAACGCTCCCGGCGAATTTGAACTTGCAACGCTTGGCGAGAGCCTTGCTGCTGCCGAGTTCGTCTCGATCTGGCGAACGAGTTCGTCGCGGCTTTTTTGCTCGAGTTCCCTAACCTGTATCCGAACGAATACCGCACCCAAAGGATAGGCAGTGGGAAGAAGGCCTCCCGCTCTGCGTAGAACCGAACTGAGGCGTTCGCCATCCTGAAAGCCATAGCTGCCTGGAAACCTCACCTCGCCATTGATCGTTGCCGATTCGCCAATGTTTTCCCAATTGGTGAGCTGATGGATCGCTAGGATGTCTCCCGGCTTGAGAGGAACATCCGCATCGGCGTCGGAGCCGGCGACCGCAGTTCCAATCCGCACGGTCGCGAGCTTCTCAACCACTTGATTGCCGTTGCCTATGTCATAGCTCGTGAGATCGGCGCTATCCACGAGAGCGTCTCGCTTGAAACCACCTGCCATACGGACCAACTGAGCAGCGGTCATTCCCCGAGACATCGGGTATTTGCCGGGACGTAGCACTTCACCGCGGATGGTCACGGTCGGTGCATCCACCTGATAGCGCCCGAAAATGCGAATCGTATCGAAGGGTTGAAGGTTTATGTTGGCGTTCCCGATCAGAACATCGGGAACATTAAAGTCGATAGTCTCTGCGTGCAAGTCAGGAGGAATAAGACGGACGATCTCTCCGTGAGCCGCGGGTTCGGGCAACATGTCCCGATAGCTGCGGAGCACATCGCTGAGACGCATGCCGTCATTGAACGCAAGGCGGCCGGGACGCGCTACGTGGCCGGCGAGATAGATGACGCGCACGGCTGTACGGAAGGATCGGTTCAACGCGAACTCGGTCGCCGTCTTTTACCCCGAACGCGGCAATGTCACCACGATCCACTTGCGAGCCTTGATCGACCCCGGCGCGCAGAGTTACGGTTTCACGCTGTTGATTGGCATCGATGCGTTCGATCGTGATATTCCCCAGTGAAGCTGCGGCGGTAAATCCGCCTGCATCATCGATCACTGTGGCGAGAGTTGTCTCACCGGTTTTGAGTTCGTAGATGGCCTGGCGCTTGACTGCGCCAAAGACTGCGACTTGCGAACCCGCTGGGGGCACCAAGAGAGTATCCCCGCTTTCAAACGGAGCACTGCCGTTGCGGATGCCATGAAGCAGGAAGTCGTAGAGATCTACCTCCTCGACGAGTTCCTTCCCACGGTAGTGGAGCAGCCTGCGAAGCGAACCCGCTGCGGTCGGGCCGCCCGCGGTGTAGAGTGCGCTCAGAGGGGTTGAGAGTGAACTGATGTCATATCCGCCCGGCTGCTGCACATCGCCGACCACATAGACCCGCACCGAGCGTAGCTGCGAGATAGTAACCGCAACCTGCGCATTTCTGTACTGCTGTTTGAGTGCAGCCTCTATCAGAACTTGCGCTTTTCCAAGTGGGAGTCCTGCAATGCCGACAGAACCCGCTTCCGGCAGAAAGATCGTCCCATCACGATCGACGGTTCTAGTAATGCTTTGGGTTACCCCCCCCCCAGAGATGAATGGCGAGCGTATCCCCTGCCCCAACGACATAGTCCGGGCCTAAAGGTATGTCCAGCGGCGTGTCCCGGGGCGAGACCCCGCGGGCAGCCGCTGAAACATCGCGATTCACGAAAACGTCAGCCCCAAACCGCTTCAATGCTGCTGCGTTCTCTTCAGGTATTTGCGCGTAGAGTTCGCTCATCGACTGCAAATTGTAGGGCGCAGGCTGACGTAGAACTTTGGGCACATCGGTTGATGCATTGGGCATATCCTGTCGTCCCGGGCTTACGTTCTGACTCCGCCCATTGCGATTTGCGCGCAAGGGTCCGGCCGCTGTCGCCGACGATCCACTCCTGTCAATCTTTGTTGCTTCTCCGTTTCCGCCGGAAACTGCATCGATGCCGGTTCCGTTCGCGCTGTCACCCATCAACGGACCCTGCTGTGCAAGTAACTGCGGATCTATCCCTTCCCTGTCCGCAGCGCCCGATCCTAAAGGCTGGAGATCGCTGTCGGAAACATATCCTCGCGCGCGCAGCACGGCTGAGATGTTCGCGCGAAGGGCCGCATTCGTAGCGATTTGGTTATAAAGGGTCTGATCGGAGATGTCATTCGGATCGATCTGGACGCCTTGTTGCTGCATCCGATCTGCCAACTGGGACTTTAGTTCCATGACGAGATCAGGGCTCTGCTGCAGGATGTTGGTGATCTGATCGGCAGACAGCGCCGTCCGCGGCGCCAGATTATCGGAGCCCGTGCCCGAATCTCGCCCCCTCCCCGACGAATCGCTCGAATCTGTCGAGGTGTTGCTCGCATCGTCCGCCTGGGATTGTGCCGAGCTCTGTATAGGGGAAGGAGCGGACGGAACCTGGCCGTTTGCGCGGATTCCTGAGGCCGAACAAAACGGCAGAGTGCATATCGCGGCGAAACCAAGAATCCGCAATTGGCTGGCAAACGAGATGCATACTCGCGAGCACCCGCTCGCAATCATGCTTTCTGAATCGGCAATGGCAACTGACTGGCGCATAATCCTTCGCTTTTGAACCTAAAGAACTGGGAAAAGGGGCGTGTCATGCGTTCGTCAGTGAATTGTCATTCCTTTGTTGTTCAGTAATTCGCGAAGCAAGAGGCAGTTGAAGCCGATCTACGTTGATTCTAGAATCCAGTTCCGGCGGACTGACGCCTTGTGGCGCGCATCACAAGATCTCGTACAAACAATTACATTGCGTATACATTTGGCTGACATCTCTGCTCGTACGAGATGCTAACGTTTGCGAATGCGGCGGTCTCGTCAGAGCGGCTGGAGAAGTCCTCTGGCAGGAGGAGACCCAACCCAACCGGCGGACTCGAATGTAATCGGATGTGGGTCAAACGAACCCAGACTCGGGAATTGATTAACGCCAATCGTCCGAACTCCTCCCGATTCAACGACAGATAGAGAGATTACGAACGTTATGGACATAGAACTGACTCAGCAACAAGTCTTAGGGACAATGGAGGCTCGCACACCCTGCAGACCTCAGGACGCGCTCCTTTGCAACATGGAGCTTCCACTTCGCGGCAGGTTCTACCCCCTTGGATACCCTGTCGAGATCAAAACGAATGACACCGCCGTATTGGAAGCAGCAAATGACAGCTTCGGTCACATTTGCTCCTCTCGGTCTAGTGCGATACTGCAGATCCGCATTGGTGTCAGCAACGAAGGCGGCCCTGATTGCCCCCCGGAGCCAACACGGCGCGAGTATAACCATCTGTTTTCACTGGTCGCAGATGTCAACAACCAGGCGCTGCTGGACCTCAGCACGTACACTAATTTCACTTGGTTGACTCGGGCGGCAGCTCATAACAGGACGTATCTCCGCCATAACTTCCTCGAGAAGGTGGTATATCTTCTGCTCGGTGCGTCGGTGGTAACTGACATTCATGCCGCCTGCGTTAGTAGAAATGGGAAGGGCATTCTTCTCTGCGGTGACTCCGGTGCCGGAAAGTCGACGCTCGCCTACGCGTGTGCGCGCGCTGGATGGACCTATACTTCGGATGACACAAGTTACCTCATCAATGATTCCGCTCCTCCACGCGTGATTGGACACTCGCATCGCGCGCGTTTTCGCCCTTCGGCAAAGTCTCTCTTCCCGGAGTTGGAGCACCGTTCTTTGACTCCGCGTCTCGAGGGGAAGCCCTCTATCGAAGTTCCAATTTCAGAGCTTCCCGTCTCGAGTACAGCGACCGAGGCTACAGTTGATTCAATTGTTTACCTTCACCGGTTTCCTTCAGCGCAAACAAACCTCATTCGACAGCCCAAAGGGACGGCGACCCAACGCGCCTGTCGAGAGCTTTACTCGGCGGGGGATGTCCGCGCAAAACATGAAAGAATATTGGAGGTTCTCTCCGATATCCCTACTTACGATCTCCAGTATGGCGACCTGGCCCAGGGCGAGCAGGCCCTGGACCTCCTAGTGCGGAGCGAGTGAAGCACGGACAGAGTTGATGTGCGCATAGCGATCGCTGGTCGATGGCGGATCCATGTCTATCCGAATGCGTGAACCGACGAATTCCTTCTCAAGAGAACCTTCGATCACCTCAACCGCACGTTCCAAGCCGCGAAGTGATTTAAGTTTGTCCTGCATCTCTGCTGCCGCTTCGCGATAGCTTGGGTCATTAAGAACTTGTACTACGGCCTTACGAATCCGTTTGGCTGACAGCCGCATCACTGGAAGCACCGCAGCGAGTTTTAACCGGGTCAGGCGAGCTGCTACGGCTGGTTGATCATGTGCGAGCGGGATGGCAATCATCGGCTTCCCCTCCATGAGGGTTTCAAACACGGTGTTAGGCCCACCGTGCGTAATCACGATTCTCGCGAGTTTCAGAAGTTCAAGTTGTGGGGCATATCTCGTCACAAGAGGGTTTCCTGGCAAATCAGAGAGCGCTTCCAAGTCAAAGCGGCCACCTAGTGAGATCACCAATTGCAAATCGAGATCCTGGCACGCCTTGGCGATCATATAGAACACAGCCGGCTTTACATTTCGTGTGGTTCCCAAAGATGCGTAAATGATGGGCCGTCCATCAAGGCGATCCCAGGGGAACTCCACATCAGGTCTCGCTGCCCCATTCGCAAACGGCCCAGTGTAATAGAAGTTCTTGGGAAGCTTGCTGCGCGGCAAGTCGAGGCACTGCGGCAGCTGCGTGATCTGTGCCAGTGGTGGAAACAAGTCTGCTACTTCTCGAAGAGATCCTAGACCAAGTTGTCGCCTGCACTCATCGAGACCACGACGAATCGGCCCATGTACCTGCACGGCAGATACTTCCAATACCGCGTTCAGCAACCCGGAAATCCACGAAGTTGAGTACTTATAGCCCGGCAACCAGGAATAAGCATCCCATCCGAAGTTATGAGGAATTGAAGTGGAGATTATGAAATAAGGTAAGCGCAACATTTGTGCCACAGTTGGGCCAGTCAAGGCAATCTCGTTGATGAGTAGTGCGTCTACTCCTGCCCGTCTGAGTGCCGATGGTGTTTCGTGAAGATAGGTCTCTATATCGTATGCGATGCGATTTAGATTGAAGCCCAATGCGGAGATTTCCGACCACACACCAGGATTCTCGGCGATCGGCCCCTTGCTCTTAAAGGGGGAATTTCTACATCCGATAGGGCAGAACTCCAGCCCGGCCTGACGCACCCGATTTTCGATCTTCGCCTTCTCGAAGAACGTGATCTTATGTCCTCTATCTCTTAATTGTTGAGAAAGAAGAATGAGCGGATTCAGATGTCCTGTGCCGGTAAAAGATAGGACTCCAAAGTGCCACTTCTTTGGTTCAATAGGCATGTGCCGCCTCCAACTCTGCGGGAATGCAGATGCTCCTGCTTCCCATGCGCACGTCACCCCGTCCCAGCACATCCTCGGCTCTATGCAAAAGCGTCTGAACCGGCGCGCGCAGCCAACGTATCAATCCGTCAATCGATATAGGCTCAAGGCCTTGTTTCGCCGCCAGAGGAAGACGGTCGAGGATAGCGTCGGCGGCAAGTTGCACACGCCCCCCAATCATCACGAACTCGATGTCTCTGATCGAGAGCGTTTGTAACCGATCCTCTATATCCTGACCAGTGTCTCGAATAGCAATGAGATCACCTACGCCGGATTCCCTGATTGAACCCTGCGCATCTCTCAGGCCGAGGATCGCTGCGGGGGCTGTCGTCACCATCCCATAGGCAGACGAGGACGAAATGCCCGAACACGCGATCGCAAAACGTACTTCGTCTAGCAAGTCGCCCTCGGCTGTGAGAGGAGAATCATTTCCGAGAGCCACATTTTCAATTCTGCTCAGCAGGGAAATGTCTGGGAGCTTTTGAAAAAGAAACTTGTTGGAGGATGGACAGATGATCAGAGAAGTCCCCCGATCACGCATGAGAGAGACACCCTCACTGTCGAGGGCCAATCCGTGAACGAGAACCGCGCGGCTATCCAGAATTCCCAGCCGATCGAGGCCCCAAAGTTCTTCTCGGGCCTTCTCGTCGATTCCTTCGCACGCGTGCACAATAAAGGCCGTCCTCCGAGTGTGGCGGCGTGCGCCTGGCGAAGGTCGCCGCCTAGAGCCAAGGAATGACCCCAGCCGTATTCCCCGACCACTCGCACAGGGAAATCCTCCCTCAGCAACTCGGGCCAAAGAGGATCGTGGTGGCAGACTGTAGTAACGCCGCAGAGAAGATTTCGTATGCCACCCCACCAAAGGCGAATCTGCTTGGGAACCGCCCTGATGCTTGCAATTAGTTCCCCGAATTTCGCGTGTATATCCTCTCCCCACTCGATGTAATTCGATAGGGCGGATTTCCCAGTCTCGGGAAGAGCGCGAACTGCAGATGGTCGTGAGCATTGACGAACCCAGGCAGGATCAGGAAACCGCTAAGGTCGATATCTCCGGGTCCAGGAACTGTGTCAGCAAGAGCGTGCGGGAACCTGAGGATGCGGGTTATGCGATCGCCTATGATCTCTATCGACACACACGAAGTCACCCCAGGCCCCATGGCGCACCGGCCGCCGCGAATTGCGAGCCGACGTTCCGCGATCAAATTGAAGCACTCGATCATCTCGGTGGCATCCTGATTCTGCGCAATAGCTAAGCCTTCAGCGTGGAATAAATACGGAACCGAGATGGCTCGCGCCTATTGAAGAGCCTCGCGACCAGTGGGCGCATCGACCACGTGAAGCCGTATCGCGGAGAATGAATCGTCCATCGGGCGCCCAGTTGTTCCTCAAGGGTCCGGAGACCTATCCTCTGTCAGGTATTCAAGACTCTTGATGGAGTCCGAAGCGGTTCCATAGCGTTGAAGAAAGGAGGTGCGGCGCTCCAGCAATCATTCTCCTTCCGCTCTCTTCACGGGAATACCACGGCGTGTCACTGATAATCACCATTCCGCCGGCCTTCACGCATCGAAGTGCTTCACGCAGAGTGGCCACATAATCCTCGGCATAGTGGAAAGACGCGTTGAATACAACGGCATCGAACTGCTCATCCTGAAACGGCAGGCGTGCGAGTTCCGCCTGAACACGCGGAAACATTGCGGGAAGGTGGTTTCGAAAGTGCTCTGCCGCTCCAAGACCATCGCGATCGTTGGTAAGCAGATCCACGGCAAGCGGACGATACCTGGCCAGCGCCAGACGGTAGCTCATCCAGCAGTTTCCTGCTCCAATATCTAATATCCGTCCGCCGTTCCATGTCTAGGATTCTGCTTGAGCACGCGCTTCATTAAATGATCGTAACTACGTGCTCTAATCCCCCATTGTTTGCTGTTTTTTCCAGAGACATCCTTGTAGGGAAGACAAAGATAGAACTCATCCTGCTGGCTGAATCTACCTTCTGCCGCCCTGATGCTCTCGTAGTCCTCAATAAAACGGGCATAGTGCGTAGCCCGGTCCGGTGGCAAAGCATTAACAATCCCATTGTTGACTCGCATCTCGAATCCGCAGAATTGACATTCCAGCTTGTCCATATTGGCCCTGCAACGGGGGCATTGAGGACGAACGTCCAAACACCCAGTTCCATCCCAGAAGACTTTCTGCGCTTCAACTGCTTCGTCGGCCGCAGTCAGATTGGAGCGCTGGAGACTATGAGGTTGCTTTGCCGCAACTAGACCACGCATTAGCCCTCCCTGACGGCCGCTAGCTCGCCAACAGGCACAAAGGCAGACGGTGCGAAAGCTGCCGTTTTTACTGCAGAAAGTGCATCAGGATCCCGACTTATTGGCTCGAGTTCATCCACCCTGCGCCACAAATCGCTGATCCTGGTTTCGGTTTCGTGCGTCTCATCCGAGTCTCGCCACGCATCAACTTCGGCGTGCAACGCATCGCGAACTGCTCGATAGAAGTCCGTCTTATAGGCTGCTCGGAACATGATGCAGAGATCATCACTGTCCGTCCAGTTACGTTTCTGCCCAAGTTGTTCCCGCACGCGCTCATAAAATACCGTGCCAGGGAGCGGATACGAGAAGGAAATCCCGACATCGTCGGGTCTCATCTCGCGGACAAACGCTATGGTTTCCTGCAGCTCTGACCAGGTTTCGCCAGGATAGCCAAGCTGTAAAAAATAGCAGGCGCGGATCCCCGCGTCCTTCAGCAGCAGTCGCGCAGCGCGCACAGAGGATAGTTTTAGACCCTTGTCCATCGCATCGAGCACGACTTGCGACCCTGATTCGACTCCCATCCACACTTCGGCACAGCCCGCCGCCTTTAAATGCTTGACAGTTGTTTCACTCATTAAGTCAGCACGGGATTGAATCTTGAAGGGAACTGTCGCATCTTTCTTCACAACCTCTTCAGCAAATCGCTGCACCCAGTGCCGGTCCAATGCGAATACGTCATCGCCAAACCAGATGTGCTGAACCCCGGCAGAAACTTTCAACGACCTCATCTCTTCAGCAACAGTCGAAGCCGGCCGCAAATGGAATTTGTTGCCGGAAATCGGTTTTGCACACCAATTGCAGCTGTATGGGCATCCGCGACTTGACACCATGTTGGTCGAGAAGTATCCATGAGCTTTGACCCACGCCGCGCGGTAGGGTTCCATTGCAATCAGGTCACGCGCAGGCAGGGATAGGTCTGACCATGCAGGATTTTTTGCCAGCCGCTGTGGGCTTCTGACGATGCTTCCATGCTGATCGAGCCTCACCAACCCATCGATCTCCGACGTTTCCTCGGCATTCAGGATCGACTGACAGAGACGCACAAGAGCATCCTCTGCTTCCCCGCAAAGCACATAGTCGAAACCATTCTGCAGAAAGAGTGCCGGGTTGTCCGTCGAATCGGACCCGTGAACCACTGTGACTGCGCCAATTGCCCGTGCCGCCTTCGCGATCTCCCAGGCCACCTCTCTCATTCGCGTGAGACACATCTTGGAAAGAAAATTGAAGTCATCCTCATAGACGGCTACGATTCTCGGGCGATGCTCAGCCAGCATTTCAGCGAACCCTGCAGACGGCTCTTCAAGCATGGAGTCGAATGCTACGACCGAGATGCCGTTATCCCGTAGCGCGGTAGCCGCATAGAGTGTGCCTATCGGCATATAGGGCTGCATCTTGCGCAGTTGCTTCGCGTCGAACGGAAGATGATAGGAGTGGGTGAGCAAAACATGTGCCACGATACACCTCGAATATTCACGCGCCAACAGATTCAGCACGCAGCCGCGCAGCCGCTGGATGTGCCAGGACAATTGAAACACTCGGCACATTCTGTCCTGTAACACGTAGCGTAGGTGAGCTCGAGCACTTAGTTGTCGCGGAATTGTAAACTCAATGTCATCCCTTAGGTGTTGGAGAGCTCGACGAAATCCAGTCAGACTGCGCCAAAACGACCGCACGGCTGTCACCTGGGACTATCGATGTGCCATGCGCCGAGTGCGCGCCGGCGATGAACAAGTCGGAGGCTGCACTCGAGAGATGACCGAGCCTGTCGCGTTTGGTGGCGAGGTAATCCGCGGAATGGGGGTTGCCTGGAACATCAGCACTCACGCGTTTTACGATTTCAATCCCTGATGACAGGACCGCCTCGATTTTCTCGGGATTGTTGGTCATTAATTGGAGCGAACGAATCTTGAGGAAGCGGAGAATCTCTACGGAGAGTGCATAGTCCCTTAAGTCGACCGCGTGTCCAAGTTGAAGATTCGCTTCGATCGTATCCAGCCCCCGGTCTTGAAGCTGATAGGCGCGAAGTTTTTCCATTAATCCGATTCCTCGACCCTCTTGATGCTCATAAACGAGCACTCCCACGCCTTGCTCTGCGATTAGGCGCAGTGCCAGATGAAGTTGGTCATGACAATCACACCGCAGAGAATGGAAAACGTCCCCTGTAGTGCACTGGGAATGAATGCGGACCAGAGGAGTGGTTCTGTAAATATCCCCAAGGGTCAAAACCAGCGCCGTCTCCAACTTTCTTGATTTCCGGTTGAGATTGAAGCCTTCAAAGGCCCGAAGTTTAAATTCTGCCCAGTGGGTTGGGAAATTCACATCTGCGATCTGTTTCAGGGTCATCAATGGGGCGACATCTCCCTTCATACCGTTCATCTCTGTATTGCGCATTCATCTGTATCAACGCTTACTGAAAGCGTATATCGACCGAATTTTGTGCGTGTCGTCAGAATGTCTCGATAGCGTCATTCAATTGTCGAAGACAAAAAGCGATGTGTTTTCGACGATTGCGGAACCTGGTGTAAGAATTGCGGAACTCCGGGTGCAACTGCGCTGAACGCGCCATCACGAGAATGACGAGTGGGGAACAACGAGAAGATGCGCACTCAAAGTGCTGCAGTTCTGCGGAACTGATAAAGGACATGATCGCCGAGCATCGCCAGTGGACGGGAAAGGACACGGTCAAGTGCCTCCATTGCAGCGAGAAGCCGCGGATGCTGTGAAATCCACGGTTCAGCGGCACTGGGTGGCACTGTAACGCCGATACCGATGCGCTTTTCCAACACAAACCACGGCGTAAATGAGCGCGTCAATGCCGAACCGCCATGATAGACAATGGGGAATTCGCACTTGGAAAGCCTCGCTGATATCTGCCCGCGCTTGAAACGACGCAGCACCTGGCTCGGCCGGTTATGGAGCACTTCCGTCAGCATCTCGGCTGGGCAGATGGTTCCGAACAGTACAAGCATGGCCGGAGCACCAGGCTTGAGCAGCCTCGCAAGTCCGCGCGCTACAGGTCGAAGGTTGACGATACAGTTTAGTGGCGCGAAGTTGGAAAATGCACCGTCGAATGGTTCCCCACCCTCGGACAGACGTCGAACAGCGAAATCCTCCAAATCTTCTCCTGCAACCAGTTGAGCGTGTGAACCCAAAGGAGATAGTTTAGACTTCGCCAGTTCGACCATCGTTGGTGAGGGGTCGGTCAGAAGTACCTGGTATCCGACTCCTGCAAGGAACGATGCGTCTTCGCCCGTGCCCCCGCCCAATTCAAGGATATGGCCGTTTTCCGGGAATTCCTGCAGCAGCGCCGCACGAACGGCCCGACGCTGCGCCATCACGCTGAGCCATGTACCGAAGCGCTGGTCAAACGCCGGCGCGATCGCGTCGAAGGCCTGGGCAGCTGGGCGCAATGCCGACGTCATTGTGCTAGCTCCTTGATGCGCCGCCAGCGATGCGATTCCAACTTAAAACGCAGCCCTTCAGTAAGGTGAAAACGGAAACGGGTCAGGATCAATGAAAGTTGCATGTAGTAGCGGCGAAGCCGCACCGACAGCGTCTCATTTGGAAGTGCCCGTATGACCGGAGGAGGCAAACGATGTGGCAGCAATGAATTTCGAACCGACCGTTTTCCCCGTGTGCCGACGGACTCAAGCTCCTGCTGGAGCAACAGGTACAGCTTGCTTCCTGGGTGGCTCGCAAAGACAATGCGATGTCCATAAGTTTCTACCCAGAGCCGCACTGGCCGAGGCAGACTATCAACGGTCCATCTTGTGAGGGCTTCGGGGGCGAAATCACCCATAACGCACGTTATGAGTAGCGTAGCCACTCCAAGGCCAAGTGAAGCCCGCGGGATCTCTTCCGCCGCGAGTTGAAGCTCGCTCCAGAAGACACTGTCATCGCGACGTGCAAGTACGTGGCGGCGAAATTCCAGCAAATGCGCCGCGCGTGAGAACTCGCTGCATATGTGCTTGAACGCGTGAAGCCCTTGCCCCAGGAGCAAATCAACTGGTGAAAGAACCGGCATCCTCATGCCGTACAAATCGCGTATTTCCAGTTGTTCCAGTTGCGATGAGTTACTTACGGTGCTGGGCTCAATATGCAATTCTACCGAGTACGATGGAAGATTTTTATACAGATGCTTCAAAGAAAGCCCTGGTCTTTCGTTCCGCTTGAACTCCCAGCTCCTGCCGCTCATTGCGTAGAGGCGATAGCCTCTCCGCTCAAGGATTCTGCGCGCCTCCGAAGCGCTCTGTTCTCCAACGAGAAAGTCCAGATCAAATTGAGATCGAAGTTCCGGATTCGGGACCGAACTGGGCCAGAGCGACAATCCTTTCAGGTTGGCATACCAGACATCGGCGTGTTGAAACTCCCGTTGGATCGCTTTCGATTCTCCGATCATGCCGCGGGTTCGCTCACTGTTATCAATAAGGTTCAAATAAAGGCGCGTGAACACCGCAGACGGCAGCAAATCACAGAGATCTAATTCGATAAGCCGATTGAGGAAGTAGAGCGCCAAGCCGCTGAAATCTAGCCAGCGCAGCAAGGCTTTCCACTTTCTATCGGATAGATTCAGCAATCGCGAGCATTCCGCGGGCAGAGGATCGCAAAATGTCATCAGAACGGCCTCGCGTATCAACTGCTCGCCGCGCAATGACTTCGAGGCTGTGTTGATGTTCACCGGTGGGCGAAAGGTTCCGGCTGGCATCCCTTCGGCTTGCACGATTTGCGTGCCGGCACAGACGACTGTGTCGAAGGCACAGATCTCAGCTTCAGATCCACCTATTCGATTGGAAAGGAGTGCCATGCCCTGTCACCTCATTTGTGGCCCCGTCTTCCCTAACGGAGAGAACGAGCTTTCCTGAAGAGCCTAAGCCAACCCCACTCGAAAGCATGTCATGTTGGTGTAAAGCGATTGTCATTCGATTGTTGATTGGATTCTCTCGCCATTGAATGGATTTGGATTGTGACCGCGAGAAAGGTCAAGACCTCCTCGTTTCATATTTGGCTCACGATCCGTGACAGCCACGTGACAATCAATTGACAAAGAGAAGACGATGCGAAGACACATTGCCTGGCTGAGCCCAATACTCTTACGTTGTTAGTGCCGAACTGGTTGGATCATTGCGCCAGGTCAGCAATGGTTCTGAGTCTCCTCTTCGAGTCAATGGGATCGAAGCGACGAGTCTGTCCCCAATAGCCCTTTCGACGAAGAGAAAACATTCACGGTTTCATCGAGGATTAGAACAATGAAGTCTTTTCGCGAACTCCAAGCGCATGAGCTTACCCCACAGTCCCTGCAACAAGAGCTCGGCTCAAGGGGCTATGCGCTCATTCGGAACTTGTTGCCATATGCCGGTGTGTCAAACCTTCTCGATGACATTACACAAATATTGTCCTCGGCGGGCTGGCTGCTTCCTGGTCAGGATCCCTTGGAACGTATCGCCAATATCGGAGCAGCGTGCGGCGATCCGGATCCATCGTTCAAGCAAACCTACCGGGAAGTTTTCAATCTGGAATCATTTCACGCCCTTCCTCACAATCCTTTTCTGAAGCGCGTCATGAAGATGGTCGTGGGCGAGCAGGTTCTGATTCACCCAAAGGCAATTGGCCGCCTGATCTTTCCTAATTGCGAGCGCCTGACAGTTCATCCGCATCAAGATTATCGTTTCATGAATGGGGATCCTGAATGCTTTACCGTCTGGATTCCCCTTCATGACTGCCCGGCAGATGTGGGCCCCTTGCAGATATTGGAGGGCTCGCACCGTTTCGGCTTTCAGAAACACGAGGACGAAAATCTTCA
This sequence comes from uncultured Acidobacteriaceae bacterium, assembly GCA_963799035.1. Lineage (GTDB taxonomy): Bacteria > Acidobacteriota > Terriglobia > Terriglobales > Acidobacteriaceae > Telmatobacter. Next base: position 585,438 of record CAWCVS010000019.1, on the reverse strand, counting down.
CGTTCCGGAGATCCCGATCGGAGAAGCGATGGGAGACGAGTGGGTTGGCGGCCAGATTAACGCCGGCGATGTGCTCATTTTTCACAGCCTGACCGTGCATGCTGCCTCTCCGAACCGGTCCGATAAACTTCGGATTTCCCTGGACTGCCGATTCCAGGATTCCCGACGAGTTCTTAATCCAGCCAACCTGGTGTTTGGAGGCGAGTCCGGAAAGTCGTGGGAATCGATTTACGCCCAATGGCACTCAAACGATCTGAAATACTACTGGAAAAAGCTGCCTCTGAATTTCCAGCCTCCGAAGTCGGAGATAGAGCGACTCGCAAGGACCGCAGAACCTCCGTCGAAGCGCGAGAGGTATGTAAGAATTCTGAGCCAGCTCGGTTAAACATCTCCAAGTCATTACGTGAGGTCTATCTCCGCCTCGTGTTGCTCATCTCACGCGGCAGTTTTGGGAACTGACAACGCTCGACCGTTTCCGGTCGGGTAGACAAGCGGACTCTATTGATCGATGCATTTGACTCGCTTAATTTGCGAGGAGGTTTCGACTGGACTACATCCACCGTATCCTTCCGCATTGAAATTGATATTGAGCTTATCCAGGATAGAAATGACAATCCTTTGACAAAGAGCAGACGTTCCAGAGACACCCCGGCGCTCGAGAATTGCTACTGTCGCTGGTATGAAGCGTTCTAGATTTACTGCCACTTGCCCCAAACTCGCCCGGCCAACAAAGGCCATCGTCTTTCTAATGGCCCTTCTTTGCACGGCGGCTTACACAGCCGCACAAGATACACCGCTGATCTCCGGCGGTGTGGGCTTCTTCACAAGGACCGTTGGTGGGGACACCACCTATTTTCCCTACATTAAGCCTGTGGCAGTAGTACCGCTTGGAAGTCACGTGCTCATCGAGAGCAGGGGATCGTTTGCAGAGTTCTTCTCACCTGAGCCCCATATCGGATATAAGACCAGCTCATTTAAGACCGTTGACTACCTCCAGGCTGACGCCTTTGTTGGGCCTCACTTGACAGTCGTCGGCGGCGAATTCCTCACGCCCTTTGGGACCTACAACGAACGCCTGACGCAGATCTGGAATCAGACCCTGCAGGACTTTCCCCTGATTTACAGCCTGGGGAACATGAATACGGGCACCAGCGTCGGTGGAATGCTGCGCGGTTCCGCTGTGTCTACCCGACACATGTCCCTTAGCTACACAGCGTACTATTCCGCCAACATTACCAATCAGTATTTCGCCGCAGAACGCTCCAGCGGCGGGCGGGGTTCACTCTACTTGCCCGAACATGGGCTCGAACTGGGCGCATCCTACGGACGCTCTCTCGGCTCTTCTCACGAAAACTTTGAAGGCGTACATGTCTGGTGGGAGCCCATCAATAGCCCCTTCAAGTTCCGCTCTGAATACGGACACGCTCCAAATGCCCAGGGATACTGGTTTGAGACGGATTATCGCCTTTCTCATTTCGGTGGAACCGACAGCGTCTTTGGCCGTCTAGAACCGGTTTTCCGCATGCAGCAGACATTTCGCGACAAAGCAGATTCCAATGATGGCTTACCATCGGTCAACACCAATATCACCGATTTTGGTCTCGACTATCACTTGCCTCACGAAGTCCGCATCAATACCAGCTATTCTCGTCAATTCGCATCAACTGGCAATGGCAATACGTGGGAAACTGGAATCGTCTATCGGTTTCTCTTCCCCGCATGGAAAGGGAAAAAGCAATAAGGTAGTCGTGCATTCTCAGTCCGTTCAGGCTCCGACATCTTAACGTCGGGAAATGCGCATGGTAATTCTCCGGTCCAGATGAGGATCGCTATTTCCCGGACGTGGAATTTGAGCTTAGTCGCGCTTTCCGCGCTGAGATACGTGGATCTATATATCGCAGAGAATCGCCGCATTGCGACCCCGGGCGCGACTCAATGCCATGAGGGATATCTTGGATCTCGCGCCGGAGACAGCTAACAATGTCGGGTGCCATCATTCCATTGACCGTCACCTTGTCGTTAGGTTCCCAACCCTGTCAAATGGCGGTCGCAGCAAGGCTCCAACGTGACGGAATGTTACGGCGCGTACTTGCCTTCTCCGCCGGAGCCGAGATTTTTGATCCCGTTGGGGCTGAAGGCCTAAAGATCGTCCGCCGCTATCGCCGTCATAGGCTCGTCAATCGCATGGCGTGGGCGGCCTGGAGACGTCTGCCAGGAAGCTCGCGCGTGTGGAACATGCCGCTCGTCATCTCAACGGCCTACGCGGATCGGCTCGCGTCGCAATGGGTTCCGCCAGCCACCATTTTCCATGGTTGGGCGGGCAATTGTCTTTCTTGCATCAAGAAGGCACGGCAGCAGGGCTCCTTCATCATGATCGAACAAGTCTCGATGCATCCCCGCGACTGGGAGCAGGCTGTATTGGAAGAGTGCGAGAGATTTGGTGTGCGCCCCAGGGATTGCCGTGCGACTCTGCCTGCTCCACTGATGAGACGAATGGAGCGCGAGTTTGAGTTAGCAGACGCTATTCTGGTTCCGTCCCAAGTGGCGCGAAAGAGCTTCGAGAACGCGGGCTACGCGAACCGAACGATAGTCGTGAACGCGGGAGTAGATCATCATTTCTTTGTCGCCCCCTCCCAGGCTGCACCTCGCGACATCTTCCGCGTGTGCTATGCGGGGCGAGTGGAACTTCCCAAAGGCCTTCCCTATTTGCTGCAGGCATGGAATCAACTTAAGTTGGCACAGGCAGAATTGGTTGTGATCGGGGAAGTTGCACCGGAGATGCACCCCTTTATAAAGCGATGGGCACTCCCGAACGTGCGATTCCTGGGCATCTTGCCGCAATCCGAGCTCGCAAGATGGTATCGCGCTTCACATTTATTTGCGTTTCCTTCCGTGAATGAGGGACTCGCTCGGGTGTTGTTTGAAGCCATGTCAAGCGGGCTTCCGGTACTCGCCACTGAGAGATCCGGCGGAGGGGATTGCATCACGCCAGGAGTTGAAGGCGATCTGGTGCCTGCAAGAAATGTGGCGGCCCTAGCCGAAGGCATACTTTGGCACTATAAGAACCCGGAGGTATCCGCAACCATGGGCAGAGCCGCCCGGTCGAAGATCGAGGACCAATTTACCCTGGCGCACTATGTGGAACGAGTGATCAATATTTACCACGCTGTCCTGTGCAAGTCATCACAGGAGAATGCTCGGACTGCTTCCGCTTGAGCCTTTCAAGCTGATGCGATGCAGTAGATCTGACTCAGAGAAACCGACGCTGGCATCGATTTCACTTCGCCTGATACCGGTCGCACATGCACGGATGCTTTGAGCGTATTCAGTCAATAATGACCGATCTAGACAATTAACTCTCGCAGACATAATTTGATCTCCGGAACAGAAAAGCGGATACCAATTTGAGACCGATATCCCTCTTGTAGGCTTTCTGGCCTATACCGGAGAGATAGAAGTTTCGAATCGATGGTCCTACGACACCCTCGCCGGAAGTCACAAGGGTCAGTCCGGCTCTCGCTGCGAGTTGAATGTGGTCTGAATGGACATAGTGCTCGATCTCATGTACGGTTCCTGCCTGGGCGTTGAAGGTCCTGCGGTGGCCGGCAGCGACTGCATCGGGATGGAAGTCCGTGACAAAGACATATCCGCCAGGCAGGCAAACGCGGGCGATCTCTAGATACGCTGGAAAAGCATCAGGAATATGCCCAAGGACTAGCCTGCACCAGATCATGTCAAAACGCGACGCATCAAAAGGCATCGCTCTTACATCTCCCATCACAACGTTTTGCGCTCCGCCGGCGGCGAGCATCTCGGGACTCAAATCCATTCCTATCGCACTGGGAATATTCTGGATTCTTCTTCCCACACCGCACCCTGCATCGAGCAATTGGGTGCGAGGCAAGCCACGAAGCATGCCGCTCGCCAGCTCGTCATCCAGGAAGCTGGTTGCAGTTTCGGTTGCATAGGTCGGAGCCCATAGTCGGTAGCCCTCACGTGCATCAAGCATGCTGGCCGCGACTCGCCTCCTCCGGACGACCGGCAACAAGCCTCCTGCGCCGATCTTGCTCTCAATGAGACTCAAGAAGCTCTTCACGGACCGTGTCCTCTGCATTCACTAAGGGGCTTACCTCTTGAAGAGGCAATCCCCGGCTCATGTCTTCAACCAAAAAGCCCTCCTCAAGCCGAAATACGCGATCGGCAAATTGTTGGGCGTTAGCGCGATGCGTAACGATCAACATAGCCATTCCAGACGCGCTCAAGTTCTCGAGTACTTGGTTTTCATTCTCCTCGTCCAACGCCGAAGTCGCTTCATCCAGGAGCAACAATTGACTTCCGCGCAGAATAGCTCGCGTTAAACCAAGCCTCTGGCGCTGTCCACCAGAGAAGAGGGCACCGTTATCACCAATGCCGGTATCAAGTCCAAGAGGTTGCGCAGCTACAAACTCGTCCAGCATGGCGGCCGCTAACGCGCTCATCAGTTCCTCATCGCTCTTCCTCGGCAGTCCAAATAGCAGATTGTTCCGTATCGAATCATCCAAAAGAGGAATCTCTTGGGGCACATACGCGATACTTCTGCGATCAAGGCGCACAACTCCTGTGATCGGTTGAGAGACGCCGGCAATCAGATTCAGCAAGGAGCTTTTGCCAATCCCGGACGCGCCATATAGCACAACCGTCTCACCCTCACGAATGGAAAGATTCACATTGCGCAGAATTGGAGCGCTGCCAGGGAACGAAAAGCTCACCTGCATCAGCTGCATTACCATTCCATCGGCCGGTGGGCCCGCAGGCTGCGCGACCATCCGGAACCTCCTGCATTTGCGAAGCTCAGAGTCCACGACCTTAACATTCTCGTAAGAACCTTCTATCTGACCGGCGATGAAGGAGATCTGGCTGATCAGGGGAAGCAAACGTCGAGAAAGCACGAAGTAGAACACAAGCAGGGATAACAACTGCCGTACGTCGCCCTGCCGTAACTGCACGACGACAACAATGCCAAGAAACAGCAGCACCGCACCCTGATCAGCCACAATCCGTGCGAACTGGGGAAGGAACCAAATGCGCAGGTTGCTTCCGGCTACCCGTTCCGCCTGCCGGTGAATTCGCTCCTGGAAGAAAGCCTGATTACCGTAGGCGCGAATCTCCTTCCCCGATGAGAACATATCGGCGAGGTTTCTCTGGAGCATGCGCAGAGAAGTCTCGCGGTTTGATGCGGCATCTTGAAGTCTTGAACGGATAAGAAGCCGGTGCCCTCCATAGAAGACAGCGAGCACGACACCCAGGCTGCAGGCCGCTACGACGCTCTGATACACGAGAGCAGTAATCATGATCGCAACGACCACCACATTCGCTATCAATTCAACGCCGCGATAGTAGAACTCAGCAGCTTCACGTGTTGTATGAAGCGCATGTCCGGAGAGTTCGCTTCGGTTACGTGCCACAAAGCGGCTCCATTGAAGCCCGCTGTAGCCCTCGGTAAGTCGAAGAAGAAAATCCGTATGGAGATCTTGTATTTGACGAATGACAAATCGGGACGAAAGAAGGTCAGTCGCACCTCGAAAGAAAACAAGGACCGTCGTGATCCCGGCCGCGGAAAGCGAAGTCTGGGGTGTCCACCAGAGAGGATGCCCGAGCGAGCGTCCCTGCAGCAGCAGGAACAACAGATACATAGCAGCAGCCACCAACAGATCGCAGATCCCCACTGCGATCCTGCCCAGCGTCATCAACGCAACCATCAAGCGCTGGCGATTTCCTAGAAGTCCTATCGCCGTACGAAGACCGCCTGGATCCGTCGAACGTTCGACCTCCGTGCTGTCGATAGGATTCATTGGAGCTTGACTCCTGACAATTCAAAACTACCAATATGCGCATATCCGAGTTGTCAGGGGGCAGTCGCCGAAATGTCAGCTAATTGTCAATGGATGCCTGCATCTTCCAGAGTAGGCAACGAGCCCCTCGCCGCTGATCCTTTCGAGAGGAAGCCGGGCCGTGGATCCATCACTACCCGAGACAATCCGGTGACAAACTTCAGACTGTTCCGTGACATGCTCCTCCGACAGCGCCAGTAGCCTGTATTCGTGGAGCCTTGATCAATGGCAAGAAGGCGTCGCTGAACTGGGTAGTTCGCCGCTGCTTTTTTGCTGCTGACTGAGCCACGCCCTAATGTGAAATTGGAGGAAACACGATGAAACACCTGGAAGGTAAAATGTTTGGCCTTCTCCTGCTCGCAGCCACTTTCGCCATTGGAGGTGCGGTGGGCGTCAGCCAAACCGAAGGTACGCCACAGCCGCCGCGAACCAAAGCGACTACAAAAAACGTCCATGCGGCGAACCAGGATCGCGGGCAGAAGGTGTTTGAAGAGAATTGCGCTCGGTGCCACAACGCTCCAGAAGGATTTTCCCCCAGCATTTCGGGAACCGTTGCAATGCACATGAGAGTACGCGCTGGACTCAGTGATGCGGACGTAAAGGCCCTGCTTAGATTCCTGAACCCTTAGCAACAGCAGTTCACTTCGCAACGTCTGCTTTAATCGACGATAACTCTCTGACAATTCAATAACTTTTCAGTGACACACATTCCGGGAATGGTTCCTAGAGTGAGATAACAGTGACCGCAGATGCGGTCGAGACGAAAAGGTGCCCAGCTGGGCTCTGCTCACTTCTGTTCGCATTTTGAAAATGTCCACGACGTCCAATAGGAGAAAGTATGCACGGGAAGCAAATCCATCTGTTTTTGTTGGCTGCGGCCTTAACGATCGCAGGACAGTCAGCCCCAACGGCCAGGGCGGAAGCCGCCCCTCATCGGATCGAGGTCACAGCGAAGCGGTTCGCATTTGAGCCGGGCGAGATAACGCTAAAGAAGGGGGAGCCTGTGGTGCTCGTACTCAAGAGCGCGGACGTGGCACACGGGCTTCGCATTCGCGACCTGAATATCGCGGTCAAAGTGGACGCAGGCGGAACAGCGCAGGTGCAATTCATCCCACAAAAGACGGGAGATTTCATCGGCCACTGCTACGTCTTCTGTGGCAGAGGGCACGGTTCGATGGCGTTCACACTGCACGTTGTGAATTAGCCTAAGCGGAACAGGGCGATCTTTCAGAAACGTACACACTTTCGAAACGATAATTCGCGGACAAGGAATATCGAGATGACGCTCCCGCGATCGTTAGTGCTTCGAAGCACATGATTCAACCAGCAGACATACCGCTAGGGATCGCCCCGCCGGAAAAGGTACACACCGGTGGTGGGTCGACCAGTGCGTTGTCGTTTGCAGTTGGCTTCTATTTTGCATTTCGACCTTTCATTGTGCTTCTTTCGGTGCGAATGCTGAGGGTAGATCCGCAGACCGGAACTGGGATAAATCTTGCGCTGAATTTTGCGTTTCTCGTCATGGCCGCATTTTGCTGTGTAGGACAGCGTGTATATCCGTTCGGGCGGATGGTCGGAATAGCGAGCGTCCGATGGACATTACTTTTCCTTGGATTCTCCTGCTTCAGCCTTTCATGGAGCGGCACTGCGTCGATTTATGTTTCCATGGCGTATTGGTGCGGGATGGCAGCCGATTTTGCAATCGTGGCCCTCATGTTGCGCGCTAGATCAGTCACGGCAGTTGCTGCCGCACTGATGAAAGGCTACGTGTGGGGTGGGTGCGTGGGAGCCACCATCGCCTGGATTCTACCTTCGCAGTCGGACCTGCGGCTCGGTGATGAAGAGCTTCTGGGCCCGAACAGTATCGGATATATTTGCGCCATCGCTCTTCTCTTCGCTCAACTTCTCATGCGCAAGAAAGAGCGCGGGTTCATTGCGCCGGCGTTTCTGCTTGCTCTCACAGTGCTTCGATGCCTCAGCAAAACGACAATCGTGGCGCTGCTCTTGTGCGAAGCTTTTCTGCTTACAACCGACGCGTCGATGAAGCGCCGAACCAAGGTCTTGCTCACCGTTGTCGCGGCCTCGGTGATCGTCGCTTTCTCATCTCTCTTGGCCTCCTACTTTGACATCTATACCAGTGCTGGAAATCAGTCGGAGACCTTAAGTGGCCGCCTGGGCATCTGGGCATATTTTGTAACCGAAGCTTTCCAGAAACCATGGTTCGGGCATGGATTTGATTCGGTGTGGAAAGTAGTCCCTCCCTTCGGTCCCGAACAGTTTGAGGCTCCGCACGCTCATAATGAATTGCTCCAGCAGTTTTATGCCTACGGAGTGATTGGAATCTGCATATTCGGAGGAATCTATACGAGCCTTTACAGGCAGATTCGCAGGCTAGTCGCTGGTCCCACAAAATACTTCTTCTTCGCCTTTCTTCTCTTTGTGCTTGTGCGCGGGCTGGCAGAATCTGAGCGGTTCGACCTCTCCCTTCCGCTTTGGGCGATTCTCATAGTGAGTGCACTCATTGAACATGAACAGAGGGTTCGCGATCGGTCTTCGGCGATTGCGGAATTCGAACAGTCCCGATGGGGCGGATACCCGGCCTCCCAAGCCATGATCAGTGAGGCGTGGCAGAGTGACTATCTGGACTGAGGGGCATCTAAACGCAGGAAGCTTGCTTGGTTGAGGCGGAACTTGTCATCTGATTGTAATTTCTTGGAGTTTCCGGCCCGAATCATACTCGAATCCAACAGAATAGAATGTGGAGGGGTCTCGAATCATGACCCAGGACATTGAATTGAAAATGGATACTCAGACCGACCAGGTACCACCCCTAAACCTCGGTACAATTCTTATCATCGAAGACGATCCTCGTATGCAGAAGGTGCTTCGAAGAATCGTCTCAGAAGAGCACTATACGGCTGTTGTCGCGGGAGATGGTCAAACTGGATTGGATTTGTTTCGTAGTGAGCGTCCGATCGCGGTGATCCTGGATTTGATTCTTCCTCACATATCCGGACGTGAACTCTGCCAGACGTTCAAGAGTTATGCCGGTGAAATCCCGATCGTCGTGGTGAGTGCAATCACGGAGGTTTCAGATAAGGTGCTTCTCCTCGAATTGGGTGCTGATGATTACGTTACAAAACCATTCAGCCCCCGTGAGCTGATGGCTCGCGTTCAGGCGGCAATTCGGAGGCATCGGAAGCCCACTACGTCCACGATCTACCGCTTCGGCGACTGTCAAGTTGACTTCAAGAAAATGGCGGTCCAACGCAATGGAAGGCCCGTAATTCTAACGGCTCACGAATTCAAACTGCTGAAATTCTTCACGGAAAATAGTGAGAGCGTTCTCACACGCGAGGCACTGCTCAACGAGGTCTGGGGGTATAACTCCTATCCGACTACACGGACGGTAGATAACCAGATACTCAAGCTTCGACAGAAATTGGAGCAGGATCCCGCAAACCCCAAACACCTACAGACAATCTACGGCGCAGGATACAAGTTTGTCCCCTGATTCCAGTGCGAGCCGCCATATTGGAGGTGAGCCAGCCTCGCGATCGGCCCCCTTGCGTCAGAAACGGGGGATTCGGACATACGCCCTCTTGGTTTTTGGCATGGCAGTCGTCACTCTGATTGTCACCAGTCTGTGCGTTCTGATTATTCGATACCGTTGGCGTTCCCAGGTGACGGAGAACCTGTCCCAGGATCTCGGACAGTCTGTTACAGCCTTCCAGGATCTTCAAGCTGAACGACTCAGCGCCTTGGAGCGTGAAAATGCGCTTCTTGCTGAACTTCCCACCTTGAAGGCGTTGATGACCAGCGGGGACGATCTCACGATTCAGGATGGCGCGGTTGAATTCTGGCAAATCAGCGGGACCGATCTGTTCGCGCTTGCGACCCCCCAAGACCGGATTGTTGCGGCGTATTCACATCATTCGATTGCCGGTCCAATCCTCCAAGAAGGATTGAAGCATCTGCTGGCCTCGCCCGACAAACACTACCTCATTGATGGCAAGTCTCTGTACGCATGTTCGGTGCGACCACTGTACTTCGGGAGCGAACAAGACGGAACCCTACTAGGGTACGTGATAAGCGGAGTTTCTATCGAACGAACAGTGCGGCAAATTAGTCAGCCAACCGGTGTCGAAGCGACCTTTCTCAGCAGCGGAAACATTGTAGCCAGTACCCTCACGCCTTTTTTGCAGACGAGTTTGGCAAATCAACCCTCTTTGCTTTCCGGGAATCCTCAGATACCTGCGACGGTGAAACTCGGAAATGCCGAGTTTCTTACAGCGACGATGGATCTCTCCACCTCGGCCTCCTCTCCGCTGCAACTGGTCGTTCTGAAGTCCTTGGAGCCGGCAAAGCGGTCGATAGATCGCATCAATCGAATGGTCTTAAGCGCGGGCTTACTGGCCCTGTTGTGCGGAACGATCCTGATGATCACTCTCTCGCGTGTTGTAACCCGCCCTCTTGAAGAACTTTCGAAAAGTGTACGTGCATTTGGGATGGGGGATTTGGATCATCGGATCCCGGGCCATGGAACTCAGGAAGTCCTGGAACTCAGCTCAGCTTTCTCCGGCATGCGCGATGAAATTCAACAAGCTAACCGGGCTGTACTCGAATCGGAGCGGCTGGCAACTATCGGACGCATGGCGAGTTCGATATCTCACGACTTCCGCCACTATCTCGCAACAATTTATGCCAATTCGGAGTTTCTTATTGCCGACCAGTTTTCATCCAAAGAGCGTGCGGAAATCTTCGCGGATATCCGTACCGCTGTGCTCGGAACGACGGACATGATCGAGTCACTCTTAATCTTCAGTCGTACTGGCGCAGGTGTAAGGAGAACGCCCGAATTGATGACAACGCTGCTCGATCGCGCAATCGCACTGGTTCGTGCGCATCCTGATGCCGAAGGGGTTCGGATAGACACTCGATACGGGGATCCGGCGGAGACGGGCGTCGTCGTCGATGAGAAGCAGATTGAGCGCGCGATATTCAATCTGCTTCTCAATGCATGCCAGTCCGTTCGCGCGTCCGCAGACAAAGCCCGGGTCCATGTAACTCTCGAAGTTCGAGAGCAGCAGATCATCCTGAATGTGATCGACAACGGCTCCGGGGTTCCTGAGAGTATTCGCAAGAATCTGTTCGAGCCTTTCGTGAGCGAAGGGAAACAAAAGGGCACAGGCCTTGGCCTTACCCTCGCTGATTGCATCGCGTCAGAGCACGGAGGCGAGGTCACTCTTCTCAGCAGTCGACCGGGCGAGACGATCTTCCAGATGAAGATCGCGCGCGATCTTCTAAGGAACCATGTCGCGACCGAGGCGGAGAGCAGTGCGCGAGCAGGTGAACTCAAATGAGACTTTGCAAATTCCAACGAAATCAGAATCGTAACGTCGGGCGTAGCTGGAAATGGCGAATGTGGCCCCTTCTTTTCGTACTGTTCGGACCGTGTGCCGACATCTTGACTGCGCAAGATTCAAATCCCGCTGATCTCTTCCAACAGATTCAGAAGCTGACGGAGGCCATCGCGAATACCCAGGCCCAGTTGGAACAATCCCAGCGCCAAATAGGAGAGTTGCAGAAACAATTGAAAGCATTACAACTTCAGGTGACTCAGAATCGATCAGCGGAGGTCATCCCAGAATCGTCCGCTTCCACCTCATCGGCGCCCACGAATCAAAGCTTGCCAGCAGATAGCACATCAGAGCTCCAGGACATTCATGATCGACAGGTAATGGAGGAATCCCAAATAGCGACGCAAGAGCAGACAAAGATCGAGAGCGAATCGAGGTATCCAGTCAAGATAACCGGCCTTCTGTTATTAAACGGTTTTGTGAACACGCATGCTGTGGACATGCCTTCGACCCCGACGCTGGCAGTGGGCGGTTCTGGAAGTACTGGACTCTCCCTTAGACAAACGGTCCTCGGGTTCGACGCTCAAGGCCCGCATCTGTTTGGAGCCAGTAGCTATGCTGATCTACACGTGGATTTTGACGGCATTCCGCAGTCTAGCACTTCCTCTAATTCATACTCCGGACCGTATTCCACCAATGCCACCCTGCTGCGGCTCCGGACTGCACACGCCGGGTTGAAGTGGCAGCATACGGAGGCATATTTCTCCCTGGATCATCCGATCTTCAGTCCTGATACTCCGACTTCTCTGACAGCCATAGCAGAACCGGCTCTCGCTTGGTCGGGTAACTTGTGGACCTGGAACCCACAGGCCGGGGTGAACCAGGAGGTGCCAATATCATCGTCGGGTAGCATTCAACTGCAAGCTGCGTTGGTTGACGTTGGCGATGCGCCGCTATCGCCGGCAACAAGTTATTCTGGAACCTCGACGGGGACTTCTCCCAGCAGCGCAGAACAAAGTCGTTGGCCGGGCGCGGAAGCGCGTGTCGCCCTGCTCGGTTCCATGCGGGGCGAGGACAACGGAAACCACTTTGGAGTCGGAGGATATTTCGCACCTCACTACGAGCTCGGACATAACTTTGATTCATGGGCAGGGACGGTCGATGCCCGGCTGCTCATACCGGGAAGATTGGAATTGACCGGAGATTTCTATCGCGGATTGGCGCTGGGTGGCCTTGGAGGTGGGACCTTCAAGGACTTCGTATATCGCACCGATCCGGATACTGGCGGTTATTATCTGCATCCCCTCGACGACGTCGGCGGATGGGCGCAATTGAAGGAAGAAATCAACCAACGAGTGCAACTGAACGGGGCGTTCGGAATAGATAACGCGTTCGCTCGTGAAGTACGACGATATGCAGCGTCCACGGGGAATTTGTTCCAAAATCTTTCAAGGAACCGCACCTATACCGGCAACGTGATCTACAGTCCCAGTGCATATTTGCTGTTTTCCCTGGAATATAGGCATCTAAGCACTTCCCCCGTTCTCAATCTCCCGGAAGGGAGCAACATAATCGGGCTAGGGGCCGGGTTCAAGTTTTGATCAAGAATTCAAAATTCCGCAAATGGTTGTTCTGCTTCATCATGCTCACAACGAGGGCAATGAGTACGCAGAGCCCTACCCCAGAGACTGAATCCGCTGAATTACGGCTTCGCATTGTTTCCTCTGACTCAGCAAAAACTAGAGGTGTACCGGCAGTCATCTGGCTGGAACCACTGCCAGGCAGCACACCTGTTCTTCCCTTCTCACCGCAAGGCAAATACACCCTGCTGCAAAAGAACCGAACATTCGTTCCTCACCTTCAGGTGATTCCCGTGGGCACCGTCGTCCAGTTTCCCAATGCCGACCCTTTCTTTCACAATGTGTTCTCCCTTTACGAGGGCAAGCGTTTCGACCTCGGCTTATATGAGGCCGGCTCGACAAAGGCGGTGACCTTTTCCCACGAAGGTGTCTCCTATATCTTTTGCAACATCCATCCGGAGATGAGCGCTGTGGTGCTTGCTCTTTCGACTCCCCTTTACGCTGTCGCGGATTCCAGCAATTCATTCATGCTTCGCAACATACCCCCGGGCGATTACAAGTTCCACATTTGGATCGAAGGAGTACCTCAGTCTTTACTTGCTCATCAGGATCGACGCGTGCATCTCCCACCCGGCAAGGTGGACCTCGGCACCATCAAGGCTCCGATATCTCAGAACCGAGGTATGAACCACACGAACAAGTTTGGAAATCCGTACAGTCCAAAACCTCCCTCGATCTATTGATCACCTCTACCTGGACGCGGTTGAACGCCTCTGTCATCGCGACAAACGGTCGACTCCGATTGATCAGGCCATCAAGATGGAGGGTCGGGCCACATACTGAAACAGCCCTAAAGGCGTGTGCTTGTCTCGGGTCCTCATTGATTCCTGTTCCCTCCCGATGAATTCGTTCCGCTGCTCAATGATCTTCTGACAATCCGATGACAGGATCCTGACAACCTCATATGAGCGGCAGTAATAATGTGCATTCAGGTGAGGTGGCTTTAATCTCGTCAGTGAGTCATTGGCCTTCACGACGCCAAGCCTCTCCGATAGGATTTCAAGTCGCTGGAACAACTCCGCGCTAATTTGCCCCTGGTGGAATTCTGAGCAAAGAAATGAGATTGTGATATGACTTCAAGTATCCCGTTTACAGATGTGATAAGTGCCGTCGAGGAGGTCCGTGCCGGACGTATGGTCGTCGTGGTCGATGACGAAGACCGCGAAAATGAGGGAGACCTCACCATGGCGGCGGAAAAGATCACCCCCGAAGCGGTAAATTTCATGGCCAGATTTGGTCGGGGCCTCATTTGCCTCGCGATGACACCTGAGCATCTGGATGCGCTTCAACTCCCAATGATGACGGCTCAGAATACGGCTCGCTTTGGCACCGCGTTTACTGAGTCGATCGACGCTTTGGGACGCGGCGTCACCACTGGGATCTCTGCACGTGATCGCGCAGAAACAATCCTGTGCGCAATCGACCCGCGAACACAACCCTCTGAACTAGCGCGTCCTGGCCATGTGTTTCCTCTCAGAGCACAAAAAGGCGGGGTTCTTACGAGGGCCGGCCAAACAGAAGCATCTGTTGATCTGGCTCGCCTTGCAGGTTTGACGCCGGCAGGAGTGATTTGCGAAATCATGAAAGACGACGGCACCATGGCGCGCGTTCCAGACCTCATCAGTTTTTGCATGGAGCACGGACTGAAGATGATCACGGTAGCTGAGTTGATTCGCTACCGGATGGCTCATGAAAGCTTTATTCATCGTCTCGGTACGGCTTCGCTGCAAACAGACCTCGGCGAATTCTTAATGATCCTGTACGGCTCCGATCTCGACGGAGGATCACACGTCGCGCTTCTGTATGGCGATGCCGGAGCCTCGGGCAAGTCCTCCCTGGTTCGAATGCAGACGCGCTGTCTTGCAGGCGATGTGTTTCACGCCTCATCGTGTGAATGCGCCTCAAATATGCGCGCGTCAATGCAGAGGATCGCAGATGAGGGGTCTGGAGCTGTGATTTATCTCCATCAGAACGCGCTCGGATTTGCGCTTGAACAGATCGGTGGCGCCAACAAGCTTGAATTCCATCATGACGACAGGAAGATGCTGACGCTGGAGTATGAGCGAAGCATACAGCGCGAAGTCGGTATCGGGGCTCAGATCTTGCTCGACCTCAATCTTCGCCGTATCAGGCTCTTGACGAATTATCCTCGCCGGATTGCTGGGCTCGAGGGTTACGGTATCGAGATTGCGGAACATTGCCCCATCGCCATGGACAAAGCACGCGAGTTTGACTCTCTTGGGAACATATCGGTCGCATTTCGGCAGGGACGTAGTCTTCGCGTAGTGCATCCGCCAGGCAGGTCGAAAAGTTCTAAGATCCAAGGCCGACAGTGATCTTCCCCCGGGAGATCACGCCGGTAGGTATTCTTCCATCATGATCAAAGGCATCACCTTAGCAAAGCACATTCACGAAGCAGCGGAGTACGAGCGGCTAGCCAGCTTCTTCGCAGAGCTCGGAGTCGAGTCCCGTTGTTGGCTGGATGAGTCTGGAGTGTTGAACTGCCAGATCGTTTCTCCTCGCGGCATTCTGAAATTCGTTCACACGAATGAAAATACGCGCAACAACATTTCGTCTCACGGATCGGACATCGGCAACGAAGTGCACATCGAGGTCACCAGCCTCGACTCGATTCGCCAAGTCATCCAAGCCTGGCTCAACGCCAACCCGAGCGATGGGGCAACTGCCATTGGCGAAATAGTGGACACCCGTTGGGACTCTCGTTCCTTCATCGCCACGCCAGTACCAGGTCACTCCGTAACATTTTGGGAGTGGAGTAACCCGCTTAAAGGGAAGCCGCTTGCTGTTGAAGGCGATCTCTCCGCAGAGGGGATGCGGTTTGCAGTTGTCGTCGCCCGTTGGAATGCGGTCATCACGGATAGGTTGCTACAAGGCTCCTTGGACGCCCTGTTTCGTAGCGGCGCTGACAAAGGCGATGTCGAAATTCACCGTGTTCCCGGCGCGTGGGAGATTCCATCGGCGGCCCGCAGGCTCGCCGAAACGGGCAAGTTCGACGCCGTCATCACGTTGGGCCTGCTTCTCCGCGGTGAAACGGCGCACTACGAAGCCATCTATAACGAAGTTTCGCGGGGCATCGGGCAGTCGCAGCAGGAAACAGGCATTCCTCACGCTTTTGGCGTTCTCACATGTGAAACTCTTGATCAAGCGCTCGACCGAGCGGGTCTCAAAGGAGGTAATAAGGGCTTTGAAGCAGCGACCGCAGCTATAGAGATGGTCTCGCTGCACCGCAAAATCGGCATGCGAGGCCAGACGGATGGCGCCACGATAAGAGCACTGACGCATCTGCCGGAATCTGGCACTCGGGATACCCCGGCGTGATGGAGTCTGCCCGAGACGCCGAATGCAACGCTAACGGGCGCGTCGTTGCAAGGGGTTGGTTACAGAACAGTTCGGTCCAAACCATTGAAAACCCCATCCGGAGTATGCAGGGAACAGTTGCATCGCAAGTCTGACGATTCCCGGCATGATTCCAGTTTGTTCAGTGACTGAAAAGGGCCGGGCCAACAGATGGATGCTCAGGCCGAGACGCCTATGGAACCGAGCAGCAGGGCGTGGGGTTCATGTCGGAACACGAGTAATCCATCCCTCGGAGTGGGAAAATGACACAAGACGCACTCGACTGCATCGTAGTGACTCCGGAGGAGACAAGGACATCTGTCCGACCTCGATCAGTCACACAATTCGAAGAACTCGCGATTCCTCTCGTAGATTCGGTATATAACCTTGCTCGCTGGCTTGCGCAGAGTGACCACGACGCCGAAGACCTCGTCCAGGAGACCTACCTGAAAGCTCTTCGGAGTTTCCGCACTTTTCAGCTTGGCACCAATTTTCGGGCGTGGCTGTTCCGGATATTGCGCAACACATTCTTATCTTCCTGCAAACGATTACCAGCGGGCTCTTTGGTCTCTCTTGATTCGGACGAAGATGGATCCGATCTGGCCGTCGAGAACGAGACCCCCGAGACAATCTTGATGAAGTATTTGAGTTCCGAGGAGATCCAGGGCGCTATCGATGACTTGCCAAACATCTACCGTGAAACCATCCTTCTTTGCGATGTCGAAAAGCTGTCGTACTGCGAAATCTCGGAGATTCTATCGATCCCTATCGGAACCGTGATGTCACGACTAGCCAGAGGCCGAAAAGCAATGCGTAGATCTCTTCGAGGCACACCGAGGGATTTCTTCTCAGGTCAATGCCCCCGCCACAGCAACGGCTCCCATGTAGATCAACGGCTTGGCCTTGAGCAATCCAGCATTTCGAAAACGAAGAGGCGAATTGCAAACTTGGATCAGGAAGACGACAAATGCGCCGGAAGGTGCCGTACGAGTGAGAAAGCAACTTAGCTAATGCAGCGAGCCAAAGTCGCATACAGGGATCATCTATTGGACAAATGCGGCGATGATTCCCTGGCCATACCATTCAGCCCGAGGGAACTGCTGGAGCGCGTGCGCGCACTTATCTGAAGCCACGTATCGTAGGTCCTTCTACCAGGCCAGCCCTCAATTCTCAAGTCGCGGCACGTCCATTCGCAGGGATCTCCATCTCAACTCTGTCGTTCGACCGATGAATGTCCGGTTCGGCTCGGCGGTCGCAACCATCCAGAGCTTTACTGAGAATGGTCTCTTCTTTGGCCAGTCGACCAAACTTCTTCGGACGCTGACGACGCTTGCAGAAGAAGCAGATGCTGCTGTTATGAGCTAATACTGCGCCAACAAACTAGCACGTCAATCTTCGATGTAGGCATTTGACGAAGATGCGGAATGATTGAGGCGAGCGTGCTTGAGATTCGCCGATCCGGCCTCTGTGCGCGATGCAGTATCGGTTGAGTGCAGTGAGCAAACCGATAAAAGCGGTATTCTCGACTGTTCATTCCTGTGCACGCGCGATCAAGCTGACCAAATCGGACAACCGAGGGGAATCTACGTCGCTTACTGCGATCCCATCGATGTCACGTGACCTGAAATCTAATACATGAAATCCAGAATGATCAGTTGAATGCCCATTGGCTATCTTGTCATCTGACCTCTTCTGCAGATAGATAGACGCGCGGTGCTTTCCAATGCTATAGAGTAGCTGAGCGGTTGGCCTTCCATAAAGGTACGTTAAGTTAGCCCCATCGAGCGTTGTGCCGCCAGGAAGATTCTCTGGAAGATTAAAGCTGAACGGCAGCTTGCCCTGAAACCATGGCTTCACCGTATGTCGATCTGAAGAAATTACCTCCGGCGGCGAATTCCCGGCGAGAGTCGCGATGTGCTGATCGCATGCCTCTGTGGCTAATGCGCCGTACTGTGCCGAGGCGGTCGCCGACCGGCTCCAGCCGTATTGGACCAGAGCAATGCCAACTGACAATAGCAACAGAGCCGCCGCGACCGCCCAGCCGTAGAAGCTTGAACCTCGCACGATTGGACGCGCGCTATCAACATTAGAATTCTGAAGCGACAGTTCTTCCCGGATCTGAAGCGCCACGCGTGCCTGCAAGTTTGGCGTCGGCTTGTATCGCTGCCCTGCCTTTGCCGTGGCCGACTTGAGAAGGCTGTGATACAGCGCATCGTGAGTGCACGAAGGACACTGAGAAAGATGGTGATTCGCGCTTGCGAGTTGATCTGCGGAGAGTTCGCCGTCCGCGAGTGCGCTCAGAATAGGGGCTGAGAGATGATCGTTCATCGCCTGATCTCCCTTGGCGGTTCGTATACTGTCGTTAGCGTTCGCCGAATGCTTGCACGAGCCCGCGCAATGCGCGACATAACCGTGCCTATGGGAATCTCCAGGATGATCGCAATCTCCTTGTAGCTCATCTCCTCGACGTCGCAGAGCAAAAGGACTTCCAGAAACGGCGCAGGGAGCTTCTCCATCGCAGCTTGAAGGGCCGCGTGATTTCCCATCTGGATTAAGTTCAGCTCCGGGGTCTGGCGGTCGATCGCTCCTTCAGGATATTGGGCAGGCCCCGATTCGTCATTTACGTTCAGTTCATCCTCCAACGCAACAGTTCGTCTTGCCGCCAGCCCGCTTTGTGATGTCAGATACGTGTTTCTCAGAATGCGGAATATCCAGGCCTTGAAATTGGTTCCGGACTCAAATGTGTTGAATCCGCGAAGTGATTTCAGAAGAGTCTCCTGCACAAGATCCTCCGCGTTCACGGAGCTACGGGAAAGCCAAAAGGCAACGTTGTAAAGCGATGGAAACAGAGGTCCAACCAGCTCTTCAAACGGTGAGGTCTGAGAGCTACTGCCGGTATCCGTTCGCTTCCATCGCAAAAGCGTCATCGAGACAGACTATATCTTGATCTCTCCAATGTTGAGAACCGGTAAGGTGCTAATTTATTTCCTCGTTGAGGGAATAAATTGCGTGGCTGACGGTTTTCATAGGTGGAGGATTTCAAATGAAAGATGCAAAAAGCCCGATCCCTGCAAATCCGGAGGTACTGTCAGCCGGCCCCGCTCAATCAACCCAACCGAGACCGGCTGCAGGTGATGGAATCGACCGTCGAAACTTTCTGAGTTGTATGGCATGGGCTGGCACCGGGCTGCTCTGGACCATGGCGGGCGGTGTGCCCGCATCCAAGCTTTTTGCAGCTACGGGTGGCATGCGTGGAGGAGGAACGGACCATTCCAAATCCGGCTCGGGCTTCAGCTTCGTCCAGATCAGTGACAGCCATATCGGCTTTAACAAAGCTGCCAACCAGGACGTGACCGGAACGCTGAAGATTGCGCTCGACAAAATCAACGCACTGCCAGCACCTCCTGAGCTTCTTCTCCACACTGGCGATATCTCGCACTCATCCAAACCGGCTGAGTTCGATACCGCGCAGCAGCTCATCAAGGGTGTCAAAGTCGGTGAAGCATTTTATGTTCCTGGCGAGCACGATATCGCCACTGATGACGGCGCGATGTATCGCGAACGCTTCGGCGCGGGATCGCAAGGCCGGGGTTGGTACAGCTTCACCCACAAAGGCGTACATTTCGTCGGTCTCAATAATTGTCAACAAGTCGACGCCATGGGCAAAATGGGCGATGATCAGCTCGCCTGGCTAAAGGCCGACTTGACTTCCCTCTCATCTTCGACCCCGATCGTCGTCTTTGCCCATATTCCACTATGGATGGTGTATCCGGAGTGGGGCTGGGGAACCCCGGATGCTGCGGAGGCACTCACATACCTGAAGCGCTTCGGCTCGGTCACCGTCCTAAACGGGCACATCCACCAGGTCGTTCAGAAAGTTGAAGGCAACGTCGCATTTCACACCGCAACTTCGACGGCATTCCCTCAACCTGCGCCGGGTTCTGCTCCTCACGCCGGACCCATGGTCGTCCCGGCCGGCAAGTTGAAGAGCGTGCTCGGCATTACGAACGTCCAGTACATCGCTAAGCACAGCCATTTGGCAATTGTCGACTCATCGCTCGAGGAGACGGCGTGACTTCCGGAAAAATTGCAATAACCTCGTGTGCGTTAGCCCTCGCGGCTTCTCTTGGAATGGCCCGTATTCATCCCTTTGGGGATGCGGGCCTCTTCGAGGCTGCGGGAAAATCAAACCCAATAATGGAAAGTTCGAAAGTTCCCGCCGATGTTCGCACGATTCTCGCTTCCAAGTGTGCAGACTGTCACTCTATAAAGGCCAAATCGCCTCTTTACGGCCACCTGGCGCCAGTATCCTGGTTGATGGAGCGGGACATTAACCGTGGCCGGCAGGCAATGAACCTCGCTCTCTGGGACAGCTATTCCGCTGACCAGCAGCAGACGTTCGCTGCGAAAATCGTGCAGGAGACCAGAGAGCATGAGATGCCACTCTTGCAATACCGACTGATTCACTGGAATTCTCGTGTAACTGATACCGAAATTCGCATACTGGCTGATTGGGCTCATGCATCGTCAGGAGCTGGTTCCGGTGCTGGCCAGTCGGACGTATCGTCAGTTGCCGGAGACCCATCACGCGGACAGGCGCTTTTCGAGAAGCGTTGTGTCGGATGCCATTCCTTGGCCGCGAACCACGAGGGTCCGAAGTTGCAAGGTGTCTTCGGGCGCGCTGCCGGTTCAGTTGGTGACTATGCATACTCGCCCTCCTTGAAGAAGGCAAATGTCATGTGGGACGAAGCGACGCTGGACAAATGGCTCACGGATCCCGATGCTTTTGTCCCCGGCAATAACATGGATTTCCTGGTCTCGAAACCTCAAGAACGGAAAGATTTGATCGCATATCTGCGAAAGAGCAGCGGCAAATAGATCGACCATCGAGCGACTCAACGAGTTCCTCAACTCGCCCTTTCCAAGCTGGCGTGCCGCAATGTCCTCGCTCAATCCGCCGCGTGGGATGCGCGCAGCGGCGCCCAACCACGCTTTTGAGCTTTCTCGGCAGAAATCTGCGGTGCTCCGCAGGCGGGCTCCCGGATTCCCAGCAACCTGCCAGACCGTTGTTCGACCAGGCCGACATGGCCGCATTCGTCCTCTTGCAGCGAGACGATGCCCGTACATAGTGGGTTCGAAGAATCGGTACATTCTGGCGACGATTCAATGACAAATCACTGACAACCAACGATCGCTCTCTATACGACCATGGGATGTGACCACATTGCGGATTCAGCATATCGTTTCCTGGATTGAACGTGTCGCTCTGTTGGTGGCGGTTGCATATCTGGGGCTCCACACCATCCCGAGTGCGTGGAACAGGCTGAATACGGATTTTCCAAATTGCTATCTCACGGCGCGGTTGGCCCACGAAGGTTTCGACACGTCCCGAGTTTATGAGTGGATTTGGCTGGAGAGAGAGAAAGACCATCGCTCCCTCGATATTTCGACCATCGGTCTCATTCCGGTTACTCCACCCTCAACATTGGTCCTTTGGCCGCTGACTTCGCTTCCAGCACTCGCGGCCAAGCACGCATGGATGATCGCAAATCTCGCTTCTCTTGTTCCAATCTGTTGGTTCATCCATTCGCTTACCGGCTTATCCTACCAACGCATCGCCCTAATCCTTACGTTCAGTTTTCCGCTCCAGCGTAATCTGCTTTACGGGCAATACTACGTGTTTGTCCTGGCGTTAACCGTGGCCGCGTGCTGGTGCTATGTGAAGGAACATTACGTTCTCTCAGGCGCGCTGATCGCGATTGCTGCTGCGTGCAAGATCTTCCCCGTGCTATTGATTGTGCTGTTCCTGCAGCGTAGAAACTGGCGTGCTCTCATTTCTTTTGCGGTCACCGGGGTCGGAATCGCGGCCATATCGATTGCTGTCTTCGGCTGGAACCTGCATCGTACGTATCTACATCAAATCCTTCCATGGGCACTCCGCGGCGAAGCGATGCCTCCTTATATCGCTTCCTCGGCATCGATATCGAGCCTGCTGCATTATCTGCTTCTCCCCGAGCCTCAGTGGAATCCGCATCCGTGGCTCAACTCATCAATCCTGTACGCTGTTTTACAACCGACACTGCAGATGTTGCTGCTCGCTCCGGCAATTCTGTTGATTCGGAGGAATGACCGCACATCCAAACAAATCATTCTCGAGTGGATTGGCCTCCTGACGGCAGCTTTGACCATCTCCACGATACCGGCCTCCTATAACTTTGTGATCATGGTTTTCCCGGTATGCGCGCTCGCCGTGTATTTGATCCAACGAAGAGCCTATGGATTGCTGATCTCACTCATTGTCGCCTACCTCGGAATCGGATTCCCGATGCCGACGCCCGGACGGCCGATTGGACTAACGATCCTGTTCTTTACCCCGCGATTATTTCTTATGATCGCGGTGCTTGTGGGCATCTATCTTCTGCTGTGGAGGAATTCTGGCAATCAGGGCACCCGATCGGATTGGACTCACTATGCCTGGGCAGTCTTAATCATCGTCACCGTTGTTTTCAATGTGCGGTCAACCTTGAAGCGCGAGCAGGCGGTACGGCAAGAATTCGCTTATCGGATTCCTCTTGAAACACGATCTTGGGCCAATGGAGATCCAGTCGCAGCCGGCTCCGCGACGAACTATCTCGAGTTCTCTTCGGATGGGTATCGCCTTGTGACCGCGGGAGCGACGACATGGGTCGACAACTCGCCCGATGACGATCTCTCTTTTAGCGCAGACCCGCACCAGGCATTCGTGGAGAAAGCGCGCAGCGGAGTCTCCGAGATCACGGATCGGTTGGATCCAGCGAAGGCACTTGTTGAAGATGGACAGAATCCAATGGGCTCGATAGATGGGCAAAGCCTCGCCTTTCTACGCGCGGATCACGGGCGGGGACGGTTGATGGAGTTTGAGTCGTTTCACTCTGACCACACAACGGAGACAGCACTCACCCCTCCGTCCATAAATGTGTACGACGCAGCTTTCGTCTCTCAACGCGAATTTGCAGTTTCCGGCGTAGAGGCTGGCCAACCCCTGCAGATCTACCTGACGGACCGGAGTCACCGGAACACGCCACTCAACCTTGGAGAGTCTCGCTATCCTGCGTTGTCGCCGGATGGGCATTGGATGGCGTATAGCCATCTGAAACAGGGCGTGTGGAATCTGTGGATTCGCGATCAGCAGACGGGCGCCACCCACCAGGTGGCAGACATACCATGCAATCAGATCCAGGCGTCGTGGGAACCCGACTCCAAAACGTTACTCTATGCGAGCGACTGTGGCCGCAGCCTATGGCTCACCGCGATATCTCGACGTCGTGTGATCCCATGAAGCCATTGTGCGGCAGCGACCGCCCACGATTTTAAGCTTAAGCGTACGAGAGTGCATTTGACCGACACGCGGTCAGCCAGTTGCTCGCTCACAATCTTCTCGGAAGCAAGACAATCTCTGCTGCCGCAGTATCTCCAACAAGGTGAGGTCTATCTCATCAACCGAGTTAGCGCGATCTCCCATCGCTTAAATCGAAATGTCACTCAATTGTCATTTCTCTGCTTAGCTGTAACTTCTTGTCCATTTGCGACTCACACAGGAGCGCTGCAAATTGCTTGAGCTCTGAGCAAAACCCACGGCTCACTAGAGCCATTTCACGCCGCGCAATCCATGTTTCCAAGAAGGAGTTTCAATGCGCAAAATAACCCGTGGTCTATTGATGATCATGTGTGGAGTCGGAGTTGCATCGCCGATTCTCTTCGCCGCTCAACCGGGGCATGCCCCTGGCGCGGTGTTCGCGATGACGAACGCCGCCGACAAAAACCAGGTCATTGCATTCAGCCGCGCGGCAGATGGATCGCTGTATTTAGACCAGGCACATGACACTGAAGGCCGCGGAAGTGGCGGAGTGAATGATCCACTAGAATCGCAGGGATCTCTCACGCTTAGTCAAAACCACGATTTTCTTTTCGCAGCGAATGCCGGAAGTGGAAATGTTTCTGTATTCGGCGTTCACGGATCCGATCTTAACCTACTGGACAAAGAACCGTCCGGAGGCAGCGAACCTGTCGCGATTACCGAACATAACAACATTGTTTATGTCCTGAACGCGGGTGGTGCGGGAAGTGTTGTCGGTTTCAATTTGGACTCCCACGGGCATTTGACTCAGATCAAGAACTCGACGGCCTTTCTCACGGCCAATGTAACCGGTGGCGCTTCTCTCGCTTTTAGTCCCGATGGTCACTTTCTGCTGGTTACAGAGCGCCTGGCCAACAACATCGACGCCTTCACGGTCCGCGCCGATGGAACACTTGGGCCTATCGTCGTGAACCCGAGTCCGGCCCCGGGAGCATTCTCGGTAAGCTTTGCGCCCGACGGTAAGGCAATAATCTCTGAGACTGGAGGGTCCAACGGCTCGGCCGTCTCTTCGTATTCAGTTCAGCCAGACGGCATGCTTTCCGCCGTCAGCCAAAGCGTCCCTACCCTGGGGGCTGCTAACTGCTGGAATGCTGTGACTCCCGACGGCACCAAGGTTTATGTGTCAAATGCAGGTTCTTCGACGATCTCCGGATTTTTGATCGGTGCGAACGGAACTTTAACTTCGCTGCCTGGAACGGTCGTCGGCAGCAACCCGTCTGGCGCCACCAATCTCGACATCACAATAAGCGCGGACGGACGATTCCTCTACACGCTAAACTCTGGATCTGGCGATATCGGGATCTTTGCAATCGAGCAAGACGGTACACTCACAGGTCTCGGCAGCGCTGGCAACTTCCCACAATTCGCAGGCTTCAATGGCTTAGCGGCTCTGTAACATTTGCGTCCATTGCTGCATCCTTTTATTCTCCGCTGATTAAATTCTGCCGGCGACCCGTTCCATTTCTTGTGTCGAGGTCGTCGGCATTCTCTTTGCATATATATCAGCAAGTCTCTGCCCTTGATTCACCGGAGCCTGCTTCAATCTATACATGCCATCTAACTCACAAACGAAAGAAAGACACTCCGCTGACAATCGAGTGACACATAAGATATGTCCCCGGAGCTATTGTCATCTGCGGATGCCTCTATGACGAGAGTCATCTTTACTGAGATCAATTTCGGGAGTAAAACGTGGAAGATTCAACCGAGAATTCCAAGAAGTCACTTGACCGCCGTTCATTCATGAGAAGCGGTCTTCTGGCAGGTGGCGCAGCTACAATTGGCGCCGGTATGTTAGCAAATGGAACTTTGGCCCGAGCGCAGGACGAGGATGACAACCGTGGTCTCGATGCGGGAGATATTGCCATCCTTCGATTTCTCGCAGCGGCAGAACTAATTGAAGCCGATCTTTGGACTCAGTACGCTGAATTGGGTGGAATCGGCAATGATCAACCCATCGAGATCAATCCCAACCCTAACCCACCGTTGAATGCCTACCAGAATGCCCTCTCAAACCTCGACACAGACGGCCCTCAATATATAACCAGCAACACGCTGGATGAAGTGAGCCACGCTGTCTTCCTCAATGCGTATCTCGAGTCCAAGGGAGCCGAGCCTGTCAATTTTGACCAGTTCCGTACCTTGCAGGGAAGCACAGCGACGGGAGCGGAAAACATCGGCCGCCTTACCAATCTCATGCATCTCAATGTCGACACTAGCTGGTATACTCGCTACCGCAGTGCGCAAAACCCGGACTTCGGCGCCACATTCCCCCAAGCAATTACGATTAAGAACCGTACCGCTATTCCCATCACTGATGCCGATTTTAACAATCCGAATCACATTCAGGTGATCGCGAATATCGCCGCCTTTCACTTCGGATATATTGAGCAGGGTGGTTCCAGTCTTTACGCAGTTATGAATCAGAAGGCCTCTCATCCGGATGTGGTGAAAATTACTCTTGGCATCGGCGGAGATGAGGTTGCTCATTTCCTGGAATGGGTCGACTTTGCAGGCAATGGAGTGCAGGCACCTGTGGCTCCAGTATCAGACGCTGGTCTCACGTTCCCTGACTTCTTCGCCAACCCTCCGTTGCAGCCGCCAACCCTGGTTCAACCAAGCCTGATATTTCCAGTTCCTTGTGAATTCATCAGCCCTAAACTCCCCCATGTCTCGATCATTCGTCCACTATCCGACCAGTTTGCTGGCGCGGTGGCAACGATCGCTAGTTTCACTGCTGACGGACTCTTCGTCGGTCAAAGCAAGCAATTCCTTCGCGAACTGAACGCACTCGCCGTAGCAGCCGACAACGCCGGCCGCCGCTCTTGAACAATGGTCTGTGCCGTATACGAATAGGGGCCCTGTTGTTCCAGGGCCCCCGCACTCCTAAGGGAGATCGAGCCCAAGCGACAGGTCCGCGCAATCGCAGTGCAGCCGCTCCCCAGCAGGAGGCACCCCTTGAGCCGACTGCGGGATCCGGACCTGCGCTGGTGGGTGTGGCGTGGTCTGCCGGTGTGGACACTCTGGCCGCACCAACAGAAGCGCCCCCGAAAATACACAACCTCCTCGCAGCCTCAGGTGTCCTAACCCCCGAAGCCGTAGATAGCGCGCTTCCCCTTCCACCCCCAAATCGGTCCACTGGATCAAGGGAGTCTCTGTGGCGAGGAGCTTCGATTTCGCACTGCAAAAGCGCGGCGTGAGTGGCTGGAGTTCAAACCCAGAACATAGGCCACACACTGAAGCCCACAGGAGAATGTCATGTTTTCCTTCGCCCGGAGTGTGCCTTGTTACGGCTGGCTGCGGAGGCCGTCAAGGCTCAAGATGAACTCGCTGCGCTCGGCTTTGACTGCCGCTGCAGCCAGCCAAACGATCACCAGCTATCCGGGCAAAGGGAAACATCAGATCTGAACTTATTCGACCACAATAACAGTTGACATCGACCGGCATTCTCACAGATCGCTCTGCCTTGTCCAAGTTGCCTTATAACTGCCTACCTTCGAAGCTGCCGAGAGTTGACGCGATGCCGCTCCTCGGCCAAGTGACGACAAAGGTGTCCTAATCCCCGTCCTCACGATGGAAAGCACAAATCGAATGAAATGGTTGGACACCGATCTGCGGCATTCGATGGCCAGCGGCCTCAATCAGTAGATAAGCTTGAGTGACAATTGAATCTGCCGCGACGTGCCGGCTGTCTTTGATATTTCTCCGAAACCAGAACCATTCAGGATGTTCGATGGAAGCCCCATATTGACGATGTTGAACAGGTTGAAGAACTCTCCGCGGAACTGGACGTCCATGCGTTCCACGCCGGAGGATCTCTTTCCGAAGGGAGTGTCCTTGATCATGGCGAAGTCGTAATCGTAGTAGGCAGGCCCGCGGAAGGTGTCGCGTCCGAGAGTGCCGAAGCGTCCCTGATTCGGCCCAGTACCGTCGGCAATATGAACGGGAATATTGAAATATGTACTCGCGTTGGCCGCTCCCATCCCAAAGTAGTCCTGGCGGTTCTTGCGCGCGGTGGACAAGCTTCGGCACCGCAATCTGATCGGGACGGTCGACGCCGTTCGCGCCCGCTCCCGTCTGCTGTATGCCCGAGTAAACGGTGAATGGAGCACCGGATGAAATCGAAGAGATGGAGAGCAGTTCCCATCCGTAGGTAAAGCTACGCGGAATCGCGCTCAAGAAACTCGCGCTCTCCATATGCAGATCCTGCGCCACGCTCAGTCCAAAATTGTGGGTCGCGTCAAAGGCCGAGGGTCCCTTCTCTGCGCGAAGATTGAACGGGTCCTGTGACGCTCCTGAGGTAGTAGCACCTGTTGAACCCGTACCGCTCAAGACCAACGAAGTCGTGTCGATCGACTTACCCCATGTGTACGAGGCCTGAATGCCGGGTCCGCCGTGACCCACGGTACCGAATAGCGAAGCCTGCAGCGCGTTGTAGTTGGAGTGCACATCATTGGTCATCACGTTCATCACCCCAAAGCCGCCGGTTACGTCGCCCGCGGAGTTGAATTGCGTGTTGGGTGCGAACTCAGGGGTAGCGCCGGGATAGGCGTTCGGAAAAGAGATGCGCGGAAGCTTCTGAGCCGCAGTTCCCACGTAGCCCAGGTCCGCGGTCAGGTTGGCGATCTTGCGCTCGAGGCCAAGCGTCCACGTGTAGAGTGTGCCATTGCCAAACTTGGCATCGATCCCGGAGAGGTTCAGCGCACTCACCGCACCCGAGGAAGTCACGTTGGCCAATTCCTTCTCGTAGCGGTCCACGTCCATCGGCGTGTTGGCAGGAATATTTTTCGTTCCTTTCGCCAGAATGTCATTGCCGCTCAGATCGTAGGCAATGGGCAACATCGATGGCGTGATCGTGAACCCATATGCTAGCGGCGCGCTCGATGAGGATTGACGTCGCGGGTTAATCGCGAAAGGTGTAGAACCAGTGAGCATGTTGTCCTGCCAAATGTTAGGCGGTATTACCGTCATCGCTCCACCTGCGTGCGCGGTGAAGTTTTTAGGCGGTGCCCAGGAGACTTGTACCCTTGGGCCCCATCCATTCCAGGTGGTCGAATATCCGGGCTGAGGATTGACAACATAGTCCAAGGTTCCATTCAGTGCGCGGAAGGATCCAGTGCGATGTGCACGCTCGGTGATCGGCGTGTAGTACTCCCAGCGGACACCATAGTCCAGCGTCAGTTTTGGCGTGACCTTCCAAGTGTCTTCGACATAGGCGTTGTAATCGCTGCGGTTGATGGCAGCTGGACCGATGTGTGCACCACCTGAAACTCCTGGAGGCGCAATGGCTACGATATAGGCAAATGGCGAACCTGAGAGCAAACCAGAGAGTGTATCCGGCAGAGGATCACCTGGGTTGATGTTGTGCTTGCCACTCGCGGACGCCATCGCTTCGGTTGCGTAGGCGGTACCGCCGCCGAAATCGTACTCCCCGTTCGGTGGAATACCGAAATAGGTGGTGTCCACATTCTTCCTGACCTCGAAGCCCGCTTTCAGAGTGTGTTGTCCGGCGGTGATAGCTGATGTTTTCCTGCTCCTGGAACAGATTGCCGTAGCCCTGCATCACTGATCCGCCGGCGCTGTTGAAGGCTTCGAAGAGACCGTCTTCAAACTTCACCGCAGGGTCCGTGTGATCGGGGGTAGGGAAGCCGGGGGTGGATCGGGTTATCGAGAGCGAGGACTGAAGCACGAGCTTTGGCGTGAACGTGGTCGTGATTGTCCCGACGACGTTGCGCTGCCGATCGAGGTACTCGACGGCGAAGGCGGGATCGATCGCTGTCTGATCCGGGTTTGTCGTCGGTCCCGCCAGGTTGTCCATCGTGAAGCGCGCGAAGAACTGGTTCTTTGCTGAAAGCTTGTGGTCGATGCGCAACGAGAACTGGTTGGCGTTGGTGGGCACCTTCGAAGCGGTCGCGTAGGTATTCGCACCGAAGGAGCCAGTAGGAAGATTCGGCAGCGGATATCGAGCCAGTATCGCAGCAATGGACGGATTCACCGGAATGGCCAGCGAATCTGATGTGCCGTCGGGAAAACTCACCGTGTCGGAAACGATATTTGAGCCTCCTGAAGGCCGCTGTGCGGCGGTGGGTACCGGCATGACCTGAGTTGTGCCCAGCACCTGGCGGAAGCCCTGGTACTCAGTAAAGTAGAAAGTGCGATTACGCCCGTCATAGAGATGAGGGATGTAGATGGGACCGCCATTGGTGAATCCGAATTCGTTGCGACGGAACGGGGGAATGCGTCCCGGGTATGCAGGCGTCGGATTATCGAAGAAATTGCGCGCGTCAAACGCTGAGTTGCGCACGAACTCAAAAAACGAGCCGTGGAAGCCAGCCGCTCCGGAGCGAGTGATGATGTTTGTGAAGCCCGCCGCCCCACGACCGATATCAGCCGGCATCCAACCCGAACTCGATTGCAGTTCCTGAATGGCGTCCACGTTGAAGTTCGGCATGATACTGCCACCCATCTCCGGATCGCTGATGTCCGCACCATCCATGGCAAATGTCGCCTCAACGCCGCGTTGGCCGTTGATTGCAAACTGCTGGGTGAAATTCGTCGCGCCGTTTGTATCGGTCATAGTGCCGGCTGCCAGGAGCAACAAAGTACTGAAGTCACGGCCGTTCAGCGGTAGAGAACTGACTGCCTGGCCGGAAAGTGCTTCACCTCCTGTTGCACTTTTGCCCTGCTGCGACGCTACAGTGATTTCGCCCCGGCTCGACATCGTGATCACAACCGGCGGAGCATCGGAAGTCAGAGTAATAACCTGGGAGTACGCGGCAGTCTTGCCCTCGGCGATGATTGCGAGCCTGTATTGCCCGCCACGCAGTGCGGAAAGCGCAAAGCTTCCGTCGGCACCAGTATTGGCTTCGGCCGTGGCCGCACCCGTCAGCTTCACTTTGGCATCCGCGATCGGCGCTCCATTACTGTCGCGCAAGAGGCCATGCCAGCCAAACAGCGGCTTGCTCCTGCGCAAGGAGTGGTATTGCGAACACTAATCCAAGTGTCAGTAGTAGGCCTGCAGAACGTACGAACCTCTTCAATATCGACATCATCGTGCTTCTCCTGCTTGTCCGGGAACCTTCACTGTCGTCCGCTTGATCCCGTAACGCCGGCTCAGCCAGGAGCGGATGGGCTCGTCGTAATACTTCAAGACAAGCCATGCGACAAAAATCACGAATGGAATAAGTAGAAAAATCAATGTCAGCTTCACATTCAGACTGGGATGCCTTGTCCACGAGTAGGCCGCAAGCACGTATACGAATGGAATGTGAGTGATGTAGAGCGGATAGGACAGGTGGCCGCTGAACTTGCAAAGCCTGATCATTCCCGTGCCAGCGTCAGAGTGTGCGCCGCAAAGGATGATGAGCGGAAACAGGAATAGCACGCACGCTGCGTCGTAAAGCCCGTTCAGCGAGTATTCGCCAACCTTGGGGAAGACTGGCATCTGGAAGCACACCACAAGCACGATCGAAAGCAAGAGGAGTCCGATTTTAGGTATTCGAATCCGATCGTGAACCCGATAGAGCCAGAGTCCCATCACGAACGAGACCGTCAAGCGAAGAGGCGCCATCCAGATCTTCGGATAATCCCAGCCTCCATCCAGCGATCCCTTTGCGTTGGCAGTCCAAATAAGCAGCAGCCCGGCCAGGCCGAAGATAATCGCAAGGGTGAGCGCGCGCAGCCGGCGAAGAATCAAAGCGTAGGCGATATTTCCGAGGTATTCCTGCATCAGAGACCATGCTGGCCCATTGAGTGCCTGAGATTCGTTATGCCTTCCACCGACCGGAGGCGATGGCAGCAGCAGCAATGACGTGACGTACGCGAGCAGCAGCATTGCGGCGCCAGTGTGGTTTATCGCCTTACTGAAGGGATCGAAGAGGTAGCCGAGAAGCCCCAGAGTGGCTCCGATCAGAACCAGTGGATGAAGGCGAATGAGACGAATGCGGAAAAATTGCAGGACCGACATCCGCGTCCATCGATCATCGTATGCATATGCGACGACAAACCCCGACAATGCGAAGAAGAAATCGACTGCGAGATACGCGTGTTTGACGAGTGCCCAAGGGCCATGGAAGCCAAACGAGTAATTGAAGACGTGGAAGATCACGATCAGAAATGCAGCACTGCCTCGCAGCCCATCCAACACTTCGAAATGCTGTTTTCCGCTACTGGTGTGGTCGACAACGACGGGAACATTCATCAGTTAGATCACTCCACAGTTGAGGCTCAGCGTTGTACTCCCGCGCGTCTTGTTGGAATACAGTTCAGATTCAGAGAGACAGCTCATCGCACGGACTCAACGAACCACGAGAGTCCCTGTCAACGGCGTGCTGTCCGACGATCCACCGACCAAGACTTGATATTCCCCCGGTGCCATATTCCAGGCATTCTTCTCTTCGTCGAATGTCTTCAATACGCGGTCGTCGATCGCAACAGAAACTGCTTTCGATTCGCCGGGCGAAAGTGCGACCCGCGTCCATCCAACCAGCCGCTTGTAAGGTTCGTCTGTGCCCTTCGGAAGCTGTGCGTACACCTCGGCAATTTCAGTGCCCGCACGCTTCCCGGTGTTCTTGACGGTGAAGTGCGCAGTCTTCGTGCCTGAGTCGACACTCAGGCCGGAGTATGCGTAGGTCGTGTAAGACAAACCGAAGCCGAAGGCAAACAGCGGTTTCTTGTGCTGCTCTTCGAACCACTTGTAACCAACTGCTGCACCTTCGTCGTAGTGGACAGCGTAGCCTGTGTGAGCAGAAGCGTTCGAAGAAGGAGCTCCGTTGTCCGCTACATCTCCAGCGTGAGCCTGACTTTCAGCAGGAATTTTCGGAGGCTCTGGGTGCGGAAGATCCGCTTCGCTACTGGTGAAAGTCAGCGGAAGTTTGCCGGATGGATTGACGTCCCCAACAAGTACGTCCGCCAACGCCTTGTGTCCCGAACTGCCGGCGAACCAAGCCTCGACTACGCCGGACACTTTGTCGATCCAGGGCATAGTCACAGCAGTTCCGGTCTCCAGCACGACGATGGTGTGCGGATTCGCCGACGCTACCTGCTCGATCAACGCATCCTGATTGTCAGGAAGCGAAAGGCTCGGCACATCCATGTCCTCTGACAGCCACTGATACGCAAACACAATCGCTAAATCCGAGCTCCTGGCCAAAGCTTGCTGCCGACTTCGCATCCGTTCCCGGATCGAAGTCAATCTTCGTGTTCGGCAGTTTCGCCTGGAGCGCTTTCAAAGGAGAGGTTGGGAACCAGACGGGTTTCTGCCAGATCGTCGCGCCTTTGCCCGGAGGCATGATGGCATTGCCGCCCGGCGGATCCACCTGCGCTGATCCTCCGCCGGAAATCATCCCGACGTCAGCGTGGCCGCCAATGATCGCAATGCTGTGAACCTTCGACGGCACGATCGGAAGTACTGTCGGACTATTCTTCAGTAGAACGATGCTCTTTTCTTCGACACGTCGCGCGACTTCGAAGCCCTTCTCCACATCGACGACGCTTTTCTGAGGCGGGTCGTCGACGATGCCAGACAGAAATTCAGCGTAGAGAACTCTCCGCGCATGGTCGTCAATTTCTGACATTGGCACTCTTCCGGCTTCCACTGCTTCTTTTAGCTTCGGACCAAAGAAGTCTGCCATCGGTTGTTCCTGATCGAGACCTGCTGCAGACGCCTTCTCTGTGCTGTGAGTTCCTCCCCAGTCGGAGATCACGAATCCTTTGAAGCCCCAATCTTTCTCGAGCACGTCGCGAAGCGTGTACGGATTCTCACAACCGAAGTCACCATTGATGCGGTTGTAGGAACACATCACTGCGCCGGGATTCGCGATGGAGATGGCGATATGGAAGGCGAGCAGATCGGACTCCTGCATCGCTCGCTTCGAGATGACCGCATTCACAAAGAAGCGTCCCGTCTCCTGATCGTTCATCACGTAGTGCTTGATGTCGCCGACGACATGCTGTTCCTGCTCGCACTTCATCAGGCTGCCTACGACGGTACCGGCAAGGAGCGGATCTTCGCCTGCATATTCAAAGTTGCGGCCATTACGAGGTTCGCGGACCAGATCGACTCCGCCTCCCAGAGTCATGTTGAATCCTTGCGCTCGCAGCTCTTTGCCGATCACGGTTCCAAATTCGCAAGCTGAGTCCGGATCCCAGCTCGCTGCAGCGCCAAGACTCGATGGCATAGCCGTCGAATACCTACCGTTTGCACCGCTGTCTCTCACTCCATAACCCGCATCAGAGATAACCAAAGGCGGGATTCCGAGGCGTTTTACACCCTCCACGTATCCCGCACCACCGTTGGTAAGGTTTGACAGTGGCATCTGCCACTGCTGCGCGTGGGCCATGCCATTCCCATGCAGTAGCGCGAGCTTTTCGTCGAGAGTGAGCTGTTTCAGAACCAGGTCCGCCCGCTCCGCTGGCGAAAGGCTGGGATTCATCCACGGTCGGTCATTGTTCTGAGCCGCTGCGATAGATGCTGCAGAGATGAGCGCGAGGGCCGCAATAACGGTGAGAAGAAGGTAAGAACCATACTTGCAATTCCGCATGTGTCTCCAAAGACTCTTCACGCGAGGGTGATGAAAGAGTTAGTTCCTGTTCGATCGGCTGCATAAACGCTATTCCGCGGTGTGCAGGGCACTACAGAACTCATTTCGACGCTTCTGTGCCGTTTTCAAAGACGAATTTGGCACTCCTGGTGTGAAGTTCGACCAGGTATGTAACACCATTCACGACCGAAGTGACTACACCGGCTCTGTCGTCCTTTCCCTCGACCATAAGGGCTGGAATGGTAACGGTTTTCTTGTCATCCGTCTTGATGGTCAACTGCACTCGGGATCCAGAGGTTGTACTCCAGGTCACTTCGCATATCCCACGCGGCAGCTGAACGTTTCCCGCTCGAACATCGGAACTCAGGTAAAACGTCTGCGAGTTCTTCGCGGCCACTAGCGTGACCGAGGACAAGATGAATAAAAGGGCGAACCCGATGATGCGCCTCATAGAAAATCTCCTTCCGTCCATGGCCGAAATCCTGCGGACTTCCGACATAGACAGGCTAGGCGCAGCTTATGAGGTTTTTAAGGTGCATCGTGCATCAGACAAGCTAAGAGAACGACAAATCTCGCATTTACACGAGGATAGATCTCAAGTGGGGGCTAGGTTTGCGGGGATGTATGATACAGGTTTCTGAGGTCGAAACGATTCACCACGTCTCGACAGCGATGATCGTTGGCGGCCCCGGATGGCCATCAATAACATTCGCTTCTATTACGGCTTCGAGATTTAGCTGGTCCCAGTTCTTCGGAGCCTTCTGCAGCATCGCATCCAGGTACGCCGGATTCGAAACGACCTCGCTTGCTGCTTCGGTTCCTTCTCCCAGGATGCCGGCCAGGATGATGACGGGCTCGCCGGTAACCGTGTCATGAAGTCGGGCGACTATGGCGTAGTCGCGCGCGAGACTCTTGCCTGGAACCTGCCATTGAAGTGTCCAGTTCTTTTTAGGCGAACTCTTGCGATCCACTACCTCGCGGACGTGATTGTCATATTCAAACCCCATCGGCAAATCCTGCGTTATGCGCATCGTCCAAGGATTATCGAATGCACCAATCAGGACGAATGGACCTTCTCGTAATTGAGCAAAGCCAGTATCCGAAGCGGATAACACACGAAACTGGCCATTCTTCGGAACAAGAGGCACAAGGGATCGGGCGAGGGTGATGACATCGTACGTATTTAGACTGCCACCTTCCGAGGCGGGGTACGGCCCGCTTTGGAGATCCACAGCGTCGGTAGGTGCGCCAAGACAATACGTAACGCGGCTCGAAGTCGCGGTAATCGGCTGCCAGAACCGCGACATGTTCGAGGGTTCACCGGCACCTGCTGTCTGGCTCGGAAGTCTCACGCGGCCAACGCTAAATCCGATCAAAGCGGCGACGAGCAATGCGATGGCAATCGGAATCCAGCGGCGGGTCAGGAGTCGTGAATGTGCCTGTTCGGCTTTTGCGTGCGTGAGCGATTGGAAAACAGAATCCTTCGGGGGCGACTCCATCTGCTCGGCAACTAAAGGCTCCGTCGCAAAGTCCACGTGAGAGGCGGCTGGCTCCCGAAAAGTCGGAACATAGGAGCCAATCGGCAGTTCAATTACCAATTCCCCGGCGTGATCAGGGTTGTAATAGTATTGGCTGAGCCTTTTCCGAACCTCGGCTGCCGCAGTGCGAACCACGGGATCTAGATTGACATCGTAGACGGTTTCGCGCCCAAAAGCCTCGATGCCAATTGTCCTTTCCTTCAATTCGCTCGCATTGCCCAGAAGCGTTTGTTCGACAGTGTAGGTGAGCAACACCGGGTATCGCTTGCTATTCGTGAACAACGGGTGCGCAACGAGCCGCCTCAGTTGCTCGCGAACGAGTGCTGGATCCGGCGTAAACCGCACACCGTTCTGTCCGTTTACAGGATGTGACGAAGACACCATATCAACGACCGCTGAAGAACTATTCCGCAACGTCCTGGCAATCTCCCGAGCTGAAACGTTTTAGCACCAGCCTCAGCGGGAGACCTAAGATCTG
This sequence comes from uncultured Acidobacteriaceae bacterium, assembly GCA_963799035.1. Classification (GTDB taxonomy): domain Bacteria; phylum Acidobacteriota; class Terriglobia; order Terriglobales; family Acidobacteriaceae; genus Telmatobacter. The sequence goes on along the minus strand of CAWCVS010000019.1, from coordinate 549,258 downwards.
TAGCAACACACAATCATTTCATACACAAGCTGTTGTCGTCATTTGTCCCGAATCGCCCGGCCGCTCCATAGAAGGTGGCGGCCCTTCTGGCGCGATCCGATTCCGTACGGGCGCAACAAGCCATGGTTGCATTTACTGCTGACAAGGCCAGAACACGAAAAGTCATAGGTCCCAGAAGCGCCTCTCGCTAAGCGTCGGTCTCTGAGAAGCGAGGTCCTTCCCGCGCGTAGATATAGTGCTGGACCTCGACAGGTTTGATGGCGTAGCTGAGCACTTGTTTCTCAACCTCACTGTCGGCTTGAGTGAAGCGGTCATGTTGCCGCTCGTGTTCCGCCCAGGAGTCGACTTGGAAGCTCTCCAGGAAGGTGTTCGGTGCTTCTGTATCAACGAAGATCCCCCAGCTTATCGCGCCATCGCGGCGACGAACACGTTCATAGTTGTGGATTTGATGGAGAAACTCGGGAGCTTTCGCCCGATCAATTACATACTTCACGGTGACGAGGACCGGCCCATCGTCGGGCTCAGGTTCCTCGATCATGGCCGGTTTAACCCAGTGATTCCATATGCTGAGATCCAGCTTAGTATCCGGCAATCTGAACCCGGGCCGCAGCAATAGGCATGCAGCCGTTCCAATACTTGCAGCCGCAAGAGTTGCATGGACACTCGTGCGCAACGCTACAAAACCCCACAGAGTGCTGCCCAGGGTAACGCTCCCCTGAAACACGAAGAGATAGACCGCGAGCACTCGCGCCCTTACCCAATCGGGCGCAAGTTCCTGCACCATAATGTTGAAGAGGGACATGATCGCGGTCCAGGAGGCACCTCCAAAGAGCATGAGGAAGCAGAGGATCGCCGGTGTACGTAACAATGCCAGGCTTAAGACAATTGCGGCGAATACCGCTGTGGCGGAAGAAAGTAGAGTCTCGGTCGAGAACTTCGACCTGGTCCGTTGCAGCACCATCGCGCCAAGCACTGCGCCCAGACCGAAGGACCCCAGCAAGAATCCGTAGGCGATTGGGCGTTTACTGAGTTCCCTGGCCGCGGTTGGCAGCAGCGCCCAGAAGGAACTCGTGAAAAAGATAAGAACAGCCGACCGAAACAGCAGCCTGCGAATACCCGGAGAATACCGGACATAGCGAATAGCAGCGGAAGTCGCTCCCCGGAAGGTCTCTGCAGGCAGTGTGCTCTTTCGAACCGGCCTCTTCCATCTCTTGATCACGGCGATGACACCGAAGAAGGAGAAGGCATTGAATGCAAATGCAGCGCCCACGCCTGCAAATGCGACAATGAAGCCGCCGAGGCCCGGCCCTACAGCCCGAGCCAGATTGAACTCGATCCCATTCAGCGCCAGAGCGGCGGGTAACTCCTCTTTGTCTACCAGCTCAGGAAAAATTGCCCTCCAAGTGGGCGATTCGACCGCATCCCCAATCGACAACCCCAGCGTAAGCAGGAGAAGGAGCCACGGCGTCATCACTCCGGCAAATGTAGCCACAGTCAGCACAACCGCAATGACGAGCATCCACGTCTCTGTACCGAGTATCAGCTTACGGCGGTCAAATATATCTCCGATCGAGCCCGCTGGTAGCGCCAACAGAAAAAAGGGTAAAGCGGAAGCAGTTTGAATCAGGGCGATATAGAGAGGATTTCTCGTGAGCGAAGTCATCAGCCATGCCGCACCCACACTCTGCATGAAGGTTCCGATATCAGAGATCAGGTTGGACGCAAGCAGGTTGCGGAACGTGCGGTTCCGGAGAGGCTGCCACGGCCCCGACGAGCGAGAAACCTCTGATTGAGCTACCTGAGTCATCGATTTTGAAACTTACCTTCCTTTATGCGATGGCCATCCCAGTTTAGCGACTCGGTTGACGGGAAGGCGATGGCTTCGAAAACATTCGAATGATCAGTTTCGTCCGCCAGATTTGCCTATGGTCGATGCCGTCCGAAATGGCAAACTGGTGATCCCGATAAGCAGCACTCAGCAAGCTGCAACTCAGCCAGGCGGCCGAAGCTCAAACAGCCGCGGAAAATAGGAGCAAAGCACCTGGCGCAGCCCGACCCATCGAAGCATTCGCGACCCGAGAGGCAGCAATCGCAAGCTCGAAGACCATAACCTTGTGCCACACCAAGATGAAGAACGCAAACTATAAAACGGTTGCCTTTGAATCAAACCTGGCCGAGACCGGTCATCGTGCATTCCCGTCTGTCATCGCCTGTCTCGGTTCGAGCAGCACCGCGGGCAGGGGACAGGCGTTTAACTGGATTGAGGAGCTAGCTCACAGACCACAGAACCGTGGCTTGGTATTTCGCAATTTCGGAGTGGGAGGGGATCTGGCATACAACATCCGGCAACGCGTTTCTAATGTGATCGCATCTGAGCCGCGAAGAGTAGTCATTTTGGTTGGCGGAAATGACGCCCTTGCCCTCGCATCGCGAAGAGCCGGTCTATTCTTTCGAATTACTAAGCACCTTCCTGTCAAGCCATCTCCGGAGTGGTTCCGTGAGAACCTGCTCTCTGTTGCCCGTACACTCAAGGAAGCGACTTCGTCACGAATCGGATTGTGCTCGCTCGTCCCGATTGGAGAGGACCCATCATCACAAGAACCCTTTCAATGCGAATTGAATCTTCGGATTGCGCAATATAGTCAAATTATTAAAGAAGTGTCGTACGAAGCGGCCACCGAATACATCGCCGTCTACGAAGCAATCTGGGAGCAGCTTCTTGTGTCTCCCGGGCGGAGCCTTTCGAGCTTTCAGTTTCTTCCCATGTACCGTGACGCCTTCCGTACGTTGGTGCTTGGTAAGAGTCCAGACGACGTCGCCCGTCTGAATGGATGGAACTTTCATAGCGATGGCATACACCTGAACAGCGCCGGCGGGCGAATTGTCGCCAACCTCGTCCAGGAGTTCATCGATAGTTGATTTGCCAGCGTGGATAGACTGGCGCAGCGTCGACATTGGACTGCTGATCCGGTACCAGCCGACTTCGACCAGCTGATAGCAATGTCTTTCGCGATATCGGCGGCAGGGGTGCGCACAAGTGTGCTGGAGAATGTGCTCTATTTAGGCAAAGGTTAATGGCACCTCAAAAAGATGAGCTCTGCCGCCGGCAGAGCTCGATCTTTGCCGCATTTTGCGAAGGAAATCCGACTGCCGCTCGGAGTTTCTTCTTATCTTGCCATTAACCAATTAATTTTCTATTACTTGAGCCCACCAATTGGACTTTCATGTTTGGGGTCAAAACTGTCATTCATAGTGGTTCCAGAAAAGTACGTAAAAGCGATCAACTGCACCCTGAGGTTGAGCCGCAGCTCATGCAGCGGTAGCAACTCCCATTGCGGACCATGATGGCGCCGCAAGTGGAGCAGCTTGGTGCATCGCCCATCTCGTACATGCTGCGCATGGCCTCGGATGCATGAAATAGCCCGCGGTCATGCAATGTCGGCCCATGACTTGGATGCGGCTGGAAGCCGCGATCGAGGATTGGGCCTCAGGCGGAATGCTGCCGCCCGGTGCCGATGTGCTGCCCATTCCTCTGTCTCTTTCTCTAAGGCGCGACATCTCATCGGCCAGCCTGGAAAGCTGCTTGTGCGTTGCAGGATCCTCTTCCGGATCGACGTCAGGCAGAATCGTTGGCGTCTCCGGCAGCGGCGCAGCCTGCGGTACCAAGCCCCGCAAACAGCGTCAACTGCTCGCCGGAGAGGAAGCGCAGATTCAGCCAGCGGAAGATGTAATCCATCAGGCTCTTCGCGTAGCCGATCTGCTCGTTGCCCGTCCAGCCGGAGGGCTCAAACCGCGTATGCGCAAACTTCTCGCACAGCACGCGCAGCGGAACTCCATGCTGCAGTGCCAGAGAGATCGATGTCGCAAACGCATCCATCAAGCCGGAAACGGTCGAGCCTTCCTTCGCCATCTTGATGAAGATCTCGCCCGGCTGGCCGGTGGGATAGAGACCCACTGTGATGTAGCCCTCGTGGCCGGCAATCGAGAACTTGTGGGTGATGGAGGCGCGTTCCGACTGCAGGCGATGACGCACCGCGCGTGGCGGCCCGTTCAGATCCTGCGGAATGGGCGTCTCCTCCAAACCAAGCGCTGCCGTCATCTGCGGAACTGAAGTCGCCCTGGCGAATCTCATCAAGCGCACGCTGGAATGCATTCGCAGCCGCGACCACCGCTTTCGCTGTCACTTCCAGCTTCTCGCTGATCTTCGCTTCGAGTGTCTTCAAGTCCGCTTCCGCCGCCGGCTGCCCGGCCGCAAGCTGAGCCATTACGCGCTGCCCTGCTGCCTCCGCTGCCGAGGGCTCCTTCTTCGCATCCATGCTGGTGTTCAAGCGGCTGCACGCCCTTTGAACCATCGCGATAGATCGCTACGGCCTTGATGCCCTGGCGCCAGCTTTCCGCGTAGGCCTCGGCCACTTCCTCTACCGTTGCTTCATGCGGCAGATTCACAGTCTTTGAGATCGCTCCCGAAAGGAACGGCTGGGTCGCAGCCATCATCTTGATGTGGCCCATGTATTGGATGGAGCGCGTACCCTTCGCCGGTTTGAAGCTGCAATCGAACACGGCCAGGTGTTCCGGCTTGATGCCCGGCGCACCTTCAATCGTTCCGGTAGCGTCGATGTAGCTCACGATGGCGTCAACCTGGTCGTTGTTGTAGCCAAGCTTGAACAGCGCTGCCGGAACCGTGTTGTTGACGATCTTGATCATGCCGCCGCCCACCAGCTTCTTGTACTTCACCAGTGCGAGGTCAGGCTCGATGCCCGTGGTGTCGCAGTCCATCATGAAGCCGATGGTGCCCGTGGGCGCCAGCACGGTGGTCTGCGAGTTGCGATAGCCATAGCGCTCGCCATAGGAGAGAGCCATGTCCCAGCATTCGCGGCTCGAGTCAATTAGCGCCTCAAGCTGCGGAACCATGAAGGGCTCGCCGACGATTCGCGACTTGCCAATGTTGTTTACCTCGGCGCGATGCATGCGGATCACGTTCAGGAACGGCTCGCGGTTCACATAGAAGCCGGGGCATGCTCCACCCTGGCGTTCCACGCTCGCGGTGAGTGGTGTGGCCGACTTGAGCGACGGGCAATTTGCGGCCAGCACCGCGGACTGCAGATAGGCCTGTCCGCACATGATCGCGGTCAGCGCAGCAGCCAGATCGCGTCCAGCCGCCGAGTCATACGGCAAGCCGAACGACATCAGTACCGCGCCGAGGTTCGCATAGCCCAGGCCCAGCGGACGGTAGTCATGCGAATTGCGTGCGATCTTCTCGGTCGGATATCCGGAGTTGTCGACCAGGATCTCCATCGCCGTAATGACGACCGAAATCGCATGCCGATATTCGGGGATGTTGAACGTGCCCGACGGCGAAATGAACTTCATCAGGTTGAAGCTCGCCAGGTTGCAGGCCGAGTTGTCGAGGAACATGTATTCACAGCATGGATTGGAAGCGTTGATGCGCGCCGTGTTCTTGCTGGTGTGCCACTTGTTAATCGTGGTGTCGAACTGCAGGCCGGGATCGCCGCACAGCCACGTGGCCTCGGCAATCTTGCGCATGATCTCGCGCGCCTTGTGGCTTTGGACCGGCGCCCCTTCCTTGACGCTCCTGGTCGTGTATTCGCCATCATTCTCATAGGCACGCATGAACTCATCGGTCACGCGAACCGAGTTGTTGGCGTTCTGGAAGAAGATCGACGAGAAGGCCTCAGAGTCCGGACCCGATCCGTCGTAGCCATTGCGGATCAAGGTGTGCGCCTTCTGCTCTTCCTTCGCCTTGCACTCGATGAAGTCGATGATGTCGGGATGTTCGACGTTCAGGATCGCCATCTTGGCCGCACGGCGCGTCTTGCCGCCGCTCTTGATGACGCCGGCAAATGCATCGAGTCCGCGCATGAAGCTCAGCGGACCGCTGGCCGTTCCGCCGCCCGTCACGCCTTCGTGGCTCGAACGCAGCGAGCTGAAGTTTGTACCCGTTCCCGAACCGTACTTGAACAGGAGCGCCTCGGTACGCGCCAGGTCCATGATGCCTTCCATCGAATCTTCGACGGAGTTGATGAAGCAGGCGGAGCACTGCGGATTCTTGTAGCCCGTAGCCGCGTGCATCACGCCGCCGGTCATCGGATCCCAGTGCCAGTTCTGCCCAGCCGCAAACGGCTCCAGCCGATCGCAGCCCACGTTGAACCAAACCGGCGAATTGAACGCCACCTTCTGCGTCAGCAGCATGTGCGCCAGTTCGTCGTGGAAAGCGGCTGCGTCGTTGTCGCTGGCGAAGTAGCCGCCCGCAATACCCCAGTCGCGCACCGTCTCGGCCACGCGCGAAACCAATTGCCGCACTCCCGTTTCGCGCTCCGGCGAGCCAATCGTTCCATGCAGATACTTCGAGGCCACGATGTTGGTCGCGGTCATCGACCAGTCGACCGGCACCTCCACGTCCTTCTGCTCGAAGATCGTGTTGCCCTTGCTGTCGGTGATCAGAGCCGTACGACGCTCCCACTGCACGTCGTCGTAGGGGGACTTCCCCTCGGTTGAAAAACGGCGGGAAAATGTCAGGCCACCCTGGCTATAGGGAGCTTGCAGGGCTGGTGCGGTTGTTTGAAGGTTGGCCTCGTTCATCGGTTCCTCTCCATCGGCGAATTCTTTGAATACCTGTCCCTTGGTCTTAACGCAGCCAAAATTGGGGGGTTAAGTCAGTGCAGCGAACGGAAAAACGGGGGCTTTTTCAGTACCGCAGGTTTTTCTGCCTTGCGGTCTGCAACCGGCTTAAAGGTTACAGTCTGTTTACAGTCGCAGTTGCAAAAATAACGCTGTCTATGGGGCCTGTCAACCGCAAACCACAACATCTTGTATTTAGATGTTATTTCAGGCATCCGGTCGCTAAATACGGCCAATCAGCCTGTGGAAAGCTCCAAAAGGCTTGCGAGAAGCGGCTTTTCCCAAGGCTTGAATTTGCCCAAAATACAGTGCAGATGCGGCTCTCAGTGCACCCGTCCGTCCTGAAATACAAGCCTAGTGCCCGGCTGGGGGCCTTACAAGGCGCAGAAACAGTGCATTTGGCGCCATTTTCCTGTGCGAAATCGCTCAAAATGTGGAGAAGGAGGACGTTACTCTTCTGGCACGTCCCTGGGGCCAAATTTCGATGGCTGATAGCCTGAACCCGTGCCTATGCCCCCTCAAGATCTGATCAGTTGGAAGCCCGCCCCCCTTCCCCGTCGCGAACCCCTCTCCGGACCCCACGTTTCGCTCGAGCCATTGGACGCAGAACTGCACACTGCGGACCTCTGGCAGGCCGTACAAGGCCACGACGAGGTCTGGGCCTACCTGGCAGATGGTCCGTATGCCGGCGAGACTGATTTGAAGCGCGCTCTCAGGAAAAGCAGGCGGGCGCCGCCGCGCTATTCTTCGCCATCGTGCCGCGGACGAGCGGTCGCGCCGAAGGCTACGCCAGCTACATGCGCATGGACCCTGCCAACGGCGTCATCGAGGTCGGCAACATCCTGCTCACGCCCTCGCTGCAGCGCACCGTCGCCGCCACCGAAGCGATGTACCTGATGGCCCGCCACGTCTTCGAAGACCTGGGCTATCGGCGCTACGAGTGGAAGTGCAACGCGAATAACGCTCCCTCGCGCCGCGCCGCTCTGCGCTACGGATTCACCTTCGAAGGCATCTTCCGCCAGCACATGGTGGTCAAAGGCCAGAACCGCGATACAGCGTGGTTCTCGATGCTCGACAGGAATGGCCCGCCCGCAAAGCGGCCTTCGAAACCTGGCTCGATCCCGCGAATTTCGACGCTGCCGGCAAGACAGCGCAAAAGCCTCCGGCAACTTTCTGGTTGCATATCGTAGAGCGTCACTGAGCCACGCAACAACTGGACTCCAATTTCATTGCGCAAAGAAAACGCCGCCCATTTCCAGGCGACGTTTTCTTTGCATCCAACGACGGGTCAATTACTGCTTGGACTCAATCCTCATGCCATAGAACGATTTGTGCACGAAGAACACCGACACCAGGAAGAATGCCACCGCAAGCACGTGGGTCAGCATCGGGTTGTTCCCACTGAGCGTCACGGCAAGTTCGACTGCAAGCAATCCGAACAGTGTCGTGAACTTGATAATCGGGTTCATTGCCACCGACGAGGTGTCTTTGAACGGATCGCCGACGGTGTCTCCGATGACGGTTGCGTCGTGCAGAGGTGTGCCTTTCTGTTTCATGTCGACCTCTACGATTTTCTTGGCATTATCCCAGGCGCCGCCGGCATTGGCCATGAAGATGGCCTCATACAGACCGAAGATCGCAATCGAGAACAGGTAGCCGATAAACAGGAACGGCTCCATGAACGCGAACGCAAGGGTCGAGAAGAAGACGGCGAGAAAGATGTTGAACATGCCCTTCTGCGCGTACTTCGTGCAGATCTCAACCACCTTCTTGCTGTCAGTGACCGACGCTTTCTCCGCGCCTTCCAGATGGATGTTTGCCTTGATGAACTCAACCGCGCGGTAAGCGCCGGTAGAGACCGCCTGTGTGGAAGCGCCCGCGAACCAGAAGATCACTGCTCCACCGCAGATCAAGCCCGAGCATGAAGGGCGCGTGCAGCAGGGAGAGCTTCGCCACGTTGTCTGTCAGTCCGTGGGTCAGCGCCATGATGATCGAGAAGGTCATGGTAGTTGCGCCCACGACGGCAGTGCCGATCAGCACCGGCTTTGCCGTTGCCTTGAAAGTATTGCCGGCGCCATCGTTGGCTTCGAGCAGGTGTTTCGCGCGCTCGAACTTCGCGACGATGCCGAAGTCCTTCTTCAACTCCGCTTCGATGTTGGGAACATCTTCGATCAGCGACAGCTCATAGACGGACTGAGCATTGTCGGTAACCGGGCCGTAAGAATCGACGGCGATGGTGACCGGGCCCATGCCCAGGAAGCCGAAGGCCACGAGGCCAAAGGCGAAGACGGCTGGAGCCAGCATCATGCCCGCCGGATTATTCTGCAGATCCGGTATGCCCATGCTGAAGTAGTAGCCCAGTCCCATGAGAGCGACCATGCTGAGTCCGAGCCAGTAGGCCGAAAAATTGCCGGCCACGAATCCCGACAGGATTCCCAGCGAAGCTCCGCCTTCCTGAGCCGATTTGACGACTTCTTTGACGTGGGTGGATTTGGTTGAAGTGAAGACCTTGACCAGTTCGGGTATGAGCGCGCCCGCCAGGGTTCCGCACGAGATGATCGAAGCCAGCTTCCACCAGAGCGTTCCGTCACCGAGATGTGGGGAGCATGAGATACGAGACGATGTAGGTGAGGATGATGGAGACGATGGACGTGATCCATACCAGCGAGGTCAGTGGCGTCTCGAAGTCCATTTCGTCGGAGTCTTTGTACTTCGCGCTGGCGATGGCGGTATTGAGGAAGTACGCACCTGCGCTGGAAAGCAGCATTCCTACGCGCATCACGAAGATCCATACCAGCAGTTGCGCCTGAATCGTGGGATCCTTGACTGCCAGCAGGATGAAGGTGATCAAGGCCACGCCGGTGACGCCGTAGGTTTCAAAGCCGTCGGCGCTGGGTCCGACGGAGTCGCCCGCGTTGTCACCCGTGCAGTCGGCGATGACGCCCGGGTTGCGGGCATCGTCTTCCTTGATCTTGAATACGATCTTCATCAGGTCGGCGCCGATGTCGGCGATCTTGGTGAAGATGCCGCCGGCAATACGCAGAGCCGCGGCGCCAAGGGATTCGCCGATGGCGAAGCCGATGAAGCATGGGCCCGCATAATCGCGCGGAATGAACAACAGGATGAACAGCATGATGAGCAGTTCAACCGAGATCAGCAACATGCCGATGCTCATGCCGGCCTTCAGCGGAATCGCCATGATCGGATACGGTTTGCCGCGCAATCCGGCAAACGCGGTGCGTGAGTTGGCAAAAGTGTTGACGCGAATTCCGAACCACGCCACGCCGTAGCTGCCCGCGATGCCGACCAGCGAAAACAACAGAATGATGGGCAACGTAACCGCGATCGATTTTCCGGGTACCGGCGCCAGCCATCCAAAGTACATCGAAATGATGACCGCGATGAAAACCCAGAGCAGCATAATGAACTTGCCCTGAGTGATCAGATAGGTTTTGCAGGTTTCGTAGATCAGTTCGGAGATTTCGAGCATGCTGCGATGGACCGGCGCGTTCTTCAACTGCACAAAGATGGCGAGGCCGAACAACAGGCCGCCGACGCAGAAGAGCAATCCGATCATCAGAAGGGCATGTCCGTTCATGCCGAAGAATTGCACGGTCGACAGATCCGGCAGCACCAGGTTGGCTTCGCCTCCGCCCGCATGTTCCGGCTGCGCATAGGCGAATGTGGGAAGCAGCAGGGCCAGAAGGGCCATCCACGGTCTTGTAGCGCCGCTTCAAGAAGGCCTTAACGCCTTGCTTTGAAGGCGCCGGGGATCTTCTGCGTATCCGGCGTTCCAATATCCGCGCCGGTGGCCTGGCGCGCCGAGAAAAATGCCACGATCAGTGAAAGAACGCTTACGGTCAGAAAGAAGTAGACCCAGTCCTGTGCTATCACAAGTCCTCCAATGTGAATTTTTGATTGCCGTTGTGCAGGCAATCCGCCGGTCGCGACCCAACGATCCGCAGAAGGCCGCCCCCGCGGAAAATAGCATGCCGCAAGAGTCCCGGCTCAAAGTCACCCGGAAGGCTATCATCCGTGTCAAACACTGTCGAGTGATTGCAGTCACAAGCATCCGGGGCGTATCTCTTATGGGAACAGTTTTCACGCCTTAAGCCAGAATTGAACAATTGCTTGTACAGTTTGCGGCAGGAGGCTATCAATACTGCATGACTTCGTCCACCCTTTTGACACCTCGCCAGGCCGCCGAAAAACTCGGCATCAGCTACCCGGCTCTCAAGCACTGGATCCTGGCCGGACGCATCCAGACCATCAAGACTCCCGGCGGCCACCACCGCATCCCGATCAGCGCCCTTCAGGAATTCCTGCCCACCGGCTCGGCCCACATCGGCGCCTCGCGCATCAGCGGCCGCAACCAGCTTGTCGGTTCCATCCTTGAAGTCAAAGTCGACGGCCTGCTGGCCAAAGTGGTGCTCGCCGTCGGCGACCAGCGTGTTACCGCCATCATCACCGCCGACGCCGTCCGCGAACTGGAATTGAAGCCCGGCGAACAAGCCGTCGCCCTGATCAAGGCCACGGAAGTCATGATCGGGAGACCGTGAAGAACAGGGAATAGGGATATGGAGAGAAGCCGGCCTATTCGAGCGGAATGAATATCTTGTCCTCCGGCAGCGGTTGCTGCAGGTTGTCGCCATTGATCAGCCTCACCTGCCCACCCGGCAGAGGGTGCAGCTTGAAAAGCACCAGCACGTTGCGCTCCGGGTCATCGAAGGCTCGAAACGCGGCCACCTGTTCCAGCGAATAATGCGTATGAAGGTCCTCGAGCGTCCCAGGATCGATGTCGTTCCATGTCGCCCACCAGCCGGGCTTGTAAACCGCCAGCTTTGTTCCCAGGTCGGGAATCGCGGCGTGCGCATGCTGAAGTCGTCACATAGTGTCTGCAGATGCGTGATGAGGGTGATCTCGTCTCCGCTGATCGAGACCAGCAGCCGGTTCCCGTTCGGATGCTGATCGATATAGGCTGGTCAGCTGCCGCGCGGCGTTCACAAAAGTGTATTCGGGATGCGCGGCATAATTCAACGTCGACACGGCGTTCACCGCAATCGCAATTGCCGTCACGGCGACCGCACCCCATCCCAGCAGGCGGAGCAGGCCTGCTTGCGAAACCAGCGCCTCCGTAGCCATCGCAATAATCAGAAAGCAGAAGACGGCGACCACCGCGAAATAGCGCGGCTGCGGATGATTCTGGTAGGTCATGAAGACGATGTAGCCTCCCGCCGCCAGAATGCATGCGCCAAAGACCGGATCGATCATCAACTCAGCTCCCCACCTCGTCCGCTTGCTGAATACCGTGGCCGCTGCCAGCGATCCCACGATGAGCGCTCCGGCCAGGGGAATGAGAATGTGGTCGACCCAGATGGTTCCGTGGAACGACCACCAGAAGCTGAGCAGCGGCCAGTAGAACTCGGTGGGCTTCACATATTTGTTGACGAACAGCAGATACCTGTAATCCCCGAGATATCCGAGCCCAACCACCAGCGCCATCCATGCGCCGAAGGTCACTGCAAACGGTCACGGTAGCGGCGGCCGCGCAGCGCAATGCGCACTGGTGAAACCAGCGTGCGCAGGCTCGACCGTTTGTATCCGACGATGCATCGCCGCGATCCCAGAATGCCGCAAACATGGCCCACCCGATCGCGGGCGCCAGGAAAATTGCCGTCGTCTTGGTCAACATCATCAGCGTGAATAACACGCCGACAGCCGCCGACATGGCCACCGGCCTCCTCATCCGCGGAAGCCTTACCGCGAGATTCAGAGCCAACAGCAGAAGCGTCGTCAGAAGCGGCTCGAGAATCGCCAGGCGGCTGAAGCAGTAGAGAAACGGGCTGGTCACCAGCAGCGTCAACGCCAGCAACGCCATCCACTTTGGACCCGCGCGGCCGCAGCAGCGTGTAGCTCAGCACCAGGTTGGCAAAGAAGAGTGCAACGGCCAGTCCGCGCGCCGCCTCCACCGTTACCCCGGTAAAGAAAAACAGGATCCACTCAAGAAACGGCCACAGCGGAACCGCGGGCGCGGGATTGAAATCTCCCGGAACATACCAATGCCCGAACAGGTGCGCGCGAATGGCGGCATTCCCGTACCAGCCCTCGTCGGTGTACTTGGCCCAGTCGATATGCCACGGCGTGTGGTTTGGAAAATCGGCGGCAAGATTCAAGGCGTGCATCACCGCAAAAATGCCGATGAAGACCACCCACACCGCATAGAACCAGCGTTTTGACACGATCGCCAACAGATCTAACTCCGCTGAAGCAGAAGACCTCTCTCACTTGAATTGCCGGGGATGCATTGCAGTATAACGTGCAAGTCGAAAGGATCTACCTGCAGATGAGATGCGAAATTGCAGCACCAAAGCGTCCAGAGGACACGGCTGCGCCGAAAGCTCTATTCGTATGCCAGTGCGTCGATTGGATCTTTGCGGGCCGCCATAAACGCCGGATATAGTGCCCCGATCAACGCACCCACAAATGCGATTGCGGCGGCCAGCATCAACCAATCCGGCGTAATTTCGAAATGTTGTGTCGGAAACTTCTTCAACAGCAGGATTTTCACGAGGTAGGTGCCGGCAATCCCAAGCATCACGCCGGCCACGGCCATGACCGCGGTTTCCCGCAGCACCACGCTGACGATGGTCGCTTTCGATGATCCGAGAGATTTCAAAATGCCAATCTCACGCGTGCGCTCCAGCACCGCCGTGTACATCGATTGAAAGATCACAAGAAATCCCACGACGACCGCAATGCCCGTAATGATTTCGAGCGCGAGATTGAATCCGGGAATCTTGCTGGGCGTCATTTCATCGAGCCAACTGTCGATGGTCATCACGGTGTTCTGGCCAAAGCCGTATGTGTTGTGGATCTCATTCATCACCAGTTCCGCATTCGCAGGATTGTCGCACTTTACGTAAAAAAGCGAGACCTTGTCGCTTGCGCCAATCATTTGCTGCATCGTCTCGAGCGGAATCAGCTTACGGCCGCCCTTGCCTGCTTCCACGATTCCGGAGATCCGGAATGTGTGATCCATGATCGTTATCGGGTCGCCTACATGAAATCCTTTGCCTGAACCCGCGAGGACGTCATCGATGATGGCGTCGTCAGGCCCCGTGAACGGTCCTCCCGCGAGGAAGTGGAATGGCTTCAGTTCATTGAACGTTTTGAAATCAATGCCGTAAAGAATCTCCACGTTGTGCGCTGGTGGAGATTTTCTGAATCGCAGGTGAAGCTACCGTCACATGAGGCAAGCGCAGGAGTGCTTCTTCGTCCTTGACGGGAAGCGCCACGCCACTGGCGCCATTAAACATGCTTGCATTCGAAGGCAGGAGCATCAAATCCGCGCCAATCCCGTTGGTCCGCTGCTTCTGGTCGTTCAGCATGCCCATGAAGATGCCGACGATCGACAGGATCATGACCACTTCAATCGCCACGGCCGTAATGCTGATCAGCGAGCGCAGCGGGCGGTGCAGCAGGTTGGCAATCACCAGCTTGTTCATTGGGTTGAGACGGCTCCGGAAGGCGGGCCCGGATGAGCGGCAGCCTTCCATTCAAGGGTATCAGCCGCCTTGCCTCGTATCCCCAGGGCTCCCGCCGGCCGAACAATCTCAGAATTATCTTGTGGTTTGAGCCGGCGTTTTGCACAATATCGAGTGATATAAAGCACTTTTCTTGCCCCTAGCTCGATGATAAGAAAGGGTGGTAAAGTTGAGCTAAACGTGCAATGCCATAAGTAACTTGCCTGTGGATTTGCCTCGGGCTATGATGTCGGGACTGGTTACCAAATGAGTACTTTTGGGGAAGAGCTTCGGACGCAGCGGATTTCGCGCGGTATCGCGCTGGAGCAGATCACTGCGGTCACCAAGATCAGCCAACGCCACCTGGTCGCGCTGGAGCAGGACCGCTACCAGCAACTGCCCGGCGGAATCCTCAGCAAAGGCATCGTTCGGGGATACGTCGGTGCCCTCGGTCTTGACACCCGCGATTGGACTGATCGATTCCTCAAAGCCACCTATGAAAAAGGCGCCCCGGTCGATCCGGCAGCGGACGGCTGGGCCACATTTGCCTCTAATGTCGGCAAAGAGCGCATGGAGCGCCGCGAAGCCATGGAGCAGCGCCTCCGCTGGCTTGGTGCCGCCGCTCTTGTCGCCCTGGTCACGGTGCTTGGCTTCATCACAGTCCGCTACTTCGGCGTGCGCGCCGGCTGGTGGAGCTCGGTGATCCCCCTCCCGCAAAAGGCCAACGCCGTCATCGCTCACCTCGCCTCCTGGACCCACCGCTAGCTAATTCCTCAACAACTCTTGCAGCTTTGCCGGTTCGGCGCGGGCCGGTTTTTTGGGTGGATATAGCCGACATCCTGCCAGAGCAAGAAATTCTTGGTAAGCGGACTCGGCCTTTGGCTCTATCTCGTCAAGCCCATAGCCCATTGCTCGTGTGCCAGGACGCCGATCGGATCGATGCCCAACATTGGCACTGTGCTCGAGGATCTTCTATACCTGGCTACAGCCTCCGGTCGCCAGCGCAGGCCAGATAGGCTTTTCGCTCTCACTGGGTGGCCAACTAGGAACGGGCTGAAGAGATGACACAGCCAGGAGAGGAAACCGCGCTGCACTGCGCGCATATGTCGGCGTGCGGCAGGTTTGCTTCGACTATCTTCGACCACGGCTTTTCGCAATATACAGAGCGATTGCGGCCCGAATCCTTGGCCTTGTAGAGGCCGACGTCGGCAACAGCCAGCATGTCGGACGCCGACCGTTCGCCGGATTCTGCCGCAGCGACGCCGATGCTTAAGGAAACAGCAACGTCACCCTGTGGTGTGCGGAATGGCTCATTGCAGATGGCGGTGCGGATGGCCTCTGCTCGTTGGCATAGCTGTTCCCTGCCCGAGCCCGTTAACGCGATGAAGAATTCCTCGCCTCCGTAGCGGCCGACGAAATCGTAGGACCGGACGCTGTGACACACGCGGCGGGCAACTTCCTTTAGCACCATGTCGCCGGCGAGGTGGCCATAGGTATCATTCACTTGCTTGAAGTTATCCAGATCGAGCAGCAGCAGGCCCGTACGGCCATTGGTGCGGTGGGCGCGTTCGAGTTCGTGCTGAAAGAGATCGAGGAAGGCAGTCCGATTCCAGAGGCCGGTCAGGCCGTCGCGCATGGCCTTGGCTCGCAGTTCTTCGCGGGCATGAATGAGTTCGTTCTGCAAAGCGAGGATCCGGTTGGCAACCAGAAGCCGGGCGCGGAGTTCCGGCTCGCCGAAAGGCTTTCCGAGGCAATCGTCGGCGCCCGACTCGAGGGCATGGACGAGGTCACGTTCATCGGTATGCGCTGGTGACCATGAGGATGTAGTGGTAGTAGGAACGGGACCTGTCGCGAAGACGGCGGCAGAGTTCGATACCGTCGATGCCCGGCATGGACCAATCGACAATGACGACCTCTGGCGGGCTGCTCCTGTTCGAGGACGTTCCAGGCATCGATGCCATTGTCGACGACCACGACATCGTAACCCCATCGCAAAATCCAATGCTGGAGAATGAGCCGCGTGACCGTGTCATCTTCAGCAATTAGTACGCGCGGACGATCGCCCACATAGGGCCCGGAGTCCAATGAGTACATCAGTTCCACCTCGAACGCCGGACCCGGGGATGGAGCCGCGAACGTACTGCAATAGTCTATCGATCTTTGCAAGTTTATCCGCCACGGCCATGTAATTTGAATGACTCGATTGTGCTATCGGTGGCGTTTAGAATCAGATGATTCCGGCACGAAAACCGACGCATCGTGTTGCGCGCTGGTGAGGCTAGACGGTACCTCGTTCGCGGGGACAGGAACAAGAGCGGGGTCCCGGCCGCAGCGTTCAGATGCAATATTCCGGCGCGATTCTGGTTACGAATGTTGTAATTGCCGTGCTGAAACACAACTTCCATTGGAAAATGGAGTCATTCTAATCGAGAGGGCTGCGCCGCCCGAGGTCTAAGAACATTCTGAGGTAAGGAGCCGTAGATGCAGTTTCTTCATGGACCGCTGACCGCAGTTCTGTGCCTCAGTCTTGTGTCTCCGGCGGCTCTGGTTGCGGATTCGGCGTCGGCCTCCAATAACCACAATGCCAAACGAGCCTCGGGCCGTGCGACATAGCGACTCAAAACAATTAGAGGGCGATGCTCGAATTCTGCACGCATTGAATCGCCTGACGTTTGGGCCGAGGCCGGGCGACGTGGAGGAAGTGCGCGCGATTGGTCTGGACAAGTGGTTCGACCAGCAACTGCATCCGGCGACGTATTGACGAAACGGACCTGAAGTCTCGGCTGGCGCAGTTCCCTGCCATGCAATGGACTCCGGAGGAACTCCTCTTCCGCGTCCCGAGCAATGCGATCATCCGGCAAACGCTGGACGGCAAGATGCCGGTTCCCGAACGCGGCGCGCTGCATGCTGTGTATGAAAACCAGATGTATCGCGTGAGCGAGAAGCGGCAGGAGAAAGAACAGAAGAAGGCCGATTAGCAGGCCAAGCCGCAGATAGCGGCGAATGCGGTCGCTCCGATGACTCCGGCGAGTAACGGGAGCAGCGACGGACCTCAAGCGCAGGCGGCGCAGATGCAGCCGGTTAATCCGCAGCAAGCCGCGATGGATGCGAACCAGATGAGCGCTGGAAAGGTGTGGCGACGACAGCGGTTGACGAAGGCGAGTTCCGCCGGATGCTGGAGTTGGCGCCGCAGCAGCGGGTTTTGCACCTGGTGGCGATGCAGCCGGAAGTGTTTGATGCTTTTTTCAAGTCGCTCAAGCCGCAGCAGCGCAATGCGCTGGTGCAGGATCTGCCGCCTGATCTGAAGGAAGTGGTTGGCGATCTTGAGAATCCGCAGCGACTGGTGAACGAGGAGATCATTGCGCAGCGGCTTACGCGCGACATCTACTCGAACGCGCAACTGCAGGAAGTGATGACGGATTTCTGGCTGAATCACTTCAATGTGTTTCTGCACAAGAACGAAGCGACACCGTACTACCTGGTCAGCTTTGAACGCGATGTGATCCGTCCGCGGGCGCTGGGCAAATTTGAAGATCTGCTGGAAGCAACAGCGCACAGCCCGGCGATGATGATGTACCTCGACAACTGCCAGCAGCATCGGGCCGGATTCGATGGCGGCGGAACGCGCGGAGCGGCGGCCGAATAACAACAAGAAAAAGCGCGAGGGGCTGAATGAGAACTACGCGCGCGAACTGATGGAATTGCACACGCTGGGCGTGAACGGCGGCTACACGCAGGCCGACGTGACGCAGGTGGCGCGCATCCTGACGGGATGGACCGTGGAGCGGCCGGAGCGCGGGGGCGGATTCCAGTTTGACCCGAACCGGCATGAGCCGGGTACGAAGATCGTGATGGGACGAGAAGTTCAAGGATCACGGCGAGCAGGAAGGGCGCGAACTGCTGCACATGCTGGCCACGCGGCCAGCGACGGCGCAGTTCATTTCGCGCAAGCTGGCAGTGCGCTTTGTGAGCGACGATCCGCCGCAGGCACTCGTGGACCGCATGGCGAAGACGTTTCTGAGCAGCGACGGCGACATCGCAGCGGTGCTGAGCACGCTGTTTCATTCGCAGGAGTTCTGGGACACGAACGTGTATCGCGCGAAGGTGAAGACTCCGATTGAGTTTGTTGTCTCGGCGGCGCGCGCCAGCAATGCGGATATCGAGAATATGCAGCCGCTGGCCAACGCGGTGCGGGAGATGGGCATGCCGCTCTATGGCTGCGTTACGCCGAACGGATATAGCTGGAATGGCGGATACGTGGGTGAGCACCAACGCGCTGGTGAATCGGATGAACTTTGCGTTGTCGCTGGCGGCAAACCGGCTGCCGGGAATTTCGATTGCGTGGGATCCGACGGAGAACGTGAACAACGACACGGCGATGCTGTGAGACCAACCCGGCTGCTCCTGATCCGCAGGTGGAAGAGTCGCGGCTTGAGGCGCTGCTGCGTCGCGGGCGGAGTGAGCGATTCAACGCGGGCGGCGGTGCTGCAGCAGTTTGAGCAGCAAAGAGATCAGAGCAGAATGGCGGCGGCGGCGATGCCGGTCGGCGCGCCGGAGCGGCAGAAGTATCGCGCACGGGCAGTGACGGATGCTGAAAAACAGGATCAGGTGCTGGCCGGGCTGCTGCTTGGTTCTCCGGAATTTCAAAGGCGGTGAAGGAGACGAGCTAAATGCAGATGAATCGGCGGTTCTTTCTTCACAAGGGCGCGTTGGCGGTTGCGGGCACGACGGCCCTTCCCAGTTTTCTGGTGCGCTCCGTGCTGGCGGAGACCGCGAGCGCGCCCAATCGGCGGATGGTGGTGATCTTCCAGCGTGGCGCGGCGGATGGGCTCAATGTGGTGGTTCCCTATCGCGAGAAGAACTACTATTCGATGCGGCCGAGCATTGCGATTCCGCAGAACCAGGTGATCGATCTTGATGGGTTCTTTGGTCTGCATCCGGCGCTGACGTGTTTCAAGCCTCTCTACGATGCGGGTCACCTGGCGATTGTGCATGCGGCCGGCTCGCCGGATATGTCGCGATCGCACTTTGATGCGCAGGATTTCATGGAGTCAGGTACGCCGGGAATCAAGAGCACAGAGGACGGATGGCTGAATCGCGCGCTGCAGGCAGAGGACAGAACCGTGCGCAATCGGCAGGAGACGGCGTTTCGCGCGCTGGCGCTGGGGCCGGAGGTGCCGCTCACGCTGGCGGGAAAGATTCCGGCGATTGCGCTGAACAATGTGAACAACTTTTCTGTGGCGGGACGAGGACCTGCGCCGTCGCCTGCGGCAAGCGCGTTTGAAGCGATGTATGGCGAGAGCGGCGATCATATCTTCCATGCGGCAGGCGAGGAGACATTCGAGGCAGTGAAGATGCTGCGCGCGGCGAATCCCGCACAATATCAGCCTGCGGCAGGCGTGGATTATCCGAACTCGGAGTTCGGCAATCGGCATGAAGCAGATTGCGCAATTGCTGAAATCGAACCTTGGCGTGGAAGCCGCCTTTACAGACATCGGCGGATGGGATACGCATCACAACCAGGGCAGCGTGGATGGGCAACTATCGGGACGCCTTCGCGATTTCTCGGATAGCATTGCAGCTTTCTGGCGCGACATGGGCGACGATGCAGAGAACATGACGCTGGTGACGATGTCGGAGTTCGGGCGCACCGCGCGCGAGAACGGCACGGGCGGCACCGATCACGGGCATGCCAACGCGATGTTTGTGCTGGGCGGAAATGTGAAGGGCGGCAAGGTTTATGGCAAGTGGCCCGGGCTCAACAACGATCAATTGAATGAAGGTCGCGATCTGGCGCTGACGACCGATTATCGGCAGGTGCTGGGCGAGGTTGTCAGCAGGACGATCGGGGCGACGGATCTGGATCTGGTTTTCCCGGGGGCTCGAGTGACGCCCAACGGTTTTCTGCGGCTGGTGTGAAAGATCCATACATCCTCCGGGGGTTTGCTGAGACCCCCTGCATCCAGGTTGCGTCCTACCCCTATTACTGGTTCTCTCCCGAGAAATGCCTTCTTTTCAGAGGGTTACAGCCAGCGGCGGCTCTAAAGATATCTTCCGAAATGACTTAGCTGTAGAGGTTTCTTGTGAGAGGACTTAGGTCCCGATTGGACCTGCCTGCAGCGTTGGATAAACACCCTGAGTTGCTGGTGTGATCTGGACTCATGGCTGCTCCTACCCGCGCATCGAAGCCAGACAATCTCATTGTGCAACATTTGCAGGAAATTACCTGCAAAACAGCGGCAATCGCAAAATCCTCTTTCTAAAAGCTTTGGAAAATTCTCGAAGAATTGCCTATTGACATCATTACGCAGAGTCACGGGCGGCGGGAAAGGCCGCTTGAGTGTCGTGTTATCCGGGTGTTAACACACGCACGCGCCGCACCTTCCCTGCAGCGTCTATCTTTGTCGAGCAATGGTGAAGATGGTATTGCCGGTTGGTATGCTGACCTGCCGAAGGGCGCCGGTTGTGTCCTCGAACCAGAGCGATGAGCTATCGCCTGCGACAACCCTTCCATAAGAGGTCGGTACACTCACTTTCATTTCCGCATGAATAGAGTTTGGGGTGTGCGTCCCAACCATATATCCAGTCAGGAGGAGTGCTACGCCGATACTAATCCGCAGGATTCTTGCTTGCATGTCAGGTCTCTCCGTTTGGCCCATATTCAGCATGAATGACGCTGAGAAGCGAATAAACGCTCTACATACTCCTCATTGGCGAGCGGCTGTGTTCCGCAAGGAAAGAAGCGGATCCTTCGCTCCGCTCAAGATGACACTTCAACCTGATGGTGGCTTTCGGCGTGCGAGCCAGAGGGTACCCGAGTCGTGCCCTGACACAAATCCTCGTTACATTTGGCGGAGGAAAGGTTCGTTGTTTCCCAAGTGGCCAACTCACGCGATTTTGCAAATCCGGGGCTTGGGCCCTTCGATGGCCTGAGCTGGATTCGTGGGGCTGAAAGCCCCACGCTCCCTCCGTAAATGCCTGAAGTCGAACACGTGTTACTCAGCGCGCAGGGCATCGGTTGGACTTACGCTTGCGGCACGGCGTGCGGGCAGGAAGCTTGCGGCCAGCGATGCTGATCCGAGGACCAAAGCGACCGTGGCGAGTGTCGGCACGTCCCACGCTGCTACTCCGAAAAGCAATTTGCCCATCGCCATTGAGGCGCCCACCGCACACGCGAGGCCTATGCCGATACCCGCGACGGTGAGCCAACCGGCCTGGCGCATAACCATTTTGTAGACCGTGCTGCGCTGTGCACCCAGGGCCATGCGGACACCGATCTCGCGCGTACGTTTGCTCACGGAGTACGCGATCACGCCGTAGAGTCCGACCACTCCAAGCACCAGCGCGATCACGGCAAAGCCGCCAACCAGCGAGGAGGAGATGCGATGGAGGATTGCAGATTGCGTGCTGAGGATCTGATCCGTCATGGTGATCTCGTTGATCGTGCCGAGGTTTGGATCCATGCTGTGCACTGTTTTGACAAGCACGGGCAGAATAGCCTTGTCATCACCGGCAGTTCGCGCCGCGATGGAAACGAAGTTGTCGGGACCGTAGTACATTGCCTGGTATTCGACGGGCCAGAGTTCATCGTCGAGGCCACCTTCGCGGACATTGCTGACGACGCCAATGATCTCGCGGAACGATTTGGGATCGAGATTGCCATTGGCGATCTTTTTTCCGATGGGATCTTCACCAGGAAAATACTTCTGCGCGAGCGCTTCGTTGATGACGATCTTCTGCGATTTTGAAGTGTCGTCATCGTCGGTGAAGAACCGTCCGCGGACCAGCCGCGCCCTGAGCGTGGAGAAATATCCGGGGGTTATATCGCGCTCGTCCACTTCATTGTGCTCGCCATGAAACGGCTTGCCGATGATGCGTATCCAGTCGGTATCGCAGTTGCACTGGACAGGAAGATCGCTGGTGATGCCAACCGACTCGACTCCGGGAAGGGCCGAGACGCGGCGGATTACTTCGTGGAAAAGAGCAACTTTCTGCTCGGGCTTGACATAGGCATTCTGGGGAATCGCCATCTGCAAAGTTGCGAGGTGTGATGGGTCAAGGCCGACGTCGACGTGAAGCAAACGATAAAAGCTTTTGCCCAGGAGCCCGGCTCCGACCAGCAGGATCACGGCGATGGATAGTTCAACGACAACGAGATTCGCACCCATGCGCTGCCAGAAGCGTCCTGCGGCGGACCGGCCACCGTCGCCAAGTCCTTCGCGAATGTCTTGAAATGAGAGTCGAAGAATTGGCGTCAAGGACAAGAGGCTGGCGGCAAGCAGAGCGATGACAGCAGCAAACAGCGCGGTATGCAGGTGGAGGCCGACATGGGCAAGGAAGGGGACGTTGTCAGCAACGGTTTTTGGGATCAAGCTTTTCAAAATCGCCATTGTCCAGTTCGACACGAGAAGCCCGGCGAGGCATCCGGCAAAGGCGAGCAGAAGTCCCTCCGTAATGAATTGGCGGCTGAGACGAACACCTGTGGCGCCAAGGGCTCCGCGGACTGCAACTTCGCGACGGCGCGATTCTGAACGGACCAGAAGAAGGCTGGCGACATTGACGGATGCAATGAGAAGCAGCAGACCCGCTGCGGCGAGCAGAGTGAGCAGAACTGCCTTGATCGGGCCGATGACGGCGACGGAAAGCGGCTGAACGAATGCTCCCTGCCCTTTATTTTCCGGATACTGAACGGCCAGTTGTGCCGCGATGGCTTTCATTTCTTCGAGCGCGGCCTGCATCGTGATGCCATCGCGGAGCCGGCCAACGCCGTAAAAGTTATGGCAGCTGCGTCGCTGCTCGCAGGGACCCTTGTCGAGCAGCGGGACGTACAGTTCCGCGGTGGCGCGCGGGGCGAACGCAAATTCACGCGGCAGAACGCCGACAATCGTGTACGCAGAGCCATCGAGGGTCAGCGACTGACCGACCACATCGTTGCGGCTGCCAAATCTTTTCTGCCAGGCGCCGTAGGTAAGCATCACGATCCTGGCGCCGCCGGGGCGGTCTTCGCCGGGAAGAAAATCGCGTCCAAGCATGGGCTTGACGCCGAGAGTGCTGAAGAAGCCGTCGCTAACGCGCGCTGAGGGTACGGGCTCGGAACCGGAGGGTGTATTGAGCAGAAAGCCCCCGCCGGTATAGACGTCGAGAGAGCTGAAGGAATGATTGAGACGCTTCCAATCCTCGTAATCGGCACGCGAGATGTCGGAGCGATGGAACGAAGTTCCACTTTCAGCTACATCCATCAAACGATCGGGAGCAGAGTACGGCAACGGCTGGATGAGGGCGGCGTCGACGAATCCGAAGATAGCAACGCTGACGCCCATGCCGAGGGCGAGAATGAAGACGGCTGTGACAGCAAAGCCGGGATTCTGGCGAAGCTGGCGAAGGGCGAAACGAAGATCCTGCGCGACTGTCTCCCAGCGGAAGGCGACGAGGCCGTGGCTCTGCTCACGCAGATGGGTTGCATTGCCGAATTGGCGGGCAGCGGCAAAGTGGGCTCGCTGCGAGGGCATTCCGGAGGCGATGAAATCCTTCTCCGCTTGTTCGCGATGGAAGGCCATCTCTTCGTCCAACTCACTTCGGAAGCGGTTGCGGCTGAACAGAAGGTTGAGCTTCTTTGCGAAGAGTGTGATTGAGTTCATACGGCCTCCACATTTCGGCGAACGACGAATACGATGCGCCGCGAAACCAGCCCCGGCCCAGAGCGATCAGGCGGTTTGGCTCATTACTCGTCCAATGGCTGCGATCATTTGCTCAAACTCCGAGAACTCGAGGCCCAGGTGCTTGCGGCCGGCGGCAGTGAGCGTATAAAAGCGGGCGCGGCGATTTGTTTCCGTCATCTTCCACTCTGCCTTGACCCAGCCTTGCAGCAGGAGCCGCTGCAGGGCCGGATAAAGCGAGCCCTCTTCTACCGTCAGGACGTCGTCGGACATTCGTTTGATCGATTGAGCGATGCCATAGCCGTGCAGGGGTGCGCGGGTGAGGGTCTTGAGGATGAGCATGTCGAGTGTGCCGGGAAGAAGTTCCGGTTTCTTCATGTGTCTATGTATAGGTCATCTATGGATAGGAAGTCAACGGGATAGCAGCGGTTAGTGATCAGTGGTCAGTAATCAGTGACCAGCGTGGCTGAACTGGCTAGGCGGAATTCGTTTCTGATCACTGATCACTGATCACTGATCCCTGACCACTGTTTTTCAGTGTTTTGCGTACATCTCCATTACGTCTTTGCGGAGGGCGAGGCGGCTGTCGAGCCGGGTATAGAACATGTGGCCGCCGGGAAATTCGTGCACGGAGACGCGCGTGGGGTCGCCCATGACCGGCATCTGTTCAGCGGTGAGCACCGAGCCCATGAAGGGGCACGACAGGTCGTTCCAGCCGTGGACGATCAAGACGCGCAGCTTGGGATCCGCGGCAATGGATTCGCGCAGATCTGGCACGGACCCCTGGCGTAGTTCAGCATCCCGATTCCAGAGGCGATTCACCTCAAAAGAAAGCGCGTTGTAACGAGCATCGACTTTCCAGCCCACGGTGCGCGTGACGAAGTCGACCATGGCGGTAGTGAGCGGAGCGACGATGCTGGCGAGGATGGGATCATTGGCACGCTGCTCGGGCGCGAAGGGAAAGGGATCAAACGAAGTCACGTTGGAGTCGTATACAGAGCCGAGCTTGCCTTCTTCGCGATGGACTTCTCGGAGGTAGGCGCCGGTTTCGATGCGTCCGCCGGAGAACTTGACGAAGGCGGGGTCGAGGCCGGTGAGTTCGGTGACTTTGGCAACCATCTTCTGTGTAGCGGCCTCATCGGAACGGCCCCTGATCAGCGTGGTTGCATATTCGCCCTGGGTGTAGGCGATGACGTCGGCCATGGCTTCAGGGGTGAGCTTCTTTTCGCGTTCAAGATGGGCGGCGGTGATGGAAGGCAGCGTCATCATCCACGGAAGGGGCGAAAGATCGCCGTCATTCTCGATCGTCGGGTTGAGATAAGGTGAGACAAGGACGACGCCATTCATCGCGACGCCGAGCTGCGATTGCAGATAGTGGGTGATGCGGGGTCCTCGAAAACCGCCATAGCTTTCGCCGACCAGATATTTGCGCGAGCTGAGCCGGTCGTTTTTGACGAGCCAGTCGTAGACAATGCGGGACAGGTATTCGATGTCTGGCTGCGTGCTGTAGAAGAGTTTCTTGGCGTCGGCTTCGGGCACCGTCGACCGGCTGAAGCCTGTGCCGACGGGATCGATGAAGACGAGGTCGGTGAAGTCAAGCCAGGTGCCGGCATTGTCGACGAGGTTGGTGGGGTCGGAGGGGCTGTCACCCTCGTTGCCGGCATCAAGATGCTTGGGGCCAATGGCGCCGAAGTTGAGATAGACAGAGGACGCGCCGGGACCGCCATTGAAGGCGAATGTGACGGGGCGGTTTGCGCCTTCCACGGTGTAGGCGGTGACGACTACATCGCCTGCGATTTTGCCGTCGCCGTCGCGGACGGGGAGCGCACCAACGGTGACGGTGTAATGCAGCGGCTTTCCGTCGAGCTGGATCGTTTGCTGGGCATGCGCCTCGGCGGGCAAGGGCGGCAGGGAAGATTTGTCGTCGGCCGGTTTGGGAGCGGGCTTGTCTTTATCGGTTGCGGCTGGCGCCTTGTCGGCCTGCGCTACAACGCGGGCAGGTGTGATTCCAAGGCACAAAAGCGCGAACGCCAGAAGACCGAGGCGCCCGGGGAAGTCTTTAAAGTGTGCAATGCTCATGTCGATAAACATACATGGCCGGTCGTGGGCTCTGGCAACCCATATGTGGGATGATTTACCCTCGAACCTGCATGAAACTCCAAGCTAAGTTGTTCATTTCGACCTTTGCGATCGCAGTCACAACGATTGCGGCGCTCGCGCAGGAAACTCCAAAACCAGTAGCACCGGCGCTGCCAGATGCACCACAGGCCACGGCAGCCGCGATGATTCGTCCCAATGGGCCCACCGTTGTTATCGACACGTCGATGGGACGGATTACGTGCCAATTCTTTCAGAAGGAGGCGCCTAAGACGGTCGCCAACTTTATCGCGCTTGCCCAGGGCACCAAGGACTGGGCCGATCCGCAGACGCAGAAGAAGATGCACAACAAGCCGCTCTACGACGGAACGACCTTTCATCGCGTGATTCCGGAGTTCATGATCCAGGGCGGCGATCCGACAGGCACAGGCGCTGGCGATCCCGGATTCACGTTCGAGGATGAGTTCAATGCGGATTTGAATTTCGATGTACCGGGGCGGCTGGCGATGGCGAATTCCGGACCGAATACTAACGGAAGCCAGTTTTTTATCACCGAAGTTCCGACGGAGCATTTGAATCAGAAGCACACAATCTTCGGCCAGTGCGATGAGCCAAGCGTCAACCTGGTGAAGGCGATTGCCCGCGTCGAGCGCGATCCGAATGACAAGCCGGTAACGCCGGTGGTGCTGAAGAAAGTAACAATTGTTCCGGAAGGTCAAGCGGTTCCGCCGGATCCGGCAGCAACGCAACCTCCTGCAGCACCACATCAGTAATCTAGTTGCGCGGCATTCCCCAAGAAGCTAAGCCCGGGCCTTTTCATTAGCGATTACGGCACGACTGAATGTCGTGCCCTGACACAAAGACAGCGCAGTTCAGTTTATTTTTCGCAAGCTGAGAAGTCTTGCCCTTTCACAAACCGCTTACCGAGTTATTCCAACTTCGACCCGATCCACAAAGGAGTTATTTATGGCACAGGCACCAGGAACTTATGCAACTTTCAACACGAGCGAAGGCAAGATTGTTGTGCGGCTGTTTGAGTCGGACGCGCCGATTACGGTGAAGAACTTTATCGAGCTGGCGGAAGGCACAAAGGAGTGGGTTCATCCCACGACGCGCGCGAAGTCGACGAGCAAACTTTTTGATGGAACGATCTTTCATCGCGTGATTCCGGACTTCATGATCCAGGGCGGTGATCCGGCTGGGACGGGTATGGGAGGACCGGGATATCGCTTTGAAGACGAGACGCGAGGATCGAAGCACAGGTTTGACAAGCCGGGCAAGCTGGCAATGGCAAATTCCGGACCGAACACCAACGGCTGCCAATTTTTTATTACCGTTGCGCCAACAGATTGGCTCACGGGAAAACACACGATCTTCGGTGAGGTCGTCGAGGGCCAGGAGATTGCTGACAAGATTTCGAAGGTTCCGCGGGGCGGTCAGGATAAACCCAAGACGCCGGTGGTGCTGCAGTCTGTGACGATCGAACGCGTTGCGTAACCAGAGTCGTCAGTTTTGAGTTGTCAGGATTTGGCCCCGCAGATCTCCAGGATCGCGGGGCCAAATTTTTCCACCTTCGCCGGGCCGATACCGTCGATGTCGAGGAGTTGGCGGGGATTGGTTGGGCAGGCATAGGCTACTGCGGAGAGGGTGCGGTCGTGCATGACGCAGAAAGCGGGAACGCGGAGGCGCTTGGCTTCGCTGGCGCGCCACTCTTTGAGCCTCGCTGTCAACGCCGTCCCGTCGGCCGACAAGGGTGGCGGAACGGCTTCGCCATTGGCTGAACGCGCGGCTCGCGATGATTGCTGATTCACTTCTGACCCCGGGCGAGTTGCGTCGCGCTTTGATGTCTTGCGCAGACGCTTCTGACTTGACTGTGCAGCAAATTCATCAGCGATTCCGTCGCTGAGGAGCAATTCAACCTGCGCGAGGGAGCGCGTGGCAAGACCGGTTTCGGTGAGGCTCACTTTACGGTAGCGGCGGACTTCGCCGTCCTTTTCGTATTCCGCATCTTCGATGGCGATGAGACGGGCGCGAGACATGGCGCCGAGAACGGCATCGAAGTCATCGCGCGTCATGCGGCCGGAGGGATCCACGGATTTCTGCAAAGTGCCGGCCGCTTTGTAATCCACGGAACGCAACTCATCGGTGATTGCCTGAACCAGTGCGCGCTCAGCCGGGGTGGCGCGGCGGAAGAGGCGCAGGATGGCCCCGGCGGGATCGCAGATGTCGCAGACGCCGCAGGATTGCGCCGCATCTTCTTCGTCACCGAAGTGGCGGACCAGGGCGGCCATGCGACATTCGCTGGAAGTTGTGTAGCGAAGGACCTTTTCGAACTGCTCCGCACGATGCTGGGCCTGGATGGAATAGGTCTTCTTCCATCCGGATGCGCCGAGAGTGACATTGCCGGCAAAGTCGACGCGCGCGCCGCCGTGAATCTCGAGTTTCTCAAGTGCCTTGTCGAACTCTTCTTCCGTGAGTTTCGAGTCGGAGCGAAGTTCATCAATGGTGCGCGCATCTTCACGAAGCATGTGGAAGATCTGGTGAAGATGATCGGTGGGCGGGTAATCGCGATTGTGGAAGAAATCGTGAGTGCGCTGATCGGCGTAGGAGTGCATGAGGAAAGTGCGGCTGGGTGCGCTGTCGCGGCCGGCACGGCCGATTTCCTGGTAGTAGCCTTCGAGGGTGCCGGGAAGTCCCGCATGAATAATGGTGCGAATGTCGGACTTGTCGATGCCCATGCCGAAGGCGATGGTGGCAACGACAACTTCAAGCTGGCCGGATTGAAAGGCGCTCTGTACGCGCTCGCGAGTTTCGGCATCGAGACCCGCGTGATATGCGGCCGCGGGCATCAGTTGCGACAACTCTTCGGCAAGACTCTCAGACTGCTTGCGCGATGTAGCGTAGACGATGGCGGGACGGCGATCGCGGTGAGCAAGAAGCGAGCAGATGGCGCTGACGCGTTGCGGCACAGCCAGTTCAACAACTTCGATAGCGAGGTTGTGGCGGCGGAAGCCATGGATGAAGCGCGCGGGATTGATCATGCCCAGTTGCGCGGTAATATCGGCCTGCACGGTGGGCGTCGCGGTTGCGGTGAGGGCAAGGACCGGCACGGAACCTGATCCGTTCCGCAGAGCGGGCAGGTGTTGGCCGATCATGCGGTAGTCGGGACGAAAGTCATGTCCCCACTGTGAAATGCAATGAGCCTCGTCAATGGCAATGAGCGCGGGGGGACGTTTGGCGAGCATCTCGGGAAAACCGGGAACACGCAGACGCTCAGGTGCGATGAAGAGAAAGTCGAGCGCGCCGGCAAGATAGTCGACGCAGGCCTGGCGGGAGATGGAGCGGTCGAGGCCGGAGTGAATGCGCGCAACGCGAAGATTGAGGGCGACAAGCTTGGCGACCTGGTCTTCCATGAGCGCAATGAGTGGCGAGATGACGAGCGCTGTTCCGCCGAGAGCGATGGCAGGAAGCTGGTAGCAGAGCGACTTCCCTGCCCCGGTCGGCATGACGAGGAGCAGGTCGCGGCCTTCGATCGCGGCGCGGCACACCGGTTCCTGGTTGGCACGGAAACGCGCGAAGCCGAAGACGGATTGCAAAAGCCGGGCGAGATTTTCCGGGTTTGAAGGAGTGGCCAAGAGCACAGACCTGGGCGGATAATTCCCTGCTTCCACTCTACAGAAGCGCAACGGATTGCGTCCCAACAGCGGTCACATAGTGAAGTGACAACTCTGGTACAAATGGCAGCGACACTTTACAATCACATTCCTCAGCAGTCTCCTCGTCCCCAAGGATTTCGCAACCATGAACAATCCTGGAGCGGCCGCTCCCAAAGCCAGCCTGAGCGATTATCTTGCTGCCGAACGCACATTGCTTGCGTGGATTCGCACGGGCCTGGCGATGATGGGATTCGGATTTGTGGTGGCGCGTTTTGGTTTGTTTCTGCAGGAATTGCGCTTTGCGCAGAATACTGCGGGCGTGCAGCACACCGGACTTTCGTTGTGGTTCGGCACCGCACTGATTGTCGTTGGTGTCGGCGTGAACGGAATTGCGGGTTGGCGGCACCTGCGGCTTATCCGCGAGCTGGACCGGGGAGAAACAGCGCATTCGCATGCCACGGCGCAGGCGGTTACGGTTGCGTTTCTTGTGGCATTGGTGGGACTGGCGATGGCCATCTACCTGATCTCAGTGCGCGGCACGACCCAATCGGGCAGCGGAAGCAACAAGGAGGTTTCCTTTGTCGATCAACGGCATAGTTCAGATTCCCAGCATTCATTCGGTGGATGAGATCGTAGAGAAGCTCAAGGGGATTTTGGCCTCGAAAGGCGTAATGCTGTTCACGGTGGTGGACCACAGCGGCGAAGCGGCGAAGGCCGGCCTGCAGATGCCGAATACGAAGCTGCTGATCTTCGGAAGTCCCAAGGCAGGGACGCCGGTAATGCTGGCGGCGTCGAGTATCGCGATTGATCTGCCGCTGAAGATCCTGGTGGCGGAAGATGAAGCGGGCAAGGTTTTGGTTTCGTATAACAGCGCGCAGTATCTTGCGGAGCGGCATGGTGTGCCTGCGGAACTGATGAAAAACCTGGCGGTGATTGAAACTCTAGCGGCCGCCGCGGCGGCTTGAACACGAGTTTGTTATGCGGCTTTTCTCCTGCATTCGTGGATTCAACTAAAGTCGCAGGTATCGATCGGCGCCGTATACGAGTCCCAGGGTCAGCAATGCGATGAAAACTTCACCGATTGCTCCGACGGCAAACGGGCGCCAGCCCTGCTTCCCGAGTTCGCCGATCTTGGTGCGAAGACCTACACCCGCAAACGTCAGTAAAAATGCCCAACGGGAGAGATTTGCAATGCTGGTCAGTTGAGGTTTGGCAAAGAATCCCAATGTGGCGAGAAGCGAAATCAGCAGGAAACCCAGGACGAACTTCGGAAATTTGTTCCACAGGAAGACAGCCTTGTTGCCGACCGTGTGCGCCTGTCCGCGCGAGGACCAGTAGAGAGCGTAGCCGAGAACGATGAAGCCAATCATGGCGTTTCGCGTAGTCTTGGCCAAAACCGCGACCTTGCCGGCAGCGTCGGAATAGAGAGCTCCGGCAGCGGTGGCTTCGGCGGTATTGTCGACTGCGAGGCCAGCCCACAAGCCATAGGCCTTGTCGCTCAAATGCAGCGAATGGCCGATCAGCGGAAATGTAAATAGCGAAATCGCGCCGAGGGCCAGTATTGCGGCAATGGCGTAGGACGCGTCTTCATCGTCGGCGTCGATGGCAGGCTTGGCGGCAATGATAGCGGAGACTCCGCAAATCGACGAGCCGACCGCGAGAAGCGAAGTGAGTTTGGGATTGAGTTTGAAGGCGCGCCCCAGGATATGCATGAAAGTAAGCGAGAGCGTAATGGCGATTGCGACGAGCAAGATGGAGATGCCGCCAAGATGGAGTAGATCGCCAAGCAGGAAGCGCGAGCCAAGCAGAACGATTCCTGCTTTCAGCCAGAACTCGTACGTTGCTACGCCGGGTTCGAAGACGCGGGGAATTCCGACGGTATTGGAGACAACCAGACCAATCACGATTGCCCAAAGAACGTATTCAATGTTGGGGAACGTTACGTGATGTGACTTTGTGTAAGCGGCGATGGACTGCTCGATAACCTTTCCCGCAAAACCGATAGCGGCCAAGAGAAGAATGCCAGGAATTAACGCAAGGACGCGACGACCTGGAGCAACAGCGTCTTCGAGGTTGTGCGAACTAGCTGTGGAACTTGATGTGGCCATGTCGATCTCCTTGAGATTCACCACTTGATTGCTGGAAGAAGATTGAAGCGAACGAGCAGGGCTAAGACCAATGCGAGAGCGACCGCATAAACATCGAGTAGAGAAGCCTTGGAGCCGGTTGTGCGATTCGACATGTGCAATCTCCCCGGGAGTTTGACCTCTTGAACTGAACTTGGAGCGCCGGGCGGGAATTGAACCCGCGAATACAGGTTTTGCAGACCCGCGCGTTTGCCACTTCGCCACCGGCGCGCATTGAAAAGTCATCGGTGATCGCGAAGCCGACTGATCACCAGCAAATAAAAAACCCACCACGCCATTGGGCGGGTGGGTCACTGGGTTCTTGAATCCTGAATCGGAATCTAGCCCACTGTACACGCCCGCGCAGAGCCGGCCTGACAGCAGCACAGACAATTCGCGGAAGTGGAGATGTGAGCCATTAATCCTTTACGTCGGAAGCAACGGATGATGTAACGCCTGCCGAGTTTTTGTAGAGTACGGAAAAAACCAATGCATGTCAAGGAGAGCGCCAGGGACTTGGTCTGCTTGTTGATAGAAGCCCGCTTGAATATTGGAGAATCGGACTCGGTGGATAATCCGAACCTTCGGTGAGGGGTAGGCTCGCAGCAATCCCGAAAGGAAGCGAGACATCTTCGTCACTTCCCCATTCCCGGGTGCACCGCTAATATTCGGGTGATGTAAAAACTCTCTGGAAAGAGCGGTGAACGCGGTGAAGGGATCTCTTGTTCGTCGGTGGCTGATGAGCGTGGGCGCGGTTGCGCTGATGGTGGCGTGCGAGGTTGCCGCGCAAAACACGGATTTTCTGAAGAGCTACAAGGGAATTCCGTTCCATGACAGCAAGTACAACGGCGGGGCGCAGAAGATTCCGGGAACAGTGATGTGCGCCTACTACGATCTGGGCGGCGAGGGCGTTGCGTATCACGACACAGATGCGAAGAACAACGGAAGCGGCGCGCTGAATCCGGCGAACGGAACTTATCTGAATGAGTTTCGGATGAACGAGGGCGTGGATATTTCGTATACGAAGTTCGGGCTCGATCCGAAGATTGATGACAATCCTTACGATAAAGTAACGCCTCCAGCGGGCCTGCTGTACGTGGGATGGACGGAGCCGGGCGAGTGGTTCAATGTGACGGTGGATGTGGGGGAGACGGGCGATTACACCGCTGATTTGCTGTACACATCGAATCGCGGCGGGACGATTTCACTGGATGTGAATGGCGTAGCTGCGACGGGACCTCTGACGATTGCGTCGACCTACGATGCGGCCGATCCGGTAGCGTGGCGGCAGTGGCATCACTGGAATGTGGCGAAGGACCTGGTGAAGGTTCACCTGAACAAGGGCCGGAATGTGCTGACGGTGCACACGGTCGCGCAAGGGCAGATGAATTACGCGACGCTGGAGTTCAAGAAAAGTTCATAGTTCACAGTTCTTAGTCTTGAAGCTTATTTTGGCGATGCGAAAGGCAGGTCCTTCACTCCGCGACCCCACGAACGCTCTTTCGTTCGCGGGGCCCCAGGGCGTTTCGTCAAGGATGACACGGCGATTATTGTGGGCACGAAGAAGCTGAGTTGGGGCGCATGGCGGGTACAGTTCCGGGCCAGACCGTTGGAACCATCCGGCCCGGATTTCAGAGAGCTAGAAGTAAATCTTCCCGCTGCTGATTCAGTGTTTACTGTCTCTGATTGGCGGTCACGTTCCACCCTGCCGCCGGGGTAGAACCACCGTCGTCCGCGCTGGTCGTCGTCTTAACCAGGACAGACTCATAGACAAAAATAACGTCCGTATAGCGGGAGGGCTCGTTGGCCTGGGCGGGCATACTGGCCTGCGCGGTGATCGAGCTGATGACGAGATTCTTAAATTCGAATTCGGTCTGCGATCCGTCGCCAAAGGAGGTCGTCAAGGTACAGGTCGAGATGTCTTCCGCATCCGTTGCCGGAATCAAGAGTGAACCGAAGGTAGCGAGTGCAGCGTGAACTTCCAGCGGTTTCAACGTGACTTTTCCCGCCCCTGCTCCAGAACCCGAGGACCCGATATTTACGGGAACCTCCGCGCCGAACGAGAAGGCACTGATGTTGAATTTGAACTGGCCGGTTTTCGCAGCTGTGCAACTGAGGGTGCCAACCGGTTTGGCACTCGCAAGAGGGGAAGCGCAGAGCGCGAGCGCGCACGCGCCGATGGTAAAAGCACCAAGGCTTTTCATGGGGGCCTCCAGGTTTTTGTCACTTCTGTCCGCGAGCGTAGCAAACGGAAGAGATGCCCGATAGGGTTTTTCAGGTGCCGGAGGTTACTTGAGGGACGTAGACAGCCAAAAGGCCACCCAAGCCTCAGAAACGAGAATTGGGTGGCCGATTTGAGGGCTGGGCTAGTTAGTCGCCGGCTACGGTTTCGGCTATGGGGTGGGTCGAGGGAGGATTGGCTTCGATCTTCCCTTCCCTCAGAAGATCGAAACGGTCTGCGTTCATCACCTTGTTCCAGACCGCAACGAAGTCGTGTACGAAGGCGTCCTTCGCGTCGCTGCTGGCATAAACCTCGGCGATGGCGCGAAGCTGCGCGTTTGATCCGAAGACGAGATCGACAATGGTGGCTGTCCACTTGAGTTCGCCGGTGTGGCGATCGCGGCCCTCCAACACGTCCTTCGCCTTTTCAGACTTTGCCCACTTCGTAC
Organism: uncultured Acidobacteriaceae bacterium; assembly: GCA_963799035.1. Classification (GTDB taxonomy): domain Bacteria; phylum Acidobacteriota; class Terriglobia; order Terriglobales; family Acidobacteriaceae; genus Telmatobacter. The sequence goes on along the minus strand of CAWCVS010000019.1, from coordinate 514,892 downwards.
CCATGTCGAGCAGGTTGACGAAGAAGTCATTCGTCAGCGTTTCGGGCCGCTTGGTGAAGACACCGTGCGGCGAGTGCGCAACGTTTGCGCCCAGGGCACGCATGCCGCCGACAAGGACGGTCATCTCCGGCCCGGTAAGGCCGAGGAGTTGCGCTTTATCGAGCAGCAACGCGGCGGCATGTTCTTCAGTTCCCTTACGTGCGTAGTTGCGGAAGCCGTCAGCGACCGGTTCGAGTACGGCGAAGGAAGCCACATCCGTCTGCTGTTGTGACGCATCAGTGCGACCGGGTTCGAAGGGAACCTTGACGTTGTGGCCCGCTTTCTTGGCGGCAGACTCGACGGCTGCGCAGCCAGCGAGCACGATGAGGTCGGCAAGTGAAATCTTCTTTGCGCCTTTTTGCGACGCGTTGAAGTCTTTCTGAATGGACTCGAGCTTCAAAAGCACCTTTGCCAACTCGGCGGGTTGGTTAACTTCCCAGTTCTTCTGCGGCTCGAGGCGGATGCGGGCACCGTTCGCGCCGCCGCGCTTGTCGCTGCCGCGAAAGGTTGCGGCCGAAGCCCAGGCCGTGGTGACGAGTTGAGAAATCGACAGGCCGGAAGCCAGAACCTTGGATTTCAACGCTTCGATGTCCTTGTCGTTGACGAGTTCATGATCGACGGCCGGAACCGGGTCCTGCCAGATCAATTCTTCCTTGGGAACGAGCGGGCCCAGGTAGCGAGAGATCGGACCCATGTCGCGGTGGGTGAGCTTGAACCAGGCGCGGGCAAAGGCATCGGCGAGCTTGTCGGGATTGTTGAGAAAGTCACGCGAGATTTTCTCGTACGCCGGGTCTACCCGCAGGGCGATGTCTGAGGTAAGCATCATAGGTTGATGATGCTTCTTGGGATCGTGGGCGTCGGGAACGGTGTCTTTGCCGGCGTCGCCTTTGGGTTTCCACTGGTGCGCGCCTGCGGGGCTCTTGGTCAGTTCCCATTCGAAGCCGAAGAGATTCTTGAGAAAGTTGTTGCTCCACTTCGTGGGGGTTTGCGACCAGATGACTTCAAGACCGCTGGTGATCGTGTCAGCGCCGATGCCGCTACCGTAGCTGTTCTTCCAGCCGAGGCCCATCTCTTCAAAGCTGGTACCTTCGGGCTCCGCGCCAACGTGACTTGCGGGAGCAGCTCCGTGCGTCTTGCCGAAGGTGTGGCCGCCAACGATGAGCGCCACCGTCTCTTCGTCGTTCATGGCCATGCGGGCGAAGGTCTCGCGGATGTCGCGCGCCGAGCCTGCCGGGTCGGGGTTGCCGTTGGGGCCTTCGGGATTTACGTAGATCAGGCCCATCTGCACCGCGGCTAGGGGGTTCGCCAGTTCGCGATCGCCGCTATAACGCTTGTCGCCGAGCCACTCTGTTTCCGGGCCCCAGTCCGTGTCCACATCCGGCTCCCAGATGTCCGCGCGCCCACCGCCGAATCCGAAGGTCTTCAGGCCCATCGAATCGAGAGCGACGTTGCCGGCGAGGATCATGAGATCGGCCCAGGAAATTGCGCGGCCGTACTTCTGCTTGACCGGCCAGAGCAGGCGACGTGCCTTGTCGAGGTTGACGTTGTCAGGCCAGCTATTAAGTGGGGCGAAACGCTGCGCGCCTCTTCCCGCACCGCCGCGTCCATCGTGGGTGCGGTACGTGCCGGCGGAGTGCCAGGCCATGCGGATGAAGAGCGGACCGTAGTGGCCGAAGTCGGCCGGCCACCAATCCTGCGAGTCGGTCATGACCGCATGCAGGTCCTTAATCACCGCATCGAGGTCAAGTTTTTTGAACTCCTGCGCGTAGTCGAACTCCTTCTCCATCGGATTGGACAGGGAGGAATTCTGGTGCAGAATGCCGAGGTTCAATTGATTGGGCCACCAGTCCCGGTTGCCCTTCGCGCTTGCCGATGTGTGCTTGATTGAGCCGTTCGAGAACGGGCACTGTGCTTCGCTAGACATGATGTCTCCTGGTGTTGCTTGCTAAAGGATTGCTGGTTCGGTAGGAGGTCTCCGGGAGAATCCCGGAAGAGATACTTCGCATTTAAGGGTAAGGTATCGCCGCGGGGATCGATATGACAAATCAATTGTTTCTTTGATGATGATTGGCGCGCTCTATGATGGAAAGGCAGTTCAAAGTTCTTAGTTCTGAGTTCACAGTTTGCGGCACTGCGAACCGGCTAGAAACTGCGAACTCAGAACTAAGAACTCCGGAGTTCGAAATGAACCTTCAGGAATTGCGGTATCTGGTTGCGATTGCAGAGCACCGGCACTTTGGTCGGGCGGCGGAGGCTTGCAACGTGAGCCAGCCCACGCTCAGCAGCCAGATCAAAAAGCTTGAAGATGAACTGGGTGTGACGCTGCTGGAACGGACGAACAAGCGGGTGGACATCACGCCGGTAGGAAGCCAGATTCTGGGCCATGCAAAGAGGGCTCTCGCTGAAGCTGGACAGATGGAAGCAGTGGCGCGGGCAGCGCGCGATCCGCTGGTGGGACCGTTGAAGCTGGGAGTGATTCCGACAGTGGCGCCCTACCTGATGCCGCTTATCTTGAATCCGCTCAAACAGGGGTATCCGGGGCTGACGATTGAGTTGTGGGAAGACCAGACGCGGGCGCTTGTAGAGGGGCTGCGGAATCACAAGCTCGATGCCGCTCTGCTCGCCACAGACACGGATGCGCCGGAAATCACGGAGATCAAGTTGTATGAGGAGCCGCTACTCGCCGCGCTCCCTCGGAATCACAGGCTGGCAGGGGCGAAGAGAGTGGATGAAGATGCGCTGGCGGATGAGCTGCTGGTATTGGCGGAGGGACATTGCCTGGCCAACCAGGCGCTGGCTGCGTGCGGCGCCAAACATGGCACGCATGGAATGGGTCACGCGCGCAGTGGACTGCAAGGGTCGATGCAGGCGGCAACATTGGAAACGCTGGTGAACCTGGTGGCGGCTGGTTATGGAGCGACGCTTGATCCCGGCGCTGGCTGCGGGGTCGCTGGGACAGAGGGGGATTGTGCTGCTCCCGCTGGCGGGAAGGTCGCGGCGAACTATCCGGCTGGCGAGCCGGCCGGGGTTTCCAAGGGGGCAGGCGCTCAGGGCGATCGAGAAGGTGATCCGGAAGGCGGTAAATTTTCCGGCCAGTCTACGCTGAATTTCTGGTGCAATTGGCTCTGTGGAAAACTCGGTTGAAACTCAATAAAAGTAGGATGATTTCCGAAAAAAGCCTAAAATAATCGGAGAAGTTGGATTCGGGACCCCCTTATCCACAAAAGAACCTCTCCCCACGATTGACCCTGACTTTTGGGCTCCTTAGAGTCTGTAATCGAAGAGGGGCGTTTCCCTTCTGGCACGTGTGCGGCGAGTGCCGCGATCGCCGATGCTGAGTTGTACCCGTTCGTATCCCGCTAACCCGGAGTGAGCATGCTGAAACTGAAAAAAATCCACATTCTCGGCTTCAAGAGCTTTTGCGACCGCACGGAATTGACCGTGCCGGGAACAGGTATCGCCGTGGTGGTGGGGCCGAACGGGTGCGGCAAGTCGAACATCCTGGATGGAGTGAGCTGGGTGCTGGGCGAGCAGAGCGCCAAGAGTCTGCGCGGCGGCAGCATGGCTGACGTGATTTTTGCCGGGACACGCGAACGGAAGCCGCTGGGGATGGCGGAAGTGACCATCACGATGGTCGACCCGGAGGCGTACGAGGGGCCGATTCCGGTAGAGCCGGATGTGGTGGTCGAGCACGAAGGGCCAGCCGACTGGGATGAGAACGAGTTGCGGCGCCAGAAGGCTGCGGAAGCAGAAGAGATCATTGCGTCGGAACAGCCGGGGCAAGTTCTGGAGGACGAAGACGGATCTGCCGACAGCAGCATGCAGGCGCAGGGCCCCGAGCCTGAAGGCGGAATCCAGGCGAGCACCGGCGGACCGCAGCCGGTGATGCTGAAAATTCGCCGCAGGAAATTCAACCGGACTCCGCAGAAGGGCGAGGTTGTGATCACGCGGCGGCTGTTCCGGACAGGCGAGAGCGAATATTTGCTGAACGGAAAGCTGTGCCGGCTGCGCGATATCCAGGACATCTTTATGGGGACGGGCCTGGGACCGGAGAGCTACGCGATTATCGGGCAGGAGCGGATCGGGCAGTTGCTGAGTTCGAAGCCGCACGACCGGCGCGCGATTATCGAAGAGGCTGCGGGAATTACGCGCTTCAAGACGAAAAAGCGGCTGGCTGAACTGCGCCTCGAAAGCTCGAAGCAGAACCTGGCGCGCGTTGACGACATCTTCGAAGAAGTAACGCGGCAGATGAACAGCTTGAAACGGCAGGCGTCGAAGGCGGAGCGGTTTGCGCAGGTGCGGGATGAACTGCGCGGCCGGCTGCGCGTAGTGCTGGCGAGTCGCATGGCGCTGATGGATGCCGAGCAGGCACGGCTGGGGCTGGAGATCGCGGGGTTTGCGGAGAAGATTGCCAACGGCGCCATTGAAATTGGGACGATGGAGACCAGCCAGCATTCGCTGACGGAGCGCGGGTACGAGCTGGATCATGAGGGACAGGAAGCGCAGAACCGTGCGAATTCGGCGGCTGTAGAACTGGAGCGGGCGGCGGCGCGGGAACGCAGCAATGCGGAGCGCGTGACGGAACTGGAAGCGCGGTTGGCAGCGGCGGCCGGGGAGTTGGAGCAGACCAGGACGCAACTCGGTGGGATTGCCGAAGAGCGCGAACAGCATCGCGCATTTCTGGAAACAGCGGCGGGCGAAGCGCGGGCCTTCCACGAAAAGGTGGAAGAACGGCAGCACGCAGCACGCGTCGCGGCCGATGAAGTCTTCAACGCGGAGCGGAAGCTGGAGGGTGATCGCAGGCATGCGATGCATCTGCTGACGCTGGCGGGCAACGCGCGGAATAGTACAGCGCAGGCGGAAGAGAGCCTGGCGTCGCTGGAACGCGAGGCCGAGCGACTGAATGCCGAAATGAGCCAGGCGCGCAATGAGCAGGAGACCCTGGGCGTGCAGAGCGGGCAGGCGCGGCTCAAGTTTGAGTCGGCAGCGGAGACGCTGAAGCGGCTCGAGATTGAGATTGCCGAGTTGCGCGAGCAATTGCAGGCGCGGCGTGCGGATGAAAATGCAGCGCGCGAGCGTGGCAATCAACTGCGCAGCGAACAGGCGACGGCAGTGGGACGCAAGGAATCGCTGGAGTCGCTGATACGGGATCACAGCTATTCGACCGAGACCGTCAGGCGCTTGCTGAAGCCCGGAGCGCTGCAGAACGGGTCGACACCGGTGGGCACGCTGGCGGACTTCATCGAAGTGAGCGGCGAGCACGAGGGAGTGGTCGACGAGTTCCTACGGGAAGAACTCAACTATGTCGTCGTGAAGAGCTGGCACGCGGCCGAGGAAGGCGTGCGCGTACTGAAGTCTGGCGTGGATGGACGGGCTACGTTCCTGATCCATGACAGCGCGCAGGCCGGGCTGTTTCAGGATGTAGCCGAGAGCATCTCCCGGCCGGGCGTGACGCCGCTGAAAGATGCGGTGCGCGTGCTGAATGGATTTGGGCGGTCGCTCGAAACCATTCTGCCGAAACTGCGCGATGGGTACCTGGTGGAGACGGCAGAGTTGGCCCAGGCGATGGCAAATGAACACACGCATGCCTACTTCCTGACGCCCGGGGGCGAATGCTTCCACAATGCGACGGTGACCGGCGGCAAGCCGGCGAGCGCCGGTCCGCTGGTGCTGAAGCGCGAACTGCGCGAGACAGAGATGCGGCTTGGCCTGCTGGAGCGGGATCTGGGTAAGGCAGAACTGGAAGCAGCGACCCTGACGCGGCAGATCGAAGAGATGTCGGCGCTGCTTGAGGCGCGCAGCGAAGAGCGCAGGCTGGCGGAACGTGACGCGGCAGACCAGGGCGCGGCGCTGAAGCAGATGGAGAATGAATCGCAGCGCATCGAGCGCCGTCTGCAGGAGTGGATGCTGCAAGCTGGGCGCAACAAGGAAGCGCGCGAGGCCAAGCATGCGGTGATTGAGCAGAAGCGGGAGGAGGCTGTACGGCTGGAAGGCGAACACGCGACGGCCGAGGCTACGCTGGAGGAGCAACAGAACCGGCTGGCAACGATGCGGCAGACGCGCGAGACGCTGCAGCACGAAGCAGCGAAGCTGACGGCAGAACTTGCGGGCCTCGAAGAGCGGCGACGCGGCGCGGAGACGGCGTTCCAGCGAATTGACCGGTTGCATAGCGATCTCGAACGGCGGGTGCTGGCGATCGAACAACAGCGTGCGGCGGCGGATGCAGAGAAGGAACAGCGCATCCGCGAGAGTGCAGAGTTGGCGCATCGCCAGCAGGAGTTGACCGCCCTGAAAGCCGAAGCGTTGGCACTGGCCGAGTCGATTGCGGCGCAGGCGCATGAGGTTCGGCAGCAGCTTGCGGCGCTGGAGACGGAACTGAAGACGGCGCGTGCAGCTCTGGACCAGTTGCGCGAAGATCGCAGCGGCAGATCGAACCAGGCGGCAAAGCTGCGTTCAGACCTGGAGCACCTGGAAGCGAGCTGCCTCGCGGAAGTGAATGCCGAGGCCGCCGTATTGCGCGCGGACTCGGAGATTGTACGCATCGCCGATGAAATGCTGGCCGTTGAAGAAGAAACGTGCAGAACATTGCGGCAGAAGATCGAGCAGATGGGTCCGGTGAACATGATGGCGCTGGAGGAGTACAAGGAGACGGCGGAGCGGCATAGTTTCCTCGAAGCCCAGCGGACGGACCTGATGGAGTCAATCGAGAACACGCAGGCGACCATCAAGGAAATCGACCAGCTTTCGCGGGAGAAGTTTGACGAGGCGTTTGCGCGGATCAATGAAAACTTTGGGCAGGTGTTCACGCGGCTGTTCCATGGCGGACAGGCGTTCCTGCGGCTGACGGATGTTGAAAACCAGGCGGAGAGCGGCTTGGAGATTGTGGCATCGCCTCCGGGCAAGAAATTGCAGAACGTACTGCTGCTTTCGGGTGGCGAAAAGGCGCTGACGGCTCTGGCGCTGCTGGTCGGCATCTTCCAGTTCCAGCCAAGCCCCTTCTGCGTGCTCGACGAAGTGGATGCGGCGCTGGACGAAACAAACGTTGGGCGGCTCGCCGATCTGTTGCACTCACTGAGCAAGGAGACGCAGTTCCTGCTGGTGACGCACTCGAAGCGTATGATGCATGCCGCGGACATGATTTATGGCGTGACCATGCAGGAGCCGGGCGTGTCGAAGGTGGTGAGCGTGAAGCTGGGCGGCCAGGAGCAGCAGAGGGCTACGGCGTAGCGCTTCGCGCTGTTATGTCAGCGTCTGTGCTTTCCCAGGTCTCAGAAGCGAGACCCGGGGCACCCGGCTTAGTTTCTCTAGGCGCCGAGGTACCTCCCCAAAACGATTGGCGGCTGTGCTATCCCACCCTTGCGACAAAAACAAAGACGTCGCAAGGATGGGGCACCCAATTCTGTGCTTGATCCGGCGGTTTACACTGGTTTCCAATCCCATGCAGGAGCGGAACCGTGAGCTCAACTTCCTCCTTTGATCCGCGCGTCGATGCGTACATTGCGAAAGCGAAACCCTTCGCGCAGCCGATTCTTTTTCGAGATTCGCGAACTGGTGCACAAGGCTTGCCCCGCTGTCGTAGAGACAATGAAATGGAGCCGGCCTTTCTTTGAATACAAGGGCGCCATTGTTGGAAACATGTCGGCCTTCAACGAGCATTGCAGTTGGGGCTTCTGGGGCGAAGAGATTTCCGCGGTACTGCGCGAGATGGATCTCCTGAAACCGGGCGCAATGGGTTCGCTTGGCCGCCTGACGAGCGTGAGTGACCTTCCGCCAAAGAAGGAGATGCTCGGCGTGTTGAAGCAGGCTGTTGCGTTCATCGACAAGGGCGAGTACACCAGTCCGATTGCTGCTCGGCAAAAAGTGGTGAAGGCTCCGGCCGCGCCGATGCAGCCGCCGCCAGAGTTCGCGAAGGCGCTGAAGGCCAACAAGAAGGCTGCGGCTGTGTTCGCGGACTTCAGTCCGAGTTGCAAAAAAGAATACGTAGAGTGGATTGCCGACGCCAAGCGGCCGGAGACGCGCGATAAGCGAATCGAGACGGCGATCGAATGGATCAGCGAAGGCAAGCAGCGAAACTGGAAATATCAGAACTGCTGACGGATCGATTCTGACCGGGGCTGGTCTCAGGGGCTAAAGCCCCCCCTTAATTTGACGAACGTTACGGCACGAGTAAACTCGTGCCCTGACACAAGGCGCCGCAGCGGAGCATTTTCCAGCGAACCTGAATTCTTGCCCAACACAAGGTCTAATAACGGAGCATTTTCAGCAAACCTTGTCTTTGTGTCCCGACAGGAAGACAAGGTTTCATAGCGGCGGCATCGGATTTTGAATCGCATGGCATACGACGTCATTGTTCTCGGACTTGGCGCGATGGGGAGCGCGGCTGCGCAGCACTTGGCGGAGCGAGGCAAACGCGTGCTCGGAATCGAGCAGTTCACTTCCCCGCACGATAAGGGATCATCGCACGGCGGATCGCGAATGATTCGCCAGGCGTATTTTGAAAGCCCCGATTACATTCCCCTGGTGCTGCGCGCCTACGAATTGTGGCGCAAGCTTGAAAGAGATACAGGCACTCACCTGCTGAACATCACGGGCGGCATGAATATTGGCTCGGGCGATGGCGAGCTCGTGAGGCGCACGATTGCGGCGTCAACGATGCACTCGATTCCCTTCGAGGTGCTGGTAGGCCGCGAGATTACTGCACGGTTTCCGGATGTGTTTCCGCTGGCCGGCGATGTCGCGGTGCATGAGACGAATGCCGGGTACCTGCTTCCGGAGGAGTGCATCCGCGCGCAGTTGGCTCGGGCTTCGCATGCGGGGGCTGAACTCAAATTCGAAGAGAGTGTTCTCACGTGGTCGGCGGCGGAAGATCGCGTTGAGGTGCGGACCGGCAACGGCGCCTACAGTGCGGGACACCTGGTGATCACGGCGGGGCCGTGGGCGAACCAGGCGTTGCATTGCGTCGTTCCGCTGCGTGTGACCCGGCAGGTGATGGCGTGGATCGCGCCAAGGACCGGCGTGACGCCGTTCTTACCGGATCGCTTTCCAGTGTTTCTTTTGGAGGATGCACGCGGAGGGGCGCATGGATATGGCTTTCCCGCCATTGACGGGCCAGAGGGCGGAATGAAGGTGGCGATCCACGGCAGCGCCGATGCGTGTACGCCCGATACTGTGGACCGCGAAATACATGAGACGGATTTGCGAAGAATTGTGGAGCAGTTGCGGGTGCGGATGCCGGCGCTGGACGGCAAGGTGCTGCGTGCGCAGACGTGCATGTACACGATGTCGCCGGATGAGCATTTTGTGATTGGTCCCCATCCGCGGTTCGCATCATGCTCCATTGCGTGCGGCTTTTCGGGACATGGCTTCAAATTTGCGAGTGTCGTCGGAGAGATTCTGGCTGATCTTGCGATGCGGGGAGAGACTTCACATCCGATCGCATTATTTACGCCGGCAAGATTCGGCTGAAGTTTATTCCGCGTGACGGGTTATATAAATAACTTCACTCTGGCGAAAAACTTTCCTTCGCGCATCTCGCATCCCAATTACCGATTACGAGATTCCCGGTCCTTTCGACTCTCCATTCCCATACCCGGCCTTTTCCGTTTGGCATTTCAATCGAGAGAAAAAACTCATGGGATCCAGAATCTATTTTCACATGATTGCGACTTTCCTGATGGGGGGCAATTGGCCGTTGAAACCCTGATCGCTCAAACAGTTACAACGTACGCTACGACGACCACTTCTGTTGCCTATGTTTACGTTTCGAGGCCCACGCATCTTGACGGGTTTGCGGCGTCACCAAGCGGCAAGCTAATGCCGGTTCCAGGTTCGCCGTTTTCCAACATCGCTGTTTCGCACTTGTCGGTCACCAACAAGTTTCTCTTTGGCGCGGGAGACGACAATGAGTCGCTTTTCTCGTATGCGATTGCCTCGAACGGCTCCGTTCGAAAAGTCGGCCAGATCAACACGCACAATTACAATCCCGGTGGCGCGCCATGCGACACTGTCGGTCCCACGCAGGTGGACTTCGCCCGGAAGACTGTCTACAACAACGACAGCAGGTGCGAGGACACACAGTATATTCAACAGTACAAAATTGAACCAAGCGGTCAGCTCACGTTCCTCGGGAATACAGGCACGGACAGCGATCAGCTTTCGATGAGTAACCCAGTGGTATTGGGAAACGATCAATATGTCTACGTGACTGCTTCCCAAGTCTTCATCGGAGATGCCGGCGGCTGGATTCAGGCGTTCAAACGTAACAGCGATGGAACGCTTGAATTTGCTCTAGACAACATTCAGCTCCCGCCGACAGCGAAGGCGGGCGACCAGTTTACGCCAGTTGGCTCACTTGCCACTGATCCAACGAATCACGTTGCAGTGATGATGGAGCCGGACAACGAAGAATCGGGCTATTCGGACGGCAAGTCTGTGCTGGCCAGCTTCACTGCCCAAGCCAATGGCAACCTCATCACCACCAATACGCCCGCAGAGATGGTGGTGCCCGATGTGCAGGGATACATTACGAGCATCTCGCCGACCGGCAAACTGCTCGCTATCGGAGGCGGCACGCCCGGCGCACCACTGGGATTCCAGATCCTGCATTTCAACGGTGCCAACCCGATCACCAAATACTCCGGCGTGCTGCAGAGCAAGTACCCCTTCATTCAGTTCGGCTGGGATAAGCACAACCACCTGTATGCGCTGAGCAGCAATTATCTTTTCGTCTACAACGTCACGCCCACGAGTATTTCGCAGGCTTCGGGCTCTCCCTACTCGATCCCTGAAGCTTCAAGCCTGATCGTCCTGGATCTGCCGTAATGAGGACGTGTAGTTCATGATTAAGGCCGGGAGTGCACTCCCGGCTTTTTTTTGGCGACAAATTCTGCATCAGCTCATTGGTAGGCGCCGGCTTTTTTGAAGTCGCCGCCTTTGACGATGGTGACGGCGGCGGGATCGACGTGATGTTTGAAGGCGTCGTTGACCTGCTGCGGAGTGAGCGCGGCGACGGCGGCTTCGAGCTTCGCGTCCCATTGCATGGTGCGGCCCCAGTATTCGCGGCTGATGAGGAGCGAGGCGATGGAGCCCTCTTCCGAGCGCTGAACGGTGCGTTCGTCGAGCCAGGTCTTCTTAGCTTTCGCCACTTCGTCGTCGGTGAATCCGTCTTTGAGAGCGAGGGCGAGTTCCTCGTTGAAGTCGGCTTCGACTTTGGGCATGTTTTGCGGCGCGGCGATGGCGAAGCCGATCATGGCGGCAGCATCGTCATCGGTTGGAACTTGGAATTGAGCGCCTGCGCCATAACTCAGCCCGTCTTTGACGCGAATGCGACGGAAGACGCGCGAGTTGGGGGATGCCGCCGAACACCATGCCGGCGATGGTGAGCGCGGGGTAGTCGGGATCGGTGTCTTTCATCTTGAGCGGCATGCCGGCGAGGAAGAGTCCGTTCTGCTTGTCGGGTGTTTCAATCTTGTGATTGACAGCCTCTACCTTGGTGTAGAGATCGGGAACTCGCTGAAAGTGGCTCGCACTTTTCCAGTCGCCGAAAAGCTCGGTGACTAGCTTGCGCATCTGCTCGGGATCGAACTGGCCGCTGATGACGATTTCACCCTGGCCCGGGCCGTAGAACTGCTGGTAGAAGGAACGCACATCGTCGAGAGTGACTTTCTTGTCGTCTTCGATCTCTTCGTCGAGGGTCGATACGTAGTGGACCTGGCCGCGCTTGTATTGCTCGTTGAGATGGCGATAGAGATCGATCTGAACGAGGTTGTTGGGTTCCGTCTTGCCGGATTCAGCGCTGGCGATGCGCTGCTGGCGAATCTGCTCAAATTCGCTTTCGGGGAAAGATGGCTCGCGGAGAAGTTCGCGCACGAGGCGCAGAGAGTCGGCGAGATTGGTATCGAGAGTGCGGATGCTGGCGCTGGCCTGATCGATGCCGCCGTTCACGCTGATCTGCGCTTTGAGGTGGTCGGTTTCATCCTGAATCTGCTGACGGTTCTTGTTCTTTGTACCGCGCATCAGGAGCGCTCCGGCGATACTGGCCGCGGCGTTTTTGCCCTCCAGCGATTTTCCGTCTCCGAAGTGGACGTTGATGCGAGCCACAACGGTGCCGCCGCGCGTCTTCTTGGGGAACATCACGAGCTTCATGCCGTTGGGCAGCGTGGCACGGATGACTCGGGCCTCGATGTTCTGCGGCGTGGGATCGAAGGACTTCTCCCTGGGCAATCGCAGCGCCGCCCTTGTAGTCCTTGAAGAGCATCGGCAGGATCTGGCGTGGCGGGTATTTCGGCACGGTCGGGCGCGGTGGTGGGTATGAATTCGCCGAGAGTGCGATTGGAGGATTTGAGGTAGGCCTTGGCGACCCGGGCTACGTCGGCAGGCGTGACCTTTGCAACTTCGTCGCGACCGAGGAAGCAGGATGCGCCAGTCCCCTTGTCCCACTGAGCTGCCAGGAATAATCGAGACGGATCTGCGAATTCGTGAGGGCCAACTCGATGTTTTTCAGGATGCGGCCCTTGGCGCGATCGACTTCCTCCTGCGTCGGCGGATCGGCGGCGAGGCCTTCGACAGTCTTTGATGAGAGTCTCTGGGCATCGTCGATGGATTGATCCGGCTTGAGTTGCGCAGGGCTTCAGCACGCCCGGGTCGTGCATGCCGTCGGCGCCCATGCTGGCAGAGACGGCCTTCTTGGTATCGACAAGTGCCTTATAGAGGCGGCCGGTCTGCGGAGCGCCGAGAACCTGCGCCAGCACCTCAAGGGCTGCTGCATCAGGGTGAAGCGCCGGCGGGAATATGATAGACGGCTATCATCGCCTGGATGTTGCCGACGCGGCGGAGAGTGACGCGCCGCTCGCCTTCCTGGGTGGGCTCGGAGACGTTAGGGCTGGGTCAGAACGCGAGTGGGCTTGGGGATCGCGCCAATGGTTTCCGCTACCATGCCAAGTGCTTTGGCTCGTCGAACTGGCCGGCGATGATGAGGTCGGCATTATCGGGCTGGTAGTACTTTCGTAAAAGACGGCGAGGTTCTCGATGGGCACGCGCTCGACGTCCGTGCGATTGCCGATGACGGTCTTGCCATAGTTATGGAAGTTATAAGCCGCAGCGAGGACGCGCTCTTCGAGGACCTTGTCGGGGTTGTTTTCGCCGGCTTCCATTTCGTTGCGGACCACCGTCATTTCGGTGTCGAGATCTTTCTTGAGCATGGTCATGCGGACCATGCGGTCGGCTTCGAGTCCGAGCGCCCAGCGCAGATTGTCGTCGCTGGCGTTGAAGGTCTCGAAGTACATGGTCTGGTCGTACTAAGTGGTGCCGTTGAACAGCCGCCGCCGTGGTCCGTGAGTTCCTTGAAAATCTCGCGGCCCGGAGGTGGCCGTCTTGAACACCATGTGTTCGAGGAGATGGGCCATGCCTGTCTCGCCGTATCCCTCGTTGCGGGAGCCGACGCGGTAGACGACGTTGACGGTGATTTTGGGCTTGGAGTCATCGGGAAACAGCAAGACGTGGAGACCGTTGGGAAAGCGTATTCGGTGACGCCCTCAATGGAAGTGACTTTCTGAACGCCCGCCGGCAGGTTCTGTGCAAAGGATGATGCTGCAAGAATGACGACGGATGCGACGAGGAGGAGGAATCTCTTCAAGCCCATGGTTTCTGCCTTTCAGTGGATTTCCGAATTATATCGAGTGATGCAAGGAATGAGATGTGCAGTCTTCGTGAGGAGGAGCGGAGTGGAGAAAGGCTGCGAAGCAGATGCCTGATCCACCAGGCGTTGACCGAAGGGCCACGATCTGCCTGTTTTGGGCGTTGTATGTGATAAAAGTCGGCGCGAGTCGTCGGAGGTTGCTTAAGTAGTAATTGCCGCGCGGTGATCCACCCGGGACTCAGAGAGGCAACCGTCTAATCCATGGCATGCAATGTGTCATATGCTTCTTTCAATGCCGGATCGTTAAGTCCGATCGACCGCAGCCTGGCTTCGATGCGGTCGTGGACAGCTTTAGAATCCGGGAAGTCCTGATCGGTCCAAAACCTGTCTTTGCTCTGGAAGTATCCGGTTTCCTGTAGAAACCATATTCCGTATCTGAAAGAATCTCCCGGCGTATCATCCAGATCACTCACCTTAAACGAACCGTCCTGGCTGGTAGGAATTGGTCAGGCACCATTCGAGCATGCGAGAAATCTCTCGACGCACTCGTTGTCGTGTAGCATCGTCAAGATTCGGCCATGCCGATCTGAAGATTTTCACTGCATCCCAATTCAGATGGTTCTCATAATGGCCGTCGAACAGGATACCCGCAGGAAAACTAACGCGGTCAAGTTGCAGCAGGCGTCGAGCGATTCTGTCCTTGTGTTGCACTTCGCCTTTGAGATCAGATATGACATGGAAGGTCATTCCCATGTCGTCCATCTTCCAGACTCTGCCCTGCCGATCCACCAGCCATTGTCCCCAGCAGCCTGTCTCCGGATTCTGCCAGCGGTCCACAAAAGCACGCAGCGTGTTCTTGAGTTGCGGATGAAATGCGTAGCATCCAGTTGGCCGAGTCTGAAAGAGCAAACGAGTGACGCCGGAAAAGGTCTCGTCCAGCTCCTCGCGGTTGAATACGCCTGTCTTTGTGAAGTCATCGAAGAGATCCGAATCGAGTTGGGAGTCGAGCTTTTCAGGAGAGTTAATTCGATCCAGGAAGGTCAGAGGATAGCGGGGAGCAGAGAGACACTCCTGGACGTCATCGACCGAGTAATAGAACCTCAGGTACCACGCATTGATTCCCAATCCCCAACTTCCGTCTGAGGGCTGCTGCTCGTGGGCGAGTTTCTGTTCTTCCGTTTGCGATAAACTCTGGCGGAGAGCGGAAACCCTCGCATTCGTGGTTGCAATATCTGAAGTGAAGTTCAGCAACCAACGGACCTCGCGATAGATATGCATCGAGTAGTGCATATCTTCGCCTGCAGCCTGGCGCCGATTGATCTCTTTCACAAGCGGCCGCAAAGTTGGGTCCACCAATTCAAGCCGTTTTTGCCTTGCGGTGGGAATTTGCGAAAAATCCCAGTAAAACTCAGCTGCGTCTCGAACCCTATGCCATCGTGATTCACCAGCGATTGGAGGCGGTCGCAGTGAATATGCCTGCCCGATAAACTGAGGCCGCAATGGCTATTCGCCGAAGCTGCGCGCGGCTGGCATAGATGGTGACCATCAGTGCCACGATCAACAATAGGGGGATCAGCCATCGTCTAAATCTGCTCACGGTGGGAATGATACCTTCATCGGCGAGAGCAGATTCTCGGAATCAGGCTTCAACTGGCTTTCGCGATGACGTTAAGTACGCCTCCCGGGCTTGTTGCGGGTGTGTGGCGGGCTACTCGGGCGTTACTGAGCGGTAAAGGAAGAGCAGGCGGTGACTCGCCCAGAAATCCTTCTTCGCGATGAACGGTGGAGTCTCATTTCGTTGTTCCAAAGGCCAGAACTCATCTAGCCTTTGCCGTTGGATTCGCGTAGTGCTACTATTCTGATCCATCATGGAGCGTATATATGTCCAAGGTTCTGAAATGCCGGGAAGTCGGCATGGATTGTGATTTCGTCGCACATGGCGAGAACGAGGAACAGGTAATGTCCAAGGCCGTTGAGCACGCACGTAAGGATCACGGCATGGACACTATA
The DNA here is from genome assembly GCA_963799035.1 of uncultured Acidobacteriaceae bacterium. Lineage (GTDB taxonomy): Bacteria > Acidobacteriota > Terriglobia > Terriglobales > Acidobacteriaceae > Telmatobacter. The sequence goes on along the minus strand of CAWCVS010000019.1, from coordinate 499,207 downwards.
CCCGCTGAAGTCGTCACGAAAGTAAAGGCGGCAATCCACGACGAGTAGCTTCTGAGTCCCAGCTGCCCGGTTCCGAGCGGATTGTGGGCCACTCGTCAGTGACATTTTCGTCAACATATCTCGCTGGCGACTGAATTGGTCTTACTTTCAGCGTCGAATTTTCTGCAAACTTTTTGTGGAAAACTGCAAATTTCGAGGGGGGGGTGGGGGTACCCACCTCCGCCTGCATGATTCGCAGGGGCGAACGAACATTTCTGCGGCTAAGATGAGTGTGCCTGAACTTCATGTAATTCCCTGCAAAACTTCGCCGGGAATTTTGGGTTTGGAATGTTGAGGATGGAGTGCGGGGCGGCGATGGCGCACTTGACAGCCGCTGAGGTGTGCAACATCTTCGGACCAACTTTGGGTGCGGAAGTTGTTTCGGCAGTGACCTGAGACAGGTGGTGCGAGTTCCTCCGCGGCTAAAGCCGGCCCAATCTTGTTGGTCTTGTGCGAGGGTTGAAACCCCCGCCTCCCTCCGGATCGAGTTTTTCCGCAGCCCGCAAAGCCCGCATTTTTATTGACCCTTTGCGGCACGCGACGCACGAAGTGGGTTCTCCGAGTCGTGCCCTTTCAAAACCCATTGATGCAACACTCCTCAACTGTGGGAACGGGCAACAGGCCTGGTCGACAGAACGGTCATGAATTCAAAAAATTAAAATCGTGGCAAACGATTGTTTGTGTTCGAAAAAAAATCGCCTCCGAAGGAAATCTTCGCTTCGGAGGCGCTTGCTTTGGACTACAAAAAATTGCACAAGATGAAGACGGGGACCAGTAGCTGGCACTGGAGGTCGGTAGTACGCAGCTACTGGCGATCCCAATAAAACGAAGCTAGCCGCGGCTTCCCCTTTCCACTGCCGCCTCGTGCCGCCCGGCTCAAAGGAGTCTATTAACTGGCTCCCGAACCTTGGTGACAAATGAAGTTTCGCCCAAGTTGGTTTGGCGCTCCGTGACGGCTGTCACAGGGCATTGTGGAATTCCCGGTGCGGGGCAGTCGCAGGTTTCCCGGGAGTAAAGAGCAACGGACCAGGCACGTTTGACAAAGCGGCGCGCGGGCAAGAAAATCGGAGATTCACGGCGCCGAGGCAAGAATCCTCCATGACAACATTGTTGAAGACAGACTTAGGCACGACTCCGCTCATCGGCCGGGGCAAGGTGCGCGATTTGTATGCCGTAGACGATGCGTTGCTGCTGGTGGCGACGGACCGCATCTCCGCGTTCGATCATGTACTGGGCACAGGGATTCCAGGCAAGGGCAAGATTCTTACGCAGATTTCGTTGTTCTGGTTTGACCTCGTTCGAGAGATTGTCCCGAACCATCTGATTGCCACAAAAGTTGCAGATTACCCGGCGCAATTGCGCGCGTATGCCGACCAGCTTGAGGGCAGGTCGATGCTGGTGAAGCGCGCGCAGATGTTTCCTGTGGAGTGTGTAGCGCGCGGATATCTTGCGGGGTCGGGGTGGAAGGAATACAAGGCGACAGGAACAGTATGCGGGATTCAACTGCCGGAGGGATTACAGGACGGATCGCGATTGCCGGAGCCGCTGTTTACTCCGTCGACGAAGAGCCAGGACGGAACGCACGACGAAAACATTTCGTTCGCGCACGTTGAAAAGGAAGTTGGAGCGGACGTGGCGCATGAACTGCGGCGGCTGACGCTTGCGATTTATGAAAAGGCAGGCAGGCACGCAGAGTCCCGCGGGATGATCCTCGCAGACACGAAGTTTGAATTCGGCATGACGGAAGATGGCATTGTGCTGGCGGACGAGGTGCTCACGCCGGATTCGTCGCGGTTCTGGGAGGCATCGTTGTGGAAGCCGGGCGGAGCGCAGCCAAGTTTCGACAAGCAGTTTGTGCGAGACTATCTGGAAAGCATTCATTGGAACAAACAAGCTCCGGCGCCAAGTCTTCCCCAGGACGTGGTGGAGCGTACACTGCAGAAATACCTTGAAGCTTTTCGCCGGTTGACCGGTCGGGAACTCGACGCGCAAGCATGAACATGAACGGATTGTCGCTGGTCGATTGGATCATCGTGGTGGCGGTGGCCGTGGCGGTGCTGGCCGGCATTGCGCGGGGATTCTTTCGTTCCGCATTTTCGCTGGCTGGGCTGATCGTGGGGCTATCGCTGGCAGCATGGAATTACTGGCGGCTGGCGGCCGTATTGAAGCCGCTGATTCGTTCGGTCGAGGTTGCGGATGCAGTGGCTTTCCTGGTGATTGCGCTGCTGGTGATGGTGGTTGCGGCGATTCTTGGTTCGATTCTGGCCAAGCTTTTTGAAAAGGTGGGCCTGGGCTGCCTGGATCGTTTAGCCGGCGCGGTTTTTGGTTTCGTGGAAGGGATCGTACTGGTCACGATCTGCATTCTTGTTACGGTTGCCTTCTTTCCGCAAACTGTATGGTTGACGGAGGCAAGGCTTCCGCGATATTTCTTCGGTGCACTCCATGTGAGCGTCCAGGTTACCCCGTCACGACTGGGCGACCGTGTGCGCAAGGAATTGCAGACGCTGGAATCGGAATCGCAGCACTTGATCCAAGAAGAAAAAAGCAAATAATTTTTTCGCGGGCTGAAGCCTGCCGGTTGTGGCAATCTAGTAGAGCAAGAGGTTGACGTGAGACGAGACCTGGACAGCCTGGTAACACAGATGCATTCCACCGGTATCCGCTATGAGGATGCGGTAAGGGAGTTCAAAAGACAGTATCTGCGGGAAGTGCTGGCGGCGAACAAGGGCAACCAGTGCAAGGCTGCAGAGGAGCTGGGTATCCACCGCAACACGCTCAGCCGCACCATGGCTGAACTGGGCATTAGCCTGGCAGAGATTCGCGCCGGGCTCAAGCGTCCGCCACGCAGCGAACGTCCTATATTTGGAGCCGCACGCCAGGGCATACGCCAGGGCTAAGCCAGCTCCGCATTGGCATGCAGACAACTCAACAGAACAACGAAGCGCGGACTGCTATCGAGAGCGGGTTTGCCTGGGATGGGCAGGACGCGTACCTGTTCGATATCGACGGCACGCTTCTGCGCAGTCGCGACCGCGTGCACATGGACAGCCTGCCCGCGACGGTGCGGGAAGTGATGGGACTCGAGGTCTCGCTCGAGGGAGTTTCGCTGGCCGGAAACACGGATACATCGATCCTGCGCGAGGCTTGCGCGCTGGCAGGCGTTCCGGCAGATGTCCTTGAGCCTCAGATGGCGGCTATTCTGAAAGGGATGTGCCAGAATGTGGCGGATAGACGCGATCAGTTGCGGCCCATCCTGATGCCGGGCGTGGAAGATACGCTGAAGCATCTGGCAGACCGCGGCGCTACCTTGGGCGTGGCCACGGGTAACCTCGAAATGATTGGCTGGATTAAGGTGGAACGCGCTGGACTGCGCGAATGGTTCCGATTCGGTGGATTCAGCGATCATTTCCCTGTTCGTTCCGAGCTTGTGGGGCAAGCGGCGAAGAAGGCACGCGAGTTGGCGGGAGCAAAAGCCAGCGTATGTGTGGTAGGCGACACACCGCGGGACATTGAAGCGGCGCATGCCAACGGGCTGCCTGTGATCGCTGTCGCGACCGGACATTTTTCCTTCGATGAATTGCTGGAGCACCGGCCGGAAGTATGCACAACGACGCTGGCCGATCTGCTGGCAGCGACGCGAGGCAAGGCATGAAGACGGCGCAGCGCAAATCTCCGGCGATGGCAGCTATGCTGCTGATGGCCGCCACTGCGTGGGCGCAGCAATCGCCAGCGCCTGCGTCCTTCGAACGCGGCGGGGAACGCCGCTCAAGCCGGGCAGCGAAAAAGAAGGCGCCCGTCAAGAAAGTCACGGGAAGCGATCGCAGGCGAGCCACAAAGCTGTATCTGCAGGCCACGAAGCTCTTTGAGAAGCAGCAATACGACGAAGCGGTGCGGGACTATCAAGAAGCCGCGGAACTGGATCCCGGGAATGTGAATTATGGCGCGGCGACGGAGGTAGCGCGCAGTCACGAGGTGACCGAGCTGATCCAGACGGCGGCCAAGGCGCGCATACGCGGCGACAAGACGGCGGAGCATGCCGCGTTGCAGAAGGCAGAGGCACTCGATCCACACAACATCGAAGTTGCTGCGCACCTGGATGAGATTGCGGAAGATGTGGCGACGGCACAATCCAAGTCGTTATATGACCAGGGAGTTGATTCGCTGGCACCCGCTCCGTCTCTGGAGCCGATGCCAGGCACGCACAGTTTCCATTTGAAGACGGACCGCCGCACGGCGATCCAGACAGTGTATCGGTCGTTTGGAATTGAAGCCTCGGTGGACCAGAGCGTGACGGGGCCGCCGGTGCGCTTCGATATGGACGATGCGACATTCGCGCAGGCGTCGCAGGCAGTGAACATGGCGACCGATTCGTTCACGGTGCCGCTGGATGCGCACCGAGCCCTGGTGGCGAAGGATAGCCGCGAGAATCGCCAGCAATTCATGCGCGAGGAGTTCGAGACGATTTATCTGGGCGGCATGGCGACCGCGGAGATGACCGAGATCGCGACCATGGCCAAAAATGTTTTCCAGCTGCAGCAGGTGGTGGTGCAGCAGGGCTCAGGCACGTTGACTGTGCGCGCGACGACGGACAGGCTGAATGCGTTCAACGCGACGCTGCGCCAATTGCTGGATGGACGAAGCCAGGTGCTGCTGAATGTGCGGCTGATCCAACTGGCGCACAGCAACCAGCGCAACACGGGAGTGCAGCCGCCGCAGCAGATCACGGCATTCAACGTATACGCGGAGGAGCAGTCGATCCTGAATCAGAACCAGGCGCTGGTGCAGCAGATTATTTCGTCGGGACTGGCATCGCCGGGCGACACGCTGGCGATTCTGGGAATTCTGCTGGCGTCGGGACAGGTTACGAGTTCGCTGTTTCAGAACGGCATCGCACTCTTCGGCGGAGGGCTGACCCTGTCGGGCGTTACGCCGCCACCCGTGACATTCAACCTGAATGTGAATTCGTCGGAGTCCAGGGAACTGGACGACATCCAATTGCATTTGGGCGATGGAGAAGAAGGCACGGTGAAGAGCGGATCGCGTTATCCGATCGAGACTTCGCAATTTTCTAACCTGGGAACATCGGGAATCAGCATTCCAGGTTTGACGACGGCGGGAACCTCGGGAAGCCTGAGTTCCCTTCTGTCACAGCTGAATTCGGGATCGCAGACGATTCCGCAGATTGAGTACCAGGACCTTGGGCTTACGTTTAAAGCAACGCCGCGCGTGGTGCGCAATGGCGATGTAGCGCTGACGATGGACATGAAGATTGTGGCACTGGGCGGTTCGTCGCTGAATGGGGTTCCGATCCTCAACAATCGCAGCTACTCCGGCGTCGTGACGCTGAAAGATGGCGCGGGCGTGGTGATCGTAAGCGAAGTGGACAAAGAAGAGAGCCGCGCGCTCAGCGGATTGCCGGGGCTGACCGAGATTCCGGGGCTGAACACGGTGACGGATACCGATGTGCAGAGGAGTTACGCCAGTCTGCTGATCATCATCACACCGCACGTAATTCGCGGGACACAGGCGCCCGGGCATTCGCCGATGCTGCGGATCGAGAGAGGGCAGACGACACCGTAGCCGCTTCCGTCCGCATATCTGGAAGGAACCTCGTCGAACCACTTCATCACACTTGCCATTGCGGAGAAACTTATTCGTATTGAAAGCCAAGCAACAGAACATAAGCAAGTTACCCATAAAGAAGCGCCAAAATGATCTCTCAGGAGAGAGAGCAGGCTTAAAATATTTCAAACAATCCCGTAGTAAAATTGAACGGTGCGCTCCGATTCCGAAATCGTTCTCATGGAACTGCCGGCCGATCTAGAAGAAGCGGCCCGAAAAGCATCGCAGCGCACCGGCGTTTCCCTGGCTGAATTCATCCTGGAAGCCGTCATCGAGAAGCTTTCACTTCGCGGTCCGGGCGACCAGCCCATGCGATCCATCCCTCGCCATCGCTGCCTGCTCTACGAAGGCTCTCCATCGAGGCAACTGCCGGCGCTGGCAGCGGTCATGTGCCAGAAGATCGACGAGAACTATCGTTGCCTCTACCTCAACAGTCCGACAATGGTTGCTGAGATGAGGTCGTATCTCGCCGCTCGAGGCCGGGACGTTTTGGAAGATGCCAAACGGGGTAGATTGGTATTGTCTTCTGAGCGGTACAACTCAAGCGATGGTCTTTTCGACGTAGAGACAATGATGCAAGGGCTCGAAGACACGCTTCAGCAGGCACTCAAAGACGGATGCAAGGGATTGTGGGCATCCGGAGATATAGCCTGGGAGTTCGGCCAAGCGGGAGATTTCTCGCGGCTGCTCGAATACGAATGGCGACTGGAAGAATTCTTTCAGAAGCATCCCGAATTGGAAGGCATCTGCCAATACCACGTGGATACTTTGCCGCCGGAAGCGGTCAAGCAAGGGCGCACTGCTCATCCGGCGGTCTTTGTAAGCGAGACGCTTTCCCTTGTCAATGCTCACTACCGCCCGATGAATGCTCAATGAAGCAGGGTTGAATATTTTGTCCAGTCTCGGATGTGTCACCGCTAATTCGGAAAAAACCAGTTGATGAACGCCGCGGCGAAGTGTTGCCGAAGTTAAAACTTCCGGTTAGCCTATCGTACTTCCCGTTGTACCGATCAGCCTGCTTTTATCACCGCCAGTCATCCATCGCGTACACGTCGGCCCGGTTGAATCCGTCCCCATGCGGCCGGTGCATGGCGACGCCCTGTGTCATCGCTTTGTAGCCATGGGTGCGCATCCGAGCGTAGGCGTTTCGGCGCGCCAGATTCACACCGGCTTCGACATCGGCTCCGCGAGAGACAGCGAATCTGTCGATCGCGTCGAGAAGTCGATCAAAACGAGCATCGGCGCCGTTGCCCCCGCGCACCATACCAAACTTCACATAGCAGCTCTTCGCGCCTCCTTCGGAACCAGGGCCAGTCATGCACACGGCAAATCCGTCGAGCGTCGCGCGCGAGGCTATCATCACCACATCGCCTACGTTCTGGCCCAGCACAGCACGAATCTCATCGCTCAGATCGAGGCCCTTGTCAATCCGGTTTGTCAGCCGCGCACAAGCACGGATTGCTTCGTCGCGTTGGCTCTTCTTCAATGCCGAGAGCAGAACGGGGGCGCTGCCCTTCGAAGCGTGTGCGCCTGCCACCGGTGCGTGCTCGCATCAGTGCCGTCAAGTATCCGGGCCAGAAGCCAAATTTGTTGTACAGGCCCACGTGCTTGGCGCTTTGCGCAAATGTGAACAGGCCGCTGCGCCGTAGTTTCCAGCGGTCGAGAACCTTCACGGTGCCTTCCATGAGCCGCTGCGCCACGCCATGATCCCAGAACTCCGGCAGCACCGTCAGCGGACCGAAGAATCCAAACGAACCCCAGCGCGTGATGACATTCGAGCCGACGAGCCGCCCATCGATGTGTGCCGCGAGGACTCTCGTGTTCCGAGCGCGCCATCGCGGCGTCATCAGATCTCGATCTCCCATAAACTGCATGGGATCGGGTAAACCGAGGAAGGTGCCAAAGGCGAGCCGCACAATGCGAATCGCCTCGCCTAGCTCGCTCTCGCGCAGAGGGCTGATCCTGACCGCTTCATTCTTCGCCATGAACAAACCGACCTTCCCGCCTGCGCGCACCGCGGATACCAGGGAAGTTCCGCCGTGCCGGGCAGGCTCGAATGAGGCCCAGCGAAATCATACGAGCCCGACTGCCCTGCACACCATCAACTAGCAGAGCTGTTGTCAGAAATGAAACTTCTGGGTGGGCCACCATCCGCTCAGAACGCAAGTGTCGGAGCTGTGAGCTATCCTTCGAGGGTGTCATTCGAGCCGCGAACTGGCTAAACGGGAGGAGCTGCAAATGAACCCTTTTGCATACTGGAAACCAACTCTACTTCTTCTTGCTTTCGCGTCTGTTGGGAGTGCGTCATGGACCGCAGAAATGTCGGCCGATCAAGGGGCGATCGCCAAGACAATCAAATCGGACGTCGCTCAAGTCGTTGCCGGAATCAATTCTCACGATGCAGCCAAGACAACGGCCTTTGATGCCCCGGACATCGTCTCCATGGAATGTGGCAGTCCCTCCACCGTCGGGGTTGAAGCCGACAGAGAAGGTTTCAAGACGGGCTTTGCCCACGACCCGTTGTGGAAAGTCAGTCTCATCGATGAGACTGTCGATGTTGCGAGTAGTGGTGACCTGGCGGTCTACCGTGGCACCTATAACGAGGAAAACGGTAGGGCGGGCGTAGTGCTGACGCATAAGACGAATTTCATTGCGGAGTTCAAGCGTCAAAACGATCGATCGTGGAGCATCGTCTGGTACAGCGTTTCCAATATGGAAAAATCGCATCCGAAATGATTGTTGGTTGGATTGCCCTCGCATCTCTGTTTCGATGGATCGCAGAACAGATGAGAATTAGAGTCGCTGTCATCTTCATCGGTCCGTGATTTCGCATCATTGGTGTGTCACCGCCTGCTAATTTGGCAATACACAAGCATGCGCAGGACATGGGTTGATTACCGTTACCGAGGCAAATCCCACTCAAGCTGATTCCCATTCAGCCGCAAAAATCGCGACTGAATGGGCGCCGGCCACTGGTCCGTGTTCTTTCGAAACACAACTACTGAGTGATGCCGTCCAATTTGGCTTGATAGTCGATGATCTGCTTCAGCGTTTCGTAGGGGGCGTTGGCGGGAACTTCGCGACCGTTGATCACGAGCGTGGGCACCGAGGAGATGTCGAGATCCTTGCTGAGCTGAATGGAAGACTCGACGGCCGACTTGGTTTCAGGCAACGCAGCGCAGGCGGAGACCTTGGCTGGATCGAGCCCGGCCTTCGTGACCGCGCTGTTCAGAGTCAGGGTCGCGCCATCGGCTGTTGCAAGGCCGTCCTGTCCGTCAAACACGGCGGCAGCAAATTGAAAGAAGCCAGGACTGCCGGCCTGTTTGGCGACGCAGGTCGCGTACTCCGCTGCAACCAGGGACTGCGGATGAATCGAGACCAGGGGATCGTTCTGGAAGACGATACGCGCCTTGGGAAAATCGGCCACGAGCTTATCGATGTTGGCTTGCGCAGCTTTGCAGTGGGGGCATTGGAAGTCGGCGAACTCGACGAGTTCGAGATCCTTGCTCGCTGAGCCGCGATACGGGCCGTTGGCGCGCTCCTGGAGCAAGGAGCGATTGTCGGCAAAGGGACGGTCGCCGAAGGGCACGATTTTTTCACCGACGATGATGTGTTTCTGGTCGGGTGTGGTGAAGAAAGCCAGTCGAGAAGGTTGCTGCTTGCCGGTCTTGTCGCCGATAAAGACGATAACCTTGCTGACGCCCTGGATCTGCGTCTTCTGAATTGCCTGAATCTGCCATATGGAGTTGGAATCGAAGCCGAGATTGGCCTGCAGAAACGCGTTGACGACGTCCTTACTCGGAGTGGTAGCTGTGAAGTCGGCCGGATCGGGAGGGGGAAACACGGGCGCTTTCGCGGCGGGTGCGGCGGGCGGGGCGGTTTCCTGAGCGGGTGCGGCGGGAGTCTGTTCCTGTGCGATGGCGTGGTGGATGGGTGAGAAAAGCATGGCCAACGCGATTGCGGAGGCCAGTCGAGCGGAGTTACGAATCAAGCGAATTTCTCCTTCAGCGGCGGGAAGACTCCCAACCTTTAGCTTATACCTGCACTTTGACGGCAATGGGAAAGCGGCGGCCCATGCCGAACGACTTTGACGTGACCTTGAGAACCGGCGCTGCCTGCTGGCGTTTGTATTCAGAGCGTTCCACCAGGCGCACTATCTGTTGGACGAGTTCGAGTGGAAAACCATTCTTCTGAGCGATGCATTCGGGGGTCTCGTAGCGCTCCACGTATGCCTCGATGATCGGATCGAGAACGTCGTAGGGCGGCAGTGAGTCGGTGTCCTTCTGGCCGGGGCGCAATTCGGCGGAAGGGGGTTTCTCAAGGATCGGGAGCGGGATGACCTCGCCGTCGCGATTGAGCCAGCGGCAGATGGCGTAAACGCGTGTCTTGATCAGATCGCCGATCACCGCCAGGGCGCCGACCATGTCGCCGTAGAGCGTGCAATAGCCAACGGCCATCTCGGATTTGTTGCCGGTGGTAAGCACCAGCGAGCCAAACTTGTTGGAGAGCGCCATCAGCAGATTGCCGCGAATGCGTGCCTGCAGGTTTTCTTCGGCGAGCCCGGATTGGGTGCCTTTGAAGAGCGGCTCAAGAGTCTGGGTGTACTGATGAAACAGGTCGCTTATCCCAATGAGTTCGAAGCGAATGCCGAGGTTGGCGGCAAGCGCGCGGCTGTCGTCGATAGAGCCCTGCGAAGAAAAGGGGCTGGGCATGCCGATGCAGAGCACGTTCTCCTTGCCGAGAGCATCGGCGGCAATGGCGGCGACGAGTGCGGAGTCGATGCCTCCGCTGAGAGCGATGAGGGCTTTGCTGAATCCGCATTTGCGCACATAGTCGCGCGTGCCGAGAACAAGGGCGCGATAGGCGGCCTCGGTGTCGTTCTCAAGCGGATCGGGGACCGGCGGCCCACCGAAGGGGGCAACGATCACCAAGTCTTCTTCAAAGGATTTGGCCTGAGCGATGAGTTCGCCATGCGCGTTCAGAGCGACGGAGGAGCCGTCGAAGATGAGGCTGTCGTTGCCGCCCACCTGGTTGCACATGATGACCGGGATGCGATCGCGGTGGGCGATGGCGGCGAGCATCTCGCGGCGGACCTTGCGCTTGGAATGCCAGAAGGGCGACGACGAGAGGTTGATGTGGATGGCTGGATTCTGCCGCATTAACTCTTCAAGAGGATCGAAGGAGTAGAGACGGCGCGGCCAGAAGGTCTTGTCGTTCCAGGCATCTTCGCAGATGGAGATAGCGAGGCGCACGTTGTCGAGTTCGACGACCCGCTGCTGGCCGGACGGCAGAAAGTAGCGCTGCTCGTCGAAGACATCGTAGAAGGGCAGCAGGCGCTTGTGCTGCTCGAGAAGGACCTGGCCGCGATCTAAGAGAACCGCAGCGTTGACGGCGGGCTTCCCGGCGTCAGGCGGTGCCGGCAGCGCGACGCCAGCGACCAGCGCGGTAGGAAGGTCCCGGGTGGCTTCGGCGAGTTCATCGACGGCCTGGCGGCAGCGGGCCAGAAAGCTCGGTTTCTCAAGAAAGTCGGCCGGAGGGTATCCACAGATGGCCAGCTCGGAGAAGACGGCGAGACGGGCGCCAAGGTCGGCGGCTCGACGGGTAACCGTAAGAATCTTTTCAAGATTGCCGGTGAAATCCCCGACCGTGGGGTTGATCTGGGCCAGTGCGATCTTCACTCTTCCAGTTTAATTCAGAGGGTGAAGGAAATAGGGACCAGGGACCAGGGATTAGGGATCAGGGCTACAGGCTAGCGTCGGACAAGGGTGCGGCGGAATTCGCGTTTTTAGGAACCGGTTCCGGAGAAGACAACGCCGATGGTGCGGACGATGATCTTGATGTCGAGCCAGAGGCTCCAGTTTTCGATGTAAGTCACGTCGAGGGAGACGTAGCTGTCGAAAGAGGGATCCTGCCGTCCCTGCACCTGCCATAGGCCTGTGATGCCGGGCGTGACATCGAGGCGGCGAAGTTGGTTGAGCTTGTACTCCATGACTTCGCTGGCCAGCGGCGGACGTGGCCCGACGACGCTCATGTCGCCGCGCAGGACATTGATGAACTGCGGCAACTCATCGAGGGAGTATTTGCGGAGAAAGCGGCCGAAGCGGGTAATGCGGGGGTCGTTGCTGATTTTGAAGAGCACGCCATCGCGCTCGTTCATGTGCATGAATTCGGCGCGGCGTTTATCGGCATCCCGCACCATGGTGCGGAATTTGTAGCAGCGAAAAACGCGGCCTTTCTTGCCGATGCGCTCTGAAGAATAGAAAACCGGTCCCCTGGATTCAATCTTGATGGCAAAGGCAACGAGGATCAGGAAAGGAGATAGAAGCAGAAGCAAAAGGCCGGCGAAGAGAATGTCGAGAACGCGTTTGAGTACGAATCCGAGTTCGGGAACGTGGCCGCGATGCAGAGGGATGGTCGGGAACTGGCCGATGTATTCGACGGGGCTGTTCCATGCGAGCCCCTGGTAAAGATCGGGAACGATGCGCAGATCGACGCCATGCAGTCGGGATTTCTCGAGTACATCCAGCACAACGCCGCGCTCACTCGGACTGGTGAAAAAAATCTCATCGACGAATTGTTTGCGTGCGTGCTGAAAGAGCGTGTCGAGGGTCCCGACGACATCGCCGCTCGAGGAAATCATATGCTGCGAGGAAGCGCCGGGAAACTCGATAAAGCCTTTAAACGTGTAGCCGAGGTGACGAATGCTCTCGAGGTGATGGCGCAGCGCGTGTGCTTCGGCACCGGTGCCGACGATGAGGACATTGCGGGTGTCCTCGCCTCGTTCGAACCGGCGATACATCAGGGTCCGGTAGATGAGGCGGCGAAGGCAGAGGCAAACAGTGACCAGAACCAGGGTCATGAGAACGATACCCCTGGGAATGTCTTCGGCGCGAACGAGATAAAGAGTTCCCGTGAGGAACAGGCCGGACGTAAAGCAGACCTGCACGGTCAGGCGCTGTTCGTGCAGAAAAGAGCTGATGCTTTTGGGCGAGTACAGGGAGAGCCGACGGCTGCTGACGACAAGCGAAATAGCGAAACAGAAAACCAGCCCCATCAGAATCCACATGGAGCGGCCGTTAAAGAGCGTTCCCCTGTAAAATTCACGCGCCCCAATAACGGGAGTGGTGTGGCGTTCGTAGATTGTGGCTGTGATGGCGGCCACCAGCACGGTGAGGAAGTCAAGAGCGATCCAGAATTTGACTTTGCCTTGGGAGCTGCGTGAAGACTCCCGCGCAGTGTCTGTTGACCAGTCCGACGGGGCCGCAACAGAAGCTGAAACTCTTTGCCAGAAATCGGATGTTGCCATAACCGTCCGCTAACCTCAGAAGCACACAGCTGCAGTTGGAAAGTGGAAGTGGTTTCTAGCTTGCAGAAAACGAAGGGAAGCGAACCGACAAACACATGGCCTAGGAGCGTACTTGGTTCGAGTAGCCCTCTCTACAAATGGTTGCATAACTCGCGGCAGATTCCTCGTTACCTTGGTGACGAGAGTCATGGGGCTTCCGGCACGACGGAACGCGGGTGTTTCCTTTACTTCCATTCCGTAGACAAGGATTGCGCAGCGACTGGACCTTTGAAACACCCAAACCTCACATTGAGCGAACAGCTTCAGTTAGAAATTGTGTCTTACGCGGTAAATTCACGTGCAACTTCTGCGGGGACAACGGCGTGACACAAAGGCAACGAGTGAGGTGCAAAGAACTTCAAAGGGGAAACCGTCTTGCCGATTCCGGGAATCTTGCAGCCGGTTGGGGGTCAGTTCTTCCGTTTCCCGGAGGAAAGGGCTACACCTAGATTATGAAGAATTCCTGTTATAAAGTCATCAACTCTTACACTGAAGGTAACACATAGGCGTCGAGGGTCAGGAACTGCTGAATGTTCGGATCAGGGGAGGCCATGAAGTCGCGCAGAGGCCCGAAGAAAGCTGCGCGCCCCTCATGCAAAAAGAGCACGGAATCGGCAAGCCTCTCGGCGAATCGCATGTCGTGGGTGACGATAATGCTTGTAAATCCAAGCTGTTGCTTGAGTCTCTGAATGAGTCCGCCCAGTCTCCGGGCAATGATGGGATCAACCATGGTTGTGGGCTCATCATAGAGAACAACTTCGGGCTGGGAGGCCAGAGCGCGTGCGATGGCAACGGCGCGACGGCGTCCCGTGGACAAACTGGCAGGTAACGCGTCAGGTACGTCATCCGCTCCCACAAGTGTGAGAAGACGGTCAACGACCTGCTGGATCTGGTCTTCTTCCTGGCCGCCGCGTTCGCGCAGGGGGAAGGCTACGTTCTCGCGGACGGTGAGTGAATCAAAGAGCGCGCCGTTCTGAAAGACCATGGTCACGCGTTTGCGCACTTCCCGCATTTCGGCTTCGGTGTAGGCGTTGATTTCCTGTCCCTCCACGCGGATCGAACCGACCTGGGGCTTGAGAAAGCCCATCAGTATGCGCAGGGAGACGGATTTGCCGACGCCGCTGCGCCCAAGAATGCAAAGGGTTTCGCCCCGCTTGACGCTGAAGGTGATGTTATCGAGGATCTTGGTTTCGCCGAACCACATCGAGACGTGCCGGAAAGAGATCAGGGGCCAGTCCGTGGGCTCTTCGTCGGGCGGAGCGGGCTTGTCGCCTGCGATGTCGGCGAGAACGTCCTCGGCGATTTCGGGCGCCTCGGGGATGGGCACATCCTGTGAGGGCTCGCCGCTGGGTTCTGATGGGGGGTCGGGAATGGCCACGAAATCAGATTACTTGAAGATGCTGCCCGGCGAGCAGGCCCTCAGCGCGGTGAAGATCCTGGGGAGTGTTGATATTGAGGAACCATAGCCCCGGCGGGACGCTCTGGGGGCTGGAGACCTGGCCGGCCTGAAGCAGCAATTCAATGGAAAGAACAGAAAAGGGCATCGAGAGAAGGTCTGCCGCGGCACGGAAGGCGCGCCTGCAGTTGCGGTCTTCGGAATCCAGGCTCGATTGGAGCGAGGGAAGCGCGGCACTGTGGATGACGGCCGGAAAGGTCTCAATGAATCCGGCGACGGAGACGACGGTGACAGCGGATTGGGTGACGGTTGCGTGATGAAGAAGATAGACGATGAGGCTCGCCGGCAGGAGCGGCAGATCTACGGGTAGAAAGAGAGCGAGAGGCGCGGGAGTATGTGTGAGAGCGGAACAGATGCCGGCGAGGGGGCCGAGTCCCGACCGGGTCGGGTCGTCCGGCAGGGTTAGGGCAAAAGAAGACAGGTCACTTCTGGCGCCGGCGATGCGGGGTTCGAGCCCGGCGGAACGGACCAGATTGCAAGCATGCTGGACCAGAGGAATGCCGGCGAGGAGGGTCTGTGCCTTGTCCTGTCCCATGCGTTGGGACCGTCCGCCGGCGAGGATGAATGCGACGGCGAGTTCAGCAGAGTCGGGCAGATTCAACGCCCTGCCTCCTCCAGAAATCGGATCAGGGAGCGGATGCCGAGCTCAAAGTTTTTGAGATTGAACTTTTCGTTCGGGGCGTGGAGGTTGTCGTCGGGAAGACCGAAGCCCATCATGACGCTCGGCAGGCCGAGATGCCGGTCGAAATCGCCGACGATGGGAATGGAGCCCCCGGAGCGGATGAAAACCGTGTCTTTGCCCCACACTTCGTGAAGAGCCCGGGTGGCAGCCTGGATGTACTCATTGTTGACCGGGATCAGGCAGGGATCGCCGGAGTGGATCAGGCGTACATCGACGTCGACACCGGCAGGAGCGATCTTCTCAACGTAGCTTTTGTACTGGGCAAATGCCTTGGTCGGAGTCATGCCGGGAACGAGGCGCATGGAGACTTTAGCGACGGCTTTGGCCGGGATGACGGTTTTGGCGCCCGCGCCGGTGAAACCGCCGGGAATGCCGTGGACATCGAGCGTCGGGCGAGCCCAGGTGCGCTCGAGGACGCTGTAGCCATTTTCGCCGACGAGCTGGCGTGAGCCGACTTCAGCGATGCGGTAGTGCTCCTCGTCGAAGGGCAGGCTTTTCCATGCAGCGAGTTCTTCAGGGCTGGGCGGAATGATGTCGTCGTAGAAGCCGGGGATAAGGATGTGGCCATTTTCGTCTTTGAGGCGGCCGATGATTTGGGCGATGGCAGTAAATGGATTGGGAGCTGCGCCGCCATACATCCCGGAGTGGAGATCGGTTTTGGCACCGCGCACTTCGAGCTCGGTGTAGATCATGCCGCGGAGACCAACGCAGAGCGTAGGCAGGCCGGGAGCGAAAAGCTCGGTGTCGGAGACGAGGGCAAAGTCGGCTTTGAGATTGGCGGGTTTTGAGGCGACATAGTCAGCAATTCCCTCCCCTCCTACTTCTTCTTCGCCTTCAAAGAGGACGCGGACGTTGAGTGGGAGAGATTGGTTCGAAGCAAGCAAAGCTTCGAGGGCCTTGACCTGCATCCAGACCTGGCCTTTGTCGTCGACGGCGCCGCGAGCGTAGATGTTGCCGTTGCGTTCTGTCGGCTCGAATGGCGGCGACAGCCATTCGTCGATGGGATCGGTGGGCTGGACGTCGTAGTGGCCATAGATCAGGACGGTGGGCTTTCCGGTGGCGTGAAGCCAGTCGGCATAGACGAGCGGGTGACCTGAGGTGTCGATGAGGCGAACGTTTTCCATCCCGATGCGCTTGAGTTCGGCAATGAGGAATTCGGCGGCGCGTCGGCAGTCGTCTTTGTGTTCGGGGAGCGTGGAGATGGATGGAATGCGCAGCAGGTCTTTCAATTCGCCCAGGAAGCGCGGGTGGTTCTCGGTCGCAAAACTTACAGCAGACGAAGACATGAATATCGCTCCTCAAATACGGATGGCACAGTCAAAACAAAAGTCGCTGCTAGTATAGGCGTTGCGATCAGTCTGGTCATACGAAAGGGTTACTCTCTTGCCGAAAAGTGAAGTTGCCCGCCTGCGGCAAAGAGTGCTTGTCATCAACCTGATTCTCGCGATTGTTCTTCTCGTCGGACCTCCTGCATCGGCGCAGGTTAAGAAAGACAGCGGATATTTTGCGAGGGTGAACACATTTGGCGTTTTCAGTTCCTATTCCAACGATTCGAGCCACATTCTCCTGGGCGAAGCGGAGAGCCGCAAGCTGTTCTTGCTCGGCGCGAGTTACAGTCGGCGTCTCGTTCTCAATCCGACTTTGAATTTGCAGTACCACCTCGAGCTGATGCCGTTGGCGCTGGAGAGCGACCCGACCCTTCATCTCGTTCTCAACTGGAACCAGCCAGCGCCGCCCTACCCGCCGATCAATGAAACCCTGGTCCCCTACAACAGCTGTCACACGTCATCCGGAACTGGCACAGCCACGTTCAATGGCAACTCGTACACCTACACGTACTCGAATAGCTGCGGCCGTCAATGGACTGCTGGCGAAGCAATGGCGCCGGTGGGATTGCAATTGAACTTCCTGCCGCGCAACAAGACCCAGGTCTTCGTGATCGGCCATGGAGGGTACATGTATTCCACGCGAGCCGTGCCCGTGATGAATGCGGGCACGTTCAATTTCACATTTGACGCCGGCATTGGCGTGGAAGTCTATCGATCCAAAACCCGCTCGATTTGCGCAGAATATCGCTACCACCATTTCTCAAACAAGAACACGGCAACTGCGAATCCAGGCGTGGATAACGGGATCTTCCAGGTTACGTATTCGTTCGGACGCTAATAGCGCGGCACCTTCGGATCGACTTCAGACGACCATGCGTCGATGCCGCCACGCAGGGATTGCACGTTTTCGAATCCCTGGTTGCGGAGCCAGGCGGCGACATTGAGAGAGCGCTGGCCGTGATGGCAGAAGACGGTGACGTGTTCTTCCGGGTCCAGCTCCTGGTGAGCGCGGCCGGGAACGTCGCCCATCGGCATGAGGGTGCTGGGTTCGATATGCGCGGTGGAGTGTTCCCATGGCTCGCGGACATCGATGAGGCGGGTCTTGTTTTCGCGGAGAAGCGCGGCAGTATCGGCGGGGGAGATTTCGTATTCCAGCATGGGTTCAGTTTAGGACACCAGACGCTCCCTACATGGCGCGGGGTGTCAGTCAAGACCATGAAAATACGCTATGGCCTGGCGCGTCCGGGCCTAAAGGCCCCGCAGCACTGCGCGAATGATTTCAGCAGCCTGAAGGCTGCTGCTCCCTCCGTATTCGCAACCGACCTGCGCAACATCGCAGGTTTTGGAGCTGCCAGACGGGTCGGCGAAGGGGTTGAACGGTAGTCTTGAAGAGATGCCGCCAATTCTGAATGCACAGACGATCACCAAACAGTTTGGGGCCAAGCCTCTTTTCAAGGACATTTCGTTCACGGTAGAGGACGGGTCGCGGATTGGACTGATTGGGCCGAACGGCGCGGGAAAATCGACGCTGCTGGCGATTCTCGCAGGAGCGGTTGAGCCGGACGCGGGCGAGCTGGCCGTGCGCAAGCGGGCGCGGGCCGCATACGTCCCGCAAGACTCGCGATTTGCTGCGGGGCTGACGGTGCGCCAGGTGCTGGAGACTGCGCTTGGGGCAGCACACGTCAATGAGGGCGAGCGCGAGGGGCGCCTGCGGGAGTTAAGCGGGCGGGCAGGATTCGAGGATCTGGCAGCGGAGGCGGCTTCGCTGTCGGGCGGGTGGCGGAAGCGCCTGGCAATTGTCGAGGCGTTGGTTGGACATCCCGATGTGCTGCTGCTGGATGAGCCGACGAATCACCTTGACCTGGCAGGGATCGAGTGGCTGGAAGAATTGCTGGCCGCGGCGAATTTTGCCGTGGTGACGGTGAGCCACGACCGCTATTTTCTTGAAGCGACCTCGAGCGAAATCATCGAGCTGAACCGGGTGTACGCGGAAGGCCTGTTTCGCGTAAAGGGCAACTTCAGCCGGTTTCTCGAGGAGCGAGAGGCGTATCTGGAATCGCAGAGCAAGCAGCAGGAGAGCCTGCGCAACCGGGTGCGGACGGAGATCGAGTGGCTGCGGCGCGGGCCCAAGGCGCGGACTACGAAATCCAAGGCACGCATCGATACCGCCAACGAGATGATTGGGAAGTTGGCGGCGATGGATGCGCGGACCACGGTGAACTCCGCGGGAATCGATTTTGAGGCGACACAGCGCAAAACAAAGCGGCTGGTGGAGTTCAACGATGTGGCCTGCGATATCGGCGATCGCAGGCTGTTCAGCTGGACTCAAATTTGTTCTGACCGCGGGTTCGAAGGTAGGGCTGGTGGGGCCGAACGGAAGCGGGAAGACGACGTTTCTGCGGCTGCTGCGTGGCGAACTGGAGCCGGCGGAGGGTAGCATCCGGCGTGCCGACGCGCTGCGGCTTGTGTACTTCAGCCAGATGCGCGAACTCGACGAGGATCTTACACTGCGGAGGGCGCTGGCGCCGGAGGGAGATGGGCTCGTGTACCAGGGGCGAAGCATTCATGTTGCCAGCTGGGCGGCGCGGTTTCTGTTCACCGGAGAGCAGCTGAACCAGCCGGTGCGGAACCTGAGCGGCGGCGAGAGGGCGCGGGTTCTGATAGCGAAGCTGATGCTGGAACCGGCCGATGTGCTGCTGCTGGATGAGCCGACCAACGACCTGGATATCCCAACCTTGGAGATTCTGGAAGACAATTTATTGGAGTTTCCGGGCGCGCTGGTGCTGGTGACGCACGACCGCTATCTGCTGAATCGCGTCGCTTCGACGGTGCTGGGGCTGGACGGCAATGGACACATCGGACGGTTTGCGGATTTTGGCCAGTGGGAAGCGTGGATGGAAGAGGACAGGGCAGCGACTCAGGGACCAGCGACTCGGGAACAGGGGGCTCGGCCGGAGGTCGAGTCAGACACACAAAAAGCCTCGAAGAAGAAGCTTTCGTATCTGGAGGCACGGGAGTTTGCCTCCATTGAGCGGAGGGTGGAGGAGAGCGACGCTCGGCTGGCTGCTGCCCGGGCCCGGGTGGAAGACCCGGCAATTGCCTCGGATGCGGCAGGTCTACAGGCGGCTCTGGGGGAGTTGGATTTGGCGCAGGAGGAAAACGACGCCCTCTATGCCCGCTGGGCCGAATTGACCGACAAGGCAGTCTAAACTGTATACACTCGGACACGGGCTGAAGTAATGAAAGGTTGACTTCGACGACGCATGGCGAAATATTTGCATCGAAAGACGATATGCACAACCCGGTAAAGGTTTTGATTGTAGAGGACGAACCCCATGCTCTTATGGGACTCGCGGAGTTGATTTCCGGCTGGGGATACCAGACGGAGACGGCGCGCGACGGCATCGAGGGCTGGGAGAAGGCGCTCGTGTGGAGTCCGGCGATTGTGGTGACGGACTTGAAGATGCCGCGCATGGACGGCATCGGGCTGCTGACCAAGCTTGCCGAGAGCGCTAACTCGAATATCGCCGTCGTGCTGCTAACCGCACAGGGATCAATCCAGGTTGCAGTGGACGCGATGAAACTGGGAGCTTACGACTTTTTGCAGAAGCCGGTCGATGCCACGCGGTTGCGTACGATCCTGGCGAATGCCACACGTCAGCGGGCAACGGAGATTGAGCTCGAAGTTACGCGGAGACAGTTGCGGAATACCGGCATCCTGGGCTCGATGGTGGGCAGCTCAAAGGCGATGCGCGAGATTTTCGCGCTGATTGAACAGATTGCCCCTTCGAACGTGTCGGTGCTGATCACCGGCGAAAGCGGAACCGGCAAAGAAATGGTGGCGCGTACGCTGCACGATCTAAGTCCGCGCAAGGGAAGGCCGTTTCTCGCTGTGAATTGCGCAGCCATTCCCGAAACGCTGATTGAGAGCGAAATTTTCGGCCATGAGAAGGGCGCGTTTACAGGCGCGGCGGAGCGGCGAGCAGGCTGCTTTGAACTGGCAACGGGTGGCACGCTGCTGCTGGACGAGCTGGGCGACATGCCGATCGGTACGCAGGCCAAGCTGTTGCGCGTGCTGGAGGAGCGGAAACTGCGTCGTTTAGGCGCCCGCACCGAACAGGATGTGGATGTGCGGGTGCTTGCGGCAACGAATCGCGATCCGCAGGATGCCGTGGCGGGGGGACATTTGCGCGCAGATCTGTTTTACCGGTTGAATGTATTTCACATTCATATGCCGCCGCTGCGCGAACACATGGAAGATCTGCAGGTAATGGCCGAGGCGATGGTGAACGAGATGAATCAGAAGCATACGCGGCACGTCTCGGGACTCTCGGACCAGATTCTTGATCGAATGCTGGGGTATGATTGGCCGGGAAATGGACGCGAACTGCGGAATACGATTGAACGCGCGGTAATTCTGTGCCCCGACGGAGCGCCGCTCGATGCCTCGCACCTGCCGCGGACATTCGGCACCCCTCAACTGCCGGTGGCAGCGCGGGCGACCGATGCGAATGTTGTGTCAATTCGCGTGGGAACGACAGTGGACGAGGCTGAGCGCATGTTGATTTTGCGAACGCTCGAGTCAACAGGACAGAATAAGACCCGCGCCGCCGAGATTCTGGGCGTAAGCCTCAAGACGCTGCACAACAAGCTGAAGGAATACAACCACTCGCGGGAAGATCCGGCGGCATAACGCGGCTTGCAAGCGAATGTGAGCTGACGGACAATGTTCGTCGCCATCCGATTCGAGCGTCGTGGTTCGGCTTCTGCGTTTGAAAGACATGCGACTGAAGACAAAACTCGTTCTGGCGATTACGGGGTTGGTATTTCTGATCGCGTGCGTGCTGTCGTTGGTGTACGTGAGTCACCTGGTCGATGCGGCCGTTCAGCAGTCGGACGAGTCGAATCTCATGGTGGCCGACCTGGTGCGCTCCACCTTGCAGAATACGTTGCTGGAAGAGCTGAAAGATCAGACCGTCGACCCCAACGATAAGGACAAGCTGCTGGAATTGGTTCAGGAGGCGATCAAAGGCAGCGCATCGCTGAGTGCAACCCTCGACTCGACCAACATGTACTCCACGACCGAATATGACGTCAACATCGTGGATACGAAGTCGCGCATTTTACTCAGCACCTTTCCAGACAATGATGGCAAGGTGCTCCAGTGGCGGCCAAAATACACCGACCTGCTTGCCGCCGATCCGATTACCAAAATGCGTGAAATCTATGGGCCGGCCAAGGTCTTTGACATCGTGGCGCCGCTGGATCGCAATAATCAGCCGTTCCTGAGCGTGCACGTGGGTGTACGGACAACGCTGCTGCAGGCGGTATATGAACCATCCCTGAAAGAAGCGTTTGAGCTGATGGCCTTTGCGCTGGGGACGGCGCTGGTTGTGGCGTTCTTGTTAAGCAACCTGGCACTGCGGCCCCTGGAAGAGATCAGCATGCAGCTGGATTACTGGAATCCCCTGCCGGCCGGGATCCAGAGCGAAAAAGGTCAAGCCCCGCAACTCGATACGGCGGAAAGAGTATCAACGAAGATTGAGCAGATCGGGCAGCGCATGCGCAACGTGGAAGAGGTGTTCTCGGCATTGAAGGAGAATCTCGACCAGGTACTCGGCAATCTTCAAGACGGCATCTTGTTGTTCACGGGGGATGGACGGGCGGTGCTCGTGTCGGAAGCCGCGCAGCGCTTCCTGCATGTGGAGAGCGACAACATCCTTGGGTTGCAGGCTCGCGAAATCTTCGACAGTTCCACGGTGCTGGGACGAACGCTTCGCGAGGCTTTCGATGCCGGGGTCACGCTGGTGCAGGAAGAAGTCCAGACAGAAACAGGGCGCCGCATACAGGCGTCAGTGGATTTCATCTACGATGACCACACGCGGATGGGACTGGGCGCATTGGTCACACTGCATGACCTTGAATCCGTTGAGCAAATCGAGTCAGAGCTGGAGCTTTCGCGCCGCATGGCAGCAATCGGAAGGCTGACAGCGGGCGTGGGGCATGAAGTCAAAAATCCGATCAACGCCATCGTGGTGCATCTTGAGCTGCTGAAAAACAAGCTGAGCGGGGAGCATGCGCCGGCAACGCGGCACCTGGAAGTGATTGACGCGGAGATTCACCGGTTGGATCGCGTGGTGCAGACGCTGGTGGACTTTTCTCGTCCGGTGGAATTGCAGCTGCGGGAACAGGATTTGCGCAAGGTAATCGGCGATGTGCTGGCACTGGCGGACGAAGAGCTCTCCATACGCAATGTGAGGCTCGAAGGACGCCTTCCTGACCATCCGCTGATGGTGAACGTGGATGCCGACCTGCTGAAGCAGGCTGCGATCAATGTCATTCTGAATGGCGGACAGGCGATGCCCAATGGCGGCGCTCTGCGCGTGACGCTGGAAGAAGACCGCAAGATGGCGGTGTTGCGGATTGCCGATGAAGGGACCGGAATTCCGCCGGAGATTCGGGAGAAGATTTTCGATCTTTATTTCACAACGAAAAGCGGCGGCAGCGGCATCGGACTGGCAATGACGTACCGTATTTTGCAGTTGCACCATGGAAGCGTAGACGTACAATCTACCGTAGGCCGTGGCACGGAATTCTCACTGCGCATTCCACTCGCCGCCGCGGAATGGGGACGCCGGCATCTGCAACCGGCCATTGTGGAAGAGACAAAGGGGTTGGAAACATGAAGCTGAGCGCCGGGAGCGCTGCATGGCTGTTGCCGCTGCTGCTGACGGGGTGCTTTCACCACAAGACCCAGGTCGCGCAGAACCAGCCGCTTGCGCCGCCACTCGAGGACACGGCTCCGCCCAAACCCGAGCCCGCGCCCACCAATCTGCCTCCACCCGAGGTGACGATTCCCATGCAGCCGGAGCCGCAAATCCCTGTTCCGGCGGAACCGGTAAAGAAGCCCGTGAAGCACAAAAAGCCTGCGAACACGAATCCGCAGGTAGCGTCGAACGAGGCCCCCGCCGTTCCGGCGATCGGAACACTTTCCACCGGCGATGCACCGAACGTGCGGCAGCAAACGGATGATTCGATCGCATCGACCGAGAAGACCTTGAACGGGATCAGCCGCAAGCTGAGCGACCAGGAAGCGAAGACCGCTGCCCAGATTCGCGAGTATCTGAAAGAGGCGCGCGAAGCGCTGACGGCTGGGGATGCGGGTGGCGCCCGCAATCTTGCGGTCAAGGCGAAAGCGCTCCTCGACGAGCTGCACCCGTAAAAAGGGAACTTCCCTTCCCTATTTCCCCCTTGAAGATTTGCGAATTGTGATCGAGTGTGCGCGATGCCGCGCTAACGCTCGCCCCAACTGAGCTTGCTGCGCAGGGCGTCAAAGAATCCGCTCTCGCTGAGCCGGATCAGGTTGACCGTGTAATCGGAGCGATGACAGCGGACTTCGTCGCCAAGGTGAAGCTCGAATCCCGTTTGCCCATCGACCGTCAGAAGGCATTGGGTGGGGATGCCTTCGACGCGAACCGTCAGTCGCGCATCGCCCCGCACCACGATCGGACGCAGCGTGAGCAGGTGAGGACAGATGGGCGTGACCACGAGTGCATCGACGTCAGGCGTAAGGATGGGGCCATTGGCGGCCAGGGTGTAGGCCGTGGATCCGGTGGGCGTGGAAACAATGACGCCATCGGCACGGAAGCGGGCCACGCTTTTGCCATCGAGTTCGACGGCGAAATCGCCCATGCGCGCGATGTCGCCTTTGGAGACGACGACCTCATTCAGCGCTTCAAAGGCCTTGACGGATGCGCCTTCGCGAAAGACTTCAGCGTGGAGCATGATGCGCGCGTCCAGGGTGTGGCAGTGATCGCACCAGCTTTCGAGCGTGGTGTAGAGATCGGCGAGGCGCACCTCCGTCAGAAAGCCGAGAAAGCCCAGGTTGACGCTGAGAATAGGCGTTCCGGTTGCCGCGAAGATGCGCGCCACGGAGAGCAACGTACCGTCACCGCCAAGTACGATAACCAACTGCGGTTTGTGCGCCGGCAGATCCGCGCGATCGACTGCGGGTGCAGTGTCGGTATAGCTTGCTCCTTCACAGTCAAGCAGGGGCTCGTAATCATGCTTGCGGAGCCAGCCGATCAGTTCGGGAAGCAACTGGGCGAGTTCCTGCCTTCGTGGCTTGGAGACGATCGCTACGCATGTCATGCGGTCCTAGTGTAACGGATCAGTGGTCAGTGGTCAGTGAACAGCGGTCAGGTTCGTTTTGTGTAGAGCAGGAATTCAATGTTTCCTTCGCCGCCCGTGATCGGCGAGGGAATGGTTTCGATGACGTGCCAGTGAAGACCGGTGATGCAGTCGGCAACCCTTTCGACGGCACGTTTGTGGATTGCGGGGTCGCGGACAATGCCGCCTTTGCCGACGTTGCCGCGGCCGGCTTCGAATTGCGGCTTGACCAGGATGACAGCTTCAGTCAGTGCGGACGCGGCGGCGATGACCGGCCCAAGCAGGAGCGTGGCGGAGATGAACGAGACGTCCATGACGAGCAGCGTGAGAGTGGGCTGGCCGGGTTCGGCAAGCGCGCCCGGAGCAAGGAACCGCGCATTGGTGCGCTCAACGAGTTGAACGCGCGGGTCGTTGCGAAGCTTCATGGCAATCTGGCCGAATCCGGTGTCGACGGCGGTGACATGGGATGCGCCGCGCTGGAGGAGGCAGTCCGTAAAGCCACCCGTGGAAGTTCCGATGTCGAGACAGGCTCGACCGGTGACTTCAATCTTCCAGTGATCGAGAGCAGCCTCGAGTTTGAGCCCGCCTCGGCTGACGTAGGGCATGTCGTCGCCGAGCAGGCGAATGGTGGAGTCAGGCGCGATGGCTGTGCCAGGCTTGTCGATTTTTTGCTCGTTCACGAGAACGCGGCCAGCGAGGATGAGGGCGCGGGCACGTTCGCGGCTGGGAACGAGAGCGCGTTCAACGAGGAGAAGATCGATGCGGGTTTTGACGCTGGCGGCCAAGGGTTCGAGTTCGTTCCGCGATCAAAGGTGGTTGTGTGCGCAGCGAGGTTCGCGCTTGTGACGATTCATAGAAAGCCGTATACGCGACAATATGCAACCAGATGGTTGCATGCTACCGGTTTACCTGGTTCTGGCGACAAACGTCTCGTTGCAAAAGCATGAGAGGAGCGCGTCGCATCAAATCTCTCCGCATTGAACGTAACGGCAAATATCTTGCTGAACAAACTTAGCGGCAGGTAACGACAACGTATAACTGGCCGAGGGAACCCTTCCTCGTTGCTCTTTCCAAGGATAGCAAATTCGGGGAAACTCATGAATGTATGTCCCGCAGGATCAAGTGGGCCGGCCGGGGGGCCCAGGGGTCACAGATTTTGTCGACGGCACCAACCGACAGTGTTATCCCGGTCGACGGTGCGCCCGAATCGTTGCGTGAAGATCATTCTCCGCGGAATCGCAGATTCGAGTCTGCGTGTTTTCGTCATTGGCCTGCAATTTTTCGGCCTCAATCGGCTATCCCCGCAAGCCATCGATTGCTACACTTGAATCATGCAGGACGAAATAGAGTTTCGCCGCGCGGCGGAGAGCGCTCTCGATGCGCTGAAAAAGCATTTGATCGCTCGTGAAGAAGAAGACGAGGCCGGCTTCGAGGTTGAGGAGCAGGGCGGCGTGCTGAACGTTGTCTTTGAAGAGCCCGCGGTGAAATTCGTAATCACACCGAACACCCCCGTGCGCCAGATCTGGATCTCTGCCCTCTCCACCAGTTTCAAACTGGACTGGGACGCCTCATCCGGCACATTCATCTTGCCCCGCACCGGCGAAAAATTGATTCCGCTGGTCGACCGCCTCATCCATGAGAACAGGCAGCACTAAGACCTGTCCCTGAAGTTCACGATAAATGTTGGCAATGTCATTCTGAGCGAATGGGGCCCCTCGAACGCATTTCAGTTCGGGGCGGTGCGCGAAGAATCTGCTTTTGCACTTCCAGACTTTTGCCAATAACTTCCGGAACACCACACCAGCTAGTCCGTTCGCTAACGGAAACTCGGCGGCCGATCTTCCAGTGCCGTTCCTCGCCGCATGTTCGGCTCTGTGCCCATCTTGAAATGCACTTGATTCGTTCCGGTTCGGAATTGGCTGATCGGAAGCCACGAATTCGCGTAAGGAGCACCGTTCAGCATGACTTCCTGCACGTAGATTCCCTGCCCTTCGCGCGATACAATCACCGTTCGGCCGCCCGCGAAATTAAGCGTCGCCTTTTCGAACATCGGCGTGCCGATCACCAACCCACCTACTCCAGGGACCGCCGGATAGAATCCTAGCGCGTTCCACACATAGACCCCCGACGTGGCCCCGAGATCATCATTTCCCGGAATTCCATCCGGGGCGGCTTTGAACGTCTCTTTCCCGATCCGCGTCACCACTTCCTGCGTCTTCCACGGCTTGCCAAGAAAGACGTATGCGTAGGGCGTCACAAAGTCCGGCTCATTCTCGATGTTGAAACACGGTTTGCCCCAGCAGCGCAGCGCGGTAAAGAAGTGATCGAGTCGCGACTCCACAACCTGCTCGCCGCCCATCGCCGCGAACAGTGCCGGGTAGTCGAAGGGAACCATGAATGAATACTGGTAAGTGTTTCCTTCCTCGAACCCCATCTGATCGCTCGGCACAGGCACATTTGGGCGCTTAGGCAGCGACCGCTCTGCATCGAATCCGGTCAGCCACGATCCGTCCTCGTTCCGCGGCCGGATCCAGTGCGTCTCCGGATCGAGCAATGTCTTCCAGTTCTCCGATTGCTTCAGAAACCGATGATACTCATCCTCGTGCCCGATCGCTTTGGCAAACTGTGCAATCGCAAAATCGTCACTAGCATATTCAAGCGTATGCGAAGCTGCCCCTATGTCCTTGTCAATCGGCGCGTATCCCAGCTTCATGTAATCGGCGAGAAACGGTCGCTCTGAATCGTGATGCGGCCCCATGCCGGGCTGCGTACCGCCCTTCACCATATATTCGAGCGCTTTCCCGGTATCGAAATTCTGCGCGCCAAACGCATAGGCCGATGACACCACCGCATCCGGCGAATCGCCGCCCATCACATAGGTAACATCGTTTGCTGCCTCCCACTTCGGCAGCCATCCGCTCTGTTCCGCGTCGTTCACCAGCGACTGCACCATGTCGCTCTCGCGCTCGGGCTCAAACAGCGCCTGCCACTGCACCGTGTTCCGATAGATGTCCCAATCGGAAAAGTTCGCGTATTGCGCCTTCTGCTTTGTTCCGACTACCGAATGAGCCTTGTCGTCGAATCCCATGTACTGCCCGTCTTCATCACTGAAGATGTTTGGAGACAAGAATGAATGGTAAACACCGGTGTAGAAAATTTTCCGCTGATCCGGCTCGCCGCCTTCGACCGCTACGCGATTCAGAAGCTCGCTCCATGTCTTCTTCGCCTCTCGTTGCTTCTCATCGAAGCTCCAACCCTGAATCTCCTTTTTCATGTTCGCCAGCGCGCCAGCCTCGCTGACAAATGAAATGCCGATCTTCAGTTCAATCGTGCCGCTCGCTTTGGATTCGACCCACGCGCCGGTGTGCTTTCCCTCTGTGCTCAGGGTGTCCTTCAGGAGCGCGCCGTCCCGCCACAGTACTTCAGCGTCAAGCGGCACGTTGAACTCCCCCGCAACGTAGAGTTTGTAATGCGAGTCCGACCCGCAGAAGCGGCCCGCGCTCGTCCAACCCGAGAAACTTCCGTCGGGCCTAACCTCGATATGATTGGCAAACGCTGCGTGATCCTTCGGGTCCTCGTTTGGCGCCGAAATCGAATTCGCGCTGCTGCCCGCATTGATCAGCATCCGCATCTTCGCCCCTTGGGGAAAGGTCAACCGAGCAATCCCCGCCCGCTCCGTCACTGTCAATTCCACGCGCACGCCGTTCGTCAATGTCACTGCATAATAACCGGGATGCGACTGTTCATCCTTGCGATCGAATGCCATCGGCGTGAACTTCGTCCCCGGGCTCGTCGTCAGCTCGTCCAGCACCGGCAACACCGCAAAATCCCCGAACAAAGGGCATCCTGCGCCACTGATGTGCGTGAGGCTGAACCCATATAACTGCTTCTCGTCGGCCTTGTACCACGCATCTGTATTGGTGTCGGGACTCCATTGCACCATTCCAAATGGCAGGGTCGCCCCGGGAAACGTATTGCCGCCCCCGGCCGTGCCAATCAGCGGATCAACTGAATCGTATGGAGATGGTGAAGATTGAGACAGCAATGGTGACGTGACCAGAATTGGCAGAAATGCCAGGGCACAAAGAGCAGGAAAAACGCGCATCAGTAGGTTTCCTTGGATCGGAAGGATTTTCAGCCTCGAATTCTACTCTTCCGATCTAACGCCGGTATTCTACGAATCCCCGCTCGTGTTCAACAAAACACGAAGGCCGCGCAATTATCGCGCGGCCTCGGTCCAGCACCCAATGACAGTTATTGCAACGAGTAAATCGTCTTCAATTCCTTGTCTACCAGGCTCTGCGGCAGTGGAGCATACGACAGCGACGAAACCTGGCCTTCGCCCGACTTGAGAATCCAGCTCAACAGATCCTTCAACACGGTGCGGTTGGCCTGGTTCGTTCCTTTCAGTGGAACCAGCAGATAGGTAAAGCTTGAGATGGGATAAGCGTTCGCGCCCGGCGCGTTGGTAATCGATACGCGATAATCGGCCGGCATCTGCTTGACGCTCGCAGCAGCTTCCGTCACGCCATCGATTGACGCCGTGATCCAGTTCCCTGACGCGTTCTTCACGGCGCCGAAGGTCATGTGGTTTTGCAGCGCGTAAATCAGTTCGACGTATCCAATGGCTCCGGGAAGCTGCCGTACCAGCCCGGCGACGCCTTCATTGCCCTTGCCTGCCACTCCAACCGGCCAGGCGAGCGCTGAACCTTTGCCGGGACCATCGGCCCATTCCTTGCTCACCTTGCTTAGGTAGTCTGACCAGATGTAGGTTGTGCCAGAACCTTCAGACCGGTGTAACACGATAATCTTCTGGTCCGGTAGCTTCACCCCCGGGTTGTCTTTCGCGATCCTGGCGTCATTCCAGTTCGCAATCTTGCCGAGATAGATGTCGGCAAGCACGTCGCCACTAAATTTCAGATCCTTTACGCCGGGCACATTGAACACCGGCACCACGGCACCCAGCACAGTCGGAATGTGGATCAGCTTGACAGGAGATGACGACAACATATCGTCGGTCATCGGCATGTCCGACGCGCCAAAGTCCACCAATCCCTTTGTGACCTGGGCAATACCACCGCCTGAACCGATGGAAGCGTAATTCACCTCAACGCCTGGATGCGCGGTGCTGTATTCGCTGAACCACTTCGAGTAGATCGGGTAAGGAAATGTTGCACCGGCCGCGGTTAACTTCTGTGCCTGGGCTGTGCCCAAGGCTAGAACCAACAAACATACTGTAAGCAAAGTTTTTTTCACAGTTCATAGCTCCCGTGCAGGATCACTGCCGCAATCTATTCTCGCTAGCCAATGTTACGGGGAATTGAAAGGCTGGCAGGTTTCTGATTTTTATCAACTTAGGGCCCGTTTTGTGCGACTGCGGGCGCGTCGGAATGCTCTTCGAGACGATGTTTTGGGGGAACAATCGGCAACGTGAATAGAAATGAGGTCCCAGAGCCGAGTTCACTTTCCGCGCGGATATGCCCGCCATGCGCATGAAGAATGTGCTTCACAATCGCCAGCCCCAGCCCTGTTCCCCCGGCCTCTCGCGAGCGCGCCTTGTCAACGCGATAGAACCGCTCGAAGATCCGGTCAAGGTGCTCCGATGCAATGCCCTGCCCAAAATCCCGCACAAAGAACTCGATCTCGCCGTCGAGCGCCCGCGCACCTACCTCGATCCTTCCGCCTGATTTTCCATATTTAACGGCGTTTTCGATCAGGTTCCCGAAAACCTGGTTCATTGCGTCGGGATCGACCATCACCGAAGCATCCGGCGCCCCGGAAGACTCCAACTCCAGTCCGGAATCCACCACAAGGCCGCCGAGCGAATCAATCGCATCATTGACCATTTCGCTCGCTCGCGTTGGCTGCATCGCGAGCTTGTAATCCGGGCTCTCGATTGTGGCCAACGCAAGCAAATCCTCCGTCAATCGATTCATGCGCGTCGCATTCTTAAGGATCACGTGCAGGAATTCATTGGTGGTCGCGGGATTGGGATGCGGATCCTCCACGAGCGTTTCGACGTATCCCTGAATCGACGTGAGGGGTGTGCGCAGTTCGTGGCTTACATTGGCAATGAAATCGCGACGCGACCGCTCCGCCGCCTCAATTCGAGTCACGTCGTGCAGCACTGCGATCACTCCACCGGTTGGCAGCGGCGCCGCGCTTATCTCGAATGTTCGACCCTGCGCCAGCGAACTCGACCGCCCATACCGCACTTCCCGCGATTCCTGTGCGCCTTTCACGCAGTCAAGCAGCTCAGGATCGCGCACCGAATGCACCAGCGGCCGGCCGGCGCGGATTTCAGTCCTCGCAATACGCTTCATCACCGCATTCGACCAACGGACCAAACCTTCGGCCGTAACCGCAACGACCGCCTCCTGCATCGAGTCCAGCATCGTCGCCAGCTCGTGCCGACTGCTTTCTATCTCGGCGAAACTCTGTCCCAACCGCTCGGCCGTCTGGTTCAGCGCGGCCTCCATTGCGGCCAGTTCCCCGCCGCTGTCGTGCTCCAGGCGCGCGCTCAAATCTCCCTGCGCAATGCGCCGGGCAAAGATCATGACCCGCTGCAGGCGCGCCGCGATCCGGCTAGCCGCCCACGCTGCAATCGGCAGGGCTACAAGCAGCGCGATCAGCCCCGACCAGATGGCTTCGCGCCCCAAACGATGCAGCGTCTCCCCGGCGGAGTGCTCCATCATCCGCCGCAGAATGATCTCCATCGCCGCCGTCTCAAACAGCAGCAGCAGCACGAACAGCGCCATCAGTTTTGTGAATACTTTGCGCATCAATTCAGGGCCTGCTCATGCCGGAATTCCGGCATGTGGTCTCACTCACCCTTTGGAATTTCGAACCGGTAACCCGCCCCGCGCACTGTTTTCAGGTAGCGCGGATTCTCGGGATCGACCTCGATTTTCTCACGGATGCGCCGCACATATACGTCGACCGACCGGGGCGTAACAAATCGTGCGTCGCCCCAGACAGAGTCCAGCAGGTGATCGCGGCTGAATACCCGACCAGGGTGCCGGGCAAGATAATCCAGCAGCCGAAACTCCGTCGCTGTCGTCGTCGTCAGTTCGCCGCGCACCTTGAGCTGCATAGCATTAGCGTCGATCACCACTTCTTCAAAACTGATGACCGATGGCGTGGTCGGGCGCTCAAATCGCCGCAGTACCGCCTTTACCCGCGCAACCAGCTCGCGCGTTGCAAACGGCTTCGTAATGTAATCGTCCGCGCCCAGTTCCAGTCCAAGGACACGATCGTTTTCGCCTGCGCGGGCCGTAAGGAAAATGATGGGAATCGTGGAAAGCGCCGGATGTGACCGCAGTCTCCGGCAAACATCCAGCCCGTCTCCTCCAGGAACCATGATGTCGAGTAGAAAAAGCGCGGGAGGCTGGCGCTCGGCATCGGAAATCACATTGTTCGGGGTATGAAAAATCCGGGGTGCAAATCCAGCGGCCTCAAGATGATGTTGCACCAGCCGCGCGATGTCGGTGTCGTCTTCCAGTACAAATACGGTTTGGCTCAAAACCGGAATGCCTTTCGCCGTCGGCCGTTGGAGGTTGAGTGCTTAGGCCGCTTCGGGATCGTTAACAGAGTAATTCAGCGAGGCAAACAAATTGCAAACGTTTGATGAATTTGGAGAGTCGGGCCAGTCCCTGGTTGGTCTTTCTTGACTCGGTTCGGCTGAGTCTGCGACACTCGCTCCGCAATATGCAAAGGGCTTCTGCCCATCTCTCCTCCCTCACTGGTGCAGTTTTGTCACGTCCGGTACATGTACGAACCGGGCAACGGCAGTTCTAAGCTGTCAAACACGGACTGGAGGAACCCATGAAAAAGTACTTCGCTGAGTTGGCAGGCACATTCATTCTGGTGCTCTTCGGCTGCGGCACCGCCGTGGTCGCAGGGGACAAGGTTGGTATCCTTGGCATCGCCTTTGCCTTCGGACTAGCACTCATCGGCGCGGCTTACGGAATCGGTCCCATCTCCGGCTGCCATATCAATCCCGCTGTCAGCCTCGGCGTCTGGTCCGCTGGCCGCATGAAGACTGGCGACATGATCGGTTATTGGATCGGACAATTCGCGGGCGCCATTCTTGCCGCGGCCGTGCTTTCCTTCATCGTCCGCGGCGTTGGCGCCGGCTACGACATCGCCACCAGCGGCCTGGGGCAGAACGGTTGGGGCCCAGGCTACCAGGGTGGATACAACGTCACCTCTGCCATCGTCTTTGAATTCGTGGCTACGCTGATTTTTGTAGTCGTCATCCTCGGAGCCACGCAAAAAGCCGCTCCCGCAGGCTTCGCTGGCCTCGGCATCGGCCTGACCCTCGTCGTCATTCACATCTTTGGCATTCACATTACAGGAGTGAGCGTAAACCCGGCACGCAGCCTCGGCCCGGCGATTTTTGCCGGCGGTACGGCCCTCACGCAGGTCTGGCTCTTTCTCATTGTTCCCTGCGTCGCCGGCCTTGTTGCAGGGCTCCTGTTCCGCTTGAAACTACTGGAAGCCGACGAACCGATGCCGGAAATCAAGAACCGCCGCGGAGTCGAAAACGAAATCGCGGTTTAGCTACCTCCAGTTTCTGCCCAAGACAAACGGGGAGATCCGCTTTCACAGATCTCCCCGTTCGATTTTTTGCAGCGAAAAAGGGGCCGGGCGCCCCATGCCTCGCTTCTGAGACCTGGGAGCGATGCATCAATCCGCACGACCATGGGTGCCCCATCCATGACGCAGGTCCATCGCGTCATGGGTGGGAAAGCACGAACCCAATCGCTCACATTGGGTCCGTCGACTCGAGCTCGGCAATGAACTCGACCACCGCCTCGCTCCAGCCGTCGACGTGCATCCACGCGCCGTATCCAACCCCGTTGCGGTTCGACGCTACGTTAATCACGTAGCCGCGGCCGCGCGCTGCGGGAACCTGGTCGTGCGACTGCTCGTCGGTGATCACCACCATGCGGTCGTATCCCTTCCGCATGTCGGCCTCCACCTGCGCAATCGCCTTTCCCAGGTACGTTCCGCCGTGCAGCTGGCTCTGGTCCAGCGCGTCGCGCAACGCCATTCCACGACGCGCCGCCACCAGCTTCGCCTCGTTTGAGAAGGTGTACACCGTTACCTTCTCTCCGATTTCGCGAAGCAGGATCGCCAGTCCGTAAGCCGCATCCGTGCGACGCATATCCGAGCGGTGCGAGATCGCCGCCTCCATCGATCCGGAAACGTCGACCAGCAACACTGTGTGCCCCGGCAAGCGAGCGGAACGGCCCTCGAGAGCGCGAAACATCGCCGCCTCCAGCGCCTGCTCCCACTGCGGAGCACTTCGCGCCGCAGCCAGAAAGCGGAACGGCAACACGCGATCCGTCTTCATTGCTGCAAGAGCTTCCAGCACGAGATCCTCGCTTGCCGCTGCCTGCTGCATATTGCGCAGGTTGCGCAGCAGAGCCAGTGCCCCAAGCTTGCGCTCGGAGAGCAAACGCTCCCACACCTCACGCTTCGCTACACCGTCGCGTCCGGTTGCCGACAGCGCAACCTCCCACGTGTCCGGCGTAGCCAGCTGATTCTCAGCCAGGCGCTTCCACAGCGCAGCCTGCGCTTCATCCACCGGCCGCGCGTGCGACAGGAACAGCACGTCGCGCAGACGCACCGCGCCCGCACGGTCGTACTTGGCCAGTGCGTACTCATCGAACTTGCAGAACGCCGCAGCCAGTCCCTTCTTCACCTGCGCCGACAAAGGCTGACGTCCTTCTGCCCAGTAGATCGCGACAAACTCCGACAGCTCATCGGCACGCTGGATCACCCGCGTCAGCGTCTCCGCCACCAGCCCGCGATGCGTTGCCAACCGCGCCATTTCGCGCACCAGCAACAGCGGTGCATGACGCAGCTTCATCCGCTCGCGCGCCTCAACGGCCAGCGCCGCTACCTTATCGGCACCTACCTTCGGCACCAGTTCGCGAATGCGCCCGGCGATCTGAACCCCGTCCTCGTAGAACTCTCCCTCCCACAACATGCAGGAGAGAACCGAGCGGCGCAGCGCCTGTTCCGGCGTGATCGCCCTGGCCGGCGCTCCCTCGTGCGTACGCAATCGCGGACGCATGTAATGCTTTGCCATGTTCAGGCGCATCGTACGCCTCCTTTTCAAAATCACTGCCGGGGAAAAATCGGGTGCGGCATTTACACCAGGCTCGCGCCTGGCGGCAGGATTCGAACCTGCGCTACCGAAGATGCAATGCATCCTCGATCCTCTACCACTGAAGTATCCGTACCCTGCGCCACCGGCAGTTTACTTTCTTTGATCAACAACCGTTTGCCCCCCTAGCTGGGTGCCCCATCCATGCGGCGCTTTTGCCGCATGGGTGGGAAACCACGATGCTGAACCACCCGTCTCGATATTCGCCCCAGGCATCAAACAGCCTGCGTTGCCTCGTCTTGATCCTTATCATCGACACGCACCGTCTGCACTCTGCTCACGGTCTGAAACCCACGCGTTCGCGCCGAGAGGCGTACCGAGTTCACACGGATCGCGAGACGGTTCATCTGCTCGAACGTAGGCCTGTGCTTGTCACTGAACGAGCTGCATTCGTACACAGGAAACGGCACCGTGAAATTGGGATTCGCATTCATGCAGATCACCAGCAAATCTGATTCGCGGAAGCCAGTCACGAACTGTCCCCAGTTGCACCGCCTGCAAAGGTGATGCTGGCCCACGGGGGTTCCGTTTTTCACATTCAACTTGCCCATAATGCTATCGTTTCTATCCGGACGCGCCGGAGGTTTTTCGGCCGGGGAACAAACGGCGACGGTCCTTATTTGCTCTACCCACTGAGCTACCGGAATTGCATCCGGACGGGAATTGAACCCGCGACCGAAGTATCCGTCACCTACGCCACCGGCAGAGGTGGTTGTCAAGGCGTGGTTGAAATAACACGCCAAATACAGCAGCCGGGGAACAAGCG
This sequence comes from uncultured Acidobacteriaceae bacterium, assembly GCA_963799035.1. Taxonomy (GTDB): domain Bacteria; phylum Acidobacteriota; class Terriglobia; order Terriglobales; family Acidobacteriaceae; genus Telmatobacter. Next base: position 463,623 of record CAWCVS010000019.1, on the reverse strand, counting down.
GAAGCGGAACGTTAGGCGCCTTTGCCAATAGACCACTTGAGTTCGCACTCAAGGCAGGACTCGAACCTGCATCTCCTCGTTGGACAGACGAAGTATCCGCTACCTACACCACCGGCCACATTCGTGGACGTTGCGACGCACACCATCGCTGCGTCATTTCAAAAAGATGCCGGGGAACAAACAGCCACGGAACATCAGGTGCTCTTCCAACTGAGCTACCGAGAATCGCTTCCCGGGCAGGATTCGAACCTGCGACCACCCGCGTGTCGAGCGAAGTATCCGTAACCTACACCACCGGCAAACAACAGTTATCCGTTAACCGCACAGTCACAACTTAGCGGCCACAACTTACTTATTACTTACCCGAGGGAATAAGCGAAGACAGAACGGTTTTTCGATTAACAGTCGAAGTACCTGTCTTCTTCGCCACTCGGGCGATTACAGATTCGAAAACAGCACAATGCTGACTCTCAATCTGCTCTTTTTGACCAGGTTTCTTGGAACATGCGCAGGATAAGGACGCCAGAGGCGTTATCGAGGACTGACGAAGTACGCCCGGCGACCGGTGAGGCTCTTATCGAACCATTCCAGTCTCAGCATCGAATTGGGTGTGATGCAATTCATCGGGCGTTTCTCCTACGCAGTTAGTACTTTGCCATAAGTAATTCTGAAAAGCAAGCAGCCGAAGATACTTTTCTTTGCAGATTAATCTATCTTGCCGAAGCTTATTGTCTTACTAGCCGACGAGCTGTAACTGTCAACTGATGGCAACAAATCGCAGCCGCACATAATCAGCAATCCAATTCCCCTCTTCGTCGCGCAGCGCGGGAGCCAGCAACACCACCGTCTCCTTGACCACTGCTTCACGCACATCCTCCGGCAATCCATCGAGGACGCCGCGCCGAAATGTGCGCAACCAGCCTTCCATTCCGCCCTCCGCCAGTCTCGTCGGCCGCGGAATGATCGCGATCCGTTCAACCGTGAATCCGTGCCGCTTGAGCCGCTCCGCGTAGCTCTCCGCCGTCGGATAGTAATTGACGCCGTCTTCGCGGTCCCCGTATCCATGCCGATCCAGCACCGCCCTCAGCGCCACGTGAATCGCCGCGATATTCCCATGTCCGCCCATCTCTGCGACGAAACGCCCACCGCTCTTCAGCACACGATGTACCTGGGCCAGCATCTCATCCTGATTACGCACCCAGTGCAAGGCAGCATTCGAGAAAACCGCATCAAAGGTACCATCATGAAACGGCAGCAGTTCAGCGTTCGCCTGTTCCGCTTCGATCCCTCGTTCACGGGCTGCCGCGACCATCTCCGCCGATGCATCCACTCCCAGCACGTGCGCGCCCGTCGCGATCAAACGGTGCGTTAGTTGTCCATCGCCGCAGCCCAGGTCGAGAATGAACTCGCCCTTCTGAGGGTTGAGCCACTCCAGCACGCCTTCGGCGAGTCCATGCACAAATGCGCCGTTCCGTTCATAAGCCTGCGGATCCCAGGTCTGCGTCATCGTCAACCTCCACTTAGAGTTTCGGCGAAGTGCAGCCTATAACGCAAAGTTATTCTCTTTTGGGTTTCGATAAGAAATCGTAATGGGAAAAGTGAGGCGCCGAGAGTGCCTATATCGATTGCACGGGCAGCAGAGTCAGGTCGTCCACCAGGCCGATTTCTTTCTGCACAAATGGCTCGCCATACTTCACGCCCGCCAACAAGCCATAATGCCGCGCTTCGGCAAACGTGCGCTCCCGGATCTCTTCCTCCGGTACGAACAACGTGCTTCCCGCATCCTGGTTTGAATATTGCGACTTGTAAGCCATCAATGCTCTGTGCCGCTGTTCGATGAACGGCGTGATGTCGACGACGAAGCTGGGTCGCACATCCGCGTACAAACTGGCGTACACGATCTTGAAAGGACGGTGCGGTGCAGTGCCGGTCTCATGCTTTGTTAATCCCGATAAAAAGCATGCCTCGTATCCAAGCGTAGCCACGATTGCGTGGTCAGGGTGTCGCGCCTGCCAGTAGGGCAGAATCACAACCCTCGGCCGAACCTCGCGCAGCACGCGCACAATCTTCTTTCGATTTTCCAGTGTGTTCTCGATCGCACCATCCGGCAGGTCCAGGGCCTCGCGTTGGCTTACACCCAGCAGGCGGGCCGCTTCCGATGCTTCCTGCGCACGGTCTTCCGCAGTTCCGCGCGTACCCGCTTCGCCCCTCGTCAGATCAAGAATTGCGGTTCGCAGTCCACGCGCAGCCATGCGCAGTAGCGTTCCCCCGCAAGTCTGCTCCACGTCGTCGCGATGCGCAGCGATTGCCAGTACATCCGCACGCCGACGATTGGAATCTTCGCTTGCAAGCATGGCTGGCTAGTAAACCGTGTTGTCGCCGTCTGTCTGCGCGTCCATAAACGCGACATCGGATGCGGTTCCATTCACGGTCACGTACTGGTTGTTGATCGATGAACCATCGGTGGTGTGGAAGATATAAACCTGCCCACCCTGCGCAACATACACCTTGTGCAACCCGGTCACAGCCGCGATGCCATCCAGATCACCAAGATACGGCTCCAGCAGCGTTACGGAGTTGCTGGTTGTATTGAACATCGTCAGGCAACCGTAGGGCAAGCCCGTCTTGAATCGCTCGCCGTTATTGCACTTGGTCATGCCGATCCACAGAGTGCTGTCGTCTGCGATCACCATGCGGCTCGGCGCTCCCGGTGCACCATCGCTGATCGAAACGGGGGACGAAGCCGATAGGGTGCTCGAAGCGGTCTGCGCCAGGTTCACCACCGTCAGGTTTCCTGTGAACAATCCATCCGGTTGCAGTTGCTGACCAGCGACATACATCGTCGTTGTCGATACAAGTGCATTACTCGATCCGCCGGGAATCGCCAGGGTGCAAGAACTCAGGTTCGACGTGGTCGCGCAGTTGGCGTGCAGCGCATTGTTCGTCGGCAAACTGCCCGGATTGCTGCCCAATCAGGAAGATCAGCGGAGCGATCGGCACTTCGGTGATCGAAGAAGTCGAGCCGCCGCACTCGGCACCGCAATTTAACACGTATGCCGTATTGCCATCAGCCGAAAATACTGCCTTAACCGGACGGTCGAAGACGAGCGGGGCGCCATAGGCATTGCCCGTTGCATCCACACTGTCCGGACTTTGCATCTGAAAGAGGCACCAGCCAGGTGAGTTCTGCGGCTCGCAGTCCATGGCAGCTTTTGGCCAGGTGCCTGATCCGCCGGAGTAAGCCAGCGTCTGATTGGCAGTCAACTTGCGCACGTAATAGGCATAGTTGGAATTCTGCACAAACGCCATGGCCGCAGATCCGCCGGGATTGACGCTCACCCGGTAAACGCCGGGCAGGCTCAATGCGTACGTGCCTCCGTTGGTGTTGTCGACCACCGTAAGCACCGTCGCCTGTTGATTTGCCGCGAATATGTAATTCAGATTTCGCGTGATGAAGATGCTCGACGAAACGCCGTTCAGGCCTTTTTGAGCACCGTTATCCGACTCTTTTTGATAGTTCACCGTATGCAGCGAACCGTCCCCGGCGCCGTATACTGCACCGACTTGCTCCTCCGGCATGTTCTGGATCGTGACCGGCAACTGGCCGGAGTATCCGGTGATGCTGAAACCCGCAACCTTCTGGTTATAACTGAAGCGAATATCGTAAAAGGCATCCACAAAAGTGAGAGCGCCGGTCGATGCGATGCTTGGGTTCTGTATGGAAATCAGAACGCGGTTCGTAAGGCCGCTGGGGGGCAGCGTCCTTCCCGCAAAATAGGTGGTGGTACCACATCCCGCCAGCACAATTGCCGCAACCAGGGATCCGGCGGCGCTATACCAAAGACTTCTTTTCTTCAAAATCGCTTCCCTCAAAAACCGGCGCGGACTGGCCGAGAATGATTGCATTGCGGTTGCCGCAACTTGGACAAAATGAATGGAGATTGCCGCAGAACCCGCCCGTCCGAAGTGGCTGATCCTGGACTCGTTCCGCATAGCTTTTGACTCTCGAAGTATAACAAAGCAACCCAAGCGCGTTCGACTTAATGCTCCGACGGCGCATTCGAGCCTGCGCTCGCCGCCGTTCGCCGCACATATAGGTACATTCCCTAAAGGCTTGCGATAGCATGACAAGAGAATGGCCCAGTTTGCAGATATCTTCTCAAACCGCCCCGTGCTTGCCGATGGCGCCATGGGTACGGTTCTCTATGCGCGCGGCATCTTCATCAACCGCTGCTATGACGAGCTGAACCTTTCGGACCCCAACCTCATTCTTTCGATACATGAAGAATATCTCCAGGCCGGCGCCGAGATTCTGGAAACCAACACCTTTGGCGCCAACCGCTTTCGCCTCACCCGGCACGGTTTGGCCTCCAAGGTCGCCGAGATCAATGCCGCAGGCGTCAAGCTGGCGCGCCAGGCCGTTGAGCACCTCCAGGAAAAGCAGGCAGGAACGGCATATGTTGCCGGATCGATAGGTCCGCTCGGCGTCCGGCTGGAGCCTCTGGGCAAAACCGGACTTGATGAAGCTCGCGCGGCATTCGCTGAACAGATTCGTGCTCTCGCCGATGCCGGCGTCGACCTGCTCATTATCGAGACGATGCCCGCGCTCAACGAAGCACGAGAGGCGCTGCTGGCCGCCGAAGAAACTGCTCCGCAGCTCCCCGTCCTTGTCATGGTTACCGTTGACGACGAAAGCAACTGCCTTGACGGTTCATCGCCCGCAGCAGGCTGCTGCCCTGCTGACGGAATGGGGCGCGGGAGCCATCGGCGTCAATTGCTCCACGGGGCCATCCACCGTTCTGACTGCTATCGAAGCGATGCGCAGTTCTACCACGCTTCCCCTGGCCGCGATGCCTAACGCCGGCATGCCCCGCGCCATTGAGGGCCGCAACATCTATCTCTGCTCGCCGGAATACATGGCCAGCTTCGCCCGCAAGGCCATCGCCGCCGGCGCTCAAATTGTCGGCGGATGCTGCGGCACCACGCCCAACCATATCCGCGCCATGCGTTCGGCGATGCGCGCCATCGACGCGCAGGCCCGCGTAGCCGATGGCGGAAAGCACGCGGAGATTTCGACCGAGACGCCGCCCGCCCCTCTCGGTCAGCGTTCCCACATCGGTTCGCTCGTTGAACAAGGCGGCTTTGTCACCCTCGTTGAGATCGTGCCGCCCAAGGGCATCGATTGCAGCAAGGAGATTGAAGGCGCGCGGCTGCTTGCCCAACTCGGCGTCCACGCCATCAATGTGCCCGACTCACCGCGTGCCTCGGCGCGTATGAGCGCGCAGAGTCTCTGCATCCAGATCCAGCAGCAAACCGGCATCGAAACGATTCTGCACTACACCTGTCGCGACCGGAACGTTCTCAGCATCCAGTCCGATCTGCTCGGCGCTTCGTCGATCGGACTCAAGAACATTCTCTGCCTCACCGGCGACCCGCCCAAGCTCGGCAACTATCCTGACGCTACGGCGGTCTTTGACGTCGACGCCATCGGACTCGTCAATATTGTGCGGCGGCTCAATCACGGCCTCGACATCGGCTCGAATTCCATCGCAGCATCCACCAACTTCACCATCGGCGTCGCCGCCAATCCCGGCGTGCCAGATATCGAGCACGAACTGCGCCGATTTGCCTACAAGGTCGAGGCTGGAGCGGAATACGCCATCACGCAACCCGTCTTCGACCTGCGCCTGCTCGAAGAATTCCTCAACCGCATCGAGTCCTTCCGCATCCCGGTCATCGCCGGAATCTGGCCGCTGACCAGCTTGCGCAATGCGGAGTTCATGAAGAACGACCTGCGCGTTTCCATGCCTGAAGAGATCATGCTGCGCATGGCCCAGGTGACTACGCCCGACGCCGCCCGCAAGGAAGGCATCCTCATCGCGCAGGAGATGCTCGAAGCCGTACGCCCCATGGTGCAAGGCGTACAGGTGAGCGCGCCATTTGGCCGCTACATCGCCGCTGCCGAAGTCATTGCCAGCGTATTGCCGTCGGGCGTAGCAGTCACGGAGTAATACCATGCCATCGTTCGAAGAATCGCTCAAGAAGCTCGAAACTATCGTCGATCAACTCGAAAAGGGTGACTTGAGCCTCGAAGACTCGCTCAAGCTCTTTGAAGAGGGCGTAGGACTTTCGGCTGCCTGCAAAAAGGAACTCGACGCAGCCGAGGGCAAGGTGCAGATCCTCATCAAGCAGCGCGATGGTTCGCTCAAGACCGAGCCCTTCCCGACAGACAGGACCGGCAAGTAGTTCAGCTTCGTCGCAGCTGAGATGAGTCGGTGCCCATTCGTTATCGACGCAGTTCCGTCGCGTCATAAGTCGGAAACTCGACCCTGACATCGTCAAGGGTGCGCTCTGTACGCAGGCCTGCAGTTGTCGGTTTCAGATGCTCAGCCGTTCCCGCAACCACTTCATCAATCTCCAGCGACAACTGATTGGCTGACTTCAATCGGAAATGGCGCCTCTCCCTGGGCACCTCGTCGGCCACGCTCGCCCACACTTACCACTGCATCGGCCACGCGCAGCAGACGTACAAAACTCGCCTTCGTCTTCGCCGTGCTTCCGCGACCAATGCCAGGCACACGTCCGGCTTGATTACGTCCACGATCCGGTTTGACTCGTAGATCACATTGCGATCCGCTCCAACAGCGCGCTCGATCTCCTCGATCGGAACCCGCGCCCCGCTCCGCGATATCAGCAATGCACGGCGCGCGCCGGCAGCAAGGTAACGAGATGTGTCAGTCTCGGTGCCGGCCGGCTGTCTCTTCGCGAATAGCCGGGCTAACGGCATGTCCGACCTTATCCGCGGCGTAGTCGTGGGCGGTTATCTTTACGGCGGTCCAATCAAAGTCCCGGAAGGCCGAGATGATCGCGCAGACCAGCGCCGTCTTGCCGATATCTTTTCTGCTGCCGCCAACGACGAGGATAGCCACGGTTGTTCCATTCCGATATTCCCAATGCAGTTGCGTCAGGCGATGAACCGCAGGCTGTTCCCATCGGCGTCTTTGACATACATCTCGCGGCTGCCCCATGTCTGGTCGACGGGAGGGACAACGATGGGTACATGCCTGGCGGTGAACTCCCCGTGGAGTTTATCGACATCGTCGACCATGAAATTGGCGACACCTCCGGCAACACCGTCGCCATTGAAGGACGAAAGGTGAACCCAAACGCCGTCGCGCGAGAGGCCCAGGTAACACGGGTCCGTCGTCACACCCTCAGGGCGATTCTCAAACTCGAGTTGAAATCCCAGGCCCTGGCAATAAAACTCCGTCGCCTCGGCCGAACTCGATATGTGTAACAGAGGAATTGCGCGTCGAATCATCGAACACCTTCCTTCGCAGATTTTCTACCCAGGCCCTTCGTCGCCTGCGGGAGTTGTCTCTTTCGCGCCAGGTCTTGCAGCCTTCGCAAGTTTCGAAAGAAGCGCTTGTTCGCGCAGTACCTGCTTTCAACGGTCGCGCAGGCGTTCCGAACATGACTGTTCCGGGCCGCTGTCCTTCATTTGTGATGGTTTTACCACTGAAGACGCCGGACTGGCCGCCCAGAATCACGCCGGGACCAACGTGCGCATGGTCCCCCATACCTACCTGCCCCGCCAGCACGGCGCCCTTGCCCACGGTGCACGAGCCGGAGATTCCGGTCAGCGCCACCACGATGACGTTCTCGCCGATGTCGCAGTTGTGGCCGATGTGGACGAGGTTATCGATCTTGACGCCGCGTCGAATGCGCGTCGCCTCAAGTGCTCCGCGGTCGATGGTGGAGTTGGCGCCAATTTCGACATCGTCTTCGAGGGTGAGTGTTCCCTGCTGCGGAAACTGCGTGTGCTCTCCAGTCAATGAGTCGCGAACGTATCCAAACCCGTCAGCGCCCGAGCACCGCGCCCGCATGCACCACCACGCGATTGCCGATGGTTGTGCCGGGATAGACAACGACGCGGGGATGAAGGTGGCAATGTTCCCCGATCTTCACTCCCTCGCCGAGAACCACGCCGGCGTCGATGAGTGTGCCGTTGCCGATGCTCACGTGTGAGCCGATGACAGCGCAGGGGCCGACCACCACACCTGGATCGACCTTGGCATTTTGCGCAATCACGGCGGAGTGAGCGATACCCGCAATGTGGATGTGCTTCGTTACCAGCTTCGCAACCTTCGCGAACCAGAGTTTCGGCTGCTCGGATTCAACGATGCACTTGCCGCGGGGATACTGCGTGACAGCCCCGGGCTTCAAGACGACGACGCCGGCATTGCTCGCGAGCGCCGCGGTGACCGCTGCCTCGGACTCCGCAAATGCGAGATCAAAGGCCCCACTCTTTTCAGGCGTATTCACACCGTCAACCATCCACTCCGGATCGCCTTGCACCAGTTTTCCGCCCAGCTCTTCAATGAGCTCTTGCAGTGTCATGGTATTGCTCCATTGAAAGGGTAGCGCGGGCAACCGCCCGACGGGTGCATTCATTTCAACGTGTGTCACCGGGGAACCGAGGCATCGGTCCCCCGATCACGCAGATCCGACCGCGCAGCGCAATCAGCGCCGCCTGCTCTCCGGCCCTGTGGTCCAGGCCTCGCGGGATCAACTGCTGGCCGTGGTCGAATCGCAGATTGCGGCACGAGCGGGAGAGCACGAACCACCACCAATGAGCCTACATCGCCAACCGCCCCAGCATCTCCCCCGACTTCAGCTTCCGTTCCATGTGCCGCTCCAGCGACTGCATCGCAAACCGCCGCAGATCCTGCCCACGTCTGCGCGGCCAGGCCTCGCCCGCAAAAGCCCCTACCGGACTCCGCAACATCTTCAGCGCCATCTGCCACGAATCCGCCGACAACTCGCTCGCATTGCCCGCACGGTGCACGTGACAAAAGAGCCCATCCGCAAACGCGTTGAAGCTGGTTTCGCCAGCAACGAGCGCTTCTCCGCACGCCGTGCAGTGCGCGATATCCGGCAGCAACCCCATCAGCCGCGTCATCCACAATGCAAAGTACGTCAGCGGCATCCACGGCTGCTCCACCGTCGTCTGCTCCAGCACCGACACGATCAATCGAAATACCGTCTCCTGCGGATCGTGCTCGGGCAGCGTCTGTTCCAGCACCTCGGCAAAAAAACTCAGCACCGTCAGTCGCGTCGCATCCACCGGCAGCGAGAGCGGCGAGCGCAGAATTTCCAGTTGGTCCAGCCGCACCAGGTCCTGCTTCGGCCGCTCTACGAACCACGCCCGCGCCACCGTCATCGGTTCCAGCGCGCCGCCAAACCGCTTGCGGCTTTTCAGCGCCGACTTCGCCACGCCGGTCATTTTTCCGTAGTCGCGCGTAAAAAAGCTCACCACGAGATCGGCTTCATGAACCGGCCACGTCCGCAATACCACGGCTTCTGACGTCAGGACTGCCACGAATTCATCATCGCACCCCCATTCAAACCCAAGTCGGAAATCATGATACATATGTAAGGAAATAATGTCGAGGTAAGGCGGCTGGCCGGCAGGAAAGGAATGACAAATGCATAAAGCCAAGATCACATCAAAGGGGCAGATCACAATTCCCATAGAAGTAAGGAAGGCCATGGGAATCAAGCCCGGAGAAAAGGTCATCTTTTCTGAAGGGGCAGATAATTCCGAATACATCCTGCGGCGAGTCGGAACCATGATGGATATGGCAGGCTCCCTCGCCGGGCTCGCGGCGCCCAAGACGGATGCCGAGATGAATCGACTACTTGCTGCGCATGCTTCGGAACTCGACGAGGCTACCAGGAGCCATACCAGGAAAACTGCAAAGAAAGCGAAGATGTCCGATGGAGAAGCCGCGTGACGGGGCTCGATACAAATGTACTGCTCCGCTTCTTTTTGAACGACGATCCGATGCAGAGTCCAAAGACCCGGCGCATCATGAACTCGCTCAGTGCGGCGCACCCGGGGTGGATTAGCCTGGCAACCGTTCTCGAATTCGTCTGGGTGCTGAAAACCCGGAATCGTTCTGAACGAGTCGCCATTGCAACAGCACTCGATCGAATGCTCTCGCAAGATGCGTTTGTGATCGAGCAGGCCGTCGTTGTTGCTCGCGCCGTCAGATGTTTTCGAGCTTCGAAAGCGGATTTTGCCGATTGCTTGATCGCCGAATCCGCGAAAGAGGCAGGATGCAGCAGAACCTTGACGTTTGATGAAGTTGCCGCGCGCGATACGGGAATGCAGCTGATCGCCTAGCTCACGCACAAACGCGCCCGCCGCAGCGGACGCGTTTTGAACTCGCGCAATCGTCTCTGCGCTACAACTTGACTACCGACCGAAATGCTCAGCGTTCTTCTGGGTAAAGTGCGCCCATTTCTCCGGCACATCGTCTTGCGCAAAGATGGCCGATACCGGGCACGCCGGAACGCAGGCGCCGCAGTCAATGCACTCGACCGGATCGATAAACAGCTGCTCGGCCGCACCGTGATCGGCCTCGTCTTTCTTGGGGTGGATGCAATCGACTGGACAGGCGTCCACACAGGCGGTGTCCTTGGTGCCGATACAGGGTTCTGCGATTACATAGGCCATTTCTTGATTTCTCCGACAGAGTTGAAGTCTTCTCGACGCTGATAGTAGCACACGCCCCCACGGCCTGACTGCCGCGCAGACTACCAGAGTTTTGCCATGCGGGAAGCGCTCAAGCACCTGCCACGGTGGCCGGTTGCACACCACCGCTAACCTGCTAACTCGCTTGGCGCAAAGCGCCGCTGACTCGCTGACTTACTCCAGCCCCTTGGCCCGCAGTTCCCGCATCGCCGCAAATTCCTCCGGCGTCGGGATGGGCGCGAGCCCGCGGCCGGCAAATAGATCCACGAACATCCCCACGAGTTCATCGTGAACCAACCCGTTCGACGCCAGCACTTCGCTGCTGTTGAGCCGGAACGCGCGGCCCGCGAAGTCCGAAACCCGCCCGCCGGCCTCGGTCACCAGCAGAACGCCCGCCGCCGTATCCCACGGGTTCAAGTTGAATTCCCAGAAAGCTTCAAGGCGCCCTGCCGCCACATAAGCCAGATCCAGAGCCGCCGACCCCGCGCGGCGCACGCCGTGTGAACGCAGTGTGAACTCGTGGTAGAAGTGAATGTTTGGGCTCTGGTGCCGCTTCCGGCTCGGAAACCCGGTCGCCACCAGCGCCTCTGCCACGTGCGGTGTCTTCGACACATGCAGCGGCTTGCCGTTAACCCTCGCACCACGTCCCAGCTCAGCCTCGAACAGTTCGTCCCGCATCGGGTCGTAGATTACTGCAGCCAGAATCGTTCCATCCTCATCCGGCTTCAGTCCTGCCCTTCGCTGCTCCAGCCCCATGGAGACGCAGAACTGCGGAAACCCGTGCGCAAAATTGGTCGTTCCGTCCAGCGGGTCGATGTACCAGCGAAACTCCTGGTCCATACCCTCTCGCGTGCCCTCTTCGCCGTACATTCCATGCTGGGGAAATGCTTCGCCCAGCCGCGTGCGAATCAACTTCTCCACGGTGCGATCGGCCACGGTCACCAGGTCCACGTCACCCTTGTACTCGGTGGCAACGCCCTCAACAAAAAACTCGCGCAGTCGCGCACCTGCTTCGCGCGCAATCTCAGTGGCATGCGGCGTCCAGGTCATCTGTGTCGCCGCCGACCCGTCGGTGGTCTCGCTCACTGGCCGGCTTTCCGGGCCGGGATTTCACCGGCGCCGTTGCGCGGTCCGCGGCGCTTGGCCGTCTCGGAAATCGTCTCGATTTGATGCTTGTAGATGAAAAGGTTCGGTTTGCCGTCGCGCGTAAGGCGCAGCATCCCGTCGTCGAAGTACTCGATCCAACCGCGGACGATTTCGCCGCCACGCAGTTTTACTGCAACCGGAACCTGGCGCTCACTGAGCGAACGCAGATAGAGAGCTTCTTGCCCTGTTTCGCCCGGCGGAGGCGTCTTCGCGTGCTTTCGCGTGGAAATTCCAGGAGTCATATTGTCATTTTAGACGCAACAAGCTGTCCTTCCGTAGAAAAGGTTCCCCGCCATCTAGCCCGTTCCCCGCCTAACTCGTCTCATGTAGACTCGTCTCACTCGCAATCGCCCCAGCTTCCCTGCTGCCGCAAGCTCGATGCTGATCGCTGGCCGAAATCTCTCCAGGGCGAAACGAGATTCTCCGAACGAAAGAGATACTATGACTGCGTCCGCACCGTCACCCGATCACATTCTGCAAACCGGTTTGGCTTTCTGGGCCTCGAAAACTCTGCTGAGCGCCGTTGAGATGGAAGTCTTTACCGAGCTTGCCAAGGGCCCGGAAAGCCTCGAGTCCCTGACCGGCCGCCTCGGCCTCCATCCTCGCTCCTCGCGCGACTTTCTTGATGGGCTCGTCGCCCTCGGTTTCCTTGAGCGGGAGAACGGCCACTATCGCAATACGCCGTCGAGCGATCTCTTTCTCGACAAGCACAAGCCGTCCTACCTCGGCGGAATCCTCGAGATGGCCAACAAACGTCTCTACCATCACTGGCGGCATCTCACCACGGCCCTCCGCACCGGCGAAAACCAGAATGAAGCATCGGGAGAAGTGGAACCGTTCTCCGCGCTCTACGCCGACCCAACCCGCCTCAAGGGATTTCTGCGCGCCATGACCGGAATCAGCCACGGCGCCAACATGACCATCGCCGGAAAGTTTCCGTGGACCAAATACAAAACCGCGGCCGATTGCGGCACAGCGCAGGGCGATCTCATCGTGCAGGTCGCACTGAAGAATCCTCACATCACCGGCACCGGCTTCGACCTGCCTGAAGTCGCGCCGATATTTGAGGAGTATGTCGAGCACAATGGCCTGTCCTCGCGCGTCAGCTTCAAGCCCGGCAGTTTCTTCACGGATCCATTGCCCAAGGTCGACGTGATCCTCATGGGACACATCCTGCACGACTGGAACCTCGACGAGAAGAAGATGCTCGTCCGCAAGGCATACGAAGCCATCCCCGAAGGCGGAGCCTTCATTGCCTACGACGCCATCATCGATGACGACAGGCGAACCAACGCAATGGGTCTGATGATGAGCCTGAACATGCTGATCGAGACCCCCGGCGGCTTCGACTACACCGGTGCCGACTGCATCAGCTGGATGAAAGAAGCCGGATTCCGCGAAACCCGCGTCGAGCATCTCGTGGGTCCCGACTCCATGGTTATCGGCATCAAGTAACGCAAGCAGGCGGGACGGCCGATTTGTCCCGCCCACCTTCCGCTTCGTCACAATTCTGCGAACTTTTCACCTGATCGACCCGTACCCTTTCTTACGGTCGCAGATCATCGCGGCTGCGTGCGGAAATCTCGCGCATCCCCCAAGGTCAGGTAGCCAGCCATGGCATTCTTCAAGGATCAGCTCAAGCAAGTTTTCAGGAGGCTCGCACGGGCGCCCCTGTTCACAACCATCACGCTGATTACGCTGGCCGTCGGCATCGGCGCGAACACGGTTGTCTTCAGCGTGGTTGAGGGCGTGCTTTTAAAGCCCTTGCCTTACCCGCAGGCTGATCGCCTCGTCGGCATCTGGCATTCCGCCCCGGCAATCGGCTTTCAAGGCGACCTGAACATGGCGCCGTATCTCTACTTCATCGATCGCGAGCAGAGCAGGACCCTTGAAGACGTCGGCATGTACACCGGAGATTCCCTCACCATTACTGGCGTAGGACAACCGGAACACGTAACAGGAATGGACGTGACCGACGGAACCCTGCCGATGGTGGGCGCACGACCGGTTTTAGGAAGGCTTTTCAGCCGCCGTGATGACACCGCTGACGCGCCCAGGACCGTCATTCTTTCCTACGACTACTGGCAGAAGAAATTCGGCGGGAGCGATTCCGTCGTTGGCCACACCCTCAATATTGGTGGCACTAACCGCGAGATCATTGGCGTGCTGCCGCGGAATTTTGAGTTTCTGGACAATTACGATGCCGCGCTTTTTTTGCCCATGCAACTGGATCGCAGCAAAGTGAAGCTCGGCAACTTCAGCTTTACGCGGAATCGCCCGGCTGAAACCCGGCGTGACCTTGAAGCAGGCCAATGCGGATATCGATCGCCTGCTTCCGATTGCCAGCGCATAGTTTTCCGCCGCCTGACGGATTCAGTGCGGAACTCTTTGAAAAGGTCAAGGTCAGCACCAACCTGCACACACTCAAACAAGATGTAGTGGGCGATGTAGGAAATGTTCTCTGGGTACTGATGGGCTCGATTGTCGTCGTGCTGCTGGTTGCCTGCGCCAATGTTGCCAATCTCCTGCTGGTGCGAGTCGAAGGTCGCCGACAGGAATTAGCGGTGCGGTCCGCTCTTGGCGCGGGGCGCGCAAACATCACGATGGGTCTGTTGTTCGAGAGCGCAGTTCTCGGCGTTGCCGGCGGCGTAATTGGACTGGCCCTGGCCTTCGGAGCACTGCGCGTGCTGGTCGCTGCCGCTCCCACAGGTCTGCCCCGGCTTCACGAGATTGGCATCGATTTTCCTGTACTGCTCTTTGCCGCCGGAACTGCGCTCTTTGTCAGCATGGTGATCGGCCTGCTTCCGGTGATGAAGTACTCGGGCGTGCAGATTAATACCGGTCTGCGCGAAGGCGGACGTGCTTTGAGCCAGAGCCGCGAACGGCATCGCGCGCGCAAGGCGCTGGTGGTGGTGCAAGTGGCCCTTGCGCTTGTTTTGCTGATTTGCTCCGGCCTGATGATTCGCACATTCCAGGCGCTGGCGAATGTGTCCCCGGGATTCGCCGATCCCACAACGCTTCTGAAGTTCCGCATCTACGTGCCTGAAACGACCGTGCCTGAAACACAAAGAGCAAACGTGGTTCATATGGAGCAGGCGATTGCCGACAAGCTGGCCGCCATTCCCAACGTCTCCTCGGTAGCTTTCTCCAGCCACGTCCCGATGGATGGAAACAATTCGAACGATGTGCTCTACGCGCAGGACCGCACGTATCGCGATGGCGAGGTCCCGCCCATTCGGCGCTTCGTCAACGCGTCTCCCGGATACTTCTCCACGATGGGCACCCCGCTGATTGCAGGCCGCGATCTGACCTGGGCTGAAACTTACGAAAAGCGCCCGGTTGCACTGGTGTCGGAAAATCTTGCCCGCGAGTACTGGGGCGAACCCGCGAACGCGCTTGGCAAACACATCCGCGTTGGCAACACAGACGACTGGCGCGAGATCATTGGCGTCGTGAAGAATGTCTACTTCGACGGTGTAAGCCAGAAGCCGCCGACGACCGTCTATTGGCCGGTGTTCCTGGCCAAATTTGAAGGGCAGCCGGAAGATGCGCGCCGCAGCGTGTCATTTGTCATTCGCTCGCCTCGCGCGGGTTCGGCGGCCTTCCTGAGCCAGGTACAACAGGCGGTGTGGTCGGTTAATGGAGATCTGCCTTTAGCAACACCTGCGACAGTTGAGGAACTCTACACCAAGTCAATGGCACGCACCTCCTTCACGCTCATCATGCTCTGCGTTGCCGGAAGCATGGCTTTGCTCCTGGGCATCGTCGGCATCTACGGCGTGATCTCCTATGCGGTTTCGCAGCGCACGCGCGAGATCGGCATTCGCATGGCGCTGGGCGCTCAGCGCGAAACACTCACCGGAATGTTTGTACGACAGGGACTGCTGCTGGCCGCCATCGGCGCGGTTTTCGGCATCGGTGCTGCCTTTGCCACCATGCGCTTCATGTCGTCAATCCTGTTCAAGGTCAGCCCCATGGATCCCTGGACATACTCGCTGGCAACCGTCGTCGTGATTGCAATCGCCTGGATAGCCTGCTATCTGCCGTCGCGCCGCGCCGCCCAGGTCAATCCCGTCAACGCCCTCCGCGCCGAATAGTTTCAATCCGCACGCCCCTGGGTGCCCCATCCTTGCAGCGATTTTGCTGCAAGGGTGGGAAACCACATTACTTCCCGCACCAGCCGCTCCGATACCGCATTGCGCGACTTCGAGCCGTAGTGTGACCTTCCGCACACCCCATTTTCCTCGGCCGGGTAAGAATGAAAGCGTCAGGCCAAGCGGGCTCTTTCCCGCCGGGCCGCGGAGAAAGAACACCCATGAGCGATCTCGCCCCTCTTGCTGAAGCAGTTGTCGTCGATCCGCTGGTCGGCCACCCCGCCGATTACCACGTCTTTCACAAGTTTCTCGATCGCTGCAAATCCCTGCCGGCCATCACCACCGCCGTCTGCTGGCCGCTTTCCGATGTCGCCCTGCGCGGCGCCATTGAAGCCGCGGAGGAAGGCCTCATCAAGCCCACGCTCATCGGCGACGAAGCCGCCATGCGCGCTCTCGCCGCAAAAATCGGCGTCGACATCTCGCAATACCCCATCCTCGATGCGGACAACGAAGTCAAGGCCGCCGAGATCAGCGTCAGCATGTGCCGCAGCGGAAACGCACAGGCCATGATGAAAGGCAGCCTGCACACCGACGAATTGATGAAGGTCGCCATGCAGCGCGATACCGGCCTGCGCACATCCCGCCGCATCACCCACGTCTTCGTCATGGACACGCCGGCCTACGCGCGCACCCTCCTCATCACCGATGCCGCCATCAACATCAAGCCTGAATTCGAAGACAAGATTCACATCGTGCAGAACGCCATCGACCTCGCCCACGCTCTTGGCATTCCCGAGCCCAAGGTTGCCCTGCTCTCCGCCGTCGAAACCGTCAACCCGAAGATCCCTTCCACCATGGAAGCGGCCGCGCTGTGCAAGATGGCCGATCGCGGCCAGATCACCGGCGGCATTCTCGACGGACCGCTGGCCTTCGATACCGCCGTCAGCGCCCACGCTGCGGAGATCAAACACCTCAACTCGCCCGTCACCGGCCAGGCCGACATTCTCGTCGTTCCCGATCTCGAGAGCGGCAACATGCTCGCCAAGCAGCTTGAATACCTCGGCGGCGCGCAGCTCGCCGGCATCGTCCTCGGCGCCCGCGTTCCCGTCATCCTCACCAGCCGCGCCGACTCCGCCGAAACCCGCCTCACCAGTTGCGCCGTAGCCTGCCTGCTCCACTACGCCACGCATCCGGTAGAAATCGCATAAGCTCTCACCTATTCACATCAATCAAGGGCGCCATTTCCAAGCGGAAACGGCGCCCTTCCTGGGTCAGTTCAGCCCGACGCGGCGCACCAAATCCTGAAAGCGCGGATCGCCGCGCAGAGGATCATACAACGGGAAGACCTTGATGTAAATCAAAATATTGGATTGTTCCCGGTAGGCCCGCTCAAACCACGTAAATGCCTCATCGTTGTCGCCGAGCCCCAAATAAGCATGCACAAAGGCACCGGCAGGAACGTAGCCAGTCTGCTGGCGCTTTTTCAGTTCTCCAAGGAGCCGAAGTGCATCTGCTCGTCGCCCGGCGTGGGCATACGCCCAGATCAGCGCACTGATAACCCCTGGGCTCCTGTCCGTAACAGAAACCGCCTTCTCCAACTCAGGGATTGCCTTTTCGGCTTGATGGTTGCAAATAAGCGCCCACCCAAGAGGCATGAGGGGCAATCTGTCGTCCGGTCTTACCGTCAGAACATCTCGGAACTCGCGTATCGCCTCGTCATAGCGATGTGCGTTGAACAGAGTCCACCCGATGGCATGGCCGGAAGTTCCGAGAGGGTCAAGGTCGCGGGCGCGGCGGGCCCACGCCAGCGCCTCCTCCGTACGTCCATGGCACAGCAGCCAGTCAGAGAATCCGACGTGCGCGGCAGCGTCGTTCGGATTCAAATCGAGGGCGCGCCTGTATTCAGCCTCGGCCTCGGCCCACTTCCACTGCCTCATGTAGATGCTGGCCAGCTCAACGTGTGCGTCGGCAAGTTCGGGATCTAACTCGAGCGCCTTTTGCGCGGCGCTTATCACCTTGGGACGCGTTTCAGCGGGGGGAGCGCCGACAAAAACTGTGCCGAGGTTCGCGTAGGCGCCGGCCAGGCCGACGTAGGACGGCGCGAATGTCGGATCCTTCCTGATCGCTTCGTCAAACCAGGCAATCTGTTTTTCGACCTCAGCCCTGCTGTTGCCTTTGGCGGCCAGACCCTTGAGATAGCTCTCATATACTTCCGGCGAAACAGAACGGGCGGTGACAAGCCTGGCGCGCTCTTCGCCGGTGACAGTAACCTCCACTTTTCTGGGCGATGGATTGTGCTACGTCGCTTTCCAAAGTGAGGGCGTCACCGAGTTCCCGGTCGTAGGACTCGGACCAGAAGTGCTCGTCGGTTGACCCACGAATTAACTGTGCGTGCACCCGGATCCGGTTGCCGTCCCGAATCACCGATCCTTCGACGAGAGCATCCACCCCAAGTTGGTGAGCGATCTCCGGCGCCGAGAGGTGGGTGTCCTTGAATTGCATCACCGATGTGCGGGAGATAACACGCAGGCCTCGGATCATCGATAGACGTCCGATCAATTCCTCGGTCATGCCGTCGGCAAAATATTCCTGTGCGGGATCGCCGGAAAGGTTCTTCAGAGGCAGTACGGCGAGGGAGGTGATTTTGGGCGCTTTCGCATCAGCCGGGCGGCTCCGGGTGAGGATGTACGTTGTGCACTGCGACCAGTACAAGCAAAGACACTGCTCCAACCAGGAGCCACTTGCGGGCATGCCAATTCCTCTGTCCACGAACGATTTCGGCAACAGGCACTTTCTCCGCCGTTTGATCCTGCTGCTCGTCCACGAGGCGAAGCCTTGGGGGCTGTGACGGGCCATCGGGTTCCGAGGCGATGTTCTGCCCGTTCGTGGGGACGGTCAATGCTTCGGAGTTGGGCGTGGCCGTCCGGTTTTCTTCTTCGAGAGGAGTGACCGGCGCAATGAACCGGTATCCCCGCGTCGGCACAGTTTCGATGATCTTCGAATCCCGGCTGCTGTCCCCCAGTTCCCGCCTCAGAATCGCGATCGTTCGTGTGAGCGTATTCTCCTCGACGAAGCTATTAGGCCAGACGCTTTCCAGCAGTTCCCGTTTGTCCACCAGGTGTCCCGCCCGCCTGACCAACAACGTCAGCACACGCAAGGCCTTTGGTTCCAGTGCGATGCGCTGTCCGCTGCGGCTGAGGCAAAACTCTCCCTCACTCAGCTCAAAATCCAGGAAACGGTAGCTCGGCATAGCTGTCCACAGAAACCTCAGGAAACCCTCACAAAAGCATAGCCGGAAAACAACGACTTTCGCGCCCGCTGCCGCAACAATGTCGCTTACCACTGGCCGAAGGCCGAGTGGGAAATCAGGAGGAAGCACAATGAAGAGGATGCATGGTGGCGCGAGGAAATGGACTTTTGGCCTATGCATGTTGATGGCGACTCTGCTGTTCGGGCCTGCTGTCGCAAAAGCCGATCCAGTCCTGGATTGGAACGCAATAGCGGTAAATACAGCCGTCGCGAATGGCCAGAACCCGTTCGCCCAGGCGCGAGATGCAGCGATTGTGCAACTCGCTGTCTTTGAAGCCGTCAACGCCGTCACTGGCGACTATCGATCGTATGTTGGGAACATCGACGCGCCTCGCGGCGCCTCCGCCGACGCAGCTGCCATCCAGGCTGCCTATCGGGTGCTCGTCACCTTTTTCTCGAACAGCAAGTCCACGCTCGACGCTGCCCTCGCGACCTCGCTGGCCTCGATACCGGACGGCAAGGCCAAGACTGACGGCATCGCAACGGGCGAGGTCGCAGCTGCTACCCTGATCGCTCTTCGTTCCAACGACGGCTCGTCGCCGGCGCAATTCAAGACACCCGGCCCGGCAGTTCCAGGCGAATGGCAGGCTACAGCGAGTTGCCCAATTGTGAATGGAGTCGCATCGGGAATCGCCTTTCAATGGCAGTACATAACCCCGTTCGGTATCCGGAGCGCGAAGGACTTTCTCCTCGGTCCCCCGCCGGCCCTCAGGAGCAACGAATACGCGAAGACCTACAACGAGGTGATGACGGTGGGAAGCATCGACAGCACCGAGCGGCCTCCCGATCGGTCAGAAGTCGCGACCTACTACGCGGCCACTTCGCCAACCCAGGCATTCAATCAGGCCGCAAGGCAGATCGCGCAGGAACAGAGGCGTACGCTGTCAGAGAATGCCCGGGCTTTTGCCCTGATCAACATTGCGATCAGCGACAGCCTGGTCGCTACGTTCTTCAATAAATATCACTACAACTTCTGGCGCCCCGAAACCGCGATCCACGCAGGCGACACGGACGGCAACCGGAAAACCGAAGGCGATCCGAACTTCGTGCCCTTCATCGTGACCCCATGCTTCCCGAGCTATCCCTCAAACCACGGCGCCGCAGCAAACGCAGCAGCTGCGGTCATGAGGCGTCTCTACGGCGAAGGTGGACATTCGATGACGCTGTCAAACCCCGCCGCGCCCACCATCGTCCTGCAATACACCTCGTTCAAGCAGATTACCAACGACATCAGCGACGCTCGTGTTTACGGCGGGATCCATTTTCGAACCGACCAGGACGCAGGAGCGGTGCTGGGGCTGGCTATCGGCAGAGAAGTCTACAAGCACAACCTGCGTCCGGTGCACGATGATGACTGGGATGATGACCGCGACGATGACTGAGTGATCAGGTCGAAAACGATTCACCATTCGTGTCATGCGGTACGGCGATTGTGCGGTCACGTTGCCCGAAGGCGAGACCGCACATCGTCCTCTGGTTTTGCCATTCAGATCCTGGACGCCGCATCGGTAGAACTGCAGGATGGCATTCGTGCGGCCCGGGTCGGGCTGTCTCAATTTGCAAAAATCTTGGGTGCCCCATGTCTCGATTTTGAGACGTGGGAAACCACGAAGCTAACCCAGCCCCGCAGCCAACTCCGCTTGAACCCGTCAAGCCCCCTTCACAAAGATTCCCGCCAACCCCCTCATTCCATTCGGAAAAAATCTCCCGCGGTTTTGCAGGTAATTATTCCCTCCGGGCGCACAATGGAATCGTGATTGAAACCTCCAGCTCCGCGAACCTGCGCGCCGCGCACGCTAACTCCGCTATGACACAGTTAAGTCCAATCCGCAGAGACCTCTACAGCTAACCCAAGCGCACAGAGATCTTTAGCGCGACGCCCTCTCAGTAATCCGATGATTGCAGGACGTTTACCCAGAGAGACGGGATAATAGGGATACCCAATGAGTGATGCGCTCATTAAGAGGTTTGCGACGCGAAAACCAAACTCGGCATGGCAACGAGGGGATTGTGTCCAGAAGGCCTGGGCGGTTCAGTCCATCGACAGGCTAAGCTGGTGGCGCACATCGGCGCCGCGAATCCAGAAGATCACGTCGGTGGCAATATTGGCGGCGTGGTCGGCGATGCGCTCCAGGCTGCGCGAAACCATCAGGCCGTTCATAGCCTGCTGCGTAAACTTTGGCTGCTCCTGGATCATCTTCAGCAGGTCAGCCTGCGCCCGGCGGTTCATGCGATCGATCTCATCGTCCATCTCGCGAACGCCGTCGGCCAGCCGCGCGTCCCCTTCCAGCAATGAAAGGATCGCCGTGCGGATCATCCGCCCCGCCACCTCGCCCATGGCGCTGAAGTCCACCGGCAGCTCTGCCGGCTCGGTCTTCATGATGTCGCGCGTGCGCCGGGCAATGCCCATGGATTGGTCGCCGACACGCTCCAGGTCGCCGTTGATCTTGATCACCGCCAGGATGAAGCGCAGATCGATCGCCATCGGCTGTTCCTTGGCGAGCAGTTCGTACGCCATTTCATCCAGTTCGCGCTGGGCTGAGTCGATTGCCGTCTCGTTCTGCTTGACGAACAGGCACAGGTTCTTGTCGCGCGTGATGTAGGCGTCGACCGCGGACTCCACCGCCTGCTGCGCCAGGGCAGCCATGGCAAGAAGCTTGTCTTTAAGTTCAGCAAGCTGAATTTGAAAGTGAATACGCGGCACAGCCCGTTCTTCTCCTACCGATCATTGTGCATCAGCCAGTGTTAAGGGGATACAAATTTCCCCCAGAGCATCCTGTTTGACACCGCTCACGCATCCCGCGTCACCCGCACGCAGCACGTCCGGATGGCAGCGATGCTCTAGGCTAACAGAATATGAACGAATCGGCTTCGACACCAAGGTCCATGCTCAGCATCGATCCCGCCGCGCACCCTCCGCGCCAGATTTACAAATTGATGACAGGCATCATTATCCCGCGGCCCATCGCCCTTGTCTCCACTGTCGACGACACAGGACACACCAACCTGGCCCCATTCAGCTTTTTCGCGGGTGTGGGCTCGGCGCCGCCGACGGTGCTCTTCTGCCCAGCTTTGCGGCCCGCCGGTGCCGACAATGCCGGCCAGCGCAAAGACACCTTGCGCAATGTCGAACAAACGCGCGAATTTGTCATCAACATCGTCAGTGAATCCATTGCCGCCCAGGCCAACCTGGCCGCGGCGGAAGTCGGCCCCGAAGTCGACGAATTCTCGCTCTCCGGCCTGACGCCGCTCGCCAGCGAAGTGGTAAAGCCACCGCGCGTCGCCGAGTCTCCCGCACAGATGGAGTGTCGCCTGATGCAGGTGATCTACACCGGCGACCAGCCGGCAAGCGGAGTCGTTGTGCTCGGCGAAGTCTTGCGCTTCCACGTGCGCGAAGACCTGTTTGAAGATTTCCGCATCGATCCCGCCGGCCTCGACGCCGTTGGCCGTATGGCAGGCAACACCTGGGTGCGCACACGCGATCGCATTGAACTCATCCGGCCGAAATAGCAAGTCGCCTCAGCGCTTCCGCCAAAGCTATACTTGTCCCCGAGAACGCCGGGCCGACCCGTGGAAGCCGCGAAGGATGGCTGCGCCATGCAATTCTGCGAACCGATAGCCCCCGCTGCACACACCGTGAACCTGGCTGCCCTCATGCTGCGTTTCTTTCTGCTCCTGGCTCTTCTGCTCGCTGCGCCCTTCTTCGCCGGATGTCGCCACAACGATCCCGTTCCAGAGCCCGCGGCTGCGGCAGGCACCCAGGCGAGTGCGCCTCTTGTGCTTTCCAGCAGCAGCCTGCAGAACAGCCAATATCCGAGGCAGTTCACCTGCGACGGCGACGACATCTCTCCCACACTTGCGTGGACTGCGCCACCGGCTGCAACCAGAAGCCTGGTGCTGACCGTGACCGATCCCGATGCGAGCACCTTCACCCATTGGGTGTTGTATAACCTGCCTGCGAGCGCAAACTCGCTGCCCGCAAACGTTCCAAAGCAGGATCAGCTTTCCGACGGCTCACGCCAGGGACGCAACGACTTCGGCAAAATCGGCTACGCGGGTCCCTGCGGTCCGCACGGCTCGACTCACCGCTACTTCTTCGATCTGTTTGCGCTGAACTCGATTCTCGATCTGCCCGCCGGCGCCACGCGGGCGCAGATTGAAGACGCCATGAACACCCACGTCCTCGCGCGCGGCAAGCTCATGGCTCGCTACAGCCGCTGACCGGCATCGCTACTCCAGGTAAGCAACCTGGCAAACGCATCTCAATCCGCCGCCATGTCCTTGCCCTTCACCTCATGCCCGAGCGAAGCCAGCAGCGCCAGCGACAGCGCAACAATCACCACCGAAATCGCAAGCACGTTGCGATAGCTTCCCCACCTCTCCGCCGCCAGCGACTGCGCATTTGCATTCCACGAAGTCACCAGGCCGCCGAGCTGATAGGCCAGTCCCGGCGCAGTCGCGCGCACCGGTGCGGGCGTCAATTCGGCGAGATAGGCAGGCACAACGCCCCAGGCGCCCTGCACCATGAACTGCATCACCACCGCGCCAATCGCCAGCGTCACCGCTGAGTGCCCATACGCCCACGCCGGTATCGCCAGCAGCGAGAGCAGCGCCGCCGTGATAATTGCGCGCTTCCGCCCCCACTTTTCCGAGAGCGTCCCGAAGACGAATCCGCCCAGGATCTGCGCAAATCCGTAGATCACGCCGATCGTTCCCACCACCCGCGGCGACAATCCGATCTGCACCTGGAGAAATGTCGGATACACATCCTGTGTCCCATGCGAAAACGACATGAACGCTGTCATCAGCACGATCAGAAAAAGAAACGTCGGCACAAACGACTTGAGCGAAGCAAGCTTTCTCGCGAACGAATCTCCAGCCGGTTCGGATCGCCGCTTGCGATCGGCCGCGAGCCACACCGGCGACTCCTCCACGCGCGCCTGCACATAGAACACCAGCAGCGCCGGACTCGCCCCCACCATGAAGAGCCCGCGCCACCCTATCGCGGGAAGAATCGTCATGCCGTGCCATTGTGTCCCCGCAAACAAGAGTGCATACGCAGCCGACGCCAGGATCGATCCGAAGGCGTATCCCTCCTGCAGAATCCCTGAGAAACCGCCGCGTCCTTCCGTTGGCAGCGTTTCAAACGCCAGCGCCGCACCCACTCCCCACTCGCCGCCCATGGCGATGCCGAACAGCGCGCGCAGCACCAGCAGCACGCCCAGCGAAGGCGCAAACGCACAGGCCAGCTCGATGACCGAAAAGCTGAGAATGTTGAACATCAGCACCGGCCGCCTGCCATAACGATCGGCAAGCATCCCGAACACCAGCGCTCCGACGGGTCGAAATGCCTGCGTCAAAAACACCGCGCTCAGCACGTCCGACGGCTTGGCGTGGAAGTCCGCGGAGATCGCCTTCACGCAGAAGATCAGCAGAAAAAAATCGAGACTGTCCAGCGTCCATCCGAGGAAAGACGCAACAAACGTGTGACGCTGCGACGAGCTCAGCCGCTGGAAATCGCGAATGAACGACATGAGCGGGAGGATATAACACGGGTCGCGGATCAGCCAGCGGCCCGATTGCTGATCGTCTCTAGCTCGCCGCTACTCCGGCAATCCCGCAGCTCGCGATATCTCCGTTGGGGCCAGGTTCGTTTGCTCGAACCGCGGGCTCGCATGAATGTCAATTTGCTTCAGAGTTCCGCTGCCGGCATTCACAAACCCGTGTGGCGTTCCAGCTTTGACGACGAGGATATCGCCGGGCGTGGCATCTCGAATCTCTTCACCCACCACGAATCTCGGGCTCCCTTCCTGAACCAGCACGACCTCGTCATACCGGTGGCGATGCAGCGGAGCGCCCCTCCCCGGCTGCGCTTCCACCAGAAACATTGAGACGGCCACGTCTCCCTGATCCGCGCCTACAAAGTTGTGCGAGCTTCCTATGAGCGGCAAATCTTCTTTTCGAATCGCGTGCATGCACCCTCCGGCAAATTCGAATCAGCTACCCTGCATCCTGCTATTCAGTACGCGCAAAAACTGTGAGGATGGTCCTCAAAAAACCTGCAGCGGAAACAGGAAAAACGTACGCTCTTCGTTTGACGCCGCGAGAGAGTTACGCGATGGTGTGTTGTCTTGACTCCCATAAGATTGATTGGACCTTAGTACCCCCCACCCTGCCGCGTGCATTACCTAAGAGTCAAATGCCTAGTCCATTCGAGCCATTTCATATCAATGCATTACCTAAGAGTCAATTGGGATTGCCCATTCGGACTATTTCGTATCAAATCGAGCACTCCTAGAATCTACTTAGGCTTGCGTTAGTGGTGACACTTCCAACCGTCGCCTCTGGAGATCGAACGCAGTACCTGAAAGGCCCACAATGTTTTTTCCAGGCTTTGCTGCCGCGCCCACTGCGGCTCACGCTGTTCAGCCTCTCCTTGCTTCCCGCCAACTTTCACGATCGAAATCAAAACCCGCGCAACTGCGTCGGCTTTCGATTGGGGGGGACCAGGGCGGCGCGCTGGTTGAGATGGCGCTCGTCATGCCCATCATGCTCGCGATGTTGACCAGCATCTTTTCCTTCTCCGTGGTTCTTTATCAGAAACTCCAGCTTGGCGAAGCCGTCAGCAATGCCGGCCGCGTCATGGCGCTGGAGCGTGGCGATACCGACCCCTGTGCGACGACAGCGAATTCGATCTACGCGGCGGCGCCAGCTCTGGCGAAGTCCAGCATGACGCTCACATTTACGCTCGGCGGCACAAACTCCGCGGGCAGTGTTTCAGGCGGCACCATCTACGGCGGCACGAAGGGCACAGCGCCCACGTGCACGGCCGCAGGCAATGGAGGCTCCGCGGCTCTCCAGTCCGGTTGGCCCGCACAAATCCAGGCGACGTACCCCTGCAGCTTCTTTGTCTATAACACCAAATTAGGAAGCTGCTCGGTCACCACCCAGGTCACGGAGGTCATTCAATGAATTTGAAAATGCATTCATTGTCCGATCGTTTAATCGGAGACGAGCGTGGCCAGATTATCCCGTGGATGGGGTTACTGAGCATACTGCTTATCGGCGCTGCGGGAATCACGGTCGATCTCGGCCACGCTTTTGTCTGCTACCGGCAGCTCCAGGCGTCCACCGATGCCGCGGCTCTTGCCGGAGCAAATGCTCTGGGCCAGGGATCCGCATCAACTGCCAGCGTCACCAGTGCGATCGACCTCTATGCCTCGACGGCAAACGGAGCGAATTTCAATACCAATCTTCCCAGTCCCACCATTTCCGTCACTTTCAGTTGTGTCACGGATTCTGCCATGGTCGCAGCGCCGTGCCAGGGTTCGGGAACGGGAAACAACGTAGTTCACGTGACGCAAACTGCCACCATTCCCACTTACTTCATTCGAGTGCTTGCGGCGATGCACATGAATGCAGCCCAGTCTCTCACGCTGACAGCAACTTCTTCCGCCACCATGGCCAGCGGACAGAACGACCAGGTCAATGTAGCCATGGTCTTCGACTCCACGAACTCGATGTCCCAGAAAGATACCGACGCAAACTGCAATGCCACCAGAATCTCCTGTGCGCTTGCCGGCATTCAGACCATGCTTGGATACTTGGCGCCCTGCACTGCATCGACCGCGAGTTCCACTGCGACCTGCATTCCTTACGATCAGGTAAGTCTCTTTACATATCCCAATATTCAGGCAAATTCAGTTTCGGCCGATACCGATTGCAGCGGCAGCACGAGTCCAAGTATCGTCAACTACACCACACCGGTCATCGGCGCAGCCTGGAGCCCGCCGGCGAAAACGAGTTCGACCGGAACCTATCAGCTCACCGGCTATCTCAGCGATTGGACTGCGAGCAACGGGATCAACGGCGCCCTTACCGACAACTCCATACTGGTCACTACCACCGGCGGGACCTCGTCAAGTTCCTGCCCTGGTGTTGCAGCCAAGGGCGGTGCAGGCACATGGATCGCGGGCGCGATCTATGCCGCGCAATCCTCGCTCCTCGCAGCGCAGTCTGCGGCTCCCGGCTCCCGCAACGTCATGATCATCCTCAGCGATGGCGACGCCTCCAATGGAACGATCACAGCCAACAATGGGCTGACCCTGACGACCACCGGTGTCTACCCCTCTCTGAAGGATGAGTGCCAACAGGGCATCACTGCGGCAAAATACGCGTCAAACCACGGCACCACCGTTTACACCATCGCTTACGGCGCCGCCAGTTCGAGTTCCGGCTACTGCACCACCGATTCTCCGGCGATCGCACCGTGCGCGGCACTTATGCAAATGTCCACAGGCTATGTCTCGGCCACCGATGCGCCAGACTTCTATTCAGACGCTACAGCGTCTCAGAACAAAGGCCAGTGCACATCGGCGAGCAATCCAAACCTCACTCTCAAAGGAATCTTCGGCAACATCTCCGCGCAGCTCACAAAGCCGCGATTGATTCCGAACAGTGTGACCTAGCTGCGAAGTTGCACATAACCTTGAAGGCCGGAGAGAGATCTCCGGCCTTTTATTTTTTGCGCGATGTTGATTTTGCTCATCAGTCGCGGCGAGCCATGCGTGCCCTCGTTCGATTCTCCTGCGGCGCGCGCAAGCCCTGTTCGATACGCGCGATCATAAAAAGTTGCGCAAATTTATTTCACGCGTAACTCCGCAACCTTCGCACATGCCGGTGTTTGTACTCCACATGAACGGCGCGGCAGGAAGCAGCAAGAGCCAAGCTTCCAAAGGCCGGCAGCCGAAATAGTTTTACCCGTGGAAGGACGGAGTCTTATGAAAAACTTTGGCAAATATGTGCTGGGTGCAGCGTTATTGGCTGGCGTGTTGGGCCTTGGAGCGACCTCGGCCCAGGCAGCCGAGTTCAGGATTGCGATCGGTGGGCCGGCGGCCTACATTCCTCCGTGCCCGGGACCGGGATATGTCTGGGTGGCAGGCTACTACAACAACGGGTACTGGGTACCCGGATATTGGAACTATCCTGCCGTTGGTTTCGTGCGTGATCGCGGCCCCGTCGTCGTATTCGATCGCGACCACGACCGCCGCTTCGCTTACGCTAACCGCGACGACCATCGCTTTGATCGCGACGACCATCGCGGGGGAGATCACTTCCGCCGCTAAGCTCTGAATTCGCCAACTGAACTGCTTGTCTAACTTGCCTCACGGCCTCCCTTCCAGGGAGGCCGCTCTTTTATGCGCGCCTTCCCTTGAACATGCGCCGCACTCCAACCACAATGGCTACCGGAACCGAGAACAGTATGGCGAATCCGACCACGTTGCCGGCCACTTCAATCAGCAGCAGCGCGGCTGTCTGTACCGCATTCATCTGGCCCGGGGGAGATCCATGCCCCGGAGGAAGCAACAGCGGAAGAACCGCTGACGAGTTTCGATGGAGAAATCCGCCGATCTCAATGAGAACCGCGTAGACGCCTCCGAAGACCGCGCCCACCCCTGCCGCCACGAGCACCGGATGACGTCGCCACGCGTTGATTCCTGTTTTAAGCATCGCCCCATTCTAATAACTGTCGGAGCTTGGAATCGCAGAGGGGACGCCCCCGGCGCGCGAAAAACGGCGCGCCGGGCCGAATGCCTTCGGCCTGAATCCTTAGTCTGTTGTCTGGTGACTTCCTGGCTGGGAATTCGCGATCACAGCGGGGCGCCGGGTTGATCCACATCTGGATCTGCCGGAAGGGGCTCATCACTGGCTGACTGCAGACGGGTAATCTTTTCGGCCACAGCAATGGTTATGAACTGGTTGAGCGAAACTCCTTCAAGAGATGCCAGTTCATTGGCCTGCATCCGGGTGGTGGTTGGCAGGCGCAGGGGAAACACAGAGTTGGGTTTGTTTGGGTGCATTATCGTCCTTCAAAGGTTTTTGGTCGAACAAGGGGACACACAGATGGCTACGTCAGGCCACCGAGCCTCACGGCTCATGCCCCTTCAATGTCCAGATTTTCTAAAAGATTTGAGGAAGGAAACCGACGAGCACAAAAATCGCGCGAGCTCGCGTGCAGGGTGAGCTCTCCACTCTTCAAAAATCGATTTACCTGAACCAGTGTACATCAATATGGAGAATTAGTGTGATCTATATCACACTAATTTTCCGTGGCGATCCTTCCCAAATCTGACTCGCTGGCAGGTCACGACTATCTCCTTTATTCATGTCCGGTCTTCCCCTGCAGGAAGTCATCCCTTGCGCGCGTCAGTGATGTGCCAGAGAACGCCCGTCGGGTCGCTCAGGTAGAGCACCCGGATGCCCCAAGGCTGCATCTGCGGAGGTTTGCACATGATTCCAGGGTACTTCTTGGCCAACTCGAGCCTTTGGATATGCTCCCACCATGCGTCCGCGTCCTCCACGGCCAGGCTCATCATGAAATTTCCCGCATGCTCGGCAACGTAAAAGGTTTGCAGCAGAAATCGGAACTCGCCAATCTGCAGCTCGGCGATCTGCTCGTTACTCCAATTGATAGTGAAACCAAGATCCGCGTAGAACTTCCGGGAAAGTTCAGCGTCTCGGGCGGGCACAAACGCTTTCAAATCGGTTACTGGACCAGGCAGCATGGCCCATCACTTTAGCACGACTTGGCAGGACCGATAACAAGCGACCTTAAATCGAACGAATCTTGCGTGGTCCGCCCGGCCCAAAGGGCTTACTGCATGACAGAAGCCAAACTTTGAATTTGACCGCAACTTATTCCCAGATCAGTTGTTCAAATGTACAGTAGCCGGGAAAGGCAAACGCTGACCGGCATGTGCTGAAAGCCAATCTCCTGAGCCGGAACGCCGGGCCAGGCGGCACAAGGAGGACATAATGAAAAGTTTCAAGTTGTTTCTGTTCGCAATGATTCTTGCGTTGCCATTCGCGGCGGTATCTGCAAATGCCCAGGTCGCAGTGGGGGTTGGAGTTGGACCGGCAGTGGTTCAGGCACCGGTGGATTATGGTCCTCCCGTATGCGATTGGGGCTATTACGCTTATTACCCCTATGCCTGCGCGCCTTACGGCTATTACGGGCCAACCTGGTTTAGCGGCGGCATCTTTATCGGCGCAGGGCCCTGGTATGGATGGGGCTGGCGGCACGGTTGGGGTGGATACGGTTATCGCGGTGGTTATGGATATCGCGGCGGGTACGGATACCGCGGCGGATATGCTGGAGGCTATCGCGGCGGTTACGCAGGCGGATACCGCGGCGGCTATGCGGCTAGGGGCGGAGTTGCACCGCGAGGATTCAGCGGTGGCGGAGCCCGTGGCGGATACGCAGGCGGCGGCGGTGGTTTCCACGGCGGCGGTGGAGGCGGCTTCCATGGCGGAGGCGGCGGACACCGGTAAGGCTTAGAAATACATATACTTCAAAGCCCGGCTGCTTCGGCAGCCGGGCTTTTATTTTGCGCCCCATTCGACCTTAGCTCTTCGGGTTCGGCCAGCTAAGTCTCCGCTCACTGCCGCGGGCTCAGAGTCTGATACTTGGCGATCGTATAGCCGAGCGCGGCGCCGAGCCAGACATCCGACGGGAAGTGCGCCTGCTCGGTGATACGCGAGGCGCTGATGGCCGTCGCCAGCGTATAGGACAAGAACGGGATCCACGGCTTGCCCCGATGCCGGTATCGTTCCGCAACGATCGTCGCCACTGACCATACGGCGGTAGCGTGCCCGGAAGGAAAACTGCTGCCCTTGAACGGCGACTTGCCCCCATTGAAAAACGTGCCGGTGAACGAGGCGCCATAAGGGACATCGGCGGGCCGTTCCCTGCGCGTTACGGCTTTGATCGCCAGGTTAATCACTACGCTGTCACCATAGGCTTCCGCAGCCAGAAGCGCAGTATTGACCTCGCGATCATCATGGCGGATGTACCCTGCCGTCATCAGTCCCGCCGGCAGCGAAATCACTTCCCCCGTCGTGATCATCGGATCGAAGACGTCATTGAAGTCGTCCCAGTTTTTCTGGTGCGTTTGGAAGTAAGGCATCGCGTGCGGGTCGGCGTAGATCAGCCCCGCCGTTCCCCCCACGATAATCAGGGCCGGCAGCAGGTGCTTTCCCTTCGCGAGCTGCACGGGAAAAAGCCACAAGCACTTCTGGTCGTGGAGGAAATCACCCGGAAGGCTTCGCCACGTCGCCTCTCTTTGTGGAACGCCGGTGGTGGTATCGACTGCGGGCTTCATCGTCTGGCCGGGGTCGTCGGGAAGTTTTGCCAGCGCGCGTCCGGGATCATCCGGCAGGCTCGCGAAGTCCTGGGTCTGGGCGTTGGTTGAGGCAGAGGCAATCGAGAAAACGGCTGCCAGAAATAGTAGGGAGTGACACGTCATCCTGATCATCAGAAAAGTTGGATGCAGGATTTCAACTAAAACCGTTAGCTTGTAGCCCGGAACTCCTTGAACCAGCGCGCCGTCGCCGGCCGGAACAGCAGCCATGCGATCAGAATGCAGAGCGCCGCATGGATCAGAAGCTCACGAAGCGGGTGGAAGAGGCTGATGACCACGTGGAACACCACCCACGCCAGCGCCAGCCAGCGCGCCCAGTTTTTCCGCATCAGGAGACCCACGCCGGCTATCACGGCCGTCAATTCCGTTAGTTCAATCGCGATTGCATCGCGATGGCCCGCTGTCAGCTCGGGAAAGTGATATCCGAACCCAATCACGCCCACCACCAGGTAGACGACTACAACAATCACCACGGAAGGCGGCGGTTTGCTCATGGCCATCAGTATGCACGATCAAACAAGTTGAATGGAGGAGAAGTGAAATCAAGAGTCGTGCGGCGCAATGGGCCCTCCGCTGAAATGTCATCGCTCGAAGGGATATTCCTGCACCCAGTGGAACCCCCTGCTCGATAACAAAAACTTTGTCTCGTCCTCGCGTTTCAGTTGCATCTGGACCTTGTGGCCGTCCAACGTGCCATTGAGGGTCAACTGGTCCGGAGAGGGCCTTGAAAACGTCAGAAGGGCTTTCCAATGCTGATCTTTTCGATTCGTCAACGCGACTGACATCTTCTCGGTGTCCACAGCCGCTGTGAAGTAGTCAATTTCATCACTCAGCCGCTGGGCCGCCATCGAACCAGGGTAGTCAAAGATCACTCGGCGCCAACGGCCTTCGTCGCCGGGCAAATCCGGTCGTGCCTGGCCATCGTTGGTGATCTGGGTGACGTCCCAGATGCCGTAGAGCGGCGGCTTCTGGCGCCCCGGACCGTACTCGTACCATCCACTTCGCGCCTGATACGCGTTCACCCCGAGAATCCAGATCCACAGCACCGATTGCACTGCGATCGCAATGCGATTGGCCCGCGACGATTGGAAAAGCGGCTTCTCTTGCTTGAGAATTACCGGCCGGTCGCGCAAAAAGAAATCGGCGAGCCGGCTAATCTGCGGGGCCAGCAGGAACACCGACATCAAAAGCAAGTGAAACGAGAACTGCTTCACCGGCACGTCGTACGTCATATTCAGCATGAAGACCTGGACCATGTCTACCGTGCACACCAGCGCTCCCAGGGTCACGGTTCGCGGAAATATCAGCAGGACGGCACCCAGCAACTCCGCGAACCCGGCAAATATCTCATAGGCGGGCGACGCTCCAATCGAGCTCCACAGCACGCCCATTGGCGAGAAATTCCCGTAGGGTTCCAGCAGCTTTGTCAGGGATGGGAACGGCATTTGCAGCGGGATGATTTTGTCGAATGCATAAACCAGGATGGTTGCAGCCAGGCAGAAGCGGATGTAGACCCGAAACCACTTGTGCAACGCGTCATAGTTTTCGCGTTTGCGATCAAGCAGCGTCCAGGCCGCGGTGGCGATCAACGCCACGATCAAAACGCAGAAGACCTCTGTCCAGTCAAAGATCTTGTCTCCGCTGCCGCTGTCGGCGTATACCAGCGGCAGCCTGGCACCAAACAAATGTGCCGCGACCCAGAAGATTGCCTGGCGAAAAGGCCACAAAGTTCCCGGGTCAGGCACTTCGACTTTTGGAATCGGAATGACGGCCTGAAGGAGACCGCAAAGGGAATAGAGCCCGAAATAGGCAAAACAGAATCGGAACGCGAGCTGTTTGCCCGCGTTCCAACCTTCTGCCGCACCTTCAATTGTTTTCTGGTCGACTACGGTGGCAACGCCCATCCGTCACCCTCAGCGCAGGCGAATATCCCGCTGGATCATGTCTCTGTTCGCCCACCGATTCATTATGGAGGATCGGTCAAGAGTGACGGCAACACTCGAGTCTATTCGTCAGGCGCAGTGCCGCCGCACTTCCTCGGCAACTGGTACTTCGGTGTCTCGCGGATCACCACGAGGTCAAAGCATTCCGAATTGGTCGAATCTCCGACAGCCGGAACTCCCGCCTCCGCCGCCTCCGCCCCCTCCCCCGCCAGACGGCATCGCCATCGGCGGCGGTGGCGTGAAATGCGGAGCCAGCTTCTTCTGCAACATGGCCGGAGCGATCTTGTAGCTGGCAAAAACCGCACCCGCCAGCGCCTTTTCCTGCGCTGCCACATTCGGTGGGGCTTGTGCCAGCTTGAACATCACCTTGTATGTTCCACCCGTATCCACCGGTAGAGAACACATCAGCAGGCCAAATGCCACGGGGCCGGTCATACTGTTGAAGTTGCCGGCCACCCGCCCACACTGCACGTTTGGCACGGGCACCTGGATCGGTGTACTCGACGCGATCTTTACCTGGGGATCCGGCTTATGATTCATCGATGCGCCCCACTGCTCGAGCATCGTGAACTTCTGATCGAGGCTTGCCGAGTTCGGCATCGAAAGATCGATCCCATTGCTGGGCTGCTGCCCGAGTTGGAAGGCTGCGTTCCTTACGACAAAGGTGAGACCAAGATTGATAGTCTCGCCGTTGGGGCCGGTCATGAGGATTGCCGTCTCCGCGCCCTTAATCACGTTCCAGCCCGGCGGCACGCCAGCTTGCGCGCTTTGATCCGGTGCCGTGTATGGCTGCAGCTGGGGCGTCCCCTGGGAAGACGTCTGCCCTGCCGCGCTCATCGCGGTCACAGCGCTGAAGACGGCAACCAATCCCGACAAGAACAATATCCCGCAAGAATTTCTTTCACTATTGCGAATAGGCACAGGCAAATCTCCTTGCTGGCACGAAAGCTCCGCCGGTTGAGGAATCTGTTCTTCCGGAGCGGAATCTGCGGTTCAGCTGGCAAAGCCTAGCACGGACCATCCATAGAAATAGGAGGCCATATCGTGCCATTTCATGCCAATGCTTTTAAGATGGTGTGGAAGGGAAATTTCTTGCCAGCATACGAGTATCTTTGCGAAGAATGTGCCTGTCATTTTGAGCAGCGACAGAAGATGTCAGACGCCGCGATCGACGAATGCCCCCAGTGCGGAGGCCACGTCAAAGCGCCTAATCAGCGGCGGAGCTGGCGCCATTACCAGGGGTGCCAGCCAGCCTCCGGAGCCAGCTTGCGCGTCCGGCGCCTGCTGCGGCCGGGGTGCTTGCGCGGGCAATGCGTTTTCAGACAATTGAGTTTGATGCACGGCAGAATTCCGCCTGCGCCGCACAACACATAGTTTTTCGACAATCGCCTGCGCGGCAGTCTATGCGAAAACCAGCCCAAGAGCTGAGTCGATCTGTTGCTTCATCGGGATCGGGTCGGAGCTCATCTCATGCACCATAGCGGCCGCAGACGATGCTTCAAGTCGTTCCCGACGAGAAACTTCAATGCGCTGATGGCCGAGTCGATTTGCTCCATGCGATTCCGCAGGCGCTTGGCCTCCTCGAACAGACCGTCCAATTCGCCCGTTGCCGCATCCATCGCGGCGCGATAAGTAGCTACATATGCCTGGTGGTTCATTTCGACCTCCATAGCAGAAGTCTAGCCCGACCTCGACTGCAAGCCCATTGCACAAACTGTGCGACGAGAGGCCACTTTCGTGCTACGACGTGATTCGCTGGGAAGGATCCTCCCATGTCCTGCCCGTGGTCTCGAATTAACTCAGGAGGAGTCCGCCAGCGTTACATCGAGTAGACGACCCGGCGAAGGTGGAACCATAGCGTACGTCGATGGTGAAACCTCGGTTCGACAGCTCGGCACTGGTCTCCGCCCATCTTTCTGGGTAGGCAGCTCAGGCCACAATTTGTCGAGATCTTCAGGCTGCTCATCTTGCTAGCCGCCAACCTCACCGCAAGCAAGTAGATCATCCGAATGCCTGTCTTCCTTCCGTCCAACCATCCAACGAGCGGCAGGCGATCCTGCGGGTGCAGACAGAACCACCTGACCCCTCGCTGCGTGCGGATCCTCGCTGGCGCCTCCCTCGATGCCAGTTGAGAGGATCACCCCAGTGCACGCTATTGCCCACGTCTGGCACTGTCAGCATCCCTCGCCAGATCGTGTAACAATTCGAAAAAAGCGGGCGACTGCCCTTTGAAGAGACCCATTGCAGTTAGGAATCCCACCGCACCCATCGCGACACCATTCGTTTCAGTGGGCCGAATAATGGAGCATGGGGGAAGCTTGCGACTCAGGAAGGGGCAAGGCTCCGGCATGATCAGGTTGGTCTGAAATGTCTCGCCTCCGAACGGCGAAGAGTTCAGATCAGGGAATGTGACCTCAACACCGGTTACCGGATCCTTTGCAGTCAAAGGTGGCGCATTGCCGGCTTTGTCTGACCAGGTTTGGAAATGCATCGTCTCGGTTGGCCCGATGCTGATCAGGATGCGAAGCACCTCCACGCTTGTCGCACGCTGCGCCATGGACGGGTATAGGCTGTTGCCTCCCTGCTCGATGGTGGGAAAGTGGAAGCCGGCAGTATTCGCTATCGCCTGCAAGAAATTGGCGTCCATCGTGTCGTCGTCCGTGCGAGGTATTGCAGTATGCTCACCGACGGCCAGGCTCGGCACGGCTTGCGGAAATGTGAAGTGAGGGTCCAGATCCGGGTTGTGATCGCTGCTGCGGTAGCGTGTCCACCAGCTCGTATCCAGGGTCAGGCGCATCAGATTTGTCAGCCGCAGTTTTCCGCTCGAACCGGTCGCCATACTGCCTTCAAGGGTTCGAAACTGCTCCAGGCTTACCGGCTCTTCACCCTTCGACTTTAGGTAGGCATTCAAGAAATTCTGGTGGGTGAACTCGTCGTCGGTGTTGTCGTGGATATATTGCGCCATATCGCTGTCGAGAACGCTGAGTGCTGCCGTATATGCCGGGTTGCCACTGCCGCCGGGAACTTCGTTGTCGACCACACCACCCAGTTCGTTGTATTGCACCCAGAAATCGGTCTCAAGGATCTCCGCCGCTGCCGCAAATCGAAGCATTGCAGCATCCCCACGGTTCAGACGGCCATGATGTTCGTCGTCTCTGTCCTCGGCCGTCAGAACTGTGCTCCCCGTTATAAGCCCCGCACCCGCTGCTGCGATGCTCGCTGACAATCCACTTCTCATAAACGATCGCCTGTTTATCTCAGACTTCATATTGGTCCACATTGGGTCCATATAGGTGCCTCCGAATGGACCAAGCCTGCACCAAATTGCAAAAACACATGTCAGCGCGATGTCATCCATTTGTAATTTTCAAAAATTTGGGGGTCTTGGGTGAAGCGGCAACCTGCTTCGGCATCGTTCCATCTGACATTTCCCTGACAACTTTCGCTGCTCTGTCATCTTCGTCGCGTTCCCTCAATTCCCCCGCTTGTATGCGCCATCGCATCCGCCAGTGCAAAAGTGACGTTGAAATGACAGAGCCATGACAACCTCCTATTGATCCCGACGTATGCTCTCGTTGAATACTCTCGCAGCAGAGCAGCAAGCCGGGTATGCCAGGCCAGACCGGCGTATTTTGACACGCGTCACTGGCCGGAATGGCGGAGGAAAGATCTTGCATGCCAGATATTTGCCAGAGACTTCGCATATTGGTTGCCGATGACGATTGCGTCATCGCCAGTACCCTGACCCAGATCTTGCGTCTTAGCGGCTACGAAGCCGAAACGGTCAGCAGTGGAGAAGAGGCGATTGCTGTAGCCGCAAAACACAAACCCGACGTTCTCATCAGCGATGTCGTCATGGGCGGCATCACGGGCATCGAATCCGCGATTCGCATCCTCGAAATCGTTCCCGAGTGCCTCGTAATTCTCATCTCAGGGCAGGCGAGCCAGTTGGATGGAGCTCGCCACATCGGGCATGAATTCGAAATCCTCTCCAAGCCAGTTCATCCAAAAGTGCTTCTGGAACAGATCGCTGCCTTCGCAAAAAAGCGCACGTCCGCGAAACTGCCCCGCAGTGTGCAGGCAGATGCTTGCTGTTAACCTTCAGAGTTCGGACCCATTGGCACCCAACGCGCCCTCTTCGCGCCCGCGCAATACGATAGAAGAGATGGGCACTGATGTACCGACCTCAAAGAATAAAGGACCGTCGGCTCTCCGCGTACTGATCGCGGGTGGAGGCACGGGTGGGCACATCATCCCTGCTCTTGCTGTCGCGCACGAACTGGTCACGCGCCATAAGGCCGACGTCCTGTTTGTCGGGACGCCGCGCGGGATGGAGTCGCGCCTGGTTCCAGCAGCCGGGTTTCAGTTGCGACTGATTGATGTGGGGCCGCTCAAGAACGTATCGCTCACCACGCGGCTGCGCACCTTGGTCGATATTCCGCGCAGCCTCTTGGAGTGCCGTCGTCTCATTCGCGCCTTCCGGCCGGACGTCGTGTTCGGCGTTGGTGGATATGCTTCCGGGCCAGGAATGGCGGCGGCGCTGATGATGCAGGTTCCGACAATGGCATTCGAGCCGAATGCGATGCCGGGGCTGGCGAATCGGCTGGTTGGAAAGCGGGTGCAGGCTGCGGCCGTGAATTTCCCGGCAGCCGCGGTCTTCTTTCGCAATGCGGAGGTGACGGGCATTCCCGTGCGGCCGGATTTCTTCAAGCTGCCGCCCACAACCGGAGAGGCGCCGCATCTGCTCGTCTTCGGAGGATCGCAGGGCGCGCGACTCTTCAACAACACTCTGCCGGCGATCGCGCCTGACCTGCTGGCATCTGTGCCTGGACTTACCATTCTTCACCAGGCCGGCATGCGTCATGTCGAGGCCACCGAGGCGGCCTACAAGGCGAGCGGCGCCGATCCCGCGCAGTGGCAGGTCAGCGGATTCCTTGATGACATGCCCACGCGGTTCGCGCAGGCCAACCTGGTAATGTCGCGCAGCGGAGCCTCCACTGTGGCGGAACTTGCCGCCGCCGGAAAGCCCGCGCTGCTGGTGCCCTTCGCCGCTGCGGCCGACGATCACCAGACCCGCAACGCCGAAGAGATGGTCAAGGCCGAAGCCGCAGTGATGCTGAAAGAATCCGATCTCGCCGATCACGACAAAGTCATTGATACCCTCATTCAACTGCTCGGATCGCATGAACGGCTGGCAGCCATGTCCGCCGCGGCGTTGACGCAATCTCATCCGCAAGCGGCCGAAGACATCGCCAACCGTCTGGTTTCGCTGGCCGGCAGCATCGACGGCGCGGTAAGGGACCTGCGCCGTGCGAAATCTGCATCCTCGATCAGAGAGCAAGGATCCAGGCGAAAATCAACGAACTGCAACTTTCCTGCGCTATACTTCTGCGCCTTCGATTATTGCTGAGTATTTCCCCCCGAAGAAAATCTCATTTGGAGGTTCGTATGAAAGTGATGTCTACGTTTAGTGTGCGGCCCGGCTGTCTCAAAGAAGCGGCAGCACGGTTTCTCGCCGGTCAAGCCGCGCCGGTGGAAGGTACCACCCTGCTGGGACGCTGGCACAATGCCGATGGCAGCGGCGGATTCGCCCTCTTCGAAACCAGCAGCCCCGAAGCCCTGTATGAAGGAGCTGTGAAATGGTCCGACGTGCTGGAGATCCACGGCAACGTTGTGGTTGAAGACGCCGCCGCAGGCGTCTCCATGGCGAAGTACTACGGAAAGTAACGGCAGCCATTGCTTCTGGCCATCCCAGGTCCGAAAACACGGACCTGGGGCACGAACGTTCATGCGGGATCGGGCGCCGCTCGAGTTTCACGCTGCGTGGCGAGCCAGTCGGCGAAAATCAGGGTTGCGCCCACGGCTGCGAGATTGTATGCGTCTCCGCCCCACGACGTGTGCTCGTGCGGAGTGGCAATGGCGTTCGGCGTCAGCACCAGGATGCTGAAGAGCAGAAACATCAGCGCAAGCAGTCGCGCGGCCAGCACGTCGAGAACGCCTGAGACGATTCCGAGACCGGCGAGAATGAAGGCGATTCCGCTGACCACTGCCCAGAATGCGCCTCCCAGCGGCATCCACGCGGGCACCATGCTCGCGGGCTCCGCAATGTCGATGAGGTGCACGATGCCGAAGTCGGCCACGAACAATCCGAAGACCCACCGCGCCACCGTCGCCTGTCGCGCAGAGAGAGCGCGTGCGGACAGGTTGGCGTAGACGATTAGCGCGCCGATTGTGACGATCAACTGCCCGCCGGGCCCGCCCAGCACGCCGATGTAAACGCTGAGGCGATATCCGCGGTAATGGGGCGCCGTGTAAAAGCGCGGCAACCAGAAGATCGCGAAGACGGTGTAGATGATGGCCAGCATTACCGCGCCGATGCGCGCCGTGCGCTCATACAAGATCGCCGCGCCCCCCACGATGAGCCAGATGGCGGTGAGATACGCGAAAAACGTGACGCCCGGAATGTGATCGCCGAATGCCTGGACAGGCTGATGCGCCGACTCAAACTCACCCCAGATGAGGTCGAGAATGCCGGCCGCGATGGATGCCAGCCCAAGAACCCCTACGCCGATTTTCATGATCGATCACCCCGTCGTGAAGCTCGCGGGAAATGCGGAGGTTCAAATCGTAGTGAAACGATTCGCGACGATCAAGCTCTGGGTTTCGTTGAGTTGCAGAACGGATCAGCATGCTTCTATTGCGGCCCGTTCCGGGGCTGAAGGCGACGGTCCGTGGTTTCCCACCCTTGAATCACAAAACGATTCATGGATGGGGCACCCTGGTTTGCGGCTCGCGTAAAGACGTTTGGGGCCTGCGGCTATTGCTCTTTTCGCATCGATGGAGTGAACGTGATTCCAATCAGCAATCCTTCGGGCGCGAGGAAACGGCTGACGATTTGTCCCCAGGGCTCCTTCTTGTTCTTGATGAGCATGCGGCAGCCTCGCGACTCCAGTTCCGCCGTGGCTTGTTCGACATCATCGACATCGAATTCAAGCCACGCCTGCGGGATCGGAGTGTCTTCAGGCCAGGAGTCTTTAGCGAAACAGGACTGAGCCGCTTCAGAGAGCGGCCACAGCGCAAAGGTTTTTGCGCCGTCCAGGGATTCTGTATGGAGATACCCGCCCGTCTCCTCCTTGAAGCGAATGCCGAGAACATCGCCGTAGAGTTTGCGACTTGTCTCTCTGTCAGGAACGATGGGGCCAAATCCCGCGATGAACAGAACCCTGCTGTTTTCCATGATGCACCAGGCGCTGCTTTGGGTCTCAGGAGTTTTTCCCTACGATCCCGGGCAGGGAATGGCTGATGTCGGCAACACGGTTTCATTCGGGAAGCTGAAGGCGCCGTCGATGGCGCTGGAGGTCGGTCCCATTTCAAACCACTGGTACATCGCAAGATTTTGCGGGTGGTAAATGGTGCTGGTCCCGCCCTGTTTGACCTCGATAGCGCTGGTTGCGTTGGCTAGTCCTTCGATAGGATCGCCAATTTCCAGATTGCCTTGGCATACGGTCGAGTTTGCCGGCTGACCCGGGAACTGCCAGTTGGGAGTTCCGTTGTCGATAAACGGATCGGCGAAAGATTCACCGGTTTCGTGCGACAGCGCGGTCACATCCTGAAATCCCGCGGGAAAGATACCCGGCGAAATCCAGCTTGCAAATACGGTGATCCAGCGCGGCTGCGGAAAGACTCCGCCTTCGAGAAAATAGGTGTGGAAGCCAAGATCGCAGCAACTGCCGGGTGTGTTGGGGTTGGTGGTGTTGAGATCGAAGAGGAAAGTGTTGGGAAACAGAGTCATGCTGATGGCGTCGGTGGTGAAGTTGCCGAGGTTGATCTCGTTCACAACTTCGTTGTCCCAGAGAAAGTTGAAGAGCGGCGAGAGCATAAGGACGTAGGTGCTGCCGTCGGAGGCGGTTCCCGTGAAGTAGGAGCGGGCCTGGACGATGTCGCCGTTGTCAAGCTCGACGTTGATGCTATAGGGAACGGCGATGGTGACGCGGTTGACCACCTGGGGAAACAGCACAGTGTGCCAGTTGCTCTTCATCGTGTTGTAAAACGCGGCACGCTGGATGGCGTCGGCATATTCCACGTTGTGGCCGGAGCGGTAGTCAAGTGGAACGAAATTCGGAGAGTTGAGGGTCTTGCGCTCGAACGGAGCGAAGGGGACGGTCTTGAATACGCTGCCGTCGGCGGCAAGCAGTTGGAGCGAGACCTCGTCGATGGCGGCGGGAAGAACCGTCGATCCGCCGACCCTTGGATCGTTGCCGATCATGGTGAAGCGGAAATCGCCGTTCTGGCTGCCGCCGGCCTCGGCCACGAATGCGCCGTCGAACGTGGCGACGGTGTTGAGACCGTCGATGGTGGGCTGATTTTTGCGCGTGTCGACCAGGTCGAAGTTGTTGTTGTTGCCGGGATCGGTGGCCGCGTTACGGTTTGCGGTAATGTTTGCGGTTCCTGAGGCGCCGCTGATCACTTTGCCGGTGGCGGCACTGATGGTGATCGCGTTAACGGAGTAGCCAGCCGAAACGGTAGAGACTTTGACGGGTTGCCGCTCGGCGTATCCGGGATGCGCGGCGGGCGCTGCGCCGGTAGCAAGGCTCACGGCCTGCGCAAAGCTGAGAGTGGGCAAACAACACGAGACACAGAGCAACAAAACACGCGGGGGAATACGCATGGGGAAAGTCTCCTTGTAAGGTCAAGAAATTGTCAGACTTGAAAGTGTGAATGCTTCATATTACTGAACACGCGCGAGCTAGCGAAGCAAGAGCAACAATGAAGGGATTGGAGCGGGAAGTCAAGAAAAAATGGGGCGTAGCGACGCGGCCGGACGCCAGTTGCGAAAGGGGTTCAGTCGACTTTCTTGCTGATGTTGAGCAGGATGCCAATGCCGGCCAGCGTGAAAAAGAGACTTGTGCCGCCGGAGGAGATAAAGGGCAGCGGAATGCCCTTGGTGGGCAGCAGTGAAAGCACGACGCTGATGTTGAAGAAGGCCTGGAGCAGGATGGCTGTCGTGAGTCCGAAGGCCGTGAGGCGCGCAAACGGATCGGTAGACCGATAGGCGGTGCGCAGGCCGCGGTATCCGAGAACCACGAAAAGCGCGAGGATGCAGATGGCGCCGACGAAGCCGAGTTCTTCGGCGATGTTGGCGAAGATGAAGTCGGTGTGGGCCTCGGGCAGATAGAAGAGCTTCTGCATGCCTTCCATGTAGCCGCGGCCGGTGAAGCCCGCCGGTGCCGACGGCGATGAGGGACTGATTGATGTGGAATCCGGCGCCCTGCGGATCGAGGTCGGGATGCATGAAGGCGAGCATGCGGGCGCGGCGCCACGGCACCCAGAAAAGCAGCGCGGCGAGCGGCGGCGCGGCGGCGGCGACGGCGAGGAAGAGATACTTCCAGTCCATGCCGGCAAGGATGAGCATCATGGCGGAGACTCCGCCAACAACAAGGGCGGTGCCGAGATCGGGCTGCTTCACGATCAGCAGCATGAAAACGACGGGCATCATGGCGGCGCGCAGCAGGGTGTTGCGCCAGTCGTGCATCTGGTCGAGCCGCGTGGAAAGAAACCAGGCGAGAAAGAGAATGATGACGGGCTTGGCGATCTCAGAGGGCTGGAAGTGAAAAAGCGCCGAAGCGAATCCAGCGATGGGTATGGTGCGAGTCGCGAAAGAAAAGAACTACCACGAGCAGCAGGGTGGTGATGGCCAGCGCGGGATAGATGAAGCGCGGCGAGTTGTAGCGCGCGTAGTCAACGCGCGACAACACAATCATGGCGAAGATGCCGGCGACGGCCCAAAGCGCCTGGCGCATGACGAAGCCGTAAGGGGAGTGGTACCGCTCCTCGGCCACGACAGCGGAGGCGGAAAAAACCATTACCAGGCCGGCGACGACCAGCAGCAGGGTGGTAAAGAAGATCCACTTGTCGACGCCAACGCGCTTTGCCATTTGCTTCCTGACTTCGAGTGGCAATATCCCAGGTCTCCATAGGAGACATAGGCGCCCAGTTTTTGGTGCTGGGTCTATCGTTTCACGGGCAGGCTGTTGGAGATTCGAGCTGTGGGTCATGGAGGGGACCAAATTGATTAATTAGAGCGTGTCATCCTTGATCGAATTAGAGCTCGTCATCCATTGATTACTAAAGCGTCTCATCCCGAGCGCAGCCGAGGGATCTGCGAGTCGTTTCTTCGCGGGCGCCTAGCGTTCTGCCAGACTTTCCAGCCGCGCCACTCGTTGACCAGTTCTTTGAAAACGCGGCCGCGGTGCTCATAGCTTTCGAACTGGTCGAAGCTGGAGCAGGCGGGGGCGAGCAGCACAATATCGCCGGGATGGGCAGCGGCGGCGATGGCGCTGACGGCCTTGTCGAGGGTTTCGCAGGAGTGGATGGTGACGACGCCGCGCAGTTGCGATTCGATTTTGGCGGCGGCCGAGCCGATCGTGT
The DNA here is from genome assembly GCA_963799035.1 of uncultured Acidobacteriaceae bacterium. Taxonomy (GTDB): domain Bacteria; phylum Acidobacteriota; class Terriglobia; order Terriglobales; family Acidobacteriaceae; genus Telmatobacter. The sequence goes on along the minus strand of CAWCVS010000019.1, from coordinate 419,963 downwards.
AGACGGCCTTCACGCGCGATCGAAGCAGTTCGGAGAGCTCGGTATAGTCGGAGTTCTTGTCTTTGCCGCCGAGAATGAGATGAATGTTGCCCGGGAAAGCAGCGATGGCCTTGGCAGTTGCGTCGACGTTTGTCGCTTTTGAATCGTTGTAGATCTCCACGCCGTTCAGCGTGGCGACGTATTCGAGGCGATGCTCGACGGCTTTGAACTGCTCGACGGCCGTTCGTATGGATTCGGCGGAGGCTCCGGCCAGCCGCGCGGCGCAGACCGCGGCCAGCACATTCTCAACGTTGTGTTCGCCCTTGAGCGGGATGGTGCTGAGCGGCATGACGGTTTCAGGCGCGGCATCGGGCGCGGAGCGGAAGAGGATGGCGCCGCCATCGACCCATGCGCCCTGATCGACTGCGTGCTCGAGAGAGAACCAGTAGACCTTCGCCTTGGAGCGCTTGGCGGCGGAGGCAGCGCGCACATTGTCGGCGTTCAGAATGCAGAAGTCGTGCTCGTCCTGCTCGGCAAAGATGCGCTCCTTGGCGAGAGCGTAGTTTTCGAAGCTGCCGTGGCGATCGAGATGGTCGGGCGTGATGTTGAGAATAACGGCAATGGCGGGATGGAATTGTTGAGTCGATTCGAGCTGGAAGCTGGAAACCTCAAGGACCGACCAGGTGTCGTCCGTCGATTCATCGATCAGCGCGACGACGGGCACACCGATGTTGCCGCCGACCAGGGTGGGCATGCCGGCCTTTTCGAGGATTTCGCCAAGCAGCGAGGTGGTGGTCGTCTTGCCGTTGGAACCGGTGACGGCGAGGATCTTGCCTTTGAGGAAGCGCGCGGCCAGTTCGAGCTCGCCGATGACAGGGCGGCCGAAGTTGCGGGCCTGCACCAGCTCGGGCGTGTCGAGCGGGACGCCGGGGCTGACGACGATAAGATCCTGGCGGCGGAAAGTAAGCAGGCCGTGTCCGCCAGCCTCGACGTTGATGCCCTCTTCGAGCAGTGCGGGAATGTCTTTGGCGAGGGCTTCGGCGCTGCGAATGTCGGAGACGGTGACCTGGGCTCCGCGGCGGCGCAGGAAGATGGCGGCCGCCAGGCCCGGATTTGCCCAGTCCGACGACGAGAACCTTTTTGCCTTTGAGCTCCATCATGACGATCAATCCAAGGATACTTTATCGGATCGCCTCATGGTTTGGTTGTGCAGCGCGGATGCAGCTAGAAGGGCGGCTTTAACGCAATTTCAATGTCGTAAGCGCAAACAGGGCGAAGACCAGCGCCATGATCCAGAACCGCACGATGACCTTGGACTCGCTCCAGCCAAGCTGCTCGAAATGGTGGTGCAGCGGCGCCATCTTGAAGATGCGCTTTTTGCGAAGCTTGTAGCTGCCCACCTGCAGAACCACGGAAAGCGCCTCGAGAACGAAGATGCCGCCGATGAAGGGCAGCAGAAATTCCTGGCGGATGAGGATGGCGACCGTGCCGATTGCGCCGCCCAGCGCCAGCGAGCCAACGTCGCCCATGAAGACTTCGGCGGGATGGGCGTTATACCAGAGGAATCCGATGGACGCGCCGACCATCGATCCGCAGAAGACAGTCAGCTCACCGACCAGCGGCATGCGCTGCAGTTCGAGATAGTCGGCGAAGACCACGTGACCGCTGACGTAGGTGAGCACCGTGAGCGCTCCGGCGGCGATGATGGTGCAGCCGATGGCAAGCCCGTCGAGGCCGTCAGTGAGGTTGACGGCATTGGAGGTGCCCATCAGTACGAAGATGATGAAGCAGACGAAGGGCACAAAGGCGAGCAGGCCGAGGTGCGGAAGGGTGCTGGGCCAGTGGTGCCACAGCAAGTCCGGGCGCCAGACTTTGACGAACGGAACACTGAGCTGCGTTGAGAACAGCTTGAACTGGGTGAGCACAATGAGCGCGACGGCAACGCCGGCCCCCGCGAGCCCTTGCCAGAGGAGTTTTGCGCGGGCGGTGAGGCCGAGATTACGCCGATTGACGACCTTGGTGTAATCGTCGGCGAACCCAATGGCGCCGAATGCGAGAGTGGAACAAACGGCGATCCAGACGAAGAGATTGCTGGGATCGGACCAGAGTACCGTCGGCAGCAGGATGGCGATCACGATGAGCACGCCGCCCATGGTCGGCGTGCCGGATTTTTTCTGGTGCGACTGCGGCCCGTCCTCGCGGATGTACTGGCCGATCTGGAATTCGCGCAGCTTCTGAATGACGTAGGGCCCGATGAACATTGCAATCAGCAGCGCGGTGAGCGACGCAAAGACTGTACGAAACGTGAGATAGCGAAAGATCCGGAAAGGGTGAAACACCGGGTACAGCTTTTGGTAAAGCAGCCAGTAAAGCAAGAGGACTCCGAATCAGGGCGAGATTCAGCTTGATTTTACTAGAGCGAAACCAAAGTTCACGGGTTCTGCTGAAAGCGTTTCGACGTTGCTGTTCCCTGTTGGTCACGTCGACCCAAACAGAGAAACGAGGTATGCACAATGCCTGACAAAGATCAGGAAAGGGTGTGGGACTGCCGTCGAACCCGACCTCGGAGGTAAGCAGGGAAAGCCCAACACGCTACCACTTCACCAGCTCCACGCGGCGGTTCTTCGCTTTGCCATCCTCCGTGTCATTCGATGCGACGGGAGCGTAGAAACCGCAGCCAAACGAGCTCAACCGATCAGCCGCAATACCATACTTCGAAGTCAGCTCGCGAACCACGGCCGCGGCTCTGCGGCGGCTCAGGTCGAGGTTGTATTCCGGCTTTCCTTGATTGTCCGTGTGCCCTACCACCGAAACTTTAAGGCTTCGGTTGGCGGTGAGCAGCTTCGCAATTTCCTGCAAGGTAGCCTGCGAATCAGGCCGCAGGGCATCTTTGTCTGTGTCGAAATAGATTCCGTACAGTGCAATCTTGCCGGAGTCCGCGAGCGAACGCGACATTTCGTCGGCATTGACGAACACCATCTTCTTTTCCATCTGCTGCGGCGTGACGACCACGATCTCAGCAAGCGCGCTATCCTTCGTCACCATTGACTGAAGTCGATCCGGCATGTTGCCGGCTCGATAGGAGGTGACAAAGACGTAGTAGTAGGTGGGCGAAGCATCCTTCGTGCGGCCCACCAGGACGCGTTCCTGATCCTGGTTGTAGGCCAGAATATCGCCAATCTTGTCTTCCACCGCTATCGGACTCAGGGTCGGTCCAAACCAGCCACCCTCGCCCACGGGTTTCTCGAAGAGGGTCACGAGGTCCATGCGCTGGAATTCCAGCTTGTAGTTACGCAGAAGCTCAGTTGGCGTTCTGCCTGCGGGGGCGACATAGGTGTATCGGCTGACCAGGCCCTCGACCTTGAGGCTCTTTGCGTATTTCGGCGGATCTTGCGAGGTGGGCGCACCGAGGGGCAGCAGGAATTCGTCGAACCTTGGCTCGCGATAGCCGATCAGCTCGCTGCCCTCGTAGCGCTTCATGCCGGGCGGGTCTTTGGAGCCGGGGAGGTCGGCGGCGAGAGCGGCGATTCTCAACGCCACCATAAGGCACAAAAATGTGAGAGTTCGTCTGGACATGGTCGGCCTCCAAAGATTCGCAACAGTCTATACTCCAAGGCGCCGCATCCCGAAATCTAATTCAGGATCGCGGCAACGGTCCCCATCTGATTCCATCTACCGGACTAATGTTTTTCAATTTTTACTGCTTTCGATCCAATTGTTTTCTTAGTTCGGCTTCGAAGGCTTGCTGTCGATCGGCGATGTAGGCCTTGTAGCCTGCTGGATCGATGAAAGCGTCCTTGTCGCCGTTCTTGAAGCGGTCGTATTTTGCCAGCAAGTCGAAGTAGCCGCCATGCGCTCCGAGGAAGATGTCGCAGGGGAGCTTGTTCAGGACTTCGAATTGGTGCCGATAGTCGACCGCAATCTCCGGGTAGGTCTTGTTGTTGATCAGCTTGTAGCCGGGATTCACATTCGGGCTGCCGACGATGACGACGTGGAGCGTGCGTCCGTTCTCCTTCTCATCGAGCGTCCACGTGGTTGTGCCCTTGGTATGGCCGGCGGTGAGGTGCGCGGTCAGCGTTGTGCCGCCAAGCACGACCTTGCTCCCGTCGTGCAGGACGCGATCAACTTTCGTAGGCGGAAACCACAGCGTCTTGTCGGCCGAATAGTGAAAGTCGTTGTGCCCGCCTGCTTCGACGACAGGAACGTCCATCGCCATCACTTCATACTTCGCTCCAGTCTCGCGCTTGATCTCGGCGCTTCCGGCGCAATGGTCGTAATGGCCGTGACTGATCAGGAGAATCTTTGTATCGCTGTATTTGAAGCCGAGTGCCTCGATGCTCTTCCTGATCTGTGGCGGAGATGACTGAAGATTGCTGTTGATGAGGATGTTGCCCTGCGGAGTAACGATGAGATACGCGGCAAGGTCCTGGCTGCCGACGTAGTAGAGATTTCCGGCGATGCGGAAGGGCGGAACCGGAGTCGTCCAGGTCGCAGGAATCTGAGCTGCGAGCTTGCAGACCGAAGATCAAAATAAATGCCGATACGATTCGAGGAAGGATACGGCCAGTCACTGGCTCTCCGTTGAGGCGAAGTGTGCTTTCACGATTTCGATGGCGCGTTCAAGCTGGACTCCGCGCGAGCCTTTGACGAGGACAACATCGCCCGGCAGCAGATTCTTCACCAGCCATTCGCCGGCGGTCGGCGCATCGGGCAGAAAGATCGAAGCCACTCCGCAGAGGCACGCCGCGGCAGCGAGATGCTGCGCATTGCCGCGCACGCCGACCACGAGATCGATGCCCTCATCAGCGGCGGCTTTGCCGCAGGCAGCGTGCAGCATCGAGGCATGCTCTCCCAGTTCGAGCATTTCGCCGGCGATCAGGATGCGCCGTTTTGCCGGACGCACGGCCAGCGTGTGAATCATTGACTGCAAGGCTTCGGGGTTGGAGTTGTAGCTGTCATTGAGAATGGTGGCGCCGGCAATCTCCAGCACCTCTCCGCGCTTGCTGCCCGGCGTGAGCGACTCCAGCGCGGCGGTAGCAGCTTGGAGCGGAACGCCAGCTTCAAGCGCAACGGCGAGCCCGGCGACTGCATTCTGCGCATTGTGCGCACCCAGCAGATTGAGGTGGAACCTTCCATCGTGCTCGCCGGCACGGAAATGCACGTCCAGGCCCGAGGGATCTTCTTTCACATCGAGAATTGCCGGATCGCCGCATGGGCCTATGCCGAAGTAGACAACTTTGCCGTGAAAATCGCGGCCGAACTGCGAGACATAGGCATCGGAGCAATTGAGAAACGCGACGCCGGTTCCAGGCAGCGCGGCGATCAGTTCGTACTTGGCGCGAGCGATGCCGGCCTGGCCCTCGGTCAAAGTTCTCGATGTGCGCGGTGCCCACATTGGTCACAACGCCCCAGTCAGGCGCGGCGATGCGGGCGAGGGCGGCGATTTCGCCCAGGTGGTTCATGCCCATTTCCACGACGGCGTATTCGTGCTCGGGCTCGAGGCGCAGCAACTGAAGTGGCAGGCCAAAGGCATTATTGAGATTGCCCTGCGACTTCAGCACGTTGAACTTCGCCCCGAGCGCGGCGGCAATTGCTTCTTTCGTGGTGGTCTTGCCGGCGGAGCCGGTGATGGCAACTACGCGCTTGCCCCACTGTCGGCGCACATGCAGTGCAAGGGCATGGAGCGCGACGAGCGTGTCTTCCGCTATCAGCAGCGGAACGGCAAGCGCAGCGTCCGGCAGCGTCGCAGCCTTGGCGCGCGAAACGACGGCGGCCACCGCGCCGCGTTCAAGCGCTGCAGCAACGAAGTCGTGCCCGTCGAGGCGCTCCCCGCGCACCGCAAAGAACAGATCGCCGGGCGACACGGTGCGTGAGTCAATGGAGTAGCCAGTGACCGCGAGCATGCCCGGGCTCGAAATGCTGGACGGCGCTTCGAGCACCGCGCCTCGCCCCAATGGCCGCCTCTGCGAGGGTCAATTTCATGACACACCACGGTAACCCAAATCGCGCAGGGCGGCGAGTGCAATTTCTGAGTCGTCAAAGGGAATAGTGCGGTCGGCAAGAATCTGCTCCCTTTCGTGGCCTTTGCCGGCCAGCAGCACGACGTCGTTCTGCGCTGCTGATTCGAGCGCGAGATGAATCGCCGAGGCGCGATCGGGCTCGATAGTGTAGCGGACACCGCTGGCCTTGAGCGCAGGCTCGATCTCTTTGAGGATGGCGTGCGGATCTTCGGAGCGGGGATTGTCGCTGGTGGCAACCACAAATTCGCTTCCCTCACCCGCGGCGTAGCCCATCTTGGGGCGCTTGGTGCGGTCGCGGTCGCCGCCGCAGCCAAAGAGCGTGATGACGCGGCCTCCGGATTTTGTAACGAGTTGGCGAGCAAGGGCGATGAGGTTGCGAAGCGCGTCGTCGGTGTGCGCGTAGTCCACGATCACGGTAAAGGGCTGCCCGCCATCGACAGGCTGGAAGCGCCCGGGCACGGGCGTGAGATGCGGAACCGAAGCGACGAGCTGATCGAATGAAATGCCGCGAGCATGCGCGGCGGTGAAGGCGGCCAGCAGGTTGAGAATGTTCACTTCGCCGGCGAGATGCGATGTGACCTGCGCCGAGCCGGCCGGTGTTTCGAGCTGGATGCTGGCGCCGCCGGGCGTGAGCGTGTGCGGACGCGGCGCGGAAGTCGCCGAGGCCGATGCCGTAAGTGCGAACCTCCGCCCCGGCTTTGCGTGCCGCTTCAATGAGTTCGGGCGTCCGCTCGTCGTGCGCATTCAGTACAGCGACGCGGGGTGCGGGATAGACGGTGCCGTCGAAGAGAAGGCGCTTCGCGGCGAAGTACTTGTCCATCGTCTGGTGGTAGTCGAGATGGTCGCGCGTGAGATTGGTAAAGACGGCGACGTCAAACGGAATGCCATAAGCGCGGCCCTGGTCGAGCGCGTGGCTCGAGACCTCGGTGACCAGTTCGCTGGCGCCGCGACTGGCACCCTCGGCCATCAGTTCGAACAGATCGCGCGACTCGGGCGTGGTGTGGAGCGAGGGACGCACTTCGCCGGCAAGGTGGTATTCGATGGTGCCGATCAGAACCGTCTTGCGAGCAGCAGCGTTGAGCAGCGCTTCGGTGAGAAAGGCCGTCGTCGTCTTTCCGTTTGTTCCGGTGATGCCGGTGGCGGCCATCTTGCGCTCGGGATGCCCGAAGAAGGCAGCGGAAGCTTCAGCGAGGGCGCGGCGACCATGCTCGACTTCCGCCAGCGCGATGTCGGGGTTGTAGACGACGAGGTGATCGAAGGTCGGCGATGAGTCCGTGATAACGCCGATCGCGCCTGCTGCTATGGCTTTACTGATATAGCGATTGCCGTCGGTGGTGCCGCCCTTCATCGCAACGAAGACGGAACCGGGCAGGACGCGGCGCGAGTCGTACTCGATGCCCGTGATGGGCTGGTCGGAGGAGCCGGAGGTGCCGACGGTCGTGATTTCGCCAATGAGATCGTGCCAATGCATGTGTGGTTGATTGTAGATGGCGCCGGCGATTTCGCTTTGTGACTTCGGACCAATGCCAGGGGACGTCTGTTGGTTATGGATAGGTTTCGACGAAGGCTTCGATTGCTTCTTCGGTGGCGAGGCGATTGCCGTGATTCGGGCCGCTGATCTGCTCGACGATTTCTGTCAGACTGGCTTTCATCTTCTCGTATTCGGCTACTGCTTCATCTTCTGTCGAGAAGAAACGCGTGTGTGCCATCCAACCGTAGATGCCGCAGGTGATGGCGAATGGCGCAATCCTGGTATTTTGCTCGAGTGTGATGCGCGCGCCAAGGGCATGCTCCTCGTCGCGAATTGTCTCGCCATTCTCAGAGCCCTTCAGGCCTGGAGTGGCGCCGTCAGCGAAGGAATGCCACATAGCTTAGCGACCACAGCGGACGATGATCTTGGTGCCGCTGGGCACCTGGGTTCCGGCCGCGGGGGCCTGCTCGCGCACCGTGCCGCTGCCGCTAATCTCCACCTGCAAGCCTTCCGCCGCAATCATCTCGATCACGTTGCGGATGGGCAAGCCAACCAGCGAAGGGACGCTGAGTTTCTTGCCATCGCTGATGCTGACGTAGGTGGACGCTCGGTCCTGCGTTGGCGAAGCCGCCGACTGATCCGATGCCGTTTGTCGCGCGGACGCGTCAGGCTTGCTGCTTCCAGGCGCGGACTCGTCAGCCTGTTCTGTCGTTTTCTGCGCAGGTTGCGGCGCGGGCTGTTGCGTCTGGCGCAGCGGATCGTCGGCGGGCAGATCATTGGCGGCCGCGAACAGCGCATTTACCTCCGCCTGATCCACATCCGCGTCGTCTTCCTCAACGGGCTTCTCGGCCTTGGCCTGCTGCAGAGGAGTCTTCGCCGGGCGCACGTCGATATCGTGCGGAACATTCAGGTATTCCAGCACCTCCTGCGCAACCTCCCCGAACACAGGCGCGGAGACCGCGGTGCCGTAATACGACGGGCCGTTGCGCGGGTTGTCGATGACGACGGCGACAGCGATCACTGGATTGTTAACCGGCGCGATCCCGGCAAACGACGCAATATGCATCGTCTTCGAATAGAGGTGCGTGACCGGATCGACCTTTTGCGCGGTGCCGGTTTTGCCGCCGGAAGAGTAGCCGTTGAGCTGCGCGGGCTTGCCGCTCCCGTAGAGAACGACGCCTTCCATCATCTTGCGCATCTGCGCGGCAGCCATCTCGGAGATGACGCGATGCGCGCCGGGTGGCAGCGGGTTGGGCATATCCTCGCCGGGTCTGAAAGCCGAAGGCTGCAGCGTCGCAGGCTTTGCCCCCGGCGTCAGCTGATTCGGCATCAGCACATGGGGCGGAAGGTACGTGCCGCCATTGGCGATCGTGGATACCATGGAAACAAGCTGCACCGGCGTGACGCCCACTTCCTGCCCAATGGCGAGGGAGCCGATCGAGGAGCCGTTCCATTTGTTCGGAGCACGGAGCAGGCCGCGCGTTTCGCCCGGGCACCTCCATGCCGCTGCGGCTGCCGAAGCCGAAGTCGCGAATGTAGTGGTAGAAGCGGTCGGGCCCGACCTTCAGCGCGAGCTTGACGGCGGCGACATCGCTCGACTGGCAAGCGCCGTGGCCACGGTGACCACGCCCATGCCTCGATCGCTCTTGTCGTCGTGAATGACGCGCGCCGGCGAGCGTGATCTGTCCGCCCTGGCAGTCGATCATGTCGTCGGGTTTTGTGACGTTCGAGTCGAGCGCCGCGGAGTAGGTAACCAGCTTGAAGACCGACCCGGGCTCGTAGACATCGCTGACCGCGTGGTCCTTTAACAGTGCGGCCGTGGTGTGGCGAAAATCGTTAGGATTGAACGTGGGCCGAATCGCGAGGGCGAGAATCTGGCCGGTGTGCACGTCCTGCACCACGATCGTTCCGTTGTCGGCGTTCGTCTTCTCCATTACGTGGTTGAGAGCCTTCTCGGCCATGAACTGGATGTTCTCGTCGATGGTGAGCTGCAGATTCTGGCCGGGCTCCGGCTCGTGGGCGACGGAACCAAGTACGCGGCGGCGCGCATCCATGGCGGTGAACATGCGCCCGGGAACGCCGTGGAGCGCGCCATCGAATTTGCCTTCGAGGCCGCCGAGACCGTTATCGTCGACGCCGACATACCCCAGGACCTGCGCGGCGATCTGGTTGTCGGGATAAAAGCGCTGGAACTCATTCTGGAAATAAATGCCCTTCATATTGAGGGCCTTGAATTTTGGTGGCAATCTCCGGGCGTAACGCGCCGCGCGATCCAGGCAAAGCTCCTGCCCTCGTCGAGGCGATGCGCGATCTGGTCTTCGCGCGTCAGCTTGTCTTCAGGGTCGGTGTGGACGATCGGCGGCCAGCATGCGGGCTGCGGTTTTCTGGTCGTCGATCTCCGAAGGAACGGCATAGATGGAGTCGACCTGCACGGTCATGGCGAGTTCGTGCATGTTGCGGTCGTAGAGAACGCCGCGGCGGGGCGCAACCTCAAAGGTGCGCTGCTGCTGCTTCTCGGCGCGCTCAACGTATTCGTTGTGGCGGATGATCTGCAGCCAGAAGAGGCGCGTGGCAATGGCACACGGCCCAGAAGAGAAAGAAGCCGCAGACAAGCCAAAAACGCGCCAGCTTCATGGGCGTGGCGCGCGTGGGTGACAGTGGCGAAGACGGGTTGCGCGGAGAGCTGCCTGCATGTTTAGATCAGCGATTCGAGTTTCAGATTAGAGCATCGAGAGCCGCGACACGAATGCGCCGCGTAATCACGACGATGTGCGCAGATGGGGTATCTCCATGAATAAGTCGGTGCGAATGAAAATCTTGCGGCGGGCTCAGTTGACCGGGTTCGGCCGCGGGGATTGACCTGCGCCAGCACCGGAGCGCCAGTGTCAAGTGCGTGGTGGCATGCACAACCTGCCCGGGCTGCGGCTCGCTCGAGGCCCAACTGGCGGGCCATGCCGTCGATGCGGCCGGGCTGCGTGAGCTGCGCTTCGGTCAAGCGAAGCTGGCGATTCTCTTCGCGCAGCTGATCGCGCACCTGCTTTTCTGACTCGATGCGATAGGAGTTTTCAATCGCGTGAAGTGCTGCAGACCATAAACCATGATGAGCGAGAACAGCACCGTAGCGGCGGCGGAGAAGATGCGCATCTGGCGCGCGCGCACCGGATCGGCCGCCTTCACCAGGCGCGAGTTGTCGATGTGGTGCGTAAAGATCACTTCAGGCGTGCGCACGCCGCGACGACGCATGGGCTGCTGTGCCAGCAATGCGGCATTGCGCTCGGCCACGCGAGCGGTCCAGCCGGGTTTTGTATCGAATAATGTTGCGGTGCATGCAGCCATGTCGTCTTCTCCAAGTTCTCAGTTCTTAGTTCTGCAGTTCAGCTGAATTCTTCTTTGCTCGAATCGAAGTAAATATGAATCTTTTTGCTCAACACTGCCCGTTGGCTCGGCGTTCCTGCACAACTGCTGAACTCTGAACTCTTGAACTTCTGCTTACTGTCTTTTCCGCCGCTCGCAACTTGGCGCTTCGTGAGCGCGGATTGCGATCCGTTTCTTCTTCGCTGGCGGTGACCGGCTTTTTGGTCAGCACCTCCACAATTCCCTTGTGCGCGTATTCGCGCAAAATGTCTTTCGCGATGCGATCTTCCAACGAGTGAAAGCTGATGACGACCAGTCGTCCGGAGGGCTTAAGCAATTTTGGTGCGGCCTCCAGCAGCGCCTTGATTTCATCCAACTCGCGATTCACGTAAATCCGGAGCGCCTGGAACGTGCGCGTTGCCGGGTGAATCTTGTCCTGTTTCATTGCCGGGGCGGCTGAAGCAACAATCCGGGACAACTGCCCGGTGGTTGTAACTGGCCGCCCGCGAACAATGGCTCTGGCGATTCTCCGCGACCTCCTTTCGTCTCCGTATTCGTAAATAAGGTCGGCAAGCTCGCGCTCGTTCGCCTCATTCACCACTTGTTCGGCGGTGGGACCGGATCGCGTATCTTGCCGCATATCCAACGGCCCGTCCGCCATAAAACTGAATCCTCTGCGCGCTTCATCGATCTGCAGGCTGCTGACGCCGAAGTCGGCCAATATGCCGTCGAGCGAGGCCGGTTCAACATGGCTGCTGATGGAACTGAAGGCTTCGCCGATAAGTTCTATGTGAGGCGCCTGGCTGCCGAGCTCGGCTGCGACCTGGTCGAGGCGGCTCTTGGCGAGTTCCAGCGCCTCGGGATCGCGATCGAAGCCGATCAGGCGGCCCTGCGGACCAAGGCGGCGGGCAATCTCTGCCGCGTGGCCCGCGAGGCCGAGCGTGCAGTCCGCAATGATGCTGCCTGCGCGCACATTGAGAAACTGAATCGCATCTTGTAAAAGAACCGGCACATGACGTTCGCTTCGTGTCGACATGTGCTCCCCCTGAGGGGTTTGGCCCTGAACCGGCTTTAACTCTTGTGGCGCAAGAATCTCCGCCATTGCCTTGCGATCGTTCCGCGGTCAACTGTTGGCCGCCAGATTCTGTTCGAAGATTTCCCGGTTATGAACTTCCAGGTACGTCCTCATGCCGAAAACCGTCACTTCCCCATCAAGCTGCGCAGCATTGCGGAGAATCTGGGGAAGAAGCAACCGTGCCTGGTTGTCCATCTCCACCTGCTGGCCGTAGTAGCTGGTCACGTTGAGGTACTTGCGAACTGCGTCGTCCATGGTGCTGGACTCAGCGAGCTGCTGCTCCCTTTTCTCCCACTCGGGCAGCGGCCAGATCTCGGCGATCTTCCCATCGGTGGAAGTGACATAAAACTGGGTAACCGTGTTGGCATCCACCAGCTGCTTGAAGGCAGAGGGCATCTTAAGCCTCCCCTTTTCATCAACTTTCGCTGGATGATTGCCACGAAACATGCTTGATCGTTCCCTCGTTCCTGGTGCAAAAGCTGGTTCCGACACCCTGGATTGCGTCTTCGGAATCTAGCCCTGAAATGTGAAACCGGAGTATTCTTGCTTTGGAAACGCTGCCATAGCTCCCGTTTGCTCCACTTCACTCCACTTCAGACACGATAATAGCCCAGGGAGTTTTCCACTCCAACGACAAAATCTGTTGAAACCCTGCAACTTTAGGGGGTTAGAGTCAGAATGGGCATGGAATCCCGTCCGGGAATCTCCTAATAGATGTCTCTGCGAAGCTAAACACCACAAGATGTAGTGTTTATTCCTTTGATTACCGTGCGCAGATAGGCACTGTTCAAAAGAGTCGGCTGGTCTTATAGGAGAATAAAAAGCGAAACTATCTGGCAGCTGGGTCTCGAGTGGCTTGCGGCGCGCCACCACGATCCTCAGCAGATAGATAAATACCAGAATGCGTTCACCACCAGCAGGCCCACGCGCACCCACGTCAGCCGGTGGAAGACCTCGAATATCTCCCAAGGCAGGAAAGATGCTGTGATGGCCAGAGTCAGGTACTCGCCCCAGGCCTTTTCGAGGTAAAGACCGATGCCCTCGGCAAGGCTGACACCCGCATAGCTGAAGGCCAGCGCGCCGATGCGCTTGAGAAGCGGATCGTTGATAATCGTCGCCTTGTCGTAAAGGAAGTTGACGAACCGTGACTCGGGATTGAACCGGAGCATATCGCCAATATGGCTGATGACGTCGTCGATGTCCTTGTGCATCAGGCGCAACGCGCCTACCCCGACTGCGACGAACATCGCGCCAGAAGAAACTTGTAGGCCGCAATGAGCACCAGCCACCGGTTGTGTTTCTGCCGCTCCAGATCAAGCTGCGGATTGGAATCGGTCATGGTCTCCGGCAGTTCGAAAACTGAACGAACCGTCTCCCTCATCTTACGTGAGCGCTCATCCGGCAGTTCCCCCGGACGAAGGCGTGCCACCGAGTCTCGCTGGAACGCTGCAGTTTATCCCCGACCGCCAAAGCCGAGTTGTTTTGTGGATTGGGTCAAAGTGCCGCCTGAACCCTCGAATCCATTGGATGTGCTGAAGCGTTCAATGAGAGTAGTCAATTCCCCTAACCGGAGGCAACACACCATGCTTCAATGCACGCAAGACTCTTGTGACTGCGGTAACCCTTATCGCGCTTTCGTTCTTCCGCATCGCTTGATGGCCGAAAAAGACCCTGACGTAGGCGGCGCCGCGATGTATCCAACCAAGAACATCGTTCAAAACGCCGTTAACTCGAAGGATCACACTACGCTGGTTGCTGCGGTTAAAGCGGCGGGGCTGGTCGATACGCTCGAGGGACCGGGCCCGTTCACTGTATTTGCACCCGTGAACTCAGCCTTTGACAAACTTCCGCGGGCACTGTCGACACACTTCTGAAGCCAGAGAACAAGGACCAGCTGGTGAAGGTGCTCACGTACCACGTCGTGGCAGGCAAAGTCACCTCGAAAGACCTCGTGAAAATGATCAAGGAAGGCGGCGGCAAAGCTGAGCTGAAGACCGTGGAAGGCGGTACGCTGACGGCGACGCTGCAAGGCGGGAAAGTGGTGCTCACCGATGAAAAAGGCGGCATGGCGACGGTGACGATTGCAGACGTCTATCAATCGAATGGCGTAATTCACGTGGTCGACTCAGTTCTGCTTCCCAACTAAACGCGTTATCGGGCATCAATCCTGCGGAGCCTGCGAGTGCAGCAGCAAAGCTGCACGCAGGTCCCGGGGAGCTCAGTTTCCTGTCAGCAAGCGACTCAAAGTGGGTAGCTGCATCCGGCACTGCCCATGGTTTCTCTGATGCGGACAATTTGCAGACGCGCATCGACCGGTCGACACTCGGGAACAGCATCTGCCGCCAGCTCAAGCGAACATTCGCGTAGCGCAAGGAGCGTCTGTCCAGAATGCTGCATGCGTTGACAGATGGCATAGGTTCCGCACCGCTGGACGACCGGCTCGCAGCTATCTATGCAGTTTCAGCAGCCCATCGCGGTCGATGACGTTGCCATCGAAGATGAGCGTGGAGATGCGGCGCACGTTCCAGATGTTGTTGGTGGGGTCGGCATCGAGAATCAGGATGTCGGCGCGGCGGCCGGGCGCAATCTGGCCCAGTTCGTTCCATCCAAATTGAATGGAGTAGTTATTGGTAGCGGCGGCCAGCGCTTCGCGCGGCGAGAGGCCGATGCGCACCAGCATCTCCAGCTCCGTGTGCAGGGAGATGCCGGGCATCGTCCCCATGGCCGGAGCGCCGGAAGCGGCCAGGTAATGCGGAGAGCCGCTGAAGATGGTCTGGTTGATGCGCCAGAGACGCAGGGCCGACAGATCCGCCTTCTTGCGCTGACTCTCTTCCATCCAGCGCACCGTGACGTTGGGAAGATGGCGCGTCCAGGGCGCCAGGGGATAGTCGAGTTCACCCGTGGTGCGATTCGACGGCATATACATGTTGCATCGGATTGAGAAGGATGGCCGCCGGCTCCTTCCACAGATTGCGATGGTTCGGGCAGATTGAGATAGAAGAGGCTGAACGTGGGCATCAACGCCGCGTGATGCGTGGCGATGAAGTGGCCGTAGTTGCGAAAGTGCGGATCGGTGGGCGGCAGATGCTCGGCGTAGTCGTAAGCCGTGGTGGCCGCCGCGCCGTAGGGATCGTCGACCAGCGGGCGCTGCAATTCGTCGGGAACCACGCCGAGTTCGTAACGGCTCATGTGCAGCAGCGCGTCCACGCCGCATCGATGCCGACGCTGTACGGCGTCGAGATGAATTCACCGTAGGTGACGAGGCCAAGCTGATGAGCGCGGGTGATGATCCATTGCGTGTTGGCGGCGGTCAGATTCCATCCCAGCCACAGCACGCGCGTGCCCAGATGCGCGGTGGCGTTGATCTGGCTCGCGGTGTCTTCCGGACTGAGCTCGGCGGGATGCGCGCCTTCATGCAGTTTCGCCGTCCAGTCGCCGTGGCCCATCAGCAGGCTCCAGTTGTCCGTGGAGCCGACCGAATCGAGCAGGTACAGGTGCGGGCTCGGATTGGCGGAAAAATCGATGTGCCGCGGCGATCGTCGCCGCTGGCGACAACGGTGGTCACGCCCATGTAGAGATGGGCGTTGGCCTGTCCCTGGCTGTTCATCCCGGTAAAGCCGTCAATCGAGGCCGGGGACAATGAACTTTCCGGTGCAGTCGATGACCTGCGCGCCCTTGGGAATCGGAATCAGGAATCGCGAGCCGACGTCGGTGATCTTGCCGTTCTGAATGATGACGATGGAGTTCTGCTGATCCAGTGCCGAGCGGCCCCAGTCGGTCACATCGATGATGGTGCCGCCGAGCAGAACGAGAGGAACGGAGCAGGCTTGGGAGCGACCTGGGATTGCATTTTGCGATACAGCGGGAATGCCTGCCGACGAGCGACAGAAGCATCCACGCCAGAACTATACGAAAGGTCGCATACGAAATATTTTATCTTCTGGATTGTCGCACACGGCCATATCGGATTAGATGTCACGAGTGACTCGATGCGGGACAGTCGTCGATGATTGCGATGCACGCGGCGCGAAATGCCGCGACAGAGCGGATTGTATGCCGTTCGGACGAATTTCATCGAGCATTTCGCTCAACTGGCAACCAGCGTGCGGCGCTTGCGCGCGTGCAAGCAGAGGCAGCACCTGCGTGTAGGCCTCGTCGACCGTAGGCCATATTTCGCGCGGAGCGATTCGATCTTGCCGTGCTCGATGAATTGGTCGGGCCATCCGATGCGGACGACCGGAACGGCGCTGCCCGATCTCCTGCAGCGCTTCGATGACGGCCGAACCGAAGCCGCCCATCTTCACGTGATCTTCAAAGGTGACAAACGCGGCGACGCGCCGCGCGTAGTTCGCGAGCATCTCGCGATCGATCGGTTTCACGAAGCGCGGATTGATGACGGCGGCGGAGAATCCTTCGCGCTCCAGACGCTCGCCAAGTTCGCGCGCGAGGTGGTCATAGGCCCAGGTCCGAGGATCGCAACGTCGGAGCCGTCGCTGAGCACCTCAGCCTTGCCGACGGGAATCGCTTGCGGCTCAGGCTTGCATTCCACGCCGGCAACAGCGCCGCGCGGATAGCGGATAGCGCTGGGGCCGTCGATCGTGAGCGAGGTCGCCATCATGTCGGCGAGTTCGTCTTCGTCCTTCGGCGCCATCAGCACCATCTCGGGAATGCCGCGCAGATAGCTGATGTCGAACAAGCCGTGATGCGTGGGGCCATCGTCGCCGGAAAGTCCGGCGCGATCCATGCAGAAGACCACCGGAAGCTTTTGCAGCGCGACGTCGTGCACGACCGGATCGAAGGCGCGCTGCAGAAATGTGGAATAGATGGCGCAGAACGGGCGAAAGCCGCGCGTGGCCATGCCGGCGGCAAAGACCACCGCATGCTCTTCCGCAATGCCCACGTCGAAGTAGCGCTTGGGATGATGCGGACGGAAGAGATCGAGGCCGGTGCCGTTGGGCATCGCCGCCGTGATGGCGACGATGCGCTCGTCCTTGTCGGCCAGTTCCACCAGCGTGTTGGCAAACACCTCGGCATAGGTTGGCACGCCGGCAGGCTTGGTCATGCCGGTTTCAGGATCGTAAGGCCCGAGGCCGTGAAATTTCTTCTGGCCGTCGAGGGCGGGCTGGAAGCCGCGGCCCTTCTGCGTGAGCACGTGCAGCAGGACGGGACGATTCTCAGCCTTGAGAAACTTGAATGTCTCGATCAGCAGGGGAAGATTGTGCCCGTCGATGGGGCCGAAGTACTGCAGGCCGAATTCCTCAAACATGATCGACGGCCACAGCATGCTCTTCGCTGCTTCTTCGGCGCGACGCACCACTTCGACCGCTGTCTTGCCGCCGATCTTCTCAACGATCCGGCGTGCGGAGTCGTGCAGGCGATTGTAGTGCTCGTTGGTGACGATGCGGTGGAAGTAACGCGCGATGGCGCCCACGTTGCGATCGATGGACCACTCGTTGTCGTTGAGCACGACGATGAGCCGCTTGGTCTGGTCGGCGATGTTGTTGAGCGCTTCAAACGAAATGCCGTTGGTAAATGCGGCGTCTCCGGCAACGGCAATCACATGCTCGTTGCCGCCTGCGAGATCGCGCGCCACCGCCATGCCCAGCGCTGCAGAGAGCGCTGTGCCCGCATGCCCTGCGCCGTAGCAGTCGTGCTCGCTCTCGGTGCGCAGCATGAAGCCGTTCAGTCCGCCGGGCTGGCGAATGGTTTCAAACCGATCGAGCCGGCCGGTAAGAATCTTGTGGATGTAGGCCTGGTGGCTGACGTCGAAAAGGATGCGGTCTGCGGGAGTATCGAAGACGGTGTGCAGCGCAAGGGTCAGCTCGACGACACCGAGATTGGGCCCGAGATGGCCGCCGGTTTTCGAAAGCGTCTGGATGAGGAATGCGCGGATCTCCTCGGCCAGCTCGGCCATCTGCGCGGGGTTGAGGCGCTTGAGGTCGGCGGGCGAATGGATCGTCTCAAGCAATGCTCCCATGTTCACCCTTCCCCCGGGAAAAGCCGGGCGTTCCTGGCAATCAGCCCGCAACGGGCCACCGCTTTAGAAGCCAGCTTTGCCAACCAAGAGTATACCAATGGGGCAGTTTCCGGCGCTCGGTGGTTAGACGCAATTTTGACCCTAAGGTATTGCTTTGATGGGACAAACTGGCATTCGGGTCGAGGCACGATCCGGCCCGATTGTGTACGATTCTGGGCAGAGACAGGTGCACCGATGAAGGGGTTGCAGTTTGCGGGGACAGCAAGTCGCGGAGTTATGTGTGGTTTAGCAATGGCGGCGCTTCTGGCATGTGCCGGGGAGCGTGCAGCCTGGGGACAGTTGCCCATCGGAGGGGAACAGCAGGCGGCGCCTAATCCGCTGACCGACCCCACCGCCAATCCCGGAAAGTGCTGCTGTTCGACCTGGATGCGCGCTTTGCCAAGGACGTGCTTCAGCGCGGAGGCGCCGCATTTGCGGACTGGTTTGCGCCGGACGCCGTCGCCCTCAACAACGGTCAGGCTCCGGTGGTGGGCCTCGTGGCCATCGCCAAATCGGCAAACTGGGACCCCAAGGTGTATCAACTCACCTGGACGACTACCGATGCGCAGATGGGCCCTTCCGGGGACATGGGCTATACGTGGGGGCACTTTGAAGGACGCAGCAAGGACGCCGCCGGCAACCCGGTGACGACATCGGGGCGCTACATCACGGTGTGGCGCAGAGACAAAGACGGAAGCTGGAAAGTGGTGCTCGATGCGGGCGCCAACGAGCCCGCCTCCGCCGGCGATTGCTGCAAGCTGCCGAATTCCTGATGTGCCGGAGCGCAGTTGAGTCGGCGCAGCTTGAATGGAGGTGCGTGTGGCGGATGCAACCAGAGATAGAGAGCGACTGGCGAAGCTCTCCGCAATTTGCCTTGCACTGCCCGAAGCTGTGCGCGAAGACCAGGGGTCGCATGCCAGCTTCAGAGTTGCGAAGAAAGTCTTTGCCTATTATCTGAACGATCATCACGGCGACGGCATCGTGAGTATCTGCTGCAAAGTACTGCCTGGAGACAACGAGCGCCTGATCGCCGCGAATCCACGAAAGTTTTACATGCCGGCCTACATCGGCCCGCGCGGATGGGTAGCTCTGCGCCTCGACCGGCCCACGGTCGATTGGGCTGAAGTGAAAGAGCTGGTGCATGGCAGCTACATGCAAACTGCGCCCAGAAGGCTCCTCAAACTGCTCGAAAAAATCTAGAGACGCTTTGACAGGGGACACGTTACAGCTTGCGGAAATACCCTCGAATGTCTGTAACAGGGCATGACTTCAGTCGTGCCGGTAAGAGGAACAAAATCATCATGGGCTTAAGCCCTTGCGTGACAATCGCGCATAAAAATCGACTTCTTTCAGTGATTGCAAAAGCCACCCAGCTACAACAGACGCGGTGGTGAGCACACCGGTAATCCATCAGTTCATAAGCGTCACGTGGATGGTGCGGATTGCCTATGGCTATCACGTCGAATTCAATCGGCGTCATCTAGCTGCTCGGAGATTTCGTTGGCACGCTGAGAGCCGTCGATCGGCTGATGGGAAAACTGCGCGTTACGCATTGTTCATCGTCAACGTGAGACAATGCGCTCGACGGTGTTCCCCGCATCTATCTCTGACAGCCGCACGATTCTCCTATGAATGTCTCAAGGAACCTGATTACCCTGCTGCTTGGGCGGCCGCTCGCCACCAGCGAGGAGCGCGCCGAGCACATCGGCCCGATCGCCGGCATTCCCATCTTTGGCCTTGATGCGCTCAGTTCCGCCGCGTACGGACCTGAAGCCGCGCTCACGCTGCTGCTTCCGCTGGGCCTGCTCGGCGTGAAGTACATCGTGCCGGTCAGCATCGCGATCGTGGTCCTGCTGGCCATCGTCTACTTCAGCTACCGCGCAGACCATCGATGCGTATCCCAAGGGCGGCGGATCGTACACCGTGGCCTCGCAGAACCTGGGCGAAGGCGCGGGCCTGCTGGCGGCGGCGGCGCTCATGATCGACTACATCCTCACTGCGGCCGTGGGCATTTCGGCCGGCGTGGGCGCGCTCATCTCCGCGGTGCCCAGCCTGCAGCCGCATACGCTGCAACTTTGTCTCGGCGTGCTGGTGATTCTCACCATCGTGAACATGCGCGGCGTGCACGACACCGGCGTAGTGTTCATGATTCCCACCTACCTGTTCACGGGCACGCTGCTGATCGTGATCGCCGTGGGCATCTTTCACGCGATCACCAGCGGTGGACATCCGCACCCAGTCACACCACTGCCCGCGCTGCCTCCGGCCACAGCCATGGTCAGCGCGTGGCTGCTGCTGAAGGTCTTCTCTTCCGGCTGCACCGCCATGACCGGCGTTGAAGCAGTAAGCAACGGCGTGATGGCCTTTCGCGACGACACGCGCAAGAACGCGAAGATCACGCTGACCATCATCATTGCGCTGCTGATGGTCCTGCTGATCGGCATTGCCGCTTCTGTGCCGCGCATACGGCATCGGCGCCACCGACCCCAATGGCCCCGGATACGAGAGCGTGCTCTCCATGCTGACGCGCGCCGTGATGGGCCACGGATGGTTCTACTACGTCACCATCGGCTCGGTGCTGCTGGTGCTGGCGCTGTCTGCCAACACGGCCTTCGCCGATTTTCCCCGCCTCACCCGCGCCATCGCCCTCGACGACTACATGCCGCACGTCTTCCTGCTGCGTGGCCGCCGGCTGCTCTATTCGTGGGGTATCTACGTTCTCGTCGTGCTCACGGCCGTCCTGCTGATCGTCTTTCGCGGCGTCACCGACCGCCTGATTCCGCTGTATGCCATCGGCGCATTCCTGGCTTTCACGCTCTCGCAAGCCGGCATGGTGATGCACTGGAAGCGCCAGGGCGGCTCCCCGCTGCGCATGTTTGCCAACGGGCTGGGCGCGGTGGCGACGGGCATCACCGCCATCGTGGTGCTGGTGGCGAAGTTTGCTGAGGGCGCATGGATCACGGCCCTTCTGGTCGCCGTGATGATCCTGTTCATGCACATGGTCAAGCGCCACTACGTGCGCGTCGATCGTGAAGTTTTTCTTGACCGCCCGATCCAGCCTGCGCAGTTGCAGGAGCCGATTGTGGTCGTCCCGATCGACCGCTGGAGCCGGATTACGGAGAAGGCGCTGTCGTTTGCGCTTTCGATGTCGAACGACATTCGCTGCCTGCATGTGCAGGTCGCCGATGAGCCCGACGAAATCTGCAAAGACTTCGACAGGTTTATCGCCGATCCGCTGAAAGCCGCCGGCAAATGTGTGCCGAAGCTTGAGATCCTGCAATCGCCCTACCGCTACGTGCTGCAGCCGATGGTCGAATACATCCTGAAAGCCGAGAAAGAGTCGGACATTCGCAAAGTCTGCGTGCTGGTGCCGGAACTGGTGGTGCTGCACTGGTGGGAAAACCTGCTGCACAACCGCCGCGCCGATCTGCTGAAGGCCATCCTGCTGATTCGCGGCACCCGGCGAATCATCGTTATCAATATCCCCTGGTATCTCGAGCGGGGATGATGCGCGCACGGCCTTCGATTGGGCTTACCGATCGATTCCCTTCTTCGGGTAAAACCGTCAGAATGGTGAGTGGACTCCACGCCGACATTTAAGGTCAAGCGGCAGCGGCTCGGCCAAATCATGCGCCTGGCCTGTCTGTACTCGCGCGCTGGCTTGGCAAAGCCCACGCTGGCCGGCCTTCTGCTTCTTGCGTTCTGTGGGCTTTCTTTGCGCACAGGACCAACAGCCGCCGAACCAGCCCGCGAATCCAGGTTTGGCAGCCTCCGTGCACGGCGTCGTGCGCAATGGCGTATCCGGCGATCCGCTGCCGCGTTCGCTGGTGCGCATTAATGGCGACGCTTCGACCGGCGTGCTGACCGATGGCGATGGGCGCTTTGAAATCGCAGACGTTCCCTACGGCCCGCAGGAGTTCACGGTCGTCAAGCCCGGGTTCATGGACCAGGTCGAAGCCGCCGACGGCAGTGACGCGCGCAATGTGCACGGCTATGGCCACAACGTCATGGTCGTTGCCGGGATGGGCGACGTGGTGTTCACAATGATCCCGTTGAATTCCATCGAAGGGACGATTCAACTCTCCACCGGCGACGTGGCCGAAGGGATCCAGGTTACGCTGCTGCGTCACACCGTGCAGGATGGCCGCGTGGTGTGGCAGACGGAGCGCAATGCAAAGACCAACGTCGAAGGGATATATCACTTCGGCGAGCTTTCCGACGGATTGTATGCGGTCTACACCGAGCCCGCGATGGACAGCATCGCAGCCACCAATCTCGTCGAAACCGGCAGCGGAAAAAAAGTGGAACGCAACGGATATGCAAGCACCTTTTATCCCGATGCGCGCGACCTCGCCGGAGCGGCAAAGATCCACGTCGCCGGTGGCGAACAGGCACAGGCCAATATCAGCCTCTTGCTGGAGTCTTTTCATTCCGTGACCGCAACAGTAACGATGCCGAAGATGGGTTCCGAGGCGGCGGAAAACATTGCGGTGCAGGTGATGGATGCGCAAGGGCACTCCCTGCCCTACCCCGCCCAATATGATGCGGCGACGCACACAGTGCAGGCGGCACTGCCCGACGGAGCATATACCTTTCTGGCAAGTCTGCAGACGAATGTCTTCCACGTCATGTCGTCCCGAAACGGAGAGACCATGAACATGGCTCCAGCGTCTCCACGTTTCGTCAGAGGTGAAATCACCTTTGCGGTCGCCGGCCGCGCGGTCTCAGGACTGCAAATTCCCATGTCGGAGTTGGGCAGCAACTCGATCCAGGTGATCACGATCGAAATCCGAATGGAAGCGCGCAAACGGGTGATCCAAGCATCTACGTCACGCTTACCCAGACGGGCGCATGGTTGGGCGATGGCATGGTCGGCGCCTTGCGGAGGGCTCCGGTCTTGCGCCGCTGCAAACGCAGCATCCTCCGCCGGGGTCGTACTGGGTGCATACCGCATCGCTCGAAGACAGTGTGCGAAGTCTCCTTCACAGCCGGCGGCGCCAGCCTTGCCCGCGAGCCGCTCGTATTAACCAGCGCGGGAACGACGGCTCCGCTGGTGCTTTCCTTGCGCGATGATTGCGCCGGCCTCACACTCTCGCTGCCCGGTTCGGTCGGCATGGCCGCCGGTGAAGAGCCCTTCTATACCGTATACGTTGTCCCCGATTTCGACTCGACGGAAGATGTGGTGCCGCAAACGCTGCGGCAGTCCACAGGCGGCCGAGTCAAACTGACAGGACTCACGCCCGGCAACTATCACGTGTATACCTTTGACCGGCCCGTGGCGCTTGAGTATCGCGATCCGGCGGTGCTGGCATCTTTACCGGGGCAAGCAGTCACGCTCGCTCCAGGCGCCGACGCGGAACTCACGGTTGAGGTGCCGCAGCGATGAGGGCTGAAGTTTTTGCATTGCGCATGGCTACCGGCAGCCTCGCAGGAGTTTTGGCTTGCGGTGCTGCTCTGCTCGCAACGGCACAGAATCGACCGAGCTACTCCAGGGCCCCGGCTGGCACAACAGCGTCGGGCCCTTACAGTATCGCCGGCGTTCTGGTGAATGCGGCGACGGACGAACCCGTGCGCCGGGCAACCGTGGAAGCTCTGCAGGATGACGACAGCCACGCCGTGGCATCATGCGTAACCGACAATGAAGGACATTTCGCTCTGACAGGTCTGGCCGCGGCGAAATATGAATTGACTGCATCGAAGCGCGGATTTCGCACTGCTTTTTATGATGAGCACGACCAGTTTTCGACCGCCATTGTGACCGGACCGGACCAGGACACGACGCAACTGCAATTCAAGATAACGCCCGGGGCTATCTTGCGCGGCGTCGTGACCGGGGACGACGGCGAACCAGTAGCGAATGCGCGTGTGATGCTGTTTCAGAAGCCCAGACTTTCGGGCGCCGGTGCGCGAATGGCCCAGGTCAATGGAGCCATGACTGACGATACAGGCGCCTACGAGATTGGCGATCTCCCCGCTGGAGAATATCTCCTGGCTGTGATGGCAGAGCCATGGTACGCCGTGCACGAAGGCTCTCCCGCCAAACGAAACCCGGCACTCGACGTAGCTTATCCCGTTACCTACTTCGACTCGACAACGGAAGAAGGATCTTCGACGCCTCTGGTGCTCGCCGGTGGAAGCCGCGAAGAGGCCAACATTAGTCTGCACGCGGTGCCGGCTTTGCATCTTTCGATCGCGGTTCCGCGCAAATCAAACGGGTCACTGGCGAGGCCGGAGATACAGCAAACCATCTTCGGCAACGTGGTCGGGGCAGAGAGCGCCGGTTTCCTTGACGCGCTTCAGACAGGTTCAGTGGAAATGGGCGGCATCGCTCCGGGCCACTACCAACTGGCGCAGGGCGATCCGCCACGCATCGTAGACCTTGATCTCTCCTCGAGTCAGCAGGTTGATCCAAACGCGGGCAGCACCGCATTTACGGTGACGGGCAGGCTGCGCATGGCCTCGGGCGCGCCGGTAGCCGGAGAACCGACGATTGCACTTGCACGCATGGATGCCGGAACTGGGCAGCCCGTGTATGCGACGCAGGCACACGGGGGACAATTCACAATCGACGCGGTGCCGGCAGGCCAATGGGCGGTGATGGCGACCGGGACCGGCACGATGATTCCGGTGGTTGCCGTTTCGGCCGGAGGCGTGCAGCGGGCCGGGAATCTCGTAACCCTGCGCGAGCGAGGAGCTGATCTTGTCGTCACGCTCAGCGACGCCGAGACCCGCGTCGAGGGTTTCGCGCGAAAGAATGGAAAGGGAATTTCCGGGGCAATGATTGTGCTGCTTCCCCGGAATCCGGCACTCTGGCAGGCGCTGACGCGCCGCGATCAATCCGACTCCGACGGAAGCTTCGCGCTGCGGAATGTCGCCCCGGGAGAGTACACGCTGGTCGCCATCGAGGATGGCTGGCAGATCGACTGGACCAGTCCCGATGCGATGGCCCGCTACCTTCCCGCCGGGACGAGCGTCACAGTATCAGAGAAATCAGGCGTGCTGATCCGTTTGGCTTCACCGCTGGTAGTCGAGACGCGCTGACGCGTTTCGAAAGCCGGCGCGTTTCGGAATACTCGGGGTCCCCAACGACTGATTTTGGGTCGTTGGGGTGATCAATCCGGGTCTGAGCAGGTAGTCTATGAGGGTACCTTTTGATGGACGGCACGTGAGGGCAGAGGCCAGCAATGGCGGATGGGGCCCACCACGGTGTTGAGGAGAATCCGCATTGAAGAGTAAGAGGTTACTTTCCTTTTTGGCCGCCGCTTCGGCCATGGTTATCCCATTCTCTGCTGCAGGCCAGGTCGCCCCCGAACGCGCACCCAAGGATTTGACAGGGCCCGATTACAAATACGAGGCCTACGTCGGCTACGGCTACACAAGTTTGAACCAGGTAAACCAGTCGCGCAGCGGCCTCCAGGGCGTAAGCGGTTCGGTCATGCGCGATTTGGGCGACCACTTTGGCGTTAAAGTCGATGGTGGCCACTATGCATGGGCCGTGACAGCTACGAATGCCGGAGCCCCGACCGTGGATTTATTTCTCGCCGGCCCTGTGGTTCATGCAAATCTTTTTGAAAAATGGAGCGCTTACGCTGAAGTCCTGCTGGGCGGAGCGCATACCGGCGGCGTCACCATACAACCGAAAGTATCCTTCGCGGGCGGCATTGGCATGGGCGTGGACTACAACAAGACCGCACGCTGGTCGATCCGAGCCTTCGGGGATGACATTGGATCGTCCTTCACGCTGGTTCCCTTCCAGCCGGGCGATTCGCCCCACATGCGCTGGAATGCGCGCGCGGGCATCGGGGTGGTATACCACTTCTGATTGCTTGACGATCTCGGAAATTGAAAAGGCGGAGGCTGCGGCTTCCGCCTTTTAATTTGCTCCGCGTATCAGATAACTGGCTCGGTCCCGACCCGGTATGTGAGTGAGACGATGCCGCTGGGGAATGTCCGCGAGTCCTTGAACTGGAGCGGCCAGCGGCGTCCTTCGGTAACAAGAGGAATTCCGTCGCCCAGCAGTACCGGGATGACGGAAACTTCCACCCGGTCGACCAGTCCCGCGTCGAGCAGGCTCCGAAACGTCGTACCTCCGCCAAAGAGCCAGATATCCTTGCCGGATGCGCGCTTCAGTTCCGCCACGGCGGCCGCCAGGTTCGAACCCAGGATCGCCACGTCGTGGTGCTTTGCCGGATCAAGCGTTGTGGAGGCGACAAAGACTTTCATGCCGAATTCCTTCGGCGAGCGGCCTTCGCGCAGTATGAATTCGTAACAGTTGCGCCCCATCACGATCGTGTCGAAATGGCCAAAGATTTCGCCGAAGTCGGTGGTTGGGTCCTGGATGATCCAGTCGTACTCTCCCTTCGGACCGGCGATAAAGCCGTCAAGGCTGGTGGCTACGCTATAGACAAGCTGACGCATGGAAACCTCGCAAGAATACCGCATAGTCTCTCAATTGATAAACCTTGCGGGAGTTCTCGGCAGACAAAGCTTGCCAATAGCACCGTGAGTATCACCGTTGAGCCTTCACAATCCTCCTTTGACCATCCCCTGATCCCCATTCGCTGGGTCCCTTTGCCCTGAGGCGTTTCCCCAATTACCATAGAGAGATGCGCCGGTAAGGCTCTCAGTCTGCCGAAGCGCGTTGTCTCCCGCTGCCGTTCGAAAGAATCGCGACCGGCCCAGGCTTCCGATTGAGCTTCTTCAGCCATGTGCGGCAGGCAATCACCTTGAATCCCTTCAATGGGGAGGAATGCACAGTTGAGCGATCGTTTTTTGTTTACCTCTGAATCAGTCACGGAAGGTCATCCCGACAAAATTGCCGACCAGGTTTCCGATGCCATCCTGGACGCGTGTCTTGAACAGGATCCCTACAGCCGCGTGGCAGCCGAAACGCTGACCGCGACCGGCCTCGTGGTCATCGCCGGTGAAATTACCACCAAGGCCTACGTCGACTTCCAGAGCCTCGTCCGCGGCGTCGTCGCCTCCATCGGCTACGACAATGCCGTCTACGGATTCGACTCCAACACCTGCGCCGTGATCTCCTCCATCAACAAGCAGTCGGGCGACATCGCGCAGGGAGTCGACACCGGCGGTGCCGGCGACCAGGGCATGATGTTCGGCTATGCCGTCAACGAGACGCCCGAGCTGATGCCCGCGGCGATTTCCATGGCGCACAAGCTCACCCGCCAGCTCAGCAAGGTGCGCAAGAACGGCAAGCTGCCCTACCTGCGTCCCGATGGCAAGAGCCAGGTCACAATCGAGTACGACGAGAACGGCAAGCCTGCCCGCATCGATGCCGTCGTCATCTCCAGCCAGCATGCTGAGACCATCGGCAACGACGAGCTTCACGCCGACGTCCTCAAGCACGTCATCCAGGCCGTTCTTCCCGCCAAGTGGCTCGACGAGCACACCAAGTACCACATCAATCCGACCGGACGCTTCGTCATCGGCGGTCCCATGGGCGACACCGGCCTCACCGGCCGCAAGATCATCGTCGACACCTACGGCGGCGCGGGCCGTCACGGCGGCGGCGCCTTCTCGGGCAAAGACCCGACCAAAGTCGATCGCTCCGCTGCATACGTCGCGCGTTACATCGCCAAGAACATTGTGGCGGCAGGTCTCGCTGACAAGGCTGAAGTTCAGCTCGCGTACGCGATCGGCGTAGCTGATCCTGTCAGCGTGCGCATCGATACCTTCGGCACCGGCAAGGTTGGTGAAGCCAAGCTGACGGAACTCGTTCGCAAGAACTTCTCGCTCACGCCCAAGGGCATCATCGACAGCCTGAACCTGCGCCGCCCAATTTACAGGCAGACCGCAGCTTACGGCCACTTTGGCCGCACCGAGCCCGAGTTCACCTGGGAAGCGACGGACAAGGCCGCAGCCCTCGCAGAGCAGGCCGGCGTCGCTGTGGCGGCGAAGTAAAAGTAACCCAATCAAGACCATGGGATCCCTGAAAAGGGATCCCATTTTTTATCTGCATTCTTCTTCATTTCGGGGCCTCGCAGAATTCATTCTCTTTTTATCAACAACTGCGCTGGCCGGGGTTCCCTCGTTTTTCCCGAAGGAGTAGGCTCACATGGGTACGAGACACAACCGGAGGTTCCCCTATGGCAAAATCCGTGCAACCCATTCCTGACGGATATCACTCCGTTACGCCTTATCTGATCATCGGCAAAGGCAAGGCAGCCGAAGCGATCGATTTCTACGCCCGCGCCTTCAACGCCAGGGAAATTATGCGAATGCCCATGCCGGATGGCGGCATTGGTCATGCCGAGATCCAGCTCGGCGACTCGAGAATCATGCTGGCGGACCAGGCTCCCCAGTTGGACGCTTACGGCCCGGATCACTTCAATGGCTCGCCCGTCACCCTGCACGTCTACGTGCCCGATGTAGACGCCACCACCAGGCAAGCCACCGATGCCGGCGCAACCGTGGTCCGGCCGATCGCCGACCAGTTCTATGGCGACCGGACTGCCGGTCTCACGGATCCGTTTGGTCACCGGTGGTTCTTCGCCACCCACGTTCGCGATGTCTCCCAGGAGGAGATGGAGCAACATATGCATGCCTCCGCTACAGCGTGACCAGCCAAAAAGGCGCAGACAGAGGGGCTCCGAAAAGGAGCCCTTCTTATTTGCAAATGTCGGCTCTATGCGGGGGCAGATAGCGGCGCGTTCCGCACCAGGAGGTCGTGGGCTGCGAGGCGCTCGATCGTTACCACTGTGATGTCATCTTCCTGCCCAAACTCCACAGCCGCCTCCATAATCGCGGAAGCGGGGCTGGTCGAAATCGCCTTCGCGCGTTCAAACCCAAACAGTTCGCCCTTCTTGTTCTGCGCTTCGACAACGCCGTCTGAATAGAACGTAAGCCGGCTACCCGGCTGGATCTCAAATCGCCGCGTCTCAAAACTACCGCTCTCGGCAATGCCCAGTGGCAGCGCCCCCGCAAGTTCCACTTCTTTCCCGTCAAGATAAGGAGAAAGGTGGCCCGCATTGGCAATCGTCACCATGCCATCCTGTTCGATGTGCGCGGCGAGAGCGGTGGCAAATCCGCCGCACGTATGTCCCAGCAGCCGATCATGCACCTTACGAAGCACCAAGGCCGGTTCGTGCGTATATTCTGTGGCGGTGCGTATGGTGCCCACCAGCATCGACACCAGCATCGCGGCCGGCAATCCCTTGCCCGCCACATCTCCAATTACGATCAGCAGTCCATCGTTGCCCGCCGGAAGAATCTGAAAAAAATCGCCACCCACCTGGCGCGCCGGCTGATACGCCGACTCCACAACGAATCCGGGAAAGGAATCGCCCTTCTCCGGCACAATTACCTGCTGCACTTCGCGCGCCGCGGCCATCTCCGCTTCCAGCAGAGCTTTTTCAGTGTGCACGCGAATATGTCGTTTGGCCTCGCCGATGAACACAATCACAAATCCCGTGTATCCAAGTGATACGGTGATGGTGATCGCCGCGCCATCAAACAGGAGCCGGTTTTGGATACGTTGCGTCTGAGCGGGATCCATCTGCCTCTGTTCCGGCGCGACAGGGAGATAATGGCTGATCACGCCCATCACCACGAACTGAACGGCAAACATCAATATGCAGCCCATCCACCATCGCGACCGCATCGCTATGCTTATCACAGCGTAGGAAATCGCGAAGAGACCGGATAGCACGACCGTGAGGGCAAAGTTGAGCGTCGGCTGACGCCCGAAATTCATGATGTCGGACACGAACCCCATCGTGGAAAACGTAAAGAACACCGCCAGCGCAGCAAGAACCACGTATTTTCGCGGTGTGGTTCGCCAGGGGCTCGCGGAATTCATGAGATTATGCAGTACCTCTGCGATCGCACAGACATGCCAGGAAAGTCGATTACACCCGTTGAGACAGCGTGAGTTAAAGTCTACGACAGACTTCACGGATTTCCGGAATTGACTTTCGTTTCGCCGCGAGCACCTTCGCCGGTGCTTTAGAATCCTTCCGTAGCGTTCGACGTCCTACTATCGGGAGAAGACATGCGCTCTTTTGTTTTTGCGGCTCTGGCTTTGGCACTCACAGCAACCGTGGCGGGGGCGCAAGCCGCTGCGCCGTCCGGTGCCTATTGGGATTACTTCGGAAAAACCGGCCCGCTCGGCTGGGGCAAGCTCGATCCTGCCTACCAGGCCTGCGCCAAAGGGCACGAGCAGTCACCCATCGACATTCGTGGCGCGCACTTGAATAAGGCACTGCCGCCCGTCGAATTTCATTACATTGGTGGCCCCGTAACCATCGAGAATACCGGCCACACCATCCTCGTTCATCCCGCGCCCGGCAGCTACATCGTCTACGAAGGCACCCGCTACGACTTGCAGCAGTTCCATTTTCATCACCCGGCAGAGGAAGCCGTACGCGGCAAACTCACCGACATGGATGTGCACCTGGTGCACAAAAGCGCAGATGGAAAGCTCCTCGTAATCGCCATCAGGTTCACCATGGACCGCGGTAGTCCCAACGCCGTAATGGCGATGCTCTGGCCGCATATGCCGAAGACCACCGGAGCCACGGAGAAGGTCAACGACGTCGTCAACCCCGGCGGCTTTCTGCCCGCCGATCGCGGTTACTGGACCTACATAGGTTCGCTCAGCGCGCCTCCCTGCACCGAAGGTGTGCGCTGGATCATCTACGAAAACGACCTGAGCTTGAGTCTCGATCAGTTGCGGACATTCATGATTCTCTACCGCATGAACTCGCGCCCGCTGCAAGACCCCCACGGCCGACGCATCGAAGCCAACGAGTAGGCAGTTCCCCTGCTCAAGTCTCTCGATCGGCAAGAAACTGGGTGCCCCGTTCTGGCCCCGCTAGGCCGGGAAAACCACGAACCCGCCCCAACCCCTGTCACCCCGATCGCCGATCGACGGGTGCCCCATCCTTGCGGAGCAAGGGTGGGAAGGCACGAACCTAACCCAGACTGTGCCTCCCAGCCGTGGCTGTCAAAATTTGCGGGAACCCTGGGTGCCCCATCCTTGCGGAGCAAGGGTGGGAAAGCACGAACCTAACCCAGGCTGTGCCTCCCAGTCGTGGCTGTCAAAATTTGCAGGAACCTTGGGTGCCCCATCCGTGCGGAGCAAGGGTGGAAAGCACCAACCTAACCCAGGCTGTGCGGCCCAATCGTGGCTGTCAAAATTTGCAGGAACCTTGGGTGCCCCATGTCTCGATTTTGAGACGTGGGAAACGACGAACCCGCCCCAACCTCCTACGTTGAATCGTTCGCCAAAAAACCGTAGGTTCCGAGTGTGTGGTGGCCTACTCTTCCCCAACCGTGAGCCAGATCACTCGAAAGCCCCGGCCCCTCCACCTTCCCCATCGGCAGTGATCCAATCGGAACGTCCTTCTCCTGAATAATGCCACCAAAGGGGAGTTCTGTAATGCACGCGGAGATGCTACGGTTGGAGCGTGGCAGCTCATTCCCAGACTGTTCCAGTAGCTCCTGCAGATGCCGGAAGATCGTTGTCGATCATTCTTCCGCATGGCCGGAATGAAGCGGCGAAAGTCTGGACACTCTGCAGGGAACGATTGCGGTCCGCACTGAACGGCGTGCGTAGCTTGTCGATCAGGCAGTCATTGGCGCGGTTTGCAAGCAAGCAAAGCTTTTCCAATCGGAGAGCCCGCGCATCGGTCGCACCGTCATTGAAGTTTTCAAAGAAACCGCATAACAAGATTGGATTCTCGTTTGCCTGGGTGTGCGAGTGCGGCAGTTTTTCAGCGCTGCGGTCGTCTAGCCAGAGCCATGAAGGCGAAATGCAGCGGCAATGCCCCGTATGCGGCGAAGCATCGCGACTTGCCTATGTCCGCCTGCTCTGCGAGCCGAGAAACAACACGGCCGGAGCTCCAGGTAAATGGGTCTATCCCGAAGTCGCAGCGGAATCCGCCGATACGGGTGGACCGGTGGGACGGGACTACGACTGGTCCCACTATGACGTGATCTACTTCCAGGGTGATCGCGAACCCGATGTGTAGAGGTATGCACTCGCCCTGCGATCCTGAAAGAATCTCCTCTTATTCGCGGGCCCCTTATTGCCTCCCAGTGTTGCGGATAGGGAGAATCGCTGAGGACGTGTTTAATACTGAGTAACTGACGAATTGGCGGTTCCCAATTGACGGTGATTCGACCGGAACTTCAAAATCTAGGCTCCCTCTGCTCCCCACTTTTGTTCCCGTAGTCGATAAAGCTCAGTCTTTTTGTATTCCTCGTGCCAAAGCTTCGCTTCCATCGGGTCAGCCAAAACATTGTAGTAGCCATTGCGATAAACATCGGCAAGTAGTCCCACGGCGTGCTCGTCTCCCTGACCTGCTGAGCGGCGTAACCACTCCAATCCTTTGCTTGGGTCAGCCTGTACACCTTCACCGCTCAGGTACATGAAGCCGAGACTGTACTGCGCTTCAGCATGGCCGCGCTCAGCTGCACGTCGATACCATTCAGCGCCACGAAGTGCGTCATGCGGCCCCGTCCAGTCTCCAGTGGCGTAGAGAGCGCCGAGATCGCGCTGTGCCTCTAAGCTTCCTAACTCACCCGCTTTGAGCAACAGCGCATCTCGCTCCGCGCCTTCCGGATATTGCTGACGCAGTCGATAGGTTGCATCTGCGTGCCCGTGATCAGCCGCCCGACGCAGAAGCCTCTTCATCTCCATCTCTTTTTCAGGTCCCACGTCAAAGTAGTCGAGGTAGAAATTCGCTAGATGGAACTGTGCGTCAATGTCTCCTTGAGCAATGTAAGGCTGCCATAACCCTTCCACTGCGCTCCATTCAGTGGCTTCATCTTCGACGAGTAGTTTTGTTTCGTCGATCAGCTGTTTTGCGATTTGCGGGTCCATTTGATGTCGATCTGAGTGTAGCTTCGCCCGTTGCGCTTGAGTCGTGGACCACTCGGCACTATGCCAGATTTTCGCCTGCTGACCTGACTTCGACAAAACATAAATCCAAACCTGGTCACCAACTCAATTATTCAAACTCCCGCATCTTATTCAAACTCCCGCATCGTCGGCCATTACTCCCGAAAGATTCTCGTCAGTGGTACCCCTCTGAACCCGTCAAGCCCCCTTCACAAAAATTCCCGCCAACCCCCTCATTCCATTCGCAAAAAACTTCCCGCCGTTTTGCAGGTAATTTCCCCCTCACGGCGCACAATAGAATCGTGATTGAAACTGCTAACTCCGCGAACGTGCGCCGCGCGCAGGCTAACTCCGCCGGCACCGCCTGTCGCGACGCTAAGTCCAATCCGCAGAAACCTCTACAGCGAACCTCAACCCACGCAAACCTTTAGCGCCACTCACTCTCCGTAACCCTATGAATCCAGGAGACCTACCTGGAGAGAGGGGATAATAGGGGGTGGGCAGGAGTCATGTCCATGTTCAACGAATGCCGCCATATTCTCACCAACGGACACAAGTGCAAAGCCGCCGCCCTCCGCGGAAAGGCCTTCTGCTATTACCACACCGCGGATCGCCGCTACGCGACCACCAGTACGGCCGCAGTCGACCCCCTCCTGATTCCCCCCATCGAAGACACCGGCGGAGTGCAGGTCGCCATCAATCAGGTTTTCCGCGCCCTCGCCTCCCGCCGCCTCGACCGCCGACAGGCAGGCGTCTACTTCTACGGACTCCAGATCGCAGCGCGACTCGCCCGCAAGTCCGATGAAAAGCCCAGCGAAAGTGTCCGCGAAACCTGTGAAGACCCCGAGGGCTACACGCTCGCTCCCCCAAAGTTCACCTGCGAACCTCCAGCCGACTGCATCAACTGCCGCCGCCGCACCTTCTGCGAAGACTTCCCCCTCTACAAACGCAAAGCCGAAAAACTCGAAGCCCGCCTTCAGGCCGAACAAGAAGCCAGCCACGAATCAGAACAAGACAGCCTTCAGCCCTCTGAAAGCTGATAGCTGTTCACTGTTTCACTCGTTCACTTGTTCACTGACTCACTCATTTACTCCGCAAGCGGGCTGAACGTCAGCACAATGCCCTGCTCGCCTTGCAGGTTACGCACGGTCACGCCCGTCACATCCTCGATCAGATAATGCGCCGCACGCAACGACTCCACATCATGGGAGAAGGTCGTAGCAATTACCGTGCATCCCGCCGCCCGCCCTGCCAGTGTGCCAGACTCGGCATCCTCAAAAACAACGCACTCCTCCGCCGGCAATCGAAGCAATGCAGCCCCGGCCAGGTAAGGCGCTGGATCGGGCTTGCCCTGCGCAACGTCGTCTGCTGTCACCAGACGCGCCGGCACCGGAATGCCCGCCTGCGCTAGCCGCATCCGCGCGAGCCGCTCGGTCGCGCTGGTGACCACCGTCCAGCGATCTTCCGGCAGAGCGCGCAGCAGTTCCAGCACGCCCGGCAGCACTGCCAATCCCTCACCATCGGCGAGTTCAATGTCTTCGATCAGACGCAATTCCGCTTCGCTGTCGAGGTCCGGCCGCAAAAGCGCAGCAGTCTCAATCGCTCGTCGTCCGTGCGCCGTCTTGCATGCATATTCGGGATCGACGCCGCGTAACTCGGCCCACTTCGTCCAGCTGCGCTCAACGGACCCAATCGAGGAAATCAGGATGCCGTCCATATCGAACAACACGCCCTTGCAGCGAATCTCGACAGGGGAAGAGGCGACATTGCTTGCCATGCTTCGATTGTAGCGAGAAGATCGGCTCATTTCTTTTGAGCGGTCGCACCCTTGGCTGCCGCAAAGCTGACGATTGGCGGATCACCGAATGTGATCGACGCGTTTACTGATCCCTTGTGCGCCCCTTGCTGCACCTGGTTTTCCTTCAAAGTCACGCCGTTGCCTCCAATCGCCGCATCGCCGGTCCAGTAGTCAAATCGTGCCAAGATTGATGGGAACGGCATTTGTCGATTTGCCGCCGCGCGCGTTGATCGCGCCCTTCTTCCAGTCGAAATGCAGAGTGCCCTTTGCCGACTTTGCCAGATCGCTGCCCTCAAATCCAGCCAGCTCCAACTTGCCGTCGCCATCGAAACTCGCGCCCGTGCACTTCAGCTCGAACATTGCGCACAGGTCAGTCGCGCTCATTTTCGTGAGCTCACCCTCGAACGCGTAGCCGGGCTTGTCACCGTTCTCCACCTTGCCGGTCATGTGGAGTTGGCCGTCAAGCAATCTTGCATCTGCGCTCGTGATCTCCGCCGCTTCCGGCGACATCTTTATGTCCGCTTCAAAGTCTTCGAGCGTCACGGGACCGAGGTCCAGCGACTCCGCCTTCAAGGTTCCCTGCATCGCGGGCCACGGATGCGAAGACGATGATGTCAATCGGGCGATGACCTTCGACAGCAGTGTTCCTTTCTTCTGTGCGCCCAGAAGCGTCGCCTGCAGTTCAGCGGCATCCAGCGCGCCAAAGTTCACATTTACCGTCGGCGGGCATGGCTGATCTGTCGCCTCGCACGCAGGAACTTCTACCCGCGCGGTTCCTTTGAGCGGTCCATAGGCGAACGTGACCGGGTCCCAGATCAGAGTGCCGCCGCCCAGATGCAGCGTTGCCTCAGGAATTTCCACGGCCGTCGCCAGCGAATCGGTCTTCCAATTCGCATCGTGCAAGGTAACTGTGCCGGTCAACCGATCGGCAATTGTCAGTGCCACCACCGCCGCCGAGCCAGGCGCAGCGCTCACACCCCCAGCCAGTGAAGTATCCGGCGCCGGCAGCCAAGGGCCTTCGATCGCCAGATCCATTGTCAATGCGTCGCCGGCAATCGCATCCAGCGCGCCTGCCTCCTTCAACCCCGCCGCATGCGCAAGCTGCCGGACGCGCGTCGGCGAGCCAGCCCCGTGCGCCGCCACCTGGTAGCCGGTTAAACTCAGGCGCACGGTGAATACCAGTGGCGTCGGCGCTCCGGCTGGCAAATTCGCAGTTCCGGCAAGCACGCTTGCCTGTCCGTTCGCGCCCGCTGTCGGCTCTAACAGCACCTTCTGAATTTGCACCGGCTGGTTCAGGCTTCCACCGCTCAGCCTGAGCCCATCAACAGCGATGTTTCCCGTCAACGGCAACGGTGTTGCCGGGGCTTGTTTCGTGTCTGGAGCCTTTCGGCCGCGATGACCTGGCCTGGCCAGCGTCGCAGCGAGCGGCACAGGTGCGGTCACATCGTAGGTGAGCTTGCCGCTCAACGTACCTTCAGCTTCAATTCCCGCCCCCAGCTCTTGCCGCACAGTGCGCAATGCGTCCAAGACTGCCTGCGCCGGAATCTTCTCGAGTTCCAGCGAAATCTTCGGCGCGCCACCGCCAGGCAGATCGCCCTGCATCGTCATTCGGCCGCCGCCCAGCGGCGAATTGCACACGATCTTTTCAATCGCGCGCGCCGAATAGTGATACGTGAACCCGCAGTTCGCATCAAAGTCCAGCGGTGCCGCCGGTGCAAATTCCTCACGATGCACGCCTGTCGCGCGGAGCCGTGTCGTCACATTTGCTGCATCCGCGGTGCCATCAAGCTTCATCTCCGCCGTTAGATCTCCGCGCCAGCCGGCATCCGATCCGATCAGCAATCGGCTCAACTGCCCCATCTGCGCCTCGCGCCACTCCATCTCCACGTGCACGGGCATCAGCCGAAGCTCCGGGGCGTGCCGCATCCGCCCTTCAAGCTGCACGATACCGGTATCGCTCAGGTCGAGGTTCACGTCGGTGCGCGCGGGTTGCCCCTTCAGACGGACGCGCCAGTCGCCCGGGTCTTCTTCCCAAAACGAAAGATCGGCATTCACCAGCGAAAATGGTAGTTTTTCTACGCCCTCCTTGATGTGGATGCGCGAGTTGGTCGCCTCAAGATACGGCAGAGGAACCGGCCGGCCCTGATTCGCCCCATCTGCCTCCGATTGCGCTGCCGTGCGAAACAGCGTATCCAGATTCCATCGACCATCGGAAGTGCGTACCAGGTTCAGGCTCGCCTCGTCCACGCTGATGCGGCTCATCTCCAGACGCCCGCGCCACAACGAAGACAAGCGTATCGACGCCGTCACCGTGCTGGCATGCAGCACAGGCTCAGCGCCATACGTGGGATCCTCGTCCACGGTTAGATCGGTGATGACAAACCCGGGCCGCGGGAACAGCCGTAGTTCGACGCCCGACATCAGCACAGGCCGCCCCAGCGAGTTCGACATCGCCCGCGCGATTCGGCTCCTATACCGGCTGATGCCGATCAGCGGTGGGATCACGATGATCGCAACCAGAATTGTCAGTGCCAGCGCGGCGATCCATAACTTCGATCGCCAGTAACTCCGGCCTTGCGCTTCTTCCGTCATGGTCTGATCATTCGTCAGAGACAACTCGTCGATGGGCAGGTTTCAGCTCTCACCAACAAGTTCACTGAAACTGAAACCTGATCACTGATAACTGTCTCTCTTAGCGTATAAGGTGCAGCGTCCGGCTCCAGCGCGTGTCGGTAAAGAAGTGCAGCACCACATGCCCCATCCACGCAATGCTGTTACCAACACCGGTCTCGTCAAACTGATGCTCGGGCGTTTTGAACGACCAGTAGTTGAACAGCGGCCGGCCCACAATATTCTCCCGCGGCACAAATCCCCAGAAGCGCGAGTCCAGGCTGTCGTGGCGATTATCGCCCATCATGAAGTACTTGCCTGGGGGTACAACGAGATCGCCATCCACCACGTGGCCTGGCATTTCCACGGCCCAGCGCTCGGTTGCTCCCAGGTCCACCGTCATCGGCACAGAAGGAAAGTCGTCAAGGTAATCGCGATAGTTTTCCGGCGTCGTTGGCACCGCGTGTGGTTGATTCTGCGCCACTCCATTCACAATCACGATTCCGTTGCGCAGGTGGATGTGGTCCCCGGGCACGCCGATCAACCGCTTTACCAGGAAGAGAATCGTCGGCTTGCCATCCGCGTCCAGTTCGCCGGGCTTGATGAACACCACGACGTCTCCAGCTTTCGGCTCACGATAGTGCACCAGGGGCATCCACTTGGTCCGCGGGGCGAGCGTGACGCGGTCTACCACCAGGTGATCGCCCACGAGAAGCGTTTGCTCCATCGATCCCGAAGGAATCACAAAGTTCTGCGCGATAAACGTTAAGATGAACAGCCCCACCACCAGCACCGTGCAGATGCTCGCGACCGCTTCAAACGGTGTTTCTTCCTCGTGTTTCTGTTCGGGAGCAGACTCAACTTCGGGCGGAGTCCTGGCTGGCAGCGTATTTTTCGTGGTCATCCTGTCGCTCTGTGCCCAGATGGCTGGCGGCTACTCTGCGGATTCCCGGAATCGCGAAAGCAAATTCGCAGTTACTATGTCCCGAAGCCACTTCTGCCAAGCGGCTTTTCCTAAAGAAAAGCACCCTTGCGTTGAGGTTCGAAACGGCTATACCAACTGCGGAACTGCTCTAATGAACTACACGAAAAATGCGCTTCCAGCGCGCAAATGCCGCGAGGCGGGCCGAGAATTCCCTGTCGTGTCCGAGTCTATCATCCGCGGCCTGTTGCACATCCGTCGTCGATGGCCGCCGCACCGAAAAGTAAATCACCAGCGGACGGGCGATAATCGCCTGCCGCGGCACAAATCCCCACGAACGGGAATCGAAACTGTGATTGCGGTTGTCTCCGAGCACAAAGTACTTGTCAGGCGGGACCACGAGCTCACCGTTCTGGGTTAACGTCTGCATCTGCTTCCACCACTCAGGGTCAACATCAGGATCGGTGTAGACCCTGGCGGGAAAGTTATCAAGAAACTCGCTGGGGGCCGCAGGCTCAAACGCGACGTACGGTTCATGAATTGGAACGTCGTTGACCAAAACCTGCCCGTTTTGGATGCGCAAGTGGTCTCCGGGAACGCCGATGACCCGCTTGACGAGGTAGGGATGGGGCTCGGGATGATGGAACACCACAATATCGCCCCGCTCCACATTTCGATACGGCATCATCCGGTGCGTGAAATTGTTTTCGTTTCCCGAGGGCGCAAAGATCTGCTTGTTCACCAGCAGAAAATCACCCACCAGCAGCGTATGCTCCATGCTCTCTGAAGGAATGAGAAACGGCTGCAGAACAAACGTCAGCACAAACAGCGCCACGACCACCGTTCGCAACAGCGAGGCCAACGCTTCAGGCACCGTCGGCAGGTGCTGCCAGATATGCCTCCCCGCGCGCGGAGGGGCAGCGGTGAATTGTGCAGGAGCACTCATTCCGCCTCTTCTGCCTCCTCGATCATCATCTCCGCCTCGTCGATCAACATCATCGTGGCACTGGTCAGCCGCGCCAGAGCGCGTCGCGCTGCATCCTGCTCGGCAATCTTTTTCGTAGTGCCAGTTCCGCGCGCGAGCGGCTTGCCGGGCTCTCCTTCGGCCGACTTCAACCGCACCTCGACGAGAAACCGCTTGCGATGATCAGGACCGCTCTCGCTCTTTACGCGGTAAATCGGCGCCCCGGCCCGTTCAGCCTGAAGCCTTTCCTGCAGCGCCGACTTGTAGTTGCCCAGCGCCGCACCGGATCGCAATTGCTCAGCCAGCTTCTCCACCGCGTCGCCTGTGATGTATCGACGCGCAAATGCCCGCACCGCCTCCAGCCCGCCATCCAGAAAGAGCGCGCCAATTACGGCCTCCATCGCGTTCGAGAGCACAGTGCTTTTCCGCCGCAAGCCGCTGCGATCTTCGCCGCGGCTCAAGCGCAAATAATCGCCCAGCGCGATGGCCTTGGCAACCCTGGCCATATGCTGCCGGCTCACCAATTGCGCACGCACCCGCGTCAACTCGCCCTCCTGCCATTCCGGATGGCTCAGGAACAACGCCTCCCCCACAACCAGGCCAAGCACGGCGTCCCCCAGGAACTCCATCCGCTCATTGTCGTTCGGCAATGCGTCGGCGCCGCTGTCCTGAATCTGCTCGTTGCTCGCATGGATCTGGTTGGCCAGCGATCTATGTGTCAGGGCACGCACCAACAGTTCGGGCGTGGCAAAGCCATGTCCCAGTGCGGCTTCCAATTCAGTCAAAACTGCTTTCACTTACTCCTCGAGGCAATTGAAGCTTTCGGGGCGCCCAAGATGAACCTGTGAGCCTCTGCGCTTCCGGCAGATTGCCGAGTTCCCTCCCACCAATTATTCCTTAGACGCGCCGCCTCATCCAAGTGAAGCCTCTCGCCCCTCGCCGGCACGATCATACTTGGCAAACACTGGCGGAATTCTCCGAGTTCTGATTTTTCGCCGCAACAAATTCGCGCCTTGCGTTTTGAAGACCTTGTGGACAAGCGTCAATCGGCCTCTCTTCCAACCTGCCGCAAGTCCATTGCATCTAGAAACGGAAGTTCGGGCACCCGCAGTTTACTTCCGGGTGTGATGTTCGCGAACCACTCTCGATGGAAGGAGAAATCTTTCTGCGAGACAACTCAACCGCTGGAGTTCACATCGATGAATCGCACTTTCGTCAGTGCCGGAGCGCTCGCCCTCCTCGCACTTCCCCTTTTTCTCAACGCTCAACAAGACCAGGCGCCTCCGCCACCTCCACCTCCTCCGCCGTATCAAGGACCACCCCCTCAATATCCTGAAAATGGACCCGGTGCACGGAGCCGCTACACAAATAATCACGGTGAAATTGGCGTTTACGGCGATTTGTTCCGCGTAAAACCTGCCGGCGGAAGCGACGTTAACTTCGTCGGACTCGGTGGCCGCGTTGGTTTCAACGTCAACCCCAACATCGCGCTTGAAGGCGAGATGAGCTACGACTTTGAAAAAAACTACACGACGATCTCCAACAATGGGTCAACCACCGGCGTGACCAGCACTACCGTCAGCAGCAAAACGCGCCCCCTGACCGGTCTATTCGGACCCAAATTCCAAATTGGCACAACCGGGCCCTTTCGCGCGTTTGTTACTGGCAAGATTGGCTTCACCGAATTCAGTCACAGCACCACCACCACTGTATCCGGACAAACGTTTGACAATGCATTCGACCAGTTTGGTGGCGGAACGACTCACGTTGCCATTTATCCCGGTGGCGGCATCGAAGGGTTCTTCGGAGCCCTCGGACTCCGCTTGGAAGCTGGCGATCAAATGTATTTCAATAATGGAACCTACAATAACCTGCGTATAACTTTCGGGCCTACTCTCCGGTTCTGATGTGAAACGGGTGCAATAGAATTCAGGGGAGCGCCGTCGGCACTCCCCATCTCACATCAACAAAAAATCTTCCTCTCCTAGATATTCTGCCGCAACATCTCACCCGCCAGGTATTCTGACGCTCGCATCGACAGCGAGAGGATCGTCATCGTCGGGTTCTGCCACCCCGCACTCGTAAACTGCGCCCCGTCGACCACGAAAAAATTCTTGTGATCGTGCGACTGGCTGAATTTATTCAGCACGCTCTTCTTCGGGTCGTTCCCCATCCGGCAGGTGCCCACTTCGTGAATGCTGTACCCCGGCGGATTCGGCCTCTCGTTTTTCGACAGCACCTCGAACCCCGCCGCCTCCGCCAGTTCGCACGCCGTCTCCACCGCATCCTTCGCCATGTTGAATTCGTTGTCGGTGTACTTCGTATCCACATGCAAGACCGGGATCCCCCACGCATCTTTGCGGTCTTTATCAATCCGCACATGGTTTTCGTAGCGACCCAGCACCTCACCCATGACCGTCATGTGAAACCCGCTGCCGTAGTACTCGTCCATCTTGCGTTGCAACTCGACACCGTAGGCCGCAAAATTGCGCGCCTCTACCGCCCCCGTCGCTGCGGTAGTGTTCAGGGCATAACCGCGCAGAAATTTGTCGCTCTTCGTGTCGATATTCCTGAACCGCGGAACGATGGACGACGAGCCCATCACGGCCATAAGGTTGCCGTTGCGCCGCGCCTCCGGAACTGAGGCAATCACGCCGGGGCCGTAAACCTGATCCATCAAGTAGCGCCCCACCAGCCCGCTTGAGTTCGCCAGATTCGAATTCAGCAGAAGCCGCGTGCTCTCCAGCGTGCCCGCCGCCAGTACCACCACGCGAGCTCTAACGCTCATCTCACGATGTGACAGCCGGTCTACAAAATTGCATCCGTTCGGCAGGCCTGTGTTCTTGTCGACCGTAATCTCGCGCACCACCGCATTCGCAATCGACGTGAGCTTCCCTGTCTTCTCCGCATCGGGCAGCAGCAGGTTCACTGAACTCGCCAGTCCGTCGCGGCCCTGCGCCGACCGCTGCTTGCACACCGGAATACCGCGCGGCTTGGCCACTTCGATAAAACGCCGCAAGGCCGAGGTCCACGGCGCATCATCGATGATAAAATTTCCGTTCGGCAACTGCGGCGGCCCATCCATCGCGCCCGTCACGCGAAAAATTCCCTCTACCCGCGAATAGTAAGGCGCCAAATCCGCATGGCTGATCGGCCAGTCTTCCCCGAAACCATCATGCGACTTCGCCTTGAATTCGTAATCGCTCAGCCGGAACGACTGCCGTGACCAGAACAGCGACCGCCCTCCAAACAACCGCACCCGCACCCAGTTGTAGGGTTGGTTCTCTTCAAACGTGTAAGGAACCTCCCGCTCATCCACCCACACATTTGCATTGAACCCGTTGGATTGGAACACATGTTCAATCCGCCCTGGCGGACGAAATCCACGGAACGGCAGCTCAAACGCAGGTTTTTTCTCCGCGTCGTGACTCACATCCGCCACCGGCCCGGCGTTCAGCATGATGCAGCGAATCCCATATTCGGTCAGAATCTTCGCCGCCATTCCGCCGGCATGCCCCGACCCGATAATCAGCACGTCATACGTTTCATTCAGCATCGTTGTGATGTTTCTTCCCTGTTCCCTATTCCCTGTTTTTTTACCTCGGATATGACGGTATCGGATGATCGGCCTTCGGCACGGCCTTTACATGCGGCGGTATATTGGCGCAATCGGCCTTCTCAAGTGAAATATCCGGCTCAATCGGGGACCAGTACAATTCCATCGTAGTCCGCGGCTCCGCGCCCACCTCCGGCACCGTGAACCACGCTTTCGAATTCACCGTCGCCGTGCGAATGTCATCGTGCGCAATGTTGATAAAGTCCGCGTGCTTCCTCCTCAGGAGGATGATCGTTCATCCACGTGCGCAACCATGGCTTCAGCAACTCATCAGTCTGCGATTCGTTCAGCTTCGCAAATTCGACATTGAATTTTTTCTTCGCTTCCGCATCCAGCCAGTCCAGCCCTTTGCTGTACACCTGCTTGCGCAAATCCGGCGAATCGCCAATCAGAAAATCCAGAAACATCGGCGTCTGTGCCTTTACGGCTCCCGGCTTC
Source organism: uncultured Acidobacteriaceae bacterium (assembly GCA_963799035.1). Taxonomy (GTDB): domain Bacteria; phylum Acidobacteriota; class Terriglobia; order Terriglobales; family Acidobacteriaceae; genus Telmatobacter. The sequence goes on along the minus strand of CAWCVS010000019.1, from coordinate 376,837 downwards.
TCGCCCATCGGCGGCATCAGCACATCGCTCAGCCGCGTCAACGTGGCCATCTGCTGCGGCGTAAAGAAGCGCAATTCCGCTACCGCGACCTGATCGGCTGCTTCTACCTGGGGAATCGGCGTCTTCGAATTGAGACCCAGCAGCCACGGCACAGGCGCCGGCGGCGGCGGAGTTGGGTTTGTAGCTTGCTGGCTCAGCAGCAACTTGGGAGCCGCACCGGCAGCGAGCACGGCGCGAACAAAATCACGGCGGCGCATCGACCCTCCTGGGAACTTCACCAAACTAATTCCCCAGAAGCCGCCTCGTCCAGAGAGAAACTCATTCCCGCCCAATTCCAGCCACGCAGCTTTCGCGTTCTGCTAGAACTCGGGCCGGGACCGGATCAGATCCTCTTCGCCTCTTTGGCTTCGATCAGCGTAGGTTGGTTGAACTCTGCAATGGCTGCTTCGCAAATTCCGCCAGATAGGTTGGCGTTGTCTTCGCGGAATCGACCGGAAAGTTGATCTTCTTCACCAGCGCCTTATAGCGGGGCTCGTCTCTCAATGTGAGCAGGTCAGGGCGGGACAGACAGGAAAGCAAATTCGCCTCACGACGGTTGTAGGCCCCATCCAAGAACTGCAGTGCTTCCTGCTTCCTGCCCATCAACACGCAGGTCTCCGCCAACGTCGTCGCATCGAATTTCCCCTGCAGAAAGTACTCCTCCTGTTTCGCATATAGGCGCAACAGAAGGCCGGGTCCGCCTGATTTGGCGAATCCACCTCGCGCCGAGGCAACAATGTCTGCCAGCACGGGATCCTTCATCACCTCCGCTGTCTTCTCTCCCTCGAGCAGGAAAGTCGGATAGTCCCGTCGATACAGGCTGATCATCATCAAGTAGCTGTGTGGCGACCGAAACTCCGGCGCGGATCGCTCCACGTCCTTCAGAATCTCGATGCCTTCTTCTGCTCTGCCCGCGTCGTAAAGCATGATGCCCTTGTCCGCAAGCGTCGCGTGGGATCCGGGATCAAGCTCCTGTGCCTTCGTGATTTCGCTCAGCGATTCTGCAAATCGGCCAGTGACCGCGAAGGCATTTGCATACCAACGGCGAGCCTGCGGATCGTTCGGGTTCAGTTCAATGGCGCGACGGAATTCTTTCTCCGCGTCCACAAAGTCCCAGGAGCCATACATCTCGGCAAAGGCCAGCGCGCGGTGCCCCTCGGCGAGCGAGTCGTCCAATTCCACTGCCTTCTTTGCGGCAGCGATCGCCCGGGGAAAAACCACCGAGTCCGGAATCGTCGAGTATTCCCGAAGCAGATCATAAGTGTCTGACAGCCCCGCATATGCCTGGGCATCTCCCGGATCGTGCACGATGGCCTGCGTAAAGTAGTCGAGCGCACGATTCAGGCTTTCCGGCGTGCGCTGATTCCACTCATATCGCCCTTTGAGGTAAAAGTCATGGGCCTGCGCCTTTTCCGTATCTGAAGCCGCCAGGGGATTCGATTTCGCTGTGTTTTGCCCAAAGAACGCATGCACTCTGTCAGGCAACCGCAGCCCCGCGTCGCCAGACAACAAAAGCGACGACACCGATGCAACCGCCACCAAACCCGCCGCCGCAACTGTCCATCGCCAATTGCGCGTCAGCCAATGTGAAGGCGAGGCGCCAGTGACACTGCTGGCCGGAGAGACATTCAAAGTCACCCCTTCGCTTGCGTCTTTAGAGGGGCTTGCCTGGATAGCTTTGGCAGTTGCCTCCATCTCCGGTTTTGCAGAAGCGTCGGCCTCCAGCCACTTTCTCAATTCGGAAGGATAGGCGTAAACCGAAGCACTGGATCCGCCGGGCACGCGGTAAACCGGCAGGCTGCGGTCACGTTCCCACCGCTTTACAGTGCGTTCCGCCTTGTCGAAATAGGCTGCAATTTCTTTCCATCCCACCAGCCGTGGCTGTGACGGAGTTCCGTCAACGTTGCTCGAACGGTCAGCGGGTGGTAACGGCATGGAATTGCCTCGAAATTGGGGCAATGGCCCGATTTGTCCCTATTCGGCGCTACAAGGCATTTGGATTCGAATCGATTGGCCCTCATCATAGCACTCACCAAGGCCGCGTCAATAAGACCGAAAGCGCATTCGCTTTCATGCGATGGGAAGCTTTGCAAGGTTTATGCCCTCCCCCAGAGGTATCAGAGCCGGGCGCTCCCCAATTTCTTACTGCGGCTTTGGCGGCGCGCTTTGCGCTGGCTTGGCCGGGGGCGCGGCATTGGAATCATCGGCGTCGTCCCCACAGCTCTGGCCCTTCATCAGATAAGCAGTTTTTACGCCTCGTTCGGCCGCAAGACGCGTATCCTGCTCTCCGTCGCGTGCAGCGAGAGCAGCCTGGTATTCCGTGACTGCTTCGTCCCGTTTGCATTCCACATCGAGCATCCGGCCGAGATAGATGTGCGACCATGCCACAAGACGCGGTTCCTTGCTTTCAGCGATGACTTTCTGAAAGCGGTCAAGAGCGTCTTCGGGACGACGGGTAAGAAGGGCGGCGCGGGCAAGGATGAAGTTCGCGCGCGCTTCCTGTGCGACCGCTTGCAGAGTGTCGCTGCGGTCTGCGAGAGCTTTGTTGGCCATGGCGCTGGCGGTCGCAACATCGCCTTGCGCCAGTTTCGCCTCCGCCAGGTCCAGTCCCGTCAGGTCCCGCGGCTTGCTACGCTGCAGCACATCGCCGTCGGCCTGTTTGTCAAACTGGGTTTGCCGCGCCCGGTGCGCCTGCTGTTCGATATCCATGCCGTAGACCATCTCGCCAATGTTGTCGCGCAAACTCGCTGGATCTTTTTCAAACTGGATCAGTTGCTCGAAGAAATATTGAGTCAACACGTACCCCTGCGCCATATCGTGACGCACGGCAGCCACGCGCACCGCTTCCATTTTCTCGAGGGTCAGCTGGCGCTCATGTTCATAGCGAGGTAGATCGGACCGCTCGACGCCCGCCGGAATCCTGTACTCCGGAATTCCCGTATCCATGGTGCGCGCTTCAATTGCCTTGATCAGGCACTCGACGGCCAGCGCCACCGTGTCTGAACGATAACGAAAATCCAGGGGAGCATCGCGCACTTCCTTCAAGATCGGCTGCATCCGGTCGATCGCATTGGTCCGCGAAAACAACAGCGGCTCAATCACGTAATGCAGGTAAGTGTGCCGCACATCGTTCATCGGAATCGTGCCGTTCAATGGCGACACCACGACCACGTAATCGGTCCCATAGATGCGCGCATTCACCAGCTTCGAAGACAGCAGGGGCTCGATCACCACCACCAATCGCCGTCCCTCATACGTAGTCGCCGGCATCTTGAGGTAGAGGTTGGTCGACACAATCATCTTCGAAAGCGGATCGTGCAACTTTTCGGTCTCTTCGTCGTAGGTGTGATGCGCCGCAAGCCAGATTCCATGCAGATCAACCGCGCCCGCAAAGTCGCGCAGCAGCGGGACAATCTCCAGCACCTGCGTTGAGTCCGGTGGCATCTCCGTCAACTCCACCGTGGTTTCCAGTGCCGGCGGTTCACTGAGATACAACGCCAGCGAGATGTACTGAGAAATGTCGTGCTCCGTGCCTGTCATCCGGTGCTGCGCGATATACAGGCAGACCTTGTCGCGTTTGGCCCGCGCGTCTTCACTCTTCGCCAGCGCGTCATTAATTTCGTCACGCACGCGCTTGCGGATTGGGGCGCTTTCCTCGAGGCCCTCATCGTACCCGCAGGCATTTAATGTTGCGGCCATCGTAAACACGGGTTCTGAACTTACCAGCGAAATTGTGGGACCCGCCGGATCGACAAGCGAGGGGGCCTTCTCCTGGACCGGCTGAGATGATGAACTCTGACGGGGCATCGGAGCACTGCTGCTGGAAGACTGTGCCCGGGTTGGAAGTGCAACCGAAGCGGCGAAAAGAAAAATGGCGGTGGGAAGAACGAATGCGAGTCTGGTCAACGGGCTATAAAGCATTAAAAGGACCTTGCCTGAAGTTTACGGCATTTGCCGGTTAGACGAAGTGAGCCGCCAAAAAGAAAGGCCCTTGCGCACGCAAGGGCTTTTGTCATCACGCTCTGGGATCCTATCCGCGAACCGAAACTCCTGAGAACGACAGCACCGCCAGCCCACGCACCGGCTGACCGAAGAATCGTGCCGGCTCAAAGTGGCTCCAAAGCAGCAGGTTCACGACCTGCGCACGCGTGTTGTCGTCCACCGGACCAGAAACGATGCGGTAGTCGTACACCTCGCCCTTCCCGTTGACATAGGCTTCGACAACCACCGGGCCGCCTCCTCCGTTGATCTGATCATTGCTGCTTACTGCGGAAGAAAGATATTGGAATTGCGGAGATGTTGCCCTGCCCAGCGGTTCGTCTTCGCCGCGCGCAACCTCGGGCCTCGTGAACATTCCCACCAGCACCGTGACTGTACCCAGCAGTAGCACCGCGCTCGCAAAACCTGCGGTCGCCTGAAGCAGGAATGGTCCCACCGTGTTATCCCATGCCAGCTTCCAGCTCTGCAGAACACTCTTCCGGCTGCGCGCCCGTTCCTGGCTGATGGCTACGCGAATGCGCAGCAGAAGATCTGCCGGCTCCGGAACCGGACCCAGCGCGGACAGCGACGTCTGCGTTTGCTTCAAACCCGCCCACTCTGTCGAACACTCCCCGCACGCATCAAGATGGACGCCGATTTCCTGCATCTCGTGTCCGGTCAGGCGGCCATCAAGATACTCTGAAAACTTCGACTGGATGGAGTTGCAAGTGCTCATCGCGCCTCCCCTTTCACGGGGATCTCAAATCGGGCAGACGTTGCCGTCTTTTCGGCCGATTGAGAGTTTGTAAGAATGGTCCGCAAAATGGCTCGTCCGCGAACAAGCCTCGACTTCACGGTCCCGAGATTCACAGCTTGAATCTCAGCCACTTCCTCGTACACAAACCCTTCGATATCCCGGAGAATGAGCGTGGTGCGAAATGGCTCCGGCACCTGGTTCAGGGCGGCTTCGACGCGAGCCCTGTTTTGCGCATGCATCGCCATCTCAACCGGCGACTCGCCCGGATCGACCAGCATCTCTTCCAGCTTGATCGGAACTCCCGAGCAGCTTTCCGTCATCTCCTGTTCTATCGGGATCTCCTGCCGCTTGTGACGCATCCACCAGCGCCGCTGGTTCGATGCTTCGTGCAGGGCGATGCGATAAATCCACGTACGCAACGACGACTCACCATGAAAGCGTGCGACGCCGCGAAAGACCTTGACGAAGACTTCCTGGGTCAAATCCGCAGCATCCGCGCGGTCGTGCGACATCCGCGCAAGCAGCGAAAAAATTGGCTGGTGGTAGTGCGCGATCAGCCAGGCAAAGGCCTCTTCAGATCCTGCCCGAAGCTCAGCGATCAGCGCAGCTTCGTCTGATCGAAGTGAGAGCGCGCTCGCTAGATTCCCCATGGTGAGATCCGCCTGCAATTCAGCTCCCCCCACGTTATCGCATCAGCGATAAGTTTGGCATCAGGAACATTCAGACCATCGCTGGCTCCGGTGTCCCTGACCACGCTCCGGCCAAATTTCGCCGGATACCAAACCACTAAGCGCGGGAGCGAAGCACGAATGCCTCGCCCGCCTATTCTCTTAGACACCGGCACCCCCCTAAAGTGTTCCCGGTCACGGACGTATTTTGTCCTGGACGCTGTTCTTACATGGTAAAAACGATTCGCTTGCCGCTCTCCTTGCGGTTCCAGGCGGATTCGACCTCCGCCAGCGGCACCGGCTGTGCCGTGACCCGCAAGGTACCGGCAGCCGCCATCGAAAACAGTGTCGGGATGGCCGCGAGGACGTACTCCAGTGACACTGCGCCAAACCCGCTGCCCATCAGTTTCAGGTCGATGCTGCGCAGCGTGGCCCCGGGAAGCGTAATAGCCGGCCCGGCGCTCTGCCCCACCTCAACCAGGCGTGTGGCACGCGCCCCTTCCGGATTGAAGCCCTTGGCCAGCGCCTCCAGCAGCAACTCCGTCGGCCGTCCCCAGAGGTAGTCGATCACCACATCGATTCCCTTGCGAGCCTCGACTGCAAAGGCTTCGCGGATTGCATCGTCCTCCTGCGTCAGTGAAATGACGCCGTCCACATTCTCCGACGCCAGCGCGTCGAGATTGCGCCCTGCGGCAACGATTCGCCCCGCCCCAAGCTGCCGAGCTGCCTGGATCGCCAGCTGACCCGCGACCCCTGTCGCCCCGAGGATCAAAATCGTCTCGCCTTTCTTCAGTCCAGCACGGTCCTTGATCGAAAGCCACGCCGACATACCCGGATTCGCGATGGCCGCCGCTTGAACATCATCGATGTTGTCGGGCAATCGCAGGCATCTCGAATGTGGGGCAACGGTACGCTCACACATCGTTCCCCACGGCATCCGCGCAAACCCAAAGTAAACGCGGCTGCCATCTTCGAGCGTGCCCACGCCATCAATACCCGGAATCGCAGGCACTTCGCCCTTGCCCGCATAATGCGACCCGCTCGCCAGGGCTTTCACGATCGGGTGCAGTCCCGCGGCCCGCACATTGATCAGGGCCTCGCCCGCTTCCGGCTTCGGCTCCGCGAAATCCTGGTAACGCGGTGCCTGCCCCAGTTCGTTCACGACCGCTGCTTTCATAGTGCCTCCTTCGCGAGCTAAACCGGCTGGGGATCGCTCTGATCCCAGCACTCACATCCTCTGGACCCAGCTTAAAACGAAGGCATCCGAGATGCCATCTTCAATGCGCGCCGCCGTTTGACGAATCCCCCTCAAGCAGAGACAATGGAAGAGTTGCATCCCTCATGTGGGCCTGTGGCGCAGCTGGGAGCGCGCTTCCATGGCATGGAAGAGGTCATCGGTTCGATCCCGATCAGGTCCACCAATACCCAAACAAGCGACATAGGCATTGTGACCGGCAATCTCAAACAGTAGATTGACCGCGTCCGTGAAATCCTCTCACCGTAGGCGTAATGCCAGACCGCCGCTGAACGCCAGTTCCCATCCAATCAAGTTCCGCCGAAGGCCCGGACCGAGTGCGCTCTCGTCGAGCACCACATTCTCAATGGCGGTCGCCGCGGACCGATACCCTTTGAAAAGGAAGGAAGAATCGGCACAGCAAACTCCACAAAATAAATGGCCAGACTTCTGACGGTCCGGCTGTTCCGAAGGTATACGCTGCGCAACGGGCGTGTTCTTTATCATTACTGTTTCGTTGAAGTTACGAACGGGTCGATAGATACGAGTTTGTGGTGGAACTACAGAGTCAGAGGGAGTAGTATGGGCCTCGTTCAGACGCTAATTAATGAATCTGATGGCCTCGCAGGCTCAGCAACAGAGTCCAAGGCGGGTAGCAAGGAATACAACGGCATGGAAGCAGTACAGGCAATCAAGCTGAGACCCAGATTGTTCGATTGGAAGCGTGCTCCGGCGGAGCCTGCTACTCGCGGTCCTACTAGCGTTTCTTGGGTCTTCTTTGGAAAGCCGCGCCGCCGAGCCGAGTCCGATTACCTCGATCCATGCTATCCATATATTGAGCAAGGCCCAGGCCCGCGCCGGTTTGCCCGTTGCATTCGAGGCCACGGTCACGTATTACAACGCGAGCGACGTCGATCTGTTCGTGCAGGATGGGAACGAAGCGATCTATGTTGAGACCAAAGCGTACGGGAACTTAGCTCTCGGCGATCGGGTGGTGGTACGAGGAAAAACGCGGGATAGCTTCACTCCAGATGTTGTCAGCGAAAGCATAACTGTGCTTCACCATGGCAACCCACCCAAGCCAGTGGCAGCTGACTTCGAGCAGTTGATTCGCGCGCAACGAGACTGCATGTTCGTCTCCGTTCGGGCCTCTCTGCGCAGTGCGGACATCGTGAACTTTGGAACCATGCATGGCATTTATTTGAAGTTGATGATGGACGGCGGCCCGATTGATGCAACCGTCGTGGAAACCGATGCGAGCAAATTCAAGGGATTGCTGGACGCCGAAATTGAAGTCACCGGCGTCGTATCAGGGAAATTCGACAGCAAGATGCAACTGATCGGAATCCTCCTCGAAGTTCCTTCCATTGACAATGTGAAGATTCTGAAACCGGCGGAAACGAACCCCGATTCCCTGCCCATCACTCCGATGGGCAAAGTTCTGTCAGGTTCGTATGTCCACGACGTCACGCAGAGAGTTCAGGGTGAAAGGAACACTGACCTACTATCAGCCGGGTTCGGGCGCCGTTTTGCAGAACGGCACCGAGAGCTTGTGGATTTCGACCCGCTCAAGCGTTCCGTTGCGAATCGGCAATGTAGCCGTTGCCACCGGCTTTCCAGACGCTCACGAGGGATTTCTTGCACTCGCAGACGGTGAAATCCAGGACACCAACATCTTCGAGCCCGTCCATCCGCAGCCGGCCACCTGGCGTCAACTGTCGACGTGGAACAGCGGTGACCCTGACGGCCATCAAAGTGACCTGGTTTCATTCGAGGGAGAGGTTGTTGCCGCGGTCAGGGAAGGCTCGCAGGATGAATTTGTTCTGTCCTCAGAGGGCAAGCTCTTCACCGCGGTTTATCGCCATCCCTCCAGTTGGCCTACCCCTGCGCCCGATGCTGCAGATTCCAGATGGAACCAGAATCCGCGTCACTGGCATCTGCATGGCTGTTCAAGCAAATTCGATCGATCCCACCCAACAGGAAGTTCCATTCAACATCCTGCTTCGCTCCTTTGACGATGTTATCCGTCATTGCCAGTCCACCACTTCTTAGCGTTCGTAATCTAATTCTTGCTCGTTGGCATACTCCTCGTGCTGCTGCTGGCAGGCGGTGCGAGAAGTTGGATCATTGAACGCAGAGTGCGAAGGGAAAACGCGTCGATGGCCTACATCGAGCGTCGCAGAAGCCGCATTCTTGAAGACATCAATGGCTCTCGTCCTCTCGCCGAGATCATTGAGCAAATTACCGAGTTGGTCTCATTCAGGCTGCGTGGCGCTCCGTGCTGGTGCCAAATCGTCGGTGGCGCACAACTTGGAAACTGCCCGCCAAACCTCACAGCATTTCGCGTCGTTCACGAGCCGATCTCCGCCCGCAAGGGGCCGCCGCTCGGTAGCATGTATGCCGCCTTCGATCCACTCACAAAACAACGGGCCGTTGACTCTGAGACACTTTTCGCAGCCGCGGCGCTGACAAGCCTGGCTATTGAAACTCGCCGGCTTTACACCGATCTAGTTCGTCGTTCGGAATTCGACCTGCTCACCGACATCCACAATCGATTCTCTTTGGAGAGTTACCTCGAGAAGCTGATCGAAGAGGCACGACAGAATGCGACGATTTTCGGATTAGTCTATATCGATCTCAATGACTTCAAACTGGTGAACGATGTATACGGGCACCAGGTCGGAGATCTCTACCTGCAGGAAGTCGCCAATCGCATGAAAAGCCACCTCCGTGCAGTAGATATGCTCGCCCGCCTGGGTGGCGATGAGTTTGCTGTGCTACTTCCGAAGATTCGCAACCGAGCGGAGGCTGAAGAGATATCGCATCGCCTTGAGCACTCGCTCGACATGCCGTTTACTGCAGAAGGCTACGTCGTCCATGGTTCCGCGAGTATCGGAATTGCAATCTACCCAGAGGATGGTACGACCAAAGATAGCCTCTTAAGCGCGGCGGATGCTGCCATGTATGTCAACAAGCACATTCGACGCGAGAACAAAGAAATCTTGACCCAGCAACGGCACTCCGCGACACCCTCTGGAGAATGACAATGGGCCATCCCTCATGGCCCGGCGACCGGGTATCCTGAGACAATACTCCATCCAAGATAATGCAAGATCAGGGCGCTTATTCCGGCCCAAAGATCAGATAGAACGCCAGATCTTCAATTCCGCGCATCCAATTGATTCATGAATTCTCAGGCGCTCGATAGCAAGCCCGGCTTGAGCATCCTTGACATTTTGCGTCCCCACCGCCGCGAGCTGTGGCTCGGGCTGCTCGCCATTGCCGGCGAAAGCATCGCGGGTCTCCTGGAACCTTGGCCGCTCAAAATTGTTCTGGACGACCTGCTCCAGGGAAAGAATCAACACGGCTGGCTTCATCGGGCCATCGTAGCCATTGCGGGTTCTGCGCCCCGCAACATCCTCGTCTTCGCCTGCATCGCCGTCCTCCTCATCGCCGTTACTGACGCGATGTGCTCCTACGCTGAAAAGTACCTCACCACCAATGTTGGCCAGTGGATTGCCCACGATATGCGGCGGACGATGTACACCCATGTCCAGCGCCTCTCGCTCGCCTATCACGATCAGAAACCCACGGGCGACCTCATCAGCCGTGTGACTGTCGATATCGATGCCATCCAAACCTTTATTGTCTCCGGGCTTCTTGGAGTCCTCGTCGATTCCCTCACGCTGATCGGCATGATCGTTGTCATGTTCTGCGTGAACTGGCAATTCACCCTGATCGCGCTGGCGGTTGTTCCTCCGCTCTTCTTTATCGTCAACACCTACACCCGCAAGGTAAAGAAGGCGTCCCGGGAGGTCCGCAAAAAAGAGGGGCGGATGGTCTCACTCGTCTCTGAGGTCGTGTCCTCCATTCGCGTGGTCAAAGCATTTTCGCGAGAGGACTACGAAATTCGCCGTTTCGAGGGCGAGAGCCTTGAGGCGGTTGAGGCCGCTCTCGCGGCGCGTTCCCTCAAAGCCCGCCTCGTGCCCATCGTCAATATTGTTACGGCTATCGGAACCTGCGCCGTGCTGTGGTTTGGCGCGCAACTCGCCATGTCCGGTCGACTGGCTCCAGGATCAATGGTCGTCTTTGTCTTCTATCTCGGCAAGATGTACAAACCCATGCAAGACATCTCGAAAACGATCGATAGCTATTCAAAAGCTGCAACCGGATTTGAGCGCATCCAGGAAATCCTGCGCACCGACGATGAGGTTCGCGACCAGCCCAATGCCCGCAAGGCACCTCTGTTCAAGGGCCAGATCGACTTCGAACATGTTGAGTTCTCCTATAAAGAAAGCGAACTGGTTCTAACTGACGTCAACATGCACATCGAATCGGGGACGATGGTGGCGCTTGTAGGGCCTACGGGCGCCGGCAAAACAACCGTCATTAATCTCATCGCTCGCTTCTACGATCCCACCGCCGGAGTCGTCAAAATTGATGGCAAGGATATTCGAGAACTTACGCAAAGATCCCTGCGCAGCCAGGTCAGCTTTGTTCTGCAAGACACCGTCCTTTTCAGCGGAACGATTTGGGACAACATCGCGTACGGCTGCCCTGATGCAACCCATTCGCAGATCGTCAAGGCAGCTGAAGCCGCCAATGCCATGGAGTTCATTGAAAAACTCCCGCAAAAATTCAACACCCCCGTCGGGGAACGAGGCGTGACACTCTCTGGAGGCCAGCGTCAGCGGATCGCGATTGCGCGCGCCATTATCCGCAAGACTCCCATCCTCATCCTCGACGAGCCGACCTCGGGCCTCGATGCCGCTTCTGAACAACTTGTCGTCGAAGCTCTCGATCGACTCATGGAAGGCAAGACCTCCATTGTCATTGCTCACCGCCTCTCCACCGTCCGGCGCGCCAGTTGCATCTTTGTTATTGAAAATGGCGCCATTGCAGAGTCGGGAACCCATGACGAGCTACTGCAACGCGAAGGCGGAGTCTACAGAAAGCTTCACGACATCCAGGCCAATCTCGAGGAGACGCCCGCTGCAGCGTCTGCTTAATCGGACATCACAAGGCGCTGAGTTCCTGTATGCGTTGCTCTACCACGTCGACATATTTCTGTCGATCTCGTCAGGCGGAAAATGACCTGCGCGGAAAGCATCGACCAGTTGCTGATGGCTAAGTTGTTTCAATAGCGAACCAATCCATCGCGCATCGGCGATAGGGATTTCCTTGCCAATCCATTCCAGGTCGCGCCGCCTCTGATATTGCATCGCGTTCACAGCCAGTAGCGGCATTGGCGCCGCCGGAGTTCCGAAGTCGATCATCGCTGTCAGTCTGGTGAGTGATGAATTTCGATTTCTGAAAACTGTTCACATCTCCCTTGGAACGATCCTTGGTCCAACTCAACCCATTCGTTCCAAATGTCGCACCAATATCACTGGTTAGCAAGATGTCACGATCCGATGATTTATCGGAATACACGGCATTATTCTCATCCTTGAGATCCCAGTTGTTCATAACCGCCATCATCGACGCGTAGGCCATTGAACTCCCTGGTGCCGATAAATGGATTCTCCCTCCACTTCCATGTCCCGATTTTCTTTTGTTGTTCAGGCTTCTTCTCGAATCGCGCTTCTTCAATCTGCCTCGTCCTTGACCAGCTTTTCTCCGCGTTGCAGATGCAGACCATCCACACGCGCCGATGCAATCACATAATCGTCGTTCACAAAGTAGCCCATTGCCCATAACAGCCGCGATGCAACAACTTCCGGTCGCGCCTCATCGCCCAGCTTCACGCGCCATTTCGTGCCCTTTGCATCACGCGCGTCGAACTTGGGATTGGTGCCGTGCATGTCTTCTGACTCAAACTTGAAGGGCGCTGCCGGCTGCCCTTCTTTGCCTCCCTGCCCGTCATAGAGGTTCAAACTGGAGATTGCGCCGGGATCATGCCACAACACAGGGTTGTGCAGCCTCGCCGCATCCACCGGCTTGTCATTGTCGTTCTTGCGTTCGCTTGAAGTTTTTGCGGATGGCCGCTCGGCCGGCTGGCAGTGTGCTGCCTGCGACGAGAGCAGAAACAGGGTGAAGACCGCAACTCCGATCATCGCACTGCGGTTGCGCTTCATTCTTTCTCTCCTTGCTTCGACTGCGCTGCTCAGTTAGAAGCATCTAACCCGCTCAGGGGCTGCCCAGAATACGCTAAAACATCCCCGGCGCAGTAAATCGCATCTCCTGTAATAAGAATCTGTTGCAGCATCCCAAGGAGAGATCGAGTGAAGCTGCTACTTCAACCGGACAACGGAATCAAACCCATTCTCGACGCCCTGCGAAAAGCCAAAAAGAGCATTCGCATCCTGATCTTCCGTTTCGATCGTGTCGAAATTGAAAAGGCTCTCGTCGCTGCCGTCGGTCGCGGCGTAACCGTCCAAGCTCTCATTGCCCACACCAACCAGGGAGAAGAGAAGAATCTTCGCAGACTCGAGATGCGGCTGCTCGCAGAGGGCGTGACCGTCACGCGTACGGCCGGACGACCTTGTCCGTTATCACGGCAAAATGTTCATCATCGACGAAAAGGTGCTCTACCTGCTTGGTTTCAACTTTACGCACTTGGACATCGACCTCAGTCGTTCTTTCGGCATTGCCACCTCCAAGCGCAGTGTGGTGAAAGAAGCCATACGGCTCTTTCGATTGCGACTCCAAGCGCCGCCCTTATAAGAATGTTAAGGGCGACCTTGTCGTGAGCCCCGTCAATGCGCGCAAGCAGCTCACCGACTTTATCGCCGGAACCAAAAAGAGGTTGCTGATCTATGAGATGAAGATTAGCGATCGCGACTTCCTCAAGCTGCTGCAGAAAAAGATTTCCGCCGGTGCCGAGGTGCGCGTCCTTTCCCGTGCCTCAGCCAAGGGCGGCGAAATTCCGGTGCGCCGCCTTCCCTCGCGGCTGCATCTTCGCGCCATCCTTCGCGATGGCAATACCGCGTTTTTAGGTAGCCAGAGCCTGCGTAAGTTAGAGCTCGAGGCTCGACGCGAAATCGGACTCATCTTCCGCGACAAGAAAATCGTCAAGCAGATGGAAGCAGTCTTTGAGAAAGACTGGAAGCGCTCGGAACCCGTCATCGAGGATGCGAAGCTCACCTCGGCAATCATCGTGCCCGCTAAAAAGGTGGCCAAGGAAGTTGCGCGGCAAATCTCCATCAAGCCTGTTCTTGAGCAGGTTCTCGACAAAGTCATCGACGCCAAGGCCGCTACGCCATTCGAACCCGAAGAAGTTGCTCAAACCGTGCGCGAGGCCTTTCGTGACGAGGTACAGGGCGCTGTTCAAGAAGCGCTTAAAGACGTCGTAGCTTCTGCCGCGATGGACGAAACTTCCAAGGCCGCCGAAAAAGACAAGTAGGGAAGGTATATGCTTCGAAGCGCTCATTTCTGTCTTCAAACTGCGATCGCTCTGGCTGTTTTAACCATAACGCCCGCAACGAATATGCCCGCGCAGACGCCTTCGACCTCCTCTTCCGATCAGCGAGTGCTATCGGATTTCAGCAAGCAGGCAAAAGACTATGTCAGCAAAGAGCACTCTCTCGCCGCCGACAAGATGAAGCCAACATCGGACGTTTCCAAGTTGGAACAGCAACGCAAGCAGTTGCGCGATGCCGTGCAGCAATCACGTCCCAAGGCGAAGCAGGGCGATTTCTTTACGCCCGAAGCGGCGAAGGTATTCCGCAAGCGTCTTGCCGATGTACTGAACGGTCCGGATAGCACGAAGATAAAATCCAGCTTGAATCACGCTGAACCGGGCGCTCCGGCTGACTTCCGCGTAAACGCAGAATTCCCCAACGCGAACGGCCAGCCGATTCAGTCTGTTCCGGCAACCGTGTTGAAGGCACTGCCTGCTCTCCCCAAAGAAATGGAATATCGCATCGCTGGCAATACGCTGGCTCTTCGCGACTCGAGCGCGAACATGGTCGTTGACTTCTTACCCAATGCGCTCCCTTGAAAAGGTTCACACTCCGATGCGTTATACACAATTTCTGTTTTTGCCGCTTATCCTTGCCTTCTATCCCGGATTATCGGGCGATAAAACGACTACAGAAACTTCGCAGGCTGCAGCCGCGCCCGATATCCGCCTTCCTTTGAAAGACGGCTCGGTACGTTGGGCGGTGATTGGCGACAACGGCACGGGCGAGCGGCCAGAGCTCGACGTTGCCAATCAGATGGAGCGCTACTGGTCGGTCGTCAAGTTTGACTTCGTTACCATGGACGGCGACAACATTTATGGCGGTCATTCACCTCAAGATTTCAAGGTGAAATTCGAGGAGCCATACAAGCCCCTGCTCGATGAAAACGTGAAATTCTACGCATCCCTTGGCAATCATGATGACCCGCAGCTTGAAATCAACTACAAGCCCTACAGCATGGACGGAAATCGCTACTACACGTTCCAGAAAAAGAATGTGCAGTTTTTCGTGCTCGACAGCAATTACATGACGCCTCAACAGCTCTCGTGGCTCGAAGACAAGCTGAAGAGCTCAAACGCCAAATGGAAGATTGCGTACTTCCATCATCCTTTGTTCACATGTGCCAAGTACCACGGTCCTGACATCGATCTTCGCAACCAGCTTATGCCTCTATTCACCAAGTACGGCGTCAATGCCGTGTGGAGTGGCCACGAACACGTCTATGAACACTTGAAGCCCCAACAGGGGATCTACTTTTTCCTCGAGGGTGAATCTGGAGAACTGCGTTACCACAACATCCGAAGCTCTTGCGATCTCGATCTGGTCCATCTCGATACTGACCGCAGTTTCATGCTCGTTGAAATCGATGGCGACCAGATGTATTTCCAAACCATCGCCCGCTCTGGAACAACCGTTGACTCGGGGCAACTATCGCTTCAGACCGCAACCCAAAAATGAACCGGCGTCGCAGGCCAGGCAGCTTCACCTTTTGCTCCCATAAACTCCTGCCGCGCATTCACACATTCATAGCGGTCGGGAGATAGACCTCAAACGTTGTGCCGCTTTTTTGATCGGTTCGACAGGATCGAAAGCGAATAGTGCCCTGATGCTTCGCTACTAAAGTCTTGGAGACCCACAGTCCCAGGCCGGAGCCCTTGAGATCCTTTGTAGTGAAAAACGGATCGAAGAGCTTTTCACGAATCTCATCCGGAACGCCTGATCCGCGATCGTGAATCGTAACGCGAGCCCCCTCATGTCCGCCGCGCAGGATAGAGCGAACGCGAATCACAACCTCCGAGGCCGGAGGGGCGGCTTCGGTTGCATTGCGAATCAAGTTTCCGAAGACCTGGGTCAACTGTCCCGGAAATCCACAAACACTCACTCGCGGTTGTCGAGAGAGAGTCAGATGGACGCGGCGCTGTGCGGCGGTTCGTTCGAATAGTGAAACGACTTCACCGAGGAGATCGCCCACATCAAGCACGATGGGGCGCTCTGATTCTCGATGAAAGGCGAGAGATTGTTTCGTAACTCGCGCGATGCGTGCCACTTGTTCGTTAGCATGCGAGACATGATCTTTGATCTCCGTCAGCGAGGAAGAAGTACTGGCCAGGTAGACTAAATTCGTCAGAGCCTCGAGTGGATTGTTGATCTCGTGAGCGATTGCGTTTGCCAGCTTGCCTGTGGCCGCCAGTTTTTCGGCGGTGCGAATCGCATATTCAGCAAGTTTGCTGTCGGTTATATCATTCAAGATCAGGATCTTTCCCTGATGGTCAAAATCGCTTCCCATGCGGTTAACGATAAGTTGCACTGTGCGCTTTCCGATCTCGAACTCTGCACTATAACGCCGTCCACTTTGGCTTATCGGATCGCCCGTTCCCAGCAGCTCCACAAACAATGAGGCCGCATCGTTGCCGGCGACAATAGGAACCTTCGGCCCGCAAATTTGAGCGAATGCGTTGTTCCATCGCACCAACCTCCCTTCGCTGATCAATGAGTGCCAGTCCTTCCGAGAGGGCATCGAAAGTTGTTTGCCATTGCTCCGCGGCTTGGCGAGCCGCGGCCTCCGCTGTCCGGAGACGCAAGAGAGCCCGCACCGTAGCGACCAGCACCATGCGGTCAATTGGGTGCGTAAGATAACCGTCTGCGCCTGCCTCGAGGGCGCGCACGCGATCGTCGTTGGATACAAATGAAGCTGAAATTTGCAGGACCGATACTGAGGCGGTTCGAGGGTCGCCTTTGATACGCCTGCACACTTCGTATCCGGACATGTCAGGCAAACGTACGTCCAGGATGATGACGTCAGGCAGGGCTTGAGCAGCTTCCAATGCTCCATTCCCCGTTCCTGTTTGCACGCAATCGAAGCCCGATCCTTCGAGAACCCGCGACAACACGTACCGATTCTCTTCTCGATCATCGGCAATCAGGACCCGGGGTCGAAGAAGCTCAGGCATCGCGCTCCCTAACTTCAGTTTTGGGGCCCAGTCCCACGGATTTCACCCACTCGAGAAAGGGCTTTGCCGAAAGGCGCGAACTTACGTCCTCTTTACGGATGATCCTTGCCTGCAGGGACTCCAGTTGTGTCTTCTCCGCCTCCGTCAGCACCTTGGATGTGTAGATCAGGACGGGCAGATTTTTCGTGGCCGGCTGGGACCGCAACTGCCGCAAGATTTCAAAGCCGCTCAAGTCCGGCATCAGTAAGTCGAGAACCAATGCATCAGGCAAACTCTCTCGGAGCGCAGTCAAGGCCGCGGTGCCGCTTGAGGCTTCCCGAATCTGAAGCCACGGCTGATCCAGAAGATCGCGAAGAATGTAGCGTGCCACTTCATTGTCATCTACGAGAAGAAGCTTTCGCGTTCCGTTGTGAGCGGTGAGACGTCGAAGTTCGCGAAGAAGATTGTCGCATTCAACAGGTTTCTGCAGGAATAAGCTTGCGCCACTGGCGAATGCGGTCTGGGGTTCGTTGTGAGCACTGGTAACGATGAGCGGGAGATCCGGAAGTCGATTATGTATGCGCTCAATGAAGCCCCAGCATAGGTCGTCCCCGATATAGATGTCTGCCACCACCGCCGCCGGCACGTGTCGAGTTGTCCATCCCTCAGCTTGCGAAATCGTTGAAGCCAGGATTGGCTGAAACTCCGAATCCCGCAGATAGGTCTCAAGCATGTGGGCAGTTTCCGGGTCATCCTCGAGAACCAGGACTGGCGCGCGATGAAAATCCGGCGCAGGCAGTGCTGCTGCCGAGTCCTCAGTCTGGATTGTCTCTCCAACGTACACAGCAGGAATTCGGACAAAGAAAGTCGAGCCCCGTCCGAGTTCGCTTTCAAGCCAGATCGTTCCACCGAGCAACATTGACAGATTTCTACACAGAGGCAATCCAAGACCTGTACCGCGATGCTTCTCCTGTAGCGGATTTTCGACCTGACTGAATTCCCTGAAGATGTCTTCGTGGTGCTCCTGCGCGATGCCAATGCCGGTGTCTTCAACCGTGAATTGAACCCATTGGTTCTCAAGCATCATCGCCGATACAGTGACCTTGCCGTTGGGTGTGAACTTGAGTGCGTTGGATATAAGATTGCGCAGGATTTGGGAGACCTTGCCCTCATCGGTGCGGAGCGCAGGCAGTTCCATCGCGTCGTTGAAAACAAGATCGACTGAAGTGTTATCGGCCAATAATGGCTTTAACATGCCTTTCAAAGCGCTGAACAGTTCGTGAACTTCAAAACGCTTTGGCCGGATGCGAATTTTTCCCGCTTCCACCTTGGCCAGATCGAGAAGGTCGTTCACCATCTCCTGCAAATCTTGAGCGGAAGATTCAATGTACCGTACTTGCTTGATCTGTTCAGTGGTCAGATCTCCATCAATTCTTTCCAGCAGTAGACGAGCCAGCGAGATGACCGAATTCAGTGGCGTACGAAACTCATGGGATACGTTCGACAAGAATTTGGTCTTCAGTTCTGAAGCTCGCCGCAAGTAATCTGCACGCTCGTCGAGTTCTGCGTAAAGCGCAACCACTCCGCGGTTTGTGTCTTCGAGTTCGTGGTTCAATAATTCCAATTCTTCCTGTCGGGAACGCAACTCCTGCAGGGTCTTCATCAACTCCTGGTTCTGCTGCTCGATCTCTTCGTAGGGATTGTCGGGTGCGCGCGATTGCAATTTTCGACTTAGATCGCTCGCCCTGCGCGGCGTCCACGTGTTGCTGTGATAGGGAAGATGCTTCGCCATGCGCACAACGGTGCCCGCAGGCGAGGACTCGATGTCAAATTCGTCCATCAAGCGTCGCGTGCCGATCAACCCCATCCCAAGGCCGGTTTCAGACTTGTAGCGGCCCTCAAATATCTGCTGCAGGTTCGAAATGCCTGATCCCGAATCGGTGACCGTAACCTCGAGCCTTTGCGGCGTTTCAAGGACCAGGGATAAGGTCACCTTTCCATTGCGCGCGTACCTGAACGCGTTTCGAGCAATTTCAGATGTGGCCGTAGCCAACCGAATCTGATCCTGGTTATCCAATCCAAGTTCTGCTGCCACCTCGCGAGCGCGCTGCCTGGTGTGAACGACGTCTCGTTCGGTGAGGAGGGCGACATGGATGATCGGAACCGACAAGAATCACGCTGCTTTCGTTACGACTACGCTCACATCATCGCGCTGCCGCCGGTAATCGCGGAGCAATGCGCCTCCGATAATGGCGGGATGCCGCGAGAAGATGCCTGCATAGGTAGAGAGATCCCATTTTGATTGCAACCCATCCGAATGCAGCACAAGCGTCGAATTAGACGTCCATGGGGATCGGAATTCCTGTATCTTCGGCGTCATCATTCCCAGTGTGCCATTGTGTGAAACGAGGCTGCGTGAGGCGCCATGTTCAAGCACAACGCCCGAGATGTTGCCTACGCCAGCATAGGTCAGCAGTCCTTCTCCGGGACGGATCTCCGCAACAGCCGCAACCGCTCCGCGCGTCTTCCGCAATGCGTCGTGAATATACCCAAGAATTTCGCCAGGCGGAAGCTCTGCCCGTTTCCGAAATGTGGCAACCGCCTCATTAGCGGCCTCCGATGCCCCCCATCCATGACCCAGTCCATCTGCCACCAGCACCACCGAACGTTGCGGAGTCTCGTGGCTGAACCATGCATCGCCGCAAACGCGCTCTCCCGGATAAGGAATAGCGAAGCCCGCGATGTGCAACTTCCGCGAAGGCGGTTTGGTGTGCTCGGAACGCGGTTTTACAAGCTCAATCATCGCCACGGTCCCGCCCCGCCCTGTAAAGATGTCCAGCCTGGTGGCCATTCTCTTCATGGCGCCGAGTCCCCCGCCCATCGTTCCCGCCGTAGAAAAACCGTCGCTCATCGCGTCGGCAATGTTGGCAATCCCTTCGCCCTTGTCGATAGCCAAAATCCGCGCGGTCACTGCGCCGTCTTCTGCTACGCCGGCAATGACCACTTGCCCGCCTCCGCCATGCAGGAGCACATTTCGTGATGATTCCGTAGCAAGCAATGCCAGCGTGCCGCAGAGAGTCTCGTCAAAACCCAGGCGATCGGCCACCGAAATAGCCGCGCGCCGCGCTTCGCCTACCGAACTGGCGTCGCCCACCGAAATCCATTCTGTGAAGACTATTTCCATCGCGCGATCGTGATTCTCGTCCCTTTGCCAACTTCTGATTCGATGCTGAATTCATTCACAAGGCGTTTGCTGCCTCCGAGTCCGAGTCCCATTCCTGATCCGGTCGTGAATCCATCCTTCAATGCCTGGTCAATATCAGGTATTCCCGGCCCCTGGTCTTCGAAGATCAGCCGCAACCCTGATTTTGTTCCATTGACCAGGCTTTCGATCTTCATCTGGCCACCCTTGCCGTGGTCGAGCGCATTGCGCGCCAACTCGCTTGCGGCGGTTACAAGCTTGGTCTGGTCAACCAGGCTAAAGCGCAGTTCAACAGCCCATTGCCTGACCTTTTGGCGTGCCAGTACAACGTCATTCGAATTCTTCAGTGGGAGTTGTTCAGCCCTGAGGACGCTCATCACCCAATCCAGACTGCGTTCCAGGGAGCGCTCCAAAGAGAAGTTCCATTCCCGCTTCCACGCTGAGCGCCGTGCGAACCCCCGGCAATGACATACCCAGTTCCACCAGTGTGATGGCGACTGCCGGTTGCATGCCCACCACCACCGTATCTGCTCCTAAAACGCGCGACATGGCAGCGATATTCGCCAGCATCCGCCCGATAAAGGAGTCGACGATTTCAAGAGATGAAATGTCGATCAGCACCCCGGTCGATCCCCACTCCGAAATGCGTTGCGTGACATCATCCTGCAACTGCAGGGCGAGTTTATCGTGCATGTCCACTTGAATGGTGATCAGCAGGAGCGACCCCATGCGCAGAACCGGAATTCGCTCCATTTACTCCTCCCGCTTCGCAAACAGACCCGCGATTGGACTCACCGGCGCGGTGCCATCCCGCACAACCTTGCGCCCGCTCTTCTGCAAGGCAAGGGCGAAAGCATCCGACAATTTGGCTTTCGTGATCACATCCTCGAGATTGATGCCCAGATGTACGATCGTTTGGGCAATTTGAGGCCGCACTCCGCTGATAATGCACTCGGCCCCCATCAGTCGCGCCGCCGTAATCGTCTTCAGCAGGTGTTGCGCCACCAGCGTATCGACAGTAGGAACCCCCGTAATGTCGATGATTGCGTATTTTGAATTTGTGGCCACGACCGCCTCGAGAAGGTTTTCCATCACGACCTGCGTCCTGGCGCTGTCGAGGGTGCCAATAATCGGCAAAGCGAGAATTCCTTCCCACAGCTTGACGACGGGCGTCGACAATTCGAGCAATTCCTGCTGCTGGCGGGAGATGAGCTCCTCGCGGGCCGCCATAAACGATTCAGATGTAGTCAGCGCCAGTTGATCCAGCAGTTCGGTTGCTGCCCAAATCGCGTCGAACAGCGTATTCGGTTTGCTCGTTAGTTGGCGGCGTATCTCCACAAAAATCGGACGCTTCAGGGAGAGCACAAATGTGGCCACGTCTGAAGGCGAGAATCCCTGACGCGCACGCGATGTTGAAATTTCCCGCAGAAGCTCACGCGCAGAACTCCAGCCCGGAGAAGAAATGTCTGTTGGGCGGCTACTCTGAATACCTGTGACGATGGCGCTCAAAAGCTCTCGACATTGCTCTTCCAGTTCCCCTTTCCCCATGAGGTCGGCGCGCTGGATTGCGTTCCCCATGTCGCGAATCCAATCGGCTCGCAACTTCTCTTCGTTTTGCGAAATAATCTCGGCTAACTCATTCATGTCGCTCTCCTTACGAGCTACTGAAAGAGAATCACAGCCCGTGGTTTTTGATTTTGTTGGAGGTCCTACGCAAGTGGCGGGGATTACCCTAAATTCCCTGGATGCAGCTATCTGCGAAATGGTTGGACTGCATTTAATTATCTTTTGGTGGCGTCGATTCGCTCAAACCGCGCAGCGCCTCCCGAAAAGCCTCTTCTCCCTCCCACTTTGCGACGAAGTGGTTAACCTTGAAAAGGCGGCACATTTCCCGCTGATCTTCACCGAGAATGGACCACACGATCACAGGAATGCGGGAGAGTTCTGGGGTGGAATGCCAATACCTGAGCAATTCATACCCGCTCTCGTATCCCAGATCGAGATCCAACACTATGCCGTCGGGGACTTCCCTCTCGCCCTTCAGACACTCCTCGAGATAACTCCGGGCGACTTGAACGGATGAAAGCGCGTCCACTTCCGAAAATCCGATCGATTGGGCCGCTTTTGCAGCCAGGCGAGCATCCTGAGGTTGGTCTTCAACCAGCAACAACCGCTTCTGGCTTGTCATCGATTCTCCAGGAAACAAAGTGACCGCAGTTTAATCCAACAGAAAGAAGGACGTAAAGTCCCTGGGGTCATTTCCGGCTCGATCCGTTCGAATCAGTTCCGCGGAAATCTCGATCAGACAGACGCTTTGTGTTCCCTGCTCCCAAGTCCTTGCAAAATATTGACAGATTCCCCATCCAAATCAGAATTCTGCCGGCTTGAGCGCTGACTTCCATGGCGAACTTTTGCCTTGCTCGATATCCGGAAATTTAGCATCTGAGCGGCTTTGAGCAGCAGGCCGTAAGGCCCGGCATCGACACCAATTTCGTCGTCGGCCCAAGGCCTCTCGCCCGCAAAGTCTGCGGTGATGGGTTTCAGGGCCAGCGTCTTTCCGGGGCGCGCGTGATGATGCGCGAGGTCGGCAAGGAGTTCGCATTCATCGTCCCGCAGCGAATGGCAAAGGACGACCAAGTCAAAATGAGTGGATTTAAGCTGCGCCACCGCTTCGGTCGGTCTTCCGGCGGATGCGACACGAAAATATGCGCCGAAGATCAGTTCGCGCGTTCTGAGAAGCATTTCATCGCGACTCACGATCAGGACGGTCAATTGGGAATTCATCTGGGGCTCTTCATAACTTGAAAACGTGAGTACTTGCGAGGACCATGGGAAAAATGGCCGATTCGAGGCGTATCGATCAAATTCCCGCCTCAAGTACTGGAACGTAAACAGAGAAACGAACGCGTTTTTGTGTTTTCTTATCACCTGAGATGGTTCTGTCAGCATTCAGGCATCCTGAGTCTGTGCCCCGCCGCGCTTGGGCGTCTGTCGGTTACCGCACATCCCGAGCCTAATTTTGGAGCTGCTGTGGAAATCGTCCGAGTGATCCACACAAGGGGGCCAAAGAGACAGCCAAGCTGTATCCAAGTCGATTCAAATGTTAGTTATCGAACAGAACTCTTCCCCTGCAATCGGCTATTTTGGCACTGCAGCATTGAGCTGCGCGCAAGTCTCGCGTATCTCGCAATCTCTCCAAAGGGCGGCCCGTGGCGTTCCCACATTCCAATCGACTCCTCGAAATACTTCCATCCGAAACCAGGTCAGAGCTCTTAATACATCTCGAGCCGGTTGAACTTCCCCTGCACACCGTTTTGTTTGAGGTGGAAACAGCTCCGCGGTACGTCCATTTCATCACCTCGGGAATCGCTTCGACGGTCACGATTCTTTCCGCCGGCGAAGGAGTTGAGGTTGGATTCGTGGGAAGCGAAGGAATTGCGGAAAAGATCCATCTCCTCGGACCTTTGACAGGCATGACGCGCTGCTTTATGCAAGTCGCGGGAACGGGCCTGCGCATCGATTTCAAAGTTTGCGAAGAAATGTTCGCAAAAGATGCGAACCTGCGCAGCGCTATTCTTCGGCTCGTACAGCATGAGGCCCTGGTCCTGGCCCAACTGGCCGCATGCAATCGGGTCCATGAAGTGGAGGGACGGCTCGCGCGATGGCTGCTCATGGTCCAGGACAGGACCGGCGAATCAGAGATGAGGTTGACGCAGGAGTTTCTAGCCTACATGCTCGGCGCGCGCAGATCTACCGTAAATCTTGCCGCGGGCAGCCTCCAAAGGTCCGGCCTGATTGAATACCGGAGATCGCGCATTCGTATCGAAAACAGGGAGCAGTTGGTCGAGGTTGCTTGCGAGTGCTATCCAATCATCCGGAAGTTGCTGAACAACATTTTCCGGGACCTGAACCCCGGTTGAATCTTGATCATTCGGGCCAGAGATTCCCTGCTTCGCGTCGGTACGCCCGGACACGATAATCCTATTCAGGACTTTTCGCGGTGTTTGGCGCGAGTCTGTGCGCCTTTCCTCGCAGCCGATTGAAGACCTTCCTTACCTTTGGTCTCGACGGCTCGCTCGGCGGATTGATGGCGCTCGTCGCTGCTTCGTCCGCGTGCGGCGGTGCGCGATTGCTTCGACAAAGATTTGTGCGAGGCCGTCGAATGCGATTCGCGCGCCAGGACTTCTTCGCGTGCCTCGGAAGCTCGGCGAGATGGCTTGTGGTCTTCGCCGGATTGCCCTTTTTGAAAATCCCGCTCCGCACTCTTGCGGGTATCCTCTTTCACCTTGCCTCTCTTTGGTGGAGGCAGAGGAATTCCAGCCCGCCGCGCCTTGCTCAAGCCAATGGCGATCGCCTGCTTTGCAGAGCGCGCGCCATGTTTGCCTTCTCGAACGTGATCGATCTCTTCGTGAACGAACTCGCCAGCGGCTGTACTAGGAGATTTCCCTTCTTGAAGGTCTTCCTGTGCACGCTCAAGCGTCTTCTTTTCAGGCATGGATTGGTCTCCTCCCCTCACTGACCAAAGATGCAGCAAAGTCAGGATGCGATGCCGCACTCTCGCGGATCGTCTCCGCTTTAGTCGCTTCTGGCGAGGAGCGCGGTTGGAGTTGCATTAAGCGCAGCTCCATGCGCGAAGGGCGGCAACTGGATTACGGGTGCAGCTGCCGCCGTTGCCAACGCCATCTTTCATGCCAGAAAGCGGATTCGTTCCGCGCCAATTGCGCCAGACCAAGCTTATTGCGTGATCGCAACTTGAGACAGGGCTTTCTTGGCCGCAACAAGGTCATCGATAAATTCTCTCTTCTGCTCCTCTCTATCTTCCGAGGTTCTGGCGCGAAGAATGGACGACGGATGAACTGTAGCTAGAATCGGCGGATAGTCTGGAACGCTCTGAATCAATCCCCGGCTTTTGGTCACTCGAAAATGCACTCCCAGCAACGCCTGAGCCGCTGTCGCGCCAAGGCAAACAATCAGCTGCGGACGTATCGTTTTAATCTCGGCGTCGAGCCATGGATGGCAGGCATTCACTTCCTTGAGGTTTGGTTTTTCATGCAGCCGCCGCTTGCCGCGAGGTTCCCACTTGAAGTGCTTTACTGCATTGGTCACATAAACGGCATCTCGATCGATCCCTGCCTCATCCAGGCAGGTATCAAGCAGTTTTCCGGCAGGCCCCACAAACGGCTCTCCTGCCTTGTCTTCCTGGTCCCCCGGCTGTTCGCCGACCAACATGAGAGTCGCTTGTGCCGACCCTTTGCCGAACACCGTTTGCGTCGCTCTGCGGAAAAGATCACATCCCTCACAATCCCTGGCGGCTCGCTTCAGCGAAGCGAGATCGCGGCGCTTCGGAAGGAAAGGCGCGGCGGTGCTGTTCGATGCTTTGAGGGCCATAAGCGTAGTTGCCCAACTAGATCAATTCGCGCACCGTATCGTGAGCACTGGTCAGCGCGATCTTCATGCGGTTCGGCTCGCCACGTAAAAGCGCCTCACCTAGTTTCAATGCTTGCGAGGCTTTGACCTTGGCCGGCATCGGCGGCGTAAATGGATCGACGACTGCCTCGATCAGTACCGGGCCCGAACTGCTCAAGACTCCATCGAGTTGGCTTCCACACGATGCAGGATCATCGATCTGGATCGCATCGATACCCGCGCCGCGCGCAATTGTGACAAAGTCTGCCGGAAAGAGGTCACAGGCATACTCGGGATTCCCGAGAAACACCATCTGTTCCCACTTGATCTGCCCCAGCGTGTTGTTCTTGATCACGGCAATTTTTATGTTCAGTTTGTACGCTGCCACGGTGATCAGTTCGCCCATCAACATGCTGAGTCCGCCGTCGCCGATGATGCAATACACAGGGCGATCAGGATACGCAACCGCGGCGGCAATGGCGTATGGCAAGCCGCATGCCATGGTGGCGAGATTGCCGGAGCAGCTATGCTTCTGGCCTCTGAGGGCAGGCACATAGCGAGCCCACCACGTTGTAATCGTGCCCGAGTCAGAGGTCACAATCGCATTCGGCGGAATGCGCTTGCCGAGTTCCCACCCGATGACCTGTGGCTTCATGGGCTTGTCTTCCCGCGTGCCCCGCTCTTCCATCAGCTTCTGCCACTCAACCTTCGCCCGCTGCGCCTTTTCAAGAAATCCTTTCTTGTGTTTCTCAAGCAGCGGCATGAGCGCGCGAAGACAATACTTGGAGTCTCCAACCAGACCCACGTCCGCCGGGTGCCGCAGGCTGATCCGCTGAGGATCGAGATCAATTTGCACACACTTCACCGAACCATGCTCAGGAAGAAATTCAACATAGGGGAACGAAGTGCCAATCATAAACAGCGTGTCGCAGTCCTCGACCGCATCCTGTGATGGCTCGGTCCCAAGCAACCCGATCCCACCAGTCGTATAGGGGCTATCATCCGGAACAGCCGCTTTTCCAAGAAGTGCTTTGATAATCGGCGCGCCCAGAATCTCCGCTATTTTTTCGAGTTCCTCGGTGGCATGGAGCGCTCCCTGGCCCGCGAGGATCGCGATTCTCTTTCCCCTGTTGAGAATGTCTGCCGCATGTTCAAGCTCGATTCGTGAAGGCACCTGCTCAAAATAGGCCGGAACAGCCGAAGTATGATGGACTGGATTTCTTTCGGAGCGGCCTCTTTTAATCTCTTGCACCTGCACATCCACAGGAATCGTGATATGAGCAACGCCACGCGTCGTGAGGGCTGTACGTATAGCCAGATCGACGAGGCTTTCCATGTGCGGCCCGCTCATAACGCGCTCGTTAAACTCGGCCACATCAATAAAGAGTTTGTCGAGAGCCACATCCTGTTGCGTAAATGTGCCAATCAGATCGCTGTGTTGAAGACCGGTAATTGCCAGCACCGGCGCGTGATCCATCTTGGCGTCGTAGAGGCCATTCAGCAGATGAATGCCTCCCGGCCCGGAGGTTGCGATGCAGACCCCGAGCCGTCCTGTGAATTTGGCATACGCGCAAGCCATGAAAGCCGCGGATTCTTCATGCCGGACGTGAATAAAGCGGATCTTATCTTTTTGCTTGCGAAGGGCTTCGAACACTCCGTTGATGCCGTCCCCGGGGAGGCCGAAAATCGTGTCCACGCCCCAGGCGAGCAGCCGTTCTACAAGTACGTCCGATGCATTCGTCATTCATCGTCCTCCAGGGAACAGTCCTCTTGCGGAGTTTGTGACTCCCTTTGACAAGCGGTTGGACGCCGCATCCTTGGCTGGGGTTTGCCTCGAACGAAGAATCGCTGCCTAGGCCGGCTAAATCGATTCGGCAGCCCGCGGGGTATGCGACTAACATGGTGTCGAGCCAAAACCTGCCAGTCCAGCAGCCTCAAGGCAATTGCATGGACAAACTCAGGAAACAGCCCAGCTGAGTCCGCCGAATCAGAGAGTGAAATCCTCTGTCTTCTGCGCAAACGCAGTTTGACTGGCGTGCTTTTATGTCGGGGCGACTAACGGAGAATAGATGACGACATCAAGAAGAGATTTCCTCAGGACAACGGCCATTGCGAGTGCGACCGTCGCCATGGATGGATTATCAGCTTTCGGCGAGCCCGGAAAAACGATGGGGGTGGAAACATCCCCTTTGCCGGTGCCTGCCGCGACAAGTCTGAAAGCAACGGAGTACACCCGCGGAGTCGGCATTTATCCCGGAGAGCCCACTGCGTATTTCGGCCCTACCCTCATTCCCGACACAACCACTTACCGCAATCTTGCTCTGCTGCGTCCCGCCTACCACTCCAGCAGCTACGACTACAACCTCACGGCCCAGCTTGTCACCGATGGCATCAAGGCGAGCAATCTGCCCCAATGGATCGTCGTCTCTGACGCAATCCTAGGCCCGATTAGCAAAGAAAATCGCGAAGTCATCGTCGACCACGCACCCATGAACACCATGGAGCTTCGCGGATCTCCCGCCCAGGTCGACATCCAGCTTGCTGGCGGTGAAGGCGCGCCGGAGATCGACCGCATCCAGCTCTTCGTCGTTTCGCCTTTCCAGGCATCGGCCGCTTCGCTCACCTTTACCGTTTCGGTCTCGGAAGATGGCCGCTCGTGGGAAGTCGCAGGCACCGCTTCGTCACCGAAGCCGACTTCGACTGCAGGTTATCCTCCAGGTTTCGCGGCCCCCAATCACTTCTTCACGCCGACCATTCCTCTCAAGACGGTCAGCCGCAGTCGCTTCTATCGAATCGAATGTGCGATGGGCAACGGCAAGACTGCCTTGTCGGCGTTTGAAACGACATGGAAGCTGGGCCAGGTGGCCTTCTTTAAGGGCGACCTGCGTGTTGAGGTTGGCGGTCCATACAGCTTTACGAGCGCATGGATGAGCGCGGGTTCCGGCATGGAGTGGGTCTATGTCGACCTGGGCTCACATTGCACATTCGACCACATCGAGCTTACATGGATTGCCCGCGCCGCCGAAGGTTCCGTTCAAGTGTCGAATGATGCGGAGACATGGCGCGATCTGGTATCGCTCTCCGGCAGATCGGGCGCCGTCGACGTCTTGAAACTGCCGCAACCCGCAACCGGCCGTTATGTTCGCGTTCTCATGACGCGGCCAGCCACGCCTTACGGCTACATCCTCAGCGAGATCGAGGTCTTTGGTCGCGGCGGATTTACGGCCAGACCAAAGCCCGCGCCCGCGGTGGGTGCGGATCGCAGGCAGCTTCTCGCGGGAGGATCGTGGCGCATTCAACGGGCAAACTTCATACAGGATGCAGGGGAAGCGCTTTCAAAACCGGGCTTCCGCGATGCAGACTGGCTGGTCGCAACCGTGCCCGGAACTGTGTTGACCTCCTATGCGAATGCCGGCGCGATTCCCGACCCGAATTTTGGCCAGAATCAACTCCAGATCTCGGACTCCTATTTCTACTCCGACTTCTGGTACCGCACGGAGTTCAAGGCGCCGGCGAAGTCTCCCGAGCAATTCGCGTGGCTCAACTTCGACGGCATTAACTGGAAAGCCGAAGTCTATCTGAACGGCGAGAAGCTGGGCCGCATTGAAGGCGGCTTCATGCGCGGGCAAGTTCGATGTGTCGCAGAAGATCCTGCCCGGCCGCACCAACGCGCTCGCCGTACGCATCGAGAAGAACGCGACACCCGGCAGCTGCAAGCAAAAGACCTACGAGATCTGCGCCAAAAATGGCGGTGCCCTGGGATCAGACAATCCCACCTATCACGCCTCCATCGGATGGGACTGGATCCCGACCATGCGCGGCCGCGACATTGGCATCTGGGGCGACGTTTCACTTTCTGTGACGGAAGCAGTCACAATCGAAAATACATTCGTATCCAGCAAGCTCCCATTGCCGGACACCTCGTCCGCAGACCTCACGGTTCAGGCGGACCTCGTCAATCACCAGGACCATCCCTTCGATGGCACACTGCAATTCCAGCTCGGCAATATCAACGTTGAGCAGCGCGTACAAATCGCCGCAGGTGAGCGAAAAACCGTCACTCTTGATCCGACAACCAGTCCCGCGCTCCACCTGAAGGATCCCAAGTTGTGGTGGCCCGTCGGCTACGGCGATCCGCATCTCTACGACGCACAGATTTCGGTCGAGGCGAGCGGAAAGCAACTCGACAACAAGGCATTCAAGGCCGGCATTCGCCACATGACCTACAGCGAAGACGGTGGCAATCTGCGCATCTGGATCAATGGCCGCCGCTTCATTGCGCGGGGCGGGAACTGGGGATTCGGCGAATCGATGCTTCGCTACCGTGCGCGCGAATACGACGCCGCGGTTCGTTATCACCGCGAAATGAACTTCACCATGATCCGCAACTGGGTCGGCCAGATTGGCGACGAAGCATTTTATGAAGCATGCGATCGTCATGGAGTCGTGGTTTGGCAGGACTTCTGGCTCGCCAATCCCTGGGACGGTCCGGAACCGGATAACAACGAACTGTTCCTCGCCAATGTGAAGGACGTCGTCCTTCGCATCCGCAATCATCCTTCCGTCGGTCTCTATTGCGGCCGCAATGAGGGCTTCCCTCCTCCGCCGCTCGAGCAGGGAATTCGCAAAATTCTCGGCGATCTGCATCCGGGGTTGCATTACATTCCAAGTTCAGCCGACGAAGTGGTCAGCGGTCATGGGCCGTATTGGGCAAACCCGGCAGCCTTCTATTTCACTGTCGCCGACAAACAACTTCACAGCGAAATCGGCGCGCCGAATATCCCATCGCTCGACAGCGTGCGCCTGATGATGCCCGAGAAAGCTCTGTGGCCCCAGGCACTCGACTGGGGCCTGCACGACTTCTGCCTGCAGGGCGCAATGGGCGGCGCCGGATTTCGCACCATCGTGGAAAACAGCTATGGCGGGGCAACGAGTGCCGAGGAGTGGATCCGCCTCGCCCAGTTCATTAACTACGACACCTACCGAGCCATGTTTGAAGCGCAGAGCCGCTATCGCATGGGCGTCCTGCTGTGGATGAGTCACTCCTGCTGGCCATCCTTCGTGTGGCAAACCTACGACTACTTCTTCGAGCCGACAGCCGCCTACTACGGGTGCAAAAAAGGCTCGGAGCCGCTGCACATTCAATGGAACTGCGCCGCGGAAACTATCGAAGTGGTGAACTACAGCGCCGGCAAAGTCACGGGCCTCACGGCCACCGTTGAAATCCTGAATATGGATGGAAAGCAGGTGGACCTGAAGACCGTCCCTCTGGACAGCGCGGAGGACTCGACAACAAACTGCATCGACATGAAGTATCCTGCCGGGCTGTCTCCGGTTCATTTCCTTCGCCTGGCGCTCAAGCATGGAACCGAAACGATCTCCTCGAACTTCTACATGCGCGGATTGCAGCAGAACGATTTTCGCGCCATCCGCCAATTGCCGAAACCTAAGTTGTCCTCCACAACCAGCGTGCAGCAGAAGGGAAATCGCTGGGAACTCTCAACAAGGGTCCAGAACACTGGACCGTCGCCCGCATTGATGGTGCGCGTGAAAGCCGTGCGGCAAAAGACAGGCGATCGTATCCTGCCGGCAATCTACTCCGATAACTACATCGCTCTGATGCCCGGCGAATCCCGCACCATTGTCACCGAGGTCAATGAGGCCGACACACGGGGAGAAAAACCGACCATTGTGCTGGCGTAAGGCACCCGCTCAATAAAGAAGGCCAGTCGCATCACGTGCGACTGGCCTTCACCTTTTGACTCGGTTAGATCGTAATGCGGCGGGTTCAGAACGTGAAACGCGATCCAAACTGGAACTGGCGCGGACTATTCACAGTATTCGTAATCAATCCGAACTGCGCAGCCTGTGAAGGATCGGACTGCACGGCAGTAATGCTCGGAGTTCCCGGCATTCCCAGTTGCGCTCGGTTGGCGATGTTGTAGGAAGCGATCTCAAACCGGATATCCTTCTCATTCCCGAAGGTGAAGTGCTTGTATAGCGATATGTCGAAATCCTGCGCTCCCATGGTTCGTACATGATCGAGATATGCAGGCGCGTTACCGGGAACAAATGGGCTCGAAGGTATCGCGAAGCAGTTGAAGTTGAACCAGGTCGAGGCGGTGTGCGGCGCGCCGCTACCGGGATTGCAGGTAAGATCGGGGCGCTGGTTGAAATAAGCGATCCCGGCTCCGACGGTTGGTGATGCAACCGGCACACCCGTGCTCAGGTAGGCGATCAGATTTCCGGTCCACCCGCCGAGCACGGCGTTTGAAACTCCATTCAGATCCACCGCACGCCCCTTGCCGACGGGAAGATCGTACGATACTTGCCCCGTGAACTGGTACTTCACATCCTGCGGGCTGATGGAGTGTTCAAGACTGATATTCCGCGCATCCTGGGGACCACCGAGATGCGATCCGACGAATCCGAGCGGCGGATTGCCATCATCCGTCATCAGCTTCGCCCAGGTGAAGGTAGCGAGTGCCGTAAAGTGATGCGTGAGTCGCTTCTGCACCTTCGTCTGTAATGAACTGTAGTCTGAATCGCCGCCGGGGTATCCGTGCACGATCACTCCGTTGCCTGAACCGTAGTTGCCGTTGCCGAATTGCGGATACTGCTGCAACGAAACCCAGAGCGGAACCACGCTGGAGCCCGAATTCGCATTCGTCGCAGGTTGAATGGGCGCCCACTGGTTTGGCACCATCGCGCAATTCGGATCGGACGTATCGACGCAGAGCGAGTAGTTGTATTTCTGAATGGTCGCCAGGTCGAGCTGATTCAGGTCGAGTGTCCCGAGCGGTAAGAACAGCCCGTGGCTTCCCACGTACCCCGCGCTCAGTACCACCTGATGCGGCAACTCATATTCAACCCCGAAGTTGAAGTTGTAGGTGGTCGGCGTGCGCTGCGATCGGAGCATCGTGCTGAGCGAGTTGCCCAGGTTGTTCGCGAGACCTGTCGGACTCGCAATCAACGGCACAACACCACCTGGGAATGGATTGCTCAAAGAATAGTCACCCGTAAAGCTCGGCGCCGGACTTCCGGCCGCCGCTCCATTGCAGGCCGACGAGCCGTTCAGCACGGTGTTGCCGTCGGCGTTCAGGCAGGTCGCATTCCATGTCGTCTGCGTCGAAAAACCGTCGCTATCCAAGCCCGTTCCACCAACCATGTGCGGGCTCGGTCCGTAATAGAAGCCTCCGCCAGCGCGAACGACCAGTGCTTTGGCCGGTTGCCATGCGATCCCGAGGCGCGGTCCAAAATCCTTCATGTTTGTGGTGAACGGAGAGCGACTGCCGCTGGTGACGTATTCCTCTGCGCCAGTGTAGTTAACCCCATCAAACGTATTAGTCGCCGCCGGATTGAAGTATTCGAGCCGGTTGTGTCGCTCCGTCTTTCCGCCAAAGATATCCCAGCGCAACCCCGCAGTGATTGTCAAACCCGTACTTGGACGGAAAGTATCTTCGACAAACGCCGCATAATAGGGACTGGCTTCCGCCGCAAACAGGTCCTTCGTAAAGTTGGGATAGTTGTTGGATTCCGTGCCGGGAGGCGTCCCCATGCCGG
Organism: uncultured Acidobacteriaceae bacterium; assembly: GCA_963799035.1. Classification (GTDB taxonomy): domain Bacteria; phylum Acidobacteriota; class Terriglobia; order Terriglobales; family Acidobacteriaceae; genus Telmatobacter. The sequence continues at coordinate 343,657 of CAWCVS010000019.1, read as the reverse complement.
TAAGGAACGAAGCAAAATCGCTTCCGCCATTCGCCGATGCAACCGACTGGTCCGTCGCCGAAATGTCGAATGCATACGAGCCCGATGGTGCCGGAGGCTGCCCGACGTTGAGGAAACGCTTCATGAATTCAAAGCCCGCCGAGACTTCGTGCTTATTCAGGACCTTCGTCACCCCGACGCTGACATCATTGTTTTCGCTGGCATATCGGAAGGTGTTGTAGTCAGCCGTTCCGCCGATTCCGCTGTTGTTATCAGTGAAAATCACAAACGGCAAAAGCTTGTAAACCTCCTCGGCCGCCAGCGATGATGGGAATCCCAGTGTCGTAATATCAAATCCGTTCTGCGCCGGATCGCCGCCTTGGTTTTCGTAGTGGCGCGTAAAGGAATAACGCAGTTGCAGGAACGCTGTTGGGCTCAGCGTCAGGTCGTCAGCCAGCAGAAAGTTGCGCCCGTTCGTCACGTTCTGCGCATAGTTCAGGTCCCACATGTTGTGGAACGCGTTGTAGGTCGAGGTAAACAGGCGATCGAACGAGAATCGTCCGAACACCCGCTGCTTCTCGCTCGCCACCCAATCCATGCGAAGATCGAACCTCTGCGCGGTCGTCGGATCGAGCCCTGGAGCGAAGTAATTCAATGAAACGTCATCGGAACTTGCATCGCATGTGGTCGGGTTGGGGTAATTGCACTTGGGAAAATTCGAAAGAAACTTTAAAGCGATCGGGTTGGGATTGGTGATCGTGTTATTTGCAAATGCCTGGCGTGTCCCGTCGGGGTTATCCGGCTGGGTCGGGTCGTAAATCGTGAAACTATCGGCTGAGAAATCCCCGGTGCGTTCCGCCGTAGTGGGCACCACGAAGTAATTTGAACCATCAAATTGCTGTTGCTGCGTCGCCTCGTAGTCGCCGAAGATGAAGAGCTTGTCGTGCATAATCGGACCGCCGAACGCGCCGCCTTCCTGGTAGCGGTGAAAGGCCGGAGCAGTGTTCGAAGTACCCGCCGCTACCTGGCTCTGCTTGTTGAAATATTCATTGGCCGCCAGCACGTTGGGCCGGAATACTCCGAATGCATCGCCGTGAAACTGATTCGTTCCCGACTTCGTTACGAGGCTGATCACGCCAGCTCCGCCGCTCTGGTAGCTCGCCGGAGTATTTTGCGTCTCCACGCGCGTCTCTTCCACGCCGTCTTCGGGAATATCCAGCGCCGGAATGATCGCCGCAACGTTATTCTCCGCAATGCCCAGCGGACTGCCGTCGACCATGTAGTAGACCGAACCCACGATCGCGCCATTGATGGTGTAGGAGGAAACATCCACGCCGGGGCGACCGCTGGAGATATTTTCGATCGCAAACGAGCTTGAAGAATTGGGCGCTCCATTTGCCGGCGTCACGCCAGTGCTCAGCTGGATAAGATCGAAGACGTTGCGCGTCAATAGCGGAACACGGTCGATCGTATCGGCGGTCAGCAGCTGGCCAACCGTTGAATTGCTGGCCTCTACCAGCTCCGTCGCCCCGTTGACCGTCACGACTTCGCTTACGCTGCCAATCTTCAACGTGAGATTGATCGTCGACACCTGGTCCACCGTGACCGCGACATTCTTCTCAACCAGCGTCTCAAATCCCTTGGCGCTGGCTGTTACCTGGTAGCTGCCGGGAGCAAGAGACACAAACGAATACAACCCTGCCGCGGTGGATGTGGTGGAAAGCTTCAAGCCGGTCGCCTGGCTCTGCGCAACAACCTTCGTCCCGGGACGATCGCGCCCGTCGGATCGGTGACGAGTCCGCTGATTGACCCTCTTCCGGCCTGGGCACAGGCAGCAGAAGCGATTCCGACCAGCAGGCAAACGAAGAAAATAGAGCGCGCATATGCGCCTCGTGCGCACTGCTTATCCATGGCTACCCCCGGGGGTCAAACGCCTTATTCAAACGTTTGAATCTCTTGACAGCCGAAAGTAGAATCGTTTCTTCTGCATGTCAAGCAGAAAGTACGAGACCGGCTTGGCGGCAATCGCGGCTCGCTCTCAGCAAATCAGTCGCCCGGCTTCTGTGGCAAAATGACGCTGAATTGCCGACGTCAATCGCTCGACAGGAGGCGAAATCGTGCAACGCAAATCCGGCCACGTGACGCTTTTGGATATCGCCCAGGCCTGCGGATACTCCGTCTCCACCGTCTCCATCGTGCTGAGCGAAGCGCCGCTGTCGCAAAACGTCGCCGCCTCCACGCGTGACCGTATCCGGAAGATGGCGCAGCAACTTGGTTATCATCCCGATGCGTATGCCCGGTCATTGCGCAGGCGGCGCAGCCAGACAATCGCCGTGCTTGCCTACGATCTCTCCGATCCGTTTTGTATCCCGATCGTCCATGGAATTCAGGAAGGCCTGCAGCCGGCCGACTACCTGCCGCTGCTGGTCGATGCACAGACGCAACGCAAGCTCTTCGATAACTATTTGAAGATGATCCTCGAGCGCAGAGCTGAGGGCGTCATCGTCATCGCAAGCTGGATCTTCCAGGAAACAAATCTGCTCGAAGACATCGAAAAGAACCGGGTACCCATTGTGATCGTCGGCCGCGACCTGACCGACAAAAAAGTCAGTTCCCTGCTCGTGGACAACGAAGCAGGCGGAGCGCTTGCCTTTCGCCATCTCATCGAACTCGGTCATCGCCGTATCGCCATTGTTCGCGGTCCTGAAGAACTCTTCGACACGGAACCGCGCTGGGCCGGAGTACAGCGCGCAGCGGCCGAAGCCGGAATCCAGATCGATCGCAAGCTTGTGTTTCAACTGCCCAACCTGATGGGCTCCACTTCGGGCTTTGAAGGAGGGCTGAATTTTTCGAAGCAGATACTGGCATCGGGACGCCAGTTCACTGCTGTACTTGCCTTCGACGACCTCACTGCCCTTGGCATCGTGCGCGGATTGACCAATGCCGGTCTGAAGGTCCCCGACGACTGTTCCGTCGTTGGCTTCGATGATGTTCTACCGGCGGCCGTTTCCACCCCGGGCATCACGACCATTCGTCAGCCCTTAAAGGAAATGGGCCTGCTCGCTTCGGAGTGGACCCTGCGGGCGATCAACTCCCGCGACCAAAACGCAGTCAGGCCGGTGAAACTATACAAGGCCCCGCCCGAACTTGTTGTGCGCATGTCGACTTCCCGGCGCATTCCGGAATCGCGCCGCGCAAGCCCTTCAAAATCGCGCTTGACAATCTAGTCTTCAGCGCGATATTCCTTGATTCAAACGATTGAATAAATCAAATCGACCGCAGAAACCTCGGACAAGGCCGTGCTTCAGCAAAGAAATGCCAGGTGCCCATGAACCCGAAAGCGATTATTCTCCCTCTTGTCTTCCTCGCCGCAACAGCGTCAACGACCGCGGAAAACACCACGCCTCTTCGCGATAACTGGCAGTTGTTATCCGCGTGCAAGGCCACGGACTCCGGGGAAGCGATCTCGACCGCAAACTTCAAAGCAGATGGCTGGCTGAAAACGTCGGTTCCAAGCACCGTGCTGGCCGCACAAGTCAAAGCAGGCGTCTTCCCCGATCCCTACTTCGGCGACAATCTCCGAAAGATTCCCGGCACCAGCTATCCCATCGGCCACAATTTTTCCAATCTGCCCATGCCGGCCGACAGTCCCTATGCGTGTGGCTGGTGGTACCGCAAGGAATTCGCAGCTCCGGCGCTCTCGACAAAAGATCATCGCCTCTGGCTGCACTTCGGAGGCATCAACTACCGCGGCGAAGTCTGGGTGAATGGCCACAAGATCGCGGACTCCTCTTCGGTGGCCGGAGCCTATCGCACCTATGACTTCGACATCACCGACGCCGCCCTCCCCGGCAAGCTCAACGTCCTCGCCGTCAAAACTACTGCGCCGACAGAAAAGGATCTCGGCATCAACTGGGTCGACTGGAATCCCTGCCCGCCCGATAAGGATATGGGCCTGTGGGGAGCTGTGGACCTGGTCGAAACCGGCCCCGTCACGGTGCGCTCGCCGCTGGTCGTCACTCATTTCTCGGATGGCTCATTGACCCGCGCGGATCTCACTGTTTACGCCGAATTGCACAACGCCACCGCCAGCCCGATCAAGGGAGTTGTCTCAGGAACCGCCCTCGGCGTGAAGTTCGAAAAGCCCGTTACGCTGGCCGCAAACGAAGATCAGACGATCGTCTTCAGCCCCGAACAGTTCCCTGCCCTGCGCGTGCAAAACCCAAAGCCGTGGTGGCCCCGCCAGATGGGCGAGCCGCACCTCGAGCGCCTTACGGTCAGCTTCACCACTGACGGACGCATCACCGACGAACAAAGCGTGAACTTTGGCATTCGCGAGATCACATCCACACTGACATCCAACGGCGGCCGCCTCTTTCGCGTGAACGGCAAACCGATCCTGATTCGCGGCGCGGGCTGGTCGCAGGACATGCTGCTCCGTACCGACGACAATCGCCTGCGCAACCAGTTCGATCTCGTCCAGGACATGAACCTCAACACCATCCGTCTCGAAGGTAAGCTCGAAACCGACGAGTTCTTCCGTCTCGCCGATGAGCGCGGCATCCTCGTCATGCTTGGCTGGTGCTGCTGCGATCACTGGGAACATTGGAAGGAATGGACGCCGCAGGATCTGACCATCGCCACGGCTTCCCTGCGCTCGCAGATGCTCCGCCTGCGCCATCACGCCAGTCTGCTGGTGTGGCTCAATGGCAGCGACAATCCTCCGCCTGCCAATGTGGAGAACGCCTATCTGCAAGTCGAGTCAGACACGCACTGGCCGAATCCGATCCTCTCCTCGGCATCTCAGGCGCCGACAACCGTGACCGGTGAAAGTGGCGTGAAGATGACTGGCCCGTATGACTACGTCGCGCCCAGCTACTGGTACACCGGCCTCAAATTCGGCGGCGCTTTCGGCTACAACACCGAGACAAGTCCGGGCCCGGCGATTCCCTCTCTCGCAAGCCGCAAGCTCTTTCTTCCCGATCCCGAAGCATGGCCGCCCACCGGATACTTGGAGCTCTGCATTTCGGTGGCGGAGAATTCGTAAACCTGAAGGTCTTCGACTCCGCCATGGAAGCGGTATACGCCAAGCCCAACTCCGCCGACGATTACGAGCGCATGGCCCAGACCATGGAGTACGACTCCGAGCGCGCGATGTTCGAAGCCTACAGCAAAAACAAATACACCTCCACCGGCGTCATCCAGTGGATGCTGAATAATGCGTGGCCCTCCATGATCTGGCATCTTTACGACTACTACCTCGACACCGGCGGCGGTTATTTCGGCACCAAGAAGGCCTGCGAGCCGTTGCACATCCAGTACTCCTATGACGATCGCTCCATCGTTGTGGTGAACAGCACCTACGCGGATGCAGACGAATCTTCGCGCCAGCGTCCATGTGTACGGCCTGGCATGGAACGAACTCTACACCGCACAGGCAGGCGTCAATGCCGACGCCGACAGCGCACAGCGCGTATTCACGATTCCTGAAAAGCTCTATTCCGAGCGCGGAAAGAATCTTCTTTATCGATCTGTCGCTCGCGGACTCCGGCGGCCACGTCGTGAGCCATAACTTCTACTGGGTGCCAGGAACGCTTACCACATTCGATTGGGAGAACACCGACTACACGCACACGCCCGCAGCGCGACATGAAGACCTGACCGCGCTTACGCACCTTGCTCCCGCCCAGGTTGACGCGCACGCCGAAATCGAAAACACCGCACACGGCCGCGAACTTCGCGTCCATCTTTCCAACCCCTCCAAAGCCCTTGCATTTCAACTTCGCGCAGCCGTCCGCACGTCTTCCGGTGGACTGATCGCTCCCGTATTCTGGTCAGACAACTGGATCGAACTCACTCCGGGCGAGAGCACCGTTCTTACCGCAAAATTGCCTGAAGGCGACAACTCCATGCCCACCGTCAAAATCGATGGCTGGAACGTCGCACCCATCTCGCTCACGCCCACAACTGCTGTCGCAGCACGCTGAGGATCGGAATGGCGGCCTCCTCCGGCACACAATCCGAAACGATTGGACTCAGGCGCACCCTGCGCTTCCGCGATCTGATCCTCTACGGAATCATTCTGATCCAGCCGACGGCGCCCATGCCGGTATTCGGCGTGCTCTACCAGGAGTCGCACGGGCACGTGGTTGCCGTAATCCTGCTGGCCATGGTGGCCATGCTGTTCACTTCCGTCAGCTATGGCCGCATGGCGCGCGTCTATCCACATGGCGGCTCGGCTTTCCTTTATGTCGGCAAGGAAATCCATCCCAGTCTCGGCTATATCACCGGCTGGTGCCTCGTCCTCGATTACGTCATCAACCCGCTCATTTGCGTCATCTGGTGCAGCCGCGCCGCCATGAACTTCGCGCCGGAAATTCCATATATTGCCTGGGCGATCTTCTTTGCCCTGTTGTTCACGGTTCTGAACTGCAACGGCGTCGAAACTTCCGCGCGCATCAATGCCGGCATGGCTGCTGCGCTCGGTGTCGTCATCGTTCTCGTGCTGATTGCTTCGGTTCGCTGGATCATTCACCTCTCGCATCCCACCGCCGGCCTCTTTCTCGATCCCGCTTTACAATCGCGCCAGCTTCAACTCCGGCGCGATTCTCCATGGCACATCCATCGCGGTGCTCACCTACATCGGCTTCGACGGAATCTCGACTCTCACGGACGAAGCCAAAGATCCCGCGCGCAGCGTTCCCCGCGCCATTGTGCTCACCTGCCTGATCACCGGAATCCTGGCCAGCATTGAGGTCTACTTCGCACAGCTTGTATGGCCCCGCGGAGCGGCTTTCCCCGACGTGACCACCGCGTATGTTCACGTTTCTGGTCGCATGGGCGGGCCGATTCTGCTCGTCATCGTGAACGCCGCTCTGCTTCTGGCCAACATGGGTTCCGGCATGGCATCGCAACTCGGCGCAGCCAGGCTGCTCTACGCCATGGGCCAGGACGGCGCAATTCCCCGTCGCTTCTTCGGCGCAGTCAGCTTGAAGAATCGCATCCCAAGGAACAACGTTCTTCTGATTGGATCCGTCTGCCTCGTCGGAGCCCTGATCCTGAACTTCGACCTTGGCGCGGAATTGTTGAATTACGGCGCGCTCCTCGCCTTCATCGGAGTCAACCTCGCCTCCCTTCTGCGCGGATGGCGCCACGGCCGCTGGTCGCAGACAATGCCCATGCTGATATCGCTTGCCGGCATGGCTACCTGCGCCGTGCTGTGGTGGAACCTCAGCCCTAAAGCGAAGATCGTTGGCACGTGTTGGGCCATCGCCGGAATTCTGCTCTGGCTGGCGCGCCGCCGCTTCACCGTTCTTCCCGGAGAAGCCGCATGAGCGGACGCGATACCTCCGGAAACGTCACGACCGGGCGCCGCTTCGATGTCACTCTCGTCGGCGATATGAATCTCGATCTCCTGCTCTACGGACTGCCCGAAGATCTGCCCTGCGAGCGTGAATTGCTGGCCGACCAAATGGCGATCCGCGTCGGTGGTTCCGGAGCGATCACTGCGCACAACCTGGCAGCGCTGGGCAACAAAGTCGGATTTATCTCGTCCGTTTCCTGCGATGACTTTGGGCGGCTCTGCAGGGAAGAACTGAACCGCGCAGGAGTCGACATGTCCCGCTGTGTGTCCCTCCAGGATGCACGAACCGGCGTGACCGTGCACCTCCAGCACAACGAACAGCGCCACATGTTCACCTATGCAGGCGCCACCTTCCAGCTCTCCTTCGACCACTTGGATCTGGTATATCTCTCCGACTCGCGCCACTTCCACATGTCGTCGTATTACCTCCAGCGAGCGCTCACACCGCGCATCCCCGAGGTTTTTCGACAGCTCAAGGCAGCGGGGCTCACCATCTCGCTCGATCCCAATGATGACCCAGACCAGCGATGGGATCGCAGCATCCTCGAATCCCTGCAGTTTGTCGATGTGCTCATGCCCAACGAGCGCGAAGCATGCCTGATCGCCGGCGAGCCGATCCTCGAGCACGCTATCGCTGCCCTTCGTCAAAGGGTGCCCTTGCTCATCATCAAGCGGGGCGCAAACGGTGCTTCCGCCTACACGCAGCACGACGAGTGGCACGCGTCCTCACAATCGGCACCGATGGTCGACGCTGTCGGAGCGGGTGACAGCTTTAACGCAGGTTTTTTGCACGCATGGATCCGCGGAGAGGAGATTGAGCGCGCGCTGGCCTTTGGAAATCTTGCCGGCGCAATCTCGACCTCCATGAGCGGCGGAACCGCCGCATTTCGCGATCCAGCGTCTCTTCGAGCCCTCAAGAATGCCTATTGAATTCGTCTGGTCCGCGCAAAAACGCATATTATGATTGCCCCATGCCGGTTCGCCATGCATTTTTTTCTTTGCTGGTTGCTGTGTGTGTGCTGCCATTCGCGTCGTACGAGGCCATGCACAGTTAAATGCCTCGCATCCTGCGCTCGACAGATTCCGCCCTCAATTCGAATCGGTCTTGAAGCAGCATGGCGTTGTGGGCGGCGGGTTCGCACTGGTGCGCGGCCAGGGACAGGCACAAACCATCGCGTTTGGCGAAGCTCGCGCAGATTCTCATCAGCCAATCGACGACGCAACTGCATACAACTGGGCATCCATCACCAAGACCATGACGGCCATCGCAATCCTGCAGCTTCGCGATCGCGGCAAGCTCTCGCTCGATGATCCAGCCGTTCGTTACGTGCCCGAATTGCGCGAAGTGCACGACGCCTTCGGCAGCATCGACGCCATCACCATTCGCCATTTGCTCACGCACAGTGCGGGATTTCGCAATCCCACCTGGCCGTGGGATTGCGACGACCCCTCCAACTGCGACTGGCAGCCTTTCGAGCCAACCCGGTGGTCGCAGGTCGCCGCGATGCTCCCCTACACCCATGTCGCCTTCGCGCCCGGCTCACGCTGGAGCTATTCCAATCTCGGCTATGTCTTCCTCGGCCAGATCATCGAGCGCCTCAGCGGTGACGACTTCGAAGTCTACATCGACAAGAACATCCTCAAGCCTCTCGGCATGACCGACAGCTACTTCGACGTTGCGCCATATTTCCTTGAAAGCCACGTTTCGGCCAGCTACCTGCGCGCCGGGACGAAGCTCACTCCGCAGCCTTTCAATTTCGACACCGGCATCACCACCTCCAACAGCGGCCTGAAGGCGCCCATCACCGACATGGCGAAGTACCTCCGCTTCCTCATCGGAGATCCCGCCAATCCGCTCTACGAAATTGTGCTCAAGCGCAGTTCGCTCGAAGAGGCATGGACCGGTGTGCTGCCCGCAACCGAGCCCGGCCAGGCCGCAACCGCATACACCGCCGGCCCGCACGGCAGCCAGCCGAAGATGGGACTTGGCTTCTTTGTCGTTGAAGTCAGCGGCCACCGCTACATCTATCACGATGGCGACCAGGGCGGCTTTTCGTCAGAGTTGCTGATCGACCCAGCAGATCACTGCGCCAGCATTCTCGCCGTGAACACAACCGATACTGGCGCGCCGCCGCCAACGCCCGAGTTGCATCCGCAATCCAACACCGAGCCGGACGCAAAGACCGACCTGCGCCAGACGCTGCGCACCATCCTCATCGAGCAGGTATTTCCGTCAGCGAACTGAGCCACGCTAACCAGCAACCGCGGTTTTCACAATTCTGCGTTCGTGTCGGGGCACGACTTCACATCTTGATGAAGCCACACTACGTGTTTTGTATCAGGCACGACATCACGCCTTGATAAATACGAAATTACGCGCGGTTTTGTGTGAGGGCACGACTTCGCAGCTTGAAGAAAAAACCAACTACTCGCGGTGTATCAGGGCACGACTTCAGTCGTGCCGTAAGCTCAGCAACTTGAACGTGGGCTTTAGCCCCTGAGGAATCTAACTCAGAACACGCACGGCATTCGTGAGACAAACTCTAGTCTGACCCCTTGCCGATATCCATCGAAGGCGAAATGGGATTGCGCTCGTCGATGTACTCATCGATGCACTTTTGCAGAATGCCCTTGGCCTCGAGAATAAACTCAACCGCGTCGCGCCCCGCGCCGTATCCGCCCGCGTTCGGCGTTACATAATGCGCCTCGGCCTTCACCTGTTGGCGCGCGTTGGCCACGGCAACCGCAAACCCGCATTCGCGCATCACGGGAAGATCGATAACGTCATCGCCGACATATGCAATCTCCTCAAGCGTCACGCCTTCCTTCGCCATGATCTCGCGCACCGCCTGCATCTTGAATGCCTGCCCCATGTAGACAAACTCAAGCTTCAGATCGCGCGCACGCGTCGCCACGGTCTCGCTCACGCGCTTGGTAATCACGCCGCATTTCATCCCGCCAAGCCGCGCCAGCGAAATCGCCGTACCATCGTGCGCGCTGTAGCCCTTTGCCTCCATCATCGTTGCCGAGTGAACTCCGAAACCAACCTGCCCTTCGTGCTTTGAAAGATGCGACTGCGTATCTGCGCTGCTCGAAGCCGGGTTGGGAGCAGGTACCAGCCAGATGGTGCCATCGGTCAACACGCCGTCCACGTCAAAAAGAATGATCTTGATGCGGCGGGCGCGATCTTGCGCGGTCAATGTCATGATTCGATTCTAAATGTGAGCCGCTGCGACGGCCGAAGGCGAACACGTCAGACAACGAATGCAGTCTGAGAAAATGCAGGAATGGATGGCGATGCTCCCCCGAAGCCGACGGCCCCGGCGCCACCAGCTCGACCCCGAGGACTTCTACTTCGACGGCCCCTACATGGTCTTTACCGCCGCGTACCTGCTGAAGCGCGGAACATGCTGCGGATCAGGCTGCCGCCACTGCCCCTATCGCGGCACGCGAAGAGGATAGAAATCCGCCCGCCTGACTGCGCTCAGATCTCATCCTGGACAAACCCTTCTTCGGCGGCGTCGACGTTTCTTTTGCGTGGATTGCGACTCGCGAGGCACCACTTCATCTTTCGCGTCTGCCGTGAGCCCGCCCAGCTTCATCTTCGCTCGCAGGCATTTCAGCGCCGACCAGTTCTTCTTCTGTTTCAACCCCGGCTGCTCCAGGATGAACAGCACCATCCGCGCAAAATCCTCCGGCTCCAGCGGATACCCAGTTCCCTGAGGCCCCCTCCCGCGCGATCTCCCAGCGATGATGCAAACCGGTCTTTACCAGCCCCGGCTGAATGCAGGAAACCAGAACTTCGCTGTCACCCAAGTTCCGCCGCCAGCGCATCTGAGAGCGCCTCGATCGCCCGCTGCGTCGCCGCATACGGAGTTGGCCTGACGCTGCTGCCTAGCGCGCTCGACACGTTCACCAGGTGACCCGATCCCTCTGAAACAAAGTGCTTCACAAACACATAAGCAACCCGGAACGAGCCCTCGACATTGACGCGCACCATGCTGCTGAGCCGTTCGATATCCACCGTCTCGATGATTCCCGCCTCGAACAGCGCCCCATTGTTGAAACAGATATCGCAACGCCCAAACCGGTCCAGCGCAGCATACAGCAACGTCTCCGGCAGCGACTCATCGCTCAGAGTTGCCCTCGATCACCGTGCAGGGCCCCTTGAGCTGCGCAGCCAGCGCGCTCAGCTTTTCCATCGAAGGCGCAGTCAGAACAAGCGAGTAGCCCGCCCGGGAAAGAGTACGCGCGACCGCCGCGCCTACGCCTCCCGTAGCGCCCGTGATCACCGCAACCCGCCCTGTTGTGCCGCCGTTCATCTCGCCCCTCCGCTCCAGAATACGCGGAATGGCCAAGCCCGGCTGTTGCGGGATTTGAGTCTACTGCGGCCCGCCGCGCCGGAACCCGCAGAGGCGGTCGCGGGCACCGTGGGAGTCGCATTTGCGGCAGGTTCGCGCACCAGCACGGCAAAACGCGGGAACGCAAAGCTGCCGCCGGCATCGTCAATCACATTCAGCTGGCACACGTATGAGCCCGGTTTCAGCCCGTCCAGCGGCACATCCAATTCGACGGCCACCGCGTCCCGGCCCTCCACGTTCACGGCTTTCGCCTGCACCAGCGGCGTCTCGTAGACCTTCGTCGAGCCCTGGATCAATTCGAGGCTGCTGAGCAAATTGATTCCAGCCTTGGTTCCCTTGGGCTGCCCCTCCGCCAGTTTCTCCTTCGCCGGACCATATACCTCGTAGAGCAGATAAAGATGCTGATCCTGGCGGAAGACGTGGCTGATGTTCGGAATGTATTCTTCGCCCGCGCGAACCAGTGGCGACGACTTTTTGCTCGGCTGCCGCGCCGAAGCCAGCACAATCGAACTCATCTTGAGCGGCTGCTTCTTCATATCCGGCAGCGTGATATCCGCTTCAAACGAGCCCATGCGGCCTGTCTGGTTCTCGCGCACCACAAACTTCAGGTGATATTTCCCCGGCGGCAGGTTGAAGCTCGTGGTGTATTCGATATTCTTCTGCCGCGCCTGCAGGGCCGGATCGAGATTGAGCTTCACCGTCTCGCGCGCGTTGCCGATCGGCCGCTTCACCTCGTCAATCACTTCGCCAATAATGTCGAGCGTGGCCTTGTCTTTGTCTCCGCCCTTTACAAAGGGAATCTGCGAGCCTGGCACGATCAGCGAAACCGGCACAAAGAATCGATTCTCATCCAGCCGGAAGTACATCGCGTCCAGATAGACGGCCACGTCCGTCGCCGGCAAGTCGCTCGTGAGTTGCTCTTCCAGTTCCCGCTCGCGATCTTCGCGCCCTGAATGCTTGAAGTCCGCAGGCGCGTAGTAACCGGGCCGGTACTCCAGCTTCATGCCGGGACGATTGATCTTGATAGTCAGCTTGCGATACTTGCCATCGCGCGCAGGATTGGAAGAGTGAAAGCCGATGGCGTAGTAGGCCGAAGTATCCCGCTGCACCTGCGCAAATGCCGGCGCGAAATCGTTCGAGTCAAAGAACGCCTTGCCGCCGGTATCGGAGCTCAGCGTCGCCATCACTTCCTGCGAGGCGAAGTTGGAGTTCATGTTGTTCGTCAGCGCGCCGCCATTGAATGCGCCCGAACCGCGAGTACTCCCCGTCGAAGCATCCCCGAGCGGCGAAATCGCCTGCAGACCGCGCGTATCCACGCTGTAGATCGAGAGGTTGGCCCGAACCGCAGAATTGACAGCCGCCCGTAACGACGCCTGGTTCTCGATGCCGTCACGCGAAATGCCGCCCGAAAAATACAGCAGCGATTTCTTTTCCGTAATCTTCTCGAGCGATTTTGAAATTGCCCGCAGCGCATACAATTCGCGGTCGGTATTCAGATCGTTGTATTCGCTTTCGTCAGGCGTGTAGCCCGTCGTGTCTTCCACCTGGTTCGAATTCGCTGTTGCGCCCGGCGTAAATCCCTGGCCCTCGGTCCCGTTGTAAATACCCACCTCATTGGCGAGCACCGCCTTGTCCGAAGTGAAGTCCTGGTCCACCTTTAGCGTGTCGTCTAACGAAACCAGCGCAACCAGATCGGCGGGCTGCATCTTATTAGTCAGGAAATCCCGCGCTGCCTTCACGCACCGGTCCAGGTCCTCGGGCTGCATCGAAGTCAAATCGAAAAACATCACGATCAACCGATGGTTGCGCAAATCTTCAGGCTTCGCGACCACTGCGGCCTTTGATCCTGCAGGTCCATTCACGGCGCCGGCCAGACCGCTGATCGTCGCTTCGTTCAAGGGCGTCGCCATCTCGACCGTCTGGAAATCGAAAGTCGATATCTGCTGCGGCTTGCCGTTTTCGAGAACCGTGAAGTCGCTCTGCTTCAGACCGCGGACAAACTCGCCCGTCTTGGAATCGCGCACCACAACATTCGTCAGAACCAGTTCTGCATTGGCCTTGAAAACAAAATTGTCCTGCTGCTGTGTCCCGTTCGCATCCTGCGCCGGCACAATCTGGCCGCCCGGGAACGCTAGCGCGCACATCGCCGCAGCGGCAGCCATTTTGTCCTTCCAATTCGCCATCAGAACCTGAACCTCGAGGTGAATTGGAACGACCGCATCGATGCCGCCGAACCCGCTGCATCACTTGCCCGAACGTAGGCGACGCAACATTGGTATCAACACTCGAGTATTGCACTGTATTGAATACGTTGTTGATCGTGGCGCGAATCTCCAGGCTGCGCGTCTCGCCAAGCTGCATCGTCTTCGAGAGCGCCATATTGTTCTGCACCGTTCCAGGCCCCATGATGAAGTTACGCGGCGCATTGCCGAACACGCCGCACGGGAACTGTGGATTCACCGCCGGCTCATTGAATGCTGCGGGATTGAACCATTGCCGACCCGTACTCTGGTTCAGCGGAGTTCCCGTGAGATCTGGCCTGTATGTGCCGGAAGTCCCGCACGCCACGCTGGTGGTTGCCGCTTGAAAAACCGGCGTCAGCGGTGTCCCGCTTGCAAACGTAAAGCTACCCGAAACCGAAAATCCCTCCAGAATGTGCGAACCCGTGCCCGTCGTCAGCCAGCGCTTGTCCTGACCGAACGGCAATTCATAGAGATAAGTTCCACTGACCTTGTGTCTGACGTCGAGACTGGAATTTCCTTCCTCATCCAGTAAGTTGGTCCAGTTCTGCGCTCCGACTCCGCCGACCCCACCCACGATGCCCGCGTTGTCGATCGCGTGCGAGTACTGATAATTCGCGCCCACCGCAATCCCATTCGAAAGCCGCTTGTTCACCCGCAGCGTGCCGGCATTGAATTTGTAGAATGCCGCAGCCTGCTCATAACGGAAGTCCAACGGCGTGCAGACCGGCAGCCCTGTGCAGTTCTGAAGGATCGGCGGGTCGGTGTTCGGGCTGCTGGGAAGTGCGCGCGGCGCAGTCACAATATCCAGATGGTTCCCTTTTGATCCGTTGTATCCGAGATTCATCACGATGCCCCAGGGCAACGTCTTCTGAATATCCAGATTCCATGTCTGCACATAAGGCAAGTGAAAGTGCGGATCGAGCGCATAATCCCCCACCGCGTCGGGGGCTGGAAATCCTTGCGCCAATGTCAGGCATGTGCCGGTTTGCGCGCAGGCCGAAGACGGTGTGCCGTTCGAAGTCGCTTCCTGGTTCGTCTGCTCGTTGGCAAAGGGCGGTTCATGCGCCATGGTTGTCGCAAATGTTGCGTACGAGCCGACCGTGTAGTTCATCCCGAACCCGGCGCGCACCACCATCTGTTTGACCTTCGGCACCCTCCACGCGATCCCCACGCGCGGCGCAAAAGCCTTGCGAAATGGATAGACCAGTGACGCCGGCAGCCCACCCTGCCCCGATTGCACTTCAGTCTGCGACGTAAACCCCTGCGTGGGATTCGTCGTGACCTCGGCAAGGCGTCCATACTTCTCCGTATACGGCGCAAAAAACTCATACCGCAGCCCGTAATTCATCGTAAGGCTTGGCTTCCAGCGCCAATCGTCCTGCGCGAAACCGTCAAGCACGTTGTCACGTAAATAGCTCTTGTTCACGGCGGCGTTGAGCGCAGTCTGCTGCGGAAGCCCCAGAAGAAAATCGGCGAACGAGGAGCCCGTGTTTGTGTCAGTCGGGCTGTCCTGCGTGAACAGTCCGGTAAATGTAAAACTCCCCGTCGCATTCGAGCTGGAAAGAAAATCGTTGTGAACCCGGCGATAATCGCCGCCGAATCGCATATTGTGCTTGCCGTGAATCCAGCTCAATGTTTCAGAAAACGAAATCGTCTGCTGAACGGCACTTCTCGGCTGCTGCTCGTTCAATCCTGAAATATTGCTCAACACGATGTTCGGCAGCCCATAATTCAGCGGCGTCGTATTCAGTGGAGCGCTGTCTGGTCCCAGAATTCCGAGCTGCGTCTCAATATCGGCACCGTTGGTGAAGAAGTTAATTACCTTGCTGTCTGACCGATTCCAATTCGCGTTGAAGATATTTGTGAACTTCTTGTATCCCAGCGTGTACCCCGCCTGCAGCGAGTAAGAATTGGACGCAGTCTTGCCGCCCAGTTGCGGAAACAGATTCACGTTGTCTGAGGCCGAGTGGCTCGCAGTTGAAGTTGGCGTTGACGCTCTGCCGCAACCCCTGGCTCTGCTGCGCCCGCCGCCCGCCGCCACCGCCGCCGCGCCACCCATGCCGAATGGCGTCGCATTCGCGCCAATACTGCGCATATAACGAATGCCCGCCTGCGTCGTGTTCGATTGTGCAGTCGAAAGCAGGTGATAGTTCTGAATGGAATTCGGAATGTTGGGCTCGGGAAAATACTGCAGCAGCGCTTTAGCCTGCTGCGAGATTCGGGCTGCGGGAATTACGTTCAACGCACCGCCCGACGAAAACTGTTGAAATGTGGTGGGATCAAAAATCGCCGGCAGCCCCGCAGCCGAAAAATCTCCAGCGCGTTCCGCATCCGTGGGCACGGTCGCATACTCATCCAGCGGATTCGAACTCCGCGACCCCGACAGCGTAAGAAACACCGTATCCTTCCCACTCGGCTTCGTGAGTCCCGGGATATACGGCGCACTCATGAACGTGAGCCCGAATCGATTCGTTCCTGAAGCCGGCTGCTCCTGCGCCTGCCCGCGCAGGCTGAACGGCTCCGCATTCAGCGCCGAGTTGCTGCCCATCCAGAAAACTGATCCATGTGGCTGGCCAGGATTAAATCCGCGAAAGTTGCCGCGACCACCGCCAAACCCGCCACGGCCGCCGCCGAAGTCCCGACCCGCCGCCGAAACCTTCCCCACCAAATCCACCGCCGCCAAACCCACCGCCGCCAAACAGTCCGCCGCCCGGACCTCCGCCATTCAGTCCCCCTTGCGCACGCATGGTCTCCATTGCATCGCGCAAGCGATCCATGTCAACGCCCGCCAGCGGACTCACCGAGCCCGACTGGCCGCTGATGGCAACCGAATCATTGCTGAAGTCGGAGTTCCCCGCAATCGATGGCAGCGCCGCACCGCTCATGCCCGAGGCTCCGCCCTGCGTCTCGGTATCTCCCGCCAGCGCGCTTACAAGGTTCAGTGCCTGCGCGCCGTTTCCCGCCAGCTGGCGAATCGCCTGCGAGACTTGCCCTGACTGTGCATCCTCGCGCTGCTGTTGCTGGGCCGCACGCGAAGCCAGTATCAGTTGAAAATCTACCGCCTGGTCATGATTCGAGGCATTCAGCAATGCCTCCTGGCTACCCTGCGCGAACGCCGCAAATTGAGTGCGGATCACGTACCGCCCGTTCTGCGGAATCGTCAGCGACCATGCGCCGGTTATGTCCGTCGTCGTCGAATAGCGTTTTCCGGTGAGAGTGTTCTGGGCCGTGATCGTGACGCCCGGCAGCGGGATCGCGCCGCTCTTCACATATCCGTGAAGCTTGCCGCCGGCCGCCGGCGTTGGAGCATCAGGAGCGCTCGCGGGGGGCGCGCCTGTCACATCGACTGCCGTGCCGGGAGCCGGTGACGGAGGCGTCGACTGTGCCCACGCGCCCAAGCCTGCGATCACACACATTGCCGCAGCGACAGCCCTGCGTATTGCCCCTCGCCTCATCCATGCTCCCCAACTCGACCCTGTACTCAGACAGACGAACAGCGAGCCATGAAGGTTTACGCCAGAAGGAATCTAAGAGCGTTGTCCACTTGAGTATGACCGCACTTGCCTGACGAACAACAGGAATCGAGAAAGCAACGAATACAACCCTACCCCGACCCATCGCGCACCCCACGGCGTCAGTCTTTGCTTGGGTGCATAGGCGTCGAAACACCGGTCGTTTGTGCTTAGCCTCGCTCGAAAGTGCCAACATCAAGACCGGTTTCCGCGCAGACGATCCACTCGACGCTCAAAGGCGGCATCGCCGGCTTCCTCGACACCCCGATAAACCAAACCCGCCCAAAAGCATCCGAGCGCTGTTTACTACTTGGTTTACGTCCTGGTTACTCCCGTTATTTCATTTCCTGATTTCCGCTTGCGCTCTTTGTGATGCCATGTTTACTCTTACGCCAATAACTCAGTGGTAGCTGCCGTGAGCTCTTCCTACGCACGGAAGCAGGAAAGGCATTTGGCGTGATGAAGATCGGCACCACCATCCGTGCGCACCGGCTGCAAAAGGGGCTCTCGCAGGGGGACATCGAAAAGAAAACAGGACTGTTGCGCTGCTATTTATCGCGCGTTGAGAACGGACACACCGTTCCCTCCCTCGACACACTCTCCAAAATCGCGCTTGCGCTCGACCTTCCCATCGCCCAGTTCTTCGCCGAGGATTCGCTCGGCGTGGTAAACACGCAGCACCTTAGCGACGACGAACTCCGCTTTCTCACCCAGATTCGGCGTTACTCCACAAATCTCAATGAGAGCGACCGCAAACTACTGCTTGCGATGGTCAAAAAGTTCGCCTCAACCGCAGTTCGTTAGTCCGTGTTTCAGGCCACGCGGGGCTTTGGCATCATGGCCAGTGACGCACAGGCCCCCGTAGCGAAACCAGAGTAGATCCCGAAGGCGCGGCATCAAGTCCACGCGACTTGCTAAACGTCGTTCCCCAGATGAAAGAGCGGCTCGACCCCATGCGCGCCCGATAGCAAAGCCTGCTCTTCGTGGGGCTCCAACGGCTTATAGTTCTGCGCCACATCCATTGCCAGCCTGAAGTAGCGCTCATCCCCCGGCGGAATCGCTGCCGTAATCGGATGTCCCAGTGTCCAGCGCAACCCCAGCGACGCCTCGTCCGGAAAGCCTGCCGGCTTGTACCAGCACTTCGGCTCCGGGTGGTCCTTCTTCTGATCATCCGGCCACACCGTCTTTGCCATGCTCTTCAGCGCCAGGATTCCCATCTGCTTTTCCTGCGCCTTCTTCAGAATCTGCGGCCCGAATCCCGCCTGCGTGTAGAGCACAAAGTTCAGCGGAAAAAGAATTGTGTCGAAGTTATATCGATCCATCGCCGCCACGGCGGTCTCCGCCGAATGCACGCTGAATCCGATGAAGCGGATCTTCCCTTCCTTCTTCGCCGCCTCCATCGTCTCCATCGCCCCGCCCGGACCAAGCACCTTGTCCAGATCCGACATCTTGGTCAGTGCATGGAATTGATACAAATCAACGTGATCCGTTTTCAGCAGTCGCAGCGACTCTTCCAGTTGCGTGCGCGAATCGTCCTTCATCCGGCCATCCGTCTTGCATGCCAGAAAACAATTCTTGCGATACGGAGCCAACGCTGGCCCGAGCCGCTCCTGCGCGTTCCCATAACTTGGAGCAACATCGAAATAATTGATCCCGCGATCAACAGCTTCTGCAACCACGTTCGAAGCTTCGCCTGTCGTCTCATTCATCACCACGATGCCGCCGAAGGCAATGATGGAAAGCTGTTCGCCCGTCCGACCCAGCATGCGCTTTGCGATTGGATTGGCAGGAGTTTTCGCTTTAAGTTGGCTTGAAGTCGCAACAGTCGCCGCTGTCACAGCAGCTTGTTTCAGGAATTCGCGACGCCTCATGGTCTTCCTCCGGCAGTGAGATAGAAGAGCAGCGTTCGAAGAAATTTTCGCACAATTTACGAGACAAACTTCCAACACGGCGCACGACCTCTACGCCGTCACGGTGGTGATGAAGAACCCGAATAGCACGAGGATGCCGACGATCATGCCCACGGCAATCTGAAGGCGCAACCGGTAAACAGGCTGCGGATTTCCGAGTCTCGGCACCATGGGCGCGGCAAACAACAGTCCACACAATACGCCGCCCAGATGCGCGGAGTTGTCGATGCTGATTCCGGTGCGCGACGATACCACGTCCCAGCTGATCGCGAGACCGATCACGAGGTTGATCGCGGCGAAATAGATCACCGACTTGCGCAGCCTTTTCAACTCCAGTGGTGGCACCGGCAAGCGCGGCGACTTCAACAAGCACGATCAGTGCGCCCGCAATCCCAAACACAGCACCCGACGCCCCCGCCCCCGGCGAAAAATAGTTCAACGGATAAAACGCCTGGTGCTGCAATTGCTGGTCAAACAGACTCACGCTCAAATGCCGCGCGTTCCAGAAAACGGAAAGCAGATTGCCCGCAGCTCCGGTTAAAATATACACCGCCGTCACTCCAAACGACCCCATGAGCGGTTCAGCCAGCAAACCCAGATTCCACAAGCACCACATGTTGGTAGCCAGGTGGATGATGCCCACGTGTACGAACATCGCCGTAACGATCCGCCACCATTGGTCGCTGATCAGCACCGAACCCGCATTATTCGCTCCCCAGAACATCAATTGGTCGGGAGTCGGCGCGAGCGCGCTTACCCCGTGCAGCAACATCGCAAGAAATACGGCGCAGTTAATCCCAACCAGCACGTAGGTTGCCGGAGCCGAGGCCCAGAAAGACCGCCGTCTTCGCACCATCGGCTGCGGAGTCGGAATGTATCCCTCAGCCGGTCGAAGAATCTCCGGCTCAACGTCGGGCTGACTGTTGAGGGATCCATTCGATGGGGGGACACTGCTCATATCATCACTCTACTGCATTATGTGACATCAGGTTACGCACTACCAGCACTCTTCCAGCGGTGCAAATCGGCGCACAAATTCAACCCGCCCTTTCGATGTAGTCTGTTCTTTGGTCTTCACCGCCCGCGCCCTTTCGGCGCGCGAATCCACTTATCGAAGATCGCCAGGAGCGCTGCTTTGAGTTCTTCCATCAGTACGCTGAAACCGATTCGCCGGGCATTGCTCAGCGTGACAGACAAAACCGGGCTCGTCGAGCTTGCCAAAATTCTCGCAGGCTACGGCGTCGAGTTGATCTCGACCGGCGGCACGGCGCGTGCCCTGCGCGATGCCGGACTAACTATACGGGACATCAGTGATCTCACGGGCTTCCCTGAGATGCTCGATGGCCGGGTCAAAACCCTCCATCCACGCGTGCATGGCGGCCTGCTCTACATCCGCGGCAATGCAGAACATGAAGCCGCCGTCGCTGCTCACGAAATCCAGCCCATCGACATGGTGGTCGTGAACCTTTACGCATTTGAGAAAACCGCCGCGCAGCCCGGCGTCTCCTTCGGACACCTCATTGAGAACATCGACATCGGCGGGCCCTCCATGGTTCGCTCCGCCGCCAAAAACTTCGAAGACGTCGCTATCGTGACGCGCGTTTCCGATTATCCAGCCCTCATCGAAGAACTCGTGAGCAACCACGGCGCCGTCACCCGCGAAACGCGCTGGCGCCTGGCAAAACAGGCCTTCGCCACCACCGCCGCCTACGACTCCGCCATTGCTAACACGCTCGATCGGATCGCCACAGCCCCCGAGCCCGCTCAACCCATCACGCCGGAGGCGCAATCAGCCGAATCGCAGGGGCTCCCCTCAACGCTGCGCGTCAACATGCCTCTCGCCCAGTCGTTGCGCTACGGCGAAAACCCGCATCAACGCGCGGCGCTCTACAGTGACGGTTCCGGTCTCGGCATCGCCAATGCAACACAACTTCAAGGCAAGGAGCTCAGCTTTAACAATCTCGTCGATCTTGAAGCATGTTGGGAACTTGCGCAGGAATTTGATGATCCCGCCGTCATCATCGTCAAGCACACCAACCCCTGCGGAGCAGCAACCGGCCATTCCGTGCTGGAGGCGTATCAGAAAGCCTTGGCCAGCGACCCCGTCTCCGCATACGGTGGCGTCATTGGCATCAATCGCCCCGTCGATGCTGAGGCGGCAGCCGAAATCGCCAAGCTCTTCGTCGAAGCCATCGCCGCTCCGGCTTTCAGCCCGAAGCCCGCGAGCGATTCGCCGCCAAAAAGAACCTCCGCCTCGTCGAAGTCCGTAACGCCCCCTCCCGTCCAGTCATCAAGCATGTCTCCGGCGGATTGCTCCTGCAGGACGCCGATACCGGCCATGTCACCGAAGACGAGCTCAAAGTCGTCACTTGGCGGCCTCCGACGGCCGAAGAACTCCGCAGCCTGATTTTTGCCTGGCGTGTTTGCAAGCATGTCAAATCCAACGCCATCGTCTACGCGCGCGACGGCCAGACGGTCGGCGTCGGCGCCGGCCAGATGAGCCGAGTTGATGCCGCCCGCTTCGGCGCCCAGAAAGCCGTCCTCCCGCTCCAGGGCACCGTCGCTGCCTCCGACGCATACTTCCCGTTCCCTGACGGGCTCGAAGCCGTCGCGGCTGCTGGCGCCACCGCCATCATTCAACCCGGTGGATCCGTCAAGGATGACGATGTAATTGCAGCCGCAGACAGGCTCGGCCTCGCCATGGTCTTCACCGGAATCCGTCACTTCCGGCACTGATCCCACGCTCGCTTTAAGGCTTAGGCGCATCGCATACGTCCTGTTGGCGGAGACCATGGATTCGATCTCCGGGCGAAGCACCTTTCCTGCCGCGAAATACACCGTTACCAGGCAGGCGAAAACCAGTGAATCGGTTCGTTCTCTGCGACTATTCACGGGTAAAATCGTCTTTAATAACAGGCAGGCTGGCCGGTGCGCCGTCGCATCAAAGCTTTAACCGGCCAGACGGGGTAAGTATCTGCCTACCTGGAACTGACACACTGGATCCCCGAGGATCATGAAAATAAAAACATTATCGCCATCTCTATGGCTGCCGCTTGTCGCATCTCTTGTTGGCGCGACGGCCGTCTCGGCTCAATCCACGAGCACGCCGCCTAAGTCAGCTCGCCCGCCAGCAGCGCGCTCGGGGCCAATGCCGACCAGAAGCAGGCCCCTGCTCCAAATGGCGCAGGCCCTCCCGATCGGGGCCAGTCGTACTATCACTCCGCCCTCGCGCACATTTATGAAGAGGACGCCATTGCCTCCGGCCGCCCCGAATTCATGCGCCATGCAGTTGAGGAATACAAGACCGCCCTGAATGCGGATCCCAATTCGCCCGAACTCAATGACGAACTGGCAGACTTGTATTTCCGCACCGGCCAGGTGCGCGATGCCGAGTCGACCGCTCGCGGTTTGCTCAAGAGTTCTCCCAACGACATTGACGCGCACCGTTTGCTCGGCCGCATCTATTTGCGCCAGCTCAGCGAAGCACAAAACGCCGTTTCTTCCTCATCGCCTACCGGCAACACGCTCGATCAGGCAATCGCTGAATTTGAGAAGATCATTTCGCTCGATTCCAGAAGCGTGGAAGATCGCATGGTGCTCGGTCAGCTCTACACAGTCAAGCATCAGAACGAGAAGGCCGAAGCGCAGTTCAAGGCCGCCCGGGACATCGATCCCGACTCGGAAGAAGTCGTCCTCAACCTCTCCCGCCTCTACGCAGAAAACGGCGACCTTGCCCACTCCGCAAAGGTCATCGAGTCGGTTGCTGTGGCTGAACGTACGCCCAAGATGGAGTTTGCACTCGGCGCGGTCTATGACCAGTTAAAGCGCCCCAAAGACGCCATTGATGCCTACAAGCGCGCGGCCGATCTTGACCCCGATGACGCGCATACCCTGGAAGCGCTGGCACAAGCGCTGCTCAATGACAATCAGCTTGATGCTGCACTAAAGGAATTTCAGCAGATCGCTCAAGCCGACCCTGAAAATGCAAGCGCTGTGATTCACATCAGTGAAATCCTTCGGCGCCAGGGCAAATACGAAGAAGCGCTTACGGCCGTGAAGCAGGCGGTAAAGAAGGATCCGGATTCGCCCGAAGCCGGCTACAACGAGGGCCTGCTCCTCGATGTTCTTGGACGCTATGACGAGTCCGCGCAGGTCTACGAACACATGGTCGACCTGACCTCCCACGCCAACGGGGCGTATACCGCGGACGAAAAAAACAATCGCGCCATCTTCCTCGAGAGGCTGGGCGCGGTTTACCACGAGCAGAACAAGGTCGACGAAGCCATTGCGACGTATCAGAAGATGATCGAACTTGGCGGCGATTACTCTCTGCACGGATATCAGAGCGAGGTCGACGTCTATCGCGACGCGAAGATGTTCGAAAAGGCGATCGAAGTTTCGCGCAAAGCGGTCGAAGCCAATCCGAAAAACCGCGACCTCAAGCTCATGCTTGCCGGCGAGTTGGTTGACCAGGGCAAAGAGGACGAGGGCGTTGCCATGGCCAGGGGCATGCTCAACAACAACTCTGACGACCGCGAAGTCTGGCTGACCCTGGGGCAGATCTATACCCGCGTACGCAAGTGGAAGGAAGCAGAGGATGCCTTAAGTAAGGCCACTCCGCTGACCACCAAAAAGGATGACAATATTTATCTGCTGTTCCTGAAAGGCGGTTTGGCTGAACGCCAGAAGCACTCCGAACAGGCCGAGCAGTACTTCCACCAGGCGCTTGAGATTGATCCCAATAACGCGGCTGTCCTCAACTACCTCGGCTACATGCTTGCCGATAAGGGAACGCGCCTGCCTGAAGCACTCAAAATGATTCGCAAGGCGGTTGAGATCGAGCCGATGAACGGCGCATACCTCGATTCACTCGGATGGGCCTATTTCAAGCTGGGTCAATATGAGCTTGCCGAGGAGAACCTGCGCCAGGCCGTTGAGCGCGATCAGACCGATCCCACCGTCCACGATCACCTCGGCGATCTCTACGAGAAGACCGGCCGCATTCGCCTGGCTGCGGCACAGTGGGAGCTTTCTCTGTCGGAGTACTCCAAGTCTGCCGCTCCCGACGTGGAACCCACCGACGTAGCGAAGGTTCAGAAGAAACTTGAAACCGCGCGCGTCAGGCTGGCCAAACAGGACAACACAATCAACCAGAACAAACCCGAGTAATAACGCCACACCGAGCTTGCAATTAAACATTAAGGGCGGCCAATCATCTGGCCGCCCTTAATGTTTCCGCCGTTGGCTGAGGAAGCCCGGCACGGGCTACGCAATTCCTGCATAGCGGGCCGTTTCGCTGGTGGGCAATGGTTCAGCCGGGGGCGGGAGCGTTCTGTGATGCGTTAACGAACGCTTCACAATAAAAACTTCATCCAGATAAATTCGCGCATTGCCTTCCAGATCGAGAAATCCGGTATTGCTCTCCCTGCAAAGCGTCTGCGCATCCTCCGTGAGAACAGGAGCAATCAAAACCGGCGTCGTCTCGCCGGAAAATCGAGCGTGCAGTATTCGCAATTCCAGAAATGTGTGCTGCAATTCAACAGGGTCGCAATTGCCCACCAGTTTGCACACCAGTCTGTGCGCATGTCCGTAGATTTCGACATGGGCGATGATGGTTCTTTCACCGTGATGACGGTTCGACTCGACTTTGATTTCCTTGGTCTTCACCACAGAAATTTGACCCAGCGTTTGCCGCAAAGCCTCGATCGCCTCATTCTCCAGTTGCCTTTTCATAGAAACCACACTTTCGTTGCGGAATAACCCACCTCGCCCGCCTCATCTGTATCATCGGCAACTCAGAACGAATCCGCAAAAAATCATGCTGCCGCGGCTTTATCCGGCAGCCAGTTGCCTGCCATTCAGGCCACGGGAAGCGGCTCCATACTGAACATGCTGTCTTCCATTGCGTTGGTGGGCCGCAGCCTGAATGCGTTGTTTCCCGCTGGAGTCATGGCCAGCCTGAGTTCGTTATGCGCACCCACGCGATGGGAGACCTTGGAGTTTAGCCATACGCAAAGCCGCGGATCGCGGATCTCCGGCTCCCCGCGCCAGAATTCCGGAGACAGACCGCATTGAATCTGTAAATGGTCAACTGCAGCTCGATGACGCGAATGCTCTTGGGAAAATAACGGCGAACGTTCCGTGAGCCAACGCGCAATCCGGTGACCTCGGTGCCCGTCAATTGTGTCTTGACCACCATTCGCTCGTCTCGGCATCCTTTCCCAGAATTGAGCGTATCGAGCCCGGTCAATCACATGATTGGCTGCCTGCACAATCTCAGCAGAATGCTTCAGACCAAGCTGTAACAGCCCATTTGCTGCCTATGTTGGACCCATTTCCGTGCCACGTCAAGGGGACCGCTGAGAGCTTTACGAAAATATTCTTGAAATCGATTTAGCACAGTGTTTATGCGGCGTCGAAACTCAACCAGCAATTCTGCTTCCATAAAAAAGAAGCGGCAGCTTCTTGTTTTGTGAAGCTGCCGCCTACTCCAATATTCAATTTGTCAAAAAACTCTGATCCCTGCCCGGGTAATGGCTATTGGTGCGCCGCCGCCGATGCAATGTAGGAATCCACATTGTGCTTATCCACCAGCGATGTGCCCGTGTCGATAAACACAGGGAATGGAGAAAACGCATCCTGGCTATGATCCGTCGTCAAGGATGTCGGCGGGGCGTGGAAAATCTCATCCAGCGACCGCAGTCCGATGTAGCCCATGGTGAAAGGCTTCTGCGCCACCGTTGCGTTGATTGTGCCGCTCTTGATTCCGTCCAGAGTATCCTGGTTCACATCCCATGCAACGACGAGCCTGTCGGTTGAATTCGTCCGCTTGATCGCATCCGACACCATCTTGCCCGAGGCAGACTCGAGACAGATGAACGCATTGATCTTTTTGGGTCCCGTCAGCGCCATCAATTCCTGCGTCTTGTCAAACGCTGTGCGAGCATCGCTCTTGATGTCGATCACGTCAACCACGTGAATGTTCTGCCGCGTGTCCAACACATCTCTGAATCCCTTGAGCCGTTCTTCCATGTTCGGTTGGCCCGATATCGTGAAGAACACGACGTTACCGGCCCCGCCCAATTGCTCAACTACGCGGTGGCCACCCATTCTTCCAGCTTCCAGATTGTTGGTGCCGATAAAGAACAGCCGCTTGCTCCCCACCGCGTCTGAATCGACGGTGATCACCGGAATCCCCGCGCCAATTGCGGAATCAATCGCCGGACCGAGCACTGAAACATCGGCCACGGAAATCAGGATACCGGCAGGCTTTGCCGCAACTGCCTTTTGAAGTTCAGCCAGTTCTGCCTGCGGATCGTAATTCTCAGGCCCAACAACTTTCGCTGTCACCTTGTATTCTGCTCCGGCCTTGTTGAACCCCTTCGCGGCCGTTTGCCAGTATGGCAATGCCATATTCGACGAAACCAGGTAGAAAACTTCCTTGTTCGAGTGCCTGTCGCAGCCTGTCGTGAATGCAACTCCAAGGGCCATGAGGGCCAATCCAACACATTTGATCGTCTTCATTCTTGCCTCCTGTCCGAATGTGAAGAATTTCGGAGTGCGCGATATTACGACGCCTGCACGCGCACTTTGCAAAATCGGCAGGATGGTACTCCCGGATGCTGGCGATTGTCCAATCCTGTCGCAGCAAGGATTCTATAGCACCGCGCATGGCGTAGCATCGTGACTCCGAACACGTTCCTCGCAAATTCTTCGTCGGAACCTGCCCCGATCCTGCGGCGCAACCCGAGCCGGCGTGCACGCCTCCGCTCCGCTGCGATATAACCAGACCAAGACCGATTCCGGATGAATTCTCAACGCAATCGAAATAATCGACTGCCGCCCGACATTGCGGTCCACGAAAATGGCGATCTTGCCTCCCGCATTCACCCTGAGCCGCCGCATCCCTATCGGTCAGCCTTCGCGCGCGACGCCGCCCGCATTCTTCACGCTCGAGCATTCCGGCGTCTGGCCGGAAAGACCCAGGTCTTTTCGCGCCTCGCGAGCATTCTTCCCGCCGACCACTTTCGAACCCGGCTGACCCACACGCTTGAAGTAGCCCAGATCTCCGGCACCCTTGCGACTGCTCTGGGCTTGAATCGCGAACTCGCTGAAGCCCTCGCCCTTGCCCACGACATCGGTCATCCCCCCTTTGGCCATGCGGGCGAGAAAGCCCTCGATACCGCATTGCGGCAGCATGGCCTTGGCTTCGACCACAATCTCCACGCCCTCCGCATCGTGACCTGGTTTGAAGAGCGCTATCCAGCATGGCGCGGCCTCAACCTCACCCTCGCGGTGCGCGAAGGCATCATCAAGCACTCCCGCGACTACTCCAGCGCCACCCACCCCGAACTCGCAGCCTATTTCCTCGATCTTCGGCCCCCCCTCGAAGCGCAACTGATCGACCTCGCCGACGAGATCGCCTACCTCACCGCCGACTTCGACGATGGACTGGACTCAGGAATCCTCACCGTCGCGGAAGTCTGTAACAATGTCCCGCTCTTCCGCCGCTTCCACGACGAAGTAACCGCGCAATACCCCTCCGCACAGACCAAGCAGACTGTCTATGAAACCCTCAACCGCATGCTCAATGCGCTAGTCACCGACCTGATCGAGGAAGTCCGGAATCATGTGGCGGCTTTGGGCGCCACTACGCTCGACGACATCCGCCGCGCGCCCGGCAGAATCGCGACGCTCAGTCCTGCTATGGAGGCTGATCGGGCCACCGCCAAGAGCTATCTTTATACCCACTTTTACAATTCGCCCGGAATGGAAGAAGAGCACGAACGCGCCACCCAGGTTGTTCAGGGACTCTTCGCGGCTCTGATGGCTGAGCCGACACTGTTACCCCCCGACCACCAGGCGCAGATTCCAACCGAAGGCCTGGCCCGCACCGTCGCCGACTACATTGCCGGCATGACCGACAGCTACATCGAGCAGTTGTGGACGAAATACGCGAAGTGAATGGCTGTGAAATCCTGCAAAGCGTGCGCAAGGAACGTCAATACATCCCGTGATGATCCCCGTTCACCGCTTCACTGTTTCACCGCTTCACCGCTTCACTGCTTCACTGCTTCACCGCTTCACTGTTCAATGTTCACTGTTCACTGCAAACCTACTGCACCGTTCCCTGCGGTCTCAGCCGTCGCAGGTCCAGCGCGCACTCCACAGCATTCTGCGCATACAGCCGCAGATTGTCTGAAGCCGCCCACAGCCACACGCGCGAAGATTCATTCGCATTGCGCGCACCAGGTTCCAGCCGCAGCCGCACCAGCACATCATTCTGTCCCGTCGCCGCCAGGTTCGAAGGCGAATCCGTGTCTTCAAGCACGAGGTCTACATGATCCCCGCTCAATGCATCTTCCAGCGCCGACAGATCGAGCGGCCGCTCCAGCTCGGCGAAAATGGAAAATCCATGACCATGAAAGACCGCCGCGCTGATCGTCTGTATCGCGAGTGCCGGCAGCCTTCTTCCTGCCAGCGCCGCGTACTGGCGGCGAATTCTGCTATCAACGCAACCATGCTCGCCTTTGCGTTCTCGCCGAACCCGCAGAGCAGGTTGTACGCCAACTGAGCATCGAACGTCTCTCGCGGAATCGATTGGAAACTCAGCAGGTTCACGGTCTGCTGGTGCAGTTCATCCATCCCGGCGCGCCCGAATTCACTGGCCGGCAGCAGCACAGTCGCCGCAGCCTGCCGCACCGGCGCCGCCTGCTGCAGGCGCTCCATCAACAGCGCCAGTGCCAGGGCCGCCGGATGCGCCGGCACAACGGCTGGCGTAAACAGATCGGCAGAGACCTCCTGCGCTCCTACCCACGGCGAGCGCACCAGCACTCCCGTCTCCTGGTCCAGCGCGCCAGAGAGATCCAGTACCGTCGATCCTGCGCGCAGTGCTTCGCGCCAATGCCTCCGTGTAAGGCCCTCGGTGCCGCAAAAGAAAGTAAAGTCCAGGTGCTCGAATGAGTCTGGCGCGATGGCCCGCACAAACGTGACCTCATCGCCAATTTGATCGAGTTGGCCGAGTCCCTCGTCTTCATCAAACAGCGCGATCTCATCCGCGCCGAGTGAGGACTCCGTGAGAGCGTCCTTCAGTTCCTTACCGAGCAGCGTCCCAGCTCCAACAATGGCAATCTTGTACACGGGCTTCCTTCTTGTCGTTTGAACTTATAAGTGATGCGGGTCTGGGTCGGCATTCGGACGATCCGATAGACTCGGCACTTCCACTTTCTGCCCATGCCGCCGTCGCCTTGACCATCCATATGCCGCACGCGCCCAGATCCCTGAGAACATGTAGATGAGCGCAAGCGAAAACAGAACCACCTCTGAGAACCTGATCATCACATAGAGCACCACGGTCATCACCAGAATCAGTCGGAAGGGATGGCTGCGGCTGAGATCAATCTCCTTGCCGGACCAGAAGCGCCACGTGCTCACCATCAGAAAACCGGCCAATCCCACAAGACCGAGCCACAGGCAAGACACCCACCATGCCTGCACGGGAATCCCCCCACAGAAATGCACCGTGGCCGCAAGCAATCCCGCCGCCGCGGGAATCGGCATCCCTACAAAGTACTTCCTGTCGGGCCTGCCCGGATTTCTCGGCTTGGGATCGTGACTGATATTGAATCGCGCCAGTCGCGATGCCCCGCCGATCAAAAACAAAAAACAGATGAATGGCCCGGCCTGCGTCAGGTGCAGGCGCAACTGCGGATTGATGGTGTCCGGCAGAAAATAGAATCCCCACACATACGCCAGCAGGCTCGGCGCCACGCCAAACGTGATCACGTCCGCAAGAGAATCGAGTTCCCTGCCAAAATCGCTCGCCGTATTAGTCATGCGCGCAATCCGTCCATCCAGCGAATCAAATGGAATGGCCACAAGGATCGCGATCGCCGCCAGATCCAGATGCGTCAGAGACCTGTTCGCCATCGCGTTCCCGCTGATGGCTGCGATCGTCTGCGTGATCGCAAAATAGCCTGCACCAATATTCAGCGCAGTAAAGAACGACGGCAGAATGAACATGCCGCGACGCAGCCGCGCTTGGTTCTTCGCCCTGGCAACTGCTGCGTCAGCGGAGTTCAAACTTCGTCTCCTTCCAGAAACTCGGGCTCGGGCTCCACGCTTGCGCTGGCTCTCTTCAGCTGGTGGGTCACGCCTACAGCAAGTTCCGACTCCGGCAGTTCGGCGATTATCGAAGCCCCACCCTTGACGCGTTCACCGGTCTTCACACGAATCTCTGCCTCCGCGGGCAGGATGACGTCTGTGCGCGAGCCAAACTTGATCAGTCCTACTCTCTGTCCACGCTCCACGCGGTCGCCCTCGCGGTGATTGAACACAATGCGCCGCGCGATCAGGCCCGCAATCTGCTTGAAGACGATCTCCATGCCCTCGCCCTGCACCGTAACAACATTCTGTTCGTTGCGCTCGGCACTCTCCTCGTTCATCGCATTCAGAAATTTTCCCTTCTGATAGCGAACGGAAGTCACCTCGCCCGCTATCGGCGAGCGGTTTACATGCACATCGAAGACATTCAGAAAGATGCTGATGCGCTGGCGAGGTCCTTGGGGAGTATCGAAGCGCACCGTCTCGGTGACAACTCCGTCAGCTGGGGAAACGATAAGTCCGGCACCTAAGGGAACGGTCCGCTGCGGATCGCGGAAAAACCAGAGATAGAATGCGGCTAGCAGAACTGGAGCAATGCTCCAGACCCACGTTCCCGTGGCCCACATCAGCACGCCGGCCACTGCAAGAAGGCTCAAACCGTAGATGTAACCGTCACGAACCATTGTCCCTAACGATTATACGGTTGAATCGGAAACAGGGATATCGAAGGGAGACTCCTGGAGTGATAGCGACTCGCCGTTGCGCAAAGACGCAACCAAGCCGCCAAAAATCATCGTCACTGGCCCAACCGCCGGGAAACTCTATGCGATTGCCGGGGCCCGATGCTCGAGAGCGTAAATCAGGTCCTTGGCATGGAGTTTCAACTTTTTCAGGCGAACTTCTTCCAGCTCCTCATCCGTAGAGAGGTAAGGCTTTTGAAGCAATTCTTCCAACCGCTGAGCGTAGCGACGATGTTCGGCGTGGAGACGACCTATTTCTTCGCTCAGCGTGGAGTCATTTATCTCGTCCATCAAAGCACCTCCTTGTGTTCTTAATCCAATTTTTATAGTCCTCCCCGCCCGCAATCGGCAAGCGCCAAGACACAAGAAAATGAGGAAGGCTGTGGAATTCTTAACTAGGCCCCAGCACCAGTGATCGGAATCACCAGACGCCCTCCCGATCCGCCTGTTTCAGCCGCAAACGCATCAGAACGGCATCCTCAACCGGGTCAGCATAGTACCCCCGCCGACGACCCTCCTCAACGAAGCCCAGAGATCCGTACAATCCTCGAGCCGCCTTGTTCCCGGCCCGCACTTCAAGGATGATTTCGTCAGCGCCGCTTCGACCAAGCACGCCTGCGAGGGTCGAAAACAGCGCCCGGGCTACCCCCTGGCGCTGAAACTCGCGGGCGACTGCAATCGACTCCAACTCCGCCTCCGGCGGGATCAGACGGGCAACCACAAACCCGGCAACAGCGCCGCTTTCCGCATCCTCCGCAACCAGCACGATGCGATCGTGGCTCGCGTTACCCAGCAGCGAAGCATAGGCCGAACGCGGCCATTGCGGAGCCTGCTCCAACCTCGCCGCAATCTCCGCAAGCCGGTCCACATCCGGCTCCGCCAGAGGGCGAATCGTGAAGTTGGGCTCCATCCTCATGTGCGCTGCGCCGCATCCCCGAAAATCTCCGCGTCGGAACGCCTCAAATAGTGCCCGTCCAGGGTCGCCAGATCGGCAAAATCCCGGTCCAGGACCCGTGGCAAGCAAAGTTCAATCGCATCCCCCGCCGTCGGTGCCTCGATCCTCATCAACTCGACATCCCCAAACGCCGCGCTCACCATCCCAGCCGCCGCATCATCGCAAACCGCAATCAAGTTGGGTGCCCCCGGTCCCTCGCTTTTGGGGACCGGGGACTTACCCCGACCAACGGTCCCCCTTACTGCCACAGCGAGTTCCACCGGTC
The DNA here is from genome assembly GCA_963799035.1 of uncultured Acidobacteriaceae bacterium. Taxonomy (GTDB): domain Bacteria; phylum Acidobacteriota; class Terriglobia; order Terriglobales; family Acidobacteriaceae; genus Telmatobacter. The sequence goes on along the minus strand of CAWCVS010000019.1, from coordinate 311,226 downwards.
CGGCCAGCAGTTCCCTCACCTCGCCATCTTCATCCAACCTTAGAAACACTTCATGCCGATGCGCATCTAGCGCCGCCGCCTCCACCCCCGCCTTCGCCGCCATTACAGCCAAACGAGACACCGCAACCACTGGGATCTGCCCCGGCTCAGCGAGCCCCTTCACCGCGCTCAGGCCCACGCGCACGCCCGTGAAGCTTCCCGGTCCATTCACTACGACGATGGCGCCCAGGTCCCCCAGCTTTACCGCATGAGCTGTCAGCAACTCCCCGACAGCCGCTACCAGAGTTGCCGAATAACTCCGCCCAGCCAATTCCGTCAGACCCAGAATCCTCACCGAACCTGCTTCAGCCCGCGCTAGCGCCACAGACCCCGTCGGTCCACACGTATCCACTCCGAGCACCAGCAACCCAGCCCTGTCCTGCCTCTCCGCAACTGATTGACTCTCCGTCATCTCCCTCCCAGCATGACATAACCGAAAACTGACAACTGAAGACTGATAACTGTCTTCTCCGGTAATCTGGTAGCAGCACTCCCCTGTTCCATACGGCTGCCTCCGGCGGCAAAATTTGAGATCCTCAACCCCGAAAGGACCAGGCGTTGGCCGCGGCGGCGACAACCACATTCCACGACACGTGGCGACCCCGCGCCAATCCCTGGGCCATCGCCATCACCGTCACCCTAGCCACCTTCATGGAGGCGCTCGACACCTCCATCGCCAACGTCGCCATGCCCCACATCGGCGGCTCGCTCGGCGCCAGCCCCGAAGAAGCCACCTGGGTGCTTACCAGCTACCTCGTCGCTAATGCCATGGTGCTGCCCATCAGCGGATGGATCGCCAACCGCATCGGCCGCAAGCGCTTCTACATGACCTGCGTCTTCCTCTTTACTGTCGCCTCCCTGCTCTGCGGACTCGCCCCCACACTCGGCATGCTCGTCTTCTTCCGTGTCCTGCAAGGTGCGGCCGGAGGCGGCCTCCAGCCCAGCGAGCAGTCCATTCTCGCTGACACATTTCCACCGCAGAAACGCAGCATGGCCTTCGCCGTCTACGGAGTCGCGGTCGTCACCGCCCCCGTCCTCGGCCCTACCGTCGGGGGCTGGATCGTCGACAACTACACCTGGCGCTGGATCTTCTTCCTCAACATCCCCGTAGGCATCATCTCGCTTTATCTCAGCAATCGCCTCGTCGAAGACCCGCCGTACCTCGCCGAAGTCCGCAAGCGCCGCGAAGGCATCGACTACTGGGGCCTCGGTCTCCTCATCATTGCCATCGGCTCCATCCAGATCATGCTCGACAAGGGTCAGGAAGACGACTGGCTCAGCTCCCGCTTCATCGTCACCCTCCTCATCACGGCGATCATCGGCCTCACACTCTTCTTCTGGCGTGAACTCTCCATCGCCCACCCTGTCCTCGACCTGCGCCTCTTTGCGCGAAGAAATGTCGGCATGACCCAGCTCGTCATGTTCATGGTGGGCGTGGCGCTCTACTCCTCCACCGTGCTCATCCCGCAATTCCTGCAGGAGATCATGGGCTACTCCGCCAGACAGGCCGGCATGGCCGTATCTTCCGGTGGATTGGTGCTGATGTTTCTCTTCCCTGTCGCCGGCGCCCTTGCACCCAGATTTGACCCACGCAAACTCGTCGCCATGGGCTTCGTCATCACCACCTTCGGCCTATGGCGCATGTCCACCATCAATCCCAACATCAGCTTTGGCATGGCCGTAAGCTGGCGCGTCTTTATCGCGCTCGGACTCCCATTCCTGTTCATCCCCATCAACACGCTGTGCTATTCAGGAATCCCGCAAGAAAAATACAACGAGGTCAGTGGACTCACCGCGCTCATGCGCAATCTCGGCGGCAGCGTCGGCATCAGCTTCATCACCACGCTGCTCGCGCGCCTGAGCCAGAAACATCTCGCCATGCTTGTACCAAAGGCCGCATCTGGCAATCCGCCCTTTGACCAGATACGTAGGGGCCTCGCCGGCGCCTGGGTCCAGCGCGGCTCAGCCATGCCCGATGCCGTCTACCACGCCGGCGCGCAGATCTACGGCATGGCCCAGATCCAGGCGCGCCTCCTCGCCTATGTCGATGTCATCTGGGTCATGGTCGCGGTCACCACCGTCCTCATCCCGCTCCCATTTCTGATGCAGCGCCCCAAGAAAATCGCCCCCGCCCCCATGGGCCATTAGGAAGCTTCCAACTCTCAACTCCTCTCGAACAAGATCGCTCCCCTCTAAATTTGTCATCCTTGTATCTCTAAATAAGCGGCAGTTTGGTTGAGACTGTTGCAGTGGGGGAACCGATCGATCGGTTCCCCCGCGGGCGGACGGCTCCCGTTCATCCTGCGGTCTTGACGACCGGCGCTCAGCACAGGCGACCGCTGCCCAAGTCACGTACGACCGAACAGTCGCACGATTTCACTCGAACATACAAGGCAGGTTACCGTGACAGGGATCATTTGTGGAGTGGATATTGGTTCCTCTTCTTTGGCCGCGCGCATCGGACAGGACGGCGCCGCAGCCACCTTCGCCAACACCCCGGAAGGCAACGCAGAGCTGACTGCCTTCTGTCAGACCCATCAAGTAGCACTGGTCGCCATGGAAGCCACCGGCGGCGCCGAAGGGTCTGGATTCTCAGACTTGGGAAAGCACGAACCCAATCGGCAATAGACGGAAACAGCAGGTCTCCTCTCGGTCTGAGACTTTCTCGTTCCCTCCTCCCCAGATGCCATCTCAGCACCTGTCAAGCCCCTGCCTCTCGTCGAATTCCCTAAGTTACTGATTCTCCATCGAAAATTGCTTGCTCGGGATTTGCAGGTAATTCCGTCTAATTCGCTATGCTTGAACCAGCGAATCAGTAAAGGCGGTTCGAATTCTGCAGGTGGCATTCGGGCTAAGTCCTTTCATAACAGATCTCTACAGCTAAGTGCATTCGTTGGAAATTTTTACGGACAGTCGTCCCTGTAACCCACTGAAAACAGAAGACTTCTCCAAGGAGAGGGGATAATAGGAGTATGGGTCTCTAAAGTTGCATTTAGGGTGCTGCCGCCCCTCACTCAACTCTGTACAATTTCCACTTTGCGATGTAAAGTGAATCAATTACCGCTCCCGGACGATAGGGATGATCAAAAAACAACTGCTCGTCGCGCTTCTTCTGCTCCTGCTGATTCCAGCCGTCACCGTCGGCGCGGGAATCCTCTTCAGCCTCATCAACCCTGAGATCGCTGCAGGCCACCCCAACTATGCGCGCAATTGGCATCTGCTCAACTCGCTCAAGCTCGGTGTCATGTACGGATCCTTCCTGGTCATACTCGCGCTTTATCTACTCGGGTGCTTCCTGGTAATCCGCGCAAAAAAGCAATCGCGCTTGTGGTTGCTTCTTGCGCCGTTCGGCCCCCTCGGCTTCGCTGTTCTGTCAGTATTGAACGACCGTGCCCCATCGCAAACCGACCGATACAGCCGCTTCGTGCGCGGCCTGAAAGCGTGGGTGCGCGTGGGCTACGAGTTGTGCAGCTTTGTTGTCATCTGGGAACTCGCTTGGCAGGTAATGATTCTTAAGCGCAACCTGATGATCTGGTATCAGTCCGCCACCACCGGCGTTTCCACCGCGCAGATAATCGCTATTCAGGACGCCTCTTCCGGCATGTGGGCCTTCGGCGAGGGACTCGAGGTAATGTTCTTTGTGATTCTCCTCTACCTTCTTCGGCCCATCCTCTTCAACCTCGTCGCCGGTGCTGTGGCGCGGCCATCTCTGAATGCATCCTGACCGCTTTTTCTTCACTGGAACCTGATAGGCATCTCGGCAGCATGACCAACCTGTCTAGTCCTTCGCACCTGCTCTAGCAACGTCACTTGACCCGTGTCCGCTCTTGCAGCAGCCGCAATATTTCCTGCTGCTGCAATTTCGCTTCCCCTGACCCTGTGCCACCTCGTCCAGTGTTTTGTATAGCGAGCAGCTCCGGAGTAGAGCCCTTCTTGTTTGGGCCCGCAGGATCGGCGCCAAGGTCGAGAAGAGTTCCCACAGCACTCGCACAGCGCGTCCTGATGGCTTTGTGAAGGGGCGATACCCCGCTCCTATCAGGTACATTCGGGTCGGCACCCGCTTCGACAAGCCGGGTGATGGTTGCACTCTGCGCTGACGGATTCCAAATTGGCGAACCAGGAGACCCACACGAAGCGGCATGCAAGGCTTCTTGACCCCGTCGATTGCGCGCATGAACATCCGCGCCCGCTGCCAGAAGGTCGTTCACGATCGTTGTCTGATACGCTGCCGCTGCAATGTGCAAAGCAGTATCTCCCGCGTAGATATATCGCCCTATTTGATCGAGGAAAAATGGCACTGCGGATTGTCGCGTGGCTCCCGTCTGAAAGCTAGCTCGCGCCAACTGTGGCTTTGCCTTAAGAAGTCGCGAAACTCCCTCGGCATCCCCGACAAGGATGGCCTCGACCAACTGATGCAGTGCGAAATCAGGTGTGACCATTTCGCCAATGGCTCCCTCAAGAGAAGTGAGTTTACCCCCTGGGGTTCACCCTAGCGATTCGTCAAGCCCTCTCGCTGCGCTTGTTCCTATGGAAATCTTAGCGGCCCACCCGTCTTTAAGTCTTGATCAAATGCGTTGCTTCGTTACTCACGTTGAGGGTATTCAACTGCAGAATGAAACAGACCAACGTCCGCTTCGTCGCATTCTCAATCTCAAAAACAAAAGCCGCCCGAAGGCGGCTTTGGTTGTGCCTGTATTCGAAGATTATCGACCGATCGGCGCGCTCGTCTCTTGCAATCCGGCGTGCGCCTGGACGCCCTTGTCGGCGAAGTAATTGCGATCCCAGAGGTTCTTGTAGAACTCTCCAGTCAGTTCGGCAGCGCGCGGTCCAAACGTCGGCCGCCCGCCCTCGAGGAAGAACACCGTAACCAGCGCGCCCTGCGGCGTGTCGGAGTACGACGCGAACCAGCCGAAGCGCGTTCCCTTGTCGGAACAAGTTCCCGTTTTTCCGAAGACCGGCAGTTCCTGGAAGTTGGCGCGCAGGCGGCGCGCGGTTCCATACTGGACCGCGCCTGCCATTCCGTCCTGCATGTCCGGAACGTAGCGGGCGATATCAAGCGTGCGCTTCACCTTGGGCTGGAAGTTTGCAACTTCCTCAGCCGAAGTCGGATGCTGCAGGTAGTAAAGGGTTCCACCATTGGCGAGCGAAGCGACAAAGGCACCAAGTTGCAGCGGAGTCATGGAGACTCCCTGCCCGAAGCTGCACATGCGCCCCACTCCGCCTTCCGACGTCGGAATCGCTTCGGTCGGGTATGCGCCAAGCTGTTCGCCTTCGATGTGATATCCGGCGAGTTCGCCAAGACCAAACTGGGTCGCGTAATGGCGAACCCGTTCGAAACCAAGTTCGCGGCCGAGTTCTTCAAAGTAAAGATTGTTGCTCTTCGCAATTGCGTCCGTCATGTTCATGCGGAAGCCCGCGAGCTGCACTGGCGTATCGCGCGTGACTAGGCCTTCACTCAATGCGGCCAGCGCCACGGAAAGCTTGATGGTGGAGCAGGGTTCCGCGCCGGGTGACAGTGCCAACTTCTGGTTGACCATGGCCAGGATACGGCCGTTTGATGGGTCGATCACGACAGCAGTGCCGTTCATGTCGCCCAGTGCATCGATCGCCGCCTGGCGGACCAAAGGATCTTCACCGGCCGTGACGTCGCCCTCAAATATGTCACCTTTTGCGAACGAACTGGCCGTGAAGTGCTCGCCGAAGTAATGATGATGGCGGCGAGTGAGAACTGCATGATGAAACGTGGCCGTGGAGGATGCCGATGTGTGGATGCGATGGGTCGCTACAGATGTACTGGAATGGACGGAGCTATGGGTATGCCGAATGACCAGGCGTTTGCTGGCGGTCTTCGAGTGGTGCACGGGGTGTTGCACATCCAGCGCAGCAGCGTTACCGGCGCCCACACTCATCGCAATGACGGCGAGTCCCAAGGCAAAAACGCAAGGCAGTCTCATTCCGAACAGATTCCCCTCAACAGTGGATTGCGTGCCATGCGTCTGCCCAGCAGCAGCGCACTTCGTTCTGAAACTCAAACTGGTTATCCCACACGCTCGGGCCGCAGTATGTGCGCAGTGTCACCCGATGGCTTCAATGGTGCACGCACACAAACATTTGGGGGAAACAACACCAATGCCGCAAAAGTACTTGTCCTGACCCATGGATTTCGAGAGCTATTTTGACTATACCGTGCTTCGGATTCAATGCAAGTCCCCGTTTTGGCGTAGCTTGTATCAGAACTTCATCCGGCGCATGAAGGTGGGAACATCCAAGTCCCTCTCCTCGTCATTCGAAGGCGCAGACAAAGGACTTACAGGCGGCTGTGGTACGTGTTCTTCGGTAATTGAAGGAGTGCGAACGCTGTTACCAAAGTCAGAAGCATAGTCGCGTGGAAGCGGAACCAAAGGCGCCTCCGCAACTTCGGCGTGACTGGACCGGACAGCCGCAGCCACAAACTCTGGTTCGCCAGCGTCTTGGTTGTCGGATTCTTCGTCGTCCTCTTCGCTCATGAACCGCAGAGGCGCCGGGGCTGGCGGCGCGACGGGAGCCCTTTCTCGCATCCACGCATCTGCCGCAACCACGGGGACCGAAACCACCGGCATCTCTTCCACATTCAGCATGCGAGCCCGGCGCTCGGGCATCTGGTCACGGAAACCGGTTGCGATGACTGTGATCTTCACCTCTTCGCCCATACGTTCGTCCAGTACTGCGCCGAAGATGATGTTGGCGTCTTCATGTGCCGAACTTTGGATGAGCGATGAGGCTTCGTTAACCTCAGAGAGCTTCAGGTTGCTTGAGCCGGTAATATTGATCAGGATGCCGCGCGCTCCGTCGATAGCGCCCGCGTCGAGCAGCGGCGATGCCATCGCGGCTTGTGCCGCCTCCTTGGCGCGATTGTCGCCCGAGCGAATCGCTGTTCCCATCACTGCGTGGCCCATCCCGGCCATCGTGGTCTTTACATCGGCGAAATCGCGATTGATGATGCCGGGAATCGTGATGATGTCGGAAATGCCTTGAACGCCCTGGCGAAGTACATCGTCGGCAATGCGGAAGCTCTCGAAGAAGCCTGCATCCTTGGCAACGGCAAGCAGTTTCTCGTTGGGAATCACGATCATCGTGTCGATGCTCTCGAGCAGCTCTTTCAGGCCGCGCTCAGCCTGCTGCAGGCGGCGCTTGCCCTCGAACGCAAACGGCCGCGTGATGACCGCGACGGTGAGGATGCCCATTTCGCTGGCCAGCGAGGCGATCACGGGAGCGGCTCCGGTGCCCGTACCTCCGCCGAGACCAGCGGTCACAAACACCATGTCTGCGCCTTCGAGCGCCTCGATGATTTTCTCTGAATCTTCGAGCGCTGCGCGACGGCCCACATCAGGATTCGCCCCGGCACCGAGCCCGGCGGTCAGGCGCACACCGAGTTGCAGCTTGATTGGGGCCAGCGACAACTTCAGCGCCTGCACATCTGTGTTCGCTGCGATAAACTCGACGCCCTCGAGGCCGGCCTGGATCATCCGGTTGACGGCGTTGCCGCCGCCACCTCCGACTCCAATGACCTTGATTCGCGCCCCGCGCTGCTCTTCATCGTGAAACTGAATGCGCAAATCTGCGGCTTCTATCTTCTGCTGATCCATAGCGGCTGGCGCCTCCCCATTTGTGGTTGACATGATCCTTGCCTTTAGAAACTCGCTGCGAAGATGGCCCGCAGCTTGGCGCGCAAACTGTTATTTTCTGCCGCACGGGTGACACGTGTGCGATGTGCATACAGTAGCATTCCGATGGCGGTGGAAAAGCTGGGATGAACTAATTCGCCCGGCATGTTCGAGAGACGCACAGGCATTCCTGTGCGCGCGGGAACGCGAAGCTGGCTTTCTGTTACGTCGAGCATTCCCGGCAGCATGGCTCCGCCGCCGGTCAGCACGCATCCCGCGCCCAGGGCCTCAAGCACACCGCCCTGGCGAAGGCTTTCTTTTACAAAATATAGAAGTTCTCGTGCCCGCGGTTCCAGAATCTCTGCAAGCGTGCGCAATACGAGACGCTGCGGTTCAGGATTGTTGATCTCAATCTCTGCTTCAAGTGGCACGGCCGTGACCACTGCGTGACCATACTGCCGCTTCAGCTCCTCTGCTTGCGCGACAGGCATCTGCAATCCAACCGCGAGATCGTTGGTGAAATGTGCGCCTCCGACGGGAACCGATGATGTGTGGGCGACCGCTCCTTCGAAGAAGACAACCATGTCGCTTGAATGCGCACCGATGTCGAGCAGGCAAACGCCAAGTTCGCGCTCATCCGCGGAAAGCGTTGACTCTGCCGCCGCGATCGACTCGAGAACGGCTTCGGAAACTTCGAGTCCGGCTCGGTTGGCGCAGGTCACCGTGCTTTGCAACGCACTGCCGGAACATGTGGCAATATGCAGGTCGACTTCGAGCCGCGCGCCTACCATTCCAACCGGATCGAAGATGCCGGGCTGATCGTCGAGAATGAACTGGCGCGGCAGCAGGTGCAGAATCTCGCGATCCGGTGGACGTTCGACGGCGCGTGCACGCTCCACCGCGGCGCGCACATCCTCACGCGTAATCTCGCGCATACGGCTTCCGAGGTCCAGTCCGCCGTTTGTATTGAGCCCCCGAATATGCGGACCTCCGACTCCCACAACGCACTGGTCGATGTTTGCGCGCGCAGTCCACTCGGCTTGCTCGCTCGCCTGCTTTACGATCTTGGCTGCCGGTCCAAGTTCAGAGATGAGACCCTTGCGCATGCCGGTGGATTCGACCAGCCCGTGGCCGCGATAGCGAAGAGCGCCTTCATTCACGTCAGCGGCGAGTACACGAGTCCAGGCACTGCCCACGTCCAGCACCACGATCAGATTGTCCTGCTTCTCGCTCATCGTTCTCTCACTGGGCCGTGGTGGTGGACGGGTGTGGCTTCGGCTTCGTCGCTGGCTTCTTCAGGCTGTGCTTTGGATCAGGATGTTTCTTTCTGGATGCGTTTGCCTTTGTATTCTTTGTCCTTGCTTCCGGTCTGCCGGTGGCGTGGGCATTCAATGCCCTGGCGGTCTCGGCGTGTTTCGGCCCAACATGCTTTGGAGCAGCCGCCTCAGCTTCCGGCACGCCTGCAACCGGTTTCCTTGACTCCGGGGAGGTGCTGGCCGCGACCGGATCCAGCGTTGCCGGGGCAGCATTGGTATGACCCGCCATCTGCAATACGACTTGCTGCTCGTAGCGAAGGTCGACCTCGGTGAGCTTGGGATACTGCTGGCGCCACTCGGCGATGTGCGCCTTATAGCGCTGGAAACGGTCGAGAAAATGGTCGGATCCGAAGTGCGCCAGAACGTCTGTTCCCTGTGCGGGCATCAGCACACGCGCGTCTTCAGGGTCAGACAGGTCGATTTCGGAGATCTGGTCCGACAGATGCTGCCCATTGGAGTCCAGCTCGCTGACAAGATGCTGATACACCTCCATGCGGGCGCGCCTCGAAGGCATGGCGTCGCGGCTGTCGATACCCGTGACAACCGGAAATGAGTAATGATGCTGTGCCATCATCGCCGGCGGCTCGGCAAGCAGCACACCGTTGGCATCGACGAGGCCGACCTGCGAGCCCTGGCGAAGGAATGCAACCGGCTTGCGCTCAATGACCGAAATGCGGATCTGGTCGGGCAGGATGCGCATGACGGTTGCGTGTTCGATCCATGGAATCTGCTCGAGCTGCTTGCGACGTTCGGCGAGGGGTACGAAAAAGACATTGCGGCCAATGTCTTCTCCGAAGACGGGCAGCAACTCAGCGCGGCTTACCTGCGACAACCCGGTGGCCTGAATGTTGCTCGTGCCGCTAATGCGAAAGCGCGCATCGTGCTCAAGAAAGTTACGCAGGGTGTACGCGGAGACCGCAAGAGCTGACAGAAGAGTGATCAGGCCGGTTGTGAGAAGTAAGCGACCGAATGTTGAGGCGGGTCGCCACCAGGGACGAGTAGGTTCGTCGCCAAACTTTCGCGGTTTGCTGCGGGCGCGAGGACCGTCGTCGTCCTCATCGTTCATCGAGACTGGCATACCGGGGAGGCTGCGACCTGCAATGGGAACGGCAGGCTGGGCGCGCCGGAAGCGCGGCTCTGCGGGCGCTTCCTCCTCCCACACGAGGGACCGGGTTTTATTGTCGCGTTGTGCCACGCCAGCGCCAGTTGATCGGGAGAATCGCCAAAGTCAACTATAGCCCGCGCATGACTGGCTTTTTTCCGCATGCCCCGGAGGGGGAACCCGTAGCGTAACGGGCAGGGATCGCAGCTTTAAAATAAGCTACCGAGATGAAGCGTTTGCGAATCATAGGTCTGGGCGTTTTGCTTGCGGGAAGCGGGCTTCTCGCGCTGGCACAGTCGCCCGCGTATCGGTATATTCGCGCCGGCGAGCGGACGGACATCAAGGCTCAATCGCGGGCGGGGTTCGCGTTGATGGGAGGCGGCACCGATCTCGACGAGGCGTTCAAGTTCCTCTGTGATCGCTCAGGCGGCGGAGACTTCCTGGTGCTGCGCGCGACAGGCGACGATGAATACAACTTTTACCTGCGCGGCCTTTGCCGCCTGAATTCCGTGGCCACGTTGATCATTCCCAATCGCGATGCGGCATCGAATTCCTTTGTCGTCGAGGCGATCAAACGTGCCAGCGCCATCTTCATCGCCGGGGGTGACCAAGCCAACTACATCAACTTCTGGATGAACACGCCGGTTCAGACGGCATTGAACGATGCGATCAAGCGGGGTGTGCCCATTGGCGGCACCAGCGCGGGGCTCGCTGTGATGGGTGAATTCATCTACACGGCACAAGGGGACAAGCCGGACGATCCGAACCTCGACGGAAAGACCGCTTTAGCAGACCCGTTACAGTGCGCGCATCACCCTCGCGAGTGGATTTCTGAATATCCCGATTCTTAAAGACGTCATCACGGACACGCACTTCGCACGCCGCGATCGCATGGGCCGACTGCTGGTGTTTCTGGCTCGGCTCAACGAACCAGATGGGAAGCCGGCCGCGCCCGATGCGCCCAGGGTCCGTGGAATCGGCGTGCAGGAACGAGCAGCGATTCTGCTGGAGCCGGATGGAAAGGCACATGTCGTTGGGTATGGCCCTGCTTACTTTATCGACGCCGACCGCGGTTCGGGCGCGATGCAAACGAACAAGCTGCTTACTTTCGGTCCTTTTACCGTGCAGAAGGTCATGCCCGGATCGGACTTCTACATCAGGTCATGGGCGGGCGACGGAATTACATACAAGCTTTCTGTCGAAAACGGGAAGATACGGTCCTCGCAAACGGCGAATGAGATTTATTGAGAGGCTGCGCCATGAGGTCTCAGGCTTTCCAGCCCTGAAGGGCTCCGTATTTCTCTGAGCATGATTTCAGCAGCCTGAAGGCTGCTGCTCCCTCCGAATTCGTGACCTGCGAGTCAGGCTCTTCTGCTTTGGCAAGAACAACCGCTGTCGTACATGTCGCTGCGCGACATCCGGAAGACTGAGAATTTCTGATGGTCATATCGTGCTTTCGCTCAGGCGGAGCCTGGCTGGGGCACCCGCGTTCGTGCAGGGGTGTATCAGTGGCAAGTGAACGCTTAGGACCAGTGCAGCGTGTGCACGGAGTCGGAAGGAAGATCGACGTCCAGCGCATTCTCGCCGATCAGCAACTGCACGCGCTTCTCTGCTCCCTTGTTGGCCAGCACCACCACGCAACTTCCATCAGGATTGCAGAAACCTGCGTGCGATATATCTGAGCCGACGCCAGTATCTCCGAGCGCGTTTGTGGCAAACACTTTTGCACCCCGCCTGATGTGCTTCGAATAATGCGCAAAGGCCCAGTACTGGCCGCTGGTTGTGATCTTGTGCGAGGCATTGTCGATGGTGATGACGCCGCCGCACGAGAATGGGCCGATGTCCGGTTTTCCTTTTTCGTCCAGTGCTACGTTCCAGGCTGTGATGCAACGAGCCCAGTTGTTGAGGACGCCGTTGAACTGATCAGCCCACTTCGTGAAGTCCGTCTGGTAATCAGGCTGGTTGATATCGGGACCGCCCTCGGTCCAATACGCATGCTTTGCGGGAAATGCGTCGTGCACGCGCGTCATCGCTGTGGGTTCGCCCACATAGCCGTGCCAGGCGATTCCATCGACGGCTTCGTAGACCGAAGGATCGCTAAGTTCATCGATCGCCCGACCCCACAGGCTGTAGTTGTGATCGAGGAGCCAGATCTTCGTGCCGAATCCTGCCTTGCGCAGTGAAGGCGCGAGGAAACGTGCGGCGAATTCCATCTCCTGCTCCTGCGCCCAGAGGCAGGCGGACATGTTGCCTTCCTGCTCGGCGTCGGTCTCGTTCTGGATGGTTACGGCGGCGATATCGATGCCCTCAGCTTTGTAAGCTTCGAGAAACTTGACGAAGTAACGCGCGTACGGATCGAAGCTCTGCTTGCGCATGGCGCCGCCCAGCATGGAATGGTTCGGCTTCATCCATGCAGGGGGACTCCAGGGCGAGGAGAACAGAAATAGATCCGGGTTCTGCTTGCGCGCTTCCCGCAGAATGGGAAGGTAAAACTCCTTGTCGTGATCGATGGAGAATGCTTTCAGCTCAGGATCGGGCTCGCTGCTCTCGTCGTAGCTGTACATCTTGGTTGCGTAGTCGCTCGAGCCTATGCAGGTGCGGCAGACGTTCAGCGCCATGGCATCAGGCGCGAAAAGATCGCGCATGACTGGCGCGCGTTCCGCATCCGATAAGCGGCTGAGCATGTAGGCGGAGGCTTCGGTGATGGCGGCGCCGAAGCCGAGGATTTCCTGTTTCTTTGCGCTGGTATTCAACTGAATTGCGTTCGCGGCAACCTGCTTCGCTGGTCTCCATTCAAGCGGCTCGAGCGCAGCGTGGCGTCGATCGCGGAACGTTCCCCAAACGTTTACTTTTTCTGGCTCGGCAGCCAAGGCGGGAGCGCTGCGCGCTACGGCAAGTGCCGCTGCGGTGGCGGAAGCTGTCTTCAAAAAATCCCTGCGCGAACGATGGATCATCGTGAACTCCTTGAACCGGTCTCATAAACAAATTCATTTGATGAGACCGGTTATTGCCAAACACAATTGTAGGTCGGCGGAATGATAGCATGCGAAGCGCTCTTATCAAACGTTTGAGCGGACTGCTGCGTTAGTTTCCCCGAACGCGGCCGGAACCACGCCAATGGCGGCAGCTATCTCGTGGCGCTGCCAATCGGAACCCGTAGCTGCTAACCTGAAGCTTCTCGCACAATGTTTGTCACTTCACAGCACGCGCACTTCATCGGAATCGGCGGTATCGGCATGAGCGGCATTGCCGAGATCCTGCTCAACATGGGCTTCCAGGTCTCCGGCTCCGACCTCCGACGCGGTCCCGTTACGGATCGGCTTGCACAACTTGGCGCCAGCATCTACGAGGGGCACGACGGTCAAAACGTTATAGGCGCCACGGTCGTAGTTACCAGCTCCGCAGTGTCGCCCAATAATCCTGAAGTTCTTGCGGCACAGTCGTTGAAGATCCCCGTGATTCAGCGCGCCGAGATGCTCGCCGAACTGATGCGGCTGAAATACGGTATTGCCATCGCTGGTATGCATGGCAAAACGACGACGACTTCGATGGTGGCATCGGTGCTCGCTGCCGGCGGCCTCGATCCCACGGTTGTGGTTGGCGGCCGCGTCGACGCGCTCGGATCCAATGCGAAACTCGGCACCACGCAATATCTCGTTGCAGAGGCCGACGAGAGCGATCGCTCGTTCCTCAAGCTTCCACCGATTCTCGCGGTGGTCACCAATCTCGATCGCGAGCACATGGACTGCTACCGCGACATGGACGATGTGGAACACGCATTTCTGGCGTTCATGGACAAGGTTCCTTTCTACGGCGCCGTTACCGCCTGCATCGACAATCCGGCGCTTGCTGCGATTCTGCCGCGCGTGCATCGACGCGTTTTCACGTATGGCACTTCGGCCGAGGCCGACTATCGCCTGGAACTTCTTGCTGCACTCCCTGATTGTTTTTCGCACTTCGAGGTAGCCACGACCGCAGGCACGACTCGGGCCGTTCCACCTGCACGTGCCGGGACGCCATAACGCGCTGAATGCAACGGCGGCAGTGGCGATTGCCCATCAGCTCGGCGTCGCGACGGAGAAAATTGCTGCCGGAATCTCCAGTTTCCATGGCGTCGATCGCCGTTTTCAGATCCGAGGGCAGGCGCGGGGCATTACGGTAGTCGACGACTACGGCCACCATCCCACTGAAATCCGCGCCACCCTGGCCGCTGCCCGCGAGTTCTCCAAGGGACGGATCCACGTTGTCTTTCAGCCTCATCGGTACACGCGCACGCGTGATTTGCTTGATGAATTCGGCGGTGCATTCACGGATGCCGACTCCGTTGTCGTTCTTCCGATCTATGCCGCAAGCGAGGAACCGCTGCCCGGAATCACGGCGGAACTGCTGACCGCGAAGATCACCGCGCCGCAGGCGCAGTATGCGCCGGACTTCAATGCGGCGGTCGCTGCAGTTGCGAGTGCGGCTCGCACGGGCGACATGATCCTGACGCTCGGCGCCGGCAGCGTAAGCCAGCTTGGTCCGCAGATCCTGGCGGCACTTGAAGCTGGGAAGTAGGCCGAGCTGCCCTTCCCACCCATATTCTTTTGGTCTGCTTCGCAGTTTCACAGTTTCACAGGCCGGGGGGGGAGGGGGAGGGGGGAGGGGGGAGGCTAATCGCTTCTGACGCCACATCCGAACAGGCAAAGTGATCGTAGTTATCGCATAAATCCAATGTAGGCTTATCGGCGAAATAACCTGCAAATTTGCCAAATCTTTTTTGCGTTTGATTTGAACAGGTTAAGGAGCGAGGACGGGCTGCGGCGCTTGACGAGTCGAGGCGGCTCGCAGACTGGCTCAATAGAGCAGATATCTGGCGCGGAGTTGCATGAAATGGTCGAGTGCCGAACGGCCATCGTCTGCGATGCGCCGAGGATCTTCGCCTTGCGTGAGAGCTTGAAGAACCGACCGGCTGAGCAGTAGCGTATCGATGCTGCTGAGTTTGTACTGATCGGGATAGAGCTTGTGGAGCGCCGAGGCGATTTCGAGACCGAGTTCGGGAGCATCGAGGGCGTCGCGGCTGGTGACGAGGATATTGACTCCTCCACATTTCTGGCCTGCATAGACTGACGCATCGGGGGTAAATGCAATGGGAACGAAACGCACTCCGGCGAGTTCCCTCGCGTTGAGATAGCGGGCCAGGTCCGATGGAACGACCCAGGGAGCGCCAACAACTTCAAAAGGCGTGCCGGTGCCGCGGCCGACGGAAATATTAGTGCTCTCGATCAAACCTAGACCGGGATAGAGGGTCGCTTCAGTCAGGCTGCGCATATTTGGAGACGGGTTGGTCCAGAGCGCGCCGGTGGAGTCGAACCAATCGCCGCGCTGCCAGCCCTCGACGGGCACGACGGTGACGTCGGCGTGGATGGCTCGCTCGGTGTTGAACATTTTTGCGAGTTCGCCCATGGTCATGCCGTGGCGGACCGGTGTTTGCCAGTAGCCGACGAAGGATTCGCGGCCGGCGTCGGCCACGGGCCCCTGCACGAATGCTCCGGTGATGGGATTGGGGCGATCGAGAACGACGATGGGTTTGGCTGCCTTGGCGGCGGCCTCAAGGAAGTATCCCAGCGTGGTTTCGTAGGTGTAGAAGCGCACACCGACATCGGCAATGTCGTAGACGATGACATCGAGGCCAGCGAGAACAGCAGGATCGGGACGCCGCTGTGCATCCTTGGAACCGTAGACGCTGTAGATAGTCGCGCCCGTGGCGTCATCGTGGGTATTGGCGATGCTGCTGGTGTCAAGCTTGCCCTCAATGCCGTGCTCGGGGCTGAAGAGCGCGACGAGTTTGAGACCGGGTGCGTGCGCGAGTACGTCGGCTGTGCGATGGCCTGCGGCATCAAGGCCGGTCTGGTTGGTGACGAGACCAACGCGGACGGGTTGGGCAGCGTCGGGATGAAGGTCGGCGAAGTTGTGGGTTTCAAGAACGTCGATGCCTGATTTGACCTGGCCGTTGCGATGATCGAAGCGACGCGCAGCCATCAGGGATTCGTTGTAGCCGGTGATGCGCGCTAGTCGAAGATTCTGTTGTTCCGTTGTTGTGAGCGCAAGCGCGCTAACGACAGCGGTAGCGATACGCGAACGAAGGGAAACCATCGAAGTGCCGCCGCGAGGATGGACGGCATTCGTGAGGAGAATGACGCAGGTGTCGGTAACCGGATCCATCCAGATCGACGTTCCCGTAAACCCGGTATGGCCAAAGGAACCAACGGGAAGAAGCTCTCCGCGGTTAGTTGAATACGGCGAGTCAATGTCCCACCCGAAGCCGCGCAGACTGGCAGCGTTGGCGGACTGCTCGGGCGTGGTCATCTTCTCGATGCTCTCGCGGGTGAGAATGCGGGAACCATGGAGCAGTTCCTGCGCGAAGATGGCGAGATCGTCGGCGGTCGAGAATAGACCGGCGTGGCCCGCGACTCCGCCCATGCGTCGTGCCGTCGGGTCATGGACGACGCCGCGCAACATGACGCCGTTTTCATCGTATTGGGTGGGCGCGATTTGCGGCTTCCATGCGGCGGGAGGCAAAAACTGGGTGTGACTCATGTCCAGGGGCTGAAAGACATTGCGCGCTGCGAATTCGTTCAACGGCATTCCCGACACTTTTTCAACCAGGAATCCGAGGACCTCAAAGTTGATGTCGCTATAGACAAAGCGACTGCCGGGGGGATTGGCGGGTGTCTGCTGCATCGCCATGGCGAACGCGGTGTCATGGCCCTGCCAGGGCTTACTTAAATCGAGATCCGGTGCAAGGCCGGAGTAGTGGGTGAGGAGTTCGCGGACAGTAATATCCTGCTTGCCGTTCTGCGCGAAATCGGGCAGGTATGCGGCGACGGGATCGTTGAGGCGAATGCGGCCCTCCTGGACCAGCTTCATGATGGAGGTTGTCGTCGCAATGCACTTGGTGAGGGAGGCGAGGTCGAAGATGGTGTCGACCGTCATAGGCTCGCGAATGGGTTCGAGCGAGCGGAAGCCGAAGGCCCTGCGATAGACGACGCGGCCGTTATGGCCAATCAGCAATACGCCGCCAGGAATCTTGTGCTCGGCGACGGCCTGCTGCATCAGTGGATCGAGAAGCGCGCGCAGTTTCGGCGAATCTTCATCGCGATGGATGGCGGCAGGCTGCCTTGTCCTTGGGCGAGAGCGATCGCGAAGATAGAAATGAAAACCGCAATTAGGAAGAAGCGCCGGCGGCCAGAAATGTGATACACGGAAACCCCGTAAGTGAATATCAACGCCAGTTATACAGCAATCTCCTTCTGAACCGAATTCGGGTCTGTCGATCCTTGTCGAAAATTCAAGAATATTTGTTGCAACGAATAACGGGCCTGGCGCGTCCATTAAGAAAGCTTGTCTCCCCTCAGCGGCTGGATTGGTGCGGCTGGGATCGATCAGTGGTTGTTCCATTCCCTGCAAAACTTCGATACATCGAGCACAAAAACGAAAGGATGCGATACGAGATGAAGCGTTTGGCGATGATACTTGGCATTTTGGCGACGGCTGTTCCGATGGCTGTGGCTCAGACATCCACGTGGGTTCCGGACAAGGCGCACAGCGAGGTCGACTTCAGTATTTTGCACATGAGCCTGTCGAAAGTGCACGGACGGTTTGGCAACCTGGGCGGCCAGATTGTGTGGGACGCTGCGGACGTAACCAAGTCCACCGTCAACATGACCATCGATGTAACCACGATTGATACCGGCGTTGCGCAGAGGGATTCCGATCTGAAGAGTGCCAGCATGTTTGACGTGGCGCAGTTTCCGACCGCGACCTTCACGAGCACGAGCGTCGCGAAGACGGCGAACGGCCTCACGGTAAACGGCAACCTGACGCTGCATGGTGTGACCAAGCCGGTGGTTCTGCAGGTGGAGGGTCCGATGGGTCCTGCTGCCGGCATGGGCGGCAAGATGCATGCCGGATTTTCGGCGACGACGACTCTCAGCCGGGCCGCCTTCGGGCTTGGAACAAAGTATCCGGCGGCGGTGCTCGGGGACGACGTGCAAATGAGCATTGAGCTGGATGTCGTAAAGCAGTAGTGCTTATCCCCGCGGTCAGTGCATGAATCTGGAAGTGCAAAGCAGATTCCTCGCTTACCACCCCGAACCAACCCAAAAGAGCTAATCGCTCTCTGGGGCCCCTGGAACGTTCGGGGCCCCGTTCGCTCAGAATGACACTGCGAGAGAATTCACGGGAACAGACATGGCCGGTTTGAAAAGCGAGATCGCGCAGGAACGCCCGTTTTCAAGCGAAGAGGAGGAGGCGCTTCTGAACCTGATGCGCACCTCGGATTGTGTGCAGCGGGTGTTTCAGCGCAGGACGCGCGACTGGGGTGTCACGTCAACGCAGTACAACGTGTTGCGGATACTACGCGGAGCAGGCTCGCGAGGGGCTGACGTGCTCCGCGATCGGGGAGCGGATGATCACCGCCGAGCCCGACATTACGCGATTACTGGCGCGACTGAAGACGGTGAAGTTGATCAAGCAGCAGCGCGACAAGCACGATCGGCGCGTGGTTTGGACGCATATCTCCGCCGCGGGTCTCGCATTGCTGGGCAGCATGGACGCGGAGATTACGCAGATTCCGCGCGACCTGCTTGGACACCTGGATCGCAAGGATCTGAGTCAGCTGATACGGCTGCTGGAACTGGCGCGGAAGAACTGCGGCGATGGGCAGGCAACGGTCAGTTGCGAAGGCCTGTCGTGTGATGGGACTCCGGCGGCCTTCCACGGCCAGTAGTGTATTCCGAAAGCGAGCTGGCACCATTCTTTGGGTTGCGGAAAGCAGATTCTTCGCTCACCAACTCTCGAACCTACCCCAAAGAGCTAATCGCTCTTTGGGGTCCCTGGTATGTTCGGGACCCCGTTCGCTCAGAATGACACCTCTGTTTTGGGAGCAGGCGCTGGACGTTCGGGGCTCCGTTTGCTCAGAATGACAGCGACTGTTTCTCTTTTGAGAATTTAGAGCGGCCGTTTTCTTTTTGGGGGAATTTCTGGATGGAAAACGGAAGGCGCCGCATTGAGCGGCGCCTTTTGAGAATCGGTCGAAGGCTGGATCAGCGGGCGACGATTTTTTGTGCCACCACGACTTCGTCGGCGTCGGACTTGATGATTTTGTTGTGCAGGCAATAGAGGGCAAGCTCGAGGCGATCGGAGACGCCCAGCTTGTCGTAGATCTTGCGCAGATAGTTCTTGATGACCTGTTCGGTTGTGCCGAGCTGGAAGGCGATTTCCTTGTTGCGCTTGCCCTGGGTGATGCAGGTGATGATCGCCGTCTCCTTGGGAGAAAGACGAGGCTGCGTGCGGGGGCTGACCAACGCTGCCGCCTGCGCACGATATGCATCGATGACCCAGTTCACGGCCTGATTGTCGATCCAGGTTTCGCCGGTGGCGATACGGCGGACGCACCGAACCAGCAGGTCGGGCGATATAGAACGGGAGATAATGCCGCGAACGCCGCGACGATAGAGATCCACGGTCTGGCTTTCGTCGTTGCTAACGGCCTGGACGATAAGCTTGACATCGGGGACAACGCGGAGGACGTCGGGAATGGCGTTGGGGACCCCCGTAAGGAGACCACCTTCAATCAGGACGACGTCAGCCGGTTGGCGTTCGAGTGCTGCGCGAAGATTTTCAAGGGAGTCGGCCTGCGCCACGACTCGAATATCGTCTTCGAGCGCGAAGATCTTGCGAATTCCGACCCGGTAGATGGCCTGAGAGTCCGCGAGGATAATGCGGATCGTACCCGGCTTCACGGGTGAGTCGAGAATCTCGCCATCAGGTGTTTCGTCGAGAAGTTCCATAGGTGGCTGCTACAGCGGTCAATTCAGGACGCTTACTGCTCTACGAAATGATATTCATCGATCGTCGCAGCAGCCTGATATTGACTTTGGCTTATGGAGCAGCGTACCACACGTCCACGACAGTGAACTAACACATCTTGGGGAGTGCCAAGCACACTTCCGGGCATGCGCAGATGGAAATCGAGCTCTTCGCCAACACTCAGTGGCCCATTCAGTTCAAGCAGGACACCGTTGGCGGAAACGTTGCGCGTCACGGCTGGGTGGTCATGCTGTTTGTCGTCAGCCATCTCCACCGGCAAGGAGAGCGGGAACCTCACGGCACAGCGAACTTCTTTCAGGAAGTTGCCGCGGTCGTGTCTTGCTCATTTCCTCGGATGGGTTCGTTTTGGAGATCTCCATCATGCGATTTCCTTTTACGGCGGATACCTTCACTGTTGAATGTATACAACTTCAGCCGTAGAACCTAGAGCACGAAAGTTTAAAAGTAGTAATCCGGTTGGTAACTCCGCCTGGGGAAGACAGCATCACAACGCGTGCCGAGAATATCAGAAAACCCCGCGCTTCGCTCACACATAAAAAGCGGCTGAACCACCAACCCAACGCTGATTCTTGTTGTGATCGACTCCCATCATTTTTCCCCGTCCCAGGCGGACCAGGGACAAGGCCGGAGTGAGTTCGCCGCCATCGGGCCACACATAAAGGATACGGATTTCCGCCTGGGTGAGTCCGAAGGGCGTTTCAATCGTGGGCTCAAAACGCATACGCTGCTGAAGGAGATAGGAGCCGCGCTCCCCTAGGGGGATCGCTTCGAGACGCGCCTGCGAGGGCTCGAATTCAATTCCCTTTCCGGCAAAAGAAAACAGCGGCTTGAGCAGCAAATCCGTATAGACAGGCGATGCGATGTCGGCTGAGGGCAGCGGCACGCCCGAGGCGGCAAGGAAATCACGACCGGGGCCGGCAAGAAAGTCATCCAGAAAGACTGCCGGGCGGCACAACGGGAAACTGCCCCGTGCGGGCCAGCCACGGAATCGAGAATTTACTAATCAGGAAATACCAGTTGGGATGGCCCGCCCACTCTACTTCCCACGGATAGGCCAGATCGAAGGAAAGGCGAATATTGCGGGCGATCAGTTCGTCGGCGATGGCGCGATTGTAGATCCGGTGAATCGGCTTGAGATAGCCGGAGTCATCCCGATAGTGCAATTTGTTGCCAACTGGCTCAATCGATGTGATATCTACCAGCGGAATGCCGAGACGTTGCGACGTCAAATAAAAGTCGGGAAATGTTTTCTGATGGAGAGGATCGATTTCGGTAAGGGCAACCTCTTCAGGCTTGTGGTCGCCGAGGATGGTCCGTCTCAGCAGATCCCAATAGGTTGACTCGTTGAGTCCTCCGAGAAAAATGCCCAGCGACGCCGGAAGGCCGAAGGCTTCCCGGTAGCTCGATGCAGAGTTCAGCCTGATAGGCGAAGACGGAAGGAAACGCCTGGATCTCAACCAGGCGGGGTGCGAGTTCACCGGCAGGCGTGCGCACCAGCGCAAAGTCAGCGGTCAAAAAATGAGGGCGTGGCGTCTCGCTGGCAACAGTATATCCCTGGGGAATCGCGCGGCGGGCTGCGGCGAGATACTGCGCATCGGCGATCAGATGGAGCGCCAGAGCCGAACCTTGCTCGGCCATTTCGTCAAGGATCGCCCTCGGAACGAATATCGGAGTTTCTGCCACGGGGAACTGGATGGGACCGCCGCAACGACTGAGCGAGGCTGCGCCAGTAACCCGGAATACGCTGCTTCGTTAAACCGTTCATTGAACTGACTGCGGAACGTGGGAATCAAGCTAACTCCTGGAGTGAACAGGTTGGCGCGCAAGAGACGCGGTTGGATCGTACCCATGCACATGGCATTGAAGATGAACCACGTTTTGCAGGCGGTCGCCGTGGGACAGATTGTAGCCGAGCGTGGCGCGGTGACGCAGACACCGTAACGTGACCATTTGGGCAGGAGAATCTTGGTTTTCCCGTGATGTGGTATGAGTAAACGTTATCTTACATTTTTTCCATGTGACCTCAGTACTTTTGTTGTACGGAAATACTAGAGCTGCAGTAGTCTCTCAGCAGGTTTCCTTGTACACACTGAGGTGTACCAAAATGTCTTCGTCATGGTTGAAAGTTTCATGCGTGGCACTTGGTTCGGCCATTGCTCTGTCTGCTATTAATGCGACTGCAGCGCCAACCACGCATTTTGTTCCCGCGCAGAGCGGGTTTGCCGCTAATTCGCCAGTCCTTCTTCCACCTCCGCCTCCAGATCCAGGCAAGAAGTCATCGTCGGCATTCAGTTCGCCGGTCCTGCTTCCACCTCCGCCACCAGATCCAGGCAAGAAGTCATCGTCGGCATTCAGTTCGCCGGTCCTGCTTCCACCTCCACCACCGGACCCAGGCAAGAAGTCATCGTCGGCATTCAGTTCGCCTGTCCTTCTTCCGCCTCCACCTCCGGACCCAGGCAAGAAGTCGTCGTCGGCATTCAGTTCGCCGGTCCTGCTTCCGCCTCCGCCTCCGGACCCAGGCAAGAAGTCGTCGTCGGCGTTCAGTTCGCCGGTCCTGCTTCCACCTCCGCCTCCAGATCCGGGCAAGAAGTCTTCGTCGGCGTTCAGTTCGCCTGTCCTGCTTCCGCCTCCACCTCCAGATCCGGGCAAGAAGTCGTCGTCGGCATTCAATTCGCCTGTTTTGCTGCCGCCACCGCCTCCGGATCCAGGCAAGAAGTCGGCCTAAGTTCGCGGCTGTCCAAGTTTCCCCCACAATCAATGGGGAACCAACTGGTAACGAAGCGTGTCAGGCGTTTTCTCGCGGAGCACGAACTAGGCTGCTAGAATTTCAGCATCTCCTGTCTACTTCTGATTGACAGGAGACAGGTGGTTATTCTGGACACAGCGCTTCAATTTGCTGGTTTCTTCGCTGAAGCTGTGATCATCTGCCTGCTTCTGTTCAGGCATATTTACAAAACACTTCCCCTATTTTTTTCCTACGTGGTCTGGAGTTTCATCCAGGATTTCGGCGGATGTTCCTGCTCATCCGCCGCTTTCCCAGGCGCCGCAGTTCATATCTATTTCGCCAGTCGTCATCCTCGACTCGATCTTCATGTTTTGCGTTTTGACCGAAGTTTCAATGTCGGTCCTCAAGCCGATCAGCTCGTTGCTTCCGCGATGGGCAATTCTGGCTGTCACTATGCTGATTGCGCTGAGCGGCATCGTGGTGTGGCACTTCATCAGATTCCGCGGGTTTGACGATCTTCCAGGCGAGTACCAGAATCTTGTCCACCTGCAAATGACTCTTTCGGCCACTCGAATACTGTTCTTCCTCGTTCTAGCCTGTTTGAGCCAGCTTTTGGCTATCGGGTGGCGTGATCGCGAGTTTCAGATTGCAACCGGATTTGGTTTTTATGCGATTGTCAGTCTTTCGGTCGCCTTACTGCACGTGAATCAGGGCCTGGGCACATCTGAACTCAAGCACCAATATCAGATTGTCGATTTTCTAGGTGGGGCGGGCTACGTATGCGCCTTGTTCTATTGGATCGTCTGTTTCGCCCAGGAGGTTCCCGAACGCCGGGAGTTCACTCCGCAAATGCAGAGTTTTCTTCTCGCCGTGGCCGGGAATGCCCGTTCCACCAGAATGGCGATGAGAGATTCATCCAAATCTGACTCCGATCGTCCCCTTCACCGTTAGGGCTGCCCAGTCCACTTTTAACGCCGGGCGATCACAGTTCCCGGAACTCCCACATTTCAGATGCTTTCGTTGGTTCCCCCGGGTCATCCTGCGACCCGAAAGTGTCATTTACTCCCAGGACTGATTACTTTAAGTTACTGATGTGACCGGTAGTGCGGATTACCCCGGGGTGGGGAAAAAGTGGGAAATCGCAGAGAAAAAGATGCACAAACCGTGTCGTTTCTGATAGAAGTGTAGGGAACAGTGAAATGCTGTCCGGCGTTTCACGGAATGACACGACAGTTACTAAAGACCGGACCGAGGGCTACTCATGATCTTCCCGCTGCTTCAAGTCAGTGCAGTTCTTCTGATTGCCTTGTATCTCGGTCGTTGGCGATTGAGTGTTCGTCGCCGCAATTCTCAATCCTGGGAGTCGCTGCTGATGCGGATTCGTCCGGATTGGAGCGCGCGCGAGTTGAGCGATCAGTTCCTCTGGAAGGAAGGGTTGAACGCGTCGCCTGAGGATACGTGGACGCGCATGGAAGGTCCGCGCGGCTTGTGGGTGATGTTCCAGAATGCCAGGGTCATGTTGGAGATGGCGGATTACGCGACGCGACATTGCGAAAACGTGGACCGAGTGCTTGTAGAAACACTCCGCAGCGATGCGATGCAGATAAAAGTTTGTGTGTTGATGGCGCTCGCACAGTATGCATTCAGCCACGCAAGCGAAGGTGTTCGAGTGAATGCGTTCCGCGCTGCTTCAATGTACACCGGCATGGCAGCGAGAATGACCCAGCTGCTGCAGCAGAGCGCAGCCACCATGGTTCCTGATTTTGTAGCTGCGATGTAAGTCTCAATTCCCTTTTTCAACAAAAGCCCCGGCAAAATGCCGGGGCTTTTCACTTGCTCTGACACAAGGAAACTTGGTCACCTTTGAGCGTAGACAGATCCTTTGAACGCGTTTTGTCTCGTTTTCGTTACTCAGACGCTGTCGGGGCGCTTGCAATGTAGTGGCGCCGACGAGGGCACTCGGCTGGGCGAGCCCGAAGTCAGCAACTGCGTGACCTATATCACTTATTCAACCTTCAAGGCGTGGCACCATTTGTTTCGTCATATGAATCAAGCTTCGCACAGGAACGTGCTGTATGAGCTGCGGGCGCAACTGGAGCACTTCGATTGCAGTCCCGACTTTGGAGACGCGGAAGCCGTCGCCGTGATCCGTCGGCATTTGATGCTCCGCATTCGCGAGGCGGAGAGTTCGATGCGATGCCGCTTCCTGGCTCAGGCGGAGCGAATGTCTCAGTCCGAGGCTGCGTAAGAATGTCTTGGTCCGAATCACAAGCCGTGAGCGAATTGACCGAACTTGCACAGGGCGCTGCAAGTTGCGCGAGATACGGACAGGCTCAAACGCCGGAAATGCCTCAGATTCCGGAAACTAAGGGCCCATTTGAGCTGGGCGCATTACTGAAATGAACGCAAAACGGCATTGGGGGACCCGGCTGGAGCAGATTTTCGAGTCCTTTTTGCCTGTTGAGTGTCCAACTTGTTGACGCAGAGGTTCCCCAATGCTGATCATTACGACCATTTACATCGCCGAGGCGGAAGATCCAACCCATGGTGAGACACCCGAGTCCCTCTGGCAGGGGGCGGCCGATCTTAAGGATGCAACGCGCCAATGGGTCAGCATCTACGAGGGAAAGAATCGCATACTGCCCATTGATTCGGAGTAACAACATCATAAGATCGCCGTAGCGGAAGAACGTCATCGGAGTTCTGTACTCAATGTTCACAGGCGTTGCCAATCGGATCTATACCATGTTTCTTGATTAGCGCAATTGAATTTTGATTCGACGTAGTTGCCTGAGTCGCGAAATAAATTGACTGGTACCTCCGGGGCGCGTAAGAAATATCTTCGAGCAGGTGCATCTCCTGTGCCCGGGAAACGTTCCAATGTTGCAGAGGTATTTAGACGCAGTCGTAGAGACGCCTTAGATCTGAATAGAAGAGAAGAGGTACGACGATGCTTATAGTAACGACTATTTATTGCGCGGAAACAGAGCCTGCCCATCAGAGCGATTCGGGGAAGGTGAAGGAAATGACGGTTGCCGATCTCAAGGATGTGAAACGCTCGTTATTGAGCGTGTACCAGGGATCGACGCGGGTTCTGCCGCTGGATGGCGATCGGTAAGAGACGAGTGGCAGTTTTCCAGTGAAGTTGTGAGCAAACAGCGCCCTCATCGCCCACAACGTTGATTACCTCCAGAGTTTTTCCCAGTTCCACATCTCCGATGTGACGGCATTGGGCAGAGGGTGCCCGAGCTGATGGGCGAGCATCGCGACCTGGCCGCGGTGGTGGGCTTCGTGGGCGAGCATGTAGCTGAGCATCTGCGCGAGTAGTTGCGGGCTTGCCGGCCAGGGCTTGGCCCAGCCGTCACGCAAGAATTGTTTGACACGTCCTGCTTCTACATCGGCGAGCATTTGTTCACATTGAGCTCCGCTCTCCGCCAATGCCCTGCAGGCCTGCTGCGGCGTGGAATGCGTGCGATTGAGCTGGGAGGGGATTTTTAAATGGGTCGCGGTTAGCCTGATCCACTTGGTGCGGACATTGTGCATGTGGGTGAAGATCGCCGCGATAGTGCGGACGCCCCCGGGCGGCTTTGCAGTCCAGACTGCAGGGGCGAGATGCTTGATGAGGAGTTGGTTGATGCGGTCGTTGGCGGCGAAGATGCGGCATTGGACAATTCGAGGGCGCGTCTTCGGCTGACGGGTGCTCATGGTTCGCGAATCCTTTCAAGGATCAAAGTCGCGGCGAAGTTAGAGGACGTTCTTTGATGATCTCATTCGTTGTTCCATAACATCTACGACGTTCGACTTTGAAGTCCATCCTTCGTTAAAACGCCTTCTTATCTGCCAGGGATGCCGGCAAATTCCACCGAGTGCGGCTCTCCGTGAAGTCGTGCGATATGTGGATAGCTAAAAAGCAACCGCAGATTTCTCGCATTCGCTCGGGATGACAAAGGGTCTCTGTGGCGGAGCTAGCGAAGGACAAAAAGCAGATCCTTCGCGCCGCTTAACCCATGAATTCAGGACTGGGGGATCCAAGCTTGCGGCACTCAGGAGGACACAACGATTCGTGACCGCAGCTTCCATGAATCTTGTGTCAGGGTGACACGGCCTCGTTTTCATTTATCGTGAATGCTCTGCTTCGCTTCCTCGGAGTTAGCATATGGGCTATTGGCTACGAGAGGCTTTGGGGATGGGAGATTGCACGGAATTCAGGGACGATTCGGAAAAGGGTGCGCCCGTGCGGGGGGTTCTCCATCGGCCGGGTACTGCCGACGGGGATTGCCTGGTTCTGACGCACGGCGCCGGGGCCAACTGCCAGTCTCCGCTTCTTAGGGCGTTGGCGGAGGCATTCTGTGCGGTCGGCGTGACGGTGTTGCGCTGCGACTTGCCTTTCCGCCAGGTGCGGCCGCACGGGCCACCTCCTCGAGGTAGTGCTGAGAGGGACCAGGAAGGACTGCGCGCGGCGGTTGCGGCAATGCGGCGTGAGTCGGGTGGCAGGATATTTCTGGGCGGGCACTCGTATGGCGGCAGACAGGCTTCGATGCTGGCTGCGGACGCGCCGGGGCTGGTGGAGCGGCTGCTGCTGCTCTCGTATCCCCTGCATCCACCGCAGAAGGCGGAACAGATGCGCACATCGCACTTCCCTTCCCTTGCGACGCCGGCGCTGTTTGTAAGCGGCGAGCGCGATGGATTCGGATCGAAGGCGGAGATTGAGGCGGCGCTGGAAGTGATTCCAGTGCGGACGGAGTTGCTGATGGTTGTCGGAGCGGGACACGAGTTGATCACGCCGCGCAATCGTGCGGAGTTGCCCGGACGGGTGGTGGAGGGGTTTTTGGAGTTTGTTAAGGGATGAGGCGGCCCTTAATGACACGGCATGAATGCTTGCGGCGCTTAGGATGACAAGCCCTGGATTGGTGGTTACGCGGCTGTATCGGTGGGGGTGGTTACCAGATTTGGGGATTCGTCGAGGGGGTCGGCTACGGCTGGGCGGGTTCCGGTGAGGGTGCGGGCTTCGGCGATGGCGTCGGCCAGCGACGTGGAGATATGGAGGTCTTCAGAACGGCTGATCATTTGCGCGGCACGTGCTGGATCTTCAGTGTAATGCCAGATTCCCATGACAATTTTGAGCGCGGGATTTGACCTGCGGAGGCTGCGGAAGATGCGGTTGGCGCGAGCCATAGCGACGGGCGGCATTCCGGAGAGAAAGACGATGTCGGGCTTCTGCTCAGTGACGGCGGCGACGGTTTCGTCAATGCGCTGTATGGGAATACAAGACGATTGGAATCCGCTCTGGTCCAGTACCTGGGTGAGCATGGTGGAGATGAGGTCGTCGGAACCGTCGCGGACGGGGATGATAAGAACCGTGGGACTGGGGACCGGGGACACAGGGACTGGCAAATCGGAGGTTAAGGGACGTGTACCCGACGGACCAGGGACCAGAGACGTAGGGACTGCGCTAGCAACATCTGATGCAGCCTGCGCTAGTTCATTTTTCTCTTCCAGGGCGCGGAAGCCTAATTCGTCGACCATTTCGGAGGCGCTGTTGTGAATGAATCGAACGGTGGATTCTTCGAGTTCGCCTCTTTGTCGTTCCATTTCAACCAGGGTGAGGGCGGGGATGAGGATGGAATCGTAGACAGCGGTGAGGGATTCATTTTTGAGCGAAGTCTGGAGGATGTCAGAGGCTTCGCGTTCATCGTGAGCGAGCATGCGCTGGTAGAAAGCGGTGTACAGCGGCATGACGGGCTGATCGCCGAGGAGGACGGCGAGGAATTCAAGCGATGGGATATGGCTGCCCATGACGACGAGGCAGACTGTGAGAGGGACGGAAAGGATAAGGCCGACGGGTCCCCAGATGAGCGTCCAGAATGCGGCGGCAATGAGGACGGCGAGAGAGGAGAGTCCCGTGTGATGGCCATAGACGCGTGGCTCAATGTAATTGGCGGTAACGATTTCAAGCACGACAAACAAGCCGAAGATGAGCGCTGTGTGGCTCCAACCAGGAAAGACGGCGAGTGAGAGCAGGGTGGGGGTGAGGGCTGCGATGGGCGCTCCGATGTAGGGAACGAAGCGACAGAGGATGGCAAGCGCGGCGAAGAGGATGGCGTGAGGGAGTCCGATGAAGTAGAGGGCTGCGCAAACGATGATTCCGTAGACGACATTGACGGCGACCTGAAGCAGGAAGTAGCGCGAGACGCGGCGGCTGGCGTCGCTCATGGCCTGTGTGAGCAGCGAGAGGTTGCGGTCGCCGGACAGATGAATAAGGCGGTTGCGGAGGTCTTCGCGCTGAAGGAGGACGAAGAAGGTGAACACGACGGCGAGCAGCGCGGTGGTGGCGGGCTCGATGATGCCGCCGAGTTGATCGAGACGTCCTGTGGGGCGGCCGACTTCGCGAACCTGCAAGGGATGATCGGGGCTGGAACCGAGAGGCTTAGCTGCGGATTCGCTGGGGGGGGGATAGCGCCGGTGGAATTGGCGATGCCGAGTTCGTTGCTGATCTGCTGAATTTCGCGCTGTGCGCGGCTGTAAGCGGAGTTGCTGGGGCTGTGGAGGACGCGCATTTTCTGCGCGATGTTATCACCGTAAGTGGGGATATCGTTGGCGATGGCGACGAGCTGGGTGAAGAGGCTCCAGGTTGCGACGCAAAGGAGGCCGGCAAAGACAAGAATTACGGCCATGGCGGCTATGGGGCGCGGAAGACGAAAGCGTTCGAGCAAGGCGACGACGGGGGCCAGAAGGAAAGCAAAGAGGATGGCGAATCCAAGGGGGAGGAGAAGGACTTTACCAAGATAAAGAACAGTGATGGCCAGAACCGCGACGGTAATGAACCAGAGCTGCGTGAGTAGGCGTGCTGTGGACGAAGCATTCATGATTCAGTCTTTCGAGACGCGGTGCTGCTTTAAGTGAGATGCGAAGAGTGGAGATCGGGGATGATGATGCAGGGACTAGGGACCAGCGATTTTAGGTGGATTTTGGATCACCCTTGGATTTTCAAGGAGATGAGTCAGATAATGGATTCGGAGTCGAAAAGCAATCGCGGCCGCGGACGCCGCTTCGTGACGCCCGGAGGAATGAGAATCGTTGTTGGTCAGATCGTGCTTTCCCCACCCGAGGGTCCAATCGGCACCAGGGTTCGTGCCGATGATTCAAATTTCCCGACAGATCAGAGCTTTGCTCTGATGACAGCGCTCCTCTCAGAATGACAACTGACGCGAACTTCGATTTAGGATGTATCGCTATTCGCGGGTAACTTTGTAGCCTTGTTTTTCGAGCATGGCGGGAACGCCTTCTTTGCCGACAAGGTGACCGGCGCCGACGGCTACGAAGCTTACGCCTTCGCCCTTGAGCAAATCCTGGATTTGAGTGGTGAAGTTCTGGTTGCGCTTGACCACGAGGGTCTGGAAGAGGTCGGGATATTTGTCACGGAATTCAGCGTTGTTGAGTTTGTCAAGCGCATCGACGTCGCCGGCGGACCAGGCCGCGAGCATCTGCTTGAACTTATCGATGGCCGTATCGTAGTCGTCGAGCTCGGAGGCGAGGAAGTCGAGTTGCTGTTTGTCGGGCATGTCGGCGAGGTAGTGCATCTGCTGCTCGGCCGTTTCGAATCCTTTGACAGGTTTGTTGGCTTTGACGAACTCTGGCTTCAGTTCCAGTTCGACGCCGCTGTTGGGATCGTAGCCAGCTTGCATGAGAGGCGCGAGAGAAAGCATGAGGGCTGCGAGCCAGGGTTTCATGGATTCGAAGACAGCCTCACCGCCGGGGATGCCGGAGCTGGCCGCGTCCTTTGTGAGCTTGGAAAGTTGATCGGGAGTGAGTTTAGCCGAGAGCGGCTGTGCGGGATCCATGCCGAGTTGCATGATGAGAGGCTGCATGGAGGCAGCGTCGTCGACGTTGGGGATTTCGAGCCACAAGGTCTGGCTTTGCTTGATGGCGGCGTCGACCTTGGGTGAGGAGCGCCATTTGTCGTCTTTGGCGAGCGCGTGAATGGTGCCGAAGAGATAGACAGTGGCGTGAGGACCCTTGACTACCCAGATGGCGGGATCGGCCTGGGCCGGGGTGGCGGCGGCAAGCAGTGCAAAGACAGCGATGATGAGTGCAGCAAGTTTCCGAATCCGGAGCATCGGAGATCTCCTCGGAGAGCGATGCTGTGAGTATACGTGGGGCAGAGTCATCCACGACATGAGCGGAGAACGAAGGTGTAACTAAAGCACTCTCGACAAAAAGGCCCGGGCGCCGCCCAGTTTTGAGCGGCGGTTCGGGCATAAGTGCAACTGGTTAGTGTTCTATGGAAACTGGAAGCTTCAGACGGAGCGTCAGGTTTCCATCGTCGTCTTGCTCATGGCCATTGCTGTGACCCTTCACATGATGATGTTCGTGCTCATGCTTCTCTTCCGGGCCGACATGGACGTCGACAGGCTCGGAGGCGATTCCATTCGCAATAACCACCAACTCGTAGTGGCCATGCGGGAGATACGTGGGCACGGCAAAATGAGTGTGGTGGATTGCGTTCCCCGTAGCCACCGCCATGGTGGAGTGATCGAAGGTGCGGCAGAAGACCACTCCCATTCCCGCAGATCCCTGCAACCGAACGAGCGGGTAGTTGGTTGCCATTTGCGCATCGTCACCGTATGCGTTTGCCTGAGAAAGGCCATTCAGTTGCAGACCGTGCAGGCGGAAGGTCCCGCCGGCATGCAGATGACGAGGAACCTCGGTGATGCGCGGACGCCAAGCAGGATGAGGTCCACCTGATGGTGTGTACATTTCGATCGTGCCGGTGCAATTGGAATAGAGCACGTCGCCGCTGGGCAGCACCAGCAAGCGCGCATTGAAAGTGGGCTCGGCAGCAGCGCTGGCGGGATCGGATTGAGGATGCAGGTGCGCACCATCGAATTCGAAGAAGTGTGTCGGCGGTCCAGACCATCCGGCGTTGTACGGGCCGACCGCGACGAGCACTGAGCCATTCGGCAAGAGGCATGCGGGAGCATCGAAGGCGCGCATCAGTTTGCCACCGGAGACCGGAAAATCCGGTCCGGGAATCCATGTACCGGGCTGGGTGGGGTTAATGGGTGGCAGGTAGACCGCCGTATGCCCGGTGGCTCCCGCACAGAAGACACGCCCATCGGGCATGAGGATTGCCGGGCCGATCTCGATCGAAACGCCGGGTTCGTTGAGCACCAGATCGTGGCCGGGAGGCGTAGAGCCGGCGTGGATCCACTGGTTATTTGCGATCAGGTATTTCTCAGCGTGAGGGTGATTGTTCACTTCTGCCACGATGATGGTTCCGTCCGGGAGCAGCGTCCAGCTCTCCTCGGAACTCGTGTCATGCTTATTGGCGCCAGGAGTCCAGGTTCGGGAGACGGGATCGAAGATCGCCGTGTCAACGGCGTTGATATTTCCCATCAACACTTTTCCGTCGGGCAATACGCAGGTTGGCGCATCGCCGATGTTGCCCCATCCGGGCGGCGTGGGAACCGATGCCCAGGAATCGGCGACGGGATCGTAGATGGAGCAGGCGAGAAGATCGACGCTCGCCCCGCCGCTGACGTTGTATTCGCCGCCGGCAACGAAGACGCGACCGTCCCGCAGAACGGCCGAAGCGAAATAGAGAGGCGCATCCACGGGGCCATTCTGTCCCAGGGGCGCGTTTGATGGCATCGGCGTGAGCTTGTGCCAGGTACCGTTGGCGTAATTCATGAAGGCGTCGGGCACGAGCCGATACCAGTTAGGGGTTATTGACCCCGCCGCTTCATATTCGTGAGCCATCACACTGCCATCAGTCAGCAGCAGCATCGTATCGATCGCAACCGGAGGCTGATGTCCGAGGGGAGACCATGTTCCAGCCATTGAGTTCCTCCTTCTGCATTTCGACGAAGCCGCCATGCGCATTTCTCAGAGAGAACGTCGACCTCATGCGTCTCGGCCGATTTCCTGCAACTCGCACCGCGGATTCATTTGTATAGTGATTCCCGATGTTGCTTCGTTTCTTCTGACAACTCCGCAACGCTCGGTACCGGCGTTTTCCGATCCGCATTCTGCTCAGAGCAATGGGGATTAACAGGCATGCAGAGAATCCGCAAAAATGCGAGATCCTGCAACAGGAATAGAAGCGAACATTTAGGAGGGCGTGATGAGGAAGGTGCGTAGCGCGTGATTGATTCTTCGTGTCTTTCCGGGGTCGGATTCGAGCGACTCGTTGGCGCAGGAGCGGCCAGAAGGGTTTCCGGCCGCTTCCCTGCCCGTGGTTAGAAGCTGAACTTCGCAGCGAGCTGGAAGGCGCGCGGACCGCCGGAACCGAAGACTCCACCGGCGGTCGAGACGGGCATTCCGAAGCTTGATGAATAGTTTGGATTGTTTTGATCGGGCGAGAGCGTGTTCGCAAAGCCGGAGTAGTTCAGATTGCTGACACCGAGAATATTGGTCACGTTGAAGATGTTGAATGCTTCTCCGAGCAGATTGATGGTGTAGCGATCGCCGAAGCGGAAGGTCCGATCCAAGCGAAAATCCAGTGAGTTAAAGCTGTCGTTAAACTTCGCACCCGGGCTGACCAGGGGAAGAATCACGTTGGCGTTGGCGCTGGCTTCGAAGACTCCGCCAGCCGCGTTGGTGCTGGCGATGAAAGCGTTCAATTGCTGAGCGTTGTGAAATTTGCGACCGCCGGCATTGCGTTGCAGAGTGGGAACGCGCTCGCTGCCATCGGGAAGAAGAATATCCATGGGAACACCGGAAGCGATGGTCCAGATAGGCGCGAAGTGGAATTGCAGAGGCAGATTGGCGAGGCCTGACATGACGAGGCGATGGCGCTGATCGTTTGGCGGAGGTCCGTACTCGCGCTGCAGGTTGGTGGGATCGATGGGGGAGTATTCGAAGGGAATCTGGTCGTCATTGGCGTAGTTGAAAGCCTTGGCGAGGGTGTATGCGGCGTCGAATTCTCCGTATTTTTTGAATTGCTGACGAACGCTGACCCAGAGCGCGTCGTACTTGGTGTTGACGGCGGACTCGAGGTCGGTGACATTGTCGGGGCCCTGGGTGTCGGGGTTGTAGACGGTGCCGACGGGACGGCCGATGATGAAGCGCGTGCCGAGGTTATGAACGCCATCCACTTTGACGAGAAGGCCGCGGCCAATCTGCTTTTCGATGCCGAGATTGAACTGCTGGACCATGGGATTGCGCAGGCGGTTGTTGATGACGTCGATGCCTGTGGCGCCGGCGCCGGTGAAGAGAAATCCGCTGAATGGGCTGGAGAGCACTTCGGGGGCGCCCGGAGCGAAGGTGCCATCTGGATTGAGGTAGATAGGATCACCGTTCTGGATCGGTGATGACGTTGCCCGCAGTGACGTTGAGCGCAAGGGCGCGACCGTCGAAGCCTTTTTCAAGAGACATGATTTCGAGGGTGATGCGGTCGTAGTAGATTCCGTAGCCGCCGTGAACGCTGAAATCGGGATTAACCGCGTAGTTGAAGCCTACGCGTGGCCCCCAGTTGTTGAAGTCGCGATGGCGCGAGCCCTGATAGAACGATTGCACGATGGGATTGCGCTGGCTATACCAGCTGAGGTTGTTGAGATTGGAATCCATCTCCCAGCGAAGGCCGAGATTGAAGGTGAGTTTCGGCAAGGCTTTCCAATCGTCTTGAGCGAATAGCGCAAAGTGGTAGCTGTCGTCGTTGGGGAGATCGAGGGGGCGCGTGGGTGTGGAACTGCGCAGAGCAGACCGCGAAGAGCAGATCGTTGTCGTCGACTTTGCCGTCCTGGTTGCGGTCGAAGTCGGGAAAATCTTCGACAGTCTGAATGTTGCCCTGCTGGAATACGCCGAGATTGAAGTCGGCATCGATGGACTGTACTTCTCCACCAAAACTGAGCGTGTGATTCCGACGCGTCCAGCTGACGATGTCGTCGCCTTGTAAGCGGAACTGCAGGGTCTGCTGGGGGACGCGATAGGTAGCGCCGTCGTCGAGGTCAGGGTAGGTGATCTGCGGCGCGGTGGAGGTGGGCGAGGTGGTGTTGATGAAGTTATTGTCGGCGAAGCTCATCCGGTTGATGACGCTGGGGGTAAAGATGTGAACCCAGTCCGCGATGAGCCCCTGCAGGTGATTGACGGCGGTCTGACGATAAGCCGCAGTGCCGAGCGAGCGGTCGAGCTAGCTCTGGCTGAGATCGTCTTCGAGTTCGAGCGAATGGCGGAAGCCGAAGCGATCGCGGGGGCTGACTTGCCAATCGAGACGCTCGGTGGCAAGGAAGTCGTGCAAGGGAGCGGTGGCGAAGACGCGGTTGATCACCTGATTTGTGGTGTCACGCTGCCCGACGAGGTCGGCGCCGAGTTGCTGACGATCTTCCATGGCAACGAACCACCAGGCCTTGTCGCGATGGAGGGGGCCGCCGGCGTCGGCGGCGTATTGCTGGCGATGAAATGTTGGCGTGAGGCCGGGAGGGGTTGATAAGTGGCGGGCAGTCCCTGAAGATTTCTGTCTCGTTCGTAAATGGCGACGTCCGCCGTGAAGATTGTTCGAACCTTGCTTGGTGACGACGTTGACGACGGTAGAGCCGGAGCGTCCGAGGCCCGGCCGAGAAACGGTTGCTGGCGATTTGAAATTCCTGCACCGCATCTTCAGGGATGTTGACGAGCGAGCCGCCAACAGCATCGTCGTTGTTGTCGGCGCCGTCGATCATGACATTGCCGCCGCGGCCAACCTGTCCCGCTGAGGAGACGACCACCGTGTTCTCCTTGGTGGGATCGAAATTGGGCGCTGGGGCGTTGCCAGGAACGAGATAGGCCAACTCGAGATAATTGCGGCCGTTGAGGGGCAGCGTATCAATCTGGCGTGACGAGATGACGTCGCCGAGATCAGAGCTTGTAGTGTTTACGCCAATCTGGCTTCCAGAGTTGACCTCGATATCAACCTTCGCTGCGGAGAGGCTCAGGCGGACGGGGATATTCAGAGTCTGTCCTACCTCGAGTTTGACGGCCTCGTGCCACGGGGCAAAACCGGCAGGCGCAGCAACAGAGAGCGTGTAATTGGCGGCCTCAAGTGCGGCGAAATTAAATTCGCCACTATTGTGCGTAGTGAAGGTGCGGACGGTGCCCTGCGCGACATTGGTAAGTGTGACTACAACTTGTGCAACGATTTTGCCGCCAGGATCGATGATGGTGCCGCCGATGTCGCCTGTGGCGGACTGCTGCGCGGCGGAGGGAAGAACCAGGACCAAGGCGAGAAACAGAGACCCGTAGATTGATTTGCAAAATCTGGATGCGAACAAAACGACCTCCATAGTTGGGACTGCCTGGACACTCAGCCTCCGCGTGCAGGGATTTGGAATCTGGGGCTGAAGCTCATGCGGACTCTACCGGAGGCACATTACCAGGAGCATCGCCTTTATGGAGGATTAGGATATCCACCGAACGGCGTAGGACCGATTGAGCGCGAGAGCGTCGGGCGCGGGAGTGCGATGTTGATTTGTCAGGCGGAGATGAGAAATTTGCCGTCGCGCATGATTTGTTCTTCACCGTCGGCGGATTCGAGCCAGATGTTGAAGCCCAGGCCGACGACATCGATGTGCGTGCCGGAGCGCCACGGGGCGCCGGTGTGTTCGCCGTAGGGATTGCCGAAGGCGATGTGGATGCCGGGAAATTTTTCGTCCTGCAGGATGTTGCCGATGACGCGCGAGACACCGATGTTGGTGCCGATGGCAAATTCGCCGACGCGGTCGGAGTTTTCATCGGTGTGGGTGTAAGTCCAGAAGTCCCGCTCGAGCTCCTGGTTGGAACTGGTGCAGGAGACGATGCGGTTCTTCGCGATCTGAATGGTGAGCGGCGTTGCGGCGAGCAGGCCGTAACGCGCACAGAGCCAGTCGCCGACGACGCCATCGACCACAAAGGTGCCGTTGACCTCGCCGGGCGAGGTGAAGCATTCGCCGCCGGGAAGATTGCCCCATTTTTCCGGCGAGATGATGCCGGAGGTTTTGAACCATTTGTAGTCGGGATTCATGTCGGAGACGATGCTGGTGCCTGCCGAGGTGGTGGCGCGGATGCGGGTGGCGCGGCGGACGCGATCCAGAACCTTCTGACTAGAGGCGGTCGACCTGGTCGTAGTCTGCGCGCATGCCATCGCACATGATTTCAGGCGTGATGTTGACCATGTGGGCGTGGCGCATGCGGCGGCGGTTGACGACGTCGGTCATCTGCATGCGGGACTGCAATTCGTTGGGCTGCACCTGCACGGCGAAGATGGAGACTTGCGAGGTTTCCATGTCCTCGAGCACGGCAGCGGGCATGTCGATGAGAGGGCGCGGGGCCAGGTCTTCGAGGATGAAGGCGTTGAAGGGGCAGCCGCGCTCGGCGAGTTGAGCAGCGATCGAGGCTGCGATGGGCTCGGAGACGCGATCGGTGATGAGCGTGACTTTCTCGTCGGGCTGGATGCGCAGGCAGGTGAATACGGCGGAGCGGGCGCCGGGGATGAATTCGGATGGGTAGGGTTGCGAAAGAAGGTGCGAGGCGGTTGGGGTCAGGCTTGCGATGATGGTGCTCCGTCGGATGGGGATGCGCTCCCCAACTAAGCAGAGCTTGGATGGGAGTACCCGGCGCGTATCTATTCAGGGTAACAAAAATCTGAGGATGGCATGTGGGGATGGGTCGTTTAAGATAGCGGACACGGCATTCCTGACCGGAAATCGAGTTTCCTACAGAACAATACTTGCAAAGGCGACTCAAGGCGCGTGCACGCGCGGGATCGAAGGAGGTAGTTTGTGAAGATGCATTTGTCATGGGGTGTGGTTGGGTCGGCGCTGGCGATGGCGATGGGGTTTGGTGTAGATGCCTGCGGCCGTTGCGCAGGGTCCGCGCGAGTGAGCAGGCGGACAAATACACGTGGCTCGAAGACATCCACGGCGATAAATCGATGGAGTGGGTGAAGGCGGAGAATGCGCGGACGGCGGCGGTGATGGAGAAGCAAAAACCGTTTGCGGAACTGGATGAGGCAGCGCTGAAGGTGCTGGATTCCCCGGACAAGCTGGCGTTTCCGCAGTTTCGAGCCGGGATGGTGTACAACACGTGGCGCGACAAGGATCACGTGCGTGGCATCGTGCGGCGGACGACGCTGGAGAGCTATCTGTCGGACGATCCGAAGTGGGAGACGGTGATCGACTACGACGCGCTGGGCAAGCAGGACAAGCAGAGCTGGGTTGGGCATGGGCTGGACTGCATGGCCGCCGGAAGAAGAGCACTGCATGGTCGCGCTGTCGGCGAGCGGCGAAGACGCGGTGACCTTGCGCGAATTCAATTTGAAGGCGGGCACGTTTGTCGAGGGCGGATTTGTGATGCCGCGCGGCAAACAGCAGGCTGGCGTGGGTCGACAAGGACACTCTGCTGATCGGACGCGACTGGGGCCCGGGAACGATGAGCGAGGCGGGATATCCGATCACGGTGAGGAAGTGGAAGCGCGGCACGCCGCTGGAGAGCGCGGTGGAGGTATATCGCGGGAGCACCAAGGACAATGGGTTCGGCGACGATCCGCGCGGTGCTGGTGGATGGCCAGGGACATCGTGTGGCAGTGATCGAGCGGAACATGACCACGTTTGAGCACGAGTGGTACCTGCTGCTTGGCCGACGGACCAAAAAAGTTGGGCCTGCCGTTGAAGAGCAGTATCGAGGGATTGCTGGACAACCAATTGCTGGTTTCGCTGGATGAGAGACTGGACGCCGGAGGGGCAGACGAAAAGCATTCGCCCAGGGAGCCGTGGTTTCGCTGGACCTGGAGGCCGTGAAGGCGGACCCGGTGCACCTGAAGCCGACGATGCTGTTCGCGCCGACGGCGCAGGAGTTTGCACAGCAGGTGGCGACGACGAAGAATCATGTGCTGCTGACGACGCTGGAACACGTGCAGGGACGTGCGTATGTCTACACGCACGGGAAAGACGGCCGCTGGACGCGAAGCAAAGCTCCCGATACCGGATAACGAGTCGATCGGGATTTCGACGACGAGTTTGCTGGACGACAGATTCTTCCTGTCGGAGACGGGATTTCTGACGCCGTCGAGCGTGTTGCTGGGCGATGCTGCAGACGGTTCTCTGAAGGAGGGAAAGACGCAGAAGGCGCTCTTTGATGCATCGCGCGACGTGGTGGAGCAGCTTGGAGGCAACATCGAAGGACGGGACGAAGGTGCCGTACTTTGTGGTGCATCGCAAAGACATTCCCATGGACGGAAGCACGCCAACGCTGCTTACGGCGTATGGCGGATTCGAGATTTCGAATTTGCCCACTTACAACCCGGTGATGGGCAAGCTCTGGCTGGAGCGTGGGGGCACGTTTGTGCTGGCGAATATTCGCGGCGGCGGGGAGTTTGGTCCGGCGTGGCACGACGCGGGATTGAAGACGCATCGGCAGCGGATCTATGACGATTTCTATGCTGTGGCCGAGGACCTGGTGACGCGCAAGTTCACGTCGACGGGAACGGCTTGGGCATTGAAGGCGGATCGAATGGCGGACTGCTGATGGGCGTGGAGTTCACCCAGCATCCGGAGATGTGGAAAGCGGTGGTGATCCAGGTGCCGCTGCTGGACATGCTGGGGTATGAGCACATGTCGGCGGGCGCGTCGTGGGTGGGCGAGTACGGGTCAGTGAGCGTGCCGGAAGAGCGTGCGTTTCTGGCATCGATTTCACCGTACAACCAGCTCAAGCCGGATGTGCACTATCCGGAGCCGCTGATCTTTACGACGACGGCGGACGATCGGGTAGGACCGGTGCATGCGCGGAAGTTTGCCGCGAAGATGGAGGAGTTTCACGAGCCGTTCTACTACGACGAGATCACGGAAGGCGGGCACGGAGCCGGCGCAGACAACCGGCAAGCGGCTCGGACGTGGGCTGAGGAGTATACCTATCTGACGATGAAGCTGATGGATTGAAGCAGCGCGGCACGAATCGGTTCGCAGGCTATTCCCAGGTCTCAAATTCGAGACCTGGGGCACCCAGCTTTATTCCTGCTTGGTTCGGCGCTCATTACGACGCGTGCTGACTTGAGGTTGGCGCATTCCATGACTGCGGCGAAGACAAGGAAGCGGCGGATTCCGGCCAGCGGACCGCCTGCGCGATGCAGATGATGTGCAGGATCAGGAACAGCGGCACCTCAAATGTGGGAATCAAACTCATGGGAAGCACAGTCATTGCGCCTGCTCCAATTCCGTGAGGATTGAGCACACTGGCAAGCGTGCCGAGCGCCACCGCGGTCACCAGATCCGTGATTCCCAGAAGCTGCCAAAAGATGAAGCTTTTGCGATGGCCAGGAGCGGCCAGCCCGAGAGCCACGAATGGCGCGGTTGCTCCAATGAACATGTCGCCCCACCCTGCCGGCTGAGCAAACAGGCCAGGGAGAATTCCGTAGGCAGCCAGGGCGAGGAAAGTAAACCCCGCGATCCTCCAGCTCTGCACGAGCGTCAGCGTGCGCGGACTCAGGGACAGGGCGAATTCGCGGAATTTTGCGGATGAGATGAACCACGCCAGGAAGAGGACGATGGGCGTCAGAGCAGCCAGTCCAAGTGGCAACGGAGGCTGGTTGGGGCCGTTCGTGTAGAGATGCAGAGCCGAGGCTACGAGGGAGAAGACGAACCAGGCGGCGATGATTCCGCCGGTGAGCTTTGCGTATTTTGACATGGGGAATCTCCTATTCTGTGACCACCGAGGCCACTTTGTTGGTTAGGGTCAGCAAGGCTTGCCAGGGTTCGCTTCCCAGTTGCCGTCGAAGGCGTGCCTGCACCTTTTGCCAGACAGGGAGCGCGCGGTTGAGTTGAGCGTGCCCGGACTGGGTCAGGCGCAGTTGACGTTCTCGCCGGTCATTTCCGTGAAGTTTTTCGACCCAGCCGTGCCGGGCCATGATGTCGAGAGTGCGTGTGAGAGTGGTGCTGTCCATTGCCAGAATCTCTCCCAGCCTTCCCTGTGTAACTGTTCCGGTACGCGATAGAGCCTGCAGAATTGTGAACTGCGTGGGCGTGAGACCGAGCGGGCGCATCGCTTCGTCATAATGTTGCGTGAGCGCCCGGGCGGCGCGGCGGAAGCTTGCACATAAGCAGTCCAGAACCGGCATGGATGATTCGTTCATGCACAATAGATGTATATACATGTATTGAGGATTCAGAATAAGAATGGAGCGAAATGGAGGACGGATTCCCGGTGGAATGCTCCAGCAGGCTCTGGAACATTCAGCGCGGAGGGTTCTTGCTTTCCCACCCATGCCGCGCAAGACCGCGTCATGGATGGGGCACCCCGGTTCCTGGGTTGGATGGAGCGCCGATCGCGGTTTATGCCGCCAGGGTTTCTTGTTCTTCGAGGGCGCTGCGGCGCATGGGCTGTCGTTTCCAGTAGGTGAGCGAGCGCCAGACCCACTCCATGGGACCGAACTGGAAGTAGCGGAGCCAGATGGGGCTGAGGATGAGATTGCATGCCCAGACGCAGGCGACCACGGCGTAGAGCTGATAGTACTCAAGCTTGCCGTAGAGACCGAAGCCGAAGCCATTGAACAGAATGGCTGCAGCTGATGCTGGTGAAGAGGTAGTTGCTGAGCGCGGTTTGTCCGACGGCGGCAATGCGGCGCGTGAGACCACTTGAAGAGACCAGCCTTGGCGATCAGGACCACCAGAGCCACGTTGGCGATGGCACCGGTGAGGCGGCCAAGCTGATAGAGGACCCACCAAGGGTTGTCGGGCTGGAAGTTGTCGCGAATGAATCCCCAGGATTCAAATCCGTTGATGGGAATGCTGATGAGGAATCCGATGGCGATCGTCCAGCCATAGACTCTGTAGCTGAGTGCGCCGGTGAGGAAGCCCATGCGATAGAGGGCCATGCCGATGAGCATCATGCCGAGGACATCGGTGAAGCCGAACTTGTAGTAGCTCGTTGCCTGGAAGCGCGGACCCCACTGGCACGCCACTTGAGTTGATCGAGGTAACTTCCGCGCATGGCTTTGAGATCTTCGTCGTGGATTTTCTTGCGGCGATCGTCGGCATCCTTCATTTTCTTGATTGCATCCTGTTGCGCCTGGGTCAGTTTCTTGCCGGAGTTCTGAAGGGCAAGGGCGGCCTGGGCCTCACGGCGCGACGGACTCCATCCATGGCGAAGTAGATATCGGCGCCGACGCCCATGGCGAGAACAAGCACGCCGGCGATGAAGAGATTGCGAAACCGCACTTTTCGGCATGGGTAGAGAAAGAGCAGCGCGGTGAGCCCATACCAGTAGAGGATGTCGCCCATCCAGATGAAGTAGAAGTGGAGGACGCCGAAGAGGACGAGCCACATATTGCGGCGGAGGAAGATGTCGGCGACATTCCTGGCGCCGCGGCGCTCGGCGCGCTCCGTAAGCAGGATGACTCCGGCGCCGAAGAGCATGGAGAAGGCGGCGCGCATCTTGCCTTCGAAGAGCACCCAGCGGAGCGTCCACGCAACGAGGTTCTAGGTGCGATGATTGCCGACTAAAGCGGGTTGATGTACATCTCCCACGGCCCCGAGAAGCTCGCGATATTCATGAGCAGGATGCCCATGAGAGCGACACCGCGGACGACATCAATCGTCGGGATGCGCTCCCGCTGGGTGACGGGGCGCGGCGCTGGCTCCGGTGTGGCAGGGGGTTCAGTGGCGATGCTGGTCGGGGTCTCGGCCTGGACCTCGGCGAGGGCGGTCGCATCCTCAGTGAATGACGAAGTGGAGAGAACTTCAGTCACGGGGCGCCTCCGGGGAATGGAAGTGTGGGCCCTGGGGGAAACGATGTGCTAATTTAGCACGACGGCAAATCAAAAATCGTCTGAAAAACGACGAATTGGGCCATGTTTTGCCGCTTTCGGCCGGGAACGCGTGACTGTCAGTGGAGCGTCTCCACAACCCTTACGCCGAGAGTCCGCGGGTGGGACCTAGAATGAAAGAACGCGGTCCGGCTTGATAGAAAGTGACGGACGCGGCGAGATCGTTTCAAAGAAATCAGGAGGTAACCGATGGGATCAGCGGTGGCGGCAGTGGAACGGACGCATGAGCAGAAACTGGATCTGCTGGCGGAAGTAGCGGTCAAGGTGGGACTGGGATTGAAGGAAGGCCAGGAGCTGGTGATGACGGCGTCGCTGGATGCGGTAGCGCTGGCGCGGCGGATTACCGAACAGGCGTATCGCGCGGGCGCTTCGCTGGTGACGACGCTCTACACCGATGATGAAGCTACGCTGATGCGCTATCACTATGCGCCGGACGCGTCCTTCGACAAGGCGGCAAAGTGGCTCTATGACGGCATGGGCGCGGCGTTCAAGAGCGGCGCGGCGCGGCTGGCGATTGCGGGCGGAAACCCGTCGCTGCTGTCGAATGAGGATCCGGACAAGGTGGGGAGAGCGAATCGGGCGGTGTCGCAGGCATACCGGCCGGCGCTGGAACTGATTACGCGGCACGAGATCAACTGGACGATCGTGGCCGTGCGCGACGCCGGCGTGGGCGAGCGCAGATGTTCCCCAACGACGCGCCGGATGTGGCTCTCGCGAAGCTGTGGGACGCGATCTTCCAGACGACGCGGCATCAACATGGAGGATCCGGTGAGCGATTGGAAGCGGCATGATGCGGGGCTGCACAAGCGCGCGGATTATCTGAACGCGAAACGCTATTCAGCGCTCAAGTATCGCGGGCCGGGAACGGATTTCACGCTTGGGCTGGCCGACGATCACGTGTGGATGGGCGGCGGAACGACGGCGGGGAACGGGATCTATTGCATTCCGAACATGCCGACGGAGGAAGTGTTCAGCATGCCGCACAAGGATCGGGCGGATGGAATCGTCACGGCGACCAAGCCGCTGTCGCACCAGGGAACGATGATTGAAGGCATTCAGGTGCGGTTTGAAGGCGGGCGAATTGTGGAGGCGCATGCTACGCGCGGGGAGGAAGTGCTGCGCAAGCTGATCGAGACCGATGAGGGCGCGCGGCGGCTGGGCGAAGTGGCGCTGGTGCCGCACTCGTCGCCGATTGCGCAGAGCGGCAGCTTTTCCTGAATACGCTTGTTCGACGAGAATGCGGCATCGCATATTGCGCTGGGGCAGTCGTACTCATCGACCGTGCGCGATGGCGACAAGCTGAGCAAGGAAGAGCTTGCGGCCAAGGGCGCGAATGAGAGCCTGATCCACGTGGACTGGATGATCGGGTCGGACAAACTGGACATCGACGGCGTGACGGCGACGGGCAAGCGGAACCGCTGATGCGCGGAGGGGAGTGGGTGTAAAGCCGCCCCATCGACGAGGACCTGTCAATGGGGTGTAAGAGTTCGTGCGATCCCGCCCTTGGCGCAAAAAACAAAGGGCGCCAAGGATGGGGCACCCTCGATTCGAGGCGGTACGATCAAAGTACAGAAGGGGGTCCTCCGCGATGCTTACCCGTGGACGACTCGTCGTTCACGGAGCCTCAACCTGCGGCGCTCGGGATGACAGGGCTCGATTTGGGTTGTGATTTCCCACCCCTGGCGCAAAAATCAAAGGCGCGGTTGCACGAGAGTGCGGCAAGGATTCGTGCGGTGGTGCGCGGATGGGATTTTAGAGGACATGCCCTTGTCTTCGTTTGAGAATAGAAGCGGAGTGAGCAGGGCAACGCGCGTGTATCGACTGATCCCGTGGATACGCATGTTTGCTGCGGCCTTTCTCGCGTTCTGCC
Source organism: uncultured Acidobacteriaceae bacterium (assembly GCA_963799035.1). Taxonomy (GTDB): domain Bacteria; phylum Acidobacteriota; class Terriglobia; order Terriglobales; family Acidobacteriaceae; genus Telmatobacter. Next base: position 266,890 of record CAWCVS010000019.1, on the reverse strand, counting down.
TGCTGGGTTTGCTCGGACTCCTGTGGAGCCAGCATGCCGGGGTGCAGAGGCGGAATCCAGCGGAGGTGGTGGAGTGGGCCGCCATTGCATTGTTTGCAGTGTGCTGGGCGATCTACGTGTTCGGCGCAGTGATTATGCTTTCGGAAGACACCATCGAAAAGCGAACACCCTTGAAGACGGACAGCCTGCGCTTTGCTGAGATTCGCGGACGGCGCGAGACGGTGCATCGGAATTTTGACGGCAGCTATATCCGGTATCTGCAGGTGGTACCGCGCGACCCGCTGCTGCCAATGATCCGGTTTCAAAAGTTCTACGTATTCGATGCGGCGTTTTATGCGTGGTATGACGATCTGCCCGACCTGGATGCGATGGACAGGACGCGGAACAGAGATCCAGAATTCGAGAGGATGTGACAGGAAGCCGCAATCTCGAAAGGGCCGGAAGAAGACTGCGGCATGTTTGAGCACACAGAGAAGGCGCGGCGGATCATCTTTTTTAGGTCGCCCCGAAGGTTAGCGGCCCTCGCTTATTGAGTCGGGCGAAGCTGGAAGTGGTAGTCGCTGTAGTCGATGGTGATGACCGTCTTGCCGAAGAGCATGCTGCTCGATTCGGCGCGTGCGTGAATGGCCGCGGACCAATTCGCAGAATGTGATGAGCGAATAGGCAAATCGGGGTGGCAAACCAATTATGCTCGGGTCGATGGAATTGGCCGGTGGAAAGCGAATGGAGGTCTCGGTGGTGGTGGAGATGGTTAAGTAAAGCGGCTTAGGCGCCGGCCGTGGAAAGAAGCAACTGCAGATCCTTCGCGTCGCTTACCCCACAGACTTCGTCTGCGGGGCCCCAGGCGTGCGGCGCTCAGGATGATACTTTTTGGGGCTGTGGCTGCGGTTTCCCACTCAGGTGCAATGTACGCGACATGAATGGGCACTGTCAGTTGTTGCGGTGCGCCGAGAAGCAACCGCAGTCATATATGTCGCGTATGCGGCACCCAAGGCCATGAAAATGGGTGGAGATCGTACTTTCCCACCCAAGCGAAGCTTGGATGGGGCACCCAAGGTTCATGCAGGTGCGAGAATTCTCAGGACAGGTCCTTCGACTCCCGTTGGTCGCTGAGGATGACATTGTAGATTTGATGCCGCCAGGGTTTGCGCGATGGGCAACTGAATGGTTGCATTTGATAGACTTGTTGATCCTTTATAGTCCGGCGCGGGTTTCTTCGGCCATGTAGTCGACTACGGCTTTGAGATCGCCTTTGGACTCTTCGAAGACTTTGAGCTGGCGGTCGGCGCCGGTGCCGGTCTGCATGATTTTGCGGATGCCGTTGATGGCTTCGCGGCTGCCGAGTTCGTCCACTTCCCTGTCGATGAGGAGCGAGATACTCCTCGAGGAGATCGCGCTCGGGGACTTCCTGCTGGCGGCCGAAGTCGATGAGATTGCCGTCGAGGCCATAGCGGACGGCGCGGAATTTGTTTTCCATCAGCAGGGGGCGCGCGTACTGGCGGAAGTCCTGGTTGGCGGCGTGGAGACGATAGAGATAGGCGGCGGTGGCCTGGATGAGCGCGGCGATGGCAACGGTCTCTTCGGCGCGAAGCGGGATGTCGCAGGCGCGGACTTCGACGGTGTTGAAGAAGGGATGCGGGCGGATGTCCCACCAGATTTTCTTGGCGTTGTCGATGCAGTTGGTGCGGACAAGCAGGCTGACGTAGTTCTCGAATTCGGAGTAGCTGGAGAAGGCGTCGGGGATGCCGGTGCGGGGAAAGTTCTCGAATACTTTCGCGCGATAGCCCTTTGTAGCCGGTGTTGAGGCCGAGCCAGAAGGGCGAGTTGGTGGCCAGCGCCATGATGTGGGGCAGAAAGTAGCGCATCGAATTCATGATGCGGATGGCGGCTTCGCGATCTTCGATGCCGACGTGGACGTGCAGGCCGAAGATGAGGTTGGCGCGGGCGACGAGTTGGAGATCTTTGACCACCTGGTGATAGCGCGGGTCGGGATAGATCTCCTGCGTGCGCCAGTCGGCGAAGGGATGCGTGGCTCCGGCGACGAGTTCGAGGTGGTGTTCGCGCGCGAGCTTGATCATTTCGCGGCGGAGCTCGTAGATGTCTTCGCGGGCTTCATCGATGTTGCGGCAGATGCGGGTGCCGACTTCGACAACGGAGGTATGCATCTCGGCCTTGACGCGCTCCTGCAGACGCAGTTTGCCCTGCGCGAGCATCTCGGTTTGGATGTGAGAGCGCAGATCGCGCGTGACCGGGTCGATGGTCTGGTATTCCTCTTCGATGCCGAGCGAGAAGGACGGGCGCATGGGATGACCTCGGTGGCTGCTTGTTGGGATTGTACGGCAGGGACAAAGGGACGTTGGACTTAGGGACTAGGGATTAGGGATTAGGGACGAGGGACTATGGACTAGGGAATAGGGACTAGGGAAGGCTACAATCCTGCGCGTGAGTGACATTGTGTTTCAGAATCGGCGAGAGGCGGGGCGGGTGCTGGGGGAGTTGGTGGCTGCGCTGCCTGATCTGAAGGATGCGGTGGTGCTGGGGCTGGTGCGCGGGGGCGTGCCGGTGGCGTTTGAAGTGGCGCGGGCATGCGGGTTGCCGCTGGACATCTTGGTGGTGCGCAAGCTGGGCGTGCCGGGCCAGGAAGAGTTGGCGATGGGGGCGATCGCGAGTGGCGGGGGCTTCGTGCTGAACGAGCAGATTGTTCGGTCGTGCCACGTTTCGGAGAAGAAGCTTGGGCACGTGATCGAGCGCGAGAGGCAGGAGATGGAGCGACGGGAAGCGTTCTATCGCGAAGGACGGCCCGCGATAGAGATTGCGGGGCGGGCTGTGATTCTGGTTGACGACGGGCTGGCTACGGGAGCGAGCATGCGGGCGGCGATTCGCGCGGTGTAGGGACGGGCACGGCGGGTGATTGTGGCTGTGCCGGTAGGAGCGAAGAGCACTTGCGAGGATCTGGCGCAGGAGGTGGACGAGTTGGTGTGCGCACTGATGCCGGAACCGCTGGATGCCGTGAGCTTGTTTTATCGGGAGTTTGGGCCGACGACAGAGGATGAGGTCAAGTCGCTGATGCGACAGGATTCCCCGGGCATGGGTCAACGTTCAGAAACGGACAAAGCCTAGAGCAAGACAAAGGCAGCGAGTCAGCTGCCGTTGCGCGGCATGGCAAGTCAGCGAGTTAGCGCCGCCGAGGTTTGGGCCGGCCTATTCGCCCGAAAGAATATGTTCGCTTTTTATTCGCCTTTTGCGGTAAGATGAGATTGGGCGATGAATCTCTTTTCCCAACTTGCGGCGGAGCCTACGCATGAGGAGATCTTCCCGGGCGCGGTGTTGATGCGCGGTCTTGCGCTGGCGCAGGATGCCGAGTTCTTCGCGGCGGTGGAGGGCATTCTTGCAGCGGCACCGCTTCATCATGCAATGACTCCCAGCGGGTTGCCGATGTCGGTAATGGTGTCGGACTGCGGCACGCCCGAAGCATTCCGTCGGAGATGGGATCCGCAGAACCCGAGTGTGCGGCGGATGTGGCCGCCGATGCCGCGGGTGCTGGTCGATTTTGCACTTCGCTGTGCGGTGCGTTCGGGATTCCCGCACTTTCGCCCCGACACATGCCACATCAATCGCTACCAGGCGGGGACGAAGCTGGGGATTCACCAGGACCGGCATGAGTTCGATTTGCACCAGCCGATCGTGTCGATCTCGCTGGGGCTGGAGTGCATCTTCCTGCTTGGCGGTTTTCAGCGAACGGACAAAACAAAACGCATTCTGCTGGAGCATGGCGACGTAATCGTGTGGGGCGGCCCTTCGCGCATGCGGTTCCATGGCGTGCAGCCGCTGAAGCCGGGACATCATCCGCTGACGGGGCCGTACAGGTATAACCTGACGTTTCGAAAAGTGGCGTGAACGGAGTTGATTATCTGTCCGCACCATGGGGTTGATGGCTAGATCAACTGATGGCGAGGCGGTGCTGGGCTTTTCTCCTCAGGGTGGACACTGTGGAAGTGTAGCCCACCCCGAGGCGAGAATTCTTCTAGAGATTTATCGGTTGGGTCCGTGATTTCCAACTCGTGCGCAAGCTGCGCATAGGAATGGGGCACCTCGCATGCAGTTTTGGGAAGGTCCGAGATGCAGACCATCAATGTCGGGGTTGCAGCTGAGATGAGTGAAAAGCAACTGCGGGTTCCTCCACTCGCTACACTCGGTCGGAATGACAGACTCAAATGTTGAAAGCACCTTCACGACGAAGCAGTTCCATCTGGGAAGCCCGAGACGTTGCCTTTGACTGATTTTTTCGGAATGGACTTGTTTGCGGGGGCTTTCTTTCCGGCGGCCTTCTTTGCGGGGGTTGCGGCGGATGCGCCGGAGAGGAAGGTGGACCAGCGGAGTTCCTTTGGTGGCGCGGGGGCGTTTGCCGCTTTGGCGATAGCGAGGTCGGCTACTTCTTTGATGATCCAGTCGAAGTTGGCTTGACCGACGGAATGAAGATCAGCGTCGGGAGCGGGGTTCATGAAGTCGATGGCGTAGGGGATGCCATCTTCAACTGCAAATTCAACGGTGTTGAGGTCGTATCCGAGCGCGCGGCAGAGAGTGAGCGCATCTTTCTCAACGCGTGCGAGGAGTTTCGGTCGTAAGCGGGCGGATTCTGGACGTAGCGCTCGTGGTGCGGCTTGCGCGGGTCGTAGGGCATGATGTGGACCTTGTTTTGGCCGACGACGTAGCAGCGGAAGTACTCGTTGAACTCGACGGCTTTCTGGTAGAGCATGCAGAGATCGCGTGACTGATCGTACGCAGCAAAGAACTCCGGGCGATTGTGGATGTGGTAGACGTCGCGCCAGCCGCCGCCGTCAACGGGCTTCATGAATCCGTGCTCGCCGACGTAGGCGAAGACCTTATCCCAGTTGAGGGGATACTCGAGGTTGCGCATGGAACGGTCGGTGGTGCCGTCGGGATGTTTTTTGTGGGGCAGGATGACGGTGGGCGGAACGGCGACGCCGAGTTTTGCGGCGAGTGAATAGTTGAAGAATTTGTCGTCGGCTGACCACCAGAAGGGGTTGTTGATGATGATGGTTCCATTGAGGGCGGCGTGCTTCAGATAGGCGCGATAGAAAGGGATGTCGTGGGAGATGCGATCGACGATCACGGCGTAGGGTGATGGCTTGTCGAGGTGGACGGCGCCGGTTTCGACGAACTCGGCGTGGAGGCCTGCGATATTGCGGGCGTTGATGTGTTCCACCAGCGCGCCGGGAAAGCTGTTTTCCATGCCGAACAGGACGCCGATCTTTTTCATGGTTTAGACCTCCGGTCGGGATGCGGATGGGCTGGCCAGAAGCCCCGAACGATGTCAACAGTGTACGGCAGCGATATGGGCAGGCGGGGACGGGTGAGCGAGCAGAGCCGGGCGTGGAAAACTTCTTTTTTTTCAAGCATGAGCCCTTCCAATTCATAAGCCGTTCATGTTGGGTTCATGGTTTGATTACAGTGGCCCGGTAGGCTCGGCGCATCATGAGAAACATCCCCTTCAAGCTTCTTTTTTTGGGTGGCCTATTGGTTGCACTTTCTGGCACGACTGCCAGGGCGCAATATGAGAATGGAGGCCTGATCGGCACCATTCACGATGCAACCGGAGCGGTGGTTGCGAACGCTACCGTCACCGTGACGAATGTGAATACCGGCATCGCGACAAAAGTCTCGACGAATGCCTCGGGCGACTACGAGGTACCGTCGTTGCGGGTGGGCACTTATGGCATCACGGCAGAGGCACCTGGATTTGCGCCGGCGGAGGCGACGAATATTTCGATCGTGGTGGGCGGCAGGTCGCGCATCGATTTGACGCTCAAGGTGGGCCAGGCGAATGCAACCACGGTCGAAGTGAGCGACGTGGCGCTGCAGGTGGAGACAGCCACGAGTGAGCGCGGGCAGACGATTTCGGGCTACCAGACCGAGGCTCTGCCGTTGGTGAGCCGCAACTTCTCTGATTTGCTCGCGCTGGTGACGGGTTCGCGGCAGGCGCCCACGGCGGCGACGACGAGTTCGATCAGCAGCCTGGTGCGCGAAGGCGCGTACAACGTCAACGGCCAGCGCAGCATGTTCAACAACTACCTGCTCGACGGCATGGATAACAACGCATACGGCGAGAGCAACCAGGGATTCGATAACCAGATCATTGCGATTGCGCCGGATTCCGTGGCGCAGTTCAACGTGGTGACGAACAACGAAAGCGCGGAGTACGGACGGTCGTCGGGTGCGACGGTAAACGTGGCATCGGCGAGCGGCACGAACAGCTTTCACGCGACTCTTTACGAGTTCATTCGCAACACCGATCTGAATGCGGCTGGGTTTTTCAAGCCGAACGTAGTGAGCAATACGGGAACAACCGTGCCGTTCAAGAAGCCGACTTTCAATCGCAACCAGTTCGGTATGAACTTTGGTGGACCGATTGTGTCGAACAAGCTGTTCTTCTTTCTGGATTACGAGGGGTTCCGGCAGACGCTGCGGCCTCTGTACGTGCTGACTCTGCCCACTCAGAATGAACTCAACGGAGACCTGGTGGTGCCGGTGCGGAATCCGGTAACGGGCGCTGTGTATCCTGCAGGCACGCCGATTCCATCGACTGCAATTAATCCGCTGTCGTCACAGATCCTGGGATATTTTCAGAAGTTCGCAGCACAGCTCCCGCAGGCGGGCGTGAGTTCGACGGGGCTGGACTCGAACGACTATTCGGCACAGATTCCATTTACCGACAACTCGGACAAGGGGGATCTGCGTTTGGATTATCAGCAGAATCAGAACAGCTCGTGGTTCCTGCGGGTGAGCGATCGCAAGGAGACGGGCGTGAATTATCCGACCATTCCTTTGCCGCTCGATGGGCAGACGAATGGGACGATCCGCGTGCTGGACCAGCAGGTCGCACTGGGCTATACGCACGTGTTCGGAGGCAACAAGATTGTGGACGCACGGCTTGGTCTTTCGCGGACGAAGGCGGGCAAGTACACGCTGTCGATCGGGCAGAATGACTTCACCATTCCGGGCTTGCCCGCGAATGCGATTGTGGCTGGCGGGCTGCCGTCGGTGGGAATCAGCGGTTTTACCGGCTTTGGACGGCAGAGCACGAATCCGCAATGGCAGAATCCGGCCCTGCTCGATCCCAAGGTCAACTTCACCTGGGTGAAAGGCAAACATTCGCTGAAATTCGGATATGAGTATGAGCACATCTGGATGGCGGTGAACGATAACAATCCGCTATACGGATCGTTCACTTATGGAAGCGGCTACAGCTTGTGTGACGCGGCTATCTCGCCGCTGTGCGCGACGAATGCCAGTGGCGGCGCGGCTCCCACGTCGCCAGTGACCGATACGTACTGGGCCGATTTTCTGTTTGGCACGACGACCAGCTACCAGTTGGCGAACTACTTTGTGGTGCATCTGCGCCAGACGCTGGACAGCGCATATGCACAGGATGACTGGAAGGTCACGCCAAATTTGACGCTGAACCTCGGCGTCCGCTGGGAGTACGGTTCACCTTACTCGGAGTGGAAGAACAACATTTCGAATTTCGATCCTGTTTCGCAAACGGTGCTAACCATTACGCCGGGAGCGGTTGCCGGCAATGGAATCACGCCGGTGCATTCGAGCGGCGTGTACGGCAGCACGCTCGTCAATCCTGACCTGGCGGACTGGTCGCCGCGCGTGGGATTTGCCTACGCTTTATCGCCGAGGACCGTGGTGCGAGGTGGATTCGGAACAGGCTACGTACACTACACACGCGCCGGCTCGGGCGACATCCTGGGAATCAACGCACCGCAGGCGCAATTCGCCGCAGTTACGCAGATCAAGCCGACCACCACAAACCACTGCAGCACGCCGCTTCCGTCGCAGATCATCGCGACCGGATCAACGACGCCGAGTTGCTACGTGACGGCCGACCAGGGATATCCTTCAGGACTCGTGACATCGTTCAACCCGGCGACGGACAACATTACGTGGGTTCCCAAGAACACGCGCGACAGCTACGTGGAGAACTACTTCTTCGATGCGCAGCAGCAATTGGCGAAGAATACGCTGCTCGACATTGCGTATGTGGGCAATCACGGGCTGAAGCTGCAAGGTTTCCTCAACGGCAATCAGAAGAATCCCTCGCGCGGATTTGCCCGGCCGTTTACCGGCTTGGCCCAGCGATATTACCGAGGGGCTGAATGAGTTCTACTCCAACTACAACGCGCTGCAGGTGCGGTATGAACAGCGCTTTGTGGCTGGCCTGACGCTGCTGAACTCGTTCACCTGGGAGCATTCGCTGGACAACGCTTCGGCATCGCTGGAAGGCAACACGCCTTCTCCGCAGGACGGCAACAACCTGAAGGCGGACTATGGCCAGTCAGACTACAACCTGCCCATCGCGAATGTGACCAGCCTGGTGTACGAGTTGCCCTTTGGCCACGGACGTCATTTTCTTGCGAACGCCAATGGATTGACGGACAGCATCCTGGGCGGATGGCAGATCAGCGGCGTGAATACGATGCAGGCGGGAACGCCGTTCAATATCACCTACTCGCCAAATGCGGCGCAGCAGGTGTCTTTGCAGATTTCGGCAACGTACCGCGGCGCCAACGAGTATCGGCCGGACCTGGTGCCGGGCGAGAAGGTCACGCAGGGACGCTCGTCGCGCGCGGCGAATACGGGGTATGTGAATTACATCAATTTCTCCGCGTTTGAATTGCCGCCGATCAAGGACGCAGCGGGGAATGTGCTGAGTCCGTTCGGCAATGCGCCGCGCAATCCAGGACGCACGCCGGCGTTCTACGAATCAGATCTCGACTTGAACAAGAAGTTCAATCTGCCGGGAGATCGCCTGAAGATGGAATTCCGCACGGAGATCTACAACCTGTTTAACCACACGAACCTGTATCTGCCGGGCACGATCAGCGGATCGCAGGGCACGACCTCGGCAACCGCAGGCGTTGGGGGATCGGTGCCGGTTTCGACGATCACCGGAAACCCGACTGGCGGCGGGCAGATTACCAGCACGTTTGAACCGCGCATCTTCCAGTTTGCATTGAAGGTTATTTACTGATTCGAAGGCGAAATCGAATCAGGGGTCAGGCTGAAGTCTCGGCCTGGCCCTTTCTATTTGCTGCGAAGTCTTTTCGTCCCATTGAAAAGGGTGGCGTCGGTGAGGAGCGTCACTGCCGGAAGTTTTCGGCGGCGTAGCTTGGTGGCGTCAGCGGGACGGGGAGGCGACGGGATGGAATACCGGGTGTTGACGGTTTCGCGGGAGTTCGGGAGCGGTGGGGGAAGGATCGCGCAGTCGATTGCGAAGCGGCTGAACTGGAAGCTACTGGATGCCGGGTTGATCGACGAGATAGCCTGCGCAGCGCATGTGGATGCGGGTATTGTGAGCCGGTTTGACGAGCACGTGGATGGATGGCTGCGTCGCATCAATCGCCAGGCAATGCGAGGCGCAGCGCTGGCGGCGGGAGTGGCTCTGCAGCAGGAAAAATGCTTTGACGAAGACGTGATGACCGAACTGACGCGGCAGATCATCGAGCGCGCGTTCCAGGCAGGCAACTGCGTTATCGTCGGGCGCGGCGCACAGTGCATTCTGCAGGCGGAGCCGGAGGTTTTCCACGCTTTTGTGTATGCTCCGCTGCGCGTTCGGATCGCAGCGTCTGCGGGCGCGACTGGAGCCGGGCGCCGACATCGAACAGCGCATCCGGAGTGTTGATGCCGAACGGGCGCACTATCTGCGGCTGCGATTCGGGAAGGAATGGAACAATCCGCACCTGTACGACTTGATGATTTCGTCCGGCGAAGATGAGGAGCAGACGGCTCGAGTGATTGAATTCGCAATGGGCAAGGCTGGCTACTAGCAGAGGGCGTTTCGCACTGAAGCGAATTCAACGAGATACGCTATACGTAGAGTGGATCTATTGCACATAGCGCCAGCGCATGGACTGGCCGACGCCGCTCGCTGAGATCGCTCCGCCTTGAAAAAAGTGACCCTGCAGAAACCCGCCGGAGGATTGAGATCCATCCGGGTGGCGGATTTCCACTCGCGAATTGTTTCTGGGATGCGTATTTGGGTCTCTCGGATTGAACTTGATCCATTCACTCTTCATACCTTGATCTTAGCACCGGTCGGGTTTTGCCGACGCTATCGAAGGTATTCATCCGATGAGGATCCAGGTCACAAAGGCGAGACCTGGGGCACCCAGCCTGGGGACGATATGTAGAAGCAAAAGCATATCCTTCGAGCCGCTTACCCCACAGACAACGCGTTGTATGCGGGGCCCCAGACTGGGGCGCTCAGGACGACACATTTTGACTCTCGCCTTCCTACGATTCTCTGGTTGCGGTCGGGTTAGCTTTTTGGCGTGACATCCCAGTCGTAGTTGAGGGCGTTGATCCGGGCACGGAGGCTTTCTACGGCCGCGACCTTTTGCTGCTCGAGGTCGGCGGTGTGTTTGCGGGTGGATTGAAGGGTGTCTTCTGCATGATTGAGCTCGTCGACAAAGCGGCGAGCTGCATCGTTTCCTTTCAATGCGGTGAGGTTTTCGCGGTCGCGGGACTCATCGGCGGCGGCGGTTTCCTCCTGCTTTTTCGCGTCGGCGATCGCCTGATCGAGGTCGGCCAGTTTGGCCTGCGCATCGATGATGGGCTTGAGTTCGGCTTCGGCGTCGGGCACCCGCTTGACCAGTTCTATCAGGTAAGCATTTGTGTTCTGATTGGGATCGATGGAGACTGTCGTGAATTCGGGGCCGCGCTCGCGGACTTCCAGTTTTTCTGTCGCATGCGACTTGACGCCGACCCTGAAGCGGTAGGTATCAGGCGTCGCTTCAGCGGGTTTCAGACCTTCGTCGAGCGACCAACCGTTGGTGCGGCGCGGGTGTTCAAGCAGAACTACGCGGTCCTCATCGGCAGAGTTGGTGGCGGAGTAGGTGATGGACGAGACGTCCATATAGCGCTCGACGATGAGGCCTTTGTGGACCTGCAGATGATGCAAGGTGCGCTGCGATTGCTGGTCAGTGATTTTGACGCGCATGGCCTGATCGGCGGCGTAGGAGAGCAAGCGGCGTTCGCCGGGGTGGATGGGATCGAGCAAGCCTTCGCCGGCAAACTCGCCGCTCTCGAAGATGGAGAAGCTGCCGGCATCGAGGGTGAGTTTCGACTTGTTTTCGAGCCACACGGCGCGGAGCGGGCGCGGGTCGCTGCGGCTCCACAGGGTGACGTGCTCGGCGGGCAGTTCCTGCTGGAGGATCGGCACCATCGCTGACTGGTTTTTGTGGATGGTCACGGGCTGGGTGAGCGAGTACTGAAAGAAGTCGTCGAAGGCGTTGGTGGAGACGTCGCCCTCGGCGATGGCGTCGCTGGGGCGGTAGACGCCGCCGCCATAGCCATAGCCGGAACCTGCGCCGATAAGTCCGCCGATAGCGCCTCCCGGCAAGGGACCGCAATTGACGGGCACGTTGTCGGCGTTAACCGAGACAGTTTGATTTACCTGGCCGAGCGACTGCTGGTAGCTCCCCTTGAGTTGCTGGCGGAAATCCTTTCGTGGGGCGGAGGCTTGCACTTGCGGAGACGCCGGCGCCACAAGGGCATCGTTCATCATCTCGGCGGCTTCGTGTGTTTGTGGCGTGGTCTGCGCTTCAGTGGAAATGGGTATCTCTGGGCGGCGCGTGTAGAGCGGCTGCGAAATGGGCTGGATGAAACTTTGCGGAGCTCCGGCGACGAGGGAGAGCTGCACGTTATCCCAGTCGGCTCCCACCGTGTTGTCGACGACGGCCCAGCCCTGCAACGTAGCATTGCCATCAGCCTCGCGCGGGAAGACCATCCGGTAGGTGACCTTCCATACCGGCACCTCGCTGATATAGCTGACGCGAAGTTCGCGCTGGCCCTGTCCGAGAGCGTCGAGCGTGAGGTGCCGCAGGCCGGTGGAGTGGGTGGAAGAGAGCAGCTCGAGATATCGATCGAGTTCGCCCTGGAGGCTGGGATCGGTTGGGCGCACGCTGAGCGAGGGCGTCAGCTGGATAACGCGAACCGCGCCTGAGCCGGCGATGATCGTGAGGTAGAACGTGTCGATGGATTTGACGTTTTCATCGGAGCCGATCTTTTCGGTCCGCCCTTCGATGGACATGAGGCGGCCGGAGATGGGGCCGCCGGGTGCGCCTGTTACTTCGACTCGCTGGCCGCGCAGTGCGCCGAAGAGATCGGTCGATGTGGGATCTTCATTCATTCCCAGCGAAAGCGTCTTGAGCTGCTCGGCCAGCGGAGTCGTCGAGTTGTAGTTAACGCCGGCGATGCGGCCGCCGCCCTCGTCGAGCACGGTCAGAGATTGCAGTACGTCATTGAGCTGAGGCGAAGTGAAGTCGATCGCGACGCGCTGATTGCCGAAGATGGACCCGGCGTGTTCGAAGTAGCCAACTCCGTTTTTGTAGAGAACCACCTTGCGGACAGGGAGATCCTTGACCACCTGCGCCACGGTGGGGCCAGCCGCGCCTTCGGCGCCATCTGAGGCGAATCCGAGTGCGCCTGCGGCGCGGGTGACTTAGCTTTGGCAGAAATGTCCGGATTGGATTGGGCAGTTAGGGTTTGAGTAAGAATGGCAAGGCAAAGTGCGGTAACCCAGAGACGCATCGATCCTCCTAAGCTGCGCTTGAGCGCAGACCGGGCGCACATCGGAAATGAGACGGCAAGAACGCTATTGCGTTGGACCCCGGGAAACCCAAAAAGGTTCCCGCGAGGTGCGCAATCGTTCTTGGAACGGGACGCCGGAGGAATCTTGCATGGAAAAGTGAAGAGACGAATTTTTTCGAATCGAGACGAGAGTTGAGACCGTCAACTGAGCCGGGGATATCGCTCTCCCGGAATCTGCGCGAGGGTCGCGGAATGAGGTCAACTTATGGATACTTTTCTTTCTCCCATTGAGAAACCCAAAGGCCCCTTGATGAAACTGGCCTACTCGATGGCCCGGCGCCAGTTTGGCAAGGTGCCGACGCCCGTGAAGGTCGTCTATGCGCGCATGCCAGTCGCATTTGGCATGTTTGTGGGAAAGATCGGCAAACTCGACAAGAAGCTGGAACTCTCGGCGGAGACCGCTTTCCTGATCCGGGAACAGGTAGCGCACATCAACATCTGCGAGTTCTGCATCGATATCGGACGCTCGTTCGTGATCAAGTCAAGGATGAACGAGGCCAAATTCGATGCGTTGCCGGATTACAAAACGAGTCCGCTCTTCAATGAAGCGGAGCGTGCCGCATTGGATTATGTGGCCGAGTTGACAAAGACCAAGACGGTCGCACCCGACACCTTCGAGCGCCTGCGCAAGCACTATTCCGAGCGAGCCATTTGCGAGATTGTGTGGCTCGTCGCCAGCGAGCACTTCTACAACATGACCAATCTCGGCCTCAACATCCACTCCGACATGCTGTGCGACATCGCGCGCAGAGGCTAGTTTGCAGCGATGCGCTTGAGTTGGGCGAGGTGGTTGAGGTCATGGCCGGCCATGGTTTCGACTATGGTCTGGAAGGTCATGGAGCCGCGCTCGGGATGCGTGACGGGCTTGGAGGCGGAGCCGGGTAGCATCTTTGCGATGAGCTTGAGGTTCCAGGTGCGCAGAGCCGTGAAGGCTGCCAACGCATCCTTGGCGGCGATTCCCGGGTAGGGCGCGGCCCACTTCTCCTGATCGAAGGGCTGCAGGACATGGTGATCCTCGGCGAGCGTCTGGCGCAGGCGAAAGGCGAAGGCGATCTCGCAGTCAGCCAAGTGGCAGACGATTTCGGCCGGCGACCACTTTCCGGGCGCAGGGGGTTCGGTGGATTTGTCGGGGCCGATCATCTGCAGCTTGTTTGCAATCTCATGCGAGGTGGCAGAGAGGATGGTCTCGAGAGGACGGCCGTCAAGAAACTTCGCGTAGGGATTGAGTTCGGTCATCGGGGAAAAGTCCTTAGGAGTTCGCAGTTCCAGATTGTGAGTTCACAGTTGAACCGAGGACAGAAGAGGTAAAATTCGGCCTCCGAGTACAGTTGTACGTTCGGCGCAGCGAGAAGGCAATTGACGCTTTGGATTTGGCCGGTCGCGCCTCTTTCCACTCGTCGGTCCAACTGTAAACTCCCAACCTTCCACCGCGAGCTGCGTTAAAGATATTCCTGAACCATGCGCTGCCAAGTGGGCCAATCATGAGAGTTATAGGTCTCCCATGTATAGAGTTTGTGGGGAATTCCCTTCGAGCTCATGATGCGGTCGAGATTCTGGTTTTGGCCGAGGCATTGATCATCCCAGCCTGTAGCGAGGATATACATGTTGCGGCGGTAGTGGTCAAAGAACCAGGGATCAGCGAGATTGGGCAAGTAGTGAGTGGGAAGGTTGAAGTAGCAATCCTGATCGTAATAGCCGCCAAGGAAGTTGGAAAGATCGAAAGCGCCGGACATGGTGAGCAGGCCGGTAAAGATGTCGGGGTGGCGCAGCGCGATGTTCGTGGCGTGGTAGCCGCCGAAGCTGCAGCCGAGTGAAACGAGATGCGGATCCCAGTTCTTCTTGCGAATTAGCGGGACGACCTCGTGAATGAGGTAGTCCTCATATTGCACGTGACGGGCGATGCGCCAGCGCGGCTGCACGTTGCGGTTGTACCAGCTCTCCATATCGACCGAGTCGACGCAGAAGAATTGCAGATCGCCTTGCTCTACGCGTCCCGCGACGGCGCCGATCATGCCGCGGTCTTCGAACTCGTAGAAGCTGCCGCCCGAGGTGGGAAAGACCATGACCGGCAGTCCGCTGTGGCCGAAAACGAGCAGTTCCATGTCGCGGCCGAGGCGGCTGGAATGCCACTTGTGGTACTCGCGGTTCATTGTGGGTTTTGCTCCTGAGATGGGCGATTTGAGAAGCGCAGGTTTCCTGATACTGTAACAGCCAGACCAAGGGAACAGGGATTAGGAATTCAGGTTGAGATCGAGGGAAGAAAGCGGATTGAGTCTGGAGTCACCAGGAAACCCGAATAGCGAGGAGGCGGTGCTGGCGCAGGTGGAAGACGCGCCGATGCATCCGCGGTTGCGACTTCATAAAGACTTTAAAAGCAACTATCTGCCAGACGATCGCAATGTAATTGTTTATGTCCCGCCGGGATACGACGAAGAGACGGAGCGCACCTATCCGGTGCTCTACATGCAGGATGGGCAGAATCTCTTCGACGGGCGCACTTCGTTTGTGAAGGGGCGCACGTGGATGGTGCGCGAGCATGCCGATGAAGCGATCGAGGCCGGTGAAGTTGAGCCGCTGGTGATTGTGGGAATCTATAACACCGGCGACCGCAGGCTGGCCGAATATACGCACGAGTACAACTGGCAGATGGGCGGCGGCGAGGCGGACAAATATGGCGACCTGCTGACGCGGGAACTGATGCCGTGGACCGCGAGCAACTATCGGGTGCGACATGATCGCGAAAGCACCGGCCTGGGCGGATCATCGCTGGGTGGATTGGTGACGCTCTATCTTGGGCTCCGGTATCCGCACGTGTTTGGCAAGCTGGGAATCCTGTCACCGAGCGTGTGGTGGAATCACAAGAGCATTCTGGGCTATCTGAACGAGCATGCTCCGCAACTGTGGGAACGTCCGCGGGTATGGCTTGATGTGGGCGATCGCGAGGGGCAGCGGACGCTGCGCGACGTGGAGCACCTGGCGCGAAGGCTGAAGGCGAACGGCTGGCGTCCCGGCGAATCGATGCACTTTGAGAGGGTGCATGGGGGCACGCACGATGAGGCGAGCTGGGCGGAACGCGTCAGGCCGATGCTCAGATTTCTTTTTCCGGCGGGTTGAAAGTCCATTAATGCGAGAGGTCCCCTCTTCCTGGGTCTGTCAGGCAATCGGAAGGCGGGGCGACTTGCGCCACTTCTGGTATGCGCTTCCTACCGCCAGCGACCAGACCAGCGCGGCGAGATATCCGGCGACTACATCGCTGGGGTAGTGAACACCCAGATATATCCGCGAATAGCCGATCGCTCCGGAAAGACTCACCCAGAAAATCCAGATGCTCACGCGAACCAATCGGCTCTTACGATTCGCTGAAAACAGGGCCGCGGCCGAGAGACAGAGGCAGAACGAGAGCATAGCGTGACCGCTGGGAAAGCTATAGGATGCCGGCAGCCGGGTATCAAAATAGGGTACAGGGCGGGGGCGGTGGAAACCGGTTTTGAGCACCCACATCAACAGGCTACCGCCCACGGCGGTAATTGCAATGAGGGCCGCACGGCGGGGATGTCCAGCGATCCATAATGCGATGCAGGCTGCAATCGCAGCGAGGAATACGACGAGCGGTGAGCCAATCACGGACAGGAATCGCATGATGGCAGTTAGATCGGTCGAGGAGTGTGCGTGCACAGACAGGCGGATGGCGTCGTCGAACCGGCGGGTATCGCCTTCGAGCATCTGCTCTGCGAGGAGCGCGAACAAGACCAGGAAGATGACGGCACCGCCCAACCCGGCGACGAGCGGCATGCGCAGCCGCGAAAGCACGGTTGGTCTATTCACGCGATTCGAACCCATTCGAAAGAGTGTGCGATTGGCTACAGCAGTTTTTGATACAGTTTCCAGTTTTTATCGGGCTGAACTTTGAGGTGGACCTGATGGCTGAAGACGCGAGCGAGCAGGTCGTTGTCGAACTTCCGCTGTACTCCATCGGGATTGCGGGTATACAGGATGTACTCGCGGATGCCGGGAATGGTGGTGGTGCCAACAAAGACCGATTCCCGGTTGGAGCTCGAAGACTTCGCGGATGTCGCTTTCGATCCGCTTGAGGGTTTCGGTCTCGCCGGGATTGGGAAAGCCGTCGCGAGTGGTGTCGATCATGGGCACGGCGACGGCGACGTAATGACCGAATCCCGCCACTCCCTTGAACTTGCTGTAGCCGGTGTGGACGCGGACAAGCATCGGTTTTCCGAGGGGATCGCTTCCTTTGCGCTGCGTCCACGTGTCGGGGACGGGCAGCTTGTCAGGGCTGAGGGGCTCTTTCGTGGAAAATGGCCACATGCCTTTTTCACTCCTGTGCAGGATGGGTCTGAGTTTTCGCAATAAGTATGCCTTGAATGAATGACTTTAGACAGGTACCAAGCGCAGAAATCATGTGCAACTTTGGCACCATGCCGCTTTCAGGAGGGAGAGGTGCAGGAATGGAACTGCTTGCCTGAAAGGGCAACTATCGGCGATACTTGGGTGTTGTGTCTTTCATCCCGCGGAAGAATATCCGAGGGAACTCCGGTCGACCTTAGCGGCCGGGTAGAAACTGGCCGGGCGTTTCAGCCCGGGCTGGGAAACTCCCAAAGACCGCAACAGAGCACTGGAATTGAAAGGAATTGTAACCCCGTGGTGATGATTCGTCTGGCGCGTGTTGGCGCCCCCAAGCAGCCCTATTATCGTGTTGTGGTGATTGAGAAGGATCGTGCCCGCAATGGCCGGTCGATCGAGGTCGTCGGCACCTACAATCCACGTACCAGCCCGGCTTCAGTCGACCTGAAGCATGACCGCATCGCCTATTGGCGCGGCGTGGGAGCCCAGCTGACCCCTATTGTGGCCAAGCTGGTCGCCAAGAACCCGGCAAAGACAGCGGAACCCGCGGTTGCCTAGTTCCTTTTGACCCAATTTGAAGCGTGTGCGAGATTTTTCAGAATCGCGCACGCAGATTACTGACTTGACGAGGGGTGTGCTGATACTATCTGCGCACCGATCCAAGTCGCTTCTCCTTGGATGTTTACGGTCAGAGGCAAGTTCATGACCCAAGTTGACATGGTGGCAGTAGATGAACTGGTCCGCGAAATCGCGCGGGCTTTGGTAGACGAACCGGAAGCAGTAGACGTGCAGTCTGTGCAGCGGGATGAAAACACTGTTCTCAAATTGCGCGTGGCGCCCGGCGACGTCGGCAAGGTAATCGGGAAGCAAGGGCGCACAGCCCGCTCAGTGCGCACCATTCTGGGAGCCGTCAGCATGAAGCTGCATCATCGCTATACGCTCGACATCCTGGAAGAGGACGACGAAGAGTAGGATGGCCAAAACCCTCGGGGACCAGCATCGCTCTGGACGCAGATGATCGCGTCAACGGGATGGGTGTGGCTTGCGCGCATAAAGCGCACACAAGGCCGCAAGGGCGAGGTCTTCGCCGACATTCTTACTGATTTTCCTGAAAAATTTGCGGAGCGGCGACGGTTGTGGCTCCTGCGCGGATCCGGACGGCTCTGTGCGAGGTGCTTCTGCAGAGGCGAATCCGCGCGAGATGGAACTGGCGCATCACTGGCTGCATAAAGGCGGCATTGTGCTGCACTTTGCGGGCGTGGATTCGATTTCCGCAGCGGAAGAGCTTGCCGGACTGATCGTGGCGATTCCGCGGGAAGAGCGAGCAGCGCTGGATGATGACGAGTTGTATATTGGCGACCTGATCGGATGCGTGCTGGTGGATGTGGCCGGGGCTGAGCCGGTGACCGTAGGCGAGATCGAGGACGTGGATCGCAGCGCGGGGCCGGTGGCGATCCTTGTGGTGCACGGGAGAGTCAGCCGACGAAATCCTGATTCCGTTTGCGAAGGATTATCTGCGGCGCGTGGATGTGGAGGCAAAGCGCGTGGAGATGGCGTTGCCTGAGGGGTTGATGGATCTCAATATTCCGAACCGGGGCTAGCGTAGTTGCGGCGCTTTGCGTCTGTTGGCGATGCTTCGCAGCGTTAGCGGAGTTCGCGATCTCAGATTAGATCTTCATCTCTCTCGACTTTATTCATCCGGATGTTCTTCAATCTCTACTGAAATGCGAGCGGCTTCCATGCGCCGTTGTCTTTTAGCGCCAGTTGGAGCGGGCGGGGCGGGCCTTTGGGCGGCACGGTCACTTCTATCCACAGTTGCTGGCCGGGCTTGAGCCTTGTGGGATCGGTGGCGTGCTCGGGAATATAGAAATCGACCGGCTCGGAGAGGCGCATCTGGTCGCAGGATGCACCGGGACCGCGCGGCGACGTCTGGGTCGGCGATGGATGCGTCGGACTCGGGAACGCGAATGGCGATCAGCTTTTGATCTTTGACGGCGAGTTTCGCCTGGAACCAGACAGTATTGGCTGAGCGGATAGAGAAGTCCTTTCCGTTGGGGACGCCGTTTATGTCGCGGGTGAATTCGCGCGTCCCTGGCCGAGGGCAGTGTGCTGCCGCATCCATCCACCGGAGAGTTGCAGGCTGAGGTAGCGGCCGCGCATCACGAGTTGAGGATCGTAGGCGGCAGCGCGCGTCCAGACACGCGGGCAGGTGAGCGCGCTGGTAGAGATACTTGGCCGCAACCGTCGAAACGATCATCAATTGCAGGACGAGAAGGACGATCGAAGCCTTGGAGAATGTCATCGCGCCTCCTCGGGGTAGCGGGTGGTTGCTGCATGTGCGCGAGCAGGCCACGGCGGGTTTTCTCAAGTACCCAACCGCCGGCGAGGAAGAGCACGCCGAGGCCGATGAGGCCGAGCGAGCGGCCCATCTTGTCGAAGAGATCGCTGAAGTAGAACCATGCGACGGTGCGCCGAAGAAGACGGTGCCGAGGTTCACGAGTCCACGGCTCGCCTGCGTCACTCCCCACCAGATGAGGAAGACGCAGAATGCGCGCGACGAGAGCATGCGCGGCGAAGTTCGGCTCAGTGTGGGTCCAGGAGGTATGCGTATTCCGTTGTCGAAATGCTCGACAAGCAGTCGTTGCACCACGGCAGCGCGATGACGAAGCCGATGCTGGCCAACACCGGGACGCGCTTTTGCGCAGACGGAAAAGCGAAAAGAGCATGAGGAATGGCGGCGATGTCGACCCATCCCCAGAAGCGCGTGTGGAACGGCGGGAGAGGCTGCATGCCATACCAGGAGCGCCAGCCATCGAGCAGAAGAAGATGCTGGCATAGGACGGCGACGGCGGAGATCGTGAAAGAGAATGCCGCGCACGACGCGACGTTCTGTCCCGATGAAAAACGTGAGATAGAGAATAGCCCAGACAAAAAGCAATCGGCCAATGTAGGATCTCCTCGCCGATGTGGTTCTCTGCGGCATAGCTCCACTCGCAGATGAGCCACGCGGGAAAAGGAGAAGCGTCGAGCGTCTGCTGGGCCTGATCGCGCAGCAATATCCAGCCGGCAGCGCTGCGACGGCCCACATGAGAACCGCGGCCGGCCAGTGTTCCTGGATGTTGAAGATCTGGCCGACCAGCGCGATGGCCGCGCCGGTGGAGATGGTGCCAACCGCATGCAGCGTCGTCGATAGTGCTTCGAACTTCTCGCGCTGACGGCGCCCCCGAGGTGAAAGACAGTGACCATGGCCATCACCAGCAGGTAGCGCATGCCCGGGCCAAGCTGATCCCAGTGTGCGGAGACGAAGAGGACGACGCCGCTGGCGAGAAGATGCCGCCGAGGATGAGCGCGACGCGGCCTTGCCAGGCCATCCCTGGGCTGGCTATCTTTGCGCGTGTCCGGGTGGGCGCAGGCTGCCGTTGCACGCCTGTGCGGATTCCCAGGCCCGGATGCGGTGCGGCCGTCCTGCGTCGAGTAGCGCCGGCGGATTGCCAGCGGTTTAGAAGCGATTCGTAGTCAGGCATGATGTTGCGGAACATTAGAGCACAAATAGGGGAGCAGCGCAGAAGTCGATGGCGGAGTCAGCGGTTTCGGCACCTGTTCGCGGTGTTCGCGCTGCCTGGAGGATGTAAGCAAGGATCGATTCATCGGGCAGGTGATGCCCTTATGATCGTGAGTGACGACTATGCGGTTTGAGATCATCACGATTTTTCCTGGGTTCTTTGCCGGCATCTTCGAGCACGGCATCGTGCGGCGGGCGCAGGCCGAAGGGCTGGTCGGCATTGGCTTGCACGATCTGCGCGAGTTTACGCACGACCGGCATCGCACCGTGGATGATCGGCCGTTTGGCGGCGGCGAAGGGATGGTGCTGAAGCCGGAGCCGCTGGCGGAGGCGCTTGGAGTCGCTGGGGATTGGGGCGAAGGCTACCGAGCCAAGAGCCGTCCCTCAGGGGCTAAAGCCCACGTCGATTTTGAGGTTTCTTCGGCACGACTGAAGTCGTGCCCTGATACAGACCGGAACCTCGACGTGAACGCCTCGGGGACTTCGGAGAAGCAGGGATCTCGCGTCTAACGCGGGTGATTTTGTTGTCGGCGCAGGGACGGCCGTTTACGCAGGCGGTGGCGCGGGAGTTGGCGGAAGTGGAGCGCGTGGTGCTGATTTGCGGGCGCTACGAAGGCGTGGATGAGCGCATCAACGAACTCTATTGCGACATGGAGCTTTCGATTGGCGACTACGTTTTGAGCGGCGGCGAACTGGCGGCAGCCGTGGTGGTGGACACCGTGATGCGGCTGGTGCCGGGTGTGCTGGGCAACGAGGCGTCGGGCGAGTTTGAGAGCTTTGGCGTGGCCGATGCGGAGATCAGCAGGGACGAAGACGGGAGTGCCGCGTTCGCAGCATGGAGCGGGAGGGCTGCTCGATTATCCGCACTACACGCGGCCGGCGGAGTTTGGCGGGACTGCGCGCGCCGGAGGTGCTGATGAACGGCGATCATCTGCAGATTCGCAGATGGCGGCGCGAGCAGCAGTTGCGCAAGACGCTCGAAGAACCGGCCGGACCTGCTGGAGAGGCGCGGCGCTTGAGCGACGAAGACCGGCGGCTGCTTGAATGCGATTCGCAGCGAAGACGAGCGTGAGAAACTGAGCAATGTTGCAGATTGCTGCGTGGGTCGAACTTGGCGTTTGCTGGATTGCGTGGTCGCTCGCGTTTGTGAAGCCGCAGAAACGCGCAGCGAGGAGCGAAGAAGAATCAGTGAGTGCGCCCGGTGTCACGTTGGGGAATCATGCTGGTGATGCTGGGATTTGCGTGCATCTGGGCATTTGTGCGGCCGGTGGGATTTGAGAAGTCTGCCGCGTCGCTGATTGCTTCCATGATTCTGGGGCCGCCGTCGGTGGTGCTGGTGTGGATGGCGGCGCGCCACCTCGACAAGCAATGGCGGTTTGAAGCGGCGCTGAGCGAGGATCACAAGCTGATCACGACGGGACCCTATCGTTGGCTGCGCAATCCTATTTATGCGTCGATGTTCGGCATGTTGCTGGCGACGGGATTCGCGAAGACCTGGTGGCCGCTGCTGGTTGCGGGAGTGATTTTCTTTGTGATCGGAACCGAGATTCGCGTGCGTGCGGAAGAGAAGTTGCTGGCGGCGCGGTTTGGAGAGGAATTCGCGCGGTACAAGGCGACGACTCCGGCTTATTTTCCCTTCCTTCGATAAAACGGTCGAGACGTGCAAAGCTCAGCGGAACGGCTGCACGGCGGCGGGCTGTTCGGCGCTGACCTGACCAACAGCGATTTTGGCGACGAAGAAGTTTTCGCCACAGGTCGGCGAGCCGGCGAGGCGGCGCAGCATGGCGATCTGGCCGACATGCGTGAGCGCATCGGCGATCGGGCCCTGGAAGAGCGGCTCGGCGGCGGCATGCATGGCTTGATCGGATGCGAGGTAGTCGTCGAAGGCCTCGAGGGTGGCGAAGAAGCGGGCTTTCTCCTGCGGGCCAGGCAGCGGGGTGGAGTTGTGCCAGCGCTCGCTTCCCTGCACCGCGCTGAGCGCCCAGTCGAACAGGTCGCCCATGTGGGCGAGGATCTGGATGGGCTGGCGGCCGCAGCCGTCGAAAGTGGCGAATGTGTCGGGTGCGCCGTCGAAGGCGCGGGCGGCGCGGTAGGCGAGGGCTGGCGACGGTGTGGCGGAGGAGTTCGCGTTTCTCATTCATATCGGGCAATATAGCAGCAGCCCGGATTAGGCAGTTTAAGCCGGCTTCTCTGTTAAAATCAAGGTTCTGAGTCCATCAGCAGGAAGAAGCTATGTCTATCCATCCAGTAATGCAGCGCCTGGCCGATAAGCTGAAGCGCACCGATCTCCCGACGTTTGTGCCCGGCGACCAGGTTCGCGTGCAAGTCAAGATTAAAGAAGGCGATAAAGAACGTTTGCAGGCCTTTGAAGGCCTCGTGATTGCCATCAACAAGGGACCGCAGGGCACCTTTACCGTCCGCAAGATGAGCTTTGGACAGGGCGTGGAGCGCATCTTCCCGTTCAACTCCAAGGTTGTGGACAAGGTGGAGAAGGTTCGCAGCTACAAGGTGCGGCGTTCGAAGCTGTTCTACATTCGCGGACTGCGCGGCAAGGCCGCCCGTCTGAAGGAAGTGGAACGCACCACCGCCAAGGCATAAAAGGGCTTCCCTTTTCAGGACCAAGAAAACCCCGGCTTCGGCCGGGGTTTTCGTTTGCATGCGAGACTGTCTGCCCACGGGCGATCAGAGAGCGTACGCCGTCAGTCTTCGTGCGTGTTTTTGTTCATGCGCTTGGCGTCGCCGGTCTCTTTGGTTTCATCCAAGCCCGTGAATCAGCGATGTTCACGGTTCCGAATGAATCGTTCACCATGCCATCGTCAGCCGGCGGATTCTTCTCTTCCAATCCGCCGGGTTGCGTGTGCGTGGACTTCAGCTTTTCGGTCATTGGTCCTCCTGCTGGGTTGGATGCGCTCTTCGGGGCTCATCGGACCGATTTACCGATTGAATACGGAACGGGTTTTCCGCAGGCGTTCACAGATCGACGAGGCGAAGTTCGTTCTTATACTGGGGTCATGGCGGTATGCGGTTGGAAACTGGAGAAGGCTGCGGCGAAATGCGGCTTTCTGCAGATTGCCGGATGCGACGAGGTGGGACGCGGGCCGATGTTCGGACCGGTGGTTGCTGCGGCCGTGATTCTGCCGCTGGGCTGCCGGCTGACGGGCCTGAACGATTCCAAGCAGCTCTGCGAAAACAAACGCAACGAGCTCGACGTGGTGGTTCGCGCCAAGGCGCTGGCGTTTGCCATCGCCGCCGTGGATGTGGAGACAATCGACCGCATCAATATCCGCAGGGCTTCGCTGCTGGCGATGCGCATCGCCGTGGAGCAGCTTGCGATTCAGCCGGATTATCTGCTGATTGATGGTTGCGACACCATCGACTGGCCCTGCCCGCAGCAGTCCGTGATCCACGGAGACGGAACCAGCTACTCGATTGCTGCGGCGAGCGTGCTGGCGAAGGTGTATCGCGACCGGCTGCTGGTGGAATTCGATGCGGTGTATCCGGGCTACGGGCTTGCGAGACACAAGGGGTATTGCTCACGCGAGCACATGGCTGCGCTTGATCGGCTGGGGCCAACGCCGCTGCATCGGAAAAACTGGAGTCCCGTGGCGCAGACGATGCTGGAGTTTGAAGACCTGCCTGAAGTCATTCAGTAAATCTGCAATCCGCAGAAGTTCTTCAGACCGAAACTGCGCGCTGCGTCCTGCGTTTCTGGACGAATGCCAGCACCGGCCGCGCGGCCAGCAGCACGAAGAGCGTGATCGTGAGATTCATCGGGCTCAGGACGCCGGGTTTGACCTGCCACCAGTAGTGAATGATTCCGCAGATCGCCGCGAAATAGACCAGCTTGTGCAGGCGGTTCCAGCGCTTGCCGCCGAGTTTGCGAATGGCCCAGTGGTGGATGTGGCCGCGAGCGGCACGAGCAAGCGTATACGCGGAAAGCCGGCAATGATGAAGCGGCGCTTGGTGATGTCGGTCTTGAAGACGCTGAGATCGAAGTTCATGTAGAGCGCGACATAGGTGGCCAGATGCAGCGACGCGTAGAAAAAGGCGAAAAGCCCGAGCAGGCGACGGAATTTGATGAGCCACGTCAGACGCGGCGAAAGCAGGCGCAGCGGCGTAATCGCCAGCGACAGAATCAGCATCAACAGCGCGTTGTAGCCGGTGGTGAGCGTGATGTTCGAAGTCGGATCGGGACCGAGGGTGTTGGTGACGGCCTGTAGACGAGCAGCGCGAAGGGCGAGAGACAGGCGATCCAGGTGAGCGTCTTGAGCGTGATGAGTGTCTTGCGATTCATGAGTGATTCTTGAGTGTTTGTGATTCGCGAGTCAGCGTCCGCTGCGCGGATTAGCGAGTTAGTGAGTTAGCAGCGCATCACAGAGATAGCAATCTTCGTCACGAACAGGGCGCGGCGCCGCTAACTCCGCTAAAAATTCTTCTTCAAATCCATGCCGTTATAGAGCGACGCCACCTGATCGCCATATCCATTGAACATGAGCGTGGTGCGGCGCTGCGCATAGAACGGCAGGCCGATGCGGCGCTCGGTCTTCTGGCTCCAGCGCGGATGATCGACGATTGGGATTGACGTTGGAATAGAAGCCGTATTCGTTTGGAGCCTGCTCGTTCCAGGTGGTGGGCGGCTTCTTGTCGAGGAAGCGCACGGTCACGATCGACTTCGCCGATTTGAAACCGTACTTCCATGGCACAACGATGCGGATGGGCGCGCCATCCTGGTTGGGCAGCACCTCGCCGTAGAGGCCGAAGGTGAGCAGCGTGAGCGGGTGCATGGCTTCATCCATGCGCAGGCCTTCGGAGTAGGGCCAGTCGATATGTGGATTCGCGAGGTCCACTTCTCGACCTGCTTGTCGTAGTAGGAGAGGAACTGCACATACTTCGCGCTGGGCAGCGGATCGCATTGCTTGATGAATTCAGAAAGCGAATAGCCGACCCAGGGAATCACCATGCTCCACGCCTCGACGCAGCGATGGCGATAGACGCGGTCTTCGAGCGGACGCAATTTCAGCAGCGCGTCGATGTCGAAGGTCTTCGGCTGCTTCACCTTGCCATCGACTTTCACGGTCCATGGACGCGTGGGCAGACTCCGGCGTTCTCGGCCGGCTCGTTCTTTCTGCACGCCAAACTCGTAGAAGTTGTTGTAGTGGGTGATGTCCTGCAAGCTGGTGAGTTGTTCGCCTGTCGTGGTCAGCGGGCTCTTGACGGTCTGCAACTTGGTTTCGTCGGCCAGTGCTCGGTGCGGGGCGAGAACACTCGGCAAGTCGATCGGCACCTGCGATGGCTGCACCTGCGGCAGTGCCGGCGATGGCATTGCGCAGAAAACGGCGCCGGCTGAAGAACTGCGTGTAGCTTTCCTGGGCAGTGATCTCCGATGAGGGAATGTCGGAGGGCTTGCGTATCAACATGAATGACCTCGTGCGGGGAACGAATCGCCGCATCCATTAGACAACATCACGTGCACAGGGGTTACAAGAAACATGCAGGGCTTTGAGGCCATGAAAAGCACCGGAGCAGAATTCGAAGGAGTTACAAGAGATCTATTTCGCGGCGCCGCGGCGCGTGGCAGGCTTTGTCCGGGCCAGGGCCGGAAGGCTGCCCCGGGGAAAGGCCGTGGATTGGCGCACCACGAGTTGCGTGGAAATGTGCCACTCGCGTTGCTGCGCCTGGGGATGCCCGGGCTCGATGCCGGCGCGCAGAGCCTGCACGGCGGCCGCGGCAAGGTCCTTGCATGACATCTGCACCGTGGTGAGCGGCGGCAGCATGAACTGCGCGAGATGAATATCGTCGAATCCAACAACGGAGACGTCTTGCGGCACTGCGCAGTTCGTGCGATAGAGACCGTGCAGCACGCCAATGGCGGTCATGTCGTTGGAGCAGACGATGCCGGTGGGAAGCTCGCCGAGGGCAAGCAAAGATTCGCTGGCCCTGATGCCGCCTTCCATGGTGTGTGTGCCTTCGACCTGGTGCTCTGGGGGAACCTGAAGGCCGAGTTCGGCCATGGCGGCGAGAAAAGCGTCGCGCCGCGCCACTGCTGAGCGCATATGCAGAGGACCGCTGATGAAGGCGATCTGGCGATGGCCGAGCGCAGCCAGATGCTGCACGGCTTCGCGAATCCCCTCGGCATAGTTGACCTTGAGAAGACGAATATTGGGCAGATCGGGCCCCGCATCGACAAACACCAGCGGAAACGCGCGCTCAACGAGCTTCTGGATCAGTTCCTCTTCGATGCCGAAGGTCATGATGGCGACACCGTCGACGCTGCGCTGCAGCATGCGGCGGATGAGCGCCTCGGTGCGAGCGGCTTCGTAGTTTGTGGAACCGATGAAGACCTCGTACCCTTGCTCGACGGCGAGATTCTCGAACTCCTGCACTAGTTCGGGGAAAAATGGATTGGTGATCTCAGAGACCACGAGGCCGAGGATGCGGCTGCGGCCCGAGACGAGCGCGCGCGCCTGGGTATTGGGCACGTACCCCACTTCCTTGATGGCGCTCCACACGCGCTCCGCCAGTTCGGGGGCGACGGTAGAGATACCGTTTACCGCGCGGGAAACCGTGGCGATGGAGACACCGGCGCGCTGCGCCACGTCGCGAATGCTCGCACTGGCTGCACGAAGCCGGTTCGAATTTTTTCTTGGGCCGCCCACAGGTAAGCCGATTTTAGAGTATTTTCCGGTGTTACACGAAGATTTCCACAAAACTTGCGCGCCGGATTCCGTGGAAACGTACTGATTGCATTGCGCTGCCGCTGCTTGAGCTGCAGCAGGTTTGCGCAATGCTTATTAGGTAAAATTGACCCAATCAGGAAAGCGTTTCCATACTCAAACCTCAATTGCAGCTTAGGGATGGCTCTGACTTCCCTCCGCCACCTCGAGCGCGTGGCGCAGCAGCACAAGGATGGAAACGAGGCTCTCTTCGGCGCCGCGTTTGCTTCCCGGCAGGTTGACGATCAACGTCGAGCCGCGCAGACCGGCAACACCGCGCGAGAGCCAGGAAAAGGGATTGCTCTCCGCGCCGCGCGATCGCATCGCTTCGCTCAGGCCAGGCGCCATGCGATCGAGGACGCGGAGGGTGGCCTCGGGTGTGCGATCGCGAGGACTCATGCCGGTGCCGCCGGCGGTGAGGATCAGCGCCGCTTGTCGGCTCGACCCATTCGCTCGAGCTGCGCGACGATCTTCTCTTCGTCGTCGGGAACAAGGGCAGTTTCAACTTGTGCGGCGGGCCAGTGCTGGCGGAGCAACTCGACAACCGCCGGGCCTGCGGTATCGGTCATCAGCCCCTGCGAGCAACGGTCGGAAACGGTGAGGACGCAGAAGAGCATGGGATGATCCTAATTCCCTATCGTCCCTGTTGAGCCGCCGGAGGGGAGCCCGGGAGGGATGACCTTGATCGTTTGCAGCCAAATCTTCGCCGTATCCGGCCAGGTGGTCACAGGGAGCGCTGTGCGGCGCAGGCCATATCCGTGGCCACCTTCCGCGTAGATGTGCAGCTCGGCGGGAACCTTGGCAGCTTTCAACTGCAGAAAGTAGACGGTCGCATTTTCGACGTGCACGGGATCGTTTTCGGCCTGCACGATGAAGGTGGGCGGTGTCTGCGCTGTGGGATTGATGTCGGCATTCGGCGCCATGTGTTCGGCGGCGTTGGCCAGATAGCCGGGATAGATGATGAAGGCGAAATCGGGACGGCAACTGAGCTGATCGGCAGCGTCGATGGAATCGTAAAGACGCTTGTCGAAGTGCGTGCTGAGCGCGGCTGCCAGATGCGCTCCGGCGGAGAAGCCGAGAACGCCGACGCGGCTGGGGTCGATGTGCCATTCGGCGGCATGCTGGCGAACCATGCCGAGAGCGCGCTGCGCGTCCTGCAAGGCTGCGGCTGATTTGGGATACGGGCCGGTATTGGGCACACGATACTTCACCAGTACGCAGGCCACGTTGATGGAGTTGAGCCAGTCGCAGACTTCGGTGCCTTCGAGATCGATGGCGAGGATCTGGTAACCGCCTCCGGGAAAGACCACGACAGCCGGCGTCGCAGCGCTCCCCTTTGGCGCGTAAAGCGTCAGCGTCGGATTCGAGACGTTGCCCAGGCGAACCAGCGGCTTGCCGGCGATGAGGTTGTCGGTGGGCTTGGTGGTGTCGACTTCAGGCGGCGGGTTCGCGGGCGCTCCGGGTGCGCCATTGGGCCAGAGCGGCATTGTGATGTGCCCGGGAGCGGGCTCCCATGCGGGTTTCTGTGCGACGGCACATGCAGGCTGACGTCACAACGGCGGTGAAGACAATGAGAGCAGATCGTTTCATGCTGAGACTCCGGATGAAACGTATGTCGCAGCGATGATTGCAGGAGGGGGAGCGAACCTGCAAATTTCCTAGGGGCGAGCGCCGGGAGGAACGAGCAGCATCAGCGTCTCCCGCGCGAGGTCGATCCGCGCCGGCAAAGAGCCCAGCACCTCGCCATCAGCTTCCACGAATACCTTCGATTTTGATCCATTCGCGGGACGACATTCGACAGAGTCGGCGTCGAGGAGTTCGATCGTCCGCGAAAACGTCTGGCGGCCTATGATCGTCGCCATCAGAAAACGAAAATACTGGAGGCGGCTGCGAGTCTTGAAGGCTACCAGGCTCAGATCTTTCTTGTGCAGAGTGGCGCCGGGAGCGAGTACTCCCAGCGCGCCGCCGAACGACCGAATGCGTATGGCGAGCAGTTGTGATACCTGCTCGGTCCGTGGCGAGCCATTGCCATTGACGGAGAAGGATGCGTCAAAGAGCGGAAATGAATGAGACACCCAGATCTTGAAGGCCTCAATCATGTAAAGCGCATACCCGAGGCGCCGTTTCATCCCCGGGTCCATGCTCGACATCAGCAGTGCATCTGCACCGATTCCAGCCGCGACCGTGAAATATCGCCAACCCCGCGCGCCATTGTCTTCCTGAAAGAAGATGCGGCCCACGGGGACTCGACCGGCACGGCATTGAGCAGCGACCGCACGGCTTTTATGGGATCCCGCCCCAGCCCGAGGTTCTGCGCGAGCGCATTTGCCGTACCGAGGGGGACTAACGCCAAGAGCGACCTTGCGTCCCTACAAGGGCCTGAAGCGCTTCATGCACTGTGCCGTCGCCACCGCAGGCCAGCACCGCGTCGTAACCCTGGCGCACCGCAGCAAGTGCGAGGGCTTTGCCGCTGCCCGGCGCATGTGTTTCAAGAGCTTCGGCTTCAATCCCAGCTTTGCGCAGGAGCGCGATCACATTCCGAACCTGGGATGCGCGGCGCTCCTGAGTGCTGACCTGAAGCAGGGTTGTAGATTAGCGCGACACGGCGCATGGATGCTTTCTAGCCTCGTTCGAGGTGCACTTTTAATCGTGATTTCATTCTACAGATCGAGCTTCTTCTCTTCCTTCACTTTGATGCGCATCGCACACGAACGAGATCGATGCAAACCAAAGACCTCAGGGGACTTTCTTCTTGCCATTCGCGAAAAGATTGAACCGCACATACATGTGCTGCGTAGGTCAGATAGAATGTCTCGCCGTACACCGGAAAGGATCCAGGACACCTGCAAATACCATGACTCTACCCGTGCGCAATCTCCTCAAAGTTGCTGCTTTCGAGCCTGCTGTTTGGACTGGTTGTTTTCACGTTGGGCGCAGGCGCGCAGGAGAAGCCCGCCCCCTCGGCGGCTACGCCGCGCTACAAAGATGCGACACTGCCCATCGCCGATCGCGTCGCCGACCTGCTGCCGCGGATGACGCTCGAAGAAAAGGTCTATCAGCTCACGGGCGGATGGGACACGAAGGTCGAGGTCATCGATCCCACCGGCACGTACACGACGGAAACGGGCCGCCAGACGCTTTCGGCCGAGTGGGGACCGGAGGTGAAGTTCACGCCGCGCCAGGCAACAATTCTCCGTAATGGAGTGCAACGCTACCTGCGCGAGAAGTCGCGCCTCGGTATTCCGGCGATGTTTCTGGGTGAGGCTCTGCACGGCTACATGGAATACGGCAGCACGAGCTTTCCGCAGGCACTGGGGCTGCAGCGACGTTCGATCCGGCGCTGGTGAAGCGGGTGTTCACGGCCGTTGGCGATGAGGCCGGTTCGCGCGGCGCAGGACAAGTCTTCTCGCCGGTTCTGGATATGGCGCACGATCCACGCTGGGGCAGGACGGAAGAGGGATACGGCGAGGACCCCTACCTGATTTCGCGCATGGGCGTCGCGGCCATTGAGGGGCTGCAAGGTGACGCGTACATGCATTGACCGCCATCATGTACTGGCCACAGCGAAGCACTTCGCGGTGCACGGAGTGCCCGAGGGCGGCACCAACACTGCACCGGGCAATATTTCAGAGCGCGTGATTCGCGAGAACATACCTGGTTCCCTTCCAGGCGGCCGTGCAGGAAGCGCATGTGGGCAGCGTGATGGCCTCATACAACGAGATTGATGGCGTGCCCAACCACGTCAATCACTGGCTGCTGGATAAGGTATTGCGCCAGGAGTGGGGATTCGATGGCTACCTGACCTCGGACGGCGATGGTCTACAGATGCTGGTAGGCACACATCACGTGGCTTACACGCGCGAGGGAGACGAAGTTCCGCAGTTCTACATTCATCAACGCGTGGCCTCCGTTACTCAACCGGTCATGCAGTTGAAAGGGTTCGAGCGCATCACGCTGAAGCCGGGCGAAAAGCGCACAGTGACCTTCAATGTCACACCGGAGATGTTGTCGATCCTGAACATCGACATGCATCGCGTGGTGGAACCCGGCGTCTTCGACATGATGGTGGGACCGAGTTCGGCGAAGACCACGACCGTGAAGCTGACCGTGAGGGGCATTGGGGGAGAGACAGGAAAACCGGCAGCTACGGCTCCGATCCCGGCCGGCTCAGAGACCAACATGGTGAGCAATTTCGACGGAGGTAAAGTCGCCGCTGCGTATGGCATGTGGATTCCTGCGAGCGACACGATGAATGGGGGAAAATCGAATTCAAAACTGGACGTGGTTGAGCCAGGAGCGGCTGGAACGAAAAGCGCAATGCAAGTCACTGGCGAATTGGTTCCAGGTGGACCGTTCATCTTTGCCGGAGCGCTCTTCTCGCCGGGTTCCGCACCGATGAAGCCGGTGAACCTATCGAAGAAGAGCAGCATCAGCTTCTGGGCAAAGGGAGACGGCAAGAACTACACGCTGATTTTCCTGACCGAGGCGCGCAGCGGCCAAAGCGGCGAAGCGCCGGCAATGACGTCCTTTACGGCTGGCCCGGAGTGGAAGCAGTACACGTTTCCCTTCTCCACATTTGAGACAGATGGGAGCGACATCAGCGGAATTGGATTCATTCGCGTCCAGGAGCCGGGCAAGTTTCAGTTCCAGATTGACGAAGTGGAGATCAAGTAGAAGCGAACTCGGATTTGAGTCAAAGCGCGCAGGCTGAAACCGTGTGCAGGACGGACAAAGAATCGCGAAACTATTGTTGGAATCGCATTCTGCGCATTGCAACTTTGGCGGCTCGGAAACCGCACATGCCGTGGACTCCGCCACCCGGCGGCGTGGACGAAGAACATATAAACAGATTCGGCGCGCTTGTTTCGTAGGTCAGCGCAGAGGGGCGCAGCAGAAACTGCTTCATCGTCATCGCTCCGCCGCTGATGTCGCCGCCCAGCAGGTTCGCATTCATGCGCTCGAGTGTAGCGGGATTCAAAACATTCCGCGCCAGGACGCAATCGCGAAAGCCGGGAGCAAAACGCTCGATCTGGGCTTCGAGGCGATCCGTCATATCGACCGTTGACCCATTGGGGACATGGCAGTAGGCCCACAAGGTATGCTGCCCTTGCGGCGCGCGACTCGGGTCAAAAAGCGATGGCTGCGCCGTGAGCACGAAAGGCCGTTCCGGATGCTGCCCCTTCAATACCGCGTCCTCCGCCTCTGCAATCTCTTCGAAGGTGCCCCCGAGATGAACGGTGATGGCGCGTTTGCACGCCGCCGCACGCCACGGCACAGGATGGGAAAGAGCGTAGTCAATTTTGAAGACGCCCGGTCCAGGTTTGAAGCGTTCCATCAGGCCGCGGAAACCGTTTGTGAGGCAATCGCCGGCGATGCCGACAAGCTGCCGCGGCGAGGTATCAAACAGCATTGCGACCTGAGGCGCATTCAATTTGTGAAATATCTCCGGATCGACGCGGCACGAGGTGTAGACCTTGCCGCCAAGACTCTGCAGATGACCGATGAGCGCGTTGGTGATGCTTTGCGACCCCCCGTGCGGAACCGGCCAGCCAACTTTGTGCGCCGCAGCGCCAAGCACGAGCGCAACCGCAGAACTGAGCGCGTCGTCGAGGCTGAGAAAGGAATGTGCGGCCAGCCCGGCGAAGAGCGCTCGTGTGCGCGGCTGCGTGAAACGATGCATTGCAATGCGCCTGGCCGGCTGAAACGCCGAAATGCCGAATCGCGCCATAAACAACGGATGCCGCGGAATGCGCAGCACCGGGCCAAGTGACTCCTCGGCAAACCTGTCCCAGTGATCGACGAGCGGCATTACGAGGCTGCGCCAGGCCTGGGCGTCCGGCCCGAATTCCCTGTCCTGGTCGGCGAGATCGCGCTCCAGCATAACGGCGGTTCCGTCGTCGAGAGGATGCGCCAGTGGCGCGTCGCCATGGATCCATCTGAGCCCGTATTCGGCAAGAGGAAGGGTAGTAAAGAACGGCGATCCCGCTGCCATGGGATGCACCGCCGAACCGAAGTCATGCAGAAAACCCGGCAGCGTCAACGGAAGCGTACGCGCCGCGCCACCCGGCACGGCTTCCGCTTCGAAGACTTCAACGTCAATGCCTGCCTGCGCCAGCACGATCGCAGCCGATAGACCGTTGGGGCCGGAGCCGATGACATAGGCGCGCTTCATTCCTTCATTCTCCCAGATCAGTCATGCGTGGGAAGTTCGTCAGGCCATTGGACCACAGCGGGCCGGCCTTCCGGCGTCCGGGTAAGAACGGGTGCGTAGAGTCCGAGGAGTTGCCTTCGCCACCAGTTTCCCGTGGTGCGCTTTTCCTCGCGCGTGGTGAACCAGTATTGCCACAGAACCGCGCGCACGTAGCGGGGCGGCGCTTGTGAAAATGGATTGCTCCGGAAAAGCG
The DNA here is from genome assembly GCA_963799035.1 of uncultured Acidobacteriaceae bacterium. Taxonomy (GTDB): domain Bacteria; phylum Acidobacteriota; class Terriglobia; order Terriglobales; family Acidobacteriaceae; genus Telmatobacter. The sequence goes on along the minus strand of CAWCVS010000019.1, from coordinate 233,171 downwards.
CCAGCACATCCTTGTCATTCTCGAGCAGCCGCTCCTCGGTCAGCGGAACAAGATCATCCTGCCGCCAGTCGCCAAGAGAGGCGAACCAGAGGTTCCAGTCGAAGCGCGGCTGATAGGGAGCGTAGATGCGCGGCGCCTCGTTCAACGCCTGCGGCTTGTTTCGGAATGGATACGGGGTCCAGTTCGCGCCGTCATTCGAACCCTGGAATTCGATTTCATATCTCCCGTTGGTCATCACTGCGAACAGCCCGTACTGGTTGGCGATGCGCAAGTGTTCAAGCATTTCAATCGGCAACGTGGGCAGCGGCAGAGTGCGGAAAGGAATCTCGATCATCTCCGCGGTTGTGTCATAGAAGATCCACGTGAGCATGACCGCGGCAACGGCGAGCCGAAGCGCGCCGAGATGGCGATTGAGATTGCGCGGAAGACGACGAGACGCGCTGCGATCGCTCGCTTCTTCAGTTTCATCGTTGGCTGTGTACGCATCCTCCGGCGAATTCTTCGTACTTGAAACTTCAACGCCGCCAGCCAGCGAACCTCGAAAACGCGCCGGCACAAAGCGCCACAGGAATTCGTCGTCCAGAAGGAGGAATCCGAGGACAAGAACGAGGTAATTCAGGAACGTGTAATTCGCAGTCAGAATCACGCCGATTTCCCACGGCGTGACGATGAAGAAGCAGATGATGCGCACGCGGCGCGGAAAGAACATCATCCACACGACCGCCAGCTCAAGCACCAGCGTGCCGGCCGCGCTGGCGGCCTGAAACCAGTGCGGAAGATGCTGGACATACCAGCCGATCCAGGTGGGCAGCGGGCCGTTCTGGTAGTACTCGTCCATCGCGGTCAGCGTCCGCCACTGCCGGTCGCCGCTGACCAGCTTGACCATGCCCGATTCGAAGTAGATGCGAAACCACTCCCATTGCAGCAGGAACAGGCTGGCGCGCGAAGGCGGCGTGCGGCGCCCAGTCCCGGCATCAGGCCGCGCGGCACGAAAAAGAGCGCGATAAATCCGGCTTCCAGTAGCATGCCGTCGGACTGGTAATTGGAGAATTCGCTCGCCGCCGTCACAAATGAAAGAAAGCAGACAAAGCAGATGAAGAAGCTGAGCCGCGGCCACAGATTCACAAACGCAACGATCGAAGCCGCCAGGCCAATCCATGTCACGAGCATCAGTGCGTGCGAACTTGAAGAAATCCAAAACAGCGACGGCGCAAACCAGAACTTTGACGAAGGAAACTGCTGGGACACTGCGGCCAGATAATCCTGTGCGGGCATAATGCCGTCGGGCCCGATCAATCCCTTGATCTGAAACAGCAGCGAATAGAATGCGGAGAAGTAGATGGCGGCCAGCGCGCGCAGGAATATCCAGCGCGGCACCAGCCGACCGGGGACGCCAGCGCGGGAGTCGAACAACCAGTGAAGCCAATATCCGGGGTTGCGCTCCGCCATATACAAAACAGATTAGCGAGTTTGCTGGACCGGTGTCATGGATTGATTTCGGAGCCTTCATGGCAGATGACTCTATACACTGGCTATCAGCAGTTCACCGCGAGCAGATTCATGAAAAAATCTTTCCTGGCCATCTTGTCTTGTCCGCCGTCGCTTTACACTACGTCCCGGCGTTCGCCCAAAACCCCGCCCCAGTCATCGATGAACGCGCAGCGGCGGGCGACGAGCCGGATGATCCCGGGCCCTCTTGCCACCGACCTTTCTCCAAGCCTGAAGCGGCCGGCAATTCTCAAGGCGATGAAGAAGGTTGCGGACTGGCAACTGCAGCACTCCGAGGGGCGCTACAACATCCAGTGGACGTTCGCTGCGCTCTACGACGGCCTTCTTGCCGCGTCGAAAACCACAGGCGACAAGCGCTATCACGACCGCGTCCTCCAGGTCGCACGCGACAACCACTGGGAACTTGGCCCGCGCTTTGCACACGCCGATGACGAAGCCGTCGGCCTCACCTATCTCTGCCTTTTATGCCGAGGACCAGAAACCGGAGGAGATCACCCCCACGCGCGAGGGCATGGATAAACTGCTGGCCCGACCCGACGATCCTAAAAAGAATCTCTGGTGGTGGTGCGATGCGCTTTATATGGCGCCGCCGGTGCTGGCACAGCTGTCTGTAGCGACTGGCGATCGCCGCTACCTCGACTTCATGAATCGGGAGTGGTGGATTACCTCGGGATCACTTTACGATCCAGCCGAACACCTCTACTTCCGCGACGACCGATTCTTCACGATGCATGAAGCCAACGGACAGAAAGGTCTTCTGGTCGCGCGGTAATGGATGGGTTCTTGGCGGGCCTCGCCTTTGTTCTCCAACGCATGCCCGCGGATTATCCCGACCGCGCAAATATGAAAAGCAATTCAAGGATATGGCCGAACGGGTCGCGGGCCTGCAGCAATCCGACGGCCTGTGGCGTGCAAGCCTGCTCGATCCTGGCTCCTATCCGAATCCTGAAATCTCCGGCTCGGGATTCTTTACCTACGCCATGGCGTGGGGCATTCACCACAAGCTTCTCGATCGCAGGAAATATCTGCCCGTGGTAAAGAAGTCCTGGGCAGGAATGCTCACCCATGTCTACGCGGACGGCAGGCTCGGTTCCATTCAACCCATCGGCGGCGAGCCAGGCAAATTCAAGCCCTCATCGAGCTACGTCTACGGTGTGGGTGCTTTCCTGCTTGCGGGATCTGAGCTTTCGCAGCTAGCCGGAAAGTGAGCTGAAGAGAAATGGCCAGCGAGGATCAACGATGCCCCAACTTTCTCGCCGCGATTTTATCTCGCTGAGCGCTGCTGCACTCACTGCTGGTCGATCCGCCTTTGGCTCTGGCGAAGATATTCTCGAGCAGCCACGTGCAACAATCGAGGCACTTGAGCGGCCGCGTGTATTGCGCGCGGCCGGAGAATATCTTCACGAACCACCCTGGACTATCGTCTCCGCGCCCGCTCCGCGCAGCGCCGGCGGTCTCCACGATTATTTCTCTGAAGCCGACTACTTCTGGCCTAATCCGAAAGATCCAGGCGGTCCGTACATCAATCGCGATGGCGAATCCAATCCCGCCAACTTTAATGCTCACCGCCTGCTCCTGATTCGCCTCAGCATTCAAATGCCGGCTCTTGCGGCAGCGTGGCTGCTCACAAAGCGCAAGGAATTCGCAGCGCATGCCGCCGCTCATCTTCGCGCCTGGTTCATTGAACCAGCGACCCGCATGAACCCAAATCTCCAATATGCGCAGGCGGTGCATGGGGTCACCACAGGGCGCAGTTAGGGCATCATCGACACGCTGCACTTAGTCGAAGTGGCGCAGGCAACAATCGTGCTTCACAAGGGCGGCGCACTTTCCGAAACCGACTGGCAGGGCGTGCGAGACTGGTTCGCCGAATATCTGAACTGGATGCAAACCTCCGATCCGGGCCAGAAAGAGCGCGACGCCAAAAACAATCATGGCTCCTGCTGGCTTTTGCAGGTCGCGGCGTTTGCACTTCTGGCAGGCGATGACTGACGCGCTCCCGGATTTCGCGATCGATTCCAGAACACGCTCATCCCAACCCAAGTCGCGGCGGATGGCAGCTTCCCGCTGGAACTGGCCCGCACGAAACCTTACGGCTATTCGCTTTTCAATCTCGATGCACTTGGAATGCTCGCGCACGTGCTGTCGACCGATCGCGCAATCTGTGGGACTTCGCTCTGCCCGACGGTCGCGGTCTTGCCAACTGCTTTCGCTTCATGGCACCGTTTATCGCAAACAAGCGATCGTGGCCCTATCGTCACGATGTCCAGTATTTCGACGACCTTCCGGTGCGTCAGCCGAGCCTGCTGTTTGCGGGTCTCGCTTACCGCAACTCTGCGTACCTTGACCTTTGGAAGCGCCTCGATCCCGATCCTCACGTGCCGGAGGTGATTCGCAATCATCCTGTTCGGCAACCAGTGCTGTGGTTCTCATGATGGATTGGAAGAGTCAACGAAGACAGTTTCCGCTGGCGTGACAAGATTCGTTGGTCCACAGCCAATACTTTTCTCTAGAATTCAACTCCTCAGGCTGCTTCAACTCGTTCTTGCGGGGCTGAGATCGTGACGCAGCGATCAGAGAAGGTAAGGAACCAGCGCAGCAGTTTGACGGGCATAAGTGGCATACGCTTCGCCGAACTGGGAACGCATCCACTTTTCCTCCATCCGGAGTTTCAGCCAGAGCGCGAGGAAGATGAGAACGAAAACGATGAACCCGCGCGCTTGGGAAATTGCAATTGCCATGCCAAGGAAACCGGTCAGAATGCCGGTGTAGATGGGATGACGAACCACGGCATAGGGACCGGTAGTGATCAGCTCGTGGTCCTGCTTAATGGTTACCGAGCGGCTCCAATTGCTGCCGAGGTGCTCGCGCGACCAGACGGCAAACAGAAGACCGGCGATGGTGACGGCAGCTCCCAGCCAGAAGGGCCAAAGACCAACTGGCCAGAGTTGGAGGTAAAGCCAGGGCAGCGGGATGCGCGTCGTCCAAAGGAGGGCAATCGCAATCAGGAAAATGAAGACTCGAAGGATGCGCGAGGCAGCCGGCTCGATGCGCTGGGTGGCCTTGGTCCCGACGGCTTTGATCTGCCAATAGACAAGAAAGAAAACCCAGACCACGGGAAAGAACGATTTGTAGAACCAGAGCATTCAAAACCTCGGCGCACTGAGGTATTAAGGCGACGGGAGTTTCCAAGGTACGCAATGCGTCGCCGTCCGGTGAAAATTCGGAGGGCCATGATCCTGCTTCGGCTGAAAGCGGCGGCGACCTGATCAGGGCTTTGAGGCTTTGTTCGCGGGCTGGATGGGATATGTGCGCTCCACTTCATCCTTCAATTGTCTGAAAAGAACGAGTTGGGGAGTGTTGAGGCCATCAGCAAGGGTGCGCTGCCAGAGTAGCGCACCATGAGAATCGTTTGGGTTGGGCAGGTACACCTCAAGAAGATCATCAGGTGGGCCGACTTCACCGCCAATGGCGACACCATTGCCTGGCAACGGGCCGTTCGCGGGCCGGTTGGGAAGCCCCTGCGGTGCAGAACCAACTTGGCCCGCAACCGTTGCAGTGGCAAGACGGCCTTTGCGAACCACAAAGATCAAATCCGCCTGGTCACGATGCGTTGTCGGTACGTAGCGATTCCAGTCATAAAGAGCTCGATCAACGTCGGCGATGGCCTGGCGGTCGTCGGGATTTAGCCGCGGGTCAAATTCCTGACCATCGACTGCTTCAACGTAAACGTAGCGCGCCTGGTTGAACGCCGCAGGCATCTTGTAGGGCTTCTTTGGCTTGGCCTGCACCGCGACAGATGCGGACACCAGCACCAGGACTAAGGTGATCGTCTTCAGCGGTTTCATCGGACCCTCGAAACGCGATTGCGCTTGTTTGACAGAACAATCGGCCGAACGCAACCAGAGTACGCGCATTTTGTGAAGAGAACACGATTTCTTGCAGTTCTGGACCCATTGTGGACCACCCGCAAAGCTGGCTTCCAAGTCCGTTGCCAAACCAGGCGGCAGAATGAGCCGCCTGGTTTTGGCGATGTGCTCGGACTTGACTCAGAAGCTTATCTTCACCGATGCCTCAAGCACACGAGAACTGGCGACGCCGTTGACATTGCCAACGCCGCTGCCCAGGGTGCCGGTGATCTTGCCGAGGTTCGATCCAAGAGTGGCGTTTGGCAGGCCGAATGCCGGAGTATTGCTCATGTCGAACGCATCGAAGCGGGCCTCAAGCGAGGACTCGTGGACCATGGGGAAATTTTTGAAGAGCGACACGTTGTCGGAGAAGTATCCAGGGCCACGGAACTGGTTGCGTTGCGTATTCCCGACTGCGCAGGGAATGGGATTGGTGGCGGAATACGCCACGCAAGCAGGGGGCGCGGCAAAGGAAGCTGGATTGAACCAGGGAACTGCAGGATTCTTTCCGCCGGCAACCTGATGCGTGACCTGGTAACTGCCAATCTGATTGACCGTCTGGGTTGTTCCCGGAGTTACGCTGGTTGTTGTGATCGTAAAAGGCAGGCCGGAGAGCATTCCGATGGTCGCCGAAGTCTTCCACCCGCCCAGAGTATAGGCGCCGATGCCCGAGCTGAAAAGACGGTGACCGCGCCCCGCGGGCAGTTCATAGGTAACTGTCTGCTCGAAATTCTTCTTGCGGTCGAAGTCAAGCAGGTTGTAGTTGCGGCGCAAGTCGCCGGCCCAAAACAACACATTTCCGTCCTGGGGGGTGGTCGCATAGCCCTGCGCCTTGCCCCAGGTGAATGCGGAGTTGAATGCCAGGCCGTTGTTGAAGCGGCGAGTAAGCTGAGTTTGCAGCGACTCATAGTTGCTGGAAAAGCCAAGGAAGTATTGCGTGACCGACGCAGTTTTTCCAAAGGCGATCTTGAAAGGATCGTAGGAGGCGCTCTGGCCGTAGATCCTGGGCTGGTTGATGTTCTGCGCGATGTCGATGCGCGTGCCGTGATTGGCAACATACGCGATCTGCAAGGATATGTTCTTGGGCAGAGCCTGCTCCAGCGCCAAGTTCCACGAGTCCACAGAGGCATTCTTGAAGTTGAGGGGAATATAGAGATTCGACAGTCCGATGGTCCCGTTGGCCGCGCTTTCCACGAGAACTCCGTTCGATGGAAAAGCCACCGTCGGGGTTGCGGGTATGCCGGTTACGAAATTGATCACACCGCCTACGGGGTTAAGAGCTGGTCCATAGGTGGGTGTGTTCGTGTAGCCGGTGCTGGTCTTGATGGGATAGTTATACGCGTAGCTATTGTCCACAAACGGCACATAGCTAATGCCAAATCCGGCGCGAAGAACGGTCCGCTCCGATACACGATAGGACAGTCCCACCCGAGGAGCAAAGTTTGTGTAGTCGGTTTGCATCCCGAGATTGGAAGGATTGCCGTCGAGGCCAGCGACCACCAGTGAATCGTTGGTGGGATTGTAGTTGACGAAGCCGCCCGCCTTGCGCGGCGTGGCCGGAGGATACAACTCATAACGCAGGCCAAGATCCAGAGTCAGCTTCGGGCCAACCTGCCACTTGTCGGAGGCAAAGAAGAATAGCCAGGTCTGCCGGTAGCAGGGGAAGGTGCTGTTGGTGTCCTGGCCAACCTTATAGGGAACGTCGAACAGAATGCTGGCCATGTCGTTGGCCTCGCCGGTGGCGCTACCTTTGAATGCGGTCGCGCCCGGCGCGGAAGTCGTGTTTTCCTGGAAATAGAACTGTCCTGCAGCGGCGTTGTTATTTCCCTGCAGAAGATCGTCACGGACGCGGCGAATGTCGGCGCCCCCTTTCAGGGTGTGGTTGCCGATGATCTTGGTCCAGTTGTTGGCAAAGTCGATGTTGGACTCGGCGCGCAGCCAGGGCAGTGACGCCGAATAACCGATCAGCGGAGACGAGAAGATGTTTGCCGCGAAGGCCACCTGCCCGCTGCTCGTGGCAGTCTGGTCGGTTCCGTTGGGACCATTGCCGGGGATACCAAGCGTTGTCGCGTCATTCTTTCCATAGTCTGTTTGCTGCGCCGAGTTACGCAGATGGGCCAGACCGACGCGCACTTCGGTAAACAGGGTTGGCGAGAAGACGATGGTCGTAGTTGAAACCGGTGCTATAGGCCGCTGCGATTCCAGTCGCTTCAAATCCTCCGTTTGCCGGCCCACCAAGGAACGAGCCGAAGAGTGGCGCCTGGTACGTGGTCGTATTCTGGTGGCTGAAACGGCCGCTCAGGTGATCCTTCTGCGTTATCGTGAAGTCCGACTTGATGTCGTAGCTGATGGCATCTTTGCTGAAGGGGAGATTTGACGAAAAATTGTTGGTCGTTGCGCCAGCAATGTACGCAGCCGACGAGAGATTTGTTTTGGGATTTCTGGCGAGGGCGTCCAGGTCCTGAAGGACGGTTAGGGCGACCGGGCTGAGTCCTGGATTCGTCATCGGAATGAGGTTGCCTGCGAATGGCACGCGACCGGTCCCGCAAGCGTTGTTGGCAGCGCTACCCACGCAGTCTGCCGTATCTCCTGTATTCGGATCGTAAACCTGGCCGGAGTACTCGCTCAGGTTGAGGTTGCCGTTGGTCACGTTATAGAACGGAATGGTCGCGATCGTCGTGCCGGATTCGTGATCGGAGGTGCGGAGAAAATCGCCGAAGAAGAAGAGCTTGTTTTTGAGAATCGGGCCGCCCAGCGAGCCACCCGTGTAGTTGTAGACCAGGCGTCCATTGGGTCCGGCTGCGAAGTAATTGCGGGCATTGACGCCGTTGTTTTCCATGTTCTGGAAGGCCGATCCATGAAACGAGTTCGATCCCGACTTGAGCGTCACATTGACCACGGTTCCCACTGCGCGTCCAAATTCCGCTTCGAAGTTGTTCGTGGTAATGTCCACGTTCTGAATTGCAGCTGCGGGTGGAACGAGGATGATGTGAATGCCGGTACGCTGGTCGTCGTCGATACCCTCGATCTGGTACAGATTGACGTAAGAGGACTGGCCATTTGAGTTCGTGGAAAGATCGTTATTGGCGTTGTAGAACTGCGAGTTGTTGAAGACGATGGGCGCCATGCCCGGCACTGTATTCAGCAGGGATTGGAAGCTGTTGCCGCTGCTGAGGGGAAGACTGCCGATCTGACCTTGCTCGATCGTGCTGGAGATGTCGGCGCGGTCGGTCTGGAGTTCAGGAGGCGCCGTCGTGACTTCTACTGTTTCCGTCGCGCTGCCCGGGGACAGGGTTATATCCACGCGCGTCGTGGTGTTTGTAGCGAGGGCGATGTTCTCGCGGGTTTCTTTCTTGAAACCTTGTGCGACAACCGTGACCGCGTAGGTCCCGGAAGGAAGATCGGGTTCGGTATAGTCACCGCTCCCATTGGTGAGCGTTGCATATTTGGTGCTCTGACCCGTGAGAACAATCGTGACCTGGGCATTGGGGACTACTTTTCCCGTCGAGTCAGTGACCGTACCGAGCAGCGTGCCGCTCACCGCCTGTCCTAAGAGAGCGTCGGAAAACCCGAGCACGAAGAGGGCAAACATAAAACCGCTGACGAGCCTCATCATTTTGCGTTGCGTCATTTGGAGCCTCCTTAATTGATCAGCAATACCGCTCAAGACCCCTGCTATCCGGCAAACTATTCTCGCCCCACTCGTTCACAAATCGAAGGTCGTCGATGTTTTAACCGGAATCTCCTCTTCGCTACGTATTGACTAGCGATCTGGGTACAGACAATGATTTGGCCGCTGCAGGGTTTCGCCCGGACCAGTATCTGTGCGGTAAACCCGAATACAAACGTGCTGCATAACAAGTGGATAATCGACCTGAAGTGCGCGGACACAGACGAGGACATTTTGGGGAACGCTGTTTAGCACGCAGTCCTCGGGCTAGATCCCCGCAAATGAGAGTACGCTCAAAGTATCGGATTCATCCAGCAGTAAATATCTGGCTTTAACCAAAGTTGCCAAGGCAGTCACCGGCATAAAGTTGTATTCGACAGTGCAACCGCCGCACAAAAATTACTCGTTGATCAACTCGCTGTAATGCGGTGTTATCGGAGTTATAACTAATGGGACCGTCCCCCGCCATTGGACGGGCGAAACGCCTTTCAAGCCGAGAATTCGGCAGGAGCAATCATGCAAGAGGAACAGATCCGAGAAGTTTTAAATGCCCATTGGCATGCGTCTGCAGTCGGAGATCTAAGCGCCGAGCACGAAATCTACGATGACAATGCCATTTGCGATTACCCCCAATCGGGCGAGCGAATCGTGGGCAGGAACAATTTGCAGGCTTTGCGGAGTCATCATCCAGGCAAGCCGTCAGGCTTCAACGTCAGGCGAATGCTCGGGAAAGGCGAACTCTGGGTTACGGAGTACATCATCACCTACGAGGGGCGGCCAGCGTACACAGTGAGCATTATGGAATTCCGCGACGGTAAGGTAGTGCGCGAGACGCAGTATTTCGCAGATTCTTTTGAGGCGCCAGCCTGGCGGAGCCAGTGGGTTCAGCAGATCGCGTGACGGTGAAAAGAAATAACAAGGCAAACAAAAGGCGAACGGTCTAGAATGCCTCATGGGCTTCCCCAATGAGCTCTCCTGGGCTCACCCCATCACTCAGGAATGGTTTGTCACACGGTTCGGCACGCCTACCGAGCCGCAGATTTTGGGCTGGCCAAGCATATTGGCCGGCAAGCCGACGCTGATCTCAGCACCCACAGGGTCAGGCAAGACGCTGGCGGCCTTTCTCGTCTGCATTGACCGCTTGTTTCGCCGATCCCTCGAAGGCACGCTCCGACCGATCACACAGGTTGTCTACGTTTCGCCCCTCAAAGCACTCTCCAATGACATCCAGAAAAACCTTGAAGAGCCATTGCGCGAGATTCAGGAGTTGGCGCTCGAGCGCGGCTATCTCTCCATGGGGATCCGCACCGCCGTTCGTACAGGCGACACATTGCAGAAGGAACGCGCTTCGATGCTGCGCAATCCTCCCCACATCCTGGTGACGACGCCCGAATCGCTCTACATTCTTCTCACATCAAGGCGAAGCCGGGAACATCTTGGGTGTGTTGAAACTGTGATCGTGGACGAGATCCATGCTGTGGCCGACGACAAGCGTGGCGCGCACCTTGCCTTATCGCTTGAACGGCTGGACGCCCTGGTGTGTGGTGAAAACCGGCTGTCTCCGGGTGCATTCATTACGGGGTTGATGAACCCGCCGCAACGCATTGGACTTTCGGCAACGCAGAATCCGATCGAGCTTGTGGCTGAGTTTCTGACCGGAAGAGCTCCGCACCGTGCGCCGGCAACGATCGTCCAGGTTGGGCAGCGACGGGAGATGGACATTGCGATTGAAGTTCCGAGCGATGAGTTGACGTCAGTAACTTCTCAGGCCATGTGGGAGGAGATTTTTGACAAACTGGCAGCTTATACCGAGACGCATCGATCCACGCTTGTCTTTGTGAACACGCGCAAGCTTGTAGAGCGAGTTTCATTTGCTCTTGCGGAACGCCTCGGTATTGAGAATGTCGGTGCGCATCACGGTTCGCTGTCGCGGATGCTTCGTCTGGATGCAGAAAGGCGTTTGAAGCGCCGAGAGATCAAGATCCTGGTGGCGACAGCGTCCCTTGAACTCGGCATCGATATTGGGAACATCGATCTCGTTTGCCAAATCTCGACCACGCGATCCATTGCAGTCGCCTTGCAGAGAGTTGGCCGCGCAGGCCACTGGCGCGGTGCCATACCCAAAGGCCGCCTGTTTGCCACGACGCGTGACGATTTGCTTGAGCAGGCAGCCCTGGTCCGCAAGTTGCGCAATGGCGAATTGGACCGGATTGAAATTCCCCCACAGCCGATCGATGTTCTAATGCAACAGATCGTAGCTGCTTGCGGAGCTGAACCGTGGCGCAAGGAAGCTCTCTACGACGTTCTGCGTCGCGCTTATCCCTATCGAAATCTCACATGGGAAGAGTACGAAGAAATCGTCGCAATTCTTGCGAACGGAGTTGAATCGAGCCGAGGGCGTTACGGTGCATACCTGATGCACGACGGGATACATGGCGAGCTGCATCCCCGTCGCGGTGCGCGCATGATTGCCATTTCCAACGGCGGTGCGATCCCGGACACCGCGTTGTTCAACGTGATCCTCCAGCCGGACAACATTCAGATCGCAACTCTCGATGAGCACTTCGCGGTCGATTCAAGTCCAGGCGATGTGATCCTTCTAGGAAACAACAGCTGGCGCGTGCAAAGGATCGAAGCGGCGGGGCAAGTGCATGTTGAGGATGCGCACGGAGCGCCGCCCAGCGTGCCGTTCTGGACCGGAGAGGCGCCGCAACGCACGGAAGTTCTCTCTGATGGCGTGAGCGAATTACGAAACGAAATCTCGCAGCGCACCCAAAGCATCTCGCCCGAGCACATTTCGCCAGCACAGCCGGAGGTCGCATCGGCCAGTGGCTGGCTGATGGAACATTGCGGAATCTGCCAGTGGGGTGCGCAACAGCTTATCTCGTACATCGTCACCGGGCGCGCTGTTCTCGGGGCCGTACCTTCGAAGACTACGATCATCGCGGAGCGGTTCTTTGATGAGGGCGGCGGAATGCAGTTGATTCTTCACGCTCCTTTTGGCGGGCGCATCAACAAGGCCTGGGGACTGGCTTTGCGGAAGCGCTTCTGCCGCGGATTCAATTTCGAACTCCAGGCAGCTGCCACGGACAACGGGATCAGCATTTCCCTCGCCGAACAGCACAGCTTTCCACTTTCCGACGTCTTTCAATTTCTGACTGAAATCACAACCAAGTCCTTGTTGGAACAAGCCTCGCTTGCCGCCCCGGTATTCAAGACACGATGGCGATGGGCGGCTGGACGAAGCCTGCAACTGCTGCGAAACTCAAAAGGCAAGCGCATCGCTCCCCAAGTCCAGCGCACGCGTTCCGAAGATCTTCTGGCCAGCGTCTTCCCACAGGCAGCGGCGTGTTTTGAAAACATTGAAGGCGACATTCAGATTCCTGACCACCCGCTAGTCAGAGAAGTGATGCAGGATGTTCTGCAGGAAGCGATGGATCTGGATGGTCTGCTGGGCGTGCTGCGTGGAATTCAGGATGGAAGCATCCGGTGCCTCGCTGTTGATACTCCGGTGCCATCGCAGTTTGCGCACGAGCTGATCAACGCGAATCCCTATGCGTTTCTCGATGAGGCGGGACTCGAAGAACGCAGAGCACGCGCCGTATCGCTTAACCGCAACATTCCTCCGAGCGTTCTCGAACAGCCGGGAAGGCTGGACGTTGTAGCCATTGCGACAGTCCGCTGTGAGTGCTGGCCCGATATACGCGATCACCACGAGTTGCACGATCTGCTGATGAGTGTTGTCCTGCTTCCGCTGTCGATGGTCGATGAAGAACGCTCTCAGCATTGGCCGGACCTATTTGAGCGTCTCGTATGCGGGGGGCGCGCGCAGATGCTGCAACACAACGGGACGGATTGCTGGGTTGCAACCGAACGCGTTGCATTTGTTGATGCTCTGAGCGCTGGTGCAGGCAGCTCAGTTGAGTTGCAAGAGGATGCGCTTCGCAAATGCGTTCAAGGCTGGATTCAGATTATGGGTCCCGTGACGGCCAATGGATTTGCGAACAACTTCTCGCTTGATCCGAAAATGGTTCTCAATGCCTTTCTTTCGCTCGAGACCCAGGGTCTCTTGATGCGCGGCAGTTTTGAACGAACCGCAGCCGGCGACGAACTCGATACGGAATGGTGTGAACGCCGGATCCTGCAGCGCATTCACAAATTGACGATCTCTACGCGTCGGCGGCAGGTAGAGCCGGTTTCACCTGCAAAGTTTATGCAGTGGCTGCTTGGATGGCAGCACCTCGCTCCCCAGACGCAGGTTTCGGGTGAGGACGGACTGCTTGGTGCAATCTCGAAACTGGAGGGATTCGAAGCGCCGGCGGTCGAGTGGGAGAAGACGATTCTTCCATCGCGCGTCGCAAACTATGATCCTCGCTGGCTCGATCAGCTTTGTCTGTCGGGCGTCGTCGGTTGGGGGCGGGTTTCACCACATCCGGCTTTCCACGAAGGAAACGGAAATGGCCCGCAGCGTGTAATTCCCACCAATGCTGCTCCTATCACGTTCTATCTGCGTGACTCTGCGGCGTGGCTGGATCATGCACTTCGCGAACAGGCTGTCGATGAAACAAAGTTGACTCGCGCTCTTACACCGAACGCTCTGCGGATCTGGGAATCTCAAAAGAAGATGGGAGCGTGCTTCGCTGAAGAACTCGAGCGGAGGCTTGGCTTGAGCTCCATCGAGGTCCAATATGCTTTGTGGGAGCTTGCCGCGGCCGGGCTGGCTGCCGCCGATGGATTCGATCAGCTTCGGTCAATGATTGATCCCGATCGTCGCCGCGCGGCAAACTCCTCGTACCGGAAGGTTCGTAGTGCCGCGGGCCGGTGGTCATTGTTCCGCACGGATGCTCCGACGCCCGAGGATGCGATCGAACAGGCCCGCTGCAACGACATCGCCATTGAATCGGCTGCGCGCATGCTTCTGAACCGGTACGGGGTCGTGTTCCGCGACCTGCTCGTGCAGGAATCCAATATTCCCCGCTGGGGAATTCTGCTGCGGATGCTTCGTCGTCTCGAGGATCGGGGCTTGATTCGGGGCGGCCGCTTCGTCAGCGGCTTTGGCGGAGAGCAGTTTGCCCTTCCTGAAGTGCTGGATAGTTTGCGGGCGATCAGGAATCAGGAGTTCAAGGGCGAAATGACCATTGCGGGGGCCGATCCGGTCAATCTGGTCGGAATTCTCATCCCGGGAGAGCGAGCGCACGCGATGCCGGGACGAGTGTTTGTTATCAAGAGCGAAATGTTTGGACCGTCCTCTTCAAGCATCTCGCGCGAACCCAAAAGGCCTCGCTACCATGAAAGCCTCCAGCGCGAGACTCGGGCACCGGCGATGCTTTTCGACGCATAAGCAGGCGGCGCTTGCGCCCACAGTGCGACTGTTTTTCGCGCGGTGGTTCGAATCATCGGGGACGAAACAATGCGAAGGAAACTGTGCAGGAAGTCCGACAAATCCCACGGACGAATTTGTCGTAGTCGGAATCTCCGTTTTCAACTCACTGTCTATTCGCCGCGCAAGGCTCTCATCGGATCGACGCTCGCAGCTCGCTGCGCCGGCAGCACCGCCGCAAGTAGAGCGACGGCAGCGAGCATCGCTGTTGTCGTTCCCAGAACTAGCGGGCTCCACGCATTTACGCCGAAAAGCTCTGCTGTCATCAGATGACCGGCGCCAATGGCCGAAGGAAGGCCGATAAGCAGTCCGAGACCAACCTGCAGGAATGCGCCGCGCAGCACCATTTTGCCGACGTGAGCGCGATTAGCTCCGAGCGCCATACGAATGCCGATTTCGCTGGTTCTCTGCGCAACTGCGTATGCGGTGACACCGTAGAGGCCGATGGCCGCGAGCGCCAGCGCAATCAATCCGAAGAGCGAAGTCAACTGCACGATCATCTGCTGCTGACTGAAGCCGAGACTTACCTGCTGGTCAAAGCTCTGGAACCGCGTGATCATGAGATTCGCGTTGATCTGCTGCAGAGCTGTTCCGACGCGCTGTTCAAGGTCAGGGACGGCCCCGTGAGTCTCGATCTCCAGCGAACTCATGTAATGCGTTGAGATCAGGAACTCCTGGTAGAGCGATGCCTTCGGCGTATTGGCAGGCAATTGCGGCCACTGCCACGCAGGCAGGAAGTACATGGGGTGACCAAACTCCGTCGCATTATTCGGAGACCAGTATTGCGCATCTTCAACTACGCCAACAATGGTGTACAAGCCGGCAGTCGACTGGTCCCAGTCGCCAAAGTGGACGCCGATTGGGTCGCGGCCATGGAGATACTTCTTGACGAAGGCTTCATCCACAATCGCGACGTTCTCTGAGTTGCGGTTATCGCTATCAGCAAAGGCGCGGCCCTCCACCAGCTTTGTACCGATGGTGGCGAAGTAGTCAGGACTGACGCGAACCCATGAAACCAGATTCACATTAGATCCGGGTGGCGGAGCCGGTTGACCCTGAAGGTAGACATCTTCGCTGCGGTTGTTGCCGTCCATCGGGCTCCAACCTGACCATGCCACGTGCGAGACCCCGGGAATGGACAAAAGCGATTCGTTGAGCCGACGGTAAAAAGTGTCAAGTTCTTCAGGCCGGATGCCTGCGGTCTGGGAGTTGAATTGCACGATCGTGCGGTGAACTGGGTCGAAGCCGAAGTGCTGGTGTTCGAGTTTCTGCAGGCTGAGGATAAGAAAGCCCGCGGCAGAGAGCAATACGACCGAGATAGCTGCCTGGGCGACGACCAAGGTTTTCTGCGCGATCGTAGTGTGACGGCCGGTTGAGCGATTGGCACCACGCAAGGCCTCAATGGGATCGGCATGCGCCGCGAGCCACGCTGGGGCGACTCCAAACAAAAGGCCGGTGACCAGGGAAGCAGCGAACGCAAAGGCCATGACGAGGGGCGATGGGCTGGCGCTGATGCTGATGGGATCGTGCTGGAAAGCGAGATGAATAATGAGCCTGGCCCCGCCCCAGGCGACCAGAACGCCGGCCAGGCCGCCAATCATCGCCAGCACCAGGCATTCGATCAGAGCGCGCTGCACTAGGCGGCCACGCGAAGCGCCGAGCGCGGTGCGTACCGCGATCTGCTGGCGCCGGGTCACCGAGCGCGCGAGCATGAGGTTGGCCAGATTCGCGCATGCAATGAGCAGCACGAAGCTCGCGATCCACATAAGAAGGCGCAAGTCTGCCTTGTACTGCTCCTGCATGCGCTGCACACCGCCGCCGCCCGGCGACAGTCGGAGATATTGCCTGGGAATCAGGGTGCGCTCAGGTCCGACGATTTCAGCCTCCGGGCTCGCAAGGAATTGCCGGAGTTCCACCTGCATCTGGGCCTGGATGGCCGCTTGATTAGCGCCGGGCGCAATGCGGCCGATGAGGTTGAGCCACTGCTGGCCGCCGCGCTCCAGCAGGTAAGCGTCGATAGGTCTGATACTCGGCAGTAGGTGAATGGGAAGCCAGAGCGCTGGCGGCGTGGGACTGAGACGCTCACTGAAGAAGCCTGGAGGGGCGATGCCAACGATGGTGACCGGCTGACCGTTGATGGTGAAGCTGGAGCCGATGGCAGCAGGGTCGCGCGCGAGCTTTTGTTCCCACGCCTGGAAGCTGAGAACGGCGACGGGCGCAGCGCCTTTCACATCGTCGGAAGGTTGCAGCAGGCGACCCGCATAAGGCCGCAAGCCGAGGGTCGCAAACGAATTTCCAGAAACAAATTCGCCGTACCAAGGTTGCGCGGGCTGTCCGGTATCGGCGCGGCGCACCGCCATCTCGTGGTCGGAGGATTCAAACGCCGCGAGGCTGGAGAATCCCGGCGTGTGGTCGCGGAACTGCTCATATTGCATGAACGAGAAGAGCGACCAGTCATAGAGGGGCTCTTCGTAGTCGGGCAGACCCCCATTCTGGCAGCACTGTTCGTTGTCGCCCACACGAATCAACGAAGATGGATCCTGCACCGGCAGCGATCGCAGCAGCACCGCATGAACCAGGGTAAAGATAGCCGTCGTGGCACCGATACCCAGCGCGAGAGTGAGGATCGCAGTGATGGCAAAACCCGGGGCCTGGCCCAGTTGCCGCAAAGCATTTTTTATATCGGCCAGCAGAAACACCTCCGCAAGGGCGTGTAATCGCCCCGTGTACATAGATGCACTTTGGGTGCCACAGTGGACAGGATGATATGGCTGAAAAGCAAGGGCTTTCTATAGCCGGTCATCTTGAAACTGTCCATCGCGATTGGACACTGTTCGAATCCGGACAGCAGTTTCGGTAAAAACGCAGAAGAAAGTTCTCGATGGCGATCGGCCGCAGCGGTTGGCAAAGGATGGCGATTCGGGCGATGCTAGACATGGGACGAGAACTTAGCGCGAGAATGGAGAATAATCATGATATTGCATCACACGTGTCTCGTCAGCATTTACTCTCCTGCATCGAATAATTCGAAATTCTTCTTCGGGAGTAGGAGAGAATGGCCTTCATCAGTTTGACACGCCTCAGGATCCGCTCCTTGCGATTTGTCCTGCTCTTCGCACTTCACACCTGGCGTTCGCTGAGGCAGATAAGAAGCGCTCGCGGATTTCAGACGGGTGCGATACTGGCGGATCGGGGCTGGACTTTCTGGACGATGACGGCTTGGGATAACGAAGAGAGTATGCGCCAGTTCATGGTCTCGGGGGCACACAAGACTGCAATGCCACATCTTGTGGAATGGTGCGATGAAGCTTCTGTTGCACACTGGACACAGCCTGACGCCTCAGTTCTATCCTGGGAGGAAGCCGACAGGCGCATGCGCGAATACGGCCGTTCCTCGAAAGTCAGAAATCCGAGCCCCCAGCATGCCACTCTGACCTACAGGGCTCCGCGGACGATCGCCAGCAAGAAAATAAAGTAGGGCGAAACCGTTCATGGCTGCACCCCGCCGCCATTCCGCTGGCGTTGTCTTGAGCGTATGTGGTTGTGAAACTTGCCGATTCAAAAACCCGAGCCTCTTGCGTGACCGCTACAAAGTTGGATGGTTTCACCCCGTGACAATCCAACTCGCGGCGAACGATCTCCAGCGTGGATATCAAAATCGCGTTGGGAATCCTGCGGTGGTTTGTGTTCAAATGCTGCAAAGCGCTCTGACAGTAAGTCCGGGCCGCGTCAGATGGCCTGAGTGATGAGTCGCTTTGCATATTCCCCTTGCGAGGCCGCAATGAACAGAAGAAGGGTTTGGATCGCGACACTCGTTGTGAGTGTCTTCACAATCATTTGCCAGATGGCCACGGGTCAGTCCACCACATCTTTGAGCGGCCGGATAACTGACACGAGCGGAGCTACAGTCGCGGGAGCAACGGTGACGGTCACCTCAGCAGCCACCAGCGCTGCGCGCACAGCCACTACCAATCCGAATGGCGAATTTCAGTTCTCGCAGCTTGCTCCGGGCAAATATAACCTGACGGTTACCGCGCAGGGATTCCAGAAAGTGGAGAAACAGGATCTCGATTTACTGGTCGGACAACCCGCCACTTTCAATGTGAGTTTGCGTGTGGGGTCAGTGACCGCCGACGTAGTTGTCACGACGGAGACGGAGCCGGTTCTGAACACTTCGGACGCGACCATCGGCAACGCATTCGATGCGCAGCAAGTGGAGCAATTGCCGATTGAAGGTAGAAACGTTCCAGACCTGTTGAGCCTGCAGCCCGGTGTGACGTACCTGGGGCGAACGGACGACCAGAACGGCACGAGCGCGATCGGCAACAACGGTAGCGACTCGCGTTCGGGAGCCGTAAACGGTGGGCGCAGCGATCAGTCGAACATCACGCTGGACGGCGTGGACGTGAACGACATCAACAATGGCTACGCATTCACGAGCGTGCTGCGGGTTACGCAGGATTCGGTGGCGGAGTTCCGCGTGACGACCAGCAATCCCAACGCGGACGAGGGCCGGTCATCGGGTGCGCAGGTGGCGCTGGTGACGAGGAGCGGGACCAACAAGTATCACGGCGCGGTGTACGAGTACAACCGCAGCAATTTTCTCGAGGCCAATGACTTCTTCAACAAGCAGCAGGAGTTGGCGGCGGGAGAGCCCAATAAGCCGCCGAAGCTGATCCGGAATGTGTTTGGGGTTGCGCTCGGAGGGCCAATCAAGAAGGATCGGGTCTTCCTGTTCATGAACTACGAGGGGCGGCGCGATGACGAGGGCGTGAGCGTCAACGCCGGCACCGTGCCGACGGCGGCATTTCGCGCGGGAAATCTGCAATATCAGTACGTGAACGGTTCGGGAGGCGACTCAGTGTACGAACTGACACCTGCCGATATCCAGGGAATGGATCCGCAGGGAATCGGCGATAACGCGGCCATGCTCGCCCTGCTGAACCAGTATCCGCTGCCGAACGACCCAACACAAGGCGATGGTGTGAACACGGAGGGATACCGGTTTCCGTACACGCTGACGCGGAGTTACAACACATACATTTCGCGGCTCGACTGGAACCTGAGTGCGAAGCACACGCTGTTCTGGCGCGGCAATCTCCAGAATGACGATGAGCCGACGGCGCCTGCGTTTCCGGGGCAGCCGCCGTCAACTTCAACGCTGACCAACAACAAGGGATTCGCTGTGGGATACACGACGATCCTCTCGAGCAGCCTGGTGAACAATCTGCGCTACGGGTTTACGCGACAGGGCGTGGAAACGGCCGGCACTTCAGACCAGGCGCATGTGTACATTTCGGCAGTGACACAGCCAGCGGCATTCAGCCGCTCCACTTCGGTGATTGTGCCAGTGCAGAACATCGTGGACGACGTGTCCTGGACAAAACACTCGCACACGTTTCAGTTTGGAGACAATCTGCGCCTGATCGACGATCGCAACACGACCAATGCGAATTCGTTCCCGGATGGACAGATGAACCAGGGATGGTTGTCGAATGGTTCAACGATCGCCAACAGCGGAGGAGCCTTCGACCCGCCGGTCTATGGATATCCCGCCGTAGATTTCTCGAATTTCGGCAACGAGTACAATTCGGCGCTGCTGGCGATTGTGGGAATCATTCCTGAGGCGGACGCAATCTACAACTATAACAAGGCAGGAACGCCTCTTGCGGTAGGCGCACCGGTAACGCGGAATTATGGCTGGAAAGAAAACGAACTTTATGGTCAGGATTCCTGGCGGGCAACGCCAAGCCTGACGATCACGGCGGGGTTGCGCTGGGCATATCTGCAGGCGCCGGCAGAAAAAACCGGGACGCAAGTTGGCGCGTGCCTTCTGAACGGCACGGCCTGCACGCCATACGCGCTGAGCACTTATTACAAGCAGAGCGCCATGCAGGCAGCCTCAGGCGGGGCGGCGAACGCAGTGGGGGATTTTTCGTTCGATCTGAATGGCCGTTACAACCACCGCGCGGATTTCTGGACACCGGACAAGCTGGATCTGGGGCCGCGGTTGGCGTTTGCCTACGCTCCGACACCGCAGAACGGCGCGTGGAAGCGTTTGCTGGGACAGGGAAAGACAAGCATCCGGGCTGGTTACTCGCTGGTCTTCGACCACTTTGGCGCGGCGACGGTAAACACATTCAATACCAATGGGTCTTACGGACTTTCGACAGATTTATCAAACCCGCCGGGCACCGCGAACGTGGGGACGGCGCCGCGATTCACGGGGATTAACAATGTGCCCACCCAGCTTTTGCCGGCGGCGCCGCAGGGAGGATTTCCGGCCACCCCGTCGTCGAACCAGTTTGCCATCAGCTGGGGATTGGATTCGGCGATCAAGACACCTTATTCGCACCTTATCGATTTCTCGATTGCGCGGGAGTTGAACAAGGGTTCGTCGCTGGAGGTTTCGTACGTGGGCCGGTTGGCCCACCGGCTACTGGCACAGGAAGACGTGGCCATGCCCATCAACCTTAAGGTTGGCGGAAGCACGTATTTTCAAGCTGCGCGTCAACTGGCGCTCGAGTCGCGCGCCGGCGTGCCCGTGAGCTCAGTGCAGCCGATACCCTACATCGAGCAGGTATGGGGAGCGCTGGATGGAGTGGACCTTGGGATGGGCGCGGGCCCGGCAACGGCGACACAAAACGTGTACCAGCTATTCGCGGCAAACATCTATAACGAGACCTATGCTCTGTATGAGTTGGATGTGCCGGACTCACTGAGTGGAGCGGGGATCAACCCCAATGGGACATATCCGTCGTACCGCTTCTATCACGACCAGTATTCGGCACTGTATGCGTGGAGGTCGATCGGGAATTCGAATTACCACGCCCTGGAGGCTGTGTACAAGCAACGCATCGGGAGCCTTCAGGCCGATGTGAACTATACCTATTCGAAGTCGATGGATATTGTCTCGCAGGCTGAGCGTTTGAACACTTCTGCCGGTGTCAATTACGCGCAGATTCTGAATAGCTGGATGCCGAACCAGCTTTACGGAGTATCGGATTTCAACGTCACTCACCAGATCAACTCGAATTACCTGTGGGAACTCCCATTCGGTCGCGGGAAGAGACTATTTTCGACACCCAGCCGGCTGGTGGACGAGCTTATCGGCGGATGGCAGTCGACCGGTATTATCCGCTGGACATCCGGGTTCCCTTTCCAGATGGACAACGGCGCATATTATCCGACCAACTGGGACATCGAGGGCTGGGCGACACTGGCATCGAAGATACCGTCGCGTGCGGCGGCGCGGGGATCTCTGACTCAGCGCTTTGCCGATCCGGCGGCCGTGTTTGCGAGTTTTGCGCACGCGTTGCCGGGTGAAAGCGGCACACGGAACCCGATGCGTGGCGATGGCTACTTCAGCTGGGACAGCGGGCTCGACAAGGAGTTCAAGGCAGGCGAACGGGCCAAGGTTCAGTTGCGCTGGGAGATGTTCAACATCACGAACAGCGTACGGTTCGACTCGCACTCGATTTCGTCGACCCTGGACAACCCGCAGAACTTTGGACAGGCGACGGCACTCCTGACGAACAAGCGGCTGGCACAGTTTTCTGCGAGGGTGGAGTTTTAGGACAGCGAAACAACCTGAGACTCCAGATGACGCGGACCGTGCAAACGGCCGTATAACTGTCAGTGCGTCCTTTACTCAATTCTGGCCGGTTTGGCTTGCCCGGAGCTACTCGAAAGAAGAGCTGCGCTTGTCGAGCTACACTGGTCTTTCGGTCGCCGGAAGCAGGTCCAGGGCATGCGGAAGAAATATCGGACGAGGCGAGATTTTATTTTTAGAGGTGGTTTGGCGGTAAGCGGCTTGGCCGCTGCTGGTCAATTCAATCTGCAGACTTCTGCACTGAACTCCGCTTCATTTAGCCAGGCGAAAAAGACGCACGACAATTTAACGGGGGACCGAATGCTGCGCGGCCTTATGGTCGATGCCGGGCGCGTCCCGGAATCCCTTGAATACTACAAGCGCGTCGTAGACTTTTGTGCGGACTGGGAATTCAATGCGCTCCAATTCCGCCTTGCAGACGACCAAGGTTGCGCAGTGCGCTTTTCCTCTGTTCCCGACCTTTTGTTCCATGAGAACGCGTTTGCGCCGGAACAACTTCACGGGCTGGCACAATATGCTCACAACCGACAGGTTGAACTGATCCCTGAACTGGAGTCTTTCGGACACACGGGGTACATCACGCGGTCCGCTGCTTATGCTCATTTACTCGATGCTGATTCGCAGCTTTCCTCCGAATTTACCGGAGTTATACCGGTTCATCCCGAGACCCTTGCGTTGTTCAACAAGTTATACCGTGAGATTTCTGCGATCTTTCCATCGGGCTATGTCCACGGCGGGTGCGACGAAGTGAACTGGGGAGGGTCTTCGCTCTCCCGGAGCGCACTCCAGACGAAACAGCGTTATGAGATTTGGGCGGAATACTTGAATTCTCTCAATCACATTGCACAGGGCCTGGGGAAACAGTTCATCGTCTGGGGCGATGTTGTTCTGCACAACGAGCCAAAAATTCTCGACCAGCTAAGCAAAAGCATAATCGTGATGGATTGGAACTACAGGGAAAAGAATTCTGCAAAGCTCCAGGAGACTCTTTCAAAGATCACCGCCAACGGTTCTCGTGGCATTGGGGCACCTGGCTTGATCAGCTACAGATGGGGGCCACGTGCCGGTCGCGAGCAGTTGGCAAATATAGATGCATTTGCCGATGCCTATCTTGCCGCGAAGAATTCCGGCTCGCTGGGGGTGATCCTGACAAACTGGGTACCGAGCCGTTACATCCAGAGCTCGATCTGGGATGGATTCGCATACGCTGCGGTGGCATTCAAGGAAGGGTCGAGTGTCGCCAGGAAACTTGGCTTCCAGCGCTTTGTAGAGAAGCACTTTGGGGCAGACTGGAACACTGATTGGGATGAAGCATTCCGGCTGATCTACGACAACGCGCCACAGGTCGTGGAACGAGAAACCACGACGGGGGCCGTGCCGTTACATGTCCCGTGGAGCAACGATGAACAGCTTGCAAAGGTGCTGGCAGATCGATCGCCTCAGTCCGATGCGTTCATACGTCTGCGTGGCCTTCTGGTTCAACTCGAAAAGCAAGTCTCGAAAAATCTTTTAGACTTTCAAGCGTTTGCACTTTCCGTTGCATATCTGGATCACTTGTATTGGCGCGAGGCAATTGTTGTTGAAGGTCATGCCAGGAAGCCGCTCACCCTGGAAGATGCATCCTTGTTGATCAGGGAAGTTGCGGAACGCGACCGTACTTTGGCGGAAGCGCTTTCAAAGGATTGGGATCAAGGACGATTCTCGGATTCGGCCGCAAAGTTGAAACCTCTATTTGGCCTCCAGCCGAAAGACCAGCTGGTTTTTCAGTTTGATCGAGCGACGAAATATTCGAGCTCTTTGGCTTCGCACCCTGACCGATTTTTCCAACTCTTAACCGTATCCAAGCCGGGTGATCTCTGAGAATGCGAATGTCGTATCTAGAGAGTTCATCGCTCCATGGAGTCGTTGTACATGTAGCGCAATCTCGCGTTGCGATGGGCAATCAGGCTGCTGCCGCTATAGGCGATGAGATTCGAGCGTGCCTGCGAAAACAGGCTGGCATTCGAATCGTTTTTGCAGCGGCGCCCAGCCAGGCCGAGATGCTGCGAGGGCTTTGCAAGGAAAAGGACATCGATTGGAAACGCGTCACAGCATTTCACATGGACGAGTACATTGGTCTAGCGGCAGACTCGCCGAAGCGATTCGGGACCTGGCTGCGACGCGCGCTTTTCGATCACGTTCCATTTGCGGCCGTGCACTTGATCGAACCAGGTGACAACCCAGCGCAATCTGCCGAGGATTATGCAGCGAAATTGAAGGAGGCGCCGATTGACGTTGTTTGCTGTGGTATCGGCGTGAACGGCCACCTAGCCTTTAACGATCCGCCCGCCGATTTCGATGATCCGCTCACAATGAGAGCCGTTAATCTCGATACGCAATGCCGTCAGCAACAGGTAGATGACCAATGCTTTGCAACGATTGATGAAGTACCAGTCGCGGCGCTAACGATGACCGTGCCTGCGCTATTGGCAAGTCGCGCAATCTTCTGTACGGTGCCTGGCGCTTTGAAAAAAGAGGCGGTCAGGCGTGCACTGCTAGGATCTATCGACTCCATGTGTCCGGCATCTGCTTTGCGTCGCCATCCACGTTGCGCCGTTTATCTCGATCACGAGTCAGCTTCAGATTTGCGATTGCAGTAACGTTTTCGAGACCGCGGCGCTGGGTTGGACATCTAGCGTCAGATCGGAGAAGCATGAATCGGATCTGGTTGTCCGTCCCCCACATGGGGGGAACCGAACAGCAGTATGTGCGCGAAGCATTCGTTTCGAACTGGCTCTCGACAGTGGGTCCCAACCTGACCATGTTCGAGAGCGAGTTCTCACGAATTGTGGGGCTGCCCGCGGTTGCCTTGGCTAGCGGCACCGCTGGCATTCATCTTGGCCTGCGCATTCTGGGCGTTGGCAGCGGAGATACGGTCCTCTGCCCTACCCTGACATTTGCCGCAAGCTGCAATCCCATCCGTTATCTGGGTGGCGAGCCCGTGTTCCTCGACAGCGAATACTCGAGCTGGAATCTGGATCCGAACCTGCTTGAGGACTGCCTGCGTCGTCGCGCTCGCCAGAACCGGCTGCCGCGCGCGGTCATTGCCGTGCACATCTACGGTCAATGCGCGGACATGGATCCCATCCTTGCCCTTTGCCGCCAGTATGAAATACCGGTGCTCGAGGATGCAGCCGAGGCGCTGGGGGCCAGCTACCGGCGACGCCCGGCCGGTTCAATTGGCGATATCGGCGTCTTCTCGTTCAACGGCAACAAAATCATCACCACGACTGGCGGTGGGATGCTCGTTTCCGCCAATCCTGCCTGGGTTGAGAAGGTCCGCTTTTGGTCTCAACAGGCTCGCGATCCGGGGATTGCCTACGAGCACTCGGAGCTTGGCTACAACTACCGCATGAGCAATGTGCTGGCAGGAATTGGCCGAGGTCAGCTCGAAGTTCTCGATCTGCGGGTCGAACAGCGACGCGCCATTGCGTTCCGTTATCGCGAAGCGTTTGCCGACATTCCGGGTATCAGTCTAATGCCCCAGGCACCCTACGGCTTGCATACCAACTGGCTCAGCTGTTTCCTTATCGACGAGCAGAAGTTCGGCTCATCAAGAGACGCGCTTATCAAGGCGCTCGATGCAGCGAACGTGGAGGCCCGCCCAGTATGGAAACCAATGCACTTGCAATCGCTCTACGCGGGCTGTGAATGCTATGGCGGAAAGGTAGCCGAAGACTTATTCAAGCGCGGGATCTGCCTGCCAAGTTCGAGCAGTCTGTCGCCTGAAGATCAGTTATACGTCATCAATTTGGTTCGAAGGACAGCCCACTTGGCTGAACTTACCGGGTTATTCGAGACAGACAGCGAACAGCGCACATCATGATGGCATTTGAACCGGTTGCGTCGCGGAGCATTTGAACGGATCTATGAGCACGCCGGCATGACCATCTTTGACTGTGCCCTCTTCAATTCCGTTTAAACCCTGCGTCTATTTGGAGATGTTGCGCGCAGGGTGGCCATTTCTGGTGACAGGCTGCTCTGGGGGAATCTGCCCCGTCGTCAAAGGAAAACTGCATAAGGTGACCTATGTCCACGTTGGAGTGCCCGGCGGACACAACGAACTCATCAATCATGACATTTCAAATAAACGATTGTCAGTTTTGTATCTTGTAATTTGAGTTCGGCACCTTGGCCGATATCTGTTGTGGCGAGGGAAGCTGGCTGCGATCCCATCCTCCTCCAAGCGCCTGTACAAGTTGCACCGCGGAGAGCATTTCCTCCACCTGCAGCGAGTTCAGCGTGACCTGGTTCCCCAGCAGCGTGGTCTGCGCGGTCACTACATCCACATAAGGATCAACGCCCGTGTTATATCGCTGCATCTCCATGTCGAGAAACTGCTGCGACGACTTTACAGCTTCCTGTTGTCTCAGAATTTGCTGCGAATAGACGCGTGTCCCCGCCATCGCGTCCTCCACCTGCTGAAATGCCGTCAACACTGTTTGCCGGTAAGTCGCCAGATCTGCGTTGTAGGCCGCCTCATACTGATGTAACTGCGCCCTATAGAGACCGCCGTTGAAGATGGTTTGCGCTGCCGTCGGCCCAATCGACCAGAAGCGACTTGGCCAATCAAACAGATGCTTCAACGTTGAGCTCTCAAATCCGCCCGCTGCCGAGATCGTTACCTGGGGAAAGAACGCCCCGTATCCAATCCCGATCGTCGCGTTCGCCGCTGCCAGCGTCCGCTCCGCCGCAGCCACATCGGGCCGACGCTCTGCGAGCTGCGATGGAACTCCTGTTGGAATTGCAGGAGGAGCATAGACCATCGGCTTTACGGGGATGGAGAAATCGGTGGCAACCTTGCCTACCAGCATCGCGATCGCATGTTCAAATTGCGCACGTGACAACCCAACGTTCGTCGCCGAAGACTGGGCAGATTGCAGTGTCGCACGAGCCTCCACTACCGAAATATAGTCCCCTGTTCCCGCGTCAAATGCGCCCTGCGCAGCATCCAACGCCTTTTGATCCGCCGCAACCGTTTCGTTCAAGATCTTTTGCAGCATGTCCTGACCGCGTATCTCAAAGTAATACTGTGCCAGGCTCGCTTGCTCCGTCAGCTTCTCGAGTTCAAGGTCAGCTTCGCTCGCCTGCGCGCTATACTGCGCTTCGCGAACTTCGTTGCGAATTTTTCCCCAGAGATCCGGTGTCCAGGAAACATCCAATGGAGCCGTCCATAACGTCGAGGTCTGTCCCGTATTCGCCTGTGACGAATTCCGCAGATTTGTCGAACTCCGTGAACGGCTCCAGGAAGGATTTACCGTCACCGTGGGCCAGTACTGCGCGCGCGCCTCAGCAATGAGCGTTCTTGCTTCCATGAAGTTCTGAAACGATACCTGGATGTTCTGATTGTTCACATTGAGTTGCTCCTCCAGGGAATTCAGTTCCGGTTCATTGAATACTTCCCACCACTTGCCGCGGATCATTGCGTCCTGTGGATTGGCGACTTTCCAGCCGTCTTCATCCTTGAAGTTGACCGTCGACTCTTTGTAGTTCGGCGCCGTCACCGCCGGCGGCGTGGGCGCATGATATGCCGGCCCCATGCGGCACCCGCCAAGTATGGTTGCCATGGCGAGAACTCCAAGGATCCCGTAGCTGAATCGCCCTCTGCTAGCTTTCATAGCTCATCTCCTGCTCTACCCATCAATCTGCGCCGGCCGGTTCCGGCGCAGCCATACCGTGCCGCCTGCCCACTGCCCAAAGGCGCATGCGGTCCATCTCCAGATACACAACGGGGGTGGTGTAGAGCGTAAGCAACTGGCTCATCAGCAGGCCACCGACGATCGTGATGCCCAGAGGCTGCCTTAGCTCCGATCCGGTTCCGGTGCCGAACGCCAGCGGCAGTGCGCCGAAGATCGCCGCCATTGTCGTCATCAGAATCGGTCTGAAGCGCAACATGCACGCTTCGAAGATCGAGTCCCGTGTACTCTTTCCATCCTGCCGCTCCGCCTGGAGTGCGAAGTCGATCATCATAATCGCGTTCTTCTTCACAATGCCAATCAGCAGAATGATTCCGATGATCGAGATCACGTTGAGGTCGATGTGAAACAGCATCAACGCCAGCATGGCACCAACACTGGCGGATGGCAGTGTCGAGATGATCGTGAGCGGATGGATCAGGCTCTCATACAGGATTCCCAGCACGATGAAAACTGCAAGAAGCGCAGTAATCACCAAATACTTTTCCGATGCAAGAGAATCCTGATATGCCTGCGCAGTCCCCGCAAAGAATCCATGCACCGTTGAGGGCATGCCCAGGTCACTCTCCATGTGCGCAACTTCGAGGGTTGCATCGCTCAGCGACATGCCCGGCGACAAGTTGAAAGACACCGTCACAGAAGGAAACAGGCCCGTGTGATTGACCTGCAGGGGAGTGGTCCCGGTGGCAGGTTTCATCACGCTCGCCAGAGGAGAAATCGCATTGATCCCAGCCTTTGTGGATCCCGCAGACGTCGGTGCGAAATAAATATCGCTCAGACCGGCGGGACTTTGCCAGAAACGTGGGGCCACTTCCATCACTACGTAGTATTGGTTCAATTGGGTATAGATAACTGAAACTTCCGACTGCCCGAACGCGCGGTACAGCGACTGGTCCAGCGACTGCGAGGTCTGCCCGAGGCGCGCCGCAGTCACGCGATCATATGTGAGCATCTCCTGTAAGCCGCCGTTCTGCTGGTCTGTATTTACGTCCAGCAGACCGGGAAGTTTCTTCATGTTAGCGAGAAGGATCGGACCCCAGTGATACAGGTCGTTGATATTGTCAGCCTGGATTGTGTACTGGTAGAGAGCCGCGCTCGAACGGCCACCGATACGAAGATCCTGTACGGGCTGCAGAAACGCCGACGCTATCGGCAATTTGTTCATTTTGGGCCGCAGCCGGTTGATTACCTCCATGGCAGATGACTTCCGCTCGGGGCCCAGAGGCTTCAGCGCGATGTAAATGAACCCGCCATTGCTCGATCCATTGCCACCGGTATAGGCATTTACGTGTGCCACTGCCGGATCTGCCTTGATCACGTCCACCAGGTGCTGCACCGAAAAATTCATGAACGGAAAGGACGCGTCCTGCGGCCCCTGTACCATTCCCACCACTGAACCTGTGTCCTGCGTAGGGAAGAAACCTTTCGGGATTCGTACTATCACCACCACGTTCAACGCAATCGTGAGCAGCAGAACAATGATGATTAATGCGGGATTATCGAGCGCCCATGTCAATGAGCTTTCGTAGATCGACACCAATCCGTTGAACACTCGTTCGCTCGTCCGGTAGAACCAGTTGTGTTTTTCTTTGGGATCGTGGGGCTTCAGCAGGTGTGCGCACATGGCCGGCGTCGTGGTCAGCGAAATCACCATCGACACTACGATCGCGGTGGAAAGCGTCACCGCAAACTCCCGAAAGAGGCGTCCCACAATTCCGCCCATCATCAGGATGGGAATGAACACCGCGATAAGCGACATGCTGATCGAAAAAACCGTAAATCCGATTTCTTTCGCACCTTGCATTGCGGCGCTGAACGCATCCATCCCCGCTTCAAGGTGGCGCGTGATGTTCTCCATCACCACGATCGCGTCGTCCACCACGAACCCTGTCGCGATCGTCAACGCCATTAGGGAGAGGTTGTCGAGGCTGTAGTCCAGCATGTACATCACGGCGAATGTGCCGATCAGTGAAACCGGAACCGCAACCGTGGGAATCAAGTTGCACGAGGACTGCGAAGGAAAACAAAGACGACCAACACCACCAGCACGACCGACCCAATCAGTGTCCTCTCAACATCCTTCACCGAAGCGCGGATCGTCGTCGTCCGATCCAGCACAACCGTTGTGTTGATTCCCTGCGGTAGGACCGCCTGAAGAAAAGGCAGCTGGCTGCGAATGCGATCGACCGTCTGAATAATATTCGCGCCTGGCTGGCGAAAGATGATGATGAAGACAGCGCGCGTGCCATCCATGTACCCGGCCGTGCGAAGATTTTGAGTCGAATTCACGACGTCCGCGATGTCTGACAGCCTCACTGCCGCGCCATTGTGATATCCGATGATCAGCGGCTTGTATTGATCCGCCAGCGAGATCTGATCGTTGGTGATGATGTCTTCGGTCATTTCACCATCGCTGATCTGTCCCCGCGGCTCGTGCGAATTCTGCAGACTCAGCACGGACTGTACCGTCCCCAGCGTCATCCCGAAGCTTTCAAGCTTCTTCGGATCGACCTCCACGCGTACCGAGGGAGTCGCGCCTCCGCCTACGGCCACCTGACCTACGCCCTGGATCTGCGACAACTTCTGCTCAAGGACTGTCGAAGCAAGATCGTACACGCGCGTCACATCGTACTTCGAAGAGGTAAGACCCAGGATCATGATGGGCGCGTCCGCCGGATTCACCTTTCGATACGAGGGATTTGCCGGCAGATTAATCGGCAGGTACGTGCGCGCCGAATTGACAGCCGCCTCCACATCGCGCGCCGCTCCGTCGATGTTGCGGCTCAAATCAAACTGCAGCGTCACATTGGTGCTGCCCAGTGAACTCGACGACGTCATCTCCGTAATGCCCGCGATGTGGCTGAACTGCCGCTCCAGCGGTGTCGCCACCGAAGCCGCCATGATCTGGGCGCTCGCTCCAGGCAAGCTCGCCGACACACTGATGGTCGGAAAATCCACCTGCGGCAGCGGAGATACAGGCAGCACCGTGAACGCAATAGCGCCCGCAATCGCTACCGCAATCGTCAGCAGCGTGGTAGCAATTGGCCGCCGAATGAATGGAGACGAAAGACTCATGCGCGGCCCGGCTCCGGCTGAGGCTCATTGCCTGTGGAGCTCTGCGAACGCTTGCGATGGCGCAAACCGCTGAGCAATCCTGTCGAAGAAGATGTAGATCACCGGTGTCGTGTAAAGCGTCAGCACCTGGCTGAGCAGAAGCCCGCCCACCATCGCGATACCAAGCGGCCGGCGCAGTTCTGATCCAAGCCCGGTACCAAGAGCCAGCGGCAAGCCGCCAAGCAAGGCAGCCATCGTCGTCATCATGATGGGCCGGAACCGCAGAAGGCTCGCTTCGTAGATTGCGTCCGTCGACGATTTGCCGTGCTCACGCTCTGCTTCCAGCGCAAAATCGACAATCATGATGCCATTTTTCTTCACAATACCGATGAGCAGAATGATTCCGATGATCGCCACCACCGAAAGATCCTGCCGGCAAATGATTAATGCGAGCAGTGCGCCTACGCCAGCCGAAGGGAGGGTCGAAAGAATGGTTACCGGATGAATGAAGCTCTCGTAGAGCACTCCCAGCACGATATATACCGTTACAAGCGCCGCAAGAATCAGCAGCGCCTCGTTGGAGAGCGAGTTGTGAAACGAGGCTGCCGTCCCTTGATAGTCGGCCTGCAGGCTCGCCGGGAATTTCATTTTCTTCGCGACCTTGTCGATGTCGCTGATCGCCGTTCCCAGGGACGCATTCGTCGCCAGGTTGAATGAAACCGTAACTGCCGGAAATTGCCCCTGGTGTTCAATCGAGAGCGCTTCGGTGGTCGGGGTTGCCTTTGTAAAAGCCGCCAGCGGTACGGCGTTTGTTCCGCTTGAGGTCGTTGTGGTGTTCGGCGACGTTCCGGCGATCACACCCGAACTCTGTGATGATCCCCCGCCTGAACTGGTTCTCGCCAGCGCGCTGACTGGAGGCGTCGTCACCGTAGAAGAGGGCGTATACTTCACCGACGTTGTCAGGGCATTCGAACCGGCCGCCGCCGAAGCTGACGATGAGAAGTTCGATGCCGCGCCTGCGCCACTCGCACCCGAAGACGCATTTGACAGAATGTACAGATCACCCAGCTTCGACGGGTTCTGCTGCCACTCCGGCGCCGTCTCCAACACAACGTGATATTGATTGGTTTGCGTGTACAGCGTATTGATTTCCCGCTGGCCATACGCATCGTAGAGCGTGTTATCGATTGTGGTTGGCGCGATTCCGAGCCGCGACGCCGTCACGCGGTCGATCTCCAGAGAAATCGCCCGGGCCCCCATCTGCTGGTCCGTCGCAACATCCTCCAGATCCGGCAGCTTCTTCAGTTCCGCGACAAACTTCCCTGTCCACTGGTTCAGTTCGTCAGTATCCGGATCTTCAAGCGTGTACTGGTATTGTGTCCGGCTCACACGGTCGTCGACCGTAATGTCCTGCACCGGTTGCATGTACAGATGAATGCCTGAAATCTGCTGCAGTTTGCCCTGCAGCCTGCGAATCACGTCCGAGGCGCTCATATGCCGCTCATTCAGCGGTTTGAGATTGATTGAAATGCGACCGCTATTCAACGTTGTGTTGATGCCATCGGCGCCGATAAACGACGAAATACTCTCCACCGCCGGGTCGGCGAGGATGACACGGGCCAGGGTTTGCTGCTGCGCAGCCATATCGTTGTATGAAATGGACTGCGAGGCTTGCGAGATTCCCTGGATCACGCCGGTATCCTGCACCGGGAAGAACCCCTTCGGAATATAGATATAGAGAACAATCGTGAGGATTAAAGTTCCCAGAGCCACCAGCAGCGTGATCGTCTGGTACTCAAGCACCACTTTCAACGTCCTCCCGTAGAAGGCGATCATGCGCTTGAACATCGTTTCCGACACATGATAGAACCGCGACTGCTGTTCTTCCGGCGTGTGCCGCAGAATTCTCGCGCTCATCATCGGCGTCAACGTCAACGACACCACGGCAGAGATCACGATCGTTACCGCCAGAGTCACAGCGAACTCCCGGAACAACCGTCCCACCACATCGCCCATGAAGAGGAGGGGAATGAGCACCGCGATCAGCGAAACCGTTAGCGAAACGATGGTGAATCCGATTTGCCCTGCGCCTTTCAGCGCTGCCTCCATCGGAGCCATGCCTTCTTCGAGATAACGGGAAATGTTCTCGATCATGACAATCGCGTCGTCCACCACGAATCCCGTCGAAATGGTCAACGCCATGAGCGAAAGATTGTCAAGACTGTAACCCAACACATACATCGCGCCAAATGTACCAACCAGCGAAAGCGGAACTGCCACGCTGGGAATAATTGTTGCGCGTAGACTGCGCAAGAACAGGAAGATCACCAGCACCACAAGCCCGATCGTCAACATCAGCTCAAATTCCACGTCGCTTACCGATGCCTTGATGCTCGTCGTCATATCGGTCATCGTGGTGACCTGAATCGCCGCGGGCAGATTAGCCTCCAGCTGAGGCAGAATCTGTTGAATTCGCTTGACCACTGTGATGGTGTTTGCACCCGGTTGCCGCTGAATATTGAGAATCACCGCCGGGGTCGTATTCATCCACGCCGCTTGCCGCTGATTCTCTACACCATTCACCACCTTCGCCACATCC
Source organism: uncultured Acidobacteriaceae bacterium (assembly GCA_963799035.1). Taxonomy (GTDB): domain Bacteria; phylum Acidobacteriota; class Terriglobia; order Terriglobales; family Acidobacteriaceae; genus Telmatobacter. The sequence continues at coordinate 199,704 of CAWCVS010000019.1, read as the reverse complement.
TTAACAAAGACCGGGGCGCCATTGCTATAGGACACGACGACATTCCTGTAGCCCTCGGCATCGGTGATCTGGTCGTTCGCATCGATCTGGTAGTCCTGACGGGGGCCGTCGAAGTTACCCTTCGCGGAATTCACACTTGCCTGTGTCAAGGCTGTGCGAACATCCTCAAGATTCAACCCGTAAGAGGCCAGTTGCACCGGATTTACCTGGATCCGAACTGCGGGCTTTTGACCGCCGCTGATGCTCACCAGTCCGACACCGCTCAGTTGCGAGAGACGTGGTGCGAGCCGCGTGTCAACAAGATCCTCGACGTCTGACAGCGGCATCGACGGCGATGTGATTGCCAGCGTCAAAACAGGCGCATCCGCAGGATTGGTCTTGTTGTATACAGGCGGCGTGGGCAGATCCGAAGGCAGAAAGCTCTGCGAGGCGTTGATTGCTGATTGCACTTCCTCTTCGGCTACATCGAGGCTGAGCGCCAGGTTAAACTGCAGAACGATTACCGAGACCCCGCCCGCGCTGGTCGAAGTCATCTGGCTGAGCCCCTGCATTTCGCCAAACTGGCGTTCCAGCGGTGCAGTCACCGTCATGGCCATCACGTCCGGGCTTGCACCCGGGTAGAACGTCAGCACCTGGATCGTTGGATAATCGACCTCGGGCAACGCAGAAACCGGCAATTGAAAGTACGCAACCACTCCGACGAGCAGAATGGCTGCCATCAGCAGCGCTGTGGCCACCGGCCGAACGATGAATATCCGCGATGGATTCATGGAACGTCGTTCTCGGGAGCGTCTGACGTCGAAGGCAACTTCACCTTCGAGATCGTGATCTGCGAACCGTTCTGCAATTTCTCGAAGCTGCTGTTCGCCACCACGTCTCCCGCGTTGATGCCTTGCACCGCCGTAGCGCCATGGTCAGTTTGTCCCGACTTTACAGTTCGCATCTGCGCCTTGCCATCTGTGATCAGATACACAAAATCGGTATTCCCGTTATGCTGAATCGCCGATGACGGAATCAGCGTCTGATTCGCCAGCGTGTTCACGAGCAATCGCGTGTTCACAAATTGATTTGCAAACAGGGTGCCCTTTTTGTTGTCAAACTGCGCGCGCAGTTTGACCGTACCCGATGTTGTGTCGATCAGGTTGTCAACCGTGTTCAGCTTCCCGGTCGAGAGGAGAATCGCCTGCGTCCTGTCGTAGGCTTCTACCTGGAGTTGCTTATGCCCCCGCATATTCTGAAGTACCTGCGGCAAGTCATCCTCGCCAACCGTGAAGATAACTGTAATCGGCTGAACCTGCGCCACGACGAGCAACGTTGTGGTCGAATTTGCACTCACGAGATTGCCGGGATCAACTAAGCGCAGTCCCACACGGCCATCGATCGGGGACGTGATGTGGCAATACGAGAGCTGCACCTGGTCATATTGCAACGTGCCCTCATCGTTCTTCACGGTCCCCTGATCCTGGAAAACAACCTTCTCCTGGTCCTCGAGCGTCTGCCGCGGGATGGCGTTCTTGGCCCACGCTTCCTTGTAGCGATCCAGATCCATTTGTGCTTCAGCGAGCAGGTTTTTGTCGCGATCCAGCAACCCTTGCGCCTGCACGACTTGCGCAGCGTATTGCCGCGGGTCAATGTCGATCAGAGGATCACCTTTCTTTACGTATTGCCCCTCCCGAAAATGCACCGCCGTGATCACGCCTGTTACCTGAGCCGTAATCGACGCCATATAAACCGGTGTCACTGTCCCGATCGCATTGAGGTACACACCAATCGAGCCGCTTTTCGCAGTAGCGGTTGTTACCGGGACCGGCCCGGTCATGGCGTGTCTTCCGCCACCCGTCGTCGCAGCCTGCGCCTTGCCGTGCTGACGAATCACCCAGTAGAAGAGCAGTCCAAACAGCAGGAGAATGACAACCCAAACCCAGAGGTGCCTGCGGCGCGGAGGTTCCGCTCCTGAATCCTGGCGAATATGCGTTGTCGGGGAGGCATGCGATACGGGTGGTCCTTGATCCATCGTCTCTCTCGTAAGTTGCAGTGGAACAGCTTCAATTTCGGGATCGCAGATCGAGACCGCGAGCCCGTACGAGCAATTGCGATAGGGAGCTGAATATGCGGGCCCTCAGCTCCCCGCGGAGGCGTCGGTGAAAAATCGTAATCCCTGGGGAAATAACTCGTGTTGATCCGTCAATCTCTTAAACTAAGACGAGAATTCGGGCGACTTGGTCGCATGTCCCGCACCCATAGGGACAGTTTTACTTTGCGCAATCAGACATCGCTCTTGTATGCGGTCTCCTGGAAAACCCTCGACCGGAAATGCATCAAAGCGACTGCGCTAAATATGGCAGCGACGACGTTCAGCAGGATTTATTGACGACCCCTACCAGGATTTCTTAATGATTGTATCGACAGCAAACCCTCCGTTGGGGTCACGAGTGGCGCTGATGGCAACGCGTGGCGATACCTGATATTGGCCTTGGATAGTCTGGCCCTGGGTGGTTTGAACGTTTCTCGAGAACGTGACGAATAGATTGCCGGTAACCCGCTGTTGCACCGTAATGTTGGCGCCCGCCGGCCCTTGGGAGTTGCTGCCTGCCAGGACCGGGTTGATAGAAAGTTGTGAGATGCCGGCAACCTTGGAGATCCGGCTGGTAACCTGGCTCGAAACCTGGTTGGCTACAAGAGTTTCAGCGGCCTGATTGGCGGGCGTTGCGTTTGCCGCGCTTGCCTCCGTGGTTTGGCCGAAGGCGAGCAAATGAATTATGTCGGCGGAAGGCAGCGCCGGATCGGAACTATAATGCGTGCGCATCTGATCGATCGGGCCCTCGAAGCTGAGACTGATGTTGTATTGCTGAATCGACGTGGTGAGGGTCAGATTGGCAACCGGCTGGGTCACCGAGGGGTTTACGAACTGAATAGTGCCGCCGGTGAGAACGAATCGGTTTCCGTTGAGGATGATGTCGCCGCCGGTAAGGTTAGCGCGGCCTAGAATGACCGGATCCGCAACTGTTCCGCGCACCTGCAGGTTAGCCGACCCACCCACACTGAGCGTGCGGCTGACGAGGTTCACATTATTCGAGGAATGCACGCCAAGATTTAGCGCGACGTTCTGGGTGAATCCCTGCGACGGGGGCGCTTCCACGCCGCCCGTGAACTGATCGATAAATTTGCTGAGATCGAATGCAGGTGGTAAACGAAAGGTCGGCAAGATTGATGTTGCCGCCGAGGAGCGCCGCTTGCGGCGACCCCGTGAGCCGGATATTCGCCTCGATGGATTCGCGCATGCCTTGCGGGTAGAGCATGCGCACGTCATGCGCATCGACACCGATATCAAACTGGATGGAAGGACGCAGCGCAACTCCACCCTGCGCTGTCAGCGTGCCGCCACCCATGTTGCCTTTGAGTTGGGTAATGTTGATACGGTCTTTGGTGAGTGAAAGGGTTCCGTTGCAGTGCTGGAGCCCTACAGGCAGGTCAGGCGTGGTCAACGCCGCATCGACAACGTCGACGGTCCCAGCAATGTCCGGACCGTGAGCCGAGCCATAGGAGTTGACGTTGAACTTGAGCTGACCGGAAGTCCGCAGGTCGGGATTGAAGAGCTCAGCAAGATGCAGATCGACGGAGCCAAGCAGGAGGAGGGACATCGGCGCGTTGCCCGCCATCGGAATGGTCCCCTGGAACTGCAAGTCGGCGTCGGTGCCGCGGATCGAAGAACGTTGCACGTTGATGGTCTCGTCTTTGTAATCGACATGGATGGGAGCGGTGGCAGCAAGCTGCACGGTATTGCTGTAAGCCAGCTTGAGAACAGGAATCGTGACGTGCCCTTCGAGTTGCTTCCTATTCTTGAGCGGGCCGTGAAGCGTTGCGTGGAGTTCCGTCTGTCCCGTGATATTTGCGGCCTGATCGGGTGCATAGACTGCGAGGAGCGGGCCTAGCGGGATCGCTTGCGTGTCGAGCGTGGCATCGGCGTTGTAGTCGCCGGTGAGAGCTACCTTTGCGTTGGCCTTGATCGCGGTATTCACTGCGGAAGATGTGAGTTGAGCCGTTGCCTGATGATTGGCGAGATTGCCCTGCAGGCGAATGGCGGAGATGGTTTGCTGTTGGACGACGAGGGTGGGGATCTGGATCAATGCATCGAGTTGGGGGTTGTCGAATGTGCCTTGGCCTTTGGCACTGATGCTCACCACGCCCGTCGGGCTGTTGTTACTTGATTTAAGGCTTTGTAATTTTTCGAGATGGATTCCGGATGATGTTAATTCGGCCGTGTAAGTCTTGTTGTTCAGGCTCGACGTCACCTTAGCTTCAACCGTCCCTGCCGGCGCGGAGAGGGATAAGTTAGCATGGGCCTGGTCGCCATTGCCACTAAATGTGACTTTGGCTGACGATATCGGTTCGCCGTAAGCTGCGGCATTAGTGAGAGTCACGGTGCCGGTGCCTTCGGGGTTGAGAACGCTGCCATGGATCTTGATGTCAGCGGCGAGGGTACCCGTCGCGGGAATTTGCTGGCCAGCAAGTTTAGCAAGTTCACTGATGTCAAGCTGCGATGCGTTGAGCTGAAGCTGCACGGGACTTGATTTGGAGAAAGACCATTTGTGCAATTGAGCACTGGCGTTAAGAGTAAGACGGCCTTGTGTGGCTGGGTCGAGTTCCGCATGTTGCAGGCTCACGGTTGAAGGACTTGCGTCGATGTTCGTGCGAACCAGCTTCCACGACGTGCCTTGGAGTTGAAGGTTCTGAGCTGTGAGCTGGCCGGTGAGATGCGGCGCCGAGGTCGAACCGCGAACCACACCTGTGAAGGAAGCTGTACCAGCAAGACCAAGCGATTGCATGGGTTGGCCAGGAGCCGGTGTACGGAAGAGATCGGCGATGGACTCGACTTCGCGCAAATCGTTCGCCTGGAGTTGAATGGCAACGCTGGAACTCTGGCTGATGGTTCCATTCAGGTTGAGATTGGTTTGTGGCGTGTGGAAATAGCTGTGGTCGAGAGCGAGTTGCTGAGTCTTGCCAGTATACGTCGCGTGCAGATCGCCCTCGATTGGAACTGGGCCCGCGGTAGATGTAGCACCTGGAGTTGTCGATTGGGAAGCATCGTGAGTTGCAGCGAGCGTCGTTGGTCTGAGCGCTGCCGACGCCGGCGTGGATCGTCGCATCCGTGTGAGCTATGAGATCATCGAAGGTCTTTCCCCACGTGGCCGTCGCCGTCGCATTGAGTGTGCCGGCGATCGCGACGGGGCCGGTGGATGCGGCTGAACCCATCATGCGTTTCACGCTTGCGAGCGAAATGCTGTGCAGAGTGGCATCGAACTTCGAGTGCGAATCACCGCCAATGTTCTTCATCGTGCCCTGAGCAGTGACTTCACCGCCGAGAAGGCTGGCGCGGAAGTCGTGCAAGCGTTGCGTCGCCGTTGGCGAGCGAATAGTGGGCCGCGATGTTTGAAACTTCTGCGCGAAGCGTCGGAGTCTTGGTGACGAGTTCGCGACTGGTCAGATCACCTTTCACGACGAGGCTTTGCAGAGAACGTGCGGCCAGCGATCGAATGATATTGCGCATTGCCGGAGACCGAGACGAGGCCGGGGGGGATGGATGGATTGCGCAGAATCCCGGCCAATCTGCTGCCCATCTACTGTAGCATTGTATTGAGCATGCACAACCGGCGCAGCTGTAATTGTTGATCGTCGCGTTGAGGACGAGACTTGCTGTTGCCGGCATTGGATCCTGGCCGGCGATAGATGAAGGGTGGTGGGCGTGGCGTCAAATTGCACGTTGAGCGCGTGCGGAGGCGCCTGGTTGCCTGAGTAGTTCGAGCCGCCCATCGGAATAGGCGAGTGTTCCGGAATACTTCTTGCAGCAGACTGTTGAATCTGGCGTTGAACTGGACATCGCGGAGATCGAGCGCGAGGGAACTGGGCCGGTTGTTGTAGAAGACCGCTCCATTGGCGAGGACCGCGTGCCGAATGCCGAGGTCGAAAACCGTCGTATTGCTGCTGCTGTTGCTGCTCTTGAATGTGGGAAGGTTGGATACGCCGTTCTTATCCACGAAGATCTGCGCGACGGGGTTGTCGATGCGAATGCTGTCGAAATACCATTCGCGCCCGAAGATGGAAACGATGCGCACGCCTGCCTCGGCATGTTGCACCTGGAGCAAGGGCGGATTGGAGTGCGTCCCGCGCCATCGATGGTGAGGCCGTAGAGATCGACGCTGAGCGTAGAGAGATGCAGATCCAGATTCTGCGAGGTGCACACGCAACGCCGAGGCTCTCTCCGGCTTGCTTCTGAATCAGGTCAATGAGATACGCGTGTCCGCGCGAGCTGTTGACGCAGAAACGACAATACCATCGCGCCGAGGAGAATGGGAAAGACGATCACAACGGCAATCGAACCGGCTGCAATGAGCAACGGACGCCGGAAGGATCGACGTGGCCGTGGTTCACGGGAATCAGAGTCACCGGAAGAGGTATGCATGATTGCCACGGTGGAACTCCTCAGAATGCCTGGCCGATGCTGATGAAGTATTGCGTTGAACTGACGCCCGGAACGGGGTTGAGGTTGTGCCCGAGGTCAACGCGAATGGGGCCGACAGGTGTGGAATAACGCAGGCCGACGCCGACGTTATTCGAATAGAGCGATGTGAAGTCGTGAAAGCCAATGCGGGGAAAGATGTTGCCGCCGTCATAAAAAGGAACGATGCTGAGGCCCTTCTTGATGGGAAGCGGAATACGCGCCTCGGCGTTGATGACGAATAATTCGTTGCCGCCGCTTGGAACATTGATCTGCGGACAGTTGGGAGCGGTCTGGCCGGAGCCGCAGACGTAGATGTTGCGTTGCGGTCCAGCGCCGTCGAGCGGAAAACCGCGCAGCGAGTCGCCGCCCCCGGTGAAGAAGGCTTCGCTCAATGGGACACGACTGTTGGCGAAGGGCTGCGCGAGACCAATACGGATGCTATTGGCCCACACGATGTGATGAAACTTCTCTTTATAGAGAGCAGCCTGCGAGGTGAGCTTCGCAAAGTCGACGCTGGAGCCGAGCTTGCTGGAGTTGATATCGACTTCAAGAGATCCGAGCATGCCCTTGTGTTCATCGAGAACGTTGTCGCGCGTGTCGCGCGTGAGGTTCGCTCCGAAGCCGGAGAGACGGACGTGCTGGTCTGCAGTGGGGACCAGTTCGGGTATCTCGACGCGGGTAAGGTCGGTCTTGCTGAAGCTGTACTTGACGAAAAAGAGGTTCTTCTTCGCGCTGTCGATGAAGCGCTGGATTTGGTAGGTGCCGATCTCCTGCTGCGACGAAAAGATCGGATTCTCTTCGTTGCGTTCGGCAGAGAACGAAACGGTGGATTTCCACGACGACCAGCGGAAGTTCGGGTCGATGTAGTAGATGGCGGCGCGTTGATCGAGGCGACCTGCGAATGCGGTCAGCGAAAGCGATTCGCCCTTGCCGCGAAGATTGTTGCGTGTGTATTGCACCGTGCCGCGCGGACCGTAGAACGTGGCCTGGCTGGTTTTGAAGTTAGAAGGCAAGCCGACGGGCGGAAGATTGGGCAGTGCGACGGTTCCGCTGGGAATGCTGCCGCCGCGATTGATGACTTCAAAGCCAAAGCCGTAGGTGAACTCATTGCGCTTTGCTTCGTGCACCTTCACAAGAACATCTTCGCTGGTCTGCGTGGTGATCTGGCTTTTGGGGTCGACCTCAGACCAATCGAAGACGCCGGTATGGTTGTAGAGATTGCTGCCGGCAGTCAGCAGATTCGTTTCGGTGAGCGGCTGGTCGGGTTTGATCGTTGCGATGTCCTCGTTGATCAGACGCTGCTGCGTGTGGACACGGCCGAGCGTCAGGATGTCGCCGGTAAAGACGCGCGGACCTTCATAGATGTGGTAGACGACGTTGATGTGGTGCGGATCGTTTTTAGAGACCTGGGTCGCTGTCTCGCGAAAGCTCGAAGTGAGATAGCCGGCTTTCAAGTAATTGGCAACGATGGAGGCGCGGTCGGCTTCGACGTTCGCTTGCGAGTAAGGTTGGCCAGCGGCGACCTTCAGCCCTTTGGGTGCAAACTGCGATTCGGGAAAGGTGTTGGCGCCTTCGATGAGAGAGCGCATTCACGATATCGCGCGGGCCTTCGGTGATGTGAAATGCAACCTGGATGTCGCCGCCGTGATTGACCACGGAAGAAGTGACCTGGACGCTGCTGAATCCCTGCGACTGGTAAACCGCCTTGAGATTGTTCACGCTGGTGCGCACCAGTTGATCGCTGAATTGGCCGTGCGAAAAGAAGTGCTTCTTTTGGACGGTGATGTGAGGCTCAAGGTCGTCCGCCTTCAACTGCGATTGCGCCGGTGAGTCGGACATCGGTGACTTTGTGTTTCTTTTCTTTGGTCACGTGATAGACGACCGTGCGCAGCTTGTCGTCTCCGCTCATATCTGACGTGACTTTCACGTCGAAGTAGCCCTTCGCCTGGTAGTAGGAGATGAGCGCCTGCTGACCCTCCTGCACTGTCTCCTCATCCACGCCGACGCCCTGGTACTCGGGCAGCAAAGCCTTCTTCGTCCACGGCCAGAGATGTGCGCCCGGCAATCTGCACCTGCGTCTTGGCGCCGGGTTTCACGCTGAAGTGGATGTCGGCGCGATTGGTGTCGGCGTGGTATTCGGCGCCCTCCAGCTTCACCTGGGCAGCAAGAAATCCTTCCTTCTGCAAGCGGGACTGTATGTAGTTGGTCGCCTTGTTCAGGGTGGAGCGGTTGTAGGATTTGCCGTTGCGAATCGCTGCCCCGCGAACCTGGCAAACAGCGTGGTGAGACGATGCTGCAGATCTGCGGATTGCAGCGGGCGGAAGGCCGGCGATGTCGATGATGCCGAACTTCGCCTTGCGGCCGAGATCGGAGTGAAACAGGACATTCACGATTCCATGTTGCGTATCGATTTTGAGTTCGGTTGAGACCTGGGCCTGGAAATAGCCCGTCTGCTGAAAGAAGCGCATCAGCAACTGGCGATCATGTTCCACCTCCGTCGCGTTGTATGGTGACTGACTGACGTAGTTGGCCACCTGCACGAGCCGGGAGTAGGTGAATCGCTCAGCTCCGGGAAACTGAAAAATGCCGTAATAGACAGCCGGCTCGATCACGAATAGGACGCGAAGCCCGTTGGCTTCCGGTTCCACCTGGACGCGCACATTTTGAAATTTGCCGGCGGTCTTTGATGGCGGCTGCAGTGCTGTCGACCTTCTGCTTCTCGAAGGGCTGGCCGGATTGTTGCGCAAGGTCCGACGCGAATTGGGAGACGTTCAAGTCTGGGCGTCCGGCGATGTCGACCGAGGTGACGGTCTGGCCTTCGTAGGAAGCCAGAATCTGGTCGGCGGGGGGAGTATTGGCGTCCTGCGGGATCTGCGCTCCAAGTTCCGCGGAGAAGAAGCAAGCAGGGAGATGCACACCAAAAGCAGAAGCCGTCGTGGCGATTCGCGCGTGGCGCGGAGCGGTCACCTGTGCAATTCCCATCGGGAGACACCATTGGGCTTTTGGATGCGGGTCGATAGGCCGCGTTTGCTCAGTGCGAGACGCTTTGATGCTGCGACGTGATTTTCGGTGCGGCACGGGGAAGCGTACATGGATATGATCGGCCTAGGCTGGACTATCCTGGACTATCGATCGAGGCTTGAGCTCGGCATCCAAGGTTTTGTGATTGCCGGTTAGATCGCGGCGAGGGGGCCTATCTCTGCGGAGAAATCCAGCGTCGATCTGCGACTGAAGAGCCGGGAACGGCGAATCTGGGATATTGTGTCCCACTCCCCGCTGGAATCGCTTTGGAATTTTCAGGGAGTTCCAGCCAGGTGAATCATCGCACGAACGTGGAGGGGGCTGATCGAGGACCGGGTTTTTGGTCATGCGGCGGAGCTGGGATTTTATTTTCTTTTTGCGTTGTTTCCCACGCTGCTGTGCGCCAGTTCCATCCTCGGTCTGGCAGCCCGGTCCGCTTACCAGTTCTACGACAAGTTACTCGATTACCTCGCCGTGGTCATTCCAACGGCGGCTCTGGGAATGGTGTTGAGCACCTTCAACGAAACCACAGCTGCCGCCACCTCGGGCAAGCTGACATTTGGGCTGATCGCAGCCATCTGGTCGGCGTCCGTGGGAATATCGGCAATCCAGGACACTCTGAACGCTGTCTACAAGATTGAAGACTCGCGATCCTATATCGTGGCGCGAATTCAGGCTATCGGGCTGACGATTCTGCTCACGCTGTCGTGACGCTGGGACTGGCTTCGATGCTGCTTGGCGACTATTTTGCGCGCATCGCAGAGCATCGCATTCCCGAGTTTCTGCTGCGTTCTGCGGCGACGATAGCCCTCCGGCTGGCGAGCTGGATTCGTGGCCAGCGCATTGCTGGCACTGACATTTGCGGTGATTTACTACTGGGCGCCGGATTGCAAAACGAGGTGCTGGCACTGGCTCACGCCGGGAGGAGCAGTCGGGATTGCGGGATGGCTGCTGGCGTCGTTTGGTCTGCGCGTATACCTCCACTTCTTCAACAACTACACGGTGACGTATGGGTCGCTGGGAGCGGTGATCATTCTGCTGATGTGGTTCTATATCACCGGGTTGATGTTGCTGCTTGGAGCTGAGATCAATAGCCAGATCGAGGCCGCTGCGGCAGAGATGAATCTGCACAACAGGCTACCCGCAACGGCAACTCAGCAGCCAGGCGATAAGCACGATTGGGGGGACTGAGCGTGCCCCGCCATTCCATAGTGCTAATTCTCGATGAGACGCAAATAATTCGGACTTCCCAGCCTTGTTGATAGCAATTCCCCCCGGAATTTGAAAAGATGATCTAAGCTCCTCTCTGGTGAGAGAATGACTGCGCAATATGCTATTCGGCTCCTGGTGATCGCGTCCGTCTCGGTCGCGCTCCTGGCAGCTTCGAAGGCACAAACTGCTGGGACTGCAAAGGAGACGCACCGGGTATCATCGCCATACGCCGCGGAGGAATCGAGCGCTATCTCCACCACCCTTGGGCGAAGAGACCTTGACCTGCGAGCGGCTTTGTCGGCGCAGCCCAACTCTCCCGAATTGCTATTTGCCTACGCGCTCGTTTTGCGGCAAGAGGGCAAGGCGCGCGATTCACTTGCCGTGTACACCCGTGCCGCGGGCTTTCGCAAACCAACTGCGGATGAGTTGCGCTCAGTCGCACTCGACTATGTACTTCTGAGCGACTACGATAACGCGATTCACTGGCTCGAGACTGCCGTACTGATCGATCCAAAAACAATGATGTGCTCTATTCTCTTGGGCGTTGTTATTACTCAAAGGACCGATTTCTCGAAGCACGCAAAACCTTCGAGCAGATCCTCGCGACCGATCCTCATAATCTGAAGGCGAAAGAAAACCTTGGTTTGGTCTATGACGCGACCAATGAGCCGGAGAAGGCCGAGCAAGCTTTGCGCGAAGCGGCATCTCGCTCCGATACGAATGGTCAGGACGAGTGGCCGTTTCTTGACCTTGGTGGTTTTCTGCTGGATCACAACCGCCCCACCGAGGCGATTAATCCACTACGGACCTCGATAAGAATCAAGGCTGCGTGTGGTCCATGTCATGAAAAACTCGGACGCGCGCTCCTTGCCACGCACGATGCAACCAGCGGGATCGCAGAACTCGAGGAAGCCATTCGGCTGGAACCGGAAAACCCACGAACTCATTACGAACTCGGCCGTGCACTTCATCAGGCAGGGCAGACCGAAAAAGCGCAGCAGGAATTCGCTATCAGCCAGAGGCTCTACGCCTCGCACAGCCAAGAGTAGAATCTCACGCTACATCTGCTTACAATCGGATTCGAGATTGAATGACGCTGGTTCTCACGGCTTCGGTGCGTCAGCGCCGGCGACCGGTTTTTGTGATTCGGTTTGTCCGGGCTCGTCAACCACCAATTCGCGATCGGATTTTTGATTGAGGAGAATCTGTTGAATCCCACTGGGCCAGCGAACCTCGATGCGGTCAATTGCCGTAGCGCCGCCGAGGCCGAAGTGCAACCTGCGATCGCTGGCGGAGAGGTATCCACTCGAAGTCGTGACCGTTCCCCACTGGCTGCGCGAACCCGTGACGATCTTGACCTGCGCGCCGATTCCGTCTCGATTGCTTTTATGCCCGATTAGCCGCAGCGTTACCCAATGATTCTTGGTCTCGGTCATATTCAGCAGCACGTGAGCCGGGCCGCCGTTTGTCGAGACGACAGCGTCTATTCGACCGTCGTTGTTGATATCGCCGATGGCCATCCCACGACCTACCCATGCTTCGTGGAAAATCTCGGAAGAAACTCCGGAGACATCCACAAAATTCTTACCGGTATTGCGCGCCAGCATCATGGGCTCGCGGTAATGTAGCTGGGGAAAGCTCTTCTCGATGGTATCGAGGTCGTGGCCTTGCGCAATGAGCAGGTCCTTCCAGCCATCATTGTCATAGTCGAGGAAACGCAGGCTCCAGCCGGAATGGAGCATCGACATTCCGCCGAGCCCGGAAGCAAAGCTGGCGTAATCGAACGTACTATCGCCAAGATTGCGATAAAGCGCATAGCGTTGATTTGCCAGGTCGGTGATCACGAGATCCGGCCAGCCATCATTGTTGTAGTCGGCAAAATCAACGCCCATGCCTGCGTAGGTTTTGCCTTCTGCATTGACGGCGATGCCGCTTTCCAATCCCACTTCTTCGAACGTGCCGTCCGGCTTTTGATGAAAAAGGAACTCGGGCATGGAGTCATTCGCGACGACAATGTCGATCCGGCCATCCTGATCAAAATCACCGATGGCGATCCCGAGTGCCTTGGCCGGAACGTCCAGGCCCAGCTTGTGACCAACTTCCGTAAAGTGCCCGTTACCATCGTTGTGATAGACGAGCATGGTGATGGGCTGAAAAACGTCGGGATGACAATATCCGCGGAATCCTTCGCGATGTTCGCCGCACCAGACATCGTCCCAATCCCACTGCACGTAGCGATCGACAACAAGATCGAGCAGGCCGTCATTGTCGAGATCCACCCATGTGGCCGAGCTTGACCATCCCCCGCCTCCCACGCCGGCCTTGTCGGTCACGTCAGTAAAAGTGCAGCTGCCGTTGTTGTGATAGAGGCGATTTCCGCCATAACCGGTGACGAAAAGATCTTCATTTCCATCATTGTCGTAGTCGGCAACAGCGACCCCCATGCTGTAGCCGATGCCTTGCAGGCCGGCTTTCTCCGTGATGTCTTCGAAGGTGCCGTCGGGCTTCTGGTGGTAGAGGCGATTCCAGTATTCGGGCCCGGTTTTCTGAGGAATGTACCCTTTGGGGGTTGGATCGGAGTATGGCGCTCCGTTGGCTAAGAAGATGTCGAGACGACCGTCATTGTCGCAGTCGAAGAGAGCCACGCCTGAACCCATGGTTTCTATCAGGTATTTGCGTGTAGTGTGCGGCGCCTGGTGCTGAAACCTGATACCGGATTTGTCCGTTACATCGACGAAGCGCCCGGGAACAAGTTGCTCCGCATTCGCGTTGTTATTGATTGACGGACTGTGTGCGACTTTCTCCTGAGCTCCAACATCGAGTGGGACCAGAAGAACAACGGCAAGGATGGCCACGCACCAGACTGGATAGAAAACGTAGGTACCCTGCTGGCGCATTGGCTTCGTTTCAGCTTGCGCGAGATGGAGATCAGGCATACGTGGGTCGAAAAAGTGCGCTTTCAACAATGTGACAAATCGGATCCAGCCACTTCCACGATATTCGAGCTACAGTCTTTCCCGCTACTGTTTTCCTGTCATTGTCCTGAATATCTCGACCTCCCGCTTGCGATAAGGGGTTCCGTCTTCGTAAAACACGTCGTGAAACCATACCGTCGGGGTCAGCAGAACATAAGGTCTTTGCCACGAATCCCATGGCAGGTAGGTCTGGCTCTTTCCCTTCACGAGGCCCCAGTTGATGGCGCCCACATGGTATTTTTTCGCAAGTGGAAGGATGGTATCGAATGTGCTTCCCGCGCCGCGCGCCATGTACTCAGTACAAATCACTGGCCGATGAAACTGTTCAAGCTCATGAACCCGGCTTTCAAACCCCTCCGGCCAATCATAGTTGTGAAATGTGATTACATCCGACTGCTCAATCTGTGTCCGCGCCATCGGTGACATCTTTTCGAGGGAACTCCAGTCTCCGGTCCATATGCCGCTGGTGAGCGGCTGGCTCGGATGCTCGGCTCGCGCCCACGCAAACACCTGGGGAAGGAGATTCAGAACCAACTCCACTTTATTGGCAGGTTCGAGCTTTCCGTATGAAGATTGGTTGTCGTTGTCCGGCTCATTCCAAACGTCCCACGCAAGCACGCGCGGATCGCTGGCGAAAGCGCCGACAACGCCCTGCACGTATGCTTTCAACTTCGGGTACTGCTGAGGGTCCTTGAGCATCGCGCGCCCCGGAGCCTGCACCCACCCGGAGTTGTGCACGCCGGGAATTGGCGGCCTCTGAGGTCCGAGTGCAGGATCAGGGTCCCAGCACGAGTCGAAAAGAACAAAGATCGGCCGGATGTGATGGGCACTGGCAATGGCGAGAAACTGGTCAATTCGATGCCGAAATCCCGCAGAATCCTGCTCCCACACGAGACTATGAAGAAACACGCGCATCGTGTTCATGCCGAGGCCTTCAGCCCACCCTAGCTCGCGATCGATTTCGTTTGCATCGAAGGTCGGGCCTTGCCACATTTCAAGCTCATTTACCGCATCGGAAGGCAGAAAGTTTGCGCCGACCAGCCAAGGCTGACGCGCATACCATTGGTTGGCCTGGTCCTCTGTCCATCTTTGATTCAGTTCTGTGCCTCCAACCTGCGAAGCAAGAAGCAACAGGAAAAGAGAACCCACAAGAAGCCGCATATTGAAATGACTGAGATTTTTCTTCACTTCGGACACTTCCTTTCTGCTTTTGTCCTCAAAGAAGCTGCCTTCGTGTTCCTATTTACGTTTAAACGAGATGACGGTGACACTTCCGTGCGGAAAGATGTGGGACCATCCTTCCGGGCCGATCGTTTCCCTGCTCTCCGTTGGCTTGACGCGATCGGGAGAAACCTCGTCGTTGCCGTCAGACAGAGAAGACGAATCCAACACGCTAACCTCTGCATCCCGAGCCGGTGTAAAACCATGCAGTTCAATTTTTGATGGGATATCGGTCGCGATGCTGCGGTTGACGCAAAACAGCGTCAGCGTCTTGCCATCCGCACTGATCGCAGCGACAGCGTCAAGATAGGGGACAGAAGCAATTTGCGGCAGGCGATTCACGCCGTGCTCTACGGAGTAGGTTCCGGAATTGGCTACCACCGAAACAGTCTTCGCTATATCCGCTCCGGCGTACATCTTGAAAGCGTAGTACGAGGGCGTTCCAAAAACCTGACTGCGTTTCTTCCAGATTCCTGAGAATTCCATGATGCCGGTCATGTCGGAAATCGGAACAATCTCATGATTCCGTATCAACATATTCAGAAATCCGCCAGTGATAACGGCGCCCCCCATATTGAGGAAGTTCGGAGCATTCAAGCGCTCGCCGATGAACAACCACTCCGTAAATGCGACGTGGGGTTTGCCGGAATAGCCCGGCGTCGTATCGATCTGATCCTGCTCCTGGCGAACGCGCCTCTCTAACTCAACTGGCAGCGCAAGCGAAGCCTCGGCAATAAAGTCGGCCGTCGGCGCCTTCTGTTGCACTTCGCCAGTGCCTACAACAAAGTGAGTGGAAAGATAGTTGAAGGTGCCCGGAGGATTCGTGAGTTGGATCGCATTCCAGCTCTTGAAGACTTCAGGATCGGCCCCGGTCGCAATGAGACGCGCAGTTGGATCGACAGCGCGAATTGCTCTGCTGAAATCAAGCGTTCTCGCGGCGAGTTGATCGCGCGTGGGATAACCGAGATTCCAGTTACCCCAAAGCTCGTTGCCGAGTTCCCACAACAAGCCCGAGTGCGTTGACCAGTGCTCATCGATATAACGAACCCACGCAGCGGCCTCCTCCGGTGTTCCGCTGCCGAGGTTGAGCGCGACTTGCGGCTCGGCGCCGATCTGGCGGCAGAATTCGAGAAACTCATCGGTACCGAAACTGTTGTACTCGGGAATGCCCCAGGAGTTATTCAGCGTATTGATCCGCTTGTCGCGCGGACCGATTCCGTCCGTCCAGTGATACGAGGAGGTGAAGTTTCCACCGAATCGCACCAGCGGCGTGTGCATCGCCTTGGCCATGGATACGGCGTCGGGATCGAGGCCATCTTTGGCATCGGACGGCATCAGGGAAAACTGGTCGAGATCGACGCGTCCATCGCCTGCAACCTGGACGACAAAATCCACGGGATCGAGCCGATGCAGTTTTCCCTCGGGCACATGGAATGTGAAGCTGAACTTCTTCCATGATTGATCCGCTACGTCGATCTGCTGCGAGGCGAGCACTTCATCTTGATCGCGCACTCGCAAGGCAACAACGACGCCCGCTTGGCCACCCAAATGGCGCCCGTAGAAGCTGCCCTCGTAATCGAGTGTGCGATGAACGGGAAGATAAACACGCTGTTTGATCCCCGTGGATTCACCCGGCGCCGCAAACACCCGCAACGATTGCCAGGAGTTTGCCGCATCGCCATAGTGAACTTCGTAACGATTACCTTGGCGCGCATCGAGTGGTTCCCATGGCAATGGGATTGCGACGCTGCTTGACCGGCGCAATTCCGGTCTCTCGCGCAGCATGTCCGCGGTCTTTTCTGGACTCCACAACCCTGATTCGAAGCTTGGATTCTCAAGCAACTCGGCCCACAGTCCGTTGTATGTCGAATTTCCGATCGGCTCGAGAAAAGTGCCGAAGATGGTGCGCGGTATAGGCTCACCCGCAGTCTTGCCTGCGTCTACATTGATCGTCGCCACAGCCGGAATCGGTTCTGTGACTGCGACCTGGCCAAACATCGGAACGGCGAACGCCACGCAGACCGAAACCTGCAGCGCATATCTGAATTTCATCATTTCCCCTCAGAACTTCGAGCCTGGTGCCTTGTGTCTCGCGAAGCTTCCATTTGTGCTTCATCCTGCTAGAAAGCGATCCCCGCTGACGGCGCTCCCCGCGGATTGGACGGTGCTCGTGAGCGTAATGAGGCTTCCGAGAGCTGACCTGACTGCTCGATGCCGTAAGAGCCGTCGTTGTCGACGCCAACTGTGGCTGCGACGGCTGCGCCCCGCAATTACCCGACCAACCAGGCAGCCGTACACCATCGCCGACAGAAGTGCCACGAAAAGAAGCCCATGTTTCCTTTGAGATTGATGTCCCCACGTGCGCATAATTTCCATTGCCCGAGTCGCCCTGCCTGTCCACCCTTGCAAGCGGCGGCTGGGCAGAGCCTCAATTCTTTCCTTTCGTCTCTGTGGATGGCACTGTAGCTGTGCCAAATCCCGCGGAAATCGCCGACAATACGGCTGGGTTTAACTTTGCATTCTGCGCTTTCAGACGCGTGTACTCATGGATCGCCTTATTGGAGTCTTCGATCCTGCCCAGCTTCCGATAGACGCGCGAAAGTTCATATTCCACGCGCGGCGCAAGCTCAGGTTCAGGCTGCATAGCACGCGCCTTCTCCAGCGCGACGAGGGCTTCCTTCGGCTTGCCAGCATCGAAATAGCCGAGTCCGAGATAAAAATAGGTCGCGGGAAAGTCCTTGTAGATCGACACCACCTTTTCCAGCAGCCGCAGCCCTGCTTCTCCGCGGTTGGTTTCGATATCGATCTTGGCCAGGTTGTACATCGCGACAGGATTGTTTGGGCTTAGCTCCAACTCCTTTGTGTAGGCCTGTTGTGCCAGTTCAAGTTCGCTCGACTTACGATATTCGCTGCCCAATTCCTCATAGAGGTCGGAGTTATTGGGCACCTGCTTGATGGCCTCGAGAAATTCGGCAATCGCTTCTTTGTGCTGGTTCTGCCTGGAATAGATCTGGCCCTGGACCCGGTGAACATGCCACGAATTCGGATCGATGACGGCCATTCTTGCGTAACTCGCAAAGGCAACATCGTTGTGTGCCTGTCCGCGATACTCCAGGATGTTCAGGTCGTCGGGAGCGAGTTCCGCAGCTCGGTCAAGCGGCTCGGTTGCCTTTTCAGGATGTCCATCCTGCAATTCGACGACACCCATCCACATATAGGCCTGTGCGTTTTTCGGATTCAGCTCGACTTCGCGCTTGAGAGCCGTCACGCACTGATCGACCTGATGCATTTGCGCATACGCGATCCCCAGAAACAGGTTTGCACCCGGCATTTCAGGACTGCGCGCAACGGATTTACTCAGCAGGTCGGACGCAAGTTCCGGCTTGCCCAGTCGCAGTTCGGCCACGCCGAGTTCCATGAGCGCCTGCGGATTTTCGGGATCGCCCTTCACAGCGGCCTGAAAGTATTTCTCTGCCTCGAGGACTCGTCCTGCACGAATCGCTTCGGTGCCGAGGCGAAGAGATTCATCGATCGAATGTGTGTCCGGAACCGGCGGAGCCTGACCCAGACCTCGCAGGATAAGGATCAGGAAAACCTGCTATCACGAGCGCATTCCACATTCTCATTCGAATCTTCTCCGTGCTTCCATTTAGATTCCATTTCGAACAAAGAATACGCTGCGCCGGATAAGGGCGGTAGTCGATAACGATGCCAACGGCCACATACAAAAAGGGTGGGGATATAGGGAGTTCCCTATATCCCCAAGTAGGTCCATGGTCTGAGTTCAATCCACTAGAACGTGATACGAGCCGTTAACTGGACGTTGCGGGGCGTGTTGACAGTTCCACCGGGCAAGCCAAACGTGCCGTAGTCGTAAGGTTGCAAGTCGGGAATGCTGAACGTGTGCTCATTGAACGCGTTGAGGAGTTCCACCTTGAAGCTGAACGCGAAGCTCTCCCAAACCGGGAACTTCTTGATGATGCTCAAGTCATTGTTGAAGTAGGGTGGAGTGCGCACCGCGCTCGTAGTGCGCGGCAAGCCGGTTGGGAACGAGTACGGTCGATCGGGCCCACCGTTGCAGTTCGATAGCGTCGCCGATGTGCAGTCTCGGTTGTAGTTATTGTTCACGTCGTAGAAGGCAATCGGATCACCCGCAACCGGTGATCCGGCGCGTGTCACGTCATTGTATTCAAGGTTGAACATGGTGTTGGAATTGGGATCGAGCGAGCCGCCAGGCGGAACGATCACGAACGGTTTAATGCTTTTCGAACCTTTCTTGTAGACGGCGCTCTTAAGCGACACGCCCGGCTCTGCGCTGAAGCGAATGCAGTTCTGGAAACCCGGAATGCCCGTGGCACAACCAAACGACAGAGGCTGGCCGGATTGCATGCGTTCCACGGTTCCCAATTCCCATCCGCCGGCAATCTGCGACATGATTCCGTGGTTGAGATAAGTCTTTCCTTTGCCGAACGGCAGTTCATAAAGTCCGCTTACGACAAAGATGTGGCGCAGGTCCTGGGCCGAGATTGCCTTCTCTTTATGAAGATTTTCGACGTCCATATCCTGCGACACCCCCACTCCGGAGTTGGGGAGGGCGCTATCCGCATCCGTGAAGGTTTTACCGAATGTGTAGGAGGCCTGCAGGTTCAGACCCTGGTGGAAGTGACGTTGAACGGAAGCAACAAGGGCGTTGAAACTCGACATGCCTACGTTCTCAAGACAGCAGCCCTGGTCAATGAAGTCGTACTGCGGGAAGGGCCGCAAGGCCGACTGTAGCGCCGGATTGCCACCCCAGTTTTGCAGGAAGCCAGGGAATGGCAGCGAAACGCCTGCACTGTTGCCGATGAACGGCTGATACAGCGCGTTACCCAGCGAGAAGTATTTGCTGGACATGTTGTTCGGGTTAAGGAGGTTCGATTCCAGGTTGGTTGAGTGGTTGCCAATGTAGCCAACCGTGGCCAGCAGGTCCTCGGCCAACTCGTGCTGCACTTCGAGGGTCCAGTTGTAGACGGTGGCTGGACGGCCGGCGGTTGGTGCAATGTACGAACCTGGCAGGTACGTGCCGTTGTAATAGCCTGGATCTTCATCCGGAGGCGGAGTAAACGCCGGCATGCCGTTGTCGATCTCGAATGATGGATCAAACCCATTGTGGCTCGGGGCGTTCGGATTTGCGGTATAACCAGTCACCATGCTGCCACCAAAGTCGTCGTACACGAGGGGCCCGTAGATGATTCCGGTGCCACCACGCAGTACTGTCTTTTGATGAAGGAACGCAGGAGACCATGCAAATCCTATGCGCGGACCGAAATCCTTGTACCAGGTATTCGCCCAGCGCGTATTGCAATGGCACTTGTCTCCGAACACCAGAGCGCCGGGGATGTTGTATTCCGGATCGACGGCTGTCGGGCTGAAGTTCGATGTGTCATTATGCGCTTCTGTGCGCGGCACATCGACGTCATAGCGCAAGCCAAGATTCAAAGTCAGGGTTGGCGTCAGCTTGAAATCGTCCTGCGCAAAGATCGCGTAGTACCAGGAGATCCAGCGCTGGCCACGGAGGACGACGTTGGTGCCGCCGTTGTCAGCCTCACCGAGCAACAAGCTGGCGAAGCCCAGCCCTCCTCCCTGCCCGATGGCGCCAGCCGTCTCGTTGCCGCTGAAGTCGATGTACTCGTTTCTTCCATTGATCGGCGAGTACTGCTGATAGCGCACATCGCCGCCAATTTTCACACTATGACGGCCATGCGTCCAGACAACAGCGTCATTCAGCCGCAGACCGTTATCGACGTTATCCCCATTGTTACCGAAGCCCAGGCCATTTTGGGCATCACCCGTGCTGATGAGCGGGAAGTTCTTGCCGCCCGCATTGCCGAGACCGACCATGCCGACCCAGTTTTTGCCCAGGTCGACGGCTTGAGAGTAATTCTTGCTGTTGCTCCGATTCGTACCGAATACGAAGTAATTCAGAAGATTCGGAGTCAAGGAGTAGTCGAGTCCAGTGCGGAAGAAGTGCGTCGTGAAGTCCTGGTACCAGCCCGACGTGCTCACAGGCGAAGGAAGATTCGGCAATCCGCCGGTAAACAGGTCGTTCTCACGTGTGTTGTACGATCCCCAGATCTTGGCTTTTTCGCTCAGGTTCTGGTCGATGCGAACGCTGTACGTGGTGTTGGTGATTGGAGCGACCGACTTCTGCGAGTAATTGCTGAATACGTTGGCGTTTGTCGGTGCCGGATAATACGCGAGGAGGTTTTGAGCCACCTTGCTGAAACGGCCGCTGGGAATGACGTTTGTTGGAGTTGTGTCGCCGCCGAAGGCCGTGCGACATTCGGCCGTGCCGCCGCCCGGCAGCGTCACCGTCTTTGTCGTTTGTGGATCGAAGATTTCGCCGGCGTAGATAGGTGTACCGTCGCAAGGATTAGTGCCGACCCGGTTGGTAGTCAGGCGATCAGAGAAATCGCCTGTGCGCTCAGCTGCCGTCGGAACGGTCACCGTCGTCGTTCCGCCAGTGGCAAACTTCAACTGTTCCCACGAGAAGAAAAAGAAGCTCTTGTCGTGTCCGTTGTAGAGCTTCGGAATCCGGATCGGACCGCCAAGGGTGCCGCCGAAGTCGTTCTTGTGATCGGCTGGAGTGTTCCATCCAGCGCGGCAAGACGGCGTGTCGTTCGAGCCCGTGCAATAGTAAGCGCGCCAGCCTTTGTTGAAGTAGGTATTCGCGTCGAGCGATGCATCTCGATACAGTTCATACCCGGTACCGTGATAGGCATTTGCTCCACTCTTGGTAACAAAGTCTTCAACGCCGCCGGTTGTACGGCCGAACTCAGCTTCCGGCAGAGAAGTTGTTACTTTGAATTCTGCCAGTGCCTCCACGGAAGGGGCTTCTTCGTCGTACGACGAGCCGTTTTCGCTCCGTTGCTGGCTCACGCCGTCAATCAGAACTTCGTTGCCGTAATTCTGTCCGCCGGCCACCTTGGAAAGAAAGATTCCGTTGTTGCTGTTGGCAGTGCCCGGGCCTGTCGTAGCTGGCTGCAAAAAGATAAATGCCTCGTTGGCACGCATGGCGCCCACACCGCCGAGAGCAAGCGGCAGGTCAACGATCTGCTTTTCGCTGATGACGCCGCCCATATCCGAAGACTCGGTTTCCAGCGTCGGGCCGGAACTCGTTACCGTCACCTCTTCGGAGACCGTACCCGGTTGCAGCGTGATGGCTACGGACGCGACAGTTCCGATTTGGACCAGGACCCCTTTGTTTACAGCCGTCTTGAAACCGTGCGCGGTTACTGTAATGACATAGTTGCCCAGCGCTACATCCTCAAATCGAAACAGCCCCGCGGACGTGGTGGTGGCGGTGTACGTTGCCGCCGTGCCGGTGTTGACGACGTCTACCTTCGCGCCCGCGACTACGGCGCCTGTTGAGTCTGCCACAGTTCCGGCGAGCGTTCCATGAACTGATTGCGCGCACATGACGGTCCCGGTAAGCAGGATCAACATGCAGATCGCGAAGGGCCTCCACACCTGTGAACAATTCCTCATTCTTGCCTCCCGATAATTCGCATTCGAGTATCCGCTGTTCTGAAGGAAGTGAAATTCCTATTGGAAACGTTTCCCCGATTCGACGGAGAAACAGACCGGTCTCAAATTCGCACCAGCATATGCGCGAATTTGACTGAAGTCCTGGGCTTGTAAGCCTATTGACAGCGGATTCTTAGAGGTATATGTTGTCCGATTGCACCGATCAACCGATGGGCTGCGATGAACTACCCAACTCTAGTGAAAGATGGGCGAAGAGCGCAAAGGGAACGGACCTGCAGATTTGAATTGGCATTTCGGAACTACATGTCATCCAGATTGACAATACCCCGGCTCAGGCAAAAGGTTACCGCCTCGGTTCGATCTGCTACTTCCAGCTTGGCCATCACGCTATTCAGATGATTCTTGACGGTACTGGCGGAAATTCCATAGACGTTGGCAATTTCCCGATTCGTCAACCCGCGTGCGAGCAATTTCAATACTTCCACTTCCCGCATCGTCAACTGCTGGCGTAAGGCGCGATCGTCGAATTGTTTGCGGATTGCGGGTGCCAGCCAGCGATTTCCGGCATGAACGGCGCGGATCGCCTGCACCAGCATCTCGCGTCCCACGTCCTTGATGACGTATCCGAGTGCGCCCGCCTGCAAGACCTGAAAAATTTCCTCTTCGGTCTGATAGCTGGTGACGATGAGAATATGTGCGTCCCGGAATTCCTCACGCACGGTTCTAACCACTTCAATCCCGCTTTTGTGCGGCATGCGCAAATCGAGGAGCAGCACATCGGGCTTGAGTTTGCGATACAGCTCCAGGGCTTGATTTCCATCAGCCGCTTCGCCTATCACCTCGAAGCCAGGCTCGGATCCAATCAAGTTGCGGATACCGATCCGGTAGACGAGGTGATCGTCTGCGATAAGTACGCGGATGGTCCTGACGCCAGTGGCGTTTGATGTTCGTGTTTTCACGTGACCTGATATTGCTTCTTTGTTCATGCGCCCGCTCTCACTCTCACCAGCGTTCCATTTGCAGCGGACTCGAGCTGAAAGATCGCGTTGATCGCCGCGCATCGCTCCCGCATCCCTACAATACCGAAGTGCCCGTCCTCGGGCCCGGGGATACGCCCCGGATCAAATCCCTTGCCGTCGTCTTCGATTTCAATGAGCACTCCGCTTTGCTGGTAACAAACGCGAACCACAATCTTACCTGCCTTGGCATGGTGCACCGCGTTCGATAGCGCTTCCTGGACGATACGGAAGAGATTGTTCACCATGTTGTAGGAGAGCACTGACGCCTCTCCGGTGACTTGCTGCTCAATGAGCGTCTCACACCCAGATCGCAGTTGTTGCACACACCGGGCAACCAGTACGTCGAGCCGATCGTTGCGTGAGAGTGATCGAAGAATGTCAATCGAGATATGAGATTCGTCTCTGCTGTGTCGCACCAGTTGCAATGCTTCGTTTAGCAGGGCCGCTGCCCGTTCGGGGTCGCGGTCGATCATCTGCTGCGCGGCCTCGAGTTGCAGCGTGATTCCGGCATAGCCCTGGGCAAGCGTATCGTGCAGGTCGCGCGCGATACTGGCTCTTTCCTCGGCCACAGCGCGATAACGAGAATGGCGAATGTGGTTGAAGGCAATAATCCCGAGCGACACCAGGAGCGCTGCGATTCCACCCAGCAGCAGCAGGTGCGCCCTGCTCCACCAAGACGGCGGCTCAACGAGTTCGATATCCTCCGGAGTTCGCAATTGAAGTGAGAACGCGTCAGCACGGTTGGCGTTAAGGCCGTGGTTGATGATCAGGATCCCGGTCAAGCGCAGGATAGCTCCCGGTTGCAGCGACTTTGCAGACAATTCTTCGTCTGGATTGTCGCTCGGCAGAACCGCGGAGAAATTCTGGTGTCCACCCCTGAGATTCAAACGAAGCCCGGTAAGTCCCGCCGGTCCGAAGTCCACCAGTTCGGCAACTGTCTGGACAAGGAAGAGTTCATTTTCGCCGTCTGCAGCCTGGTCCGGTGTTATCGACAGGGGAAGGGGCATTGAGCCTCCCCACAACCTGCGCATTTCTGCCTGTTGAACTTCGGGTTCGGGATCGAGCGTTAACTGCCCGGTGACCTCAACTTCGTCCCCGAGCGAAATGTGTTCCGTCTCAACGGGCTTCACTTCGACGGCCCCGGTTCGATCTTCAATCACGATTCCATGCCGGCTCGATGTGACGATGCCGCGCACCACCACATGGGAGACGCTGGTTGAGAAACTGGCCGCCTGAATTGCCGACTCAATCGATTGCAGCCGCGATGGTTCCTGATGATCTGCCGGCGCCGCAAAACCGGCTTCGCGACTCGCACAGCACAAAAGACACAAGGCCATCGCAAGCCTAGCGTAACGGCCGATGATCGCAACTGTGCGGGCGGGCATTGGAATTCCTGACAGAAACTCAATATACTCTTTGCCACACATGCGGATCTCTTCCAGAATTGCTCGAATTGCTCTACTGACGCTGGCGTTTTGCGTCATTCTGGCAGGCAGCTTGCTGATTGTGTATCGTACGCATTCCGAGCGCTTGAAAGCCAGCCGCTACGAAAGCATGGATGGATGGCAGGCAATCAGTGGCCGCTGGAATGAGAACGCCGGGGTGTTATCAAATTCCAATTACGGCCGGGGCGATATGCTGATCGCACAGCATTCCCAGGGTTCCAACTACAGCATTTCCGCGGATATTCGCTTTGATCTGCTGTTTCCGGAAACGCACTACGGGGACGCCGGTCTCGTGATTCGTACAACCGACCCGCAACAGGGTGTCGATTCCTACCAGGGTTACTACGCGGGTCTCAGGCCGGACGAAGAGACCGTCGTTCTTGGTCGAGCTTCGTACGACTGGCACCAGCTTGCCACCGCGAAGCTCGAATCCCCGGTTTCGGTTGGTTCGTGGTATCGGGTTGAACTTTCAGCTCAGGGTTGCACACTCACCGTCGTAGTAACGCCGGAAGATGGCCGAGTCCCGACACGCCTGCAATACGATGACAACCAATGCATGACCAATGGAGTAGCTGGATTGCGATCGTTCTACGCCCAGGCATCGTGGCGCAACGTAAAGGTCACGCCGCACTGATTGCCGGTGGGCTCCGCGCGGCTCAAGTCAATTAAGTTGAGCCCTTCAACAGCATCGCCACGGTGGCATCGTCAGACATCGTCTCCTTGTCCACAATTGTCACGGGAAGCTGTGTTGAGTATGAGCTTGCGTCTGAGCCCGCCAGTGCGGCGCGCATGGCCTGCATTGCGCGCACGCCGAGTTCGCGCGGATTGCTGACAATCAACGCATCTGTCCTGCCGACGCGTAAGCCTTCAATCTCATTGAGTTCATCGGAAACACCGATCAGCAGCGGACGTTTGCGCGACTTGCGATCGAACGCATAGGCAGCGGCGTGGGTGGAGAATTCGTCGGTGGTGAAGATGCCCTTGATCTCGGGATGCTCCGCGAGCAAGTCCAACACTGCCTGATGTCCTCGCGCCCAGTCTGACAGCCCATATTTCACGCTCACCAGCTTGACACGCGGGGCTCTTGCGATTTCGTCGGCGAAGGCTTTTTCTATGAGTGAACTCCCTTCAACGGTGGGACTCACGCCGATGACCCCGACTTCTCCTTTGCCGCTAAGTAGCGCAATGAATCGTCGGGCAGCCAATCTGCCGGCCTCGGCTTCGTTCCAACCGATAAACGCAGCGAAGTCCTTCGCGGGAAGTGCGATCGGCGTTCCTACCACAACCACTGGGATGTTCGCACTCACGGCCTTTTGCAATACCGAAGTTAAAACCAGTTGATGCGCTGGCGAGACAATAATTCCCTGCACGTGACGCGAGATCGCGTTCTCCACCATCTGCGCCTGCTCCGTGTAGTCGGTCACCGATTGCGGCGCAGCCAATTCCGTGCGAAACCCGGAAGATGCGGCATTGGTCCTGACCGCACGATCGAAATTCTCCCAATACTCCAAGCCACCCGTGGGAGTAATCACCATGATGGTTGGCGGTTGGCGGTGCCCGCACCCTGGCGACACACCTAGAAAAATCGCCAGTAAGCCCATCCATCCGATCGTCTTTCGTATTCCGCCTCTATCAGGATCTTTCGTTTGCACCTTCACCGCTTTCCGCTCGTGGAAACCGTGAGTCTTTCTATTGAAGCACTGTCAGGGAATTCCCGCGGCTTGCATGGGCTTCCTGCTTGTCCAACTCCGTGGCGCGTTCCGCCTCGCGCTTGGCCTCTTCCGGACGCCCTAGTCGTATCAGGACGAGCGCATAATAGTGATGTGGTTTGGGGTAATCAGCCGCATACTCGATTGCCCTTTTCAGGTACTCTTCCGCCTCCCGATAGTCTTTCGCGCGAAACGCGAGCACGCCCAGGCCAGTCAGTGCGCCTCCGTGATGCGGCGCCAGTTCCAGTACCTTCAGGAAATTATCCTTTGCTTCGGCGTCCTTGTTCTGCTGGAGCGCGATGTCGCCGAGTTCGTAGTACGATCCGCTCTGACGCGGCTGGAGCGCAATCGAGCGGTCGAGTTCCGCTTTCGCTTCATCATCTTTCAGCAGAACGTGCAACAAGCGTCCGAGTCCATAGTGCGCGGTTGCATCCTCGGGCCGCTGCGCGAGGTAGGCACGCAGGTTCGCCTCCGATTCCGGCAACTTCTGTTCATCGAACTGCACGTGCGCCAGTCCATATAGAATTCTCGCGTCTTGAGGAGCGAGCTCATGGGCCTTGCTCAGTGCTTCGTCGGCATCGCGATAGATACGCATTCGTTCTGCCTGCATGCCAAAATCGAGCAGAAGTTGTGGAGAGTCCGGCACAAATTTTCGCGCCCGTACAAGGCAGAGAAGTGCGCTGCCATCTATGCCGGCTTTTTGATCGGCCAAGGCGTCGGCCTCCGCGGCCTTCACTTCTCCGTCGCGCGCGGCCTGCGAATTTGGCTTAATGGCAAGAACGCTCTCAAAGGACGTCAGAGCATCCTCGTAAAGCCCCTGCGCCAATTGCACCTGCCCCAGCTTGATCGCAGCGGGCTCGTCTCCTGGATGGTCTCGCACAAATGCTGCGAGAATTTCATTGGCCTTTTCTATCTGATGCGCCTGCACCAATTGGTCGGCTTGCTGCAAAACATCCGCGTCGGCGTCAGGCTTCTCCTGCGCAATCGCGGAGTGTACCCCCATTGCACTCGCCAGGACCACGGAGAATAGGAACCGCTTCATCGCACCCTCACGAGAGCTCGCCCGCAGTATAACTTTGCTACTTCCAGCCGATACACTCCTAAGCCTCGTGCCGTCTTCTGCTCCAGCTATCTACACCCTGTGCACGTGGACCCAACCACGCCCTTGCCCTCTTCTACCGTGTATATGCGATCGACGACTTTGATCGATAGCTTCTGCGTCGTCCCGTTTGGCCAATGAATCTCCACTGTGTCGACGCCCGCAGAGTCACCCAACCCGAAATGCAGTCGCATGTCATTCGATGACAGATAGCTTCCGCCACTCAGGACGTCCCCACGCTGCCTGATGCCGCCGGCGGTTACATAGACCGTTGCACCCACCGCGTCCCGCGGACTCTTGGGTCCGCCCACCAGGCGAAAACTTATCCAGTGATGATGGTCCGGGTTGACGTTGCGCAACAGCATTGGCGGCCCGTCAAGATTGTTGATGACGATATCGATCTTTCCGTTGTTGAACAAATCGCCGAATGCGGCGCCGCGACCTACGCCCACCTCGGCAAGTCCGGTTCCTTCGACCGCGGGAACAAGTTCAAATTTGCCGTTATGCAGATTACGAAACAGCAGCGGGCGTTGCGCGTAACTCATACCCCACCCCGGCTGTTGGTCAACGTCGGGATAAACATGCCCGTTAACAAACAGCAGATCTTTCCATCCATCGTTGTCGTAATCGAGAAACCCATCTCCAAAGCCAACAAAGGGAATGGTTGGCTCCGCGATGCCAGCCTGATAGCTGACATCCTCAAATTCTCCGCTACCATCGTTTCGATAGATCACGTCGTAGTCGTCTGAGAAATCAGTGCTCACCAGGTCGACGTGGCCGTTGTTTTCGTAATCGCCAACAGCCAGGCCCATATTCGCAATTTCGCGTCCAGCCCCGTTAAATGCAAAGCCGCTCATGTAGCTTGCATCGTCAAATGTGCCATCACCTTTGTTGATGTAGAGATAGTTTGGTGTCGAATCGTTTGCGACTGCAAGATCCGGCTTGCCGTCGCCATTCACATCCACAAATACCGCTCCGAGACCGTAGTAGCCCTTGGGATCGCTCACGCCCGCCTTCAGGCTGACATCGCTGAAGGTGCCATTTCCGTTATTGTGAAACAGGTGATCGCCGGCGCCCTTCAGTCCCCGCGGCCCGCACATCACGTCTACTGCGCGGTACTGACATTTGTCTGACTTTACAGAGGGTGAGCCCGCAACCGGTGGGTGATTGAAATCGTACTCAATGTAGCCCGCTACGAAAAGATCGAGCTTTCCGTCGCCATCGTAGTCGCCGAAGGTCGCGCCAGTGTAATCGGTCACCACATCCGGCGAGTTACTTTTCAGGGCCACTCCCGCCTTTTCTGCGACATCGCTAAAAGTCCCGTTGCGATTGTTATGGAAGAGCCGGTTTCCTCCAAGGTTGGTGACATAGAGGTCGGGCCATCCATCATTGTCATAGTCGCCCACGGCGCAGCCGAGACCCCACCGGTCATTGGCTACGCCCGCCTTTTGCGTGACGTCGGTGAACGTTCCGTCGTGATTGTTTCGAAACAGTGCTGCATGAGGTGGAGCGGTTTTGCCCTGCCGCGCGTCGAAGGTCGATCCGTTGACGAGGTAGATATCGAGCCACCCATCGCCGTCGAAATCCAGCAGGCACACGCCTGATCCTTTTGCCTCGATGATCACTTTCTTCTGCGGGGTTCCAGTGGTGTTGTGCCAATTTGCAAGACCGGACTTGATCGCCACGTCCTCAAAGACGATAGGCCCTGTCTTAACGAGTCCCCCGGCGGTAATCGGCCGCCGCTGAGCATCGAGTTGCGCTCCCTGCGCATTACCAGTAGCCATCCCCTCTTTTTGTGCAGGCTTTTGTTCCTGCGCGAGTTGCTGAGTTCTCAAAGAAACCGCTGATTCCGCCGTCGTTTGCGCCTGAAGTCCGGCGGTCACGACGGCAATGAACAATCCGACGGCTCTCAACCCTACTTTCGCAGAAGACTTAGAGGCTTTTGTCCGATGCATCGGTACCTATACTACAGACTCCGAAACTCTCAGTCTCCGGGTCGTACCAATCGCCTCATGTGCAGCCTCGTCGTTTCGGGTTACAATCGCCTCCGATATCGCTCTGATGCTGCGCCGCTCCATCCCGGGCCTTTGTTTTGCCGCCATCTGTGCATTCCAGCTTGCAGCGGAGTCGGCGCATACAACCGCCGGAGTCCTGGTTCCGGTGGAAGCCGAGCTGCTCTCGCACATCACGGCACATACGCTCAAGACCGGCGCCAGCATTTATGCGCGCGTGGTCGTTGAATGGCACGGACCGGGATGCACGCTTGAACGTGGCGCCACCCTCGAAGCGGATGTGCGATCGGTGGTACCCCATTCTTCTGCGGCGAATAAATCTGAAATCACCCTTGCATTCAGGAAAGCGCAATGCGGCAAGCGCGACCTGGAGCCGTTCACCCTGTTGCTGGCTGCAGTTGCCGTGCCGGAAGACACGCAACTAGGCTCCGTCACCACCGATCTGCCAACTGTGTTTGGCGCCTCGAGCGGATCAGGCAACTTGCGGTCTTTCGACCAGCAGGTTGATCCACTCCTTCTGAATGTGCACCGCTTTCCCGTCACACCCAGTTTGACGGCCGGGACCGTGCTTGGCATCAGAGGTCTGAAGCTGACTCCTGGGACCGCGCCCGAAGACAGCTCAGTCTTATGGCGCAACGGGCATGATGTGGAACTGGACGCGCACACCAGGCTTCTGCTCGTTCTCGATCCGAATTCCTCCAGGCAGGCCGTAGCGCTTCCCACCAAGCCGGTCGCATCCGCAACAGACTCTGCTGGACTCGTGGTGCGAGCGCAACCTGCGATAGCGGATCAGCCGGCTGAGCCGAATTGGGATGCCTGTACACCGCCAACCTGCAGTCTTGTTTCTGCCGCGAACGAAGCGGACATTGGTGCACAGAGCGCGAGCAACATCCACGTCGATTTAACCGGACTTGCACCGCGTCTCCGCGAAGAAATCAATGCCCCGGTGCAGGACGAAGCAATCGCTTATCTCGCCTCGACGCAACTTCTCATTGCTTTCAATCCGCATACGCTCATTCCGCGCAACGGAGGAGTTGGACCGGGATCGGCGGTTCGCGTAGTTCGGGCAGCGCTCGTCGACACGGTCTCGCGCAAAATCGTGCGCAGCGTCGATTGGCGCCTTTCTGACAATCGGCAGTTCCTATGGGTCCTGCCGCGCAACCGGGTATTGCTGCATGTTGGCAATGAACTGCGCATTTGCGGCGCTGATCTCAAAGCGGAATCGCATCTTGCCATTGCCGGAGATTTGGCCTTCGTTCGCATCTCTCCCGATGGAAAGACATTTGCAATAGGGATCACGCAGGAGCGCTACTCGCCTGAACTGCGCGCCAAGCTGCGCACCAGCCTCGGCGAGGAACCGGAAGAAGACGTACGCGTTCTCATCCTCAATGACCGTTTCGAGACCATCGGGACTACGACATCCACCTCCAATCGCCTCCCACCCACGCTGCTCAACGAAGGTCAAATCAAGTTGCTGATTCAGTCGGGCCAAAGCGGTGTTGCGGCAAAGCACTACCATCTTGAACTGCGCACGTGGGACAACCAGGCACAGAGTCTCGCGCGGTTTACTTCCATCTGCACGCCCGAGGTCTCCAGTTTCGATCCTGATCTGTTGCTGCTCGTCTCCTGCAGTGCGGCAAATGGATCACGCGACTACCGCATTTTACGTCCCGATGGATCCTTCTTACTGAAGGGTCAGTCGCTATTGCAGCAACTCGGTCATAGCGCCAGCGGCGAATCGGAAGCCCGAGCCTTCGTGGTGAGAATCTTCCAAGCCGACCAGCCGATCGTTCCCGGCGAAACCTTCCATCCTGCCGATCTGGAGAACGCGGAATTCGACATCTATCGTTCCACCGACGGCAGGCACCTCTTCGGAGTCCGTGTCAAGGACCCGTCGCCCAGCGCCAATGACTACGCCATATCTTCCGGCGCGGATCAGTTAGCGGTACTCACGCGCAGCGGAATCAATCTCTACGCTATCCCCGGCAATTGATGGAGGGACGAACGACAAGGAGTCTGATGGGTGGCCGATTTCTTGTTCCGGAGCAATCGGAAGTCCATCGGCCCGTGTCTTTCGACTTCTACCCACCAACTAGAATGAAATCAATGAATTAATGATGATAGCTAAAGCAGTAGGTTATCAGCAGAATTCGCGATAGCAGCGTCTGATGATGTCGATTGAGCTGAGTTACTTCGGCTGAGATCGTGCCCGATATAATGCCCGCATGTACATCGATCGAGCAGCAAGAGAGAACCATGGAGCGCATCATGCTCGACAGCGTCGAGCTTAAGAACAAGCCTGCTGACTCGCATATCGTTCGAACAGATCAAGACGAGTTTGGGAAGATCTTTCGTCGCAACATGCCTTATGGGAACGTCAAAGAACATGGCACCGTGTTTGTCGGATTCAGCGCGGATCAGAAGCGGCTTTCCAGAATGCTCGACAGTATGGCGGGGCTGGACACCGGCAGGCGCGACGCTCTGACGCGCTTTACTCAGCCATTGACCGGCTCCTACTATTTCGTGCCTTCTGTTGAGAGCCTTCTTGGCTTGCGGCAAGAGAACTGAAGACCGAAATCCACCCAGGTCGCGGGCGCACTCATGCCATTGAACCGAGATAACGGACGGAATTCGGGCGGTATCATGAGCGAAAGGGCTGACCAATGCGTCCAGAATACGTCTAAAGGAAAGTTCAGTCCAACCAGAACATTTAGGTTTCATCGTTTGTCCTTCCGCTGTTGAACCATGGGGAAATGCCGCGTATATTTGCGGGAAAAGCAAATAACCCTGGAGAACGCTCGGATGAATGTCATCTCCAGTCAAATCGGGCTCACATGAGTAGCGCAGTCGAACCGGCTCGTGAACCGCAGAACGTGGAACCGACGGATCCCGCCGCACGCCCCCGACCGGGTAAGCCGCAGCGCATCCTTCTTGTCGCCTTACTGGCTGCGCTGCTATTTGCCATGGTTTGTGTGGTCATCTATGTCCGCGCCAAAAGCGGGCGCAACGCTGGTTCGAGTTCCTTTTTCGGCCCCGTTCAAACTCCAACGCAAAACGTGCTGCGCCTGCGGGGAATGACGGCTGCGGTGCAGGCGCGGTCGATTCAGGCTCCCCTGATTGCGGGCCAGCAGGTGGGCACGCTTACGATTACGAAACTTACTCCCAGCGGCACCAGGGTCAAGCGCGGCGATCTGCTTGTTGAGTTCGATCGGCAGGCGCAGTTGCGGGACTTCGTGGACAAGCAGGCGCAAAGCGACGACGAAAACGAAAAAGTGATAGAAGAACAGGCCAAGGAGGCTGCAGCGCGGGCCAAAGACGAAACAGGAATCAACCAGGCGGAAGACGATCTAGCCAAAGCGAAGCTGGAAATGCAAAAGGTTGAACTGCTCTCGCGCATTGATGCTGAGAAGGCCCAGGAAGATCTCGATGAAGCCGAAGCAACGCTCGCGCAGTTGAAGCAGACCTTCGATTTGAAGCGCAAGGCGGCACAAGCATCTATCCACATTCTTGAAATCCAGCGCGATCGCACCCGCGAAACGATGCTCCATGCGCAGGCAAATTCTGCCTTGATGGAGATTCACGCTCCCATCGACGGCATCGTCGTGCTGGTCACAATCTGGAAACAAGGCAACATGGGAGAGGTGCAGGAGGGCGACCAGGTGAGGCCGGGTGTCCCCTTTATGCAGGTAGTCGACCCTGCCGTGATGGAAGTGCGGGTACCTGTGAACCAGGAAGATCTGCTCGCCTTGAAGATTGGCGAGAAGGCGCATGTCCACCTGGATGCCTACAGCGACCTTGTCCTTCCGGGACAGCTGGAATCCATTGATCCCATGGGCACGCCCGGAGATTTTTCTTCGCGACTTCGCAAATTCTCCGCCACGTTCTCGATTGCAGGGCAAGATCCGCGCTTGATGCCCGACCTCTCCGCCGCCGTCGACGTCGAACCGGTCGACAGAGGCACTTCCGCGGGCGGTGCGCAATGAAGCAAAAGCTCAGAGAAATATGGGCGAAGCACAAGGCTCTGTTGACCGCAGCCGTCATTATCCTCTCCAGCGGAGCTGTCTATGGGGTTGTTCATCTCTCGGGCAAAGTGCCTTCGATCCCGACGTTCCAGGTGCAACGCGGAGAGTTTCTTGACGCCGTCCAGTTTCGCGGCCAGCTCAAGGCGATGAAGTCTGTCACGATTACGGCGCCTGCCAACGCCGGCGATTTGCAGATTCTCAAGATCGCCGCGGATGGGACGCAGGTGAAGAAAGGTGATGTTGTCGTCGAATTCGATCCATCAAAGACTCAGCAGGACCTCGCGCAGGACCAGTCAATCTTGAAGTCGTCGCAAGCTGAAATCGAGCAGGTTCGCGCGCAGGGCGGTCTGACGGAAGAGGCGGATACAACCGCGCTGATGAAGGCGAAATACGATGTCGAAGTGGCAAAGCTCGATGCCAGCAAGAGCGAGGTCGTCTCGAGGATCGATGGAGCGGAAGCAAAGCTGAAGCTCGCGGATGCGGAACAGGCGCTCCGCCAGGCCGAAGCGCAATTGAAATCGGACATCGCCGTCGGCCAGGCGACAGTCGAGGACAAAAAGCATGCCAGCCGCAAGGCCGATTTTGATGCGCAGCGTGCCGGTACCGCGCTGGCCGCCATGACTCTGCGCGCGCCTTCAGACGGGTCAATCAGTCTTCTCTCTGTCTGGCACAACGGCGGAGAGGCTCCCTTCAAAGCAGGCGAGCGCGCATGGCCGGGAACGCCGCTCGCCGAACTGCCTGATGCAGCCTCGATGCGCATTGCGGCTCGCGTGGACGAGACGGAGCGCGGCCGTCTTGCGACGTCACAGCCGGTCACGCTTCAGCTGGATGCAATCGCAGACCGCCAGTTTACGGGCAAAGTCGCGCGGATTGGCACCATCGCCACTCCTGACTTTACAAACGGCTGGCCGATACCCAGAAACTTCGACCTTGAGATCAGTGTTGACCAAGCGGACGCGCGCCTGAAGCCAGGTATGACGGCGCAAATCACCGTGATTGTGGGCAAGGTTCCCAATGCCATCACAATCCCGGCGCAGGCCTCATTTCTCAAGTTCGGACAGACCGTGGCTTATGTATGGAACGGCTCAGCGTTTCAGGAGCGGGCCATTCAGATTGAACGAAGGAGCCGCGACCGCATCCTGGTGTCATCAGGCTTGAAACAAGGTGACCTCGTGGCTCTCCAGGACCCGACGGAGAAGAACTGAGATGGCACGCATTCAACGACGGCGCATTCTCATCTGGGCAGTGGCCGGCATCATCGTGCTCGCCGCGGGGATCGCCGTCGTTGCATCGAGGCGCGTCCCTTTGACTGCGAAAGGCGATGACATTCCGGTTGCGCCCGTTCAGCGAGGCGAGATCGATCTGAAAGTACATGCGACCGGAGAACTTCGCGCCAGCCACTCCATCACGCTCAACGCTCCGGCGGTCGGAGGAGACGCGCTTCAGATCACGCATCTCGCCCAGACCGGGCGGCCCGTAAAGAAGGGAGATGTCGTTATTGAGTTCGATCCCAGTGAGCAACACTACAAACTGGAACAGAATCGCTCTGAGCTATTGCAGGCCGAGCAGGAGATCATCAAGGCGAAAGCCGATGCCGCGGTGCAGACGGCAGAAGACAAGGTACTGCTCCTCAAAGATCGCTACGCAGTGCGCAAGGCTGAACTGGATGTTCAGAAGAACGAACTCGTAAGCAAGATCGATGCGGACAAGAACATCCTTGCACTGGCGCAGGCCAAACGCGTATTGGCGGAGCAGGAGAAAGATATCGAATCGCACAAAGCCACCGGACAGGCAGCAACGTATCTAGCCCAGGAGAAGTACAACAAGGCCAAGCTGGGGATGGATCAGGCCCAGCAGAATCTCGACAAGATGCGCGTTACCGCACCGCTCGACGGCTTGATCTCGATCCAGAAAAACATGAACGCCTCGGGCGGATTTTACTTCACGGGGATGACGTTGCCTGACTACCACGAGGGTGACCAGGTCCAACCGGGCAGTGCGATTGCACAGGTGGTTGACCCGCAAGGGTTGGACCTAACCGCGCAAATTGGAGAACAAGACCGCGACAACGTGAAGAACGGACAGACGGTCGAGATTACCTTTGATGCATTGCCGGCCCGGTTATTTCATGGGACGGTGAAGAGCGTGGGCGGTATGTCTGTGCGCCAATTCTTCTCGAACAACACAAACGGGCATTTCGATGTCTCGATCAAGCTCACGGATGAGGATGCCCGGCTGCAATCCGGATTCACAGCGAAGATTGTTTTTCTTGGAGGCAGCAAAGAGAACGTGATTTACCTGCCTCGGCTTGCAATTTTTCTCAAGGACGGCAAACGCATCGTCTACCTGAAAAAGGGCAACGGATACGAACAGCATGAAGTGACGATCCAGTACCAGAATGAAAGCCAGGCCGCCGTTCAGGGATTGCAATCGGGCGACAAGGTCGCCTTAGTCGACCCTACCGCGCCGCGCAAGCCTTCCGGCAGTGCCGCGGCCGGCGGACTGGGAGGTACCCCCTGATGGCGATTGATGTCTCACCGGCTCCGTCGCGCCCGCTGCTGATCTATCAACAATGGACAAGAGACGCCGAGCTTGGCATGCAGAACCTGCTGCTGCATGGGACGCGGTCATTGCTGACAATGCTGGGAATGATTTTTGGCGTTGCCGCAGTCGTAGCCATGCTGTCGATTGGCGCCGGAGCACGACAGAAGGTCATGGCGCTTATCGAACAGATGGGAGTCCACAATCTGATCGTGGAAGCCAAGCAGACAATGGAATGGCAGGCTCATCAAAAAGTTCGCGCAATATCCCCGGGCCTGACCTTGCAGGATTATCGCGTGATTCGCGACGATCTTGGCGGTATCGCGGCTTCCACACCGCGCAAAGAGCTCACGCCTTCCAAGATCATTCCCAAGGCTCAGCAGGATATGCCCAACGTCATGGGGGTCAACGCTAGCTACCAGAAGATCGCCGGCCTTCACCTGCTCTCCGGAAAATTCTTCGACCAGGCGGACGACGACCGGGGCGAACCGGTATGTGTGCTCGGTGCCGCGGCGAAATGGAGTTTATTCGGCTCATCCGATCCACTGGGACAATACGTCAAGGTGAATGAACAGTGGTTTCGCGTGATCGGAGTTGTCAGCCCGCAACTCAGCGGGCAGAGCGACAGCCAGGGAGCCACCAGCACCGATGCGAATAACAACATCTACATTCCCTTGCAATCGGCCTTCCTGCGGCTCGAAGACAGTTACAGCGATGTTCGCGATGAAATCGACGGCATTTATCTGAATCTTGCGGACACCGCTGACATCCCGGAATCCGCGCAGGTGGTCAGGGCGGTTCTTAACTCATCGCATCATGGCGCGGACGATTTCAGCGTCGTGGTGCCCGCCGAATTGCTTGCCGAACAGAGGCGGACCGAACGGCTTTTCAACACCGTCATGGTCGCCATCGCATCCATCTCCTTGCTGGTGGGCGGAATCGGGATCATGAACATCATGCTCGCCAGCATTCTTGAACGCACCCGCGAGATCGGCCTGCGGCGCGCGGTGGGTGCGCGGCAGTCGGACATCGTTCGACAGTTTGTGGTGGAGGCGACGATGATTTCCTTCGCCGGCGGAACCATCGGCGTGGTTTTTGGGTTCTTCATGTCCCGGCTGATTGCGTGGCTGGCGGGATGGTCCACCATCGTCACCTTGAGTTCCATCGCACTGGCCTTCCTGGTTTCGATCTCCGTCGGATTGATCTTCGGCATTTATCCCGCGACCAAGGCGGCCCGACTCGATCCGGTTGAAGCCATTCGCTATGAATGATGCTCGCCGCATGAGGCTGGGATCAGCGCCTTCGTTTACCGTGACCGAATTTCTTCGCTTAAGGGTGGAGTGTTCCTGCATGAGGATTTTTCGATTTGCTTTGATTTCGTTCGTTGCTTTGCTCGCCTTTATCCCATCTCATGGGCAGTCTCCCGAGAGCTATCGCGGTATGCTCACTGCGCGCGTGCGTTCAGACAAGCTGCCGCCTCCGCTGCACCTCCAGGACTACGTAAAGGACGGCAAGCTAACCCTGGGGCTGCGCGACGCGATTCTGCTTACCCTTGAGAACAACAGCAACATATACATTGAAGAAACACAGATTGAAGCTCAGAAATTTGCGTTGCTCGGCCAGTTCAGCCCCTTCGATCCATCCCTGCAGAGCAGCATCAATGTGAGCAGGTATTCCTCACCGACGTACAGCCAGTTGCAGGGTGTCGGAGTTACCGGCAACACCACGCTCAACTCTCTAAATCAGATCGGCCAGATTTCGTACACTCAAACCTTTACCCCTGGAACCAACATTATTGCCAGCCTGTCGAGCAATAAAGTTTCAACCAACAGCTCTTATTACTATTTCAATCCCTATTTCAGTTCGATATTCAGCTTTACTTTCAATCAGCCGTTGTTGCGCGGAGCCGGTCGTTTTGCCAACACCGCCTTGATCAGGATTGCGCGGCGATCGCTCGAACAATCGCGATCCACATTTGAAGCCGAGGTCAACGACGCCCTCCTCCAGGTCGTCAGCCAGTACTGGATCGCAGTTCAAGCTCGTGGCGCACTCGATGTGCAGCAGGAATCGCAGAAGCTTGCCGAGGCGAGTTATCAGCGCGACAAACGCTCTCTCGAACTGGGAGCTCTGCCGCCACTGGATATTTATCGGTCAGAGTCTGAAGTTGCCGCTCGCAAAGTTGGAGTGATTCAGGCCCGTTACGCCCTCGATCAAGCAGAGGAGGCCCTGCGCTTAACCATCGGGGCCGATCGCGATTCCAGTGTGCATTCGTTGGATCTGAATCTCACTGAGAAGCCGCAGCCGACAGGAGAGCTCGAAGCCATCGATGCCAGTACGGCTCTTGCGCAGGCACTCAGTCAGCGCCCGGAACTCGAAGCCATCAAAGATTCGCTGGCGAACGACCAAACCAGCATCCGGCTGGCACACAACCAACTCGAACCGAACCTTCAACTCCAGGGCTTTTACCAAAGCAGCGGCCTGGGCGGCAATCAGTTCAACATTACGACTGGACAATTGATTGCGCCCGGCGGGTTTGGCTCGTCGATGAGTCAGCTCTTTGGCTTCGGCTTTCCAGGCTACGGCGCTTCCCTCACCCTCACGCTGCCTGTGAAGAACCATGCTGGTCAGGCCGCGCTTGGCGCTGCCCTGGTATCGCGGACGCGCGATCTCAATACCGGCGGACAGATTCGAGAGCAGATCACCCGCGAAGTTCACGATGCAGTGGAGCAGCTTGAAGAGGCGCGTCAAGCGCTCGCTGCCGGCACCGCTTCTTACGATCTTGCTGAGAAGACTCTTTCGTCGGAGCAGCGCAAATTTGAGTTGGGTGCAGAAACAAACTTCTTCGTTCTTGATGCCCAGACAAGGCTCGCCCAGGCAGAACTCACCTTGTTGCAGACGCAGGTAAATTATCGGCTGGCTCTTGCCGCCGTTGGCCACTCCACCGGCGATCTGCTGGGCCCATACCATGTGCAGATCCGTGATCTCTCTCGCTAATGGCAATGTCGAGATGAAGTTGTTTATCATCTCAAAGACCGCCGCAGAACAGACCGGTCAAGGCACTTTATCTTGAACAGCTCAAGAATGAACCGCGGTGAGACAGGACGTGGATGGAGTCGGGCCGCACTCCTGTTGCTGGCATGGCTCGGGATGGTGCCGGTCACAATCTGCCAGGCATCCGCAGATCACCCCGCAACAGATCGCGTGACAGCGCCGCCGCCCAGCGCGTATGCGGGCGATGCAGCCTGTGCGCAGTGCCATCGCAAGGAGTCAGAATTCTATGAACTCACGCCGCATGCCCGCGATTCCGGTCTGGCCAACGCAAGGAATATTATTGGCAGCTTCAGCCAGGGACACAACGTCCTGCATACCTCGAATCCCAATCTCATCGTGAATATGCTTGCCGCGCCCGGCGGCTTCTATCAGAGCGCCGTTAACCTGGCGGACCAAAGCAGGTTGGCGGAGCGATTTGACATTGTGATTGGATCAGGACGCCACGGACAATCGTACTTGTACTGGCAAGACGACTTGCTCTATGAGATGCCTGCGTCGTATTGGACGTGGAACCACGAATGGGTCATCAGCCCGGGATTTCCGGCTGGGCAAGTTCATTTTGATCGCGCCATCGTGCCACGATGCCTGGAGTGCCACGCGAGCTACTTCACTTCCATGGCCCCTCCGCAGAATCGCTTTGAAAAGGACAGCCTGCTGCTGGGGATCAACTGCGAACGCTGCCATGGACCGGGCGCGCAGCATGTTGCTCGCGAACGCTCAGCCGCAATACCTCCCAGTGCAAAGCGCGATCAGACAATCGTGAATCCCGCGCACCTGACGCGCGACAGGCAGCTTGATTTATGCGCACTGTGCCATGCGGGCGCCGTCGAGCCCACCCGGCCGCCGCTCACCTTCGTAGCGGGGGATAACATTCACGACTACCTCGCGATTCAGCCTCCTACTCCCGACGCACCTCCGGATGTTCATGGCAACCAAGTTGGCGCGCTGGAGCAAAGCAAATGCTTCACCTCCAGCAAAATGACATGCTCCACCTGCCACAACGTTCATGAGAAACAGGAGAACGCGGATGCCTTCTCGCGTCATTGCCTGAGCTGCCATGAGATGAAAGCCTGCGGACGCTACGTGGCTCTGGGTTCCAGAATCCGCACAAAGTGCGTGGATTGCCACATGCCGATGCTGGAGTCTGCGAAGATTACGTCAGACTCGAGGGCAGGAACGCTGCATGCCCTGCTGCGCGCGCACCAGATCAAAGTTTACCGCGAGGCCAGCGAAGCTGTTGAACGCAGTCTTATCGGTAAATGAACGCCCTGGTCGCATGGTGGATTTCAACGGATTGCGGGAGGTTCGTTTGCGGCCTGCGGCTGTGGTCCCGAAGGAATTTGGTCCATCGGCAATTCGATCGCAAAGAGGCTCGCATTTCCCTGGTCTGCATGGATCCAGATGCCATGAAAAGCCTGCTTCAATTCAGGGTGCTCGCGGAGCAACTCGGACATAACTTCGGTGACTTGCTGGCGGGCGGAAACTGGAACTCGCAGTTGCGCCACTTGTGTTGAATTGGGGGTGTAATGAAGATCGATGTCCAGTGGACCGAATTGCGTGGTCGTGTCGACGGCGGTCACTTCAAAGGTCGAGCCCTGTACGTTAAGCATCAACGGTGATTTTCCGGGCAG
The DNA here is from genome assembly GCA_963799035.1 of uncultured Acidobacteriaceae bacterium. GTDB lineage: Bacteria > Acidobacteriota > Terriglobia > Terriglobales > Acidobacteriaceae > Telmatobacter. Next base: position 158,720 of record CAWCVS010000019.1, on the reverse strand, counting down.
ATCACCCGGACGCGACTGATCTGTCTCCTGTTGCAATTTTTCGAGATTCGGACTGGTCAAGAAGTCGACGGGACTGAGGAGATTTTGCGCTATGCGGAAATAGAGCACGGCCGGCCAATTCGCCTTGGTCTGGATAAACTTGCGTGCGGATGCCCAGTACCAGACTCCATCATGGTCGGCCAAAAGCATCGGCTTCGCGTATAGGCCCGCAAGTTGCCACTGATTTCCCGGGGCGCTCGCGAGAATAATTGAAATCTGTTGCGGATGCTGCACGCCGGTGGCATGCAGGATTGCCAATGCGTAATTGCCGGGGGGAATCCCATTGAATGTGAGCACCACGGTGGGTGAGCCACAGAAGAACTGCGTGCGCTCCGTGCCTGGTTGCACCATGGAGGCATCGAGCAAATACAGATCTTCGACGGTGATCGTCGAGTTTTGCATCAGCGGACTGAGACTGGTAACCGATGCCGCAATGCCATCGAAATCCGACGCAATTGCGGGAAGTGTACGGGCACGCAATCCCGAAGTGTTGCCCTGCTGAACGAGTGCGACCAGAGCACGAGCCTGATTCGCCACCAGGTCGCGCTGCTGGGACGCCATCTGTGCTTGCGTTGAGCAGGTTGCGGCATGTGCCAGTTGCAGCTGGAAAGCTAAACAACAGATGACCAATCGCAAAAACGTACGCCGAAGCACTTCAAATCTCGAATGCATAAGTGAACTTGCCTCTTCCCGATTCGCCTCGACAATGCAGTTCCAAACAGTGCGACAGAGAATTAGATGCGAAAGCTTGTCGAAACGAGCGGTTGCAAGTTGTTTTTGCAGAGCCGAAGGACCGAAAACGGGGTCTCGCTTGGAATTACCGTCAAGGGTAGGGTTTCAGCCCCCCGACATCGTCCCACCATTTGGACTTGAAAGAACTTGTTCATCCAGAAACAAGTCAAATTCCGAGTAATTTTTACCCTTTCGGCCCTGAAAACGCGTAGGAAATTCTCGAACATTTATTTAAGACAGTTCCCCTCGATTGTTGAGCGAAAAAAAGGTTGCCTGAGCATCGTGCAATGGTGAAATATTGCACTCAAGAAAAATCCAGAACCGAGGTGAGGTTGGGCCGCCTTGGCCCAAACTCTTATCCGCCAGTCGAGCCGACAAGCATGCTCGTTCTCACGTGTTCTGGAGAACCCTGAGAGCACCGATGTTGGCCTCTGAGAAGGGCGACCTCGCGTCCAGGAATGAGCTGTGATTGAGCTGTACGCAAGCGACAGCCTGTTTCAAATCCTGCCAATCGCAATCACCACCATTTTTATGCAAAAGGACTTTTCAATGAAAGTTTCGAAGAAGCTTGCCATCGCTCTTTTTCTCCTTGTCTCCACCACAATTCCCTCCTTTGCAAACGTCATTGTGAATACCCCTGCAAACAACAGCGAAGTGAGCTCGCCATTCGGCCTTTCGGCTTTCACGTCCCTTTGTTCGGGTCAACAGGTAAGCGCGACGGGCTATTCACTCGACAGCAGCACATACACGGCCATCTTCAACGCGCCTGCAATCACGACTACGGTTTCAGCATCTCCCGGTGGACATGTCTTGCACGTGAAAGCCTGGGGAGTCTCAGGAGCTTCGTGTGTGACCGACGTCGCTTTCACAGTAGGAACGTCTTCAGGAATTCCATCCTACGCGAGCAGTGTAAGCAGCCTTCAGACGCTGGGCGGCTGGACGGCGATCCATGATACAGGCACACCGGGTAGTTCCAGCGGATGGTCAGGCATTACCAGTTCGCCATCAAGAAGCGGTGCTGCCCGCAAGTTTTCGATGAACTATTCGTACTTCGGTGGAGAGCGTTACAGCATCTCTTTCGGAGACGATGAAGCCGCTTCGAATTTCATCTTTGATACGTGGGTCTATATACCCAGCCCGAATAGCGACTTGGTGAACCTCGAACTTGATCTCAATCAAGTGCTGAGCGGCGGTCAGACCGTCGTATACGGAATGCAGTGCGATGGATGGTCAAACACGTGGGACATCACGGTCAACAAGGGAACGGCATCACACCCGTCGGATCAGTGGGTTCACACAGGCGCTAAATGCAATGTCCGCAGCTGGTCGACCAATACGTGGCATCACGTGCAACTGAGTTACTCACGAAACGATACCGGCTGGGTCACGTACAAGTATGTGTCGCTTGACGGGGTTCAGCAAAACATTAACAACACAGTGCTGGGTGCTTTCATGCTTGGATGGGCACCTACACTTCTCGCCAACGTGCAAATTGATGGAGCTACGAGTGGGAGCGGTGCCGCGGCTGCAATTGTGGACGATCTGACCGTATACAGGTGGTAGTTCACGCTTGTCTCAAGATCGCAAAGCTGCAAACCTCTGAAGCCTACGGCTCACTGGAGAGACTGACATGAAGAGTCTTCTCCAGTGGGCCCTGGGGTGCGAGGATACGAAGGGCGTGCCCCAGGACATCTCGACTTGCGGCGTCGATTCCAGTTGGCGCAATGATCGTAAAGAGGCCGAGCAGCTCATTCAATCGCATGTATCTGCGACGGTTGACGCGGACAAATTCAATCGGATACTCCGGTTTTCTGGCGTGCGCTGCCTCGGGATCCGCGTCGAGCAGAAATGCGACGTCGGGGTCGGGGGTGATATGCCGAATCAAACGGGCATAGGTGCGAGCGATGGGATTATGCAAGTTGAGATTGGCCAGCTCGTCGTAGCTATATCGATCGAATATGACGAAGTCGCAGTCTCCGCGGAGCTGATTTCTAACCACGGTCCGCAGCGAGATTGCGTCGACCAAATAGAGGAAGAAGCGAAGGCCGGTCATCAGCCAGCCCCCAACGTTTTTATCCCGCCGATTGATGGGAGCCTCCGGGCTGCCGATGCCCTTATCGCCCTTGAAGACTCGGTGGCCCGTGCCCTCACGGAGTTTTGTGAGTCGTGCGACATCATCCCAAAAACGAACCACGCGAAGCCTGAGACCCCTTTCTTCAAGATGGGCGCATAGCAGCGCGATCTGTGTGCTTTTCCCGGCGCCGTCAACGCCCGAAAAGCTCACGAATCTCACTCTCTCGTTTTCATGCCTGCTTCGCATCCGCACCATCCGTTTGATGACCGCCGCTTTCGAAGTTCATTGAGGAGTGCTGTGAGTGGCCTTGGAGAGTCCCACAACCGCGCCTACCGCTGCGCCTGCGGCTAGCACGATTGCTACACGAATCACAATGGCGCGCACCCTCCGTTGTTTTGCAGGTGCAATCGCGGCTCCAGCCGGCCTGGACCCTGGCACTCCGGTGGGTTTTTCGTATGGAGCTGCCGCCGTTCCGACCGGTTGTTGCGGGACTTCCTGCGGCTGTGCGGGAGCCTGCTGTGCGGGAGCCTGCTGTGCCGGCATCGGACTTGGTGCGGAGGGTAACGAATCGGCAGATTCGGTATGCGCATCCTGGGTGGTCGCCTTCGGAGAATTGGCCCCCTGTTGCGCGCTGAGCCCCTGAAGACTGGGAACGCTGGGTGGAGTCTGCGCGGGACTTTGCTGCGCGCCGGCCAGACTTGTTGCTTCCAGTGTCAACAGCACAACGATATTGAACGCAACAAATCGAATACCGCGATTCAGGAGATTACGTCTTACCCTTCGAGGGAAGAGCCTGCTCAGTGCTAGTGCCATTCGTGCTCCCACATGCCTAGGCGGCATTCTCGCTCGCGCGCCGCTCGCTTGCAGCGGACTGTTCCGGCAGGATGAGGTTCATCCGCGGCTTCCGGAAGCTTTCAAGCGCATCTTCGATACTGTCGAAGATCTGGAAGAGTGAGTCCAGTCCGGTTGACTCAATCTCCGCCTTCAGCTCGGGTTGCAGGGCAGCGAGTCGAATGTCGCCGTTTCGTTTCATGGCTTCTTCAAGGCAGCACAGAAGGAAGTGGATCGCGGGTTTGCCGATCTGCTTGAGCATCGAGCAATCCAGCACAACCGCAGGACCGTCAACATTGATGCAGCTTTCAAGTTCGCGGTAGAGAGTTCTTAACCCCGCACCGTCGATCCGCCCAGGAAGCGTGCGAACTTCAATTAACCTTCTTCGATATCTCATCGTCATAATTCCTTTCAAAAGGCTTCGTTCTTTTTGCCGTCCGCGCTCCTATAAAAGGCGCGCCAATTCCGCCGCGGGATTCCGCGTAGAGTGCGTAAGAACGTTTTTCGCATAGCGAAAGAGAGTCATCAAATTTGTCCTGTACCAGCAGCACTCGGTCATGCGCGGGGAAAGACCGCATATGAATCGAAGTTTTCTTAAAGCCTGCGGCGAATTCATCATTGCCGCCATCAGCCTGTGATTTCCATCAATAACAGTGACTGGGTCCGATTCGCTCACGCCGATCATCAAGACAGCGCCGAGTTCTGGGTCTTCTTGATCGAAGCGACGGGAGATTGCATCGATCTTCGACACGAATTGCGTGTCAAGTTGATCCTGCCGCTTCTTGATTCCTTCGGCGATTGCGAGAGTTGAAAACCTTCCGTTGGCGACCTTGCGCCACTGCGCGCGGGGAAACATGCGGATATTTGCAAGATCTTCCGTTGAAATCTCAGCCTCGTACCACTCTGTATCCGCAGGAATCTCTCTCCAAAGGTACAGGTGTCGAAGGAAGAGAAGAGCGCGACGCTTTGCGTTTTCCTGTGGGTCTTCAAAATTCGGGGATTTGACGATGTTGGCGAGAGAGCGGTGATATTCGCGGAAAGCCGGACCGTTGAAGTCGCTTTTCAAGAACTCTGCGATTGCGACATCCTCAGAAACTCTGCAGATCAGGCGGAGCGGACGAGAACTCCCGGGCAGCAAAATGTCCTTGGGATCAGTGAGCGAATTGATAAGAAACGGAATTGCAACGAATACAAGCAAGAGGCCCATGAGGGCAAGTTGCACGAGCACGACCTCTCTCAACGAGGAATGGTATTCACAGATTGCGACAATGAGAATGCCGCTGAACAGCAGCTGCACCCAGCTGGTATTTGCAATCTTGTACGACATCTCGAAGGTAATGATGACCCCCGCGAGCGAGTAGATCACGGTAGCAAGTGCATAGAGTGCGAGAAGATAGGGCAGATTGTATTTTCCCGCTATGGCAAAGTCGTTTCCAAACAGACGTGACCACAACTCAGCGGGAGCGAAGCAAAGCCCAACGGTGATGGTTAGACCTACGCCCAGCACCAGTGCCAGGGAAGTGGCAATGACGCGGAAATCTCTTCTCTCTTCATTGCTGGTTCCGGCTACGAGGGGGAAGGTGGAATTGACGACAGCCTGAGAGAACGAGAAGATGACGCGACCGACCATGGCGGTAGCGGCATAGAATCCTGCCTCGCGAGCCAGAAAGAAGTGGTTGACCAGGACGATACCGCAGTTGTTGATAATCATCTGGCCCGCAAAAAAGATGCCAGCCTGCAAGGTCTCGTGAGCCGCATGGGGAAGGCGAATCGGGTTAGGAGCACGACCACTGAGCTTGACCCGCGCACAGTAGTAGGCAATCGCAATGGCCGCAGAATTTGCTGCTATGACACCATAGAGCCCATACCCGAGCCCTATGAGTGCGAGCGACCCGACGAGCCGGATCGCCTGTTCGATGACGAGATTGAGAGCCAGGCTGCGAAAACCGCATGTTCCCTGGATGTAACCGCGCCGCGCGCCAAGAGGAACATAGAATGCCGCGCCGACCGCAATCAGAGTGATGAGATTGGCACCGGGCAGATTCAAGTAGCTTGAAATGGGGCCCTGAAACGCGACCAGCAACAAGGCAACTGCAATGCTGCCTGCCCATGAGGCGCGATGAAAGAAACGATATATTGCGGCTTTATTTGCGGAGGACTGCTGCTGGGCGATCAGTTTTGTGGCAATGATCTGAAACGACAGGGTCACGGCCGACAGCAGGACGAGGATCGTGTAGATTACGGTGGCGTGGCCGAAGCCCTTGGGACCTAGATAGCGGGCCACGGCAATGTTGTACGCGAGATTGATTCCGGTGTTGAGCCCGGAGCCGGAAAGCAGGACGATGCTGCCGGAAACAATGCGCGCCTGCAACGATTTTCTGGTTGGGACAACAGAACTTACCACTGTGAATGGGTCTCCATGTACTTCTGAAGGAACTGCATCTATCGCAGGCTTTCTCAATTTGTTCCGGGGACAGCCTCTATTCATCCGATGCGTTAATCGGCGCTATGGCTGCTCACAACCGGCAACCGCTTCTTCCGGGCGCTGTCTGCAACCGAAGCCCTCTCGATAGCTTCTAAACCACTATTGATGCTGAATCGTTTGAGTTTTACGCTTCTCCTATTCCTTTTTATGGCACACGGATGCTTCGCTCCGGCTTCAAACGCGCCCGTGCAGCTAAAGTACAGAGCCACCGGGACTTCACCCCAGGTTATTGCCCTTTATGAGGCGTGGTTTGGACACCCCAGACACATCTCAGTTGGCTATTCTTCACAAGACCCTGGGGAGATTCAACGTCAGATTAAAGCTGCGAAGAAGATGGGGATCAGCGCTTTTGTTGTTGATTGGTATGGAGACCGGGAGCCATTCATCGATCGCAGCTACGCGGAGATGCAGAAACAGGCCGGAAAGAATAGTTTTCAGGTGGCCATGATGTACGACGAGACCAACCATGAAGACGACTCAACGGACGAAGCGATTGCAGATTTCACCATATTTCATGATACCTATCTCACTTCAAAAGCGGAGGGCCACCAGGCGTACCTGACCTACGAAGGGCGTCCGGTGATCTTCATCTTCCCGAAAGGCGGCCACACCGACTGGGATAAGGTGCGTGCCATGGTCAACACATGGAATCCGGCGCCGCTTCTTATCCAGGAAAATCTGCCTGGACAGTATGCGAACGACTTTGACGGCTTCTATGCCTGGATCAATACCGGGACCCAAGGTTGGAAGCCCGACGGCAGTGATTGGGGAGAACAATATCTGACTGAATTCTACGAAACGATGAAGACCAAATACGCTGACAAGATCATTGTGGGAGGTGCGTGGTCCAGCTTCGATGACAGCAAGGCATCATGGGGACTGAATCGCCACATCTCCGACCGCTGCGGCCAGACATTTGCAGACACATTCAGTTTTTGGCGTAAGGAACTCCCCGGCAACGAACCGCCGCCTTTTATTATGCTGGAGACGTGGAACGATTACGAAGAGGGGACAGCGATGGAGCGGGGAATTCCAGTCTGCGGCAAGGGTAACGACGGGAACATAGCGTCTACGTCCAACGCAGCATCTTCGATCAATTCCACTCCAACTCCCCACTCATTAAACCCCACTCCAACTCATTGAATGGCTCTTTCTGCAACCGCAGCTTCGAGCTTTTCAAAGCAAATAAGAACCCCGCTAGCCGAATGGCAGCGGGGTTCAATGCCTCGTATGTGTCTAGGCAGCGTCCTGCTCTGAGTACCTTACGGCCTGCATTGCCAGACTTCCACTTGCGACACCGTAGCTGCCGACAGGAACCTCGATCGATCCCGCTTCGGTTTCGATGGTAAGGCGGGGCCGATGGACTTCACTGATAAGCGACACGGGCCTGTTGCGCACTTCGTCGTAGACGCGACCGATATATTCGCCGAGAATCCCTACCGAGAGAAGCAGGAGTCCGCCGACGAAGAATACTGCGCTGGCGATCCCGAATCCAACGGTTGAGACGGCAGACGATGCGACTATCATACCGAGTGCCAGGAACGCAGCCATCAGCGTAGAGAACCCAAAGAGACCGAAGCTGAGCCGAAGAGGCTTGTAGCTGAAGCTCGTGATTGCGTCCATGGCATATTTAATTCTGCTGATGAACGAGAGCTTTCCCTCTCCGCCTGCACGATCATGCCGGTCGTAGTAAACGATCGAGTTCTTGTACCCAACCCATGCGCGCAGTCCGGGAAGGTACCTGTTCTTCTCGCGCAAGGCCACGATGGCATCGACTGCTTTTCGATCCATAAGGCTGAATATCCCGGCATTCAACGGAATTGGATAGTCCGAAAGAGTTCCAAGGACACGATAGAACAGCGGGAAGAGCGCGGCGAGGACCTTGCGGCTCTCCTGGCGGCTGCGACGCACTCCCACAACGACTTCAGCGCCGTCTCGCCAAGCTTCGATCAGGCGGGGCAGAACCTGCGGCGGATCCTGAAAATCTCCATCCATCAGAATGACGGCCTGGCCGCGTGCGGTTTGGAGACCTGCGGAGATCGCCCCCATGTGTCCCCAGTTGCGCGACAGATCGACAACGACCACATGCGAATCTACGGCTTGCAATCCTTTCAGAAGTTCAAGAGAGGAATCGGTGGAACCATCGTTTATATAGACAACCTCCCAATCATCCACAACTTCCTTTAGAGCGTTTGCCACAGCATCGTTCAGCTGCTCAATTAACTCCTGTTCGTTATAGATAGGGATGACTATTGAGATCATATTTAGCTCCTGAAGATTCGCATTTGATTTGTGGTGCTCCTTTCTCGTGCTCTTACACTTTCCGCTTTCTGCCTTCCCTGCTCGATTCCTGTCCTACCGAAGCATCATGCTGCCAGATTAGTTAGATGCGCGGAACTGCCGCTCACTCGGGCTGTGCCTGGAAAATTCGTACCCGCCAACGGACTTCTGTGGGAGTAAGAACGACAATGTATCGGGCCCGAACCTGCTCGGTTCCAATTGCTTTGTCGTGATCGTAGAGCTGTACCTCATATTGAACCGCATCGGCTAATTCGATCGACAAGCCGTCGGGAGAGTAAAAAAGGATCTTCACATCGTGAGATTTGTCGCGATAGACGGTGTGGACCCCTGCTGATTGTTGTTGCTTGACCGTACCGGCGAGCTTGTCCTCGGCGTCTCCAATAAAGCCCTGATCGAGCAAATCAGGCCGGTTTTGAGACAATGCCTTGCCTAATACTGCCCAGGACTCGAGATAGTCCTGAATTGCTGCTTTCGCAGTTTGTTGTTGAAGTTGTCGAGGTCCCTGAAGACTCGGAGGTTCGACGCGCACGACCGGCTGGTCTGCGCCGAATGCCGCAACAGCGACGCCCAAGGCGGAAGCCACGGTGAGCGGTTTCAATAACTTCATTGTTCCCACCGAATCTGGTTGCCCAGAACCACACCGCTTGCGACGGAGATGGTTGCACCGCGGTGTGCGGGCATGTCGATGCTGGCCACGCCTCGCTTCAGCGGCACATCGACTGTTGATCTCGTATCGTTGTACGACTCCGTGAATGTCACGATTGTGCCATCGGGAACTGCGTTTCCACTGCAATCGCGAACAGGATCCGTCTGGAGTTGAAGCTTGCCGCCTGCTGATTTTGCGTTCATTTTCAAGCTGCAGGGATCCCCGGGCACCTGGTTCACAACGCGGGCGCTCGAAACGTCGCCAACGCGGGCGATGAACTGGTCCTTCCCCTCGTGCGGCGATGAGTCCATCTGGGTCCAGGCGGCGCCATTATGCGTCTGCACGACATGGGTTTGGGTGGCAGAAGACGGATTGGACAGTTCGAATGAAATCGACTGCGGCTTCGTGATCAGGTTGCGGTAGCTGTCAAAAACGTAAGCAGCGCCGGTGATCCCGCCCTGCAAAGCGACTGGGAGCCGTGAAGGTTTCGCGATGAAGCTCAGATCTGCAGGCTTATCGGCAGGTAAGACTTCGATCGAGCCTGTTTCGTTTACCGATGGCGAAGAAAGAAACACAAGGTAGTGGCCCGCATTGCCAATTGATCCCGCTGGGAACGAGGCCGCCTCACCCAATTGCACATCGCGCTTGATGAGTTGGGAGGGACCGACGATATAGAGTGTTGCCTTTCCCGAACCGCCGCACTGAAATGGAGAATGCGGCGCCTGCTTCGATCCGCGCCGGAATATTGAGGTTCCCGCTTTGCGCCGAAGCAGCGGAAATCATCAGTAAAAGGCTGGCGAACAGTATTGGCAATCCCGGCTTCACTCCGAACCTCCGAAGCTGAAGGTGGAAACTACTGTTCGCTCACTGCTAACTTTGCGAGCGAGATCTTCCGGGATGTGAATATTAAAAGCAACAGGCGTCTGGGGCAGGAGCGCATGATCCACGTACTGATCTCCGACCCATATCACCTGGCCTGATTTGTCGTAGAACGTCCCCAGGACATGAGCTACATTGGCGATCTGACCGCTCTGGTTAGTCAGCTGGCCGGTGAGCGATGCATCCGGCGCCGGGTTGAGCTTTTCATCTTCGATCTCAATCACCGGATCGGCGGATGCGGAAATGAGTGTCGAGAACGGTGTCATCCGCACACTCCCCACGTCGGAAAGCGACACGTTTGGAAAGCGGATGAGAAAGGGCGTGATTTGTTTTGGCAAGAGTTGGTGGGATATTTTGTCGAAGCTGGCCTCGGTCTCGATTGGCTTCTGGTCTTTTGAGAGGAGCGTTGCCTCGACCGAGACATAGGCTGGAACAACGTCTTCGTTGAGTAGTTCGCCGAGCAGGACAAGGCCTTCCGCGCGCTGCACGGGATGCATATTGACGATGCGGACATGAGGGGCTTCAACGTCCTGCGCTCCCCAGTCGTCGCCTGCCGTGCGATAGATGACATCCCAGCGCAGGTAGTTCACAGGAACTACTTGAGGCGGGACGACCGGCATTTTACGGAGCGGCCATTCCACCTGCCACTCGTTGCCGTTCTTCACTACATGAAGATCGCGTGTGGTGATGGAAGGCCCAACGACCGTGGACCACTGCATTTTGAGTTGAACATTTGCGTCGCTCGCCGTGGCGTGTTCCGGTTGCACCTCAAAGTTACTGAGAGTCGCGTAGGTAAGAAGATCTGGATATGCGCTAGTCAAGTCGCGCCGGAATTGACTCTCCGAAAATTCCGCTTTATTTGCCAGGCCCTCGTATGCCCGATCCCAAGCCTGGGCCCGGATCTCCTCGCCGAGACCCTGCACCGCCGCTTCGGGAGTCGATGTCGATCCGGTGAAACGTCCTCCGCTGGAGTAGGCCGCCGCGGACGCGGAGGGCCAAATGGTCCCGATCGCTACGAGGGCGATCGTTGCACCGGCAAGTGAAACCGCAAGAAGGGGTCCTCTGTTCACGAAGCCAACCTCCCCGAAACGAGTTGTTCTTCCTCCGGGTAAGAGTAGACCCGGCTCTCCAGCGGTTTTTTTTCGGGAATAAGCAGCACCAGCAAGGCTAAAATGCTGCTGCCAAACGGTAAGATGCCCCACACCAATCCCTGCCAATGAGGCGGGATTTGAGGAGCATTCAATGGCGTTGCAGGAGGGATGCCATCCTTGCTCCAAATGATGATTGTTCTGTCTTCAAGATTGTCCACGGGCCGCCATCCAGCGAATGATAAGAGCGGATCGTAATAGTGATCTCGGACGAGAACCCATTTCAACCCGTAATGATCCGCATGTTCCAGGATGGCGCGCAGCGCATCGATTCCGTTTTTGCCGAAGTATTTCGAACTGGTGAGTGCTCCCGCTCCATTTGCGGTCAGCTCGGGAAGCATACGCCCCGAGTTCCATTCCCCATCGACGCTGCCTGCATCCGTCATCATGGCAAGGCGGGCGATCTTGTTTCCAAACCCGAGCGTAATGTACCGGTACTGATCGTGCCCATCACGGCTGAGCCACGCAGCTGCCGAATCAACCTTGAAGTCCTCAGCATCTGCAGGGTGAAACGTCGACCAGCCTACGGCAAGCGCACATGTCGATGCGGCGAGCACCGTGAGCCCAACGATGGCGGGGGTCCTGAATCTCTCAACAAGTTCCGCTGCGAGAAGTCCGATGAACGGCAGCGCAAGAAGCGTAGCCCAGTAAGTGAACCGCTCCATCGTCAGCACTTCATAGGCGCGACCCAGAAGAATGTGCCCAACCGGTGTTGTTCCACCGAGCCCAACGAGGAAGGCGATCCAGAAGCCGAACAGAAGCGGCCGAAGTCTGCTCACAGACGCTCCGCGCCAGAATATGAACGGAAGAGCGAGAATCAACGCACCATAAGGAACGATGAAGTAGTTGACCCCAAATTGCGGACTCAGGATGAAATTCGCGCGACTCGCATGCGGGATCGGCGCCTGCGTCACGGGATAGTGAATGAGTGCAATCCAGAAGGGCGACAACACAGCCCCGATCATCGCCGCCACCAACACCACGATGCCGATGGTGCGGGCAACCACGGCAGCTGTCGACGACTCTTCGCCTTCATGCCTATCCATTACCGCAAGGGCCACAACGGGCAAGGCGAAGAAAAAAGATCCGAACAGCAACGTCGCATGGTGTGCGGCTGCAGCAGCCGCGAACAGGGCACTGGCCTTAATGAAGGCGCGCCATTTACCAAAACGAATCCACTCATAGAGAAATGGAAGCGCATTGAGATAGATGGGGGCTGCCGCCGTCGTGCCCAATTGGCCGGCAGAGTAGACCAGAAAGCTTTCAGAACCGAGAAAGACGCTGGCCAGGGCCGCAAACGAAGCAGCACGCGGCGAGACCCATAACAACGAAAAGCGGTACACTCCGACCGCGAGGAGCAGGATAGCAAGGAGCTGAACCGCCATATAGGCGAAGTCAAGCCCGACCACATGCGAGATCAAAGCGACCCACTGTTGAGGCAAGGGAGGATATGTCGTCTGGGAAAAGCCCGCGTACCATTTGGGGTTCCAGGGATCGAACCAATGCTGCACATAGTGCGACGCGAAGAATATATGGAGATTCGTGTCGAAGGACTTGAGTGGCAGCTTCATTAATAAGAGCGGAAGGTGCACCATCAACACCGCTAGCAAAACCAACGTTAATGGGATTGGCCGTCTGGATTGTGCAATAGACTCGGACGTCTCCACAGGTTCCTCTCTGCATTGTGTTGATTCGGAAATATCGATCGCCGTGGTCCCCATGCAATGCAAATCGTTGATTCGCAGGCATCGGGATAGACAATTGTTCAGGGGTTTGGATTCACAAATTGCAACCTCTGGTTGCATCCCGCTGCAATTATTGACATTGAAGCACAGGGTGATCATTGGGCTAAGCTCCGAGAATTCAACACTCAGCCAACATTCCGGCCGATTCTGGAATCAAAACGAATACCGTGAGTTCGCGGCTGTGTGAACTCTTGCAGTAACGAGCGGACTGGGTGAACTCTTGAAAGCTATAGATGAGTGTTTAAGAACTGTTTGCCTCGCGGCATTCATTGCGGGGGCGTGTTCGGTACACGCGCAGACGTATGAAGTTGGGCCCGATACATCGAAACCTTCACAGCATCAACAAAACAATGCGCAGCCCGATTTGGGATGGGGCTCGAGCATTGAGAACGCGCGTCTGGCTCGCGCGGCGCAACAGGCTCTTGAACGCGGTGATCGAGTCCGGGCGTTAGAGTATGCTCAACGCGCCGCCCAGGCAGCCCCGAATGATCCGCAATTGTGGTTTCTACTTGGCTATGCCGCACGGCTCAACGCCCGATACCAGCAGTCTGTTGACGCCTATTCGCATGGTTTGAAGTTGAGCCCCTCATCCCTTGAAGGTCTTTCAGGCCTGGCGCAGTCTTATTCCGCGATGGGAAAGAACGACGACGCAGAGCGACTGCTGAAGCAAGTACTTGCTGCCGACCCTCGACGTGCGAACGATGCGCTTGTACTAGGCGATCTTTATATGCGCGCTGGGAATTACGATTCCGCCCTCGATGCGCTGAGCCGGGCCGAGCGGTATCACCCTGATGCGCGGTCAGAGTTGCTGATGGCCATTTGTTACGAGCACGAGAAAAAGCTGGACCTTGCGAATCAATATCTTGAATCTGCCAAAAAGCACGCTCCTGGAAATCCTGAAGTGGAGCGATCGATGGCCGGATATTTTCGGGAGGTCGGCAAATACCCTGAGGCGATCGCCGCGCTGAAGTCAATACGCAATCCAAAGCCGGATGTCACGGCGGAGCTTGCATATACCTATCAACTCGACGGCAAGCTCAAAGAGTCAGCAGATTTGTATGCGCAAGCGGCCGACAAACTTCCTAGAGACCTGGGATTGCAGCTATCAGCTGCGCAGGCAGAAGTCGGGGCCAACTCGCTCGAGAGAGCCCAATCCTATTTGAAACGCGCAGAACTGATCGACAGCAATTCCTACCGTATGCATGCAATTCGCGGCGAGATAAATCGGATACAAAACAAGACCAGCGACGCCGTCAACGAATACAAGAGCGCAATTGCCAATCTGCCGGCCGCACCCGCGGAAGGTCCTCTCTACGGGATTCAGCTTCATATGGACCTCGCAGACCTTTATCGCGCTCAGCGCGATGATGCTGCGGCACACCACGAAGTCGAGATTGCCCAGGAACAGATCGGCAAAATCAGCGATCAAGCCGGCAAAGCGCCATTCCTCCGCCTGCGTGCGCAGATTAAGTTGGCCTCTGGCGATTTCAATGGCGCACTTGCTGACGTGAAAGCGGCACTTGGCATTGATGCCAACGATCCGAATGGACTCCAACTGAATGGCGACGTGCTGATGAAGCTGGGGCGTACCGACGAGGCTATCGCGACCTACAAGAGGATTCTGGAAATTGATTCGAAAAACCGATTCGCTCTCGCTTCTCTTGGTTATGCCTCGCGAGCAGCGAGCAGAGACACAGATGCAGAAAAGTATTTTCAGCGTCTCGCCCAGGTGGACCCGAACTTGTATATACCCCACCTGGCTCTGGGGGATTTGTATACCGCTAAAAGGCACTTCAAACCCGCCGAGGCCGCCTACGAGAAAGCGTTTGAGTTGGATCCGAGCAACGCGCTCATCGTGGCCGGCGGCATGAACGCTGCCATTGAGGCACACGATCTGCAGACGGCTGGAAAGTGGTTGGGGCGTTCCACTCCGGAGATGGCGCACGAGCCAGTCCTGTTACGCGAAGAGGAGCGCTATCTCGCGTTCAAAGGCGATTATCGGCAATCGGCACAGCTGGGCCAGGAGGCGATGAAGGCACTGCCGCGCGATCGCGACGTCGTAGTCTATCTCGGATACGATCTGCTGCATCTTGAGAAATGGGACGAACTGCTCACATTGACAAAGCAGTACGAAAGTGTTCTGCCTCAGGAACCGGACATTCCACTTTTGATGGGATATGTACACAAGCACGAAGGCGAATCCCAGAGCGCTGAAGAGGACTTTACTGAATCACTCAAGCGGGATCCCAACGTGGAAACGGCCTACGTAAACCGCGGCTATATGCTCAACGATCTTCACAGGCCGGATGCGGCTGCATCGGACTTCGAAGCAGCGCTCAAGCGAGATCCCAAAGATGGGGAAGCTCATCTTGGGCTCGCATACTCCGATCTCGACCTCCATAGGCCGGCGGCTGCTATTCGCCATGCAGACATGGCGAAACAGCTGATGGGCGACTCGAAGGACGTTCATGTCATTTGCGCAACAGCATACGGTCGCGAGGACATGTTGGCGAAAGCTGCGCAGGAATACAAAGCCGCACTTGTTTTTGCCCCGGACGATCCAGCCCTTCATTTCGGACTCGCCAATACTCTTTTTTCGGCGCGACGCTATCACGAGGCCATCGGCGAGTTGCAAAATGCTCAACGATTTTCGCCGTCCGATCCGAGCATCTCCGCGATGCTGGCACGTTCCTACGCAAGCTTGGGCGATCGCGACGAGACCTATCATTACGTGCACCTCGCAGAGCAGCAAGCCGAGTCGGCACCGCCTCCGCATGGTCCGTTCGTTGAATCGGTGGAATCTTCCACCCTCGTCTCGACTGGCGAAGCCCTCAGCACTCTCGGCGAGCAAAAAGCTGCGATGGAGCGGTTTCGGAAAGCGCTTCAGACGCCCCAGGGCAATCGCGTGGATGTGAGGCTCGCGATTGCGCAGGCCATGGCTGAGCAAGGTCACGACGACGACGCTCAGAGAGAGATTGCCCTTGCGTTGATGGAGGCTACGGCAGGAGAGGCACTGCCCCCCAGTGGTGGCCAATACATCGAAGCTGCGGATATCTTCCGCTCCATCCACGACTATCGCCTCTCGCAAGACTACATCCAGCATGCCAAAGCTGCAGGCGCGCCCGATACACAAGTACGCATTGGGCTCGCTAACAACTACCTCGCGCTTGGAGAGACGACCAAAGCGAATGCCGAACTTGCGGCGATCAAAGTGGAGGCAGACAGCGCTCCCGACTACCAATATCTGCTTGCCCAGGCAAATCTTTACCGCCAGGAACATCACAACGTGCAGGCGCTCACGTCATTTGCCCAGGCCTCTAATGCAGAAGGCGAAGATCAAACAGCCACAACGAACTTGTTGGAAGCTGGCGCCAATGAGGGGCTTCGGCTCAATCCGATGCTGAGCGTGCTGTCGGAATTCTCAATGCAGCCGATTTTCGAGGACACGACCGTTTACGTGCTCGATTCCAAGCTTGATGCGCCCTTTGCCGTTCCAAGCTCCGATGTTTCGCTTCTTCCGCCGCCGCGTTCTTCGCTGCAAACTGAATCGACGAATGCGTTCCATCTCCATGTTGGAAATCTTCCTACGCCGGGCGGGTTCTTTCAGGTCCGCAACATGCGGGGTCAAATCTCCGTACCTGCCACAAACTCCATCGTGAACAGGGATACCACCGATTACACGCTGAATATTGGGTTGAACCCAACGGTAAATCTCGGCCCCAATGTCATCACTTTCAGCGGCGGCGTCCAGACGACAATACGGCGCGACTCCCAGGCGCCGGTCCAATTGAATCAGAATCTTTTTCGCACGTTCATTTATATGAATACGAGCTCATTCTTCAACGCCATCTCCGCCAGCGGTTATCTCATTCGCGAGAGCGGCCCGTTTTACGGAGACTAACGAACATTCTCGAGGACTCACTGGTGCGATTGACTTCAGAGTAGGCGCTCCTTGGGGTAAGACGGCTCTTCTCACCGGGTGGGGAGCCAATGATCAGCTATTCACGCCCGTGAATTATGAAGACTTTTACACGTCGTCGTATATCGGTCTGGAGCGTCGCTTCTCTGAGCGACTTCTGATGAGAGGCATGATTGAAGACCTTCGCGCGTGGCGCGTGGTTGGGGGCGCTTATGCGATTGCGCAAAACGTACGCCCAACATTCTCTGTCGATTTCAATCCAAGACGGAACTGGGATATCCAGGGCACAACCGCTTTTTCAAGCACACGCAGCTACCACGTTTACGATGCAACCCAGAACGGCTTTTCCGTCTCATACGCGCGACCGTTCCGACGCAAGTTTCATGACGATTCCGGCTCCGTCATGTTGCAATACCCGATTCGATTTGCTGCCGGACTTCAGGAAGAGACCTTTTTCAACTTTACCGGTGGTCAAAATCAGCAGTTCAGACCGTTTGTTCAAATCAGCATTTTCTAAGGCCAGGATTAATGAGAATCTGTCTCGTAGCGACATTCCCACCGAGTGGCAGGCAGTTGAACGAGTATGCCTTCCACATCGCGAAGGAACTCAAGAAACATGCAGACGTCGAGCTGACGATCCTGGCCGACGAGTTGACCAGTTATGACTTTGCCACGGACGCGAACGGCGAATCATTGAAGATTGATCCGCATGCAGAGCTGCCTGGATTCAAAGTCATTCGCTGCTGGAAGTTCGGCGCGCTCTCGACCCCCTGGCGTCTTCTCGGCACAATCCGCAGGTTGAAGCCGGATGTCGTGTGGTTCAACCTCGTCTTCTCCAGCTTCGCCACGCCCGAAAATCCTTTCGCTGCGTTCGCCGGACTCAGTGCGCCTGCATTGGTCCGCGCAGCCGGCTTCTACACGCACATTACTCTGCACCACATTATCGAACACGTGGATTTTGCGGCGGCGGGAGTCCGTCGCGAACGTCTCTACCGCGTGGGCACCGATTTCGCGACACGCGCACTCTTGCGCGCAAACTCAGTTTCTGTGTTGCTTCCCGGTTATCGCAAGACGCTGGTCAAGAAGTATTCTGCGCATAATGTCCTGCTTGGCACGCACGGCACATTCGCCTCAGCACCCACTCCGCCTGACTTTGGCAAACGGGGCAATCCCGATCAACGCATACTCGCCATAGGACATTGGGGCACATACAAACGGCTCGAAACACTAATGGAAGCTTTTCCTATGATCCTTGAAAAGGTTCCGAACGCAAAGCTTGTCGTGGCCGGCGCAAATCATCACACCCGGGCCGGCTACTGGGAGTCGATTCGCGATGGCTCAGCCGAAGGAACTTCCCATCGAATTTCGCGGATATGTCGCAGAAGACGATATTCCAGAATTGTTTCAGTCTACGTCGGTGCTGGTGTTGCCTTACGATTCGGCGACGGGATCGAGCGGTCCGGCACATCAGGCCTGCGAGTATGGAGTGCCTATCGTCTGCGCAGACATTCCGGACTTTCGGGGAATGGTCACGGATGAAGGCATGGCAGTGCGGTTTTACAGGGTCGGCGATGCCCGCGATCTGGCGAATCAGATGATCCGCATCTTACGTTCGCCGGAGCTGGAGCACAGGATGGCGGAGCAGAATTTCGCTGCGGGCATTCAAATGACGATGACGAATGTGATCCGAAGCTATCTGCGCTGGTTTCGTCTCCATCAGGCGAAGAGAGCGATCGCGGAAGACGACGCTTTCGACGGGTCGCGCTTTCCCTGGCGAAACGGAGTCTCGGCAGGGGGCATCTCCGATGGAGCCTGGTGCCGGAATTCTTTCTCCAGCACGACGACGGCGCAATTCCTCACCTGGTGTCTCAAGAGACGAATGACTTCTTCATGCCCGACGAGACCGAGACTTGATTTGGCGGTACGAATTGTCGGGGAAGCTCTCATGAGACGGGATAGAGTCGGCCGGTGATCGGCCCAAGGATTCCCTCGATCGTTCTTAAACTGCCAATGGGCATCCTTGCGTAGGGGAGAAGCCATCCAACCTGATGTTGACTTGTAGCCATCGACCACATATTGCTCGGCATAGATATCGACCAATGGAACCCGGCATGAGACACGAACAGTCTCGGAAGAGTACGCGGAAGGTGTTCGAAGAGTCTGAATGTGTGCCAGTAGGTCAGATTGATGGTTTCGCCTAGTGTTTCCGGTTATGGCGTGCTGATCGCAGGCGCTTCGAAAGAAATGGAGAGTACCTTGCACACTGAGCACAGGAACAGGCAAATCTAGACTCCTCTTTTTGTATCTGGCATCGTCCTTCTCTGCTCCCTTTCTTCGGGATGCGCTCTCTTCGTCGGAAGCAATACTCTGAAAGCTCCAACTATCACGATTTCAGCGAACCCCACGTCGATGCCCTTGGGCAAACCGCGATACTGACCGTCGTTGCGACCGATGCGACCCAGGTGACTGTCACGGGAAGCGACGGCTCGACGTATAACCTTGGCACGAGCGGTGGGACTCAGTCAGTGAAACCCGCAACGACCACGACGTACACCGCAGCTGCGACAAACAGCAAAGGAAATGCTTCAGCGACAGCAACCGTTACAGTCTCTCAGACTCAAGCAACAGTGAGCATCACTGCAACTCCATCGACAATCACTGCCGGCGCTTCTTCGACTCTGACCATCATCGCAACCAATGCGACGCAAGTGACGGTCACCGGCTCGGATGGCAGTTCCTACACTTTGCAGCCGACCGGTGGGACGCAGTCAGTCAGTCCCGCGACAACCGTCACGTATACGGCGACAGCCACAGGCACGGTATAGCGTCACTGCGACGGTGACAGTCACGGTTGAACCGGCGGCCACGCTTCAGTCCATCAAGCATGTCATCTTCATGCTCCAGGAGAATCATTCCTTCGACAACTACTTCGGCATGCTGAATCCTTATCGCAAAGCGAACGGCAGGAATATAGGCGATGACGGTGTTGACTACGAAGTGGACGGCATCGACGACAAGCTTGGCTCGATCAGCAACGACGATGATGAAGGCAACGTGTTCCCGCTATTCAAATTCACCAGCACCTGCATCGACGATGAAAGCTCCGATTGGCTGGCAAGCTATGGCGACGTCGATCGATACAACTTTCACGACCACGCGCCCGATCCTGATGGACGGATTCGTGCATGATGCCGAGGGATATGCGAAGAGCTGCGCCGCCTCCGGCGCCACCTGTTCAGGGAACTTCACTGATCTCACCGGCCAGCGTGCCATGGGCTACTATGACCAGACTTTTCTGAACTACTACTACTACATGGCATCCCAATTCGCCGTATCGGATCGGTGGTTCTCTCCGGTCTCCACCAAGAGCATCGGCAACCGAATTGCGACATTCACTGGCGGCACTACCCAAGGCCTTGTCAAGGATCCTGGAGGCAACGATCACCTGCCGCAACTGGACATTGCCACCATCTTTCAGGAACTTCAGCAGGCCAATGTCTCGTGGAAGATCTACTACACGGTCACACAGGGCCTGTGCCTGACGGCGACGACTGCAATGGATCCGCAAACGCCAACTTCCCTGCAACCGATTTCTCGACATCTGAGCTATTCGACGCAATTCGTCTATGAAAACCCGACAGGGGCTGCCTGCACTCCGCCTACGCAGGCTTCTAGCGCGGTTGGGGACTCGACCAATTCCTTCTGTATTGACACAAGTCATATCGCCCCGCTTTCAACGTACTTCACGGATCTCACGAACGGTACGCTCCCCAGCTTCGCCTTTATTGAAGCTGGTTACGGCAACAACGACGAACATCCCGGTTCCGGACAATCGATCCTCGCCGGGCAGGCCCAAGTGGCGAACATTATCAACTCGTTCATGACGAGTTCGTCGTGGAGCGATTCCGTCTTTTTCTTCAGTTACGACGAGGGCGGCGGACCCTACGACCATGTGCCGCCCGTGCCCGGCCACTCGAATGACAACACCGACACCTCGCTTGGATCAATTGCCGATATAGCGCAAATCGCCGTCAATGCTGACCAGTACAATCCCTGCCTCCCAGGCGGAGGAACGCCGACAACCCACTGCGATCTTTCCGCTGCCGACCCCGGCGCAAATCCGGCAGATGCCCCGTCCGTCGAGGGATTCGCGGCGCAGCTCGGGTTTCGGCTACCGAACATCGTCGTCTCGCCGTTCACACGGCGGCATTATGTGTCTCACATCCCCATGGATCACACCGCTGTTATCAAATTTGTGGAGAACCGATTCATCGGCAGTTCCGCGCACTTGACGGCGAGAGATGCCGCACAACCCAATCTGCTAGATTTCTTCGATTTCACCAAGGTGCCATGGCAGACACCCCCGGCGCCCCCTGCCCCGGTTTCGGCGAGTTCCTTCGCCAGCGATCCCTGCACGCCGACGAGTTTCACACCGCCCGCCTCTCCAGCGGAGAAGCCCGGAAAGGCCGCGCAATGAGGATGCGGCCATTCGGAGTAGGCCACGAAGCCAGCTAGTAGGGTGTCACATCATGCGCGAGGTAGCGTGTCCCATCGTACTCAGCGGTGACGCGCACGCGCTGACCGGGGCGAACATCTGGCATGGACGCCATGCTGCTCGCATTGAATTCAATCTGATAGTTCTGATTGTTCGTCGGGTCGAGCACGACCATTGTGCCGGTGTGCATGTCCAGAGCGATCAGATTTCCGCTGAAAACAAATTGCGATCCCGGGGTTGCAAGAACGGTGACCTTGGTGATCGTGCCACGGCCCTTACCGTCGGGCTCGAATTCGATAGCCACGAGGCTTCCCTTTTGCAAGTCGGAGGGACCAGATTGCGATGCGACAAAGCTTCCCTGCCCCTTGCGAATAAAGGACGCGGCGCTTGAAACGCTAAAGCGGATTGGTTGGCCACCCTGACCGCCGGCGAGTTCGAGGTCACCCGTAGAGGGGTTGTAACTCACAACTTCGCCGCGATAATCGCCCTGCTGGAGCTGCGAGAGAATGTGTACACTCAGGGCAAATACCGAGGTGCCATCCAGCGTTGTCTGTACCGAAGCGTGGCTGGTGGGGCGCAGATCGCTCAAAGGGATCTTCTTGCCGTCCATAAAAACCTGCGTTCTCTCATCGAACAGGATCTTGATTGGCTTTTCCCCAACAATTCTCAACGTAAAGCGATCGAGCACCGGGTCGACGTCGCGGATGGCACCGCCAAGGATGGTGCTTTTCCCAGCGGGTAGCGGTGGAATGGCAGACACGTCGTCGAGGGCGTTAACCGCATTAAGATCTGACTCGACCGCAATTGCACCTGTCGCCTGGGAGTGCATTTTGCTCGATGTTGCGAGAACAAGCAAACTCACAAGAGCCAATTCAAAAACTCTCTTCATTGTCGAACACCTGTAGTGATTCCGGATTACCAGACAGTTGATTGGATGAGATTTGAGCGCATTTCGTGGCCTCGCTTCCAAAATCCCTCTGCGTGGCGGAGCAACACGGACGACGATTGGGCATCTAACCAAATGTGCAGTTGTGTTCTGACCCGTTTCCGGGTCGAGATCCAAGCCTGGCAGGAGAGTTTGTTGCAATACTCATATCCCAAGGTTTCCAAGGTCATCGCCTGCATTGCCCTCGCCCGCCGGGCCGTTGCTTTCCTGGGCGGGTGAAGGAAAAGTTCTCAAGATTCCCATGCGGAGTGAGCTGACGCCGGTTCAGCGCCTCAATCGGGAGGGCGTCAGAGCCATTGAGAAACACGACTACAGGGGTGCCGAAACCCTCTTCTACAAGGCGTATCTTTATGATCCCGCCGATCCATTCACGCTGAACAATCTGGGCTATGTCTCTGAATTGGAAGGCGACCTTGATCGCGCCACCCAGTTCTATCAATTGGCGACGGAACAAGGGTCGAATGCAAGCATCGACATGAGCAATGCAAAGCATCTCGAGGGCAAGCCGATGCGCGACGCATTGATCAACCTGCAAGACGCGCAGATGCGCGTAAATCGCACAAACATTCAGGCGATGCGGTTGCTCGCGGAGAACCGCGGCTTTCAGGCCGTCGCGCTGCTCAAGCAGATTCTGCCGCTCGATCAGCGAAATGCGTTCACGCTCAACAATCTGGGCGTGGCCAGCGAGGCAATTGGAGATTTCGACAGCGCGCTGCGCTACTATCAAGCCGCAGCAGGCTTGAATTCGCCCGAACCTGCCGCCGTAACGACAGACCAGTCATGGCGTGGCAAGTCCGTGAGCGAGATGGCAGCAGCCAGCGCGAAGCGTCTCGAGAGGCGCATTCGCAGCGGCGGTCCCGTCGAGGCACAAGCAGAGATGTACACCATACACGGGGTTTTCGAGGTAAATCAGAATGACTGGGCCTCGGCCCGCCAGAGATTTTCTTCGCGCCTACTCGCTTAATCCAAACAATGCCTTTACGTTGAACAATCTCGGATACGTTGCGGAAAAGGACGGCGACCTGGAATCAGCACAGTTCTACTACGAAAAAGCGCAGCGTGCTGACAATGCGGGAACACGCGTTGGCTTTGCAAGCCAGCTTGCGGCAGAGGGCAGAAGCCTTAACGCAGTTGCAAACGACAGCAATGACAAAGTCGATGGTGCGCTTGAGGTCTATAGCCAGCAGCGACGACGCCAAACCGGTCCAGTCGAACTGACTCCGCGCGGTGATTCCGGAGCGAATTCAAACCAACCTACGGAGACGCCGAAAGTGGCGCCTTCCCCATCGCCTTCAACGACGCCGCAGCAGCAAGCACCTCAACCGCACTAAACGAGCCTTCGAAGATGACAACGAATTGCGCGAAATCTCTCGCCCATCAATCCCTGAAACTTCTCTCGCGCCTTGTGCTGCCGCCGGCAAGCACGAGGACAGCGCCGACAACGCCTTCTCCGCAGAGCTGCGGAAAGAGGTCCTTGGGATTTCACGAGCCGAATTCGATTGCCTGGTTGCCTTGGCTGAAACAAACCATGTCCTCGTGCGTGGGCTGGATGCGTTCAGAGAGATCACTTTTCAAGCAGGAGATTCGGCACGGACTTCATGGGCCGACGTCTGCCTTTCTGCAGAACGGGCACGCATTGATGTAGCACTCGCCAGTCTTTCCCAGATCTGCGATGCCTTCAGGCACCATCAGCTTCGCATTGCAGTGATCAAATCCCTTGATCACTGGCCGGATCTCGGCAGCGATCTTGATCTCTTCACCAATGCGAAGCCGGAAGCAGTCATCCAGCTCATGGAGAAAGAATTCGGGGCGCGCCCTGCATCGCGGAGTTGGGGCGACCGCCTCGCCTGCAAGTGGAATTTTATGGTTCCAAGGTTGCCCGAGCTTGTCGAGATCCACATCGGGCGGCTCGGGCAAATGGGCGAGCAACTCGCCATTGCAGATTCATTACTGGACCGCACACGCTGCATCTCAATCGGCGACTTGATGTTTCGCGTTCCGTCAATCTCCGATCGACTCATGGTTTCGACGTTACAGCGCATGTATCGCCACTTCTATTTCCGCCTCTGCGACATTGTGGACAGCGCGCTCCTGGTCGAATCGGGAAGCATCGATTATGACGATCTCTACGTGGCGGCCGCGACAGCCGGAATCTGGGAGGGCGTGACAACCTATCTCGCAATCGTTTCCGACTACGTGCAGCGTTATCGCGGCGCTCCGCTCGACATTCCGGATTGGGTGATGGCGGCGGCCCGTTTCAGCGGCAAGGAAGTCTACTTCGCCAAAGATTTCTTGCGCGTGCCGATCATGCCGCAGTCTGCCAAACTGTACGGTTCTCAATTGGCGCGAGTGCTTCGTCGTCGCCAGTTCGAAAGCGGAGCGCGCTTGAGTCTCCTGCCGTGGCTGGCAACAGCTGCGCTTGTAGGTCAGAAGATCACGGGAAGTGACAAGGGTATTTGGTGAAGTGTCTTTGCCTCGGGCGATGCAAGGAACGTGCCGGAGCTGTCAGTTCTTTTTGAAAACATTTCTTTGGTTCGACTAATCGAGAGAGGGGGGCCGGAGGCCTCATTACACCGGCATAATCTATGGGCGACTTTGAACCAAGAACACGAAAAGCTGGATCGAAAATCCGACCATTCTCAAGCAGTCTGGGAAGCACAACCCGGCAGGCAGATTTATATAACTCGTCGTCACTAGCTGTCGACCTGCTGGACCACGAGCCTGAAGAGGTGCATCCTCTTTACCTCGTACGTGGGCATCGCCCGGCGCCGCCGAAGGTATTCGCTCCCGTAAGTGTGCCGACATTCGGCAACCTTGACGCTGCACTTGCGGAGCGCAGTCCAAGGTCGCGTATTGTCTCGGCGATTTTTCACACCGTGGGGATTGGTCTCGTGCTGTGGCTCGGGATGCGGATACATCCGGTAATCGTGGCTCCGACCACGATGACGCATGTGGACTTCAAGCTCTTTGCGCCGCCTCCGCCTCCAAAGATTTTGCCTGTAGCGGCGAAAGCAGGCGGTGGTGGAGGCGGCGGTGACCATACGCCAATTCCCCCGATCAAGGGCAAAGCGCCAGAGATCGTTGCGAAGGTCCAGATGAACGCCCCGCAGCTGGCCCGGCTGGAACATCCGAAGCTGGCGGTTGAACCGACAGAGCAGGTAAAGATGCCGGATAATCCAAAGCTGGTGAATTTCGGCATCAGCAATTCACCGCAGATTGCACTCGCCTCACAGGGCAACGGCAGCGGCTCAGGGTTTGGTAGCGGAATCGGCGGCGGGCTCGGTTCGGGTCACGGAATCGGTGCCGGTCCGGAAGCGGGGGCGGTTACGGTGGCGGCTTGATGAACGTGGGCGGTGGAGTGAGTGCACCGGCCGTGATTCACTCGGTCGAACCGGAGTTCTCAGAGCAGGCGCGGGCGGCCAGTCTTCAGGGCACGGTTGCTCTTCAACTCATCGTCGATGCTGAGGGGAATCCACAAAATATCAGGGTCACGCGCCATCTCGGAATGGGCCTGGATGAGAAAGCGATGGAGGCAGTCCGCCAATACAAATTCAAACCTGCGATGTACCAGGGGCACCCAGTCGCTGTACAGATCGTGGTGGATATCGATTTTCACCTCCACTAGACCGGAGTCACCATCCGTCGCATAGACCCCTGCATCTCTTGAATCGAATTGGGCACGGCGCGAGCCGTGCCCTTTTAGCAAAGAGCCACAGCTGATATCTCCATGGGACATCGTGATCTTCGCCCTTCACGTGTCGTCTCAATCACACCATTCAATCGGGCGAAAGCTCCGAGCACACGCCGCACGGTGATGCTGCGCACCACCACTGCGCTGTCGAGATTCATCAGGGATATTCAGAGCGACTGAGGCAGAGCCATATTCCCGGCGCAGGTGGGCTTCATGGGCGAGCGCGCCGCGGACACCATTCAGTCGAGCGCTGAACAGCGCCGCGAGCCTCAATGCCACGTCCCAGTTCTTCAACAACAAGAACGCAAGACATGGGACACAGCGAATTTGATAGATCTTGCTATTGGGTCGACGGCGGAGTGGTGCGCTGCGCAGTTTGATCGACCACTGCGGGTTTGGCGTAGTAGCCGCGGCGTGTTCTGACAGTAAGTTTGCCGTGATGGGGAGAAACGACCTCAACGTGCACGACTCGATATCCGCCCAGGCTGGTGGCCTTCGTGGAATGATACCCGACAGTGTATTGATTGCGAATATCCTCCGCGACCTCCGATGCGATCGTGTTGACTTCATCGAGGGAGCGAGGGAAATAGGCGATGCCGCCTGTGTCGTCGGAGAGCGATTGCAGCGATTCATGAGCGCGCTGGTACTCTTTTGGGCTGGCGTCGTAGAGCAAGCCGATGGTGTAAACCACCGGCCCCCCGAGATTCTGCACGCGCCTGATGGCTTCCTGCTCGTTGAGCCGCGAGGCGTTGTCCGCGCCGTCCGAAACGATGAGCAGCACTTGTTTTTCGAACTTCGCGTGCTTTGATAACTCGTCGGCTGAAGCAGCTACCGCGTCGTACAAGGCGGTCGTTCCGCGCGTATCAAAATGGGCAAGGCCCTTATGAAGCGCGACCAGATCCGAAGTGAATCCCTGGTCAAGATAAGCACGATCGTTAAAATTGACGATAAATGCCGCGTCTTTAGGGTTTGACTCTCGCAGCAGATTCATCGCAGCTCCATTCACGGCGGTGCGCTTGTCGCGCATGGAACCGGAGTTGTCCACAAGGATCCCCATGGAGACGGGAAGATCCTGGTGCCGGAAGGAACTGGTGCGCTGCGGAGCATTGTCTTCCCATATGCGAAAATCGTTGCGCGTAAGGTCCTCGACAGGACGGCCTTTCTCGTCAATCACAGTGCAACTGAGAAGAACTTCGTCGACATTTTCATGAAGGGTATAGATCCCGTCCTTGCCCTTTTCAAGGTCGGACCCATGGGTCGGAGTGTTGGGAGATGCCACGATCACATCGGGAGTCTCCACATCCGGCGATGGCACCGGATCCCGATCAACCGACAGGCTGGGCTGGATCTCCGGCCGTCTCGGATCGGTTGCGCTTAGGGGAACATTCGCAGCCCGTGGGGCCGAGGTCGATTGCTGAGGCGGCGTTCCCTGCGCGCTCAATGACAGCGCGGGTACCAGCACAATGGCATTTGCAAAAAGGCTTGTCCATCGAGATGGTCTCGCCAACATACGGTTCAACCCGGGCATAGTTCGACTTTCTGACTTGCGAAATCGCATCTGGTGGTTAGATGCGTTCCTGAGCGATCCCGGCCACTTCGTTTGGCTGTTCTGAGACTATTTTCGGGGCCGGTTTTGCCTAACTCCAGCGATCTCAATGCGGGCTAGGAAAGCAAACCTCAACCAGACGTCGGCCTGGAGGATTGAAGCTGAATCAAAAAGCCAAGCGAATCCCAAGCTGCACGGCAAAGGGTATGCCGACGGTGGTCCCCGGACCAAAAAAATCGCCCAAGGCCCCGCCCGCAACACGTAACTGATTTGTCCCGACGATAGGCTGCGTCGAGGAGCAGGAGGGGTCAGAACAGATATCGGTGACGTTGCCCGACTGCGCCTGGTCGGCGGGAACCGGGAGGGATGCGATGTTTGTCACGTAGTTGGCGCCTGGATTATTGCGATTGAAAAGATTGAAAAACTCCGCAAAGGGCATGATTGTATTTTTGTCGCCCAGTTTAAAGGGACGGGCGACGCGCAAATCAGCCTGGATATATGGCGTACCGCGGAACTGATCGAGCGTAGTGGGGGTGCCGTTGATCTGGATGCGGCCCGCATTATCGGCCGTCGTGATGGTAAAGGGCCGGGCGCTCTCGGCTTGAGTGAGAGTACTTACTTCCACTCCCATAGGGGCCCGCCAGGTTCCGGCCAGAACGAAGCGATGGCGAACATCTTCGCCGGAGGGGCCGTAATCGCCGGGTCCAAAGGGGTCGAGCGGATTGCAAACGCCGTTGACGTAATCGAAGAGCTCGCCGAGTACGCATCCCCAGGTTTGAGCCTTGGCAAACGTGTAGTTTGCAACGAGCGTGAGCTTACGCGAAACCTGTCCTTGTAGGTGGAGCATAAGTGCGTTGTAACTGGAGCGATTGTCGGAGTGAAAGACGTTCATATCCGGAACAACAGCGGCCTGGTCCGGATCGGAAGCTGCCAGTAATGGAGTCAGCAGGTTTGTTCCGCCACTATAGCTGTAGGCGCGATAGCCGTGGTTTCCCTGTTCGTGGGTGTAGTCGGCGCTGAGAGACCAGCCGGCGCCGAAGGAATGCTCCACCCCGCCGGTGATATGGATCGCATAGGGAGTCTTGTAGTTTGAGCTGATAATGTTCCCGCTTCCGCCGGATGCGGAACCTGGAATGCAGCCACTGTTTTCACTGCCGCCGGGATTTGCGACAGGATCGACGCAGGGCCCGGGAGCGGCATTGACGGCCTGGAATGCCGTGGCCCATCCTGTTTGAGCCAGATCATCAGCATAGAGCCCAACGCCCGCACGCAACACGGTATTGCCCCCTGCGCCGGGCGCATACGCAATGCCGAGCCGTGGCCCAAACTGTTTGCGATCGTCGCGCGGCGCACCTGTGACAAGCGGAATGTTGAGCGCCTTGAGCGTGATGTATGCGGGATTGTCTAGCTGTGTGCGACCCGAGGCATCAAGTAAACCAAATGTGGCGCTGTAACGCAGGCCGTAGTTCACGGTTAGCTTTTTCGAAACGCGCATAGAGTCTTCGGCATACAAAGCCAGACGTTGAATATTCTGCGAGAAGCCGCCGCCGAGGTTAGTGGTCGATGCGCCAGCCTGCATGTCCGACGCAAACTGGGATAGATTGGCAGAACTTGCGACGTAGTAATCAGGGTTTTGCGGAAACTGATAGAGCGTCTCGTCGTTGCTGGGAAAGGAACCGCCAAGAACGGGCTCGTGGATGAAATTGATACCGAATCTGACGGCGTGACGGGCCCGCGCATTAGTGACATCGTAGCGAACTTGATACTTCTGCTGGTTGCGTTCAGAGGGAAAAAAGGTAATCGGCGTGGCGAATTGATTGTCGCCAAAAGTCTCGAACCCAGAGACTGTGAGCGCGGTCGAACTGAAGGGAAAGGCCAAAGCGAATCCAAGATTCGAATTGCGCTCCTGCGTGAGATGCAAGCCGCTCGCGCCGACGACGAGCCGGCCGAGCCACGTGGGACTAAAGATGAATTGGTTGCTGAGGGCGAGGTCGAGGTAGTTGTTGTGAGTCAACAGGCCAGTGGAGGGCAGAGTTCCCTGCTCCACCAGGTTGTTGTGCGTGGTGTAGTTGTCAACAGAGCTGCGCAGAAACCACGACGACTTTGCGGATTGAGCCCAGTCAAAACGCAGGGTGCCGAACCCGTCTCGAAACGGAATCGGAACGTTCGCAGGAATCGAGATGGAGGGCACACCGGGAATGAGGCCGTCAGCAGCGATTGCCGCGAGGGCATCGAATTGCGCATTGTTTGTGGGGCTATAGACAATGCTTGCGTCTTCATGGATCAGTTCAGCCGCTGCGAAAAACCATACCTTCTCACGCAGAACTGGCCCGCCCAGCGTGGCCGCGTAGTTTTGCCGGGAGAACGGTTGCTTGGGGTTAGGTGCGGGATTCTCGATCGGGAAACGCGCGTTAAGAGCCGACGCGCGCTCGTAGAAGGCCGCGCCGCCGTGCCACTCATTGGTTCCACGCTTGGTCGTGATGACCACGGAACCAGCCGTTGTGCCGCCCGTGTCGGCGTCTTCCTGTGCCGTACGAATAGCAAATTCCTGGATCGAATCGGGCGAAAAATTCTGCAGGAAGCCACCAATATAGTCATCGGAGTTATCGGCGCCGTCGACGGAGAGTTCGTTATTCAAGCCGGAACTGCCGCCGGTCGAGACAGCGGTGATGCGAGCTTTGGTCGGGTCAGATGGCTCGACAGGTTCCGTTCCGGGTGCGAGGTAAGCGATGTTGGCGAAGCTGCGCTCAGCCAGGGGAAGCGACTCGAGGTCGTGCGCGGTAATCACGCTTTGATGGGTCTGGCTTGCAACATCGATAGGCTGCGTGGCGATGGACGATCCCTGGGCGTTAACACCAACAGCCACCCGCACCGCGGCGGGCCGCAAGGTTACGGTGATATCGCGAATACTGCTGACGTAGACAGTGACATCGGCGTCCGCTTCGGCGAATCCGCGTGCGGTCGCAACCACGCGATATTTGCCGGGGGCCAGGTCGTCAATGCGAAAGAATCCGTGACTGTCACTTCGAACAGAACGAAGTTCGGCGCCGGCAAGAGCATGGACAAGATGGTAGCGCCGGCGATTCTGGCGCCAGTCGCGTCCTCCAGCGCCCCCCGCAACGATCCGCCGACATTCTGCGCAGTGGCAGTTGCGGCTGCAAAGATGATCGCGAGATAAAGGGCCAGCTTTTTCATGATTTCCAGAAAGCGAGAAGTCGACACCGTTTCCTTTGAATTTTCGCATACCCCCGAGGTCCGAGGGCATAGGAAAGGCATTCCCGCGTTTTGGCTAGGGTCCCGGGATCCTATAGGATGGCTGATACGTCATGGCGACTAGGGTTGGAGTCCGCTCGCATATCTATGCAAGTCTAGCAATGTTCTTTGCCGCGTCGAGTGCATCTGGCTTGATCGCTTCAGAACCGGGCGTATCCCACGCGCTCGCGATCTCTCGCGCGAGACGACTATCGAACATCCACTATCAGCTCTCATTTGCAATCAAGGAACACCAGGCGACCGTGGAGGGGACGGAGTCTCTCTCGTTCGACAGTAAGACGGACGGCGACTTGCTGATTGACTATCGTGATGGCGTTCTGCATTCGGCGGAGCTGAACGGTCGTCCCATCCCGGCCCAGATCGAGAACGGACACCTGAGCCTGGCGGCGAAAGCTGGAGAAAACATCGTCAAGCTCGCGTTTACCAGCAACGCGGCAACAGCGGGCAAAGCGATTACGCGGTATGAAGACAAGGACGACGGCAACGAATACTTCTACACGTTATTTGTGCCCATGGATGCGAGCATGGCGTTCCCGTGCTTCGATCAGCCCGACCTGAAAGCAAAGTTTCTTCTCGATGTTGAGCATCCTGCGCACTGGACGGTGATTGGGAACACAGCCCCAACACCAACGGACGAAACGCATACGCGATTCGAAGAGACACGCCCCATCAGCACATACCTGTTTGCGTTTGCAACGGGCCCGTTTGAAGGTTTGCCTGCAAAGAATGCAGGAGAGCCGGCCATCTATGTGCGCAAGTCGCAGGCTGCGCGAGCAGAGCAGGAGGCGCCGCAGGTACAGCAGATGGCGGCTCGCGGCATCGGGTACTTCTCTGAGTTCTTTGCGCAACCATTTCCCTTCCCCAAATATGACCTGGTTCTGATTCCGGGATTCCCTTTTGGAGGAATGGAGCACGCAGGCGCGACATTTCTGAACGAGGACGGCATTCTCTTTCGCTCGACGCCGACGCCAAGCGACTACTTCCGGCGCAACACACTCGTGCTGCACGAGACCTGCCATCAGTGGTTTGGCGATCTCGTAACCATGCGGTGGTTTGACGACCTGTGGCTCAAGGAAGGCTTTGCGCAGTACATGGCATACAAGGCGCTCGCGACGTTAGAACCTGCGTCGAACCCATGGAAGCACTTCTACGATGACGTGAAGCCCCTTGCATATGGGATTGATGAGACGCTTGGCACAACTCCCATCTACCAGGACATCCCCAATCTGAAGGATGCGAAGTCGGCATATGGAGCGATCGTCTACCAGAAGGCGCCCGCGATTCTGAAGCAACTGGAGTTTCGAATTGGCAGTGATGCGTTTCGCGAAGGCCTTCGCACATACCTGAGTACCCACGCATACGGGAATGCAGAGTGGAGCGACCTGATTGCCGCATTGAATGGCGCGATCTCGAAAGGAAAAGGTGCGCCGTCAACTGCGTCAGTTAAAGGAGATTCCGACCTCAATGCGTGGGCGGCGGCGTGGATCAAGCGCCGAGGAATGCCGGAAATTGACGTGGACTGGTCCTGCAGGAACGGTAAGGTCGATCGCCTCACCCTCACGCAGCATGATGTTTTACCGGATGGGCTTGTGTGGCCCATCTCGACCCAGGTGATGTTGAACTACGGATCGGGGGAGAAACCGCATCGCGTGCTTCGCGTTGACTGGAGCACGGCATCGATCAATGTATCCGAGGCTACCGGAGAGGCCTGCCCTGCCTTTGTGTTTGCCAACGCCGGGGATGAGGCATACGGAAGGTTTCCGCTCGATCGCGCGAGCGAAGCTGAAGCATCAAGGCAGATTGTTACGATACCACTGGACAAACAGGATCCTCTGCTACGTGCAATGCTTTGGGGCGCGCTTTGGGACAATGTGCACTTGGCGAAATCTCCGCCGAAGGGGTACGTCGAATTGGCGCTTAAGTCCCTCCCAGACGAGATTGATGAGGCAATGGCGCGCGTTCAAGGCGGAAGGATCTCGACTGCGCTTCACTCCTGGATGAGCGAAGACGCGCGCAAAGCGGCCATGCCGCGTGTGGAGTCGGTGATCGCCGATCGCATGTTCAATGCGCCGACGCTTGGCATGCGCATTGTCAGTTTCCGCACGTTCACATCCATTTCCGAAACACCCGATGGCCTGCAGAAGGTGAAAGATCTTCTTGCGGGAAAGGTTGAAGTGCCGGGCATGCAGCTGAAGAGGCTCGACCGCTGGAACCTGGTCGGCCATCTAATCGCGATGAGCGACCCGGAAGCACAACTAATCTACGAAGCTGAGAAGACGCGAGACCAAAGCGGCGAAGGCCTGAAATATGCGTATGCCGCCGAGGCAGCAACTCCTTCCGCCCAGGTGAAGGAGCGCTATTTCGACGAGTACCTCCACTCCGCGACAATCCAGGAAGACTGGATCACGCAAAGCCTCCGTCCCTTCAATTCGTGGAACCAGGCAAGCCTGGCGCAGCCGTACCTGGTGCGAGCGCTAGACGAACTCGAGGACATCAAGCAGCACCGAAAGATCTTCTTTCTCGGTGCATGGCTGGGAGCCTTCATGGGTGGGCAAGACACGCTCGAGAACAGTGTGAATGCGCAGACCGCGGTACAGACGTGGCTGACGACGCACCAGATCGATCCAGATCTGCGGCTCAAGATTCTCGAAGCATCCGACCCGCTCAATCGGACAGTCCTGATTCGCAAGAACTATCCAAACTGATTTCGTCACGATCAGATTTCTTGCCGCTGTCGAAACTGCACCATCATGCGCCAATTTCCTTTACAATCCCATTCAATCGCATCTGATTGTTTTCCCCGCCGTAGAACAAATCCTGTTTGCATTGGAGCCCTGCCATGGTTGCCGGCCGACGTTGTCTCGCTGCGTCACTCTGTTTGACTTTTGCGTCTTCCCCTGGCAGCACAGCAATATCCCGCACAAATGCTCTCCGGGCTTCAATGGCGCGATGTGGGCCCGATGCGCGGCGGCCGCACGTATGCCGTGGCAGGAAATGCGTCGCAGCCCGACACTTTCTACATGGGCTCCGTCGGCGGCGGCGTGTGGAAGACCGAAAACTCCGGCCGCACCTGGTTTCCCATCGCCGATGATCCCGCCACGGGAATTCCGATTGGCTCCATTGGCGCCATCGCAGTGGCCCCTTCTGATCCCAACATCATTTATGTCGGCACCGGCGAACCGGACATCCGCAGCCAGCACTCCTATGGCATCGGCCTCTTCAAATCAACCGACGCAGGCAAGACCTGGCATTCCGATCGGTCTTGCTGAGACACGCCAGATCGGAAAAATCGTCGTCGATCCAGCCGATCCGAACCGGGTTTATGTAGCCGCACTCGGCCATGTCTACAAAGCGAATCCAGAGCGTGGCGTTTATCGTTCGCTCGACGGCGGAGCCCATTGGAAGAAGATTCTGGTCAACGCGAAGGACCCTGACAATGTGGGCGCTGTCGATCTCGCGCTCGATCCGCAACATCCCCGAACCATCTATGCCTCGCTCTGGGCGACACGGCGGCCGCCCTGGGCGGTTTATGCACCGTCCAATATGCCCGGCGGAGGCCTCTACAAATCCACCGATGGCGGCGACACCTGGCATCAGCTTAGCGGCGGACTTCCGCGGACGATTTCGTAGGCAAGATCGGCATCGCCGTTGCACCCAGCAATCCAAACCGGCTTTACGCAGTCGTCGATGATCTCGGCACCGCGGTTGCAAGGTCCTTTCGAGGCGGTGCCAGCTGCCGAGAAGCACCGGAACCGAAACCCTCCGGCGGAATTTATCTCTCCGACGACGCAGGCGCGACGTGGAAGCTGGTCAACAACGAACAGCGCCTGTGGGGACGCGGCTGGTACTTCGGCCAGATCATCGTCGACCCAACCAATCCCGATCGCGCGTATGACATCAACACGGCGACCTACATGACGCTCGATGCGGGCAAGACATGGGTTCCCGTAAAAGGCGCGCCGGGCGGCGACGACTATCACCAGCTTTGGATCAATCCGAAAGATGGAAATCGCATGGTGCTCTCCAGCGATCAAGGCACCGTCGTTTCGGTTGACGGCGCGAAGACCTGGAGCACCTGGTACAACCAGCCCACGGCGCAGATTTATCATATCGCCGCCGACAACCGTTTCCCTACTGGCTCTATGGCGCGCAACAGGACTCAGGCGCGGTCGGCGTCAGCACCTGGTCGCGCATGGGCACTCTCAACTTCCGCAATTGGGAGCCGATCTGCGAGGCAGGAGAGAGCAGCACGGTTGTGCCCGATCCCGATGATGGCAACCTGCTGTATGGCAATGGCGATCAGCGCTGCAATCAGGCGCTGAATTTGCCCGCGCCAGCCGGCGGCGAACTGCCCGCAGCCGACCCGAACGATCCCAACCGCAGCACCTGGACACTGCCACAAGTGTTTTCGCCGGCAGACAAGGCGCTCTACTATTCAAATCAATTTGTCTTCCGCACGCGCGATCGCGGCAAAACATGGGCGAAAATCAGCCCCGATCTCACGCGCTCCATCCAGAAGTGCCGAAGACGCTCGATCCGGTTACGGCAAAAGACATTGACGAGCCAATGACAGACCGCTTCGGCGTTGTCTACACCATCAGCCCATCGCCGCTCGATGCGAAGACCGTTTGGGTGGGCACCGACGACGGCCTGATTCATGTCACGAGCGACGATGGCGCAAATTGGAAGGATGTAACGCCGCCGCAGATGACGGCGTGGAGCAAGGTCTCGCAGATTGAGGCCGGCCATTTCGATCTGGAGACGGCATATGCTTCTATCGATCGCCATCGCTTAGCCGACGATCGTCCCTATATCTACCGCACCCACGACGGCGGAAAGTCCTGGAAGAACGTCGTCGATGGAATTCCCGATGGCGCGTTTGTGAACTCCGTCAAGGAAGACACGAAACAGAAGGGCCTGCTCTACGCTGCAACCGAACTCCGCGTCTATGTCTCGTTCGATGACGGCGACCACTGGCAGCCACTGCAACTCAACATGCCGGTCACCTCGGTTCGCGACATCGTTGTGCACGGCGACGATCTGGCTGTGGCAACATTCGGCCGCGGATTCTGGGTGCTCGATCAGATGGCGGCATTGCGCCAGATTGCGGCGCACGGCAAGGAAATCGAAGGCTCACTCGGCGTTTCTGTTTGCCCCCGGAGAGACGATTGCCATTCACCAGGGCGGCCAGAATGGAACGCCCTTGCCGCACGAAGAACCGCAGGAGTTGAATCCTCCCGCAGGCGTCATCGCTTATTACTGGCTGAAGTCCGCGCCCAGCGGCCCGCTGAAACTGGAACTTGTCGATGCAAAAGGCAAGGTGGATGCTTGCCTCGCCAGCGATACACCCGTGAAGCCAGTCGACACCGAAGCAATCAATGTGCAGGCCTACTGGCTGGAACCCACGCCACCGCCATCCGCCAAGCCCGGCATGCATCGCGTCGCACTGAACGTTGTCCCTCATCGCGGATTCGGATTTGGCGGTGGCAGGACGTTGCCAACGCCTCCCGTGGATGCCTGTCATCCTGCCGGTGCCGCGGCTCAAAAACCCGCCACGACGCCAACGCGTCGGGGCCGCAGCGCGCCGGGCCTCCAACCCGGGAACTACGCCGTTCGCCTCACGGTTGACGGCCAGACATTGACACAGCCGATCATCATCAAACCCGATCCGCGTCCGTTGCCGAAAGGTGCGGACCCGTCGCCTGACGACGATGACAATGACGAGTGATAATGTGACCGTTCTAAAACGAGTCTAGTCAATCTGGCGCATCGGAGAATGGAGCGACGCGCCTAAAACAAGGTGGAAGCAATTAAGATTCAGTCATAGTGGAACATCTCCGGAATCCGATTACGCTCCTGGCAATAGCAGCCGCAATTCTCTCGCTTGGAATAGCGGCTGCCGCGGCGCAAACCGATCCTGGCCAGGTTGCCTTCTCCCTCGAACGCGAGGGCAAGCTGGCAGAAGCGGAAGCGGCGTGGAGCGAGATCGCGAAGCAATATCCCACCAACCCCGAACCACTCGCGCACATCGGGTTCATCGAGTCCCGACAGGGGCACTACACCGAGGCAACCACGTACTACATGCGCGCGATGGCCCTGAATCCACACATGCCCGGGTTGCAGCTGAATCTGGGCCTTGCCTTCTTCAAGGCGGGTGACTACAAGCGCTCGATCGCAGAGTTGAATCCGTTGCTCAAGGCACAACCGGATAATCAGCAACTGGCCATCTTGCTCGGCATGTCGCACTACGGGCTGGAACAGTTTTCACAAGCTTCCCCTCTGCTGAAGCAGGCTTCCGACCGCGATCCAGAAAATCTAACCCTCCTGTTGACCCTGGCGCACAGTTGTCTGTTGTCGCACCAATACCCATGCGTTTTGGATGCATACCATCGGCTTGTCGCGCTGAATGCGGAGTCAGCCGAAGCAGACATGCTGGTGGGCGAGGCGCTCGACGAGATGAAAGATCCGGAGGGAGCAATACGAGAGCTTCGTGCCGCAGTTGCGGCGAATCCCAAAGAGCCGAATGTGCATTTCGGATTGGGATATCTCTTGTGGACGAAAGGGCGCGACCCGGAGGCGGCACAGGAGTTCGAGGCGGAGATTGCGAATGATCCCCATCATGTGCAGGCAATGCTTTACCTCGCCGATACAAAGATACGGATGAACAAGATGGACGATGCAAAGCCTCTGCTGGAGCAGATTCAGAAGACAGACCCGAATATCCCGATGCAGCACCTTGATCTCGGTATCGTGTATGCGGATGAAGGTCGAAAGCAGGATGCGAGGACCGAGTTCGAAACGGCTGTAAAGATTGCGCCAACGAACGTGAATGCGCACTACAGGCTTGCGCGGCTTTATCGCTCGATGGGGATGGCATCCGAGGCAAAAGTCGAGTTCGATAAGGCGAGCAGTCTCAACAAGGTGGAAGACGACAAACTCCTGAAGATCATGTCGACAATTCCCGGAAAACAAAAGTCACCCGGAACCAAACAGCCGTCAGAGAAGTGAAGAGTCCACTCAAATCGGCAAACCCATCGCCTTACGTTCCATCAGAAAGAAGTCTGCTGCGACCAAAAAAGCAGGCCGGAGCTGAGCTCCGGCCTGTCAGGAAAGTAATGCAATTCGCTAATTAGAAGTTGAATTTCGCACCGAGCTGAATGCGACGCGGCGCGTGTCCGCTGGTGACCTGGCCGAAGGACGCATCGCCGGTCGAGGTGTCCACGCCGCCGGCCGTTGATGCGTTACCGTAGCCCGCGCCGAAGCTCTCGTGGTTGAAGGCATTGAAGAACTCGCCGCGAAGCTGGAAGTTGTACCGCTCACGGAAAGTGACGTTCTTGATGGCCGCCAGATCCCAGTTGTTGTATCCGGGACCGAGCAGGCTGCCATTGCCTTCGCTTCCGAAGTGGTTAATCGCCGGCGCAAACGAGGACTTGGAGAACCATGCGTCGACCGTCTTGGTCATGTGCACCGGAGCGATTTGATCCGGACGCGGTGAACTGATGCCGAGACCGACGTTCAAGCCGTTCGGATCCCACGGGTCGTGCGGCTGCGAAAGCGAGAACGACTGTCCCGAAAGAAACGCTGTGATACCGGAGACCTGCCATCCGCCCAGGACCTTGCCGCCAACGCCCTGCTGATGCTTGAAGAACGGAAGATCGTAGACGTAGTCGGCAGTGAAAGTCTGCGGCTGGTTAAAGTTCGACGGGCCGTAGTCGAGCGAGAAGTCATAGCTATCCGTCGCCATGTTGCTGCGGTCGGAAGTGTTCGTGGTGAGGTCCTTCGCGAACGTATAAGCCACGCCCACCTGCAAACCGTGTGAGTGGTGATTCAGGCTGACCTGCAGGGAGTTGTAGTTGTTTGAGAAGAACGGAGCACGCGAAGTGATGCCCGCATAGCCTGCGAATGGACGAATGTAGTTGACGCTGGAGTTGGTGGGAGCCGCAAGGCGCGCGCCAACGGTAGGCTGGTTTTCGTCGTATTCGCCAAGCAAGTGACGTGCCTCGTTTCCAACATAGGCCACTTCCAGAACCGTGCTCGGCATCAGCTCGTGCTGAATGCTGAGATTGAAGTTCGCGTAGTTGGGAACCTTGAAAGTGGGGTTGCCGGTTGCCGTAAGGCTGTTGGGGCCGAGAGGAACCGAGGTCGAGCCGCTGGTGATGTTGTCAAAGGGAGCGTTGACAATGGTGGTGCGCTGTGCAAACGGCGGATCGCCGAATGCGTTCTGCTCCCAGATGCCATCAAGCAGGCGGTCATAGAAGATGCCGAAGCCGCCGCGGACGACGGTCCTGCCAGTACCGAAGAGGTCGTAGGCAAAGCCGATGCGGGGGCCAAAATTCGCGTTGTAGTTGGGGTTTACATACGCACCAAACGGCGAGCACGTTGACAGAGGCGCAATGGCCTGAGCCGCGGCGCACTCCGCGCCCTTGGGAAAGATCATGCCGTTGGTGTAAGTAGCCGGAAGGAGCTGCGAGCCGTTGATGAACTGGCCGGCGACGAAATTACCCGCGTTTGGATCGTAGTTCACCGCATTGGGATCGGCATTTCCACCG
Source organism: uncultured Acidobacteriaceae bacterium (assembly GCA_963799035.1). Classification (GTDB taxonomy): domain Bacteria; phylum Acidobacteriota; class Terriglobia; order Terriglobales; family Acidobacteriaceae; genus Telmatobacter. The sequence continues at coordinate 119,421 of CAWCVS010000019.1, read as the reverse complement.
TCGATCCGCGGCGCAACCTGTGAACTGTAGTATTTTGGGTCGAAGTTGGACAGCGTATTGCGCACGTCGGTGACGGAGGGCAGACGGCTCCAGCGCACGCCGAGGTTCAACGTGAGGCGTTTCGAAACCTTCCAGTCATCCTGGACATATGCCTCGGTGTTGACGAAGTGCAGATCGGGGATGATGTCCGGTAGTGTCTGTGTGAAGGATGCAACGTTGCCTACCAGGAAGTCGCCCCAGGAGTTGAAGTTGAAGCTCGGCTCTCCGTTCACAGCATTTTCCGTCTTGATCATCTGCTGAACCTGAAAACCTACGCGCAGCGTTTGCCTGCCGAAGCTAAAGGAGAGGTTGTCGAAATACGTACGATCGAGGTTGCGTTCCTTCCACGGAGCCGAGCCGGCATTGAAGCCAGTGACGCCAATGATCGTGACAGCAGGAACCTTGCCATATGGATCGGGCGACCATTGATTGGTCAGCGCACTGTTGACGGATGACGAGGTGGCGAACTGACCGCCCGCAATGGCTGAGTGATACTCTCCCTGCGACCAGACAAACTCGAATTCGTTAACCACGCTCGGATTGATCGTGTAGGTCAGGTTGCCAACCACATTCTTGCCAGGCGAGTCGACCAGGGTGTTGACGAGTCCCGGATAATTCGAACCGGCCCAGAGACCCTCGGGATTGTCCACAGGCATATCGTCATTCATGTAGCGGACGTAGAAGTGTGCCTTGTCACTGAAGTAGTGATCGACGCGGACGATGTCGTCGCGGAAGTTATTCTGTGTCGAATCAGAGAAGCTGTAATTTCCGTTGGCATTATTCGCCGGAAACTTGCTGAATACGTTGCTCAGGTAAACCTGAGAGTTCTTGCTGTAGCAACCGGGCGAAATCTGCGTTGTGTCGGTCGTGGAATCGTACGTTCCACAGCCCGCTGGTGCGTTGGCAAACTTGCCTGGAACAATACCGCTCAACTCCGCCTGTGAGGCTGCCGGCATCGAGTCCCCGCCGGGCGTGGAAAGCTTCCGCCACTCTTCCGAATAGAAGAAGAAGGTCTTCTTCTTATCCGTGTTGTAGACGTTGGGGATGAAAACCGGTCCACCGATTGTGAATCCATAAACGTTGTGGTGGTTGATTGGATTCTTGTTTGGCTCGTTGTTCTCGGCTTCTGTGCGCTTGTTGAACCATTCGTTGGCATCGAAGACGGTATTGCGGACGAACTCGTAGGCGTCTCCGTGAAACGCGCTGGTACCCGATTTCGTGGCTACCAGAATCTGGCCGCCGCCCGAACGTCCGTAGCCGGCATCGTAGTTGCCACGCTGCAACGTAAATTCCTGGATGGCGTCAACGTTGGGTGCATTGATCACGGTGCCATTGGAGCCTGAGTCATTGATGTCGGCACCGTCAATGGTCCAGTTATTGGCCGTGGCACGAGCGCCGTTCACCGACATCTGGGTGGCACCGGCGCTGGTCTCATCGCCCATCTGGCTTACAACACCGGGCTGAAGGGTCACGAGTTGCTGGAAGTTGCGGCCCGCGAGTTCAAGCCCTTCGATCTGGTCGCTGCTCAGGTTACCGGCCTCGGCCGCGGATTCCGTGTCTACGGTCACAGCGGTTGCTTCGACCGTGACCGTGGTGGAGGCTGCGCCTGCCTTGAGCTGGACGTTAAGGCCGCGCGCTTCTCCCACTTTGAGGATCACGTCTTTGGCCACGAAAGAGGTGAAGCCAGCGGACGAGGCCTTCAGCGTGTAGGTTCCAGCCGGCACGTTAGAGAAGACATAGTTGCCAGACTCATCCGACTGCACCGTTCTGACAGCATTTGTGCCGGTTTGCGTAATGGAGACAGTCGCTTTGGGAATTACCGCCCCGGTACTGTCCGCAACCACCCCGTTCAACGTTGCGGTGAGTTCCTGCGCGCGTATAACGAATGGGCAGATGAGAAGCAAGACCGCAACGAGACCCGCCATGACTCGCCGCAAATTCCGGCCCCCGCCGATTGTGGAGCGTCCTGGGCCAAGGTTGGAACGCACCAATGAAAGACTTTGATTGAGAACCCGATTCAGGTCAATCATTGCCATCACACCTTTCCTATGAGATCTCGTGGTGTCGATACGCAGCCGCGTTTCGACGGGTGAATTCAAGAGCTTTCACACGGATAGCGCTTGAACGAATTCCCCCTGGGATTTCTTTGAAAGAGACCGGCCGCCAAAATAACTGTTCCAGTGCGGCGGTTCGCGCTGCGCGTGGTTCAGGATGCTGGCTCGCTGATGGGCTTTTCGATACTGGCATTACGCCTCCCAAGGTGCTGCAAAACGGACCGGCGATCCGAGTCGAAGATATTCGCCGGTTTTGTTGCTGCCGTTACCGACACCGCACATCTGCTGCATGGAGATCGGCACGGAGCTGTAAGGGACGTCTACTCGTTGACGATCAAGATACGACGTTCTTCGAGCAATTTCAACAACAAAATGATCAAATAGGACGCAAACAATCATTGCAGTGTTCTTACAGGCGGAGATTAATCGATTTTCTATTGACTCTTGATCGAATCTACGCTATGCGTCGAAAGATCCCATCGAGGAGGGAGTCGACTTCGCGCACTTCCACTGGAGCGGTCGAATCTGGCTAGTTATGGCGCAACCTTATCTATTTGAATGGTTTATATCTTTATGACTTCCATAAATTACTTAATTCTGGAGATCCAGATAGTGCGCAGCGATGCCCATTCCGGCGTTTGCGCGCAATTCGCTCACAAGTTTTAGGGGTGCGGGCATGGATCGTCAACTGGATTTCGACATCAAGCTCGAATGATGCGCGTCCCCTGACGCTCGAAAGGAGCAATCATTTCGGGGGATGCTCCAACATTTGTGATGATCGTGTGAATCTCGCCGACTGGGCAGATAAACGCGGGGCTCACATTGCCGAACTTGCTCCCATCCGTGACGACGATGACCTGTTTGGATTGCTTGAGCATCTTGCGATAGACGAGCGCCTCGTCGGCCTCCAATGTGGTGGCTCCCCGTTCGGCATCCAGACCCGTTACGCTGAGGAAGACTTTGTCCATGTAGACATCGTCGAGGAACTCAAGAGCTGCATTTCCGGTAAGCGAAAATGACCACGCCCAGGGGATGACGCCCCCGGTCAAATAGGTGCGAACACCGGGCTGATTGCAGAGTTCCATGCCGATGTTGATTGCGTTGGTGATGACCTGAATCTTCTCGCGGTGTCGAAGACTCCGACCAATGTGGGTCGTTGTGGTCCCTGCGGAGAGTCCTATCGTCTCATTGGGCTGAACGAGTTCGGCGGCGGCAAGGCCGATGCGGCGCTTTTCAACGGCGAACTTCTGTTCCCGGGCGAGAAAAGAACTGTCGTAACGGAATGGCTCATAGAGAAGGGGCTCGACCAGGGTTGCGCCGCCGTGTGTGCGGCGAATCAAACCCCGATTTTCGAGGCGTGCTAGATCCCGACGAATACTTGGAGCGGAGGAGCCTGCGACTGCGAGGATTTCTTCGATGCTGGCCGAACCTGAGCGGAGCAGAAACTTGATGATCAGTTCACAGCGGTCGTTCAATGTCTCTGGCATGACGCGAACGATTCTACACGGCCAACGACTTGCCTCGCATCACATTTGCAGATTTTTTGTCAATTTCCCGATAAAACCGGCTCTATTTCTCAATGTGGTGAACGAATTCAAGCATTTCGATCATCGGTGTTCCACACAGGCGGCGCATCGCTTGATGCTCGGGAGCAGAAAACAAGCATGTTAGCGTGACTTCTTAAGCATATTTTCCCATTTAGGGACAGAAACGACAGCCTCCACCTACGAAAAATCGCAGGCCAACCTATGAGGGAGATGTGATTTGCGAAACCCGCATATCGCTCGAATTTAAGGCATAGCCGTATAATGAGCAATCGATAGCCAAACGATCAACACGGATGGTCAGGACAAACGTCAGATTATCGATTGTCCTGGGATCCTTCATGAGGGCAATGTGACGAGATTCTCGGGTTGTAGCTGCGCATCTTTCATCTTCTACATTTCTCTGGCGGCGTTGGTTTCAACTCCGACAATTCATCCCGAGACTCCGGCAGTGCTTCCCCTCATGCCCATGCCGCAGCATGTTGTCCGCGGAGAAGGGCGACTAAAGATCGATGGCAACTTTACCATCGCCCTCGATGGATACAAGGATGCCCGGCTTGAGTCGGCGCGCAAACGATTCCTGAACACGCTTTCACGCGAAACCGGAATTCCCTATCACGACGAACCGACAAGCGAACAAGCGGTTTTGACGGTCAAGACAGTAGCGGCAGATGATGGGGCGCTAACGTTGGGCGAGAACGAGTCATACCACCTGGAGGTGACATCGTCCCATGCGGTGCTCTCGGCACCAAATCCGCTGGGCGCCATGCACGGGCTGCAAACATTTCTGCAACTGGTAACAATCACCCCGGAAGGATTCAGCGCTCCGGCGGTATCCATCGACGATGAGCCACGCTTTCCATGGCGTGGGCTGATGATCGACGCAGGACGGCACTTTCAGCCACTGGATGTAATTGAACGGAACCTGGACGGAATGGAAGCGGTGAAGCTGAATGTCTTCCACTGGCACCTCTCGGAAGATCAGGGATTTCGCGCCGAAAGCAAGATGTACCCTCTATTGACCGGCAAGGGATCGAATGGCTTGTATTACACGCAGGCCCAGATGCGCGAGGTGGTGGAATATGCGGGGAATCGCGGAATTCGGGTGGTGCCCGAATTCGACATGCCCTGCCACACCACGGCGTGGTTCGTTGGATATCCGGACCTCGCGAGTGGCGAAGGACCCTACAAAATCGAGACACAATGGGGAGTCTTCGATCCCGCGATGGACCCGTCGCGCGAGAGCACGTTTGAATTCATCGACAAGTTCATCGGAGAGATGACGACAATTTTTCCGGATGCCTACTTCCATGTGGGCGGTGATGAGTGTAACGGAAAGGAGTGGGACGCAAACCCGAAGATCAAGGCATTCATGCGCACACACGGCATGAAGGACAATGCGGCGCTTCAATCCTACTTCACGGCGCGAGTGCAAAAACTGGTAGCCGCGCACCATCGCATCATGGAGGGCTGGGATGAGGTGTTGGCACCGAGCACTCCCAAGGATGTCGTGATCCAGTCCTGGCGCGGGACGAAGTCCCTGGCGGCTGCGGCGCGTCAGGGGAATCGCGGGCTGCTGTCGACGGGCTACTACATCGACTTGAACCAGTCAGCAGCCGAGCACTATCTTGCCGACCCATTGGCCGGAGATGGTGCGAATCTCACACCCGAAGAGAAAAAGCGTGTGCTCGGCGGCGAAGCGGCAATGTGGAGCGAATTCACAACTCCGGAAATCATCGACAGCCGCATCTGGCCGCGCACGGCTGCGATTGCAGAACGCTTGTGGTCCCCGCAGGATGTGCGCGACGTGAGCTCGATGTATGCCCGAATGTCCGCTATTTCAGACAGGCTCGAATTCTATGGTCTGAAGCACCAGTCATTCACCTTGCCCATGCTGCAACGCATGAGCGGCGAGGCCGATCCAAAATATCTTGCGGTACTGGCAAGTGCGGTTCAGCCGCCCGTGGGGTATCAGAGAGAGGAACTGAAGAAATATGACTGGTATTCGCCGCTGAACCACCTGGTAGACGCGGTTCCACCGGAGAGCGAAACGGCGCGTAAATTCAAAGATTTGGTCGCAGTGATCGTTGCCGGGAACGCCTCCGCGGACCAGTTCCAGGAGGCGAAGCAATGGCTGACTCTCTGGCGGAACAACGATGCAAGACTGGAGCCTTCGCTGAAGAACTCCGAGATCACGGCAGAACTGGAGCCGCTCTCACAGACCCTTGCGCAGGTTTCAACCATCGGGTTGAGAGCACTCGACGATATCGAGAATCATCGCGTTGCGGATCCGGCCGCTACGCAGGCAGACATACAAACGCTGAAATTGGCAGAGAAGCCACAGGCCGTGCTGCGCGATATGGTTGTAGCCCCAGTGGAAATTCTGGTAGAGACTGCAGGCACGCAGAAACAGTAGCGTAGTTTCCGGGACGAGAGCGGATCACGCCGGTCCGGTGGCGCCGGCAGATGGGACTCAGTTCCGGGCCACCATTGGAGAATTTAGCGCATTGCCACAATTTCAACCGCGCCGCTGCGGCGCAGGATGTTAACGCTCACCGAGTCTGCATAGCGGTCGCACGCGAGGTCGACGCTGGCATTTCCCACCTTCAGGTTGCGAACGCGAATATGTTGGAGCTTTTCAGGTAACGCCGTGTGATGAAGATAGATGCGCGACTCACTGGCACGAATTTCCAGCCCCAGACAAGACTGCAACAGCATGAAGACCGATCCTGCTGCCCAAGCCTGAGGGGAGCAAGCGACCGGGTAAAGCGTCGGGCCTTTTCCGGGACGGCGGCCGAAGCCGCAGATTAGTTCGGGAAGACGATGGAACATTACCTCCGACGAAAGATCGAGCAATCCAGATGTAATCCGCAAGGCAAGGTCTTTGTCGCTTCTGCGCAGTGAGCCCAGAGCGATGAGAGCGTTGTCATGCGGCCACATCGAACCGTTGTGATAGGACATCGGGTTATACCGGCGCTCCCCGCGAACAATCGTGCGCACTCCCCAGCCCGAGAAAAATTCCGGCGAAAGGAGCGCGTCGCTGATGGAGCGGAATTGTGCGTCGCTGGCGATCCCGGAGAACAAGCACTGACCCGCATTGGAGCTGCGCACGCGGCATTGCCTTTTTTCGCCATCCAGAGCCAAGGCAAACATGCCGAGTTCATCCGACCAGAACATGGATTGGAACTTCGCACGCAGTTCGGTCGCTTGCGTCCGAAGCCTGTCGGCAAGGTCTTTGTGTCCAAGATCCGCAGCGACAGTTGCGATGCCATTTTTGGCCGCATAGACATAGGCCTGCACCTCACAGAGAGCAATGGGACCAACGGCCAGACGTCCATCGCTATAGAAGACGGAATCGCCTGAATCCTTCCATCCCTGCTGCACCAGGCCGTGATCGGTCTGGCGCGCGTATTCGACGAACCCGTCGTGGTCAGGATCGCCGTAGACATCGATCCATTCAAGGGCAGCGAGAATGTTTGGCCAGATCTCGAGCAGGAATTCTTTATCGACGGTGCGCTCGTAGTAGGCAGCGGCAAGCAGGACGAATAGCGGTGTGCCATCGACCGTGCCGTAGTAGCGGCCGAAGGGTACTTCGCCCAGCCGAGCCATCTCTCCCTTGCGCATTTCGTGCAGGATCTTGCCGGGGTCGGCATCGCGCGAGGCATCGTGACTTGTTGCCTGAGTGGCGGCCAGGTACGAAAGCACGCCCTTTGCAACCGAGGGCACCAGCCACAGCAACTCGAGAGCGGTGATGATGCCGTCTCGACCAAACACGGTGCTGAACCATGGCACGCCTGCGTAAGGATAAAGCCCGTGCGGTGTCTGCGTCACCATCATGGCGAGGTCGGCACAGGACCGGTTGATCCAATTATTGAACTGCTCATTGGAAGTTTGAATGTCCACATCGGCCAATGGTCCGGTCGTACGCTTGTGATTCATCGCTTGCAGCGACTCACTGTAACCGCCAAAAGCTACTTGGCTATGTCTCTCGTGCTCGCACGCAACATTGACCGTGAAGCTTGTTTCGCCATGGGCTTCGATTTGAAGCGGAACCGAAATGCCGCCGTCGTGCGGTTCACAGGAAGGCGCTGAGCACACTACACGCGTGGTACGCCGGATTTGATCAAGTCCCTCATAGGCGAGAGTTACAGAGGAACGCCCAATCTCTTGAGGAAGCTTCTCACCGCGCCGCTTCCGCTTCTCACCGCGCACTTCAAAAATGTCTGCGAAATCCGATTCGAACTCGAAGGAGAGTTCGATATCGATAGCCGTATCGCCGTAATTGTTCACCGTGACCTGGTCGTAGCACACCAATTCGGTCAGGAACTTCGTGCGGTAGATGTGCACTGTGCCCCGGGGCAGTGAAGCACCAGATTCAAGTTGAATGTCAGGATTCGTCAGGTCGATTCCGAAGAGGACATTGTCTTCGCGAATTGTCGAACTCAACAGCAACGGGCGGAACCCGCAAAAGAGCATTTCCAGTCGCGAGAGATGGCGCGTCTCGTTGTGGAATATGCCTTGCTGGCCGAACCCGACGGGCTGAATGTCTCCTCCGCGATCGAAAACGGCGAAAGTATCGCCATTCAGCAAAACCCTGGTTCGATCGTCAGCAAGGGCCGACGAAGCCCGAATGTAGAATTGCTGATCGACCTCAATGACGTCGCGATTGTGTTCACGCTGCCAGGTTGGCATCATCAATTGACGGCTCCTGCCTTATTGGGTGAGTGTGAGTCCACGCTTGCCGCGCGCGGCACGTTTCTTTTCCCAGATGCCGCGTTCGTACGCAGTCAGATATTGTTCACACATGCGTCGCGAGGTGAAGCGCTCCAGAAAGCGCTGATGGCACGCCTGGCGATCGATCGAGGGAATTCGCTTGACGGCCTCTATGGCTTCTTCGACGCTTTCCACGATGAATCCAGTTACTCCTTCATCAATTATCTCGGCTACCGATCCGCCGCGAAAGGCGACGACCGGGGTCCCACACGCCATGGACTCAATCATGACCAGGCCAAAGGGTTCAGGCCAGTCGATGGGAAACAGCAGAGCAGAGGCGTTGCCAAGAAATTCAGTCTTATCCTGTTCGCCGATCTCGCCGACAAATTCAACATCGGAATTTGCCAGAAGGTCACTGATTTCCGCCTCGAAGTAGTTGCGATCGGCATCGTCGATCTTGGCCGCAACCCGAAGCGGCATTCCGACCTGGCGCGCGATCTCGATAGCACGATCGACCCTCTTTTCGGGCGAGATTCGACCGAGAAATGCCAGGTAATCCCCATGTGAAAAGCGCGGCTGGTGCAGACTCTCCGGAATTCCATGGTGTACGGTTGCGAGCCAACTCGCCCAGGGCATTGGAGCGCGCTGGGCGTCAGAGATGGAAATAAGGCGCATGTCGTCGAATTCCCGAAAGAGCGGATAGAGATCGGGAATATCGAGGCGGCCGTGAAGAGTGGTAACCGCCGGAATTTCAAGCCTTCGAATCTGCGAGAAGGGCAGATAGTCGAGATGAAAGTGGACTACATCGAATTCGTCCGCTTCCTGGGCCACGGTTTCGATGAGATTGAGATGATGAGCGAGAGGCGAGAGCAGCTTACCGCCGTCAAGTCGAAGTGCCCGTTCGCAAACCGAACGCAGACGCGCGGAAGTCTGGGAGTCTCCACTGGCGTAAAGGGTTATCTCATGGCCTAGCTTTACGAGTTCTTCAGTAATGTATGAAACCACGCGTTCTGTCCCGCCGTAGAGTTTGGGGGGCACACTTTCGTGTAAGGGCGCAACCTGCGCGATTTTCATGATGACATGCTCCCCGGCCGGACCTGACCATGCGGGTCATTCTGCTTCGGTTAGATGCAGCGAGAGCAAGACTTCGTGGCCTGAAGACGGAAACGTCAAATCCACAATCCTGGTTCACCTCTGTCGACCCCAAGACACGCAGAAATCGTAGACACTTTGAGAGACATAAGCTCTTTCGCCCTGTGCAAAAGTTGCAATTTAGCGCGCATCCTGCGAATATCGATGCATGGACCTTCGGACCTGTTGTCGCCGCTGTATGACGCCTCGCGCGCACAGGTGACCATGGTCTATTAAGGCTTCCATACTTCCAAAGGTTTCCTGATTGCCCGCGACGCAGCCTTAGCTGTCGCGGGCTTTCTGTTTTCAGCACATTCCAAATTCCGCCAAAGAGGTCATATGACTGAAGTTCCGGCTCCCCCGAAAGAGACCAAGGCGCAGCGTGCCGAACGCCTGAAGCGCGCCAAAAACCCCTGGGAAGCATTTGACGAAGTGCGGGTCTTCGCACGCGAAGGGCGCTCCAGCGTGGTCCCGGAGTGGGCTGGCATGTACTTCAAATGGTGGGGTATCTACACGCAGGGAGACGGCGTGGGCGCCACTGGGGGCAAAGGTGGCGAGGGACTCGTCTCTGACTATTTCATGATGCGCATCGGGATTCCCAATGGAATCATCTCTTCGAGCCAACTGCGCACCATCGGCGGCATCACGCGGAAGTATGCGCGCAATCTGGCTGACATTACCGTCCGTCAGAACATCCAGTTGCACTGGCTTACGATCGAGTCCCTGCCTGAAGTGGTGGATGCGCTGGACGCGATTGGACTCTCGCCCAAGGGCGCATGCGGAGACGTGGTGCGCAACGTAACCGGCTGTCCGCTGGCCGGCGTCGATCACGATGAGTTGATCGACGCCTCGCCGATCGCCCTCGAGATTGCGAATTTGCTAACGGCAAACTCTGATTTCTACAATCTGCCACGCAAGTTCAAGATTTCCGTGACGGGCTGCCCCACCTGGTGCTCCTACCCGGAGATCAATGATATCGCGCTGACTCCCGTGAAGCGCGACGGCCAGGTCGGATTTACGGTACGGGTTGGCGGAGGGCTTTCCAATGAGCCGCATCTTGCCGTCCGGCTCGATGCCTTCGTTCTTCCTGAGCAAGCGGTACCTGTCGTGAAGGCGATCACGGAGATCTTCCGCGATCAGCAGGTTTTGCGTGAAAGCCGCGAGCGGGCACGGCTCAAATATCTGTTCATGAAAGAGGGTTGGACGGCAGAGAGCTTCCTGGCCGAATTGCAATCGCGTCTTGATTTTGCACTATCCCCCGGAGTCGATGAGCAAGTTCCGGATGAAACGCTTCGCGACCATGTAGGCATTCATCGCCAGCGCCAGGCTGGATTGTGCTATGTCGGAGCATCCGTTCTGCGAGGACGGCTGACGGGAGAACAGCTGGAAGCGGCGGCCGACCTGGCCGACAAGTATGGCAGCGGCGCCCTGCGCGCAACAGTTTCACAGAACCTCCTGTTCATCGACGTGCCGAACGAGAAAGCAGCGGACCTTGTGCGCGAACTTGGCGCCATCGGACTTCACGTGGAGGGCTCGCCGTTCTGGCGTGGAGCTGTCGCCTGCACGGGGACAGAATTCTGCAAGCTGGCCATCACGGAAACAAAAGGCTTCACGCGCTGGCTGGTGGACGAACTGGAGGAGCGCGTCCCGCAATTTGATCAGCAACTGCGGCTGCACGTAACTGGGTGTCCGAATGGATGCGGACAGCACTGGATTGCCGATATCGGCATCGAGGGCAAGAAAATCAAGCACGAGGGCAAACTGGTGGATGCCTACTATTTCTGCCTTGGCGGGTCAGTCGGGCAGCACGCGGGGATTTCGCGGCCCGTCGGATATCGCACACCTGCCTCCCATGTTCCTGAAGCGATTGAGCGGTTGCTGCGCAAGTATTTGCTGACGCGCGATGGCGACGAAAATCTGCGTGCTTGGTTCGCGCGCCATACAAACGACGCGTTGCGCGGCTACCTTGCTGGAGAAATTCTCGAGCCGGTTGAGCGCGATCTACCCTCGGGCCGTGTGCCCCACGCCGTAGCAGAGTGAGGTGGCCATGAGCTTACTGCCGATTTTTCTGAAACTCGATGGACAGCCCGGGCTGCTGGTGGGCGCGGGTAACGTGGCGCTCGAAAAGATCAACAGCCTGCTGATTACGGGACTGCGCCTGCGCGTGATCGCGCCTGAGGCAAAGCCGGAAATTCAGCAACTTGCCCGGGAGAACCGGCTGGAATGGATTCAGCGGAGCTTTGATGCTGCCGACCTCGAAGGCAACTTCGTGGCGATTGCCGCCACCAACGATCCCGAGGTGAATGCGACAGTCTATCGCGAGGCAGTTCGTCGCGGGATTCTGGTCAACAGCGTGGATGATCCCCCACACTGCGATTTCTATTTTGGATCGGTCGTGCGGCGAGGCGACCTGCAAATCGCGATCTCGACAGCAGGGGAAAGCCCCGCTGTTGCTCAGAGGCTTCGGCGAGAAATCGATGCGCGTTTGTCAGCGGACATCGGACCATGGCTCAAAAATCTCGGTGAGTTCAGGCGCGAAGTTCTGGCGACCCTTCCGCCCGGCGAGGCCCGCAAGGCCCTGCTGCATGGAGTGGCTGACCGGCAGTTCTTCGAGGCGAGTCCGAAACTTTCGCGCGTTTCAGACAATGCGGCCCAAGGACAAACCGAAGGCAAGGTGTCTCTTGTCGGCGCAGGACCGGGAGACCCAGACCTGCTAACCGTGAAAGCACTGCGGTTTATTCAGTCCGCTGATGTCATCTTGCATGACGATCTTGTTCCCCCGGCAATTCTGGAGCTGGCTGCGACTTTCGCGGAAGTCGTAAACGTCGGCAAGCGCTGCGGAACAAGAAACATTACGCAGGAAGAAATTCACGCGCTGATAATCGCGCATGCCTCGGCCGGACGAACCGTAGTGCGACTGAAGTGCGGCGATCCCCTGATCTTTGGCCGCGCAGCCGAAGAAATGAAGGCACTCACGGATGCTGGAGTAGCCTTCGAAGTCGTACCCGGAATCACGGCTGCCTTCGCGGCTGCGGCGGCGATTCCCTGCTCGCTGACGGATCGCAATGCCGCTTCCAACGTGATCTTCTCGACCGGCCATCACGCACAATCGCACAATGACGCGCCAATACCAGAGATCGAAGATGCTACGCGCGTGGTTTACATGCCGGGTCGCGATCTTACCCTGCTGGCACTCCAATGGCTCGATGAGGGTTTGCCCGCCGATTTTCCCTGCGCCATTGTGTCCCACGCCGCGCAGCCGGAGCAGCAGGTGCAGCGGACCACGCTTGGAGAGTTGGGAACAGTGCACCCAACACAATCGCCCAGCCTGCTGATTGCAGGGTGGGCAGTGCGCGACATGGCAGACGATCGCATTCGCAAGGCCACCGGAGCGGCTGTGATTGCGTAATCCAGATCCCGCATCTGTCAGGTCCGCATTCAGTCCGAGGCACTCTCGACCTTTATACTGAAGTGTTTGTTGAATCAATCAGACAGGCGATTCAATTGCCTGTTGATGGGAGCGACATTGCTTCAGGCAGAGATCGGGATTATTGGCGGCAGCGGGCTCTACTCGATGCCCGGATTTACCAACGTCCATGAAGAGCAGGTTGATACACCTTTTGGCGAGCCTTCCGACCCGTTCGTGCTGGGTGAACTGGAAGGCCGTAAAGTTGCTTTCCTCGCGCGCCACGGTCGCGGCCACCGGATCCTGCCTTCCGAACTGAACTTCCGCGCCAACATCTACGCGTTCAAAAAACTCGGCGTAGAGCGCATCCTCTCGGTCTCGGCTGTTGGATCGCTGAAGGAAGAGCACAAGCCGACAGACTTCGTTATTCCCGACCAGTTCATCGATCGCACCTTTCACCGCATCTCAACGTTCTTTGGCGATGGCATCGTCGGCCATGTAGCGTTCGGCGACCCCGTGTGCTCGGTCGTCGCCAGGGCTGCAGAACAGGGCTGCAAAAGCGTCGGTGTTGTCGGAAAATTGGGCGGAACGTACGTTTGCATGGAAGGCCCGCAGTTCTCAACCAAAGCTGAATCGAACCTCTACCGCAGCTGGGGCGCCGATGTAATCGGCATGACCAACCTGCAGGAAGCAAAGCTCGCGCGCGAAGCGGAGATCTGCTACGCCACCGTCGCCATGGTCACCGACTACGACTGCTGGCGAGAAGGCCACGATGCAGTGACGATTGAAGAGATCGTCGCCGTGTTGCATCAGAATGCGGAGAACGCCTGCAAGGTCGTGAAGGCCGCGGTTGCCGCAATGCCCGCGGAACGGACCTGCGCGTGCGCCTCGGCAGCGAAGTTCGCTGTACTCACCCAGCCGGATGCGATTCCAGCCGCTGCCAAAGAACGGCTGAAGCTGCTCTTCGGCAAGTATCACGGCTGGTAGCACGAGATTATCTATTCATCAAACCCAGAGAGGATTTTGCATGGCAATTACCGTTGTGGGCAGCGTCGCCTTTGACACTGTCGAGACACCGTCGGGACGCAAAGAGCGCTGCCTCGCCGGCGCCGCCACTTACTTTTCGCTCGCCGCAAGCTTTTTCACCGATGTCCGCGTCATCGCCGTCGTTGGCGAAGACTTCGGCGCAAGCGAGCAAGCCGTCTTTGATGCCCGCAAAATCGACACCACCGGCATCCAGCACGCGCCCGGAAAAACCTTCTTCTGGCAAGGCTCGTATCTTGAGAATCTCAACGAGGCCCGGACGCTCCAAACCGATCTCAATGTCTTTGCCGGCTTCGAACCCAAGATCCCCGACGCGTATCGCGATTCGCAGTTCCTCTTCCTCGCAAACATCGATCCTGTTCTTCAGCGCCGTGTTCGTGAGGCCACGCCCCAGGCCAAATTGGTTGCCGGCGACACCATGAATTACTGGATCAAGGACCACAAGCCCGCACTGCTCGAAGTGCTCAAGGGCCTCGACATCCTCCTCATCAACGACACCGAAACGCGCATGCTCGCAGGCAACAGCAATCTCGTCCTCGCCGCTCGCGCCGTGATGGAGATGGGCCCGCGCATGCTCGTAGTCAAGCATGGCGAATACGGCGCAACGCTCTTCCACAAGGCAATTCCCGGCGCCCCCGCGTCACGCACCTTCAAAACTCCCGCCTTCCCTCTTGAGCAAGTCACTCGACCCCACGGGCGCCGGCGATAGCTTTGCCGGCGGGTTCTTTGGCTATCTCGCCTCGCAGACGCGAACTCACGCCCGGCGCCTTCCGACGCGCCATGTTCTATGGCTCCGTCATGGGCTCATTCACCGTTGAGCGCTTTGGAACCGAACGCCTGCAGCAGTTGACGCGCGAGGAAATCGATCACCGCTTCAATCTGTTCCGCGAGCTGACCCACCTTGACTGAGGAGCCGATTCGCCGCCCCATCAGCCGCAACGAGTGGCTGCTGGTGGCGGCGTCTACGGTGCTGCATCTGCGCTTGCGAGCCTCTGGAGCTGGCGCCACGGCGCGATGCTCAATTACGGCGATGCCGTCGCGCACCTCCACATTGCGCGGCGCGTCTTCGATTCGCATCGGCCCGGCCTGTCGCAACTCGGCTCGGTCTGGCTTCCGCTGCCCCATCTGCTGATGATCCCCTTTGTTGCGGTATACGCGTGGTGGGCCAACGGTATCGCGGGGATGATTCCGTCGGCACTGGCGTATATTGCCGGGTGCGCCGGAGTCTATCGTCTCGCGCGCCACTGGCTGCGCCCCTCCGCGGCCATTGTGCCTCTCGCATTTTTTGCGACTGAATCCCGAACCTGCTTTACCTGCAAACCACGGCGATGACCGAGCCACTGTTCCTCTGCGAAATGATCTGGCTCGCAGTCTGGCTGGTGGAGTGGCGCGGAGCCCTCAACAACGATCCGCCCCGCGCGGCGCGCCTGCTATGCGCTGCATCGCGCTGGTTCTCGTGGCAGCAGTTTTTACGCGGTATGACGGCTGGATCCTGGCCCTGCTGGCATGGACATCCGTCGGCATCGTGCAGCTTCGCACCAGCACCCTCCGCTCGCGCACCTTCTGGATCGCGAGCGCTGCCGTGGTTGCGGCGCCGCTGGTCTGGTTCGCTTATAACGCCGTCGTCTTCGGCGACTGGCTCGATTTCGCGCGCGGTCCCTACTCCGCGGCAGCAATCGAAATACGCACGGCGACGCCCGGGTCAGGCCCCCCGCATCCGGGCTGGCACAATCCCTGGGTTTCGTTGCTGTTTTTCGTCAAGTGCGCCGAGATGGACGTCGCACCGGAATCCTGGGGCAACTTCACTGCTGGGCGCTCGCGCTGCTGGGTACCGCGTGGGCCTGGCTTACGACGCGTCGCCGGGCATTCCAGTGGACGCTGCTTGCTGTGGCTGCCGATTCCCTTCTACGCGTACTCGATTGCATTCGGTTCGGTGCCTATTTTTCTTCCCGTCTGGTGGCCGCACTCCTGGTACAACACGCGTTATGGGATGGAGATGTTGCCGGCCTTCGCGCTCGGGTCTGGGCTTCGTGGCGCAATTCATGATCGCGGCTGTTCGAGAATTCAAGCGAAATCTGGTACGCTGTCGCGGCCAGCCGCTATCTACGCGATCGTTGCCGTCAATGCATGGGCAGTCCTTCGCGATCATCCGCTTGACGTACGTCGAAGGCACCAAGAATATCGAGTCGCGCCGCGCCTTCGAAGTCGAGATACCACCAGTCCTGCGCGTCGCTGCTGGCGACGCGACCTGACGGGACGGTTCTGATGGAAACATCGGTCTATCCGAATCTGGTCGCGTTTACGGGCATCCCGCTGCGCCAGACCATTAACGAGAGTGACAGGGAATTCTCTCCGATGCGCTGGCTGCGCCCGCAACCCACGCCGCCATCGTGCTTGCCTTCGATGGCGACGAGATCGACCGGGCTGTAAAGGCGCATCCCGACGGGCTCAGACTTGTCCGGCGTTTTGATTGCTCCCGGACAGAAATCCGGCACGGTTTACGTCTCCGATACCCCGCCCGTCTACGAAAGCCGCAGAGCGGTGATAGCATCAGCCAAGGTGGCAGCCATGTGCACGGCTATTGGCCAACATTTCGGCACCCTTCAACTTCAGCTGGCTGCAGCAGGTCGTCGTGGTCAATGGCGCCATCCCCCGGCTGCTCGTTGCATCAGTGCTGGGCGCTCTCATCGGTCTGGAGCGCGAGTACAAGCGCCGGTCCGCCGGTGTGCGCACCAACCTGCTCATCTGTCTCGGCGCGGCTTTCTTCACGCTCCTCTCCGCAGTGCTGGCAGGAGACGGCAGCCCGAACAAAGGACAGGTCGCCTCGAATATCGTGCAGGGCATTGGATTCCTCGGCGCAGGGCTGATTATTCACAACCGCAGCCGCATCAGCGGACTGACCAGCGCCGCCAGCGTCTGGGTCGTCGCATCCATCGGCATGGCGTGCGGCGCGGGGTTGCTTGCCGCCGCCGTGGTCGCCACAGTGATCGTCATTATCGCTCTCGAATCGGTCGGCTTTCTCGAACGCCGCGCCAGCATCAAAATCTATTCGCTCATTTATGAAGCACGCGGAGACGATCAGACGGCGATGCTTCGCTCGATTCTCGACGCGATGGATAAAGCAGGCGAGCGGTTGGCCGACTTTGCGACAAATGCGATAGGCGATCTGCAGCGCGTAAGCTTTACCATCACGGCGACCAAGAAGACAGCATGAGCGTCTACGCGGCAAGCTTCTCTCGGAGCCGGCGATCAACGAACTGCTCAATTTCCGCGATCCGGAGGAAGATTGATTCCCTTTGCCAAGGCGCACGCATGCGGCAATGATTTTCTGATCGTGACCGAAGATGCAGCAGCCAAACGCGACTGGGCAGACACTAACCCGCCGACTCTGCGCGCGCAACACTGGCGTGGGCGCGGATGGTATTGAGTTTTTTGCCTGGACCGGATCCAAGTCCGGACGAGTCCGGCTTCACAACGCAGATGGCTCGATTGCGGAGATCAGCGGCAACGGCACCCGCTGCGTCGCCGCATGGATGAGCTCGATGATCGGCGCAAAGGCTGGCGATGAATTGCGCATTGAGACGGATGCAGGCCTTCGCATCTGCCGCATCAACAACGTGCCGCAGATAGCGGCTACTCGGTTGAAGTCACGACAGGCATGGGAATTCCCAGTGCCGCCGGCAAGTTTGTGACGCTTGCAAACGGCCGTGCCGTGGAAGGTATCGCCGTCTCTACCGGAAATCCACACTTCGTGATTGTCGTCGAGAACCCGGACTTTTCGGTCGACGGGCGATGCGTGGCAAACGATTGGCGCAGAGATCTGCACCCACTCCGATTTTCCGCACCAGACCAATGTAGAGTTCTTGCGCATCGTAAGTCCGGAAGAGATCGAAATCCGCATCTTCGAGCGCGGAGTCGGCCCCACCACTTCTTCGGGGACCGGCACTTCCGCATCTGCGACCGCTGCGATTGCATTTCATGCATGCGCGTCTCCCTTGCGCGTAGTTTCGCCGGGAGGAACACAGACGGTGAGTTGGCGTGGGCCGGGCAGCGAACTGGAACTGACCGGTCCTGCAACCCTCATTGCACGCGGCGAGGCGTGGTCCGATGATGACCGGATCAAAGCCGCTCATGCGCCTCGGCGCCGATTCAGCCGGGCGCCGGCGTCAACATTATCTCGCCCGCTTCCTTCGCGATTCCGGAACGGGTCGACCGCGGCGTGGAACGGCTTCGCAAGCTCGGATACGTGCCACATCTTGGAGCAAACACGCAGGCGCGCGGTCCGCTGTTCTTCGCTGGAACGTCCAGAAGAGCGCGCTGGCAGATCTGCACGCAGCGTTTGCCGATCCGGAAACGAGTTTCGTCGCGGCCGTGCGCGGCGGCTACGGATCAAATTACCTGCTCGAGGCGCTCGATCTCGCGCTCATCGCAGATCATCCGAAGCCGTTCTTTGCCTACAGCGACATGACGGGCTTGCAGCTTCGTCTCCTCGATCAGCTCGGGCTTCCTGCGTTTCACGGCCCGATGGTTGCGGCGGATTTCTACCTTGAAGATGGTGTGCATCTCGAGAGCTTTCAGGCGGCGCTCGCGGGCCAACCCTATTCCGTCGGAGGCGCAGAAGGAATGCGCACTCTCAAGCCCGGTACAGCACGCGGCACGCTTTATGGCGGATGCCTCAGCATTTTGTCCGCTCTGATTGGAACACCATGGGAGCCCGCAACAGAAAACAAGCTGCTGTTTATCGAAGACGTAGCCGCGAAGCCTTACCAGGTTGACCGCATGCTCTGGCAACTGCGCGAGGCCGGAAAACTCGACGGCGTGCGCGGCATCGTCTTCGGCGAAATGCTCGACTGCACTTCGCCCGGCGCGCCAGACGAATCTGCTCGAAGACGCGATCCTTTCTGCGCTCGATGGCATTGACATTCCCATCGCCATTTGGCCTGCGCAGCGGGCACGTCTCGCGACAAAACGTCACCTTGATCTTCGGCGTCGAAGCCGAACTACATGCTGGCAGTGAAGCAGAACTCTCGTTGCTC
The DNA here is from genome assembly GCA_963799035.1 of uncultured Acidobacteriaceae bacterium. GTDB lineage: Bacteria > Acidobacteriota > Terriglobia > Terriglobales > Acidobacteriaceae > Telmatobacter. The sequence goes on along the minus strand of CAWCVS010000019.1, from coordinate 100,454 downwards.
GAACCGGCGGTGCAATCATGACTTCTATCCGCAAACACATTCACCTTACCGGGATCTGCGGCACGGCAATGGCCTCGCTGGCAGGGTTGCTTCAACTTGCAGGGCCATCGCATTTCGGGTTCAGACAAGGCCGCCTATCCGCCGATGAGCGACTCTGTTGCACTCGCTCGGAATTCCGGTGCTCGAACCTTATTCGGAATCGAACCTCGATCCTGCGCCCGACCTCGTCGTCATTGGCAATGCGCTTTCCCGCGGCAATCCTGAAGTGGAGCGCGTGCTCGATGAGCGAATCCCTTTCACCTCCATGGCCGCCCTTGTCCGCGAAGAATTCCTGAAGGGCCGCGAATCGCTGGTCGTGGCCGGAACGCACGGCAAGACGACGACGACCAGCATGCTGTCGTGGATTTACCAGGTCGCATCGCACGAGGATGCTGCGCTTGAGCCATCATTTCTGATCGGCGGCGTGGCGGAAAACTTCGGCACCAGCTTTCAGCTTCGTCCCACGCGCACCTTCATCATCGAAGGCGACGAATATGACACCGCCTTCTTCGACAAGGGACCGAAGTTCCTGCACTACTTCCCTGATGCGCTGATCCTCACGCATGTGGAGTTTGACCACGCCGACATCTACGCCGATCTCGAGGCGGTGAAGGTCGCATTCAAACGGCTGGTCAATCTTGTGCCGCGTCGCGGCCTGCTGGTCGCGTTCGACGGCAGCGAGAATGTGACCGAGTGCATCAGTCAAGCGCTTTCTGCCGCGTAGAGCGCTACGGATTCAAGCCGGAATCCGACTGGCAGATTCGCAACCTGCGCCACGCCGACGGCGAGACACGATGGGAAGTCTGGCAACATCGGCGAGTTCTGGTCGGAACTCGCAATGCAGCTTGCGGGCGAACACAATGCGCTGAACGCGACTGCCGCCGCCGCGCTTGCTGTCGGCAGGGCATCCGCAAGGATGCAATCGTTACCGCCCTCGCCAGTTTCAAAAGTGTCAAGCGGCGGCTGGAAGTTCGCGATGTCATCGACGGCATCACCATCATCGACGACTTCGCACATCATCCCACGGCGATTCGCGAAACGTCTGCGCGCATTGCGCTCTGTTTATCCGGATGCACGCCTCTGGGCTGTGCTGGAGCCGCGTTCGAATACGCTGCGACGCAAGGTGCTCGAAAACGATCTCGTCGAAAGCCTGCGGCTTGCCGATCGCGTGATTCTCGCCGGCGTCTATCAACAGCAGCGTATTCCTGACGCAGAACGGCTTCACCCGGAAGATGTTGTCAACGCACTCAATGCTGCGGGGACGCCGGCCGAGCTGCATCCCGGACGCCACCGAAATCGTCGAGAGCATCGCGCCGCGAACTGCAAGCCGGCGATGTCGTCGCCATCCTCTCCAATGGCGGCTTCGACGGCATCTATGAGAAACTTCCTGCGCGGCTCAGAGCCAGCCAGTACTGAACGCGAAAGCCTGTCATGATCTCCTCACTGCTGTTCGCTCGCCACGTTCGTCATCTCTGGGCATTCCGGCTGCCATTATTTTTCTTCCCTGGTCGATGATCACCGGCAATGCGCTGCCTCTTTACAACGCGGCGCAGATCATCGTGCGCACCGGCTACTTTCTCGCGCGCATTCGCGTTGAAGTCAAGGGCCGCGAATTAGTGCCGGCGAACACCGCCTGCATCTTCATGGCGAACCACGTTTCGAATCTCGATCCGCCGGCGCTGATTCCAAACATTCCCGGCGCACATCCGCATTTGTCAAAAGCTCGCTGATGCACATTCCTGTGTTTGGGTGGGGACTGAAGCAGGGCGAATTTGTTCCTGTTGATCGCGACGGACGCAAAGAAAGTGCACAGGATAGCATCGCCGCGGCGCGGCAAGTGCTAGCGAAAGGTGTACACATCACAACGTTTGTTGAAGGCACGCGCTCCAAGGATGGGCGCATGCTCCCGTTCAAGAAAGGCCCGTTCTATCTTGCTAAGGAGACCGGAGCGCCTTGCATTCCAGTTTCGATCTGGGGAACGGAAAGCATGATGTCGAAGGGAAGTATGAGGATCCATCCCGGCACCGCGCACGTTACGTTTCACGCGCCCATCTTTCCAGCTGACTATGCGACGCGCGAAGATCTGATGATGGCTGTGCGTGCCGCGATCGCGTCGGGATTGCCGGAGTGGATGCGCACCTAGATTGCGGTTATTACTGCACGATGGCGTTGTAGCCGTCGTTGAGCAGTTTCTGCCGCATGGCGTTGGCATCATTGCGATTCACAAACGGACCGGTCTGCACATGGATGAGGTTGTCTGCCGTTATCGCGCCGGGCGGTAACCGAATAGCCACGCCTGCGCAGGGCATTCACCAGCACATCTGCATCTTCAGGATGTGACACTGCGGCGATCTGCACCATCCAGCCCTGCACATTCGTCATTGCAGGCATTACCTGAAGCGGGGCCGATGACGACGGCACGCTGTTCTGACCGCTAAGGGTGGGCCGAACCTGCGAATCAACAGCGGGCTTGACCTGTGGCTGGGGTGAATCTGCACCTTTGTCTGCAGCGGCGGGGACAACTGCGGGCTTGGCTCCCGATCGCCGGAACTATCCGTGGAGACCTTCAGCTGGCAGGCTGTATTTGGGCCGCAGTCTGCGCCTGCCCTGCGCCCGGCTTAGAACTGGAGCCGACCGGTACGGCCGATGCCCTGGCGTTCGGGGCGGGAAGGATATTCGAAACGGGTCGCTCCGCTGACGTGCGATGGCCGACTGCATACCCGAGTCCAAAGAAGACCACGCATAGAACAACCAGGCCGCCGCCGATGATCAAGAGCGTGCCGCCGCCCAGCGTGAGTTCGGTGTCGCGCACGCTCTCTGTTCCTGCTCCATTCCTCCTTGCTAAAGTCTCGAATCATTCTTCGCCCTTGGACTCCTGCATTCTCGACTCGATACCGGCAGCTTACCCTTGCGCACTATCTCCTGCAGGCTTTTCGATGAACGGCGTTGATGTCGTCATTTTATTCAACATCGACAGCACTTCCATCGGCAAGCGGGAAAACGATCGTCGTGTTCTTTTCAACACCGATTTCGGTGAGTGTCTGCAGATAGCGCAACTGCAGGGTCATGGGCTGCGTTGCCAACAGAGCGGCCGCGTCCACCAGCTTTTGAGCTGCGTTGAATTCGCCCTCTGCGTGGATGATCTTCGAGCGCTTTTCGCGCTCGGCCTCGGCCTGCTTGGCCATGGCGCGCAGCATCTGCTCAGGCAGGTCCACCTGCTTCACTTCGACCGAGATGACTTTGACGCCGAAGGGCTCCGTGCGCTGATCGATGATGGTCTGGATCTTCAGATTCAACTTGTCGCGATGGCTTAGCAGTTCATCCAGTTCCACTTCGCCCAACACGGAGCGCAGTGTCGTCTGGGCGAACTGCGAGGTCTGGTAAACGTAATTCGCAACCTTGATGGCGGCAGCGTTGGGATCAACGACGTACGAGCGTGACTACCGCGTTCACCTTCAGGGTCACGTTGTCGCGCGTAATGACATCCTGAGCGGGAACTTCCAGCACCTCCTGTCGCAGCGAGATGCGCACCATCTGGTCCATTGGCCGGAAAACCGCGATGATTCCCGGGCCCTTGGGCGGCGTCAGAGCGCGGCCGAAGCGGAAAATAACCGCGCGCTCGTAGTCACGCAGGATCTTGATGGAGTTGATGAGATACAAGGCAAAGATTGCAACAACAATCAATATCGGGAGTCAGCATTATGGCTTCCCTCACTCAGCACGGATTGTACTCCCGCGTAGCTCTACGCAGCGGTTTGAGGCGATTTTGGCAGTTCGAGTGGCGCAACTCTCAACATGATATTGTTCGTGCCCCACAACGCGCAACCTGGTTCCGGCGGGCACAGGCTCGCTGGCCACCGCATCCCATATCTCGCCTTCCACCAGCACGTGGCCCTTCGGGCGCCAGGGGTTCCATCGCTGACGCCAGCTTCCTACCAACGCATCAGCGCCGAGGCGAGCTTTAATCCGACGGGCGCGCCACGCCAGCCGCACTAGAAAGACCGTAATGCCGCCGAATCCGACACCCACCGCGACAGCAGCCCAGGGACGGATCCGCAGTTCAGGAATCGGCGCGGCAACCAGGGTCAACGTTCCGAATATCAGGCAAACGATGCCTGCCAGCGCGAGTGCTCCATGCCCGCCAAACTTCGCCTCCAGCAGCATCAATGCAAATGCCGCGACTAAGAGTAAGACCGCCGTGAAAGCGAATGGGCAGAAGGTCGAGCGCGAATATTCCCAGCAGCACCATCAGGGTACCCAGCGCGCCTGGGACGATGGTTCCCGGCGTGTTGAATTCCAGATAGATCAGCAGCGCACCGAAGACCAGAAGCAGCAAAGCGATGTTGGGGTTCACCAGCCAGCCGAGCAGATTTTCGCGCACTGTCGGTTGCACCACTTCGATTCTTGCGTTCCGGGTGTGGAGAGCCATCTTGGTTCCATCCATGCGGGTGATCGAGCGGCCATCCACCTGAATCCAAGCAGTTGCGCATCGCTCGGCGCAATCACATCGATGAGATGCTGAGTCTAGCGCCTCCTCCGCCGTATAGGAGTGCGACGATGCGACGGCGGCGATGGCGGCATCCGTGTTGCGATTGCGTTTTGATACATACGAGCGCATGAAGGCTTCTGCGTCGTTTTCGATTTTTTGACTCAAGGTCTCGTCGGGCTTGCCCCCTTCGAAGACCACGTGGGCCGCGCCCGCATTGGTGCCGGGCGACATCGCTGCAATATCCGCGGCCTCGAGCAAAAAGAATCCGGCTGAACCAGCGCGAGCGCCTGCAGGAGCAACGTAAACGATCACCGGCACGCGCGAACTGAGAATCGCACCCGCCATGGTGCGCATGGAATCCACGAGCCCTCCCGGCGTGTTCATCTCAACGAGGAGGGCAGATGCGCCGTCGCTGTTGGCTTTGGCAATTGCTCGATCGAGCATTGCAGCACTGACTGGTTGAATGGTTTGATCGAGCACCAGCTTGTCAACGATAGGCTGCTGAGCGCTGGTCGCTCGAGCAGACAGACAAATCAGACCGATCGCAATCAGGCTGACCGAGTTCTCGGAACTTGAATCCACGCACTTGCTCACGCATGGCTCGCTCCCATCATTACTGCGTTTTCCCGGACCTCGCCTCGATTTGGCGATTGAGTTCTTTCGCGGTTGCGCTGGCCGGGTCGATCTTCAACGCTTCTGCAATTTCCCTGCTTGCATCGTCCATGTGATTAGACGCGAGATCGAGCCGACCCAATACGAGATATGCATCCAGCGAGGGAGAAAGCTTCAAAGCTGCATTCGCCTCTTTGCGCGCCGCGTTCGACATCCCCGGTGCGCTCACGGACCGCCGCCAATCCGGCGTGCGCCTCCGCCAGCGAACCTCATCGTCCGCATCGGCTGCCTGGTACAGCCTCTCGGCCTCGAGCAACAACCCGCGATTGAAATATTCTTTTGCCTGCGAGCGGAGAGTTTCACCGCCCGATCGTGCGGCGAAAGCGCAGCCAGCCGCGTCGCCTGCATCTGGTCCATCATCAGCGCCGCCTGTTTGAAAGCACCGCGTCGAAGGTGCGCACGATTCGCTCCAGCGGTTCGGCGGCATCTATCAGGCATCGTTCGATTTGGGAGCCTTCCAAGACTGCGAGCATTTCTGCGCCTCAGTATCGTTGGGTCGGAGCTTGAGGCATTGGTTCAATTCGTTCATGGCATTTGGCTCGGAGCCATGACGCTTGAGACTCAGGGCAAGATTGAAGTGGTAGTCGGCATTATTTGGGTCGGCCGCCGCCGCCTGCACGAACAGGCCCGTGCCGTCATGATCTCTGCCGGCTTACCGCGACGCCCTCGTTGTTCAGCACCTCGCCCAGGGGAAGCTCGCGCGCCACCCCGGCAAATGCTTCCTCCGCCTGGCGCATAAGAGCCAAAGTAAAGCAGTGAAAGACCGCGGTAAAATCCTGCTTCGAGAGCATCAGGATCGTTCGGACTCACTTTGGCAAATGCCGCCGCGGCTTCCTCGTATTGCTGCCCGTTGAAGTCTTCGCGCCCGAGCGCCATCCATGCCGGACTGAAATTTGGGCTGAGAGTGACGGCTTGCTTCAAATGGCGTTCGCGCTCCTGCTGGTCCGGTTCGGAGATTCCCCGGATGTACTGCTCGAAGGAGTCGAGGCGCAAATTGGCGCCGGCAGCAAGAAAGGTGTCCTGTGCCACGCTGAAGCCGGGATCCATGACGCGCGTCAGGCGCCACGCCAGCGAATCGAATACGGCGATCATGTCGCGCATCTCACCGCGGGCCATCACTGTGTCGCTCATGCGCAGACGGGGAACGTCCAGTACGCGGGCCTCAGCGACGATGCCAGTTCCCTCGATCCGATAGCTTCCCACAATGATGGAGTCGACATCGAGCGTCTGCGCCAGCTTCAGAGCACTTGCGCGCGAAGGCTGAAACTGCTGGGGCAAGCCAAGGTGATCGAGTGCATACATCCGATCTGCACGGCTCATGGGCGCAAAGCCGGCCGAGGCAAAACGCGCATCCAGAATTTCGGGAGCAGCCTCGCGAACCCATTCGAGGTTAGGTGTCCCGTCCCGTTGTCGAAAGGCAGAACCAGCAGGATTCGGTTTTTGCCGGCGTTTGCTGCGTCGGAAGCAGCCTGAGCGCATTTGCATGGATAGCAAGCGCCAGGGCCAGCAACAGCGCAAAATCCGGCACGGGCCGGGCACTGGTCCGAACATATCCACGAAATAGAATCAGGACGAGCCACGACAGGCTTGATTATAGGTGTTTTGACCATTCAGCCGCAGAGTCCCGAAGGTGTCGGGTCGGTTCAGTGTACTGGGTTCGGCAACTGAGTCCGGGCTTCGAACTGCCGGTTGAAACGGATCAAAGCAATCCACTGCGCGTGGTCCTCTCGCTCCCACTCCAACGTCCCATGCAGACGCAGGGCGATGGCCTCGGGCGGCAAGTCATGGTGCAAGCCGAAATACTTCTGGTCGAGGGCTTCGCTCTTCGATCCCAGGCTCAGCAGCATGGTGGGAGGATCGTATTTCGTCGAGAAGACGAGCGCCGTGGAATACCCGCTGGGGTCGTCCGCTGCACGATCAATCTGTTCCGGCGTGAAATCTTCGAACGGGTAGACCTTGTAAGGCGTCTTTACGTAGCCCAATTCCGGCTTGGTCAGTTCGTCCGTAACCGGCCATGCAGACAGAACGGTGGATCCCGCGATAGTGCTTGTTGAGTTGCTGATTCCTGCGACGTGCAGACGGATCACCCGCGCATACTCCAGGTTGTCTTCCGGAGCAAAGCGGTAGGGAGGGTTGATGAAGAGGCCCGCGATGAAAGCTACGGCGAGAAAGCGCGGCAAGCGCCTGCCAATACGGTACGCGGCGCGAGAACGTTGAAACCGCCACAAGCAGTACGAGCGGGTACATGGGCAGCAGATAGCGGGTAAGCAACGCTCCGCCTAATACGCTGAACAATGCTGCATTCGCGAGGAGAATAAAAAAGATCCGCCACAGAGCGGCTCGCTGATGTGGGGTCGCTCGTGGCCTTGGGCGTCAAGGCGCGGACTCAGCATCATGCAGCAATCGTCAACAGCGATGGCACAAACATGTTCATGTGCGCGGTGAGGTGCAGCAGACGATGTCCGAAGGCCGCCAGGAAACGTGCTGGTTCAAGATTTGCCTCGGCGTTGTACTTCAGAAACTCCGGATTGCCGAAGACGAATCCGGTTTTGGCGAAATGCCATGCGTACCAAGCCGATCAGGGGAAGTGCGCAACAGCCAACCACGCTGCATCTTTCCAGCATCGCTCCTTCTCAGGTCGTGCGGAACGAAATCCATCCACCATCGCCATGCACCGCCAGTGTCATGGGAACCACGATGGCAGTCTCTTTCGAGAGAACGGCAGCAGTGAACCACAAGGCCGCAACGCGCGGCCGGCGATCGCCTTCGGGCAGCGCGTAAACCAGTCCCCAGAATGTAAAGGCAGCGGCAAATATGTCGGCCTGCGCCAAAGTACTTTGGGCAAACCAGATGGGGTACAACGCCGTGAGCACGACTGTCCAGAAAGCCACCTGGCCGGAACCGGCGACACGATGCGCGAGTCGCCAGACCGCAAGAAGGCCGAATCGAAGCGACATCAATACGGCTTCCCGAGTCACCTCCGGGTAGTAGCCCGACATCTTCCACCATAGCGCAAGATAAACACTGGGCAGCGGCGGATGCGCATTTGACGTTGTGGTGAAGGAATTAGAGATCCAGTGCGAAAGAAGTCCCAGGCGGCGGGAATGTAGTAGCCGGCCTCGTCCCAATAGTAGGGCAGCCGCAGCAACGAAAAATGGCTCGACGTACAGCAGCTGCGAAGATGACGGGAAACACCATCCAGAGAGGAAATGGCGCGTCCATGCGCGGCTCGAGGATTGTTCTCAGACGCAATCGCTTGCTCATGAATATGACTTCTTAGCAGCCTGCCGCAAAAATCCAGTTTTGAAAGAGCACGACCTTTGTCAGCCAATCAATCTTGAAAGGGCACGCCTTTAGTCGCGCCGTAACGTCTCAGCAATCTTTGAAAGGGCACGAATTTCGTCGTGCCGCATTGCCTCAACAATCAAATGGGGCTTTAGCCCCTGAGGAACGTATTTCTGAACTCGTGACTTTCGGCGGGGCTCGAAGCACCACCTCCCACAACGCTAGTTGACTGGCCCCTGCGGAAAGCCCAAGTTCTGCGGTTCGAGATTCAGCGCGCCGAATGCCTGCTCGTACTGCGAAAGGTTTTGCCCCAGCACGTTCCAGAGCGCCTTGGCTTGTTGCGGGCTGAGAAAAATCGCCTGGTGGTTGCGAATCGTGACCTGGTCGGGGCTCTCGCTGGAGGCAAGGCCGAAGACCAGCGAGAAATCCCACACGCTTACGCGCACCTGCACGCTGTTGGCGTAGGACTCGCGATAGTCCGGAGTCTGCACGACGTTCATCTGGGGCTGTTGCGGAGTCGGGCTCATAGTTTCTTCAGATTACCTGTCAGGGCTGGTCCGGGTCGCCAAGTCGTTGATCCCGGCAGTCTCGCCATAGGAAAATCGCAACGGAAAGGCTGAGGAATGGACCGGCGGCACTGAAGACCGCCCGCGTCGCATTTCCCAGCGCATCGTCATAGGCCCCCATGGCGAGGGCCGCGAGCGCCGCGCAGGTCGTACCCTGTCACCCATGTCCGAGGCAACCGTCCCAATGCGCGCAAATACCCAGCGGAATCAGCCACCCGAACGTAAACAGGAATTCCCGGGCGATGAGACAACCATAAAGACCTGCCAGGTAGAAATACTTCGAACCAGAGGATGACCAGCGCGAGGCGGCGAAGCTTAGCGGCGAGTAGGGATTGGGGCCGATCGACATCAGGAGTTTCAACGTCACGAACCCTGCAAGCAGCATCGCTGCAATCCAAACGAGTTGCTGAGATTCGCGATGCACCACGTCGAAAAGCGATGAACCACCAAGTAATGGCGAGTACCAGCGCGAGAGGGACAAAAGTCTCTTTGGCGAGCGCCCCGATAAAGCCCAGAAACGGCAGCAGCCACCAGCGCTCCTGTCAGCAATGCCCACACTATCGCCATGAGCAAACAATTCACGGCGGAGTCCACCATTCCGGAGAGGTTAAAGTTCGCCACGGCAAAGTTCGCGACGTAAACGAATGCACCAACCATCGCTATGGAAGAGTCTCCGATGACGCGAATACCTGCTGCGATTAACAAGGACGCGCTGGTCGCAATAAAGAAAGAGTTAACCACCAGAAGCGCAAAGAAAACGGAATTCCATGTGTGCAGCCTATTGCGGGCGAGCCAATAGACAGGCTTTGCCATGTACGGGACCAGTATGCGGTGATACTCGTCTCCGGCATCGATTCCGCCCACCACCATCGAGTAATATCCCGCCGAATCGCTGGTGGCCGCGGTGATTCGCGGGTCGTAACGGTTAAGGGTTGGATATCCCAGCCCCATGCAAATGAAGAAGAAGAGCGTCCACAGTATGACGCGGTGCCTCAACGGTGGGCCCACAGTGACTCTCCATCAGAATTTGGGTGGTTTCTTTTCTAGAGCAGCGCTGTTTGCGCAGTATTGATTTGCAACGCGGTGGCGGCTTTAGCAAGCTGGTGCGAAAGGAGGGACTCGAACCCTCATGGGTTTCCCCGCCAGATCCTAAGTCTGGTGCGTCTGCCAATTCCGCCACTTTCGCACTAGAGCCAATCTATCATCGGCGGCGACCTCCGAACCAAGAGTCATCGGGGGGCCGCAGGTAAGCGCGATTTCGCTCATTGCAGATCCGTAGAATCGGGCGCAATTGCCGCCCAGGATCTGCTCCTGCTGGCCGACGTCGAGTTGGCGGATGTAGTCCTTCACAATGGCCATTGTCTCGGCATAGGCTGCGGATAAAGTGCAGACGGGCCAGTCGGAGCCAATCATCAGGCGCTCGCGGGCCGAAGGCTCCGAAGACAACGTCGAGATACGGGCGGAAGTCCTCACGCTTCCATTGTTTCCATCGTGCTTCCGTAACCATTCCCGACAGCTTGCAGCAGACATTTTCATGTTTTGCCAACTCTCGAATGTCGCGCGCCCAGGGTTCCACCAGGCCATCGGCAATTTGCGGTTTGGCGATGTGATCCAGCACAAAGCGCTGCTGCGGAAACTGCTGCACAAGCTTGCACCGCGACGGGCAGGTGGCGCGGATAAAGAAGGAGGTCATATGTGAGCCCGTATTCAGCGAGACGAGCGATGCCGCGCTGAAAATCGTCCGCAGCATGAATTCATCGTCGGGCTCGTGCCTGCACCACGTGACGAACCCCGACCAGCCTGGGATGATTTGTCAACCGCATCCAACTGTGCCGGCAATTCAGGAGAGCACAGGTCTACCCAGCCCGACGACACCCTTGATGAATTCGTTCTTGCTCGGCGAGCGACAGCAACCACTGCGTCTCCTCCATGGTCTGGCGGCCTGCACGGCAATGGAGCCATCAAATCCGTTCGCGGCGAGCAGCGGCTCCAGATCCTCCGGCAAGAAATCTCGCTTCAACACCGTCATGTCGTCGCCGATCCAGTCGTACGTCGGCGGGGTCGTATTTCCAGAAGTGCTGGTGCGCATCAATTCTCATTGTTCCGTCTCGCACATACCGTATCCAGACGCCATGCTAACCCCTGCGCTCAGACCGGTATAGTGCTTATATGCACCTCTTGTTTCGGCGGGCTCTTTCCGCCTCACTTTGCCTCTTTCCTTTGATCGCCGCAGGCACAAGGTTCCAAAAACCACGATCACGCTGGATGAGTACCTGAACACCACTGAAATCACCGCGACCAGCCTTTCTCCAGACGCATCTGCCGCAGTCATTGCCACGGAGACGCCGGACTGGAAGGCCAGCGTCTATCGACACGATCTATGGCTCTGGACTGCACAAGGCGGCATGAGGCCGCTGACGCACTCCGGGACGGACGAGCAGCCGCATTGGAGCCCCGACGGGAAGTGGATCGCATTCGTCTCAGACCGGGCTCCGGCAGGTTCCGCAGATGGCGATGCGGACGGCGAAGATGGAAAATCGAGCCGGATATGGCTGATTGCCGCTGCGGGTGGTGAAGCGTTACCGCTCTATCGCGAGAAGCTCGATGTCCATGCATTTGCGTGGGCGCCCGACAGCTCTGCCATCTATTTCTCGGCCACGTCGCCACTGACGCACGACTCAGGAGGACGATCAGAAGGACGAATGGAAAGACGTGGTGCGTTGGCGCGAGCAGTATCGCGGCGACGTCTTGCTGAAGCTCGCCGTGGCTCCAGCGTTGGCGCGGGCCGTTTCCGTGCCCTTAGCCACAGAAGTTCCCAAGGCAGCAAAAGCCAGCTCAGAACCTTCCTCGAAACTCGCAGCGGGTGCAGAGACAATTGCGAATAGCCAATTTGGCAATCAGCGAGATCGCGCCTTCACCGGACGGAAAACAGATTGCCTTTCTTACCGAACCCATCCACAAGCGCATTGAGAATCCAGCGGACTACGAGATCTTTTTAGTCGAAGCAGCGGGCGGTAGCGCGCGGCAAATCACGCACAACCAGGCCGTCGAATCGAATCTTCGCTGGTCGCCGAACGGCCGCTGGATTCATTTTGCCGTGAATGCCGGGGCAGGCTCGCTGGAGGGAAAATATCGCGACGTGCAGGGGCGCCTCTACCGGCTCGATCCGAATTCGGGTAAAACCGAGCGTCTCGGCGCGTCCTTCGACGGGTCGCTTGACCAATACACACTCCTGGCCGACGGGCGCGAACTCGCGCTCGGGCTTAAAGGCACAGAGACGCAGGTTTATCTGATCGAAGGAGAGAAGGCAACCAAGCTGCCGGGGATTCCGGGAAGCTATGCGGGGCTCGACCCTGCGCGTACGGCGGACGCGTTCCTGGTAAGGCTCTCGACCGTAACCGATCCCGCGCAGGTTTACCTTGCCTCCGATCCGCTGCACCCTGACAAGTTGAGGAAGCTCACGGACTTCAATCCCGTCTTCGGCGAAAGGGCGCAACCCGAATGGGAACCCTACACCTGGAAGTCGGACGACGGACAGACAGTGGAGGGCATGCTGATTTTTCCGCCGGGCAAAAAGGGAGCGAAGCACCTGCGCATGTTCACCCTGATCCACGGCGGTCCGGCAGACGCAGATGGCAACCGGTTCGGCGCGGACTGGTATGACTGGGCAACATTTGCTGCGGACAACGGCTGGCTCGTCTTTCGGCCCAACTATCGCGGGTCTTCTGGTTATGGTGACGAATTCATGCTGCAGATCGAACCTCACCTGGTGTCGAAGCCGGGACGGGATATTCTCACCGGCGTGGACGCGCTGGTGAAGGACGGATACGCGGATCCGGATCACCTTGCAATTGGCGGGTACAGCTACGGCGGCTACATGACCAACTGGCTGATCACGCAGACCACGCGGTTCAAATCTGCAGTGACCGGCGCAGGCGCAGTGGAGCACGCGGCAAACTGGGGAAACGACGACGAGACGTGGGACGACGCGTGGTATCTGGGTGGACGGCCCTGGGAGAACCCGGCGCTCTACCAGGACGAGGCGGCATTGTTCCGCTTCGACAAGGTGAAGACGCCCGTGCACCTGGTGCAGGGCGGCGCGGACGTTCGCGTCAGCTTCCTGGAGGGCGAGACGATGGAGCGGGCGCTTGATTCGCTGGGGATTCCACACACGTTTCTGGTGTTTCCGGGCGAGGGACACGGGCTCGGCAAGAATCCTTGGCATGGATACATCAAGTTGCGCGAGGAGCTGAAGTGGCTGGAAAAATACGATCGGCCATAGAGAATCTCGCCTAGCTGAAACATCGAGCATCAGGTTCGCCACCCCGCGCGTCCAATGATTGTGCTGAAGCTGCCCGCTTTTGTGGCGCATCCTATCTTGTAGGCAAGAATGAATCCTGTTGTGGAACAAGCCCGGCGCGCCGCATTTCAGCAGACTCTGCTGAGCGCGCGGCGCACGATGCTGATGAGCGAGATCCTCAAGCTCGCCATCGACAGCTTTCGTGCCAGCAAGCTGCGCTTTGCGTTGACGGCTCTGGGCATGGTGATTGGCACGGCCTCGGTAATCCTGGTCGTCACCATCGGCCTCACGGGGCGACAGTTCATCCTGAACGAGATCCAGAAGATCGGCACCAACGAGGTCGAGGTCGAGTACTCGGGCGGCGGCGCTGTCGGCGCAGAGAAGGTGCAGTACAACGACTTCCTGACCCGCGACGACGAGGCGGAGGTTCTGGCCCATGTGCCCAGCGTGGTGGCGTCCTCCCCGGTGCTGGAGTCGCATGACCATATCGGCTTTGGCAGCGGTGTGGTGAAGGACACGCTCGTGCTCGGGGTCAGTCCGCAATACGAGAAGGTCCGCAACCTGATCGTGCTCTCGGGGCGGTTCTTCGACGATCAGGATGAGAATGCGCACATGATGTGCGCGGTGGTCACGGTCCCATTCGCGCGCGATATGTTCGGCAGCGAAGATGCGGCGCTCGGCAAGGAGTTTTCCATCCAGGGAATTCCCTTCACGATCGTTGGCATCTTCAAGGAAAGCGTGGACACGTTTGGCGAGACGGAGATCGCGGACGAGACGATTTTGATTCCCTTCTCGGTTGCGCGGTACTTCACTGGAACCGACAATGTGAAACAGCTCTACTTTACGATTCGCAGCATGGACGAGGTTCCCGACGCGACGCGGGAAATTCAGCGTGTGATTCAGGGGCGGCACAAGCCGAGCTCGGTTTACAAAACCTTCGATCTGCGCGAGCTGCTTTCGATGGCGAATAAGATTTCGATGGCGCTGATCGTCGTGCTGGTGCTGGTAGCTGCGGTAACCCTCGCCGTGGGCGGCGTAGGCATTATGAACATCATGCTCGCCAACGTGCGCGCGCGCATTCGCGAGATCGGCATTCGCAAAGCGCTGGGCGCAACCTATCGCGAGATCAAGCTGCAGTTTCTCGCCGAGGCGGTAATCATCTCTCTGAGTGGCGGGATGGTGGGGTGCTTTGTGGGACTTGCCGTTCCATTATCGATTCGCTTGTTCTCCGATTACACGCTTCCGATTTCCATCTGGTCGGTGGTGATTGCCCTCGCCGCGGCGACACTGGTAGGCGTGGTGTTCGGCACTGTGCCGGCGACGCGCGCGGCGCAGATGGATCCGGTAGAGGCGTTGAAGTATGAGTGACGCGCACGGGCCGGAGCAGCAAGCTGGTCCGGACGATGACGAGCCGTCGGGACCAAACCTCAAACTAGCGTACAGCCTGCTGGCGATTGCATTGATTGCGGCCATCTGTATTGCGCTGTTTATTGTGCTGCCCTTCTATCATCGCCGCTGACACGATCTGACTCGTGCAAAACTCAGTGTTTCTGCCCCTGTTTGGTCGCAGGTTCTCCTTCGATGACGGGCCCCTCCGGCTTGACCTCGAGGCGCTTTGACTTGCGCCACACGTTGGCAACGGCCAGCGTCCAGAGCGGAACGAAATCTACTCCGGGAACAAGCTTGGCGAAGAACGATGGCGCGAACTCCCAATGCCAGCCAAGCAGAAAGCTCATAGCGCCGGCCATACCGAGGTCGAGGATGTCATCCGCGGGCGAAGCTGCACCTTCGACAAACATGGGAAAAACAGCAATCTGAAAAAGATCCGCAACGATGGCCAGCGTGAAGGCGGCGCGCATCCGCATTCGCGGTGAGATCGTGATCGTGCTTGTGTTCAAATCCATTTCAGTCTGCAAACTTCCCTCCTCTAAGATAGACGGTCTTCCACGAGCTTCGGTTCCCCGTAGCTCGGAATCCGGATTAAACGGAGGAGAGCCAGTACCGACTGGTGACGTTGATTCCGCCGTTCTATCATCGTCGCTGGCGCACTTCTCCCGATTCCCCCTCGAGGTGACTCATGACGCAATCTGAAAAGGCCGCCATCTTTCAGGCTCTGCACCAGCGCAAACGGCCTTTCGTAATCGGCAATCCTTGGGATGCAGGCTCGGCGCGCATCCTCACGAGTTTGAAGTACGAGGCGCTGTCGACGACCAGCGCAGGGCTGGCGTTTTCGCTGGGACGCAAGGACGGGACTGCAGCGGTAAGCCGGGCCGAGGCACTCGCGAATGCCAAGAGCATTGTGGACGCCACGAATCTGCCGGTTGCGGCGGATCTTGAGAATGGCTATGGGCACGCTCCAGAAGAAGCGGCAGCGACGATCCGCCTGGCGGCGGAGGTTGGCCTTGTAGGCGGATCAATTGAGGACGCTACGGGGGATGAGGCAAATCCGATTTATGAATTCGACCATGCGGTTGAGCGGATTGCCGCGGCGGCCGAGACTGCGAAGGCATTGACCTTCCCTTTCATGCTGGTGGCGCGCGCCGAGAATTATCTGCACGGTCGCCCCGACCTGAACGACACCATCAAGCGGCTGCAGGCTTTTGAGAAGGCCGGAGCGGCGGTGCTGTACGCGCCAGGGCTGACGCAGCCGGAAGACATTCGCGCGGTGTGCTCATCGGTAACGAAACCCGTGAATGTGCTGATGGGGATGAAGGGCGTTCCCCGGCTGACGGTGCAGCAGCTTGGCGAACTCGGCGTCCGGCGCATCAGCATCGGCTCAGGCTTCAGCCGGGCAGCGCTGACAGCGTTTCTGCACGCGGCGCGCGAGGTCATCGACGACGGCACCTTCGGGTTTGCGGACGAGACGCTCTATATCTCCGATCTGACTGCTATGTTTTGATAGAATCGGGATGTCCAACTTGTCATCTATATAAGCTACATGCATTCAACGATTTGTGGTGGATTTTCGAATGCATACAATTCACTTTTTGTGGCGCGAGTAATGTCGTGCGCTTTCAGCGCGTTTGTATCGATAGATCGATAGATGAAAACGGTCTGCCATTCCGTCCCGAGTGCCGACGCGATTGTTTCTTTTTCTGCCTTTTGGCACGGCGGATACAAAAAAAGCGAATGGGGCAATTCCATTCGATAACATCTAGCGGAAGGCTCCGCCGCAAATTCCCCGCTCTCCTGCGCGAGCCTCGTAAAGACATCCGATTTTGCTGACACGAATATTTCGGAGTGTCGGCACGAACATTCTCGATTTTGCTGATCATGGATACCCACAGAGGAGAAGCATGAAACATTTGAGCCGCGTGTTGATGGTTGCCGTTTCGATGGTCTTGATGGGGGCCTGCGTGCAGGCGCAGGTGGACGAGAAGCTTTTTTCAGACATGAAGTGGCGGGAGATCGGGCCGATGCGGGCGGGACGAACGCGGGCGCTGGCAGGTGTGCCAAGCGAGCCGGCGACTTTCTACCTGGGCGCGGTCAATGGCGGCGTGTGGAAGACGACGGACGCGGGCGCAACATGGCACAGCGTGTGGGACAAGGAATCGAGCGGATCGATCGGGTCCATTGCTGTTTCATTGAGCGATCCCAACACGATTTATGCAGGAAGCGGCGAAGGATTGCAGCGACCCGATCTTTCAACAGGCGATGGTGTGTACAAGTCAACCGATGCAGGCAAGACGTGGACGCATCTCGAAGGGCTGCGCGACGGACAGCAGATCGGCCAGATCGCGATCGATCCAAAAGATGCGAATCGCGTCTTCGTCGCAGTCGAGGGACATCCATTTGGGCCGAGCGAGGAGCGCGGGCTGTATCGAACCGATGACGGCGGCAAGACGTTCAAGCGCGTGTTGTTTGTGAGCAACAAGACGGGCGCATCGGAGGTGCAGATCGACCCCACGAATCCGAAGATCGTGTTTGCCGGGATGTGGCAGCGGCAGGAAGCGCCGTGGGAAAACGGCTCCTTTGGCGGCGGAGAGGGCGGACTGTATCGCTCGACCGATGGCGGAGACACGTGGAAAAAGCTGACCGGGAACGGCCTCCCGGATGAAATTCTTCAGCTCCAGATGACCATTTCGCCCAGCAATTCGAAGCGGATTTATGCAGAGATCGCGCCCGTGAAAGGGGCGGTGTGGCTCTATCGGTCAGACGATGGCGGCGACCACTGGGTGCATGCGCCGGAAGACGACACGCGGCCGGAGGAGCGCATTGGCGGCGGCGATTGTCCCGTGCCGCTGGTCGATCCGAAGGATCCTGACACTGTGTATGTCGCAAGCATCGTGAGTTGGAAGTCAACTGACGCAGGGAAGACCTGGAAAGCATTTCGCGGTTCGCCAGGCGGAGATGACTATCAGAACGTGTGGGTCAATCCGAATAACACGAAGATCGTTGCGCTGGCGAGCGACCAGGGCGTGATCATTTCGCAGAATGGCGGCGAGAGCTGGGCCGAGTGGTACAACCAGGGGACAGCGCAGATGTATCACGCAACGACGGACAACGCGTTTCCCTATCGCGTGTGCGGCGGGCAGCAGGATTCAGGATCGGCCTGCGTGCCGACCCGCAGCAATGATGGACGCATCACCTTTCACGACTGGCACCCGGCGGGCATCGAGGAGTACGGATATGCCGCGCCCGATCCGCTGGACCCGGACATTGTGTACGGCGGCAAAGTGTCAAAGTACGACCGGCGGACGGGGCAAATTCAAGACGTAGAGCCGAAACCGCTGCGCAGTTACCGAGCGCTGCGCACCGAGCCGCTGATGTTTTCGCCGGTGGATCCGCACAAGCTGTACTTTGCGACCAACACGCTGTGGTTGACGGAGGACGGCGGGAAGAACTGGAAAGAAGTCAGTCCGGATTTGTCGCGCGAGACATGGGATCTTCCGGCAGTTGTCGATACCTACAAGGATTCGCCGGCAGCAAAGGTGACGCGGCGGGGCGTGATTTATGCGCTGGGGTTGTCGCCGTTGGATGGCAATCGCCTGTGGGCTGGCACCGACGATGGGCTGATCTGGACGACCGAGGATGCGGGTGCGCACTGGACGAACGTGACGCCGCCGGCGCTGAAGCCGTTCTGGAAAGTGTTCAACATGGATGCCGGACACTTCGACGCGCAGACTGCATATGCAGCGGTGAATACGATGCGCCTCGACGATATGCGGCCACACCTGTTCCGGACGCACGATGGTGGCAAGAACTGGAAGGAGATTGTGAACGGAATTCCCGATGGCGCAGCGACGAGCGCGATTCGCGAAGATCCGAAGCGCAAGGGATTGCTGTATGCGGGATCGGAGACGCAGGTCTACGTCTCATTCGACGACGGCGATCACTGGCAGTCTCTGCGGCTGAATATGCCGGCGAGTTCCGTGCGCGACCTTGAAGTAAAGGGCGACGACTTGATTGCGGCGACGCATGGGCGCGGCTATGTGATTCTCGATGACGTAACACCCCTGCGAGGGATCGGCGCAGATTTGATCAAGGAAGACGCGCATCTGTATGCGCCGCAGACGGCGTTGCGGATTCGGAATGATATGAATCCGCCGACGCCGTGGCCTGCCGACTTTCCTTCGACGAAGAATCCGCCGGATGGAGCGGTGATCGACTACTACCTGGGCGCGAATGTTTCGGGTGTCGTGACGCTGGAGATCGCCGACAGCAAGGGACAGACGATTGCACGATTCAACTCGAACGATCCCTTGCCAACGACGGACCCCCGTTATCCTGACCCGCCGGTATGGGAGCGGAAGCCGCGCGCGCTGTCGGCCGCGCCGGGACATCATCGCTTCCTGTGGGACATGCAGTATCCGCAGGTTCCGGGGTTATCGACGGGCCCCGACGACATGCTGGCGACTCCGCACGATACGCCGCAGGTTTCGACGGCACCGTGGGTGATGCCGGGCGAGTACACGGTGAAGTTGACCGCGAACGGGAAGACGCAGACCGAGCCGCTGAAAGTAGAGATGGATCCGCGGGTGAAGACGCCAATGGCCGATCTCGAGCAGCAATTCACCGCGGCGAAGCGGATGTATGACGACCTGATGAAGGCGACTGCGGCCATGCACGAGATCAGCTTGTTGCGCGAGCAGTTGAAAGCGCGAAAGGGTCAGCCGGCCGTGGGGCAGGCTGGGCCGACGATCGATTCGAAGTTGGATGCGATCGCAGGACCAGAGCATGGCGGGCGCGGATTCGGGCGCGGGCCGGCAGGTCCGGCAACGCTCGGTTCGGTGCGCGGGCAGATCGCGAGGCTGGAGCACTCAATCGAAGCCGCGGATGCGGCTCCCACGGCTGCACAGAGCGAAGCGACCGCGATCGCGGAGAAGCCGCTGGATGGGCTGATCGAGCAATGGGAAAAGGTGAAGGCGTCTGATGTAAAGGCGCTGAACATCGAGTTAAAGAAGCAGCACCTCGCGATAATCAATCTGGATACGCGCGAACTAAATCGCGGCCGCGAGGATGAACTGGAGATGGGCGACGAGGAGTGATTGCAGGTCGCGTGCCACAACTCCGCCAATAGGTCTGAAAGGACGCGGCGTCACAGCCTGCAGAAAAAACCCGTTGAGCTCTACAGGCTGAGGAGAAACTATCGAGGGAGGCGAAAAGCGTACTGGGCACGCCTTCAGATGCTGCAGGAAAATTCCCTTGGAGAGCCAAGAAGCGTCAGGGCACGACTTCACTGCTGCAGAAAAACTCCTGTGGAGAGGCAAGAAGCGTCAGGGCATGACTTCAGTCGTGCCGCAAATGACGTACGCTCTCATGCCGGGCTTTAGCCCCTGAGCGATGGTTCAAGCTCCGTCCAAAGCAGAATGGCCACCGTTGGGTGGCCATTCTGTTCACGCGAGAAAGTTTTGCTGACCCGGTTTAATGGTGCTTGCTGCTGTGCCCGCCGCTGGAGTGGCCGCCACCGGAGTGCCCACCACCAGAGTGACCACCACCACTGAAGTGCGGTGCTTTGGGAGCCTTGTACCCGCCGCCTCCGCCGCCAAAGAAGGAGTGGCCGCCACCACCGCCATAGCTTTGAGCCTTGGGAGCTTTATAGCTGCCGCCACCATAGCTGGAACTGTTGACCTCCCCCGAAAGGATGGAAGCCGCCGCCATTCGACGGAGCGCGCGCGATGCTCGATCCGCCATACATGCTCGAGCCGCTATACCGATTCGAGTTGCCGTAGCTGCCCCCGTAGCTGTAAGACCGGTTTGCGGAGCCGCCGTAGCTGGGCGAGCGATAGGCCGGCGTGTTGCTGCCGCCGAAGCCCGGACGCATTCCGTAATTCTGGAGAGGATGGCTATACAGGCCGGATGAACCATAGGACTCGTGGCCGCCGGCTACATATCCATTGGATTGGCGGGCGCCACCGTAGCCGCCCTGGGCGTATTCGCGGGCGTTGCCATACTGCTGCGGCCGCCCGGCGGCCTCGGGAACGCGATTGCCCGCACCGTATCCGTAGCCGGACTGGCCATAACCGTTGCTCCGACCGTAGGCGCCTCCATTTTGGCCATAGCTGCCCCCATGAGCAAAGGTGTTGCCGTTCTGTCCGTAGCCATTACCGCCATTGCGCTGGCCAGGACCGCCATAGGTGTTGCCCGAGGACTGGTAGCCGTTGCCGCGGTTGTAAGTGTTGCCGTTGCCCTGGAATCCGCGGCCGTATTCGCCGCTATTGCGGTTGCCAAAGTTGCCCTGGTTTCCGAAAGCGCGCTGCCCTCCGTTGAACGCGCGTGGCGCAGGGCTGGTGGCATGCGGGAAATTGCCGCGATCGAGGCCGGAGCGGAATGTATTGTGTTCCCAACCACCGCGACCACCCCAGCCACCGCGGCCACGCAAGCCTGCCAGTTCCCCGTGCGCACCCCAATAGCGGCCGCCACCGTGTGCAAAACCCCAGTCGCGTACTGAGCCGCTATGCGTGGACCAGATGTCACCGCCGAAGAAGATGGCATGGGCGAGCCAGTCAAGTCCCCATCCAAGCCAGCCAAAGGGGGTGACAGCGAAGGCGTTCATGGCGATTCCCGGACCAAATTGCAGGAATGCGTTGCCTATAAAGGAGCCGATGGCGCCGAGCACATTGAAGCCCGGATACGGAGCGACGGGCTGGCCATAGACCGCCCACGGATTGTACTGGGGCACGTAGACGACTTGCGGCGTGGGCGGAGCAATTTCAATGTTGCCCTGATCCTGGATAACCTCCTGCTGCGGAGTGCTCTGCAGATTACCGGCAGCCTGGGCACGGTCGCGCATCACTTGGATGGTCTGCATTACGTCCTGCGGCTGGTTGTAATAGGCGTTGCCAAGGTCGGTCGTCCATTGCAGGTTCTGCGCCATCTGGTCCAGCACCTGCGGAAACGCGGTGAGGGCCTTGACGCTCGGATCCCAACTGGTCTGGGCGTTGGCGCCCGCGGCGATCTGCTCAGGCGGTGCGCCCCCTTGCATGTGCAGCCATTGGTCTGCGGAGGCTACCTGAGCAGGGTAGGTCGAAGCCGCTAGAACCATGGAGACGAGATTATCGGGGTAAAGAGCAACAGGGGCGACCATCTGCTCGAGGCGATCGGGACTGAGGGACTGTGCCGGCTGATAGGGCTGGGCAAAGCCCTGGGTGGGATCGTTGTAGCTCTGTTCCTGCTGCGGATATCCCTGCTGCGGGTAGCCTTGTTGCTGGCCATAGGCCGGTGCCTGTTGATATTGCGGCGCCTGCTGATACTGAGGCGGCTGCTGGTATTGCGGCTGGCCGTATTGTTGACTCTGGGAGTACTGGCTTGGAGCGGCGCCGGGCTCGTCCGTGGGCCAGGTAGGGATCGGGGAGGGCTCTTGCGCAACCGCGTGGTAACCGGCCGAGCCAAAACCGATGAGTGCCACTGCCGCGACAGCGACGCGGACCCGGGAGAATCGCCGGCCCGGCTGGACGTTGGAACCTTCAGATGCGTTTGGAGGTAAGCCCGAGAGCAAGTTACAAGAGAGCGGGCGCAGAGTGCGCAGATCGGATTGGGGTTTCATCATCCCTCACTGGATTCGTGCGAAGCGCCGCTCTGACTTGACAGCCTTCGTCATCGCAGAATGCTCGTGTACCCCTGCTGTGGCCTCTGAATCGACCGGCACAGGGGTACCTAACTAACAACACAGCGATCGCGGGTTAGTTTCGCGGATGTAACCGATTTGTTGAAATTGGCCGACCTGGAACGCGCTGGCATTAGCAGCAGATCGAGGTATTTCGGCTCTCCCGATGCGAACTAGTCGTAACTTGTTTGTTTTGAGTCCGCCGAATGGAGAAGCGGCGGTTCCTTGAGATCGTCGAAAACCGCGGCCGTAAAAGCAAGAAAAAGCCTCTCGCGGCGGCAAAGTTGACTCCAATGATGTGGAACGAAAATCAGCTCAAGGGAATAGAATCTACTCGCTATGGCAACCGTGACACTCCCCACCGAAATTCAGCCGCGCTCGCCCCAGGGCGAGTTCCGGAATGAGCCGTTTACCGACTTCAAAAACCCCGAAAACGCCCGCTCTATGCAGGCTGCGCTGGACCGGGTAGGCAGCCAACTGGGCCGTGAATACGACCTGATCATTGGCGGTCATCGTTCGAAGACCGAGAGCAAGATCAAGTCCTACAATCCGGCGCGGCCGTCGCAAGTGGTAGGCGTGCACCAGAAGGCCGGTGCTGAACACGCGGAAAAGGCGATGGCTGCCGCTCTCGATGCATTCGAGTCGTGGAGCCGGACTTCGGTGGAGTCACGCGTGTCCCTGCTGCTGAATGCGGCGAAGATCATTCGCGACCGGCATTTTGAGTTCTGCGCCTGGCTCACCTATGAAGTCGGCAAGAACTGGGCAGAAGCCGATGCGGATGTGGGCGAGACGATCGACTTCCTCGAGTTCTACGCGCGCGAGGCGCTGCGGCTTTCGAAGGCAGAGACGCCAATCCAGCTGCCGGGCGAATTCAATCAGCTGATGTACATTCCGCTGGGCGTGGGTGCGGTGATTCCGCCGTGGAATTTTCCGTTCGCGATTATGGCCGGGATGACGGCGGCTTCGATCGTCACCGGCAACACCGTAATTCTGAAACCGTCGAGCGATTCGCCGACCATTGCAGCGAAGTTTGTCGAGGTGCTGGAAGAGGCGGGGATGCCCGGCGGCGTGGTGAACTTCTGTCCGGGATCAGGCGCGAGTTTCGGCAACGCGATTGTCGAGCACCCTAAGACGCGCTATATCGCGTTCACGGGATCGCGCGATGTGGGCCTGGAAATTCACGAGCGCGCGGCGAAGAACCAGAAGGGACAAATCTGGATCAAGCGCACCATTCTGGAGATGGGCGGCAAGGATTCGATTCTGGTTTGCGCGGATGCGGATCTCGATGCCGCAGTGGATGGGGTTGTCGCTTCGGCTTTCGGGTTCAGCGGGCAGAAGTGCTCGGCTTGTTCGCGCGCGATTGTCGAGGCTCCGGTATACGACATCTTTGTGGAGCGCGTTCGCGAGAAGGTGGCGAACCTGACCCTGGGGGATCCAGCGACGAATCCCAACATGGGACCGGTGGTGAACAAGGCAGCGATGGATTCGATTCTCGGCTACATCGAGACGGGCAAAAAAGAAGGCCGGCTCGTTTCCGGCGGCAAGGCCGTCGAGAACGCTGAGGGCGGATTCTTCATCGAGCCCACCGTCATTGCGGATATCTCTCCCGACGCGGTGATTTCGCAGGAAGAGATCTTCGGGCCCGTGCTCGCAGTCATCAAGGTGGCGAACTTCGATGAAGGCCTGAAGGTCGCAAACAATACTGAATACGGCCTGACAGGCGCGATCTATAGCGGATCACGCGAAGCTCTGGAGATGGCGCGGCGCGAATACTTCGTGGGCAACTTGTACCTGAATCGCAAGTGCACAGGCGCGATGGTAGGTGCGCACCCGTTTGGCGGCTTCAATATGAGCGGCACAGACTCGAAGGCAGGGGGCCCGGACTACCTGCTCCTGTTCACGCAGGCGAAAAGCGTAGCTGAAAAGCTGTAACGCGAGCTGATTCGATAAAGAAAATCCTTCAGGCAATTTTAGACCTGAGGGATTTTTCTTTTCGATGCAGAAAAATCTTCACGGCCTTTTCTTATCTATCTAACGACCGAAGGAGTCCACATGTCAACAATTGTTCGCTTTCATGAATTAGGCGGACCGGAAGTCTTGAAGATCGAAGACGCGCCGTTGCAGGAACCACGCGAAGGCGAAGTGCGGCTGCGCGTAGAGGCTGCAGGATTGAATCGCGCTGAGGCTCTCTATCTTCGAGGGCAATATCTCGAGAAGGCGAAGCTGCCATCGCGCATCGGCTACGAGGTTGCAGGCGTTGTTGAAGCAGTTGGCAAAGGCGTGGATTCGAACTGGATCGGCAAGAGGGTCGCCACGATTCCAGCGTATGGCATGAACCAGTACGGCACGCTGGGCGAGCAGGCCGTGGTGCCCGCGTCGGCGTTAACCGTGTATCCAGCAAACCTTAAGCCGGAGCAGGCAGCCGCTGCATGGATGCAGTACCTGACCGCGTATGGCGCGCTGGTGTTTTACGGGAAGGTGGGTGTGGGAGATTTCGTTTCGATTCCGGCTGCTTCTTCAAGCGTAGGCCTGGCGGCGATCGATATTGTGCGCAATGCCGGAGCGACGGCGATTGCAGTGACACGGACATCCGCGAAGAAAAATGAACTGACCGCATACGGACCACATCACGTAATTGCAAGCGGCGAAGAAGATTATTCGATGCGGGTAAAGGAGATCACCGGTGGCAAAGGAACGCGGCTGATCTTTGACCCCGTGGCGGGACCCTATGTGGAAACGCTGGCCGCAGGCGCGGCCCAGGACAGCGTTCTGTTTATCTATGGTGGACTGTCGATGCAGCCGACGCCGTTTCCGCTGATGCAGTCGTTTCGCACGGGGCTGAGCATGCGCGCGTACAGTGTCCGCGAGATCACGACGAAACCAGAAAGACTCGCGCCGGCAAAGCAGTATGTGTACGACCGGCTGGCGGATGGGAGATTTGTGCCGAAGATCGCGAAGACGTTCGCGTACAAGGATACGGTCGAGGCCTATCGCTATCTCGAATCGAATGCCCAGGTGGGCAAGGTTGTGATCAGAGTGCCGTAACAGTTGGCCGCACGAATTGCCGGCCGGTCTTGAAAAGCAGGCCGTTCACTTCACTGAATGTCCTTCACTTCGCCGAATGTCCTTCACTTCGCCTGACGTCCTTCACCTCACTGATGCCCTTCGCTCACCTTGATCATTCACTTCGCCTTATGTCCTTCACTTCCCCTCAATGTCATTCCGAGCGAAGTCGAGGAACCTGCAGTTGCTTTTTTTCCGTACCACCACCATTCCCCAGAAATAGCTGACGGTGCCATCTTGAACCCAGCGCAATGCGGCCCATGAACAGTTTCTGTCCAGGGGGAAATGCGAAGGCCGCTGAATTCATCAGCGGCCTTGGGTTTTGGCGCAAATTGATTTGATTACGACTGAGCAAGAGCCGGGGAGTTTGTGGATATGGCCGGGGCCTGCTGCATCTCGGCTTCAAGCTTGCTGCCGACTTCGGCGGCCGCTTGTGCGAGCACGCGGTGATGGATCGTGAACAGCGCAAGCTCTAGACGATCGCTGACACCGGTCTTGTCATAGATCGAGCGCAGATAGTTTTTGATGACTTGCTCGGTGGTCTTGAGGCGTAGCGCGATTTCGCGATTCTTGCATCCCTGGACGATGAGCGCGACAATGCGCATCTCTTTCGGCGTAAGACGGTCGCGCACGCGAGTGCCAACCATATCCTCTTCGGGCGAGTCAGGAATCTGGAGCTGGGGCGGAGCCCAGGTGTCTCCGGCAGCCACGCGACGGACGCACTCGACGAGCGCCTGACCGGTGACATTGCGGAAAACAACGCCGCGGAAGCCCTGCTGCAGATAGCTGCTGGCAGCCTCGGTATTTTCGGCGATGACGATGCCACGGCTGTTGGAGGCTTCGAGGAGCGTTTTCAAGCGGGCCATATCAGCCCGCAATGACGCTGCGAAGACCACGATGGAACCGGGGAAGGTGGTGATGGCATGCATCATCCGGTCCAGGTCGGTACATTGGGCAATGATGCGCAGGTCTTCGTCCATGGCCAGGACCTTGGCGGTCCCGGCACGGAAGATAGCCTGTGAATCTGCGAGAATGACCTTGTTCATGTTTTGCGCCTCTTCGCCTGTGAAAATAAGTTACATTGGGCCGAAACCGGCTTCTCATCTCTCACGGGCCGGGTGCTGCTGCTCCATCAGATGGCGTAAGTGCCTCGATGATTACTATCGGCAGTCGCCTAAAAAGCTAAAAGCTCACGGAAAAATCCTCTGATGGGTGTATTGGAAATCATACACATGCCTTTCGTCACCCCGATTGCTCAGAGGTACCTGCACCTAGGTAATACCCTGAAAATAGCTTACAGCCCAAATGACCGAACCGTCACGGAGAATCCTTTGCAGCTGCTCGAACATCCTGTTTACCGATTTGGCACAAGATGGCGTTACCGTAGTGGTATAAAACCATGAATTGGCCATTTGTGTCGGCAAACAAAAGTGTCGGATTTGACTGGAATGGAAGCAGTTGCAGCCATGCGAAAAGATCGTAGACTGGATGGGTTATGGCGAGGCCGAATTTACTGGCGGTGGATGACGACGTAAGCGTCCTGGAAGCGGTCGTGCAGGACTTGCGCCGTCAATATGGGGCGGAATACCGCGTGATGCGCGCGGCCAGCGGACAGGCAGCCCTGGATACTCTTCAAATTCTGAAGACGCGCCAGGAGCCGGTCTCGCTGTTGTTAAGCGACCAGCGCATGCCGGGAATGACGGGTGTCGAGTTCCTGGAGAAGGCGAAAGAGTTGTATCCCCACGCGAAGCGCGTGTTGCTGACTGCGTATGCCGACACGGAAGCTGCGATCCGGGCGATCAATACGGCGCGGATTCACTACTACCTGACAAAGCCTTGGGATCCGCCTGAGGAAAAGCTGTACCCGGTGCTGACAGATCTGCTGGACGACTGGAAAGCGGGATACCGGCCACCGTTTGAGGGGCTGCGCGTAATTGGCAACCGCTGGGCGCTCAATGACTACAATGTGCGGGATTTTCTGTCGCGCAACCACGTGCCCTATCGATGGCTGGAGGCGGCCTCGAGCGAGGACGCGCGCAAGCTGATCGAAGAGCGGAACATCACACCGGAGCAGTTGCCCGTGGTTCTGTTTGCGGATGGCAGCCTGCTGACGGAGGCCACCCCCGACGCGCTGGCCGGTAAGGTGGGGCTGAGCACCCGGGCGACGCAGGAGTTCTATGACATGGTGGTGGTGGGTGCTGGGCCCGCAGGGCTTGCGGCCGCCGTGTACGGAGCAAGCGAGGGATTGAAGACGCTGGTGATTGAGCCGGAGGCGCCGGGAGGGCAGGCGGGTTCGAGCTCGAAGATCGAAAACTATCTCGGGTTCCCTGCCGGCATCACTGGATCGGACCTTGGCCGGCGGGCGCACACCCAGGCATCGCGGTTTGGGGCGGAATTTCTGACTCAGCGAGCCGTGGGGCTGCGTATTGACGGGCAATACCGGTTTGTAAAGCTGAGTGACGGACGCGAGGTTTCATCGCACGTGGTGCTGCTCGCCCCCGGTGTGCAGTGGCGCAAACTGGGCATTCCGGGCTCAGACCGCCTGACGGGACGCGGAATCTACTATGGGGCGGCGCTGGTGGAGGCGACTTCGTGCAAAGACGAAGAAGTCTTTGTAGTGGGCGGTGCGAATTCAGCGGGACAGGCCGCGCTGTTCTTCGCCAAGTATGCCCGCAAGGTGACGATGCTGGTGCGCGGCAAAGGACTTGCGGTCACCATGTCGAAATACTTAATCGATGAGATCGAGCGCACATCCAATATTGTGGTGGAAACGCAAACACAGGTAACGGCGGCGGAAGGCGAAGAAAGGCTGGAGGCCTTGCGTTTGCGCGGTCCAAAAGGTGAATATTGCGTACAAGCCTCTTCGTTATTCGTGTTTATTGGCGCGCAGCCGGGAGTGGAATGGCTTCCGGACAACATTTTGCGTGACGATAAGGGGTTTGTGCTGGCGGGTCGCGATTTGCGGCAGGATGGAAAAACGCTGAATGGCTGGCAAGAGCAGCGCGAGCCGTTCCTGCTGGAGACCAGTGTTCCCGGGGTATTTGTAGCGGGGGATGTGCGGCACGGATCGGTGAAGCGCGTGGCATCGGCAGTGGGTGAAGGATCGATCGCGGTGCAGTTTGCGCACCAGTATCTGGCAGGGTTCTAAATGGGGATAGAAACAGCAAGATGAGTGCGGGCACACAATTGATCAGTATTGAGCGCGTTCCAGTCAGGGAACTGGCGGGAATGCTCCGACATACCCGGCCATTTGCTGAGGTGCCGCCGGAATCGCTGCAGAGCCTGAGTGTCGTAGATCGCGTGACAGCGAAGGCAGGAGCAACTCTGAGCGAGCCCGGCAAGGAGGCCCTTTACTACTGGCTCGTGTTGGAGGGCGAGTGCCGCGCCGACCGCGTCGAAGCCGATGGATCCTTGAGCACTGTGGGAACCGCGCAGACAGGCGAGGCATTCGGCGAAACTCCATTTCTGATAGGAAAGACGCACGCGATGTTCTTGGTCACGGCGGTCCGGGATTCGGATCTGTTGCGGTTTACGGCAGATCAGTTCTGGGGGCTGATGGCCTGCTGCCCTGAAGCGCGCAAGGTGGTGCTCGAAGATATGTCGACACGGCTGTCGGCATACCAGACCGAAGCGCTGCACCGGGAGAAGCTGGTTTCGCTGGGAACGCTGGCGGCGGGGTTGATGCATGAGCTGCACAATCCGGGATCGGCAGCCAAGCGGGCCGCGTCGCAGTTACGCGAGAACCTGATGAAGCTGCAGGATCTGAGTCTGCGCTCGGCAAGCAAGCCGAAAACCCCTGACCAGATGCAGTGCATGCATAGCCTTTTGAAACATGCGATGAAGAGCTGCCACGCGCCGGCGTTGAGTTCAATGGAACAGGCTGATGCCGAAGAGGCGCTGGCGGAATGGCTGCAGGACGCCGGCGTTGAAAACGCCTTCACAATTGCGCCCTCACTGGTGGAGATTGGATTTGAGCAGGAAGAGCTGAAGTGCGCGCGGCAGTATTTCGATGCGAACAGCTTTTCCGATGCATTGAACTGGCTTGAGGCGCTGGTGTCGAGCGTATCGCTGGTGTGCGCTATCGAGGAAAGCATTTCGCGCGTATCCGATCTGGCCATGGCGGTAAAGAAGTTTGCCTATGACGATCGCTCGCCGGTGAAAGATCTGGACGTGCATGACAGCCTGCAGAGCACCATCACGATTCTGGGACACAAACTGCGCATCAAGCAGATCGGAGTCGAGAAGAAGTTTGAGGCATCGCCGTCGGTGATTCACACGCGCGGTTCAGCGCTGAGCCAGGTGTGGACCAACCTGATCGACAACGCCGCGGATGCTTCTCCGGCGCAAGGCCAGATCGAGATTGCGACCTGGACGGAGCCAGCCAACGGCAAGACGACTGATCCAGGATGGCTGGCGGTAAGCATTACGGATCACGGACCTGGAATTCCAGCGGAAGTGCTGCCTCGGATTTTCGAGGCATTTTTTACGACCAAGCCCCAGGGCTCTGGCACCGGACTCGGCCTCGAGATTGTGCACAGAATCGTGACCCAGAAGTTCGGCGGCAAGATCGACGTGAAGTCCGAACCAGGCAACACCCGCTTCGAAGTCCGCCTGCCCCTGCAAGGGAACAGCAAGCCCGCGGAGAACAACTCCAAGTCTCCGGTCCCAGAACTTCACAACAAAAATTGACAGTGTGAGCGGCCCCAAACGTCCTTGTTTGAGCGCGGGTCGCCACCGCTGCCAGCGTCACACATCTGCGGCTGCTTCTTGCAAGGCTGGAGTGCACCCCTAGAGTGAGACAGCTAGAATTTTGACAGTTTGCAGGGAAGGGAGAACTGCAAATGGGTCAGAAGTATGTGAAGTACACGAAGGAGTTCCGGGAGTCGGCGCTTCGTCGTTTGTCGCTGACGGCGAATGTGGCGCAGCTATGCCGGGAACTGGGCATCTCGCGCCAGCTGTTGTATTCGTGGCGAGATGGGGAGCGACGGGAGCGGGAGAAGCAGCGACCGGGTGCCGAGCAGCGTCTACGCCAGGAAAACCTTCAGTTGAAGAAAGCGCTGGCGAAGAAGACGCTGGAAGTGGATTTTTTGAAGGCTGCCTGCGCAAAGGTCGCGGCTCTCAGCCAGACCGGTACCGGGTCTGGCGCAACGGCATCTGGGAAGCAATCCGGGAAATGATGCCGACGCAAGACAGCCTTGGAGTGGAGCCGATGTGCCGGCTGGCCGAGGTCAGCCGCGCCGGATTCTACCGTTTTCTCCAACCCCGCTATCCCGGCGAGGAGCAGATGGAAGTGCGCAATGTTATCCAGCAGATCGTGCTTGAGCACCGGCGCCGCTACGGCTATCGGCGCGTCAGCGTCGAGTTGCATCGCCGCGGCATGCGGGTCAACCATAAGCGTGTGCTGCGGCTGATGCGCGAGGATAACCTGCTGGGCATCGAGCCGAAGGCTTTCCTCACGACCACCCAGTCGGACCACGACCGGGAGGTCTATCTGAATCTGGCCAGTCGCATGAAGCTGACGGCGATCAACCAGCTATGGGTGGCCGATATCACCTACATCCGGCTGCGCCAGGAGTTCGTCTATCTGGCCGTGGTGCTGGATGTGTTCTCGCGCAAGGTGGTCGGATGGGCGCTGGACCGCACCCTGACCACGCGCCTGCCGCTGCTGGCTCTGGAACGAGCCATCACCCTGCGCCGGCCTGCTCCTGGCCTGGTGCATCACTCCGATCGCGGCATCCAGTATGCGTCCGAGCAGTACACGTCCCTGCTCCATCTTCACGGCATCCTGCCCAGCATGAGCCGGCCCGGCAACCCTTACGACAACGCCTTCTGCGAGAGCTTCATCAAGACCCTCAAGCGGGAGCAGATCTCGGCCCACAAGTACCACTACCTCGATGAACTGAACGCTCATCTGGAAGAGTTCATCGATCACTATTACAATCGGCTGCGGCTGCACTCCGCGCTGGGATACAAGAGTCCCGAGCAGTTCGAAGCCGCCTGCGCACCCGAAACTGCTTCGACAGCGGCCAGCATGAGTTTTTCAAGGCATGAGGAAATCTATCGATCCTGGAAACAGCGCAGAGGCCGTCCACCGAAAACAAAAGGGGAGCCAGTTCAACCCGGCTCCCCAGCTCATCGGATCGATGAGTCTCCAGTTGGCTATTCCTTGACAGGTTGGTCTCCACCAGAGCCTGTCTCCGCTTCACCAACCGATAACCACTCTGCCGCAGAGCCAACAAAATGAATACTAATCTTCAACCAACGGCGAACTGTCAAAACACAAACTGTCTCACTGCAGGGGTTCACCTCAAGGCAATGTCAATAGCCATCGCCCCCAAAACACCACCCATCCCTCTCATTCCCTTCAAGATATTTTTTCTCCAAACCTTGCAGGTTATTTCTCCGAATTCTCTACACTTGTCCACGTAGACAAAGTGACAGAAAACTACGGCGCGGGAGGCCCTGTGAGCAATCACTCCGGACAGCTCGCTTTTTGGGTCGACATGCCGCAATCTGGCACGACTCTGCCCCCAAAACGGTGCAAACCGCCAAAATCGGCCTCCAAGTCTCTATTCTTGAGGACTTTACGTGTTAACTTATTTGTTTTCAATGGCTTACGACAGCCCCATCCAAAACTAATTCATTTGAAATGAAGACTTTGACCCCAATCGGCACAAAAAAAGATGGGACGCCCTGTCATACAGAGGGGGGTGGCCGGAGGAGACCACACCAAATCAAGTTGCGAATCCGTCTGCCGATGAACGCGGTGGAAGGACCTTGAACCGTGGACCGCACGGAGTTGCTGGAGTCTGCGCTGAATAGTCTGACGGAGGGTGTAGCCCTCGCGGATCAGGATGGCCGTGTTGCGCTGTGGAACCGCACCGCCGAAACGATTTCGGGCTTCCCCAGCGCGGAGGTTGTGGGACGCGGTGTGCGCGAAATGATGAACTTGATTGTGGTGGGAGGCGCGCAGCAGTGGGTCCTTCAGATGGGTGCGGAGCAGGCGCCACCGCGCGGCACGTTGGTGCAGCTGAGGCACAAAGTGGGGCATGAAGTTCCAGTGGTGGCGCGAGTGCTCGAGTTGCGCGACGGCATGGGCGGCCGCATTGGGACCGGAGTGGTGTTTCATGCAGCCGGGAGCATCGATGCCGTGCCGCACGGAGAACTCGGCGAGGATTCGAGTGTGGGCGAGAGCCAGACGGAAGTGGAAGACCGTCTGGCGACGATGCACGAGGATTTCTTGCGCAGCGATATTTCGCTGGGTGTGCTGTGGGTGACAGCGGACCAGGCACGCGGGTTGCGGCGAACGCACGGCGCGCGGGCTTGCGAGGCGATGCTGGAAAAGATGGAGCGAACTCTGGCGGCTGGGTTGAAACCAGCCGAAGAGATCGGCCGCTGGGGCGACGATGAGTTCCTGGTGTTGTCGCACGAACGCAGCTTACCGATGCTTGCGGCGCATGCGCAGAATCTTGCAGGTCTGGCGCGCACGACGGATTTTCGGTGGTGGGGCGACAGGGTATCGCTGACGGTGAGCATCGGCGCGGCGCAGGCTGAACGCGGCGAACCGCTCGGCGGGCTGCTGGAACGCGCGCAGTCCGCAATGCTGGAGAGTGTGCGGACCGGGGGCAACCACATTACGGCGGCGCAGGGGAGACAGGCATGTTTGCCATCATAGGCATCGTCATAGTGTTTGGCGCGGTCATTGGCGGGTTCCTGATGGAGAAGGGACACATGACCGTGCTGTTGCAGCCGGCCGAGTTGCTGATTATTGCCGGGGCTGCGACCGGAACGCTGCTGGTGGCTAATCCGCTGCACATTTTGAAGGGAGTCCTGGCAGGACTGAAAGGCGTTCTGAGCGGATCGAAGTTCGGCAAGGAGCGTTATCTGAATCTGCTGAAAATGATGTACATGTTCCTCAACAAAGTTCGCAAGGAAGGACTCCTGAGCGTTGAGAACGATGTCGAGAAGCCGAAGGAGAGCACGATCTTCAAGGCTTTTCCGGACTTTCTTGCGGACCATCATGTGCAGAATTTCGTATGCGACACGCTGCGGATGGCGATTACCGGTGGCGTGGATCCTTTCGACATGGACCAGATGATGGAGTTGGACATGGAGGTACATCACGCCGAAGCCACGCAGCCGGTTGCGGCCTTGACGACCATGGCGGACGCGCTGCCGGGGCTCGGAATTGTGGCGGCAGTGCTGGGCGTTGTGATCACGATGGGCTCGCTGGGTGGACCTCCGGAAGAAATCGGCGAGAAGGTGGCCGCGGCGCTGGTGGGGACGTTCCTCGGCATTCTGCTGTGCTACGGCGTAGCCGGTCCGCTGAGCGCGAACATGGCGAAGACGGCGGACGAGCACAACGATTATCTGCATGTGCTGCGCGTGCTTCTGCTGGCATTTCTGAAAGGGTCGGCGCCGATGATTGCGATCGAACTTGGGAGGCGCGCGATTCCGGCGCGCGTACGGCCCACGTTTAACGAGATGGAGACGTTCTGCAAAGGACATGGCGTGGCTGCGGCGGCGCCGGCGAAGGCTGCTTAGAGAGGCCGGGACGTGGCGGCAAAGACGCAACCGATTATCGTCATCAAACGCATCGGCCGCCACGGTGGCCACCATGGAGGAGCGTGGAAGGTTGCGTATGCGGATTTCGTGACGGCAATGATGTCGTTGTTCATCGTGCTGTGGCTGATGAATTCAAGCGACAAGGTGAAGAAGGCGGTGGCGGGATATTTCAACGATCCCAAGGGGACTGGAACGATGTTGGGTACCGCGATGACGGGAACGGGTGAGACGGTGAAAGTGGCCGGTGCAGACGACATGCAGAAGTTGAAGGAGAAGCTGGAGCAGGAGATCAAGGCGAAGGCGGATCTGAAGAAGCTTTCGAAGCAGATTGAGATCACCATCACGCCGGAGGGTTTGCGCATCGAGTTATTGGAGGACAAGAACGGAACGTTCTATGAGAGCGGGAGCGCACGCCTGAGCGACAGCGGACAAGAGTTGCTGGAGTTGCTGGCGGCGGAGCTGAAGACGCTGCCGAATTCGCTGCTGATTGAGGGACACACGGATGCTGCACAATACTCCGATGACAGGAGCTACAGCAACTGGGAGTTGTCGGCGGACCGGGCGAATGCCGCGCGCAGATTGCTGCAGCAGGATGGCGTGCGCAGAGACCAGGTGACGCAGGTGCGTGGGTACGCGGATCAGTTGCTGCGGGTGAAGGCAAATCCCTTTGATTCGTCGAATCGCCGCATTTCAATCCTGGTAAAGAACCAGGAAGCGATGCCGCAGATATTGAAGGGAGCGGCGCCGACAAATGTGTCGCCGCAAGGCCCGAAGGCCGATCACCCGGGCAAGAAATAAACTTCCAGCGGACCAGGTAGCCGTGAATGGAAGCTCATCGCGGGTTTGCTGGCGTAGTGTAGTCTGGTGCCGAAGCTGGAAATCGTTTACTGCGGGAGTTCGGAATGGCCGTTGTCGCCGGGGTGGATTTCGGCACGTTGAGTGTGCGCGTGACGTTGGTGGACAGCCAGATGGGGCCGGTGGGAACCGCGTCAGCGTCGTATCCGCTGCATCGGCGTCGCGAGGATCCGGATTTTGCGACGCAGTCGCATGCTGACCAGATGGCCGCGCTGGCCGTTGCGATGAAGGATGTGCTGGCCGCGACCGGAATCAGCGGCGGATCGGTGGAAGCCCTCGCGATCGATACGACGGGTTCGAGCGTGATTCCGGTCGGGGAAAACCTTGAGCCCATGGACGAGTACTACCTGTGGTGCGATCATCGCGCGCACGCCGAGGCCGAACAGATCACGATGAAGGCCCACGCCGCGGGCCTCGAAGCGATCGAGTGGTGCGGCGGGGTGTACTCACACGAGTGGGGATTTGCGAAGCTGCTGCACTGGCTGCGGCACAACCCGGGGAAACGCGAATCGCTTGTGACGGCCCTCGAACATTGCGACATGGTGGCCGCAACGCTGTGCGGCGTGAAGAGCGTACGCGGGCTGAAACGCAGCGTGTGCGCAATGGGTCACAAGTGGATGTGGAATCCCAGGTGGGGCGGTTTGCCGCCAGAGGAGTTTCTGATTTCTGTGGATCCGCTCCTCGCTGGCGTGCGCGCAAAGATGGGCGGGGAATATCTGACGAGCGACAAGGTTGCCGGCCATCTTTCAGCGGAGTGGGCAGAGAAACTTGGATTGCGCGTTGGGATTCCAATTCCGGTAGGCGCCTTTGACGCGCATTGGGATGCAATCGGCTCGCATATCCGCGAAGGCGATGTAGTGAACGTGGTGGGCACGTCGACGTGCATTATTGCGATGGCGCACGAAGCCCACCTTGTCCCAGGAGTCTGCGGCGTGGTTCCCGGCAGCGTCCATCCCGCGTATACGGGGATTGAGGCTGGACTCTCGGCGACAGGCGATATCTTTGAAGCGATCGCGCAGCGAGCGGGAACGCGCGTGTTCGAACTCTCGAAGGGGCTGGAGTCGTTCCACGCCGGGCAGACGGGACTGCTGCGGCTGAGCTGGGACAATGGCGATCGCACTGTGCTGGTGAATCCGGAGCTTGGCGGCGTGACGCTGGGCTGGAACATGGTGAGCACCGCACAGGACGAGCTGTTCGCAGCAATCGAGGGAACGGCATTCCATACGCGGATTATTCTCGAGCGCATGGCAGAGCACGGGGTGCGCGTGGATCGCGTAATCAATGCCGGCGGGATTCCGCAGAAGAATGAAGTGCTGAACCAGGTGTATGCGAATGTGCTGAACAAGCCGGTGCTGGTGCCGGCGGGTATCCCCACGAGTCTCGGATCGGGGATCATGGCGCTGCTGGCCGCGGGCATCTACAAAACGATCGACGAGGCGCAGGCGGCAGTGTGTCTGCCGCTGCGAACAGTTCAGCCTGATCGGCGCGCCGTGGATGTGTATGAGCGGCTCTACGCACTCTATAAGGACCTGTATTTTACGCTGGGACAGCGGCATGCGGCCGCAGTTCCACTGGGCCGTGTGCTGCCGGATCTGCGGGAGATCGCCGCGGAAGCGAGGCTGTCGGCCTGACAAATTACTGGCACAGGTAACCGAAGGTATTGGAGCCTTGG
Organism: uncultured Acidobacteriaceae bacterium; assembly: GCA_963799035.1. Lineage (GTDB taxonomy): Bacteria > Acidobacteriota > Terriglobia > Terriglobales > Acidobacteriaceae > Telmatobacter. The sequence continues at coordinate 63,902 of CAWCVS010000019.1, read as the reverse complement.
GAGTCGGTCTTGCGCTTGCCGTGAGCCGGGTTTACCGTGAACACAATCCCTGTTCAACGAGGAGTGCTGTGCACCGTTCTGCCTTGCGCCGTTTTGTTCCTTGCCTTCTTCTCATATTTCCCGGAGTAGCCGCGCTTGAAGCGCCTGCCCAGCAGGATGCCCCGGCGTGGAGCGCGCCGCATTTCTCCGTCTCCGCCAGGGATTTGTACCAGGCCGCCTCGTCGATGGACACTCCCGAAGGCGCAAATGTGATGCTTTTTGACGACGACGAGCAATTTAGTTTCGACGAAGCGGGCAGGCTGACGCATGTGGGGCATTACATCTACAAGGTGTTGACCGCCAAAGGCGCCGAGGGCTGGGATACCTTGTCAGTAGGTTGGGATCCGTGGCATGAAGTGCGCCCGGTGATTCGTGCGCGCGTGATCGAGCCTGACTATTCAGAGCACGAACTCGATCCAAAGGCCATCAACGAAGAACCGGCACGTGGAGGCGACTACAAGACCTACAGCGACGGAAAGAGACTGACCGCTCCTCTGCCTGCGATTTCGCCCGGAGTAGTGGTGGAGGAGGAGTACCTGGAGCGCGAGACGGAACCGTTCTTTGCGCCGGGACGCGTAGGGCGCTCCTTCTTCGGACATGAACGCACGCCCGTGGAACACAGCAGCGCAGTGTTTGAAGCTCCGCTGTCATTGCCGCTGCGAATTGAGACGCGCCTGCTGCCGGGACTGATGCCGAAGCGCGTTGAAGCCAATGGTCGCGTGACAATTACCTACGAGATCGGCGCTCTGGAAGGCGTCGAAGCACGCGATTCAAATCTGCCGCCGGATGCTTACCTGTTTCCTGAGATTGACTACTCGACGGGCGCTTCGTGGCAGACCCTGGCGACAGAGTACTCGAAGATTGTCGACAGCAAGGCCAACGGCGACGCGGTGCGATCAATTGTCTCGGGGTTGATTGCGGGAAAATCTTCAGTGACCGAGAAGGAAGCTGTGATTCTCGATTACGTGGACCGCGTGGTGCGCTATACCGGAATCGAATTCGGCGAAGCGGCGATTGTCCCGCATAATCCGGCGGAGACGCTGGCGCTGAAATATGGCGATTGCAAGGACAAAGCGACGCTGCTGGTGGCGATGCTGCGCGCCGCGGGGATTCCGTCGTATGTAGCACTGCTGAATGCGGGCTCAAGGCTCGACGTGCCGGCGGAGTTGCCGGGCATGGGATTGTTCGATCACGCGATTGTGTACGTGCCGGGGAAGCCCGCTTTATGGATCGATGCGACCGATCAATATGCGCGCCTGGGACAGTTGCCCATCAACGACCAGGGAAGACACGCACTGATTGCGCGGCCCGAAAGCACGTCCCTGACCCTTACGCCGGAGTCGGCATCGCGTGAGAATGTGCTGCTCGAACTCAGGGAGATTCGCCTGGGCGAGAATGGGCCGGCAACGGTGATCGAAAAGACTCTGCCCTCGGGAGTATTCGAGTCGCACTACCGGTCGTTCTATGCGGACCAGCCGGACAAGGAGACACGCGACGGGCTTACGGGTTATGTGAAGGCGCAGTATATCGCCGACAAATTGACGAGCGTGGAGCGCACGGATCCCGGAGACCTGTCGAAACAATTTGAACTTACGCTCGCGTGCGAAAAGGCCAAGCGAGGATTTACCGACTTGGATAACGCAATTGCGGCGATTCGCGTGGACACGCTGTTTCAGCAATTGCCGGAAGAGTTGAAACGCAAGGACGATGCGGAAGCGAAGAAAAAGGATGATACGGACAAGCCGAAGAAGCCGCGCACCGCGGACTGGGAGCTGGATCAGCCTTTCACGGCGGAGTGGAAATACAAGATTGTGCCGCCGACGGGATTTGTGCCAAAGGAATTGCCGAAAGACGACACGATCGCGATGGGACCGGCGCTGCTCACGGAGAAGTTTTCAAAGGGCAACGACGGCGTAGTGGAAGCCGACCTTGCCTTCGATTCCGGAAAGCGGCGCTACTCGGTTGCCGAGGCCACGGCGGTGCGCAACAAGGTTGCGGAACTACAGACGGGCCCGGCAATCATGGTGAGTTTTGAGCCGGAGGGCGAGGCGCTCCTGCATGAGGGCAAGGTAAAGGAAGCGTTGGCCAGCTACCGCGGTCTGATCTCCGCAAATCCGAATGACGCGGTCCATCATTTGCAGGTTGCGCGTGTGCTGCTGCAGGCTGGCATGGGCGAAGCAGCGCGGGCGGAAGCGCGCGAAGCCGTGAATCTGGATCCAAGTTCGGCATTGGCGGAGCGAACCCTGGCGGACATTCTGAAGCACGACCTGGTGGGCCGGGATCTCCGACCGGGCACGGATTGGACGGGCGCGGCAGAGGCTTACAGGGCGTCGGAGAAACTTGATCCGGACGATCACACGGCGCAGGGGAATTTGGCGATACTGCTGGAGTATGACGCGGTGGGCCGGCGGTACAGCGGAGAAGCAAATCTAAAGCAGGCGGTGGCGGAGTACGAGAAGCTGGGGCCTGACAAACTGGCGGAATTGCAGATCCCAAACAATCTTCCCTATGCGCTTTTCTATAGCGGCGATGCGGCGGCCGCAATCAAGGCTGCGCAGGCATTGAATCCTCAACCGGTCGCATTGATCGCGGCGAGTCGAGCCGTCCTGCAGGGGAGCAAGGAAGGGTTGGCGGAGATCAACAAGCTCTCGAATTCCGACTCGGCGTTCAAAGACGCTGCGCGCACCGGCGGCGAGATGCTGATGAATACGCGTCACTATGCGCTGGGGGCAGATTTTCTTCAGGCGGGCGCAGCCGGTGACAATGCGGCACAAACGATGGGGTTGGCCAGCATGTTGCGCGGCGCGAAGCGGCATGAGGATTTGCAGTTTGCCAATACGCCCACGGACCTCGTGAAGCGGGCTTTCCTGCTGACGATGGATCCAAACGCAACGCTGGCCACGATGGAACCGATTCTGAGCCGCAATGCTCTCGCGGTTTTCCGCGCCGAAGATTCCGACGACCGCAAGAAGGAACTGACCGCGGGCAAAAAGCTGAATAGCCAGATGGCGCGGCAGGACAACTCGCTGGACGTAACGATCGACATCCTGCTGCAGGCATTCGATCCCAAGGGCGACGGAGACGACACGACGGGATATCGCGAAAAGATGCAGATTCCAGGTGGCCCCACCATCACGTTCTTCGTAGTGAAAGAGGGCGGCCAATACAAACTGCTGGATACGTCTGACAAACCCAACTCCATCGCGCTGGAGATGCTGGATAGGATCAAGGCTGGGGACCTGAATGGCGCAAAGGTGCTGCTGGATTGGATTCGCGAAGACCAGCACCTGGGCGGAGGGGATGACACGCTGGGCGGCCCGGTATTCCCGCGATTCTGGATCAAAGGCGAGGCGGCGGATGCGCACAAGATGACGCTGGCTGCAGCGGCCCTGATGGTGGGTACGAAACCAACCGCTGCCCAGGGAGTGAAGCTCCTGGAAGAAGCCCGCAAGAGCGCCGCGACGGATCGCGAGAAGACGAATATCGAGCTTGCGTTGGCGATGGGTTATTCGCAACTCGAAGAGTATGCGAAATTGTTGGACGTCGGCTCGGACCTGGTGAAGGAAGTTCCGGAATCGCGGCTCGCCTTCATGACGGAAGTGGAGGGGTTGATCGGCTTGAAACGCTACGATGATGCCCTGGCCCTTGCAGATGCGCGGCTGAAGCTGCTGGATGCCGATGCAGATGCGTTCCAGGCGAAGGTGCGGATCGAAGCAAGCCGCGGAAATTATGGGTCGGCACGCGGATGGATTCAGAAGCTGATCGATCAAGGCAAGGCAGATGCGAGCCTGCTGAATTCGATGGCGTGGTTTTCACTTTATACCGGCAAGGTGGACGAAGCCGACGTAACAACAGCGACAAAGGCAAGCCAGATGGACCGCGAGAATCCTGCGATTTTGCACACGTTAGCCTGCGTCTACGCCGAGACCGGCAAGACGAAGGAAGCGCATGACCTTTTGCTGCACGCCATGGACGATCTGAACCTGGACGAGCCAAACGACGATTACTGGTATTCGTTCGGGCGCATTGCCGAGCAATACGGCGAACGCGATGCGGCCATCTCGGATTATCGCAAGCTCGAAAAGCCAAAGGAAGCGATGATGATTCCGACGTCGAGTTGGCAGCTCGCGCAGAATCGATTGAAGGCAATGGGAGCAGAAGGAGCCACAGCCAGCCAGTAGCGAAAGCTCGGGATCCAAACTTCAACACAAAAGAAAAACGCCGGAGAGCGCAGGCTCTTCCGGCGTTTTGTGATTGGTTGAAGGTTAGAAGTCGTAACGGAGGCTGAACTGCATGCGGCGAGGCGTCGACAGCAGGGTGCTCGCAACCCCGAGGTTGCCGTCCGTGAGTTGCGATCCGAGGAAAGCTGGATCGAATCTGACGGTGTTTGTGACGTTGTAAACTTCCCAGGCGAATTTCAAGGCTCCATACTCCCGGATCTTCCAGGATTTGCTTACCCCTGAATCGAGGTTGATGTAGCCATCACCGCGGAAATGATTGCGCTCTCCCGCCTCGCCCGGATAGGGCAGACGGATCGGCGATCCCGTCGCGACCCCGCTATTGATCGCACTGGGATTGTCAAAGAATTGCGGTTCACCATTGGAATCGAAATGACGACGCATCTTCACCGGCGCCGTGACCACCGGGAAGCTGCCATACGTCCAGTTTGTGGTGTAGCCCGGCTCGAATAACGAGAACGGAAGACCGCTGGTTGAACGGAAGATTCCCGACATCTGCCAGCCTCCGATCAGAGCGTCTGCAATTTTCCCGCTATTGCCCAGCATTGCCTTTCCGTGTCCGAATGGCAGTTGATAGACGTAATCAACGGTGAGCAGGTGGCGAGTGTCAAAGTCAGACACTCCGCGATTAAGCTGCGGTTTCCAGGTATTGAAGATCTGGCTGAAGACGAGGAGGGAGAGAGCCGGGTTTCTCTCCGCGTCGGAGCCCATGTCCATCGACTTCGCATAGGTGTAGCTAACGTCGAGTTGCAGACCATGGCTCATGGGATGGCGAAGCGTAAGTTGGCCTGAGTGGTAAGAACTCGATCCAATCGAGGAGAGCGAAAAGAGCGACGCAAACTGGTATTGCCAGAACCGGGACGTCAGATCGCTCGGACAGGGATACGAAGGATAGTCTCCGCTATAGGGATTCTGGAAGGCAGTGGTGCAATACAGATCGAGATCAATCAGAGCGGTGGTGGCGCCCAGATTCGCACGGGAAGGATTCCACTCGTCTGAATAAATGGCTTGCGTGGCGCTTTCGCCCTGGTAGTCGAAGTTCGCCATCCAGGGGAACATGTCTTCAAAGTACTTAATGCTGTTTACCTGCGCGTATTGGTTGCAGTTGCAGCCCGGCGTCGCGTTCGGATCAAATCCGCCGGCTGCATCAACAGCCTTCGAAAGAGCAGTTCCTGCCGCATAGTAGTCCCCGCCGCCATTGGGATCCACAAAATCCGTGGGTTCACTGAGGTCAAGGCTCTGAAGCAGATGGCGTCCGAGGCGGCCGTAATATGCCGCTTCAATCGTGAACCCGCCCGGCAATTCGTGCTGAACCGACAGATCGAATGATTCCGAGTAGGGAGTCTTCATCTTACTGTCGATACCAGTGGTAATGAGCGCGTTGTAGTCAGCCGGAGTATAGGGGAAGGTTTCCGTCGGATCCCCAGCCCCATTGCTGAACGGGAGAGTTGTCCGGCTGGTAAAGCGCGGCGCCGTTTCTGTCTGGTAAATCGAGGCGGGATTCGTAATGGCACTGCTAATTCCAAACTGACCGTTTTGCGCGAAATTGTTTACGAGAGATTCGCCAAAATGGTCGTAGTAAATGCCCGCGCCTGCGCGAATCGAAGTCTTGGGATTAGGAGAATACGCCACAGCAAGTCGCGGAGCGAAGTTGTCTTTTGATTTGGAATAATATCCAGGTTTTCCGTAGAAAGGGCCGGATGGAGCGAAGGAGAGATCCGGCTCGTTGATCTGGCCCTTTTGGGCAGCAGATTCCCGGGCGAGATACCAGGAATGAGTATCGACGGTAGGAGTGATTTCCTGGCCTGTTGTCTCCCAGGGGGTTTGCAGAATGGAATGCCGAACCCCAAGAGTGATCGTCAGATTAGGCTTCGCGCGCCAGGCGTCCTGGACGTACCACTCAAATTCATTGGCGCTGAAGTGCTTGTTGAGCGGAACTCCGTCGGCAAGCAACGTTGCCGTTGTGGCACTGCTGACTTTGTAGTTGTAGTAGTTGGTCACCGAGGGAACGTCGCCGACCAGATTAGCGTAGGCGATCAGGTAGGAGTTGCCGAAGCCCTGATCCATGTCTGCAGGGGATGGGGCCACTCCGCCCAGCCAGTATGGATTCGAGTTGCCGCTGCTGAAAGAGTTGGCGTCGGTCAGAAAATTCTGGTGAACCAATCGCCAGTTTCCGCCGGCCTGAATGCTGTGCTTGCCTCTGGTCCAGGTCAAATTATCGACAATGTTGTTCACAGGCACGCTGGTGACGTTGCTCCGCGTTTCCGCGGTGGTGGTAGACAGAAAGCGGAAGTCCACGTAGTCACCCTTGCCGACGCCGCGGTTGCTGAAGCCCTGGCGAATATAACCGTAACGAATGTCATTCACGATCGTCGGCGAAATTGTCCATGTATCTCCCGCGGTAATGCCTTTGGTATTGTCTTCAATCGTAAAAGATGGCCCCTGGCCCGGGAATTGTTCAGTGCCGGCAGTGACGTCATCCTGCAAATTACCGCGGACGAAGATGCGGTGCTTGTCAGAGGGCGCGAAGTCGATTCTTCCAATCGTTGTGTTGAGGTGAATCGGATTGGGAGATGAGAAAGAGTAAGAGCCCTCGTTGATGCCGTCCCCCTCGGTCGTGCCGTTGGCAGCAGGCATCGAATTGAAGTAAGCCAAAGCGTTTGGATTTGGTCCCGGGGGATTCGGATACGCCGGTGTGTTGCAGACCTGGCAACCAGCATCAAGGACCGCCACCTGACTCGGACTGAGTGTCTGCATATTCCCGTTCGTGTCGAAATAACTTAGATTGCCGGCCTGGTAAGAAGCTGTAGGCACTGTCTGGGTAACTTCAGCGTTCTCAGCCAACCTGCTGCCTTCATAGTTTCCAAAGAAGAACAACTTGTCCTTCAAAACCGGACCACCAAGGGTTGCGCCGAAGATATTGCGAATCAGTTTGCCGGGAATGTTGGGCAAGTCACTGTTCTGTTCGGCCTGTTTGTTAAACCAGTCGTTGGCTACCGTAATCGTCGGCCGATTGTATTCATAGGCTGCGCCATGGAATTTGTTCGTTCCCGACTTGGTGACCATGCTTACCTGTGCACCTGAAGAGCGACCCGAATCCGCATTCGTGCTTCCAGTTGCAACGCGAAATTCTTCGATGGAATCCTGCGTCTCACGAAGCACACCGGTAAACGCAAAGCCGTTTACCTGGTCATTGTCATCGACACCGTCAAGAGTGATGTTTCCTTGATCAGACCGCCCTCCGTTCACCGCGCCGCTGCGACTATCCATTGTCGAAGGCAGATACAGAACGCCGGGTTGAAGCGACAACAAGTCGGGAACGTTGCGGGTTTCGCTGGGGAGTGCCTGAATGAGTTCATTGCCGGCGGCGTTACCGAGCGACGCGTCGGATGTATTCAGAGTTTGCGCGGAGGCGGACACGTCGACAGTGACGTTGCTAGCCTGGATCGAAAGCGCGAAGTCAATGGTCGCGGGCTGATTAACTAGCAGTTCGGCAGACTTGGTCTGATCGCCGAACCCACTCGCGCTGGCGACGATGGTGTACTTGGACGGCGCAATCTGGGCAAATGAATAAGCGCCGGAGCTGTCGGCCACCGTAGAGGTTGTTTTCCCCGTGGCCTTATCGGTGATGGTGATTTTGGCTCCCGGAACGAGAGCGCCTGAAGGATCCTTGATTGTTCCGCGGAGTGAGGTTGTTGCGAGCTGGCCGAAGGAAGGTGCGACTGTGGAAAGGATACATAGCAGTATCCATCCCAGAAGGGATTTTTTCACGGCTGGTTCCTCCAAAAAGTACTTGCTCCGTTGGTCGTGCGAAGCGACCTTATTTGTTGTCTGCGCGTACGGTTCAAAGCCGCTCGCGGCAGGCTTGCTTGATTTGTGACATCTTCATTCCTGCAGGATTTCAACGTGTATTGCGCACGCTTCAGAATTTCGCAGTAAAGCGCTCGAGCAATGCCGGCAACGAACGCCGGCTCTGGAATACCTCCAATCTATTCGGTCAGACAGTAAGGATTCAATAAGGAAATTCTCCATGGACTTCGGATGCCAGATCGCGAGAGGGTAAAAAATGCCGTTTCGTCCCTCAAAACGCTCGATCCGTCTCACAAATTTCGCGGTTCGTCAAAAAAACACCGTTCGTCTAAAATTTTCGGCGATTCGTCTCTTAGAAGCCGCAGTTCGCTTATTGCTGCTGTTGCATTTGCTGGACGTCGATGAGCGACTGGAGGCGCTCGGGGGGTTGTTGAGCACGCTCGACGAGGACTGACCAATCCTCGGGTATGGGCATTTTGCGATCAAGGGCCGGCGGTTCCTCGCTGGCTTCGACATGGACGGCAACATAGAGTTCACTCGAAGATTTGCCGCGAAAGATGCCATGGGTTGGGGGCACGTCAGCGTAGTCGCGTCCAACGGCGGTTCGAATGTGGCGATGGTGGGCGACGAGATTGTTGGTTGGATCGAAGCCGACCCAGCCGAGATGTGGGAGCAAGACGTCGACCCAGGCGTGCGTTGCATCCGGAGTTGAACGGTCGTGATCTTCGCGACCGCGATAGAGATAGCCGGAGACGTAACGGGCGGGGATGCGCACGAGGCGCAGCAGCGCAATCATCGTGTGGGCGAAGTCCTGGCAGACGCCGCGGCCGTTGACGATGGCTTCGTCAATGGGAGAGTCGACACGCGTTGAACGGGGAACGTACTCGAAGTAGTCGAAGAGGCGTTGATTGAGTTCCTGCACGAGCATCATGGGATCGTCACGTCGGCTCACTCCCATTTGCGACGCCAGCAGGGTAAGTGCCGGCGTTTCAACTACGAACTCGCTCGGAAGCAACATCTCCCAGAAATCGCCTGCTTCGATCATCGCGTCGAGTGCAGCCCATGCATCAGGCGAGAGAAAGCCCGGAACGTCCGGCATCGGTTGCTGTTCGACCACGGATTCGGCGACGATGACGAGTTGATTGTGCTCGCCGGGAATATCGAAGTGGTGGACATTGTTGCCGAAATGGTCCCGATACGTGAAGACGCGGCAACGCGGACTGACGGAAAGCGAAAAGGTGAGGCAGTGCTGGTTTGAGTCGGAGCGCGGGTGCATGCGCGTTTCCATGATGCTTTCGTTTACGGAATGCGAGTAGCGAAAGCGCGTGAGGTGGCGGATGGAGTAGCAATTCATGCGAGATGAGTCCTCACCTTCAGATGGCCAGCGCGGACTGGATGGAGTATTGGATGTAATAGCGGTACATGATTTCGTGGATGCGCATGCACTGATGGCGAATGGTGTGGAGGAATGCGGCAGCATCTCCATTCAGGATTTCGCTGATCGAAGTGAAACTGAGCAAGGCATGCAATTTGCCAATGCCTGCGCTGAGTTCGTCGGGGGGACGGCGTCCGCCGGTGTGCTGAATGGACTGGACTGCCTGGCGAACACCGTCGACGGAGTAGCGGATCGCGTGAGGAAAGTCGCGATTAAGCAGGAGGAATTCGAGGATCCGGTCGGGCGTGAGGTCTGCGGTATAGACCTGGCAGTAGGCTTCGAACGCTGTACAACAGCGCAGGAGCCCTACCTGCTCAAGATATTGGTATCCAGAGTGCTCGCGTTCCGGCTGACTCGAAAGCAAAGGCTGGTAGACCTGGAGGAGCGTTGCGATGGCGTACGCACGCTCGAGATAGCGGCCGAGACGGATAAAGTGCCAGCCCTGGCCATGGATCATGGTGGTGTCGCTGACGCCCTTGAAGAGATGAATGGCGTCGATGAGCGAAGACAGCACGTCGTTGATATTGGAACTGAATTGGGTTTCGGTGTGCGGCGAGTGCATCAGATGGTAGAGGCGGTTGAGTCGCTGCCACTGCTCGGTGGAGATTTCTTCGCGGATCTGGCGGGCATTTTCACGCGCGGCATCGATGCAACTGGTGACAGATACCGGATGATGCTTGTCGAAGACCAGAGCTTCAGCATTGGACCCGGGGTCACCGGACCATTCGAGGCCGGAAGGATTGCCGAGCGCGGCGATGAGGCGCTGCCAATGGGTTTCAGCGCTGGCGCCTCCTGAGTCGAGCATGAGGCTCATGGCGACGTCGAGCTGTCGCACGGTGTTCTCGGCGCGCTCGAGGTAGCGGCTCATCCAATAGAGGCTGTCGGCCACGCGCGAAAGCATTTTGGTACTCTCCCGAATCCTGAATTGCGTTACTGTCGCTTCCATTACGTTCTTTCTTCGCACACTTTTTTCTGGATCCGCTATTCCAGGACCCATGTGTCCTTGCTACCCCCGCCTTGCGAGGAGTTGACCACAAGGGAGCCTTTTTCGAGGGCCACGCGGGTCAGTCCGCCGGGAACTATGTTGATCTTGTCGCCCACGAGAATGTAGGGTCGCAGGTCGACATGGCGCGGCTCGAGACGGTCGCCGATGAGGCAGGGCGCGCGTGAGAAATCGAGTGTGGGCTGGGCAATGTAATTGCGCGGGTTGTCCTGGATGCGAGCGGCGAACTCTTCGCGCTGGCGCGCGGTGGAATGCGGCCCGATGAGCATGCCGTAACCGCCGCTTTCGCCGACCGCCTTGACCACGAGCTTATCGAGATTGGCGAGAACGTGCTGGCGTTCTTTTTCTTCCGTCATCAAAAAGGTCTTGACGTTGTTGAGGATCGGATCTTCGCCGAGGTAGTAGTGGACGATGTCCGGTATGTAAGCGTAGAGGGCCTTATCGTCAGCGAGGCCGGTGCCGAAAGCGTTGGTGACGGTGACATTGCCGGCGCGATAAGCATTGAACAGCCCGGTGCAGCCGAGAATCGAATCGCCGCGAAAGATCAGCGGGTCGCTGAAATCGTCGTCGACGCGGCGATAGATGACGTCGACTCTCTTGAGGCCGTCAGTCGTGCGCATGTATACGATGTTGTCGTGCGTGACGAGATCGCGGCCTTCGACAAGATCGATGCCCATCTGGCGCGCGAGGTAGGTGTGCTCAAAATAAGCGGAGTTGAAGACGCCGGGGGTGAGCAGGACGATGTTGGGCTCGGGGCGGCCCTCCGGTGCAAGTGAGCGCAGGGTAGCGAGAAGGAGCTGCGGATAGTGCTCAATGGGGCGCACGCCATAGCTATGGAAAAGCTCCGGAAAGGTGCGCTTCATAACGCGGCGATTGGTGAGCATGTAACTCACACCCGATGGCACGCGGAGATTGTCTTCGAGGACTACGAATTCGCCAGTATTCAGTCGAAGCAAGTCAGAGCCGACGACGGAGATGTAGACGTTGCGGGGAACCTGGAGGCCGCGCATCTGGCGTCGGTAGTGTTTGCAGCTGTAGACCAGTTCGCGCGGCACAACGTGGTCGTTGAGGATTTTGGCCTCGGAGTAGACGTCGCGGAGGAAGAGATTCAGGGCTGTGATGCGCTGGGTAAGGCCGCGCTCAATGTGATCCCACTCCTGCGCCGTGACGAGCCGGGGGAGCAGATCATAAGGGAAGATCTTCTCGGTGCCTTCGTCGCGGCCGTAGACGGTGAAGGTGATGCCCTGCGTGAGAAACGATAGCTCGGCCGACTGCTTGCGGCGTTGAAGCTCTTCCTGCGGCAGGCGCGCGAGCGTTTCCGCCAGGGCGCGATAGTGGGAGCGAACTTCTCCAGTCGATTCACGCATCTCGTCGAAGGCGCGGTCGATAGGATAGTCGCCGTAGAGCGTTTCCACTTCGGTCATGGGTCCGGCGCTCATGCTCCTCAGATGTCCTTGACGCGGGAATCAGGGTTTCTGAAAATGGCCGAGTACCCCGGTGGCTGCGGTGACCTGCCCAGCCCGGAAAGACGGTTTTGCCCTGTCCCCTGTTCCTTAGCTTTTAACACGCTGGACATAAAGGCACAATCAGGGAACGGTTGGGAATCCCGGCAACAGCGCTCTCGAAGCGAGATTTTTAAGTGCGAGAAGGCGCAAATCCCCTCTTACGGGATAGCATCAAATCATGAGCTACGACCTCATGGTCTTCGAGCCCGATGCCGTTCCAGCGAGCCACGCTGAGTTCCTGGACTGGTATGCGGGGCAGACGAAGTGGGGCGAGGATCACGGCTACGACGATCCGGCTCTCAGTTCGGCAAACCTGCGCGCATGGTTTGCGGACATGATCGAGATTTTTCCCCCTATGCATGGGCGCTTCGCCCGGGAACGGCCGGCGCACGATGGAGCCTCGAGTTCGGACTACGCCATTGGCGCCGATTTCATTCTTGTGTCCTTTGCGTGGTCAGACGAAGAATCGGCGTATATGACCATGGCACGCCTTGCGGAGAAGCACCATCTGGGGCTCTTCAATGCGAGTTCTTCGGGAGAAGAGGTGTGGTTACCCATCGATGGCCGGATGACGCTGGCCCACGACAAGAGTCCGCCGACGCTTGTGGGGCGTATCAAGGACTTGTTGAATATGAGCAAGTAGCGCTCGGGCTCTGCGGGCTTGGGATTCGTGCGGCAGCTGGACTCGGAATTACACGCGGGCATGCGATAACCTGAATTCTTCAGGAGGCCCCGTCCGAATGCCCGCGTTGAAGCGTTGTGTCCGCTACTTCCCTGCCCTATTAGTGTTTGCCCTGGCAATTCCACTCGCACGTGCGCAGAAGGCGCCGATCGAGATCACGGCCGATCTTTCGGACGCTCCCCGGAAGCTTTTTCATGCGGAGATCGATTTCCCGGTGTCGGCGGGACCGGTGACGCTGATCTCGCCTGAGTGGATTCCGGGGCATCACATGCCCTCCGGGCCGGCGTCTTCGATTGTCGGCGTGGTGTTCACCGCAAATGGAAAGACCCTGGAGTGGAACCGAGACGATGTGAACCTCTTCGAGTATCACCTGACGGTACCCGACGGCGCGAAGACACTTCACATGCACTTGGATTCGATTGTGATGCGGCGGGTTTCGCAGCGGCTGGCCGCGCTGGAATGGGAAGCTCTGATGTTCTATCCGGCGCACGTACCCGTGAAGGATATCCCGATTCAGCCGTCGGTAAAAGTGCCTGCGGGTTGGGGCATCGGAACTGCGCTGAAACCGGTGAACAGCGGAGCATATCCGGTTCCCGCAGCAGGCAGCACGACGAAGTTTGCGGTGACGACGGTGGAGGCGCTGGAAGATTCTCCCGTTTTGACGGGATTGTATTTCCATGAATACCCTCTCGCGCCGACGATCAAGCCGCAGCACTATCTGGATGCAGCAGCGGATGCGCCGGAGGATGCAAACATGCGCCCGGCAGTGCTCGCCGAGGTAGCCAACTTGGTGCGCGAGGCCGATGCGCTGTACGCATCGCACCACTACAGCGAATATCACTTTCTGCTGACGTTGTCGGACATTGCCGGCGGCATGGGTCTGGAGCACGGGGAGTCATCGGATAACGGCGTCGGCGAGAAGGGGTTTGCGGATGATGTGCACCAGCTGCCCGATTCGGACCTGCTGTCGCATGAGTTCACGCACTCGTGGAACGGGAAATATCGGCGGCCCGCAGGGCTGTATCAGCCGGACTTCGCAACTCCAATGCAGGCCCGGATGCTGTGGGTTTACGAAGGCATGACCGAGTATTGGGGGAACGTGCTGGCGGCGCGCTCGGGCCTGAAGAACCCGCAGGAGTACAAGGACGTGCTGGCGATGACGGCGGCGGAGTTGGACTACACGCGGGGTCGCGAGTGGCGGCCGACGGTGGACACGGCGGTTGGCGCAAGCATTCTGCGCGGGGGAAACCAGGCGTGGACAAACTGGCGGCGCGGCCAGGATTACTACTTCGAAGGTGAGGTGCTTTGGCTGGATGCCGACACGCTGATCCGCAAGACGACGGACAATAAAAAGTCGCTGGATGATTTCGTGAAGATTTTCCTGGGCAAAGGCGGCAATACCGGACCGTTGATTGTGACCTATACGTTTGACGAGCTGGTTCAGGATCTGAACCAGGTGGTGCCGTATGACTGGGCGAAGTTCCTGCACGATCGCGTGGACAAGATCAATCCACATGTGGACGCGGCGGGGATTGAGCAGGGCGGGTACAAGCTGGTCTATCACGACAAGCCCTCAAAGTCCGAGAAGATGATTGCTGCCGCGGAAGGACGGCGCGGCGGAGGCGCGGATTGCTGGTATTCGATTGGGCTGCGGATCGGCGCGGACGGGACAGTCGCGGATGTGCTATGGAATGGGCCTGCGGACAAGGCTGGACTGGCGCCGGGCGAGAAGATCATGGCGGTCAATGACAAGGTCTACTCGGGCGATGCGCTGCGCGAGGCGATTCGCGAGGCAAAGGATCCTGCAAAGCCGATCAAAGTGATCGTGCAAGCGGATTCGTTTGTCTCGACGGCACAGATTGATTATCACGACGGGGAGCGGTATCCGGCGCTGGAGCGCCTGGATGGCACCCCGGCATATCTCGATGACATCATCAAGCCGCTAACGACGCCGGAGAAAGCGCCGGAGCAGAAAAAAGACGACGCCGATTAACGGCATCGTGCGTTCGAACGAGTGAGGTCACGACTGATGAAAACGAGACTGAAGCTGATGTTCGCGATGATGGTCGGCGTCTCGATCAGCGCTATAGGTGGAATTGCGATCCGAGGGCAGCACGCGAAGACGCCGCCCGGCTACGTGATCGCTGAGGCGGAGATCACCGACCCCGCTGCCCTGCAGGAGTATGGCAAGAAGATAGGGGAAACACTGGCGCCTTTCAACCATCGCCTTGTGGTGAGTACCAGCAGGATCCAGGCTCTGGAAGGCGATCCGCCCAAGGACAGGGTCGTGATCATCGAATTCGATAGTGTGCAGAAGGCGCGTGAATGGTACGACTCCCCAGCCTATGCGGCAATCAAGCCGATCAGGCAAAGCGCAGCGAAGAGCCGCGTATTCATCGTAGAAGGTCTCGCGCCTCAGTGAGAAAAAGGAGGACGCGGTAATGAGCATCTGGACGGCGTCGAACCGATTTTTCCGTCGCTCGTCACAAATCGTGTCCTGTTCCCATTTGCATCGTCAAACAAGCTGATATGATCGAAAACTCGGTCCCATCAAAGCCTGTAAAGCGCTCTGACCTTTCAACCTCGGCGGGGACGAAGTTCGGACGACGAGACACGTTTTGATGAGCGGATCGCAACGATGGAGCCCGCTTTCGCAGGTTAAACCATGAGTATCAAAAGCCTCTTGGGTCGCTCAGACCGCGTAGGAATGCGACCCATTCCATTTCTCGGCAGTTTCATGATCGTCGGGCTGTTGTTCGCTTTGCAGCAATGGCTGGGGATGCGAATCTGGTATCAAAAGTCCCCCTTTCGCTTGTTGCCCGCAATCGCTGCCTGGGAACTTCAGTATCTGCTTTGGGGTCTTTTTTGCTGGTTCCTATGGCTCTGGCTTGGAGAGTGCCTGCAGAAAGCGGGATGGCGATACATCCTGTTGCGCATCGTTCCCCTCAGCATCGTCATGAGCGTTGCTGTCGAAATGGCATTGGCTGCATGCTTCCCACATATCCCCATGAGCCGCGTTCCACTCAGTTTCTGGCAGAGAGTGGACTACAGTCTTGCCGACGAATTCCTCGAGAATACGGCGGTTTTTTGGGGAGCCTTCATGGTGATCCGCGGCATCGGCTACTACCGGGAATCGCTACAGAAGGAAAGGGACATGTCGCAGCTTGCTGTCGAGCTGACAGAAGCACGAATGCTGGCGCTTCGCATGCAGATCAATCCCCACTTTCTGTTCAACACCATGAACAGCATTTCCAGCCTGATGTATTCCGATGTGCGCGCGGCCGACAGAATGCTCGAGCAACTCTGCAGTTTGCTTCGTGTCTCCCTGGAGCGAGGACCAAAGCAATTGATCTGCCTCCAGGAAGAGATGGAGTTCATTGAGATGTATCTGTCGCTTCAGAACATCAGATCCGCAGGACAGATCCGCCAGAACATCACGATCGACCCCCGCCTCTACGATGCCCTGGTTCCGACCATGATTCTTCAGCCGCTCGTTGAGAATGCCTATGTTCACGGGCTTTCGCGCGTGAATGCAGGGCTTCTGGAGATAACTGCAAGAGAAGATGAGGGACAGCTGAGCATTGCAGTGCGAAACAGCGGGATCGGGTTGAAGCCCGCCAATGGAAACGAGGCGCGCGGGACGGGAATCGGTCTCACCAACGTAAAGAAACGTCTCCGCTTGCATTTCGGAGACAAGGGCCTTCTGGCAATTCATACGATTGCAAACGACCTGGTTGAAGCTACGGTGAAGTTTCCACTGATCTTTTCAGCTTCGAATGAGGTCGCTTTTCACCAGGACGAAGTATCCTTGCCAAGAAAAGCAGGATGACGCGCGACACGGCAATACGCTCAAGATGACACTTGCTTGAGCCTCATCCGCGTGCCCTAATGGGGACGGCCCGGTAGGACGAAGTGTTCGTCGCAACGGGGCTCATAGAAATCGCCGGCCATGATGATGGGGCTTGAGTATGCGGCCGGCTTGCCGTCGACGAGGCGCTGGGGATAGAGCGCCTTGGCTCCGCAACTGCAGTAGGCGACGAGTTCGGTGATGTTGCCGGCGTAAATGCGTACAAGCCAGGAGAGCTGGAGCATCTCGCCGAAGGGCATGCCGCGAAAGTCTAGTTCGAGGCCGGAGACGATGACATCATGGCCCTGCTGCAGCATGCGCTTGGTGAACAGGAAGAGGTCTGCAACGAACTGGCCTTCGTCGATGGCGATGCACTCGACACGCTTGCCGATGTTCTGCTCCGTCTCCGCGAGGATGGGCAGAATGGACCACGGATCGGAGTTGGGGAATTCGACGGCTTCCATTTTTCCGCAGCCATTGGGGTTGCGGCTTTCGATCACGCCGGCCGCGGACTTCGTGTCGGCGCTGGGCTTGAGGAGAAGCACGCACTGCTTGGCGTATTGGCGACGAATCTCGATGCGGCGCAGGAGCTCGGCAGTCTTGTTGCTCCGCATCGGTCCGACGATCATTTCGAGTTTGCCAGGCATGTTATTTTCCGGATGAGATTTTCGCGCTGCCGCTGGCGGAATAGGTTAGCCGAAGCGGGCCCGCTTGACGGTCTGGCGGAAGTCTTCGCCGGTGACCTCGACCTTGACGCACATCTCGGCCAGCCGGGAACGCATGCGGTCGCCGATGCGATCGCCGAGCGTTTGCTCCCGAGCGGCGCGCTCAACGTCGGACTTGGCACCGCTTCCCGCAGCGAGGTCGGGATAGTTGGTGGTAATGATAGTGGTCTGCTTGTCGTTGTAGCGGGTGTTGAGGATGAGAGCAACGGTATCCCAGACCCATTCGTTGGGCTTCTGCGCGCCGAGGTCGTCGAGCACGAGGACTTCGGCTGCGAAGACCGGCTTGAGCAGTTCGAGTTCGGTGGTGTTGACTTGCGTGTTGTAGCTGTTCTGGATGTTCTTGAGCAACTCGCGGTAGTCGCAGAATAGGCCTTTGCAGCCCTTTTCCTGGATGAGACGGCGAAGCACGCCGACGGCCAGATGCGTCTTGCCCACGCCGATGGAGCCGGTGAAAAGCAAGCCCTTGCCGGCGGTGTCGACGGGGTAAGCATCGACAAATCTTCGGGCGGTAAGGTGTGCACGGCTCAGCGACTGGTCGGCTCCGCGGAAAGCTGTTTCGTAGCCATCGAGCGTGTATTGGCGGTAGCGCTCGGGGATGCGGGCGGCGGCGAGGCGGCGTTCTTCGCGGTCAGCTTCCTGGCATTCGCATGCACGGGAGACCCACAGGCCGCCTTCAGAGACAACGCGGACCAGACCTACGCCGTTGCAGATGGGACAATCGCTCATGTGCTCTACCAAGCCTAGCGCAATCGGCGCAGGCGCGTTGCGGTGGGAAAGGCGTGCGGGTGGTGGAAAATGGGCCATGTCCCCGGAAGCGCATCCGAGACACCGTTTGCGGCGTTAAGATGAGATTTCGTTTGCATTCAGCTAATCGGAAGGGTGGGTCGTTGTGAGTCGAATTCTGTTGCGCGTCGCTGTTGGAGTTCTCTCGTGTTGCGTCAGGATATTGGTTCGATTGCAGTTCGCAGGGCAGGAGCCGGGGAATGTTCCGGAGACACAGGCACCCGCGCCGACGCCGGCGGTGGCGAAGCATCCTGACAACGACTACTGGCGCAAGCACGATCAGCAATTGCTGACGGACTTTCCGTGGCTGGCGCGCTTCAAGGAGGCCGATTTGAAATTGGGTCCGCCGGCTGCGGGTGAAAAGCGCGTCGTTTTCATGGGCGACTCGATCACCGAGGGATGGCATTTCGATGCCCCGGGTGGTGTGTTCGCCGCGAAGCCGTACATCAATCGCGGCATCAGTGGGCAGACAACACCGCAGATGGTGCTCCGTTTCCACCAGGATGTGATCGCACTCCAGCCAATGGTTGTGGTGATTCTCGCAGGAACCAATGACATCGCCGGGAACACCGGGCCAATGACGCTGGAAGAGACTGAAGCGAATATCGCCGCAATGGCGGAGATGGCGACGGCCAATCACATTGGGGTGGTGCTGTGTTCGATTCTGCCGGCATTCGACTACCCGTGGCAGCCGGGATTGACGCCCGCGCCGAAGATCGATCAGATCAACGCCTGGATGCAAAAATACGCCGCCGAACATAAGTATGTGTACGTGGACTACCACTCCGCAATGAAGGACGATCGGGATGGATTGCCGGCGAATTTGAGCCATGACGGTGTGCATCCGACGCAGGCCGGATACGACATCATGGCGCCCCTGATCGAGGCAGGAATTGCGAAAGCATTGAAAAAGTGAACAGTGACAATGAGCGCGGAGCAATGAAGCCTGAAGGCATCGGATCTTTCGATCGTAGCGAAAGGATTGGTGCTTTCCCATCCCTGAATCAGCGAACGATTCAAGGATGGGGCACCCGCACTTCAGGTGATTTGCTAGGTTCTAGACTGCGGCGGTGGCGTTGGCCGTGTGGGAGATTTCCGTCAGCAGTTTGTCGGCGTGTTTTTCTTCGTTGAGGGTTTGCTGCAGTATCTGTGCGTGATCGCTGAGACCGAGTTGCTCCGCCCAGTCGCGAGCGCTGCCATACGACGCAATTTCATAGTGCTCGACCTTCTGAGCGCTGGCGATGAGGCCCGCGTCGCGGACGGCGCCTGGGTCAGACTCTTTTGTAATGTTCTCGCCGGAGCCAACGATGGCTGCCAGGATCGAGTCCTTCTTGTCGGTAGGGTCATTGATGAGATCGCCGAGCAGGCGCTCCAGCCGGGCTACATGAGTGCGCGTCTCCTGCAGATGCGACTGAAAAGCCTGCTTCAGTTGCGCCTCTTGCGCCTTTTCGATCATCTTGGGAAGGCCCTCGACAATCTGATTCTCAGCAGACAGCAGGTAGCGTAGTTGGGCGGTATAGAGTTCACGCAGGTTCGGAAAGTCGTTGGGCGTAATGAGTCCCATATAGCAATTACCTCAATTCAGTTTTGCGTCCGTTCGTTCCCCCACTTGGAAGGGAAGAGGCAGAGGCGCGTTGTCCATGCACTAGGATTCGACGCGCTTTTTTGTGACGAAATTTCGATGCCAGGAGGGCGGCAGGGAAAAGGTAAATGAGCCTAAAACCTCAAGCAAATGATGGGCCAAATGCAAAGCCTGGGCCAAGATGAGCATCACACCCTATGAGCACTTATAAAACGTGTCCAATTCTTCTCTCACTTCAACACTTTTCGTCTTGCTTTTACTGATCGGGCTCGCGCAACTGCTTGGAGCCTTATTCGTAAAACTGCGCCAGCCGAAGGTGATTGGCGAGATCCTGGCGGGAATTGTACTGGGGCCGGGGTTGCTGGGGAGGCTGCCGTTTTTTGCCGGAGTTGTGGGAAGTGCGATGCACAAGAGCGATGTGCTCGACTTCATCTACTGGGTGGGCTTGTTGCTGCTCATGTTCCTCAGCGGCGCCGAGACGCAGCAATTGTTTACCCGCGAGGAGCGGCGCGAAGTGGGGTGGCTGACGATTGTCGGTACCGGGCTGCCGTTTGTCATCGGACTCGTCTTCGGACCCGCACTGATTCGCCCGTCTCTGGAAGGCCCAAACGGGAACAAGGTTTCGCTCATCATCATTCTTGCCGTGGGCGTGGCGGTCACTTCGGTGCCGGTTGTCTCGAAGATTTTCAGCGACTTGAAGATCCTTCACACGCGATTCGCCAGGCTCGTGCTGGGTGTTGCGGTTCTTGAGGACATTGTTCTCTGGCTGGCGCTGGCGATGGCAACAGCTGCGGCGGGAAAGCAGGCCCTTGATCCGGAGCGAACGTTGACGCATCTCGCTCTGACAGTGGCATTTTTCGGGCTCGGCCTCACGGTGATGCCACGGATTGTGAAGCGAATCAACAAGGCAAAATTCAATATTCTCGCCAAATCGAGTCCTATTGGATATGCGGTGGCCGTGCTGCTCGCCTACTGCGCACTTGCCGGGGCACTGGATGTAAGCCTCGTGTTTGCGGCATTCCTGGCTGGGTTTGCCGTGGTCCACAAGAAGCGCCGGCTGTTTGCCGAGGCCCTGGACTCGATTGGCAAGGTGGCATTCGCGGTCTTCGTCCCTGTTTACTTCGCGATCGTAGGATTGAAGCTCGACCTGATCCGGGGTGTTTCGTGGAGCATGATGGCGGCATTCATACTTGGTACATGCGCCATCAAAATTCTTTCAGTATCGCTGGCGGGGCGGTTTGCGGGGTTTCGCGGGCTTGACCTGCTCAACCTGGCAATTACGACCAATGCTCGCGGTGGCCCCGGGATTGTCCTCGCCAGCGTAGCGTTCGATGCGGGGATCATCAGTTCGCAGTTCTACACAACATTGGTGGTCGCGGCGGTGGTGACGTCACAGATTGCCGGAGCCTGGCTGGACTACGTGCTGCGCAAAGGTTGGCCGTTGCTAAGTCCTGTGAAGAGCGTTCCGAGCCTCGATCCGGCCCCTGAGAGGTCGTCTGAAGCTGCTTGAATCGTTTGCGCTAGCTGCTGAATCCCAATACAATAGATACGGAAGAACGTAGGAAAGGTCTGTCTTTAGCGATGCCCAAGGAAAAGATTCATCCCAACTATGCCGCGGTGCGCGTGATGTGCGCCTGCGGAAACAACTTTGAGACCCGGTCGACCCACAAGGGCGACATTCACGTGGAAATCTGCTCCAACTGCCATCCGTTCTTTACCGGCAAACAGCGCCTGGTGGATACGGCAGGACGCGTGGAGCGGTTCCGCCGCAAGTACGCCAAGGCTGGCGAGACGTCTCCGGCGAAGTAAGGCCTGAGCGACGGCTGAGCGATCGGGCCTCCGCTACGGCGGGGGCCCACGTATGTTTGGAAAAGAAAGTAGTCAGTCTTCAGTTCAAAGTTCTCAGTTGAGTAGCGCGGACTGCGAATGATCGCTGAGGACTGACAATTAAGAACTGATCTTATGGCTGGCAAAGGATTCACGGTCAAGAAGGATTGGGACAACCCACGGGAGCATGCGATGCCCGAGGGGGTTCGTGTGCCTGCCGAGATGCGGATCGGGCCGGTCGTCGTGGCCCCGGCTACGGTTCTGGCGCCGATGGCGGGGGTTACGGACACCGTCTTTCGGCGGTTTATCCGGCATGCCAGCATTTTTTCGAGAGACCAGGGATCAGAGAGTCCAAATCAGGAAATCGCGGCCGTTGAAGAAACCGTCACGAATCAGCAGTCGGGTTGCGGGCTGCTGATGACCGAGTTTACGTCGGCGGATGGCCTTTCGCGGATGAGGGAGTCAAAACGCCGGCGATATCTGACCTTTTACGACGACGAGCATCCGATCGGCGCACAGTTGTTTGGTTCGAATGCGGAGACGCTGGCGGAAGCCGCACGGATCGTCGAGGACACGGGATTCGATACGGTTGACCTGAATCTAGGCTGTCCGGCCAAACGCGTAGTCGGGTGCAATGGCGGATCGGGCTTGCTGCGGGATCTGCCAAGAATTGGGGAGATCTTTCGCGCGGTGAGGGGGGCGGTGTCGATCCCCTTCACCGTAAAGTTCCGCTTGGGATGGAACGATTCTCAGATCGTGTGTGTGGAACTGGCGCGGATGGCGGAGTCCGAAGGTTTGAATGCCGTTGCATTGCATGCTCGAACGCGGGAGCAGGGATACAGCGGACAGGCGCGGTGGGAATGGATTGCCGCGGTCAAGCAGGCGGTAGGTATTCCGGTCGTCGGCAACGGGGATATCCGCACCCCTGAGGATGCGGCAGCCATGGTGGCCCAAACGGGGTGCGACGCGGTAATGATAGGCCGTGCAGCGGCGGCAAACCCCTGGATTTTCAGGCAGATTGCACAATATACAGCCACAGGACGCTACGACCAGCCGACGTTTGCCGACCGGCACCATATGATCCGGGCGTACTTTGAAATGCTGCTCGGAGAGGCAGAAGCGACGAAAGACCTGCCCCGTGACGCGCGCCTGGGCGAGACAGCCGGCAAGATGAAGCAGTTTGCCACCTGGTTTACGCACGGCGTGATAGGTGGGGGAAGACTGCGCAAGGCGATCTACCATGCGAAGACCGGAATAGAGGTTCTGGAGCAGGTGAATGACTTCTTCACCGCCCCTCCGGCACCGGCGGAAGTTACCGAAGACACCGGCTCGGGGGCCTTCCCTGAGTCCGCGCTCGTTTGCGATTGATGACATCGCAGGCAGAATCATTCTGTTAGAGCAAGCGGTCCAATTCGATGCAACTTGCGCACCCTAGTAACGTAGCGTGGTTACCTCTGCACCTTTGTCTTACAATAACTTAGACCAAAGTGGCATGTTCGCAGCGGTTGCATGCGGCTATATTTGGGTTACTGACGAACCACAGAATCCAGGAGTCAGATCGACGTTTGGCCTTTGGTTCATTGTTTGGCGTTTTTCGCTGTGTCCGATTTCGCCCGTTCCGAGTGCCGAGAAAGACCGACCTTGATGAATTGGAGATTCAAATCGAACAATTTGCTGTGGCGCGCGACAGTCGCAATCGCGGCGCTCGGCTCGATTTGTGCCCACTCGTCGGCTCAGCGGTACAGTTTTCGCGAATATATTCAGGGTCTGGGAAATCCCAACATCACCTCAATCCAGCAGGATCGGGTTGGATATCTGTGGATGGGAACGCAGAACGGGCTTTACCGCTACGATGGCAGCCAGTTTCAGCGCTACGGCGCAGCCGAAGGAATTCCCGATCGCATCATCGACAACGTGTTCATCGGCCTTGATGGAACCCTCTGGGTGGGAACGTCGGCTGGCGTTTATTTTGAACGGAAAGATGGAAAATTTGCTTCCGTCCAACTTCCCTATCCGCTGAACGAATTCACGCATCCGACGGGTACGACGTTTACGTCGAACCGGCAGGACGAAGTTGTCACGGCCTCCAGCAGCCACGGCGTGTTGTTGAGACGGCGTGGACCAGACGACTGGGTTTCCATACCGCTTGATCTGAAGGGTGGGTTTGTCTGGAGCGTGCTCGACGGACCAGATGGTTCTCTTTGGTACGGCTGCGAGAAGGATCTTTGCCGACTGAATGACGGGCAAACGACACAAATGCGCGCAACGCTGGGTCTGCCCGAAGAGCAGTGGCTGACCATGATGGTGGCGCGCAATGGGCATATCTGGCTGCGCAGCAATTTGCATGTGGTGGAGATGCTGCCAGACGGCAGCCGCGCTTATGTGCGCAATCTGCCGGGAGAACAAACATCTGAAGCATATCCGACGCTGGCTGAAGATGCGGCAGGGACGCATTCTCACCTCACAGGGATCGGCGCTGGCGCTGTGGGAGAAGGACCACTGGCGCTTGGTGACAAAGCACAATGGTCTCTCGCCGTTTGAAATACAGGAACTGTTTGTCGACCGCGAGGGCTCGATCTGGATGGGCGTTGTAGGCCACGGGCTTGCTGCGCTGGGTTGGCGAGGATCGCTGGGAGGCTTACACCCAAAACGACGGGTTGAGCGACAACCTCGTTTGGGCAGTGACGCGCGATCACCAGGGAAGACTGTGGATTGGCACCGATTCTGGGCTGAGCTGGATTCCAGCCAAGAGCAACATCCCGAAAATCTGGCATTCGCCGGGCGTGCATGTCGCGCGCGCCGGATCGTTGCGGTGAGCGCCGACGGAGCGATCTGGATGGGTAGCATGGCGGGGAGCCTGACCAGGATCGATCCCACATACGCTGGTCGGAAAACAACAGACTATGCCGGCGGTATACGGACTTCTGGCTGACGGACCTCATCGCATGTGGATCGCCACCGTGAATGGGATGTTCCAGTTGGATCCAGCAGGCCCGGATCGCGAACCGCATCCAGTGCTGGACCGCGCGTTTCCAAGAGCGGCATTGCGCTTCACAGACATGAGCCTAGATCAGTCGGGAAATCTGTGGGTGACTTCCGATCAGGGGCTTTTCCAGCACGACGATAAGCGGCTGGCACGCGATCGATCCGGGCACGTCGGGAGCCAGGCCAGACCTGATCGCTGTCGATTGGAATGGCGATATCTGGGCCGCGGGTCCGTCGCAGGATCTGATGCGCCTGCATGTGAGCGGATACAAAGTGGTCGCAAGCGGATCACATCGGCCGCCCTCCGCTGATGTCGGAAGAGATTGTGTCGCTGGTTGTAGATCATCGCGGCTGGCTATGGGTCGGCGAAGACGCGGGTGTCACGGTCTACGACGGACATCGCTGGCGGAGCTTTACGCAGGATGATGGACTGATCTGGAACGATACCGACAGCTTTGCGCTCACCGAAGACCGTGACGGAAGCATGTGGATTGGCACCTCGGGCGGACTGAGCCACCTGATCGGCGCCCGCGATGCGCTGGCAGGATCTCCGCCCCCTCCCGCTATTTCGCAAGTGATGCTTGGCACGGCACCGGTTGCGGACGGTGGTTCGGTGAAGTGGAGTTCGAACCAACTGACGATTTCGATGGCTCTGCTGTCGTTCAAGGATACGCAGGACATCGGCATTCGTTATCGCCTCATCGGCGAGCAGGATTCCGCATGGGAAGAGACGCGGGAGATGACACTGCACTATCGCCACTTGGAGCCGGGCAATTACCGCTTCGAAGTGCAGGCTGTGAATGCCGCCGGCAGCGCGGTTTCGCCGGTAGCGTCGTTCGCGTTCACGATCACACCTTTGTGGTGGCAGGACAAATACATCAAGTGGGAACTGGGCGTGTTCGCCCTGGTGATGGCGGTGTGGACGTGGCGTCGGCGCGTGGGCCAACTGATGCGACAGAAGGCGCAGCTGGAACAAGCCGTGAAGGGACGCACCCAGGATCTGGAGCGCGAGAAGACCGAACTGGTGCGGACGCGGGAACAGATGAGGCACTTTGCGGAGCACGATGGACTGACAGGCCTCTGGAATCACCGCATCATCGTCGAACGATTGCGCGGTGAAGTGGATCGTTCGCAACGTGATGGATCGCCAATGAGCATCATCCTGGTGGACCTGGATTATTTCAAGCGCGTCAATGATGCGATGGGCCATGTGGCGGGCGACCTTACATTGCGCGAGACGGGTGCAATCTTCCAGCGCTCGGTGAGGAGCTACGACTGGGTGGGCCGCTACGGTGGCGAGGAATTCCTGCTGATTCTGCCAGGGTCGGACTTTGAGGCGGCACGTGCCAGAGCGGAACATATGCGCGCCACGGTGGAAGCAACGAGGCTTGGCGAGGGCGACAAGACATTTTCGGTAACGGCCAGCTTTGGCGTTGCCGCTGGCTATCCGGCGAATTATGAAGAGATGATCAAGATTGCCGATGCGGCTCTCTATCGCGCCAAGAACGCAGGTCGCAACTGCGTGATGGCAACGGAAATCAAGTCGACTGTCATTTCCATTTCTGCCGCGGGATAAGAACGATCACCCCAGTGGCAGATGAATAATGGCCCGAGCCCCGGGCCCATCCTCACGATTGACAAGCCGAATCTCGCCGCCATGAGCGCGGGCGATCTGCTGCGCGAGCGCGAGGCCGACGCCGCTGCCCTGCGGCTTGGTGGTGTAGAAGGGGACAAAGAGATTTTCAATGTTGGCAATGCCCAGCCCGCTGTCTTCGATGCCAATAACAAGATCCGACTCTGCAATGCGCCATCCGATGCGGACCGGCTTGGCGCCATTGGCCAATGACGCATCGACCGCATTTTTAAGCAGGTTGATAAACATCTGTTCGAGCTGATCGGGATCGGCATTAAGCATTACGGGCGGACCTGGATCAAGGCGGACGGGCACGCGCTGCTCGAGGAGCGCAACCCGCTCGAGCAGCGGGCCCGTCTGCACGGGCTTGAAATGCGGTGGCGGTAGCTGAGCCAGCAGGCGGTAGGACTGCACGAAGCGATGCAGTGCATCAGCCCGACTCTCCACGACGCTGAGGCCGCGGCGGAAATCTCGGATTGTGGCATCGTCTCCTCCAATGCTTTCGGCACGCGCCAGAAGGCTTCCGGCAATGGACTTGATGGGCGCGAGCGAGTTGGAAAGCTCGTGGCCAAGAACGCGAATGAGCCGTTTCCACGCGATCTGCTCTTCTTCCTGCAAGGGCTGGCTGACATCGGCAAGCAGCAGGAGGGTATGGGGTGCGCCGTCCTGGCGGAAAAGTGCTTTGCGCAGAAGCCACCGCGAGGGCTTTGTGCCGAAGGAGTGAACACTCTGATCGGCTGAGGCGAGAAGATTGTCGAGCGCAAGTTCGCGCGCGCTATGACCGAAACATCGCGCCAGAGGTCGGCCAAGGAGTTGCGCCCCGGCATTGTTCACCAATTGGAGAAGATCTTCGCGATCAAAGGCGAAAAGCGGTGCGTGCATGACTTCGAGGATGCGCGCAAGCAGGGCGGTGGCTTCGAGCGAGCGCACGCGTTGTTTTTGAAGCAGGTCGGCGAGGGCGTTGATTTCCCCAGCGAGTTCGCCGAGGGCATCTCGGGAATTCGCGCCCCGGGCGCGAAACGAGTAGTCTCCTTCACGCAGCGACGAGACAACGTTGGAGAGCGTCTGCAGCGGGCGCATGAGACCCTCGATGAGCGTCGCCGCAATGAGCAGGAGATAAATGAAAAGGCAGAGCAGAAGCAGCAGAGCGGGTGCGGTGGTTACTTGCTGTTGCCAGAGCAGAATGCCGGCGAATAGGAAAGTTGGCAATGCGAGCAGAAAACAGAAGAACCACGCCCGGCGAATGGCCGAGGGCTTGCGCTTCCGCACGTGCCTTTCATAAGCCATATTTTTCGATGCGGCGGTAGAGCGCGGCGCGGCTGAGACCGAGCGCCTCAGAAGCTTGCGAGATGTTGCCGTCGCAGCGGCGGAGGACCTTGCGAATGAGCAAAGCCTCAACCTCATCGATACTCATGTTCTCAAAATTGGTTGCCGAGGATTTTGCCGAAGCGATGGCGAGGTTAGCAGGCTCAATCTCTTCACCGCGGCACAGCAGCACTGCGCGCTCGACAGTGTGCTCGAGTTCGCGCACGTTGCCGGGCCATTGGTATTGCATCATCTGCTGCATGGCGGCAGGAGAGAAGCCGGTGACCTGTTTGCGATACCGCGAGCGATTGCGGTTGAGAAAGTGAACGGCAAGCAGCGGAATATCTTCGCGACGATCGCGCAGGGCAGGGATGTGGATCTCCACCGTATTGATGCGGAAGAGCAGGTCTTCGCGAAAATTTCCGGTCTTGGCCTCTTCGGGCAGGTTGGCGTTGGTTGCGGACAGTACGCGCACGTCGACGCGCCGTGTTTGGGACGAGCCGACACGCTCGAGTTCGCCGGTTTCGAGAACGCGCAGAAGCTTTGCCTGCTGACGAAGCGGGACGTTGGCGATTTCATCGAGGAAAAGTGTGCCGCCGTTGGCAAGTTCGAAACGTCCGACACGGTCGGAGCGCGCATCGGTGAATGCGCCTTTAACGTGGCCAAAGATCTCGCTTTCGAACGTGCCTTCAGGCAGGCCGCCGGCATTGACGGCAACGAGGGGCATCCGGGATCGCGGCGAGGCAGCGTGCAGAAGCTTGGAAACGATCTCCTTGCCTGTGCCGTGTTCACCGGTGATGAGCACGTTTGCGTCAGAGGGTCCCACCTGACCGATGAGTTCGAGCACGGGCTGCATGGAAGGCGCGCCGGCGACAAAGTCGGGCATGCCTTCGGCACGGAGCAGCCGGTTTTCGAGTTCGAGCTGGCGCGCACGGCGAAGCGCCTGGTGAAGCTCGGCATGAACGCGAATCAGCGAAATCAGCCGCTCATTTTCCCAGGGTTTTTGGATGAAGTCGCGAGCGCCGCGCTTGATGCTTTCGACGGCGAGGTCGATGTTGCCCCATGCCGTCATGACGATGACGGGCATGCGCGGATCGATCTCCTGCAGACGCGCGAGCAGATCGAGACCTTCCTTGCCGGATGTGGTATCGCGCGTGTAATTGAGGTCAATCAGAAGTACATCGTAGTCGGCCTGGCCAAGCGCCTCGAGAAGCAGTTGCGGCGATCGCACGCAATCCACATGAATTCCCTGCGGCTCCAGCAACAACTCCACGGCCTCGAGGATGTGCGGTTGATCGTCGGCAACTAAAACCCGAATTCGTTCATTCTTCCTGGGGTCCGCCATTTTAGTGATTGTCCGCTTCTACCACGCCTGTTTTTGCGTCATCGATCGAGATTCCGTATTGCTCGAGCACGGAACCGGTGGAATACTTGAGCTGAATGCGAGCCTTTTCGTATGCTGTTTGAGCCGTAACGAGTGCCGATTCCGCCACCGACAGATCGTGCTCGGCAGACAAAGTCTGCTGGTTGGATCCGGCCCCGAGTTTTTGTTCTTTCTGCATGATATCGAGTGTGCGTTGAGCGAGGTCGCGCGCCTGTTTTGCCGCGTCGACTCGACTGGCGCCTTGTTCTACGGCATAGCGAGCGTTGCGGACTTCAATGACGATGTTTTTCTTTAGCTCTTCAGCGTACACCTGCGACTGGCGGTACTCGAGCTCGGTGCGGTACTGGTCGGCCTTGGCCTGGCGATTGCGCAGAGGCATCTGGAGTTGCAAACCAACCTGATACTCCGGCGAAGAGTTGTTCAACGCGTCTTGGAGAGTGCCGCCGTACCCGCCCGGAGCGGTATTGCTTGAGGCAAACGCCGGATTTGGAACTCCTCCGAATGCCGTTCCGGAGTAAAAACCATAAAGACTGAGCTGCGGCAGGAGGTTGTTACGAGCAGATTTACGGGTCAGCTCGCGGTTACTGAGGTCGAGGGCGTTTTCCAGTATCTCGGTGCGATTCTTCAGAGCGTCAGCGATACCCTGCTGTAGCGGCTCGGTTTCCGGCTGTATCTGGGCGGCGAGATGATCCGTCGGCACTACTGGCAACTCCTGAAGAACAGGATCGTCGAAAGAACGGGTGATGGCGTTCTTCATGTAGAGTTCCTGGAGTTCAAGATTGGTACGCGCGACAGTCAGGTCCTGTTGACGCGTGGCCACTTCGCTCTCAGCCTTTAGCACATCCATCTCCGGGATAGCCTGGAGGGCGAGTTGCTTGCGGCTTGTGTCAAGAGTCTCCGTGGCAAAGGCAACCGAGCGTTCGCCAACTTGCTCAGTGTCGTAGGCATTCACAAGATCCCAGTAGATATTGCAGATCTGGGTGACGGTCGCGATGATCTGCGCTTTGAAAGCGATCTCTCCGATCTTCTGGTTGGTCCTGGCAATTCGCAGATAGCGCAGGTTCGGTCCGGTTCCAAATCCAGCGAGCAACTGTTGCTGGAAGATGACCTGCAAATTCGAATAAAGCTGCGGATTCAGGGTATTGTTCGGGCTGTTCGACGTCTGGCGGTTGTTGTTGAAGTCAGTTTCAAAGTAGGTCCCGGTTGGAAAGAATTGTTGATAACTGATGTTTGCAAGGTTTTCGTTCAGGTGATACGTGGAGACGCCTAAGACGGTTGTGTTCGTCAGCTGTTGGGAGGTGTGGTCGTTGTAGATCTTGGCAACGATGTAGGGATCGAAGCTGGATACATTGGATCCGACGCCGAAGGTGGATTGCACGAGACCGCCGCTTCCGGCACCGGCGCCGCCGCTCCCGGTGCTGGTGCCGCCGGCGCCGCTCCCGGTGCCGGTGCCACTTGCCGCACCACCGGGCGTGCCGGAGACTACGCCGGTATTCACGCCTCTTGTGAATCCACCTGCCTGGGTGCGCAGGATGTCCATCTGCGCGATCGGCAGGTTATACCGCGCAATGACGATGTCGAGATTGTTCTCAAGAGCAAGATCGATTGCGTTTTGCAGCGAAAGATAGAGTTTGCCATCGCGGACGAGCGAATTGAGACGCAGGGAGTTGGCCATACTGGGAGGCGGCACAATCTTCCCACGGTAAGCGTCGATTGGATTGTGCGAGTGCTTCAGCATCTCGTTGAACGGAACCGTTGGCGCTGTCTGCAGCGTTGTGGTGGCCTGGGGCGCAGTTTGCGGCGGAGGATTTGTAGCTTCGGCCTGAAACGCAAATGCCATATTGGCCTGGAGGAAAATGATTGCTACGCCTGCAACAACACGCTGGCCGATGGAGATGACGGGGATGTTTTCCAATGCTTTCACCTGTGGGTTTCTCACTGGGCGCTGACCTCCGGTGCAGCGGCCTGCAGATTTTCGTCGCGAGTCATCCAGCCATCGCGCAATTCGATGATGCGCTTGCCGTAGTGAGCGTTCTCTTCAGAGTGCGTGACCTGCACGATGGTGGTGCCGGCGCGATTGAGTTCGCAGAACAGGTCCATGATTTCGCGTGCCTGCGTGGAGTGCAGGTTTCCTGTCGGTTCGTCGGCCAGCAGGAGTGACGGCGCATGTACGACGGCGCGTGCGATACCGACGAGTTGCTGCTGTCCGCCAGAGAGTTGGTTAGGAAAAAGGTCTTTCTTAGCGACGATCTGGAAGCGATCGAGGATGTCGGCGACCATGCCTCCGCGGTCTTTCGACGGCAGGTTCTTGTACGACAGGGGCAGATCGATGTTTTCAGCGACAGTGAGGTCGTCGAGCAGATGGTAACTCTGGAAGACCATGCCAATGCGCTGGCGGGCGAGGTCGGCGCGCTGCTTGCGATTGAGCGAGTGCACAGGCGTTGTGCCGAACCAGTATTCGCCAAGCCAACTGTCGTCGAGAAGAGCCAGCACGTTCAGCAGCGAAGACTTCCCTGCTCCGGACGGACCCATGATGGTAAGGAATTCGCCCTCACGGATAGTGAGATTGATGCGGCGCAGCACCCAGGTTTCAGCGTGGCCCGTTTTATAACTGCGTTCGATGTTTTTCAAGTCAATCATGGCGGTTGTTACTCCGATCTCAAGGCAAGAATTGGTTCTATTCGGTGCGCAAGGCCTGCATAGGTTCTACACCTGCGGCGCGCCGGGCAGGCAATGCAGCGGCCACGCAGAGCATGAACACGGTGAGAATGACCGCAGCGCCCAGCGTCACCGGATCGAAGGTGGTGACACCGAACAGCTGGCTGCGGAAGAAGCGGCCAAGAGCCACAAGCGAAGGAAGAGCGACTGCCGTGGCAATGGCGGCAATCACTGCCATCTCGCGGACGACGAGAAGAACGATGACGGATCGCGATGAACCGAGCGCAAGGCGAACCCCGATTTCGCGGGTGCGCTGCTCTGTCGAGTAGGCGAGCACCCCATAAAGACCAACCGCAGCAAGAATCAATGCGAGGCCGGCAAATCCGACAGCGAGAAAGGCCAGTGCGCGCTCATCGGCCGCGCTGCGCTGGACTTGTGCCTCCATGGTGCGCAGGCCGTCGACGACCAGGGTCGGGTCAAGCTGATGGATGGTCTGGCGGATAGCCCCTTCGAGTGTTGCCGGCGCGGCCAAGGTCTCCACGTAGATCGCGACGCCACCGGGATGCTTCATCTGTGCGTATGCTTGATAAACCGCGGGACCGAGCGGTGTGCGGAGGTCGGTGTGACGAATATCGCCGACAACGCCGACGATGGTGATGTTGTAGTTCGGCTTATCGCTTGCGCCCTCCATGATCTGACGGCCTATGGCATTTTGCGGCGTGCCGAAGAAGCGCTTGGCAGTGGCAAGATTGATGACGGCGACCTCCGGTTGGCCTTTTGTGTCTGCCGCCGTGAATTCGCGGCCAACCAGAATCGGCTGATGAATGGTGGCGAAGTAGC
This sequence comes from uncultured Acidobacteriaceae bacterium, assembly GCA_963799035.1. Lineage (GTDB taxonomy): Bacteria > Acidobacteriota > Terriglobia > Terriglobales > Acidobacteriaceae > Telmatobacter. Next base: position 31,621 of record CAWCVS010000019.1, on the reverse strand, counting down.
CAGGGGTGATGCGCGGCTGCTCGAAGTGCATGTCCTCATCTTCAGATGGCTTGTATCCCTGGATTGAGTAATTCCCTCCTTCCGTGTCACCTACCAGTTCCGGATCGTTGTTGGCAGCGACGGAAACAACACCGGGAAGGCGACGCAGGGAGTCGATGGAACTGTTGATGATTTGCTCGCTACGATCTTCGCCGTATCCGGAGTTGGCGGGATCGAGCGAAAATACTGCGAGGTTCCTGGTTTCAAATCCCACCGACTGGTGACGAAGATTATCGAGGGTGCGCAGGAAGAGCCCGGCGCCACCGAGCAACAGGACGCTAAGTGCAATCTGTGCCCCGACGGCGAGTTTGCGGAAGCGCTGTGAATCGCGGGAGAGAGTCCCGGAGTTTTGCCGCATGGTTCCAGCAAGATTGGGGCGAATGAAATGGAAGACGGGGGCGATGCTGAAAAACAGCGTTGCGAGGACCGAGATCCCGAACGTGAAAAGGAGCACACGTGTATCGACCGAGGCTGAATATGGTTCAGTTCCCGGATCGGAATTGGTGAGAATGCGCACCAGCGCGGTTGAGACCGCGGGTGCCAGAAGGATTCCGGCGATGGCGCCGGTCAGGCCAAGGACGCTGCCCTCGATCATCAATTGCGCAACAATGCGGCTGCGGCGCGCGCCGAGTGCGTAGCGCATCGACATTTCGCGAGCGCGATTGGCGGCCCTCAACAGCAGCAGGGTTGCAACATTGATGGCGCAAAGAACCACGAGAAGGCCGGCCATGCTCATCAGGATCACAAGCGGTTTTTGAAGGTCGATCCGGTTGGGATTGAAGCCCTTGGAGTCATCGAGAACTCGAATGTTGGACAGGTCAAGAAAATTTTTACGGAAGCGCTCGGATCTGGATTTGGACGAAGCAAATTCTTCTGCACGCAGGGAGTGCCACAGCGGACGCATGCTTGCTTCGGCCTGCTGGCTTGTAATGCCTGGCTTGAGGCGGGCGACGAGTGTGAGCCATGTCGAATGGTGATTGTTGAGGTCGTCAATAGGCGCCCGCCAGGGGATGGCGAAGTCGACCATGCTGGTGGGCACGAAGACGCTTGGACGATAGCCTCCGATCGCCGAATCGAAGTTGGGCGGTGCGACACCGATGATGGTGAAGGAGTGGCCGTTGATGAGGATTGTCTGCCCGACCACGTCGCGCGCGGAGCCAAGGTGAGTGCGCCAGTAGTTGTAGCTGAGCACCGTGACCGGATTCGCATCTTTTGCGGTGTCGTCCTCGGGTGTGAAGAGGCGGCCGACTGCAGGCTTGAGCCCGAGAAGCTGGAAGTAATTGCCGGAGACGATTTCGCCGTCATTGTTTTCAGCCTGGTTGTGCCAGGAGAGTCCGACCTGCGCTTTGTCGGTGGCGAGAACTCCGGAGAAAACCTGGTTCTGATCGCGAATGTCCTTATACATGGGGTAGGAGAAGTAGTTGAGATGACCTTCGCTGTCGCCGCCAAAGCTGCTCATGGAGCCATTGAAGGCTCCGTTCCACTCGAAGCGAACCAGTTCCTGCGGACGCTGCACGGGAAGCATGCGCAGCAGGACCTGATCGAAGAGGGTGAAGACGGCTGCGTTGGCGCCGATGCCGAGGGCAAGCGTCAGCACCACCGTAATCGTGAAGCCGGGCGACTTGCGCAACTGGCGAAGCGCGTAACGAAGATCCTGTACGAACGAATTCATTGTGACCTCTCCTTATTCAGCACGCAGAGCCTGCACGGGATCAATGGAAGCGGCGCGGCGCGCGGGGAGCCACGCTGCGAGAGTAATGGCTATGGCCAGCACGGCGATTGCACAACTCAACGAAAGAGTGTCGAGCGGTCGCACGCCGAAGAGCATGGAGGTTTCGAGTCGTGTGGCGCCGATAGCAAGTACGAGGCCCAGTGCAAGGCCGATGCAGGCCATGCGGGCGGTGTCGCGAAGGATGAGCAGCGCCGTAGTCTCGCGGGATGCGCCGAGCGCCATGCGAATGCCGATTTCGCGCCTTCGCTGGTTGACGCGAAAAGCAAGAAATCCGTAGAGGCCGACAATGGTGAGCGTCAAGCCGATGAATCCCAATGCGCTGACCAGTTCGGCCATCATCTGATAATTGCCGGCGGAGTAGCGGATCAGTTCAGGCAGCGAGGTCAGCATCATCGGGTCGAGCAACGGGTTGGTGTGAATGAGCACCTGACGCGCAGGTTGCGCCAGGCTCATCGCATTCTGTTTGGTTGCGAGCGCGAAGGTGATCTCGCCCATCTGCGAGAAGTGAAAGGGCATGTAGACGTAGGGTTCGGGGATCTCGCCGATCTGGTTGATCGGAGCATCTTCCGCAACACCAATAACGCGCGCCAAGGTATTCGGCAGAGACCCGTCGCTATAGCCGATAAGGTCTATCGTCTGGCCGACAGGGTCCTGACCGGACCAGTATTTCTGCGCCATGGAACGGCTGACCAGAATTACGGCCGGACCTGGCCGATCGTCAGCTTCTATGAAGCCGCGACCGCGAAGAATGCGCGTGCCGATGACGTCGAGAAAGTCGGGACTGACGGCGTTGTACTTGATCTCGACGGGATCGTGGATCTCCGGATGGTCTCGCAGCTTGACCTTTACTGTGATGCCGCCTTCGGAGAGACTGAGCGGAGCGCGAATTGCATACGCCACACGATCGACACCGGGCATGGCCTTCATTCGCTGGACAACATCATCGCGCATTGGAGCGTCGGGCTCCTGCGTCCAGACGAGCAGGACCTGGTTTCGCGTGAGGCCAATGGATTGCTGACGCGTGTTGATGAAGCTGCGCACGAGCGCGCCAGTGGATACAAGCAGGGCGAAGGAGACCGCGATCTGCAGCCAGATGGCGGCACGACGCATGAATGGCGCTTTGGCTTCAGTGCGGCTTACGGAGCTTGATTGAAGCACAGGCAACAATTCCTGCCTCGCAACCTGGCTCAACGGAACAAGCGCAAGCAGCAGCATAGTTACGAATGCGAGCGCGCTGGCGAAGAGGAATACTCTCCAGTCGAGTTGAAAGCTCGTGAAGCTCGACCCGATGGCGATCAGCATCGCCGGTTCGCTGACCATCAACCTCGGCAGAATCGCGGCGATTGAGGCGGCGAGTACGATGCCACTGGCGAGTCCCAACAATCCGAGCAGGAGATTCTCGATCAACAACTGGCGGGCAACGACGACGCGGCGCGCGCCGAGTGAGAGTCGCAAGGCAACCTCAGAACCGCGGGCGAGTGCTCGTGCCAGCAGGAGCTGGGCGAGATTGACGGTGCCCAACAGGACAACGCAACCGACTATCGCGAACAGCACCATACCTGTGGTTCCTGCCTGTGCCATTCGGTAGGCGAAATCGCCGACTGCGCGCGCACCACGTCCGTGATTGGCCTGGGGATCGGAAATCTCGAGCGACTTTGCGATTGCGGCGACCTGCTGATTGACTTGAGCGACGGTCGCTCCGGGAGCGAGACGACCGATGACCTTGAACCAGCGGAATTCGCGCGAAGTCAGATCTTCTGCACGTGCGACGGCAGCCCAGGTCTCGACCGGCATCCAAAGGTCACGATCCATGCCGTTATCGATTTCGCGGAACGAAGGAGGGAGCACGCCCCAGATGTCCACCTGGGTGCGGTGGTGTGCGCCACGCAGGATAGAAATCTGGCGTCCAACTACATTTGGGTCGCCCGCGTATTCGCGCTGCCAGAAGCCATAGCCGAGCAGCACGCCGGGGTGGGTTCGCCGCTGCGCAGCATCCGACGATGTGTAAACGCGACCAAGAATGGGACGCACACCGAGGCCTTCAAAGAAATTGCTTGAGACCACATTCGTCAACAACAGGGCCGAGGTACCGTCGGGGCGGACGATCATGCTGCCGCGGCGGCCGAGAGCATAGGCGCCCTTGAGTGCCGTGGTGCGCGCAGCGACGGTCTGATACTCGGAGTAGTTGAAATAGGTATCCACGCCCTCTTTCGCGGCAGGAGATTGCTGCGTGGTAGCGAAAATCCGCACCAGTTCGCCGGGATGAGCAACACGCATTGGATGAAGCCAAAGGCCGTCGATAAGACAGAAGATGGCTGAGCTGGCACCGATACCAAGAGCAAGTGTGAGCACGGCAGTGATCGTGAAGCCGGGTGCGCGCCGCAACTGACGGAATGCGTAGCGCACGTCGTTAGCGAATCTGTTCATCGCACTCGATCTCCTTTCTGCTACTCGATGCGCAGAGCACGCATGGGTTCAATGGATGAGGCTCGACGTGCGGGAATGAATCCTGCAGCGATGGCACACAGCACAAGCATGAGAGGCGCACCTGCAAGCGCCCATGGATCGTAGCTGGCTACGCCATAGAGAAGGCTCTTCATCAAGTAGCCGGCGTAAAGCGAAGCAGGAATACCCAGGCAAAGACCGATCAGCACCTGCCACAGCGCACCGCGCATTACCATGGTCAAGACGCTCGAACGCGTTGCGCCGAGAGCCATGCGAATGCCGATTTCGCTGGTGCGGCGCACGACAAAGTAGGACATCACGCCGTAGAGTCCCACCGATGCAAGAATGAGCGCCACAATGCCGAACAAGGTTGTGAGCCGGGCGACCAGCCGATCCTGGGTGAAGTTGTTGGCGACCTGTGAGTCGAAAGTGCGGAGATCCACGACCGTCAAATTTGGATCGATGGACGCCAGCGTGCGCCGCAGGAGTTCATCGGCGTTCTGCGAGGGCCTGCGGAAATTGACGATGATGGCGTCGATGAACATGGATTGCGTTTCACCGCCGACGATGGCATCAATAAATGAAGGCGGCTGGCCGGGGCCGGTCCAGGTCTTGTAGCCGTTGTAGTACTGCGCCAGAGGCCGCAGAAACACAGGGCGCGGCTCGCTGCGGGGATTGTTCATCTTGAAGTCGTGAAAGACGCCAACGATTTCAAAGGCGCCGGAATACTGCGGCAGATCGATACCGAAGTGTTTGCCGATCGGATCTTGATTTGGATAAAAGCGCTTGACGAACTCCTGGTTGACGATCGCAACCGGTTGGGTGGCCTGTGTGTCCTGATCGGACAGGTCGCGGCCATGAATCATAGGCACGCCGATGGTTTGGAGAAAATGCGGGCTGACCCGGTCCCACGTGGATCCGCATTTGTCGTTGGGTCCTGGCGCGGGGTGACCTTGCTGGATGACGCACTCGCCCCAGTTATCGCCTTCAAGCGGACTGTAGAGTGCCATGCCGATATTGGCCACTCCCGGTAACGATGAAAACCGGTCTTCGATCTGGCGGTAAAGTGCTGGAAGCCGATCAAACGTGTAGCCGGCGCCGGCCGGGTCAACGTGGATCACGTAACGATTCGCTGTGGTGACACCGAAATTCTGATGCTCAAGGTTATTCAGCGACTTCGTCATTAGGATCGCGCCGGCCAACAGCACGAGAGACAGGGCAGCCTGAAAGACGACGAGCGCGCGCTGCGGGAAAGCAGAACGGTCGCGTGTTGAACGATTGACTCCCCGCAAAACTTCAGCGGGCTGAGCATGCGACGACAGCCACGCAGGCGCGAATCCGAATGCCACCCCGGTGATTAACGAAACCAGGAAGGCGAATCCGAGGACAGCGAGCGATGGGCTGGCATCGATGGGCAAGTTGCGGGCATCGGGGAACGCCAAGGCCAGAATGCGTCCGCGACCCCTCATAAGCTACAGCGAGACCCGCGAGTCCGCCGATGCAACTGAGCAAAACGCTCTCTGTGACTATCTGCCGGATCACGCGGGACCGGCTGGCTCCCAAAGCCATGCGCACCGCAATATCGCCGCGTTGCGTAGTGCTGCGCGCGAGGACCAGGTTTGCAATGTTGGCGCAGGCGATCAGCAGCACGACCGAGGAAAGAATCATGAGCATCTTGAGACCGCGGCCGGTCTCCTGCTGCATGGTCTGGATGCCGCCGCCTCCCGGCACGATGGTGACATGCTGCTTGGGAATGATGGACGAACCGCCGTGGTCGGTATAGGCAGGGCGCGTAGAGAGCCAATTGCGCAGGGCCGCGGAAAGCTTCTGTTGAAGCGCACCGATATTGGTGCCCTGCTTGACCCGTCCCAGCGGATAAAGCCAGTTCTGCTCAGGGTGATGCAGGATAGAACTGTCGCCGCGTCCGTAAGGCTCCTGATTCACAGGCATCCAGAAATCGGGAGGGTTTTCGGATATGCGGTCGCCAAAGAAGGACGGCGGGGCAATGCCGATAACGGTAAACGGGTGCGCCTGGATGGAGATGACCTGGCCCACGATGGATGAATCGGCGCCGAACTCATTCTGCCAGGAGCGGTAGCTGAGTACGACCACTGGGGGGGACGTCGGTCGATCGTCGGTATCGCTAAAGACTCTACCCGCAAATGAGCCAACTCCGAGCGTGGAAAAATAATTGCCGGTGACAAACTCCCCGTGCAGTTCTCGCGGAAGTGTGTTGCCGCGGCGTACGCTCCATTGCCACTGGCCGGCTTGCACGGCGGCTAAAGATTCAAACTCAGGAGCGGAGTCCTTCAAATGCTGATAGAGATCGTAGGAGAAGATATCGAAGTCGCCATTTTCTCCGACGAAACCCCCGTTGACGCAGCAATCGTCGGTATCGCCGATGCGATAGAGCAGCGCAGGATCGGCAACCGGAAGCGAGCGCAGCAGGATTCCCTGCACCAGCGTGAAGATCGCGGTATTGGCGCCGATGCCGAGCGCGAGCGTAATGATTGCTGTGGCCGCGAATCCCGGCGCCTTACGCAACTGGCGCAGTGCGTAGCGCATATCCTGCAGCGAGTTGTTCAGGACTTGATACATCGCGATTCAGCTCCGTAGGGTTTGAAGGTCTGGATCGTGCCTTGCCTATTCGTTTCTCAGCGCCTGCATAGGCTGAATGCTGGCAGCTCGGCGCGCAGGAGTGAAACCGGCGATCAGCACCGTGATGATCAACGCGATGGCGGCGGCGCTGAAACTAATCGGATCAAAGGGAGCGACGTTGAACAGCATGGAGCGCAGCAATCGCACAGCGCCGATAGACCCGAGGCCGCCTGCAACGAAACCGACGAGAATCACTGCAGCGCTGCCCTCGAGGACCAGGCGGAAGATTCCGCCGCGCGACGAACCGAGCGCCATGCGCAGCGCAAATTCGCGATTGCGTTCAATCACGGAGAAAGCCATCACCGCGTAGAGTCCCATCATGGCGACGAGAACGCTGGAAATCGCGTAGACCCCGAGCAGTTCTGCTGGAATGCGCGACATTTGATATTGCGCGCCTGTAACGTCTTCGAGGGTGCGAACGTTCTCAAGCGGTAAGGACGAATCAAGGTCGGCGACCGCTTTCCGTAACTGCGGAGCCACTGCGGTCGCACCGGTGCGCGCATGAATGGCGATGATCGCGTATCCGTACCCCGATTTGCCCTGCAGCAACGGCAGAAATACGACCGGATTGGAATCGGTGTTATCGGGGCTGTGGTATGCGAAGTCGTGGACAATGCCCACGATCTGGCGCTGGATCTTGTCCACGACGATGCTGCTGCCGAGAGCGTTTCCTTTGGGCCAGTAGCGATGTGCCATATCCTCGTTGATTACAGCGACCTTCGGACCGGTGTCGTTGTCTGAGGAAGTGAAGTCGCGCCCCTGCAGAATCTGAATACCCGTGGTGCGAAAGAAATTAGGTCCATCGAAGTCCGCCACTACCGATTTGTCTTCGCCTTTAGCGGGAACGCGACCCGGAATGCTGAAGTCGCGGGTGTTGCCGGATCCCCAGTCGCCCATCGGCAGATGGGTGGTCACCGTCGCTGAAGAAACGCCTGGAGCACTCTGCAGCCGATCGAGAAGCTGCGCGAGAAGGAGGCGGCCGCGATCGTCGCTATACCCCGCCCTCGAGAGGTCGATCGTCGCCGTGAGCGTGTTGGCACGATCGAAGCCCGTGGGGCGGTTGAAGATGTTGAGCGTAGTACGCGTGAGCAGGCCGCAGCACGCAAGCACAATAAAGCAGATGCCGAGTTGAACACCGAGCAGGGCGCGCTGGCCGATGCGTTTGCGTGATGAGCCGGCGACCGCGGCGCTTCCCTCGTGAAGGGCCTCGCGCTGAGATACGCGTAGTGATTGGCGGATGGGGAACATGCCGCAAATCATTGTGACCACGACGGCGATGGCAGCGACAAATACCGTGATGCGCCAATCGGTGTGGAGATTGAAAGCTAGGGGGAAACCAAAGTCGGGCATCAGCACATAGAGTGCTCGAGAAATACCGACACTGGCGCCCCATCCTGCAAAGGCTCCAAGAACGGCGAGGAGCCCCGTCTCGAGGAATACCTGCGATGCGATGCGCGACGGTTTCGCGCCGAGAGCCGTGCGGATGGCGATTTCGCGGCGCCGCCTCGCTGCGTGCTGGCCGAGCAGAGAGGCAATATTGATGCACACCAACGACATCAGCAGGCAGGACGCGCCGACAAGGACAGGCAGCATTTCACCAATAATTGAGAAGAATCCGCGCTGGAAATGCGCAGAATCGTAGATGTTCAGATCCCAGCTGTTGAATGAATCGTTGTGTTGCGCGAGAGCAAAGGATCGCGCGAGGGTATGGATTTCAGCCTTGGCGGTCGAGTCGGAGACACCGGGACGCAGGCGAACAACGATCTGGAGCCCCTGAGTCTGCAACGGGTCAGGCGGGGCGTCGGCGGCGAGGTCGCGTACAGCGGAAAGCGGTACCCAGGCAGCTTCAGCGAGGCCGCCGAAGATACCCGCGAATTCCCTGGGTGCTACGCCGACAACCGTGAAGACATGCCGATTGATGGAAACGGGGCGACCGATAACGGAGGGGTCTGCGTTAAATCGGTCGCGCCATAAACCATCGGAAAGGACGATCGCGTCCATCGAACCATAGGCACGATCGTTGACTGTCGGCTGGAAGAAGGTGCCGAGTTGCGGTTTGACTCCCAGCATTTGAAAGTAATTCGAAGAGACGAGCCCGGCCGGAATCGCCTGCGGTTGCGTATTCGGTAGAGCGAGGTTAAGCGGAGCGAAGTCGAAGGCGGCCGCGTCGCTGAAGGAGCGCGACTGCTTGCGAAGGAACTCGAGTTGGTCGTAGTGGACAGAGTAGCCGTCGCTGCCAAGCACGGTGGCAGAGACGAAGCGCAGGGAGCGCGCATCCCGTAACTGCGGCCAGGGATTGAACAGGACCGCATTCGTCCACGTGGCTACCGTGGTGAGAGCGCCTATGCCCAGTGCAAGCGTCAGCACCGCCGTCAGTGTGAAGCCAGGCGACATGCGGAGCTGGCGTACTGCGTAACGCAAGTCCTGGCCGAACACTTTACGCCTCCACTTCTTCCGTGAGCTTTTTCAGCTCGTCTTCCGACACAACCTTTCCGTCGAAGAGATGCACTTCGCGCTCGGCATGCTTGGCGAAACGCGGATCGTGCGTCACCATGCAGATGGTCGAGCCTTCGCGGTGCAGATCGGCGAGCAGGTGCATGACGGCTTCACCGTTTTTCGAGTCGAGGTTTCCGGTAGGCTCATCGGCCAGCAGGATCGAAGGAGATCCAGCCAATGCGCGGGCTACCGCGACACGCTGCTGTTGACCGCCAGAGAGCTGCGCCGGATAGTGCCGCATGCGGTGCGCCATGTTCACGCGCTCCAGGGCTTCCTTCACGCGCTTCTTGCGCTCTGCCGAAGGCATGCCGGCCCGGTAGGTAAGCGGCAGCTCCACATTTTCTTCCACCGTGAGATCGCCGATCAGGTTAAAGCTCTGGAAGATGAAGCCGATCTCCTGATTTCGAATGCGCGAGCGCTCGCCGAAACTCAGGTTCTCAACGGGCTTGTTGTTGAGCAGGTATTTGCCGCCCGTGGGTGTGTCGAGCAGACCCAGGATGGACAGCAGCGTGGATTTGCCGCAGCCCGACGGGCCGGACATGGCCACGTATTCTCCGCGCGAAATGGTGAGGTGAATGCCAGAGAGCGCGTGGGTTTCCACTTCATCGGTGTAGAAGACCTTGGTCAGGTCTTCAATATCAATCAGCTTGTCGTTTGCCATCCAATCCCCCTCGTGAATTCAGTTGTCAGTTATCAGTTGTCAGTGACCAGAATTGAGATTCAATCCTGATCCTGGCCGGTCCCTGAAGATTGCTACTCTGTTCGCCCGCAGTTACTCGAGGCGAATACGATCTACGGCGTCGTAGCGCGACATGTCGGAAAGAATCACGGTATCGCCTTCTTTCAGGCCATCGAGCACTTGAATTGCGTTAACCGAAGCGCGGCCCACTTTTACCTGAACACGCTCCGCGCTCTTGTGGTCCGGAGACTCCTTGAATAGACTCAGCGTGGAATTCTCGTTGCCCAGTGCGGGACGGCCGACGTAGAGCACATCGTGCAAATGCTCGAGATCGATGGTTCCGTCCACGCTCAACCCCTTCACGGCACCCGGTGGAAGGGGCCCATCCAGTTGTACGTCAACGGTACGCGTTCCGTTCAGAACAGCTGGGTCAATTCTGGTAACATGACCCGGAACGACACCGTTGTGCGTATCGATAGAAGCCGGCAGCCCGATTGAAATATCGCGCGCCTGGGTTTCAGCAATCTGGAGAGCCGCCTTCAATTTTCCTAGCTGCACGACCTCAGCCAGCGAGGTCCCTGCGGTGACGTGGGTCCCGACTGCCACCGGGGTTGCCAGCGGATCGACTTCGCCCGCGATCCCTGCCCGCACCTGAAGTGCATCGGTCTGCTTCTGATAAAGCGCCTGCAGCGTCTTCGCCTGTTCGACCTTGGACTGTGACGATGCCAGTTGAACTTCGATGTTCTTCTCGTTGACATCGAGCTGCTGCAAGCTGAGCTGGTGCTGTGCGGCCAGTTGGTCGGCGGTGCTCTTCGACTTGTTGGCCACGAGTCCAGAAACAACGCCCAGTTTGAAGAGCTGCTGGTCGGTCTGCGCCTGCAAATCGTCCTGCGTATTCTCTGTCGCAACCTGCGCCGCGGCGATCTTCTTGTCCATCAGGGTGCTTTGCAGTGACGCCTGCAGAGCCTTGTAATCAGCCTCAGTCTGCTTGACCTGTAGCTTCGCATCCAACAGCTTCTGCTCCACCTCGGGCGCCGCGAGGTCCATCAGAATCGTGTCCGCTTTGACGATGGTGCCGGGCAGCACTCGGATGCGCACGACGGTGGCGTCGGTAAGCGCCGGAATCAGCTCAATCGAGTCTTCGCGGGGAATCAGGGTCCCTGTTGAGCCGCGGACCTGGCGGGTAAAATCTCCGCGCTTCACAGTGTCGGGCCAAACGACTGATGCATCGACTGTGGGCGCTGCCGGTTTGAGCCGGGAAACCAGTACCACCGCAACCGTAAGGACCACCAACCCAATGCCTGCCCAAATAAAGAGGCGGCGCCGTTTTTGCTTCTTCAAGTCTGGCCGTGCGATATCCATCACTCCACGATAGGAGCACTTGCCGTGCCAAAGGCGACCGCCGGCTAGATACTCCAAACAAAAGGCTTATGGAGGGTAAGACCTTGAAGGTAGGGAGGTTGAAGTGACCGCTGTGCGACCGCACTGTCCGGAATCGGACAGTCTATCGGATTGAAATAGATTGCGCAGCTTGCGCCACATCTGGACAACGTTCGACCTACGCAGGGCGCTTTCGAAAGCTACAAACTTTCAATCGCTATCGCTACAGCACTCCCGCCCCCGAGGCATAAGGAGGCGATTCCCCTCTTTGCGCCTCGACCCGCCATCGCGTAGATGAGCTTGACTAGCACGGCCGCACCGCTGGCGCCGATGGGATGGCCGAGGGCAACAGCTCCACCGTTCACGTTGACGCGGGCCTGATCGAGGCCGAGTTCACGAATCACGGCGAGGGCCTGGACGCTGAAAGCTTCGTTCAATTCGAAGAGATCCACAGAGTCGAGCGACCAGCCGGTTTTCGCGATGACTTTTCGCACGGCATCGATGGGCGCAAGTGAAAACCACTCTGGCGCGCGGCTTGCCTGGGCCTGGGCTCGAACGATGACCATGGGATTCAGGTTCAGTTCCCTTGCCCGCTCAATTCTGGTGACGACGACTGCGGCGGCGCCGTCGCTGACTCCGGGCGCGTTGCCGGCAGTTACGGTGCCATCCGGTTTGAAGGCCGGCTTGAGTTTGGCGAGGATTGCGGCGGTAGTGTCAGGTCGAATGGCCTCGTCAGCCTCAAAGGAGCGTGGAGCCTCGCCTTTCTTTGCGGACGGCACCTCGACGGGCAGAATCTGCGCGAGAAAGCGGCCCGCACCAGTGGCGGCGGCAGCGCGGCGGTGCGATTCTGCTGCGAACGCATCCTGGTCTTCGCGGGTGATGTTGTATTTCTCGGCCACCATTTCTGCGGCTGCACCCATGTGGAACTGGTTGTAAACATCCCAGAGGCCGTCGTGGATCATGGCGTCGACCAGGACGCCGTTGCCCATGCGATAGCCAGTCCGGGCTTGGGGCAGCAGGTAGGGCGCGTTGGACATTGACTCCATACCGCCGGCTACGACAATCTGCGAGTCGCCCGCTTGGATTGCCTGGGCGGCAAGCGAAACAGCGCGGAGACCCGATCCGCAGACTTGGTTCACAGTAAGCGCACCGACTTCGGGTGGAAGTCCGGCAAAGATCGCAGCCTGGCGCGCCGGGCTCTGGCCAACGCCTGCCTGCAGGACGCAGCCCATAATGGTCTCGTCGACCTGTGCGGGTTCGACCCCGGCTCGCTTCACCGCCTCCCGCACCACGAGAGCACCGAGTTTTGGTGCCGTGTAGGACTGCAATGAGCCCTGGAATTTACCGATGGCGGTGCGGACGGCCGAGACAATCACGACCTCTGACATGAATGACTCCCGAGAATGAGATTGTAGCGATACCCATGATAGGTCCCGCGAATTAGATGCGCCCGGCCTCGCGAAGTTCGCGAATCTCGTCGTCATTGAAGACGCGGGAGCGGATCAGGAAGCGAACGCCCTCCGGATTGTCGAGCGAAAACTGGCCGCCGCGCCCCGGCACAACGTCGAGGAGAAGCTGGGTGTGCTTCCAGTACTCGAACTGGCTGCGGCTCATATAGAAGGGCTCGCCGTCGACCTCGCCGAGTTGCACGTCGGAGTCACCGACCATGAATTCCCCGCGCGGAAAGCACATCGGGGAACTGCCATCGCAGCAGCCTCCCGATTGGTGGAACATCAGCGGCCCGTGTTTTTCACGCAGCACCCGAATGAGGTGAACGGCCAGATCGGTAGCCTCGACTTGTTTGGGTGGATCCGGCATAGCGCGAAATGCCTCTCAACGAAACGGGCTGCAAATGGGATCCCACCCTCTTGACGAACATTGCCACGAGGGTGGGCATCTAGCACACTTCTGAATTACCGCTAGTCCCTATTCCTGTTCCTGTTCTTAGAAGAAGCCGAGCTTCTTCGGGCTGTAGCTGACCAGCAGATTTTTGGTCTGCTGATAGTGGTCGAGCATCATGCTGTGGGTCTCGCGGCCAATGCCTGATTGCTTGTAGCCGCCAAACGCAGCGTGCGCCGGATAAGCGTGATAGCAATTGATCCACACGCGCCCCGCCTGGATGCCGCGTCCCAGTCGATGGCATCGGTTGACATCGCGCGTCCACAGACCTGCGCCGAGGCCGTAGAGTGTGTCGTTGGCGATTTCGAGCGCGTCGGATTCATTCTTGAAGGTCGTCACTGAAACGACAGGTCCGAAGATCTCTTCCTGGAAGATGCGCATCTTGTTGTGGCCCTTAAAGACCGTCGGCTGCACATAGAATCCGCTTTCCAGTTCGCCACCGAGGTGCGCGCGGTCTCCGCCGGCCAGCACTTCAGCGCCTTCCTTCTTGCCAATGTCGATGTAGCTGAGGATCTTTTCAAGCTGCTCGGTCGACACCTGGGCGCCGATCATGGTGTCGCTTTCGAGCGGATTGGCCTGCTTGATGGCCGCCACGCGCTTCAACGCCCGCTCCATGAATCTGTCGTAGATGCTTTCCTGGATGAGGGCGCGGCTGGGGCAGGTACAGACTTCGCCCTGGTTCAGTGCGAACATAACGAAGCCTTCGATGGCCTTATCGAAGAAGTCATCATCTTCATTGAGGACGTCGGCAAAAAAGATGTTAGGCGATTTGCCGCCGAGTTCCAGCGTAACGGGAATAAGATTCTGACTGGCATACTGCATGATCAGCCGGCCGGTCGTGGTTTCGCCGGTGAAGGCGATCTTCGCCACGCGGGAGCTTGAGGCCAGGGGCTTGCCCGCTTCGAGGCCGAAGCCATTCACGATGTTGAGCACGCCCGGAGGCAGGATGTCTCCCACCAGTTCGGCCCAGACAAGGATGCTGGCGGGGGTTTGCTCGGCGGGCTTAAGCACCACGCAGTTGCCTGCGGCAATCGCCGGAGCGAGTTTCCATGTCGCCATCAGGATCGGGAAGTTCCACGGAATGATCTGGCCGACCACACCGAGAGGCTCATGGAAGTGGTAAGCGACGGTGTCGTGGTCGATCTCCGAGATGGTGCCTTCCTGCGCGCGGATGCAGCCGGCAAAGTAGCGCCAGTGGTCAATGGCCAGCGGAAGGTCGGCGGCGGTGGTTTCACGGATCGGTTTGCCGTTGTCCCATGTCTCGGCCAGAGCCAGAATGTCGAGGTTGTCTTCCATGCGCTGGGCAATCTTGTTCATCAGGATGGCGCGATGGGTAGGGCTGGTGTGTCCCCAACTCTCACGCGCGGCATGAGCTGCATCGAGGGCCCGTTCAATGTCCTGTGCGGTGGAGCGGGGAATCTCGCAGAATGTCTTTCCGGTGATCGGGGTTACATTCTCAAAATACTGGCCGGTAGCGGGCTCGACCCACTTGCCGCCAATGTAATTGCCATAGCGCGGGCGAAAGCTCACTTTATCGCTGAGCTTGCCCGGAATCGGTTCAGTCATCGTTGCCATCGAATGTTCCTCCCACGGGGATAGGGCGCGCGAATTTGACTGGGGCGCGCGGAGCAGGAATCATACTCCCCCGGGCACATGGATGGGGAGCCCGACATATGTGAAGATTTATGCGGAACGCGAGCCATATTCGAGCGCGAAACCAATCGGCCAGCCCGTCGAGTCGCGCAGATTTCGACCTCAACGCATGAATGCCCATCTGGGCCTTCGATCGACGGCTTAGCACTAAAGTTCGACCGGAAGTTACTCGTAAAGCGTGGCTTGAATCCGCGTCGGAGTAACCGCTTCGCGGTCACCACAAGGGGATGGCATCGCCACCTAACTGGCATTGTCGGTGGTATCACGGAGCCGTATGGTTGCTTTCAACGGCAGCATCCAGGACAGGACCCGAAGTCATATGAGACTGGCACTGCAGTGAACCCGGCAGTCATCAGGTGGAACCGAAACGCACCTGAGGCTGACATCCACTTCCCGCATTAGGAGGGCACCCCTTGAAGAAGGCATTCGTTCTTTCTCGTCAGATCTTCGCCACTCGGTTCTCTGTTGCTCGCAAATTCCGCATCACCCTGAACTCAGACAACGAAGGAAGCGCTCTTGTAGAAATGGGTATCGCGCTGCCTGTGATCCTGGTCCTGATGACAGGGATCTTCTCGTTTTCGATCGCCCTCTACCAGAAGCTTCAACTGGCCGAGTCGGTGAGCAACGCGGGCCGCATCCTCGCAGTCGACCGGGGCGACAGCGACCCCTGCCAGACTGCAACGTCGGCGATTTACGCTGCGGCGCCTGGACTGAGCAAAAGCAATATCTCTCTTACCTACGTCCTCGGCGGCGTCAACTATGGATCCGGCGTGACGTCATGCCCGGGTTCGAGCGGTGCTGCCAATGCCAATATGACGGCGGGCGGATCGGCTCAGATCATCGCAACCTACCCTTGCACGCTCCAGCTTTATGGTGTCAAGTATGCCAGTTGCAATATGGCAAGCCAGATCACGGAGGTCGTGCAATGAACGTCTCCGTGAATTCATCCTTCAGCCGTCTTTACCGGGACGAATCGGGCCAGGTGCTCCCCTGGATGGTATTTCTGATGGTGCTCTTCTGCGGCATGGCCGGGATTACGGTTGACCTTGGGCATGCCTACGTGTGCTATCGCGAACTGCAGAGTTCGACCGATGCGGCAGCACTGGCAGGAGCTTATGCCATGACGTTGTCGGGAGCGACGACGGCATCTGTGACAAGCCAGGTCGATGCCACCAGTTCGTTAAGCAATGGCAGCAATGCGACTCCGAATTTGACG
Organism: uncultured Acidobacteriaceae bacterium; assembly: GCA_963799035.1. Taxonomy (GTDB): domain Bacteria; phylum Acidobacteriota; class Terriglobia; order Terriglobales; family Acidobacteriaceae; genus Telmatobacter. The sequence goes on along the minus strand of CAWCVS010000019.1, from coordinate 15,424 downwards.
AGCGTCACGGTGACACCGACTTTTCGATGCGTGACGGATTCGAGCATTGTCCAGGCGCCATGCTCCGCATCGCCCACGGGCAATAATGTTCTGCAGGTCGTACAGACCTCAGTCGTGCCTACGTACTTCATTCGCGTGCTTTCTGTTTTCGGAATCAAGGCGGCACAGTCCATCCCGATTAGCGCGGCGGCAACGGCGACCCCGCTGAGCGGAAAGAACACGCAGGTCAACGTGGCGATGGTGGTTGACACCACTGCTTCTATGGGACAGCAGGACAGTGACGTCAATTGCAACAATACGAGAATCCACTGTGCACTGAATGGAGTTCAAACGCTGCTTGAACAGCTCACGCCATGCACGGCCTCGAGCACCAAGACTAACTGCACCGGATTCGATCAGGTGAGCCTGTTTACCTTTCCCAATGTAATTGCCAGCACCGCATCCAACGATACGAGCTGTCCCTCCGCAAATCCATCGATAGCGCCGTATTCTACGCCGAGTCCGGGGGCGAACTGGACCGCGCCCACCGGGTCATCGGCCACTTACCAGATCACGAACTATCTCGATAACTACACCTCGAACAACCAGAAGGGCGGAAGCCTGAATTCCTCGTCGGGGTTGGCAATTGCGACCGGGGCCTCGGGCTCAAAGAATTGCAATGGCATGCAGACTCCCGGTGGCGATGGGACTTATTACGCCGGAGTAATCTACGCGGCGCAATCCTCGCTGACGGCAGCATCTTCGGCGAATCCCGGCTCACAGAACATCATGATTATTCTGAGCGACGGCGATGCAAATAGCACGAAGATCTCTGGCGCAAAACATTCGGGAAATGTGTATGGCTCGCTCGATGATCAGTGCCAACAGGCAATCTCCGCAGCTCAGTATGCTACAGGGCAAGGCACTACGGTTTACACAATCGCGTACGGAGCCGGATCGTCCGGGTGTTCAAGCGACACGTCCGGTCCACTTGCGGGACTCTCCCCCTGCACAGCAATGCAGGATATGGCGAGCAGTTCAGCTGATTTCTATTCTGACGCATCGGCTTCGCAGAACAAGGGACAGTGCGCATCAGGCAACAGTTTTTCGTTGAATTCGATCTTCACCAATATTGCTGCGAAATTCACGAATGCGCGGCTGGTTCCCAACGGCATCACATAGAAATCGGCGTGTTTCATTTGGAAGGGTCGGAGATCATGCATCTCTGGCCCGCGTTTTTTTTGGTCGCGGTACGTGCGACCTAAGCGAAGGTCGCCGCAAGCGCAAGAAAGGGTTAGCTGGCTGCGCCCATCGACAGGATCTCGAATAGCGCGGACGCCTTCCGGTTCTGGAAGTCCATTTGATCGGCTCTCAAAGGCTTGCTAAAGAGAAATCCTTGCACGTCGTCGCATCGCTGCTCGCGCAAAAACCGCAACTGCCGTTCATTTTCTACACCCTCGGCTGTGACCGTGAGATTCAGGCATCTAGCCATCTGGATAATCGCGGCGGTGATGGCCTCTTCGTTGCCGTTGCGGTGCATGTCACGGATAAAGCTGCGATCGATTTTGAGCTTGCTGACGGGAAGTTGCTTGAGGTAACTGAGACTGGAATAGCCGGTGCCAAAGTCGTCGATTGCAAGGCGAACGCCCAGCGCTTTGAGCTGGCTGAGAACTTCAAAGCGCATATCTTCTGTGGCGAGCAAAAGGCTTTCAGTAATCTCCAGTTCAAGGTGCTCAGGATCGAGGCCGGTTTCCTTTAATACTTTTCTAACCAGTTCGCAGAATCCGATCTGTCGAAATTGAACCGCGGACACGTTCACCGCGACGGGCACCTTGCTGCCGATCTGGTGCCAGGATCGAGCGTGGTTGCACGCGGTCCGCAAGACCCACTCGCCAATGGGAACGATCATCCCGTTTGCTTCCGCAATCGGAATGAATTTATCCGGAGGAACCAAACCGAGTTCCGGATGCTTCCATCGAATGAGAGCTTCCCAGCAGGAAACGGCGCCGGATTGCAGGTTGAATTCGGGCTGAAAGACGAGGTAGAACTCCTGCCGATCGAGGGCGCCACGCATGGTGTTGTCGAGTTGCAGTCGCTCGATAGCTTGCGCCGTCATTTGTTCAGAGAAGAAGCTGAATGTGTTGCGGCCCCGGCCCTTGGACGCGTACATTGCCGCATCAGCATTCTTGATCAGCGTCTCGACATCATTGCCGTGGTCGGGATAGATGCTGATCCCGATGCTGCAGGTGACGTTGAGCGAATTTCCATTCAGATTAAAGGCCGGCTTGAGCTCGTTCGCAATCCGTTCAGCGACAAGGGCGGCATCGGCGGCCGAATTGATCGGGCCGAGAGCGATAAGGAACTCATCTCCGCCCAACCGCGCAACCGTGTCTTCTTCGCGAGCGCATGCCTGCAGTCGTTGCGCGATGCTCTGCAACAATTCATCGCCCCGCGAGTGCCCGAGACAATCATTGATGACCTTGAAGCTATCGATGTCGAGGTGAAGCACGCCCAGCTTTTGCCGCTCGCGCTTCGCGACTGCGACGGCCCTGGAGAGCCGATCATGCACGAGGGCTCGATTGGGCAGATGGGTCAGCGAGTCGAAGTAGGCCAGGAACTGAATTCTATCCTCGGCGAGTTTTCGTTCTGTGATGTCGACCAGCGATCCCTCGAATATCCGGCGCTCGTCGCCCTCACCGCCGACGGCTCTCAGGCTGCACAACGCCCAGCCCTCTGTCCCATCCAACCGTTCAAAAGATTGTTCGGTCCCGATCGTAAAACTTGTATCGGCAACCGTTTCGTGGAACTTCTGCACGATTTGCTCCGCGCGCGCGCTGTTCCCAAGTAACTCGTGGCGTCCGTGGTATCCAAGCATGCGGGCACAGGCATCGTTGCAATCGAGAATCCTACCATCAACCTCGGCGATGTAAAGCCCGGTCAGGTTGCGCTCGAAGATATTGCGATAGCGTTCTTCAAGCGCCATCTCATTCTTGAGTTTTTCGGTGATGATCTCGGTTTGCCTGTGTACGCGCCTGCGCAGAATAAAGACCCATCCGATGACGCCCAGCGTGGCCATCGCGAGGCCGAAAAGCAGGAAGACTGCTCTTTCGGGAGTCAGCCGCGTCGGAACGGAGAGTACCTGAATGTCCTGGGGCGACCTGAGTACAATTTCAAACTCCGCTGGATTGCCATTCTCATCCGCTTTCACAGTGCAAATACCTGTTAACGAGATCCGGCTGCCATCCGCAATATTTAAGGGTGATGCCCCGGAATGAGCGAGGTCGGCCTCAAATGTTACGTGGTCATCGGATTCAACGACCAGTTTTCGCTTGTCGAGATGCTGGAGATAATTGGTAAGCGTACCGGTCATGCTGATGAGCTGTGCGTCGAATTTGCCCTTCAGTGCGACTCGGCCAGTGATCGGTGTGATCGTTGGCAAGAAATGCTGGCCGGTAGGACGAAAGCTTGCAGACTTCAGGACCGGGCTGAAGTTGCCGGCAGCGGGAAATCCGATGACCTCGACCTGATCGCCGTCGCGGATCGGGCTTCCGTCCTGGCTCTCGGCATAGAGGCCGCCAGAGCCGTCGGTCATATAGATACCTTGCTGAGAGAATCGCGCAGTAACGGTGCCAACGACCTTCACCCTGTGTTCGACGGGAAGATCGGCGGAGAAGCGTCGGACATCCGCAATCGGAATTACTGGAACAGCGAAGGGGTCTTTTGGGGGCCCCTCCAGAACACGGAGACTCTCGAGCGACGGCATGAACAAATGAAACGAGACGAATTGGTTCCGGCCGTTGAACGAGGCTCCGCAAACTCCGCTGAAACGGACCTTCGCATCCACAAGCTGAACCGGAAAGGGCCCGTGATAGTCGGGAACCCTCACCTTGAAGGCTCCGGTTGGCGTTGCGACATCGATCACCAGGACATTGCCTTCGGCCTGCTGAACAAACGAGCGCACGACACCATCCAGTTGCACCCATTGGCCGTCGAAAGAACCGGTGGTGGCATCGTCGTACGAAATTACGCGTGAATTCGGTGGCGTCGACTTCCCTGTGACAGTCCAGTTGGGACTCTGGATGTAGGGACTGTAGCCGAAACCCACCACACCGCGAAGGTCGATCACCTGGCCCGGGGATGGCGGCTTGACCGCGGTGCCGCGCAGGTCGACCCAGATCCCTCCCGTCGCGTCCTGCACAAACAGATTGGGCGCGACAGAATCGTAGTAGGTCACCACGGCATGCAGATGCGCGTTAACGGCGGTATTCGTTGAGGCTTTGAGCAGGCGAATCTGGTGGACCGAGGTGAACTCCACCGGGCGCGGAGTCTGAGAGATCGCCTGGAGTGGGACACCGCCAAGGGCCGTGACGACAAATCCCAATCGAAGGATGCGGCGGGCGCAAAGAAAAGCAGATGCTGGTGTCAATTCCGGTTCCAACTTCCGGTCAACAGCCAGCCATCCCATCTTTACTCCTTGATCAATCGAAGGTCCCGATTCAAACAAGATCGCTTCGCAAACTCGACAGAAATTCAGTAAAAAGTGTGGTTAGGCTAGCACAAGTCTACTCATAGGTAACTTCTCTTTCTGGGTAAGAGTGGTTACGTTTGGGTACCGTACTCTCATGCAAGTCTAGCTTTTGAGAGCACTTGCCTCCATTGCTTACGGGTTACTCCACATGTTCAGCGCAGGGTACTCGCCGTCGTTGCTCAAAGGACGGCGTATCTTGACCCGATCCGCCCCTGATTTGGGAGATCACGCCCCTGATTTGGGAGATCAATAGACCTGAGTTGACAGTATTTATTCGATTGAGAGCACTGGTCCCGCAATTTTTTGCGTTCAGGTGAAACGGTGCACCGGGAGGTCGCACTATACCTCGTAAGACAGACCTTAGGCCCTACGGCAAAGCCGGGACCCTGCCGGATGGCTCGCTTGGATCAGAGGTCACGGGCTGACTCCAGATTCCGTTGCGTGATCCGACTGAACTTTTGGCCTCGGAACTACACCGATCGAGAGGAATGGAAATGAACTCCCCTGCCATCACCCCCATCGCTCCATCAACCCATCCCGCTCTTGAGTTGATTGCGCTCGCACAGCTTTCGCCGGAAGAAGCCGGAATGAGACTTCGGGCTCTGCTGCTGGCAAATCCGCAATATTTTGGAAATGTTCCCCCCACTTCCTTTCATGCAGTCCTCAAGATCCAGGCAGACACCACCTACGAATGCATCACTTGTGTTGCCTACGACGCCCAGTTCGAGCAACTCCGCGCCACCATCGACATCAAGCAAACCGTTGGCTATTCGGGCGTGGCGCGCGTCAACGGTTCCGAAGAGTTTGTACGCTTTTATGTTTCTTATGACGGCGGCGCGGAGTGGCTCGACCAGGGGATCCGCTCGGTGAACGTCTCGGACGCAATCGTGCCGAGACCGCTCGCCTGTGATTTGACTCTGCAAATCACTCGATCTGGGCTACAAGGCTTCCCGAAGCCAGCGCCCAGAGTACGTGCGATCCTCTCATGGAACTCACCACCGCCTGAGGGCGCGCCTGATTGGAGCCCAGTCTGGGGAAATGTCATGGAATCCGATGTACAGATCAACTCGCGTGCGAGCTTCTCCCTGGGAACCCGGACCACCACAAAGGCCGAGCCACGGCAATCGACGCTGCATGCTTCGAGGCTGGAAACGCGAACGGGATTAACCTCCGCGCAAGCGTTACCCTCGTCCGAAACCGATCCGCAACACCGATTTCTGACGTATATGTTTGCCAGAGCGGCGCGGCACACCCTGCTGGGAACTCCCAATCCTGCAGTCAAGGCGATGGAACCTCTCAGGCGTGTTGCGATGCCGAAGTTTGCAATTCTGAGTGCAGCAGAAACACGATTTGCGGCAGCACTATGACCGAAATGGGGACCTTTGCAAGATTGACGATCCTCCCCCAATCGCAGACGGAGTTCCTTGGAGACTGGGCTCCGTCTGCGGTTCCCACCGGCAAAGTGGCACGAAACGTGGCGACCGACACAGCGCGACTGAAACGCGGCGTCATTGACAATCTCCAGCCATGCCTTCGGCGACAACTGCGCCTCAGGCTTGCATAAGGGTAGTCGCCTGTTGGATCTCTTGTTTCTCTGATTTCAGCTTTTGGTTCTCTCTACCTTTGTCGATCTGACTCAGTACCGGCTGGGTCGGATTGATCTTCCACTGGCAGGCTATTGCGAGACGAGCCTGCCAGAAGGAAGTCGCAGCCGGTGACTTGATGTCGATTCACCAACGGAATGCCCATTGATGACGCGCTTCGAATGCGCTGGACAATCGAGATGGAAAAACTCAGGGACGTCGTACCGCCCTGTCGCGGAGACCATCCCCGCACACAAGCTCAGGTGATTCCCGTGTCACTTTCAAAACCGGCGCTTCAAGACGCTGCCACATCCCGAAGGCACCCCAGTTCGCGCGCACGCCATCCCCGTCGGCCCCTTGCGCAAGTGACGCCAATGCTATACTTACGTCCTCTCGGGTTGGCGGAGAACGCTTTGCAATTTCGTTCATTCGATGCAGGTTACATCGAGAATCTTCGTGCTGGAGACCGGGCTACCCAGGACCATTTCGTCGGGTATTTCTCTGAGCTTCTTCACCTGAAGCTGCGCTCGCGGCTCCAATCCCCGCAGGCGATCGAGGACGTGCGGCAGGAGACTTTTGCGCGCGTTCTCGCTATTCTCCGGAAGGAGAACGCTCTGCGCCAACCTGAGCGCTTCGGCGCGTTTGTCAATACTGTTTGCAACAACGTGCTCCTGGAACACTACCGCGCTTCGAGCCGCAGCCAGTCCCTTGACGAAGAGGGCATGCCGGAGCCGCAGGCCAAGGGCGCGGACGTCCTGAGCCTTATCGCATCAAGCCAGTTGAGCGCCAAGGTGCGGGAGATTCTTCTCGATCTGCCGGTGCGCGATCGCTCCCTGCTGAAGGCTGTGTTCCTCGACGAACGTGATCGGGATGAGGTCTGTCGTGAGTTCGGAGTCGAACGGGAATACCTTCGAGTTCTGCTCCACCGCGCCAAGCAGGATTTCAGGGCCGAGTACTTGAAACGCATGAACCTCGGAATCGGCGCAAACCATGCTGAAACGATTTGGTGACTGAATTCACCATCCTTTGACACCGGATCCGCTTGAGTTTGGGCTGGTCACTTAAGGAACTGATTCAATGGATCACAACGAAGCAACAGAACAGATGGTCGCAGAACGTTATCTGCTCGGCGAACTCACGCCGGAACTCCGCGATGCTTTCGAGGAGCATGCATTCGATTGCCCGGAGTGCTCAGTGGACCTCCGCGCCGGAGCGACCTTCATCGGCGCTGCCAAGGTCGAACTTCCGAAAATCGCCGAGGTCTCCGCAGCCATGCCGAAGCCCGAGATCATCCGGCCGGCAAAAAAGAAGATGGATTGGCAGGCGTGGCTGCGCCCGGCCTTCGCCGTTCCCGTGTTTGCCGCATTGCTGGCACTGCGTTGCTTACCAGAACCTCGATACGATTCCCTCGCTCCGCAAGGCGGCAAGCGAGCCGAGCGTGCTCCCATCGACAGCCTTCCATGCCGGCACGCGCGGTGCAACTCACACTTCAGTCGAAGCCGATCGCACTCAGGGAGCGATACTTTCGATTGATCTTCCGCAGGAATCCGGCTATACGGCTTTTGCCTTTGATTTGTACGATCCTCAAGGTAAACATCTTTGGACGCGGACAGTGGCCGCCTCCAGGCCCGGGGCTGATAGTGACGGCGCCGTCTCGCTGATCATTCCCGGAGGCGGGTTAACACAAAGCTCGTATTCACTTGCTATCATCGGCATCGATGGCCAGGGAAAGCGTACTGAAATCGACAGGCGTATCCTCGATGTACATTTTGACGACTAAGAGCACTGACTCGGTTCGGAAGGTGAGAAAAGCATGCCCGATACGCAAAAGAGATACCACATCTATGATGCGGAAGCTGAAGCACTGACTGGCAAGCTAACGTTGCCGCTCATCCAGGACGTCAAACCTCCAACGTTTGTGAAACTCAACGAGCGCGGCGGATACCTTTCCCAGCATGTAGAGAATTACAGACTCGGAGGTGTTGTCTCTTTCCGCTCGGCCTACACACAGGTAGCGGGCAACCCCGATACCAAGCCTGGCCACGGCTGGAACACGTTGTGCACGTCTGTCATCGAAGGCTTGAACGTGCTCGACATCGTGACGGCCGATCGCATTGTCTGTCAGATCTCCACCGATCATCCGCTGGAGGGGTATGTTCCCACGGTCACATTTCTCGGAACACGGTTTGAAAACCTGCGTATCGCCGGGCACGAAGTAAAACTGAGCCTGGACCTGGACATGCTGGGTCCCAAGCCGAAGAAAGACAACTCGTACACGAGTGATCGAGACTTTATCAAGCGCATCGCTACTCAACGCGATCGCATTCAGAGCCTGAAGAATGTCCCCTCCGATATCTCCACACGCTACAGTCGACTTCCTGCAATTTCAGCCAAGCAAGGGAAGATTGAATGTTCGCTGGTAAACCAGGCCGAGGGCGGGTACCCAGGTCGCACCTTCGGACATGCATTCGATGTGCCGAATTTCGGCAAGATCTATCTCGCAACCCTTACCCTGGAGCAATCGGACTTCGACACGCCAACAGGGGCTCCCAGAAAGACGACGATCACCCTGAACATGATCGAAATGGTGATGGGCTGTGTCGGCGGCGGGGGCATAACGGGCGGCGGCGGCAAGGTCAATGGTGGCGGCTATCCATAGACGCGAGTCTGACGCACTATTGGTCATTCGGCTGCGACCACGGTCAATCGTAGACAATTGATATTTTGGTGTCTGCGAGAGAAACCATGGTCAGGTTGGGTGTTGCATGGCGTTGCGTGTTCGTGTCTGCAGCGGGACTGCTTTTGCTCGCCCCGCTACGGGATACGGGAATCGCCCTTCCCCAGGTTGAGTTCGAGAATGCGAAGAGTCTCTTCCAGCAGGGTCAGCTTGAAAAAAGCCAGCGGGAGGCGGAGCGGGGATACGCGCAAAATCAAACAAGCAACCCGGAATGGGCGGCAAAGTTTCAGCTGTTAAAGGCAGAGATACTACTACGGCGCGGCATGGCGGACGATGCGCTGCGCCTTCTCCATGCAGATCGCCCTTCGCCGGATAGTCCGACAGGATGCAATCCGGATGTTGACTATCAAGGCCGTTGCTTTTGCCCACCAGCAACAACTGGATCTAGCAGATCAAACGATCACTCAGGCCGAAGGACTATGCAAAAACGCAGACAGCGAAGTCTGCGGTGAAGTTTTGCAAGCCCGCGGAGCGATCGCAATGGGTGAAGACAAGCTTCCCGACGCCCGGCTTGATTTTCTCGGTGCACTCACTATCGCACGGTCCCTTCAAGATAGATATCTTCAATGCACTGCGACTTTGAATTTAGGGTGGGTGGCACTTCAGGTCGAGCACTTCGATGAGTCGGTCGACTGGTCCACAGATGCACATCGAATCGCCGTTGAGCTTGGAGCAGAAGATCTCGCGGAAAATATCTCGGGCAATCTTGGATGGGCCTATTTCAAGTTGGGCGATCCCGAGAGAGCTCTCGAGTTGTTCGTTCAAGCGGAACAAGGGGCCAAAAGTCTCGGAAATCTGCATTACGAAGTCAATTGGCTGATCACGGCCGGAAAGGTATATCAAGAAACCGGGGATCCTGCCAGGGCCACCGAGTCATACAGCCGGGCTCTTCCGCTCGCCATGCAAATCAACAACAAGGAAGATATTGTTAATGACCTTGAAGTTCTGGCGCATGCATCGATTGACGCAGGCAAACTGGAGGAAGCGAACGGATACCTGCAGCAGCTTAGTCCGCTGCTGAGCGCAAACAGCAATCGACTCGACGCGCTCGATGTGGCATTCGCGCAGGCCAGAATTGCGGCAGCCAAGCACAACTACAACGACGCAGAATCACTTTTCCGGGAAGTCGAAAAGGATCCCGCAAGCCAGGCATCCATGCGGTTCGGCGCCGAGCACGAACTTGCCCGGCTCTATGAATCGGAAGACAAAGCCGCTGACGCTGCTCGGATGTATCAGACCTCACTTTCGACGTTTGAAGCGGCGCGGGCGTCACTCAAAAACGAGGAATCCAAGCTTCCCTTCCTTGCCAACGCGACCTCCATCTACGACGACTATATTCACTTTCTCGTAGCTCACCGCAAGACAGATGAAGCTCTTGCACTGGCCGACCGCAGTCGCGCTCGAACCTTGGAGCAGGGGCTTGGGGTGATCTCCAACTCCCAGTCAATCTCGAACGCGCCTTTTCATCCCGACGAGATCGCGCGCACGAGCAATGCCACACTTCTCTTCTATTGGCTTGGTGCGCATGAATCCTATCTGTGGGCAATCACGCCGGCGAAGACAAGCATGTTCACGCTGCCCGCGCGTAATCAGATAACTCCGCTTGTAGAACGATATCGCAAGACTTTGCTTGGCTTGACCGATCCGGTTGAGACTTTCAACACGGATGGGATGGCGCTTTATCGAATCCTTGTCGCGCCGGCCCGCGCAATGATTCGCCCCGGATCGACAGTGATGATTCTGAACGACGGCGCGCTAAGCCTACTGAATTTCGAAACGCTTATCGCTCCGGAGCCAACTCCGCATTACTTCATTGAAGATGCGACACTGGTCTCGGCGTCGTCTCTGGAGTTGCTCGCATCAGCCAAGCCGTCCGGGCTACCCGGAAACAACCTCCTCCTGATCGGCGATGCGGTCTCGCCCAACCCCGATTATCCCGATTTGCCGAAGGCAGCAACTGAATTGGAACAAATCGAGCAACACTTCCCTGCCCGGGAAGTGACTGTCTTCAGGCGAGAACGGGCAACCGCCGGATCTTATCTCACGAGCGCGCCGCAACAGTTTGCCTACATTCATTTCGTGGCCCATGGCGTCGCCAGCCGCACCGATCCACTAGACTCTGCAATTATCCTCTCGCGCTCAACGGCTGAAGCAGACTCATTCAAACTGCACGCCCGCGAGATCATGAAGCATCCCATCCACGCGCGCCTGGTAACCGTCTCTGCCTGCTATGGGAGCGGCACCCGCTCCTATGCGGGAGAAGGACTGGTCGGCCTGGCGTGGGCATTCCTGCGGGCTGGAGCGCACCACGTAATCGGTGCGCTCTGGGAGGTCAGTGAGGAATCCACTCCGCGGCTGATGGGTTCACTGTACGAGGGCCTCGAGGCCGGAGAGCCTCCCGCCGAAGCGCTGCGGAAGGCAAAACTCGCACTCCTGCATTCGACGGGAGCAGTTTCGCAAGCCGTTCTTTTGGGCTCCCCTTCAGATCTATACGGGTGCTTAAACAAATCGATTTATGTAGGCTCTGAGACGAACATCGGACGTCGCCGAAATGATCCGAATCAGCGAGGAGTTCGCTGAAGCCCCTCTCCATTGCTTCTGTCGCTCAAAGGCAACAGCGAGCGGCTGTGAAGGCAGGCTTCATTAATCCATACGAAAAACAGGATTTCTTTTGTGAATCTTCCTTGAATAGAAGACAATTCCGTGATACTTTGGAGCAACTTTCGGCAGCTATCTCCGCCTGTTCCGGGTCTGCCGCAGGGATACGGTTCCCCGCCGTTCGACAAACAATGTGCGATCTACTTCGAATCAACAACCGATTCTCAACGACGTTTCCACGCATGAAATGGCATTGGCAAGTCTGACATTTTCCAGCGCACCTAGCGTTCGTGTGCAGTAGATCAAGGCTGATCGCGAAGCCCCGGAAGCGCAGAAACTTTGCGTTTCCAAAATACCGAGCCTCAAAGACTCCGGGGTATGACCCGCGGGCAGGTTCGTTATTTTTCGTAGATCTGGCTTTGTAACCGGTCATTTGGAACTAAATATCGAGCGATTCAGGGTTTTTGGGGTTCCCAAGACTTCGGTTCTCGACTCTTTGAGACCGGCGAATGGGAAGCTCTATAAGACTCTTAACGCTGCGGTCATATGCAGAAAAGCCGATTAGCTAGATTTTCGGCCTTTCGCAACATTGTGCGTCCCGCAAGGGACCCAATTCACTTACCTGGAGGGGCAGCTTCATGACGCAACATCCATCACGATTCACAATGCGAGCGATCGCGCTCCTATTGTTTCTGTGTTGTATCAGCGTGACGTTCGGATTAGCGCAAACAAACGCGGGTACCGTCGTCGGTACGGTCACAGATCAGAGCGGTGCGGTGGTTCCTGACGCAACCGTCACCCTTACCGATCCTTCAACAAACGACACCCGGACAACGGTCACCGGCCACACCGGCCAGTACGCTTTTGTAAACGTTGCGCCGGGCGCTTACATCATCACCGCGAGCAAGAACGGATTCGAACTCAACAAGATTGCCAATCAGACAGTGCAGGTCGGCACGCAGACCACGGCAAACTTCAAACTGCATGTAGGAAGCGCACAGCAAACGGTCGAAGTGCAGGCCGCCGGGACCGATCTGCAGACCCTGAACTCAACTGTTGGAAGCACTGTTGAGCAGGAAGCGATCGCACAGCTTCCCAGCCTTCTCCATGATGCCGGCACCTTCACGACCTTGCAGGTGGGCGTCAGCCCGGACGGCAGCGTGGCCGGCACGGTTGTTGACCAAAGTACGTTTTCACTGGACGGCGGAAACAACACCAATGACATGGACGGCAGCATGTCCGTCTACACGGGTTCGTTTGCCGGTGATCCCACCGGTATCGCAAACCAGAATCGTAACGTCGCAGCGGGCGCGACTGGCGTATTGCCTACGCCCCAGGATAGCGTTGAAGAGTTCAAAGTCAACGCCACCAATCAGACCGCCGACTTTAACAACTCCGCAGGCGCACAGGTTGAAGTGGTCACGAAACGCGGAACTAACAAATGGCACGGAACGGGCTACGAATATTACCTCGACAACAATTTCAGCGCTAACACCTGGGATAACAACGTGCAGGGTCCGGGTTACGCGGCTCCTCCCGACTATCACTACAGCAAGTTCGGCTTTGGCGCGGGCGGTCCCATCCTCCCTCACTTCCTTGGAGGCAAGACCTATCTGTTTGCGCTTTACCAGGGATATCGCTACCCCAATTCTGAAATCTACGAGCGCCCCGTACCCTCGCCGAATCTGCGCAACGGCATTGTCACACTTAACGGGACGACCTACGATCTGGCCACCATCGATCCGCGCCATATTGGCATCAATCCCGTCGTCCAGCAGATGTGGAATAAGTACGAACCAACCGGGATCGCCGGGTGTCCCGACATCAATAGCGCGACATGCGACGGTGTCAACGAGTACGAATTCAAGGGCAACTTGAACCTTCCGACAAAGGACAATTTCCTCGTCGGCCGGCTCGACCACGACTTCAGCGACAGGTGGCACTTCATGACCAGCTATCGCTATTACAAGCTGACACAAGCTTCCACAAGCCAGATTGACATCGGTGGATTCTTCACTGGCGACAAACTGGGGCAAGCAGCTTCGGTCGCTACCCGTCCACAACAGCCGTGGTATTACGTGGCAGGCCTCACGACGAATATCACCTCTAGCCTCACCAACGACTTCCACTATAGCTATCTGCGCAACTACTGGTCATGGGCCGACCAAAATGCCCCGCCGCAGATCGCGGGACTTGGCGGAGCCCTGGAGCCTTTCGGTGAAACAGCCAGTCCGCTCGCACCTTTTAACGTAAACACCCAGAACGTCCGCACTCGCTTCTGGGACGGGCAGGACCAGTTTTACCGTGATGACTTGACGCTGGTAAAGGGCAATCACCTGATCACGTTTGGCGGCCAATACCAGCACAACTACAACTTCCATCAGCGCTCAGACAATGGCGGCGGCATCAACTTCACCCCCACCTACCAGCTCGGACAGAGCGGAGGCACGGGTGTGGGAAATGTCACCCTCTCCGGTTTGCAGGCTAATGGATATCCGGGGAGGACCTACGGCCAGTCGTCTTGCTGCGGCAACGCTCGGAATTGTAACCGCGGCCCAAGTGGCCTACACACGGTCTGGACCAACTCTGGCCTTGAACCCGCCCCTGACCCACGCATTCGATCAGAGCACCATCCCCTACTACAACATGTACTTCAGCGACACGTGGCACATGAAGCCCTCCTTTACGCTGAGCTACGGCATCGGGTGGACGCTTGAGATGCCTCCGACCGAAGCCAGCGGCAAGCAAACCGTGCTGGTGGATGCAGCGGATGAACCCGTGAAAACGCTGGATTACCTGGCACAGAAAAAAGCAGCGGCATTGAAGGGCCAGGTCTACAACCCTGAACTCGGTTTTGCTCTTGTCGGCAATGTCGGCAAGGGAGACAAGTATCCTTACAACCCTTTCTACGGCTCGTTCAGTCCTCGCGTTGGCGTGGCCTGGAACCCGCGCTTCGCCGGTGATGGCTTCGGGAGCAAGATCTTTGGTCACGAGGGCACCGTTATTCGCGGCGGATATGCCCGCGTCTACGGACGACTAAATGGTGTGGACCTGGTGCTGGTGCCCCTGTTGGGTGTCGGCTTGATTCAGCCGGTGCAGTGCACCCAGGCTCTTGCCAGTGGGCAATGCGGCCCCGCCAACCCGACAGACACGACCGCCTTCCGCGTTGGTGTGGATGGAAACTCGGCGCCGATTCCGGCAGCGAGCCCTACCCTCCCACAACCAGTCTATCCGGGCTATAACAACGGCGAGAGTTCGGCCGCCGAAGGTCTCGATCCCGACTTCCGGCCCAACGCATCCGATACGTTCGATTTGACCATTCAGCGTCAGATCAACCGCCAAAACACCTTGGAAGTCGGTTATATCGGGCGCCTCATTCACCATGAGTATCAGCCGGTTAACCTCAACGTTGTGCCGTACATGATGGTTCAAGGCGGTCAGGATTTCAAAACCGCGTACGCAAATCTGGAGAAGGCACTGGGGTGCGACAAGTCGACAGCAACGTGCAATGCCGCAACCCCGCCCACGACTGTCTCACCGCAACCATTCTTTGAAACTGCCCTCGCCGGCACGGGGTACTGCACCGGGTACGCCAGTTGCACAGCAGCTGTAATGGCGAATGAGTTTGGTAACCTCCAAACGCAAGCCGTATGGAGCCTTTGGTCGGATCTCGACAATGGCAATTTCAACTTCAACGCCACGCAGGGCCCCACGATGATGAACAATGGCACCGCAACCCATCCAGCCATTGCATCGAGCGGTCTCGCTCTCAACGCCAGCATCGGCTATGGCAACTACAATGGTGGCTTCATCACCCTGACCACACAGAACTGGCACGGGTTGCTGATGCATAACAACTTCACCTACAGCAAGGCCCTTGGTACCGGAGCCTTCGTCCAGGCAACTAGCGAATACACACCGAATGACGCCTTCGACCTTGGCAAGATGTATGGAGTACAGGCGTTCAACCGCAAGTTTGTGTACAACTCGTACATGGTG
>CAWCVS010000018.1:0-187067 GCA_963799035.1 uncultured Acidobacteriaceae bacterium | reverse complement strand
TTGCCCGCGGGCGAAGAGAAGAAGACCGCGAAAAACAGTGCGAAGAAGAAGCCCGCAAAGTCGTCGAAGGCGAAGCCGGCAAAGGCCAGGTCTGGCGCAAAAAAGAGCGCGACGAAGGGCCCAAGATCGACCGCCCGGAAGAGCGCGAAGAAAACCGCAGCGGGCAGCGCAAAGAAGAAGGGAGCCGGTAAATGACGGTAGCAACAGAGAAGCAGGCGCCGGCATCCCGGCGTAACGAGAAGGTGGGCAACGTGGTTTCGACCAAGATGCAGAAGACCATCGTGGTCGAGGTCGAGATGCGCAAAGCCCATCCGAAGTACAAGCGAATTGTGAAGAGCTCGAAGAAGTTTTACGCGCACGATGAACAGAACTCGGCGCGATTGGGCGATGTGGTCCGCATTCGCGAGACCAGGCCACTGAGCAAGTTGAAGCGGTGGTCGCTTGAAGAGATCGTGCGGCGCTCGTCGCTGGCGCAGATTGAAGACACGGCTGGAACAGCCGCTGAAGTAGAAGCCGCCAAGTAGGCGGAGCGGTTAACCGGTTTCACAAGACCGGTTCTTAAGGAGAAGAATCCATGGCTGTGCAAATGAGAACCATGCTCGCGGTGGCCGACAACTCCGGCGCGCGCAAGCTGCAGGTGATTCTGCCGCTCGGCGGCGGACTCGGCAAGAAAGCCGGTCTGGGCGATGTTGTGACCGCGGCGGTGAAGGAAGCTTCGCCGGATGGCACGGTGAAGAAGGGCAAAGTGGTGAAGGCGGTCATTGTCCGCACCCGCAAGGAGCATCGTCGCCGCGACGGAACCTATATCCGCTTCGATGAGAACGCGGCGGTGGTGATTGACGATGCGCACGAGCCGGTTGGTACCCGCGTGTTCGGACCCGTAGCTCGCGAACTGCGTGAGAAGAAGTTTTTGAAGATTGTATCGCTGGCACCGGAAGTGGTTTAGGGACAGTGCACAGTGAGCAGTGAACAGTTTTAACGGTGGCAATGAAGCAGACATGGCTAAGTTGGGCTGAGATTCTGCAAGTGTGAGTAGACCTGCTGTCCACTGTCCACTGTTCACTGACCACTTGGGAGAGAACAAATGCCGAGTTTGAATATTCGTCGTAACGATGTGGTGAAGGTCCTCGCGGGTTCCGATAGCGGCAAGACTGGCCGCGTACTGCGTGTGTTCCCCGACAAGGGAACAGTGCTGGTGGAGCACGTGCGTGTGGTGAAGAAGACGGTTTCGAGCAAGCAGGGGCAGCGGACCAAGGGAGGCATTGCGGAACACGAGTCCCCGATTGACGTGTCGAATGTGGCTCTGCTCTGCCCGAACTGCGAAACCGCCGCCATCGGCTACAAGGTTGAGGGCACGAGCAAGCAGCGGATTTGCAAAACATGTGGGACTGAGTTACCCACGAAGAAGTAAAGCCAGTGGTCAGTGAACAGTGGTCAGTGAACAGCCAAAAGCTGGTTAGGCTGGGGATCACGGTTCATCGAAGCAAGCGGGATCCAAAGCCGAAATTGGCAGTGTGTTAAATCGGCTAACCCCTTCCGCAGCGGTACACGGGTCGAAGGCGATCCACTCCG
The DNA here is from genome assembly GCA_963799035.1 of uncultured Acidobacteriaceae bacterium. Lineage (GTDB taxonomy): Bacteria > Acidobacteriota > Terriglobia > Terriglobales > Acidobacteriaceae > Telmatobacter. The sequence continues at coordinate 185,495 of CAWCVS010000018.1, read as the reverse complement.
AAGACCGGAAGAAAGAGAGTGAAGGAATGGCAGCAAGGTTGAAAGAGAAGTACAACAAAGAGATCAAGCAGGCGCTCAAGAAGGAACTGGGCATCGAGAACATGATGGCAGTTCCGCGGCTTGAGAAAGTCGTCATCAATATGGGCCTGGGCGAAGCGACGCAGAACACCAAGCTTCTGGACCCGCTGGTTGCCGACTTGACGCAAATTACCGGTCAGAAGCCGGTAATGACCAAGGCGAAGAAGTCGATTGCGGCTTTCAAAGTACGTGCAGGCATGTCCATCGGTGCGATGGTGACGCTGCGCAACGAAAAGGCGTACGAATTCCTCGACCGCCTGATTTCGACAGCTCTGCCGCGGGTTCGCGATTTTCGCGGCGTGTCGACCAAGAGTTTTGATGGGCGCGGCAATTACACGCTCGGACTGCGCGACCAGCTGATCTTTCCCGAGATTGATTACTCGAAGGTGGAAAAGCTGAAGGGCATGAACATCACGATCGTGACCACGGCGAAGGACGATAACGCAGCGCGTGCGCTGCTGAAGCACTTCGGCATGCCGTTCCGGCAAGGGGCATAAAGGCAGTTCGTAGTTCGAAGTTCGTAGTTCACAGCCCCTGGTGCTGAGGAGCCGCAAGAACTGAGAACTAAGAACTCGGAACTGTGAACTATTGAGGATTTATGGCAACTACTGCAAAAAGAGTGAAGGACGCGCGGAAGCCGAAGTTCAGCTCCCGCAAACACAACCGGTGCAAGCTTTGCGGACGTCCGCGGGGATACCTGCGGAAGTTTGGGATGTGTCGCTTGTGTTTCCGTGGGCTGGCGCTCAAGGGAGAGATCCCCGGCGTCGTGAAGTCGAGCTGGTAGTAGGGCAGTTCGCAGTCGAGAGTTCATAGTTCATAGCTGGTTTGGAACTGTGAACTTCGAACTGTGAACTTAGAACTGGGGCGCGAGCCCCGCACATTCCCGCTGGTTCTCCTGATGAAGTGAGACCGGGAGCGAACGGGGAATGAAGGAGAAGGAATGAGTCTGACCGACCCAGTAGCAGATTTTCTGGCGCGCATCCGGAACGCAATCCGGGCGCGTCATCAGAAGCTGGATGTGCCGGCTTCCAAGTTGAAGACCGAAATCGCCCGCATTCTTAAGGAAGAGGGCTACATTTCGAACTACAAGACGCAGGAAGAGGAAGGCAAGCTGATTCTCCGCGTGTACCTGAAGTACGGCGGACAGGAAGCAGCCATTCGTGACCTCGCTCGCATTTCGCGTCCCGGTTGCCGTGTGTATATCGGCCGCGATGAGATCAAGCGCGTTCAGGGTGGACTTGGCATCTCGATCATGACGACCCCCAAGGGCGTGATGACGGGTCGCCAGGCACGCCGCGAAGGCGTAGGCGGCGAGTTGCTCTGCGAAGTGTGGTGAGAGCAGTGAAGAAGTGAAACCGTGAAGAAGTGAGACAGCGCTTTCACTACTTCACTTATTTACTTATTCACTTTTCGGCTGCAGTGGAACGAGCGTGGTTGCAACTGATCACTGAACACTGATCACTGCCCACTGTTTTTCGGGACTCGCAAGCCATATGAAGGATTGATTCGATGTCGCGTATTGGAAAAAAAGTAATTCCGTTGCCTTCGGGCGTGAAGTATAAGGTCGAGGGCAATACTGTCCTGGTCGAAGGCCCGAAGGGCAAAGTTTCGGCAATGATTGCCGACGGTATTTCGCTCGAGACCAAGGATGGCGCACTGCATGTGAACCGGGCCAGCGACGACAAGGCTGCGGTGCATGGCCTGACGCGCGCGCTGGTCTTCAACGCGGTCCAGGGTGTGACCAAGGGCTGGACGAAAGAATTGGATATCGTTGGCATCGGCTATCGCGCCGAGTTGAAGGGCAAGGGCACCGTGGTGTTCACGCTGGGTTACTCGCACCCCATCGAAGTTCCGCTGCCGACGGGAATTGAAGTCGCGATCGATCCGAAGCAGACGCACCTGACCATCACCGGCATTGACCGGCAAAAGGTGGGCCAGGTGGCCGCCGACATGCGTTCGCTTCGCAAGCCGGATCCATACAAGAACAAGGGCGTCCGCTACTCGGACGAGAAGCTGAAGAAGAAGGCCGGCAAGACAGGCGCCAAGTAGTTCGCAGTTCTTAGTTCGCAGTTCACAGTTTTCAATTGTGCTGGAACCTAACTAAGAACTCTGAACTTAGAACTCTGAACTGAGAACTCGGAACTGATTTAAACCCGAACGGGGCCGTAGGTCGGCTCCGCTAATAGGAAAGAGACGAAGATGATCAAGAGAAATGAAATTCGCCAGCGGATTCACTCCCGCATCCGCGCCAAGTTGGCCGGTACGGGTGAGCGGCCGAGGTTGAACGTGTATCGCTCGTTGAACCACATCTACGCGCAGGTGATTGACGACCAGAAGGGCATGACCATCGTGTCCGCCTCGACACTGGCGACGAAGTCCAAGACCGGCGGCAACGTGGCGGCGGCCAAGGAAATCGGCAAGGCGATCGCCGAGAAGGCGCAGGAAAAAGGCGTTAAGAAAGTCGTATTCGATCGCGGCGGCTTCCTGTATCACGGGCGCATCAAGGCTCTTGCCGAAGCAGCACGCGAAGCAGGGCTTGAGTTCTAAAAGCAGTGAACAGTGAAACAGTGCACAGTGCACAGTGAAGACTTCGAAATGGTGAGAGCATCCAAGACTGACCACTGTTCACTGACCATTGTCCACTGAAAGAGACGAGAGAGCAATGATGATTTCGAATAAGAAACTCGATGCCAACCAGTACAACCTGAAGGATCAGGTGGTTTCCATTAACCGCGTGACCAAGGTGGTGAAGGGCGGCAAGAACATGTCGTTTGCCGCGCTGGTTGTGGTGGGCGATGCCGCTTCGGGCGTGGTGGGCTACGGATCGGGCAAGGCCAAGGAAGTTCCCCAGGCCATTCGCAAGGGAATTGAAGCGGCCAAGAAAAACCTGGTTCGCATCAATCTGACCGACACGACGATTCCGCACCAGGTGCTGGGCCGCTTCGGTTCAGGCCACGTGTTGCTCAAGCCAGCTCCCGAAGGAACGGGCGTGATTGCCGGTGGCGCGGTGCGTGCGGTGATGACTTCGGTAGGCGTGCAGAACGTGCTGACCAAGAGCCTGGGAACGGCGAATCCGCACAACGTGATCAAGGCGACATTCGATGCGCTGGTACAACTGCGCGACAAGAGCGATGTGGCCACGGCCCGCGGCAAGCAGGTTGAGGAGCTTTAATCATGGCTGAGACCAAAAAGATCCGCATTGAATACTACCGCTCCAAGAACTCTACCCCCGCCAAGCACAAGGCGGTTGTGAAGGGTCTTGGCTTTACGCGGCTCAACCAGATCGTCGAGCGTGTAGACAACGAATCGATTCGCGGCATGGTGAAGACGGTGCCGCACCTGGTTCGCATTCTGGAAGACGAGAGTGAAACAGTGAAGAAGTGAAGGAGTGAAAAAGGGCCCCTTAGCTTCTTCACTAATTCACTTCTTCACTGATTCACTTCTTCACTGCTTTATCAAACGCGAGTCGTTGGGGATCAACCTCACCGGCGTTATTAGCGAGGAAAATCATGGCAAAGAATCTTTCGAATTTGCGCGCGCCCAGGAAGGCAAATACGGGGCGCAAGCGCGTGGGCCGGGGCATGGGATCCGGCATGGGCAAGACCTCAACCCGCGGCCATAAGGGCCAGGGTTCGCGTTCGGGCTTTAGCCTGATGCGCGGCTTTGAGGGCGGCCAGATGCCGCTGCACCGCCGGGTTCCGAAGCGCGGCTTCACCAACATCTTCCGGACCGAGTACAGCGTGGTGAATCTTGACCGGTTTGCCGAACTCGCAGTGAAGGAAGTCGGTCTCGACGACTATAAAAAGCTGGGCCTGGTTTCGAGCAAGAAGGCTCTGATCAAGGTGCTTGGCTCGGGCGAGTTGACCGCGGCGATCACGATACACGCGCACAAGTTTTCCAAGTCGGCCATCGAGAAGATCGAGAAGGCCGGCGGCAAGGCCGTTGTGGCGGGAGCGCCGGCGGCAGCGTAGGGAAACCAGTTCCCCGGTCTCAGAATCGAGATCCGGGGTACCCAATGTGTCCGCGAACACCGCCAGGCTGGCTTCACGGCTGCCAAGATCGAAAGCTGAGGCATCCGGCGGAATTCGGGGACAGGTGGCGACCTTCGCGCTTACACTGGATTTTGGCAAGATTCGAGCGGCGTCATCGCCTGAAGCGGAAAACCACACATGCTTGAGAAGTTTCTGAATATCTTCCGGATTCCTGACCTGCGCAAGCGGGTTCTGTTTACACTGGGCATTCTCGCCGTGTATCGCCTGGGTGCGTTTATCCCCACGCCCGGCGTCAACGCCCACCAGCTTGAGCTCATGTTCAACGCTCAGAGCGGATCGGCGCTCGGCCTGATGGACCTGTTCGGCGGCGGCAACCTGCGCCGCATGACCATCTTTGCCCTGGGCATTATGCCCTACATTACCGCGTCCATCATCTTTCAGTTGTTGACCGTGGTCTATGAGCCGCTGGCGCGTATCCAGAAGGAAGGCGAACTGGGCCGGCGCAAGATCACGCAATGGACGCGCTACATGACCATTGTCCTGGCGGCGCTTCAGTCCATCGGCATTGCAGCCATTCTCACCAAGCAGGGCCTGGTGTTGAATCCCGGCATCGGCTTCAGCCTGATGACCGTGCTGACGCTCACCACGGGTTCCGGCTTCATCATGTGGCTGGGCGAGCAGATTACCGACCGGGGCATCGGCAATGGCATGAGCCTGCTGATCTTCGCCGGCATTATCGCCGGTTTGCCACGCGGCGTTGGTGACATTGTTCAGAAGGTTCAGACGAGCGCGTGGGGATCGCTTACCATCTTTGCTGTTCTGCTGCTGGCCGTAGGCATGGTCGCGGTGGTTGCGTTTATCGTTTACGTCGAACGGTCCGAACGCCGTATTCCCATCCAGAGTGCGAGGCGCATTGTTGGCCGCCGCATGATGGGTGGATCGTCCAGCCACCTGCCGCTGAAGGTGAACTCAGGCGGCGTGATGCCGGTCATCTTTGCCAGCTCGATTCTGTCGGCGCCGCTGCTCTTCGGACAAATGGAGTGGGTGCAGAACAACCGCTTCTTCCAGCCGATCATCCAGGCGCTGGCCCCGGGCTATCCCTGGTATGAGCTGCTGTACATGCTGGGCATCATCTTTTTTGCCTACTTCTATGTATCCATCGTGATGAAGCCGGACGATATCGCCGACAACTTCCGCAAGTCCGGATCGTTTATTCCCGGCATCCGGCCCGGCAAGCGCACCTCCGACTTCATTAACGATATTCTTACCCGCATCACGCTGGTCGGCGCGATCTATCTCATCATCATTTCCCTGGTGCCCACCTTCCTGATTTCGGGCATCCGCTTCGACAAGATATGGCTGATTGGCAGGTTTTTTGAAGGTTTGCCTGCCTGGGCTACGCACGGTTTGGGGGTCAATTTCTACTTTGGCGGCACCTCGCTGCTGATCGTAGTGGGTGTCGCTATGGACACTGTCAACCAGATCGAATCGCAGCTGATCATGCGCCACTATGACGGCTTTTCCCCGCGCTCCGGTCGTATACGCGGAAGGAAAAACTGGTAATGTCGTCGTCTGCAGCAAGTACTGAAAGTGCAGTAGAAGCAGTAGTAGAAGGAGATCGAGGGTCGGCAAGAATGATCGTACCCGGACCGATTCTCCTGTTGGGCGCGCCAGGCGTGGGAAAGGGTACCCAGGCCAAGGAGCTGGTGCAACATTGGGGGATACCCCAGATTTCGACCGGTGACCTGCTCCGTGCCAATGTGGCCCAGGGCACGCCGCTGGGCAAGGCGGCGAAGGAGATCATGCACCGGGGAGAGCTGGTTCCAGATTCCCTCGTGAATGAGATGGTGGCGGTGAGACTTCAGCAGCCGGATACGGTTAAAGGCTACATTCTGGACGGGTTTCCGCGGACATTGGCGCAGGCGCACTGGCTGGATGGGCGGCTGGCTGTAAGCGCTTCCGGGGAGAGGTCTTCGTCGCAGGGGCCACCCGCGCAAACAGAGGCTTTGCCACTGGTTGCTGTCAGTATCCAAGTGGATTATAATCAGTTATTGCGCCGCATTACGGGGCGCAGGAACTGCCCGGTCTGCCAGACCATCTACAACATCTATACGAAGCCGCCCCAGAGGGCAGGTTTCTGTGATGTTGAAGGGGCTGCACTGATCCAGCGATCCGATGACACGGAAAAGGCCTTTGCGGAGCGCATGCGCGCTTACGCGGCCCAGACCGCGCCTGTGATTGAGCACTATCGGGAGCTGGGGCGCTTTGTAGAAGTGCCTGGCGATGGGCCGATTGCCGCGATTGCGGCCAGAATTGTTGCTTCCGTTGAGCGGCTGCGCCAATAGCGCAGGGCGCAAACGGGATTTTGTGCGTGCAATGTAGTTGAGAAGGTGAACGAAGTGGCCGTCGTATTGAAGTCGTCTCTGGAGATCGAAAAAATGCGCCGTGCGGGCAAGGTTGTCCGCGAGGTGCTGGAGTTGGTGCGGAGCCAGGTCAAACCGGGCGCCACTACACTCGATCTCGAGAAGGTGGCGGAAACACGGATCGCGGAACTTGGCGCCAAGCCGGCGTTCAAGGGCTATCACGGATTTCCTTGCGTGCTCTGCACCTCGATCAACAACGAGGTCGTGCACGGCATTCCTTCCAAGAAGCGCGTCTTGAAAGAAGGGGACATCGTTTCGGTGGATTGCGGTGCGATTGTCGACGGCTACTTCGGTGACGCTGCCATAACGGTGCCAGTGGGCGAGAAGATTGCGCCCGACACAGCGCGGCTGCTCGAGGTCACGGAGAAGTCGCTGCATGCAGGCATTTCGGTGGTGAAGCCGGGAGCAACGCTGGGCGATATCGGCAACGCTGTACAGAAAGTGGTCGAAGCCGAGGGATTTTCAGTGGTGCGCGATTTTGTAGGCCACGGAATCGGCAGTCACATGCACGAAGATCCGCAGGTGCCGAACTTCGGCGAAGCGGGATCAGGAATGCGGTTGCGTGCGGGAATGGTGATCGCGATTGAGCCGATGGTCAATGCCGGCAAGCCGGATGTGCGCGTGTTGCGCGATGGCTGGACGGCCGTAACGGGCGATGGAAGCATGAGTGCTCATTTTGAGCACACGGTGGCGGTTACCGACACCGGGGCAAAGGTCCTGACTGAATAGTATTCAGTCCAAAACTTGAAGGCGCGGAAGCGTCAGAAGTGGATACAGTTTGTCGAAGGAAGACGCGATTGAGGTCATGGCAACAGTCACAGAGACGTTGCCCAACGCCATGTTCAAGGTGAAGCTCGAGACGAATCACGAAGTGCTGGCCCATGTCTCGGGAAGAATGCGCAAGAACTTCATCCGCATTTTGCCAGGTGACCGCGTAGCCGTTGAGCTGAGTCCATACGACCTGAACCGCGGGCGAATTGTGTACAGGTATAAGTGAACAGTGATCAGTGCGCAGTGATCAGTGTAGGGATCAAGACGAGTTCTGAGCACTGTCCACTGTTCACTGACCACTGAGATTTGAACCGCGTTGTCAGAAGATGCGCGGAGAAGGGCAGTAAAGCAATGAAGGTCCGTGCATCGGTAAAGAAGATTTGCGTGAAGTGCAAGGTCATCAACCGCCGTGGGGTGGTTCGCGTGATCTGCGAAAACGCAAAGCACAAGCAGCGTCAGGGCTAAGTGAGCCTGGCAAGAAGGCGGAACCTCCACGAAAGTGAACAGCAGTGTGCAGTGAACAGTTGAAGCGCTCGAATCCGTAAGAACAAAACTGATCATTGTCCACTGTTCAGGGGCTAGTTAGCTTGAGTCAAGGCTTGCGATGAACCCCGGAGTGATCCGCATTAACCCGTGCGAACCGGCTGAGGCCGGGGGCACAAACTGAAGTGGCAAAGGATTCAGAATGGCACGTATTGCTGGCGTCGATCTGCCCCGCAACAAGCAGGCCCGGATCGCGCTCACATACATCTACGGCATCGGCAATCCCCGGTCGCTGAAGATCCTGGAAAAGGCGAATGTTGACGCCCACAAGAAGATCCAGGACCTCGGCGAAGAAGAGGTAAACCGCATCCGCCAGGTGATTGAGGACGAGGGTGAAGTCGAAGGCGATCTTCGCAAAGACACCCAGATGCACATCAAGCGCCTCATCGATATTCAGAGCTACCGCGGCAGCCGGCATCGCCGGTCGCTTCCGGTACGTGGACAGCGCACCCACACCAATGCACGCACCCGCAAGGGACCGCGTAAGGGTACTGTGGCGGGCAAGAAGAAAGCGACGGCGAAGACCTAATGGCGAAACCAGAACAGAAGGCCGCAGCCGGCAAAGCTGGCAAGAACAAGAAGTTCAAGAAGCGCGAGCGCAAGAATGTGCCGTTTGGTATTTGCCACATTCAAGCCTCGTTCAACAACACCATCGTGACGATCACCGACCAGGTGGGCAACACGCTCAGCTGGAAGAGTTCGGGATCGCTTGGATTCCGCGGTTCGCGCAAGGGCACGCCGTTCGCGGCGCAGCAGGCTGCGTCGAATGCGGCATCCATGGCGCGCGATCACGGCTTGCGGGCAGTCGACGTACGCGTTGCCGGCCCCGGATCGGGCCGCGAGTCGGCCATCCGTGCGCTGGCGGCAGCGGGTATCGATGTTCGCTCGATTCGCGACGTCACGCCGGTTCCGCACAATGGTTGCAGGCCGCCGAAACGTCGTCGCGTCTAAGACGCGACGAGTTCGCAGTTCAGAGTTCTTAGTTCACAGCACCAGAAAACTAAGAACTACGAACTTAGAACTCTAAACTGAAACAGGGCCGGGAGGAAGTCTCCTCCGGAGATGTAAACCGGCCGACATCCGAAGTCAGGAGAAGAAATGGCTCGTTATACCGGAGCAGTATGCCGCCTTTGCCGTCGCGAAGGCACCAAGCTCTTCTTGAAGGGCACCAAATGTTTATCGGACCGTTGCCCGATTGAGAAGCGCAACTTTCCTCCCGGACAGCATGGCAAGGACCGCAAGGCCAAGATTGTCGGCTACGGCCTGCAACTGCATGAAAAGCAGAAGGCCAAGCGTATGTACTTCACGCTCGAAGGCCAGTTTCGCGAGTACTACGAGAAAGCCAACCGCGCACAGGGCGTCACCGGCGAACTGCTGATTCAGCAGCTCGAGCGCCGCCTCGACAACGTGGCTTTCCGGCTTGGTTTTGCTATTTCGCGCCGCCAGGCACGCCAGGTTGTTCGCCACGGCCACGTTTCCGTCAACGGCCGCAAGGTGAACATCCCTTCGTTCCAGGTGAACGTGGGCGACGAGATTGCGATCCGCGAGTCTGCCAAGAAGCTGATCATCATCGAGCAGGGCACGCAGTATGCTGCGCAGAACCCGGTGCCGGTGTGGCTCGAAGCGAATTTTGAAAACATGTCTGGGCGCATTCTCAGCCTGCCCAAACGCAAGGATGTCAATTTGCCGATCAACGAACAGCTGATCGTCGAGTTGTACAGCAAGTAGAACCACAGTGAACAGTGCACAGTGATCAGTGATCAGAACCGCTTCGGCGCAACGATCATCTGACCACTGTTCACTGACCACTGATCACTCACACAAGGAGAACTTGCGCGGCCGCCGCAAAATGCATCGCGACGTACATGCCGCGCGGGAAAAGAGATCAACATATGCTTTGGAGAGGATTCCAAAAACCGAAGCGCCTGGCAGTCGATGCCGAGTCGCTCAGCGAAACATTTGGCAAATTCAGCGCCCAGCCCTTTGAGCGCGGATTTGGCACAACCATCGGCAATGCCCTGCGCCGCACGCTGCTCAGCTCCATCGAGGGCGCCGCAGTCACCGCGGTTCGCATCGAAGGCGTACTGCACGAGTTCCAGTCGATCGCCGGCGTAGTAGAAGATGCGACCGACATCATCCTGAATCTCAAACAGATTCCCTTCAAGCTTGCGGGCGATGGTCCCAAGGCGCTGTACCTGCGCGCTGACCAGGCCGGCGTTATCACCAGCGGCATGATTGAAGCCGACGGTGAAGTGGAGATTCTGGACAAGAACGTGTACATCGCCACCGTCTCTGAAGGCGGCCGGCTCGAGATGGAAATGCGCCTGAAGCGCGGCCGCGGATACATTTCGGCCGACAAGAACTTCGACGCCGATCTCGGCCTGGGCTTCATTCCAGTGGATTCGGTCCACTCGCCCGTGCGCCGCGTGAACTACGTGGTCGAAGCGGCTCGTCTGGGTCAGATCACCGACTACGACAAGCTGACCCTCGAAGTGTGGACGAACGGTGCCGTTCTGCCCGCCGACGCTGTAGGTCTGGCAGCGAAGCTGCTGAAGGACCACATGAACATCTTCATCAACTTCGAAGAAGAAATCGAAGCTGAGTCGCGTGGCGAAGAAGGCCGCGTGATGCTGCGCAACGACAACCTGAACCGCTCGGTCGAAGAGCTGGAACTGTCAGTTCGCAGCTACAACTGCCTGAAGAACGCAAACATTCAGACCATCGGCGAACTGGTGCAGAAGACCGAAGCCGAGATGCTGAAGACCAAGAACTTCGGCCGCAAGAGCCTGAACGAGATCAAGGAAATTCTCGCGCAGATGGGCCTTTCGCTGGGTATGAAGATCGACGAGAGCGGCAATGCCGTTCCCGGGCCGACCAGCATTCCGCCCGCCACCGCATTGGCTGCCAACTACAGCCACTACGACGACGAGGACGAGCCGCTGGATTCGGTCGATCTCCAGCTGCCCACCGAGACCGAGAACTTTTAAAGGCAGTCAACAGTGATCAGTGGACAGTGATCGGTTCTGTCCACTTTTCACTGTGCACTGTCACTGACTTCGAAAGAGAGTTTCACCATGCGCCATCGCAATGCAGGATTCAAACTCGGACGCAACACCAGCCATCGCCGCGCGCTGCTGCGCAACCTGGTCACGTCCGTCATCGTGGAAGACCGCGTGGAGACCACCGTGGCCAAGGCCAAGGCTGTGCGTCCGCACGTGGAAAAGATGATCACGCTGGGCAAGAAGGGCGACGTGCACTCACGGCGCAGGCGCTCAGCTTTCTCATGACCGACAAGGCAGTCGAGCGGCTGTTTGACACCGTGGCTCCGCGCTACGGCGATCGTCAGGGCGGCTATCTGCGCATTGTCCGCACCGGTTTCCAGAAGGGCGACGGCGCCGAGAAGGCGTTCATCGAACTGCTCGGCGCCGAAAAGCAGCTCGACGAGAAGCGTCAAAAGCGCGACGAAGTCAAGGCCAAGAAGCGCGCCGAACTTGAAAAGCAGCTGGAAGAAAGCAAGAAAGACGAAGAAAAGGGCGGCGAAGAAGCCGCGTAACGCCTCGCTGCCACGATCTGCCGTTTCCTTTTCTGAATGTTAACGGGCGCATTCGTCCATGCGGGAGAATGTGCCCGTTCTTTTTTTCTAATATTTCTTCGAACAGCCAAACTTGCATTTGATCATTCCTTCCGATCGGCCAGCGCCGCCGTGACAAAATCTATTCATGCAAATCTAACAGCATGTTCTCTCGAATCCTCTGCGTCTTTATCCTGGTCACATCGACCCGCAGCGTTGATTCCTGTTGCTACTGCGCAGGCCCCGACCAAACATCAGACGGAGAACGTCATTCTTGTCATGATCGATGGTATGCGCTGGCAGGAAGTGTTTCGCGGCGCCGACCCGAAACTCCTTGAAACGCTCGGCTCCGATATGCCAGGCGAGGCGAAGGAGCGTGCAGAGCTCGCTCGTCAGAGATACGGGCGCGCCACCGGGGCTGAGCGTCGGCAAGCCTTGATGCCGTTTATGTGGAGCGTAATCTCGAGCAACGGACAGCTCTTCGGCAACCGGGATCTGAGGGTCGGACTCCCACGTCATCAACGGCCTCAACTTCTCCTATCCCGGATACTCCGAGACGCTCACCGGTTTTGCAGATCCTCGCGTCGACTCGAATGACAATGTACCGAATCCCAACGCCACCGTGTTCGAGTGGCTCAACGAAAAGCCTGAGTTCGCCGGCAAGGTGGCTGCCTTCGGCGCGTGGGACGTCTTCAGCGGCATCTTCCGGAGCCAGAAGTGCGGCTTTTTGGTGAATGCCGGGTACGCACCTCTGACTTCGATTCCTGCAACCTCGAGGCTAGACCTGTTGAACACGCTGAAGCGTGAGACGGTGCGCATCTGGGCTGACGAGCCATTCGATCCAGTTCCGTTCCACACGGCGATGGAGTATGTCGAGGCCAAAAAGCCCCGCGTGCTGTTTGTGGGCCTGGGCGAGACGGATGACTGGGCTCACGCGGGTTCGTATGCTGAGTACTTGAATGCTGCGCACCTCGCAGATGACTATCTGCGGCAGATCTGGGAGATGGTCCAGTCCATGCCGGAGTACCGCGGCAAAACTACGCTGATTGCGCTGCCGGATCACGGTCGCGGCATGGGGATGAAATGGACCGATCACGGCCAGAAAGTTCCTGAGTCGATGCAGACTTGGATGGCGTTTTTGGGACCCGATACAGCGCCGCTCGGCGAGCGCAAAAAAGTCCAGCCGGTTGCTGAGAGCCAGATTGCTGCCACTTTGGCGGCGCTACTCGGAGAAGACTATCGCACCACGGTCCCCAAGGCCGGCGCGCCGATCCCAGAGGTCATCGGAAAATAGAACTGGCGAAACGCGCTGGCTCAGGCTCAAGCTGCACCAAGTGAGTAGATCCCAGCGATCGCCAGTGAGTAAAAGGCTCTTTATAAAGCTGACGGTGCATCCGCGCATGCCGCGCTCGTACACATTCTGCGGCTCTGTGCTTGAAACCGGCCGCTATTTTTGTAGCTCAGCGATTCGCTTGCTAAGGCTCATCGCGTCGAACGGCGCGCGAACTTTGACATCATCGTCAAAGTAGACGAAGACATCGCGCGCAGTCTCGTTTTGGACCCGATTCAGGATGGATTTTCGTGCCATCGGTCACTTCTTCGCCGCACGACCAGGCAATGGCTCGGCGAGCCCACACATCGATGGCATCCTCGGTATAACCGTTGGGGTAAAGCTTCTCGCTCCCGTGCAGACGGCAATAAACAATATCCGCGGTCACGTCCATCATCACCGGCAGCTTCACGGTGTCAGCGACCACGAGTGCAACGTTATTCTCGCGAAGCAGCGAGATGTATTCGGGAACCGCGAAGCTTTTGTGGCGGGTTTCAACGGCGTGATGAAGCGGCAGGTCTTCGTCGACTTCCAGCCACGAACGGCTCGCCATCCATTCATCGCGTTGCCGCGCATAGGCAGCCGCCTGCTTCTGTGTTCGCGGCAAAAGCTTGAAAAAATGCTCGAGACGCGGCAAGTCAATGGAGAAGTTCGGCGGGAACTGCCAGAGAATCGGCCCCAGTTTCTTCCCAAGGCGCAGCAATCCCTGCGCAAGAAAGTTCGCCAGTGCTGTTTCAACATTTTCGATCTTACGGATGTGCGTAATGAATTGCGAGCCCTTGATGGAAAAGACAAAGTCGTCCGGTGTGTCCTTGTGCCAACTCTGAAAGCTGCTCGGCCTCTGCGTCGAATAGAAAGTCCCGTTCAACTCGATGGAGTTCAGCTGCCGCGAGGCGAACTCAAGTTCACGTTTCTGCGCGAGATCCTCGGGGTAGAAGGTTCCCCGCCATTCGTCGTAGCGCCATCCGGCGATTCCGATGCGGATTTGACCCTGCTGGCTCATCGAATGCTCGACCCAAGTCTAGCCGATGACGCGAACCTTCGTCCTCTGTGAAGGCTCGACCGAGCGATGCATTCGAGACTCGTTCTCAGCGGCAACCTCTTCCACGCGCCTGCGAAGGCTTTCGGCATCGAATGGCGCGCGAACCTTGGCATCATTGTCAAAGTAGACGAAGACGTCGCGTGCTGTTCGCTTCGGTCCTGGTTTCGGATGTGCTCTCTTTCCGTCCGTAACCTCCTGTCCGCGCGACCATGCAACCACCCGACGAGCCCATCGATCGATTGCATCCGCCTCGTAGCCACTGGCATAAAGTTGCTCGCTGCCGTGCAGACGGCAGTAAACAAAGTCCGCGGTGACGTCCATCAGAAGCGGCCATTCCACCGTGTCGGCCACCACCAGCCCAATCCGGTTTTTGCGCAGCAGCATGATGAACTCCTCGCATGCGCAGCTGGCGTGGCGGATCTCGATGGCATGACGGAGCGATTGGTCGCTCTCGACATCGAGCCACGAACGTCCCTTCAGCCTCTGGTCATGATGCCCAGCAAGTGCAGCAGCGTCGTTCTGTGTGCGAGGAAGCAGGTCAAAGAAGCTTTGCAGCTTCTCCGGATTGAACGCGAACTGCGGCGGGAACTGCCAGAGAATCGGTCCAAGCTTCTTGCCAAGGCGCAACAGCCCCTGCGCGAAGAAGTTTGCCAGCGGAGCTTCGGCATTGCGCAGCTTGAGCATGTGCGTGATGTAACGCGAACCTTTTACTGCGAACACAAAATCGTCAGGGGTCTCATCGTGCCATTGCTTGAAGCTTTGCGGCCGCTGCAGCGAATAGAACGACCCATTCAACTCGATGGTGTCGAAGCGCTGCGCTGCAAATTCAAGCTCGCGCCGCTGCGCCAGATTCTGGGGGTAGAAGGTGCCTCGCCACCCCTTGTAGCGCCATCCCGAAATGCCGATACGAATTCGCCCGACGCGGCTCATCTATTGCTTTGATTCGTGAACGCAATCGCGCGGTTCGCCGCCAAAAGCCAATTTCACCGACCGCAGCAAGCGAGCTTAGCTCAACAAGAAACAAGCCGGGGGCCGGGGGGCGACTTGTCAGGCCGTCCGAGACAGGCGCCTGGGCGCGCGCAGGCGTAGGAAGACGTACGTCAGAAGCAAAAGCACGACGGCGCCGCAGCAGTCGAGCAGAACGTCGGAGGGCACGCCAGTGCGATTGGGCAAGAAGGATTGATGGAACTCATCGGCGCTCGCGACCAACGCGGTGCCAAGCAGCGCAAGAGTGGCATCGAGCAAAAAGCCGGCGCGCGGAAGGCTCATCCATAAAGCGCGCAGCCACAGCAGACCCATGGTCCCGTAGCCAACGAAGTGGCCGCTCTTCCGAATGAGGTGATGGAACAGTTCCCACCGTTGGTTGCTGACCTGCCCGAAAATGTGTTCCCAAACCCAGCGCAGTGGTCCGCTGGTATGGTCTGCGCCGAAGTACGACGTGGATTCCATCGCGATTACGCAGACACCGAGAAGCACCGGCAACCAGGCGCGAATCCAGAAGAGTGTCGATCGCCGCTCAGTTGTGTTTGAAGATCTATTCAACGTGGTAATTCGGCGCCTCGCGGGTGATGATGACGTCGTGCACGTGGCTTTCGCGAAGGCCGGCATTGGATATGCGTACAAACTGCGCCTTCTCCTGCAATTCCGCGATCGTGCCGCAGCCCAGATAACCCATGCCGGAGCGAAGGCCTCCGACAAGCTGATACACCATGGCTTCGAGCGGCCCGCGATACGGCACCCGGCCTTCAATGCCCTCGGGAACGAACTTCGCCAGGCGATTTTGTCCGTTCCGTTCCCGCTGCACCACGCCCTCTGTGTCGATCTCCCTGGCAAGATCTTCGGCGCTCTGGAAGTATCGTTCTCCCGATCCCTGGCTCATGGCCGTCAGCGAGCCCATGCCGCGATAGCTTTTGAAGCTGCGGCCCTGGTAGAGGATGGTTTCGCCCGGGCTTTCGTCAACGCCGGCAAAGAGCGAACCAATCATCACGGAGTTGGCGCCTGCGGCAATTGCTTTGGTCACTTCGCCGGAGTACTTGATGCCGCCGTCTGCAATGACGGGAATGCCCCGTTCGCGCGCAGCCCGCGACGCCTCGGCAATGGCCGTAATCTGCGGCATGCCCGCGCCTGTAACCATGCGCGTTGTGCAGATGGAACCGGGTCCGATGCCCACCTTCACCGCATCCGCGCCGGCATCGATCAAGGCCAGCGCTCCTTCATAGGTGGCGACATTGCCGGCAAGAAGGCCGACACCAGGGAAGCGCTTCTTCACTTCGCGCACCGCGTCGAGCACACGCGACGAATGGCCGTGTGCGGAATCGATGGCCAGCACGTCAGCTCGGGCGTTCACAAGCTCTTCCGCGCGCTCCAGAAAATCGCCCGTTGCGCCAATGGCGCCCCCTACGCGCAAGCGGCCCTTTTCGTCCTTGCTGGCGTTGGGGTATTTCAGCTTCTTCTGGATGTCCTTGACCGTGATCAAGCCTTTGAGGTTGTACTGATCGTCCACCACGAGAAGCTTTTCGACGCGGTGCTTATGCAGAATCAGTTCGGCCTCTTCAAGCGTGGTGCCCACGGCGACCGTAATCAAATTCTCCTTGGTCATCACATCGCCCACTGGCACATCGGTGCGCGTTTCAAAGCGAAGGTCGCGATTGGTGAGAATGCCAACCAGTTTGGTGCCCTTGGTGACCGGCACCCCTGAAATCTTGTAGCGCCGCATCACTTCGAGCGCGTCGGCGATCTGCTGATCGGGACCGATGGTCACGGGATCGACGATCATGCCGCTCTCAGAGCGCTTTACCTTGTCGATTTCGCCAGCCTGCGCCTCGATGGTGAGATTGCGATGAATGATGCCGATGCCGCCCTGCTGCGCCATGGCAATCGCCATGCGCGACTCGGTCACCGTGTCCATGGCCGAGGAGAGCAGCGGGGTGTTCAGCGTGATGTCGCGCGTGAGCTGGGTTTGCGTGCTCACCTGCGCGGGAACAACTTCGCTGTACGCAGGCACCAGCAAAACATCATCAAACGTGAGGGCTTCCGGCAGGGTTTTGGCTAGCATAATACTCTGATGCGCCTGGAGACTCTGGGTTTCGGGTCGCGAAACCCTCACCAGGACTGCAGGCGCTTATGAATATTGTAGCGGAGCGATGCGGGTCGTTCAGGATGATGCGTTTACACGCCCACCGGGAACGGCTTTGGACTCGACTCATCGGTGTTCGCTTCGGTGCCGCTGCGCCAGCGCTCAAATCTTCCCTGCAGCAGGCTCATCAAGCCGGTATACCAGTAGCCAATCACGAACAAGATCAAAAATGGCGCGGTGAAATAATTGTGGTTCGAGAAGGTGTAGATAATCGCCAGCAGGAAGTAGCAGCCGATGATCAGCTCGATCCACGGAGCGAGCTTCAGCCGCTTGCGGTACTTCGCGGCCTGCGATTTCTCTCCCTTTTGCGCCACTCGGTATTTGGGCGTGCGCACAAAAGCGCTCTTGATGCCGAACAGAGCCTCCATCACTGCCTTGGAATTGGTGACGGTGAGGCCGATGCCCAGAGCCATCAGGAACGGAAGGTAGAAAAACGTCTTCATCCAGGTCTTCGGATAGAGTTCGCGCTGGCTGGCGAGATAGAAGACCGCAATCGACGCGGACGACGCTGTGAACAGCGGGAAGTCGATCAGCAGCATCTGGAACCAGCCCTGGTAGAAGCGGCAAATCATGGCTGGGATCAGCAGCGCGGTCATCACGATCATCAGGGGATAGCTCAGGTTCGCCGTCAAATGATAAACGGCCTCGATCTTGATGCGCCTGGGCACATTCGACTTGAAGATCTTCGGCAGCATCTTGATCGATGTCTGGATCAGACCCTTGGCCCAGCGCGCCTGCTGGGTCTTGAATGCGGTCATCTCGATGGGCAGCTCGGAGGGACATTCCACTTCGGGCAGATACTTGAAGCGCCAGCCCGCTATCTGCGAGCGATAGCTGAGGTCGGTGTCTTCGGTGAGCGTGTCGTGCTGCCAGCCGCCGCCGTCGGAGATGGCTTTCCTGCGCCACATGCCGGCCGTGCCGTTGAAGTTGAAGAAGTCTCCAGAGCGTACGCGCGCGCCGTGCTCCAGCACGAAGTGTCCGTCAAGCAGGATGGCTTCGATGCGCGTCAGCAGGCTGTAATCGCGATTGAGATGCGTCCAGCGGGTCTGCACCATGCCGACATCGGGCTCGGCGAAATGGTGGATAACCTTCATCAGCCAGTCGGGCGGCGGCACAAAATCGGCGTCGAAGATGGCGATGAATTCTCCGCTCGCCACCTTCAGGCCTGCGTCAAGCGCTCCGGCCTTGAAGCCGTGCCGGTTGGTGCGATGGATGTAAACGATCGGGTGGCCCAGCGCGGCATATCGCGCCACAATGCCGGAGGCGACCTCGGTCGTCTCGTCGGTCGAGTCGTCCAGGACCTGGATCTCCAGTTTGTCCTTCGGATAATCAATCCCGCAGACCGCTTCCACCAGGCGGTCGATCACAAACTGCTCGTTGAAGATGGGCAGCTGGATCGTGACCCGCGGAAGTTCATCGAAGTGCTTGAGCGGGTTGGGATTGTAGTTTTTCCGATGCTTGAAGTAGAGATAGCAGAGCGTGTAGCGGTGAACGCCGTAAATCGCCAGGACGATCATGACGGCAAAGTACGGGAGCAGCAGCGCAAGGTCGAACAAGTTCCAGTGGTAGAGGCCACGGAACGTCTGGTCCGCATACTGCATCTTCAGGTAGTGCTTGAAGCCGTTGTTCTGCTGCAGGGCAGCCAGCAAAACGCCGGCGTGTGCAGGCAGCCCGGCGCCCAGGCTTGCAATCAATTTGAGGTCGGCGAGCAGTGCGGATCCTCCACGAACGGGCTAAGTGAATTGTATGCGATAGCCACCGATACGATTGAAGCGGCTGCGCGGCCCTTAGAATGATGCACAGGAAGGGCTTTGCGGCTATGAGCCGATCGCACCTTTGGAAATATCGGCATTGCGATGTCTGCCCGCGGCACGGTTGGCATCTCATCCAGAGCTCTGTTATGGAACATTGGGAGCTAAGCACTTCGAACGTCTCTGTTGAGAATTCGTCCGACAGCGTCTCATCTTTGAAACACCCAGACCCAGAATTCATATCCTGCCGATTGCCGAGTTTTCCCAATTAGCGTAATGTTTCCATACAGTTGGAGATATCTTAATGTCTACGACAGCTATTTCTCCCGTGGTCGCCGCCAAGGGCGGAAGCTTTCTTATCGAGACGCGCACCCCTGCCGAAGTCTTTACCCCTGAGGATCTGAACGAGGAACAGCGGCAGATGGCCGCGACAGTGGCTCAGTTTGCCCGGGACGAGATTCTGCCCCTCAGCACAGACATCGACGCCAAGAAGCCTGGTGTGCTCCCCGGGCTATTGCGCAAGGCGGCTGAACTGGGATTCACCTCGGTGGATATTCCCGAGGAGTACGGCGGCCTTGGGATGGACAAGATCACCTCGGCCATCATTGCCGATCACCTCTCGGTCCAGGCAAGCTTTTCGACCGCATTCGGAGCGCATACCGGCATCGGTACGCTTCCCCTGGTCTGGTATGGCACCGAGGAGCAGAAGCAGCGATATCTGCCCAAGCTCGCAACCGCAGAGTGGATCGGAGCCTACAGTTTGTCTGAGGCGACCTCCGGCTCCGATGCCATGAATGTCCGCACGCGGGCCACACTTTCGCCCGATGGCAGTACCTACACGCTCAACGGCGAAAAAATGTGGATTACGAACTGCGCCATCGCCGGCCTGTACACGGTGTTTGCCAAGATCGATGGCGAGAAATTTTCCGCCTTCCTCATCGAGCGCGACACGCCCGGGCTGACGGTTGGAGCCGAGGAGCACAAGTTGGGAATCCGTGGTTCGTCCACCTGCCCGCTGGTCTTGCAGGATTGCAAGATTCCGGCAGCGAACCTGCTCGGGGAACCGGGCAAGGGGCACCATATCGCGTTCAACGTGCTCAACGTGGGGCGCTTCAAGCTGGGCGTGGCCTGCATTGGCGGCGCGCGCCACGCGCTGGCACACATGGCTCGCTACTCCAAAGAGCGCAAAGCCTTTGGCAAGTCGATCGCCGAGTTCGGCCTGATCCAGCGAAAGCTATCCCTGAGCGCTACACGCCTGTACGCAGCCGAAAGCATGGCCTATCGGACCGTCGGCATGATCGACGCATCCCTCGAGCAACTGGGGGACCACGGAAGCCGCTCGCCGCGTGACATCCAGCGCCGCATCGAAGAGTACGCGGTTGAGTGCTCGATCCTCAAGGTCTACGGCTCAGAGATGCTGTCTTTCGTGGCCGATGAGCTGGTCGCCACCATGGCCGGCTACGGTTATACGTGAGGATTACCCGGCGGAACGCTTCTATCGCGATGCGCGCATCAATCGCATTTTTGAGGGAACAAACGAAATCAACCGCCTGATCATCACCGGATGGCTGATGAAACGCGCCCTGGCCGGGGAACTGCCCCTGATGGCCGCCATCAAGTCGCTCATGGATGAAGTGATGCAGCCGCCTTCCTTCGATTCTGCCGAGGATACCGGCGAAGTCCTGGCACGCGAGGCGGCAATACTCGATGCCGTGAAGAAGATCGGCCTCTTCGCAGCCGGCGTCGCCAGTCAGCGCTACATGGCGGCCCTGCAGGATCAACAGGAGGTAATGGCCGATCTGGCAGACATCATCACCCAGGTGTTCGCGCTCGAGTCGGCTCTGCTGCGCGCCCGGAAGCTGGCTGCGGCCGGCAAGTCGACCGCAGCGGTAGCAGCGGCCATGACCAGCCTGCTTGCCGAGGAAAGCATGGGGATGGCCGAGCAGACCGCGCGGCGCGTACTGGCTGCTTGCGGCGAAGGCGATGTGTTGCGGACGCAACTGGCAATCCTGCGGCGGCTGTCGCGATTCACGCCGGTTGACTCCGTTGCGCTGAGCCAGACCATAGCCAAACAGTGTGTTCAGTTGGAGCGGTATCCGCTCTAATTCCCGCGGACCAGCTTTTGACCCGGGCGAGCCGTGGAACGACTACGAAGGATACGCTCCCGCGATGTAGCCTTCGAGCGCCTGGATGGTCTGTTGCTGCCCTGAGATGACCCACTTCACCAGATCGCCGATAGAGACGACGCCCACCACCGTGTCGTTCTGAACCACGGGCAGGTGGCGGAAGTCATGTTCCGTCATGAGAGTCATGCACTCGTCCACCGTGTGTTTAGGGCTGACGGAGATAACAGGGCTGGTCATCAATTGGCCGACCTTGGTCTCACGCGAGGCGTGACCGCCAAGGATGCATTTGCGCGCGTAATCCCGCTCAGAGAAGATGCCGACCAGGCGATTGTCCTTGCACACGAGCAGGACGCCGATGTTGTACTTGGCCAGCATCTCGAGTGCCTCGTAAACCGAGTCATCCGGATCGATGGAGAGCACGCTTCTTTCGGGTCGGCACCCAAGCAAAATGCCGATTGTGTCGCTGATCTTCATACGAGCCTCCTCGGGCCAAGTGAATTGACGGTCACTATAGCCCATTGAGATAACAGCCGAAAAGCAGGAAATTTAAGAGATTTTCCGGCAAGGGGTACTAGCGCGTAAACCGACTCCCCTTGGGACCATCCGGGGTTGGAATCGGTAACCGCATGGCCGGTTGCCTCTATCAGATTTAGAATGGAGACAGGAGCGGTTTTTGCCCTTGCAACTATGAGGGGAAGCTGGCCCCTTAAGTGAAATGGAGAGAATCTGATGCCTTTGTTTAAGACCTCCAACCCTGCCTTGGGTACCAAGACCTTCCAGGACGCGGCAGCGCGCTACGGTGGCGCGATCGATGCGGCCAACCGGATGACCCTGAACGGTACGGTCAACCGCACCGGCATCCTGCTGATCTGTGCCTTCGCTACCGCCGCATACACCTGGCGCGCCTTCATGCAGACGCATGACCCGGCCGATGTCACGGGGCTGCTGATGGTGGGCGTCTTCGGCGGTTTCATTACCGCCATGATCACGATCTTCAAACAGACTTGGGCGCCCATTACGGCTCCGATCTACGCGCTGATGGAAGGCCTTTTCCTCGGCGGCATTTCGGCCTTCCTCGAGATGCGCTATCCGGGGATTGCGATCCAGGCCGTCGGCCTCACCTTCGGCACTCTGCTGACTATGCTGGTGCTCTATAGCTCCGGTTTGATCAAGGTGACGAACAAGCTGCGCATCGGCATCATCGCGGCTACCGGCGGCATCGCCTTGTTCTATCTGATGGAGATTATCCTGGGCTTCTTCGGAATCCAGTTTGTCTCGATCAATGGATCGGGTGTCGATCGGCATTGGCTTCAGCCTCTTCGTCTGCGCCATCGCAGCGTTGAACCTTGTGCTCGATTTCGATTTCATCGAGCAGGGCGTGAACGCCGGCGCGCCGAAGTTCATGGAGTGGTACGGCGCCTTCGGCATCATGGTCACGCTCGTGTGGCTCTATCTTGAGGTTCTTCGGCTGCTCTCGAAGATGCGAAGCCGGAACTAAAGCTCAACCCGAACCCAAGCACTGCGAGGCGGCAATCTCCACGCGAGATTGCCGCTTCTGCTTTATGGGCTGGTTCGGAATTCGCACTTTGGATCGGGTCGCTTATCGAGTCGCCTGCAAGCCAGCGTTTACAATCTTCTGCGCATGAGCGACCTCCGGCAGGTTCGCATCAGCCTTCGGCCACGCTTTAAGAAATGCTGCGTACGCCTCCCGCGCTCCCGCTGCATCGCCGGAGGACTCCTTCACCAGCGCCAAGCCCATACAATCCAAAGCCGGAATTAGGCCGCGCCACAAGCGCCGCCTGGTAAGCCGCCTCCGCATCTTTGTAATCTTTCGTCTTCAGCAGCGCTGCTGCCTCGGTTTCGGCAACCGGGCGGATGTAGAACGGCGGCTCGTGATATCCGAGCTTCTTCTCCTGCTTTTCAGCATTGGCATAGAGCTTCTTCGCCGCTCTCCGTTTATGCTGCGCCACGAGCACGCCGGCCTGCAATTCCATCGACTCAATCTTCAGAGACTTCAGGATCGGCTCCGACAACGCATCGGGCAAGATCGGCATCGTCGGCTGATTTCGCATTTGCCTCTTTTGCCTCTGGATCTTTGCGTCTTTCCGAGCGCGGTCTGCATCTCGTTCATCTGCTTCAGTCCCGCATCCAGGCTGGCGGAATGTTTCCTGGCAGCAATCGCGTCTCCTGCATCCAGCGCCTTCATTCCCTTCGCATAGTCAGTCAGTTCGGCGGCGAAGAAACGCAGATTCGCGGCCTTGTCTCCCTTGGGCAAGATTAGCCTCGCTCAGCATCGCGAGCACCGCGTCCCAGTCGCCCACGCGCAGCGCCACCGGCAGGCGGCGGCTGATGCGCGCCATCTGATCACGCGCCGACCAGATATAGAGCGAAGCCGAAAGCTGGCCGCGTGCTGCAGCAAGATGATCCGACAGCGCGTTCGCGTCTGCGAGCCGTCCCTGCTCCATCAGGTTGGCGATCGCGTACATCATGTTGTGTACGTAGTTCCAGTCATCGTCCGGACCCACGTGCTGTTCCTGCATGTAGTGCTCGTCCGCGGCCATGGACGCAGAAAACCAGTGCTCGGCCTCGGCATAGTTGCCCACGCGGTAATAAATGTGCCCCGGCATGTGCACCATGTGGCCCGATGTCGGCGCGAGGCTGGCCAGCAATGCCGCGCTCTGAATCGCGCGCTCAGGATGATTGCCCGGCTCGATGGCGTGAATCCAATAATGATTGGTCGCTGAATCGTTGGGCGCATCATGCAGAATGCCCTCGAGCATCGCGATGGCTTCCTGCTCACCTTTCTTTGGTTCACCCGTTGTCGTCGTAGCCGTCTTCCAGAGCGAGAGCAAGAAAGAGCCGAGCTTGATATCCTTGGGCGCCTTCGCTCACCAGTTCGCGCAGAATCGCAATCTGTTGCTTGTTTGCCCCGCGCTTCGATTCATTCTTGACGGCGGCGTCTGCCTGCGCCGCCTCGATGTAAAGCTTCTCCGGCTCGGTAACATGGTCCTTCGAGCTTGACCGCTTTCTCCAGCGCCTGCTTGGCATATACCTTTCGGATCCTGTTACGAAATCCTTCCGCCTGCGCCAGTCCCCACCAGCACATCGCGCAGTTCGGATCGACGCGCACGCTCTGCTCGAAGGCTTTCACTGACTCGTAATCCCAGAAGTCGTGCATCAGGTTCAGGCCCTGGTCGAACCACTGCCTGCGCCTCAGGGCTGGCCGTGATTGCAATGTGCGCATTGCCAATGCCGGTCATGTGAATCGGCGCCGGAAGCTGTTCCGGCGGCAGCACAGGCTGCATGTCGGACATGTCGTGCCCCGCAGGCATCGACTGCTGAGCGCAGAGGGGAATCGCCGCAGCTACGACCAGAAAAATCATCCCGAAGCCGGCGGTTATCCTCGCATGGTCAGGGTGAGAAACAGGCCGCACGGCGCCTCGGTGCAGGCCATAGCAATGGAAGCGCATGGCTCAAAATATACATCGCGCACAGAGGCCAAGGCGACGGGAATATGCAGGACGTCCGCGGACCCGGGAACCGCTAGTCTCCGAGCGAGATCGCGGGCCTGCCGGCAAGACGTTCGCTGATATGTTCCCCTATCCGATCGGCGTAACTGCCCTTTTCGCTGATCGTCGCGTTGAGCAGGACCACCGCGGCGTAATCGCCCTTGGGGTTGAAAAACACATACGCGCTGTAGCCGCCGGTCGCGCCGTTATGCCAGTAGTTGCCGCTTGGCGGATCGAAGAGCCACGCAAGCGCAATCTTCTGAGGCCCAAAGGATTCGGCATGTAGTTCATGATCCTGGACGAGAGCGGCCGTGATTGTCTTTGCGGCCGGTGACGATTTCGTAAACTTGAAACTTTCCGGGTGCAGATTGGCGGCGAGATATTTCAGCATGTCCGACGCTGTCGAACGAATGGCGCCCGCCCCTGCGAATGCGTCCAGGTCCCAGGCATGAGCGGGATGATGATCGCCAGAATGGCCGGGGATAAAGCGAGCCTGCTGATCGGGCGTCAGCATAATGGCGGTGTCGTTCATGCCAAGCGGATCGAGCACTTCATCCTTCAGGAGAGCCGGGTAGGTTGTGCCCGCGCGAACCGAGAGCGCGTTGCCGAGCAATCCGAATCCCAGATTGCTATACAGAAAACCGGGTTTCTCGGGCTTCGCCACTCCGTGCGCGGAGAGAAACGCATAGAGATTGGCTGCATGATAGTCCGCGTATGGATTCTGACCATCGACCGGGTTGAAGTTGTCAGGCATCCGAGGCAGGCCGGAATGTTGCGTCGCAAGATCGAGCAGAGTGATCTCCGGGCCGGCTGGTTTCTGCACCGTGCCCGGCGGCAACAGTACCCGAACCGGATCGTCGAACTTGACCTTTCCCTGTTCCA
Organism: uncultured Acidobacteriaceae bacterium; assembly: GCA_963799035.1. Lineage (GTDB taxonomy): Bacteria > Acidobacteriota > Terriglobia > Terriglobales > Acidobacteriaceae > Telmatobacter. Next base: position 160,341 of record CAWCVS010000018.1, on the reverse strand, counting down.
CCATCTGCGAAAGAACCAGCCCGGTGAAGGTCTTGGTGATCGATCCGATTTCGAAGATTGAATCCGGTTTCGCCACACCATAGCTGAAGAGGCGCTGCACCCCGTGATCGAGCACGCCAATCACAACGCCGGCGCCAGTGGAAGGAGCGAGTTCGCCAGACTTCAAAGCGCCGGCAAGATCCTGATCGAGCACAGCCTGCAGTCCTTCCGCATTCACCGGAGCAATGGCAGGATCGAACTTAGGCGGAGCCGGAGGCTTGACGGCGATCTCGGCGGCCTGTCGTGTCAGCGTCAGAGGCAGCGGAGTTTTGTTCTGGCTCCAGGTTCCAGTCAGCGTGTTTGAGTCTGCAGAAAGCTTGCCTTCGTAATGGCCCCCAACGCCTGGAACATCGAACGAGAGGTCGTCTCCGCTCAGCGCAACTTTGGCGCAGTCAAGACCCATGACGTGCTGATCGAGACTGTCGAGCGTGCAGAATTCCTGTCCAGTGTTGTCGCTCTTGACGTGAACTTGGACGCGGAGCGACGTGGCGCCGGCTTGCAATGTCCCCAGCCAGATGCCATCCACGCGCGAGGGCTTGGCAGCGGGCACGAAGGCGTCACGCGTAAAAACCAGCGGCATCGGGCTGCCCTGATCCCATGTGCCGGTGAGTGTTTTGTTGTCTGCCGAAATAGTGCCCTTCCACGAACCGTGCACCACTGGCACGGAGAAGCTGAGAGCGTCGCCGTCCAGATGGAAGTCTGCGCATCCGAGGCCCATCGCGCCCTGGTTGAGGCTGTCGAGGCTGCCGCTTAAAGCGCCGTTTGCATCCACCTTCAAATGAAGGCGTAGATGCAGCGAGCCGCCGAGCACCCCAACATAATCGCCCGCAATGTTGGTCGCGGATTGTTGAGCCTGCATTGGCGTAAGAGCGATTACCATCAGCAGACCACTAAACCCTGCATTGCCAAAGCACGTTCGAAGACAAGAAGCAAGCGAATGCATCCGCCGAATCATTTCAGGGCCTCACTTTTACAGCATGCAATACCACAACGAAATCGAAGACAGTGCAGTGTACCGCTGTCTTGCCGGAAAAACGAAACAGCCATCCCTCCGCAATGCTCCTGCGAAAGAATGGCTGTTATTTTGGCTACTTTGTCAGTGATGAGTTATGCGTGAGCGTGTTCGTGCACACCGTGCCCGACAGATTCAATGATCGCCTTGTTGAACGCCGGAATATCGTCGGGTTTGCGGCTGAAAATAAATTGGCCGTCAGTGACAACCGCCTGGTCAACCCAGTTGCCCCCCGCATTCTTGATGTCGGTCTTCAACGAAGGCCATGATGTTACAGTCCTGCCCTTCAGCGCGCCGGCTTCCAGCAGCGTCCACGGTCCGTGGCAAATCGCCGCCACGGTTTTTCCCGTCGACACAAATTGGCGGACGAAATTCACCGCTGCCGGATCCATGCGCAGATGATCCGGATTCATCACACCGCCAGGCAACACCAGCGCGTCGTAATCGTTGGGGTTGGCATCGGCCAGCGCCAGGTCGACCTTTACTGCCTGACCCCAGTCCTTCTTGTTCCAGCCCTTGATCTCGCCGCTCTTCGGGGATATCACGACCGTGGTAGCGCCGGCGTTATTCAGCGCCTTCCGCGGATCGGTCAGTTCTGACTGCTCAAATCCGTCTGTAGCTAAAATGGCGATCTTTTTACCCTTCAGTTCTGAAGACATTTATTCCTCCTGTGGGATCGTTCAGACCCTTATGACGCCGGTCGGCAAGGTGGGGTTGCGCGTTTCTTGAAAAAGAGAAGGGGTGTTTTTTGAGGTCACGAAGCAACGAACAGAGTCGTTGTTCCGTAGAGGCAAACCCTTGTATTTACAGCGCATCACAGCCCATGAATTGAGTCCCCAGATCTGGCAGAGTGGGCATTCAATTGCAGTGGAGGAGAGCGCAGTGAAGCGTAGGGAATTCATGACAACGGCCGTAGCTGCCGCAGCCGCATTTGGGGCTGGATCCGCGCAATCAACTCAATCAACAGCAGGAGAAGCAACCATGACAGAGCACTCGTCAAAGGGCGCAGCCGCACGCATTCCGCGCGTTACCAGTGGCGGCACTATGAAGGGAGAAATGCTGTATCGCGACCTCGGCGCGACGGGCGCGCAAGTTTCCCTGATAGGCATGGGCGGATCTCATCTGGGCCTTGCCAACGTTGAGGAAGCCGACGCGATTCGCCTGGTGCATGAAGGACTCGATCGCGGCATCAACTTCCTCGACAACTCGTGGGACTACAACGAAGGCCGCAGCGAAGAGCGTGTAGGCAAGGCCCTATCCCAGGGCGGATATCGCGAAAAGGCCTTTGTGATGACGAAGATCGACGGACGCACCAAGGAGGTTGCGACCAACCAGATCAACGACTCGCTGCGCCGCCTCAAGGTGGACCACATCGATCTGCTGCAGCATCACGAGGTGATTCGCTTCGATGATCCGGATCGCATTTTTAACGAAGGCGGCGCGATGGAGGCAGTGATCGCAGCGAAGCAGGCCGGCAAAATCCGCTTCATCGGTTTCACGGGTCATAAGGATCCGCACGTCCATCTCTACATGCTCGACGTCGCACAGAAGCACGGCTTCCATTTTGATACAGTGCAGATGCCGGTGAACATCATGGATGCCCACTTCCGCAGCTTCTCGCAGCTCGTCGTTCCCGAAGCACTCCGCCAGAAGGTGGCTGTGCTGGGCATGAAATGCTTCGGCGATGGGATCATTCTGAAAAGCGGCGCAGTAGAACCAATGGATTGCCTGCGCTATTCACTGAACGTTCCAATATCCGTGCTCATCACCGGCATCAACTCGAAGATGCTGCTCGACCAGGCCTTTGCTGCGGTCAAGTCCTTCCAGCCGATGGACGAAGCAGCTGTCGCCACGTTAATTTCGAAAACGGAAGAGACAGCGATGAATGGCAAATATGAGCTCTTCAAAACCACATCCCACTTCGACACCACGGCACGCCACGCGGACTGGCTAGGCGCCGACAGCACCGAAGTGCAGAAGCTCGCGCCACAACTTCCCGGATAGATCAGGAATTCGAACACACTCAACGTCATGATGCGTAAGGTTGTTGAGTCGGCTCACTGCAGGGACGTCGCGGTCACCACCACCTGCATGCTGCCTTTGCTGTCGAGGGAATCAGAGGTGAATACGACGGCTGACTTGCCAATGGGAATCAAAACTGACGCCTGCCACTTGTTCTGTCGGATCACAGGCTGATGGATGCGTGCATCGTTCGTTGGCGCTACGCTGGTGACATCCGCAACCAGATCGAGTGAAAGTTCGCGCCCAGATTTCGTGAGCTCTACGCGCATCGATGTTCACTCCAACATCGACATACTGAAATTGAGTGTTGACGAGCGCCTGGCTGTCGTTGCCGCTTGAAAAAGGTCCGGTTGGAACGGGAATCCTTGAACCTGTCCGGATCGATGTGTTCCGACCATCCCGTGAATCCGTGCTGACGGTCGCCGTGTAAGAGCGGCTGTTGGTGGGCTTTCCGTCCGTTCCCATTTCCTGGATAACGAACTCGAGATGGTAAAAGTGAGCCGGCGTCTGGTCAGCCTTAGCCGGCTCGGCGGGTGTCGATTCTTGGGCACGTGACTTTTGCCCAAAAAATATTGTGAAAAATACGAGGCAGCAAATGAGGGCGAGCTTGCGCATGGGAATCTCCTTAGTTCTTGCCGTTATCGGGTACTTCAAGAGGTTGAATACGAAGGGCGGCGACGTTCAGGGGCGCGTCACCATTTTTGAGTTCCTGCAGAACAGCTTGACGCTGCTTCTCCGGAGTCTGCGTTACAAAGGCGTAGAGTGCCTGTTCTTCAGGCGAAAGCGCATGCGGCCGAGGGAACTGGTCGAGCTTCGGTGGGGAGGCATGCTTTACCGCCGTCATGCTTGGCCGGACATGCGGCAGCTCTGGATGGGTCCTCGATGCCGTGCGTGGATGTGCTGCCTCTTCAACTCGGGCCGAAGTGGTGGGCGCGGTCTCCAATTGGCGCGGTGGACTCACAGCCGGCGGACGCAAAGTCTTAAGTCCAAAAAAAACGAACAGCAGGCAAGCGGCTGCGGGCAGAGCAACAAGCCAAAGCGAACGCGCGCTCGACCAGATGGACACGGACCCAGGCGGCATTCGTTCGGAACTGACTCGCGCCAGAATGCGTTCGGCAAGTCCGGAATCCGTGTCTGGGTCGCCGTAGCTCGAGAGCGACGACTCAAGTATCCGGTCCAGGTGGTCTTCTTCATGCATGATGTGGCTCCTGGATTGAAGCGATCTTTTGGCGGAGAATCTGGCGGGCGCGCTGCAGGCGTGTGCGCACCGTGCCTTCAGGTATTCCGAGAATGGCCCCGATCTCAGGCGAACGGAGTTCGTCAAAGGCTGAGAGTGCAAGCGGTACGCGCAACTCCTCCGGAAGCGCATCGATCATCGCATGAATCATGGAATCCTGGTTCGCGGACAGCAACACCTGCTCCGGGCCCGGCTGTAGCGATGGAGTCTCCTCTGCTTCCAGCGGTTCGGGACTTGAAACGGAAGCCAGCGAGCGGCGCGGGCGAAGATCAACTGCAACCCGCCAGACGACCCGAGCGAGAAATGCGCGCTCGTTCTCGGCACCCTCCCATCCGCGATTGCGATAAAGCTTCAGGAACGCCTCCTGCACGGCATCCTCGGCGTCGTGAGAGTTGAGCAGAACTGCATAGGCTACGCGGAAAACAAAGCGCGACTGACGATGAACGAGCGCCGTGAACTCCGCGTCTGGATCAGTGGCCAAAACTCGCGCGCTCCCTCAGGCTGCAGATCATTGTCAGACGCAAGGTCCGCGATGTACACACCCTAAGACCGAAGGAAAGGTCCAGGCGTTCGGAAATTTTTTCAAAAAGAGAAGAAGCCCGCTCCTCATTACGAGGAGCGGGCTGTAAAGGATTGAACTTCGTAAGGTCTACGCTTTAGCAGACGTCAGTGCGCCCAGATCGGCCGCCAGCTTCTCCGTCGAGAACGCTTCAATCACATCGCCCTCTTTCAGATCGCTGAACCCGCCCAGTCCAATGCCGCACTCCATGCCGTTCGTCACTTCGCGCGCATCGTCCTTGAACCGCTTGAGCGAGCCGATCTTGCCCTTGTAGACCTGCTCATCGCCGCGCATGACTTTGACTTCAGAGTCGCGTCGAATCACGCCATCCTGCACGCGGCAGCCGGCGATGGTGCCGACCTTGGGAATGCGGAAGACGTTGATGACTTCCGCACGGCCCACGTAGTTCTCCTTGAAAGTTGGATCGAGCAGACCCAGCATGGCAAGGCGCATTTCGTCCTGCAACTCGTAGATGATGGAGTGCAGGCGAATCTCGATGCCTTCCTGCTGCGCCAGTTCCGCGGCCTTGCGCTCGGGGCGCACGTTGAAGCCGATGATGATGGCGTTGGAAGCCGTAGCGAGCAGAACGTCGCTTTCGGTAATCGATCCGACACCGGAGTGGATTACCTTCACGCGCACCTTCTCGGTCGACATGCGTACCAGGGAATCGGCCAGCACTTCAACCGAGCCAGTCACATCGCCCTTGATGATCAGCGCCAGATCCTTCACGCCGGCCTGGCGAATCTGCTCTGCCAGTCCCTCAAGCGATACACGCGAGCTCTTGGCAAGCTGTGCTTCGCGCTCCTTCATCTTGCGGTACTGCGCGATGCCCTTGGCCTTGTCGCGATCCGCAACCACGAGGAACGTGTCGCCGGAGTCAGGCATGGCTTCAAGACCAAGCACTTCGACCGGTGTTGATGGGCCCGCCTCTTCGAGCGGCCGTCCGCGATCGTCGAACATGGCGCGAACCTTGCCGTAGGTGTTGCCAACGATATAGCTGTCGTTCAAGTGCAGCGTTCCATCCTGCACCAGCACGGTAGCGACTGCGCCGCGCCCGCGATCGAGTTTGGCTTCGAGCACCGAACCAACCGCTTTACGTCCCGGAGTAGCCTTGGGAGCCTTGATGTCCGACACGAGACAAATCATCTCGAGAAGGAGATCGAGGTTCTTGCGCTTCTTCGCGGAGACCTCGACAAACACTGTGCCTTCGGCTCCGGCTGCCCATTCTTCCGGAATCAAACCGCGATCAGCGAGCTGCTTCTTCACGCGATCGGGATTGGCTTCCGGCTTGTCGATCTTGTTTACGGCGACGATGATCGGCACTTCGGCTGCCTTGGCGTGGTCGATGGCTTCCAGCGTCTGCGGCATTACACCGTCATCCGCTGCAACCACGATGACCACGATGTCCGTCACCTTGGCGCCGCGTGCACGCATGCGGGTAAAGGCTTCGTGGCCTGGAGTGTCGAGGAAGACGATCTCACGGCCTGAAGCCGGAGAGCCTTCCTTGGAGAAACGTACTTTGTAGGCGCCAATGTGCTGGGTTATGCCCCCGGCTTCGCCAGCAGCCACATCGGTTTCGCGAATCGCGTCGAGCAGTGAGGTCTTGCCGTGGTCCACGTGACCCATGACGGTGACGACCGGCGCGCGTGGAACCTCGAGTTCGCCGGTGTTCTCAGCCTCGAGCACTTCTTCGATTGCCTGGTTCGCCAGTTCTTCTTCGTAGCTGATCACCGTTGCGCCGGCGCCGAATTTGGCAGCAACATCCTTCACCATGGCAGCGTCGAGCGACTGGTTCACCGTTACGAAGACGCCGCGCATCAGCAGCGCTGCGATCAAGTCCTTGGCGCGGATTTCGAGCTTTTCGGCCAGGTCCTTTACGCTGATACCTTCAGTTACAGTGATTTCGCGCGTGATCGGCAACGGCTCATCGCTGAAGTGTGTGGCCCCACCAAAACGTGGTGGCGGCACAAAGCCCTTCATCGGGCCTTCCTTGGTCTTCGGATATTGCTGGCCGCCGCGACGGGCGCGATTCTGCGGTGCGCGCTGCGGACGCGGCGCTTCACCGGTCGGAGGCGCACCACCAGCGGGTCGCGCGCCGCCAAAGCCGCCGGGTCGCGGAGCGCCGAAGCCAGGACGTGCGCCGAATCCGGGACGTCCGCCAGGTGCACCGGCGCCGCCAGGTCCTGCAAATCCAGTGCGTGTCGGATGCTTGGGCCGCGGACCACCGGGGAATTGCCCCGGAGGTCCACCGGGACTAGGGGTACGTTGCTGGAATCCGCCGCCAGGCGCTCCTGAAGGCCTGCGATCGAAGATCGGCTTGCCGCGCTGAATGCCCACGCCTTGTGCAGGTGGGGGAGCCGTGCTGGCTGCGACGATGGGTGCTTTGTACACCGGACGCGGACCAGTTTGCGGCATTACCACGCGCCGCGGAGCGACCACTGGTCGCGCTGGTGCAGGAGTCGGTTCGGGAGTAGTTGAAATGGGAGCCTCTGGCTCGGCTGCTGTCGTGGTTGGTGCCGCGGGAACTTCCTTTGCCTTCGCGGCAACCTCGGGAGCCTGCGCAGCCGGTGCTTCAACAACTGGTGTCGCTGCCGGAGTGACAGGCAGTGCAGATTCGGGCTTTTCAAGCGTCGGCGGAGCTGCCGGTGGCGCGGTGGGCGCCACGGCCTTGGCTGCAGCGGGCTTTGCGGCTGCCGCTGTGGCTTCGGCGGGCTTCGGCGCCGTTGATCCGGCTGCCGGCGGCTTCACCACAACCCCTGGCGGAACAACCGTCACAATTGGACGCGTCGCAACAGCGCCTGCAGGAGCTTTGGCCACAACGGCGCCTGACGGCGGTTTCGATGCGATGGCAGGCGCTGCGGGAGGAATAATTGCTGGAGCCTGCCTCGGCTGTGGCACAATCTTCCGCGGCTCAGGTCGCGTCGGCGCTGCGGGCGGCGCCGCAACTGAAACAACCGGGGGTGTGGGCTTTGCCGGAGCTTTCGCCGCAGTCGGGGCGGCAGCCTTGCTGGGAGGTACATGGCTCCTGCGAGCCTCGGCTTCCTCCTCCTGCTTTTTGGCAAGGATCGCCTTCATCACGTCGCCGGGCTTCGAGACGTGCGACAAATCAATCTTCGGTGCAATGGTCTGCGCAGAGCGCGATGACCCGGCCGTGTGGCCGCCCTGGCGCCCATGCTGAAAGTGCGCGCGGACCTTTTCGGCTTCGTGCTCCTCGATCGAGCTCGAGTGCGTCTTGCCTTCACCCAGGCCAAGTTCCGCGAGCACGTCGAGAATCTGACGACTCTTGACTTCCATCTCGCGCGCGAGATCGTTAATTCGAACCTTACTCATCCGCCTCTTTTCAGAATGTGCTGCCCAAAGCCCTTTAGTCGCCCCGGGGTCCCCAACGACAGGTCTTAGTCGTTGGGGTGGTCATAGCTACCTCTTGGCATTGGCCGGTTAACTTACCACCATTATCACTTGATTTCCGTTGAAAAGCGCGACGCATACTATGCGCCACCCTCTTCATTTTCCGCTTCGTTCTCTTCGATTCCTTCGTCGGCGCTGGGAATATTGTCGACCGCAAGCTCTTCTGGCGTTTCGCTCTCGTCTTCGGTCGCTTCTTCCAGCACTTCCTGCGAATTCTCCAGCTCCGCTTCCGCGGTTCCGGCAACGGACTCGGCAGTCTCAATCTCCGATTCGCCCTCAGAAAGCTTGCCCGTATCAGCTGCTGCGGTCAGAGCGGCAGGCTCGTCGCTGCCTTCCACTTCCGGCGCTCCTGCCACGCCAGCACCCTCGGTTGCCTCAGCTTCTTCGCCCTCTTCAAAGTGGCCGAAGTAGTGTCGGACAGCGACACTGATGCGTTCCAGTGTCTTCTCGCCGATGCCCGGAATCTCTTCCAGCTGCTCCGGCGTCATATCGGCCAGACCTTCCACCGTGGTGATACCGGCAGCGACCAGCTTCTGGATAATGCCTTCACCCAGTTCGGTAACCTGCTCGATCGGAGTCGAAGGACCGCCGGTGAGAGCCTGCATCTGCTGCTCCACTTCCTGGCGCTTCTCTTCCTCACTCTTGATGTCGATCTTCCAGCCCAGCAACTTGGCCGCAAGCCGGACGTTCTGGCCCTTTTTGCCAATCGCCAGCGACAACTGCGTGTCGTCCACAATCACTTCAAGCTGCTTGTCCGTCAGGTCGGTAATGGAAACGCGGCTCACTTTGGCGGGCTGCAAAGCCTTCTCCGCGAAGGTCGTGATCTCTTCGCTGAATTCGATGATGTCGATCTTCTCGCCGCGCAATTCGCGAATGATGGACTGCACGCGCATACCCTTCATGCCGACGCAGGCGCCCACTGGATCCACATCCTTATCGCGCGACTGCACTGCAATCTTGGTGCGCTCGCCGGCCTCGCGCGCGATAGCGCGAATCACCACGGTGTTGTCGTAGATCTCCGGCACTTCCGATTGAAACAGGTTCGACACCAGCTCCGGCGCGGCCCGCGAAACGATGACTTGCGGCCCCTTGGCGGCGCGATCTACCTTGAGTAGCACTACACGGACCCGCTCGCCGATCGTGAACTGCTCGAGCCTCGATTGCTCGCGCTTGGGGCAGCGGGCCTCAGCTTTACCGAGGTCGTAGATTACATCCTGACCCTCGATCCGCTTCACTGTCGCGTTCAGTACTTCCTTTTCGCGATGCGCATACTCGTTGAATACCGTGTCGCGCTCGGCTTCGCGCACTTTCTGGAAGATCACCTGCTTGGCGAGCTGCGCGGCAATGCGTCCCAGCGGCGTGGTGTCGCGGTACATGCGGATTTCGCTGCCAACTTCGACTCCCGGTGCAAGCTCGTTCGCTTCTTCGAGCGTGATCTGATTCACGGGGTCTTCAAGTTCATCGTCTGTGGCAACAACCGTCTTGTAGATATAGGCGGTGATCTCGCCCGTATCCTTGTTCAGCTCTCCGCGCATGTTCTCCTGGGTTTTGTAGTATTTGCGCGTGGCAAGGGCGATCGCCTCTTCCACGGCGCCCACCACGATCTGGGGCTCAATCCCCTTCTCGCGGCTCAGGAGTTCAATACTTTGATACAAAGCGCTGGACATACTCTTCTTACTCTCTCGGTTTGTTTCCGGCGGCCGGCCCAGTTTCCGAACCGATTCCACCGTTGGATTGTCGTTGAGGAGGCTTTTGCTTTTGCCTCCGAAACCGCGCCTCGCGGCATGGCTAAATTTCCGGGATCAGCTCCGCTTTCTCAACATTATCCAGAGCGATCTCCACTGTGCTTACGCCTGCCTTCCGGCTCTTGCTGTTCTGACTCACGGCTCCCAGATCGAGTGAGATGTTCTGACCATCACCCGTCAGCAACCGCCCTCTCCAGTGCCGGTTATTGCGAACCGGCTCGAATGTCTGCACCTTCACCAGGCATCCGGCAAACCGGCGAAACTCTTCCGGCTTCGTCAACTTGCGATCCAGCCCTGGTGAACTGGCTTCCAGCGTGTACTCTGCCCCGGGCACCAGGTCTTCCACGTCCAGAAGAACACCAAAATCCCGGCTGAACTCCGCACAATCCTCATGGGTCACGCCCGACAGCTGTTCCACGCTCAACTTGCCTTCCACCAGCCGTTCCGGAAGCCCCTCGACTCCAGCCGCAATCTCTGCTTTCAGCCGCGCCCGGCCCTCGGCGTTCTTCTCGAGAAAAACTCTCAATACACGCTCTTTAGCTGGCCCCGCAAGTTCCACATCCACCACATCCAGGCCATGCGATGCGGCTACTCTTTCTGCGGCCTTCCGGATTTCGTCCAGCTGCGCTGCCATGCGTCGAAGCCCGCCCGTTGGCCCCTCAATCAAGGGGCTCCCGGTCAAAATCAGCGGCCGTATTCCGGGAGAAATTTGCACCAAATAAAAAGTGGGCTGTAAGCCCACTCATCTCTCCGCCAGCCGGCTTACCCACGGCAACTCAGGCGGACAAACTCGTCTGCAACTCCAGCATACGGCGTTTCGCGGGGAAATTCAATGCGTTGTCATTGCGGAATGGCTTCATGGCGCTTGCGCGGAGCTGATTTCCGCCGCCCATTTCCTCGTTGAACCTGCGCAATCGATAGCGCAGGTCATTGCTCTTAAGTTGTAAACCCTTTCAGGCCCCGGCTTCCTTCCTTCCGATACCTCCAAAGTAACCAGCCTTTGTTATTTGGATTGAGCAACTTATGCCGATAGTACCCGCGGGGTATTCGCCTACCACCTATGGGGAGCAGAATTAGTCTCCATCACCCGGAATAATGGGTCTCGTTCATGCGCACCCTTGTCCAGCGCGTTGTCGTCACCCTTGTGTCGACTCTTTTCCTTGCCGCAGCGGGCGGCCTCGCCGGTTACATGCTGGGTCATGCCGTTGTACTTCGACAAGCGGAAGCCCGGCTGGATACCTACGCAAATCGGATCCTGTTAGAGGGGATCACGTCTTCGGCTGAATCACGGGCAATCCTGGCGACGATGAATTCTTCGCCCTACGCCTTTTGCTCCGATGCCGAAATCGAATACTTCCGCCAGCTCATTTTCCAATCGCAGTTTCTCAAGGCCGCCGGTCGCATGCAGAGTGGAAGCATTAACTGCTCCACGACCTCCGGTGTCACTGCCCTGGCCGAAGCCCCGTTCATCCCGACGATCGCCCGCAAGGACGGTACGAAGATTTACAAGAATCTGGCCCCGTTCCGCGTCGATGATCAGGATGTGATTTCGGTACAGTTGGGCGATTCCTTTGTGGTCTACAACCCTTACAATCTCGTTTCGCTGGATGCACCGCCCATGCATTTCACTGCGACTGCCATCGATTCGGTCACACGGCAAGGCGATCCCTTGCTCGGCCAGATTCCGAATGTCGAGAGATACATTCTGATGCGCAACGGCAAAGTGCAGGTAGGCAATACTCTGTACGCCACCCGCTGCTCGACCGACGGCGAGACCTGCATGACTGCCAACATCTCTATCGCGGACGCACTCGCAGTTGGTCGAGGGCTGACTCTGGCATATTTTGGCATTGGTGCTATTGCAGGCGCTCTCATCGGATTGCTCTTTCCACTCCTTTACAGCCGCAACAAGAGCGTCGAACAGCAGTTGCTCCGCGCCATTCGTTCCGATCGTCTCACAGTTGCATATCAGCCCATCGTCGATCTCGCTACCGGACGCATCGTCGAGGCTGAAGCGCTGGTTCGCTGGACCGACGAATACAAGAATGCGGTGGGTCCTGATGTATTCATCAAAATCGCCGAGGAACGCGGCTTCGTCGGCCAGATTACAAAGCTCGTTCTCCGTCATGCTCTGCGTGACTTTGGATCCACCATGCGCGCGCGTTCCACTTTCCGCGTCAATGTAAATATCGCCGCCTCTGACCTTGCGGACAGCGATTTCCTGCCTATGGTCGAGCACGCTCTTGCCGATGCTGAAGTTTCGCCGCGCAACCTCGGCATCGAAATCACCGAGAGTTACACGGCTCGCCAGCAGGTTGCCCGCAATACGATCCTCCGCCTGCGTCAAAAGGGCCACTACGTCGCCATCGACGACTTCGGAACCGGCTATTCGAGCCTCGCTTATCTGCACGATCTCTCGGTGGACGCCATCAAGATCGACAAGGCCTTCACCAAAGCAATCGGCACTGACGCCGTCACCGTCTCCATTCTGCCGCAGATTCTTACCATGGCCGAGACGCTCAAATTGCGCGTTGTGGTCGAAGGCATCGAAACCAAGGCGCAGGCGGACTATTTCGCCGCCAGCCATCAGCGCATCCACGCGCAGGGATGGCTCTTCGGACGCCCCGTTCCCGCTCGTGTGTTCCTCCAGCTGCTCGACGAGGAAGAGGCGAGGATCGCCAAAGAACAGGAAGAGCACATGCCCAGCGGCGCAACCGCCGCTGCGTTTTAGCATCCAGAGCACTTAACTCCTTTCCATAATTTGCGGTGTCATTCTGAACGAACGGGTCCCCAAACGCTTTTCGGTTTGGGGGCGGTGAGCGAAGAATCTTCCCTGAGACTTCAGAGCACCGGTACGAACGAGGGTGCCCATCCAAGCTCCGCTTGGGTGGGAAAGCACCATCTGACGGGCACCGATTTCCATTCTTTGCGGGTGTCAGACGGCGTTTCCATTTTGCAGCGAGGACAACGACGCGTAACAATACCCGCATGAGGATTGTTCGGCTCGTCGCTCCGGTTTTATTTCTGCTTGCCTTCACGTTCCCCGCATCCCAGGCCCTCGAAAGACAACCCGCCAGCGACTACCATGCGCGCCGGGTTGCGCTCGGGGACGCATTACATGGTGGCGTTGCCATCCTTTTCGCCGCAGACGAGCCGGTGCTCGACTTCGACCCTTATCGTCAGGACTCCGACTTCTACTACCTCACCGGCTGGAACGAGCCCGGCGCGGCTCTGATGATTATCGGCCCGAGCCGCGAGCAAGATCGTCCTAATCAGGCAGCGCATGCGCGCGACTACAAAGAAATCCTCTTCCTCCCGACGCGCAATTTGCGCATGGAACAATACACCGGCGCCAAGATGGACGCGGCAACCCCGGCCGTCACCACTGCCACCGGTGTGGACAATGTTGAGCCGATGACGAATCTCGCGGCCGACCTGAATAAGGTCATCGCCGACGATCGCAGAGTTGCCGCCAATGTCTGGATGCAACCCGGCGTCAAGGCTGCCGAATCCCTGCTCGGCTTCACGGCGGCAACCCTCGGTTCCCCCCTGCCCCCGACTCACGATGTAACCACGCTCACCATGCCGCTGCGCGAAGTGAAGGACCCCGGCGAAATAGAACTGCTGAAGAAGGTCTCGACAGCCTCAATCGCCGCGCAGCGGGAGATGATGCGCTCCGTGAAGCCCGGCGTGACCGAACGAACCATCGCCGGAAAGATGACCGCCGTCTGGTATGAGCAAGGTTGCGAACGCCCGTCCTACGCGCCCATTGTCGGCACCGGGGTCAATTCGACGACCCTCCATTACTCCGCGAACTCCGCTACCATCGCGGACGGCGACGTGGTCGTGGTCGATGCCGCGTGCGAGTACTCGATGTACGCGTCTGACATCACGCGCACCGTTCCCGCGAGCGGCCACTTCACGGCGCGCCAGCGCGAAATCTACAACGTCGTCCTCGGCGCGCAGAAGGCCGCCATCGATGCGTTTGTCGCAGGCAAATCGAAGATCAACGACTTCAGCCACCGCGATCCCGATACGCTCGATGCTGTGGCATACAACTACATCAACACCCACGGCAAGGATCTGCACGGGCAGCCCCTCGGAAAATACTGGTTGCATGGTCTCGGCCACATGGTAGGCATCGACGTGCACGATCCCGCGCAGTATCCGGCCGTGCTCAAGCCGGGAATGGTATTCACCATCGAGCCCGGCGTATACATCGCTGAAGAAAAAATCGGCGTGCGCATCGAATGCGATTTTCTGGTGCTGCCCGATGGCAAACTCCTCGACCTCGACGCCGACCTGCCCCACACCGCCGAAGAAGTCGAAGCCGCAATGCGGAACAAATGAATAGCGATAAAAAGAGAGACAAAATCCAAGCTCGGGAACTGGAGCGCAATGGAGCAGGAGTTCCAGGAGTTGTTGACAACGCCCTTGTTGCAGACGTGCGCAGAAGGCCGGTGGGGACTATTTGGAACGTATGACGCTTTCCCAGGATTCGAGAATTGCGTCGCCCGGCAGCAATGGCTTCGGAACACACGAAACTATCCAAGCTATTCGAAGCCTTCAGGCCAGCAAATGAGTTCGTGTGAAGAGCTCTGAGCCTCTGGCACTTTCTATAATCGCGACGTATACGGGCAACCCAAGCTTCGAAGGGCTTTAGCCCCGAACGTATTGAACGCCGCAGACGGGACAAAGCATAGAAATTATGGACCCCGACAACGAAATCGAATCCAGCCAACTCGACGCAATCAGCCGCGTTTTTTCTGATCAGCTTCAGGCTTGCCTCGAAGAATGCGCGCATGGCCGCCGCGGCCTCTTCTCTGACGTCGCGCTGGTTGAAGACGAACGTCGCGACTGGCCCGAAGCTGCTCGCCTGCGCGAACTCGCGCTCGCGCTGCAGAACATCTTCGCTCAACAGGAACAGCGTAACGCTCTTTGCGATGAGTTCCTCGATCTGTGCTCAATGCACGGAGAAAGCCACCCCGGGGAGCCGCGACTGGCGCGCCTGTTTCTTGCCCGCATCGAACGCGGCGAAGTCGGCACACCCACGGAAGAGCCAAGAAAGCCATGGTAGTGCTCCACGCATTTCTCGCCCTCGTCAGCGGATTCGCAACCATGGCCGTGCTCGTCGCCGTCATCACCGTGCTGCTTCAAAAGCTCACACCGGGCTGGGTAGGGAATACTGGGAGACCAAAGCCCGGCTACATCTTCGTCAATCTTGGCTATTCATTTCTGGCCGCTGCCGCAGGTGGCTACGTCACGGCATGGATTGCCGGGCATAATCCACTGGTACACGTTCTCGCCCTGGCGATTACCGTCCTGCTTCTCGCCGCGCTCAGCGCCCTCCAGCAACGCGGAAAGCAACCCGTCTGGTACATGTTGACTCTGGTGGCACTCACGCCTTTAGGGGTGCTGGCCGGCGGTATCGTTCGACTGCGTGTAACGGGCATTCTCTGATACCGGGCTAAGCCCGGATGAACGTGAAAAGCCGCCCCATCATTGCTTGCTCGATGAGGCGGCTTTTTTGCGAAACGGTTTGAGGGCTGCTCTAGAAACGCAACCCGATCGTGACCGGAATGATCTTGGTATCCGCGCCGACGGCCGTCGTGCCAAGACCATTGGGTTGGGTCGTGACGGCAGGAGACAGAACGTCGAGATAGCGCGCTTCGGCAAATATGCTCATTTTGCCGTCGCCGTTCCATCCTGCGAACCGGTGCGACAGCCCGCCGCCAATGCTCCATCCACCCTGGTTGCTCGAGAAGTGTCCAACCGTCACGTTCTGCGTGACGACGCCGCAGTAGAAATACGTACAGTATTGCTGTTGTTCAGGATCGGAGAAACTGGTTACCTTGCGGTAGAACCCATATCCGCCGGTGGCGTAGAAGTTAATCGCACTTTTGGGATTGAAGTTGTAAACCGGATCAAGTGTCAGTGACCAGATGTGGTCGTTGCCACCCGTTGCGCCGGCTTCCGCGATAATTGCGCCAGGAACCTTATCGTCGATAAATTGATATTCCAGCATCAGCGATAGGTTTTTGTTGAAGCGATAACCGCCGCCCACCGTGAAGTTTCCACCCCAGGTGATGTAAGGCGAAGAGTCGCTCGATGGAGCGTTCACTCCGCCGCCGAACTCGTAGGTCATGTGGCTCATGATCCCGTTGCCGCCGCCACGGCCGTGAGACCTGTTATCGTACTGGCCGCCACCTGAGCCATTCGGCGCCGGAGAGGCCGGCAGTGCGGCTAAGCCGGACATTCCGTTACCCGGTCCGCCCGCTCCGTCGGTGAGATCGAGCGTATTCGAACTCGATTCCGAGGACGAAACGGCTGTTGAGCTTGAAGAATCGGGGGCAGTTGAGATTTGAGCGCTGGCAGCGCCGAGTGAAAAGGCAAACGCTGCACACAACAGGGCGGTGTGCTTCAAATGTGACAGGACACGAACGGAAGTCATTTCTGTACCTCGCAAAAATTAGGTTGTCATGTATGGGGAGGTCGAACTGCCCCTTGTAAGCACTTAGACTCCATTTGAAAATCAAAGTTGCTTCCAACCCGCAGATAACGAAAGGCCGGAGTCACCTCCGGCCTTCGGATTTGAAGCCATCAAAACTAGAATCCTACCCCTGGATGTCGAACTGCTCCGGGTGCAGAGTCGGATCACTCTTGATCAGAATATTCTTCCCGACCAGTTCCTCAAACTCATTGATCCAGCTTCCGTTATTGGCCTTCAGCACCTTTACCGTCTCCGGATTAACCCGCAGCATGACGTCCGCGCTCTCAAAATGACGCTTCATCTTGCGCAATTCGATGTAAATCTCGTTGCACACGGTAGCGGGACTTTTCACCATGCCGGTCGCCTGGCAGGTCGGGCAGGGAACTGAAAGGGTACGCTCGAGCGACTGCTTTACGCGTTTGCGGGTGATCGCCACCAGGCCGAAATCATTGAACTGCAGAACCTTGGTCGGGGCGCGGTCGCTCTTGAGTGCCTCTTCAAGTGCTGCTAATACCTTGAACCGGTTCTTGCGCTCATCCATATCGATGAAGTCGATGACGATGATTCCACCCAGGTCGCGCAGGCGAATCTGGCGAACAATCTCCGGCACCGCATCGAGGTTTGTTTTTACGATAGTGTCTTCGAGCCGCGCCGATTTGCCGACGTATTTTCCAGTGTTGATGTCGATCGCCACCAGTGCTTCTGTCTGGTTGATGACAATCGATCCACCGGACTTCAGCCACACCTTCGAACGCAGCGCCTTCGAGATTTCATCCTGAATGCCGAAGTGTTCAAAGAGCGGCGTGTCCTTTGTATAAAGCTTCACCCTCCGCACCAAGTTCGGTGAGAAGCGGTTCAGGAACCGTACGATCCGTTCGTAATCGGCTTCCGAATCGACCCAGATTGATGAGAAGTTCGAGCTGACCTGGTCGCGCAAGATACGTTCGATAAGCGACAGATCGTGATAAATCAGTGCCGGCGACTTCGAATCCTCCGAACGCTGCTTGATGTCATTCCACAAGTGAATAAGGAAACGAAGATCGGCGCGCAACTCTTCTTCCGAAGCGCCCTCTGCGGCGGTGCGAACGATGAATCCCCCCGGGGCATCGCCGCGCTCGTGTGTCAGGATCCGCTTCAGCCGCTGGCGTTCCTCATCCGACGCGATTTTGCGGCTTACGCCCACATGCGTGACCGTGGGCATGAACACGAGGAACCGCCCCGGTAGCGCGATGTGGCTGGTGATCCGTGCGCCCTTCTTGGCAATCGGCTCTTTCGCTATCTGAATCAGGATTTCCTGGTTTGGCTTGAGCAGATCGCTGATGACGGGCAGGTCTGAGGTTTGCGCCGAACGCCGCGATGCTCCGCGCCCTCCCGGACGGTGGCCGCCACGATCTCCGCGATCTCCACGGCCGCGGCGCGGGCCGCGTCCACCGCGATCGCGGCGTTGCTGTTGAGTCTGGCCGTCGGCAGCTGGTTGAGTGCCGGACGCAGTTGCCTCTTCTTCCTCGTCCTCGTCGTCCTCACCCTCTTCGCCGTTCTTGTCTTCAAACTTCAACTGGATCTTGTGGTCGAGGTGAGCCTCCTGCAGCATCTCGCCCAGTTCACCCGAGCGAATCTGCGTGTGCAACTTCTCCTCTTCCTCGTAGTCATCCAGATCGTGCTCGTCCGTCTTGTGGTGATGATGGGGCGTGTCGTACTCCTCGCCCTCGATCAACTCTTCTTCAACCAGCCCGGTGCCGGGCGAAAATGACGAGGCCACTGGAACAGAGGCCGGCTTCGTCATCTCGGGTGCTGGCGCAGGTGCAACTTCATCGGACTTTTTCTTCTTGCCCCCAAGTCCAAATAGCCGGAATTCCACCGGCGGCAGCGGATCGACATTGTGCGAAGCGCTGCGATCACCCTCAAATTCGGTGCTCTCATTTTGCGTGGCTTCTGCTTCCCCGGTTGCGAATTCCGAGACCGGCTCGCCGGGAACAGCATGAGGCTCGCTCGTGGGGGCCTCAAAACTTTCCTCCTCCAACTCGTCTTCGTACGAGAGCGGGGCAGGCTCCGCATGCGACTCGGAGGCAACCGCCTCAACTTCGTCCTCGGGGGAATGAGAGGTCATCTCCTCGACAAATTCCTGCTCTTCGATTTCGTCAGCCGAGCCACGATCGAACTCCGGCGTCAACGCACTCGAAGATCGTTCTTCTGCAGCGGGCGCGTCGGGCTGGCGATTGCGATGCCGCGACAGTGACTCACCGGGAAGCAAGCCGCTACCGTCCCACACAATCGGCGACTCGATCAGCGAGGCTGGCTTGTAGGACGAGGCGGGTCGAACCGGTGCCGGCGCCTCAAACGCCGGCTTTTCAGCCGACTCAGACGAAGCGCCGCCATACTTCTTGAGCGATTCGCCCGGAAGTACAAACGGCTCCGGCGCACGCTCGGGCCGTTCCGAACGCTCAGGCCGTTCACTCCGCGCACTCCTCTGAAAGGATGCCGAAGCTTGAATTGCATTCGTGGCTTCCGGCTCGAGTTCACCGGACTCGTTCACATGAGTCTCGATAAACTCCTGACTCTCGGCTGGAGCCGCTGCCACATTGCTTCCACCACGGCCACCGCGACGGCGCCGGCGTCCACGCCACCGCTTGGCACCCTGTTCGTCGGACCCGTCCGCATCGTCGCTGTGTTGCGTTCCCGCAGCGGGCGCGGCATATTCACCTTCGCCAGGCTCCGAAGTAATCTCGATCGTGGGTCGGCTTTCGCGATCCGGCTTTTGTTCCTGTCGCGCCGGGACGCTGGCCTCGATCCTGTGGACCGCGATCTTGTCCCTGGCCACGCTCTTGGCCATTGGTGTGGCGCACTTCTCGCGGAGCCTGGTTGCCGCCGCTTACCGCGGCCTTTTCAAGCTCGTCCGTCTCCTCCTGGTCTTCCAACTCCATGAAGTCGGTGACGTAGAGGAAGGCGTCGCGCTCGAGCCCGATGTCGACGAATGCCGACTGCATGCCAGGAAGAACCCGCGTGACGCGTCCGTTATAAATCGAACCCGCCAGCGTGTACTCGTTTTCGCGTTCGTAGTAGATTTCCGCGAGCTGATCGTCTTCTAGAATTGCAAGCCGCGTCTCATGCGGCGTGCTTGAAATACAAATCTCTTTTGCCATCGTGCCTTTCCGCCCAGCGGACTCTGCCTGCTGGGGCTTGCGGCAAGGTGGTCTGGAGACCGGCGCGGACGGGGATGTTGGGAATGTGCAGCGGGGATGACATGCGCGTGGCCTGGGGGACCGAAAGCCTGCGGTCGCCTGCCCCTTGGCGGGGTGGCGAACCTCGGAGACTTCCAAGTCCGGCAAAGGTTTCGAAACAGGTATCCGAAGGCAGAGAGTTTGTGGCCACCCTGGAGGTTGACGTCTGCGACGTTTCGTCGCAACTGTGTAACCAGGCCCAAGCCAACCAGACGATCGACATGAGTGGGGCCGTTGTTAAGCTGGCGAGTGCGCTGCCGGTCCGCGCTTCCGGGATCGAAATCCCCGCGCGCTCCATGCAGTCTCGAAGCCAGCGGAACCAGACAGCCGCGCGATCATTATCGATTGCTGGAGTTGTCCGGTTTGCCCGTCTCTGCGTGCTCATTAAACCCAATCCTGTCCGGCGCTCGGTCCACCAGGACCTTGACCGGATTTGGCATCCTCTTCAACGCTGTGCGCCGAGCCTTGCTTTCAGATTCGCCGAATCTCGTTGAAGCGGCTTCATCCAATTGCGGCCATCGGGCCAGCATCTCTGACGATGCTGTATGTACTTACAAACTTTGCTCTTGTGGTCCGGAATCCCGGCGATCCCCAAGAGGGTGCTGCCGTGCAATCTTGCTCCCGGTCTCTCTGACCGGCTCACGTTTCAGTTTACGAACCGGCGCATGCGTACGTTCATCACCACGCCCAGCGCCAGGAAGGTAAACAACACCGAGGATCCGCCGTAACTCATTAACGGTAAAGGGATTCCGGTGACTGGCATAAAGCCAATGACCATGCCTACGTTGACCGCGATCTGGAAGGTCAACACAGCCACGATGCCCATGATAATCAGGGAGCCAGGCAGGTCTGCGGCTGTTTGAGCGTTTTGAATCAAACGCATCAATATGAGGAAGTATAGCAGCAGCACGAAAATCGCGCCCACAAACCCATGCTCCTCGCTGAACGCCGCGAAGATGAAATCCGCATGTGGAATGGGAATGAAAGCCCCCTGCGTCTGCGTCCCTTTTTCCGCGCCCTTACCCCAGATTCCACCAGCGCCGACCGCAATCTTTGCCTGCAGAACCTGGTAGCCGGCTCCGCGGGGATCGTTGTCGGGATTGATGAAACCGGTCAGCCTTGCCTTCTGGTACGGCTTCAGGAGCTTGCCGCTGCTCCAGCCGCCTACCACCAGGACAGTCGCAGCAACGACGAGTATTAACGACTGCTTAAGGTCGATGCCGCCGAGAAACATCCCGATCACCAGCACCGGTATGTAGGTGAGGGAAGTCCCAAGGTCCGGCTGCTTCAGGATCAGCAGCATGGGTACCCCTACCAGCGCGAAGGCTTTGAAGATCTCCTTCCACGTCAGGTTCCGTCCGCCCAGGTTCGCGAAATATCGCGCCACCGCCAGGATCATCACCAGCTTCATCCACTCGGATGGCTGAAAAAGGATGGGCCCGACTTTGATCCAGCGTCGCGCTCCCAGCGCTTTGTGGCCGATTCCCGGCACCAGCACTGCCATGAGTCCCAGGAGAAAGAATCCATAGAACCACGGAACCCAATCGATGAGCTTGTGGTAGTCGATCAGCGAAAACAGGAACATCGCCACCACACCGCCCAGGATCCAGTAGATCTGCTTGGTGTGAAAGCCGACATATTTGGTGTGTATGGTTGCGGAGAAAATCTCCAGCACCGAGATGGTGCAGAGCAGTGCCACGATCCCAAGCAGCATCCAGTCGAAATCGCGAAAGCTCATGATGCGGCGCATCGGGCTCATTGCGATCTCACCGGCGCGGCTTTCCCCGGCAAAGCGGGCGAACCTAGCTTTGCCGACTCACGCCCCGTTGGAGCGGCTGTCGGGGTTTTTGCGGTCTGTTTCTTGGCGGACGCTGCTTCCTCCGGCTTGACCGCTTTTGCCGCCTGACCCTTCTGCGAGCCCGGTTGAACGACTCCGTTCGATCCCACGAAGAACTTGCCCGCATGCAGCTTTGCGGTCGTCTCGCCCTTTCCGTCAGCCGTCTGATTGGGCGTAGTCCACACCGCGCCGACTTCCACCGGTGGCTGGGCGAGAACCTTTACCGGCACAAGGTTGTTCGCAAGCCGCCGCTGTTTCTCAACGTAGGCAGCCACAAATCGAGACCCAAGTCGCGCCGGGTAGTAGCTGAACTCTCCGTGCTCCCACAGCACCGCGACCACCAATTCCGGATTCCGCCGCGGTACCACTCCCACAAACCAGACGTTGGGCCTGGTGCCATGCCCTTTGCTGGTCTTGTCCAGCGCCTGGTGACTCATCACCTGCGCCGTGCCTGTCTTGCCGGCAAGATCGATGCCCTCAAGGTGCGCCGATCCGGCGGTATGAAAATAACCCGGCTGCGTTACCTCGGCCATCCCGTCCGTGATGATCTCCCAGTTTCCAGGATCGATGGGGATGTTGACATCGCCGGAACCCGGCAGCGTCTCCAGCAGATCCCGCTTGAAGTCCGCAGGAAGCTGATCCTGCGCTACAACGTGGGGTCGAACGAGGTGTCCACCCGATGCAATTCCACCGATAATGCGCGCCAGTTGCAGCGGAGTCGCCTCCACGGCGCCCTGCCCGATCGATACGTCGAGGGTCTCGTCGGGATACCACTTGCGGTGATAATTCTTCATCAGCCAGTGCTCGCTCGGCATCAGTCCCGCCTGCTCGCCTGGCAGATCGATTCCGGTCTTCTGCCCGTACCCAAACTCCGTCGCGTACCTTGAAATCCGATCGATGCCCAGCCTGTCGCCCAGCTGGTAGTAATACGTGTCGCAGGAGTAGGGGATTGCGTTGTGAATATCGACAGCGCCATGCTTCTCATCGCAATGATGGAAGAATCCGTATGGCCCCCATCCGCCGGCACAATTCACTTTCAGATTCTGCGCGATATTCTCCTGCAATCCAGCCACCGACATCAGGATCTTGAATGTTGAACCCGGAGCCAACTGCGCCTGGATCGCCTTGTTCATCAGCGGATGGTCCGGGTCCGTGATCAGCTTGTTCCACTCGGCGCGATCAATCTTCACTGAAAACGCATTGGGATCGAAACTGGGCCGCGATACCATCGCCAGAATGTCGCCGTTGCGCGGATCCATCGCCACAATCGCACCCGTGCGATCGCCCAGCGCCAGTTCCGCCGCCTTCTGCAGATCGTTGTCGATCGTCAGTTTCAAATCCTGCCCGGGAATCGCGTGCTGAATCCCCAGGAATCCCACCTCGCGCCCGTGGCTATCGACGATCACGTCGCGCGAACCGTTTTGTCCCCGGAGCAGTTGGTCGTATTCCTCTTCCACGCCTGCCTTGCCCACCACGTCGCCCGGCTCATCAGCGGCATAGCGCGTCTGGTTCAGATCGTCTTCGCTGACCTCGCCAACATACCCAATCAGGTGCGCCGCAAATCCATCGCGCGGATACAGCCGCCTCTCGCCCTCAATCGTCTCCAGCTCCGGCAGCTCGTTGCGATGCGCTTCAATAAACGCCTGCTCGTCGGCGGAAACATCTTCCTTGATCGGAATCGGCTGATATCCAGGGACAAGGCGATACCTGCGCAACGTCGTTTGAAGTTGATCGAGATCCAGGTGCAGCCCTCGCGCGATCAGGGGAAGGTCAGCTTCGACATTGCGGTTCTGTTCGCGGACCAGGAAGCACGAGACGGAAGGATAGTTATCAACGATCAGGCGGTTCTCGCGATCGAAAAGCTTGCCCCGCGGAGCCAGAATCGGCACCTTGCGGATGCGGTTTTGTTCCGCCAGCATCTTGAAGTTCTGTGCGCCCAGAATCTGCAGCCGCCACAAACCGCCGAAAGGGCCAGGATCAGCGCAAGAACGCCGTATTGCACCACCGCCAGCTTGAGGGTGGGGACTTTCTCGCCGCGTGTGACCTTGTCAAAATTCATCTGAAGCCATTACCAGCATCGAGTCTGAAATTCTTCTTTCAATCAACGATGTCATTCTGATCGCACACTCGATACCTCTAACCAACATTCCTGCTCTTGCCTGGGCGTGCCTCAACCGCTTTTTCGTTCGATGAACCAACGTACTCAATCGCGAATCTTCATGAGTCGAGCAGGGGAAACAGCACCAGCGCAATCAGCGAATTGCCTAGCGCCTTGTACAACTCCATCAGCCAGTTGGTGTCGATCGTCATCCCCAGTAGAAAGCGAACCACGAAGAAATAGGTCGCGCTTCCCACCAGCGAAAGCACAAATGTCATCACCAGTCGAATGGCATGATTCTCAACGTTGACCAGGATGCCGACTGAAGCTGCGAGATAGCCAACCAGTGTCTTGGCGATTCCGTTGATGCCAATGGGATGCCCCGTCAGGGCATCTTCAGCGATCCCCAGGATGCCGCCCAGGACCGAACCCTGAATCGCATTGCGCCGGCTAAGCGCAAAAAACACCGTCACCACCAGCGGCAGATCGAACCACGCGAACCGTCCCATCACGCGCGGCAACCACGCCTGCATGACCAGCGCGGCGATCGGCACCAGGGCATAGATCAGTACCGGGTAGCGATGGATCTCGAAATCGCGCCGGCTCTCCGCTGAAAGGACAGACATATCTAGCGATTCTCTCCTTGCGGTGCCGCTGGCGGCGTTGCTTTTGGGTTGCTCTCTTGAGCTTTGGGCGCCGGTTTCTTCCTGGGCGGCCCACTCCCATCGACCGCGGGCGCGCCTCCCGGTGTCGCGGGCAGATTCGGCGTCACCCCATTTCCCGGCGTGAATCGGTCGGGATGAATCGCCACCGGCGGCTTCGATACTGGCGTGGGATTCGAGGTATCTTTCAGCGGCTGCTGATCCGTTGGCACATTCGGCACGATCAGCCCCGGCAGCTTCTCCGCCATTCCATCCGATGCCTTCTGCCGCTCCGTCTCAGAGCCCTCCAGCGCTTCGCTTGCTGCGATGTCCTGTTGCTGATCCGGCGGGAAGCGCGGCTGCGTCGATATCACCACCAGCACCTCATCCAGCTGGTCGAGATGCGCCGCCGGTTTCACGATCACATCGACAAACCCATCCCGCTCCGGATCATTCGCAACGTTCGCGACCACGCCTACCGGCATTCCACGGGGAAAAATCTCGTCGCCGCCCGCCGTCAGCACATTCTCGCCGGGCTTGATCCGCTGATCGCGAACGACGTCTTCCACCTGCAGCTGTCCTGCAGCGTTACCCCGCAGAATGCCGCGAATGCGCGTTGTCTCCAGAATCACGCCCGCGCCGCTTGACTGGTCGTTGATGGCCAGTACCTGCGCGGTGTGGGGAAACACGTCGCGAATCTTGCCGACGATTCCCTCCGGCGTAATGACCGCCATGTCGCGTTCAACGCCGTCATTCTTGCCTTTGTCGATGTAAAAAACACGCGACTGGTCAGTTCCGCTGGTTCCAATGGTCTGGGCTGCGAGGGTCTTGTAGATGTATTTTTCCTGAAAATTGAACAGAGCCTGCAGCCGTTGTCCTTGCTTGGCATCCTCCAGCAAGCGCCGCCTGCTCCAGCCGCAGACGATCGACTGTCTTTTGCAGATCCGCGTTCTGCTGCCGAACATGCCGCAGATCGATGTAGTTATTCCACACCACGAAACGCCGGAGCCCGAAGAGTGCAAAGCTTTTTCCGGCGGCGAGACCAGCGAATTGGTCCAGTAGCGAATCAGCTTGACGCTGCTTCCATCGCCGCGGTCACCGCCCACCTGCCCGCTGGTGGAGCGGCGCACTTGCGTGGCAAGACCCAGAATCTGGGCCACCAGCAATGCCAGCAGCACCAGCAGATTCCGATACCGAACAACAAATGATTCCATGGAACTAGTGATCAGTGGTCAGTGAACAGTGGACAGATTCACCAAGCCGTTGACCCTCGGGGCTAAAGTAGCAGCGCGCCTGCGCCGGAACTGATCACTGTCCACTGATCACTGTTCACTGCATTAATCGATCTTGATCTTGCGCAGCAGCCTGAAGTCCGACAGCATCTTGCCGGTTCCCAGTACCACCGAGGCCAGCGGATCGTCGGCCACCGAGACCGGCAGCCCTGTTTCCTCGCGGATGCGTTTGTCAAGGTTCTTGATCAGCGCGCCTCCGCCTGTCAGCACGATGCCGCGATCCGAGATGTCCGCCGACAACTCCGGCGGCGTCCGTTCCAGTGCCACGCGAATCGCATTCATGATCACGGCGATGCATTCACCCAGCGACTCGCGAATCTCGCTGTCGTCGATCGTGATGGTCTTCGGCACGCCCTCAATCAGGTTGCGCCCCTTGATCTCCATCGTGATCGGCTTGTCCAGCGGATAGGCCGAACCAATTTCGATCTTGATCTGCTCCGCCGTCCGCTCGCCGATCAGCAGGTTGTACTTCCGCTTGAGATAGTTGGTGATGGCCTCATCCATCTGGTTGCCGGCCATCCGCACCGAACGCGAATAGACAATACCGGAAAGCGAGATGACCGCGATGTCCGTAGTCCCGCCGCCGATATCGACTACCATGTTGCCGCCGGGCTCGGTAATGGGAAGCCCTGCGCCGATCGCCGCCACCATGGCCTGTTCTACGAGGTACACCTCGCTGGCCTTGGCGCGGTAAGCCGAGTCTTCGACCGCGCGCTTTTCCACCTGCGTGATCTCAGACGGCACGCCGATCACGATGCGCGGATGCACCAGCATCTTGCGATTGTGCGCCTTCTGGATGAAGTAGTTCAGCATCTTCTCGGTGACTTTGAAGTCGGCAATGACGCCGTCTTTCATCGGCTTGATAGCCACGATGTTGCCGGGAGTGCGCCCCAGCATGTCCTTGGCTTCCTTGCCTACCGCTTCCACCTCACCGGTGTTTTTGTTGATGGCCACGATGGAGGGTTCGTTGACAACGATCCCCTTGCCGGCGGCGAAGACCAGTGTGTTGGCGGTCCCAAGGTCGATAGCCAGATCGCTCGAAAACATGCTGAAGAGCGAGCGCAAGCCATGTGACCGCGAAGTACGCGAAGGATAACCGTTCTGAGACATGTATGAGTGGAATCTACCTCAACTACGATTGTACGGCCAACGGAGTAACGCAACGAAAAACACCGTTGGTAATCAAGAGCGAGGGGAGCTTTGTAAATAACCCTTTCTAGCCAACCGCTCGATGCCTGACCGATCAGCGACAGACAGTCGTCCAGTGGACTTATCGCCGAATGGTTCGCCTTGCGCCGAGGCGACACCCAACCCCGGTGCGCTAAAATCAAGTGTTTTTGTGCCCAGCCGGGCAATGCACCGACAGCTCCTCGATTCCGCCGGACATCTGTCCACTGAAACCACGAACTCCGAACTGAGAACTCAAAAATGACCTACCCCACTTACCACAATCTGATCGGCGGCGAATGGATTCCAGCCGCAAGCGGCAAAACCATCCTCAACGTGAACCCCGCGGATCACGACGACATCGTCGGCGCATTCCCATCTTCTGGCCCTGAAGACGTCGACAAGGCCGTAGCGGCCGCGAAGAAAGCTTTCGCTACCTGGCGCCTCGTCCCCGCGCCCAAGCGTGCCGAGATCCTGGTCCGCGCCGGCATCCTCCTCCAGCAGCGCAAAGAGCAGTATGCCCACGACATGACCCGCGAAATGGGCAAGGTCCTGGCCGAGACCCGCGGCGACGTCCAGGAAGCCATCGACGAAGCCTTCTACGTTGCAGGCGAAGGCCGCCGCCTCTTCGGTCAGACCACGCCGTCCGAGCTGCAGAACAAATTCGCCATGAGCATCCGCATGCCCGTCGGCGTCGTCGGCCTCATCACGCCGTGGAACTTCCCCATGGCCATCCCGAGCTGGAAGCTCTTCCCGGCGCTCGTCGGCGGCAATACCTGCGTCATCAAGCCGGCTACCGACACGCCCGTCTCGGTCTATAACCTTGTACAGGCTCTCGTCGATGCGGGCCTGCCTCCCGGCGTGGTCAACATCGTCAGCGGCAGCGGCAGCGGCGCCGGCAGCGCCCTCGTCGAACACCCCGACGTCCGCGCCATCAGCTTCACCGGCTCCAGCGAAGTCGGCTCGCACGTAGCGCAACGCGCCGCTGCGACCTTCAAGCCGGTATCGCTTGAGATGGGCGGCAAAAATGCGCAGATTGTCCTCGACGACGCCAACCTCGAACTCGCCCTCGACGGCGCCCTCTGGGGGGTCTTTCGGCACCACGGGCCAGCGCTGCACCGCAACCAGCCGCATTCTGCTGCAGAAGGGAATCGCAGCGAAGTTCACCGAGAGGTTCGTCCAGCGAGCCGAGGTTTTAAGAGTCGGCAACGGGCTCGATGAGTCGGTTGAAGTGGGACCGCAGGTAAATGCCGGCCAGATCGAAACATCGAACAAATATGTCGATATCGCCCTGGCGGAAGGCGCGAAGCTGCTCCTGCGGCGGCGGCCCGCTTACCGATGGCGATTACGCCAAGGGCACATTCTTTGCCCCGACTATCTTCGGCGGAGTCACGCCCTCCATGCGCCTTGCCCGCGAAGAAGTCTTCGGCCCCGTGGTCGCGCTCATCGAGTTCGACACCTTCGAGCAGGGCATTGAGATCGCCAATTCCATCGACTACGGCCTGTCGAGCGCGCTCTACACAAAAGACCTCAACCGCGCCTTCGCCGCGATTCGCGACCTGGAGGCAGGCATCACCTACATCAACGCGCCGACCATCGGCGCAGAAGTCCACCTGCCCTTCGGCGGCGTCAAACACACCGGCAACGGCCACCGCGAAGGCTTGGGCGCCCTCGACTTCTTCACCACGTGGAAAGCGGTTTACGTCGACTACAGCGACAAACTCCAGCGCGCCCAGATCGACAATGCGGAATAACCAAAGCTCTTAACCCCGAAGGATCAAAAGAAACTGGTGCCCCGGTCTCGCTTCTGAGACCTGGGTTTCCGGATCTCCCAGGACATAGGAAATCTCTTTCCGTCTTATCAGTGCTGCTATATCGATCGCGTCTATATATAACCCAAGTTATTAACTTCAATACTGGTTCCATCCCAAACATTGGAGTTATTCGGGCTGCCCTGAGCTATTGTGACCAGCTTTTATGTGAGCCAAGTGACATAGTCGAGTTACACTCCGACTCAACCTCACCCGCTCGGAAGAAAGAACACAATGTCTCATGAGAAAGATGAATCACTTACAGTAACCGACATCGCAGCATCCAAGCCGAAAATCCTAGTCGTAGACGATGACAAGTCAAACCGGGACTCTCTCGGTATGGTTTTTGAATTTAATGGATTCGAGGTAGTCACCGCGGCAGATGTGACCGAAGCACTCAGGCAGATTGGGTCTCAGGCTTTTGATGTTCTGTTGACTGACCTGCATATGCCGGCCCCCGGCGACGGATTAACGGTTGTGAGCGCGATGCGCCACTCCCACCCGACCGCCGCAACGTTCATCTTTAGCGGTTATCCCGAGATGACTGCAGCCACCTCTGCAATTCTTCTTCAAACGGATCAAGTCTTGTTGAAGCCGATGTTACCTGGCCCGCTGATTGAAACAATTAGAAAGCGATTGAGGGAGGGCGGTATGACTTCAGTGAACGACGTTGAAAACGTGGCAACGATTCTCGAGCGCCAGTCAACTGCAACCGCTGAGGATTGGTATGAGCGCGCGAAAGTTGATCCGAGCCTGGTTTCCGTTCGCTTGGAGCGAAGCGAAAGATGCGCACATCTCCCCGCGGTCTTCCGCGATCTGGTGTATCGCCTTCGCCATCCTCTGCCCCTTGGTACGCATGCTTTAGTGTCAAGCGATGCCGCTGACCACGGGCGGAGAAGACGTAGACAAGGTTACACGGCTGCCATGCTGGTAGAGGAATCACGGATGCTGCAGGTTAGCATTTTTCAAACGTTGCAGAATAATCTCCAGACTGTGGATTTCAGCCTGCTTCTGCGTGATGTGATGGTCATTGCCGATGAAGTTGATTCGCAATTGGCGCAGGCGATGACAAGCTACATCTCTGAAGCCACTCTTAGTCATCCCGCCAGCTGACATTTGTCATCGGTAACTACCCTCAACCGAAACCACTCGCGGGAGAGTGATTTGTGTGGTGCTCCGAGTCTCGATTCTGACCTTGGATTATCTTCACGCAAACGAAACATGCCGAGGAATCAGCCGGTTTTCGTAAGCCTGCCGTTCCAGTTCTTCGCGAAAATCCGGATGCGCCAGCGCGATCAGTCCCTTGGCACGCTCCGCCACCGATCGTCCCTTCAGGTTGACCATGCCGTACTCCGTCACCACATACATCACGTCCGACCGCGGAGTCGTCACAATGTTCCCGGCCGTAAGGCTGAACACAATCCGGCTCTTGCGTTCCCCGCGCTTTTCGTACGTGGACGCGAGGCAGATAAACGACTTTCCGCCCTTCGATGCGTAAGCCCCGCGCACAAACTGCAACTGCCCACCCGTCCCGCTGATGTGCCGCTGCCCGTCCGATTCCGACGCCACCTGCCCCTGCAGATCCACCTGCGTCGTATTGTTGATCGACACGGCCTTCTCGTTCTGCATGATGAAGCTTGGCGAGTTGGTGTAGTCCACCTGGTGGCAATACATGTCGGGGTTGCGATTCGTTGTTGCGTAAAGCGAGTTCGAACCCAGCGCAAAGGTATACGTCACCTTGCCCGGATCGAGCGTCTTCCGCGATCCCGTCACCCGGCCCGAACGATAAAGCAAACCAAGGCCATCCGTCAGCATTTCCGTGTGGATGCCCAGGTCCTTCACCCCGGTCTCAAGCAGCAGGCAGCATACGGCATTCGGCATGCCGCCGATCCCGATCTGCAAACACGCGCCATCTTCGATTTCTTCTGCAATCCGCCGGGCAACCGTGCTGTCGATCTCACCCGGGTCTGGATTGGGCAACTCCGCGCACGGTTGATGATCGCCCTCAATCACATGATCGACCTCCCGCAGGTGCACCCCGTTTTCTTTCCCGAATGCATAGGGCAACTGGCGATTGATTTCGACAATCACCACCTTCGCTCGCTCCACCGCGGCTCGTTGCCACAGGTTGGTCGGCCCAAAGTTGAAGTAACCGCCCTCATCCATCGGACAGGTCTTCAGGATCGTCATGTCCACTGGATCCAGAAACCGCCGGTAATAATCCGGCACCTCACCCAGGTTCAGCGGCACGTAGTTGCAGCGGCCGGCGTCATGCATCCTGCGGTCGTAGCCGGAAAAATGCCAGCTGAACATGTGAAAGCTCTTGCCTTCCGGATCCTCTTCAAGAACGGCCCGAGGGCGCATCGACAGGCATGAGCGGATCTTCACGTTCTCCAATTCATCTTTGCGTGCCGCCAGTGCTCTATCGAAGACATCCGGCTGGCAGAGTGCTGCGCCGTAGTCCAGCCACATGTTCGATTTAACAAGGCTGGCCGCCTGTTCCGGGGAGATCGTTTCACCCGACATCCGAAGAGTCCTCCGCAGTCGTAACCGTGTTCGCAAGAGAGTCTACGTCAGCAGCACAACGATGGTCTGAAGTTTTCCGGAATCAGCAGGTTTCTCTTGCCCTGCCTGCCGCCTGCTTCGCGAGCCCTTCCCCCGCCAAACGCGTCTTATCCATAGGCACGCTCGCAATTTCCCGGAGGTCCTTCCCCTACTTTATGCGCCGATCCCTGCAAGCCCCCTTTGCGATCGTCCTTAGTCTCAGCGCCACGTTCGCCTGCTCTCAATCGCCTCCCGATCCGCACAACATCACCCACCAGGACCTCAGTCTCAAAAGCCTGCTCACCGCACCGGTCTCCAAGCTCTCCGAGGTTTTTACCCGGAACAACGCCCTCCGGCCTGGCTCCCGGATGAATCAGAACTACACCTCCGCGCCCGCAGCACCGCTGGTATTCACGAGTCCTGCCTTCAATCAGTCCATCTTTGATACCGCAACCCTCGTGCAGACATCGACGGCGCAGGGCGACCCTTATGTCACCCCCGTTACCCGCATCGTTTCCTCAGACGCGGGAGTCAACGACACGGCGCCGCTCTACACCTACCACAACTGCAACTACACCGCTGCTTCCTCCGCGGCGCCCTGCGTCGGCGCATTCTTGATTGCGCAGAACAACCCCGGCGACCTGCACAACGGCGTCTGGGGCATCAATCCCATCGCCATCCAACGCCACGGCAGCGCCAACTCCCTCACCTATGGAGTCGAAGCCAACATCTTCAACGAAACCGGACTCGATCCCGGCCCTCCCGGCAGGTCAACTTCGGCCACGAGCCAGATATTCGGCGTCGCCGCCACGATAGCCGGCAACCGCCCGGGCATCACGCAGGGGACCTCGGCCTTCCTGGCCACAGATGAAAACAGCGGCTCTTACTGGTACGACGGTCTCTGGGTCGAGCGCGCTATCTACGCTGCGCTCGAAGCCGGCCCTGTCGGCGGTGGCTCCGATCTGCAATGGTCCGTCGTCTCCAACGCCATTGGCCGCGCCGGGCCGCATGCCAACTTCGCCAGCATTCCCCAGGCCGACATCGAATCCTGGTGGGACGGCCACGCGTCGGTTCTCGAAGTCTTCAAGCGCCAGTTCACGCCCATGCAGGGAGCGCGCCCCATCGGCTGCTACAACTACACGTTTTCAACTGCCCTGCGCCAGCAGTTCTGCGACGACGGCAGCAACGTCTTCCTGCCCGCTTCGAACGCGGACGCCATCCGCATCACTCCCGATGCCAATGGAGAAACCGGCGCCGCAGTCTCCGTCACCAACGCAGCCAACAACGCCTACGCCTTCCTCGTCCAGAAAAACGGCGCCACTACCATCGACAACTCCCTCACCGTCACGAACTCAGCCCGGGCTGCGTCCTTCCAGGTCGGAGCGAATACGGTTCTGTCTTCGGGACTCAATGGCTACCACGGCTCCGGCGCTAAAGTTCAGATCAGCGACGGCAGCGGCACAACCGGAAACCTGCCCCAATACGATTCCTCCGGCAACGTCACCGACAGCGGAGTCCCCGCCGCGCAGCTCCCCGTAGCTTCTCCAAAAGCCTCCGCAGGACACGTCGCCTGCATCAAGTCCGTCGGCCCGCCTGTACAGATAGGCTCCTGCTCCACCCGCCCGGACTCGACCGGTGCCTGCTCCTGCAACTGAGTGGGCGGGCGGCCCACCAACCCACTCCATTCTGTGTTAACCCCCCGCCCAACTAGTGGGTGCCCCATCCTTGAAGCGCTCTTTGCTTCAAGGGTGGGATCGCACGAATCCGCGCACTTCTGCTTTGGACTTCCCTGCATCACCTGGGGTAGTCTTCACGCCGCGATTGCCAGCTGAAATCCGCCACGTACTTGCACCGCTCGTCATGACAACCTCCCAAGCATCACGTTTGTGTTGATAACTCCTGATTGACAGTCAGGCGAATTCCCGGTTCAACTCTCAGGTGAGAGGTCGCCCATGACATTGAAGGATGTAGTCATCGCTGCGCGCATTCTTGCCAAGCGCCCTGCTTTCACGTTGACGGCCGTAATTACGATCGCGCTCGGCGTCGGCGCCAGCACGACGATCTTCAGCGTCACCAACGCAGTCCTCCTGCGGCCGCTTCCGTACCGCGATCCGGGCAAACTGGTGATCGCCGGCATGGACCTCCGCAAGCGCGACGTCCACGATCTGCCCTTCTCCAACGCGGACTTCATCGATCTGCGTGACGGCACGAAGGCCTACTTCTCTGACATGGCCGGCATCTTCACCGGCCGCACCATCGTTCCCCAGGAAGACGGAACACCCGAACAAATCGGCATCGCAATTGCCACGACCAACTTCTTCGACGTGATGGGCGGCAAGATCCTCTTTGGCCGGAACTTCAATGCGCAGGATGGAATTCCGCAGCCGCAGCCGCCGGCCAACAACGCGGCCAATGCCCCGCCGCCTCTGCCCGGAACCGCCATCCTCAGTTATGAGTACTTCCGCAGGCGCTACGGGGCCAATACTGCTGTCCTGGGCCATAACATCACGATCCCCGGACTGCCCGGTCCCTTGATCGCGGGTGTTTTGGCTCCAGGCTTTCGCCTCTACTTCCCACCCAGCGCTGACGTCGAACCCGCTCCCGACATCTACATCGCCAATCGCCTCGCTTACGACTCAGCGCAACGCATGAACTTCTCCATTCTGCCTATCGGGAGGCTTAAAGAAGGAGCGTCGCTCCAAAGTGCGCAAGGCGCAGCCGAAGGCATAGCCACGCAGGCACGGCAGACTTTTCCAATCGACCAGAGCGCCGGCTATTACATTCGCCTTGCACCGATGCAGCAGCATCTCGTCGCAGCGGTGCGCCCCGCCATCCTCACGCTCATGGCCTCGGTGATCTTCCTGCTCCTGATTGCCTGCGCCAATGTTGGCAATCTTCTCCTGGTGCGCGCCTCGCTGCGGCAACAGGAATTCTCAGTGCGCGCCGCCCTGGGTGCAAATCGCTCCCGGCTTGTGTCTCCCATCTTGATCGAAGCGGCCTTGCTCTCCGTAATGGGCACACTTGTCGGCCTCGGCCTCGCGTGGGCCGGAATCCTTGCCTTGCGGGCTCTCGCTCCAGCCAACCTCCCCCGCCTTGAAGATGTCCACATCGACGGCGCCGTGCTTGCCTACAGTGCGCTTGCCGGCCTCGCCTCCGCAGCCATCTTCGGCATTGTTCCCGCATTGCAGGCATCGCGTCCCGCGCTCATGAATGTGTTGCGCGGCGTCAGCCGCACCTCCGGCATGGGCAGCGGAGCCTTCCTCCGCAATTCGGTCGTGATGGTCGAAGTCGCCCTCTCGTTCGTTCTGCTCATCGGATCAGGATTGATGTTTCGCAGTTTCCTCAAACTGCAGCAGATCAATCCAGGCTTCGATCCGCATCATCTCCTGACCTTCCAGCTTCAGGGCATCCGCCTCAACCGCAAGACTCCGGAGCAACGCGCTGCCTTCATGCACGTCATCACCGAGCAGCTCAAATCCATTCCAGGCGTTGAGAGCGTCGCCAGTTCCTTCCCGTTTCCCCTCACCGGCGAATTCTCTCCCATCCGCTGGGGAACGGTGGATGCCGCACGCGATCCCAGCCGCTTTCAGGCAACCGATTTTCAAATCGTTCTTCCCGGCTACTTTGAAGCCATGCGTACGCCGCTCCTCGCAGGTCGCACCTTCACCAACGACGACAACCTTCCGGGACGCACCAGCGTCATCGTCGACGAGGCGCTCGCAACCAAAGCATTTCCCGGCCAGTCGGCAATCGGAAAACAAATCCTCATCCGCCTGCGCACCCCCGAAGCGGAAAAGGTACAGATCATCGGCGTTGTCGCTCACCAGCGCGTCAACTCGCTCGCAGAGGTCGGTCGCGAACAAATCTACTTCCCTGACGCATTTCTTGGATCCGGCGCAATTCAGTCCTGGGCGCTCCGCACTAGCAGCGATCCGGCTTCCTACCAAAACCAGGTCCGGGCGACTCTCAAGGCGCTCGATCCACAACTCCTCGTCAGCAAAATGGAGACCGCTGACTCCGTGATCTACGACTCGCAGGCCAGCACGCGCTTCTCCCTCCTGCTGATCTCGATCTTTGCAGCCATTGCGGCATTGCTGGCGGGGGTTGGCCTCTACGGCGTTATCTCCACGTCGGTTCGACAACGCACCTCCGAGATCGGCGTTCGCATGGCCATGGGTGCCGAACGCGGCGATATCCTTCGCCTCATCGTCGCGCAGGGACTGCGTCTGAGCGCAGCAGGCATTGTGGTTGGAGTGATTGGGTCAATCTTGCTTGGCCGCGTGATCGCAGCGCTGCTCGTAGGCGGCATTAAACCCACCGACGTCACAACCTACGTCTCCATGACGGCAGCGTTCCTGGCCATCTCCGCACTGGCATCCTGGCTACCCGCCCGAAGGGCGTCGAGCCTCGACCCCGCCAAGGCCCTGCGAGAACAATAATTGTGATGTCAGGATTCAGTCCTGATCAAGTCTGTACCCAAATGGATTCAACTATTCGCTCAGATGCGCGTGCAGCACCGCCGCCTGACCTGCCGCCGTCAGTGCACAAGTGGCGTGCTGGTCGCAGCGATAGTGAATGAGCGTGTAGTTGCTCGCCCATGCCATCGCGGTCGTCTGCCCGTAGCGCTTGTCGATCGCAAAGCTCTTGTCCTCCGCCCACAGCACCCCGCGTGCCTGGTCGTATCCCTTCACCCGGTCATCGCCCTGGATGGTAAATCCATCTCCCCACTTGGGCAGGGTTCGCTTCTGCGGATGGCCCGGCGCATCAAATTCCTTCGGTTGCGCCAACTTGGGATCTAGTAAGACAGCCTGTTCATCGAGCGTCGGAAAATTCGTATTGAAGTCCCAGTAGTCGACGCGCTTGTACTGGTCGGGAGAGCAGGGCAGCGTGCCCTGCGCATTGATGGCTGCCACCTGACCGTCGGCCGTTGTCTGGTTCTGAAAAACGTCTTTCCCGTGCTCTCTCGCCGCTTCCGCAGCCTGCATCTGCGCGACCTGGCTTTGCCGCGCCGCCTGCATTGCCGCGTTTCGCTCGGCCAGCGAAAGCTTTTTTCCATTCGCGCCTACCGCCGACACTGCAACCGGCAGCGCTGCATTCTGAGGATCGAAGCGGAAATCAATTTCCTTTCCGCAAAGCGCAAATCCCGTTGAATCCAGCAGTCGAATGTTTATCGACATGGGAATCGCCGCATTGGTTACCGCATGCGAGAACCCCGCACCCCATCGATCCTCCATCGGCTCAATTTGCAGCTTGTACGAAAGTCTGCCGTTTTTCGCGTTTCCATCCCACCGCGTTACAAGATGTCCCGCGCAAGCCGTCGACGGCTACAATACCCGGTCCCAGATCACCCGGGGGCGGAGTGTCATCCTTCGGCTTGTTGGCGGTCATCAGGACAAAGATTCCGAAAACGATCAGTGCCGCAAATCCACCCAGCAGCAGGATGTTCGGTTTCTTTTTCGGCGGAGGTTCTTTCGCCTCCTCACGCCTTTCCGCAGGATCGAAAAACTCCTCAGGCTCCGCCTCTTCGGTCTGTTCGTGCTCTTCCTCGGGTTCTTCTGCGATCGGCTCATGGACAGCGACCGGGCTGGATCGCGCCACTGCAGCAGCAGCAGGAGCCGCAGGGGTTTTGGGGGGCGGCGGAGGCGCCGGATGGCTTATCTCCGCATACTCCTCATCGAACTCGTGTTGGTCGGACTCAAACATAACTACGCCTTCAGGATCGCAATCAGGAATTGTCCCACGCAGGTAACATCAAATGCAAAGTACTGGCGTAACCAATGTACCCCGAGCGAGGCCAATCGCATCCCATCGTCACGTGACTAGGTAGGTTCTTGGGCCTTCTCCTACCCCCGGTTTCCGTCCAGCACATCCCGCAGCGCGAAGCTTGTTTCCAGGCGCGTTACGCCCGGCAGACGCGAAAGTTCGTTCTGGTGAAGCCGTCCATAGTCTTCAATGCCGGCCACACGCGCCACCAGCATGTAGTCGTACTGGCCTGCCATGAGGTGGCAACTCGCGATTTCCTTGCAATGGCGCACCGCCCCTTCAAATGCGCTCAGAACCGGTGCCGATTGGCGCTCCAGCGTTACGCGGATGTAAACCGTCATCCGCCTCCCCAGCAGCCGGTCGTCCACCGTGGCCCGATAGCCTCGAATCGTTCCCGCACTCTCCAGCGCTTGAATCCTGCGCGAAGCCGCCGAGGCTGACAAACCCACCGCTTCGCCCACTTCGTAGTTGGTGGCCCGTCCATACCGCTCCAGGTAGCGCAGAATCGAGAGATCCAGATCGTCCAGTTCGGATCGGCCCTCTGCGCCTGCTGTTTTTTGCAGCAGATCCTCTTTTTCGTCATTTTTCGTGTCCATGCAACACTTTTAACACGAACTTTGCACACATCGAAACCCCAAAGCGCCTTAGGATGTGTCCAACTGGAAGCTAGCAACGAGCCGTCGCGCCGGAACAAGCCCTCCCCCGGGTATAAAAAACTGTCCGGCGCACAGCTCTCCAGCCTTGCGACAGCCCTCCCCTGCGAGTCGAGCGATTGAAGCCGGACGAAGGAGCCACCATGATCATCGGCGTTCCCAAAGAGATTAAGGACAATGAAGCCCGCGTTGGCGTCACGCCCGCAGGGGTCAAGTCCCTTACTGAAGCAGGCCACAAGGTGCTCGTCGAAACCCACGCCGGCGAACTCTCTGGTTTTACCGACGCGAGCTACCAGGATGCAGGTGCGGAGATCGTTGGCGACGCCGGCAATGTCTGGGGAAAAGCGGACACCGTGGTCAAGGTCAAGGAGCCCATCGAGCAGGAGTATGTCTACTTCCGCGAAGGCCTGGTCCTCTTCACCTATCTTCACCTGGCTCCCATTCCCGTTCTGACCAACAAGCTCCTCGACTCCAAAGTCATCGGCATCGCCTATGAAACGGTTCGCGATCGCCAGGGTACATTGCCCCTGCTCACGCCCATGAGCGAAGTCGCCGGTCGAATGAGCGTGCAAGTTGGAGCTGCGTATCTCGAAAAAGAACGTGGTGGCCGCGGCATTCTTCTCGGCGGCGTTCCGGGCGTTCCGCCTGCGAATGTGACCATCATTGGCGGCGGCATCGTTGGCACCAATGCTGCAAAGATCGCGATCGGCTTCGGCGCCAAGGTCACCCTGGTCGACGTCAATCTCACCCGCCTGCGGGAGCTCGACGACCTCTACAGCGGACGCCTCTATACCCTCGCTTCGAACAGCTACAACGTCTCGCTGGCTACGCGCGAGGCCGACCTGGTCATCGGCGGCGTGCTCATTCCCGGCGCCACCGCCCCCAAGATCGTCACCCGCGCCATGGTTTCGGCGATGAAAAAGGGCGCTGTCATCGTTGACGTTGCTATCGATCAGGGAGGATGCGTCGAGACCGCCAAACCGACCTCGCACTCCAATCCCAGTTACGTCGTCGACGGGGTTGTTCACTACTGCGTCACCAACATGCCCGGCGCGGTGCCGCACACCTCCACGCTGGCGCTCACCAACTCGACATTTCCGTACCTGATGCGCATTGCGAATTTTGGCGCGCGCGAAGCCCTCAAGCGCGATCCAGGTTTCGCCGAAGGACTTAATACCTATCTCGGCACGCTGACCCATCGGGGCGTAGCCGACAGCCAGAAGCGTTCCTGGACCGGGACAGAGATCGTGCTCGGGTAGAAAAACCGTATCCGCGGATACCGCTCGACCAGGATTCCGGTCTCTGACAACTGAAAACTGACCGCTGACGACTCGTCTCTGAACCCTTCTATAATCCCCGCATGACCACTGAGGGCGGCTTGCGGCGGCGGACGGTAGTGTTTCTCGCTGCCGGCGTGTTGCTCTTTTTTGCCGTTCTGGGAGCGCTCCAGGCTTTCAACCCCATTCCTTTCCTCAATCCCGAAACCTCGGGCGAAACCCTTGCCTTCACTGGCCTCACCGTCGTTATCTTCCTCTCGCTCCTCGTTTTCCTCCTGCTTTTGCTGCGCGCGATCCTCAAGCTCTACGCAGACCAAAGCAGCAGCGCTCTCGGCGCGCGTCTGCGCACGCGCATGGTGCTCGGCGCCGCCCTCATCGCGCTCACACCCGCGGTTTTCATGTTTCTGTTCAGCTTTCAGCTAATGAACCGTTCCATCGACCGCTGGTTTTCGCCCAACACCTCGGAACTGCGCGAAGATTCGACCCGCGTAGTCATGGAACTGGCACAATACGTGGCCAGCAACGCGCGCAGCGAGGCAGAGTCAATCGCCGCTACGGGAGCACCCGATGCCGACGCGGCCACACTCGAGACAGTCCTCGAGTCGCACACCATCACTCTTCAGGGTGGGTTCGTCCTCATGTATGACAAGGGGCATCGGGTTTTCTCGAGCTTTCAGGCTCTGCCCGAGAATAGTGCAGCAAACCTCATACCCCTGATTCCCGAGCAAGGGCCTTCCACGAAGTTCCAACCCGCCGTTTCGCTGCGGGGTCCGCTCTCGGCCGCCATTTTCTCCTCCGCCCAACGCAATGACGAACCCGTCATCCGCGTCGCAGGCCAGGATTACGCGCTGGGAAAGGCGGCCACTCCCTCCGGAAAAATTGTGATCGCCGCCCTTCCCATGCCGCAGGGGCTCAGCCAGACCACCGCCCGCATTCGCCAGGGCGCAGCAGAATACTGGGACCTTTTCCGTTCCCGCAACAGCATCCGGGGAACATTTTTCCTGATGCTGTTGCTCATCACCGTGGTGGTGTTTTTCTCGAGCGTCTGGCTCGCTTTATTTCTCTCCAAGCAAATCACGCGTCCCGTCGAAGCGCTGGCCGATGCCATGGATGAGATTGCAGCCGGCAAGTACGAGCACCGGGTGGCTCTCATCACCACCGGAGAGATGGCCGAGCTCGTGCGCTCGTTCAATCACATGGCAGCCGATCTCGACACCAGCCGCAAACTTGCTGAAAGCTCTTCGGCTCAACTCACCGCCGCAAACCAGGCCATCGAGGCCCGCCGCCGCGAGCTTGAAACGATCCTCGAAACGATCCCATCCGGCGTCGTCACGCTCGACGCCGACGGAAACGTGCTGCAGGCCAATCGCGCCTTCGCGGTCCTCATGGGTCACGACGAAAACACAGCCGTTCGCGGTACGAAGATCGACGCCTTGTTGCCGCAGGATTCCATTGATGAGCTTGCCGGCGTCATTCGCCGCGGACAGCGCATGGGTGCGGCCTCCACTGAAATCGAGTTCAATCTTCATGGCCGCAATCTGCACCTCGCCGTCACCAGTGCGCGGCTTGAACTTGCGCACGGCAGGCCAGGCACCGTCCTCGTTGTCGAAGACACATCCGAGCTTCTTCGCGCCCAGCGTCAATTGGCGTGGAAGGAAGTGGCGCAGCGCGTAGCGCACGAAATCAAGAACCCGCTGACGCCCATCGCGCTCTCCGCCGAACGTATCGGCCGCCATTTGGACCGCAGCCAGGCGGACTCGCCCTCGGTCATTCGCAAATGCAGCGAAGTGATCCTGGCCTGCGTGGGAACGCTGCGTACGCTCGTCGACCAGTTCTCGGCGCTCGCGCAGTTTCCCGCTCCGCAGCCGCGCCCCTGCGACATGAACCAGGTTGCAGACGAAGCGCTTGCCCTGTTCGCCGGCCGTCTCGATGGCATCACGGTCAAGCGCGATCTTGAACCGGGCCTGCCACCGGTGCTTGCCGATCATGAAGCCATCCGCCGCGCGCTGGCCAACCTCATCGACAATGCCGCTGAGGCCATGCAGGGCAGTCTGCTGCGCGTACTCTGCGTTCGCAGTTCTCTCGCGGAAGACGGCGGTGCCGTCGAGATCGAGGTCTCTGACACCGGCCACGGGCTCACCGAAGAAATCCGCGAGAGGCTTTTCCTGCCTTTCTACTCCACCAAGCATCGCGGCACCGGCCTTGGTCTCTCCATCGCAGCCAAGATCATCCAGGAGCTCGGCGGTTCCATTCGTGCCGAAAGCAACACCCCCAAAGGTGCGCGCTTCCTCATTCGTCTGCCCCTGCTCGATCACGCCGAACCGCCTGCACTGGAAGCGAATGCTGCCGGCGCTGCGCCCTTCACCGAGGCGCGCTCATGAATCATGTCCTCGTGGTCGATGACGAGGCAGAGATTCGCACCTCGCTCGAGGAAATCCTCACCGAAGAAGGCTATGGCGTGGCCACGGCTGCAACCGCGGCCGAAGCCCTTGTCCTCATTCAGGACGCGCCCTACGACGTCGTCCTGCTCGACATCTGGCTACCCGATCGCGATGGTCTCGACGTTCTTGCCGACATCCATGGGCTTATCCCGGAGAAGCGCCCCGAAGTCGTCATCATCTCCGGCCATGGCACCATCGAAGCGGCCGTCAAAGCCACCAAGCTCGGAGCATACGACTTCCTTGAAAAGCCGCTTTCGCTCGATCGCACGCTGATCGTTATTAAAAATGCCGTCGACGCCCGCCGTCTTCGCAGCGAGAACCTTGAATTCAAGCGCCAGTTCAGCCTGAGCGCGGCCCTCACCGGCGAAAGCGTTCCCGTCAAGGCGCTGCGTCAACAGATTCGGCTCATGGCGCCGACCAACGGCCGCGTGCTCATCTACGGTGAATCCGGCACCGGCAAGGAGCTCATCGCGCGTGCCATTCACGCCGAGAGCCTTCGCCGCGACAGCGTCTTCATCGAACTCAACTGCGCCGCCATCCCTGAAGCGCACATTGAATCGGAACTCTTTGGCTATCGCCACAGCGTGCAGCCGGGCGGCCCGCCCGAGCAGCGCGGCACACTGGAACGCGCCGACGGCGGATCGCTCTTTCTGGACGAAGTCGGCGATATGAGCCTCAAGACGCAGGCCAAGATGCTCAGCGCCCTCGACGACCAACTGTTCACGCCGGTTGGCGGCACGCAGCCCCTCCGCGTCGACGTCCGCCTCATTGCCTCGACCAACAAGGATCTCGAAGAGGAGATCGCCAAGGGCAACTTCCGCGAAGACCTCTTCTACCGCCTCAATGTCGTTCCATTTTTCGTGCCGCCGCTCCGCGAGCGCAAGCAGGATATCCCGCTACTCGCCCGCGAATTCCTCGCTGAATTCGGCCGCCAGTACGGCCGCCCGCGGATGGAGATCAGCGACGAGGCGCTCGAAGTCCTCCAGCAATATCACTGGCCCGGCAACGTGCGAGAACTGAAGAACGTGATTGAGCGCGTCTTGATCCTGAATCCGCGCACCCTGCGTATTGAGCGCAAACAGCTACCCCCGCTCACGCACAAGTCCGGCTCGCGCTCGACCGAAGATTTCTCCACGCTCCAGCAGGCCCGCGACGCCTACGAGCGCGACTACATCCTTAAGAAGATCGAAGAAGCCCGCAACAACGTGAGCCGCGCCGCTGAACTCCTCGGCCTTGAACGCAGCCATCTCTATCGCAAGATGAAAACGCTGGGCATCACTGTACGCGAGTAGATGGCTGATCTTCCTGCCTGACCAGCGCGTAGGTCCTGCGGTCTCCCTTGTTCTGCCGCCGGTCGC
This sequence comes from uncultured Acidobacteriaceae bacterium, assembly GCA_963799035.1. Taxonomy (GTDB): domain Bacteria; phylum Acidobacteriota; class Terriglobia; order Terriglobales; family Acidobacteriaceae; genus Telmatobacter. The sequence goes on along the minus strand of CAWCVS010000018.1, from coordinate 117,729 downwards.
CCACATTGACCCGTCGATCTTGCATTCCCGCCCGCCGATCAGACCCGGGCATCCGCAAAACCACCACGCTTCGGCGGTCCGAGCCACTCTGTCGCCTGTCCAGCCAAACCGACATCGAAGAGGGCAGGATAATCGGCGCCGCCGCCATTGGTTCCCCTTCCGGAGCTGTCGTCCCATTCGACGCTGCGTGTGCCGCTTTGTCGAACTCGCACCTTGCCATCCGAAAGAAGCTTATTGAGAACCGGCAGACTGCCACGTTGCGTCTCGATGTAGTCAACGCCCTCCGCGGTAAGCGTGAAGTCGGAGTTGTCCGCCCTGGAGATGTAGCCCTTCTTCTGGAGATACCAGGTCGTGAAGTCCAGATAGTCCGCGCGGAAATCCCATTCGCCGTTCAATCTCCGCCAGAGACACTTCGGGAAACCGCGGGTTCGCGCGCCGCTTGAAATAGAGCACCGCCAGCACTGCGACTCGGCGGTTCAACTCGCCTTCCACGCTGTCCATGAAGTCGACGGAATTCGAAAGAGGCTTGACCTCTATCGCCTCCCGGCGGCAAACCGCATCGTATTCGGCGCGGCGCACCGGGTTCGAGAGCGTATCAAAGGCAGTTCTCAGCAGCCGGAACATCTCCGCATCGCCCGACTCCGGATTGTCCGGATGCAGCCGAGCTGCCAAGATAACGGTAGACGCGATGAATCGTGTCCGCATCCGCATGGGGGCTGATTTGCAGGAACTCGTAGTAGTCGATCATCCCTGTGGGTCTTTCGCCTCAGATTTTAAAATGTGATGTTACAGACTGGCCCCGGGGGAATGCTGAATTGTAACAGCCATTGTTCTGTACAGGAACAATTCGTTGGAGAACCTTGATTCGCGGCGGGCAAGTAGCGCTCGCTTCCGACAATTTCGAGCTTGTCCGTTACCGGACATGGAGTTGCAAAAACGGCCAAAGCTCCCAGGGGAGTCGATCCTCATTCAGCAGTGAGAAACCATTCTGCTTCAATGCCTTATTCTTCAGAACGTTGCGTTCCGGCCTTCGGCCCCAAAATTGCTCTGCTTATGGCACCTGCTGTATCTTTTGGAGGCTCCCATGGCCTATTTCGAGCGCATTCGTGATGTGGTTTCCGAGCCCTTCAGCTCGGACGTGATCCGCCAGCGCGCTGCTGCCGGGTGGCAAATGGTCTCAATCGAGTGGCGGCGCGAGCTGCCTGACTCTGAAACTCCGTCCGATGGAGCCTTCAGCGAAGCTATTCCCTATGGCCTGCGCATCTCCGAAGATTGCAAACGGCTCGAAGTCGATTCCCACGAAAACCAGGTCCTCCTGCTGATGATGGATCTGCTGGCCCAGGACTTCTCTTACTCGGCAATTGTGAGTGATCTGAACGAGAAGGGATTCCGAACCCGCGAAGGCCGTCCCTGGAGCCGCGTCGCCGTTTTCAACATGATGCCCCGCCTCATCGAAGTCGGCCCGCGCATATTTTCAAGCGAAGAGTGGGAGCAGCGCCGCATCAAGCTCGCCCGCCGTGCAGCGCCATAGCTCTTCGTAGTCACAGGTTAGAGGGCTTTGTGTCAGGGCACGACATCAGTCGTGCCGAAAGCCCCCGGTCCGAGTTGCCAGTAAACCAGAGGCACAGCGGTCAAAGCGCTGATTCTGCGCACAATCCTCTGGTCAAGTCTTATTCCGTTCGGAGAGTGAACCTCTTCGTAACGTCCTCGACGAGATCATTTCAAAATCGGTCCCAGCGAAGCTGGATTGTCCCCCATCCGCGGGTCAACCCGAAAATCCCATACCGACTGGCTGATGTCCGACGGCGACAGAATCTCCACCAGCGCGTACTCCCCGACGGTCAGCGTTGTCTCCGGCGTCAGCTTCAGCCAGTGTTTGCCCGGCATCAGTTCCGCCTTAGTGGGAATCACGTCCTCGCTCTGCGTCACCTTGCCTGTTGGGCTTACACTCACCGCTCCGATGATCCGCACTGCTCGGCGCTCATCAACCTTTACAACCGCAAATCCTGAATTCGGCGAGTGCGCGCCATGCTTTCGGTTCGCTACTTCCTTGGCGCCATGCGTCTGCACCGTCATTGCATGCGACAGCACCTGCTCCACATTGTCCTGGCCCTCGAGCGACAAATAGATCGCCGGATCGTTAACATGCAGGTGCACCTTCGCGTGCGCTCCGTCCAGCTCAACCGTGGCCTTCTGGGCCGCCAGCGGATTCAATGTCGCCAGGCCCTTCCGGTTTCGCTGATTCAGACTGAGATCTGACGGCACCAGCTCCACCAGTTCCGGTGTGCCCTGAAAGGTGTCCAACACCCAAACACCGTCCTCGTCTGGCAATTCCAGACCCTTGGCGACTTCCGGCATGCGGGCTTTTGCCTCATTGCGCTCCGCCGCCTCTTCTTTGTCGATCTCCTCGGCCTCTTTCATCGCCGGAGAGGCTGCTTCCGGGCTCTCGTACGGACCAACGTGCTTCTGCTCCCACTTGCGCGTCGCGTCCCAATCCACGAGGTCGTAGGGCAGTTCCTCCCATTCATTTCTTTCGAGAGAAAGGTACCGCACGCGGTCGCCCGCGACCTCGTACTTGCGAACCATCTGGTAGTTGCCGTCTTTGAGGATCAGGCGATGGTTGTGAGCCAGCCCGGGGGCATCCGGCTTGATGGGGGTTCCATGGCTCTGCTGGTCCTGTTGCTTCACCGGCTCATACTGGCCCTGCTGATCCTGCTGGCACCAGGCGATCCTCGTCCCAGCCGCAGGTAGCGCGATTGCCAGCGCCACAGCCAATATCCGTGCAAGATGGGAGAAATGCTTCATTGCCCAACAGTTTAGACGCTTCCGCCAAAGTCTCGTTTGCGTCCAGTTACTGCAGGCGTGTTTTCGCCGGTTACATCTTGGGATGCCGCGCATCCAATGCTGTGTATTCTCATCGTAGGCAACTCGTTTAAGGATGCTTAAAGTTTGACCGGACTTCACCCATGGACGCGCAGTGACCGAAGCGCAAGGCCCGCAGGCCGGGCTGCTGTCATTGTGCTCTGCCTGGCGTTGCTTGCCTTGCTCGCCTTCGTTCAGGTAGCCCACGTCCACTCCGTCGACACCGACGCTGACCATTGCTCGCTCTGTCTTGTTTTGCATACCGCTGCGGCCCCGGTTGCTGCTGCGGTAATGGTCATCATTCTCGTTTCATTTGCAGCCATCAAACCAGTCGTCGCGATTCGTCCGCTCGGGATACTCTGCCCCCGCCAGCTCTTTATCCGCCCTCCTCCATGCCTCTCCCCGGTATCGTTCTGACCTCGCGTTTCGGCCAGATGCTCAAATCAAGACAGCCCGTACCGGGCTCGATATTCAACATATTCTGGCTTTGACCTGGTCAACGATGCCGCCGTTGCACTGACGACGCCGTGCGCTCCCTGCACGGGCTACGCCCATTCAGTCAACATCGGAGGCCTTCATCTATGCGATTCTCTCGCGTCAAGTTTTATTGCCTGCTTCCCCTCGCTGTCTTCGTTCTGATCTCCGTCGGTCGCCTACGCAGCGCAAGGTGGCAGCGCCGGCTCAATCCGCGGCACAGTAACCGACCCATCGGGCGCCGTGATTCCGGGCGCTACGGTGCACGTCAAAAACACCCTGAGCGGCCTCGACAGAACCATCACGAGCGATGCGACCGGGCAATTTGAAATTCGATAACGTTCCATTCAACAACTATGTGCTCACGGTTTCGGCTCCGGGCTTCTCGCCGATCAGTCAGAACTTCGTTCTTCGATCCTCCGTCGGCCAGACTTTGCAGCTCGTGATGCAAGTAGCCGCCGCGAATTCAACAGTCACGGTGGAGGCCTCTGGGGACCTGGTTGAGACCGATCCCACGTTCCACACGGATGTCGATCGCGACATGTTCATCAAGGTGCCGATGGAGAGCCAGTCATCCTCGCTCAGCTCCCTGGTCACGGCTACGACTCCCGGTGTGTCGTCCGACTCTAATGGCCTCTTCCACGGACTCGGCGACCATGCTTCGAACTCATTTTCAGTGGATGGCCAGGCCATCACCGACCAGCAGAGCAAGGTCTTCTCCAACCAGGTTCCGTCAAATTCCATTCAGTCCATCCAGGTGATATCGGGTGCTCCCCCGGCCGAGTATGGCGACAAAACCAGCCTCGTGATCGTGGCCACCACCCGCTCCGGCCAAGGCGTCACCAGGCCCACTGGCAGCGTAAGCAGCTCCTATGGCATCGTTTGGCTCGGCGACTGGCGGATTCGATCTCTCCTATGGCGGAAAGACCTGGGGCAACTTCGTAGAACTCGATGGCCTGAACTCCGGACGCTTCCTTGATCCGCCTGAGTTCGCCGTCTTCCACGACAAAGGCAACGAAGAGAACTTCTTCGATCGCATCGACTACAGCTTCTCCGCGATCAGTTCCATGCATCTTGATCTGAACTACAGCCGCTCGTGGTTCCAGACGCCCGATTCCTTTGACAATTTGAATGTCCTGAACGTGGTCGGTGGAAACACCAGCGCAAACCCGACATTCGGTGTTATCGGCAACACCGACCAGCACTCGAAAATCGGCACCTACAACATCTCTCCGACCTACACACGCGTGATTGGCACCGATTCGGTTTTCAACCTTGGCGCATTCGTTCGCCGCGACGACTACAACTACTATCCCAGCGGCAACCCGCTCGCCGATCTCGGACCACCAACGTTGCAGACCTCTTCGATCGGGCAAAACCGCACGCTGACCAATGCCGGCCTCCACTCCGATATCTCGTACACAAAACGCATTCACACTATCAAGGCCGGCGTGCAGTTCTCGCACACGTTCCTGCGCGAGAACGACAAACTCGGGATCGTAGAGGCGGTCTACGACGCGCCGTGCATGGATATGAACGGTAATCCGCTGCCCGGATACTCCGATCCATCGCAATGTGTTGCGGGCGGAGTCCTGGCAAATCCGAATTACCAGCCGGTTCTGACTCCCTACGACCTGACCCGCGGAGGAAGCCTGTTTGCCTTTGGGGGCCGTGCCGACGTGAAAGAGACCGCGCTTTACCTCGAAGATCAGATCAAGACCGGAAACTGGCTATTCAATCTCGGTCTTCGTCAGGATTTCTACAACGGACTCACCGCCGCCAAGCAAACCCAGCCGCGCGTCGGCATCGCTTATAACATCAAGCCCAGCGCGACCGTGCTGCGCATCTCCTATGCCCGCACGCTTGAGACGCCTTTCAACGAAAACCTGGTGCTGTCGAGTAACGGCTGCTCCAGCGCAGTCCTGGCTCCATTGCTCAATTGCTCGTCCGGTGTTTCCACCACCGAGCAACCGGGCTTCCGCAACGAATTTCACGCAGGCCTCGAACAGGCATTCGGAAAACGCGTCATCCTCAGCGGCGAGTACATCTGGAAGTACACGCACAATGCTTTCGACTTCAGCGTCCTCGGTAACACGCCAATCACGTTCCCCATCGACTGGCACAATTCGAAGATTCCCGGATATGCCCTGCACGTCGAAATCCCGGAATTCCACAACTTCAGCGCTTACTCGGTGATGTCCTCTGTGGCGGCTCGTTTTTTCCCGCCGCAAGTAGCGGGCGCGGGCGCAACGGTCGGCCAAACGGGCCTGCCATTCCGCATCGACCACGACGAAAAGTTTAACCAGACGTCGCACGTGCAGTACACCTACTCGCGCGGCAGCATCCTGAATGGCCTGTGGGGCGGCTTCAACTGGAGATTTGATTCCGGGCAGGTAGCCGGTTCGACTCCCTGCTATGGAGTCAACGGATCCAAACACCCCGTGTACCAACAGCTCCACCACTTTGAACGGTCAGCCGGCTATTGCGATGGTCGACACCAACATTCCGCCCACCATTAATCCCGTGACCGGCGCCACTGTTGCCCTTCCTTTGACTGCCGACCAGGAGTTCCAGGCAGGATTCGCCTGCAACGGAGTGAAAGCAACGCCTACGCAAGCATTGCCTTCAGTCTGCCCCGCTTCCGAATTCTCCTCCAGCCTTATCCATGTCCCCGCACCCGGGGCGGGCGATAACGACCATAATCCGCAACGCATCGCGCCGCGCAACCTGTTCGACGTCTCGGTTGGTAAGAACAATCTCTTCCACAAAGATCGGTTCAAAACCGATCTCGATCTAACCGCCGTCAACGTAACCGACAAGTACGCGCTTTACAACTTCCTCTCCACCTTCAGCGGTACCCACTACCTGACTCCCCGCGCTGTTACAGCGAAGCTTACCTTCAACTTCTAACCCTCGAACGTGCCTTCCCAGGCAGTCTCCCGTGTCTCTTACGAGGCGCGGGAGACATCAACATGTTACCTGCGGCAGCCCACCTCAGTGCGCTGCCACTTGCCGTGACACGGCTCACACCGCAAAGCCATCCCGCCGGTGTAATTATTTATCGCCGCTCCCGACTAGTCTGGGACGCGCGTATGATTACTCGGCCATTCATCCGCCTGATTCAATTCCGCAACCAATTTTGCCCTTGGAGAGTTCCTGTGTCGATCTCTGCGCTAGTCCGCGTGCGCATCTTTCTTCTCTGTTTTGCAGTATTTGCCATCTCGTCGTGTGGGGGCAGTTCGAGTTCCAGCGCTCCACCCCCCCCCCTCCCCCCTCCCTGACTTCCATCACCGTCACCCCCGCATCGCCATCGGTCGCGGCAGGCCTCACACAGCAGTTCGCTGCCACTGGCACCTACAGCGATGGAACCAAATCCAATCTGGCGCAATCCGTCACCTGGTCCTCCGACGCTCCCGGTGTGGCGACAATCAGCAGTAGCGGACTTGCCACTTCGAAGATCCAGGGCACCGCCACCATTTCAGCCACCGTCGGCAGCATCGAGGGTTCGACTGGATTCACTGTGACCGCTCCAACCCTGGTATCTTTTTCAGTCACACCCGCGAACGCGACCATTCAGATCGGTTCGGCTTCGCCGCAACAGTTCTCTGCTACCGAACTCTACACAGACCAGAGCACAAGGGACGTGACCGCAAACTCGACATGGACAGTGTCGAATCCCTGGATAGCCAATGTCGATTTAGTCGGCGGAGTCAGTCCGAACCGTGCTGGTTACACATCATTGACCGCGGTCGATGGTTCCCTCAGCGCATCGGCAAACGTGACGGTGCTCGCGACCCCGCGCTATCTGTACGTCGCAAGTGATGCCGGCAGAGACCTGACGCGAATGTCCATCAATTCCACCACCGGCCAGCCGCAATTCCTCGGACTACCAGCGAACAGGCAATTCCTCGAACATCGGCGACGGCTGTCTTTCATCGGATCCCTCCGGCCGGCTTGCCTATCTCTCCAGCGTGTCGGTTTCGGGTGCGTCTTTCGCAGGAATCCTCAACATTTACTCGATGGACGTGACGACCGGCAAGCTCACGGCAAAATTCAACAACCCCATCAATCTTCCCGATCCAGTCGGCTGCCTCGTCTTCGAGCCCAGTGGCAAATTCGCATATGCCGCAGTTGTGATCGACAACAGCACCAATGCGCTCGATACTTTTTCCATAAATCAAGACGGCACGCTCACACTCGCCGGCACCATCACCCTTCCCGAGACACCGGGCACGCCGGCAATCGATCCGCTTGGCAGATTTCTCTATGTGGCTACGCAATACACCACCGTCGGAGAGGTCGTGCACGCATACGGGTACGCTATCGATTCTGCTACCGGCAGCCTGAGCGCCGTGGATACGACACCTCTCGTCCTTCCCTCCGAATCCTCCGGCTCTTTCAGTTTTCATCCCTCAGGAAAGTATCTCTACTTGTCCGACTCGAATAGCGGCAAAATCACGGAGTACAACCTCGACCTATCCACGGGAAAGATCTCTTCGGCGAACGCTTCCGTCACGCCTTGCATCAACGCATTGCCGCTCAGCTTCTCGCCCGACGGAACGCACGCTTATCTTGCCTGTCGTGAAGACAACAACCGCAGTGTCACCAACGCACCCCTCATAGCTTTCTCGGTTGGCGCAACCGGCGCACTCACGCAAATCGGAACCGCGGCGGCAGGCGTCACGCCGGGACAAATGGTGACCGATCCTTCCGGCAAATTTATCTACCTGCTCGGTTCGGGAAGCGACTACAGCACATCCGGCGGGTCCACGACCACCGCGCTGAACGTTGTTCTCGTCTACAAGGTTCAGCCCGACGGAACAGTAGCCTTGGCGAAACAAATCGCGAGCCATGTTCAATCGCAGGCCATGTTGCTCGCGTCCGGCGCACAGGCGGTAACCACGACGACCGCGCATGCCTACCTCACGACATCCGGCGACAACATGCTCACCTCTTACACCGTCGCGCAGGACGGTACGTTCACCGCATCGCATGCCATGCACTCGCTTACGCAGCCGTTCTCTCCCACCATGCTTCCGTGGGGATCGGATCTGCTCCTTGCTTCGCCCTCGACCCCGTTCAACCTCACGGCCTATGCCATCAACAACGGCGTCCCCTCGCAAGGCACGTTCTTTGGATCGGCATCTCACCCCGGCGGAATTGTGATGGACCCATCGGGGATGCTCGCATTCGGCGCCGACTCCTCAAGTGGATTGGTCTACGAATACGGTTATGGCAATCTGCCCGGATTCTGGAGTGGTCTTTTGACTTCTTCAAATAACCAGACGATGCAACCGCTTACCTACGTAGCAGAGGCCGGCGCCGGCCCGGCGATCACCGATCCCTCCGGCCGTTTCCTGATCGTCGCAAACCAGACAGCGAAGAGCATCTCTCTATTCGAATATCAGGGCGCTGCATCCATTGCTCCGACGCCTCTTACCTATGCCCCCATTGCTATCGCGATGGACCCCACTGGAAACTGGCTCTTCGTCAGCGGCGACGATCAGAAGCTTCACCTGCTCGTGAGCAATGGACTCGGCCTTCTCACCGATTCCGCAAGCGCGTCTCTAACCGGAACTGCGACCACGATTGCCATCGATCCCAGTGCGCATTTCGTATACGCTGCCGGGCCGGCCGGCCTTGACGCTTTCAGCATCGACCCGCAGACGCTCGCCCTCAGTCCGATCAGCCTCAGTCTTTCGATATCGTTAGCAAATGCGACCGGCGTCTATATCGATCCATCGGGGAAGTTCCTGTATGTTCCCGTGAGCGGCAGCGTCAACGCGCTCTACCTCTTCACGATCAACAACGACGGAACACTCGCGAGCGCCGCAACAAACCCAGTCGCGACTCCAAATCACACTAACCGGCATGGTCTTCGACGAAGTTGTTCAATGACGCTTGCGTGATTCTTCGAAGTGCCTCGCGAGCTACTGCGTAGCCGCGTGGATCGCCAGCAACCTCTCCAGGAGCGGCTTCAGCAGATCCAGGCGCAGCGCATTCGCGCCGTCTGACCTGGCATGCGCTGGATCGTCGTGCACTTCGAGAAAGATGCCGTCAACGCCTGCCGCCACCGCTGCGCGCGCCAGCAGCGGAATGTATTCCGGCTGCCCGCCGCTCACCCCGTTTGCCGCGGAAGGCTGCTGCACAGAATGTGTACCGTCAAACACCACGGGCGCCATCGCCCGCATCACCGGTAGCGATCGGTAATCGACAACCAGTGTGTTGTATCCGAAGCTGGCCCCGCGTTCCGTTAGGAACACACGCTCGTTTCCCGTCGACCGGACCTTCTCGACCGGATGCGCCATGTCCCACGGCGCCACAAACTGTCCCTTCTTGATGTTGATTGCGCGCCCGGTTTTTCCCGCCGCAACCAGCAGATCGGTCTGGCGGCAGAGAAATGCTGGAATCTGCAGAACATCCACAGCTTCAGCCGCGACCTCGCATTGGGCCGGCTCGTGCACATCGGTCAGCATTGGCAAGCCGGTATCCTTCGCCAGCCGGCCAAGGATCTTCGTGCCCTCCACAAGCCCCGGGCCGCGAAAACTCTTTACGCTGGTTCGGTTCGCCTTGTCGTAGCTCGCCTTGAAGATGTAAGGGATGCCCAGGTCGCTGGTGATCCGCTGGATCGCTTCCGCCATCCGCCGCACGTGTTCTTCCGACTCGATAACGCACGGACCGGCGATCAGAAAAAGCTGCCCGTCGCCCACGCGGACAGGGCCAATCTCAAATGAGTGACTCACGAAGCCGATTTTACCGCGCAACGCCCATGGTCAAGCCGGCACCTTCTCCTTGGCCCTCGCCTCTTTCGGGCGGAAAAGCATCATGCGCTCAACAAGGCCCAGCACCACGATGACCGCAATGGCCACGAGGTCGTAATAGGTGCGGCCTGACCGCTGAACGTCCGTCAAGGAAGGGTCGGTCGTTTTGAGGTAGTAAATCAGGCGCGCGACACCCACCACAACAACGAGGAAGCACACGTGGGTTAGTGCAATGGTCGTCACCTTCTGTTCGGCGAGTGAATGCCCCTTCAGGAACGTAGCGATGAGGCCATCGCCAAGCACCATCACCGTGTAACCAACACAGGCGGCAGCATCAAAAGCCCAGGTAAATTGCCGCAAGGTAACGTATGTCAACACCGTTGATAGGACAGCGAGACCAATCACAAGCCTGCGCGCAAGAAATCTCATCGGAGCCGATCCTTAAGGTGAGATGGAATTCCCGCAAGTTTGACACGGAATGTGGGTTTTGCAAATTGGAAGTTTTTTTGGATGGCTCGATGTTCGTGCTTCGCAACCCTGAGGCGCGTAATTTCGCGTGAAAGTTAAATACAGGCAGAGAGATCAGCGCGTTCCCTGAAGCGCTTAGACGCTACGCGGAGTGGCGTTCCGAGGAATGACCTTTGACGCTCAGCGATGTGCCATCGGTCAAGCCTTCATTTGTACCTGTTAGCTTTTTTTGGTAGCTCGCCGCAATAAATTCCCGGAACAGCGGATGCGGCTCCAGCGGCTTCGACTTGAACTCCGGATGGAACTGGCAGCCGATGAAGTACGGATGCTCCGGCAATTCCACAATCTCCACATACGTTGAATCCGGCGTCGACCCGCTGATCTGCAACCCGCCACCCGTCAGCAGCGCTTCATATTCGCGGTTGAACTCATAGCGGTGCCGATGCCGTTCGCTGATCTCCGTCGCTCCATACACGCGATGCGCCAGCGTCTCCGGCTGAATCACGCACGTCCATGCCCCCAGCCGCATCGTACCGCCCATCTCTTCCACGCCCAGCAACTCGCGCAGCTTGTAGATCACGCGATGCTGCGCCGCCGGGTCGAATTCGCTGGAGTTCGCATCCTTCAGCCCGCACACGTTCCGCGCAAACTCAATGCACGCAGTCTGCATTCCAAGGCAAATTCCGAAGTAAGGAACCTTCTTCTCGCGCGCATACTTGATCGCGTTGAGCATCCCCTCGATGCCGCGCTTGCCGAATCCGCCCGGCACCAGGATCCCATCGAACCCCTCAAGCTGCGACTCGTAGCTGGTGTCCTCCGGCGATTTCGACTCAAGCCCTTCAGCCTCGATCCACGTCACATTCAGCTTCAGATTGTGTGCCAGCGCCCCGTGCGTCAGCGCTTCTTTCAGCGATTTATAGCTGTCCTCGTACTCCACATACTTCCCGACGATCCCAATCGAGACGTCGTCCTTGGGGTGGTAGCAGCGGTCAACCAGGTTCTTCCACTTGCTCAGGTCCGCCTCGGGAGCCTCCTTGTGCAGATACTTCAGGATCAGCCCATCCAGCCCTTCCTGCGCGAAGTTCAGTGGCACTTCATAAATCGACGGCACAGTCGTTGCGCCGATCACCGCCCGCTCTTCCACGTTGCAGAATGCGGCGATCTTTTGACGCATTTCCCGGCTCAGATTTCGATCGCTCCGGCATAGCAACACATCCGCCTGGATCCCGATGCTCGAGCAGCTCCTTCACCGAGTGCTGCGTCGGCTTGGTCTTCAGTTCCTGCGCCGCCGCGATCCACGGCACCAGCGTCAGGTGAACGAACACGGTATTCTCACGACCGAGTTCCTGCCGCATCTGCCTGATCGCTTCCAGAAATGGCAGTGACTCGATATCGCCCACCGTCCCGCCAATCTCAACGATCGTCACATCGTGCCCGTTGGCCGACACCTTGCGCATCGCGTTCTTGATCTCATTCGTCACGTGCGGAATCACCTGAACGGTCTTCCCCAGGTAGTCGCCCCGGCGTTCCTTCATGATGATCTGCTCGTAAATCCTGCCTGTCGTGAGGTTGTTATCGCGCGAAAGCGGCGCATGGGTGAAGCGCTCGTAGTGACCCAGATCAAGGTCGGTTTCAGCTCCGTCATCGGTTACGAAAACCTCGCCATGCTGGAACGGCGACATCGTTCCCGGATCGACATTCAGGTACGGATCAAACTTCATCATGTTCACGCGCAGCCCGCGGCTCTCCAGCAGGCAGCCGATCGACGCCGCTGCGAGACCCTTGCCTAAACTGGACACAACTCCGCCCGTTACAAAGACATACTTTGCCGACATTGCTGCAACCTCGCTATTTGATTGTTGGGTTTGGCCGTACCTGGTGGGCACAATCAAGTATGGCAGAAAATCAGTTTCCGTTGAACCATAAAATGAATTCCGCTTTCGTCTTTCCCCAAAACCTACTGCGTAAATCGCGCAATTGAAAGTACTTCTGCCGATCTTTCTTGCAATACTTCCACGGAGACATTCGCGGATCGTCCGAAGGGAGATTTTGGTGATCCGCATCACTCGGAGCTCCGCCCTTCGGAATACTCGCGAGTTCCTCTGCGAAATCGAGCTTGTTCATTCTCGTTTGCTTCGCTCGCCTTTGCGCAATTATTTGTTTTCAATGCACTATCGCAAGAACAGTGCTACTATTCGTTTCCATCGGCAGGCAAAGAAAACGGGTATCGACCATCTATGTGGCCGTTGTCTTGTGGTCTGCTGACAACCCGCTTTCATTCTTCCTCTCGGAGTGCTGCAATGAATGTGCTTTGGAGCCGCCGAACGCGGCGGACTGCTCTTCCCATCTCCTGCCTTGTCCTCACGTCTGCCTGCACCTCCATGGGCCCAATCGACCACCGCCAAACCCGCGGCCACGCCCGCTCCCTCCTCGGCCACCGGCTTCGCCATCGAGTCCGAGATGCTGACCTACACCGCCATGGACTCCCAGGCGCAGGCTGTCGCCTGTGGCATTGCTCGGAATGTAGGCGCCGCTGACGAAAAATGCTCACCGCGGGCACCGTCGGGACCCGGCACGGGTATCGTCGTTGTAGCTTCTCCGTCCAGCGCCATGTCGGAATTTCAGCTCTGGCGCGCCGACATCTCGAGCATGAAGATGCTTACGCAGCGAGCCAGCCATTACTGTCCCCAAAGTTCGCGGGACCGAGGTGCTACAACCTCTTCTTCGACGTCCCTGGGTTCGACAATTCTCTCCATGATTCCAGGTGGCCAGGCTCTCTCTTTTGCGCAGGCCCTGTTCTCCAGTTCCTCTGAAAGCAATCCCGTCGAAGGGAACATCGGAGATCAGGCACTGGTAGCGGACGTCGCCGGACACCTGAGGGCAATCGGCCTATCAGTCGTAATTCCTGACACCTATATGCCGCACTCTCTTGCCGCGGTAGACAATGCGCACTCGCCGTATATGTCAAATATCGCAGCCCTGCTCAAAGCTCGTGATTGCCTCACCGCAACTCCCGCTCAAAAGCTACCGGACCAAGCCGCATCCCCGGATACGGAGCATGGCACTCCAGCAGATGAGAAAGACCAGCAGTCTGAAAGCGACAAGCAAGCTGAAGCCGACAAGCAGACCATCGGCCACGCAATCGACGCATTTTTGACCTCGCTCGCTGATGCGCATGTCTCACCCCGCCACCCGCGTCGACGTCGAGCACGACTGCTCCTCCACCTGCACCGGTCATTTCTCACCTCAGCGCAGTATTGCGAGCGGATGGGCTCGCGCAGGAACTTGGCTCTGCCTCTGGCGAAAGCCAATCCGGCGAAAACGGCACCTGGTATCTGCTTTGGCTCAAGGCGCTGGAATCTGGAGGAACCGTCGCAAAAACCGGAAATGCCATCCTCGGCAGCAAAACCAATTTCAGCGGCGGCGCTGTCGGAACCTATTCGCTCTTCCGGCTCAGCGGAAATGTCGTGTGTTCCGGAATCTTCTACAACTACGCCGGCCCCATGCAAATGAGCCAGATTGCGAAGACTGCTCAAGGGCACTGCAGATGCCCCTCCCGCTGGAAGAACTGCCGGCGGCTGCGTCGCCAGCCAGTAGCCTTCCCCTAGATTAACAGCGCCGTTGCATCCTCGACCTACCTGAAGCCACCTTTGCAACCGCTGACAGATCTTCTTCTCGAAGCATGTATACTCCCCGTGTTTCGCAAAGAACGGAGGGGTGCCCAATGCCTGTTTTCCAATGTCTTCACCATCGCGTGGTTGAATTGGTCGCGATGTTCGTACTCACTACCGCTTTTTCCTTCGGTCAGGCAGGCACTCCGACAGCGCCCCAAGGCTCCGCAAACGGGGCCGAAGTGCTCCCGTGTAGTCGACTAGCCGACACTGCTACCCCTGTTAACGCAACCGTCGAGGCCAAGGTCGACGGGCTTGACTCCGCACATTTGAAACTCGGCAAGGAAATCTGGTTCAAGGTTGCGCACGGCGTGAGCTATGCGGGCTGCACACTGGAAGCGGATGCTGTTGTGTATGGGCGGATCAAGTCGGTGAGTTCATCCAAAGACCCAGCCGCAGCCGAACTTTCGCTGGTATTCGATCATGCCGATTGCACCGGCCATGCCAAGCAGCCATTGAAGTTGAGGCTTATCGCGGTTGTCGGCCCACCTGATCAGAAGCATCGCATGCATAGTGAAATGCCCGCTGAGGTCTCCGGAAAAGGCCGCGATATCACTGATGCCGTGGCAGGCACAAACGCACTCGACATGGAATTGAACCCTGGTGGCCCTCCCCATACCGTGCGGCCGGGAATAGTGGTGGGTGTTCCGCAGTTGAAGCTGGAACCTGCTGCGGGTCCGGAATGCAGCGACAAACTGACCAGCTCGAATAGCAAAATTCAACTTGGCCCAGGTTCGGAATTCATCCTGGCCCTGACCGAATTGCGATGAATTAGCTCGCTGACCGGCGGGCAGAGTTCCGCCTTTCAAGACATGCGAAGAATCACCGGGGCCGCAAATCGGCGTGCGCGTCGTCACCTTCAAGCGGGATCTCGGCATTGCATCATCGCATCGGCTGCGAACCTTGCTGCATTTCATCGGCAGGCTTACGATGCCACACGGGAGAACTTTCGCCATGACCACCGCATCCGCGATCCAGCCGCGTAAACTGGGCCGCACTGGCCCCACCGTTTTCCCCATCGCCCTCGGTTGCATGGGTATGAGCGGCATGTACGGACCTGCCGACGAATCAGAATCGCTCGCCACCATCCACGCTGCTATTGATGCCGGCGTCACCCTCCTCGACACAGGCGACTTCTACGGCATGGGCCACAACGAGATGCTGCTTGGCCGGGCTCTGCGTTTCTTCCGCGAAAAAGTCCTGGTTTCCGTCAAGTTCGGCGCCCAGCGCGGCCCCGACGGCGCCTGGCTCGGCTACGATGCACGCCCCGCCGCCGTCAAAACAGCGCTCGCTTACTCACTCAAGCGTCTCGGCATCGACCACATCGACATCTATCGCCCCGCACGCCTGGATCCCAACGTCCCCATCGAGGACACCATCGGCGCGATGGCCGACATGATCAAAGCCGGCTACATCCGCTATATCGGACTCTCGGAACTCGGCCCAGAAACCATCCGCCGTGCCGCCGCCATCCATCCCATCACCGATCTGCAGATCGAGTACTCGCTGATCAGCCGTTCGCCCGAGACCAAGATATTTCCTGTCCTTGCGGAACTCGGCATCGCTGTCACCGCCTATGGCGTTCTATCGCGCGGACTGCTTTCCGGCTCCTCGAAAAATGGACCCGGCGATATCCGCAACCGTTTCCCTCGCTTTGCTGCCGAGAACCAGGCGCAGAATCAGAAACTCATCGCCCGGCTCGCCGAAATCGCCGCCGGCAAAGGCGTTTCACAATCGCAGCTCGCCATTGCCTGGGTTCTCGCGAAAAGCCCAACCATCATTCCGGTTATCGGAGCGCGAACCCGGTCCCAACTCGCGGAAAGTCTCGCCGCTCTCGAAATCGCACTCACATCCGAAGAAGTTTCCGCAATTGAAGCCGCGATTCCTCGCAGAAGCTGTTGCGGGTACGCGCTACGATGCGCACCAAATGCAGGTTCTCGATAGCGAAAAATAGCCGCACCGAAGTGCGGCGGTTCCATGCGCAGATCCTGCTCGTCCAGCCCCTACACCGATACCTCTGCGCCCGGCCGAAACCCCACCTCGCCGCGATCTGTGCGGTGTCCGGGCTCAGCCGGCAAGTACATTGTGAAGACCGTCCCGCTCGGCGATTCCGTCCGCGAACGAAAACGCAATCTTCCCCCATTTTTTTCGACCACGTCGCGCGTCAGCCACAGCCCTAGCCCGGTTCCACCGCTGCCTTTTGTTGTAAAGAACTGCTTGAACAAATTTTTGCGAATTTCCTTGCGAATGCCCCCTCCGGTATCGGCAACAGTCAGTCGCGCATGCTCCACCCCGTTGATCGATACCGGCAAAACATGGATCCGCAGATTTCCGCCCTCACGCATGGCATCGACCGCATTGCCGATCAGATTTACCAGGGCCTGACGTATCTCGCCTTCGCAACAATATCCGAACGCCCGCTCCACCTTGATTCGCTCGCGAATCTGCCGTTCGCGCAATTTGCCGCGAAACAGGGTCAGCGCTGACATAGCGAGCTCCGACACATCGGTAAAAGCCGGCTTGGCCGGTGCGCGGTGGAACCGCAGCGTGTGATCCACGATTTCGCTGATCCGCTGAAACTCCTTCGCCGCCAGCCTGCCGAAGGACTGCGCTTCGTCGAGCGAATTGCTGTTCTCCACCAGGTAGAGAAGATTGCCCAGCGCTTCCAGGGGATTGTTCACTTCGTGCGCCATGGTCGCGACCAGCCGACCGGCGACCGCCAGATGCTCCGACTTCCGCAGCGCCTCATCGCTCTGGCATTGCTTAACCGCTGCGTCACGCACCTGCAGTTGTCTCTGACGCGAGTTGTTCGCCACCTGGATGGCACTGAGCAGCATCTCTTTGCGCACCGGCCGATCCAGCAGGATCAGGCTCTGTATCTCCATGCGCGCGCGGCTCGCTACAGATGCATAGCTTGATTCGCCTGCGGTGCTTGTCAAAAGAATCGCCGGCAACTCCGACCATACCGGCTGCGCGTGAATCATTTTCCGAAAAGCTTCAATTCCACCACGCAAAAGGGCTTCGTCCGTCAGGATGAGTCCCAGCAGAAGCGCGCTGTCGACCTTTGCTACCTCGCGCACGTGCTGTGCCCGCTCGGCGCGGTATCCCGCTCGATTCAAGAACCCGCAAATCAATTCGCCGTCACGACCCACAGGAGCGACAACCAGGAAGCGGGGAACATTGGTCAGCGTTTCAGTCACAGCAACGGTTGTCCTCCCTTGTACTCCGGCGTGCCGGTCAGCACTCCTATGAAGTCACGCAACGGATCGCCGATCGTCAGCTTGCCCGAGCGCATCTGCAGTTCCCGAATGGAGCGTTCATGCGGTCCCGATCGCCTTTTCATCACTGAGATAGCCTGGCGCACCTCGCCGGCCGCCTCGAAATAGCGCAAGAGCAGCACATTGTCGGCCAGATAGCTTACATCGGTTGGCGACGACATCATGCTGCCCAGGATGCCGTACTGGGCGAGGACCATAAAGGAAGCCACCCCTACCTGGTTCAGATACGAAAGCAATTCATGCAGCTGCACCGTGAGTGCCTGCTCCTCGCTCATCGAGTTCAATAGACCGTTCAGGCTGTCGATCACTACGAGGCGCCATTTCTTTTCTTCGACGCCCATGCGAATCCGATGCACAAACTCACCCGGAGAAAGCTCCGCCGGATCCATTTGCTCCAGCAGAATGGTTCCATCCTCGAGATAGGGATCAATATCCATCCCCAATCCCCGGCTTCGTACGGTGAACGCCTGGCGCGTCTCGTCGAAGGTAAAGATCGCGCTCTTTTCTCCGCGTTTTGCGGCGGTCAGCACGAATTGCGTGCATAGCGTCGATTTTCCGCATCCGGTCGGTCCCGCCACCAGCGTGCTCGTTCCCCGCTGCACGCCTCCATTGAACAGGGAATCCATCTCTGTAACACCGCTGGGCAGATTCTCCGGCTCCACCTTCGTCCCGCGATGCTCGCCCGATACCAGCCGCGGAAACACCCGCACCCCGCCCTTCTCGACGATGTAATCGTGATATCCCTCGCGAAAGCTCGACGCCCGGATCTTCAATACCTCCAGCCGTCGCCGCGTGATCCCATAGTTGCGCTGCAGCACTTCAAGGGAAATAACCCCATGGGCGATGGTCTGAACCTGGCTCTCCGGATTGTCGCGAAATCGCTCATCGAGCAGCAGGGTCGTACAATCCTGTCCTTCAAAAAACTGCTTAAGGCTCAATACCTGCCGCCGATAGCGCAGCGAATCGCGAGCCAGCATGCGCAGCTCCGACATCGAATCGATAATCACGCGCGAAGGGCAAATGTCGCGTACCTTGGCAAGAATTGTCTCCAGCACATCCGACAATTCCACTTCGGCTGGCTGGAATACTGTGTACTGTTGTCCGATCTCGCCGGCGATCTCTGGCGGCGAGATTTTGCAGATCTCCACGTTCTCCAGGTTCATTCCATGGGACGCCGCCACATGTCGTAGTTCGTTCTCACTCTCGGCAAGAGAAATATAGAGCCCCTTCTCGCCGTGCTTGGCCCCCTCGATCAGGAATTGCAGCGCCAATGTCGTCTTTCCAGCGCCCGGATTCCCCTCAATAAGGTAAAGAAAGCCCCTGGCAAGACCGCCGCGGAGAATGTCGTCCAAACCTGGAATCCCGGTGGACAGACGAATCTGGCTGTCAGCAAACATTGGCCCTTTCTCCTGTATCTCTTTTTGTCTTAGGTCTCACCGTTCGTGCGCTAGCAAACGCTTACATCGACGGGCCGTTCTCTTAAGCGGGCTTGGAATCTCGTGTATGTAATTACCAGGGGAAAACCTCGACTCTTGGTAAGCAATTTGGATGCAAATGCCTGATGCGGGTTTGTTCCGCCGTCCCACGTTTTGAAGAGGTTAGCTACACGACATATCCTCGACTCTGACCGGAAAGACCGACCGACCTCCCGCCGTTCAGACCTTCAGCTGTGCTCGCTTTCGCCTGATAGCATTTCTCCATGTCACAGATTCCCCATCGCAAAGCTCTCCATTCCACGTTGGCGTTCGGCACCTTCCTGGCACTCGCTGCAATCGGCCCTATCCGCATGGACGCGCAAGCCGTTCCCGCGCAAAGCGCCACCGATCGTACCCATATCGAGGAGGTTTTGCGGGGGATGAATCGCGGTCGGGGATTTGGACAGGTCGCCATCTCGCCCGACGGCAACAAGGTCGCATGGATCGAAGGCGGCCGAGGGGGTTCGGAGATTCATATCGCTTCACCTTCCGACCTCGCAAAAACTGAGCGTGTGACAGCGGCAACCAACCCTGACCAGCACTGCCGCGAAGGGGAGTTTGCGTGGGCGCCCGACTCGAAGAGTTTTGCTTTCTTCTCAGACTGCGCCAACTCCGCCGATCATCAGGTCGATCTGTATCTCTCCAGGCTCGATGGAACTCCGGCGAGGCGTCTCACGAGCCTGAAAGGGCTTCCGCAAGCTCCTGTCTTTTCAGCGGATGGCAGCAAAATCGCATTCCTGTTTGTCGAGGGCGCAACCCGTCCAGCGGGGGCCCTTGCAGCCATGAAGCCACCCTCTGGCGTGATTGGCGAGGACGGCGTAGAAGTGCAGCGCGTCGCGGTTGCCCGCGTTGACGCCATCGCACAACAGCCCGCCCTGGTGACGCCCGCCAATCTCCACGCCTACGAATTCGACTGGGCGCCAGATTCGAAAGGAATCGCCTACGTGGCGGCCGACCCCCCCGGCGAGAACAACTGGTGGGTGGCGAAGTTGTACACCCAGACCCTTGACGGCCAACCCAAGCCGATTCTGGCGCCGGAGACGGTCGCCGGCCCGCTGCACGGATTGCAGATCGCCGTACCCCGCTGGTCGCCCGATGGCAAGACAATCGCATTCATCGGCGGCCTGATGAGCGACCAGGGTTCCACCGGCGGCGATGTCTGGATCGTGTCGTCTCAGAGGCGGTCAACCCCGCGATCTGACACAGGGCAGGCCGACCTCGCCCGCCTGGATCGATTGGGGAAGCAACGACTATCTATTCGTAAGCGAACTCGCCGGAGGCAACAGTCAGCTTGTCCGCTACAAGCTCGCAGGCGATCGCACCGGCAAGCGGACAAGTGACATTCGGTTCGCCCATCTTTTCAGCATCCCCGGCAGCGTGGGCGATGGTCGCATGGAGATGAGCCTCTCTTCCACGGCCGATCGGTCGATGTTTGTCTTCGGCGCCAGTAACTTCGAGCATCCCCGCGAAATCTATGCAGCCAAGCCCGGCACAGTCATGACCTCGGGCCTTGAGGGTGTCATGCAACTCTCCCACTTCAACGACGGCGTCCAGCCCGCCTGGGGCAAAGCCGAGTCGGTGAGCTGGAAGAGCGACGGGTTCCGCGTTCAGGGCTGGCTCCTGCTTGCCCAAGGACTACGACCCGAACAAGAAATATCCGCTGATCGTTGAAGTCCACGGCGGCCCGGCCGCTGCCGTCACGGCTCGCTGGGGCGGTGGAGGCGGACTCAGTTCCACCGCATTTTCCGCGCTCGGCTACTTTGTTCTGGAGCCGAATCCACGCGGCAGTTACGGTCAGGGCGAGGCCTTCACCCAGGCCAACCGCAAGGACTTTGGCTACGGCGACCTGCGCGATATCCTCGCCGGCGTCGATACCGTCCTCGCCAAGTATCCGGTCGATCCCCAGCGCGTGGGAATTACGGGTTGGAGCTACGGCGGATTCATGACCATGTTCGCCGTCACCCAGACCAACCGGTTCAAGGCCGCTGTTTCCGGCGCCGGTCTCTCCAACTGGCAGAGCTACTACGGCGAAAACTCCATCGATCAGTGGATGATTCCGTACTTCGGCGCTTCTGTTTATGACGACCCGGCAGTCTATGCCAAAAGCTCGGCCATCAATTACATCAAGCAGGCGCATACCCCCACCCTCGTGGTTGTCGGCGATCGCGACGGCGAATGCCCCGCGCCGCAGTCATACGAGTTCTGGCATGCCCTGCGCGATGAGCATGTTCCGACGCAGTTGGTCGTATATCCCAACGAGGGACATGGCTTCGTCAACCCAGACCATCGCCGCGATGTCGTGGATCGGGCCGTTGAATGGTTCGCCAGGTACATGCCGGCGGATTCGGCATCATCCGGGACCAGTGCCGGCTCCCATTGAGCGTCTTGCTCCCCAATTCGCAGACCGGCAAGTCTATTGGATTACAAGGCAATCAGACAGGGCAGGATCGAGTCGAATAGCCATCCTGTCCTGATACACTTTTCTTTGGAGCAAATCGGGCGTGTTCTGTCGACCGGCTGCATGCAGTGGACGAATGCCGAAGGCCGGTAGCCTGCGCACTTTGAGCCGGCTTCTGGCCGGCGCCGGGCATAAGCCAGGCTCGCTTTTAACCCATATTTCTTAACGCAATCGGAGAGACCGTTCCGCGGTTTGATCGGGCGGGGCGGGGAGGATTCATGCGGCGGTATTTGACGCTTGTCTTCATGGTGTTTCTGGCAATTCCAGCGGGGATAACCTTCTCCGGATGCTATCGCAACCCGGCAGGGAATTATTGCAACGGCCAAGGCTACGGTTTGAAGGATACAGAAGTGTATGCGATCGACCTGGAGCCCAAAACGACAGGCGTCTCGTTGGCGTTCGGACAGACCCGCCAGATCAATGCCCCTACTGCAACCACCTGCAAAGGCGTATCGGCAAGCGTGGGCGGCCTATACCTATGCCACCACCAACAACCAGATACTCGACATCACATCCCACCGGCAACATGTGCGCCGGCACCTGGAATCGCAACTCTGGCGGCGGCATTCCGGACTTCACCATCTGCAACCCGCCCAGCCCGCTTCCCAGCACCGGCGGATTACCCTACCAGACAGCGTTCATCTCTGCCTCTGCCAACTCAGTAACTTCCAATCCAGTCGAGGTCTACATTCATGCGCCGGTGACATCGGTCGCGCTGGCTTTATCGGGATCCGGAGGGCAGCAGTGCTACTCCCAGGGCGTGAGCACCACCCTCGATTCCGAGGCGTGTTACGCCTCCGGTGGGACGCAATACGAGTTCTGCGCTCCCTCCACGGTCACGCACTATTCCTGTCCAGGTGGATTGCCTCCGGGTGTCACCTCAGTGCCAAGCTGCACCAATTCGATCGGCGCGCTCACTTACTCAGTCGGTACCACCTCCGTGGCAACACTGAACAGTGCCACCAACGTGATTACGGCGGCTCAGCCCGGCACCACCACCATCACCGCTTCTGTCGCCGGCTCCGGTTCCTCCGCCGGATACTTCAGCACCTGCCCGCCGAAATCCATCTCCGTCACCTTGAACGGCAGTACCAACGCAACCGTGACCCAGGGAGTGACGCAGAATCTACTGACCACCGTGCTCGACACCAATGGCCAGCCAATCACAGGCCTCACCCTCCTCTACGATTCCACCAACCCGCTCGACATCAATGTCGGCGGCGCGGGATCGGTGGTGCCGTCCTTCCCCGGCGCAACCTCCGTGTACGCCATCTGCGAGCCTTCTACGTGCAACCCCGCACCGATCAACCAGATCGGACTCTTTGGAACGGGCCTTTCGATCTCCAGCAACGCCGTCAATATCACCACACCCGGCACTGCCAGTTCCTATGTATGGTTCTCGGCGCCGGGACAATCCCAATACTTTGTTCCGTACGACCTGGTCGGCAACTCGCTGGGTTCCACTGTGCGTTTGCCCTACGTACCCAACTCCATGGTGATGGATCAGCTGGGCAGCACCCTTTATTTCGGTTCGTCCCACGCCTTGATGTCGTTCAGTACCCTGACGGACGCTATGACGGGCACGCCCAACACCGCGGTACCCGGCGTTGTGCTTGCTGTCGCCCCCAGTGATAAGCAGGTTCTCATTAACGATCCGATCCGCCGTGTGTTCTACATCTACAACACCTCGGGCTCGGTCGCCGCCACCTTTACCGGCCTTGGCAGCGCCGCAGCGTGGACGCCTGATTCGCAGACCCTCTACGTGAGCGACAGCGCATCCCTCGGTGCAGGACACACCGATACGCTGTATGTCTACAACGCCAACACTGGATGGACAACCTACGATCTGACCCCGTCGGGCGGCGCGACGAGCCTCGCAATCACCGTCCCCGGCGTCGGTGCCTATCTCAGCGGCAATCCCACAGTCGCTCACACATGGTGCCCTTCCGGAACGGCAAGCAACTACAGCAGCCTCGTCTTTTACCCGCAGGGAGATTCCGTCCCGGTCCAGACCGAAACCCTCGCTGCAACGAATGATGGGCAGCACATGCTCGGCGCGGCGCTCGTCGGCGGCGCAACCCAGCTTTCAGACATAAGTGTCTCGATCCCCTCGGTTCCCGGCAGCCCCGCGGCCACCGGCGGGGCCTCCACAACCGTCAATCTGCCCGACGCATGTCCACAGTCCGGCCAGACCTTGGAACCGCTGACGATTCAGCATCCGTATGCGACACAGCAACAGACCGTTGGTGGCATCAACGCCACCGCGATCAACCAGATTGTTGCTTCCCCAGCGTCGAACCTCGCGTTCCTCACCTATGACGGCACCACTCCGGGCGCCAAGCTTCCCTACTACGTGCCGGGATCCGGCGGTGCTTCCGGTACCCTGAACTACATCACCCTCATCGGCGGCAACGCAGTCACCGCTCCGGTTGCCGGCGCCTTCAGTCTCGACGACAAGCTCTTTTTCGTATCGACAGCAGGCGACAACCTCATTCACTTCATCAACACCACCACGCTTCAGGATACGCAGCAGATCAACCCCAACCTGCCCGCCTGCACGCCCGGTTCTGATCCTGATTGCCTGATCACGACACCGACCACGAACTCCGTGCCGGCAACTGCGATTGCCGTCAAGCCGCGCTCGACCACCTAGCAAACGCCTGCGTACGCGTCATCGAAGGCCGGCTCTCCGCCGGCCTTCTTCTTGCACTTCCCATTCACTTCGACACGCACGTCCATTGAAAAATCAGCCGCCGCAACACGATAGAATCAAGGCATGATCAAGGGGATCTCCATCTTGCGCCCCGCCGCCGACGCTGCTGTCTACGAGCGCCTGGCAGGCTTTTTTGAGGCGATGGGATTTGCGAAAGGCTCAGGGTGGAAGGATCGAGAGAGCACCGGCGCATCGTTCCTCGCTCCCCTGGGAAACCTTGAATTCGTTCTTGGCCAATTTCCACAGGTTGCCGATCTGATGGTGGAAGTGACGTCGCTCGATTCAGCCCACCAGGCCGCTGCACGATGGCTCCGCGCCGTCGGAGAATCCGCCCTTGCCCGCTTATCTGAAGTTACGGAAACCACCTGGAAGTCCCGCATCTTCACCGTAGAACCCGAACCGGGCTTCGCCTTCACATTCTGGGCATGGACCAATCCGGAAAAGGGGAAGCCAATTGCGGTCGAGGGCGACCTCTCCGCAGAGGGAATGCGCTTTGCCATCGTTGTAGCTCGCTGGAATGCGGTGATCACGGACCGCCTGCTTGACGGGGCTCTCGATGCGCTCGCCCGGAGCGGCGCCAAACGCGCGGACATCGATGTGGTGCGCGTGCCCGGTGCCTGGGAGATTCCCGCAGCGGCTCGCACCGTTGCCGAGCAGCACAATGTCGATGCCATCGTCACGCTCGGCTGCCTGCTGCGCGGCGAGACGGCGCATTACGAAGCCATCTACAACGAAGTGGCGCGCGGCATCGGCCAGTCGCAACAGGAGACCGGCGTACCGCACAGTTTTGGCGTGCTGACATGCGAAACGTTGGAGCAGGCGTTGAATCGCGCCGGCATCAAAGCCGGAAACAAGGGATTCGAGGCTGCCCTCGCGGCAATCGAGATGGTGAGCCTGCGGCGCAAGCTCGTGGAAAGCGGGAAAGCTTGACCGCCGGCACGCGACGCAAATCCCGTGAACTCGCGATGCAGATGCTGTTTCAGGCGGATATCGGCAAGCAGACGCCTGACCAGGTGCGTGCCACCTTCTGGAAGTCGGTCGACGACGTCGAGCCCGAAGTCAGAAGCTTTGCCGAGGATCTCTTCAACGCATCGCTCGCCCACCAGGAGCAGATCGACGAACTGCTCGCCGTGAACTCCCGCCACTGGCGCCTGGAGCGGATGCCGGCAGTCGACCGCAACTTGCTTCGCATGTCCGTAGGCGAGATGATCGGATTCAAGTCGACTCCGTTCCCCATCGTCATCAACGAAGCGCTCGAGATTGCAAGACGCTATTCCGCTCCGGAGTCGATCAACTTCCTCAATGGCATCCTCGATGCGATCGCCCGCAGTTTGCTTCCGAAATAAATGCGCGGCTGCCCAACCAGCCGGTCTGCAGACGCTGTCGATCAGGTTTTACAACTGATTTCAATGCATCGGCGTCCAATGCCAGAAGAACCGGTTACGTTAGGCCAAGGCTTCCGGTAATCCGCAATTCTATTCACTCGGCGTGTAGTGCAATTTCAGCGCGTCGGCGTAATTTGCGGCGTAACATGGAGTTTTGATAGGCTCAGGTTTCTTGATACTGGGCACAAAAAAGGAGATATAGGTTATGAGCGAAGATACGAGCAATGGTCAGGGAGTGGCATGGTTTCTGGCTGGATTGGGTGTTGGCGCTTTAATCGGCATCTTGTATGCGCCGAAGAGTGGTCGCGAGACGCGGGAAGATCTTGCGCAAGGCGCTCGTGAAGGGTCTGAGTATCTGCGCGCCCGCGGACGTCAGGCGGCCGAGCAGGTCGGCCAGATCGTCGACAAAGGCAAGGAACAAGTCAATCAATATGTCGGACGCGGACGCGAAGTTGTGGATCGTGGCCGGGCGCAATGGGAAGACTTCGTCGAGCGTGGCAAAAACCTGGTGCAGGATCAGACCACCCGCGTGGGCGCGGCCGTTGACGCTGGTCGTGAAGCCTACCAGTCAAATGCCAAGCCGTCTGAACCCACGGCGTGACGATGGATTGAGCCTGAATCGTATTTCCGATTCAGGCTCATTTCTTTCCTGTCAAGAATAGAGCTGATTGCGAGATCGAAATCCCCGCTGCGGCTCTCTCACCGCCCTTTCCCCGTGTGCGCGGTACTGCTGAATGGGCTTGACCAACTAGAACGATAGCGTCGGAGCCGAAATGAACAATGAAACAACCCTGCTGGTAATTTTTGTTGGCATCACTGGCTTCGCCTTGTTGGTGCAGGCCATCGTCATGCTGGTGGCTTTCCTCACCATGCGCAAGACAATCGTGTCCTTGCAGTCCGATGTACAGGAGCTGCGCACGACGGCCATGCCGATTCTCGACAAGACCAGGGAGACCCTGGATAAAGTCGCTCCCAAGATCGAGTCGATTGCTACGGATGTAGCCGATGTTACGCATCGGCTGAGAGAACAGAGCGTCGAATTTGAAGTCGTCGCTGGAGAAATCCTGGAGCGCGTGCATCGCCAGACGAGCCGCGTTGACGATATGTTCACCGGAGTGGTCGATGGCGTCGAGCACGCCAGCAACGTTGTCGCCAATACCATCACTACACCGGTTCGGCGGATTACAGCAATGCTGGCCGGCGCAAAGGCATTCCTCACCGTGCTGGCAACCGGACGCCGCCCCGAACAACGGGTCGATGTGGTGGCCGATCAGGACATGTTTGTCTAAGGAATAGGTCCGCACGCTCAGGCTAGTTCGGCGCCTCGAGTTTCAGGCAACGACAGCGCAACACAAGCTGCCGCCGCAAAAGCCACCCCACTCGCGCCAAACGCCCACGCCAGTCCATGCCGCTCGCTCAGCGCGCCGATCGTCACCGGCGCCAGCGCGCTCAATCCACGCGCCACGTTATACGAAATTCCCAGCGCAGTGGCCCTGCTCTCCGTCGGAAATATCTCGCTCCCGATGATCCCCGATCCCGTAAAGAACCCCGTTCCGAAAAACGCCGCCACGCAGGCAAATACAAGAATCCATCCCGCCTCGCGTGCGCCTGCAAGCAGGGGAATCGCTGCCGCTGCCGCCGCAAGATAGAGTACAAACGTACGCTTCCGTCCAAACCGATCCGCGAAGACGCCGAACAGTAAGTATCCCGGCAGCATTCCCGCAAGATTCACGGTCACCAGAAAACCCGTCAGACTCAACGCCGCAAATCCTCGACCACCCTGCGATGCCGGCAATACAAGATACGCCGGTATCCAGGTAAACAGCCCCCACCACCCGAACATGCCAAACGTATTCGTCGCGGTCAGCACCATCAGTGCCTTTACCGATCCGCGAACCCTATCGCGCTTCCCAGCAGTTGCGGCATCCGCGTGCACACGCTCCCACATGGGCGGCTCCGGCACGTGGCTCTGTATCCAGAACACAAGTCCCGCCGGCAAAATTCCCGCGAAGAACACCCCGCGCCAGCTCCCATGCGCCAGGATCGCCCCGGCCACCAACGCCGAAATTGCATAGCCCACGGCCCAACTGCTCTGCACAATTCCCAGCGCGCGTCCGCGCAATGCAGAGGGCCACGTCTCGGCCACCAGGGCGGCACCTGTATTCCACTCGCCGCCCATTCCCAGCCCCAACAAAAACCGGAAAGCCGCCAGCATGGCGATCGACGTCGACAGTCCGCATGCAAACGTGAAAATGGAATAGACCAGTATGCTGGCGCCAAGCATGCGCCGCCTCCCATACCGGTCCGCCAGCACGCCAAACAGCAGCCCACCGACAGCGGAAGCAATGAGTGTCAGCGCATTCAGCAACCCCGCCGTTGTCCTGCTCATGCTGAACGCACGCATCAGTGTCGCCAGCACAATCGAGTAGAGCATCACGTCAAATGCATCCAGCATCCAGCCCAGCGCTGCCGCAATCACTACGCGCCGCTGCGAAGTGGTAGCGCCACGCCAACTGAAAACCGTTGATGTGGAATCCATAGGACTCATCGAAATTGGGGAACCTTTATCTGTCATCGACGCCATGAAGTACGGAAAAGCAAGAGCTGGGGGTGCCCCATCCATTCGACAGCTTTTCGTCGAATGGGTGGGAAAGCACGATCCTTTCCTGCTTCCTGTTTGCGATACAACCCCATGCATGACTGTAGTTGATCATCAGCCTGCCGTCTGTCGATTTTCTCGTCTACAACCGAATCGCCCCTCGCCTGATATGTTTTCTCTGAGTGGCAATTCACCTTACCATCGCCATCGACACTGGCGGCACCTTCACTGACTGCGTCTACCGCATCGGCAGTCGCATTGATGTTCTCAAGCTCGCCTCCACTCCCGACGATCCCAGTCGCGCGATCCTCGAAGCTGTCGGCAAAATCTCCGCTCTGGTCCCTGAAGCCTCCGTTGAAGTTCGTCACGGCACCACCGTTGCCACCAATGCTCTGCTCGAACGCAAAGGTGCGCGCGTCGCCTTCGTCACAACAGCAGGATTTGAAGACACTCTCGCCATAGCCCGCCAGGCGCGCCCCGACCTATACGACTGGAATCACCACCGCCCCGCTCCCGTCACCGATCAGTGCTTCGGCATCGCGGAACGCATCGGCCCGGAGGGTTCCATTCTTCTCGCACCAGCCGACGCCGCACTCGATCAACTTCGACGCGAAATCCGCAAATCAAATTCTGAATCCATCGCCGTCTCGCTCCTCTTCTCCTTCGCCAACCCCACGCACGAGCAAGCCGTTGCAGCCGCGCTCGCCTCGCTTCGACTTCCCATTTCGCTCTCCCATCAGATCCTTCCTGAATTTCGTGAATACGAGCGCGGCTCGACCGTCGCACTCAACGCCTACCTCGCCCCACGCCTGCAGCATTACATCCACGCGCTCCAACGCGGCCTGGCGAAACGCAGCGCCAGTCTCAGCATCATGCAATCCTCCGGCGGAATCCTTTCCGCCGCATCCGCCGCGCGTGAACCCGTTCGCACGATTCTTTCGGGCCCAGCCGGCGGAGTTATCGGCGCACTCAGCGTAGCCCGCGCTGCCGGCATTGACCGCGTCCTCACCTTCGACATGGGCGGAACCTCAACCGACGTCGCACTCCTTGACGCGACACGCGAACCTCCCACCAGCACGGAAGGCCAGGTTGCCGGTCTTCCCGTCGGTGTCCCCATGCTCGACATTCACACCGCCGGAGCCGGCGGCGGCTCGCTTGCATGGATGGATCATGCCGGCGCACTGCAGGTCGGTCCGCAATCGGCAGGCGCCGTTCCCGGACCCGCGTGCTACGGCCGCGGCGATCGCGCCACCGTCACCGACGCCAACCTCGCCCTCGGCCGTCTCCAGCCCGCACACTTTCTCGGGGGCGCCATGCATCTCGATGAAGCCCGGGCACGCCGCGCTCTCTCCGCTGTCCCGACCAAGGCATTCGCCACCGTTGAACATCTTGCCGAAGGCATCCTCCGGGTAGCCAACGCTCGCATGGAATCGGCCTTGCGCCGCGTCTCCGTCGAACGCGGCCACGATCCCCGCACCTTCACGCTGCTCGCGTTCGGAGGCGCCGGCCCGCTCCACGCCTGCGCACTTGCTCAATCCCTCGGTATCCGTCGTGTTCTCATTCCCAATGCTCCCGGTGCTCTCTCCGCTCTCGGCATCCTCGACGCCGACCTGCGCCGCGAATTTTCCCGCACCGTCATGCTCGCACCGGGGTCCCCGCAAATCGTGCACGTCTTTCGCGCGCTCGAAGACGAAGCGCGCGCTGCATTCACCACCGAGAATGCAAAACCGATCCTGTCCCGCTCCGCCGATCTCCGCTACCACGGCCAGGGCTTCGAACTCCGCGTCGAATGGTCAGCCAACGCTGTTGCACGCTTCCACCATCTTCACGCTCAGTCCTACGGCTACGCCGATCCCGCACGCCCCATCGAAATCGTTACCCTCCGCGTACAAGCCATCGCGCGAACGCGCAAACCGCGCATTGCCCGCGCAGCACTCGCTAAACCCGATGCCCGCCGCGCACAAATCTCCGCGCACCCCATCTTCGAAGAAGGCCGTTGGCGCAATGCGGCGCTTTACGACCGCTCCCGCCTCCAACCCGGAAATCGCATCGTTGGCCCCGCGGTGATCACCGAGTTGAGCGCCACCACGTATCTCCCCACCAGCTGGACCGCCTCGGTCGATGCGCTTTCGAATCTCATACTCACGCCTGCGTCAAAGCCAGGAACCTACCGATGACCGCGCGCCGCCAACTCGATCCCGCCGAGATCGCCGTCATCGGCCACGCGCTCCACTCCGTCGCTGTCGAGATGGGCGCGGCCTTGCGCCGCACAGCCTTCTCGCCCAACATCAAGGAGCGGCGCGACTACTCTTCCGCTGTCTTTTCGGCCGAAGGCGACCTCATCGCCATGGGTGACGACATGCCTGTCCACCTCGGCTCCATGCCCATGTCCGTCGCCGCGGTACTTGCCGACTTGCGCCTCGATGCCGGAGACGTCGCGCTGCTCAACGATCCCTATCGCGGCGGAACTCATCTTCCCGACATCACGATGGTCGCGCCCGTCTTCCTGCCCGGCCAATCGCGCGCTTCCTTCTACGTTGCCAATCGCGCTCACCACGCTGACGTCGGCGGCATGTATCCCGGCTCAATGGGACCATGCCGCGAAATCGCCCAGGAAGGCATCCGCATCCCGCCAGTCAAGCTCATGCAGGCCGGCAAAATAGACGCGCAACTTCTCTCCATCATCCTCGCCAACGTGCGCACCCCGAAAGAACGCGAAGGCGACCTCACCGCGCAACTCGGCGCCTGCCGCATCGGCGCCACCCGCATGCTCGAACTCGTCGAGCGCTTCGGTTTCGCGCGACTCTCGCAAGGCGTGAGCGCAATGCTCACAGGTTCCGAGCGCCTTATGCGCAATGTGCTTGCCTCACTTCCCGCAGGCAAATGGCAAGCCGAAGATTTCCTCGACGACGACGGCGTAATCCCCGGCCCCATCGCCATCCGCGTCCGCGTCACCAACGATCCCAAACGCAAACGTGCAACAGTAGATTTTGCCGGCACCGACCCGCAGGTTCGCGGCAGCATCAACGCAGTCTATGCCATCACATGGTCCGCCGTTTTCTATGTTTTCCGTTGCCTGCTTCCACCCGGGGCCATCGCCACCGCCGGCCTCATGAAGCCCATAACGGTTCTCGCTCCGGAGGGATCCATCGTCAATGCGCGCCCACCCGCAGCCGTCGCCGGTGGCAATGTGGAAACCTCGCAGCGCATCGTCGATACGCTCATGCGTGCGCTCGCGCAAGCACTGCCCGATCGCATTCCCGCGGCGAGCTCCGGCACCATGAACAACCTCACGATTGGCGGCGTCGATCCTCGCGACGGCCAGTCGTATACGTACTACGAAACCATCGCCGGTGGCCATGGGGCCTCGCCGCAATCGCCCGGCGCCAGCGGCCATCACGCCCACATGACCAACTCGCTCAACACCCCCGTTGAAGCGCTCGAATATGCCTACCCGTTCCGCATGATTCAATACGCCCTGCGCCCGAACTCCGGCGGGGCAGGGAAGCACCGCGGCGGCGACGGCATCATCCGTGAATTGGAATTGCTGGGCGAAGCGCAGGTCACGCTCCTGGCCGATCGTCGCAAGATCCAGCCGTGGGGCCTCGCTGGCGGCGAACCCTGGCTCCAGCGGCCAAACCACCATCGTCCGCGACGCTATCGAACAAAACCTCCCCGGCAAATGCACCCGCGAAGTCAAAGCCGGTTCCCGGATCCGCATCGAATCCCCCGGCGGCGGCGGATGGGGCCAACCCGGTTCCTAAATCCCTGCGGCCATGGGACAATGCCTACTTGACGGAGGGCAAACCATGTCGGATATCAACAAGGCGCGAAAAGCATTGACGAGTCGAATCCTTGACGGAGATGGCAAGGCATCACCCTCCGATCGCAAGGCCGCGTTCAACAACAGAGGCCTCACTCGGACCCCTGGGGGTGCTGGTCGATAAGGTTGCCATGCATGCTGATCGGATTACCGACGAGGACTTCGCCGCCGTCAGGGAGTCGGGCTTCAGCGAGGACCAGGTCTTTGAGATCGTGGTCTGCGCAGCGATCGGCCAATCTACTCGGCAGTACGACAATGCACTCGCAGCTCTTGAGGCCGCGACCAAAAACGCAACCGGCAACGCAATCAGAAAGGATTGAGCATGCGTCTTCAAATCCTCGATAGCGGCCACGGTCTCGGAACGAAGGCACTCTTCGCGCTCATTCGAACGGTCTCGCGCCAGCCGGTCCTCGACGTCATCAAGCTGGTCAAATACCGGGCGGACTTCTACGGCAAGCCAATGGGGACAATCACGCAGGAGGCGATGCGCTCGCCATCGGCATGGTCTGTCGGTGATCGCGAGTTGATGGCCGCGTTCGTCGCGAAGACCAACCAGTGCGAGTTCTGTATCAAGGCGCACTCGGCGGTCGCACAAGGGGCATATGGCGATGCGAAAAAGGTGTCCGCGGTCTTGTTCGATGTCAAGACTGCGCCGATCGAGGAACCATTGCGGGCAACGCTCGTCATGCTCGGCAAGCTGACGCGGGAACACAAAGTAGATGCCGATGACATGCGAGCCGTTCTCGCGGCTGGTGCTTCGCGTCAACAGATCGAGGATGCGCTCGCAGTCTGTTTCTCGTTTAATGTGATCGGTCGGTTGGCCGATGCCTTCGAGTTCGTCGTACCGGGTCCCGAAGCTTTCGAGTCAGGCGCGAAATACCTCCTGGCTCGAGGCTACCGCTGAGCACGTATAGCTCGCCGCAGAAGAAATGCGAGCTGTGGCTCTCCATCATCGGGGTTAATTCCATAGACACTGCGGGTTTCGTAAAAATGGGGAATGCACCGGCTTTGCGCTCGTTGCGGTAAGCCCGAATGCTCCAAAGAGCAAGCCACGCACCGAAAACCCGCAGGGCCTCGTTCGAGTTCGACGGCAACTGTTCCGTCTGGACTATTCCATCCAGTAGAAGAGAGAAGTCGCGACCTTCCCCTAACCGTTGGCCGCGACCTTGCTCTTTAACTCCTTCAGCATCAGTTCCACCTGGTCTTCACTTTCCAGCTTTCTGAATTTATCTTCAAGCGACACCGGATTCAGCACTTCGGTGGCTGCCGCATTTTCCGCCGCAGTGACGTGCACCTTGCTCTTCATGCGGCCAATCGTATTTTCCTGATCGTTGCCCACAACATGCTGAGCTTTCGCCGCACGGCCCACCACCTTCGCCCTGCGATGCTCGGCGATCAGCATTTCGCAATGCGCGCGTGTCTCTGTCAGCTTCTGCTCCAGCTTGTGCAGCGCCTGCCGCAGATTGTCCGCCTCGTGTTTCTGGTCTTCCGCCTGCGTGGTGAATCCAATTGCAAGCTGATCCTGGCTCAATGCCCGCTCCAGCGCAGCCCTGGCCAAATCATCCTGGCCCTTCTGTACCGCGAGTTCCGCCTTACGCCGCCACTCTCCAGCCTGCAGTTCGTGCTCCGCCTTCTTCTTCTCGAGCAGATGCTGATCTGCAATCGCAATCGCAACCTGTGTTTTTACCTGCATAAGCTGGTTCTCCATATCGAGAACAACCTGTTTCAACATCCGTTCCGGATCCTCGGCCTTCTCTACCAGGTCATTCAGATTCGCCCTCAACAGCGTGCTTACTCTATCCAGTAACGACATACAATCCCTCCTCCTCGCTTCTGAACTTCTATTCCCGAATCCTTTTGTATTGCGCTCAAATCCCTACTGCACTGGTGGCTTCGTTGTTCCGGCCTTTGCGGCCGGCTTTGCTTCAGCAGGCTTTGCGGTCGGCGGCACAATCTCTGCCATCTCTTTCATCATTTCCTTCGTCATTGCCTGGCTGCGCTCTGAGACTTTGCCCATCACCATTGGCATGTACTCTTTCGCAATCACAGGTTGCGCATCCAGCAGATGCTGTCCGGCCGGCGAACTATAGAACGTGATCAACCCATCCACATCATCCTTGCTGAGATGCTGCTGATAAATCGTGGTCATGTCCGCCAGCATCTCGTCGGCGGGATAGAGATCCATCGCCTTTCCGACGTATTTGCTCATCACCTTTTGCATGGCTTCGCGCTGTTCCGGGGTCAGTTTCGTTCCTGCCGGCAGAGACGCTTCTGTCTGCCTCATTGCGGCCTGAATCTGCTGCGTAACCATTCCCGGCACAATCTGTCGCATCGACTGCATCTGCTCCCGAATCCGCATCACGTCGAAGAGCTTTGCCAATTGCTCCTTCGTGGGCTGCTGATCGGCCGGAACGGCAGTCACGGAAGCAGATCCCGCTTGTGCTGAAGCGCTTGCCGGCGACATCGTCGTTCCACTCTGCGCAAATGCAGAAAGGGCGATTCCTGCTGCGCCCAAAATCGCTGCTGTACGAATTCTGTTCATCACGTTTTCCTCATCTTCTTTTCCGGTTCGCGTGGCAAGAGATGTATCCCTCGCCACGCACCTCTTTGAACGACCTTGAACCAAACCACTACGACTTGGCCGCATCCCCGTTCTGGGACTTATCGTCGATCGGCTTGATCTTGATCGCCTGCACGTTGGCCATCAACTGCTTGATGTCCATGCCGCTCAGCGCTTCAAACAATGCAGGTACCTGCGCCGCGATCCGCGTCATGTCGCCGGTAATTTTGTGCGCCCCTGCGGCTTCGTCGTTGCCGGTGGACACGATCGTGATGTGATCCACCTTGCTCAGCGGCTCTGCCATTGCGCGCACAACATCCGCCATGTTGGTCAGCAGTTTGTCGACCACCGCGGCCTGGTTCCATTCCTGGTAAGCTTCGGCCTTCACGTTCATCGCCTTGGCTTCCGCTTCGCCCTTCTGGAAGATGATGCTGGCTTCGGCTTCGCCCTGCGAACGAATCGCAGCCGCGCGGCCTTCGGCCTCGGTCGTCAAACGAGCCTTCTCTGCAGACGCCAGGTTCTCGATTCTCTGGCGCTCGATCTCGGCACCCTTCAACACCGTCGCAATCAGTTCCTTCTCGTGGCGAAGGATTTCAGCTTCCTGCACCTTGATCTGGCCTTCCTTTTCGACCTGCTGCACCTTCACCTGCTCAGCCGTCACCTGCTGCAGCATGACGTTGGTCTGCAATTCGTACGCCTTGTCGGCCGTGGCCTGTTGGCGCCGGCTCTGCTCCGCATACTCCGCCTTCTTGATTTCAAGGTCGCGTTGCGCCTCTGCTTGCCGCGTCGCCGAAGCTGTCTCCGCAATCACGCGCTCCTGGTCAGCCTGTGCTTTGGCAACTGCGGATTCCCGCAGCGCCGTGGCCCGCTTGATCGCCGTATCCCTCTCCGCATCGGCCGTCGCCATCTCCGCGTCGCGCTTGATGCGCGCCACGTCCGGTTTGCCCATGTTCGAGATGTACTCGTTTTTGTCGCGCACTTCCTTGATGGTGAACGAAATCACTTCGAGTCCCATCTTGCTCATGTCTTCGGCGCACGTCGCACGCATGCGCTCGCCCACCATTTCCGGCTCTTTCACAATCTGCTCTACGGTCAACTGGCCGATGATTCCGCGCAGATGCCCTTCCATCACCAGCCGAATCAGCCCCTCGCGCTGTGGCGGAGTCTTCGTCAAAAACTGCTCGGCCGCCGTCAGAATCGAAGCCTGGTCGCTGCGCACCTTGATCTGCGCAACGGCCTCTACCGTTACGGCCACGCCCTGTTTGGTATAGAGATCCTGCTGCGGAGCCACATCGAAGCTCATCAGCTCCAGGCTCAGCTCGCGGCAGTTCTCCACCATCGGGAAGATCACCGTGCCATGTCCCTTGATCACACGAGGCCCGCGAAATCCGTACACAATCAGAGCCTCGTTCGGCCCCGCCTTGCGATACATCCTGGCCAATATGCCCATGATGAAAATGAGCGCCAATACTCCCAGCCCGACAATCAGAACAAGTTCTGGTTTCATTCGATCCCTGTCCTTTCAACAGGGGTTGAATTGTTGATGGTTGTACTCGGTTCACAGTGAACAGTTCACAGCTTTCAGTGAACAGTGATCAGTGCGAATCAGCCCGATCCCTGATCCGTGACCCCTGATCCCTTCCAGGGTCCCCAACGAACGATCTGTGTTCGTCGGGATGGATGTTACCTGTCTTTCTCGGAAACAACTTCGCCAGCAATCCCAGCAGAAAAATCCCCACCAGGATGGCCATATCCGCAATCAGCACGGTTGAGTTCGTCATTGCGATCCCGGTCCTTCGGCCGGGCACTTCACGTTGCAGTTTTTGCTTCAGCTCGAAACTAGCGGCTAGTAGTCTGCTTCTGACCACTGTTCGATAACTGACCACTGGCTTCCAGGTCTTCCCACCGCTTCACGTACGCGACCCCTTTTTCGTAGCGGATCACGAACACTTCCTCATCTTTCCCCAGCGCCTCGTCATCCTCAGCCCGCGCAATCGCGGACCGCGTCGCGCCCATTTGCTGGTAAACAATCGCGCCTGTTCCGCCGGCCCGAATCGGCGACGAAACACGCCCCACCACGCCTACAACATCCGTCTCATCCGCAGTGAGTTCGCGATCGTGCGGCATCAGCACCCGAGTCAGAAAAATGAAGATGATCGCTCCGCCCGCAATGCCGCAAACCGCCGCCAGCACCACCACCACGCCTGCCACAAAGCTTCCATACTTCGTCAGCAGAAATCCCGCCGCGCCAAACCAGCACAGAAAGATCATGATGGAGAACGCATTCCACCACGGAACCTCCGGGCCAACCCCGCGTCCCGCTGATCCTGCGCCGCTCGCACTGCCTGGATGCGCCAATCCACCATGAGGCACGTGTCCCACATGCCCAGCATGCGGAAGATGCAGATGCGGCGTGTGAACATGCCCGCCGAAATGTCCCATCCCGCCGAGCAGCGAAATAAAACTCAACATCAGCCCCGCCAAAAAACAAACCAGATAAAACGTCTCCCAGTTCATCTCCGTGCCCCCAATTACATCAATCCCTATGTCCCTGGTCCCTGCGTCCCTTGGTCCCCGCTTTGCCGTTTTTGCTACTTCCTGATCCCTGTTTTCTCAGCACTTCCATCAGCCGCTGCATCAGCCCCGGTGTCTCCAGAATTGATTCCAGCAACAGCAGGCATTCCCGCGACTTTTCATGTTGCGCCAGCGTCAGCAGCGCGCTCTTCAGTTCAGGATCACGTCGAAACCGCTCAGCCCCCGACACGAGCCACATATCAAGCTTGTCTTCGAGCCCCCGCACCTCGCTCAACAACTCCGGGTGATAGCCCTCGGGATCGTCCACCAGGTATCCCGGATGCACCTTGAAAAACTGCGCCAGAATCTGCCGCGTCGTGTTGGTAAGGTGCGGCCGCGCCCCACTCTCAATTTGAGAGAGATAACTCTGGCTCAGCTTCGAGCCCGTCTCCGCCGTGATCGCCCGCGTCAGCTCCTGCTGGCTCATCGCGCGGCTCATGCCCCGAAGGCTGCCCTCCACTTCGCGCAAATACCTGATTTTTTCGCCGAGTTTCATCGATCCGTCCGCAATCAGCCTTCAAATCCGGCCGCAAGCCAATCGCAAATTGCAATAACAATATCGCAATCCGTAATAAAGATCAACAGAAATCGAATGCGAGTCTTTTCTTATTTGCTTTCAGATAGATATCAGCGATCTGCCGCTCATGGATTGCGTCACTCGCGTTTTCAACCGACAATCTGCTGCATCAGCGGAGGGAGCAGGGGCCTTTAGGCCCCTGAATCGTAGATCGGTGGAGGAATCGGGCTTCAGCCCGGGTCCTGTTGTCCGGATACTGTCCACAAAGATAGGAAGGCCCTCCGGGCAACCGGAGGGCCTTCAGGTTTACTGCCCCAACCCGCCTACGCTGTCACTGTCCGCGTAGGCTTGGATCCCCAAAGCCCGTAATAGGCAATGAAGAGATAGCAAATCAGCGGAATCACGAACGCATGCTGGATGCCGAACTTGTCGGCTGCCGCGCCCAGTGCGAGTGGCACGATCGCGCCACCCACAACCGCTGTCATAATCAGTCCCGATCCCTTGCTCGTCATCGGACCAAGGCCCTTGATGCCGAGCGCAAAGATATTCGGGAACATGATCGAATTGAAGAAGCCGCAAATCACGATCGACCAGATTGCCACCTGTCCGGTTGTGACCATGGAGATCACCACGAACAGGGCAGCAGCGAATCCAAAACCACCCAGCAGCCGTCCCGACTTGATCTTGGTCAATACCCACGAGCCGAGCAAGCGGCCAACCAGCGCGCCGCCCCAATAGAGCGAAACCAGGAACGACGCCGTCTTGGCGCTGTCCACTCCCTGCGTCTTGAAGTAGTTCACCGCGATCGAAGCCAGTCCCACCTCAACGCCGACGTATAGAAAGATTCCAATGGCACCAAGCACCGTGTGCCGATAGCTCCAGATACTGCGGCCCAGGATGGGATCGCCTTCTTTTCCCGGCCGGAACTCCTGCGTCTGCGAAATGTGCGGCAGATGCATGAACGCAACCGCGACTCCCAAAATCAGAAGACCAGCCGCAATTGCGATATACGGCATGCGCACTGTATTGGCGACGGCCGCCTTGGTAGCTGTGCTGGCCGGGTCGGTCAAGATGTAAGCGCCCGCAACCAGTGGAGCAATCGTGCCGCCTACTGAATTCAACGCCTGCGCAAGTGTCAGCCGGACTGGCGCACTGTGCTCGGGCCCCAGAATCGCCACATACGGATTCGCTGCTGTCTGGAGTGCGGTTACGCCCGCGCCAACAATGAATACGGCAGTCAGGAAGAGCGGGAAACTCACCATTTTCGCTGCCGGCACAAACAGCAGACATCCCACCACCTGGATGAACAGCGAAACCACCATCGTCCGTTTATAGCCGATGGTCTCAATCAGCTTCGACGTTGGCGACGAGAATACAAAGTACGCCAGAAAGAAGGCCGACTCGGCCAGCATGGCCCACGCATACGGCAGGTCGAAAATCGACCGCAGATGCGGCACGAGCGCCATGTTCAAGTTGGTGATGAATCCGAAGATGAAGAACAGCACAGCCACCGTAATGAACGGGCCGGTGTAGTTCGGCGTAGTTGCAGCCGCGGCCGGTGTAGATCGTGTCGCCATAGTTGGTTTGCTCCCCTGCTTCCTCAAAAAATTCCGCCCGGTTAGGGCACATTCAAGCGCTCTCATATTCGTCGCGCTCTGATTTAGACCAGCTTGTTTTGCGCTGGGATTGCACTGTGCCGCCGAATTTCCGGCCAAATTGCTGCACACAACACTATACGGAAAACCCCGGCTTGGGGAAGTGATGCGATCAACTGCTGAAAAATCTTTCCCAAACCCTGATTCGTCGCCATTTGCACGCCTTCAGCTTCCCCGCTTTTCCGCGAACCGGTCACTGCGGTTTCTACTGAAAATGCCGTATCCTCAAGAGAACCAAGGAGACCTACCGTGGCTACCACCACTCTCAGCAGCGCCAAGTTAAAAAAAGTTCTGTCCGCTCTCGAGGCCAATTGGCAAGCGGAGATGGAGGGCTACTACACCTATAAGACGCTTGCCGATCGCGACAGCGATCCGGTCCGCGCCCAGGTTCTTCGCCATCTGGCCGGAGCTGAGTGGGAGCACGCGGCTCTCTGGCATGGCCGCATCGTTGAACTCGGCGGCACTGAGCCCGTCTATAACGGCAATCCCGGCGGCGAAGCCAACTCTCTCGCCAACCGCGCCGGCGGCGTTCGCATGGCCCTGCGCCGTCTCGAGATCGAAGAGAGCCGCCACATCGCCAACTATGGCAAGCAGTTGAAAGACCTCGGCGACGAGGGCTCCATCGCCATCCTCGACCACGTCATTGAAGACGAGAAAGACCACCACCGCGAACTTGGCTCGCTCCTCCGCGGCCACTATCAGCCCGCCGCAAGCGCGCCTAAAGTCGACCCGAAGGCCGTCCTCGAAGAACTCCTGGCCAAGCGCGCCGAAGGCCGAAAGCAGCCCGGCGCATGGATCGGCGACGCCATCTACGGCGTCAATGATGGCCTCGGGGCTATCTTCGGCATCGTCTCGGGCGTCTCCGGCGCCACCCAGGGCAATAGTCACGATGTTCTCCTCGCTGGCATGGCCGGGATGATCGCCTCCGCGCTCTCGATGGGCTCCGGCGCTTATCTTGCGGCCAAAAGCGAACGCGAAATCTACCATGCTGAAATTGCCCGCGAGCGCGAAGCTATCCATCTGAACGGCCCCGAGGCCCGCGAACTCCTCTCGCTCTACTACCAGGTCAAGGGTCTTCCGGAAGCCGACGCCGACCACATGGTCAACCACATCGCCAGCGACCCCGAGCAGATGCTTCGTGCCCTGGCCAGCGAGCGCCTCGGCACTTCGGAAGAGGCATTATCGAACCCCATGGTCTCCGCCACCTCCGGCGCGCTCTCCACCGCTGTCGGCGCCATGATCCCCATCATCCCGTTCTTCTTCATGAGCGGAGTTCCGGCTGTGTTCGCCGCCGCCGTCGTCTCGCTCGCCGCCCACTTCGCGGTGGGAGCAGCCAAGAGCTTGATCACCATCCGCTCCTGGTGGTCCTCTGGCCTCGAAATGACCGTGGTCGGCGCAGTCGAAGGCGCGGTCACCTACGGCATCGGCATTCTGTTGGGTAAAGGTGGAATGTAAGTGGCCGGATTCATTCCCCTGGGTGACGCGTCACGCCCGCCCGGGCGGGTTGCGCCCGTCACTATTCTTATCGTTCTCCTTAATGTCTTTGTCTTCCTTCAGGAACTGATGTACGGCGACAGCTTTGTGCGCGCCTGGTC
Source organism: uncultured Acidobacteriaceae bacterium (assembly GCA_963799035.1). Taxonomy (GTDB): domain Bacteria; phylum Acidobacteriota; class Terriglobia; order Terriglobales; family Acidobacteriaceae; genus Telmatobacter. Next base: position 76,861 of record CAWCVS010000018.1, on the reverse strand, counting down.
GGTCATTCCCATCCGCATCATGCACGGCAATCACCTCATCACCCTGGTCACCTCGATGTTCATGCATGGCGGGTGGATGCACATCATCGGCAACATGGTCTACCTCTGGGCCTTTGGCCGGGCCATCGAAGAAGCCATGGGCGGCTTCCGTTTTCTGATCTTCTATCTCGCCGGCGGCATCGTCGCCATGTTCGCGCAGATTCTCGGCGACCCCTTCTCGCATCTTCCCTGTCTCGGCGCCAGCGGAGCCATTGCCGCTGTCATGGGAGCCTTCATCATCACCTTCCCCCGCGACCGCATCCGCACCATCCTCTTCTTCTTTATCTTCTTTCGCGTCACGTTCATCCCGGCTGTCCTGGTTATCGGTTTCTGGTTTCTCATGCAGGTTCTCAACATCGGCTCCGTCGCCGAAGTCCGCACCGGCGGCGTCGCCTATCTCGCCCACATCGGCGGATTCCTTTTCGGCGTGATCACCGCAAAGCTGTTCGTAAGCCCGCGCAGAATGACCTACAGCCGCTTCAACTGAGTCGCCCCGCCGACTCACTCGCATCATCATCCTGACCGATCAACGGCAGTCGAAGCACCTGCTTTCGACGCAGCATCAATCCGCACAACCGAGGGTGCCCCATCCATGACGCGGCTCCATCGCGTCATGGGTGGGAAAGCGAGAAATTCTCACGAGCATCGTCATTCAGGAGCAAAGTCGAAGGGCGATTGCAGTCGCGCCAGGGAAGCGCAACCATAAAGTTGCATATATCTATCTAGAATCTCTATAGCGCCGACTCGCCGACCTGCAGGCTCGTCAGAATATCCTTCGCCGCCTGCCTTCCCGTCCGAATGCAATCCGGAATTCCGATTCCGTCATACGCATTCCCGGCCAGCCGCAGGCCCGGCAGTCCCAGCCACCATTTCCTTGATCCGCTTCATTCGTTCCTGGTGCCCAACCGAGTACTGCGCCATGGCTCGCCGCCAACGCGAAACCTGTGTCGCCTCCGCCGGAATCTGCGGCCCGACCACCCGCGCGCCAAGAATTTCGCTCAGCTCGCGGCGGACCGTTGCCACCAGCACCTCGTCACTCTGGTCCAACAGAGCTTCGTCCTTCGCGCCACCCAGGAATGCCCGCAGCACGGCTTTGCCTGTCGGCGTCCGTCCCACAAACTTCCGGTGCACAAACGTGCAGGCCAACATCGCGCGCCCCTCCACTGCCGGCACCAGAAATCCGAAACCATCCGGCAAGCGTCCCAGCTGCGCCTCGTCGAAAACCAGGTTCACGGTAATCGAAGACGAGTAGGGAATTGCGCTCAGTTCGTCGCCCAGCGCGGCATCCGTGGCTGCTAGCAGCCCGCCCGCGGCCCATGCCGGCGACGCCACGATCACCGCATCATAGAGCGCATCTTCGCCGGCCAGCCGAACCCGCCAGCCGCTTCCAACTCGCTCCAGCGCAGTCACCGCCGTCGATTTCCGCACCCACTTTGGGTTGAGCCTTGCTTCCAGCGCATCGACCAGTTGTTGCAAGCCGCCCTTCAACGTCGTGAAAATCGATCGCGGCATGGCACGCTTTTCGCCGCCCTGCCCCGGCGTGGCGCCATTCGCACTCGCGCTCCGCGCCGCCATCCTGGCCCGCATCTGCTTGTGTGCCGCAAGCATTCCGCGCGTCAGCGATCCGTACTCGGTTTCCATCTCCACAAGCTTCGGCAGTACCGTTCGCGCACTGAGCTGAGTCGCATCGCCGCCGTAGATTCCCGACAACAGCGGATCCGCCAGCCTGTCCACCGCCTCCTGGCCAAAATGCCTCTTCACCAGCGACGCCACTGATTCGTCCTGCCCGCTCGGACGCGGCGGGTGCAGCAGCTCGAGCGCCATGCGAATCTTCGTCGCCGGGCTGAACAATCCCGACAGCGCTGTGGGCACCAGCTTCGTCGGAATTAGAAACATCAGGCCGTCCGGCAGCGAAACCAGCCGGTTCTTCACCACAATGTACGTCTTGCGGTTTGCGTCGTTCGAAGGCGTCAGTTGATCGGCCAGACCCAGCTCGCGGCAAAGCTCTGCCCCCGCCGGCTTCTCGCTCAGAAACGAATCGGGCCCCCGCTCCAGCACCACCCCATTTACGGTGTCCGATGCGAGCGCCCCGCCCAGCCGCTCCCGCGTCTCAAACAGCGTGTACTCGACCTCCGCACCCGTCCCGCGCGCCTTCTCCAGTTCATAGGCAGCTGCCAGTCCCGCGATTCCCCCGCCGATGATTGCTACCCGCATCCGTTTCCTCAGTCCCTTGATACCACACTGGCCGTCTGGCCGACCCATCCCGACGGTCGACCCATCCAACGAAATTTCGGGTCAAAGCACAGTGCTCGTGACAACAGGATCAACCTCCAATGCCAATCCCCGTGTGATTTAAATCACTTCTGCGATTCATGATCTCGACGCCGAAAGGGTGGGATGTTGTTCATGAGGTTCTGGCCGCATGGAATCGGTCGCGGAATCTTATCCCAAAGCATCAGGCCGGGACTCATCGTCCCGGCCTGACCACCCACCAGATTTCTAAACAGTTATAACTTCACCAGGGGCCCCGCAAACTCAGGCTGACACTTCGCCGGCGCATCAGTGGGAACCCAATTCTTTGGCTGATAAATGCAGCACGGTTCCTGCGCCAGCGGATCGCCTGTTACAGCGTATGCCCTTGCGCGAGAACCGCCGCAAATCTCCTTGTACTCGCAGGCTCCGCACTTTCCCTCGAGCTGTTTCGTGTCGCGCAATGCCTTGAAGATGGGAGCGTTCTGGTAGATATCGGCCAGGGACTTCTCGCGGATATTCCCTGCGTGAATCGGCAAAAATCCGCTTGGATAGACATTCCCCATATGCGACACGAACAGAAAGCCCTTGCCGTCGTTCACACGACGCGTCATCCAGTTATTCGTGCGCGTTTGCGCATCCGCCTCGGGTGCACCGGGTTCATATTCCCGGGCAACCCCTTGCGGATGGGCTGCGCCGTGTCCCATCTTCCGCTCTTGCAGGTTGTGCTGCAACAGGTAGCGGCGGTAGTGCATCGCTTCCGTCGTCTTGATCTGAAAGCTCACGCGGTTCGACAACTCGTAGATTTTTCCGAATACCTGCTCGAACTCTTCGCCGCTCAGCAAGTCGCCTAGCTGCCCACGTCCCACCGGAACGAGGAAGAACACGTTCCACATGACGATGTTGAGCTTCTCGAACAGTGCGCACAGGTTATCCAGGTCGTGCGCATTGTGGCGGCTGATCGTGGTGTGCACCTGGATCGGCAAACCGGCTTCGCCGGCCCACTCCACCGCCTGGATCGTCCGGGCCCATGCACCCGGCAGTCCGCGGAAGTTATCATGAATCTCCGGCGACGATCCGTCCAGCGATATTCCCAGCCGGACCACGCCCGCTTCCTTCATCTTGAAGATCGCATCCCGCGTCAGCAGCGGAGTGGCGCTCGGCGTAACCGCCACCTTCACTCCCTTCTCCGCTGAATAGCGAATCAGTTCATATACGTCCGCCCTCTTCAGCGGATCGCCGCCCGTAAACACAAAAATTGGGATGTGCATCTCCGCGATTTGGTCGATCAGCGCTTTGCCCTCGGCGGTGCTGAGTTGGTCAGGATGCGCAATCGGTTGCGCCGCTGCCCGGCAATGCTTACAAGCTAAATCACAGGATTGTGTGACCTCCCAGATCGCCAGGAAGGGAGCCTCATCGTAATTCAACCCGCCACGCGCCGGTATGTGATGCATTGGTTGTTGTTGCATAAGACTTCCGACCTCCTCGGTGCAGCAAAAGCTTCGATTCCTATACAGAAGAGCACCGCCGGCATATGCCGTTCAGTGATTCAGATCACCAAATAGATACCAATTTCACCTTAAGTAAGCCCTTCACGGCTTGACAAATTATTGTGATAGGTCCAGAATCCAAAGCAACAGGATGATCCTCCCGTGTTGTTTGCCCGTCTCGCTGGGTTGAGGATCAGGAAAACCTGGTCGAGGCAGCTACCTACTCAGTTGGTGATCTAACTCACTTGTTCGTGTGGGCCATAGCACTGATCGCACTTTGAAAGCAGCCTACTATCTTTAAGCACCTCGAAGGAGGTTCCCCATGGCGATCAAGCCGGGTTGGAGCAGGCCCTCCACCATCCTCTTTACCTCTGAGATCCCTGCCAACGAGCGCGCCTTCAACTTCGCTCTTGCGCAAGCCTTGGAATTCGCCGCCGATCTGGTGGTGTTTCATGCCTACGACACGCTGGTCGTGTCTGCCTCGGAAACTTCGGGTATTCGCTACTACGACTACGCTGCAGCGGCCCGTTCCGAAGTCCAGCATCTCGAGCCCCTTGCCCTGCGTGCTCGCCAGGCCGGCGTCCACTGTGAGGTGGTAGTGCGCCCCGGCCTCCCGGCCGACCAGATTCTCGGCTACCTCCGCGAGCGCCACGTCGACCGCATTGTAATGGGCACCCACTCGCCTGGGCCGATCGGCAAGATTCTTGTCGGCTCTGTCGCCGAGGCCGTACTACGCACCGCGAACGTCCCGGTCTTCATCGTCGGCCCTGAAGTGGTCGACGGCGCCTACCGCAACTTCGCCACCCGCACCATTCTTTCCGCCGTCAGCCTCATCGACAGCAGTTTCGTGGTGGCAACCTTCGCCGCCGAACTCGCCCTCCAGCACAATGCCCGTCTCGTCCTCCAGCACGTCATCCGGCCCCAGGATCGTGCCGAAGTCCTTGCCGGGCGCACCATCGAGGATATTGAGACCGACCTGCTCCGCCTCATTCCCCGCGAACTACGCGATCAGATCTCCGTCCAGACCATCGTCGTCCCCGGCGACCCGACAGAGGAACTGCTCTACCAGAGCCGCGCCCAGCAGGCCGACCTCATCGTCCTTGGCGCACACGGTGCCTCCGCCTTTGCAGCCATTACCCGTCATGGCGTCGTCTATAAAGTGCTGGCCCACTCCCACTGCCCGGTCTTCACCTTGTCCCCGGCGGTGCTTGCTGAGAGTGGAGTCAAACACTTGCCAGAACACCATGCCGAAAGCTTCCTGGCAGGAGTGTTTTAGCGGAATCTCCGGTCGTTTATCCCACCACAATTGCGGGTGCCCCATCCATGACGCAGCTTCATCGCGGCATGGGTGGGAAAGCACGAACTTGAGCAGCGCCGGAAAAAGGGTCACCTAAGGTCTCTGATTTCCCACCTAACGAAGTGCCTTCGTCCCGCATGGCTGCTTCTCGCACAGCACACCTGTAATTCCTTTTCCTTCGGTGATCGTGAAAATCCGATCCACTCCCGGCAGCTTTACCTTTTCGACCACGCCTGACGGCCAGTGAATCTCCGCCGTGCCCGCATCCATCGCGTCGCCCAGCCCGAAGTGCGGTCGCTGATCGTTCGACGAGATGTAGCTTCCCCCGCTCATGACGTCGTCGCGCTGGCGGACACCATTCGCATTCAAATACACGGTCGCGCCCACGGCATCCCTCGGACTCTTGGCGCCACCGACCAGCTTCAGTTCCACCCAGTGGTGATTGTCCGGATTCACGTTCTTCAAAAGCACGGGCGGGCCTTCGATCGGATTGATCACCACGTCGATCTTCCCGTTGTTGAACAGGTCGCCAAACGCTGCTCCGCGCCCTGAAGTCAGCGTCGCCAGTCCCGACCCCTTCACCGCCGGCACATATTCAAATTTCCCGTTGTGCAGATTACGGAACAGCAACGCCCGTTCGGCAAACGTGGTGCCCCAGTCGTGCTCATCCACCTGCGGATACACGTGGCCGTTGATCATCATGATGTCTTTCCAGCCGTCGTTGTCGAAATCGATAAACCCGTCGCCCCACCCCACAAACGGCACCGGAATCTGCGCGATCCCGGCTTCGCTGCCCACCTCGGTAAAGCTCGCGTCGCCGTCGTTGTGATAGAGCGTCTTGTAATCGTCTGAAAAGTCCGTGACCAATAAATCCACGAGCCCATTGTTCATGTAGTCGCCAACCGCCAGACCCATCGACGCAATCTCGCGTCCATCGTTGTTCAGCGCGAATCCCGAAACATAGCTGCGATCCGCAAATGTTCCATCCCCCTTGTTCAGATAGAGATAATTCGGATTGGAATCGTTGGCCACCAGCAGGTCGGGTTTGCCATCGTTGTTCACATCCACAAAAATCGCTGTGAACCCGTAATAGTGTCCTGGGTCGGCCACCCCCGCCTTCACGCTCACATCCGTAAATGTTCCATCGCCATTGTTGTGAAAGAGGTGATCGGGCTCTCCTGGCAGACCGCGCGGCCCGCACATCACGGGAAATCCATGCAACTGGCAGTCGCCGAAAGGAACATCACCGTTGGTCGGGTCGGGCTGATGATTCAGGTCGTAATGCACGTATCCCGACACGAACAGGTCTAGCCGCCCATCGCCGTCGTAGTCGCCCCATGTCGCGCCATCCGACCAGTTGCCCAGCGTTACGCCTGCCTTCTCCGCCACATCGGTAAACGTTCCGTCGTGATTGTTGTGGTACAGGCGATTCTTGCCGAAGTTGCACACAAAAATATCCGGCCAGCCATCGTTATCGAAGTCCGCGATCGCCACACCGAATCCCCAGCGATCATTCGTCACCCCGGCCTTTTCCGTCACATCGGTAAACGTCCCGTCGTGATTGTTATGAAACAGCGCCGCGTGCGGCGGGGTCCGCTTGCCCGTAAGCGCATCGTAGGTCGATCCATTCACCAGATAGATATCGAGCCACCCGTCGTTGTCGTAATCAATAAGTCCGACGCCCGATCCGTCCGTCTCCAGAATGTATTTCTTTGTCTTCGTCCCCATCACGTGCTGCCAGCCGCTCAGCCCCGCAGCTTTCGTGGCATCTTCGAAGACCACGGTCCCGCTCGTGACAAAACCGCCCGCTGTAATCGGCCTCTTCTCGGCGTCATACACCGGCGCGAAGTTTCCTGCTGACGAGATGCCCCCCATACCGCTCTGCTGTTGCGATTGAGGAGGCTTTGCTTTTTGATCCTTGTTTTGCGTCGCGGACTGCGCCATTCCCGGTGTCGGCGGAAACAGGGCCATCAGAGCGGCAACAATCAGTATTCTGTCCCTGCAGCTCGCTACAAAAGTTCGAGGTGTCATTCTGAGCGAACGAGGCCCCAAACGTATTTCAGTTTGGGGATGGTGAGCGAAGAATCTGCTTCTCGCACTTCCAGATTCATTCCGATAACGTCTGGGACACCACAATAGCGCAACGACGCTCAGCACTCGTCGCATTCTTTACTTCTTGGCAGCAGCCGCTGCATCTGCCGACTTCGGATCAGCGCACGGCTTGCCGCCGCACAGCGCGCCCGTGATCCCTTTGCCTTCTTCGATGGTGTAAATCCGATCCACCGCAGGAATTTTCACCGTCTCCTTCGCGCCCGAAGGCCAGTGAATCTCCGCCGTGCCCGCATCGGTCGCATCTCCAAGCCCGAAGTGCAGCCGCCGGTCGTTCGCCGAAATATAGCTCCCGCTCGACAGCACGTCCTGCCGCATCCGCATTCCGTTCGCCTGCAAATACACCGTGGCGCACGTCGCATCCCGCGGGCTTTTCGGTCCGCCGACCAAGCCCATCTCCACCCAGTGATGATGATCCGGATTTACATTCTTCAACAGCACCGGCGGCCCATCCACGGGGTTAATGACCACGTCAATTTTTCCATTGTTGAACAGGTCGCCAAAAGCCGCCCCGCGTCCCGGCACCACCACTGCCAGTCCCGAGCCCTTGACCGGCGGCACATATTCAAACTTCCGCCCCTTGCCCGTCCCGTCCGGAACGTTGTGAAACAACAGCGGCCGTTCGGCGAACGTTGTCCCCCAGTCGTGCTCGTCCACTTCGGGATAAACGTGCCCGTTCACCTCAAACAGGTCGAGCCATCCGTCGTTGTCAAAATCGAGAAACCCGTCGCCCCAGCCCACAAACGGGATTGTTGTCTGCGCCACACCGGCTTTGTAGCTCACATCCGTGAAGCTTGCATCGCCGTCGTTGTGGTAGAGCACCTTGTAGTCGTCGCCGAAGTCCGTCACGAAGAAATCGATCAGCCCGCTGTTCTCGTAGTCGCCTGCGGCAATGCCCATCGACGCAATCTCACGCCCATCCTTGTTCAGCGCAAAGCCCGACACATAGCTCTGATCGTCAAACGTCCCATCGCCTTTGTTGATGTAGAGAAAGTTCGGCTCCGAATCATTCCCCACCACCAGGTCGGGCTTGCCGTCGTTGTTGATGTCCACAAAGATGGCGGCGAATCCATAATATTTGTCCTTGTCTTCAACGCCGGCCTTCACGGTCACATCGGTGAACTTCCCGTTTCCGTCGTTATGGAAGAGATGATCCGGTTCGCCGGGCAGCCCGCGCGGGCCGCAGTTCACACTCACGCCGCGGTACAGGCACGACGCATAGTTCACCGCCTTGGTCCCCGCGATCGGCAGGTTATTGCGATCGAAGTGCACATACCCCGTAACGTAGAGATCGAGTTTGCCGTCGCCGTCAAAGTCGCCCCACGTCGAACCCGGCGACCAGTTGCCCAGCGCTACTCCGGCTTCTTTCGCTTTATCCGTAAAGGTGCCGTCATGATTATTGTGGTAGAGCCGATTCTCTCCATAGTTGCCGACATACAGATCGGGCCAGCCATCGTTGTCATAGTCCGCGACTGAGCAGCCGTAGCCCCACCGGTCGTTTTGAACTCCAGCTTCTTTCGAAACGTCGGTGAATGTCCCGTCATGATTGTTGCGGAACAGAGCGGCGTGCGGTGTGGGCTCCTTCCCATCCAAGGCGTCGAAGGTCGAGCCATTCACCAGGTAGATGTCGAGCCATCCATCGTTGTTGTAGTCGATCAGGCAGACACCCGAACCGTTTGTTTCGACGATGAACTGCTTATGCGGCACGCCCATCTTATGTATCCACCCGGACATGCCCGCGGCCTTCGTGTCATCTTCGAAGACAACCGTCCCCTGATCGACGAATCCCCCAGCGGTAATCGGCCGCTTCTCAGCGTCATACTGCGGGCTCGACTGCACGCCCGACGCAATGCCGCTGCTCATGCCAGGTTTCTGTGCCTGTCCTGGGGGAGTCGAAGGTGCCTGGGAACTCGCCGTGGCGTTCGCAATCAGGGCAACTAGCGCGCAACAAACCAGACCGCGAATCCGCAACAGACACAACCCCCTCGACGGTTGCAGTGTACTGCATTGAGGGCATGCCGATCTAATAGGATGGAAGGCACGCCGCCGCCGTCTCGGCCGCGGCGCATCGTTTTACGCTGACGTCAGATAACCCTGAGTAACAGCAGAATCAGAACGATCGTCAGAATGAGACTCAGACCGCCCCCGCCGTAATATCCCCAGCCGGGACCAACGCGGTAACCACCATAACCAAATCCGAATATCAGGATGATCAGAAGAATGATCAGCAGCATAGTCTCTCCTCTTTCTTTAAGTCTTTCCGCGCATCAGACCCTCGGCATTCTGCCTTTTTGGGGACCCGCGCAATTTATCGATAGTGAATTCGCACAAAAAAAGCGCGTTCGGTTTCACGCACCTGATTCTGTGATGCATTTGTCGGTTGGAGCGCTGTACTGTGGCCGCGCAGGATTCTCACAATTACCGTCTTCTGCCTGTCGATGCCAATCGAGGTCACACAGTTGCACCCGATCTTTCTGCGGGAATCTGCGCATCGCGAACAACCTGCGCCGATGAGGGCAGCGTCAAAGTTCCTGTTGTAGAGATACGCCGCTTTTCGGGAGGTTAAGTAATGCTCTGGACAATTTTCGTGGTCCTCCTTGTTTTGTGGCTGCTCGGTATCGTTAGCAGCTACACCCTGGGCGGATTCATCCATATTCTGCTCGTGCTCGCACTCGTTGTTCTGGTGATCCAGCTGATCTCCGGACGCAGAGCCGCACTTTAGCGCAACTCGCGCCCCACGCCTTTCAAGAAGTCAAAAAGCGCGCACTCACCTGCGCGCTTTTTGCAACCCAATGCAGGTGACCCCACGGAGGTGGATACATGAATAGCGACAACATTAAAGGCACTATCGATGACGCAGCAGGCCGTGCCAAGCGCCAGGTCGGCGAATGGACCGGAGACACCAAGACCCAGGTGGACGGCGCAGCACAGCAGATAAAAGGCAAGGCGGAGAAAGCTGTGGGCAATGTTCGCGATGCCGTTAACAACGCGACCAGCAGCTCCGTCGAGCGCGATAGCGACATGGACGACAATCGCGACCGTGAGAGCGTCCGCAATCGCGAATAGTTGATCAGCGCCTGGAGACTCTTCGGAGTCTCCAGGCGCGTAATTAAAAACTACGTGTGGCGGCGAGCCCACAAAGTTCGCCGCTCAACGACCTTTCCACCGTTCATCTCTTTATCTGACTAACGTTTTCGTCATCATCGCTGCACAATATAACCGCACAAAAATGCAATCGGCCAGCGGTGTCAAATCTGGCACCCTGCTTGCTAAAGATCCGGACTATCGTTATAGATATAGAGTAGCGCCGGCGACGATTCTTCTCGAGAATCCTCGTCGGCCCAGTGAGGTGCGTCTTCCGCAGGAACTACGGTTCACTGACGATCGACGGTCCACTTTCGGAGACATCCCGTTGGCGCGCCGTTGCGCGCGTTCTTCGAAGTCCTCTGGACGCAATCGGTTCCACCCTCCTTCCTGCCCCCTGTGTTCTGTGCGGCTCCCCGCTGCCGCAACTCTCTTCCGCCCCAATTTGTGATGCTTGCTGGACCGAGATTCCCGTTCATGACGGCCCCATGTGCCGGCAATGCGGCGACAACCTCGACCAACCCTCCCTCGACATTTCTCCTCAACTCTGCCGCGCCTGCCGCCTCGCACCGCCATCCTTTGCGCGCGCAGTCTCCTTCGGAACCTACGACGGCCGCATGCGCGCCGCCATTCACGCTCTCAAGTACGATCGCATCCATCCCGCGGCCAGCGGGCTAGGCTCGATGCTCGCGGCAGCGATCGCTCAGCTCGCTCCGGATGCGCCGACGGAACTGCTTGTCATTCCCGTGCCGCTCCACCGCGCCAAGCAGAAAGAGCGCGGCTTCAACCAGGCCCGCGCCCTTGCCGAGTGCGCCATCGACGCACTGCACAAGTCGCATCCCGGCTGGCACCTTAAACTCGCGCCAACTACACTCATGCGTCTGCGTTCCACAGAGAGCCAGGCCGGTCTCACGCCGCGTCAGCGCCGTATGAATGTTCGCGGCGCATTCAAGGTTTCCGATCCATCTGCGGTGCAGGGCAAGACTGTCCTGCTCGTGGACGACATCCTCACTACCGGTGCCACCGCACGTGCCGCCGCGCAAGCTCTCACTAGGTCAGGCGCCGCCGCGGTCTATGTGGCCACGCTCGCCCGTGCCCGCATCCACAATAACCAGGGCGTTCCATTCGATATGAGCCGCACCCAACCCGGTATTCCAACTGCCGGCGATCCACAGTACGCAGGCCTGCATTTGTCATCATCGTCCACTCATCAACCTTGTTCACGAGGGGAATAGGATGTCGCTGGGAAAAGCCATGATTCATGCACGCAAGCAGAAATCCGCCGCACGCGCCGCCGCTTATGCTGCTGAGTCAGGCACGCATGCGGCTGTGCACGCCAACCACATCCTGCAGATGCCTGTGCTCGTGCTCAACGCGTCCTACGAGCCCATCAACATCTGCGGCGCGCGCCGCGCCCTCGTGCTGGTGCTCAAGGGCATCGCCCGCACAGAAGAGGAGCACGGCCTCACCCTTCACGCGCAGCGCAGCCGCATTGCCATGCCTTCGGTTATTCGCCTGCTCGAATACCGTCGAATCCCACACCAGACCCGCGCCCTCTCGCGCAAGAATATCCTGCTCCGCGACCGCAACCAGTGTCAGTACTGCGGCGTTGTGCTGCCCTCCGGCGAGCTCACCCTTGATCACGTAATTCCCCGTTCGCGCGGAGGCAACTCTACCTGGGAAAACCTGGTCGCCTGCTGCCATGCCTGCAATCGGCGCAAGGGCAATCGTATGCTCGTCGAGATCGACGATATGATTCTGCTCCGCGAGCCCCGTCCCTTCTCGCTCCATACCAGCCGCCAGATCATGCGCATGTTAGGCCGCGGCGACGACCGCTGGCGCAAATACCTGTTCTATTGAGTTGTTTCTCAAGACAGATCAACGCGTACATTGCTGCGTGGTCGTGTCGATATACTGAAGCACCCGGCCTGCCAGATCATTCCATCGGAGCTTGCGCTTGTTTACCCGCGCCATCGTTCGAATCCCCGGCAGCAACTTCGATGAGGGCCTCACCACCGTCGATCTCGGCGTTCCCCATTTCGACGAAGTCCTTTACCAGCACGCACGGTATTGCGATGCCCTGCGCGAGTGCGGTCTCGAACTCACGGTCCTCGATCCCGATCCTCGCCACCCCGACTCCACCTTCGTCGAAGACACCGCCATTCTGACACCAGACGTCGCTATCTTTACCCGACCCGGAGCCTCAAGCCGGGAGGGTGAAGTCGCGGCCATCCAACCAGTCATCGAGCGCTTCTTCGCGCGCACATTTCTGATTGACTCCCCGGGCACAGTGGATGGCGGCGACATCTGCGAAGCGGAAGACCACTTCTTCATCGGTCTTTCGCACCGCACCAACGAGGAAGGTGCTCGCCAGCTCACCGTGCACTTGAACGCGATCGGCTATTCAGCGTCCACCATCGACATCCGCTCCATGACCACAATCCTGCATCTGAAAAGCGGCATCAGCTACATCGGCGACAACACGCTCGTTGTCATGGAGGAGATGGCCGGCAATCCCCAGTTCAATTCCGAGTTCGCCGGCTTCAACCTGCTACGCGTCGGGCGCCCGGAGAGCTACGCGGCCAACTGCGTGCGCGTGAACCAGCGCGTCCTGATCGCCGAAGGCTTTCCGCAACTCCACGGCGAACTGATCGCACGCGGCTTCAATCCCCTGGTTCTTAACATGTCCGAGTTTCAAAAAATGGACGGCGGCCTGAGTTGCCTCTCCCTGCGCTTCTAACGCGGGTACTAAGCAGCATTTTCAAGTGAGCGTCCAACTGTTCACTGTTCACTGACCACCGACCACTGTTCACTACGGTTGCGGCTTCGTCTGTTGCTTCGGCGGTGTCTGCTGCGCCGGCTGTCCCTGCTGCTGTCCGTTCTGCGTGATGTCCTGCCCGTCGTAGATCAGCTTGATCGTCGAGCCAAACCGCTTGTAGTCGCCGTATTTGATGGTGTCGCGAATGTGCACGTCCTCTGACATGTAGCCGCTCCCGCCGGAAAAGTGCAGCGTACCTTCGCCTTTCGTGTACACCGGGAACCAGAAGTGGCCGTCGATCTGCGCCCGCCACGTCATGAACGGCGGATGAAGATCCTCTCTTCCCTTGCGGGTGTCATCCGGCACCATCCGGCCGTTCGTGACGACGATCTGCAAGTCGGTTGCGTCCACCCAGATGCGGCCCAGGAAATATCGCTTGTTCTTCTCGATTTGCTTGGGCGCCACGTCGAAAACGTAGCACTTCACCTCATCGACCTGCTGGCTTCCCACGTACTTCACGTTGTACTGGGTAATCGCCTCCGTCGTTAGCACAAACGGATAGCCCTTCTGAATATCCTGCAAATCCGAGGGCGTCATCAAGATCCGCTGCAGCGAACTCTCTGGGGCAAACACCGTCTTTTCCATGCGCCGTCCCGTCGGGTCAAACGTTACGTCATCCACCTGGTACCACTCGCCATCCACCTTGTTGGTGTCGTCGTCCACGGTCTGTACCCGAGCCTCCCGGCGGTATGTGTAGTGATTCAGCGCCTCCTGGAACTCGCTCTCCTTGGCCGCAAACTTCTTGATGATCTCGTCAGGTGGCGTCGTCGGATCAGTAAGATCCAGCCTTCCAAACCCCGAATCCAGCGGCATCGGCGTAAAGCTGTCTTTCTGCGCGCCCGCCGTCAACCCCAACATTGCCAGAGCCGCCAGCGTCAACCACCATCGATTTCTCACTGTTGCACTTCTCCTCTGCCTCGAATTGCCTGCTCCGGCCGACTCTCGGACTTCCGGCGCCAATCACGTGCGTCCGTTCCGCTACCACATTAGACGTATATACTTCCGGCCCGGGTGGCTGCCAAAATCCTCGCTTGGCAAAGCTGTCGAAGCGCAACTCCACCAGAAGCCAATGTTTCGCAGGAAGGTGCTTCATTGTTTACCCTCCTCAACTCGCCATTTACCTCGCGGCATCAATGGTTTAAGCTCGCTCATTAACGACAGCGAGCAAAGCCCCCGGGGAATCTGTGTCACTGGCGCCGCGTCTTGTTGATTGACCCTGTTTTTTCGCCACGCAGTCGTTGATGGAGACACTCACATTCCATGCCGGACAGCTATCACTTTCCCGCGCTTGTTCTCACGGTACTCCTGCTGCCGGCATTCCTTCAGCTCTACCTGCGCTTCCGCGATACCCGCACCCTTCTCTGGTTCCTGGGTTTCTTCTTTGCCTGCATCCGCATGGTGCAGTTCTATAACCTCGGCTGGGGGAACTACTACGATAACCTCGCACATCCGTGGATCGCGTCCATCGGAATGTCGTCCATGCTGGTCAGTGCAACCCTCTTCCTGGCCTCGATGTCTCCCCTCGGATTTCGCATCGGCCGCCTCCGCGTCCTCTATGCCGTTCCGCTCGTCATTCCCCTCATCGCTTACGCCTTCCTTATCTACGGTGTCTACCTGGGCAAGACACCAGCCGGATGGCCCTTCCTGATCTTTCCTGCCCTCGGCGGACTCTCTCTCTTCGCCGGATGCGCCTGGGCTATCTCGCACCGTGGCATACCCCGGGTCATCCCCCTCGCTCTTTGCATCATCCTGGGCGCTGCCGGACTCTGGATCTGCGTCCGCGTCGGGGGAGATGCGCCGCTCTTCTTCGTCGAGTGCACTTTTCACGGTGTTACGGCTCTGCTCGTCTTCTACGTCTTCCGCCGCATCTCGCTGGGAACCATCCTTGCCAGCCTCGGCTTCTTTTCCTGGTCACTGAACATTCACGAGACGTTTCCTCTGCTGCATCATGGCGCGCCCGACATCTGGACCATCCGAGCCCTCGCTTTATCCAAGGTCGTCGCAGCCATCGGAATGATCCTTCTCGCCCTTGAAGACCAACTCGCGGCCAACCAGGCTGGCCATCTCCGCGAACGCCACGCCCGCGAAGAACTGGAAGCCTACACCCGGCTCAATCTCGCCCGCCGTCGTGTCGACGACTTTGACCGCCAGGCTACCTCGATTTGCCAGTCCATCGTCTCCAATAGCCGATTCAAACAGACGGCGCTCATCCTCCTGCAGAGTTCGGGCCGCTACCGCCTCGCCGGCGCCGCTGGATTCGACGACGCCACCGTCAACGGCCTCGAAGCACTCGTCACCCGAATCCCGGTTGCTGGATTCCTCGACCCCGGCTCCAGCCCTGCTGCCGTCGAACACAGCCTTGCCTTCAGTCTCGACCTCAACCCGTTTCTGGTCCCCGGCGACGACCTCAGCCGTCTCAAACTGACCACCGTGCAGGCCATCCCCCTGCGCGGTCGCACCTCAACCGAGGGCGCCCTCTTTCTCACTGGCGTTGACAATGCCGCCGAGCCCATCACCCCCGTAGATTTGTTGCCGCTTGAGGTCCTCGCCTCCCGGCTCCAGTCAATCCGCGGCCAGACCATGATGCTCGAGAAACTCGTCGAAGCGGAAAAATTCGTAGGTCTTGGCCAGCTCGCCGGAAACGTGACTCGCCAGCTCAACAACCCGCTCACCGTCATCCTTGGCTACGCTTCGCTGCTCGATGAAACCGAGGAACTCAGTGCCCAGGCCCACAAGGCCATCGAAGCCATCCTCAACGAAGCGCGCCACATGCGCCTCACCCTCGAAAGCCTTGCACGGATGTCGCGTCCGCAGGGCGATCAGATCGCCGCCATCTCCGTGACCGAGCTCCTCAACGATCTCGAGCAGCTCCATCGATCCGAGTTTGTCCAGCGTTCGATCGACTTCCGCGTCCACATTGCGCCGGCCCTTCCCCGCGTCCTCGGCAACGCACAACAGGTTCGCCAGGCTGTCCTCTACTGCCTCCAGTTCGCAATGGATGCGGTTGAAAGACTTGACACTTCCAATGAAAAGACCGTTCGCCTCGAAGCCGTGGCCGAGAAAAACCAGGTGAATATTCTCGTCGCCCACTCGGGCTCAAAATTTCCCGTGCCCGCCCGCGCCTTCGATCCCTTCATTCCCGAGCCCGCCGGCGACGAATCCACCAGCCTCGGCCTCAGCATGTGCGCCAGCATCCTGCGCGAAAACAACGGCAAAGCCTCCGCCCTGAACTTCGAACCCAAAGGCGCCGGCATCCTCCTCGAACTCCAAGCCGCCTGAACCGGAGGGAGCAGAGGCCTTGATGCCTCTAAGCAGCGCGCCTCTCAATGTGTCATTCTGAGCGAAGTCCGGCGCGTCGCGCCGGGCGCAGTCGAAGAACCTGCTGTTGCCTTTCGCTCGCACCCCCTGCGAAGTGGGTGCCCCATCCTTGCGCAGCAAGGGTGGGAAAGCACGTCGCTCACTCCGTCGCGAGCCAGACAAGAAGTGCACAGCGAAATCCCACCATCGAGTTGTACACTTCTCCTTCGCGCCGACACACGTTGGGTGCCCTGGGTCTCGCGTTTGAGACCTGGGAAAGCACGAACCTCCGCAATAGGGAAGAAACTCATGCGCCGATCCATGCTGCCCGCAATACTCCTTGCAGCCACTCTTGCCGCTGCCCAGCCAACCAAACGCCCCATGACCTTCGAAGACATGATGCACATGAAGCGTCTCGGCTCCACCGCCGTCTCGCCCGATGGCAAATGGCTAGGCTACTCCGTCACCACCGTGAATCTGGACCAAAACACCAAAACAACGGAGTTGTGGCTGCAGCCGATTGCAGGCGGAGATCCGATCAAATTAGCTGCTGCCCAGCCCGGAGACGACGGCCTCCAGTTCTCCCCCGACAACAAGCGCATCCTCTTCACCAGCAGCCGCGAAGGCGGCCAGCAGATCTGGCTCGCGGACTTCGATCCGGCCGCCGGCGCAACATCCAACGCCAGAAAGCTGACCAGCATCTCTACCGAAGCCGACAACGCCAAATGGTCGCCCGACTCAAAGTCGATCATCTTCACGTCCTCTGTTTATCCCGACTGCCCAGCAATCACTCCAGCGGATCGCGAAGGCGGGTGACCAGTGCAACTCTGATCGCGACGCGGCTCTCCAGAACAGCAAGGTGAAGGCGCAGATCTTCACCCATCTCCTCTACCGGCACTGGAACCACTTCACCGGCGACAAGCGCTCCCATCTGTTTCTCGTCTCGACAGAGAACGGCGACGTCCGCGATCTCACCCCCAACGATCCGCACGACGTCCCACCCTTCTCGCTCTCCGGAGGAGGCGGCTTCGACATCTCCCCCGACTCGAAGGAACTTGCCTTCACCGAGAACCTCGATCCCGAGCCCGCCATCAGCACCAACGCCGACATCTTCACCCTCGACCTGACCAACCCCGCAGCCAAGCCGGTAAAGATCAGCACGTCCCAAGGCGGCGACTTCAACCCCGCGTACTCGCCCGACGGCAAATACCTGGCCTGGCGCAGCCAGCTCCGCCCCGGCTACGAAAGCGACAAATTCCGCCTGCTCCTCTACGACCGCGCCGCAAAGACGACCAAGGACCTGCTGCCGAAATTTGACAACTGGGTGGATGAATTTGTGTGGGCGCGGATTCGAAGACGATCTATTTCGTCTCGGGAACAGCAGGAGAAGCGCCGATCGTGCGAGCCTGACCATATGACGGATCGGACTCGACAGGCTTGATGACAATCCAGCAGGGATCGGAGAATTTAGCGATCTGCACGCTCTTCATGAGGGCGTCATAGCTGGCATCGAATGACGGTTCGACAACCGGTGAAGTTGTCAGTCACTGACTACCGAGAGATCATCGAAGTTCGACGAAGAGTGAACGATATCCGGCTCGAATTCGCAGTCGATGATGTTCCTCTCGACGAAGAAATCGTGCATCCGATCACCCGCCTCAACGACGCCCTGCTTGCCCAACTCGATCTGCCCCGATCGAATCCTTCTGGTTCCCCGCCGCCGACGGCACCAAAGTCCAGGGCTTCCTCATCAAGCCCCCCTCCTTCGACCCCAACAAGAAATACCCCGTCAAATTCCTGATCCACGGCGGCCCGCAAGGCGCATGGGGCGACTCCTGGTCCTACCGCTGGAACGCTGAACTCTTCGCCGCCAACGGCTACGTCGTCCTCATGATCAATCCCGGCGGATCAACCGGCTACGGCCAGGCCTTCGTCGATCGCGTCAACGGCGACTGGGGCGGCAAGCCCTTCACCGATCTCATGATCGGACTCACCTACGCCGAGCAGCACTACCCCTTCATCGACAAGACCCGCGAGTGCGCTCTCGGCGCCAGCTACGGCGGCTACATGGCCAACTGGGTCCTCGGCCACACCAACCGCTTCAAGTGCATCGTCTCCCACGACGGCATGTTCGACGCCGAATCCGCCTTCGGATCCACCGAAGAAGACTGGTTCAACCAGTGGGAGTTCAAAGGCAATCCCTGGGATTACTACGGCAAACCCGACAGCCAGAATCCTTTCCGCAAATGGTCCCCGTCCCTCTCCGCCAAAAACTTCAAAACGCCTACCCTCGTCATCCACAGCCAGCTCGATTATCGCCTTGACGTCAGCGAAGGCTACCAGCTCTTCGACACCCTTCAACTCCTCCACGTCCCCAGCAAAATGCTCTACTTCCCCGACGAAGGCCACTGGGTGCTGAAGCCGCAGAACTCCCAGCTCTGGTACAAAACCGTCAACGACTGGGTCGACCAATGGACCAAACAGTGAACCGTGGACAGTGAAGCCCAATCCCAACGAGTCCGGTCTTTACGACTACGCCGGGTGCCCCATCCATGACAAAGTCATGGGTGGGAAACCTCGAACCTCCGTCCGGCTTCGTTCCCCTTCAACTACACCGATTGGCACCCCGTGAAGCCCAAGCCGCACCTGAATGAATCCGGCCTCTATGACTACGCCATCAAGGCTCTCGGCCGCCACATGCGCACCGAATCCGAACTCCGCCGCCTGATGCGCATGCGCGTCGAGCCGGGCGATCGCGGCGATGCCACCATCGACGCGACCATTGCCCGGCTCAAGGAGAACGGCTATCTCGACGACGCGGCCTACGCTGAAATCTACGCTCGCCTTCGCCAGCAGAATGAAAAGCTCGGCCAGCGCCGCGTGAGCCAGAACCTTACCCAGAAAGGTGTCTCGCGCCAGATCATCACCGACGCCGTCGAAGCGCGCTATGCCGATACCGACGAAGAAGCCCTGGCCCGTCAGCATCTCGAGCGCAAGCGCATTCACAAACCGACAAATGAGAAGGAAACCGCCCGCGTCATGCGCCGCCTCGTAGCCGCGGGCTTCTCCACCAGCGTCATCTACAGAATCCTCCGCCGGTGGGAGGTCCCTGACGAATCCCTCTCCGCCCTCGACAATCTAGAAGAAGAATCACCCTCGGAATGAATTCCGAACATCTGAATCCGCACAATCCTGGGTGCCCCATCCATGACGCAGCCTCATCGCGGCATGGGTGGGAAACCACGAACCCCCTCTCGGCCCCGTCCGGAGGGAACATGGGCCTTCAGGCCCATGAATTCAGCTCGCTAAAAGAAAGGGGCCCTCAGGCCGGGGTGATCAGTCATGCGCAATCGCGACGCGCACGTTCGCCAGCGGCGCGTCATTGACAAATTCAACCGCATCCCCATTACGCCGAATTCCAAGATCCGCCCATAGCTTGTCAAGATCCACGGTCACCGGCGCATCTTTCCACTTCGCATACTGCTCGCTCAGCACATGAGTTCCCGTGGCTTTGTCGCCAATCGCCAGTGCCTTGTCGAGCGGCCACTCATGATCGATGGTTCCCCCGGCAGCCACAATGGCTCGCAGCGCGTCTTGCAGGCCTTTCTTGTTGCCCGTTTGCCGTCGAATCTCGACATCGGCTACCAGACAGAACATAGCCCCGCCCCAGTACGTTCGTCCCCAGGTGTGTGTATGATCCAGACCCTGATCGCCTTCGGCAGGTTCGCCCTTGTGCATATCGCGCACCATGTCGTGCCATATTTGTTCGGGCTTCAATTCACCGGATTCCACGCGCGCGATAGGTTCAATGTAGGTAGCGAGTCCCTCTTCCATCCAGTGCTGATCGTCGGGCAGGGAAGGGAACGCCATGTGATCGAGTTCATGGGTCATCATCCAGTCGTCTTTGAGATCATCGGCTGTCGCATGCTGCCCGATGCGAAACCGCGTCATTGCCGGCCACCCCGCCATGTCCCCCCACGTCGTCCCTTGCACAATTCCCGACCGATCCGCGACCGGCACAATCAGCACGCGAGCGCGGGCAACGGGGAAGCGGCCGTAGTACGCGACGATGGCCGAAGCCGCGGCCTGGACGTGCGCCATCACGGCGTCCTGCTGAAAGGTCCATCGGACCTGCGGCGAAATCCACCGTGACCTCTCCACCGCCGGCCTTCAACACGCGCGACGCCACGATGGTGAGATTATGTCCTGGCTGCGCAACGGTCACCAAAGCAGTTGCAATTGCAACTGCAAGGCCGGCATTGAACAAAGTGTGCCGAAGCATCCGGCCCCGCTTAATACGCATACTTTGTTGGACGCCGCTTCTGACGATCTGGCCGCAGCCGGTAGAAACTATGAGCCCGGAGCTTTCGAAGCCAGAATCTCAACCTTCTCCACCAGCGGCCGAGTCGAAAACAGCTCTTCCGCCTTGGCAAACAGTGCCTTCGCAATGTCGCCCGTGAGGTGGGCATTGCGGCCGGCCTCATCCTTGAACGTGTCGAAGATAGCGAACCTGCCATCATCCAGTTTCAGCGCGTACCAGGTCGTGGTGCCGGGCTCACGCACGGCCAAAGGCTGCGCGGACTTCAGAAACTCTTCCACTTCCTTCTCTTTGCCGGGCCGGGCAGTCAACAGCGCCAGGATCGCAAGCTTGTCCATGAAACCTCCAGGGGAACATCCTCAGCTTAGGATGCAGAGTTTCTGAACAAGTCGCGCGAATTGTCCAACATCGGGCACAATTCTCCGGCGGGATGGTTCCCGTTACACTGAAAGAGTCATGCAATTCCGCACGGGAAACGAAATTCGCGAGCTGTTTCTGCGCTTCTTTGAGACCAAGGGGCACCGCCGAGTGCACTCTTCGTCGCTGGTGCCTGCCAACGATCCCACGCTGCTGTTTACCAACGCCGGCATGAACCAGTTCAAAGACCTCTTCCTCGGGGCCGAGAAGCGCGACTACTCGCGCGCGACTTCATCGCAGAAATGCGTTCGCGCCGGCGGCAAGCACAACGACTTGGAGAATGTCGGCTTCACCCGCCGTCATCACACGTTCTTTGAGATGCTGGGCAACTTCAGCTTCGGCGACTACTTCAAGCACGACGCCATCGCCTTTGCCTGGGAACTCGTCACCAGCCCCGAGTGGATGGGCATTCCCAAAGACCGCCTTTACGTCACCATCTTCGAAGGCACCGAAGACGTTCCGCGCGACAACGAGGCCGAGCAGTTTTGGATCGAGACCGGCGTACCCAGGGAGCGCATCTTCCAATACGGCTTGAAGGATAATTTCTGGCAGATGGGCGAAACCGGCCCCTGCGGACCCGTGTTCTGAGATTTTCTACGACATGGGGTTAGAAGCCGCCGAAACCCCCGGCGTCGACCTGCCCTTCGGCAAAGACGAAGCCCGCTACGTAGAAATCTGGAACCTGGTTTTCATGCAGTTTGACCGTTCCGCGCATCGTCAGATCCCGCAACCAAGGCAACGACCTACAAACTAACGCCGCTGCCCAAGCCCTCCATCGACACCGGCATGGGGCTGGAGCGCGTAGCTGCTGTTTTGCAAAGTAAAGTCACCAATTTTGAGACTGACCTGTTCACGCCACTCATCGAGCGTGCAGAAGAACTCACCGGCAAGCACGTCAGCGACAAGGCAATCGAGGAGCAAACCAGGTCTGCGGATGACAACGCTGCAAGCCTCCGCATTATCGCGGACCACGCCCGCGCCGCAACCTTCCTCATTAACGATGGCGTGCTGCCTTCGAACGAAGGGCGTGGCTACGTGCTGCGCAAAATCCTGCGCCGCGGTATCCGTCACGGCCGTCTGCTAGGGCAGGAGAAGCCGTTCCTGAACCAGATGGTCTTCGCCGTCCGCGACCTCATGCAGGGCGCCTATCCCGAGCTGATCGATTCCGCCTCTCGCGTCTCTAAGGTCGTGGAAGCCGAAGAAAAACAATTTGATCGTGTGCTCAAGATCGGCCTCACGCGTCTCGACGAAGAACTCAAGGGCAATTTCACCGGCGACAAGGCCTTCCACCTCTACGAAACTTTCGGTCTTCCTCTCGACTTCATGGTTGACGCAGCCCGCGACGCAGGCGTGACTTTTGACCACGAGGGCTTTGAGCGCGCCAAGGAAGAAGAGCAAGCCCGCGCCCGCGCCAGCTGGAAGGGCGGCAGCCAGAAATCCGCCAGCCCCGTCTTCCGCGATCTCGCCAAAACCGACTTCCTCGGCTACAAACAGCTCAACGCCAACGACGCCGAAGTCCTCGCCATCGTCAAAGACGGCACCGGTGTACCCTCCGCGAAAGCCGGCGAGCAAGTCGAAATCGTGCTCGATCACACCAGTTTTTACGGAGACTCCGGCGGCCAGGTCGGCGACACTGGTTGGTTCACCTCGACCGACGGCAACACGACCATCGCCGAAATCACGGGCTGCGTTCTCCCCGTGCAGGGCGTCCGCGCCCACAAGGCCATCCTCAAGCAGGACATCGCTGTAGGCGATCACGTCAACACCGTCGTCGATGGCGCGCGCCGCGACAATATCAAGCGCAACCACACCGGCACGCATCTGCTCCACGCAGCCCTGCGCCAGGTTCTCGGCACCCACGTCAAGCAGGCCGGCTCCGCGGTCCATCCTGATCGTCTCCGTTTCGACTTCTCCCACTTCGCCCAGGTCGCCGACGAAGAACTGCAGGAGGTCGAAGACATCGTCAACAAGGAAGTGCTCGCCAACGCCAAGGTTGAAACCCTGGTAGACGTGCCCATCGACGTAGCCGTGAACGAATACCACGCCATGGCGCTCTTCGGCGAAAAGTACGGCGACAAGGTCCGCGTAGTGAAGCTCTCCGATGGTTTCTCAACCGAACTCTGCGGAGGCACCCACACCGCGGCCACCGGCGAAATCGGCCTGCTCAAACTGACCGGCGAAAGCGCTGTGTCTTCGGGGGTACGCCGCGTCGAAGCCATCAGCGGCCTGGGTTCGCTCGATACCTTCCGTCGCGACTTTGAGGTGGCCAAGCTGGCTGGCCAGTACGTCCCATCCGTGGACAACCTGACCGAAGGCCTCCGTGCCAAGTTTGCCTCGCAGGAAGACGAACTGAAGCGCCTGCGCCGCGAACTCGAAGAAGCTCGCATGAAGTCCGCAGCGGGCGGCCTCGACGAAGCTGTGCAGCGCGCCACCGAAGTGAAGGGCGTGAAGGTGCTCACTCATCGGGCCGATTCGCTCGAACGCGGCCAACTCCGCACCCTGGTCGACAACCTGAGGCAGAAACTTGGCGAGGGCGTCATCGTGCTGGCTTCGGCTCAGCCCGAGGGTAAAGTCGCCATCATTGCCGGAGTTACGCCGGGGCTGACCAAGCGCATTCAGGCCGGCAAACTCGTCGGAGCCGTGGCGAAATTTGTCGGTGGCTCCGGCGGCGGCAAAGCCGACATTGCCGAGGCCGGCGGCAAAGATCAGTCGCAGATCGACGCTGCTCTCAATGCCGCGCCGAGCGTTGTCGCCGAATTGCTCGGCTGAACCGCGATGCAGATAAACCTCGAGCAGGACCGACTCCAGTCAGATAACGTGCGAGGACCTTCGATGCGCGGATTTGCTTCAACCGGTTTGTGTTTTCTCTTGTTTGCGTCTGCGATCGCCCGCGCCCAGCAGCCTCCGCCGCAACCCATACTGCCGGATAGGCTCTTTGTCGGGTCGTGGACCGGAGTGCTCGAATATCGCGATTTTCAGACAGACAAGATGGTGCGGCTTCCCACGTGGCTTGAGGTTCAGACTTCGCTGCACGGCCCCTTGCACATGACATACATCTATGACGATGGGCCCACCAAGACCGTGATTGAACGATCGAGCGTTACGCTGGACGCGCAGGCGAACACCTACACGGTGACTTCGGATCGAGATCACTCGTCGGATACCTATCGTGTGAGCGGCTATCAGGATCTGCTGGCAAAAGGTATCGGCGTTCTAACGATGACGGGCGCGGGGCAGGAGAATGCGAAGCCTGTCGATGTGCGCATTACGCTCACCATTGGTCGCAACCTCTATATCCTTCGCAAGGAGACGCGTGAGGCCGGTCAGGATTTCCGCATGCGTGACGAATACGTGTTCACTCGCCGCGATCCCCCACCGGCGCCGGTTCCCTAGCGGCGACCACCCACGTTGAAGCTGTAGGTCACGCCCGCCTTGACGATCGGATAGGTCTTCAGCGGATCGAGGTCCTGCTTCCATTTGCCGATCTCGGCCTGCAGGTCGTTTTGAATCTGGACGGCGATGGGGTTGTTCAGATTCGAGATGTTGGTGCACTCAGTCTGTGCCTGGTCGTGGCAGGCCCATCCGGCCAGGTTGACATTGAGTGCCGGTGCTCCCACAAGTGCAACTCCCACTTCAACCGGAAACGACAAGTGGCCGTTCCGCGCAAGTGGATTACCCCAGCCGCCGGTGATGGTGAAAGCCGGATGCGTCGCATGCAGATTCAGCAGCGCGGAGCCGTTGACCGGTTCCGCACCCGTCGCCGCATTGGCATTGGCGGAGTAGAAGGTGTCGCCGTTCAGCGTAAAGCTCGTGCCACCCGCGATCGCGTCGCTCGCCGTGACGCGGTTCTGGTTGTAGAGCATCACTCCCGGGCTGATGCGGAATCCGTTGCGGAAGGGGTAGATATCGAGCGATGCGCGCGTCGATGCCAGCTTGATCTGGGCGTCTGCGTGAAAGCCGTTAGTCGTGAAGTGGGCAGGCTGGTCAAAAAAGCTGCCGGATGCGCGCAGATTCAGATGGCGGTTCAGGTTCGTCGTCAGATCGATCCCGATACCAAGCGTCGACGCATCGGCCCCCACGGCCACCTTCGACAATGGCTGCCCGAAACTGGGTCCTACCGGGCTGGCAGGGGTCGCCGTGACGCCGCCTCGGCCTTCGTCCGTCCTGGAATCGAAGCTGAACGAGCCAGGAGATTGGGCTGCCAGGCCGTTGAGACAAGCGAAGGAAAGAAGAAAGAGAAGAAGAAAAGGCCGGATGAGAAGAAGCTTAGGACTGCACATCATGAGAAATCCATCCAATAGGAGCATTCATTTGGTCGCGCCAGCCAAAGGGTTAGACCCTGGAATCGAGGAGCCGGCAACAAGAAAGTCTATTTACCGAAACGTAAAATACAACCCGTCTGTGCTCTACCTATTCATACAAAAAATTATCGTGCAAAACGTCAAGAACATGAGCATCCGAAATCGAAAGTAATGCGGTTGCGGGTTTACGCACCCGCCCATAAGTCGCAATCCCCCCAAGACTAAATTGGACTTTGGGCGTCGCGCGCGGGGTGTAGTGTCAAAAAACCTCCATAACCTACATAACCTCCCCAATCTAATTGTTTTCCGTAGTTTGCGCACCGTGGAGGTTCTCGCTCTCCTCCGGCATATCCTCCATCACGTACATCGCGACAAGCTGCTGAATTTCGGCTACGGTGCGCGTATCGAACGTCAGACCATTGCCAGCCTGTGATATCCGATGAGTAGGGAGACCGAGGCTCTTCAGCAGGTGGCCTACGTTCTCGGGTCCCAGCCGTGCTGTTTCGCCGCGAGCTTCCCGCAGACCGTTGGCCTTGGTCGCGATTTCGCTCGCATAGGCGTATTTCCGTCCTTCCCGAATGAGCGCCCAAGTTGCTTCTACGACGGTGGCCTTTGGCGTGTTTGACATTTCATAAAGGCACTCCTGATCCTGAGTTTTCAGCAAGGGTACCAGCATCTGCTGGAGTTCGGGTGCGTGCACAATACCCTTTCCGAGCGATGTGGCAATGGCCGCAGTCTCGGGGGACAGGCCTTCGGGAACCCACGTCCAGTGCTGCACATGACTGAGATTCTTCTCGCGGTATTGACTCAAGTGAACCGGGATGCGGTTAATCATTGTTTGCAGCCCCCGCGGAGCCGGGGGTGGCGCTGCGGTAGTAGGGCTGATGTGGATATGGATGGCGTTCTCAATCTTGTGTGAGAGTGGATTCTCGCCCGCGTAGATCGCCGTCGACATGGCGTAACGGGTCAGCGACTCCCCTTCCGCGATCCGGAAGTCCCGATCTGTCATATTGCCCAATAAGTCGGCGGTCCGCTTGTCGAGGTTTGGCTCCCAAACCAGGTTGGTCCAGTGCCGGCGGAGGGCACGAAGGTGGCTCCGCTTGAATCCGGCGAGCAGCGCCGCCGAGCAGCAGAAGCCGTGGAGGAGGTGCAAAACAGTCCTTGCGGTATGGGCGGAGCCGGTAATTACCAGGCACGGATGAATGGCCAACGCGTCCGGGAACCAGGTCGAGATTACCCAAAACGCAACGAGCTGAGCCGCAGCGTCTGACAGATGCGTCTGCGCTTGGAGAACCCTTTTAATCCAAGAGACGACCTCGGTCGCCGTGGCCACCCTGGGTGGCGGAAGCTGCTCCACGACCGCAGGGGGAATCTCGCTTGGTTGTGCCGTTTGGACATCGGCTGAGGCAACGACTGGTGAAGAGGTGGAGAGGTCCAAATCTGGTTCAGTTCTAGTCCGAGGTTCGATGCCCATCTCCAGTAAGACCTTGTCCATTAAATCCCCCAAGGAAGGTTGCCTCGGTTGTGGGACCG
The DNA here is from genome assembly GCA_963799035.1 of uncultured Acidobacteriaceae bacterium. Lineage (GTDB taxonomy): Bacteria > Acidobacteriota > Terriglobia > Terriglobales > Acidobacteriaceae > Telmatobacter. The sequence continues at coordinate 49,908 of CAWCVS010000018.1, read as the reverse complement.
GTTCGGCCTCGGGCTTCGTGGGAATCACCGGCTCAAAGCAATCGTCATCACCGAGTTCGACGGAGTGGTCTGCGCGCCCTCCCTGGCTTACTGGGAGGTTGACTTGGAGAACTTCAGGCATATTGGCCTCTCTAAAGTTGAAATGATGAGTGGAAAGCCAACCCTGATTGCTGTTGCCGTTCCCTCACTATAGGAACGAATAGTTCCTTCTCGTCGAACACTGAATTTCGAGAGTGCTTGGGGACGACTGCAGGGTATAGATGGTACCCTTCGCAGCCGCCGCCTGATCAAGCTGCAAAACTCGGTGACAGCTCTCCTCCGCGGATTAGAGCAGAAAGCCAGAGCGCCCCAAACCCGGAGATCTCGTTTTCACGTCCGACCGTGGAGGTCCGCTTCTCGAAGTAAAGATTGTAGGATGCTACTTCAATCCACTCCCACTGTTCAGCTGGCCTCCCAAAAGTCCGCCTCTACGATCTTCGGCATGCATGGTTGATCGCGACCGGGATGCGAGCGAAGGTCGGAAGGTGTTCGTGCGGCCGGTCCCGGAGGCAATGCAGCACGTAGGTCCCTCTTCGCACGAAGTGGGCCGCAATGATGGATCTGGCATCGAGCTACTACAGGCAAGAATTCGAGCCGATCAAGGAATTTCTGCAGTTCCAAAGTGACAGAATCGCGGTCACAGCCACCGCACTGCAAACTCGGAGATGATCGCGAAGGCGTTCGGTGACCGTCGGAGACGCGGGGAATCTTCGATGTTGCAGCTTTGCAGCCGCCACCTCGCTCTGGGTACACCTTGATTAGATTATGCCGACCACGCTGCACCTAAAGCCTGCAGGATGAGGTCGTCTTCGACGCTCAGGCGGTTTGGATCAGTGATGACCAGGTATGCGTAATGAACACTCGTGCTCTGCGTTATGCACCAGGGCTCGTGACGAATTACACCATCACAGTGCCCACAAGCCGAAGCCGCGCTGTACCGGTTGCTGTGGAACAGTGGAGGTCCGTCTCGTCCCTGCATCGGTAGTCAGCTCCGTATATGCCGCACGTGCGAAATCGATTCCTTGCTGCGTGCCGGATCGCGTGATCAGTTCGCGGCCGCGTCGGGCAGCCTGCGTGCATTTTGAGTATGTGGCCGGTTGACGCCGCCAGCATGTGATTTGGGTCACACCGGCAGCAGTTCATCGAGTCGTCTCACCTGTGAGCCTTAAGTAGCATGTACTGACAGCACTGCCCGATACTTCTTATGTACGCAAGGACGAGATATTCCAATCGTGCAGCCGGATAAGGAAAGATGATCCTCCCTGTTCTCCAAACCGCGGCACTGGCTATTGTGGCGATCTATCTGGTCCGCTGGAGAGCTGGCGTCTGGCGCCGCAACGCGCAGTCCTGGGAGTCACTCATCGCACGTCTTCGTCCCGACTGGAGCGCCCGCGATTTGAGCGATCAATTTCTTTGGAAGGAAGGCTTGAACGCGACTCCCGAGGACACCTGGACAAGAATGAATGGACCTCATGGACTCTGGGTCATCTACAAGAACGCGAAGGTGATGCTGGAGATGGCCGACTATGCCGCGCACAACTGCGACTGTGTTGATCGCGTGCTTCTTGAGACGCTGCGCAGCGATGCAATGCAGATTCGGGTTTGCGCGTTGATGGCGCTCGCACAATATGCGTTCAGCCACGCCAGCGAAGGTGTTCGCATAAATGCGTTCCGAGCCGCTTCGATGTATACAGGCATGGCTGCCCGAATGACACAGTTGCTCCAGGAAAACGCTGCCGTCATGGTTCCCGACTTCGTCGCCGCAATGTAGTGGGAAGGTTGGACTGAACGATCCTCGGAGAGCTACAGAGGCACGGTAGCATTCCGTTTGGATCGAAGCTCATACTTCCTCAACGCCGGATGGTAAGATCCGCAATCGGCCGCAAGAACGGAAGAGATCGCTGCTGGTGATTCAGTAGATTCCCGGAATCAGCCGCCAGGTTCGCGCAACGTACGCATCATATTCGGCACCGAAATGTGCTCTCAGAAGGCGCTCCTCGGAGTGAATGCGTGAAATGAGCGGTACCAACAGCAGCAAAGCAACTGCAACGCCGGACCAGCCGCGAAACGCGGGTCCCCATCCAAGCATGTCGATAATCATTCCCAGGTAGCAGGGGTTGCGAACAAGGCTGTGAATGCAACGCGTTTGCAACCTGTGGTTTTTCTGGATGGCCACCAAACCGCTGAATCGCGAACCCAATTCAAAGATCTGCCACAGTCTCAGGGCTCCGCCCAGCACATAAACGATCACGCCTGTCCAGCGGGTTGTTTCTCCGTCGATGGTCCACACGCCGACGCGATCTGTATAGGGCGGCACGATGGCGCTGGCCAACGCAATCAGGCTGAAAGCGATGAAGACCCAGCGGTTGGCTCGGTCCTCCGCCTCGCCGGAGCTCAGGTTTGCGTTGCCGAAGGGGGCGACAAGCATCATCCCTAGCGTGGCTAAGGTCAATGCGACTAGCGACGGATGGCTGAAGAACGCTCTCCTACCACCGAGCAGGATCATTGCAATCTCGAATTGCACGGTTCCTGAACCTGCACGCGCAGCGCTCGTACCCCTTGCGCTGCGCGTGTGCGGTGCCACGTGAGCCCCATTCCTTTTCGTGTAGCCGTGGACGTACGTTGAACTCGACCGAGTATGTGAATGGTCGGTACTTCTGGCACTGGGTATGCCGCCGGAGAGAAGAACGAAGCGGCTAACAGAAAGAGGCAAAGCTTCCTGAGCATCGGGCACCCATGCAGACTCAGTTCCGAATAACTTCTGTTAAATAATGATCCTAGAAATCCATATCCGAAACCACGAAGCCTCTTTCGGCTAAGGCGATGCTTCGGGCCGCATATCGCTCTTGGGCTTTCTCGAGAGCCACAAATCTCTCAGTTTCGATCTCGTCCCACATGAACTGACCGTCCACCTCACTCCAGGTGGCGCGTGATTGCATGATCATGTGTGCTGCACACCACGTATCGTCTGAATCGTAAAGGCGCAGCTCATAGAATTCCTGATCCTGCAATGAGACGCCGGGCTGTTCGATCCTTGAGAACACTTCCTGCATGGGATCATTATCGCGATCGCGGACATCGGCGCAGTGTCGGGACGCACAGGATTTTCCTCACTCTACTCGGGTATGCTTTTGCTGCCATGGCCGGAATCTGGGAGCACAAGCCGTTCATTTTCGAGTGCAAACGATGTAAGCGATGTGCTTGCCGGGTACCCGGGGTACCCGTATTCCCCTTCAAGTCGATCGTTGTCACCTGCCCTCTGTGCGGGGAGCAGCGGCATTGCCATCGGAGGCCTCGCTCGGCAGATGCTCGATGATTCAAAACGCTCAACGACACGCTTGGTCAGCCGCGTCTTTCGCGGCAAGTTCGTCGCCGGGCTCCGCAACGCCCTTCATCGTGGCGAGCTTCAGTTTCACGGCGAGCTTTTGCCACTAGCTCATCCGAGCGCCTTCGCTCGATGGCTGAGGGTACTGTTCCTCCACGACTGGGTCGTCTACTCCAAGCGGCCCTTTGGCGGACCGGAACATGTGCTGCGCTATCTCGGCGCCTACACCCATCGCGTCGCCATCTCCAACTCAGAGCTGGTCGATCTCTCCGATGGCATCGTCACCTTCCGCTGGCGCGATTCCGCGCACGGCAACAAGAAGAGGATCATGACTCTCACTGTCGACGAGTTCCTGCGCCGCGCCGATCGCGCCAACAAAATGCGATTTCGCATGTCTGCCAGAGGCGACTTCCCAGGACTGTCTACGCCAGCTTTTGCCAAATCCGCAACTTGCCGTGCAACGACCTGAAGGGCCATCCATGAGTTGAACTTTTGTACCGGCAGCGCGGGGCATCTGGGCGAGAAAGATATATGCATCGGCGCGCTGAGCCGGTATGCTCGCGCAAGAACATAAATAGACAACGCTGATAGACGCAGATGCGGTGATCTCTTGTTAACCCCGAACGAGGAGATTTCTTGCCGGCAAGACCTGAACGTTTCCACCTGCCAAAATATTTGTTGATGTTGGTATCGGCTTTGAGCGCCGCATCGCTGCTGAGCGGGTGCGGCACGATCACGATCGGCAATGCCAATGCTTTCACGGCCATCTCCGCGCCGGTGAGTACGTTGCGCGTGAACCAGATCACGCAACTCGCGACGCGCACGCAGTTCGACGGAACGTCGCTGGCCTTCTATGTGAATGGTGTCCAGAGCGGGAATTCTGAAGTAGGCACAATCAGCAGTGCGGGTCTCTACACCGCTCCGGCGATTGTGCCGGTTCCGAACAACGTAATGATCACCAGCGTGTCGCCCGCGCATCCGAATTATCCGCAAGGGTCGGTTGCTTTGGCGATCTGGAATCCGATCCCGGTGATCGCGAGCGTAACGCCTTCCGGATTTTCAGAGGGCACGACGGAAGTCGCGGTAACCGGGTCGCAGTTTGTGTATGGCGCGCAGGTGATGTGGAATGGGAAAGCCGTCGAGACGACGTACGTTTCCGGCACTCATCTTGAGGCGATTATCCCGGCACCGAACCCAGGAACCTATCCGTTGCTGGTAAGTAATCCCGACCCGGGGTCGGCGAGCTCGAAGACGCTGCAGGTGCTGGTGGCGCCAGGAAAGGTGAAGTTGACGCTAGAGGCGTACAGCGGGACCGATGTTCGGGTGCGAAATTCGCTGAATCTGGGGCTCGACGTGACTGGAACGAGCAACACCGGAGTCATGCTGCAGGTGAACGGGATCACCGGGGGGAATTCGACGATTGGCACGGCGGTGTTGAACGCCGATGGGAGCATTCAATATCTCGCGCCTGCAGTGGTGCCGACGCCCAGCAATGTGGTGACGCTGACGGTGACGAGCGTTGACAATCCAATGGTGTCGATCATTCAGAACATCTCAGTGCTGAATCCCATTCCGGTCCTTGCGACAGCTTCGCCGATGAATTTCAATCCGGGTCCGCCTGCAACGACAGTAGTTCTGACAGGTTCGGACTTCATTAACGGTGCGCAGGTGCTGGTGAATGGCGCGGCAGTGCCGACGACGTTCAATAACGGAACGCAGTTGACAGCGAACCTCACCCCCTCAGAGGCCGGGAATCTCGATCTGCAGGTGCTGAATCCGAGCCCTGGGCCGGCGACCTCAGCCGACCTGATTGCGACGGTCAACGGGACGCCGCCTGTGCCGGTGGTTTCTCAGCAAGATGCAGCTCGCTTCTTGAATCAGGCGACGTTTGGGGCGACCGATGCGGACATTCGTCATCTTTCGATGATCGGGTACCAGGCTTGGCTGAACGAGCAGTTTGCAATGCCACAGACCACGATGGAGCCGGGCGTTGAACAGGCACTGATTGTGAACAATCAGACGCCCTGCGCAGCGGGTGATGTGAAGTGCTATGGGACGCTGTTCGAGCAGAACAATCAGTCGCAGGCGTTAGTGGAGAACGCGTTCTGGCAGCAGAGCCTGACGGCGCCGGATCAACTCAGACAGCGTGTGGCGTACTCTCTGCACGAAATGCTGGTGATCTCGATGGCATCGACAAACGCAGAGAACATGCCGCGAGGCGCGGCACAGTACTACGACATGCTGGGGACGGATGCATTCGGGAGTTTCCGGCAGCTCCTGCAAGACGTGACGCTCAACCCGATGATGGGCGAGTGGCTGGCGGTGCAGGGCAATGACAAGGGTAATGCCACGACAGATCCTGACGAGAACTATGCACGCGAGGTGATGCAGTTGTTCACGATCGGGCTCTACCAGCTGAACGATGACGGCACGCAGAAACTTGATGGAACTGGCCACCCGATTCCGACCTATTCCAACGTCGATGTGACCGGATTGGCGAAGGTGTTCACCGGCTTCAGTTGGAACGTGCCTGGAAACACTTCAGATAGCGCGTGGTCGGATTGTTGCATATACGTTGGGTCGGGATTTGGGGAAGACCTGTTGCCGATGCAGAGCTACCCGAGCCATCACTCGACATTGGAGAAGGACTTTCTGGGCGTGGCGATTCCGGCGCAGTCGACACCGGATCCGACCGGCGATCTGAAGATTGCGCTCGACACGCTCTTCAATCATCCGAATCTGCCGTCGTTCTTCTCGAAGCAGATGATTCAGCACCTGGTCTCAAGCAATCCGAGTCCGGCGTACGTGAGCCGGGTGGCCGCGGTCTTTAAAGACAACGGGCAGGGGGTGCGCGGAGATCTAAAGGCGGTAATCACGGCAATCCTGACTGACCCGGAAGCGCGGGACACGGCAACCGATGCAAGCAATCCGAAGTTCGGCAAGGTGCGGGAGGCGCTGATCCGCTATACGCACTGGGCGCGGGCATTCACAGCGCAATCACGGACGGGCAGCTACTGGCAGGGGAGCAGCGAGGATCCGATCTGGGGTCTGGGACAAATGACGCTGCGTTCGCCAACGGTCTTCAACTGGTTTGCGCCAGGATACGTGCCGCCGGGCACCAGCATCGAGCAGGCCGGGTTGGGGCGCCCGAGATGCAGATGACGAATGTTACCTCCGTGGTCGGATATCTGAATTACATGCAGACCGCCGTCGGCTCGGACGCGAACGATGGCTTCGACATCTTCTCGAGCTACGCTGCTGAGATGAATCTGGCGAACAACCCGGGCGCACTGCTTGATCGTGTGAACCTGCTGCTGATGGCGGGCCAGATGGACAGCACGCTATACAGTCAGATTTTGAGTGCGGTGAGCGTGATTCCGATTCCCACTGGCGATCAGAACGCCATCAACGCAGCACTGGCGGCGCGCGTGAAGACGGCAGTTTTTCTGACGATGGCGTCGCCTTCTTATTGCGCGCAGTTTTGAGGAGAAAGTTATGTGCAAGTGTGACCAGTCGCGGCGATCGTTTCTGAGAACGGCGAGTCTGACCTCGATGGCGGGATTCTCTGCCAGTCCGTTCTTAATCGGGCTGAACTCGCTGGCTGCGATGGCGCAGAGCAGCGGCTTAAGCGACTATCGCGCCCTCGTGTGCGTGTTTCTGCAGGGCGGCAACGACGGGCACGGGACGGTGATTGCAACCGATCCGGCGTCGTTCAGTGCGTTCACACAGGCGAGATCAGGTGCGCCGGGGTTAGCGTACCCGATGAGCGAACTGCTGCCGATTATGCCGAAGACCTCGCAGAGCGGGCGGACATTTGCCTTGAATCCCGCATTGACGGGGTTGCAGAATCTCTTCAATGCCGGGCGCGCGGCGATTGTCGCCAATACCGGCACGCTGATTGCCCCGGCAACAAAGACGCAGATCAATTCGAATTCCGTTCCGCTGCCGGCGTCGCTGTTTTCGCACTTCGACCAGACAGCTGCCTGGCAGGCGATTGCTTCGAACGGAGGCAGCGCTGAGCACGTGGGATGGGGTGGCGCAGTTGCCGATCTGATCGAGAGCATGAACGTGAACTCGAACTCGATGTTCACCTGCATCTCGACTGCGGGAATCGCGCTGTTTCTTGCCGGTCAGTCGTCGTTTCAGTTGAACGTGACCTCGGCAGGGCCGGTTCCAATTTATGGGACCGCGCAGCCACTCTTCGGGAATGCAGCGGGAACGAGCGCACTGCAATCAATTCTGACGGCGGATGAGTCAAACCTGTTCGCGAAAGAATACGAAGTCGTGGTGAACCGCTCGCAGCAGGCGCAGCAACTATTGGCGACCTCGATGGCGACTGCGGGATTGGCCGGAATTCCCAATCCGCCGCAATACCTTGATCCAGTGACCAACATGCTCTCCGACAACCAACTCGCAATCTCGATGCAGACCGTTGCACGCATCATCGCGGGACGAGCAAGCCTCGGAGTGAACCGGCAGATCTTCTACGTGCAGCTCGGCAGCTTCGACACGCACGATGGACAAGCGACGCAGCATGCACGGCTGCTGTCACAGCTTGGTGCAGCACTTGAGTATTTCGACGCGCAAATGGTAGCGATGGGCTTGGGGAACCAGGTGACGGCTTTCACGGCTTCGGACTTCGGACGCACGCTCACATCGAACAGCGACGGCACGGATCATGGATGGGGCAGCCACCATTTTGTTGTTGGCGGCTCAGTGGCAGGCCAGGACATGTACGGCCAATACCCTGTCGTTGGTGTTAATCAGGCGAATGATCTGGGAGCCGGAAGGCTAATTCCAACTACGGCAGTGGATCAATACGCAGGCACCTTGGCGCGGTGGTTTGGTCTGTCAGACGGACAGATCAAGACCATTTTCCCGAATTTCGCGAATTTCGGTACAAGTCCGTATCTGGGATTCTTGGGGTAGATATCTCAGACGATTTCAAGTCGACAAGCTGAAGATCGATCGCTCCTTTATCAGTGAATTAGCCAGCAATGCGGACGATGCGGCTATCACGACCGCCATCATCAGTATGTCCAAAAGCCTAAAACTCTCTGTAATCGCAGAAGGAGTAGAAAATGAAGAGCAATTATCATTTCTTCGAGAGCACGGTTGCGATGACATCCAAGGGTACTACCTTTCAAAACCGCTTGAAGATGCCGACATTCCCCAGTTTCTGCCTCGTGCTAACGATAATGAAGTAAGGAAAATGCCCAGACCCACCATAGTCCAATCCTCCGGTGCTTTGCGCCGGACAACTCGAATTGCGGTTGGCTAACACGGAGACAATGAGGACAAGATTTTGCCGTGGCGCCCCTCACCGACAACGCAACCTGCGCTGGCTATCGGTTCTTGGGAGGCGATTCACTCACATATGGCGCATCGGTCTTGCCGTTCCACCTGTAGTTGGCACACTAGCAGGATCATCCGAGTTTTCCGCACTCAGGACGATCGGCCAGCAAAGAAATGTATCGTGGGATAGATTTCAGGTTGGCCTCCTTGTGGCCAAATCTTCACTGTGCTGCCGAACGCAGCCAAGCCGCCAACGACGAGGTTCACCGCCTCGGATGAAACGCCCACCGTTGTGCTACCAAGCAGCGTTGTTTGCCCGAATACAATTTTCCCTGACAGCCACCTATCACTTTGAGGTTCACATGAAGTTTCGACTAGTGCGGCTCAACTGCATGCTCGTTGGTTGTCTGCTGCTTCTGTGCTCGCAACTGGTAGCGCAAGGCGTCGCTGTTGCGGGCGATCCGTGCAAGCCGACGAGTGCACGAACGCAAGAGATGGGTGCTGGATCCTGGCCGACAATCCCGTAGGTCAACTCACAAAACCACAAGTATTCTGGCATCTCGATGTGTATCCAACACGCTCCGCGGCGCAAGCAGACAAGGGGCCGCGAGGCACGGTTGTCGAGTCGTTTGGCAAAGTCTGGTTGATGACCATCGAGGACGAGAACTGGAGATCCGCCAACGGAAATCGCATTGCCGAAATTGGACCGCTCCCGATCGTCGCGGGAGAAGAATACTCGGCGCAGTATATGGAAGCGGACTTCACACCGGGAATGACGGCGCCCGCACACATCCACTCTGGCCCTGAAGCCTGGTACGCGGTGGGCGGCGAAACATGCCTGGAGACTTCCGATGGCCGTATGCAGATCAGCCGAGCAGGGGGCCCGGCGGTAATAGTTCCTATGGGATTATCGATGCACCTCACCGCCATTGGCACCGAGCGGCGCCGTTCGATCGTGATCATCCTCCATCAGTCATCGCAGCCCCCGACCACAATGACCCATAACTGGATACCAAAAGGTTTGTGCAAGGCGAGCAACTGAGCTAGACGCGCCTGTACCGCAAGTGGTGGCATCGCACTATTGCAGGTTTTCGGGCGAGTCACCGTCGATGGGGACACTGAGGAGTCATTTTCTTGCCAACTTCCCCATAGCCCACCATCCGACCGGACCCTTACAGTGCGGTAGCTTCGCGGCCTCGGCGATTGCTTGCTTATGGGCGCAAAAGCAGTCGCTTACTCTTCATTTCCTCGGCAGCGAAGAAAGCTAGTTTCCCTGGGACGCAGGAAAGGATCGCGCCAATCTGTCTGCCCCTGATGCGGCTCATTGCCGCATCAACCGGCATTTCTTGTGCATCGATGGCTACGTCGTCCGAGATGATCCATACAGTCTGCCCAGCGCCTTTTCGTCGCAAAAGCGAGACAACTTCTGCTGCGGTGTGGGCGGTGCTTGGTGGGATGGGATGGGCAAAGCGTTCATCCAGCCATTTGAAGTGCGCGAGCTCCTCAGTGAATTTGTGACGGTGCTCAGGATGGCCTAAAAAGTATGTGCAGCGTTCGCGCCTATTTTTCAAGGTGAACGCTTGAACCACCTTTTGCTCGTGGGATAGGCCAGCATTAGTCATGGTCAAATGGTAGCGCGAATCGCGCTGAAAGGGGTTCGCTGCACATTGCACCCGAGTGACCGTCAACCCGAAAGTTAGCAATTTCTTGCCTAACCTCCGGATTGGCGATTACTCGATCAGAACTCCGGTTATGGCCCAAGTTCAGGAGGGAACCATAGCCATGCCTATGATCATGTCTGAAATCTGCGTCGAGGAGAGGATACTAACTATTCTTTGTCTGCCTCTGTGAACGATCCGCGCGCTACGGCGACAGCTTGGGGACATTGACTTAGTTGCTGGAAAACAAGGCTATTACTAAAGATCAACTTCCTTGAGTTACTTAGAATCCTCATTCTCTGGTTTAAACTTCGCACACGATTAATGTCCAAGAGTGCCCCCCTCACTTTCTCAGAGCATGAAGCGATATCTGATACTAGGAGGCTAACAATGTATGGCCTACGCTCGTCAGTCCCATATTTGGCGGCCATGATCTTTCCTTGCTCAGGTGCTTGTCTCGACATAACGCCCGGCGCAGGATCGAGGTTTTTGCTCAGGCGTGGGCATTTGATTGGCACAGAACACGGCGGCGCACTCGTTGAAATGGCGCTGGTGATGCCCATCATGCTCGCGATGCTGACTAGCATCTTTTCGTTCTCTGTGGTTCTGTATCAAAAACTCCAGCTCGGCGAGGCCGTCAGCAACGCGGGCCGCGTCATGGCGCTGGAGCGCGGCGACACCGATCCGTGTGCAACCACAGCAAATTCGATCTATGCGGCTGCGCCTGCCCTGGCCAAGGCCAACATGACCCTTACATTTACCCTCGGCGGCACGAATACCAGCGGCAGTGTTTCCGGCGGCACGGCTTATGGCGGCACGAAGGGCACGGCGCCCACGTGCACGGCCGCAGGCAATGGAGGCTCCGCAGCCTTGCAAGCCGGTTGGCCCGCAGAAATCCAGGCAACCTATCCGTGCAGCTTCTTTGTATATAACACCAAGTTGGGAAGCTGCTCGGTCACCACTCAAGTGACGGAGGTCATTCAATGAAACGGAAAGTACATTCGTTGGCTGGTCGGTTTCTCAAAGACGAGCGCGGTCAGATTGTCCCGTGGTTGGGGTTTCTCAGCGTCGTGATAATCGGAGCCGCCGGCCTCTCCATCGATCTTGGTCACGCCTATGTCTGCTACCGGCAGCTCCAAGCAACCACAGATGCTGCGGCCATGGCGGGAGCTTACGCGCTAGGCCAGGGAAACGCGACCACGGCCAGCGTGACGAGTGCGGTTGACCTCTACGCTTCGACGACAGGCGGAGCCAACTTCAATACCAATCTTCCCAGTCCTACCGTTTCCGTCACTTTCAGCTGTGTTTCGGATTCCCCGATGGTCGCTGCGTCTTGCCAGGATTCGGCAACAGGTTACAACGTTGTTCGCATAACGCAGACAGCCACCATCCCCACTTACTTCATTCGAGTGCTTTCGCTTCTGAAGTTGAATGCAGCTAAGTCTCTCACCCTGACGTCAACCGCATCCGCGACGATGGCCAGCGGGCAGAACGATCAGGTGAATGTGGCCATGGTGTTCGACTCGACAAACTCCATGTCGCAGAACGATACTGACGCAAATTGCAACAATACCCGAATTGCCTGCGCACTTGCCGGAATCCAGACCATGCTCGGAGACCTGGCCCCATGCACGGCCTCGACTGCAAAGACGGGTGCAACCTGCGTGCCCTTCGATGAGGTCAGCCTCTTCACTTATCCCAATATCCAGGCAAGCTCGGTTTCAGCTGATACCGACTGTAGCAGCAAGACGAGTCCAAGCATCGTCAACTACACTACCCCCGTTATTGGCGCAACCTGGAACCCACCGGCGAAGACGAGTTCGACCGGAACCTATCAGCTCACCGGCTATCTCAGCGATTGGACTGCGAGCAATGGTGTCAACGGAGCCCTTACTGACAACTCCATACTTGTTACGACCAGCGGCGGAACGTCATCAAGCCCCTGCCCCGGTGTCGCTGCTAAAGGCGGCGCGGGTACCTGGATTGCGGGTGCGATCTATGCCGCGCAATCCTCGCTTGTTGCAGCGCAGTCTGCAGCCCCTGGGTCTCGCAATGTGATGATCATCCTAAGCGACGGCGACGCCTCCAATGGAACAATTACAGCGAATAACGGTCTGACACTGACAAGTACCGGCGTCTACCCATCTCAGAAAGACCAGTGCCAGCAAAGCATCACCGCGGCCAAGTACGCGCAAAACAATGGAACCACCGTCTATACCATTGCGTACGGCGCTGCAAGCAGCAGTTCGGGCTATTGCACAACCGATAACCCGGCGATCTCGCCTTGCACTGAGCTCAGGGAGATGTCCAGCGGCTACGTATCTGCCTCCGATGCACCTGATTTCTATTCAGACGCAACCGCGTCCCAGAACAAGGGTCAATGCACATCAGCAAGCAATCCAAACCTCTCGCTGAAGGGCATTTTTGGCAACATCACCGCGCAGCTCACCAAGCCTAGATTGATTCCAAACAGTGTGACCTAGGTTGCAAAGTACATTGAAAACGTGGAAGGCCGGAGAGAGATCTTCGGCCTTTCAATTTCTGGCTGCCAAAGTTAGCGATGCCACGGTGCGATTCTCCTGTCTCGGACGCAATTCTGTCCGTATTGCTGGTCATTCGCCCGGATAAGGGGAAACGAGTTTGGATCGTGCAGCAGTCGCAGGGTGGAAGGCTATCGTGTTCATAGAACCCGTGACGATTGCAAACGTCACGCGGTACTCGTCTAAGTACTTCGCGAAAGAATCGATCCTCTCTGCTCCGAAGGGTACGCGGCTAATGCGCACTGTAGAAGTCGGTATTGTGGAGAAAAGACCCGCGCAGATCCCACCGGGAAGGAACATGGACCTTACGATGGCGTATTTCCGAGTTTGGAAGGCAGAAGGCCAATCCTGCAAAGTCGCTGCCACCATGGTTCAACCGGAAAGACAACCTTGAAGGACAATAGCGGTGCTTCGCTGTTCGGAAGATCATCACCAGCCACGAAGGGAAAACGATCCAACAGAGTTTTCACTCCCGCGCGAATGGCGACTGTCGCCAAAAAGCGCTCGACAAACTAGGGGCGATCATATTTTGCGCCGTTCTACTGTGAGATCAGGCCGTATGGGGACGCGCAGCCGAAGGTCGAATCCCCAAGACCAATCACGAAGCAAAAGCTCCATCATGCGTTTCTCTCGCCTCGCCGACGGGGGCGATTTTGCGTGTGAGTTAGGACGTTTCGAGACGTAAGACCTCGATGTGTCGCAAGATCGCCGCATCACAGACGTGCCTTAGTTCGCTGGCCTTGAGATCGCATTCGAGGTTCGTGGTCGCAATGGTCATAAAACACGCACGACAGACTGAATCGAACGTACCGTCTTCATTTTTCCTGTTGCAGAATTTGTCAGAAATCGAAGAATTCATGGCCCAAGCTCCGCCGGAAATCTCCTTTGCGTACTTAATAACGCAAATTTGGTGGACATTTCAAGATGGATATTCGTCTTTTCTTTGCCCATAACCACTACCGATGGGTTTGGATGTCGGCGGCTATTCGGATTCATCGGCCACGGCGAGAATTCCCATCTCTGCATAGTGCCCCCGCCTCGAATCCGCCGGCTCGCTGGCAAACGCAGAAGTCGAACATCTTCATTTCCGGCCCGGCAAACACGACATGTTTGCTCCAGCCGGTGCGCCCGTCCTCACTCTCCGCATAGCCGTGAACCAAATAATCCTCATGATTGGACCCGGCGACGTACCACATTTTCCATTTGCCGTCGTGATAGAGGAGATTGGGTTCGTAAACGCTTCCGTGCTCCCAGTCTTCGTTGGCGACGAACGCTGGTTCTGGCTGGTCGATCCACTGTTGACCGTCCCACTCCAGATAGCCGATCGTGTATGGTCCCCAAAGGTTCTCGGCGGCACCCGCATAGTAGATTCGCTTTACCGATGCCGCACGCTCTGGGTCCCACCCTCCACGTAGGAAGGGCAGTGCCGTCCGCCTTTGCCGTCCCAGGATTCGCTACGGTCTCGCCCTGCTAAGGGCACCAATTCCCCAGCAGCATTGCGAAGCGGTTTCCATCCTGTGGCAGACAGCCTCGAGCCTTCCGGCAGGTTCGCGCTGAAGAGGTCGGTGGCGCCATGCCCATTTGGTTGGCCCGCCAATACCATCCACCAGTCATTGCCTCTCCGAGCAACGCTGCAATCAAGTAGTTCGCAACTGTATGAAGGTGTTGAGGCGTCAAGCGGATCGAAGATTTTCGACTCTCTGCTGGCAGACGCGGTAGACATTGTTGCGATTTTATACGTCGAGATTCGATCTTGGTGTGTCACCGCCGACTCTTCCCCTGAGCAAATTTCAGCCAGACTCCCGTTTGGCGACGATCTGCTCACGGAAGCTAAAATGCGCAGATTCCCCAACGCGATCAATGAGTGACGGTTGGCGTGAATCACAGTTGACACGGAAGCCAGTTTGATAGCTGGATACTTGCCGACTTGTCCGGTAGAAAACCAGTGAGCCTCGGTGGGGCGTGTCAATTCGACGGTTCTTGGCTTGAAACGCGCCTTGCCCTGAAGTCAACGGTTGAGACTGGACATGGCTGCCGGTAAAGATATGAGGACGAGTCTAACCCGATTACATCCCATTTTGGCGACGATGTGACCGCTCTTCACCGACAGAGAAATATAACCGACGACCTCGGATCCTTTCTATGCCTCTCCGCATGCGTTTGAGATCGTTCCAGGGAGAGCCTCCTGCAACCCGGGTAAGGGAATGAAGCTTGAGTACGTAAGGTGCAGCGCGCCACCGAACGTGGCAACGCCGATAAAAGTGCTCTCCCTCATGGCCCACCAGTACCGACGGTCCCCACACCGACTCCACTACGAGGCCGTCGCTCACCGGAAACTCCACCGTCCTGAGATTACTCACGCCTACGTCGTGAGCAACTGCCTCGGAAAATGCGTTCACCAGCGTTGAAGTATTCAGCTTTTGCGCGAGGATGCCCTCGACCCTCTCAAATGTCGTCGCGATTGCAGCGAACGATTGGAATCGTGCGATCGATGCGGGCTTCGGTGTCCAACATCATTTTCAACGACGAGCAGATCAACCAAAATCGGCCTGCAGGTGCCAACCGGCGCGCTCCGCTTGTTCAGAAACTCAGTGGAGTCGTGTCGAAATCATTCGTTAACAAGAACCGACTGAACAATCACAGATCGCAATTGCTTGAGTACCGCATAAACGCATTTATCCTTCGACTCTACTGAACTGTCAGGGCAAGACAGTTTCGTCATTCATTGCGCAACGCCTGCATGGGGTTTATCCGCGACGCTTTCCACGCCGGAATCAAACAGGCCAGCGCCGCCACCGCCAACAGCGTTGTCGCCACGGCCGTGTAGATCGCAGGATCGAGTGGTTGGGTTTCATAGAGCATGGACTCGACCAGCCGAACCGCTCCGGCGCTCGCTGCTAGGCCCAGCGCCAACCCATAAAGAGCGGGACGCATGCCATCGCCCAGCATCAGCCGCATCACCTGCTCGCGTTGTGCACCTAGCGCAATGCGAACGCCAATCTCACCGGTGCGCTGCGTAGTCAGGTAAGAGAGCACACCATACAATCCCACCGACGCCAGCATCAGTGACAAAACCGCAAAGGCCAGCACCAGGCTGGCGCTAAGGCTGGCGTTGCCAAGTGACC
This sequence comes from uncultured Acidobacteriaceae bacterium, assembly GCA_963799035.1. GTDB lineage: Bacteria > Acidobacteriota > Terriglobia > Terriglobales > Acidobacteriaceae > Telmatobacter. The sequence goes on along the minus strand of CAWCVS010000018.1, from coordinate 33,926 downwards.
GCTCGATGATCTGCTGCAAAGTAAACACATCGCGGACCGGCATCTCCGGATCGAGTGCCGCAATCTGTTTCTGCAGCGGAACGGAGAAGGCCAAAGGGTCAGACGCCGTACGCACCACCAGCGTGATACCTAACGGATTCCCCCCCAGAACAGGAAAATATATTGTTGCCTCCGACGGCTTGCCTACCTGGTAGAGTGTGTCGGCAACCACCCCGACAATTTCATAGTTGGTGTCGCTGACCGCTCCAACATGGAGATGCTTTCCCAGCGGGTTCTCCCCTCGAAAATACTGCTGCGCCAATTGGCGGCTCACGATAACGGTTTCCAGATGCCCGGCGCGGTCGTCATTGGTAAAGAAGCGCCCGCTCACGAGCGGTATCTCCAGCGTCGTAAAGAAGCCGGGATCTGCTCTTCCGTACAGTGCGACGGGCAGTTCCTGGCCGGGCGGGATGGGTGGATGCTCGCGAATTGTGAAGGCATCGTCCCCCATGGGCCCCGCTCCGGGTACAAGGAAGCCCAGCCCCGCCGCGCGTACGCCTGGCATGATGCGAACCCGCTCCAGTAGTCCTTCGTTAAACGCGTTGGCCTTGTCCGGAGTGTCGTATTTCTTTGCGGGAAGGCTGTAGCTCATCGTCAGTACGTTTTCGGTCACGCAGCCTACGTTCGTCGCCCGCAGCCGCCAGAAACTCTTGAGGAGCAGACCGGCTGAAATGAGCAGCACCACGGTCGCCGCAATCTCAATGGTCAGCAGCGATTTGCGCAGTGCCGTCCGCGCCTGGCTGCCTGCCCCACTCCGCGCCGAAGCCTGCAGCGCAGCAATTGCCCGCTTGCCTGTGGATGAGATTGCCGGCATTAGCCCTGCCAGCAAGGCCGCGGCAAAGACCAGCCCACAGGCAAACAAAATCACGACGCCGTCCACATGGATACTCTGCGCGCTTGGAAGATCTTTCCATGTGTGCACCAGCCACCCCGTTGCCGTCAACGACAACAGCACTCCGGCCGCTCCTCCGGCAATCGATATCAGCAGGCTCTCCATCAGTTGCGTGCGAACCAACGTCACTCTTTGCGCCCCCAGCGCGCTCCGGATAGAGATCTCTTTCTGCCGCGCCGCCGATCGCGCCAGCAGCAGGTTGGCCACGTTCAGGCACCCGATCAGCAGCATGCAGGCCACAGCGCCGAGCAGCACCATCAATGGCTTTGTCACATCTTTCGCAAGATCCTGCATGAGCGTTCGCGACACCACGTCCTCGGCCACCGGGTTGTTCAAATACCGCATATGCAGCCGGTACTGCACCGCCCCCACCTGGCTGAGTGCATTAGCAAGCCTCACCTCCGGCCTGAGCCGCGCCACTACATAGCTGATGTGATGATCGTGATATCCAAGCATCTCCGGTGACATTCCCGACGCAAACGGAACCCATATTTGTACCTTTGCATCCGGATAGGTAAACCATTTAGGAAGGACGCCCACCACGGTGTAGGGCTTGCCATCAAGATGGATCTGCCTTCCAACAGTCGACGCGTCTCCTCCAAACCGTCGCTCGAAAATACTCCACGTAAGCATGACCGCGGTTCCGTCCGTACGATCTTCGCTCTCGGTAAACGTGCGGCCAATCGCGGCCTGCACACCCAGCAGCGGAAACAGATTCCAACTCCCCCCGCGTGCGCTTACCAGTTCCGGCAACTCCCCGTGCTCGCCGGTCAAGTTGTATTGCCACCAGCGCCAAGCGGCCATGTCTTCAAAACCATGAGTCTGCGCGCGCCAGTCGTAGAAGTCGGCCGGAGCAACCGAGTTGTAATTGAATTGCTGCGCATTCATGATGGGTGCGCGAAAATGCTCATAAATCATCACGAGCCGATCCGGTTCACGGAACGGAAGCGGCCTGAGCAGGACAGACCGCATCACCGTGAACAGCGAAGTAGTAGCGCCGATGCACAACGCCATCACGAGAATGGCAATGATTGAAAAGCCGGGCGACCGGCGCAGCGTGCGGATGCTGATCTTTAGATCGCGCAAGAGATTCTCCAACATGCTCCAACTCCACACTGCGTGGGTTTGCTCGCGAATGAGAGTGGGATTACCGAAGGCGCGTAAAGCGGCATAGTTGGCCTCTTCCGGCGACAGGCCCCGTTCCCGCTGCTCTTCCGCCTCCAGTTCAAGGTCAGACTGCAGTTCGCGCCTCAGGTCCGCATCCCGTTTGCTGGTCCATCGCATCTCAGCTCTCCTCGATGGCGGGCCACATAACGCGTGCGACCGCCTCCGCCATCTGCTTCCATTGCGATTCTTCGATTACAAGCTGTTTTCTGCCTTTATCTGTCAATCGGTAGTACTTGAATTCCCTGTTGCGGTCTGGAGCCGTCTCCCACTTCGACACCACCCATCCCCTCTCTTCCAGACGATGTAGCGCAGGGTACAGCGACCCGTGCTGCATCTGCAGAAATTCATTTGTCGTTCTCTGGATATGCTTGCCAATCTGGTGCCCGTGAGCAGGACCGTAAAGAAGCGTTCGAAGAACCAGCATGTCCAGCGTGCCCTGAAGAAGATTCGCTCGTTGCTGCACCTGTTTCGCCATGGAAGACAATCGACCCTCAATCTTGCCATGATGGTAGATAGTCGACTATCGATTGTCAAGACGCGGGAGGTGGTGTGGACGCTCGAATGACGATTTCAGGGCAAACTGCTTATCGACAGACGAATACGTGCGACTGTCGAGATTACTCCTGACAAACGCGTCAGGGTTTGGCTATCTTTTCGTCAACATGTGGTGATTCAAATTAACAAAACTTGGCCATGTACTGCCCGAAATCCCGGAATTCAACCCATGTTGCATCGATCTGTTCCGTGTGAATGCCATCCTGCATTTCTCACACGGCGCGCACCTGCGATTTATCCATCTGTGCACTCACGAACTCGAAGGTTGCGCAGGACAGCCACCGAAACTGCCGAGTACCGGCGCATAATGTTTACCGTACGATGGCGGCATCTACTGGATCTGAGTCTCGCGAAGATCGTTGAATACCGGAGAATTGGTCGCCGTTGATGGAGAGCAAAACGAGGAATCTAGGCCGGGCCTATTTAGTTGGGAAGTTGCAGGCTCGAGGCTTGTCCCGCCGACGATCGGTGCTGATAGTGAACGTGATACTGTCGCGGATGATCCATGCCTTGAAACGCGGCAGGGAGGTGGAGTTTCCGTTCGGCAAGCTGAAACGGGTGAAGCGCCACTTCAGCAAGCTCTGGGAGTCATCGACGACTGGCCGGCGGATCGGGATCCGTACACGATCGTGCACGAACTGGACGAGGCTGGAGATAGGGAGCTGCATCCTTGGGCGTGGCCGAAATCAGGCACCGCAAAAGCGCGATCTCGACGTTCTACGAATTCCAGTTCCCGCGCTCGGAGCATCATCACGATGTGCTCCGTCAGCAAGATGCCAGAAGAATAGCCGATCTGGCCATTTAAACCGCCCAGCAGGCTCCCCCAATGTATATCGAATGGAAAAACGATATATAAACGACTGCGGCTCGTCTCCAACCAACGTAAGTAGAAGTGGTTACTTTCTGATATCGCGTCACAGCAACGGATCCGGCTTAAATCCTCCCAGACCGCTGCTTTCTAAACCTAATTGGCGAAGGCTCCTCGACGTGATCGATGACCAGCACCTCTACTGGAGCCTTGCGGGGTTCCAGTTTGAGGCCAAGTTGTTCTTGAAGCGCTGTAAAGAGCGACGGTCCTGAAGAATCCGCAGTTGCGTTCGACGCGCCTCCACCCACATTGGCTCCACCAGGCGGCCGAGCGCTCATATCGATCAGGCGACCACTTCAGAGTGAAGTCATAGCGCCCCTTGAAGACCCGTCGCATCGATCACCATGCGACCGCCCAATTCCGGCTTTCCCGAAAGCCAATCATCGGTGAAAAATTTCATCGTGACAGCATCGCCTTCAGCTCTCCTCTTGACGCCCCGATCTAACACTGGCATGTGTTGACTTTGAGCGTCCCCAGCCGGAGACGGAGCCGGAGTCAGCTTTGGACGATTCTTCTCGATGACCAGCGCATAAACCGGCATATCCTTCGCCTCTGTGCTCACTTTCAACTTGAATCGATCCGCAAGCAGCGACTGAATCATCAACCGATATTGATCGAACCTTTGATCAGGAAGAAGTTTTTTCATCGCATCTACCTCCGCGTCCGCGATCTTCGCATCGATGTCAAACTTCTCGGAACTCATCCAGTCAGGCCCCTTCGGGAGCTGGTCGTCCGACTTGACGTTGTATGCCAGCAGGATTAGTCGCATGAGCGATACATTCTCCGCGCTGAATCTTACGGGGCCGTCATCCTGAAGCTGAGTGGGTCGCTGCTGCCACGGCTCGGCTTGATCGTAGCAACCTCGAAGGATGGCGAATTGTCCGTTGCAAACAACAGTTGCGCTCGAAGATGGAATGCACCGGCAAGGCCCTCTGCGACCGGCCGGCGACTACGGCCATCAAGCCAGCGGCGCCCAGCAGGAGTTTCCTGCCCAGGCTCATCCTCAGCCCTACATGGCGAGCCATAATACGGACGATGCGTTTCTTCAAGTCTGCCCCGGAGATGCCGGACACGCAGGTGAGCGGGGACTCTACGTAGAGTTTGCAAACACTCACAATGGCATCAGCGTAATCGCGTGGCTCGCCGCCCAGGCTCAGCACCGCTTCATCGCACGCACGCTCGCGTTCTTCGACCAGCCGCGCTCCAATCCACCAGACGAACGGATGGAACCAGAAGACCGCCTCGACAACCATGTGGGTTGCTGCGGTCAGATCGTCACGTCTCCGAATGTGGCATAGCTCGTGAGCCATCACCGTCTCCAATTGGGACGGCGACATATGTTTCAAAATCTCCTCAGGCAAGAGCAAGATCGGACGCACCAGTCCGACTACGCCGGGTTCAAGCAATCCCGGCGATGAACGAATGGCGGCTGCGGTCTGGAGGTTAATCGGCGTGCTCGTGCGGATGGCGCCACGAATGCGCAACCAGCCGCGAAATCGGACAAGCACCACGCCCAGAAATCCGCAAATCCACACGCTGAGAATCGAGATTGGAATCCAATCTGCGCTATGCGCGAGCGGGGCGGAAGGCACGGAACGAAAGACTGTCTGTAAACGGCTGTGCGATTTGCTCGCACCGCAAGTGAGACGGCTGGCGGAGCCAGCTCTGTTGCGATCTGCCTCGCAGCCAATGCTCTCGAGAGGCTGTTTCCAAGGTTCATCAGCAGCGCAAATGGAACAAGGAATTTGACTGACGCGCTCAGCCATAAGCCAGTAGCGCACGTGAGCCCGATTCTTGCGAAAGACAAGAGTCACAAGGGCTACTACGACGGCAAACAGCGTCGACTGCCAGAGATGATTGGTCCACTGGCCGATCATTTCGTGTCCGATCATTTCGATTTCTCCTTTCTCTCCTTCTTTCGCTGTTCCATCTGCTCAATGGTCTTCTCAAGCTCACGAACGTCATCGAGGGTGAGCTTCCCCGCCTCGGCTAGTTGAGCCATCATGGGCTGCGCGCGGCCTCCAAAGAAACTCAGAATTTCGTCCAGGAACCGGAGCCGGGCCACATCCCGGGACACAGACGGCTCAAAAATGTGCGCATTCCCGATCTTCCTTACGCGGCGCACCGCCTTTTTCCCCTCGAGTCGATATACCGTTGTCTGAATGGTGGTATAGGCGGGGCGGGGCTCCGGGAATGCTTCCTGGATCTCACGAATGGAAGCTTTGCCACAGGCCCATAAGGCCTCCAGGATTTGAAGTTCGAGCTTGGTAAGTTTCGGTTGTCTCATCTGACCTACTACACAGTATCTTCTTCTACTACGGCATAGTAGCGCTGTCAAGACGGATTACTAGCGATCGGGAATTTGTTCTCGTTCACGTTCAACGGCAAAAAGGGGAACTTGAAGCAAAATCTTGTCTGTTTCCCATTGGCGACGGCTCGACCGGAACAGCGACATCAGCGGCGGGAGTTACCGTGCTGCCGGTGTATTCTTCTCGGGATCGAACAAACCGGTGGTTCGTGTCTCTCGTAAACTTTGCGACGGACGCAGAAGGGAAACTTTCCCAATGAATGCGCGGTGGGTCGAGGTAAAAGTGCAGGCGGGAAGGAAGATGTTGCCTTGGCATACGAAACTAGCAGCGTTTGCAATCGTGGTGACGATCGTGAGCAATGGGAGTGTTGCCTGGGCACAGGCGGCGACTTCCGCAGCGCAGGGCGCAGCACAAGCGACAACTCCAGCAGTGCCACCCACGGCCCAAGACATTGTGGGAACGTGGCAAGGGACACTGCACCTTCCCAATGGAAGTGATCTCCGCATCGTGAATAAGGTCACCCGAGACGATAAGGGACAGTTGAAGGTAGTGGATTTCAGTATCGACCAGGGCTGGCAGGGCATGGCGGCGAGCAGCGCCAGTTTTCAGGATGGCGTCTTCAAGTATGCGATTGCGTCGATTAATGGAAGCTATGAAGGCAAAACATCGGCGGACGGAAAGACGATCACAGGAGCCTGGGCGCAAGGGCCCAATCCATTGCCGCTTGTTCTGGTGCGGACCACGCCAGATACGGCATGGCCAATGCCCGAAGCTCCAAAGGCGATGCCGGCGGATGCCAATCCGAAGTTTGACGTCCTCACAATCAAACCGAGCGATCCAAATCGACCGGGCAAACTGTTTACGATCCGCGGGCGCCGCGTGATGACGATCAACACAACTGTTAAGGACCTGGTTACGTTCGGCTATTCGATCCAGAGTAAGCAAATCGCAAATGCACCGACGTGGTTTGAACAGAAGTACGACATCGACGGTGTTCCGGATGTGGAAGGCCAGCCCAATATTCAGCAGATGCGCACTCTGATCCGTGACGCGTTGGTGGAGCGGTTCGGCCTGAAGTTTCATAACGAGCAGCGCGAGCTTTCGGTCTACGCGTTGAGCCTCGCCAAGGGCGGCCCGAAAATGACCATTACGGCGGACAAGCCGAGCACTCCGGGCAACTTCATCTTCCGCGGCCTGGGCAGGCTGATCGTGACCAACTCGACGATGAAAGACTTCTGCCACGGGATGCAGGAGGCGGTTATGGACAAGCCGGTGGTGGACCAGACCGGGCTGACCGAGCGGTATGATTTCAACCTGAACTGGACGCCGGACCAATCGCAATTCGCAGCGATGGGCGGGAACGTTCCACCGCCTAATCTTGATGATCCGAATGCGCCTCCAAGCCTCTACACAGCTCTCCAGGAGCAATTGGGCCTGAAGCTGGAGAGTACCAAGGCGAATACGGATGTCATGGTGATCGACCATATCGACGTGCCGTCGGCCAACTAGAACGGTGATTCAAAAGGGAAGTTGCGCCAACCACAATCGCTAGGGCGAAACCGCCAGTAATCGCGCGGGGCGGAACACCCCTATGCTGAAGTAGTGGTGAGCCAGATCGTAGTGATGTCCGGATTGGCCACAATCCTCTAGCAACGAGCTTCATGCTTTACCATTTCGTCCACCAATGACAAGATGGGAGTCGGTGAAGCTCGCCTCGATCATGCCGATGATGATGACCGGCTGTTTGGTGCTTTTGTCGCATTCAGGTGCGCAGGTGCCTCCAACTCAGGCCGAAACAGCGACAGCGGATGATGTCCCCAGGTTGGATGTAGCTTCGATTCGACCGAGTTCCCGGACGGTATGTCCACAGTGATGTTCACTCCTGATGGAATCTACTTTGCGCGGGCTCCGACACAGATGCTTGTTCAAAGGGCATTTGGCATCGCAGAAGATCGAGTTCTAGGCCTACCGGCTTGGGCGAAATCTGATAGCTATATCATCCAGGCAAGAGTCGACAATTCCGATCTGGCAAGATGGAGAGATCTCCCATCGGATCAAAGGAGGATCGCTCTTATCCGCCTTTTGACTACCCGATTCGGATTGAAATTTCGTCCTCCCTATGGCCTACGGGTGCAGTTCCTGTTCCGTGCCTTCTTCGCGTTGTGCTTTCTGGGAACTCTGAGCAGGTTTTTGCATGAACTCCACGCGCATCCACTCGCGAAGGGGGATATTGGTCCGACTATCGCAATCGCAGTGATAATGTGCGCCGTTGTGACCCTAATGAGTGTTCTTGGTTTGTCGATGATTGATCGTCGGAACGGAAAAACCGACATTCGGGTCGAGTGACCGCCCAACCGGAAATAATCCAAAAATGGTGTTATGTCCGGATTGGCCACCATCCACTCTTGACAGCAAAATAGGGAAGGTTAGAACGCGTATCTGATCGGCGAGGGCTGCGGAGATGACTCGACGTTTTGCGTGCTTCCTCATTTTATTAATTGCTTGTTCTCCTTGCTGCTCCTTAGCAGAAGAAGTACCTCACTATTTGTTCTGCGTCGTACAAAATCCTATTCATCCAGGTAAGGAGCCATCCGGTCCAGACTACGCACAAGATGCTGGCGTGGATGCTCGAGAACTGACGATCGAACTCTCGCACAGGGAGCATGATGGGCAACCGGTGACTGCTGTATCGCTTACCCGAGACATCCAATCAACGAACGCAGCGATCGAGCGGGCTGGCTGCAGCTACATCATTCATCTCGAACGCCACGTTCCGGCTGAAGACTCGTCCCCGGATGGTCTCGGACCGGCAAATTCCATGCGCGACCAAGAAATGATCATGTACACCCTGCGCAGCCATGATTCTCGCAAGAAACGCCTCAGCGCTTCGGTGCCTCCAACGGCGTACCGAGGACGCAGCGAACGACCCACCTTCGTCCCTTATCCTCTGATCGCAGATGCGGTGCTAAAGAAGGTTTTCATGCGGAATACTCGCGATTAAAAGCGGCGATGAGTTTGATTCTGGTCGTGTCACCGTCTACTCGGAAATTACTCGTCGGTAAACACCTAGATCGTCATGTTGTCATAGGAGTAACTTCCGGGTGGTCCACAATCCGACAACTAGCCCGCGAACCAGGCTATCTGGGTTGTCGAGCATACCGGATTGAGATTTGGAAGCACAGCGCTTCGCTATGGACCGAATCACCTATCGGTCTTGTTCGACAGCAATCCAGACAGCAGGGCCTTTCTGCATATCAGCGGTTTGGCGAAGACAGATTAGCTTCTTGTTGGCGGCGGAGTCTATTTGACCGGGAAAAACCCCACCGGAAATATCCAACCTACGAAGAGCCTTGCCGTTGAACGGATTTACCTCGAATAACGCTTGTTGGGGATTAGAAATCACGCCCTGACTCTGCATTTGGGCGAACTGTTGAACTGCCTGTGCTCTTATTACCCACGTGTCGTTTTTCGAACATGGCAGTATCGTTTCAATCAGGTAATTGTCGGGTAAGTGCACCTGTATAGCGTTCTCCTCTCCTCCCTCGCCGAGAATGTGAACAGGCAATTTGGCTGCGGGCACGTAAAACAGGATTCGATTTCCGAAAGGAGCGAATCCGGAGCCTCCGATTGCGGCCTCTCCTGCTCCTGCACCGGGTTCATGAAGTGGGTAAATCGCCTGAAGGCTTTTTGAGTTGTCGAAGGGGCGATTGTCTAAGGTGACTGGCCAGAGGTACCGCCCATCACTGTCCAGCATTGCCAGAACCGGAGTCTTGTTGAGTTTATCGACACCTGCTGCAAAAAATCGCCCCGACTCAAGCACCGCAATCTTGAAAGGTTGGAACCTCAGGTCTTTTAAAGAGATTAGCTTTTCAAATGTTCCGTCGCGTTTCGAAAGGCAAATGAAGTAGTCGGTTTCGCGCGAGGTTGGCTCATCTGGACTTTTCTTTCGTGGCCTCGCGGACCCAAGACTTGCGACAAGGCTGTCACTTGCGTAAACATCCCGAAAGACGACCCTCTCCATGTCGTCGGGAACCTTGCGCTGAATCGTGGTGACCTTCCCGTCCTCTGAAATCCCATGGAGGGCTTCGGCTGGGAATAGCGACGAATGGTCGGAGTAGTCTAACATTTCCACGAAAATGGTTCCGTCACTCGCTCCGTGGACAGGGTAACCGATGCTATTCGTGTTCGAAACACCGATGATATGCTTTCCTTCGCCGCCTAAATAGACGTTCTCGACTGGCAACGGATACTCCTTCGCGTTGTAAGTCGAGTGGGTGGGTTTTGAGGTTTGTTGGCCGAAAGCACTGACGCAATTGAGGACGATGAAGATTATTGGCCCAGTTGGTTTCACTGTTTTGCTCCCTCAGAAGGTCATTGAAATTTCAGGTTGCCATGTTCAACCGATCGATCACATACGCGGGCGATGTGCAGTGCGCCCGTTAGCGCATGCCATGGAGTTTAGCTCCTTCGCTGCGTTCTGGACGAATAACCGTCCAACCAGAAATTACTCGCCGGTTAACGCCTAGAGCGTCCTAGTATCGCAAAAGTAATCTCCGGTCCACGACACACCAACAATCGGGAAATCACCGATGACGGCGCGGCCAGCCGCGATCTTTCCTACGGCTTTTGTGTAAGATCAGCGGTGAAATCGCCACTTCGGTTTCTGGATCATTTGGAGCCCGCATGAATTCTCGCTGGAGAATCGGGATTGTTGTTGTCTTGGTCATTGCCTTTTGCGCTTCAGCAGTCTCTTGGCACATTTATCGAGCCAAAGCCAGACTGCAGGAGGCGAACAACGAAATGATGGAAACCCGCGCTTTGGCAGAGAAAGGCGATGCAGGAGCCGAATACAGACTCGGAAGCATGTACGGCGTCGGCCGTGGCGTCACGAAGGATTATGCTGCGGCGCTTCACTGGTACCGAGTCGCAGCAGAGAAGGGCGACCCTCGAGCCGAATACGGTGTCGGCTACATGTACGACACAGGGACAGGCGTGCAGAAGGACGCTTCGGAGGCCGTGAGTTGGTACCAGAGGGCGGCTGACCAGAATGACCGCAAGGCTCAATATGCCCTTGCTGCTATGTATTACGACGGCCGAGGCGTAAAGCCGGATTGGACAGCGGCTGCCTTTTGGTATCGACGCGCCGCGGAGAATGGATTGCCGCGGGCACAGTACGATTTGGGTTACATGTATTACTACGGGCAGGGACTGAAGCAGGACCAATCTGAGGCCAAGCGGTGGTTCCGCGAAGCTTTGAAACACGGAGACGAGAACGCTCGCGAATGGCTCGGATATAAATTGACTACGGTTCGTATCGTGTTTCTCGTGATCCAGACTTTGTTCGGGATGGCATTAGCCTTCCGTCCTTGGTCCTTTAACGTCTGGGAGCCGAGCGACAGTCCCCGCGATTTCCTAGCCTGGTTTTCCCTCGCTACCGGATGGGTGTGCCTTACGGCTGCGGCAATGGGCTGGTGGGGATATACGCACAATCTGCTTTGGAGCTACACCTACGGCATGACAGGGTTTATCTTGGCCAAATCGACACTCAACATCGTGGCAATGGTTCTCATATTGGTCTTTGCATACCTCCAGAAGAACGCATCTTCCAAAAGAAAATCGACCGTCGCGAGCGGTTGACCGTCAACCCGGACATTACTCGAAAATGGGGTTACGTCCGGATTGCGCACGACCCGACCGGAACACAAGAATCGAGCAGAAGGCGCGAATAGAAGCTAATTCACGAGAATAAGAATCTGCGAATAGAATTGTGACGCCCGAGCGCCCGAAGGCGACGCATCGAGATGATGATGACACAAGAGCAAGTCCTGCTTGAAATCGAGAAGTTCTTATCCGACAAAGGCGGTGCTTATGATTGGGACGACTTTACGTCTATCCGAATCAACGACCCGGCGCTGGAGAAGATTCGCTTGTTCTGCGCGGACCTGCCGGTACTTTATCCGCCTGCTCATTGCAGACAATATTGCAACGAAGATGGGCTGGACCAGCTCCGCAAGCTCGCATCTGATCTGCGACGAATCGTTACTCCCGAATGACCGTCAATTCAGAGGAACCCCGATTTTGGGGTAATGTCCGAGTCGATACTCTAGCCTGAGTCACCACCAACCTGGACGTTATAGAAAAGTGCCGGATTGCCCACGACTCGCCAGCAACGATTCTTAGTAGCCGAGAATACTTTCGACGGAGGGCAATCCGAATGGCTGATCGGTTCCTGGAAGTGAGCCGACCTCTAACGAACTGATCTTGCCATTGCTCACCCAAAGCTGCACATAAACTGGCATCCCGCTTACCTCAGCGAGCCAGTCACTGATGAACCCCTCTCCCTTTCGAGCAACGCGTTCCCCGTCGAGCGCGAAATCGATCGTCGGGCAGCCGCAGTTGCATTTTGCAATCACGCTTAATCTGTCTATCTGCGGCAGCAGACGGCTTGCGTCCTTAACAAAGCTATGATCGATCAGCCAACGAATGAGGTCTCGCTCATGTTGGGTAAGCGAACGACTGAGAGGCTCCCTACAGGTGTTCGTGACCTCGGGCATGTGCAGATTGTATCGGCTCACCATCCGACTATGCCCGAGTGACAGCCATAAGGTGGCGGTTCAGTTCGTGTAACCGCCAACCCGGACATAAACCAAATTTGGGGTTACTTCCTAGTTGGCCAGAAACCGACCACAACTCGCCTTTCCCGCTGCTTTGCTAGACTCGACGCAACAGGAGCGTGAATGTATGACCTTCATGCTGCACGATGATCTGACATTCGATGAGTTCGCGGCATTTGTCCGCAAGCACCTGTCCTTTTCGGATCGAAAACCTATCAGACCTGAAACACGGTTCGAGCGTGACCTAGGCGTAACCGGCGATGACGGAAACGATTTGCTGGAAGCGACAGAGAGACGATTTGGCGTGTTGCTCTGCTCCGAGGAAACAGGAGTCCGACAAACGTTCAAACTCGGGCCGAATGAGTATCTGTTCCATTCTGAGGGCATCGGCCCAGACGGGATGGCTCCCTCGTTGTTGTTCGGCCCCACGATCCCAATTGTCCGCGAGTTCACAGTTGGCGAACTTTTCAACGCTGTGCGCAACGGAAGGAACACAGGACGATAGCTCTATGCAGTGGCTCTGGTGCTGGCGGTGCAAATCCGAAATGCCGATGCTCGATGAACAAGAGTTCGCCGAGGTCATTGCCCTCTTCGAACCGGGTGCGCGATCCGTGAAGAAATATCGCCTTGAAACCGGCGCGCCGCTCCAGAGCGTTCCGCTGGCCAAGCATTTTGAAGCGATGCTTACAGGTTACCAGGCGATCACAGGATTCAATGAGACAAACCCGAATGCTGTTTGGCACCACCGTCTCTCGCTTTATGGTCCTCCATGCAAGAAATGCGGCAAACCGTTGCGCACGCCGAAGGCTAGGCTATGCGGAAGTTGCATGACCCCGAGTAGATAGAAACTCGTTCCTGGTGAATGACCGTCAATCCGGACAGAACTCGGAAATTGGCATAATGTCCGGATTTTCCACGATCCGGGCGCAAAGGCGAGTTCACCACCATTCGCACCCCTCCGGGGGCGCTGTCATCCTGAACGGAGTGAAGGATCCGCGGTTGCCTTTCGGACCCCAACCGGCATACTTCCCAGTTGCCGACGATTCAATCAGAGCATGCTAGTTTTAGCTGAACGTGCCGAACTGCTCCGAAATGTCCTAGAGTTTGTTCTCATGAGGCATACTGCGAATTCGCTCTTCCCCAAAGATTTCGGACCCAATCTGCTGATCGTTCTGTTGCTAGGCGTAGGCCTGGGCGCAGTGGCTCTGCTCTATACGGCTCTCGATCGGCTCTTATTGCACCCTTTGCACGTTCCAGACGCAGATCGCATGGTACGGGCAGAGGAGAAACATCCTCCTGTAACCTCATGGAGTTGGTTCCCGTACAGCCTGTACGAGAGCATGCGCTCGATGCGCAGCTTTGACGCTTTGGCTGTTGAAGGCGAGGTTGATACGACATTCATCCAGGAGGCGCGGACAGAGCCTGCGGTTGGCAGCATGGTTTCTGCAGATTATTTTTCAATGCTGGGAGCGAAGGCCGAACTGGGGCGTGTGCTTACCCTGGCAGACGAGTCGGCGGGCGCGGAAGTCCCGGTTGTTCTGAGTCATAGGTTCTGGGTACGGGAGTTCGGCAGTTCGGCGGCGGCGCTGGGTGCAACGCTCTATGTGCAAGGGAAGGCGTTCACAATTGTTGGAGTCATGCCACAACGATTCTTCGGCACAAGGCTGGATGCAAGCCCCGATTTCTGGATTCCGCTAGCCGCTCAACATCTACTCTCAGGGAAATCGCTAACTGATCCCGATTCGGACCAGGGATTTTCCATTCTTGGGCGCCTCCGCAAAGGGGTGACCATGGCACAAGTGCAGGCGGAATTCGCCGGCGTGTATCAGCGAAGCAAGCCAAATGAAGGCAAGAGAAGCCAAGGATTCATCGTGCCGATTGCAGAAGGGTCGTTTGCGCTCCGTGAGCAATTTGGTAGGGCGCTGATCTTGCTGCTCTGGGGACTGGCAGCACTGCTGGGGATGGTGTGCGCGAGCATCGCAGGAATACTCGTAGCCAGGGCAGCACGGCGCGAGCGCGAGATCGCGGTGCGGATGGCACTTGGAGCCACCCGCATGCACCTAGCGGGTCGCGCGCTGGTTGAGTCGGCGACACTGGGGGCGATTGGGGCAGGGTGCGGGCTTGGGATTGCTTGCTTATGCTCGCCGCTCTTCACGAGGCTGCTGCCTGCAGGGCGAACACCCCTGCCGGTCTCGCTTCTTCCTGGCACTACGACAGATTGGATCATCGTCGGATTGGCTTTGGCGCTCAGTGTGGTGTTTGGAACAATCCCCGCATGGCTGGCCTCGCGTGTAACGCCGCAGCTTGCATTACGTGGAGGTACGGCTACGCGCCGATCCGGGAAATTGAGTCGTGGACTCATGATCTTCGAAACAGCGGCAACGCTGGTCCTCTTGACGCAAACGGGACTGCTAATGCATACCTTTTATCGTCTGCGGCATACAGATCCCGGGTTCGATGTCGAGCATCTGCTCACATTCACTCTGAGCTTCGATTTGCTCGGAGGGAGCGCAAAGGAACGTGCCAGGCTGTCGCAGCAGTTGGGGCAGCAGGTTTTGGGTTTGCCTGGAGTTCGTGGAGTTGGTTTCTCGACCGCGGCAGTCATGCAGCGAGTCGGATTGAAGACGTCGGTTGCGTTGACAGGGCAAAGGATAACGCCGCAGGCGTTTATGAACACAAGCTTGGACGGCGTTTCCAGTGGCTTTTTCCGGGCGTTGGGGATTCCCCTGATTGCTGGGCGTGGATTGGAGGAAAACGATGCTTTGCGCTCTGTGCCACTGCCGGCAGTAATCAATGAAACATTCGCTCGGACATTTTTTCCTGGAGCAAATCCCCTGGGGAGGAGCTTTGGCATGGGGGCAACCGGCGAAGTGGCCAAGGCAGGGTTCGTGGTGATCGGCGTAGTGGGTGATTCCAAGTATCGCTCGCTGAGAGAGCCGTTGTTGCCGATCTTCTATACGCCCGTCGGGAATCCTTACCCGGATAACTTCGGAAATCACCTCTATGTTAGGACAGCGGGACCGCCTGAAGGGATCATCCGTGCTGTGGGTGACACTTTATTTAAGTTGGAGCCCCAGCTTCCAATCGTGAATGTGGAGACGATGCAGGACCAGGTGAATGACTCGCTATGGCAGGAACGATTGTTGGTCGCCCTGGCGGTGATCTTCTCAGGCCTTTCGGTATTGCTCGCAGGGCTGGGTTTGTACGGCCTGTTGGCGTATGACGCGAGCCAGCGGATACGGGAGTTCGGGATTCGTGTGGCCCTCGGGGCTCAGCGAAGCGAAGTAGCTCGGCTGATGATCGGAGAATTGATTGGAATTTTGGCGCCGGCCCTTTTGGTTGGTGTAGTCGTCTGTGCGCTATCAGCGCGAGTGATTGCACCCACTCTGTACGGAATTGGTCCATACGACGCCGTGGCGTGGAGCGGCGCATTGCTTGCGGTACTGGGAATTAGTGCGCTGGCGGCTTGGCAGCCAGCGTACCGGGCGATGAGAGCCGACCCAGTCCAAGTATTGCGGGAGGAGTAGTGCATCCGCAGCCGACTTAACTCTCTTGCCTGCAGTTCCTCTTCGTCTTCCAGACTTGGTCTTCATCGACTATCGAGGGCTGGATATCTCGATCACGGGCGAGTGACCGTCGATCCGGAAATTACTCGTTGATAAACACCTAGATCGTCATGTTGTCATAGGAATAACTTCCGGGTGGGCCACCACCCGTTCAGAACTAGAAACTGGCTCAGAGTACATTCGGGAAGAGTTATAGACTCTCCGAAAGTCTGCTCTACTCTACTCGTCCCAGGTATCGGTCGAGCCAGTCGAGCGTTGTCTTCGCCAACACGGTGCGCTGCTCTGTCACATCGTGCGG
The DNA here is from genome assembly GCA_963799035.1 of uncultured Acidobacteriaceae bacterium. Taxonomy (GTDB): domain Bacteria; phylum Acidobacteriota; class Terriglobia; order Terriglobales; family Acidobacteriaceae; genus Telmatobacter. Next base: position 17,618 of record CAWCVS010000018.1, on the reverse strand, counting down.
AGTTTCAAGCACGACGTGGCTCTTCTGGTCCGATGGCGTCCCCAGCATCTGAAACAACGGGTTCTGCGCTTTATCCAGCGGAAATGTGTAATCGTAGCGCCCGTTCACCATCAGCACTGGAATTCTGATCCGCGGCGCGAAGTCGGCCTGGTCGCCACCTTGCGGCGGCGCGTCCAGAAAATACCCGCCATCCAGAAAGATGGCGGTCTTCAGCCGCTCCTGCAGCAATGCTGTGATGATGACACCCGCCGCCGATCCCATGCTAACCCCCAGATATCCCCTTGAGGTGCGATCGATGTCTGATCGCGTGTCGAGGTAATCCAGCGAGCGCGCAACATCCTTATACCAGTCCGTCGTCAACGTGATGGTCTGTGAACCACCGGGCAAGTCGTACTTGAGCCGGCGCTCGTAGGTGTCTTGATAAACCGGATAAATTACCGCTCGCCCGCTCTGCAGGATGTAGTCGAAAAATTTTACGTCTCCCAACTCGTTGCTGTCGGGTGGCAAAAACATTACCCGCGCACTGGGAAAGAAGACAATTGTCTGGAACGGAGCTTTGGCTCTCTTCGGCAGGAAGAGATACGCTGACATGCGCTCGCCGTTGTAAGCTGCGTCAAACGACACTTTCTCCTCGCGCCAATCCGCGGTCTCGTGCACAACTCCTTCCGACTTCGCATTGAGCGGCGACTTGGCATAGGCGTAGAGCAGCCCATAGGCGCGAAACACCTCATCGCTCACCGGCTTCACCTTGCTGAAGTCGCGCGAAACACGGTGCACCGGCGCCGTCACTTCAGTCGGCAACGGACCAGTATTTAGGACGCAGCGAAAGCCATTGCCTGCCGCACGATCATACGGAGACAGCGCCTCAGGGCTCGTAGATAAATAGTTTGGTGACATCCAAGAACCGCCCAGGATGAGCCGCACATCTCCATCCACAAGGTTCGCGACCCACTCCCGCGCATTGCCGACCATGTCATACGTCCCGAAAGGCCCGACGGCCTGATACGTCCCGACCGCCGCCGCGGAGTTACCGCTAATATTGCTCATCGGCGTCGTGTATCCGGCATCGTCCGGCGGAGCATTCTCATACCACTGTGCCATCGTCGGCAGGCTCTTCCCGGCAAACTTTGCGTAGGCCGACGCCTCGAACCAACTCACGCCTGTCACCGGATAATCCGCTTGTCCTTCGGGGAAATGGCCGCCCGCCCAGGTCGAAGGTCCCGAACGGCCTGTGGAGTCACGAAAAAGAGCCATGAAATCGCCGCGATCGAGCTTGCGGCCCTCGCGCGCAAACTCTACCGGCCAGTATTCCGTCCTTACGTATCCTCCGCTGTCGACGAATTTCTGATAATCCCGGTTCGTCACTTCGAATCGGTCCACGAAGTACGACGGAATTTTGTAAGGCCCCACCCAACCGATGAAAGCGATATAGGACCCCCACGAGCGCGCCGGCACATATACCGTTCCCGGTGGAGCCTTCTGCTGCGCTGTTAAGGAAAAATTCATCGTATTATCGGTGTCCGGTGCTGCAACCATCGGCTCAAAACCCACCTTCGACACTCGCCAGCGGTAATACCCATACGGCAATCGAACAGCCGCGAGCGGTGTCGCCCCCAGCGCAACCCAGGCGGATTTTGGAGAGAGGTAGTCTTGCACCTCAACCGATACGCCTTGCGGATCAGAGCTGATCGCTACGCTCTCTGTCTTTTCCGCGGAAAACTGCTCCAGGTTCGCGTCGCCAGGCAAATCCTTTTCGGCTCGCTGCAATACCGTGAGCGCTGCCAGCGGCTGCCGCGCGTCCATCAATTTTTGAAACTGCGGTATCGCCTCCACCCGAGCCCAGCGCCGTTCTGTAGCGCGTCGGTAGATCCAGACTCCTGCCACCGCCATCAATGCCGTGAATGCCATCATCGCCGCAACCAGGGGCAATCGACTCCGCTGCTCCGAGGCAACCGGCGAAGCGCTGCCCGAAAGTCTTGCTAGCAGACCCTGCGTATCCCGAGCGAATTCTGCGGCTGTCTGGTAGCGCCGGCCCGCATCCTTCTCAAGGGCTCGTCCCGCAATCTGTTCTGCTTCCGTCGGCGCGTCCAGACGGATCTGGCGGAGCGGCACCAGTGGGGCGTCGACCACCGCCCGCATCACCGCCAGCGCGCTCGATGCCTCAAACGGCGGGCGCCCCGCAAGGGATTCGTAATACACCGCGCCAAGGCTCCAAAGATCAGTGCGTGCATCCACCCTTTTTCCCAGCGCCTGTTCGGGTGACATGTACATCGGAGTGCCCATTACCCCTTGCGGCTCGGTTACCGAGCGTCCGGCATCCTCTTGAGAGAAAAGCTTCGCAAGTCCGAAGTCCAAAACTTTGGCGCGTCCCCGCGGAGTGATCATGATGTTCGCCGGCTTCAGATCGCGATGGATTACCCCGTGTTCGTGGGCTTCCTCGAGGCCCTCGGCCACCTGCAGAGCAATTGCAGTCGCCTCTTTCGCGTCCATCCTGCCGCGGCGCAGCTTTACCGCCAGCGACTCGCCCTCCACCAACTCCATTACGATGTAATCGATCCCGTTCTCTTCGCCGGTGTCATACACCGCGGCGATGTGAGGATGATTGAGCTTGGCGAGCGCCAGCGCTTCGCGTCTGAAGTGACGCCGCGCCTCATCATTCACCAGCAGCCCCGCGCTCAGGACCTTGATGGCCACGTCGCGTTCGAGCTTTTCATCGCGAGCGCGATACACCACGCCCATTCCGCCCGCACCCAGCGACTCGACAATCAGGTAGCGTCCCAGCGTTTTGCCAGGCCCGCCGGGCGGCTTTGGCAAAGCCTCGGTGGGTGGACCGTCAGAAGCGTAATACGTCTCCGATGCTGTTCCCGCTCGTCGATCCTGCTCGGCTAGCATCGATTCCACCCGGCCTCGCAATTCCCCGTAGCCCTTGCTGACCGAATCAAGGAACGCGGCTCGCTGCGCTCGCGGAAGTGCGAGAGCTTTTCTGCATAATTCTTCAGCTGTAGCAGAATCCGGATTCTCCATCGCTTGGCCCGGCGCATTTGGTCCAGGGCATGCTCCAGGATTCACCTTAACATGCGATAAATCGCGGGACGGACACGATTGCGACCGTCGCATGACTCAAAGTGAAATTTGTCCGGTTGTATCACCGTCGATCCGGACAGAACTCCAAAACCGGGATAATGTCCGCATTGGCCACAGGGGAGTCAAGAAATTCCTAGTCGAGTGGGGGATTAGGCTTTGAACAGATTGATATAGCGTCCGGAAAATCCATCTTCACAGAGGGATTTCCCTCACATTTGTCACTGATTTTATAGTGATAAGAAACTTTGACAGTCTGGGACGGATAATTAATGAACGTCCAAGTTCGAATGTTCGATTCTGCCGAAGCAGCGAGAAGCGGAGAGCCACTCAAGACCTTTGTGGATGCGACCTTATCTCCATTAGTGGTGATCAAGAGGATAACGACACCTTGCACCGATGCAGCACGGGCCAGAGGCGGCTATAACGGGACGGCCGCTCCGGTGACGATAGGCAGATCTGTTTTGGCTGATGATGTTGCGGCAAAGGCCAAGAAGAGTAAGCACAACCCGAGAAGACTCAGCCCTAACTGAAATCGTTTGCGCATTCCTCATTATCAGCGATTGGAACCCCAGGCGTCAGCACTGGAATTATGAGCCTCCGGGTGTGTCACCGCCCAACAGGAAGGAACTCGAAAAGGGATTATGCATTATGAGAGGGCGCTCGCTCTTCGGCATGAACCGGCACAAGGCGCTATATCGCGGCTGGGGTATCACCGCCTTCTTGGAGCAAACTCTGCTTGAGTCAATTTCTTGCTCAGCTTCCGAACGACGACATCGCGAAAAGCCGGCCACCCTCTCCCGTCACCCCGCATCCAAACCGGTTGCTTGATCGCCGTCAGTTCTTCCGAGGAGATGAATCTATGCGTTCCCCACGTGGCATATTCGCGTGTCTCGTTGCTGTCGTGTGCGCCAGCGGAGCGATCGGCGCTTCGGCTGCATCGTCTAGCACCAGCCCTGTGGCGTTTGTCTACGTTGCCACCGTGAATTCCAGTGGACTCGGCAACCAGGTGGTCGGCTTTACGGCCGCCGCAGATGGAACGCTCACCGCCATTCCCGGCTCTCCCTGGGCCGATAAGCTCCAATGGATGGCTGCCACGCAAAATTACCTATTCGGATCCGACTTCGTTCCGAACGGAAAGATCCAGTACGTCTTCTCGTACAAGATTCAGTCGGATGGTTCACTCCATTACATCGGGGCAACCGACATTCAGGACAAGGGAAGCGGCAACGTCTGTAACGACGGAGCGTTCCTTACCCTCGATCAACACCGGCTCGCACCTCTATCAACAGGTCGCTTTCACACAGTGCGGCAGTGACACGGCCTACGAGTCCTGGGGAGTGAACAAGTCAACGGGGTTACTCGATTACCTGGGCACCAGCACGCCGCGCTCGTTCCCCGCGTTTGCCGACTATCCTCTCACCGTTGCTGCGGGCAATCTCTTTGCGTATGCCGTGGGCTGCGATATCTCCAGCGCATCCGTCGAAGGTGTCGGTTTCAAAAAACAAACCAATGGCAACTTGGCGGACGTCAATCTCACCTGGCCCATGCCCACGGGAGAGCCTCCCACAGCGGGACCTTGGACCCCGTGTCCTGCCTATGCCGCCGCTGATCCCACCAATCACTTGGCCGTCGCCGTCAATTGGTTGAGCAACGATTCCACCAATCCTGAGCAGATCGCCACCTACGCCGTCAACACAACGACCGGCACTCTCACCACCAGCAGCACCTACGAAAACATGCCAACCACCAGCCTCAATGCCATCCAGTGGATGTCGATGTCGCCCTCCGGCAAGTTCCTCGCAGCCGTCGGAGGTACGGGTCTGCAACTCTTCAACTTCAATCCTAGCGGTCAGGCAACATCCGCAAGCGGTGTTCTCATCGGAAAGCCGATCGCCATGTGTGCCTGGGATAATACCAATCACCTCTACGCCCTCGTCCGGGGAGGCCCCGGAACGGTGGGTGGGGGCTTGCTTTACGTGCTGACCGTGACGGCGAGCGGCGCCACTCAAGTGCCGGGTTCGCCATATTCCGTTCCATCCGCGGAGAATCTGCTGGTCCAGACACGATGAGTACAATTCGGAAGGGTTAGCTCTTACTTGTCAATTTGCTGAGTAGCGATTTCGGATGGCCGAATCAGCCCTCGGCAGTCGGGATCGATCACAGTGTTCCAGTAGAACGGAACGCGGAAATACCTGGTCTGGATCGCCGGAACGACCTTGCACAGCGGAATGGCAATTACTATGGGCACTCCCCCCGCCTAGACATAAGCATTAGAGAGGTAAACCATATGAAGTCCCTAACTCAATTTGCGGTACGGTGCCTCACCGTGTCCTTCGGAGTTGCGTTCGGTCAGCTTCCCTTTGCCGAAACCGATGAGGTCTCGTCGGAAACCTCGGCTCCCGTGGCCCACGTCTACGTGAAGAGCGGAACCCAGATTCTGGCATACTCCGCCAACTCTGCCGGTCAACTGACCAAGGTGCCAGGATCGCCGTTTCACTTCAACATCACGCTTTCCGGCGCCAACGGCCACTTCATATTCGGCTATCTTGGCAGTACCCAGACCATCCAGTCGCTGTTGATGTCGTCAACCGGCGCGCTGACGCTGGGGCCGGAAACGATGGGCTGACTTGGTCAGGGATTCAGCCGGAGCTCGCCCGGCAAACTCAGGTCTGTTCTTATGATCGCGCGGGCATGGGAGGAGTAATCCGGGTCCATATCCGCGCGACGCTGATCATGTTGCCGCGGAACTCCACGAACTACTTGCCACGGCACACATCCAGACTCCAGTAGTTCTGATGGGACATTCGATGGGCGGATTGTTCATCCGCGACTATGCGGCGCATTACCCCGCCGAAGTTGCAGGGCTCGTGTTTGAGGACTCATCCACTCCGCTTCAAAACCGCCAGCCTGCTTATCGCGCCTTCGACGAGCCAAGGAAAGCAACGCGCTTTGATGCCCTTTTCAATCATGCATTGCTCGAGCTTGGCATCCCGAGGCTATTCGGCGGATGTTCGGGTGCATTCGATCAGGCGAAAGGGATCAATCAAAGGGTCTTCTATGAGGACAGGTGTCACGAGCAGTTCCAAGCTATCGGCGCCGAGATGGAATCCTTCGACCTGTCGGGCCAAGAGACGGTAAACACTGGGCCGTTCGGTGACATGCCGATTCTGATCCTCTCTCACGATGTTTCGATCGACAGCTCCGATGGAGTTCCGCAGGCGCTGATCGACGAATTCGAAGCTAATCAAGACGCGCTCCTGAGGCTCTCGGCCCACGGTCGACGAGTTATGGTCAAACACAGCGGCCATTTTATTCATATTGCCCGCCCGGATGTGGTCGAGCGTGAGGTCGGCGATTTCATTGACCGGATCCGCGGGGATAAGACGGGCCTCCAGCCTCCGCGAACGGTGGTGGCGGAGTGAAGCTTCGAGAGGGTTGGATCACCGCCGATCCAGAAGTTTAGCAATTTCTTGCCTAATTTCGGGATCGGCCACAACCCCGCCGGAGCCGATTCCGAGGGACCAGTCTTGAGCGCAAATGTCCAGCGCATCGTCGTTTACCAGCAGCAGTCCATTGATTTCACAGATACGGTTACGTAATCTCTTGCCTAAGGAATGGAATGACTGAAAAGCCCTCGCAAATCTTAGTCGTAACGGCTGCGGCGATGCTGCTTTTCCTGGTCGCTGCATGTCCTGCGTCGGTGGAAGCCAATTCGACTCATAGTCGGATAAGTTCGATTGCATACCGCTTTAGACCGATCAAGATTGGGGAGAAGCGATCCTTTCATGTGGAGTTGCGATTTCGCGCCGTCGATGCGGTCACGACGATTGTCGTGCCCACAAGGTGGGGTGGCGCGGCCCATCTCGAAGGCCAGACGCAGAACCTGACTGCTCTAACGCCTGGAGCGAGACTCGAAAAGAGCGTCGATCCGGGCAGCCGGAAACTGGATGCTCCGCCCGGCAAAGAGGTACTGCTCTCGTACGATATTGTGCCTTTGCAGACCGAATGGTTCCACCATCCTCAAGAACACACGGCGATCATCAACTCGGATTACTTCCTCTTCAACACTGAGAACGCACTCGTGTATCCAAACCTCCCACGCAACGATGACGTGGAAGCAACATTTGACTGGAGGGCGTTGCCGATTGGGATGCCATTGTTCAGCAGTTTTGGCAATGGAAAGAGGCTGCAACGCGTGCGTGCACCATGGTACCGAGTGCAGGAGGCGCTGTTCGCTGGTGGGAATTTTCGCGTAACCGAGAGCCATGAGAACGGAACGACGCTAGTGCTGGCATCCAGGGGGACTTGGAAGTTCAAGGACGCAGATGCGTTTGCGCAGATTCGCCGGATCATTGATGAAGAGAACAGGTTTTGGCATGTTCAACCGATGCCATTCTTCCTTGTGACACTGGCACCCTTCGACGATCAGTCCGGAGACAACGACGGTAGCGGATTCACCGATGCATTCATGCTGTTCCTCTCGCATGAAGACACGTTTGACGAAACTCGCGTGCGATTGCTTGCGCACGAGATTTTCCACCATTGGAATCCGATGAGTATGGGACCTATGGCAGAAGATGAGGCGTTACGGTGGTTCTTCGAGGGATTCACAGCCTACTACGAAGCGGTCATCCCACTGAGGGCAGGGCTCATCTCGTATGGAGGATATCTCGATTATCTGAACCGACGGCTACGGGAATATCAGACATCGCCCTTGAGGGATCTCACAATTGCCGAGTGGCAGAAAGTCCCGCATTCTTCAGGGCCTGGATATGAGCTGTCCTACTCGCGGGGTGCCGCATTGGCGTTATGGGCGGATGCAGCGATTCGAGAACGAAGCGAGGGCAAATCGTCGCTCGATAATGTGATGCTGGATTTGGTCCGCGAATCGCAGGGATCGACAATGCCGGAGTTGACCGAAGATCGAGTATTTGTGGCCCTCGGACGATATCTCGGCCCTGAGTTGGTAACCCAGATGCGGTCGATGGCAATACAGGGCACTGACGTCCCGCTGCCAAGGAAGCTAGGGAACTGCGCGGAATTGCAGCGAGTGACGCGAACCATAGTGTTCCCTGGATTCGATGAAAGGGCAAGCGTCGAAACCAAACACATAGCAGGCGTCGATCCAGGCGGCCCTGCATATCGGGCCGGGATTCGAGAAGGACAAGAAATGTTTCGCATTTCGATCTATCATGACGATCCATCAAAGGAAGTGTTGTTGGGCGTAGTAGTGAACGGTCAGAAGGAGATGATCCATTATTCTGCAGCAAAGGAGCAGGCGGTCGATCAATACCGCGCTGTCGTCAGTGAGGACGCGGCAAAGGCGTGCACTCCCTTCTAACATTGCGAATAACCCACCACAAAAACGTGACGTTTCTGAGCTCCGGGACTATCACCGCCAATCCGGAAATTACTAGTTGATCAACTTCTGCGCGAACTATTAACCAACACATAACTTCCGGTTGGCCCACCATCCAACCGGAGAATGGCCCGGCGTCAATTCACTATTTCAAGGCAGCTTTGGTCTTGCCAGTCTGCTCAGGAGGATTAAAGGATTGCGAATCGGACCCCAAAGAAGTAAATCCGATTGACACAAGCGTTCAGCAAGGGTACCAATTACTCCGTGTTCTTGAGCAGAACACATACCCCTGGAAACCTAGCTCCCCTGCGTGGAAAACCCGTTTCCGCGACAACAGAACGTCCCTTGCGAAACTCAGCCGACTTATCGTGTCTCCTGAGTGACGAAAGAGCCAAGATCAAAAAATCACACAGAAGGAGATCGGAGATCGTAACCATGCTTAGCAAAAAGAGCTGGCTTGTCGCAGCAGCAATAAGTCTGACATTGATTCTCGGCGCGTGCGTTTCTCCTGCCGAGGAACACCCAAAATGCTTCACCCTTTCAAGCCTTGAAGGCCACTACACGGTTATCGGAACGTATGGTGCCAACGTAGCCATTGCATTGGGGAAGAGGTATTTGGATGGGAAAGGAAATCTGACTGGAACGTTTCTCGTGAACGAGCCCACTGCTGGATCAACGACCGGCGCCAGAACGATTGTAACGGGAACGCAGATGGGAACCTACACCGTAAACTGCGATGGTACAGGCGTGTTCACTCGCGTTCTAACTGCAGGCACCATTCAAACGACCCAGGAAGATGATTTCGTCATCACGGGTGGGATAGAGAAAGATGGGGAGCTCATCGCAACAAGCATTCAAGATGCCCAGAGGACTCCTGCCGTTATCGTTCCGGGCGGCATCTTTATAGACCGTGTTTGGACGCGTGTTCCGCAAGAGAGGCCTGAATAGGGATGTGCCGCAAGTGTGCCGCACCCCTTGCGGCACACTTGCCCATCGACATTGAAGTAGAGTTTGCGCTCTTCGGCTCGTTGCGCGTGGATCACCGTCAAACCGGAATGTATGGTCCGCCGCCGTTTTGCAAGCGGGAAATGAGGATGACAGAATTGGCCTGCGCGAATGTATTCGGCCTTTATTGGAGTAGCAAACTCCTGGCCTGAATGGGATGCGCTGCGCTCTCGTCCTTTTTAGTAACGCTGCCTTTGAAGGCATTTTCCGGTTACAGGTTCTCGGGAGCGCCGGGATCGACCGTTGTGCCATCTCATGTTTTCGCCAGCAAACCTGGCAGGAACTTCAAAACTCAGATCAGTCGTCGTTGGTCTGCAGATGTGGGAATCGCGTCAGCGATTTCCAAGCCTGGTGCTTGTGCCAGGCGTCATGTGCAGGCCATCAGGCTGCGACTACTTGTGGTGCTGTTGGCGGGCGATAAGCTTCTCCTTTGAACAGCACCGCCCAGGCCATGCGCGCCAGCTTGTTGGCCAGCGCTACGGTTGCCACCTGCTTGCGCTTGCGGGATGTGAGATTAACCAGCCACGTGCTCAAGCCGGAAGATTGCTTGGTCTTCTGCAGCAGCACGGTGTGAGCCCCCTGCACGAAGAGTTTCCGCAGATATTTGTTTCCTCGTCTGCTGGTGCCGGTAAGCTTTTGCTTGCCTCCGGTGGAATGCTCGCCGGGCACCACGCCCAGCCAAGCAGAAAATCCGCGGCCCTTCTTGAAGGCTGCACCGTTGCCAATGGCTGCCACCGTGGCAGTAGCTGTGATCGGTCCGATTCCGGGGATCGCTACCAGGCGTCTGCACTGTTCAAGCTCGCCGCAGATGCGCGCGATCAGCTTGCCGGTTTCCTCGATCTGCCCGTGCAGGTACTGCATCTCCATCCGCAGCTGGGTCAGAAGTACGCGCAATGCACCGGACAGCTTGTTGTCCGCATCTTCCAGAATGGCGGGAAGAGACTCCTCAATATAGCGTCCCTTACGGATGGTGATGCCGCGCTCCAGTAGCATCCCGCGCATCTGGTTGATCACCGCAGTGCGGCGCACAACCCAACGCTCGCGCACCCGGTGCAGCGACTGAAGGTCGAGCTGGTCCTCGGTCTTGATCGGCACAAAACGCATCGTCGGGCGGGTGACTGCCTCGGAACACGCTTCGGCATCGATGTAGTCGTTCTTGTTCGTCTTCACGTACGGCTTCACATACTGCGCCGGCATCAGGCGTACATCATGGCCTTGTTCCCGCAGAGCACGACCCAGAAAATGAGCTCCTCCGCAGGCCTCCATGCCGATCAGGCACTGAGGAAGGTTCGCGGTAAAGCGCAGCAGCTGAGTCCGTGAACCCTTCTTGCGAACTACAACCTGGCCACGTGCGTCGACGGCTACAAAGTGAAACACTGTCTTCCCTAAATCAATACCAATCGTGCGAATGTCCATGGAACACCTCCTGTGCTTACCTCTACACCCTCGGGGAGGGCTTAGGCGGTAGAGTCGAGATGTGGCGCGGTGGTTTAGGTGCTCCCTATCTGTTTCCGGCCCTTTCGTCTGCCGGTGCCTCACTAGGTTCACCCTGCTCCGTTTCCACATCCCGCTCATCGAACCGGACAGGCGGATCTCCCGCATCCGGCTCTCGGAGAAGACTCACGCTTTCGCCCACGGAAAGTTGCGTGTCCGTTTATCCAGACGAACGAGACCCAAGGTTCCGTAGAGATGTGTATCCGGAAACATCCCATTTGCACGTCCCGAGAGCTTGTGTTTCGTTCGCAACCATTGACGCAGCCTCATCGTCGCGTAATCATCTACAGCGCGATAGGCTGTACTGACTGGGCCAAGACAGAAATAATTAGCCCATCCACACATGGTGCGATTGAGCTTCGTCACTACTGTCACTGGATCCAACGAGGTTGTACTCCGCTCAGTCATTTCGCGTATTTCCCCACAGATGCGCTGCACCCGCTTTCTGGCTGGAACGGTGCCAAGATAGGCTCGTCCAGTTTTGGGGCTGTAGCATCGACCGAACGTGTATCCAAGGAAGTCGAACTTCTCTTCCGGCAAATAGCAGACCCGCGTTTTCGAATCGTTCACCGTCAACTTTAGCTTCGACATCATCTTCTGCATCGTGTCTGAGGCTTGATCCGCTCCAGTCCGACAGCAGATGACAAGATCATCGGCGTAGTTCACGATGGACGCTTGCCAACGCGCCTCGTACCCGAGTTCCTTCCACCCGAGCACAAACCGACGCATATATAGATTGCTGAGCAACGGGCTGATCGGAGCTCCTTGCGGAGTACCCCGACCTTCGTCCCGATTGCGCAGACTCCGACGTTTATTCCCGCGCTCGTCGGTTTCTTCAACTGGGGCTTCCAGCCACATCTTGATTAAATGCAGCATCGCTCCGTCGACGACCCTTCGGGCTACCGACCTCATAAGATCGGCATGTGGAATGCTATCGAAGTAGCTGCTGAGATCCGCATCTACAATCCCCCTATGGCCAGTGTTGATCAGCTTGTGGACATGTCGCACTGCGTCCAACGCGCTGCGGTCTGCCCGATAGGCATACTGCTCAGGCTGTAGGTCGGCCTCGAAAATTGGTTCGAGCACCGACATTGCAGCCGTCTCCACAACCCGATCCCGGATTGTGGGTATACCTAACGGCCTCTGCTTCCCATCCGGCTTAGGTATGTATACCCGCCGCACAGGTTGAGGTTGATAGGTTCGACTTTTCAGTTCCTGCGCCAGTTCGTCCAACCATCGCTCCACGCCATACTGCTCGATGTCCTCGAATGTCTGACTGTCCACTCCCGCCGCTCCGCCGTTGGCTTGGCAACGTTTGAGGGCATACACTAGAACATCCTTGCGGTACACCTTGTCGTACAGCGCGTAGAAACGAAATTTGGGCGATCCCTTCGCTTTTGCGTGTAACGCCATCTGCAACTTCTGAACGCTTGTCAGGGTTGTTAGGCTCATCACCAATCCCGTTGTCCTTCGTCGCTTATTACGTTTGCCTTCAACTGAGGCCTCTTCCCTCCACCGGCGTTACCCGGCTTCATCGGTACTACAAGCCTCTCCGCCACCCCAAACGACCCGGCCTGTCTCTCACGAGTTGCCAGTTGATCCAACCACAATCGCCGCTGGGGCTTCCCGTGTTGCCTTCAGTCCCCTTTGCTTACATGCCGTCGCCACTACCCCGGCAGGCTGGAGGAAGCTGTTCGCTCGTACTCTTCCCCCTCGTCGGCCTTCCCCAAGTCCGCGGCGGGTCGGCACCTGCATCATGGATTTCGAGGCTTGCTCAGCGTTCACTCACGTTACGGCCTGCACGCTTGCAGAGTCGCCTTTACGACCCTCTTCCACCGGAGGCTTCAGCAGCTTTGTTACCTCCACCGCTGCTCCGATTGCTACCGGGCGGAACGAACCAGTTCCCGGGTGGGACTTGCACCCACTGTGGACTAAACGCCTTTCACGGCGCACGCGGACCATGCCAGTAGTAACGGCAAAAATGGTTATGTCCTGATTGCCGACGACTCGCTCGCAACTCGCTCGCACGCCGGATCATCCGGTAGGATTCTGCGATGCACGGCAATTTTGATAGACTCCGGTCGCGACGCAAACTCGACGATAGTCCAACCGTGCATGAAATCATTCTTCGGAGAGTGATCGCTGCGAACGCCCTAAGGCTCGCAGGTTTTCCTGAGGAGCCTTTGGATGAGTCCAACGACGAAGATTTCGCTTGGTTCAACGAAGCGCGCAGCTTCCGCCAACATTAATCGAGAAGAGACTCCTTTCGAGGCGCTGGCCAGCATCTGCTCAGTTCTGGTGGTGGGCCTGTTCATTCTGACCTTCTTAGCTCAGAACTACGTCATTCCGTCAGGCTCGATGGAGAACTCCCTGCTTGTGGGCGATCACCTGGTCGTCGACCAGATCACGCCAATGCCGCCTGCTTGGTGGATGCCGCTCATCAGGTATCGCGAGCCGAGGCGCGGCGATATCGTGGTCTTCCACAAGCCCGTCAATCAGCCTGGTATTGATGCCACTGACGCCGACGGAACACCACAATACACTCCCCTGGTGAAGAGGTTGATTGGCGTACCGGGAGATCATATTCATCTACGCAACGGCATAGTGATTGTTAATGGTGTTGCACAGCCGGTGGGATTTGCGCAGCCGACGACGACGGATAACTTCAACGAGTTCCTCGATGATTTTCCCACAGTACCCCCGGCAGCAGCATCTGGGGCGACAGAGTCGTGGGCCGTGAACTTCTCAAGCTATATCCAGGATGGCGACCTGGTGGTTCCACCCGGCATGTACTTCATGATGGGCGATAACCGGCACAACAGCCTGGACTCGCGCTACTGGGGATTCGTGCCACGCGCCAACATCATTGGCCGGCCTCTTTTCAACTATTGGTCGTTCAAGGCCGCAGATGGACAACTTGAACAAACAGGATTCGGTCACAAGCTCGCGTGGATCGGCCACGTTCTGGTGCATTTCTTCCCAGACACGCGCTGGAAACGCACTTTCCACATCGTTCGTTGAACCGGAATTGTAAGATCCCAATTCGGACTTGGTGCGTCCCGGTCGTATAACCGTCAATCAGGAAGTAAGGCTCAAAGAGGAGCATGATCGGCCTATGGCGAGGAGGCCACAGGTCGATGAAGCCTAAATCGCGCTCCCCGAAACAGTGTAGACACCCCAAAGCCCGTCTCCGTTTGCCGGATCTTGAATTCTCAAAATCGGCAGTCTCGAACAGTCTGACCAGTGTTGATGGCCAACGCGGATATGGCCATGCCATCGACGAGTTCGTCGATTGGTATTGCTCGGAACCGCGGCTGGCCTTGAACAAGACGGTGGTCCTGCGCTATCGCAGCTACCTTGAGGCCCGCCTGCTTGCTCCCGGAACTGTCAATTTGCGCCTGGGTGCCGTTCGGCGCCTCGCCTATGAGGCAGCCGACTCCGGCCTGCTGAGTTCCGATCTGGCCGCCGGAATTCGGCGTGTCAAGGGAGTCAGGAATCTTGGTATGCGCTTGGGCAACTGGCTGACTGTTGAGCAGAGCATCGCCCTCTGGCGAGCCCCGGACGGCAACAAGCTCAAGGGCAAGCGAGATCGGGCGCTTCTTGCCCTGTTGCTCGCCTGCGGTCTTCGTCGCCATGAAGCTGTCGGCCTCAGGCTCGAACATCTGGAACAACGGGACGAACATTGGGCCATTGTCGATCTGAAGGGCAAGGCAGGCCACGTCCGTACGGTTCCCGTGCCCGGCTGGGTAATGGAAGAGTTGCGCGTCTGGTTGAACGCTGCAGGAATCGACAGGGGAAAGATCTTCCATCGGGTGACGAAGATGGGGCGGGTCCTGGGCGAAGGCATGACCGAAAAGGCCGTCTGGCATATCGTGAAAGATTCAGCAAGACGGATCGGATTGCAAAAGCTGGCTCCGCACGACCTTCGCCGCACCTGTGCTCGGCTCTGCCACGAGGCGGGAGGGGAGTTCGAACAGATCCAGTTCCTTCTTGGTCACGTTTCCATTCAGACGACGGAGCGCTATCTGGGTTGCAAGCAGCGGATTCGGTCGGCAGTCAATGATCGAATCGGGATCGAACCTCGCACTTGAATTGCGGGCATTCATGGTGGCAACCTGAGTACGTAGTACGATGGCGCTGAAGCCGGAGGCAAACGGGATGGACTTCGACCAAGACAAGGTGGATGAGATAACCCTTGCACTTCTGTGGCTGACTAGCTTCAAAGATCCTGTTGGGATGCGAGCCTGGAAGGGGCAGGCCTGGGAAACGATGGAGCGACTTCACATACAGGGCTTCATCTCTGATCCCAAGAGCAAAGCCAAATCGGTTGTCTTGAGCGAAGAGGGTGAAAAACGGTCACGGGAGCTGTTTGCCAGGCACTTCGCACTCAAACGGTAGATGGTCGCTCATTGGGTGTGCACCCGGCTGACCAAACTCGGCGAAGCCGGCACCAAGCGCTGAACGCGTGGGAGCGCTCTAAGAGTGGCCGCAGCCGGTCCCGAAGAGGTGGTAAATAAGTCGCATGTCCAGGAATGAAACGAGAAACTCCCTATAGCTGAGTTATTTGGTAACGAAGGCCTAGTGCTCCTCTGGAAAGTGGTCCGCAACGCCCGGTGCTCCCGTTGGGAACAACGTGTCCCCACGATTCTTGTGCTGTTTTGCTCCCCCACTGCCTCAAGGCGAGTCCGGGATGCCTGCAAACGAAAGTAATCCGTTGGGATCGCTCCCTTAACTGCCTGCTCCGCCGGCGTGGGCTTGTGCTTCCATAGATGGCTCGAGAGGGGATGAGTGCAGAGAGTGTTGCTGCTGGACTGTTCTGTGGACCAGGTGTCTTCGTAGACGACTATAGAGAACCCCAACGCGCGCGAACCGCCAAAGCTATCCCTCCTATGGATTGTCGAAGAGCAGCGCCGAGCGACTCCGGATGAGATTCGGAAACTGTGCAAGCCCGGCTCAATCCGATGAAAGGGAAGCGGGGTGAACCGGGTTCATCTTGCTGCTTGTTGTCATGAGTCCATTCTTCTGGTTCTTGGTTTATGGTGTGAAGGAGCATTGGCGAACGCGGTTCGTAGTAGCACTGGAAGTTAGTCTGGAGGTGGCTTTCCTAACTTCAATCGTGCTTAGCTTCATCTATTCACTTCAATCACGAAAGGGAAAGTAGACGCAACTTCCCACGCGACGCGACACCATGGAGTGTTCGTCCGATACTTCATTCTTGGTTCGATGGCTCTCTAGGATCCAAGAGGTAGCTCAGGCGTGCGACTTTCGAAGCTCTCGCAAGATGAACACGAGGAGGGCGATCGCAGCGGTTAGTCCAAAGGCAACCAACGCCTTCAGACTGAGCGATTCGTAGAGCCACACCAGCAGTCCGCCCAAAAGGAGGATACAGAGGACGTAGAACCCGTAGTGATAGACATACCGCATGAACGACCGACGCCCAATCAGCATCCTCACGCCGTCGATAATCAAGGGCCAACCGAGCAGCGTTACAGCCAACTTGGCCCCATCCGGAATTGGTGGATTCACGCCGATACTGTGACCGTCGCCGATGATCCAACAGGCCAGTCCTGCAACGATAGATGCCATTCCCCAGACGATGCGCCAGTAAGTGAATTGATGCGAGCCTGGTGGTGGATCGATGTGAACCTGTTGTGGAGCTTTCCGTTTGCCCCGGAGAATCACCATCTTGAGGATGCCCCAGATCACCAGCACGCCGATGAATCGTCCAATGGCATACTCAATCCCAGCCGCTCCCAACAGCAGTGTGTGATCTCCAAGTCCAGCCAGCAGGGCGAAGATGGCACAACCGATGTAGTCCCACTTGCCCAGCAGACGCGGTACCTTCTCAGCGGGCAATTCATCTTGTTTGTCGGTGGTGATTTAAGGGAACCTTCGTGCTTGGTTCAAACCTTAAGCGATGGAATGATCTTCTCGATCACCCTCTTCTGGCCTTTCGGCGTTAGTTGCCAATTCTCCAGGAGTCGTTGTGGCGCGAATCTCGTTTGCCCTCGTCAGGCGAGATATGGCAGTGTCGACTGCCTGCGGCGTATTGTTCTTCGCCTGTGCACGGAGCACGTCCCGCTGCAGCCGGTTCCCATCAGCGTGATTGAGGAGCAGCAGAATCTCGACGGGAGCGCTCACCGACTCATCGAGCACCAATGGAACTCCGTCCAATTCGTGAACCAGTGAGTATTCAAGCTGAACAATCTGCGCGATGGTCGCTGCGATGATCTCCTTGTCCTTCTTCCAGGCAAGACGGAGAAACTCGGCAAACAACCATTTACCCCCGTGCACGATCAGCATGGAGTCCATGAAATCGGCCTTGTAGTGCGGAGAGATATGGACTGAACCTCGGGAGGATCGGAACTTGTAAATCAATCCGATTGCCTTGCAGAGGTGCACTCGGTCGGGTTGCAGCAGATTATGCTGGCGCTGGGGCTGGGGTGGATCATCCTCGATCTTTTCACACAGCACTCCCGGCAATTGGCTATGCGTCACAGTTCCTGAATCCATCTGGTACACTGCCCGCGCAACGGCCTCGCAGAGGCGTTCCGCCATCCAATTCAGTCGGCTGCCAATCACCGGAGAGAAAGCGCTGCTGCATCTCGACATAGCTCGTGACGACAGCATCAGCAAGGGTCGGATCAACGATCTTGGACAGTTCCGTTATCAACTG
>CAWCVS010000017.1:0-238555 GCA_963799035.1 uncultured Acidobacteriaceae bacterium | reverse complement strand
AACTGCATGGTCACGCCCAGCGCCATGCCGCGAGGAATGATCGTCACCTTATGCAAAGGATCGGAGTGCGGCAGCATTGCCGCCACCAGCGCGTGCCCTGCTTCGTGATACGCCGTGTTCTTCTTTTCGTCGTCTGACAGCAGCAGCATGGACTTGCGCTCCACGCCCATCAGAACTTTGTCCTTGGCCAGTTCGAAGTCATACATCAGCACGTTCGCCGCCGCCGCCGCCGCCGCCGCCGCCCAGCGCCGAGAAGCCCGGAGTGCCACGGCCCAGTACGCAAATAATGACATTGTCCGCCAAATAATCTTGCGAGTATGAACTCGCAGAATTTCTTCGCGGCCGCGTACATCAGGACGGCTCACCACCACTGCCGGTCAAAACGACCCGGGCGCAACAACGCGGGATCAAGCACATCCGGACGGTTGGTCGCCGCCATCGAATAATGCCTTCTTTGGATTCAAAACCGTCCATTTCAACCAGCAACTGGTTCAGGGTTTGTTCGCGCTCGTCGTGACCGCCACCTAGGCCCGCGCCGCGATGACGGCCTACCGCGTCGATTTCATCAATAAAGATGATGCAGGGCGCCCGTTTCTTTCCCTGCTCGAACATATCTCGTACCCGGCTGGCGCACCCACACCGACGAACATCTCGACAAAATCCGAACCGGAAATTGAGAAGAAGGCACTTTGGCCTCACCGGCAACCGCTTTGGCCAGTAAGTTTTTCCCGTTCCCGGAGGTCCTACCAGTAAGACTCCTTTGGGATATTTCCGCCCAGCCTCTGGAACTTCTTCGGGTCGCTCAGGAATTCGATAATCTCCTTCATTCTTCCTTGGCTTCATCAACTCCGGCAACGTCCGCGAATGTCACCTTCTTCTGCTGCATGGAAAGCAGACGCGCCCGGCTCTCTGCCAAACGACAAAGCCTTGTTTCCGCCAGTCTGCATCTGCCGGATCATGAAGAACCACAGTGCAGCCAGCAGGATCAACGGCGCCCATGTTCCCAGCAACTGCAGCGGCCAACTCCCGCTGCTCATGTCGCGGATGTTCATGGTCACGCCCTTATCCCGCAGCATTTTGTAAATGTCGGGAGAATTTACCCGCGCAGTGGTATGGAAGGTGGAATTGTCGTTGCGGTAGTGGCCCCGCACTTCCATGTTGCTGATGGTGACTTCTTTCACATTTCCCTGGTCGATGTCCGACAGGAACTGCGAAAAATTGACTTCCTTTTCTTTCTGTCCCGCGCTCCCCGCCTTCATCACCTGCCACAGCAGGAAGGCCGAAAGCACGATCACCAACCAGAACACGACTGTCTTAACTGTAGAATTCACCTAAGACTCCTGAGAAATGAACGCCGCGCCCCAAAAAGAAAGCCAATTGGTCTGGCGCACCTGAATTAGATGCTTGGCCGAGGAGTTTGGATTGGACCAGCCGCCAAAGTCGTATTCTAACCGTTCTGAGGAAAAAGGTCGGAGTTCTCCAGTGACTTAAGTCACAAGTGCACACTAACTTGCGGCACCCACATACGGCAGGTTTCGATTGGTCTGCTCCGGCGATCCCAGTCCATAACCCACTTCAAAGGCCTCATCCACCAGAAAACCGAAATAATCCGGCTGCAACTGCACCCTTCGCGCCGATTGCCTCAGTAAAGTCGCCAGTTTTCACCGATGCCGCGCCTCTCGATTTCAAATCGCTCATCAGAAATTCAGTGGTGATCCCCGAGTGCACCAGGCCCTCGATCACCAGCACGTGATGGCCGCGAATATCCGATTGATGGCTGAAGAAAATCTCCAGAATTCCGCCCGATCCATCCACTTTATCTTCCCGGTACCTGGGCTTAATAAACTGGCAAATCACCGGGACTTCCAGCGCCCGCGCCAGGTCGGCCATAAAGATGAACCCGTTTTCCAGCAGCGCCAGCAGGTGGACGGTTCGCCCGCGATAGTCGTCCGAAATCTGCCGGCCCATCTCCCGCACCCGCTTCTGAATCTGTTCGCGCAATCACCGTGCGTGGTTGCTCCGGCTTCGTGATCTCATTCATGGTTTAGCGTACTCCTGAATAACCAGGGCCTGTTCCGCGCCGTTCCGGTGGTGCAGTCGCGCCGGAGCCGGAAATCCGCGAACCCACACAATTTCTTCCCCACTCACCACCACCGGCCACAACTTTCGTTCCCTCCTCGGCCAGTTTTCGCGCCTGCAACAACTCTTTCACCTTCTTCGGAGAATTGGGATGGGCAGGCCAAAAGCGGTCGCCGGCGCGCCAGTTCCGCACCGTCAACTCCTGCTGCAGCAATGTCGGATCGAACACGTGGTCGCGATTATAACCCGTGATTCCATCTCCCGGAACCACAGTCACTTCAAACCGAGACCCCGCCTCTGGAACCTGAACCACCCCCGGCACCGGCAACGCATACGCATAATCTGAAATCAGCGCCACCTTCCTCTCCGGCTTAAACTGCCACCCGGCTTTGTCCTCGACACCACCCACCCCGGCAACATCGCTGATCCGGACCTGTCAGTCCAAGAATTTCTCCACCTGGCGAAATTCCAATCTTAGTCCCAGCGACTCCGCCGCTCCCCGGACCAAGCGTCGCGCCAGTGCCACCGGCAGTCCGCTCAACCCGCTGCAGCTTCCGCACATTTTCGTTCCACAAGTCAGGCAGCAACCGCTGCACTTCATTTTTCCAGTACTCTCTCTCCCCCCGCGCAATCTCCGCCGTCTCTGCAAGCGCTTCCTTTACCCGCGGATTTAGCGTCCGCTCCAGCCGCGGCACAATCCCATGCCTCACCCGGTTGCGTGCATAACGTAGATCACGATTGCTGGAGTCCTCCCGCCATTCCTGCTTAGTGGTCTTGAGATAAGCCTCCAGCGCGGTTCTACGAGTTCCAGCAATGGCCGAATCACTGAGAACCGAGAACCAGAATCTGAAAACTGGGTTTCACTGTTTTTGGCGTGAATCAATTTGGGGAAAGTCAATTTGGGATCAGTTCTCCAGCCAGCCCGCGAGTCCCCGATCCTCGAACCACCTTCAGTAAAACTGTTTCCGCCTGGTCATCCAACGTGTGACCGGTAGCAATGCAGTTCAATCTTTTCTTCCCATCAGCCGCAAGAAGAATTGGTAGCGCAACTCCCGGGCGGCAGCCTCCGTACTCAAGTGGATCTCGCCGGCATGCCTCTTCACATTTCCACGATCGAAATGAAATTCCAGGTCATGAGACTGCGCCAGTTCGGCGACGAAGCGCTCGTCCTCATCCGACTCCGCTCCACGCAAATTGTGATTGAAGTGAACCACCGAGAGCACAACACCGATTTCCTGATGCAACTCCAGCAGTACACGCAAAAGGGCAACCGAATCGGCTTCGCCCGAAGACTGCCACCCCAACCGCGATCGCCGGCCTTGAGGAATTTCTGCCGCCGAATGTATTTCAGGACGCTTTGTGCCAGTTCGCCCACGCCAGAATGCTTACATCCCCAGCATTCACCCGTGTCCACGCAGGGGGCGAAGCCTGTCCTGAGCGCAGGTCGACGCCGTGGACTAGATTCGAATCACCCCATCAACCGATTCAATTCCGCAAAAGGAATCGCGCCCTCGAGCGCCTGGTAGGTTCCCGACTCTCTCAATTCCTTCGCGATCCGTCGCGTCAACCCCATCGCTGCCCGCATCGCTCCGGAGCCCACCCGTCACGCGCGCCACGCCTAATTTCTGCAGCTCCGGAATCGACGGCGACCGGGTCCCACCAGAATATTGATAGGGCATCCCAGGTCTTTCACCAACCGCTCAATGATCCCTGCATCCGCCAAGCCTGGCACAAACAAACAGTCCGCGCCCGCATCCCGATACGCGGCCAGCCGCCGAAGTGCCGCGTCATAACGCTTATCCGGTGTTTCCAGCTGCAGCAAATAGATGTCGGTGCGCGCATTCAGCACGACGTCTTGCGCCGCCTCCCGCACCGCCTGCACTCTCTCCCACTTGAAGCGCCAAGTCCAGAAGAGGCCGAGCGGAATCGCCGGTCGCATCCTCCATATTCATTCCCACCGCTCCAGCCTCGCCCACATCGCGAGCGGTTCGCGCCGCATCCTC
The DNA here is from genome assembly GCA_963799035.1 of uncultured Acidobacteriaceae bacterium. Taxonomy (GTDB): domain Bacteria; phylum Acidobacteriota; class Terriglobia; order Terriglobales; family Acidobacteriaceae; genus Telmatobacter. Next base: position 234,473 of record CAWCVS010000017.1, on the reverse strand, counting down.
GGGACGCTCGCCATACCCGGCCTCCACATCGGCAGTCACCGGCACCTGCACCGCCGCTGTAATCCGCCGCACCACTCCGAGCATCTCCTCGCGCGAAATGCGCTGCCCATCGGGATATCCCAACGTGAACGCAATGCCGGCGCTGGTGGTGGCGATCGCACCGAACCCGGCCTCTTCAAATACCCGCGCACTGGCCGCGTCCCAGGCATTGGGAAGCACCAGATCCGGCCGTCGCGATGCATCGCGCGAAGCGAAGCAGCCATTGTCTTTTGTTTTTGCTTGTCCATGACCGCCTCCACATGTTCGACGTTCTCTATCACTTGCTCCATCTTGTCATCCTGAGCGAAGGAACCGCTTCGCTACGCGAAGCGGTTGCGCGGTCGAAGGACCCCGTATGCCCTTTCATAAAGCTGGGCGTGGGCACTCCAAACCCGTGGCGATGTTAGAGATCCTTCGACTTCACGATCCCGTTCGCAAGCGAACAGACTCATTCCGCTCAGGATGACATGTGGTCAAGGCACGATTTCTAACTGCGCCACGGCCCGCTCTGCTCTGCATTCTAGCCACCTGTTGCTAGAATAGGGAAAGGCCATGCAGCGTTTGACTGAACATTTCGAGGTCGTCGTGGTCGGCGCCGGACATGCCGGATGCGAAGCCGCGATGGCCGCCGCTCGCATGGGGCTGAAGACCGCGCTCTTTACCTTGAACGTCGATCTCATCGCGCAGATGTCCTGCAATCCCGCCATCGGCGGCATCGCCAAGGGACATCTGGTGCGCGAAGTCGACGCGCTCGGCGGCATCATGGGCGAAATCACCGACGCGGTCGGAATCCAGTTCCGCCTGCTCAATACTTCGCGCGGCCCCGCCGTCTGGTCGCCGCGCGCGCAATGCGACAAGCAGGCCTACCGCCTGAAGATGCGCGAAGTGCTCGAGTCGCAGCCGAACCTGAACATCAAGCAGGCAGAAGTAGCGGACCTGATTCTGGAGCAGCTCAGTCAGTCAGCAATCAGCGACTCAGTCGAAAACGCTGTCATCCCGAGCGAGTCGAGGCGCAGCCTGAGCGCCGAGGGATCTGCGGTTCGCACTGACGAACCGAGAACCGGCAACTGACGACCTCGCTGTCCGCGGCATCCGCCTTCGCGATGGCCGCACCGTCGGCGCGAAGCCGTCATCATCACCACCGGGACTTTTCTCAACGGGCTGATCCATTGCGGCGAGCAGCAATATCCCGCCGGACGCTCGGGCGAACCGGCAGCCGTCCTGCTTGGCGAAGCTCTCAAGAAGCTTGGGCTGCGGGGCTGCCGGCTTAAGACCGGAACGCCTCCGCGCCTCGACGGGCGCACCATCGACTGGTCGCAGCTTCGAACGTCCAGCCCGGCGACGTCGATCCGACTCCGTTCAGTTTTCGCACCCGGCGCGTCGCTCATCACGACTCGCAGGTGCCTGCTACATCGCCTTTACCACGCCGGAGACGCATCGCATCATCCGCGAGAACGTCCATCGCTCGCCCATGTACAGCGGCCAGATTCAATCCATCGGCCCGCGCTACTGTCCTTCGATTGAAGACAAGATCGTCAAATTCCCCGACAAGATCACGCACCAGCTTTTTCTTGAGCCCGAGGGCCTGAACACGCACGAGATCTATGTCAACGGCATGAGCACTTCGCTGCCGATTGATGTGCAGCTGGCGATTCTGAAGTCGATCCCCGGCCTCGAAAACGCCGAGATGCTGCGCCCCGGCTACGCCATTGAGTACGACTCCATCGATCCCACCGAACTCGAACGCACGCTGGAAACCAAAAAGATTGCGGACCTGTTTCTCGCCGGCCAGATCAACGGCACCAGCGGCTACGAAGAGGCGGCCTGCCAGGGCCTCATGGCGGGCATCAACGCCGCACTAAAGTAAAGGACGAGCCGCCGCTGATCCTCGACCGCACCGAGGCCTACACCGCCATCCTGATCGACGACCTGATTTCCAAGGGCACCAACGAGCCCTATCGCATGTTCACTTCGCGCGCCGAGTTCCGCCTGCACCTGCGCATCGACAACGCCGACCGCCGCCTGACTCCGCACGGCCGCCGGGTAGGACTGATCTCCGACGCAGCGTGGACCGATTTCCAGGCCAAGCAAGAACGCTACGCCTCGATGAAGCACCTGCTGGAACGAACCAAGCTGACGAGCTCGATGCTGGACCAGATCGTCTAGCGCCGCACCGTCCGTGTGGGACCGGGTCTCAGACCCGGTCAAGCCGAGCAAAGCTCGGCAGTAGCCGACGACCGGAAGACCGACGGCTGACGCACCGACGTCTGACCACGAGCCGCCCTTCAGCCATTGGCCAAAGCCTGGCCCAACTTCTGAAGCGCCCGGAAATCCAGATCGAGCACTTGCTCCCGATCCTCCGCGAATCTGCTTCCGATTTTTTCGATTGACCAAGAAATCCGTGAGAATCCGCGAAAATCCGTGGCCGCCGTTGCCGCGCCGATCTCTTCCTCAATCCGCAACGACCTGAAATCCATCGAAACCGAAATCAAATACGAAGGCTATCTCCTGCAACAGCAACGCGCCATCGACCGCCTGAAGAAAGCCGAGCAGCACACCATCCCGCAATGGTTTGACTACGGCTCAGTCAGCGGCCTCTCCCGCGAAATGCAGGAAATTCTGGTAAAGTTCCGCCCGCGAACCCTAGGCCACGCCTCACGCATCCCCGGCGTCACCCCCGCCGCAGTGTCCCTGGTCCACGTCTTCATAGAAATCCAAAGCAAGCGCCGCGACCAAGCCGCCTCCATCTAGTTTTAATCTCTATTAAAACCTGTCATCCCGACCGAAGCGCAGCGGAGCAAGCGCAGCGGAGGGACCTTGCGTTCCGTCAGTCTCCCGCGCCCCGGCGAAAAACATCGGTACACCCACCTCAATATGATTAAATTCCCCAGTGCCCACGCACTTCGCCCAAATCGAAAGCCCGGTCGGCCCACTCCTGCTCACAGCCGACCCCTCCGGCCTGCGAACCATAGAATTTGTGAACGGACGACGCCCCGCTCGCCCGACCCAGCCTGGCAAGAAGATCCTGAGCTCCTGAACGAACCCATCCGCCAACTCCGCGCCTACTTCGCCGGAGAGCTGGAATCCTTCGATCTCCCACTCGCCCAACCGGCACCAGGTTTCAACTCGACGTCTGGAAAAGACTCTGCGACATTCCCTACGGAGAAACCATTTCCTACGGAGAACTCGCCCGCCGCATCGGCAACCCCAACGCCTCGCGCGCAGTCGGCCTGGCCAATGGCTCAAACCCAATCCCCATCGTCATCCCCTGCCATCGCGTAATCGGCAGCAACGGCAAACTCACCGGCTACGGCGGTGGACTGCCCATCAAAGAAAAACTGCTTGCCTTGGAACGCCGCCAACTCCGCCTGCTGTAAAGCTCCCACCAAGTTGTCATTCCGAAGCGCGGCCGTATCGCGCGAGGAATCTGCTGTATGCCGATAGCCATCACCAGCGCTACCCCTGAGGCCTCCCTCGAAACCTGAGCTTTTCGCTGTGCCAGGAACCCGCATCAGTTAACATAGAAGGCATACATATGGCTAACCACTACCTCGTTCTCGCCGTCGCTTTTCTGCTGGTCGCGTCTCTCGCCTCTGCCCAGAATGTCGATCCCGCGCTCAGGCCGCCAAAGGGCGCCCAGGTCGCGTTGATTGTCTTTGAAGACCTGCAATGTCCCGACTGCCGCCGCGCCGCTCCCCTGGTCGAAGAGGCCGCCAGAACCTACAAAATTCCAGTCGTCCGTCACGACTTCCCGCTGCCCATGCACAACTGGTCGTATGACGCCGCCCTCATCGCCCGTTATTTCGACACCCATTCCAAGCAACTGGGCAACGACTTCCGCGATTACATCTTCGAGCACCAGCCCGAGATCACCCCGCCCACCCTGCGCGCTTTCGCGGAAAAATTCGCCGCCGACCACAAGGTCGATCTGCCGTTCGCCGTCGATCCGCAAGGAAAATTGGCCGAAGGAATAAATCAGGATAAAAATCTAGGCCAGCGCGTCGGCATCAATCACACTCCGACAATCTACGTGGTCAGCAATAAGACCCAAGGCAAGCCCTTCGTCGAAGTAGTGGACCGTTCCCAACTCTTCCAGTTGATCGACGCCATGAAGAACGAATAGAAAATGTAGGCGCGAGAAAATGTAGGCGCGAGCGTCCCGCTCGTGCAAGCCAGCGCCACAGTCCCAGCCACTCCGCACGAGCGGGGACGCTGGTCCACGTTAGAGATTTATCCGTGTTAATCCGCGCAAATCCGTGGCTAAGAATTTCTACCACCTGCCAGACCGTATCCAGCACCGTGCCATCCACCCACTTCACCACCGCCACCGGATTTCCCCGCAGCTTCGGCCGCGCCGGCTTGCCACCGCAAATCCTCTCCACTTCCGCCTTGATGTCCTGAATTGGCCGGATCGGCAGTTCGAGCCCTTCACCGCATCGATCAGATCCTGCGCGCGCCGGATTGATCGCAATCCCGCGCTCGGTCACCACCACGTCAATCATCTCGCCCGGCCCGGTCAGGGTCGTCACTTCATCCACGATCACCGGAATGCGATCGCGGAACGACGGCACCGCCAGAATCGTGCATCCCGCGAACAGGCAATTCTGCCATCCGCCAATGCCGTGCAGCAGCCGCCCATCCGAATGGGTCACCACATTGCCGTTGAAGTTCACATCCACTTCCGTCGCGCCCAGCACCACCGCATCGATCATCGACGCGAACGATCCCTTGCCATGATAGTTGTAAGAAGTAAACGGCGACGTCGCCACGTGCCGCGGATCGCTCGCGATCGACCGCACTCCATCCAGATCGAACGTCTGTCCGTCGAGAATGTAGTCGGTCAATCCCTCCTGCAACATCTCCACCAGATATCTCGATCGAGCCGCCGCGCACAAATCGCGCTTTCACTCCATCTTCCTTCATCATGCGCCGCAGGTAATCGACGAACGCCAGCGAGATTCCGCCCGCGCCTGCCTGAAACGAAAACCCTTCCGCATGATCCCGGCATCGCGCAGAAATCGCGCCACATATTCCGCCATCCGCAACCGGTCGGGCGAGCGCGTGATCTGCGTCGTCCCCGAAACAATCTTCGCCGGATCGCCGATCGATTCAGTTTCGACAACATAATCCACATTGTTGCCCTGGATCTGCCAGGGCACGCACGGAAACGGCATCAGATTGTCGGTGACCACAATCACATGATCCGCATACATAGAATCGGCGAGCGCGAATCCCAGTGATCCGCACGCCGACTTGCCATGCGAGCCATCGGCGTTGCCGAAAAAATCCGCGGTGGGCGCGGCAATCACCGCAATATCGATATGCACTTCGCCATCCTGAATCGCCTGCCAGCGGCCGCCATGCGAGCGCAAAACTCCCATGCCGCGCATCTTGCCCTGGGTGCAGTAGTCCCCCAGCGGACCGTTCATCGACCCTTCAATGTGATGAATCACTCCCGACTGCATCAGGTCAATCGCGCCCTTCTGCGATGGGAAATGACGCGCTGGGAAACCAGGTCAGATCTTTCACCCCCATCCGGCCCGCCGCTTCCAGCATCATCAACGCGACTTTGTCGCCGTCGCGCAAGTGATGATGGTTCGACAGCACCATGCCATCGCGCAATCCGCACTTGCGCAACGCCGTCTCCAGGTCGGCCACCCGCTTGTCGCCGTTCTCCGGATAGTCTTTGCTCGACCGCACCGGAGGCGCAGCCTTGCGCCCGCGCGGCTGAAACTTGCCCACGCCCAGATAAGGGATCGCCGGCTTGCCGTTCACCATCCCCGGCACCATGCGTCCCGCCGCGTTCTGCACCATTTCCATTCGATCCGTCTCCACTCGATCCGTTTTCGTGACGCGCCCAAAACCCAATGGCGACATTATCACAAGCCCGTGTGGACGCGGGCGACTCGCCCGCGCAGCCGCGGCCCAAGTCTTCTGACCCAACCCCTCATTCCGAAAACGGCTCTGCCTGCGGCTTCCCTCGCGGCACCCGCACTCGCTTCTGCCGCCCCCTGAGCAAATTCCAGGCCTCCATATATTGCGAGAACTTGTGGCCCTTTCGCGGAGTCAAGTTCAACGAAAGATTGCCCTCCACCAACTCAAACGGAATGATGTACCACAAATCGATCGGCACCAGATACACCGCAAAAAAATCCAGTTTCCCCCGCCCATAGCGCTCGTGCTTCGGACCGACGATGTTGCAGGTGTACGATCCCTTCCTTCGAAATGCCGTGGACTTCACCTGAATCCGCAGGAACCTGCCATTCTGTTCGACTCCGACGTCATAGCTGGCCGAATCCCCGTGGGGCTTGGAGACATTCATCCCCCGATCCGCCGCCCGCGCCATAAAACAAAGTTCTGCCCATTCCCCGAGTTGTTTTGCAGTCTTCTGCACGTCCGTGCCAAACTTCTTCACGCCATTCTCCCCACTGCCGATTCGCGAACCAGTGCATGCCAATAGAAAAAGGCGCAGCCCGCGGGCCGCGCCTGCCGTCAATCTCAAATTCCGATCCCTAATTCAATGATATCACTGAGATATACAAGAATGGGACACAATAGCTGCGAATATATCTCCCATTACTGCATCAAGTTGCCCTCGATCACGTAATTTCTGCCTATTGACAGCAAAACGCCCAAGCCCCTGTCATCCTGAGGCGGCGGAGGTCTCCGCGCAGCGGAGAACTCCCAACGACGGACCTGTGCACTAAGCCAGCGCCAGGGACGCTGCCAAGAATTATATGCCCTTCGGCTCGCAAAGAGCGCGCGCCTCAGGATGAGAGAGAATTAGACGAAGGAAATAAACTGGTTGCAGATGCAGCATGAGGCGCCTATGGACATTGCCGACACACTAAAAAAACTGGAAGAACAGCTCCAGACCCAATCCGTGCGGACAAACGCCGCCGCCGTGTTTTCCATGCTTGCCGAAGACTTCACAGAATATGGAAGCTCGGGCCGCGTCTTTTCCAAAGCGGAGATCATCCGCGAACTGCAGTCCGAATCCCCGGGCCACATCACCATGCACGACTTCGCGGCGTCTTTCCTTACGAAGACGATTGCGTTGGTTACCTACCGGGCCAGCAGCCACGCGCCCGGATCGCGGCCCGTAAACTGGTTAGTCTCTATGGATATTTTCAGGAAGGCCGATGGCAAATGCGCTTTCATCAGGGAACAAAAGTGCCGTCAGCTACCTGACACTCCGCGCGATCCCTTGACCTGTCATTCCGACCGGAGCGAAGCGCAGCGAGCGGAGTGGAGGACCTTGCATCTTGCATCACGGCCGAGGCTCCTCCTCTCCGCTCGTGCAATAAAAATCAAGTATGCCGGACATCAGCCACAGCTGGAGTGTTGATTGGATGGGCCGTCCGGTGCCCACTTCTCGCAAAAGAGGCGAGAAGCGGGGCACTCAGATTTTCATCAGGGGAGGGCCTTTCGCTCGCCAATGGACTTCAGGCATCGTCCACGGCGCTTTCGCAGTCTGCAAAGAATGCGTCTGAAGGCGTCGATTTCCTGCAGGTCGCTGATGGTGCGCTCTCGCAGGTGACCAGCCTTCTCAATCGCGCTGTCACGCTGGCGACGGAAGCCTCCAACGGCACGCTGAACACGAGCCAGGTGACCGCGGCAGATTCTGAATATCAGAAGATTCTGACCGAAATGGATACCATCAATAACAATACGGAGTACAACGGGATTGCGACCTTTGCCAAGTCCTCCGCCTTCACCGTCGCCAACGGGACCGATGGAGTCAACATCGGCAATGGCGGCGCGGGAATCGTCACCGTCGCCTATGGAACCCAGAGCTTCACGATAGGAGGCACAAACTCGAGTGTAACGACCGGTAGTGGTGCTTATAAATTGACGGGTGGCGAAACACTCACCACAATTGCAGCTAAGATCAACTCGGGGTTTGGAGCCACTGTGGCCTCGGCTCAAGGCAACCAACTGGTGCTAAGCGGCGGAGCAAAGTTGACCCCGAGCGTTCAACCCGTCATTGACTTATCGGGTACTGGAGTCTCCACGCTCACGGTGCAAGGAGCGAACGACATCATCGCTCCCGGGGCCACTGCTATGAAATACGGAAGCGGTCCGGGTGTGGCCTTGAGTGCAGCGGCTTGGGGGGCTGGCGGTACTGGAGGAACAATCGCGCAGTTGGCAGCGGCCATCAACGTTGCTGCTGGAAGTACAGTCGCCACGGTCAAAAACGACACTCTCACGATCACCGGAGGAACGAATCTGATTGGCGGCGCCACTACGTCAGACACCGGCGTCCCCGACATGGCGGATACAGTCAGCATCCCTACCAGCGCTGCAGGCGGCACGGCCAAGCTAACCGTTGGCAATGCCAACGATGCTGCTCACGGTGGAATTCTGCGGCTCTACAACTGACCGTTAACCGGTGGGACTGCTGCAAACCTCAGCAGCTTTGGAATCGGCGCTTCAGGGAACCTCTCGTCTGATTGGCAGCCAACATTAACTCGCAGTTCGGGTCTGCCGGAGTAAATAGCGAACTCATACAATTCCGGAAATACAATGTCCATCTCAGACGGGACAGCTATCCTCAGTAATCGCCAGCGAAGTTTCAACCAGTTCAAACTGGAATCGGCCAATACTGTATCCAACCAGTCTGTCGCGATTTTCACGTCGGATGGAACTGTCTCCCAGTCCTACAACAACGCCGCGTCCGATCTCGTCCAGACAAGTTCCAACGCCTTGTCGCTGGGCGGGAGCAATTTGACGACCACGAATGGCGCACAGGCTGCCCTGGTGTCGATCAACGCCGCAATTACCTCGGTTGCAGCCAGCCGCGGAACGCTCGGCGCGAACATCAACACGTTGACCGCAGTCGAGAATGTCATGACCATGCAGTCCACCAACACGCTGGCCGCGGAAAACGACGTGACGGCCACCGATTACGGCCAGGCCACGTCGGACATGTCGAAGTACCAGATCCTGAGCCAGACCGGCATCGCCGCTCTGTCGCAGGCCAACCAGTCGCAGCAGTTGATTACCAAACTGCTCCAGTAGTCTCGGAGCGTCAACGTTGAACGTTGAAGCACGGCGGGGAAGGCGAATAGCAGAGCTTTCCCCGTTTTGCTTTGGCGTGCGATCCGGCAGCGTTTGCATTTTCTAATTTTCTATTTATCAGGGTGGTCCTTCACCTGATGTTGAGAGTTCGCGGAGAACCTGTATGGGTGCAGTGGGTCTGAATTTTGGCTCGGCGACGAGCGGTCAGGGTTTTGATGTCACCAGCACGGTCAATCAGATTGTGACAAATCTGCAGGCCGTGGAGACGCCCTGGAAGACGCAGTTGACGGCGCTCACCACCAAGGACACTACACTCACCGGTCTTGGCACGCAATTGTCCACCTTATCGACTGATCTGCAGAATCTGACGGACTTCAGCGGCACGATGGCGTATAAGACCGGCTCCAGTTCCGATACAAACGTGTTGACGTTGTCATCCGCGAGCGCGATAGCGGTTGCGGGTACGCACACCATTTCGGTTCAGAATCTCGCGCAGACTTCGAGCGCGGCTTCGGATGCGGTGAAAACAACGGACACGCTGACCGGTGGCATCACGTTTCAGGTGGGGACCGGTGGAAGCTGGCAAACGGTGAACGTAGGCGATGGTTCCACCGCTGCCACTCTTTCTGGTTTGTCCGCAGCCATTAACAATGCAAGCGTAGGAGTGACTGCCAGTGTGTTGACCAATGCCGATGGCACACAGCGGCTTTCGCTGGTGAGCCAGACCAGCGGCTCCGCCGGACAGATTACGATCGCTACTACCGCAACGTCGTCGCATAGTGCGACTACCCTCGCGGACTCCACCACTGCCGATTCGAAAACGGGCTTGGGCCTGGCAACAATTCAAGACGGAAAGGACGCCACGATTACGGTGGATGGAGTTTCCGGAATTACCAGCGCTTCGAATACTGTCACGAACGCCATTCCCGGTGTGACGTTTCAGTTGCTCTCCACCGGCACCGCAAGTTCTGATGGAACGCCTGAGACGGTGCAGGTGGTGATCGACAACGATACTTCAAGCATTGAGACGGCGATCAACACTTTTGTGACGGACTATAACACCACGATGAAGGCCATCAATGCTCAGGAAGGGAAGGATTCGACCGGCAATCCGGAGCCGCTTTACGGCACCTCTGTGCTGGCGCAGTTGCAGGAGGGGCTGCTCTCGGCGGTGAGTTCATCCTTTGGCTCGAATACGATCAATTCGCTGATCTCTCTCGGCATCACGGCAAACGCGAGTGCCGATGGCACCATCAGTCTCGATGCAGATACGCTGAGCAGCGCGCTGAACAACAACTTTGCCCAGGTGGTTTCACTGTTTCAGGATACGGGCAGCTTCGGCTCGACCTTTACGAACACGTTAAACGGCCTTGGCAACAGCAGCGCAGACGGAGGCGCAATCAGCCTTGCTCTCAGTGAAGACAGCAGCCAGGAAACGACACTGAATGATAACGTCACAAAACAGGACGCGCTGATCGCCACGCAGAAGACAAACCTGACGACGGAATTGAATACGGCCAACCAGATTCTGCAATCGATTCCGGAGATGATTCAACAGGTCAACGAGATGTACGGCGCCATCACCGGATACAACACAAACCAGAACGGCTAGGAGCATCAGAATGGATATGTACCGGGCCCACTCGCTTGAGGGCGCTTCGGGGGTGGAACTCACGATTGCGCTCTATGACGGAATCATCCGCTTCATGCACAATGCAATTGAGGCAGTGGAACGGAGAGATGTCGAGGGACGCCGCGCAGCAGTAAAGCGAGCGATGGACATCGTAGTTCACCTGCAGGCGACTTTGGATAAGGATGTAGGCGGAAAGCCTGCCGAGTCGCTTTCGGATTTCTATGTTGCCATATTCGCGCTGATGCTCCAGGGCTCGCAGGCGAATTCCAGGCGCAAATTCGAACAGGTAATCGCCAATGTGCGAAACGTGCGCGACGCTTGGAAGCAGGTCGCGGCAGATCCCAGTGTGCGCGAGATCGAGCTGAATCAGCAGACGAACGCAGTCGGAGCAAATGCGACGGCTCATGATGCCTGGCTTCCGCAAGCCGAAATCCAGGACGCGGCCGGCTGGACCGTATAAGTCAGCCGGCGACGGTGAGTTCTTCTTCCAGTTGCTGCTTCTGGTAGAGGCCGGCGTAGTAGCCATCCAGCGCGAGCAACTCATCGTGACGGCCGACTTCGACAATTCTGCCGTGATCGAGAACCGCGATCTGGTCAGCGTTGCGAACGGTTGACACTCGATGTGAAATCAGGATCGTCGTCGCGGTCGTTGTGTAATTCCGCAAACCGCGCAGGATGCGCTCTTCGGTGTCGGTATCGACGCTCGCGAGCGCATCATCCAGAATGAGAATCGCGGGACGCCGGAGGAGAGCCCGCGCAATTGCAAGTCTCTGCTTCTGTCCGCCCGATAGCGTCATACCGCGTTCGCCAACCATGGTCTCGAATCCTTGCGGAAATTCTTCAAACTCGCGCCGGATGTGCGCCGCATCGGCAGCCTCAAGCAACTCTTTGCCAGATGTGGAAGGCACGCCAAAAGCGAGGTTCTCTCGGATGGTTTCGCTGAAAAGAAACGTCTCCTGCGGCACGATGCCCATATTGCGGCGAAGCGTTTCCAGCGGATACTCCCGGACCGGGCGGCCATCGATGAGCAGGGACCCCTCGGGAGCTTCGTAAAGCCGCGAAATCAAGTTGACCATGGTGGTTTTTCCCGAACCTGTTGGCCCCACAATCGCGAGGCTCGAACCGGCAGGTACCTTCAGAGAGATATCCCGGAGTATCTGCGTGTCACCGTAGCTGAAGTTGAGATTGCGGAATTCGATATCGCCGTGCAGCACTGCGTTGGCAGGAATTGCAAGATCGGCGGCGCTGTCATCAATGCCTGGCTTCGCGCGCAATAGCTCGTCAATGCGCGCGACGGAGGCAGTACCGCGCTGGAAGAGATTCACAACCCACCCGACTGCAATGATCGGCCAGATCAGCAGAATCATGTAAGTATTGAAAGCCACGAATTCGCCTGGCGTAATGCGATGTGCAATCACCTCATGTCCGCCCACAAGAAGGGTAATGATCATGGCAATGCCCAGGATGAACTCCAATGTTGGCCAAAGCATTCCCATAAGCTGAACAAGGCCCTGTGCCCGCGTGATGTACTGGCGGTTCAGTTTCTCGAAAAGGCTCATCTGCGACTCTTCGCGGCCGAACGCGCGGACCAGCCGTGCGCCTGAATAGTTTTCCTGTGCCTGCGACGAGATTTCGGAGAAGCTTTCCTGGATTTTTTCGAAGCGATCGTGGATCTTGCGCCCAAAATACTGGACGAGGATGCTGGCGAGCGGCATGGGAGCCCACGCCACGAGGGTAAGCCACGGGCTGATGCGGAGCAGAAAGTAGAGCGCGCCGACTGTAAAGAAAACTGTATTGGCGCTGTACATCAATGCTGGACCGAGCAGCATGCGCACCGCATTCAGATCGTTGGTCATGCGTGCCATGACATCGCCGGTGCGGTACTTCTGGTAGAAATTGGCGTCCTGACGTTCCAGTTGGCGGAAGAGATCATTGCGCAGATCGAATTCGATCTCCCGGGAGATGCCGATTAGGATCCAGCGCTGTGCGTAGAGGAAGAGGCCCTTGATGAGGTAGATGGCAACAAACACGCAGGCGAGAAAAACAATCCGTTCACGCGAAACACCGCGCTCCAGTTCGTCGATCGCCTTCTTCAGAATCTGAGGTCCCTGCACAGCGGCTACATTCGTCGCTATGCAAGCGAGCGTACCCCACAGGTACCCCCATCGATAGCGGCGCATATAGCTGAGCAGTGGGCCCAGTTCTCGAAACATGTTCCTATTGTACGAGCAATGACGGGGACTTTCGAACGGGCGAAAGCCCAGTTCGTGTCTGGACTCAGGTAGGGGTTCGGAGGAGCAGATAGCCGCCGGTCAGGCCAAATAGCACGTCTGGAGACCATGCCGCCAAGGCTGCGGGCAGGTAATTGACATTTCCCAGGGCGCCAAACAGTCCGTTCACGACCCAATAGGCGAGAGCTACAGAAATGGCGACGGCAATTCCTGTGAGCGAACCACGGCGCCCCATTGAAAGCGCAAAGGGAATCGCCAATACGGACATAACCACGGCAATCAGCGGATAGGCGAGCTTTTGCCACAAGGCTACTCTCAGCCGCATGGTGTCAAACCCGCTTTGGCGAAGATCGCGAATGTAGTGGTCGAGTTGCCCGAAGTTCATCTCCTGCGATTGCCAATTCTCCTTTTTGAAGTAATCCGGATCTTCGTGGATCTCGGCGAAACTTGTGTTCTTGAATTCGCTATACTCCCGGTTGTTGGCGTCGACGTTTTTCACCCAGCCATTGTGAAAGCGCCACGTTTCTGTCTGCTCATCCCAGACCGCTCGCGACGCGAAAATCCTTCGGGAAAGGGCGAACGTGGATGGGTTGAATTCGAAGATCGAGAGATTGGCGAATGCGTTGTTGTCCGGATCAAAGAATTGATAATAGAAAATATGACCCTGCTCGCCTGGGCGCGATTGCCCGAACATCCACTTTTCTTCGGGGTGCAAAAACGTTTGCGGCGGGCGGCCCTTGATGGTGCTTCGCAGAGCTTCCTGGCGGCGGTTCGCCGACGGCAGGTAATAGTCGTCGAACAAGAACAGGCAGATGGCCAGCACCGCGGAGATCGATACGATCGGAACGATGAGTCGGTAAAGACTGATGCCGGTCGCCTTCATGGCGACGATTTCGCTGTTGCGATTGAGAACCCCGAATGTCACCAACGCTGCGATCAGCACGGCAAGCGGCGTAATGGTATAGACCATGCTTGGAGCCAGGTTGAAGAGATACTCGCCTACGGTCGCAAGTGCAATGTGATTACGAACGATGTCGCCAATCAGCTCGAAGAATGTAAAGACCAACATGAGCATGACAAAACTGGCCAGCACAAGCACAAACATCCCAAAAAACTCGCGCACGACATAGGCATCAAGCAGCCGCGGAAACAAACCGCGCGAGACAAGGCGCACGGAGCGCGGCTGGAGTTTTTCAAAGAATTCCGTCAGATGAGATCCGTTTGATCTGAGTCCGAGCCGCGGCTTGGGTGTGCGCGGAACAAGGTTTGCAATGGCGCTAAGGACACGCCCGCCGCTAGCCATCTGCCAGAGAAGAAAACTTCCGACTACCGCGAAGAGGAGGTTGGCCATCCACACGCCGAGGAACGGGGTGAGCTTTCCCTGGCGGCTGAGCGCGATTCCGGTATACGAAAGGATGTAGTAGAGCAAGACCAGCAGAACGGTAAAGACCAGGCCGGAACTCTTTCCGCCGCGCCGCGAAATTACCCCGAGAGGAACGCCGACCAGCATCAGAACAAGACAGGCCACGGGATACGAAAATCGTGTGTACAACTCCAGGAGAAATCTTCTGCCATCCGGACCGCGCGTGCGCTCTTCCAGGGCGGCCATGGGCAGTGCGTATATAGCGGTATCCATGCGACCCAGGTGCATTTCGCTCTGCGGACTGAGCGACAGGGGCAAATCAGTTTTCTCGAATGTCGAGATGTTGTACTGCTGCGGCTGGCCGGCAACCGTCTCATGGCGGGAACCATCCCGGAGCCTCATCAGCAGCTCCTGCGAAGAGTCGCTCACCACAGTTGCGGACTTGGCGGTGGTGATGATCGGATTCCCTGGATCGGTGACGTCGGCCATAAAGACCTGGTCCCAGTTGGAGGCCCCTGTTCCGCCTTTGACGTTCTGCACGTAGAGCACGGCATTGCGGAAATCCTCGTAGAACACGTGTGGCTGAATCTCATACGACGCCTGGGACGTTTCCAGTTCCTGCTGCATATCGAGAATGGCCCGGTTCGCGCGGGGCGCCACAAAAAGGGAATTCACGAGCCCCAGCAGCGTTCCGCCGATCGCAACAACCGAAGCGACGCGCACGAAGTACCCAATGCCCAGCCCGGACGCACGCATGGCGATGATCTCGCTGTCAGCCGCCAGGCGGCTCAACCCCAGCAAGATACCGACAAGGACAGCCATCGGTATGGTGACTTTCAAGGTATTGGGGAGGCTATAAACAAATACTTCCGCGATGCTGACGAAGGTTGAACTGTTGCGAACCACGGCCTCTAGGATGTGGTTCAGATCGCGCATGAAGAGAATGAACGTGAAAACCGCGCAACCGATGAATGCGTAGGAGAGGATTTCGCCGAGAATATACCGGGTGAGGATGCGCACGGTCGGGCTCTAAGGCTAGTTTAACTTGCCTTTGCGGCAGGCAGCGGATGTGGATGCCATCCCCGTAGTCGCAGACTGTTCGCCAGCACGCTCACGGAACTCATGGCCATCGCGGCGGCGGCGATCCAGGGGCTTAGCAGAACATGAAAAGCGGGATATAGAAGTCCGGCGGCGAGAGGGATGCCAAGGATGTTGTAGCAGGCCGCCCACATGAGATTTTGTCGCATAATTCCAACCGTGGATTTCGCGAGATCGATCGCGGCTATCAGCGCGGACGGTTGCGCACGCAGCAGCAGAACGTCTCCTGCCTCCTGGGCGAGATCGGCGCCGCTGCCCATCGAGATACCCGCGTCTGCCTGCGCAAGTGCTGCCGCATCGTTGATGCCGTCTCCGACCATGGCGACGCGCAGACCCTCCTGCTGCAGGGCGCGGATGCGCGCGAGTTTCCCGGCCGGGTCGAGCCCTGCTTCAACTTCGCCAATGCCGGCCTGGTTGGCAATTGGCGCGGAAGCTGCGGCTGAGTCACCGGTCAGCATCATTACGCGAAGACCGCTCTGCTGCAGTGCGGCCACGGCTCCCGCCGCATCGGGGCGCAGGGAGTCCTTCGCATCGAAACAGCCAATCGATTGATAATCGAGCGCGATCCAGAGGCGGGTCACGCCGGGTTTCACCGGGGGAATGCTGTCGGGGAACCGAATAGCGGATTCCTGAAACAGTGCTTCATTTCCCAGAAGACAGTTATAGTCCTCGACGCGGGCGGCTACGCCGCGGCCCGGGATCACCACGACCTCATCGGCAGGTTCCCATTTGATGGACCGAGCCCTAGCGCAATCAACAACCGCATGGGCAAGGGGATGATTGGAGCGCTCCTCCGCGGCTGCCGCCATGCGCAGGAGGTCATCTTCGCTATACCCCTTGACCGGGCGTACGGCCTGCAGGACCGGTCGTCCGACGGTGAGGGTCCCGGTCTTGTCGAGAATGACGACGTTGAGGTTGGCAAGCCGCTCCAAGGCCTCGCCGCCTTTGTACAGCACCCCGAACTGCGCTCCACGGCCGACCGCGACGGTTAGCGCGGCAGGTACCGCGAGACCCATGGCGCACGGGCACGCGATCACGAGCACCGAAACAGTGCTGGCCAGAGCCATGGAGACTGAATGTGTTGTAACGATCCAAAGGAAAAATGTAAGTCCAGCCAGCAGGAGAACTACCGGCACGAAGATGGCACTGGCGCGATCTGCCAGCCGCTCGGTGGGCGCCCGCGATGACTGCGCCTGCTCCACCATTCGGGTAATTTGCGCCAGCACTGTTTCTTCGCCGAGCGATTCTGCCTTGCATACAACGGCGCCATCATAGTTCAGAGAACCAGCCAGGACGCGCTCTCCAACTTCCCGCGACAGTGGAGTAGCCTCGCCGGTCAGCATAGACTCATCCACGCTGGTGCGGCCCTGAATGACTTTTGCATCCACAGGAAATCGTTCGCCGGGAAGCACGAGCACGCTATCGCCGATGCGAACTTCCTCAAGGGGTACGAGGGTTTCGGTGCCAGTTACGATGCGGCGCGCTGTGGCCGGTCGCAGATTGCTCAACGCATTAATGGCTGCCAAAGCGCGGCGTTTGGCCCGCGCCTCAAGTGCTTTGCCGAGAAGTAGAAAGCCAAGGATCAGAAGAACGGCATCGTAGTAAATCTGGCGATCCAGTGCAGGAGCAATCGTGGCATATGCCGAGTAGGCGAATGCCACGCCCGTTCCGAGGCTTACCAGCGTGTTCATGTTGGTGCTGCCGTGCCCGAGGCCACGAGCAGCCGCGATATAGATATCGCGTCCTGCCCACGCCATCAGTATTGCGGTAACGACAAGCAGCGACCAGCGCAGAACATCCGGCGACGCCTGGTAGAGCCAAGGCATCATTCCCATCATGAGGTGGTCCAATGCTCCCATCTGCATGCCAAGAGGCATGGCTACCAGCATGGCGATCGCACCGGCAATGAGGGTTGCCGCTGCCTTGGTCTCCGTCTTCCCGTGAAACGGCTCTGGGGAGCGCGCCGCGGTTGCTCCGGGATGGGGAAGCACGGCGTCGTAGCCGGCTTTGCGGATCGCTTCGATCAAGCGCTCGGCCGACGCTTCCGCCGGGTCAAACTCGACGAGGGCACGATTGGCCATCAGGTCAACGTGCGCCGACGTTACACCGGCCGTCTCCTTGAGAGCGTTTTCCACGCGGTGTTGACAGGCCGCACACGTCATTCCGATGACGGGTAGGGTCAGCGACTCTGTCTCGATTGAATCCATCGCGCGATTCATTGCTCCAATTGTGCGTTGAAGCCGGCCTTGGCGAGCGCGGCTATAGCGGCATCAACGGGCGGTTTGTCATCGGGCGACTTCAACCTGGCCGCCCCGATGCGCACCTCCTCAACTTCAACGCCTCCAGTGGAATTCAAGGCCTGCGTTACGCGCCGAACGCACGAGCCGCAATGCATGCCATCGATGCGCAGTACGAACTCTGCCATGAGGTTCTCCTGTTTACTTTGATGATACGCGTGGGGAATCGATGCAGACCCGCAAGAAGTTGATCCGAACGGCTTTGGCTGGTTACGCAAGTGTTGAAGCGCGGTCTATTCTAGAGGCAGTGATGATGGCAAATGTCCTTCAGCGTGAATTCCCCGAGGCGCCGATCGTCGGAGTCGGGGCGGTCGTCGTGGATCGGGAGCGCGTTTTGCTGGTGCACCGGGGCCACGAACCCTCGAAAGGGAAGTGGTCTCTGCCAGGCGGCATGCTGGAACTGGGAGAGTCGCTGATGGAAGGGGTTGCCCGCGAGGTTCTGGAGGAAACCGGCCTTGTCGTGGAGGCCGTCGAGTTGGTTGAACTCATTGATCGCATCCAGCGGCAGAGTGGACCGGCCGGCGAGCGAGTTCGCTACCACTATGTGATCGCCGACTACCTTTGCCGCGTGGTTGGAGGGGCTTTGCAGGCAGCTTCGGATGCGGATGCCGTGCGGTGGGTGGAACGGGCGGAGTGGAACAGCCACAGCGCGCTTTCGCTCGATCCCATCACGGTGCGCGTGATCGAGGCCGGGTGGCAGCGAGCAAGAGCGCTGCATCGCGCCGGGCAGGAGTCCCTTTGAAGCCAACCGGTAAATGGAAATGGATCGCCTGTGTCGTTCTCGCCATCATCGTGTCATTCAGCGTGACGTGCTGGCTTCGCCCGCTGAGCGTATTTGAAGTCTTCAGTCAAGCCGAGATGTTCTTTCTCGGCGCAAAACGCGCTTTTACCGAGGTAGATGGCTATCGCGTTCACTACTATGCGCTCGGACCGAAAGACGGTCCGGTCATCGTGCTCGTGCACGGGCTCGGCGGACGAGCCAATGATTGGCAGAAGCTCGCGCGCCAGTTGGCAAGGGCGGGATATCGCGTATATCTGCCTGATCTTCCCGGATACGGCGAGAGTGAAAAGCCAGCCAATTTCTCTTACTCCGTTAGTGATGAGGCGCGGATCGTAACGGGCTTCTTCGATGCTCTCGGACTGAAGCAGGTTGACCTCGGTGGCTGGTCAATGGGCGGATGGATCGTGCAGCTTGTTGCCGCCGAGCATCCAGACCGGATACGCCGGCTTGTGTTGTTCGACAGCGCAGGGCTTTATGTGAAGCCAGACTGGGACACAAGGCTCTTTACGCCCACTTCGGTCGAGGAACTCGACAAATTTGACGCGCTGTTGATGCCTTCTCCACCGCATCTGCCTGGGTTCATAGCGGACGATATCCTTCGCACTTCGCAGCAACATGCCTGGATTATTCGGCGGGCGCTGGACGCAATGCTGACGGGGCGCGATACGACCGATAGGTTGCTTCCCACCCTCAAAATGCCCGTATTGATTGTGTGGGGCGAGCTTGACCACATTACGCCCCTGCGCGAAGGCGAAACGATTCACAGGCTCATTCCGCAATCGCAGCTGACTGTGATTTCTGGCTGTGGACACCTCGCGCCAAACGAGTGCGCGAACCAGATCGGACCGGTCGTGGTTTGGTTTCTGAAACGATAGCCGCCGCAGATTGGAAGAAGTTCCTCAAGGACTAAACAAGGTTGGCTAAATAGTCTGAAACATTAGAAAGACATCCCCCAGGCTAAAGCCCGGTCGTACCATGCGATATTGCGGCACGACTGAAGTCGTGCCCTGATGCAAGACGGTTGTGGCTCGAACGAAAGGGCAAGGCTTGGCAGTCTCGCCCTGGAGAGAGCCTAACGATCTAGAAGCTGATCCGTGCGCTTAACTGGATTTCGCGTCCCGGAGAAGAGACCTCGGTGATGCTGCCGAAGTTCGACGTATTCACAAAGCGATTCGGTGTACCGAGATTGGTGTGGTTGAGAGCGTTGAAGAATTCGCCGCGTGCTTCAAAGCGCGTCTTTTCGGCAATGCTGAACTCGCGCACGACACCGAGATCCATGGTTTGCAATCCGGGACCGTAGACGGAATTGCGGCCCACGTTGCCGTAGGTGTAAGCAGGCGGAGCGGCAAAAGCCTGCGGATTGAACCACGTTGTGGAATTCCGAGTTCCCGAGCCGAATATATCCTTGCCCGTCGAGTTTGCGCGGATGGGGTTTTCACCAACAACGGTTCCGGCATTCGCCGTATCGCCAAATACCGAGATGGTCAAGGGAAAGCCGGTTTGAACCTGGTACTCCAGAGACCCACGCCAATCGCGGCTCAGGGTCTGCATCAGGCGGTTCGCGCCCACTGCATGTGAACTGTAGACGGTGCTGAGAGCGAAGCGATGCCGCACGTCGCAACCGGGCCCCTTTTCAGCATTCAGATCGTCGTTGTTTTGCGGAGTGGCTGCCTCAAACATCGGCGACCGGAAGTCCGGTGCGTTCTCAAGCGACTTGGCAAACGTGTAATTCGCAAGGAAGCTGAGGCCGTTCCCGTAGCGGCGGCGCACATTGACGTAGCCCGCGTCATACCAGCTCTGGGATGTGTTCTCGAGCAGGTTGATGGTGCTCACAGGGAACGTGGAGCTGGCGACGGTGATGTTTGACGGAAAGACGGTATTGGCAACGAAGCTGATCTTTGGGTGCGGACGCCGCGGCTGAATCAGTCCTGCGCTGGGCTGCGCATTGTTGATCAGATGCGAACGCTGCAGATGGAATCCGCCGGCTCCCAGGTATCCCAGCTCAACCGTGGTCGCGCTGCCAACCTGCTTCTCGAGCGAAGTGCTCCATTGCTGGATGTATTGCGCCGGCGCGTGAAGTTGGAGAGCGGTAAAGCTGACGGCCGTGGTTCCGAGCACGGGCTGGGCGGGGAAGTTGAAACCCAAGGCAGGACTGCTGGGAGTATACGGATCGCTCTGCGATGTTTCAGGGAAGACATAAGGTACGTTGTGGCGCTGGTTGCACCAGGTGTTCATATCGACCGGCGTGTAGAAGATGCCGTACGCGAGATGGGCAACGACGCCCAGGCGCGGCATATTCTGCGCCAGGCCCAGGCGTGGCGCGAAATTGGTGTGGTTTGCGTACATCAAGCCTCTCGGATATCCGTTCTGCCCACCGATGAAGGCCTGGGGTGTTCCGCTGCTCAGGTCGAGATTACTGTTGGTATAGCGGATATCGACAAGCGGACTCATGAATTCGTAACGCAATCCGTAGGTCAGCGTGGTCTTTGTCGTCAGCCGCCATGCATCCTGCGCGTAGGCGTCCGCGTACCACTGGCGCAGGTCCATTTGCGGCACGCCGGCCTGGCCCTGCCGTGCTGCCGGCATCCCAAGCTCGAAACTGGCCAGCGCCGATCCGGTTCCATCGTTCAGAGAATCCTGTGTGGTGAATCCATTGGTGAACTGGTAGTAACCGCGGTTCTGGAAAAAGCCCCACATCGGCCAGATGAACTTCTGATAGGCGCCGCCAAATTTCGCGCTGTGGCGGCCGATCTGCCAATTCAGCGTGTCGCGGCCTTCGACCACCGTGTCCCAGGCATGCATCGGGGTGGCGATGTAGTTGTCGCCCATGGGCGAGTAGCCTTGCACGTTGAAGTACGGAGCGCCCCAGGCAGCGGGACCGCCAAATCCGGTTCCGACGAGGCCCAGTTCCGAGACGATGTCACTCTTGTTGGCACTCTCGGTGGTATGCATCATGGTGAGGCGTGAGATTGCACCCGAGGCAGAATTCACCATTTGCGATGAGAAAACGTGATTCCAGGCGAGGATGCCGTTCTGCGCAAGGTCGTCGTGATAGAAACCGAAACCCGGCAACCCTTCCGGCATGAAGCCAAATTCGCCTGCTCCGGAGTAGCGGAAGTAGGCCAGGTCTCCGTTGCCGAAGTTGTGATCGATTCTGACAGTGCCCTGGTCGTTATTCATACGCTGCTTGCGGAGATCGAGATAATTATTCGCGTCATTGCCCGCGCCGATTACGGTGGGCTGCCCCATCATCGTCATCGAGCCCATGTTCATGGTGTTGGGCTGGGGCGTGTATTTGTTCAACATGACTGAAGCCGCATGTGTGATGCGGCCTGGCGGAATCACGTTCAGCACGCCGTTGTATTCAAACTGCTGTCGGATAAACTGCGGGTTCGATTTACTGACTGGAAGGCTTGGATTGTAGTTCGGATTCGCCTGGGTCGTGGTTGGATCGTAGATGTTGACGCCACTCTGGCTGAAGTCGCCTGCATCCTCCGCAGCGGTGGGCACAGTGTCGACCATCGCCATGGTTTCTACGTTGCGAAGCCCTTCATAGTTCACGAAGAAAAACGTCTTTCCGATATGCCAGACAGGGCCACCGATTGAAGCGCCAAAGTTGTTCTGCACCAGGAAATTCGACATGCCCATATCGTTAAACGAATGAGCATCCATGTCCCCGTTGCGGAGGAATTCGTAAACCGTGCCATGGAATCTCGCGGAGCCGGAGCGCGTGACGATGTTGATCTGGCCTCCGCCTGCCCCACCCATATCGGCTGAGTAGCTGCCGGTCTGCACCTGGAATTCCTGCACAGCGTCAGGTGACGCGCTCAGGTTCTGCGTGCTGAAGGTCGGATCGGTGTTGGTGGCGCCATCGAGCAGAAAGTAATTCCCATTGGGACGGCTGCCACCGATGCTGACCGCAGATCGCTGACCCGGCCGCCAGTACAACGGGTTCATATCACCGGTTGCGGCGCCGTGGCTGATGTGCGCTCCCGGCACCGTGAGCACGAGGTCGATCAGCATGCGGCCATTCAAAGGGAGGGAATCGACGGAACGCTGATCGACAACTTCGCCAACACTGGCATCCTGGGTTTTGAGCAGATCGCCCGAAGCGTTAACCGTAACCGTTTGCGATTCCTTGTTGATGCGTAGCGCTATATCGAGCGTGGCCTGCTGTCCGACCTCAAGAACAATGTTCTCCCGGGTCTGGGCGAAGCCCTGGCTATTGACAGTCAGCGTGTAGCTGCCGGGCTGCAGGCCGGCAATCTCGTAAAGCCCGGTTGCATTCGAAACCACTTCGCGCGCAGCACCCGTGCTTGCTTCAGTCGCATGAATGCGGGCTCCCGCGATCGCGTGATGCTGTGGATCGAAAACGGATCCGCGCACAATTGCGTAGTTGCTCTGCGCATGGGCAGTAACGAAGGCTGTTGCGAGGCAGAACAGGGCTAGAACAAATTTGCGAAACATGACTCTCCTAAATGATCGAACTCATGTGCGGGCGAACAGGGATCGTGGGCTTGCAGTCCCCGGTGCACGGTTATGCGCTTTTGGTTTACCTGATGCTTTGCAAATATCAGAGAAGGTGGCGCTTATGCTATATCGAACATGAGCCTTTCGATCGCAATGGGCATCGGAGAATGGGTGGGCGAGGCTCTCCACCTTTCGATTGATCTCACGCCAAAAAGGCCACTCTCTGAAGTGGCCTTTTTGCGTGCTACAAAAATCAGGCTGGAGGCCGTTTAAACGCCGATCACCGCGCACAACTCCTTGACGGCAGCGGCGCTCTTCTTCAGGGCGGCGTCTTCTTCGGGCGTGAGCTTGATTTCGATGATCTTCTCAAGGCCTGCGGCACCCAGCTTGCATGGAACGCCGATGTAGAAGCCGTCAATTCCATATTCGCCCTGAAGGTAAGCCGCACATGGCAGGATCTTCTTCTTGTCCTTCAGAATCGCTTCCACCATTTCAACCGCGGCAGCGGAGGGTGCATAGTAAGCACTGCCGGTCTTGAGGTACTTCACGATTTCAGCGCCACCGTCGCGGGTCCGCTGCACGAGTTGCTCCAGCCGATCAGGCGCAATGAGTTCGGTAATCGGAATGCCGGCAACCGTCGAATACCGTGCGAGCGGAACCATGGTGTCGCCGTGGCCGCCGAGAACAAATGCCGTCACGTTCTCCACGCTGACGTTGAGTTCTTCCGCGATAAAGGTGCGGAAGCGGGCCGAGTCGAGTACGCCCGCCATTCCGATGACACGCTCGCGATTGAAGCCCGCCTGCCGGAAAGCCGCTTGCGCCATGGCATCCAGGGGATTCGAGACGATGATGAGAATGCATTCGGGCGATTGGGCGACTACTTTGGCAACCACGTCCGACATGATCTTGAAATTTGTATGCAACAAATCGTCGCGACTCATGCCGGGTTTGCGCGGAATGCCAGCCGTGATCACAACGATGTCGGAGTTCGCAGTCGCAGCGTAGTCATTCGAACCGATGACATGCACATCGCGCTTCTCAATCGGCATGGCCTCAAGCAGATCCAGCGCCTTGCCCTGCGGCACGCCTTCAACGACATCAATCAGCACCACGTCAGCCAGTTCCTTGGCCGCAATCCAGTGTGCTGCCGTAGCGCCCACGTTGCCGGCGCCAACAATGCTTACCTTTTTACGCATTTTCTCTCCAGTGATCAGTGTTCAGTGATCAGTGATCAGTTTGTCCGTGCCTGCTAAGAAACGAACTTAATCAGTTCAGCATCTCTCGGTTTGCTGACCACTGATCACTGATCTCTGACCACTGGTTATTACATATTCCCGATAATGCGCGTCGCAAACTCGCTGGTGCCTACCTTGGTTGCACCGGCTGTCTGCCGTTCGAAGTCGTAGGTTACGAACTTCTGCTGAATGGTCTTCTCCATCGCGTTCTCGATCATCTTGGCCGCTTCTTTCCAACCGATGAAGTCGAGCATCATTACGCCGGAGAGGATCACCGAGCCAGGATTG
The DNA here is from genome assembly GCA_963799035.1 of uncultured Acidobacteriaceae bacterium. Taxonomy (GTDB): domain Bacteria; phylum Acidobacteriota; class Terriglobia; order Terriglobales; family Acidobacteriaceae; genus Telmatobacter. The sequence goes on along the minus strand of CAWCVS010000017.1, from coordinate 210,017 downwards.
ATGACATCCTTGTCGGCATACTTCGGAGCGGTGCCGTGTGTCGCTTCGAAAACCGCGTAACCGTCGCCGATGTTCGCGCCCGGCGCAATGCCTAGCCCTCCGACCTGCGCGGCTGCCGCATCGGAAATGTAGTCGCCGTTAAGGTTAGTAGTCGCGAGAATGCTGTAATCAGATGGTCGAATGATGATCTGCTGGAAGATGGAGTCGGCGATGCGGTCGTTGATGAGGATCTTGTTCTTCCACGCGCCTTTGCCGTGTGTCTTTCCGATCGAATCGAGGACGCCCTTGATTTCGGCATAGAGAGCGTCGCGAAACTCCTGGTTGCCAAATTCAAGACCCGGCTCAATCAGCGCAGCATTCTCCTCGACAGTGATGTTGGGGTTGGCATCGACGTTGCCGAGGATCCAGCTTTCGCGCTCGGTCACGGTCTGATCGCGAAACTCCTCGACTGCAACCTCGTATCCCCACTCTCGGAACGCACCTTCGGTGAACTTCTGGATATTGCCCTTGTGCACCAGCGTCACGGTCTTTCGGCCTGTCTCGAGCGCCTGGCGAATGGCATAGCGAACAAGCCGCTTGGTTCCGAAGATCGAGATCGGCTTGATGCCGACGCCCGAGTCAGAGCGAATCTTCTTCTTTCCGCCCTTCAACAGATCTTCGTTGATGAACTCGATGATGCGTCCTGCATCCGCGCGACCCTGCTTGAACTCGATGCCCGAGTACACGTCCTCAGTGTTCTCGCGGAAGATGACGATGTCGACCTTCTCGGGATGCTTCACCGGGCTGGGCACTCCCTGGTAGTACTTCACGGGGCGCACGCATGAGTAGAGATCGAGCAACTGCCGCAGTGCAACGTTCAGCGAGCGGATTCCTCCGCCTACGGGTGTTGTCAACGGCCCCTTGATGGAAACGCGCAGGTCGCGTGCGGCGCTTACCGAGTCGTCGGGCAGCCAGGTGTTGAACTGGCGAAACGCCTTTTCTCCCGCGAAAATCTCGAACCACGTAATCTTGCGCTTGCCGCCGTAGGCCTTTTCAACCGCTGCGTCGAAAACACGCTGCGACGCCTTCCAGATGTCACGGCCGGTGCCGTCGCCTTCGATAAATGGAATGATGGGATTGTCGGGAACCTGATATTGGCCGTGGCTGTACTCGATGGGCTTGCCGTTCTTGCGGCAATTCCAGCCCGTTGTAGGTCTTTTGCATTTGTCTTATGGAGTTCCTTCCCTGGATACGCTGTAAGGAAGGCTAACACCTGCAAATTACAGGTGGCAATGTCGCGAGGATCGCGCAAATGAACGCAAGATGACGCTCAAGCCCAATTCCACTCCACGTGCACGGCCGCTCTGGAATGTCCTCTACTGAACCGGCGCGTTTCTGAAGTCTTCCGCATCGAGGCGCGGGATGCCGAAATGTCCGCGCAGGTGCATCAGGTCTACCGGGCTCAGGTTGCCGGCGACCGTCACCAGCGTCAGGCTTCGGGGTGTTTCGGCGAGCACGACGGCTCCGCGCACATTCGCGCCATCCAGAACGACCCACACATCGGTCTTTCCGTTATGCACCGGGCCACCGTGGTCCGACGTGGTCACGAGGTGCTTCCAGCCACGCAGATGATAGGAAGCACGAATTGCTTCGACCGCACCTTCGTCGGGGATGCCGGCGTCGCTAAAGCGCAGGGTACGGAAGCTCACGCCGTCAAGTTTGTTGATTGCCTGTCGCGTCGGCGCGTCGGAGTCCGGTAATAGCCCAGCCGCAACTCCAAGCATGGTGCGATCGAGGGTGAAACTCGACTTCATCGCGGCTTCGGACGTGAGTTGGGCCAGCGCCGGGGGAACCCATTCCAGTGGCACCGGATCCGCGTTGGGATTCGCTGTTCGAGCCGGGACTGCACCGGACGGTGCCAGGTACTCCTGGGCGACAGCCAGTGCACAGCCCAGCGTCGCGCTGAGCATAGTGATGCCGAGAACCAAAGTCATCCTCATTCTCGTTGAAACTCTGCCGATCGGGAAAAGTTCCGCCCAGACCGTAAAAAAGAATCGAATTGCCCAGGCAGAGGCGCAGACAATCAGGACGCTCAACGCCTCCTGAGCATAAAGGAAGGATTAAATCGCAATCCTTCCTGCGCTTACCCATCCATTTGCGATAAACTCAGGCGGGAACATCTGCACAATTCAGACATTGCACTCTGACGGAGGATACATAGAAATTGGGAAAAAACATGATCCCGAAGAAGCTCTTTTTCACCAAAGGCGTAGGCAAACACAAGGAACGTTTGACCTCGTTTGAGTTGGCCCTTCGGGATGCCGGGATTGCCTCGCAGAACCTTGTGCGTGTCTCGTCTATTTTTCCGCCCCGTTGCAGAGTGATCTCGCGCAAGGAAGGCCTGAAGTACCTCGATCATGGTGAGGTCGTTTTCGCCGTGATCGCCGAGAACTCAACCCGCGAACCGCATCGCCTTCTCGTTTCCAGCATTGGCGTTGCGATTCCGGCCGATCGCGACGCCTACGGCTACCTGAGTGAGCATCACAGCTTCGGCGAAACGGAGGAGCAGGCGGGCGAGTATGCAGAAGAATTGGCCGCTGAGATGCTCGCCACGACGCTGGACGTGGAGTTTGATCCGGACAAGAGCTGGGATGAGAAGAAAGAGATCTACCGCATCTCGAACAAGATCGTGCGCACCAGCAACGTGACGCAGTCGGCGGTTGGCGATAAGCGCGGCCTGTGGACAACGACCATTGCAGCCGCGGTCCTTATTCTTGAAGAGTAGGCCTTGCAGGGGGCAGACTTTCGGAGATGGATCCCGGCGGGTGCAACCCCGAAGTTTTCACACAATTTTCAGGCCGGTCCCATGAGCCGGGGATTACTCTGCCGCGCAGGGCCTCCTAGAGAATTGCTTTAGAAGGATCTTCTTAACCATGGAAAACGCTCGCAAATACAAAGTCGGCCTGGTGCAGATGCGGATGGGCCCCGACCCCGACGCAAATCTTGAGTCGGCTATCGCACACATTCGCGACGCGACGAAGCGGGGAGCGAACATCGTGTGCCTGCCCGAGCTCTTTCGGGCCCAATATTTTTGCCAGCGCGAAGACATCAAGCTGTTCGATCTGGCAGAGCCGATTCCGGGACCGTCGACGACGAGACTCGCCGAGGTTGCACGAGAGAACCGGGTGGTGATTGTCGCTTCGCTTTTCGAGCGGCGTGCGCCGGGCCTTTATCACAACACCGCTGTCACGCTCGGGCAGGATGGCAGCATCATCAGCGTCTATCGCAAGATGCATATTCCCGACGATCCGCTCTACTACGAGAAGTTCTACTTCACGCCCGGGGATCTCGGATTCAAGGCTGTTGATACGGCTTTTGGGCGTGTTGGTACCCTTGTCTGCTGGGACCAGTGGTATCCCGAAGGCGCGCGTCTCACCGCATTGCAGGGTGCGGAGGTGCTGTTCTATCCGACTGCCATCGGCTGGCATCCGGCGGAGAAAGAAGAGTTCGGCGCGGCACAATATGATGCGTGGCAAACCATTCAGCGGGCTCATGCCATCGCTAACGGCGTCTATGTTGCCGGCGTGAACCGCGTGGGGCACGAAACCGGCGACATTCGCGGCAATCGCGCCAGCGGGCCGGGGCTGGAATTCTGGGGCGGCAGCTTTCTTGCCGATCCCTTCGGCCGCATTATTGCGAAAGCTTCGCACACGGACGAGGAAATCCTCATCGGCGAGATCGATCTTTCGCTGCTCGAAGACACGCGCCGCAACTGGCCGTTCCTCCGCGATCGCCGCATCGACGCCTATGCGCCCATCAGCAGCCGCTTTCTTGACCCTGGCATTGGTGGAGACGTCAAGTAAGAATGGCTACCCAGACTCCACGTGAACTTGGCTACCGCATGCCGGCGGAATGGGAGCCGCACGAAGCGACGTGGCTGGCGTGGCCTCGTAACCCCGAGGACTGGCCCGGCAAGTTTCAGGCTATCCCGTGGCTTTATGCGGAAATTATTCGCTTGCTTGCGGCGCACGAGCGCGTGCATCTGCTTGTGCGGGATGAGAAAGAACAAGGCCGGGCAAAGAGCATTCTTAAACGCGCGCACGCGAATCTTGACAACGTCACCTTTCACCAATGGCCTACAGACCGAGTCTGGACGCGCGACTCGGGCCCGATTTTCATCCGAAATATGGAAGGGCGAGTAGCTCTCACCAACTGGCGATTCAACGCATGGGCCAAGTATCCCGACTGGCATCTTGACGACCAGGTTCCTGATCGTGCCGCTGAACTGCTCGGGCTGCAGCAGTGGCAGCCAACTGTGGAGCTGCCCGGCGAGCAGCGCAGACTTGTCCTCGAAGGCGGTTCCATCGACACCAACGGGCAGGGCATTCTGCTCACGACCGAAGAGTGCCTTCTGAGCGAAGTGCAGCAGCGCAATCCCGGCGTCAGCCGCGAACAACTCGAGAGCGCATTCCACGACTACCTCGGCGTCGAGCAGGTGATCTGGCTGGGGCGGGGCATCGCCGGCGACGACACGCACGGCCACGTGGACGACATCACCCGATTCGTCGGGCCTTCGACGATCGTCACCGCCATCGAGCCAAACACCAAAGACGCCAACCACGAACCGCTGGCCGAAAATCTCGCTCGTCTCAAAAGCACACGCACTGGTGACGGCAAGCAATTCACGGTTGTTGATTTGCCGCTCCCGCGTACCGTTGTTTTTCGCAAGCAGCGACTGCCGGCCAGCTATGCCAACTTCTACATCGCGAATGGGCTCGTCCTGGTTCCTACGTTTCACGATCCCAACGACCGCATCGCGCTGGGCATTCTTGCTGAACTCTTTCCCGATCGCGAAGTCATCGGTATCCATGCTGTCGACCTGGTGTGGGGATTGGGAACGCTGCACTGCATGACCCAGCAGCAGCCTGCGGCGCGAGCGCAACAGCAGTCATGAGCACTCCGCCAATCACTATGTCATACATGCCTTCGTAACCATTTGCAGGGAATTCTCCGGGCTGAGCAGTCGATTTTGCCGTAACATTCAAGCCATGATCTCCGACCTCGAAGCGATGAGAGAGGCACTCTCTGAAGCGCGCAAGGCCAACGCTGCCGGTGAAGTGCCAATTGGTGCGGTGATCGTTTGCCGAGGCGAGATGATCGCGCGGGGACAAAACTCCGTGATACGCACGAGCGACCCAACGGCGCACGCCGAGATCGTGGCGTTGCGGCAGGCTGCCCGCACCTTCGGCAATTACCGGCTCAACGGCACTACGCTCTACGTCACGCTTGAGCCGTGCGCCATGTGCGCCGGGGCCATGATTCACGCGCGTCTCGACCGCCTGGTTTATGCCGCAGCCGATCCCAAGGCAGGCGCTTGCGGGTCGGTGCTTTCGGTCATTAACCACCCGCAGCTCAACCACGTGATGCAGGTGCAGCAGGGAGTGCTTGGCGAACAGTCCGGCGAGTTGCTGCGCAGCTTCTTCCGGGACCGGCGCTAGAGAACGATAGGCAACCGTTTGGTTGCGTAAGTTTTTTTGCATTTTCAATGCAAAGTCTTCTCGGCAAAGGGGTTACGTGCGGAAGGGGGTCCCTTAAGCTCCTCAATCTATTGGAGTTAGGTAGTAAAGTCTTCATATTAAAGGGCTTACGGGGCTATTTTGGCCTCGATGCCCGGTTTTGTACCGCATTGCGGTTTTGACCCTCTGATTTCGCATTGTCTGAAGATTCCGAGCCCATCTCCAAGTCAGATTCAGTATGCGACAGTGAGGGTTAATTACATGCAAATCTAGCGGAGATTTATTTCATTTGTTTTGTTTAATTTGCAGGGAATCGAGGCGTGGAAGGGGTTGACAAGTTGAATCGGTTGGTTTCGGTCGGCCCTACGGGGCGAGAAGGGACTTCCGATTAATGGAGCCTCTGGATGGACCGAATGGGTTCAACTCCGGGTCAACGCCCTGATCCGCTCGGCCTGCTCGGGCCATTTTGCTGCCAGTTCGGCGTGGCTGGCGTTGCGATAGTCGGCGAAGTCGAAACCCGGAACCACGGTGCATCCCAGAAGGGCCAGTTTGCCGGTTCCCAGGATACGGGTGCCCTGCCATACTCCTGCGGGAACGAGTAGCTGAACGTGCTGTCCCGCTTTCAAGTCTGGTCCAAGAGTGAAAAGCGCGGAGAGCCCGTCGGGGTAGAGCTGCAACATCTCGACCGGATCGCCGAGATAAAAATGAAACATTTCGTCTGAATCGAGTACATGCATCTCTGAGAAAGTGCCCGTTTCAAGCAGGTAATAGATCGCGGTGCTCTGCGGGCGGCTTCCGCGCTGAAACACCAGATTGGTGGTCGATGTAAAGGTGCGCCGAAAATAGCCGCCCTCAACCGGATGCGGTTCGAGGTTGAGTATTTTCTTGATCTCGTCTGCCGTCACGCGAAAATGGTATCAGGCACAGTAAACTATCCATATGAAGGTGCAGGTTTATACGGCTGCCTGGTGCAGGGATTGCCGGGCGGCGAAGCAGTTCCTTGAAACGCACGGGATCGAGTACACAGAGATTAATGTTGATATGGATCCGGCTGCGTCGGCCGAGGTCATCCGGCACGTTGGCAAGCGAGCCATCCCGCAACTGGTCATCGACGGCGAATGGTTTCAGCCATACAAACCGGGCCGCGGGCTGCTGTATGAGGAGTTGCACAAGCGGTTCGGGATTCCGAAGACCTAGCCGCCTTAACCTCGTACAATCAAGAGTTGGCGACAGTTCGGTGCTTCCGTGGCCAGATTGAAATCTGGAAACGCTTAGCGGGGCTGAAGCCCAGTGCACTTTTGCGGCCGGTTACGGCAGACTGAAGGCGTGCCCTGACGCGGGTTGTGCTCGGATCGTCGTTCAGAGGTTCCTTTGAGGAACTAAATAGCCAGCTCAGTACCGGCTTTGGCCCGATTTGAAAGTGAAAGCGATCGCTGCTTCGAGGAGACTGCTTTTGATCAAGCGCTATACCCGCCCCGCGATGGGACGCATCTGGACTGACGACAACAAGTACCGATGCTGGCTGCAGGTGGAGTCGGCGGCCAGTTCCGTACTTGCCGAGGACGGTGTCATTCCCCAGTCCGCCGCCGACGCGATCGCCAAAAAATCCAGTGCTTCGGCCGAGCGCATTCACGAGATCGAAGCCGAAGTGAAGCACGACATCATTGCTTTCACCACCGCTGTTTCCGAGAGCCTGAAGGCGCAGGGGCTCGGCGAAGAATCCCGCTGGCTGCATTATGGATTGACCTCAAACGACGTGGTTGATACGGCGCAAGCTCTGCAGGTCAAAGAGGCGTCTGAACTCATCAAAAAGGGAATCGATGCGCTCCTTGTTGTTCTGAAGCGCCGAGCCGTTGAGTTCAAGCACACCCCGACGATCGGTCGCACGCACGGCATCCACGCCGAACCTACGACCTTCGGGCTCAAGCTGCTGAACTGGTACGCCGAGATGCAGCGGAACCTCGCGCGCTTCGAGGCTGCCGCGGAAGACATGCGTGTGGGCAAGCTTTCGGGAGCCGTTGGCACCTTCGGCCACCTGAAGCCGGAACACGAAGAGCGCATCTGCGAGCGGCTCGGTCTGAAACCGGCGCCGGTCGCTACGCAGGTGATCCAGCGCGACAGGCACGCAGCGTATATCGGGACGCTGGCGATCGTTGGCAGCACGCTCGACAAGATCGCCGTCGAAGTCCGCCACCTGCAGCGCACCGAGGTGCGCGAGGCACAGGAGTACTTCAGCGAGAAGCAGAAGGGCTCCTCGTCGATGCCGCACAAGAAGAACCCCATCACCAGCGAGCAGATCAGCGGACTCGCGCGTGTTCTGCGTTCGAACTCGCAGGCGGCACTGGAGAACATTGCCCTATGGCACGAGCGGGATATCTCGCATTCGTCCGTCGAGCGCGTGATCTTTCCCGACTCCACGATCCTGGCCGATTACCTGCTTGCGAAGACGACGGACCTAATCGACCGGCTTCTTGTCTATCCGGAGCGGATGAAGAAGAACCTGGAATTAACGGGCGGGCTTATCTTTTCTGGCCAGTTACTGCTCGATCTGGCAGAGGCTGGCATGCTGCGCGAAGACGCCTACCGGCTTGTGCAGGGCCATGCCATGCGTGCATGGAAAGACGATCTGATTTTCTGTGAGGAAGTGGCCAAGGAGCCGGCAATTACGGCGCTGCTCTCGACCGATAAGCTGGCAGAGACTTTCGATTACACGCGCCAGCTGGGCAATGTCGATGCCATTTTCAAGCGGGTGCTGGGAGAGTAGCGGCATGAACGAGATTCCCGATCACGCGGCAGAACGGGTGCTGAACACGATCGAGGAAGTCGTAAACTCGGCTGATGTGGAACTCGCGGATGCCGAGCAGTGGATGAAGGCGCTGGCCGCAGAATTCCCTGAGGCGTCAATCGTGCACAGCTATTACGCGTGGGTGCTGTCGCGGGAAGGGAAGCATCGCGAGGCGATCGAGCACGGCCGGGTGGCGGTGAAGCTTTCGCCGGAGTCGGAGATTTCGTCGATCATGTTGTTTCGCGTGTTGTGGAATGCTGGCGAGCATCAGCAGGCTTTCGATGAAAAGAAGCGGCTGGAGAAGCATGGAGTTTCCGATGGGTACGCGCTTCTGATGCAGGAATGGGATAAAGGCGGGCCTGACCACGGTTTATCCGAGCCGGACTGACGACCGGAGAAGGCGCAGGCTCTGCTATCGTCTCCTCGAAGGGAGAGGTCGATGAAACTCATCGCTTGTTTGCTCTTTGCCTGTACCAGCGCAATCGCTATTGCCCAGCAGGGGGCCACTCCGGCCCCGAATCCGCTGGACAGGCTTTCTTTCATGCAGGGCGACTGGAGCGGCAAGCAGGACTTCAACAATCAGGGCGGACCCGCCATGGTGGGCGATGCCACGGATCGCATTGAGATCGGAATCGCCGGCAAATACCTTTGCGAGATGCTCTCCACCACGCTGCCCGGCCGCAAGCCGACTGACACCCGCCACTTCATCTCGTTCGACAAGCAATCGGGCAAATACACCGCGTGGTGGTTTAACGACACATCCACGCACCCCAGCGAACTCACGGGAGATCTAACCGGAAACAAACTTGTGCTGCTGAGCAGCGCTTCCGGACCGGGACCGGTATTGCGCGCAACTTACGAAAGCCCGTCCGCAGACACGCTGACATTCCTGCTTGAAATGAAACAGGGGGACAACTGGACGAAGCTTTTTCTCACCACCTACTCAAAGAAAGCCCAGCCGTGATGCGGCGCTGAATCCGGGGAAGGGAACTCGCGCGTGGAAGCTTTAAGTCTGACCGTTGCCATCACAGGAGCCTCGGGCGCCGTTTTATGTCGTGAACTGCTTCGCGCTCTTGAGGCAGATGCGCGAGTGGCGCGGATTCATTTTGTGGCATCGGAAAATTCGCTGCGGGTGATCGCCGAAGAACTCGGCGTCTCCGGCCGTACTGGCCTGCTCGAGAAACTGCTTGGTAGTTCGACCGCTAAATTCACCCAGCACTCTGACTCCGACATCGGCGCGGCGATTGCCAGCGGGAGCTATCCCTCGCACGGCATGATTGTATTGCCTTGCTCGATGGGGACGCTGGCTGCGATCGCTAATGGGCTTGCGAATTCGCTTATCGCTCGGGCCGCTGATGTCACGCTGAAGGAGCGGCGCCCGCTGCTGCTTTGCGTGCGTGAAACGCCGTTCAACCGCATCCACCTGCGCAACATGACGCTGGCTGCCGAAGCGGGCGCGGTCATCTTTCCGGTGATTCCCGCGTTTTACAACAAGCCTGTCGATTCTGCTGAAATGGCGCGTCAGTTCGCCTTTCGCGTGCTTGCGCATATTGGATTACCGCAGGCCGGGGCCTATGTGTGGAAGGCGGATGAGTAGCAAGCCTTCGGGTTCGTTGCTTTCCCATCCAAGCGCGATGAGACTGCGCCTGGATGGGGCACCCGGCGTATTTCAGTGACAATCTACTGACAAGTTCTCGTTTGACAGCGCGATATGCGTTCCGCGATACTGCGTTCAATGCTGAGCTCAGAGCAACTCGGGATTGAGGTCATGGCCATGTGCATGTGTTGCGCATGCGGATCCATCCGTGTGGCTTCTGAGCGGCGAATGCGCTAGTCGCAACCGATCAAGAAGCAGGCGGCCCGGATCCAGAAACAGGATTCGGGTTTTGCATTTTCCGGCCAGGTGCGGCGTCCTCTCTGGCCCGTCCCGCAGCAATCAGTTTGATACGCAATTGAAGGAGATCACGATGTCTGAAGAGAAGAAGCAACAACTCGCCACCCTCGCCGTTCATGCCGGCCAGTCACCCGATCCCACTACCGGCTCCCGCGCCGTTCCCATTTACCAGACCACGTCCTACCTGTTTCAGGATGCAGATCACGCCGGGCGCCTCTTCGCGCTGAAGGAATTCGGCAACATTTACACACGCATCATGAATCCGACCACCGACGTCTTCGAGAAGCGCGTGGCAGCCCTCGAGGGCGGCGCAGCAGGGTTGGCGACGGCATCGGGCCAGGCAGCCGAAACCCTCACCATCCTGACCCTCGCAGCGGCAGGCGACGAGATTGTTTCCACGACTTCTCTCTATGGGGGTACCTACAACCTCTTCCACTACACGCTGCCGCGCCTCGGCATTAACGTGCGATTTGTCGACGCCGATGATTTCGATGGCCTGCGGGCTGCTATTAACTCTAAAACCCGTGCCGTCTATACCGAGACCCTCGGCAATCCCAAGCTCGACATCGCCGATATCGAAACTCTGGCCGCAATTGCCCACGAGAACGGCGTGCCGCTGATTATCGACAACACCTGCGCATCTCCGGCACTGGTTCGTCCGATCGAGTGGGGAGCCGATATCGTCGTGAACTCGGCAACCAAGTTTCTTGGCGGTCATGGCACCACGATTGGCGGCGTCATTGTGGACGCAGGCAAATTCGACTGGGCAGCCTCTGGCCGCTTCAAGGAGTTCACTGATCCCGACCCCTCCTATCACGGACTTTCGTATACCGAGGCATTTGGCCCGCTGGCGTTCATCCTCAAAGCCCGCATCCAGGGACTGCGCGATACCGGCGCCGCGCTTTCGCCGCACAGCGCATTTCCTGTTGCTGCAGGGCGTCGAGACGCTCCATCTCCGCATGGAACGGCATTCGCAGAATGCGCTCGCCGTCGCGCATCATCTTGAGCGGCATCCCGGCGTCGATTGGGTCAATTATCCCGGTCTAGCGTCGAGTCAATATTTTGCCCGCGCGAAGAAGTACTCGCCGACCGGCCAGAGTTCGCTCATCACCTTCGGCATCAAGGGCGGATACGAGGCCGGCAAGAAGTTCATTGATTCGCTGGAACTCTTCTCGCTTCTGGCAAATATTGGCGATGCCAAGTCGCTCGTGATTCATCCGGCATCAACCACCCACCAGCAGCTTTCGGTTGAAGAGCAGGCCGCCACGGGCGTCACTCCCGAGCTTGTGCGCCTCTCCGTCGGCATCGAGGACATTCGCGACATCATTGCCGATATCGACCAGGCCATTGAGGCGGCCAACGGACACGCCAGTTCGGATGCTGCGACAAGCAAGGTTCATGCGGCACAATGAGGGTTATGACCGAAGCTGTAACCGGGTCGGGCCTTGCATCGACCCGGACGCCTGCTCTTGAGCCCACGTATGAGGGCGACTTCGTGGTGGACGAGCATTTGATGCTCGAGAGCGGGCGCGCGCTGGCCCAACCGACGCTGCACTATGCCGTCTACGGCCGCCTCAATGCGGCGCGCGACAATGCAGTGCTCATCTGCCATGCTCTATCGGGTTCTGCGCGTGTGGGCGACTGGTGGCCGGAGATCTTCGCTCCCGGCGCCGTTTTGTCGCTTGAACACGATTTCGTGATCTGCATCAATATTCTTGGTTCCTGCTACGGCTCTACGGGACCGGGGTCAGTCGATCCCGAGACCGGCCTCGTGTATGGTCCCGATTTTCCCCTTGTCTCGATTCGAGACAACGTCCGTGCCCAGGCCCATCTTCTCGACTCTCTCGGCATTCATCGTCTGAGGCTGATCCTCGGTGGATCGATTGGCGGAATGCAGGCGCTGGAATGGGCGATCCATGACCCCGCCCGCGTTGAACGCGCCGCCATTATTGGTGTAGCCCCGTTGTCGGCGATGGGATTGGCGCTGAATCATCTTCAGCGTCAGGCCATCCAGAACGACCCCGACTGGGACGGCGGCTACTACCTGCCGCAGCGGCAGCCGCAGCTCGGCCTGTCGCTCGCCCGGCAGATAGGAATGATCAGCTACAAGTCCGCCGAGCTGTTCGACGAGCGCTTCGCCCGCAATCCCAACCGAAATGGCGAAGACCCATGGAGCCACGATGACCAGGGAGGCGGCCTTGTCGGCGGGCGCTTCGACATTGCCGGCTACCTCGACAACCAGGGCGAGCGGTTTATCCGGCGCTTCGATGCGAATGCCTACCTCGCCATCCTGCGCACCATGGATACCTGGGACCCTCTCAATGGCCATGCGTCTGCCGCGGGGGCCTTTGGCGGTATCCGCGCCCGGCTCACATTCATCGGGATCAGTTCTGACTGGCTGTTCCCCTCAGAGTCTATCCGCAGATTTGCCGATCTCATTCGCTCAGCCGGTGTTCCCGCGGAGTATCGCGAAATGACCAGTTCGCATGGCCACGATGCTTTTCTTGCCGAACAAGCCGAGCTGGTGCGCCTTCTGCAGTAACTCTTTCGCCCGCCGGAACGATCCTCTGATAAGCTCAGGAAACACTTTGCCACGATTCGGTGTCTAAGCGAATATGCGATGTGTCGCGGGGGCGGCCATCGGTTCCCCTGGAGGGAGGCAGAAAGATTCCCCTTCGGCTTTCATTGAATGGTTTGTCTGAGATTGCGATGGCGCCCGGGTTCCCGGTTGCGCCGCCGCTAATGTCCGATGTGCGGCGCCTTCCAGGCGGCTTAAGTTTTTGTCGCATCAGATGCCTTGTCACAATGGGCAGGGCTTTCTATAATCCTCCCAATACCGCATTGGACATCGTGGGAATGTCTATCCGCCAAAATTTGTCGAGTCACCCCTCAAAACGGATAGATGAAACCGCGAGCGAGTGCTTGAGTACCGATACCACTTCCGCATCTCCCAGGAGCACTGAATGAAGAAGTTTGTCTTTGCATCTGTGATGGCGCTGGCGAGCTTGAGCCTCGTTTACGCACCCACGCTGCGCGCGCAGGATCAACAGGGCGGCACAATTCAAATCAAAGATCCCGCCGAATACAACGCCTATTCCATGGCCACAACTCAGTCGGACCCCAAGGCCAAGGCGGCAGCCATTGAGGACTTCCTGACCAAGTACCCGCAAAGCGTCGTCAAAAAGACGCTGCTTGACACGTTGATTGATACCTACCAGGGGCTCGGCGATATGGACCATGCCCTGAGCGCCGCGACCCGGTTGCTGCAGATAGACCCCGATAATCTGAAAGCGATCTACTTTTCGGTATTCGTCAAGAAGAGCCAATGCGCCAAAACCTCCGACCCGCAAACTTGCGATGACACCATAGCACTGGCTCAAAAGGGATTGGCGGCGAAACAGCCCGCCGGCATGTCGGCGGACGATTTTAAGAAACAGACCGACGCGACGGCTCCGTTTTTCCACTCGGCGATTGCCACAGCCGACATGGCGAAGAAGGATCCGGTCGGCGCGGTTGACGAATATCGCAAGGAACTGATGATGTACCCGCCCGACGCTACGACCAAGGGGCCGGGGCTGGGCGATACGCTTCAGCTTGCGCTGGCGTATGTGAAATTGCAGCTTCTGGACGCGCAAGCCGCGAGAGACGCTGACGCGAAGGCCAAGGCGGCTCCCGGCGATGCAGCTCTGGCCGCCGCTGCCAAGGCAGCGGACGACAAGGCGGGACAGGACTACGTACAGGCTATTTGGTTCTTTGCCCGTGCGTGGAACTTCGCACCTGCCAATTTCAAGGGGCAGATTGAACCGCAGCTTGAGTACTACTACAAGAAGTACCACGGTGATCTGACCGGTCTCGACAGTGTTAAAACCCAGGCAGCTTCAACTCTCTTCCCGCCGCCAACCCTGTCGATCACTAAAGCCAAGACGCCTGAAGAACAGATCCACGACCTGCTTGCCAGCACTTCCGATTGGAACACTTTGGCGCTCGCCGATAAGGAAACGGTGCTGTCCGTTGGAAGCAAGGAAGACGCCGACAAGCTCTGGGCGACGTTGCAGGGCAAGGACACGCCTGTCCCAGGCACCGTGATCGAATCGAACGCCAACCAGGTGAAGGTCGCCGTGACGCAGGACTCCAAGGACGCCAAGACGGCCGACTTCATCGTCAACATGAAGGAACCAATTCCGGAAAAGGAAATCCCCGCGGTTGGTTCAGAGCTCAAGCTGCTTAAGGATGGCGGCCCGGAACTCGACGGAACCTACGATACCTACACGCAGGTTCCGGCCTCGGCGGCCGCTGCTGCTAGTGCCCAGATCGTGCTCAAAGACGGCATTCTGCAGTCGAAGAAGGGACCGGTCCACAAGCCGACCGCTACTCACCACACGACAACAACCCATAAACCGCAGCAATAGTTCCAAAGCGCTCCTGGTGAATCGAAGGGCAGCCCGGCAAGGGCTGCCCTTCCTGTTTCTCCGTCTGATAGAGCTGGCCGAATGGTACCCTTGAGACAGCATGGTGCCGTTCCGCATTCCCCTCAAAACCCTGGCAGCAGCCGTGGTTGCGGTTGTCTGTTTACCTCTTTCTTTGTGCCCATGGCAATGCCGGGGACAAGCGAACTCAAAGCGCGAAAGAGTTGTGCCTGACCCCGTTGAGCCCAAACCATTCTCAACGGTTGCGACCCGCCAGACTCCTCTTTACACCGTCGAATTTCGATCGGCCGACCAGATTTCGGAGCGGGACCGGCTGCTGCTTGCCAATTCGGAATCGTCCATCGCCGAGCATGCTGGCTTTGCCGGTCTCGAGTTTTCGCGGGACAGCTGGAAAAGCCGCCAGATCGTGTGCCCGACTTTTCCCAATCATCTCTTTGTGCAATACACGCGCAACAACGGCGCCGGCGATGTCTCAGTATTCTCCGCATCGATTCCGCGCAATGGCAACGGCCGGGTCCGTGTCGTTCCCATCCTCAAGCGCGGATACTCTCTGTTTTCTCCCGCGCCCATCAATGCGCTGACCATCTCGGCCTTTAACCACATCCGCGCCGAGGATTCCGAGACTGCAAACTCCGACTGGCTTGGGAACGCCCTTTGCTATGCCGCATTGGCCGGCGCAAGGCCTGAGATTATGGCGCCCGGTGCGGAGCCTGCGCTGCACAGACCCATCCCCGCGCTCAGCGCAGCGATGGATGTCGAGATGCATGCACACGGGATAGAAGTGATTCGCTTTGACGATGACGCCGCGCGGCCGCGTGCTACGGAGTGGTCCATGACTTTCACGCACCAGGGAAAGCTGATCAAGGCTACGCACAGGCCGGCATCGATGATCGCTGCGAAAGCTGCTTCGGAGAAGAATGCGGTCGCGCGAACATGGGCGGTGCCGCAGGATGGCCGGAATTAATACTGATTCTGTTCCGTTTTCCCATTCTTCAGCAAGGGGCTGCTAAAAGACATCTGCAGATTCCTCGACTCCCGTTGGTCGCTCGGAATGTCAGTCTGAAATGACATTTTAGAAATGACGGTGGCCAGCACTGTCATTCGCCGAGCATGATCCTCTGAATCGCTGATGCGCGTCCTGTTGCGGCATCGCAGGTGATCAGCGCTGCGCACATTTTGGGGTTTCCCTTAGCGGCTTCGAATTTTCCCGGCATTCCGGTTAGAAACCGGTGCAGCACCAACTCCTTCTCAACCCCAATCACGCTGTCGTAGGGACCACTCATGCCCACGTCGGTCTGGTAGGCTGTGCCGCCGGGCAGAACCCGCTCATCGGCTGTTGGAATGTGCGTGTGTGTGCCGAGGACCGCCGTGACGCGTCCGTCGAGATGCCAGCCCATTGCGACTTTCTCGCTTGTCGCTTCGCCGTGGAAATCGACCACGATGACTTTGGCTTTGATTCCGGCCAGCAGGTTGGTGGCAGCGTTGAACGGGTCGTTGGTGCCGCTCATGAATACCTTGCCCATCAGGTCGACGACCGCGTACGCCACGCCGCTTTGCGTGACGCCTTCGAAGACGCCGTATCCCGGCAGGCCCGGCTGCATATTGGCTGGGCGAAGAACACGCCGTGCGCGTTCCTGACTATTGGCAGGCGCTGAACTCAGATAATCCAGAAGCTCGCGCTTGTCCCACACATGGTTGCCCGTGGTGAGCACGTCCGCGCCCATGTCAAATAGCTCTTCGGCAATCTGTGGCGTCACGCCAAAGCCGCCCGCCGCATTTTCGGCATTGATGACGGTGAGTTCAACGTCATGCGCTTCGCGCACGTGCCCGATGTGCTCGCGCACGATGCGGCGCCCCGCACTGCCGAAAATGTCACCGACAAAAAGAATCTTCATTGAACTCCAGTGCACAGTGAACAGTGGACAGTGGGCCGTGGACAGCAGCGGGAGCATGGATCATCATGAATTCAATATTCCTCATTCGGCTCCTCCGGAGGGAGAGTCAAAGAGGCAGAAGACTGCCCACTGTTCACTGTTCACTGCTTACTCCATTCCTCATGAGAGGAAACAGAATGACGTCGCGAATCGACTTCGAGCCGGTAAGTAACATGGTGAGGCGATCGATGCCGATGCCTTCGCCGCCGGTTGGGGGCAGGCCGTAAGCGAGGGCGCGCACGTAGTCCTCATCCATCTGGTGGGCTTCTTCATCGCCGCGGTCGCGATCTTTGAGCTGCTCTTCGAAGCGCTTGTGCTGCTCCACCGGATCGTTGAGCTCGCTGAAGGCGTTGCCGAGTTCGAATCCGCCTGCGTAGACCTCGAAGCGTTCGACCCAATCCGGATCATCTGGCTTCTGCTTCGAAAGCGGTGAAATTGCCGTGGGGAATTCGTAGATGATCGTCGGCTGAATCAGATGTTCTTCTGCAACGCATTCAAAAATCGCAGCGATCAGCTTTCCTGATGAAGGATCGTTTGGAGACGCTCCCATGTGATCAGGATGGGCAATGTTCTGATCTGAGGCTTGAAGTCGAAATACCAGTTCGCGTACGTTCGCGGGTGACAGGAATGTCTCCGATCGTCGGCGCAACTCCAGCCGCAGATCCGGCCAGAATTTGATGATCGCTTCGCGCATTGTCAACTTCTCGACCTTGCCGAAGTCGAGTTGTGCGCCGTTGAACTCCGAAATCGTCGTCCCGTTCACTTCCATCGCGACGTACTCCAACAGGTCAACGGTCAGCTGCATCATGTCGTGGTAGTTCGCGTAGGCCTGGTAGAACTCGAGCATCGTGAATTCGGGGTTGTGCTGGGTGCTCACGCCTTCGTTGCGAAAGTTGCGATTGATCTCGTAAACGCGATCGAGTCCACCGACCACGAGCCGCTTCAGATACAACTCCGGCGCAATGCGCAGGAACAGGTCCATATCGAGCGCGTTGTGATGCGTTTTGAACGGACGCGCGTTCGCTCCTCCGGCGATCGTCTGCATCATCGGCGTTTCGACTTCCAGATAGCCGCGGCTGTCAAAGAACGTTCGCAGTGCGCGAAGCACCTTGGCGCGTTTCACAAAGACTTCGCGCGCCTCGAGATTGGAAAACAGGTCGACATAACGCTGGCGATAGCGCAATTCCACGTCCGCCAGCCCATGAAACTTCTCGGGCAGCGCCAGCATGGCTTTGGCCAGAAACGTCAGCCGCTCCACGTGAACGCTCAGCTCGCCTGTCTTTGTCCGGAACAGATACCCGCTTACGCCTACGTGGTCGCCGAGGTCCAGAAGTTTGTAGAGCGCCCATCCCTGATCGCCGACGGCATCCATCCGTACGTAAATCTGGAGCCGCTGGCCGCCCTGCTGCAGGGTTGCAAATCCTGCCTTGCCCATCACGCGAATCGCCATGATGCGACCGGCGATGGCGACAGTCGTGCGGTCCGTTTCGAGGGCTTCCCCCGTCGCCTCGTCCCATTTGGCGCGAATATCAGGAATGGTATGCGAGGCAGGGAATTGATTGGGATAGGCGGCCTGTCCCAGCTTTTCAATCTCGACCAGTTTGGCCTTGCGCAACTCAAAAAGATTGCGCTCAAATTCCGAATCAAACACGGTAATTCCTTCTAACCGAATCGTTAAGGTCCAATCGCCAGTATAGCGTTCGCAACTTCGCGCTTCCGCTGCCCTTCGTGTATAACCACGATGGATGCCGTTCAACCGCCCCATCCCGAAAACGCAGCAGCAGCGATCGAAATTCGCGAGCAGCATCGCATCGCTTGCCGAAGCGGAAAAGATGATGCAGGTGGCGGTGCTGCTGCCGTCGTCGGCCTTCGTGGGATGGCTGATTGGAGCCGGGCTCGACAAGCTCTTCCATCAGACTTGGATCACGCTCGTCGGCATCCTCTTCGGCGGTATCTCGGGTATCGTCTACGTGGTCCGCATGGTGGTCACGGCAGGTGCAAAGCCAGGCCGAGGGACAGGATCGGATTCTGACAATTCGGGACCGCCAACAGGAACGGGAAAATGAACGAACCGGCTCCTGTGATCGCCAATCTTTCCGATGAAGCACTTCAAGCGTTGCTCAAGATTGCAATTTACAAGACGCTCATCCTGGGAGGTTTGGCGTCACTGATCCTGTGGGTTGCGAGCGGTTGGGGGACCGGCGCGCTGTTTGCTTCCGGAGCCCTCGTCTCCGCCGCAAGCATCTTCGAGTGGCGACGGCTGGTGAGGATCATCAATTCCCGGATGAGGAATCAGGCAGCCCCGCGCGGTGTCGGCCTTTCGATCGCATTCATTCTGCTGCGGCTGGCCGTATTTGCCGGGGTCATTTATGTTAGCCTTAAATGTTTCCGGGGTTCGCCTTTGGCCCTTGTCTGCGGCCTGAGCCTGGCAGTGATCACGCTCACATGGGAGGCGCTCAAGCTATTGCGCGGCTGATATTTGATCCCTGTCTGGCCGCTGAATTTTACCGGAATCAGAAAGTTATTCGTCTTCATGGAAGAAGCACTCGGAATCACAAATCTGCTGAACCGGCTGTTTGCCGGCCCGGTTGATGCACTGCTGCAAATGGTGGGCGTTCATCCTGCCAATCCAGCCGCGCCTATCGACAATGCGTTTGCACTCGAATTGTTGGTGGTGTTAGGCCTCATCGCATTTTTCGTCTGGGTGCGGGTCGGCCTGTCCGTCGAAAAACCGCCCTTTCAGCAGCACATCGCCGAACTCCTCCACGAATTCATTGGAGGCGAGGCCCATACGATCATCGGCCATGGATACGAACGATTCCAGGCATTTGTGGGCTGCTTGTTCCTCTTCGTGCTTGTCTGCAACCTCGTCGGGCTTATTCCCGGAGTCCCGCCACCCACAAGTGCAGCGGTGGTGCCATTTGGCCTGGCCGTTTCCGTTTTTCTCTACTACAACTTCTACGGAGTGAAAGACCAGGGTCTTATCGGATATCTCAAGCACTTTGCCGGACCCGTCTGGTGGATTGCGTGGCTACTATTCCCGATCGAGGTAATTTCAAACCTTGCACGCATGATGTCCCTCACCATTCGTCTGTGGGCCAACATGTTCGCCGGCGATCTGGTCACTCTCGTCTTCTTCTCGCTGATTCCATTCGCGATTCCCATCATTTTTCTCGCGCTGCACGTGCTGGTTTCACTGGTGCAGGCGCTGGTATTTACTTACCTGCCCATGATTTATCTGAGCGAAGCAACGCGCAAGGAACATCATTGATTTTCTTGATTTGCATTCCTCCGCTACGACGAAGAATTCGCAACGCAGGTGAAAAAAGATTTCCGCCGGGGACGCTTCCGCTCCGGATCAACGGAAAGGCCGCAAGCGTGAGGGGGCCAGCACGGTGAGCCTCAACCACCCACTGGCGGCTAATTTTTGTGAAGCTGGAGAAACATGCGTAAATTGCAAAACGTTCTGATGGTGCTGTCTCTGCTGTGTTTCGCAGTGCCGGCATTTGCTGACGGAGGCTCTGCCCCCGTCAATCTGGCTCCAATCGGTATTGGCATTGGTATCGCCCTTGCCGCAGGGCTCTGCGGCATTGGACAGGGCAGGGCTGTCGGTTCCGCCGTTGAGTCGGTGGCGCGCAACCCCGGAGCCGCTGCAACCATTCAGCTGCTGATGATTCTCGGACTGGCCTTCATCGAGTCCCTCACGCTGTTCACCTTCGCCATGATCTTCATCCGGATCAAGCCGTAAGCGAATTGCAGTCCCATTAAGCGGCCTCGACTTTAGTCGGGGCCGCTTTATTGTTGGGCGGTATCGCTCTTTTCTTTGCCTGATCCAGCGTTCATCATCTGGATTGCCTGCTGATAGGTCAGCTCCACGGGAAGCGGCGCGAACTGGCTTTCATCTTCAGTTGTATCGAACACCTTTGTCTTGAACACTACTCGGCCGCTCATCGACATCTGGAAGTGTACGATGCGCCACTGATGTTCACCCACATCTGCCTGCTCGATCGCGATCCATCCGCCCTTGTTGAGTCGCCCCAGGATTCCCCATCCAAAATCCACGTCCTGCTGCAGGTGGCCTTCGAGGCGCGTCACGCGCTCGTGCTCGACGTCAATCCAAATCTCGCCCGTCATTTGCGTCAGCACCTGCATGTCCAACTCGAGCGGATTGAACTTGGGATTTGGCGTGAAGGTGAATTTTGCTGCCGTTCCTGTCGGACGTTCGACCGTGCCCTCGAAACGATACAAAAACGCAACTGGGAGTGCGCGCAACACCTTTGTTGCCCGTGCCGTGTCTGCGTCTTCCGACTGCTTGCGGCGGTGTTGCTTGCCCGGATCGCTCAGCAGTCCGTTCAGGCGAGCCTGCTCCTTCTGTTCGTCCGCCGTGCTCAAGGGCGCGTCATTTATGGCGATCAGGTGAGCCACCGCTCCGTCTTTTGTTTCGAAGATGTCTTTGGTCGAAGCAAAGCGCGGACTGGCCTTGTGCAGGCGGTAACGCATGGGGTGTTGTGCGTCGGCTGCCGCCCGAACTTCATTCGCGAGTGCTCGTTGCACGAGAGCGTCATTGTCCTGCCCGACCCCGTTTTGGCCCGCAGCAGCGAGCGGCAGTATCAGCATCGACATCGCGATGAGGCGCACTGTACCCAGTGTATCGTCCTGCCTTTCTGCGGTAGTGGGATGTTTCTTTAGTTTTGGACGCTGGTCGGCATCCAGAGTTTCTTAAATTGAAGGGTTCCGCCCCGATGCTATAGTTCGAAAAGGGACTTTCGCTTCCTCCTGGGTATCCAGGTGGCATGTTTCCGGCCAGCTCACGGGCCCGGTCGCGAAGGTTTCACCGACAACTGGACGCCAAAATGGCGTCGGTCGAATTCAATGATTCTGGAAGGAAATTGATCCATGGCAACCGAAAATGGTTCTGCTCGGATTGGCAAGTCCGTCGTGATCCGCGGCGAAGTGAAGGGCGGGGAAGACCTGATCATCGATGGTCGTGTCGAAGGAACCGTCACGCTGACAGAGAGTCGGTTGACCATCGGCCCAAGCGCAGACGTCGCGGCAGATCTTACAGCGCGCGACATCCTGATCCAAGGCGCGGTGCAGGGCAACATTGTGGCCAGCGGTCGCGTGGAATTGCGCTCTGGATGCGTGGTGGAAGGCGATGTGCGGGCGCTGCGTCTCGCCGTCGAAGACAATGCCATATTCCGCGGAAAAGTTGATCTCACGCAAGGCGCCAAGGTGCCGGATGCCGTCCCCGCAACGAACGCATAGCCTCGCATGCGAACGGACGCCATTCTGTGGCACGCGTCTCATGACAAGGGGATCTCAAAGTGATTCGCCATTGGTTTGACAAGAAGGAAGGCGCTTCGTCCGCCGGCTCTGCCAGCGGTCCCCGCATCCCTCGCCATTCGGGTGGATGGGCGGCGCTGCGCAAACGGCTGCAGGCGGAGCCAGGTCTGCGCATTATTGATTCGGGGGCCACTTCGCCCACCAATATCAATTACCTCACCAGCCTTGGTCACAGCGTGTTTATGACCGATCTGGCGACGGAGGCGTGCACGGGGGTATGGCAAAAGGGCGTTGACGAAGATGACAAGCCGATCTACGACACCGAAGGATATCTGAAACAGACTCTCGACTTCGGCGGGAAGATGTATGACATTGTCCTTCTCTGGACTGCTCTCGATTACATCCCGGAACCCTTCGTCGGCGCGGTTGTAAAGCACCTGCACGCTTCCTTAAACTCCGGGGGCCAGGTTCTTGCCTTCTTTCACACGCGCAAGAACCCGGAAGAATCGGCCCATTGCCGCTTCCACATCACTGCAGGCGATAACGTTGAAATGCAGTTGGCGCAGCCGTTTCCCATTCAGCGTGTCTTTACGAATCGAATCATTCAGGACCTGTTCCATCCGTGGTCGGGTTTCCGCCAGTTCCTGGCCAAGGACAGCATTTCAGAAGTCATCATTACGCGGTAACCCGGCGGCAGGTTCACGTCGCTGGGGTGGTTATGGCAATCCATCTGCGTTGAGCCGCATCCAATGATCGGCACTATTTCTGAGACATCCCCATCTGGAGTAACTATGAACTCACTGAAAGGCACGCGCATCACGTGGCTGGGACACGCCACGGTACTCGTTCAAACTGCCAAGGGCACCAACATCCTGATCGATCCCTTCATCGAACACAATCCCAAGTACCCCAAGAAATTTGAGCTCCCTAAGAAAATTCAATACGTCCTTCTGACGCATGGACACAGCGACCATATCGCTGACGCCGTGCCCGTCGCGAAAAAGCATGAATCCAATGTCGTCGCAATCTATGAGCTCGCCGCCCATGTCAACAAAGAGGGCGCCAAAAACATCACCGGAATGAATATCGGCGGAACTGTCCAACTGGATGACGTCGCGGTCACGATGGTCGAGGCCAAGCACTCTTCCGGCGTCGAGGGCAAGAATGGAGGCGAGTACGGAGGCGTTGCCGCCGGTTTCGTGCTGAGCATTTCAGGTGGACCCGTGCTCTATCACGCCGGGGACACGACCGTCTTCAGCGACATGAAGTTGATCAAGGATCTGTATCACCCGGAAATTGCGATGCTGCCCATTGGCGGCTTCTACACAATGGGACCTAAGGAAGCAGCGCTGGCTGCGCAATTCCTCGCGCCGAATGCCATCCTGCCCATTCACTTTGGAACCTTTCCTCCGCTCACCGGAACACCCGCGGAGCTCGACGCTCTGCTCAAGGGTTCAATCGAAGTCATCCGCATTGAGCCGCGGCGAATCGATTTAAGCACCAGCAAAACACGAGGGGCTGGAAGTGACTTCCAGCCCTTCGACGCCGAAGCTATTTGCTGGCCGCAGCCTTTTTCTGCCTCTCCCAACGGCGCTTCACCGCTTCGGCGATGCGCTTCCGGCCCTCCGGTGTCAGGCGTCTCTTCTTGCCTTTTCTGGCAGCGCCCGCTCCGGACGCCTTCGAAGTTGTGCTCGCACCGCTGCTCAGCAATGCCCGCGCTCGTTGCAGTTGAGCGATCTCGTGATCGATATGCTGAAGTATTTCTGCTACTCCCACTAACCCTCCTTGGACGATCCGGGCGCAGCCTCCAGAATGCGCAAAGATCTTCTTTCTTGCAGGATGTTACTGAAGCCAGACGATACCGAACAGAGGAAGCGTTTACAAACATAAAAGGGTAACCTTAATCGACTTTAGGCGGATCTCCATGCAAAGAGGAGATGACCCAGCTCAAAACACCGAAAATCTCCAATTTGCAGGAAGATCGGAACTATTGATAAGTGTGATTCCTCGGTGCTGAGTGGGCGTTGATGCCTGATTTGGGCGCTCCAAGGTAACGTATCGGTACTCGGTTATGTATTCAATTCAGACAATTGGTAGTGTCCTGGGTAAGCTATAGTTGATTACTCGTGTTGAGGGACCCTCGGCGACGGACCACGCAGAACCCTACCGGATCTAAACGCCGCGGGGAGCTTTGTTTGTTGGCTGTGCCGGATCGTGCCCCCCAGAGGGTGCCGCAACCCCGGTAAGATCCTGTCCACCGATGCGAAGAGTCGGTGACTCCGATGCACGATAATTGCGCAGGTCGCGGAGTATCTCCACTTTTTCGCGTGCATACTGGCCGGCCAATCGAGTCAGGGCGTAGGTGATGATGTCGCTGTGATGCAGGTCCTGCACCGAGGGGTCGCGCCGCATGTTCAGCCACAGGCGGTGGACCAGTTGCACATCATCGGGGCCAAGTGTCGGCGCATGGGGGCCGATATAGAACACCTTGGTCTCGCCGTCTCCGCCGACAACGTAAAAGTTAAACTGGCGCTTGGGTTCGGGCAGAGCTTCCCATGCCTGTCCCATGTGAAACGCCTGGTCTTCCGCGGTCATCGACGTCGACTGCCCCGACACGACTGAATCCACTTCCAGCGAATTTGCGCCCTGAACCAGTGCTGCAAATACATCGCCCGCCGGAACAACCAGCAGCGACACTTTCTTTCCAAAGCTCTCCGCTACTGAAACCGCCTTGGTAAACAGCATTTGCTCGTGTTCGCTGAAGCTTTGGTCCTCGGCGCTCAGATACTCTGGTCCGCCTGCGCCCATCATTCGCACGCTCATGACCACGACGTCTCTGTCTTCCGTCTTGGTTCGAGCCAGCACCCACTTGAGTGCAACCGGATTGTTTGAATCACGCATGGTCACCATGACGCCGCCAGGACGAACTGCAACGGACTCGCGACTGATGGTGTCCTGGTGCTCCAGTTGAAAGTGGTCCTTCATCTGGCGAGCGGTGAGCGCGTGCTTGCGGAGATTCGAGCGTTCCGAGACGGTGAAGATGATGAAGAAAGCCGCCGCAAAAATAATGCCGCTGACCGTGGCGATCGACTTCGTGAACAGATTGGTAATGGCCGTGGAAAGCAAGACGAGGAAAACGCAGAAAAGCCCGACGGGAATTTCCGTTTTTCCAATCTTGATATTCGGCGGCACTTTCCAGCCCCGCTCACCGTGATACTTCCTGCGCAGCACCAGCATGGCGAGGCTGTTGAAAGTGAACGACCAGATGACGCCAAATGCATACGCCTCGCCAAGGAGGATGACGTTGCCCCGCGAAGCGATAATCGTGAACATCTGGAGCGCGAAGACGAGATTCACGATGCGATGGCTGGTGCCAAATTTCGGATGCGGCTTGCGGAACCAGTCGGTCAGAACGCCGTCTTCCGCTACGCGCATCAACACGCCTGTCGATCCAATCATCGATGTGTTGATCGCGCCGGACAGAATCAGGAACCCGACAAACACAACGAAGATGCGGAACGCAACGCGCCAGAACATCGGTCCGACCATGAACATGGCCAGTCCGGCGATCAGGTTGTCCTGGTAGATGTGGGTCCGCTGAAAGTCGGGAATCAGCATTGAGGCCAGGAGCGTCGCACCACCCGTGAAGATCAGGCTGTAGATGGCGATGACGATGGCCGCGCGCTTGAGGTTTTTCAGTTTCGGATGCTCAATTTCGCGGTTGACCTGGGCGAGGCTCTCTTCACCGCTCATGGCCAGAATCGAGTGTCCGAAAGCCATGATGATTCCAAACAAGCCGAAGATCGGCAGGCCGGTGCCTTTCAGGAATCCGAGCGCATCTGAGCTGAATTTCAGGTGAGAGGGGGTAGGCGGCGGAGGCAGATGTACTCCTGTCACCATCACGGAGTAAGCGCCCCATATGAAGAGGATGACCACCATGATGGTGGTGATCTGCATAACCCGCAGCGCTTTGTCACTCGACTCTTCGATACCCTTGATGTTCTGCCACCAGTAGTAAATGGTGACCGCCGCCGCGAAGACCGCGGAGGTGTAATTCATGTCGAACTGGAAGGGATTGCCGTGCGCATCCATCAGAGCCGGCGGGAGCCAGTGGCTGGTGTTTGCAACCACCATCATCTCGTTCATCAGGCCGGTGATGTACTGTCCAGCTGACACGCCCGAGATGGGGCCCGTTAGGATGTAGTCGAACATGAGGGCAGAAACGCTGAGCTTGGCAAAGGTGCCGCCAAGTGCCTCTTTGACAACGCGGTAGACGCCGCCGCGCGTGAACATGGAGCAGCTCTCCACGTACACGGCTCGCACCGCGAAGCTGAACAGCATGATGCCGAGAATGAACCAGGGCGCAGCTGCACCCACCGCCTGCTCGGCGATGCCGCCAGCGTAGAACGCAGAAGAACCTAAGTCATTGAGGACGATGGCGGCTGCCCGCCAGAAGGAGATGAACGTGAGCATCACGGAGGATGCCACGATAAGCCGGACGCGGTCTGACGGTGGGGCTACGGTCGTTCGAGTGGATGCCATTACTTATCGCGCCGGCAAGGAGAATCTGCCGCTCTGTGTGAAAAGGGCCTATATCCCGTCCGCCCTTGGCTGAGTTTAGTTCTGGTGGATGCGGCAGTCAACAACTAAACGGAAATGCTTGTAAATACGATGGAAATCCAGCGTGCTTTCTATTCTTCGCCAAACAGTTCCTTGAAATCTTCGACGAAGCTGATTAGTACCACTATTGCCGAACCTACAAGGCCGGCAAAGAACATGAATTCAAGCAATCGAATTCCAAAAATGGCAAGAATCATGAGAAAGATTGTAACCCGTTTCGCGCGGCAGACTTCGCTGAATCTGCTGCGTGCATTCGACAATGTCCGTTCGCACTGATTGTTAGCCGGCAATTCCTTGATCAACTTCGTTTCTTTCCTCGCGCTATCCAGAAGATGCCAAACTCGCTTGAACGGTCCGATGCATTAAACTCCACCCTGTATGCGCTGGCATTCAATGAAGATGTGGGCCGCGGCAGTAT
This sequence comes from uncultured Acidobacteriaceae bacterium, assembly GCA_963799035.1. Taxonomy (GTDB): domain Bacteria; phylum Acidobacteriota; class Terriglobia; order Terriglobales; family Acidobacteriaceae; genus Telmatobacter. The sequence continues at coordinate 183,161 of CAWCVS010000017.1, read as the reverse complement.
TATCGGCGGCGCTGCTGGAACTGCCATTCCCGCTGGCCGGGCCCATGCCGCCCTGGCACAGCATCTTCGCGTGGTTCGGCCTTGTCCCGCTGCTTTGGGCGATCCTCGACCCAGCGACGGTGGGCCATCCCCGCCCGCTCCGGCGGGCGTTTCTGCTTTCGTACCTGTGCGGGGTGCTGTGGTACATGGGCAACTGCTACTGGATCCGCGACACGATGATGCACTACGGCGATATGCCCGCCGCGGCACCGGTCCTGCTGCTCATCGGGTTCAGTTTGGTCCTCGGCCTTTACTTTGGGCTGTTTGGCTTAGGATTGATGCTGGTTCGCCGGGCAACGGGCAAAACGAGTCTCGCCCTCGTTGCCGCACCCTTCCTCTGGGTCGCGCTCGACCTCGCCGCAGCGCGCATCACCAGTGTTCCATGGGATCAGCTGGGGTACTCGCAGGTGGATAACGGGCGTGTGAATCAACTGGCGCCCTGGACCGGCGTATATGGCATAACATTCCTCATCGTTGCGGTGAATGCGTTCCTGGCAAATTACGACTGGCTGTCATTACGGCGCAAAGAGCCGAAAGGTGGGTCTACAGGGCGATTGGGCTCCTCGTTCTCTTCCTCATTGGACTGCTCGCTTGCTCGTACGACCATGCCGTGCCTAAGCCAGCAACCTCTGCTACCGCCGTCCTCCTCCAACCCAACCTCGATGTGGGCGGCGACAACGACTGGGCCGGCCCCGGCGAATGGGAAAGTCACATCGCCCAGTTCCAGCATCTCGCTTCGGAGCAATGCAAAACCTACATCGCCGGTATCCCGCAGGCCGGCGCAGGGAACGGCGAAATCATTTGCCCGCCCTATCCCACGCATTCTGATCTCGTCGTCTGGCCCGAATCGCCGGCACCGTTCTTCGAGAACGACCCGCGCTTCCAGAAAGCGACGATCGCGATTGTACAGGCTGACCAGGCGTCTCTTATCATTGGCGGTCTCGCGGCCGACTACTCGCAGCAGCAGCAAGAGTGGCTCGACTACAACGCTGCCATGGTCATTGCGCCCGATGGCAACCTCATCGGCCGTTACGAGAAGATTCACCTGGTTCCGTTCGGCGAGTACGTTCCGTTCGCGCAGTACCTCACCTTCGCCCACAAGCTTACCGGGCGAGTGTCGAAATTCACGCGCGGTACCGAGCGCAAGACCTTCCGCCTTAACGGCCATCGTTACGGCGTGTTCATCTGCTACGAAGCTGTCTTTGCCGATGAGGTTCGCCATTTCGCGCAACTCGGTGCGGAAGTTCTCGTCAACATCAGTGATGACGGATGGTACGGCGACACCAGCGCCCCCTGGCAACACCTCAACATGGCTCGCATGCGCGCCATCGAAAACCGCCGCTGGCTGCTGAGGGATACCAACAACGGCGTCACCGCCGTCATCGATCCATACGGACGGGTGCGCCAGAGCATTGCGCGGCACACGGTCGATGCGCTTCCGGCTCAATACGGCTTCCGCGACGATGTCACCTTCTATACAGAGCATGGCGACGTCTTTGCGTGGCTGTGCCTCATGGTTTCGATTGCCGTTCTCGCCTGGTCGCTGAAGATTGAGATCAGGAATATCGCTGGAAGAGCCGGCAGCTCACATTAGCCCGGCCAGCGCCGCTAACCCCGTTAACTCCGCTATACTCACCTTAGTGCAGTCGAGCATCGCTTGCGCGGCCACTCGACCAGCCAACTCGCTAACAAGTCAGGTCCTAAGAGGAAAGCATGGCAATCACCGATCTGGAATACGCCTACGCTCCGGTGCGCGATCAAGTGCGCGACCTGCGGGAGTATCTTTGACCCTGCCCGCCTCCGCAGGGAACTAGCCGCAATCGAAACCAAGCTTGCCGACCCCGCAATGTGGTCGAACTCCACAGCGGGCAAGCCGTTGATGCGCGACCGCAAGCGCCTTGAAACACTGATTGCGGATGACGACGAACTTGTCCGCCGCACGGGCGATATCGATGCCTACTTCGAACTGGCCCGCGAAGGCGAAGACGTTTTAACGGATCTCGAACGCGATATCAAGGCCCTGGCCGCATTTACTGAAGAACTGGAAGCGCGCACGATGCTTTCGGGAGAGGCTGACCCGCTCAATGCCATCATCACCGTGCATCCGGGTGCCGGCGGCACCGAGAGCCAGGACTGGGCCGAGATGCTGCTGCGCATGTACCTGCGTTGGGCCGAGCAGCAGGGCTTCAAAACCGAGATGAACGATTACCAGGACGGCGAAGAAGCGGGGATCAAGTCTGCCACCTTCACCATCATGGGCGAATACGCCTTTGGCATGCTCGCCGGCGAAAGCGGTGTCCATCGCCTCGTGCGCATCTCGCCGTTCGATTCGGCCAAGCGCCGCCACACTTCGTTTGCGTCGGTCTATGTTTCGCCTGAAATTGACGAGACCATCAACGTCGACCTCAAGGTCGAAGACCTGCGCATCGATACCTATCGCTCCGGCGGCAAAGGCGGCCAGCACGTGAATACTACCGACTCCGCCGTCCGCATGACGCATTTGCCTACTGGAATCGTGGTGCAATGCCAGAATGAACGTTCGCAACACAAAAACCGCGAGAAGGCGATGAAGATGCTGCGCTCCCGTTTGTATGAATACGAACTCGAAAAGAAGCGCGCCGTCAGCAAGAAGGTCGAAGACTCCAAGCTCGAGATCAACTTCGGCTCGCAGATTCGCTCTTACGTTCTGCAGCCGTATCGCATCGCCAAGGATCATCGCACGAAAGTCGAAGTCGGCGACGTGGACAAGGTGCTCGACGGCTACCTCGAGCCTTTTCTGCGCGGCTATCTGCTGGCTAAACGCCGCGGCACGGCGAGCAGCGGAGAAGACGACATGGAGATTCCGGCATAGTATCTTCAATCTCGAGGAGGTCGCACATGGCCACGGAACTTGCCCATCCCCAGAAAGCCATCGCCTTCGGCGGCGTAAATCCCATTCTGCGTGTCAATGACCTCGCGGTCAGCAGGGACTACTACACCCGCGTGCTCGGATTCAAAGTCGACTTTGAGACTTCGGAGCTTATTTCCGTCTCGCGCGGCAGATGCGCCTTGTTTTTATGCCAGGGAGACCAGGGACATTTTGGAGCCTGGGTCTGGATCAGCGCGCCCGACGTCGAAATTCTCGTCGAGGAGTTGCGGGCTGCGGGAGCCCGGATCCGGCACGAGCCTACCAATTATCCGTGGGCAATGGAAATCCAGGTTGAGGATCCCGACGGCAATGTGCTGCGCATGGGTTCGGAGCCCAGGGAGAATGAACCCACAGGCGAATGGCTAGATATGAATTGCGTTCGCTGGGCTCCCACTGCCTGACGGCAGCTGGAAGCGAGTCGAGGAGGGTTGATGGATCATCCAATGTCCGGAGTGAACGAAGGATGAACGATCCGGCCATCATCAACGAAATATTGCGCAATTCGCAAGCCATTGCCGTTGTTGGCATGAGCGAAAAGTCCTGGCGCGCCAGCCACAATATTGGCCGCTACCTGGTAATGCAGGGATATCACGTCTTTCCCGTTAATCCTTCGCTCACGGAGGTGCTTGGCCTCAAGTGCTATCCCGACATCGAATCGGCGCACGCCGCCGCGAAGAAGGATTATCCCAAGGGACTTGACCTTGTAGACGTATTCCGAACGTCTGAGAACGTGCCGCCTATCGTCGATGACGTAATCCGCCTCGGCATTCCGTACCTATGGCTTCAAGAAGACGTGATCAACGACAACGCCCTCGCCCGAGCGCGCACGGCTGGCGTGAAGTGTGTTCAGAACGTTTGCATCTTTCGCGAACACGCGCAGAGGGTTGGCTGAGATCGTGGTTTGTCTATGGCTGTCCGAAATTGCCGTAACTTCCTCTGTCGCGGCCTCGTCCAATAGCAGGGTCTTCGTTTAATTCTGATGCGATTCCTCCGCCCGATCTTCGCGCTCGCAAGCCTGCTGACAGCAGCGGCTTGTGCGTTTGCAGCTACCATCTCCGCCGATCTGCCGCATGTGCATGTTCAGCTGATCGCGCCCGGCGAGCAACTTCATCCGGGCAGCAACAGCGCCGGTCTCTACTTCAAATTGGAATCCGGCTGGCACGTGTACTGGAAGAATCCCGGCGACGCGGGCGAGCCGCCTCACATCAAGTGGACGCTCCCGCAGGGAATTACCGCTAGTCCCATCGAGTACCCAATTCCCAAACGGCTCCCGCTCGGTCCTTTGATGGACTTTGGCTACGAAGATGAAGTGCTGTTTCCGTTTCAGGTGAACGTCGCGGGTGGCTCCTCGGGGCCAGCCGTGCTTCACGCGAAGGTTGATTGGCTCGTCTGCCGCGGAAGCTGCATCCCTGAGAAGACAGAACTTGAAATCACGCGTCCGATCGCTACGGGAAGCGCAACGGTTCAGCCCGATCAAAGCATTTGGGCTCGCCTGGCCAACAAGCTTCCCGCGTCGCCGCCAGCCAATCTAAAGATCGGATTCGTTCCCACCGCAGCTGGCTTTCGCATGACGGTGATCACCGGACACCGTGAGAGCGAAGCAAGCTTCTTCCCGTCAAGCCCCGACATCCTCTCCAACCCCGCGCCGCAGACCGCAACGCCCACGGCAACCGGCCTCACGCTGGATTTGAAGAAGGACGAATCCCTGGCCGCGAACCCGAAAGAACTCGCCGGCCTGCTCCAGCTTTCTGGCGGCCGCGCTTACGAACTGATTGCGCAAGCTGGTTCTGCCAGGGTGCCAAAGCCTGTCCCCGTCGAAAAAGCATCGAACAGCACAAATCCTGCCAGCTCTGCTAACCCCGTTCACTCCGCTTCAGAAGCGCCAAGCCCTGCGCAGCCAACGCACGGCCCTGGCTTGCTGCAGGCTGCTGGCCTCGCTTTCCTCGGGGGACTCATTCTCAACCTGATGCCCTGCGTCTTCCCGGTGCTCTTCATCAAGGGCCTGTCGCTTGTGCAATCGGGGAACGAAGAGCGGCATAAACTTCGCACCCACGGATTCGTCTACGCCGCGGGCATTCTGGTTTCCTTCTGGGTATTGGTCGCTGTGTTGCTGGGTCTTCGCTCCGCTGGTTCGCACCTCGGCTGGGGATTCCAGTTCCAGTCGCCCGTCTTTCTTTCGCTGATGGCCGCGCTTCTGTTCTTCCTCGGCCTGTCGCTTGCCGGACAATTCGAAATCGGACTCACGCTGACAAGCGCAGGCGGTTCGCTGGCCGCAAAGCAGGGATACACCGGCAGCTTCTTCACCGGCGTTCTCGCGGTTATCGTCGCCACACCGTGTACCGCGCCGTTCATGGGCGTCGCTCTCGGTTATGCGCTCGCGCAATCCGCCATCGTCACTCTCGCGGTATTCACAGCGCTGGCCCTCGGCCTCGCTGCGCCTTACGTTGCGCTGACATTGCAACCAGCATGGACGCGCATCCTGCCGCGCCCCGGCGCCTGGATGGAAGTTCTGAAGCAAGCCGTGTCCGTGCCGATCTTCGGGACTGTGATCTGGATGGCGTGGGTGTTGGCTCAGGCCTACGGCGCAACGCTGGTGGCAGTGCTGCTTCTGAGCTTCCTGCTGCTTGCCATCGCCGGCTGGTTCCTTGGCCGGTGGCCGGCTCAGCGTTGGTCAACAGTGGTTGCCGCGTTGATTGCGCTTGCTGTGATTGCGATTTCGGTGACGGCCCCGGGAAACTCGGCGCGGCCAATACGCCTGTGGTGGCGACGAAATTCGGGGACCGCCTGGCAGCCCTGGTCCGCCGAAGCCGTCACTCGCTATCAAGCGCAGGGCCGCCCCGTCTTCGTCGACTTCACGGCAAGCTGGTGCCTCTGTTGTCAGGTCAATGAGCGTGTCGCGCTCGGAAAGCCTGAAGTCCAGAAAGCCTTCGCCGACGCCAATGTTGTTCTGATGCGCGCCGACTGGACCCGCTACGACGACGCCATCACCCAGACGCTGACCTCGCTGGGCCGCAGCGGCGTGCCGACCTACGTGCTTTACGTCCCGGGGGATAGCAAGCCGCGCGTTCTGCCCGAGGTGCTTACCCCCGGCATCGTCACCGACGCCTTTGCGCAACTCCCGCACCCGCATCCCAGAACGCCTCTTCATCGTCCAACCAGCAGTGAGTGCCGGATCTCTACCGGCTTCTCCTGAATTCCCCTCAGGAGGATTGCGAAATCTCATCTCGTCTCGCGATTCAACGCTTGCTGCTGCATGTCAGTCAGCCTTTTCCCTGTTTCAATGCGCAGCGCAGACCGCCAAGTCAACGCGCCCGCACCAGACTTTACCGCGACTGATTCGCATGGCCAGTCGCACACACTCGACCAGTACCACGGCAAGTTCGTCGTGCTCGAGTGGCACAACCAGGGCTGTCCCTTCACGCGCAAACATTACGTGTCGGGCAACATGCAGAATCTGCAGAAGGAGTGGACCGGAAAGGGCGTTGTCTGGTTTACCGTCATCTCTTCTGCGCCCGGCACGCAGGGATACGTCACTGCGCCCGAGGAGAATGACTACCTCTCGAAGATGCATGCCGTGCCCACAGCGGCGCTGCTTGATCCAGATGGAAACTTGGGCGCCTCTACAACGCAAAGACCACACCCGACATGTACATCATCGATCCGCGGGGCAAGTTGATTTATTCCGGCGCGATCGACAACCGGCCCACGCCCGACATCGACGACATTAAGGGTGCAGACAATTACGTCAGCGATGCGCTCAGTGAGGCGATGTCGGGTAAGCCCGTCGCGAATTCGTACACGCGTGCCTACGGCTGCTCCGTCAAATACCGGGATTAGGTTTCGTGGCTACCAGGTGAAGTAGTGACGGCCGAGTGCGCGCAGTGCTTCGGATGCAGGGGAAGATTCTCCCCTGGATCCAGGACGTATTGCGGTGCTCCAGGAGCCTGTTGCGCGTAGATGCGAACTTCGCGTCGCAGTCGTTTCACTCATCATGCCGCAGATGGGTCGTCACGGCCTAACCGCGCCGCGACTTTGGATTCCGCGCCGCAAACTGCCGTCGTACTGCTGTGTGCACAGGTTCCTCAGCTCGGTTTTCACGTCTTAATCGTGTGCCATGATGTAGACTCTCCTACCTTGCCTCGCGATTTCTTCAGGACCAATCGCGCTTGCTATATAAACAGCAAACCACGTGCCAAAGTTGCGGCCGGGCACTTCAGAGCACCATGAGTGATGGAACGCAAATGACTTAGAAGTTAAGTTGCAGTATTTTTGAAGGCCGCGCCGTCGCGACTGACGAAAGCCAAGTGGCGAAATTCGGGCTTGACGAAATTCCGTCACTTTTCCGTTACGACCGCAATTGTTAGTTCGGAGCTTGTGCGAGCCGGACTCAGACATTCCAGTCGCGCTTGCCCGAGCCGGATCCGCCGGATCTCTTCCATTCGCTGCGCCAGCGCCTTTTCACGGCCTTCCTGGGTTGGGCGTAGTAGCTGCGGCCCTTCAGCGAATCCGGCAGGCAATCCATCTCCGCCACCTTGCCTTCTTCATCGTGCGCGTAGCGATATCCCTTGCCGTAGTCCAGCTCCTTCATCAGCCGCGTCGGCGCATTGCGCAGATGCAGCGGAACCGGCTCCTGCCGCGTGTGCTCGATCTCCTGCTGCACCGCGCCGTAGGCCGTGTACACCGCATTCGACTTTGGCGCGAGGCATAGATACACCACCGCCTCCGCCAGTGCCAGATCGCCTTCGGGCGATCCCAGAAAATCGATTGCCTCCTTCGCGGAAAGGCACAGGTTGAGCGCCTCGGGCGCGGCCAGTCCGATGTCCTCCACCGCCATGCGCACCACGCGCCGCGCCAGGTACAGCGGATCTTCGCCCGCCGCGAACATGCGAGCCAGCCAGTAGAGCGCCGCGTCGGGGTCGCTGTTGCGCACGCTCTTGTGCAGCGCGGAGATCAGGTTGTAGTGTTCCTCGCCCGACTTGTCGTACATCAGCACGCGCTGCTGCACGGCCTCTGTGGCAAGTGCCTTGTCGATTGCTTCGTTCCGCGCCGGTCTGGATCCAGCGCGAGTTGCGCCGCCACTTCAAGCGTGTTGTAGGCGCTGCGGCAATCGCCGCTCGAGTAGCTTGCGATCAGTGCGAGCGCGTCGTCGTCCGCTGTCAACTCCATCGCGCCCAATCCGCGCTCTTTGTCTTCGACGGCCTTGCGCAGCAGCGCAACAATGCGCTCTTCGCTCAGCGGCTGCAGCACGTAAACCCGGCAGCGCGACAGCAGCGCCGAAATAATTTCAAACGATGGATTCTCGGTCGTGGCGCCGATCAGCCTGATCGTTCCGCGCTCGACATAGGGCAGAAACGCATCCTGCTGCGCCTTGTTGAAACGATGAATCTCATCGACAAACAGGATCGTTCGCGAATGCATCTCCGCTGCCTGCGCTGCAGCGGCCATCACCTGCTTGATCTCCTTGATGCCGCTCATCACTGCCGAGAATTCGACGAAGTTGGCCTTTGTCGCTTCCGCAATGATCTTCGCCAGCGTTGTCTTGCCCACACCCGGCGGACCCCAGAAGATCATCGATCCCAGGCTTTGCGAATCATGTGCGTCGCGCTCGATCTGCACGCGGAGCGGCTTGCCGGGCCCCAGCAGATGTTCCTGCCCGCTGTACTCGTCGAGTGTCCGCGGACGCATCCGCTCCGCCAGGGGCGCACCGGGCATTACATGGAGCGGCCCTTTGGCCGTTGTCTCGGCACCATCAGGAACCCCATCAAACAAACTCATCGCGTTCCTCCCCGTCGACCCCGCGGACCGCCGTTTTGCGCCGATCGCTGCCGCGCCGCTTCGTACAGCAACACGCTCGCAGCCACCGCCGCGTTCAGGCTCTCCACCGGCCCGGGGCAGGGAATCGTGATGGCGCCATGCGCCTTCGCGGCCAAATCCATTGGAACTCCATTCCCCTCGTTTCCAATCACCAGCGCTACCGGCTCCGCGAGATTTGTGAGATCCGCCGGCTGTGCCCCCCCCGTCGTCGTCGCCAATACTCGCACCCTAGCGTCGCGTAGTTGCTCCAGCATCTCTTCCTCGCCGACGCTCAGCACGGGCAACCGAAACACACTTCCCGCCGAAGCTCGCACCGCCTTCGGATTCCAGGCATTCACCGTTCCTGGCAGGCACACCACTCCGGCGGCCCCGAAAGCCTCCGCCGACCGAATGATTGTCCCCAGGTTTCCCGGATCCTGAATGCCGGCCAGAACCACGATCAGCGGTGCTGATCCTCCCGCGGTCCCCGAGCACATGCGCCCAGGTCCACTCTGGCGTCTCCACCAAGGCGGCGAGGGGCTGCGGTGTCTCTGTAGCGAGTGCCGAATCCAGCAGTTCGCGCGGAATTGCCAGCACCTCAACGTCCGCCGGCAAATCCAATCCCCCCAGCGATCTCTCCGAGTCCTGCGCGACAAACACGGTTCTGATTCGCAGCTTCGCATGCAGGGCTTCTGTCAGCAGATTTGGTCCCTCGATCCCCGCCAATCTTTGCTCGAGTCGCCCCGGATTCGCCAACGCGCGCCGTAAATCCTTCAGCCGCGCGTTCTGCTTACTCTGTACAATGCGGATAGACATCCCTGCGAACCGTCAGTCGCTTAGGCGATTCTATGCCGTATCCCGGGATGTTGTTGAATCGACGGCTGCGTTCAGGTTGCTCGCCGACGCGCTCTGTGATAGCTTCCGTCTTTGTGGCATCCGCAAATGCCCTACCTCCCTCGGCGACAATATGCTCCGATACAGGAGCAGTTTGTCGCGGTGGCATCAAGTTGGGCTCGGGAACGTGGCATGGCGGAATGTCGAAGGAACCGAGGTAGACCTTCTTGTCCGCGGAAATCTTACGCGTCCATCCCGATGAGCCCCAACCAGACCGGATTGACTACATAGTCTCCTGCCTGCGTAAGGGCGATGTAGTCGCCATGCCCACCGACACCTTTTACGGTCTTGCAGTAGACCCGGTAAATCTCTACGCTGTCGAGAATATTTACCGCATCAAGAGCCGGCAGAAACAAAAGCCACTTTCGCTTCTCATTGCGTCCCTGGCCCAGGCCTACGAGCTTGCGCGTGATACCGATCCCCTGCTCGACAAGCTTGCCGATCGCTTCTGGCCCGGACCGCTCACCATCATCGTGCGTGCAGGCACCAAGCTGCCGCTGCGTTCCACCGCCAACACGGGGAATGTGGCGCTGCGCATTCCCGACGCTGCCATTCCGCGCATGGTGGTCGAACGTTTTGGCCTGCCCATCACGGCCACCGCCGCGAATCTTCAGGGCGCGTCAGAATGTACGCACGCCGCCTGTGTGCGCGACCAGATCGGCGACCGCATTCCGCTCATTGTCGATGGCGGCCCTACCAGCCGTTCTCTGCCCACCACCATTGTTGACCTTTCGCTCGGCGAAGGACGCTGGGAAATCCTCCGCGAAGGCGCCATTCCTACTCACGAAATCGTAATGGTGCTGCAACGCTGAGAGCTGCGATGAAAGAACAGCCAGAGCCAGCGTCGGACAGAACCAAACCGAAAAGGCCGATTCTTCGCTGGAGTCTTGTGCTGTTCGGGATTCTTGCCCTCGCCGTGCTTGCCTGGTGCCGCTGGGTGTTCGTCCAGATCGAGCACTATGCCGCGCAGGATCAGGCCGCCCCCTCGGATGCCATCGCCGTCTTCGGGGCTGCTGAATACGATGGCCATCCCTCGCCTGTCTTTCGCGCCCGCCTGGATCACGCGGAATCTCTCTACAGCCGCGGTATCGCCCCGCTCATCATCACGCTGGGTGGCGATGGAGGCGACCAGTTCTCAGAAGGCGCGGTCGGCGAACAATACCTCGAAGGCGTCGGCGTTCCCGAATCCGATATCATCGCCGAAACCGAGAGCACGAGCACAGACCAGTCGGTCCATCGACTCGCGGTGATCGCCCACACCAATCAGTTGCGACGCATTGTGGTAGTCAGCGACGCGGCCCATCTTTTCCGCATTCACCAGATATGTGCGGCCAACGGCCTCAATGTCCTGACCTCGCCTCGTCCACGGGTGCCCATCGAAGGCAACACCGGCGAAACCGAACGCGTTGAACACGAGATCCTCAGCTACACCCTCTGGCGCCTCCACCTCGACTAGAGACACGCTGGACTTGCTGGGGCTGAACGCGCGCGCACACTTTCAGTGATGCGAGGCCACAGCCAGCATCCCCAGCGCAAAACCCGCCGCGCTCGCCGTTGACAGAAAATTCACAGCGTCGTTATTGATCCATCCGCGCCGCTCGAGTGTTGCCCCCAGCAGGCTGTCGAAAAACAAGCCCAACACGCCTGACGCCCAACTCACTCCCATCGTCAGCCTTCCTCCGTTCGTGGCCCACGCACCCGCTGCGGCCACCAATCCTGCCGCGAAAATTCCCACCAGCGTTCCGCCCAGACTTATGGCACCATCCGTCCCAGGCTCCGCCTTGCGAAAGGTTGTGATCATCCGTGGATGCCCGCTCAGCACTTGTCCCAACTCCGACGAGACCGTATCTGCAGCAGCCTCTGCCAGCGCAGCCATACCCAGACAGAAAACCGAGGCAGGGATGATTCTCACTACCGGCATCCAGTTTTGCTCGCTCATCCACGACAGCACCAGTCCGTTTGAAAGCAGTGCTGCGACGCCCAGATTAGCTGCCACCTGCGATGCGGCCCGGCCACGCTTGCTCTCAGCGGTTCCGAGGCCTTCCTTGCGCTGGCGCCCGGCTCGTGTCGCCAGCGATGTCATCACCAGGAGCACCAGCATTGGTACCAGTCCGGTCCTCCAAGGCGCGTAGGGAAAGGAGACGGTTCCAAACATCAGGCTCGCCGTAATCGCCGCGCCCGCCAGCGCCGCGCCTGCCGTGGCCGAACGCACCTTGAACGCAACCAGGCCCAGCAGAACACTCAGGCACAGTGTCCAGACGGCGATCGTGGGCACCTGTGTCACCCACCAGCGCGTCTCCAGCACCACATCGGCGCCCACGAACGGGAACACCAGCAACAGCACCGTTTTTGATTGCCACTTCAGTTTCGCCCGGGCCACGCTTTATCGTATCGTTCGAGGTCACGTTGTGTGGGTTGACAAAAACTGCGCGGCGAGACAATCTGTGATTGCGGCGTAGGGCGCATCGGTGCAGGTCGGAAGGGCATGGCCCACCTACAGAAACTGATTATTCAGAGCGGTTTCACAGTTCATTTGGTAGCTGTTTCCGGCATCCATCGAGGTGGCTTTTTCCTGATAAAAAGCCACTAGGCGTCGTGGCTTTGGAAAACAGCAACTGTGAAACCTCTCGATTGCGCCGATGTCGAATCTCGAGAACCTCAGAAAACAAGCCAAGCACTATTTGCGATGGCATCGCGAAAGGTATTATCCCGTCGCCGCCATCATCCGGGAACACGTACCCCGTTTTCGTCAGCTTTCCGATCCAGAGATTCTGACGGCAGATTTCAGGCTGGCGGACGCGCAGGAACTGGTTGCCCGCAAAGAGGGATTCGAGGGATGGCAGGCGCTGAGGAGAGCTTCCACAGCTATGTCCAAGACACACGCACATTCTCAGCCGATTCTCACCTCGGTGGCCGCACACCTGTACGTTCGTGACGTCACTTCAGCCACTCACTTCTTCACCACAAAGCTCGGGTTCAGCATTGATTTCGTGTATGGCGATCCGCCGTTTTACGGACAGGTGAGCCGCGATAACGCGCGGCTTGCTCTGCGTCATATGGACGAATCTTTTTTTGCCGAAGACATTCGCGAACGGGAAGGCCTGCTTTGTGCCTCCATCACGCTTGCTCGCGCCGATGAGATCAAGCAGCTTTTTCTTGCCTACCAGGCTGCGGACGTTCCTCTCGCCCAGTCCTTGCGGAATGAACCGTGGGAGGCCAAGACCTTCGTCGTGAAGGACCCCGACGGCAACCTCATTCTTTTCGCTGGACCGGCAACCTGAAAAGCGGCACGCCATGTTCATTTACACTCATCCCGCAAACCTTCGTCTCATTTCGGGAGCTGCGAATGAAAAAGTATTCAAGTCTGGCGTTGTCGATTGCAACCCTGCTTCTCACTTCAGTTTTCTGTGAGGGCCAAAATCCTGGCCGGATGGAAATCGAGCGCAAGGGCGAGACCATCGTACTCGAGCCCTACGCGCCGAACATCCTGCGGGTCACGCTCAGTCTGCAGCACGACAACGCCCTGGCCAAACCCGGCTACGGCTTTGTCGGCACTCCCAACGCCGCGGGCTGGAGCCAAAGCCAGACCGAACTCAACGATGTCTACCAGTCCTCCCGCATCGTCGCCACTGTCGAACGCGAACATCCGCCTTCGCATCCGCCGCTCTCTACCGAACTCGATATCAGGAAGTTTTTCAACGGGTCCACGCCCGGCGCGCACATCACCTTCAGTACTTCTGACGGCAAGAAGCTCCTCGAAATGACTGGATGGCAGCAGGCCGTTCCCAACCACAAAGACGGCACCGCCGAAATTAACAACGATCGCCGCCCCACCGATCCGGAGTTCTTCACGGTCGGCGCAACGTTTGTTTCGCCCGACGACGAGCACTACTACGGTCTTGGCGACAATCACGAAGGCTTCCTCGATCATCGCGGCCATCCCGTCCGCTGCTGGAACGACTATCTTTCGCCCGCTGCGCCGACCACCTGTGTCCCCTTTCTCATCACCAACAAAGGCTACGGCCTCATCTGGGACAATCCATCGAAGACCACGATTGAGCCCGGCTTCAACGAGCAGACTAAGTGGACCTCGCAGGTGGGAGACCGTGTCTCATTTTTTGTGATCGCCGGAAACACAGCCGACGAGATTTACGCAGGCTATCGGCTCCTCACGGGTCCCACGCCGCTGCTGCCGAAAGCCGCTTACGGATACATCCAATGCAAGCAGCGTTACGCCAGTCAGGACGAAGTCCTGTCGGTTGCAAAAGGCTATCGCGACCGCCATCTCCCCGCAGACGTCATGGTGGTGGACTGGTTCTACTACACAAAAATGGGACAGATGGACATGGACCCGAAGTTCTGGCCTGATCCCGCCGCGATGAACAAGCAACTCCACGAGATGGGCTTCGAGACCATGATCAGCGTGTGGCCTCGCTTTGTTCCCGACGATCGCTTCTACGGGATGCTGGAGAAAAATGGCTGGCTGATTCACACCGCAGGCGGCAAGCCGATCAACGGCCTTCCCTACGATCGCGCCGGCTCCGACATCGACACCACCAATCCCGACGCCGCCAAGTGGTACTGGAACACCATCCGCGACAACATTCTCAGCAAGGGCTTCGACTCCATCTGGGCCGACGAGACCGAGCCGGACCTGCCCCCCAATGGCGCCTACTACAAAATCGGCCCCGGAACGCAGTTCTATAACGTCTACCCGCTCTTTCACACGGCGGCGATCTACGACGGCTTCCGCCGCGACGAACCTCAAAAGCGCGGCCTGATCCTTTCCCGCGATGCCTACCTTGGCATCCAGCGCAACGGAACTATTGTCTGGTCGTCCGACATTTATCCCACCTGGGACACCTACCGTCGCCAAATTCCCACCGGCCTCGACTTCGCTGCCTCTGGAGTGACTTACTGGTCCAATGACACCGGCGGCTGGCAGTATCTTCCCGCCGAGCATCACCCTGCGCATCCGACACTCCTTGATCCAAGCGACGCCCGCGACAACGTCGGAGGCTACGACGACTACCCCGAGCTCTACACGCGCTGGTTCCAGTACGCCACGTTCCTTCCCATAATGCGCGCCCACGGCAGCCGCAAAACCAATGAAGTCTGGTCTTACGGCAAACAAGCTGAGCCGATACTTGAGAAATATCTACGGCTCCGCTACGAACTGATTCCGTACATCTATTCGCTCGGTTACCAGACATGGCTCACCGGCGCTCCTTTCATGCGTGCATTGCCGCTTGATTTCCCCAGTGATCCAAACGTCGCTGATCTCCGCGATGAATACATGTTTGGACCGGCTTTCCTCGTCGCTCCCGTTACTGACCAGGGCGCGACAAGCCGCAAAGTCTACCTGCCCGCCGGCGCCGACTGGTACAACTACTGGACCAATGAGCACGTGAAGGGTGGCCAGACAATCACCGTCTCGGCGCCGATCGACACCATTCCTCTCTTCATTCGCGCGGGGTCGATTCTTCCCATCGGTTCTGAAGTCGAAAGCACGCATAATAAGCAGGCCATCGCCAAGCTCCGCGTCTATCCGGGCGCCGACGCAAGCTTCACCCTGTTTTCAGATGACGGCACCACATACGCCTATGAACAAGGCGCCGGCACCCTCACCCAACTTCATTGGAGCGATGCCAGCCATCAGTTGACACACGAGGGCGCGCCCGCATGGTCCGTCCCTGATAACGCCATTATCGAGGTCGTAGGCAAATGAACGCTCCGCCTCGATTGCGCATCAGGTCGGGCAATACACGCGAACGATACCAAATCGCCGCGTTGCTGGTCTAAAAACCAGTTAAGCTCGAATTCCGGCTCCGCACCGGCCGCATGATCTGGCGAGCTATATCCAGTTTTCTGCTGCAGTTGCTGTGCCCCCCAAACCCGGATGCAGCCGTCCTCTGATTTACAATCGGTAAGTAAGCAGGAAAGAACTGAATGAGTCTTTTTTCCAACGTTTTAAGCCAGGCACGCGTGCGGTTTGTTCAGGCGGGCGCTGCTGTTGCGGTCGCTGCATTCATTGCCGGTTGTGGCAACACATACAGGCCCGTCATTACGCCGATCAACCCCACCGGTCCTGCGGCTCAGCCGAATTCTTTCGCGGTCGTCGTTTCTTCCCCGGCCGTCAACGCTCCGGGCGTTGCCACGGTGCTGGATTATGCGGGCGATAGCATTCTTGCCCAGGCACCTATCGGGCCTAATCCCTTTGCTTTCACTCTCGACGCCAATGGCGCCAACGGGTATACGGTCAACAGCGACCACACCCTGACCAATTTCCAGGTGTCTACCGCCCAGCCCCAGGAGAAAAATGTCTACTACTCCACATTGCCACCGACCGCGCAGACCGTTGGGCTGTTTTCTCCCACCGCCGGTCTTTGGGCCCCTGACCTGAATGGCAATGTGGTTGATGTCCTGGCCATCAACGGCTCGGCGGAAGCCTTTAAACTCTCCGTTCCGGTCGCGACCACTCCCGTTGCTGTCGTTGGACTCGGTTCTCTTGGTCAGCACATCTATTCCATCAGCCAGAACGTGCCCTTCGACGTCCCGTGCAACAATGCGCCCGCCGCGGTCGGCCAGAATGGCGAGGCAGACGCACTGGAAGTCGCGAGCTTTACCGTCTCGGCGCGCATCCCGGTTGGCGTATGTCCGGTCTATGGCGTTTCCAGCGCCGACGGCCGCCGTGTCTTTGTGCTTAATCGCGGCAGCGATACCGTCACCGTGATCAACAGCCAGAACAACACGCTTGACCAGTGCACACCATTCACCAACCAGAACGGTCAGCTGGTCACTTGCCATCCGAGCCTGCCGCTTTCAACCGCTGCCGGCCTTACCGGCGCAAATGTGCCCGCCGTTGCAGGGCCTGTCTACGCTGAATACATTCCGACCACGCAGCAACTTGTCGTCGCCAACTACGATGGAGGCAGCATCAGCCTCATCGACGTGAGCCTTGACGAATACGGAAACGACAGCCAGACTTTCGGAACCACGTTTACCATTCCAGTCGGAAACAATCCCGCCAGCGTTACCGTGCTGGCCGACGGCAGTCGAGCCTATACTGCCGATCAAGCTGATGGCACGGTTCACATCGTCAATCTCACCAGTCACACCGTAGAAAAGACGCTTGCGGTTACCGGTCATCCGCGTACTGTTGTTTCGACCTCAAACTCCCTCTATGGCAAGGTCTACGTCGCTTCTCCGGACACCACCTTCCTTACCATCATCCGGACCGACCAGGACATCGTCGATACGACGGTCTTGATCGAGGGCAACATCGTCGATGTGCGCGTTTCCACCCAAACCACCGCCAAGGGAAACAGCAACATCTCCAGCCGCATCCCCGGCGGCGGGCAGCCCTGTTACCAACCAGGACCAACCGCATCCCTGGCCGCATGCCAGAATATCCATCCCTGATGGTCTGAGAATGATGCAACTCCAGGGCCATCCCTCTTTCGGGATGGCCCTTTCGCATTCAACGCATCGCGCTTTCAACGCCTTGCCTCCGTTGTGACTCGAAACACAGACCGTCGTAATGCCGACCGCCGACGATGAGTCGGTGATGTGCGCGACGCTTTGAGTGCCAGGCGCCCACACACGCACCCTCATCGTCGAGGTCGGCCCATGCGCAGGCCCGCATCCAAAGGTCTCTTAACACGACGGCAGTTTGCCCTGGCAAGCGCTCTCAGCGGCGCGGCAGCGGTCATCGGCTGTCACCGGAGCGCCGGCTCCGCGTGGGATTCTCTCAGCGACAGTGACGCCCGCATTCTCGCTGTTCTATGCGATCAGATCATTCCCGCCGACGATTTCCCCAGCGCCTCGCAAGCCGGAGTGGTCACCTACATCGACCGCCAACTCGCCCGCCACTATCGCCGCTATCAAAACGCCTACCGTGCCGGCCTCGAACAAGCCGACGCGATCAGCCGCAAACGCAGCGGGCAGGGAATCGCAGACGCGCCCGCTGCGCAACAACTCCAAATCGCCCTCGCGCTTGAAAAAGAGAATCGCAGCTTCTTCGATCTCATCCGCCAGCACACGATGGAGGGCTACTACGGTTCTCCGCGCCACGGTGGCAATCGCGATGCGGTCAGCTGGCGCATGCTGGGACTTGCCGAACCCCCGCTGCGTGGCCGTGCGCAATACGACCTGCGCCAAGGCGGGCGCTCGTGAAGCGCGTCAACGCCGTCGTCATCGGCGCGGGTGCGGCGGGCGGCATTGTTGCCAAAGAGCTGTCGACCGCCGGGCTCAGCGTTGTTCTGCTTGAGCGCGGCAAGTGGTACACCCCCGCCGATTGCCGCAAAGACGACCTCCGCAACCAGCGCACGACCTTCCTCGGCAATGCCTTCGGTCCCGAAGACGAAGGCAATCCGCGCGTCTCGGTCGACAAGAATGGCGTCGCGCATACAGTGCTCCCCAGCGAAGGCGCTTACCAGAACAACGCAGCCTGTGTCGGCGGAGGCACGCTAAGCTATGGCGCGCAAGCCTGGCGCTACATGCCGCAGGATTTCAAAATGCGCACCACCTACGGTGCGCCCGCCGGCAGTTCGCTTGAGGACTGGCCCATCACATATGACGATCTCGAGCCGTTCTACGAGAAAGCCGAGTATGAAATCGGCGTCTCTGGCGATTACTCCGGCACGCCTTTCCATGGTCCGCGACATCGCGATCTCCCCATGCCACCGCTTCCGCCCAATCGCGAATTCGGCATTCTCGAGCCCGCAGCCAAGCGCCTCGGACTCCATCCCTTCCATCTGCCCATGCTGCGTAACAGCGTGCCTTACAACGGCCGCGGCCCCTGCATGCGCTGCCGCTGGTGCTGCGGATTCGCCTGCGAAGTCGACGCGAAGAACGGATCGCAGAATACGGTCATACCCATCGCCCTCAACACCGGCAACTGCGAACTTCGCACTGAGTGCATGGCGAAGGAAATCCTCACCGACGATCGCGGACGCGCACGTGGCGTCGCCTACCTCGACGAGCGCGGTCATCTCCAAGAGCAGCCTGCCGACATCGTCATCGTTTCATCAGCCGCTATCGAATCCGCCCGACTGCTGCTCAATTCCCGGAGCCGACTTTTCCCCAACGGTCTCGGCAATCGCTATGACCAGGTAGGCCGAAACCTGCAGGGCCATCACTACACGGGCGCCATCGGCTATTTCGACTTCGAGACCTACGACGACATTGGTCCAGGCGCCAGCATTGCCGTCATGGATTTCAACCACGGCACGCCCGGCCTTTGCGGCGGCGGCATGCTCGCCAACGAATTCATCCGCCTACCGATACACATGATCGATCGCCTGCCACCCGACACACCGCGTTGGGGGATGGCGCACAAGCAGGCCATGCGTCACTGGCACAAGCGCTCCATCGTGATCATGGGACCGACGCAGCAGATTCCCTCCGCAACCGGCCGCGTCACCATCGATCCCAGCGTCCGCGATAAGTGGGGCCTTCCCGTTGCGCGATTTGAAGGCAACGTCCATCCTCATACGTTCGAAATCGGCGACATTCAGGCCAAACGCGCTGAAGCCTGGCTTAAAGAAGCCGGAGCTATCAATACCTCGCTCATGGCGTGGCATCCAGAAAGTGTCTCCGCCGGCCAGCACCAGGCCGGCACCTGCCGCATGGGGGATGACCCTCACGGCTCCGTCGTCAATCGCAACTGCCAGCTCCACGATGTCGATAACGTCTTCGTCATCGATGGCAGCGTACACGTCACCAACGGCGGATTCAATCCCGTGCTTACCATCATGGCCGTCGCTTATCAAGCATCGTCTGCGCTTGTCCGGAACTGGAAGGGCACGGCATTCCGCTCATGATGCGAATCTTCAAGACGCTTGCCCTCTTCGTGGCCGTGCTTGGCATCCTCGGCGGGGCGGTCGTCTACAACGCCTCCTGGTATTACACCTCGCAGCGCGGCCAGGGATGCGCAAGCTGCCACGAAATGGCTGAGTATGTAAACGCCGTGCACGGTTCGGCGCACCGTACCGCAACGTGCATGGATTGCCACGAAGCGAGCCTTGCCACCAAGCTACGTCATATTCGCGTACATCTCAGCGGTAACAAGCCTGAAGTGATTCGCCTCCGCGACGTTGACGTCTTCGCCATGACCGCGAACTGCCAGAAATGCCATCAGCACGAGTACGCCTCGTGGCATGCCGGCCCGCACAGCGCTACATACGGCCAGATCTTCACCAATCCAACCCACAACACAGAGCGTCGCCTGATGGACGATTGCCTTCGCTGCCATGGCATGCACTTCAACGGAGCCGTGCGAGATCTCGTTCAGCCGCAGAATACTGCCGGGCCGTGGCACATCACGCGCGCCGGTTTTGCCGACCAGCCTACGATGCCCTGTATGGCCTGCCACGAGATGCACCGCGAAGGCGAAGTGCAAGCCAAGCCTGCGATACGGATCGCGGCTACGATTTCTCCCGCGGCAGATTCACTCGCCATCTTCGATCGACGCGAGCAAATGCATTTTTCGATCCGGCTGCTTTCTCTTCCGCAATTGTCCGACGGACCGCGGCCTGTGAAGCTCAGTCCTGATCAGCGCCAGGCCCTCTGCTACCAATGCCACGCACCGCGCCAGCCCGAAGCCGCAACCATCGCCGCCACAAATCACTGGGGTCCGCAGATCGGCTCCGGCGACGACCGCACGCCCATCGGGGTCCACGAAGGCATCAGTTGCCTCGCCTGTCATGCGGGACACAACGAAAGCGCCACGGCCTCCTGCAAGACCTGCCATCCGCAGATGTCCCATTGCGGCATCGACGTCGAAAAAATGGACACCACATTTTCAAACGCCAGAAGCCCCCACAACATCCACTGGGTCCGCTGCACCGACTGCCACCAGCACGGCATTCCCAAACCGAAGATATCATCCGCAAAACGAATTTCCGAGTGAGGGCGTCTCTACCGGAACCGGAAAGATGCAATCTTCACGGGAGAGAGATACTCGATGCTGAGAACACTGCTCATTTTTCTTCTCTCTTCTTTCCTCGCGTTCGTCTTCTCGAAAGCATGTTCGCAAGTTGGTCCGGTCATTGTGTTGACGTAGGCATCGAATATCGCCTGCGAGATATAGACAGCGTCTCACTGCTATCAAAACCAGCCGCCGGACGGCACGAGGCCATTGATGCGCAGGTACGTGACGAGATTGCCGTAATGCAAGGCGTCATGATTTCCGACTTGCGTCAAGACGAACATCTTGTTCGTCTTCGCACCCCAGAAGTCCGCTGGTTCATTGAGGTGCGCGTCACTGAATCCGGAGTACACGCTATCGCAATAATCGAACGAGCCTTTGAGATAGGCCATGATCTCGGCCTTCGAAGTCTTCGCGGCAGGCGTGGCGGGGTTCGCTTCACCCTTGACGTTTGAGCACAATGTGTACGATATATCCGCGACATGAGTCAGGATCTCTGCAAATGAGCGAACGTCTTTCGTCGGCCGGTAGTTGTACTTGGACTCTGGCATCGCATCCGCCGACATCGTGATCTTGTCCTGCATATTGCTGCGAAAAATGGATAGCGTCGTCGTCAGCGGATTCGGCGCCGCAATCGGATTGGGCATGCCTTGTTGGGCGTTGGCCAGGGACGCCAGGAAGGACACAGATACCACGCCAACAGGAACCACGATGCGAGCAATGGATCGGAACATTGAAGCACCCTCCAATGGGACCTTGTCATCGCTCTGATTGGAATGCAATCGAAATGTGACGAATCATTTGCCCATTCCAGCGCTCACCTCCCATGCGCATCAGCGCCGTCCGGGCTTCACGCGAAGGCTCCGCTTCGGTTCGTTCCCACTTCAGTCTTCCGGCAAGTGCATAACTCAGCCGGACGCTGCGACAAGAGGAGTTGGTAATTCTTCACCGGACCGAGGTCCGTGGGATAGCGACAGTACGCTAGTTTGGCGTGGGGCGCTCGATGCTGTCGATAACGAGCACTTCGATCGGATCCCTGGCGGATACGACGCTGACACCGAGCTTCTGCCTGAGCGCGCCCTGGATCGAGGAAGCATCGGGCTCGCTGGTTGATCCGGCCTCACCGAGTGGCGCCCACGTGAGATCGGTGATGTCGAAGTAGCCGATGAAGCCGGTGTGGTTGACGATGGGACGGTCCCCGATGTCGCCTGCGATGATACGTGTCAGTAACTCCATTTTGATGGCGTGTGCGTTGAGTACGCGGAGGCCGTTGCTGTTCAGTCCGGTCCTCGAAGTACCGGGAGGGAGTGGGTCGTCGGAACCCGGACGTATCGGCGCGTTGCCGGGTTTGTTTTCCGGAGGTGCGGGGACCTCGGTAATTTTGAGGCCGTTCTTGGCTGGCACCAGTTCATAGACCGGCAGAACACGCGTTTCAAAATGCGCCTTGAGGTGGAAGCGGTCAGCGAGCAGGCTCTGCTGCAGGATGCGCGTCTTGTTGATGCGTTCCTCGCGCGTCGTTTTCTGGAGCGCGGACTCGAGCTCGTCCGCGACCTTGCCCTTGATGTCGTAAGCGTCTTTGTTGAGCCAATCTGGACCGCCGACGATTTGCGCAGGGTAAACGGCGCCGTAGGCGTTCATGATGTAGCGACGGATGCTGAGTGGGCTTAGTGATCCTCCTGGCGGTAGCTTGATCATGATGCTGGCGACGTCGGGAGCGAGCGGCTTGATAGTGGCAACCTCGTAGGAAAGCGGTGGTCCGGACGGATGGAAGAGGAGCAGTTCGGGCTTGGGCTGGGCGGTTTGTGAGACGCCGACAAGAGCGCAGCCCACAGTTGCGGCTGCAAGCATTATCCGAAGCGCGGCGGACGACAGCGAACCTCGTTTTGGTTTTGGCATCGTAGCTCGATGATCGATATATCGATGAACGACTGTACCTCCGTTTCATTCGGCGTGTCAATCCGTTACAAAAACGACCAGATTGCCCGATCTCCCTAGTCCGATCGAGACAAGTCGATCGTCAAACAGTCTTTGCGTATGGCCAGATGTTGCGGGCGTGGGCGAGACTGACGGCCCACCAGTGGAGGCGGCGCAGCATCGCGTCCATGGATCGCTCGGCGCGCTCGGGACTGCGTAGTGCGCCGCTTGCATCGAACTGTTCCCACACACCGGCGAAGCTGACGCTGTCGCGGATGGTAACGGCGTGCAGTTCCGCAAAGACGAGGCGAAGCTGTTCGACCGCACGCAGGCCGCCGGAGACGCCGCCATAGGAGACGAACGCGACTGGCTTGGCGTGCCACTCCGGCCCGATCGAGTCGATGAGCGCCTTCAGCGGAGCCGTGTAGCCGTGGTTGTACTCGGGCGTGACGACGATGAACGCATCACAAGCCGCGACGCGTGCGTTCAGCGAGGCAGCACCTGCGCTTCCAACTGCTGCCGGATCAATGATCTCGACTGCAAAACCTTCACGCGCGGCGATTTGGCCAGCAGCCCAGCCGGCAACGGTATCGCAGAAGCGGCCCGGTCGTGTAGATCCGTAGACCAGGCCAACCTTGATTGGTGTTTCCATGATTCTCTTTCCTCCACTGGTTCTAGAGTAAAACCTCAAGTAAACTTGAGGTCAAGAGGGAAGATTGATGATTGCGCGATCCATCGACAAGCCACAGCGGCCTGAGATTCACCGGTCCCTTACCGTGGGCGAGGTGGCGGCGCGGAGTGGAGTGGCTGTCTCGACTCTGCATTTCTACGAAGCAAAGGGCTTGATCAGTAGTTGGCGCAACAGCGGAAACCAGCGGCGCTATGCGCGCGAGGTGCTGCGCAGGGTGGCGGTGATCAAGGTGGCGCAGAGAACCGGGATTCCACTGGGAGAGATTCGAGAAGCCCTGGCGACGCTGCCGGAGAAGCGAACTCCGACATCAGAAGATTGGAAAAAGCTGTCGGCCATGTGGCGGGCGCGTCTCAATGATCGGATTGAGAGGTTGACGCGATTGCGCGATCAGTTGGATGGATGCATTGGGTGCGGGTGTCTTTCTCTGGAGACCTGTCCGCTTCGAAACCCATGGGATTGTTTGGCTGCCGAAGGGCCGGGTCCGCGGTTGCTGGATCCGGAGTTGTGCGGCACTAAAAAGACTGCCAGCTTTCAAAGTTCTCGCGCGCTTTCGCCGATAACCATTGAAACGGGCAATTCTTGAGAATGCGATGGAAATCAACCCGATACGCGAGATCCGAGCGGTAGGAACGGCAAGCACTCCGAAGGCAGAAAGCGAGATTCAGCCTCCGTTTGCGTTCGATCCTGTTGGCCGAATGGAGGACGACGCATTCAGCAGGAACGATCACGCACCGGAGCGTGGGCTGGAAGAGGAAGAGCCGGAGCAAGCCGAAAAGGGCGATGATCAAGCGGCTACGCTGCCAGATCATCCTGATTCAGACGGCGAGGTTGACTTTTTCGCGTAAGTGATTCGTTCAGAATGACAACGTGTCGATTTTGGGCAGAATTTCATTAGAATGACACCGAAATTGAAAGAAGCTCGAACAGCAACTGCAGGTTCCTCCGCTCCCGTTGGTCGGTCGGAATCACAGCGGATGGTGTGGGCTTGCATGTGAGCTTGCATTGTTAGCCGACGATGGCGGTGAGATGGAAGACGGGTTCGCCGAGGGTTAGGTCTCCTTCGATGGATGAACGCGCGATCGCTTCTTTGCGATCGATTCCCTTGGTGAATACGCGCCAGGCGATTTCCTGCGGAATGATTACGGTGGCAGCCGGGGAATTCGCGGACGATGCGAATGCCCAGCCTGAATTGTCTTTCGAGAGAAGCCAAGTGCCCCCGCAGTCGCCGGCGATGTCGAGTTGCAGGGTCGTTCCAGGCGGCGAATCAACATTGCGGTAGACGTAGGGAAGTCCGCGCACGAAGCAGTCGAGAACCGGATGGTAGAGTTCCCGCGTCATGATGCCAGGGCGATCGGTGGCGTGACGTATCTGCTGCTGGTGGTGCCACCGCTCGGTGAGTTCGCGAGCCGTATCGAACCAGTTGAGGGATGTGGACTCTCCGGCCCAGCTTACGTTGAAAGTCGCGGGCGCAAATGGATCTAGGGATTCGTGGAAGTCGGCGCTCTGGCGACAGGCCGTCTCCATCATCTCGGTCAGAACGGTTGGGCTGAGGCGGCGATAGACTTTGACGCCTTCACAATTGAGGCGATTGACGAGATCGATGATGTCCTGTGCGGAGCGAATCTGAAGCTGTTCGACGAAATAGTGATCGCGCACCATGGAGAGTTTGCGAAGCACGGTGTCGAGCAGATGAGCTGCGACGTCGCGGACTTTCCACGCGGGAGCGATGGTCTGTATTCCCCATTCCTCGGGCCGGAGATCGCCGAGCAGCTGGATTAGCTTTGCGTCGACTTGGCGAAGCAGCGGGGCGCAAAGGATTGGTTGGGTGCCTGAGACTTGGTCGATCATGGGATGTGGGTTATGGTAAATCGGCCTCGCTGTGAGGTGCGCGATGGTTCGTGCTTTCCCACCCTTGACGATGAAGCTGTCAAGGATGGGGCACCCGGCACCCGGCGCCCCGGCCTGAGACTCGGTCGGTCATGGGATGTGGGTTATGGTAAATCGGCCTCGCTGTGGGTCGTGCGATGGCTCGTGCTTTCCCACCCTTGAGGCAAACTACGCGTCATGGATGGGGCACCCAGCGATTGGCGGTTGGTTGGCAAAGAACAACTGCAGGTTCCTCGGCTCCCTGCGGTCGCTCGGAATGACAAGCTGAGTACGGCTGATCGAAGTGACGGCGCTGGATGATTCGTGCTTTCCCACCCTTGACTTCGTCAAGGATGGGGCACCCGGCGGTGTGGCGCGCTATCTTCGTGCTTTCCCACCCCTTGACTTCGTCACGAATGGGGAACCAGGCACCCGGCGACTCCCTTGCCCTACCCCTATTTACCCGGTTTCTTTGGGCAAACACTCTGTAATCATCAGGTTAGAGACAGAGGGTGCGCTAAATTCCTGTGCGGATTGGGATTAGCCGTAGATTCCTCTGCGGATTGGACTTGGCGGCGCGATGCAAGTGCTGGCGGAATTCGCATGCACAATGGCGCACGTTCTGGGAGCAGAGATCTCATTCACGATTCGATTGTGCGCCCACAGGATGAAATTTCCTGCAAAATGGCGAGAAGTTTTTGGCGAGTGAAATGAGGGGGTTAGCGAGAATTTTCGATCGGGAGGTGTTGACAAAAGGATTCCTCTTGCAATTTCTCAATGTTCCAATTATTTTACTAACTAGTTAGTTTAACCATGTGGTTAACATGAATTCTGAGACACCAAACACTTCTCCGTCGAGTGACCGATCAGCCGAAACACGCGCGCGGATTCTGGATGCGGCGTTGCGCGAGTTCAGTTCGCTGGGAATGGCGGGCGCACGGATGGACCAAATTGCTGCCGCTGCCGGCGTGAACAAGGCGCTGCTGTATTACCACTTCGACAGCAAGGAGAACCTGTATATCGCAGCGGTGGAGATGATTTCGGCGAAGATCCGGGATCGCTCGATGGCGGTGTTTCTCCGGACAGCCTCGCCAGGCGAGCGGCTGCTGAGGTCCACGCTGGATCACTTCGATCGCATTCTCTCTCAGGGTGAATTTCAGAGCCTGATGCAGCAGGAGATGATGCGCCTGCACCAGGGCGAGTCGGATGCTCTGCCGGTGCTTGTTAAACGCGTTTTTGCGCCGCTGCAGACGATGTACGAGGCGATGATGCGCGAGGGAATTAGTTCTGGCGAGTTGATCGATGTGGACTGGCTTCAGATTCACCTGGCGGCGCTGGGAGCGAACGTATTTTATTTTCTGGCTGCGCCGGTGTGGAGGATCTTGATGCCGTTTGAGCCATTCGCGCCCGATGTTTTGGAGAAGCGGCGGCGCGCGGTGGTGGAGTTTCTAGGGCAGGCGGTCTTTACCGATCGCGTCCATGGCGCAGAAATAGCGGCTCGGGTGCTTGCCGACACGCCGATGCCGGAGTTACCGAGCACTCGGCATTTATTTGGGAGAAGCGATGAACGCAAGAAATAGAGTTTTCGTGATCCTGGGACTGCTGACCGTGGGATCGTTTGTGTGGTATTTGCTGACTGCCCGTACTTCAGGCGACTTGAAACTGATTGGCACGGTGGATGCGAATGAAGTGCTGGTGAGCGCAAAGATACCGGGGCGTCTGCAGGCGCTGAATGTCGAAGAGGGGCAGGCCGTGAAGGCCGGCGACCTGATTGCGACGGTAGAGAGCGATGACCTGGCGGCGGCTGAACAAGCGGCGCAGGCCAATGTCCTGAGCGATCAATCGAAACTGGCGGAGACCGTAGAAACCCAGCGCCAGAATGAAGGGGAAGTATCAAGTGCCGCGGTCAATGCCGAGGCGCAGGTGAAGGCGAGCCAGGCGGCACTCGCGCAGGCGCAGGCGAACCTTGAGCATCAGAAGGCGGATACATCGCGCACGGTGGCGCTGGCCAAGCAGGGAATTTCGAGCGACCAGGCCAAGGATGATGCCGTGACCAGCCTGAATGCCGCCGAGGCGGCAGTGGAGACGGCGAGGGCGAACGTGGCGGCAGCGAATGCGGCGTTGCAGCAGGCGCATGCGCATGAATTGCTGGCGCAGGTTTCAGCGCGAACCGTGGCATCGACGCGGGGGATTGTGCAGAATGCGAAGGCACTGGCCGATCAGGCAAATGTGCAGCTCGGCTACGCCAAGGTCTTTGCGCCTGTTTCGGGTCCTGTGAATGTGCTTGCGGCGCGGCAGGGCGAGGTATTGGCGGCCGGCGGAACGATTGCGACCATCATGGACCTTTCGCAGACCTGGGTGTATGCGCCGCTGCCGGAGACGCAAGCCGATGCAGTGCAGGTGGGAGACAGCTTGAAGGTAGTGATGCCGAGCGGGACCACGGTACAGGGAAAGGTAATTGCGAAATCGGCCGAAGCGGACTTTGCGACGCAGCGCGATATCAACGGCGGTCGCAAGCGCGACATTCGAACCGTGCGGCTGAAGCTTTTGATCGACAACCCCCAAGAGAAGTTTGTGCCGGGGATGACGGCTGATGTGTATATACCCAAGAACAAGCTGGTGAAGCAATGACGTCGCACGCACGCACCGTTACGCCGACGCCGGAGCCTTTGCGGAGCCAGGCGCCGCCTGCTATTCGCGTGGAAAACATCGTGAAGAAATACGGCGATTTTGAGGCGGTGAAAGGCGTGAACTTCCAGGTTGCCGACGGAGAGATATTCGGACTGCTGGGGCCGAACGGCGCGGGAAAGAGCACGCTGATCCGGATGATGACGACGCTGATCCCCGTCACAAGCGGGAAGGCAATCGTGGGCGGTCACGATGTGAGCAAGGAACCGGACGCGGTGCGGCGGATGATCGGCGTGATTCCGCAGGCGTTGACGAGCGACCAGGATCTGACGGTCGAAGAGAATTTGAGTATCTACGCAAAGCTGTACAGCGTTCCGCGCGTGCAGCGGGAGAAGAATATCGCTGAAGTGCTGGAAGCTGTCGACTTGACGAAGTGGCGAACGGCGCAGACGAAGACGCTTTCCGGCGGCATGCGGCGACGGCTGGAGATTGCGCGCGGACTGGTGCATGATCCGCGAATTTTCTTCCTTGATGAGCCGACTACCGGTCTCGATCCCGTCTCGCGCATCGCGGTGTGGGAGATGCTGAACAATCTGAAGAAGACACGCAACCTGACGATGCTGCTGACGACGCACTATATGGAAGAGGCCGATCGGCTGTGCGATCGCATCGCGATTGTCGATCACGGAACGCTGGTGGCATTGGGCAGTCCCGTGGAGTTGAAGCAGAGCGTTCCGGGATCGAATGTGGTTGAAGTGCAATTTAATCGCGAGGATCCGGACAGTGGAAGTCGCGACTGGAAGCGCTTCCGGATGTGACGGAGGTGCAGTCGCAGTCGGCTGGAGTTTATCGCGTGCTGACTTCGAACGGATCACAGACTACGACGGAACTGGTGGAGATGGCGAAGGCGCTGGGCGAGCAATTACTTCGCTGAGCGTGCAGAACACATCGCTGGATGATGTTTTTGTGCATTACACGGGCAGGCAATTGCGCGACGAGCAAGTGAAGTCGGTCTTCATGATGCCGCCGCGTCCGGGAGCACAACCATGAACAGATTTATGGCGATTGTTGAGCGCGAGATGCGGAAGTTTTTCCGCTCGCCAGTGCTGATGATCATGTCGATGATGCTGCCGATTGTGCAGTTGGTGATCCTGGGCCACGCGTACGGCGGGCATATCCAGGGCGCGCGGGTGGCTGTGGTGGATCACGATGGAGGACCGCAGGCGGTGAAGGTGCGCGAGGCTTTCGACTCGGTGGCGGCGAATATCGCGACGTTCACGACCATCCATTACGACGACGAGACGCAGGCGAAAGAGGATGTGCGCACGGGCAAGGTGGATGCGGCGGTGATCATTCCGGCACAGTATTCACGGCGTGTGTATTCGCAGGATGCGCCACGGATCGGGCTGGTCGTGGACAACTCGGACCAGATCATGAGCGGCAGCATTGAAAGCGAGATGCAGTCGCTGGTGGACGCGCTGAATCAGCCGGTGATTGAGGATCGCGTGGTGAAGAATATCGCGCTGGAGATTGTCGAGCTTTATCCCTACGTGGAGTATATGAAGTACCTGCTGGCGGGTTCGATTGCGCTGGCGATGTACATCTCCGTGATGATCGGCGGCGGAATGCTGTACATCGACGACAAGGCGCGCGGCGTGCATGAGGGATACCTGGTGACGCCGATCAGCAAGCTGGAACTGGTGATGGGGCTGAACGCGGCGGGCGCTATCAAGGCACTTGCTCTCAGGGATATCGATCACGGTGATCGGCTCTCTGATGGCGGGGCTTGGGTGTCATTTTCAAGCCGGGTGCGGATCTGAACCTGCTGCTGCTGATCCTGGGAACCTCGCTGGCGTTTAACGGAATGATGTTTCTGATGATGGTGCGGGTGGATGATCCGCTGGTTCCGCGCGCGATGTTTGGAGTGCTGAATACACTGCTGTTCTTTCCTTCGGGCGCGATCTCGCCGGTTGCGGCGTTTCCCGCGTGGTTGAGAGTGCATTGCGACGATCGATCCCTTTACGTATGCGATTCACGGATTCAAGGCGATTCTGCTGAAGGATGGCGGTTTTGTTGCGATACGGGGGATTTGCTGTTTTTGTTTCATCTTTGGGATTGGAACGCTGTTGATCGCGACGCCGTTGTTCAAGAGGACGCTGTAAGAACAGTGAACGAAGTGAACAAGTGAAGAAGCTGTAAGGACAGTGAACAAGTGAAGGAGTGAAACAGGGAAGACAGATTGAGTTTCCGGCGGGTAGGAAGGTTAGTCCGGAATGCGATGAGGCGGTCCACTCCTTGTGGGAGGGTGGGCCGCCTTGTTGCGTCTGGTGGGCTCGTGCTTTCCCACCCATGACGCAACTCGCGTCATGGATGGGGCACCCATCGATTGGTGGTTGATTGGCTAAGAACAACTGCAGGTTCCTCGGCTCCCGTTGGTCGCTCGGAATGACAGCTGAATATGGTTGATCGGAGTGACGGCGCTGGATGCATTCGTGCTTTCCCACCCATGACGCAATGCGCGTCATGGATGGGGCACCCAGCGATTGGTGGTTGGTTGACGCGAGAACAACTGCAGGTGCGACTCCCGATCTTAATGAGACGCGAGTCGAAGTTGTCGCGTCTGGCAGTAATCATTGATGAATCGGTGCTTGAAACGAAATGTCACCAAAAAGTACCGTTACCCTGCCACGGTTGTGGGAGTCTTTGGAAAGTGGACCTGCGCTAACATCGGAAGTGAATCCTATGCCTACGACAACGCAAGCCGCATCTGAAGCGATTTCCAAACGCATTGCTGAGGTAACCAAGCCAGTAGATGGCATTGCTGCGCCCGAGAAAAAGCGTCCATTGACCTGGGAAGAGGAAGAACTGCAAAACTACGAGCCCAAGCGGGCTGTTGCCGTTGAGGAAAAACGGAAGGCCGATGCAAGGGCAGCACTTCTGATTCGGCAGCTTCCGCATCAATGGAATGGCTTGTGCGAGGTTTTTTCGATTCGTTGCGAAAGCGTCAATACCAAAGCGAACCGCACCGTTCTGCGGGGGGCCATGCCCGATCCCAATCGCCTGGAAATCCGGCGCGAAGACGACCAGGGATTTTTGGTGCAGTTTGATCCCGACAAGAAGAAGATTACCTTCACCGGGAAAGTGCTTGGATTCGAGCGCGTATACGAGCTGGTTGTGCAAGAGCGCGACGGCGTGGATGCGACTGCCTGGTTCTCTCAAACGACTCTGCTCACAGAGCAGACAGACGACCTGGCGAAGGGAATGATCTCGACACTTCTGCGATTTGACCAGTAGGGCAGAATTTTCAAGAAGCAGTGCTGGTCACCCCTTATTCCGCGCGCTTTCCATCGGCAGCCGTACCGCCTACAATGGGGACTGACTTCAATCAAGAGGACCCCAATGCCGCTGTCTGGTGAAGCCATTCGACTGATGAACTACATTGATGATGTCGCGGTGTCGCTCCGCCGCGTTCTTGCGCTTGTACCGACACTCAGCGCCGATGAGCGCGCACGAATCGCCGAACACCTGGAGCGCTCCAGGCCGAACGAAGACGACGTGGCCAAGGCACTTACTTCAAAGTAATCCCCGGATACGAATGCAAGTTGCCATTATCGGGGCGGGACCGCTGGGCAGATGGCTGGCGCTGGCTGCAGCCCGCACTGGGTACACGGTGCTGCTGGAAGACGTAATGCCGGCAAACCTGCACCATGCGCAGGAGTATCTGCGCCAGCAATTGGGGCCGTCGGCATTGCCGATGGTAAAGTTTGCCTCTACCGTCGAAGATGCGGTGCGCGAAGCCGACCTGGTGATTGATTGCGTGCCGGACGAACTGGAGTCGAAGCTGGAGATTTTCTGCCTGCTCGACCGTATGGCTCCGCCGCGAACGATTCTGGTCACTCCCACGACGAGACTCTCGATCGCGGATCTCGCATCGTGCACCTATCGGGCCGATAAGTGCGTGGCGCTTGCAGTAGATATGCGGGAACTTGCGAACTACGCGTTGAGGGATGGCGACGAGAAGGGAAGCGGCGCGGGGATTGTGCTGCGAACTCCGCCGCAAGTAAGCGCGGAAACTGTAGCGCTGGTGCAGGAGTTCTGGACCCGGGTGGGATTCGTTCCGAGATTTGAGGCCGACCGGCTACCGTGATCGGGCTGTTCAGGAGATGTCGTCAGCCGGCAAGCACTGTTTCGTAATACTTGATGTATATGGGGACAACCAAGGATGCGCAGAAGCGTTTCTGTGCATCCTTGCGTGCTGCGTCGCGCATTGCATCGAGGCGCGAGCGATCTTTCAGGAGCGCGATGGCTGCAGCGGCCATCGCGTCAACGTCTCCCACGGGAAAGAGCAACCCTGTCACGCCATCCTCGATGAGTTCAGAGACGCCGCCTACGCGGGTCGCGATCGCCGGAACCTTGCATGCCATGGCTTCAAGGGCGGCCAGTCCAAACGATTCGAGCGAACTAGGCATGATCATCAGGTCGGCCAGGGGAAGAAGCTCATTGACGCGGTCTTGCTTGCCAAGGAAATGAACGCGATGGTTGATCTTGAGGTCGTGCGCAAGCCACTCGGCGGCAGAGCGATCCGGGCCATCCCCGACGAGAATCAATTGAGACGGAACCTCATGAACCACCTGAGCGAACACCTTTACCACATCGACGACGCGCTTGACGGGGCGGAAGTTTGACAAGTGGATAAAGATCGCTTCGTCAGGACTGGCAAATTTGGCGCGCGCACTTGCTCGCATCTCCTGGTCGGCGATGGGCGTGTAGACATCGCAATTGACGAAATTCGGAATGACCTCGATGGGCCGGGAGATTCCGAAGTCTTCGACGGTTTTTGCCTTGAGATAGCTTGAGATGCTGGTGACGCCATCACTTTCCTGAATGGAATAGCGGGTGATGGGCAGGTAACTGCGATCAAGGCCGACGAGAGTAATGTCTGTGCCGTGCAGGGTTGTCACAAAGGGCAGTCTTCGGCCGCGGGCAGCCAGCATTTGCCGAGCGAGCAAGGCGCTGACGGAGTGCGGAATGGCGTAGTGAACATGGAGAAGGTCGAGGTTGCAGAATTCGGCAACCTCGGCCATTCGCGATGCCAGTGCCAGATCGTACGGAGGAAATTCAAAGAGTGGATAGCTTGAGACCGGGACCTCGTGGTAGAAGATGCCGTCGTCGCGACCGCTGAGGCGGAAGGGCTGTGAATAGGAAATGAAATGGACCTCGTGACCCGAGGCGGCAAGCTCAATGCCGAGCTCGGTGGCGACGACGCCGGAGCCGCCATAGGTGGGATAACAGGTGATGCCGATGCGCATGAGATTCCTTACATTTCCGAGCCAGGTTTGAGAGCTTCCTTGTTGAAGTTTGACGGGTTGAATTTGAGGGAGGACGCAAAACCCTCAATTCGATGGTTTCAGCCGGCAGCTTTCTTCTGAAGTGGGCGACCGAGATGGGCAAATGATATGAGGTCGAGGCCCCGGTAATCCTTAATCGCCATGAGCGCGTTGCGCTCGATTTCGCGCGACTCCAGGAGTCGGGTGTTTGCCTTTAAGAGCTGTTCGTCGCGATAGCCCGGGTGCGAGACGAGTTCGAACGTGCCTTCGGGCATCGCGGTAATCAGCGCATTCACGGTTGCGAGGTTGACGGTGCCGGTAGCCAGGACACCTACGGCGCCCTCGGTTGTCTGGAATTCTTCTTCTTCGACGATCCGGCGAAACTTGGACTCGAAACGGCGCATCAGGAGGACTTCGGCGCGGCGGAGATCAGGCGCATTGGTTGTGGCGTTCAGGCTCCAGATCGGCTCAAAGGGATTGCGGATACAGTGGATGCCGGCCGCCTTCGCAGCGCGCAACACGGACCGCAGGATCGCGGGGAACATGTGGATATGCTTGTGGGTGTCGACGTGAGTAAGCCGAAGGCCGTAACTCTGCAGGAGAGCTATCTGGGCGGAGGCTTCGGCTTCGACATCCGCGCTGCGAATGCGCGCCGTGAATGAGCGCTTCAGGAAGGCCCCGAGGCTCGGATGGAAATTTCCCGTTGCACGGTCGACGAGAGAGGGAATCTTATCCCTGTCGGAGACCGGGGTGCCGTCGACCAGGACAACATGACAGCCCACGCCGAGTGTTGGCATGGCCAGGGCCATGTTCACCGCTTCTTCAGTGGCGCTGGCCTGCGCCATGAGCGTGGCGCTGGTGAGCACTTCGGCAGCATGAAGCTCGAGGATGGCGCGATTGACGCCCGGAGCGAGTCCGAAGTCGTCGGCATTCACGATTAGACGGGGCACACGGATAAGCTTATCAACCCAAGCACAGTTCGAAAGCGGACGTTCGGCGGACAGAGTTGCAAACTTCGCGAAGAAGTCCTGCGCTGGTATGATGAGAGAGGGCCGCCCATCGGTCCTTCGCCCCTGGGGGCGGTTAGCTCAGTTGGTTAGAGCGCCTGCCTTACAAGCAGGAAGTCGGGGGTTCGAGTCCCTCACTGCCCACCATCTTTTTCTGCGGTTAATTCACGTGTAGCCGAATGCGTCTCTGGGTGCGCTTGCGTGGCGCAGTCTGAGCGATTGTATGTTGTGGTTATTGTGCCGTGACGGAGAGCGAGACTGAGTGGCTCAGGTTGTTCGTCCCGGATCCGCCTGTCGCAGTCACCACCAGGACATAGGAAGTTGTCGCGGGGTTTGTTGTTGTGGTGCCGCCGGAGGCTGGGCCGCCGCCTCCGCATCCTGCGGCAACTCCCAGCAAGATGGCAAGGATCAACACATTTCCGAATCTTAACCGCCGTCTTCTCAGGCCGATGAAAAAGACGCACGCAAAGCCCAAGCCGCCAGCAGAACCAGCGAGCCAGTTTCCTCTTGAACTCGCGCTGGCCCCGGACGCTTTGGTGATGGTCAAAGATGTCGTTTGGGGAGTGAATCCATCGAGGTTGAAGGTTGCCGGCTGAAAGCCGCATGACGTTCCGGAAGGCTGTCCTGAGCAGGCAAAGGACACGGTTCCCACAAAGCCGAGGCCCGGCCCCGGGCTGATGAGAATCTTCGCTGTGCCAGCAGTCGATGCGGAGACCGTCACGTTGCCCGGGTTTACCGCGATTTGAAAATCAGGATTGCCAACAAAAACAGTTGCCGCACTCGATGTGGACGAGTCGAAATTGGAATCACCCGAATATACCGCTGTGATGCTGTTAGCGCCATTGGGCAGCTGGGCATTGATCGTCGCGAGTTCGCTGTTGATCGTCACAGGGGAGCCCAGAGCGGTTGTCCCGTCGAAGAACTGCACTGTGCCTGTAGGATATGCCGCTCCGAGACTCGGGAACACGAAAGCCTGCACGACTGCTGCAGTATTCGGAGGCGCTCCCGAAGGTGTGAGGAGAAGGGTAGTCGTCGGTCCTTTTGTCACCGTGATGCTCACCGGCCCCGAAGAACTCGCAATGAAACTCGGATCGCCGGAATAAGTGGCAGTGAGCTGGTGCGTCCCCAGCGCGAGAGTGGTGTCGACAACCGCGAGGTTGCCCTGGCTGTTAAGCGGAACGGTCATCAGAGATGCAGACTTTCCATTGAAGTTGTCGGAAAATGTGACCATGCCGGTAGCCGTTCCTTGCTTCGATGCACCAGCCACGCTTGCCTGAAGATTCAGGAAGGCGCTATAGGTGAGGTTTGTTGATGAGGCAGAAAACGTAAGCGTGCTGGGCTCCGGATGGACCGTGACCGAAACGCCGCTGGACGTACTTGCGGCAAAGATGCCGTCGCCTCCGTAGAACGCAGTCGCAGTGTAGGTGCCGCCACGCAGGGAAGAAACTGCAGACGCGATCTGACCGCCGGTGAGACTGCCCAGGTTCAAATCTCCCGGACCGCCGGTTACCAACGCCACATCGCCGGTGGGAGTCCCCGCGCCTGCTGTCGGGATAACAGTCACCGAGGCGGCTACGTTTTGCCCGTGCGTGATGCTCGTCGGCGAAAGCGTAAGCGTCGTCGTTGTACTGCGCAATGCAACAGATGCCCAGTTTGCGGCCAGGTTGGCTGCGTTGATGGACCCAAGCCCTGTGGCCAGATCGTAACCCAGTCCTGCGGCTGCTCCTGTTTGTCCGGGTACGCTGTTGTTGCCCTGGGTCACATCGTTAAATACGCAGGAACTCTTCGGGGTACCGCTCGCATTGCAACCGGCATCGTTCTGCGATGCCGCCAACGGATACAGCACGAAGTTGGCCATGCCGAGTCGGGACTTCGCGCTCTGAGCCACCAAGGCCAGGATGCCGGCAAATGTTGGTGTGGATGCCGACGTGCCGCCGATCACTTCGGCATTGAACAACTGCCCCTGTGCATCTGTAAGGCAACTTCCCTCCTGGCATAGCAGGTATCCGTCGTGAAGGGCGGCTGCGGCCAGAGACACGTCCGGTAAATCCCGCTTTCCATCATTCGGCACGCCTGGGCCCGCCTGCCAGGAGGGCTTCGCGTAAATGCTGCTGGCGCCGCCTCCACTGGCGAATAGCGTCACCGAAGTGCACTGACTCGCGTCTGTGCAGCTTTCGTTCCACACTTCTTCCGGAATGTAGCCGATCACCGAAGACTGGTCCGAGCCGTTGGTAGCCGACCAGTAGAGGCTGTCGTTGCCGTTCTCGTTGAACTCTGTCCCGCCAACTGCTACGTTGAATGGCGTTGAAGCGAGCCCGCTGATCGCTGCTCCATTTATCGCTGGTCCGGCATACGGGTCGTCGCACCCCGCAGCGCCCGAGTCACCGCTGGCCACAACGACTGTAATGCCCTCAGCCGCTGCCTGCTCCCAGAGGTTGTTGTAGAACGCATTTTCGGCCTGACCGAGTACTGCCTCACAGGCGCCGAAGCTCGTGCTCATCACAGGGGCTATATCGTTGTCTACAATGTATTCGGCCGACAAATCCACTCCGTCCGAGCTATCCGTGCTTGCTGAGACGACAAACTTTATGGTCGCGTTCGGCGCGACAGCCCCGGACCACTGCACATCCAGGTCAGCCTCAGCTTCTTCTGAGCCGAACAGGTCTCCGGGATCGGGTCCGTCAAGAATGATCTGAGGATCGTTCGCAGGCAAACCAAACGCAAGCCTGAAAATCTGAACATCCGACAGAAAGATGTTGCTCCGGCCCACAATCGCAATGCTCTGGCCGCTTCCATCGACGCCACTATGAATGAGTGGAGCAGTATTGTAGATTTTGCTGAAGTCGCCTGGCGCGAGATAGTGTCCGGCACCTGCTGCGCCTTGGTAAGTAAACTCCGGCTGCCATTGGCTTGTGTTTGCGATCCGGGTGGCTTTGCCTAGAACGCGTATAGCCGGCTGCTTTTGAAAATCATGAAGGGTCAGTATGCCGGCCACCGCTCGTGCCAGCGCGGTGGGGATCTGTGGATCGGACGCGTTTGCAATGTGTTGCGCTCCGTCCGCAAGGTAGCGATGAATCGCTGTATGGAACGCTTGCTTTACCTGCCCGGCCGTCCCGCTGAACTCGATCGACAGGCCGCCCCGAGCGATTCGATTTACATGAAAGCCCTGACTCCCAAGCCACCCTGCAACAGATCGCAAATCGGACTTCGGGGGGCCAAACTGCGCCGCAAATTCCTCGGGAGACAGCCATGCATGAAACTTTGGCGACGTCTTGTCCTGCTGGTCTGCAATCAGCTGCCGCAAGGCCGGCTCGGCAGCAGGCCGCAGGACGAGGAGCATCCGTTCCATCGGCAGATTCGGACTCACTTCTCCCTGGTCGTTTGCTTTGGAAGCTAACGGATGCGTATTCGCTTTCAGTGTGACGCGCGACGATCCGTCGATCGGGCCGATGTGGCTGGCTTGGCCATCCTGAGCGACAAGGGGGCCCGGGCAGGAAATGAAGATGCCGACGACAAGAATGGACCCCAGAATCCCCGCGCGAAGAGTTCCAGCTGAATCTCGCATTGTTTTCCCTTCATAGACACAAGTTGACTGACGCAGTTTTCGTGCTGTGTTCATGGGAGCATGCAGTATACCGCTGGTTGAAGCCCCTGCGATGTTTACGTGAATTGACTGAATCCGGCAATCCCCGTATCAAGTGCGCAATGTGCTCTGGGGTCGGACACCTTGCTTTCGAGCCGGCATCTCCAGAGGCGATTGAAGGGAACACTTGGGCAAAAAGGGCCGACTGGAAACCGTTGATTGTATTCAGCCGACGTTCCACGAGAAAGGGATCCCTTGCTAGACAAGTCAGCGTTTGATAGAACAAACCCAGGTTGAATCGTCGGTTGTTGACGGAATGGAGAGGCAAAAATGAGCGCATCAATTTCCCACTCAAAACCTCTGGCCCAGTTGGATGAATGGGACGATTTCGTCGAAGGTCGCTACAAGGAAGGGAAGTCTCAAGAGGAATTCCGCATTTATGACGCGGCGGCGACGCCGGGTGTGGCGGAGTTTTATCGGCTGAATCACGAAGGGCAGACGGTGGATTTTGTTCTCCAAAAGGAGAAGGAGTACTTCGGCCTGAAGAAAGGCATGAAGTCGATTTGGGAAGCTGCGGAGTTTTTGAATACGCTGGTTGACGACAGTGATCCGGACACGGATTTGACTCAAGTCGAGCATCTGCTGCAGACGTCGGAAGCGATCCGGCGCGACGGTCATCCGCGGTGGATGGTGTTGACGGGATTTCTGCACGACCTTGGGAAGTGTCTTTGCCTTTATGGCGAGCCGCAGTGGGCGGTTGTGGGCGATACGTTTCCGGTGGGCTGCGCTTGGTCAGAGGCGATCGTTTTCCACGAGTATTTTGCGAACAATCCGGATCGCAACGTACCTGAGTATCAGACTAAATACGGAATTTATGAATCGAATTGCGGCCTGGAAAAGCTGCACATGTCGTTCGGACACGACGGATACATTGCTGAAGTGATGAAGCCTTATCTACCGATTGAGTCGCTGTACATGCTTCGATTCCACTCGTTTTATCCCTGGCATCGTCACGGAGCGTACGATCATCTCGCGAACGATCAGGATCGGGCGATGCTGGAGTGGGTGCTGAAATTTAATCAGTACGATCTGTATTCGAAGGGGCATTCCAAGCCGGATGTGCAGCAGTTGAAGCCATACTACGACGAACTGTTCGCGGAGTTTTTGCCGGAGAAGGTGGCCTGGTAGGGTGGCAACGCTGACGCGATTAGATGCGGTAAGAAAAGCAAAAAGGGCAACTGCAGGTTCCTCCGCTCCCGTTGGTCGGTCGGAATGACAGGCTGGAATGAGGCTCGAAGTTTTCGAAAGATGGCCGCCGGTGATGCCGGCGGCCATCGACGTTTTGGGTTGTGGTAAACCGGGCCGCGTTTCGATGAATCATCGAGGTGCAGCCGGGATTATTGCACGTTCGCGCCGGATGCAGTCGATGAGGCGTGAGTGTCGAGCGGAGTCTTCGCGAGCCAGGTTTTTAGCTGTGGTTCCTGAAGGTTGCGGAGTTCGATGCAACCGTCTATGCGTTCGATGGCGTGCTTGACTGCCTGATCGGCATCGGGAACTTTATGAGCAGCGAAGAACTGCGAGACTTCATCGCGGTCCGATGCCGAGCAGAAGGTGCTGGTGGCGCCAACGAGGAGGCTTCCCATCTCGGGTGTGAACTCCTTTTTAACCTCATCCCAATGGGTCCGGATGAAATTCCAAGCGAGCTCGCGGTTCTTGTCCATATCAAGCGAGATGGAGAGCTGGATTGCTGCGTCCTGGTTGCGGACTTTGTCGGAGACAGCGTATTCAAGAGCACGTTTAGCGAGGGCGGGGTCTTCGAACATGGCGAGAAGGTGAAGCGCGCCGATCTGAATCTCAGGGTTGGTGGAAGTCTCTGAGATTTTCTGCAATCGATTGAAGAGGGTTGCATCGCCATTACGTGCGGTGATCTGCAAAGCAGTTTGTGCGATGTCAGGATCAACCGCGTCTGGATTGACCAGGTATTTCGCGCTGAGTTCACGCGCTTCCGCGAGGATTTGCGGATCCCTGGCTGCGCCCAGAGCAGCGAAGAGTAGCGCACGCAACTGCTTCTTGTCGGGTGTATCGCTGTCGGCGGGCGTTCCTAGTTTCGCGTACTCAGGTGCAAAGGTCTGTCGGAACCAGGTGTCGAGCGCGTCTTTTTCTTCGGGAGTTGAAGCGATGCGAGAATCGACAGCGCCCAATCCATCGAGCGCGGACGAAACAACGTTTGCGTTGGGATCGTCTTTGACGGCAGCCACGAGATTCAGATAGTCGCCGACGGTAGCTTTGTTGGCACGGACCTGGGCCCACTCGTCGCCGATTAGACTGATGCGCTCGGTGGGGGAGAGAGCGGATTCCACCTGCGAGGCGAGCGCTGTGTAATCGGCAGGAGTGTACGCGGTGCGGTAGTATCCCTTACCGCCGGCGTTGGCGAAAAAGATGTGCGCGTTGGGAACTTTCAGAGTTGTTGTCTCCGGTGTAAGCAACTGGCAGTCTTGCTTTCCTTCGCCAGTCTTGAAGCAAACGGGGAGCGTCCACTTTTGCGCTGCGTCGGGTTGAATGCTGGGGCTAAGGTAGAAACGCCTTTGCGTGACAGGCACCTTGCCGCCCGAGGGCTGGCCGAAAGTGAGCAGGGAACGCCCGCCTGGGCGACCAGGCTCTCCATGATTTTGTCGACGGGCTTATGGCTGGTCGTGGTCTGGGCATTCCAGAAATCTTCGGCGGTGGCATTTCCATACTGGTGCGCCATGAGGTAGTGGTGAACTCCCTGGCGGAATGTTTCCGGACCGACATAGTTTTCGACGCTCAGCAGTACGTCGCTGGCTTTGCCGTAAGAGATACCGTCGAACATCTGCTCGATCTCCGCCGGTGTTTCGGCGCGAGCACGGATGGCGCGGGTGGTGGGCTGGGCATCGAGATTCAAAGTGGCGTCCATACCTGAAGCGACAGCCTGATCAACGTCCCACTCGGGGTGCATCGCTTCGACCGGCTTGTTCTCCATCCACGTGGCGAAGCCTTCGTTAAGCCAGATGTTGTCCCACCACTGCATAGTGACGAGATCGCCAAACCACTGGTGCGCCATTTCGTGCGCGATCACCAATGCGACTTCTGTTTTGGCATTGATCGAAGCGGTTTTGGGATCGATGAGGAGATCGGTTTCGCGGTAAGTGATGGCGCCGAAATTCTCCATGGCGCCGGCTTCAAAATCGGGCAAGCCGATGAGGTCGAGCTTCTTGAGTGGATACGGAATTCCGAAATACGTGTTGTAGTAATGCAGCACGTATTTGGCGACATCGACGCCGTATGAGGTGAGGGCAACCTTGTCGGGAGTGGCGCATGTACGGATGGCAACGCCGTCCTGTTCTCCTGAGGAGCACTGGAAATCCCCAACGAGGAAGGCCACGAGATAAGTGGACATTTTTGGGGTAGTGAGGAATTTGAGAGTGTGCTTGTCTGCGCCGGGTCCGGGCGTGTCGCCGACGATCGGCCCGTTGGAAATGGCGGTGTCGTCCTTGTCGACGATGAGGGAGATATCGAAGTTGGCCTTGAAAGCGGGCTCATCGAAGGACGGAAAAGCTCGGCGCGCATCGGTGGATTCGAACTGGGTGACGGCGTAGTTCCGGCGTGCCGTTTTGGACAGATAGAAGCCGCGAAGCTCGCCGTTCAGAATCCCGTCGTACTGGATTTTCAATGTCGCTTTACCCGCCGGCAACTGTTCGGGGACGGCGAAGGTGGCTTGTTGCTTCTCCTTGTCGAGAGAGACGGTGGCGGTTTGTTCTTTGCCGTCTGCCTCGATCTTGACCGATTTGAAAGTGAGGTCGTGCGCGTTGAGGGTGATGCGTGGTGGATGGCTCGCCGAGGGTGACTTCGATGACTTCAGAGCCGGAGAAGGTGGCGCCTTTGAGATCGGGAGTCAGGGTCAGGGAGTAATGCTGAGGACGGACCGTGGAGGGAAGACGCTGGGCCTGAGACGTGATTGAGGCAGCGAATGTGATTGCGGTGAAGAGACAACAGGTTAAAAGCAAAGCGCACGAAGCGCAATGGGGAAACGGGATAGATGCTCATTTCATCCTTTAATCGACGGTAAATTCGGATATTCCGGCCCGGAATTGCAAAGGCTACAGGTACGGCAGCACTGACGTCGAAAGGGTCAGCTTCGCTGAGCCCGGTCGCGATGACGCCATCGTCATTTTAGGGTACCGGGGTGCACATTGGTAATACGGAAAGTTACCAGGCGGGGTTCCGGCGTGACGAGCGGGTGCGGTTTATTGGATTTCGATCGAATCGGCAGACTCCGGGGTCTTTCGAGGAAGCAGGGAGTCGAGGAGGAGCAGGCAGGCGCCGACCACGATCGAGCTGTCAGCAACGTTGAAATCCGGCCAATGGTAGCCGAAGATGTGGACTTCGATGAAGTCGACAACTGATCCGTAAGCGACGCGGTCGTGCAGGTTCCCAAGCGCTCCGCCGAGCACCAGGGCAAGAGCAACGGTGGCGAGGGTTATCTGGCCACCGAGGCGGATGAGCGCGATGAGGACGGCGATGGCAGCAACTGCTGAAAATGCGATCAGGCCCCAGCGGACGGCATTCGGAGAGGTGGAGTCGGCAAAGAGGGAAAACGCTGCGCCCTCGTTCAGCCAGTGGGTGATGCGCAGGAAGCCGGGAATTACGGGGATGCCTTCGCCGAGAGGCACATGGGAAGAGACGATCGTTTTGGTGATCCGGTCGGCGGCGATGATGGCAGCCGAGATGAGCAGCAGCCACGGGAGTTTGCGCGGTGAAGGAAAGCTCACTGGGTGGCCTCACACAGTGGACAGTGAACAGTGGACAGTGGACAGTGATGTGCGCGGGGCGGAAGTCACTGGGTGGCCTCCGGCGGATTCGGGATTCCCATCTCGCGGAGAGCGTTGTGGCAGCGGGTGCAGACGTTTTGCCAGATGCCGTAGTTGGAGACTTCGGGCATGAAGTTCCAGCAGCGGGCGCACTTGTGGCCGCTTGCCGGTAGGGCAACTATAGCTAGGGGAACGTCTTGCGTGCTTTCGACTACGCTTACTGCGGAAACGTTGATGATTTCCTTGAGTCCGGCAGCGTGCTGCTGAAGGAGCTTGAGAAGTTCGCCAGCAGCGGAGATTTGGAGATCGGCTTCGAGGCCTTTGCCGATCCGCTTGGCTTGGCGGGCTTCTTCGAGGACACGGAGTGCTTCGTCGCGCACGGCAAAGATCTGCTTCCACTCTTCCAACAACGGCGTGGGATCAGCAGAGTAGATTTCTTCGAGTTTGGGGAAGAGCGCGAGGTGCACGCTTTCCTCGCGGCCGTCGACTTCGGGCAGATACTCCCAGACCTCGTCGGCGGTGAAGCTCATGATTGGCGCGACGAGGCGGACAAGCGTTTCGGTGATCTGCCAGAGGACGGTCTGCGCCGAGCGGCGGGCGTGGCTCGTGGGCGCGAAGGTGTACATGCGGTCTTTGAGGACGTCGAGGTAGAACGAACTCAAGTCGACGATGGCGAAATCGTTGATGGCCTGGTAGACGCGATGGAATTCGAAGTCCGCGTACCAGCCGAGAATTTTCTCGGTGAGCTCGCGGGTGCGGGCGAGCATGTACTGATCGAGTGGCAGAAGCTCGGCTTCGGGAACGCGGTCACGTGCGGGATCGAAGCCGCTGATGTTGCCGAGCAGAAAGCGGAAGGTGTTGCGCACCTTGCGGTAGAGTTCGGCGCAGCGGGCCATGAGATTTTCGCTGGCGGCCATGTCTTCGCGGAAGTCGATGGAGGCCACCCAGAGTCGAACGATTTCACCGCCCATGCGGTCGGCGATGTCGACGGGATCGACGCCGTTGCCGAGGGATTTCGACATTGCGCGGCCTTGTTCGTCGAGGGTCCAGCCGGCGGTGGCGACGTGCGAGTAGGGTGCGCGGCCGCGGAGAGCGACTGAAGTGAGCAGCGAGGAGTGGAACCAGCCGCGGTGCTGATCGCCGCCTTCGAGGTAGAAGACTTCAGGGGCTAAAGCCCCCTCTTTTTTTTCGGCGTCTTGCGGCACGACTGAAGTCGTGCCCTGACGCTTCGTGGCTTCCGGAGCGAGACTTCCTGAATGGGAATCATTTGCCACGATTGAAGTTGTGCTCTGACTCTTCGTGCCTTCCGATGCGTTGTGGGTTTGGAAGGCCTTGTAGATGGTGCGGAGATCCGGATCGGATTCGCAGACGGCGAACCAACTGGTGCCGGAGTCGAACCAGACGTCGAGGATGTCGGTTTCCTTGCGGAAGGTTGTGCTGCCGCAGTGAGAGCACTTCGTCCCGGCGGGAAGCAACTCGGAGATTGGCGTGGTGTGCCAGGCATCGGCGCCCTCGCGTTCGAAGAGGTCGATGATTTTGCGATCGAGAGCGGCGTCGATGATGGGCCGATTGCAGCCTTCGCACATGAAGACGGCGATGGGCACGCCCCAGATGCGCTGGCGGCTGATGCACCAGTCGGGGCGCGTCGCGATCATGTTGGTGATGCGTTCCTTGCCCCAGGATGGGTCCCAGACTACTTTGTCGATTTCTTCGATCGACAGCTGGCGGTATGTGGTTTCAGAGCCGTCAGCGCGCTTCATTGGAGTTTCGAGCGAGATGAACCATTGCTCGGTCGCGCGGAAGATGACGGGATGGTGGCAGCGCCAGCAATGGGGGTACGAGTGCTCAAGATCGGAGACGGCGAGCAACGCGCGCTGCTCTTCAAGCATGGCGACGATGATGGGGTTGGCGGCCCAGACCTTCTTTCCTTCAAAAGGTGGGAGCGAGGCATGGGGCCACGCGGCGGGATCGACGTGGAGATGGCCGGACGCGTCAACGCGGCAGGTCTGGTCGAGGTCGTAGCGCTGGCCGGTGTAGAAGTCGTCGGCACCGTGGGAGGGGGCAGTGTGGACGGCGCCTGTGCCCTGATCGGCGGTGACGTAGGTGGCGAGCACGCCGAGAATGCTGCGCTCGAGGAAAGGATGTTTGAAGGTGGTGTGCTCGAGCGCACTGCCTTTGAAGCGAGCGACTTCGGTGGTTGCGCCTAGTTTGCAGGCAGCGATCACTGCGGGGGCGAGTTCGGCGGCGACGATGTAGACGGGGCCGTTGAAGTCTTGCTTTCCCACCCGAGCAAGCTCGGATGAGGCACGCCGTCGCTTCGACCGGTCCCAAGGATGGGGCACCCGACT
The DNA here is from genome assembly GCA_963799035.1 of uncultured Acidobacteriaceae bacterium. Taxonomy (GTDB): domain Bacteria; phylum Acidobacteriota; class Terriglobia; order Terriglobales; family Acidobacteriaceae; genus Telmatobacter. The sequence continues at coordinate 138,404 of CAWCVS010000017.1, read as the reverse complement.
CGATTGCGGAGCTGCACCCTGGTCCTTGGTCGCGAGAGCGACGTATTCAAAGTTGGGGTGGAAGGCTACGGCCATGGATGCGGGGATGGTCCACGGGGTGGTGGTCCAGATGATCGTGTAGACTTCGCGGCCCGCGAGTGCGGCGTTGAGCGATTCAGGAGCCGAGGTCATCTTGTAACGCACATATATGGATGGGCTGGTGTGCTGCTCGTATTCGACTTCGGCTTCGGCCAGGGCGGTGCGATCGTGAATGCACCAGTAGACGGGCTTGAGTCCGCGGTAGACGAAGCCTTTTTCGAGGAAACCGTAGAAGGCCTCGAGAGTGCGGGCTTCGTAGTCGCGGGCCATGGTCATGTAGGGCTTGTCCCAGCGGCCGAAGCACCCTATGCGTTCAAACTGCGAGGTTTGCAGGTCAACGTATTTCTGCGCATAGCCCCGACATGCCGCGAGGACCTCAGGAACAGGCATTTCGAGCTTCTTGTGGCCGAGCTGTTCATCGACTTTGATCTCGATCGGCAGGCCGTGGCAGTCATAGCCGGGCACATAAGGGGAATCGAATCCGGCCATGGACTTCGACTTGACAACGAAGTCTTTGAGCCCCTTATTCAGGGCGTGGCCGAGGTGGATGGGGCCGTTGGCGTAGGGAGGTCCGTCGTGGAGAAGGTAAGCGGGGCGACCGGCGCAGGCCTCGCGCAGTTTGTCATAAAGGCGAATGGAAGCCCACTTTTTGAGCCGAAGAGGCTCATTCTGGGGCAGATTAGCCTTCATGGGGAATGCGGTTTGCGGCAAGGTCAAGGTCGCCTTCAACTCCGGCGCTGGAGACATTGGAACTCCGTGGTGCAGTGAAAAGATCTTGAACGTTTAGTGTAAAAGATCACCCCAGCGACGCGCGTCCAGAGGGCACCCGGTGTCGCCGGGGACCCCGATGATAAATACCGGAAAAGATTTTTAAGGTAACAACTATTCTCCGGGGCCGTCTATCGTTTATGGGAACCTTCACTTCGGAGAAATACGAGTCTCTGGAGGGCGCGACAAGCCAAAACGCCTCTTCGATTCATCTAAAGACAAGGACGGGCAATGTCGAGCATAATGGAGGAAAGGACCAGGAAGCGAGCGAAAGCCAACGAGGGCAGTCGCTGCCGAGAGGGCCAGTATCGGCAATTATGGCAAACGACGTATTAATCCAGCCGGATGCGGACACAAAGGACGACTTACCCTCGATCGAAGGTCATGAGCTTGACTCGTTCCTGGGAAGGTCATTCGAAGAGAAGCCGATCTGGAAAGAGCTCTACGGCAATATTCATGACCTTTTTTTCCCGCCCAAGCTTCCACCGCTGGTTCTAACTTCGAAACCAATTCCGGTTCCGGACCGGATGGCGGTCAAGGCGAACCCCTGGGCCGTGGGTACATCGAGCGCGGTGAATCTTGCCATATTGGCGCTGGCGATCTGGCTCGGCCTCACAATTATTCACCCACCTGTGAAGCCGGCTACGAATTTGACCAATGTGGATGTCAGCGACATTCTGAAGGCGCCGAAGCTGACAACCCCGGCGGGCGGCGGCGGCGGTGGCGGTTCTCACGACATTGTGGATCCCATGAAGGGGAAGCTACCTCCGCGGATGAAGGATCCGATTACGCCCCCGATGGTGCCAATCCTGGAGAAGCCTAAGCTGGCATTCCAGCCCGCTATCAATGTCCAGAAGGACATTACCCTGCCCGATAACCCGCAGATGGTGAACTTCGGAGTCAAGAATTCCGCCAACGTACAGCTTGCCTCGAATGGCTCGGGTGGCGGCGGTGGCATGGGCAGCGGCTATGGTGGGGGAATTGGTTCGGGAAATGGCAACGGGTTTGGTCCTGGCAGCGGTGGAAATACCGGTGGCGGCGTCTATCACATCGGCGGAGGGGTTTCGGCGCCGATCCCGATCTTTACACCGGAAGCCGAATTCTCCGATGAGGCGCGGCGCGCCAAATACCAGGGAGTCTGCCTGATTTCGCTGATCGTGGATGCGCAAGGCAATCCGCAAAATCCGCGCGTCGTTCGTCCGCTCGGCATGGGACTGGATGAAAAGGCGCTGGAAGCGGTAAGAAAGTACAAGTTCAAGCCGGCAATGAAAGGCAATACGCCCGTGCCGGTGATGATGAGCATCGAGGTTAACTTCAGGCTGTACTGACAAGCAGGGATTAGGGAACAGGGAATTAGAAAACGGAGAGCGAGGCGCAATGAGCGCCTCGCTCTTTTGTTTTGTGCCGGGGAGTTCAGATGCATCGAGACTTGTGGCAAGCTTCGCATGAATCGATTTACTCGGCAGCGATTCAGAATCTGCCGTGATACTCTTCGGTGTTCGAACTGAGGAGGGATTAGGAGTGCACCTAATTGCGGGCAAGTGCAGGTTCTGGATTGTGGCTTTGGTGGTTCTGGGTTGCGTGGCGACGATTGCGCGTGCCCAGGGTGATTATCCCTTCCGCAATGCTTCACTTTCGGACGATGCGCGCATTCAGGATTTGCTGGGACGATTGACACTCGACGAGAAGGTGTCGCTCATGAGCGATCATCCGAAGATCGAACGGCTGGGGATCGTGTTCTCAGGCCAGGTCGAAGGGCTTCACGGCGAAGCGCTGGGCGGACCGGCGAACTGGGCTGCGCGGGGAAGGCAGCCTGCGCCGACGACCACCTTTCCGCAGGAGAAAGGGTTGGGTGCGACCTGGGACCCGGACCTGCTGAAGAAGATCGGGGCGCTTGAGGGGTATGAGACGCGTTACTTCTACCAGAATCCGAATTGGGACCGCGGTGGCGTCGTGGTGCGCGCGCCCAATGCTGATTTGAGCCGTGATCCACGCTGGGGAAGGACAGAAGAATCGATGGGCGAGGATCCGTTTTTAGTGGGAACGCTGACAGTCGCGTTCATCCACGGATTGCAGGGGCCGGATCCGAAGCACTGGCAAGCCGCTTCACTGATGAAGCATTTCATGGCAAATGAAAATGAAAACGGACGCACGCATACGTCTTCAGATTTCGACGAACGGCTTTTTCGGGAATACTACTCAGTGCCATTTCGCATGGGGTTTGAAGAAGGCGGATCGCGCGCGGTGATGGCCTCGTATAACGCGTGGAACGGAACGCCGATGACGGTGAACCCGGTGCTGAAGAACGTGATGATCAAGGAGTGGGGCAATGATGGCTTGATTTGCACGGATGGCGGCGCGTTGGGACTGCTGATCACGGCGCACAAGGCATTCCCGGATAAGGAACATGGATCGGCAGCGGCGGTGAAGGCGGGCATCAATCACTTTCTCGATACATACAAACCGGACCTGACGAAGGCTCTGCAGGATGGGTTGCTGACAGAAGCCGATATGGATGCGTCGCTAAAAAACCTGTTGAGGCTGTATCTGCGGCTCGGTGAGATGGACGCCTCCGGCGTGGATCCCTATGGAGCAATTGGCCGGCAAGGGAAGGGCGAGGTTCCGCCGTGGGAGCGCGAATCGAGCAGAGAGTTAGCGAGGGAAGCGACCGATGAATCGATTGTGCTGCTGAAAAACGAAAACAACACGCTTCCGCTCGACAAAACGAAGTTGAAGACGATCGCGGTGATCGGGCCGTGGGTCGATACGGTGCTGCAGGACTGGTACAGCGGGACGTGGCCGTACAACGTGACGATTCTGGATGGGATTCGCGAAGCTGCGGGCAAAAACGTGAAGGTGCTGTTCGCAGACGGCTCAGATGAGAGCGAGGCGGAGGCACTGGCGAAGAAGGCGGATGTCGCGATCGTGGTTGTCGGCAATCATCCCGTGTGCAATGCGGGATGGGATCAGTGTCCTGTTCCCTCGAATGGGAAAGAAGACGTGGATCGCAAGACGATCGTGCTGGAGCAGGAAGAGTTGGTGAAGAAAGTATTTGCGGCAAATCCAAAGACGATCGAAGTGCTGCGGTCAAGTTTTCCGTATGCGATTGTATGGAGTCAGCAGAATCTTCCCGCAATTGTGCACATGGTGCATAACAGCCAGGAAGAAGGGCATGGGCTCGCCGACGTGTTGTTTGGAGAGTACTCGCCGGCGGGACGACTGACGCAGACGTGGCCGACCGGGGATGATCAACTGCAACCTATCCTCAACTACAACCTTCTCGATGGCGAGACGTACTTGTACAGCAAGCAGAAGCCGCTGTATCCATTTGGTTACGGATTGAGCTACACCTCATTCGCATACAACGGAGTGAGTCCCAGTGCGTCGCAAATGGATCCGGATGGGGGTGTTCAGGCGCATGTGAAGGTCAAGAACACTGGGAAGCGAGCCAGCGACGAAGTGGTCGAGATGTACGTGCAGCACATGGGGTCCTCGGTCGCGCGGCCACAATTGGAACTGAAGGGATTCAAACGCGTGCGCATCGATGCCGGTAGTGAGAAAGACGTGACGCTCGAATTGAAAGCACGTGATTTGGCCTACTGGGACGCGCCGGATCACGTATGGCGCGTGGAGAAGGAAAAGGTGCGCATTCTCGCGGGTGGATCGAGTGACAAGCTGCCGGTGCAGACGGTTGTGGATGTGACTGGTACGAAGGACTACAAGCCGTAGAGCGGAGTTTCCCCGGTCCCCAAATGCGAGGGACCGGGGAAACCCGACATACGCTCGAACCCACGATGAACCGGGCTATCGGCCATGCGGGAAGATGGCCTTCAATTCTTCCGGAGGAACCACTTCAAGCTGAGCGAATGTGCACGAGGCTGGCTTGCGATCGGTGCGCCACCGGCGGAAGTGAGCCATATGCCGGAAGCGTCCGCTCTGCATGTGCCCATAGGCAACCTCGACGACAAATTCGGACTTGCGTGATTCGGCCGTACCCTTAGAAGTCCCGGCCGAAGATTGTGCATAACCTGCATCACCTACATAAGTCATTTGTGTTCAGCACACAATGGGCAGTGCAGGTTCTCTTCGTCCTGGCTCGGTCCAACACCGTACACTGCTGCTAGTTCGTGAACTTGCGCTGACCGTGGCTAGGTTCAAGCCGAGACCCCTGCCATCCTTGCCAAGCCGGCGAGTGACCAGGCCTACTCTCTTCAACTTGTGTCCCACGATCTCGGCACTGTACTGTCGCCTTTCGCCCCGCGCCTGCGCAATGCGATTGACTTCAGTCGAGATCTCGTTGACCAAGACCTGAGCCTTGTTCTGGTGGACTAGATTGAGCGTGGCCTCCAAAGCAATGGCATCGATGGAAGTGGCACGATCGGCTTGACGCTGGCTCTCAATGGGCGTGAGCAGCGAAATGAGATTCGATTGCAGTTTCGGGGAGTCGACGATGCAGGCGCCTAGTGCGTTCGCGACCGCGCGCGTGTCGGACGTCAGGAGGGAGGCATCGAAGTCGGAGTTGTACACGCGGACGAGATTCTTACAGCGATACCGCTGTAGCTGGTTGCGCAGATCCTGAACCAATGCCTCAGTCACCGATACCGACTGTTGTGTTGCGGGCAGGAGCGAGGTCGGCTGCAGTCTGACCTGAAGGCTGCACCGTGGCATCCGGTCAGGCGAGACCTCCGGCCCGATGAAGGTGGCCTTTGGGCCATAGAAATCCTTGTATTCACCCGCGTTGCCGACCATGTAGCCTCGGCTCGTGGCGCAACCCAAGATCGTAGCCATCTGCTTTGTGATGTTCGGGTTGAAGCATAGCAGTGTAGGGGTAGAGCGCCAATCCAGCCTTCGCAAGCTAGTTATATCGGCCCCAGCTAGCATCAGCGGGTATCGGCAGATGTTTCTGAGCGTGCGAAGGGTCAGATCGCCTTCAAATTCCGGTCCGACGATCGCAAGCCCTGGCGCGATAGGCAGGCTGTCGGCGAACCAGGTGCAGATCGTCCAGAAAGTCAACAGAGCGCTCGTCTGTTCTGGAAGAAAGGCTTGCGCGGCAATGACCTGCTGGAGCCGGCCGAATAGTTCTTCGGTGCTTCCATACCAAACAGAGCCAGTGGGCACAGGAGTTGCCTGCGAAGGAGCGCGTACCGACTCGGCTCTCTGGAAGATCTCCTGGAAGCTGGTCTCAGATCCTTTCTGCACCTCAAATGGGGGCTTCCAAGAAATGATCTTGGAGGTCTTGCTGTCCCGTCCGATTTCCGTTATGCCGCTGATTCTTACCACCGGATTCGTGACACAGCTGTCAGAACTGCTGTCCACCGGGTCGATGGAGATGGCTACCGAAGGCTGACTGCTTGACATTGCGGGTAACGGCGTCCCAAGACCCGTCGACGGTCCTTCCACGTCTGCGGCCGCAACTGGGTCCGCCGGCGACGGCGAATAGCTCTCCGTCGGGTTTAAAGACGCGTTGACTTCTGCAGCGGCGCCAGTCTGGGAAACCTCGGCGCGACTTGCGTTCGTAGTTGGACTAAACTCTTCCATTCGTACCTTACCTTTGCTGAGTGCACTTGACCGCCTGAATATTCAGGCGGACCAAGGCAACTCTATTTATGGATGTGAAAGTTCGTTCTTTTTGGAACTCGCCCCGCCTGACCAGGAACTCTTGCGCGGGACCCACCATTCGCCATCCTCATCAGGGTGCGTTCTTTCAGGTCCGCGATGAGAGACCCAAATGCTAAGCGGAATTGGTGCTCTGTTTCCCGATACTCGGAAGCCCAACAGCGAAACTCATTGGCCAATTTTTGCGAGATCGGCTGGAGTTGCAGACAGCAGCGCTCAATGTCAGCCTTGGACCAGGGGTAGCGGTGTGAAGGTGTGCTGGACTTCCCGAAGATAAACTCCGCGGTGAGACGCTTTGCCCGCTGGCGGTCCGGCTCAGCGAGTCGCGAGTACGTTTTAGTAAGCGTGCGCAATAACCTATTGAGTCTTAATTCGATGGGTCGCAGAGCTGCGACCGGCCCATAACTACATGTTTTTGCCATACAAACTCCTTTAATTGTTAGATCTGTTTTAGTTTCCAAGTTTGCTCCCCCTTGGGTAGCGTTCCCCGCCGACTAGCTTCGGTATCGGTGGAACCACGCATAGGTGAATCCGTAGTTAATGTATCTTTCTTCTTTGCTGACATTGCGTACTCCTCAAATAGCAATGTAACTCCAAATCGAAAGTCAGAGTGTACTTAGAGTGTACTAAGGTAATCAGCGATTTCAAGAAAGCTGTGAAAAACTGTGCGACGGTTTCGGAAATTAGAATCGAAGTTTTTGGGGCGGACAATTGAGAACGACGCACTCGGGCGTCGACATGGACCATCTACCGGCCGCGCCGATCTCCCGGCAGCCGATCCCGCCCCGGCACATAATGGTAGGTCGGAATCCTCACTGGTTTTATGAGTCGTCGGCGATTCAAATAGAGTTCCGCCGCGCTCCGTCAGAAGGGACCGCTAGATTCCTGTCCCGGCTCCCAAGGAAGCGACCTTCGCCAACTGCGTGCGCTTGAAACTCGAGCAGATTCAATTCGCGGTGAACGGCCGAGTCCGGGAGAGTTTCGAGCTCCATTTCAGCAACCCGTTCTTTGTTGTTTTATTGATGCCTTTGACTTCCATTGACATGTAAACTTCCGTTCACCTGCGCGGTAGGCCGGCTGGAAGGACCACAATCGGCGGCCCCTTCCCCCTCTCTGACCTGCTTGTGCCAGCATGGCCTGACATATTCTAATACCGTCTGGCGACCGAAACTTTGCACCTTGTTTGGATCACCACGAAGATAATTTCTTACTTACTCAGAATTCTAGCTCTCCCAGGTGAAATACGTACCTTGCCGTTCGACACTAACTTTGTGCATAAGTGGCCAGATATGCCGATCTGCAGGAAGAGCCGTGACGACCCTAGGGCGCATAGCGATCGTGGCTATAACTTAGGTTACGCCGCTCGTATCACAGATATGAGGGTGCGCCTTTGATTACTCTAGTTATCGAGACGGTGGCCGCGGTCCGTGTGACCTGCCCGTTTTTCTCAGCTATTCGTAGCTGGAGTTTCTCGATTCTGACCCGCCGCGGAAAACTCTGCCGCAGGAGGTTGGAAATTTCGGCATTAGCAAACATAGTTTTCAATCAGTTCCCGTATGCACGATTGAGTGGCATGCAGTGCAAAGCGTAATCAGGTTCTCCTCTGAGTCATCCCCAGAATGGCTGCGAAATTCTCGATGGTGCACCTCAAGATTCGACATCGCGCCGCAACTCTGACACCTCCATCCGTCCCGGCGCAAGATCTGCTGGCGCAGATCTTCGTACAATTTGGGAGCGAGGCGCAGGCGAGAACTCTTTGCCGGAATCAGGTTCATGACGCCTTCTCCGCGATCTTCTCGAGGAAAGCCTGCTGCTGTTCGCCGGGCAAGAACTTGTAATAGCGTGAGATCGAGTGACAAGAGAACGTCCGGGTTGTCCGCCGTCCAGGTGCGCCCCCGCCAGGAAGTCCGCGCAGATCATCTCCAGACAGTAGCCGCGCGATTTGTCCGTGCCCAGCATCAGCGCTGCCGTCTCGATTGCCTGCTCGATCACCGGGATCTGGCTCTTGTAGACCTTGAAATAGATCAGCTCCGTCGGCTTCGCTCTCCTTCCCCGTAGTTCCTTCTCCACTTCGCGTTTGAACTGATCCCGGGGTAAGGAACGAGCTTTGTGCATCCAGGCTGCACAATCGAAGTCCTTCCCGTCGCGGCGCGCGACCTTGGCCAACTCCGCCGCCTTCGTCCAGCCCACCTCTTTCAGCTCCCGCCGGATCTGCGGCGGCAGGTGCTCGTGGATGGACATCAGGTAGTACGCCTTCCTTCGCGATTCCGGAAATCGTCTTTGCCAGGAATTCGTCGAACGACTTCAAGTTCTCCACCCGCCAGTACTGGCCCGCCCGCACCTCGCACAGATACCTGCCGAGCTCGACAAAGCGGAGTGTCGCGCTCCGCCTCTTTCTGCTTTTCCCACGCCAGGATCTCGTCGATCTTGGTGAGGACAAACAGAGCTCGCTTGCGATTGAGCTTCGGCGGCATCGGCGGATACCTAGTAAACAAGTTCGTCAAACAGACCAAGATCGACTCCTGGCTTGCGCACAAGGGCAGCTTCGACCAAGTCGGGCTTATCGAGGCAGAGCCCGATGAAGGGGCAAGTTGTACACGGATTTTGCGGAAAGCGGATGCCGCTGTGCGGCAGGAACAGCCCGGACTCGATCCGTCGGACTGTGTCATCGACCAGGGTTGCGAACTCCTGCCGCTGCTCCTCAGAAATCGTGGCCCGGAGGTACTGAACTTCGACCAGGCGCTTGCGCACGAAAACAATCTGGGCAACTTCGTCGATGCCGGTCATCCACGAATAGCAGACGAGTTGCGGATCCAGTGCGGAAATGCCGGCCGGCTCTTCTGGATATCGCGCGGAAGTGGTCTTCCATTCCAGAACGCATGGCGTGCCGTCCAGTTCACCAATGGCATCGACGTAGGAGACGAAATTGTTGCCAGAACCGAGTGTCCGATTGAACTGAATCTGCTGGGTTGAACGAGGGCGCCGAATGCGAACGCGGTCGTCCTGAGCGAAGCGCTCCAGCAACTGGATGCCTTGTTGCAGCATCCGGTCCCAGGTGTCGTTGCCGGAGTAGGTCAGGCCCATGTCCTTGCACAGGCCCCACTGCTCGAACAGCACAGCCGCCGGGTCTTCCCGGCGAAAAAGGGCGGCGACGGCCTGTTCGAAGGCTCGGCCAAAGAGCATGGCGGCGCGCGTGTCTTTTTCTTGCCATCCGTCGAGGTAGCGGTGCCGGTAACGGCGCGGGCAGCTCAGGTACTGGCTGATCTGGGTGTAGGAGTAGGTCATCGGGACGCCTCCGCATGGTTGGAGCGAGAAGCACTCGATACCGGAGCCGCGGACAGTTCTTCCCACTGGCTGGCTGGGGCGAAGCCGTCGAGGTTGATGAGCGAAATGCCGTTGATCACGGTGTGGCTGATCTTGACGACGCCGCGGAGTCCGGGCAAAGCCTTCTCATCGACCTGTTCGTGGGCCAGAAGTTCCGGGTCATAGAGAAAATCCCGCAGGAACCAGCCCAGCTTCCACATCGCTTTTTGCGTGCAGTAGAGACGACCGACGATGGGCTGCCCGGCCAGTGTCCGGGGTTCGACAACGGAGAGCCGGAGGACGTAGAACGGTTTGTGGGCATGCCAGCGGAACTGGGCGCCATCGACGCGAACGAGGATAGATGCCGTCGGGAATCTCCGGACGAGAATCGCGGGCAGTTTCGGCGAGACCAGGGACTTGGCGTTTCATGCGACCACCTCCTGCTTCGGGTGCGGGTAGCTGTTGAGCTGGCAGAGCAGACGCATTGCGGTCCTTCTCGGCCCAGTCGGCCAGTTGCTGGACGAAGTTCTCAACCTGTTCCCTGCTGGCCTCTCGGAGCGTCTTCGTGCCGCAGAAGTCGACGGCGTAGGCCTTTACCAGTTCGGGATCGAGCTTGTGCTGGCGGATGATCTGGCAGAGACGGTCGCGGACCTTGGGGCCAGTGCCGTTGCCGTTTCCATTCGCCTTTTGCGGAGGAAGCTTTCTCGGACTCGGATTCGGAATCGTTCCGATTTCCTCGACCGAGCAGATGCCGATGCCGTAGGCCTTGCGCAGGGCGCGGTTGACAGCTCGCGTCTCGGCCACCCGCATTTCGGCGCCGCGGACGAGCGAGGAAACATTGGATGGATCGGCATCACCGTAGCCGACGAAGCCCGAAGAACCCTTGGACGGGAAGACCGTTGCCTTGAGGACGAAGCGATTTGCCCCCGAATCACACAGCGAATCGACGGCTTCAACATGGATACCGCTGCATCTCTTGCGACGCGCCAGCCGCAGCAGTCCCGTGTGGGTTACGTACCAGTTGCCGTTGATGATCTGGAGTTCGCCCGCCTTAAAGGAAAATTTGAATTCTCTGGTAATTGAGGCGAGAAGATCAATGGCACGGGATGAGAAGAACGCAGTTTTCCTGGCAAGTCGAACATTTTCCCGAAGTAACTTCTTGAAGTTCGGAGCTGGCCTGGTGTCCGATTGAGGTGTAAGAGGTTTCATTAATCTCCATGCGTTATCGATTAGATAACATATATAACAATGTTAACTTTGTCAAATCGTATTGATCGGTGATTACGCAAACAACTATATTTTGGGTGTGCCCAAAACCGAATTCATAGCCTTTCGTATTGCTTCGGAACTCAAGCGCGAACTACAGCGCATAGCGAATGACGAACAGAGAGCTCTTTCTCAGGTTTGCGAGATGTTCCTGTATGAAGGTATTGAGGGCTCCAAGAAAGACGGACCTAAGTTCATGCAGCGCTTAGTCGCCAAACAGAAAGCCAGGGTCAAAGACTCCTAAGTCCGGCGCGCAAAGAGGTGGCCTCATCCGTACTACGTAACTCAGTTCGTCTTCTGGCATAGCTATCCAGTCCAATGGATGATCTTCCTTTTCGGCGCACTCCCGATCACAAAGCTCTTAAAATTCGCTCTCACTGCGATTGACTGATTCTGTCATCCGAGGGTCTCGCATGATTTTGAACCGATATGGCCCGTGCGCAGTTCCGAGCGGAAAACCACGCTTCGAGCGTGTAACCGCCATCGATGTAACTCTTTGTTAATAGAAAAGTACTGGTCTTATTTACGCGCGCCTAGAGAGCGCAGTGTTGGCCGATCGGAATCGATTGCTGTGTACGTTTGGGAATCCGGACACCGATTTGCGCGCTGTGCTCGAAGAGTCCGGACCGAAGAATGAGTTTAATGGAATGGTCCGCGTGCGCCGTGAAAGGCGTTTAGTCCACAGTGGGTGCAAGTCCCACCCGGGAACTGGTTCGTTCCGCCCGGTAGCAATCGGAGCAGCGGTGGAGGTAACAAAGCTGCTGAAGCCTCCGGTGGAAGAGGGTCGTAAAGGCGACTCTGCAAGCGTGCAGGCCGTAACGTGAGTGAACGCTGAGCAAGCCTCGAAATTCATGATGCAGGAGCCGACCCGCCGCGGACTTGGGGAAGGCCGATGAGGGGGAAGAGTATGAGCGAACAGCTTCCTCCAACCTGCCGGGGTAGTGGCGACGGCATGTAAGCAAAGGGGACTGAAGGCAACACGGGAAGCCCCAGCGGTGATTGCGGTTGGATCAACTGGCAGCTCGCGAGAGACAGGCCGGGCCGTTTGGGGTGGCGGAGAGGCTTGTAGTACCGATGAAGCCGGGTAATGCCGGTGGAGGGAAGAGGCCTCAGTTGAAGGCGAACGTAATAAGCGACGAAGGACAACGGGATTGGTGATGAGCCTAACAACCCTAACAAGCGTTCAGAAGTTGCAGATGGCGTTACACGCAAAAGCGAAGGAATCGCCCGACTTTCGTTTCTACGCGCTGTACGACAAGGTGTACCGCAAGGATGTTCTGGTGTATGCCTTCAAACGTTGCAAAGCCAATGGCGGAGCAGCGGGAGTGGACAATCAGACATTCGAGGACATCGAGCAGTACGGTGTGGAGCGGTGGTTGGACGAACTGGCGCAGGAACTGAAAAGTCGAACCTATCAACCGCAACCTGTGCGGCGGGTATACATACCCAAGCCGGATGGGAAGCAGAGGCCGTTAGGTATACCCACAATCCGGGATCGGGTTGTGGAGACGGCGGCAATGTCGGTGCTCGAACCAATTTTCGAGGCCGACTTGCAGCCTGAGCAGTATGCCTATCGGGCAGACCGCAGCGCGTTGGACGCAGTGCGACATGTCCATAAGCTGATCAACACTGGCCATAGGAAGATTGTAGATGCGGATCTCAGCAGCTACTTCGATAGCATTCCACATGCCGAACTTATGAGGTCGGTAGCTCGAAGGGTCGTCGACGGAGCGATGCTGCATCTGATCAAGATGTGGCTGGAAGCTCCGGTTGAAGAAACCGATGAGCGTGGGAATAAACGTCGGAGCCTGCGCAATCGGGACGAAGGTCGGGGTACTCCACAAGGAGCTCCGATCAGCCCGTTGCTCAGCAATCTGTATATGCGCCGGTTTGTGCTCGGGTGGAAGGAACTCGGGTACGAGGCGCGTTGGGAAGCGTCCATCGTGAACTACGCCGATGATCTTGTCATCTGCTGTCGGACTGGAGCGGATCAAGCTCTAGACACGATGCAGAAGATGATGTCGAAGCTAAAGTTGACGGTGAACGACTCGAAAACGCGGGTCTGCTCTGTGCCGGAAGAGAAGTTTGATTTTCTTGGATACACGTTCGGTCAATGCTACAGCCCCAAAACTGGACGAGCCTATCTTGGCACCGTTCCAGCGCAGAAAGCGGGTGCAACGCATCTGTGGGGAAATACGCGAAATGACCGGACGGAGTACAACCTCGTTGGATCCAGTGACAGTAGTGACGAAGCTCAATCGCACAATGTGCGGATGGGCGAATTACTTCTGTCTTGGACCGGTCAGTACAGCCTATCGTGCTGTAGATGGTTACGCGACGATGAGGCTGCGTCAATGGTTGCGAACGAAACACAAGCTCTCGGGACGTGCAAACGGGATGTTTCCGGATACACATCTCTATGGAGCCTTGGGTCTTGTTCGTCTGGACAAACGGACACGCAACTTTCCGTGGGCGAAAGCGTGAGTCTTCTCCGAGAGCCGGATGCGGGAGATCCGCCTGTCCGGTTCGATGAGCGGGATGTGGAAACGGAGCAAGGTGAACCTAGTGAGGCACCGGCAGACGAAAGAGCCGGAAACAGATAGGGGGCACCTAAACCACCGCGCCACATCTCGACTCTACTGCCAGCCCACGCGGACATGATTGGAGACAGAGGAGGCCGTTCCTGGAAATTCGTACAGTCGGTATCGATCTTCGGTGTGCTGCGCGGTCCTCTGCATACGGGTTGGAAGCTGACGGCGGATTGGGATCCCGGCGCCGATTTGCAGTCGCTGCAGTCCGTATGGGCGAGGAATTCTCCCGATCAGCAGTCTGTAATCTGAGGTGGAGAACGATGGCCCACTGCTTTGTGGGCGGGTGTGGTTTATGTCGCGTATAGACGACAATCGCGGGAGAGCTGGGCTGCTACCGTCCCTGGGCGAAGATGGACTTCAGTTCTTCGGGCGCGACAACTTCAAGCTGAGCGAAGTTGCAGGAAGCTGGTTTGCGGTCGGTGCGCCACCGGCGGAAGTGGGCCATATGCCGGAAGCGTCCGCTCTGCATATGCTCGTACGCGACCTCAACTACCAGTTCTGGACGGAGAGGCTCCCAGGAAAGATCCTTGCCCTGGCTCCAGCGGCTTTTGCCGCCGGGCATGCGATGTTCGCCGTCGATTTCTTCGGGGCTTTCCCAATTCTTCCATGGGTGATTGCGCAGGGCATTCTTGCGGTAGGGCGTGAGGAAATCGAGAAGCGTGTGGCGCGTTTCCGCGGAGAAGCTTGCGCAGACGCCGACGTGCTGCAAAAGCTTTGCGTCATCATATAAGCCGAGCAGGAGGGAACCGACTTCCGCGTCCCGAGGCCTTTCGGTACCAGCGAAACCCAGCAACGACGCAGTCGCAGTCGCGTTCGTGCTTGATTTTGAGCATGGTGCGTTTGTCGGGTTGATAGGGAAGGTCGACGGGCTTGGCCACAACCCCGTCAAGGCCAGCGCCTTCGAAGCGCTTGAACCAGTCGAGTGCTACCTGCCGGTCCGCGGTTGCCGGCGTGATATGGATGGGCGGCCTGGCGGATTTCAGAATCGATTCCAGCGCAGCACGACGTTTGTGAAATGGCTCGCCACGAAGATCGCGATCGCCTTTGCACAGCAGATCGAAGAAGACACAGGATGCGGGAGTTTCCGAGGCGAGAAGATTTACGCGCGAGGCGGCGGGATGAATCCGCAGTTGAAGAGCGTCGAAGTCGAGCCGGCCCTTATGCGCGATGACGAGTTCGCCGTCGAGCACTGACTTTGCGGGGAGTTGCCTGCGGAGCGGGTCGATCATCTCGGGGAAGTATCGATTGAGAGACTTCTCATCCCGGCTCTGCATTAGAATCTCGTCACCATCCCGAAAGACGAGGACGCGAAAGCCGTCCCACTTCGGCTCGTAGATCCATTTCCCTTGCCGCGGCATCTCGTCGACGCGCTTGGCGAGCATGGGGAGGATTGGCGGGTTGACGGCAAGTTTCATGTGCAGTTGGCTGCGGTCAGGATATCTATACAGTCGTGCAGATGCGGCAATCTTCACGCGCTGTTGTCCGAGGAAGCGGTCTCTTGGGTAGAATCCGGGAGGTATGTCAAACGACGCAAATATCGTCGCCCTGAACGAAGGTCTCGCCCTTCCCCGGGGCGTGCGGTTCGTCGAAGGGAACGGCGGCCTGCCGAAGATTCAGATTCGCATGGCTTCTGCAGAATCTGAGATCTACCTCCATGGGGCGCAAGTGACGGCATGGAGGCCCGCGGGGGCGGACGAAGTTCTTTTTGTGAGCGAGAAGTCGCATTGGGAGAACGGTCGAGCTATTCGCGGTGGAATTCCGGTATGTTTTCCCTGGTTCCGGGCAAAAGCGGGTGATCCGCAGGCGCCGGCTCACGGGTTTGTACGCACCAGGGAGTGGAAAGTTGAGTCGATTACAGAGATCCCGGGCGAATCGGTGTGCGTGTATCTCTCGACCGAAAGCGACGAGACAACCCAGAAGTGGTGGCCTTTCGATTTTCGACTGGAATATCGAATTACGGTTGGAGCGCGACTGAAACTGGAACTGAGGATGAAGAATACGGGCCAGTCAGCGCTTCAATTTGAAGAGGCTTTGCACACCTATTTCAGTGTTGGCGATGTGGAACGGGTGAAGGTCAGGGGCCTGGATGGAGTCCCTTATCTCGATAACCGGGATGGGAACCGCAGAAAGACGCAAACCGGTGACCTTAGGCCATCGGGGCAGACCGACAATGCTTTTGTTGGAACTTCAGGGCCAGTCGAGATTGTGGATGAGGTGCTTCGGCGAACGTTGAAGACAGAGAAACGGAACTCGAATTCGACGATTGTGTGGAATCCCTGGCGCGATGGCGCTGCTTCGATGGCGGATTTTGGCGCGAATGAATGGCGCCGGATGCTCTGTGTTGAGGGCGGAAACATCATGGATTCCGCAGTTCTAGTAGGGCCGCGGGAGACTCATACGATGACTGTGGAAATCAGCACGACCACCGAACAGACCTAAGATCGACAGCCTGTGCCCGCCTCTCAGATGCCCCAGGTAACTTACCGTCCGCTTCCACAAGATAAACCACTGAAAATATTATGTTTCTAAGCAACGTTGACCTTTGCTTGTTACCAAAGTTTTATTGACTCATATCGGGGCTTACCCTACTGTTGAGACTCCAAACTGGTTCAAGTAAGGGACCGTTGGAGATTCGGCCTGTTAAGAAGTCCGCATTTGGGTGGTCCGGTGGATTGGACGCTGGGCCCTGAAGTTGTTTGAGGGACCGGCGATCAGCCGCCTCCTTCTTGGTTTGGTCATTCTCAGATTTTGGTTCTGACTGACCCGAGTGACATTTTGGCGGACAAGTGCAGAGCGATGCTCGCGTCAGCGATCCGGCTCTTCAGGACGGATGACGCAAAGCCCGATTTGCAGTTGAAATGATCCCTCCCCTCGGGTGCCTTGTGAGTCCAAATCTCCTTGTTCTCAGCATTCTCAGATCTGCCGAAACACGCACCTTGCTCGGTCATGTCCTGGAAAGAGCCGGTCACAAGGTGGTGCAAGCTTCTGGCCCTGAGCAGGCACGAATCCTTCTCGATAACGGAGTCGAACCCGATCTCGTAGTCATGGAATCGTCGCTCTCGGATACCTGTTCTGGTTTCCGCAACATTCTTCGAAATTCTTCGAAATTTGCAGTTTGCCTGATTTATGGTGCGGGCGAGCAGCATGCCAGGAGCCAAGCCGCATCCTTCGGAGTGAGTCTTTTCCTGGAGAGGCCGCTGGTCGAGGGCGATCTTCTGTCGATGCTAGCTCAGGTCTCAAATCCATGTCTCGTGGAACAGGAACTGGAACTTGGATCTTCGAGCAAATCCAAACCAGTTGATGCGAACCTGGACGCAAGCGGGGTGATTCGCGAGGAACTGGGGGAGGGAAGGTATTTCCTTGCCGCCACGCCTTCCATGCTGAAGATCTATCGACAGGTCCAGCTTCTCGCGGACGTGGATGCTCCGGTTCTGATCCTTGGCGAGAGTGGTACCGGCAAGGAAGTGATTGCGCACCTGATTCATAAGCATTCGCGTCGAGCGCAGCATAGCTTCGTAAACGTAAATTGTGCAGCACTCCCGACCGATCTGCTCGAAAGCGAATTGTTTGGATATCGCCAAGGTGCCTTCACGGGCGCTATCAAGGACAAGCCTGGCAAATTTGAACAAGCAAATCGCGGCACGTTGCTTCTGGATGAAATTGGCGAGATGAGCGCGCAGATGCAGGCGAAGCTTCTGCATGTGCTGCAGGACGGCCAGTACAACCGTCTGGGTGCGCGCGAAAGCAGCAAGGTCGATGTGCGTGTGCTTGCTGCGACGAATGTGCAGATTGAAAGCGCGCTGGTAGGTAAGACGTTCCGCGAAGACCTCTACTATCGGCTGAATGTCTTCACCATCAATGTGCCGCCGCTTCGAGAGCGTCGCGGAGAGATTCCTTATCTGGTTGAGGAGACCATCGGCAGATTGTCGGAGACGTTGCGGAGCGGCCGTGATTTTGTCTTCCCATCGCGGCTGATGGACGCAATTCTTCTGTACGACTGGCGTGGAAACGTACGCGAGCTGCGGAACTTCGTTACCCGCACGATGACGATGCGCGATCCTGAGACGGCGATCCGGGAATTGGAGACAAAGATCGACGCAGGTTCTCGAGTAGTGCAGGAGGAGCCAGACCCATCGCCGCTGGTCGAAAAGGCGGGCATGCGCTCGGTAGTGCGCGACATGAAGGATCGCGCCGAGGCACAGATGATCAAGGAGGCGCTTGAGATGTCAGGTTGGAACAGGCGCCACGCGGCCAAGTATCTCAACATCAGTTATCGGGGCCTGCTTTACAAGATCCAGCAACATCGCCTGGCGCCCAAAGCTCCATCGTTGAGGGGACCCGCTCAACATCTTCAGGCGCTGAATCAACCTTCGAAGCACCCTTTTTGAAGTGCTCGTATGTCGGGGACGGGTCTGCTAACGCGGTTTTAGTACTCGTCGGCTGGCGCCGCTCAAGTGCAATGTTTTGCATACATTTGCGTAATGGTATGCAAAGATTCGCATACTCGTTCTAGCTTCGCGGGCCATTTCAATCAAATCCCATGAATTTCGGTGAAAACAGGCCAATAACTGCTGAAATGTTTGTCCTCATTTCATCACCATTGGTCATTCTGTTGCAGAAGGTAGTTTGAAGAGTTCCCCCATGTCGATCGAAACCACCCAGCCCGTCCAAAGCGTCGAACTGCCCGGCGCGGAGTTCATCTTTGGAACTACCGCGGGAATGCGAGACATTCGCGAAAAGATCGAGCGGGCATTTCACGACGATCTGCCCGTTTTGATCGAAGGCGAGAGCGGAACGGGCAAGGAAGTGATAGGCCGGTTTCTTCACAGGTATTCGCTTCGCAGAGAAAGGCCTTTCTTCAAACTTAACTGCGCTGCTTCCCCGGCGAGTCTGTTGGAAAGCGAAATCTATGGGTACGAAAACGGCGCAACTGCCAAGGTTCGAGCGACGCCAAGGGACCCTGTTGGCCTGGTGTCGGGTGGGACGCTCTTCTTCGATCAGATAGGTGATCTGGATTTATCTTTGCAGCGGCGACTGGCGGAGACGTTTGCAAGTGGACGCTTCCGCGATTCGTGATGGCTCCGAGTATGGGGCCGTTGACGCGCGGTTTATATTCGCGTCGAGTTCTGATGCAAAGGCCGGGCCGACGAAACACGGCCTTCTCGAGGAGTTGTTGCAGCCCTTTGCCCACTATCACTTGCGGCTGATCCCGTTGCGTGAGCGCAAGCAGGATATTCCACATATTTGCGAGTATCTGCTGAGCAAGTTCGCGCGGGAATTTGGCAGGCCAATTCCAATCCTCAGTTCAGATGCCCTTGAAGCGTTCCAGCAATGGAGATGGCCGGGAAACATTCGGGAATTGGAGAATTGGATTGCAAGGATCGTCATTTTTGGTGCTGAGGAAGCGATCGGTCTACAGTTCAACCGCCAGCTCGTAACCTGGCAGGAGCCAGGGATGAGGGGACAGGCAATTCGCAGGCAAGTGGGGCACGGCAGGCGACTGCGCAGACACAGTTGAGGTTGGGAAGGGATGATCTGACACGATTTGGTGCGATTTGGGCCCCGAAATGAAAACTGAGGTAACCATCAGTGGGTCTTTTTGCATAAAAGTGATGCAGCAAGAGGCATCAGTTTTGGAATCAGAGACTTGTGGTCAGAATCGTGAGGTAAGCGGAGCAATGTTACTCAAAGTACCTCGTGATAGTTACCGCAGAGGTACTCCGGCGACCCTAATAGGGCATTGTTTAAGACCCCAAGGTCACCGACTATTTGGACAGGGTCTCTCCGCTTCCCGGTTTCGAGTGTAAGGTGCAGAAGTTGAGAGAGATTCGGGCGTCCAAAGGGAATCAAAAAAAGCTCGGGCATGTAGCCCACAGGGCGAAGCTATGTCCTGATTCAACCCGCAGATGCAAGTGGCAACGGAGGTAACTTACAAGTGGTGATGCTACAGTGCATGGCAACGGATTCAGGATCTCCCTGGTGCGCGGTGTACACACGCCATCAGCACGAAAAGACCATAGGCGAAATGCTCAAAGCAAAAGGCTTCGAGATTTTTCTGCCGCTCTATGAGTCGACCCGGCGTTGGAAGGACCGGCAGAAGGTTCTATCGCTGCCGCTGTTTCCTTGCTACGTTTTTGTGCGCGGAGCGCACGAGCGGCGGCTTCCTGTGCTGACAATTCCAGGTGTGCATATGATCATCAGCCGCGGGGAACGGGTTGTGACGGTGCCTGAGGAAGAGATCGAGGCGATTCGCAGGACGGTTGAAGGCCCGTTTAGCGTGGAGCCTCATCCGTTTCTTCGCTGCGGGGAACGTGTACGGGTGGTCCGCGGATCTCTCGAGGGTGTCGAAGGCATTCTGACGCGAAAAAAGAATCTGTTTCGATTGGTTCTTTCGGTTGATATGTTGGCGCAGTCTGTTTCGGTGGAAATCGACGCCATGGATGTTGAGCCTCTAGCCGAGCAAAATGTCATCGCTGTGTGCCCTGCGGAACGAGGGCACTCGGATTCTGCCCAGCGCAGTTGGGTGGCTGGCGTTTGAACAAACAGTCTTGAGCAGATCTGACTCCCAAGTGTCGCTCAATCGTTGAGCCGGGCCCCCGGATTGCAGTTCGAATGAAGATTCCCAAAAAGTGACGAAGCGAGTTAGACCAGGCTTCGCACGCCAGAAATTGATCGACAGGAGTTGTTATGAAATGCAGTACTTTGAAAGGCGTTGTTCTTGGATTGATCCTCGTTTTCGTGAGCGACATCTCAGGTCAATCGCAATCCCCCTCGGAGGGGAATAGATTGGCAGAGAATTCGAGTGTGCAGTCGGACGCGGCCTCGAGTTCAAAGCCTCATGACGATCACTTCGTCATCGGCAATGATGACATCCTCGCAATCAGCGTATGGAAGGAACCCGAACTCACGAAGTCGATTCCCGTGCGTTCCGATGGAAAAATCTCCATGCCGCTGGTGGGCGAGATGCAGGCCACGGGCCGGACTCCTCTTCAACTGGAACTAGATATTACCGAAAAGCTAAAGAACTTCATCACTTCGCCCGAAGTCACGGTCATCGTGGAGAAGGTCAACAGCAGGAAGTTCAACGTGCTCGGAGAAGTCAATAAGCCGGGCGAGTATCCGCTCACAGCTTCGACCACGATCATGGATGCGATCGCAATGGCCGGCGGCTTCAAGGATTTCGCCAAGAAATCAGGCGTATACATACTGCGCAAGGGCCCGGACGGCCGCGAGAGCCGCATCAATTTCAACTACAAGGATTTCATCAAGGGAAAGAATCCCGATCAGAACATCAAGATCGAACCGAACGACACGATTATCTTTCCGTAGGAGTGACCGCCATGCTTAGGATTGCCTGTCTTTGTCTCGCCCTCGTCGCGGCAACGCCGCTGTGGGCCCAGGTCGAGCCCAGCGGGTCGGGTGGTGGCTCGAGCCTCGACGATTCGCAGATGATGACGCCAGCGCCAGTGAGTGGAGGTTCCTATCCAGGGACGGTGGGTTCTGAAGAGCGTTCCAATTATCTCGCTGGCGGGCTAGCTTTTACGGGCGCTTATGTAGATAACTTGATGGTGGGAAATGGCACGAGCCCCATATCCGATGAAACCTACTCATTTCTTCCGACGATCGGTTTCGACCGCAGAACCCCCAGGCAGGCCGAATCATTGAGCTACAGTTCGGGATTCACGCTCTATCAGCATACGAGTGCAGCTCAATTCCGTGGCGCAGAGAGCCGACTGCCAGTTACCAGTTTCACATCAGCCCGTATACGGTCATCATCTCAGAGACACCTTTCAGCAAAATAACAACCTCTATAACCAGTCGAATCCGTTCACCGGGGGTGGGATTCCAGGAACGCCGGGACAATCGAACGGAGTCGTGATCTCACCTTACGAAAACCAACTCGCCAATTCGTCAAGTGCCGGAATTCATTACCAGTACGGAAAGAACGCGATGATTGGTGGAAGCGGCTCATACTCGTTCCAGCAGTTTTCCGAATCCGGCGAGTGTCCGGGACTAAACAATGAGGGCACAGCGGGGGCTAGCGGGTTCTTCAGTCGCAGGATCGCTGGATCGCATTATGTCGGAGTGACGTATCAGTTCTCGAAGTTTGTTACACACCCGATTGATACCTATACGCTTACCCACACTTTGTTCGGGTTTTACACTTACTATTTCACCCGGAGTTTCTCCCTCTCCATTCTGGGTGGTCCGGAACACTACACCACCTGGGGCGCCACGACTCCGAGTCAAGGAGCCTGGACACCCGCGGTGCAGGGCAGCTTTGGGTGGCAGACACTTCGGGCGAACGTTGCTGCTACTTACTCACACATCGTTTCTGGCGCGGGAGGCCTGATCGGCACCTACCATTCAGATTTGGCCAGCCTGAGCGGTCGTCTTGCGCTTTCGCGTAGGTGGAGCGCCGGCGCCAATGTGAATTACTCGCTATTCAATAATGTCAGTTCCAACTGCGGCTGCTGCGTATGGTACGGGGGGCAATACCATTTTCGGCGGAGTATTCTTCGATCACCCGATCACGGAAAAGTTGATCGCAGAAGCTGGCTATGGTCATTTCCATCAGTACTATGCGGGTATTGCTGTCCGCGTCCACTTTTCCCGATTCGAATCGAGCAAACATTTCAATCATGTATCAGTTCAACCGCCCATTAGGACGATAACGATGACAGAGCAAATCGAAGAACAGGAATTAGAACAACCGGATTTTGAGCGATACCTCGACCTTGTACGTCGTCGGCACATGTACTTCCTCGTGCCAGTATTTCTGGGCTGGCTCCTCGTCTGGGGAATCAGCTGGGTATTGCCGGCATCCTACAAATCGAGCACGCAGATTCTGGTTGAACAACCGACGATGCCGGAGAACTACGTGGCTCCCAACGTAAACGATAACCTGCAGGATCGCATGCAAAGTATCACGCAGCAGATCCTCAGCCAAACTCGGTTGCTGATCATCATTAACAAGCTCGGCCTCTACTCGGATTCCAAGGCCCTGAAGAATCCTGACGACAAGGTCGAAAGGATGCGCAAAGACATTGGCCCGGTCGAGCTTGTTCGGGATGCACGTAACAACGAAATCACCGCATTCAGGGTGAGTTTTTCTGCGCACGACCCAGTTTTGGCCCAGAAGGTCACGAGTGAGTTGACCCAATTGTTCATCGACGAAAACAACAAGGTTCGCCAGGAGCAATCTCAAGGCACTACGAATTTCATCGAACAACAGCTCGAAGATGCGCGAGTGACGCTTGCAGCTCAAGAAGCAAAGGTCAAACAGTTCGAGGCTGCGCACGAGGGAGCGCTGCCGAGCCAGCAGGCCAGCAATCTTCAAATCCTCGCGGGTCTGCAGGGGCAGTTGCAGAACCAGCAGGATGCGTTGAATACCGCCAAGCAACAGCGTGTCTATTTCCAGACGCTGATCGAGCAGTACAAAAACCTTCATGCATCCGGACGTTCCCTGGATGGAGCGCCAACGGAAGTCACCGCGCTTGACCAGGAACTGACCAGGCTCAGAGGCGAGCTGACTGATCTGACTTCGCGCTACACGGACTCATATCCGGACGTACAGAAGGTGAAGGCGCAGATCGCCAAGACGGAGAAACAGAAAGCAGGATCTTCTTGCGGCGCCCGAGAACGTCCATCAAAGGCGGGAAACGAAACGGAGTCCGCGCCGCTGCTTCAGTTGCAAAGCCAGCTCCAGGCAAATCAGCTTGAGATCGCAAGCCGTGAGCGAGGGATTGCTGGGCTCGAGGCACGCATCAACGAGTACCAAGGGCAGGCTCAACTCGGAACCCGCCACGGAACAGCAGTTTGAGAAGTCAGTCGTGGATATGAGCAATCGAAGGCAAACTACGATGATCTTCTGAAGAAAAAGAATAATTCTGTGATGGCCACCAGCATGGAGCAGTTGCAACAGGGAGAACGATTCACCATCCTTGACCCGCCCAGTCTTCCTCGTGAAGCCCGATTTTCCGAACAGGCTGAAGTTCTGCGGTTTGGGAATTGTGGCTGGGCTGGCGCTTGGGCTTCGTGATCGTTTTCCTCGCTGAGTTTCTGGACGATCGAATGCACGGAGAGAAGGAACTCAAGGCGCTGCTCCCGGTCAAAGTTATGGCGGAAATCCCCGAGATTCAGCACCCTGGTGACAAGGAAAGGCAGAAGAGACGCATTGTCTTGGGATGGGCTACGGCGGCGGCCGTATGCGTAGTCATTGCCGTTGGGTCCACAATCAGCTTCTTACGAGGGTAGTGAACGAATATCTATGTACAAGAGCTTCTACAATCTGAAACGAAACCCATTCGATCTTTCGCCGGATCCTACGTGCTTTGTTGCTACCGAGCGTCACAATGAGGCTCTCGCTGCTCTTTACTACGGCATTGTTCGGCACAAAGGTGTAGTTGTGGTGACGGGGGAAGTAGGAACAGGCAAGACCCTCATGCTCCGTTGCCTATTGCAACTGTTCAAGTCGAGCAGTGAGATTTCGTATGCTTACTTGTTCAACTGCCGGTTGTCGCCGATGGAGTTTCTGCATTACGTCGCCTCGGACTTCGGCCTCAAGGCCGATGCCGGGCAGAGCAAAAGCTCGCTCCTGATTGAGCTGAGCAAATATGTCACTTCGCGCGGCTTGCAGGGGCTGACGACCGTATTGATCGTGGATGAAGCTCACAATCTGTCCATGGAGCTTCTTGAGGAGATTCGTTTACTCTCGAACCTCGAGACGAACGACGACAAGCTTCTTCAGATCGTGCTGGTCGGGCAACCTGAACTTGACTTGAAACTCGACTCGTTTGAGTTGCGGCCGTTGAAGCAGAGGATCGCGTTGCGCGCGCATCTTTCGCCACTCGATGAGCAGGATACCGGCAAGTACATTCTGGAGCGCCTGATGATAGCGGGCGATACTTCAGGGAGCGAGCGGTTGTTCTCACTTGAAGCTGTCAAAGCTATTCACCAGTATTCAAAGGGATTTCCGCGGCTGATCAACACGATCTGCGAGAACGCGCTGATCACGGGATATGCGCAGCAACTGCCGCACATTTCGGCCGATGTCATTCTTGGAGTTGCCAAGGATTTTCATCTGACTTCCAACGGCTTGAAGCGAGGAAATAGACGCGCATGCTGCCGATCTCGATTTGGAACGGGCCAAGAACTTTTTTCTTGATCTTTACGCGTCCATGCAAAGACCCAACGGGTCCGATTCTGAGTTAAATACGCCGATCACAGTTAAAGCGGGGGAAAATGAGTCAGATATTTGACGCTCTACAACGCTCAGAAGCGGAGCGGAACGGTAATGATCCCGCTGCGGCCGCTCGTGCAACCGAGCTGCTGCAGCGGACAGAAAGTTTCGCAGCGGTTGGCCGGCCACCGATCGACTCGCGAAATTCCTGGAACACGCCGGTAGTTGCAGATGCTGGCGTTGCGATCGCTGAAGCGGTGCGGGAACCCGAGGTGGGTGTCGCGACCGATCTCCTGAATGCGGATGCTCCGACAACCAGCGCTCCTCGTCAGGTCGAAGATCGCGCTGAAGGGCCAATGCAGTGCGAGGTCCTCAGCATCTCAGCAAGGCAGGAGAGCCATTTAGTATCTCTTCCTGACAGCGAGAGCCCGGCCAGCGAGGCGTTTCACCTTCTTGGTGTACGTCTGCGGCATCTGCGGCGCCAGCGGCCGCTGAAGAAGGTTCTCATTACCAGCACAATTCCGCAGGAAGGCAAGAGTGTGGTCGCGGCCAACTTGGCGTGCACTCTCGCGCTTCGAACCCAGCAGAAGGTGCTGCTTCTCGAGGGCGATGTCCGGAGGCCAACGCAGTCGAAAATTTTTGGAATCGCGAACAGGCCAGGCATTTGCGAATGGATGAAGGGCGAGAGGTCGCTGGTTAAAGCCATGTATCGGCTTGAGGGACCGGGAATCTGGATTTTCCCTGCCGGAGCCGGAACGGGGAATTCCCTGGAACTGCTTCAATCCGGCCGAGCGACACCGATGATGGAACAGCTTATGAGCTGGTTCGACTGGGTTGTGATCGATTCGCCGCCGGTTCTTCCCCTTGCTGACACCAGCGTCTGGACGAACATGGCGGACGGGATCCTGCTGGTTACCCGCCAGGGCACCACCCAGAAGAAGCAATTGAAGCGCGGACTGGAAGCGCTGGGTACTCAGAAACTGATTGGGGTGGTTTTGAACAGCGCCAAGAACGTGGCGCACACAGATTATTACTATCGCCCCACAAATCGGTTACCAAACGAGGATGCGGAGATTTGATTGTTCTCGGTAATCTTGAAGAGATTCAGTATTCTCGCGGTGATGAACTGAAATTGAATTTGCGCAAGACTTTCGAGTGATCAGTGTTTTCGTAGTTCTAGCAATAAGAAATTAGAAAAGTATTCAATTTGCGAGACGCGAAAGCGGGAGATCATGTGCCTTGGGAGGAAACTGTGAATACGGGACGGCAAGGTCGGCAAATAAACCTCATTGATCCCCTCAACGAGCCGGCGTTAGAACGCAAGGCCCTGAATGAGGATAATTTCAGACGAGTCATCGCTATTGAGCGCAAGCGAACCGAGCGTTCAAAGGCGCCGTTTGTTCTGATGCTTCTTGAAATTGCAAATCAGAACGCTGAGAAGGCGGCCCGCGCGCAGGAATCTGTAATGGCGGTTTTGCTTGCAACCAGCCGGGATACTGATCTGGTGGGGTGGTACAAATCGAATACGACAATCGGTGCATTGTTCACTGGACTGGCTGCTGGAGACAAAAGCTCGATTCTGATGACAATCTTGAGCCGAGCCACCAAAACGCTACGCGACGAATTGACCTTCGAGCAATTTAATCTTATTAATATTTCTCTGCACTACTATCCAGACGATTGGGATGAAAATGGGCCAGGACGCCCTAGCAATCCTGCGCTCTATCCGGACCTTTCCAACCAAGCGAGCGGAAAGCAGCCTCTTCTGGTTCTGAAGCGCAGTATCGACATCGTCGGAGGGCTGCTTCTTTCGCTTATCTGCCTCCCGTTCTGCGTCTTGATCGCAATTGCCATCAAGGCCACTTCAAAAGGCCCAATCCTCTTCCGTCAGATGCGCGTCGGGCAGCACGGAAAGCAGTTTATGTTCCTCAAATTTCGCTCGATGTATGCAGATAACGACCACAGCATTCATCGTGAGTACGTGACCAAGCTGATCAACAACGAAACGAATGACGGCGGGATGCGCAAAGCCGACACCGTTTACAAGCTAACCGGGGACAAGCGAATCACGCCCATCGGCCGATTCCTTCGCAGGACGAGTCTGGATGAGCTCCCACAATTCTTGAATGTTCTTCTTGGCGATATGTCGCTGGTCGGTCCGCGACCACCGATTCCGTATGAACTGGCCGCTTACCAGACATGGCATCGTCGCAGATTGCTGGAAGTGAAGCCCGGCGTAACGGGGTTATGGCAGGTTACAGGAAGAAGCACAGTCGACTTTGATGCGATGGTGCGCCTGGACCTGAAATATGCCACGTCCTGGAACCCGTGGCTTGATGTCAAAATCCTCCTGCGTACTCCTCTCGCTGTGATCCGAGGATCCGGCGCCTACTGAGGACGTTTCCTTCATAATCTAAACTCCTTCCAACCGGCAGAGACAGTCACTGATCCGGGACGGGATTCCTGCGTATGTCTTCCCCCAACCAATCAGCTGTTCTTGAGAAAGACGACGAATCATGATTTTCGGTGTAATTGGTTACGGCTACTGGGGACCCAATATTGTGAGAAATCTCATGAGCCTCGACGGTTCGGAGGTTCTGGCGATTGCGGAGATCAGCCCCGCAGCGCGCTTGCGCGCACAGAAGGCTCATCCCGGCGTCAAGGTTGTTGCAAGCGCGTCTGAAGTCATCAGTTCCCCTGAGATCGACGCCATTGCAGTGGTATCGCCCGTCTGGACGCACTACGAATTGGCCAAGGCTGCTCTCGAAAACGGAAAGCATGTTTTTGTCGAGAAACCTTTCACCAGTACTTCCGCCCAGGGCGAGGAACTTATCAATCTGGCGGCTCAAAAAAATCTGACGATTATGGTCGACCACACCTTTCTTTTCACGGGAGCGGTGAAGAGAATCAAGCAGCTTGTGGACGATGGAGCGCTTGGGAAACTCTTTTATTACGACTCCACGCGTGTGAACCTTGGACTGTTTCAGCACGACTGTAATGTCTTGTGGGATCTTGCTCCGCATGATTTGTCGATTATGGATCATCTGATCAAAGTGGATCCGGAGGCTGTGGTTGCCACTGGCCAAGGCCATCTCAATGGCCATGAAGATGTGGCGTATATGACGCTCTATTTTCCTGAAAAAGTTATCGCCCACATCAACGTGAATTGGCTGTCACCTGTAAAAGTCAGAACGACGCTCATAGGCGGCGAGAAACGGATGCTGGTGTGGAACGATCTTGAAGCTGACGAAAAACTGAAGATTTATGACAAAGGCGTGGACATAAGCAGCAGAGAAGGAGTGTACGAACTCCTAGTTAGCTATCGTTCTGGCGATATGTGGTCTCCGCAACTGGAGCAGGGCGAGGCACTCCGCCAGGAACTAGAATACTTCGTCGAGTGCGTTTCATCGGGGCAGGAACCTTTTAATGGCGGTTGCGCCGGTCTGCGCGTGGTGCGAATGTTGGAAAAGGCAAACGAGTCGCTGAACAAAAAAGGGTCGCTGGTTTATCTATGAACCCTTTCAACTGCATCGCAGACGATGTAAAACTGGGCGAGAATGTGCGTCTCTCAAAATTCATCAATCTCTACGGTTGCGAAATCGGAGACGAGACGAAGATTGGCGCATTTGTCGAGGTTCAGAAGAATGCCAGCATCGGCCGGCGCTGCAAGATCTCGAGTCATACGTTTATCTGCGAAGGCGTCACGATCGAGGACGATGTTTTCATTGGTCATGGCGTGATGTTCACGAACGACACCTATCCTCGTGCCACGAGTCGCCGATGGAAGGCTTCAAACGGAAGCTGATTGGAAGGTCGAGAAGACGGTCGTCAAGCGGGGCGCCTCGATCGGAACGGGCGCAACGGTCCTTCCCAACATCTGCATCGGAGAGAACGCCATTGTCGGCGCAGGCAGCATAGTTACGAGGGACGTCCCCGCGAATGCGATCATTGCTGGCAATCCGGCGAAGAGTGCTGCGCTATGTAAATGCCGCGCATAATGACGAGACCTTTAACGCCGGTATTTGAACTCGAAGTATGAGATTTTCGCTATGAGACGCCGGCCGATGGTCTTACCGCCACCGGATCCGGAACATCGCGATCAGAATTACGTTCCGCCCAATACAAACAAGCTCCCGCAATAATTCAGGCATAAGTCAGGAGAAACGATGAATACTGACGTATCGATCCCTTTTCTCGATTTGGTGACGCCCCATGCAGAACTTGAGGAGGAACTCACCGCCTTGTTTCGCAGGGTTCTGCATTCGGCGGGATTCATCGGCGGTCCGATGGTGGAGAACTTCGAGACAGCGTTTGCGGCCTTCTGCGAAACACGTCACGCCATAGCTGTGAACAGTGGCACCGACGCGCTGCGCTTCGCGATCATGGCCAGCGGCGTGCAGCCCGGCGATGTAGTGTTGACAGTGCCAAATACATTTATCGCCACCGGAGAAGCAATCTCCCAGGCGCACGCGATTCCGGAATTTGTCGAGATCGATGAGCAAACGTCGAACATGTCGGTTGGCATGTTGCAGCGTTACCTCGAGAAGCAGTGCATTCGCGAGAGATCTGGGAGACTGGTGAGCCTGCGTAGCGGGCGTCCCGTCACGGCTGTCATTCCGGTGCACTTATGGACAGATGGCAGATATGGACGGATCCTGAATCTTGCCGAGCGTTATGGCCTGATCGTGATCGAGGACGCATGCCAGGCACATGGCGCCGAATATTTCTCGAAGAAGAATAACCGCTGGATGAAGGCAGGCTCAATGGGACGTGCAGCGGCTTTCAGCTTCTATCCAGGAAAGAATCTGGGAGCCTGTGGCGAAGCCGGAGCAGTTACGACAAATGACTCCGAAATGGCATAAAGATGAAGATGCTGCGGGATCACGGGCAGAGCCGCAAGTACTTCCACGATATTGAGGGCTATAACGGCCGTCTCGATGCTCTTCAGGCAGGAATTCTGCATGTAAAACTGGGACATTTGAAGTCGTGGAATGAGCAGCGCAGAGCGAAAGCCGCCGAGTACAATCGGCAGCTTGCGGATTGCAACACTGTCCTCGTCCCGTATGAGCCATCGTGGTCGCGGGGAGTCTTTCACTTGTATGTTATTCGTACAGACGATCGAGACGGTATGATGAAGCACCTGAAAGAGGCTGGAATTGGATCTGCCATTCACTATCCAGTGCCACTTCACCTGCAAAAAGCTTATCGATCGCATAATTATAGCGCCGGAGATTTTCCAGTTACTGAGAGCGCAGCTTCCGAGATTGTTTCTCTGCCAATGTTTCCGCAGTTGACTTTAGAGCAGCTGGAGAAAGTGTGTGCTGAAGTGAAGTCATTCACGTCGAAACTGCAGCAGGGACCTGCAAAGGGTGAACTCGAGAAACTGGTAACGGCCGAACGAATCGGATAGCGGTTACAATCCTTTCAAAACTGCAAAAAGCACGCATGGTTTCCGCGAAGGAATTAGACGCAATGGGTTCAGAGGGTATGGTACAGGCAATTCATTCCGTCCAAGTCAGAACCAAAGGGCGATGGGTCACAACTCCTGGAATAGAGGTGAGTGGAGACGTACTTATCACCACCGGCAAGCGCCTGAAGATAGCGAAAATTCGTGGCGAAGAGATGAGAGAGAAAGAAATCGAAGATCCGGAGATCTATCTCTCCGCACTGAGAAGTGAGAAAGGCAGGATATTGAAGGCTGATATCTTTACTTTCGGTCAGAAACTTCCGGATGCACAGCTCAAATACTCTTATCCATCGGAACTGGAAAGCGTCGCGGCCATTTCAATTGTGAGCTTCAAGGTATGGTGGGAGGCATTGCCGCAAGAGACTCGAAAGAATGTCAGGAGATCCCAGAAGAGAGGGGTGGTAATCAAAGTAAGGGAACTGGATTCGGATCTGGTCGAGGGTATCCGATCGGTGAACGACGATTCTCCCATGCGCCAGGGAGTACAAAATGCTTACTATGGCCTTTCTTCGGAAGACACGTGGAAGCGCTATGGCGATTTCAACGGCCGCTGCGATTTTATCTGTGCATACTCCGGCGAGGAAATGATTGGTTTTCTTCACCTCGTTTATCGCGATGGGATCGCGGCGATCCTGAATCTCACCGTCAAGCCAAGTCAACTCGATAAACGACCTGCAAATGCACTGGTGGCGAAGGCGGTAGAACTCTGCGAAGAGCGGAGCATTTCGCACATTACTTATGGGCTCTATAACTACGGAAATAAACGCGACAGCTCATTGCGAGAATTCAAGATCAGAAACGGATTCGAAGAGATCCTGGTCCCAAGATACTTTGTCCCGCTAACGTTGTGGGGAAAGCTCTGCATGAAAGGAAATCTTCATCGCGGGCTGATTGGGATTCTCCCTCCATCTGTAATCTCGGTGGGACTTCGGGCAAGGACGATGTGGTATAAAAGGTCTCATAAGCCGGTGTAGCTCAATGCCAGAGCGGCCGAATTGTAATCGGCAGATGGAGTGTTGAAGTCCTCCCGCCGGCTCCAGCGTTCAATGGCAATGTACTCACGAGCTCCTTGCAACAGTGCGCATCACCGAAATCTGCCTAAAAGACGCCCTATGAATCCTCACCTTGCCGCGTTGATTTATACACTGCGGAATCGCTGGTCTATTTTATCTGGACCGGGATAGAACAGTCGCGAACTTCAAAGGCGCTCTGGTTGCCGGTTTATATTTCTGGATAGTTGGGTCTCGCCCGGTATCATCCTGGCTAGGTTTGTCACCCACTGGCGCGAATGTTCAACTTGAAGGCAGTCCGCTTGATGCGGCAATTTTCGGAATTCTGCTGTGCGCATCAATTGGCGAACTGATTCGGCGCAAACAAGGTGCTTAGACTACTTGCAGCCAATTGGCCGATCTTGCTGTATTTTTCTATTGCCTCATTAGCATCACTTGGTCGTCTCACCCGGGAGTGTCCTTCAAGCGCTGGTTCAAATCCCTGAGTGATATAACCATGGTGCTTATCGTTATCACAGATCCTCGGCCGTTCGCTGCCTTTAAGCGGCTGATTTCTCGGGTCGGCTTCGTGCTGTTGCCCACGTCATTGCTCCTTATCAAATATTTCGAAGATCTCGGAAGAGGCTATTCACCCATCGGGGAGACGGAAAATACCGGCGTAACAACGAACAAGAACATCCTCGGGGTAGTCTGCTCGTGATCTCGCTGGCCACGCTGTGGCACGTAATCACATTGGTACGCGATAAGACGCGAACGAACCGGCGTCGCCATTTGTTAGCTCAGTGTGTATTGCTCGGATTTGGGATCTGGCTTCTGCAAACGGCCCATTCAGCTACCTCGACGGCTGTGCTTTTGCCTTGGAGGGGGGCTGATTCTGACGACGAATCACAAGTGCGATCAGGCGCCGCCCGTCGAGAGTGCAATGGCTATGCCTGGTGCTCGTGCTTGCGGGGGGGCTGACGTTCTTCTTCTCCGGCCAACGGGTGTAGCCAGCGCCTTGGGCAGGAGTTCAACCCTCTCGGGTCGAACGGATATTTGGGCTGCTCTGCTGCCTACCGTACCCAACCCGATCGTTGGAGCTGGGTTCGAAAGCTATTGGATCGGACCTGGTGCGGAAACACTGTGGCGGACGCTTCGCGGGCCGGATGGTGGCATCCCGAAATTCTCGTCACGGAAGCACATGACGGCTACATCGAGGTTTATCTGAATCTCGGCTGGATTGGTGTCGGTCTTAGTTCAGTGGTTCTGATTACTGGTTATCGACGAGCCGTCGCAGCATTCAGGAAGGAGCCGTCGGTGGGTTGCCTGATGCTGGCTTACGTCATCGTATCCGCTGTCTACAGCATCACGGAAGCCGGGTTTAGATCGCCGGATCCCATGTGGATCTTTCTGCTTTTTGCCATCTTCTCCTCTACTGCTGTTAGTGCGGGTCTGGTTGGTGAGTCTTCAAGACGCGTGCGAAACGGACCCGATACGACTTCTTCATTAAAGACCGCAGAAACAGAATATGTTTACCGTAATGAGGCGGTGGGATAGGTCTCGCTGCAAGTCGACAGATCATGAGGTTCAAAGTATCGGGAGCGCCAGCAGCAATTCGCACTAAAACAACGCAATGGGCTTGCGGCGCGCGTCTTATCAAAAATTGCGTTGCAACGAGTCATAAACCCACGACGCGAATCGACCCTTTTACTCTATCCAAATGCAGGGTTTCTGGAAAATAGCCACAGATGCTTTTCGACACTCCAGTCTATCTTCTCTTTTTAGCTGTGGTAGTAGTAGTGTATTGGCGGTTGACTCTGCGAAAGCCAGAATACACTGCTCTTACTGGCAAGCTATTTCTTTTACGGATGGTGGGACTGGCGATTCTTATTGTTCATGGTGGCAGCACTGCCGTGGACTTTGTGATCGCTCGCTAAATCGAGACCTTCAAAGCCAGCCGATCGGCGGGCCCTTGCTGATTGTTCTCTGGTGCTCAATTTTACGATTTCTGGGGTCTTCAAGTACTTCAATTTCTTTCTCGACTCCACTGTCCAAGTTTTCACCACATTCGGATTTCACCATGTTCCGCGAAGCTTTCTCGCCATAATACTGCCGCCAGGCATCTCATTTTATACATTTCAGGAGGTGGCTTATATCGTCGACGTCTACGGAGGAAAGATTAAGGCGTCGCGGAACTTCGTAGACTACGGGCTTTTTATTAGTCTGTTTCCACATCTGATCGCCGGACCTATTCAGCGACCATCCCACTTATTGCCGCAAGTCCAGAACCCTCGTGCATTCAAGCCAAGTGCGTTTCGAGATGGGTGCATGTTGATTTTGATGGGTTTCGTTCGCAAGGCGGTGATCGCAGACAACTGTGCCCATGTAGCAAACGCGGCGTTCGGTGGAGCGCTTGGGAACAATGAGGCTGGGCAACATTGATTGGATGCTACGCTTTTGCCTGGCAAATCTACGGCGATTTTAGTGGATATAGTGACATCGCGCGCGGTAGCGCTCAGCTTCTGGGTTTCATTTCATGGTGAACTTTCGCCAACCATACCTTGCAACGAATTTACAGGATTTTTGGCACCGCTGGCACATAAGCCTAAGCACCTGGTTGCGCGACTATCTATATATCCCACTTGGCGGTAATGCGGGAATGCGTGGAAGACCTATAGAAATCTTCTGATAACGATGGGGCTTGGCGGATTTTGGCATGGAGCGAACTGGACATTTGTCGTATGGGGAGCACTCCACGGGATGGTCCTTTCGATTGAGCGATGGATCTCGGGACAACACAAAAAGGCCCCCGAGTTGCATGGTTTAACAAAGCTCGGGGAAACAGTTGCTTACCTTTCATATTGTCTGCTTGTCATGGATCTTCTTTCGGGCCGAAAGCGTTTCCGGCGCCTTTAAGATGATTCGCGCTCTGGGAGATTTTCGATGGTCTCCTGAATATTCAGCGGCTTGGTTATTCCTGGCAATTCTCGTGGGGCTTGGGCTGGCCATGGATATGCAGATGGAAATCAGCGGCGGCGAATATGTGTTTCAGAAGCAGTCACCAATACTTGCATTTGGCGCAGCAGTCACAGCGATGGTAATCCTGATTCTCTTTTCAGCGAGCGGCAATCATGCCTTCATATATTTCCGATTCTGATAATCACTCCGAAAGCCGTCTCCGACCCGATCGTTTCACGATTATTCTGCTGGATGTTCCTGATGATCCTTGCATTACTGGAGCTTGTTAGCCGGGAGGGATTCGATTCCACGAGCAAAGTGCAACGCCGCGAGGTATCGGAACGCAAGGCACTCTTGAGCCTTCGAGATACAGGAGTGGATAGCGACCGGCATATCGTGCTGATTGGGAACTCGCTGATGTTAGATGGAGTTGCCCTTCCTGTTTTAAAGGCACATCTAAAGGCGCATTATGTTCCTGTTCCGTATTTTGTTCTTGGCAGCAATTACTACGACTGGTTCTTTGGCTTGAAACGGTTATTCGCAGAAGGAATGCGTCCGGAGTATATCTTGCTGGGTTTGAGTCCTGACCAACTGGCCACTTCGGACCTCCGCGAAGAATTTCCTTGCTCGGCAAACATGGGGTCGAACAGTCAGATCTCATCAACGTTGTCAGGCAAACGCACATGGATGCGACGAGGGCGAGTGAATTTATATTGGCGCATTACAGTGAGTACTACAATTTTGCCAAATTACTCGGGGCTATGTGATGGCTCGTGTGCTTCCGAGAGTTGGAGGATTGCTTCATAGCCAATATGCGAGTGCTCGGGCTCCGGGAACTCCGGAAATCGGCGCTTGAACCATTGGCGGCAAGCCGGCTGGCCGCCCTCGATGAGTTATGCCGATCGAATGGTGCACATCTTCTGTTCGTCGTGCCACCTACCTATCAGGAAGGGGCGGGGACAATCGCAGTTGCCGGCCAGGGGCGGGGGGTTGTCGTGCTAGTGCCGGTGGAATACGATCAGTTCGATGCCAGCGAGTATCAGGAAGATGGGTTCCATATGAATGAAAAAGGAGCGGAGATCTTCACACTCCGACTTGCGGAATCTCTAAACAGGAAACTGCCAGAGTAATTTTCTTGCGGTTGAGAAGAGCGATCATCGGATGCCGAAGCAGAATAGAATGACTTCGGGCGTGTCGAAGGCAATATTCACCCGGAAGAGATATGCTTCAGTGTTGGGGCTCTCGCTTCACACCGGCGTTACTGCCTCTGGGTGGTTTACGTCAAGAATGGAGAATTCTTGAAACTGTTCAACAGCGATGGCAATTTCGATTTGGTGGTCACAGGGAAGCTTCGTCGGACCGCCGTGCGGGGCGCTGGGGCCGCGATCGCTGGTCAAACAGCAAACTTCATTCTGTCAATCGGGTCAGTGGTTATCCTTGCGCGGTTGCTATCTCCTGCGGACTTTGGGGTAGTGACCATGGTGACGACCTTCGGGCTTCTTTTTCGCAGCTTTGGCTTCATTGGTTTTACGGGATTGATTGTTCAACGGAACGGTCTTACTGCTTCATTGGCGAGCAATCTCTTTTCGATCGAGTTAATTGTTGGAGCCATCCTTACGCTGATATTTGCGGCCTCTGGTTCGCTGATGGCGCTTTTTTACCATAACGAGAGCGTTGGGCACGTTGCAGTATGCATGTCGCCGATGATTTTCCTTGGTTGCCTGGGGTGGATTTAGTTTTGGCCTGCTGCAGCGCGCAATGCATTTCAAGGCCACTGCCCTGATCAATTTCGCTGCGCAGATAGTGTACGTCATCGTCTGGCTTCACCGTAGCGTTGGCGGGGTGGCATTCCTCGGCGCTTGTTTGGGGTATCGTCGCGCATTCGGCGACAACGGCGTTGGGGGCCTGGCTGATATGCCGATGGGTACCGAGCTGGCCCTCTCGCGTTTCGGGGACCCGTTCCGGCTTGAAATTTGCAGTGAGCGTCTATTCGCATTACGCATTCAATTATCTGACGCGAAATACAGACAACCTTCTCGTCGGATGGCGTTTTGGCGCAAGCATGCTGGGATTTATCTACAACAAGGCGTTCGACCTATTCGTTCTGCCCGATCGCAATTGCTTGCGCCGTTGACTAACGTAGTTGTCAGCACGCTAAGCCGTATCCGCGACGATCGCGAGCAATTCCAGCGCTTTTTTCTTGGGACAATTTCGGTTTTGGCTCTCATCGGTATGGGAATCGGAGCGGATTTTGCGCTCGTTGGGAAGGACATTATTCGTCTTCTTCTAGGACCCGGGTGGGATGAGGCAGGTCGAATCTTTGCCCTTTTCGGTCCGGGGATTGGGGCCATGTTGCTCTATGAGACGCACGGGTGGATTTAGTTTTCCATCGGGACGTTGCCGAGGTGGCTTTTACTTTAGTCGAATAATGAGTTTTTCTGCACCGCGAGTTTGTTCCTGCTGGCATTACATAGGGGGCCATCCGGAATTGCATTTGCTTGGACAGCCTCCTTTTTCCTATTTGATGTTTCCCGGCTTCTGGTATGCCGGGAAGCCGGGATTTGGACTTGGGCTCGGGTCGATCATCGCCGTTATCTGGAAATCGTTTCTTGCATCAGCCGTTGCCGGTTGTGCGACGGCTCTGGTCGTTCGATCCATGCCGCATCTTGGTATGTCACTCGGTGCCCCGATCGCGCTAGTACGGATAGTGTCCATTTCGTCGGTGTATTTTAGTTTGTATGTCGGGAGTGTAATTGTGCTTCACCGAGGACTGAAGCCTCTCCATGAGACCGTCGACCTGCTTCGCGAACTGCTGCCGGATCGCAAGTCAAAAAGCGCGATCCCCGCAGGGATCGATATGGACGTCGTGCAACCGACTGCTGGATGGAATTCCGGATCAAAGTAATAGACCGCATAGATCGCTTCAAGAAGGAAAGGGAAGCAAAGCGAGTCGCGCTCGAGAGAGATGTCCGCGCGTCGTGAATTGAGGGTTGTTTGGATTTACTTCGATTTCGACCATCTGCAACTTTACTTGCTTTGAGGTTTTTGGCCTGAAAGAGAGCTCTCCGGAGGAAGAATCTCGTGAGTCGGATCCGCATTTTACTTCTAGCTCCATTCTGTGATCCATTCGCAGTCAGCATGCCATATGTCACATATTCGCATGCAGCCGCGTTGGCTGAATTGCACGATGTTTCGTTGGTTATCGGGTCACCAAGTGAGCGCAATGTTCGACAGGCGAATGGACCGTTTCGGACGATCGAAGTTATTCGAATGCCACGTCTGGAGCGCATCTATGAGTGGTTTCTGCGCAAGATTTTCAAATACAACTTTGACACTCAGATGCTAACGGTGTTTCGTTTTCCGTTTTATTCTGGCGCTTGAGTTGTGTGCGTGGAGGCAGCTAAGAAGACGGATTTTGGGTGGTCAATTCGACATCGTGTTACGGCTTCTTCCGATGTCGCCGGTCATTCCGAGTCCTTTCGCCTCCTTCCTGCGCAAAGGCCCGATACCTTTCGTGATCGGTCCGCTGAATGGTGGCTTGCCTTGGCCTCCAGGATTCAGCCAACTCGAGAATCAAAAGGAGTGGATTTCTAACCTGAGGAATTTATATAAGTATCTTCCATTTGCTCGTTCGACCTATCGTCACGCGGCTGCGATCATTGCCGCTTCGTCCCAGACTTATTCAGAATTTGCCGAATATTCCGACAAGCTATTTTTTGTCCCGGAACCCGGAATTGCCCGCTCCTTATGTTCAGCTGATTCACGGACGAGTGAAAGTGCGACCAAGCTTGAACTGCTCTTTGTCGGCGGATTGGTCCCCCGAAAGGCTTGTGATCTGGCACTGCGTGCTGCGGCGCCAATATTGAGAAGCAACTCGGCACGATTTACGGTAGTAGGCGACGGTCCTGAGCGATCCCGCCTGGAACAATTGACGATCTCCCTGGGAATCGAGAAGGCTGTTTCCTTCTGTGGCTGGCTTGACCACGCGAACGTGCTGGAGCGGATGCGCGCCGCAGATGTGTTTGTCTTTCCAACTCTTCGTGATAATGGTGCAGGTGTGGTATTTGAGGCTCTTGCATCTGGTGCCGTACCCGTGGTGGCTGACTTCGGCGGTCCGGGAGACATTGTTAACCAGGATGTTGGTTACAAGGTAGCTCTTACAAGTGAGAGTGACATTGTCGCCCAGATGGAAAAGATACTGGGTGAACTTGCGGCCGATCAAAAGCTCCTTCAGCAGTTGCGACAGCAAGGCATGATCTATGCACGAGAGTGCCTGACTTGGGAAGCAAAGGCGCGAGCCACGACCGAAGTTCTCTCTTGGGTATTGCGAAAAGCGCCGAAGCCTGATTTTGTGCCGCCAAAGCTTTTGCATCTGGAATACCTAAGCTGATCTGGCCGGGCGCACATGCCGTGCTGTTGTCGCGAAATTTTGGCGAATGAGGACGCATGCAAATTTCAACAAAAGACAAATTCTCAAGCGATTCGGCCAATTGCATTACAGAGCCAGTTGGCTCGACTTCTATCGAGTCGCCTGAAGAGAACAAGAATGCTCGTGAAATCAATGATCGTACGTCCGATCAAACGCATGGTTCGGACATTGCTTCGCCGGACTCTTTCCCCGACGACATTTCAGGTTCTTCGATATCGGTCGTGGTGTCTTAAGTCCTACATCCCTCGCCTATTCACCAGCAAGATCGTCAATCGTAATCCGGAAGTCCGTTGCTTCGGTGCATTGTCCGCCGGTTCAGATCTTGAGAAGGAACTGAAGAGTGTTAATGTGTTGGCCCCGACAAAGATGTGCCGCGTAATGACTAAATATGGGAGTGACAAAGGCCGATCGCACAGGTACACGACTGTTTATTCGGCTCTTTTCAAAAAAAGCTACGGCAAGCCATTGCGAATCCTTGAGCTAGGGTTGGGCAGCAATAATCTGGATGTACCGTCAAACATGGGAGTCTTTGGAGCCCCAGGCGCTTCTCTTCGTGGATGGCGGGAACTTCTCCCTCACGCTCAGGTTTATGGTGCCGACATCGATCGCAGGATTCTCTTTCAGGAAGATCGGATCAAAACGTTTCATTGCAATCAACTTGACAGGTCATCTATAAGTGAACTCTGGTCCAACCCGGGTTTGAAAGAGGGCGCCGATATCATCATCGAGGATGGTTTGCACACGTTTGAGGCAAACGTGGTCTTCCTGCAAGAGTCGCTGCGTCACCTTCGTCCAGGCGGTATCTACATCACCGAAGATATTATGTCGGACGACGCTGACAAGTGGTACGAATTCCTCGGAGGCAATTGGTCAAAGCAATATCCCAGTCATGAGTTCGCCTTTCTAACGTTACCTGGAAAGTATGAGAGTTCCAGCAATCTGGTCGTCATTCGTCATGCCGCGGAATAAGTCTGGTCCGCTCCTCGTAGGAAATCACATCGACGGAAAAATCTTCTTTTGTCGTCACCTTATGCATTTCGACTGCGCAAACCACTCTCAGATGTACCGTGTTGCTGCTCGTAATTTCGTTGCTCCAATGACGAGGAGGAGCCTATGGTGAGACCGCTGGTATCAATCCTCATTCCTGCATACAATGCAGAGGAATGGATTGCCGACACTCTTCGTTCGGCAATCGCGCAGACGTGGGAGCACAAAGAAATTATCGTTGTGGACGACGGATCGACCGATCGGACACTGGCAATCGCCCGACAATTTGAATCGGACCAACTCAGGGTGATAGCAAACGAACATCAGGGCGCTGCAGCGACAAGGAACAAGGCCCTTTCGTTGAGCAGAGGAGAATATATCCAGTACCTTGACGCGGATGATCTCTTGGCGACGGACAAAATTGCCAAACAATTGGAAGCGCTGGGGCAATCTGCGAGCAAGCGAACACTCTTGTCTTTTAGTTGGGGACAATTCGTCTACCGATATTATCGGTCCTATTTTGTACCCACAGCGCTATGGTGCGATCTGCGCCCAGTCGATTGGTTGATGCGCAAAATGACGCTCGGCGTGTTTATGCAGACGGCTGTTTGGCTTGTCAGCCGAGAGTTAGCAGAGGCGGCAGGCCCGTGGGACACAAGGCTGCTGGGAGATGATGATGGCGAGTACTTCTGCCGTGTTTTGCTCGCCAGTGACGGGGTCCGATTTGTGCCGGAGTCAAAGGTTTATTATAGAAGGTCGGGAGTGAACAGTCTGAGTTATATAGGCCTCTCCAGCAGCAAGATGGAGGCCCAAATGTGCTCAATGCAATTGCACATTCGCTATCTCCGTTCGCTCGAAGACAGCCAAAGAGTACGCGAAGCGTGCGTCACTTATCTTCAAAACTGGCTGCCCGTTCTTCTATCCCAATAGACCAGATCTCTTGAATGAAGCTCAAGAAATGGCTGAGAGCCTGGGTGGAAAACTGCAAATGCCGAAGCTTTCCTGGAAGGCCCGATTGGTCTCGATGCTTGTTGGCAGACAGCGGGTGAAGCGGGCCCGAGCCTCTGATTGTACGCATTCGGTGGTCTCTAATCCAAAGCTGGGACAAGATGCTTTTTCAAGCTGAACGACGGAAGATGAGAGAGAGCCTATGAATTTCAAACTGCTGCCCAGGCCCACTTGCGAGGAGATTGAGCAGGTTGATGTAACCGCTTTCGAGCCGACGTGAAAAAGGGTTTCTTCTGCCCGGACAGCAGCCGGGCAGGAGAGGGTGGTTGCCGATAATTGGTATGTTGACAGTTCCGCGGACCTACTCGACGGAGGAAACGAGATTCGTCGGGGCTTCAGGAGTCGAAGCTGTTGTCGAATTGCCGGTCACCAACGGATGCGGATACGTGAACGGCGTATAACCAAGAGCCCATGTGTTCGTGGACGCACACTTGAACAGTTCACCCTGTCCGAAGCCGTTGCCGCTGGTATTCCACGGTCCCTGATCGGTGGCAAAATAACCGACGCCAGTGACGCAAGTTGAGGGCCGATTAGCAAGGGTTCCAAAGCCTACACCACTTGAACCGTTGAACGGAGATGAGGGCGAGGTTTGAGCCTGAGGAGAACCGAGCGAGTTGTCGGTATAGAATTCGCGGTTAGACGCCGCAAAGGGAGAGACGCTGTTTGTACTCGTTCCCCCGATCTGGCCCGAGTTCAGCGCAGGGACGGTGTTGTCCCACTCATAGATCGGATCTAGAACCTGATTGTCCGGTCCTGGGGTTCCGGTTGAGGCCAGCACTCCAGGGTAGCCTTGGATCAGCAATCCCCGTCCCCCTGCCAGCACCATCCAGGCAAGCCTTCAACCTGCGGATTTGGTAATTATCACCGCTTGAAAAGCTATCAGTGGAGCACCCGGTTCCGCCAATGATCCCATGATCGCAAGAGAAGATCGTGAGCGAGTTAGATGTATTCGAGACGATCGATCCTGTCCAGCCTTTGGTGATGTCCCATACCGAATAAGGATAATGATCGCTTGGATTCGACCACTGATTTGCCGTCCAGTTTTGGGAGGCGTCGGTCATGGTTAGACCCGACCCACTCGTTATAGTTCCTGATGCATAAGTTGTGCCATCATTGAGGTCAAAATAGCCTTCCGCTTGCCCACTTGCCGCATCTCCGCAGCTTCCGAAGTTCGTGTTTATGTCCAAATCTCCGATAGCTCGATAAGTGGACAGTCCGGCTATTTCCTTCCAAACCGCACCGGAGCCCAGTGAGACAGTGTTTCCCCAACAGAGTCCCGTGCCACCGCGGTAGGAGCAGATGTCATAGCAGGTCGACCCCGCAGAGCATGTAATCGAGTTCCCCGTAGAAGTCTCCGTTGATGGCGCATGGCTCGATCTCTGCCGTCCGTATCGAGTCCATGCCCTCCAGTGACGAAGAAGAAACCACCCGTGGCACCATTGGAGGCGATGATCTGGTTGAACCGGGTTACTGCACGACCTCCTCCGATATTGGGAAATGGGTATTCGTTCTCAACTACCGGCCATCCACCTTGATTCAGCAGGTTGTTTTCAACAAATATGTTGTTTGCTCCACCCATTGAATCTGGCTGCGCCCACGAGTTGTCTCCATACTGGCCCACGCCCAAGTAGGCAGTGAGATTCACAGAGACCATGAGGTACCTGGCTGTTTATTAGGGACGGTGTTGTGGTCGATTACGCCGAATGCGTTATTTGCGAGGATAAGAAACTCCCCATTTCCGTTCGAAATAGACCACGGACTCCCCGTCGTGCCAGAAGATAATATTGTCGATCCGAAACTGGGGCATGCCACTCGATGTGCCGGTTCCATAAACATGGATCGGTGAATAGGCTCCTGCGCCCGGAACGATTGTGATGTTCTGAAGCGTGCTCACGTTGTTGGTGCTTGAATAGGTCGGATCAAATTCAATTAGGTTGTTGGTGGCCGCGGTAATTGTCAGGCAATTGGTCCCTGCCCCAAAAGTAGAAGGGCTTGTGTTCGGTGTCGCACCCAAGGCCGTGAGGGTAATGTTTGCCGTCACTTTCAAAGTGCTCGACCACGTCACCGACGTTGTCCCCGAACAGGGAATCTGGATCACGTCACCATTGACGGCGGTGTGGATTGGTCCGTTGATGACGGCATTCACGTCAGACTCATTCGCAGATGCCGCGGTGTACGACGCGCTACTAGTTTGCGCGTGAACTGCGAGAGTAAATGAGAAGAGCGGCGAAAACAAGAGCGAGAATAGGAAGGGGGTTTTCATAATGCGGTACGACTCCTTTATTTTGCACCAAGAGTGCTCTGTATTCCCCCATTCGGGGGATTGCAAATCCACCGGTAGTGCGATTAAAAATGGCTGGCATGTTTGTTCTGAGGATAGTACCCAAGGAACACGAACGGCGCACATCGGGTTTTTTGGGAGGTTACTACGGTTATGGGAGTAAAAAGCATGGGCCGACTCCCACGATGGGTAAGCGTCGATGCAAATTGAATAGGATCAACGATTTACTCCAGCACTTCGCCAAGGCACTAATTTAAGATAGTTTCAAATTGAGAACTTTATGCAATGCAATGCCAAGCCTGATTTCAGGAGCACGGCAATTTCCCTTGCGTCAAGCGTTACGTTGTCCCAGGGAATTAATTGAATCGAGATTAGCACAGCATCGGTGACTTCAACAACGATGTGCGACCTCGAATTCGGTGAATTTTAACGGTCGTCGTGTCTGCCGAATTTCGACGAAACATTCAAAGGAATCTCGAAGCATGAACAATCGGATTTCCCCGCTGAAAATAGCTCTGCTTACGGGAGGAATTGACAAGCACTACGCCTGCGGACTCAGCCAATCTTTGGCATCCTCGGGAATGGTGGTAGACGTGATCTGCAATGCCGAAATGAGCAGAGAAATAAAGGCATCTGCCAACCTGAATCTCTTTACGATCTATCCGATGTTGCTGCAGCAGAGCAGATTGCGAAAACTCCTCGCCATTATCGGCTTTTATGCCAGGCTTCTCCATTATTCAGCCGCCTCCTCTGCATCGATCTTCCATATTCTCTGGAACTATAAGTTCAGGTTCTTTGACAGGACCTTGCTTCTTCTCTATTGCAAACTGTTGGGCAAGGAGTTGGTGTTCACCGCACACAACGTAAACAAAGGCGAACGAGATGGAACCGACTCGCTCTTCAATCGATTGTCGCTGCGTATTCAATATCAACTCGTCGATCACATCTTTGTGCACACTCAAAAAATGAAGGACCAACTGGTAGAAGAATTTCACGTACAAGAGGAAAAGGTCAGCATAATACCGTTCGGGACGTACGAATATGGTCCCTCAGTCCGGGGTGACTTCAGCGGAAGCAAGACAGCGCCTGGGATTGCGCGGTTCCGACCGAACGATTCTCTTCTTCGGGCATATCGCTCCGTATAAAGGTATTGATCTGCTGGTGGATGCGTTCGCGCGGATTGCACCTCAAGACCAAAGCTACCGCCTGATAATCGCGGGCGGTCCAATGAAAGAGGCGGAACAGCAATGGCTGCGGGTCAAGCGAGTGATTGATGAGAGCCCGATGCGCGAACAGATCATTCAGCACGCCCGCTTCATCGGTGATAACGAGATCGAACTGTACTTCAAGAGCGCCGACGTTTTGGTACTACCTTATACGCAGATTTATCAGAGTGGGATGTATTCATGTCCTATACCTTTGGCTTACCAGTCATAGCTACGGACATTGGATCTTTTAGCCGCGACATAATCGAAGGAATGACTGGATATCTATGTCGTCCCGATGATTCTGAGGATCTCGCAAAGGTAATTGAAAAGTACTTCTCTAGTAAGCTTTTTGGGGAAAGCGACGCGGCGCGTGTAGGATTAGGGAATTTGTGCATGCGAGTAATTCGTGGATATTGCGGCAGCTAAAACTGGAGAGGTATACCGCCAGCTCTCGGTTTCGAAGGGTCTAGAGCGAAGTCGTCTAACAGCGATAATCATGCCTGCCTTGACCATCGGTCAGCATATTTAAGCGTCAATCTGATGGGAGCTAAAAAGG
This sequence comes from uncultured Acidobacteriaceae bacterium, assembly GCA_963799035.1. GTDB lineage: Bacteria > Acidobacteriota > Terriglobia > Terriglobales > Acidobacteriaceae > Telmatobacter. Next base: position 93,717 of record CAWCVS010000017.1, on the reverse strand, counting down.
TGAGTGATCAAATGGTTGGCTACAGTTTCAACCGGGAGTCCGGCCCCGAGGGGCAATCGGCTGATTTGATCGTCTCGCCTACTGATCGAATTCTCGTAACGGGGGCGGGGGGTTTATTGGCTCCCGTGTTGTTGAGGTTCTGTTAAATCGCGGCTTTCGTAACCTGGTTTGCTTCACCAAACCGTCAACAAACGGGGCGCGGATCGATGATCTGCTCAAACGACACGATGCCGGAACCAGGATCGACGTATTCAAAGGCAATCTTCTATCGCAGACAGACTGTGAAGCAGTATGCAAAGACATCTCAGTTATCTTTCATCTGGCCGCGGGTACAGGCGGTAAGTCGTATCCAGACGTATTCATGAATTCAGTTGTCGGAACGCGTAATCTATTGGAAGCAAGCATCAAGGTTGCGAATTTGCGTCGGTTTGTTCTGGTTAGTTCTTTTACGGTTTACACGAATCGACAGCGCTCGCGATGCCTGGACGAATCGTGTCCGATCGAGGACGACCCGAAGCTGCGCGGCAGCGCTTATTGCTTTGCCAAGGTAAAACAAGAAGAAATCGTTCGGGAGTACAGTGAAAGATACGGAATTCCATTTGTGTTCGTCCGGCCAGGTAGCGTGTATGGCCCAGGCAATTTGGAGATAACCGGTCGAGTTGGACTTGGTACATTTGGCCTTTTTCTTCATCTTGGAGGTTCGAATCCTATTCCATTTACCTATGTCGATAACTGTGCAGAAGCCGTCATGCTTGCGGGAGTTGTGAAGGGAGTGGATGGGGAGGCATTTAACGTGGTGGATGATGATCTCCCTTCCAGTCGGAAGTTCCTCCGCCTTTACAAGAAGAGGGTGCGAAGCTTCAAGTCGGTCTATGTGCCGCATGTATTGAGTTTTGCTCTGTGTTATTTGTGGGAAAAGTATTCGATTTGGTCACGCGGGCAACTGGCTCCGGTGTTTAATCGCCGACGTTGGAGCGCCGAGTGGAAGAGGACGCGATACTCCAATGCGAAGTTGAAAGCCAGGCTTGGCTGGATCCCCAAGTTTTCGACAGCTGAGGCGATGGACAACTATCTGAAGCCGGCCTTGCAGGGAAACAAAGATGCTTAAGATTGGGATCGTGGGCTGCGGAAAAATAGCGGATAGCCATGCATTGCAGATCCTGGGGATTGAAGGGTGCAAGATTGTCGGTGCGTGCGACCGTGAACCGTTGATGGCCAAGCAGTTTTATGAGAGATTTCCGGTCGGGTGTTACGTTACCAGCGTTGAAGAACTCGTGATCGAAGCGCGGCCGGACGTTGTGCACATTACAACACCGCCTGCGAGCCATTTCCCTGTAGCGAAGTATTGTCTGGAGAACGGTTGTCACGTATACGTTGAGAAGCCGTTCACGTTAGATGCAAACGAAGCTCGCAACCTGATTCATGTCGCAATGAAGCAAGGCCGGAAGTTGACCGTGGGGCATAACTATCAGTTCAATCCTGCTGCCCGACGAATGAGGGCCCTGATAAACGATGGTTATCTTGGCGGGATCCCAGTGCACATGGAAAGCTACTATGGTTATGATCTTGGTGATCCGAGCTACGCGCGTGCGCTGTTGGGTGACAAACACCACTGGGTCCGGAAGTTGCCAGGAAGGCTGCTGCAGAACATTATCAGTCATGGGGTGGCGAGAATCGCGGAATTCTTGACCGAGGAAGAGCCCCTGGTGATTGCGAGCGGCTTTTCAAGCCCAGTGCTTAAGGGAATCGGCGAAGAGGAAATCATTGATGAACTCCGAGTGATGATGTTCGACGGTAACGGCACAACAGCCTATTTCACCTTTTCTTCGCAAATCAAGCCTGTGCTGCAGGAGTTCCGAATCTACGGACATAAGAACGGTCTTATTTTGGATCAGAATCACGAGGTCTTGCTTAAGGTTCGTGGTGCGAAGTTCAAAAGCTACGCCAATTTCTTTATTCCGCCGGTACAGGCGGCGATCGAGCAACTGAGTAACTGGCGCGGAAATCTGTCGCTGTTTTTGAAGCGAGACTTCCACATGGACTCTGGAATGAGGTATTTGATCGAATCGTTTTATCGTTCGATTCAGGACGACGGTCCCGTGCCGATTCCATACCCCGAGATCATTCTGGTAGCGAACATAATGGACAAGATCTTCGAGCAGATCCATCGCGCGCAGACGAAAGAACAAGAGGCATTCGCGATACGCAATTGACTTGTCTCACACTAACGGAGACTGAGCAATCCTAACGAGTTCGACTTCCGGGGAAACTTAGGCCTCTAGAGGATTTTCATACTCATCGATAAATCCGTGCCATCGGCATCGATGGTTTGCCCCTAAAAACATGGCGATGATTGTCTAAGGAGATTCGCATTTGCCTGGTTTAGTCGGAATTGTCACTAAGCGACCCAAAGCTTGGGCGGAAGAACAGGCTCTGCCGTCATGCTGAAAACCATGCTGCATGAACCGTTCTATACTTCGGGCGTCTGGAGTGAACCTTCTCTCGGAGTCTACGCAGGCTGGATCGCGCGACGTGGCGCCTTCGCCGCAGCGATGCCAGTGCAGAACGAACGCAAAGATGTGACTCTCCTCTTCTCTGGAGAGGAATTTCCCGAAGAAGGCACGGTGGAAGCATTGCGGGGGAAGGGACATGAGGTTGAGCAAGACGGGCCTGCTTATCTCGTTCATCGTTACGAAGAGGAATCGGACTTTCCGAAACAGCTGAATGGGCGATTTCACGGTCTGCTTTCGAACAGTTCCAGCGGCAGCACTCTACTTTTCAATGACCGCTACGGGCTGCACCGCGTCTACTATCACCAGGAAGACGATGCCTTCTATTTCGCTGCCGAGGCCAAGGCGATTCTTGAGGTATGCCCTCACTTGCGCGCCTCCGATCCGCAAGGTCTCGGAGAGTTCATTGTATGTGGCTGTGTTCTCGAGAATCGAACATTATTTCCCGGGATTGGTGTTCTTCCGCCAGGTTCCGCGTGGACCTTCAAAAATGGCGCTCTCGAAAACAAGGGGCAGTATTTCCACCCTTCAGAGTGGGAAGAACAGGAGCCGCTTGCGGCTGAAGAATATTTCAGCAGTTTACGCGATGCGTTCACTCAGAATTTGCCGAGGTATTTCAAGGGATCGGAAAAAATTGGCGTTTCGCTGACCGGTGGTTTGGACACTCGAATCATCATGGCGTGGCACAAGGCCGAGCCAGGCTCGATGCCGTGCTACACATTTGGGAGCATGTATCGCGAGAATGAGGATGTGAAGCTCGCTCGCAAAGTTGCGGCGATCTGCCATCAGCCTCATGAAGTGATTACAACCGGCGAAGAGTTTTTATCTCGATTCGATCGATATGCGGAGCGTACGGTCTATCTTACCGATGCCTGTGTTGACCTTGGGCGGTCACCAGACTTATATGTGAACGAAAAGGCCCGGCAAATCGCTCCGGTACGGATGGTCGGAACTTACGGAAGCGAGATTCTGCTCCAGGATGTGATGTTCAAAGCGGTTCAGCCCATGAGCGGCCTCTACCAAACGGAGATGTTGCCTTGGTTGCAGCAGGCAGAAAGCCACCTATAACCACTGTCTGCAAGGGTAATCAGTCGACATTCGTGGCCTTTCGGCAGTCACCCTGGCATCACTTCGGCGTACTTGAGTTCGAACAAACACAAGTGGCGGTGCGCACGCCATTTCTCGACAATGATCTAGTTAGAACGGCATACAGAGCTCCGAAGGTGGAGAACCTAAACCAGGAATGCAGGCTGCGGCTGTTCAATGCGGGAACCCTGAACTAGCCGCATTGCGTACAGATCGCGGAACTCGGGGCCTGAATAGCTATCTCACGCGGGCTGCTCTCCAGTTTTCATTTAAGGCCGAGTATGCCTACGATTACGGAATGCCACAGTGGCTGGCATCTCTGGATCATGCATTTTCCTTTGTCCATTTCGAGCGCATGTGGGTAGGACGCCACAAAATTTTCCACTTTCGTCCCTGGTATCGAGATCAACTGGCTCAGTATGTTCGAGATATTCTGCTTGACCCGCGTTCGCTGGCGCGCCCGTATATAAACCGAGACGCAGTAACCAAGATTGTTAACGGGCACTTGAATGGCACACGGAACTACACGATTGAGCTAAACAGACTACTTACGCTGGAATTAGCTCATCGACTGTTCATCGATTGATCACTAAACGCAGTCAAAGGTGATGAATGCAAGCAGTGGCTTCCTATCTCCCGTATGTACTAATTACACCCGCTCGCAATGAAGCTCAGTTCATCGAGAATACGATTCGATGTGTTGCGCGGCAAACTGTTCTTCCATTGAAGTGGGTGATCGTCAACGATGGCTCCACGGACGATACCGGCGCTGTCGCCGCTCGGTGTGCGGCGGAATACGAATGGATCGAGGTTATCGATCTCCCAGTCCGAACGGAACGTAACTTCGCTGCGAAAGTTTATGCCTTCAGGGCGGGCCAGGAGAAGTTAGGTGACATAGCGTACGAGGTCATTGGCAATCTTGATGCGGACGTGACGCTCGATCCAGATCATTTTGAGTTTCTTATGAGCAAATTCCAGGAAGATCCAAATCTGGGGGTTGCGGGTACTGTTTTTCGCGAGCCGGGTTACAACTCAGTTACAGACAGTTTTGAAGGACAGAATTATGTCTCGGGTCAATGCCAGATATTTCGCCGCGAGTGTTTCGAAGAGATTGGAGGGTACGTTCCCAGCAAAGCAGGCGGAGTTGACTGGATGGCGGTCAACACGGCGCGGATGATGGGTTGGAGAACGCAGTCATTTCGAGAGAAATCTTTTTATCATCATCGGATTTTAGGAACCGCCAACCATGGGGTTGTTGGCAAGAATTATGCATACGGAAGAAAGGACTATCTGCTTGGCGGACATCCCGTTTGGGAAGTTTTCCGCTGTGCATTTCGGATGGCGAAGCAACCTTACGTACTAGGCGGCCTGGCGCTATTCGGCGGCTACTTCGCATCGCTGTTGAAGGGCGAAGAGCGCGTTGTATCGGTCGATCTCATGCACTTCCATCGTCGCGAGCAGTTGATGAAGCTGAAGGCAATCCTGTTATCTATTGTGAAGTTCAAAAAGATCGACAGTTTTAGCCTGTTGCCGCCTGCTCATGCGACCCGTCCACAAAAAAGGATATAGGAACTCGCAGAGCAAGGCCGCTTGCTTGCAACGCTGAGCGAAGACATGCTGCTTATTCAAGCCGACCATACCCGCAATCGCAGAGATGGGAAAATCGATGAATACTGAAATGGACACGGAGCTTGCGGTTCAACGACATGAAGGAAGTGCATTGCCACTGCCGCAGACATGGTCTGCTGTCTCGCGATTCGTTGAATGGCTCGACAAATATGGCGAGGAGTCTTATGACTTCCAAACCTACTATTCGGGCAAATTCGGGAGAAAGGCGAAGCGGATGTATTACAGTCATCCGAAGCTCGGGACCGCTGCTGTCTTGCCCATGGTGCTTTCCGAAGCATTTGTCCCAGCGGGCCGGCGCCTTTTCTGGAAGCCACAGCGGATTCCAATTGCGGATGCGCACTATGCAATGGGTTTTGCGTTTCTCGCGGAGATGTCGGGGGAGGATCGCTATTACAAGCGGGCAGTCCACTTCCTTGACGTTTTAGAGCAGACCCGCTGTCCCGGGTACGACGAATATTGCTGGGGATACCCTTTCTATTGGGAGACAATGCTCGGCACAATTCCCCCTGATACGTCGCTCATCACTACGATTCCGTACGCATATGAGGCGTTCCAGCAGATCTATCGCATCGATGGAAATACCAAGTGGCGTGACATCATGCACTCCATCGCCCGACATGCATTTGGAGATTACCAGGATGTTGCGACGTCTGCGACTGCCGCGACCTGCCCCTATACACCGGTCCCGAACCATTCGTTGAAGGTGGTCAATGCGAATGCATATCGTGCATATCTTCTAACAAATGCTGCTATCGAATTCTCTGACAAAAGATACGAGAGTTCCGCCGAAAGAAATCTGAATTTTGTTCTGGAGGCACAAAACCCCGATGGTTCCTGGTTTTATGCACTCGATGGAAAAAGAGCGTTCGTCGATCACTTTCACACTTGCTTTGTGCTGAAAGCGCTGACGAAGATCGAGGCGCTTACGGGCAATGCCGATTGCACGGCCGCCATTCAGCGGGGAATCGACTACTATACGCGCTCCCTTTTTGATGAAGGGGGTGTGCCGAAACCATTCTCTCGAGCACCGCGCCTTACTGTGTACCGGCGTGAACTCTATGATTTCGCCGAATGCATCAATCTTGCCGTGCTGCTAAGCGGCCGCTTTCCTACGCTGGATAGGTACCTGCGTGTCACGCTCGACCAGATTCTTAATCTCTGGCAAACCCCCGGGGGATCGTTTCGAAGCCGGCAACTCTACTTTGGATGGGATAATACACCGATGCATCGCTGGGCATCTTCTCAGCTGTTTCGCAGCCTCTGTTTTCTCCTGCGCAAGAACGGTCACGGGCAGACCACACACTCCTGAAGAAGGTAGGCAGATACATGTGCGGAATTTGCGGAAAATTTAACTTTCTTCATAAGGAAGCGCCTGTCGAGCGGCGGGAACTCGAGGAAATGGCTCGGTCCATTCGACACCGTGGTCCCGACGATGAGGGCTATTTTCTTGACGGTCCCTTAGGCTTTGGATTTAGGCGCTTGTCCATTATTGATCTGAAGAGTGGACACCAGCCCATGTCCGATCAGGAAAACACGACGTGGGTCGTTTTCAATGGCGAGATCTACAACTTTCAGGAGTTGCGCAAGGAACTGGAAGGCTTTGGTCACGTCTTCCGGACGCGGTGCGACACCGAAGTGATCGTCCACGGCTATAAGCAATGGGGGGACGAGGTACTGAACCGCTTGAATGGGATGTTTGGCCTGGCGGTGTGGGATGTTCGCCGCCGCCGCCTCCTGCTTGCTCGCGATCCGTTCGGCATCAAGCTTGTCTATTACCGTGAACAGGCAGGCTCGCTGTGGTTCGGATCGGAGATGCGCGCGGTGTGCGCGACGATGAATGAGACACCCGAGCCAGATCCTGAGGCGTTGAGTCTCTTCTTGCGGTACCGTTATACGCCCTCGCCGTACACGGCAATTCGAGGAGTGCGCAAGCTTGCGCCCGGCACGAAGCTGGTGGTGCAGAACGGGACTTGTGAGACGAGCCACTGGTACCGTTATTCCCCAAAGCCCTTTTCTCCTGCGAAGAGCGTGGCGGAAGCGGGAGAGGAACTGCTGAGCCTATATCGTCAAGCAGTCCGGCGGCAGCTAATCAGCGATGTTCCGGTGGGACTGCTTCTAAGTGGTGGTGTTGACTCCGCACTATTACTCGCTCTGATGAACGAGAATGGGGCTGACTGGCCTACCTATTCAGTTGGTTATGGTGAAGGCTATGTTCTCGATGAGCTAGCCGATGCAGAAGAGTCAGCACGAATACTAAAGTCGCGCCACACGAGCGTGAGAATAACGCGCATGGAATTTGAGCGGGAATTAAGCAAGATCGTCGGCTCCCTGGAGGAGCCGGTTACAACCTCTTCAATTGTTCCCATGTACTTCGTTTGTCAGCGGGCACGAGAGGACGTGAAGGTTGGACTGGTTGGCCAGGGACCAGATGAATTGTTCGGAGGCTATCCGCGGCATCTTGGCGCGCGTTACGGAGGAGCATGGGCAGCCTTACCCCCGTGGGCTCGCGCACCACTGGAGCGAGCAGTTGCCGCGCTGCCCCGAAATGAGGCGCTGAAACGTGGGCTCTATGCTTTTGGAACTGGGAGCGCACTCGAACGTACCGAACGAATTCTCTCGCTTTTGCCGGGCCACCAGATTGAAGACCTTTTCTGGGATGGGTTGGTGAAATCCGATTCAGGAGAAACGCTTCTGCAGTGCTGGTCCGACTTGACGGACATTGCGCCGCAAACAGACGAATTAGGACGCCTTCAATTCATGGAAGTAAGGTCTACGCTGCCCGACGAACTATTGATGTACGCAGATAAGCTATCGATGGCGCACAGCCTGGAACTGCGTGTTCCTTACCTTGACAAGGATATCGTCGAATATGCCGAGAGGCTAGGGTCGAATCTGAAGGTTCGTAATGGCGTTGGAAAATGGATTCATAAGCAAGTTTGCCGGAAAGTTCTTGCCTCCTGCAATTGTGCGCCGACCTAAACGCGGCTTCGCTACGACTGTGGTGGACAGCTGGTTCCGCGACTCTCTAGGAGGGAACATGGCAAGCGTCTTTGCTGATAAGGACGCTGCGATTTTCAAGCTATTAGACCCTGTCGCGGTGAACAAACTCTACAAGGATCATCAAGAGGGTCGGCAGGATAATCACAAAGTTCTGTTCAGTCTCATCGTCTTAGAGGAGTGGCTCAAGGTCCTTCCGACTGGTGTCACCGCCGAGGCCTAAGAGAGATCGAGAATCAACATTCGCGAAATACGTCCGCATTTTTCAGCGAATCGAGAAGAAGTCCGATACGCTCGTATTTGTTGATTTCCACTTAATAACTCGAAAGTAATGTTAGACAAATCGCGGCCCGCTATCGAATATGCGGTCGTAGTAGCATATGACTGGCTGCTCACAGCTTTCATCGCAGGAGTTTGTAAGAGTCGTTATCTCTCTTCAAGTTTGAACGTACTGATCCTGGTCAGGATTCGCCGGACTGCAATTGTAATTGGAGCGTACTTTGAGAATCAGCATCTTTGGGTTAGGTTATGTGGGAGCCGTATCTGCCGCGTGCCTTGCTGCCGACGGGCACCAGGTTCTTGGCGTTGATCCGGTTTCAGATAAGGTCGATCTGATCAACCGGGGCCAATCCCCAATCGTAGAGGCGGAGATCGGCGAAATCATCGCGGAAGCAGTTCGCTCAGGCGATTTGCGCGCTACTCAGGATCCCGCCGCAGCAATCGACAACACAGATCTTTCGTTTGTATGCGTCGGTACGCCGAGCCAGGCTAACGGCAATCTTGATCTCCGATACATTCGCCGCATATGCGAACAGATTGGGACTGCTCTGCAAACATAAGCAAGGTCGGCATACAGTCGTCATTCGCAGTACGATTCTGCCTGGGACGATGAAAATGGTCGTGATTCCTACTCTTGAGCAATTTTCTGGCAAGCTAGCGGGAGACGACTTCGGCGTTTGCTACAACCCGGAATTCCTGAGGGAGGGCACGGCGGTAAAGGACTTCAGGAGTCCGCCCAAAACGGTGTTCGGCGAACTGGATCAGGCGAGCGGGGATCTGCTCGCGGTCCTTTATGAACGCCTGGAAGCCCCTCTTATCCGGACGGATCTTGGTAATGCAGAAATGATCAAATATGTCGACAATAGTTGGCATGCGCTCAAGATCGGGTTCGCCAATGAAATTGGTAACCTTTGTGACGCGTTCGGGGTCGATGCGGAAGCGGTCATGAACATCTTCTGCCAGGATAAGAAGCTGAATATCTCCCCGGCCTATCTAAAACCCGGCTTTGCATTTGGAGGTTCATGCCTTCCGAAAGACCTGCGAGCCCTTTCTTACCAGGCAAAGATGTCCGACCTGCACCTTCCAATTCTTAACGCAGTTCTTCCCAGCAACGAGATACAGGTATCGCGCGGCGTTAACACGGTGGTGGAAGCCGGAAACAAGCGCATCGGCGTGCTGGGATTCAGCTTCAAGGCGGGCACGGACGATCTTCGCGAGAGCCCTGTCATTGAGATGATTGAGCGGCTCATCGGGAAGGGCTATGACCTTCGCATCTACGACCGCAACGTGAATATCGCGGCCCTGGTTGGTGCGAACCGGAACTTCATTCTCGACCGCATTCCTCATATTTCGCGACTGATGGCTACGAATGTCGACGCGGTGCTAGCCCACGCGCAGACGGTCATCATTGGAAACCATGATCCGGAGTTCAGCCAGATTGCCGAGAAACTTCGTGAGGATCAATGCCTCGTAGACCTGGTGCGCATTACCCGGCACGGAACAACGAAGACGCAACAGCTCACCTACAGGTGAGAGGGATTCGAGACTTCTCCAAGTGACCAAGAGAAAGATTCTGATAATCGTTGAGAACCTTCCCGTCCCTTTCGACACTCGTGTCTGGAAGGAAGCGCGTGCTCTTTGTGAGCATGGATACGGTGTCACTGTACTCTGCCCGCAGGGCAAGGGATATCGGAAGGTTCATGAAGTGCTTGATGGCGTTCACATCTATCGACACCCTATGCCAGCCGGAGGGAAACTTCGACTGGGATATGTGTGGGAATACGGATGCGCCTTGTTTTGGGAGTTCTTATTTTCATGGTGGATTTTCATGGTTCGCGGATTCGATGTCATCCAGGGATGTAATCCGCCAGATGATATCTTCCTTGTTGCACTCCCGTTTAGACTCTTTGGAGTCCGCTACATTTTTGATCATCATGACGCGATTCCGGAGTTATATCTTTCAAAATATGACAGGCGCGATGCTTTCTTCAAGGTTCAGACGTGGCTTGAAAGACTTACTTTCGCGTGCGCCAGCGTTGTTATCGCGACCAATGAAAGTTATAAAGCGCTGGCGATAAGCCGCGGCGGACTTGATGAGAAAGATGTTTTTGTAGTTCGGAACGGTCCGGATCTCTGTTCATTCGGCCCGTACCATCTAAGCCGGCATTGAAGTACGGCAAGACATATCTGGTCGGATATGTCGGCACGATGAGTATTCAGGAGGGACTGGATATTCTTGTTCGACGTTGCAGCGAATATCAGGGACCGTGGCCGATCGGATGTTCACTTTACATGTGTCGGCGGAGGACCGAGTTTACCGGCCCTGCGACGGATGATTGAGGATAAGAATCTTGAGCACATGTTCAACTTCACCGGGCGCATCTCTGACAACGAACTGCTTGAGGTTCTGTCTACGCTCGGATGTGTGTGTCAATCCAGACAAGCCTTGTGAGATGAACGATATCTCCACGATGATCAAGATTGCAGAATATATGGCTCTGGGCAAGCCAATCGTTCAGTTCGACCTGAAAGAAGGTCGATTCACGGCTGGTGAAGCATCCCTTTACAGCGATGGAGAAGATCTAGTGAACGACTTCGCAGATAAGATCCTTTGGCTACTTGATCATCCAGAAGAGCGAGAGAGAATGGGAAAGCTTGGCCGGAAGCGCGTCGAAGAACGTCTTGGATGGGAACACTCCGTTAGTAACCTACTAGGCCTACGAAAGGGCCTTTCAGAAGCGGGGTAAGTTGCGGCACGTTTCGAAGACAGGCAATGCTGAATCGAAGTCTGCTTCGGTCCGGACAGAGTTGCACCCAAAAGAGACCGACGACCTCAGTTCGGAAAGCGCTGAAGGTTAAAGTGATGACCTCGAAATCGATCCGGCGTTCAAGGCATAACTGCCGACTGCAGCAGGAAACACAGGCTTCATCCCTAAGCGGGCGGGAAACTGAATGAACAGTTATCTATCGACGTATTTCAGATGCCCTGAAGAATTCGCTCGCGTGACATGTGAGAATTCGCATTCTGCGCGCAGTGGGTACTTCCGATTTGGAGAGGGCGCCGCAGTTTATGGCCACCTTGCTGGTCATCCAGTTTCGCGGGAAGCGGGACCTGGCACCTACGATGCCGCTGCGGCCGTGCGAATCGAGGATGGAGTGATCCATCTGCCGTTCGATCTGTCAGAAGTTGTAGATAACCTGCATCGCGAAGCGTATGTCGAAGAGTGGCGAAACGGCGCGCTATCCATCCTTGCGAAGCCTTACTACTTTATTCGTCCCTTGCTTCCGGTCAGGGCTCGACGACATCTGCAGAAGCTATATCTGCGAGGCTGGGACAAGACTCGCGTTCCCGCAATGGCCTGTGGATTGCTCGATTGACAGTCTTTTGGAACGCGTGTTGGTTTTGACGCTTCGAGCTACAGGCGCCGACCGCATCCCGTTTATCTGGTTTTGGCCGGACGGATATAGGGGATGTGCCCTTATGACGCATGATGTCGAGACGGAGATCGGAAGAGGATTTCTGCTCCACGCTGATGGATATCGACGACTCATTTGGCATCAAGGCCTCGTTTCAGGTCATTCCGGAAGAACGGTACAGCGTAACAGCAGGGATTTATCAAGAGATCCGTCAGCGCGAGCATGAGATCGCCATCCATGATCTGAATCACGACGGCCACCTCTACAAGAACCAAAGCAGCAATTCGTCGAAAGAGCCGCGAAGATCAATGCATACGGAAGGCAATTCAAGGCAGGAGGATTTCGAGCCGGAGTTCTTTATAGAAAGCAGGTGTGGTATGACGAGCTTAAATTTGCCTACGATATGTCGGTTCCAAACGTGGCCCACCTGGATCCGCAGCGCGGCGGCTGCTGCACCGTAATGCCTTACTTTATCGGCGACATCCTCGAGATCCCGGTGACTACGATTCAGGACTATACGCTCTTCAATATTCTCAATGACTTTTCCACTCGAATCTGGAAAGAACAAACCGCCATTATCCGCGAAAATTCGGCCTGATGAGCTTCATCATTCATCCGGACTACGTGAAAGACGACCGTGCTCGTGCAGTCTATCAGGAGTTGCTTCAGCATCGTCGTCGAGACTGAGAGAGAAAGCACTCCGTATGGGTGACGCACTCCGAGCCAAGTGAATGACTGGTGGAGGCAAAGGGCGCGATGAGACTCATTCAACGGCGGAAGGGTTGGGTAATTCGAAAATGCAGGCGACAGTGGAGCACGAATCGCGTTTGCGAGCCTGGATGGCGATCGTCTGGTTTATGAGATCGAGCATTCTGTGCCAGCAAACCGGATCACTCAAGCGTGGCGCACTCGGCAGAAATGTCGAATCGACGCTGAAATGCGGGAAAAGTTTGGATCCTGTCTCGTCGGACTACTGCATCTTGCCGTGCATTGAACAGCATATTTTGATTCAAAACGATGCCATCAGGGAAAAGGACTACGAGCGATGACATCCTCGAAAGACTGTGATGTAGCCATTATCGGAGCGGGGCCGTATGGCCTTTCCTCCGCCGCACATTTGAAGGCCCTCGGAATGGAGGTTCGGGTCTTTGGTGAGCCGATGCAATTCTGGGCTGACGGTACGCCGCCGGGAATGCTGTTGCGCTCTCCGCGCGAGGCTTCTACGATCTCGGATCCATACTCTTCGCTGACCCTGGAGGAATACGAGAAGGCTTGCGGAATCAAGCCGGTGAAGCGGCTGCCGAAGGACACGTTTGTCAATTATGGCAAATGGTTCCAGACGCAGCTTGGCGAGGTTGTGGATCGCCGCAATGTCTCCCGCCTGTTCCCGGGAAAACGGCGCATTCAAGCTTCATCTGAAGGACGGCGAAGCAGTCACGAGCAAGCGAGTGGTCGTGGCCGCGGGAATCGCAAAATTCAAGAGCGTTCCAAGCGAGTTTGCGGAGTTCCCCGCCGAGCGAGTCTCTCACTGCTACGATGGACGCCCGTTTTCCGGAATGGGCAAGCGAGTAGCAGTTATCGGCGCGGGGCAGAGCGCCATCGAATGCGCCGCATTACTCGGCGAGGGCGGCTTCTCGGTGGAACTGATTGCCAAGATCCCCGTGCTTCGCTGGATCGGCATGCACCCAAGATTGCATCAATCTGGGCCCGGTCTCGAAGATGCTCTATTCGAAGCACGATATTGGGCCAGTCGGGATCTCACGCCTGGTGGCCTATCCCAATCTGCTGTATCACGTTCCGATGTGGGCCAGGGATAGAATCCGAAAACGGGCAGTCAGGGCGGCAGGTGCACCGTGGCTCATCCCCAGGCTTCCGGGCGTAACTATCACTACGTCCAGGTCGGTGGTTTCGGCCAGAGAAATCGACGGCGAACTCCAACTGAAGCTCGACGACGGTACAGAGAGACGAGTGGATCATGTGCTGCTGGGTACGGGCTATCGGGTCGATATATCCAAGTACGAATTTCTCTCTAGGCGGTCTGCTGAAGGAGATCCGGCAGCTCGACGGCTATCCAGACGTATCTGCCGGACTGGCACGTTCGGTTCCCGGTCTCCATTTCACGGGTGCGACCCGCTGCTCGCAAATTCGGTCCCTTGGTTTATTTCGTTACGGGAACAGAATTTGCCTCGCGAGAATTGGCATCCTACGTTCGCCGACACCGCAGTTGAGAGCAGGAGAGCCGCAAATGGCAACCATTCCCCAAGAACGGCAAACATTGGAGGTCACAGTACCGATCCCGGCGAAACCGTGGGCGCGCTGGTCGTAGGCGGCGACCACCCAGGACTCGGAATCGCTCGAAGCCTCGGGCGGCGTGGTATCCCTGTCTATATCGTCGATGACCAGTTCTGTGTCTCGTCATTTTCGCGATATGCGACAAAGGTGATTCGTGTAGACACTATCCTCGATGAGCGCAAGACTGTTGAGGCGGTGCTCAACGTAGGACAGCGTTACAACCTGCGCAATTGGATATTGTTTCCCACACGCGATGAAAACGTCGCGGCGTTTTCTCGATACCGGGCAGAACTCGCGAAATTCTTTCGCGTCACGACCGGAGACTGGGACAGTATTGAATGGGCATGGGATAAGAAGAAGACATACGAACTTGCGGAGAAGCTGGACATCCCATGTCCGAAGACCTTCAATCCAAAATCGAGCGAAGAATTGCCGGCTATCTTTTCACGCTTGCCATTGGCGATCAAACCGGCTGTGAAAGAGAACTTCTTTTATGCCACCGGTGCCAAGGCCTGGCGTGCCGACACGCCGGAGCAGCTCGTGTCCTTGTATGAGAAAGCGACGCGACAGATCAAGCCCGAAGAGATTCTCATCCAGGAGATCGTACCGGGCGATGGCAAGGAGCAGTATTCGTATTGCGCATTCGTACAGAATGGAGTTCCTACCTGCGTCTCTGACTGCCCGCCGTGCAAGGCAGCACCCGCGAGAGTTTGGCCGCGCGGCAACCTATGTGGAGACTGTAGAGGCGCCGGAGATCGAGCTTTATTCCGAGCGTTTTCTGAAAGCGATCAATTATCACGGCGTTGTAGAAATTGAATACAAACGCGATCCGCGCAGTGGGCAGTACAAGTTATTGGACGTGAATGCCCGCACCTGGGGCTTTCACAGTATTGGCTCTGCCTCTGGCGTTGATTTTCCATATCTTACTACGCAGATCAGATCGGGCTACCGATAGAGCCAACGAGCAAGGCCGGCGTGGGATGGATTCGGATGGTCAGTGATATTCCAACCGCGGTTTCAGATATGGTTCACGGCAGTTTGAGCCTCAGGATGTACTTCGACTCGCTGCGGGCAACTCGGGTTGAGTCGGTCTTTTCCTGGCAGGATCCGCTTCCGTCGCTTGCCGAAGTCGTCATGCTTCCTTACCTTGCTGCAAAGAAATATCTGAGATTCTCCCACTAGGAAGAGACTCTTAAAAATGTATGAACTCGTTATCGAAGCCGGACGCAGTGAGCGCCAATACTGGCGGGATCTCTGGCGTTACCGCGAGCTCTTTGCGTTCTTCGCGTGGCGCGATCTGCTGGTGCGCTACAAGCAGACTGTCGTCGGCGTGAGTTGGTCCCTCTTTCGGCCGCTGCTCACTGTCGGCGTGCTCACGATCGTCTTTGGCAGACTCGGGAAGATGCCGGCGAATGGTGTTCCTTATCCACTGCTGGTGCTTATGCGGCATGCTGCCCTGGCAGTTCTTTTCAATGCGCTATGTCCGAAAGCGGAAACAGCCTGGTCAACAATTCCAACATGATCTCCAAGGTCTATTTCCCGCGCCTCGTGATGACGGTCAGCACGTGATCACCAGCCTTGTAGATTTCTGATATCCAGTCTTTTTCTGATCGCCCTGATGGTCTGGTACCGCTATGCGCCGACTCCGTGCTGATCCTGCTTCTCCCGTTCTTCGTGTTTCTGGTATTCTGCGCCTCGCTCGGCGTCGGCACCTGGGTTGCCGCACTCATGGTCGAGTATCGAGATTTCCGTTTCATTGTGCCGTTCGTGGTTCAATTTGGACTTTATATTTCTCCCGTCGGGTTTCAGAGCAGCGTGGTGCCTGAGAGATTCCGCCTCCTCTACTCGTTGAATCCCATGGTCGGCATTATTGATGGCTTTCGGTTTTGCCTCTCTTGGTTCTTCTCGTGGCATCTACTGGCCCTCGGATCTGTATCGCCGTTCTCGAGGTGACTGGAATTCTAGCCTCCAGGGATCTGGTACTTTCAGAAAAACAGAACGAACTTTCGCTGACATCATCTGACGGACATAGCCTTGGAATTCTCTATACCATTCAGTAACGATTCCGCCATCCTTATCGAGCACCTCGGTAAAAAGTACAGTATTGGTCATCGCAAGGCAAAGACCGACGGAATGCGGCACATCATCGAGGGAGCATTCCGCGCGCCTTTGCGTGGCTTCGCAATCAGTGGCCGGAAAGAATTCAATCCTGTAGACTTCTGGGCTCTTCGAGACGTTTCTCTGGAAATCAAGCAGGGCGAGGTCGTTGGCATTGTCGGCCGCAACGGAGCAGGGAAGAGCACGCTACTCAAACTTTTGAGCAGGATCACCGATCCTACCGAAGGCAAGATACGAATCCACGGTCGCATCGCGAGTCTGCTAGAAGTGGGCACCGGATTTCACCCAGAACTCACCGGTCGCGAAAATATCTTCCTCAATGGCGCGATCCTCGGCATGACGCGTGCCGAAATCGTTCGCAAGTTCGACGAGATCGTTGAGTTCTCAGAAATCGAAGAATTCCTCGACACGCCCGGTCAAGCGCTATTCCTCGGGCATGTATATCCGCCTTGCCTTCGCAGTCGCCGCGCACCTGGAACCTGACATCCTCATTGTCGACGAAGTACTAGCAGTTGGTGATGCGGCGTTTCAGAAGAAATGCCTCGGCAAAATGGGCAGTTTTGCGCAGAGCGGCAAGACGATCCTTTTCGTCAGCCATAACCTTGAGGCAATCCGGAATCTCTGTCAGCGGGTCCATCTGGATCAAAGATGGTCATCTTCACAAAGATGGCGAGGCAGAA
The DNA here is from genome assembly GCA_963799035.1 of uncultured Acidobacteriaceae bacterium. GTDB lineage: Bacteria > Acidobacteriota > Terriglobia > Terriglobales > Acidobacteriaceae > Telmatobacter. Next base: position 76,709 of record CAWCVS010000017.1, on the reverse strand, counting down.
CAGGTTCTCGATGAATACTTCTCGAGCATGGGACGCGAATTCTCATTCTCCTGCGAGAATCCAGACTACGGTTTGACCGTCCATAAGGTTGTCATTCGTAATCCAGACGGAGAAGAGACCAGCCAGTTTCTCCCGGGCGAAGATCTCGTCATCGATGTTTTCTACGAAGCAAAGAAACGAATCGAAAAGCCGATTCTTGCGCTTGGGGTAATTGGGGTGAATGGCTCCTGCTTCACGGCCAATATGCTGCTTGATGGAAATCGTCCCGACTGCCTTCACGGCGTCGGTAAAATCTCATGTACCTTCAAATCCATCCCGCTCTTACCACAGAGCTATACTGTCAAGCTTATTATTCGCGCATCGTCAGTAACTGACACGATTGTTCCATATGAGGAAGTGGGGTCTTTCAACGTCGTTGGAGATCTCGCGGCGTACGGATTCACAGGCGAATACCTCCAATATGCTTCTCGCTCCACTCCAGTAGTTGTGCCCTACGAGTGGTCCCTGCCCGATGGTCGTACAGTCTCAGTCGCTTTGAATCGTACGTCAGACTCCTGAAGCTCAATAACCTCATCTGATCACCAAGACAGCCGTTCACTGGACGGACCGGATTGATGAGCTCCAATGCAGTGTCACAAATGCCAAGCGGACCAAGGCTGTTTCACTTCGATAACTGCCAATGCAAGATCACACAATCGCCATCATTCCGGCCCGCGGTGGCTCCAACGCGTACCGGGAAAAAACATTCGTCCGCTCGCGGGTAAGCCGCTTATTGCGTATACGATCGAAGCGGCATTGGAAAGCAAACTCTTTCACCGTGTCGTGGTCAGTACCGACTCGGAGGATATTGCGGCAGTCGCGCGAACAAATGGAGCAGAAGTCCCGTTCCTTCGTTCAGCTGAAATCTCGGATGATGTGACTCCCATTTCGGCCGCAACGGCTGATGCTCTTGAAAGACTCGATCCGGATGGAACGCAATACCAATTCGTCGCCCAACTCATGGCAAACTGCCCGCTTCGAACCGCCGAGGATGTGGTTTCGAGCCACAAGCAGTTTTCTGAGACTGCTGCAGACACGCAGATATCAGTTGTCCGTTATGGATGGCAGAATCCCTGGTGGGCGATGAGACGCGATGCGAGCAACTTCTGCGCTTGATCCTCTCTTTCCGCGGGAGATGAGCGCCCGCAGCCAGGATCTGCCGGAACTGTTCTGCCCAACAGGCGCGATCTGGTGGGGTAAGACTAGAGTTATTCGAGAGCAGAGGACGTTCCACATTCCCGGACGGACAGGATGGGAAATCGACTTGGCAGCACGGCGTCGATATCGATACTCCCGAGGATATGGAGTTTGCGGAAGCACTTCTCAGCTTGACTTGCAAGCACGAATAATCAAGAGATCACGTAATGCATTCAATGCAATGCACACGCGCACAAAACTCGCGAGTCTATACAACGATCTATCCGGCAGTATTGAAGTACCTTCCGGAGTGGTACCAGTCCGTTCAAGTCGCAGACCGATCACGGACTTTGAACTCTGGATCGGACTTGATGAACTCAAGCGGAGCTGACGTTGAAGACTGCGCTCGGACTAGTCACATTGCAGCGCGATGGATCGCAGGCTCCTGCGAATTCAACCCCGGCACTAGGTCCGCGATCTTGCACTGACGCAGATGACCGCGGCCGGATCTCGACGTTGTTCTTGTTGACAGTGACGACGTGCTTCATCCAAGCCGAGTGGCTGCGGCACGCCAGGCGCTTCGAATAGCGACCTTGCCGCCTGCGCTTTGGAAATTGTTGACGAAAGCGGCCAGTCGCTTGGCTCAGAGTTCAACTTTGATCCCGCGATGAAGTTATCGCAGATTCTGCCGGGTAATAATGTCTTCGGCTTTTCGAACTCTGCATATCGATGCGAGTTGCTGGAGCGCTGTCTTCCGATCCCCAAGGATGCAGTCCTGGTCGATTGGTATCTCGCCACGCGGGCATGGCTGTTTGGTGCCGAGTTATCGTTCGATCACGACGTGAGGATGAAATACCGCCAGTATGACGCCAACACCGCGAGGGTTCGGTTGCCATTCTGGCCGGATCAGATTCTCTCCGATTCGCTGCTTGTTCGCAGGCACTTCCAACTCGTTCTGGCCTCGGGTGGTCAAGAGCACTTTCTGCCTGGCCGGTGGGCTCAGTTCCTTCGTGTCGCGCGCGACTTTGAGCAATTCGAGCGGTATATTAATCAAAGTCCCGCCAATCTGAATGCCTACCTTGAGTCGCTGAACAGGGCAGTGAAGCAACCGATCTGGTGGACCTCTGTGGCCTATTCACCTCTGGCGCACATGTGGAAACAGGAAAAGACATTATGCAAACAGTGAAGTTGGGTAACGTGGAAGTTGGTTCCGGCTATCCTCCGTACATCATCGCGGAAGTGGGATCCAATCATAACGGAGACATGAACCTTTGCCGCGAGCTTATTGATGCTGCTGCGGAGGCAGGCGCCAACGCGGTTAAGTTCCAGTCGTGGACTGACAAGTCGCTCATCGCGGAAGAAGAGTACGAGAGTAATACCGAGTACTCCGACAAAAAGAAGCACTTCGGCTCCTTGCGGGAGATGGTGACTGCATATCAGCTCACCTCTGACCAGCACGTGCAGGCTCATGCGCGCTGCGTCGAGCAGGGCATCGCATTCTGTTCGACTCCGTTCTCGCAAGAGGAAGTAGATCTGCTCGATTCGCTCGATGTGCCATTCTTCAAGATTGCATCGATGGATGTCGTGCATCTTCCGCTGCTTCGTTATGTTGCGCGCAAAAAGCGGCCAGTGGTCATTTCCACGGGAATGGCGACGATGGGAGAAATCGAACAGGCGGTGGATACGGTTCGTGCCGAGGGCAACGATCAGATCATTCTGCTGCACTGCATTTCGATCTATCCGCCGGAATACGAGACGATTCACCTGCGCAACATGGAGACGTTGCAGCGCGCATTCGACTGTCCGGTAGGGTTCAGCGACCATACCCTGGGAACGGCTATTCCGCTTGCAGCCATCGCCCTTGGCGCGTGCATGATCGAGAAACACTTCACCCTGGATCAGGACATGGCGGGATGGGATCATGCCATCTCCGCAAACCCCGAGCAGATGCGGACGATCGTGAGGGAAGGGAAGAACATCATTACGGCGCTCGGAAGTGGCCGCCGGAGCGTCAGCGACGCCGAGATGGAGAAGCGCAAAAAGTTCCGCCGCAGTCTGGTGGCGCGGCAGGCGCTCAGCAAAGGTCACGTCCTCAGCGAAAGCGACTTCGATGCGAAGCGGCCCGGGACGGGAGTTGCGCCTGACGAGATTCAATACGTTGTCGGGCGTACTCTTGCGGGCGACCTTGCAGAAGATCAGGTGCTCCGCTGGAGTCATCTGCTGTGACAGCACAGGACAGACTCTGTGCATCCGCTCATCCTTGTGGGGTCGGGCGGCCATGCGCGGGTACTTCTAAGTACTCTCCTTCTACTGGGACGGCGGGTCGCTGGGCTTCGTTGATCCAGACAAAACGCGAGCGGAGCTGTTGGGAGTTCCCTATGCTGGGAGGCGACGACGCAATCTCCGCACGATCCAAGCCAGGTGCTGCTCGTCAATGGAGTCGGTTCCGTTGCGTCGATCGCAAATCGCGCTAAGAGTCTATGAGTTCTTCCAGAGACGCGGCTACCGTTTCGCTTCAGTGATCCATCCGGGCGCAATCATCGCTCCTGAGGCAGTTAGCGGACGGAGTGCAGATCATGGCCGGAGCAATTCTTCAGACGGGCTGTGTCGTCGAGGAAAACTGCATCATCAACACTGGCGCACGTGTCGACCATGATTGTGTGATCCATGCTCACGCGCACGTAGCGCCGGGAGCGGTGCTGAGCGGCAACGTGCATGTGGGCTGCGCGTGCGCACGTCGGCGCCGGAGCGACTGTGATTCAAGGCGTGCACATTGGCTCGGATCCATCGTCGGAGCGGGGGCCGTTGTACTCTCCGATGTACCAGAATCCTGTACTGTCGTCGGAATCCCTGCCCGGCCGATTCAAGTGAAGGCTTAGAACATTCGAAATCATGACTCCCCGACCCGTATACATCGTCCACTGCATCGACACCGAGGGGCCGCTGCATGAATCCCTTACGGCTACCTTTGAGCGCCTGCGCGACATCTTCCATCTTGACCTGGAACCAAGCGAGGCGACCCTTCAAAAGCTTCAAAACGGCACCTATAACCTCAACGGCCTTGAAGCTGCCGTGCAGAGGGTCGTTGATCCACACCTGCTGGCGTACAACGACACATGGGACAAGGTCGACGCGATGCTCTCGCGCATCATGGATGAGGGCTTTCGCAAGAAGATGTCCCGACTCGGCAGGCGATGGATGGGTCTACAACTGGTTTTGCGTAGACCACGTCGATTACGATGTGAACCCGCGTCGCCGCGACATGGGTTATCACAACGTTTTTGAGCATTACAGCTGGATTCTGAAACAGAATCCCGCAAACCAGTGATGGCCTGCACTTCCACTACCATCCGCATTCGTTCGGTCGTGAGGCGCACCGCTCTGCAACGCACTGGTGGGCATCTTCTGACAGTCTGCACCAGGTGCTTTCAAGACGAGTTATTGATCACCTGTGGTTTCCGGCAGCGCACCGCCCCGGATTTCACGTAATCCGACCTGACAGTCACTGGTTTCTCGAGCAGCATATTCCGTTCGATTACTCGAACCAATCCATGGCGCAAACCGGTACGGATTCGCAGCAATTCGGTGTGGCCGGTGGACGCTTCGGCGACTGGCGACGCGCTCCAGCAACCTGGGAGCCCTACCATCCTTCTGCAGATGACTATCAAGTGCCGGGTTCGTGCCGTCGCTGGATCGCGCGCTGCCTTAATGTCGGTACACGTTATCGCGTGATCCGTGAGCAGGATATCCGCCAGGCTTTCGAGGAGGCGGCCGCCGGCAAGCCGGTCGTGCTCTCGATAACGAATCACGATTTTCGAGACATGGCGCCTGATGTTGAAGGGTTTTGCGCCTTGCTCAAAACGGTCGCCCGAGATTTCCCTCAGGTTCCGTTCTTTTACTCCGAGGCAATCAGCGCAATGCGGTCGGCGCTGGATATTCCACCGCAGCCGCCCTGCGAGCTTGAATGCACGATCGAGACGGTGGATGAGTCTGCGGCTGTACTCAAGGTGAGTTCCAAGACACCAACCTTTGGACCTCAGCCATGGCTCGCGCTGAAGACGGCAGGAGGGCAAGTATCACTTCGACAATTTCGATATCGACGTTCCATTCCACCGCTGGCAGTACGTCTTCGACCAGGAGACCTTTCCTCTCTCGGCTCTCAATGCAATTGGCGTTGCTGCGAATAACGCATACGGAACGACGACGGTCGTCCGAATCGATCCCGCTTCGCGCGAAAGCGTTACCAAGCACTGGAACCTTCCAGTAGCGACTGCCGCGGAGCGCGCTGGCATAACGCTGATCTCAATCTGCGCGAACGGAGAACAATCTGATCGGACTACCAATTATGAAAGACGTTCCCAACTTGACGAATCTTGAGGCTGTGACCTTCTCTCCCGCTGCATCGATTCGCGACGCAATGAAGGCGCTCGATGCAGCCGGCACCGGTGCACTGGCTCTTTGCGATGAGCAGGGCAAAGCTCGTTGGCATGTTGTCCGATGGAGACCTCCGCCGGGCACTCCTTCGTGGGCACCCGCTGGAGGATGCCTGCGTCGCCGTCGCCTGCACTAAACCAATCATCGTCAGCAGTCCGGCTTCGGCAGCGCACGCGCTGCAGCTAATGAACGAATTCGACATTCATCAACTTCCAGTCGTCGATGATCAGGGCGTACTGGTTAACTTCCTGCTGCGGAAGGATGTCGTCGAGGAGTATCAGCTTGAAGTCGAATCGCGCGATCGGCTGCACAAGGTGTGTATCGCAGCCGCAGGCATCCATTTCGGATGCCATTGCTCAACTGAACGACGCTGGAACCGGTGCTCTCGTGCTGTGCGATGCGGAAGGCAAGCTTTGCGGGCTGATTACCGATGGGGACATCCGTCGTGCCGTAATTCGGAGGATCCCCCTCAGCGATCCCTGCGAGAGCATCGCGACGCCAAGGCCTGTCTGCGCGTTCTGAGCCGATCTCGTCCTCGGATGCACTTCACCTCATGAATGAGCACGACATCCATCAGCTGCCGCTGGTGGATGGAGAAGGCCGGATCGTTGACTTTCTGCTTCGCAAAGATCTCCTTCCGCAGTCGCAGCACGATCTGCAGGCGGTGGTTATGGCGGGCGGGTATGGCAAACGACTGCTTCCGCTGACAGAAAAGGTTCCCAAGCCGATGCTTCCCGTTGGCGAGCGGCCGTTGCTCGAACTGATCATTCACCAGCTCCGCAAGGCCGGCATTCACGACGTGAACCTGACCACGCACTACCTGCCGGACTCGATTTCAGGACACTTTGGCAATGGCGAGCATTTTGGCGTGCGGCTCAACTACTCCCGTGAGGAGAATCCTCTGGGGACAGCCGGCGGCCTACGCCTTATGGAGCGTCCGCAAGGCCCCTTTCTGGTGATTAACGGCGACATTCTTACTGGTGTACCGTTTCAACAGATGTTGCAGTATCATCGCTCCCATCAGGCGATGTTGACGGTGGGGGTTCGCAAATACGAGCATCCAGGTGCCATTTGGTGTCGTCGATTGCGACGATGTGCGGATCACAAAGATTGTTGAGAAGCCGTGCCATCAGCTACTTCATCAATGCGGGCACCTATATGCTTGAACCAGCTGCCTGGGATCGAATTCCCGAAGGAAGCAAGTTCGATATGACAGACCTGATACGCCGTTCTGCTCGAGGCAGGAGAAACGGTCGTTGGTTTCCGATCATGGAATATTGGATTGATGTTGGAAGGCACGAAGACTACATCAAGGCACAGGAACTGGTTTCGAAGGGAGAACTCTAAGTGCGGGTCCTTATCACCGGCGGAGCAGGCTATGTTGGATCCACCCTGGCTCCTCTTTTGCTCGCTGCGGGTCACAAAGTGAGGGTCCTTGACCGACTTCGTATCGGAGGCGAGTCGCTTCTGGGAGTGTGGTCTCACCCGGATTTTGAATTTGTGCATGGAGACGTTCGTGACCGCGAAACACTCCGCGAGGCTGTAAGCGATTGTGACGCCGTAGTTCACCTGGCGGCCATCGTCGGTGATCCGGCATGTGCGCGCGAGCCGGACACTGCTCGGGCGATAAACCTCGACGCTTCGATGGCTCTGATTGAAGACAGCCGCAAGGCCGGAGTTCAGCGCTTTGTGTTCGCTTCAACCTGCAGTAACTACGGGAAGATGAAGGATCCGAGCCAGTTTGTGAATGAGGAGTCGGAACTGCAACCGGTGTCGCTGTATGCGGAGACAAAGGTTGCTGTCGAGAAGATTTCTGCTTGAGAGTGCAGGCGCCGACGGCTGGTGTCCTACTCCTCTGCGCTTCGCCACGGTCTTCGGAGTCTCTCCCAGGATGCGGTTCGATTTGACCGTCAACGAATTCACGATGGAGATGATCACAAAGAAGCACCTGATTGTTTTCGGCGAGCAGTTCTGGAGACCTTATGTTCACGTTTTCGATGCCGCTCGCGGTATCGCACTGGTTCTCAGTTCTCCTCCTCAAGCTGTGGCCGGACGCGTTTTCAATGTCGGTTCAACAGACCAGAATCTGCAGAAGCAGCAAATCGTGGAGCTGATTCGACCGTTGGCTCCCGACGCTAAAATCGAGTTTGTGCACAAGAATGAAGATCCCCGCGACTATCGTGTGTCATTCGATCGCATCCTGGGCGAGCTCGGATACAAGACCACGCGATCTGTTGTCGAAGGCATCGTGGAAGTCGCAAAACTGGTTCGCACCGGAGCGATCTCCAATCTGGCGGACAGCCGTTACCGCAACTAGAAACATGAGTTCTAATTTGGAGCGATGAACATGAAGACAATCGAAGCCGATCTCAAAGCCGCACAGTCGGGGACGCAGTTCATCCCGCTCTCTGTTCCCGAAATTCGCGGGAACGAATGGCAGTATGTGAAGGAGTGCCTGGATACAGGCTGGGTCTCCTCGGTTGGTTCGTATGTCGAGCGATTTGAGACAGATGGTCGCTGCGCAGGCCGGCACGAAGTATGCCGTCGCGACTGTGAATGGCACTTCCGCGCTTCACATCTCTCTTCTGGTTGCGGGCGTTCGACCGGATGACGAAGTGCTTGTCTCTACGCTGACGTTTATTGCGCCGGTCAATGCCATTCGCTACGTCGGGAGCATGGCCCGTCTTCGTCGATGCAGAGCCGATATACTGGCAGATGGATCCTGCGACCGCGTCCTGGAATTTATCGAGCATGAATTGCGAGTACGATAACAACGAACTTTTGCGCAATCGCCATACCGGGACGGCGCGTTTCAGCCATCGTCCCGGTTCATATCCTTGGCCATCCTGTCGATATGGAGCCGATCCTTGACCATCGCGCGCAAGTACGACCTGAAGGTCATTGAGGATTCGACTGAAGCTTGGGCTCGATGCTATCGCGGCAAGAGCCCGGGCTCGTCTCGGCGACATCGGCTGCTTCAGCTTCAACGGAAATAAGATCATCACCACCGGGGGCGGTGGAATGATCGTTACTGATCGTGAGGACTGGGCAAAGAAGGCGAAGTATTTGACGACCCAGGCCAAGGACGATCCAATCGAGTACGTTCACGGCGAAATCGGTTTTAACTATCGTCTCACCAATGTACTTGCCGCGATCGGGTGTGCACAGATGGAGCAACTTCTAAGCTACGTTGCGAAGAAGCGCTCCATTGCCGCGCGCTACCAACGAGGGCTTGCTGGCATTCAGGCCTTCACACTCATGAATCATGCTTCCTGGGCTGAGAGCACATATTGGATGTACACCATTCTTGTCGACCCAGATTGAATTCGGCATTGACGCTCCGCCAGTTGCTCAAGGTCCTTGAATCACAGAAAATCCAGACGCGACCGCTTTGGCAGCCCATTCACCTCTCTCCCGCCTCATGCCGTAAAGGATGCTCAATCGTTGCCCGTCGCGGAACATCTCGCTGATCACGCGCTAAGCCTTCCATGCTCTGGTCAGGATCTGTTGCAGAATCACGAGCAGAGACCGGAGTGATTTCGCAGCTATCGTTGAATCAGCGAGTTAGGTCAGCCGCTTCCATGCCTGTGAAGGAATCCGTTTTCACGTAGTAACCGATCTCGTGCAGGGCTTGGCAGCCTCGGGTTGTGCCGGCGACGTTGTGTTCGTGCAGATATCTTTGCCTCGAATCGGGCAGAGTGACGGCGCGAACTCCATCGGCTGAGACGTGCAAGGATACACTCGCGGCTCTGCTTGGAGTCATCGGGCCCCAAGGCACGCTCTTCGTGCCAGCATTACACTTTCGTTCGAGCGACGACGAGAAGTTCGACCCAGTCAATTCTCCTGCCTTGGCAGGGGCCGTGGGGTGAGTCCGCCGAATTCGCAGAGATCGCCCGCCGTCATTCTGGCGCGGTTCGATCAGGAGATCCGCTTTACTCTGTTGTAGGCATCGGCCCCATGGCGGAGCAGGTTCTCACACAACCTTCCTAACACCAGTTTCGGCCGGGACAGCGTTTTCGAACGCCTCTTGAAATTGAACGCCAGGCTTTGCCTGATCGGAGTCGGCCTGCAGCATTCCGTCCTCTTCGACTTTCTCGAAGAGTCGGCAGAAGTTCCCATGGCGTTATAAAAAGCTCTTCACCGGAAAGCTTTTCCGATCCGGAGTGAGTCAACGACAGGGTTGGGTCGCATCCGTCACGAACAAAGTCAATGGCAGAAAGTCTCGGGCAATTCGAAACCGATGCGCCTCCGAGGCCGAGAGATTTGCTGGTCGGGCTCCAATCGGCGCGGGCGAGATTCTTTCGGCGGAAATGGTCAATCCTCTGCGCTTTTCTGACATCAAGACTGTCGGATGAAGTGAATCGCTGGCCTTCGAGATCGGAAATACGGCGCGACGAATCTGCAGGTTCAATTGCCACCAGCAGCCTCAATGAGCGAGACGATCTCCGCGCTCTGGCGACTGCCTCGCGACATCGTCTCCGATGGCTACGACGCGGCACTTCAGGCACTCGCAACGCAGGTGCCCATGGACATCCATGAATATCCAACCGGAACCGAATGCCTGACATGGCTTATCCCTGAGAAATGGACCTGCCGCGACGCGCGCCTGGAGAGCGCTTGATGGTCGAGTCCTGTTCTCTTATCGGGATAATCCGTTGCACTGCGTTTCTTACTCGCTTCCTTTCGATGGGATCGTCACACGCGAAGAGCTTTTTCAGCACCTTCACACACACCCGCGCCTCGACGATGCCATTCCATTCATTTTCAAATACTATGAGCGCGACTGGGGACTCTGCTGCAGCAAGAACCTGAAGGACTCGCTCACCGATGAGAAATACCGCGTTCTCATTGATTCAGAGTTCAGTTTTGGATCCCTTAAGGTGGGCGAATGCATCGTGCGCGGTGAGAGCGATCAGACTTTCGTTCTCTGCGCTCATCTATGCCACCCGGCCATGGTTAACGATGATCTCAGCGGCGTGGTCGTTGGCATCCAGGTGATGCAGGAACTGCTGAAGCGCCCCAGGACTTCGCTACACCTACCGATTCATCATTCTGCCTGAAACAATCGGGTCTGTGGCGTATCTCAGCGATCATCTCCAACTCGTCCCGCAAATGGTGGGCGGATTGTTCCTGGAGATGCTGGGTCTCGACAACCCGCATGCACTGCAACTGTCTTTTAATGGAAATACTGAAATGGACCGCTGTCTTGTCCACCGTGCTTACAAGTTCGAGTCCCGACGCCTGGATCGGAGCATTTCGTACAGTGGTCGGCAATGACGAGCGGCAATTCAACGCCCCTGGCATTCGCGTGCCCATGCTCTCGTTGTCACGTGTCCTCCGCGATCGTTCAAATGGCTGGCCGTATTTCCCCGAGTATCACTCCAGTCATGACACGCCTGAACTTGCGTCGGAGTCTCGACTCGCGGAATCGCGCGATCTTGTTCTTCGCATGATCGATGCGATTGAAACAAACGAAGTCCCGGTCAATCTATTTCAAGGCGAGGTCTTCTGCTCAAGATATGGCCTTCACATCGATGCATACTCCAATCCGGAAGGGAACCGGGCGCTGTTCGATATTCTCTTTCTTGTTGACGGAACGCGTTCCGTCAACGAGATCGCCAGAATTTGCGGGATTTCGATTGAAGTAGCGCGATCGGTTCTGGAGGAACTCCGCACGCGCGGCCTCATCGCGTATGCTCCGTTATAGCGGGATAGTCGCATGCGCACTTTCATTCGAGCCGCAGCTGTCTTGGATATTGCCGCATGCTGAGGGTCAGTGACCGCGTTTGACTGAATAAGCTAAATCGCGGCAAGTACAAATGTGCGGAGAATACCAGAGTTGAATCACATCATTATCGAAACGGGCTTGGGGAAGGGAGCCCGAAGAGTACGGCAACATGGGTGACATTTCCATGCTGCAGGTAGCTGTCGATCGACTGCATGATTTATTCCCCAATGCCCGCCTTGAAGTGCTCACTGATTCAGCGGACAACTTGGCCCGATTCTGTCCCGCAGCAGTTCCATTGGACAATCGGGGTAGGGCGCTATGGTTCTCCAATGGAGTTTTGCCGGGAAGATATGCGCATTAGCCCCGAAGTGGGTTGTAAACTCTCTCAGCTGAGTAAGAGAGAACAGTCCGGTCGCAATATCCGAACTCTTCTAAGAACGGTTCTGATGAAGAGGCTCAAGCGCCAGAACCGGACCGAGGACGCCGAAAGCGTTGCGATTTTTGCCCGTTCCCTGGAGAAGGCCGACCTGTTGCTTATTTGTGGTGCAGGCGGATTCTATGATGGCTGCCAGGCGTTGGAACATGGATATCCTGGACCTCATCGAGGCTTCCATTCAAAGAAGCATTCCCGTAGTCATGCTGGGTCAAGGTTTCGGACCTCTTAGTAATCCATTAGTTTTGAAACGGGCCGCGAAGATTCTCCCCCTGGTTAATTTCATAACCTTGAGAGGCGGGCGAGGTTCACTTGACTTGCTCCGGTCACTCGGTATTCCCGAATCGAAAGTACAGACCACTGGAGACGAGGCTCTGGAACTTGCGTACGCGTCGAGATCCGAGGAGTGCGGGCGGGCGTTGGGAATCAACATACGCTTTCTCGCGTCAGCATGGACGGATCAAAATGATCTTGAGAGCATCAGGCCGGTCCTGCACGATTTTGCGAGACGGCATAATGTGCCCTTGATTCCGCTTCCCATCGCAATTCATCTCGGTACCAGGGATGACCTTGCCATCAAGCAGCTTCTGATCGGATTTGATGAGCAATCTGATGGAGGCGAAAGCCTCGATTCACCCCTCAAAGTGATCAAGCAGGCGGCGCTTTGCCGGGTGGTCGTTACGGGCGCCTATCACGCAGCCGTGTTCGCGCTCGCACAGGGGATCCCCGTGGTCGCTCTCGCAAAATCTGACTATTTTTCCAGGAAGTTATTGGGCCTGGAGGACCAATTCGGCGAAGGTTGTCAGACCGTTCTCTTAACCGAGCCGGATTTGCCCCGAAGACTCCAAAGCGCTCTCGAGAAAGCTTGGCAAAATGCGGAAAAGCTGCGCGAGCCGCTACAAGCAGTAACTCTCAGACAGATCGAATTGAGCCGAAGGTCATACGGCAGGATTCAAGGTCTGGTAGCCAGGCGCGACTAAGATAACGGCTATGTAGACTTGTGCAACGCCGCCCAGAAGCAGCTGCAGACACAGAACCTCGAAATGTTTAGTGATCGTTCCATGCTGATAAGGAGTAATGCCTGAAGACGCGTCGCTGACTGGAATCTTATCCGGAATAATAGCTATTGATGAACTGGCTTTTCGGGCTTCGGGATCATTCGGACTGATGCGGAATGGTTCGGCGCCATCGACCGGATCTAAGTTTTCTGCAGATCTCATCACTGCAGATTGCGCAGGAAGTTTTGCTGCGTCAGCCAGGTCAGCTTTTTAACCTATGACAAATTTTCTCGACATCCTGCCGTTCTACGCTCGGCGCGGTTTCTTAGCTTGGCAGCACGCACAGGAGCGAGTATACGAGCAGTATGCTGGACAGCGCGTTGTACAGGCAGACTAGTGAAGAAGAGGCCGTTCCGCTGTCGGCTGCGGGGAGGGCCCAAGATATCCATCAGACCGAAGCCCAGCCATGACTACCATACGGCGCATGGAGATTTTTTTCGACCGCATCTACGATTGTGAACTTGACCCGGGCTCAGTGCTGCGTATCGTTGACCTCGGAGGGAATGTCGGCTACTCCTGCTTGTTCTGGTGTGAAAAATATCCGAATGCAAGGGTACTAACATTTGAGCCGCATCCGACTCATTGCCGATTGCTGGAGTGGCACGTGAAGAAAAATGGATACGCCAACCGCGTCAAGCTTGTGGCGGCTGCCGCCGGCGTGCGAGACGGAGTAGCCAACCTCACCGACGAAGATGACGGGTCGGCGATCGTTCAGGACGTGCTGACGGGCTCCATCGAGGTCCGGGTAGTAGACGTATTTCAGGCAGTTCCCGATGGACCGATTGATTTGCTCAAGATGGACATCGAAGGATCTGAGTATGCGATTCTCGAGGACCCACGGTTCGAGGCCCTCGCGGCTCGCACAAAATGTGTGCTGCTTGAGTGGCATGTGCGCGGCGAGAAGGGGGAGGCACTTTGCCGTGATCGGCTAGCCAGCCTCGGTTTCACAGTCGGATCCGGCCGGACTTCTGATGACCAGTGCGGGAAGCTCTTTTGCGGGATGCTCTATTGTTTTCGAGATCTACGTGAATCACTCCACGCTGTTTCTCCATCGGAGACAGCCATAAATCTGAAACGAATTGCCTGACTAAAATATGATCTCTACGATGAAACAACTCAAAACGATGGCAGGCCCAATGGATGTTAGTGATCTTTTCCGTTCGCCAATGATCGAGTATCAAAATTTTCTCAGGCGCAGGTACTATCTCTACCGCCATGATGTCACTCTGCACGATTATTTTCATGTTCTCGATTTCAACTCGTTGTATGGCCAGAACGGCGGGCGCAGTAACCGGTCATCCATCAACCCGCTTGCAGTCTGGTCCTTTCGGGCTGCCGACAAGGCTAGCAGGGTTTAAGCCGCCGAAGATCAAAGACGGATATACTCTTTTGTCCAACGCCATACTTCGGCCGCAAGACCGAAAATCCGCTTCCTTATTCGAACATTGCTCGGCTTGGGCCAGACAGGGGCAGAGATTCTGTGTTTGCTTCCCGTTCATGCTCCCTTCCGGAAGGAACTGGACGAAGGATTGGAAGCCGCTGGGTATGGCAAGCAAATCAGATTTCTGGATCCCGAGAATGCACTTCCGGTTCGCTGGACGGACGCATGCGGGACGATCGCGGCGAAATTGCGAGGTCGCGCGGCTTTCCGTGAGACAGTTCAGATACTTGAGCCATTTGGTCTAAGCCCGACCGATTCCGCACTGGCGGATTTTGAAAGGACTGCGCTTTACGTTGAGGCATGGGACCGCCTTGCGCCTTCGATAGAATTTGATGCTGTTGTCGCACGATGTCATTGGTATGACCTGTGCAGTTCGGTTTGCAGAACGGGTCTAGAACGGGGTAAGCCCGTCATCACGTTTCAGCAGGGGGTAGTGGACTACACGATGGATGTTCCTATCATCGCTTCCAAATTCGTAGCATTCGGCGCGTCCTCTGCTTCCGTGCTGGCTCAGTTGAACTCGCAGATTCTTTGACGCCGTAGGATCTCCTGAGCCTCCGGTTGAGTTTGTTCCTGCTGGTTCTCTGTTTGACGTTCTGTTGCCGCTTCCCGATCAATTCTCTCTTCAAACCGTTCTACTGATCGATTCCCATTCAGTTCAGGGAGACCCTTTTGGAACCAAGGCGGAGGTAGAGTCGCTGCTGCAACTAGCCGAGAAACTCCTCAGCACCCATGCTATCTCTACGTCGTTTGGTCATACGACCGCACCCGCATTGGAATGATCATGATCTCGGAGCTTGTCTGGAGCTTGTGCGCGAGCATCGGGATGTGTGCGAGTTGTCTCATCCCGCGTGGCCGCTTGAAGACGATTTGCGTCGCTCCTCAGTGGTCGTGGGAATTGCAAGCGGTGTCCTGACTGTTGCTTCGGCATCCGGTTTGCCAACGATCTTTTTGCGGACTGAGCAAGGCTTCGCAATCCGCGATCTGGAGTGCTTTGCACCAGCGCAGACCTTATTGCCTGACGCAGCATTTCGCGAAGTCAGCAGGCTCCTGACTGATCACGAAACCTATGTGGAGGCGAGGAAAGTGGCGATGCGCAATGGAGGGAGTACTACGCGGGTGGTGCCAACGCAGCTCTTGACGGCGCATTCTTTACACGTCTCCTAAGTGATGTGAAGAATTCTAGTGCAGGATGGTCCGAGATGAGATTTGCCTTCATCAGCACAATGCAAGGCTGGTCCTGGGGCGGAAGCGAAGAGCTCTGGAGCCAGACCGCGACTCTGCTCAAGAAGACGGGACACGATGTACAAGCTTCGATTGTCAATTGGCCGCCATTGTCACCGAAGGTGACGGCCATGAGAGACCTGGGGATCGATATTGAATTTCGCCCAACATTTCGAAGCACCCGCCCAGAACGCCTCTGGAACAAGCTCTCCTTCAGGAATTCAAGAAGTATTGCCCGTTTGAAGCAGTTCAAGCCGGACGTCGTCGTCATTTCTCAAGGGGATCATTCGGGTGGTTTTGAGTGGGCGAGAATTTGCAGGGAAGCGGGAATTCCGTACGTCATTATCGTCCAATGTAATTCCGATCTCTGGTGGTTTGAGAAAGGGAGGGTCGATCAAGCCAGGGAAGCTTATTCAGCGGCAAGCAAAGTCTTTTGCGTTTCTCAAAGTAACCGCGACCTGCTCAATTTTCAGGTCGGCTCGCAGCTTTCCAATTCAGAGGTTATTTGGAATCCGTACAGCGTCCCTCCTGACGTGGCTCCAGCGTGGCCAGATGACAGTAATGGTTGGCGTCTCGCATGCGTGGCTCGGCTGGATCCTTCAGCGAAGGGGCATGACCTGCTCTTGAAAACACTCGCGCTTCCGGTGTGGCGAGACCGCCCTGTTCAACTGAATTGCTTTGGGTCGGGACACTATGAGCCTCCGCTGCGTCGAATGGCTGAGATGCTGGGATTGAAGAACGTAACTTTTCACGGTCATGTATCGAGCATTCGGTCGATATGGGAAGAAAACCACATGCTGGTTCTCGCTTCGCGCTATGAAGGCTTGCCTCTGGCACTGGTAGAGTCAATGTGGTGCGGACGCCCTGCCGTTGTGACAGATGTCGCAGGCAATGCAGAAATGTGCATTGACAACGACACCGGCTTCGTAGCACCCGCGCCAACCGTGTCCTTGTTATCCGATACGCTGCAACGAGCCTGGGACCGGCGTGAGGATTGGCAACGCATGGGGCAAGCCGCACGGGCCCGGGCAGAGAGCCTGATTCCGAGAGAACCGATTCCCCTGTTCGCCGAGAAATTGAAAAGCTGCGCCGACCCAGCTCCCGACGTCCCACGTCCGTGAAGTCAGGTGATGATTGCGATACGACCTTGAAATCTCTAGAACGAGGTGTGCACCGTTGTGCGAATAACGATACGGTCAATCCAGCCAGACACGCTCCACTTACTTGATCGGGAAGTTCTCAAGCAGTGTCAGTAGCAGAGAGTCAACGCAGACGTGGAAAGCTACCAACACTTAGCACGTCTGCATAACTCCATTGCGACGACTACGAGACAAGCTCAAGAGCAAAACAATCACCGAGAGACGTAGTAGAAGGATGGGGAGGTCAACTTTCAAGTTGAAAATCACAGTCATTCTTTGCACGTATAACCGATGCCAGAGTTTGGCCAAGGCGCTTGAGAGTGTAGCAAGGTCGGTCATGCCCAAGTCCGCGCAGTGGGACGTGCTAGTTATCGACAACAACTCTAAGGACCGGACCAAAGAAGTGGTTGAAGATTTCTGCCGCCGGTTCCCCGGCAGGTTCAGCTACGTGCTTGAAGCCAAGCAAGGCAAGTCCTACGCATTGAACGCCGGCATCGAAAAGGCCGGTGGAGACGTGCTTGCTTTCATGGATGACGATGTCGAAGTCGATTCACATTGGCTTCACAACCTGACGGCCCCGCTAGTCGACAGAGAGTGGGCCGGCGCAGGCGGCCGCATTTTACCCGAGTCAGGCTTCGTACCCAAGCCATGGATGGACATTGATGTTCGACACGGACTGGCACCTTTAGCCATGTTTGACATGGGTGGTGAGCCGGGAGAGCTTAAGGAATCGCCCTTTGGTACCAATATGGCATTTCGTCGAGAGATGTTTTCAAAGCATGGCGAGTTCCGCATCGATCTGGGGCCTCAGCCTGGATCTCAGATACGGAGTGAAGACTCGGAGTTCGGAGCGCGTTTACTGGCGGGAGGCGAGCGCCTGCGCTATGAGCCCTCGGCTATCGTCTACCACGCGGTTCCTCAGGACCGCACTAGCCGAAAGTATTTTCAATCCTGGTGGTTTGGTAAAGGCCGCGCCGATGTTCGTGAATTCGGAGTATCGAGAGAGGCCCGATGGTATGTCGGCGGGATCCCGCTCTATCTTTTGCGCAGACTTACGATGTGGACAATGCGATTCACGATAAGCGCGCGTGAGCCAGAGCGTTTTTCAAGAAAGTTAAAGGTGTATTGGCTTGCAGGAATGATTCTCGAATGCCAGAAGCAGGCGCACAGGAACTGAGGGGCATTTCGAAGGAACCCTAACAGGACACCTTGTTGATGACCGAATGATTTCATCGCAGAGATGCGAGTCAGGCGAATCCGCCTGTCAGCACTTTAGACCCTTATGACCATGGAATGGAGTTTTGATGCGTGTTCTTGTAACGGGAGGTGGCGGGTATGTTGGGTGTCACGCGATTCGAGAACTCGCTGACGCCGGTCATGAGGTCATCGTTTATGACAACTTTTGCACTGGCAATCGGAAGCTTTGCGATGGCTTTGAACTAATCGAAGGCGATGTGGCGGACATTGAGACACTCGCTCCGATTCTGGATCGGGTCGACGCTGTAATGCACTTTGCAGCGTCGGCATACGTCGGAGAGTCGGTCATAAATCCTCGCAAGTATTTTCGTAACAATGTCGAATCTGCGCTCGCACTTATGGACGCAGTCTTGGCCAGCAAAGTGAGGATGTTCATATTCTCTTCCTCTTGCGCCACCTACGGCATCCCAAAAGTGCTTCCTATCACCGAGAGTCTCCCCAAAGAGCCAATTAATCCGTACGGAGCGACGAAACTCTTCTTTGAGCGTATTCTCTCGGCGTACAGTGTTTCGCACGGGCTAGGCTATGTTGCTCTGCGCTACTTCAACGCGGCCGGAGCCCATCCTAGCGGGCTCGTGGGGGAGGTGCACGATCCGGAGACGCACTTAATTCCGTTAGCTCTCAAGGCCGTCTTGCGCACAGCCCCGCCCCTGAAAATCTTCGGTAAGGATCTCGATACTCCGGACGGAACCTGCATCCGCGATTTTGTCCATGTTTCGGATTTGGGCGTGGCACATGTGCTCGCCCTCGAGTATTTGGCAGATGGAGGCAAGTCTCTAAGCATGAACCTTGGCACGGGCAAAGGGACCTCCATAAAGGAACTTATCGAGGCAATTCGCCGCCTTACTGGGCACAGTGTTCCGCATGAGTTCGCTCCTGCCCGGGAAGGGGATCCGCCGTCACTCTATGCCGACCCCTCCAAAGCCAAAGAGATTCTAGGCTGGGTAGCTAAGCGCGACATGGATGAGATTCTGGTTTCTGCGTGGAAATGGCAGCAGAAACTGGAAGATGCCAAAGACTTTAGAGGAAATCGGAACTAAGTGGTCGCGCGGCCATCCCCATCCGTACAATCTTGGCGGGGGCTACGAGCATAATTGAAGCCGACCTTGATTTCCGGCCCCCTCTCACTTGCGTGGACTACACCGAAAGTGGCGATCAAGATTGCTGATAATTGCTGTACGCTTGCTGGTATCTTCACTAAAAAAGGATGTCCAATGGCTGATCGTTATAGGCAAATCGACTGGAAGGCCGCTTAGTGTTTATCTGGGCGACCTCACATACACCACCCTCTCCCTCGCGACCGATGCGTTCCCCCTCAACATCGGCTTTATCGCAGCCTACGCGGACAAACGCTTCGGTAAAGAGATTGATCTGAAGTTATTCAAGTATGTCGACGATCTGGAACAGGCGATCAATGAAAGGCCACCCGACATTCTGGGCTTGAGTAACTATCCATGGAATTTCAATCTCGGATTGGAATTCTTCAGGATGAGTCAGGAATTTCACCCAGGACAATCCGCGTGATGGGTGGCCCTAACTTTCCTCTGGATGATGAGGCGCGCAGGGAGTTTGTGAAGCGCAATCCGCTGATCGATTTTTATGCTTACCTTGAGGGTGAAGAAGCATTTGTGGCGCTCTTGAATCGCGCGTTTGAGTCGAGTCTTGACCGCGAGAAAATGAAAGCGACTCCAATCGATGGATTTATCCACCGCATGAGTGAGACGGAGGTCATGAGCGGGACCATGCTTGCCCGGCGACGTGACCTTGATGAGATTCCATCTCCCTACCTTACTGGCTACATGGACAAATTCTTCGATGGCAAGCTCTCCCCAATGATGGAGACCAATCGCGGATGCCCATTCTCATGCACATTCTGCCACGAGGGAAACCAGCTCATTTCGAAGGTGAACCAATTCAGCATTGATCGGGTGAAGGCAGAACTTGACTATATTGCTGCGGCTGTTGCAGAAGGCTCCAAACCTGATCACGAATCTGATGTTCGCCGATCCGAATTTTGCAATGTACGAGCGCGACTACGAGATCGTCGAGCATATTGAACGAATTCAGCAAAAGCAGAATTGGCCGCGCTCTATCTTCGCTTCGACGGGCAAGAATAAAAAAGAACGCATTGCGAAATCACTTCGAAAGCTCAACGGGTCTATGTCAATGTGGATGTCTGTCCAGTCAATGGATCCAGTCGTCCTTCAGGAGATCCAGCGAGAAAACATCAGTACCTCGCAGATGTTGGCTTTGGCAGGCGTGTATCAAGAACTCGGACTTCCCACTCTGTCGGAACTTATTCTGGGTCTCCCGGGTGATTCGTATGAACGCCACGTCAACTCTCTCTCGCAGGTTGTCGAAGCGGGAATCGACATCATTGACACATATTCCTGCATGTTGCTCAATGGCACTAAACTCAATTCGGCGTTCAGCCGGGCGAATTACAGGATTGGCTCGCATTTCCGAATCCTGCCGCGAGATTTTGCGAAACTTGGGAATGGGCGCATCGCAGTGGAGATCGAAGAGGTTATCACTTCTACGAACACTATGGCTTTCGAGGACTACGTGGAAGCACGAAAGCTCCACCTGATGGTCGCGGTTGTGTATAACGGAGGTGGACTCAGTCCTTTGTTAAGGCTTCTGCGGCAGAATCACATTTCTATCATCGGGCTGCTTCAGCGACTCGTCAGTGCCATTCACACAGCACCCGATTCTGTGCAGGCTATCTTCAGGTCATTTGTGCGGATGACAAAAGATGAACTCTGGAACTCTGAAGAGGAGCTTCGAGCTTATGTGCGCGCAGACGGCAATTATGAGAAGCTGCTGAATGGAGAAATCGGTATAAATCTAATTCAGACCCATACGGCGATGAGCCTCGCAGTGATGGATGATTGGGTTAAATACGTTTTTGAGACAGTTGACGGGATGCTCGGCGACGATAGTGAACGCGAGGGCGAGTGGCCAGAGGTATTTGCCGATGTGAGGAGTTTTTGCATGGGACGGACACATAACCTTTGGGGAAGCGATCGGAACGAGGATAACCCAACCGCCTTGTTGCACTATGATGTCCCGCATTGGATGCGAAGCCCGCTATCGATGTCGCTCGCACAGTTCAGGTTGAGCGCCCCGGTCGGTGCACCAATTTGTCTTCTCAGCGGCTAAGCAGGAGGAAATGGCTGCTTTGATCAGGCGGTACGGCACGACGCCCACTGGTATTGGCAGGATCATCATACAGATGGGCCGCAACCGGATATGGCGCGACGACGAGGTATTACCAGCATTGAATCATGCTGGAGATTTCGAGAGCAAAGTGGTGTCGAATTAGAGCACAATCCAGGAGTTGCAATCAAATTCACCCGATGCCACAAGCACTGAGACGCAAAGCGGTGTTGGGAGATCCTTGCGGTGAGTTAAGGCGCGTCAGGCAGACACGGCGAGCTGGACGAATCTTTTGCGTTAGCTGGAGCAGCGCGGTCTGAAGGGCTGGCGGCTAGTTTGACTGCTGCCTTCGCCTAGCCCGGGTAGGCAAGTCCCTACGTGATCCATGGGAGAGATCTGTATGCTGCAAGAAGCTGGAGCTCAATCGCAAGAGTTATTCCCAATATCGACTGCTTGTCCGCCTGATCGCGGCAAAGTAGGGCGGCGGCCGCTATTCCTTGCTGCCGCTCTCGCAACGATGGTTGTCTATTTCATCCCCTTCTTGGTGCTCGGAAGCAATTCGTACATTACTATCCACGACAACCTGGATGGAGAGTTTGTAGAGAAATATCTCCTCGTTGCGACAGGCAAAGCTCTGAGCTTCAACGGCAGCGCGGCCATTGAGAATATCATGAATGGCCTGCCGCGGGCGGCGTTGCCATCTGGTCTAAACGTGTCTGTACTACTCTTTTATGTGTTTGCGCCTGTATGGGCCTACATTGTCAATGACATTCTTGTCCATGTGATTGCATTTTGTGGCATGTTTCTGCTGCTGCGAAAACACTTTCTTACTGACGCCGACAGTTATGAGATCGCGGTCGCGATTTCCCTCTGTTTCTTTCTTGTGCCTTTCTACACGACATACGGTGTTTCGGTGGCCGCTCAGCCCCTATTGGCGTATGCGTTTTTAAACATTCGAGGCGGACGATCCAATTGGAAGGACTACTTGATCATTCTCCTCTTTCCATTCTGGTCCGATATTGCCCTTACAGCACCATTCATAGTTACGACTTTGGTGCTTGTCCTTCTTCGCGATTGGGTGCAATCGCATATTCTCAATAAGCGCTTTTTCATCTCAATATTGCTGTTCGCACTCACCTACTTCGCCCTCGAATTCCAATTAATCCATTCCATCCTGGGCTCAAATACATGGGTATCGCATCGAACCACGTGGAATCGCTGGACTGATTTCGACCTGTCGTCGAATCTTAAGAGGGTGCTCGAAATACTGTTTGCCACTCAATATCACACGGGAAGCTTCTCCACGCTGCCGATAATCTTGGCTGCTGCCGGCGCTTTTATACTACTGATAACGAAGCGACGGCGCGCGGGCTTGCTGGATGTTATCGCAATAGGAATTGCGCTCATTTGTCTGGAGTATGGCTTTTACGACTGGATCGTTCTTTGGTTTGGATGGCTTGTTCCGGCGTTGCGAAGCTTCAATGCAAGCAGATTCTACTTCTTGCTGCCAATGCTTTGGATGCTTTTGTTCGCCATGAGCTTGAAAGCGCTGAAGCGCGGCAAGTGGGGCGCGGCCATCGTATGGTGTTTGATTATAATTCAGGCAATCGCAATCTTGAAGTTTAATACAGAATATAAGAACAATGTCAGATTGCTCGCGGGTAAACATGTTTATGAACCGAACTTCAGGCGGTTTTTTGCCGAGGACTTATTCACGGAGATAGACACATTCATCGCCAGGCCTAAGGACACTTACCGGGTTGTGAGCATCGGCATGCACCCCAGCATCGCGCAGTTCAATGGGTTCTATACTCTGGACGGTTACTTAAGCAATTACCCGCTCTCCTACAAACTTCAATTCAGACAGATCATTTGGAAAGAGCTCAATCAAGACGCAACACTGCGACAGTACTTCGACGGCTGGGGTAATCGGTGCTATGTGTTTTCAAGCGAGCTAGGCGAGGATTCTTTACACGGCGGCGGCGACAATCGCGTTTTACATAATCTGCAAATAGACACGGGTCCATTGCGCGCAATGGGCGGTGAATATGTGATATCGGCGGCCAAGATCGAAGATAGCGAACAGCGCGGGCTGCGGTTTGAGAGGCAATTCTCCTCATCTGAGTCCTTTTGGCATATTTATCTTTACTATGTACTCCCAACAGTTGCTGCTGACGTCGCCCCGCCGGCCGAGACAAACAACACCGATATGGCGGCGGACAGAAAGGTCCATTGAACCCCCGGGAGCCAATCGAAAGACGCGGAGGAAGTGCACCGGTGAGCTGCCGTTTGGGACCGACTCCGCAGGTCCGACAATAAGGCACCGGCATTTCGCGAATTTGGTGCGGAGGGTTCGATGAAACGGCTTCCTCTGCCGAGGAGAAACAAGCGCTGTTCGCAGGGTAGCCGGCCGAGTCGCTTACACTGTGATTTAACAGCTTGAGTCTACCGATGGAACGCACAGATCAATCGTGGTCGATCGTTATCTTTTCGTACAACGAAGAGGGAACCTTGCGTTCCGTGATTGAATCCGTCCAACAATTCTTCGCGACTATCGAGTGTGCCAACAGCGAAATTATTATTGTCGATGACGGCAGCACGGACAATTGCGACGAAATAGTGCGCGCCGCGGCGGAAGACTTTCGCAACATTAAAGCCGTCTATCATTCCACAAATCTGGGGATCGGCCGCGCGCTGCGATCGGGCTACGCGGCAGTCCAGTACGAGAATGTGAGCGCTGTCCCCGGTGACGGTCAGTTCAACGTCGCTGAACTTATTCCCTACGCCTCTTTACCCCCAAACACATTCGTCTCCTTTTACAGAAGGGAGAACACCATTTATTCGCATGGGAGAAATTTTCTCTCATTTGTTAACAGAAAGCTGAACGCCAATCTTCTCGGACTAAGAATTCGAGATGTGAATTGGGTAAAGATATATAAGCGGGCTGAGCTGGAGAAGCTGGAAGTGAGAATGAAGAGCTCGCTGGTGGAAAGCGAGATCTGCGCGAAACTCCTGCTGCGGAAGAGCAAGATGATCGAATGCGAGTCTGTCTACCATCCGCGCAAGACGGGGAAGAGCAAAGGGGCGAGCTTTCCGGTCGTATTGCAAGCGGCACTTGAGACGCTGAAGCTCGTTTGCGTGGTGAATCTCTATCGGATGAAGCGCAAGTGAATGAACGGACCTACACGGCGCCAAATGAAGGAGCGAACGTTTTGGGTGACAGGCCAGAGAATCCTTCTCGAACTTCGTCGGACACTTCGGTCAGGAGAGACGAGGAAGCTAGTGGCTGGAGACTTCTTGTGGCAAGTGCCGTCTTTGCGCTTTGCATAGCGCCAACGTTCGTCAGTTACCTGCCATATTCATTCAGGTGGGATGATTCGGACTACCTTGGGAGAGCCCTGGCGGTCAGCAAAGCTTTTTGGTCTGGACACGCTCGTGGGATCCGTACGGCGATGGTTAGCGCGCACCCTCCCTTCATGACGTTGTTATGTCTGCCTTGGGGTCCCCTGGCTTCATGGGATGCGGCGGGCAAATGCTTCATAGCGCTCAATGCGTTCACGGCGTTCTTAGTTGCCTGTTGCTTGTTTATGCTGCTGCGCGTCGGGCTGCAGCCATTGCACCTGGTGATATCAGCCGCTTGTGTACTTGCGGCACTTGGACCGTATCCTGCTGGTGCAATTGCACATCGCGATGCAACCGCGTTTATGGTAGATTCCGTTTTTGCCTGGACTGCTTTCGCAACGATACTTTTGGTTCCTTATGAAGCATCCAATCCAACCACTTCTTCCGTTACTGGCGCGCTCGCGCGAGGGGCGTTGTGGGCAGTGATCTTGTCCATTGGCACCCTGACCAAACTCAACTTTCTGTATTTTATTGCGTTGACGATTCCCTTGCTTCTTTTGGTTAAGGCACGGCACAGCGGAACACGCAACACACTCCTATCCATAGTTGCGCTCTGCGTCTGTTCAATGCCGACTGTTGTCTTTTACCTTCGATATGGGCGAATCGTTTTCGACAACGCGTGGCAAGCTTCATTCGGTCATATAGCTGGTTACTACTTCGTTCCTTTTTCGCGATTCGTCAGTGAAAATCTCACTCAATCTCCGGGAATATTTTTGTGGCTGATGTTTGTATTTTCTGTGGGTGTGTATCTAGTCGTGAAACGACGTGATCTTCTCTGGAGAACCGGTCTTCTCCCAAATATTGTTATGGTTGGCTTCAGCACAATTTGCCTCGCCAGTAGGAATCGTGAGATCCGCTACTTCCTTCCCGCAATTATTTCCTTTCCGTTTCTGGTCTGCCTACCGATCTCCGCAAGTGCCAAGAGATACAGTCGAAGAACGGCACTGATGATGGCTGCAATCTCCCTTTGCGTTCTCGTGCTGGCGGCAATTCCAACGCGGTATCGACCTGATAGAGGATGCTTATCCGCGAGCGAAGCTGTTCTAACGGAGGCCAGGCAGGCTAATGCAAAGAGGGTTCTGTTGGCAACGGACAGTTCGTCATTGAATGACAATTTGCTGAACCTGACGAATGCGGTCTCCCCGTCGCGACTCCCAATCGAGATAATGTCATTGGGCTGGAGTGCGGGCCTTGGTACTCCGATTGAAGAAGACTATCGCCGCATTCGAGAAGCCGACCTCGTCGTTTTTCAGAACAAGGAGGCGCTGGATTTTCGAGCTACAAATCTGCGTGCTCTGGAGTATGAGCGATACGCGCAACTGCATTTTGGTGAAGTGCCAATGAAAGTGATAAATGGCATTCGTATTTACAAAGTGATTCATAATTAGACTGATATGTGTTTTTGGTTTCGCCGGCGGCAGCCCAATTCATTGGGCAGACGACCTGGGCCAATAGCTGGTTGCTAACCAAGCTTCGGGCCGGTCGGCCGGCTGAGCCTGAGCTACGGCTCCGGCGTTCCCTCGAGTTCCTTCGCGGATCAGCTACCAGCTAGGTAATGAGCACGCCGTTCGAATTCGGAATCTAATGCGGTTGATGTGTGTTTTCTCTGGAAGAGCATATGAAAGTCGCCATCGTCGGCGGGGGAATCGTTGGGCTGGCCACTGCGTACCAGCTCTTATTGCGGTTCCCATCCACCCAGCTGCTGCTTCTTGAAAAGGAAGCCGGCCCGGCGCGGCACCAGACCGGGAATAACAGCGGTGTTCTGCACTGCGGCCTCTATTACAAGCCCGGCTCGCAAAAGGCGAAGCTGGCGGTGGAGGGAATTCGCCGGATGGTTGAATTCTGCGAACGCCACGCGGTCCCGCACGAGATTTGCGGCAAACTTGTGGTCGCCACCGAGCCCGAGGAAATCCCCCGGCTACACGCACTTCTCGAACGCGGGTACGGCCAATGGACTTCACGGCCTGCAACTCCTCGGCTCCCGAGCAGATGCGGGAGTACGAGCCTCATGCTGCCGGGCTTGCCGCGATCCGCGTGCCGGAAGAGGGAATCGTCGACTTCAAGGCTGCGACCCAGGCCATGGCCAGCGAAGTTCTCTCCCGTGGCGGCGAGGTCCAGTACTCCTCAGAGGTTTTCAAGCTTCAAAATACGCCGGCTCATGGCATATCTCCACAACCAGTGGAGACTTCGAAGCCGATTTTCTGATTAATTGCGGCGGACTTCAATGCGATCGCCTCAGCAACATGGCCGGCAATCACGATGGCGACGCGCATTGTCCCCTTTCGCGGCGAGTACTACAAGCTCAAGCCTTCTTCGCAGTACCTTGTTCGCAATCTCATCTACCCGGTGCCCGATCCCAAGTTTCCCGTTCCTCGGAGTTCACTTCACGCGTCTGATCCATGGCGGTATTGAAGCCGGTCCGAACGCCGTCCTGGCTTTTGCGCGCGAGGGCTACAGGCACACCGACTTCCGTCTGCGCGACACGCTTGAAACCCTTACCTACCCGGGCTTCTGGCGCTTCCTGCTACGCTATCCCTCCATGTGCTGGCACGAGTTTCATCGATCCTTCAGCAAGGCGCTGTTCTGCCGATCCCTGCAAAGGCTTGTACCAGAACTCCAGCTTGATGATTTGATGGAAGGGGGCGCCGGCGTCCGCGCGCAGGCACTTTCTCCGCTCCGGCGAGCTGGTGCAGGATTTCTACTTCGTACGCCAGGCAACTGCTCTGCACGTGCTTAATGCGCCCAGCCCCGCCGCAACTGCCAGCCTGGCCATCGCCGACGCAGTCATCGAACAAATAAGTGAAGCACTCGGCGCGTGAGACTTCATTTGCCTCACTGCGCCGATGCCTCTTTGCTTATCAGCGAATCCGACCATTCCGGGATTCTTATGGAATCGTGACGGAAATCGGATTCGAAGGCGCGCTTTCCACTCCTTTGGTGTCGACGCTCTTGACGATGTAATCATATGTCGAGCCGCTCTGAACTGTGGTATCCGTGTAGGTCGTCTGCGTGTCCAATGAGGAAAGCATCGAATAATTGGAACTGCTCCCCGCGCTCCGATACACGTGATAGCCCGCAATAGGATCCGGATGACGAATGCGGAGCATCCCAGCTCAGCTGTACCTCAGGAGGCGTTGTGGACGGCTGCGACGGCAGTCGTTGCCTGCAATTGAAGAACGTCTGTCTGCGAGACACCATTTGACGTCGCAGTCAGCGTGACCAACTCGCTTGCTGTAACAGTCGATGCCTTGGCGCTGAAGCTCACAGAGGTTGAACCTGCAGCCACTGTCACTGAGGCCGGCACTTGCAGGACGATGTTGCTGCTCGAAAGCGTGACGACCGTTGGGCTGACCGCGGCTGCGCTCAAGTACACCGAGCACGTCTCCGTCGCCGGTCCCGTCAACGTCTGTGTCCCGCATGAGACGCTGCTCAGCGTGGGTGTAGCCCCCTGGGCTGGATAGAGCGTGATCACGTCCGTTTGTGACACGCCATCTGCCGTCGCGGTCAGCGTTGCCTTTTTCGAAGTTGTCACTGCTGATGCCGTCACACTGAAAGTCGCCGAGGTGCCACCCTGGGGCACAGTAACTGAGGCAGGCGCGTGCAGCGAACTGCTGCTGCTCGATAGGTTCACTACGGTCTGGCTGGTCGCCGCCTCACTCAGATCCACAGAACAAGCCTTGGTCTGCGCCCCTGTGAGTGATTGTGTCCCACAGGAAATCTTGCTCAGCGTGGGTGCAGCCCCCGTGGCTGGGTAAAGCGTGATCACGTCCGTCTGTGACTTGCCCTCTGCCGTCGCAGTCAGCGTTGCCTTTTGCGAAGCGCTCACGGCTGATGTCTGTACGCTGAAGGTCGCCGAGGTCCCACCTGTTCGCCACGGTTACTGAAGCAGGCGCCCGGAGCGCGCTGCTGCTGCTTGATAGTGTGACTACCATCTGGTTTGTCGCAGCCGCACTCAGAGACACGGAGCAGGTCTTGGTCTGCGCTCCCGTGAGCGATTGCGTTCCACACGAAAGCCCGTCCAACTGTGCGACAGGCGAAGAGATCGGGGCGGCAGCAGGATACAGGATGAGGGTGTCCGACTCCGTTACACTGTCTGACGTTGCAGTGAGATTCACCTTTTGAGTTGTGCTTACCGCTGAAGCCGTTGCGTCGAAGGCCGCCGACGTTTTACCGGAGGCCACGTTAACGGAGAGGGGTACCTTAAGTGCGTCACTGCTGCTTGAGAGCGTTACCACCGTCTCACTGGTCGCAGCTTCAGTCAAGGACACCGAACATGCCACGGACATCGGTCCGGTCAGCGATTGATTCCCACACGAAACGCTTTTCAACGCCGCCACGGGTGTCGTGGAGGAGTGTTGGGAGCCGGGTTCAGCGTGAGTACTCCGTCTGCGTCACGCCTTGTGCCTGTCCCGTAATCGTCACGCTCACTGACTTGGTCACTGCTTCAGTAATGGCTTGAATGCTGCGGTTTTCTGACCCGCCTCAACGACGACTGAGGCCGGCAATTTAAGCGCCGGGTTGCTGCTCGTGAGCGACACCGGGGTTGACTCCGCTCGCAGATGCGCTCAGATAGACCGAGCAGGTTTTCGTTTGCGCTCCAGTCAACGACTGAACACCACAAGAAATCATGGTCAGCGTAGCGGCAGTTGATGTGGCCCGGGCTTGAAGCTCACTCCCCCGCAACCTGACAAAACTGAGACGACACATCCGGTCAGCACAGCCAGGGCGCCGCAACGGGCGAGTCTGTTTGTAGAGAGACCTAAGAGTTGAAATAAAACGTTAGGAAGAATTGCTGCGAATAATTGGACTGCCTGGTTGCTGACTAGTGGCTGGACTGCACACTTATGGCCAAATCGTGGCCAAACTTCACGCTGGTACATCTACTTCTCCTCGGCAGGTGCTTGTGCACCTCTTCTAAAGGCCCATTTCACTCGCGATGTGTTTGCCGGCAGATAAAGAAGATTTACAAAAGCTGCTCAGCAAAGAACGGTGACCTGGAACTTCGTAAATGGATCACCTGAAGCACTGTGAACTTCAGACACGCAGGTTGTTTGGTCATTCCTCCTTCTCTTGGCCTGCAGCCAAGTCGCTTAACAGTTCTTCGAGACAAAATTCCACCGAGCGCGTGGCGCCGCTTTCTTCGGCGACAAACGAAGTTTCTGTTCGGTTGCTGAAGGCTTGTTATTTCAGATCGCGGGATATGTCAGCAGGCGATCAATAGACGAAATAATGCTTGCTTGCCCCGAGCAGGATGAGAAACGTTGCCATTGGTGTATGCAGCCGCATTTAGCCGATGTATACACAGTCTTTGGCCCGTGAGGTTTGGTTCTCTGCTACGAGGAGAGCAAGGAGCTGACCAAAGTCGGCCATGGATGATTACTTAAGTGGTAGGTCGAATAAATCGTTAAACTTGCGGCATTTCAAAAAGTTTTTCAACAGACAAATAGGGTCTCGCTGTAGGCGAGGAATCTGTAAATGTTTCCAGGGTTGGTATTATCTACAGAGTAAATTTGGCAAGGCGCCAAACGATTTATCGCCCCGTGCGGTCCAATAACAGCCGGATCGGGCGAATCAAATAGTACAAGGGCTCGAGCACTTTCGGGAGCCTCACCACTGCCCGATCGCGCGCATTTGGCCGGAAAAATGTCGGCGAGAGAATCACGCTGGCCCTTTCCCGAAAGCCGAAGCAACTGGATGCCATAGGGCACCCGCCCCTCCGTGGAACCCTTCCCGGTTCGCGTCAGGACATGTTTCTGAAAGAAGTCTCGCCAGTTTTCGAACCGTCCGGTCCTTCTCAAAGCTCCCAAGGACCTTGGCAGGCACTTGCGCGCCCACTACACCGCGCGCCAGCAGCACTCCAAGCGCCAGGCAACGCCAAAGTCCCAGGCGTTTCGCCTCGCCGATCGCAAAATCCCAGTCCAGCCCCGGCTCGCTTTCCAGCATTTTCGCCACGTCGCAAATCCAGATCAGCCTCGACCACACGTGCTTGCTGCCGTGCATGCAGAGCATCAGGAGCCCCGAGACAGCGTCGAAATTCGGCACATCGGCTCCTGCCAGTTTGGTTGTCCTCCGCTGTGGCCACACCCAGTCCATTCCAAGGATCCTGCTTGTAGCGGGGCTGGGTGAGTTCAAGCCTCCAGCGCAGTTCCAGCACCATCCCATCATCTGCGCGCTCAAAATGGTATTCGAAGTAGTTTTCCGCTTCGGGTGAGCCGTCTTCCAGGACCTTTGTCGTTAGCTCGTACCCGCGCTCCTTCAGAATGCGCGTGGCTCGCCTGCAGATCGCGATAGTAGATCAGTACGTCCAGATCACCGGCAGTTCGGGCCGTCATGTCGCCATAGACCGAGGCTCCCAACACCACGCCCTTGAAAGGCATGCGCAGGAATTCCAGCCGCTTCAAACGCATTTAGAACCTCGAGCAATTCCGCCGCATTTGCGAAGCAGTGAAACGCATTGCGTTCGAATTCGTCTCGGGCAAGTTCCAGAGCATTTGGCGGAATGTCAGCTTCAATTGCTCTCAACTCGGAAAACAGCATAGGCAGAATGCCGTGCTGGCGGGCGCCCTCGATCGTTTCTTCCCAACAGCTAATCTTCGAAGCCAGCTCCTACGAGGGTCTTTCCACGGGCGTCAGTCTGCGCTTGCACAACTGCCCGCAGCAGGTCGCCTGTGTCGTGATCAAGGACCCTCATTCCAGCCTTTCCCAAGCGCGAACTGGCAGCAACTTTGCTTGTCCAATTGACCGCAATTGTGCGATTCGGTTCGGCTCTCTCTTACTCTCCATCAAATCCAAAGTTTTTGTATGTCCCCGGAAAGTACTATGCATGGGCGTTACCCAAAAGTCCGTTTCTCATTACTTAAGACAAGTGCGCTGTGCAGGGTTAGTGGTATTGCCGCTTCGCTAGTTGTCGGATATTCTCTCAGTGAAGTCGGCGATATTCCGGCCACTACAAAACAAACTAGGAGAGTCCCCATGCAAGTTGAGCGTGTGAATACGAAAGATTTAGTTGTCAACTCCATGCCTGACGGTTCTCGCGTCATACGCAATTCGAATAACGAAACGGTGTTCGCGCTGAATGCGACTGCCGCAGCCGCCTGGGACGCTTGCTCCTCGGCCACCACGATTGCCGGAGTCGCGGAAGAGATGCGTCGTTCTTTTGATCCCAATGTTACAGACGAGCTTGCGGAAGCCTGCATTCTCCAATTTCAGAAAAAGAATCTCGTGAAGCTTTCCGGGCTCGGCTCCGAAGGCGACACGTCGTCGAAGTTCTCGCTGGGTTGAGTGCTGTTGCGCTCCCGCTTGTGGTCTCCCTCACCATCGGAGAGCAGAAAGCGCATGCACAGAACGCCGGCTCGGTCGACTACCGCAGTCCACGTGCCAATGTGCCCAAAGACCACAAACGAGACTTCTGATTCATAAGTTTGTCTGGCTTCATTTGTTGTTCATCGAACGAATTCGAACATAGATCGCACCACTTTTCCTCAGTCTGTCAGACGTCGTTCCCTGCCTGGGTTGCGGAGCGCGATGTGTACGTAAAGCCAAAATGGCGGCCAAACAGGGCCGCCATTTTTGCGTCTGCGTCAATTAATCTTTTAACCATGGCCTCTAGCGGCAACATCGTCTTCGGTATCCACGCTTTCGACTCCTCCATTTTGGTTGAATGCGCCGACTGCCGAAATTCGCGATGCACTTGACCGCTATCTATTCCCGCCGTTGCCACGCAGCGAATCTGCCCCATCCTCTCCGGATATTCACATCGTTGTCGACAGGATTGGGGATCGGTTTCGAGTCGAGATCAACCAAGAACTCGCCGCATCCGCAGTCACGCTGCACGATGCCGCGCTTGCCGCCGTGAAGGCACTCGACGGTGCGGTGGTTCCTCGCATGAAGATGTTTCGCGCGGTGCATGCCGGCGCATTGCTCATCGATGGCAAAGCGTTGCTGCTTCCAGGCACGTCACACGCGGGAAAGTCTTCGCTGGTTGCTGAACTCCTTCGTCGAGGCGCATCCCATTTTTCCGACGAATACGCTCTCATCGACGATCAGGGATTCGCGCACTCTTATCCTCGTCCACTTCTGCTCCGCAACGGACGTCCGATGCAGTCGCTGGTTCTGCCTGAAGAACTCAATGCGCGATTCGCCAACCAACCGGCGCCCGTAGGCTGGATACTCGCCCTCGACTACGTTCCAGGCGGACAATGGGATATCCAGGAGCTGTCGCAGGGCGAAGCGGTTATGCTGCTCTTGCGCAACACTCCTCACGAAATGGCGAAGTCTCCCGAGATGATCGACTTCTTCCTTCGCGTTGCGGACAAAGCGCTCTGCTTCGAAGGAGAGCGTGGAGAAGCTGCCGAGGCAGCAACCCGCGTGCTCGATCTGGTTCGCCAAAAATAGACGCGCCGCCCGAATGCGAGCGGCGCAAATTGAATGACTTCGGGTCGCCTTCTAAGGAACGGCAACCGTGGTCGTGTTCGATGGCGCACTCTCGACGCCTGCCGAGTCCACGCTTGTTACGTAGTAGTTGTAGGTCTGTCCGCTCTGGACACTCGCATCGCTGAACGCTGTTTGGGAGTCCATGGAATTCACCAGCGCGAAGGAACTGCCGCCGCTTGGAGCGCGATATACGTTGTATCCGGTGATAGTAACGCCCGATCCTGTGGGCGCCTGCCAGCTCAGATCCACCTTGTGCGGGTTGCCGGTCCCGCTAAGGGGCACCGTCACCGTTGGAGTTTGTTGACGATGTGCTGCTGATGGTCATCTGCCCGGTCGCCGAACCCACTGCTGTCGGATCGAAAGTGAGCGTCACTGTGGCCGTTTGTCCAGGGTTAAGCTTGGCGGGCAGGCTCACCGGCGAAGCCGAGAAGCCGCTTCCCGTTACTGCGAGAGAATTTACCGTCACCGCTGCCGTTCCGCTCGAGGTCAGGGTCACGGTCTGCGTCGTCGCATTGTTCAACACCACCCCGCCAAATGCGATGCTGGCGGCATTCACGGCCAGTGCCGGCGTACCAGCATTCAGTTGCAGCGAGATCGCTTTCGAACTCTTCCTGAGGTTGCAGTCAGCGTTACTGTTTCCGCGCTGGTCACGGAGGCCACGTTCGCTGTGAAGGTCGCATTGGTCGCGGCTGCTGGTACGGTTACGCAGCCGGGCACGGCAACAGCGGAATTGCTAGCCGAAAGACCGATGGCCAATCCCCCCGTCGGTGCTGAACCCGATAAGCTCACGGTGCAGGAATCCGCCAGCGAGCCCGTGATCGATGTGTTGTTGCACGAGATTGCATTGACGGTGGGAGTCACCGTAGTACCCGTGCCGCTGAGACTCACGGCGGGCGTCGGCACATTGCTCGAAATTGTGAGCTGCCCAGTTACCGAGCTCGCTGATTTTGGATCAAACTGAACCGTCAACACGGCAGCCTGTCCGGGGCTCAGAGTAGCAGGGAAGCTTCCGCCCGAAACTGAATATCCATTTCCGGTGACAGAATCTGAATTGATGGTCACTGACCCCGCACCGGTCGAGGTTATGGTCACTGATTTCGTTACAGCGGTGCCCACGGCAACATTGCCAAACGCCAACGAATTGACGCTCAGACTCAAAGCCGGTGTGGCCGCGTTCAATTGAATTGCGAAGCTTTTTGACGTTGAATCGGCGCTCGCCGCGACCGTCGCAGCCTGCGAACTGGTCACGGAGGCTACTTTCGCGGGGAACGATGCCGTTGACGCCCCTGAGACTATGGTCACAGCTGCGGGCACCGTTACCGCGCTGCTGTTGCTTGCCAACGTCACGCTAACGCCGGTCGAAGGTGCCGCTGAGCTCAGCGATACGGTACATGTCGTCGTTCCCGCGCCCGTAAACGAACCGCTGCCGCACGTCAGGGCGCTAACCGAAGGCGCCGAAGGGGAGGAAGGTCCGCTCAGACTGATAGAGGTCGTTTTTTTGATTGTTCCTTGCGCTGCGGTTAGCGTTACGGTCTGCGCTGAACTCACCGCTGATACGCTTGCCGCGAAACTCGCGCTTGATGCGCCCGAGGGTACAGAGACTGAAGTAGGCACCACCACTACGGTGCTGTTGCTCGCCATATTGACCGACATGCCCCTGTTCCCTGCCGGCGCGCTCAATTTCACGGTGCACGTATCCGAACCTGCCGTCGTCATCGACGAGTTTGTGCAGCTTAGCGCAGCCAGGGAGGGTGAAGAGGCTCCTTTGCCGTGCAGCTTTACCGTGCCCCCGAGACTACGCGAAGAGCCGGATTTGGCGTCCACACTGAGCTGGCCGGTTGAGTCCGTGGTCGAACCGGGATCGTATCGGACTTGAACTTGCATTGTGGCGCCGGCAGGCAGGGTTGCGGGCATGGTGCCCGCATTCACTGTGAAGGCGTCGCTTGAACTACTCAACTGTGCTATCTGCACCGAAGAGGTGTCCAGGTTTTCAATTGTCACCGTCCGGAACACTGGCGTCCCAACGGTTACGTCACCAAAATCGATGGTCGCGGGGTTAATCTGCAGACCTGCCGCGGCTGAACTGGTCGAGGAGAATGGCTTGGAGTTTGAACCGCAGCCGGACAGGGCCACGCAGAGCGCCATGGTGGCTACGCCCAAGACAGTACCCGCCATTTTTCCACGGAATTTACTAATTGTTTGGGTGCGTTTTGACTGACTCGCCGATATATCTTCTCTAATTACAAAAAACGAAAAATTGCGAAATTCGCACATCGACATCACCTGCGCCAAATAGGAATCAGTCAGCCGATGCGTCTTGCTGATAACGGGAAATAATTGTGGATGATGCATCGGTTGACTAGTAGCAGGATCGACCCTGAGCGGGGACTGGTATAGGTGACTATCGTCACGAACGTGGTATGTACTGATTACCTTTGTACTATCCTCGCAAGCTATTGCAGCATTTGTATTTGAATCTAGCTCGTAACTCTAAGGTGTTAGTAGAGAAAGACGCAAAATGGGGGTCTCGGGGAGGCACAGATGGTGACGAGTAATCAACAAGATAGGTTACCCGCCGTTGATAAGGGCGCGGCAGATTTCACTTCATCTGCCGCGCACATAGCGTTACGGAATTTCCGCGGTAGTTGTGTTCGAAGGAACGCTCTCGATTCCTCGGGCATCCATGCTTGTGACGACATAGTCATACGAAGAACTGCTTTGCACCGCGCTGTCTGTATACGCCGTCTTCGTGTCCAGAGACGAATTCATGCGCTGGTAGGAAGTCGTACCGGTCGGAGCACGATAGATGTTGTAACCAATCACAGGATCCGATGATCCTGAAGGGCTCAACCAGCTCAGATTCACCTGGTGCGACTCGCCGACGCCGATCAACCCCACCGTCGAGGATGAAGCACTGCTCGAGATGACAAGCTGGCCCGCAAATGATCCCGCTGTTGCAGGGTCGAATTGCACCTCCAGAGTCAGCGACTGCCCAGGATTAAGCGTGGCTGGAAGCGAACCTCCAGAGAAAGAGAAGCTCGCACCGCTAACGGCAGCAGAGTTGACCGTTACCGGGGCAGTCCCTGTTGAACTCAATGTGATTGGTTGCGCGACCGGCGTATTCACCATACGGTGCCAAACGCACACCGATGTCGCATTCACGGTCAAGGCTGAAGTCGCCGCGTTTAGTTGCAGGGAGACCGTCTTGGAAGCGCTTCCCGTGGTCGCAGTGAGCGTAGCAACCTGCGCAGTGCTTACTGCGGCAGCATTCGCAATGAACGCGGCACTGGTTGCCGTCGCTGGCACCGACACCGAACCGGGCACGATGACCGAGCTGTTGCTGCTCGCAAGGCTGACGTTCAGGCCACCGGTCGGTGCTGCACCCGACAAGCTCACTGTGCACGCGTCCGCCAGTGATCCCGTGATGGAAGTACTGCTGCAGGAAACCGCGCTCACGGTCGGGGTCACTGCTACGCCAGCGCCGCTCAAGCTTATCGTGGCTGTTGGTGCATTGCTCGTGATCGTGACTATGCCGGTGTAGTTGTAGCCGGGACTCGGCTGCATGAGGACTGAAAGTGACAGTCATGGTGGCTGTCTGTCCAGGATTCAAAGTGACTGGGGCCGTGATTCCTGTCGCTCCAAACAGCGAGCCTGCTACAGAGATCGAGGAAATCGTAACGGGCGCGGTCCCCGAAGAGGTCAGCGTCACGGACTGCGTTCCCGTGCTGCCCACCGAAACATTCCC
Source organism: uncultured Acidobacteriaceae bacterium (assembly GCA_963799035.1). Taxonomy (GTDB): domain Bacteria; phylum Acidobacteriota; class Terriglobia; order Terriglobales; family Acidobacteriaceae; genus Telmatobacter. The sequence goes on along the minus strand of CAWCVS010000017.1, from coordinate 40,080 downwards.
AAACGATACCGATGAAGCACTCACGGTCAGAGCCGCCACGCCTGATAGAGGCGAAAGCGTTATGGAAAACGCTTGCGTTACCCCGCCAGCTTGCGCCGTAATCGTCGCTGTTTGCGGTGTCGGCACACTAGAAACGGTCGCATTGAATCGAGCGCTCATCGCCCCTGATTTGACTGTTAACTGCTCGGCACTATCACTGCAGGGTTGCTGCTCGTCAAGGTCACAGTGGATCTAGCGACGGCTTTCGACGTCAGGTACACGGAGCAAGCATCCGTTCCAGAGCCGCTGTAATTGTCTGCTACTGCATGAGACCTGGTTAAGTTGCGGAGATGCTGAGGCCACGACCGACGGCGCCAGCAAGAAAAGAAGGATGAGGATATTTGACAGGTTATGGAGAAAGGTTTTGGAGCTACGATTCGAGTAAACCGCTGTGGATCTGTTCATCTAATTGGTCCCTTCGAGAGCGCACGTTTACGTCTGCGCGCCGAGCACAGCTCGGGCACAAAATTCAACCGCAAGGTTGGCTTGTGTTGTCGTGCCTAGCGTCTCGTATCGAAGGGTGAAGGCCGTGACTGTCGTCACTAGTAATAGGGATATCTATTACCTTTGTGTTAGATGGCTAAGGCAAATATAGTTTCATAAGTATTTCTTAATAATTGAGTTAGTCCGGAAATGCATATATGAAGAGCTGGATAAGTGGATATGTATATTTATCTAGAGAGAAAATAAATCGATCTCGATGGTCAATAAACAACAAGCAGTAACTTCATAATTGGTTACTGCGCGCTCTGCTGTCTCGATGAATTTTGGGATGGGATGTGGGACTCAATTGAGCGAGCGGGGGGTCAAAATGAAGCCGCGTGTGCAATAGCCGGCGCACTTCGGGCAGAATCCTGGCGCTGGTAAAGTTCAGTTGTTTGAGAAAGGCGAGGAAAGATGGCGAGCAGTTCCTCCTCGGGCGGCCACAGACTGAGCGTTTGGGGCTCGCAATTCTACGCTATCCCATTTTCGCGCTTTTTCCGTTCAGGTCCACGGGGACTTGCACAGTTGTTTGCTGAAATAGCCAGTCTGCATCGCAGCCGAGAACCTTCGCGATTTGTTCCTGCATCTGCTTTCCGGGTGCTCGAACTCCATTGATAATCCGGCTGAGATAGGCCTCGTCGATGCCCACCAGCCTAGCCAGGCGATTTTGACGCATGCCGGTTGTGTATACCCGAAGCTTAAGATTTGGGTAGATCGAGCGTTCTCTCACTGCAACGTGATTCTCACTGATAGTCACGTTTTGGGGGAGTGCAGTATTCATATCCATCGTCACTTTTATGCTCCGCTGCCGGGATCAGACAGACCTTGACGTTAGGACACCTAACAAGTAGTTGCCAGACCCATTTGGTAATGCAGACGGGCTTTTGTGGTAATGGCGGTCCTGTTACTCAATGGGAGTGTGTGTGTCTCCCCAATTGATCAGGAAGTGGCTCGGAAGTCGAAGCGTCATCACCAGCCGCCGTCTGTTTCCGCCGCCAACTCGGTCATCAGCTTAGGTGAGCTGGGCGACATTCAGAGGCTGCAATGCACAAACTGTACCTCATGCAAAATCCGCATTGAGCAAGGAATGTGCTGATCGGCAGCGGTTGCAGCGGGCGTCTCCTCGAAGTCGGATCCCAGAAGGGCAACAACCCATGTGTATGCGGCATCCCATGCAACTGCAAGCCCCAACCCAATCCCAAGGGAGAAAAACCGATGAGCGTTGACACGATCGAAAAGTTATTCATAGCCGAGTTGAAGGATTTGTATTCTGCCGAAAACCAAATCACCAAGGCCCTGCCGAAAATGGTAAAAGCCGCGACTTCGTCAGACCTTAAGAAGGCATTTGAGAGCCATTTACGGGAAACTGAAGGACAAATTGAAAGGCTGGTGGAGATTTGCAACATCCTTGGGACCAATCCCAAGGGCAAGTCGTGCGAAGGCATGAAAGGAGTGCTGAGCGAAGGTTCCTCGATGCTGCAGGAGGTAGAGGAGGGTGACGTGCGAGACGCAGCCCTGATATCGGCGGCGCAGCGGGTTGAGCACTATGAGATGGCCGCCTATGGAGCGGTACGAACGTATGCTCAAATCCTCGGGCAGTCAGAGGCGGCAAAGCTCCTGGAAGAGACCCTGGAAGAGGAAAAGGCAGCCGATCAGAAACTGACGTCTATCGCGCAGAAAGTCAATGGGAAGGCACAGCAACATGCCTGATGGAATCTGCGGGTTCGGATACCCCGAACCCGCAGAGATCTGTCACCAATTGGTATAATGGTAGTGTGACCATAACCACGTTTGATTCCGTCCCAAACAGCGTCCAAAGCGAAGCTTCCTCGGGTCAGAAGCGGGTTCTTTTGCTTAAGCCCCGTGGGTTTTGCGCCGGTGTCGTTCGCGCAATCGACATCGTTAAGATCGCTTTGGAAACATTTGGCGCACCCATCTATGTCCGCCGCGAAATTGTCCACAACCGCTATGTCGTGAACGAGTTGGCCGATAAAGGTGCGATCTTCGTCCACGAGATCGATGACGTGCCGGATGGTCAGCGCGTAATTTACTCGGCCCACGGTGTTTCGCCCGCCGTGCGTGAACGGAGCAAAGGCCGGGGCCTCAAGGTGATAGACGCAACTTGCCCCCTGGTCACGAAGGTTCATATCGAAGCGGTAAAGTTCGCAAAGCAGGGATATTCACTGATCTTGATCGGGCATCGCGACCACGATGAGATCGAAGGGACCCTTGGTGAGGCCCCTGACGTGACGCAAGTGGTTTCGAATGTGGCCGAGGTCGCGGCTCTCCAAGTCCCGGATCCCAACCGCGTCGCCTATTTGACACAGACAACACTCTCACTGGATGAAGCGCGGGACATTATTCGCGCTCTGAAGGAGAAATTTCCGAACATTGCCGGCCCGCACTCGCAAGACATCTGCTATGCGACAGAAAATCGCCAGGTTGCCGTGCGGAATGTGGCACACAATGCCGACCTGGTGCTGGTGGTTGGCTCGACCAATAGTTCGAATTCAAACCGTCTGGTCGAGGTCTCTCGGAATCTTGGCACGATCGGGTACCTGATTGATAACTCCCAGGCAATTAACCCGAAATGGCTCGAGAAGGTGTCGACAGTCGCGGTAACGGCGGGCGCATCGGCCCCGGAAGTGCTTGTTGAGGACGTGGTCAATTATTTGCGTCAAAACGGCTACTCCAGCGTCGAAGAGGTTGAGGTGATGCCCGAAAATGTTCGTTTTGGCTTGCCTCCTGAGATCGTTCAAGCCATTGGCGGGCCAGGTGGTGCGCAGCCGGTTCCAGTCCGTTAAGGAACAGAACCGGAGTGCTAGAAGCATAAACGCCTTCTACACAGGTTCGGGACCATTTATTCGCTAGTAGATAGGCCGCGTTTTTGCCAGAATTAGTGCAGCTAACTGCGCGAATTCCAGGGATTTTGACCGACAAAGGACCAGTTATCGAAATGGGCATTTTGCAAGGAGAGACAAAATCCGCGGCACCGAAGTTCGGCCGTCTGGATGCGGCCCTTGCTGACGTCGAATCGGCAATTCATCGCTCGCGCGAGTATTTGCTTTCGCTGCAGCACCCCGATGGGTACTGGAGCGGTGAACTCGAGGCGGATGCGATGCTGGAGGCGGATTACATCTTCCTTCACACGCTGCTCGAATCGGGCGATCCCGAACGCCTGAAGCGCGCCTGCGCTGAAATGATGCGGTATCAGAAGCAAGACGGCAGTTGGAGTCTCTATCCCGGCGGCCCCGGCAACGTTTCGCTGTCTGTGAAGTGCTACTTTTCGGCGAAGCTGATGGAGATTCCAGTGAGTGATCCCCGGCTCGCGAAGTGTCGTGAGTGGATCCTGGCGCATGGTGGAGTTGTGGAATGCAACACCTTTACAAAAATGTATCTCTGCGCGCTTGGGCAGTATGACTACGATGCGGTCCCCGCGATTCCACCGGAGATTGTTCTCTTTCCCAACTGGTTCTACTTCAACATCTATGAAATATCGGCGTGGTCGCGTTCGATTCTCGTGCCACTCGCGATCATCTACGCCAAGAAGCCATTCAAGAAGATTGCTCCCGAGCACAGCATTGATGAGCTCTTCGTCGGCGGGCGTTCCAATGCGAACCTGAGACTTCAATGGGATTGGAAGAGAAAGTTCTCATGGCGCAACTTCTTCATCGCCATCGATCGAATCATGCATTGGGCAGAGGCTGTACATTTGCGGCCTGTCCGCAAGGTTGCGCTGAAGAAGGCGGAGAAGTGGATGCTGGACCGGCTGGAGATGTCAGACGGCCTTGGCGCCATCTACCCGGCGATGATGAACGCGATTATTGCATTGCGATGCCTGGGGTATTCCGAAGACGATCCACAGGTGATCCGAGCACGTGACGAATTTGAGAAGCTCGGAATCGAGGAGCCGGCGAATGAAGTAATGCCTGAGCCAACCTTCCGCATGCAGCCATGTATGTCCCCGGTTTGGGATACGGCGCAGGCTCTCTATGCACTCGGAGAGGCGGGAGTTCCACGCACCGATCCGCGGATGCTGAAGGCAGCAGATTGGCTGCTTTCGAAAGAAGTGCGACAAAAAGGCGACTGGGCAGTAAAGGTTCCGAAGACGGAGCCCGGCGGGTGGTATTTCGAGTTCAATAACGAGTTCTATCCCGATACGGACGATACTGCGCAAGTGCTGCTCGCGTTGAGCAAGGTCGACAATTCACGTGAGCGCTATCAGCACCAGGTGACGCAGCGGGCAATTGATTGGGAATTTGCCATGCAGTGCCGCAACGGCGGCTGGGGCAGCTTCGACAAAGACAACACGAAAATGATCTTCCAGTACATTCCGTTTGCGGATCATAACGCGATGCTGGATCCGCCGACCGTCGATATTACGGGACGCATGCTGGAGATGCTGGCCTGCTATGGATACACGCGGAAGGACAAGCGCGTGGAGAAGGCGATCGAATTCATTCTCAGCGAGCAGGAGCCGGATGGAAGCTGGTTTGGCCGCTGGGGCGTCAACTACATCTACGGAACATTCCTGGTGCTTCGCGGGCTTGACGCGATCGGTTTTGAACACAACGAGCCCCAAGTGCAGCAGGCGGCCGAGTGGATTCGGATGGTGCAGAACGCAGATGGCGGATGGGGCGAAACGTGCGGAAGCTATGATGATCCGAATACGCGCGGTGTTGGGCCAAGCACACCCTCGCAGACAGCATGGGCGCTTCTCGCGCTCTTAGCGGCCGGCGATGATCGGTCAGACTCCATCGCCAAGGGTGTGCGCTGGCTGTTAGAGCGTCAGGTTGCAGATGGCAGCTGGGACGAATCGATGGGTGAAGGCGCACAGCGCGAGGGCATCATCACGGGCACAGGCTTCCCTAAAGTTTTTTACCTGGCATACACGATGTACCGGCAGTACTTCCCGCTCATGGCGTTGACGAGCTATGTGCGGACAATCGAGCGTGCTTCTTGATCCAGGAACCGGCTTCGATGAACTCCAGTTGCGATACGCAGTTGGGCAAGAACGACAAACGAATTTGAAACGGGCTACTGCCCGCAAGGAATAAACAAGAATGGCTATTCCGATTTCCCAGGTGTGGACGGTTGCCACTTATGTGTGGAAGAAGAAGCTCGCAGGTGTGAAGCGCTACCCGACGGTGCTGATGCTCGAGCCGCTCTTCCGCTGCAACCTGGCGTGCGCCGGGTGCGGCAAGGTGCAATATCCGCCTCACATTTTGAAGAAGCAGCTGACACCAGAGGAATGTTTCGCGGCAGTGGACGAGTGCGGCGTTCCGATGGTGGCGATTCCAGGCGGCGAACCGCTGCTTCATCCGCAGATTGTCGACATCGTCAACGGCCTCGTTGCGCGCAAGAAGTATGTTTACATGTGCACGAATGCGCTGGAACTCAAGAAGCGACTCCATGAATTCACTCCTTCGAAGTATCTAACGTTTTCCGTTCACCTCGACGGTCAGCGCGATCATCACGACTTCTCGGTGTGCCGCGAAGGCGGCTATGACATTGCCGTCGAAGGCATCAAGGAAGCGGTGAAGCGCGGATTCCGCGTCACTCCCAATTCGACGTTCTTCGATGGAACGGATCCGAATAGTGTGCGCGCTCATTTTGACGAGATGATGGCCATCGGAGTCGAGGGGATCGTGCTGTCGCCGGGCTACAGCTATGATAAGGCGCCCGATCAGACTCACTTCATGGGCCGCGCGCGGGTGCGCAAGCTGTTCCGCGCCATTTTGTCGAATCGCAAAAAGTCATGGAAGTTCAATATGTCGCCGCTGTTTCTCGAGTTCCTGATGGGCGATCGTAACTACGATTGCACGCCATGGGGCTCCCCCGCTTACAACATCTTCGGATGGCAGAAGCCTTGCTACCTGTTGCAGGATGGATATGCAGAAACCTTCAAGGAACTGATGGAGACGACAAAGTGGGAGGAATACGGCGTCGGCAGCGGCAATCCCAAATGCGCGAACTGCATGGTGAGCTGCGGTTACGAGCCAACGGCGGTGCTCGACGGCTTCCTGACGCTGAGCGGATTCTGGGGCATGGTGAAGGGGACATTCAGCAGCTACAAAAGCAAGCATGCTCTCAAGCAGCTGAACGAGTGGAATACGCATGCGCATGCACCTCTCGTGCAGATTGAGAAATCTGCGCCTGCTCTCGAGGAGACCAACGCATGAGTGCGGAAGTACTGAAATATACGCGGGCAGAGATTGAGGCGCTGGAGATTGCGCCGGGCACGGTTCACGAGAACCTCGAAGGATGGATTCCGGAAATTGCTAGCGACGATGACTTGCGCAGTGCACTCGAGAAGGCCTTCGACTATCGCGGCGACGTGACCATTACGACAAAGAGTGGCGAACGGATCGAAGCTTACATTTTCAATCGCTCGACTGGTGCAACGCTCGCCGATTCTTATCTCCAGTATTTCTCGCCGAAGTCGGTAGAAAAACTGAAGCTTAGTTATGCCGACATCGCGCGGCTCGAGTTTACCGGCAAGGATCGCGCGGCAGGGAAACACTGGGAAGACTGGCTCAAGGCCTACAACGAGCGCAAGGCCGCTGGCGAGAAAAACATCGCGCTGCAACCAGACAAATTGGAATAGTCCAGCAGCGTTTCCTCAGCTCAAGGTTGAAGATAATAAGCGGTCGCGGTGTGAATGGTGACGCCGGGGCGGTTGACTTTGACTTCGATCGCGCGCAGTTCCACGCCGTTTTGCGCTGGCGGAGGGGTAAAGGACAGCGCGTAATACCAGTCGGCATCGTCCAGGAATTTGCCCATAGCCACGGGGATGTTGGAACTGCCCGCGTCGACGTGGCCGCCGGTCTGTTGCGCGAGGACCTGCAGCGCGAGGCCGCTGGGAGCCGCGTTCTCCGGTGATGCGGTGCCCGCTGTCAGCGTGTGAAGATCGACTCTGGCAATCTCTGCGTCACGCGCGGCGTCGTGTGAGCCTACCGCATCGAGAGTGACCTGCGCGGCATTCAGATCGTGCAGCACAGTGACAATCTCCCCGAAATAATCCTTGCGGGCGGCGGGAGTCAGTTGCTTGAACTCGACATCCGTGAGAAGGGGCCACCCCGGTCCAACCCAGATCAGAATTGTTCTGCCTCCGACGGAGAGTTGCTGCTGTGCAATGCCGTCGAGGGCGGCAACCGAATCCTTGAAGTGCACCTGAAGGCATCGGGCGACTTCCGCCGCGCGGCCGCCGATGCCGCTGTCTCCGAGAGCCCCCGGGCCGCCGCCTTCGACAGCTTCTGCCACGGAGGCGTCCACCGGGGAGCAGGCGTTGGAGTGGAGGTTCTTTGTGGTGCTGACGAAGGCCCGTCCTACAGCGTTGCGGTCGGTGGTTGCACCGGTTGCCTTGAGGTGCCCGTTGGACCACAGGACGAACGAAGTCGGGTAGGGGAGCGGGCCATGGCTCGCGGCGAGGAACTTGAGGATGCCTTCTTTTTCCACCTCGAGGGCAGGAGCAGTGCTATTGACCGCGTCGAGGAGGATAACCACCTCAGTGGCGTCGTTCATGGCTTCGCCATCGATGGCGTGGAACGCTGTGATTTTGCGCGACTGGTGGTTGTCGAGGAGGGTAAAGTCTCCAGCGTTGAGATCGGTGACGGGCTTTCCTGCAGCGTCGGTTACCTCGACGTTGAGAGTGATGCGATGACTGGCCTGGAATTCGCGCTCGCGATCCTCCTTTGTCCGCGTTTTCAAGGTTGGAGTCTGGGCGGAGAGGGTCTGTCCGGTGATGGCAAGCATCGCCAGGCTCGCTGTGACTATCGTGCCGGGCCCGAACATGCCCCATTTTCCAATCAAACCTCATGTGCCTACGATACTCGGACGGCGACGGGATTTCACGGATAGCGAGCGTGGCGACTGCCTCCAAGAGAAGGTTGAGCTCCTCTTCCGATTCTGTTAGAGAAAGTCTCTATTTTTAATCATTTATATAGGTGATTGGCGCAAAGTCCTCTTGCGATTGACCTTGGCTTGTGGGATTCTCCGGTAAGACGTGGAAGGTAAGACTTAGGGTATAGAAAGTCCGTATCGGAATCGCAATTATCTCGTATCGCTGTGCACAGTTTCGTTCAGAGAGGAGGTTGTGGGGTGCCGGACTGGCGGAGATTGAACAGATGCGAAAGAGAATTCGAAGGAGTTTGCATGACTAGATTCACCCGTAGCGCGAATGTGCAAAATCCGACACAGGCAGATTTTTTGGCATTTATTTGAGCGTCGTAGCGGGATGCCTTGACGACAGGGCTTGACAGATCATTTTTCGTGATCAATTTTTCGATGCGGGCCGCCAGACTGCGCGCGAAGGGCGCCGTAACGTGGTGTCGAGTCCATATAGGCAGGAATGCCCCCGATTACCGTGTGGCAGACTACGCCATCACAGAACACATCTTTGAAGTTCAAATAATCGATCTCTCCTGGAGGCATCAGCGCCACGGCGCGTCCAAGTGGCGTACTCGCCGGGATTTGGGTTTCGTCGTACGGTGCACGGATCGTTGTTTGTTCTTGCGCGAGCCAGGCAATCAGGCAGCGCGAACGGCAGATTCGGAACGTCGTCGATAACGATCACTCGCTTTCCCGCTGCGCGAAAACGCCGCAGGATTTCGGCGACGCCGCGACCGTCGTCTTCGCTCCAACCACCTGCTTCATTGAGGATTTTCTCTTTATAGGCATTATCCGATATGACGACCGTATCGAATCTGCTTGTCGGCGATGATCGCCGCTGCAGCCGCCCGCCGCCAGATTCGGCATGCGTCGCGATACTCGTGGACGCAGATAGGTCGCCAGCGAGCGGTCATCGGCTGTGATGGCACAGGATCACAGCAAGGAAGGATCGAATGCGTATGCCCCGCTGCACTACGAACGTAGCCAGAGCCGGTTCCCACATGCCGACGTGAGAATCGCCGAAAACAGCGACGCGTTCCCTGATCACGTTTTCCGCCGCGCCGAACTCGCAGGGAGAAAGAGCGGGATCGCCCAATTCATTCATGGCAATAAGACACATCGTGGAATCTCTCTTGCAGAAGCTCCACTGGGGAACACGTTGATCTGCGTCTTCCAGCTCACCATGGCGAAATCTCGGTCGGCCAAAAGATGAGAATTCGGACAACTCGCGCCGGGCTCGGTCGCGCGCCCGCCAAAGCACGGGGCTTGGATTCACCGAAAGGCTGTAAAGCTGTTCCCCGGCCTTAATCGATTTGCCTTCGAGGAATCGGACGCCGAGAAAGGCGCAGCCTGCCAAGCTTACCGACATCAGCAAATATGCGGCGAGAGCAGGCGCATTGCCCAAAGACCGCGCAGCCTGCTTTTGGTCAGGCCGGGGAAAACGGAAGCGGTCTTCGACCTGTCGCTTAGTGATGCGCCGACAGTGCGAGCGAAATCCCGAGCAGCGACCATCCGCTGGGCGATTCCCAGCTTGGCGACTCCCAGGGCGAGAGGTGTGAGAATCAACAGCGGCCAATGCCAGAGGTACAGCGAATAGGAAATGTCGCCGATCCACTGCACGGGTGCAAAACCTATGATCCGGCGCGCCAGAGGTGAAGCGTGGTCGTCCCCTATGACAAGGATGATTGCCGCGGCGAGGACCACCGGTACCGCGGCAAGACCGGGAACGCCTGACTCCGGCCTGAGCAACCAGCTCGAAGCCATAAGCGTCAGCCAAGCGGCACCAAAAGCGGCATGATCCAACCCGCCTGCAACCGATTCTTCAGCTTGCCGAGCATCAGACCCGCCAGGCCGCCAGCTGCGAATTCCCAGGCGCGCGTATATGTGAGAAAATAGCGGCCGACGGACTGTGATGGATCGCCAGGATCGCCGAGATCAGCGAAAGCGCCAGGATGGTAGCCATAAGAACCCCGATGACAATGGGGATCAGACTCTCGGCGGTGCGCCGGGTTCTGGCGATGGCGATGCGCAGAGAGAAATACAGTCAGCGCCGGCCAGACGAGATAGAACTGTTCCTCCACCGACAATGACCAGTAATGATTGACCGGCGAAAGCGAAGCCGCTATCGGCGAAATAATTGACGGCATTCGACCGCAAACCGCCAGTTCACGCCATAGATCAGCGGCGGCGGCTGCGTCCTTCAAATTGGCCACTTGCCAAGCTGAGGGCATCGATAGCGAGACGGCTAAGCAAGTCACCGCCAGCACCAGCAGAGAAGCGGGCAATAGACGGCGGGCTCTCCGCAGTAAACCGGCTGAAGTTTAAGCTCCCGCCCTTCAGTTCCCTGAGAAGATGCGAACTGATCAGGAAGCCGGAAACCACGAAGAAAATGTCTACGCCGATATAGCCACCCGCAAGGTGGGCGGGGAAAAAGTCGTTCAGAACAACGAAGATTACTGCGATGGCGCGTAGCGCCTGTATGGCGGAGACAATGTCAGGGTCTCTTTGCAGCATTCGAATTTTCCAGCGTCCTTTCGCGGCCGATCCGATGCCGTTGTCAGGATCCGAAGCCGCGTGCGCAACGTTCGCACAAACGAGTTCCATCGTGCTTCCAGCGTAAAGCAGCTCCTTCACTCCGTCTACCCCACCAACGGATCATTCGCGGAGCTCCATAGCGCTCCGCTCAGCAACTGTCTTCGTTTGTCAAGGTGGTCCAGGTATGGTTGATTGAATAGAGGAAAACGATGTTGCCGTTCCGCTTTCCTACAACCTCGGCAAGGGCTATCTTGACTCACTGGTCTCTTGAAGACGAGGCGTTGCAGGCGCGGCTATGTGCTGACGGACTTCGCGAGCTTTGGCGTGGAACGACGAGCAACTATGTGCCACGGCGATGCTGGATGACTTTGAGCGCTTTGCCGGCCACTCAGGCGTTGCTCGAAGGCGATGAAGTCAGGCTCGTAGCAGGCCACGACGCTGCCTACGGTGGACAGCGATGTCGCGGATCGCGGAGCAGCCGCCGCGCACTACATGTTCGGCCTTGCGCTTGCCGAGTCATTGGCCAGGGCCCGCACTGAAAGCTTGAAGAGTCTTATTGGAGAGCGTGCCGATCTTCGGCATCTCCGCCATGATGCGGGCGACGGTGCGGTCGGCCAGGCCCCTAACAGAGCGAAATGCCTGATTGAGCCGGCGCCACAGCGGATCGGCATCGATGAATCGCCTGCTGCAGCTCTTTGATCTGTTGGCGAGGAACCTGAGCATCTTGCCGAACCCCTCCTGTACGGCGAGATTTGTGACAGACGCTGCTGGTTCAACTGCGCGGTGCGGACCCCGGTCAGTTGCTGCAAGCGCGTCACTGGGGCGCGCAACTCGACCTGGGTCTGTCGGCCCAGAGACAGCGGCTGCGACTTTTTGGTTTCTGCGTACCAGGAGATCATGCCGGCGTCGATGCAATCGGTTTTTTTCAGTGAACGCATGCTCTGGCGAACTGGCGCACGCCGTGCTCGGTCAGATGAGCGAGGGCTCGCTGTGACTACGTGCCGGGCCCGAACACGCCCCATTTTCCAATCAAACCCCATGTGCCTACGATACTCGGACGGCGGCAGGATTTCACGGGTAGCGAGCGCCGATGGATTGGAACTTTCGAGGGCAGGCCTGCGTCGTAGGACCCGCGAGATTCCGCATAGCGGGAACACTTGGCTGGTCGGAATGGATGCCGTAAATCCGAGGCACTGAAAGCGCGGGTGTGAAATCGGGCTTCTGGTGCAGGCGACTGCGCTGATGAGCCAGCAGAAAGGATCAGCTTGCGGTAGGGTGCTCGATGTTGGAGGTCCTGGACCAGTCAGGCCGGGACTTGCAACCGACGCAGAAGCGAAGGTCGTGCTTGAATCCGTGTTCCCGGAGATATGCCTGATCCTGGATCAGAAGCACCAAGACCGCGCGACAAAAGATGCACTTCAGATCGCGGTCAACTAGTTCCATTGTGCCCGCCTTCTGCTTCTATCCGAAGAGGGCTGTGATGATGTGGTTTACGGCGAAGGCGGCGCCGTATGCCAGGACCAGCATGTAGCCGAATTGAATGGCGGGCCACTTCCAGCTGTTGGTTTCGCGGCGAACCACTGCCATCGTGGAGGTGCACTGCATGGCGAAGGCGAAGAAGATCATGAGAGCGACTGCACCGCCGATGGTCATGTCGTGATGCAGGGCGGTTTGCAGGTGCATGGACTGCGTTTCAGGATCGGCGCCGTAGAGAGTGCCCATGGTGGAGACCATGACTTCGCGGGCCAGCACGCTGGAGATGAGTCCGATGCCGACCTTCCAGTTGAATCCGAGCGGAGCGATGGCGGGCTCGATGAAGTGGCCAAGCTTGCCGATCACGCTGTCGGCGAGCTCGGGCGCGGCGTAGTGGCCGTTGTGCAGGGGCACGGGCGGAATGTGCGCGAGGAGCCAGAGAGCCAGCGTTACCGAGAGAATGACGGTGCCGGCCTGGCGAAGGAAGACGCTGGCGCGATCGACGAGGCGCATGGCCAAGGAGCGGATGGTAGGCATGCGGTATTGCGGCAACTCGAGGATGAAAGGAGCTTCGCTGGATTTGAGGATCGAGCTCTTGAGCAGGCGGGCCGTGGTCATGGCGGCAACGAATCCGGCGAGATATAGGCCGAGCATGACGATGGTGCGCAGGCCGAGAAATCCGTGAAGGAAAACGATGTTGGGGATGAAGGCCGCGATGAGCAGCATATACACCGGCAGGCGCGCGGAGCACGTCATGAAGGGCGTGACGAGGATGGTGGCGAGGCGATCGCGCTTGTTCTCGATGGTGCGTGTGGCCATGATGGCTGGCACGGCGCAGGCATAGGCGGAGAGCAGCGGGATGAAAGCCTTGCCATTAAGGCCGATGGTGCGCATGACGCGGTCAGCGATGAGTGCGGCGCGGGCGAGATAGCCAGAGTCTTCGAGGATTCCGATAAAGAGGAAAAGGAGCAGAATCTGGGGGAGGAAAACCAGAACGGAAGAGATACCCTTCCATGCGCCATCGAGAACGAGCGATTGCAGCCAGCCTGCGGGAAGCAGCGGCCGAACAAGCGAACCCATTTTTGCGAGGATGTCGCCGAATCCGTCGCTGAGCGGCTGTCCGATGGAGAAGACGACTTCAAAGACGCCGATAACGACGACGAGAAAGAGCAGCGGACCCCAGAAGCGATGGAGGAGAACGTTGTCGAGCTTGCGGCTGTTCTCGGCGGAGAGCGGAGCGCGGTAGCCGGTATTACGGCTGACTTGTGCAGCCCAGGTGTGGGTGCTGGCGGCATTGCCGAGCACGGGAAGCGAGAGCGGCTGCTGTGCGGCCTGGGGCGAGTCGTGCTGGTGGAGGAAGAGCGGCACCGCATCGAGTCCTGTGCCATGAACGGCACTGATCAGCGCAACGGGAGCGCCGAGTTCCTTGGCGAGTTTGAGCGGATCGATTAAGCCACCGCGCGACTCCATCAAGTCGCTCATGTTGAGCAGCACCAGGGTTGGCAGTCCGAGAGCCAGCACGGGAGCGGCCAGCATCAGCTGGCGTGTCAGGTGCAGAGAATCGAGAACCAGCAGGACGGCATCGGGTTTCGGCGTTCCGGGCATGCTCCCCTTGAGCACATCGACGGAGACGCGCGCATCTTCAGAGTAAGGGGTAAGCGAATAGACGCCGGGAAGATCAATGAGCGTCAGGTCGTCGCGGCCGACGCCGGACATGAGTCCCATGCGCTGTTCGACGGTGACGCCGGGGTAGTTGGCAACTTTCTGGCGCAGGCCCGTGAGGCGATTGAAGAGCGTGGACTTGCCGGAGTTGGGCGGTCCGATGAGGACAACGGTCCTGAGATCCCCGGACGCAGGGGCAAGGTGCGTCTCAAACGCCGGCGTCTCACAGCAGGCATTCATCTGGCGGCACCGGCGAATTCATGGATTTCGGTCTTGCGCTCGGGCTCCGATTTCGGCGGCGATCTTTTCGAGTTCATCGTCGATTTCGCGTCGGGGCGTATCGGTTGTGTTGCGAACGCGGATGGCCTCGGCAGTCTCATGGCGCAGGGCAATCTCCATGCCGTCGATGCCGTACACGGTTGGATCGCCTGCTGGGGCGCGACGCAATGCGGTGACGAGGGCGTCGGGAACAAAGCCCATGTGCATGAGGTAGTTCTGTACGGAGTCGGGGAGATCGAGGGAGACCAGGGTAGCTGTTTCGCCGATGCGCAGATCCGTTAACACGTTCACCTGGCGAACTCCCTTGGGATGCCGAAATGGCAGCACCCGATAACTACGACCAGAATGGTCTGAGTTCAGTATACGACCATTTTGGTCGGACTCGCAAATGCTAGTCCGGATTGATGGTCTTCCGGGGACACCCATGGCCCGACCTCCTGAGAGGAGCGTGTTTCTGGTGAGCCGCTATCTGCCTTATCGACCCCTTTAGAACGCGCTTCATAGCAAGCTGAGATTGAGACTATTCTTATCCGTGTAAGCCGTCGGGAGATGTGATTTAGGTCACTTAATGGATGGAGGAAATCGAAAATGGAAACAAGGGTCAGGCAGGGTAATGCGATGAAGGCGAGTCAGTTCCGCGAGAGCACCAGGCAGCAGTTTCCGCCGGAAGGGTTGTCGGCTCCGTTGGCGGCGCTGTGGTGGGATGCAAAGGGTGACTGGACGCAAGCGCATGGCCTTGTAGACGAGTTGGAGACGAAGGATGGCATGGCAGTGCACGCCTACCTGCATCGCAAAGAGGGGTCGCTTTCGAATGCGGATTATTGGTATGAGCGGGCAGGGCGAGGATTTCATCGGCCTGCACTTGAGGAGGAGTGGGAAGCGCTGGTGACGGGACTGATTGATGGGTAGAGGGAATTTCGCGCATCTCGATCGGCTGAGTAGATTCCGATCGCGCTAACGCATAGGAAGATGGCCTGCTCATCTGCTGGGGAGTGGTTGTGTCACTTGTGCGACCTTCTTGTTCGGGGCGGCTTGGCCTTCGCTGGTAATTCGATACAGAAGGTACAGTACGACGGCAATATTGAGGATGAGCACGAGGACCTTGATCAGGGTCGGACGATGAAAGATCTCATAAACCTCAAAGGGCAGGAGCGAAGATGTGATCACAACGGTGAACCATTCGGCCCAGTGCTTCAACAGGCACAAACCAATGCCTTCAGTCAGAAACAGCCCCGCATAGACAAAACTGACAACGCCGAACTCCTTGAACCTGGTTGGTGAGAGATGGGTGGCTTTCTGGATAGCGTGACTTATGATTCGGCTTCCTGGATCGAAGCCCAGAATTGCGATCCAATGTTCCAGCTGCGTCGCAACATCTTTATGTATCAATTTCAGAATGCCGAAGCCAATCACGATCAGCGAAGCGGCCTTAACCAGCTTGAAGACCCCGATGCATCGAATCACTGTGTTGTGAGAGAGATTCATTGCTGATTGTCTTCGGACCTCTACCACAGAGAAGAAGCATGGATTGGTATCGCAGTTGCCTGACGATTGCTGTGGGAAAGCTCGCCGGGGCCGCACTACTTGGCGAATGGCATGAGCGGCTGGCCGATCCAGAACTGATTGCTGCGACGTGCGAGGAAGCTGGGACTGGAGTGTGCAAGACGCGCAAGCGCTTCCTGGTAGGGGCCTACGTAGCGCAGGGACCACGGAAGTTTTGCGTACACACGTGGAAGGAAACGGTGCGCTCTTTGTGCACTCTTCTGCTCGGCGCGCCCAAAGCTGAGGGCAAACTCTTCACGAAAGCGCTGCGGCAGCCATTCAGTGGTGAGGGAACTGTACCAGCGGGGAATGTGAAGCCACGAACCTGCGCCGGTCATGATGCGGTGTGCCATGAAGCGTGAACGCCCGTCGACGCCGAGGGCCTGGGATGCGTACATCTCGGTCATGTAGGCCTGAAAGGACGGCCAGTCCGCCGGAAGGGCTTCGGGATTGAGTCCGAAGAGACCGGCAAGGATCTTGGACTCTGCGTAGTAGGCTGCGAGTTCTCCGTCTGCGAGCGGTGGAAGCACGGCCTGGTATGCGATAACGGCGCTGTCAATAAGAGTGGCGTAGACCCAGAGCAGTGCGGGCTGATGCAGCGCCTGGTAGCGCGAACCCTTGGCGTAGCTGGCCACATCAGCGGGAAGCTCCCCGGTGATGGCGGTGTGAAGCTGATAAAGCGAACGCGCGGCGCGAAAGGCCTGGGGCGCGGAGCCGAAGATCATGGTGAAGACTACGCGGAAGGTGCCGTGAAAGCGCGCGACCGGCTTGTTGAGCAGGGAGGAATGCTGATTGAGGGCAACGGCCACCCATGGGTGTGCAAGTTGCAGCAGTGCGGCGCGGCCGGCTCCGAGGAAGAGGGCAGCTTCGCAATTGATGCGCCAGGTAATGGAGTCGGGGCCGAAGATTCCGGCGATCGGATTTTTGACCTTTGCCTGAGCGGCTACGATGTGGCGCTCAAGATCGTGACGCGAGGCGTGGCCGGAATCGGTTGTGAGCGGGGACGACATCGATTGATTAGATCATCGCCTGATTTGAGGCGAATGGAAACAGCTGGGGGTTGGAACGTTGGAGAATGTGCGCGGGGGTCCGACGCTTTTACAGCGATTCAACAGGCTGCGAGCAAACAGTGAAGAACAGGTGGGTCGACGCGTAAGGCTACTGTGCCCTTCAAAGCGGTGAATCCGTCAGGAGTCGTGCTTTGCGTCCTTGGAGATCCACCAGAGGACCTCGCCGAAGATCTTCCACTTGGTGGCAGTTGCTGACGTCGAGGGGAATGTATTTGGGATTTGCGGAGACCAGCAGGTCGGATCCAGTGAGGCGTTGAAGGCGCGCTACTTTGAAGCCGAGGTCGCGATGGGCAACGACGACGAGCTTTTCATTCAGCTGATCGCGCTCAGTGACGGCAGTATCGACGAAGAGGATAGAGCCGGAAGGGATGACGGGAAACATCGAGTCGCCAACGACATGCACGCTGATCATGTTCTCAGGGTGTGGGCACCAGGACAGCGGGGCCAGGAGCACGTCTTCGACTTTGGCCTGGGAGAGACGCACGTTTTCGTGGGGTGGAACGCGGTCGCCGAATGCGGAAACGTTCATGAGTGGAATGGCAACGGCATTTGCTTTGCCGCTGAGGTGCTGCGAGACTTTTTTGGTGGTGATGAGGTTGAAGTCTGCCAGGGTGGCGCGGATGGAAGAAAGAGTCTGGCGCAGGCTGGCGTCGGGAAGTTCGGAAGTGTCGATGCCGGCGCGCTCCCAGAAGTAAGCGCCTTCGGGCCTTCCTGCGAGGTTGCCCAGTGCGACATAGGTCTCGGCGGTGGGTTCGTTTTTTCCCGCGAGCCAGCGCGAAACGGTTGCGGGGGAAACGCCGAGGCGGTCAGCGAGGCCAGCCTGGGTGAGTTTCAGTTCGTTCAACAGTCGCCGAATGCGGTCGGACCATTCGCGGGTTGTGGGTTCAAGTTCGGCCATCAGAAGGGTTTCTGGACGCTCGGCAACTAATTTCATCAGTGCAATTGCTTCAATGAAATCAATGATTTATCGTCATCCGAGGTATACTAGCAGGCTTTCCTGTGCATCGTAAGTCAGCATGGGGAGCGGGGTTATACAAGGGGGTTCCGCGGCGGAGATGGGCGAGAGAAGCGCGGAAACACGGAACGAGGGCACAGGAAGCGCCGGGCAAAATAACGAAGCTTCGCACCTTGATTCTGAAGCCTCGCACCTTGATTCTGACGTATCGGGATCAGTTCCGTCCAACGCAGTGCAGGAATCAGAGATGCCTGAATGGGGCAGTGTGCCGGGACTGTTGGAAGTAAAAGGTCGGCGGCGCATTCTCATTGTCGATGACGAATCGGCGATTGCCGATACACTCCAGATGATCTTCAAGATGCAACGTTATGACGCACGCGTGGCCTACTCGGCTGAACGTGCCGCGGAATTGATTTCGAAGTGGGAGCCGGAACTGGCGATCCTTGATGTGATCTTGCCCGAGATGAATGGGATCGACCTGGCGATCGTGATCAAGGCCAATTATCCCAAGTGCCATGTAATTCTTTTCTCAGGGCATTCGAATACTTCGATGCTGCTGGAAGAAGCGGGCAGAAAAGGGCACAATTTTGAAGTGCTGGCGAAGCCGGTGATGCCGGACCTGATGCTGGAGCGTGCGTCTCAACTTCTGAGTGCGCCGAATGATCCGGCCTACGACTGACCTGATTCATAATTCGTTTGGTCGGCGGCAATGACTTGGCTTCTCAGCCTTTGGCGTCGCGAATGGCTTTCGCGGTGAGGCGCTGCTTGATCCGTGGCATCTCGGCCCAGGGGTCGGCGTTGAGACGTTTTTTCCACGAATCGAAATCGGTCACGTGGAAAGTCGGGCGAATCCTGGCGTTGAGTTCCTTCCAGTCGAGCGGAAGAGCGACGGGCGCACCGGATCGCGCGCGCGTCGAGTACGGAGCGATGGCGGTCGATCCGCGATCATTGCGGAGATAGTCGAGATAGATGCGGTTCTTGCGGATGGCTTTGGTCATTTTGGTGACGTAAAGGCCGGGATTCTTTCGCTCGATTCCAAGAACAACGTTGTGTGCGAACTCCTTGATGGCCGGCCACTCGTTTTCGGGGCGAATGGGAGCTACGACGTGCAGACCTTTGCCGCCGGTGGTTTTGAGGAAACTTTGGAGACCGAGATCTTCGAGGCGAGACCGGAATTCGCGTGGCTGTCGCGCCAAGCACCTTCCAGTCAATGGATTCGTCGGGATCCAGATCGAAGATGATGCGGTCGGGTTTTTCGAGGGAGTCGTTTTTTGATCCCCAGGGATGAATTTCGAGCACGCCCATCTGCGCCAGTCCTACGAGACCCTCCGCAGTGTTGAGGGTGATGTACTGCTCGGTCGATGCATTCTTCTTGTTGGGAACGGGAACGCTGCCGATGCCGGGAGGAAGCCCCATGCCGATGTGCTTCTGGAAGAAGCAGGGTTTGCCGGCACCTTCGGGACAGCGCAGGATGCTGAGCGGGCGGTCGGCGATGTGGGGCAGCATGTGATCGGCCACCGCGAGCAGGTAGTTGGCAAGCATCAGCTTGGTCATCCCGGACTCAGGGTCGAGGATCTTGTCGGGATGGGTAATCGGCAGATCGGTTTTCATAGCGCTCGCCGGTTTGACTGAGGTACTGTGGGCTGCTGACGGTGGAGACGATGCCGCCTTGGATTTCTTCCCGGACTTTGCTTCAGCGGCGTCGGAGCTTTGCAGTGCCTCCGTTTTTTCGCGGACGACTTCCTTGGCAGGCTTGTCTTCGCGGAGGCCTTTAAATGCTGCCTGGCGGATGAGATTGTCGCGAGTCCAGTTGGAGAAGGAGATCTGCGCGACCAATTCGGGTTTGACCCAATGCACTCCGCGCGAGACGCCTTTCGGCATGTCGGCGAAAGGCGATTTGGATTGCACGAGCTTATTGAGTTGCTTGTGCAGGGTTTGTTGAGTCTTCTGCGTGAAGCCGGTGCCGGACCGCCCTGCATAGAGGAGCTTGCCGTCTTCGTAATATCCAATGATCAGGGCTCCGATGCCGGTGCTGCCATTGGAGGGGTCGGTGAAACCGCCGATGACGAATTCCTGTTCCTGAAAACACTTTGACTTGATCCACGAATTGCCGCGCGTGGATGAGTAGGGAGCCGAAGCGAGCTTGGAGACGATGCCTTCTGCACCGAGATTGCAGGCTTCATTGAAGACCTTTTTGCCGTCCGCTGCGAAGTGCTCGCTGAAGCGGATAGGAGCGTCGTCATCGAGTCCGGCGAGAAGTTTTTCGAGAAGATCTTTGCGTTCGAGGAGTGGCAGATCGCGGAGGTTGTGGCCGTCGAGGTGCAGCAGGTCGAAGGCGAAGTAGGTGAGGTTAACTTTTGCGCCTTCCTGAAACGCCGCCTGCAAATCCGCAAAGCTGGTGGCGCCTTTCTCATCAAGCACCACAGTTTCGCCGTCGAGGACGGCGCTTTCGCACGGGAGCTGTTCGGCTGCACGCGCAAGTGTCGGCATGCGATGTGTCCAGTCGAGGCCTTTGCGGGTGAGGAGCGAGACGTGTTTTTTGCGGGAGTCGCCGGCGGTCCGGACCTGGATTTGAATTCTGATAGCCGTCGAGCTTGAGTTCGTGAATCCAGCCATCTCCGCTGGGCGGAGCGGTGGATGCCTTGGCTAACTGCGGACCGATGAAGCCGGGGAACTTCTCCTTTGGAGCGGATTTCAGAGCTGCCGCTGAATGAAGGTTTGGACTTCGTTTTCTTTCGAGGAGTAGCCGGCTTCGCCGCTTCAGGTTGCTGGTCAGCCGGGCGATTGCTGTGCCAGACGCGGTCGCTGTCTTTGCCGATCTCCTCGATGGTGCGATTGCTGATCGCGCTATTGGGCAAACGTTCGGTGAGGGATGGTTGATCTTCGGTACGCGCGAATTCGTCGCGGTCTTTGATGAGAAGCCAGTTTGGTTTGCCGGGCCGCGCGTCGTGGGTATGCATGCGCACGAGGGCCCAGCGGCCATGCATCTTCTGACCCTTGAGGTCGAACTTGAGGTGGCCTTCGGCGAGAGCGCGATCGACGTCGGCATAATCCTTTACCGGTTCCCACTCGCCGAAATCCCAGAGCATCACGGATCCCCCGCCGTACTGGCCCTTGGGGATTGTGCCTTCGAAGTTGCCGTATTCGATGGGGTGGTCTTCTACCTGGACGGCGAGGCGCTTGTCGGCGGGGAGATCGCTCGGTCCTTTGGCGACGGCCCAGCTTTTCAGCACGCCATTCCACGCAAGCCGAAAATCATAGTGGAGGCGCGTGGCGGCATGTTTCTGAACGACGAAGGGCAGCGCGCCGCTTTGTGCAGCAGCCTTGATCGCGCCCTTGTTTCCGCGGGGCTCGGCGGTGACGTTGAAGTCCCGCATCTCCCGGTAACGTCTCAGCTGATCTTCCAGCGTCTGGGCTGGATCTTTTTTGCGAGAGGCGGTCTTTGCCATGGTTATGCGGCCTTACGCGAGCGTTTACGAGACTTCACCAGTGTAGGCCCATTCTTCGAAGAGCGCGAGGTCGAGCGTGAGGCAGAGGGCTTCGCGTGTTTTGGGGCGCTGCTCGTCTCGCTGACGCTACGCTTGAGGGCGTCCATGAGGTTGATGACCTTGGCGCGAGGCTTGGATTCGGCGACGGGCAGAGGCGACTCGGTACGCTTGGCTTCGATGAGTTCGCGGAGCGCGGCTTCGTAGTCGTCTTTGAAATCGTCGAGATGGAAGGGCGCGGATTGGGCACGGATGAGATCGTTGGCGAGTGCCAGCTGCTTTTTGTCGACAGCGTGTTCCTTGAATGCTGCCGAAGTAATCCTTGGCGTCGCGCAGTTCTTCGGCATAGCGCAGGGTATAGGCCATCAGGCCGCGCGAGTTTTTTTCGGGGGCAGGAGCGATGGCGATCAGGTGTTCGCGGCCGCCGAACGCGACTTCGCCGATGGCAACTTTGTCGGCCTGGAGCATGGCGGTTCGAATGACCGCGAATGCCTCGACGGATCCCTTGGGATCGGGCACGACGAAGTAGGGTTTCTCGAAAAGGGCGGGAGGTAGATCTTTGGCATCGACAAACTGCGCGACGTTGATTACGTTTTGCGTTTCGAGGCGAAGCTTTTTCACCTCGTCGGGTTCGACGATCACATATTTGCCTTTGCTGTATTCGTAGCCCTTTGACGATGTCGGAGTTATCGACCGGCTTATCGCCGTCGATCACGTTGAGATGGTGAACGCGCTGATGGGTCTTGCGATCGATTTGATGGAAGGAGATTTCGGATGTGGCGCTGGTGGCGGGGAAGAGTTGAATGCCGAAAGACACCAGAGAAATACGAAGTTGCCCGGACCAGAATGGACGGCCAGCCATGCCTGCCTCCTCGGGTGCGCGCACTGGTAGTAAGTGTCGGGTAAGGCCCGGTTCTCGCACGTCCCCGGGTCGTTCGATGGAGCCAGGTGAGGGGCAAGTTGTCCCATGGCGGGCATTGAGGCTTTGCAGCAACGGAAGATTTCAGGCATCGAGTTGCGATTGCAAGCGCATCACAGGTCGCATGATCCGCAAACTCAAATCCGGAGAATTTCGTTTGTACTCACGCAAGAAGGACGCATCCACCGGCAAGCGCAAAAACCTTGGCACTTTTTCGTCTTTGGAGAAGGCCAAGCAGCACGAGCGAGAGGTTCAGTATTTCAAAAAGCATTGATCGCTCGGTGCTGGCGCATGGCGAAATCTGAATAAGGGAAAGCAAACCGGTTTAGTGTGTGTGCATCCTACCCGCAACATGGCAGACCAAGGCACAATTCCTCTTAAAGATTTCGGCAAAACCGGTGTGAAAGTTTCGGCGCTCGGGCATGGGCGGTCATCATCTGGGCGAGGCCACAGGATGAGAACACGGCGGTTGAGATCATTCATCGCTCGGTGGATGGCGGCATTACATTTTTCGATTGCTGCTGGGAATACAACCGGGGCAAGTCAGAAGACTGGCTGGGCAAGGGGCTGAAGGGCCGGCGCGACAAAGTCTTCCTGATGAGCAAGGTTTGCACGCATGGGCGCGATGCTTCGCTGGCGATGCAGATGCTGGAGCAGAGCCTGCGGCGGCTGCAGACCGATCACCTGGATCTCTGGCAGATTCACGGAGTGACGTTCCCAATGATCCAGATTTTTTATCCGGCCGGGGGAGCCGCGGAGGCGATGGAGCGCGCCAAGAAAGAAGGCAAGGTGCGCTTCGTGGGATTCACCGGGCACAAAGATCCTGACATTCATCTGGCGATGTTGGACACGGGTTTCGCGTTTGATGCGGTGCAGATGCCCTTGAATCCTTTCGACGCTAACTTTCACAGTTTTGAGCAGAAGGTGCTGCCGGTGCTGAACCAGAAGGGAATTGCGCCGCTCGGGATGAAGCCGATTGGCGGGCACGGTGAGCCGGTGCAAAAGGGTGTGTTCTCCGCGCAGGAACTTCTGCGTTATGCCATGTCATTACCGGTGGCGACGACAATCTCCGGTGTTTCAGAGATCGGCATTCTTGAACAGAACCTGAAAATCGCACAGGGCTTTACGCCGCTGAGCGAGAGCGAGATGTCTGGCCTTGCGGGATCGCGCCAAGCCTTATGCGGGTGACGGACGCTTCGAGTTGTACAAGACTTCGATCAAGTTTGATAACCCGGAAGCGCGGCTGGCGCATGATTTTCCGCTGGATATGGAACAGATCGAAGTGAAGCAGATGGTGAAGGCCGCCGAGAATACCGGGCGGCCCTATCCTACGGTTTCGAGCTAGAGGGAACTTCGTGGGCTTGGATGGAACTCAACTGGGAGTGGGATGGTGATGTCGAATAAGGATATTGATACAGAATGCAGGGTGAGGGTGAAACCAACGCGGACGGATCTCATTTCTGGAAGCGGAGCACCGGTTGAAAGGATCGTCGAGGCGCAGATTTCTGCAGGGAGCGGCGATGGTGGGTGCGGCTTCAGTGGCTTCTTATTCGACCACGTGCGTACCGGCGCTGGCGCAATCATCGCGAACAAAAGAATCATCGGAGAAACAAGCTTCAACTGAGACCGGGGCTGCGCGAGTCAAAGACTGCAAATCCCCTGGTTGCGAATTTCAAGGGCGGCTATGGGAAGAGCGATGTGCCGGCGTTTCAGGTGCCGAAACGGCCAATGGGTAAGACCGGACTGCAGGTTTCAATTCTGGGCATGGGCGGATATCACCTGGGGACGATTGATGATCAGAGCGAAGTGACCGATATGGTGGCGAAGGCGCTGGATCATGGCATCAACTTCTTCGACAATGCCTGGGAGTATCACAAGGGTGTGAGCGAGGAACTGGTGGGCGCCGCGCTCAAAGGAAAACGTGATCAGGCGATTGTGATGACGAAGGTGTGCACGCATGGACGCAAGAAAGACGTGGCGATGCGGATGCTGGAGG
The DNA here is from genome assembly GCA_963799035.1 of uncultured Acidobacteriaceae bacterium. Classification (GTDB taxonomy): domain Bacteria; phylum Acidobacteriota; class Terriglobia; order Terriglobales; family Acidobacteriaceae; genus Telmatobacter. Next base: position 15,752 of record CAWCVS010000017.1, on the reverse strand, counting down.
AATCGCTGAAACGATTGCAGACCGATCACCTGGATGTTTGGCAGGTGCACGAGGTCATCTACTACAACGATCCCGAGAAGGCGTATGAGCCCGATGGCGTGCTGGAAGCGCTAGCGGCAGCGAAGCAGCAGGGAAAGGTGCGGTTCGTTGGATTCACTGGGCACAAGAATCCGTCCATTCATCTGGATATGCTCAACCGGGGATTTGCATTCGACACAATCCAGTTTCCAATCAATCCTTTTGATCCGAGCTACCGGTCGTTTGAAAAGGAAGTGCTGCCGGTTGCTGTGCAGAAGGGAATGGCGGTGTTCTCCATGAAGAGCATGGGCGGATCGGGCGAGGCCATTGTGCACGGGGCGCTGACACCGACGGAGGCACTGTCGTACGCGATGAGCGTGCCAGGGGTGTCGACCACGATTTCGGGAATGGACTCGATGGCGGTGCTGGATCAGAATCTGCGCATCCTGAGCGGATTTCAGCCGCTGAATGAAAAGCAGATGGATGAGTTGCGCGCGCATGGGAAGAAATTCAGAGACGGACGATATGAATTGTTTAAAAGCACGATGAAATACGACGGGGATATCGGCCGGGAGCAGCATGAGTTTCCATTGACGGGAGAACTTCCGGCTTGAGGATGATCGCGGCATGAAATCGCCTGACGATCGCGAGGAATTTAATGATGGCGGGTTCAGCGAAGAAATGGGTGAGCAAGGTCAAGACGGTATCGACGTATCCGGCGGAGGGGCTGTTTACGAAGGATGCGGAGACGATCGCGCGGCAATTGGCATCGAAGAAGGTTTCGCCAAAGGGGCCCGGATCGGGAATGCGGATGCTGACCTACTTCATCAATCGAGCGGGCAAAGGGCTGAGCAAGTCGCGCAGGGCGGAACTGGAGAAGGCGAAAAAGCTGCTTTCGAAGCGCGTAAAGGCCGCACGGGAGAAGGCCAAGTCGCGAGCGCCGGTTAGGCAAGCTCTGCGATTGGCTGCTATTGAGGCGGAACGCGGGTGCGATGCTTTACCATGCGCTTGTACGTGCCGAATACCTCCCCAACGACCGCAACGAATCTGCTGAATGGCTCGGTTCTTGTGCTGATCCAGTTTGACGTGTGCGAAGAACTGCGCCTGGATCGCCTGAGGAACGTGAAGGAGCGGACGGTTCAGCAGCAGCCGAGCATGAAGCATGGCGCTCCGGCGTATGTGCGCTATGAGCGGCCGCCGGTGGTTGAGCCGCTGGAGGCGCTGCAACTGGACAGCGGAGAGCGGCTGGAAGGCGTGATCAAGTACTACGACTACGGCGTGGTCAGCGTCGTGTTTCAGCTGCCGTTTTCGGGCGGGTGGGACAACCTGGTGCAGCTGGCGAGCCGATGGGTGTGGGACATCGATTTTGCGTCGCGGGCCGAACCGCTGGTGAGAGCAAGGCTGGACCAATACGCGGATGCGATGATTCGGCCGGCTACGCGCTGGTTGAGCGAAGACTACTTCATCTTTCATGTGAGCGAGGCGCCGGGAGCGCCGTCGGCCGCGGACCTGATTCGGGATCACGGGTTGGAGATTGCGCAGGTGGTTCGCGGAGACCGGATGCAGCTGTCCCCGGGAGAGTGCAACGAGGTTTTGCATTCGCAGATTTCGTATTACGCGAATGATCTGACGGTGATCGGCTGGAATGCGGCGTTTCTTTACGACAGCTCGGCAGGCGCGGAGACGGCGATTCAACTGCTGGAGTATGCGAATTCGCAGTTGCTGGAGTTTCGGCATTACGACGAATTGCTGACGCGATTTCTGGATCGGGCATATGCGCTGCTGGAGCAGAGGACGGGATTCTTTGCGCGATGGCGGCTGGCGAAGTCGGCGCGCAACCTGCACACGACGCTGCTGGATGTGGCGGAGCTGACGGAGCGTGCCGATAACGCGATCAAGTTTCTGAGCGATATGTTTGCGGCGCGGCTGTACAGGCTGGCCGCGGCCAAGGTGGGCGTACCGGATTACAAGGAACTGGTATCGCGCAAAGTGAAGACGGCGGAAGACCTGTACAACTATATGGTGGATCAGTTCAACCAGAGCCGGGCGTTTTTTCTGGAATTTACGGTGGTGCTGATTCTGCTGATCGAATTGTTTTATCTGTTTCGGGGGAAGCCGCTGTAAGAGCAGGGCGCAGAGGCTTTGAAGGTCCATTCGATTTGCGATCATTGCGGCACGACTAAAGCTCGTGCCCTGTTACAAAGCTCGGCATGACGAAGCATTCTCGAGCCGAAACGATGTCGTCGTGAGTTGCAACTTCGATGGGCCGCGCCCCCAAACGAATGCGTGGTTGCATTGAACGAATTCTTCCTATGACATTGTTGACGTTTACGCTGCTTGTTTTTCTTGGTGCACTGCTGGCGGGCCTGTTGGGAGCGCTTACGGGGCTGGGCGGCGGCGTGGTGCTGGTGCCGCTGCTGACGCTTGGATTTCATGTGGACATTCGCTATGCCATCGGGGTGTCGCTGATCTCAGTGATCGCGACTTCGTCGGGGGCTGCGGCGGCCTATGTGCGCGAGGGATTTTCGAGCGTGCGCATTGGGATGTTTCTGGAGGTGGCGACGACGCTTGGCGCGATCCTGGGAGCGTATCTCGCGACCGTGGTGCACACGCAGTGGCTGGCGATCATCTTTGGTTTGGTGCTGCTCTACTCCGCGTTTCTCTCATGGCAGCAGGCGCGCAATCCGGTTCCGACACTGACGAAGGGAAGCCCGTGGTCGGACAAGCTGAGGTTGTCGGGCGACTATCCGGGCAAGGACGGATCGCGTTGCAAATATGAAGTGGAGAATATTCCGGGCGGGTTCGGCATGATGTTTGTTGCGGGAGCGCTGTCGGGATTGCTGGGCATCGGATCGGGAGCGGTGAAGGTGCTGGCGATGGACCGCATCATGAAGGTGCCTTTCAAGGTTTCGACGACGACGAGCAACTTCATGATCGGCGTAACGGCGGCGGCGAGCGCGGGGATCTATCTGCATCGCGGATTGATTTCTCCGGGACTGGCGTTTCCGGTGATGCTGGGGGTTCTGAGCGGTTCGCTGATTGGCGCGCGGTACCTGGTGCGGGCGCATGTCGCGGTGCTGCGGGTTGTGTTTACGGTCGTGGTGCTGGCGCTGGGAGTGGAGATGATTATCAACGGGGTGACGAAGTGGTTTTGAAAGAGAAGCAGAGACAGACGGGCACGAAGACCACTTCGACGACCGCACGATGGAGACGATCATGGGGCGTTTGCTCCAGGTGGGAGTGCTGCTGGCGTCGTTTGTGATGCTGGCAGGCGGAATCCTGTACGTGCGGGCGCATCACGCGGCGATGCCGGATTACCGGGTATTCAAGAGCGAGCCGCAGGCGTTGCGGCACGTCGGCGGAGTGGTGAGGGGAGTAGCGGCGGGCGACTCCGGCGGCCGTGATTCAACTGGCGGTGCTGCTGCTGATTGCGACGCCGGTGGCGCGGGTGGTGTTTGCGCTGATTGCGTTCGGAATCGAGCGGGATAAGCTCTATATCGGGGTCAGTGCGGTGGTGCTGGCGGTGCTGCTGTTTGGGTTTCTCCGGTCGCAGTGAGCCGATACCTTCCCATATAACACCATGTGCCGGCCATTGACTTTGTGAACATCCCTTGATTTTCGATTCCGAATCTGCGAGGTTCTGCGGCGTCTCTCACCTGATTTCGCATCTAATGCGAAGAACAGTCCTTGTTTTGACGGGGGAGCGATGAGGCGTTTTCAGGGAAAGGTCGCGATTGTTACCGGCGCAGGATCGGGCATTGGGCAGGGAATTGCAAAGCGGCTCGGCTGCGAGGGCGCCAAGGTCATTGTGGATTATGTGGGCAATCCCGACGGCGCGAAAGAGACCGAAGAGGCGATTGAGAAGGCCGGCGGCGAGGGCAAGATTGTTCTGGCCGATGTTACGCGCATCAATGATGTGGAGTGCCTGGTGGATACGGCCTGGAGCCAGTTTGGTTCGGCGGACATCCTGGTGAACAACGCGGGGATGGAGAAGAAGTCGGATTTCTGGGATACGCCGGAGTCGGATTATGACCAGGTGATGGCGGTGAATCTGCGGGGGCCGTTTTTTCTGACCCAGGCATTTGTGCGGCGACTGCGCGATGCGAAGAAGCCAGGGCGCGTGATCAACATCAGTTCGGTGCATGAGGATATGGTGTTTCCGGGATTTGCTTCCTACTGCTGCAGCAAAGGCGGACTGCGCATGCTGATGCGCGACCTGGCGGTGGAACTGGGACCGCTGGGCATTACGGTGAACAATGTTGCGCCGGGCGCGATCGCGACGCCGATCAACAAGTCGCTGCTTGAAGACAAGCCCAAGCTGGATGCGCTGCTGAAAAATATTCCGCTGGGACGGATGGGCACGCCCGGACGATGTGGCGGGCGTGGTCGCTTTTCTGGCGTCCGACGATGCGGCTTATGTGACGGGCTCGACGTTTGTGGTGGATGGCGGGCTGATGCGCAACTATCGCGAACAATAAATCAAGATATGGCTTCCAGGATTGAAGATTACGCGTTGATTGGCGATTGCCAGACCGCCGCGCTGGTGGACAGGAGCGGTTCCATTGACTGGCTCTGCTGGCCGACGTTTTCCTCCGAGGCGTGCTTTGCAAAGCTGCTGGGCACCGACGAGAACGGCTATTGGAAGAATTGCGCCGTGCGACGGTGAATGGAAGACAACGAGGAAATATCGCGAGCACACTCTGATTGTGGAGACGGTGTTTGAATGCGCGGATGGCGCGGTACGCCTTACGGACTTCATGCCGGTGCGGAATGCACACTCCAACGTGATGAGGGTCGTGGAGGGTTTGCGCGGAACGGTGCAGATGGGCATGGAGCTTGTGTCTGCGCTTCGACTATGGGCGGACGGTGCCGTGGGTGACGCGGCTGAGAGATGGTGTTCGCGCGGTGGCGGGACCGAACCTGGCGATTCTGCGCGCTTCGGTGGAGACGCAGCGGCGAGAATCTGAAGACGCTGGCGGAGTTCAAGGTTGCAGCCGGGGAACGTGCCTGGTTCTCGCTGGCGTACGGGCTCTCTTACGAGGAGGATCCGGGTGGCAATAGATGTGGATGATGCCTTGCGGGAAACGGAGAACTTCTGGCAGGAGTGGACAGAAGCTCTGCAATACGAAGGGAAGTATCAGCGAGATTGTAGAGCGTTCCCTGATTACGCTGAAGGCGATGACGTATATGCCGACGGGTGGAGTGGTGGCGGCAGTGACGACGTCGCTGCCTGAATGCATCGGCGGCGTGCGGAACTGGGACTATCGCTACTGCTGGCTGCGAGACACGACGTTCACGCTGCTGGCGCTTTCGAATGCAGGCTATATCGACGAAGCAGAAGCGTGGCAGGATTGGCTGCTGCGGGCGCTGGCGGGAAGTCCCGACCAGGTGCAGATCATGTATGGTCTGCGCGGCGAACGGCAACTGATGGAGTGGGAGGTGGGATGGCTGCCGGGGTACGAGAATTCAAAACCGGTGAGGATCGGCAATGCGGCCTCGATGCAGGTGCAACTGGATATCTACGGAGAGGTGATGGATTGCTTTTTTCATGCACAGCACAAGATGGGACGGCATACGGAGGATGATTTTCAGGGTACTGGTGCTGCTGCTGAAACATCTGGAAACGATCTGGCAGGATCCGGATGAGGGCATCTGGGAGACGCGCGGAGGGCCGCAGCAATTTACCTATTCGAAGATGATGGCATGGGTGGCGTTCGATCGCGCGGTTCTGCTGGCGGAGCAGATGAACTATAGAGCGCCGATGGAGAAATGGAAGGCGATCAAGCAGACGCTTCATCAGCAGATTTGCGAGAAGGGATTCAACGCGAAGAAAAACAGTTTTGTGCAGGCGTACGGGTCGGAGGAGTTGGATGCTTCGCTGCTGCAGATGCCGCTGGTCGGTTTCCTGCCGGGAAGCGATCCCCGCGTGCAGAGCACCGTTGAGGCGATTCGACGCGAACTGATGCCGGATGGGCTGGTGCTTCGCTATGACACGTCACGAACGTCAGCGATGGACTTCCGCCGGGCGAAGGAGTTTTTCTGGCATGCAGCTTCTGGATGGTGAGCAGTCTGAAGGCGGTTGGGCGCGAGCCGGAAGCGAGGAAGCTGTTCGAGGATCTGCTGAAACTGACGAACGACCTGGGATTGCTTTCGGAGGAGTACGACACGAAAGGGAAGCGGCTGGTGGGGAATTTTCCGCAGGCGTTCTCGCATATTGCGCTGTTGAATGCGGCGTTCGATCTGGAAGACGGTGAGGGTGTGCGCGAACGTGCGCGCCGGCAGGGTCAGAGTTGAGAGTTCCGATTGGGCCAAGTATCCGGTAAGTGGATGGCATTCGCAGCTTCGTTCCTTGACGCCGCGTCGAATCCTCCCGCGGCGAAGGGAGGATCATCTCACGCTCTTCGCTGGTTGATGAATTTGGGCGCCGTAGGAATTTTCGCTCTTGCGGTTGTTGACTCGTCGGTGATTCCGATACCGCTGCCGGGAAGCACGGACCTGGTGCTGCTGCTGATGACGGCGTTCCGGTCGCAATCGATTGGCTCGCCGATCCTGTTTGCTTCCTGCGCATTTGTGGGATCGGTCATTGGCGGTTACACCACTTGGGCTGCGGGGAAAAAGGGAGGCGAAGCCGCGCTCGATCGACTGGGGAAGGGGCGCTTTGTGCGTCGCGTACAGGGCTGGGTGAAGCGGAACGGATTGCTCTCGGTAGCGCTAGCCTCCCTGCTGCCTCCGCCGGTGCCGCTGATGCCGTTTCTGCTTGCGGCCGGAGCGCTTGGGCTTTCACGCGGACGCTTTTTGATTTCCTACTGCACGGCGCGCGCAGTGCGCTATGGCCTGGTGGCCTGGGTGGGCTACAAGTATGGGCGCGTGGTGATCAATTTCTGGCAGAAGGATCTGAAGGGATGGAGTACGCCGATTCTTGATTGGCTATATTTCGCTGCTGGTGCTGGGAGCGCTGTATGGCGTGTGGAAGTATCGGCGAGGAAATCGCAAGGGGAAATAGCTGGAAGACGGAATGCCGGGTTGGACCGGCATTCGATGTCCTTGTTGTCGCGCGGAATGCTGTTCGGATTTGAGCCAACCGGAAGTTGGGACAAGGCCGGTGGACTTCGTGTCGCTTTCGCAGCGTGATGAGGAAGGGCAACTGCAGGTTCCTCCACTCCCGTTGGTCGGTCGGAATGACAGCACTAGCATGCTACGCCCGGGCGTGGCGCAGCATGGGCGCTGTGGGCTGCTTGGTTGCGAGATATGTGTCGACTGCGGCGGCGGCTTTGCGGCCCTCTGCGATTGCCCAGACTACGAGCGATTGACCGCGGCGCATGTCGCCGGCGGCGAAGATGCCGTCGACGGAGGTCATGTATTCCGCGTTGGTGGCGATGTTGCCGCGCTGGTCGAGAGCGACGCCCAGTTGCTCGATCATGCCGCCTTTGACGGGACCGAGAAAGCCCATGGCGAGAAGTACCAGATCGACGTCGAGAGTGAACTCGGAGCCGGCAATGGCTTCGAACTTCGGCGGCGGACCTACGCGCACCGCATGAACCTGCTTCACATTGCCGCTTTCGTCGCCTGTGAACTTGATGCTGTTGATCGCCCAGTCGCGGATGCCGCCTTCTTCGTGCGCACCTTCGGTACGCAGTTGCAGCGGCCAGAGCGGCCAGGGCGTTGATGCTGCGCGGATCTCCGGCGGCTTGGGCATGATTTCAATCTGGTGCACGCTCTTTGCGCCCTGGCGATGGGTGGTGCCGAGGCAGTCGGCGCCGGTGTCGCCGCCGCCGATGATGAGCACGCGTTTTCCCGCGGCGTGGATCCCAGTCGCCGCATCGACGTGGTCGCCTTCGTTACGGCGATTCTGCTGGGGCAGGAATTCCATGGCGAAGTGAATGCCCTTGAGTTCGCGGCCGGGAATCTTGAGATCGCGCGGATGTTCGGCGCCGCCTGCGAGCAGGATGGCGTCGTAGTGGCCGGTGAGCGATTCGATGGGAACGTTGCCGCCGACATGCGCGTTGGTAAGGAAGGTGACGCCTTCGGCGCGCATCTGCTGGAGGCGGCGATCGAGGATGTGCTTCTCAAGCTTGAAGTTGGGAATGCCGTAGCGAAGCAGGCCGCCGATGCGGTCGTTCTTCTCGTAGACGGTGACGGAGTGGCCGGCGCGGCGGAGTTGCTGTGCGGCGGCGAGACCGGCGGGACCGCTGCCGACGACGGCGACGCGCTTGCCGGTGTTGTGCTCCGGCGGCTCGGGCTGGATCCAGCCTTCATCCCATGCGCGCTCGACGATGCTGCGCTCGATGAGCTTGATGGAGACGGCGGGCGCATTGATGCCGAGCACGCAGGAAGCTTCGCAGGGCGCGGGGCAGATGCGTCCGGTGAACTCGGGAAAGTTGTTGGTGGCGTGCAGGCGGCGAATCGCGCTCTGCCAGCGGCCGTTGTAAGCGAGGTCGTTCCAGTCGGGAATGAGGTTGTTGACGGGGCAGCCGGTGTGGCAGAACGGAACGCCGCAATCCATGCAGCGGGCGCTTTGTTCGCGCTGCTTTTCTTCAGGGAATGGCTGATAGATTTCGAACCAGTCCTGCACGCGCTCTTCGACGCTTGCGGCGGACGGCCTGTTCGCGTTCGATTTCAAGAAACCCGGTAACTTTACCCATGCTGCACCTCTGCGGCTGCAGCCTCGACCTGAGGCGCTGCGGTAGTTGGCGGACAGATAGATGGTGTCGACGCGTTCGACGCCGAGCACGCGCTTGTACTCGTGCGGGAACACCTTGATGAACTTCGGCTGCGCGTCGGCCCAGTGTTCGAGGATCCACGCAGCGCGCGGACTGCCGGTGTAGTCACGATGGCGTTCGAGCAGGGCGCGGACTTCGGCGATGTCCGCTTCGGCTTCGAAGTGGCTCGAGATCGACGCTGGACTTGTTGCAGCGGCGCGTGGAGAAGTCGCCCTGATCGTCGAACACAAAGGCGCGTCCGCCGCTCATGCCGGCGGCGAAGTTGCGGCCGGTTAGCCCGAGCACGACGACGGTGCCGTTGGTCATGTATTCGCAGCCGTGATCGCCGACGCCTTCAACCACTGCAATTGCGCCGGAGTTGCGGACAGCGAAGCGCTCGCCGGCGATGCCATTGAGGAAGACTTCGCCGCTGGTTGCGCCGTAAAGGACGACGTTGCCGACGAGGATGCTTTCTTCGGGCAGGAAGAAGGAGGTCTTGGGCGGATAGGCGATGATGCGTCCGCCGGAGAGGCCTTTGCCGAGATAGTCGTTGCTGTCGCCTTCGAGTTCAAGGGTGACGCCATTGGGAACAAACGCGCCGAAGCTCTGGCCCGCAGAGCCCTCGAATTTGAAGTGGATGGTGTTGTCCGGAAGTCCGGCTGACCCGTAGCGCCGCGCGATCTCGCCGCCCAGCATGCCGCCGACGGTGCGGTGGACGTTGCGAATGGCGAAGTTGCCGGTGACGGGCGTTTTGGATTCGAGCGCTGGCGCGGCCTTGGCGATCAGCGCGTGATCGAGAGCCTGATCGAGGCCGTGATCCTGCGCCTGCACCTTGCGGCGCGCGACGCGTGAAGGAACCGTGGGCGCGTAGAGGATCGAGGAGAGATCGATGCCCTTGGCTTTCCAGTGAGCGTCGGCGAGGGAGGCTTCGATCTTGTCGACGCGGCCTATCATCTCGTCCATCGTGCGGAAGCCGAGCTTGGCCATGTGCTCGCGAATTTGTTCGGCGATAAAGAAGAAGAAATTGACGACGTGCTCGGGCTGGCCGGTGAAGCGGGCGCGCAGGACGGGATCCTGCGTGGCGATGCCGACGGAGCAGGTGTTGAGGTGGCACTTGCGCATCATGATGCAGCCCATGGCGATGAGCGGCGTGGTGGCGAAGCCGAATTCTTCAGCGCCGAGAAGCGCGGCGATGACGACGTCGCGGCCGGTCTGGAGTTTGCCGTCGGTCTGCACCTTGATGCGGCCGCGGAGATCGTTGAGCAGCAGCACTTGCTGGGTTTCGGCCAGGCCGAGTTCCCAGGGAAGGCCGGCGTGCTTGATGGAGCTGAGCGGCGATGCGCCGGTTCCGCCATTGTCGCCGGAGATGAGCACGACATCGGCGTGGGCTTTGGAAACGCCGGCAGCGACGGTGCCGACGCCGACTTCAGAGACGAGCTTGACGGCGATGCGCGCTTTCGGATTGACGTTCTTCAAGTCGTAGATCAGCTGCGCGAGATCTTCGATGGAGTAGATGTCGTGATGCGGCGGCGGCGAGATCAGCCCCACGCCGGGAATGGAGTGGCGCGTTCTGGCGATGACGTCGTCAACCTTGTGGCCGGGAAGCTGGCCGCCCTCGCCGGGCTTTGCGCCCTGCGCCATCTTGATCTGCAACTCGTCGGCGTTGACGAGGTAGTTGGTGGTGACGCCGAAGCGTCCGCTGGCGACTTGTTTTACGGCGCTGCGGCGGGAGTCGCCGTTGGCGTCGGGCGTGAAGCGCGCTTCGTCTTCGCCGCCTTCGCCGGTGTTCGACATGCCGCCGAGGCGATTCATGGCGATGGCCAGGGTCTCGTGGGCTTCCGCGCTGATGGAGCCGAAGCTCATGGCGCCCGTGGTGAAGCGCTTGACGATCTCCTTGGCAGGTTCCACTTCTTCGATCGGGATGGGTTTGTCGGCGTACTTCAACTTGAGCAGACCGCGCAGAGTGCAGAGGTTGCGGTTCTGCTGATCGAGAAGATCGGTGTACTCCTGGAACGTGGTTGCGCTGTTGGCTTGAACCGCATGCTGGAGTTTGCTGATGGTAAGCGGATTGAGCAGGTGATATTCGCCGCCCTCGCGGTATTGATAGTGGCCGCCGACCACCAATTCGGTTTCTGAATCAGTGAGAGGCTGGAAGGCGTGAGTGTGCTTCATCTGCGCTTCGCGTGCGAGCACATCGAGACCAATACCTTCGATGCGCGATGCGGTGCGGGGGAAGTAGGTCTGGATCAGATTGTCGTTGAGACCGATAGCTTCGAACACCTGCGCGCCGCGATAGCTTTGCAGAGTACTGATGCCCATTTTGGAGAAGGTCTTCAGCAGGCCTTTGTTAATGGCCTTGATAAAACTCTTTTCGGCGTGACTGGCGGAGACATTGTGCGGCAGCAGCCCGCGGCGCTTGAGATCGTGCAGTGTCTCGATGGCGAGATAGGGATTGACTGCGCTGGCGCCATATCCGATGAGAAGGGCAAAGTGCATGACTTCGCGGGGCTCGCCGCTTTCGATGATGAGGGCGACCTGGGTGCGGGTCTTCTCTTTGACGAGGCGATTGTGAACGGCGGCCATCGCGAGGAGGCTGGGGATGGGCGCGTAGGTGGGGTCGACGCCGCGATCGGAGATGATGAGCAGCGTATATCCGGAGGCGACGGCATGCGCGGCGCGCGCGCTGAGTTCGTCAAGCGAGTGACGAAGCCCAGGTTCGCCATCTTCAGCGCGAAAAAGCGCGGGAAGCGTTGTCGCGAGCAGGTCGCCGGAGGAGACGCGGCGCAGCTTTTCCAGATCGCGATTCGACAGAATCGGATGCGGCAGCTTGAGGGTGTGGCAGTTCTCTGGCGTTTCGTCGAGGATATTGCGTTCGGTGCCGATGTAGCTGATGAGCGACATCACGAGCTCTTCGCGAATGGGATCGATGGGCGGATTGGTGACCTGCGCGAAGAGCTGCTTGAAGTAATTGAAGAGCGGCTGCGGACGATCCGACAGGCAGGCAAGCGGCGTGTCGGTGCCCATGGAGCCGACGGGCTCTTCGCCGCGTGCGCCCATGGGGCCGAGCAGGAGGCGGAGATCTTCTTCGCTGTAGCCGTAGGCGCGCTGGCGGCGCAGAAGCGTCTCAGGATTGGACGCGATGACGCGCGAAGGTTCGGGCAGTGAATCGAGCAGGACCTGCTGCTGTTTGAGCCAGTCAGCATAGGGCTGGCGGGCAGCGAGGCTCTTCTTGATTTCGTAGTCGGAGATGATGCGCTTCTGCACCGTGTCGACAAGGAACATGCGGCCGGGTTGCAGGCGGCCTTTCTTGCGAATGTCTTCGGCGGGAACGTCGAGCACGCCGGCTTCGGAGGCGAGCACGACCAGATCGTCCTTGGTGACGATGTAGCGGCCGGGGCGCAGGCCGTTGCGGTCGAGCGTGGCGCCTACGACGCGTCCGTCAGTGAAGGCGATGGCGGCGGGCCCATCCCAGGGTTCCATCAGCGATGCGTGGTACTCGTAGAAGGCGCGCTTGTCCTCATCCATGTCGGGATTGCCGGCCCATGCTTCGGGGATCAGCATGGCCATGACGTGGGGAAGCGAACGGCCGGACTGGAAGAGGAATTCGACGGCGTTATCGAGCGAGGCGGAGTCGCTGCCCTCGGGCATGATGACGGGAAAAAGCTCCTTGATCTTTTCGCCGTGGAGCGGGTTTTCGAGAATCGACTGGCGGGCGGTCATCCAACTGACGTTGCCGCGGATGGTGTTGATTTCTCCGTTGTGCGCGACGTAGCGGTAAGGGTGGGCGAGCTTCCAACTGGGGAAGGTGTTGGTGGAGAAGCGCTGGTGGACGAGGCAGAGCGCGCTGGTGACGAGAGGATTGGCCAGTTCGAAGTAGAACTTTTCGATCTGCGGGGCCAGCATGAGGCCCTTGTAGATGATGGTGCGGCAGGAGAAGGAGGGGACGTAGAAGTCGTCCTTGCCTTCGATGTCGGAGGCAGCCATCTCGTTTTCGGTGCGGCGGCGCACGAGGTAGAGCAGGCGCTCGAAGTTGTCTTCATCCATCCCATTCGGACGGCCAACGAAGAATTGTTCTATATAAGGTTGCGAGGCGCGGGCTTCGCGGCCGATGGCGTCGCCGTTGACGGGTGTATCGCGCCAGCCCAGGACTTTGAGGCCTTCCGCCGCGGCGATGCGCTCGAAGACGCCTTCGCACTGCAGGCGGCTGTGCTTGTCGACGGGAAGAAAGACCATGGCAACGCCGTAAGCGCCGGGGCCGGGCAGTTGGATGCCGAGTTCGCCGCACTCGCGCGCGAAGAAAACATGAGGGATCTGGATCAAAATGCCGGCGCCGTCGCCGGTCTCGGGATCGCACCCCGCCGCTCCGCGATGGGTGAGGTTGATGAGCACCTCGAGACCCTTGCGAATGATGTCGTGGCTCTTTTCGCCTTTGATGCTGGCAACGAGGCCCATGCCACAGGCGTCGTGTTCATTCTGTGGATGATAGAGGCCTTGTGGAACCGGAAGACGATGACGGTGATCCGATGTCTGCATGGGTACCTTCTCTTATGGAATAAGGCGTTCTGCAATTTCAGTTGTGGTGAACGGCAAAGACACAATGAGCGTGGCGTTTTCCAAAGGGAATTCGCCGGAGTACTTCTGAGCGGGCCCGTCGTGGCAGGCCCGGGCACACGGGGATAGTGCTGAACTTTTTATGATAGCTGAAAATTCGTCCTGCTGATCCCGAAATGCAAGATCAGTGAATTTGGGAGGCGTTTTCCACGGCACTCTGCACACATTCGGCGTGACCGCAATGCGATTTGATCACAATTTGCAAATGAGCAATTCGCGCTCATAGATCATCTCGGGGGGGAGATGATCGTGGAGTTCGATGAACAACTCCTCGTGGGCGATGACTTCCTTGCGCCACGCTGCGCGGTCGACACTCATAAGGGCGTCGAAGGATTCCCGTGAAAAATCAAGGCCGGTCCAGTCGATGTCTTCATAGCGCGGAACCCAGCCGATTGCGGTCTCGCGGCCTCGGCCATGACCCTGCACGCGCTCCACGATCCAGCGAAGCACGCGCATGTTTTCGCTGAAGCCCGGCCAGAGGAATTTGCCGTCCTCGTCTTTGCGGAACCAGTTGACGTTGAAAATGCGGGGAGTGACGTCGAGGCCGCGCTGCATCTTGATCCAATGACGGAAGTAGTCGCCCATGTGATATCCGCAGAAGGGAAGCATGGCCATGGGGTCGCGACGAACTTTGCCTACCGCGCCGGCTGCAGCTGCGGTCGTTTCAGAACCCATGGTGGCGCCGAGATAGACGCCGCTAGACCAGTTGAATGCCTGGTAGACGAGTGGCAGCGTGTGAGAGCGACGACCGCCGAAGATGATGGCACTGATGGGAACGCCCTCAGGAGATTCCCAGTCGGGATCCATTGTCGGGCACTGCGACGCGGGAGCGGTGAAGCGTCCATTGGGATGCGCGGCGGTGGTGCCGTTCTTTTTGCCGATTGCGGGCGTCCAGTGCTGGCCGCGCCAGTCGAGGCACTCGGCGGGTGGCTTGTCGGTCATGCCTTCCCACCAGACTCCGCCGTCAGGTGTGAGAGCGACGTTGGTAAAGATGGTGTTGCGCGCGAGGGCTGCCATGGCCGCGGGATTGGTTTTTGCGCTGGTGCCGGGCGCGACGCCAAAGAAGCCCGCTTCGGGATTGATGGCGCGCAGCTTGCCGGTCACGTCAGGCCTGAGCCACGCAATATCGTCGCCGACCGTCCAAACCTTCCAGCCGTGCATCGACTTGGGCGGGATCATCATGGCGAAGTTGGTTTTGCCGCAGGCGGATGGGAACGCGGCGGCGACGTATGTTTTCTCGCCCTCTGGGTTTTCGACGCCGAGGATCAGCATGTGCTCGGCCATCCAGCCTTCGTCGCGGGCGATGTTGGAGGCGATGCGGAGGGCAAAACATTTCTTACTGAGCAGAGCATTGCCGCCGTAGCCGGAACCGTAGGACCAGATCTCACGGGTTTCAGGGAAATGGACGATGTACTTGGTGTCGTTGCAGGGCCAGGGCACGTCCTGCTGACCGGGCTTGAGCGGCACGCCCACGGTGTGCATGCAGGGGACGACCCGCTTTTCGTCTTTGTCGATCTCGGCGAAGACCGGCGCACCGATGCGCGCCATGATGCGCATGTTGACGACAACATAGGGTGAGTCAGTCAGCTGGACGCCGATGCCCGACATGGGCGAGCCGACAGGGCCCATGCTGAAGGGCAGGACATACATGGTGCGGCCCTGCATGCAGCCCTTGAAAAGCTGCTTCAGGCGGCGGCGCATGACGTACGGATCTTCCCAGTTATTGGTGGGCCCGGCGGCGTCTCGCGACAGCGAGCAGATAAAGGTGCGGTCTTCGACGCGGGCAACGTCGTTCGGTGCCGAGCGGGCATAGTAGCATCCCGGCCATTTCTTCTGATCGAGGCGCGTGAAGGTTCCGGCATCGATGAGCCGTTCGCAGAGGAAGTCGTACTCCGCCTGGGAGCCATCGACCCAATGGATGGCATCGGGTCGGCAAAGTTCGGCCATCTTTTCGACCCATCGAACCAGGTGCTTGTTGCTGGTGGGAGGAGTCTGAACGGCGGCCGGCTCGTGGTTGAGAACGGATTGCTTCATATTTCTATGGTTCTCCTGCGCTGCCTGTCTGTTACAGGCTACAGAAACTGTCGTTGCAGTGAAAGTGGAAGAAATTCCAACTTGAATTGGATGCAACAGTCTATCTCAGCGCACGTCCAGGAGTTTGTGATCTAGAACTCATGGTGCCGGTCGATGACATCCGCGATGCTCTTGGGTTCCGGATTGGCGGCTTCAGCCTGATCGCGAACCTTGGCAACAGCCAGCCAGTTGTCCTTGTGGGGATGCTCGGTCATCCAGGGTGGGAGCGGCATGCAGAGATGGTCGCTGAGCGAGGCGGCATAGCCCTCATACAGGGCACGAAGATCGCGGAGACGTTCGAAAGACTCGCCGTCGCGGCAAACGCTGACGCCACTCTGGCAAAGCAATCGA
>CAWCVS010000016.1:0-208678 GCA_963799035.1 uncultured Acidobacteriaceae bacterium | reverse complement strand
ATGAGCGCAGCACCCTTCCTCTTGCCGCACATTTCAGAGCCATTTTCAATTGAAACTCAATAAATACAGATTCTAGACGGCGTCCGTCGCGTGCCAGATTTTCGGTCAATTCCAGCCTGAGGGCATTGCTGGGCGGGTTTGTATGACCGCGGACCGAATGTATGCACGAGATTTGGAGCGACCCGAGCTCTCGGCCATGCAAAAGCGGGGCACCTCTCGCGTTTGGTAGAGATTCTTCGGTTTTCAGTAGAACCTTGCGGGGAAACTGACTCGAATTTATTCACGACAATGTCACCGGCCGTCAATTGGTCACCAATTCCTGTAGCCTCGTCATCCGCGCGAGGCTTCTCCTCACACTCAGCGACAGATTCCCCGCCAATGGGGGTTGAATTGCATTTCCACGACTACCAGTGTGCTCCGAGTAGATATAAGCAACCAGAATTCAGAGAGGAAAATTCATGAGTTTGAGATGGCCTTTGGCAGCAGACGTGAAATATCGCTTCGTTTTACTCTCACTTCTTGTTATATGTGCGTTGCTGAACTCGGCCGTTGCTCAGACCAGTAAGGGCATCCTCGTTGGCACGGTCCGCGACCCCGATGGAGCGGTTCTCGCGGGGGCATCCCTGACGGTCATCAGCCAGGAAACGGGCGAGACACGTCATGTCACAAGCGATGCGCAGGGCGACTTCCGAATCGAGGCCATCAGTCCAGGCGTCTATTCAATTCACGTAGAAGCTCCGGGCTTCGAGGCCGTGGACGTAAAACATCTGACGATCGTTCCATCAGCAGTTACGAGTTACCAACCGGTTCTGCAACTGGGAAAGGCCTCCACTACAGTTGAGGTTGAAGCGACCGGCAATCAAATCAATACTGAAAACGCACAGATTTCTGAAACGCTTGGCACCGCTGAGCTAGGCAACTTGCCGATCTTCAGTCTGAATCCCATCGAACTCGCCGCCACTCTGCCTGGCGTGCAGTTCGTGAACGACACCTCTCTGGCCATTCAAGGAGCTGGCGGAAATTTTGAGCACATCGAGGTCAACGGCGCACGGCCGCGCGCCAATAACTTCATGCTCGACGGCCAGGATATCAACGATGTCGGGCTTGGCGGTCAGGCATTTGGCATCGTAATTCCGGACATCTTCCAATCCGAGACGGTCATTACGAATAATCCGCCGGCTGAATTTGGCCGTGCGGGCGGAGCGATCGTAAACCTGATTACCAAGGCCGGCACAAACGACTTTCATGGCTCTGCGTTCGAACTCTATTCGGGTTCTGGCTTGAACGCCACGGACGGTCAAACGCGACAGGTAACTCCTAAATCAAGCGCGAACAAGGCTCGCGCTGATGAACACCAAATCGGCTTTACTTTTGGCGGTCCGGTTGTGAAGAAGAAATTGTTCGCCTTTGGGTCATCGCAATGGAGCAGGTTCTATGGCAAATCTTCCTCAACTCAGATTGAACTTCCCGATGCTGCCGGCTATGCCACACTCACCTCGATCGGCGGACCGCAGGTAGCGCTTCTACAGGAACTCCTGGGTGGCGGATCCTATCTCACTCAATATCTCTATCAGGCAAACCAGGGCATCGTCGAAGCCTTGAATGTGGGACAACAAAACGGATGTCCGGCCGGCGGATGTGTTATTACCACTGGATCTTTCTTGCGTCCCCCGGTAGATCAGCAGTCGCCAGATACCCAGTGGATCGTTCGAACCGATTATCTTCCAAACGAAAAAGATACATTTACAGTGCGGTATCTGCATGACTTCTCCAACTTCAATCCCGACCTCGGCTTGAATACGTCGGGGCTTCCGGGATTCGATGGCGAAGTCGGTGGTCCTTCGGAGTTCGGTGGAGTGTCCTGGACGCACGTCCTCTCTCCGCGACTGGTAAACGAGCTGCGTGGGTCCATCACGCGCGTCAACATCCTGTTTCAGGCCACTCCGTCGGCATCCGCCAATCCCGCTTCAACGCTACCCACACTCAGTTTCCTCGACAACGGATTGCCGAATCTTGGCCTGTCGCAGAACATTCCCCAGGGCACCAAGGAAAATTACTATCAATATCAGGACACGCTCAGCTGGACTCATGGGAAGCACTCCTTCAGAATCGGCGCCGATGTTGGCAGGATTCTCGAATCCGATTTGGTGGCGCAGTTGGATATCGGCGAAGTTTTCTACGCGCAAGGTGCAGGAAATACCGGCTTGGGAAACTTTCTCTCGAACCAAACCGGCCCCTCCGGTTCCGTGGAAAAAACCTTCGGACCGACGCGCATCGATCCTCACACTTGGAGGACGGCCTTTTTTGCGCAGGATGATATCAAGCTCACCCCCGCACTGACGGTCAATGGAGGCCTGCGCTACGACTACCTGACAGACCCGGGAAATTCTTTGCCCTTTCCTGCTGTCGACCCCAATAACCTGTCTGCGCCGATTGATTCAGTCTTCAAGATTAAGACCGACAAGGCCAATTGGGGACCGAGAATTGGCTTCGCCTATGCACCAAACGGTTTCGGCTGGCTGGGCAACGGCAAGACCGTATTTCACGGTGGCGCTGGAATTTACTACGACACCAGTTTCAGCAACATTGTTACCAATACGGCGCAGGCTGCGCCGAACGCCCCAACCGGCCTTCTCGAGACGACTTCAGGCGGCGGTGTGCAGAATCCGATCGCGGCCATCGGCACCATCACTCCAGACCTCTCCCCAACCGATGCTGTCTTCAGTATCAGCAAAGATATCGTCAACCCATCCACCTATGAGTGGAATATGGGGTTTGAGCGCTCGCTGCCGATGGATCTGAAGCTGGCCATCAACTATGTGGGTAGCCGCGGTCGGCGACTCTATGCAAACCAGCACCTGAACTACTTCGATTTCAATACAGGAGAGAGGCTGCTTCCAGATCGCGGCGCGATCGACATACGCGAAAACTCGGCAGCATCGCAATATGACAGTGTTCAGACCGAGGTCACCCGATCGTTCAAACATGGCCTGTTTGTTCGGGGTGCGTACACATACGGGAAAAACCTCGACGACGGTTCCGAGGTGTTCACCCTCTTCAGCGGGCCAACCTCCTATCCTGCCGACCCCACTCCCGGTGGACGCAGGCGCGATTGGGGACCCTCCTCCTTTGATTTCCGCCACTACCTTTCCATTGACTACGTGTGGTCTCCCCTGGGACTGCGTTCCGAAAACCGCATCACGAATGCTTTACTTGCCGCGGTCAGCCGCAACTGGACTGTCTCGGGTTTCACGCAGCTTCAGTCTGGGCCGCCAAGTACGTTCAATTTCGAGGGAATCGATTCCAATGGAGACGGCAGCACCACCGACGATCGCCCCATTGTCGGCAACAAGAACAGGCCGCTGGATACCGCAGGTATTGATGGCATCTTTCTGGGAGCGCCAACCCCCGGGCAATATTACGACGTGGCAGCTCTCAATGGCCCGGGCACGTTCGTTCCTGTTACTCCGGACCAGGTACACTGGCTCATCCCATATGGCCCGCAATTCGTTCCTCAGGAGATTGGACGTAACAGTTTTAGAAACCCCGGAACAACCGTCTGGAACATCGCGGTTCAAAAAGATATTCCCTGCTCGATGGACGCATCGCGAAAATGCGGCATTTAACCTGCGCTGCGAAGCATCCGACGTCGGGAACCACAATGATGTTGGCATCCTTGATACCAATCTGCTTCACATCAATAGTGGAAATAGTTATTTGAACCCAGCGACCAAGCGGCTTGCAACCGCGAGAAATGTGCGATTTTGGGCGAAATTTACTTTTTGATCGAGCGGTTGTTGCGAAACATATGGGCTTTCCGGGTCCGTCGCAGCCCCGAGGCATTTCCGATCAAGGCGAATACAGCCATGTGGATTGCCCCGGTGCAAGTCGGTCCCGAGGCCTTAGCTCTATCAGAGTCTGGGATAACCGCCTCACGCCGATAGGCACTGGAAAACGGCTGGGAGATCCCGCCGCAAAGGTAAACTTTGTGATTCCCTTCGAGACAGGAAGCTCTCGATGGTCACGTGCCACTTTCAGGCGCAGCAGGCGTACCTGTCAGCATCGGCCAATCAACCACAATCTGGAAATCGGTTCAATATTCAAGCCCTCGGTGATTGCTCGATGGCGACAATGTGCCAATTCCGAACTGGAAAGCGTCGATGGCTTTGTATGATGTTTCCAAGCGTGGTGTGTACCCATCCGAGTAGTAAACTGGGGTGGCATTTTGCGACAGACGAAGACCTTCACATACCCCCCTAAAGCAGATGCTCGGAGGAAGTCAGTACGATGAAATTCTCCCTCACCTTCCCTGTCCACGCGATCCCTTTGTGGTTCCTTGTCCTGTCGCTCTTCCTGCCGCGCCTCTGCATGGTCGTCGCATGGTTCCAGCACAGCATGCCTCATTTCATCCCGTCGACGGTCGGCATCGTCCCGGTTATCGTCGCGATGCTCATCCCGCGCATCTTCATCCTCTTTTGGATATACCAGGACCAGGGCATCACCATCTGGTTCCTGCTGCACCTGATCGCGCTGCTCTGCGCCTGGGGCGGAGGCAGCCGCACCGTCCACCGCCGCCGCCGCGTCGAGGTCATCGAATAATCGACGCTGTTTGCTCCGCTGGCACAGCGCTCGACGCAACTCGGGACTCCAAAGTACATAGAGGACGGTTGCACTCTGCACACGGAGTTCGGCTGTCAGTTGACCCCGCTCAATTGTCCTTCTCTGCTTTCGCGAGCGAAATCCTTGCCGTCCGGCGAGTACGGTCGCTTTGCTGAACGGGAACAGACTGAAATTGAGTCGGGCGGCTCATATTGACTCAAGATTGTCAGGTTATAAAGAAGTCCTTCAGCGGCTTAGTTCCCGACCACAAGAACCTGAAAGCTGCTGTCGACCGCGGTCATCTTCAGCGGCGCGCCGTTAATGGGCGGACGATTCAGCTCGGCGCCATATATGACGGTGGCGAGATACACTTCGCCATTGGAGGGATCGATCGCCAAGGTCCGCGCATTCTGCCGGGTGGGCAGAATCTGAATTACGGAGTAGGTATCGGTTACGTCCTGGCGAATGATGGTAAGGCTTCCGTCGCTGCCTCCATTCGCCGTAAAGATCAGCCCTCGATCTGGATCGTAACCAATCGTATCTGCGCCGGGGCCGATGGGCAGGACTGAAATCACCTGTCCGTCGGCGGCATTCAGAACCACCATGCGCAAGTTGCTGCAGGCGGCGAAAAGCCGTTCATGGGCGGTATCCATGGCAAGCGCGCGCGGATGCTCACAATTCGAATCGAGCCGGATCGGCATGGGATAAGCATCTGCAGGCGGATTGGCATTTGCGCCCCGAGTCCAGTCGAGCACAGGTGGTTTTTCGCTCGATCTATCGGGACTTGACTGCGCAGTCGCCACTTTTGCCGTATTCGCAGCCGGCTGCGCGTCGATAAATCTGTGCACGGCCGAACCAATCGCCGCTGCATCGAGACGTAAAATCTGGTCGCGATCAGAGACCGTGATATAAATCCGGCCGTTGCCGTCACCCTGCGCAAAGCCGAGACTGCCCGGCAGCAGGATCTGCGCCAGTTGCGCTTTGCGCTCGACGTCGATCACCGTCAGCGAGGATACCGCACCGCCCGGCGCCATCGTGCGCGAACTGCTCTCGCGCAGGAGATCTTGTCCTCTGCGTCGGTGCATTCCGCGCTGGACCTGGCGGCGCGTTTCCTGTTGTTGTCTGCTGAGAACCCACGACAAAAAGCAGTCCGCTGGCCGGATCAAGCACCATGGAGCGCGGAGAGGGCCCGGTCGGAATGTTCGCAATCACCTGGAAGTCGCGCCGATCGAAGACCCGCACCATGTCGGCGTGGCCGTCACTGACGTACCCATAGGCCCCTTCCGCATCGAGAACGATGGCATGCGCCTCGCGCATTCCCTTGACCACGCCGGCCACCGAACCGCTTTCAACATCGACCACCTGCACCGTGGGCCCATGGGCAATGAACAACTGGTGCGCCCGGGGATCCATCGCCATGTAATCCCAGTCGCCAACACCGCCCACGATCCAGGTCTTGGTGATGAAGAAGGGATGAGAAGGCGTCCCGGTGGGCGGGGGCGGAACAGGGGTCAACTGCGCGGATGCAATGCCGCACACTCCCAGCAAGAGGCTCAGGTACATCCTCATCTCGCGACCGCTCCTGACTATCTTTGACGCACTAAGTTATTCTGACGTTCAGCTTTTTTGATGCCTGCCAAGGACGATCGTGGGCCATGCTTGCGAAACAAATTCACAACTCTGGAACGCTCCAGGCATCAGAATCGGTATAGCATGGTTCGGCCTTTCGCAGACGTATATAAGTCCTGGCAGGCCTGCAAACTCGACTACAGAAAGGAAACCTCACGATGGATGCCCGTCAGCTGAACGAAACGGCAAAAGCCATGGTGGCCGGCGACAAAGGTCTGCTGGCCATGGATGAAAGCACGCCCACGGCGAACAAACGATTCGCCGCCTCCGGCATTCCCCAGAACGAAGAAACGCGCCGCGCCTATCGCGACATGATCGTTACAGCTCCCGGCCTCGGCGATTGTCTCAACGGCGCCATCCTGGTCGATGAAACCATCCGTCAGAAGACCACCGCCGGAGTTCCTTTCGCCGAGGCGCTCGAAAAAGTTGGCATTATCCCCGGAATCAAGGTCGATGCCGGAGCCAAGCCAATGGCGGCCCACCCCAACGAAAAGATCACCGAGGGACTCGATGGCCTGCGCGAGCGCCTAGCCGAATACGCAGGACTGGGCGCGCGCTTCGCCAAGTGGCGCGCCGTCATCACCATCGGCGACGGAATCCCCAGCCATGCGTGCATCGAAGCCAACGCGCTCATCCTCGCTCTCTATGCAGCCCTTTGCCAGGAAGCCGGCCTGGTGCCGATCGTCGAGCCCGAAGTGCTGATGGATGGCGACCACACGATGGAGCGCTGTGCCGAAGTCACCGAGCGAACCCAGCACACCCTTTTCGCCGAGCTCGTTGCCCAGGGCGTATTGCTCGAAGGCATGATCCTGAAACCCAACATGGTCGTGCCCGGACTGAAGTGCCCCCACCAGAACACCAATGAAGAGATCGCCGATGCCACCGTGAAATGTCTCCTGCGCACCGTCCCCGCGGCTGTGCCGGGCGTCGCGTTTCTTTCCGGTGGCCAATCGGGCGAACTTGCCTCTGCCCGGCTCAGTGCGATGAATGCCCGCTTCAAGGGCCGCATGCCCTGGGGTCTCGCGTTCTCCTTCGCGCGCGCCATTCAAGAACCGGCCATGCAGATCTGGCACGGCGAAGACGCCAATGTTCCCGCCGCGCAGAAAGCTCTCGTCCATCGCGCCCGATGCAATGTCGCAGCTCGTCGCGGCGAGTACACTCCCGCGATGGAGAAGCAATGACCGGGAAACACTACGTCGAAGACTTCCGCATCCCGCCGGGCAGCCGTATAAAGCTCGAGCGACTTCGACCCCGGCTTCAAAGGCAGCACAGCAAAGAGAAAGCTCTGCGCAAAATTCGCTGGCTCTTTGCGAAAAGATGGACGAACTGCAGCAGAAGCTCTTTGCGGAACGAAAGCGTTCGCTGCTTATCTGCCTGCAGGCGCTTGATGCCGGCGGCAAAGACGGCGTGGTCAAGCACGTCATCGGCTCCATGAATCCCGACGGCTGCCGCGTCGCCAACTTCAAAGAGCCAACCCAGGAGGAACTGGCTCACGATTTTCTGTGGCGCGTCGAAGCGCAAATGCCCAAGCGGGGCGAAATCGCCATCTTCAATCGCTCCCACTACGAAGACGTACTGATTGTGCGCGTGCACAATCTGGTGCCGAAGGCCGTCTGGTCGCAACGCTACGCGCAGATCAACGACTTCGAGCGACGCCATGCCGCCAACGGCACCGTCATTCTCAAATTCTTTCTCCACATCAGCAAAGAAGAGCAGTTGAGGCGATTCGAGCAGAGGCTCGACGATCCCGCCAAACGCTGGAAGATCAGCGAGTCCGATTACACCGAGCGTGAATACTGGGATGACTACGAGCGGGCTTACGACGATGTCACTCGCCAAGTGCAATACCGAGCAGGCGCCATGGTTTGTGATCCCCGCCAATCACAAATGGTTCCGCGATATTGCCGTCTCCGAGATCATCGTGGCGACATTGGAATCGATGAACATCCAAGTGCCGAAGCCGACCGTCGATATCGAAGAAATCCGGCGCAAGTATCACTCCGCCGCGGACGAAGACAAACACAAAAAGGGCCGGCCGCAAACGTCGTGACCACACCCCGCGTGCATAGCTCCACAGCCTCTTGCTCGATTGCGCTATCCTTAAAGCCGGCACCGGCCCCCCTGGCGCTGTTGGGAGTTTGCGATGGGCGAACTGGCTTCTGAACGTCAATGGCAAACCTTATAAGGTGAACGCGCCGGCAGAAGAATCGCTGCTCTCCGTTCTGCGCAATCACCTCAATCTCACCGGAACAAAATATGGCTGCGGCGAAGGACAGTGCGGCGCATGCACCGTGCTGATGGATGGCGCTGCAACGCGATCCTGCTCGATACCTGCGGCGGCCGCTGCCGGCACAAAAATCACCACCATTGAAGGCCTCGAACAGAACGGCAAGCTCACCGCCGTCCAGCAGGCGTTTCTTGACGAGGGCGCATTTCAATGCGGCTACTGCACCTCCGGCATGATCATGAGCGTCACGGCTCTGCTCCGCGACAAGCACGCTCCGAATGATGAAGAGATCCTCGGCGCGATGAACGGCAATGTCTGCCGCTGCGGAACTTATCCGCGCATCCTCGAAGCAATCAAACGTGCATCCGGCCGCGCAACCAGCGGAGGTGCACGATGAGCCCGCGTGAATTGCAAATGTTGGAACGCGCAGAGAACTTCGGCGCAAGCGCGGGGGATTCGACCGACCAGACACCCAAACTCGACCGCCGCGATTTCCTCAAGCTTCTCGGTGGCGGTCTGCTCGTCTGCCTCACCCCCCTGCCGTCGTGGGCGCAGGAATCCGGCCGCAGTTTCGGCTCCCACGAGCTGCCCACCGACATCAGCGCATGGCTGCATATCGACGCCGACGGCCACGTCAAAGTCTTCACCGGCAAGGTTGAAGTCGGCCAGAACATCCGCACCTCTCTCGCGCAAGCCGTCGCCGAAGAACTCCGCGTCCCCTTCGATTCCATCACCATGGTCATGGGCGACACCGATCTTGTCCCGTGGGATATGGGGACCTTCGGCAGCCGCACCACGCCCACCATGGCTCCGCAACTGCGCAACATGGCAGTCGCCGGCCGCGAACTTCTGGTGGAGATGGCCGCGCAGCGCTGGAACGCCGATCCCTCAAAATTGATCGCCGCAGCGGGAAAAGTCGCCACGCCCGATGGTTCGAAGTCGCTCACCTATGGCGAACTCACGCGCGGCGAAGCGCTGGTGAAGAGCGTCGCCGGTGATCCGCCATTCACGCCGGCAACAGATTGGAAGATCGCCGGCACACCGGTCCCCAAAGCCAACGGCCGCGACTTCGTCACCGGCAAACATCAGTTCCCTTCTGACATTGTGCGGCCCGAGATGATGTTTGGCGCGGTCCTGCGACCTGACGGCTTCAATGCAAACCTCGCATCTCTCGACACCAGCGCCGCGGAGAAAATGCCGAATGTAAAGGTCGTTCATGAGGGCGATTTCACAGGCGTCGTCGCCGATGATCCATTCACCGCGGAGCGCGCACTCAAATCAATCCAGGCAAAGTGGAACGTTCCCGACCAGCCGGGCAATCAGGGGCTTTTCGAATACCTCAAGAACAATCCGGACGGACAAGCCGAAGGGCAGGACCATGCTGCGGACGCCGTGGCACAGGCAATTGCCGGCGCCGATGTGCAACTTGAAGCTCAGTACACCGTCGAGTACATCGCGCATGCACCGCTCGAACCGCGCGCCGCTGTGGCCGAGTGGAATGACGGCAAGCTGACCGTTTGGACCGGAACGCAGCGGCCCTTCGGTGTTCGCGATGAATTGATGCAGGCGTTTCAACTGCCCGCCGACAAAGTGCGCGTCCTCCAGCCCGACATGGGCAGCGGATACGGCGGCAAGCACACCGGCGAAGCCGCGATTGAAGCCGCCCGCCTTTCCAAGGCTGCAGGCAAGCCCGTGAAGGTTGTGTGGACACGCGAGGAGGAATTCACCTGGGCCTACTTCCGCCCTGCGGGACTCATCGAAATCAGGGCGGCGCGCGAGTCATGATGGAACGCTCGTTGCCTGGGAGCATCACAACTACAACTCCGGCCCCGCCGCGATCGGCACACCTTACGATGTCGCCAGCAAGCTCATCCAATATCATCCGACGAAATCACCATTGCGCCAGGGCTCGTATCGCGGGCTTGCCGCAACCGCCAATCACTTCGCCCGCGAATCGCACATGGACGCCCTTGCGCACGCGGCGAAAATAGACCCGGTCGCGTTCCGCATGAAGAACCTGAGCAATCCGCGGTTGAAAGCCGTACTTCAGGCCGCCACCGACAAGTTTGGCTGGGCAACCGCCAAGTCCACACCAGAGCGGGGTTACGGCGTGGCCTGCGGAACCGACAAAGGCGGCTTCGTCGCCACATGCGCCGAAGTAGCCATCGACCCGGCAACGAAACAAGTCCGAATTCAGCCGCGTCGTTGAAGCCTGGGAATGCGGTGCGATTGTGAATCCCGACGGACTGCGCAACCAGATGCAGGGCGCGATCGTGCAGGCCATCGGCGGCGCACTCTTCGAACGAATTCTCTTCGGCAACGGCAGCATCCAGAACCCGCTCTTCTCCAAATACCGCGTGCCGCGCTTTACAGACACGCCGCGCGTCGAGATCGTCCTGCTCGATCGCAAAGACCTGCCCTCGGCCGGTGCCGGCGAAACGGGGCTTGTTGGCCTTGCTCCTGCCGTCGGCAACGCGATCTTTGCCGCAACCGGCAAACGCCTGCGCAGCATGCCGATGACACCCGACAACAACAAGCTGCCAACCTGAACGACACGATAGCCGTTCTTCTCTCACTTCCCGGGCATCGCCTGCACCGTCCAGATAGTTCCGTCTGCGCTCACCCAGGTTTGAAGATCGTCGGTCACCAGCTCAAACTTCTCCGTCGGCGACATCTTCATAGCGCCAGGAGCGCCGAGAGCGTTGCCCTTCGCGGCGGTATTCAGGCTGCGGACTAAGACGGCGCGCCCGGTCCATTGGGTCCGAACCGGCTTCCAATGCTTGCCGCCATCTTCGCTCACGAACAGTACGCCCTTCGTGTCGAGCGCAATCGTGCGCTCGCCACTGCTCGCCACAGATAGCGTCCCCAGGCCGTTGGGTAGCGATGCCTTCTCCTTCTTGCTGAAGCCCGCGGCACCAGCCAGCGAAATTGCATCGCTTTGTTCGGTTGTCGCGATCGCGCTAACCTCTGGAGTCGCCGCCGGCGCCGGTTGCTGTGCAGGGATCACGGACTGCGCCTGCACCGAAACCGTTTCCGATTCCGCTCGCGGAGCAGTAGCCGCATTCACCGGCTTGTTGGCTGCGGCGAGTTGTGCGCCAGACGACTGCAGCATATTCTGCTGATTCGCCATGTTCTGCTGCTGGAACTGATCTGCCGCCAAGGGCCCTCCGATTGCCGATGTCTTGGCCCTCGCCGCCATCATGGCATGCGTCGATCCTCCCGAAACACCAGGTGCGAGGACTATAGCCGGTACCGTCGCTCTCGCCCCCACGTCCTTCTGGTCAGAGGGCTTTTTGTCATCCAGCAGACTCTTCGCCTCGTCCCGTCTCAGCGCCTGAGGAACAATTTCCCGCTCCGCGACAATGTCGGATTGCTTGGCCGGCTTGGCCTGTCTGGGTTCATTCTGCGTTGTCTGTTTCTGTGTCTCTGCCTTCGGCGATCTCTCCGTTTGCAACGAGTCCGTTGGCGCTACATTGGTGGCAGTCTGCGTTTCGGTCGCCGTTCTTCGGGAATGCTGCATCACAGCAACCCCAATGAGTCCAGCGCATGCCGCTACCGGAATCCACGCCCACCTCCAGTTGAACCAGGAAGCACGCGCCTTGATGGGCGCATCCACCGCTGCCGCTACCGGCTCCGGCTGATCTTCCTCGATTGCTTGCTGCGCCAGGAACACAACTTCCCGGCATCTGCCGCACGTCGACATATGCACGAGAATCTCTTCGCGCTCGGCCACAGGCAGCACTTGCTCCGCGAATGCCGTGAGGCTCTCAGCATCGGGATGCATTCCGGGTTGGATCGTCGGGTTCATCCTGTAGTCTTCGCCTTATTTTCAAGCGTGTCGTTCGTATCGGAGAGCATGGCCTTTGCAAAGGTTTCCTTGGCTGCCTCCGGAATTGCCGCAGTCGATTTCCACTCGTCCTGTTCTTTGAACGGACCCGGCTCCTTACTTTGCAGCAGTTTTCTCAAATCCATCTTCAAATCCAGATCGCGGGGATCAGTGCCCAGCGCTTCCTCCGCTGCCTTGCGATTCATCCCGCCTTTTTCAAGATTGCGTATCAGTAGTTTGCGAACCGCATCGGTGGCACGTTTCAGTCTTCGGCTGATGGTCGCTTCATGCACATGTAGCACCTTGCCAATCTCCGCCAGCGTTCGCTCGTCAACGTAATACGCCGCAAGCAAAAACCGCTCCTCTGCCGGTTGATCGTGCAATGCCGCTTTCACCGCCTGGCGAAGCGAATCCAGCATCCCCGGCTCGGGATCGGCCGTGACCCCAGACGAAGACACGTCGTGCACCTCTTCATCCAGCGCCTGTTCGCGGTACGTGCGACGGTAGTGATCAACGAACCGCTGCGCCAGCGTTGTCCGCAGCCAGCCCAGCAGTGACCCCCGTCCGCGATACGAATCCAGCGGACAATTGCGCTCGCCGTCGCGCGTATTCAGCCCATAAAGCTCCGCATAAAAAGCATCTGCCAGGTCGCGACCCACCGTTTCGCTTCCGCTGATGGCGATGGCCGCGCGTGTCAGCGGCTGCCCATATTGCGCCATGAAATGTTCCCAAGCAGGGTCGTTTCCAGCCGCACATGCCTTGGCCAGCACGAGGTCTGCCAGCTTCAGGCTCCGAAGAAACGGGCCCGGCTGCTCGCCCAAAGCCGGGTTCTGCCTTTGTGCCGCAAGCAGGATGATCCGATCGAACTCGCCTCGCTCGAGCCCCCATTTGCCAGCTTCGCATTCCTGCCAAAGCTCATCCAGCAGCGCAGGATGCACCGCAATCGGAGCTGCCGAAGCCTCCGCGCCATCTCGATCTTCCCTGGGCTGGATGGGCGCTGCGTCCACGACTCGAAGATACGCCAAAAAATCCCTGCAAGAAACCTCCGCGCCCCCGTTCTCAGCCTGTGGCCGGAGCTTCAGCTACCCGGCGGAGGGTCTGCATGAGCACTCCAATCAGGTCCACTCCAATCAAGTCGAGTTTCTTCCGCATCGCGCTGCTGGGGACGGTGCTGGTTGCCACATTTGTCTTCCATCACGTCAATCGCGTCCGTGCCGCCGGCGGCCCTGTCGAACCGACGCATGGCAACTACCGCATTCTCGCCCCGATCGAAAGCGGCAATCTCCTTCTCTTCCCGGTGGTGGAATCCGGCAAGATGTCTGCGTCTCCTTTCATCACCCTCGATGAAGGCATCAAGAGCGGGCAGGTCGAGGTCACCGAAGCCGGCAATGTTCGCGGCCTCGTACGGCCTCGCCCGGCTCGGGGCACAACTGACGACGGCGTTCTTCGCTCGCATCCGCTGCCCGATCCTCCGATGTATCGCGGCGACCAGGTTAACACCCTTGTCCTGGTAAACAACTCCGACAAGCCTTTGCTCCTGCTGGCGGGCGAAATTGTTACCGGAGGCAAGCAGGATCGCATCGTCGGCAAGGATCGCATCGTGCCCGCGCAGAGCGATCCCATCGATCTCGGCGTCTTCTGCATCGAGCACGGCCGATGGACCGAAGATACCGCCACCTTCAAGTCATCTGCCAATGCTCCTGCGCAGAGTTTGATGGTCCAGCCATCGGTCCGCGCCAAGGCAATGGTCGAAAAAAGCCAGCAGCAGGTATGGGATTCCGTGCACGGCTCCATCACCGCAGCGCTCGCCGCTCCGCGCCCGGGACTCGCTGTCGCCGAACCGCGGCTCGCTGCGCCCGACCCGAACAGCCTGGGAACCACCAGCTACGCCCGCGCCATGCAGAGCACCGCGATCAACGAAAAAGTGGATGAGGCCGCGGCGCCGTTGATGAAGTCGCGCGAGCAGGTGCTTGAGAAGCTTCGCGAGGAACACGCCGTCGGTGTGGTTGTTGCCGTGCGCGGCGAAATTGTCTGGGCCGACATCTTCTCCGATACCGACCTGCTCTCGCGCTACTGGATCAAGCTGGTTCGATCCTATGCGGCCGAGAGCCTGATGGCAGATCGAATGCATTCCTCGCCATCCATCTCCGATGCGCAGCACTTTCTCGATGCGCCTTCAGGCGGCACTGAAACCAGCATCGGTAGCGTCGGCATCTTTCGCTACACCGAACTCCGCTCCGGCGGAACGGAGACCTTCGTCCTGGAATCGCTGTTATCAGGAACGAACTATGACGTGCACATCAGCAAGGTCAAGCTGGGTGGCGAAGTCGAGCGCGTCGATGCGCCGATGGTGTATCGCTGAGCGAAACCACAAAGCCAGGGACCACGCACCAGCCACAAGCCTCCAACTGCATTCGAAGCGGTACGATTGAATAGGAGAGATTGATGGCAAAGGTCCTCGATGGAGCCGCGATTGCCACGGCAATCAAACAGGAAGTAGCAGCGGAGGTACGCGCGCTCGCAGCCCTGGGCATCCGGCCCGGCTTGGCCGCCGTCCTCGTCGGCCACGTGCCGGCTTCAGAGATTTACGTTGCCAGCAAGGTAAAGACTTGCGGTGAACTCGGCCTGTACAGCGATCTCATCACTCCGCCCGACACCGTCACGACGGAAGAGATGATGGACTTGGTGCGCAGCCTCAACGATCGCGACGACATAGACGGCATCCTCATCCAGCTGCCACTGCCGAAGCAGGTCGACACCAAGGCCCTGCTCGATGCCGTGCTTCCCTCCAAGGACGTCGATGGCTTTCATCCCGTAAACGCAGGCAAGCTACAGGCGGGACGTCCGGCGCTCGCCCCCTGCACCCCGGCAGGCGTCATCGAAATCCTCAAGCGAAGCCACCTTCCTATCAGCGGCCAACATGCCGTGATCGTCGGCCGCAGCGACATCGTGGGCAAGCCGGTCGCCATGCTGCTGCTGCACGAAAACGCGACGGTGACGATTTGCCATTCCAAAACACAAAAGCTGGGAGAGCTTACCCGCGAGGCCGACATCCTTGTTGCAGCCATCGGCCGGCCCGGCTTCATCACGCCCGATATGGTGAAGCCGGGCGCGACCATCATCGACGTCGGAATCAACCGCATCACCACGCTCGAAGAATTCGACCGCTACTTTTCCGGCGATGCCAGGCGCCAATTGACATTTGAGAAACGCGGATCGACGATCGTGGGCGACGTGCATCCCAGGGCCTTCGAACTTGCCGGAGCCTACACACCGGTTCCGGGCGGCGTTGGCCCGCTGACGATCGCCATGCTGATGTCGAACACCGTCCGCGCCGCGCGCATGCGCAGAGGCCTCTAGCCCGTGCTCCGTGTCGGCCTCACTGGCGGTCTCGGCAGCGGCAAAAGCACCGTCGCTGGGATGCTGCGCGAACACGGCGCAGAAGTCATCGAGTCCGACGAACTCGGCCGCGCGCTCATGGAGCCCGGCCAATCCGCCTTCAGCCAGATCGTTCGCGTATTCGGCGATGCAGTCGTCATGCCTGACGGACGCCTCGATCGCAACCGCCTCGCTGAACTCGCCTTCAAAGGCGGCCGCGTCAAGGAACTGAACGCCATCGTTCATCCGGCGGTTATCGACGCGCAGCGCCAGTGGATGGACCAGGTCTTTGCGCGTGATCCCTCGGCCGTTGCCGTCGTCGTCTCCGCTCTCATCTTTGAGGTCGAGCGCGACGCCCGCGCCGATGGCTCGGCCCGAAGGGTCTTCACAAAACTCCGCGATCGCATCGACCGCATCATCCTCGTCACCGCTCCCGATGACGCAAAGATCGCCCGCTACGTCGCCCGCATCGCCCCTGGCGCCATCAACCACGACGTCGCAGAAGCCGATGCCCGCTCCCGCCTCGCCCACCAGATTCCGGACAGTGAGAAAGCCCCGCGAGCCGATTACCTGCTTGAAAACACCGGCGATATCGCCGCACTCCGCTCCCAGGTCGCAGAGCTTTGGCCGAGGTTGAAGCAGGAGAGCAACTTAAATCTCAGCCCCCGGTCATTAAAATAGGTACTGGAACAAGCGGGTCGCGAACGCCGTACTACCTCGTCAGCAACGGGCAGTTCAGCATCGTAACCATATAGAAAGGTCGCAAGGTTTAAGAGAGCTATGAAACTGCGCCAGTTCGTCCTGGTCGTCTTCCTGGTCGGTGGATTCTGGTTCGTCACCACCCACTTCTCCTCCGATTTGAATCCGCTGAAGCTCACGAGCGTGCGAAGCTCGGACTCGCCCCTGGAACTCTCCGAGGCTCACGCGGCGCCGGAATTCGATGCGGCGGAGCAGAACAATATCTCCGTCTACCGGCACGTGCTGCCTTCGGTGGTCAACATTACCTCGCGCGCGGTCACCTTCAACTTCTTCTACGGCAATGTCCCGCAGGAGGGCCAGGGTTCGGGATTCGTTCTCGACAAGGCTGGCCACGTCCTGACGAATTTCCACGTGATCGAGGGCGCCAATCGCGGCATCGAGGTCAAGCTCAGCAACAAGCGCAGTTACAAGGCAACGGTGGTCGGAACCGACAAGGTACACGATCTCGCGCTGCTCAAGGTGGACGCGCCCGATCTGCAGCCGGTCGTGCTCGCAGATTCCAGCCAGCTCGCCGTCGGCGAAAACGTGTACGCGATTGGAAACCCATTCGGCCTCAGCGGCACCATGACCCGGGGCATTATCAGTTCCATCCGCTCCATCCGCAGCAGCGACGGAGCGCCGATTGAAGACGCCATCCAGACTGATGCCGCTATCAATCCCGGCAACTCCGGCGGTCCGCTGCTGAACTCGCATGGCGAAGTCATCGGCATCAACACGATGATCCTGTCGAACTCCGATCAGAACGCGGGCATCGGATTCGCCATCCCCATCAACACCGCCAAGGCCGTGCTCTCCGATCTGACGCATTATGGCGAAGTGCGGCGTCCGTCCCTCGGCATCCAGTCCTATGCCATTGGACCGGACCTGGCAAGCGAGATGGGATTGGCCGCCGATTATGGCGTGCTCATCCAGAAGGTGATCCCCGGCGGCGCCGCCGATCGCGCCGGATTGCACGGCGGCAACGAACAGGCCTGGGTTGGCAATCAGCCCGTGATGCTGGGTGGCGATTTGATCGTCGCGATCGACGGCCAGCAAATCACCGATCCCCAGGACATCAGCGTCGTCATGGACAAGCACCAGGCCGGCGACACCGTCAGCGTCACCGTGATGCGCGGGCGTCGACAGATGACGGTGAAGGTCGTTCTCGGTGCCGCGCGGTCGGTGAATACCTAGCAGGCTGCAGATGACCGTGAAGGTCGTGCTCGGTGCTGCGCGGTCGGTGAAATACCTGGCAGGGCGCGGAAATACTCGCCGTTTTGAAAGGGCACGACTTCGCAGCTTGCTGAAATACTCGTCGAATGGACGGTTTGCGTCAGGGCATGGATGGTTGTGTCAGGGCAGGGATGGTTGTGTCAGGGCAGGGATGGTTTGTGTCAGGGCACGGATGGTTTGTGTCAGGGCATGGATGGTTGTGTCAGGGCATGGATGGTTTGTGTCAGGGCACGACTTCAGTCGTGCCGTAAACCCTGAAAAATGAGAGAGGGCTTTAGCCCCTGAGGGATGTCTCTCTAACATGCAAGACTTTTCCGCAGCCTGCCGGGAAAGGCGTCTAGCTTGACTCGGAACTGGAAGCGATCCCGCGCTCCAGCTTCTTCGACAGCACGATGCTCGAAAGGCAGAAACCAATGAACAGGTAGTAGCCGGGCAGAATCTTTGAAGCGTCCGTCGGGATCTGCACCTGCTGCACGTTCGGCACCTCGCGCAAGCCGTCCCACGCGCTCGAAGTAACACCATTGAACGCGACGAACGACATGAAGATCGCCAGGACCATCACGTCCGCCATCGACCACTTGGATAGCCGGAACGCCAGCAGCTTCACGATGCGGCTCGTGCGCAACAATGCCGGCCGGAAGAGACACGCACCGAGCGCCAGCATCTTCAGCAGTGGAAACACCACGCTGAACAGGATTACCAGCAGACCAACCAGCATCATCTCGGGACGGCCCATCTGCATCAGCGTCTGGCACACCTCAAGCACGGTCTTGCTGCGGTAATAGAGCGACTGCTCGCGAAACTCGATGGGCGTGCCGAGCAGGGTTACGTCCAGCTTGGTGACGCGGACTTCCACCTCCAGCATCGGGCTGAGCACGCCGCCGACCAGCATCGCGATGCAGAACAGCATCAGCACCAGTACAGCGCCCCGCGAGAGCGCCGGCCTGCCAACCATCAGCACGATGAAGGCAAGCGCCGCAGAAGCAAGCACGATGATATAGTCGCGCGTCAGATTTCTGTCCGCCTCCGCGATCTGTTTGCCGAGAGTCTCCTCGCAGGCCGCGCCATTGGCGCAACCATAGCGCGCAAGAATGGCGTTATAGGTGGTCATGTCCGTATTGCCGAACGTGTTCTTGACCGCATCGGCAATCACGCCGCGAATGGAGTCCTGAAAGCTCTTTTGCGTTTCCGGTTTGGTGAGCTGCGCCATCACCACGCTGGTGTACTCCGGCACATGCGGACGCAGGGATGCGACGATCATGTTCACGAGGAATGGATTTGCCCCGGCGGGCTTGGCGGACCCTTTGGCGCTGGGAGCCGTCATCTGCGTCTTGATGTTGTCGAGCAAGGCGTAGAGCGACCGTTCCACCATCGGCCGCAGACTCTTGTTCTGTCCCTTGAGATCGAGCTTGTCGACTTGCGCGTTGAGTATCGGGCCGAGGATGGTGCGCCATTGGTCGGCGCTCAGAATTCCATAGCGCGCATGCGTGATCTCGGCCAGATCGGTTCGCATGAGCCGGCGCGCGGCCAGCCCATCAATGGTCTTCCAACTGAACCAGATGGCCGGCAACAGCAAAATCACGCCCACGGCTAAACGGAAGTCGAACGATCTCGACTGTTTGCTCGGGGACGGATTCGCCGGTAGGTCCAGATCTTCCACGACAGTGATATCGAGTATAAAACCGGCCCGCCCCTCAAAGAATTCGATCGACGACCCCCCAAACCGCCCCCCCCCAAACCGCCCCACGGACCGCCAAGTCCGTGGGGTTGGTGAAGCGAAGAATCTGCTGGAAGCTTAGAATTTGACTCCCAGGGTGGAGAGAAACGCCTTGACGTCGGGCCACACCGCCTTCAGGTCGGTTGCCGTCTGAATGTCCAGGGGGATATTCAGCGGGTTGGAGGCAGCGCCGGCAAGCTCGGCGAGCGGCTTCTCCACTGCGGCAATCAGCGTTGCCAGCGCAGCCACAACCTGCGGTGCGGCCTTGAGAGCCTTGTTGGCGCCGGTAAGCCACTTCAGGGCGTCCTCGGCTCCGATTTCGATTCCTTTTTCGATATTGACCAGGATGTTTGCCATCGCGATGATTCTCTTTTCTGTTCGGCAGCCCGTTTCAGTTGCGGCGGGCAGCCGACGTGAATTTGCGGCGACGCCGCTCGCAAACGTTGGCCGTGGTTGCGGCCGTGGTCGCAAGAGCGTCGCCTGGCGAGACGAGCGCGGGCGCGCGGAAATACTCCGTGCGAAAGTCCGCTGGATTGTCTGGCTATATTTCAAAGTCTAGAGAGTTCGCAGAAATAACCTGCAAAATCGCGCGAAGAATTTTCACCGCAGAATCAGAGGCTTAGAGAATTAAACGACCGGAGCCCTCTTGACATCTGCTTTTCCGCGCCCCAAGCCCGACGTTGTAAGAGTTTATGTCTACTTGGAAGTAACTTCCGGGTTGACGGTGATACGCACGCAGTCACAAGAGCGCTTGTCATCCCGACCGAAGTGGAGGGATCTGCGGTTGCTTTTCAGCCCCCGTCGAAATGTTCACTTCCGAGTAGCCGGTGACTCGACCGCTTGAGCTTTGTGAAAGGGCACGACTTTAGTCGTGCCACAGCGCTCCTGGAAGGACGTAGGCTTTAGCCCCTGAGGGACGCTCTCCCTTTCCTGCAGCAGTTGGCGAAAATTCGCCAATGTCCGTATGGCCGGTGATCCGCACGCAGTCACAAAACCGCTTGTCATCCCGACCGAAGTGGAGGGATCTGTGGTTGCTTTTCAGCCCCCCCTCCGAAATGCTCACTTCCGAGTAGACGGTGACTCGACCGCTTGAGCTCTGTGAAAGGGCACGACGTTAGTCGTGCCACAGCGCTCCTGGAAGGACGTAGGCTTTAGCCCCTGAGGGACGCTCTCCCTTTCCTGCAGCAGTTGGCGAAAATTCGCCAATGTCCGTATGGCCGGTGATCCGCACGCAGTCACAAAACCGCTTGTCATCCCGACCGAAGTGGAGGGATCTGTGGTTGCTTTTCAGCCCCCCCTCCGAAATGCTCACTTCCGAGTAGACGGTGACTCGACCGCTTGAGCTCTGTGAAAGGGCACGACGTTAGTCGTGCCACAGCGGTCCTGGAAGGACGTGGGCTTTAGCCCCTGAGGAGCGCTCTCCCTTTCCTGCAGCAGTTCGCGAAAATTCGCCAATGTCCGTATGGCCGGTGATACGACCAGAATCAAACTCATCGCCGTTTTTGATCGGGAGTATTCCGCATCGCAACCTTCTTTAGCACCGCATCTGCGATCAGAGGATAAGGGACGAACGTGGGTCGTTCGCTGCGTCCTCGGTACGTCGTTGGTGGTACCGTAGCGCTGAGGATTTTCTTTCGAGAATCATGGCTGCGCAGGGTGTACATGATCATTTCTTGGTCGCGCATGGAATATGCCGGTCCGGGACCATCCGGTAAGGTCGAGTCTTGAGCCGGAATGTGGCGTTCGAGATGAATGATGTAGCTGCAGCCAGCCCGCTCGATCGCTGCGTTCGTTGATTGGATGTCTCGGGTAAGCGATACAGCAGTCACCGGTTGGCCATCATGCTCCCTCTGTGAGAGTTCGATCGTCAGTTCGCGCGCATCCACGCCAGCATCTTGTGCATAATCTGGACCGGATGGATCTTTACCCGGATGAATGGGATTTTGGATGACGCAGAACAAATAGTGAGGTACTTCTTCTGATGAGCAGCAAGGAGAACAAGCAATCAATAAAATGAGGCAAAACGCAAAACGTCGAGTCATCCCCGCAGCCTCACCGATCAGATACGCGATTTTAACCTTCCCTATTTCGCTGTCAAGAGTGTGTGGTGGGCCACTCGTCACTATGCCATTTCTTCGCCACCGCACCGGTTAGGGAACAGTCGCGGTTATTCTCCCGCTCTCCGAATTGTCCTTTCGCGTTGTCATCCTGACGCGTAGCGGAAGGATCTGCGGTTGTTCTTCCCGTCACAGCCAATGCATTTCGGAACAAGTACGATGCCATCGATGCACGAAGGCGACTATTTCACCTGCATCATGGCGAGCCGCAGCCATACGCTCTACGTCGGCGTCAGCGGCGACCTTCTCAAACGCGTGTTCCAGCACAAATGGCAGGAGCACGAAGGTTTCACCGCGAAGTACTACTGCGATCGACTCGTTTGGTTCGAGAGACGCGGATGTCGTAAAGCTATCGCCCGTGAAAAGGAATTGAAGGGCTGGAGAAGAGCAAAGACCAGGATGTCGTAAAGGCTATCGCCCGTGAAAAGGAATTGAAGGGCTGGAGAAGAGCAAAGAAGATCGCGTTGATCGAGTTCGATAAACCCGGTATGGACGGACTTGAGTCGCGATTGGTACGAATGTGAGCCTGCCGATTATCGCCGTGCGCTGGATCAGATGGATCTCTAAGAGCAACCGCTTCGCGTCAGGATGACAGCGTCGCGGGGTGAGACTTGCTTTCGTATAGACGGTTCCCCAAGCCCGACGCAAACAAACAGAAGATTCCGGCAATAACCGACTTGGCTAACCAGCGGGTTCTGTCTTTCGCGCCAGTTCTGCTTTCGCTTCTCTGATCTGCGTCTCGATTCTCTCAAGATCAGATTGCAGCCAATAGCCGTGGGGATCGCCCGCCGCGCTCGAAGCGAGCATGCGTTCTTTGCGCTGTTCAAGATGGCGGATTGTGGTCTTCAGGATGGCGATATCGTTGGATTTATCAAACAAAGGAAAGGGGCCCCGTTGCCCGTATTTCAGCGGTGGTTCATTCTGGCACCAAAAGTTTAAGGAAACCTTAAGGTGATTGAAATCTGGAGGCTAACACAAACAAAAGCCCGGCCATTGCCGAGCGTGCCATCGCGATCTCACGTTCTTTGGCGATCGGTCGATTCCGAATGTCAAGCCTCCGATCCCGCACTCTTCCCCTAACTCACTGCAAACAAACACAAAATTCCTTCATCCTCTTTTGCAGGTAATTACGCGTCCCCGGCGCACAATGGAATCGTGATTGAAACCTCCATCTCCCGCGAGCCAGTACCTCGCGTCCGCACAGTTGCAAAAACCGGTCGCGGGCCGCTAAGTCCAACAGGCTCAAACCTCTACAGCGATCCTCAATTCTCTCAAACCTATAGCGCCACCCCCTCTGCATAACTCGATGAATCCAGATACCTTACCCTGAGAGGGGGATAATAGGGGTGGCCACTCTTAGAGTCCCCGCTCCTGAAAGAACGAAAGAACTGCATTTCACGACTACCTGAAGCTTCCGTTCGAAAATCTGCAAAACTAACTCAGAACTCTGAACTCCGAACTCAGAACTTCGAACCCTGAACTCCGAACTTTGAACCCTGAACTCTCCAAATCCTTTCGCGCCCCGCTCGAGGCCACAGGCACCTCGCTCCGATGGGTCATCGCACGCGTTCCGGTCGACCTCAAGAAAGCGTGGCCCATGTGGAAGAGCCGCCGCGTCTTCGGCGAAATCAACGGCTTTCCCTTCAAGACCGCGCTGACCCCCGGGACCAAAGGCAAGGGCCACGTCCTCATCGTGAACAAGAAAATGCAGGCAGGCGCCCGCGTCCGCGCCGGAGAACGCGCACTCATCAAGCTAACCCCCGATCTCGGCGAACTCGTCATCGACCTCCCGCCGGAGTTCGCCAGAATTCTCAAAGCCGATCGGGCCCTCAGGAAGTTCTTCGATGGCATGAGCCCGTCGATGCGCAAGGGCTTCACCAACTTCATCGCCGACGCCAAATCCGCTGAAACGCGCCTCAAGCGCGCCGAAGCCATGGCCGAAAGCCTCATGCTCGCCATGGAAGGCGAAGTGGAACCGCCGCCCATCCTGCGCGCCGCATTCCAGCGCCAGCCCGACTCTCGCCGAGGCTGGGACCTGATGACGCAAACTCAGCGCAGAAACCACCTCCTCGGCATCTTCTACTCGCAGACCGTAGAAGGCCGCGAACGCCGCGCCGCCAAAGCCATCGAAAGCTGTCTCGCCGTTGCCCGCCGCCGATCCAATCCTTAGCCCGCAATCTACACTAGACACATGGAAGTTCTCTACGGCGTGCATCCCGTTGCCGAGGCTCTCAAGGCCGGCCGGCGCCGCTTCGATCACGTTCTTGTCGCCGCCGAGCGCCACGACGAACGCCTCGCGCGCCTCGTTGCCGATTGCAAGCTGGCCGGTGTCCGTGTCCGCCAGGAACCCCGCGACCAGCTGACGCATCTTGCGGGAACAACCTCCCACCAGGGCGTCGTCGCCCTCGTCCGCCCGCAGGAAGCACTGGCCATCGAAGATCTCTTCACCGCGCCCGACCCAACGCAACCTCGCCTGCTTCTCGCGCTCGACGGCGTAGAAGATCCGCAGAATCTGGGCGCACTTTTGCGAGTAGCCGACGGCGCCGGAGTCGACGGCATCGTCCTCACCGAGCGCCGCTCCGCACCGCTCAGCCCCGTCGCAGTCAAAGCCAGCGCCGGCGCCACCGAACATCTCCGCATCGCCCGCGTCGTCAACCTCGTCCGCGCCTTGGAGGAGTTGAAGCAGCAGAACATCTGGGTCATCGGCCTCGACGAGCGCGGTTCCTCCGACTACGATCAGTTCGATCTCACCGGCGACTGTGTCCTCGTCCTCGGCCGCGAAGGCGCCGGCCTCCACGACCTGGTCCGCCGCACCTGCGACCATCTCCTGCGCATCCCCATGTCCGGCGGCGTCAGTTCCCTTAACGTCTCCACCGCCGGAGCTGTCGTTCTCTACGAGGCGGCCCGCCAGCGCCGCGCCGCCGCCCGCAAGTCCGCCGATGCTCGCTACGACAGCGCCCCAGCGTCCAAAAAGAAGCAGAAAGGCCTAGGTTCATGAAGTTGTCCCTCGCCCGGGCGCTGGCGATCGCATCTCTCGCCGCGCTTTTGGCCGCAGTCCCTGTTCAAGCCCAGACTCCAGCCAACCCCAGCCCCGCCAGTCAGTCCGGCCAAGCCCAATCCCCGAACCAAGCTACGCCCCAGCCCGCCAAGCCCGCCGGCAAAGTCCTCTTCCAGCGCTCCCTCGACCCCAACGGCGACACTGTCAGCACCACGGGCCCCGCAGCGAAACCCGCCGCCCAAGCATCCGCGGCCAATTCCATCGACGATGCCGAGCGCAACTCAATCACCATCACGGCGCTTGATCTCGATGTCCGCCTCAATAGCGCCGCCCAGCAACTCGCCGCACGCGCTCTCGTCACCGTGCGCAACAGCGGCACCGCATCGCTGTCGCACATTCCGCTGCAGATCTCCTCTTCCCTCAACTGGGAAAGCATTCGCATCGCCGGCCGCAACGTATCTTACCCGCTCGCCACCATCAACTCAGACGCGGACCACACCGGGCAGTTGCACGAAGCCGCCGTGGCTCTTGCCGAGCCGCTCGTCCCCGGCGCAACTGTTCAGCTCGACGTCACCTACTCCGGGACCATCGCCGCCACCGCGCGCCGCCTGGTCTCCGTGGGAACGCCGGAAGACTCCGCATCCCACTCCGATTGGGACGAGATCAGCCCCGCTTTCACCGGCCTGCGCGGCTTCGGCAATGTCGTGTGGTATCCCGTCGTCAGCGTCCCCGTCATCCTTGGCGATGGTGCGCGTCTTTTCGACGAAATCGGCCGCCAGAAACTCCGCTCGTCCGGAACGGAATTCCGTCTTCGTCTCACCGTGGAGTTTCCCCACGGGCAAGCTCCCACGATCGCCGCAATCAATGGCAACGCCGTTCCGCTGAAAGCTGTCGATTCACAGACGGAGAACTTCGACCTGCCTGGAATCGCAACCGCAGACACGGGTCCAGCCACACTCACCTTCGAGTCCCCCAGCCTGTTTGTTGCAGCAGAAGCGGCGCATGCGGGCACCCATCTCACCGTCTACGCCGTTCCTGACGATGAACAAGCCGTCCAAAACTGGCTGACCACGGCGACAAATGTGGCTCCCATGATCGAGCGCTGGCTCGGTCCCACTCCGCGCACCCAACTCACGGTCCTCGATTTGCCGGACCCTGACGATCTGCCATGGGAATCGGGCCCGCTGCTCGCAATCCCCCTGCGCGGCGGCCCGTCTGATCAACTCTCGACGGTGCTCGCGCATGCTTTGACCCATGCGTGGATGGCTCCCAATCCCTATTGGCTCAACGAAGGCACAGCCAATTTCATGGGCACGCTCTGGGACGATCACCTGCAACGTCGGGATCAGGCTCTCGGCACGCTTGAGGCGGGCCGGCAGGCGCTGGCGCTTGAAGAGCCCCCAAGCCCCGGTGAAGGTGCAGGTCAACCCCTCTCGCACGCCACTGCGCCCGTCTACTATCGCACCAAGGCAGCGTACATTCTATGGATGCTCCGAGATCTAGTCGGCGACGATGCCCTTGCCGCCGCACTCCGTGCCGTGAACGGCGCCGCCGATAAAGCCGAAACTGGAACTGGACCATCGGAGTCGTTTCAGGCAGCCCTGATGACCGCCGCACCCGGGGCAAATCTCAAGTGGCTCTTTGCCGATTGGATCGATGCCGACCACGGTCTGCCCGATCTCACCATCGACAAGGTCTTCCCCAACGCCGTGCAGTCCGGCAACTGGCTCGTATCGGTGACGCTTTCCAACGCTGGATATGCGGCCGCCGAAGTCCCCATCACGGTGCGTTCAGCAACGAATACGACGACCGAGCGCGTTCTCATTCCTGCCCGCGGAACGGTCACGCCCCGCCTGCTCGTGCAGGGCAAACCAACCGAGGTCCAGGTGAATGATGGAACTGTGCCGGAGACCCAGGCGAGCCTCCACATAACCCATCTTGACCAGCAGCCGGATTCAGCTCCCGCAACCGCAGCGCCGCAGTAGCAGAAAACCGGCTCCTGAACTCGAGCAAATTCCTCAATCGATCCGGTCGTCTCCATCCAAAGTTTGATGCGCAGCCACGGATCCGATTCGTAGGATAGCCAAACCATGCAGGCCCTCCCCCAAACCCGGCGGCAGATGGGCGTGTGGGCGGCCACGGCGGTTGCCACCGGCGAGGCCATCTCCCTCGGCATCTTCCTCACTCCGGCGGGCATGGCGCGCTCGCTGGGTTCGCCCGCCCTGCTGGCAGCTGTATGGTGCGGCATGGCGTTCCTCACCCTGGCCGGGGCACTCTGTTTTACTGAATTGGCCGTCCGCAATCCCCACGACGGCGGCGAATATCTATACCTCCGCAGAGGCTTCGGCGCGCGTCCTGCTTTTCTGTACGGATGGATGGCCGCCATCGTCATGTATCCCGGTGTGGCCGCCGCCCTGTCCGTCGGTACCGTTCCATATCTTCAGGCGCTTCTTCCCGTTTCCGCCCCGGTTGCCAAACTCCTCCCCGCGCTGATTCTGATCACGCTGGGCGCATTCAATTATTTCGGCACAGGCTTTAGCAGCCGAGTGATGACTTTGCTGAATTGGCTCAAGGTCCCCGTCTTGGCGGCCTTGGTTGGCTGGGCGCTTCTCTCTGGACACGCCACGATGGCCAACATTGTCCCGTTCGCTGCGCGGCGACCTGGTTCCGACCCCCTGATCGAGGCCATAGCCGGAGCCGCTATCAGCGCATTCTTCTGTTTCGGAGGCTGGTGGGAAGCAGGAAAGATCGCCGGCGAGGTTCGTAATCCATCGCGCAACCTTGCAGTTGCCTTTTCCGGCGGCGTGCTGATCGTGACGGCAATCTACCTCCTGCTCAGCTTTGCGTTTGTTGCTGTCGTTCCCATGCAGCAGATCCAGTCGAACACTGCCTTCGTCGCCCTGTTTGGCCAGGCACTCTTCGGGTCTGCCGGAAGCCGCGTGCTGTCAATGTGCGTCGTTCTCTGCGTCGTCGGCGGCTTGATGGTGATCAGCATGGCCGTTCCGCGTGTCACATATGCGCTCGCTCTCGCTGAAGCCGGAGGCGCAAAATACGCTGGACTTCTTTCCGCCTTCGCGCGGCTGCATCCACGCTATGGCACACCGGCGAACGCGGTCCTGTTGCAAACCGGAATGGCGCTTCTCGTCCTGATGCTTGGCGCATTCGACCAGATCCTCGCTTACATCATCTTTTCCGCGGTCGTGTTTCTCGCCCTCACCGTCGCAACACTGTTTCGGACGATTACGCCTGTGCGCCGCTGGTGGTATCCGATTGCGCCAATCGTTTTCATCGTCGGCAGTGGTGTACTTGCCATCATGCTCCTGATGCACAACCCCGGCTCCGCGCTTCTTGGTGCTGGAGTCGTGCTTATTGGCCTGCCTGTCCGCTGGCTTTTAACCCGGCGCGGGGAGCTACAGTCTTCCATCGCAACAGATTCCATCTCTCCATAGGAATCCAGTCCTATTCTGGATGCTTCGCAACGTGAATGAAGTAAGAAGTAAGAAGTAAGAACTAAGAACTAAGAACTAAGAACTGGAGTAACTCCCATGCCCCACATCCCGCTACCCCCTGAACACATCGGCATTCGCGGCGCAATGGCTTTTCGGCCCGAAACGGCGCGTCCTCTCAACGATCTCGTCGAAATTCTCCTCGCCGGACCAAGCACTCTGAGCAAAGGCGAGCGCGAACTGATCGCCACCTACGTCTCCAGCCGCAACTGTACCCACTTCTGCGCCAGCATTCATGGCGCGATCGCGGCAGCCCACCTCGGCGGTGACGAAGCGCTGGTCAAACAGGTGAAGACCGACTTCACGAAGGCCGACATCAGTCTCAAGCTCAAGGCGCTTCTCCTCATCGCCGGCAAAGTCCAGAAGGATGGAAAGCTCGTTACCGCCGCCGACGTTGACGCTGCCCGGAATCTGGGCGCGACCGATCTCGAAATTCACGACACGGTCCT
Source organism: uncultured Acidobacteriaceae bacterium (assembly GCA_963799035.1). Lineage (GTDB taxonomy): Bacteria > Acidobacteriota > Terriglobia > Terriglobales > Acidobacteriaceae > Telmatobacter. The sequence goes on along the minus strand of CAWCVS010000016.1, from coordinate 180,261 downwards.
GATCGCAGCCGCCTTCTGCATGTACAACCGCTATGTCGATGGACTCGGCACCGTGCAGCCCGATGACGAAGCTCTCTACCGCGAACGCGGCCGCATGGTAGCGCGCAACGGATACGTGAACACAAGCAAGGAATACCTGGAGACAGTTCATAGTTCTTAGTTCACAGATGCCATCGACGGACAATTACATCAAATCTCGATCTGCGCTCCCTCTCGGGGCTTTGATCCAAGAACTAAGAACTCAGAACTGAGGTTTCCCATGCCGCACATCAATCTGCCCGAAGGTTTGCCCGGCATCAGCGCCGGATTTGCGTTTCGCCCGGAAACGGCCAGGCCCATGCGCGAATTGGCTGACATCCTGCTGCATCAGGAGAATTCGCTCACCCCCGGAGAACGCGAACTGATTGCCACCTATGTCTCTTCACGCAACTGCACGACGTTTTGCGCATTGAGCCACGGTGCCGCGGCCGCAAATCATCTCGGCGACCCCTCGATCGTTGAGAAAGTGAAGTCCAATTTCCTCACCGCCCCCATCAGCACCAAACTCAAAGCGCTTCTCACCATCGCCGGAAAAGTCCAGCAGGATGGCAAACTGGTGACGGCGCAGATGTGAAGGCCGCGCGTGATCTCGGCGCCACCGACCTCGAGATTCACGACACAGTCCTGATCGCCGCGGCTTTCTCCATGTACAACCGGTATGTCGACGGACTCGATACTGTGCAGCCAGGCGATCCCGGCATGTACGCGCAGATGGGAAAGCACCTTGCCGAAGAAGGCTACATCAAGCCCTCGATCCGCCAACCCGTAGAAGCACCATCAATTTGAGAAATCGCAACCGAAGAGTTGCACGTGCAAACAATTAACTCGCGAAGCATTGCCGCGCGATATTGTTTTTCCCTAGTCCCTAGTCCCTAGTCCCTAGTCCCTAGTCCCTAGTCCCTAGTCTCCGCATTCCTCGCCTTCACCTTGAACCAGATCGGCGTTCCCTTGAAACCAAATGCGTCACGAATCTGATTCTCCAGGAACCGCTCGAAAGCAAAGTGCAGCTTGATGTTGCGGTCCGTGAAGAGCACAAACGTAGGCGGCGCGACTGCTGCCTGCGTCATGTAAAAGATGCGGATACGCTTGGCCATCGGCACCGGAGCCCGCTGGAAGTCGATCTTTTCAAGGAAGCGGTTCATCTGACCGGTCGTCACGCGCTTGCGACGCTCCGCGGCCACAGACTTCACTTCTTTCAGAACGCGCGGCATTCCCTTCACTTCGAGTGCCGAAAGAAAAATCACAGGCGCATAATCCAAATACTTCAAGGCCCGACGAATCTGCTGTTCGAAGATCTCGCGATCTGCCGGAGGTTTCCCATCCGTGCGTCCCGTCGTTACCGCGTCCCACTTGTTCACGATAATAATGACGCTGCGCCCGCTCTCGTGTGCATAACCACCGATGGTCGCATCAGCCCCGGTCACGCCCTCCGTCGCGTCGATCACGAGCAACGCAACGTCAGCAGCTTCAAGATGGCGCCGTGCCATCACCACGCTCATCTTCTCGGCCATCAGGTGTGTCTTGCCCTTGCGCCGGATGCCCGCCGTATCCACGAAGCGCAGCGTATCGCCTTCAAACTCAATAGCCTCGTCCACCGCATCGCGCGTCGTGCCGGCAATCGGAGACACAATGGCGCGCGAAGTTCCCGTAAGCGCGTTCAGCAGCGTGGACTTGCCGACGTTCGGGCGCCCAATGATCGCAACCGCCGTTTCACGCTGCTCAAACTCACCATGGGTGCGAATCAACTGCCTTTGCGATTCGTCTTCCTTGGCCGGCAGGCCGCCCTCGGCTATCTCAGCCTCCTCGGCAATCTCCGCTGCGGCTTCCGCTTCCGTCGCAGGAATCGCCTCGCTGATGGCGTCCAGCAGGTCGCCGATCCCCAGCGCGTGTTCGGCGCTGATGGCGTACACGTTCTTGATCCCAAGCTGGCGGAAATTCTCCGCCGCATAGGCCATCGCCTCGCCCTCAATTTTGTTCACCGCCAGGAATACGGGCTTCTTGCTCCGCCCCAGCAGCCGCACCAGGTCGTAATCCGGGCTGGCGAGTTCGGTGCGTGCGTCCACCACCATCACCAGTGCCTGCGCTTCTTTCAGCGCCACCTTTGCCTGGTTGTAAATCTCCGTCGGAATCAGCTCCGGGTCGTCCGGAACGATCCCGCCTGTGTCCACCAGCCGAAAGCGCCGCCCGGCCCAATCGAATTCGCCATAGATGCGGTCGCGCGTAATCCCTGGCTCGTCGCCGACAATCGAACGCCGGCTCTTCGTCAACCGGTTGAATAACGTAGACTTGCCCACGTTGGGACGGCCCACGATGGCTACCAGTGGCAGCGCTTCCGCTCCGGGCCGCGCGGGAATTACCGATCTGCGATACGTTGGCAAAGCGTTCTCCAAACAAAAGACAGCTCTTCCAGTCTACCGTTCGGTAGACATCCCAACCCAATTTGGAACAGATCTTGCACCTCGGTCTTTCACGTTCTCTTCCAAAACCTTTGCCGTCCGCGTAGGACTCCGCGAAGAACTCCGGGCGGGACCTATGATGGAACCAGCACCTTTCCGCCGATGGCCGCCTCCCAAACCACAACTCGAACCCTGCCTACCCTGCACGAGTTCTTCTCGCCCGGCGGCATCCTGTCCCGTTCCCCTCTTCCCTACGAATACCGCCCCGGACAACTCGAAATGGCCAAGTCCGTCGAGCGCGCGCTTGCCGAGCATCGCCATCTCATCGTTGAGGCCGGAACCGGCACCGGCAAAACCCTTGCCTACCTGCTTCCCGCTCTCCGCACCGGCCAGCGCATCATCGTCTCCACCGGAACAAAGGCCCTGCAGGATCAGCTCTTCTTCCGCGACGTGCCCTTTCTCGAATCGCTGCTCGGCAACTTGAATGTCTGCTACATGAAGGGCCGTGCCAACTACCTCTGCCGCCACAAACTCGTCACCTTGCGCGATCAGCCGATTTTGTCCGGGTTGGAAGAGATCGACCAATATCGCCAGATCGCCGAGTGGGAAAAGACGACCGAAACCGGCGATCGCTCCGAGCTTTCTGAACTGCCTGAGTCGAGCGCTCTCTGGCACAAGCTCGATGCCCGCAGCGAAGCCTGCCTTGGCACAACCTGTCCGGACTACCGACGCTGTTTCATCACCGAGATGCGCCGCCGCGCCCTCGAGTCCGACATCATTATCGTCAACCATCACCTTTTTTTCGCTGACCTCGCCGTCAAGCAGGAAGCCGCCGGCGCGCCAGATGTCGGCATCCTGCCAGAAGCCGCCGCCGTGGTCTTCGACGAGGCGCACGAGTTGGAAGAGGTAGCTTCGAGCTACTTCGGGCTGTCGGTTTCGAATATTCGTTTTGAAGAACTCGCCCGCGACACCGACGTGCTGCTCCGCGGCAAGTCCGGCGCTGAAAAGATGCCGGCCTCAACGCAGCAATTGCGCGACCGCGCGCGTATGTTCTTTTCCAGCCTGCCCAGCAATGGTGACGGTCGTCAGCCCTTCGATAATCGCGAAGAGTTCCTTGAAACTTCCGGCGATCTCTACCTCTCGCTGCGCAACACGCTGCGCCTGCTCGAATCTGAAATGGAACTGCTCACCGACATCGACGAAGCCCCCGGCTTGCGCAAGCGCGTCGCCCGTCTCCGCACCGAGCTCGAATTTCTGCTCGAATCCAATTCCAGCAACATGGTCTACTGGCTCGAGCGCCGCATCGTCGGCAGCATGAACGCCGACAAATCCGGCTCTCCCGCTCGCCAGAGCATGCGATCGCAAACCCGGCACACATTCCTGCAGGCCACGCCCATCGACGTATCAGAGCTGCTGCGCGAATTCGTTTTCGAGAACATACCAACCGTTGTGCTGACGTCGGCCACCCTCACCGTTCAGGGCGGCTTCGAGCACATCCGCAAGCGCCTCGGCATGACGGAAGCGCGCGAGCTGGTGGTACCCTCCCACTTCCGCTACGGCGAACAGGCTCTTCTCTACCTGCCGCCCAACATGCCCGACCCGCGCGATCCCGAATTTCCCGAGGCTGCCGCCAACTGCATCCGCCGCGTTCTCGAAATCACCAAGGGCCGCGCCTTCTGCCTCTTCACCAGCTACGCGCAGATGCGCGATCTCTACGAACGGCTGCTTTCCGTGCTCGATTATCCAATCCTGCTTCACGGCACCGCCCCGCGAAAGGCCCTGCTGGAGCAATTTCGCTCCACGCCCAATGCCGTTCTCTTCGGCACATCCAGCTTCTGGCAGGGCGTCGACGTGCAGGGAGAAGCGCTCAGCTGTGTCATCATCGACCGTCTGCCCTTCGCCGTTCCAAGCGATCCCGTGGTGCAGGCCCGCATGAAAGCCATCGAAGAAGCCGGCGGCAAGCCCTTCTTCGACTACCAGGTCCCGTCCGCAGTGCTCACGCTGAAGCAAGGCTTCGGCCGCCTCATCCGCTCATTAGAAGATCGCGGCGTGCTGGTCCTTCTCGACCCCAGAATCAGAAAGCAGCGCTACGGCCAGACTTTCCTCCAAAGCCTGCCCCCCTACCGCATGACCGCAACAATCACCGATGTGGAGGCGTTCTTCAGCAGTTAAAGTCTTTTTGGTCATTGACATTGTCATCCGAGGCGAAGCCGAAGGATCTGTCCTGACGATCTCAATGTGCCGAGTTGATAGGAATTGTGAATACGGAGGGAGCAGCAGCCTTCAGGCTGCTGAAATCCTGTGCAAGAGAAACACGGCCCTTTAGGGTTGGACGCTCCCCGCCATTCAATTCTCGTGCTGTTCGGGTGGCGCAACGCGTCATGAACGACTGCAGTTGTTATGAGGTACGAATGCAGATCACTCCCACCGACGCCCTCCTCGTCATCGACGTGCAGATCGACTTCTGCCCCGGCGGTGCGCTCGCCGTTGCCGACGGCGATGCCGTCATCGAGCCCATCCATCGCGCCGCGCAACATTTCCAGCACATCATCCTCACCCAGGACTGGCACACCCCCGACCACAACTCCTTCGCCTCCGCCCATCCCGGCAAAAAGCCCTTCGAGCAAATCGACGTCAGCTATGGCCCGCAAACCCTCTGGCCCGACCATTGCGTCCAGGGCACCCGCGGAGCCGATTTCCATCCCGCTCTCCAGCTCAACCGCGCCGAACTCATTTTGCGGAAGGGCTTCCGCCGCACGATCGATTCCTATTCCGCCTTCTTCGAAAACGACCGCAACACCGCGACCGGCCTCGCCGGATATCTCCGTGAGCGCGGACTCAACCGCGTCTTCCTCGCCGGCCTCGCCTACGACTACTGCGTCGGCTACTCGGCCCTCGATGCCCGCCGCCTCGGATTTCCCGCTGCAATTCTCCGCGACGCCTGCCGCGCCATTGATCTCAACGGCTCCGTCGCTGCCATCGAGCGGGAATTCTCCGCCGCCGGTGTTGAACTGATGAATACCGCGGATCTCTCCCACTGACCGCGACACGTAAAATCTTGAGCAGGCCTCTCGCATGTCGCGCAACTTCTACATCCTGGCTGCCGCGCTCGGCTTCTTTGCTCTGCTTGCGGCAGCCATGACGTTTGTCCCATTAAGCTTTCAGCCCGGCCTGCCGGCCAACGGCTCCTTGTGGCGCACGGTCGCGCTGCTGATGATGCTTGCCGCTCTCGCTTGCGCCTTGATCGCGGTGATGAGCAACCTCTTCGAGCAGGTCGACCGCCGCAGCGAGCAGCAGCGCCAGGCCGCTCGGCGCAAGCGCAAGGACGCGCCGCCCCCGCACTGATGACCATTGATAGCAAAGATCTTGAACGCCTCGTGAGATGACGTCCGCGCCAGAAGAACTAAAATGAATAAGGCGGGGATCGACCCCGCAACAGGAAGTGATCGCTGATGTTTGAAGTCACCGTGGAGGGCGGATTCTCCTCCGGGCACTATCTTCGCAACTACCGCGGCAAGTGCGAGAATCCGCACGGGCACAACTACAAGGTGCGCGTGACGCTCCATGGCAAAGAACTGGATGAAGCCGGCCTCCTGCTCGACTTCAAGTTGCTCAAGCAGGTGATGCGCCCCGTCATCGACCGCATCGATCACCAGATGCTCAACGAACTCGAGCCCTTCACCGTGCTCAACCCTTCGGCCGAAAACATCGCGAAATATTTCTACGATCAGACCAACGAACAACTCGCCGAGATGACCAAAGGCCGCGTGCGCGTAAAAGACTGCACCATCTGGGAGACGGACACCACAACGGCAACCTACTTCGAGTAGTCCTCAGTCGGAAAGTCTCTGTCATTCTGACCGAGCGCAGCGAGTGGAGGAACCTGCAGTTGCGTTTCGCCGATAACTGCAAACTGTTTATCCCTTGTGCCCGCCGCTCAATTTCGCGCAAATGCTCCGCCGAAAACAATCCGCCGCGTGATCGTTAACCATCCCCGCAGCCTGCATCCACGCATACACGATCACCGGCCCAACAAACTTGAATCCGCGACGTTTCAGCTCTTTCGAAATCGTGACAGAGAGCGGCGACTCAGCCGGCAAAGGCCCGGTATTCTGAATTGGCTTTCCGCCAACGAAACCCCACACCCACGATGAAAAATCCACGCCTTCCTTCTTCATGGCGAGGAAAATCCGTGCACCCTGGATCGTCGCCTCGATCTTCGCGCGGGCGCGAATGATTCCCGGATTCTGCATCAGCCGCTCGATGTCGGCTTCTTTGAATTTCGCGACCTTCACCGGGTCAAATTGCCGGAATGCCTTCCTGAATTCGTCGCGCTTGCGCAGAACGGTGATCCACGAAGCCCCGCTTGAAATCCTTCCAGCATCAGCAGTTCCCACAGCGCCCTGCTGTCAAACTCCGGCACGCCCCACTCTTCGTCGTGGTAAGCGCGCAGCAGCGGATCGCTCTCGGCCCATCGGCAGCGAAGTTTTTCCTTCATGGTTCCATGGTACGGGGGAGCGCGGGCTAATTCATCTCTTTCGATTTCGATTTCAGGTACGTGTCGAACGGAATCTCGAAGTAGAACAGCTCGCTGCCGTCTGCGGCGCGCAGCTCATGCAGGTGCATCTTGGCGCCCTGCAGCGGATGATCCAGCTGCGACACATCGTAAAACAGAAATCCAGCGCGCGTGGTGTGCGGCTCAACCACCAGCGCCTGGTATTCAAATTGATTGAAATCTTCCTCGATCTCCTTGTTGCTGGCCTTCGGCTTCCTCTTGATCGAAGGAATCGGCCCGGGCATGGGAATCTTCTTGCCTTCGCGTTCAGCGCGGGTCATCAGCCGCTCCACATCCTCCGGCTCAGCCGCCTGGATCTTGTCACCCGCGGCGGTGTAGAAGAGAATGCGCGCATCCCGAAGCGTGATCGGCTTGTCGCCCAGGTTTGTGACGATGAGCCGCACCGGCATCACGCCATGAGCCAGGTAGTCCACGCGGAAAAGAGATTCCTTTTCCTTCGTGTCGTAGGGTTCAACCGCGATGGCGACATGTTCTTTATCGTGGACCTCGACCGCCGGATACGTGGTCGCGGGCTGCACAGGCGGCGCCGTGTGATTGCTGGCGCCGGCCGTGACGGCCAGTCCCGCTACAGCGATCCCAACGACCAGAAGCGTCAGCGTGCAGGCGACCCTCATCGTGCTCGACTGTATCATTTGAGGGTTAGACCGGGGGAAGGCGAATTCCGTCTCGCATGGTTCTCTTTTTCTATAACCTCGCACTCCTGGCGGCCTTGGTGGCCAGTGCTCCGTGGTGGCTTTGGCGGATGGCGACCACGCAGAAGTATCGCGAAGGACTGGGCGAGCGGCTGGGGCAGGTCCGTGAGCGGCTGCGTTCGGTGTACGGCAAACCGGTGATCTGGCTTCATGCTGTATCCGTTGGCGAGGTGCTGGCGGTCAGCCGCCTGGTGCACGAGATCGATGCTGCTTTTCCCGGTTTCCGCCTCCTGATCTCCACCACCACCCGGACCGGCCAGCAGTTGGCGCGCACGCGCTTCGGAGCAGAACGCGTCTTCTATTGCCCCCTCGATTTGCCCTGGGCTGTTCGGGCTTACCTCAAGGCGCTCAAGCCGCGGATGCTCATTCTCGCGGAGACAGAGTTCTGGCCGAACCTGCTGAACGGCTGCTTCCGCCGCGATATCCCTGTGGTGGTTGTCAATGCCCGCATCTCCGACCGCTCCTGGCCGCGCTACCAGATGCTGCGCCGTTTGTGGCAACCGATCCTTGGCCGGCTGACCCGGGTACTGGCGCAAACCGAAGTAGACGCCCAGCGCCTGGTCGTTCTTGGCTGTGACCCAGAACGAGTCAGCGTCTCGGGGAACTTGAAATTCGACGTGCGCGCGGCTAAGGAAGCGGAGGCGACGAGACTTCTAAAAGGCCTCGGAGCAGGTTTTCGCTTTCTGGTTGCCGGTAGCACACTGGAAGGTGAAGAACAAGCACTGCTGGGGGCATGGCCGCGCTTGCTGGCTGCGGATCCCAACCTCATTATGGTGCTAGCCCCACGGCATCCCGAACGCTTCGCAGCCGTGTCCGCTCTCCTCAAGAATTCAGGCACGGTGTGGAACAAACGCTCGGACTGGGAAGGGAACTCAACCAGCGCGATCGCCCCGCTCAACCCGGGTCAGATCGTTTTGCTCGATACCATCGGCGAACTGGCGTCGGTTTATTCAATCGCGGCCGTCGCATTCGTGGGAGGCAGCCTCCTCCCTGCGGGTGGACACAACCCCCTCGAGCCGGCACAATTCGGCGTGCCCATCGTCGTGGGTCCGCATTATGAAAATTTCCGTGCCATCACCGACGATCTTCGCGCGCACGATGCCATTCGCGTCACTCCCAAAGAGGAACTCGCCAAGGTATTGATTGAGTTGCTCAACAATCATGAGGACGCGCGCAAAATGGGTGAGCGCGCTCGCCAGGTCTTTGAGCAGCAGGCCGGCGCCACCAGTCGCTCCATAGATGCATTGCGCGAAATCCTCGGCCTCCAGGCAAACTCTTCCCCAACGATCGACAGCCAGCGACCCGCGCGGAGGCCGGCTTGAAGCGACCCCTGCTGCTGCCACTGGTGCCGCTCTACGCGGCTGGACTAGCCCTGCGTGAACTTCGTCTGACCCGCGGCTGGGAGCCCATCCGGCGCTTGCGCTATCCCGTCGTCAGCATCGGCAATCTCTCCACCGGCGGCTCCGGTAAAACACCGTTAGCCATTACGCTGGCCCGCTTGCTGTCTCGGCGCGGCTTTCATGTCGACGTACTCACCCGCGGTTACGGTCGGGCGAGCCGCGAACCTGCCCGCGTCCAACTGGAGGGCACACCCGAGCAATACGGCGATGAGCCGCTGTTGATTGCGCGCGAGACAGGTGTGCCGGTCTACGTCGCCGCCAAACGTTATGACGCAGGCAAGCTTGCCGAAACGGATTCAGACCAGGAGGAGCGCCAACGGCAAGTCCACATCCTCGACGACGGCTTCCAGCACCGCCAACTCTTCCGCGACATCGACATTCTCCTCGTCAATCGCGAAGATTGGAACGATCGCCTGCTGCCCGCAGGCAACCTCCGTGAGTCTTTGAATGCCTCCAGACGCGCCAGTGCGCTCGCCATCCCGTCAGATGACTCCGCATTCGAAGCCGAACTTCGGGAGTGGGGATGGGTCGGTCCGATCTGGCGAATTCGCCGCCACATTGAAATTCCGCAGGTCTCCGGCCCCGTTGTCGCCTTCTGTGGCATCGCCCGCCCTGAGCAGTTCTTTGCCGGCCTCAAAGCCGCTGGCATCTCTGTTGCCTCCGAAATCGGCTTCGCCGATCACCATCGCTATTCCGCGCCCGACTTCGAGCGTGTCACCTCGGCGGCGCAACGTGCCGAAGCCGCAGCGCTGATGACAACAGAAAAAGATCGCATTCGGCTGGAAAGACTCATATCGACAATGCCATCATCGGTCCGTCTTGAGACTGTAGGACTCACCGTCTCAATTGAGAACGAATCGCAGGTCTGCGACTGGCTCGCGGAGAGTCTTGCAGCAGCCCCCGCATCATTGCCCTTGTGAGAAAATCAGAATTTGCAAACCCAGTCCAAGTTTCGCCTGCTCGTGGTGCGTCTCGGCGCCATGGGCGACATTCTTCATGCGCTGCCCGCTGTGACTGCTCTCCGCATCACCCATCCCGCATGGACGATTGAATGGGTGGTTGAACCGTCCTGGCGCGCTCTGCTCGCCGCCCAACAGAGTGCGGGGCGCGATACCGGCAACAATCGTCCGATGCAGCCCCTTGTCGACCGCGTTCACATCGCGTCGTCAAAACAGTGGCGAAAAGCGCCGTTTTCCGGCCAGACACGCCGCGAAATCAATGCGCTTCGCCGTACTCTAAAGGGCGGACGTTACGATGCCGTACTCGATCTCCAGGGGGCGCTGCGCTCGGCGGTGATCGCCCGCATGGCATCAAGCCGCCGCTTTATCGGCGAATCCCATCCCCGCGAAGCGATCGCCCGCTGGCTTTTTACGGAACGTATTGATACCCACACTGCGCACGTCATCGAACAGGACATTGAACTGGCCTCGGCTGTCGCGGGAGACACCCTCGCCCCAGTCCAACCATGGCTGCCTGCGGATCCGGAAGCCGACGCATGGGCAAGCGAACAGCTTCGATCCGGCGAGCCCACTGTCCTCATTAACCCTGGCGCGGGATGGGGCGCCAAACGCTGGCCTGCAGAGCGCTATGCCGAAGTCGCGCGCGCCCTGCTGAATCGCGGCATTCGTGTCCTGATTAATGCCGGACCCGGCGAATTGTCCCTCGCCGACTCCATCATCAAGAAGACAGGAGGCGGCGCCTCTCTTCTGCTTTGTTCCGTCGAACAACTCATCGCCATCACCCGCCGCATAAGCCTCGCCATCGCCGGAGACACCGGGCCCCTTCATCTCGCCTGCGCTCTCGGCTGTCCCGTCGTCGGTATCTACGGCCCCACCGATCCAAGCCGCAATGGCCCCTATGGAACGCGTTTCAAGGTGCTCCGCAGTCCTGAGAGCCGCCGCGACCACTCCCGCCGCGATGCCCCCGAGGCCGGTTTGCTCACCATCACGCCTGAGGATGTCCTGCAGGCCGCCGAGGAACTGCTTTATTCTGAGGCGCCGCTATGAATACCCACGAACCAGCTCCAAAATTCAGAGGCGCGGAGCGCTGGCAAAAAGTGGCGAGGCGCATTCGCGTGCCTCTCGGGTTCCTGACAGCCGGCTTGTATCTCTTCGAACTCTGGCGGCGTCAGCCTCATCTTTCGGCGATTGCGTGGAGCCTGCTTCTTGTTCTTCCTGGCCTCTGGCTCCGCGCCTATGCATCCGGGTATGTCAAAAAGAACCGCGAACTCACCCAGACCGGGCCCTATGCGTATACGCGCAATCCGCTCTACCTGGGTTCAATTCTCATCGCTGCCGGATTTGCCGTTGCATTGCTCAGTTGGCCCGTGGCCGTGATGCTCACAGCCATGTTTTTGATCATCTATGTGCCGGTAATCGCGTCGGAAGAGCGGTTTTTGCGATCGAATTTCTCGGGTTTTGCGGACTATTGCCAGCGGGTTCCCCGTCTTTTGCCGCGGATTCCTCCCCGCTTCACAGAAGGCGGCGAAACCGAAGTTTCGCCCGGCAAGTTCTCTCTTGACCTCTATTTAAGGCACCGCGAGTACAATGCATCTATAGGAACCGCCCTGCTTTATCTCTGCCTGCTCTTCCTCCGGCCGGCGCTGGGATTGTTCCTGCATCTGCCGCAATAAGCCGGGCTGCGGTGCGATCAGGGGTTTAGCCGGTTTCATTGCCAATTCCGTCCAATCCATTTAAGGAGTAGAGTTCAGCGGTGAGACAGCGCATGATCTTCAAGACAATTTCTTGCGCTTTTGCCCTTGCGCCGGTATTGCATGCCCAGCAACCGCCGCCTGCCCCTATTCCGCTCCCTCCGCCCCGGCCGGGTTTCAGCTTTCCTCAGAATCAGACTCTGACCTATATGGTCGACTGGCGCGTCTTCTCCGCAGGAACCGCTGTCATCCACTTCGAAGCCGCCGGCGACCGCGAAAAACTTTCCGCCAATGCTGATACCCTCGGTGCCATCAACCTGCTGTTTCACGCCAGCGACCAGTTCCAGTCAAGCTTCGATCGGGCCAAGGGCTGCACCTATGAGTTCGACAAGCAGACTGTCGAGGGGCGCCGCAAGATCAATTCCACACTCAAGCTCGACTACGCCCAGTCGAAATCCATTCTCGATGAGAAGAATCTCGTGACGGGGAAAGCCAAGCACGTAGAGCTACCGGTCCCCGGCTGCATGACCGATCTGCTGACAGGGGTGTTCTACACTTCTTCGCAGCCGCTGGAGATCGGCCACAACGTGGTGCTCCCGGTCGTCGACGCAATGCATAGCGTGCCGGTCACCATGAAGGTGGAAGGCAGGGAACTCATCAAGACATCGCTGGGCACCTTCAAAACCATTCGCGTGCAGCCCACCGCTGATGCGGGTGTAGTCAAGAATCGCGGCAGCATATGGATCTGGTACACCGACGACGACCGCCACCTGCCCGTCCAGATGCGCGCCCGTCTTTTCTGGGGAACCATCACCTTCCGGCTGGTCGCCAACGAGAACAAGTAAAAGCCAGTGAACAGTGAATAGTGTTCAGAAGGCAGATGTCATTCGTGTTGACCAACCTTGCTTTTAGGAAACAGAAAACCTCTCCTCGGATCGGTCTGACCACTGACCACTGTTCACTGAAATCACTGCATCCTGAACCGTTCCCGCATCAGTCGTTGCAGCCTTGGCCAGTAGATCAGATTGAAGGCAAGTTCCTTATCGGGGAACATGATCAGCGCGGCTTTACGAGCGTCGGCCACCATCTCCGAGGCCTCGTCCACGGTGAGCGTCAAGTCTTGCGCAATGACCTGCATCACCATGCTCATCATGATCTGTAGGCGACGAATCTTGCGGCTTTCTTCCTTTAACTCTTCAGCCGACTGAGCAGGTTGCGGGGCTGAATCAGTTGACGCCGAGGGCGATGCTGGGGCGGATTCGCGCGATTCCCCGGAGTTCTCCGGTAGGGCCATGCGGCAATTCCTCCTGCGTATTGGATGAAATTGTCGTGCTTGCTGTGCATCTTAGCAGCGGTTTTCCTCGACGGCCATGAACTGGCGTTTTAGGGAATCTATTGCGCCACCACCCGCAACCTGACTGAGGAAGGATCTTCTTTCCAGCCAATAACTCGATCATTTTCGAAGTAGACGCGAGACCCGCCGTATCCGAACTCATTGTCTGAGAACATGGTTGGGGTTCCCTGGAGTGCAATTACATCGCTCTTCGACGAGCCTTTCGCGTATGCCTGCACGCCCGTCACCACCGGCTGATCGGGCCACAATTTCACTCGTATCGGATTCTTCGGATCGATCTTCCATCCCGATACATGCCCGTCTCGGAAATCAATCTCCGTCCCGCGGTAGAACATCTTTTCTCCCGACGAGGACGTTGGGTTGCCCAGAACGGCCAGCACTTCCATCGGCGTCGCCCCGGAGGTGACATAGGGACGGGCCTTTACGGTTTGTTGGGGCCGGAAGGAAGTCTCGTCGTGCCCGGTCGCAGGTGTGCGAGGGCCCTTCTCATGCAGGGCAGGAACGACTTCGATGGAAGGCGCGGCCGGTGGAAGAGCGTTTACAGTGTTCGAACCGTGCATCCTTTCCGTAGCGCTCGCCCACAGCCGCATCCCGTCGGAATGAAACTCAAGCGAAATCTGGTTCTTGAATTTGTTCCAGACACCCGATGTTTGAGAACTGGAAGAAAGGAGAGAATCGGCTGTGAGCCATAGAAGCGCCATCCCCGCAACGACGCCGACGGCGATCAACGCTCTGAGCAGAACGCTCGCAAGAAGTGCATAATTTCGACGAGGCACGGGCTGAGGAGGTTCGGCCACCGCGGTTACAGAATCCGGGGCCTCGTCCGGGGCGACGTAGATTGGTCGTGGACGACGAGGGGGCTCCGGCTCGGCCGGTCCCGCCGGTGCTTCTGATGTCGAGGGTTCCGCAATGAGGAAGTCGTGCGCCGCGTTGATCTCTTTGAGCTTTTCATCCGCAGCCATTCTGAGCCTGAGGTCCGTCTGGAACCGATCCGGATGCCAAACTTTCACCATGGTTCGATAGGCATTTTCAATGTCGGTGGTCGATGCGTCCGATCCCAACCCTAGCGATTGAAGTGCGCCGCAGCGCGAACACAATCCGCCAAACGTCTCTGCCGATCTTCCGCAAATGCAGGCGCTCATTCGATTTGCTGAACCCCAATCCCCTTGCGGATTCAAGGAATGCGGTCATTATAGATAACTCACGGTCCTATCGAGCCCCGGCTGATCGCGGTCAGCATTACTCCCGTGCGGCGCGGATCAGTCGGGATCAGGCTGCCATCCATCTTTTCGAGTGTTAAACTCCGGCGGAAATCCAGCCTCAATCGACCCTTCTGCTCGCCGTATTCCTTGCGCAGATCTTCTGGGCGACGGGGCAAGCCAGCCAACCCGTAAAATAGAATTTTGATGGCTTTCACCGAACAATACGATGTGGTTGTGGTGGGTGCCGGGCATGCCGGCTGTGAAGCGGCCATGGCTGCCGCGCGCATGGGCCTCAAGACCGCGCTCATCACCATGAACCTCGACTTGATTGCGCAAATGAGTTGCAATCCCGCCATCGGCGGCGTGGCCAAGGGCCACTTGGTACGCGAGGTCGATGCGCTTGGCGGCATCATGGGCGAGGTAGCCGATGCCGTCGGCATCCAGTTCCGCCTGCTGAACACTTCGCGGGGCCCGGCTGTCTGGAGTCCCCGCGCCCAGTGCGATAAGCAGCTCTACCGCGTGAAAATGCGTGAAGTGCTCGAATCCCAGCCAGGTCTCCACATTCGCCAAGCCGAAGTCGTTGACCTCGTGATTGAAGAACAGGGATTAGGAAATACGGAACAGGGAATCGAAAGCCTGACCGACCAGTCCGGCGAACTACCTCGGCCGGTGCGTCCACATCGCCGCGTCCTCGGGCTCAAACTCCGCGATGGCCGCAATCTCCTTGCCGGCGCCACTATCATCACCACCGGCACCTTTCTCAATGGCCTTATCCATTGTGGGGAAGAGCGCTATCCTGCCGGGCGCAGCGGCGAACCCGCCTCCGTGCTTCTGGGAGAAGCTCTGCGCCGCCTGGGTTTGCGAACCTGTCGTCTCAAGACCGGGACCCCGCCTCGCCTCGACGGTCGCACCATCCGCTGGGACGCGTTCGAAGAACAACCGGGCGACGCCGAGCCAACCCCCTTCAGTTTCCGTACCAGGAAGATTCTTCAGCCCCAGGTAAGTTGTCACATTGCCTTCACCACGCCGGAGACGCTACGCCTGATCCGCGAGAATGTTCACCGCTCCGCGATGTACTCCGGCAAGATCGAAGGCATAGGCCCCCGCTACTGTCCGTCGATCGAAGACAAGATCGTCAAGTTTCCCGAAAAGACGCAGCACCAGTTCTTCCTCGAACCCGAAGGCCTCAACACTCACGAAGTCTATGTCAACGGCATGTCCACTTCGCTGCCGATGGAAGTGCAGTGGCAGATCGTGCGTTCGATCCCCGGCCTCGATCAGGCCGAGATGCTGCGTCCCGGCTACGCTATCGAATACGACTCCGTCGACGCGACGGAACTCGACCGCAGCCTTCGCGTGAAATCGATGGAGGGCCTCTACCTCGCCGGCCAGATCAACGGTACCAGCGGGTATGAAGAAGCCGCCTGCCAGGGCATTATGGCTGGCATCAACGCGGCGCTATGGCTTAAGGGCGAACCCCCGTTCCACATGGATCGGACAGAGGGATATACGGGAATCCTCATCGACGACCTGATCTCCAAGGGAACGAACGAACCCTATCGTATGTTTACGTCGCGCGCGGAGTTCCGCCTTCACCTGCGTATCGATAACGCCGATCGGCGTCTCACGCCGCACGGCCGCCGCCTCGGTCTCATCAGCGACAACGCCTGGGCCGAATACGAGCAAAAGCAGGGCCGAATGGCCGCACTCGAAACCTTGCTGACCACGCGTAAGGTCGATGCTGAGAAACTCGCTGCGGCGTATCTAGGCGATCTCGGATCCGTTGCCGGACAAACCTGGGCGCAGCTTCTCAAGCGTCCCGAGGTCGGCATTGAGCCAGTCCTCGCCGCATTGCGCGAAGGCCTCGCGGCTGATCCGTTGCTGGCCGAATTCGCTGATGTTGCCAACGATGACGCAGTGCGCCGGGCACAATTGCACAACGAAGCACGCGCCGTCGAGACCGAAATCAAGTTCGCCGGCTATCTCGATCAGCAACGCAAGGCGATCGACAAGCTCAAAGCCGCCGAGGGCGTCGCCATTCCTGACTGGATCGACTACAGCATCATCAGCGGACTCTCGCGTGAGATGCGGGAGACCCTCGAGCGCGTTCGCCCCATCACGATCGGCCAGGCAAGCCGTCTTCAGGGCGTTACGCCGGCAGCGCTTTCGCTCGTTCACGTTTCTATCCGCGTCCAGGGCGCTGGCCGGCACACAACCACCAGAGCTCTGTCGACCAAGCCTCCGGCCGCCAAGGTCGGTTAGAAGGTTCCGCGGTCACTCGTCCTTCTTATCGCTCTTGCCGAAAATCGGGAAGTGAAACGGCAATTCGGCAGTGGACTGCTTCTTGCTCTTGCCGCCGTCCTCGCGTAGTACCGTTCGCTGCGAATTGATGCAGAGCCAACCGCTGTGCGCGCGCTCAAACACGTGCGTGAACACACCCTTTTCGTCCACCTGGCCAGAAGAGCCTCGATGGTGCAGAATGTAGGTTCCATTGGCCACGGCGGTGTCGCCCAGCATGCGAACCGTCACCACCTTCTGTTCAAGGTGAAGCGTTTTGTCCTCGGTCGTGAGCAGGTAGGCCAATTGCTGGTTGCGGGTTGAGATGTCCCCCGACGCCGCGACGTCAAGAAACAACGGGGACAGCACCAACTCCAGACCGTACTGATCGCGCCGGTTAACAGCATCGTCCCAGGAGTTCTCTATCTTCTGGAACTGACCGATCTCCGGTGAGGACGTTGTCGTAACGGGCATCTGGACAGGCGGCGGGGTAGGGGCCGGAACCTGTGCCACCGCAGTGCAGGAGAGGAGAACAACAGAAAAACAAACAGCAAAACGAGTCATACGCGTGCCAATACTCCCAGGTACGATGATATCTCTTTGACTCCGGAAGGGGGCTTGGCGGAAGCCGCAGGGGCTAAGCGGGGCGGGCTGATTTCAGCCTAAAGCAGGTTTTGCAGCCGGTCCGGCTGATGCAGCGTGATCACCGAGTCCTCGATTGAAATCGTACCGTCCTTGCGGAATTGGCCCAGTGTCCGGGTGACGGTTTCACGGGTCGTGCAAGCCATGGAGGCCATTTCTTCGTGGGTTAGAAGCAGCGGGAACCTGAATCCGCCATTCACGTGCTCGCCGATCTGGTGCGCGAGTTCCAGAAGCAGCCGCCCTAGCCTGCCTGCAACGGTTTCCGCCAGAGAAATCCGGCAGGCGTCCTGCAGAGCGAAGCGGTATTCCTGGCATATGCACTGTACCGCGCGCATCTGCGCTTCCTTGTGATTGCGCAGAAATGTGAGGAATCGCTCCCGTTCGATCGGTCGCAACTGTGCTGGAGTCAGCGACTCCGCCGAAACCTCGTATACCCCATGCGAAAGAGCGGCATACAGGCCAAGCATCGACCCAGGTCCCGCCACGCGCACAATCATCTGTCGATCCTGCGCGCGTCCTGCTGTGAGTTTCAGATATCCGCTGCAAATCAAGTAAAGACAACGCGCGTCTTCGCCTTGTGTGAAAAGGGTGGCTTCAGCCGGCAGGCTGATTGTGCTGGTTACAAGTTCCAGGTCCGCGAGAACTGCGCTTCCAAGCGAACAGAACCAGCCCGGACGACGATTGGCGCATGCCGCGCAGCCAACGGGAGACGGCCGGGAGAGACTCCTTTGCCGTCTTTGTGGGCTCGCGATAACTTCGTACTCGGCCATAAAATTGTCCATGATCAGTCTGCTCTCCGCGCGCATATGTCGATGTGATGGGGCTCACGTGACCGCGGCCAGAATCTGCAGTTTGCGGTCGATAGACCGCTACTCTGAATCCCGTCTGCTGCGCCACTGATCGGGATTCTTACTGTGAAGAAAATTTGATCGGAACTTTGGGCGTTGGCGGGAAAGTCGCAAGTGTGACGCAGCGCAGGCCCTCAGTCTTAAAGCCAGACCTGAATTCGTCAGGTAGGCGACGCTCGAAACCGATCTTCGGTGCTCCGCGATGCGTGTAGAAATGGCACCAGAAAATGCATGATAAAGAATGACTTACTCTCTCAAGTAGACACCTTTGGCGCTACGGCCAAATTGGGGTGGCTTGCCATCGATCAAGATTCATTCCCAACACATTCCCTCGTGATTACGCAATGTGATGGAGGTCACCGTCACGCCCTCTGAGGCACAGTACGATTGCGCACATAAGGTGATGCTCCACACAGAACGCAGCTTTCCCTCCAAACCGTTCAAAACTGCTCAACTTGGTAAAGGGGCAGTGCGAGAGAATGGCGAACGTCGAGGCCGAAGCTGGCCACCGGGGCTCACCAAGGCGGACCTCGATGCATAAGAAAGGGCCAAAAATGCGAACGCAAGAGGTTGGCGCTACGGGAAGTCGCCCCGGGCCGTTGTTGCTTTTGCTCCTGGTCGTTCTCTTTTCCGCCCGCGCATTCGCATCTCCTGCAACGGGGGCCAACCCGGTCGGTTCGAAGGCCGGCCAAACCGCAGCCGCTCCCGGAGACTACGTAGGACAAGAGACTTGCGCGACCTGCCACGATGAGGTTGCGAAGGGCTTCAGTTCGAACCCGCACTCCAAGCTCGCAGAGATGCACGGCAAGACCGGCGTCACATGCGAAGGCTGCCACGGACCGGGCAAAGCGCACGTCGACGGCGCCGGCGACATCACGAAAATCTTCAATCCCGCCAAGGCCACTGCCAAGGAAGTTGACGCAAAGTGCCTGAGCTGCCACCAAGGCCAGCACGCCAACTTCGAGCGCACCGCCCATGGTGAGAACAATGTGAGCTGTGTCAGTTGCCACAGTGTTCACCACAGCGAAGACAAAGAACAGTTGCTCAAGGTCGCAGAGCCGAAGCTCTGCTTCCAGTGCCACACCGATACCAAGGCCCAGTTCAACATGCCGTTTCACCACAAGGTGGAAGAGGGATTGTTGAAATGCTCCGACTGCCACGATCCGCACGGCACATTTGACAAGAAGAATTTGCGCTCGTCAGCCCAGATGGACCTGGTCTGCACCAAGTGCCACTCTGAAACCGCGGGCCCGTTTGTCTACGAGCACGACGTTGTCAGGGCCGAAGGTTGCACCGCCTGCCACTTCGCGCATGGCGGACCGAATCCGCGCTTGCTCAATCGCGCCAACGTGAACACGATCTGTCTGCAGTGCCACTCGCCCTCGCCGAACTTCACCACCAGTCAGCCTCTTGGACCGGCGCATAACCAGGCGACGCAATACCAGTCCTGCACGATTTGCCACACCAGCATTCACGGATCAAACACCAGTTCAATTTTCTTCAACACCACCGAGTAAGGGGCGAGCGATGACAAAACAGACAGAATTCGCAAACAGTCTGGTTGGGTCGCTGGCCGGAGTTTGCCGGTTCCGCGCCCTTACCATAGCGTCCATCCTGGCCATCGGCTCAGTAGGCAGCTTCGGCCAGCAGCCTCAGGCGACGCAACCCGAGACCGCCAAGCCCACGGCCGCAAAGAAACCCGCACCCGAGCCAAAAGAAAAAATGCTCGGCAATTACACGATGCATTCGAGTGTCGAACTGGGCGGCGTCATTACCCAGAAAGACGGCAGCAGAGCGATGTGGTCCACGATGGTGAACGAGGGAACCGGCATGCGCGTGCTGAATCAGTCTCTGGAACTCCGATCGGTGAACACTCGCAAGACGCCATTCTTCGATACGCTTTCGACCGCAAGCTTTGGCTACGGCGGCGAGCCCAACGACGTGTCCTATTTGAAAATGTCCAAGGGCAAGCTCTACGATTTCTCGGGAGGCTTCCGGCGCGATCGCAATTATTTCGATTACAACCTGCTTGCGAATTCGCTGCTCTCAACCGCGACCGCAACCAATCCGCCTCTTGTCCCGGAGCCGGATTCCCTGCATCTGTTCAACACGGTGCGGCGGAACACCGATGCTTTGTTCACTCTGCTTCCGATCTCGAGAGTGAGCTTCCGCATCGGCTACAACCACAACACCAATGAAGGTCCGACCTACTCTTCTGTGCACAACGGCGGAGACGTTCAGGTATCGCAATGGTTCCGCAACGCGCTCGATACCTATACCGGCGGCGTGGATTTGAAAATCGCCAAGCGCACGACCCTGAGCTATGACCAGTTCTTCGCGCTTTATCGTGGCGACTCCACTTTCCAACTGGCGCCCACCCCGTTCAAACTCGCGAACGGAACGCCAACGTCTCTCGGAGTCGATACTTTGGCGGGAACGACTTGCGGCACAGGCGCTAACAAGACCCTGGAAGTTGTAAACGGTATTGCCAACCCATATTGCAGCCAGACTCTGGTGCAAAGCCAGGTAGCGCCCCAGCGTACGACTTTCCCTACAGAACAGTTCCGCTTCAGCTCCCACTACTGGGATAAAGTCTCGTTCAACGGACGCCTCGCCTACAGCGGCGACACCATGAACGTGAACAACTTCAACGAGACCTTTAACGGTCTTCTGACCCGCACATTCCTTCGTCAGGAGATCGACACGGGCGGACTCGGCAACGGACGCCTTGCGCATAACAAGCGCGACAGTCTTAACGGCGACTTTGGCGTTGAAGCCGAGTTGAGCAAGAATCTCGCGGTCTCCGACGTATTCACGTATCGCGACTTCCGCGTCGAGGGCAACAATAGCGTTGTATCGCAGGTGTGGGCCGGTACTGCAAGTACTCCCAATCTGAACGTCAACACACCACTCGCCAGCCTGACGCCAGTCACCACGACCACGCCCAACAACTACTTCCTGAATCAGAAAATTGCGGGCAACACGGTACTGGGTTCGCTGACAGTCATTCCCGAGTTCAAGCTTTCTGCAGGATGGCGCTTTGATAACCGCAACATCGTGGATCCCGGCGACGATCTCACCTGGCACCAGAACGGCCTGCTGCTCGGAGCAGTGATTACACCATCGCACGCGTTCCGGTTCAACGTGAACTACGACACGCTCAACTGGAAGTCCGCGAACTCCGACACACCCAGCAACACGTACACGCGTGAAGCGCTCGACAAGGTCTATCACATCAGGCTGCGCGCCAGTGCGAAGCCCGCAAAGTGGATCAATTTCGCGGTCACCGCCAACGAATTCGATGGCAAGAACGACGACCCGCTGGTCAATCATGTCGAGCATAGCCACGACGTCAGCTTCGCAACCCAGGTCATTCCCTCTGATCGGTTCAGCTTCGATTTGAACTACACGCACGACGATGTCTTTTCTGCGACCGATTTGTGCTACATCTATGTGCCGACGGCAGCCTATCCATTGCCCCCGGGCGCGCAGGGATCCGCCGGTACCTGCCTGCAGACTCCCGACAATCCGGGAGGCACGCTTCCCACGCAATCGGCAGGTACGCAGCTGTATCTAGGCAGCGGACGCTATGACGCTCCGGTCAACTTCTTTTCCGGCGCCATTAGCTGGGCTCCGTCAAAATACTTCCGTTACAACGGTGGCGCTCGCGTCACTGATACCAACGGCACTGCTGAATTTCTTAACCCGCTGATGGTCCCCGGCGCACTGCATTCAAAGGTTCTGTCGCCCTTCAGCGATCTTCAAGTTAACATCGCGCCACAATGGGCGTGGCACGGTAACTGGGTTCACCATGGGTACGACGAAGCGGGCGGTCCTGGTCCGGCTCCGCGCAGCTTCCATGGTGATGTTGTAACTCTGGGTGTGAAGTACGCATTCTGAGTAGCGTGGGCGGATTGGGCACAGCTGAGTTTCATCGGTCCGCCCATCCATCAATGAACGACGCAGGTGCGGAGATCGCTTCAAGTGAAGCTCCGCAGCTGCTTGAACAAGGTCCCTTTCGTCGGCGATCTTCCCCGCGCAGTTGTGAGGGGAGATCTCTGGGAGAGCAAGACATGAGCAATTTGACTCGCAATGGTGTGACGGCAATTCTGGTTCTGCTTCTTGCCGGCACAGTGAGCTTCGCGCAATCTACCGGCGAAGCGACGTACAAGGCAAAGTGCCAGATGTGCCACGGGGAAAAGGGTCTGGCGGATTCAGGTGCCGGCAAGGCGATGAAGGTAAAGCCCGCTACTGATCCTGAAGTTACGAAGTTGAGCGAAGCGCAGATGATCGACGCAGTCCGCAACGGCATGGGCAAGATGCAGGCCTACAAGGACAAGTTGAGCGACGCGCAAATCAAGGATGCAGTCGAGTATTTCCGCACATTTACTAAGTAGTCAGGCACAGTTTGCAGTTCGTAGTTGCAGTTTGCGGTGAGCAAGTGAAAGCAGTACCGGCGCATCCTCAAAAATCTGAGCATGCGCCGGATTTAAGTTAAACGGTTCCTGGTGCGCATCACAGGGCAAAGCCACTTATCGTTGCCGCTGGTGTTTGAGCAAGTAAGGTTCCAAGGAACGGGCGTGGCCCCCAGCCTTCAGGCCATAATGAATTTTTTTGAAGGAGTCTTGCAATGACGAAGACGTTTCGATCGATGGCGGTGCTGGCTGCGACTGTGTGTCTGGCTGGTTCCATGGGCTTCGCTCAATCAGCGGGTGAAGCGGTTTACAAGGCAAATTGCCAAAGCTGCCACGGCAGCACCGGAACACCGAGCCCCGGCATCGCCAAAATGATGGGCGTAAAACCGAGCACGGATCCGGACTACAAGAAAGAGTCCGAGGCAGACATGATTGCTTCCGTGAAAAACGGCAAAGGCAAGATGAAGCCTCTTAGCCCGAAACTCACCGACGCGCAGATCAAGGATGCGGTCGACTACTTCCGCTCCTTGAAATAGACATAAAAACCCGGCCCGCTTCACACCGCAGATCCCGGCGGCAAACCCAGCGACAGGTCTTCGTCGCTGGGGTGGTAAAGGCGGGCCACTTACAGTTCGGGGGAAACAGCAATGCCGCAGCGATTCCGCGAGAACTGGGTCAGGCCGGCCCTTTTCTTCGGCAACAATCCCATCAGCCTGGCCGGCGGCGCCATTACGAGCGCTGCCGGTGTGACCATGATCGGTTACTGGCTGGTGGAGTTATTCGGCCGGCCCAACGATAATCCGTATCTTGGCATCATCTTCTTTCTTATCCTGCCCGCGGTTTTCATACTTGGGCTGCTGCTCATCCCCATCGGCGTGTTCATCCGCCGCAGGAAGTTGCAACTGGCGGGACTGATTCCCGCCGAATTTCCCAAGATCGATCTCAATGACCGCATGTTCCGGCATGGCCTCGATATCGTGCTGGTCGCGACCATCGTGAACCTGCTGGTTGTGTCCATGGCCAGCTATCGCGGTGCAGCGTACATGGATTCGCCGCAGTTCTGCGGCGCATCCTGCCACGTCATGCATCCGGAGTACACGGCATACAAAGTCTCCGCGCATTCCCACGTCGCCTGCGTCGAATGCCACATTGGTTCCGGCGCCCAATCCTATTTCGAAGCGAAGGTGAACGGCACCAAGCAGCTCGTTGAGGTGGCATTCAATCGCTATCCAAAACCGATTCCTTCGCCCGTTCGCAACCTCCGCCCGGCCCGTGAAATCTGCGAAGCATGCCACACGCCCGCAAGATTCGTCGGTGAAAAGCTGCTCGTCAAATCAAGCTTTGCCGACGACGAAAAAAACACTGAGACGCAGAGTGTCGTCGTCCTGCACCTTGGTGGTGTGGATTCCTTCTCGCACCTGACCGGCATTCACGGCGTTCACCTCGGCCACATCGAATACATCGCCACCGATCCCACGCGCACCACAATCCCGTGGGTTGAACGCACCTACGCCGACGGCTCGAAGACCGCATTTGGCTCTTCAACCCTGAAGGGAGCCGAGCCAAAGGGCGAGCGTCGCGTAATGGACTGCATCGATTGCCATAATCGCGCGGCTCACACCATGCAGACCGCAGAAGATGCACTCAACCGAGCCATGGCCGAAGGCGCCATCAATCCCGAGTTGCCGTGGGTACACAAGAAGGGTCTTGAATTGCTCAAGGCCAACTACGCGACTGAAGCCGAAGCGCGCGTCAAGATTCCCGCACAGCTTACGCAGTTCTATCGCGACGAGCATCCTGACGTGCTGGCCGCGCACCCTGATCTTGTCAAATCGGCGGGTGAAGGTCTGGTCTACGTCTTTACCACTAATGTCTTCCCTGACATGAAGGTCACCTGGGGTACGCATCCGAATCACATCGGCCACATGAGCTATCCCGGCTGCTTCCGCTGCCACGACGGCGATCACGCATCAAAAGATGGAAGCAAATCGATAACGCAGGACTGCTCCGCCTGCCACAACCTGCTCGCGGTGGACGAAGCAAAGCCAAAGGTGCTTTCCGATCTCGGCATTCAATAATTTGTTGTGCACCGGTTGAGCGTTTCCATACCCAGGTCTTCGTTCCATGGAGTGGCAATGGGGCGGCTTCGCGGCCGCCCCTTGGTGCGTTTGCACAGGTCTCATTGGCGCGTGATAGGCTGACTGTTCACCGCGAGGGCCCAATTTTCGATGCACTCCACCAAGACGCTGAATTTTAATCTCGTAGCAGCGGCGCACGCCGACATGATCCAAAACGGCTTTCAACCTGATTTTCCGGCCGGTACCGATACTGAGCTGGCAAACATCAAGGCGCAGCCTGAATTGCCGGCGGTGCCGGGGGCGCAGGATTTGCGGAACCTTCTCTGGTCGTCCATCGACAACGACACGTCGAAGGACCTCGATCAGATCGAGTGGGCCGAGCAGCTCCCTGACGGTCGCATTCGCGTGCTCATCGGCGTGGCCGATGTCGACATTCGCGTGCCGCGAGGAAGCCTGCTCGACAAGCATGCCCAATCCGAGACGACTTCTGTCTACACGGGCGTCAAAGTCTTTCCCATGCTCCCCGCCGATCTTTCCGAGGGCATCACGTCTCTCAACGAAAACGAGGATCGAGTTGCGGACGTAGTTGAGTTCGTAGTTGACCCGACAGGCTGTGTTTCTGGAGGAACGGTATATCGCGCACTGGTTCGCAATCGTGCGCAGCTCGCCTACAACGCGGTGGGAGCATGGCTGGAAGGCCGGGGCCCGGCACCCGCCAAGGTT
Source organism: uncultured Acidobacteriaceae bacterium (assembly GCA_963799035.1). Taxonomy (GTDB): domain Bacteria; phylum Acidobacteriota; class Terriglobia; order Terriglobales; family Acidobacteriaceae; genus Telmatobacter. The sequence goes on along the minus strand of CAWCVS010000016.1, from coordinate 154,969 downwards.
GCGGCCAACGCCGATCTCGCCGCCCAAATCAAACTTCAAGACAAAGCCGCCCAGGCCCTGGTTGGCTGCCGCTTCCAGCATGGCGCTCTCGATCTTGAAACCATCGAAACGCAACCTTTGATGTCAGCCGACGATCAGGCCGTCGACATTACCAGCCTCGAAAAGAACCGAGCCACATCCCTGATCGAAGAGTTCATGGTCGCGGCCAACGGCACGGTTGCACGCATATTTGAGGCGGCCGGGATTCCATCGATCTGGCGCATCGTGCGCACCCCCAAACGCTGGGATCGCATGGTGGAAGTTGCAAGCGGGCTGGGGACAAAGCTTCCTGAGCAGCCGGATTCCAAGGCTCTCAACGATTTCCTCCTGGCGCAGAAGCAGAAAGATCCCGATCACTTTCCAGACCTCTCGCTTACGGTGGTCAAACTGATGGGTCCAGGCGAATACGTTCTTGTAAAGCCCAATGAACCCTCACCCGGCCACTTCGGCCTCGCGGTGCGGGACTACCTGCACTCAACGGCGCCGAACCGCCGTTTTCCCGATATCATCACGCAGCGAATCATGAAGGCGCATCTGGCCAAGGCCGCCCAGCCCTACTCGGAAGGCGATTTGAGCGCGATGGCACAGCACTGCACGCTGATGGAAGACGGCGCGCGCAAGGTGGAGCGCATCATGCAGAAGCGGATTGCAGCCGTTGTCCTGCATCCGCGTATTGGTCAGTCGTTTCCGGCAATCGTAACGGGCGTAAGTCAGAGCGGCACATTCGTGCGCGCGCTCAATCCCCACGTGGAAGGAATGCTTATGAATGCCGGCAAACCCGGGTCGAAACTGGATGTAGGCGACAAGCTGACCGTCAAGCTGGTCAGCACCGATCCGCAGCGCGGGTTTATCGACTTCGCCATGTAATCCAGCGCTCTGTATCAAGGCATGACGTTCAGTCGTGCCGATAAGAGCCGGGAAAAAGATGCGGGCTTTAGTATCTGCGTGAGGGCGCGATTAAAGAGCTAACTCGCTGTGCCGCGAAGCGGCGCTAACTTGCTGCTTTTGTTTTCAAATACAGATCTTCTCGTCTTCGAACGACACTGACGCAGTTCTTACGCACACACTTTAGCCCTGCTGGAATCCTTCGGTTCTCGCAGGTCCGCTCTAGCTGTCGGGACCTTCCGCAGTCTCGTTCGCATCAAGATATTCGCGCACCGGGGCCTCAGAACTGCCGCTCTCGACGGCCCGCGTCCCCGGCTCATCGATCCAAAGACAAACGATCCACCAGATCAGCACAATGACGTAGACCGCGCTGTTGGTGTTCAGCAGCTTCTCCTGGAGCCCCAATACCCGCTGGTATTCCGCCTGCGAGTGCGGAATTGTGTGGCGCGCGATGATCTCCCAAATCCCCTGTGCCCCGATCTGAGCGATCGATGCTGTCGAGAGCCCGATCATGATGCGCTGCACATGGCTATGCCAGCCAGCACCGTAGCGACGCCCCAGCGCCACCACCAGCAACCCAAGCGCAATCGACAGCACATCGACCAGCAACCCCGTCTTTACGGCGATCAATTGCATGAATTGGAGCCTTGCGATCGTGGTATCGAAAGCGATCGCCTTCCATGCGGGCCACGGTCCCCACTTCCACAGCACCACGCCGCCCAGTGCCAGCATCCCCACGGTCCAGCCGGCCCAGGCTAAGGCGCCGGCTTTTTTAAAAGCGCGCCGTGCCATCTCAATCAGCACGATCAGGGCAACAAGCGCCGAAACATCCGCCAGCGAAATCGCAATGGTCGCCATCGTCAACTGCGGCAATTTGTCATGCAGAAGCCGGTTAGTCAGCAGCCGCAATGCGACCAGTACAATCGACGCCGTAAACCATGGGAAGCGCCTGATGCGGTCGCGCCCCATCAGCACCACCAGCACCACCAGCAGCGATGCAAAGGTCAACGTCCACAAAACCGAAACAGCCGTGAAGTGATAATCAAAATGCATGCAATCCTCAACGCCCGGCCCCAACTCCGGATCAATGTTTAACTTGATTTCAAGGATTTGAGGAGGGAAATGGTGCGCCCGGAGAGATTCGAACTCCCGACCTAACGCTCCGGAGGCGTTCGCTCTATCCAGCTGAGCTACGGGCGCGCTCTTCCAGCATATCGCATTCGAGTGGCAGAGGCCTCGAGAGCCTTCCCCTAGTCCCTAGTCTTCGGTCCCTAGTCCCTGGTCCCTATGTCCCTGCTTCTTCGCAGCTCTTCCATTACCGACTGAATGAGCGCTTTCGCCCCTTCCATCCCGCTCAGCACCGCCTGCAGATCCAGCGCCGGTTTTGATGGATTTCGGCTGGACGCGCAGTACACGCCGTGCTGCCCCACCATAATCAGCGAATCGGTCAGAAGGTCAAGCGCGACAGCCAGCCTGCCCCGCTCGCGGCCCATCATGAACTCATGCTTTTCCAGCTCCGCCCGCTTCTCATCAAAAACATCCATGAATTAAGCCTACCCGAAGAGCCGAACTGCTCACGATCGCGGACCCGCCCGACACGCAGAGAAACTAAACTTGCAGCTGCTTCATGAAATCGGCATCTTCGCGCAACTCCGTGATCGGGTCGCCTTCGAACTCTTCCTGCTCGATGAAGTAGTGTTTCAACCCCGTTGCCGCGCGGAAAATCGGCCTGTAATCGATCGTGCCTTTGCCCATCACCACGTCGCGCCACTTCCCATCCGCACCCTTCACGAGATCCTTCACATGCAGCATCGGAAAGCGCTCCGGAAACTTGCTCAGGTATTCAACGGGATTGTGGCCGCCGGCGACCACCCATCCGCAGTCCATTTCGAATGAAACAAACTTCGGGTCGGTGCGCTTCAACAGCTCATCAAAGTACACAATCCCATTCTCTTTCGCGAACTCAATGATGTGGTTGTGATACCCGAAGGTCATGCCCGCCCCTTTGACCTTCTGACCAATCTCATTGAATTGATCGGCAACGTACCGCCAATCATCCAGGTTGAGATCGCCCGGTGCGGGTCGGATCGCGATGCACACCCGCCCATGAACAGATGATGTATTCAAGCCCGAGTGCCTGCCCGTATTCAATCAGCTGATCAAATTGCGTCTTCAACTGCGTCAGCTGATGATGCGTACTCACGCACTTCAGTCCCGCCTTTTGCAGTGCATTGCCAAAATCGGCGGCCGTCTTGTCGAAATATCCGGCAGCCTCAACCTCTTTGTAACCAGCCGCAGCAAGCTTTTCGAGTGTGCCATCAAAGTCCTTAGGCAATTGGTTCCGCACCGAGTAAAGCTGCAGCCCGATCGGCTCGCGCACAGGAGCTCCCATCAATCGATCCGCGCCGACGCAAGCCGCGGCTGCCAGGGCGCCTGAAGTCTTCAAAAAGCTGCGGCGAGAGCAAAAATTCATACGTTCGTTCTCCTCAAGGTCGTCACTATCCCTTGATGGTTTCTGCGGCCGCGTCCCATGTAGCCACGTTTTTGTGGAAGTAAGAGTAATTGGCCATATGGCACGCTATCGCTGCATGATTGCCGAAAACCTCGTCCTCAACTACGTGCTCGCGTGTCTCTACGGCGCGGAAGAAGTTCGCGATATGTTCGGCCGTATCGTCATATCCCTGCGGCGGCGAATAGGTCTCCGTCTGCTGGCAACGCCAGTGCAGGCTCAGGATGCTGCGCATGCCAGTCGTCCAGATATTTCTTCTTGTCCTCGGCGGTCCATCCGTTCAGTGAGTAGCCCTCGGGCTGCGGCCGCGTATCCTGCGGAGTCACGGTGAGCGTGTTGCCATTGAGTGTCATCGTGGCCTCCTTACCGTAAAAGATGGTGATGTCGCCCGCCGCGTTGTTCTGATTACAGTGCATATTGACCCTTACGCCGGGATAGTCGTAGAGCGTCACCAGTAGATCTGGGAAATCGCGTCCATCTTTGAAATGAGTCAGGCTTCCAGTTGAATACGCGCGCTCCGGAATTGCGTTAATCCCTGTTACGCACTGCATTCCCGACAGCAGATGCACAAACAAATCGCCGGCAACTCCCTCGCCGTAGTCCGCGAAGCAGCGCCAGCGGAAAAACCGAGCCGCGTCAAAGGGCCGCTGCGGCGCATCGCGCAGCCACGTTGCCCAGTCGATCGTTTCCGCGCTTGCGTCCGGTGCAATCGGATAGACCCACGCCCCGGATGGAGAATTACGATCCGTATGAGCTTCAATTGAGGTGACGTCGCCCAGCCGTCCCGACTTGTAGATCTCCGCCGCCTTCTTGAAAACCGTGTTGCTCACGCGCTGGCTGCCGGCCTGAAAGATCCGCTTGCCCGCCTGCACCGCCTTTACCATTGCCAACCCGTCGGCCGCATTGTGCGACATTGGCTTTTCGCAATACACATCCTTGCCCGCCGCAACACAATCCAGCACCACGCGCCGATGTTGAAAGTCAGCAACGGCAACAATCACCGCATCCACATCCTTGCGATCCAGCAACTCCCGATAATCGCGTGTCGTCGGAACGTCGGTGCCGTAAGCCTCAACCCCGGCCTTGCGATGCATCTCATATAAATCCGCAGTCCCCACGCACACACCGCCCTGCACCTTGCGGGCTGAGCGCAGCAGATCGCAACCGCGAATCCCGGTTCCGATCGAAACAAAGCGAATCTTTCTTTCTGTCTGTGCAGTCTGCGCCGCCAAAACGGTCGGTTCCAGCGCAATCGATTTAGCCGCTGCCCCCGCTGCCACTGCGCCCGCGCCCAGGCGCACAAAATCCCTGCGTGAAATTGGTCCCATGTGATGAAGCCTTTCCCGTGCGACCGCAATTCTCGCCTGCCAGACGCCGCAATGTCCACCCGGATAGGCCGCAGCCAGATGAATGGCATAGGATTCTTAAGTCAGAAGGAACCCAGGGCTATGTGCAATCCCACACCAGTTAGAGTTGGCTTCAGCTCAGTGCTTTCTTTGCTCTGCACCGTAAGCTTTCTCCTCACACATGCAAACGCACAACCGCATCAGCCATCCCGCGGTGCGATGCAGCCTGAATTTGGCGACAACATTCTGCTCTTCGATCCCTCGATGCCCGCGGCCAACATCCAGGCCCAGATCGACAAGGTCTACTCGACCCAGCAGCACAGCGAATTCGGTTCAGCTCGCTACGCGTTGCTCTTCCTCCCCGGCGAGTACCACGTCGATATTCCCATCGGCTTCTACACGCAGGTGCTCGGCCTCGGCGCGACACCCGACGCCGTCCACATCATCGGCAACGTCCACTCCGACGCCAGCCTCCCGCGCAACAATGCCACCTGCACATTCTGGCGCGCCGCTGAAGGATTTTCGGTCACACCGACGGGCGGCACCATGCAGTGGGCCGTCTCTCAAGCTGTACCCTTCCGTCGCATGCACGTGATCGGCAACATCGTTCTTCATCAGAAAAGCGGTTGGGCCAGCGGCGGATGGATGTCCGACTCGCTCATCGACGGCAACGTCGGCGCAGGACCGCAGCAGCAATGGATTTCCCGCAACAGTGAATGGAGCAGCTGGACCGGCGCCAACTGGAACATGGTCTTCGTCGGCGTCCCGCATCCGCCCGCAGGGCGAGTGGCCCAAGCCGCCCTACACCAAGGTCGACAAAACGCCCATCGTCCGCGAAAAACCCTTCCTCGAAGTCGATGCGAAAGGGAACTGGAGCGTCCGCCTTCCCGCCCTTCAGACCAACAGTCAGGGCATCACCTGGCACGGCGGATCAACCCCGGGCCGCTCAATTCCACTCAGCCAGTTCTACATCGCTCGACCTGACAAAGACACCGCTGCAACCATCAACGCCCAACTGGAGCAAGGCAAAAATCTGCTTCTCACTCCCGGAATCTACGAAGTGACCGAGCCGATCCAGATCACGCGCCCCAACACCATCGTCCTCGGTCTCGGCTTCGCGACGCTAAAGCCCACGAACGGCACAGCCGCCATCACCACCGCCGACGTTGACGGCATCGACATCGCTGGCCTCCTCATCGACGCCGGTCCGCAACAGTCTCCAGTCCTGGTCGAAATCGGACCGCAGGCAAGCCACGCAACGCATGCGAAAAATCCCATCTTCCTGCACGACGTCTTCTTCCGTGTCGGCGGAGCAGGCGTGGGCCGCGCCAAGGTTAACCTGCTCATCAATTCCAACGACACCATCATCGACCACACCTGGATCTGGCGAGCCGATCACGGTGCCGGCGTCGGCTGGACCAGCAACCTCAGCGACAATGGCCTCGTCGTCAACGGCAACAACGTCACTGCCTATGGTCTCTTCGTCGAGCACCATCAGCAGTTCCAGGTGTTATGGAACGGCAACCACGGCCGTACTTACTTTTACCAGTCCGAAATTCCCTACGATCCACCCGATCAGCCCAGCTTCACCTCGGCACCCGGCACCAATGGCTGGGCCTCCTACAAAGTGGCTGACAACGTCACCACCCACGAAGCCTGGGGGCTCGGTATCTACTCGGTCTTCCGCCATCCCAACGTCACGTTGACCCGCGCCATTGAAGTGCCCGTCACACCCGGCGTTCGCTTCCACCACATGATCACCGTCGCCCTCGACAACCTGGGCGAAATCTCCAACGTCATCGACGACAAAGGCGGTCCCACGCACGTAGCACCCGGCCGCGTCACACCCAAAGTGGACGAGTTTCCGCAATAACCAGTGAACAGATGAGTTGATGAACATCGAGTCTACCTAGCTACCTTTCTGGAGCGAACAACGTGGCGCGCTTTGTGTCAGGGCATGGCTTCAGCCGTGCCATCAAAGCCCAAAGGGAGGGCTGGGCTTTAGCCCCTGTGGATTCCGCGATGAACAACCAGAACATTCCTCCAAGTGACAGTCCCGGTGCTCGAAGCACGCCCGGCACCGCGTGGGACAATGGAACAGTAGACATCATGAGCGACGAAAGCATTCCCGAATCCCAGCCCGCCTCCGAATCTCCCGAACCCAGCGAGCAAAGCGCACCACAGGAACGCGAGATCTCCGCCCCGCCTGCCGAAATCGCCACTGAGCCGACTGCGGTGTCAGCGGAGCCGCCTGCCGAAGAGCCTGCCGAACCGCAGGAGAACTTCGCCGACATCCTGACGCAATTCGAGCGCAGCCACACTCACAAGCCCGCATCCGGCGTTAAGCAGATCGAGGGCACCGTCGTCTCCCTTTCCGCCGAACAGGCTTTCGTCGATATCGGCTACAAAACGGAAGGCGTCCTTCCGCGCTCCGCTTTTCCGAACAATGCTGAGGGAGTTAAGCCCGGCGACAAGGTCCTCGTCTCGGTCAAAGGCCGCAACGAAGAGGGCTACTACGACCTCACGCGTTTCAAAGTCTCCCAGCCCCGCGACTGGTCCGCGCTTGAAGAAGCCTTCGCGCAGAAAGCCGCCGTTGTCGGCACGGTCACCGCCGTTATCAAGGGCGGCCTCACCGTCGACATTGGCGTGCGCGCCTTCATGCCCGCCAGCCGCAGCGGCACCCGCGATGCAGCGGAACTCGAGAAAATGGTCGGCACCGAAATCACCTGCCGCATCACCAAGCTCGACGTCACCGACGAAGATGTCGTCGTCGATCGCCGCGTTGTCCTCGAAGAACAAGCCCGCGCATCGCAGGAAGGACGCTTCACCGCCATGCAGCCCGGCGACGTGCTCGAAGGTACAGTCCGCAGCCTTATGGCCTACGGCGCATTCGTTGACCTCGGCGGCATCGATGGCCTCCTCCACGTCAGCGACATCTCGTGGAGCCGCGTCAACAAACCTGAAGACGTGCTCTCCGTCGGCCAGCAGATCCAGGTGCGCATCCTCAAGATCGATCCGGAAACGAAGAAGCTTTCGCTTGGCCTCAAGCAGCTTCAGCCTGAACCCTGGGAGGCCGCGCAAAGCAAATATCAGGTTGGCCAGCGCATCACCGGCGCCGTCACGCGCCTCGCCGACTTCGGCGCCTTCGTCGAAATCGAGCCCGGCATCGAGGGCCTCATCCACATCTCTGAAATGTCCTGGGGCAAAAAGATCCACCATCCCAGCGACGTTGCTCAAGCAGGGCGACACCGTCGACGCGGTCATCCTCGCCATCAAGCCACCTGCCGAATCCCAGCCCGGCCGCATCTCGCTCGGCTTCAAGCAGACGCTCTCCGACCCATGGTCCGACGTCACCAGCAAATTTCCCGTCGGCTCGCAGATCGAAGGCCCTGTCACCAAGATCATGCCCTTCGGCGCTTTCGTCCAGATCGCCGAAGGCATCGAAGGCCTCGTCCACGTCAGCGAGATCAGCGCAGACAAGCGCATCAACCATCCGCAAGACGTGCTGCGCGCCGGCCAGGTCGTCAAGGCGCAGGTACTCGGCATCGCGCCGGAAAAGCGCCAGATCAAACTCAGTATGAAGCAGTTGATTCCCACCAGCATCGACGAGTACATCGCCGAGCACAAACCCGGCGACATCGTCTCCGGCCGCGTGGTTGACGAATCCCCGACTATCGCATCCGTCGAACTCGGCGAAGGCATCCGCGCCAAATGCCGCACGGCAAAGCCGCGCCGGCCGCTGCCGAATCACAACCCGCCGGCAAAGCCGACCTGTCTTCGCTCTCCAATATGCTGCAAGCCCGCTGGAAGGGAAGTGCTCCCGCACCCTCTGCAGCGCCCGAACCACTGCGCGCCGGCCAGATTCGCAGTTTCAAAATCACCAAGCTCGACGCTGATTCCAAATCCATTGAAGTACAGTTGGCTTGAAATCGCAACCTGCGAACGGGCTTGTAACGTACCTCTGTGCTAGTCGGATTTGTCCCGTGCAATCCCCTCGCCGGCTTGAAGATCAGATCGAACCAGGGCTCCCACGTCTTTCCGCCGTCTATCGATCGGACGGCCGTTTCGCGAACGCCGTCAGCCTCCGGCGCCCACGTGCCGCGCACCAGCCTGTCTTTGCCATCTGCGGTCTTGTCGGCGCCGCTCAGCACAATCTTCCCGTCCTGCATCCTGCCTTCGATGGTCAGCAATTGTCCGCGGCTCGTCACCCAGCTCTGATGCCAAACACCGCGCGTATGGTCATAAATACTGAAGCTTTGGCCTTCGACGCCATTGGTGCCATCGTAAGTCTCCTTCAGCACGCAGCCGCCCAGAATCTTCTCGACGCGTAGATGCGCCTCGCTTGTCTTCAAGTCGGACACCTCAAACGCATCCCAGTCTCCCACCCAGAAATCAAACTGGTGGTACTCACTCGAAGAACACGGCTGCGAACCCGGAGGGTACGCCCACGCAACATTGCTGTGGCAGCAATGCAGGCACGAGATCATGAGGAACAAGACAAAACATGTTCTGCACATACGACGCGTAACCCGGTCGCGCAAGCTTCTCCTCACAAATACGACTCATCGATATAGCACCAGCGCCAGTCCTCGCCGCGTTCGGCCGAGCGAATGATCGGATGCTTCGTCGCATGGAAATGTGCGCGCGCATGCTGGTTCTTCGACGAATCGCAGCAGCCCACGTGCCCGCACTCCAGGCACATGCGCAGATGCACCCATGTGTCGCCCATCTTCAGGCAGTCCTCGCAACCTTTGCTGCTCGGCTTCACGTTCTTGATATGGTCCTTCTCATGCGTGCATTTCGTCGCCATCGTCACCTCCGCCGGGGGAAACCGGCCTTCACACCATATATTGTTTCGCCAGCGCGTGGAACTCCGCAACCTGCGCCGCCGCCCAGGCCGCATCGCGATCCCAATTCCGCAGCCAGCAGTCGGGCAACCGGCTCCGCCATCTCCACAGCAGCGCGCGCATTCAAAAACAGCGCCCGCGTTCTCCGCGCCAGGACATCCTCAACGCTCCGCGCCATCTCAGCACGCGCCGCCCAAACGACCTCCGCCGCGATATAGGGCAGTTCCGCATGCAGCCTTTGCGCCAATTCAGGACGCTCCTTCGCCAGTGCGCGAATTGCCGCCGCGTCTGCTCCGTAAACCAGCAGCGGATCTTCATTCTCGGTTTCCGGCATCTCCATGTACCCATGGATGCGCAGATTCTTCGTCGTGCATGCCTCATCGCGCAACCGGCCCAGCGTAATCGCATGATCCACGCAGTCCTCGGCCATGTGCCGATACGTCGTCCATTTCCCGCCCGTAATCGTCAGCAGCCCCGACGTGTCCACATGAATCACATGATCGCGCGCAATCGCGGATGTCTTGCCCTCGCCATGGCTTTTCACCAGCGGCCGCAACCCCACATACACAGCCAGCACATCCGCGCGCGTCGGCGGCCGGCTCAAATAGCGGCCCGCCGTCTCGAGAATGAACTCAATCTCCTCATCCAGCGCCTTCGGTTCCAGGCTCGGTGCATCCACCGGCGTATCCGTTGTCCCCGCGACCGCATGGCCATGCCACGGAATCACAAAGAGCACGCGCCCGTCACTCGTCCGCGGAACCATCAGTGCCGTATCGCCCTTCAAAAAACTCCGATCAAAGACCAGGTGAATTCCCTGGCTCGTTACCATCAACGGCTCGGCTTGCGCATCCGCCATGCGCCGCACCTCGTCGGTGAACACACCGGTAGCATTCACCACGATCCGCGCCGCGAATCCTGAAATCCTCGCCCGTCTCCTCATCGCGCGCCGTCAGACCATTCACATAGCCTTCGTCATCGCGCAACAATCCGGTTGCAGGACAATAATTCACCAGGGTCGCACCATGATCCGCGGCCGTCATCGCCAGATGAATCAGCAACCGGGCATCATCAAACTGCCCGTCGTAGTAAACAACCCCGCCGCGCAGTTCCTCCGGCTCGAGCGCCGGCAGCCGCTCCAGCGTCTCCTCTCTCGATAAGTAGCTTCGAAGCACCGAAGCCATACTTCCCGGCAAGCAGGTCGTAGAGCTTCAATCCGATGCCGTAGAACGGCGCCTCCCACCACGAATAATTCGGCACCACAAACGCCAGGTCATGCACCAAGTGCGGCGCATTCTGCCGCAATAGCCCGCGCTCTTTCAGAGCCGACATCACCAGAGGAATATTTCCCTGCTCGAGATAGCGCACTCCGCCATGGACCAGTTTGGTGCTCCTGCTGCTCGTGCCTTTACCGAAGTCGTGCGCCTCCACCAGCACCACGTCGAATCCCCGCGCCGCCGCATCAACGGCCACGCCGACACCCGTCGCGCCTCCGCCGATTACCGCAATATCCCACGGCTCACCGGCCTCTGACCGTTCGCGGATCCTGCGCAGCATCTCCTCGCTGCGCATTCAGTTGCTCCAGTTTTTCGACCGTTCGACCGCGCGCTGCCACCGCTCCCGCCGCGCCTTGCGTTCGGCCGCATCCATCCGCGGCTCAAAGCGCACATCGCCTTCCCGTTTCGCGCGCAACTCTTGCGGACTCGCCCAGAACCCCGTCGCCAGCCCCGCCAGATACGCCGCACCCAGCGCCGTCGTCTCCGTCACGCGCGGGCCGCACTACCGGCACTCCCAGCACGTCCGCCTGAAACTGCATCATCAGGTCATTCACCGCCGCGCCGCCATCCACGCGCAGAGCGCCGAGCGGAGTCTCCGGTCTCGCTATGCACAGCCTCCAGCACGTCCGCCACTTGAAACGCGATGCTCTCGAGAGCAGCCCGCGCAATGTGTCCCGGCTTCGTATCGCGACGCAACCCAATCAACAATCCGCCCGCATGCGGATCCCAATGCGGCGCGCCCAACCCACAAACGCTGGTACAAACACCACCCCACCCGTATCCGGCACACTCGCAGCCAGCGCCTCCACTTCCGCCGAAGATCCAATCAGGCGCAGATTATCGCGCAGCCACTGCACCACCGCGCCGCCAATAAAAATGCTGCCCTCCAGCGCATATTCCCGTCGCTTTTGCGCGCTCGCCGCCAGCGTCGTAATCAGCTTGTGCTTCGATCGCACAAACTCCGTCCCCACATTCTGCAGAAGAAAACATCCCGTGCCGTATGTGTTCTTCGCCTCTCCCGCATTCCAGCAAAGTTGCCCAAACAGCGCCGCCTGCTGATCGCCCGCAATCCCCGCAATCGCCATGCCGCCCAGCCCGAGAGTTGTGGTGACGTCGCCAACGGGCTCGCTCGACCACACCACCTCCGGCAACATGTTCGCGGGAATGTCGAAGATGCGCAGTAACTCCGCATCCCACTCGCCCTTCACGATGTTGTAGAGCAGCGTGCGCGACGCATTCGTCACGTCCGTTACGTGCCGCATCCCGCTCGTCAGATGCCAGATCAGCCAGCTGTCCACGGTGCCAAACGCCAGCTCGCCGCGTTCCGCTCTTCCCCGCGCTCCCGCTAACGTTGTCCAGAATCCAGCGCACCTTCGTTCGCCGAAAAATACGGATCCAGCACCAGCCCCGTCTTAGCAGAAACCGTCTCCCCGACTCCACTCTTTTCCAGAGACGCACACAGCGCGCTGTCCGCCGGTCCTGCCACACAATCGCCGGATGAATCGGCTTGCCCGTCTCGCGTTCCCATACAATCACCGTCTCGCGCTGGTTCGTAATCCCGATCGCCGCCACATCGCGAGGACGCGCCCCTGCCTTGCCCAGCGCTTCCACCGCGCAGGCCAGTTGGCTCGTCAGAATTTCCGTGGGATCGTGTTCCACCCATCCTGCCTGCGGGTAGAACTGCTCGAACTCATGCTGAGCGACAGCAACAATCGAGCCGGCCTCGTCAAAAAGAATCGCGCGCGAACTCGTCGTGCCCTGGTCCAGTGCAAGAATGTATGCCATTGGGATTGGTCAACCTTAGGACCCAAGTCAATCACGCGCCACCACGGTGCCGCAACCGTCCGGGATCTGGAACTGGATGCGTCAGTCGGATTTGGAACACGCCTAGCTTCCGCCAGTTTGTAACAGGACACGACTTCAAGGCACGAAAACCTTAAGCTTCGCGCCAGTTTGTAACAGGACACGACTTCAAGGACCGCGAAAACCTTAAGCTTCACGCCAGTTTTGTAACAGGGCACGACTTTAGTCGTGCCGAAAAGGGGCAGGAAGAACCCGGGCTTTAGCCCCTGCGGAGCTTTGCGATCTCCGAGGGCATCAGAATTCACACGACGTACAAATCGACGTACTCGCTCACCGGCATCCGCTCCAGCCGCTCACGATCGATTGACGCATCCAGAATTCGCTGCTGCTGCTCCTCGCCAAACCGCCGCGCGAGGTTGCGCTTGAACTTCTCCACCAGCAGCGGCATCCCTTCCTTGCGCCGCCGCTTGTGCCCGATGGGATACTCGACCGTCTCCTCCAGCACCGTCCCATCGTTCAGTTCCACGCGCAGCCCATTCGCAATCGACCGCTTCTCCGGATCGTGATAATCCCTCGTAAACTGCGGCTCTTCCACGCACTCCACCTTCGCGCGCAAGTGCGTCAATCCGCGGATCGGCCGCCACTTGATCCTCGTAATCCGCCGCCGTCAGCCTTCCGAAGATCAACGGAATCGCGATCATGTACTGCACGCAATGGTCGCGATCCGCCGGATTCGAAAGCGGCCCCTTCTTGTCGATGATGCGCAGACACGCCTCGTGCGTTCGGATCGTGATCTTCCGAATGTCTTCGGCCGTCTTGTCCTGTGCATCCAATTGCCGCGCAGTGTCATCGCCGCTTCCACCGCCGTTTGCGAGTGGAACTCCGCAGGAAAGCTGATCTTGAACAAGCACGTTCTCCATCACGTAGCTGCCATAGGGCCGCTGAAACTTGAACTCCTGCCCCTTGAACGAAACGTCGTAGAATCCCCACGTCTTCGCAGTCAGCGCCGACGGATAACCCATCTCGCCAGCCTTCGCCATCAACGCCAGCCGCACCGCCCGGCTGGTCGCATCGCCCGCCGCCCAGCTCTTCCGCGACCCCGTATTGGGCGCGTGCCGATACGTCCGCAGACTCTGCCCGTCCACCCACGCCAGCGAAATCGCATTCAGGGTCTGTTCGCGCGTTCAGTCCCCAGCAGCCCGCACACCACCGCGGTCGAAGCCACCTTCACCAGCACCACGTGATCCAGCCCCACCTTGTTGAACGAGTTCTCCAGCGCAATGCAGCCCTGAATTTCATGCGCCTTGATCATCGCGGTCAGCACCTGACGCATCGTCAACGGCGGCTTGCCCTCCGCAGCGCCGGTACGCGACAACCAATCCGCCGTTGCCAGATATCCCGCCAAGATTATCCGAAGGATGTCCCCACTCCGCCGCCAGCCAGGTGTCGTTGTAGTCGAGCCAGCGAATCATCGCGCCAATATTGAACGCCGCCTGCACCGGATCAAGTTGATAACTTGTCCCCGGCACGCGCGCGCCATGCGGAACCACCGTTCCCGGCACAATCGGCCCCAGCAGTTTGGTGCATGCCGGATACTCCAGCGCCTCCAGCCCGCACCCCAGCGTATCCATCAGGCAATAGCCGCCGTCTCATAGGCAAGGTCGCTCTTGACTTCATATCCCAGTGCGTAATCCGCAATGTCCGCGATGACCTGATCGAACGCCGGCCGTTCATTACTGATATGCGATGACAACCTTAATTCTCCTTAGTGCCTCTGTCATTCTGGGTGCCCGGGGCATCCAATGCGCAGTTCAGTCTGGGTGGAAAGCGAAGAATCTGCTTCTCGCCCAGAGTCTGGCTGCCCTGAGCCTGCCGAGTGCTTCATCCTCGTCGCAGGGTCGGGAAAGCTACAATGCCGGAGCTCGTCTACGCCCGCTTCTCAATCGACACAAACTTCCTATCCTCCGGCCCCGTATACACCGCCGAAGGCCGGATAATCTTCCCGTCCTGCCTCTGCTCAATCACGTGCGCGCACCATCCCGCCGTCCGCGCCATCACAAACAACGGCGTAAACAGATCCACCGGCACGCCCATCAGGTCGTACGCCACCGCGCTGTACCAATCGAGATTCGGAAACATTCGCTTGGCATCGTGCATCGTGGTCTCAATCCGCTCCGCCACTGTTAAACAGCCGCGCATCCTTGGCCGTTGTTGCCAGTCCGCGCGCCACTTCCTTGATGATGTCGCTGCGCGGATCGCTGATGGTGTACACCGGATGTCCGAAGCCGATGATCACTTCGCGCTCGCCAACGCGCCGCCGCATATCCGCCTCGGCCTCGTCGGGCGTCTCGATATCGTTTCTGAATCTCCAGCGCAACCTCGTTCGCGCCGCCATGCTTCGGCCCTTTCAACGCACCAATCGCGCCCGCAATGCACGAATAAATATCCGAACCTGTTCCCGCAATCACGCGCGCCGTAAATGTCGAAGCGTTGAACTCGTGCTCCGCATACAGGATCAGCGAAGTCTGCATTGCCCTGGTCCACTCTTCGCTCGGCGCTGCTCCATGCAGCAGATGCAGAAAGTGCGCGGCAATCGAATCCTCAAACCGCTCCACCTCGATGCGCCGCCCGTTGCGCGCGTAGTGATGCCAGTACAGCAGCATCGACCCCATGCATGCCAGCAGCGTATCCGCGATGCGCCGCGCACCGCTTTCCTTATGGCTTTCGCCCTCCGGCAGAACGCAACCCAGCACCGAGACGCCGGTCCGCAGCACGTCCATGGGATGCGTCGACGGCGGAAGCAGTTCCAGCGCCTGCTTCACCGCAGCCGGCAAACTGCGCAGCGGCCGCAAGCTGGCCTTATACGCAGCAAGCTCAGCCACATTGGGCAGCTTGCCGTGCACCAGCAGGTAAGCAACCTCTTCAAACTCGCAGTGCGCCGCCAGGTCTTTGATGTCGTATCCGCGATAATGCAGATCGTTGCCGCTGTGCCCCACCGTGCACAGCGCAGTCGAACCCGCCGGCGTGCCCGACAGCGCAACTGATTTCTTGGGCTTGAACGCCGCCGGCCGGCGTTAACTTCGTTGACTCATTGCGACCCCCGCAGAGCATCAAGCTAATAGGATCAGCTAGTTGCGACGGATGTCTACTTGCTCGTCTTTGCCCTTCGCAAACAGGTCATCGAGCTTCTTCTCATAGGCGTGGTAGTCGAGGTATTTGTAGAGGTCGGCCCGCGTCTGCATCATCGGAATCACGTGCTTCTGCGTTCCCTCGGTGCGGATCGCCTCATACACCTTCAGCGCCGCCGCATTCATTGCCCGGTACGCCGCACAGCAGTAGAGAATGATATCCACGCCCGCCGCCGGCAAGTTCCTCGCGCGTCCACAGCGGCGTCTGCCCAAACTCCGTAATGTTCGCCAGGATCGGCACGCCCACGGCCTTGCGAAACTCCGTGTACTGCCCGAGCTCCGTCACCGCCTCGGCAAAAATCATGTCCGCGCCCGCCGCAACATACGCCTGCGCCCGCTCGATCGCCGCCTGCAACCCCTCGCCCGCCAGCGCATCCGTCCGCGCCATGATCACAAATCCTTCATCGGTGCGCGCATCCACCGCCGCCTTGATGCGGTCCACCATCTCCTCGGCAGGCACCAGCTCTTTGCCCGGCCGATGTCCGCAGCGCTTGGCGCCCACCTGGTCCTCCATGTGAACCGCCGCCCGCGCCCGCCTTGATCATCGACCGGATCGTCCGCGCAATGTTGAACGCCGAGCCCCACCCGGTATCGATGTCCACCAGCAGCGGCAGCGTCGTGACCTCCGTAATCCGCCGCACGTCCGTCAGCACATCTTCCATCGTGCTGATGCCCAGGTCCGGCATCCCCAGCGAATTCGCCGCCACCCCGCCGCCCGAAAGATACAGCGCACGAAACCCCGTAGCCTCCGCCATCCGCGCCGTATAGGCGTTGATCGCAGCCCGCCACCTGCAGCGGCTTCTCTTCCGCTACCGCCGCGCGAAATTTCTTACCCGGCGATCCATCACTCACGTGTCTGCTGCATGCAATGCCCTTCCGCCCGCATCATAGCAGGGGTTCGACTCAGCTTCCCCACCCGCACCCCTTGGTGCGACAATCGTTCCCGTTGCGGCGGCCCGCTGTTTTCAGGCCGCTGCGGAGGAGAATCACCCATGAAGCCTCTCATCGTCTGTGCAGGCCTTCTCTTAGCTACAACCGCTCTCTTCGCTCAGAAGGCCCGCCCAAGAGCCCGCCAGCCAAGGCCACGGCCACCATCGGCGGCCACGAAATCACCATCACCTACTCCTCGCCCGGCGTCAAAGGCCGCGAAGGCAAAATCTTTACCGCAGATGGCCTCATCAAAACCAGCGGAGGATCGCAATACCCCATCTGGCGCGGGGGTGCCAACGCTGCCACCACCCTCCACACGGATGCCGACCTGATGATCGGCGATCTCTCCGTTCCCAAGGGCGACTACACCCTCTTCGTCGACATCTCCGATCCCGACAAGTGGACTCTCATTGTCAACAAAAAGACCGGGGAATGGGGCCTTGCCTACGACGCCTCGCAGGACCTCGGCAAAACCAAGATGACCATGAGCAAGCCGCCATCCATGGTCGAAAACCTCGTTTACACCACTCACCGACAACGGCGGTGGCAAAGGAACCCTCACGCTGGCCTGGGAAGACCACTCCGCCTCCGTGCCCATCACCGTGCACAAGTAACAACGACGCGATCAAAACGGCCAGGGCGGAGATTCCCAACAATCTCCGCCCTGCCGCTACAATAGATAGAGAGCTTCATCGCTTCCGGAGAGTCGAACCGCCTTGCCCCTTTACGCCTATCGCTGCACAACCTGCGGCAACAAATTCGAAAAAATCCAGAACTTCTCCGCCGAGCCGGAGACCGTCTGCCCCAAGTGCGGCAATGCGACGCTGATCCGCCCGCTCACCGCACCGCGCCTGAATTTCAAAGGCGCCGGATGGTACATAAACGACTACGCCCCCAAAAGCTCCGACTCCTCATCGGAATCCTCCAGCGAGTCGAAGCCGGCCGAATCCAAGGAAGCGTCCAAATCCAGCGATAAGCCAGCCGCCCCATCCTCCACACCAGCCACCCCTCCGCGCCCGCCTCCACGCCCAAGTCCTCCAGCGACAGCTAGGAAGCGCAGCGAGCCTCCCAGATAAATTGTGTCATTCTGAAGCGCAAGCTTGGCCCCATGAGCGAAAGTTAATAGGGTAAGCGGCGCGACGGCTCTGTTTTTCGAAATGCTGAGGTGTGCCTTGTCTCGCTTCGGAGAAACGATGGATGCTTCTACCTTCGGTGGGAGACCGCAACTCTCTCTACAGCGCACGGCCTGCCCGCCTACCCCGCTAAACTGAAATGAGTCCATGCCCCTGCTCGATCCCATCCCGTCCCCGGTAGAAAACGCCGATACCGCGTCCCTCGAGTGGGAACCCCTGCTCGCATTTCTCTCCGGCTATGCGGCATCCCCCGTGGGCCGCGAGGCCATCCTCGCCCTCCGCCCCTCAACAGACGAGCCCTGGATCACGCGCCAGCATCAACTCACCGGCGAACTCCGCCTTCTTCTTGCGGAGCAAGTCTCCATTCCCCTCGGCGGACTTTTCGATCCCTCCCAGCTTGCCGCCAAGGCCCAAATCCCCGGCGCTGCGCTCGAAGCCGCCGAATTCCAGTCCATCGCCCGCCTGGCCAACGATGTTGCCGCCTGGCAAGCCTTGCTGCGTGAGCCGCCCGCGCGCGTAGCCGGCAAACTCCCCGGCCTCTCCGATCTCTCGAGCGCATTCAGCCGGCTCTTCTCTGAGACCTTTAGCCGAATCCATCGAGCGCAAAATCCTTCCCGACGGCACCCTTGCCGACGACGCCTCACCCGAACTCAATCGCATCCGCCGCGAGCAGGAGCGCCAGCAGCGAGCCATCGAAGAATCCCTCCGCTCCGCGCTGCGCAAGCTCACCGGCGAAGGTTCCACACAGGAAGACCTCATCACCATCCGTGGCGACCGGTTCGTCATTCCCGTTCGCAGCGAACTCAAGCGCCGCGTCTCCGGCGTTGTCCACGGCGCCAGTTCGTCGGGCCAGACCGTCTACGTCGAGCCTCTCGAAACCATCGAGCAGAACAACGAACTCGTCCGCCTCCTCGAAGAAGAACAGGCCGAAATCCACCGCATCTTCGTCGCATTAACACGCCAGGTCGGCGGCTATTCCCAGGCCCTTGTCGAAGGCGCCAGGATCCTTGCCCTCGTCGATACTCTTCTCGCCCGTGCGCGCTTTGCCCGCGACTACGACTGCGTCACCCCCGCCATTACGCCCGACCGGCTGAGCCTGAACTCCGCCCGCCATCCGCTGCTCGAGCGTCACCTCCGCGCAGTCCGCGGCTAAGAGCTGGTGATCCCCGCGGACAAATCTTCGTCCGCGGGGAGTGGAATCGTTCCTCTCACTCTCGAACTCACCACCGACGCCCGCCAGCTCATCATCAGCGGACCCAACACCGGCGGCAAAACCGTCACTCTCAAAACCACCGCGCTGCTCGCCATGATGGCCCAGGCCGGCCTGCCCGTCCCCGCCGCCTCTGCCAGCTTTCCCATCTTCACCGCATTCCTCGCCGACATTGGCGATGCCCAGTCAATCGAGGCCGAACTCTCCACCTTTTCCGCGCACATCGTCAATCTCAATCGCCTCTCCCGCCTCGCCGATGCAGGCTCTCTCGTCCTTCTCGACGAACTCGGCTCCGCCACCGATCCTGAAGAAGGCTCCGCGCTCGCCGTAGCCGTAGCCGCGCATTTCCTCGAAAGCCGCGCGTGGACCCTCATCTCCACTCATCACACCTCGCTCAAGGTCTACGCCGCCAATACGCAGGGCGTGCTCAACGCCGCAGCCGGCGTCGATGAAGTTACGCTCGTCCCCAACTACCAGCTCCGCCTGGGCGTCCCCGGCGCCTCCGCCGGCATTCAAACCGCCGAGCGGCTCGGCCTCAATGCCCGCATCATCCAGTCCGCCCGCGAGCGCCTGGGTTCGCAGCAGGTCGACATCGCCCGCTTCCTCGATAAATTGCACGACGATCTATCAGCGCTCGAAGCCGAAAAAAAAGCCGCCCGCGAGCAGCAGTACGCGCTCAACCAGGAGCGAGCCAAACTAGCCCGCGAAGGCGACGTCGAACTCCGCAATCGCACCCGCGAACTCGAGGCCAAGCTCGCTTCGCTGATGAAGGAATTCGAATTTCAGATGCGCGAAAACGTTCGCGCCATCGAAGACCGCGCCGCGCAGCAAAAGCTTTCGAAGGAAGCCGAACGCCGCATCAACCGCCTGCGCCGCGAGTTCCAGGAAAGCTTCAACCAGACCGTCGTCGCCCACCGCACCGGCGCAGACACCGGCGACGTCAACGCGCAGCCGCACCTCCTGCGCCACATCGCACCCGGCGATCAGGTCCGCATCAAGTCCATGAACAAAATCGCCGTCGTCCAGCGCGAAATCGAAAAAGATCTCTTCGAAGTAGCCCTCGGCCCCATCAAGATGCGCGTCAAGCGCGACGAGTGCTCCGCAGTTCCACCCTCTGGTGGAGATTCCGGCCAAGCGAAAGCCGACCCGCTCGCCGCCGCCCGCAAACAAAAAGGCGTCCACGTCTCCGTCACCAGCGCCAACACCGACGAAATGCGCATGGAGATCAACCTCATTGGCCGCACCGTCGATGAAGCCACCGAAGAGTTGGAAAAATATCTCGACCGCGCCTTCCTCGCCGGCCTCCCGCGTGTCCGCATCATTCACGGCCATGGCGCCGGCATCCTCCGCCGCGGCGTCCGCGACTTCCTCAAGTCGCATCCCCACGTAGCCACCATTGCCGAAGCCCCCCAGAACGAAGGCGGCCAGGGCGCCACCCTCGTCGAACTCCGCCAATAGCAGCAATATCCGCCAGACGAAATCTCCGGATCCGCAAGAAAGAAGTCTCTGCGTGCGCAAACCAGCATTGTCGAAGCAGAAAGCTCAGTTTCCGCGAGAAAGAAGGCTCATGTCATTCCGACCGACCAAGGGAGTGGAGGAACCTGCAGTTGCTTTCCCACGCCGCCATCACCACACATTGTCATTCCGACCGACCAACGGGAGTGGAGGAACCTGCAGTTGCTTTTCGTCATACTCGATTCATTCGCAAAAGCACCCTGCACGGCGGAATGAAAAGAGTCCAGCGCCGAAACTCGCGCGGCAGCGCGGCAGCTCAATCCGCCCCCGCCGCCTCAACCGCCCGCTTCCTCCGCCAGCCAGCTCTCCCCTTCGCCAAGCGCCGCCACGCGATCACCAACACCAGCGCGAGTCCGCAGCCTGCATCAACCGCGGCAAAGGCTCATCCATAGGCTCGCGTCCCAAGACGAAATGTCCCGTAATGCATCGGAATCATCACATCGGCCTTCAAATCGAGAAAAGCCTGCAGCGCCTCCTCCGGATTCGTGTGCACCGCGCGATAGCTGTCCGGAAAATACGCACCAATCGGCAGCATCGCAATCTCCGGCTTCAACCGCCGCCCGATCTCCGCGAACCCACCGAAATAAGCCGTGTCCCCCGAGTGATAAAGCGTCGGCCCCTGCGTCCGATTCGATCGCGTACCCGCCGAATCCGCGATGCGTGTCCTTGAACATCCGCGCGCCCCAGTGTCGCGCAGGCGTCGCCGTGATGCGAATCGTTTCAGAGGCAGTCCGCGCCACACGACTTTCCCGCTTCGGGGAAATAAGCCGCGGCTTGCCGCAGATGCTCGTGGCAGCCCAGCCATTTCGATCGATTGCCACCACGTCAGCGATTCGACGCGCGCAAAACCAAGATCCGCCACCAGGTCTTCAACGCCCTGGGGAACAATCGCCACCGGCACAGCCAATCCCCGTCGCCGCATCTCCCGAGTAATCGCGCGCAGTGACGGCCGATTCAAATGATCCATGTGCGCATGCGTCAGCAGCACCGCATCGATCGGCGGCAAATCTGCAACGCGCAATCCGGCCCGCCGCTGCCGCCTCAAAACAATCAGCCGTGTCGCGAACACCGGGTCGATCAGCAGGGCACGGCCCGCCGTCTGAATCAGGAAAGAGGAGTGCCCGATAAACGTGATCGCCGTTTCATTCGCGCCAACCTCCGGCGGTTTCGTCTGCGCGCCAGCCAGCGGCCGCGCGTGGCTCTCGCGCACCAGCCGCCACAGTTGCCCCAGTTTCCTGATCCAGAAGGGAATCTCCAACGTCCTCACCTGAAAGGTTCGATGCTTTCACCGCCGCCTTGGCTCCAATGCTTTCGCGCGCCAGCCGAAAATCCTGTCAAGCTCTGCAGAAGCTAAATCGCTAACTTCAAAGCGAATTCTCATTGCAGGTAATTTCCTGTCTTTGTTGCACAATGGAATTGGAAAGCAGGGAAGGGTGTGCTGAGCACTCTGCAACATACCGTCAGAGCGTCTCGAACTCACCGCGACAGCGTTCTGCGCTTCGCCGCAATGCGAGACAATTGACCCACCCCCCTCCCCCCTCCCAAAATTGTCAGTTTTCCCCAAAATATTTGCATGTTTTTCGCGAACCCATTCAGACCGAAAAAGTCCAAAATGCAGAGTCTTTCTCGAGTCACTTGATCTTGCGCCTGCTATCTTCCCAACATGCGCCGACTCGTGCTCATTCTCGCGATTGCTCTACCTGCGCTCTCCCAAGGCAATCTCGTTCCATCCCGCGAGCAAATGGACCGCGACTTGATGGAAGTCACCGTCGATCGCCTGCATGCGTTCTATCGCGAGCACCGATACACCGTAAACCAAGTCGTCCAGTGGCATCTCGATCGCATCGCCCGCTACAACGGCATCTACCGCGCCGTACAAACTGTGAACGACAAAGCAGCACTCGCCGAAGCCGCACGCGAAGACGCCGAATCGAAGCAGCCTGGCTTCAAACCAGGCCTTCTCTGGGGCGTGCCTATCGTGACCAAGGCCAACACCAGCATCAAGGGCCTCATCACCACCGACGGATATCGCGGCTACATGATTCCCGGCCACGAACTCGTCGCCCCGCGCGACGCAACCATCGTCTCCAGATTGCGCGCTGCCGGCGCCATCATCATTGGCGTTACCAACATGCCCGACTTTGCCGCCAGCGATACCAACCGCTCCACCGCCTTCGGCCGCACCGGCAACGCCTACGACGTGCGCTTCTCGCCCGGCGGATCGTCAGGCGGAACCGTCACCTCCGTCACATCGAACTTCGCGGTGCTCGGCAACGGAACCGACACCGGCAACTCCATCCGCATGCCCGTCGCCACCAGCAACCTCGTCGGCATCTTCCCCACGCGCGGTTTGGTCAGCATCGCCGGCATCGCGCCGCTCGACTGGCAACTCGACAACACCGGCCCCATCGCGCGCGATGTCGCCGACGCCGCCATCGCGCTCACCGTCATGGCCGGCGAAGATCCGCTCGATCCAGTAACGGCCGGCTCGCAGTCCAAAGCCCAGCCCGGCCCCTACACGCAATACCTCAAGCCCGGTGCGCTCAAGGGAAAGCGCTTCGCAGTTCCCGCCTTCATCCTCGACGGCGACTCGCCGGCATTTCAGGGAGTGTGTCCAAACGCCACGCCTGAACAAGTCGCGCAATCCAAGAAAGGATTCGTTCCTGCCGCCGAAACCTGAAACTCGCGCCATGTTCATGAAGGCGATCGAAGAAATACGCGCCGCCGGCGCCACCGTGCTCATCGATCCCGGCATCCTGCCCGACAGCTTCGCCGACGAAGCCGCGCATATCTGCACGCTGCCCTATATCCGCGAAGGCACCGACAAGTTTCTCTCCGTCTTTGGCCCCGCGCAGTATCATTCGGCCGATGAATATGAGAAAGCTGTCGGCAAGCCGCTGCCCGCGACCATCATCGGCGGCGGCCAGACCGGCATGTCCAGTCTGCCCGGCATTCAGCAGTCGACGCTTGAAGCCGATCCCAGCGCAGAAGCAACGCTGCTCGGTCCACGACGCCGGGTTTTAGCGATGTACGAGAAGGAACTCGATCGCCTCCATCTCGACGGCTTCATCTACCCCGCCACCAGATGCCTCCTGTCGACGAAACCATGCCGCAGGATGGACGACTCAGCGAAGGACCCCACTCCGCCACCGGCTGGGTCAACATGCTGGGGGTTCCTGCCATCAGCATTCCCGCAGGCTTCTATGACACCGGCCTCCCCTTCGGCATTGAGATCAGCGCGCGCCGCTGGCACGATGGAGACCTGATCTCGCTGGGCCTACGACTACGAGTCAAAGACACATCACCGCAAGCCGCCTGTGCTCGTCGATCGCGGTCTGCTGCCCCACGCCGCCCAACCCCCGGAGCCATAGGGGTCCATTGACATTCCGTTGACAATTCGCTGTCCCCGAGCCCTTATCATCAATTGCAGCCCGGCCTCCAGGAGAACTCCAATGCGCAAAGTGATTCTGACTCTGATGGTTCTTTTAACATCGACCGCAACATTCGCGGCCAATCCAGGCAGCATCTACGACTTCACCATCAAGTCCATCGATGGCCAGCCTGTCAGCCTCAAGAGCTACAAAGGCAAAGTTGTTCTGCTCGTGAACGTAGCCAGCAAATGCGGATTCACGCCGCAATACGCTGGCCTCGAAGCGCTCTACGAGAAGTACAAAGACCGTGGCTTCGTCATCATCGGCGTGCCCGCCAACAACTTCGCCCAGCAGGAGCCGGGAACCAACGAGGAGATCAAGACGTTCTGCTCTCGCAAGTACAACGTAACCTTCCCCATGATGGCCAAGGTTTCAGTGCTTGGCGACGATAAGACTCCGCTCTATCATTTTCTCACCGACAATTCCACTGATCCGAAGTTCAGCTGGCGACATCAAGTGGAACTTCACCAAGTTCCTCTTTGACCGCAACGGCAACCCGGTAGCAAGGTTTGAGCCCGCCGTCACTCCCGATTCGCAAGAAGTTCAATCCGCCATTGAATCGGCTCTCGGCAAATAAGATCGCTTTGCTTCGTTCTTAATCGCGGTTCTTGTTAGTACCGCAAACAAATCGGGCTCTGCTTTCGCAGAGCCCGACACTGACCACCGATCCCTGACCACCGTTCACTGCCTTTAGGCCATCGCTTCGCGGCCCATCGGTTCAAAGTGCAGTTGGTTCGATTTGCGATCGACGTCGATCCGCACATGCGCCCCGTGCAGAACCTCGCCGTTCAGTATCTTGATCGCAAGTGGATCCTGAACCATCTTCTGCAGCGCGCGCTTCAAAGGCCGTGCGCCATAAGCGACATCGGAGCCGGACGCCAGAATCAGTTCCCGGGCCGACGGTGTCAGCTCCAGCGAAATCTGCCGATCTTCCAGCAGCTTTCCAATTTCGGCCAACCGCAGTTCAAGGATGGCCTCGAGTTGTGCGTGACCCAGCGGTCGAAAGATCACCATATCGTCCACGCGATTCAGAAACTCCGGCCTGAAATGCTCGCGCAGCACCCGCATCACGCTCTCACGCGCCATGTCAAAGTCGTGTTCCGTCTTCAGCGACTCCGTCGCCAGGAAGCCGGCACCGAGATTCGACGTCATGATCAGCACGGTGTTCTTAAAATCCACGGTCCGGCCCTTCGCATCGGTAAGGCGCCCATCATCCATGATCTGCAGCAGCACATTGAACACATCTGGATGCGCCTTTTCGATTTCGTCGAACAGGATCACCGCATACGGTCGCCGTCTAACCGCTTCAGTCAGCTGCCCGCCCTCGTCGTAGCCCACGTATCCCGGAGGTGCGCCAATCAACCGCGCCACCGCATGCTTCTCCATGTACTCGCTCATATCGATGCGGATCATCGACTGCTCGTCGTCAAAGAGGAACTCCGCAAGTGCGCGCGCTGTCTCCGTCTTGCCCACGCCCGTCGGCCCCAGAAAGATGAACGAACCGATCGGCCGTTTCGGATCGCTGAGTCCCGCACGCGACCGCCGGATCGCATTCGCCACCACGCTCAGTGCCGCATCCTGTCCGATCACCCGCTCGCGCAGCCGCTCTTCCATGTGGACAAGTTTGCTCACCTCGCCCTCGAGCATCTTCGAAACCGGAATGCCGGTCCACTTGCTGACAATCTTTGCGATATCTTCCTCGTCGACCTCTTCCTTTAACATGCGCACCGTTCCGGCTTTGCCATCCTGCAGTGCGTTCAATTGCTTCAACTCGGCTTCCAGCTTCGGCAACTCGCCGTACTGGATCTGTGCGGCCCGATCGAGCTGGCCCTTGCGGGTTTGCTCCTCAGCCTCAAACCTCAGATCTTCGATCTTCTTCTTCAGTTCGCTGATGCGGGTAATAGCGTCACGCTCCATCGTCCAGCGAGAACGCAGTGCGGTAATCTGTTCCTTGAGTGAGGCAAGCTCCCGCTCCACCTCTTCGCGCCGGCCACGGCTGTTCGCGTCTGTCTCCCGCTTCAACGCAGCCTTCTCGATCTCAAGCGATGTCGCCTGCCGCTCAAGCTGGTCGATCTCCGTCGGCACAGAGCCGATCTGGATCGCCAGCGAAGCCGCTGCCTCATCCACCAGATCGATGGCCTTGTCCGGCAGAAACCGGTCGCTGATGTATCGATGTGACAGCGTCGCCGCCGCCACAATTGCCGAGTCCTTGATGCGCACGTTGTGGTGCGCCTCGTAGCGATCCTTCAACCCGCGAAGAATCGCAATCGTATCTTCGACATTGGGCTCACCAACGTACACGATCTGGAAGCGCCGCTCCAGCGCCGCATCCTTCTCGATGTATTTGCGGTACTCATTCAGCGTGGTTGCGCCGATGGCCCGCAATTCGCCACGCGCCAATGGCGGCTTCAGCATATTGCTTGCATCGATCGCGCCTTCAGCCGCTCCCGCGCCCACCAGCGTATGCAGTTCGTCGATAAACAGAACGATCTGTCCGTTTGACTCTTCGATTTCTTTCAGCACTGCCTTCAAACGATCTTCAAACTCGCCGCGATATTTCGCCCCCGCCAGCATCGACCCCAGGTCGAGTGAGATCACCCGCTTGTCGCGCAAGCTCTCCGGAACGTCGCCGGAGACAATTCGCCGCGCCAGACCCTCAACGATGGCAGTTTTGCCAACGCCAGGCTCGCCGATCAAGACTGGATTGTTCTTCGTACGGCGACTCAACACCTGGATTACGCGGCGAATCTCTTCGTCCCGCCCGATCACGGGATCGAGCTTGCCGCGGCGCGCCAGTTCGGTCAGGTCCTTGGCATATTTTTCAAGCGCCTGGAATTTGCCTTCCGGATTCTGATCCGTCACCCGCTGCGATCCGCGCACGGCTGTGAGCGCCTGCAGAATGGCTTCGTGTGTGGCTCCCACGGCGACCAGCGCTTCGCGCGCCGCATCGCCCTTCTGATGCGCCACTCCCAGCAGCAGGTGTTCGGTCGAGACGTACTCGTCCTTGAAGTTCGCAGCTTCGCGAAATGCCTGGTCCAGCACCTTGGTCAGCGCAGTGCTAGGTCCGGGCTGTGCAGAGCTGCCCTGCACGCGAGGCAGTTTTTCCTCAATCTGGTGCAGACTGCTCTCCAGCCGTTCGGTGGGAACGCCGACCTTTTCCAGTACCGCCGGAATCACTCCCTCACGGTCCTCAATAAGCGCAAGAAGCAAATGCACCGGCTGGATCTCGGGGTTTCCGAGCTCCGCCGCGCGTCCCTGCGCCTGCTGCATCGCCTCTTGCGATTTCACCGTCAATTTTTCCCAACGAATAGCCATGATTGCTCCAGTGATCGGTGTTCAGTGAATTCATTGATATCTTCTTTTGTCCGCCGCGTTCGGGGACCGTTTCATAATGATGTTTGTCCCGATCGCCGGGATTGTCGAGAATAATTCCAAGAGAAATGGTCAGTGCCAATCCTGGCGCCGAGACAGTCAGCCCGGCGCCAGAGACTGATCACTGACCACTGATCACTGACGACTGCTTTTCTTACCGGGCGCCGACCAGTTCGCGCTCTTCCTTCTTGTCTTCCACCTTGCTCTGGCCGCCGATATTGACCTTGATCTGCTTCGGCTGAGCCTCGGCTTTCTTGCTCAACTCCAGCTTCAGAATGCCGGCGTTATAACTGGCCTGCACGTTCCCTGTGTCCACCGTCGAGGGAAGGGTAAAGGCGCGATAGAAGCTGCCATAACGGCGCTCAATCCGATGAAAGTTCTCTTCCTTCTCATCTTTTTCGAATTTGCGCTCGCCTTTCACGGTCAGCGTGTTGTTCTCCACACGGACGTCCAGGTCCTTTTCTTCCATTCCCGGGACTTCGAGTTTCAGAACAACCTTCTTGGCGTCTTCATAGATATCGACCGCCGGCACAAAGCTGGCAGTCGTTAACGGGCTGTCGCCTTCGTTCATCTCGCGGAAAAGCGAGTTCACGCGATTCTGCAGTGCAACAACTTCACGAAAGGGATCCCAACGGGTAATTGCCATGATTTTGTGTCCTCCAAATGTCTTTTTTGAGATTGCAGGTGGGCTCATTAAGCCCAACCATCCATCCAATCTGATGACACTATAGCACAAGAGATTCATAAAATATGAGCGTAATACACTAATATCAAGTTTAATCCTGTAAGTCACTGTAATTGAGAATTTTAGATCATTTGCTTTTCCAAAATTTGTCCCTGCATAGGCTTCAATCCACAAGATTTACTCTGAGTTCGCCGCAACCCTCCGTAGCGACTGAGTCTCGTTCGAATCGACTTTCAAAAGGATGAGGGGGATCGTCACCCACGTCTCTGCGCCATCATTTTTCGCAGGCCTGACCCGGGACTGAGATTCCGGACGCAATCGCCCGTCGCATTCACGAAGCAAGTCAGCCCTCTAAAATTGAACGTAGATGATCGTCCTTTCCGATTTGCCCCTATACATGGATTGGCATTGGCTTTGGCTCACCGTGGCCGCCTTTCTGGCCGGTGTGTTGAACGCCGTAGCAGGGGGAGGATCGTTTCTTTTATTCCCGGCAATGCTGAGTATGAAGATGCTGCCGGTACAGGCCAATGCCACCAACACGGTTGCCCTATGGCCCGGCCAGCTCACGTCCGTTGCTGCCTATCGCGACGATATCCGCAGGAATCTCAGGGTAGCGATTCCCATGGCGGTTGCCGGCCTGATCGGAGGCACCGCTGGAGCGATCGTCCTTCTCAACACGCCGCAGATGACGTTCCTGCATCTGGTTCCCTGGCTGCTGCTGATCGCGGCTGTAATCTTTGCCCTTAGCGGGCCGGTCTCGCGCTGGCTTGAGCACCGTAAGTTCGAGCGCAACGTGGCGACTCAATCGGGCGACGTGCACCGACCCCATATGACGGCCGTGTTCATCGGCACGGTAGCCGTCTGTTTCTATATCGGCTACTTCGGGGCGGGCGCCGGCTTTCTGATCATCACGCTGCTTTCGCTCTTCGGTTACCAGGACTTGAATGAAATCAACGCACTCAAAGTTGTCTCCACCACGATGGCAAACGGCATTGCCTTTGTAGTGTTCGTAATTGATGGACAGGTCGTCTGGCGCTACTGCTTGCTCGCCATGATCACGTGCGCAATCGGCGGATACACGTCGGCGAGTCTCGCGCGAAAGATTCCTCAGCCTGTCCTGCGTGGAACCGTCGTAGTGATCGGGCTCGGCATGGCCGCATACTTCTTCTGGAAGACAAGATAACCGACAGCAGACCACGCCGTTGTAGAGTGGACCCATGCTCAAGCGGCAAACACTTTGCCTTCTTTTGTTCTGGATTTGCTTCAGCGTCACGCTTCGCGCTCAACTCACGCCGCCCGAAGCCGCCAAGCGCTACGCCGCAAGCCATCAATCCGAACTCTTTCGTCAATTCAGCGAGTTTCTCTCCATCCCCAACGTCGCCGCTGACCCCGCGAATCTCCAGCGGAACGCTAACTTTCTGCTCGATGCGCTGCGAAGCCGCGGAGTCGATGCCCGCCTGCTCACACTGCCGGGTGCGCCGCCCGTCGTCTTCGGCCAGATCCTGACGCAAGGCGCGCAGCACACCATCGTCTTCTACGCGCATTACGACGGCCAGCCGGTTACGCCTTCGGAGTGGACAATTCCACCGTTTGAGCCGGCCGTCCGCACCGTCGACGGCGAAGATCGGATCTTCGCGCGCTCTGCAGGCGACGATAAAGCAGCGATCTTCGCGCAACTCACCGCTCTCGACTCTCTGAAAACAGCCGGCGTTGCATTACATGCCAACATCCGCTTTGTCTGGGAGGGAGAAGAGGAGGCCGGTTCACCACACCTGGAGCAGATTCTCGAAGCCAATCGCGACCTCGTGCATGGAGATATCTGGCTTGTCTGCGACGGGCCAGTCGATCAGAGCGGAAAGCAGACCGTAGTCTTCGGCGCGCGTGGCGACGCGCATCTTGAGATCACACTCTACGGCCCCCACCACGGCCTGCACAGCGGACACTATGGCAACTGGGCTCCGAATCCCGCCATGATGCTGGCGCAGCTGCTCGCCGGGATGAAGGATGAGAACGGCCGCGTCCTCATTCCGCATTTCTACGACGGCATTGCTCCGCTCTCCCCGGCAGAGAAGCAGGCTCTGGCGCACGCTCCTGTAAACGACAAAATGCTGATGGATGCGTTCTGGCTTGGACACACCGATGGCAAGGGCGCGCATCTTCTAGAACTCATCAACGAGCCTTCGCTGAATATCAATGGGCTTTCCTCGGCGCAAACCGGGCCTCATGCGGCCAACGTCATTCCGCCCACCGCTGTCGCGGACATCGATCTTCGGCTCGTTGTCGGCAACGACTGGAAAGTCCAGCAGCAGCGCGTCATCGACTATGTTCGCTCGCGCGGATATTTCGTGGTCGATCACGACCCTTCGAAGCAGGAGCTGACCTCGCATCCTCGCGTGGCAAAGATCATTTCTGATCCCGCGAGCTACAACGCGGTACGCACCCCGATGGAACTTCCCATCGCCAGAGAAGTGATCGAAGCCGTTTCCAGCGCCCGTGGCGATGTGGTGCTTCTTCCCACCATGGGCGGCAGTGTTCCGCTTGGCGCCATGGAACGTGCTGCCCAGACCCGCACAATCACAGTCCCCATCGCCAACTATGACGACAACCAGCATGCGGCCAACGAAAATCTTCGCCTGCAGAACCTGTGGAATGGAATCGAGACCATGGCTGCCCTGATCGACATGCGCTGAGAAGCGACAAGATCGGCCGCTCTCCTCTGGCGTCCTCCAACATGAGCGGATTCAGCACCTTCCCGACTGCAATCCAACGGCGAACTCCTGACTCCAAACTAAGAACTAAAATAGATTCATGAGCCACGAAGGCATTCGCTTCCTCAACAAGGAAGAACAGGCGCGGGAGAATCTGGCAGATCGCCCCCTTTCACGCGCGGCCGTCACCCCTGAAAAGGTGCGCGTAAAGATCACCGAGGGCACCGGCCTCGAGATCGATTGGCAGGATGGCCACAAGAGCAGTTGGGGCTTTGCGTGGCTGCGAGACGCCTGTCCCTGTGCCACCTGTATCGACGAGCGGCATGCCCAGGGCCGCAAAGCCGGCCAGCCCAAACCCAAGCCAGCCGCTATTCTGCCCATGTATACGCCCCCTGCCAAGCCTGCCAGCGCGCATGGCGTTGGCCACTATGCACTTCAATTCAATTGGGCCGACGGCCACTCCGGTGGCATTTACTCGTGGGACTATCTGCGTCGCCACTGCCAGTGCCCGGAGTGCAAATTCGAAACCACCGAGAGCTCCGGGTCGCCCAACTGATCGCAACCCGCAATAGCGCAATCTACAGATATTGCAGGAAGTTATAAGTTACTCCGGGTACTCAGGTTTCGCGACTTTTTCTCCAGTCCCCGATCAACTGCATGGTAGAGTTGCTTTCCAGAACCCTGGAGGCACGTGTGACTCTCAAGCAATTTGTTGCCAAGCAGTTCATTGATGTCATTCAGTGGAACGAGCCGGATGAGGGAATCCTCGCCTACCGCTATCCCATGCAGGACATGGAGATTCAGAACGGCGGCCAGCTCACGGTGCGTGAGTCGCAGATGGCCGCGTTTGTGAACGAAGGCAAAATTGCCGACGTCTTCGGCCCCGGATTGCACACCCTGAACACACGCAATCTTCCCGTCTTGACCGACCTGATGAACTGGGACAAGGAATTCGAGTCGCCTTTCAAATCGGACGTCTATTTCTTCTCGACTCACCTCCAGATCGATCAGAAGTGGGGTACGGCAACGCCAATCACCATCCGCGACAGCGAATTTGGAGCGGTCCGCATTCGCGGTTACGGCATCTACTCCTTCCGCATCGCAGATCCGCGCACGTTTTTCACGCAGGTGAGCGGCACGCGGCCCACGTATTACGTTGGCGACCTCGAAGGGCAGCTGCGCAACACGATTGTCGCCCGCATGACCGACATCTTTGCCACCAGCAAGATCTCGTTTCTCGATATGGCCGCCAATCAGGCTGCGCTGGGCAAGCAGATCGAAGCGGAGATGAAAACAAACTTCGCCACCCTCGGCCTCGAACTCGGCTCCTTCGTTGTCGAGAACATTTCGCTGCCGGACGAACTCCAGAAAGTGATGGACGCGCGCATCGGCGTCGGCATGGCCGGCGACCTGAACAAGTACACGCAATTTCAGGCCGCCGAAGCATTGCCGGTTGCGGCTGCAAACTCCGGCGGAGCCGCCGGCATGGGTGTGGGCCTTGGAGCGGGAGCCGTGATGGGCCAGAACATGATGGCCGCCATGAAGCAGCCAGCAGCAGCGGCAGCGGTCGGCGCTAAAAGATACTGCGTCGATTGTGGATCGGCAATTCCCGACGGTGCTCGCTTCTGCCCATCCTGCGGAAGGGCCATATGAACTGCCCATCCTGCGGCGCCGCCATGCGCCTCAACGCAGACGAAGACTACTTGAAGTGCGACTACTGCAAGAGCATCTTCTTCCCCGCAAAAGATGATGAAGGTGTAAGCGTTCTGCAAGTTGCTTCTGAAGAGGAATGCCCCGTCTGCGCGATTCCGCTGATGCACGCTGCACTGGCCAAGATTCGGATTCGCTACTGCACACGCTGCCACGGAATGTTGATTCCCATGGCCGTGTTCCTCGCGCTCGTTGAAGAATTACGCGCCGGAGAACCGGGAACCCTGATTGCAGCTACACTCGATCGTCACGATCTGACGCGCAAAATCAATTGCCCGCGTTGCCATCACCGCATGGACACCCACTTCTACAACGGACCAGGCAACGTGATCATCGATGATTGCGACACCTGCGAATTAAACTGGCTCGACCATGGCGAGTTGATGCGCATCGTCCGCGCACCCGACTATTCCAATCAGCGAGCTTTCGAATCGTCCAATAACTTTTGAAGTCGCGCCGTTGCAGGACAGCAAAGGACCGGCGTGCTTTATTTCTCTTGTTCTGGCGCAGGTTCCCGCCCCCTGAGCTCATCGAGAAGCTGCCGCAGCTGTTCCCGCTTTCGCTCGCTGAGGTCAAGGAAGCGAATTCCTACGCTGCAAGGATCGTAGATTGCCTGCGTTACGCCCCCGAAGCGAAAAGGCAGCCCATCGACACAAAACTCAACTTCGACTCGCCGAAAGATTCCCACGGGAAATGGCCGGTCGGTGTGGATGCGACAGCCGCCGAGGCTGATATCGACAAGCCGTCCATGTACATCGGCAGCAAGGTTAACCAGCCGGATGACAACGCTGGAATTAACCTCCTCGCGCTCTTCAAGACGGGACTGCGGCTGCGGATTCAGTGCGGTGCCTTGATCCGGAGCCCCTCTGGAGAAAACGGCACCAGAGCCACCCTCGTCCTTGATCGGATCCGCCACGCCGGAACGCACCTCGCCTGTTCGCAAGGAGTTCTCAGTGGCCGCTTGCCAGCTCCCAAGGCCGTTTTGGCGCTGGAACCTCGTCTTCTTCCCGGCCGCGCAGACGGTCATACTCATACAGGTCACTCGTCGTCCCGAGCGACTGGTTGTAGAGGCTCTCCCCGCCGATCAACTTCGTCAGCTCCTCGCTGAATGTGTGGATGGCATGCAACTCGCTGGCCGTCGCTGGCAATTCATATTGGTGAGTCTTAATAAACTTCTGATAGCCCCGGTCGAGCAGGCGCGCCACTTCACCCCGCACCAGGATTCCCGGCCGCTCGAAAAAGCTAACCGGCCCCGCGTTCGCATCGTTCGATGGAACCAGTATGGCTCCGACTCCAGACTTGCTTACCAGTTGGCCATTCGGCGTCCCCTGGAAAGGGGCAACCGTGAAGCCATGCGTGCGAAGCGATTGTAAGGCCTGGTCAAAGGTGAGGCGGGCGGGCTTTTTGGACATTACCAAATCTCGATCTGCTGTATCAGCGCGGGTTCTACCCTGCTTTCAAGTCTCGCACCCAGAGAGCCTGTTCCGCAATCGATCGTCCGCGGCATCTTCTGCCGGACGAGAGTTCTGCGGCCAACACTACGCTTTACAAGGCATTCATCCGGGACTAGTATGCCTTCACATCCCAGAGCACCCGCGCTCCGTCCATCGACTCCCCCCGTCGCAAGCGATCTCTGAGCAAGTCCAGGAGGTTCACATGAAGTTAACTCCAGTTCTACTGGGGCTGTCCCTCGCGGCTGTCGGCGCTTCGCTGGCCCCAGCGCAAGACGCAGCATCCACATCCGTTCCGAGAATCCTTCAGATCACCCGCGAATACACCAAGCCCTACAAAAATGGCGCCGCCCACGACAAAACCGAAAGCGCGTTCGTCACTGCAATGAACCGCGCAAAATTCCCCGCTTATTACGTCGGCATGAATTCCATGTCCGGCAAAGCGCGCTCGCTGTAC
The DNA here is from genome assembly GCA_963799035.1 of uncultured Acidobacteriaceae bacterium. Lineage (GTDB taxonomy): Bacteria > Acidobacteriota > Terriglobia > Terriglobales > Acidobacteriaceae > Telmatobacter. The sequence goes on along the minus strand of CAWCVS010000016.1, from coordinate 120,476 downwards.
ATGACGCGTTATTCGTCTTTTGGAGAATGGGAGAAAGACAACGATATTGAGGCCAAGGGCGCCCTTGCCGCTGACGTAGAGCGCGCAAGCCTCGCCGATGGCGAACTCCTCGAGGAAGTTGATTCGGCGGTCTACACCTACGAGGAAGAGCTCAGCTTCCATCCTCACAACGACATCCAAACCCACCATTTCTATCAGATCTTCGCCTTCCATGTCCGTCCAGGACATGAGAAGGAATGGCACGAGCTTGTAAAGATGGTCAAGGACGCGCACGAAAAGGCCGGCGACAGTGCTCACTGGGGAATGTATAGCCTCATGTTTGGAGGCGAAGCCGGCACTTACGTTGCTCTCACCGGCGACCCTTCCATGTCGGCGATTGACGACGGCTTCACGGGGAGAAAAAAGTACCTTGAAGCTCTCGGAGGCGAAGAAGGGATGGCCAAAGCCGACGCGCTCTTTGGCGCCGCGGTCGACACTTCCCACTCCGAGCTGTTCGCGGTCAATCCAAAACAAAGCTACGTGAGTGCAGAGTGGATCAAGCAGGACGCAACCTTCTGGGGGCCGAAGGCTGCGGCTCTAAAGTCGCAGACGGCTGCAGCCAAGCCGGTCGCTGCAGCGGCAGCCAAGCCCGCATCGCGCTGAAACTGCACAATGTACACCGCTGAGGCGGCTCCGGTTATGGGGCCGCCTCTACTTTTGGTACCCTGTAAAGAGTACGCGGAGCTTCTCCACCGCATGCGCAGCTTGGTCAGGCATTTCGAATCAAAACTGCGTTTCAAATCCTCAAAAGATTGAGAACCAAACACGATGGCTACCGCTACCGACCCGACCCTTCTTCCTGAGTTGACGACAGACGACCTTTCCCGCTACTCCCGCCACCTGATCCTTCCCGAGGTCGGCATGGAAGGCCAGCGGAGGTTGAAGGCTGCCCGTGTTCTCTGCGTAGGCACCGGAGGTTTGGGTTCGCCTTTGGCCCTTTACCTTGCGGCAGCGGGAATCGGCACGCTGGGGCTGGTCGACTTCGATGTTGTGGACGCCAGCAATCTGCAGCGCCAGATTATCCACTCGACCCAAGACATCGGCCGCAAGAAGATCGACTCCGCGGCGGAAAAACTGATTGCGCTCAATCCCGCGCTGAACGTGGTCAAGCACGAGACCATGCTTACCAGCGCCAACGCTCTCGAAATCCTCAAGGACTACGACATCGTTGCCGACGGTACCGACAACTTCCCGACGCGCTATCTCGTCAACGATGCCTGCGTTCTGCTGGGCAAACCGAATGCGTACGGTTCAATCTTCCGATTTGAGGGCCAGGCCAGCGTATTCGCGACGGAGGACGGTCCTTGCTACCGGTGCCTCTATCCCGAGCCGCCACCGCCCGGCCTTGTACCAAGCTGCGCCGAAGGCGGCGTACTCGGAATTTTGCCCGGCCTTGTCGGCGTCATCCAGGCAACAGAGGTCATCAAGCTCATCCTTGGCAAAGGCTCCCCGCTGATCGGCCGGCTGCTGCTGGTCGACGCACTCAGCATGCGCTTCCGCGAACTCAAGTTGCGCAAGAATCCCGAATGCCCGGTCTGCGGCGTAAATCCGACAGTCAAGGAACTGATCGACTATCAGAATTTCTGCGGTATCGCTCCCGAAACGAAAGAAGAGAAAGCTGTGAAGAATGGCGTTCCGCAACTCAGCGTGAAGGAACTCAAGCAGCGCATCGATGGCGGCGAAGACGTATTCCTCCTCGACGTGCGCGAGCCCTACGAGTATCAGATCGCCCAGATTGGCGGAAAACTCATTCCGCAGAACGATGTCCCGCAGCGGCTCGCCGAAATACCGCGCGATCGCGAAATCATCGTGCAATGCCGGTCCGGCGCTCGTTCCCAGAAGATCGCCGAATTCCTTAAGCAATCGGGTTACACCCAGGTGGTGAATCTCGCCGGCGGCATTCTCGCGTGGAGTGACGAAATCGACCCCAAGGTGCAGAAATACTGATCGCCTTGGATCACGCGGCAATACGATAGGACCATGATTAAGGTAAGTGTTCTCTATCCCCGCAAGCCAGGCAGCCGGTTCGACGTCGACTACTATCTCAGCGTGCACATGCCTATGTCTGCAAGGCTGCTCGGCGCGGCTGTAAAGGAAATCTCCGTCGAGATTGGGATAGGCGGACGCGCTCCGGACGAGCCTGCGCCGTATGCCGCCATTGTCGGCTTTACGTGTGATTCCGTGGATGCATTCATGGCGGCGTTCATGCCGGTAAGCGGCCAGCTCCAGGGAGACATCCCCAACTACACCGATATCGAGCCGGTAATCCAGATCAGCGAGATCCGCCAGATTTCCTAATCTCAATGCGAAAGCGCCGGCGCATGGCCGGCGCTTCGTCGTCTTCAACAGCAAAAGCTTACCGAGCCAACTCCACCGGGCCAGCCTTGCTCGGTTCAATTGGCTTCGCGTTCTCATCCATCTTGCCAAAAATCATCTTGCCGCTGGCAGTCTGCAGCACGCTGGTCACTGAGATCTCCACCGCACGGCCGATCATCTTGCGCGCGTGATCCACTACGACCATTGTGCCGTCGTCCAGGTAGCCCACACCCTGGTTGTACTCCTTGCCTTCCTTCAGGATGAGTACATTCATCTTTTCACCGGGGAGAACAACCGGCTTGAGCGCGTTGGCAAGGTCGTTGATGTTGAGGACCTCGACGCGATGCAGATGCGCCACCTTGTTCAGGTTGAAGTCGTTGGTTACGACCTTCGCTTCCCATTTCTTGGCGAGTTCCAGCAGTTTGAGATCGACTTCTTTGATCGACGGAAAGTCGTCGGGAACAATCTGCACCTGGATGTTGGTGTTCGATTGCATGCGCTGCAGCATATCCAGTCCGCGGCGACCGCGCTGCCGCTTCGAACCATCGGTGGAGTCGGCAACAATCTGCAACTCGCGCAAAACGAACTCCGGCACCACCATCATCCCGTCGATAAATCCGGCTTCCGCAATATCCGCGATGCGTCCGTCGATAATCACGCTCGTATCCAGGACCTTCGCGCTCTTCCGCGTGGGGCGATCGTGGGCAAACAGCGTGCCTAGCGCTGCCGGGTTCAGCAGATCCCCTTTGTTCGCACCAACAAGCAGGCCCACATAAGTCATCAGCAGCAGGACAAAGATCTGCAGAACTGCCGACGTCGACGAATTGAGAGGGGCGGATCGCAGCACCAGGCAGAAGAGCGCCGCGCCGAAGATGCCCAGCACGCTGCCGGCCACCGCACCGATCAGGCGCCGCAGGCTGAGTGCCCGCACCCTGAGTTCAAAGACAATGACCGCGACCGCTGCCAGCGCGCCGCCGGCCGCTCCCGCCCAACCTGTCACTCCGAAGGGATGAAGGAAATAACAGACGACGGAGAGTAAGGCAACAAAAAGAAAACGAACAAGTATGAGATCCATGTAAGCCTGCTTCCACTGGTGGGAAAGAACATACACCAGTATTGGCACCGTTGGCGAGTATGCCCATCGGCCCGCTAGATCGTCAAGGGGCGGGTGCTTTGGCGCAACACCAAGGAGATTCCGCCGCAGTTACTTTCCGGGTGAAGTAACCAAAGCCGTGCTCCCTCCCCTCTCCGGATTGCGCTCAGGACGCGACGGCCAGTTCAGCGCTGACCAGGCGCGAAACGCCTTTGCGCGGACCTCGCTTGCGAGCGCTCATGATCTTTACGCGCTCCAGTAATTCCTGCGGAGAGCAGGTCTTCTTAGCCAGCAAGGCATCAGCCCCGTGAATCTGGCCATTCATTTTCTGCGGATCGCCAAGGATCACCATGGGAACATGGGAGGCAATCTGTTTGAGTTTCAGGACAAGTTGGTCGCCGCTCATCTGCGGCATCGCATGGTCCGCGAGAACGAGGTCTACCTGGTTGTCAGCGAAGAGTGCGATTGCTTCCTGGCCGTTGGTGGCCGACAGTACACGGTAACCGTTTGTTGCCAGCATGAACTTCAGGACGGATAGGTCCTGCTCATTATCGTCAACGCAGAGTATTACTTTTTTAGGGCGCATGTTCTGAATTCCTGTTCCTGTTCGTTAGTTTCTTTCGAGCTGTTTCCGATTCCGAGGCGCACACCAGCGGCGCCCGTCGGGTTGATCGGGCAAGCTCGTTTGGGTCCGGGGCCGTCGGCCGCCGTTTGGTTCCGGGATTGGAGCGGAGGCACACGACACCCTCTGAGCGATGCGCCTTCAATCGGACAGCGCGACCCCTGCAGACGACATCGCGGGCAACCGATCCGTAAGGCGAGGACCTCACTGCGGTCAGATTGTCGCTTGAGCCGTTGTAAAATCCGGAAACGATCCGGGCTAAACTGCGTTCAATGCTTGGAGAAGAGTACGGAGAGCGGGAAGCTGTGAAAAGAGGGAATAGGAAGCGAAACTACGCATGTAAACCATCTTGTAACAAAGGAAAAACGGGCAGAATGAACATAGAAAGTAACTTGGCCTGATTAAATTCTGTTGAAAGCGTGTGTATTACGGCAGGAAAAGCTCCCCCTTTGCAACGCGAACTGTGCTGCCGCCAACGCGCACATTGCCGACCTTCCCCGAAAGGACGTCCGCAGCCAGAAATAAATCGCTTGCGCGACCGATTTCAACTCCTTGCCGAACGTGAATTTGTTTGCCCGGCGCGACCAGGCCATAGCGAACGAGATAGCTGATTGCGCAGCCCGCCGCTGAGCCTGTTGCAGGATCTTCACCGCCGTAGAACTGCATGCGCGCTCTCCAAGCTGGATTGTCGCCGCCCGTTGGACCGAGAACGTAGAACCACCGTCCACCATGTTCGCGCAAATACTTTGTAGCCTCCTCCTGTTCAACTTTGAGACGTGCCAACGAGTCGTGCGAACGCAGGGCCACGATGGCGAAGGCTGTGCCCGTAGAAACGACTTGAGGCGCTGCGGCAGCGTGAATCTCATCAATCGTCAACCCAATAAGGCGTGCGACCGTTGCCGGGTCGAGTTGGTCGCCAAACTCGGGATCGCGCTGCGTCATTTCCCCGAAGAGGCTGTCAGCCTTGAAGCGCACGGGGACAAGGCCGACGTTGAGGGCCAGCTTGATTGTGTCCTCAGACATTATTTCGGGAGCAGAGAGCTTCAGCACGCTTGCTGTGCCCAGTGTCGGGTGACCGGCGAACGGAAGTTCTTCCTGGCTTGTAAAAATGCGCACCCGCACACCTTCACGTTCTTCTGTCTCTCGATCGCGACGCTGAATGAACGTAGTTTCCGACAGATTGAATTCCCGCGCGACGGCCTGCATTCGCTCGGTGGAAAGGCCCGCCGTGTCAAAAACAACAGCGAGTCCGTTGCCCTTCAGGGCTGTCTCGGTAAATACGTCGACAACTTGATAATGGAGTGACTGAATGGTAGCGGCAGCTGTAGAAGTAGCCATGCTACATTATGAATCCACCTGGAGATGGGTTCTTCACAGTTTGCTTTAGAGTGTGATCGCCGGTGGCGGAACGCGCGTTCCGGAGTTATTGACAAAGCTCCGGAGGCGTTGGGCCTCAGCGCGCTGAATCGCTATCAACCGCATGTGTCGCCGGATGTGATCGCCATGACGCAGATGCGCGAGTTGCGCTTCGTCGCCCTCTGCATCGCGCTCCAGGCGACCGATCCGATCTTCAATCAGCTGCCGGAATCGGGTGCTGATTTCGAAGCATTCACGCGTATGGGGAGCAGTATCTTCGATAGCCATTGCGAACTCCTGGCTTGAGAGCACTTGAGATCATTTGCGCAATTCGCTCAAGCTTTCTCTGCCATTGCCGATGTTATCGATGAGAGGTTCCCTCTCGCCAGATTACGAGGCTGCGAAACTTGCGTAATCTCATTGCCCCAAAATACGCGCAGACCGGAGAGTTACCTCCGGCCTGCTTGAGTACGCCTCTCGCTGTAGGTCGAGATTAACGGCTCATCCCGCCGCCGGCACCCTGGGGAGCTGCTGCGATCGCGACCACCATCTGCGTGCCCCCGTCGAGATGAATGTCGCGCCTTGCGCCCAGAAGCATACCCGAAGCATTTGTGAACGGCAGGCCGTTGATGTCATTGGCCAGCAGAACCCCCGGGATCGCCGTTGTACGAATGGCGACGTTTCCGTTCCGCGCCACGATACTTCCCGGTTCCGGCATGCCACTGTTCGTTGTTTGATTCGTTGTTTGGTCGGTAGCCCCGGGCTGAACTGTCGTGTTCGAAGCGAGTCCCGGACGATTATTGGCTGCGCTTGAACTCGATCCATTCATGCCGGGGGCAGAGGGCGCAGTTGCACTCGACGCGCCTTGCGGACTCGCACCATACGATCCCGGAACTGCATTGTCCGCCGCGCCGCTGTAACCCGCGGCCGGAGACAAGGACTTGATAACCGACTCGATCGCCATATTCTGCCCGCCTTTCAATTCCGCGTGGTCAAACTGTATGGCGATTTGCGAGTTCTCTTTGCCGTCCGCACGAGCCTGCACGTTGGTGATGTGGCCGACGAGCTTCGATCCCTTTGGAATATCGGCTCCTCCTGGGAACACGACGTCCTCGTCGGTCTTTACCACAACACTGTCGCCCTGCTTGGCAGACTTGGAATCCAATTTGTTCACTAATTCACCCGTGACCGGCCTCAACTGCGCCGCCGCCGCACCGGGTTGGCTAGCCGTTTGCTCTTGTGGTCCAGCTACTGGGGCCGATTGAGTCTGCTGCGGCTGCTGTTCTTGCTGTTGCTGCGCGGGCGAAGGGAAACTTGAAAAGGCGGCGAGGGCCACCGCAATGACAGTGGCGGCTTTCATATAAAGATCATCCATTTGTTCACCATCCGAAGTCGGCCGTGGATTAGGCAGCGCGAAAAAAATTGCTTTCGCACCATCAATGGCACGATGAATGCCAAAGGCAGTTGCCTTCATCGGAATTCAACAGCGCAGGTGTGCGATCCCCATCAAAACAGGAAGCTTGTAAAATCTATATTTCTTTGGCTCGGCGGGACAAACTCGAAGCAAGCCGGTAGTTAGTGCGCGGCCGTGTAATTTCTCGCATGTATATATTTCTGCGACAGGGCTCTAACGGGCTTCGGGCAATGGCGCGTAATATCCTTTGCGCACCTGCACCTTCATGTCATCGCCCTTGCATTGCACAGAGATCCGGCGGAAGCTGCCGTCAGGCTTGGCATTCGTAGGTGTATAGCTCGCGAGATACTCAGTGCGGAGCTCTTCCTCAATCTGCTGGAACGCAGCGTCAAGCTTTTTGCCGTTGCTGCCGACGTTGATGAGGCGTCCGCCAGTCTCTTCTGAAATCTTCTTCGCGGCCGAGTAACCGGAGTAGCCAAACCCCCCGTAAAAGCCCGGATCGGCAATCAGAATGACATAAACGATCGTATTCGACTTCTGCGCAGCGGCAATCGCTTCCTGGATCTTGTGGTCGCTGCCCTGGTCGTCTCCGTCCGTCAGGATGATCATCGCCTTTCGGCCGTTCTGCTCGGACATCTTGTCATTGGAGGCGAGATAAACGGCGTCGTACAACAGGGTCCCCTTCGGTGTTCCATGGATCGGGATGGTCCCACCACCGAGACCTGGAATTCCGGAACCGCCATTCCCTCCCGCCGTATTGATCTGCGCCTTGTTCATCGCATGGGTAAGCATGCGCGCGCTGTTCGTGAAGTCCTGCAACAGGTCGACATTCACGTCAAACGAAAGCAGGAACGCCTGGTCTTTCGATTTCAGCACACGCTCAAGAAACTGGCTGCCAGCCTGTTGCTCCAGTGGCAACACGTCAATCTGGCTGCCTGATGTGTCCAGCAGGATTCCCAGCGTCAGCGGAAGGTGCGTTTCCGCGGTAAAGTTTTTGAGCGTTTGCGGTGTCTTGTCTTCCGCGACCGAACAGTCATCCTTCGTAAGGTGGGGTACCAGCTCCCCGGATTTGTTCTTGACCGTGAAGAACAGGTCAACCAGGTTGACGTTGAGTTTCAGCGTGCCCATTGACTCTTCTTCCGGTGGCGGAGGAGGTGCAGTACTCACCGGCGGAGCATCCGGCGAAGGAACAAGCTGTCCCCAGGCCCCTGCGCTCAGCAGAGGCAGGGTGAACAACAAAACGAAAAGGAATCGGGGAACACGCATGCTGCTGAGTTTGACGCGAAATCGGGGACGAAAGAGAGCATAGCTTAACTCTTTCAGCTTGATTGGGGCAAACCTGCAAGGCTGCTGCGCGTCTGATACTCTGACGGGTGCAGCCTCTCCAGTTGAATTTCCCGTGAGAGGGTGCATCTGCGGGCCAACAATCGGCTGGCGCAGTGTCGTATGGGGAGGAAAGAATACCTGTGGACCTCGGTCTCAAAGCACTGACGCTTGCCGCATTCCTGAGTTTGTCGTTCAGCCTCAGTCCGGCGGCATCGGCTCAAACTCCACCGCCGCAGGCTCCGGCCGACCAGCAGGCTGTTCCGGATGCTCCTGCCCCGCAGGCTCCCTCATCCCTGAAGGGCATCGGTCCCTTGACACCCGGAATTGGTTCCACCTCCTCCACTTCCACTTCAAGTACTTCCACTGATGTACCCCAGCAGGCGCCAGCCACCCAGCCGCCGCCCAGCCAGTCCAACGACCTTCAGAAGACTGCGCCAGACAGCATGACTCCTGAAGACATCGGCCACACGATCGTCTTGAATACGACCTATGTAGAAGTGCCCGTCACGGTTAAGGACTCCAAAGGCAAGCCAATCGCCGGCCTGACCTGGCGCGATTTCAAGGTCTACGAAAACAACACGTGGGAACCTCTCAAGATCTTCACCGTGGATCCTGCTGCGCTCTCAATTGCGTTTGTGATCGACCAGAGCCTTACTTCGGACGTAATGGCCAAGGTAAACGATTCGCTGAGTGCCTTTCAGGGCTCGCTTTCGCCGTATGACGAGGTTGCGGTATTTACCTACAACAATGGCCCGCGCGAGTGGACCGGATTTACCGGGGCGCAGGGCAACCGCGTGCCGGCGGTTCTCGCTCTGGCAAAGTCCATCGGACGCGATGATCTGGTGCCGGTGAATAGCGGTCCGTTTGCCGGATGCAGCATTACAAAGAACGGCAACTGCGTGGATCCAAATATCCAGGAAGGCCGCTCTGTCGGCAACTCGTCGTTCATAAACATTCCAAAAGAAATCCACACCCTCAACGACGCCATTTTTGCTGCCGCCAAGGAGCTTTCAACGCGGCCGCCCGGGCGCCGCCGCATGATTTATGTTGTCTCGGACGGCAAGGAGTACGGCAGCAAAGCAACCTACAAGGATGTCCTGCGCTATCTTCAGACCAATAAGATAGCGGTCTTTGGCACGCTGGTGGGCGATTCCGCTCGTTGGGGTGAAGGCTACATCAGCAGGCTGCACTTGCCCTTCCAGATGTATGACAATCGCCTCGCGGGTTATGTGCTGGCGACCGGCGGCGACCTCGAGTCCGAAGGCAACCTGAACGGCATCGAGAAGAGTTACGCTCAACTCGCCGAAGAGAGCCGCAACCAGTACACGCTGGTTTACGCCAGCCACGAGCCTCTGATTGACAGCAAATACCGCAAGATCGAGGTCCGCGTCGACAGGCCCAATGTCGAAGTGATCGCCAAAAAGGGCTACTACCCCTCCGGTCAGGATTATCAGCACTAAGAATGTCTTCTTCGGGAGCTACGGCAGGCTTGAGCCTGCTTTCTGCAGCAACGTGGGGCGGCTCCGACTTCGCAGGGGGATGGGGTGCGCGCCGCGCCTCCACACTGCTTGTCACCGCGTCAGGTCAGATTGTGTCGCTGGCGGGGCTGCTGGTCCTCTGCTTCATCCTGCGGCTCGCGGTGCCGGGAACGAGCTACCTCATCTACGCAGCCATCGGCGGATTTGAAGGCGCGCTCGCGCTAGCTGTCTTTTATCGTGCATTGTCGATGGGAGCAATGGGCCTGACCGCGGCGCTCACCGGCCTCATGACCGCGCTCATCCCAGTGCTCTTCGAACTGATCCACTCCGGCTGGCCCAGCATAGTCACGGTCGTCGGCTTGGGTGTCGGACTAGTCGCGATCTGGTTGATCTCTCATGCGCCGGCATCCGAAGGCGCAGGTACCTCTCGCAGCGCGTTGCTGCTCGGTGCAGGCGCGGGCATCGGGTTCGGTGCCCAGTTGATCCTGTTCAAAGCCGCCGCTGCTGGTGGGGTCCTGTGGGCGCTGACCGCCGGCAGAGTCGCGGGCGTTGTCGCAATCCTTCTCGTTGTCGCCTTTGCGCCCCCCAAAGGACCCTGGCGGGGTTTCTGGATAGCCGGGATTATCTCCGGATCGCTCGATACGATCGGCAACCTGTTCTACATGATGGCTTCGCAACTGGGAAGGCTCGACGTTGCCGCCGTGATCTGCTCCCTCTATCCGGCAGGAACGATTTTGCTGGCTGGCGTCCTGCTCAGGGAGCGGCCGACGAAACGCCAGGTGGCCGGAATGGGATTGGCCCTGGCCGCCGTTCTGCTATTGAGCGTCTAGCACAGTACTTCCATGCAAACACAAAGGCCCATGCCGTCGGCACAGGCCTTTACTTCGAAACTCTGAACAACCGCGGCGCGGTTCTGCTTCAGCTCCGGTTACACCTGCTTGGGAGGTTCGGTGCTTGCCGGAGGCGGCGGCGCTACCGGCGCGCTCTGCTGTGTCGTCGAAGGAGCGGGGTCGTTTCCACCCTTGATGCCTTCCTTAAACCCTTTTAATCCTTCGCCTAAGCCCTTCCCGAGCTCTGGCAGTCGTTTGGCGCCGAACAGTACCAGCAATATAACCGCGATGATCAAAAGGTGAGTAGGTTGAAGTAAATCGCCCATCGTGTATCCTTCCGCGCCCCCTAAAGGGATCTGCGCTTCACACCCTGTATTGTCGCACAAAGCCAACCGCGCGGTGTGATCTATGCCACTTATGTCTTGTTCCCAGATGGCACTCAACTTGATGTACGTTCAATTCACCTGTGCTGGATTGCCCAGGCGTTCCGTCACCATCGTATAAAAGCTGGGCAGGTCTTCCTCTTCCCCAACGGTCAGGCGCCGATAAACCTTCATCATCGGAAACAGCCGCGAGCCCCGTACATCCACGGCCGGTGTTGCATGCCCGGCCCCCGGATACTGCGTCATCTCCCAGCTACCGGCGTAACGCTGCCGAAGCACCTCGCCCAGGTAGCTGCCCCACAGGCGCGATTCATAATCCAGATCGATCTCAGGACTTTCGCTCAGCAGAACCAGGATCTCGTCGAGCGCGTTAATCGATTCCGCTGAGAAATCCAGCTTCTGACGGAATTCGTTCCGTGCCACCTCGACCGCGGCCTGAGCATAGCCCTCCATCATCGCACCCAGGTCGGGGAACGCGCGCGATTCGAGCTTCTGCCGCAGTTTGTTCATATCCAATAAAGACTAATTCTTCCCCCCAAAGGTAGCGGGTACATTTGTAACCGGATGGCCTGTGACTGCATCCCTATGGCAGACTTAAGGTGGCGCCTGGAGGATTCCCCATCCATGAAACTGACGAAGCTTTTTAGCCTTATGACCGTCCTGGCGATGACGGTCTTGCCTGCCATGTCCGCCAATCGTGAGATCTACCCCGATCCCTCCGAGGCCAAGGCCGACGTTGCAGCCGCGCTCAAGACAGCAGCCGCGACCCACAAACGCGTGATCATCGATTTCGGCGGAAACTGGTGCGGCGACTGCCAGGTGCTCGACATCTACTTCCACAATCCTGAGAACCGCCCGATCCTCGAGTCCAACTATGTACTCGTGCATGTGAATATTGGCCATATGGACGAGAACGTTGATATCGCCGAGCACTATGGCGTTCCACTGAACCGCGGTGTTCCAGCCCTGGCTGTATTGAGCGATGCAGGCAAGGTGCTCTACAGTCAGAAGAGTGGTGAATTCGAAAAGATGCGCAGCATGCAGGCGAACTCGGTCACAAGCTTTCTCGTGCAATGGAAGCCCACCAAGCCCGGCTGCAGCGTAACGATGGTGACCTGCTGAGCGCCCGCCAGGTCCCTGCCTCGCACGCGCTAGGCAGGCCTCCCGCGAACGAGCTTTTCATCGCGAGCATCCGTGGAATTGTTGGATCCCTTCCACACGCGTCTGGCTAATTTGGCGCCAAAATTCATCATGGGCTGTTCCAGCACCGAGTGCGAGACAACAACAATCGACACCAGGCTTGCGATTTCAACAGCGAGACGGAGCGGCAAGCTGTGTGCGTGCAGATAATTGATTCCGAGTGCAATACAAAAGGGATGGACAAGGTAAATCCCGTAGGAGTATTTCGCCACCTCATTGCTCGCTGCGATAAGCCACCGCGCGCGAATCTGACGAAAGAGCGGTAGCGCCATCCCCAGCACAAAGGTGAGAATCCAGCCGCTCCTCCACGTGGGATTGATCATGAAAATCGAAAGAAGAGCTGCGATCAGAACGGGAAGGAGTAGTGCGGGCAGTCTAGGCCGTATCTTCGTGAACAAAACGTATGCGAATGCGCCCGGCAGGAAATATGGAATGCAGGCAACAAACGTTGGCGCGTCGGGCGGGAAGCTTACTCTGGCATAAGCAGCAACCGCTCCCCATAGAGCCAGAAGCGGCCAGATGGAAAAATTCTTTTGCAGAAAGAAAAAGAGAAATGGAAGTAAGAAATACATGTCCACCTCTAGCGGAAGTGTCCATGTGACGCCGAGGATATTGCCGCCCCACACAAGGTTTTGAGCGAGCATGAGGTTCGAGAAAATATTCCCAATTCCACGCGTTTGAAAGTACGTGTCACCCAGGGGATTCTGCATGGTGGGGACACGAAAGGTGACAAGAATAAGAATCGTGGCAATCGCAAGCGGGTATATACGAAAGAACCGCCTGATGTAGAACCCTAACGTGCTTGGCTCCCGATCAAGAGACCACATTAATACGAGGCTGGTATGGACGAAAAACATGAAAACGCCGACCACTCCGAGCCATGCTATTTTCCAATATCCAATCGTGAGAATCCTTAACGCAAGCAGGGTATGCTCCACAACCACCAGCAGCACTGCAATGCTGCGAAGCAGATCCAGATTGGGCATTTGATTCGAAGGGCCTTGGGGATTCTTTTCCATCTATCCATCTGGACTTGTTTGAGCGCGGAACGACACTGGAAACGCTAGCTCACCCAAGGTTAGAATTCATCCCCAAGCTTCTTTTGTTTTGGAGAAGAAACAGTTTAGCAGGTAGATGGGTGGAACGCCCCTGCGACGCGTTCTCGCGTCACCGCCGCTGTCTTTGTTCTGTCTTGATGGCTGCGACCCTTCAACGTCATCCGACTATGACGGCGGCTTTCGCAGTCGTCCCTTACTGGCTCAGCGGCGCCAGATGCTTGGTGTTCTGGTAGGTGTACTGGATGCGGTGGATCACCGTAATGGTCGAAAGCACCGCCAGCACCCACAGTACCGGCGCCATCACGCCGAACTGCTCGAACAACGCGCCCAGCAGGATGAGCACGATGCGCTCCGGGCGTTCCATGAACCCCACCTTGCAGGAGCCAATGAGAGCCTCGGCGCGCGCCCGCGTGTAGCTCACCATCAGCGACGTCACCATGACAAACGCGACGAGAACGACGTAACGGAAGCGATTGATGCGCCCGTAATACACCAGTAGCCCAAAAAACAGCACCACGTCGGAGTAGCGATCGATCACCGAATCAAAGAACGATCCAAACACCGTGACCTGGTTGTTCTTGCGTGCCACGCGCCCATCGACCATATCGAACAGCCCAGCGCCGAAAATTACCATGCCAGCGTAGAAGAACATGCGTCCAGCATTCGAAGCATCCGCGTGTCCAAACAGAAACGCCGCAACAATGTTGATTACGAGTCCGAAAAAGGTGAGCGCGTTGGGCGAGATGCGGGTCAGCGCGAGGCCATGCACGATTCGATCAAGAAGCCAGCCGCAGGCGCGGCCAAATGCACTGGTCCAGGTCATTCTTACTTCCTTACTTCTCTGTGCCGGTCTCGGCCTCTTCTTCGTCTTCGTCCACCTCATCGTGGACGGTCGTCAACTTCAAAATCTCAAGTTCGCGCTTGCCGTTGGGAGTGATGATGGTAGCCACATCGCCAACCTTTTTGCCCACGATCCCGCGGCCGATCGGCGAAGTCGTCGAAATCAGCCCCTTGGCCACGTCGGATTCCTCGCTGGTCACGAGACGGTAGACGATCTCTTCTTCTTTCGTCGAGTCGTAGACCACAACGGTGGAACCGAACCCCGCTTTGTCGTGAGGGATGTTCGTCAGGTTCACGAGCGAAAGCTCTGCCATGCGCCGCTTGAGCTGGCCCAGCCGCGCATTCACGAATTCCTGCCGCTGCTTCGCCATGTGATACTCGGCGTTCTCTGACAGGTCGCCCATGGCAACGGCCTTCTTGATCTCCGCCGGCAATTCGTGAGCAAGCTCATGCTCAAGGACAGCAATTTCTTTGAGCAGCTGCTTTTTGATGTGATCGGGCATCCGTGATCCGTGGCGGCGAGCGGGGCTGCTCAACCGCGAGAAATGAAATGTCTTGACCTTTGATTATACGCGGCTGAGCCCGTCGTAGCCGCGCACGCGGTTCCGCTCTCGATAACTCTCCTTCTGCAAAGGATGCTTGCGAAATCCTGCCGGCCCTCCCAGCGCGAGCCCACCATCCCTTCTGCCAGAGTCTGCTCCGTGATGTTGGAATAAACCGTCGCTCGCTCAGTTCTCCGCATCGAAAGAGCGAATGCTCGAGGAGAAGAGACGAGCGGATCAATCGAAAGGCAGATTCAAAACGAGGCAGTACAAACCGAGCCCAATGTCACGGCTACGCTTCAGGCTGCTATGGGCAGAACCGACGCAGCACCCCGGACTCCGGACTTTCTGATCCCCCCAGTGACCTGACGCATTCTTCCAAGCCCGCCGAATCGACACGCTAGCCGGGTGGACTAGCCTGTCCATCAAGAAACGATTGCAGGATCAGCGTTGCGGCAACCTGGTCGACTACCCGCCGATGATCCTGCCGCGCATGTCCCGCCTCGTAAAGTAGCTGGTGGGCCTCATGCGTGGTGAGGCGTTCGTCCCAGAGATGGATCGGCAGGCCAGCCAATTCGCCCAACTCCGCAGCGAAAGCCTTCACCTTTTCTGCCTGCGAGCTAATTGCGCCATCG
The DNA here is from genome assembly GCA_963799035.1 of uncultured Acidobacteriaceae bacterium. GTDB lineage: Bacteria > Acidobacteriota > Terriglobia > Terriglobales > Acidobacteriaceae > Telmatobacter. The sequence continues at coordinate 105,344 of CAWCVS010000016.1, read as the reverse complement.
AGCTTCACTGGGTTGCCGACCACGATTCCCGCAACGGAGTAGCGACGGCATAGGCGCGCAATCGATCGCAGGTCTTCGCGGACATTCCGTCGCCGTTCGAGGGTCAAAACGGGCTGGGCCGTGAGCCCAAGCTCATCCGAAACGGCGATACCGATGCGCTTTGAGCCAACATCCAGCGCCAGATAACGCGGAATTGCCCTGTCGGCCACCATGAACCTCCAAGATCCCTTGAATTCCTGGAATCCCAGCTTATCCTGCTTCAGCCCGGTCGGCCCATCCATCCGCATGACGACCGTTACAATCAAATAAGAATCAGAATCCGCGGTAGGCTAAACCGCGTCTTATCTTGAGGAAGGGTGTTTCAGCGTACATGGCGTCACGCCGCACTCGGGGGAATCGGAAGAAAAGAGGGCTCGGCGCGGCGGGATTCTTTCTGGCGCTGTTCCTGCTTGCCGTTCTGGCCGTCGCTGCGGCCGGCTGGATGATTTTCACACCGTTCGGGCCATCGAACGAGACCTTTGTTGAGATTGAACCTGGCTCCTCGACAACACGTATTGCCCAGCAGCTCGAGTCCGCAGGCGTGGTTCGCAGTCAATTCGCATTTGACCTTTGGCGCTGGGTGCGCAAAGGCAAGCTGAAAGCAGGGGAATATCGTTTCGACCATCCGGCACCGCTGACAGAGGTCTATGACCGCATCGCGCGAGGCGACGTCTTTACGGTTGCCGTAACGGTGACAGAGGGAGCGTCTATTTTTGACGTTGCCGCGCGGCTAGAACAGGCCGGCATCGGAACACGCGAAGAGTTTCTGGATCAGCAGGCGCGGCTCACCGATCTGGTAGCCGACATCGATCCGAAAGCGAAGACGCTCGAGGGCTATCTGTTTCCGGATACGTACCGGTTCCCGCGCCGGGCAACGCCGGGCCAGGTTGCAGCCGCCATGGTCCGGCAATTCAGGTTGGAGGCGGCTCAAATTGGCCTCAAGGAGAATGTGCACGACGTGGTAACGCTTGCGTCACTTGTGGAACGGGAAACGGCCGTGGATGCCGAGAGACCGCTGGTTGCCAGCGTCTTTGAAAACCGTCTCGCAAAGGGCATGCCGCTGATGACCGATCCGTCGGTAATCTACGGGCTTGAAGTCCAGAAAGAGTGGCGCGGCGCAATTCACGTCAGCGATCTCAAGCGCGACACTCCTTACAACACCTACGTTCACGCAGGGTTGCCGCCAGGGCCGGTCGCGAATCCAGGGCTGCCTTCGTTGCGCGCTGCAATGGACCCCGCACACTCCAATTACCTCTATTTCGTCGCCGCAGGCGCGAATCCGCAGGGAAAGTCTTCGTTTTCGACCACGCTTGAGGAACATGCGCGGGCTGTCTCCGATTATCGGCGCGCGATGAAGAAGGCGGGACAACGATGACTGTTCGCAGTTCCCTCGCTGTGACCGCATTTGCATTGCCGCTTCTTTTAACCGGATGTTCGTTGATGCCTACGAAGCGTCATTTGCCCGTGCCCAAAGCGCCGCCAAACGTCGAGGTCGCCACTCCGGAAGAACTCGTAACGCAAGTCAATCAACGGTGGAATTCCTTCAACAACCTGACCGCAGAGGTAGAGATCAAACTCACCTTGACGAAACCGCAGGAGGGCCTGGCGACGGATTATCCGAGCTGCCACGGTTGGATTGTGATGCAGAAGCCCGAAAACCTGCGCGTAGTTGGAACGTTGTTTAATGTACGAATCTTTAACATGGCCAGCGACGGAAAGACCTTTACCGTGCTGATCCCGCCGAAGAGCCGGGCGATCCAGGGACCGACTTCGCTCACCAAAAGATCAGACAAGCAACTCGAGAATCTGCGCCCCGGCTTCTTCTTTGACGCTATGACCGTGCGCGGGCTCGATCCAGAGGACTATTACACTGAAACCTCCGATACCGAGACCATCCAGGATGCCGCGAACAAGCACCTGCTCCTGATGCCGGAATACGTCCTGAACATTACCCGACACGCACCAGAGGGAAGTCGGAGGGACAAGCCAGTACGCGTAATCACCTTTCATCGCGACGACTTGCTGCCCTCCAACCAGGACTCATATGACAGCGAAGGAAATCTGGAGAGCCAGGTCTCCTACATCGCCTACAAGGACTTCAGTGGCAATAAATTCCCTACGCGCGTCGTTATCAAGCGACCGCTGGAGGGTATAACCATAACCTTGACCGTCGTCAAAGTTGACCAGAACCAGCCACTGCCTGCCGACGAATTCACGGTGAAGATCCCGCCGGACACCCAGATACAGCATCTGCAATGAAGCGTTTCTGCCACGGCCGCAAGAATCAGGCGGATCCCCCGCGCGCGCGGCCGGTTTGGCTGAGTTCTTTATAGAAGCCCAGATCGCGGCCTTCCTGCATCTTGGTGATGTAAACGATTTGGCCGTAATGCAGGCCGAAATGCTCCACAACCTGATAAACCGCCGCAAGCCCACTGACTGTATAGCCTTGAATCTGCCAGGTCGCCAGCAAGTCTTCCTGGGTCAGCCGCGCCAGCGCCTTCGCCGCTTCGTCAAGCGTCTGGCCGAGACGATTCAGCAAGTCGGCAGCCGAGAGATCCCCGGTCGCATTGAACTCGGCGGGACGATCGCGTTTGTCTTCGAGCTTGCTAAAGGACGCTACCAGCCACTGCCACACGTTCCCGTTCAAATGCAGAATCAGGTTTCCAATGCTGTTGCTGGCTTCATTGGGGCGCCACCATATCTGCTCGTCGCTAAGTGGCTCAACTGCTTTGCGCAGCCGCGGCCAGTACTGTTCAAGCAGCTTGTGGCGGGAAAACTCAAGAAAGACATCACATGCGGAATCGGCAGGCATTTGAGGGTGTGCCTCCTTTGACAGCTTCAGATTCTATCGAACCTGCCTGAAAACACGACCGCCGAAGTCGTCCCTGTGCGCACAGTGACTGACTTCGGCGGGATGCTGCCTGATTTTTTAATATATGAAGCCCTGAGGAATTAATGTATGAAGCCCTGGGGAATTTTGGTCCGGATGCGACCCTACTCGTTTCGCATCCGGATCTTGCTTTCTAATTTTTCCGTTTCTTTAGTTTCACGTTACGACGCAAGCGCCTCGATGCTGTCGACATGGATCATCTTCGAGTTGGAATCGAGACGGCCAGTCACCTTGACAGTCTTTCCCTCGAAAGCCTGCGCGCGCGAGGAGTCGTCCAGCTTGTAAACGCTGCCCGACGAATCGCGAAGCATGTACTGCTCCCCGTCCTTCACGACTGTGCCGGTGAATGTCGTGGACCTGGCTGTGTCGGGGTTCGGCGCCTGGTCAGGAGAAGTCTGGGCAGGCGGATTCTGCGGTTCCTGAATCACTGGCATCGGGGTGGCGGATCTGGGGGCAGCCGCTCCCCATGCCTGCGCGCTTGTCAGCATTAACGCGCAGGAAGTGACGCCGAGAAGGATCTGCATTTTGCTAGTTTTCATATATAACCTCCGGGGGTTGAAACGTTCCTCCCTTGATGCCGTTTTTCCTGTCTCCATCCAAGCGAACAAGGTAGGCGCTTCTCCATTCGAACGTTCCTCTATGTAGCAGTAGCAAGCCTTGGGCCACTGTCCTCTTGCTTTCTTTCGAAGAGCTTGCAACGCATTTATCTCTATTGCTGCCGGGTAAGAAGTACCGGGTTGGAAAAAAGTGCAGTATTGCTTCATCCAACAGGTAAATAGCAAGTTGAGGTGACATCCATTGCCGCCTCATGTGTGCTAGCATCCCCGCAAGCATCTGCCTCCCAGTTTCTAAAGGATTTCAGGCATGGAAACGACGCTGCGCCCTCTCACCCTTGGCGAGATTCTTGACCGCACGGCCGAACTCTACCGCACAAACTTTCTACTATTTGCAGGCATCTCCTCCATCTACGCCGGCATACTCCTGGTCCTCAGCCTGGTGCAAATCGGGGCGCAGCAGGCCATGCTATCTCTTCACATGAGTAACGGCCTGATCGTGGTGTCGGTCATCGGCATTGTCGTGCTCTGGCTCGTCATCTTCGTAGCCGGCGGCGTCGCTCTGGCAGCCAACACGCGCGCCGTGGGATGGGTTCACCTGGGAGAGCCCGCCAGCATTGGCGCAGCTTATCGCACCATCCTCCCGCGAACCGGGCGCTATCTCTGGCTCATGACGATCACGTACTTCCGCGCCTGGTTCCCCTGCGTGCTCATCTATGGTGCCTATGCCGCGCTGATCCTGGTGTATGTGAAACCCAAGGGGTTGTTTACTCCTCACGCCCCGCCGCCAAATCCGCAGATGATGGTCGTCTTCCTGGCCTCAAGCGTTGCGTTCATATTCCTTCTTCTGGCGGCCTTGATATACGGCATCATCATGAGCCTGCGCTACTCTCTCGCCGTTCCCGCCTGCACGGTTGAGAATCTTACGGCGAGCGCAGCAATTCGCCGCAGCATTGAACTCAGCAAAGGCTCGCGCGGCCGCATCTTCATGTTGGGACTGCTTGCCCTCATCATCCAATTGGGTCTCACTGGCATAACCCAGGTTTTTTTTATCGTTGTTGGACTGAAACATCAGGGAGTCCTCCCCGTCTGGATGAGTGTGACGCAGCAGTTCCTTGCATTCCTCACCAATACGTTCGTCCAGCCGATCTATGCAACCGGTTTTACGCTCTTCTACTACGACCAGCGCGTGCGCAAAGAGGGCTACGACATTGAACGCATGATGCACAACGCGGGAATGACGCCCTCTTTGCCGGCCGTCGAACCCAATTCCGCGCTCGAAGAAAAACCTCCAGTCGACCAGGGGAGCGGGCATGAGTGAGCCGCTCCATCCGCTAACCCTCTCGGAGATCCTCGACCGTACGGCGCAGCTTTACCGATCGCGCTTCCTCGTCTTCGTGGGCATCGGAACCATTCCTGCCGGAACCGTCTTCGTTTTCGCCGCCGGCGCCTTCGCCTTTTTTCTGTGGATGGGCGTGCATACAAAAAATGGTGGAACCATTGCGGACTCGCTCATGTGGGCCTTCCTCACATTCCTTGTTGTGCTGGCAATTCCAGCCTCACTGGCGACAAGCGCCATCGGAGAAGCCGCCATGAGCGATGCCACCGCTCGCCTTTTTCTCGGCGACAGCATCACCATCCGCAGCGCCTACAAGGCAACCTGGAAACGCGGCTGGCGCTATGTAGGCCTTTATCTGCTGCAGGAACTGGTGATTGTTGGCGCGCCCGGCGTCGTCTTTTTCGGAGCGATGTTTGCAATGATCGCGGGCAAGGTCAGAGGCGTCGCCGCTAACGATGACAGCCCCCTCTTCGCGGGCCTTCTCTTTTCACTCCTGTTCATTCTGGCGGTTTTTGCTACTTGGATGCTTCTGCGTCTCTGCCTTGCGTTTCCGGCAAGCGTCGTCGAACAGGCTCCGGCGTGGATTGCGCTCAAGCGCGGCGTCATGCTCAGCCAGGGGACGCGCGCCCGCATTTTTCTCCTCTATGTTCTCGGAGTTCTTCTGAGTCAGATCCTTGTCTGGTGCGTCACCTTTCCGATTCTTGTTGCAGTTGCCTTGATCCCCGGGCTGCAGGGGCAGGCGCATGCACAAACCGTCGGCGTCGCTGTCTCGTTCATAACCTACTCGGCATACTTTGTCGTCAAGGCCATGACCAAGCCGATCTATGGAATCGCGCTCACGGTCTTCTATTTCGACCAGCGCATCCGCAAAGAAGGCTTCGATATTGAGTGGATGATGCAGCAGGCAGGAATGCTGGTGCCACCGGCCACTCCAGGGCCAACATCCGAAGCCGCATCCCCAGTTCTTGCGCAGGAAATGCCGGAGTTCTCTGATCCTCTTGTGGTCGCGGCAGCGACCTCCGATAGCCCTGAGACTATCCCCACGCATCAGGCCGTCCTCGAAACGAAAGCCGAAGAGAGCAACGCATGAGCGGCGCGCCGCCGAATCCGGCCTATATCCCGAAGACCCTCGATCGTTCCGTTAGGCAGGCAAAACCATCCCCCTTTTCTACTATCATCAGCGCATACGCCATGAGGGATAGAACATCGCGGAAATGACGGTTGCCGCTGCTATCAATCCGATTCGTCCCGGCCATACGCGGGAACTCCCGCTTGCGTCATCCCACCAGGGGACCGCAGGGATGAGATCCGTGCATAGAGCATGCTGCAGCGACTGCCGCACTTGTCTCGTTGCTCGCTTCCATCGCGGTCAGCGCGCAGACCATCAAGGTGCCATCTTCTCCATCCACTTCGCGCGCCGCACGACGTATCGATGGACGACTACCGCCTGCACCTTACCGCACTTTCGGCGCTCGTCGATGCGTGCGCAAAGGATCGGAATACCAAGAGCTGCGACCCCTCCCTGGTAGGTCCCGACGATCGTGTGCCCATCGCGAACAGCTCTCGCACCGAACAGCGCCTGATACGGTTTGGCTGGCTGCGCCTGCTGTTCGCGAAAGCCCAGGATCCGGATCTGCCGGAAGTGAAGGCGACCGCGAAGAAATCGAGTGATGCCCGCGCCGAAACCACAGTGCAACCACCCACTTCGCAACTCCTCAGGGACGCGAAGGTGCGCCTCGAAGCCGATCTCGCGCAGACCCATATGCAGGTTGCACCAGCCGCGCCGCACACACAGGAGAGGGCCATGTTGCAGCAGGTGCTCTCCGAGAGAGAATTCCGCGGTCTGCAGCAGACATCGGTTCGCGAGTCGGTCCTCGAAAAGTTGGGCAATTGGCTCAACCGCCTTTTCGAGAGCGCAGCAAATCTCAAGGCACGCTCCGCCTGGATTGGCCGCGCTCTGGTGTGGGGATTCATTCTCGGGGTCTGCATCGCCCTCGTCTACTCCTTGCTCCGCCTTGAGCGTCGCTGGCGCGTCCAGCTAGCGCAGGAAAGCGACCGTCCCGCGCCAGGAGCCGCATCGGCGCGCGACTGGCAACTGTGGCTCGAAGATGCCCGCAACGCGGCGGCGTCCGGTCTGTGGCGCGAAGCCATCCATTTTGTCTACTGGGCTGCAATCTCCCGCCTCGAATCGCGCAGACTTTGGCCGGCCGATCGCGCCCGCACCCCGCGCGAGTACCTTGCACTGGTCGCCGCTGAGGATCCGCGCAAACCAGGTCTCTCGCAATTGACCGGGACGTTCGAGCGCTTCTGGTATGGCGGCCGCCCTGCTGCGAAAGCGACTATAAGAACGCCGAGAATCTCGCGTCCTCGCTTGATCAGCGGCGGCGCGCCGTCCGGACCTCGGCGAATTATCGGCAGCACCGGAAGGCGGTGCGTCATGACGTTCATGTCGTCGCTCGATCCCAAAGATCGCCGCCTCCTCCTGTGGAGTATTTCGATCGCAATCTCGCTCGCCGTCGTCATCGGCTTCGTGCTGCCGAACGAAAACAATAACGACAACCCCATGCCGTCGACCTACCTTTCAGGACAGCACGGCGCGCGCGCAGCGTACGAATCGCTGTTGCGGTCGGGCTACAACCTTGAGCGCTGGGAACGGCCGTTGAGTGAATTGGCAGCCAACGCTGGCCCCGGCACGGTCGTCATCTTTGCGGAGCCTTTCACGCGCGAGGCCGAAGACTTCAAGGCTGTTGACCAGATCGTTTCTCACGGCGGCCGCGTGCTGGCCACAGGCTTCTGGGGCGGATACCTGGTGCCCGACGGAGAGCCGGGGACGCCGGGCGATTTCACCTACGCCGCCTGCAAGCTTGAGCCAGAAGGACTCGATCCTCTCGCCAACAGCGGCGAGGTGTGGATGGTGCCCCAGGCCACGTGGGAAGTGGGCAATCCCAGGCAGCGCGTTCAATATGGTTGCGCCGGCCAGCCGGCCGTTGTGGAATATGACTACGGCAGCGGCCATGTCGTGTGGTGGGCCAACTCCACGCCGCTTGAAAACGGATCGCTGGCGCGCGCCGCCAACTTCGACCTCTTGCTCAATTCCCTCGGACCTCGCGAGGGCCATCACTTTTATTGGGACGAGTCCCTGCATGGCGATGTGCGTTCGAGTTTGAGCTATATTCCCGGGCCGACCGTGGCGCTCATGTGGACGGGCCTGATCCTGATCTCGATTCTGATCGTCTTCAGCTTTAGCCGGCGCAGTGGACCGGTCCGCGAGATGCCTCCTCCAGCACGGGCCACGCCCATCGAATTTCTTGAAGCATTGGGGTCGCTCTATCGCAGCGCCGGGGCATCGTCTACCGCAGTCAACATCGCATGGGAGCGCTTCCGCCGCTACGCCCTGCGCCTGTGCGGATTGCGCCAGGCGCCGGTCAGTGCCGAAGAACTGGCAGCCGCAATCCGGCGCCGCTTCCCAAATGCAGGCCCCGATCTCGAGGCGGATCTCGCGGCCTGCGAAGATGCGAGACTGAATGAAAAGATTGAACCGCGCGCTGCGCTGAAGGTCATTCAGTTGCTCTACCATCATCGCCAGATGCTCGCCGCAGCTTCAAAACTCGGGGACATCTCCAATTCAAATGCAAGCATTGAATCCACCGGAAACGAAAGGCCCTCATGAGCGAGGAACTGAGAGAGAACATCAATACCAGCCAGCAGCCAGGACTTCAGGCAACAGGTGAGCTTATTGCACATGCGCGCACCGAACTGGGTCGCGTGATCTCCGGGCAGACGCAGGTCATCGAGGAGGTGCTGATCGCAGTCCTGTGCCAGGGCCACGCGCTGCTTGAGGGCGTTCCCGGCATCGCCAAGACGCTGATGGTGAAGACGCTCGGCCGCTTGCTTGGACTCGGCTTTCAGCGCGTGCAGGCCACTCCCGACCTCATGCCCGCCGACATCCTTGGCACAACGATTCTTCGTCCCGGTACCGACACGTTCACCTTCCACGCCGGACCCGTTTTCACTGACTTGCTCCTCGTCGACGAAATCAACCGCATGCCTCCGCGCACCCAGGCCGCTTTGCTCGAGTGCATGGAAGAGCGCCAGGTCACGAGCGACGGTACGCGCCGCCCGCTGCCCAGTTGGTTCACGGTGTTTGCCACGCAGAATCCTGTCGACTTCGAAGGCACTTATCCGTTGCCCGAGGCACAGCTCGATCGCTTCCTGATGAAGATTCGAGTAGCGTATCCCACCGAAGTGGAGGAACTGCAAATCCTCGAACGGCATCACGCAGGAACAGGAGTAAGCCTGCTCGATGATGCGGCCATCGCGCCCATCCCCGCGGAAATGTTAGAGGCTGCGCGCGCTGAAGTCCGCGCCATTCGCATCGAACCGGAGCTCTATGGCTACATTCTGGCATTGGCGCGGCGTACGCGCGAGTGGCCCACGCTTCTGCTTGGCGCCAGTCCGCGCGCGGCCCTCAGCATCATGCGCGTAGCGCAAGCCGCGGCAGCATTCGATGGCCGTGATTATCTTGTTCCCGATGATGTAAAGCGCGCGATTCCGCCCGTGCTGCGTCATCGGGTGATGCTCAAGCCCGAGGCGGAGCTAGAAGGGTTCGATGCCGACCGTGTCCTCACTGACGTCATCGCCGCGGTTCCGGTTCCTCGTCAATGATTGCTCCCTCCTTTCATCCCGCGACGGTCCGCGCGACATGCGAGCCGCGAAGCCGCGCGAGTTTCTCACTCACACCGCGTTCGATCGCACTGCTTATCGTAGGCTTCGCATTCCTTGTTCCGGGCTTTTGGGATCCGCGCCTGGGTTACGCAATGCTGGCGTGGGATCTCCTCGTGCTTCTCGCCGCGTTGCTCGATGGAATGCGGCTGCCTCAAGCTGCCGAGTTAACGGCTTCGCGAACCTGGTCCAATGCACCCTCGCTCGACAGCCAGACTGAAATTGAACTCACCATCGAAAACCAGGGATCAGCCATCATCGAATGCCGCTTGATCGACGATTTGCCGTCCGCACTCGGTGATCCCTCGGCGCGACAGGATCCGATTCGCGTTACTGCCTTCCCGCGTGTTCCCGCATCCGTGCGTTACCGCGTAGAACCGCAGGAACGCGGCGACTGCACAGCAGGCCAGCTCTACATTCGCTACCGTTCGCCGCTCTCCCTTGCGGAGCGCTGGGCGAAGGCTCCGCTGGAGCAGACCGTCCGCGTTTATCCGGCCTTGCGCACCGGAGAGGAACAGCAAATATTCCTCGCGCGAAGCCGGCAAATCGATCTCCAATTGCGGCAAACACGGCAGCGCGGCCTGGGGCGCGACTTCGAAAGCCTGCGCGATTACCGCGAAGGCGACGACATGCGCGACATCTGCTGGACGGCAAGCGCGCGCCGCGGAAACCTGATTACCCGCCAATACCAAACCGAGCGCAGCCAGCCCGTGTGGATCGTTCTCGACTGCGGCCGCCTTGATGCGCTCGCGCGTAGTCGCAGCGCCAGGAACCAACGCCGCTCTGCCCCTTGCGGCCGGCAGCCTGCGCGAACACTCCAAGCTCGATCACGCCTGCACTACCGCGATAGCGCTGGCGCAACTCGCATTGTTCTCCGGCGATCGTGTCGGGTCTCCTCGCCTACGGTCAAACGATCCAGCAGCGTCTGCTGCCCGGCCGCGGAGCCGCACATCTGCGCCAGATGATCGAATTGCTGGCGCAACTTCGTGCTGAATCGAGCGAAGCCGACCACCTGCGCGCCACTACGCTACTCGGACGCCTTCAGCCACGGCGATCACTCATTCTGTGGATCACCGATCTTGCCGAGACTGCCATGCGTCCCGAGGTGATCGACGGCGCGATGCACTTGCTGCGGCGTCACGTACTGCTCTTCGTCGCCATGGCCCAGCCCGAGGTCGATGTTATCGCGCAGCAGCGTCCGAAAAATGTGGAGCAAATGTTTCGCGCCGCCGCCGCACAGGAGATGGCCGGCCGTCGCGAGCTGCTTCTAGCTCGGCTCCACGAGCAGGGCGCACTAACCCTGGACCTCAATCCGCAGGCAGTGACATCATCCGTGCTAAACCAGTACCTGATGGTAAAAGAACGCGCAATGGTCTAGCCACCGATTGAGTTCGAAGATTCCGCGCCGAGCCCGCTCCCTGTGCCTCCAACTCTTCTCATGATGGGCGGGTGTCATTCTGAGATAACGGGACCCAAACGTCATTCAGTTCGTTTAATGCTGTCATTCTGAGCGAACGGGGCCCCGAACGTACCAGGGCCCCGCAAGCATAGCTCTGCGGTGGGTTCGGGGGTGGTGAGCGAAGAATCTGCTTTTGCTCTTAGCGTTTCTGTTCAGGTCTTCAGGATTTACGTTCCGACCGCCACCGGCAGCACACGCTTCGCCAACGCCCACTTCAACTCGTCGATCCCCTCGCCAGTAACCGCAGAGACGGCGTGAAATTCCAACTTCCGCCTCTTCGCATAGGTCTTCAGCTTCTTCAATTTCTCGGGATTCGCGGCATCAATCTTCGTCGCCACCATGATCATCGGTTTGTCCGCCAGCGGATGTGCCTGCCCGGATCCCTCGCCGGCTTTGGGTGTGAAGCTCGCCAGCTCTTTATTGATGACGTTGAAGTCCTCAACGGGATCGGGCCGCCCTGACGCATCGGAGACATCCACGAGGTGAGCCAGCACCCGCGTGCGTTCGATATGACGGAGAAACTGCGTACCCAGGCCAGATCCAAGATGGGCGCCCTCGATGAGCCCCGGCATATCGGCCACCACGAACGATTGCTGGTCCGGCTCCTCGCCCACCGTCACGACGCCGAGATTCGGCTCGAGCGTTGTGAACGGATAATCCGCAATCTTCGGCTTCGCAGCCGAGATGCGCGAAATCAGGGTTGACTTTCCCGCATTGGGATATCCAACCAGACCCACGTCGGCCAACAGCTTCAGCTCCAGCCGATAAAGCCGTTCTTCGCCAGCTCGTCCCAGCTCATGCTCGCGTGGCGCCTGGTGGGTACTGGTAGCAAAGTGCTGATTACCCCTCCCCCCCCGCCCACCCTTGGCAACCACCAGCCGCTCGTCCGGCTCTGAAAAATCGTGAACAAGCTCGCCGGTCTCCTGATCGTAAAGCGCTGTTCCCACAGGAACTTGCAGAACAGTTGACTTGCCATCAAGGCCCGTACAATTGGACCCCATACCGTGTTCGCCGCGCTGCGCCTTGTGCTCAGGGTTATAGCGGAAGTGGATAAGAGTGTTGTGGCGCTGCGACGATTCCATAATCACGTCGCCCCCACGCCCTCCATCGCCACCAGACGGGCCCCCGCGAGGCACAAACTTCTCCCGTCGGAAGGCCATGCAGCCGTTTCCTCCGTCGCCCGCTTTCACCCGGATCTTAGCTTCATCGATGAACATTAATATCCTTAAAATCAGTGACTTGTATTCGAGCAGAAATTCCGAGAAGAGTTCCGCCGCGAAACAGGATCCTGTCTTAATCAGTCTACCGAATCGGGCTTCCATCTCCCACAGACCTGATGCCCCCTGCTCCATTCCCGGACAGAACTGTGTTGGGAGTCACCTTGAGTTTTCCCTGTCTTCCGTAAAATCGCAGCCGAATTCACTGCAAGGAAAAATTCATCTGTTCATCGCCATAATTCCCGGCGAGGGATCGGAGATTATCAGCTTCCGTTTTTGGGACAAACGACAACCGAGTAAATGCAGTGAGACTTGACCGCAAGTTGGTCACCGGATGTTAGCGAAAAATTGGACGAAATCGCTGGTGAATATCGCACTGCTGATGATTGCAGGCGCAGTCGCGGTCTACTGTGCCCATGCCCAGGTCTCAGTTAACGGCGCACTCAGCGGCAGACTTACCGACATCCACTCGGCTCCTCTCGACAACATGACCGTCATCCTGCGCAATGTGGTCACTGGCAGCGAAGTGCAAACCACCACAACTTCACGCGGGGGCCACTATCGTTTCACCGGATTGACCCAGGGAGAATACGTGCTGACTGCAACCGGCCCGCGCGGCACCGGTAGATTCGATGGGATATTTATCGCCGCCGAACATGAAGAGCACGTTCAGATCGCGATTGATCTTCAACCCCTTCGCGCAGAATCGCCCGCATCGACTACGAAAATCGCAATGCCTCTCTCACCCCTGCTACTCCGCAGCCTTCGCCAGTTGCGTTTCCGCATCTCGCATCTCCTCCTGCGCTGACCTCGAGCCTTCAATTTCCGCACCTCGCCCTAAAGCCAACGCTTCCCGCCAGCCTTTCCGTCGCTGGCGAAGACTTCTCCAACCGAGGCTGTTGCAGCCACTCACTCGCACGCGCTGTACTGGCGGTCAAACTCGGCGCAAGCCAGCGCCTCCGTACTCAATCTTCAAACTTCTCCCATCGCACAAGTGGCCGCTCTTCAAATTGCGACCACCCCGGATCTTCGCAAGGATTGGATTCAACGCAACTACAGGCGCTCCCGTTGCCCGGTCGCAACTGGCAAACCTTCGTTCTCGATTCTCCGGCTCAAGCCGATGAATCCGGCGAGCACCGCGAGCCTTCCGCAGCCTCCGCAATCACACCTCAGATCACGATCGACGGTATGCGCATTCAATCCGCATTCGGAAACGCAAATGCCAGCCGAAACCGCGTGCGCACCACCCTTTAGCCCCGGCTCATCGGAATCCGCACTGCGCGACGTGCGGCCCGGAGATCTTGGTGGAACTGCCTCCGCACACGCGGTCGCCAGCCAAACCATCGTCGAGACACAACGTGGAAGCGATCATCTCCACGGACAAGCCTTCGTCTTCGATCGTCAGAATCTCTGGAACGCCCGCAATCCCTTCACGCAGTGGATTCAGGAAACGGCGCCCGCTACGAACACGGCAATTCCAGTATTTATCCCCGAATCCTACACTCCCGGCGATCGCGAGGCTCTATGGGGTGCGGGCATCGGTGGTGTTATTCACAAGCCGCACCTGTTCTGGTTTGGAGCACTTGACGGATATGAGCGCAATGATCCAGGTGTCGCGACCGTAAAGCATCCCGACAATTTCTTTGCGCAGCCCTCAAACGATCAGATGCAATTGCTGAGCGCACAGCTTGGTCTCAACAGCGCAGACCCGGTTGCAGCAGGACTCGGTGCATATTCCAAACTCCTTGAAACGCTCGATAGTCTTCTCGGACCCGCACCGCGAAGTTCCTCTCAATGGATAGCATTCGGCCGTATCGATGGTAGCGTCGCGGAGCGTCATCACTTTACTTTCGAGGCAACCAGCGCAAGACTCGACTCGCCCGGAGGCGGTTTCACCCGCGCTTCCGAGACATACGGAACGCACAGTTTCGGCAACGTACAAGCAACCGCGCAGTGGCTGCTGGGCCGGTGGGAAGCGTTCCTCACGCCAAACCTCCTCGCCGTAACCCAGGGCTCCTATGGCCACCAGGTGCAAAGTTCATCTGCGGAGACACCCTCCGCATTCGAGCAATCGTTGAACATCAACACCTGGGGTCAGCTTCCTCAGATCGTGGTGGATTCGCGCTACGGCTTCACCATCGGCAATTCCGCGCGATTCGGACCAGGAAGCTACCCCGACGAACACCTCACCATGGCGCAGGAACAACTCAGCTGGGTTCGCGGCAACCTACTGATAAAGGCTGGCGCTGAAATCAGCCACAATCAAGATGCAACCAGCAGGTTGCGCAATCAGAACGGTACGTACTATTACTCCAGTGCTGAGAATTTTGCGTCAGATGCATTTGCCTTTTCTGCCTACGGGTTGAACGGCCAACTCGACCCAATGAGCCAGCACAACTGCGATCAGACTGGGAAGGCGTGGCGCGATTCTTCCGGCGTACTTCACGGCCTCGGCTATCTGCCGTGTTACACGTATTACTCGCAGAGCATGGGGCCACCAGACTGGTGGCTCAGCACCAACGAGTGGGCCGGCTACCTCACCTCCCAATGGCAGCCCGCCAAACAGACCGTCCTCACACTGGCCTTGCGTTGGGAACTCGAACAGCTTCCGCCTGCGATCTTGAATCTCGAAAACCCTGACCTTCCGCTCACCGCGCACATGCCGGGCCTCGGTAGCCAATGGGGTCCGCGCGCCGGGTTTGCGTGGGGTACCGGCGAAGGCAGCTGGCCGGTCATTCGCCTCGGATACGGCCTCTATTTCAGTCAAACTCGCAATTCCGTAATTGAAAACGCGCTCACGCAAACAGGCTCACTCAAAGGCGATCTCAACTTCTTCATGCGCCCGACAGACAACCTCAACGCGGGCGGCGCTCCACCATTTCCCTACGTGCTGGCGGGTGAGCCGGCAAGTATCGTCAAGCCCGGAGCAGTGGAGTTCGCGCCCAACTTCCGCAATTGCGAAATTCAACAGGCGGAAGCCGCCGTCGAAGAGACGCTTCCCGGAAGAATCCACTTGGAAGCCAGCGCAGTTGCAAGTCTTGGCCGCCGCCTTCCCATCACTGTCGATGCAAATGTTGACCCAGCCCTGTATGCAAAGACCATCACCTACGCCGTGATCGATGGCAACGCTTCAGGCCCCATCAAGTCATCGCTGATTACGGTTCCCTTTTTCGCTTCGTGGCCTTCCATCACTTCGCCAACGGGATTCGCAGGCCGTCTCAATCCCAACTACCAGCAGGTGAGCGAAATCTTCAGCCGGGCAAATTCTACCTATGAGGCGGCCATGTTGCGCCTCTCTCGCAATGCACGTGGGCTGACTCTGCGCGCGCGCTACACGTATGCACACGCGATGGACTGGAATCCCGACGAGACATCGCAGGTCAGCGGACCCAGCGTCCTCGATCCCATCGACTTTCGCCAGGAATACGGCACCAGCGCGCTCGACGTGCGACATTCCGCAACCGCTGCCGTAATCGTTCAGTTGCCGTGGAAGTTCCAAAATCTTGCCGGACACATCGCCAATGGATGGACATTGAGCGGCACAGCCTACTACCGCAGCGGCCAGCCGTACACGATGCGTACCGCTGGATCGCTGGCGAAGGAATTCGATTCGACTGGCGTGGCCATCGTCGCACTCAGCACTGGCATGAACGGCTACGGCGGTGACAACCGGGTCTATGGCGTCGGCCGCAATACCTATCGCTACCCGTCAACATGGAAAGCGGATTTGCGCCTCGGAAAGCGATTCGATCTTGGCCGGATGCGCCAGCTGGAGCTGATGGCCGAGAGCTTCAACCTCTTCAATCATCAGAACGTGACCGAACTCGAAACAACGGGTTATTCGATCGAATCGGGAACCGTTACCGGGGGCCTGCCACGGCTGAACTTCCTCACCGGCCTCAAGACCGGCCAGACAGAATTCGGCAGGCCCCTCAACATCAACGCAACCGACTTCTACCAGGCGCGCCAGGTTCAGTTTGGAGCGAGGCTACGCTTCTGATTTGAATCCGGCCTAACTCTTTTGCAGACTTCCGGCAAGCTACCTATGCACGCTATCTTTCCGACAGGCCGCAGAGAGCGCTCGCTCTCACTTTGTTCCCATCGAGTTCAAAGCACGCCGCCCCATTGATATCCGTCGAAAAAGTGCGAACGTGCGCCGCCTGCAACTCCGCAAGAACTTCTTCCCGTGGATGGCCATATCGATTGTGCAGCCCGCACGAAATCACAGCCCACTGCGGCGCAACACGTGCCAGAAACTCAGGCCCGGTGGAAGTAACGCTGCCATGATGGCCGACTTTGAGAAGGGTGCTCTCGAGGCCCTCCTCCGCAAGCATCCCTTGCTCGATCGGCGCCTCCGCGTCACCTTCCAGCAATATTGAGGTACCCCGGTACGAAACATGCAGGACCAGCGAGTCATTATTGCTCGGCTCAGCACCCGGCTGATAATTCGCAAGTGGAGCGAGCACGCGGACTTGCGCGTCGCCTAACGCCGCGCTGTCGCCCGCTCGCAACGTACGCAGTTGAACGCCGAGCATGCCCGCTTCATCTAGCAGTGCCTGGTACGCATCAATCGGTGGATTGTTGCCGACCCACAATTCGTCAGGTCTAAAATTGCGCAGTACGCTGGGCAAACCACCCATGTGGTCAGAGTGCGCATGACTTAGCGCAACTACGTCCAGATGCCGGATCCCGCGTGACCAGAGCACGGGCGAAACAACCTCCTCGCCAATATCGAAATCCTGCGGGGCCTGCCTCGGACCGCCGCCGAAACCGCCCCCATCCACCAGCATGGTTTTCCCGTCCGGCGTTACAAGCAGTAGAGAATCTCCCTGGCCAACGTCGATGGCTTCGACGAGCAATGCATCGTGCGGGTGCTCAATGGGGCGAGGCATCACGACCACGACAGCCGCGCCAGTCATCGCAATCCATGCGAATCGACGCTGCCACGCCGCACTCGTTTGGTTTTCTCGACGCGCGAGCAAAACCGCCAATCCAAGCAGAACGCAAAAAATCGCAATCTGCAGCGGAAGCGGAGCAGGAACACGAAAATCACCCGCAGCGATCGATCCGAATGCATGCACCAGCCTCACCCCCAGGTGTAAGAGGAACCCCGCGAATGCAGCAGGAATCGTAGCAAGAGTTGTCGACACAAAAGAGGCGATCAACGTCAGAAGCGCAGCCGGCAGCAGTATTACCAGCAAAGGGAGAATCACTATGTTCACCGGCAAAGCGAATACGGTTATACGATGGAAGTAGACCGCCATTGGCAGCGCCATTGCCAGTTCCACGATGCATGACACCACCAGCGCTTCCACACATCGCAGCGAAAACCGAACCATCCAGGGGAACACGCCCCATCCGATCCATCTCCGCGTTGCCCGCGCCAGTGCCGACGCAAACATCCGCAGCATCACGCGAAATTGCGCCTGTCGCGGCGGTAGCTTAACGTCAAGTGCGACCAGGGAGAGTCCGCGCGTTGCCGATAGATAAGGGTGTATCGTGCCGGCCAGCAGGGGCGCCGCAACTCCGCCAATCGAAACAACCGCGAGCAACGTCATCTGCAGGCTCGAATCAAACAGACTTCTCGGGCTCGCTGCGAGCAGGCATAGCGATGCAAATCCGATAGTGTTCAGTATGTTTCGCTCGCGGTAGACGAGCCGGCCAACAAGATACAGCGTTACCATCCAGAGCGAACGCTGCACCGGCGTCGCGAAACCCGTGAAGAGCGCATAAGCAAACGACGCCGCAATCGTCATGAGCGTCGCCGGCAGTTGCGGCACGCGCAGTCTTCTTGCGATCCACAGAATCAGCGCAGCCACGATTGCCAGGTGCAAACCCGAAACCACAAGCATGTGGAACGAACCCGTCCGTTCAAATCCCACGCGCAGCGAGTGCGTCAGGTAAGTGCGATCGCCCGTCACCATCGCCGCCAGCATAATCGCATCGTCTTCGCTTAGTCGTAGTGAGGATGGCAACCAGTTCATCGCCGCAGGCAATGCCAGAATCCTTGCGCTCGCCGCTTGTTGAAACCCCGCGATGCGGCAGGCTAACCTGCGTTCTTTTGCCGGTGAAATGACAGCCATGCGATCCGCATTCACGCTCGCCGTTGCGGTAATGCCTTCGTTGAGCAGATAATCCCTGCGGCTCCATGCACCCGGATCGCGATAGACCTCAGGTTGCGTCAGTCGCACATCGGCGCGAATTCGCTCACCACAGTGAAACCCCGACGCTGATGTTTCGCCATCCGGCCACCGCACTGTCAGCCGCACACCCCCGGGCATCGCCCTCTGCGCATCTTCCTCGTCCGAGACGTACTCCACGTTTGCGATATCAAGATCCAGGCGCTGCGTTGGTGCCGTGTCGTTCCCGTCGTCTACATTCTGCATGACCTCTTTACGCCTGGGGCCGGCATTGACGATTGTGCCCTCTACCGTACGCACCAGGCCATCCGAGAGCGCAGCCAGCGTTGGCGCAGGCGCAGGCTGCGGCTCCATCTCGCCGCACCACGATCCAAGCAAACACCATAGAAATGCAAGAGGCAACCACGCCGCTCGCTGCGCGCGCATCGCGGCAATCACACACAAAAACGCGACTGGGGCGAGAGCGACAAGAAGATACGCAGGGCGAAGCCAGGAGAAATGAGCGATCACGATCCCGAGCGCAAACAACCAGGCCGCGTGAAATAGCGGTGCGCCAACACCGGCCCGCACAGGACCAAGCGTAGATGGACCGGAGTTACTCGGTGCAGCTTCCATTGAGCCCAGATTTAGAAATTATCTATGGTCGCAAGGTTATCAGGATCGACGCAGTTCGACCACCGACTCCAGATGAAACGTCTGCGGGAACAAATCAGCGAGCGTTACCGAGCCGAGGTAATATCCGGAACTGAGCAAGGTGCGCAGGTCCCGCGCAAGAGTCGCAGGATCGCAGGAAACATAAACGATCGCAGGCGCTCCAACCTCGGCAAGAAGGGAAGTCGTCTCCGCGCCCAGGCCCGCCCGCGGCGGGTCCACGACAATCAGATCGGGCCTCTGCGTCTTACCCTCTGCTCGCAGGAAATCCGCCGTCTCCGCGATCATGCATTCGGCCGCGTCGCCCTGCAGATTGTGCCTCAAAGCTTCGCTGGCCATCGGTGCCGATTCGACCGCGACAACGCGTTCAAACTTTTCTGCCAGCTTTTTCGCAAAGAGGCCAACGCCTGCGAAAAGATCCCACGCCAACTCTCCGCGCCGATCCGCACCAACCTTGGCAGCGAGATCGTCAATCAGCCACCGATTCACTTGAAAGAACGCGCCGTGGTCCACACGAAAATCAAATCCACCTGCGCTGTAAGTCAGTGATGACTCGCCCAACTGCGCAAGAATTCTCGGAGCCTTGTCCTTGCGATCATCCTCAATCAACTCTGCGCCGACAAGCGCCGGGACGCGTCTGCGCCATTCATCGAACACACGGTCAAATCCACGAGTGCCCGATTCTGAAACCATGATGCTCGCCAGCATTTCCGTTTCGTCCGCATTGGAAAAGAGCGAAATCTCCCTCGCGCGAAATGCCGGCTTCACCGCCTTCATAATCTCCTCGGCGTCGAGCGCTGCCTTCACCAGCAGCGGGGCGGCAATCGGACACTCAGCGATGGGTACCAGGTCGTGCGATCGTCGTGCGCGATATCCGGCGCGGCCTCCCGCATCCAGCGCAAGGCGAATCCGATTACGATACTGCCACGGATTTCCAGCCAGCATCTCGATGTTCTCTGGCGCACTCACCCCGCCGCGCTCCAGCGTTTCGCGCAAAATTGCTTGCTTGAATGCCAGCTGTGCTTCGTAGCTTGCATGCTGATACTGGCATCCACCACATGCCCCGAAGTGACGGCAACTCGGCACAACGCGTTCCGGCGCGGCGCTCACAATCTCTTCCGGCTCCGCATTTGCATAACTTCTTTTCTCTTCCACAATGCGCACACGAGCCTGTTCGCCTGGAAGTGTCATCGGCACAAATGTCGCTTTGCCCTCCATGCGCGCCAGAAAGGCCCCGCCATAAATAGGCTTCTCGATCTCAACGAGCGCGCTCCGGACAGGCTTCGCAATGCGTGGCTTCTGTGGTTTGCGCTTCATTGTTGGCTCATGTAGAAAAGGCTCAGTCGCGGAAGGTTGTAGTGCACGAGCAGTTGCTTTTGTTCGAATTGGCGCTTGACCTGTCGCAATTGGTCTACGCTCATGCGGCCTCGATAAGGTGCCAGTTCCCGCTCGGCATGTTCGCGCAAGCCAATAATCAGATCCTCCGGCGCCGCCGCCTGAAGCGCCATGAACAGACGCTCTTCGAGCACCGTGAGAATCCGTTCAAATGTTTCCATCTCGTGCGCAGCGGTAGTTGTAGACTTCGCCGCGCGAACTTCCGCAGCAAGCTCGCGCAATCGCGCTGCCGTTACGGCGCAAGCATCGTGTGCAATCTTTGAATCATCCAGAGCGGCGGCAGCGCCTTCAAGATGCATCGCCACCCGCTCATGCTCGAATCCCGTTTCTTCGCTTCCAGTCGAGGTCGTCGCCGTTCCTGCGCTTGCCTCGCGCAACTCCTCGGCAGCTTCCATCACCGCCTGCGAACACCACGCCAGCCCATTCACGCGCCGCATGCGCCCGCGCTTCTGCCGCGATTCGTACTTGTCAAACGCTGCGTCAATCCCGCGCAGCACAGCCTCCAGCGGAATCCCAGCGTCCCGCCATGTTTCGATTAATGCCCAGTCAAGCGTCGAAAGCAACAGGATCGCCCCGCGCCGCCGCTGGAAGCGCTCCTCGATCTCCGTAAAATAGTTGAAATAGTTTTGCACGAGAGTCAGTGAACAGTGTTCAGTGGACAGTGATCAGCTGTTGAAGAGTGTGCGGTCATTGAATCCGCCGGGAGAGAGATCGCGGTGAAAAGAAGCCTGCAATAGGAGCAATTCTGTCTGCGATGGTTTTTCTGTCCACTGTCCACTGTCCACTGTCCACTGTCCACTGACTCCCACTGCCCACTGTCCACTGCCCACTGTCCACTGTCCACTGCCCACTGTCTCAGTGTGCGCGCCCGCGTGGCCGCGCGCCGCGATTTCGCTCGAAAAGAATGCGCAGCCCGTCCAGCGTCAGAAGATCGTCGATCTCCGAGATGTAGTGCGAATCCGCCGCAACCATGTGCGCCAGCCCTCCGGTAGCAATCACGCGCGGCTTCTGTCCCAACTCTGCAAAGATCCGCTCAAGAATGCCATCCACCAGCCCGATGTAGCCGTAATACAACCCGCTCTGCAGATGTCCCACCGTGTTGGTGCCGATTACCTTTGCGGGCCGCTTGATCTCCACGCGGCTAAGACGCGCCGCCCGCGAAAATAGCGCTTCCGCGCTTAATCCCAGACCCGGCGCAATCGCCCCGCCCAGGTATTCGCCCTTTTCCGAGATCACTTCAAACTTCGTTGCGGTGCCGAAATCCACGACGATGCACGGTCCGCCGTAACGCTCAATGGCCCCAATGCAGTCAGCCAGCCGGTCCGCGCCAAGCTCCGTCGGATTGTCCACAAGCACCGGCATTCCCGTCTTGATGCCCGGCTCCACAAACAGCGGTTCCAGGTGGAAATACGTCTCGCAAACCTGCCGCAGCGTCGAATCCAGCGGCGGCACCACCGACGAGAGAATGATGTGCGTCACCTGGCTCGGCGACAGCCCATGCATCTCAAACAGCTTCACAAAAAACACGCCATACTCGTCCACGGTCTGCGTCCGATGAGTGGTGAGGCGCCAGTGCGCGGTCAGGTCGAACCTGTCCTTCGCGGCAACAGCGGCGCCCTTCGGCGGAAGCCCAGCCTCGGCGTCGAGCCGGTAGAGTCCCAGAACCGTATTTGTGTTTCCAACATCGACCGCAAGCAGCATCGTCGTTTTTATTCCGTCTCCGCGGCGCGAATGCCGCCTGTCTGCACTGTCACCAGGCCCGTGTCTGTTCGCACCAGTAAAAATCCCTGAGCGTTGAGGCCGGCCGTCACACCCGCACATTCCTGAGGCCCATGGACTGTAACGCGGCGCCCCTTCAACCACGTCGAAGCCTGTTCAACCCGCCCCAATATCCCATTCGCGGTTTCTGCTTTCGACAGCAGAAGTATCTCGCGCTCAAGCGATTTTAGCAGGGCAACAAGCAGCGCCTGCCTGCTGACACTGCGCCCAATAGCGGTGTCCAGCGAGGTAGCAGGCGTCGAGTGCGCCGGGTCAAAGTCGCGCTGATGCACGTTGATGCCGACCCCGATCACGACAAATGATAGTCCCGCAGCCTCTGTCTTTGACTCCACCAAGATGCCGCCGACTTTGCGCGCTCCAATCAGCAAATCGTTCGGCCAGCGCAGGTCGATTGCGATTCCCGCAAGCTTGCGCACCGCTTCCGCGGCCGCCAGTCCCGCAACCAGCGGAATCAGCGGAAGGTGCGACGGGGAAAGACTGGGCCGCATGACCACGCTCACATAAAGGCCCTCGCCCGCCTTCGATTGCCACCGGTGATCTCCCCGCCCTCGTCCTGCCGTTTGCTCATCGGCAAAAAAGACAGACCCCTGCACAGCCCCATTGCGGGCAGCCGCCATCGCATCGGTATTTGTGGATCCCGTTACGGGAGAAAACTGCAGCTTGCCCGCAAAGATCGTGCCGGCAAGCTCTGCCTCCAACCCGGCAAGGTCGTACACGCTCACAACCGGTCTCATGAATACCTCAACAGCTGAATATGCAAGTATGGGCCACAACAAGCCGGGGTCCATGGCTCCAGTGAGTGGTTGATTTCGACCCGATGAGACCGGTTCTTCAGGCGGGCTCGGCAACAATGCTCATCGAAATATCGGCGGCCTTGGCGGAGTGCGTGAGCGCGCCCACGCTGATGAAGTCCGCGCCTGCTTCGGCGTAGGCGCGAATGTTGTCGAGCACAATGCCACCCGACGCCTCAATCGGAATCCAGCGGTCTTCCTTGCGAATGCGTTCGACCGACGTTTGCACCTGTGCGGGAGTCATGTTGTCGAGCAGGATGGCCTCGGCACCGCATTCGAGCGCTTCTTCCAGTTCCTTCTGCGACCGCACTTCGATCTGCACGCGATTGCCCGGTTTGCGCTTCTCCAGGGCGCTCGTGAGCGCCGTACGCAATCCTCCCCCCAGCGAAATGTGATTGTTCTTGATCAGGATGCCCGAAGAAAGATCGAGCCGATGATTCGTCCCTCCGCCGCAAAGCACAGCATATTTCTCCAGCGCACGCATGCCCGGCACGGTCTTGCGCGTATCCAGCACGCGGGCCTTCGTCCCCTGGATCGCATCCACATACTGCCGCGTCAGCGTGGCGATTCCGCTCAGGTGCTGCATCAGGTTCAGGATCACCCGTTCGCAACTCAGCAGCACCCGCGCATTGTGGCGAATCACCGCGATCACCTGGCCCTTGTGCACCCGCACGCCGTCAAAGATCTCCGGGTGGCTGACCACGTCGAATCGCGTATGCGCCGCCGGCCGTGGATCAAGCCTCGCGAAGATCTCCAGAAACCGCGGCACCGCTCCCAACCCGGCCACCACCAGCTCCTGCTTCGCGATGATCGAGGCAGAGGCCCGCAGGTTGGCGTCGATCGTGACGTTGGTCGTGGCATCGCTAACTGCCTTGTCTTCCAGCAGGGCCTGCTCCAGCAATGCGTCTACGCGGTGGCTCTTCCAGTCCATTCGTTCTTCTTTCGATGTTCAAGACTGCCAATTCGATTTCATTTGCCGTAGAAAGTTATAAACAACTTTCTTCACGCTGTCATCCGGGCGGTCGGTGAAAGTGTGAAACCGGCTCA
This sequence comes from uncultured Acidobacteriaceae bacterium, assembly GCA_963799035.1. GTDB lineage: Bacteria > Acidobacteriota > Terriglobia > Terriglobales > Acidobacteriaceae > Telmatobacter. The sequence goes on along the minus strand of CAWCVS010000016.1, from coordinate 81,321 downwards.
GATCCAGTCGATCGATCTGGAGGGAACACGTCTGCTTCTCTCCCGCAATCTTATCCGCAATTCTTTGCCACGCGCCCTGTCTTCTCACCTTTGCGATCGACGAGCCTGATGCTTCCCAGGTCCGAATACCAGACCACCGAGAGCAGTCCCTTGTCGTCGCGTACGTACATCCGGTGCCCCGTCAAGAGGATAAATTGCGAATTGCTCGGTGTTCCGGGCGACAATTCGATAAATGCCACCGGAGGATCCGAGGCCTCAACACGCGCCCCTGCAATGACCTCGCGAACCCGATCAGGAAAGTTTGGCGCCACAAAACAACCGGGCTCCTCTCCGAAAACAATCTTGGGCGTCGGAATTTTGCGGATCGGAGAAACAAATTCCGCCTCAGACCGCTCTCTTGTCGGATTCTCGAAGTGCTCGCAAAGCGCCTGGTAGGCGGCATGAATGCGCTTGAACCGCTCTTCCGCCTCAGCGCGCTTCTTCAGGTTGCCTTCAAATTTATCCGGATGCCAGAGCTTGGCCGCCGCCCGATACGCCCTGTGAATCCCCGCCTTCGACGTGGGCGGATGCAGTGACGCCCAGGATTCGAAAATGGTGAATACAGCTATTGCAGACACACGTCATGCGCAGTCATCGCTCACGCGGGCGGCAGGGAATCGAGATCCCTGCGCAGTTTGTCGAGCAGTTGTTGCGCGTCGTCGCGTTGCTTCTTCAATCCCTCAACGATGTGCGCCGGCGCCTTGGCCGTGAACCCCGGATTGTTGAGTTGGCGGTCGGAATTCGCGATGATCTTCTCCAGCTTCGCAATTTCCTTGTTCAGCTTCTCGCGCTCGGCTGCGACATCGATCTTGCGTTCGTAGATCACCGCCACATCAAACTGCGACGTCGAATGTCTGGCGAGCCCCGCCGATATCTGATCGAACAAATCTCACCTCGCTCACGCGCGCCAACCGCTCGACGATTGCGAGATTTTCATTAACGACCTACTTTCAGGTCTGCATCAATGCGGACCTCGATCGGCACGATCGCCTTCTCTTCGACGCCGATCTCCTTCCGCAGCGCACGGACCTCAACGATCAGTTCCTGCAAAAGCGCCATTCCGTCCAGTGCGGTCTTGTCGATCGACCGAGTCATGCGGCCTGCGGAAACCGCGTCAGCGCAATCGACTTCGACGGTGGATTGCCGTCATACACCGCATGCCAGACTTCCTCGGTCAGGAACGGCATGAATGGCGAGAGCAGCCGCAAAGAAGCCTCGAACACTCCGACAAGCGTGGTGAGTGCAGCTTTCATGCGCGCTTTGTCTGCGCCCTCGCCAAAGTCCAGGCTTAGTTTTACGATTTCCAGATACCAGTCGCAAAAGCTTCCCCAGAAAAACTGGTAGATCGCATTTGCCGCATCGTCGAAGCGATAGTTTGCAAGCGCCTGATTCACCTTGGCTGCCGTTGCATTCAATTCGGCGACAATCCAGCGCGACTCGAGCGGCGCGTCCGGTGCCGCAGCTGGCATCCCGCCCAGCACGGCCATATCGACGCTGATCCCGATCTCCGCCGCCCGATCCACATTCATGAACAAAAACCGCGCCGCATTCCAAATCTTGTTAGCAAACGCCCGGTACCCTTCCGTCCGCGCCACGTTGAACGCAATGTCCGTTCCCGGCGAGGCCATCGAAGCCAGCGTGAACCGCACCGCATCCGTTCCGTACTGCTTCACAATTTCGATGGGATCGACAACGTTCCCCTTGGTCTTCGACATCTTCTCGCGATTCGCATCCCGCACCAGCGCGTGAATATACACCTCGCGATAGGGAACAGACTCTGCGACGGCCGCGGGCTGTCCATCCGGCATCTTCACATCGGTCGAAAACCAGCAGCCCAGCATGATCATCCGGGCCACCCAGAAAAACAGAATGTCGAATCCCGTAACCAGCAGACTCGTCGGATAAAACGCATCAAAATCGGCGCGATTCTCCGCGGTGATATTCGGCCAGCCAAACACCGACACCGGCAGCAGCCCCGAAGAAAACCACGTATCCAGCACATCCGTCGATTGCGTCAGTCTTCTCCGACCCGCAATGCGCACACTTCGTCGGATCCTCGCGCGTCCACCGTGGTCTTGTGGCAAACCGCGCAATGCCACGCCGGAATCCGATGTCCCCACCAAAGCTGCCGCGAGATGCACCAGTCGTGGATGTTCTCCATCCAGTTCAGGTACGTCTTCGCGTACATCTCCGGGCGTGAACTTGATGTGGCCTTCCTTCACCGCCGCAATCGCCTTGTCCGCCAACGGCTGAATCTTGATAAACCACTGCAGCGACAGCCGCGGCTCCACCACCGTCTTGCAGCGATCGCAGTGCCCCACGTTGTTCACGTGATCCTTGATCCCGGCCAGCAGGCTCATCTCTTCGAGATCGGCAACAATCTTCTTGCGGGCCACAAATCTTTCCAGCCCCGCATAGGCCCCGCCCTCGGCATTGATGTGCGCCGTATCGTCCATCACGTTGATCGAAGGCAGATCGTGCCGCTGCCCCAGCGCAAAGTCGTTCGGATCGTGCGCCGGCGTCACCTTCACCGCGCCCGTGCCAAACTCCGGACTGACCCACTCGTCCGTGATCACCGGAATCTCGCGTCCCACCAGCGGCAGCCGCAGCTTCTTCCCATGCAGATGCTTGTAGCGCTCATCCGCGGGATGAACAGCCACAGCCACGTCGCCCAGCATGGTCTCGGGCCGCGTCGTCGCCACTGTCAGAAATTCGCCCGATATCCTTGCCGTCATCGCCGATAACGGGATATCGAATCTCCCAAAGGTGTCCTTTGTGCTCGTCGTAGACAACTTCAAGATCGCTGATCGCCGTCTGGCAGCGCGGGCACCAGTTCACAATGTAGGCGCCGCGATAGATCAGCCCCTGCTCGTAAAGCCGGACAAACGCCTCGCGCACCGCTACCGAGAGCCGCTCGTCCATCGTGAAATATTCGCGATCCCAATCCACCGACGCGCCCAGCCGCTTCATCTGCCCGAGAATCGCCCCGCCATAGTGCCGCCGCCATTCCCACACGCGCTCTACAAATTTCTCGCGGCCCATCTGCTCGCGCGTCGTGCCTTCGCTCGTGACCTGCCGCTCCACCAGCATCTGCGTTGCGATACCGGCATGATCCGTTCCCGGAATCCACAGGACACGGTTCCCCCGCATCCGATGCCACCGTATAAGAATGTCGCTTTCGGTGTGCTCGAACATGTGCCCCATGTGCAGATTGCCGGTTACATTGGGCGGAGGCAGCAGAATCGTAAAGGAGGACTCGCCGTCCAGGCGGTCCTCTTCAGTCGGCGTCGGCTGCGCGAAGAGCTTCTCGCGCACCCAGTATTCCGCCCAGTGATCTTCAATGGCAGTCGGGTCGTACGCTTTAGGCAGGTCGTGTGGCATGGGGTTTAGAAGGCCAGTCCCCGGAATTACGCCGGCGTCTCTCGGGAGAGTTGCGAGCAAAGGGACTAACCTCAACTTTATCAGCTTCCCCATCTCTCCTTCAGAACCCGCGCCAACCCGCGCCGAACCAGCGCTGCGCAATTCCCACATTCAGTTCGGCCCTTCCATCCCCACCACCACTCTGTGGGTTTCCTGCTCGCACAATATCGGCCCCGCGACAAGCGGATCATGCGGCGCCAGCCCAAACAAAAGCCGCACCCGAAACGGATGCGGCCCTGTCCTAGGCTCCCGATGTCCCTGGTCCCTAAGTCCCTAGTCCCTCGCTCTAGAACGGGTTCAATTTACCCAACCCCTTCTTCTTTTTCTTCTTGCTCGAGGACTCTTCGTTCAGATCGGCCTTCGGCTTCTTCTTCGCCGCATCTGCAGCCGTCTGCTGCTGCGCTGTGCCCGACTTGATGTCATTCACCGGCATGGGAGCTTCGGCCGGCTTCTCCACTGCCGGCAGGGCCGTGTTCGTCGGCCCAACTGGCTTCACCAGCGCATTATTGGGATCCCCTGGCGTTCCCGCCGGAACGGGTTCATTGCTGCTCGGCGTTGCTGCGTCCCCATTCGGCTGGTTCACGATCGTTACGCCAACCCCTGTACCGCCGCTTCCCGGAGGAGCAAGGTCAACCGTTGATGGTTGATCGCTGCGTGGCGGCTCATTCGGTCCGGTCGGCTTCACGGCCGCCGCCGCTGCGGGTTTCCCCTCATTGATGGCCGCGACGAAGAGCGCGTTGTTCTCCTTGGTGACCTCGGGAGCCAGCGTACGTTTCGGATCCTCCAGGGTGGGTTCGCCCACGTGCGCGGCTTCCACCACCGTCGGTCCGCGCTTGATGATTCCGAGCACATTGTCGGTGAAGCGAATCGGCCGCATGCTCTTGAATTCCGCGTCGTTCTCGGCCACCGCGGCGTCAGACGGCTCGGGTACGGGACGATTCATCGCCACCAGCCGGTCGCGTGCATCTTCAACGTGCGGCGCCATCGGGTACCGCGTGATCACCCTGGCATAAGCCGCCGCCGCTTTTTCCTCGAACACGCTGTGCAGGCGCTCGCGCACGGCGCCGTTGATCCCAGGTGCATTCTGCACTGCGCGCGCCTGGCCCGCGTAAGCATCTCCGATTGCCAGCAGAGCCTGGTCGCTCTTCGAATACAGCGGGTACGTATCCGCCACGGTCTCAAGCCGGGCGATCGCAGCAGTGAAGTTGTCGCGGCTCTCATAGTAGAGGCCGATCTGCGTCTCGCGCTCCGCCAGAACTTCCTGCACATCGCGCAGCTTCTGCTTGGCCCGCGGAATCAGCGGAGAATCCGGGAACATGTTGATCATGGTCCGGTATTCCTTCTCCGCATCCTGCGCGTTGTTGTAGTCGCGGTCAGGCTTCTCCATCTGCTGGTAATAGATGTCGCCCACCTTCATCTGCGCCTCTGCCGCCTCCGGAGCATTGGGGAAGAAGGTGATGAAGTCCTTGTATTCGCTTTCTGCCTGCGTCAGCGCCGCGGTCCCGCCCTCTTTGAACCAGCTGTCGCCCACGGCCAGCTTGGCCCGCATCCGGTATTCCGAATCCGGATAGGTATTGAGCATGGTCTGCAAGTCCAGCCGCGCCACGTCGTAGCGTCCCTTTTTCAGCGCGATCATGGCTTTGTCGAAGAGCTCCTTATCGGGCTGCTTCGAATTCACACCCGCCAGAGGATTCGCACTCAAATCCTGCGATTTCTTATGCTTGGGCTTTTTTTCCTTGGCTTGGGCCGTAACCCCGGACAACACCAGCGAGGCCAGCGCCAACGCAGCAAAACTTCTCGACAACCGGTTCATACCACCTCAATTTGGGGCAGGGGGAAACTGCCACCCTTTACACCTTTACAAGATCTGACTCACTGGCGGCTTCTCGAGCCGCTGCCAGCAATGCACGGGCATCCCGCTCGGCCTGGCCTGCGCCGAACACCGCATTCCCAGCAACCAATAGCTCCGCACCTGCTTGGACGACCTGGGCGACCGTGTCGTGAGCCACTCCACCGTCAACTTCGATTTTAAATGCCAGCCCCAGTTCCTTGCGCAATTGCGCAAGCCGCCGAATCTTGTCCAGCGCAAAGGGAATAAAGCTCTGCCCCCCGAATCCCGGGTTCACGCTCATGATGAGCACATGATGCAACATCGGCAAAATGTCGCGGATCAGTTCCACACGGGTAGCCGGATTGAGCACGACGCCGGGCTCCATGCCATGGTCCCTGATATGCATCAGCGACCGGTGCAGGTGCCGGCAAACCTCGTAGTGCACACTCACCCAGTTCGCCCCGGCGGCGGCAAAGGCGGGAATGAACTCGTCAGGATTCTCGATCATCAGGTGGCAGTCGAGCGGCAACTTCGTAGCCTTGCGCAGGCTGGCGACCACCGGCGGCCCGATCGTGATATTGGGCACGAAATGCCCGTCCATGATGTCGACATGGATCACCGTGCCGCCGCCCCGCTCCGCCGCGGCAACCTCGTCCCCGAGGTGCGCAAAATCTGCTGAAAGAATCGATGGAAGTAATTCAACCATTTTGATTTTGGAGCGCCTCGCCCGTCTACTCTGAAAAGCTCTCTCTCCGCGGTCAGTGTATCAGTCGAACATATGGATCGAACTCCGGGTTTGCCCCTTCTTCCCTTGGGTCTCGAGCGCCTTAAGCAAAATCCTGCTGCGAGCCCGCATCGCCGGCGTCCCCGACCGCCCCGCCACCTGCAGCAGGTCTAATATCTCTGGCAATGACTCCGGGTCCTGCCGGGTCAAATCCGTCAATCCATGTAGCGCCGCAGTCTTCACAATCGAGCTTGGATCATCCAGATAGGATTGCAGCGTTTCGGCAGCCCGACGGCAATCCCTCACGGTGAGCTTCAGCCGCGGAACCAGGAGCGCCAGGTTCCAGCGTACCTTCTTTTCCGTGGTCTCCGTCATCAACCCCAGCAGCGCTTCCTTCCACGGCTGCGCCTTGTGTGGCCGATCCCGCGTTACACGTTCCAGGACATCTGCAGCCCGGCTGCAAACGCCCGGTTCATCGTCCCAAAGGCACTCCACAAGCTCGGCCAGCTTTCCCGGGCGCTTCTCGATCAGCTCGACCACTTCCCCCACTCGCCCAGTCTCGAGTGGACGCCCTGGCGCAAGCATCTGGCGAAGGCTCTCCTTTGTCTGCATGGTTTTCGACTTCATCCGTTCGGCTTCGCGCTCACAAGATTCTTGGCCGCCACACGCCCCACCGCCCGCAGCATCGCCTTGATGGGCCACCGCCCCTCCGCATCAGGGAAACAAACCTCGCCCTCCCGCTTTACCTCCGGCCGGTAATACCACCGCTTCAAAAGCGCCAGATGTCCCTGCCGCACCGTCGACGACGGCGTTCCTGCATTCTTTTCCAACTCCGCAAGCACTGCCTCCATCCGCGCCTCCAGCATCGTCCGCGGAACCTTTGTAGCGCGCATCTGCGGTTCTCTGAGCCGGACTGATCCCTGGTCCCTGGTCCCTCGTCCCTGCTTCCGGCACGGCCTCCAGCGCCATAGGCTGTGCAAACAGCGAACTCGATCCCGACTGTTCGTTCTGGATCCGCATCCCCACCGTCGAAAATGCTACCGGCCCACGCAGACTGCCGTGGTCAAACAGGAACACCGCCACCTCATCAGGATTCGCCGACGCCTGAAAAACTGACCGCCCGCAGCCTGCTCATTGGCTGCACAAGCTCCGGTGCCAGCGCTCGTACGGCCTCGACCTTCTGCACCTGTGCGTGCAATGCTGCCGCTTCCTCAAACGCCAGTCTGGAAGAAGCCGAATCCCGCTCATCGCGCAGCACCACCAGCTTGCTCTCACCGCGCGTCGCCAGAAAATCCCGCACCGCCGCAGCTTCTTCGGCATAGCGCTCATCGGTGCAGCCCTTGTAGCAGGGCGCAAGACACATCTTCATCTCCGAGTACACGCACCCCGGATGACTGGGATCAGGATGCAGATCGTCTGTGCACCGCCGCAGCAGAAACAGCTTCAGTGCTTCTTCTGCGAATCGCTCCGCAGCCGCCCGAGAAGCAAAAGGCCCATACGCCCAATCGGCCTCCCGCTGGCTTGGCTTGTTGGTCACCACGATCCGCGGATACGGATTGCCGCCCAGGTACCGCACAAACGCCGGCGCACGCAGATGCATCCGCTCCAGGGCCTTCGCCCCGTACACCTCTTCGATCAGCGAAAACTGCGCGAGCAACGATTCGAAATCCGAACCTGTCCGCCGAAACGCAATCCGCCGTACCCGTCCTGCCAGTTGCAGCCGTCGCGGATGCTTCGCCGAGGGCTGCAACAGCCGTTCCAGCCGTCCGCGCAAATTCGGTGTCCGCCCGATGTAAGGCTCGTCCTTCGCCTCTGCCCCATACAGTGCAAACACCGCCGGCGCCTGCGGCAACTGCGACAGCGCTGCCTTCGAGTCCGTTGGATCAAACGGAACACTCTGCATCAAGTTTTCGTTCACTTCCACCAACGTCTCGCTCTAATCGGAACCCGCTGACTCGCTAACTTGCTAACACGCGCAAAGCGCGGCTAACTAGCTAACCCGACTAACCCCGGTAACTCCGCGAACACACGCGCAAAGCTCCGCTAACCCGCTAGCTTCCCGCAATCGTCATCCCGTCAATCCGCAGCGTAGGCGACGCCACCGACCCGCGAAACACAAGATCGTTCCCGATCGCCGTCACATTCATCAGCATTTCTCCCAAGTGCCCGGCAATCGTGATCTCCTCGACCGCATGCGTCAGCTGCCCATCCTCGATCCACAACCCCGCAGCTCCGCGTGAGTAGTCGCCCGTCACAATGTTCGTTCCAAATCCCATCAGGCTCGTCACGTACAAGCCGGCCTTCACGTCGCCGATAATTTCCTCGGGCGTCTGCGTTCCCGGCTCGAGATACAGATTCCCGCATCCGATGCCCGGCGCACCCGCCAGGCCGCGCGAAGCATTGTGGGTCGACTTCATCCCCAGCTTTCGCGCCGCATAGGAGTTCAGCATGTAGTTCCGCAGCACTCCGCCCTCAACCAGGATCGTCCGCCGCGACGGCAGACCTTCGCCATCAAAAGGAGTGCTTCCGAATCCACCCACGCCGGTCGGCAGCAGCATCGTACTGTCATCTACAATCGTGATCGCCGACGCGCCAATCATCTCGCCCAGCTTCCCCGCCAGGTACGAAGCATGCCTCCAGATGGAATCGCCTGAGGCCGCATCGAACACCGACCCGATCAGCGACCGTGCAACCTCAGGTGCAAATACAATCGGCACCCGCTGCGTTGGAACGCGCTTTGCCCCCAGCCTTCGCACCGTGCGTCGCGCCGCCTCCCGTCCCACAGCCTCAGGACTCTCGAGATTCGCCATCCGCCTCGCGCTACTCCACCATCCGTCGCGCTGCATCTGCCCGTTCGCATCCACCGCCAGCGGAGTCGCCGACACCCCCGCATAGCTCGAGCGATAGCTCCCCACAAATCCGCGCGAGTTTGCCAACACCTTCCGGCCCGTCGCCGCGTCAAAGCTTCCCCCATCCGAATTCGAGATGCGCGGGTCCGCAGCCATCGCCGCCGCCTCAGCCCGGCGTGCCCATTCAATCCGCTCCGTCCCCGGCAGCGAATACACGTCGTCGAAGTACAAATGCAGATCGTCTGCAATCGCGCCGAATTCCTCCGTTTCCGGCAGTCCGATGAACGGATCTTCCTCCGTCACCTTTGCCAGCGCCATCGCGCCCGCAACCAGCTGTTGAATCCCATCCGCAGTGAGGTCACTGGTCGAGGCCGAAGCTGAATGTTTCCCCACAAAAACCCGCAACCCAATCGCACGCGAGCCCGATTCCTTCAGCGTCTCCACCTGCCCCATGCGCACATTCACGCTGAACTCGTCTCCTTCGCGAACGACCGCCTCGGCATCGCTGGCGCCCGCCTTCACGGCCAGCTTCACCACATCGGTTGCAAGGGATTGAAAATCGACAGCGGACACATCGGGGAGTTGAACGACTTCAGGCATGGGTCAACCTTAACAAACCGCCAGCGTCCGCGCATCCAGCCGCAGGCCGATGCCAAGCCGCCCGTCAGAAACAAACCGCCAGCGTACGCGCGTCCAGCCGCAGGCCATGCCATGCCGCCCGTCAGAAATGACATAGCGGAAGCTTGTCACTCCTGCATGTCGCTCCCCTCAGGCTGTCATTCCGAGCGACCGAATGGGAGCCGAGGAACCTGCAGTTGCTTTTCTCTCCCCACACTCACAAATGCAGAATGGATCGAAACACCGGCTTTTCGCGCAGCCCCACTTCGCATGTAGTGGGTGCCCCAACCATGCAAAGCTTTATCGCAAGGGTGGGAAAGCACAAGCTCTTATTCTGCGGAGCTTCGGCAAAAGATCTGCCCTGTTTTTCTACGCGATGCGACTCTCGAAAGGAGCCAACTGGGGCATCTGCACGAGGGGAATGAGGAGAGAGCAGCAGCCATCAGGCTGCTATGCCTTGAAACTGATGTGGCCTTTTAGACCCGGAAACGCAAAGACCGTGAAAAGCAAATGCCTAACGCCCCGTTCCGCCCACAGTCATCTTGTCCAGCTTGATCGTCGGCATCCCCACACCCACCGGTACGCTCTGCCCATCTTTCCCGCAAGTCCCGATCCCCTCATCCAGCCTTAAATCGTTCCCCACCATCGAGACATACTTCAGCGCCTCCGGCCCATTCCCGATCAGCGTCGCATCTTTCACGGGCGCCGTAATCTTTCCGTCTTCAATCAGGTAAGCTTCAGACGCCGAGAACACAAACTTCCCGTTCGTGATGTCCACCTGTCCGCCACCGAAGTTCACGGCATAAAGTCCCCGCTTCACCGATCGCAGAATATCCTCCGGCGCGTCATCCCCCGCCAGCATGTAGGTGTTCGTCATGCGCGGCATGGGAATGCAGTGATAGCTCTCGCGCCGTCCCGACCCCGTATTTGCCGTTCCGGTCAGTCGTGCCGAAAGCTTGTCCGTCAGATACCCCTTCAGAATGCCGCCTTCAATGAGCACCGTCTCCTGCGTCGGCGACCCCTCGTCGTCCACATTCAGCGATCCGCGCCGTCCCGCCATTGTGCCGTTGTCCACCACCGTCACCTTGCTGCTGGCAACCGAACGCCCAATCAACCCCGTAAATGCCGACGTCCCTTTGCGATTGAAGTCCGCCTCAAGCCCGTGCCCCACAGCTTCATGCAGCAGCACGCCGGGCCATCCGGGCCCCAGCACCACCTGCATTTCGCCCGCTGGCGCCGGCACTGCGCCAAGCTGTAGAACCGCTCCCCGTGCCGCCTCTTGCGCCAGGTGTTCCGGGCTCTTCGAACCCGCAAACTGCTCCAACCCGGCTCTTCCTCCGCCTCCAGCCGACCCTTTGGTAGTCGTCGGCCCATCCTTGGCGATCACGAACACATTCAGCCGGCACAGCGGCTGCGTGTCGCTTGCAAACGCTCCATCTGAAGCCGCAATCAAAATCCGCCGCAGCTCCTCGCTATATCCCGCCCGCACCTGCACGATCCGCGGATCGTACGCGCGCGCCGCCCGATCAGCACGGAGAATCAGTTCCAGCCGCGCCGCAAGGTCCAGATCAAACCCGCCCAGCGGAACCGGATAGAGATCTGCCCCCGCCGTCTCTGTAAACCCTTGTATAGGCTGCTTTGCAGGCCCCGAAGCGATCAGCGCCGCCGTTCGCGCTGCATGTAACAGCCGGTCCGCGTTCAAATTATCCGTATAGGCGTAGCCGGTTCGCTCGCCTGAAAGCACGCGAATGCCGCACCCCGCACTCGTTCCCGTGCTGGCCGACTTCACGATCTGCTCATCCACTCCCAGCGACGTCGACGTCACCGACTCAAAGTAGAGATCGGCATAATCGCCGCCCGCGGACAAGGCCTCACCCAGGCAGCGCTCCAGCAGCCGCTCGGTGATGCCAAATTTCTCAAAAAAGTAACGTCTATGACTCGGCTGGGGGGAAGCGGGAGGTAGGCTCATCGTAGCTTTCAGTTTACGCCGTTTCGAACTCCACCGCATTCCGGCACCAGCCGTTTCCACACTTGATTCATGAGTCGCCCACCGGTATTTCCACATTCCCTCCTCGTGCTACATTTACCCCCATGAAGAAGATTCTTGCAGCTGTGCTCCTGGTCCTCGTGTTCGCCGCCCCGGCCTTTGCCGCCACGACGCATCACCATCATCACCGTCATCACCACCATCGCAAAGCCTAGCTTGATCGCGGTCATCGACCCTCGACGACCGCAGGCTTCGCGCAGCTAACCCGAACGATTGGCCCAGCTTCGGTGTGGGCCAATCCCGATCACCAGGAGTTCGCTTCGTGGCCTCTTTCGCGCTGTGTCTCCCGCGCCCCTGTCGTATTACCTCTTTTGGTCCGGTGACCTCCGGTACTATCCCCCGCCCCGTTCTCGTGCTACATTCCTGCCATGAGGAAAATTGTAGTTACGGCGCTGTTGCTGGGGTTGTGTGCCGCTCCGGCCTTTGGCGCTTGGCATTTTCACAAAAAGCCCCCCAAGGACCCGCGCGTCGGAGTGCATCCCAAGCCCGTGCACCCGAAGAACGAAGCCCTCAAGCACGCTCCGAAACACAAGATGCCAAAGCACCCGACAACTGCCAAATAGACTCACCTCGCGCCATCCAGCCCTGTTGCCAATTTCGCGGGGCCTTCAGGTTTCTTAGGCCATGACAGAATTGGAAGACCTTCGCTATCCGATTGGCCGCTTTACCCCGGCCCCTTCGTCTGACCCGCCCGTCCGCGTCGGGCAAATTACCACCCTCCGCCTGCTTCCATCCACCCTTCAAAGCGCTGTCTACGGACTGACCCAGCTGCAGCTCGATACTCCGTACCGCGAAGGCGGCTGGACCGTGCGCCAGCTCGTGCATCACATTGCCGACAGCCACGCCAACGCGTATTGTCCGCACCAAGCTTGCCCTCACTGAAGACTGGCCCACCATCAAGCCCTACGACGAGGCCGCCTGGGCTCGTCTGGCCGACAGCCGCTTGCCTATCGACGGGTCCCTCGCGATGATTGCCGCCCTGCACGAGCGCTGGGTGACGCTTCTCGAATCTCTTCGCCGACTCTGACTTCGAGCGCGGCTATAACCACCCTGAGAACGGCCGCCAGAATCTCGCCACGGTGCTTGCCATCTACGCCTGGCACTCGCGCCATCACACGGCGCACATCACGAATCTCCGCGCGCGTCAGAACTGGTAGGCAGCGCGTGGTCTCCGCAGTCGACGTCTCCATCCGCAGCCAAACTCGCCGAAATCCTCGAAGAATACCTCGCCGCCCACCCCGCCGCGGCTTTGCTTGAAGATGGCCGCGTCCTCTTCGACATGCGCCTCGCGCACTACTCCATCACCGAGTCTCACGGACGCTGCCTCCTCCAGCTCTGGAGCGAAGAACGCAATATTGTCCGTACCGTCGTCGAAATTCAACCGCGCGCCCAATGCCTGCGCGTCATGACCCGTCGCATGGGCGCCGCGAAGCCGCAGGCTCTCGAACTTGTCCCGAATAGCGACCGCCGCACTCCCACCGCCCGCGACTCGGCGCGCCGCAACTTTCAGCGCCTCCTCGAACGAGTCCTAACCCGCGCTTTTCCCGGCGCCAAGGTCGACGGCCTTCGTTCTGCCATGGATCTCGAGCACAGCTTCGGCCCTGCATATATCCGTGGCCGACTTCTGCGCGGAGCTGCCGCCGAAGCGATCATCGGCGTCAGCGAGTCAGAATCCGCCGCTACCATCGACGGCATTCTGACCCTGGGCATTCTCTGGCTCGACTACTGCCGCGAGAAAAGCGATGCCCGCCGCCACTTCGGCGCGCTTAAGGTCATCGTGCCCAGGGGGTCGGATCACACAACCGCCGAGCGCATGGCCTGGCTTAACCACGCTGCTGCCGACTTCCAGCTCTTCACGCTCGATGAGCGCAGCGAAGAACTCGCGCCCGTCGACTTCCGCGACAGTGGCAACCAGGTCGTGCGCCTTGTCCACGCCTTTTCTCCAACCGCCGCCCTTGCACGTTGCCAACCCGGCATCGACGCGATTTTGTCACTGCTTCCTGCCGAACGCAAGATCGCGCATCGAGATCCGTCCACGATCAGCCGCCGAAGTAGGCTTGATTTTGCATGGCCTCGAATTCGCCCGCGTCCGTCATGGCGCCGATGCGCATTCCTTTGCACAGCGAACAGCAGATCACCTTCGGCGCCGGCGTCAACGAAACCCCGCTCACCGACGAGACTGAGGACCTTTGCCGCGAACTCTGCGCCCGGCTCTTTCGAAGCCGTCATCGCGACGGCCTACACAAGGATCCGCTCTTCCGCATCCAGCCCGAACGCTGGCTCGAATCTGAATTCCGCGCTGGACTCACCGAACTCCTGCCCTCGCTCCGAGGCGATCAGATTTATGCCCAGGTCCCGGCGTTCTCATCCGGCGATCGCGGCATGCTCGACCTGCTCACCCTCGATCGAGATGGCCGTCTCGTCGTCATTGAGCTCAAAGCCGACGAAGATCTGCATCTCCCTCTTCAGGCGCTCGACTACTGGATTCGCGTCCGCGCTCTCAATGCCGATCGGCAACGCACCGCCGGCAGTGACCGACCCCTCTCGGCGTTCGAACGCGAGGGCTACTTCCCAGAAGTAGAAGTCTCGCCTCAGCCCCCGCGTCTGCTTCTCGCCGCTCCCGCGCTACGCATCCATCCCGCCAATCTCCCCGTGCTGCGCTATCTTTCCCCTCGAGGTTGACTGGGAACTCATAGCCCTCAGCGAAGACTGGCGTCACAAACTCCAGGTCGTCTTCCGCAAGCACCCCGCCTGAGCCGGAGTCTCCCTTCGATCCCCGGGCTTCACGGTTTCGTGCTTTGCTCCACTTCCTCACTTCCACTTCTCTTCACTTCCGTGTGGTGGAGAAAAAGGATCCTGAACGCATACCGAGATTTCCTCAAAAAATTGTCATTCTACGGGGCAATGGAGGTGATATAAATCACATATTTCCTGAAGAGACAGCGGGAGAATCGCTTTATTCCGCTCGAGTGATGTAATTCCTGAAGGGGTGTCTGCTTCCTCCGGCAAGCACCCCCAGGTGGGAGAAGTTTGTCGTGCCCAATCAAACCGTCTATGAATTCCGGTCTTCCGTTCGACGTAAGCCTGCCGCTTCCGACGCACCGTTTTCCGCACCGGACAACGTCGTATCGATCTGCGATTCCCCTAGTCTTCTCGAGAAGCAACCCGACCGACGCCGCCAGAACCAGCCACCGACGGCCTCGGCTGTGCCCGCGGTCTCCGCACTGCTTTCTTTTTTGAAGGCGGCATGATCTTATTGGCTTACGGAGTCTGGTATATTTGCCACCTGGTCCGCTAAAAATCGATAGTGGCATTCTGAGAGCACTGGACCCCAAACGCAGTTCAGTCTGGGAGCGGTCAGCGAAGAATCTGCTTTTGTTTTTCGAGGCCCTTGCCGTACACCACACCTACCGGCATCCGCCGCCTATTTCTTCAGCGGCTTTCGTGCGAAGTAATAAAGCGCATACGCCAGCATCGCAAACCCCAGCACAGAAACCCACATATGATCCAGGAATCGTCCCTTGCGGGAAATTCAGGATGTCGCGGTTCTCCATGTACGTCGCTTCAACGGCCTTCAGCGCCACGCCAATCAACCCTGCAATCCCGCCCGCCGCAATCAGCCCGGAAGCAAACAGCGAACCCGAAGAAATCTCGCTCTCCGCCTCGGCATCCCGGCCCGCGCCGCGGCCCGGTCCACCATCCAGCGCACCACCCCGCCCACAAAAATCGGCAGCGTCGTCCCGATCGGCAGATATGCGCCCACGGCAAATGTCAGCGAGCGAATCCCCAGCAACTCCACCGCAATCACCAGCGACACGCCCAGCAGCACCAGGCCCCACGGCAGCTTCCGGCTCAGAATGCCATTGATCACCGTCGCCATCAGCCGTGCCTGCGGCGCCGGCGCGGCCGCGCTCCCGATGCCCTGGATCCAGTGCACTTCAATCTTTCCCGTCGCCGGAGAATACAGATACTTTCCGTCCTGCAACTCCGTAGACCCGATCGCATTCAACACAACATACTCCGACGCCTGGTGCGTGGTCGTCGTCTTGTCCTCCGCTACCACCCGAATCTGCGGCGGCAGATGCTTCGCGTCCGACTGAACCGAAACGCCCGCATGCGCAGCGTTGATATCCCACGCCTGGCTGCTGCGTGAAACTCCTGCAGCCCCGTGTTCATCAGGTTCAGCGTCACTCCAATCACCAGCGTCGAAACCACCACGCCGATCATCAGCGCGACCTGCTGCGCCCGCGGAGTGGCACCGATGATGTAGCCGGTCTTCAAATCCTGCGAAGTATCTCCCGAGTTCGAAGCCGCAATGCACACGACGCCGCCAATTGTGATCGCCAGCGCTCCAAATGCCGGCGCCGTCCACCCCTGCACCAGAAAGACCGCCGTCGTCGCCATCAGCGTCGCAATCGTCATGCCCGATACTGGGCTCGCCGACGACCCCACCAGACCGACGATCCTCGAACTCACCGTCACAAACAAGAAATCCAAACACCACCACCAGCAGCGAAGCCGACAGGTTCGCGGCCCATCCCACAAACGCTCCGGGCACCGGCTTGAACTCGAGAAACAGGAACATGCAAGCCACGATCAGCAGCGATCCAATTATCACCACGGTCATGGGAAGATCGTTCTCGGTGCGAATCGGCTTTGTCTTCACCGCTTCTGCGCCCGGCCGCATGTTCTTCAGCCCGACCGACAGCGCACTCCAGATCGTAGGCAGCGTCTTCATCAACGTAATCAGTCCCGCCGCCGCCACTGCTCCCGCTCCCATCGGCTTGATGTAGCTGGCCCAAAGATCGCTGGGCCCCATCTGCGCAATCGGAATCTGTCCGGGATACACCGGATGCGGCAGTTCCTTCCCGAAGAAGTAGATCAGCGGCATCACCACCAGCCACGAGAAAACGCCACCCGCAAAAATCACTCCCGCTACCTTCGATCCGATGATGTACCCGACGCCGAGATACTCCGACGTCGCATCGGCATTGATCGACGCGCCTTTCAGCACATGCTGCGGCCCAAAGTCTGGCCGGAACTCCGGCGAGCTCGGCCACGCGCGAAAGAGATTGCCATTCTGAAAAAACGTGTAGAGCCCGCCCAGCCCCAGTCCCAGAAAAACCCGGCTGGCCAGCGATCCGCCCTGCTCGCCCGCGATCAGCACGTCGGCGCAGGCCGTCCCCTCAGGGTAGGGAAGCACCCCATGCTCTTTCACAATCAACTGCCGCCGCAGCGGAATCATGAACAGCACGCCCAGCCAGCCGCCAATCAGCGCCAGCATGAAGATCCGCGAGTATTCCAGATCAAAGCCCAGAAACACCAGCGCGGGCAGCGTAAAGATCACGCCAGAAGCAATCGACTGCCCGGCATTCCCGGTCGTCTGCACAATGTTGTTTTCGAGAATCGACGCTCGTCCGAACGCCCGCAGAATGCTGATCGACAACACCGAGATCGGAATCGAGGCGGCCACGGTCAGCCCGGCACGCAGACCCACGTACACCGTCACCGCGCCAAAGATGATGCCGAACACAGAGCCCAGCAACAAAGCCCGAACCGTAAACTCGGGCGGGTGCTGATCGGGCGGAACAAAAGGTTGAAACTCAGCCACGGATTCCTCCAGCAAAAGTGCGTGCAAAATTGCCTGGTTTTCTTTGAAGAGACGAGTTTACGCCATCCCAACCAGTTTCTTCACTTTGCCCGTAATCCTAACCCAGCCGAACTCATTGCAACTCGCATCATCTTCGCCAAAGCTCCTTTCACTCGACCGATTCTCCGACTCTGTCATTCCGACCGGCCAATCTTCGAGCTGTCATTCCGACCGACCGAAGGGAGCGGAGGAACCTGCAGTTGCCTTAGCGATTTCCGGCAGGATGAGTGATGTGTCAGTCTGTGCGATCGACCTGGCTGATCCGCCAGAACAATCAAGTGTCGCGCAAGATATTGCACACCTTTGCGCAATACCACCGGGGTGACCCAAGTACATCCCCGTCCCTGCCGGGGTAACTACCCTGCCGGAATGGCCATCGGAATTCTCTAGACACCCCGTCTTGGCTTGACTGAGAATGCATCAACGCCGTGAACCGCTTCGGCGTCGTTCAAATTCCAACATCCCCAAGGAGAATTTGTGATTCCGAATCCAGGGAAATTCCTGACCCTCTGCGCAGCGCTGGTGCTTTCTGCATCGACCTGCGTGGCCCAATCCGTCATGACGCACCATGTGCGCGATGTGGTCAAAAGCGGCAACGCGCAGGCCAACGGCCGCCTTCCCGGCAACCAGGTGCTGCAACTTGACCTCGTCCTGCCCCTGCGCGACCCCGCTGGACTCAAGGCGTTCCTCGCCGATGTCTATAACCCGTCCAGCCCCAACTACCGCCAGTTCCTCACCCCAACCGAATTCACCGCCCGCTTCGGACCCACCGCCGACGACTACGACACGGTCGTCCGCTTTGCCAAAACCTACGGGTTCGAAGTCGTAGGCGGCTCCCGCGACGGCATGCTCGTCCAGGTCAAAGGCAGCGTCTCCAACATCGAAGCCGCGTTCCATCGTGAACATGCGCACCTATCAGCATCCCACTGAGGCTCGCACCTTCTATTCGCCCGATCGCGAGCCCACCCTCGACTTGCCCTTCAACCTCTGGCACATTTCCGGCCTCGACAACTACTCGATTCCCAAGCCTCTTCACATCAGCCGCGATGAATACGCGCAGGCGCACGGCATCGACGCGGAAAAAGTCGTCTCCCATGCGACCACCGGCTCCGGCCCCTCGGCGTCCTTCCTCGGCAGCGACATGCGCGCGGCCTACTACGGTTCCGGATCGCTCACAGGCGCAGGCCAGAACCTTGGCCTGCTCGAGTACTACGGCACTGACCTCGCCGACCTGAACACCTACTTCGCGAATGTCCACCAGACAAACAGCGTACCCATTACCCTGCTCTCCACCGACGGCACCAGCACCAGTTGCACCTATCCCAGCTGCGACGACGGCGAGCAGACCCTCGACATGACCCAGGCCATCGGCATGGCCCCCGGACTCGCCAGCCTGGTCATGTACGTTGGCTCGTCCGACACCTCCATCATCAGCGCCATGACCACCCACAATCCCGCTGCCCACCACCATCGGCTGCTCCTGGGGATGGACACCTGCCGATCCCAGCACCCTCGATCCCTACTTCCAGAAAATGGCCGCCCAAGGTCAGAACTTCTTCGCCGCATCCGGCGACTACTCCACGTGGAAAGCCAGTGGAAACTCGGCCGCCTGGCCCGCCGACGATGCGTATGTAGTTTCGGTCGGCGGCACCGACCTGACCACTTCCAGCGCCGCCGGCCCGTGGGCTTCTGAAACAGCCTGGGCCGATAGCGGTGGCGGCATCAGCCCCGACGGCATCGCCATTCCTTCATGGCAGCAGCTCTCCGGCGTCATCAACTCCAGCAACAAGGGCTCAACCACTCTGCGCAACGGTCCTGACGTCTCAGCCAACGCGAACTTCACCTTCTACACCTGCGGCGATCAGCAAGCCTGCCAGGCAAACTACTACGGCGGCACCAGCTTCGCCGCTCCCATGTGGGCCGGCTTCATCGCACTGGCCAACCAGCAATACGCCCAATCCAATCCCGGCAAAACCGCTCGGCTTCATCAACCCCACCATCTATCAGCAGAACGTCAACTCCACCACCTATGCCGCTGACTTCCACGACATCAAGAGCGGCACCTCCGGCAGTTACTCCGCTGTCACCGGCTTCGATCTCGTTACCGGATGGGGCAGCCCAACCGCCACTCTGATCACGGCGCTCACCGGTCCTCCACCGCGCCGGGTTCACCATCTCGGCTTCGCCCAGTTCGGTCTCCGTCAATCGCCGGCAGCAATGGATCCACGACCATCAACAGCGCCGTAACCGGCGGCTTCACCGGCTCGATTACCCTGTCGGCCACCGGCCTGCCCTCCGGTGTCACTGTCGGATTCACCACCAATCCCATCTCCGCCGGCAACAGCACCAGATGACATTCGCCGTTGCTGCGAGGCACCGCAGCCGGAACTATCCCATTACCGTATCACGGCAACCTCGGGCAGCACGGTTGAAACCACAACGGTCACGCTCACCGTCACCGGTGCGACTCCCGACTTCACCCTCACCGCATCCGCCGACGTCTCTCCGTCTCGCCCGCAGTCACGGCAAAGTCACCATCACGGCGGCCGTTACCGGAGCTTCAGCTCCGCGATCAGCCTTCCGGACCGTCACCGGCTCCAGGGTCACCGCTCGGCTTCAGCCCCACATCGATCAACGGGGCTGGAACGTCAGACCCTGACCATCACCGTCAATCGCAGAGCCGACAGACCGGTACCCGCACAACTCACTATCACCGGAACCGGCGGAGGCATCTTCACAGCATTACCGTCAACGCTTAACCGTTCAATAAGCCCGGTTCAAGCCGCACCCACGACGAAGAGCCCGGACCGCATTGGTCCGGGCTCTTCATTTGTTTCAGCACATGGCGTCAGTTGTCATCTTGAGTCGCAGCGAAGCTTGAGTCGAACGACCCTGCGATCTAGCTTTGCCATTCCGAAAAGCATTGCTTCTTCAGCAGCCTCTTGGCAAACACGGCCCCCTGCGCGTAGCGTAGGGTGCAAGCAGTTTCCTTCGGGGTAGCAATGATCAACCGCCAGCACTCAGTCGAAAACCGCAGACCACCGTCACCAATCCGGCTCGGCGTCACGCAATCCCGTCAAGCGCATCCTTGCCCTCGACGTGGTTCGCGGCATCACCATCGCCTTCATGATCATGGTCAACAACAACGGCGGCCCCGGTTCATGGCGCTTCATGAATCACGCCAACTGGAACGGCCTCACGCCCACCGACCTGGTCTTCCCCACGTTTGTCTTCATTGTCGGCGTCTCCGTCGTCTTTGCCTTCCACGCACGCATTGCCAAAGGCGACACGCCCGCCAAACTCGCGAAGCATACGATCATCCGCGCCATCGTCCTCATCCTCTTCGGCATCATCGTCAACAGCTTTCCGTTCTTCCATCTCGATCACATGCGCTTCTACGGCGTGCTCCAGCGGATCGGCGTCTGCTATCTCGTCGTCGGCCTCTTCTATCTCTGGGATCAACGCGCCTCCACCAAATGGATCGCGCTCGCCGCTTGCCTCGTCGGCTACTGGATCCTCGTCCGCTGGGTTCCCATCCCCGGCGTCGGCATGCCCGGCCGCGATGTCCCCTTCATGGACATGACACAGAACCTCGTCTCCTGGCTCGATCGCGCTCTTTTCCCGCATCACCTCTATCTCTACTCGCCCGATCACAACGTGCGCGATCCCGAAGGCCTGCTCAGCGATCTCCCCGCCATCGGCACTGCGCTCATGGGCGTCCTCACCGGAATCTTCCTGCGCTCCAAACGATCCGTGCCCGCCAAGACCGCCGGCCTGGCCATCGCGTCGCTCTCCAGTCTCGCCGTCGGCTATCTCTGGTCGCTCGAGTTTCCTCTGAATAAAAACATGTGGACCAGTTCTTTTGTTCTGGTCGCTGGCGGCTATTCGCTCGCGCTCCTCACCTTCGCCTGGTTCACCATCGAGCAGATGGGCTGGCGCAAAGGCTGGACGTGGCCCTGGCTCGTCTTCGGCTCCAACGCCATCGCCGCCTACATGTTCAGCGAACTCACCCCGGGCATCCTTGAGAACGTCAAGATCCCGTCTGGCCCCACCTCTCATGTCAACCTGAACGCCTGGATCTTCATCCACGTCTTCGCCCACATCCCCAATCCCCACTGGGCCGCATTCGCCTACTCCGTTTCGTTCACAGCTTTCTGCTTCATCCCGGTTTGGATTCTCTACAGGAAGAAAATCTTCCTCAAGGTCTAGTCTCCCTGTCTCGAGCGAGGGTGCCCCATCCAGGCTCCGCTTGGGTGGGAAAGCACGATCTCACCCGCAGCGTCATTCCTTCGGGGTGTCGCGCAAGCCCAGGTGACTTCCGGTGACTAGCGTGTCCTCCACAAAAGTGTTATCCACTCTCCATTGGATAACAACCGGGGGTATGCTAGCCGTCTATCTGCTCTAACGGCAGTAAAGCCTGGCAAGTAGATTCTCCATCCAGCTGTCATCGCTCGTCTTCAGCCGGTTTGCCGAAGCCCCCGCACTACTCTTCGGCATGGAGGTCACGCATGCGTGTACCCGCGGATTCCCCAGCAAGTTGTCGCCTGCGCCGCAGTCCCATCACCCAAGCGGCGCATCGCATGGGAACTCGCGGAACTCACCGTCGGGTATTGCCTCATCCTCGCCGTCATCTGGACACCGCGCCCCCTTCAACACTGGCTATACTTCATCGCACTCGGATGGTTCATCGTCTCCATCATCCTTTCCTTCGAGAGCTGGAAGGCCATGGGTTGCTGCGTCGCGGGATTCTGGCGCTCATCATGGATCATCGGCGTAGCCCTCATCCTCGCAGCCATCGCTACTTTCTTCGCCAGCACCCTGCATACGCTGCATCATCCCGCCGGTGCCGCTGCAATGGCTCGCGTCCTTCGGCGGCTATACCGTCTGGTCACTCATGCAGCAGTTGCTGTTGCAGGGATATTTCCTCGCGCGCCTTCTGCGTATTGTCCCCAAGGCAAACATCGCAGCAGTCATCTCAGCAACCGTGTTCGCACTGGCGCATCTGCCCAACCCGATCCTCACGCCCCTGACCCTGATCTGGGGACTGGCGGCCTGTCTCGTCTTTATCCGCTCGCGCAACGTCTATCCGCTCGCCATCGCCCACGCCATCTTCGGCATCTGCGTCGCCATCACCATTCCCGCATCCATGCTCCACAACATGCGCGTCGGCCTCGGCTATCTCCACTACCGCCCGCAGCCGCTTCATCTCAGCCACAGCGACCACGTCGTATCCACCGATGCATGGGTAATCGCCGAAGCGCCTACGCGCCGCTGAGCCCGCCACGCCCGCCCGTAGAACACTCCCGCAATCGCCGCCATCACCACGTAGCGCCAGTTGAAGTGAACGCGTCTGCTTGTTCCAGTGCGCCAGCCCGAATAGAACTGCCGTCACCAGCAGCGCACGCATCCGCCCCATCCGTCGCTCCAGCAGATTCTGCAGCCACCCGCGAAAAAACAGCTCCTCGGGAATCGCGATAAACAAAAACGTAAAAACAAATGCCCCCACCGCGCGCAGCGGCGAAGGCCATCCCGCATGAACATGCAGAAACCCGAGCCAGAGCCCCAGCGGAATCGCGATCAGCGCATACATGCAGTACTCGCCCAAGCCCCTGCGCAGGTCCCTCAGCGTCAGCCGCAGATCAAATCCAACCCCCTCCAGCCTCCGCACCACCAGGAACCCGAAGATGCCCGCATCCAGCAGCAGAATTTTTCCCAGCGCCGCCAGCCCTCGTGGCCACGCCGGCTTCCAGCCAGCGCAGATCCACGGCCAGCCCCAGCACCAGCAGCACTGCAAAATCCCGCCAGTTCCCGCGCTGTCTCGCGATCCTCGTTCCGCGCCTGCTCCAGCACAAACGCAATCGCCACCGGCAGCAGCGCATAGACCGCAAACCATCCCCATCTGAAAATCCCGAATGACCGCGCCGCCAGCGCATAAGGAACGCACAGCAGCGCCGGCGCCGCCACGCGCACATGCGCGCGGCAGCCACCGTCCCAGCTTGTCCACAAGTTACAGGACAAAACCCCGCCGCCAGCATCGGCGCCAGCAGACAGAACCGCAGCCGCCACCACCCCCGGCCGCAAATCAATCCCCAGATTCATGAGCAGAAGCGCCTCGAAAGAGTTTCAAATTGCTGAAGAGCCGCTGGCAGCGTAAGGCGGAGGCAGAGTACACAAGCGCTGGACAGTCGATCGCACCTCGAGCCAGCCCCTTGTTCCGTCCTCTACTAATTCACTTATTCACCGGTTCACTAATTCACTTATTCACCGGTTCACTTGTTAACTGCCTTTTAAACAACCACGTCATCAGCAGCGAAAACAACAGCGCCCCCACCGTGAACTTCAGCCAGACCGGCGCATGCGAAGGCGAGAAAAATCCCTCCAGGCATCCGGCCACCACCAGCATCGGAATCACACCCGCCACCAGCTTTGTCGCCTCAATGCCGCCCTTCGCCACCGACTCTTTCCAGCGATATCCCCCGGGAAACAGCATCGCGTGCCCGACTCGAAATCCCGCGCCGCCCGCGATGATGATTGCCGGCAATTCCAGCGATCCATGCGGCGCAATAAAGCTCCACAACGGAATCGACATGCTGTACTGGTGGCAGGCCGCTCCGATCACCCCCAGCATCATGCCGTTGTTGAACAGAAGAAAAAACGTGCCCACCCCGAACGTAATTCCTGCGGCAAACGCAAAAAAGCTAACCGAAAGATTGTTCGTCATGATGTGGCTGGTTTCTTTCGGCGCAACGCTCACAATGGAGTCGGTCCACATCTTGTGCTGCTCCATCGTCGCGATCATCGCCGGCCCCACGAAGTGACGCATGAACTCCGGCCGCGCCGTCGTCAGCGCCGCGCCCAGCACCGCCCACGCAACCGTCACCACCAGCGACGCCGTCACGTACGGCAGCTGCTGCCGGAAAATCACCGGATAGTCATCCTTGAGAAAACGAATCAGCGTCATCCACGTCGTCTTCTGGCGCGAGTAAATGATGTGGTGCGCCCGCGCCAGCAGTTGATTCACATGATCGCTGTAGGTTTGCGCCGTCTCGTCGCGCCGCAGCACCGAGAGATCCGCCGCCACCTGCCGGTACAGCAGCGCCATCTCCTGCAATTCGGCGCGCGAAAGGCTCGTCAACCCGTTCTTGTCGGTGCGCGACAGCAACAAAGACAGCCGGTCCCAATGCGGCCGGCGCTTCGCGATCCACTGGTTCGATAGAATGGGCGCCATGACTCAGTTTGACCAGAGTTCAGATCAGCTTAGCATTGAAACACCCGAGCTTGTCGCCATCCAGATGCCCATCGCCGGTATCGGCAGCCGTTTCATCGCCCTCCTCGTCGACTACCTGATCTGGATTCCCAGCATCCTGATCGTGGGCAAGATCTTCTCCTTCTTCCTTCCCAGCCTGACCGCTTTCAATCGCCTCTCCGGACAATGGGCCTTCGCCATCTACACCTTCCTGATCTTCCTCTTCAACTGGGGCTATTTCACGCTCTTTGAGGCTTTTTGGAATGGACGCACTCCCGGCAAGCGAGTCGCCCGCATCCGCGTCATCCAGCGCTCCGGCCGCGCCATCGGCATCTTCGAATCCATGGCACGCAACTTCGTCCGTTACATCGATATGATTCCGTTCGTTGTGCCCTATGCAGTTGGCACCGTCGCCATGTTTGTCACCCGCGACCACCAGCGCCTTGGCGATCTTGCCGCCGGCACCCTCGTCGTCCGCGACCGCATCGAAGAAGCCCCCATCAGCGCGGAGTCCACCCGCACCTTCACCGCCAACATCTTCGCCCCCGCCGCGCCCACCCCCGAGCCCTCTGCCGGCTTCACCCTCCCTGACCACGGAGTGGCCAAACTCGCCGCCTCCGACCTTCAGGTCCTCGAAAGCTTCTTCGCCCGCCGCCTCGACATGCCTCTTGCCACCCGCGCCGCACTCGCCCAGCGCATCTCCGCCGCCATCCAGTCCAAATCCGGCCTCGAACCCCCTCCCGGCGCCAGCGTAGAGACGTTCCTCGAAATCACCGCCCGCCAACTCCGCGACGTAGCCCGCATGCACTCTTGATAGGTCAATCTCTAACGCCACGCATAGAACACTGTCATTCCGACCGACCCACATCCAGTCAAGGCCCTGTCATTCCGACAGACCAGCGGGAGTGGAGGAACCTGCAGTTGCTTTTCTGCATTCCATCAACGACATCCGAGTGTCATCTTGCCACGGTGCTGAAACGCCAGAGGTCGAAAATACCGCCGCACCGGTCACAAACCCATGTCCGTTCAGTCCCGCCCGCAACAATCCCATTGGCGGTCAGCGAACTTTAGTGGCAAGCTAGAAGAGTACAGAGGCGCTTCATCATGCAGACCAAGACCAAGTGGCACGTCGATCAGCTCACGTCCCCCGCTGGACACCCGGTGTTCGTCCTCCGCTTTGACGGCGATATCGCCGCCACCTCCAAAGAGGAATTCCAGGGCTGCTATCAAAGCCTTCCCAAAGAATCCTCCAAGCTGATCCTTCTCGATTTCTCCAAGGTCAGTTACATCAACTCCAGTGGGATCACTCTGGTCATTCAGCTTCTGATGGAGGCCTATCATCACGCGCAAAAAATTTATGCGTTTGGCCTCTCGCCTCATTTCACCAAAGTCTTCAGCGTAGCCGGCATCACCAAGTACGCCCAGCTTTTCCGCACCCAGTCCGAAGCCATCGCCTCCTTTTAAGTGCGTTCTCTCTCTCCTCAACGAGAAGGTGGGTGCCCCAACCTTGCGCAGCAAGGGTGGGAAAGCACGAACTCCGCAAGTCCCGCAGTTGCTTCTAAGCGTGAAGAGAGATAGAGCGTTCTTGCAATCAGAAAAGCCTGGAATGGCCTTCCATCTGCAAAAATGAGAGATCGAAGAGTCTGAGGCGATTCCCATTTCAATCGCGAATGCAAGAACACCAGAGAAAGCCGGAAAGCAGCGAACTCACCCGACGCCAGTTCCTCCAACGTGCGGCTGCGTCCACCGCATCGATCGCTCTCGCAGATCCGGTCCCAAGTCTTGCACTCGCTTCTCCATTTCGCGGCAGGTTTCTCACCCACGTCTCCGTTTTCCGCGTAAATCAGATCGAGGTCACGCCGACTCGCAACATCGGCGAGGATGAGTCTGCCGACAATCGCCCCGAACGCATCCGCTCCCGCCGCGAGGCTTTTGCACGCGGCTGCCCGCAAGGAAAGATGACCTGGGCCGTCAGTTGGCTGGCGCTGAAAGACACGCGCAAGGAATACCAGGAAGGGCGCAAACTTCTCGCCGACTATCACCATCGCTACGGTGACGAAGTCACGTTTATTCCCGGCGGCTACTTTGCGCCCATGTACGACACGCGCGAACACAATCGCGTCACCATTCAAGCAGCTCTTGGCATGATCTCTGCAATGGTGGGCGGCGGTTATCGTCCGCAATGCCTGGTCGCCGGTTTCATGGATGCCGAGAACCAGCGGCTTCTTGCTCAGGATGAGGGAATCCACGTTTGCCAGGGACAAATCTGGAGCCAGCACGGCATCGACAATGGAGATGGTGACGGCGGCATCTGCTATCCCTACTACCCCAGCCGCGAACACTATCTCAAGCCCGCCCAGGGCAAGCAGGATTTCATTGACTGTGTCTGCCTTGACGGCTGGACCTGCGACTTTCTCGCCGCCCGGCGTCAACGGCTTCGAGGGCGGATTCAACAGCCGCATGGGCGTAGGTCCCGATCGAGACCGTGGGCAATCTCGGAACCACGGTTGGCCGCAAAGAAATGCTCGACACAACCGCGATGCACTTCGATCGAGGCCAGGCACTGAACGGCTTCGGCTTTGTCACGTCCATCTGGGAGCTCTCGATCGGCCACGACGATGATCTGGCCTGGTGGCTGCAGGCCGTCCACGACCGCTGGCCCGACACCCGGGTGATGACCGAAGGCGAGTTCGGCCTGGAGTGGCGAAAGCACACGCCCAATAACGACGCACTGAACTACCGCTTCAATGCCCGTGGCACAGGCGCACCCGGCTCCGAAAAGAACCTCGAGATCCAGTGGTTCATGAATCGCGAGTTCCGTCTCGCCCTTCTGCAGGACTGGACCACCAACAGCACGCCCATGGCCATCGACTTCACCCGCTACGATCTCAAAGCCGCGGAGCCCAATCAACTCCAGCGCGAATGGAGCCTGATGAACGTGCTCAATCAAAAAGGCACCCGGCCCCAGGACAAGCCAACCCGCCTCGAAGACCTGAGCCCCGAAAACCAGCGCATGATCTACGCCCGCTATCCGGAGTTGAAGACTCGCGCTTGAAACATGCAGGCCGCTACAATCACAGCAATGACAGGACGCCCCCAGCCCGACGAAGTTGCCGCCTACTTTTTCACCTACATCGATCAGGTCGCCGGCGACGACCCATTTCAAGTGACCAAAAATCAGCTTGAGGATTGCCGGCTGTTCTTCTCCACAATCTCCGAGGAGAAGTCTCAGCACAGGTATGCACCCGGGAAGTGGAGCATCCGCGAAGTTCTCAGTCACATCACCGACACGGAGCGTGCATTTGTCTTTCGCGCGCTGTGGTTTGCCCGTGGCTTCGACACGCAGCTTCCCAGCTACGACCAGGAAATCTCGGCGGCCGGCGCAAATGCCGACGCAATCTCATGGGGTGCGCATGTTGAGGAATTCATCGCACGTGCGACTCGCCACGATTTCCTTCTTCCAGAACCTTCCTTCCAATGCGTGGATGCAGAAAGGCATTGCCGGCGGCAATCCATTCACGGTCCGGGCGCTTGGGTTCATCATTCCCGGTCACGTGACGCACCATCTCAGAATTGTGCGAGAGAGGTACTTGTAGCCGTGCGCATCAGACCGCGCTTGCATTGAGTCCACAGAAGAATGCAATCGACGGCAGGCTTCGGCTCAGTTGTCGCATCTCTCCGTCCGAGCGAAAATGAACTTGGCTCCTCCGATTGTTCCGGACCAGAAGAAAGGCAGACGGGTGAAAAGGATCGTGCAGTTGAATCTGGCCCTCGTCCTGCTCCTTTCTGGTTCCTGCGTCTTCGCACAATCGCGGCCAAACGACCTTCGCCAATCCGCCCTCACCCTTGAGCAGCAAGGCAAATTCGCCGAGTCCGAAGAAGCGTGGCGAGCCTTCCTCAAGTTCCCACCCCTCCGACCCCGAACCCTACGCGCACCTCGGCCTGCTTGAAGCGCGACAGGATCACTACAAAGAAGCTGTTCCCCTTTACCGCAAGGCCATCGCTCTCAAGCCAACGATGCCCGGCCTCCGCCTCAATCTCGGCCTTGCCCTCTTCAAAGCCGGCGACCTGAAGGCCGCAATCCCCGAATTCGCCATCCTGCTCAAGACCGTCCCGCCCAATTCACCCGAAGCAATGCGCTATACGATCCTCCTCGGCATGTCGCACTACGGCCTCAGTCAATTCAGCCTGGCAGCACCGTTCCTCAAGACGGCCGCAGACGCCGATCCTCAGAATCTGCCCATTCGCCTTACCCTCGCGCACAGCTATCTCTGGTCAAAGCAGTTCAGCCGCGTCCTCGATGTATACAAAGAAATCCTCGCCCTCGATCCTGACTCCGCCGAAGCTGACATGCTGGCTGGCGAAGCCCTTGATGAAATGGGCGACAGTGCGGGCGCCGTCGACATGTTCCGCAAGGCTGTCAAAGCCAAACCCGATGAACCCGACGTCCACTTCGGCCTCGGCTATCTGCTTTGGTCGCAAAAGCAGTATCCCGACGCCATCAAGGAATTTCAGGCCGAGTTGGCCAACAACCCCAACCACGCCCAGGCGATGCTGTACGCCGCCGACGCCGACATCCAGATGAACCAGTACAAAGATGCCGCGCCCCCACTCGAGAAAGCGGTCAAGCTCGACCCCTCGCTCGGCCTGGCTCACCTCGACCTCGGCATCCTCGCTGCCAACGATGGCCGCAACGACGACGCGCTTCGAGAATTCCTCGCCGCTGAAAAGCTGATTCCCAACGATGTCAACGTGCACTGGCGTCTGGGCCGCCTCTACCGCGCCATGGGCCGCAAAGAAGAGAGCAAGGCAGAGCTTGACAAGGCCAGCACGATCACCCGCTCGGCAGATCAGGAACTCTACAAGAAGATTTCAGGCCCGCAGACAAAGCCAGCCGGCGCAACCGCACCCCCTGCGGCACCTACCGACAAATAGCTTAGTTGCGCTGTGCGTGAGCCGCGATCGCGGACTCCTTGCGGAGAAGCTGCGAAAGCGCCCGCTCCGGACACATGTGCTGCAACTCCATCCGCTCCAGGTCGCCTTCGGTCTCGACCCAGGATGCCACCGTCATCATGCAATCCAGGCACCGCGTGTTGTAGGTTCCGTTATCGTTCTGTGTTCGACTGTACATACTCGCGTCCACCCGCTCACAAGCAGCAAGGTTTCTCGATAGTACGCATCCGTTCAATCAGAAAACGTGACTTGCATCACCAACGCATGTTCGCAATGAACGTGATCCGCCCGTTGATGCGGGACAAGGATAGGAACCGAAGTCGAGGCCTCGCTGAGATGGTCGCGGACCGGAGCTTTGAATACCTTGTGTCAGGGCATGACTTCAGTCATGCCGTCAGATGGCAGAAAACGCTACCGGCTTCAGCCCTGAGTTTCTTGCGCTCTAAATATTCGTATTCTGGTTGTGATTGCGCCGCAGTTGCCAGCAGGGACTTTCGCCGTCCTGGGAAAAGATCGCGACAGCGCAGGGAACATCGCTGGTTCCCATGTAGTCGTACTCCTGCTTGTTGCCCTTCAAGGGAACCACCAGCGTCCGGCTCACGGTTACAAGTCCCTGCGGCGATCCGCGCAGCTTGTACACAGTCCAATCTCCGCAGTAAAGCACCACGAACGCCACCATCAGCGCCACGACAATTCGTCGCAACCACTTCAGCACCTCGAGCCTCCCGCACGCAGCGTCTCCGTCCGATACTACGCGATCAGCAATGGACCATCGTGCCTATTCGCCTCGCAAGTGAAGAACTGCTTTTTCAAGCGTCCATCGCAAGAACGTGGGTGCCCCATCCATGCCGCAGTTTTATCGCGGCATGGGTGGGAAAGCACGAACCCGCTTTTGCCAGCCCCGATCCGCGACGTCGATGTTTAGAGCCGTGTCATCCTGAACGAAGCGTATCGGGGCCCCGCGAACGATCCGCTCATCGGGCATGCGAAGTGAAGGATCTGCTTCTCCCGATTCGATCTAACTACGATCTCCGTGCGATCGCACAATCATCGAAGAAAGCTTGACCGAGTCGCATGCAAAAACAAAGGGCCAGCCAATGCGGCCAGCCCTTCGTCTTCTAAAAAACACCTACGCGTGGTGCGCCACCGAAGCCGCACGCGGCGAAACCCCGCTCAACTCTGCAGCCCGCGCCTCTGCATACGCCGCAGCGCCCATCAATGCCGCACGGCTATCCAGAATCACCCGCACCGGCATATTGATCAGCAGCTGGCTCAGCCGTCCCTTGTCCTGGAACGCCTTGATGAACGTGCCATCCTTCAGTTTTTCCAGGATCCTCGGTGCGATTCCGCCGCCCACGTAGAGTCCGCCCACCGACAATACCTTCAGCGCCAGGTTCCCCGCTTCGGCCCCGTAGATCGAAACCATCATGTCCAGTGCCTTCGCGCAGAGTTCGCTCTTCGCCGAAAGAGCCATCTCTGTAATCACGCTGTTCGGATCGGGCACTTCGGCAATCTTATCCGCCAGCCACTTCGGTTCTTCCATGCCCTCCGCGTCGCGCAGAAACTCGTAGATATTCGTCAACCCCATGCCGCTCACGGTGCGCTCGTAGCTGATGCGTCCGTTGTACTTCCGCTGCAGAAAACGCAGCAACTCAATCTCGGTCTCGTTGCGCGGACCAAAATCCGTATGTCCGCCTTCGGATGGATACGGCACATGAATCCGCCCGTTCCATGCCAGAATTCCTTCGCCCAGTCCGGTTCCTGCCGCGATCAGCCCACGATTGCCAATCTGGCTCGCATCGCCTTCGCTAAGCGTGTAAATCTGGTCTGGCCCCAGTTCGGCCACGCCATACCCATTCGCTTCCAGGTCGTTGATCAGGAACACATGATCGATCTGCAGGTTTCTCGCGAGTTCCCGGCTGTCCAGAGTCCAGGGCAGATTCGTCAGGCGCAGGCGGCCGTCCCGTACCGGCCCCGGAACCCCAAAGCATGCCGCACTTACCTTGTCCGTTCCCAGAAACTCCTTGACGATCTCTTCGAGTCCCGAATACTCCTTCGCCGGAAACTGCTTGTCCCGCGTGTGCGTCAGTTTTCCCTCGGTAAAGTCGAACAAAGCCAAGTGGACCTTCGTGCCGCCCACATCCCCTGCCAGAATCATCGTTCCCTCTCTATAACCCCACGACCCTGCCCATCCGGTGCGGGCAATAGCGCAGCAGCATCCTTATCCAGGATCAGAGTGAGTATACCGCCTGCAGGCCATATCAGTTGGCTCGGAAGCCGCTCCGGATCGCGTGGCCCGGTGAAGACCTCTTTCACCAGTTCCGCCTTGTTTTTCCCGCCGATCAGGAAGAAAACCGAGCTCCCCTGGTTGATCACCGGCCATGTCAGCGTGATACGCCACGTGTCCTTCTGCGGAACCTGGTTCGCCGTTACCAGCCGCCCCAGTGTGTGGATCGCCTCGGTGTGCGGGAAAATCGAAGCCGTGTGCCCGTCGTCGCCCATTCCCAGCGAGATGAGGTCAAATCGCGGAGTTTCCGCGCCCTCGAGCTTGAACGTATTCCGCAGCAGCGACTCATACCGCGCCGCCGCCACCTCCGGCTCCAGTTCGCCCTCCATTCGATGCACCTGCTCCGGCTTCAGAGGAACATGATCCAGCATCGCCTCCCGCGTCATCCGGTAGTTGCTGTCGGGGTCATCTGGCGGAACCGTCCGCTCATCCACCCAATAGAGTTCAAGCTTCTCCCACGGCATGCGCTTCAGCCACGGCTGCCCCGGATCCGCCAGCAACTGAAAGGCTGCCTTGGGCGTCGAACCTCCGCTGATAGCAATCCGCGCCACACCTCGCTTGGCCGCCGCCTGCTCCACCACCTCGACAAAATGCTGCGCCGTCCGCCGCGCCAGTGCCGCCCCATCGGGCTCCACAATGTATTCAATTTTTAATTTCGCCATCCACCCGACCTCCGATTCCTACATTAAATCTCCGGTCTGCTCTATGAACTATCATGGCTTCGGATTTCTCGCTGGCCCCTTCCGAGCGTCGCACCAGTGATCTGGGTTGGAACTCGCAACCACAATCCACGACAGATCCCACCGGACTGTCATTCCGACCGGAGCAACGCGCAGTGGAGGAACCTGCAGTTGTTCTTCGCTTGGTCCAGACGGTGATACATCCCAATTACGGGCTACCCGATCCTGGCTCTGCTAGGGTGGGAAAGCACAAACCCTCCCCGCCCGCCCCAACACTATCCGTTCTCGTCGGCGTTTCCGACCGGAGCAACCAAGGTTTCGCAATCCTCGCTCTAAGTAGATCGCGCTACTCCGGATGCACTCTGGCTAGCCCGGTAGCCCGCGGTTGGCCTTCTCACTGCCCCAGAAAAATGAAGAGCGGGTCAGCAAATCTGCTTGTGGAGGACAGTCATGTTGTCAGCCTTCAGGGTTTCCGGCCTTGCCGGTGCCCTCGCCTTCGTTTCGAGCTTTGCGGCAGTTCCGCCCCTTTCAGCCCAGTCAACATTGGCGTACGTTTACGTGCAGTCAGGGGGCAACGCTGGGCCCGTCTATGGATACAGTTCCTTATCCAACGGCCAAGTTACTGCAATCTCCGGCTCGCCCTTCAAGCCGGGAACCAAAATCATCGGCGGAACAGGTTCGAAGTTCTTCACCATCGGCAAGACCCTTCTGCACAGCTATGCTGTGAGCTCGAACGGAGCGCTCGGCTCCCAGTTATCGCAGGTCGGCTTCTTCAACTACGCCGGCGGCTCTTGCGGCAGCAGCACCGACGCGGTCGGCGCCCAGGCCGAACTCGACCACACTGGAAAGAGCGTGTATGTGCTGTTGCAGGGCGGAGGCAGTCAGACGTGTACTTCCTACCAGACCTACAACGTGAACAGCGACGGCAGCTTCACCTTCAACGGAGACTCGCAGGTGAGTGTGGAGTCGGGAGGCTATACGACATTACCCTCGATTCTGGGGAACGAGACGTTCGCATATGCTGACAACTTTTTCAGCTTCAACAATCAGGTGATCGGATTCCGGCGGGAAAGCTCGGGGACACTGCAGTACAACGGCCTCGTGAACCCCACGTTCAGCGGCAGCGGGAGCTATACGGCGTATCGACCAGACGCTTCTCCCACCGAAAACCTCGTCGTACTGCAGGAATATCTGAATGACAGCGGTTTTCCGCAGCTTGGCAGCTTCAGCGTAGGCTCGAACGGGGCGCTCACCAGCACGAATACTTCCGACAACATGCCGACGGCGAAGCTGAACGTGACCGCGTCCGCTTTCTCCCCAGACGGAGTTTTCTTCGCCATTGCGGGTGACTACGGGGGGAACCCGGGCAGTGGGCTGCAGTTCTACATGGTCAATGGAGCCGCCCCTCTGACCCTTCTCGCCAACACTGTTACGGACCCGATAGACCAGATCGCATGGGATAACAGCGGGCATCTCTACGCCGTGTCCACAATCGAGAACAAGCTTTGGGTCTTCACGGTCACTTCTCAGTTCGCGGTGCGGTCAGCACCTATTTCGATCCCAAGCCCTGTGAATCTTGCTGTGGTGAGCACCACCGCGCCCTCCTGCGGAGAGAGCACCGTGAATGCCATCAACGTTTGTTCACCGACAGAAAATGCCGATGTGTCTTCGCCGGTGCAGATTAACGCAGCGGCAAATATGGATGGCGGAGTGTACCGGTTTGAATTGTGGTCGGGCAGTACGAAGCTGATATCCGTGAGCTACAGCGGAACGATGAATCAGCCGCTCGCGCTCGCGCCCGGAACATATCACCTGACCTTCGACGCCCGTAATTCGGCCGGCCTGAAGGTGACCGCAACCCGGGACATAACCGTGAAGTAACTGTTGCCCCAATCCCGTTGAGCAGGCGGCCCGATTGATTCCCTTCGGCCCGCCGCACACGGTTACCAGAATTTCTTACGTTTGCACCCGCCTGTTCCCGAACGACTCGCCTCTCTCAGCATCTGGCGCCTCTAGACCGCATGCCGGGTGCCCCATCCAAGCGAAGCTTGGGTGGGAAAGCACAAACCTTCCCGCCCAGATACCCATGGGCGCCCTATCCAAGCGAAGTTAGAATAGGAAAGCACGATTCTCCCCTGATTTCATCCGCTTGGGTGGCGCTGCCACCACACGACCGCGACTCCTCAAAGGAGACCAATATTGCTTCAATGAAGCTCTTCGTCGAACCGGTTTACGGGTGGGGTTGGACTGATTTGCAGGGCCAATCTATCGAGGTGCCAAGACCATTTGAATTGGAAATCTCGATCGCGGACGATAGCTCCGTATTCAGTGCGGGTATCGGGCGGCTGGCTGACGATTTCGATCATCCTCTCAAGGGCCTGTGGATCCGCTTGTCCCAGCGTCACACAACGATCGACGGCAACTACAACTTGGTTGCGAGCGATGTTGAGCAGGACCTAATTGACAAAACAATTGGGCCACCCGCCACGATCAAAGTTGTAGGTTTCGCTGTCGCACATCAGATTTAGGAATGAATCTGCGTCGTTCCGAGTAGGTCACCACCACTCGGAGTGATGATCCTCCGTCTTGTCACAAGCGAAAAATGAGATTGGTGGGTTGGTCTGCGCAAATGTATTTCGCCTTTGTTGGAGCCGGAATTCCGAGCCAGGATGCAATACGCTGCGTTCCGTTCTCCATTAGCTGCGCAGTCTCGAAGGACATCCGGCCTCTACACCGCATGCACCGCCGCCATCGGCAACGCCAGCGAAATCCGCGCTCCGCCGCCCTCGCGATTCGTCGCCGTAATCGTTCCGCCATGCGCCCGCACCACCGCATCCACAAACGCCAGCCCCAGTCCGTGCCCGTTCGAATCCTTGCCTTTCACCCGCCGCTCAAACAGGTGCTCGCTCACTTCGTTTGAAAACCCTGGCCCGTCATCCTCCACCGAGAGCATCGCCACGCCATCGCCCGATTCCAGCCGCACGGTCACCGTGCACGACGCCGGCAGATGTTTCAATTCGTTATCGAACAGGTTCGCAATCATGCGATGCACCAGCGCCGCATCGGCGTCGATCGTCACCGGTCCCGCGCTGCGCATCCTGATCTGCAATCCCTTTTCCGCCATCGACGGTTCATACAGATCGATCATGATCCGCAACAGCTCATCCAGGTTGATTTCGGTACGCGACAGCCGCAGCGCATCCGCGCGCGCCTCCGCCACATCCAGCGACGCATTCAGAAATTCCGTCAGCCGATCCAGCTCGTCAATTGCGGAAACAATCGGCTCTGCCTGCTCTGCATCCGTAGCCGCCGAGAGCGACATCTCCAGCTTGCCCGCGGATCGCCGTCAGCGGACTACGCAAATCATGCGCCAGCGAATCCGTAATCGTATGCAGCTGGTGCATCGAGTTCTCAATCCGGTCGAGCATCCGGTTCAGCGTGCGCGCCAGCTGTCCCACCTCGTCGTTGCCCTCGCTTGTGGGCACGCGAGCGTTCAGTTCCGAGTGTCCGATGCGCGAAGCCGCTTCCGTAATCTCCCGCACATGGCTCAGCATTCTGCGCGTCGTAAAGAAGACAATCGCAAAGCCCAGCGCCACCAGCAGCAGCCACCATGAGATAAACCTGCAGCCGCAGCTTGTTCAGCACGCGCAGTTCATCGCGCTCTGACAGCCCCAGGTACACGCGGCTTCCGTCATCGATGCGCAGTGTGGCCACACGAAAGGGAATTGCCGTCCCCGCCACGTCCACGTCCGTCGGCCGGTCGGGCTGAATCGTCGCTCGCTGAATCGCCGCGACAAAAGCATCGCTGCTCCCCGGTCCAGCCCACAGCTGCATTGCTCCATTGGTGCCGATCTGGACAAAGAACACCGAGTCGTTCTCTGCGCTTTCTCCCCGCACCCGGTTCGGCACTTCCTTGCTGGCAAGCTCCGCAACCTCGCCCATCACGCGCCCGTAGAGCGCATCCTTCGGCGTGTGCTCCGCGACATCGCCCAGCACTTCCACTTCACCCGAGAGCCATGCATCGCTGCGGCGCTGAATATCCGCCGCGACAAATTGGTGCAGAAACACAAACACCAGCATCGTGCCGACGGCATAGGCCAGCGTGGCCCACAGCGAAATGCGCCAGGCCGCGCTGTGCATCACCGGCTTACCGGTCTTTGAGGACATACCCCACTCCCCGCAGCGTGCGAATCATCGGCTGCTGCCCCTTGCCATCGACCTTCCCGCGCAGCCGATAGATGTGCACATCCACCACGTTCGTGTCCGGTTGGATGCGCATCCCCCACACCTTGTCCAGGATCATCGATCGCGTCACCACGCGCCCCGCGTTCCTGCACAGATACTCCAGCAGCACAAACTCCTGCGGCGTCAATTGCAGCACTTCGCCTGAGCGTGTCGCCTCCCGCCGCAGCAAATCCAGTTCAAGATCCAGGACCCGCAATTTCGTCGATTCGTTTCCCGCCGGGCCGTTGCGCTTCAGCAAATTCCGCAGCCGGGCCAACAACTCCGCCAGCGCAAATGGCTTGGTCAGGTAGTCGTCGCCGCCCTGCTCCAGCCCGCGTACCCGGTCGTCCACCGATCGCCGCGCCGACAAGATCAGCACCGGCGCCTTCACCCCGATCTGCCGCAGCCGCAGAATCAGGCTGATTCCATCGCAGTCCGGCAGACCCAGGTCGACCACCAGGATGTCGTAGGCATTCTCAGCAACCAGGCGCTCTGCGGACTTACCGTCCGAGGCCGCATCCACCTGGTACCCCGCCTCCTGCAGCGAGCGCCGCAGAAATGCCTGAATATCGTGCTCGTCTTCAACTAACAGAAGCCGCATGGAGCAAATCTTAGTTCATTGAACTTAGACGCACTGTGAGCTTCATCGCGTCGAAAGTTTGAGCGAAGTCATGACATATTTGCTTCATTGAGCGCACTCTATGAACGATTCGTCATGCAGGGGCCGTCTGCACGTCATGTGCGTCCAATATGCTTGATAACAAAAGCCCATAAGACGCACAGCCTATCAAATGAACAAAACTTCATTGACTTTCGGCTCTTGCTCGCTTGCGCCAAAACCAGCCAAATCGCGTCTCAACCAAGTACATGGCGGCTCGTGCTCATTTGGCCCAGCAGGTGTCCTCGCGCGCTGCAATCGCAATCCAACACCACAGGAAGACAAGGAGCAGCGTGCCTCGAGAGCCTCAATTTGACGAACACAACTCGGCCTTATTGCAAGAGTCGTTTCGCAACTCCTTGCCGCTGCCGTCGCTTCTCGATCCCGCCTTTGAAGAGGCCCTGCGCCATGTGCTCTCCAACCCTGGCAGCATGGTCCGCCCGAAAATGGTGCACCGCGTAGGCTGCCGCCTACAATCTCGATACCGACTCTGCACACAACATCGCCATCGCGCTCGAGTACTTCCACACCGCCTCGCTGA
The DNA here is from genome assembly GCA_963799035.1 of uncultured Acidobacteriaceae bacterium. GTDB lineage: Bacteria > Acidobacteriota > Terriglobia > Terriglobales > Acidobacteriaceae > Telmatobacter. Next base: position 43,554 of record CAWCVS010000016.1, on the reverse strand, counting down.
TCTTCGACGACATGCCCTGCATGGATAACGCCGTCGAGCGCCGTGGTGCACCTTGCGTCCACGTCGAATTCGGCGAAGCTTCCGCCATCCTCACCGCACTTGCTCTCATCAACCGCGCCTATGCCCTCATCTGGCGCGCCGTTGCCGCCTGCCCCGCAGCAGGTCCGCACGACGGACGTCATCACGTGATCAGCTACATCGAGAAGCGGCTCGGCGTTGAAGGCCTGCTGAACGGCCAGAGCCTCGACCTTCACTACTCCACGCTGCCCCACACCCGCGAAACCACGGAACGGATCGCTCGCGGCAAAACTGTTTCGCTCATTCGCCTTACTCTCGTTGTTCCCGCCATGCTTGGCGGTGCTCCGGCCCGCGAGATCCAATTGCTCGAGCGCATCGCCGTCTGCTGGGGACTTGGCTACCAGACCATCGACGACCTCAAGGACGTTCTCCAAAGCGCCAATGAAACGGGCAAAACCGCCGCCCGCGACGAACTCCTCGATCGCCCAAATATCGCCAGTGCCATTGGCATCTGCGGCGCCGTCGAGCGCCTCGAACGTCTTATGCGCATCGGCGACCTCACGCTCCACCGGCTGCTCATTCACCGCCCGGCCCTGTCGTTTCTGTCGAAACTCCGCAGCGACCTCGAAGGCGAGCTGCGCCAGGTAACCGACAGCGCCTGCGAGATGGCCGAGGAGGCAGTCACGAGAGAACGGTCATGATCTTTCTCAAGCTGATCCTCACCAATCTCCGCCGCCATCGCATCCGCTCGTTCATCAGCATCGCCGGAATTGCCTTCAGCGTGTGCCGCCATGCTCACCGTCGTCACCATTCTTCAGGGCGCCATCGGCATGTTCTCGAGCATCCTTTCGAGCGACAGCGAAGTCATCGTCTTCGAGCGCAACGTCTCCGATCTCTTTTTCAGCAACGTTCCCGCATCCCTCGCCGGTGAAATCTCCACCTGGTCCACCGTTGCTCACGCCGATCCGGTTCTCTTCGGCATCGTCTCCAGCGCCGACCACCCCATCATTACCTGCTTCGGCGTCACGCCCGGCGACGCCCGCATTCGCAAAGCCACGTGGCTCGCCGGCGATCGCGTCGACTTTGGCAAGAACAATGACGATGTCGTCCTCGGCTCCCGCGCGGCCGATTTCCTCAACGCCACCGTCGGCAGCCGCGTCCCCATTGGCCACGGTACCTTCCATGTCATCGGCGTTCTCAAGACCGCCAACGGCTTCGAAGATGGCGGCGTCTTCATGCCTCTCGCCGCCGCGCAAAGCTTCTTCCACAAAGACGGCTCCTCCGTCGTCACCGTCAAGCTTCGCAGCAAGGACGATGCCGCTGCCTTCAAAGCGCAAATCAAGCAAAACTACCCCAACCTCATCGCGCTCGAAGACACTGAATTTCAGCACTCCTACTCGCAGTTCAAGATCCTCAAGGCCACCGCCTGGGCGGTCGGCGGTTGCGGGCTCATTCTTGGCGGACTCGGCATCGCCAACACCATGATCATGTCGGTCTTCACGCGTATCCGCGAGATCGCCATCCTCCGCGTCAACGGCTTCAGCAACACGCAGATCGCCGCCATGATCTTCGGCGAATCCTCCTGCGTTGCCGCCTTCGGCGCGTTTGCCGGACTCGTCATCGGCATCGTCGCGCTCTTCACGCTCAAGCACGTTCCCGCGCTCGATGGCTACGTCGACGCATCGATCAAACCGCTGCTCATGCTCATCGTGATTGTGCTCGCACTGCTTACCGGCATCGCCGGCGCGCTCTACCCGGCCGCCTATGCCATGCGCATCCGTGCGGTGGAGGCGCTTCGATTCGAATGAGCACCCTGGCCACAGATTCCGATCGCAGCGGCCGATCGTGTCGTTCTCCGCGCCGAAAACGTGTGGAAGAGTTATCGACGATGGCGCCATCACCGTCCTTCGCGGTGTGGACTTCGAAGCCGCCAGGGCGAGACCATCGCTCTCTGCGGCCCATCCGGCTGCGGCAAAAGCACCCTGCTCCACCTCTTCGGCGGACTCGACGCTCCCGACAGCGGCCACATCGTCGTCAATGGCATTGAAGTCAATCGCCATCGCGATCTGCTAAAGCTGCTGCGCCACGAAGTCGGCTTCGTTTTCCAGCTTCACAACCTCATCCCCGACCTCACCCTCGCAGAAAACTGTCTCATCCCGACGGTGGCCGCCGGAACCAACCGCACCCTCGCCAATCAGCGCCTGCATCAACTCGCCGAGCGCACCGGCCTCACCCACCGCCTCCATCAAAAAATTCAGAAGCTTTCCGGCGGCGAACGCCAGCGCACCGCGATCTGCCGCGCCTTGATGAATCATCCCAAAATTCTGCTCGCCGACGAGCCCACCGGCTCTCTCGACGAGCACACCAGCGGCACCGTCTTTCAGCTTCTGCTCGATGTTGCTGCCAACGAAGGCGTCACGCTGCTGATGGCCACCCACGATCGCGGCCTCGCCTACCGCTGCGACCGCTATGTCGAAATGCACGACGGGAGGATCTATGAACCTCGCACCGTCTAGCGTTCTCGATCCGCCTTCTTATGACACCCTGCATGCGGACCATGATCCCGCGCTGAATCCGACCTCACGAGTCCATTCATCGCCTCGCACCTCGAAATCATCTCCGCCGCATCCCATCGCCACCGCCGCATGGCACGCATTTCTGTGGCTCGTCATCGGCAACGCCATCGGCGTCATGCTCGCCTTGCTTCTGCTTGTGCCCTCCCTCAATGCAATTCTCGGTGAATGGACATACGGCCGCTGGATGATGGTGCACGTCAACATCCTTCTCTACGGATGGTGCAGCCTGCCCATGCTCGGCTGGCTCTTCCGCATCTATGGCGCCGATCGCGGTCCCGCTGGCAGCATGGTGCCGCCCCGTGCTCTGGACGTGGTCCACCGCGCTCTTCATCGGATCGCTGACCTGGCTCGCCGGCCACTCCAGCGGCAAGCTCTTCCTCGACTGGTCCGGCTATGCGCGCTTCGCATTCCCCGCAGCCATGCTCGCCCTCTGGCTCCTGCTCGCCTGCTCCACGGTTCTTGCCTGGAATTCCGCGCGCAATAAACCATGGTCAGCGCATGCCACGAAAATCATCGGCCTGGCCATCCTCCTCGCCGTCCCTTCCGCAATCTACGTCGCTTCCAGTCCCGGCCTCTACCCCGCCATCAATCCCTCGACCGGCGGACCCACCGGCGAAAGCCAGCTCGAATCATCCTTAGGCGTCGTCGCAATCCTGCTCATCGTTCCCTTCGGGGTAGCCCGCCGCAAGCCCCGCCGCCCCTGGCCTCTCGCAGTCTCCGCCATCGTCTTCGCCGCCGAAGCGCTATTGTGTCTATCGATGAACCGCGGCGACATCAGCCATCATCTGCCGTCGCAATATCTAAGCTTGGGCAGCCTGCTCGTCTGGCTCCCCCTCGCGCCCGCATATTATGCAACCTTTCAGTGGCACGACAATACACGCTCGTGGCGCACGGCTCTCCTCTGGTGGTGGGGATTCCTCGTCGTCTCCGGATGGATCATGTTCCTTCCTGGCGTGCTCGATCATTTCAAATTCACCGACGGCCTCGTCGGCCATTCACTCGTAGCCGTTGCCGGCTTTCTCACAGCGCTGCTTGCAGTGGTTCTGGTACAGCTGCTCGGCGACGATGGCTGGATCCTCACCCGCCGCTGGTCCTTTCATATGTGGAACTGGAGTGTGCTGGCCTACGTCGTCCTGATGCTTATCGCCGGATGGATCGAAGGCAGCGATCCCGCCTTCACCATCGTTCCCAGCCTCGCGCGCAACGTCTTGTACACCCTTCGCCTCGTCACCGGCATCCTCATGCTCATCTCCTCCGCCGAGTGGCTCGTCGCGGCATCTGCGCTCTTACGCATCCGCGGCCATGCTCCGTCTGAACGTACCCATGAGGTGGCAGTATGAAAGACCTCGTCCTCCTCGCATATCAGCTCATCGCAGGCGCCTCCGACGCTTCGACCGGCGCACTGCTCATCGCCGCTCCCGTCTTCACTGTTCGCATGATGGGCCTGTCCGTTCCGCACGATGCCGCTCCGTTTCTCTCCTTCATTGGAGCCTTCGTCCTCGCCGTCGGTCTCTCGTATCTATACGGCGCGTTGCTGATCCACCGCACCGGCGGCGTGCCCCGGCTTGAAGCCGTCTGGCTCCTCACCGCCATCATCCGCAGTTCCGTTGCCATTTTTATTCTGGCCGCGGTGCTTAGCGGCACACTCCCCGCAGGCTGGCTCACGATTGCCGTTTTTGACGGCATCTGTGTCTTTATCCAGGCGAGCGGTTTGCGCAGAGGTTGGTTGTCGCATGTCACCCACTAAGCTGCGCGCATCGGGAATCCAGGGTGTCGGCCTCGTTGCCGTCACCTATGTGTATTTCCTGATATTCGCGCAATTCGCCTTCATCCACCGTCTCGACACGCTCGGTATCACCGGCACGCACCTCAAGTCCGTCATGGCAGCCATGGCCATCGGCGGCATCGTTCTCAGCCTTGTTGCTCCACGCCTGGGTCAATTCCCGTCGCCCGCCCGCCGCCTTCAATGCGCATTCGGCGGCGCTGCAATTGCGGCATTCCTCACCCTCGCCCCGCTCAACCTCGCCTCCGCCGTCGCAGTCTCCATGCTCATTGGCGCAGGCCTGGGCCTCCTTACCGTCACCCTCGTCACACACCTGCGTCAATGGATCGGCAACCGCAACGCGCTTCTCAAAGTCGGCCTCGGCACGGGCATCGGATACTTCCTCTGCAACGTCCCGTTGCTCTTCACCGCAACGCCGGAAATCCAGTCCGCGACCGCAGGCCTGCTCTGTCTGATCGGTATCGTCCTCGCGAACTTCACCGTCGGACCATCATCAGAACCCGAAGCACGCGTACGAGATTCCGCATCGCTCACAATTCCATTCCCACTCGTCGTAGCATCTTTCGCGGCCCTGGTCTGGCTCGATTCCGCCGCCTTCTTCATCATCCAGAACACCAGCGCCCTGAAAGCCGGCACGTGGCAGGGCTCCGCGCACCTCTGGGCCAACGCGCTCATTCATCTCTGCGCCGCTTTATTCAGTGCATGGCTGCTTCGCCGCCGCGAACTGCCCTTCGTTCTCGCTTGCATCGCCGTCGGAGCGCTTGCCTTCGCCTGCCTGCTCCTGCTCGATCCCGCCCGCGCCATCACCGCATCGGTCTTCTATCCCATCGGCGTCTCGCTCTATTCGGTTGCCGCTGGTCGCATATCCATCGCTTCTTTCACCAGCCGTTTCCAGCGCGCAACGAGGTCGCCGCGCAGGCTGGATCTACGCGATTGCCGGCTGGATCGGCTCAGCACTCGGCATCGGCATGGGCCAGAATCTCGGTCACGTCCCGCCGGCCTTCGTCGCAGTCGCCACCGCAGTCGTACTTGCGCCAGTGATCTTCAAGATCTTCCGCGGCCGCCCTCGCGAACTCGCCCTCACCACCGTCGTACTCGTCATCGCTCTGGTCGTCTACCGCATCCAGCCCGCAGCCCTGTTGCCGCTTCATCCACAGCCATCGAACGCGGCCGCCTCGTCTACATCTCCGAGGGCTGCATCCACTGCCACTCGCAATATGTCCGCCCCGGACACCGCAGACGTCCTCATGTGGGGTCCCGTTGAAGGTCTCGACGAAGATCCACGAACAGCGCCCGCCGCTCATCGGCAATCGCCGCCAGGGGCCGGATCTCACGCAAGTCGGCGCCCGCCGCTCCGCACTCTGGCTCAAGATGCACCTGTTTCGATCCGCCGCGAAGTCAGCGGAGCCTCCATCATGCCGTCTTTCGCATTTCTGTTTCGCGACGGAAGAGGCAACGATCTGGTTGCATATCTGGCAAGTCTTCACGGACCCAGCAAACGCAACAGCACAGCGCCGATGAACAGCAATGGCAGCTTCCCGCCGACGCCCTTGCCGCCGCCAACCTCGCAGACGGGCCCGCAACTCTACAATCGCTACTGCGCCACCTGCCACAACGCGGACGGCCGACGCGCCTCAAGTGGCAAGCGGAGTTCATCGAGTCCCCGGCCATTCTCACCGCGGGCGCAACGCGATCCATATCCGCTTCAAAACCGCACCCCGCGCACGCATCGATCATCTTGCGCAAATCATCAAGTTCGGAATTCCCAACTCAGATATGGCAGGTCACGAGTACCTGTCCGACAAGGACGTTGCTTCACTCAGCCTGTGGCTCGCGCAGAACACAGTCGCAGCCATGCACAAAAACAATAGCCGCATTCCACTTCAGGAGATAGAATATTGAAAGACCCCTGTCCGCTCCGCTTAGTCTGCTCCGTTTCATCGCAACTCGCTGCTTTTTGCCGCCAGCGCCTTCGCACAGCATCAGAACTTTCACCGTCGATCCCAACGCCAGCCAGGTCGCATGGGCGCTCGGCGGCAACGGCCATCATGTCACCGGCACTTTCCATGTGCAGAGCGGCGTCCATCGACTTCGACCGCACCGCGCACACCATCTCCGGTTCGGTCGTTGTTGCGGCAGGCAGCGGCAACAGCGGCGAAGCCAGCCGCGACAAGAAGATGAACAAGGATGTGCTGGACGTCGAGCACTACTCTGAAATCACCTTCGTCCCGCAGAAATACGACGGCACCATTGCGCCCACCGGCGATTCCACCATCCAGGTTTCCGGCACCTTCACACTTCACGGCACGCCCCATGACCTCAGCGTGCCGATGCAGATCCGTATCGACGGCGGAGCGCTCACATGCCAAGACGCACTTCGTCGTGCCTTATGTGCAATGGGGATTGAAAGACCCAGCATCTTCATGCTCAAGGTCGCCAAGGAAGTAGACATAGACCTGACCCTGATCGGCAAAGTCGCCAAGCAAGAGTCCTGAGATTGAACTTCTCACTCATTGAGGCGGCATAACTGACGCCTTTCGGATCAAGCTCAGACGGAAAGCATTAAGAGGTCGGCGACATCGCATTTCAGTTTGGGGTGCGAGCGACGCTCTGCCTTGACACTACCAGCCACAGACCATTGATCACTTTCCCAGATACGCTCGATACTGCAGCTCGATCACGCCCGCCGACCGCGCCAGCGCCAGCTTCGACAGGTTGTACTGGTACAAGGCTCTGCACATAATTGGTCTGCGCCGAAGCCAGCGAAGACTGCGCTGTCACCAGCGGCAGATTGTCGTCCACGCCCGCATTCACGCGGTCCGTCTCATCGCTCACCGTCTGCGTGGCCAGCTCGACATTCGATTTCGCAACATCCACCAGCTTCTTTGCCGCGTCCACATCCAGCAACGCCGAACGCACCTGCTGGTCGATCTTTGCTGCGCAGATCCTCAAGCTGTGCATTCACCGCCGCCAGTTGTGCTGCAGATGCATCGGACTTCTCCGCGAATACTCGCCTCGCGAAAGATCGGCACATTCAACGTTCCCATCGCGATAAACACGCCGTGACTCGGGCTTCCATTCACCTTGTCCACGCCGTAGTATGCCGCTGAAACTCAGGCTTGGCAGCCGCTGCGCCTTGTAAGCAGCAGTGCAGCGCGCGCACCTCAATCACCTGGTTTTGCAGATTCTGATAGTCCTGCCGATTCTTGTATGCAATCGCGCGCACTTCCGCCGGCGTCTGCTCGGCCAGGTCGCTATAAGGCGCCGGATCGGTCAGCACAATCATTTGTCCCGGATCGATCCCGATCTCACGCTTCAACAGGATCAGGTCCTTCTCCTCGGCGTTCTGCGCCCTGATCAATGTTTGCTGCTGTGTCTGCAACTCGCACCCGTGCGCGCAACTCATCGAGGTTCGCCATAATGCCTGCTGCGTGCGCATCGTGTGCGTGCTGGTACGCCACCTCGTCGGCCTTTATCGAGCGCCGTTGCGTTGTCCACCTCGCTGGCATCCGCAATCGCGCGCAGGTACGCCGTTGCCACCTGCTGCACTACCTCGCCGCGCGCCGACATCTTCTGAAAGTATGCCGACTTTGCCGCCGCTCCCGCCGCCTTCCACCCTGCAATCACCACGCCCGAAAACAGCGTCTGATTCAACGACAGTTGTCCCTGCGTCAGATCGTCTTTCGTGATCAGCGAAAGCCCGGGCGGAATTCCATTCGGAAACAGGGAACCAAACTGTCGCAGCGTCTTTTAGGCCCGAAATCCCTGCGCGGCAAGGTTGTGCTGAAAAACGCCGGTGCCCCCCGCTCAGGTCGATTGTGGGTAAGAACTCCTGCAGCGCCTGGTTCTTTTCGCCCTGAAAGAGCTTCTCTCCGCTCTCGGCTTCTTTCAGCCCAAGATTGTTCTCAAGCCCGCGCCGGATCGCATCGTCCAGCGACAGCTTCAGCGGCTCGCCGCTCACCGCATGCGCCGTCACACTGCCATAGAAAGGATTCACTGTCGAACTGGGATTCTGGTCGGGAGCCTGGACCTGCGCGCATGCCATGCGATGCCAGCCCCATCGCCGCAGTACACACCAAACCCGCCACCCAGAAGACGGGCAAATTGTCGAGCTTCTTTCACATCCATTATTTTCTCAGATGATCCGAGCGGCCGGTAAGGATTCCCCGATCACACCCAAAAAATAGGCAAACCGGGGCGAATCAGCCGCTTTCGCCCCGGAATTCACGCTTAAATCTGCTGCCTTGCCCACCTTCCGCGCCGAAACAGCACCATGCCCGCCGCCGCAATGCTGCATTCCGCAATCACGATCGACAGAAACGCGCCCTCCGCACGCCAGTGCATGATTACCGCCAGCCACCACGCCAGCGGCAGCTCCAGCACCCAGAAGCCGAAGAAATTCACAATCGTCGGCGTCAACGTGTCGCCGGCGCCGTTGAAGGCCTGCAGCATCACCATTCCATAGGCGTAGCCGATGTTGCCGCAGCTGAAAGTACGCAGCGCAATCGCCGCAATCGGCACCACCGCCGGATCGACTCACAAACAGCTTCACCACCGGCGTAGCAAAACTGAAGAAGAAAATCCCAATCACGCCCAGAAACAGCATGTTGTAAAAACCTGTCTGCCACACTGCCTGCGCCGCGCGATCGGGCCTTTTCGCGCCCAGGTTCTGCCCCACCAGCGTCGCCGCCGCATTGCTCAATCCCCACGACGGCAGAATGAAGAACACCACGATCCGAATCGCGATCGTGTATCCCGCAACTGCAGCCGCGCCAAAGATCGAGATGATCCGCACCAGCACTATCCAGCTCGCATTCGCAATCGCAAACTGCAAGATCCCCGTCAACGGACACACGCAGCAGCCGCATCATCACGCGCACATTCAAGCGCAGATGCCGCACCAGGATGTGAATCCGCTCCGTCCCTTTCAGCAGCCGGTAGAACTGGTACAGCACGCCGATCGAGCGGCCCGTAAACGTCGCCAGTGCCGCGCCTGTCACGCCCATCCGCGGAAACGGTCCGAGGCCGAAAATCAGGCACGGATCGAGCACGAGGTTGATGATGTTCGACACCCACAAGAGCCGCATCGCAATCGCCGCATCGCCCGCCCCGCGAAAGATCGCGTTGTTCAGGAAGAGCATGATGATCGCGCCGCATCCGCCCAGCGCAATCCGCGCATAGCCCGACCCGCTCGCCACAATCTCCGGCGAAGCGCCCATCGCGCGCAGCAACTCCGGCGCATAAATCCCCGCCGGAATTCCGAGCGCCAGCGAAATCACCAGCCCAACCACGATTGCCTGCACGCCGGCGATCGCCGCATCTTCCGGATCTTTTTCGCCGATGCGCCGCGCCACCATTGCCGTCGTCGACATCGACACGCCCAGCCCGATGGCAAACACCAGCGCCAGCATCGACTCCGTGATGCCCACCGTTGCCACAGCGTTCGCGCCCAGCCGCCCGACCCAGAACACGTCGGTGACGGCAAACAGCGACTCCAGCACCATCTCCAGCACCATCGGAATGGCCAGCAGCAGAATGGCGCGATTCAAATTTCCCGTTGTGTAGTCCTGGTGCGAGCCTTTCAGCGCCTCGCGCACCGAAGACCAAAAGCCGCGATCGCCCTTCAGCAGGCGGCGGCATCAACCATTCAAGAACAGACATTGCAAATCTCCACGTTGGACGCGGTGCGCATAACGTGCACGCACGCCAATAGCGAAGGGGTTACGCTGCGATCAAATTGTGATTTGCAGAATCACCCCAGGGTCTGAATTCGACCTCGGGGAGCCGATGGCGGCAGAGCAGGGAAAAACCCGAGGCAATGTTCAGCGCGAAGTTCGTACGAGCGACAGGCTGAACATTGTTTCCTCCATAGCCGGTGGGACCGGCGGGTCTTCAGACTATAACCCGATTTCAGCTTGATTTTCCAGCGAAATCGGACAGAGCAGTTTGCATGGATTTCATGTCGATCCGAGAGCGCTTTCCCGCCATGCCTCTTCCGTGCAGTTGTTTCTCGCACGTCTCGAATTCACTATCCTTGCTTCGGCCAACATCAAACCCATGCGCAAGTCTCGCGAAGTCAAACTCACCCTTCTTGCCGCTGTCGCTCTCTCCATGACCGCCTGTCGCACCGAACACCGCGATTGCATCGATAAGCAAGGCCACAAGGAGCCGACTCCTACTGCGACGCTACCGGCGGACACGGCATTTACCACTACGTCTATGGCGGATCGAGCGGTGGGAATATCGGCGATTCCGTGATCGGCGGCAGCACCACACCGCGTGGCGGCTTCGGCGGCATTGGCGGCTTTGGTGGCGGCGACTCCGCAGGAGGCGAATAATGCGCCGTCGCACCCTTACCCCGCGCGCCGACTGGCAAAATCGCGTCGAAAAAATCGGCCTCACCTATCACACCCTAGCCGACGGCACTCCATACTGGGACGAGTCCGCCTACTGGGAATTCTCCGCGCGGGAAATCGATCGCCTTGAAGCCGCAACCAACGAAATCCAGCGCCTCGCCCTCGCCGCCGGCGACGTCATCCTCAATCAGGATCGCCTCGCGCAGATGGGCATCCCCGCCGCGGCGCATGCGGCCATTCGCGCCGCCTGGAACGCCGAGCCGCCCGCACTCTACGGCCGCCTCGATCTCGCCTATGACGGCGACACCATCAAGCTCCTCGAGTACAACGCCGACACGCCCACTGGCCTTGTCGAAGCCGCCGTCGCGCAATGGTACTGGCTGCAGGATTGCTTCCCTGACGCCGACCAGTTCAACTCCGCGCACGAAAAGCTCGTCGCCAAGTGGAAAGACCTCAAGGACTACACCACCAGTCCCATCTACTTCGCCGACGGCGGCAGCGAAGAAGATCGCATGACCACGGCATATCTCGAAGACACCGCGCAGCAGGCCGGCATCAAGACGCGCCACCTCGGCATGCAGCAGATCGGCTGGGACGCCAAGCACGCCGCCTTCGTCGATCTCGACAACCACGTCATCGGCACGCTCTTCAAGCTCTATCCGTGGGAGTGGCTCCTCGCCGAACCCTTCGCCCCGCAGGCATTGTCCACGCTTCCTCCCACGTCGCCGCTGCGCGAATATGGCCCGCGCAAAGATCGCCGCACCTGGGGATCGACGCTCTGGATCGAACCCATCTGGAAGATGATGTGGTCCAACAAGGCCCTGCTCGCCATCCTCTGGGAACTCAACCCCGGCCACGAATTTCTGCTCCCCGCGTACCTCGACGGCCCGCGCGAACTCAAGAGCTATGTGCGCAAACCCTTCTTCGGGCGCGAAGGGCAGGGCATCGCCGTCATCCGCGACGGCAGCGTCGTCGAAGGGGCTCCCTCCTCCGGCAACGCGGACAACTGCGTCTACCAGGCCCTCGCTCCCATGGCCGAAGCAGCCGGCAAGACCGCCGTCTTCGGCTCATGGCTCGTCGATGGCGAATCCGCCGGCATGGGCATTCGCGAATCAAAGGCCTGATCACCAACAACACCAGCAGCTTCGTGCCCCACATGTTCCGCTAAAGTGGTGAGTCTCAGTGGACAAGCGCCAGGCACGAAAGTGGGTGCCCCATCCGTGCCACAAGGCATGGGTGGGAAAGCAACGAACGATAGCCCACTCGTGAACCAGCCCACGTCCCTCTCGTGAACCAGCCCCCTAGTATCAGGGCGCGAATCGGAGTGAATAGATGCGCTGTCTTTCTGCGTAAATAAAACAGGGATGTCATTCTGAGTGAACGGGGCCCCAAACGCAGTTCAGTTTGGGGGTGGTGAGCGAAGAATCTGCTTTTGGGGCATGATCACCAACGGCAACCGCCACGTCCGGTAGGGCTGGACGAAACGCACCGGTCACTCGCGGGAGGCGCTATCTCGTCAAACAGAAAATCCGCGACCATCTTCGAATCCCTCCCAAGACAGCCGCGGATCTCCAACCTCTGACCACCGACCACTGACAACTGACCTACTCCTCTTCCTCATCCACCGGCCGCTTCGCATTCGCCAGAATCTTGTCGGCGACCAGTTGCGGAACGATGTCGTAGTGGTGCATCTCCATCCGGTAGCTGCCCTTGCCCTGGGTCATGGAAGTCAGCAGCGTGCCGTAGGTGAGCATCTCGGCCATCGGCACCTCGGCGTTGATCACCGTCGTGCGTCCCTTCGACTCCATGCCCTGCACGCGGCCGCGACGTCCATTGAGGTCGCCCATCAGCGTGCCGGCAAATTCGTCGGGAGCTTCGACGGCAACCTTCATGACGGGCTCGAGTAAGCAGGGCTTGGCTTGTTCCATCGCTTTGCGGAAGGCCAGGCGACCGGCCTTCTTGAAGGAAAGTTCGTTCGAGTCGACGTCGTGATAGCTGCCGTCGTAGACGATGACCTTGAAATCGACCACGGGATAGCCGGCGAGATAGCCTCGGGCGGCCGATTCGACGATGCCCTTCTCGATGGCCGGGATGAAGTTGCGCGGAATCGCGCCGCCGAAAACTTCGCTGGCGAACACAAAACCGCCGCCGCGGGGCAGAGGCTCCATCCTGACCTTGCAGTCGCCGAATTGACCATGGCCGCCGGTCTGCTTCTTGTGGCGTCCCTGCGCGTCGGCTTTGCCGCGAATGGTTTCGCGATAGGGAACCTTGGGCGCCTTCAACGTCACCTCGGCGTGATAGCGCTTCTTCAAGCGCGACACGATCGATTCGATGTGCGGCTGCCCCGCGCCGGCAATCAGGAATTCGTTGGTCTGCGGATCGCGGAAGAAGCGAATCAGCAGATCCTCTTCCATCAGCTTGTGAATCGCCGGCGCGAGCTTGTCTTCATCCGCGCGGCTCTTCGGCTCGATGGCATACGTCATCGCCGCCTCAGGCAGACGGAGCCAGCTCAATTTGAATATCTCCGCCCTTCGCTCCCAGCGTGTCGCCTGTCAGCGTCTCGCGCAGCTTGGCGACTGCTCCGATATCTCCGGCATGCAGTTCAGCAACCTCAACAGCCTTGCGTCCCTGCATGATGCTCAAGTGCGCGAAGCGTTCCTGGCCGCGCCGCGTGTAGTTCTCCAGCGTCGCATCGTTCTTCACCACGCCGCTGACCACCTTGAAGAAGGTGATCCGCCCCGCAAAGGGATCGCTCATGGTCTTGAACACGACCAGCGCCGTGGGCTCGCTATCCTCGACCTTGCGGAACGAGACGCCACTGCCCGCGCCTGCATCGCCGCCATTGCCATTCGCTGCCACAGCCTGCATCGCCGCCGTTTTCACGGGAATGGGCGCGCGCTCTGTCGGCGACGGCGCATACACCTTGATGAAGTCGAGCAGATGGTCGGTGGCCACATTCGTGCCGCCGCTCGCAAACAGAACCGGGAAGATGCGGTCTTCGCGAATCGCCTCATGCAGCGCGGTGATCAGGTGCTGCTCGGGAATCGTCCCCTCGGCGAAGTACTCCTCCATCAGCTCGTCCTTGCCTTCGGCGACCAGCTCGACCAGCGCCTCGTGCGCCTCCTTGGCCTGCTGCGCGATGCTCGCTGGAATCTCACCGGTAATCTTGCCGCGTCCATCGCCATTCGGCGTGTAGTGGAACGCCTCCATCGTCACCAGGTCAACCACGCCGTGAAACCCCTGCGCATCCGAAATCGGCATCTGCACCGGCACGCAATTGCGTCCCCAGCGCTCATGCAGATCGTCAATCAGCGCGCTCAACCCGCCACCGCCGCCGGCCTTGGGGTGATCCATCTGGTTGATCACCACAAACCGCGGCACGTTCGCCTCTTCCGCGTACTTCCACACCCGCTCCGTCACCGGCTCAATGCCATGCTGGGCATTCACCACCACGCATGCCGCCTCCACGGGCAGCAGCGCAGCGCGCGCCTCGTGCGAGAACATGTGGAATCCCGGCGTGTCGACGAAATTGATCTTGACGCCCTGCCACTCGGCGAAGGCCACAGCATTGGACATGGTCGTGCCGCGCGCGATCTCTTCCTCGTCATAGGCGGTCACGGCCGAGCCGTCGCTTACTCTGCCCTGCGTTGGAGTCATCTTTGCGGCATGCAGCAGCGCGGCGATCAATGACGTCTTGCCGCTCTGAGCATGCCCCACTACAGCTACGTTGCGGATCTCACTTCCCTGGTACGTTTTCATGACAATTCTCCTTCATGCGGATATGAGTGCGTGTGATTTGGCGCGAGAGTCCTGGAACCGGTGCGAAGACCGCGCACGGGTGCACAAGAGATGAGAGGAGCACAGGGACATCATGGAGGCGTCCGTGAGGACGTCAACGCGTCCGGGTTGGCGGGCTCGAGGGCCCAGTCTGCCGTCTTCCTCGTCCATGCGGAGAGTCCCCGGCAGGCGCAAGGCGGTCAGGTGCAGGAGAGGGCCGCCGGGCGTCTAGCTTTAAGAAAACGGATGCTATCACACGGGAAGTGTGAACGTCATGTGACACGGGCCACCTACCAGCGAAGGACCGGCAGAAGGCTGGAGAAATCATCGGTCCACGGGCCGCAGACCGGGGATCTCCTGGGGTTGCCGGCGACGAGTGGCGCTACTTCGGGCTGGGCAAAGAAATCGGAATTGTCGCTCAACAGCATCCAGGTCGCGGTGAACTCGTCCCGCGCATCGTTGGCATAGCGGTCTCACGACCATCGACTGCATGCCCGCCTGGTTTGGCCAGCAGCGCAATCGGCGGCTCCAGATCGACGTGCCGGTTGGAGATGTGGAAGGCAATGACCCCGCCCGGAGCCAGATGCCTCCGATAAAGTGCGAGGGCCTGCGTGGTCAGCAGGTGCAGCGGTATCGCATCGCCGGAGAAGGCATCCACCACCAGGACGTTGAATTGCTGCGGCGGCTCCGCGGCGAGAGACGTTCGCGCATCTCCCGGAATGACCGAGACCTGAGCGCGCGGAGTCCCGAATGTAGGTGAAGACGTTGCGCGCTATCGGCTCGACCGCCGGGTTGATCTCATAGAACTGAACGCGATCGCCCTGACGTCCATAAGCGGCGATAGTTCCAGCACCGAGTCCGATTACGCCGATGTTGCGCGGTATGCGTGTCCGCAGCAAAAGCGAATCGCCAGGCCAACACCGGAATCCTCGGCGTAGTAGCTCGTGGGCGTTCTGCGCTGCTCATCGCTGCCGAAGATCTGCGTACCGTGCTCTACATTGCCGTTCGTCAGCGTGCGCAGAGTGGCTCCGGGAAAACCGAAGGTCTGCTTCACCCGCAGCGCGCCGTAGAAATTTCTCACTGCCACCGTCGTGTTGCGCTGGTTGACGATATTGATCCAGAAGATCTGCACCGCCATGAGGGCGGTGGCAACACCCCAGAGCAGCCGTGAATTCCAGCCGTCCTCAAATGTGACCAGAAAGGCCAGAAAGGCGGTAAAGCAGCAAGTAATCACCAGATCGATGTTGAATCGAAACAACAACGGAAAGACGATGCCGATGACGAAGGAGCCAAGTGCACCGCCGGCGGCGAAGTGAAGGTAAAACAGCGTGGCCTCAGACGCGCGGCGCGGACGAAGCCGATACGCTTCGCTGTGGCAAAAGAGGCCCGACGCAAAAGCCTCAATCAGAAAGAAGGCGATGCTGATACGCAAGGGCCATTCCACATCCTGCTTTGAGAGTGCGTAGCCCAACCCCGCAAGCATCACGATGAGGAAGCGCGCAATCAGGCTGCGCGGCAGCAGGCGAGGGAACTCGAAAGCGAGGATGATGGTGAGCAGATAGACCGCAAGGGGCAGAATCCAGAGCAGGGGAATCGCGGCGATGTTGGCGGTGATATAGCTGGTCACGGCGCTCAGTTGCATTGCGGCGCCCATCGGCAACAGCACCCATAGAAGTTTTTGCACTGGCGGCGCAGGCGCGCCTTCTTCAAGTGCGACAACACTTTCTGCAGGCGCGGATGCTGCTGCCGAGCGCGCTCTCCAGGCCAGAACGCCCGTGATCAACTGCGAAGACCGCGAATCCGCAGCACCAGGTGATGCGCTGCGACGCCAGCGTCAATCGCGGTTCCATGAGTGTCGGGTAAACGGCGAGCGCGAGCAGCGATGCCAAATTCGAAAGGGCGAAAAGGCGGTAGGGAATCGCCGACCCGTGCAGCCGCGCCCACCACACCTGCATCAGCGGGCTCGTCGCTCCCAGCACCAGGAACGGCAATCCGATCGTGCTGGCCAAGTACAGCAAACACCGTCAAGATCGGATGCCCCGACCCGCCTTCCGCACCGACACTCCGCGCATGCACCACCCACCGCTGAAACAAATCCAACCAACAGCAAAACAAAATACAAATCCCACCGCGGTCGACGTGCTCATCCAGTGCGCATAAAGGTAAGCGACAGCAGCGCCGTCTGAAAGAAGACGAGACACGTGATCCAGACTGCTGCCGACCCGCCCAGCATAGGCACCAATTGTTTCGCCGCAATGGGCTCGACCAGAAAAAGCAGGAACGCACCCAGGAAAACCGCGCTGCCAAACAGCCACCGCAAACGCATCATCACAACCTCAGAAAGGGGAGTTGCGCGATCGGCACTGATCGAATCCCTCAGCACAATCAGGCGGATGCTATCACAATGCCTAACCCCGGCATTGCGCCGGCATCCTCAGCCCGTGATACATTCGGCTTACTCGCCCCTTCGATTTTGTTCGCGATACCGGCGCAAATCCCCGCGAGGTCAGCAGCCATGTCAGCACTCGGATTCGAGCCCGGCCCGAACGCTGCGTCTTTGAGCGAGCTGCCATCGGCGCATCCGCGCAGCGTAAAGCCGCGCTTCGGCTCCTGCCGATCATCGGCATTGGCTACGGCCTCGCCTACATGGACCGCATCAACATCAGCTTTGCCTCGCTGCGCATGAACAGCGACCTGCACTTCAGCGCCACGGTCTACGGATTGGGCGCGGGCCTGTTCTTTATCGGATATGCGCTCTGCGAAGTGCCGTCGAATCTGCTTCTGCTGCGCTTCGGTGCCAAACGCTGGCTCGCCCGCATCATGTTCACCTGGGGTCTGCTCGCGGCCGCCATGATGTTCGTTCGCACCCCGTGGCAGTTCTATGGCGTGCGACTACTGCTCGGCATGGCAGAGGCCGGCTTCTTTCCCGGCGTCCTCTATTACCTCATGCTTTGGTTCCCGGCACGCATGCGGGCGCGCGCGGTCAGCCGCTTCTACATTGCTCTTCCGCTCAGTTCGGTGGTGATGGGCGCAGTTAGCCGGCTGGCTATGGGTCTTCAAGGCACGCTGGGTCTCGCCGGCTGGCAATGGCTCTTTCTTGTAGAGGGACTGCCCGCGGCACTCTTCAGTTTCGTCTTTCTGTGGATACTTCCTGACGGACCCATGCAGGCTGCGTGGCTGACAACTGACGAGAGAATGTGGCTCAAACGGCAACTCGATGCGGACTCATCGCATGCGCATCTGGGCCACGAAGCGGGCGTCCTGCAAGCGTTGCTGTCTCCCAAGGTCTGGATGATCGGAGCCTATTTTCTCTGCGCGCTCACGGCGAACTATGCCTACTACTTTTCCGCGCCTGCGATTCTGCAGGAAGCTACCGGCTGGAGCGTCACGAATGTCGGATTCTTGATTGCGGGCTTTGGCGTTGCCGGCGCTGCCGGAATGCTGCTGAACGGCGCGCACTCCGATCGCAGCGGCGAACGCGCGTTCCACTGTATTGTTCCCTGCATCGTGATGGCGGCAGGCTATCTTGACAGCGAGTTATGCGACGAGCCGTGGCTGATGGTCGCCGCGCTGGGCTCGAGCTTCGTCGCATTCATGTCGATGCAGGGCCCGGCGCTCGCAGTACCGACGCAGTTTCTGGCCGGGCGCGCCGCGGCCGCGGGCATTGCCGCCATGAACACGATCACCATGTTCTGCGGATTCATCGGACCTTACTGGATGGGCGGGACGAACGATGCGACTGGCAGCTACGAGCTGGGCCTGCGCGGCCTCGTCGTGCCAAGTCTCGGCGCGGCGCTGGTGATGTTCCTGCTGACGCGCAACCTGGAGCGCAGCAGAGCAGTTGCCGCTCACCCAGCCCTGGCCGACGGACCAGCGTGACTAACGAGGGTAGCCCGCACGCACGCTCGCGATCAGCAAGAAATTGGGTGCCCCATCCAAGCTCCGCTTGGGTGGGAAAGCACGATCTAACCAGCGATTACTAAGCGGAGGCCTGTTTCATGAACCAGAATTTCGCAGCAATCATCCTCGGTGGTACCGGGCAAGTCGGCGGTGCAGCCGTCACGGAGCTGCTGTCAATTCCGGAATGCCGGGAAGTGGTGATGATCACCAGAAAACCCATCGCACCACGATCGCGGGTGCGCAATGTCGTTCTTGATACAGGCGCTGCTGACTTCGCCGAGCGCACCGCCGCGCTTGCCCGCGATGTCTTGAGCCAGGGTCCCGTCAGCGCCGTGAGCTGTGTGGGTGTCGGTTCGGGATCGGCGCGCTGGAGCGAGGAAGAATTGCGACGACTTGAGGTCGGCGTCGTCGGCGCCTTTGCGCGTGGCTGTCATGACGCTGGAATCACCCAGTTCTGTCTTCTTTCTGCGGCAGGAAGCACAGCTCGCAGCAGGTTTCGTTATGCGCGAGTGATGGGCATGAAAGAAGACACCGTGCGCAACATCGGTTTTGCCCGCCTCGCCATCTTTCGCCCCGGCATCATTGTCGGCAACGCTCATACCCCTGCATGGGTCGCCTGGTTGGGAGTCCTCGTACCTGGATCCTTTGGCAACATTGATCAGCAAATTCTCGGTCGCTCAATCGCCGCAGAGATAGCTCTGCACAATCGAGAGACCGGTGAAATCATCCTGGAAAATGCAGCAATGAAAAAACTCGCCGCGCAGTTGGATAGCGTCCGTGGGGTCGATGGGTAGCCCAAGATCTGCCCTGAGAATTGAGACATCAGCACGAACAAGGGTGCCCCATCCAAGCTCCGCTTGGGTGGGAAAACTGAAACATCAGCATCTGCGGTCATTCGACCGCATCGTCGGTTTTGTGTCAGGGCACGACTTTAGTCGTGCCGCAACCGGCACGCCTACCAGTGTGGGCTTTAGCCCCTGAGGGACGCCGCAGGAAATCGTGCCGCTTGGCCATGTCAATACCCACCCCGCCCACAATCCGCCCTATCTGCCTCATTCCTTTCCGTAAATAATCCACCCGAACCTTGCAGGTTATTTCTCCGAATTCTCTACACTTATAGGAGTGACGAAAAGTAACACAGATAAAGAACGGCTCAGGCGTCGCGTGAGCAAAATCACTTCAGCCCTCACGCCACTGGAACCATACACCACATCCTGAGACCGCCTGCCACGGGAAAGGTGCAAACCGCCCATAAGGTAGCCGCTAAGTTAAATTTTATGAAGACTTTGAGACTTAAGCTCAACGCAATGTATGACATAGGCGACCCCCATCCGCCTAAGTCGCGTCCGCTGAAGACTTTATCTGAAATCGCTCTTTAAAAGCGCAACCGCAGGGTTGCACATTGTTCAAGGCATCACAACCAGGCAGCCCGGGCTCGGGTGCTCACACCTGGATGCTCTCCGTCGCAGGCAGAATCTCGTCCACATCCACCCACGCCGTCGGGTAGTTGCCGGTGTAGCACGCAGTGCAGTAGCCGTTGTGCTCGCTGCCATCGCAGCACTTCAGCAACCCTTCGAGCGAAAGATAAGCCAGCGAATCGGCCTCAATGTAGCGCCGAATCTCTTCAACGCTGTTGTTGGCCGCGATCAGTTCTTTCTTGCTCGGCGTGTCGACACCATAGAAGCATGGCGAAATCGTAGGCGGACAACTGATGCGCAGATGCACTTCCTTTGCGCCGGCGCCGCGCACCATGCGCACGATCTTGCGGCTCGTGGTTCCGCGAATGATCGAGTCGTCAATCAGCATCACGCGTTTTCCCTCGAGCAGGTTGTGCACCGGGTTCAACTTGAGGCGCACGCCGAAGTCGCGCACCCGCTGCTCTGGTTCGATAAAGGTGCGCCCGACGTAATGATTGCGGATCAAGCCGAATCGAAACGGAATGCCGCTTTGCTCCGCATAACCCTAAAGCCGCAGTCACACCCGAGTCCGGCACCGGCACAACGACGTCCGCAGGCACTCCCGACTCGCGCGCAAGCTGGCGGCCCATCTGGTCGCGGCTTTCCTGCACCCAGCGGCCGAAGATGCGACTGTCGGGCCGCGCGAAATAGACGTGTTCGAAGATGCAACTCGACTGCGGAACTCCGCTGGCATATTGGCGGCTCGTCAATCCGTCTTCGGTCACCATCACCAGCTCGCCGGGAAGCACGTCGCGCTCATACTCGGCGCGCAACAAGTCGAAAGCGCAGGTTTCTGAAGCGAACACAATCGTGTCAGGCCCGTCGGGATTTTTGATGCGCCCGATCGAGAGCGGCCGGAATCCGCGTGGATCGCGCGCTGCGAAGATGCGGTCGCGCGTCATCATCACAATCGAGAAAGCGCCTTCAACCTTCCCCAGCGAATCGGCGATGGCATCCACCAGCGTGCCGGCCTTCGAATGCGCAATGAGTTGGACGATGATTTCCGAATCCGACGTGGTCTGGAAATATGCGCCATCGCGCTCGAGTCTTGTCCGCACCGTTGCCAAGATTTACGAGGTTGCCGTTATGCGCAATCGCGATCAAGCCCTTGGTCGAATCCACGCGGATCGGCTGGGCATTCAAAAGAGCGGAGTCACCGGTGGTTGAATAGCGCGTATGACCGATCGCCATCTGGCCCGGCAGCTTCTGCAGCACTTCATCGGTAAAGATTTCCGAAACCAGCCCCATGCCCTTGATGTTGGCGAGATGCTGCCCATCGGCAGTGGCGATGCCTGCCGACTCCTGCCCGCGATGCTGCAAAGCGTAAAGTCCGAGGTACGCCATCCGTGCCGCATCGGCATGCCCGTGAATGGCGACGACGCCGCACTCTTCATGCAACTCGTCGCTCTCATGGTTTGTCGTCCTGAGCGAGGCATCGTCGTCAGACGATGTCGAGTCGAAGGATCTGCATTTCAACTCTGCCTCAATCGCCTTCGAGCAATCCTCAAGACCTTCGACCCCCTGAAACAGCAACCGGCTCATGCCGTCACCTCATTGTGAAGTGCCGCCTCAAGAGATTTGGCCCACGGTTCACGCAGCTCTTCGAGTGACGCCGAGATGAAAGATTCGCCATCGACCGTGATCTCCAGACGACTTCCGCCAGTGGTACCGATGCGCGCGCAAAGAAGGTTGAATTCCTCCGCGAGCTTCTCAATCTCCGAAATATTGTCTGAGGCCGTTGTTACCAGCACTGTTGATGCTGGCTCGGCAAACAGTCCGAAAAGCGGGTGCACCATGAGCGATTGCTCCTGCTCAACCTTTGCGCCGATGTTTAGCGGAAACGAAGCCTGTGCCAGCGCAACCGCGATGCCGCCATCGCCGATGTCGCGGGCCGAACGAATCAACCTGCGCCACGAGAGCTCAATCAGAAGCTTGTGAAGGCTGGCCTCTGCTTCCAGGTCAAGCGCAGGAGGAGTACCCCAAAACTCGCCGAGGACCGACTTGGAGAATTCCGAACTTCCAAATGCTGTAAGCTCCTTCGAGGGCGAGTCTGTTGTGTCCTCGGGAGCATCGGGAACCGGCATGGTCGATGGGCTGGCGACGGGGAACGGCGGATTCGGATCGAGCCCCGCAATGATGTACGGGTTGATCGGCGCCGGTGTGAACGGAACCGCAAGTTCCGGGTTTGGTTCCTCCCCTCGTGGCATCGGCCACAGCAACAAGATCGCGTCACCGGCTTGCTTAAATTCCGCCGGCACAGCTCGAGTTACATCGTCCAGGATTCCGACAATCCCCAGCACCGGCGTCGGATAAATCCCTTCGCCCTTGGTTTCGTTGTAGAGCGAAACATTGCCGCCGGTGATCGGCGTCCCCAGCGCAATGCAGGCTTCCGAGATGCCGTCGATAGCCGCAGAAAGCTGGGCCATGATTTCCGGCTTCTCCGGATTGCCGAAGTTTAAACAATTCGTCGCCGCCACTGGAGTTGCTCCAGTCATGGCAACTTTGCGCGCAGCTTCCGCCACCGCATGCATCGCACCCAGTTTGGGATCGAGATAAGCCCAGCGCCCGTTTCCGTCCAGCGCCATGGCCAGCCCGATCTCCCCAACTGGTCCCTCAGGACCATCCGGTTTCCCGGTGCCCTTGATCCGCATTACGCCGGCCTCACCGCCGGGCCCGATCGCGGTATTCGTCTGCACCATCGTGTCGTACTGCTCATGCACCCAGCGCTTCGAACAGATATTCGGGCTCGCCAGCAACTTCTTGAGATCTGCCAGATAATCGCGATCCGCTTCCAACGCAATCAGGGCCTCGTCCGGAGGATCGGTCGGTACCGGTGCCTTCCACGTCCCGACCGGCCGGTGATACAGCGGAGCATCATCCGTCAACGACTGGTTCGGAATATCCGCAACCAGTTCGCCATGATGCCGGATCCTCAAACGCGATTCTGGCTGCACCGTACCCACAATGACCGCGTCAAGTCCCCACTTTGCGAAGACGCGCAGCACTTCGTCCTCGCGGCCTTTCTCGGCGACAAGCAGCATCCGCTCCTGGCTCTCCGAGAGCATGATCTCGTACGCGCTCATGCCGGTTTCGCGCTGCGGAACGAAATCCAGTTCCACGTCCAGCCCCACGCCGCCACGCGCGCCCATCTCGCAGGTCGAGCAGGTGAGTCCGGCGGCGCCCATGTCCTGGATGCCGACAATCGCGCCGGTCTTCATCGCTTCAAGGCAGGCTTCCAGCAGCAGTTTCTCCATAAAAGGATCGCCTACCTGCACATTGGGCCGCTTCTGTTCCGACCCTTCCCTGAACTCTTCGCTCGCCATTGTGGCGCCGTGAATGCCGTCGCGACCCGTTTTCGCGCCTACATAGATAACTGGATTGCCGGTGCCGGTAGCCTTGCCGTAAAAAATCTCGTCCTTGCGCACCAAGCCCAGCGCAAAGGCGTTCACCAGCGGATTGCCGCTATAGCACGGCTCGAACTTCGTCTCGCCGCCCAGGTTTGGCACGCCAAAGCAATTGCCGTATCCGGCGATCCCGCTCACCACTCCCTCGACCACAGAGTGGTTCTTCGCGACCAGTTCCGGCTCGACGCCAGGCTCAGGCTGTATCGGCCCAAATCGCAAGGAGTCCATCACCGCCAGCGGCCGCGCACCCATGGTGAAAATGTCGCGCAGAATTCCGCCGACTCCCGTCGCCGCGCCCTGAAAAGGCTCGATATAGCTGGGATGGTTGTGGCTCTCGATCTTGAAGGCGCAGGCCCATCCCTCACCCACGTCGATGATGCCGGCATTTTCGCCTGGTCCCTGCACCACGCGGTCGCTCTTTGTGGGCAGCCGCTTCAAATGCACCCGACTCGATTTGTAGGAGCAGTGCTCGCTCCACATCACGCTGAAAATACCCAGCTCGGTAAGAGAAGGGACACGTCCCAGGGCCGTCAGAATCCGCTCGTATTCATCCCGGGTAATGCTGTGCTGAGCCAGCAACTCCGGGGTCACGACGACCGGATCGGGAACGACTGCAGAAGAGGCAGTAGTCATCACGATTGCCTTCATTGTCGCACGGGAATTTGGGACGGGCACGCCCGGAAGGTGGAGAAAAGGACATGGCGAAAGGGGACGCGAACGCGGCGAAGCCGGAGAAAGGACTTAGCAAAAAGAGGTGGCCAGAGATGGCTCGCTTCCGGCAAAGCCTGGGTAGCCCCGTAACCAATGGCTGTGCGATACTTTCCATGCGCCCCACCCGAGGCCGGGATGGCGGAACTGGCAGACGCAGCGGACTCAAAATCCGCCGGCCCTTGCGGTCATGGGGGTTCGACCCCCCCTCCCGGCACCAGCAAAACAAAAGATTTAGACTGAATTGGCCTCTCGAAACCGGAGAGGCCAAAATCGTTGGTGGCTGTTTTGATGGTTGTTGGTTTCGACACTTGCATTCCGCGTACAACAAGCCTGCGCCAAGGAAGCTTCTGTCGAGTCTCGCCGAGTGAATTTCTGTTATCGACATTGCGATTGGCATTGGCCAGCACAAACCCGTCTCTCGTACAAATCGCTGCATGGTTGAGTGCCTTGGCGAATATGCGCTCATCGAGAACGTAATAACAGGTCAATTGCAGCGATCACTTGTCCGAGCAGCCGGTTTTACGGCAAGTTGCCATAGAAACAGATCGATTTGAAGGGCTCGAAGAGCGCATCGTCCTGTTGGCATATCAGAGATCTGGGAATCAGCGGAACACTTGTCGGCGATCGAGGCCAAACTGTGTGCCCCATGCAATGGTTGCAATCAAATGCAGGAATTCGGGCTCTACCTTGCCGACGCTTGGTCTTCGGACAAGACGCCTCTCAGATACGACGTCAGCAACTTCTTAAACTCAGCTACAACGAGGACTTTCCCTTTGGAATCTGCTTCCCCATAGAGTGTCATCATGCCCCGGACTATCTGGAGAGACACGTTTGCAGCAAGCAGAGACTGTTCCTTTGAAAGCGACGGATTCTTTGCCTGAAAGGCATTTGCGATTGCGATTCTTGAAGCCTTTCGGGCGGCAGGGTCGCGGCGAAAGCGGATTGGCGCGGCCAACAAGCTCAGATAAGCGGGACGCTTCTGGGCGAATTGAGTGATGCCCTCGATGAACAGATCGGCGAACTCCGCATGGGTCAATATCTCCGCCTGCTCCATCAACGGCTTCCAATGCTCCTCCAACTCTTGGGAATACTGACTTACCAGCGTGAACGCGATGGACTGTTTATCCGGAAAGTAGTTGTAGAGCGCGCCGATCGAAGACCCGCTTCGCTCCGCGACCGCCGTCATCGTCGCTGCTTCGTAGCCGATTTCGGCAAAGATCTCCGCGGCTGCGTCCAGAATATCCGGCCAACCGGCGCGTCGAGCGTTCCTGCTGCGGTGCGACGCGAACCGGATTTGACGAAATCGAGGGCATCCTCATATTCTAAATCCAGGAAAACCGAGGATATCCTCGATTTTCAAATATTTTCAATCAAGAGGAATCATGGTAGAACTTCAGCTCGACCCCCAGAAGACCGCACTCGTCGTCATCGACCTGCAGAACGCCATCGTCGGCATGAACCCCGTGCCGCATACGGCCGCACAGGTCGTGGAGAACTCAAAAAAACTTGCCGACGCCTTCCGCGTCCATGGCGCTCCTGTCGTCTACGTTCGCGTTGACATGAACGACTTCATGCACCTTGCTGTCGACCAGCCGCACAATCGGGGCGACAAGCCAATGCCCGCCGCAGCATCGGAGATAGCTCCTTCAGCTGGTTTCCAGGATGGTGACATCCTCGTTACGAAGCGGCACTGGGGCGCCTTCGCCGGAACCGACCTGGAGCAGCAGCTTAGATCCCGCGGCATCGACACAGTCGTCCTCACCGGCATCTCCACCAATGCAGGCGTCGAGTCCACCGCGCGTCAGGGTACTGGCCTCGGCTTTGCCTTTGTGCTCGTTGAAGATGCCTGCTCCAGCCAGAACGCCGAGCATCATCGCTTCGCCTTTGAACATATCTTCCCGCGTCTCACGCGCGTTCGCTCCACCGATGAGGTTCTGGCCGCCCTTGCCTAAGTCCATCCATCGAATCCACCGGACTCGACCCATTGGTCTGGAAGATCACGGCCGTCGCGATACTCGGTTCTTTTCTTTCGCAGCTCGATGCGACCATCGTCAACGTGTCGCTCTCCAGTCTCGCCGTGGATCTGCACAGCAGCCTCACGGCGATCCAATGGGTCACCAGCGGTTATCTTCTGGCGCTCGCCCTTATGCTCCCGCTCAATGGCTGGCTGGTAGAGCGCATTGGAGCCAAATCACTATACCTCTGGTGTTTTTCGGCCTTCACGCTCTCCTCCGCCTTATGCGGCCTGGCCTGGTCGGCGAACTCGTTGATCGGATTTCGCATCCTCCAGGGCATGAGCGGCGGCCTGATGGCTCCGTTGACGCAGATGATGATGGTGCGTGCTGCCGGAAAGCATGTGGCGCGCGTCATGGGCTACGCGGCTGTGCCAATCCTGATGGGGCCGATCCTTGGCCCGGTCATCGCCGGCGCCATTCTGCAACACGCCTCCTGGCGCTGGCTCTTCCTGGTCAACCTGCCGGTCGGTGTATTGGCAATCGTCCTGGCGGTTCTCTTTCTGCCCAACGATCGCGAAGAGACCAGGTCAAGAGAACTCGATCTTCCTGGCTTCGCCCTGCTCTCTCCTGGACTCGTGCTCTTCCTGTATGGATCGGATCATCTGGGCGAGCGCATCGGTCTTGTGGCTCTGCTTATCTCCTTGGTTCTGCTTGCGGCCTTTTTCAGGATGGCGATTCGAAAAGGGGACAAGGCGCTCATCGATCTTCAGCTATTCAAGAGAAAAACCTTCTCTGCATCCGCCACCACGCAGTTCATGTCGAACGGAGTCTCGTTCGCGGGCCAAATGCTGATTCCGATCTATCTCATCCGCGCCTGCGGCCAATCACCGAGTGCGACGGGCTGGTTGCTGGCTCCGCTTGGAGTGGGGATGATCTGTTCCTATCCATGGATAGGAGCCCTGACGCAGCGGTTCGGGATACGAAGGGTATCGGCTGGAGGCGCATTTCTGGCCTTCGCAGCCACGCTGCCCTTTATCTGGCTGGCCAGTCACGGACTTGTACTCACCGTGCTCGCATGTGCTCTCTTTGTGCGTGGCATGGGCCTCAGCACGGTCGGCATTCCCTCCATCTCGGCTGCATACGCTTCTGTGAGGAAACAAGACCTGCCAATGGCGACAACATCACTCAACATTGTGCAACGGCTGGGCGGCCCGACTTTGACTACGCTATGCGCCACCTTTCTGGGATGGAGGTTGGGGATGGCACAGTCCAGCGCTGGCCTCTCCGCCGCATTTACCGCGGCCTTTGTTCTCCTCTGCGGACTGCATGCTCTTCTGTTTGGCGCCGCGATGAGACTTCCGTTTTCCATCGACAAAGCGATGGAACAACCTGTTGCCGACGAACCGTCTGCCCTTCTGGAACTTATGTCCGAGTGATTGTCCGCTTCCATCTCGAGGATGAAGCGATCACTCTTCAAACGAATGCATCCATTGCAGATCCCGGCTCGGAGCGATGAAAAGCCAGTTGTCCCGTTTAGCTGGTTTTACGTTCAGGTGGAATGAATTGTAAACACTCTGCGATCAGTCCACGGACGCCAGGTTGGAGACGCCGACGAGAGCCCGGAACGCGCGATCTGTTCCGCTATGTTTGCATGGAAACAAATTGCTGTCACAAACTCTCGTCGATGTGCCGTATCAATGCACGGCGATGATGACCCGTGAGCCCTTAGACAACAACTGCTGCTGAGCGTTGTTGATGGCGGCAGCTCGGGTGAGGGAAAGCTGTGTTTCTCCTGCTGTCTTGGCCTGGAAACTGAGTACACAGACAACGCCCGCGCCATTGACACCTGGTATACCGGGCGCGCGAGCCGCATTGATGGAAATGGAGCCGGGGCCGTCGTCTAGGTGAACGAGCGCAACGGCCTGGTTGTCGCGGCTGAGCAAATCACCATTCGTGACATTGAGCAAAGAGAGTTTTGCGGGGTCATATTGAACCTGCAAGGGAACCGAGGCGATGTCTCTTCCTCCGGTCAGCACTACCGGGACTTGGAAGGTTGCGCCTGCGGCTACCGGACTACCCGGCGGGCTGAACGTGAGACTCACGCTTCCGGGTTCGCTCATTTCCGGAGATGACGGAGAGCCTGAAGGTGGAGAGGGGATCGCGCTACCGACTTGCCCGTTGGCATCAATTGTTGCGCTCAGCTGAGCCAACGCCGCCGGTGCTGCGGCCATTGCGCTCTGGCCGGGAACGATATCGACGGCGGAGTGCGCGTCCGGAGTCGGCCGGACAGGAGGTTCCGGTGCGGCCGCTGCACTTGAATCGTCAGAATCGGTGGTGTCGTAGCGCAACTCAACCGCCTGGCCGGTGCCGGTATCGACGGTTCGTATATTCTCCGGGTCAAGAGTCTGCGTACGAACTACGTGAGGGACAACAAGAAAGACGAGCTCATTGTCCATAATCTGATGATCCTTCGAACCGAACAGATACTTGAGAATGGGTATCGAACTCAGGCCGGGAATACCCGTCCAACTCAATTGGTCTTGTTTTGTCTGGATGCCGCCCAGGATGCTTGCCTCGCCTTCGCGCAACCGGATTACTTGCTCCACGATATTTTGAGCAATGATCGGTTCTGTCACTCCGCTGATGGTCACCTGGTTGGCATCGGAGGAAACCTCGATCTTGATCTTCAGAGTTACATCGTTGTCGTAATGAACGCTCGGAGTCATTTCGATCTTCACGCCCACATCCTGGTATTGGAACTGAGTGTTCACGAGCGAGCTGACCAGCGCAGTCGCAGCGCCTGTCTGATATGAGCCGGTTGCAACCGGGATCTTCTCGCCGATGGTCAAAGTAGCTTTCTGCGCGTCCGTGGCTCGAATGCGCGGATTCTGTAGAATCTTGGTCGACGAATCGGTCAGCAGCAGGTTTGCAGTGGTCGAACCGACAGTGACTGCAAAGTCGGTCCCTTTAAGATGGGCCAGATCATAGAGTGAGGGAGTGGTCCCGTTGTTTGTGGCTGTGGCCGTCGTGGTTGTCGTAGTTGTCGAAGTAGAAGTTGAACAATTCCCGGAGGATGTGCAGGGCGGTTGCAGAGCAACGCCTACGCTGCTGGGCCACGCAATCCCGAGCGTCCGCTCCCAGTTCTTGCTTACTTCCAGAACGGCGATGTCGACCACCACCTCGGGGCGTGGCTTGTCCAGGTCGTTGATCATCTTCTGCGCCAGCAGCAGCTCATCTGGCGTACCGCGGATGGCGATGGCGTTCTGGCTGGAAATGCCATAAATTTTGGCGCCGGGAAGGATGTTGCGAATGGCAGTCTGCATATCGTTCAGATCGTTCTGCTGCCAGGCGTTACTCAGATAGAAGGTTTGCACTGCGGCTTCATCCAGTTCGGCACGCTTCTGGCGGCTGTTCTGGGCAACAAAGATCGTGTTCTCACTCATCGGGCGCCAGAAGGTGTTGGACATGGTACCGACAAAGCGCAGTGCATTCAGCAGCGAAGAGTTGTTTAGATCCACTTGAATGTGCTTGGATACATAATCGGGGTCAAACAGGACGTTGATCCCCGCCGCCTTTCCGATGGCCTGGTACACCACTTTCGCATCCTCGGAATAGTGCAGGGTCAGCGGCTCGTTCGACAGAGGCTTGAGCTCAACAGGCTCGGCCATCGCCCTCAGTTTCCGCTCCTGAACGGCGTTTATTGGGAGTCTGGCTTCCCCCTGCGGTGGTGCATGGTCGCGCCCCTTACGGATCTTTGCGATTTCCTGCAGCGCAGCTTCGTTTCCAGGGTCGATCGTGGCAGCGTGGATAAACTCGCTCAAAGCACTTTCTTCGTCACCATCTCGTAGCAACTTTCGGCCTCTGCTCATATGCATCCCGGAGGCAGAAATCTCGACCCGGTAAAGGGCTGTTTTGTAAATCAGCTCTTTAGAATTTCTGGCAACAGCTTTCTGGTACAGGTCATACGCGGTATCGTAGTCCTCGCGTGCCTCGGCGGATTCGCCACGTTTGAAATCAGAATTAGCTGACTCGGCAAGCACAGCAGAACTGCACAGCACCAAGATCAGGACGGCCAAAAACGTAGGTTTGAAGGCAACCTTTACGCGCGCACAGTCAAATACCTCGTGCAACATTGACCACCTGGGTTTCTCATTCGGACTGAAATTCGCACTTGCATCTACTCCTGACAGAAGACGATTTGTGTAAGGCGCGCCGAGCTGATCAACGGTCGTCCCCAACGTACAATTTTCCATGTACTCTTCTCCCTCTTCCGCACACAAATGTAGCTCCGACTCTTTGCACATTCTTTTTATGTCGAGGTTAGTTAGCGGTCGCAATCTTAACGGACGCGAATCTAAAGCCATCCGCTCGGGTGGTCTTTTGGGAATGACGTGAAGTACTGGAACGGGAGATTGCGATTTGACCGAGATCACGCGCACCAAAAGCAAGCCGACCAATTCTTCTTAGAAGCTCACTCTCGATTCGCATTTTGAGATCATCAAGCGACAAAGGAATTACTTTTTCCTGACATCCAAGATGCCTCGACGGCATACCCTTGTGAAGGAGTTCTCTGCCTCTCTCCCGAGTGCAGAAAGAAATCTAGCCGCCATCCGGTTTTGTCGGTTTAGGAGGCGGTATCGGCCATGAGTTGACCAGTTCGTGATGGAAATGCGTTTGCCCTAACTATTGGTTCTCAGTTGTTGATTGCATCGCCGCTCGAAGCCACATATGGCGCGGATCGGTGTTGAGTCTCGGATGCCAGGCCATGAGGAAATGAAACGCGTGCAATTCTTGCGGCGCCTTCACGAGCCGTAACCGGCGATCGTTTTTGATAACTGATGTCATGCCGCTAGTCAGGGTAAGGACCAGTTCAGTCCCGGGAAGGCATTGCAGCGCCACGCCGAAGTAAGGCACCCGAATACAAGAGCTGCGTTTTGCGCCGACGGCTGCCAGTTGTTTGTCCGGAATTGTTTGCACTCCGGAATAGGTGGCAACAACGATGTGGCTGGCGGCCAGGTATTGCTTAAGTGGCAGCCGGTCGCCAAAATGGCTCTCGCGCGCCACGGCGTAGTTTCTCTATACGCATGGCAATCCTGACTATTATGCATGGACCGCATGCGACAGTCCCGTCATCTTCCAAATGCGTACGTCAGCGGCAGAGGAAGAGAATTGGACCATCCGGGAGATGCATCAGGAGCGGACTCACGCCGTCCGTTTCGCAAAAATGCGTTGCGAGCCTGGCCGCTCGTGTAGACGGGAGAGGGATGATTGTATGATCCATGTCATGCGCACGGACCTTGCGGCTGCCGGAAATCAGCATGTGGCTCTCGAGCTCCCGCAGCTGGGACGCTTAACGAAGACGATCGGCATTTTTCTGATTGTTTTGTCACTGGGCGGATGCCGTCATCCTGCACAGGAACCCGTGACGCTGACTTTCCTCGATCCTGAGTGGTCGCACGACCTGACAGCACGCAATGTGCAACCAGATGAAAGATTGCTGGAGTTCACGAGGCAAACAGGAATCAGGGTCAAGCACCTGCCCACTCCGGAGCCCACTCTTGACCAGCTAGACATGGCGCGGGAGGTGCTCGGAGAAGGAGCTTCAAGTTCCGATGTGTTGAGCATCGATGTAATCTGGCCCGGAACGTTGAGTCAGAATTTGATCGATCTGAAACCATATTTCGCAACGGAACTCTCTTCCGTAAGCCCGGATGTAGTCGCGAGCTACTCGGTCAAGGGGAAGTTGGTTGCTATGCCATTTCATGCCGACATAGGAGTCCTGTTTTATCGAAGAGATCTTCTTCAAGAGTATGGGTATGATGCACCACCCAGGACATGGGACCAACTCGAGAAAATGGCCACCCGCATCCAGCAGGGAGAGCGTGCCAAAGGACAAAAGAATTTCTGGGGATTTATATGGCCAGGTGCAGCCGGCGAAGGTTTGACCTGCAATGCGCTGGAATGGCAAGCGGCGGAGGGCGGCGGGAGTATCATCGAAGCCGACAACACGATCAGCGTGAACAATCCTAACGCCATCCGCGCCTGGCAACGCGCTTCGCACTGGATAGGCTGGATCTCAACTCCCGACGTGATTTCCTATCAGGAATGGGATGCCGTCAACGCGTTTTACTCTGGACAGGCAGCTTTTTTCCGCGGGTGGGCGCGGTCTTACTTTTTGAGCGTCGAGGCTGAGGCTAATCCGGCAATTCGAGACACAGCGAAGATCGGTAGTTCGAAGATTGGTATCACCAGTGTCCCAGGCGGTAACAGTGGGCAAGCCGGAACTTTGGGCGGGTTCGGTCTCGGAGTTTCCCGATCGGCAGTTCATCCAACAGAAGCAGTGGAGTTGGTCCGATTCCTTGTTCATGAAGAAATGCAGTCTGAGGGGCACTCGCAATCCGGAGCACTGAAGCAGCCTGAGCCGCGCGAGGGACCCGCATTATTAATGGTGTACTCTGACTTTGCTCACGTTGGGCGGGGAAGTGGCGTGGTAAATCGGCCCGCTACGATTGTTGGAGAGAGATATGAGGACGTGGATCACGCTTATATCCGGGCAGTGCGTTCTGTTTTAACGGGCAAAACCAAAGCGCCCGAAGCTGCGAAAGACTTGGAAAAGGAACTAGTTGGGATCACCGGATTCAAGACGGGACCGCCGAGCGGGATTCGAAATCAAAAGGATCAGACTGCGGAACCGGTTCGCTAGCGAGGTACCTGCAGGGCCGTTCGATGGGAGGCTGGTCCGTGGGAAACTCAAGTGATGATGGCGCATGACTCACACCAACAGCCCGGCTCGATTCTCTGGATGGCTAAGGCATGCGTTGGCGAACATTATCATTCCTCTACCGCGTCAACATCAATCGCCGCCTCACACTCTGCTTTATCTTCGTCATTGTGCTGATGTTGGCGGGCAATGGCGTCCTCCTTTGGCAGTTGCACTTGATCCGTGTCCAAGTGGAACGCTTGAATGGTGTAAACGAAGAGCTCATCGAGGTGCTGCGGGTACATGCCGGTCTCCTGTCGGTTTACGATAGGCTCGGTGTTTTGGCGCGTTCCGAAGACTCTGCCCGGCTTCTGAAGGAATCGGTCACACTTCGGAAGGGCCTTCTTGACGACGCCCAGCGCACCTTGGCGACCTTCAATCACCTGCCTCCCGAGATGAAGGTGGACCAGACGGTGCTGCCAACTCTGGAATCAATTGAGCGTACCCTGCCGTCACATCTGGATGCGATCGAATCCGCCGCCGCATCGGGAGAGTGGGACGCTGTGCGCTTCCGGATCGAGAGACAGGTTCAGCCGCTGGAATCCCTGAGCTCCGAGTTAGTCAAAGATGTAACCCGCGAGGTTGAAGAGCAGCGCGCGCAAGCAGCTCAAAATATTTCGCGTGCAGAACGCCGCATCTTTCTCGCTGTGCCAATCACGGGATTCGCTCACGCTCTTGATTGCCGCTGGCCTTGGGGTAGCAATCACCCGCAGTATCACGGAGCCGCTGGGGCGGTTAGTAGAGGGGTCCAAAGCGTTGGCACGGGGTGAGTTTGAGCACCAGATTTCGGTGATCGGAGCAGATGAACTCGCTCACCTCGGACTAGTGTTCAACGATACGGCCCGCAAACTCCGTGACCTTTACGAGGATTTGCGTGGCAGGGAAGAGAAGCTGCGGCGCAGCGAAGCATCTCTGCTCGAGGGCCAAAGATTAACTCACACGGGCAACTGGAGACATGATATTTCATCGGGGAAAATGACAACTTCGCCTGAAATGCATCGTATATACGGCGTCCGGCCCGATGAAGATGCCACGACTGCTGATTTCTTTTTCAATAGACTTCATCCTGAGGAACGATCGTTCTTAGAGCAGAAGTATGAAAAGACAAAACAGTCGAAAACGAGCTTTGAATCGGACTATCGCATTGTTCTTCCAGACGGGTCGATAAAACACATCCATAACATTGGCCACCCCATCTTGAACGAGTCGAATGTCATCGTGGAATATGTAGGGACGGCAATGGACGTTACCGAACAGCGTCTCGCGCGCGCCGACCTGGAAAAGGCATTCGAAGAAATTAAGCTTCTGAAAGATCGACTTCACGATGAAAACCTGGTGCTGAGGGAGCAGATTGATCAGGCATTCTTGTTTGAGGAAATTGTCGGCTCGTCACCGGCCCTGCAGACCGTGCTATCCGGCATTGTCAAAGTAGCCCCCACCGATTCCACGGTGTTAATCACCGGCGAAACCGGCACCGGAAAAGAACTGATCGCTCGCGCCATACACAAGCATTCGCAGCGTTCAGGCTGAGGCGTTCATCAGCGTAAACTGTGCGTCGATTCCTTCGTCCTTGATCGCCTCGGAACTATTTGGCCACGAGAAGGGCGCCTTCACCGGCGCGATCCAGCGACGCCAAGGCCGCTTTGAGCTGGCACATTCCGGCACGATTTTTCTAGACGAGGTCGGCGAGCTTCCCGCTGAGACTCAGATTGCATTGCTCCGCGTACTCCAGGAGCGGCAGTTCGAACGGGTGGGGGGTAGCCGAGTTCTTTCCACCGACGTTCGTGTCATAGCCGCAACCAACCGTGATTTGACGGCAGCCATTGCCGCGGGAACCTTTAGAGCCGACTTGTTTTACCGGTTGAACGTTTTCCCGATTGAGGTACCTCCGCTGCGCAAGCGGAAGGAGGATATACCAATGTTGGTGGAGTATTTCGTAAAACGCTACGCGGAAAAAGCCGGCAAGCACATTCGGAAAATCGACATGAATACGCTTGAAATGTGCCAATCATATCCATGGCCGGGAAATATCCGTGAGTTGCAAAATATCATTGAGAGATCGGTGATCCTGAGCAACGGGGATACGTTTTGGATCGAACATGCCTGGCTCGCCAGCTCTAAGCAAGTCCGGCAAGAATTGCCAAGCCCTTTGCCAGACACTCTCCAGAATCAGGAGAGAGAGATGATTGAAGCCGCATTGGCCGAATGCAAGGGGAAAGTCGCTGGCCCAAAAGGTGCGGCGGCGAAACTTGGAATTCCCCGATCGACGCTGGACTCGAAAATCAATCAGCTGAAGATCAAGAAACATAAGTTTGTTTCAGATTAGTAACCAGACCTGCCTTTCACCTCCCGAAAATTCGGCACTTGACGAAATCTCGTCATCCAAGTGATGTCTCTGGCTGCCTGTTTTCAATGGGTTGCAAGTGGCCTCTGGATTGCACACCCACTTACGTCAGTAGGCGGGACGGAGGCAATGCAGAGCATCGCAATGACATCGATGACCTTGAGAATCGAGAGATCAATGCGGGAGAGATTTACAGTGTTTGCCCTAAGTGGGCGCATGGAGTCGGAACACGTTCCGGAGCTGAAGAGCCTTCTTGGTTCCGAATACCGAAACATCATTCTGGATTTGCGCGACCTGAGGCTGGCGGATCGCGGCGCAGTGAGGTACCTGAAGGGTTGCGAGTCGGATGGCATAGTGCTTGAGAACTGTCCGGCGTACGTCCGCGATTGGATCGACGGAGAAAAGGATTGAGACCGCAATGTTTCATTATCTGGCTTCCCCAGTTGCCTAGCTCGATTTTGGGGAGCTGAGGAACTTCCGGCCTCGCAATGTGAACTCGAAGCCATGTGCCGATCGGACAAGAAGGTCGTGAAACATCAACCGGGCGCGCTGCAACGCACGACTTAGAGCGTGCCTCCGTAACGTTTTCCTTTCGCGATGGCAGAGAACGAAATTGAGGGGGTCAGATCGACTTGGCCTGGTTTCACTAAACGCATGACGACCATAAACAGTATGCATGAACCGCATGCGCCGTCCCGTCATCTAGATGTGTGCGTCAGGAGCAGAGGAAGGAGAATTCAATGCAGCAAGAGAACGGCCTCAAAGCCAAGCGCGTAATTGTCCTCGGTGGATCGTCCGGGATCGGACTGGCGGTGGCTGAGCAGGCGTCATCGCAAGGAGCTGATGTCGTAGTCGCCTCAAGCAACCCTGATCGAATTCAGAAGGCTGTTCAATCCCTGGGCGGAAGAGTGGAGGGTGAGACTGCCGATCTTTCAGACGAACACGCCATTGCCGGGCTGTTCACAAGGCTTGGCCCCATTGATCATTTAGTGTTCACGGCCGGGGACAATCTACAGTTGCACGACCTTGCAGACACGGATCTCGTGCAGGCGAGGCGCGCCTTTGAATTGCGCTATTGGTCTGCGCTTGCCGCGGTAAAGTACGCAAGCCCAGGTATCCGCAAGGGCGGCTCAATCGTACTCACAACCGGAGTAGCCGGCCAGCGCCCCCACAAGGGATGGGTGGTTGCGGCAAGTGTCTGCGGAACCATCGAGGCTCTGACACGTGCTCTGGCGGTCGAATTGGCGCCGATTCGTGTCAACGCAGTATCTCCCGGCGTGGTTCGGACCAACCTCTGGCAGAACATGGGTGCGGCAGAGCGGGAGAACCTGTTTGAAAGCGTGGGCAAGAGTCTGCCGGTTGGCCGAGTCGGAGAAGCTCATGACATCGCACAAGCTTACCTGTTCTTGATGCGAGAAGGATTCAGCACAGGGCAGACACTGGTTGTCGATGGTGGCACAGTCCTGGTCTAGCGTAGGTCCGCTGTTGGCTGGACGGCAAAAGATTGAGGCGAGATGTTTCATTTGGACTATCTTTCTTGTTTCCTCACCGTGCTGGCGACAATACTGCTCGCACGAAAATCCTGGGTTGGACTCCTCGTCGCAACTGTCAACAGCTTGATCGTCTGCGTAATTGGATTGCGAACGTTACAGCTTGGCTTTATTCCAGCAAACCTGTTTTGTGTCTGCGTATACGCGATTAGCATGCCGTCGTGGCTCAAGAAGCAAACCGCAAATCGAGATCATACCGAGCCGCAAGATACAAAGTCGGTTGCGGATGGTCCTCGGATGAACACTGCAACGCAGCATCGTATTTTCTTCTGGTTCAGCCACGAGTGCTTTGCACTTAAGGCCAACACGACGGGCGCTTCACCCAAGCGCCTTCGCAACTCATGAAGGGATTAGTGTGTATCGCTACCTGACTCTCGCTCTCGTTCTCCTGGGATATTCTGCCGTTGCGCAAGAATGCCCCGCGTCGCATCCCACAACTCCCGTCATAATCCACGTGCCTCACGAGGATTACTTTATCGCCTCTCTTAAATCGCGCCTTATCCGCTTACTCACGGATTCCCTCATTGACGAGGGCCGTGGCCTCGTGGATGTTGCACGCGAACGCCAAATCGAAAACCTGATGAAGCAGATCAAGCAAAAATCAGGCTATGACCCTCATAGTCCGACACGGGAAGGAGGATGATGCGCGATGCGCTCGTACAGATTCCTCCGTGCCAACAGATGTGCTGAACGCACCCAATTCTCAAACTGAAATGGTGACAACCACCATCCGATAGCTCCCGATTCTTAAACGGGCCCTATCCTCACGAGGATGCCTTCGAACGGTTGTCTTCGTCACCGCTCGCGAGTTTCGAGGCAACATGCCGCGAGCAGCAGGAAAAGGAATCACAAGGGGGAACAGTGAGAACACAGCTAAGCAAGCCAAGCACTTCAGACCGCGGCAATATTCTCGTCTTTGACCAGGATGTTGGTCGCGACCTGCAAAGAGCGCCGCGGCGGGGGGCACAGAGCCAACTGATCGATGCAGAGAGGATGGCAGCAATCGGCATGATGGCATGCTCGATATCCCACGATCTGCGCCACTCGCTTTCGACAATCTATGCAAACGCCGAGTTCCTCGAGGGCCGCGATAGATGCGCGAGCGAGCGGACTGATCTGCTGCTCGAAATTCAGCAAGCAGTGCTCGCGATGACAGAACGCATTGATTCACTCTTGCAATTCGGTAGGAGCGGGCGGAATCCGCTGGTCCCTGAATGTATTGCCTTCGTTCTCGAGAAAGCCGTTGCGGCCGTAAAGTCGCATCCGGACGGGCGGCACGTTTCTATTTCTATCGAGAAGGTCCCACCTGCGGAGGCATTTATCGATGCAAGGAATCTTGAAAGTGCCATCTATAACTTGCTGCTCAATGCCTGCCAGGCTGCGGCCCGCTCAACTCACGTTCCCGAGGTGAAGGTCCACGTTACAGAAGTAGATGAACAGATCTACGTCACAATTTCGGACAATGGTCCCGGTATACCCGCCGCTGTTCGGACCACCTTATTCGATCCGTTCGTGACTGCAGGAAAACCCAACGGAACGGGTTTGGGGCTCACTCTGGCTCGCCAGATCGCTGAAGAGCACGGTGGCAGCCTTCGCCTCGAGGAATCGAGTCGAGGGAAAACCGTATTCACGCTGAGTCTTTCGCAGAACAGATCATTGCCTCTTGAAGACCTGAAGACTTGCAGAGCTGCCTGCGAAGCCTGCGGCAATGGATCTGCGAACTGCTCTTGAAGAATCAACAACACAGCAGGACTCAACAAAAAAGAAAGTCGAGACAAGCATGTTCAATCGATTCACCGTATTTACCACATTATTGTGTGCTGCCGTCGCGTCGTGCACGCCACACCTGCAATCGCAGAAAGTCCGACGTGAAAAATATCGTTCTCGTCCACGGAGCCTGGGCGG
This sequence comes from uncultured Acidobacteriaceae bacterium, assembly GCA_963799035.1. Taxonomy (GTDB): domain Bacteria; phylum Acidobacteriota; class Terriglobia; order Terriglobales; family Acidobacteriaceae; genus Telmatobacter. The sequence continues at coordinate 5,058 of CAWCVS010000016.1, read as the reverse complement.
ACGGTTCGGGCTGGAGAGGCGTTTACGACAACCTGGTGAGAGATGGTTTCAAAGTCACGATCGTCCAAGAGCCGCAGACGTCCTTCGAGGATGATGTGGCCGCCGTGAAGCGCATCCTTGCGCTGCAAGACGGACCGAGCATCCTTGTCGCACACAGCTATGGCGGAGCTGTCATTACGGAGGCGGGCACAGATCCATCGGTTGCTGGGTTGGTGTACGTCGCAGCGCACATGCCCGACGCTGGAGAGAACGAAGCAGACGATGGAAAGCGCTTCCCGAGTGACCTCAGCAAGTCTGGCGCGATAAAGAAAACGGCAGATGGTTTCACGTACCTCGATCCCGCCGAGTTCCATGAGTACTTTGCCGCCGACTTGTCTCCGGAGCAGGCCGCTTTTATGGCGCGATCGCAGGTACTCAACGCAGCGAATAATTTCAAGGCAGTCATCACGACGGCTGCCTGGCGAAACAAGCCAAGCTGGATGTTGATAGCGGGAGCAGACAGAACCATCAGCCCTGACCTCGAACGATGGTACGCCGAACGAGCTCATAGTCACACGGTCGAAGTCGCGGGTGCCAGCCACTCAGTCTACGTGTCGCACCCTAAGGAAGTCGCAGATGTGATTGAGAGCGCCGCTAGGGCGGTCTCGAAATAGCTCGGACTGCGCAAGGGTTCCCCATTCCGCGAAGATGGCCGGTGGGCAAAGAGGCGGTACTCGAACTAGAAGAAGGTGAGCTTGATGACAACGACTCAGCAGAATAAGTCCCAAATGCCTTTCAATGTCCCGCCAGAGCCTTCGAGCACTGCTCAATTCAACCTTCCAGACTGGCGCAAAGCGAGCTCCGATGAGGTTTCCGATCTGAGCGAGGATGTGCTTGTTTCCGCAGCGAAGTCGGGGCAGGAGTGGGCATTTGTTGAGCTCTGCTTTCGATACTCAAAACGCATTCTGTTCATGCTCAACAGAATTACAAAAAACAGAGAAGATGCTGAGGACGCATTGCAGGAGTCAACACTTAAGGCTTTTGTTCATTTTGGGACTTTCAATCAGGCTTCCGCCTTTTCTACCTGGTTCACACGGATCGCCATCAACTCAGCGCTCATGATTCTCCGCCGGAGGCGCGCTCGGCCGGAGATTTCCAATGACGCATCAGGCGATGACAGCGTGAAGAAGTTCCAGTGGGAACTCGCCGACCGACGACTCAACCCGGAAGATCACTGCATTGAACTTGAAAGGCACTGCCGCCTACAGGCCGCAATCTCCAGACTTCCAAAGATATACCGGCACGTGGTTGAGAGCCAACGTCGGTCTGAGGCTTCGATTAAGGAGATTGCCGAGGAAGCCGGCATTACGGTTTCGGCGGCGAAGTCGAGGCTATTACGTGCGAGGGAGACATTGCGTGGTTCAATGCTGGAATGAGAGCCAATGACATTCATTGCTTGCAAGGAATGTCCCCTCGCAAACGACCGAAGGTGTCCAATGAGCTCTTTTTTCAATACGCCACGCGCTTGAATTAAAGAGGCTACGGTAAATGGTCTCGTGGGACACTCGCAGGCTCTCGTCCTCGGGATACTGGATCTTTAGCCATCCGGAAACCTGTTGAGGCGACCAGTCCAGCATCAGTTTACTGACGACGATCCTTCGCAACCGCTCATGGGTGGCCATTAGGCACTGCTTAGGTCGTAGAGCCAACCCCCAGGCTTCACAATCAGCTTCCATCGCTCGGTACTGAGAACGGCCACCGTGACGTGCGGCCTCCCGGTTCACGGTTGAGGTAGCTCGGGAAAGGCGGGTGGCAATTGCACGAATCGATAAGCCGAAGCGATTCCTCGCCGAAATGTCCTCTCGCTCAGCTAACGATTTTCTCGCCGTTCTCGCATGGAAGTTCCACTAGAGAATTGATATTGTTCGCCGTGCCGGGCGGCCCTTTCTCTGCTGCCTGGAGAGTGGTGGAGCTTTTTGGGTGCACCTCGTCTTGGGGATCCTGATTGTCCTTGGGCACTAGTCTGCTCAATCATTGGCACCCGTCAACAGGGTGCGCTGGCGCCGCACATTTCACGAGACTAGCCGACTTTCGGGTAGTGACCTGCGTCGGTGAGTGCCTTAGCGGCTTTCGTGTCAATTGACTTGAGCCACAGTCCGAGGGCTGAGATGCACAGTACCTAGAGAGTGAGATGCGAAGAGAAAGGCAATCGGGGACCTAGATCACCAGGAACGGCCGAGGCGGGGTTAGGTTTTAGGTGCGAAGGGATTGGGCGAATTTATTGAGAGAATCCGCCCATGGATCGAGGTCATTGGCTTATTACTGAAGGCGGGTAGCGGTGGCGGAGGCGCAACCTGACATGAGAACGGCGCCGGTGGAATCGAAGAACTGGACGGTGGCTTCGTCGGTGAAGGAGTCGGCGTCGTGATCGAGGGTGATGGAGTGGGTGAGCTTCTGGGTGCCCTGGGTGAAGGCGCCCCCGGTGAACTGAATGTAGGCGACGTCGATGGCGGAGTAGGTGCCGCGTTCATCCCGGTCCCAGGTGCCTACTCCGATGCTGCGCTGGCCAGGAAGAAAGCCAGGGTTAGAGGTGGTTTCAGTGAGCGTGCCGCCACGAGAGAACAGGAGCATGGAGCTGAAGGGCGGGCGCTTGGCACCGGTGGAGCAGTTGTAGAGGGTGACGGTTACCCACCAGGCACCCTCCAGGCTGTGATGAAACGCGGACTCGTCCGGCTGGGCATTCAGGAGAGGGGTAACTACAAGTGAGGACGTGAGGAACGAGAAGGCGGCGAGGGCGGCGACGATACGGCTCTTGATGCGAGCGAACATGGGGCGATCTCCTTTGGGGAAAGTGGGTTGCAACTGCATGGACAAAGTAGCCCGGGCGCGGATGCGAAGTCTTGAGGATGGATTGAGGATTCGTGCCGGAAATGTTGAGGGAAGTCGCTTCGAGGGGATGGAGGTGCTGCTAGAATCGCGGCACGTTGGGGCGGGTTCGAACGATGAACGAGAAACTCCAGGTTGCGTACGAGTTCGCGAACTTCAGGCTGTTGCCGAGGGAGAAGCAGCTGGTGTGCGGCGATCGGGCAGTGAAACTACAGCCGAAGGTCTTTGACACGCTGCTGGTGCTGGTGGAGAATCACGGGCGGCTGGTGGACAAGGACGACTTCCTCAAACGGCTTTGGCCGGACACGTTTGTAGAAGAGGCGACACTGGCGCATTGTGTGTCGGAGTTAAGAAAAACCCTGCGCGCGGGCAGCGACGGCGTGGAGTTTATCGAGACGATCGCCAAGCGCGGGTATAGATTCCTGGCGCCTGTGAAGACGACGGAGTTGAGTGCACCGGTTGCGGCGACAGGAACGGTGCTGGCCGTTCTGCCGTTTGAGAATCTTGGACCGGAGACAGGCCGCGAGTATCTGGCCGATGGGTTGACGGAAGAGGTGATCGCAGCGCTGGGACAGATCGATCCGGTGCGGTTGAGCGTGATCGGAAGGACGACGATCATGCGGTACAAACGCACGACCAAGTCGCTGCAAGAGATCGGGCACGAACTGGGCGCGTCATTCCTGGTAGAGAGTTCGCTGCGCAGTGAGGGCGGCCGGATTCGTGTGACTTCGAAACTGGTGCGCGCGCACGACCAGGTGCAGACATGGTCGGCCACGTACGACAGCGAGCCGAAGAGCATTCTGGCGTTTCAGCGGGAACTGAGCACAACGATTGCGCAGCAGATTAGCCTGCGGCTTTCGCCCGATCGGCTGGATGCGCTGGCGCGACGGCAGGCACACAATCCCGAGGCATACGACGCGTATCTGCAAGGGCGATACTACTGGAACCTGTTTACGCCGGCAACGACGCGCAAAGCAGTGGAATGCTATTTGCGGGCGACGCAGCTCGATCCGAATTATGCGCTGGCCTGGTCGGGGCTCGCGGATGCGTATACATCGAGTCCGATCCACGCGGATGCGCGTCCTCGCGATGTGTGGGAGAAGGCGCGGCGCGCAGCGGAGCAGGCGATTGCAGCGGAGCCCGAACTAGCGGAGACGCAGACTTCGTGGGGCTTCGTGAAGTTCTGGCTGGACTGGGATTGGAGGGAGACTGAGGCGGCATATCGCAGAGCGATTGCGATCGATCCGAACTACTCGCTGGTCTACCGGCTGCTTGGAATCGCCCTTGGACATGCGGGGCATCGCGAAGAAGAGGCGCGGCAGGCAATGGAGCGGGCGCGCGCGATCGATCCGCTGCAGGCGATGCATCACGCGCTTTCAGCGCAGGTGGCATTTATGGGGCGGGACTTCCCTGCAGCGCTCGAATTTGCGCGACAAGCGTCAGTGGTGCTGACCGACTTCTGGATTGCGAATCTGCAGATGGCGCAAGCATACGAACAGCTGGGCGAGGATGCTCTGGCCCTGGAGGCATTGAGCCGCGGCGGAGGAGTTGGCGGCGAGAACAGCAAAGTGCTCTCGCTCCGTGGATATGTTCTGGCGAAGATGGGGCGCGAAAACGATGCGCGCGAGGTGATAAAGACGCTCGTAGCATTCGCGCGGGAGCGCTACATACCTCCTTATGCGATTGCGCAGGTGCATGCCGGACTTCGTGAAGTGGATCGCGCGTTTGCCTGGCTGGAACGCGGCATTGAGGATCACGATGTGCACCTGGCGATGCTGCCGACCGAACCAAAGTGGGATGTGTTGCGCCGGGATGCGCGGTTTGCAGACTTGCTAAGGCGGTGCGGGCTGCCGTATGGGAGTTCTGAGCTATGAGTTCTTGTGGATCGCGATGGGAGACCGCGAAAGACTTAAAGACGGTTCGGTGAAGGATGCGGCGGTGCGGGGGAATGAGGCGAGCGTCCGGATGCGCCGAAGTCACCGAACGTTCGGGTCGCCAGGCAGCATTGGTAACGAAAAACGCCCCAGCGTCCGGTGTTCCTGCCCCGACTCGTTCATGAGGTCACGGTACACTTGCCGTCTTTTCGTTCCCTGTCGCGGTCGATGAGTGCGTTGGCGATTTATCGCTCGTCGAGAAAGCCGTAGCGTCAATCGGTGAAGATCACTTGTACACGAAGCCGGCCTTACGGTCATG
>CAWCVS010000015.1:0-249721 GCA_963799035.1 uncultured Acidobacteriaceae bacterium | reverse complement strand
AGATATTCTCACCGATAGTGTCAGAATTTCTCGCTTTTCGTGATCTCTCGTCTTCCTTATGCTTCATGGTAACGCACAGGTCTGTCAGAGTGTGACCTGACCGCTGCCACGAGATGCGCTCAAGTGCCGATCTTTTCAGCTGTCGGACAGTGGCTTACCACGTGCGTATTAGATCGGCGAAAGGTAAATTATGAAGAAACTTCCTTCTAACGCAACGATCGTTCTGGTGCATGCCGCATGGGCGGACGCATCCTCGTGGTCCGCCGTGATCGGCCCACTACTCAAGGCTGGCATCAAGGTTATCGCTGCCCAGATTCCAATGACTTCGCTGTCCGATGATGTGGCTGCTTTGAAAGTGGCTTTGAAAGAGCGGGCGCGGGGCCAATCCTCCTTGTCTCTCACTCGTACTCCGGCGCCGTGATCACCGCACTCGAAAGTGACAGCCGGGTCCGAGGCCTGGCCTTTGTGGCAGCCATGCCGCCAGCAGAAGGAGAAACCGTGGGTGACCTGTTCTTCCGAGAGCCTCCACATGAAAAGGCTCCCCATCTGGAACCCGACGGTCATGGTCTTTTGTGGATGTCGGAAGAAGGAATGAAGAATGCGGTTGCCCACCGAGCCACAGCGGAGCAAAGCGCAATCAGGACAGCAGCGCAACGCCCGATAGCGATGAAGTGCCTTGGCGAAGCGATACAGACGCCAGCATGGAAGACGAAACCGTCGTGGTATCTGCTGGCTGAAGACGATCGTATGTTCAGCCCGAAGACACAACGATTTGTGGCCGAGCGCATGGGCGCACAGGTCCGTTCGCACGATGTAGATCATGCGCCTCAGATCTCTTCGCCTGCGACCGTCGTAGAGTTCGTGCTGGAAGCAGCAGCTGCGTTGCTCTAAGCAATAGGTCATCTCGCCTGCAAACAATCGGATTAACAACAAGGAGAATCACATGACTACATACCAGCATGCCGACATTCAGGGCCACAAGATCTTTTACCGCGAAGCCGGCTCGACCACGAATCCGACGATCGTTCTGCTTCATGGCTTTCCGTCTTCGTCGCACATGTTCCGGGAACTTATCCCGCAGCTAGCCAGCTACTTCCACGTCGTCGCGCCGGACTACCTCGGCTTCGGCTACAGCGATGCTCCCCTGCGTCCGACTTTCGATACACCTTCGACAACATCACCGCGCAGATCGAGGAGCTGCTCTTCACAAAACTGGGTCTGAAGAAGTTCAGTCTTTATGTCTTCGACTATGGCGCACCTGTCGGTTTCCGCATTGCCTCGCGTCATCCTGAAGCATCGAAAGCATCGTCGTGCAGAACGGCAATGCTTACGTAGAAGGCATCAGCGCCGCCTTTGAGCCACTGCAGCCTTTCTGGGCGAATCGTAATGAGGAGACGGAGAAGGCGCCGCGCACGCTGCTGACTAAAGAAACGACGATCTTCCAGTACACGCATGGTGCGAAAAACACAGCGGCGGTAAGCCCGGACGGCTACACCTTCGACCAGGCTCTGCTGGACCGACCCGGCAATGACGCCATTCAACTCGAACTCCTCCACAATTACACCTCGAACGTGGCGCTCTACGACGCGTGGCACGAATACTTCCGCAAGCACCAGCCGCGCACGCTCATCGTGTGGGGGCAAAACGATCCCTTCTTCATCGTGCCGGGAGCCCAGGCGTTTTTGCGCGACCTGCCCAAGGCAGAACTGCACCTGATCGACGGTGGCCACTTCCTGCTGGAAGAGCACAGCGAACTCGTCGCAGGCAAGATCATCGACTTTCTGGGAAAAGGTCAGAAGGCGGAGGCGGGCAAATGACCACCTCTGCCCTGAACCAGACCCGTGAGGAGTGACGCAGTTGCCAGCGCGCACGTTGCCCGTCTCTCGCGCCATCCTTTATGCCACGCTGGTGGTTGGAGTGCTCGATGCAACCGATGGCGTCGTCTTCCTCGGCCTGCACGGCCAGAACCCGATCCAGGTGCTGCAGTACATCGCGAGCAGTCTGCTGGGCACACGATCCTTCTCGGGCGGCCTTGCAAGTGCAGGACTTGGCCTCGTCCTGCATTTCGCCGTCTCGCTGGTAGTCGCAACGATCTATATCCTTGCGAGCCGACGCGTCGCTGTATTGCGCACACAGTGGGCGCTCCTGGGACTGCTGTTCGGCGCTGCCGTGTGGGTAGTGATGAACCTAATGGTGTTGCCGCTGACTGCGGTTGCTCCCAACCCGATCACGACTGCGGCGCTGATCAATGGCGTCATTGGCCACGCTCTATTCGTCGGCCTGCCCAGCGCGTTCTTCGCTAAGGAGGTGGCATGAACGACCTTTCAGGAAAGCAAACAACGGCTGGAGGATGAGTGGACGGCTCCAGTTGGAGCCGGGTGACAGCGTTGTTCCGCGCGAAAGAGCGGCAGATGAGCGCGAAAAAGTGAAATGAACCAACGGTCGTGCCAGGTTCTGCCTTTACAGACGGCACTATGGAATTCAGAAACTGCTTTGCTTCACTATCTTTTCCATGTCTCGCCTGCAATGTCGCCAGGATTTGAACTTGTTCATCTAGTCACTCCTTGTATGGTTTGCTGTTTGCTTGCTGAGGCCGAACACGCATATTGAAACGTAGGAAGCTTCTGAGAAGAAGACGGACCATTGTCCGTTAGGGTCAATGGCTCAACGAGATGGCTACAGCATTTGACGAGAAATGTGTGTCGATTGGAGCTACTTCTTTAGTGATCCATTCACGTAACTTTTTGGCTTCTTGTTCTTCACATGTCTGTGCATATATGACTGGTGTCTGCTATGCGAGTTGCTTTTCAAAGTAGCGTGGGCAGCAGCAGTTGCAGTGTGCATACGAAGTCCCCAAGGAGTCACCACGATGATGAAATCAGTTCTTGGCCTTCTGGCCGTCGCGCTCTGCTTTGGAGCTTCCTCAACTGCGATGCATGCCGCAAATCTCTTCCAAGGCAACAGCGCGTCGGTGTTTATCATGACCAATGACAATGACAAGAATGAAATACTAACCTATCAACGCGATTACAACGGACAGTTCGAACTCAAAGCTCGCATTCCTACGGGCGGTCGAGGGAGCGGCGGTACAGTCGATCCACTTCAGTCGCAGGGGAGCCTGAGACTGAGTGGCGATCATAACCTTTTGTTCGCCGTAAACTCTGCAAGTGGCTCCGTATCAAGCTTCCATCTCTTGAACGGGTTTCCAGTCCTCGTGGACAAAGAATCCTCAGGAGGTGCCTTCCCAGTAGCGGTCACAGAACATGACGGCACGGTTTACGTTCTTAACGCGGGTGGTTCAGGTGCGATCGACGTGTTCAAGACGGATGGTTTCGGGAGGCTTCATGAACTCCGGAACTCGAAGACGTTCCTCACCGGGGACAACTCGGGGGCCTCTTCCATCTCCGTGAGTCCCAACGGGCGTTGGCTCGTGGTGATCGAAAAGGTCTCGAACAGCATCGACGTATTTCCAATTCATCCAGATGGGACGCTGGGGCAGGTTGTAAACAATAAGAGTGTGACCCCGGGTGTCTTTGCAACCAACTTCACGTCCAACGGCCAGTTGGTGGTCTCTGAGAATCAGCCTGGCGGGACGGACATTTCGAGCATTTCTTCCTACGCAATCGATCCCGATGGCACACTAACGGCCATCACACAGAGCGTACAAACCTTTGGTGACGGCAACTGCTGGAATGTAATCACTCCGAACAGCAAGTACGTCTATGTGGACAATGCCGGCACCTCGACGGTAGCAGGTTTTTCTATCGCATCGAATGGAACACTGACTCCAATCGCCAGCACGATCCTGAGCACTCTTCCCAATGGGGCGAGCCAACCTCGACATCACCGTGAGCGGCGACGGGAAGTACATCTTCAACCTCCAGTCCGGAGTCGGCGAGATCGGTGTATTCACGATTAATTCGGACGGCACTCTGAATCAACTGGGTGATATCCAGGGGCTTCCCGCAAAGGCGGGCTTCAATGGAATCGCGGCACTTTAATCCTCGCTTACTCCCCGATGCCAGCGCAGACCATGGTTGGTCTGCGCTGGCATCAGCGGCTCCATAAACGCGGATACGAAGACAACCGCTCGGCTAATTCCCGACCGGACGCGCGATCGCTTCCCGAATGGGTGCCAGAGGTGCGCTGGAGTTAAACTCAACGCCGTGTGCGGTGGGAATAACTCCCAGTTGGCGCCAGAGTTGAGCGAGATCAACAGAGACGGGTTTGTCCTTCCATTCCTGATAGAGGTCAGACATCACTGTGGTTCCTGTAGCTTGATCACCTATTTCCAGAACGCGTCTGAGCGGCCACTCTGTATCAATCGTAGCGTGTTGTGCCGTGATCGCACGAAGCGCATCCTCCAACCCTCTCTGATTATGTGTCGCTTGCCGGATCCTGATGTCGGCGGTGAGGCAGAACATAGCACCTCCCCAGTAGGTGCGGCCCCATGTGTGCGTGTGATTGAGGCCGCGGTCGCCGTCCTCGGGTTCTCCTCGCGGCATTCCTGCCACCATGTCTTCCCATACCTTCGAGATGGGCACTTGGCCAGCCTGGGCACGAGCGATTGGCTCGACATAGGTAGCAAGTCCCTCCTCGAGCCAGTGTGACTCATCTGGTAGGGAAGAAAGTGCCATGTGAACCAACTCATGGGTCATTGTCCAATCAGCATCAAGATTGGCTTTTGTGACTCCTCGGCCGAGACGCATCCTCGAGAGAGCCTGAATCCCTGCAATATTTCCCCAGGTCGTTCCATGAATGGAGTCATCGCCTTCTCCGGTTTGAATCACAATGATCTGCGCATGCTGAACTGGAAATGTCCCATAGTAAACAGTGACAGCCTCGGCTGCTTTCCTCACCCAATCCAACACATCAGTCCGTCCGAGCGAGTGATCGCCGAGGTGAAGCTCCACCTCGATCTGTGCGCCGCCTACCATCAAGATCTGCTCGGAGCGATGAGGTTGGTTCGAATAGCTAAGGATGGTGCTGCGTTGAATCCTTGTATTCGCAGCGTCAGTTACCACACCGAGTTGGCTCGCTACCAGCAAAAATGCAACCAACATAAGTATCACTACCTTGAGAGATTCTCGCGACTTCAGCTCTCTGGGAACTCCGAGTCAAAGTGGAAGATAGACGTTAGACTCGCTGGAAGAATGTGGGTTACACAGACAGCTCCTCAGCTTTCATCGCTCGTCGGCCTTCCCGTTGTAGGTATCTTGTAGAAGCCAGCAGATTGCGAGTCAGGGATCAGGTGAGCGGAACTGTTTCGTAAATGGAGATCAATGCTCAGGAGGCAAATCTTGCCTCCGACGGGATGGTCGCATCGAGACCGAGTACCGGGATCATCGCCGGTTCCAGCTTTCTCTTTTCCGTCTTGCAGAGCGTTTGTACCGCGATCGTAACCTGCAAATCGCTCTTTCCGTTTTTCCCCTCATCCTCGTTGCCGTTGAGGAATACCTGCATTTCCAGTTGCGCCATACGCTGTAGTTGACGTTGAAAATTTAACCATGCGACGGCTGCTTGACGGGGGCAATCATGGTCTAAAGATCACAAAATGCAATCTGCCTCGGCGATTGCCAGGTCATTGATGCTCGCCTCACGGCGCTGCATCAGGCCGGACGGTGCAAATTCCCACAGCTCATTGCCGTATGAGCGGTTCCACTGGCCATTGTCATCGTGCCACTCGTATTGGAACTTCACAGCCATCCGGTTATTGCGGAATCCCCAAAGCTCCTTCTTGAGCTTGTAATCCAATTCGCGAAGCCACTTCCGCTTCAGGAACGCGATCACCTCGGCGCGGCCGCTGAGGAGTTCGGTTCGATTTCTCCACTGCGTATCTTCGGTGTATGCAGCAGCAACGCGCTCGGGGTCGCGGGTGTTCCAGAGATCCTCCGCGATCTGCACCTTCTGTGCCGCGAGGTCAGGGTCAAGAAATGGTGGGGCGACAATGATGCTCATAGAAGATTCCTTTCTTGATGTATCGGTCGTAAATCGAGGGAGACGGGACCACCTTCGGCCAGTATGCCGGGGCTACCCACTGAACAATCAAGCGCCAGCTTTCCGCCAACCTTCTTGACAATATTTCGGAGAACATCGAAGTCTTGCCGAAGGGTATCTGGATCGTAAGTTGTCATCACGCAACGCTTTCTCAGTTGCATAACGTCGATCACTACCTAACCCGATCGCAGACTGGAACCCGGCCAACCTCGTTCGGCCTGTCCGACTATCTTGCCAATCACAATATTTGGCCGCAATCTTCTTATGTCCATGCCAAGCGCCTGAACTGCTCCGTCAGTTGCGACCAGCAGCGGCAAGATGTCGAACCTTTCTGTATGCTCGCCGGCATCGTAGAGACGGACCGGCTCGCCTGCTGCTTTTCGAGTCAAGGCTAGCGCCTTCGGCGAATGCCACGGATGACCCTCGATCATAGTGACTCCCGAGCAGACCGATGCCTGCAGCCCGAGCAGATCAGGATGGGTACGAGCGGTAATGATCCGATCACCCGCCTGCGAGACCACCACGATGTTGCGGTCTCCTTCGATTCCGGTCTTCTTCAGAGTGACCCGCCTTTGCCGTTCTCCACGCATGCTCTTCACCGGATATCTCCATAGTTCGAGGATATGCATATCGAGCTTCCGCAGGAGCCCACGGGTATTTCTGTGAGCCCCTGATGTCGCGTTGGCATTGACTTAGGCTACTTCGGAGTAGGAGATCTTAGGGAAGTCGATGTCGACGTCAGTCGCGATATTGAAGTAGTTCGTAAAGACATTCAGAGCGACGTGCGCGATGATCTCTGCGACTTCGCCATCGGAGAAACCGGCGTTGCGGACGGCGCCGAGATCGGATTCGCTGACTTGTCCCTTGCTATCCAATACACGCTTCGCGAACTTCAGCGCCGCAGTTGTCTTGTCGTTCTCACCATCTCCCTTGCGGCTTGCAATCAGCTGGCCCTCTGTTAGACCAACCATCTTGCCGATGGCCGAATGGGCTGAGAGGCAGTAGTTGCAGTGGTTGTCCTGCGCCGTAACCAGAGCGATCTGTTCGCGCAGTTTGGCATCTAGCTGGCCGCCGGATAGCGCGCCGCTAAAGCTCAGGTAACCCTCGAGGACTGCTGGAGAGTTGGCCATCACGCCGGCCATGTTGAGATTGCGTCCGAGCTTGGACTTGACGGCCTTGAGAAGGTCTTGGGATTTACCGCTGGCTGTGGTGGGATCGAATGATTGGAAACGCGACATGAGAGTTCTCCTGTACGGCCCGCAGGCCCGAATATTAGATTCTGAGCCTTAGAAACCTATCGTTCGGTAAAGTTTCAGCGAGACCGGAAATAATTCGTTGACCGACACTTTCCGGTTTGTTTTCCCACTCGAGATCAAGAGAGTGATGGACGATGCGGCAATCAGGCCTAGCACCTCGACCCTTTGATCCGTTCGATTCCATCGCCCATCAGAGCTTTGTTCTTTCGGTATCCCTTCTGGCGACTGTCGAGTAGAATCTGCGAACTGTGTCGTCGTGGCTTGCCATCGGTGCTCTCCTATTTCGTTCCTCTTCTATCCAGCGAGAACCTCGGCGGACATCCGAATCGTCTTGAGTTGAGCAGGTGTGATTGCGTAGGGATATGTGATCTCCGCAATCGCATTTTTCAGTCCGCCACTCTTTCGGCGTTCGTGAAAGGGGTAATCGCAAAATCTACGAAAAGTGTTTGAACCTCTCGGCGCTGCTTTGCGCATCGTGCTTCCGGAGTTGATAGGCGAAAGTTCGAACAGGTCGACATCAAGCGTGGAGAAAAGAGATTTTGTCTCAAAGCTCAGGACGATTCGTTTCGTCCGGGTCGCAAGTCTTGCCCCAATGTGTCTAGTGACTCGTTCGCGAGTTGGCCACAAAAAAACTCTGCTATTCAAGGAATCGCACCACTGTTGAGGTGTGAGGTCTATGAGGCATCTTTCAAGCGCAGCCGCATTCATGGGAGCCTGATCGTTGATCAGGAAGTTTCCGTGGATCGGATGCGAAATCGGGACTGCCTTTGGACGCTGATAGAACTCGATTTGCGAACGGGCCTCACCGTCAATCTCACACAAATCAAGTAGCGCTCTTGTGCTGAGCAGCCCGTGTCGCATGACCTGCTCCACATCCCGTGCTAGCGAAATGTGGAACAGGACCGGATATGCGCTCTCGAACTCGATTCGGTTAGTTGGCATAGTTAGCTAGCCTGTTGTTTGGCTTAAGCTTGCGCTTGAGCGATTGCGCCGATCGAGCAGGACTCGCTCCGATAATGAATGAGCTGCTTCATCAACGAACCTTCGACGTTCGGGGCAGATGGGGGACTCTGAAAGTCCCGACAAGTATGACTGCCGCAATCAACACCGCAAAGAAAGCAAATAGAGACCCTTCTGGCCCGACGGAACCGCCGGTGATGAGATCAGAGTCCTTATAGGAGTAATTGAATATGTGCCCCTCGTTGAGGTAGCCACTTCCCGCCGCACCGAACAACGGAGCGCTGCCCCAGTTCCAACCGGCGTGATAACCGATTGCCCACGAAAGCGACCCGATCCGTATTACGGAATAGCCGAGAAGTAGACCCGCCGCGACGAGTCGCAGCATCCAGATATAACTTGCACTGGGTTTTGCACCATGTGCGTATGCGAAAAAGATCGCGGATCCTGCGAGCGCCGCTCTAACGTTCGTGAGTCGGGAGAACAGGTAAAACACCAAACACCGATAGAGCAACTCTTCGCCTGCCGCGCCTATGACTTCGGCGACTAGCCACCGCGCTCCATACGCTATGTGTGAGGCCAACGAACCCGAGGAAAGCACAATCCGCGCGTCACCGCACGCAGCCGTAGTCAAGATGACCCCCACCATCACCATCACGCCAACAGCTAAGCCTCTAATGAAGTCGCCACGATGCATCTTGGCGATTATTGTGATTTGCGGCACCAACGACGTATCGGCTAGGCACACGACCACTGTTAACGCTAGCCACCAAAGAAGCCTCAACACAGCGATGCAAAGGTACGTCGAACACATGAGCATGTTCGGTGCTGCTGGCCGGAAGCGAAAGCCAGGAGCGAAGAGCGTGCATTAAAGCTCCGACCACCGGATTCTGCCAGTAATAGCCGGTTGTAATGACGGCAAGAGCAATGACAGCTCTCAGCTTTAGCAGTTTCGTTCGATCTATCACTTTGATAATGATGTGTGAACATTCTCCATTTGCCTAAGGTCTCGATTGTCTCCGTTTGCGCTTTCCCGAAACTAGAAGTTCGATGGTTGTGCGTTTTGCTGGGAGTCGTACTTGTGAAACCAGGCAAGTGTTGCCGCGATGATCGCAGTGCTCTGCGATGGCCTTGCGCGCAGATCTCCATGGCCTGTGCCCGGCGCTCTGAGCAGCGCCGCTGGTACGCCTTTCAACTGAAGAGCGTCGTACATCTGCAATGTTTCCGAGATCGGGGTTCGGAAATCCTGCTCACCTATGATGAACAAGGTCGGTGTGGTGACCGAGCCTGCCAGCGAAAGGGGCGAGTGCGCCCACAGATCTTTTTCACGAGTCCAGGGCGCGCCTCCATTGATGAGGGTGGCCGCAAGGTACTGGTCAGTCGTGAGTGTTTCACTCACCTCGTTGATGACTGGCTTCTCCGGGGCGGCCGCTCGGAAGCGACTGGTCTTTCCAATGATCCACGCCGTGAGTTCCCCTCCCGCAGAAGTGCCGGTGACAAAGAGCCGGTCGGGATCGGCAAAGCCCTGATGGATGGCCTGGTCGACCAGGCTCATGGCGTCGTCGTAAGACGCTCCAGGGAAGTCGTGGTTCGCGGGTTCGGAGAAGGCCGAGCCATAGGAGATCGATCCACGGTAGTTTCCGTATACCACCGCGTAACCTGCTGCTGCGAACAACTGGTATTCGCTCGACCAGACGGGACCATCGTCACCGAACGGTCCTCCGTGCAAAACCAGGATCGTCGGGAGCTTCGTCTTCCCCGTGCTCCCGGGCGGCAGCAGCGCCCAGCCCTCGACCGGGACACCGTCGGCACTGGAGCGCGCTTCTATATGCACCAGTTTGGCGAGCTGCCGCTGTTTCAGGAACGGACTCAGCGAGGTGAGTGTTTGCGCCGCTTTGCCTTGATCCTGCAGCATGAGCTCGCTGGGACGGTCGGCGCTCTCGCCGGCATACGCAACGATGCCGGTGCGGGAGAGGGAGAATCCTCCGATGCCAGAGGCAATCGTCCTGCTGTGGCCTTCGAGATCAAAGAGCCCGACGTGAGAGATTCCATGATCCGCGAACTTTGCGTAGATACCCTGTGCGTCAGGAGCCCAGGAGATGGAGGATATGTCTCGATCCAGATCGAGTGCAAGCTGGTGCGCTTCGGTTCCGTCGGCATGCATAACAT
This sequence comes from uncultured Acidobacteriaceae bacterium, assembly GCA_963799035.1. Taxonomy (GTDB): domain Bacteria; phylum Acidobacteriota; class Terriglobia; order Terriglobales; family Acidobacteriaceae; genus Telmatobacter. Next base: position 239,342 of record CAWCVS010000015.1, on the reverse strand, counting down.
AGAGATCGCTTCGCGTGTAACTCGCCAGCCGGTTGGGAATTCTGATGTAAGCGATCCATTTGCCATCCGGACTGGCTTTGGGCTCGAAATAACTGCCATCGTTCTTACTTAGTCTGGTCACGCGACCGGATAAGTCGGTCTTATAGATCGCAGGCATTGGGTACATACGCTCGCGCCCGGGCCGCCGGTCCGAGGTGAAGAGCAATGTCTTGCCGTCCGCCAGCCATTCCGGGTCGCCATCATCGAAGGGTTGAGTTCCGACTTGTTGCACAGCGCCGCTCACGGTTGAGAGCACGAAGATGTGACGGTGCCCGCTGCCACCCTTCAGCCATCCGCCGCCATCCTCACGATAATGCGCAGACTGAGTTATCTGCACCGGCGCCGCCCAGTGAGGGTCGGCAGGCTTCTCGAGATCGCCTACGCCGGCATCCACGGCCTGCTGCAGGAACGACGGTTCCTCCTTTTCAGACACGAAAAGGATGAACGCCAGCGACTTGCCATCCGGGGACCATACCAGGTTTCCAGGCGATGAGGGCAGATCGAAGGAGCGAACGACCTCAAAGGTATCGGCGCGCAGCAACTGCACGGTGCTCTTCCCGGTGCTATTGTTGACGACCGCCAGAGTGTGGCCATCGGGAGACCATGAGGGCTGGCTGATGTGCGGAAGCTCTACCGGAACGCGCGCGCCATTCAGCGGAAGTCTCCAGAATGCCCGCTGAAATCCGTCATATTCTATGTCGATGGAATAGACGCTATACACAATGGCGCGGCCGTCGGGACTTATCCGAACGTCGCCAATCGATTGCAGATGCTGAAGGTCGGCATAACTGAATCGTTTCACGGCTGCAACCGTTTGTGCGCGCATCACGAGAGATAGCGGAAGAAGAATCACGCCAAGGAAAATGCGCGATTGCCCGCGTCGCGTGGAGAAATGCGTGATAGAGCTGAGGATAACCAGGCCTATAGTGGAGGTCGCACTGGCGATCACAGCAAGTTTTCCCCGCAGATGGTTCATTGCGCCGATACCTTTATCTTGTGGACTCTGCTGGTTGCACCCTGGCACGACAATGTATCCGCATTCGAAATGTCTTCAATCAGCGGAGAGGCAGCGACATTGACCTTCTCCGTCGCGCGAAACGAAAAGGATTGCACAGTATCCTTTGCGAAAAGCGCGGGAGCACTGAAGTAGCCGGCCTCGCGATAGAAGACCTTTTGGCTGTTGGCGGTCGCCGTCCGATCGTGGGTCAGTCGTGAGTCTGCCTGAGATATTGAGGGTGCCATGAAAAGTCCTTATTATTTGCGCCCTCGTTGGGACAGCCATTTCTCACTGTAGGGCCGAGCAAGCACGAAGAAAAGTTCTAAATATTGAACGGGTAAGTGAGTATTTGTTACGAATATGTCTGCGGTCAGAACGGTCGCCATGAAGCCACATGCTATGCCCATGCCAGCCAGACACCCAATCGCTACTACGTGCTGCAGGACAGCGTGGCCCGTTTTGGCAGCCTGCAGAACGGCTGGCGCGCTCACCAAATGGTGAGTGCGCCGTTACAACGAGAAATCCTTTTAGTCGAAGACGATTACCGGCTACTTCTTTCCAATTTGCTTTATTGGAACCTTGCTGAACTCTCCGCCTAGAGCACTGCGACTATTGAGAAATCGATGTGTCAGTCCTAGTGAACCGTTAGCTTCTGCCACAAAGCACCCTCGCGTTGATATCCATCATTGGCCAAGATTTGTTCTTCCGGAGTTAAATCTGCGAGAAAGCGAAAGCCCTGAATGCATTGTGTAGTGATGCGATCTTTATCAATCTCAATTGTGCGTCGAAGGAGCTGACGCAGATCATCCCAATCGAATTCACGTCCATCTTCGAATTTGCGGAATAGCCGTTCCGGGACAAATGAGTCACGCGCCTGCCAGAGTTTGAGAACAACCAACCTTCGGATGAGATTCTGGTTAAGGGGCCGCGTAGCGAACATCCCAAGGTCGTAGATGTCCCGTGCCTTGTTGCGCTGGTAACATGCCCGTATTTTCTCAGCCAGAATCTCAGGTAATGCAAGGCACCTGATCTTCGCCGGAGCAAATGGCAAGAATCGGAAATAGCTCTGTTCGATCTGCGGCAGCAACTCCGTTGCAAGTGTCGGCGTTTCTCGGCGACTGATCTGCAGCTTCACTTCGCTCAAGCCGCTCTGATTCCATTCGTGTGTGTAAACAGGATTGACTCCCCAGGACAAGCCGTCGTCCGTTTCGTAGTAGGCATCGTCGGGAATCTCGAATTGAATTCCATGGAACGGCTCCTGGAAAGCCTCCATCATCTGAAGGACAACATCCTCGTGATCATGTTCCTCAAGGCCAGTGAAATCGAGGTCGGTCGAGAATCGGCCCTGGCCGCCAAGGTGCATCTTGCGCAGACACGTCCCGCCTTTGAATGCCAGGCGGTCCAGTAGGCAGCGTTCGGAAAACAGCTGAAGCAGGAAGGTCAGGACGACCTCTTTCTCTGCGATCATGATGTCTCGTAGACCGGATTCGACAGCATACCGCTGCACCTGAGCCTGGGTGAGCATCTTCGTTTAGGTACTCCTTTTGACGGTCTTTCGCTGACCGAGTCCGGTACTCCCGTACAACTCTGCACGCGAGACATTGACGAAGACACGCCAAGTCTCGTCGTAGCCAATAGCATCGGGAACCTTGTGCTTCGGCGCCGCGCCCAGCCAGGTATCGCGGCTCTTGAGAGCAATCGTCTGGACGCGCGCGCGCACTCTCGGTGGCATCTCCGCCTTGACATAGTCACACAGCCAGCCGAAGCGCCGCGCCAGCGCGCCGGCGTCAACGCGCGCAAGATATTCCGACGCTTTCTCCCAGTCATATCGCCGGGTCGCCGTCGCCAGAATCGTCGCCGCCTCGCCGACTCCGCCCGCGAGCTCATGATGGTCGACGCAGTCGATCGAAGTTTTCTCTCGGTCAGACATCATCACCTTGTATCCGAGTACGTCGGTTTCCGCGAAGCCGAAGAACTTCTTCCTGGTCTGCTTCACAATATGCACGCGAGAGTCGTGGACCATACGTGGACGACGCTCCTCCAGCGCCACCACATAGATCACGTTGCGGACCTGTGTGGTCAGCCCGTAGTGCGCAGCAGCAGTTCCGAAGCCAAAGTAATAAGGAGCGATGATATGGCTGGCCAGAGCAAGCAGGTTACTATTCCCCAAAACGTCCGGTCCCTGCTCGGGAGGAATCAGCAGGTATTTTCCCCAGGCTGCTCGTTCCAGCCATCCCTTGCGACGCAGCGACTCGATAACATGGTCAGCCGCCTTCAATGTGACCCCAAGAAGAGAGGCGATCTCGGTACGAGTGATCTCCGACCGATCCATCTCCCGGAGTGCTAAGACCACGCGGCTCTCCTGAGGGCTAAGGCTTCGAGTCTTAAAGGGCATACAATACTCTCCATCAAAACACCCCAATAGAGGGTGTTTTGACATATAGTATCGCAATTAAAGAGGGATGTAACAATGTAAATCGAAACCCCCTTACACGGGGTGTTTTGATATACGTTACGGCACAAAGCGAGACCCGAACCTACGAGCCGTGCCATTTCGAAGATCGAATATCACAATCCAATTGTCCATGAAAATAAAAGACTTATTACGTCGGAGCAATAAGCGTCTGATCGGAGCAGTATCGGAGCAATAAGCGGTTCCTAGAGGGTTTTGGAGGGCTTTCGAGAGCGACGAAGACCTTCAAAATCAATGAGTTACCAACTAGCTTAAAAATGGCATGGAAGAGGTCGTCGGTTCTTCACTTCCATCGGTAGCATGTGGCAGGTTTGCACATTAGCGGGCATTGCTTCTCCCTGCGCCCACGGTGGTGGCAAAGGTATGCCTGCCGTCGATCACCAAAGGTTAAAGCAAGAACGAGGATTAGGCCGATTCCACCCGATCGAGTGATGCGAGACCGCACCTTGTGCACCGATATTCAGAAGTGCATAGAATGGTCTACTCGAGCTCCCCTTAAGGCAGAAAAGCTGGGTTAGAACGGGCTAAACTCGTGGTCGATGGCTATTTTTGTTGAGATCGGCAGCGTACCCGGATTGGATGCCATGCCCGATTTTGAGAGGGGCTGTTGTACGTAGACTGCATTGGGATGCGCTGTCGGCCTATACCAGCAACCTTTGGAGTCGTCTCGGGATTGTGATCAGCCCGCGGTCCGCGTAACGCCGGCTCTCTACAACACGACAGCAGAACTCGACAAACTTGTCTCGGCAATCCGGCTGGAGCATGAGGTACTGGTGTAGGGATTTGACCTCCGTCCCCAACCCTGGTCTGCTCGTTCAGGTGGCTGGAAAACCACGAGAGGTCTGGTGAGGCATTCACAAAGCGCCAGAATTGACGTTCGCCCGGGAGGATGTCGATTTGCGGTCGTAGAGAACCGTTTACGGTGAAAGCTCTCTCCGGCGCTTAGTGGTTGCGCTCTTTGGCAATCGCGGAACAGCCTGAACCCCCGCCCAAAGCGTTGCGATCGTTTGCTCGACCACGAGAGTCTGGTCAGGCAAGTCAGGCACAACCCCTTGGATGACCATGAGCGTGGCGAGGCCAAAGATCGTAAACCACCAGGTATGAGCTACCACTATGTCATTCTTATTTGGCAATCCCTCATCCTTGGCAACATCGAAAAAGAGCTGCACGAATCGTTCGAACAACGGCGCACCAATGTCGTTGATATATTGTCCAGCGCGGACGCCATTGCGGTTCTCCGGCCCAAAGAAGACGTTACGGAACTGCTGTGGATGGGCAGTGCAGAACTGAATCAAGCCGCGTGAGGTCGCAAAAAGACGCTCTTTCGGTGAAAGATGTTTAGCGGCAATCGCGTCGAAGTTCTGAACCATCAGTCCGATCGTCTCGCGGCTCAACTCGGCAAGAATATGCCATTTGTCGGGGAAATGCTGATAGATCACGGCGTGCGTATAACCAATCTCTTTAGCGATTTCGCGAAGCGTCACGGCTTCGTAACCGCGCTCGGCAAACATTTTGCTGGCAGCCGCAAGGATTTCGCCCCGCAACCTTTCCTTGCGCTCTGCCCGGCGACTTGGTGATTTGGATGTCACTTCAATAGCTTAGTCCCTTATTGCGATTATTGCGACCATTTGCTGATTTATGACCATCGGTTTGATACCACTGATTAATTTGCAACCATTGGTTACTATGGATCTCTAATGATCAGGTCGCGCATTTGGATAGGCGGCCAAATTTGAAGCAAAGGAGAACAAGAGCATGTATTTAGTTATGGGCATTACCGGAAAAGTTGGGGGGGCCACGGCCCGACATCTGATGAGGCAAGGCAAACAGGTGCGAGCGCTTGTGCGCGATCGCGAGAAAGCGGCGAAGTGGGCAGACCAAGGCGTGGAGTTGGCGGATGGAGACTGGAACGAAGCGGCAGCCATTGCAGCGGCCCTCAAAGGCGTTGAGGGCGCGTTCGTTATGTTGCCGGCTGTATGGGCACCCTCGCCTGATTACCGAGAAGCAAAGGGTGTGATTGCGAACTATGTCGAGGCTCTGACCAGGGTAGTGCCTCCGCGAGTGGTAGCGCTCTCGTCGATGGGCGCCGATAGAACAAGCGGGGTGGGGAATGTCACTGGCCTATCACTCCTGGAGCAAGGTCTTCGCAGCTTGCCGTCTCCGGTCGCATGTGTGCGCGCAGGCGGCTTTTTCGAAAACTTTCTTCACGGTTTACAGGCCGCCCAGGGCGGAACACTACCGGTCTTCTACAATCCTACAAACCGGAAATCGACAATGGTCGCGTCAGACGACATCGGAGCAGAAGTGGCAACGCTTCTGACCGGGCCGGGTTGGTCAGGGCATCGCGTCATCGAATTGGGTTCGATGGTAAGCGCGGATGAAGTGGCCAGACAATTGGGGGATGTCCTGGCACTCGACGTAAAAGCCTTTGCGATCCCACGTGCAGGGTGGGCGGAAGCGTTCCAGCAGTTCGGCATCCCGAAGGGCCACACTGGGCCTGCCGAAGAAATGTTTGAGAGCGTTAACGCGGGATGGATGGACCTCGGAATCACGGGTACGGAACACGTAGCGGGTACGACATCCGCGCGCGAGGTGTTCGCCGCTGCACAGAACGCCGTCAAGGCGTAGGACCGAGACAAGCAGCTTCAACGCCTGGGGGCGGGAACAGCCGGCTGCGGCCACCGCGGCCTCGTGTTCGACCGGCGGTTCCTGCCTTTGCTGCCCAGCCATGGCCGACTTAGTGCAGAACGATTTAGGCCATTTAACCGGCAAGAAGAGGATCAATTCAAATATGAAAGCTGAGCACACAATCGATAAACCCGCACAGGCAGGCCGAGCAACTCAAATAGCCGCGACGGTAATAACCGGCCTTGTAGCCGTCATCTGGGTGTACTTCGGAAGGTTATATCTGATTCACGATCCCGGCGAATGGAGGATCGCCAATCAGCAGCTCGGATACCCGCCCTACATCATTCCTTTGATTGGCGTGACCCACATCCTTGGCGGCGTGGGCCTTCTGATTCCCAATATGCCTCGATTGACTGAGTGGTCTATGCAGGTCTCTCGATCGATCTCTTACTCGCGTTCTATTCACAACTGAACGGCAGTGGCAGTACCTGGGATAAATTCGATCCGGTTCTCGTCATGGCGTTCGTCTTTGCTTCGTATGTATTAAGACGCTGCATGCGCGCAAACAGGTGGTCGATATGAAGAACGCGCTCGGCGGGCAGTTTTAGGGGACCTATGCATCCTCCGCTTCAATAATCTTCCGACATTCCGGCATTACCGTGGCTTTCAAAACCACGTTTGAGGTATTCACCAGGGTTGGCCCCGACAACTCGCTTGAATGCCCTACTGAACGCAGAGCCGGACTCGTAACCGACCGACCTAGCGACGTCTATGAGCCTTTTGTCGCGCTCTTGTAGTAACTGCATCGCCTTCTGCATTCGCCACTCGGTTACATATTCCAGCGGTGTCTGTCCGAGCAACTCTTTGAAACGCGCTGCAAATGCGGAGCGAGACATGCCCGCCGCTTCGGCCAGGGATTCGACCGTCCAGGGTGTATTCACTCTGTCGTGAACGGCACTCAGGGCAGTGCCCATTTGAGGATCGAAAACAGCACGAAGCCATCCTTTGTTGCGTTCCGGTCCCGACGCGACATTCGCCCGGAGCACTTGGATAAGCAGAACCTCGGCCAGTCGAGTCGCAACGACTTCAATTCCGGCACCTGTTCTGCCATTTCCGAAGCAAGCGCCTGCACTGTGTTGTGAAGAGCCAGCGTGCGTGCCTCATCGGTCTTCATCAAGATGAAGCTCGGCGATAACTGCGTGATCGGCCTCAAGCTGGCCCGATCAAAACTCAAGGAACCACAGACCATTGTTGTTGGTGCGCCACCACCTCCATAAAGAGCAACGTTGCCGTTGCCCCTGGCCCCGATCTCTCTGAAACTCAACTTCGGACGTGTCCGCGGGTTGTCGCGCAAAACAATCGAAGTCCCCTTGGCCAGCAAAAGCAATCACCACCGGTGAGGGGAATCGGTTCCGGAATCCCTTCCCACACAGTCGATAGATCAGATGTGGCAGGATAAAGTGTGTGTGGGCGAGTTCGTTCGCGACCATGAGCCGGGGTTTGACTGCCACGACCAATACACGACCATCGTACGGTCGAAATCAGCCCAAATGGTCCTAAACCATACTAAATAGATGAGGCCACAACGCTAATCGTTTCAATGATATCCGCTGATTCCAGACCACTTAGTTGGCTTGCTAGGCGGCCCTGAAAAGGCCGGCGTCGGCGGTTCAATCCCGTCCCTGGCCACCATCTCAACCTCATTATTTACAATAGCTTCCGGTTGGGGGTACACTTGCGTGCTCGGAGTGTCCCATGCCTTCTCTTTTCCCATGCCTTCTCTCTATCGTCTTCATCGCGCAACGTGCAAGATGAGGGGCCGGAACCCGAAGCGCTGCTCTCCAAGCATCAGTGTTGCTGAACTCCACGCTGGAAGAGCGACCAAAAGAAGTGGCAAGCTCGTCATCGCTTATCCGCAGATCAGGAAAATCAAATCCCCTCCGGCCAGCTGAGTGAGCTCGAGGAACGGTTTCGCGAGGTAGCAACGGAAAAGGTGGCCAAACGGCTGGCTCTCACTCTGCTCCGACTGCTGAAGAAGGTGGGCAAGGACGCCCGGGAGGAGTTCAAGTCTCTCTGTCGCGTGTCTCTATGAAACGATAGCGAGCTTAATTCTGACTCGACTCTTCGTCAGTTCATTTTGTCGATGTCTCGCGTCCACGACACCTCTTGGCGATAGGCTCTACTTCAATAGCCGTCCCTCAAGACAGATGCCTCTGCGATTCCTCAGCCTTCCTCCGACTCTTCCTTGCCGCTTGCTGAGAGTTCATCCAATCGGGCGTCCAAATCCTGCACGTCCCTGGCATTTGAGACGGCGTCCAATAAACGCCGCCGTGGAGGACCGAGTTCCCGCTCTATCTCATTTATTCGGGCACGCCACTGAGAGTAAGCAGCGATTTCGCCCCAGAGCGCGATCTTGGCTTGGAGCTTCCTATGCGTCCGACCCAACAGCTGGTTGTTGCGCCGCTTCAGTCGCCAAACGTGAGGATGATCGTCAAGAGGCTTTATCACCGCACCGAGGCACATCCACTCTTCCATTTCCTTATTCTTCTTGTGAAGACGCAGGTAGGGGTTGCCGCTCTCGTCCCTTAGATAAAGCCAAGTACCAAATGCGTGATCATCAATTCGATAATCAGCATAGCCTGCGTGCTCAAGGTAAATGGCTCTCAGGTCTTTTACATTGATGCCGCTTGGGATGCTGTTCTGGTTGCTGACGCGGGCTGTCGAGCTACCGCTTTCTGTTGTGGGGAAGCCATTAAGGTCCGCCCTTTGCTGCCCCGAGCGCATGGATTCCGCAAATGTCTGGATGCGGGCTACGATAGTCCGTAAGGGCACACTTTCAGGCGCGCCGCTCATGTCATACATAACCGCGCTTACGACCGCATCGACGTCGGCGAAAGACTGTGTGCCTGTCAAGTTGCGCAGCAACTTGCGCAGGACATCTCGCACGATGTGCCACTGCCGCAGACTCGTGTAGACGCCTTGGTCGAAACCAATGGAATCCGCTTTCTGCGCAAGAAATATGCGGACCCGCTAACGGGAAAGAGCGACTGGAAGCCCGTTCTGCTTGGTCAGAACAAAGCACCAACCTTCATGGGGTTTTTCGGGCAACCCCTTGGTTCACCGGGGACAGCAAGCCTCGTCGGCGGCAGCAGAGGAAACAATGAAGATTCCGGATCAACTTCGACCGACGATGCCGAGTCAAAGAGCAACGATTTACCGGGTGGATCATCCGCCAACGCAGGAACCAGTGCAACCGCTCCCCGAGCATGAATCGCAGGCGTTCAGGAATCTCGGAGACCAACGTCATCCGGTAGACATATTCTCCCGCTGTCGTGTCCAGATCACGTTCGAAGGAATAGGGCTTCTCGCTCCTGAATTTCTCGGCAGCAGCATTGAAATTATCGACATGCTCTTTGGCCCATTGGTATTTTGCTAGGACCTGATCATACCGGGATGGCATTGTGTAATCATATCAGCACTACTTGACGAGAAGGGATAATTACCCCCGCGGTTTATTGGAACCATTATTGGTTATCTAGTATGTGAAGGACGGTAATTCAGTGCGCGTCAACTTAGTCAACTCGGAGCGTTACAATTCGTTCAGCTATCAACCGGACGCGGGAGGATTCGTGCGCTGACGCTATTGAATTGGTCAGATTCGAAGCCCTCCGAGAGATCGGGGGCTTTTAGTTTTTACTCGTCGCCAAATTTGTGCATGTGAGGCAGATACGGTTAGCTGCAGCGGTCCGTAAAACCGCGCCCCTTTCGGGTTTTGGAGGTTCAAATCCTCTCACATGCACCAGACTTTTGTGTTTTCTAAACAGGAATAGAGCGCCGCACTTGCAATGGGGGGGCAAGATTTCAATTTTCTTCTCGAGTAGCGCTTGCGAATGCGAATACGCTGAATTTGCCGGTGGATACAGAGGCGCCTTCTCATGGTTGCGCTCTATAGGAAAATTCGGCATCAATCCGCACTTTTGCACAGGGTTTTGGGCATCTGAACAGGGGACGCGTACCTTTGGCTGTAACCCGAACGCGCTCAATGCCAAACGGCTGTAGAAAACCGATAAAGCGCCCTCGGGGGTGAGGAGTAAAATAAGAACATTATGTATGCCACCGCAAATCCCGACCTTGTGAATGAGCTTCGATACGCCCTTGACGTAATGGAAGAGTACTCGCATCTCGGCCTGGACAACGAAGCAGCCAGCAAGCTCCGCAGAATCCTCGTTCGTCGCATCAACGAGGCCGAAGCCGCAGTCTCTTGCCGCCCGGCTGCGCCCGTTCGCTTTCCCATCGAAGAGAAGGTCACCGCCTAAGAGCCAGTCGACGAAGTCCGCAATGGACGCGCAGGAAATCCTCGTCTGATCAGTGGCCGTCGAATGCGAACAGAGAGTTAGGAAACCTACGAAGAGTGTGGTGCTCCATTTTCGGGTGCGTCCTAATCTGTGTTTCGCCTGATCGCTGGTAGACTGCGTACAATCCTGCGAGGGAGTGTCATGCTCCTGCGACACAGCATTGATGGAGTCACCTATGTCTTCGATAGCCTGAAGGACCTTCTTGCGAAGGCTTCTCCGGCGCGGTCGGGAGACGAACTCGCCGGCATCGCAGCGCGGAGTGCGGTGGAACGCGTGGCCGCGCAGATGACACTTGCCGATCTGCCGCTCGCGGCCTTTCTCGAAGAGCCGGTCATCCCCTATGAGATCGACGAAGTCACCCGTCTGATCTTTGACACGCATGATTCTCGGCCTTTGCCCCTGTCGCCAGCCTGACCGTGGGTGAATTTCGCAACGTGCTGCTTTCTGAAGAGGCTGACGGAGATTTTCTGAGTTCTCTTGCCGCGGGCCTGATGCCCGAGATGGCAGCGGCGGTCAGCAAATTGATGCGGGTGCAGGATCTTATCGCGGTTGCGCGCAAGATCAGTGTGGTTACGCGGTTTCGCACGACGGTTGGATTGCCTGGCCGCCTTTCGACGCGTCTCCAGCCCAACCACCCCACGGATGATCCTTTGGGAATTACCGCCGCAATCGTCGATGGTTTGCTTCTCGGCGCGGGCGACGCGGTAATCGGAATCAACCCGGCGGCCGACAATGTTGCGAGTACCGCAAAGCTCCTCCATCTGATTGATTCGATCCGTGAACGCTATGCGATTCCCACGCAGAGCTGCGTACTTGCCCACATCACCACTCAGCTGGCGGCACTGGAACAGGGCGCTCCCGTTGATCTTGTCTTCCAGTCCATTGCCGGCACGGAGCGCGCGAACACCTCGTTTGGCATTAACCTTGCTCTACTTGCTGAAGCGAAGCAGGCCGCGACGGAACTGCGCCGCGGCACAGTTGGTCAGAATGTCATGTACTTCGAAACCGGCCAGGGAAGCGCGTTGTCGGCCAATGCGCATCACGGCGTGGACCAGCAAACCTGCGAGGCACGCGCGTATGCAGTTGCCCGCCACTTCGATCCGATGCTTGTGAACACGGTTGTTGGCTTCATTGGTCCGGAGTACCTTTACGATGGCAAGCAGATCATGCGCGCGGGACTTGAAGATCACTTCTGCGGCAAGCTGCTCGGACTGCCGATGGGCTGCGACGTCTGCTATACCAACCATGCCGAGGCCGACCAGGACGATATGGATTCGCTGCTGACTTTGCTCGGCGCAGCCGGGGTCAACTACATCATGGGGGTTCCGGGAGCCGACGACATCATGCTGCAGTATCAGAGCACATCGTTCCACGATGCGCTGTACCTGCGCTCAACGCTCGGTCTTCGTCCGTCGCCGGAATTTGAGGCGTGGCTTGCAAGCGATATGGCCAATCAGCTCTCCGAGCCGCTGCAAGCGCAATTGCTTGCGGGAAATTGACCCTCACCATGTCTCCTATCATTCGCACCTCTCGCTCGAATTTGCGCGACCTGACTGCTGCTCGCGTCTCCCTGCCCATGGCCGGTAACAGCATCGCGACGGAGGAGGTGCTGAGCTTCCAACTTGCGCACGCAAAGGCGCGAGATGCTGTTCACGCCCGAACTTCACCTTCCTTCGTTTGCGCGACGCTATCGCAACGGAACTGCCGATGCTGGCAGAACGCCCGCCATTCCTGTGCTTCTGCTAAGGAGCAACGCGCAGGATCGTGCTGCCTACCTTCGCCAGCCGAATCTCGGCCGCACGCTACATCCAGACTCCGTCGCACTTCTTCATCCCGCGGCCTGCGACCTGGCGATCATCGTGGCCGACGGATTGTCTGCACTGGCCATTGAGCGCAATGCGATTCCAGTGCTCGGGCATCTGCTTCCGAAGCTTTTCGACGGCGGCTGGACCCTTGGTCCTCTGACGCTTGTAGAGCAGGGAAGAGTCGCGATCGGCGACGCGATTGGCTCGCGCCTCGGAGCACGATGCAGCCTGATCCTGATCGGGGAGCGGCCGGGACTCTCGTCGCCCGATAGCATGGGCGCATATCTAACGTGGTCGCCACATCCGGACCGCACAGATGCTGAGCGCAATTGTCTGTCGAATATTCGCAGTGGCGGACTTTCGCCGGTGCTGGCCGCCGATCGACTGTTTCGCTATCTCGAGGTTGCTCGCGCAATGCAGCGCACGGGCATTGCTCTGAAGGAAGGCGCACTTGAGCTGGATTCCGCGCCGTTTCCTCACGAATAATTGAGTCGACCTGAGCGCCGGGATTACCTAGTCATAGACTTCTCATGACAGCCGCAGAGCCGGCTTCGAGACGGAATCTCTACTGCAGATTGGTGTCATGCTGGAGAATTTCATCGTCATCGCCGATCGGCATGCCGGGAGGAGCTTCGATGGGCTTCTCCGGGACGAACTTGTCGGGATCATGTTCGAATCGCTGGATTCGATCGATCAACGCGGCGCGGTGGATTGCCTCGGCAGTATCCTGCGGCATGGGAGTCGAAGTCCACTGCTTGAGAACATCGTGAATGTGCCAGAGAGCGATGGCGCGTGCCTGGCTTGAAGCAGCGGGATTGACCGCGAGCCCCAGCATGGCTTCAACGGCGCGAAATTCGACAGCGCGCTCCACTTCGGATGACATGCTGTGTCCGGCTTCCGGGCGTTCTGCAACCGTGGATGAGACCGCCTCAAGAATGCTGCGGAGTGACGGAGAAGCAGGAACTCGCATGTGGTACTCGATCAGGCGGCTTGCCCGCGCAGGATCGAGAAGCACTCCAAGAGTCAGATCGGCCGCAGATTCGGCGGCGGCAATGGGATCGAAGGTGAGCCCGGTATGCGAAGGGAAGGACTCCTGTGTGCGCGGATAGCCGGGAGGGACCGGCGGCAGAAGCTTGAGGATTGATTCCGGCAGCGTCAGCGTCTCCGGCTTGAGCGTCTTCAGGACCTCGTCAAGCGCCTTGCGCTGCTGCGCCGGATCGAAGATCGAAGGATCGGGCGAGACCGTCGCCGCGCAGGTTGTAGCGATAATCGAGTCCGCCGATCTCCTTGATGGCTGCCTCGGTTTGATAGCGGTGAAACAGGTAGAGCGGGACAAGTGTCTGTTCCAACTGGGCCATGGGCGTGCCCGGCTTGATGGCGTTCTCGCCAAAGTTCTTCAATGCCGCTGCGCGAACGGACGAGGACGCGGTCAAGTTCCGCGGCAGGGTCGGCGCCGTTGTCCCACAGGTGCGCGTGCGGATGCGCAGAGCCGAACGGACGCGCATCTTCGTCGGTGATGAAGACCTGTCCCGCATGGTCGGCATCGGTGAGAATCTTGTTCGAGTGCGGCCTGCTGCTCGTCGGCAGTCGAAGTGCGGAGCAAACTCGCGATAGCCATAGTTGATGGACACCTTGTCCCAATCGCCGATGCCGATTGCGTATGCGTGAGAAACGTCGACATGGCCATTGCTGTCGAGCGCGAAGTAGGGATGCGGATAATCCATCACGCTGTCGCCCTGCGTAACCATCGAGGCGGCGAAGTTATGCGCGAGACCGAGCGTGTGCCCCGTTTCGTGCGCCGATAACTGCCGGATACGCGCGAGCACCATCTGCAGCATCGGATTGGCGGCCGGGTCGGCGGAGTCTTTGAGATGAACCGTAGGGCGACAGAAGCGCCTCGGCGATCATGTAGTCCTGGCGCGCGCGCAGCGAACCCAGGGTGACGTTGCCCTTGATAATCTCGCCGGTGCGCGGATCCACGACCGCTGCGCCATAACTCCAGCCGCGGGTATAACGATGAACCCACTGGATGATGTTGTAGCGCACGTCCATCGGGTCGGCGTCCTCGGGGAGAAGATCGACGCGAAACGTTCCCTTCGCCCATCCGGCTGCCTGAAAGGCCTGATCCCACCAGCGCGCGCCTTCGAGCAACGCCGTACGAACCGGCTCAGGCGCGCCGCGATCCACGTAATACTGTATCGGCGTAACGGCCTTGCAGTCCGCGGTGCAATTCGGATCCTGCTTGATCAGCCGATGGCGAATGATGAAAAGCTGATCGAGCGGATCGCCAAGCGGAGCGGTGTAGTCGCGATAGCCGCTTGGAAAATAGCCGGCGCGCGGATTGAAGCGCCGTGGAACGAATCCCGGCGGAGGCAATTCGATGAACGACGTTCGCTCGCGAACCGTCATCGCGTGCGGGTCCGGCGTGACGTTGCGAACATACTCGCCCTTGGGTGGCGCATCGGTGGTGAACGTGAGCTCCGCTTCAACCTCGGTGTTCTTCGGAAATGCCTTTGTGTCGTCGAGTGCGATCGCAGAGCGCGTGGCATCGACGCGATATGCGCCCTGCTTTCAGATTCGTCAGCCTGTCGGCAACCCCGTGACCGTCGTGCAGAAAGAAATCCGTTGCATCGACAAGCACGGTTCCATCCGGCGACTCGGCGGCGACGGTGAATCCCCACAGCACCGACTGCGCGAATGACTGCTTGACCGCAAGTTGTTCAGCCGGATCGTTGCTCGACGAACGGAAGGCCAGGTTGGGTTGAACGAGCAACACCTTGGGCCCGCTGCGCTCAAAACAAACGAGGCGGCCTTCAGAGGTCTGTCCGCGATCGAGGCCGAGATCGTTCGAACCGGTTCCGAATGGCAAGGAATTTACATAGAGAATGTCAGGAGACTTTCCGTCGGGGCCGAGATGCTGGATCTCGAGATAGAGCTTGCCGGTCCTGGCATCCCAGTCGAGCGGGATCAGTCCGTCGTGGTGCTTCATGCCGGCGGTCTTTTCGCTGAATGGTGGGCGGCGCGGCCGGCTCCGCCGGCTGGGGTTGCGGGCTTTGCGCCTTGCGCAGACGCGAGAACAGGAAAAATGAGCAGGGCAAGAATGGGAAGCTTGGCCATGTCTCCTTCTATCACGGCGCGGCGCGATGCGGCGAGATTTCAAATGGACGAGGCGAGCAGAATGATGCGAGCCGAGGACAGACAGTTGCAGCTGAACGACAGGTGTCGGCTTAGAGCATGTCCTCAAGTCTTCACCGGGTCCATGTCCGCGTAATCCTGGTTTTCGCCGCCCATGCCCCAGCAGAACTTGTATGCCTGGGTACCCGCACCGGCGTGAATCGACCATCCTGGTGAAACCACAACCTCGCGATCAGCCATGACGATGTGCCGCGTCTCCTCCGGCGGCCCCATGAAATGAAAGACGCGCGCACTCTCCGCCACGTCGAAGTAGCAATAAACTTCAGAGCGGCGCATGTGCCTGTGCGCAGGCATCGTGTTCCACGTACTTCCCTCATGCAGATGCGTCACACCCATGACGAGCTGGCAGCTCTTTGCGCCCGCAGCATGGATGTACTTGTAAATCGTGCGGCGATTGCTTTGAGCTGCGCTCCCCGTGTCTGTGGGTTGAGCGCACTCTTTCTTGACGACTGTCACCGGGTAGGCCGCGTGGGCGGGATAGCTGAGGATGTAGAAGACGGCGGGCGTCTGCTTCGACTTGGATTCGAAGCGAATCTCGGGATTGTCGCGCCCGATGTAAATCAAGTCGAGATTGTTGAGCGGATAGGTCGAGTTCGCCGACGTGAACCAATCCCTCGCCGCCGATGTTCAGCGCGCCGAGTTCGCGCCGCTCGGTGAAGAATTTTGCGCGCAGCTCGGGAGTGGCGTTCAGGGATATCGGTTCGTCCGTAGGGGCCGCAAAGCCCACGACCGCGCGGTCAAGATCCACGTAGGTCAAGTGAATCTCTCCGGGATGCGAATGACCGTCGATGAGGAAAGAGTCTCGAAGCTCCCGGTTGTCATGCGCGGAAAACGGACTGGGTCCGCAAGCAAAAGTGTCTTCATGGAATTGCACGACTCAAGCGAGGAATTCGCATATTTCCAGAAACTCGCACTTCCGGTCTATCACAGCCTGCATGGAACGTCCATAAGAATAGTTTAGGCTTCGTTCCGGCTAGCGGGATCGCTATCGCCTCGAAGACAACGGTTTATCCATGACGAGAGCTGCAGGGCAAGAGGTTTCGAGAGGTTCAAACGGAACGGAGGGTGAAGACGGTGATTTCGGGGCGGCAATTGAAGCGAAAGGGAGCTCCCACGCTGCCGATGCCGCGGTTCACGTAGAGTTGCGTCGTTCCCAGTTGGAAAGCCCCTGAACGTATTTGCGTCCGCCGGGCGGAAGCCACAAAGGGCCGATGACGGGCAACTGCATCTGGCCGCCATGGGTGTGGCCGCTCAGAACCAGGGAAACCGCCTGACCTGCCGGCTGCATTCGCAATTGATCGACATAATCCGGCGCATGGCACATGAGGATGACCGGTTCATTGGCCTGGTTTCGAATCCGTGGCAGGGATCGCCACGTTCGGGTCCGGCTGTCCGCTCGCACGGATCGTCGAGCCCAGAAAGCCAGATCCTGCTTCGCACCGCGCTCAATGGGCACGTAAGCGTTTCGAAGCACGGTCATGCCGTGGTACTTGAGGCCTCGCCGACGTGCTGTTCACCGGCCCAGATGTCATGATTGCCAAAGATGGCATATCGCTGCCTGCACTGGAGACTGCTGAGCAGCTTGCCGCATTGCCAGGCCGCGTCGACCGTCAGTTTCGGCGGCAAGACCTGGGCGCTGACGTAGTCGCCCGTAAGCAAGACCATGTCAGGCTTCAGCCTGGTTGATGGCATCGATCGCTTCCCGCAATAGAAACGGCTCGGTGAACTCATCCAGGTGGATGTCGCTGAGTTGCGCAATGGTCAGGCCATCAAATTCGGACGAAAGCCCGCGGAAGCCCGATGTCCTTTTGGACGACCTCAAGCCAATGCCGCTCGAACTCGCCTGCATAGAGTGCCAGGCCGCCCGCGCCGCACAGTGCTCCTCTGAGAAAAGACCGCCTTGAAACAACCTGCTGATTCAAGTCAGCCACGGATGATGCCATGTATGTTTAACCGACCTTATGTATTTTTGGAGTGACTCCAGGAGAAGCTGGACTCGTTCCTACGCCGATTGGCCATTCGCGGAAGTACGATCTCACTTCTGTTGGATGCAGAATTTGAGAAGAAGTGTGCGTCGAGCCACCAGCCATAGCCGTACACCGTTCGTGGGATTTTCAATTCCACGTCATGAATCACGCTGAACTCGATGACTTGCAGCAGAGGACGCTGCGGGAAGAATGGGAGTGCGAACCGCGTGATGACCCCTTACACTGGAGTGCAACCATGCGTTTGACACCCGTAAAGCTGTTCGATTTGGCTTCCGCCGCGCTGTCCGCACTCGTTTTGTTAGCTCACTCTGCCGCTCTTTCAGCCGCTGTGCCGGAAGCTGGCGCGGCGGCAGCGCCAGTTCCCGGAGCAAGTGCGGCGGACAGCCGCGCATCCCGCGCTTACCAGGCTGCGGTTCGCGAAGGGCCACTCGCGGTTCAGGCCTTTCTTGCGGATTTCCCCAAAGGCGCGGACTCTGCATTTTCACTTGGGCGCAGGCGTGTATGCGGAGACGATTATTCGCGTCGCCGCTGAAGACAAGGTATGCATTGATCCAGCGAAGGCGGAGTTCGCACGCAACGAACAGGGCAAGACCATGAAGGAACCCTGCGCTCCGCCGCTTGTGCCCGCGAGTGAATTGAACGGCAGCAGCCTGACGCTCGGCACAACAGGATCTGTACGACCGAGTCGTTGATGCATTTTCGATGCGGAATTTTGTGCCGACGCCGGGATACAGCGGGCACGACCAGTTCTTCTCGACCTTCGATCGCTTTGGCGGGCTCGACAAAAGCCATACGGGCCAGTGGATCGATGAAATCACGCGGCGCGCCGACGCTGAGAACAACCAGTACCTCGAGTTGATGGAAACGCCGACATTTGGACATGCGGCGCGCATCGCGCACGAGATGGGCTTCAATCCGGATCTTGCACAGATGCGGCAGGGTCTGCTCGATCACGGTCTGCGGGATGAGATTGCCACGGATCGCGAAGAGATAAAGGCGGCGATTGAATCGCGCAATCGAATTCAGCACTGCGGAACACCGCAGGCTGCAAGTGCATGCCGGGTGCAGGTGCGGTTCATCTACCAGGTGCTGCGCGCATTTTCTCCGGAGCAGGTATTTGCGCAGACGCTGCTCGGATTTGAGACGGTGGAGCAGGCGATCGAGCAGGGTTCGGATGACTGGGTGGGCATCAATTTTGTGCAGCCGGAAGACTACATGGTGGCGATGCGCGACTACACGCTGCACATGAAGATGGTGGAGTATCTGCACGGCCTTTATCCCAAGGTGCATATCACGCTGCACGCGGGAGAACTGGCGCCGGGCATGGTGCCGCCGGAGGGCATGAAGTTTCATATCCGCCAGGCCGTCGAGATCGGGCACGCGGAGCGGATCGGGCACGGCGTGGATGCGATGTATGAGGATGATGCCGAGGGATTGCTGAAAGAGATGGCGAGAAAACATGTGATGGTGGAGATCAACCTCAGCTCGAATGAAGGCATTCTCGGCATCACCGGCAACAGGCACCCGTTTCAGTACTATCGCGCGGCGCATGTGCCGGTGGCGCTCTCGACGGATGACCAGGGCGTGAGCCGCATCGATCTTACGCACGAATATGTGCGCGCCGCGAATGACTATCACCTGAGCTACGAGGATCTGAAGCAGTTGGCGCGCACGGGAATGGAGCACAATTTCCTGGCCGGCGAGAAGTCTCTGGGCTGAGCCGGATGTTTTGGCGCGCCGGCAGCCGCATGCAAGGGGCAGATTCTCGGCGGCCGAAACCTTCCGCCGCGTGCAAGAGTTTTCTTGATGCGAATGAGAAGGCTGCGGCACAGTGGGAACTGGAGCGGCGGTTCCGCGAGTTCGAAGCAAAGTTCCGGTAGGATTCCGTGCTGCGCACTCACACCCGCTAATCTGTATCTGGAGTTCTCACATCGATGCCG
Source organism: uncultured Acidobacteriaceae bacterium (assembly GCA_963799035.1). Taxonomy (GTDB): domain Bacteria; phylum Acidobacteriota; class Terriglobia; order Terriglobales; family Acidobacteriaceae; genus Telmatobacter. Next base: position 219,922 of record CAWCVS010000015.1, on the reverse strand, counting down.
CCCATTGCTTATCTTGAGTGCTCGCGCTGCCATGCGCACACCTCCGCAGAAACGCCGCAGACCGTCTGCCCGCAATGCACGACACAGCCGGCCGGATCGCTCTTTGTCCGCTACGATTTCGCGCATCTGAAAGGGAAGGCAGCGAACGATGTCATTGCGAAGGATGCAGCGGGGCCGTGGGCGGGGATGTGGCGCTATCGTTCGGTGCTTCCCGACGCTATGCCGGTCACGCTGGGCGAGGGTTGGACGCCGATGCTGAAGAGCACGCGGCATCCTGGCGCGTTTTTGAAGGAAGAGGGCGCGAATCCAACGGGAACATTCAAAGCGCGCGGGCTGGCCATGGCGGTGACGATGGCGAAGCACTATGGGCTGCGCAAGCTTGCTGTGCCTTCGGCTGGAAACGCGGCCGGAGCGTTGGCAGCGTATGCTGCCGCTGCGGGAATCGAAGCGCACATCTTCATGCCGCTCGATGTGCCGTTCGCCAACTACGTTGAGGCGGTCGCCTACGGCGCACATGTGGAACTGGTGAATGGATTGATCTCAGACTGCGCTCGCATGGTGCAGGAGCGGAAGCAGAAGGAGGGATGGTTCGATATCTCGACGCTGAAGGAACCGTTTCGCGTCGAGGGCAAGAAGACGATGGGATACGAACTGGTGGAGCAACTGGGCTGGGAGTATCCCGACGCGGTCTTTTATCCGACGGGTGGCGGCGTGGGACTGATCGGGATGTGGAAGGCGTTTGAGGAGATGGAAGAACTGGGTTGGGTGCGCCCCGGCAAGCGGCCGAAGATGATTGCGGTGCAGTCGTCGGGCTGTGCGCCGGTGGTTCGTGCTTATGACCAGGGCGCAAGCGTTAGCACGATGTGGCAGGATGCGGCGACGTTTGCTTCGGGACTGCGCGTTCCGAAGCCTTATGGCGATGCGATCATTCTCGACATTGTGCGCGCTTCGGATGGGCTGGCGATGGCGGTGAGCGATGAGGAGATTCTTGCGTCGATTCTCGACTGGGCGCGGAACGAAGGCATCTTCCTTTCGCCTGAGGGCGCGAGCGTGACGGCCGCTTATGACAAGCTGCTCGCGAACGGATATCTGAAGCCGAGCGATCGCGTGGTCCTGTTCAATACAGGCGCAGGTCTCAAGTACACCGACGTGACGGCCGAAGCGATGAAGCTGAAGCGTCCGGCGGCGCAATAGATCGATGACAACTTCGACGACAACGCGCGCGCACAACACTGATCGGATCGCACAAGCTTGCGCTGCGGCGGGTGCATTGCTCCTGGTTGCCGGCATCGCGCTATCGCTGGCGCATCTGTTTGCCGCGGGTGAGACGCTTCGCTGGATCGGCATTGCGTGCTTTCTCGTGTTCGCGTTCCGCAAGCCGTCGTTGATGGTGTGGACGTTTCTCGCCATGGTTGCGGGCGTTGAACTCGGGCTTGACGCACCGCATGTGGCGGCGCAAGCGCGATTGCCGGGCGATTTGTTTCTGCGACTCGTCCGGATGATCGTTGCGCCTTTGTTGTTTGCCACGATCACAACGGGCATTGCGGGCCACAACGAATTGCGCTCGGTGGGCCGGGTCGCGATCAAGGCTCTGATACTTTTCGAAGTGGTCACGACGCTTGGCCTGATTATCGGTGTTGTCGCCATGAATCTTTCCGGAGCGGGCTGGGGCATTGTGATTCCAGCCGCGCTGGGCGGAACTGCTCCAGCAACGCAGGCTCCGCAAACCTGGCAGCAGATCGTGCTGAACCTGTTTCCGGACAACATTGCGCAGGCTGTGGCGCAGAACCAGATTCTTCAAGTTGCGATCTTTTCGATTCTCTTTGGCGCAGCGCTGGCCATGATATCGGAAGAGAAGCGCGCGCCGCTGGTGAAAGTGCTGCAATCGCTGGCCGACGTGATGTTTCAGTTGACGCGGTTCATCATGTACCTCGCGCCGTTGGCGGCTGGCGCAGCCATCGCGTATACCGTCGGCAACACGGGACTGGGAACTCTGCTGCCGCTGGCGAAACTGGTTGGGACGTATTACATCGCGCTGACTGCCTTTGTGCTGCTGGTGATGGTTCCGGTCCTCGCGATGTTTCGAGTTCCTTTGCGGGGATTTCTGCGCGCAGTTGGCGAGCCCGCGGCGATTGGTTTTGCGACGACGACTTCTGAGGCTGCTCTTCCTTTGGCGATGGAGCGCATGGAGGAGTTCGGGGTTCCGCGCTGGATCGTTTCATTTGTCATTCCCACCGGCTACAGCTTCAACATGACCGGCGGCAGCGTGTATCTTTCGATGGCGGCGGTATTCGTCGCGCAGGCTGCGGGCATTCATCTCACGTTTGGCCGCGAACTCGCGGTGGTGCTTGTGCTGATGGCAGCGAGCAAGGGGATCGCCGGTGTGCCGCGTGCGTCGCTCGTTGTGCTGCTGGCTACGGCGAGCGCTGTCCATCTTGCCGACCGCGCCGATTCTGCTGATCCTTGGCGTCGACACGCTGATGGACATGGGCCGCACGATGATGAACGTGGTCGGCAACTGCATGGCGGCGGCGGTTATCGGCAGGACGGAAGGCGCGCGCTCTCCATCCTGAGTGAGCGAGTGCGCTGCGGGCCGGGCGTGAAATATCGCCACGTAAACCATGCCCAGAATCATGCCGAGAAACAGAGCGTTGAAGTAAGTAATCAAACGGCGCATGGATCCTCCTTTGCCGGGGAATGTCGAATTGAGATTGAATGCGCCACCGACGGCGCACTCATGACAGAATCAAAACTTCGCTATCGCGCTGCTTCGCGCCGACGGTGCTCATCCCATATCATTCGGCCAATTTCCCACACAAGCTGGATCACCACGATGGCGCAGACTACGCTCAGGCCAAGGTGAACGCTGCTGTTGATCACGTCGAGATTATGGCCGTATTGCGTCGCCTGATCGGCGGAGGGATTCTTGAGCAAAACGTAAACGTGGTTGCTCAGGGAAAGCACCAGGGCGATCGGAATCACACCGAGAATCTTGAAGACGATCTGCCGTATGCGTGCTGGTTGCTGCCAGTGACCGCGAGCGAGGTCGAAGGTCTTCCAGGCCAGTTGCAACGCATTCAGTCCGATGATCGACCAGTAGAACATCCACCAGACTGGTGCAAGCTCGTAAGGTGCTACGCGAAGAATCACCGCACCCGGTCCCATCAGGAGAACGGGATGGGCCGGAATGAGAAGCAGCCATGCCAGCAGCAGAAATCCGATGACAACTTCTGCGACAGCCTGCGTGAACGAACGGCTCTTGCAGCCCGGGGCAACATTCTTCTCGAGCGGCGGCAGAGAAGCGGGGTTCCATTTGTCGGTGAGGTTTGCGAAAGGAGCAAACTTCTCCGGGTAGCGGGCTGCAAAGAATTCGAACGCCACAAAGGCAAACGTTACCCACGCTGCAACGTTTATCAGAACAGCAGGCATGCGCACGAGCGATGCGGCGATGTCACTGTGTCCCGGCGATAACAAGGGCAGCACCACGCAGATTACAACCGCGTAGACGATCAGGGTCCACATCTCCACGATGCGCAATACGTAGAGATACAACGGAAACAGAGCCGGACCGATGAGGTATTGCTGCGGCTGATAGCGCGAAGCGACGATCACCGGCGGCCCCATCTTGCGCAGGAGGTCTTCCATTTCGCCCTGCGTGAGGGGACGATCCGAGCTCCGACTCTTTGTCCTCAATCTGCGACTCCATGTTGGCGCGGAGTTCGGCAATGATGTCGTCCTGGCGTCGAGCCGGGAGGTATCTTCTTACGGCTTGGAGATAACGGTCGAGAAGTTCCATGGCTGTTTCCTTACTTGTTGCTCTGAGATTCAGGATTTTCAAAAATGCGGTTGATGGATGCGTTGATTGCCTGCCACTCTTCGAGAAGTTTGGCGAGGATCAGCTCGCCGTCCGGGGAGAGGTGGTAGAAGCGCTTGTTGCGCTTGTCTTCTTCGCGCCACTGGCTTACCAGCAGTCCCTGTGTTTCAAGGCGGCGCAGAAGCGGGTAGAGCGTGCTTTCGTCGATTTCCAGGCCTCGTTCGGCAAGGTCCTTGCGGAGCGTATAGCCGTAATGCTCCTGTGCGGAGCTGGGCCAGGACAGCCAGTGTCAGGCTGCCGCGGCGAAGCTCGAGACGAAGACTTTCAAAGAGGTTTTCAGCTACGGTCATTGCTGTGCCTCGTACACTGTACTTCACATACTGTATGATAACTAGTGTATGGCGTCAAGTAGATTTTCAAAATTTTTTTCACAGGACAGTCGGAGCTAGAATTTCCGGCATGGATAACGAGCGTATCCGGGCCATCTGCATGGCGTTGCCGCATGTGGCGGAGACGGTGAATTGGGGCCACCACCTGGTTTACTGGGCGGGCGACCGCGACATTGGCGGCAAGATGTTTGCCATGACAGACCTGGATGGAAGCGGCACCGGAGTGCTGTGGTTCCACTGCGGAGCGGAGCGGTTCCATGAATTGCTCGAAATCGAGGGCATTATTGCTTCGCCTTATCTGGCGAAGGCTCATTGGGTAACGCTGGAACGATGGGACGCGCTGCGGCCGCGGGAGATCGAAGAGGAACTGCGGATGGCCCATGCGCTGATCTTTGAGAAACTGCCGAAGCGGGTGAAGGCGCTTCTGGCGCTGCCGGAAAAGGAACGGAAGACAGTCGATCCGCGAGCGGAAAATGGGGCTGAAGGAGACGGGAAAAGCGGTTGGGATGAAGCGTTCAAGTGGGAACGGTAAGAGCAAACGGGCGGCGGGTTGAGGCCCTTGATTTCCTAGGTCTCAAAAACGGGCACCCAGGTTCTTTTATCCCACTCACGACGCAAGGGACCCGTCATCAATGGGACACCCACGTCGGGTGGAACTTGAAGCTCCGAATGAACGTATGGTTTGGTGATTGAGTTTGAGGTAATGTCATGGCGAAATTTCTTTTGTTTTGCATTCTGCTGGTTTTGTGCTGGCCGCTGGCTTTGCTGGCGGTGATTGCGTATCCGTTTGTGTGGCTGCTGCTGCTGCCGTTCCGGATCGTCGGGATCGCTGTAGGTGGGGTGCTGGAACTGGTGAGCGCCATCATCTTTCTGCCGGTGCGGATGGTGAGGGCGATTTGAAGTTGGCGCACTGTAGTTATCCGGCCCAGGATGGTGGCTTTGTTGCTCGCAGGCAGGGCTGCGGATCGTGACCGCCAGAATTTCCATTTTTGAATCAATGTAGTTAGAAGCGACGAGCCTTTCCCCAGGGCTTGACAGTGCAGGGCGGGGATCCGGCCTGCACGTATTTCCGCGCAACTTCTCGGCACTGATCGGTTTCGAGGGGAGAGACCTGGATAACGGGGGAGCGATGCCTCCTGATGCGAGATGGCGCGTTCAAATCGGTGAGCCGTTCGATCTGTTTTCTCGAGATCTCTTCTGATGAAGGACAAATTCCGAAGGAGGCCAGTTATGTGGAGTAAATGGATGCGGTGGGTCGTGTTGTGTTCAGGACTTGCGGCGGCCGATGGCATCTCTGCGCAGGCGCAGACCGATGTGGCGCTGAGTCTCTATGGGGCTTTCCACGGAACGACCAACGGCAATGGAACGATCCAGAGTCCCGCGAACTCGGCGGGTGGAATGATTGAGCTGCGGCACATTTCGAATCCGCTGGTGGGGTGGGAGGCGACGTATTCCTACAACCGGGACAACCAGGTGTATTCAGCGAGTGTCACACCCGAAGTTTGTCCTGTGGGTACGCAGCCGTGCGGTCCCGCACCGGCGGCGGTATCGGCGAACGCGCATGAGATCAGCGGAGACTGGATTGCCTCGGTTCACATTGCGAACCTGAGACCGTTTGCGCTGGCAGGAGTGGGATTGTTGTTCAATCAGCCGACGGGCGGGCAGGTCAACACAACTAGCGAGACCAAGCCGGTTTTCCAGTATGGCGCGGGGCTTGATTGGGGTGTATTTCCGCACATTGGATTGCGATTTCAGTATCGCGGAAATCTCTACAAGGCTCCAGACCTTACGCGGCTCTACACGTCGACGAACGCATTCACGCATACCTCGGAGCCGATGATCGGGGCGTATTTCCGATTCTAGCGGCGGTTCGATCGGCCCTCCGGGGCGAGGAGGGTGCGTGCGAGTCGAGTTGATGGACCGCAAATGCTTCGTGAGTGGCCCCTTGACTCCGCCTTAACAAGCTAGGACTGGCACCCGCGTTCCAGGATGGCGTTTACTCATGAGCGCCGTGTTTCTTGAGAATGCCGACGGCGGTGTCCAAGTCTGCCTGCATGGCATAGGTAAGGGGTCGAATCGAGTTTTGATCCTTGGCGTTGACATCGGCGCCTTTATCGACTAGCAGGCCAACGGTGCTCTGGAAGCCGAGGTGCAGTGCGCAGTCGAGGATGGTGTCGCCGTAGGTGTCGGGGATATTGGGATTGGCGCCGTGATCGAGAAGGAATTTCACATCATCTTTCTGATCGCGCATCACGGCCCAGAACAGCGGAGTGGCGCCGCTGGCGGCGCGAGCGTTGACGTCGGCTCCGTGGGCGACCAGGAGCTGCACCACCTTGTTGTGGTTGGTGGCGAACTCAGCGAGGTCGAGAGGCGTGTAGCCGTCCTTTAGTTCCTTCGAGGTCACTCCCTGGGCATTGAGTTCATTGGTTGTGTTCGAGGCTTGGGAGTGGAGGAGGATAACGGGGTCCTGATGGTTGTTGGTTGAGAACTCCTTGCCCAGATCGTCGGGGACAAAGGGGGGTAGTTGTTTTTGGCATTCACGTTGGCGCCGGCGTCGATGAGCGCCTGGGCGACCGCGAGCTGACCGTGCAGAGCGGCCTGATGAAGAGGGGTGTCTCCGTCTTTATCCTTGTCGTTGACGAGCTTGGGATCAGAGGCAAGGAGTTCCTTGACCTTTTTGACGTCGCCTTTGCGGGCCGCATCATGGATGGGGCCACAGAAAGCGGGAGTGGCGAGGGTGATGGCTCCGAGTGCCACTACGATGGCGTACACGAAGCGCGCAGGCAGAGAAGGGCGGAAGGCGACGAACGTTTTCATTTGCTTGAGTCTCTCCGGGCGGAATGAAAAGCAGGCTTCTACCTGCTTGTAGACATGCCTCCACCTATGCGGGATTGGCACATTTCTTGAGACGGGAAAGAACGGGCCGAGGTCGCACGCAATCTGCAGTGCGCTTCAGAATAGCTTTATTGAGAAGGCGCTAGTTGGTCTTGTTTGTCGCGGTCGGAAGAGATACCGCGCTCACGGGAATTTCCAGAGTTCCTGCCTTGCCGGAGTTAAAGTCGTAGACTGCGGTTACCAGGTGGACATCTCGTATTCGAAGGAAGGTCAATCTCCAGGTGAGCCGGAATACCCTTGTCCCGGACGGTACTGTATTGGTCCGGCGTTATCTCGAGATTCTGCGAATCGCCCTCCCAATTGAGGGCATTGCCATCGCGATCATAGGCCTTCAGGCCGACAAGGATTTTGCCGCTTCGGCCGCCCTGCGGATCGGACTGCAATAGAACGTCCTCCGCACGAACAATCAAATCAACATCGAAACGCGTGAGTGGCGCATTCAGCTTCTCATTTTGACCGGCGCGCCGTCGCATCGGGTGCGGGCTGGAGTGGCGGCAGGTCCGACGCGAACTCCGTAGAGAATCCCGGTAGCACTCGGCATTCCGAATTGCAGGAGCGGCGCAAGAGGGTCCATGCCGGGTTTGTTCTCAGAAACCGGAGTGTCCTCGGCGTTGTAGCCGTGCCGGTAGGCTAGCTTGTACTTTCCCTTCGCAAGCTTGACCTCGATTTGACGGTAGCTTCCGTCCATCTTCTTCTCGGTGGGCGAATATCCCAGCGTGTAATAGTTGGCGCCGTCGTTGACGGCGTGGCGCATCGCTGCATTGAGATCGTTGGTGTTGAAGTACGCCTTGCCACCTGTGGAGGAGGCGAGTTGCTCCATCGCGTTCATGGTGTTGGCGCGCTCCGTTGCGCCTGCGTTGTAAGGAGACATAGTCGAGTCAGTCTGGCTTCCCGCATGCCCCTGCGCTCCACTCAGACCAGGACCTGCAGCATCGGCTTCTCCGATGTGCTCCGTCATCATTCCTTCAGCATCGATCGGATACACCGCAATCCTGGAAATGGTGAACAGATCGGCTGTTGTCCTGACCTTGTCGAGATATCCGGGAATGGCAGCATTCTGTTTTATCGTCTGGCGCTGTTCGACACTGGGAAAGATGATCACCGGAAATGAGCTTGCAAACCATATGAGATTCTTGCGGCCGGGAACACCCGCGAGATAATGCCCAAGATAATTGAGAGCCTCGAAGGTCATGGAGGCCCGCGCACCATAATCAAATGCGCGAGAATCGGCCTGCGCCTGTTGGATTGCCGCGATGGCGAATGGGGAAGCCTGCATCACCTGTAGCTGCGCGACGGCGGAAGCGTCGTCGGCTTCGTCGCTGCGGCTGCGGGAGGCGTGATTCTTTTCTCCTTTCACGCCATTCTGTTTGTCGTTAAGCGCCGCAATCAATACCGAGGTATCCGCCGTGAATCCCTGCACAAAGCGCAGCTTTGAACCGAGCATGAAGATTGCTACACGCGTCCCTGGTTGCATATGGGTAAGGAAGTCCATGCACCTCTCGATGGACATATGCCTGCTGCTGCGGTTCAGTGTTCAAAGTATCGAGCAGCAGGACATTGACCGCATCGCTCTCCGGTGCCGGCGGAATGTTTGTATGCATGCCTGCGGGCATGGATGGCATCGTGGGAGTCGCGCCGGGCATTGGAGTGCTTATCGTGCGTTCCTCGAAAAAGTCGATGCTCTGAGGCTTGCCGTCTTCCATCAAGCGCAAAATCCTGCTTGCCCAGACCCAGTGACCGGCTCGCCGTTGTTCTTGGTTACCACTACGTCAACCACTACTTCTCGCGTCGTCGTTCTGAGGATCGGAGCCTGAGGGGCGGCATCCTGCTTTGGCGCTGTTGGTACGTCAGGCTGTGTTGGCGGAATTGGAGGAGGAGCCGCGGCATTCCGCTGGCATCCGGCGGAGCCGAGCGAGTGGCAGATTCGGTTTTTTCTGGTGAAGATTCAGCTTGGGCTGGCTCCGGCTCGGTTGGAGGAACAGGTGCATTTGCGATTTCGCTGCTGCCTGGGCTTGCCTGCTTGTCAGCTTCGCTCTCGGGTAATACGCGCATATCGGCGCGAAACATGTGATATTGCTCGAACGCAACTTCGTTGAGCATTGTTTTCAGGGGACGCGATCGCAAATTCCAACGGCTGCGGATATCGGCCTTGTGAATACTGGACCTCCTGCGCGATCGACATCGACAGACTTCTCACGGGACAGAAGTAGTTTTTGCCACCGATTTCCATCGGGCCGTACTCGACAACGAGAGCTGCTCGCGTGATGGGATCGGAGGCGGTAAGGTTCGCTTCAACGCTGAGGCGAACAATGGTTCCGTCCTGCGGATTTATCGTGATTTCTCCGTGATAACCGGAAAGCTGATGGAAGGGCGCCATCGTTTCCAATTCCATCTCACTCGTCGGTGTGCAGCAATAATTCACCTCGTAGTGAGATTTTTCCTTGGCAACCTCATAACTGAAGACCGCTTCAGTGCCATTCGATCCATTCTCCCAGTGGCTCCAGGCCAGCTTGCTTCGCGCAGCATCAACCAGAACGGTTCCGAGAATCGGACCAAACACACCCCAGGTATTCAGGCCGGGTTCCATCGCCACTGTCTTCTTCGCTGGTCCCGCATCGACTGTCTCCTGGCCATTGCGATAAAGCACGGTCTCGCTGGAGGCCCGGACAAAATGCAGAGGTTGGTAGGCAACGCTGTCAGTGGATCTTTGCAGCAGCGGCGTATCTTCAAAATATTTCGTCTGCCGGGTGGCGAAGAAGTTGGGTAGCTGGGGAATGGTCCGGGTCACATAGCCGACGGCAAGACTCATGATTCTGCGTTGCTCGGCAAAATCTGGTGCCGGCGTCGCAGGAATGTCAGATGCCGGCGGGTCAAGAAACGCCGATTTGTCGGCCAGGATCAGCAGGTTCTGATTAGACTTTTCGCCTGGCAAAGCGGCCTTCAATTGCGACAGCTTTTCCGCGCTCAGCCGTTCGGTCAGCTCCAGATCCGATATTTGCTGCGCGACCTCAGCGTCCGGCTTTCCCCGGGCGGCGGCCAGGACCTGCTCCAACTGGGCAACCGTAATGCGCTTCGAAGCCAACGCAGGGAGCGTCATTCCTGCCAAGAGGATCAGGACCGCCAACCTGCGCATGGCAATGCCTCCTGGGATAGTTAATATTGCCTTGCCACGATTCGCAAAGAATAGGTGATTATCATGAGGACGGTATCCGTCGTCGCTGATCGTTCTTCCCTCGAAGTGAGGACGGCAATCAGTCAACGAATCGAAGCTCCCCGATTGGTGGGCAATCCTTCAGCTGCCTTTCGATAACATTCTGGAGGGGAATGCCAACTTGCTTTGGCTTGCCCTGCTATCGAAGGCACAGCAATGAAGGTTGTGCGAGGGATTCGTTATGTCCACTGCACAGATGCAGGTGGATGGTAGGCGATTCGGCTGCCACTCGACAGCAAATCCGCCGATGGTCTAACTTGGCCTTATGGCTGGTGTGTCGTTGGTGTTGGATGGGAAGGTTGCGCTGATTACTGGCGGGTCGCGCGGAATTGGCGCGGAGACGGTGCGGCTGTTCGCGGCTGCGGGGCGCGCGGGTGGTGTTCAGCTACCGGCAGGCGAAGGAACTGGCGCTGACGCTGATGGACGAGTGCGGCGGGCCGGACGCGCTGCATTCCGATCGAGCAGGATTTGCGATCGCCGGCGGATGGGCGTGCGCTGGTGGGAGCGGCGGTGAAGGCCTTCGGGCGGTTGGATGCGCTGGTGGTGAATCACGGCGTGTGGCCGGCGGAAGATGCGCCGATTGAGTTGATGACCGAGGAGCAGTGGCGGAATACGATTGCCGTGAATCTGGACTCGGTGTTCGGGCTGGTGCAGTCGGCGTGTGAGGCAGATGCAGTTGCAGGGTGCCTCCGGCGACGGGCGATGACGGGACGAAGGGGCATATTGTGCTGATCAGCTCAACGGCGGGGCAGCGAGGCGAGGCCATGCACGCGGACTATGCCGTGACGAAAGGCGCGCTGATCAGTCTGACAAAGAGCCTGTCGACGGAGCTGGCGCCGCGGGGAATCATGGTGAACTGCGTGGCTCCGGGATGGGTGGCAACGGACATGTCGGCTGGAACGCTGGGCGATCCGAAGACTGGGTGCGCGGATCAGGGCGGGGATTCCGGTGGGGCGCGTGGCCACGACGACGGAAGATTGCGGGGCCGGTGCTGTTCTTGTGCACGCCGCTGGCGGGATTCATCTCCGGCGAGGTGGTGAATGTGAATGGGGGAGCGGTGCTGGCGGGGTAAGACAGTGAAACAGTGAAATAGTGGACAGTGTCAGTGTGCAGTGAGTTGGGACTAAGGTTAGGAAGGGCGCGGAGGACGAATGGGGAAGGGATTGGCGGTGGGGCTGGCTTTGGGGTTGCTGGCGATGCCGCCTGGGGATGCGGGCGCAGGCGGATGATGCCGGGCGAAAGCTCCAGCGCAGGCGATGGATGAAACCGGCGAGAAGAATGCGGCGAAGGCGCGCGCGGCCCTGGACGCGATGGTGAAGGCCCTGGGCGGCGATGCGTGGCTGAATCTGAAAGACGTCGAGCGCGAGGGGCATATCGCGGCGTTCTTTCACGGCACGCCCGATGTGGGTACGACGCTGTTCTGGGAATTTCACATGTGGCCCGATCATGACCGGATGGAGTATACGAAGCATCGCGACGTGGTGCAGTTTTATGAAGGGCGCAAGGGGATTGAAGTGACGTATCGCGGCGCGAAGCCTTTGCCGCAGGAGCAGGTGGACGATTTTCTGCGGAGGCGTGACCACTCGATCGAAATGGCAGTCAAGGTGTGGCTGAAAGACCCGAAGACGATCCTGGTGTATGAAGGGCAGCGCATGGCGGAGCGGCACATGGCAGACCAGGTGACGATGATCTCGGCCGAGAATGAGGCAATCACGATCCAGATGGACGTGCAGACGCACCTGCCGCTGAGCCGCAGCTTTCAATGGCGTGACCCGGTCTACAAGGACAAGAACACGGATGTGGAGGAGTACGCGGACTACCACGACGTGGGCGGGTTTCCGACCGCGTACTCGATCACGCGCGTTCACAACGATGAGACGGTGCGGCAGTTGTATATCGACAAGGTGCACTACAACCAGGATCTGCCCGCGGAGTTCTGGGATATCGATGCGGTGGCGCGGAAGATCAAGAAATAGACCTAAATCGACAGGCACTCATGGAGATTCGAAGGGTGGCCTCGATGCCCGCATTTACGTTAGCCAATGAGACGGCAGCTCCTAAGTCAGCATTGAGTCGATGCGAAAGATACTATCCGGATCTGAATTCACTGAGAGCTGCCCATGAAGCCGCACTGACGTGGCCACCGTTCGTTATTGCAGTCTAGTGATAATCGTCGCCGGCGTCGACGTATTTGGGCAGTAAATGCCATTGGTAGAAGGACACAGTGATCTGACCCGCTGGAGGTCACAGTCGCGTAAGAATGACCATGGCGTTCCGCGCAATAGTGGCGCAACTTGGGGTAACAGCATTGCTGGTCATGGAATCGTTCTTCAGAGCGAGACTTGCCGCCCAGAACATAGGTAACCGCCGATGCGCAGGAAGATTGACGGTCGACGAGTGGGTTTATTGCGGAGGCGGTAACTCACGGTATTGGTGTTTGTTGGACGTAGGTCGAGGACAGGACTCCTCGCCGGTGGCCCTTGTGGTCCCGTCGGGCCAGCTGGGCCGTGGGCCCGGATTGCCCATCAATCCTTGTGGACCTGGGTCGCCGAGGGTCCTTGCGGGCCAGCCGGACCGGCTGGTCCAGTTGCGCCAGCAGCTGCCATCAGGCTCCAGCTTGGATTTTTGTCGGGAGTGGGGCCATTCGGATTGGGGCCGTTGGGGACGATCGCCACGTAGGAGGAGCCGTTGTAGGTGACGACGTTGTCGAGGGCGTATGTCGCGTAGGGATCAAACGCATTCAAAAAGAGGAAACTGTGCCGTTTGCGCCGGCCGGTCCAGGCGCTCCGGGGGCACCTGTGAGGCCGCGTGGGCCTTGGGACCCGCAGGCCCGGCGGGTCCCTGGGCTCCTGTGGGACCGGCAGCGCCGGCGGGACCCTGGGGGCCGACTGCGCCATAGGTCATGTCGAATTCGACGCTATTGCCGGCACTGTTGGTGAGAGTGAGGTTGAAGGTGCCAGGCGTGATGCCAGTGGGCAACGTGGCGACGACTTGCGTGTTGCTGAAGGACGCGACCGTGAGGGTTGCGCCATTGAAGAGCATGGTCGGTTTGACTTTTCCCGGCTCAAAGTTTGTTCCGGTAAGAGTGATCTGGTTGGTGAGGTAGTTGATGATGCCACTTTGCACCGTCGGTGCCGCTGAGGCGGAAACGGCAATCAGCGGAGCGAACAAAAGAACAGCTAGGGCAAGAATCCTGCGCATGTGGAGCCTCCTGGGGCGGGATAAACGTGGGCTGCCGGAAAGCGTCTCCGGATTGTTGAATTACGCGATGCCGGGCAGTGTGGTGGAAACACCGAGCGATAGCAAGGACGGGAATCGATTGATTTGGTGAATTTTTTGGCCCTTGCGAATTAACGGGTTGCAGCGAATTCATCATACGTCCGGGCGAGTTTCTTCACCTTCTTTACCTTGCGCATAAGGGGCGGTTGCGGTGGAGCGGAGATGAAGGCCTTGCCTGGGATTGAAAAGTCATGCGGAGTATGCGGGGAGCGCGCTGAATTAGGAAGTATCGGCACGTAAGTTACGGTGCGAATCGAAGCCACGCCTTACCTAACGACCGTGACCACAAGCCCATGGATCTCGTTGTCGTAGCGGAGGCTTCGCTATAATCCTCAGGGAGCGCGGAGCGGGTGATTGCGCGCTTCGTGGAGCCAGAGAATGACGTTCGACATCCAGGAGATCCTGGAGTTTCTTCCGCACCGCTACCCCTTTTTGCTGATCGACAGGATCACGGAATTCGAGCCGACCAAGCGGCTGGTGGCGATCAAAAACGTGACCATCAACGAGCCGTTTTTCCAAGGACATTTTCCGGGATATCCCATCATGCCGGGCGTGCTGGTGGTAGAGGCGATGGCGCAGGCGGGCGGCATCATTATGCTGCATGAGATCGAGGACCGGGCGTCGAAGCTGGTGGTGTTCACGGGGATTGAGCGCGCGAAGTTTCGCCGTCCGGTGACGCCGGGCGACCAGTTGCGGATCGAAGTGGACGTGCTGTCGTTCCGGACGCGCGCGGGAAAGATTCATGGCCGCGCGACGGTGGATGGGAAGCTGGCATGCGAGGCGACGCTGACGTGTGCGGTGGTGACGCGGGAGCGCGAGCGGAAGGCGCATGGAGACAGCCCCGGCGAGGCGGCGGCTCCGGTGGCGGAGTGAGTATCCATCCTAGTTCGGTAGTTGCCGAGGGGGCGGTGGTTCCCGACTCCTGCGAGGTGGGACCATTTTCGACGATCGGCCCCGATGTTGTGCTGGGCGAAGATTGCCGGCTTATTTCGCACGTGGTGCTGGATGGCCGGACGCTGATCGGCGCGCGGAATGTGTTCTATCCATTTTGCGCGGTGGGCGTGGCGCCGCAGGATTTGAAGTATGGCGGCGAGCCAACGCAGTGCGAAATCGGCGATGATAATACGATTCGCGAGAGCGTGACCATCAGCCGCGGAACGGCAAAAGGCGGTGGAATCACGCGGGTGGGTTCGAAAAATCTGCTGATGACGGCGGTCCATATTGGGCACGACTGCATCGTTGGAAATGGATGCATTCTGGCGAACGCGGCGACGCTGGCGGGGCATGTGATCATCGAGGATTTCGCGACGGTGGGCGCGTTCAGCCCGGTACACCAGTTCTGCACGGTGGGGAAGTACGCGTTTATCGGCGGCGGAACGATCGTGACGCAGGACGTGCTTCCGTTTTCGAAGACCTCGGCGCGGCGGGAGAACAAGGCATTCGGCGTAAACAGCATCGGGTTGGAGCGGAGGGGTTTCAGCCCGGATCGGATCAAGGCGCTGCAGAGGGCGTTTCGACTGTTGCTGGTTTCGAAGCTCAACACCACGCAGGCTCTCGAGAAGATTCGCGAGTTGGAAGGCGACGACGTGGCGCTGCTGGTGACGTTTTATCGAGCGCAGCGAGCGCGGGGTCATCAAGTAGAGATGAAACTTGGTCTGATTGCGGGGAATGGGCGGTTTCCGTTTTTGCTGCTGGATGCGGCGCGGGCGCAGGGATTCGCGGTTACGGTGGCCGCGATTCGGGAGGAGACGGACCCAGAGATCAATCATCGGGCGGCGGCGGACGACAAAATTACCGTGCATTGGCTTTCGCTGGGAGAGCTCTCGCGGCTCATTGAGGTGTTTCACAAGGAAGATGTGAAGTCCGCGGTAATGGCGGGGCAGGTGAAGCACAAGCAAATCTTCAGCAGCATCCGGCCGGATTGGCGGCTGGCGAAGCTGTTGCTGAATCTGCGCACACGCAACACCGACATGCTGCTGGGGGCGGTGGCGAAGGTGCTGGCGGATGAGGGCATCGAGTTGATGAGCTCGACGCAGTTTTTGGAGCCGCTGCTGGCCGAGGAGGGGGTTCTGACCGAGGCTGCGGGCGGCCGTGCTCCCACTGAGGACGAACAGAAGAATATCGAGTATGGGCTGGGTGTGGCGCGGACGCTTGCGGGCTTCGATATCGGACAGACGGTAGTGGTGGCGGCGCAGGCGTGCGTTGCGGTTGAGGCGATGGAGGGCACGGACGCGACGATAGAGCGGGCCGGGGTGCTGATGAAATCGCTCGAGGAGGAAGATCCGTCGGCTGCATCAACTCTCGCACGACGACTGACGGTCGTAAAGGTGGCGAAGCCGAACCAGGATATGCGCTTTGATGTGCCCGTGATCGGGATGAAGACGATCGAGACGATGGTGCAGGCGGGCGCAAGTTGTTTGTCGGTTGAGGCGGCCCGAACGCTGCTGTTCGATCGCGAAACTCTGCTGAAACGCGCGGCGGAGGCGGGGATTGCTGTCGTGGCTACGCCACGACAGGGACATAGCGGACTTAGTGACTTAGGGAGTCGGGCAACAACGCGGCACCCAATCTGCAGACCTTCTGATGACAATTCTTCCGCGGGCTGGAACTATACTGGCGGGGTGCGCGGCGTCCCCTTGCTGCTGCGCCACGTCTTATGAATACGGAGCGGATTTCTCAGGTTTAATCCCCGGTTTTGTGAACAGGAGGTTACAGATGAAGAAGACGATTCTGATTGTGTTTGCCGCAGCGATTGCGCTGTCGGTTTCTCTGGTGACAGTGCGGGCGGCGGATGATACCCAAACGATGCCCTCGGTTGGGCAGATGGCGCCCACGTTTACCCTTCCGTCGCAGGATGGAAACCAGATTGCGCTGGACAGTTTTCGCGGCAAGTGGGTGGTCCTGTACTTCTACCCGAAGGACATGACGCAAGGCTGCACCATTGAGGCGCACAACTTCCAGCGGGACCAGGCGAAATACGACGCCGTGAACGCAGCCATTGTTGGTGTGAGTGTGGATACGCCGGACAGCCACAAGCAGTTCTGCACCAAGGAAGGGCTGACGTTCAAGCTGCTGGCAGATCCCGAGCACAAGGTGGTGGACCAGTATGGCTCGCTGGGACACTTCGGCAACATGACCATCGCGATGCGGAATACGTTCCTGATCGATCCGAAGGGAAAGATCGTGAAGGTGTGGACGAAAGTCAATCCGCAGGTTCATTCGGAAGAAGTGCTGGCGGCGATCGCTGAGGCGAAAAAAGCTAGTTGCAAGCTTAATCAGTTGTCAGTTTTCAGTTCGGGCGTGATGGGCTGCCCGAATCAAGCGGAATCTATGACTCAAATTGCTTCGCAATTTCGCGCGGGACTGGACGAGGTGCATCGGGCGCTGATTGTCGGTGCCGGAGTCGTTGGCGGACGTGCCGTGGCGGAAAGGTGGGTGGACGCGGAAGCAGATCGTGGGCCACCTGCTGGATTCCGCGACAAACAACCGGCAGCGATTTGTGCGGGCGGCGAGTGAAGGTTTTTTCAACGGGCGGAATTATGAGCAGGAGGCCTGGGTTACCGCGCATGGCTATGCCGATCAAACCTGGGAAACGCTGCTTGGCTGGTGGGAGGCGGAACACGAGATCCTGATGGCCGTTGTCGATCGGATTCCCGCATAGCGACTCGAAGCCGAGTGCGTGATGGATGCGGATGCTCCGGTGACGCTGCGGTTCCTGATCGAGGATTATGTGACGCATCAGCGGTGGCATTTGAAGCAGATGCTGGCTACTGGCTCCTAAGTCTGGACACGCAAACCAGCAAGATTGGGGCTCGTGGTTTCCCTCCAATGCTTCACATGGATGGGGCACCCGGAACCCGCCATCGAGATTCTTGCTCTCAACCAGATCTCAGAAGCCAGACCTTCGGGCACCCAGGGTTCATCGTTGCGATTCTCTGCAGCACAAGCAGACGCAAAAAAGCCCGGCGGGAAGCCGGGCATTTTTGCTTGCCTTTTAAAGAATTGCGATTGCCAGCTTACTTCTTCTTCTTGGCAGTCTTCTTGGTTGCCTTCTTGACTGTCTTTCGCCGCTTTCTTGGCAGGAGCTTTTTTCTTTGCTGCCTTTTTGGCGGCCTTTTTTGCTGCTTTTTTAACGGCCAACTTTTTACCTCGTTTTGTGGTTTTGCCGGCGCGCTTTGGAGCCGCGGACTTTTTCGCGACCTTTCCGCCCTTGGCGCCAGCGGTTTTCTTGGCGGACTTCTTTGCGGCCTTTTTGGCCGGAGCTTTTTTGGCAGCCTTCTTCGCTGCCTTCTTGGCCGGAGCAGGAGCAGCAGCTTTCTTGGCCGAAGCTTTTTTGGCGGCCTTCTTTGGGGCCGACGCCGGAACAGGTATCGCTTCCACGATGATTACGCCCTCTTCGACACCTTCGTCATCGTCGGAGGAGGTAAGCACGGTTGAGGTTTCCACCTCGTCGTCCTCTTCCATCTCATCGTGATCGGCGCTCATCTCTGCCGGTTCCAAGTCTGGATTGCCGTCATTCATTGCGTACATCTTGATCACATCGTCCATCCGATTGCCTCCAGCGGATTGCCGCTGCCCATGTGGGTTTTCGCATCTCTGCGTTGCGGACAAATCATCTCCGCATGCGGAGTCATTCTAACAACAACCCTGAAAGAAAAGCTATCAAAAGAGGTGAAGAGAACTGCGGATGAAATTATTTTTGCGCCGCCGACGAGGATTTTGTGCGAGCTGCATGCGTCGTGGAACCCGCGCTGTGCGCGTGTTTCGAGGATGTGGTCTTGCCGGTGTGAGTTGTGTGGCTGTTATGGGTGGAGGACGTTTTTGCGTGAGAAGTATGAGCGCCGGACGAGGTCACGCCGGCCGGGCCCGTGGCACTGGCGATCTCGTGCGTGCTGCCGGTCCTGGTCTTTCCGTGGCGACTGTGGCTGATACTGGCTCGGGCTAGGGCAGGTTCGGCAACGTGGAGACGGTGGCCTGCCTCGATCTTGGTGCTGGTGGAGGGCAGCTTGTTCCAGCGGCGGAGTTGGGTAAGGGAGACGCCGAAGCGGTCAGCGACGGATACCAGGGTGTCGCCGCGGCGGGTGGTGTAGTAGACGGTGTGTGCCGATGGCGCAGCGGATGGGGCGACCGGGACTACGAGGGCTTCGACGCCGTCGAGCTTGGCATTGTCGCTGAGTTGGTTGACAGCAACGATCTCGCTGGGGGAAACACGGTAGGTGCGTGCGATGGAGGCGAGCGTGTCGTCGGGCGTTACCTTGTGATAGCGCCAGGAGTTCCGCTTGCTTTCAGGTATGGCAGCGATCTTGTCCTGGAAAAGGGAGGCCGTGCCGGCGGGAAGGTGCAGGTCGAAGGCCGTGTCTGGTGGAGTGACGAGTCGCAGCAGGCTGGGATTGAGGGCGATGAGTTCGTCGACGGGTGCGCCAACAATGTCGGACACCAGCCGGAGATCGGCGGAATAGTTGATAGTGACCGTGTCGGTGAGAACGGGGGGATCGAGCGTTATATCGTCGAAACCGTACTGGGTTGGGTGGTTGGCGATGATGATGGCGGCGAGAATTTCGGGAACGTAGTTTTTGGTTTCGCCGGGGAGATTGTTGCGCTTGTAGAGTTCCCAGAAGTCGGCATAGCCGGTTTTTTCGACGGCTCGCTGGATGTTGCCGGTTCCCCAATCGTAACCCGCCATGGAAAGATACCAGTCGCCGAGCTCGGAGTAGATGTACTTCATGTACCGGGCATAGGCGCGGGTTGATTTCTCCGGATCGAAGCGTTCGTCGACGTAACTGTTGCGCGTGAGGCCGTAGTTGCCGCGGGGCATGAACTGCCACATGCCGCCGGCTCGGGAGCGGGCATTTACGGCGCGGGGCTGGAAGCCGGATTCGGCGACGGCGAGGTAGATAAGGTCCTGCGGAACGCCCTCTTCGCTCATGACGCGTTGAATCATCGCCCGGTAGCGGCCGGCGCGCTGGAAGGAGTGCAGCAGCGTGTTGTGGCCCTTGGTGGTGTTGGCGAAGAAGTTGATGTAGGAGGCCACATAGTCGTTGACGACGAGCGGAAGATCGGACTTGGTGGTGGCAAGGTCGGCGTTGGCTTTGGCCACGATGTTGGGATCGACTACGAAGGTGATGTCGCTGGCCGCCTCGGCAGGCGTGTCTTCGGTCTTGGGAGTGAAGCCGTTGCCTTGCTTGAGCGCTTCCGTTTCGAGCCCGTTAATCTGATCCACGATGTGGTCGAATTCATCCTGAAGCGCCGGGGTGGATCTAATGTCGATGCCGCTGGTAAGCATCAGGTCGACAGCATTGTCGAAGTTGGAACGAGCCTCAGGCAGGTTGCCGCGTTTGTAGGCGGCATCGCCGAGAGCATAGGCCTTCTCGACTTGCTCGATGAGCAGTTGCACGCGCTGCTGTGGGGGGCTGGATTGAGGCGGCGGCACAGGAGCCGGAGCCTGCGGGGGTGCAGGAGCAGAGACGGCGGGAGCGAGCGCAAGGGCTACAGGAGCGGCAGATGCCGCGGGTCTTGAGGGATCGCATCCCAACAACGACACGGCCAGCGTACATGCCAGTGCGGCGCAACCCGGGATACTCAGGCGATTCAAAATCATGCGCAACAGTTGATGCTGTAACAACACTAGAACCGGTCCCATCGGCCGAGTTCTTCGGTTCGCGTATTTCCTGAGTTCCGCCTTGTTGGCGGAACTCACACTTGACGGAATAGGCATCGATTTGACGATGAGACCGGTTATACCCCTGAAGACGGAAGGCACTACGCCGATGATAAGCTATGACCTAGAGACATCGCTGACTTTCGTAATGTTCCTGCAGTGATTCGCTACCTCTCATGGACGTAAAATTCCTCCGCAATTTCGCAATTATTGCCCATATCGACCATGGGAAGTCGACGCTGAGCGACCGTTTGCTGGAATTGACGGGCTCGGTCACCGGTCGTGAGATGCAGGCGCAGATTCTGGACGCGATGGACCTGGAGCGCGAACGCGGAATCACGATCAAGGCGCATGCGGTGCGCATGATGTACAAGGCGCGCGACGGGCAGACTTACCAACTCAATCTGATTGATACGCCGGGGCACGTGGACTTCAGCTACGAGGTTTCGCGCTCGCTGGCCTCGTGCGAGGGAGCCCTGCTGGTGGTGGATGCGACCCAGGGCGTGGAAGCGCAGACTCTGGCGAATGCGTACCTGGCCATCAATCACGGGTTGGACATCATTCCCGTGATCAACAAGATCGATCTGCCCTCAGCGGACATCGTGCGCACACAGGAAGCGATTGAGATGGCCGTGGGCCTGGACGCTACCGACGCGATTCCGGTGAGCGCGAAGACGGGACAAGGCGTCGATGAAGTACTGGAGGCGATTGTTCATCGTCTGCCTCCGCCGACCGGCGATCCGGAAGCCCCGCTGCAGGCGCTGATCTTCGATTCATGGTTCGACGCGTATCGCGGCGTGATTGTGCTGGTGCGCGTGATGCAGGGAACGATGCGCAAGGGGCAGCGGATCCGGCTGATGTCGAACGGGAAATCGTTTGAGGTTGAGTCGATGGGCGTGCTGATGCCCAAGCCGGTGGAGATTGCGCAGCTTTCGGCGGGCGAGGTGGGGTTCTTTGCCGCGACCATCAAGACGGTCAGCGATACGCGTATCGGCGACACGGTTACGGAAGAGGACCGGCCGGCTGCGGCGCAGTTGCCCGGTTTTGAAGACATTAAGCCGATGGTGTTTGCGGGACTCTACACGGTAGACTCGCACGAACACACGCTGCTGAGGGATGCTCTCGAGAAGCTACGACTGAATGATTCTTCGTTTTTCTTTGAGCCGGAGAGCTCCGCGGCGCTGGGGTTTGGTTTCCGCTGCGGATTTCTCGGGTTGCTGCACATGGAGATTATCCAGGAGCGGTTGGAGCGCGAGTACGAACTGGACTTGATTACGACAGCCCCGGGCGTTCGATACCACATCACCATGACCGATGGCTCGGTGATGGAGGTGGACAATCCTTCGCGCTGGCCGGAGCCAACCAACATCGATGCCATCCGCGAACCGGTGATCACGGCGAAGATCCTGACCAACGAAGAGTATGTCGGCGGGATTTTCAAACTGGTGGAAGAGAAGCGCGGCAAGCAGATGAACTTCGAATACGTAACGCCGACGCGAGTACTGCTGACCTACGAGTTGCCGCTGAACGAGATTGTCCTGGATTTCTATGACCGGTTGAAGTCGATCTCGCGCGGCTATGCGTCGCTGGATTATTCGTTGGCGGGCGAGTGGGAATCGCCGATGGTGAAACTGGACATCCTGGTATCGGGCGAGCCGGTCGACGCCTTGTCGATTATCGTGCACCGGGACTTTGCCTATGAGCGCGGAAAGGCGCTGGTCTCGAAGATGCGGGAACTCATTCCGCGGCAGCAATTCGAGGTAGCGATCCAGGCGGCGATCGGGGCGAAGGTGGTAGCGCGCGAGACCGTAACCGCGCTGCGGAAGAACGTGCTTGCCAAGTGCTATGGGGGCGATATCTCCAGAAAACGCAAGCTTTTGGAGAAGCAGAAGGAAGGCAAGAAGCGGATGAAACGGATCGGGAAAGTCGACATTCCTCAGGAGGCGTTTCTGGCGGTTTTGCGGGTGGGGGAAGACCAGCAGAAGTAACTCCAGAATCGTGACTTGGCTCACATAGCAGTCATCAAGCATTCATGGAGAATTGTGGAAAGCTTCGTGCAGCGACGGTGCCGGATTCGAAGACACGTCGTGTGCGGGCTCAGCGAGAGTGGTCCGTGTTTGTGATAGATAAATAAGGGACTTCCTAGGTTTATCAGAGCAGGCAATTCTTGGCAAGTGGGAAAAGGCCCCTTTTTTTATGGCGTGATCGGCAAGAAATCCACAATTTTTTCCACAGGCGGGCTTGGTAAATCTCACCCGTGCGATGGGCGCCGAAAATTTGCGCGGATTAGATCGAATCGGACAAGAAAAGGCCCCGAGATTCGGGGCCTTTTGATGTCGAAGCTGCGATCCACTTTGAACCCTCGGGTGCCCCGACTACTGGGGAGGGGTGGATCTTGGCGTTGCCGGCTTGGGAGCCGAAGGAAGCGGGGCCGCGCCCGCCGCGGATGGAGGCGGAGCCGGAACGCCTGATTTCACGTTATAGGCTTCGATGATCGCCTTGGTGATATTCGTGGAATCGGTAGCAAAGAGCACAGGGCTCTGCTGCTGCGCGATATCGAGAACGAGCGTGTAGCCGTGCTGTTTGGAGTAGTCGTTCAGCACGTCGTAGACCTTCGACGCGAGAGAGCTGTAGAGTTCCTGCATCTCGTTCTGCATGTCGTTCTGGTCATCTTCGGCACTGCGCTGAAGCTGCTTTTTCTTATCGTCGATCGTCTTGGCGCGTGCCGCGCGCTCTTCCTCGCTTAGCTTGTCACCCTGCGACTGGAGTTGCTTGGTAAGCGTGTCGATTTCATCGTTCAGAGACTTGAGCTCCGCCTGTTTGGGCTGGTACTTCTTCTGCAGATCGGCGAAGCTGCGCTGGCCTTCATTGGTCTGTGCGACCGCGACCTGGAACGCGATAACTGCGATCTTGGCCGGGCCGGCGGGCGCAGCAGTGGTTGCGGTCCCTGTGGCGGGGGCGGACGGTGTTTGGGCGGTGGCGGTGAGGGCAAGGCCTGAGGCCAGCATGAGAACTAATGCAACAGAGTGCTTCATTCGGCTTGAAAACTCCTTAGGAATTCCTGGGGCTGTCCGCGCATTCGAATTTAAAGGCAAACCGATGCCCTCGCTGCGCGCACCCTCTGAGAACCTCGCGACAACTCTTCTCGAAGGACTTCCATTAGACGTTTGGAAGGACGAGAAAAGAAGCGGACGGAAGCATCAGCAGGAACTAGAAGGATTATAGGGGTGCGGAGTAGGAGGGTCAAACGGCGGAGAACAGGAACGGGGACCAGGACTAGAGACGTAGGGACCAGGGACTGCTGTGCGACAAGAAGGCCTCGCACTTCGGCGAGGCCTTCTTGTGAGAGGGTTGATTGCTGGTTAGTGGGCGGCGGGCGCCTTGGGTGCCGTGCTCCTGCCGGGAGCGGTTCCGGGGGCCGCAGTGTGCTCGGGCGCCGGGATGCCTGACTTGACGTTGTAGGCTTCGACGACGGGCTTGGTGATGTCGACCGCCGGGTTAGCGTAGATAACCACGGGAAGCTGCTGATTGCCGCCGTCGAGTACGACGCTGTATCCGTGTTCCTTGGCATAGGCGTCCAGGCTCTCGGCGAACTTGGAGGCCACTGCGGCAAAGGTCTGCTGCATGTCCTGCTGGTAGTCGGTTTGCGCGTCTTCGCCGGCGCGCTTCATATCTTTCTGTTTGTCGTCGAGCAGTTTGGCCTTGGTGGCGCGGTCGGCGTCGCTTAAGGTGGCGGATTGCGCCTGAAGTTCCTTTTGCAGCGAAGCGATCTGATCATTGAGGGCCTTGAGCTCCTGCCGCTTGGGATCATATTTCTTTTGCAGATCAGCAAAGCGACGTTGGAAATCGTTGGTCTGTGCGACGGCTTCCTGGAAGCCGATGACGGCGATTTTAGCCGGTCCCGCGGGCGCGGTAGTTACGGCTGCCGCGGCAGCGGGTGGCTGTGCGGCGGCATTAATGGCGAGGCAAGAAGCCAGCGCGGCTACGGTAATAAGAGTGCATTTCATGTGGTTCGATTACTCCTTGAATCCCTGGAAGGCAGCCTGCTGCCAGTCCGGCGCATTGGCGAGCCTGTGCCTCCTGAGCAACCTTCATTCGTCTTCTTTCGTTGGGAGCTCCGCGACAGTCGAGGCAGAGGCAAAAAGACGCGGACGGAGACGTCAGCAGGAACTAGCAAGGATTATATGAGTGGCGGGGGAGGGGGTCAAACGGCCTGGGAACGGGAATAGGGAATAGGTATAAGGGGTGAGAAGCGCGAAAGCCGCTCCTGGAAGCGGCCTTCGCATCGTCGACGTTTTGCTTTCGAGGGTTAGAAGGTGGTCGAGACGCTCAGACGGAAGGTTTTGCGGGGTTCGCGGAAGAGATTCTGCGCGCCGTAACCCTGGATGGTTTGCTGATAGGTGTAGTCGCCCGCGCCGCCCGGTGGGAACAGATCGCGGGTGATGAGTTCGGCCGTGCAGCTCTGCACCTTGGCGCCGAGGACTACGTCGTTGCAATAAGGCCGTTCGTAGAGACGGAGCGGGTTCCATGCGTAGTAGAGACGGAAGGGCGCGTTGATGACGGGCATGATGATCGAAAACTCGCCGCCGAGCGACATGCGTGGAACAACATTGGTGCCGAGCACAGGACGGATATCGCGCTGGAAGCCAACCTGCGAACCGGGGATGCCGCCCTGGCAGGAGCCGTTGTTATAGACCGGGCAGCCATAGAGCGGAGCGGTAAGGGAAGCGAAGCCTTCGGGGCTCTGCTTGAGCTGACCGCGGTTGGTCACGACGTCCATGCCGAAATCGTCGAAGAGGGCGAACATCGCGGAGCCGACGATGGGAATGCGGTATTCCAGGTTGCTGGTGAAGTTGGTGTCGCCTCCGATAGAAACGATGCCGTATACCGGAATGGGAACCGCGATGCACTGGTTCAGCTGCGGATTGTTAGGATCGCGCGGGACGCAGGAGCCATCGGGGTTGGTGAGCTGCACCGTCTGGCGCGTGGGCACATACCCGTAGGGCGTGGCGCTGCGCACGTCGAAGCCGCGCAATTCGGCGTCGCCGCCGGCATAGAAACGGTTGTTCGGAGGCGCCACGTCGCCGCCAAATCCCTGGATGTAGCCGAGCTGGGTCTTGAAGGCGAGAACGTTGTGTCCATTGGGATTGGGCGAGAGATAGCGGATGGAGCGGTAGGTTTTGAAGGCCACGAGCGGCGAGAAGTAGCGCACGTTGCCCCAGATGCCGGCTGCCTGCATCGCCGCCGTGAATTCCTTGCCCGTGCGGGGCCGCACTGGATTGTTGACGGTGTTGTAGGTGTAGGTAAACGAAGCCTGGCTGGTGACAATTCCAGCCAGCGCGTTCGAACCCTGAATGCCCGAACGGAAGCTGATGGTCTGGAAGTACGTTTGCGACGCGGTGCTGAACGCCGTGATGTTGGCGCGGGAGAGCGAGTAAGTGAAGCCCACGCGCTGAAAGGCATGCCGGCGGAGGGGGTAGTTCAGCGAGAAGTTCAAGCCGGTGGCAGCCTGATTGTAGTTCTGCGTGAGCGACTGCTGCGCTGAGCTCAGGTTCAGGGCCGTGCCGCTGGTGGTCTGGTAGGACTTGGCCGCATTGAAGTCCGACTTGTTGTTGTAGATCTGGAAGCCCACATTGAGAGGCTTGTTGCGCACATAAGGCTGCGAAAAGCCGAAGAGGAACTGACGGCTTACGTTGCCGATATTGCCTTGCACGCTGAGGGTTTCACCCAGACCGAGGAAGTTGTTGGTCTGGTAGTTAACACCGAGGAAGGCGCCTGAAAGTCCGCTGACGCCGCCGTTGAGGCCGATCGAGTTCTTGCCTTTCTCCTTGACCTTCAGGAGGAGGTCGACGGTACCGGCTTCGGCATTCTGGTGTGCCTCGGAGTCCTGATCGACCTTGAGGGGATCGAAGTATTCAAGCTGGTTGAGGCGCAGCAGGCTGTACTCCCACAGCTGGGAGTTGTACACCTGGCCCTCGTCGAGGAGCAGTTCGCGACGGATGACGCGGTCGCGCGTAATGGTATTGCCCTGGAATTCGATACGAGAGACGTAAAACTGTTTGCCTTCGTCGATATCGACCTGCAACGAGACGGTGTGTTTCTGGTCGTCGTAGATGGGCTTGGGAATGGCTCCAAAGTTGATATAGCCTAGCTGACCATAAGCTTTCTTCAGATTCTCGAGGCCCTTGCCGACGAGGGTGGCGTTGAACCACTCGCCATCCTTGAGCGCAAAGGTGGACCGCAGAGCCTTGGTGTTATTGAGGTGCACATTGCCCGTAAAGGTGATGGACCCGAGCCGGTACCGCGCTCCCTCTTCAATCGGCATCAGGATATCGATGCGCTTGCCGCGGTTAGGGCGGAAGGTGAACCAGTTCAGGCCCCCTTCGTCACGAATCTGGGTGCGGGGCGTCTCGACGGCTGCATTGGCGTAACCCTTGTCGCGATACGCAAAGCGGACGCGCTCGGTGTCTTCGTCGAGCTTGGAAGCGTCGAAAGTGCGGGCGAAGAGATCTTCAAAGATGATTGAATAAGGAATGCCGACGGGTTTCAGATTCTTCATCGAGCGGCGCAACTGGAGGCTGCCGATGTGCTGATTGCCTGTGAACTTGATCTGGCCCACCTTGACTGTCGGGCCTTCCTTGATGCTGAAGTTGATCTGCACCGAAGCCGGAGGAATCGTCTTCACATCCGTCTTGACGCTGGCGAACTGGTGACCGTGCTCGGCAAGGAGTTCCTTGAGGATCGTCTCCGCACGCTTGATCTTGGTCGGATCATACTGGCCCTCGACGGAAAGGCCGACCTTTTCCTTTTTGAATCGGTCAAGGATGTCGGAGGTAGAGACGGAACTGTTGCCCTTGTAATTGATTTCGCGGATGGTGGGGCGTTCCGTGACGAAGACGTCAAGCACGATGCCCTTTTGAGTGTCTTCGCGCTCGATTCTGAGGTTTTCGAAGTAGCCGGTATTCCAGAGGGAATTGAAGTCGCGTTCGATAGAGACCGGATCGTAGACATCGCCGGAATGGGTGAACATGCGGGCGAGGATGGTTTCCTTGGGAATGCGGCGGTTGCCGATCACCCGGATGGATTCGATGGTCTGCGATTGCTGGGCAAAAACGGCGCCGGCCGAGAAGGCGAGAAACAGGATCAGGAACAGCCGGGAAAGCAGAAAAGGGATCCGCAAATGGCGGGCAATGGCGTCGTGCTTGATGAGTACCCCACCAACGAAGACCTGTCGGTCGGGGCCTGCTATCTTCACCGGGCTTGCGTCCTGCGGCGAGCACAAGTACTGGTGCGGTCCAAGGTAAGGCTTCACGGGAAGAATATGCACACCCTCACTGCGTAAGTTCTTTTACAGCCTTTAGGAAAGATTGATTTTACCATCTCGAAGACGCTGTCTTCTGACCGCAACGCCTCATCGAAAACGCCGATGAAGCGCCCGGCTCGGAAACCGAAACCTTCCCCAATTCACCTGCCGCGCCTACGAGTACCTCAGGGACAAATAGCCGTCCGCGAGAGCCTCGCCATTCGCGTCATTTGGGACACCGGGCATTTTGCGAGGCAGATGACAACGAGGAGATGCGGAAGGAACAGCATTTCGATCCGGCAACCCAACTCATCGCCAACAGCTTGCTCATTCAGGTCCTAGATCAGTTTACCGGACCGGAATGGGCTCGATAGCCCCCACGAAATCGTCTCGCGGAGGAAGACTGGTCCGCGAGAGACTCTTGAATGACTGAATATAGGCGAATGCACGATCTTTAGACGCACGCGCGTTCAACATGACATCCTGAAAGCTGCGGAATTCGCTGGCCGTCGGTGAGGGTTCGTCTGTGGAGATCGCAGGCTGGAGAGAAAATGGCGGAAACCAGGGAGACGCTCCATGGATTTTCGGCCGAAACGCTCGATGGAGGCGTTGCAACCTTGTCGGCGTACCAGGGCAAAGTGCTGCTGATCGTGAATACGGCCAGCCAGTGTGGTTTCACCCCGCAATATGCGGGCCTGGAGACGCTTTATCGGACATATAAGGAGCGTGGGCTGGAGGTGCTGGGGTTTCCATGCAACCAGTTTGGCGGGCAGGAGCCGGGGACAGCCACCGAAATCGGCGCCTTCTGCGAGCGAAACTACGGGGTCAGCTTTCCCATGTTCGCAAAGATCGATGTGAACGGCGACAAGGCGCACCCGCTTTATCGGTTCTTGAAAAAAGAAAAGCCGGGGCTGCTCGGACCGCTGGGCGGCGGAGCGATCAAGTGGAACTTCACGAAATTCCTTGTCAACCGAAACGGACAGGTGGTGGCGCGGTACGCCTCGACCACCAAGCCGGAGAGCCTGGCGAAGGACATTGAGAGACTGCTGGGCAGCGAATAGCAGGAGCGGGGAATAAGCGATGCGCAAAAACCTTCCGATGATTCTGATTCGGGTGATCGTGGGAGTGGTGTTCCTCACCGAGGGGGTTTTGAAGTTTGTCTATCCCGGGGAGTTGGGTGCGGGTCGTTTCGCGCACATCGGTTTGCCGTTCCCGCATGCGCTTGCGCCCTGTGTGGGGGCCGTCGAGATTGCGGCGGGCGGAGGGCTGATCCTGGGTTTCTACGCGGGCGATGCAGCGCTGCTGCTGTTAGTGGTGATTCTGACCGCAATTGTTACGACCAAGGTCCCGATTCTGATCGGGCATCCCCTGGGGCGGTTTGCGCCGCCCAAGCTTGAGCATTATGGAGTGCTGAGCTTCCTCCACGAAGCGCGGACAGACCTGTCGATGCTGTTCGGGCTGGTCGCGATCCTGCTGGACAGCGGCGTCAAGGTGAGCTTGAGAGGAAAGTAGCGCGAAGCACTGCGAAAGCTGGCTGCGGGTTCCTCCACTCGCTGCGCTCGGTCGGAATGACAGATCCTGAATTGGTTTAGCCATCGAATCGATAGGCGCTGATCTGTGCGCCCATGGGCTCGTCGGTGAAGATGCGCTTGCCGGGCGCCTCGCCGCCTGCACCAGCAGCGACCATCAGGGGAATCAAGTGCTCTTCGCGGGGGTGGGCGTAAGCCGCAAAGGGCGCGGTGCGCCAATTGGCGAGAAGAGCATTGCGTTGCGGCGCTGGCGATTCGACGGCGGCGGTAAGCCAGGTATCGAAGGCGCGGGCGCGCTCCGGCGTCTCCGGGCGAAGGTAGCCGCGGAGATTGTGAAAGCTCATGCCGCTGCCGATGATGAGCACTCCTTCATCGCGTAAGGGCGCCAGTGCGCGGCCGGCGGCAATGTGCAACGCAGGATCGAGGGACTCATTCAGCGACAAGGTGACGACGGGAATCTCTGCCTTTGGAAAAGCCACCTTGAGAGGAACAAAGACGCCGTGGTCGTAGCCGCGGTTGAAGCTGGCAGCGGCCGGGAGACCGGATTTGCGCAGAAGCCCAATGACTTTCTCGGCCAGCACCGGATCGCCCGGCGCGGGCCAGGTAAGTTGGTAGGTGTGGGCGGGAAAGCCGGAGTAATCGAAGATCAGTTCGGGCTTTGCAGCGGCGCCGGCGGTGAAGGCCGGCTCCTCCCAGTGACCGCTGATGACCAGCAGGGCCTTCGGCTTTTCAGGAAGGGCGCTGGCCACAGACTCGAGGAAACGCTGGGTGGAGTGCCAAGTGTCTGCCGGTCCCCAGGTCCAGTCCATGAAGAAGCAGGGACCTCCGCCATGCGGAAGAAAAAGGACGGGCTGTCGATCGGGGCTGGATGGCATAGCTTGGTCTCCTGGCGCTCTCGGCTCGCCGAGAATTACTTGTTCAAACAGCCATCAGATGCGCCAGGCAGGACCGGGGATTCAGGCAGCCGCCTACTCGATGGGCGGCGCCATTGCATAGACGTAGACGATCATGGCAACTCCAATGAACAGCGGAATCAGGCCGCAGAGGTATACGGGACCGGGTCCACCAGCATGAATGGAGCCGACGCCAATGGAGCCGCCTCCGCCGAGAAGTGCACGAAGGAAGATCATGAGGCCGATGCCGACGGCGACATTGATGACGCCCCCAATCTTCAGGCCCTCCCGGGCTTTGATTCGTTTTATGCGCTCCTGCTCGCGCAGCAACTCGATCGCTGTAGTGCCTCCGGTCCCTGGAGCCTCCGCGACGCGCCGAAATGTTTCGGCCTTGTAGAAAGCTTCGCGCTCCTTGCGGCGACTTTCGATCCAGGTGGTGATGGGCAAAAAAATGCCGAAGAGCGAGATGGCGCCTACGGCAAGGAATATCCACATACCGTTCGCCATGGTGACGTCTTCGGAGTCAAAAAGAAATTGGAGTACCAGGTGTGCCATACAATCCTCCTGCTTGCTGGGGGCTGCTCTAATCCCATGCGAACAGTGGGACAGCAAGGAGGGCATGGCGGTTGCATTTTGTTTGAGAGGCAGAGTGATTCGAACAAAATGCAACCGGGTGCGGACGGGACCTGTCCTACCTGATGGAGCGTGGCGGACTTGCGTACGACTGCCATTGACGCGAAGGATGCCCGGACCGCAGATGCGTTGCGGGGCGCAGACCCTGATCTGGCCGACGTTGAGCGCGTGCTCGCGGGAGATGTGAATGCGTTCGAGGGCATCGCGCAGCGGTGGCAGGGACCGCTGGTGAATATGGCCTGGCGGTATTGCCGCGATCGCGGGCGTGCGGAGGAGATGGCGCAGGAAGCGCTGGTTCGCGCGTGGCGAGGTCTGAAGCAATGGCGGCGTGAAGGCAGTTTTTCGACATGGCTTTTTGCGCTGGCGGCGAATGTGTTTCGCTCGGAGCTAAAGCGGATTCCAACCATGGATATACGGATTGAAGATGCGCCGGAGCCGTCGCGTGCGGCGGTGCAGGAGCACCGGCTGGCGATGGAGCGGAGCGCTGACACAGTGCGGAGAGCGGTGCTGGCGTTGCCAGGGCGCTATCGCGAACCGGTGATCCTGTTTTATTTTCACGAGATGGATGTGAGCGCGGCGGCACGCACCCTTGGCATGCCGGAGGGAACGCTAAAGGCGCGGCTGGCAAGGGCGAGGGCGCTGCTCAAGCGTCGGTTTCCACATCTTGAAGATGTGCAAGCGGCCATGAACCTGACCGAAGAGGAGGCACGATGATGGAGCCGGCAAAGCGGGAAAATCTCGATCGCATCTTGGGAGCGGAAGAGGAGTTGACGCCCTCGTCGGGATTCGTTTCTGCGGTGATGGAACGTGTGCGCGAAGAGGCAGCCGCTCCGAAACCGATTCCGTTTCCGTGGATGCGGGTGGTGCCGGCGATGATTCTTGTTGCGGCAGGACTGGTATGGTGCGCGGTGCAGTTGGTGTGGATGGGAATGGCAGAAGCGAAGACCTCGGTTCGGGTGACGCTGCATTCCTCTGCCTTGATGACGCCGCAGGTTCAGGGTGCGGCCTGGATCGCGGCGGCGCTCGGCGTGTCGTTGCTCTCCTGGCTGTTGTCACGGCGCATGATCGGACGCGGTGAATTGGTTTAGAAGCCACTAGTTAGCTACTCAATGGCAAACACGGCATAGACGCTGGCTTCGCGGCTTACCTGGTGTGGTTCGATCGCCAGCGGTTGGGTCACTGGTTCCGCACTTTTCATCGCCATCATTGCAATGGGCCTCGGGTACTGCGGCGCTGTCACCTGGTTGCTCACGTAAATCAGTGAGCCGAGACGCACACCCACGCCCTTGGCTAACACTTCTGCGTTTGCCCTCGCGCGTGACGCGGCATGGTCGAGAGCTTCGGCTTCCAAAGCCTTTTCGTCCTTCACGGTCCAATCAATCTGACCGCTGGTGGTAGCGCCCGCGGTGACAGCGATGTCCAGAATTTCCGCGGCGCGCTCGGGCACAATCTTCACCGTCCACTGCTGGTGAAGCACGAATTTGTGTTGCTTGGTCGAGTAGTCGCGATCGAGATATTGCGATTCGCTGCGGATCGACGTTTCTGCGATTCCCGCCTGTTTGACGGCAGAAATGATGGCGTTTGAGGCACGGGCTCCCTCGGCATAGGCGGCCTTAGCGTCTGCGGGTGCGGTGTCGAAGCCGATGTGCAGAATGGCGAGGTCGGGCTCGACGGAAACCGTCTCATTTGCAGAGACGGTAAGGGTGCGATTGCTGGAGTCGACTTTCAACTGGGGCTGCGTGGTTTGTTGAGCTGTCGCAAAAAGGGTTGAGCAAAGGATTGCCGTGGCGATAAGGGCCAGGTTGGTTTTCATCATGTACTCCTTACGCAAAACGATTAGAGCGAATGTCCGCTCCTTAATGAAGGAACGGAGAACTGCTACGGTCTTGCGTGCTTTTCGCCGAACATGCGGAGCTTGGCCAGGGTAGCAGCGGCCTGGCCGGAGTCGATCGCTTCGGCGCCGAGGATGACGCCTTCTTTCAGATCGGCGGCGAGGCCGGCGGCGACGAGGGCGGCGGCGGCGTTGAGGAGGACGATGTCGCGGCGGGCGCCTTTGATGCCGGTGATGACGTCATAGAGCAGGGCCTTGTTGGTTGCGATGTCGCCGCCGGTGAAGTCGGCGAGGGTCGCGCGCGGCAGGCCTGCCATCTCCGGAGTCATGCGGGCGGCCTTGATGGTGGGCTCCTTGCCGGGTTCCGTCTCTTCAATACGCGCGACCACCGACTCGCCCGTCGTGGTGAGCTCGTCGATACCATCTGACCCGTGAACGACAAAAGCGCGTTTCGAGCCGAGAGCCTGCAGTGTGCGGCCGACGAGAAGAACGCGGCTGGGTGCGAGGACGCCGACGACCTGGATGCGGGCGTGCGCGGGGTTGGTCAGCGGGCCGCAGAGATTGAAGATGGTGCGAAATCCGAGGGCGCGGCGCAAGGGGCCGAGCGTCTTCATCGCGGGGTGATAGAGCGGCGCGTAGAGGAAGACGAAGCCGGTTTCGCGGAGGCACTCGACGGCGAGTTCCGGCGTGAGGTCGATGGGAACGCCGAGGGCTTCGAGAACATCAGCTGCCCCGCAAAGCGAAGTGACGGCGCGGTTGCCGTGCTTGGCGACCTTGGCTCCGGCGGCAGCGGCAACGAGGGCAGCGCCGCAGGAGATGTTGAAGGTGAGCGGACCACCGCCGCCGGTGCCGACGCAGTCGACCAGCTCGGCACGCTCTTCGTCGGTGAGCGGAACAGGAACCGACTGCTCGCGCATGACGTCGACGAAGCCGGCGAGTTCCGGGGCCTGTTCGCCGCGCGTGGCGAGGACGGTGAGCAGCGCCGCGGTTTCGACCTCGGGTGCCTGGCCGGAGA
The DNA here is from genome assembly GCA_963799035.1 of uncultured Acidobacteriaceae bacterium. GTDB lineage: Bacteria > Acidobacteriota > Terriglobia > Terriglobales > Acidobacteriaceae > Telmatobacter. Next base: position 186,472 of record CAWCVS010000015.1, on the reverse strand, counting down.
GAATCTGGCGGAGTACGTCGCGGGCCTGCTCACGGGTGAGTTGTGCGCCGTCTTCGGCGAGCGGCTTGAGAAGGGTCTTCAACGAATCCATATCTCTCATTATGGTAATTGCACCAGGAACGCGCTCCTCGAACGGGGAACACCGCCCATGTCGACGGCCGTTTGCGGCGCTATCGTGCAGCAAGATAGTATTTGGGTACCGCGGGAACGATCGCGCTGACCGGCTTTAGTTGCTTCAAACCGATTCCCGAACATATCAGCGGACGTTGCGGTTCCTACCGACATGAAAATTCACGAGTATCAGGCAAAAGAAATCCTGGCGAAGTATGGCGTTGCCGTGCCCAAGGGCGAAATGGCGAATACGCCGGAAGAAGCGGCCGCAGTGGCGCGCAAACTGTTTGCCGAGGGCGCTAATGGCGTGGTGGTGAAGGCGCAGATTCACGCAGGAGGCCGCGGCAAGGGCGGCGGCGTGAAGGTGGCGCAAGACTCGCGAAGAGGCCGAGACTGCACGCGAAGAACATTCTCGGCATGCAGCTGGTGACGCACCAGACCGGGCCGCAGGGACAGAAGGTGCAGCGGCTGCTTGATCGAAGAGACGGCGGCCATCGATCGCGAGCTGTATCTCGGCATCGTGCTCGACCGCGCGACGGGCAAGCTGGTGTTTATGGCTTCGCAGGCCGGCGGCATGGAGATTGAAGAAGTCGCCGCGAAGACGCCGGAGGCCATCTTCAAAGAGGCGATCGACCCGGCGGTTGGCTTCGGCGCATGGCAGGCGCGCAAGCTGGCGTTTGCGCTGGGACTGAAGCCGACGCAGATCAATGCGGCTGTCGCATTTCTTCCAGAGCCTCTACAAGGCGTTCATCGATACGGACGCTTCGCTGGTGGAGATCAATCCGTTCATCACGACGAAGGACGACAAGCTGTTTGCGCTGGACGCGAAGATTACCTTCGACGACAACGCGCTGTTCCGGCACGCGGACATCAAGGCGCTGCGCGATATGGCCGAAGAAGATCCGCTGGAAGTGGAAGCGAGCAAATACGCGCTGAACTACATCAAGCTCGACGGCTCGATTGCCTGCATGGTGAACGGCGCGGGCCTGGCGATGGCGACGATGGACATCATTCAGTATGCCGGCGGAAGCCCGGCGAACTTTCTGGATGTGGGCGGCGGCGCGACGCAGGAGCAGATTGAGCACGCGTTTGAAATTCTGCTTTCGGACGCCAATGTGAAGGCGATCTTCATCAATATCTTTGGCGGCATTCTGCGCGTGGATCGACTGGCGACGGGCGTTGTGGCCGCGGCGAAGAATCTGAATGTGAAGGTCCCGATCGTGCTGCGGCTTGAGGGCACGAATGTGGAAGAAGGCCGCAAGATTCTGAGGAGTCGGGCTTGAATTTCCAGGTGGGCGCAACGATGAAGGAGGCTGCGGAGTTGGTGGTGGCTGCCGCGAAGGGGGGCATAAGTAATGGCAGTACTAGTCGATAACGATACGCGGCTGATTGTGCAGGGAATTACGGGCAAAGAAGGCACCTTCCATGCGCTAGGGTGCGCGGAATATGGCACCAAGGTTGTGGGCGGCGTGACGCCGGGCAAGGGCGGAACGAAGCATGAGGGCTGGCCGGTGTTCAACACGGTGGCCGATGCGGTGAAAGAGACGGGCGCGAATGCGACGATGATTTTTGTGCCGCCGCCGTTTGCCGCCGATGCGATTCTCGAGGCCGAGGACGCGGGGATTCCGCTGATCGTGTGCATCACCGAAGGCATTCCCACGCTGGACATGGTGAAGGTGTGGGCGAAGCTGAAGAACTCGAAATCGCGGCTGATCGGGCCGAACTGCCCAGGCGTGATTTCGCCGGGCAAGGCGAAGATCGGCATTATGCCGGGGCGCATTCACAAGGAAGGCTCGGTGGGCATCGTGTCGCGCTCAGGCACGCTGACGTATGAGGCAGTGCATCAGTTGACGCAGCGCGGCATTGGGCAGTCGACGGCGATCGGCATTGGCGGCGATCCGATCATCGGCACGACGCACATCGATGCGCTGCGGCTGCTGAATGATGATCCCGAGACCGAAGCGATCATCATGATCGGCGAGATCGGCGGCACCAACGAAGAGGCTGCGGCGGAGTTTGTGAAGCAGCATGTGAAGAAGCCGGTGGTGGGATTCATCGCCGGACAGACTGCGCCTCCGGGACGCCGCATGGGCCATGCAGGCGCGATCATTTCAGGCGGCCAGGGCACCGCGGCCGACAAGATGAAGGCGATGACCGCGGCGGGAATTCATGTGGTGGTTTCGCCAGCGGAGATCGGCGCGACGCTGGCGAAGGTGATTGGCAAGTGAGGCAGCTTCTGGTTGTCTGCTTCTATCGAAAAACAAAAGCCCGCCCTGACGGCGGGCTTTTCGTTTCGGCATCTCTGCCTTGAATTATCTATTTCTACGATAAAGAATCCAAAACTTAGACCTGGATACAAAATTAAAATTCTGGGAGAGATCCGGATGATAGTAATGCTCGATGAAGAGATCGCTTGACCGATGCGTACCTTCGTTGTCGGGTAGCACCACAAGATCGGCATCGCCAAATACCTGTTTCTCGCTCGGCATGTGTTTTTCTGTAATCGAGTTGCCCATAAGAAGATAGGAACTGCCTCCCTTCGCCGGTTGGCGGCGAAGCAGATATGAAAATGGATTGTGAAATCCGAGGGCGAGAATTGTTTCCTCTTGCTTGGAATCTCTGGTCAGTTCAGCCAGACCATCGTTCACGCACTCCACATAGTAGGCGCCATCGCCGTCGCCCATCTTTGTGGCGCCTTTGTAGAACGCAGTGGAGTCATAGAATCTCATGTTCTCCATCCCAGCCGCTGCGATCCTGGCACCCGAAGCTCTCATGTTTGCTGATCGATAGGGCAACAGATTAACCGCGCTGGCTATATCGGGAATAACACTGGCAGCGATGCCGCCGAGACCGGCGGCAATCAAGGCCAGCGTCACGATCTTGTTTCTGTCCGTCTGCAACGGATGAATCGCGGAGAGTCTTTCCAGCAGTACGATGATCCACAAGGAAGCGAGTTGGCAGCTATTCTCAAGCGAATTTGTCTGCAGGAAGAGAGGTCCGGAGGCGAGGACAATCAATCCGAGAAGAACTAGATTCACGTTTTGCCGCTGCCAGCGTTGCTCCGGTGCGATCAGAAGGATTACTGCGATGGTCATGGCAACAACCATCCACACAACACCCGATTGTGCGCAGGTAGCGATTCCCTTGATGGTCCCTGCCAGAGTGAACGACGATCCACGTGCCCGGATGATGAAGGCCATGTCAGAGACGAATGCCGTCATCGAAAATCGGGGATAAACAAAGAAAGCAAGAAACGTACCGGCAGCGCCTGCAAGAAAGCCCCAGATGCGGATCAGTCCAGCGCGTGTAAGCGGTACGGTGACGAGCAGCATTAGCGCGCCTACACCAAAGAAGTTCAGCTTGAGAAATATAAGCAGAACGAGGGCTGCACCGCTAGACACGCCGCCCCAGAACCGATTCTTTTCCGCTGCAAATGCGCACTCCACGAGAATCAGGCCGAGCAGCGCGTAACCCTGGCGGTTGTAGATCATGGCGCAGCTGAGGAACCGCGGGTCGAACCCCAGCGGAGTGGGCGAGGCAGCGCAGAGAACCAGCCACGCGGTGATCAACAAACTAAAGAGAGCAGGCAGCCGCTGCCGTGAGAGAAGCCATCCCCAAAGACCGATGGCAAGCCCGAATGCCGCGATGCCAATCGCAATTCCCTGTGCGTCACCCTTGGCCACCAGCATCCCCCCCGCCACAATCCAGAACTCGAGCGGGCCAAGCGGACTGAAGAAATCCCGATGGGGCACCTGGCCGTTCAGGACGCGCCAGCCGTCATCCAGCAGCATCAAGGCATCGTTGTGAAAGACGTTGATGGGTCCCAGAGACAACGTGGCAATGACAGCCAGATAGAGTACGAGACCACATAGAACAGCCAGCGTAATCCAGCGGGATCTTCGCGCGTCCACGCGCAGCCAGCCGACCTCTCGATCGAAGAAGGTATTGCTGGATCCCGGATCAGAGGCCTTTCCCGGTTCGGCGTTCATCGGCTGCGCGATCTTCTCCAGTCCGTATCGCAATTCGGTGCCGGATCATCCCTGTTGAGGTGAAACTTATCGATCAGTCCTACCATACCCGGCACGGTTTCGCGCTGACCATCTTGTCGCTCGGTTTGCAACTGAAGCTTTTCGCAAACTCCGGCAGGTCCTGCAGGATGGAGTTGGTTCGATACTCGTCTGGCGCGTGAGGATTAGCCTGCGCCTGACTGCGCAGTTGCTCGGGACGCGTGTCAGTGCACCACTGTTGCGCGTAAGCGATCCAGAAGCGCTGTTCAGGGGTGTACCCGTCGGTCTTGGCTGCCATGTCAAGATGCTCTGCCTGCGCCTTGTCCTGCCAGGCGATCCATGCGAGCCAGAGGCCGCCGAGGTCAGCGAGATTTTCGCCGAGGGTGAGCTTACCGTTGAGGTGCACGCCGGGAACCGCCTCGATGGCGTCATACTGATCGACCATGCATTGCGCCTTCTGCGTGAACTTGGATTGGTCGTCCTTGGTCCACCAGTCTTTGAGGTTGCCATCCTTGTCATACTGACGGCCTTCATCGTCAAAGCCGTGCGTTAGCTCGTGGCCGATGGTGGACCCCATGTCGCCATAATTTGCGGCGTCATCTTCCTTGTCGCTGAAAAAAGGAGGCTGAAAATAGCCGGCGGGGAAGTTCACGTTGTTCTGCTGTGGGTCGTAGTAGGCGTTGACGGTGGGTGGTGACATGAACCACTCGCCCTTGTCGACAGGCTTGCCGATTTTGGCCAGGTCGCGCGCCTGGTTGAACTCATGCACACGCTCCTGATTGCCCAGCGGATCGCCACGGACGATATTCAAGGTGGAATAGTCGCGCCACTTGTCGGGATACCCGATCTTGTTCATCACGGTTTTGAGCTTCTCCTTCGCCTGGATCTTGGTGGCGGGGCTCATCCAGTCGAGCGAGTCGATGTCTTTGGCCATGGCCTGTTCGATGGCGAGGGTCATTTCGAGAGCATGCTGCTTTGCTTCCGGTGGGAAATATTTGGCGACATAGACCTGGCCGAGTGCTTCGCCAAGTTCGCGATCGATGCGGCCGGTGCAGCGCTTCCAGCGTTCCTGCTGTTTTTCAGCGCCGTTCAGAATGTGCGCATAGAAGTTCCAGTTTTCGGTTTCGAAGGCCTCGGGCATGCTAGTGCCGGCGTAGGCGTGGAGCAGGTGCCAGCGCAGATAAGTGCGGATCTGATCGAGGGGGGTGTCGGCCAGGATCGTGTTGAATTCGGCAAAGAACTTCGGTTCCATGTCATTGGCTTTGCCGGCAGCGGGAGCGTGCGCCGCTTGAACGTAATCGTTCAGGTTGAAATGCGTGAGCATTTTCGACAACGCGGCAACGTCGGTGGGGTGGTTCAGGTTTTGCGGATCGCGGCTCTCCGTAATCGTGAGCGATGCCTTGGCGAGGCGGGTTTCGATGGCCATCACCGTATCGGCATCCTTTGCGGCCTGCGCATCTGGCTCTCCTGCAAGGACAAACATTTTGCGCACATGATCGACGTACTGTTTGCGCTGCTCGATCGATTTGGGATCAGTGCGGAAGTAGTAGTCGCGCTCCGGTAGCCCGAGTCCGCCGGCACCGTAGAAGGAAATGACCTGGCTCGAGTCGGCGAAGTCCTGGTTGGAGCCCATGCCAAAGAATGCGTTGACGCCGATGTTATGCAGGTGGCCCAGAAGAGCCGGCAATTCCGCGGATGACTTGAGTGCGGCAATGCGATCCAACTCTGGTTGCAGCGGGGCGATCCCCGCCTTGTTCACGGCGGCGGTATCCATGCAGCTCGCGTATTCGTCGCCGATCTTCTGCTCATTAGGTGTGCGCTTGGAATCGGGTTTGGAGGCATCCTCGAGAATTTGCCGGAGGTGAAGGCGGTTGAGCTCGTAGAGTTCGGTGAATCTGCCGTAGCTGATCTGGTCGGGCGGCAGGGGATTGCGCTGGAACCAGCCATTGCAACTGTATCGATAGAAGTTTTCGCACGGGTCAACGGACTTGTCGACCAGCCCTGCGTCAAAGACGCGCAATTCGCGCGCGGTGTTTTCGCTGGGAGGAGCGTTCTGACTGAATGTGGGCGCGGCGGCAAGAAGGATAATAAGAGCAAGGCCGGAGGGAGAGAGTTCGGCAAAGCGAGACATGGCGAAACTGTAGCAGATTGGGGCCGTGTCGGTCGTGATGCGACCAGTACAATAGTGGATGGCTAAAGCGAATTTTGAGGAGCGATCGAGTGGCGCAGCGCACTTTCAGCATTATCAAACCAGACGCGGTGAGTAAGGGCTATGCGGGGGCCATCCTGGCCGAGATTGAGAAGGCCGGATTCAGGCTTGTGTCGATCCGCAAGCAGACAATTTCGAAGGACCAGGCAAAGGGTTTTTATCACGTACATGCGGCGCGTCCATTCTTCCATGACCTGTGCGAATTCATGTCATCGGGTCCGATTTTTCTGATGGTTCTGGAGAAGGAAAACGCGATTGCCGATCTGCGCAAACTGATGGGCGCGACCAATCCCGCGAATGCCGAAGATGGAACGATCCGCAAGAAGTTTGCGGAGTCGATTCAGGAGAATGCGATTCACGGATCGGATGCGGAAGAGACGGCGGCGTTCGAGCTCGGGTATTGGTTCGCGGGGTATGAGCTGATCTAGAATCGCGTACTGAAGCCGGACGGGTGGGAAGTCCAGGCACGTTTGAGCCGGAGCAGGGTCACAGATGAGGGCAATTTGAGAAACATCCTGGTTGCGCCCTCGGCTTTAATCCTTGTGTCCTTTGCTGTTGTGCAGGCGTGCGGCCAGGACGCTGATCCGCCGCTGGACGAACTGCTGGCCAGAACGCGGGCGAGCCTTGCAACGTTCAACTCGGCGCTGCCAAGTATTGATTGCGATGAGTCCATCTATTCTTTCGAGGATCAACAAAACACAATCACCAACGAGCAAAAGGCAACCTCGTTGATCCGGGTGCGGCGACAAGAAGGGAACGCGAAGGAACCATTTCGGGAAGAGCGAGAGTTTCGATCGGTGAACGGGAGGACTTATCCGCCAGGAACCAAGTTCAAGAATCCATTTTCTCTGCTGGTCAACGGGGCCTTCGGGGAAGACTTCCGCGGGCTCCTTTCCGAGGGTGCTGTTTCTTGCAACCGTTACGAGGTCCTGAACTACAGGGGCGGACTTGCGCTCAAGGTCTCATTTGGTGAGAGTGCGTTGAAAACTGACGCGTGCGCCGGGTTGCCGGCACCGGGTGTGGCGACTTTTTGGCTGGATCGAGGGACGTGGCAACTCGTGCGAGCCGAATTCTATTATCCAAAGGATGGCCTGCGAAGATTCAAGGGCTTCAGCATCAGTACCGATTTCGGAGTAACGCCCTTCGGAGGGAAGTCCTACGTGATTCCGACCAGAGTATTCGCAAGGTTGGGTGAGGCGTCGGGGGATGACCTGTTGGTTTATTCCGCCGAATACAGCAATTGCCACAAGTTCGAGGCAACTATGCGAATTCTTCCAGACACGGAGACGCCACGTTGAGTGATCCCGGCATCCCGATGAAGCTTGCTGACGGTTGAATCTGGATCACGCACTCAGTCGCCGAACAGGTTTTCGATCTTGCGCTTTAATTCGTCAACTTCCCGGCGGAGTTCGGCGACCGTTGATTCCAGTTGGGCGATGCGGTCATTCTGCTCGGGTGTGGTCGCGGCAATACCTGGATTGGGCAAAGCGATTGCCGGTATTTGTATCGATTCCACCGGACCTGAAAGCAGATGGGCATAGCGCGCTTCCTTGGTACCCGGCTGGCGCGGAAGCACCGCGACCAGGGCCGGTTCTCGTTCCATCAGCTTTTGCAATCCGGCGAGTACGTCAGATATCTCGGAGAATTCGTGAAGTCTCTCGGTGCGGCCGCGAAGTTCGCCCGGCGTCTGCGGACCGCGCAGCAATAGCACGCACATCAAAGCTGTTTCAGCGCGATTAAAGTTGAAGGCCTCGCCAAGCCAGTGTTCGTATTTGGTGACGCGTCCATCGGCTGAGCGGGCGCGGCCCGCGAGGCCTTTGTTTTCGAGGCCATGCAGAGCCTGGCGCGCGTCGTCCTCGTCGAGAGCCATTACCGGCTCGCGGTTCGAGCGCTGATTGCAGGCGTTGATGAGCGCGTTCAGGGTAAGTGGGTAGTACTCCGGCGTCGTGACTTCCTTTTCAACCAGCGCACCCAGTACGCGGGCTTCGGCGGTGGTGAGCTTGATGGGCTCGGTGACCATGGGTCTATTGTGACATTGAGATTCGTGCTTCCCCACCCTTTCTGCAAATTAAGCAGAAAGGATGGGACTCCCAACTCCCTCGTCTATTTCAGATTGAGATCGTGCTTTCGCGTCTGAAAATCCAGACCTGGAAGACATAGGTCATGGCCGATTCGCGTCGATTACGCTGGTTCTGCCGCTGGCTTGCGGTTGCGCGTGAGCAAGAAGTAGACGACCGGCGTGACCACCAGGCTGAGCACCATGGAAATCGCGAGGCCGCCAATTACAGCGATGGCGAGCGGCTGCAGCATCTGCGAACCGGCACCCAGAGCAAAGGCCAGTGGCAACATGCCGCACACGGCGGCGATGGCGGTCATCACAATGGGCCGCAGGCGTCGCTGCGCGGCATGCATCATCGCTTCGGCGGCGGAGATACCCTCCGCGCGAAACTTTTCGTCGGCATCGAGCAGCAGGATGCCGTTCTTGGCGACAATCCCGATCACCATGATCAAGCCCATGAACGACGCGACATTGAACGTGGTGCGGGTGATGAGCAGGGCGAGGATGACGCCAGAGATCGACAGCACCGAAGACGTGAGAATCGCGATCGGTGCGGGGAAGTTGCGGAACTCGGCGAGCAGGACACCGAAGACGAGCGCCAGCGCCAGCAGGAGCACCTTCAGCAGATCGTGGAACGATTTCTGCTGTTCCTCGTAGGTCCCGCCATAAGTGACGCGCACGGAGGCCGGCAGATGCAGGCCCGGACGGTCTGCTGTACCTTGGCCATCGCGGTGCCGAGGTCCGAGCCTTCGAGGCGTCCGGTGACGATGACCATCCTCTGCAGGTTCTCGCGGTGAATCTCGTTCTGCGGCGGCAACTGCTGGATGTTGGCGAGCGAGCCGAGTGTCGCGGTGTGGCCGCGGCACTATTGAAGACCGTGTTCTCGATCGCGTCGAGCGATTTGCGGTGGTCGTCGCCCAGGCGCACGCGGATGGTGTACGGCCGGCCATTGGCGATCAACGGATCGTTGGTCGGCAGGCCATCGAGGATCGACGTCGCATCTTCTGCGACTTCGGTGGCGTAAAGCCGAGGCGCGCAGCGACGACGGGGTCGACCTGGAAGTTGGTTGCCGGTCCGCTGATGGTGTTCTCGATGCCGTTCTCCACGTCCACCACACCGGGAATCTTGCCGATGGCATCGCCGACGCGCGGGCCGAGTTGCGTCAGCATGGCCGCGTCGTCGGAGAAGATCTTGATCTGGATAGGCTCGGGCGCATTCGACAGGTCGCTGATCATGTCCTGCAGCACCTGGGTGAACTCGACGTCGAGTTCGGGCTCGGTGGATTTGATTTCTGTCGCACGTCCTCCATGACTCGTCGATGGCGCGGCTGCGTTTCGCCTTGAGCTTGACCGTGAAGTCGCCCGTGTTGGCCTCGGTCACCGCGGCGAGTCCCATCTGCAATCCCGTGCGGCGCGAGGTGCTTTCCACTTCGGGCTCAGCGTGGAGGATCCGCTCCACGTGCTGCAGCACGCGGTTGGTCTCGGTGAGCGAACTGCCGGCGGGCATGATGTAGTCGAGAATGAATCCGCCTTCGTCCATCTCCGGCAGCAGGTCGGAGCCCAGTGCCTGGTAGCCGAAGTAGGTGGCGATCACCAGCAACAGGCAGGCAGCGCCGAGCCAGAGCGGCTTGGCCAGCGCCCAGTCGAGCACGCGATGATGGACCTTGAGTACGCGGCCCATGAAGCGGCCGGTGGCTGTGCTCTTTGCTGCTTCATCGGCGTCGTCGTCTGTGTTCGCGCAGCAGCACAAGGCTCAGCCCCGGCGTCCAGGTCAAGCGCCAGCATCAGCGACGTCAGCAGCGACGCCGTCATGGTGATGGCCAGCGCGCGGAAGAAGCTTCCCGTTACGCCGCTGACGGAGATGAGCGGGAGAAACACCACCACCGGCGTGATGGTGGAACCGATCAGCGGCACCGTGATCTCGCTGAGCGCCTTGCGCACGGCGCTGAGCGCGCGGCTCGCCATTGTCGCGATGCATGACGATGTTTTCGACCACGACGATGGCGTCGTCGATCACCAGGCCGATAGCGGCGGCGAGTCCGCCCAGCGTCATCAGGTTGAAGCTCTGCCCGATTACCCAGAGGACAAGGATCGTGACCGCGACCGTGACCGGGATAACGAGACCCGCGATCAGCGACGAAGTCCAGTCGCGCAGGAAGAGGAAGAGGATGATGCAGGCGAGGACGAGCCCGATGAAGATGGCGTCGCGCACGCTGGAGATGCTGTCGCGCACCAGCTGCGACTGGTCGTAGAAGGGCTCGAGCTTCACGCCCGGCGGCAGTTTCTGCCGCAGCTGCGCGATCTCGGCATGCCACTGCGTCGGCGACCGCGACGGTATTCGACGACGGCTGGCGCGCGATGTTGAGCAGCACGGCGTTTTTGCCGTTGGCCGTCACCGTGGTGTAGACAGGCAGCGTCGAAGGCTCAACCGTTGCCACATCGGCAACGCGCACCGGAGCGCCGGCAGCCGTCGTCTTCACGACCAGTTGGCGCAGTCCCTCGGCATCGTGCACCTGCGCGCCCACGAGCCCAAGAATGAGTTGATGATTCGCTTCGTAAAGTCCGGGCGAGTCGACGATATTCGAGGCCTGGATGGCGTTGACGAGGTCCGTGACGGTGACGCCGTTGGCCGCCAGCAGCGCGAGATCCGGCATCACACGAAACTCCGGCACCTGGCCGCCCTGCACGGTGACGGTGCTGACGCCAAGAACGCGATTGAGCGGCGGCTTCAGGTCGTACGTGGCCAGTTCCCATAGCTGGGTTTGCGGCACGGTGTCGGATGTGAGGCTGTAGCCGAGAATCGGAAAGGTTGCGAAGGTAAGGCGATTGGTCGTGATGCGCGCGGTCGAAGGCAGAGTCTGTTCAACTTTGCTGAGAGCCGCGTCCGTGAGCTGGAGCGCCTTGTACATGTCAGTGTTCCAGTCGAAGAAGAGGCTCACCTCGGCCGAGCCGCGACTGGTGGTGGAGCGCACGGTGACGAGGCCGGGAACCGAGTTGACCGCATCCTCGATCGGCCGCGTGATGGTGACTTCCATCTGCTCGACGGGCATCACGCCGTTGTCGATGCCAATCACGACGCGCGGAAAATTCGTATCGGGAAAGACGGAGATCGGCACCTGCAAGGCGGCGTAGATGCCGGCGAAGGTGAGTACGGCGGCGAAGAAGAAGATCGGCCGCGTGAAATGAGACAGCCAGAACGATTCTTCCTTCGAAGCGGGAGCCTGGGTGGCGATCGACATCAGTCCTTATCGCCTCCCTTGTCGGCTGCCGGCTTGGCGTCGTCATCGTCGGCGGGTCCCACCTTCACCTTGGCGCCTTCTTCGAGTCCATAGGAGCCATTGGTGATCACCATGTCGCTTGTCGTCAGCCCCTTGATGATTTGAACGTCGTCGCCGTCCTGGATACCGAGGTCGACGGCCTTCTTGTGTGCGGCACCATCTGTGCCAACGACCATCACGGACTTCGATCCATCCTGCGCAGTGAGAATCGAAGAGACAGGAACCTTCAGCGCCTGTTCGACAGTCTTGCCGGTAATGGAGACCTTGACCGGAGTGCCAACTTTGAGCTGACCCTTTTTGTTGTCGACCTTGAGCCAGATTTCAAGCGTGGTGCTGCCTGGATCGAGAGCGGGGCTGATCAACGTGACCTTGGCATCCACGGGATCCTTGACCCCGGGAACGATCAGGGATGCTTCATCGCCGATCTTCATCTGCTGCGCCAGACTTTGCGCGATGTGAGCCTTGGCCAGCAGAGACGAGGTTTCCATAACGGTGAGCAGCGGAGCGCCGGCGGCGGGAGTTTCACCGGCGTAGAGTGGCCGGTCAGTCACGACGCCGTTGATGGGGCTGCGAATCTCAGAGAAGGCGACCTGCGCAGCCGCTCCCTTGTATTTCCCTTCCGCGGACGTGAGTTGGCCCTGTGCAGACTTGAGTGCTGCCTCGTGGCTGACGCTCTTCATGGAATCAAGGTGCTTGGCGGCTGCGTCGTAGGCGGCTTGCGCCTGCACCAGCGCGGCCTGCGCGGTATCGAGATCGCGGCCGGGAATTGCACCTTCAGTGAAAAGTTGTTTGCGACTGTTGACGATGCTGGTGTTGAGGTCGAGGTTTGCCTTGGCCTGCGCGTAGTCCAATTCGGCCTTCTGCGCATCTTCGGGGACCTGCGCTTTGGTTGCTGTTGCATAGGCAGCTTGCGCGGCTTCATAGGAGCCCTTGTTGTCCTGTGCGGCGGCTGCGAGATCGGCATTTTCAAGCACTGCCAGCAACTCGCCCTCCTTGACCCGCGCACCACGCTGGACATAAAACTTTTTGACAGGCGCAGCAATCTTGGGCACGATGGCGGCCTGCGCCAGGGGCGCAAGAATGGCGTCGGCCGTGATGTGATCGGAGATCGATCCCTGCTCCGGGTGCTCGGCCTGCACGGTGATTTCCGGCGCCGGTGTTTCTTCTTTCTTGCAGCCCGCAGCCAGAAGAATCGGGACCAGAACAGCGATGGAAAGGGTGCGCATGGACTGCGCAATGCATTTCCTGTTTCGAGTGTCGGCTTCGTCAGTGATTTGAATCGTTTCGTTCATGGGTTCAGGTTTCCGGTCAGAGTTTGCAAGGATGCCAGCGCCGCTTCGTAGCGGACACGCCCGTCTTCGCGCGCGTTCTGCGCGGCGATGAAAGCCGCTTGTGCATCGACAACTTCGAGCACCGTGGCCTCGCCGCCGGTGTAACGCAACTTGGTAAGGCGAAGGCTTTCGCCGGCAGTCGAGACGCTCAAGTCGAGCGAAGCGAGCTGATCGCGGGCGGCCTGGGCTTCGGCATAAGTTTCATCGAGTTGGGCGATAAGCCGGCGCTGCGTTGCTGTAAGCGTCACTTTGGCCGCGTCGTGCTTGATTTCGCTCTGCTTGACTTTGTGCTCGGTGGCCAGCCAGTCCCACACCGGAATGTTCACGGTCACGCTTGCGGAGTAGCCCAGGTTACGTGCGCGAGTTCCATCGGGAGTCAACGGGCCATTTGCTGCAAACTCGTTGGCGTCGATGCCATAGGTGTAGTTCAGTCCGAGGGTGGGAAGATATGCAGCGCGTGCTGCGAGCACGTCGGCTTTGCTGACCTGTAGTGTGGCCAGCGCACTTTTCAGTTCAGCGTTATTCTTCGCGGCAAACTGGTTCACTTCATCGCGAGAGGCGAGCGCAGGCTGCGTTTCTGGCACTTGGATGGTATACGGGGTGCGTGGATCGGGAAAGAGCAGAACACCAAGTTCAAGGCGTGCCTTGTCTGCATTCAATTTCGCGTCAGAGAGCTCGCGATCGCGACCCTGTTGTTCGAGCTGTGCCTTCACTGTATCCGCGTGCGCGGATTCTCGGACTTGTTCACGTTGGCTGGTCACTTTGGTGAAGCCGGCGGCCTCATCCGCAGCACGTTGCGCAATGGCCAGCTTGTGATCGGCAGCGGACAGGCCGTAGTACAAATTGGTGACCGTGGCAACCAGGCCGCGGCGCGCGATTTCGAGCTCTGCAGCCGCTACCGCGGCGGCGGCATCTGCCCGGCGTACTGCGGAAACGGCTCCGAGGCTTAGAGTCTCTTCTGCGATCCCTTGGGAAATGTATTCCCTGGGTCTCGCGTCGTTGGCGACGAACTTGGGATTGGGCGTAGTCACACCTTCTCCGCCCTCGGCATAGAGTCCGTTCGGCTGTGTGTAGATGCCCTGGCCGTAATAGCGCGCACTGGGCAACAACCCCGCGCGCGCAATGGATTTATCGAGTCGCGCGACGTTGCTGTCGGCCAGCGCCGTGGCATAGGTTGGCTCGCTGGATTGCGCGCGCTTCAAGGCCACATCCAGCGTGATCAAGACCGGCTGCGTGGCTGAAGCGGAATCGGGCTGCGTGGCCTGCACGGTGGTTTGCGCTGATGTTGCAACGGTCGAGAGAGCGAATGCGGCGGGAAGAAGGGCACCCAGTACTTGAAAGAGTGCGGCGCGTTTCGGGCCGGGATAGGGATGGAGACCGATCTGCACAGGAAGACAGGATAACGGCATAACCTTAATTTCACCTTAGCCCTGCATGAAACCGATGGATTTGTTGACATCTGTGCCCCTTTGCGCGCTTAAGATGGCTCTGCATGGAAACCACGAAAGTTGCTGGAGCTGAAGTTTCCCGGATCGGCTTGGGAACCTGGGCCATCGGCGGGTCAGAATGGGGTCCCGTCGCCGAGGATGCGGCCATTGCGACCTGCCTCAGTGCTGTTGAACGCGGTATCAACCTCATCGACACGGCGCCCATCTACGGTCGCGGCCGCGCCGAGGAGATCGTGTGCAAGGTCATGCGCGCGCATGGCCGTCGCGATGCGTTCTTTATTGCCACGAAGGCGGGACTCGACTGGAATGAGCGCGGCGTGTTTGCGAATTCCACGCCGGCGCGACTGCGGCGGGAGATTGAGGACAGCCTGCGCCGGCTCGGCACCGACTACATCGACCTCTATCAGATCCACTGGCCCGACACGCTTGTTCCTGTGGCCGAAGTTGCCGCCGTCCTTGCGGGCTTCCAACGAGAAGGCAAGGTGCGCGCACTCGGCGTCAGCAATTTCAACGCCGCGCAGATGGAGGAATTTCGCAGCGTTGCCCCGCTGGCCTCTGATCAGCCGCCCTACAATATCTTCGAGCGTGACATCGACAGCGAAACCCTGCCGTGGTGCGCAGCGAACGGCGTAGGAGTGCTCACCTACAGCTCGCTTTGCCGGAGCATGCTGGGCGGGCGCGTGCATCGCGGCATGCAGTTCGAGCCGGGGGACATTCGTGCTGTCGATCCCAAGTTCCAGGAGCCGAGATTCGCCCAATATTTGACCGCAGTCGAGCGGTTGACGAAGCTGGCCCGGGAGCGCTTCGGTAAATCGGTGGTGCAGTTAGCGGTGCGATGGGTGCTTGACCGTCCCGGCATCTCCGTGGCGCTATGGGGAGCCAAGCGGCCCGATCAGCTTGACGCGGTTGCGGGCGTAATGGGATGGAAGCTGGATACGAATACCATGGCGGAGATAGATCGCATCGTGGCCGAATCTGTTATGGATCCGGTGGGGCCGGAATATTTGACACCGCAGGTCCGCAAAATCTAACCAGCGCGGCGGAGTGCCAGTTCCGAAGAATTCCGCAGACGCCACCCCAGCCAGTTCTGCGATACTAAACCGTTATGCCAATCGATGACCTGCAGCAAGCTGCACAGAAAATTGCCGGATTTCTTTCTTCCCTTAACAAGCTTGGCGGAATGCGCCTGAAATATCGCATCACCGCGGGAGACGGCGCGCGCGATCCGCAAGGGTTGGAGGCGCGGCAGATTTACGTGGAGCTGGGCGGACCCGATGTTCCCCTGGTGACGCAGCACAATGGCGAGCTATTGCGTGCCCTCGAGACGATCGCCGCGCAGATGCTGCGCCTGGAGCAGCGCGAGAACGACCTGGTCAGTTTCGACGCCGCCAATTTCAAGGCGCTGCGCGCGCAGGAACTCCGCCTCCAGGCCGAAGTAGCCGCCGACAAGGTCATCCGAACTGGAGTGCCCTTTGCCTTTGCACCCATGAATAGCCGCGAGCGGCGCCTGCTGCATATGTCCTTCCGCGATATTGAGGGCGTGGAGACGGCAAGCTCCGGCGAAGGACAGGATCGTTTTCTGGCTGTCTTCCCCGCGGGCAAGACCGATCTGCCCGTGACGCCCCCCACCAGGCCTCAGAGCTTCGATCGCGGCGGTGGGCGCGAGCGTGGCGGCCGTGACAGGGATCGCGGGGGACGCGATCGGCGGCGATAAATCCAGTGGTCAACGATCAGTGATCAGGGGTCAGTGTTCTCCGCGCCGTATGCCACAATAGGCTTTCATGAAGACTGCAATTTCTCTGCTGATGGCCTTCGCGGCGCTCGTGTGTCCGGCGCAAAAACGGCTGGTCCTCGTCGACCAGGACGGTTCCGGCCCCGGCGGATCGAACCAGATGGCGATGCTGGCGCTGCTGCAGGCGCCGCAGGTCGAAGTCCTCGGCATCACCATGGTCACAGGCAATGCCTGGCGCGACGAGGAAACGCTGCACACGCTGCGCATGCTCGAACTCACCGGACACTCCCAAATTCCCGTCGCGAAGGGAGCGGTGTTTCCGCTTGTGCGCACGGAGCGCGACACG
This sequence comes from uncultured Acidobacteriaceae bacterium, assembly GCA_963799035.1. Classification (GTDB taxonomy): domain Bacteria; phylum Acidobacteriota; class Terriglobia; order Terriglobales; family Acidobacteriaceae; genus Telmatobacter. The sequence continues at coordinate 169,952 of CAWCVS010000015.1, read as the reverse complement.
CAGCTTTCGTCGGCGCTCGATGGCAAGGTTACCTGGCTTGGTGCATGGGGACAGGGGCCGATGACGCTGGTCGAAGGCAAAGAAGGCGTTACTCCGTTCACGCCCGACAAACTCGACACCCATGGGCCGTATGCGATTCCGCCGCTTCCTGAAGGCATGCCCGCGCTCAAGCCGATCGACGAAGACGCTGTACACTTTCTCATTCGCCAGGTGCGCGCGCATCCGCATCAGGTAACGATTTATGCTGCAGGTCCGCTGACGAACATCGCGCTGGCCATTTCGATTGATCCTGAATTCGCGGAACTGACGCAGGGCATCGTGATGATGGGCGGCAGCCTCAATCCGCAGACCGATGATCCGGAGTTTGCGACGAGTCCGCGACACGAGTTTAATTTCTGGTTCGATCCCGAAGCGACGCACATCGTGCTGCGTGCCGCCTGGCCGCGCATCGACGTGACCACCGTGGACGTATCGATCAAGGCGCCGTTCACGCAAAAGATGCTTGACGAGATTTCCAAATCGCAGTCGCCCACGGCGAAGTACATCGCGGCATGGAGCCAGAATCGCTACTACCTGTGGGATGAACTGGCTGCCTGCGCATGGCTCGATCCGACCCTCATTACAAGAGAGAAAGATCGAGTACATGGATATCGACCTGAGCCACGGACCGAGCTACGGCGACACGCTCACGTGGACCGAAAAACTGAAGCCGCAAACGGGCGTGCGGTTAGTTCACGCGCAACTCGATCTCGACCTGCCGCGCTTTCAGAGAATGTTCGTTGACCTGATGTCGCGCTAAGCGAACTTCGACACAACTCCATTGAATGCAAGGGTCCTTCGGTACTCTTGCGGATTTGGGCGTGCCCTCATCTAATTGAATAAAGCCCTCTGGATTCCCTGTGGTTCTTGCCTGATTGCCTTGTGTTGCTACCCGAAATATTGGAGAGACTACAGTTATGTTTTCTTCTGACCTTATGCTGCGCCGTGGGCGCATGCCCGTTCTTGCGTTGGCGATGAGCCTCGCGTTTGCAGGATGCGAATCGAAGATGGACAAGGCAATCGACCAGGCGAAAAAGCAGGCCGCTACGACCGGTCAGCCGCAGCAGGTTGTGTCGGTCGACAAGTCCGGCACCACAACCACAACCGTCGTGCAGCCACCCGCCAAGGGGCAGTCTACTGAAGCGATGACGACCTCCACCACGCCTGCGCCTGCTGGAGCGCCCGCGCCACCGCCGCAGGATCCGAAGGTTTATCCGGTCGGCGGGGATCCGAATCAGAGTCAAGCCGACGCAGCGAGTGGTCCTGCGCCGGATAGCGAAAGGACTTCCCCTGCCGGACCGGCTGCGACCGTGAAGGTAACGATTCAGGCCGGCACAAGCCTGGCGATTCGCGTCGATCAGCGGATCAGTGTGAAAACCAACCACGCCGGCGACACGTTCACCGGAGAAGTCGTCGAGCCCATCATCGACCCCAACGGGAAGGCGGTCGTCCCCAAGGGCACGCATGTAGGAGGTGTGGTTGATGCGGCACATAAGCGCGGCCATTTCAAAGGAGCATCCGTGCTGGAATTGCGCCTCACCTCCATGACCCTGGATGGAACGCAATACCGCCTGCGAACTGCAGATTTGTCGGAACACAAGAAGGGCAAGGGCAAGCGCTCTGCAGCCATGATCGGCGGCGGCGCGGGGCTGGGCATGCTGATCGGCGGGGTCGCTTCCGGCGGCACAGGCTTGCTGATTGGCGGACTTGCCGGCGGCGGTGCTGGTGCGGCCGGTGCCGGCCTTACGGGCAACCGCGACCTTGATATTCCCGCTGAGACGGTGGTGCATTTCAAACTGGCGCAGGACCTCGTGGTACAGGGCGAGTAGCTGCGGTTTATCAGAATCCTCTTGCCAGCCACGCGACCAGGCGGGAAGAATGCGGCAGAGGCACACCATGACTGGCAATTCCATTCTCGGCGGCAGCAAACTGGTCGCGTTTGCTGCCACCACCAATCCTGAAAAAGCGTGTGCATTCTATGAAGGCGTGCTTGGCCTGCGTTTAGTTGCCGATGAGAAGCCCTTTGCGTTGGTCTTCGATGCCAACGGAGTCATGTTGCGCGTCACTACAGTGCACGAACTGAAGCCGGACGCGTTTACGATTCTAGGATGGAACGTCGATGACATTGAAGAAACGGTTGATCGCCTCGCCGGCGCAGGGGTTGAGTTCAATCGCTACGCGGGAGTGAACGACGGCGATCCGCGTGGTATCTGGAACTCCCCGAGTGGCGCACGTGTAGCGTGGTTCAAGGATCCGGATGGGAATGTGTTGAGCGTGACGGAGTTTCGGAAGTAGACCGCGACGTCAACTCAGCTAAGTTACTGATGCGGAACTGATCGCCTCTCGGGCGGCGCAGCGCTAAGTAACTGCAGGTTTCCCCACTTCGGTTGCCGCGGCGACCTACGATCGAAATAGCAGCTTCGTTGGAATAGACATTTTCGCACCGCAAGCAAAAAGGCCGCGCTAAGCGCGGCCCTTCTGATCACCGATAACTGACCCCTGATCACTGTTTTACCCGTTCAGCTGCTCCTGCAACTTGTTCAGCGTGCGATGCAGGTCTTTGTCAGTTCGGCGCAGCTCATCGATTTTGCCGATGGAGTGCATCACGGTGGTGTGGTGCTTGTTGCCGAACTGGCGGCCGATTTCAGGCAGACTCGCCTCGGTCATCTGCTTGGCGAGATACATGGCGATCTGCCGCGGCACAACGACGTTGCGGGAGTTGTTCTTTTGCTTCAGGTCGCTCACCTTCATGCCGAACTGCTCGGCGACGGCGCGCTGGATCGACTCGATCGTAATCTTGCGCACCTGCATGTCAATGAACTGCTTGAGGCATTGCTGCGTGGTCGCCAGCGTGATTTCGGTCCGGTTGAGATTGCACCAGGCGACCAGCCGAGTCATCGCGCCTTCGAGTTCGCGCACGTTGGTGCGGACGTTCGAAGCGATGAACAGTGCCACATCCGTCGGCAGCTGTACTTGTTCGTTCTCAGCCTTCTTCTGCAGGATGGCGACTTTGGTTTCGAGATCGGGCGGCTGAATGTCGGCGATCAATCCCCACTCAAAGCGCGAGCGGAGCCGGTCTTCAATCTCGGCCAGTTCCTTGGGCGGACGATCCGAAGCGATCACGATCTGCTTCATGCTCTCGTGCAGGGCGTTGAACGTATGGAAGAATTCTTCCTGCGTCCGCTCCTTCTGGGCGATGAACTGGATGTCGTCGATAAGGAGTACGTCGACAGTGCGGAAGCGATCGCGGAAGCTGGTCATGCGATCGTTGCGCAGCGAGGTGATCATCTCGTTCGTAAATTTTTCGGCGGAGACGTAGCAGATGCTTGCCGATGGCTGTCTGCGCTTCACATCGTGGCCGATGGCGTGCATCAGGTGGGTCTTGCCCATGCCCACGCCGCCATACAGGAAGAGCGGGTTGTAGGCGCGCGAGGGCCGTTCCGCGACAGCCAGCGCGGCGGCGCGGGCAAACTGGTTGCCGTTACCGATCACGAAGGCGTCGAAGGTGTAGCGAGGATTGAGCTGGGCTGCTGTTGACCAGTCGAAGCGCGTCTGCTCCGGTGTGCGCGATGAGGGCGCGGTCGGTGCATGCGCGGGCAAGGGGCCGAAGCCGCCATCCCTGCGCTGCGGAGGCATCGACGGGTCCTCCTCCGTGGTCACGAATTCCACGTCATCGAATTCCAGCGACTGCAGGTCGATGGCTTCCTGAATCAGGTCGCCATACTTGTCACCGATGTGCTGAAACTCTTTGGACGGAACGCGGACGTAGAGTGTACGGCCACTGGAGTGGCTGAAGCGGGTTGGTTTCAGCCACGTCTCAAACGACTGGCGGATAACCTTTTTTTCCAGGGCCGCGAGAATCTGCAGCCAGGGATTGAGAGCCGAAGCCGGCGAAATTGCGAATGCCATCGAGCGAATCCTTGCCGGCGCCACCTGTCTACTGCCGTGTAATTTTCAACCGCGCGGTTAAGACAATGGCTCACGCAGTGAGTGAGGCATTCCTCACCCACATTCGCGTATTGAGAACATGCCTGATGGCCGTTGGTCTGCCTCGGAATAATACTGCGAGGCACGGGTTGAACTTCACTCCGTGGGACGCTCGGAAACTTTCTTGAACGGTCCCGATGGTAGCACATTTGAGGTGTGTTGCAATGCCTCTTTCACATAACTTTCGGGAACAATGCGAAGGTTGCACCACACACGGTGAAAGAGACGCACGCGGTCAAAATTCTCGCGCTTCGATCGCAGAATTCTACTCAGTTATTTCTTTCATCGAGCTTGATCGAGTTTGGATGTGCGACGCGCTCGTCGCGTTTTCGGTGAGTCGCGTCCGCAAGCTTTGTCCGAGTCGTTTCGCATCGACATCCTCGTGATGTCCTCAGACCGGTCCCACTGGTTACCGGTGTAAAGTCACCCCGCTGGCTTCCAAGGCCAACCTTCGATATACTTAATACTTGCCGTCTAGGCTCAGATTTCAGACAGGAAACAGGAGCGCATTTTTATGCCCAAGCGCACATTTCAACCCAACCGGCGTCACCGCTCGAAGACGCACGGCTTTCGCTCACGTATGAAGACCAAGTCGGGAGCAGCCGTGCTGAGCCGTCGCCGCGCCGCAGGCCGTAAGCGCGTCTCAGTCAGCGCGGGCTTCCGCGACTAAAGCGGTTCTCCAATTGATGTAGAGCGAAGCGATGCCACCGAGTGGCTTTCCCGTTGAGGAAAAGCCACCTTCTGCAAACTAAAGATGCCAAATAGTAATTGGAGAACCGCTCTAAGTCGTTCCCGCCGTATTGTTTCGGCTGGAGCAGGTTCCACATCCTGCCATCCTCTGGCCGAATTCCTTCCAGATTTGCGATGAGCATCTCCACCCAGCCTGAGCAGCATTCCGTTGCGCCGGCAGCGCGCGTCGCGGCTGCTGCGCTCAAGGTACGTGAGTCTTTAGCGGGGTCGCGCCTGCGCAAGCACGCGGACTATCAGCGAGTTTACGCCGAAGGCCGCAAGCATCGTTCCGCCTCGATGAGCTGGTTCCTGGCCCGCCAAACCGAGACGTCGGTCCCGCGTGTCGGACTCACCGTTGGCAAGGTCCTCGGCAAGGCTCACGAACGCAATCGCATCAAGCGGCGGCTGCGCGATGTGCTGCGGCACCATATCGGCCAGTTGCCCGCGGGCTGCGACCTGATCCTTCATCCGCACCGGACCGTGCTGACGCTCGAATTCACGAAACTTGATGCCGAGATTGTGCGTATTCTCCAGCAGGCAAATGCCGAGCAGGCGCGCGCAAACCCGACTCACTCTCCGCGTGCCGGCAAGGCAGAGCCGATTCGATGACGCGCATCCTTCTCGTCATGCTCGCCTTCTACCGCCGCTGGCTATCCCCGGGCCTGCACTCGCTCGGTTCCGGCGGTGGTTGCCGTTTTGTGCCTACGTGTTCGGAGTATGCATCCATCGCGATTGCAACGCACGGCCCTGTCCGTGGCACAGGCCTCGCGATCTGGCGGCTTCTGCGCTGCCATCCTTTCAGTCGCGGGGGCCTCGATTCTGTACCGCCTATAAGACACGCAACGCATCTGCCGCACGAACCATTACCATAGAAGGAGCGGCTCCCGTTCGGTGTGCCATTCCTTGGAGACAGGAAGTTACCTTTGCCAGAAATTCGTAATCCAAACCTCGAGTCGCAGGGTTCCGGCGGCAGCGGCCCCGGCGGCGGCGATTTTCGCAGCCTGATCCTCTTTACATTTCTGGCCCTTGCGGCCCTGATGGTCTATCAGTATTTTCAGAAGCCGGCAGCAAATGCTCCAGCCAGCCAGACGCAGCAGGCCCAACAACAGGCAGCGCAGCCGCCAGCGTCCGCGGCGGCTCAAGGAACTGAAAGTTCTGCAAGCGCCGGCACGAACAACTTCGCTGGTCCTGTCGCAACCGTTAGCGCCACGGCCGAGACCTCGACCACCATCGAGAATGAAAAATTCCGGATTACCTTCACCAACAAGGGCGCGCAAGTCGAGCATTGGATCCTCAAGGGCTTCACAGACTCCAGCGGCAAGCCCCTCGACATGGTGCAGCAGCAGGCGGCGAGCCGTTTCGGTCTGCCGCTCTCGCTCTTCACCTATGACAACCGCCTGACAACGCAGCTCAACACAGCCCTCTACCAGCCGTCCGCGACGGGCCAGCTTCTGGCGCCAAACTCCGTCACCTTTCACTACGCGGCGGGCGGACTCGATGCGGTAAAGACCTTCAGCTTCGATACAAGCTACGTCGTGAGTGTTCACGTCGACGTGAAGCAAAATGGCGTTCCTGTGCGCGCGCTCGTGGCGTGGCCAGCCGGCCTGGGCGACATGGAAGAATTCCTCGCCGCCAGCGGCAAGCGCACCACGTTCCTGGTCCCCACGCAGTCGCAGCTGGCCTGGTCGATTGACGGCAAGCAGGACACCATGGCGGCCAAGAAGGTCAGCGGTGAGGCCACCCTCGATCAGCCCTTCGAATACGCCGGCGTCATGGATCTCTACTTCGCTGCGGCATTTCTGCCGGATGTTCCATCGCGCGCCACCGCGGTCACGCTCCACCACACCCTTGATCTGCCCAGCGACTTGAGCGACCCCAACAGCGCGAAGAAGCCCGCCGACGTTATCGGCCTTGCCGTTGGCGACCAGAGCGGCGATACGCAGTTGCGCGTTTATGCCGGTCCCAAAGAGACCAGTATCCTCAACTCCATCCACGCCATCGGGGCTGACGGCAAGCCCACCGGAGAGGCGCTTTCATCGCTCATCCAGTACGGCTGGTGGGGCATCATCGCCAAGCCGCTTTATCTGGCGTTGCGCGCCCTGCACAACATGATGGGCCCCGCACCGAATAACTGGGGCTGGGCCATCATCATCGTCACCGTCATCTTCAACCTGGTGCTGCTGCCCACGCGCATCTGGACAATGAAGTCGTCGCTGAAGATGATGCGCATTCAGCCCAGGCTCGACGGGATCAAGAAAAAATACGCCAACCTGAAGATCAACGATCCCAAGCGCGCCGACATGCAGGCCGAACAGATGGCCATCATGAAAGAAGAGGGCGTGAATATGTACGGCGGCTGCCTTCCCATGCTGCTGCAGATGCCGCTCTTCTTTGCCTACTATCGGGTGCTCTTGAATGCCGTCGAGTTGCGCCAGGCGCATTGGTTCTGGCTAACAGATCTCTCCATGCCCGACCCGCTGCATTTGCTGCCGATTCTCATCATCGGCACCATGTTCCTGGTGCAGTTCATCACGCCTTCTCCCGGCATGGACCCGGCGCAACGCCGCATGATGGCGATCATGATGCCCGCGATCATGGGATTCACCCTGTGGCACTTCGCCTCGGGACTGGCGCTCTACTGGATCACCGGAAACATCATCAACCTGATCATGCAGGTGGCGATTAACAACTCCGGAATCGGCAAGGAAATGCACGAGATCGCCGCCCGCCGCGCCGCAAAGAAACTCGGCAACAAGGGTGGCAACGTGAGCCCCAAGGTAATCCAGGGCCGTCGCTAGCGAGTCTGTTCGAATCAAAACCAATCTGGGTGCCCCATCCATGCGCGCTTTTTTGCGCATGGGTGGGAAAGCACGATCTTTACCTGAGCGCCTTTTCTAAAGCGACGCGTATCTCCGGAAACGAAAACCGGAATCCCGCCGCCTGCAACTTCACCGGATACGCGCGTGCACTGGCCAGCAGTGCTTCATCGGCCATCTGCCCGAACATCATACGCAATGCGAACTCGGGCACGGCCAGGAACGCGGGTCTGCGCAGTTGCTGTCCCAGGACCCGCGTGAATTCAGCATTGGTTACCGGATTCGGCGCCGTTACATTCAGTGGGCCTGCAAGATCCGGACACTCCGCTGCAAACTGGATTGCCGCCACCACATCTCGCAGGCTGACCCAGCTCATCCATTGCCGTCCGCTGCCGAGGCGAGCGCCCAATCCGAGGCGAAACGGAGGCAGCATCTGCTGCATCGCGCCCTGTCCCGGGTCCCAGCACGACGCCAAACCGGAGATGAACGACGCGAATTCCCGCCTGAACCGCGGGGGCGGCTGCCGCTTCCCATTGTTGGCAGAGATCGGCAAGAAAGCCCGTACCCGGTGCTGACGTCTCATCCAGTACCTCATCGCCGCGGTCGCCATAGATTCCGATCGCCGAAGCCACGATAAAGACCTTAGGTGGTCGCTGAAGCCCGGACAACACCGTTGCCAGCCGACGCGTTGAGTCGACTCGGCTGACGGCCATTTCGCGACGATACGCTTCGGTCCAGCGATGCGCGGCAACGCTTGCTCCGGATAGGTGAATCGCCGCCGCGGCACCATCCAGGGCAGCCGTATTTTCGATAGGATGGTCCGCGCCAGGATTCCATTGCAGTTGTCCTTCGGCAGCCGGCACCCGTCTTACTAATTGAACGGTCGAAATGGCCCTCGCGGTCAGCGCTCGATTGAGAGCTGCGCCGAGCATTCCCGAAGCGCCGCTGAGAATGAATCCGCCGGAACCGATTGTGGCATCCATATTTACAGCATCGGCGTTCCTCTTAAGGAAGAGGGTTTTGCCGTTTGCTCAGACTACACGAGTTTGGTACCATGGGAATAGGTTTTGATTGGGGCAAAACGCGCCCGTGCATTCCCTGGAGGGCTGATGACTGATGCAGTGGCTCGCAACGAAGAAACGCAGAAGTCGCAAGTGGACACTGAAACCACTGAGAAGTTCATTGCCGAGAAACATATCGGCGAGCGAATCAAGCGTTTGCGACTGAAGAAGTCGATGGGCCTGGTGGAACTGGGTAAGCACACAGGTTTGTCGGCAAGCTTTCTGTCGCAACTCGAAACCGGCCGCGTGGTTCCGACTCTCCGGAATCTCGCCCGTATCGCGATGGTCTTCTCAAAAGATCTCTCGTATTTTTTTGAGGCAGAACCCCAGTCGATGTTTCGCGTTCATCGCCGCAAGGAACGTGTCCGCCTTCCGCAGACGGGCGTCGAAGAGCCAACGTATTTCTTTGAAAGCCTGGGTTACATGGTGCCTGATCGGCACATGGATCCTTACTTTGCCGAATTCATACCGCTCGAGCGAACCCGGGAGCCCCGCGCACACATGCATCCGGGCTACGAATTCCTCTACATCCTTGACGGCGAACTCGAATTGCACCACGGCGAGCATCACTGCACGCTTGGACCCGGCGACGCGGTCTACTTCGACTCAAGCACGCCCCACTCCTATGTCTGCGCGGGCAAGAAGCCTGCTGACGCTCTGATTGTGACGATGCACCAGCCACCGGCCAGCCAACCCGTGACCCTGTTGCGGTCTGGAAGCGGTGCGACGCTCGTGCAAAGGGCAGTTGCGGGCCGCGGCGTCCTTGGCGTACGCGAGCCAGCTGGAAGTTAAGCTCGCCGCGACGCTTATGCGGCTTGCTTCGACACACCATCATTGCTGAGGCTTTGCTTGCGGGTTTGGAGGCGGATTGGCGGGCGTGCCTGCTGCCGGCTTCGTAGTGGTGGTCTTGGCCACGGGGCGTTTCTTTTTTGCGGGCGCGGGCGGCGCTGGGCACTTGGGGGCCGGCGGTTGGGTTGCGGCAGCCTTCAGCGAAGCAGCTTGCGACTGCACAGTGGTCCGCAGATCCACGATCTGCTTCTCCTGCATCGTCGCGGTCTGGACCAATTGGTTTCCTAACCTGACGCGAGCCTTCTCCAGGTCCGCCATTGTCGCCTGCAACGCCCCCACCTGGTCTCCGGGCGCTGAAACGCGGGCCGCTTCGACTATATGCACCAGCACGTCGTAGAGCGCATCCACGTTGCGCGAAACCGGCAGCACCTTGCTCAGGCTCCCAGGCGCGGTATCGGCGTCTTTCAATAAGGAAGGGAGCGTCCCCTGCAAGTCCCTCTGGATTGCGTCGACATTGGTTCCAGCTTCGTCGCGCACCGTTCCGCGCTTCCATCTATCCAACTTCAGGCTGCCGACGGTTTGCTGCACCTCGTCCAAAGACCGTTGCAGGATGTCCGATGGCGCTGCAGGCGTAAAAGAGGCACCGTTTGGTCCTGCGGTTCCTGTTGCAGCCGGGGTGGGAGCTGTATTGGCCCCGTTTGCGCTTGGGCAGCCGGGGCGGCGATCTGCGCTGTCTGTGCCACTGCGGAAGCGACAAGCAGAAAAAATGCGCTCGTAATCAAATCTGCGTTGGAGAATCTCATGGGGATTTGCCTTCCTGACAGCCGGGCATGCGCGGCTTGAGAGTATGTACGATTGAGTGCTGCGGTTCCATTTGCCGCGAGCAAGGGCAGGGCCGCCCCACCAGTATCAACAATTCGTGTCTCCTTGAACAAGTTGACCGGCGTGCATCGGATGCCCGCGGCTAAATCGTAAGTTGCTCCAAGGCAACGGCGATATCCCCGAGGCCATCTACAATCGGGTGTATCTGCAACGTAGAACAACCTTGAGATTAGCCTTTCGATGCCGGCAATGTATCGCCGTGTTGGCTTTCGCCTTCTCGATCCTCGCCGCTGCAGCGCCGATCGCAGTACGGCATCCTGAGGGGACATTGCATGGATTTCTATCCCTGACCACGGAACAGGGGCAGGTCCTTGCCGATGGCGATCTCATCGAAATCGTACGCGGCGATCGTGTGACAACTCATCTGACGTTTCACTTCAAAGACGGATCGCTTGACGATGAAACCACCGTCTACACCCAGCGCGGGGTCTTCCGGCTCATCTCCGATCGCCATATTCAAAAAGGGCCCTACTTTCCGCATCCGCTCGACATTCCATCGACGTCGGCAAGGGCGTCGTGGTGACGCGCTCAACCGGCAAAGATGGCAAAGACGAGGTCGCAACCGATCACATCAAGATGCCGGCAGATCTCTACAACGGCCTGGTCACGCCGGTCATCAAAAACGTATCCCCCGATGCCGGCGAAACCAAGGTTTCGATGATTGTCGCAGCGCCGAAACCACGGGTCGTGACTCTCAACATTCTGCCGCAAGCGCCCGAGACGTTCTACCTCGCCGGCTTTCCCTCACAAGTCCTCGGTCTACGAAATCAAAATCGAACTGGGCGGAATCGCAGGTGTGGTAGCGCCCATCATCGGCAAGCAGCCGCCCAATATTTTCATGAGTATCGAAGACGGACAATTGCCGGCCTTTCTGCGCGAAACGGGTCCCTTATTCGAAGGCGGCGCAATTCTGACGATCACCCTGATCGGACCCACATGGGCTGCTCACAGCTTCTCGCGACTAATCTAAGCGCTGATCCGCCCTACGGTGATTGGGGAATCGTGGCGAAGTAAGCTGCGACCTCCTGCCAATTGTTCACGCGCACGAACCCTGTCGCCGTCAGGTTGTGCGGCGCCGTGTACAGCAGCCCTTGCCCTTCAAAGCGCAGGAGATTCTTCGGCAGATCGTCTACCAGGTAATCGGCGCGCAAAATACGCTTGTCGCCGCAGAAGACATAATGCGTTGGCGGAATGAAAGGGAAGTGCCGCTGCAGCCATCGATACTTCGGCCCCAGCGAATTGGGCACCGCCATCGCCTGAGTGGCGATAAAGATCTCGAAGCGGGACGAAAGCTGCTTCAGAACCTCCTGCGAGTCCGGCATTAGCGGCAAATCTTCAAAGAAGTCCTCCGCATCGAGAAACGCGCGCAACTCCTTCTGGCGATCCTGCGGTGTAATCTCCCACAGTCCCTTGCCTGCCAGGTCGTCGACCGTGACATCTTCTTCGAAGGCCTGGTTGTAGCGGCGCAGGTGCTCGGCCAGCGTATCGGCCATCACCTCGTCCATGTCCACGCACACGCGTTTCAACTTCCGCTCTCCGGTTTTTGTCGATCTGAATTCGACTGGCCGCCAAGGCGATCCTTAGCCTTGCGACGGATTGTCCCGGGCCCGGGTGAAACTCTACGCCCCGGCCTGTCGCGGTTTGCGGATTGCGCGCCCTGTGTCGGCGACAGCCGGATCCGGTTGCGGCGTCTTGGGCGCGGGCGCCATGGCCGAATCCCAGTAGAGCAGCCGCCCGCAACTGTCGCAGGTCAGTAGTTCCCCCTCGCGCAACTGATTCCACATCTGCGGCCGCACGCCCATGCGGCAACCAACGCACTGCTGGTTATCGACGCGTGCGATTCCCGTTCCGCGGCTCGCAGCAATCCGGTCGAAGCGGGAGAGTAGCTCAGGCGCAATCTCTTTGCGCAGGGATTCGCGCTCGGCGCCAAGCGTGGCCTGCTGCTGGATCAGTTCGCGCTGGCTGGCTGCCACCCGCTCCCTTGTCTTATCCAGTGCCGCCAGCCAGTTCTTCAACCTGGGCTCGCGCCGTCGCGAGCGTCGTCTCCTGCGCCTCGGTGCGCTCCAGGCTTGCAAATTCCTCATTTTCAAGCCGGTCGATTTCAGCCTCGGCAAAGCGGACCTCGTGTTCGATTGCCTCGGCTTGTGCCGGCGTAGTCACGCTATCCTGCTGCGCCTTGTAGCGCGCCGCCTTCTGCCGGTGGCCCGTAATATCGCGCTCCAGCCTGGTGCGCAGTGAATCCTCACGGTTCAGCGCATCGGCAGCGGCCGCTGTCTTTGCCTGCATGGCGGCCAGGGCGGACTCGGCCTGGTGAATTTCGGCGGGCAATGCCTTGGCCAATATCATCAGCCGGCTTCGCTCCAGTTCCACGGTTTGCAGCTTCACCAGGTTCTCAATATTCGTGTCCATCGCTGCCAAGAAGTCTAGTTCATTGCACGCCCAATCAGAAAATGCGTGCGTCTGTCGACCGGCAGGCATCTAACACCTGAGATGGGGCCTGCCCAGAACACAATCCTACGTGGACGCCTACCTCGCTGGCCATTTTGGGTTGGCGGAGCATTCTTGCGGTCCTGGTCGCTATCGGCATTTTCATCGACGTTGCGGCACATCGTGCCGAGCCATTTGTGCGCCAGCAAGTGGTTCAGGCGCTTTCTGACCGTTTTCATGCCCGCGTCGAACTGGACAGCTTCCATCTTTCGCTGGGTAATACGTTGCGGGGCGAATGGGGAGTCTGGGGCGAAGGGAAGGGGCTCCGTATCTGGCCCCCCGCTGACGTTGAAGGCGTTCACGTTCCAGAAACTAACCCGCAGCGTGAGCCTCTAATCCAGCTTGGTGAATTCCACTTTCATGCGCCGCTGCACTATCAGTCCGGCCAGCCGGTTCACATTACGCGGATCTACCTCAAGGGTCTTGATATCCGGTTTCCTCCGCGCTCGCATATGCAGAGAGCATCGGAACCTGTAAGCGAGAATGCGCCTCATCGAACTCACTGAATGTCAGCGTTGTGGTCGATGCGGTGGATTGTACCGACGCGCGATTTCCTCTCGAGACGGACAAACCGAATAAGCTGCCGACTGGAATTCGTGATTCATCAATTCCGGCTTAAGGGAGTGCGCTCCGGCGCTCCCATGGCCTTCGACGCGCAGCTTGATAACCCCAGGCCGCCCGGCGCAATCCATACCACCGGCAGCTTTGGACCCTGGATCGTCGAGGATCCTGGAAGCAGCGCCATCCACGGCGACTACACATTCAATCACGCAGATCTTTCGGTATTCGCAGGCATCGCCGGATTGCTCAATTCCACCGGCCGTTACCAGGGGACGCTGCGCGATCTCATTGTCGATGGCCGGACCGATACGCCCGACTTCCAGCTGACCCATACCGGCCACACCATGCCGCTCACAACCACGTTTCACGCGCGCGTTGATGGAACGAATGGAGATACCTGGCTTGAGCCCGTGAACGCAACACTGGCCGGATCGCACTTTACCGCGCAGGGGCAGATTGTGCGCGTGTTGAAGACCGGCGACGACGGCCGGCCGCACAGCATCGGCCACGATATCGCCCTCGATGTGAATGTGGATCGCGCGAGGATTGAGGACTTCCTGCGTCTCTCCACTGACTCGCCAATACCAACCCTCGACGGGGGAATCAAGGTCAAGGCGCATCTCCACATTCCGCCCGGGAAAGAGCCTGTCGGCCAGCGCATCGCACTGAAGGGACATTTTGAATTGGATGATGCCGAGTTTACCAGCCTGCCAGTGCAGAAGCGCATCCGCGAATTGAGTTTGCGCGGGCAGGGAAAGCTTAGTGAGTTGAAGTCCGCTGAAGAGGACAAGGTCAAGTCGCACGTGGAGGGCGATTTTACCCTCGAATCCAACGTATTGACGCTCCCTTCGATCATGTACACGGTACCCGGCGCCGACATTCACATGCACGGTACCTATCACTCCCAGGGCGGCATACTCGATTTCACCGGCACAGCCAAGATGGAGGCGACGGTCTCGCAGATGGTGGGGGGCTGGAAAGGATTCTTGCTGAAGCCCGCGGATCGATTCTTCAAGAAGAATGGGTCTGGAGCCGAGATTCCCATCTACGTTGCCGGCACCAGTGAGAAGCCGCAATTCGGGTACGATTCCGGTCACTCCGGCGGAACCCATCCCCAGCGCCCCGATAGGCAACAACCCGAGGTTACGCCGCGCTGACCTGCCCAAAGGTGTCATCGGGCGTTTCTTGCCTGTCTGTATAATTCTCCGCAGAATTCATTCATTAGTGTTGCGGAGGCTCCAATGGACTTGGTTCTCCTGATCCTGCTCGCCGTTGTGGCGATCATTGCACTCTCTCTCATTCTGGGCAGCTTTTTTACCGTCAGTACTGCCGAGGTCGCCGTCCTGACGCGCTTCGGCAAATTTCTCCGCGTCGCTGAAGCCGGCCTCAACTGGAAAGCACCCTATCTGGATTCCGTTTCCGGCGTCGTCAGCCTCCGCGTCAACCAGATCACGCTGACCATGGAGACCAAAACGAAGGACAACGTCTTCGTCACGATTCCGATTTCCGTGCAGAATCGCGTACGCCCGGAGCGAGTCTACGATGCGTTCTACAAGCTCTCTGATCCCGTCGCTCAGATTAAGTCGTATGTCGAACAGGTGATTCTCGGCCACGTCCCCGGTATGACGCTGGATGAAGTATTTGCATCGCAATCCAGCATCGCCGCCGCCGTGAAGCAGGAACTCGATGCCGATATGGCCGCATTCGGATACGAAATCGTCAACGTGCTGGTCACTGACATCATTCCCGATGCGAAGGTCAAGTCGGCCATGAACGACATCAATGCCGCCCAGCGTGAGCAGGTTGCCGCGACCGCTCGCGGCGAGGCTGACAAGATTCTGGTCGTCAAGAAGGCCGAGGCAGAGGCCGAAAGCAAGGCGCTGCAAGGGCAGGGAATTGCCAATCAGCGCAAGGCGATTGTCGAAGGACTTCAGTCTTCGATCGAACAGTTTCAGAAGGCCGTTGAAGGCGCCACATCCAAGGACGTGATGCAACTGGTGCTGGTCACGCAGTACTTCGATACGCTCAAGTCCATCGGCGAAAATGATAAGACCAACACGCTTTTTCTGTCGCATTCACCCGGCGCCGTAAAGGAAGTATCAGACCAGATCCTCGAGTCGATGCTGCTCGCGCAGAACTCAACCGTCACGACACGATGATGGCAACTGGGAGCCGTTTCAATCTTCCGATTTCTCGATCCGCCGGTTGGTAACCTTGTAGCGTGAGCAGAAAAGGCCTTAGTCCGACGCGCCTTGAGGCGATCTCTGACGGCGTCATCGCAGTCATCATTACCATTATGGTCTTGGAACTGAAGGTGCCGGCGCCGGACGGCTTAGAAGGTCTGCGCGCGGTGCTGCCTACCATCTTTCTCTATCTGCTGACCTTCGTGCAGATCGGGATTTACTGGGTGAATCATCACTACCTTGTCGATGAGGTGGATACCGTCACGCACGGTATCTTGTGGGCCAACCTGATGTTTCTCTTCTGCCTCTCGTTGTTTCCCTTCGCCACAGACTGGATCGGCGTCAAAGGATTGTCCTCGTTCACAACCGCACTCTACGCCGCGGTCAGCATTTTGCCGGGGCTGGGCTATATGGCGTTGTGGGATCGGATACGTGCGCAGAGTGGGACGCCAGCACACGCGAGTTGGAGCAAGCAGATCGCGTCCGTTTCGCTTTATCTCGCGGCGATTCCCGTGGCTTATTATCGGCCTGCGGCCTCTCTGGCGCTGATCGGAATCGTCGCGCTCCTCTGGCTGCTCCCGCCAAAGACCGAGGTCCACATGAAGTGAGATTGTCGGCCCGGCTCTGTCTCGACCAGCAAACCTCCGAAGAATATTCAGCCCGAGAGAGCCTAAACCTTCTCGCATATGAACAGCCCCCTCTGTGATATTTTGGCGTGTTCACACCGTTGCCGACATTACGAGCAACGGAAGTACAACGAGGACCCGCAATGCACTGGACCAAATCTGTAGTAGCCGTTATCGCAACATGCGCTCTGGGTGTGCCCATCGGAGCGCCCGCCACAATCTTTGGGTGCCCCATCCATGACGAAGTCATGGGTGGGAAACCACAGACCTCCGCATCGCCTTCCCAAGCAGAAAAAGACCAGCCCACCGGACCCGAATGGTGGCGGCACGCGGTCATCTACGAGATCTACCCTCGCAGTTTTCAGGATTCCGACGGCGATGGCGTGGGCGACATCAAGGGCATCACGTCGCGCCTCGACTACCTGCATGACCTCGGCATCGACGCTATCTGGATCACGCCCATGTATCCCTCGCCCGGCATCGACTACGGCTATGACATCTCTGACTACACCGCCATCGATCCGCTTTACGGCAGCATGGCCGACTTTGACAACCTCGTCGCCGAAGCAAAGAAGCGCAACATTCGCGTGATCATGGACTACGTCATCAACCACACCTCCGACCAGAACAAGTGGTTCCTCGAGTCCCGCTCCTCCCGCGACAATCCCAAGCGCGACTGGTACATCTGGCGCGATGGCAAGGGTGAAACGGCGACTGATAAAGGCCAGCCTCCAAATAACTGGCAGTCGTGGTTTGGACACTCGGCGTGGCAGTGGGATGACAAGACGCGCCAGTACTACTACCACTATTTCTATGGGCAGCAGCCCGATCTCAACTGGCGCAATCCGGAGGTGCACAAGGCGATGGATGGCGTGCTCGACTTCTGGATGAAGCGCGGTGTTGCCGGCTTTCGTATCGACGCCGTTTCGCGCCTCTACGAAGACCCGAACCTGCACGATGATCCCTACCTGCCGGGCCGCAATGCCTATGGGGATCGCAACATCCAGCACAAATACACCGACGATCTGCCCGAAGTGCATGACGTTCTCAAAGAAGTCCGCAGCGTTGTCAGCAAATACCCCGGCGACCCTGTGCTGGTGACCGAGGCTGATGAGCCCAACGTCCAGGCCCTCGCCAGAATGTATGGCAACGCGGACGAAGTGCAGCTTCCCATGGACTTCCAGATCGCTGACGTCAACAAGCTTTCCGCGCCGCGCTTCCGCGAACTCTTCAACGAAATTGAAAACAACTCGGCGCACGGCCAGCCGGAATACTTCTTCAGCAATCACGATCAGCCGCGCCAGTGGGACCGCTACGGCGACGGCGAACACAACGACCAGATCGCCAAGCTGATGGCCGTGCTTGAACTCACCACGCGTGGCACGCCGCAGATGTACTACGGCGAAGAACTCGGTATGCGCACCACCGATCCCGCCCGCGTTGAAGATGTCCACGACCCGATCGGCAAACTCGGCTGGCCGAAAGAAAAGGGCCGCGACGGTGAGCGCACGCCGATGCAGTGGGACCACTCACCCGACGCCGGGTTCTCGACCGCAACCAGGCCATGGCTCCCGATTCCGCCGACGTCAGCCCAATACAACGTCGAATCCGAAAGCAAAGATCCCAACTCAATTCTGAACACCTACAAAAAGCTGCTGGCCCTTCGTAAGTCGGAACCGGCGTTGCGCGATGGCGTCCAGGTAAGTATCGGCAATGACCCGGATGTGTTTGCCTATCTGCGTGTAACCAAAAATGAGACGGTTCTCGTCGTTCTGAACATGAGCGCGTACCAGCACAGGTGGGGATTCAAGGTGAATGAGTATGGCATTTCCGCCACGGCTGCGATGGTGCCGCTCTACAGTTCGACTGCGCCACCTTCCGAACCGGTGTCGCCGGCAGGCATGAAACTGGAGCCGTTTGCCGCGATCGTGGCCAAACTACAATAGCTCCGGCTGGAGTTTAGCCGGGCGCTCTTAGTCTCGCTTCTAGGAGATGGGAGGGAGTATCGAGATTAAGCCGATGGCAATGCGTACTGCCTTTTCAAGATTCGCGACTTTCCTTGGGGTATTGGTTGGTGCATGCGGTCTTCTGTTTTCATTCGTGGGCCATGCGCAACCGCAGAATCAACTGCCCGCCTTTGAAGTGGCATCCATTAGGCCAGTGCCGAGTGCAGAGTCTAGCGGTGAAGGCGGTTCGCGCTCTCAGATCGAAAGCGGCGCCGACGGCCTCACCATGCGCAATATCGATCTGAGTGAAATTATCGAGTGGGCCTACCGACTGCAGCATTATCAACTCACCGGTCCGGCTTCACTCACAGGTGCCCGCTATGACCTCCGTGCAAAGTCGGCAGGTCCCGTAACCGACAGCACGCTCAGACTGATGCTGCAGAGTCTCCTTGCCACACGATTCAATCTTCAACTTCACCGCGAGCAGAAGAAAACTTCGGTCTATGAACTGGTCGTTGCGAAGGGCGGTCCAAAACTTCCCAGGGACAAGTCAGGCGCCCTTCCGCCTGCTTACCCCAAAGAATCATTGCCGCGCGTTGTCGACGGAAACTTCGTGTTCCAAAACGTGTCTCTCGGCGATTTTGCCCAGCAGCTGACGGAACTTCGTGGGATCGAATTTCCCGTGCTCGATCGCACCGGGATTCCGGGAGTTTACGACATCACATTGAAAGGGGCAGCAAGCGCGCTCCTCGACCCCAGTGGCCCTTCGCTTCTGACACTTATCCAGGAGCAACTCGGGCTCAAACTTGTCTCGGCTAAGGATCCTGTCGAAGTGGTGGTCGTTGACCACGCCGAAGAGCCTTCTGCCAACTGAGCATCCTCGCCCTGTCCCACTTTGAACTCCCCGAAACCCCGCCGCATATGTTAGTTTTGCCCTGTTCACACCGTTGCCAATTCAAGAGCATCGGAATCGGGTTTGGTCGACGTACGCCTTCAGCCGCATGACCGTCCGAGGGACAAGGAGAACGCAATGTATTGGACTGGAAAAGTCTTCAGGAAAGTCTTAACCGCAACGACCGCAGCTTGCATGTTGACCATCTGCCTTGGCAATGCAGTGGCCCAATCTCCAGAACCCAGCGCAGCCAATGAGAAAAACTGGTGGCGCAACGCGGTGTTCTACGAGATCTATCCCCGCAGCTTCGCCGACTCGAATAACGACGGCATCGGCGATCTGCGCGGCATCACGGCGCATCTCGACTATCTGAAAGAGCTTGGCGTCGACGCCATCTGGCTCACGCCCTGTTTTCCCTCTCCGCAGGTTGACTTCGGCTACGACATCTCCGACTACGAAGCCATCGATCCCAAGTACGGCACCATGGCGGATTTTGATCGCCTTGTTGCCGAGGCTAACAAGCGCCACATCCGCGTGCTCATGGACATGGTGATGAACCACACCTCCGACAAGCACAAGTGGTTCCTTCAATCGCGTTCGTCCAGGGACAATCCCTACCGCGACTGGTATATGTGGCACGACGGCAAAGGCGAAACGGCAACGGACAAGGGACAGGTTCCCAACAACTGGCAATCCGACTTCGGCCACTCCGCATGGGAGTGGGACGAGAAGACGCGCCAGTACTACTACCACAAGTTCTATATCCAGCAACCCGATCTCAACTGGAATAATCCCAAGGTTCACCAGGCCTTCAAAGACATCATCGCTTTCTGGCTCAAGAAGGGCGTTGCCGGTTTTCGCTTCGACGCCATTACGACTCTCTTTGAGGATCCCAATATGACCGACGAAGACCTTGAGCTCGATAAGGATGGCAAGAGCTTCGTGAATAACTACGGCGACGTAGCACTCAAGGATACGCGCACCAACAATCTCCCCGGCGTCCATGCCGTGATGGCCGAAATGCGGCAGGAAGCCGACAAGTTTTCGACAGACAAGTTTCCTGGCGCCCGCGTTTTTATTGGCGAGACGTATCTGCCCAACGTCGCCGAACTGCTGAAGCAATACGGAACCGTCGAGCATCCTGAGTTCCAGTTGCCAATGGATACGCAGCTCGGCTTCATCAATAAGCTCGACGTCGTGACTTTCCGCGCGAGACTTGAGGATGCGGAAGACGATCTGGGCGATAACGTTCCCCTCATCATCTTTGACAATCACGACAACCCGCGACTCGATACCCGCTATGGCGACGGCGTACACGACACGGACATCGAGCGCGTGATTTCTACCATCCTGTTTGCCAGCCGTGGGGCATCGCTCTTCTACTACGGCGACGAAATCGGCATGAAGACGACGCCCCCCACGCGCAAAGAGGACGTGAAAGACCCCGTTGGGCTCACCGGCTGGCCCAAGGAAAAGGGACGTGACGGCGAGCGCACCCCCATGCAATGGACGCCGGACCCCAACGGCGGATTCGACGGCCCCAAGGCAACACCCTGGTTGCCGGTCCCGCCCACTGCCGCCACGGTCAATGTACAAACGGAGAAGGGCGACCCAGCTTCACTTCTCACTTGGTACGAAACGCTCATACGCCTGAAGAAAACCAGTCCAGCTTTTTCCGTGGGTTCCGATACCATGCTCGACACGGAAAATACCAAGGTGCTGAGTTGGAAGCGCGAAGCCGCTGGGGCTCCCCCGGTCGTGATCGCCCTCAACTTTACGGCCGATCCGCAGACCGTCAACCTCGTCGGACCCGGACTGCCGGATGGCGCGCTCAACACGCTGCTGAAGACTCCTGGAGGCCCCAGCACAACTTCGCTTAAGGCCATCCAGCTCGGTCCTTATGGCGTCTACATCGGACAGCTCCAGTTCATGATCAGCCACTAACGTGGACCGAACCGAGACTGCGGAAAACTCAATCGGCAGCTTCTCCTTGGCGGAGCCGCCGATCTCGAGTTTCCAATCCTCAAACCATCGGTCGCTGGAGTAATATGCTGGAGCGTCCCCAAGGGGAC
Organism: uncultured Acidobacteriaceae bacterium; assembly: GCA_963799035.1. Taxonomy (GTDB): domain Bacteria; phylum Acidobacteriota; class Terriglobia; order Terriglobales; family Acidobacteriaceae; genus Telmatobacter. The sequence continues at coordinate 148,882 of CAWCVS010000015.1, read as the reverse complement.
GTGGGCCTGCCATGGCCCATCTTCCTCAGGAACTCGATGCCGATGCCCCAAGCTACCCATGACCGAGCCGCAATCTTTCAGGCCGCTCTCGCTGAACACATCCAGGTCATCCAGGCCCTCAACGATCAGCAGCGCGTCCTCGATCAGATCGCCTCTGAAATGGTCCTCGCCATCCGCATGGGCGGCAAAATTCTCTGGTGCGGCAACGGCGGCAGCGCGGCAGACGCGCAGCATCTCAACGGCCAGCTCGTGGTCCGTTTCCGCCTGGATCGGCCTGGCATCCCGTCCATCGCCCTGTCCACAGACACCTCCATCCTCACCGCCGCCAGCAACAACTACGGCTACGAGCACATCTTTCAACGCCAGGTCGAGACGCTGGCCCGCAAAGGCGACGTCGTGGTTGCCATCTCCACCTCAGGCAACAGTCGCAATGTATTCCTTGCCCTCGAAGCTGCCCGCAAAGTCGGCGCCGTCACTGTTGCCTTTACGGGCAAAGGCGGAGGCAAGATCGCCACGGCGGCAGATTTTCTATTGGAAGTTCCGTCGAATGACACCCCCCGCATCCAGGAGGCCCACATCCTCGCCGGACACGTCCTCTGCGAAATTCTTGAGAAGGAAATATCCTCCGTGCCAGGAACCGCACCCCAGAATGGCGCGGGAGTCAGAAGTCCTCTGCCGCCTCGCTCTCAGTAGTCCGGCTTTCGGGGCCGGGAATCTTATCTTCCGCTTCCCGTAGCTGGGAAAGTGCCTTGCGGTAGTACCACGCTGCTGCCAAGCCTCCGAGAACCGCCGAAGCGGCGGCGACGGCCCCTACCCTCAACCAGCCGGGCGGGGCCGCGTCGCGTCGTTCAGGTTGCCGTTTGGAACTCAGTGGTCCCGAAACCGAAGATTTCAAGTCACTTGCCATTGTCACGCCTGTCTCGTGCCCGAAGGATGCCAGCCTTAGATGCTTTTTAGCCGCGAACGGTTTCACGTCCCGCATGGCGGGAAAATTTCAATTTTTGTATTTGCTTCGAACTGAATCTATAGTATCGTGTAGATATTCCAGTGATGGAGAGCGGTCTTCGTGATCGCACCGGAGCTGGAAGTAGTTTGCGTCACTGGCCTCCCGGCACGAACAGCTAACCGTTCGTGCCGTCTTTTTTTGTCCCAGAGACATAGTAACGCGAATCTGGAAAGAGGCTTGCTCCGTCGGCTGGGTATCAGTAGACGCAAAGGTATGTTCGACACGGCCAGCCCTACAGCAGTCCAACACTTTCTGGACAGCTAGAGCCGCAAGAACCACTCGACCAATTTCGCCCGACTGATCGTCAAAAGTGGGAGATTCCGTTTCCCGCGCCCTCCGGTCTAAAATCAAGAAGAGAGAGCATCGCACAATGAATTTCGCAAAGCGCCGTTGGGTTCTGGGATTTACCGTCTTCACCATCACCGCCGTCAGCTACGCGCAATGGTCCAACCCTGCCGAAGATGTCCCCGCTTACCACCCCTCGGCCCCGCTCAAAGTCGCCGCGCTTCCTCCCATGCTGTCTGGCGCGAAACTCACTGGCGAAAGCTTCCGCTATCCCTGGCAGGTCCACGTCTATCAGCAGGCCGCGAAGATCGGCAACGTGCTCTATCAGCTTCCCTGCAACTGCCGATGCGACCGCGCCCTGGGACACACCAGCCTGCGCAGCTGCTACGAGGGCTACCACGGAACGGAATGCTCCACCTGCGCCCAGGAAGCTTTCTACGCCTATGCCATGACCAAGGCAGGCAAGACGCCCGCCGAGATCCGCGCGGGCATTTCCAGGCACGCATACGAGCAGATCGACCTCGAAAAGCAGTAGTCCGCATCGGCGGAGGATTCCGGCCCTCCGGTTTTGGTCCATGGGATTGAGCACGAGTCAGAGTTCTTCAGTTTCCCTGATCCGGATAACAAGGCAGCCCAGAGTTCTATCTCCTGCAAGAAGCAACTGGTAAGGTGTGCCGCCCGCAATGTGAACCACATCTCCGGCGCGCAGTTGCTGCTTCGAACCTCCGATGATCGCCGAGTGGATGACGGTCCCTGCGCCGGCGTTGCCGTTCTCTTCCGTTTTGCTGCCAAGGACTACCGTTGCCTGTCCTTCCAATACGAGGAAAAGCTGAGCAAACCCCTCACTGATTTCAACGGTTCCACTACGAAGCCACACCGAAAGCATCGCAGTGTGCCCAGGGAAGGCCTTGAGCTCTTCGCTCGCTGTCCCCTCTCCAAACCTCGCCAGCTTCCGCAAGTAGGCGATGCGTTCCAAAAGCACGGGCGAGGGCCAGTGATCCAGGGAGCGGAAACCGGCGGCATCGACGGATTGAGCACGTTCGGTCATCCTGTCTTCAGTCGAGAACAACTTGCCCAGAATCTCTGTCTGCTGCATGCGGTCCATTTCAGTCCCCTCGTCGTCAATGCGGTGTCTTGTATCGTAGCCACTTTTCCCGCTAAAGAATCCAGCAATCGCATGGGAATTGGCCAGTTCTTGACCCCTATAGTTCTTGCTTCTCAGGGGTTACACCGAGCTGAACTCGATAAAAATGCGCCCATGAAGACAGGGAAGCTGTGACTTTCATCGCATCTGGCCTAGAATAGGAAATGCAGCACGAGCCAGTTGGCCCGGCTCGCACCCCGCGGAGCGGTTGGTTCATCCAATGAGGAGCCGATCAGTTTCCCGGTCATTGGGGGCGTCACGGTTTCGACGGGATCGATTGCGGCATGGGAGGCATGTCGGGGTGTGGGCACCCGTAATCGCCTGCAAAAACAAAGTTGCCAACGATAACCTGGCACTTGCTGCTTAATTAATTAAGCAGCCGTCTCTCGCAGCTTCGCCTATGGGCAGCGAATCAGACGTCATTCAGTAGGCTGGTGACTGCTTCTCGGTCCGCGTTGCAGCCATAAGATCATCGGACTAGCTTCAGGCGCATCTTGTCCGTTCTGAGCGTCTGAGGCGAAAACATGCGGAACTGGACTGAACATGGATCTTCCCGGCTGACAGCGATTTCGGACGCGGGTTCGACTCCCGCCGCCTCCACCATACTTTTCAATTCTCGTGGGAATTCTGACGATCTTACCCTTGTTTCCCTTTGAAGGTTGAGTTGCTGCATTTCCGGAACTCATGGCTTCGGGTGAGGCTCAACCTTCCCTCCGACTTTGATCGAAGGCGAACCGGTGCCCGCCGATAGATAGGGCACTCCCTCTGCCATTACACTGTCCGGAAATTCCCAGCCAGTCGCGAGCACGCCCGCTCCACTGACTAACCCGACCCTGGAGAATCCACCGGCCTCCACGGGCGATTTGATATTCGTGCTGAGCAAGGAGTCAAAGATCAATTGACCGATTGATCCGCCCTCGAGATTCAGCAATTCCGGCACCCCGGAAGAACTTGATCCGGAATCTTGCAACTCAAATCCGTTGAATTCCAGGTTGCCGATCTTCGAGCCGTTTTCGAGTATCACTGCGGCGACGTCCATATTTCTGACTCGCATAATCGAGCAATTCTTGAAGATGAGGTTCGAGCCAACGTAATCCACCTCTCCGTTAAATGGAGACGGCCGTAAGAATCCGCAGATGTGGTTCGGCTGAGTGCCCCAATGAACGCCGCTCAGTGAAGGAACAAACGTGACGTTTGAAACGAGGATTGAACCAAAGTTCTCTGCGACTCCGAGTACAGCCGGCGCAACGAGGTAGCAGTCTTCGATCGTTAATGTGGCGATGGACTCCGGTTCGCTGTCATAGATATACCCAAGCAGAAACGCCGCCTCCGCGAGCACACCAGTGCACTTGCTCACGCTTACCGTGTCGATCTTGAATCCGACAGGTCCTCCGTTCGACGTATAAAGTCGCATCAATGACCAGCTATTAAACCTGCAACCGCTCACGCTTACTCTCGAAATATTGCCCGAGTAGCCTTCCGGGCAGTTCAGGGCTATTGAGTCATCGCCGGTTGCGAATGTGCAGTTTGAGATGGAAATGTCATTTGCCGGCCCATCGAAGTGCAGTCCATCCGTATTTTCGCCCCCACTTTCCATCACGCAACCGGATACCGCAATATTTCCCACGTTCGAAAACCGCATATGGTACGCAGGTGTATTCACTACAACGACATTTTCGATCGCGATATTTTCCAGGTTCATCAGGTTGATGCCGCAGAACCAGGCCACCTCATTGCCCCGTGGTGTCCCACTGGTCGAATCTCCCCTGCGGCCGTTTCCCTGATTACCATTCAAGGTGAAATTGCTCAGTGAAACATTCGCGCCGCGGGGCGGAGCTGGCGGTCCTGGATCAAAAGGAATAGCCGCGTTCGCAGGCCCGTTGTGGATGCCATCATTGTTGGTCCCCGCTTTGATAAAAAAACCTGTCCCGCAACCAAGCCCTGCGATGCTCCAATACCCTCCCGCGGGAAGAAAAAGGCCTGAAATCAGTGCGCTTCCATCGATGATGAGTGTGATGGGATTGTTTGCCGAAGCAGCCGCCATCGCTGCGTTGATGCGCGGCCCATCGTCGGTGGCCGCGCCGCCAGTGTGCTTGTTTCGCCCGCTTCTAAGGTCACAGTCCAGTGCGCACCCTATCTCGGATGCTCGGATGTAAGTCGTTCCCGCTACAGGGTCAGGAACTGCTGCGGGTCCCAGGCAAGGAATATCCATTTCAGGATCCGAACAACTCATGAGAGTGCTTCCAATTGCCGAACCAACGGCGAGGAGACCGGCTCTAATCACGAACGACCGTCGGTCCATCGAAATTGCGTTTGCGCAACTGTCCTTCCGCATTCTCTCTGAATCTCCTGAAACTCCGCATGCTCCGGACGATTAGAGATTGACCTGCCGAGCAGACAATCCCAACGGCACTTCTGCGCAAGTTTCAAACCAGAACAAGCTGATGTGTTTCCGATAAGGATCAATATAATCTCTTCCGGCTGGTTCGTCTTTCGCAGGTTTTGATCCTGCCCCATTGCGAACAAAACGATAGATCTCAGGAGGCATGCAATACCTGGCAAAGAAATGGAAGTCTAATGTTTTCAGGGGCGAGTCAGAAGCAGGGCTGAGGGTTGCGCATCACGATCGGCTCGGTCATAAATATCATTGAGCGAGTTTTCGAAGTGTGTCCCGGTTTACTTTTGATCTTGTGGGATCGCGCAGCCAGCCCCACTTGTTGAAGTATTTAATTGCGCTCTGTATGTGCAATCTAAGCGACTGTCTATTACGGTAAGAGTCTCGGGCGTGATCGTGGACGATCGTAGCGCCCGGAAAATAGACAGTCCGGAATTCTGCATTCATCCGCCTGCAAATGTCAAAATCTTCAAGATACATCAGGAATCGTTCATCAAATAGTCCTACTTCGCGCAGCGCCGAAACCCTGAAGAGCATGAAGCATCCCGAAAGCAAAGGAACGTCCATTACTCGGTCATAACCCGTGAATCGTAACTCAAAGCGCTCGATGCGGTGTCGAAGCAGCCTGCGCAATGGTGAAGTCGCGAACCGCCGCACAATGAGATCCGCTGGAGTGGGTATCAGTTTGCACAGGTACTGCAGGCTGCCATCGCGGTAACACACTCTCGGCATTAATTGGCCAATCGTCTCATCTTGCTCGATAAAATCCAGCATTTTCTTGAGTTCATTCGGACCAAAATAAATGTCAGGGTTCAGCACGAAATGGAATTCGGAACAGTCAAGAATTCGTCTCAGCGCCAGGTTGTGTCCGCCACCATACCCGACGTTTTCCTCCGACCGAATGTAAGTAATGAGTGGATCATTATTAAAGAGGTCCTTGCACGGGGAGGGAGAATTGTCGACTATGTAGAGTCGAAGACTCACGGTCGATTCTTTGATGCAACTCACTATGCGCTTCACCTGATCTTCAGGGGTGTTATAGAGAACGATCGACGCGGAGATCATGGCCAACGCTTCCTCGTAGTACAGCCAAATACCCAGATGCGATGGATCAGCATCTTCGAAAGTGGTGAAGGCGGGTAAAAAAAATCCTAAATGAGCGATACAGTCCTAGACAACTAAACGCGATGTCATAATGTGATTCTCAAACGACAATATAGTCTTGTAGGGATTCATAATTTTGACGCTCGAACTGAAGAAAAGGAATCCAGCCAGCACCAGAACGCCCGCGTACACCAGTTGGGACGGCCGCCGCAAAACCTTCAGAGGGATCAGGAACATCAGCACGTCGAATATACCGAATACCTCAGCTGATCTGAGTGCGAGAGCATCATTCGCAGAAAGGAGGATCTGGAGAGCCAAACCAATGCTTGAACAAAAGACCACAAACTTGTCTTCATCCGAAATTTTTTTCCACGAACAAGCGACGATGAATACTCCCACCAGCAGCCGAAATAGAAAATAGATCGAAAGCAATCTCAAACCAGATACTTCATACGTCCCATTGAGATAGTCGGCAACGCGGGCCAAATTAGCCAAATATGAGAGTAGACCTTTGAGCGCCACGGAAAGCGCCGCCGTGGTGATTGCGAGGTAAATAAAGACTCTGCGGGATTCAATTTTCGCGAACATTGCCACAAGCAGCACAGGCACAGCCAGCCCAACCGAAGCATGGAATGTCGCGGCGACCACGAATAGACTGCATCCCAAAGCTCGACGCCCACGAAGAACTACCAGGATGCTCAGTGTCATCAGTGGAATTGCCACGGCGGCCCGGATAGCGGTCATATCTTGGACTAGATAAAATCGACAGAACTCTAAGTAGATGAACAGGGGAAAGAACCTTAGCGGGGTCGCGTACCCGCCCACGGCCCATTTCATGGAAAGTGCGACGCCGGCGAAGATCGCGGCTACCAGGCTGTACGAACCGCGCAGGTTTGCGACTATGGATGAAATCCCCACAAATGCAGGGTCTTTAACGAAGTCCGAAACCTCAAGAGATCCCGCTCGAACGTCATCAAACCAGCCAAGATAAGTAAGATAGTCCGGATCTACCGAAGATGCGCGCAATCCAGCGATCGCAATGAGGATTAGCAGGACAGCCGACAGCCCATACAGGGCAATCACCTTTCTCCACGGCAATTGGAAAAAAAACGGTAAGAGGCAGCACAAGAGAACGATCGCGAACAACAAATAGAAAAAGGTCATCTCACGCCATCCTTCCGAGTCTTCCGGAAAGGCCATCCAGAAAACCGCGAATGAGGAGACGAAAACAACGTATTCGACGATTCGAACTGAGAGAGTAAAAGAGAATGTAATTCGGAATTTTCACTGCGATTGCAGCCCTCCAGCGCCACCCCATATAAACACTCTTGAGGAGAAATGCTGCATTCCGCACAATATAGTAATTACGAGTATCGCTATGCAAGTTTATTGACTTTCCCAGCATCTGGACGGCACTGTCTCCGATGCTGTGGCGCATCACTATATTCGGGCAGATAAAACACCTGTAACCGAGACTCCTTGCGCGCACACCCCACTCGATATCCACCCAGTCAATAAACAGTTCCTCCTTCATTAGTCCGATTCGAGCGAGTGCCTCGGCGGAGATCAGGGAGCCGGAAGAGATGAGGTGATCGGACTCCAACGGGACTTTCGATGACAGGTCAATAGAAATCTTCCTAACCAGAAAATAGGTTGCCCTGATAACAGGTGAGTACTCCTCAGTTTTTTCATCCTGAAATACGGGACCAACAGCGGCCACGGATTCCCCTTTCGATCTGAGCAACTTTTCGGTTTCGAGAAGGCTCTGCACCATGCCGTAGGGAAGCGCGCTGTCTTGATCTAGAAGTAAAACGTGCGTGTGTGCCGCCGCCAAAGCTTGATTGATTCCGATGTTCTGCGCCGATGCAATCCCTTGATTTTCGCCGAGTGCCACGTAGGAAGTCTGCGACTGGTAGGGCAGAGGAACGGTGAAGTTGTTCGCTTGACCTGTGGGCGTGTTGTCGACAAGGTATATCGTTTTGACCTGATTCGCGACGCTCGCCAATAGCCGTTCCAGGAGCGATGGATCGGGGTGAAATAAGACAATGATAGCCGCAACCCTTGGAGCAGTCGTGGTTTTCTCACTCATAGCTACTCGCAGAGAACGAGTTTTCGAAGGCGCAGATGGCGCGTTCCCACGTGAATTGTTGCACAAAGGCATTTCCATTGCGGGCGATTCTATGACGGAGTTCGTTGTCTCGAATCAGGCGCAGTACATTCTCCGCGAGTTTGATGGGTTCCTTGGGCGGGCTTAGGAGTGCCGTTTCGTTGTCGAGAGCAAACTCGCGATGTCCGCCAATATCAGTGGCTGCGAGGGCAGCTCCGCACATCAACGCTTCGCTGGCCGGCAGACCCCATCCCTCCGTCCAACTCGGAGCTACGAAGATTGCGGCTTCGTTGTATAACTTCTGCAGCAACTCTTGTGAAGCGCAGCGGTGATACTCAAACCATCCTGGCAAGCCTGCCGGACGAGGATGGACGCCAAACAGGGTAGCCTGTAAACTGGGCACCTCTTGATGCACCATCTGAAGCGCCTCTATACCCTCCCGAGAGCCCTTCCAGGCAAGCTCGTGATAGAGCATTGCTACCTTCGCTGGGTTACGCTGCTCGATCGGATTCTGAAGGCTATAAACCTCAAAATCCAGCCCGTTCGGCACGTAGATTGATTCCTGGCCCATTGCAGTAGCGATCTCTTGAAGCCATCGTGCGATGACGATCTTTCGGAGCGGTAACCGCCAGGTGGCGTAGACTCTTTCTTCTTCGCCGCACCACAGTTCCAGATGCTGAATCAGATAATACCCATGCCCCTTGCGGGGAGAATAACCTGCTGCCCACTCAGCCGTTTGCCAGGCTGTCGCGATCACCACATCGCCATCCGGTATGTGACGTTCATTGAATGAGGGAATCCACTTCAGCACGACTGCCTTGTCGATCTCGAACCATGAGGCGGGCCCATACTTACCCGTCAGGCCCCGGTAAATATAGCCGGCGCCCAGACGCAGCTTTCGCTTCAGGGGGTCGTCATCGTACATAGAAGCTGCGTGAATAACGGTCACTTGGTGGCCTCGGCGCGTAAGGCGGTTCGCATATTCGTACACGACCTTCACGCCGCCGACGGGGAGGTGCCCGGGGCCGGGCAGAAGGAACGTAACGTGAAGTCTGCTTAGCAAACCTGCCTCTCGCTCTGTCGGAATAAGTAGAATTTCAGCAGGTGAAGTGCTGGCCACACGGCATTTACTCGTTGAATGAATCGAAACCACAACTCCGCAAACCATAGCGGGCAGACGGCGATAGGAAATATGAAAAACCAATAACGCATCATGTGCCCGTAGACTGGTTTCAACTTTGCATGGAAATTCTCTGGTGCGAAATCTCCGAATCGGCGTTGCCGCACCTCGAGCACGAGATAAGGAAGGCACTTGCTGACCATGTTCTCGTTCATAATACGGATCAATCTGGGGTGCGAACCCAGTAACTGACCCGTGATTTGCTTGAAGTTCTCTCCAAATACACGAGAGACACTGTAGCCCGCGCGATTGGTAGCGCGGATAGCGATTAGCTGGTCATATATATACAATCCAGTTCTGAAGTTAGACAGCAAAGGATAAGTCCAAGCGAGTTGAATTAGATTCGACTTCAGTAGATCTTCATTTACGGCTGGCACGATCTGGTACAGGCGATGTTTGTTGATAATGTTACACGTGGTCAGCGTGAACATGTTTCCAACCATCCACCCAAAACGGGATGCGCTCTTGACTCTAAGTGCGTGCCGCCCGCGCACATCGGGCCTATATGTGATCATCGGCTCATCCCGGAATTCCGTGGGTCGGAGATAAACAAGGTCAAAATCATTGGACAGCAGAAAGCTCATCAGCCGGTCTATCGCTCCGGATGGAATAATGTCATCGTCGCCGACGAGCCAGACATACTTACCCGCAGCCTCCTTGAAACACTGCAGAAAATTGGCGTCTGAGCCGATGTTTGTTTCATTGCGGATATAACGGCAGGATAATCCTTTGCCGCGAAAGCAATTGATGAGATCCTGCGTGTTATCAGGAGAGGCATTGTCCGAAATCAGCAACTCCACGCGTGGCTCTTGCGCTAACTGCGGCGCCAAAGCCGTGAGGAGTTGTGTTATATACACGCTCCGGTTGTAAGTCGGGATGGCGATGGTCAGGAGCGGCCCCTCACGCGGCATGCCACATCCTCCGGTACTTTACAAAGGTATATGTGCCGAGGGGCAATCCCATCATTAGCCCGACTAACAAGGATCCTGTCACGACGCCAAGCGCACCATAGGCTCGTCCTAGAAAATAGGTTGACGCTCCGACAAGGATCGCCCCCAGTACCGAGTTCAGCAGGAACTTCTCCTGTTTGTGGGCCCTCAAATACAGGGCCTCCGACGAGACAGCGACGTTCAAGATTGTGGCAAGAAGTAGAAGTCCGAAGGATGTCGGACTTAAGAGCCGGTGCGCGAAACGAATGTGGGCCCAATTCATATATTCCGTGCCCGCCCACGCCAGAAGCGATCCCACAGCACAGACGGCGAGTGACTGTCCGAGCGCTCGAAAGAAAAGGGTGTCAAGGGCGGAGTATTCTTTGCGCGCGATCAGCCCTCCAAAGGGAGCAGCCTTCGTACTGATCCATGAAATGGAGACGGCCTGCAACGCGTTTGCAATGCTCAGGGACATCCCCATCTGGCCCGCGACCACCGGTCCGCAGTAGGCAAATAGGACCGGGTTGTAAAGCTGAAATATGAAATAGCCGCAAAGCCAGCTGATTGCAATACGCCACTGAAACGGCCACACTTCGGTCATCCAGGAGATCTTGTGCTGACCGGGATCGTGTTTCAGCAAAGAGAATAAGAGTCTGCGGCGCCGAAGCAGCCAAAGAAGCGCAATGCTGGCGTTACCAGTAATCATCATTGCCGGAGCGAACAGTCCATGATGCGTAGACAGGGCCAGCCACGCAAGTGCGCTGCCGGTCGCAGCCTGCGCGAGTCGCAGTCGCGCAACGTGCGCTATGAAGCCACACCCTTCCATAAATGAAAGGATGGGGTCCAATTGAAAGGTCAATGTCGCCGCCAGGGCAGCGGCATACCACGGAACGCGCCAGAAAACATGCTCGCCCGCGTGTTCGTGAGCGGAAAAGAAGTGCGAACCCGCAGTCAGAAGAAATACCGCCATCAGCGCGGCAGCGGTTGTATACCATCGAACTGTTTTTTGGAGCACTGAGGCGAGTCGGTCGTGCGCGACGGGATCGCCGGAGATCATGTTCGCGGAAGAAAATGTCAGATGCGCCCGCTCGTGGCTTGCCATCTGAAGGATCACAAACGAAAAGCCCAACTCAAAAACGATTTGCAGTGCAATGAGGCTGCCAAATGTGTAGTAGTAGCCCTGTTCCGCAGGCGAGAGGAATCGTGCAATCAAGGCCACCGTAACCAGTCCCGCGGCGCTGGACCAGCCCCGGGCAAGCACAGTGAAACCGATCGCCTTGTCGATCCCCAGCCTCGTGCGCAGGGCGTTCCGGGTGTTCTCCTGCTGCCTCGCGAGCCAAGCCCAAGGGCCTGCGGTTTCGAAATTCTCGGGCATTCAGGAAGCGTTGACCATGGGGGACAGAATTGCCTTCAGTTCTGCAGCCTACAAGTCCATTATAGTCTTTCGTTAATCGCGAATCGGATGAGCTCTCTATCGCGGGAAGTCGTTCATATGCAGCGATTTGGTCCTGGCTTTCGATCAGCATGTCGCTACCATCCTGGAAGGCGCGATACCAGGAAACCGTCCATTCCAGAGCAGATTCGATTCCCAACCTCGGCCGCCACCCCAGTTCCGTACGCGCCTTGCTGGAATCAAGCCTAAGGTAGTGGGCCTCATGCGCGCCGGGATCGGCATCGCGCTTCCACGATGCTCCGTCCCCCCACAAGTCCGCGAGCTTGGTCGCAATCCGCTCAACCGGCCACGCATCCTCGTCCGCCGGCCCGAAGTTAAAAGAAGAAGCAAATTCTGCGTGCTCCGCAAGCAACTCCTCCGCCAGCATGATGTAGCCATTGCAGCGGCTCCAGCACATGCTGCCACGGACGAATTGCCTTTGGCCGCCGGATGAGCACTGGCTGTCTGGCTCTGAAATCCCCGGATGAGGTCGGGAATCAGCCGATCCTCCGACCAGTCACCGCCGCCAATCACATTTCCAGCGCGCGCAGTTGCCACTCCAACCCACCGGTTGCTCTTGCGATCCACAGGGAAAAAGCTGTTCCGGTACGCCGCGCTCACGATTTCGGCACAGGCTTTGCTTGAAGAGTAGGGATCGTATCCGCCGAGCGGATCGGTTTCGCGGTAAGGCCAGACCCATTCCTGGTTCTCGTAGCACTTGTCTGTGGTGACGCAAACCACGCTCGCACGCTGGCAGTCTCCCGCACAGCCTCCAGCACATGCGCCGTACCCATTACATTCGTGGCGTAGGTTCCCAGCGGATCCGCGTAGGACCGCCGCACCAGTGGCTGCGCTGCCAGATGAAAAACGACTTCCGGCTGGAACTCGGCCATTGCTGCTTCAGCTTCGCTAAATCCCGAATGTCGCCGCGAACGTCTTCGAGCACGCTGCCCACGGATGCCGCGGTAAATAGATTGGGTTCGCTCCCGGATCAAGCGCGTAACCTCGAATCGTCGCGCCCCGGCCGGAAAGCCAAAGCGCAAGCCACCCTCCCTTAAAGCCCGTATGGCCGGTCAGGAAAACGCGTCGTCCGCTCCACGGATTTACCACGTCTTCCAAGGAGCCCTCCCGCTGAGCCCACAGTTCTTCCAGTCGCTGCTTGTCCCGCAGGGTATCCATCGGCTGCCAGAAACCGTGATGAAAGTATGCCTGCACCTGCGTTTTGAGCGTCAGGCTCTGCATCGGCTCTTGTTCAAACATCCAGCCTTCATCCTTGATCTCGGCCATGACGGAGGGGGACAGAACAAAAAAACCGCCGTTGATCCATCCGCCCTCGCCCGGAGGCTTTTCCTGGAACTCGCGAACACGGCTTCCGTCGATGTCCAGGCCGCCGAAACGCGCAGGAGGCTGCACCGCGGTCACCGTCACAGCTTTCCCGTGTCTGCGGTGAAAAGCGATGGTTGCAGCGATATCCACGTCGCTCACGCCATCGCCATATGTCATGCAGAAAGCGTCTTCGCCCTCCAGATAGGACGCAACTCTTTTCAGGCGCCCGCCTGTGCCGGCATTGTCCCCAGTGTCCACGAGCGTCACATGCCAAGGCTCCGCAACGCTCTGATGCACCTCCATGCGATTCTCGCGCATATCAAAGGTCACGTCGGACATGTGCAGGAAGTAGTTAGCGAAGTATTCCTTGATCAGATAGCCCTTGTATCCGCAACAGATAACGAAGTCGTTGATACCGTGGTGCGAATAGATCTTCAAAATGTGCCAGAGAATCGGCCTGCCGCCGATTTCCACCATCGGCTTGGGACGCAATCCCGTTTCTTCGCTCAGGCGTGTTCCCAGTCCGCCTGCCAGAATAACCGCTTTCATTTTTTCCTCTTGAAATGCTGGAGCATATGCCCGCTGCCGGCAACAAGATTCCGGCTTGTTATCTAGGGCATTGTCCCGATGTCATTAGGGATACAGTACACTATGCCGGCTCCCGTCAATTGTGTATCCTTAGCCTGCGGAGCCCATGAGCGATAAAGCGACACACCTTCGGCAGCAAATTCTCGATCTTTCCGCTCAATACTTTGCCGAGACTTCCTCTCAGGCAGAATTCAAGCCCGGCCAATCGGCTGTCCCGGTATCCGGCAAAGTCATTGACGGCGCCGACATTAGCTCGGTAGTCGATTCGGCTCTGGATGCGTGGTTTACGACCGGACGCTTTGCCGAAGATTTTGAGCGGAAGCTGGCCCGGTTCGTAGGCGTGCGGAGCGCTTCCCTCGTCAACTCCGGCTCTTCTGCCAATCTTCTTGCCGTCAGTGCGCTGACTTCGCCCAAACTCGGCGACCGCCGGCTGAAACCCGGCGACGAAGTCATCACGGTAGCGGCAGGCTTTCCCACGACCGTCAATCCGATCATTCAAAATCGCCTGGTGCCGGTCTTCGTCGATGTCACGCTGCCGACCTACGAGATCGATGTCACGCAGCTCGAGGCCGCCCGCAGCGAGAAGACCAGGGCCGTCATCATCGCCCACACGTTGGGGAATGTCTTCGATCTCGATGCGGTCATGGCCTTCGTCCGCAAATACAACCTCTGGCTGATTGAGGACTGCTGCGACGCGCTGGGATCGACCTGGAAGGGGCGGCACGTGGGCACCTTCGGCGACATCGCGACCGTCAGCTTTCTATCCCGCGCACCACATCACCATGGGCGAGGGCGGGGCGGTGCTCACCGACAAGCCCAATCTGCAGGTTCTCATTGACTCGTTCCGCGACTGGGGCCGCGATTGCTGGTGCGATCCCGGGCAAAGACAATACCTGCGGCAAGCGCTTCGACTGGCAACTCGGCACGCTGCCCTGCGGATACGATCACAAATACACCTACTCCCACATCGGCTATAACCTGAAAGCGACCGACATGCAGGCCGCCCTGGGAGCCTCGCAGATTGGAAAGCTCCCGCATTTTATCGAACGCCGCAAAGAGAATTTCTCACTACCTGCGCGTCCTCGTTAAGCCGCTGGAGCACTTTCTGCTGCTTGCCTGAGGCTACGCCGGGTTCCGATCCCTCATGGTTTGGCTTTCCCATCGGAGTCCGCAAAGATGCGCCCTTTCAAGCGGGAGGATCTCACGCGCGCGCTTGAGGCAAAAAAGATCGGAACGCGGCTGCTCTTCGGCGGAAATCTGCTTCGGCAACCGGCCTATGAAGGCTGCGAGTATCGCGTCATTGGCGAATCTGCCCAACACCGATTTCGCGATGAACAACGTGTTCTGGATCGGCGTCTATCCGGGCCTGACTCGGCAGATGCTTGATTTTGTGCGTCAAGTCCATCACGGACTTTACGACGAAGTGGAATTCGGAATCAGGCGATCCAGGCGCTTCTGGCGTCCCCGACGAAGAGCCGAAAAGCAGAATTCCAGGTTGCCTGTGCTTCCCTGATGCGAGTCGCCGCGAAAAAGGAGTAGACGTGTCGCTTCACCCCGAACCCATCTCAAGTCTTTCACAATGCGATCACGAACATATTGCCGTGATTGAAGGCATATTTGCCCAACAGACGATACTGGAGCGGATTGCCGGCGAATTGAGCCGCGCCATTCTCGATGGGAACAAAGTACTGTGGTGCGGAAATGGCGGTAGCGCCGCTGACTCGCAGCATCTTGGCGGCCGAACTGATGGGGCGTTTCAGACGTGAGCGGCGAGGCCTGCCTTCGATTGCATTGACAACGGATACATCAATCCTTGACGGCGATCGGAAACGACTACGGGTATGAAAAGGTATTTCAGCGCCAGGTGGAAGCTCTTGCTCCGCCGGCGATGTAGTCGTCGGCATTTCCACCTCCGGGAACAGCAGAAATGTCTGCGCTGCACTGGAAGCAGCAAGACGAACGGGCGCATTTACGGTGGCTCTGACTGGCGAAACCGGCGGACAGATGGCAAAGATTGCAGACGCCAGCATCTGCATTCCATCGAAGGACACCGCGCGCATTCAGGAAGGCCATATTCTTTGTGGGCATATGCTCTGTGATTGGATTGAATTAGCGGTTTGCGAACGAGATCAGGCAAAGTCCGCCTCGTGACGCCCTCGCATGCCGGGCAGAAGTATTCCTTCCGTATCGGAGGCGCAGGCGATTCTGTCAAGCATTCAGGAGCCGGCTTCACGATAGTTGCCTGGCGCGGTATACGCGGCTGTATGATACTTCGAAGTCGGGCAGGGAACGCGACCGGCTGGTCGTTCAACCCGCGATTCTGGGATTTCAACAGAAGAAGCACGTCAAGGAGTTCCTATATGGGTTATATCAGGGTCGGGAAAAAACGATCGGCGATGATCAGCCCTGCTTTATCATTGCGGAAATTGGAATCAACCACAACGGCGATATCGATCTCGCCAAGCGATTGATCAGCGTGGCTGTGGCGGCTGGATGCGATGCGGTCAAGTTCCAAAAGCGCACCGTCGACGTCGTCTACACGGCCGAAGAACTCGCCAAGCCGCGGGAGAACCCTTTTGGCCCAACCAACGGAGATCTGAAATACGGGCTTGAATTTGGGCAGGAGGAGTATGAGGAGATTGATGCTTTCTGCAAATCCCTCAAGATGTGCTGGTTTGCTTCTCCCTGGGATGAGGGATCGGTGGATTTCCTGGAGAAGTTTGGGGTGCCAGTTCACAAAATCGCCTCTGCCTCGCTCACCGACGATAACTTGCTTCGGCACGTTCGCAAAACCGGGAAACCTGTCATTCTTTCGACCGGAATGAGCACCTATGCAGAGATCGATCATGCCGTCGAGGTTCTGGGCAAGGAAGATCTCATCCTGATGCACGCAACCAGCACTTACCCGGCAAACTATGACGAGTTGAATCTCCGCGCGATCCCGATTATGGCAGAACGTTACGGCGTTCCGGTCGGCTACTCCGGTCACGAAACCGGTATACCAACCAGTGTCTGCGCGGCGGCGCTGGGTGCCTGCTGTGTCGAACGCCACATTACGATGGACCGTGCGAGCTGGGGCTCCGACCAGGCGGCGTCGCTGGAGCCGAACGGCATTTCCCGGCTGGTACGAGATATCCGTCTCTGGGAACAGTCAAAAGGCGACGGCGTCAAGCGTGTATACGAGCGCGAAGTGCCGATTATCAAAAAGCTGCGCCGAGTCGGCGCCGGGGTATAGCCCAGAATGCCTGAAGATGAATTCTGGAAGAGCTCGCCTGGAGCGGATTCGGGCTGTCGCGCTCGATGTCGATGGCGTGCTCACCGATGGCGGCCTTTGGTGGGGACCGCTCGGCGAAGAGTGGAAGCGCTTTTGTTTTGCCGACATCATGGGCGTGTCTCTGGCGCGTCGAGCCGGGCTTGGTGTTGGCGCTGATCTCCGGCGAAGACAGCCCGCTCGTGGACCGATACGCGCAAAAAATGCAGATCAAAAATGTCACAAAAGGGTGCCGCGACAAGGCTGCCGCGCTGCGCGAGTATGCAACCTCAGCTGGGTATCGACCTGACCCAGATTTGCTTCATGGGCGATGACGTGAACGATTTGCCCGCGATGCGGATCGCCGGCTGCGCAGCGGCTCCAGCAAACGCTTCAAAGGATGTTCTCGCCCAGGCGGATTTCATTGCTAAAAAATGCGGCGGCAACGGCGCCGTCCGCGAACTGATTGATGCTCTGCTGTCCGCGCGTGGCTTGCGGGCAGAAGAAGTCTTCAATTGATCCCGAATCGTCCGCTCCAGACCTTAACAGCGTCACCGATGGACATTCGATAGCCTTGTTCTAGGTTGAACTCATGAAACTCTCTGACTACGTTGTGCGCTTTATTGCCGATCAGGGCGTTAAGCACGTCTTTCTGGTCACCGGCGGCGGCGCGATGCATCTGAATCAATCGCTTGGCGCGGAGCCTGCCATCGAGGCTATCTGCAATTCCCACGAACAGGCAAGCGCCATGTGCGCCGAAGCCTACGCGAAGGCTACGAATCATCTCGGCGTTTGCATGGTAACCACCGGCCCCGGCGGCACCAATGCAGTTACGGGCGTCGTCGGCGCGTGGCTGGATTCGACTCCGACGCTTTTCGTCTCCGGGCAAGTAAAGCGGCCAGACCGCATGTTCGACAAGGACGGCAAGCCGCTTGGCATGCGCCAGCTCGGGGTGCAGGAAGTGGATATCGTTTCCATCGTCAAGCCGATCACCAAGTACGCGGTGACGGTCCTTGAGCCGAGAGACATCCGCTATCACATGGAGAAGGCCGTCTATCTTGCAATGAATGGCCGTCCTGGCCCGGTATGGATAGATATCCCGCTCGATGTGCAGGCTTCGCCGATTGATGACCCGTCCACGCTGCCTGGCTTTGATCCGGCGGAGTTGGAAGAGATTCCGGGCTCGTCGAATTTGAAACAGGAAGTTAGCCGACTCATTGAAAAACTGAACCACGCTGAGCGACCTTTATTGTTTGCCGGCAATGGCATTCGACTTGGCCCATGCGGAAAAGGAGTTCGAACAACTCCGAGCATTGTTGAAGATTCCTACCGTGGCCACGTGGTGCGCGGCCGATCTTGTCCCCAGCGCTGAACCCACCTTTGTCGGCCGGCCAGGTTCGGTGGCTGCGCGCGGCGCCAACTTCGCGTTGCAGAACTCAGATTTTCTGCTCGCCATCGGTGTGCGGCTCGATTTTGCAATTACAGGTTACGCACCGCAAAACCTGGCTCGCGAGGCACATAAGGTTGCAGTGGACATCGACACGGCGGAACTCCAGAAGCTGCACCCCTACCTGCAACAGCCGATCTGCGCCGATGCTCGTGCCTTCTTACGGGAACTACTGCAGCAAAAGGATTCCATCCGGCTCTTGAGCCACACCGCATGGGATTAGCGATGCGCTGATTGGAAGACTCGCTATCCGGTAGTCACAGAGGAGCACCGGAACCCGGAAACCAAGGTGAGCATTTTCCATCTTGCCGAAGTGATCGGAACAGAATCCGCTGCTGATGATCTCCTGGTTTCTGGTAGCTCGGGCAGCGGAATCGAGATCTTTCTGCTTGCCTGTCCTACGCGGAATGGTCAGCGGATTTATCACACCGCCGGTTTGGGCGCGATGGGTTATGGCTTGCCAATGTCACTGGCAGTCTGTATCGGAGGCGGCCGTAAACGCACGATCCTGGTCGATGGCGACGGCGGCTTTCAATTCAACATTCAGGAACTGGAGACAGTCTCGCGACTTAAACTACCGGTCAAGTTCTTCATCCTGAATAATGATGGCTATGCTTCCATCCGCGCTTCGCAGAAGGGCTATTTTGGCAAAACTAATATCGGTTGCGACAGAAGCACGGGTCTTACCGTCCCGAACATGAGTAAGATCGCGACAGCTTATAACATCCCATCCATCGTCATCGAAGATCAGAGACACCTGCGCGAAAATGTCAGACGCGCCCTGGCGATGGAGGGTCCTGTTGTGGTCGACGTCCACGTCATTCCGGACGAGATGCGTGCCCCGCGCCTTCAGTCTTACCAGAGGCCAGATGGTTCCTTTGTCTCCAAGCCGCTTGAAGACATGTTCCCATTCCTCCCGCGCGAGGAGTTTCTGGCGAATATGATTGTGAAGCCGCTGAGCGAGTGAGCCATATAGCACCGCGCGTAACGAGAGGGACACAAAGATGGCGACAATCGCTTCTCGACGCTGCTTAGAGAGCCTCTCGAGTCCGTCAAGTATCGCGAACGACACGCGTTGGAAGACTTGCTTCCGCACAGCGAGAAATCGAGTCGTTCTTTTTGGCGCTGGCAATCTGGGAAACGAGCAGCAGGTGCGCTGCGAGGAATTGGTATCAGAGCCACTGGCGTTCAGCGACAACAACACAAAGCGATGGGGAACTCAGATCGACGGACCTGGACCGTGCTCCCCCCGGCGAAGCTGGAACTCTCGCATTCGGCAAGGACTCGGTTTTTCTTGTAACCATCTGGAATGAGTTTCACTGGTTCAAGGAAACAGCACAGCAATTGAAGAGCTATGGCTGCGACCGGATAGTTCCCTATTCGGCGCTCCACTGGCGTTTCCCGAGACTTTTCTTCCTTGTCTTTTGAATGATCTTGCCAAACAAGCTGTACAAAGATAGCGACCGGATACTTGAGCTGCGGCTGATATCTGGGCCGATTTGCGAATCTCGGTCGATTTTCGAGGCTAATATTCGCTTGCGTGCTCTTGGATGAATTGGATGATATTCCCGGACCGTCCAGTCGAGAATACTTATCTCCCACATGGACTTCTTCGCTTGTCCGACCGGATCGCTTTCTCGACTGCGGCGCTACAGGTGGTGAGATGGCCCAGGATCTCATTCGGAAAAGAGGGGCAGAGCAATTCGAGCTTTTCTGCGCGCTTGAGGCCGACAATATTTCATTCCCAAAGCTGGAAACGTACCGGCGAGCTTCTGCGCGAATCTCTAAAAACGAAACTCAAGCTTTACAATTGCGCCGTGGGCGCCAGGAGAGGAATTGTCCATTTCGCCCACACGGGCCGACCGGCTCGAAATCTCCGATGAAGGACTTCCAGTCGAGTGCTTCTCCATCGACGAACTCTTCGCTGACACGCCTCTGACGTTCATCAAAATGGACATTGAAGGTGCGGAATACGATGCGCTTCTTGGCGCACTGAAGGTTATCCAACGTGACCGGCCCATTCTGGCCATCTGCGTCTATCATACGCAAAACGATATCTGGCGTATTCCGACTCTTCGTCGCGGGAGATGTTGCCGGAACATAAGCTGTTTCTGCGTTCCTATGAAGGCGACGGATTCCAGACTGTAATGTATGCAATACCGCCGGAACGGGTTCGCAGCAAACCCGAGCATAGATGAAATCCTGCCTGCCGGCTCGATATGTGCCCTGTGTTGATCCTGCACCAGCGAGGTCCTTGCGACTGAAGGAAACACTCGGGTTGGAAGAGTCAATTCGAGCGAACTGACGGCCTAGCACCGCCAGTTACGGCCGCATCTGAACATCTTCAAATCTTTGGACGCTTTCGCGAATGAGGGTTCGTCTTCTTAGCCTGAGTGCTTCCTGGAGATGGCGAAATTTTGACGCCGCTTCGGGATCGCGCATAAGGTGCTCGAGGCTGCTTGCACCAAAGCCAGAAAAACCCCGAAGAAGAGTCCCACCGCTGTAGCGCCAATGACAATCAGAGCACGCTTTGGGAAGGAGCGTCTGTCGGGTGGAATCGCGGCGTCAACAACTTGAACGACAGCGCCCTGTTTGGCTTCATCCAGTTTGGCAAGTTCAAACTGCCGCGCAAGAATTTCGAAAATCGTTTCGTTGTATTTCACGTCGCGCAATTTGCGCACGTACTCCAGCCCAGCCGCCGGGACCTGACCTTTAGGCACCAGGAGACCCTCGTCGATGTTGGCGGATCCGCCTAATTTAGCTAACTGGGTCTGCAGCCTTTCTAATTCCCGCTCGGCCTGCACCAGTTCTGAATTCTCGGCCGTTGCATAGGTGCGCAGGGATTGGATCTGCACCTCCTTCGCCGCAATCTGTGCGCGAAGTTGGGCCGCCGATTCAATCAGAGCGCGCGCTTGACTATCCAGTTGAATCATCCCGGTCTTTTGCTCGGTTTCCTTCAGTGCCTCCTCGGCGTTGGCCAGCTTGTCTTTCGCCTGCTCAAGCTGTTGCTCAAAAAAGAGACGACGTTGGATGCCTCAGTAATCGCGAGATGCTCAGAGAGTTTTCGATACTGGTCGATATAACCATTTGCAAGTTCCGCGGCGCGGTTCGGGTCTCGATCCTCGATCGAAATATGAATGAGGTTATCTTTGCCGCTGGCCGTCTATCGTCGCGTGTCCCTCAAAGTCTTTGCGGGCATCGGAGGGGTACTTAGTCACGATATTCCTGCATCAGGCCAAAGTGCTGCACCATGGCATCTTCGACGGTCCGGCTCTTCAGCATGCCAACATACATGTCGTTGGGATTCTTCAGGCCCAGAGCCCCCCTCCGGCCAAGGCAGCGATGCCACCCATATTCCCAAGCTGCGAAGAGAGTGCGGTAGCGCTCATTGACGAGTTCTGTTGCGGCGGAAGAAGCACGACTGAAGCCGTATATTGTTTGGGTAGCAAGAGGGAGACGATGATCGCCAGGACCGCGAAGATTGCCGTGACCCAGAAGATGGTCCGTTTGCGCTCGGCAAGAACGATGATGATATCCAGAAGAGATATTTCATCTGCCACCCTTCCGTTTGTTCCGGCGGCCGCGGACACCGCGGGCAGAATCGGAGCGTGCACTGGGTTCGTGAATCGAAACATCTGTGGACATGTAATTCCCGCCGA
The DNA here is from genome assembly GCA_963799035.1 of uncultured Acidobacteriaceae bacterium. Lineage (GTDB taxonomy): Bacteria > Acidobacteriota > Terriglobia > Terriglobales > Acidobacteriaceae > Telmatobacter. The sequence goes on along the minus strand of CAWCVS010000015.1, from coordinate 127,030 downwards.
ATCTCAGGTTTTGCGGTATTTCTGTCCCTATTCTACAGGCAGTGTGAGGAGTGAGGCTTTCGTGGGACACTGTTATTGAACCAGCTCGACAAACTGCTTGTGAGGCCCAGGATTGCGAGTAGATCGTGTTTGCCGGTTACGGTATTCCCACTTTCTGATTTACAGGCTGATCTTCGCCTTGGCACTGATCACGGCGGACCACGCATACGCTGCAGGATCGCAGGCACCTGCAAATAGCGCGGCAATGCCGGCTGGATCCAATGCGAAACAGTGCTCCTCCACTTGACTGCATGCCTGAAGATGCGGCCTCTCCCTTCATTCCAGTCGATAGCTGGGTTTATCCGGCAATACTGCGGTTGTATTCCCTCGGTTACCTCGATCACGTCTTTCTGGATATGCGTCCCTGGACGCGCGCCAGTATCGGACACATGCTCGACAACGTAAACGATCATCTTGAGATTCAGGGTTCCGACCATTCGGATGCCGCTTCCAGGGAAGCCTCGACAATCTTCGATGCTCTGGTCGATGAGATTCACTATGATCTTCGTCGCAATTGCATCCTCAATGACGGTCGCATTCGACTTGAATCCGCGTACTCCGTCGTGCGTGCGATCAGTGGCACGCCCCTGAGCGACAGCTACCATCTCGGTTCGACCATCATTAACGACTACGGTCGCCCTTTCGAGAACGGATTCAATAACTACTCCGGCATCAGCGGCTCTGCCTCTTCTGGGGCGGTTCCAGCTTTATGTGCGTGGCGAATTCCAGGGCGCTCCTTCGGCCGCCGGGTATTCCGCTGCACTGTCAGAGGAACTCTCAAATATCGATCAAATCGACTTCATTAATCCCGCGACCGGCCAGCCGTATTACCAGGCGACCATTCCCCTTGGACCGATCGCCTCGACTGCCAGGGTGCGGCTGCTCGAAGCCTATATCTCCGCCAACGTTCGAAACCACGTTGTCTCGTTTGGTAAGCAGGATGAATGGCTCTCGCCCGCACAGGGTGGCGCAATGGCGTATTCGAACAACGCGGACAACATTTACGCGTTCCGTATCAACCGCGTCGAACCTCTTCGCGTCCCCGGCCTCTCCAAGATCACTGGACCATTTCGTTACGAATTTCTGGTCGGCTCCTTGCAGGGCCACACGGAAATCACTCCGACTGCGACCTCGTGGGTAAGTCCTGGCGCACCGTGGGTGCACGTCGAGAAGCTCAGTCTTCGTCCTACGTCGAACTTCGAGCTCGGGTTTGAGCGGACAGTCATCTGGGGCGGCAAGGGCCACGAACCCATTACACTGCACACCTTCTTACGAAGCTTTTTCAGCACCTCGGCGCCCACCCCTGCGGTCAAGAATAGCCCGGCCGATCCGGGCGCCCGTTTCGGCGCGTTTGACTTCACTTACCGCCTGCCGTTTATTCGCAGGTGGCTCACCCTTTACTCCGACTCCGAAGTACATGACGATGTTTCGCCTGTTGACGCCCCCCGACGCGCCGCCATTCGCCCTGGCTTATACCTGTCTCACATGCCCGGCATCCCCAAGCTGGATTTGCGCGCTGAGGCTGCCTCCACCGATCCCTCTATCACCAATAGTCAGGGCGGGAAGTTCATGTACTTTGAAGAAATCCAGAGACAGGGCTATACCAACAAGGGCGCAGTCTTCGGCGATTGGATCGGTCGCGAAGCTAAGGGTGGACAGGGTTGGATCACATACCATCTCAGCGGCAATGAGTGGGTGCAGATCGGATTGCGCAATCAGAAGGCGGCAAAGGACTTCATCCCCGGCGGCACGACGCTCAATGATTTCAACGTTGAGGTAGTCAAGCGACTCGGCAAGGATCTCGAGCTAGATGGCCGGTTCCTCTTCGAACACTGGAAAGCCCCCATCTATCTCAACGGCCAGCAGACCGTCACTGCCACCACTGTTCAGCTCACGTGGTTCCCGAAACGTCAGGTCCACTTTTAGAACAGAGCGCGACCGGCATACAGTGCGATCCGGTCATCGACGCGCAAGCTTGAAGCACCGCACTGAAGCGCGCAGGTGCAGCGGCGAATTTATCTGAGGCTTTTTGGGTTGAGAGACGAATTGCCCAAGCGATCCTTGCATGCAATCAGTCGCGAAATTAATCTCCGCTGGCAAGGGATTCATCGCTGGCCATAGCGACACCGCTTGCAGAGGATGCCCGCGTATTGAGTCGGGGGCCTCTCCGTTGCGTCTCAATCGGATCGACTTCAAGCAACTGGCACATCACGGTGGAATCCCACCTGCGCAGAACCGTGTTCGCGATCATTCTAAGGTCGGATACAAAGGTGGACTGCGCCGTGTACACCCTGTCCAGCTGAAGCTTGGCAGGGAGAATGATCGAGTGATAGTAGTCATCGACATCCCGGTGGGTCAAACCCGCCAGGATCTGTTCCTCCCGAGCGAAGGCAATTGTGGCCGCGCCGGTGATGCCCGGCCGGCACCTGAGTTCGCCGAGCTGATGCTCTGGGAGCTTTGGGCGGGGTCCGACCAGACTCATATCACCAATCAACACATTCAAGACCTGAGGCAACTCATCGAGCTTCCAACGGCGAAGAAAGGGGCCCACAGGGGTGAATCGCTGATTACCCGCGGTCGTGACCTTGTGTCGGACGCCGTTTTCGATATGCACCATCGTGCGGAACTTGAGTATCGTGAAACACCTGCGACGAAGCCCAGTGCGCGTCTGCAGGAACAGGACAGGGCCCTTGGATGTCAGGCGCACTGCGAGCCCCACGATTAGAAGAATCGGCACCACCAGGGGAAGCGCCAATACGACACAAACGACGTCGAAGAGACGCTTCAAGCGGGACTGAGACCAAGAACTCACTCGTTCCTCAACCAGGCACAACGACGAACGACCTGCAATGGGAGATCTTCCGGCAGACAAAGGCTTCTGTGGCGCTTGTGCGCCTTGCTGGAAATCCAGCAATTGGAAGCTATCTGAAATTGGAATTTCTGAACCGGTCGAGGAGATCACTACATTGGAACTCAAATAATCCTCCACAGGCTACGAGCAAACTGATCAATGCGAATGACACGCCGACTTGCAAGGCCGTGCCACAAAATGAAGTTGTAGCTCTGTCATCTCGACGTCTGGATCGGAAAAAGATGATCAAGACTTTGATAGTTTCGAGCGGCCGAGCCAAACACAGCTTTCAGACAGTAGCCAGCAACTTCAAAAAGCTTGCTGAGAGGTGCTTAGCAGAAGAATAACATCGCTCCCTAAGGGTTACGTTACCAGTTTGCGAATAAAAATCCCTTGGTAACAAAATCGGTGATAACCATCACATTTCAAACGCCGAAACCACTCTTCCAGCTGTTTACTCCGAAAGAAACTTTCGCGCCTCTTCTGTCTGAACCACGGCCTCAGAAATAGCCATCCTGACAAGACGACATGAACGCCGTCGGGGTTGCCTAGGCATGTCTCTCCTTGGACGGCACGCACCGAACTAAGGGTAGCCAGGGGCCGCGGCTCATCAAAATCGCCCTGGGATCGAAAGCCAACATCGGTAAGGGACTCTGACTGGCCAATGGGGATTCAAGAGACGTTTCCGGGCCTGTTCGCGAAAGGCCTGAGCGGTTCTCAATCGGCTGCCCCCGGAAGAGTTAGGGGCTGAACCCCATGCTAGACTCTTGACTATGGCGGCCTCACATCTAAGTGGAAGGAGTGTCCGGGATTACCGTGCCAGAACTACCTCCGACCGGCCCCCACTGAATTTCAAAATGGCCAGATTTATCGTCGTTTTTGCGCTATTCTGTTCGATCTCGATTTGGCTGAATGCACAACAGCAGACACAGGGAAGTTACGCCGGATGATTCCCAATACCCGATCCCCGGGACGCAGAACCCAAACGCAGTCGACTGCTCCGATCCCTTCCAGGCAAGTTCGTCCGCTTGCTCTCTTCTGGGATATGGCACGACTTCAGGCCAAATTCCAGGCCAGATTCCAAGCCAGCTCCCCAATCGCGACTCCCTCAGTCGGATAGGCTGGGCACCCAGCCCGCGAGACCCGGTGGAAGCTACTCCGATACGGAACAGCTGAACCGCTTCCCATCTCAAAACGATCTAGCTCGGCAACGCCGTCTGCAGCCGGAACCCCTGACCGAGTTTCAGAAGTTCATTGCCTCCACCACCGGCCAGGTTCTTCCTATCTACGGTACCGATCAGTTTCGTGGAGTTCCCTCAACCTTCGCTCCAGTCGATCTGGCCCCCGTGCCTCCGGATTTCGTGATCGGTCCCGGGGACGAGCTTCGCATTCGGATATGGGGGCAGTTGAGCTTTCAAGCAAATGTTCGTGTGGATCGCTCGGGCGATATTTACCTGCCGCAGGTAGGCACAGTTCACGTTGCTTCGGTTCCCTTCGCCGATCTCGACGGGCACTTGCGCGCGGCCATAAGTCGGGTATTTCGTAACTTCGACCTCACGGTGGATCTCGGCCAGATCCGTTCCATCCAGATATACCTGGCTGGAGAAGCGCGGTCTCCCGGCGTGTATACCATCAGTTCCCTGAGCACCCTTGTTGATGCGCTTTTCGTTTCCGGAGGGCCGAATCTTCAGGGCTCGATTCGCAACATTGAGCTTCGCCGCGGTAGCGAGACGGTTGCCCATTTTGATCTTTACGATCTGCTCGTCCATGGATCAAAAGCGAAAGACGCGAAACTCTTGTCTGGCGACGTCATTTTTATCCCGCCAGTTGGTGCCCAGGTTGCCTTGACAGGCAGCGTGAGGAGACCCGCCATTTACGAATTTCTGCCCGGCGAGACACTTGGAACGGCTCTTTCCGACGCGGGAGGTGTCTCGGCCTTGGCCTCTGCCGCACGCATTTCCATCGAACGCATCGAGGATCGCAGCGATCGGCGTGCGATGGAAGTCGCGTACGACAAGACTGGCCTGGCCACGCCCCTGGTAGATGGCGACATTATTCGCGTGTTCTCGATCGTGCCGCGCTATACCACCACCGTTATGCTTCGTGGGAACCTCGCGAACCCCGGACGCTTTGCCTGGCACCCGGGGATGCGTCTCAGCGAGTTGATTCCCGATAAAGACTCTCTCATTACGCGGGACTATTGGTGGAAACGGACCCAACTGGGTTTGCCCGCACCAGACTTTGAGCCAATTCCGGGATTTCAGAACCTGCGACAGCCTTCGAATGGCAACGCATTCACGCTCAGGCGCCCTCGGGATGACGAGTCCAACTCCCAGGAGTCCGCGCAAAACTCAAATCAGGGTTCAGTTCAGGACCCAAACCAGAATTCCCAGCAGGAATCTGTACAGGGTTCAGCACAGGAACAACAGAACTCAACGCAGGCTCAAAATCGCAATCTGACTGCGGAGCAACGAAATGGAAGCTCCTCCTTGGGAGCGCAGCAGGACTCTATCGCGCCCCAAGGACCCCGGCCCGCACAGGGAACAACCATTCGCCTTCTTGCTCCCGATATCGATTGGGACTATGCGACTGTGGAACGAATCGACCCGGAAACGCTGAAAACCACGCTCATTCCCTTCGATCTGGGCAAACTCGTCCTGCAACACGATGCGTCGCAGGATCTCGAGCTGAAAAGTGGCGACATTGTTTCTGTCTTCTCCGAAGCAGACATTCACGTGCCTCTCGCCGAACAAACTAAGCTTGTGACTCTGATGGCGAGTTCGTGCATTCCGGGATCTATACGGTCAGGCCGGACGAAACCCTCAAAGAACTCGTGGAGCGCGCCGGCGGGATTATCCCAAAGCCTATCTGTATGGATCGGAATTCACCCGAGAGTCTGTCCGTATCGCACAGCAAGTCCGCATCGATGAATATGTGCGGACGCTTGAAATGCGCATACAGCGATCGAATCTCGCACTCGCAGCTCTGCCACTTCTACCCCGCAGGATCTCGCAAGTGGTGCGGCCGCCCAAAGCAGTGAGCGGGACCTGGTTGCCTCCCTGCACCAGATCCGCGCCACTGGCCGTATCGTTTTGACACTCAAGCCGGACAGCACTGGCACCGGGAGCCTTCCCAACATCACGATCGAGAACGGCGACCGATTCGTGATCCCGCCCGTTCCCGCTGATCGTGAATGTAATTGGTGCGGTATACAACCAGAACGCATTTTTGTATGTGACGGGCCGCCGTGTCGGCGCGTATTTGTTGCAGGCCGGCGGTCCAAACAGGGATTCGGACAGGAAGCATGCGTTCATCATTCGGGCCAACGGCGATATCGTAAGCCGCGATGCTACGAAATCGGTATGGGGCAACGAATTCTTAAACCTGCGCCTCAACCCCGGCGATACGATCGTCGTCCCCGAGAAGACCTACAGGCCCTGCGGCCTTAAAGGCTTCCTTGACTGGTCTCAGGTCTTCTCTCAACTTGCGCTGGGTGCAGCCGCGATCAACGTTCTTATAGGGAAGTCGAGTAGCGGCTTTTTCGCAAGAGGGATGAATGAGGGACAATCGAGAGATTCTCGGATTCCTCAGGGGAACGTTTCGCGGGGTCTATTCCCTTGGCGATGCCCAGCGGGTGCGCAATGTCGAACGTCGAGAATTGCCGGTTCTGGCCGGTAATCTCGGAGCGCAGTTCGAGCCAGAGCTCGTTCGGGATCTTGAGATAGACCTCAACCACGGCGGGATCAAACTGCGTGCCGGAGCAGCGGATAATCTCTTCGCGTGCGGCGTCAAAGGTGCGCGCCTCGCGATAAGGCCGGTCGCTGGTGATGGCGTCGAGCGTATCGGCCACTGCAAATATGCGCGCGCCAACCGGGATAGCCCCACCCTTCAGCGCGCTCGGATAACCGGTTCCATCGTAGTGTTCCTGGTGGGTGAAGACGATCTCGGCGGCTTCGGCGAGAAAAGGAATCTTGCGCAGCATCTGGTAGCCGCGCGCGCAATGTTCGCGCATGATTTCCTGCTCCTCCGGGCTGAGTTTGCCGGGCTTGCGCAAAATCTCGTCGGGAATCGCCATCTTGCCGATGTCGTGCAGAAAGGCGCCGCGCGCAATGACTTTGATCTCCGCAGGCGAGATCCCCATCGCCCGTGCCAGCGCGATCGTGTAAGCCGTAACGCGCTTGGAGTGGCCCTCCGTCTCGGAATCCTTCAGGTCAAGCGCATCGCCCAGTGCCTCGAGCGTCACGTCGTAGGAGTGCTCCAGGTCTTCCATCGCCTGGCGCAGCATCTCGGTTCGCGCCCTTACCACCTGTTCCAGATTCTGCTGGTAGGTGCGGCTTTCCTGCAACGCCTGCCGGTGTTCGAGCGCGCGCTGTACCGTGGCCACCAGGTGTTCGCGTTCGAAAGGCTTGAGAAGATAGTCGTACGCGCCGCGACGCATTGAGTCGATCGCCACGCTGATGTCGTGAATCGCTGTCACCATGATGACGGGCAGATTCGGATTCTGCGCGTGAATGCGCTCAAGAAGCGCGAGTCCGTTGCCTTCCTGCATCACGATGTCGGTCAGAATCAGCTCAAAACCATCCTGGTCGATCGCCTCCAGGGCTTCGCGTCCGCCCGAGGCCGCCATGACGTCGTATCCCTGACGTTCAAGGGTAGCGGAAATCATTGAGCGAACGTGGGCCTCGTCATCCACCACAAGGATGCGTGCCGCCTTGCGCGCCTTTTCGCTCGTGCGGTTGTCCGCGCTCGCCACAAGCCACGCTGTCGGGGACGCGTCCTGCCCTTGCAGATTCGACGCCGCCCCCGCTTCCTTACCGGTTTCCCGCCAGTGCTCTGTCCATCTGCGGCGGGGCAATCCTCTTAACTTGGGTACTAGCATTTCAAGATGGGAAAGCGCTCTCTTCCTTCAAGAGATAAATCGTCGCCATGACGCATGATAAATAGGAAGTCTCCGAAGAATTCACGGCAGAAACTTCCAACGGAGGGGTTTCGGGTCGAACTCTCCCACGCTCAATTCAAAGCAACTACTGGTGAAACTCTGAGAACGTAACAAAAAGTTACGCTTGCCCGGGAAGTGGCGCAAGCCCTTCTTGGCAAAGTACCAAAGTACTAAAGTGTTATAGGTCTTTACAAATCTGTCCGCTACCGCACATAAAGCCATTTCGTCTGCCGCTGTCTCCGCCCTCGCTGGCCTATTTTTGCTCCTCCCTCCTCGCCCGTCGGGCCGTCGCCCAACCCTCCTTGGTCACCTGGCGGGATCGTCCCACGGCCAAAGCCCCCGACGGCACGTCCCGCGTGATGCAAGAACCAGCGCCGATGTACGCGCCATCGCCGATCTCGATGGGTGCAACCAGCGTCGAGTCGCTGCCGACAAACGTGCCCTGGCCGATGCGCGTGACGTGCTTATGCACCCCGTCGTAGTTGCAGGTAATGACGCCTGCGCCGATGTTTGTGCCCGCGCCCACTTCGGCATCGCCAAGATAGGTCAGGTGATTGGCCTTCGCACCCTTGCCAAGCTTCGCCTTCTTCGTCTCCACGAAGTTGCCCACATGAGCGTCCTGTCCGATATCGCTTCCCGGCCGCAGATGTGCAAACGGGCCAATCCGCGCTCCGTCGGCTACTGTGCTTTCACCAAGAACGCATCCCTGCCGAACCAGCACATCATTGCCCAATGTGCAGTTCTCGATCACCGAGTAGGAACGAATCCGGCAATCCCTACCGATCCGCGTCGCGCCCAGCAGTTGCACAAACGGCTCAATGATCGTATCCGGATCAACCTGCACCTCGGCGTCGATCACGCACGTCTCCGGCCGAAAGATGGTGACCCCGGAAGCCATCAAGCGATTGGCCGTTGCTGCACGAATGTTGGCGTCGAGCGCGACGAGTTCGGCAATTGTATTGGCGCCCAGCACTTCCGCCGCGTCGACAGCCTTCGTTGCCGCGACTTTCTCGCCTGCCGCGTGCAGCAGTGCCGCCATGTCCGTCAGATAGAACTCGCCATGAGTGTTGTTGTCTGTGAGTTTGTCGAGATGCTTGAGCAGCGGCTCAACTTTGAACGCGTAGATGCCAGAGTTGATTTCGCGGATGGACTGCTGCTCCGGCTTCAGCGTCTTTTGCTCCACGATCGCATCCACTTCCGAACGATCCGGCGAGCGGCGAATAATCCGGCCATAACCGGTCGGATCCTCCGGCACGGCAGTCAGAATCGTCATTGCCGCACCTTCCGCCAGATGAAGCGTCATCAAGTGTTGGAGCGTCTCCGCCTGGATCATCGGCACGTCGCCCGACAGAACCAGGATGTGTTCGTACCCTTCGATCGCCTCCCGTGCGCATTGAAGGGCGTGTCCGGTTCCGCGCTGTTCCTTCTGTTCGATGAACTGCACATCGGTTGCCGCCATCGCTTCACGCACGCGAGCCGCTTCGTGGCCGACGATGGCATAGATGTCCTCGTTTTCAGCCAGGCGACCGGCTGTTGCAATCACATGACTCAGCAGCGGCTTGCCGCCGACCTCGTGAAGCACCTTTGGCCGGCGCGACTTCAGCCGCGTGCCCTTGCCGGCGGCCATGATTACAACCGCCATTGGGTGTTGACCGTTTTGAACTACCCGCTTCCTTGCTCACTCTTGTCCTTCCGCCCCGCCGCCCTTACTCCCTGGCGCGCCGGGAATCGTGATGTCAATCTTGTGCACCGGACCCATCTTCAGTTCATCCAGTCCCGGCTTGATCTCCGGCCCGTTGCCCACCACCAGCACCGCGTACTTGTCGGGATGAATGTACTTCTTCGCTGCCGCATTCAAATCGGCGACCGTTACTTTTTCCAGCGCTGACTTGTACGTTTCAAGATAGTCCGGCGGATATCCGTAAAACTCAAGACGCACCCGCTCCGCGAGCACCTTGTCCTTGGTGTCATAGCGGAACAGGAACGAGTTCAGAATATTGTCCTTGGCGCGCTTCAGCTCCTCCTCGGTGAATGGCTGCGTGGTCAACCCGTCCAGCACCTTGTAGGTTTGCTGAATAGCGTCCACAGTTGTTGCGCTCTGTGTCAGCACCACCGCCTGGAACGTAGCCGGATGATCCCATCCGAACGACAGGCCTCCCCCAACTTCGTACGCAAGACCAAGCTCCGTGCGCACTTTCTGGAAGAGCCTGCTGGCAAATCCGCCCGCGAACACTTCGTTCATCACCGCTAGGTTCGGCACGTCCGGATTGTGCCGATCGATTCCGAGCCCAACGATCTCGACATTGGATTGATTCACATCTTCTTTATCGATGAAATAAACCCCTGGAGTCGGTCCGTGAAACACTTCATGCCGCGCCGGGTTGGGCCGCGCCTTCGGCAGGCTCTCGAACGTGGCCCGCAGCCTGGCCTCCATCGCGGCCGAATCAAAGTCGCCGCTTACGCTGATGATCAGTTTTCCGCCGATCGAGTGGTCGTGCCATGCCTGCAAATCGGCCACCGAAACTCGCTCGATGTTCGACAGTTCCGGCTGCCGCGCGTAGGGGCTGTCAGATCCATACACCAGCCTGGCAGCTTCGCGCGCGGCAATCTGCCCTTCGTCATCGTTGCGCCTGACGATTCCTGTCGCTTCCTGCTGTTGCGCCAGTTGGAGCTTCTGTTCGTCGAACTTGGGATGGAACAACAGGTCCATCGCAAGGTCATAGACCTGGTTGGTATCCGCCTTCAGCGAATCCCAGGAGACTGCGGTCGAGTCCTCAGTTCCGCCGGTCTCAATATGCGCGGCCTTTGACTCCAGCAAATCATCCATCGCGTCGCCGCTCAACTTCTCTGTGCCGCTCGTCCGCCACGTCTGCCCGTAGAGATCGATCAGCCCGCACTTTGCCGGATCCTCGTCGCGCGACCCTCCGGGAATCAGAACCGATCCCGAGACAAATGGCAGTTCATGATCCTCCTGCAGGAAGAGAACGATCCCGTTCTTCAACTCGATCCGCTTCGGCTGCTGCGGTTTGAAGGCATGCAGCGGAGGAACGGGAATCTTTTCCCATGGCTTGCTCTGCTGTGCGCGAGCAAGAGCGGGAACGAGCGGCAACAGAAATGTCACACAAACGATTGCAAATCCCCCAAAGGATGTTTTGGATCGGCACGACTTTACCTGTGCGCCTCGCCAGCCCAACTGTCCACTGTTGTTCTTCACTGCGCGCCTCCGTCTTTCTTCGCCGGCGCTGCTGGAGCCTGCGTCTCGATCTCGGCCGAGGTCCGGTTTGAGGCGACAAACACCTCGTTGGCAACGCGCCGGATATCCGCCTTCGTCACCTTGTCCACGCGATCGAGCTGCCGGAAAAGTTCGCGCCAGTCCCCGTAGCGCGTCTGGGATTCCGCCAGCGCATTGGCCAGGCCCTGGTTATCGGCAAGTCCCCGCAGCAAATCGGCACGCGTCCGGGTTTTGTACATGGCAAGTTCGGCATCCGTGACATCGGCCGTCTTCAGCTTTTCAATCTCCTTGTGGATCGCCGTCGCCATCTCCGCGTCGGTATGACCCGGCAGTGGTACCGCGCCGAATACGAAGAGGCTCGGATACTTATCGCCGGGAAAGGACTTTCACCCTCTGCGACCGCGGCAATCTGCTGATCGCGCACGAGGCTCCGATACAGCCGCGAAACACGGCCGTTCGACAAGATATCGCTGATCGCGTCATAGACCGCATCATCCGGACTGCGATAGCTCGGCCGGTGGTACGCCTCGAGATAAATGGGTTGGCTGGGGTCCTTGATGGTCAACGACTTTTCGGCAAACTGCTTTGGCTCGACCGTCGTCATATCCAGCGGCTTCGGTCCGCCGGGAACCCTGCTGAAATACTTTTCCAGAATCGGCATCGCCTCGGCGGCCTTCACATCACCCACAACGGCGATCACGATGTTCGATCCCACGTAATACTTCTTGTGGAAGGCCATCGCCTCGGTCGCCGTAATCTGGCTCACCTCGCTCGGCCAGCCGATGTTGCTTCGCCCGTAGTTGTGCGCGACATATGCGGTAGCGGCCAGCTGTTCGGTTAACCGGCCCTGGGGGTTAGAGTCGACGCTCATCCGCCGCTCTTCCAGCACCACCGAGCGTTCCTTGTAGAACTCGCGCGGAACCGTGTCCGCCAGTCGGCTGCTCTCCAGCCACGCCCAAAGCTCGAGGCGATTCTCCGGCATCGACCAGAAGAACATCGTGTCGTCCAGCCCCGTTTCGGCATTCAGTCCGTGCGCGCCGTTGCGCTCCGCCACATCGGTGAACTGGTTCGGGACGACAAACTTCTCCGCTGCTGCCTGCGCCTTGGTGAACGCCGCTTCCAGTTCCTTCAGTTTTTCGGGATTGCTTCCGTTCGGATTGCGTTTTTCCGCCTCGATCGCGTCGTCCGCCGCTTCCACATCCGCCAGGGCTACCTTTTCCGCTGCATAGTCCGTGGTCCCGATCTGGCTTGTGCCTTTGAACGCCAGGTGCTCGAACATGTGCGCCAGTCCGCTCTCACCTGTGGGATCGTTGACATCGCCTGCGTCCACAAACGTGGTGTAACTGAAGACCGGTGCTTCCGGCCTCTCACAGATCAAAATGGTGAGTCCATTGGGCAGCACTTTCGTTGTGATGCGCTGCTCAAAACTTTTCAGATCCTGCGCCTTACTGGTCAGGCCTCCTGAAAACAAGGCCGCAAAGACGGCGGCTAACGCGAGCCGTCCCGGCAAGTTCCTTGACATTGTTGCTCCTCCGGGCGGGGCGTAGGCGGGCTGGCCCCTCTTCAAAGCTAGTTGGCTGTGATTGGACGCGTCAAACCGCGATTCGCGTGAACCATCGGGCGCGCGCTGCGTATTATCTCTCAACGGATGAGGTCCTCTTATGCGTCGGTGGCTGTTTCGTCTCTTTTCTGCGGCGTTGATTCTCTTTGTGGTTGCCTGTGCCGGAATCTGGCTGATTGAGTTCTATCCCCGCCATGGATCGCACCCTCCGCTCCAGCTTGCCAAGGGCACGCTCGCCATCGAACACGCCAAAATCTACATCTCGCCCACCGATCCGCCCATCGACGACGGCACCATTCTGATTCACGACGGCCTCATCGCGGCAGTCGGCACCCAGGTCGCCGTCCCCGCCGACGCCACCCTTGTCCCATGCGATCACTGCGTGGTGACCGCCGGCTTCTGGAATACCCACGTCCACTTCACCCAGCCCAAGTGGTCGATGGCGCAATGGAAATCTGCCGCCACGCTCAATCCCCAACTCGCCGACATGTTCCTCAGCCGCGGTTTCACCACCGTCATCGATCTCGGCTCCAATCCCGCCGACACCTTCTCCATTCGCCGCCGCATCGAGAAAGGGGAACTGACCGGTCCCTACATCTACACCGCTGGAACCGCGCTCTACCCACCCCATGGCGTGCCCTACTACGTGCGCGACGAGGCTCCGAGATGGATGGTCGCCATGATGCCGCAACCCGACACGCCGCAGGACGCTACCAGAATCGTGCGCCGCAACCTCGCCTCGGGCGCCGACGTCACCAAGCTCTTCACCGGTTCATGGGTAGCGCACGGCCACGTGTTGCCGATGCCGGTTGACATTGCCCGGGCCGCGGTTACCGAGAGCCACCTGAACGGCAAGCTGGTCTTCGCCCACCCCTCCAACCTCGCCGGCGTCGAGGTCGCCATCAACAGCGGCGTTGACGTGCTGGCACACGCCGCCGACGACACGCGCGGTGTGGATGCAAAACTGCTGGGCACCGCGATCGGCAGAAACATGGCCATGATCCCCACGCTCAAAATGTTCTCTACCACCGTGACCAAAGATCCGCATTACATGGATCCGATCTGCGCCGAGGTCGAGCAGTTTCACCAGCTCGGTGGAACGCTTCTGTTCGGAACCGACGTCGGCTACATGACCGACTACACCACCGAAGGAGAATTCGTGGAACTCGGTAAGAGCGGCCTTGACTGGAGGACCGTCCTGGGAATGCTGACCACAAACCCCGCCTCTCGCATGGGCGTCTCCGACAGCAAAGGGACGATCGCACCCGGCAAGCTCGCCGACCTCACCATCCTCGACGCCGATCCCGCCAATGACCTGACAAATTTCTCCCGCGTGCACGCCGTAGTGCGTTCCGGAAAGGTCGTCTGGCATCGTTGAGCGAAGCTACTCTTCCTGTAGTTCACACAACAAGGGTCGGCGGTGTCATTCTGAACCAACGGAGCCCCGAACGTTTCAGGGACCCCGAAGGGGCAGGTCGGGGGTGGTGAGCGAAGAATCTGCTTCTCCTTTTGATCCGTTCGCACAATGAGAGACATGGCCGTTGCGCCATCCCCGCCCCGCGCCATGCCCTATACTTGGTAGTGCGTGTTTAAACGGCTTCCGGCCTGCCGGGAGTCTTGTTTTTATGAGGGGTTTGTCTTTGAGCAAGAACCAAAAATCCGTCGCTGCCAACCGGCCCCGCATCCGCTCCACTACAGTCATCTGTGTGCGGCGCAACGGAGTGGTGGTGATGGCCGCCGACGGGCAGGTCACGATGGCTGACCACGTCCTCAAGCACTCGGCCAAAAAGATTCGCCGCCTCTACCAGGAAAAGATCCTCGCCGGATTCGCCGGATCGACCGCCGACGCCTTCAACCTGTTCACGCGCTTTGAAACCAAGCTGGAGCAGTACGCCGGCAACATCAATCGCGCCGCCGTCGAGCTTGCCAAGGACTGGCGCACCGACAAGATGCTGCGCAACCTTGAGGCTCTCCTCGTCGTCGCCGACAAGGGCCAGACATTCCTCATCTCCGGCTCCGGCGACGTCATCGATCCTGACGAGCCCATCGCTGCCATCGGCTCCGGCGGAAGCTACGCCACCGCCGCCGCACGCGCCCTGATGGAGAACACCGAACTCGACGCCCACGAGATTGCCGCCAAGGCCATGAAGATTGCCGCCGACATCTGCATCTACACCAACGACAGAATCACCTTCGAGGAATTGAAGTCATAGAGCGCTGCTTGTCTCGGAGCATCATCAAGGTAGAAAGCGTCAAGGTACGAAGCGTCAAGGCACGAAGCGTCAAGGTACGAGCGTGAAGGCACGAAGCATCAAGGTACGAGCGTCAGGGCATGAAGCGTCGAGGTGCAAGCGTGAGAGCACGAAGCGTCAGGGCACGACTTTAGTCGTGCCGCAAAAGGAGCAAAATGAGCCCGGGCTTTAGCCCCTGAGGTTTTAGAGCGCGCAAATCAACATCGTCTCCGATATAGGACCAGGAGTAATCAATTAGAAAAATGGCCATTTACCTTCCCGCATCCGCCGAAGAACAAGACCTCTCGCTCGACGAGCTCACCCCGCGCGAAATCGTCGCCGAGCTCGACAAGCATGTCGTCGGTCAACGCCCCGCCAAGCGCGCCGTAGCCATCGCCCTGCGCAATCGCCAGCGCCGCCAGAAGCTTCCCCCTGACATCGCCGACGACATCATGCCCAAGAACATCATCATGATTGGGCCCACCGGCGTCGGCAAAACCGAAATCGCGCGCCGTCTCGCCAAGCTCACCAACTCGCCCTTCCTCAAAGTTGAAGCCTCGAAGTTTACTGAGGTCGGCTACGTCGGCCGCGACGTTGAATCCATGATTCGCGACCTCGTCGAAATCGCCATTGACATGGTGCGCGAAGAGCGCCTCGAAGAAGTGGAAGACAAGGCCGAGATGAACGCAGAAGAGCGCCTTCTCGACATTCTTTTGCCTCCGCCTCCAGCCGCGGCGCCCGCACAGGAAGGCCAGCTCACGCTTCCCGGTTCCGACAGCTACCAGCGTTCCCGCGAAAAGCTGCGCCAGCAATTCCGCGAAGGCAAGCTCGACGACCGCACCGTGGAGCTCGACGTCCGCGAGCGCAATTCGCCGCAGTTCGGCATCATCTCCAACCAGAATCTTGAAGACATGGAGATGAACCTCAAAGACATGCTGCCCAACATCTTCGGCGGCAGCTCAAAGAAGCGCAAAATGAAAGTCGCCGACGCCTTCGACTACCTCGTGCAGGAAGAAGAAGGCCGCCTCATCGACATGGACCAGGTCAATCGTGTTGCGGTCGAGCGCGTTGAATCCAGCGGCATCGTCTTCCTCGATGAGATCGACAAGATCGCCGGCCGCGAAGGCGGTCATGGCCCCGATGTTTCCCGCGAAGGCGTGCAGCGCGACATTCTCCCCATCGTCGAAGGCACCACAGTGAACACCCGCTACGGCATGGTGCGCACCGATCACATCCTGTTCATCGCTGCCGGGGCCTTCCACGTCTCCAAGCCCAGCGACCTCATTCCCGAACTGCAGGGCCGCTTCCCCATTCGCGTCGAGCTCAAATCGCTCACCGCCGAAGATTTTCTCCGCATTCTCACCGAGCCGAAGTCGTCGCTCACCAAGCAATACTCCGCTCTGCTTGAGACCGAAGGCGTTCGCCTCGAGTTCGATCCCGAAGCCTTGCGCGAAATGGCCGAATTCGCATTCAAAGTTAACGAGCAGACTGAGAACATCGGTGCTCGCCGCCTGCACACCATCATGGAGCGCGTGCTCGAAGACGTTAGTTTTCTCGCGCCCGATGTTGCGCGAAATGCAGGCACTCCGGAGCAGGCCGCGGCCCTCACCAAGGATGGAGCCAACGAAGCGATTGCTCCTCTTCCGTACCACGAACGCATGACCGCCTCCGGTCCGGAAAAGGTCTTCACGATCACGCCAGAATATGTGCGCCAGATGGTCGCCGCGGTCGTCAAAGACAACGACCTCAGCCGCTACATCCTCTAGGGCTGCGTAAGAATTCACATCCGAACGAAATGAGGGTGCCCCATCCAAGCTCCGCTTGGGTGGGGAAGCGCAAACCCTGCCAGGGATGGAGCCAACGACTCGTCGGATTGATTTCTTAAGGCTCTCGGAATGATTCTGTCGAATCTCAGGCAAGAATGTTGGGCGGTGGCTCTTACTCAACAACGCTCAGCGAGAGCATGAGTTCGAATGTGAATTTTGTTCCCGCGCGGAGAGTGCCCTTCTGATTGAAAGCGATTGGCGACGTGGATACTCGGTATGATCTGCCATGCACGAACACGGAGTTCAATTCCATCTCTGTGCCATTTTGCGAGTTTCTGCTTACCAATCCGGCACCGGTTGCTCCCGCCGGTATCACGATCATTCCATCCACCCGCACCGGCTCACTGAACGTGACCGTAAACCCTCCGCTGCTCTCAGCAGTTTTTGCGCTGACAACCTGATCGAGCTTCACGGTCAATGGAGTTGTCGCGGGAACCGTTACCTTGCTATCCCTGTTGTGCGCTCCGTCGGTGAGTGCGAGCGCTGACTTTGCCGTCACATTTAGAAATGTGCAGCCCATCATTGTGATTGCAATGGGCCACGTCCGCAAAGTTCTCATGTCGGTCTCCCAAGGCTCGACAACGCAGCGTAAAAAACCAGCGGTGACTTGAAGGTCAATGGAGTTGCTGTGAACCATGGAAGCATCCCTCTAAATCCGATTGCAATGTAACTTTCGTCTGTGCTACCTTCCCCTCGTACCTCGGCAGTCCGCGCCGTAGAACGAATCAGCGGGCTCTACCTGCACTCTCCCGCTTCTGAGGGAATGTGGATGGAGGCGTATCAGAGCACCTGGGAAGGGTGCGCCTGCGCTTAGCATTCGCGTCACCCTCCCCTCGACTCCACGCATCCCAACGCATGAGGAGAGACGCATGAGCGAACCTGCGCAGCACCACGCCATCAATTACATCGAATTCACTACCACCGACATCGCCGGCACCAAGGCGTTTTACGAGAAAGCCTTCAGCTGGAACTTTCAGGACTACGGCCCGGACTATATCGCCTTCGACAAAGACCACGCCGGCATTGATGGAGGATTCCGCAAAGGCGATCCGCAGCAGACCAGCAGCGACACCGCCCCGCTCATCGTCCTCTACTCCCAGGACCTGAAAGCCACGCAGGACGCCATCATTGCCGCCGGCGGTTCCATCACCGTCCCCACCTTCGACTTCCCAGGAGGCAAGCGCTTCCACTTCTCCGATGGCCAGGGCAACGTCCTGGCCGTCTGGTCCGAATAATCACCGCCAGAAAACAAATGCCCCGGCGGCCACAAAGCCCCGGGGCATTTTCTGATCACTGACCTCTGTTCTCTGATCACTGCTTCTAATTCATCTCCGGAGCCGGCAGCGCCTTCCGCTTTCTCAGTTCCTCGCGCACCAGCGACAACCCCAGAATGCACCGCTCGAATCCGTCTGAAAGTCGCGCAAACAACGGCGCCTCTTTCTCATACTCGAACATGTTGAACTGGCTCACGATGAAGTAGCTTTCTTTGCCCGCGTGAATCAATTCCGACAGGCTAGGATGTGGCACGCGCCGCCGCGTCCCTGGAACATTGGCCTCCGGGTACATCCCGCCGACAAACAGCGCGTAGTCGCCGATGTACTTGCGCATGGCGCGCTCCGCATCAAACGAGGTCGCGGTGCCATTCACCGGATCAGCCGCCAGGATCATCGATTCCAACTCCTCGATCGGATGCCCTTCGGCATCGCGCACCTGGTAGAGTCTGTCGGTTTCTGAGAATTCGCAGAGCAGGTGCGCTACGTATCCCGTCACGTCAGGATCATGCAATCCCAATTTGCCTTCGTAGCTGTTGCGAACAACCTGCTGAAAGAATGGCTCAAGTGGATGTCCCTGGCTTTGCATACAAACCTCCCTAAGGCGCTCGCGCGCAATCGGCACTGCCTGTTGTGCAGTGGCCGGTCGCGGTTAACCTGCAGCCGGGAGAACCAGCCACCACCGATTTACATAGTGTTGACACAAAGATTAGCCGAAATGTTGCTACGACTAAAGGTGGAGACGCAACTTAGTTGGCAGAGTGGAATGTCAATTGCAACGGGGTGTGACATAGATCGTTGTCCCCAGGGACATTCTTGATGTCCCTGGGGCACCGAACCACCAGGTCATTTTAGGACTGCTTCTTTCTAGAAATATGGCTAATGTACAGGTGCTGGTGGATTTATCGTTCGCCACAAATCCCTGCGGGCGATGGCGAGACCAAGAATGCAATGCTCAAATGAATTCGAAAGTTGCCCGTACAACTCAGCTTCTTTTTCATACTCAAACACATTGAACTGGCTGACGATGTAATAGCTTTCTTTGCCCACCCGAATCAGTTCGGCAAGAGTCGGCTTCTGTGAAATGTTGTTCGGGTCAGACTCGATGGCCTCGGGACACATCCCGGCAATGAAAAGCGTGTAGTCGCCGACGTACTTCCTGATCGAGCGCTCGGCGATGAACGATCGCGCCGTTCCATGGATCGGGTCGGAGGCGCGCACCATCTCTGCAAGCTTCTCGATCGGCCGCCCCTTCGAATCGCGCAACCGCAAGAGATTGTCCGCCTCGGTAAACTCGCACAGCATGCGCGAAACATAGCTGGTGATCTCACGACCCAGCCCGAGCCGGCCTTCATAACTATTCCGAACTGCCTGGTGGAAGAACGGTTCGAGAGGATGTGATTGAACCTGCATGCGGGTCCCCGTGGTGCGCGAAGCTGGGAAACGATACGGTCCGGATGCAACGTGCGCAGTCCGGAACGACCCCCCGGCCATCGCTGGATTTTTCTTGCTTGAAAAGAACTTTAGCGAAATTGTAGCACCGGAGATGTGAGGTAAATCACTTCACCCGCGGCCAACCATCCATTAGTAACCAGCCTAAGAAACTTCTCGCATCAACCGGGACGTTGAATGAGTCCACCCATCGCTGTGCCTTCGAAATAAATGAGGGACTTGAGGCGAAATGGCACGGGGGAGTGCCGTCAGATTCAGTTCAAGTTTTGAAAGGTACGGATTCAGCCGTGCCGTAGCCGCAGAAAATGAGTCGGCTTCAGCCCCTGAGGGACGTTCCATCAACCCGTAACCGCCTCAGCTCCGCTCTCCGCAATCGGCAGCGCAACGCGAAACTCCGTGCGGCCGCGCTTCGACTCGACCTCAATCGTCCCGTCGTTGTGCCGCACCAGGCGGCGGACAATGTCAAGCCCAAGGCCCGTGCCCTGTCCCATTGGCTTTGTCGTAAAAAACGGATCGAAAATTCGTGCCAGGTCGTGTGCCGGAATCCCAGGCCCGTCATCGATAATGCTGACGATCACATGTTGACTTTTGCGGTTCGCATGCACAATCACGCGGCCTCCGTCGACTACCGCATCCAACGCGTTGTCAATCAGGTTTCCCCATATCTGGTTCAGCTCGGCAGCAAAGCCGAGGACCGGCGGCAGGTCAGCTTCGAGTTCGACCGTGACCTCAACCGATTTCCCCCGCGCCTTCGACTGCAGCACTGCCACCGTGTTGCCGAGGCTCGGTCCCAGATCCACATGCTGGGCCACCATTGCCTGGTCCATGTTCGTGAATCCTTTGATAGCCATCACCAGGCCGGAGATGCGCATCGCTGCGCCTTGAATTCCCGAAGCCAGTCGGCGAGCGCCGCAACCCGCGGCAGCCCACCGTAGAACCGCATGCAAAGCGGATCCCGAAACCACGGCTGCCAACTGCTCGAGCGCGTCGAAGGTCACTTCAGTGTCGGCCAGCATGGCCGCATTCGCCGCGTCCAGCTTGTGGAGGGCAAGCCAATCGGCGATGGCCTCTTCGCGATCCGACTGCTCCAGGCATGTCCGCGTCGTTTGCGTCTGTGAGGCCATGCACGAATCGAGAATCGCATCCACGGCAGCCAGTTGAGCGTCGCTCAGCTTCGCAGCGCCCAGCGCGCGCGTTGCCTTCTCGGTATCTTCCAGCCGGTCTTCAAGCAATGCGGCACTGCGTTCAATCGCCGACGCAGGATTATTCAGTTCGTGCGCGAGCCCCGCCGAAAGCTTTCCCAGCGAGATCATCTTTTCGTTCAGCAGATCGCTCGAGGTAAACAGCCGCGCGCGATCGAGCATGGTGCGCACCAGGATCGACGTGATTTCAAAGCATTCGTGTGTCAGTGCGCGCAGATCCTTCCGGTCGAGCGCAAGAATCTCCGTGGGCTCTTGCGCAACCGCATCTCCAGGCGGGTTCACCAGCCGCGAGTAAGGCAGAACCCCCGACACATCGCCCGCTCGCCATTCAATCATCTTCTGCGGCCCTGCGCCTCGGTCAGCCGACAACGAGACATGCCCCGACAGCACCACGTAGAGTCCCTCGACCGGCATGCCCTTATGCGATAGCACTTCGCCGGCGCCGAGGTAGCGAAGAGTTCCGTGCGCCGCCAGCCAGGCCAGCTCTTCGCGTGGCGCTGTTCCCAGCGTCTTGTGCTCAGTCAACCGATCAATCAGATCGCTCGCCGTCATGCTCGTGCTGTCCCTTAATGAGCATTCCCGATGATTCCTCACCAAGGTACCAGATACGAAGCACAATGAATCTGAGCTCGGAGAAGGACGCCGGGTGCCCCAGGTCTGGACTTTCAGACTTGGGAAAGCAACCAGGGTCGTGTTCCTTTCAACACCAGCTCGCCATCTCCAACAAAAGAGGCTGGGTGCCGGGTCTCGCTTCTGAGACCCTGGAGAGCAATCAGGCTCGCGCCATTTCCAACAAAAAGGGCGGCCCGATGGCCGCCCTCTTGTAGCTACTTTTCCGATAGGCTTAAACCGCAGCCGGCGCCCTCGACTCAAGCTCCGCAAGCCGCTTCGCCAGCAGTTTCTCCAGGTTCACCAGCGCAGCCGAGAACCCATCGATGCCTTCCTTCAGTTTGTCCGTCGCCATGCGATCTTCCGCATGCATCTTCTTGAAGGCAGCCTTGTCCACCACGATCCGCTCAATCTGCATCGACTTTGCGGCCTCTGGATCGAGCTTCCTCGGCAGATCGCCCTCGGTCTTCTCCAACTCCGCCAGCAGTTGCGGCGAAATCGTCAGCAGATCGCATCCGGCCAGTTCCTTGATCTCGCCGATATTGCGGAAGCTCGCGCCCATTACCTGCGTCTTGTATCCGAATTTCTTGTAGTAGTTGTAAATCTTCGTCACCGACTGCACGCCCGGATCCTCGGCGCCCTGGTAATCCTTGCCGGTGTCCTTCTTGTACCAATCCAGAATGCGGCCCACAAACGGCGACACGAGCGTCACGCCCGCTTCAGCGGCGGCCACGGCCTGGTGAATGCCGAACAGCAGCGTCAGGTTACAGTGGATGCCTTCTTTCTCCAGCACCTGCGCCGCCTGAATGCCTTCCCACGTCGAGGCGATCTTGACCAACACGTGATCGCGGCCGATCTTCGCCTTGTCATACTGCGCGATAATGCTGCGCGCCTGCGCAATGGTGGCTTCGGTGTCGTAGGAGAGGCGGGCATCGACCTCTGTCGAAACGCGCCCTGGCACAATCGCCAGTATCTTCTTCCCAAATGCAACGGCCAGTCCTTGGAATGCCAGGTTGGCAACATCTTTGTCGCTCGCGCTGTCGCCAAGCTCTTTTTTCGCGTCCATGATGACGCTATCGACGATCGGCTGATACTGCGGCATTTGCGCCGCGGTGGTAATCAGCGAAGGGTTCGTGGTGGCATCGGTGGGACGAAACTTCTCCATCGCTTCAATATCGCCGGTGTCAGCAACAACGGTCGTGTACTTGCGCAGTTGTTCAAGCAGATTCTGTGGCATTTTTCCTCCTGGGGAAGGGAGCCCCGGCGCATTCGCGCGCCCGGCTCCAGTGTACCGCTCTTTAGGATGCTGATGCAGCCTCCCAAGTTTCGTCCCGAAAAGCCTACTCCATTCCGTGCAACTCCTTGATGAATCGAGAACCTTTGCAGCGATTCTCTCTAACTCTTCCCCAAAAAGATGGGTAAGATGGCTTCCAATGGCATTCGACAATGACCTTGACGCTGTCGTCTGTGCCGCGACGATCGTGACGCTTGTCGTTTGTTGCTCTATTACCTTCCTCGATTTGCGAGATTGTCGGAACCATTGGCCAATTGAGGCGGGGGCCAGAATCCCAATCATCATATGGCTCGGAGTCGCCCTTATTGTAGGCGCATTCAACTCTTATTCGCCAAATGCGCACGCTCCCCGCAAAACGGTGGAGGGGGTCGCCCGCCTTGTCGCCGAGGTGAAAGGCAAGACTTATCACAAGTACATCTGTGCCACCAACTGCAAATTGACGGGTGGCTATGCACTGGATCTGCGCAGCGATGCCTCAGACTTTGTCCACATTGGATCGAGCTACGCCTTCACCTACCTCCAAAAGCCAGTTGGAGGCGCTCTCACGGGGATCTCCCTCCGGGTGATCTCAATCTCTGAGCCTGATTCCGGCCGAGTGCTCTACGCCCTCGATCTGACCAATCATCCCTATCGGATCGCCCTCTATCTTCTCGACACCGCCCTGCTGGTCAGCGCCGGCCTTCTTAGCGTGATACTGAATCGGAGTCAGCATCGCGGACAGTCAGCAGAGAGCACGTCGAACGAAAAGAAGGAAGAAGAGCCGAGAGGATCAGGACCGATTTTACTCGGGCTCGAATCGAAAGACGTCGATTAAAAATCGATCTCATCCCGGCTGAAATATGTTCGATAGCACACCCAACCCATCAATCGCCACGTCCACACGATCACCCGCCTTCAGCGGCCCCACGCCCGCGGGCGTCCCCGTCAGCAGCAAATCTCCGGTCTCAAGCGTAATCGCTGCCGTGATATAGGCAAGCAGCTCCGGAATCGAAAAGATGAAATCCCGTGTCGACCCGTGTTGCTTCAACTCGCCATTCACGCGCGTCTCCACCGTAAGTCCCTTGTTCAGGTCCACCTCGCTGCTCACGATCGGCCCCACCGCGCAGAACGTGTCAAAACCTTTGGCGCGCGTCCACTGCCCATCCTTCTTCTGCAAATCCCGCGCCGTCACGTCATTGGCAATGGTGTATCCGCGCACATAGCTCTGCCAATCAGCTCCCGCGTCCAGCTTGCTCGCCCGCTTGCCGATCACCAGCGCCAGTTCGCCTTCAAAATCCACCCGCTCCGCTTGTGGCGGCATCAGAACGGTGCCCTTGTGTGCCAGCAATGAGGAGGGAGGCTTGAAAAACAGAAGTGGTTCGGCGGGCACTTCGTTCCCCAGTTCCTTGGCGTGGTCGCGGTAGTTGCGTCCCACGCAGACAATCTTCGACGGCGTCACCGGCGGCAGCAGATCAGCCTCGTTCAGCGCCATAGGCTCAAAATCGAATCCCGCCGGATCGGTCACCAGTTCCTTCGCCGCGAGGGCGCGCGCATGCGCCAGGTGGAACGCCAGATCCTCCTCCGGTGCCGGCGCCAGATCCACGATCCACGCTTCGCCGCCGCGGTCCTCCACCAACCCGTACATGATCTGATTCTCAAACCGAAAACGGCAATACTTCATGGCCGTGCTCCTTTGCGGACTTCTTCGACACCTGATTGCATGAATCCTGAGAACTCGTTTTCTCGCTGACTCGCTTGGCGCAAAGCGCCGCTGACCCGCTGGAAGATTAAACCCGTAATCCGCCTGACGCTCCTCCAGCTTTACGGCACGGTCTCCCCGGCTTCGGCAGAACGTGCGCTCTCGTAGCCGTTCTTGCCCACCGCGCTCACTGCATACCGATACGTGTGCCCCGCCTGAACATCTGCATCATGAAACGCCGGAGCAATCGCCGGAGTCGCCGGAGAAATTCGCTGCCACTCCCCGTTGCCCTCGCGCCGATAAACAACATAGCCGGCCAGCTGCGGATCGAGCTCAGCCTGCCAGCTCAAATCGATTGCCGGTCCTCCGCCGTTTTCTCCCGCCGTCGCCACTGCGGCCAATCCCGACGGCACATCCAGTGGAAACACATCCTTCGCTTCAATATCGATAGGCGCAGAAATCTCCCCCGCCAACTCCAGCGTCTTGCCCTCAACATCCACGCGGCTCACGCGCTGCGCCCGATATTCATAGGTCTCCCCCATACGAATCGTCGTGTCCAACGCCCGGCCCTGCGCCGCACCTTCTTCCACCAGCAGTGTCGCGTTGATCCCCTCAGGTGCCGGACCCAGCGCATCATGCTGCGTTTGGGTGGCCGGCGGAGTCAGCAGTTTCCGGTGCAGCCTTACTGCCGCCGTCTCGCCATCCGCGCCCCAGTTCAACACAACGCCCTGCTTGTGCATCTCCGCCTTCAGTCCTTCAACGGAATGCGGAGCCTCGCCCGCCAGCACCTTCGCGCCATTCGACAAACCCGCCGACCGGCCCTTCCTGTTGCGCAACTCCACAAAATAACTGACCGGCCGCGGCGCTCCGGTCGTGAGCGACCCGGGCAGCGCATCCGTAAAACTCCCTGCCTTGCCAGCGGCGACACTCAAATCCGTCCCCACCTGGCTGCACGCTCCGCTTCCTTCACGCCTGCAGATACGCACCACCACGTCGGCTTTCAATGCGGTCTTGTCTGTGTTGCGCTTCGGCATCGTCCACGTCAGCGCAACGTGGTCGCCCGTGCGTATCGCGGACAGGTCTGCAACAGGAACCGGCAGGTTGAGCGATGGAGGCTGCGGCGTGCCCGGCGTGCCACACCCCGAAAGCAATGCGCACAACACAATCGCCAGCCCAGCCAAGCCCCTGCGCTCAAACAGAATCATCGCTACCAGTCTAATGGAGCGACATAAGGAAACACCGCCGCCAGATCTACGATTCATTCCCTCCAGGACTGTCATTCCGACCGGAGCGAATGCGTAGCGGAGGAACCTGCAGTTGTTCTTCCCTTCCATATCCCACCAACCGCGGTGTGCCCCGGGTCTCGCTCCTGAGACCTGGGAAAGCAAGGAAGCCCGCGTCATCGCCCGCCGAATCGCCGGCGACTCTAGCGTGCTCGCGTCAATTCAAGACTTGTTCACCCCCGATGCTGCGCCTTGAATCGCCGCGCCTTCATCCGATTCCCGCAGATCTTCATATCGCACCACCGCCGTGTATGGTTCTTGCTCGTATCGAGAAAAAGCCATCGGCACTCGTCGTTCCCGCACTCGCGCAACAAATGCATCTGATCCGATGTGATGAATTGCGCAACGCTCAGCGAAAGCAACCACAACGGTATCGCCAGGGCAGGGGACTGCGGAAGTTTCCACTTGAGCTTCGATCCCTCCCAATGCAATTGCTGTTGTCTTCTTGCTTCCTTAAAGCAAGCCTCCAGCTGTCGGAGAGGAGAAGGCGATGGATTCTTTCCCTCCACGGCTGCATACAGAACGTCCGCAGCAGCTTCCCGCAATGCGCGTACCGCCGCCACAATTTTCTCTGCTTTGTTCTCCGGCGCGCCGCGCAACAGACGCCGCGCCTCGCCGGGGCCGATCATCTCCAATTGCACGATGAAGCGAATGACGTCTACATAATTGTTGATAAGTTCTTCCGACCCCTTCTCCCGAAAACGCCAATCAAGCGTGTTGACGAGATCGAGAGCAGGATGGCCGCCAATCAGTTCGAAGCCCTTCCCTCCCGGTCGAGTCCCATTCAATGCGATTTTCCACTGCTAACCCCTCAAAGCAATCTTGACAGGTTACCCAGGCAATGTAAAGATGGTAACCATCTATGGCGGATTCAGTGGTTATCAAATCGGTCGGCAATTTCGAAAGCGAAGAAGGACGGAGATCCTACCGGATCCGCCTGTTCCTCTCCTTCTTCGCAATCTATATCCTCTGGGGCACTACGTTCCTCGCCATCCGCATTGCCGTCGAAGAACTCCCCCCGCTCTTCGCCGCCGGAGCCCGCTTCTTCACCGCCGGCGTCCTGCTCTACGCCTTCATGCGCGCCAAAGGCGAAGCCGCGCCGACCGCAAAACAGTGGCGCAGCCTCACCATCATGGCGCTCCTCATGTTCGTCGCCGAATACGGGCCGCTCTTCTGGGCAGAAAAGTACGTGCCCTCCGGCGTCGTCTCTGTCCTGGCCGCAACCCTGCCGATTCTCACCCTGATTCTCGAGATGCTCATCCTGCGCCAGCAGCGCATGCGCCCTATGCTGGCCATCGCAACGATTCTCGGCTTCGTCGGTGTTGCGGTTCTCCTCGTTCCCGGCGGCAAGCAGCATCTCGCCACTCGTCCCCTGTCTCGCCATTCTTGCCGGCGCCACGACATGGTCTCTCGGCTCCGTGCTTACGCGCTCCATGAACCTGCCCAAATCGCGCCCCATCACCGCTGGCGCAGCCATGATGCTCGGCGGCGCAATGCTGCTCGCACTTTCCGCCGGCTTCGGCGAGATGCATCCGTTCCCGCATATCTCCCTGCGCGCCGTTGGAGCCCTGCTCTACCTCATTGTCTTCGGATCGCTGCTCGCTTTTACGGCCTTCGTCTGGCTGCTGGCGCATATGCCTGCCACGCGCGTCTCCAGCCACGCTTATGTGAACCCGATCGTCGCCGTGGCCCTCGGCTATTTCATGGCCGGCGAAGTCATCACCGGCCGCATCCTCGCCGGAACAGCGCTCGTCCTCATCAGCGTCTTCCTGATCCTGCGCCGCGACTAGCAGGAATCTGGGTGCCCCAGGTCTCGCTTTGAGACCTGGGAAGGAAGTTCGAGCGACAAAGAATCTGTCCTCGGGGTGGTCTCACTCCACCCGCAGCGCCATCATCGGTTCCACGCGCGATGCCCGCATTGCCGGCAGCCACACCGCCGCCAGTGCCACGGCCGCCAACACCAGCGGCACCGCAATGAACGCCGTTGGATCCCACGTCTTCACACCGAACAGAAAGCTTGCAATCAGCCGCGTCAGTCCGAACGAAGCACCGATACCCAGCACCATCCCGATCAGCGTCAGCCTCATGCCGTCCCACACCACCAGCCTGCGAATCGTCGCGCGGTCCGCGCCCAGTGCCATGCGGATCCCGATCTCCTGTGTCCGTTGCTGCACCGAATACGCGATCAATCCGTAGATCCCGATGGCCGCCAGCACCAGCGCAATCGCTCCGAAAATCGACAGCAGCATCATGTTGAAGGTCTGTCGCGATGTTGTCCTCGACACTATCTCCTCCATGGATCGGATGTGCGCCACCGGAAAGCCCCCGCTAGCCTGCCGCAATTGCTCGGCGATCGCCGCGCTCAGCTGCTTCGGGTCGCCATGCGTGCGAACCGCCCAGCGCAGCGGAACGATCTTCGCATTCAGCGCCGTCATTGCATCCAGAACCTGCGAGTCCGGCACAATCATCAGCGGAGGCGTGTCCTGGTCCAGGCCCCCATCATGCGTGTTCCCCACCACACCGACAATCTGCCGCGCCGGCTCTTCAAACGGAGGTCCCATCCCTTTGGCGATCAGAATCTGCTGCCCGATCGGATTCTCCTTCGGGAAATACTGCTTCTCGAACGCCTCATTGATGATCACCACGCTCGGCGAAGAACCCGTGTCAGCATCGGTGAACTCGCGCCCGCGCAGCACCGGAATCCGAAATACCTTGTAGAAATCCGGTGAAGCCTGCATCCATCCCGCACCCTGTTGCCCCTTTGAAGGATCAACTGGGCGTCCCGCAATTGCGAAGGGCAATCCGAACTGCCCATCCACCGGCAGGCAGCACGTGAACGCCGAGCTCTCGACTCCCGGAATAGCATCCAGCCGCTGCCGCCCATCGCGCGAAAGCTGCGCAATGGCCGCGGTCTTGCTGAACCGGTCGCCATTCATCGACATCTCCATCGTCAACACGTTGTGCGGGTCGAATCCGGCATTCACCGCGCGCAGCGCAACAAAGGTGCGAATCAGCAGCGCCGCTCCCACCAGCAGCACCAGGGCCAGCGCAACCTCCGTGATCACCAGCAAAGATCGTGTCTTCCCTTGCCGAAATCCTGTGCCCGCGCGGTTGCTGCTCTCCTTCAGCGTCGAATTCAGATCGGTACGCGACACGCTGAACGCCGGGAAAAGTCCGAACAGGATTCCCGTCGCGCAGGCCACCGCGAGCGTGAAGCCAAGCACCCGCCAGTCCACAGCCCACGGCCGCGCCGTCCTCGCCAATCCGCGGCAGTCCTGCGGGACTGATCGCAAGCAGCCACCGTACTCCCAGGAATCCCAGCGCGAGCCCCAGAACTCCGCCGAGCAACGCCAGCAGAACGCTCTCCGTCAGCAGTTGCCGGACCACCCGCGCCCTGCTTGCTCCCATTGCCGCGCGAATCGCAAATTCGCGTTTGCGTCCCGTCGCCCGCACCAGCAGCAGGTTGGCCACGTTGGCGCAGGCAATCAGCAGCACCAGTCCCACCGCTCCCAGCAGAACCAGCAGCGAAGTCCGCGCATCCCGCACGATCGAATCGCGCAAAGGCTGAACCGCAAATCCTCCTTTCGGATCCGTCGTCGGAAACTGGCGCCGGAATTCGGCGTACGCCAGCTTCATCTGCGCGTTCGCCTGCGCCACCGTCACGCCGGGTTTCAGCTTCGCGGCGCCCAGAAAGAAATGTCCCTGGTTCGTGCTGTTCGGCTCAAACTGGAACGGAACCCAGATATCTGCCTCTGGATCCGACGCGAAATCCCGCCCCAGCACGCCGATAATCGTGTACGGCTCACCGCCCAGCGAAAGCGCCTGCCCAACGACCTTCGGATCTCCGCCAAACCTCCGCTGCCACAAGCCGTAGCTCAGCACCACCACGTGCCCGCCGTTCGGCGAGTCCTCCTGTTGCGTGAAAGTGCGCCCCAGCATCACCGGCGCGCCGAACACGCGGAAGTAGCCTTCCGATACGTGAATGCCGTGAATCAGTTCCGGCCGGTCTCCCGTGATGTTGAACCCCGGTCCCGCGAAATCGTACGCCGCCACGTCCTTGAAGATCGAAGTCTGTCTCTGCCACTCCTGAAACTTCGGAATCGACGCGCCTGGGCCGCTCCCCTGCGGAGACGTCAGCAGGATCTGCATAATCCGATCCGCATCCGGATACCCCAGCGGCTTCAGCAGTACCGCATTCACCACCGTGAAGATCGCAGTGTTCGCCCCGATCCCCAGCGCCAGCGCGGATACGGCGGCAATCGTAAATCCCGGGCTCTTGATGAACAGATGGAGCGCATGCTTGACGTCATTCCAGAGGTCGCTCATATGGACAACTCCGTTTCGTAATTGCCAGAGATCGATTTACCTGGGGAAAAGGCGGACACGTTCTAGACGTGCAACTATAGACTTGGTTAACCGCAAAACCGCTGATTTGTGACGGATGGGCGGCTCCCATGCCGTATCCTTGCCTACGGTTAGATATCGAAAGGATTCTGCGCCGTGCTGATCTTTGCCGCAATTCTGGCCATCTTTGTCTACGGGATGATTGCCGCCATGCTCGGCACCATTCTGCCCGAGCTCTCCGAGCGCTTTCACCTCACGCCCACGCAAAATGGCACCATCGCTTTCGTGCAGGCGCTCGGACTCATCATCGCCTCGCTTGGTGTTGGCCCGCTGCTCGACACCCAGGGCGACAAGGCCGGACTCATTCTCGGTCTCGCCTGCATCGCCGTCGCGCTCTTCCTGCTGCCGCGCTCATCTGGATTCCGCCCGATCCTGCTGCTGATGTTCCTGCTCGGCATGGGCGGCGGCATCGTGGTCACCGGCGCCAATGCCCTCGCCAACAGCGTCAGCGGCGAACACAGCGCCATCGCCCTCAACCTCGTGAACCTCTTCTTCGGACTTGGCGGACTCACCACCCCCTTCATTGCCGCCAATATTTTCAAAAAGAACTGGGTGCGTCTCTGCTACACCGTCGCCTCGCTCACCGTCGCCGCGCTCATCGTGCAGGCGTTCTCAAAAATGCCGGCGCCCAGCGGCAACGCCCAGTTCCTCCTCGCCGATGTAGGCCCGATCCTCGGACGCCCGCTGCTCTTCATGCTCGGCCTCTTCCTCTTCCTCTACATCACCTGCGAAGTCGGCGTCTGGAACTGGCTGCCGCGTCATCTCATCGCCCAGGGCATCCCCGAATCGCGCGCACTCAACATCCTCTCGCTCGGATTCGCGCTCGGCCTGCTCATCGGCCGCGTCGGCGTCTCGCCGATCCTGGCTCATGTGTCCCCGATCGACGTCACGCTGGGCGCATCCATCGCCATGGCCATCACCACGTTTCTGATGCTGCAAACCAACAAGCCAGGTCCGGCTTTTGCCCTTGTCTTCATTGCCGGCCTGTCCATGGCCCCCGTCTTTCCCACCACGCTCGCCATCACCGGCGCAGCATTTCCGCGCATGACGGGCACCGCATTGGGCTTCGTCATTACCTGCGGATGGGTTGGCCTCGCCGTCAGCTCGTGGATCATTGGCGCGATCGCCGGCGGCGACCCGAAGCGGCTCAAAAAAGCCTTGCTGCTCTTTCCAGCTTCCGCAGTTCTGATGGTCGTGTTGAACCTCGCAATCCGCTCGGCCATGCGGTAAAGATTCATGGGCCAATGAACAAGGGTGCCCCATCCCCCGGGGTCCCCGCGGACAGGTCTTCGTCCGTGGGGTGATATGACGCATTATCGCGGCATGGGTGGGAAAGCACGAACTCCGATTTCCGGGAAACGGTTCTACCATGTTGGCAACGACAGAAATACAATAGGCACATTCATGACAGCCAGCACTTTTCCTGATTCCGTCGCATCGTCGTCCGATCGCACCCGCCAGCGCTACAACCTCTTCCTGCTTCTCGTAGCCGGCCTCGGCGGCCTGCTCTACGGCATCGACGTGGGCATCATCGGCGGCGCGCTGCCCTATCTCGAGGCCACTTCCAAGCTCGATCCATCGCAGCTGTCCATCATCGTCGCCGCGGTACTGCTTGGCAGCGTCTTCTCCACGCTCTTCGCCGGCATGCTCGCCGACTGGATGGGCCGCAAACCCCTCATGATCCTCAGCGGCCTGTCTTTCATCCTCAGCATCCCGGTCATCGCGCTTTCGCACGGATACGCGCCGCTCTTCTTCGGCCGGCTCCTGCAGGGCATGAGCGGCGGACTGATCGGCATCGTCGTTCCGCTCTACCTCGCCGAGTGCCTCTCCGCCTCGACACGCGGCAAAGGAACCGGCGTCTTCCAGTGGCTGCTTACCTTCGGCATCGTCGCTGCCGCTCTCATCGGCATCTACTTCAGCTATCGCGTCGATGCTGTGGCGCGCCTCGGCGATCCCAGCGCCCTCTTCACGTTCAAGGATCATGCCTGGCGCAGCATCTTCTGGGTATCGCTGCCTCCGGGCGCGCTTTTCGTCATCGGCGCCTTCATGGTCACCGAATCGCCCCGCTGGCTCTATCGCCGCAACCCCGAAAAAGCCCGCGCCGCGCTCCTGCGTTCCCGCTCTCCCGAACAGGCAACCATTGAGTTGCACGAGATGGAGACCGCCTCAAAACCTGCCGTCAGCCACCGGCCAAAAGGTCAGCGATTCGCTTCTGCGCCGCAAATACGTTATCCCCTTCCTGCTCGCGTGCGTCATCCTCGCCTGCAACACCGCCACCGGCATCAATTCGGTCATCGGATTCAACACCAACATCCTTCTCCAAAGCGGCCTGTCCGACCTGCAGGCACATTGGGGATACGTCCTCTTTACCGCCTTTAATTTCTGCTTCACGGCCATCGGCATGATGCTCGTCGACCGCAAGGGCCGCAAGTTCCTCTTTGTTCTCGGCACCAGCGGCATCATCCTGTCCATGGTCACCGTCGGAACATTGTTCAAGCGCACCGAGCGCCAGACCGTCGATTGCCGCAGCCAGATTCAATCGCTCGTCACGCCGGACCAGCAACTGACATTCCAATTCAACCAGGCCGAGGCCCAACGCCTGCTCGCAGCCAGCGGCGCCACCAGTGAGCGACATTCAGTCCGGCCGCGCATCCTTCGCCATCATCTTTTCCTATGGCGACTTTACCGGCACCACGAGCTATGTCCGTTCCGACGATCCCGCCACCCCGCCGCTCAAGATCACGCGCGACGTCGCGGTCCCAGCCAACAAGGTACAGGCCCTCTTCAGCAATCCCTTTGGCGACTATGACGCGGCGAAATCGGCGCCCCTCAAAATCGAGAAGGCAATTCTCGGTCCCGTCCCCAGTGAGAATCACGGATGGCTGGTCGCCATCTTCATCTACCTCTTCGTCGCCTTTTACGCCACCGGCCCCGGCGTCTGCGTCTGGCTCGCCCTCTCAGAACTCATGCCCACCCGCATTCGCTCCAACGGCATGAGCATCGCACTGGTCATCAACCAGCTCGTTGCAGCGACCCTGCAGGCCATCTTCCTGCCCTTCGTCAGCAAGCACGGCTACTCGTCGATGTTCTACCTCTTTGCCGGCTTCACAGTCGTCTACTTCCTGACTGCTGCCTTCCTCTTGCCCGAGACAAAAGGCAAAACTCTTGAAGAGATCGAAGCGTACTTTGAAGGGCGAGCCCGACACGAAGAGGATTCTTCTTCCCTGTGACGGAAACGAAACAGCCGCGCGTTCAGGTTGTGACCAGAGAGACGAGTTTAGTGGCCGGCGCCCTGGCCCCCACAGCCACTCTGGCCACCACCACCACCCTGGCTCCCTCCGCCTTGACCACCGCCCTGGCTACCACAGCCACTGCCGCCACCCTGACCACCAGCGCCGCCGCCCCCGCCGCCTTGGCCGCTACCTCCGCCCTGGCCTCCGGCCGCCTTGGCCACCGCCGCCGCCCTGGCCGCCGCCACCCTGATCGCCACCGCCCGGGTTGCCGCCGCCGCCCTGGCCGCCGCCAGCTTGGCCGCCACCGCCACTCTGGTCGCCGCCACCACCCACTTGGCCGCCGCCGCTTTTCTGCCCACCGCTACTGCCTGGGCTGCCACCATTGCCCCCGGAGGGGCCCGTGGCGCCTCCGAAAGCGTCATTCGCAGTTGCAGAGATTTGCGAGAATGCGCCGCCAATCCCTGACGCGAATGTATGAAGACCCGCGACTGCGGCAAGGGCCAGCATCGAGACGATCAGCAAATACTCGATCATGGCGCCCCCGTCTTGGAGCCGCCAGGCCCTTCTCGGGAAACCATAGAGTTGGGGGAAACTGCACTTCATGAAACCACCTCGGGGAATAACAGTGGCCCGTTGCGAGCACCTCTCGAAAACTGTTGGCTTCGAACTCTGTGGCTGAGAGGACGCAATATAACATAGTGAGCATCGACCCACAATCCCACGTCGGAAAGTCTTAAGTACACACCCAAAAGTACCTGTTTGTCGAATTACCCTTGGGTTTCTACAGAAGTCTCAGCAGAGAAAAACTGTGGCAATAGTAGCGAGAGGCGCTAGCCGGGTGCCACATGTCCTCCTTTTGGGATTTGGAAAAGTACGGACCGTGGCAAAACGGGCCCTCCGAGAACATGTCAAGCGGCGGTTGCCTCAGTTCGCACGTAACCCCCTCATTCCATTCGTAAAATTTCAGGCTGGGTTTTTGCAGGTAATTTCCCTCCTTGAGCGCAAAATGGTTTCAATGGTGCGGAAAGCCTGAACTCCTTTCTGAGCTGCTTGGAAGAAATCATCGCCACCGCTCTCGTGGCTAAGTCCTTTGTTAAGAGAATCTATGGCCAAGTTAAATTCCAGGAAGAATTTGACGGCGACCCTCTCTGTAACCGCATGTAAACAGGAAACTTACCTACAGAGCCTGGGTAATAGGGGTACCCTCGGATCTCCTCTGTGGAAAACCTGAACAGAGAATCCAAAGGTAATGAGGCTTGCCGATGAAGCGTCAGCGGAGCGTTCGCGTGATCCTGCGGCTGTGCGTCGCCCCGCGCAACCACCAAAAGAGCAGGTCGCGCTTGAGAAGGTCGCACTCGGGAGATTTCTATCTAAGTCGCGGCATGCGACTTCCACCCGGAATTCACTCCGATGCAACCCGTCGCACGTACACCCCGCATCCAAACGTCTCGTCTGTTGTCAACTTTTGTCCCCGCTCATTTCTCTCAAATAAATTCCGGCCTTTTATATCAAAAACGGGGGCTCTCTCACGTGCACTTGCTTCCAGCAAAGACCTTGCTTCTCTTGGCCGGATTCTCCACCTCGGTCTTGTCCACCCACGCGCAATACAAAGTCATGGCCAACTTTCCCGGCGATCCGGGACTGCCGCTTGGCTCTCCGGTCATCGCACAGAGCCGCGGCGGCTATCTCGTTACCACCTCGCTCGGGTCGACAGCCGAGCGCGACGGGCAGGCCTTCAAAATGTCGACCTCGGGAGTGCTCACCGACCTTCACGAGTTTGTCACCAATGACGGCGAAGTCGTTGCTGGTGGACTCACGCTCGGCCGCGACGGTCTCTTTTACGGCAGTGCTTTATTCAACGGGCCCAACAACGGCGGCACCGTCTTCCAGATGACCGACGATGGAAATGTCACTGTCCTTCACAGCTTTAGTGAGCCGGGTGGAAATCCGCAAGCCGCGCCGGTGCAGAGCCTCTACGGCGATTTTTACGGAACCACCTACGGAAACGACAACGATCCCAACTCAGACCCGGGCACCATCTACAAGATCGACAGCGCCGGCAATTTCACCCTTCTTCACACCCTCAGCGACTACACTGAAGGCGCCAATCCCATCCGCGCCCCTTGTCCAGGATGCGTCGAATTTCTGGTTCTACGGAGTTACCGAGCACGGCGGACCAAACAGCGTGGGATCCATCTTCCGCGTCGATTCCAAAGGCGATTTCCAGGTTCTCCATCTCTTCAACTATGGCGACGGCGGATATCCCGAATCGCTGATCCAGGCCAACGATGGGAATTACTACGGCTCGACTTATCTCGGAGGTCAGTATAACCAGGGCGTCGTCTTCAAGATGGACGCCTCCACCCACAAGGTCACCGTCCTCCACCAATTCACCGGCGGAAGCGACGGCGGTGGCGCGAGCGTTGGCTTCCTCCAGGCCACCGATGGCTACTTGTATGGCCTTACAGCGAACAGCGGCGGTGGCGTTGAAGGCGGCACTTTGTTTCGCATCAGCACTTCTGGCAGCAATTTCAAGGTGCTTCATACCTTTTCGAAATCAACCGGCTACATCCCCAATTCCCTGATGCAAGACACAAACGGGTTCCTTTACGGCGAAACCTGCTACGGCGGCACCAGCGACTATGGTGTGTTCTTCCGCTACGATCTCGGACTTCCCGAGTTCGTCTCCTTCCTTGACACCTACGGCCGCGTTGGGATGACCGTTGAGCTTTTCGGCCAGAACTTCACCCATGACAGCGACGTCTCTTTCAACGGAGTTCGGGCGCAAGTCACAGAGGTCGAACCGAACTTCATGAAAGTGCTTGTGCCGGATGGCGCCACAACCGGCTGGATCACCGTTACCACCTCAAAAGGAACGGTCAAAAGCAACAAGCAGTTCATCGTTCGCCCTTGAACTGTCTCGTCTCCGATGCCCGCGGATCTCGAATCCCGGAGGTCCGCGGGCATTCCGCATCTAAAAAGCGAAAGGCAACCGGCCGCGCCCATGGGAAACTCGAAGAACGTACTCGTCGACAATCCGGAGCGCCAATGGATCAGGAACTGACCTTTCGCATCGTCTTGGTGAAGCCGCCCACGGGCGTGGACTTTGCGCTCCAAAAAGGGAAGGGCAATAACTACGACACCGTCCAGAAGCAAAGATCCGGAACCCGCGATCTGCGCTTTGAGTTCACCGCCCGAGCCGTACCGGGCGCGAAAGGTGCGGATCCGAATCTGCTCGGACCCTTCGTACAAGGCCCTTCCGGCGCGCGATTTGTCTACCTCGATATCGGCACCGCCGCCGGTCAAATCGACTCACGCTGGAGTCGACGCCTCAAGATTCCGCTCACCGGCATCACGGCCGAAATTCTCAAACGCGTAGAGAAAGATCCGAAGCTGATCCTGGAAACCCACGTCCCCGGTACCGCCAAAGACGGCAGCCCCAATTGCGCCACCGTAAAACCCTTCGCCGGCTGGAAACTAGTGCGATAAGCAAGTGGCCTCGCGAAAGGGCACGAGTTTAGTCGGGCCACAAAAAGCATCGATAAAGCCACTGTGAAAGAGCACGATCGTGTCATGCCGCAAAAGGATCGATAGAGCCATTGTGAAAGGGCACGACTTTAGTCGTGCCGCAAAAAACATCAATAAAGCAGCGGGCTTTAGCCCCTGAGGGATGTCCGCGCGATGTGGGCTTGGTCCTCGAGATCGCACAGAAAAGAATTTCGCAACCAGAAAGTTGCATGATGTCTGCCGCAGTGTCCTGCTACTTACGCTTCGATCACAGCCTTCGAAAGGTTCCGCGGCCGGTCCACATCCACACCACGCTCCAAAGCCATCGCATAGCTGAAAAGCTGCAGCGGAATCACTTCCGGAATCGGCAGCAGATGCTCGCTGGCCGGCTCAACAAACACGCAGTCCGTTGCCAGCGACGAAACGTCCCGGTCGCCCGTGTTCGCAATCGCAATCACGCGCGCCCCCTGCTTCTTCATGTCTTCGAGCAGTTGCAGTGTCTTCTCGTAACGGAGCACCGAATCGTCCACGTCATGATCCACTGTCGCCAGCGCCACCAGCGGCACGTGTTCGCCCACCAGCGCATTCGGTCCGTGTTTCAACTCGCCCGTCGGATAGCCCTCGGCCTGCACGTACGAAGATTCCTTCATCTTCAACGCGCCTTCACGCGCGATTGCATAGTGCACCCCGCGTCCCAGGTAGAGGAAGCTTCCGGCATCGTTGTACTTGGCCGCCAGTGCGGTCATTCGCTCGCGCCAGCCTTCGAGCTGCCGCTCGATAACACCTGGCAAAGCGCAAAGCTCCACAATTCGCGCCTTCAACTGTGCGCCATCAAATGTGCCAAGTCGACTGCCCTCAAACAGTGCCAGCAGATACAGCGCCGTGAGCTGGCAGGTAAAGCTCTTCGTCGCAGGGATCGCCAGTTCCTTGCCCGCACCCAGCTGCATCGCGGCTCCAGCCTCGCGGAGCATCGTACTGCCCACCACATTGGCGATGGCCAGCGTCTGCTGCCCGCCCTCTTTCGCAAACCGCAGCGCCGCCAGCGTGTCTGAAGTTTCGCCCGACTGCGAGATCACGAGCACCGAAGGCCGACGCGGATTCACCGCCGGCCTGCAGCTGTACTCGCTCGAATACTCCACGTCCACGGCCAGCCCGCAAAGGTCCTCGAAGATGATCTCCGCAGCCAGCCCCGCGTGACGGCTCGACCCGCTCGCTGCGATCAGCACTTCGCCCCGCGCATTGAGCCAGCCCTCATAGGGAGCAAATGCTTCAGCCTTCAAAGTCTCGCCGTCCAGATACAAATCGAGGGTCCGCCGGATGGCGGCCGGCTGTTCAAAAATCTCGCGAAGCATGGCATGAGGGAATTCGTTCACGACGTCAGGACCTTTCCGGAAACGCGTTCGGAGCACAAGTCTTTAAGGCTTGATTCTAAGCCTTTGGATCGTTATTCAATTGAACTGCTCAGAGCCTTCGAAGGCGCGCGCAAGCTTCATCGAGATCCGCATCCTTCTTCGCGAAGCAGAAGCGCAGCAGATCTTCTCCGCGTCCCGGCCGGAAAAACGCCGATCCCGCCACGGAAGCAACTCCGGTCTTCGCCAGCAGATGCCGGGCCTTCAACGCAGATGTTTCCCCGGGCAACCGGCCAGCCCGCGCCAGCACGTAATAAGCGCCCGACGGCACGCTAGGCTCCATGCCCGCATCGCGCAGCGCCGCAACGATCCGCTCCCGCTTCGACTGATGATCCGCCGCGAGCCGCGTGTAGAACGCCGGCGGCAACTGCTCCAGCCCCGCCGCGGCGCCATGCTGCAGTGCAGAAGGAGCGCACACATACGTCAGATCGTGGAAGTAGCCCATCGCCCCCATCCACTTCGCGTCGGCCGTCACATAGCCCAGCCGCCAGCCCGTCACGCTGAACGTCTTGCTGAACCCCGACATTACGATGGTCCGCTCCCGCATGCCATCCAGAGTCGCGAGGCAGATATGCTTTGTGCCGTCGTAGACGAAGTACTCATAGATCTCATCGGTGAAGACGAACAGGTCGTGCTCCCGCGCCGCTTCCGCAATCGCTTCCATTTCCGCGCGCGAAAAGACCTTGCCGCTGGGGTTCGCCGGCGTATTCACGATGATCGCGCGTGTGCGCTCGGTGATCGCCGCCCGCAGCGCATCCGTGTCCAGCACCCAGTCGGGCTCCGCCAAGGGAACCAAAACCGGCTTCACGCGCATCGACTTCAGTGTCGTCACGTGATAGCCGTAGAACGGCTCGAAGACCAGCACCTCGTCCCCCGGATTCAAGAGAGCCATGGCCGCCGCATGCAGCCCCGCCGTTGCTCCGCTCGCCACCATCACTTCGGTCTCGGGATCGTAGCGCAATCCATACTCGCGCTGCTGCTTTTCTGCGATCGCCTTGCGCAAGCGGGCAATTCCATCCTGCCGCGTGTAGATATTGTGGCCGCCCACGATTGCCGCAATCGCCGCGGTCTCCACCGGGATAGGAACCGGCGTATCGCAAATGCCCTGGGCCAGGTTGATGCCGCCAATGCGATCGCACTCCATGCTCATGGCGCGGATCTCCGATTGCATGGCGCCGGGGGCAAGTTCGCTCAGCGCGAGACGGGAAGCGGTATGCGGATGAGGCGCAAGGGTTTTGCTCACAGGGAAGGGCCTCCGACCTCTCGTGCCATTTTACAAGTCGAGTGCCGTTCCGCACACGAGTCGCATGGCCTGCGGGATAGAATCGTCCTTTCAGGCGAGGACCCGTGCACGAGCTTTCCATCGTTTCCAGCATCGTCGATTCCGTCATTACAACGCTTGAAGCGTATCCCGGCGCGCGTGTCAAAGAGGTGCGCTTACGCATCGGTGCGCTCGCCTCTGTTGTCGAAGACTCGCTCCAGTTCTGCTACGGCATCGCCACCGACGGCACCGCCGCTGGAGGGTTCCAAACTGGTGGTGAAGATCCTGCCCGTAACGATGCATTGCGACTCCTGCGCTTCAGACGTGGAGATCGCAAGCCTGCAAAGCTTTCGCTGCCCGCGTTGCGATGAACCAGTCTCCGATTTGCGCCAGGGCAGGGAACTGGAAATTGAATCCATCGAAATTGATGAAGTCGAGGAAAAGGTATGACCACCCGGATCGTTGAGCTGCGGCAGGGAATCCTGAAGAAGAATGACGAGCTGGCCCGAGGCCTGCGCGGCCGATTTCAGTCCGCTGGCGTGTTGGTGCTCAACCTGGTCTCCAGTCCGGGCACCGGCAAGACGGCTTTCCTTGAACGAACCCTGCGCGAACTGCGTGCCGGAGGTGCCAGGGCCGCTGCGCTGGTCGGCGATCTCGAAACCGATAACGACGCCCGCCGTCTCGCCGCCAGCGGTGCCCCCGTCCGCCAGATCAATACCCATGGCATCTGCCATCTCGAAGCCGAGATGATCGGCAAACATCTCGACGGCTGGGAACTCGCTGACCTCGACTACCTCTTCATCGAAAATGTCGGCAACCTTGTATGCCCCTCGAGCTACGATCTCGGCGAGAAGATCCGCGTGGCCCTGCTCAGCGTGACCGAGGGTGAAGACAAGCCTCTTAAATACCCCACGCTGTTCAACTCCGCCGATGCCGCCATCCTCACCAAGATCGACATCGCCGAACCCTGCGGATTTGATCGCGACACGGCACTCAAGAACATCAATGAGATCCGTCCCGGCATCCGCATCTTTGAGACCTCCGCGAAAACCGGTGCCGGTATGTCCGAGTGGCTTGCCTATCTCGCCGAAGAGAAATCCCGCAAATCCTGAGCACCTGAACTCCGGTTCGCCCTCCATCTCACCTCGAAAATGTGCTGCCAACGTTCACGATGATGTGGCAGAATGGCTTCTGCCCGAATTGATCCCGCATCTTCGCATCCTCCCCTCGGGTCATCTTTCTGCATTTTCTACGATTCCACGGAGGAGACAGACACAATGAAACGTTTTGCTACTCTCTGCAGCGCAACCGTCATCGCATTGTCGCTGGCGGCGTGCAACCCGGCCCCGCCACCAGCCCCCGACACGCACGACGCCGACGTCAAGGCAATCACCGATACCGAGGTGCAAGCTAACCAGGCTTGGGCCGCCAAAGATGCCGACAAGATCATGGCCTTCTATGCAGACGACGCCATTCTGATGACGCCTGGCGCAGAAATGGTACACGGCAAGGATGCACTGCATGAAGCCATGAAAGAATGCTGAGCGATCCCGCGGTCTCGCTCACTTTCCAGTCATCGAAAGTGGACGTTGCCAAGTCCGGCGATCTCGGCTACACCGCTGGAACCTACAAATTGACTGTGACCGACCCGGCAACACACAAGCCGATCAATGATCATGGCAACTATGTAACCACGTTCCGCAAGCAGGCTGACGGCTCATGGAAAGCGGTTGCGGATATCGCGTCGTCGGCCGTTCCGCCCATGCCTCCTCCGAAGAAAAAGTAAGCGACATTTCGATGCCGTGCGCGGCGGCGGTCAAATCCGCCGCGCATTGGCGTCGCATCGGCATCTTCACCTTATCGCTCCTGCAAGAGGATTCATGAAGAAGGCTACTGACAGAAGCAGCGAAGCTTCCAGATCTACAGCCGACGATGTTGACGCGTATTTTGCCAGGGTGCCTGAACCTGCCCGCACGACCCTGAGCAAGCTCCGGATCACCATCGGCTCCGTCGTTCCGTCCGAGGCCACGGAGCAACTTAGTTATGGAATCCCCGCGTTCTACTACAAGGGCGCGCTGGTCGCCTACGCGGCTTTCAAGAACCACTGCAGTTTCTTCCCGATGCAGGCTTCGCTCATTGACGAGATGCAGGAAGAATTGAAGGGTTACCGAACCGCCAAGGGCACGCTCCAATTCCCGCTGGACAAGCCGCTTGCGGCGAGCCTCGTGAAGAAGATGGTAAAGAAGCGCATCGCCGAGAATGAGCGTAAGATTGCCAATCGCGGGGAAAAGTGATCTAAATCACTTTTGGACGCATGCCCGCCCCGGTATAAGAGGTTTACTATGTGTCTCGCTATTCCCGGAAGAGTCGAACAAATCACTGAAGGCGATGTCAGGATGGGCCGCGTGAACTTCGGCGGCGTCGTCAAGAATGTCTGCCTCGATTACGTTCCCGAAGTCGTCGTCGGCGACTACACCATTGTGCACGTTGGCTTTGCGCTCTCAAGGATCGATGAAAAAACCGCCCTGGAAACCCTCGACCTCTTCGAGAAAATGGGCGCTCTTGAAGAGGAACTGGCCGGCGAGGAAGAAATCTTTGCCCGCGCCGCCAGTGCGCAACCGTCGCCCTGCCCCGATGGGAGCTGTGAGCCGTCCGTGGAGGACACTCACAAAGTCAACTAGGCTGGGAGTCCTGTATCCAAATGAAGTACCTCACTGAATTCCGCAACGGCGAAGTCGCCCAGCGCATGGCGCGCGAGATCCACCAGGTCGCCACCCGTCCGTGGAGGATCATGGAAGTCTGCGGCGGCCAGACCCACTCCATCATTCGCAACGGCATCGACCAGATGTTGCCGGCCGGCATCGAGATGATCCACGGCCCGGGCTGTCCTGTCTGCGTCACGCCAC
The DNA here is from genome assembly GCA_963799035.1 of uncultured Acidobacteriaceae bacterium. Lineage (GTDB taxonomy): Bacteria > Acidobacteriota > Terriglobia > Terriglobales > Acidobacteriaceae > Telmatobacter. The sequence goes on along the minus strand of CAWCVS010000015.1, from coordinate 84,842 downwards.
TGCAACTCATTGACAAGGCTCTCGCCATCGCCGCACAACCGGGTGTTATCTTCTGCTCCTTTGGCGATATGCTGCGCGTGCCGGGCACCGACCGCGATCTCTTCCAGGTGAAAGGAAGCGGCGGCGACGTTCGCGTAGTCTATTCGCCGCTGGATGCGGTCGAACTGGCCGTCAAGAATCCCGACAAGCAGGTCGTCTTCTTCGGCGTCGGTTTTGAGACCACCGCTCCAGCCAACGCCATGAGCGTGCACCTGGCCAAGCGGCGCGGCCTCAAGAACTTCTCGGTGCTCGTCTCGCATGTGCTGGTTCCGCCCGCGATCGAGGCGCTGATGAATTCGCCGGGAAACAAGGTACAGGCCTTTCTGGCAGCGGGGCACGTTTGCAGTGTCATGGGATTCTGGGAGTATCCGCCTCTGGTCGAGAAATACCGGATTCCGATTGTCGTCACGGGCTTTGAGCCGCTCGATCTGCTTGATGGTATCCGCCGCGCGGTGATCCAACTCGAAAAGGGCGAGTACCGCGTCGAGAATGCCTACGAGCGCATCGTCACCTACGGCGGAAACTTGCCGGCGCAGAAACTGCTGGCCGAAGTCTTTCGAAGTCACCGACCGGGCATGGCGTGGCATCGGGGTGATTCCCAAGAGCGGCTGGCGACTTAGCGAACCTTACCGCGAGTTCGACGCCGAAGAGCGTTTCCACATCACCGGCATCCACACCGAGGAGTCGCCGCTGTGCATGTCGGGCGATGTTCTGCGCGGAGCCATCAAGCCGGCCGAGTGCCCGGCGTTCGGCAAGGAGTGCACGCCGCGCCATCCGCTGGGCGCCACCATGGTTTCGAGCGAAGGCGCATGCGCGGCCTACTACAACTACGGCCGCTTCCTTTCGGCTGATGACCTGGCACACGCCGGCGCGGCACTGACCGGAGCGATGCAATGGCTGACGGCGAGAGCACGCCAGATTTCTCGAACTGGACTTGCCCGCTGCCTCTCGCCGATTACCCCACCATCGTGATGGGCCACGGTGGCGGCGGCAAGCTGGGCAACGAACTCGTCGAGCATCTCTTTCTGCCGGCCTTTCGCAATCCGGCGCTCGAGAATCTGGGCGATGCCGCGGTCTTCGAACTCAATTCAGGCCGGCTCGCGATGAGTACCGATTCGTTCGTCGTGCAGCCGCTGTTTTTTCCCGGGCGGCTCGATCGGCGCACTTGCGATCAATGGGACCGTTAACGATCTTGCTGTCTCGGGCGCCGAACCTAAATTTCTCAGCGCCAGCTTCATTCTTGAAGAAGGCTTCCCCCTGGCACAGCTTGCCGCGATTGTCCGCGCCATGGCCGATGCGGCTATCACGGCCGGCGTACGCATTGTTACGGGCGACACCAAGGTAGTGGAGCGCGGCCACGGCGACGGCTGCTACATCAATACTGCGGGCGTTGGCGTGCTGCGGCCGGGGGTGAATGTCGGTCCGCATCGCGCGCAGGCGGGCGACGCCATTCTGGTCTCCGGCACTATCGGCGATCACGGCATGGCGATCATGAGCGTGCGCGAGGGGCTTGAATTCGAAAGCCAGATCCGTTCGGACTGCGCAGCGCTCAACGGGCTGATTGCCGATGTGCTCGGTGCCGTTGGAACCGGCGTGCACGCCATGCGCGATCCCACGCGCGGGGGTCTGGCATCGACACTGAACGAGATCGCAGGCGTCTTCCAAGGTCGGCATGGAAATTGACGAAACCCGAGTGCCCGTCCGCACCGAGGTACAGTCGGCGTGCGAACTGCTAGGGCTCGATCCGGTATACGTGGCCAACGAAGGCAAGGCGGTCTTCTTTGTTGCTGCCGAGGCTGCCGATCAAGCGCTGGCCACGCTGCGCGCACATCCGCTGGGCGTCGACGCTGCACGCATCGGCCATGTGACTGCACAGCATCCCGGAATGATTGTGGCGCGCACAGGCATGGGCGCCAATCGCGTGATCGCGCCGCAGATCGGCGAACAGCTACCGCGGATCTGCTGAAGGACGGCTATCAGCTTCCACCTATCGGATCTGAACTCGCAGGTTTTCTGCCCTGCATGGCGTCAGGCTCGTTTCCTCAAAAGTTTTCACCAGATTTCTGGCATACCCCTATTATCCCGTCTCTTTGGCCAAATAGCTTGTTTTCACGAGGCTGGCGACAGGGGTTCCCGCCAAATTACTCTGCTGATTTGGCTTAGCTGTAGATTCCTCTGTGCATTGGACTTGCGGGGCGGTTCACAGTTGCACGGTTTCACAACGGGATTTCTCAGAAGAGAGGGCACGATGATTGGCTGGGTGGTGAGGATTGCCTGCATAGTTTCAGCCTATGCCGATTGGAGAAATAACCTGCAAAAGCGAAGAAACTTTTTAACGTCTGTTTTGAGTGATTTAGACGGAGATTGGCGCCTGAGGGGCTTGACGCGGGTTGAGGTGAACCCCTGACGACGAATCTTCAGGAGTGATTGGCCGGCGATGCGGGTGTTTGAGTAATTGGGTTGGTGAACAGATTCGGAATTATGTTTTGTCGACGCCAGATCGGCAGGCGAAGATCTGGCATAGTGCCGAGTGGCCCATTATCCAATCGCTGCCCTGAAATAATGGACAGCCTCAGTTCAACAGCAAAAGAGATTGCAACTTCGCCGCGAAGGCATCAGGCAATTCCACGTGACAGTCGTGGCCCGTGGGGAATTCATAACAATTCCATTCCTCTCTCTTAGCTCGATCGCTGAACCGCTCAAAGACTGGTCGTGCAGGATACCCTTCTCCCACACACGCAAAGAAGGTACGAGGCAATCTCGTCGCTGCACCGGTCGGGAGGTTGATGGCTTCTTCAAAGCAGCGAAGACTGAAGTCCGAGAGGCGCAAATGCACAAAATCGCGCTCAGGTCCAGGTTTCAGGCCCCACATATCAAGCTGCGCTTTACCCGCGCGAAGCCGCCACCCTTCTCCGTTTCCGTCAGCCGCTTGCCGGAACATCTCAACAATCGGGGCTGGCAAGAGGTCGAGCACCGACTGCCCATTGTCCGGCACGAATGCATCAACGTACACGAGACGGTCTATGCGATGTGGGACCTGTTCCGCAACGCCAGTGATGATCATTCCTGCATAGCTATGACCCACCAAGACGACGTGATCTAGATTCTCGTGGTTCAGAATATCGACCACGTCCTCGATATGTCCCGATAGGGAAATCTTCGGCGACAACCTGGTGTCGTCATTTTCTAGACCCCTCAGTTTGGGAACAACTATCGAATGTCCGGCTTTCCGCATTAGGGGAGCAATTCGATCCCAGGTAGATGCTGTTTGCCAGGCTCCATGAACCAGAACGAATGTTGGCATAGGAATCTGAGCCTCCTGCTGCAGTTAACCAGCTGACCGACGGAAGGAGTCGTCTCACCCAGCTTCAATATTGGGGAGATGATGAAAAAATCAGATGGGAAGCCTCGAACGTGAATTGTCCCTAAAACACAGACATCAGTCAATGGTCCTTCACAACGAACGGCATGTTTTGCTCATTGTGAGTGAATCACCGGCGACTCGGAAGCTGAAGTCGTTTGGGGCGAGAAAGGCAGATTCTTCGCTTATCCCCAGGCTGAAGAAAGCGCTTGTGGCTCCGTGCGATCAGAATGACAACTGCAGTTTCGGTGGTCCGCCTCCACGCCGGATGCCCGAGACATGCGGCATGCATCGGCCAATGCGTCGCCTTCGCTGTGTTCTGCGCATTGAATCCGGAGCAGTGGGCGATTCTCGTTCATTTCGCTATGCTTTTGGGGATGGTCCCTTTAAATCCAGTGTTGATTGATATTCCAATGCCGATCCGAACGCCGCGCTTGCTTCTCAGACCCAAACAAGCTGGCGACGGGGCGGCCACCTCTGCGGCGGTTGCCGAGACCTGGGACGATCTGCACACATGGATGCGATGGGCTGAAGACCGCGAGTTCTTCACAGCCGAAGCCATGGAAATCAGAGTTCGACATGTCATGGCGAGTTTCATCCTGCGTGAAGGCATAGAGCTGATGGGAATCGAAAGTTCGACCGGTGAAGCAGTGATCTGGTGCGGCTTGCATGACATCGACTGGGAGGGCCGCCAATGTGACACGGGGTACTGGGTCCGCAAGAGCGCCCAGGGTCGCGGGTTCGCCACCGAGGCAGCCAACGCCCTGGTGCGTTACGCCTTCGGTGCGCTCGCGATGCGGCGTGTCGGTCTCACTCACTCGCGTGGTAACGAGGCAAGCCAGCGCATCGCCGAAAAACTTGGCTTCTCGCTCGAAGGCCTTCAAAAAGGTGCGAATATACTTCCCGGTGGAAAGAGCGCGGACCGGTGTTGTTACGCTCGCTTCGATGTGGCCGGGCTGCCCGACCTGGATGTGCATTGGCCGCTCGATTCAGAATCATAATCGCTCGGTTTATTCGCTCCTGTTCACCCTGCTGTAACATCCGTGCCGAGCAAAAAAACACAAACCGCAAGGTCTCCGACATCGCTGATGGACCCGCACGAGAAAATACTCCACTTCTGCATCTATTTTGTGGCAAAATCGTTTGTCTATGGGACTTCGTCTTCCCCGCGAACTTCTCGACGAACTGCGCACCTACCTGCAGCATTTCGATGATACCGGTCATCTCGGTGAGACCGAGACCGTTGCAGAGATCAAGAACCGTCTGCGCGGCCGCATCGCCGAAGTTGAGGCTGAACTCAGAATCAGGGGAGAAGGCCAGTACTCTCCGAATTCGCCCCGCCCCAACTAGAAAGCTATGCGATACAAGTCTGCCGGATAAACAGTTGCAGCCCGATAGATGGGCCGATGAGACCGTGCGGGATGGCGTGGGGCATGGCCCGCACTCCGGCAACTCTCCAACTTGTCCCCGGCAAGCCGGGAGTTGGGTCAGGCGAGCTTTTCGAAGGATTGCTTGATGCGGTCGGGGATGGCGGCGGGGGCGTCGTTGAGGTCGTAGCCGATCTCGAGCACGGCGGCAGGCGGAGTGGGCAGCGCATTGAGGGATTCGAGGGCGGCGGGCCAGTCGATGGTTCCGTCGCCGGGCCAGAGGTGCTCGTCTTTGAGGCCGTGGTTGTCGTGCACGTGAAGTTCGGCGATGCGCTTGCCGAGGGTGCCGATGGCTTCGGCGATTCCGGGCGCGATGTGCGCGTGGCCGAGATCGAGGCAGACGCCGATCTGGTCGAGGTGCGCCATTTCGAGAATCGTCAACGAGGTGCTCGGGCGTAGTGGCGTCGCTGGTGAGGTTTTCAACCAGCACGCTGACGCCGAGGGGACGGGCAAAGGCGCCGAGATGTTCGAGAGCGGTTGTGGCGTATTCCATGGTGCGGAGCGACCACGACTTCGTATTTTTCGCCGAGATGCATGACCAGCTTTTTGAAGGGGATGTGTTCGGCGGCTTCGAGGGCGCGCTTGATCTCGTCCATGGCGTCAATGCGGCGGGATTTCTCAGGATGCACGACGTTGACGGCAGGAGCGCCGGCGCGGCCCATCTCGCGGTCGGGATAGAGCGGGGCGTGCATGGAATAGGGTTCGAGCGGATTCGAGGCGAACCAGGCGGCCAGTTCCATGACGTGTTCGCGGCTGGTGTAGTCAAAGTGCTGCCGCGCGGCAAAGAGTTCGACACCCTTGGCGCCGGAGCGCGCAGCCATTTCAAGCAGACCGGGGTGCAACCGTTGCTTCAAAAATAGATGTGTGGAAAGAACTGGCAGCATGCGTGGATGGCCCCCGCGCCGGCATGGGATCGGCGTTGACTCACTATTGTCTCATCCCCTAAACGACTTACTAAACGACTTACAGCGAAGGATGGCGAGCGCGCAGGTGAGGAAGGCGGACGTGTGCCGGCGCATCCGGAAATTCCCGATGACTGTGGCGACCCCCGGGAGGGCTCAGGAATACTGGACACCAGCGCCAGATTTTGCCTATGCTACTCACACTGATATCCCCAGTGCCACCTGCCAAGAAGAGCCTCAGGTGCGAAGCTCCTTCGCTGATCTGCGCAAGAGGGCTGCGAAAAGAATCTGAGTTTGCCGGGCAGCAAGGCTGACGTGCGATGGTTGCGGAGGCTGTGTGCATGGCGATTAGCTTTCCCACTTCCGAGAGGATTGGCCGGCTGCCGTGGTTCGTGCGTTTTCCGTTGGGCTGCACGCTGGCCGTCGGTGCGATCGAGCTTACCTCGAGCATTGCTCCGCTGCGTTCCTTTCCGTTGCTGCTTTCGTTCCCCACGGTGATTCTGGCGGCGTGGTTCCTGGGCATGTGGGGCGCTGCCGGGTGCGCGCTGATGGATGTGGCGCTGGTGGATGCGTTCCTGACGCGTTCGCAGTTTCGATTCTCCAACGGAAACGTCTCACAGGAACTGCGCATGGGCATGTTTCTGACTGATGACGCTGCTCCTTGGATGGTCAGTGCGGCGACTGGCGCAACAGAAAGCCGAGCTGGCAAGTCAGGAACTGAAGCAGCGACTGAAACTGGCCGAATCGGAACAGCGGCTGGCCGACGAGCGCGCCCTCGCGGGAGAACAGCTGCGCTATCGCGACAACGTGCTGCAGGTGGCCCTGAAGGCCAGCGGGATGGGCCTATGGGTGTGGGATCTGGAAAAGGAAGTTGTTCATCGCTCCGATGAGGTTTACCGGATGGTGGGCTGCGAACCCGGCGCATTTGGCTCGGAGCCGGAGGCGTGGCTGAGGTTTGTGGTTCCGGAAGATGTTCCTGGCCTGGACGAGGCATTTGCGAAAGCGAGGGCGGAAGGCGCCGAGTACCACATGCAGTATCGCGTTCGCTGGCCGGATGGTTCGCTGCATTGGCTGGAATCGCAAGGAAAGTGCGAGATGGATGCAGCAGGGCAAAGTGACGCGCATCTTCGGCGTGATGGCGGATATTACCCATCGCAAGCAGGCCGATGAGGCACTGTTGCGCGCGGAGAAGCTTGCGATAGCCGGACGGCTGGCGGCCTCAGTGGCGCACGAGATCAACAATCCGATGGAAGCCGTGGCGAACATGCTTTATCTGATTTCGACGACGGACTCGCTCCAGGACGCGCGGCTGCAGGCCTCTGGCGCACTCGATGAGCTGATGCGCATCGCGCTGGTGGCGCAGTCGACGCTGAAATTTCATCGCCAGACCGGGACGCCGAAGGACACCCTGCTGAGCGAGGTCATGGAGTCGGTGCTCGCGATGTTTCGCGGCAAGCTGCAGGCGATGGCGATCGAGGTCGATACGCAGGTCGACGGGGAACGCCCGATCAGCTGCATGCTGAGTGAGACGCAGCAGATTTTTGCGAACCTGATTGCGAACGCGATTGAAGCCATGGATCAGAATGGGCGGCTTGTAACTCGCATCCGGCCTTCGCGCGACTGGCGCAATCGGAATACGCAAGGCATGCGCGTGACCATCTGCGACACAGGCGCGGGGATCGACCGGGCTGACCGCAAGCCGCATGTTTGAGCCCTTTTTCACGACGAAGACTGAGACCGGAACGGGCCTGGGGTTGTGGGTGGTAGCGCAGTTGCTCGAACGGCACAAGGGCAGCGTGCGCGTCTGGAGTTCGCAGCGGATCGAGGCCAGCGGTACAGCGTTTTCGGTATTCCTGCCGTTTGGCGAAGCGGTCGAAGACCAGCCATCGAGCGATGATGGTGCTGGAGCCGTCAACGGAAGAGCCGGCCGCAGAAAGCTCGGAAATCTGCGCGCCTGGACCGTTTCTAACTCACCAATACGCGTGAGGGGCGTGACAGACTCAGGCACGCCAAAAAGCAGATTCTTCGCTCACCGCCCCTCACTGAAAAACGTTTGGGGCCCCGTTCTCTCAGAATGACATCGCATGATTTTCAGAATTACGGCGCACTGAGGAAATGCGCCGTAATTGTGCGTGAATCGCGAAGCGCGGCCCTGCGGATCTTTGCGGAATGCGCCGTGCTGGCGAACAATACAGCCGACGTCTAGGCGCTTATCTGCCGCGGACGAGCAAATTGGCGGTCACGCGCCTATTCGCTCAGATAGAGCACATAGGCACAAATTGTCGCGGTTCTTCAAATGTATCACTCAGCATGAAGGAGTGCGTTGGGATCGATTCGCGACGCCCTGGCGGCAGGCGCATAACTCGCTATTGCGCCCACTACTGTCATCACGAGCCAGGCGAGGCAGAAACTCACGGCATCGTGGACCGTGATGCCGACCAGCATGCTGCGCAACAGCCTGGTTAGGAAAAATGCGCCACCCAGGCCAATTGTTCCTCCTGCGGCGAGCAGCCACCCCGCCTCGGCGACAACGAGGCGCACTACGCGGGCCCGGGCAGACCCAAGCGCCAGCCGGATGGCAATCTCATGAGCCCTCTGAGCAACAGAATAAGAAAACACTCCATAGACGCCTACTGCGGCCAACAGCACGGCGAGAATCGAGAAGAGCATCAACAACAAAGTGGTAAGACGGCGCTCTCCGAGCGAGGCTTGGGCGCGCGCTTCCATTGTCTGCACGTCAAAGAGCGGCTGCTCCCGATCCGTTGCCGTCACCGCGTTTCGCATTGCTTGTGACAAGAGAGTGACATTGCCATTGCCACGCACGATGATCCTCATCGCAGCCTGCGGGAACTGCGCCATGGGGAGATACACCTCAGGCTCCGGCGCCTGCTCCATCCCGCCGTGGCGCGTATCCGCAGCCACGCCCACAATCGTCACCGGGCGCGGATCGCCCTCCCACGAATTAAGGTCGAATTTCTTTCCAAGTGCTTCTGCATGCAGGTATCTGGCTGCGAATGCTCGATTCACGACTGCCACGATGCCCAGGTTCGGGCCGTCTCCGCTGTTGAAAGTGCGGCCCTCCAGCAAGGGAGTCCCTGCGGCTCTGAAGTAGCCAGGCGTCACAGAGATCACCGGCACCGACGGCCGCATTCCCATCGGGGGCTTGGGCGTGCCCTCCATCATGAAGGCTGAACGGGCGTCATACGGGTCAAGAGGAAGGATGCTGCAGATTGCAGCAGACTGCGTCCCGGGCAACCGCTCCAGCCGTGACACCAATTGTTCAGCGAAACTATTCTTCGTTTCTCCAGATCGGTATCTCTTCCCGCTCAACAGGGTCACACCGGTCAGAGCATGGGCAGCATCGAAGCCCGGGTCAGCTTGCAACACGTGCAGAAAGCTCCTGGTGAGCAGGCCTGCGCAGGCGAGCAGGGCGACGCCCAGCGCTACCTCCACCACCAGAAGTATCTGCCGGAGGAGCTGCTGCTCACGTCCTGACGTGAGGCGCTGTGCCTGCCCTGTCAAAAACCGGGCCAGGTTCGGGCGCGTTCCACGCCATGCCGGCAGCATGCCGAACAACAGCGTTGTCAATAGCGCGAGCCCCAGGGTGAAAGCCAGAACCCAGCCGTCCACACCGATAGCCAGGCTCAATTTGCCAAAAGGCAGCCGCAAGAGAGGAACGGATTGCGTGTAGAGGTTGATCGAAGCGGCTTCGGGCAATTGCGTGCGCTGAATGACCGCAGTTACGCTCCAGGCGATGGCGAATCCCAGGGCTGCGGCGATTATCGCCAGCAACAAGCTCTCAACCAGGAATTGCCTGATGAGACGAGTTCGCGATGCTCCCAGCGCGCCGCGCACTGAAATCTCTTGCCTGCGCGTTCCAGCGCGTGCCAACTGGAGGTTTGACACGTTTGCGCAGGCGATGAGTAGAACCAGCGCCACGGCTCCCAGCAGGATGAGTAGTGGCTTACGGTCCTCCCCTGTCAGGTGCCGCTGCAGTCCCTCCACTCGAGTCTGTTGCCCTTGCATCAGGCTTTGAAACCCCGGAGGATAACTCGCCTTGCGCGACTCATAAAACGTCCGCATTTCGGCCAATGCCTCGGGAGCGCTCACTCCGGTTTTCAGCAATCCGATGACATTGAGATTTGTGAGGCGCTTGCTGATCGAGATGCTTGCGTCGGGATCGACGCGTTGCGGACCATAGACATCCGGCTCCAGTTGAAGATCGGGAAAGCGGAAATGCGGCGGCAAAACTCCAATCACTGTCTGCTTGCCGCCATCAAGCGTGATGGACGTGTTGATGATCGCGGGATTGGCATTGAACTGATGCCGCCACAGGCGGTCGCTAATCAGCACAAGCGGTGGGCCGCCTGGCCTGTCCTCCGATGCGGTAAACTGCCGTCCCAACTGCGGGACCGCGCCCAGCATGGGAAGAAAATTCGCGGTCACCCATGCACAACTCACCCGCACCGGCTCACCGGCGTCGGTAAGGTTCTCGTCCCCAACCGTGTAGGCGCTCAATTGTTCGAATGATCGCGTCTGCGAACGCGCCTCAACGAAGTCGGGAGAGAGTACCGTGTCCATGTGAATCTTCGGCCAGAAGTTGGAAATCCAGACAAGTCTTTGCGCATCGGGATATGCAAGCGGCCGGATCAGCAGTGAGTACACAGCAGAGAAAATTGCCGTTGTGGCGCCGATGCCAAGGCCGAGAGAAATGACGGCTGCCAGTGTGAAGGATGGACTGCGCTTCAACATGCGCCATCCAAACCGGATATCCTGGCCTATCGATTCAACATCGCTTCCCGCCCGGCTATCGCGGACCGCTTGTTTCACTTGCGTTACGCCACCCAGTTCGACCAACGCCTCGCGGTGCGCCTCTTGTTCAGACACTCCACGCGATATTTTCTCATCCATCGTTAGCGCTACATAAGCCTGCAATTCATCGTCCAGGTGACGTTCCACCTTATTTCGGCGGAACAGGTTTCGTAACAAGCTCTCGCTTCGTGACCAAATCGACATCCGATTCTCCTCGATCGAATTTCGCTAGATCGAATTCAGTGCGCTTGCCATCGCCGCGACGATTTTTCCCCATCCTTCGGCTTCAACGTCGAGCCGCCGCTCACCGGCTTTCGTAAGCCGGTAGAATTTCGCGCGACGGTTATTCTCTGACTCGCCCCAGAAGGATTTCAGCCATCCCGCTTCTTCCATTCGATGCAACGCTGGAAAAAGCGAACCGGGCTTCACCTGGAATGTCCCGCCGGTGATCTGCTCAATGCGCCGCGAAACACCCAACCCGTGCAGTTCGCCCGTCGATAGCGACTTCAACACCAGCAGGTCCAATGTTCCCTGCAGCAGGTTCGTCTGTTGCGGCTCTGCCTGTCCCATTTTTCTTTCTCCTACAGACATCCGATATGAAGTATCCACTTCCTCCTGCAGAATGTCAATAGGAACAAATGGATCTAAAAAGCTGCCCACTACTCGCCGGATGACACTTCCCCACCGGGACACTTCGTCGGGATGAGACCTCCAGGGTTGGGGGCGAATCTGGCGGAGACGGCGATTTTTTCGGAAGAATTCTGTGGAAGATTTGCGGGCTTCGTCACGCGAACTGCGGCTTGTCTTGTGATCGGATGAAGAAAGAGGCGACCCGGGCATAGTGCAGTCAAGTTTATCCGTCACAGACAAGTGATCCTGCTCACATATAGAACCAGAGTGGCGGGTGCGGTAAGTTGCTGATTCTGCACCTCAACCTTTGGATGGAGGCGAGAGCGTATCCCTGGGGGTACTCTGACGCTTCCCCGGATCGGAGCGCCGCGGGTGCGCCCAAGTTGGCAGGAACGTTTTGCCGAGGCTAGTGATGTTCTGAAGAGTGATCAACACCAGCAGACGGTTATGCGGGTGTTGGATCTCGAAATTGGTGGCCGCGACTTTATCACGATGGCCGGGCCATGTTCGGTTGAGACCGAGCACCAACTTCTCTCCACAGCGCATCATGTGCGCGAACGTGGCGCGCAAATCCTTCGCGGCGGTGCATTCAAGCCGCGCAGTTCTCCTTATGCATTTCAGGGGCACGGTCTTGCCGGGCTGAAGATGCTTGCGCAGGCGCGAGCGGAGACAGGTCTTGCGGTTGTCACCGAGGTGATGAGCGAAGACGATGTGCCGCTGGTGGCGGAATATGCGGACATTTTGCAGATCGGCTCGCGCAGCATGGAGAACTACACGCTGCTGGAAGCGGCGGCGCGATCTGGCCGGCCGATTCTGCTGAAGCGCGGGATGATGGCCACGATTGGCGACCTGTTGAAGTCAGCGCAGGTGGTGCTCGCTAATGGGAATCCCAATGTGATTTTGTGCGAGCGGGGAATTCGCACGTTTGATGCGACTCTGCGCAACACATTCGATGTGGCGGCGATTGCGCTGCTGAAGCAGATTTCGCATCTGCCGGTGATTGCAGACCCGAGCCATGCCTGCGGAGATCGCGAACTCGTTCCGGCGCTGGCGCGGATCGGCGTTGCGGCGGGAGCGGATGGGCTGATTGTCGAAGTGCACCCTACGCCGGAGAAGGCGTGGAGCGATGGCGAGCAGTCGCTGAACTTCGCGGACTTCGACGAGATGATGTCGTCGCTCGAGCCTTATGTTGCGTTGCGTGGAGCGGCGATGTCTGCCCGGACTCTGGAGACGGTTGGATGACAGCAGGTTTCAGAGTGTTCGGGATCTGCGATCTGCGGCATGTTGCTGATCTGGCGACGCTGTGGGTTCGCGCCTTCTATCTCACAATCCATGGTGTCGGATGTGATCGTGACGGCCGCACCGGTGTATGAGCCGCTGGCCGCGCTGCGTGGTGGGGAGCGTTTTCCAGAAGGGTGCGCAGTTATTGCTGATTCACGATGGCCACGCTAAGCCACTTGTACCGGAGTTTGCGGTGAGCGCGGATGCGAACGTGTCGTTCGATGGTGCTGCTCTGCTTTTTGCCGCGAAAAAGGCGGCGGGAGATCCGTGGCAGATATGGGAAATGACGCTGGCCGACCGCAAGGTGCGGCAGGTGACCAGTGGATCGATGGATGCGATTCGCCCGCTGTATTTGCCGGGATGGCGGTTTGTTTACGCGCTTCGCACGTCGCAGGGGTTTCAACTGCAATCGGCGCGGCTTGTAGAGTCGAAGGCGCTTGAGCGAGATTGAGCCGGCGGGAACGAAAGCTGTGCTTCCGTTGACTTACATGGGTGCGAGCGCGGTTCCGTCGGATGTTTTGGCGGATGGGCGGATTCTGTTCGAAGCGGGATTCCCGCTGGGTGAGGGTGCGACGCCGGAAATGTTTCTGGTTTATTCGGATGGGTCGGGGGTGGAGTCGTATCGCTGCGATCATCCTGCAAATGCTGCCAGCGCGCGGTGGGGTGGAAAACAACTGAAATCGGGAGACGTGGTGTTTACGCATGGAGCGTCCCTGGCGCGGTTCACTTCACCGTTGGCACATGAGCAGCGGGTTGTTGCGCCGCGCAGCGAGTACGCGGGCGCGATTGCGGAGACGGAGAGTGGCGAGTGGCTTGTAAGTGCGCGCGATTCGGCAAGTGCGAACTATGGACTGAAGCTTTGGAAGCCGGGTGCTGCGGCCATGCGGACGGTTCTGGCGAAGAGCGGCGAGGATCTTGTTGAGCCGGTGGTAGTGGCTGCGCATGTGCGGCCCCGGCGTCATCCTTCGGGGCTGCATGACTGGGACTATGCGAATTTGCTGGCGTTGGATGCGCGGCATTTCGCGCGATGGTGCGCTGAAGGGCGTGCCTGCAACGGTGCGACTGGAAACGCAGGATGCGGATGGGCTTGCGGTGGCGATGGGCGCCGCTCCGGTGGAGGAGGATGGATCGTTTTTTGTGAAGGCGCCGGCGGATCGGGCGATTCGGTTTGTTTTGCTGGATGCCAAGGGCGCTGTTTTGCGGCAGGAGCATGGCTGGTTCTGGATCCGGCGCGGGGAGCAGCGGATTTGTGTGGGATGCCATGCAGGGCCCGAGCGCGCCGCTGAAAATCGCGTGCCTGCAGTTCTATTGCGCACCACGACGCCGGTGGATCTGACAGGATCAGGCAAGCCGTTGCAGCAGGGAGGCAACTGAGTGTCATACCGCGCTTTTCTTCTTTTGTTGGGCACGGCTTCCCTTGCGGTGGCGCAGACAAATGGCGGGCCTTCAACTTCTCCCGGCGGCTGTTGCGCGATCGGGTGCTGGTGAGAAGCCGACGATTCGGTTTGAGGATGCAAGTGCGAAAGCGGGAATCAACTTCACCCACAGCTTTGGTTCGGCCAAGCTGGGTTCGCTGCTGGAGGGGACGGGCGCGGGATGCGTGTGGATCGACTACAACAATTCCGGCCGGCCGTCGTTGTATGTGGTGAATGGCAGGCCGCTGGATGACGCGATGCACCCGTATCCCCTGAAGGATAAGCCTGCACCGCCGCCGCACAATCATCTTTATCGCAACGACGGAGACGGGCACTTTACGGATGTGACGGAGCAGGCTGGGCTCGATCCTGACATGTATGCGGTGGCGGTGACGGCGGCTGACTACGACAATGATGGGTTTGTCGACCTGCTGGTGACTGGGTATGGAAAGACGATTCTTTATCACAACGATGGCAACGGACACTTCACAGATGTGACGGCAAAGGCCGGCATCAAGGTGGACGGGTGGGCGATCAGTTCGACGTGGCTGGACTACGACAAGGACGGATGCGTCGATTTGTTTGTCGGTCGGTATGTGAAGTTCGACCCGAAGTATCGCGCGTTCTATGCGGCGGACAACTATCCGGGACCGCTGGATTATGAAGGCGAAACCAACAAGCTGTTCCATAACAACTGCGACGGGACGTTTACCGATGTTTCGGAGAAGTCGGGCATCGCGGCGTTTGTAGGCCGGACGATGGGCGTGACGGCGGCTGACTTTGACAACGATGGATGGGACGACATCTACGTTGCAAATGATCGCACCGAGAATTTTCTCTTTCACAACAAGCATGACGGGACATTTGAAGAAGTTGCGAACGACATGGGAACGGCGTTTGGGCAGAATGGCGAATCGACCTCTTCGATGGGGCCGGTGTTTGCCGATCTCGACGGGCGCGGCATTCTGGATTTGTGGGTGACGGATGGGCACTATAACCGGCTGTTGCGGAACAACGGCAAACAGGGATTTGAAGATATTGGTGCGTCGAATGGCGTGTCGCAGACGAATGCGCAGTATGTGAGCTGGGGAACGGGCGTTTACGACTTCGACAATGATGGTTACCCCGACATCCTGATCTTTCATGGCGGACTGATTCACCTGATTCCGCAGGAGCACACGTTGTTTCGCGGGTTGGGGGGCGAGCGGTTTGCGGATGTTTCGGAGAGCGCGGGCTCGGTGCTGAGCGAGCGCACGGTGGCGCGTGGGGCGTGCTTCGCGGATTACGACAACGACGGCAAGGTGGATGCGTTCCTCGTGAATCTCGGCGCGAAGGGAACGCTGGTTCACAATGTCTCGACGAATACGGGGCATTGGGTCGCGATCAAGCTCGTCGGAACGAAGAGCAATCGCGATGGCATTGGCGCGCGGGTTGAGGTGTATGCAGGCGACCGGCGCTGGACTGCGGAGCGTGTCGCGAGTTCCGGATATCTGTCGCAGGATGATGGGCGGATGCACTTCGGGCTGGGTGAAGCGAAGGCGATCGACAAGATTGTTGTGAAGTGGCCAAGCGGCCGCGAGCAGACGGTGGAGAAGCAGGATATTGACCGTGTCCTGACGTTGAGGAGCCCAAGTGAAAAGGCGCCAGCACAACGCGGCAAGGGTGCTGAGCGCGCTTGCCGCAGTGTGCATGCTGACGCTTGGCGTTTGCGCGTGGAGCGGGCGGACTGCGCGTGCGTCAGTCGCCACCGGCCGAACCGGCGAGAAGATCGCGTATGCGTCGCCCATAGAAGTGCTTTTTTCTCCCGATGAGGCGCGTCTGTACGTACTTTGCCAGGAGAGTTCGCAAGTACGCGTGCTGGATGCGAACAGCTATGCACTGGTGAAGACGATCGAGGTCGGCGCGGTGCCCCGCGGATTCTCGCTCTCGCCGAAAGGGGATCGGCTGTTTGTGGCGAATTCGTGGGATGACACGATCAGTGTGATCGACACGAAGAATCTGGAGGTGACGGCGACGTGGCCTGTGGGATCGGAACCGTCGAGCGTGGTAGAGGATCGCGAAGGCAAGCACCTGTTTGTAGCCAATCGCATTTCGAACGACGTGGCTGTGCTGGATGCGCAGACTGGCGCCGAGGAGAAGCGGCTGGCGGCGGGGCGCGGGGCAAGCTACATCACCGCATCTCCGGATGGAAGCAAGTTGTATGCGACACATGTGTATCCGAACGCGACGCCGCATCGGACGGCGCCGGCATCGGAGATTACGGTGATTGATACGGCGCGCGCGGTGGTGGTGGATCGCATTGCGTTGCCCTATGTGGCGCACGGGTTTCATGTAGCGTTCTCGGCGGATGGACGCCTGGGCGTGACAGCCACGTTGCATCCGAAGAACCTGGTGCCGCTGGCGCATCTGGAACATGGCGGGGCATTCGCGGATACGCTGACACTGTTTGGCGCGGATGTGGGCAAGCCGGTGGAGGTTCCGCTGGATGAATTGGAACTTTACGCAGCGCGGCCATTCGGAATCGCGATTACGCCGGACAAGTCGCGGATGTTTATTACGTGCGGCGGATCGGAGATGGTCACGGTCGTCGATGTTCCGCGATTGATCAGGTATGCGCGAACGCATCCGGGGTCAAGTGCACAGGATTTGTCGGCAAGCGCGAATTATGTAGTGGAGCGGATTGCGGTGGGGCATGATCCAAGGGGCGTGGCGTTGACGCGCGATGGTTTGAAGCTGCTGGTTGCGAATCGGCTGGAAGACACGATCAGCGTCATTGATACGAAGACGGATCGCATAGCGTCGACGATCACGCTTACCGCGCCGAAGCGGATGTCGGTATCGCGCCATGGCGAGCAGACGTTCTATACAGCGCAGTTTTCGTTTCAGGGGCAGATCGGATGCGCGAACTGCCACATTGATTCGACATTCGATGGATTGCAATGGGACCTGGAGCCGGACGGGTTTGGCCGAGACATCGTAGATAATCGCCCGATCGAGGATGTAAAGGATACAGAGCCCTTCAAGTGGAATGGCGGCAATCCTAACCTGCCGACGGAGTGCGGACCGCGCACGGAAAAGTATTTCTGGCGCGCGGAGAACTATGACGATCTGACGCTGACGGACCTGGTGGTCTATGTGCGGAGTTTGCCTCCGCGGCCGAATCGCCGGCGGATGCCAGGTGGGGAACTGACGGCTGCACAGGAGCGTGGCAGGGCACTGTTTGTACGGGAGACGGACAAGTTCGGCAAGGCGATCCCGGAGACAAACCGGTGCGTGTATTGCCACAGCGGGCTGAAGGGAACAAATCAGAGGTCGTTTGATGTGGGGACGAAAAAAATAACAGACAATACGGGCCTGCTGGACACTCCGCAATTGACCAACATTGCGATAACGGCTCCCTATCTGCATGACGGTTCTGCTCCGACGCTGGAGCAGATATGGACGGTTTTCAATCTGCAGGACAAGCACGGGCGCACCAATGACCTCACCAAAGACGAACTCAACGACCTGATTGAGTACCTGAGGACGCGATGAAAGCAATTCTGACAATCGCAATGGTTGTCTTGCTGCTGGGAGTGCCGGCCGGTGCTGCGGCGCAGGCGAAAGAAGCGAGAGTGCACAAAGCGGCGATCTCGGTTGCGAAATCATCGATCCCTGTGATGCCGCACTTCCGGTTTGAGAACTTCACCACGGAGAACGGGTTGCCAGACGACCACGTGTTCAGCGTGCTCGTCGATGGAGATCGGATCTGGGCGGGGACGGAGAACGGGCTCGGGCTTTTTGAAAACGGGACGTGGAAGACGTTCACAACCAAAGACGGGCTGGCGCACCGCGCAGTACTTTCGCTGGCGCTGGACAAGCGCACCGGAGACGTGTGGGCGGGAACCATGGGAGGATTGAGCCGCATCTCCGGAGGACGGATTGACACCTTCACACAGTTGAATTCGGGGCTGAGCAACGACGTCGTTTACGGAGTTTCGGTTGAAGGCGAGAACGTGTGGGTAGCGACGGCCGCGGGCGCCTGCAAACTCGATCTGCACACCGGCGAGTGGTCGCTATTCAACGAACGCAACACGCCGATGATCGAGATCTGGGTGTACGGTGTGACTGCGACGCCGACCAAGGTTTATTACGCGGTGTGGGGCAGCGGTGTGCTGGAGTACGACCAGCAGAAGAAGATCTGGGACAAGTACGAGGACCCAGACGGCGAAAACGAAATCGTGCTGTTCAAGGATCAGGGACTGATCCACGAGATTACGACGTCGGTGAGTTATGTGGACAAGATTCTGTGGGTGGCTACGTACTTCGGCGATAGCCGATACGACGGCCGCTACTGGCACAACTTTCTGACCAAAGACAGCGGACTTCCCTCGAACTTTACCAATGTCATCAAGGGCGTGGATGGCAAACGTGCGTGGTTCGGGACGGATAAGGGACTCGCCTACTACGACGGAACCAACTGGGCCGTCTATCGTCCGTCACTCGCAACCGGGAAGCCGGAAATGACGGTTCGGGATGCAAAGGGCAATGTTTCGCCAGTCGCCGTGAGTACAGCTCCGGCACACAACTACATTCTGGGGATCGATTTTCAGGGCGATGACATATGGGTCGCCACTGCCAAGGGTTTAAGTCACGGGATTCATCAGCCATAAGGAGCCATACATCATGATCGCTTTATCAGAGATTCTAGAGACCATCGCACACGCACCGATCGAAAAACGCGCCATGACGAACCATGGCGTGCTCAACGAAGCCTATGCCTATGCCAAGCCGAGTTCGTTCTCACGGGGCATGCGCATCGATTTGAACGGACTTACGATCCTGCTGATTTCAGGGACGGCATCGATCGATGAGAACGGCGTCAGCGTACACATCGGCGATTTTCGCGCGCAGATGAAGCGGACACTGGACAACATTACCGGCCTGCTCGAAAGCGAAGGCTGCACATGGCACGACATCGTGCGCACGTCGTGCTATCTGCGCGACATTGATCGCGACTATGACGCATTCAACGAGGAGCGCACCGCGTTTTTCAAGGCCCAGGGGCTGGATCCGTTGCCTGCTTCAACTGGCATTCAGGCTCACCTTTGCCGCCCGGAACTTCTGATTGAGATTGAAGCAATCGCGATGTTCCGCACGGAGAAGTCGGCAAAGTAAGGAGCAGTGGGATGGGTAAGGCATGGTTGGTGATGGTGGCCTGTGTAATGGCCGCCGGCACGACATTGGGTTTGATTGCGCAGGATCCTGCGAAGGGCAGCGTATGTGAATGCGGAAAGCGCCCTCCGGGCCCGCCGAAGGATCGGCTCGTGGCTCCCTATGCCGGGGAACCGGACGACCTTAGCCCTTATGCGAAGTTCGCTGCACCTTACGATTTGAACTACGTCCATCCGAACATCTATACGGGTGCGGGTCGCGACATCCCGGAGCCGAAGAATCTAACCGAAGTTCGCATCGGTTTCTTCGGACCAATCGAGCATAGTCCGGAACTGACCTTCGGACTGCGTATGCTCCACGGCGCACAACTCGCGGTGGAGCAGGCGAATGCGCGCGGAGGGTACGGCGGCATTCCTTTCAAGCTGATGCTTCACAATGACTACGACAATTGGCAGGCCAAGGGCGTGTATGGCGATGACCGCCCGACCGACTCCAGCATATGGGGTTCACCTTCAGACGAGACCGTAAAGATGGTGTATGACGACCAGGACTGGGCGATCTTCGGATCAATCAGTTCGGAGTCTACGCACATTGCGTTACGTGTTGCTCTGAAAGCTGAAATTCCGATTGTCAATTCAGCATCGAGCGACCCGACGATTCCAGAGACTTACATTCCGTGGTACTTCACGGATTTGCAGGATGATCGCGTGCAGGGGCTGACGCTGGCGCGGCATATCTATACGGAGTTGGGACTGAAACGCATTGCGCTGTTGCGCGTGAACAGCCGCTACGGACGGTTCGGCGTCTTGAAATTCCGCGATGCCTCGCGGCGCCTCGGCCATCCAGTGGTGATCGAACAGAAGTTTATGCCCGGCGATACCGACTTTACCCGGGAGTTGAAGATCATCCAGTCGTCGCGGGCGGATGCCATCGTGTTGTGGGCGGATGAAATTCCCGCGGCTAACATTCTGAAGCAGATGAAGGCGCTGGGAATGAAGCAGCGCGTATTTGGTTCTTACCGCACAATCGGGCCGGAAATGTTGGCCGAGGCGGGCGCCGCGGCGGAGGGATTCGAGGCGGTATTCCCATACGATCCGACCCGCAACGACCCGAAGTGGCTGGATTTTAATGCTCGTTACGATGCGCGGTTTCATGAGAAGCCGGAACAGTTTGCTTCGCTCGCATACGACGCGATGAACGCATTGCTGGACTCCATCTGCAAGGCGGGACTGAATCGCGCGCGCATTCATGATGCGCTCGCCAATATCGCGGAGTACGACGGCGTCACCGGGCACATGATATTCGATCCAAACCAGAAGAACGTGGCGCATATGTATCTGGGTACGGTTCATGGTGGGGCAATTTCGTACAAGATGGCAACGATGGCACCTGCGGTGCGGCCAACTCCGCTTGCGCGGATGGAGGGTGTGAGTTCGCCGGGGCAATCGAACGCACCTTACGCGCGCGTTGGTGAAGATGGCGTGACGTATGCTGGGCCGCATTTGCAGAATCTTCCGGATGGCGCGAGGAAGATAGTGCTCTTCGGACCTCACGCGGACCTGGTGGCGCAATCTGCGGAGATGCAGGCGCTGCTTCATCGCGACGCTGAGACAGGGCGAGCAGTGGACGTTGCTGCCTGTTGCGAGCGATCAGAGTTGGGGTGCAGCTTCGACGCAGCTCGTCAAGGCGCTGATGGACGAACATGCTCTGGTAATCCTGGCGCTGGACCGCGATGCGGCTCATCTGTCGGAGCAACTGGCGCTGAAAGCATTTGTGCCGGTGGTAGCGCTGAGCGACGATCGCAAACTGACTTCGACCAATGTTCCGTGGATATTCAGGATGCCAGCGGCGACGAAGCCTGCGGATGCGCTGATGTTGATTGAAGAGGCTGCGCAAAAGAGCGGACCGAATGCGGAGAGGCTTCGCGACGTGCTGGCTTCTGGCGAGCGGATCGACGGGGTTGCGTTTCTTTCGACTGGAGAGCCGAGAACCGAATAGCAAAGCTGGAGCAGAGCTGATTGCCCAAAAAATCAGGGGCAGCCCAAGTGGGACTGCCCCTTTTGTTTTGCGGAGAAGCCGCAGGTTACGGGAGGTAGTAGCGGAACGAGGTCCAGATCATGTTGTCGATGCCCTTGGCTCCGATGCCCGACGCACCGGACCAACCTTCGCGCACAGCGTAGCCGTACTGGATGCTCTGGCGAAGGCGACCGCGATCGCCCTTGTAGATGTCATACCAGTAGCCACCCGTGACTTCCTGTACATCGCGGTTTTGCGCGCCGCAGGATCCGCCGGGGTAATAGCCGGTAGAGCTGCCATTGAAACCGGGAGTCGCGTTGGTGTTGCAGGCTGAGTTGCTGAGCAGACGCGAACCGTAGCCCAAAGCAGACGCGGAGGGTGCGCCCCATGACCGCCCCATGTGCCGCCGGCTGCGAGTTGGGCGGCCGTGGGCTTTGCGGTGCATTGTGATCCGGAGGTGAAGCCGGTCGGGCAGAACGTTGCGGTCGGTGAGCCCAGCGTGGTGGCGGTTGGATTTGCCCAGTCATCCCGGCTGGCGTAGTCACCGCCATAGTTGAGCCAGATGAGCATCCGAGGCGTCACTTGCGCCTCGAGCGTGAACAAACCGGAAAGGTTATGGATTGGGGAGAGCCCGCCCCAGCTATTGACGGTTACGTCGGCCAGTGTGGAGTCGCCGTAGCGGCCCATACCGGGTCCGTATAGGCCCTTTGCGCCGAAGGAGATGACTTTCGCGATCGGCACGCGCAAGCTGCCGCCAATGCCACCGAGCCCAATGCTGTTTGAATACGCTCCGGCAGTGCTCGCGCTTGGCGCAACCGCGGCACCGGTTTCGATGTCCTTCTGTCCGCCATATTTGAGGATGTCGGTGGTGACACCGGGGTAGATGGTCTCGTGCGCGAAGCGCCCGATGCCGATGATCTCGTAGTGACCCCAACCAGGATCGAAAGCAAGCTTGGCAATGACGTCAGGCGCCTGGTTGAACGAGAGGTTGGCAATGTTGGTGTTGGCGACAACCGTGTTGTAGACGGGGAGGTAGCTCGTGTTTCCAGCCTCGCCGGTATAGTTCTGCACGTACGTTGTGGTCGCGCTTGCGCTAATGGCGGCGTTGTAGTTGCCACCGTTATTGCCTGCGCTGCCGAGGATGGCATAGGGGGTGTTGCCGGCGAGTGTCGCGGTGTAGAGGATTTGCGGATTTTCAGCGGCGACGCCAAAGGAGGCGTATTTGCCAGTCTTGGTGATCCGGAACCCGTATTGACGGGTCCAAACGAAGCCCGCAACGTAGTTCGGGTCTATAGTCTGGGGCGTCATGATGTCGCCGGACAAGTTGGAAATGCCCTTCTTGTCTTCCGTCGCTAGTGACCAGAGTTGGCCGCCGGTGAAGGCCCAGTGATTATTGGTTTCGGCCTGGCCCCAGATGACGCGCTGGCGGAGCACATAACTGTTTGATTGGTTGTTGTTTGAGGTGATGCCGGTGCCCAACCAGTCAGCTTCATAGTAACCGCGCAGTGTGCCCCAGTTTGTCTTGCCTTCCGCCATGAGGGTTACGCGTGACTGACGGGCGCTGCCATAAAACTCGCCGAGCGTGTAGGCGTCCGCGTGCTCGTAGGGAATTGCATTGAAGGCGGTCGGTATGTCGCCGCCGGTGGCCTTGGTGCGGTATACAGTTTCACCCGCCACGTAGCCGCCTGGAGTCAAGCCGATTCCCTTGTAGTGAAGCGAAGAAGGATTGCTGATGGCCTTCTTGATATTGGCAGTCTCATCGGAAACTGTAGTGGCCAGAGAGACCGAGTTGGCCTTGAGATCCGTTACGGTTGACTGCAACGTGGTGACGGCGGCGGCATTGTCAGAGGTCGCCTGTTGCTGGGCGGTTGCATCGGCTTCAGCCTTCTGTGCTGCGGCCTGGGCATCCGCAGCAGCCTGCTGCGCCTGTTTCAGCTGCTGATCCTTGGTCGCAAGATCGGACTTCAAGCCATCAATCTGGCCCTGGAATTCCTGGCGAAGCGCGTTGATCTGTTCTTCGACGGTCGGTTTGGGTGGTTTTTTGGCGGCGTGTTTTTTTGCGGGGGGCGCAGGGGGATCGCCGGCGTATGCATTGGTGCCAACGAGACCAGCTGCCAAAATCGCCGCGGCAACCATTTTCATTTCAAATTTCATTGGGCGTCTTTTTCCTCTCAGATCAGGTTGTTTCGTGCGAACGCCTGTGTATCCCGGACGCTCGTTGATAGAACCCCATGGGTACTGAAGATGAAACCGTATGGAGATCAAACTCAATTGCGCGCAAGCGGAGAAAAGCGAAAAAAGAGCGAGTGCTCAGACGTGCCTTTTTCTTCGTTGCGTCTGCATTTCACAGTCGCAGATTTTGATGAATATTTGACTAATTCACATACTTTTAACAAGTTATGGGCGGGACTTCCGGCGATGTTAAAGCGCGGTAAATTTATCGACTATTCATAATCAGATGGAGTAAACGAAGAAGTTAGGGCGCGCCTCTGCGCATGTGCGAGATTGTCGTCTTTCGGAGGATCTGGGTTTCCCGCGTATTAGTGGGGCGTGTGTGCATCTCGGCCGGCACTTACAAGGTTGGCAAGGATGCGATATGCGCCGGGCACTAATTCGGGTAACTGGCGATAGAGAGCATACGCGACGTAGACGTAGGTTCCCTTGCCGGGATGGGTGACAATCAATCCGCCACGCTGGGGGTCCTGTCCCGGATCGGCGGTTTCGGTGAGCACTGTGTACCCCGGGTCCCAGGAATCGAGGAAAGAGTGACCGCGCTCCTCGACCCAGCCGTCGAAATCGGCGGGGGTGATCTTGTTGGGGAAGTTCAGCAGCGAGTTGGAAGGATCGAGTAGCTTGACCGGAGACTGCTCATCGACGACGCGCTCGGGAAGACGGCCACCCATGGAGAGCGGCAACGGCGCGGGGAATGTGCTGCTCTGATACTGGACGATCAGAGTGCCTCCGTTGCGGACCCAGTCTTCAAGGCGGGGTTGGACTTTGGCCAACTCGGGACGGACGGCGTACGCACGGATTCCGACAACGATGACGTTGTACGTTCCCAGGTCGCCGGAAACAAGGTCCGCTGACGAAAGAAGCCGGGGCATGATACCCATGCCTTCCAATGCCTCGGGAACGAGGTCGCCGGGGCCCATGACGTACCCGATGCGAAGGCCGGGAGCTAGCTTGACGTCGATCTTGCGCGTCTGGAGTTCGGCTGGAGCGTATTGGTTGTAGGGACGCAAGCCTGCGTAGCCGACGCTGTGCCATCCAGAATCATAGGAGCGACCAGCAGACTGAGCGACGGCCTTGATGGAGTATGCGCCGGTTTTCGTGGCAGCAGGCGTGACGGAGAAGAGGATAGGGTCGGTGTCGCCGGCGGTTTTGCGATGAAACTCGGCCTGAGCAGGGTCGGAGCGCCAGCCTTCAGGAAGTTTGAGGGAGACAGTTCCGTCAGCCGCGGATTGGGTGTGGACAGTTACCCGAACCGGAAGCCCACTGCCATCGAGCGGCAGGATGCGGGCCTGTGGATCGACGCTGATGCCGATGGCGGGAGTGACGACGAGGGGTTCGTAGAAGCCCCCGGGACCGGTCACGCGCTGGAGTGTCTGCACGACTTCACCGATGCGAATGGGGAGACCGTCAAAGCTGAACTGAGCCCAGGCGTCGAGCGGGTAGGGAGCGAAGGAGCGTTCGCGCCACTGCGGATTCGCAATGTCGTAGTAAGGCTGCTCGATGTTGGGCCGGGTAAAGAATGGCGCAGTGGGGGCGGCGTTGTCAGCAGCGTGGACAGTGAAGACAGGATCGGTGACGGGTGCGGCTGGATCGCTTGCGCCGCTGATCGTGCTCTTCCATTCTTCACCGGTGCGGCTTTGGAGCCAGACCTTTTCGAGGCGCGTGGCGTTGGTGGCCTGTGCGGCGTGGACGTGCACGCGAAACTCTTCGCCGGGGGAGACGCTGGTGGGAGATTCGTCGGCGGCAGCGCCGCGGAAGCCGGCGGATTGCGCGTGGGCTTCGTTGGTGCGGAAGGCTACGAGGTCGAGGCCAAGGATGTTGGCGAGCGCGGACTGGAACTGGTTGACCTTAGCGTCGAGTTCGAAGAGGATGCTGGCTTTGGATTGAGGGTCGAGATTGCCGGCGGAAATCTTCTCTCGAAGATCGAGGGTCTGTCGGTAGACCGGCACGAGAGCTTTAGCCACTGGCAAGCCTGAGTTGCAGGGACACTTCGACTCAAGCTGCTGTAGAGCCGCGCCAATTTGATTTAGTCCGTCCGAGAGCCACTGGGGCGCTGGTGCTTTCGCGAGATGGGCGAGGCCCGCAATAGAAGTATCGATGTTCACGCGACCGTTCTGATAGAGGCTGGCGTTTTCTCTGTGTGCCGAGGAGGTTGCTTGTGCGACAGGCGCAACCGCCCAGAGATGATAGCTGGCGGTTGCGGGGCCGCTGAGGGATGGGTTGGCGCCGCCGTTCTGGGATTTCTGTTCGCCCCAGCCTTCGCGCGCGATCTGTGCATAGCTGCGGCCGAGCGTTGAGTCCAAAGTGCCGACGGAAAGTTTTACGTCCGTCGATGGGGTGGTGGTGGTGACCTCGCCGGTGACGTAGTTCTTGAATTCGGCAGGCGCCCACTTGCCGGTTGCGTAGTCGAACATGCCTTTGTCGGTGACGGGGGCGAAAGGCGTCATGGAGTAGACGGCGAGCGGCTGCCAGGGCTGGAGGCCGAGGCCGCCTTCAGCGACGGGCTTAAGCTGTTCGGGGAAGATAGCGGGATCGGAGGCAGCTTTGAATACTTCCTGCGCGATCTCGCCGGAGACCTGGTGCTGGCCATGGCCGTCGGTGATGCCTCCGATAAAAGTGGAGACGATAACCTGGGGTCGCTCGCTGCGGACAGCGAGCACCGCGTCATAGAGGACGCGTTCGTGGGTCCACTTCTGGAAGGATTCTTCCTGCGTCTTGGAGAAGCCGAAGTCGACCTCAGTGCCCCAGAGTTGTTTGGCCCCGTAGTATTGGTCGGCTTTGAGGAGCTCGTTGGTGCGGAGGATGCCGAGCGCGTCGTAGAGTTCGCCGGACATGGCATTCTGGCCACCCTCGCCGCGCGTCAGCGTGAAGAGCGTCGCGCGGACGCCGAGACCGCGGGAGAGGTAGCAGAGCAGAGCGCCATCTTCGTCGTCGGGATGGGCGACGATCATCATGATGCTCGCAGTGGTATTGAGCTGCTTTAGAGTCTGCTCAAGCTTCGCTTCGCCCCTGTCTTCGGGGAGAGGGAGCGCAACGAGGTCCGGCTCCGATGGCGGCAACTGCGCGGCTGGGGCCTGCGCAGGCATTTGCGGCGCCTGGGCGAGTGCTAAGAAGACTGCTGCGATCAGGGCTGCGAGTGCAGCGTTGGCGGCTGTGCGATGAGTTCCCTGGGAAAAGAACATGGTTCTCGTCAGTGTACAATCCGGTGAGCGGAAATCCGGATAGAAGTCGCGCACAGAGCCTAATAGATGAAGCTTGCAAATCGATCAGGGTTAAAGCTGCCGTGTTATTCGGCGGGAATCTCGAAGCGATTGAAGAGCGGGCGGAAGAAGTCGGTGGAGCGATGAAGAATCCGGGGCTAAAGCCCACTGATTCGATGGCCGCGATTCGTGGGGATCGAGCCCCACGCTCCGTTCGAGAATCAACGACGGGCGGAACGTTCCGCAGGCCGCGCGGCGAGGCGCAGGCGGATTGATTAACCCCTCGAACCCATCAGCGACGCTTGAGCGACGGATCGGGCTGCGGTCGGCGGTGCTGTTCAACATGCTGGAGATGATCGGCGTCGGGCCTTTCATCACGCTTCCGCTGGTGATTGCCGCGGCGGGCTACAGACTGAGCGTGTGGGCCTGGCTGCTGGGTGCGGCGATTGCAGTGATGGATGGGTTGGTGTGGGCGGAACTGGGCGCTGCGTTTCCGCGCGCTGGCGGGTCCTATGCTTTTCTCCAGGAGATTTACGGCCCGAAGGGCGCGGGAAACTGGCTGAGTTTTCTGTATGTGTGGCAGCTCAGCTTTTCTGCACCTCTCTCAATTGCGTCAGGTTGTATCGGTTTATCGAGTTTTCTGGCGTGGTTCTGGCCGGGACTTGAGTCAGCTCCGGTTGCGGCGCTGCCCGGCCTGCACTACGCGAGTTTTGCGGCGGCGGGAGCTTGTTTGTTAGTGACGGCCCTGCTGTATCGAAATCTGAGTTCGGTGACGCGGTTGGCGTGGGTATTGTTTGCAGGCGTGATGGCCGCGATGGCCGGGGTAATCGGCTCGGGATTTGCTCACGCTGCTGCGATGGGCGGATGGCACATGCCTGCATCTCCGGCACAGTCGGCGGCGGTGGCGATTGGCGGGGTGGCGCAGGCAACGCTGATTGCGACATACGACTACTGGGGCTACTACAACATCACGTTTTTGGGGAGCGAGGTACGGGAGCCGGAGAAGACGATTCCGCGGGCGATTCTGCTGTCGGTTCTGTTTGTGACGACGCTCTATGTGGTGATGAATCTCTCCGCGCTACCGTCGATGCGCGACGCTGCAATGCATGTGAAAGAGACCGCGATTGTGCGCGTGCAGCTGGTAGCTGAAATTGCGCGATCCGCGTTCGGACAATGGGCTGGCTACACCATAGCGGCGCTGGTGATGTGGACGGCATTTGCTTCGGTCTTCTCGTTGTTGCTGGGCTATTCGCGGGTGCCTTATGCGGCAGCGCAGAACGGGAACTACTTTCGGTTTCTGGCGGCAGTGCATCCGAAGCATGGGATTCCGCACCGGTCGCTGGTGGCGCTGGGGCTGGTGGCCACGGTGTTCTGTTTTTTTTCGCTACAGGACGTGATCACGATGCTGGTGGTGACGCGCATCCTGCTGCAGTTCTTCTTGCAGCACGTGGGCGTGATGCTGCTGCGGGCGAAGCGGCCGGAGCTGGAGCGGCCATTCAAGATTCCCTTGTATCCGTTGCCACCATTGCTGGCGATGGCAGGGTTCCTGTTCATCCTGATGAACCGAAGCAAAGCCGTAGCTGGGTTGGCGACGGCCGGGGCCATTGCCGTGAGCGGGACACTTCTCTATCTTTGGCGCGCAAAGAGGCTGGCTCAATGGCCGTTTGCGGTGATGCAAAAGTAGCAGGTCAGCATGCGCTTCGCGCATCAGCGAGTCAGCAGGTCAGCGCATCACGAATGGGTGACTCGACGGCCCACGCGCGTGGCCAAAACAGATGCGCGGACTCAATCGATGAGTCCGCGCATCCGGCTTAGAATTATGTGGATCTAGCGGAGGCTGCCTGTTGTCGCATTGACGGACGTTCCGATGATGTCGCCGGAGACTACCAGTTCCACTCTGCGATTCTGCTGGCGGCCTGTTGAGTTATCGTTCGTGGCGACTGGCTGGGTATTGCCGAAGCCCTGAGCGGTGACTGCATTGGAATTGACGCCGGACTGAACGAGGTAATCTCGCACTGAGCCGGCGCGGTGTTCTGACAGCGCCTGATTCATGTCGTCATTGCCAACGTTGTCGGTGTAGCCGCCAACCTGGACGTTGATGCCAGGGTAGGCGAGCAGGATGCCGGCAACTTTGGCGAGTTTCTCGCGGGCGCCGGGCTTTAGCGAGTACTGGCCCGTATCGAATAAGACGTCGGACATGTTGACGATCAGGCCGCGAGCGCTATCGCGCGTCTGGAGAATGAGATTGAGCTGCGTTGAAAGGCGGGCACGCATTTCAGCCTTGTCGCTGTCGGCCTGCTCCGCGTGGCGATTGGCCTTGGCCGCATCCTCTTGCGCTTCTGACAGTGCATGTGCTGAAGTTGCCTGGCTTGCCGCCATGTCGCTCCTCGCTTGGGCCGAGTCAGATTGAGCATGGTTCGCTTCGATCTGCGCATTCACCTGGCCGGCCTGAGCCTTGTCTCGCAGGCGATTGGCGTCGTCAACTTGCGCCTGAGTCTGAGCCAGCGCATCCGCCGAGGTCTGGCGCTCGCTGTCTCTCTGTGCACGCAAACGATCCTTGTCAGCCTCGGATTGTTGCGCGTTGTTGTTGGCGAGCGTGGCATCGGCCTGCGCGTTAGCCACGGCATTGGCAGATGCCTGCTGGCTTGCGGCCATGTCGATTTTGGTCTGAGCGGATTCGGACTGCGCGCGAGCGGCGTCGGATTGTGCATTGGCTGCGTCAGCCTGGGCGCGTTCAGAGCGGCGTGTTGCATTGTCGGTTTGCGCTTGCGAATTGGCCAGTGCGTCCGCGGAGTTCTGGCGCTCCTCGTGATTGCGAGCCTCGTCCATCTTCTTGACAGCGATGGCGCGTGCATCTTCGGCGGTTTGGACCGCCTCGCGGGAGATCGCAATCAGCTGCTTGTCCTTATGATGCTTGTCGATCGCGTATTGATCGGCGTTATCCATCAGCTTGGCGGCATGGCCGTAGCTTTCGTCGGCGTACTGCTCGGCGCCCTCAGATTTGGCGATGCGCATCGCGTTGCGCGCTTCGTAGAACTCGAGCGGCAGGCGGGCATTCAAGACTATCGGATCGAACTTGTATCCGGTGGGCAGATAGCCGCCGCGTTCCATCAGTTCATACTTTGCGTGAACTTCTTCTGCCGTTCCGCGCGTGTCGGCGCGAACCACATTTTCGAGCACCACCACATTGCTGGGCTGCTGCACTGCGTAATATGGCTCCGCGGTGACGATGAGGGCGAATGCCTGAAGGTTCGTAGTCACGTTCAGTTTGCTGCGGCTGTTGCCGCCAACCAGGACTTCGCCAAGATTAACGGAGCGGCCCTCAGGCGAGATTGCCCACAGGACGTAGGTCAAATACTCGCTGCCGAAACTGGTCGGCCGGTCGAGATTATTGAATTCCGCTTCAATCGCGATGGATCCGCGTTTGCTATCCACCCTGGCTTCGCCGCCCGCGGAGGACATCAGGTCAGTGCCGGCGAAATCGAGCTTTGTGCTTCTGCCGCGGTGCTCATAATTGACTGCCTCAACCGTGCGGCTGATCATCCGGACGCGGAATGCGGGAGAACTGTCTTGATGACGATCGGACGCCGGGGTTTGAGAATTAGCCTGAGCAAGCCCGGCTACGCTGATTACCCCGGTTAAAGCGAGCGACAATGCGATATTCACTGATTTTCCTTGGGCAGTTGCCTGCCGTGTTGCTGTTTTGTTGCGTGTTAGAACCGCGCCTATCAAGGCACGGGTGCACATCTGTTCCTGGTCTGCCGACGCGAAAGTGCGAGGGTGACTGCCAGGCAATGTTTTCAGCGGCGGACATAGACCACGATGACAAGGGCTATGTTCAGGATCCCTGCGATGGTGTGGTGGGGGATCGACGCGGTTACCAGCCCAAAAGGCCTACCGCTTTGAAGAATTTCGGCAAGTCCAGGGGCGTTATCGATACACCAATCGAGTTCGGCTTCCCATGACTGCACACACCTTTCCGTTCAACCTTCCCACAACCGGACGCCTCTGTCTGTCTCGTTCTATACACCTGATGTCGTTTGGAGGGTCAAATGGAACGAGGTTTACGTCAGAGTTGCATTTCGCGCGAGTAGTGGGAACTCGCGGGGGCTTTCGCGGCCAACCCTTTCGCAATGCGAGAGATGGCGGAGCCTCCACGCTTCCGTGAAGGCTCTCCGAGGTGCCGAGTTCTGGCTATTCGCCGTTGAGGATTTTGGTGGCTGCGTTTAGTTTGCCCGTCTCGCGTTCGATGGCGGCGGCGGTTCTGGCGATCTGGGGATCGACGGCGGACCATTGCTTTTGCTCGATGGCCTCGCGAACGGCGGGCAGCGTTTTAACGCCGTAGCCGGTAAAGAAGCCGGGAGCGTAGATCATGTTTTCGAACCACGGGCGATTGGGGAGACCGGCGGGGTCAGTAAGGGTGTGCTCCGTTTCGAGCAGGAGCGCATTCACCTTGGGATTGGCGCTGTCGGCATGGGCGGTGAAGGCTTTCTCGTAGTCAGCGGCTGCTGCGGTGAGGTCATCGGAGGCCTGGTCGAGCGGCGCGAAGTTGAAGTAGGGTGGCACGACATCAACCGGGGGTGGCACGCTTGTTTTCTTAGGATCGGCGGCAGCCTTGTAGACGCCGTCGGCGAGGTCGGCGTTGCGGTCCTTGATTTGGGTGCGCATGGTGTCTGCGAGTTTTTTAACCTCGGTGACGTAGGTGTGGATGGTGTCGGCCTGATCGGCGAACTGGTACGGCAGGACGTCGGCGTCGGCCATGCGCATGATCATGGAGCCGGCGGTTTGCGCGAGCGCCTTTTCGTAGACGAATTCGGTGTCCTGGAAGTGGGTGTAGTAGTAGAAGTCATCGTAGACGGAATGGTACTGGCCGCCGCCTTCGTCTTCGCCTCCAAAGGCGAGATTAACGCTGGGAACGCCGAGGTGGTCGATGAACACGGTGTAGTCGGAGCCTGAGCCGAGCGCGCTGATGCGGCTGTCGGCGCGTGACTTGGCTTCGGTGCGGGACTCGGGTGTGCCGCGCAGGCGGGCGGCGAGACGGGCGCGCTTCCAGACGGACATCCTGGTTTCGGGGTCGTCGATATCTTTCGCAACACTATTAATGAAGTATTCAAGCGAGTGGGAACCGCCGGCGTGGAAGAAGCCGCGGCCGTTGCCATCGGAGTTGAAGTAGGCGACGGCGTGCTGCTTTAATTCGTCGGCGTGGAATTCGGCCCACTCGGTTGATCCCAGAAGTGCGGGCTCTTCGCCGTCCCAGAAGCAATAGATGATGGTGCGGGCAGGCTTCCATCCCTGCTTGAGGAGTTCACCGAGTGCGCGTGCTTCTTCGAGTTCAGGGCTGGATCCGCTGAGAGGATCTTCGGCGCCGTTGACCCAGGCGTCGTGATGATTGCCGCGAATGACCCACTCATCGGGGAAGGTTGCGCCGGGGATAGTGGCGACGACATCGTAGAGAGGCTTGCGATCCCAGTTGAAGGCGACGGCAAGATGGGCCTGAGCTTTGCTGGGGCCGGTTCGATAGGTGAACGGGAGATCGCCGCGCCAAGTTTCGGGGACAGTTTGTCCTTCGAGCGACTTGAGGAACGGCTGCGCGTCGGCCCAGGAGATGGGGAGCACGGGAATCCTGGTGATGGTCTGGACCTGGTCGAGAGGGATGAGCTTGACGCCCGGCTTTGCGCCGACGCCGGGGGTCTGCGGATCGCCGGGGTAGACGGGCATATCCATGACGCTGCCGCGCTGTGCGCCCTCCGCGGGACGCATGGGGCCTTCAGGATAGGGCAGGCCGCGGGAGTAGCCGTCGTCCTTGGGGTCGGAGTAGATGATGCAGCCGATGGCGCCGTGTTCGGCAGCGACCTTGGGCTTGATGCCGCGCCAGGTTTCGCCGTAGCGGGCGATGACGATGGCTCCTTTGACGGATACACCCATGGCGTCGAGCTGCTCGTAGTCGGCGGGCGCGCCGTAGTTGACGTAGACGAGGGGAGCAGTGACGTCGCCGTCGCGGGAGTAGGCGTTGTAGGTGGGGAGTTGCTCAGCTTTCTGGTTGGATGTGGGATCGATGGCGATGACCGGCTCGTCGAGTTTGGCGGTGAATTTAGTCGCGCCGAGGAGTTCGAGCGTGCGGGATTTGGGCGTTGGGAAAAGGGCTTCAAATTGCTCAATTTTGGCGTCGAGGCCGTAGGACTTGAGCTGGGCGAGGAGCCACTCGGCGTTGTCCTTGTCGTAGGGAGAGCCGACGTGGTGGGGGCGCGCGGAGAGACGACGCATATTTTCGCGAATGCGATCCGGCTCGGGGATGGCGCGGAACTTCTGCTCCCACTGCACTTCGGCGGCGGAGTGAGCCGCGGTATAACCGCGCAGCGATTCGGTGTGGGACGGGTCGACGGCCCACGCATTCATGGAGAGGATTAAAAGGCAGGCAAAGAGTTTACGCATGCGGCTGCACCTCATTGGAAGTGAGAATTCTGCAACAATGCTGCGGGTCGAGCGCGCTCGCCAGGGGGAATACAGCGGAGTAAGGCGACTGTAATACCCGCGGCGGGGGAGGGTCAACCGGAATTCGAGTCACAAGCGGCATGTCCTAAGACCTTAGTTGACAGCCCGGCGGGAGGGGCGTAGAGTCCTAAAAATATAGGAGGACGCGTGGGCGGGAGCACGGCAAAGAGCGGATTGACGAAGCTGGAGTTGAAGATCATGCAAGTGATCTGGAAGCGGGGGAACAGCACGGTTGCGGAGGTGCAGGCGGAGATGCGGCCACCGCTGGCATACACGACGGTGCAGACGGTGTTGAACATTCTGGAGCGCAAAGGGAAACTCAATCGCGAACTGGAGGGGCGGGCGTTTGTCTATGAGGCGAAGGTGAGCGAGGACAAGGCGTACGGGCAGAGCCTCCGCGACATGATCGACCGGATGTTTGGCGGGTCGAGCGAAGAGCTGGTGATGAGTTTGCTGAAGAGCCGGCAGATCGATGCGAAGCGGCTGGCGAAGCTGACCGAGCAATTCAGCAAGGAGAAGGGAGGCGCGGCATGAACGGCTTCGAGTCGGTGGTGGTCGAGTATGTTCTCAATTCGCTTTGGCAGGCGCCGCTGGTGTTTGCGTCGGCATGGATTGCGGCGCGCGGGCTGAGAGCGGCGGGGCCTGCAGCGGAGCATCGCGTGTGGGTGAGCGCGCTGGTGCTGGAGAGCGTGTTGCCGGCGTTGTCGATTCTTCCCTTGGAGAGGATGCACTTCGTGTGGCCGTGGCTTGCGCAGGGAAGTTCAGTGACGGATGGGCAGGTCTCGGTACAGATGGGCGATGGTGCCGGCGCAGGATTGGCAGTGTTCCGGCTGCAGCCGGAGGCGATGGGGACGCTGGCGATTGTGTATGTCGTCGTAACGGGGTATTTCATTGCGCGGTTTGTATGGCGATGTGTGCGGCTCGCCTGGCTGCGACGAGGGACGGAGCCGTCGCGGCTGGAGGGCGAGGCTGCACTTTCGTGCGAGCGCTGGTCGAAACGACTGGGCATTGTGAGTCCGGTTGCGATTGTGGACTCGAAACAAGTCTTGGCGCCGGTGACGATGGGCGTTGTTCACGCGCGCGTTCTGCTGCCGGCCGGGATGGTGACTCGCATGCCGCAGGCAGATCTGGACACGGCGATTGCGCACGAGTTTGCGCATATCCGGCGCAAGGATTTCTTAAAGAACCTGGCGTATGAGATTGCGGCACTGCCGGCAAGCTACCATCCGTGTCTCTGGTTCACGCGTCAACGTATCATGAGACGCGGGAGATGGTGTGCGACGAGATGGCTGCGGTGATCTCAGGCGGCGAGGCGTACGCGCAATCCCTGTTGCGGCTAGCGGCCTTGTTGTTGCAGGGCAAGCCGGTGAGGGTTCCGCATGCGATTGGAGTTTTTGATGCCAACACGTTGGAGAGAAGACTTATGAAACTTACAGAGAAGAAGAAACAGATGGGGCGCCTGCGCGCAGACGGTGTGGGTAGTGGCGTGTGTTGCATTGGGAGTCGTAACGGCGGCTTCGGCGGTGGCGCTGCGGGTCGGTGTTGATTCGCAGACGAGCACGGATAAGCAGGCCGCGAAGAAAACCGCGCTCCATTCGATTCCAGCCGGAACGATGCAGGAGAACCTGATCAGCAAGGTGGCCCCGAAATATCCGCCGAACGCGAAGGTGGCAGGTATCCAGGGGACGGTGGAACTGGATGCTGTTATCAGCAAGACGGGGCACGTGGAGAGTCTGAAGGTCGTGTTAGGGCCGAACGAGCTTCAGCAGTCCTCTGTGGATGCAGTGCGGCAATGGCGGTACAAGCCGTTCTTGTTGAACGGAAAGGCGATTGAAGTGGAGACGACGATCAGCGTGGTGTATTCGCTGGAGAAGTAGGACCAAGCAATGCGGGAGAGTCGCATGATCCGGGCCTGAAGGCCCGCTTTTGAGAGAATGCTGTTCAGCGGCCTAAAGGCCGCTGCTCCCTCCGTTGTTTCGTGTAACCGAGGTCTGAGAATCCAGACCCTTCGACTCGCTCGGGGCAGGCTTCTGGGGCACCCGTTGATTTTGTGAACTCGTAATAAAGTAGATTCTTCGCGCTGCTTACCCCACAGATGACTTATCGTCTGCGGGACCCCAAGCGCGCAGCGCTCAGAATGACACGCAGGGTTCGTTGGAGGGCGAGCCAACGATTCAGATGCCGGCGTACCAGGCGTAGCCGCCTTCAGGCGACGCGGAGCCGAGGCCTTTGCCGAAGCGTTTGAGCGAGTCGGTTGCGGTGATGTGCGTAATGAACTTTACGCTCTTGTAGCCTAATTGGCGCGGGACGCGGAGGCGGAGGGGACCACCGAACTGAAAGGGAAGATCGCCGTCGTTCATGCCCATGGTCAGGAAAGTCTGGGGATGCGTGGCGTCGGCCATGTCGATGCTTTCCCACCAGTCAGGCTGGAGGGAGAAATAAACGACATAGCGCGCCCGCGACAAAATGCCGACAGTGTCGAGGACGTGGTACAGCGGCGTTCCGATCCACTCGGCTATGTAGGACCAGCCTTCTTCGCAGGCCACTTCGGTGATCTGACTGCGGACCGGGAAAGCTTTGAGGTCGGCAAGCGAGAAGGATGTGGGATGCTCGACCATGCCGTCGACGGTAAGCTTCCAATCGGAAAAGCCAGTGGCCTGACGGCGTTTGAAGGTTTCGCTGGGAGGGGGTAATTCGTTGCCGAAGGGCTTCTCGGAAATCATGCTGCGCGGGAATTCGCGGGCCAGGGAATGCCTGGTGAGCAGCCGCTGGGCGGCATAGGTGAGGGTTTCTCCGGGGCCGTAGATTCCGCCCCCATCGGGGGGTATGAGCCCGTAGCTCCGGGCGATGCGGGCGGCGGCGGCAAGACCGGCGACGCCCGCGGTGGCAGCGATACCGGTGGTGATGAGCTTGCGGCGAGAGATGTTGCTCATGGGCGCTCCGTTGGAGATTTCATGCCGCCTGTGATCATGGCGCGGGTGCGGCTCCAGAATCCGGCGAGCGCAATCATCGCGACGTGGACGATGAGGAAAAGGACGAGAAGATCGGTGAGGAAAAAATGCAGGGTGCGGGCGGACTGGCGGCCGCCAAGTAGATTGACGGTTGCCGGGATCGCGGAGTCGAAGGCCGGGGAGAGTGCGAGGCCGGTCCAAATGATGAGGGGAAACAGGATGAAGATGACGACAATGTAGGCGGCGCGCTGGACGACGTTGTAGGCATCTTTCTCGGCGGGATCGGGCGGGGCGCGGCGGAGGTATCGCGCGAAGACGGCGCGGAAGGCGGGCCAGTTGCGGTCGGCAGGTACGGGGAGCAGATCCCGGCGAAAATGGTGGTTCAAGAAGCTTGCAATCGCATAGACAAGGCCGGTGATGACGAGAACCCAGGCCGCCTCGAAGTGGAGATAGCGGGACCAGCCATTCTGGTCGGGCATGACGTAGCTGTAGCCTGAGGGAACGGTGTCTCGCGATGCGGGAATGGGGATTTTGAAGAGCGGGGTGGTGCCGGAGTTGCCGGTTTCGCCCCAGTAGAAGCGCGGGTGCGAAATGATGATTTCGCCGCCTGTGATGAGCAAAGCCAGAAAGGAAATGACAGTGAGCCAGTGTGTTACGCGGACGAGCGCGGAGTGGCGCTGGGTGGCTTGCATTTGAGGCGAGGAAGTAACGGACACGCGGCGAGGATAGCACAGCAAAAGCGCAGATGCCTTCGAAATTGTTGCGTTATGGATTTCCGCTGACGCGAAGTTCTGTTATCGGACTCAACGACCTGCCGGCTGGAATGACTTGGATGGTTGCAAACCCCATCCTTTACCCTAGAAAGGTCGAGGAGTTCCATCCATGACCGTCATCCGCCAGGAAGATTTCATCGCCAGCGTCGCGGGCGCGCTGCAGTACATCAGCTATTACCACCCCACTGGACTACATCACCAGCCTGACGAAGGCCTACGAGCGGGAACAGTCGCATGCCGCCAAGGACGCCATGGCGCAGATCCTGATCAACAGCCGCATGTGCGCCGAGGGGCATCGGCCCATCTGCCAGGACACCGGCATCGTCAACGTCTTCGTCAAAGTCGGCATGGACGTTCGCTTCGAAGGCCCCGATGGCGGCCCTCCCACCCTCGACATGCAGGGCATGTCTGACGAAGGCGTTCGGCGAGCATATCTCGATCCCGACAACAAGCTTCGCGCCTCGCTCCTCGCCGACCCCGCCGGAGCCCGCAAGAACACCAAGGACAACACCCCCGCCGCGGTCGTCGTTGAACTTGTCAAAGGCGATAAGGTCGACATCACCGTTGCCGCGAAAGGAGGAGGCTCGGAGGCAAAGAGCAAGTTTGTCATGCTCAACCCGTCCGATTCTGTTGTGGAATGGGTGCTGAAAACCGTTCCCACGATGGGGGCTGGATGGTGCCCTCCCGGCATGCTTGGCATCGGCATTGGCGGGACAGCTGAGAAAGCGATGCTTCTCGCGAAGCAGTCGTTAATGGACCCCATCGATATTCAGGACCTGATCGATCGCGGCCCCGAAACCACTGCCGAAAAACTTCGAGTCGAACTGTATGACAAAGTGAATCGGCTCGGCATCGGCGCGCAGGGACTGGGAGGCCTGACCACCGTCCTGGATGTGAAAATCCTGGACACCCCTACACACGCCGCCAACCTGCCTGTCGCCATGATCCCGAATTGTGCCGCCACGCGCCACGCGCACGTCGTTCTCGACGGATCCGGTCCCGCTTACCTCGATCCGCCCTCGCTCGACCTCTGGCCTAAGCTTACCTACGACGTCTCGCGTGCGAAACGTGTCAATCTCGACACCGTCACCCGCGCTGAAGCCGCCACCTGGAAGCCCGGCGAGGTTTTGCTCCTCAACGGTAAGCTGCTTACCGGCCGCGATGCCGCTCACAAGCGCATGACTGACATGCTCAGCCGCGGCGAAAAACTTCCGGTCGATTTTAAAGATCGCTTTATCTATTACGTCGGCCCCGTCGACCCGGTCCGGGAAGAGGTCATCGGACCAGCCGGTCCCACCACCGCGACCCGGATGGATAAATTCACGCGCCAGATGCTTGCCGAGACAGGCTTGCTCGGGATGGTCGGCAAAGCCGAACGCGGCCCCACTGCCATCGACGCCATCAGGGAATTCGGCGCAGTTTATCTCATGGCCGTCGGCGGCGCAGCCTATCTCGTCTCCAAAGCGATCACTCACTCCCGCCAGCTCGCGTTTGAAGATTTGGGCATGGAAGGGATATACGAATTCGAAGTCAAGGACATGCCCGTCACGGTCGCCGTCGACTCGAAGGGCACGAGCGTCCACAATACGGGCCCCGCGGAGTGGCAGCAGCGCATTGCCAATATTCCGATCCTTCAGTAACGAACCGGAAAGTATCGCGAGGGAAGACATGAAACGAGATTTCGCTTTGAAGATCGTTCTGGCTTTGGTCGGAATTCTGTTTCTAGCCCTGTCTTATCCGATGATCGTCTTTGTACGCCAGGCGCCTGCACTCTCGATGCAGTTCAGCCTCTATGTCACGCTAGGCGTCTTTCTGTTGCTTGCCATCCGCAACCCTTCAGCACATCGCAGCCTCATCGCCTTTACCGCATGGTCCAGCTTCGCGCACGCCGCTTTGATGGGTACGCAGGCAATCTGCAATATGGTCGCGCGGGGAGAGTTGATTGGCGTCGCGGTTCTCATTGTCATTGGTATTGCACTCATAACGCTTGCTCCGGCCAGACCCCAAACCGTCCAGGAGTGTCTGACGGCCGGATGAACTGAACTCATCCCATAGGAGAGACCAGAAGGAGGCACCCGTGCACGAAGTCATCCTCAAGCAGTTCGAGAAACCCGATGAAATCCGTACATTCGAAAAGGGCAAATTCGAACTCGTCCATCTCGGCGGGATGACTATTGGCCGCGCTACCTACGAGCCGGGTTGGAAATGGTCGGAACACGTTGGCAAAGCCCTCGGCAAGAAGAGCTGCGATGTCTCCCACATTGGCATGGTCGTTTCCGGCCGAGCCACTGCCGCCATGAATGACGGCCGCGTCTTCGAAATGAAGCCCGGCGACGTCTTTTACATCGAGCCAGGTCACGATAGCTGGGTCTTGGGCGACGAACCCTATGTCTCGATCCACATGATGGGCGCCGCAGACTATGCTGCCCACAAATAGCGACGCCTCACCCGGGTGAGGCGTTTTTCAACTGATTACTACACTGCCCCTTATTGCTTTCCAAACCGGTAAACAAAACCATACGTGAACCCGAGGTCGTTTTGCAGCGTGGATCCGAATCCGGTCGCCATGTACTCCGGCGCCAGCCGCAGCGACAGGGTCGGCGTAATGTTGACCTCGCCGATCAAACTGGCGTTGATTGCGTAGGTTGTCCCATCGGGATACAGTCCCAGAACTGCAGTTCCGAATCCGTTGGTATCACTGGAGAAGTTGCTTATCGCCACGCCGCCCTTCACGCTTCCTGCGATCGAATACCTCGGCCGCATCCTGAAACGATAGGTAGGTCCTACCATGATGTCATAATGGCTGATCGCCGGCCTTGTCACCGAGGCCTCGTTCAGCCCTACAAAGGCCGTGCCGTAATTACCGCGTCCGTCAAACGTCAGGCCCAGCTTTTCGCTCCAGAAACGTGTAACCGCCACGTTCCAGGAGTACATCGTTGTTCGCTGCAAGGCGGGTCCCGGCGTAAACCGCTGATATCCGCCGCCCACAAATACCTCGTACATATGGGAATACGCGTCGTGAATGGCCTGTGCTCGCCGCGCCTCGCGCCTTGCCCGGATGCGCGCCTGTACCGTCTGCGGACCCTGCTGGCTTGGCGCAGCTGCCGGAGCCTGTGGTTGCTCCTGCGCTGGTGTACTGCTGCTGGAATCTGTGCTCTGCGCCAGAGCACCGAACGATAAAAGCGAAAGAACCGCCAGAACACCTGCAGAACGGCGAAAAGAAAACATCGGTCTTGACTTACCTCCAACTTATGCGGGGCCGAGCACACCCCTATCGATATTTAAACATCTCGAACCGGGCTACGCGGGGCTGTCACCCTTTGGACGCGCGACGGCGGATTTTGCCGCTATCCGCGCCTGCATGCAATACGATGAGAGCGACGGAGGGCATCACTCTTCATGGGTCGATTTCTGCTCGGATTCATTTTCGGCATTGTCCTCGTTCCG
Organism: uncultured Acidobacteriaceae bacterium; assembly: GCA_963799035.1. Taxonomy (GTDB): domain Bacteria; phylum Acidobacteriota; class Terriglobia; order Terriglobales; family Acidobacteriaceae; genus Telmatobacter. The sequence goes on along the minus strand of CAWCVS010000015.1, from coordinate 44,710 downwards.
CTCGGCGTCCTGGCCTACCTCTCGTATGGCAGGGTGCCGGTCGCCGTTGCCGATCCCCCGTTTCCGTACGAACGTCAACTCGTTAGCCTGCCGATCGATGCGCGGATTCAGAAAGATATGGTCGGCACCCATATGGAGCCTGATCAGACGAACCTCACAGCCGGCGCTCGCATCTACGTCGAGCGCTGCGCGGTCTGTCACGGTCTTCACGGCAGATCGGCTGCCATCGGCGAGCATATGTATCCCGATGCTCCGCCACTGCTCGAGCCTCACCACAACGATCCCAGCGTCGTAGGCGTCAGTGACGATCCTCTCGGGGAAACCTACTGGAAAGTCCAAAACGGCATTCGCCTCACGGGCATGCCTTCTTTCAAAACCCAGCTAAGCGATACCCAAACATGGCAGGTCAGCATCTTTCTGGCCAACGCCAGCAAGCCGATGCCGCCTACTGTCCTCGAGCTCCTCAACCGTGCCCCGGCGCCCCCTGCCGATTCCCCCATCCGCCTGCCCGGCCCCCCGCCTGCTTCAGAAGATCAATAGCGTTCCGAGGTGTCCGACTGACGAGGACAAAGCCGTTGCCGCTTTCGCGCTTGCCTGCCCCACGCGATACTCTGAAGGTGTCTCTGGAAAGGTCTTGCCATGAGTCTTCTCGATTCCTTCCGCAAAGGCTTTCGTTTCTTCCTCATGAGTTTCGGCATTTCCTCTCCGTCGAAGAAGCCGGCCGTCAAGCCTGTCCCAGGCCCAACTCGAGCCGGTAAGGGTTCTTAATCACCAGAAAAATTACCGAGCCTGAGCGCATCCTTCATCACTCCAATAACCAGGCCAACTGACGACGAGGCCAACACTCGACTATGGACATCGAACCCAAAAAGGGAACGCTGCAAAAAGGGACGTTTCGCGCCTTCTGGGATTGGTTTGTTCTTTTCAGCGGGATCTCCACCGCCTCGAACCTTTCGCGGACACGCCGCGAACCTGTCCAGCGCCGCGGCCTCTTCCTGTTTCGCAAATCCAAGCAACGCTAATGTTTGCCTGGGTCCTTGCTCCGCTCTCTGGCTTCCTGAGGACTGACGACTGTAAACTGAATCTATGTCGCTGACTCGCCAGCAAGCGCTCGATTACTTCAACTCTCCCGACCTTATCGGTCTGGGTTTTGAGGCCGACGCCGTCCGTCGGCGCCTCCACCCCCAGGGCGTGGTCACCTACATCATTGATCGCAATATCAACTACACCAACTTCTGTACGGAGTACTGCACCTTCTGCGCTTTCTATCGCCCGCTTCCGAAGGAAGGCAAGAACGTTCCCCGCTCCGAAGAGGGTTATATCCTCGACTTCGAGAAAATCTGCGCGAAGATCGCGGAGACCGAGGAGATGGGCGGGACTGGCGTATTGATGCAGGGTGGGCTTCATCCCGATTTGAAAATCGACTGGTTCGAGCGCCTGTTCACCGGCATCAAGCAGCGTTTCCCGAAGATATGGCTTCACTGCCTCAGCGCTTCTGAAATTCTTGCCATTGCCGAGTACAGCGAACTCGACCTGCGCACCACCATCGCCCGACTCCGCGACGCGGGTCTCGACTCCATCCCCGGCGGCGGCGCCGAGATCCTCGACGACGATGTCCGCAAACGCATTGCCCGCCTGAAGTGCCGCACTGCAGACTGGGTTGCCGTCCATCGCACTGCGCATCAGCTTGGCATGCGCACCACTGCGACCATGATGTTCGGGGTCGGCGAGACATTCGATCAGCGCATCAATCACTTCGAGGTCGTCCGCAGTCTCCAGGAAGAAACTGGCGGATTCACTGCTTTCATCCCGTGGAGTTTTCAGCCTGGCAACACCGCGCTGGGCGGCCGCGGATGGGAAGAAGCTACTTCAGTTGAATACCTCAAGGTCCTCGCCATCGCGCGCCTCTACCTCGACAACATCGAGAACGTGCAAGCCAGCTGGGTCACGCAGGGGCTCAAGGTTCTCGAGCTTGGTCTTCACTTCGGCGGCAACGACGTGGGCTCGGTCATGCTGGAAGAAAACGTGGTGAAGGCTGCCGGCACCTCGAACTGCACCACTGAAGAGGAACTCCGGCGCATCATTCGCGACGCCGGTTTCAAGCCCGTCCAGCGCGACACGCTCTACCGCACCATGTTCCTCAACTAAGCGTCTCCGCTTCACTGTGCTCAAGGTCACGATGTGTGTGCGGACAAGCTGCACGGCCGTGGAGTGCGGACGTTCGTGGGCCGGTGTCGTGTCCTAAGCTAGAGAGATGACGGATTATCCTGCGGATTCTGTTCCGAATGCCAAACCCTCATCGATGCTGGTGCGCGATGGGGCAAAGGCTGCGGACGTTTTGTTCGATGTGCTGGTGATTGGAGCGGGGCCGACGGGGCTGGCTTGCGCTATCGAGGTGCAGAAGGCCGGGTTCAGCGTGGTGCTGGTGGATAAGGGGTGCGTGTGCAACTCGCTGTTTCACTATCCCTCGCACATGACATTTTTTACGACGCCGGAGTTGCTGGAGATCGGGAACATTCCATTTCCGAGCCCGAATCCGAAGCCAACGCGGAACGAGGCGCTGCAGTATTACCGCCTGGTGGCGGCGCACTACAAGCTGGATGTGCGGCAATATGAGCGCGTGGAGCGGGTGGATGGGGCAGACGGCGAATTCATCGTACACACAGAGGATCGGTTTGGCAGGCCCGGAACGTTGCGGGCGCGCAAGCTGATTGTGTCCAGCGGCTACTACGATCTGCCGAACTATATGGGAATTCCCGGCGAGCAATTGAGCAAGGTATTTCACTACTACAACGATCCGCATCCGTATTTCGATATGGATGTGGTTGTGATCGGCGGGAAGAACTCGGCGGCGATTGCCGCGCTCGAACTGTGGCGGAGCGGGGCGCGCGTCACGGTGGTTTACCGGGGCGCGGGGGTTCAGCCGCACGTGAAGTACTGGATCAAGCCAGACATTGAGAATCGCATCAAGAACGGAGAGATCAAGGCGTACTTCCGCGCCAATGCTGTCGAGATCACGCCGGATGCGGTGGTGATTGAAACTCCGGAAGGTCTCAAGACGATCAAGAACGATTTTGTGTTTGCGATGACGGGATATCACCCAGACTTCAGCTTTCTTGAAAGCATGGGTGTGCGGTTCGAGGGGCCGGACAAGTTGCCGGTGTGCAATGACGAGACTCTGGAGAGCAATGTGCCGGGCATCTATCTTGCGGGCGTGATTGTGGCTGGATCTCGTACCAACGAGATTTTCATCGAGAACGGCCGGTTTCATGGGGGGCTGATTGCGCGGGCGCTTCTGGGCAGATAGCGGGTGTTGAGGGTAATGGAGAGCAAGTCCAAAAGCAGTCGAGGATATCGCTGCTGTGAGACCCGAAAAGAATGAAAATCGCTGCTGGTTAGATCGTGCTTTCCCACCCAAGCGGAGCTTGGATGGGGCACCCATCGGCCCTGCCGGCGTGTGCAATTTCGGGATCGCTGAGATGGCACCGAAAATGATGAAAAAACTGCATTTGGAATGATTTGGGACTTCGCTTGCTCCGAATGGGTTCGAAACTCGAGATGGCGGTCTGACGCGCAATTTCTTGTAATTCCGGTAAACTTAGGGCACTCGTGATTCCGATAATTTCGAGGTCGAATTGATGCGATGGTGGCCGCGCACTGTCCGGTGGCAGCTGATTGTCTGGCTGATGCTGCTTGAGGCGCTCTCCGTCGGGTTGTTTGCCGCGTTTCTTGTGGCCATCGAGAGGCAGGAGATACGGCAGCGCGCTCTGGAGCGGCTTGCGCATCAGGCCTCTTCGATCGCGCAGCAGGCGGAGGAGGCGTATCGGCAGCAGCATCCGGAACTCGTGCTGTCTTCGGTGCGGATGATGGGGGAAGCGCCAAGCGTGGCGCGGGCCAAGATTACCGATGTTGCAGGGAACGTGCTTTTTGCGAGCCAGGGCGAGGCGGAGGCATCTCCGTTGGAACCGGCGGAGAGAGCGCAGATCGCGCTGATTCACGGGCATGAGCCGCGCGTTTTTTCTTTTGGCAATGACCGGCGAGAAGGTGTGAAGGCGATCTACGACGGCGCGAACATTCGCGGCTACGCGTGGGTCGAGACCGATCACTCATGGGACACTGAGCAGCTGAATACGGTTTTGCGCAGCACGTTTTCGTTTGGGCTGATCTGGATTGGCGCATCGGGATTGTTGGTGCTGCTGATGTCGCGCTCCATTTCACGGCCATTGAGCGTTTTGCAGGGCGGGACGCGCGCGCTGATGGAAGGACCGGGAACGAGCGCGAAGTTTCCTTTGCCGGTGACAGTGGATAACGAGTTTGGCGATCTCATCCAGGCATTCAACCGGATGGTGGCCGCGTTGGAAGAACAACGCTCGGGATTGAACGATACGCTGTCGCTGCTGGATTCGATGCTGGCGAACGCTCCGATCGGGCTGGTGTTCTTCGATCGGCAATGCAGGATTGTGCGGGTAAATCAGGTGTTCGCGGAGATGACGGGCGTTGCACTGAGCAAACACCTGGGACGCACCCTCCCCGAGGTGCTGCCGGAGCGAATCGCCATGCGTTTGGAAGAAGCGGTACGGCACGTGATCGAAGCCGAACAGCCGGTGCACGATCTGGAATTGGATGGGAAAGGCAGCGAGCCAGGAGTGATGTGGACCTGGCTGGTTACCGCTTATCCGGTGCGTCCCACTCCCGAAAAGGTCCGCTGGGTTGGCGCGATTGTGATCGATGTGAGCGAGCGCAAACGGAGCGAGGATGCGCTTCGCAGGACGGAGAAGCTAGCGGCAACAGGGCGCCTCGCGGCTTCAATTGCGCACGAAATCAATAATCCGCTGGAAGCGATCACCAACCTGCTTTATTTGCTGCGCAGGTTTTGCCAGCTTGACGCCGTTGCATTGAATTACGTAACGACGGCGGAAGGCGAAGTGCGCCGCATGTCGGAGATCACGCAGCAGACGCTGCGTTTTTACCGGCAATCGACGCTGCCGGCGCGGGCCACCATGGAGGAATTGCTGGATGCGGTATTGGACTTGTACCGGGCGCGCCTCGGGACGCTCGGTATCACGGTGGAGCGGAACTACGATCCGAATCTCGATGTGTTCTGCTTTGCAGGCGAGATACGGCAGGTAATTTCAAACCTCGTGAGCAACGCGATGGAGGCAACGGCTGCGGGGGGCCGGCTCCTCGTACGAGCGCGGCGCTCGCGCGATTGGGTGCATCCGCACCGCGAAGGGGTGCGAATCACCATTGGCGACACCGGCAGCGGGATGACCAAAGATGTGCGGTCCCGGCTCTTCGAGGCATTTTTTACAACAAAAGGAGCCACGGGGACCGGTTTGGGACTTTGGGTGAGTCACGAGATCGTCCTGAAGCATCATGGAATTATCCACCTTCGTAGCCGGGCGGCCTCGCAGGGGGGTGGGTCGGGTACGGTTTTCCAGATATTCTTTCCCGACAACGAGGAACTGACACCCGGGGTGCCGGCAGAGATGCAAGCAGCAGCAAAGGCGTAAGACCGGCGGATTCAGTGGCCCAGGAGGGCGGAGGTGCAGCGGATCTGTTACGAAAGCGCGGAACTTTCGGTTCGGACCCGGGTTAGTAACAATGACGGCAGAGCTGGATTACCGTCAGAATAAAGGATATTGGTTCAGAATGATGCGCAGCAGCACAGGCAGGCATGCGGGAGATTTGAGAATGAATAAATCATGGAAGCTCAGGGTGTTTTCCTCGATGGGTGTGATTGCTTTGGCGGGTGTGATGGCATTGGCGCAGGATGCGCCGCCGTCGAGCGGACCGCGCAGCGATGGGCAGATTGAGATGGACGTGGTGCATGCGCTTGACGGTTCGCAGGCCCTGAAGAACGATCTGATCACTGCCGCCACGGTCCAGAGCGAGGTGACGCTTTCGGGAACAGTGTCGAGCGATTCGTCAAAGCACCTGGCAGAGTCGATTGCGAAGACGGTTCCGGGTGTGACCGCAGTCCACAACAACCTGAAGGTCGGCAATCCGGCGGATGACGCAAATGCGCAGGGCGCACCGGCGAACGATCCTTCCAATGACATGGCGGATGCACAGGCGCAGCCGAACCAGGGCTCGCAGGATAACGGGCAGAACGCCCCGAGCATCAATCAGGCTCCTCCGCCCAACTGGGGCGATCAGAACCAACCGCAGCAGCCGGCGTATGGGCAACAGGCTCCGCCTCCAGGATACGGCCAGAACCAGCCTCCGGCTTACGGGCAGCAGGGACCGCCGCCTCCGGGATACGGACAGAACCAGCCTCCGGCTTACGGGCAGCAGGGACCTCCGCCTCCGGGATACGGACAGAACCAGCCTCCGGCTTACGGGCAGCAGGGACCTCCGCCTCCGGGATATGGACAGGCTCCGGGATACAGTCAACGACCGGATTATGCACAGGCTCCGCCTCCACCACGGTATGAGATGCCTCGGGGACCGGTCGCCATTCCGCAGGGAACTCTGATCCAGGTACGGACGAATGAGCCGGTAGCGAGCAAGCGTGCCAAGGACGGCGAGCCGATTCAGTTCACAGTGATCCAGGACGTGACCATGGGGGGGGTGCTGGCGATTCCGCGGGGCGCCACCGTTCATGGCGTAATCGCCGAAGTGAAGCGCTCCGAAAAAGGGTCGCTGACCGGCAGCAACGAGTTGGCCCTGCAACTGACTTCGCTGGACCTGATGGGGCAGAACTATCCCCTGCAGTCGGACCTGTTCAAGGTGAAGGGTCCGGGCAAGGGCGAACGTTCGGCTGGAAACGTGGTAGGTGGCGCGCTGATTGGCGCGATTATTGGCGGCGCGGTGGGCCGCGGTGAGGGTGCTGCGATTGGTGCAGTGGCTGGCGGCGGTGCCGGTGCGGCAGCATCGGCGGCTTCTTCGGGACCGGGTGTATGGATTCCGGCTGAAGCGCTGGTGAGTTTCCATCTTGCGGCTCCTGTGACGGTGCAGCCGGTGACGCAAGAGGAGGCGATGCGATTGGCGCAGGGATTGTATCCGGGCGGGCCAAATCTATATCGCCGGGGGCCTTATGGATATAGGCCTTACCCGTACGCGTATGCTCCGGTGTATTACAGGCCGTATTACTTTACCGGCGGGTACTACTACTGGCGGTAAGACATTGCTAGACAGAGGCAAGAACGGGCCGGATGCGGCAAGACATCGGGCAGATTCGTAAGACGAGATTGCGAATGTGAGCTAACGGGCATCCTATAGTAGGGTGCCCGCCGCTTTTAGTCGGGTATGGGTTCATCTAATCAACTGCGCAGTTCTTGATTCACTTGGATTTATTTTCTGCTTGTGTCGGTTGCAAAAACGCAAACATAGCCTGATCGAAAGCACTGCGCACGAGCCGGGAACGGGCCGTGAATCGCAGTGTCTTTTGGATAGAATTGGTGTTTTCATGGTGATGGCTTTTGTCGACGGATGGGAGGGACGCGTTATCGAGGGGCGATTTCCGCTCCTCGAACGGCTGGCTGGAAACGAGGATTACGGGTCGTATTTCACTGTCCTGCAAGGATTACACCAAGCTGTCATTCAATTGATCTCGACGAACAGTCCCGAAGTGGATACAGCGATTGCGCAAGCGGATTTTGCGATGTCTCTGTCTCACCCCCATTTGGAAAGGATATTGGCAACGGGCCGATGCGTGATCGATGGCATGGGATTGGTGTATGTCGTCAGTGAGCGTTCCTCTACGAATCTTTTGGAGATGCTTGAGAAGGGACCGCTCACGGCGGATCGGTCAAGAGAGATTTTCGAACCGGTCGTTAATGCGCTTTCCTATCTTCATCGCAAAGCTGTCATTCACGGTCATCTGAATCCATCAAGCATTCATTTCGCCGGCTCGAAGCCGAAGCTCGCAATCACAGATTTACTGATCGCCGGGTCAGCGAGGAGAAGGATCTCCGCGCCGGGCAACTATGATGCGCCCGAGCTGTGGCAGGGCGAGGCGAGTGCGGCGGCGGACATCTGGTCACTGGGCATGACGATATGGGAAGCGATGGCGGGCGCTCCACCCTCCTGGGACCTGTGGCGCGATGAGGAACCGGAGGTTCCGGCATCATTGCGGAGTCCGTTTCGCGAGATCGTGCGGGAAAGTCTTCACCTCGACCCGCTTCGCCGATGCACACTTCAGACTATTGAGGACCGGCTGAGCGGAAGCGAAGGGATATCGCTTACGGAGGGCTCGATTGCGGCCGAGGCGGATAAGACCCCGATCCAAGTCGAGTTTGTCGATACCATAGTGCCTGCGACAGCCCCACTCACCATGCGCGAGGTTCCAAGCGTGGAGCGGCCGGCGCCACGCTTCTCAGTTCCGGAGATTGAAGCGGAAGCCCCCTCTGAGCCGGCACTTTTCTCCCGGTCGCTCACCCATTTCGAAGATGCACACTTGCCTCGATCCCGGACGGCCCCGTATGCAATTGTTCTGCTTGCGGTGATTGCGATCGGCGCATTTCTGTTTGTGCGCGAACATAATGCCGGGGCTTTTTCAAGGGCGACAGAGCACGCGCCGACGAGCAGTATTCCTGCGCCGCAAGACCAGGCAGCTTCTCCCGCTCCGCCCCCAGCCACCGAACCAACGCAACCCACGCAAGCGCAACCCACGGAAGCGCAACCCGCGACAAGTCCCGCTGAATCCCAGGAACAGGCAAAGGATGCTCCACAGGCGCAACGCTCCGGCACTGAGCCTTCGGGAGCGCAACCTTCAGCTGTTCAACCTCCGCAAGCAAACCAAACCGAACAGACTGAAACCCAAAGCGCGGCGGCGGTGAATCCTGCCGGTTTCAAAAGCGCCATCTTCGATAGATCGCGGGCGAACGCGTGAGAACGAAAAAGGGCTTGTGGAGAAACGCGTAATGCCCACGGTGTCGCCCGGTGCGCGCGGGGCGATGAGAAGGCCGGTTGAGGTCCTGATCCGTGTCTCGGTGAACCAAGCGGGTTCGGTTTCAGACGCCTCATACGTGGCGCCGGGACCGGGAAATTATTTCGCCAGAGCAGCCCAGCGGGCGGCGCTGTCGTGGAAGTTCAAGCCGCCTGTGCAGAACGGCGATCGGGAGCGCAGCGTATGGATGCTCCGGTTCAACTTCGGACGAGCGGGGACCGAAGCAACGGCGACGGAACAGGAATAGCAGCCGGATTTTCCAGCGTCGCTTTGGGCTAATTCGCGCCCAGATCAGTCACCGAGCAGGTCGGGTTTGCCGATTTGTGCGTTGCGGTATCGGGAATCGTTCAACCTGCTTCGGAACGTTCGCGGATAAACTTCATCAGCATGATGGTCCACCAAACCGCTGCGCCGATAGTAGACGCCAGCCAAATGTAAAACTGGACTTGCGATCGGATTGGATCGGCTTGGGGATAGGTTCCCATCCGCCAAAAAAGCCAGGATTGATAGGCGCAAATCGGCACCACAACTGTGAGCATGAGGAGCCGAAGTCCTGTCTCCCGGGAGCGCTTGCTGGCCATGAACAGCCATTTTACTCGCAGCGCAGAGCTACGATGGGGTCGATTCTGGTGGCGCGGCGGGCGGGGATGTAGCATGCGAATACAGCCACGACCAAGAGCACAAATGCGATGCCCACGAAGGTGAGCGGATCGCGCGCGCCGACGCCGTAGAGCTGATTGCTCATGAGGCGCGTAAGGGCGAAGCGCGCGGCGACGCCGACGGGCACACCAAGAAAGACCATATGTGCTCCCTGGCCGACGATGAGGCGCAGGACGTCGCTGCGGCTCGCGCCCAGCGCCATGCGGACGCCGATTTCGCGGGTGCGTTCGCCGATGAGATAGGACGTGACGCCGAAGATTCCCGACGCACGACATGGCAACCGCGAGCGCTGCGAATGCGGCAAGCAGAATCATGGAGAGGCGACGGGGAGCGAGGGAGTTGGAGAGGACTTCGTTCATGGTCTGGACCGAGTAGATGACGGCGCCGGGATCGAGTTGCAGAGACGGCGGGCGCACCGGAGGCATGACGCTGGCCGCGGCTCGTCGTGGGTGCGCACGACAACGGCGACACCATCCGCGACGAGAGCCATGAGCTTGGGCGGGAGCTGCATGAAGGGATAGTAGAACTCGGCCTGGATCGGGGATTGCGGATCGTTGCCCGGGCCCCACTGGCTTGACGTGGCCGACGACGCCGATGATCTCGGCTTCAACATCGAATTCGGCGATGTGGATGTGCTGGCCGACGGGGTTCTGGTTGGGGAACCAGGTTTGCGCGAATACGTCATCGATGTCGACGACAATCGGCGCGTTCTCGTCATCGTGCGCTGAGACAAAGCGGCCGCGCTGTAACGTGATGCCCATGGCGCGCTGGAATCCGGATTCGACGAGATAGAACATGGCCTGCGGCATGTCGTTATCGTTGGCGGGCTTTGGCTGGCCCTTGATCCAGAAGGGAAGTTCGGAGTCGTGAATCATGGGGCGCGAGCCGAGAGTGACGGAGACGGCATCAACTCCGGGGATGTTGCTGATGGCGGCATCGAAGCGGCGGAGGCGCGCGCGCGTTTCAGCATCGGATGTCTTCGCGTTGGTGGGCAGGGACATGGAGAAGGTGATGGCATTGTCAGGGATGTAGCCGGGATCGACACGCCAGAGCGCGGACAAGCTGCGCAGCATGAGGCCTGCACTGATGAGAAGAACTAGAGCCATCGCCACTTCGATGAGCCACGAAGAATGCCCTGCAGGCGGTGACGTGCCCCGCCGGCTCCGCTGCGTGCTTTGACGGAGGACCTGCTGCAGATTGGTGCGCGAGGATTTGAGCGCGGGGAGAAGTCCGAAGACCAGGCCGCACGCGAGAGAGACGGAGAGCGTGAAGAGCAGAACGCGGCTGTCGAGAGAGATTTGATCGGTGCGGGGCAGTGATGCGGGCAAGAGGCGAACGACGGTCCGAGTGCCGAGGAAGGCAAGCGCCAGTCCGAGTACGCCGCCGAAGCCAGCAAGGAGAAGACTTTCAGTCAAGAGCTGGCGGATTACGCGGATGCGGCCAGCGCCGAGAGCTGTGCGCAGAGCAAACTCCCCGGACCTGCGGGTGGCGCGAGCAAGCAAAAGACTGGCGACATTGGCGCAGGCGATGAGAAGAACAAAGCCGACGGCGGCCAGCAGGACAAGCAGCAATGGCTGGACGTCTCCGACGAGGTCTTCCTTCATGCTGAAGAGCGGATGATGCCGACGTCCTTGTCGGCTTCGGGGTAGTTGGCAGCCAGGGGCGGGCGATGGCGTCCATGTCCGTGCGGGCCTGGGCGAGCGTGACGCCGGGGCTGAGTCGGCCGACGGCATGGGCGCTCATGTCGACACGGCGATCGAGGAAGGAAGGATCGTTCCACTGGCCGATGGGGATGTAGATGTCGCGGTCCACGCCATAGAAGGCGAAACCCGGTGGGAGGACGCCGATGACCTGATAGGCGACGCCGCGCAGGTTGATGGTTTGACCGATTACGGCGGGCGATGCGGCGAATCGGCGCTTCCAAAAGCCACCGCTGAGGACGACGACCGGACCGGCTCCGACACGATCGTCGTCCCGCGTGAAGGTGCGGCCGAGGACGGGCTGGACGCCAAGAGTGGGGAAGAAAGCCGCGGATACCATCAGGCCGTTGAGGCGCTCGGGCTTGGCGGTTCCGGTGAGGTTGTAGTCCTCGTGGCGATAGATTGCCATGGAGGGGATGGTCTTGCTGCCGCGCTCCCAGTCGAGGAAGTTCGGGTAGCTGATGGGGGCGCGGTCCAAGCCGGCATTCTTCTCATAGATGGCGACCAGGCGATCTGGGCTGCGGTAGGGCAACGGATTGAGGAGCACGCCGTTGACGACGGAAAAGAGGGTGGTGTTGGCGCCGATGCCGAGAGCCAGGGTGAGGACTGCGATAGCCGTGAAGGCTGGGGATTTGATGAGCATGCGCAGGGCGTAACGCAAGTCCTGGAGCAGGATGGTCATGGAGGACCTCGCAAAGGGAAAAGGCTGGCGGCCGGACTCGTGCCATTCCGGAGACTGGACGATGTCCCGAATCGTACCTTGGCATGCGGGAAAAGGCCATATTGGAGTGATGAAACGGTAGGCTGCGGCTGTCGCTGGGCGGTCTGGGACGAAAATGATGGCAGCGTCTGGGGTCGTCTATAATGAAGGGGCATCGCTATGAGCGAGAATTGCGCTTTTTGAGAGAGCTGTGCCCCTAGAGAAAGTGCTTGCGGGGCGGCGACGCTTTCCGGTATGCGCGTAGAGAGTTGAAGGCTTAAACCCACCCATGATTCGTTTCCTGCAGTCGAAAGACAATCGTCTCGTCAAAGCTTTGTTCATCGTCATCATCGCGGCGGCCTCGGTTTCGATGGTCGTTTACCTGATTCCCGGCCTGACCGGCCAGGGAGCCGTTTCGGCGGGAACGTATGCCGTGGTGTATCCGCACTGGTACAGCAAGTTCTTTGCGGCCGGCGAAGCCATCAGCCAGGAGAAGGTATCGGCACAGGCGCGGCAGCAGCTGCAACAGCGCAACCCCCAATATGCTTCGAACCCGATGATCGTGAGCCTGTTTGAGCAACAGGTGGGGCAGCAGATGGTGCAGCAACAGATTCTGCTGGCCGAGGCAGCCAACCTGGGGATATCGGCGAACAACAATGACGTGATGCAGTTTTTGCACGAGGGGCAGGCGGGGCAGGTGCTGTTTCCGAATGGCAAATTCATCGGACAGGACCAGTACGCAGCTCTGATCGCGGGTCGTTTCGACATGTCGGTGCCTGAGTTTGAAGAGAGCGTCCGCCATGACATCACCATTCAGCGGCTGCGTGCGTATGTGACAGCGGGCGTGACAGTCAGCGAGAAGGAAGCGCGCGCGGATTACCTCAAGAGGGGGACGAAGATCAAGTTCGACTACGCGGTGATTTCGTCAGACGACATTCGCAAGTCGATCAATCCGACGGATGCGGAGTTGGAGACGTTCTTCAAGAAGAACTCGGCCCGTTACGCGAATGCAGTACCGGAAGAGCGCACCATCAGCTATTTTGCGTTTACGCCGAACGATGTGCCTGGGGGCGTGCCGCAGCCTACCCAGCAGGACATTGAGGCCTATTACAACGCGCACAAGAGCGAGTACTCGGTTCCGGAGCAGGCCAAGTCGCGGCACATTCTGATCCAGGTAGCGGCGGGCGCAGATGCGAAGACCGATGCGGCGGCGAAGGCCAAAGCTGAGGACATTCTGAAGCAGCTTCAGAATGGCGGGAACTTTGCCGATCTGGCGAAGAAGAATTCAGATGACCCCGGCAGCAAGGATTCGGGTGGCGAACTCGGTTTTGCGCAGCGCGGACACATGGTGCCGGAGTTTGACAACGCGATCTTCACGCAGAAAATTGGCGACTACAAGATCGTGAAGTCGCAGTACGGCTATCACATCGTGCAGGTGGAAGAGCGGACAGCAGCGCATGCGCAGTCGCTTGCTGAAGTTCTGCCGACGATCCAGGCGACGTTGATTCGCCAGAAGTCGACGGCGGCGCAGGATGCCTTTGCGCGCCAGTTGACCTCGGAGGCGATCAAGAGCGGGCTTGAGAAGACAGCCGAGGCGCATCATCTGCAGTTGGTGACGACGCCCCCGGTGAATGCACAGGGCGTGATTCCGGCGCTGCCGGATGGATCGCAGTTGATTGCGCATGCATTTGAAGCGAAGCCGAGCGATCCGCCGCAGTCGGCAGCAACGGGCGAAGGGTATGCGATTTTCCAGGTGAAGAGCGTGATTGCGGCGCATGCGCCGACGTTTGCAGACTGGAAGAGCCACGTTGCAGACGACTATCGCAACGAGCAGGTCCCTGCGTTGTTGAGCCAGAAGACCGCGGAATTGGCGGCCAAGGCGAAGGCGTGAAAACGACCTTGCCAAAGCCGCGAAGGAGATGGGCGCAAGCTTCAAGACGAGCGACCTGGTGGATCAGACCGGGCAGGTTCCGGAACTCGGGCGCGGTAGGGCAGGTGGCACCGCAGCTGTTCGACCATGACGCCGGGCTCGATTATCGGGCCGATTAACGCAGGCAGGACGGGCGTGGTGGCGAAGACTGGTGGACAAGCAGCAGCCGAGCGACGCGGACATCGCGAAGAATCTGGACCAGACGAGGGACCAGCTTCTCGAGCAGAAGAGGCAGGAGGCATTTGAGGTCTTCGCCAACAACGATCATTACCGATTACAAGAAGAAGAATCTCGTGCAGCATCAATGCGAAACAGCAGAGTCCGCTTACGGGCGAGTAATTCGGCACGGTTTTTCGAGGAAGGGGCCCGCTTCCGCACGTTGGAAGCGGGCCTTTTTGCGATTCGTACATGGGAATGAATGCACGGCTCGCATCCCAGTGCGCAACGGAGATAATAGCGGACATGGATTTCGGGCGTTGTTCCGGCGTTTTATTGCATATCAGTTCTTTGCCTTCGTATGGGGGTATTGGGGATCTTGGTCCTGCGGCTCATGAGTTTGTCGAGTTTCTGGCCGCCGGGAAGCAGCATTGTGGCAGGTATTGCCGCTGTGTCCGACGGGATATGGAAATTCACCGTATGCAGGGTCGTCGGCGTTTGCCGGGAATCCGTATCTGATCAGCCTGGAGTACCTGGCGGACTGGGGATGGATCGGCGGAGATCGCATCGCAGGGCTTGCGGGGCGCGCGCGGCAACGTGAACTTCGACGAAGTGGAGACAGAGGAAGCTGCCTTTGCTGTACGAGGCGGCAGGCAATTTTCTCGATCGCGGGCCGCACGATCCCGAACTCGCGGCGCAGTGGAAGCGTTTGAGGAATTCTGCAACGCCGAGTCAGGCTGGCTGACCGACTACGCGCTGTACGCGGAGTTGCGACGGCGGTTCAACACGGGAGCGTGGACCGCAGTGGCCGGAGGCCATCCGGCGGCGCGAACCGAAGGCGCTGGCGCAGGTGGCGGCGGAATCAGGACGCGTGCTGGCGCAGGAGCAGGTGCTGCAGTTTGCGTTTGCCGTGCAGTGGACGCAACTTGCGCGCGGCGGCGGCGCAGCACGAGATTCGCATCCTGGGCGACATTGCGATTTTTGTCAATTTCGATTCGGCGGATGTGTGGACGCATCCTGACATCTTTGAACTGGATGAGGATCTGAGGCCAATTCATATTGCCGGCGTGCCGCCCGATTATTTTTCGCCGACAGGCCAGCGCTGGGGAAATCCGCTGTATCGATGGGACGTGCTGCGTGCGCGTGGGTTTGACTGGTGGGTCGATCGGATTCGCAGGTCACGCGACCTGTACGACTTGATCCGGCTCGATCATTTCAGGGGGTTCGAGGCATACTGGTCGATCCCTGCGGATGAAGAGACGGCGATCAACGGAACATGGGTGAAGGCGCCGGGACTGGAGTTGTTTCGCGCGCTGGAAGCGGCGCTGGGACCGCTGCCGCTGGTAGCCGAGGATCTGGGGTTGATTACGCCCGAGGTCGAAGCGCTGCGCCTGGAGTTGGCGATGCCGGGAATGCGAGTGCTGCAGTTCGGATTTGGCGACAAGGGCTCGCACATGCACCTGCCGCACCAGTTTGTGCCCGGAATGGTGGCGTACACCGGCACGCATGACAACGACACCACGCAGGGTTGGTGGAAAACTGCTGGGAAAGACGGAACGCGCGGCCGTTGATGCGCTGGTTGGGCCAGTGAACGATCGGCCTACGTGGCCGCTGATCCGCGCGGCGGAGGGAAGTGTGGCGGAAATTGCGATTGTGCCTGTGCAGGATCTGCTGGAACTCGGGTCAGAAGCGCGGATGAACACGCCGGCGGTGCCGCAGGGGAACTGGAGTTGGCGAGTAGCGGAAGGGAGCTGGACGGCGGAACTGGCGGCCAGGGTCGCGGCACTTGTGGATATCACGGATCGCGACAATGATCCGCTCCGGGATACGCTCGGATCGAAGGATGCCGAATCGGGCCAGACCAAAGTGTAAGGGTTGTTTGGCGTCGCCTTTGTCGATTGCTCTGATCTTGTTATCCTTGCCCCACATGGAAACTGCGGCTATACAGACCCACGGGCTCACGCGGCGCTTCGGCGCGCTGACCGCGGTCGAGGACGTAACGCTTACGGTGACAACCGGTCAATTTTTCGGGTTCCTGGGGCCGAACGGGGCGGGCAAGTCAACCACCATCAAGATGCTGACCGGTCTGCTCGAGCCGACCGCGGGCACGATTGAGATTCTGGGAAAGCCGTTCAGCGCCGGAGCGCTCGACCTGAAGCGTCAGATTGGGGTGGTTCCGGAAGGAATGGCGCTGCTGGGGCGCCTGACCGCGCCCGAGTACCTGCGCTTTGTGGGGCGGATGTACGGACTGGAGCGCGAGACGGTGAACCGCCGCACAGAGGAACTCCTTGAGTTCATGCAACTGGCAGACGAGCGCCGCAAACTGGTCACGGATTTCTCGCACGGCATGCAGAAAAAACTGGCGCTTGCGGCGGCGGTGATCCACGGTCCAAAGGTGCTGTTTCTTGATGAACCCTTTGAAGGCGTGGATGCGATTGCAGCAGGCATGCTAAAGACCATGCTGCAGGGAATGATCAATCGTGGGGCAACGATCTTTTTAACGACGCATGTTCTGGAAATTGTGGAGCGGCTTTGCACGCACGTGGCGATCATCCACAAAGGACGGCTGGTTGCTAACGGGTCGATCGAAGATCTGCGCGCGGGTGTGGCAAGTACGTTACCCGGAGCGGAGACCGAGCAGAGGTTGACTCTTGAAGAGATATTTCTCTCCATCGTGGGCGCAACCGGGCAGGAAGCGGCGCAGGAACTTTCATGGCTGGCATAGCGCGTGCCGAAGACGGGATCGCGGGCTCACGCGGCCCGCTCGGCCAAATGGCTCGGCGGCAGTATGCCGCACTGGTGACCATGCGGTGGCGCATGGTGGCCAACAATGTGCGCTCGGTGCAGGGCGCCTTCGAATTCGGCGCGCGGGGCGTGGCCCTGCTTATCTACTCGATCATGGGTCTTGCGCTGGGCTTCGGGCTGGGTGCGGGCGCGTACTCCATCGTATCGGGCGGACATCCAGAGTTTATTTCCGCCTTGTTCTGGACGGTGTTTCTGGTTTGGCAGGCGCTGCCCATCGCACTTGCATCGTTCCAGGAGCAATTCGATCTCAGTGGGCTGTTGCGCTTTCCAGTGAACTTCGGTTCGTTTTATGTTCTGAACCTGGTCTTCGGGCTGGTGGATGTGCCGACGATCCTGGGTAGCATCTGTTGCCTGGGCATCCTGACCGGGGTGACGCTGGCACGCCCCGCATTGTTCGGCTCGACGGCGTTTGTGTTGGCGATTTTCGCGCTGTTCAATATCCTGCTGGCGCGGACCGTGCTGGCGTGGGTAGATCGCTGGCTGGCCAAGCGCAGGACGCGCGAGGTTGTAAGCGCAATCTTCCTTTTGCTGATGTTGAGCCTGCAACTGCTGAATCCGGCGCTGCGGAGCGGTACTCACTTTCAACGACCTGACAAAGTTGCGGCGAAAAACAACCAGCAGAAAATGCTGAAAGACTTAAAGGTCTGGGCTACGACGGCTCACGTACTGGAAGAGTGGTTGCCGCCGGGACTCGCCGCCGGGATCATCGTGGATTCAGAAGAAAACAAGCCGGAACGGTTAATGAATTCGCTGGGCGTGCTGGCTCTCTACATCATGGCGACCGGAGCGCTCCTGGGGGTTCGGCTACACGCCGAGTATCGAGGCGAGAAGCTGAGCGAAGCGCCGTCGGCGCAAAAGAGGACCGCGAGCGACAGCAAGTGGCTGCTCGACGGTTCGGGTCCAGTTGCAGCAGTGATTGAAAAAGAGCTTCGCACCATTCCGCGATCAATGCCATTGCTGTTTGCCATTGGAGCGCCGCTTCTGACGGTACTGGTGATCAGCACGGTATTCCGCAACGGAGCGATGGGCGGACGGCCGTTTCAGATGGCGTTTCCGCTGTGTGTCTGCTATGCGCTGCTGGGATTTACGCAGATGGTCTTCAACAACCTCGGGGCGGAAGGGACCGGTATTCAGATGCTGTTTCTTTCTCCCACGCCAATCAGGAAGGTATTGCTGGCGAAAAATCTCTTCCACGGAGCGCTGTTTGTTACGGTGGCGTTTCTGGCGGGGGTTCTGGCGACGCTTCGACTGGGGCCGCCGAGTTGGACGCTGCTGGCAGCAACGTCGGCGTGGGTATTGTTTGCCCTGCCGACGAATCTTGCGGCTGGCAATCTGCTTTCGCTGACTATGCCGTACCGCGTGAATCTGGGACGCATTTCAAGGCAGCGGGGATCGCAGGCCAGTGCATTGGTGAGTATGCTGATCCAGGCGATCGTGATGGGTGCAGGCGTGGCCGTGTTTTCCATTTGCACGTTCTTCGATAAGCGCTGGCTAGCTGCGCCATGTCTTCTGGCGATGGCAGCGGTGTCGCTGGTGGTCCTGATGCGCGTGCTGGCGCATTCCGATGTGCTTGCCAATCGCAACCGCGATAACTTGATCGGTACGCTGGCGAAGACGGAGTAGGCGCGCGAACGTGCGGGATCGATCATCGCATCATCGCTAGCTCTTCATCTGCATCGCGGACATCCTACCTGCCTCATCAGGCAGCACTTGCGCGAAACAGGGCCTTTCCGGGAATCGCGTCTTCTCTTAAATCTGAACCAGTCACGTTTTTTTGGCGTAATTTGGTTCAGCCGGTTTAATAATCGGTTGGTTCCAACGTCATCTCTATGAACAGTCAGAAAGGTCAGCCCGTGGCAACTGCCAGTCCAACCCTATCGGCGGTGGAGACGCAACAGAGTCTTTCCGACCTGTTTGCGATGCATCATCGACGTGTCTTAATGGCTGCCTATCGCATTACGGGCAGCATGGCAGATGCGGAAGACGTGGCGCAAAGCATCTTTCTGCGCCTGGCGGCGGGTACCGAATTTGCGGTCAGCAACGCGGGGAGCTACCTGTATCGCGCGGCGATCAATGGGGCGCTCGATCTGTTGCGGCGCAGAAATGCCGCAGCAAACGAGCCGCTTGATTCGGCATCGGGCGTGGCATCGCAGGGACGCGGTTCGCGGCCGGAGGCTGAGGCTGCAAGCAGCGAACTGGTGCAGTGGTTGCGAACGGCACTGGGCGACCTTAGCCCGCGGGCGGCAGAAATGTTCACGCTGCGATATGTGGAAGAGATGGACAATCGCGAGATTGCCGCGCTGATGAACGCGTCGCAGGCCGTGGTGGCGGTGACGCTGCACCAGGCGCGAGCCAAGCTGAAGAAGCGGCTCACAGAGATGGAACGGGGGAACCGATGAAGAACCACGACGAAGTTTTGCTGGACAACGCGACTCAGGCGATGCGGGATACTAGCCCGAGGCCGGTCAGATTTCCGCCGCAGCCGAGAAGGTGGCGGGCAAGCTGGGGATTGCGTTTGCGGAATCCGCGTCGATTGAGAGTTGCGAGGACGTGCGCTCGTTGTTCAGCGCTTATCGCGAGGGAACGCTGGCAGAGAATCGCTCACTGCTGGTGAAGGCGCATTTGCGCGAGTGCGGAGTATGCCTGCGTCGATTCCACTCGGGCTCTGGCGCGGTCGACTGGTCGACGCCGAAGGCGATGCCGGCTCGGGCCGCATGTGCAGCCATGGATGATGGGCTGGGCGATGGCAGCGTCGCTGGCTTTGGCTGCGACGGGGCTGTTTGTGTACAGGACGTACTGGCAGATTCCGCCGGGAGTGCGGGCGGAAGTGCAGTCGATTGATGGATCGGCCTCGCTGATTACGGATAACGGCGATCGGCTGCTTGCGGCCGGGCACCGAGTTGAAGGAAGGCGACGAACTACGGACCTCAGGCGGGTCGCATGCGGTGCTGCGGCTGGCGGATGGTTCGACGGTAGAGATGAACGAGCGCAGCGCCGTGAGCGTGGGCGCGCGTGGGCACAACATGACAGTCGATCTCGATCACGGAGCAGTGATCGTGAGGGCCGCGCACCGGACTTCGGGTCATTTGTATGTGAAGACAGAAGATTGCAGCGTTGCGGTGACGGGCACCGTGTTCTCAGTGAATGCGGGCATCAAGGGATCGCGCGTGGCTGTTCTGCAAGGCGCAGTGGAAGTGGCGCATGCCGGAGTGACGTCGACGGTCCATGCGGGCGATGAATATACCTCTACGCAGAATCTTGCGCCCGAACCGGTGAGCGAGCAGGTAGCGTGGAGTCCGAATCACGAGCAGTACATCGAGCTGCTGGCGCAATTCTCGACGTTGCAGCACCGAATCGAGAAAATTCCAATACCGCAGCGATATGGGAGCGATCTGCTGGATCGGATGCCTGGGGATACGCAGCTTTACGTGAGCATTCCGAATATCGGGGATTTTGTAAGCCAGGCGAAGACGATCTTCGAGGATCAGCTCAAGCAGAGCCCGGTGCTGCAGCAGTGGTGGAGCAGGGGCAAGCAGGACAAGACAGCCGAGATGGATGCGCTGGTGAACAAGGTACACGATCTTAGCTCCTATCTCGGGGACGAGATGGTGGTTGTAGCGCTGAAGCAGCAGGCGGGCAATGGATTCGCCGTGGTGGCCGACGTGCAGCGCAGCGGACTGGCTGACCTGTTGAAGCAGCAGTTTGCAAAGGGTACGCCTGGCACGTTGACCGTTCTTGACGAGAGCGCACTGGGTGGAGCAGTAGCGGGCCAAAAAGGGGATGGCGCGTATGCGCTGGTGCGGGAAAAGGAAGTCGTCTTCTCCAACAGCATCGATACGCTGAAGACGATTGATGCGCAGCTGAATGCTGGATCGAGCGGATTTGCAGCAACGGACTTCGGCCAGAGGATCAAGGCAGCTTACAGCCGCGGCGCGGGCGTGATTCTGGCGGCCAACCTGCAACAGATGCTTGTCGGGGCGGAGAGCCACGGGGCAAAGAGAGGCGAGGCGTTTCTTGAGCAGTCCGGCATAAGCGGGGTGCGCTACCTGATTGCCGAGCATCGCGAGTCGAATGGAACGCCGGAAAACCATCTGAATCTGCAGTTCTCCGGCCAGCGGCAGCGCGTAGCTTCGTGGCTGGGCAGCCCGGCGCCGTTGGGTTCGCTGGACTATGTTTCGCCCAATGCGGCATTCGCGGTCGCCGGCGTCTCCAAGGAACCCACGGCGATTGTGGATGACCTGATGGCCATGATGTCGGCGGACAAGAACGGCACGCGACGAGCTGAACAAGGCGCAGGCCGAACTGGGCATTGATATTCGCAACGATCTTGCCGGCAACCTGGGCGGGGAGTTCCTGTTCGCGCTGGATGGCCCGGTGCTGCCGACTCCCTCGTGGAAGGCTGTTATCGAAGTGCGCGACTCTGCGCGGTTCGAGACGACGCTAGAGCAACTGGTGCAGGCGGTGAACAGTCATGTGCAGGATAAAGGTGGACACGGGATGACGATTGACGCGAGCCAGGCGGGCGGGCAGACTTTTCACAGTGTGCACAATTCGTCTACCGGGGTTGTGGTCGCGGAGTACACCTATGCCGATGGGTACATGATCGTTGCTCCCACGCGGGCGCTATTGATGGATGCACTGCACGCGCATACGACTGGGGACACGCTGGGGCATTCGGCGAATTTCAAGGCGCTGTTGCCGGTGGATCAGAATGAGAACTACTCGGCGGTGGCATATCAGAATCTTGGGCCGGTCTTGACGCCGTTGCTTTCGCAGATGAGCGGCGAGTCGGCGGATGCCTTGAAGAAGCTGGCTTCGGATGCGCATCCCACGGCGATCTGCGCATGGGGCAAAGACGCGGGGATCGAAGTGGCGAGCAACAGCAACCTGTTCGGATTTGATTTTCTGACTCTCGGCAGCCTGTTGCATTCAGGCAACAAACAAGCTGCTCCTGCAGCGGAACAAATGCAGTGAGCAGCACGTAAGAGAAGACATGGGCGTGATCCAACTTGATCGACTGGAGGTGCGGCTTGGCGGCCGCACCGTCCTCAATGGATTGACAGGAGAACTGCGCGGTCACGCCATTGGGCTTCTGGGACCAAACGGCGCGGGAAAATCGACGCTGATCAATACGCTGCTTGGGTTTCACGAGCCCTCCAGCGGCGTCGCAAAAGTGCTAGGCCTGGATGCGCGGGTGGATCGAATGCGTATCCGCCAGAGCGTCGGCTACATGCCGGAGAATGACTCCTTCATCGGCAATATGGACGGCGTACGTTTTGTGCGCTACATGGCGGAGCTTGCCGGACTGCCTCCGGCAGAGGCGCTGGAGCGCGCGCACGAAGCTTTGTTTTACGTGGGCCTCGGCGAAGTGCGCTATCGCAAGATAAGCACCTATTCGCTAGGGATGAAACAGTTGATCAAGCTGGCGCAGGGGTTGGCGCATGGGCCGAAGCTGCTGATCCTGGATGAGCCGACGAACGGGCTTGACCCGACTGCGCGACAGCGCATGATTCAGCTCATCAAGGACATTCGTAAGCAGGGCGGAACACATCTGCTGATCTCGTCGCACCTGCTGCGCGATATTGACGAGACGTGCGACGAGGTGCTGATTCTGAACAAGGGGCGCATCGCTGCGATTTCGAATATCGAAGAGGAGCGGCGGTCGCACAAGCACTTCATCGAGATGGAGATGGTCGGAAGCACCGATGCGTTTGCGCAGAAGATGCAGTCGCTGGGGTGCGAATGCGCGAGCTTCGCGGGCGGTCGCGTGAAGCTGGTAATGCCGGATGCGCTGAGCGCGCAGGACCTGTATCGGACGGCGGCAGAGTTTGGTGTACAGATCAGGCGCATTCAGCAGCGGCGGGATTCGCTCGAAGACATCTTCCTGCGAGCAATGGAGTACGAGGGAGGCCGGGTAGACCATGTCAGTGTTTGATCATGATTACCGGCCATACGACGGTCGCCTGACTCCACTGGGATCGCGTCCGCTGGTGCTGGCGCGGTATGCTCTCAATGAAGCGTGGTCGTCGAAGATTACGATCGGGCTGTTTGTGCTTTCGCTTCTGCCCTGCCTGGTGGACCTAGTGATTATCTATGTGGCGGATAATCCGATGGCGCGGGCGCTGATCACGCGCGGGGCACCGGCGCTCGATGTCGATCGCACCTTCTTTCTTCGCGTGCTGGAGACGCAGTGCTGGTTTGCGCTGGTGCTGGCAGCGTGGATCGCGCCGCGACTGGTTTCGTTTGACCTGGGCGATAACGCGCTGCCGATTCTGCTGAGCCATCCCATATCGCGCTTCGGCTATTTGCTGGGTAAGTTTCTCGCGCTGGCTCTTTCGCTCTCTTACGTCACCTGGGTTCCCTGCCTGCTGCTGTTTGTCTACCAGTGCTATGCTTCGCCGCAGCCGTGGGGGATGGCGAACTTGTCTCTTGCTTTGGGGATTTTTGTCGGAGCGGCGGTGTGGGTTGTGCTGCTCGCGATGGTGGGGCTTGCAGTATCGGCGTGGGTGAAGTGGCGGGTGATTGCAACGGGGGCGATCTTCGCGGTCGTGTTCGTACCAGCGGGCGTGGGTGGAATGGCCAGTCTAATTCTGCGGACCAGGTGGGGCTTGCTGCTGAATCTTCCGTTCATGATGTCGGAACTTTGGCAAAGGATGTTAGGTGCGCCGGCGCCGATCCGCATGAACGAGAGGTTTATACTGCCGACTTTTCCGATGGTAGTGACATTGGTCATCGCATGTCTGCTTTGCGTCGCGGTGTTGAATGCGCGTATCCGCGCGCGTGAGGTGGTGCGCGGATGAACGCGGTGACGGACACAATTCGTTTCGAGAATGTCTCGAAGTTTTACGGCGAGGTGCTCGGCGTGAACCGGGTTTCGCTGACCATGACCCCCGGGATCACGACGCTGGTGGGACCGAATGGGTCCGGTAAGACTACGCTGATGAACCTGATGACGGGTCTGGTGCAGCCTTCTCGCGGGAGTGTCTCGGTACTGGGACTGGCGCCGTCGAATGCGACGGAGTTCTTTTGCAACGTGGGGTATTGCGCTCAGTTCGATTCGTTCCCACGCGGGCTGAGTGGATTCCAATTTGTGCTCGATAGCCTGATGCTCTTCGGCATGAGCGAGGAAGATGCGCATGCTTTGACGGCAGAGGCTCTCGAGCGCGTTCAACTGGACGGCGAAGCGGCGCATCGCAAGATTGCCGGATACAGCAAGGGAATGCGGCAAAAGATCAGGCTGGCGCAGTCGATCGCGCATCATCCGCGGGTGCTGGTGCTGGATGAGCCGCTGAACGGGCTCGATCCAATGGCGCGGGCGGAGTCGCTGGCATTGTTTCAGGAACTGGGGCGGCAGGGGATGCACGTGGTGATCTCGAGCCACATTCTCGACGAGGTAGATCGCATCTCGGATCGCGTAGTGCTGATCACGGGCGGCTATCTCATCGCGCAGGGAAATATTCATGATGTGCGCAAGGAAGTGCGCGACAAGCCGATGCAGGTTCTGATTCGCTGCGACAGCCCTGAATTGCTGGCGTCGAAGATGTTTGCGGTGAATCACTGCGTTGAGGCTCGGCTCCATGCCGATGGGCACGGTGTGTTTCTGCGCACTGGGGATATCGACCAGTTCTACCGTCTGCTGAACGAAATTGCGGCTGAAGGGTTAGTGAAGATCGATGCGGTGGCTCCGGCCGACGACAACGCAAACGCCATCTACCAGTACCTGATTGGTTCAGACGGGAGCGCCTCATGATGCAGCAGAGTCTCGGCAGCGCGATCGGCATCCTGCGGCAACAGCCCTGGTCGTTGTGGTGGGTTCAGGCGCGGCGGCTGACGCGCATCGAGATAAGGCGCAACCTCTTTACGCGGCGGGCATGGTGGATCTATTTTCTTGCGTTCATCCCGGCCGTGATCATTCTGCTTCACCTGCTTATCGATCCTCATGCCGGCCTTGCGATGGGCGACGACACCGAGGTCCTCGCGGGCGTGGTTCAGCTCTACTACGTGCGGCTGGGGATCTTCTTCGGATGCCTGGGAATTTTTTCGCGGCTGATTCGCGGCGAGATGATCGAGCGCAGCCTGCACTATTATCTGCTGTCCCCGGTACGTCGTGAAGTGATTCTGCTCTCGAAGTTTTTCGCTGGCGCTGTGAGTTCAGTCTTGCTGTTTGGCATTGCGGTCGTTGCCGATTTTGTATTGATGTATGCGGGATACGGTGCGGCGGGCCGGGACTTCATGATGCACGGGCCGGGGTTGGGGCAGATCGAAGCGTACCTGCTCATCGTAGTGCTGGGCTGCCTGGGATATGGATCGATCTTTCTGTTGCTGAGCCTTATGTTCCGCAATCCCATGCCGGGTGCGATGCTGCTGCTGGGGTGGGAGGCGATCAATCCAGTGTTGCCTTCGCTGCTGCAGAAATTCAGCGTGGCCTCGTATCTGCGTCACCTGATGCCGGTCAGCGTTCCGGCGGAGGGCATCTTTGCGTTGCTGACCGTTGAGACCGAGCCCGTGTCGGCATGGGTCGCCGTGCTGGGGCTGCTGGCGTTGATTGCGGTGGTGCTTACGTATACGTGCTATCGGATGCGGCGGCTGGAAATTCGCTACACCACCGAGTGATGCATCGCCAGACCCGATCGAGCCATTGATGCTGCCAGCGACACAGTGATCAACTTGCATTTTTAAAAAGGTATGTCATCGTCGGAGATTTCTGCGGACTGACTGTATTCGTCGTGGCCGGCAGGTGGGCGCTGATCGACGTTGCTGGAAGACCCGGGCTGACGGCTGTAGCCGCTAGAACTCGATCCGCCATCTTCGCGACCCGACAGAAGGGATATATCATTGACGATGATTTCGGTGCGATACTTCTTCACGCCGGTTTCTTTGTCGTCCCAGCTACGCGTTTGAATCTTGCCCTCGACATAGAGCTTGGATCCCTTTTTAACGTAATCGCGCACGATTTCAGCGAGGCGCGTGAAGGCGACGAGATTGTGCCACTCGGTGCGGTCCTGCCAGTTGCCCTGCGCATCTTTCTGGCGGTCGCTGGTGGCGAGAGTGAAGTTTGCCACCATTGTCCCACCGGCGGTGGAACGGATCTCGGGGTCTTTGCCCACATTCCCCAAAAGAATAACTTTATTTACTGACTTTGCCATATCCTTGCTCCTCTTCTGTGCTTGCCCGCAGACCCACTGCGGAGACCCGTTTGCCGGGCATCCATTGCAATGTTTGAAAGTATAAATTGCGGGGCCTGGGAACTGGCGGGATCGAAGTTGTGAGTTGGATATGAAATGCCTTGGAACAGATGCTTTCGGCGAATGGTTTAATCGCCGCGTGGGCGATCAAACAGCCGGGATGGGGCGAGTCTTCGTGGTACAAATTACGGGTTGGGACGAGATTGCGTTTTCACAGCGTGTTGGCGACCGCGAAATTTTGCAGCATCCCAGGTTCAAAGGCGAACCCCACGCCATTGACCAACTGTCGATGGGGCCACCGGACCTCGGGCACTCCATGTTCTTAAAGTTGCAAGGATTTTCAAGGAGATGCGGATTCATGGCAATCGTGAATGAGGCAGGCAAGAAGCTGGTGTTCCGGTCGGCGCGGATATTCGATGGCGATTCGGATGTCTTGATCGAGGGCAAGGATGTTGTTGTCGCGCGCGGGGTGATCGAGGATGTGGCCGCGTCCGATCTCCGCAATGACGGGGACGCTGAAGTGATTGACTGCAGCGGCTGCGTGCTGATGCCGGGGTTGATTGACGCGCACGTGCATGTCTATGCGGCGGGGTTGAATATCACGCGGGTGGTGCAATCGCCGATGTCGTACCTTGCACACTTTGCGGCGAAGTTTCTGCACGGATGCCTCGATCGCGGATTTACGACGGTGCGCGATGTGGGCGGGGCGGACGTGGGGTTGGCTTCGGCTATCCGGGACGGGCTGCTTGGCACTGTACCGCGGCTATTTTATGGAGGCCGCGTGATTTCACAAACAGGCGGGCACGGGGATTTCAGGCCCGGCGATCATGCCTTGGATGGCGTGGCATGTTGCGGCTGTTCGTTCCATAGCGATCACATGGCGGTGGTCGCGGATGGGGCCGATGCCGTGCGGCGCGCGGTACGGGAGGAGTTGCGGCGTGGAGCGTCGCACATCAAGATCATGGGATCGGGCGGGGTTGCATCGCCTACCGATCCGCTGGATCGCTGTCAATATTCCGACGATGAAATTAAAGCTGCTGTGGATGAAGCGGAACGGGCAGGATCGTACATCGCGGCGCATTGCCATCCAACGGAAGCAGTGCGTCGCGCGGCCGCATTCGGAGTGAGATCGATTGAGCACGCGACGCTGATCGATCGTGAGACAGCGGAGTTTGTAGCGGAGCGCGGTTCGTTCGCGGTTCCGACGATGGCTACGTTTTTTGGGCTTCTCGAAGAGGGGGAGGCACTCGGTCTTCCTGCAGCAAGCGTGGTGAAGCTCAAGAAGATCGGCGATTCCGCTCTCAAGGGCCTGGAGATCATGAAGCAGGCCGGCGTGAAGATGGGATTGGGCAGTGATCTGCTCGGTCAGCAGCATATGCGGCAGAGTTCGGAGTTCACCCTGCGCGCGCAGGTTCTGCCGCCGATCGACGTGCTGCGTTCAGCTTGTTCGGTGAATGCGGAGCTGATCGGACAGGTTGGCAGGCTGGGTTGCGTTCGCAAAGGAGCGGTGGCAGATCTGTTGGTGATTGACGGGAATCCCCTGGCGAACATCTCTCTTCTGGCAGGTGACCACGCGAGCATCTCGATGATCGTGAAGGATGGAAAATTCCATAAGCGATCGCGGTAAGCGCAGACGATTGACGAATCCGGACGAGGTCATCGCGGGGCTCGCAGACGGGCGGTCTGTCAGTCGCGATGATTGCTGGAGCGCCGCAGGCTACGGTTGCGAAGCCATTTGGCGATTCCGAGGGTGAGAAGAAGTCCGCCAAACGGGAGGCACATCAGCGCGACGATCAGGGCAAACCAGCCGGTGTTGGTGCTGGCGCCGGTGGGGCCGAAGCCGCCGAGGAGCGTCTGAAGCAGAATCGCGGCCAGCACGCCCGCGCCCACCATCGACGATCCCCATTGCAGAAGCTGGCGCGTGCCATCGTTGGTTGAGGCGATGCGCTTCGGCGATGCGGGGACGCGGTCGATCACGGTCATGCGGCTCACGATCCCTGCGCGAGGCGCAGCATCACGTAGGTGACGACGCCGGTGACGGAGACGTAGAGCCAGATCGGAAAGGTCCAGCGCGCAACCTTGCGGTGCTGGGGAAAGCGGCCCGTAAGCGAAAAGAAAAACGTGACCAGCACCAGGGGCAGGGCAACGACCGCGAGGACGATGTGGCTCGCGAGCAGAGCCAGGTAGAACGAGCGCAATGCATCGTCGTGGGGATAGCGGACGTCTCCGTGCAGGTAATGGTGCAGGATGTAGCTGACGAGAAAGAGCGTGGAAAAGCCGAAAGCTGTGATCATCGACGCCCGATGGGAGGCGATCCTGCGGGCTCGGATGAAGGTGTAGCCAACAAGGAGCGCGGTCGCACTGAGGCCATTGAGTGCGGCATTGAGTGCGGGCAGAAACGCCATCTTCGTTTTAGAAACGTCGGCGGCAGGGTGTTCGTAGATCAACCAGAAGAGAAACAGCGAGGCTGCCGCGCTGATAGCGAGAATTGCAAAAATAGCAGCACGCGTATTAGCGCGGGGTTGCGATCTGGTTGCCGTGGCACTCATGCGTTCCTCAGTGTTTGGCGATGGCGCACACCATCAACGTCGTGAGCAGGAGTGGCAGGTAGATGACGCTTACCTTGAGCAGGTCGCGTGCCACCATGCGGCTCTCGGTTTCGCTGGTCGCGCGAAGGATGCGGGTAAAGCGAATGGTGTAGGCGAGATAAAAGAGTCCCAGGGCACTTGCAGGAATTGCGTAAACCGCGCCGGTCATGCCGAGTCGCCACGGGATCAGGCTAATGGGGATCATCAGGACCGCATAGAAGAGCGCTTCGACGACAGTCGACCAGCCATCGGGCTGAACGACGGGGAGCATACGGATGCCGGCACGAGCATAGTCATGCCGGTAGAGCCATGCGATGGCCATGAAGTGTGGAAACTGCCAGACGAACAGGATCGCAAATAGTGCGACGGCAGGCCATTCAATGCGTCCGCGAGCGGCGGTCCAGCCGAGCATGGGGCCCATGGCACCTGGAAACGCGCCGATGAAAGTCGCAAGCGAGGTGACGCGTTTCAGAGGGGTATAAATCGCGACATAACAAAATGCCGTAAGCAGAGCGAGTGAGACGGTGAGCAAGTTGGAGTGCAGGAGCAGCCACCATGCGCCGAGCGCGAGTGCGCCGATTCCCGCAACGATTCCCTGAGCAAGCGAAATGCGTCCGGCAGCGATCGGCCGGTCAGCGGTGCGCTTCATTTTGGCGTCGCTGGTGCGCTCCAGAGCCTGGTTAAGGGCGCTGGCTCCGGCCGAGACAAGGCCGATGCCGATGAGGGTGTCGAGCAGGCCGCGCTGCACGCTGGAGATGCCTGACTGCATTGAGCCCAGGTAGAAGCCAGCCCACCCGGTGATGACCACCATTCCGGTGACGCGCACTTTGAACAGCTCGCGCAGATCGGTGATCAGCGTTGCTGTCGTACCCGGGCTCGGCGCATGAATCTGGTGTGCTGCGTGAGCCGCCTCCCCAGGCAGACGTGCGTCATGCGCAGCGAGGTCCGGAGAGGCGGCGGCCTGGGAAACGGGAGTCATTGTGCGGAAAGTGACCTCGGTGGAGACGCGGGAGTCCTGGCACCTGTCTTGATGATATCAATTGGCGGCGTATATAGGGATAAGCGGTTGATCAGGCCACTTCAAGGTATTTTCGTGCCACTTCCACGATTTGAGCCCGGCTCCCCTGCCAGCATTCCCATACGTCGGCGCACCAGCGTTCAATCATTGCATCGCGGGCGGGGCCGGGTTCCGCGGCAAGTACATCCTCGATGCGAATGGTGCCTCGGACGGCAGGGAGGGGCGGCTTTGTCCAGGTATTCGGCCAACGTGCAAGCTGCATATGCGCCCTCTGTACCTGCTTCCCGGTGAAGCTCCTCTCGAGGTGCAGGTAAAGGCCGATCAGGGAAAAGACGATCGCGATCGGCTTGGTGGTTTCGTCCGCATTTTGCGCGGCATAGGCATCGACAACGAGCTGATGGCTGAAGGCGGGGTCCGGGTGTGCCAGGGTGTAGAAGGCGAGTTCGTTGTAGACGTCGTCGTTGCACGGCATCAGGCACCTCCAGAAAATCGAACTGGCTATGAGTGGCGGCGGTTCAGTCCTGCCGCTTCGAGGATGGCGTCCGCGACCTGTTCCGGCGTAAGAGTGTCTGCACGGACAGAAATGTGCGCGGTGCGGTAGAGGGGCAGTCGGCGCTGATAGCGCGCGGCGAGGTTGGCGTGATCGGCAAGTACGGGACGTGTGTTCTCAGTCCCGCTGCAGCGCGCGAGTGTTGTGTTGAGCTCGACGTCAAGATGTACGAGCAGCGTACTTGGAGCGTTGAGAAGAAGGGTGCGTGTGTCTTCGCGTTCGATGGCTCCGCCGCCGAGTGCCAGCACCAGGGCATGGCCCGTCGCGAGCCGCGCAATGGTCGCGTGTTCGCGGTCTCTGAAGGCGGCTTCGCCATGGCGGGCAAAGATGTCGGCGATGGCGGCGCCGGATTCGGCTTCAATCACGTTGTCCGCGTCGACGAATTGCCAGCCGAGGCGTGTGGCAAGGATGGGGCCGACGGTCGATTTGCCGGAGCCCATGAAGCCGGTGAGAATAATGCGACGCGGCGGCGTGGCCGGGACGGTTTGATTTGCGGATGCCAAATGGATTCTTCCGGTTCTATTTGTAAAACGTGTTTGTGACTTTGCGCGGTGTGCTATTGAAATCCCGCAGGGGTTAAAACCCCATCTCGTTCTAGTCAAGTTTGGCACGCGACCCAGAGGGTACCCCGAGTCGTGCCCTGACGCGAAGAGGATGATGAAACCCCGCTGCCACCAGTTTAGAAGGCACGCGGCGTTGGCGCTTATCCCAGTACCATGACGACTGCGCCGGCGGTGATCAGCAGGCCTCCGGCAAGAGCGGGGACAGTTAACTTTTCGCCCAGCAGGAGCCACGCGAAAACCATCACGAGCGGCACGCTCAGCTTGTCGAGCGGGGCTACGCGCGAGGCCGGACCAAGTTGAAGGGCGCGGAAGTAGCAGAGCCACGAAAGGCCGGTGGCCAGTCCGGAGAGCACAAGGAAAAGGAATGTACGACCGTCGATGAGGCGGATTTCGCCATGCTTGCCGAGCGCCAACGCTATGCCCCAGGCAAACACAAGGACGACTGTGGTGCGTATGGCGGTGGCGAGGTTTGAGTCGACGTGCGCCACGCCCACTTTCGCGAGCAAGGCTGTTGCGGCGGCAAACAAGGCCGATAGGAGTGCCCATCCAATCCAGGTCATAGTACTTATGGTATGCGGCATCAGTCCGGTTGGCTTCATCTAGACTGGTTTTATGGAGACGGGTCAGGTCAGCAAAACTGCTCTTGGTGTGGCAATTCGACGCGCGGCGCATCAGCTGGCCGACAAGCCACCGGTATTAGATGACCCTATTGCGCTGCGATTGGTCGGCGAGGGATATCCGCGGCTGATGGAGCGGGCGCTGCATCCGGTGGGACGCGACTTTCGCGGCTTCATGGCGGCACGCAGCCGCTACGCCGAGGACCGGCTTGCGGAGGCCGTGGCGCAGGGCATCACACAGTATGTGGTCCTTGGAGCTGGACTGGACACGTTTGCTTACCGCAATCCGTTTCCGGCATTGCGAGTTTTTGAAGTGGACTTTCCGGCTACACAGGTGTGGAAGAGGACGATGCTGGAGCAGGGCGCCATTGCTTTGCCCTCCAA
The DNA here is from genome assembly GCA_963799035.1 of uncultured Acidobacteriaceae bacterium. Taxonomy (GTDB): domain Bacteria; phylum Acidobacteriota; class Terriglobia; order Terriglobales; family Acidobacteriaceae; genus Telmatobacter. The sequence continues at coordinate 12,961 of CAWCVS010000015.1, read as the reverse complement.
TCTTGTGTTCGTAGCGCTGGACTTTGAGCATCAGACGCTCGCCGAAGGGCTCTCGCAGGCTGGGTTGGATTTCGAAAAGCCGGCGTTCTTTGGTTGGCTCGGTGTCGTGCCGTATCTAACGCTCGAAGCTTTTCGCTCTACGGTGAGCGTAGTGGCACAGATGCCTGCCGGAAGTGCGGTCACATTCGATTACGCCGTGGATCCGAAGACGCTGAGCCCCATCGGACGCGTTGCGTTTGACAGGCTGGCCGAGCGCGTCGCGGCGGCTGGGGAGCCATTCCGGCTGTTCTTCACGCCGGAAACTCTGGAAGCGGAACTGCGACATGCGGGCTTTCGGCGTATCGAGCAGGTCGGTTCCGCTGAATTGAACGATGTCTACTTCAGCAACCGGGCTGACGGGCTGAAATTATCTCCACTTGGGCTTGGCATGTTGGCGACAGCGTGGGTGTGAAGTCGGAAGCGGCGCGACGCTACAATGGAGCCAACATGATGCGCAGGATTCAGGGATTTGTGGTTGCGGCGTCGCTGGGAGCAGTGTCGGGTTGTGGATACCACACGCTTGGTGCCTCGACGCATCTGCCTCCGGATGCGCACACGCTTTCGGTGCCGGTTTTTGCTACCAACACCGAGGCTTACCACACCGAAGCCGCACTGACCGACGCGGTGATCCGGGAGTTTGCGGCTCGTTCGCGGATGCGCGTAACGCCGTCCACGGACATTGGCTCCGACGTGATTTTGCATGGCACGATCCTGAAGGAAACTGTCGCACCGCTCACCTACAACACCACGACGCAACAGTCTTCGAGCTTTCTTATCACCCTGGTTGTCTCCGTGACACTGAAGGACCGCGAGGGCAAGGTGCTGTACGAGAACAAGAACTACGTCTACCGCGGACAGTACCAGTCGACTTCCGATTTGCCGACGTTTCTGGACGAGCGCCCTGCGGCAATTGACCGCTTGTCGCGCGATTTTGCCCGCGCGCTGGTGGCGGATGTGCTGGAAGGAATTTGAAGAGCAACGCTGGAACCAGGGACCAGGGAATAACAAACACTCGATGATCGCCGAATAACAGACCCGATTGCTGGAGCCACAGTGAGGGACCAGCTTGAACACGAGTGAATTCCAGGGTTGTTGCAGGCGGAGTTTCGGCCTTCTATTCCTCAGTTTCAGGTTGGTGTTGCGCTGGTAATCTGTATATGCATGATCGCTGTGCGGCCAACCTCGGGCTTTGTGCAATGACCGGCTCTCGCTGGGGTGCGGGCTTCAGCGCCGTAGGGCGCTTTGTGGGGGAGATTGAGGCTGCAGCTGCCGGGCAGGGTTCACTGCGGGCGGGGTATGTGCTCGCCGGCGACGAGATCTTCCTGCTGGATCGCTGCCGCGAGGCCGTGCTGAAGGCATTTGTTCCGCCCGACCTGAAGGATTTTTGCCTCTCCGACCTGGACCTCGGTTCAACGTCAATTTTTGAGGTGCTGGACCGCGCGCAGACGCCTTCGCTGATGGCGCCGTTTCAGGTGATTTTTGTGCGCAATGTGCGCCAACTGTACACGCGGGGAGCGAAAAAGGACGAGTTTGCCGCGCTGGATCGCTATTTCAAGTCGCCGAATCCGCAGGCGCTGCTGATTTTTGTCGCCGATTTTCTGCGTATTCCCACCGACACACGGCGCATGGAGATGGACGACAAGAATCGCTTCGAGCGCCTGACCGAGACGCTGGGTGAGCACTGCGGCATGGTGGAACTGGCGCGCGTGGCAGAGGAGGACGCGATGCGTTGGGCGGTTGCCACGGCGCAGGCCGCCGACACCAGGCTCGAGCCTGACGCAGCGCGTGAGCTGGTCGATGCGCTGGGCGCGGACATGATGCTGATTGCTTCGGAGCTGGAGAAGCTGCTGCTCTACACCCTGGGCCGGGGCCGGATTACGCTGGGGGATGTGGAGACGATGGTGCTGGCCGCCAAGCAGCGCTCGCTCTACGAGCTGACTGACGCGATCAGCTCACGCAACACCGCGAAGGCCCTGGCGCTGCTGCATGGGCTGCTGAACAGTTCGGATGCAGGGGAGGACGCCGCCATTGGACACCTGTACATGCTGGCGCGCACGTTCCGGCAGATGCTGGTGATCGTCGAGAAGAACGTGCGGGACTCGCGCGCGATCTGGCAAGCGCTTTGGCAGGGGTTCCGCATGCCGCCTTTCGCGGCGGACGATCTGATTCGCCAGGCGCGGCGGTACAAGAGCCGGCGCGACTTGACGCGGGCGCTTCGCTTGATTGCGCGTGCCGATCTTGAACTTCGCTCGTCGCCGCCAGACAAGCGGCTTGTGCTGGAGCGCCTGGTGTACGACCTGGCCGCGGAGCCGAAAGCTGCGCCCGGGCCGTGGCCTTCCGGGCAGTTGTCGTTCGAGGGTTAGCAAGACAGGAAGTTCAAAAGCAGATTCTTCGTTTACAAACCCAAACTGAATTACATTTGGGGTCCCGTTCTCTCATAATTACAGCGCCATTTAGTTTTAACCCCGACTGCGTTGTTAATAAACGCCGTGCTGGTTCAACCAGACACCGCAGGGCTGGTCGAGCGTCTCCACATGGTCCAGGTACCAGGACGGCAGGAACCCAAGCAGCGATGGGAAGTGAAGGACTTCCTGGTGATTGATCTGTTCCAGGGCCTCGTAGAGCTTTGCCAGCAGGTGATGGTGTGCGGTTCGATGGTCGTTGATACCCGGAAAGCCCTGTTGCAGCAAGAGCTTCTCTTCACTCTGAAAGTGCATCTGGGTGAAGTCGATGAGGCGTTCGAGCTGCAGGCTGACGCCGCGGCGGTCGGTTCCGCGCAGGAGCATGACGCGCAGCTCATTCAGCGTATCCATGAGGATGCCGTGCTGATCGTCGATGGCTTCGACGCCGACGATGCACTCGTGACTCCACGTCAACAGGGTCACAACCACCTCCGCGAACAAGGGCAAGTCTAGCCCCGCCACAGAAAGTCACAATGGCGCTATCGTGGGGATGGCATGAGCCTTTGGGTTCACCCGGCATGTGACTTCGGCGCATTACCCCGGTGTTCCTTACTCCGTTGCTTCTCATTCAAGGATCACGTCTGGTTGGGGCTCATGGCTGCGCGTGGTTAAAACGATGGCGGCGCCGAGGATGAGAGCTCCGCCAAACCAGGCGTAGGGGCCGAGATGTTCGCCGAGGAGCCTGACGCCGAGGTAGGAGCCAAGGGCGGGCTCGATATTCAGGAAGACACCGGCGCGCGAAGCCGGAACGTGGTGAATGCCCCAGTTCCACAGAAAGGTTGTGGTGGCAGTGCATGCCAGACCACTGATGGCCAGCGCCATCCATGCGGTGAGGCTGACATGAGCGACGGGCGGCGGCGCCACTTTGTAGGCACGCCAAGGGTTCAGAAGCATCGGGCCAAGGGTCCACGCTATCAGCATGACGGTGCCGGCCACAATGCTGTAGGCGGTGACCACTACCGGGCTATGCGTCCGCATCAGCTTCTTGCTGAGCAGTATCCAGGAAAGCGCCGTGCAGAGCGAGAGGACCACCAGCAGATCGCCATATAAGGTGGGCTCGCCCTGTGCTGCCGGACCGCGATGAATCACCCCAACAAGCAAAGAACGCTCGTCGGGGACCCCGATGTGGCCGCCCAGGACGATCAGTGCTGCGCCAATCGTGGAGGCTACCAGGGCGGCCCAGCCGAGGCGATCGAGGCGCTCGCCGGCAAAGAGGGCTGCGGCGACGCCAAGCAGAACCGGCATGGAGCCAACCATCAGGGATGCGTGGCTGACCGTGGTGTGCGCCAGGCCGTGAAACTGAATGAGGAACTGGATGGGAATGCCAAAGAAGGAGGAAACAAGCAGGATGCGTATCTCGCGGCCAGTGAAACGAACCCGGTTGAGCAACGCGACGGGGAGCAGGCCGACGCAGGCAAAGAGAAACCGGTAGAGCACCATGTGCTCCACGCTCATTTCATTTAGCGCAAGCCGGCCGAAGTAGAAACCGGTACCCCACAGGCATCCCGCGACCGCGCATGCACCGTAGCCCAGAAACCGGATGCGCGGGGTCAATGTCGTTGGTTCTGCCATGCTTAGTTTTAATGTCGCACAGCCACGGTGAGGTCGCGCTGGGAAGTCGCGCTGGGAGGTTAGGAGAGCTGCGTTCCTGCCTGACAGTTTTTGGAGTCCATTTCTCCAAAATTTCACGGGATACGGACTAATCCCATCAAAAGCGGGCATTCCCTGAAGTGGAATATTCCCTAAGAACAGCGGAACCTGAAAGACCGGCAAGTCGTCCAAGATCGTGCTAGCATTTGTGGCACGGTGCTTTTGCCGGTGCTTCAGGTGGCGAGGCGCTTCACCAACAACGTTCGCCCAACGAAAAGAGGACGCGAACATGAGATCGACACACTTCTCCACGGCCATGACCTTCCTTCCGCTGCTGCTACTTGCCCCAGTCCTGCACGCGCAGTCAAACGATGCGACGAGTACAAATCCAGGCGTTTCCAAAGTGCGCATTGTGCGCCTGAGCCAGGTAAGGGGCTCTGTCCAGATCGATCGCAGCGATGGGCGCGGTCTTGAGCGGGGCATAGCAAACCTGCCAATCGTCGAACACAATCAGTTGCGCACCGGCGAGGGCATCGCCGAGGTGGAGTTTGAAGACAACAGCTCCCTGCGGCTGGCCACGAATTCTGAGGTGGAATTCCCCACCTTGGAGCGCTCAGCAAGCGGCGCGACCATCTCCTCCATTCTTCTCCTTGAGGGAACCGCGTATATCAGCCTGGTGAAACCGCAAGGCGGCAAGGCGCCGGTCAATGAAGTTACGGTAGTTTTTGGCGACCGCAAGCTCAAACTCGACCCTGCGACGCACATTCGACTGGCCATCGAAGGTTCCGAGGCTAAGCTTGCCGTTCTGGATGGATCCGTTCACGTCGATGAAGCGAACGGTGCAGTGGACATTGCCAAAAAGAAGACGGCGACGTTTCAGATTTTCAATGACAGTGAGCCCACAATAGCCCGCAACGTCGAAGCCACGCCGTTTGATGGATGGGACCACGAAGCGTCTTCCTATCACTCGGGCACAGCCGCATTGAGCGCGTTCAACTCGCCCTATGCCTATGGCCTTCGCGATCTGTCGTACTACGGAAGTTTTGTCAATTCCGGCGGCTGTGGTGGATCGATGTGGCGGCCTTACTTCGCCAGCGCGGCGTGGGATCCGTTCGCGAACGGCACCTGGGCGTGGTACCAGGGCGCCGGCTATTCATGGGTTTCTCCGTACCCATGGGCGTGGACGCCGTATCACTCCGGCTCCTGGGCATTCTGCGACGGCCTGGGCTGGGGATGGATGCCCGGCGAAGGCGGAGGATGGTACGGCCTGAATAATGTCGCGGCGCTCACGCCGATCGGACGGAATTCGGGAGGTGGTGGACATACGCAGCCCCCGCACCTCCCAGGCCATCCGCCGCTTCCGCATGCGCCTTCGATGATTGCAGTCAACACCAAGCCCATTGCGGCATCGCAGATCGCATCGTCTACTTCGTTTGTCTTCCGCAAAGACTCGGCCGGATTGGGTGTGCCGAGGTCAACGCTCGGAAACCTGAACAAGTTCTCGCGCGAATCCATCAGCCGCGGAAGTGCCAGCACCGCGATTTACGCAAATGTTCCGCGGGCAGGCCAGGCCATAGGGGGCGGCGTCACCAAGTCGGAGATGTTGAGCGCGTCGATCCATCGCGGGTATGCGCCGTCTTACAGTTCGTCTTCCTCGGGGAATTCGTCTAACGTCTCTTACGCCGGCTCCAGCAACGCAGGCGGAATGCGCGGAGGCGGGTCGACCGCGGGTCCCGCTCCCTCAGCTCCTTCCGCACCTTCGGGTGGTGGAGGCGTGAGGAGATAAGCGCTGGAGTCCGGTCGCCGTCCGCCGCGCGCGCTCGCCCTGGGGCACGCAGAAGGCAGATGATCCCAGGACGTCGGCCTTGCTTTGGATTCGCTTCTGCCGGCTACGGCTCCTTCGAAGCGCTGTTGGCGGGGTCCACGCCGATGGAGAAGTCGGCGTCGGGTGAACTACGGCTCATGACCGGGTGCTGCGTGTTTACGCTTTGCGAGACCTGCCGCGCAACAGATGCGAATATCTGGCTGAGCGGGGTTCGTCCTTTGCCCTGCTGCAGAGACTGCAACAGAAAATAAGTGAAGTACCCATGCTTCAAGTCGGCACTTTCGAGGGACTCTTCGTTGACGCCGCTTGCCGCGATTACGATGCGGCCCGTCCCATCGGTCATATGTTTCAACATCTGGTCGGAGGGCGCTGAATTGGCGATCGGCGGTCCGGGGCGGCTTCGGTTTTGATGGATCCGGCACTGTAACAAGTGTCGAGGATAACCGCAGTTCGCAGCGATTTCATGCGCGTGGCCACTGCATTGGCCAATTCCACCATGGGATACGCAGTGGCATAGAGGGCGTCTTCGTTCAGTCCGCTTCCACCGGAGATTTCGGTATCGTATGTCACGAGGTAATTCGCGCCGCCCCGGAGTCCACTGTGCGAGGTGTTCCGTGGGTGGCCGCGTAGATCAGCACAAGATCATTGGGCTGGGCGTGTCGAGCTATCCAGTTGAGTTCCTCCTTGATGTTCTTGGTGGTTGCCTGCTCATCCGTCAGGAGGTGAACGTTCTGCGGTGGAAAGCGTCCGATGGTGGGATCTTTGAGTGCATTCGCAATTCCATTTGCGTCTGCAGTTGTGAAGCGCAGCGCCGGGACGCCGCGGTCGGCGAACTTGCCGATGCCGATCACGAGAGCCCACTTCTGCTTCACCGGGCCCACGGGAATCACCGAGGGGCCGAACGCACTCTCTGAGCCTGGCACAGCCGATAGACCGCGGCTCGCGGGGGTGGACAGAACGCAACGGATTCAAGCCTTGTTGCAATGCTTCAGAACCGTTGAAGCTTGCTTTGTCCATGGCGTATCTGGCCTGGGCATCATGCCCGAGCCGTTTCTCGACGAGACTTCGGTAGTACCACGCGTCGCCAAGTTCAGGACACTCTGCGACGGCGTGCTTCAATAACTGCAGCGCATCTTCGAATGCGTCGTTGTTGCTCTGCGGTGTGACCCGTTCGAGCGCCTGCACAACGAGGTCCTTGCCCGCGCCGCAACGGTCTTCCTGAGCCGGCGCCAAGATCCACGCGCCCATGAGGCATATCGGCGCCGCAATTTTAAGCAGACGGAACTTTCGCGCCGCAGATCATTTCGCTGCCACGGTCTTATGAGATGCGCGTGCTTTCATGGCTTTCAGAACCTGGTCGCTCACGCCGCCTGTCGAAAGAGCCTGCAACCCACTCGTGCTCAAGTCAAAGCGTGCCAGCTTGGCATTGCGAACTGCCTGCGCAACCGTTTCTTCATCCACACCGGCCTTGACCATGGCGAGGATCTTCTCATTGGTAAGCGCCTTGGCGCCGTCTGCCTTACCCCACACCTTGCACTCTCGGTCTGCGTTTCGGCTCTTGCGGTTGACGCGGTACGTCCTTTTCCGATCTCTCCGTCTTCGAGTTTCTTGTAATGGGCGATTGCGGTTTCGATGCGCTTTTGCGGTTCGAGGAAATATTTCTCGGTGGGCTTGGCATCGATGGCTTTGCCGTAGTTGATTGCCGCTTGGTCGAGGTACTTCATGGCCGACTTTTGATCCTCGGCCTTGTAAGCCAGCGCCTCGTAAGCCACGCCAATGTCATAGAGGCGATAAGCGTCCTCTTCCCGCTTGCGAAGCTGGGGCGCAGTCTCAAACGTCTCCAATGCGCGTTGCCACAACCCCGCCATGGCATCTTTGTCGCCCTCTTCAAGCGGTCCTTTATTCCTTGCGAGGAAAACCTCGAGGGTTTCGTTGGTGTTCACGACGTGCGAGGCAATCTGCCGTACGACATCGTTGATGAGACGGGAACGCAACTCGGCGTCTGTGGGTGGGTTCACATCCTCACTGCTCCCCCCTCCCGTCAGCCGCTTCCAGCCGCCTGTCACGGAGTTCTTGATTTCGTTCGTGATGTTGTTTCCGCTGTTATCGAAGGTGCGATCGTATTTGGATGTTACGTAATCTGAGATCAACGTCTGGCCGCCGGCAGTCTTGGCTTGAAATGCGACGCTTAGCGTTCCCGTGATGCGGGTAGCCGGCTCGGTTTTGGTTCCTTTTTTGCTGATCGAGAGCGCCTGTTGCGTGGTAGCGATTGGCGGCGGATGCGAATAGTCTGTGATCTGGCAGAGGATGATGGCAGAGGGGTTGTTTTCGGTGGTCGTCAAGCGAGGGTCATTCTTGAGAAGTTCGGTTTCGAGTTGCGCGCCGAAGTCGGACGCAAAAGCGGCATCCTCTTTGTGAGATGTGACTTTTACTTTGATCGTTTTGCCCGAAAGATGCGCCAGTGCGGGAAGTTTGCGTTGCAGGAGAACCTTTTCCTTGGCCGCGCCGAAACTCTGCGCGTCGGCACAAGGCAGGCAAAGCAACGGAAGAGCAAGCGAACCGAACACCGCAATCCATTTGGCCCTCATTTTGAACCCCCATGTCATTGAGTCCGTGCCTCTCCTCAAATTAGCTTGAGCCGATGGCATGCCCCCACATTCCGGAGAAGGGAACTCCGGAACGAAGAGGTTCGCGAGGGAATGCTATCGATCGGCCTCCGATGAGGAGTTTTGTCAGGGTAAAGCGGTTGCGGAATAGAATGCAACAGGAATTGGGTAACCTATCTTCCGCAAGAAATTGACGTTGTCACACGGTTAGACCGCAAGAATCGGCGAGAATACGTAGAGATGGTGAAGCGTTTCTTCGGGTTTGATGCGTGCGCTGCTTTTGCGCGTACGGGCCGGGTTCTGGCAATCTCTGCAGTGTTAGCTACTTCGGTGGCGCAGGGCCAGCTCTTCGGACATCACGAGAAAATTAAAGCTGACACGCCCTCCGCTGATCCAGCGAGGCCCAAACACCCCGCCTCGCAGCCTGCTGCATTTACGATTCCGGTCGAGCCGTTGGGTTTCTTTGCACCGGGCGCGATTTATCAAGGCCAGCGGGAGAGTCTGGTTTCGCTGGATTTTCTGGATGAAGATCATCTGCTGTTCACGTTTCATGCGCCGGGCCTGATCCACCGGGAAGGCAATCCGTCGGCAGGCGACGAACGCCAGATCCGCGCAGTGCTGCTGGCGCTTCCAGCGGGAACGCTGACCGCCGAAGCTCTCTGGACGCTTCACGACCGTGGCCGCTATTTGTGGATGCTGAACGACGGGCATTTCCTGTTGCGGGATCAGCAAAATTTGCAACTTGGCGATGCGTCACTCGAACTCAAGCCGTCGTTATTGTTTCAGGGACCGCTGTTGTGGCTGGAACTGGATCCTTTGCAGGATCTAATTGCAACGGATTCGCGTGAGCCGGCGGGGATGAAGCCGCAGGCTGGGGCCGTGCCGAGCCCCGAAACGGCTTCTGCCTGGGTAACTTCGGATGAAGTGAAGCAATACGGGCAGCCCGACATAGTTTTGCGGATCGTGCGTCGCGCTACGGGACAGGTGATGCTGGTCAGCCGTACTCGAACGACGGTGCATCTTCCCATCAACTCCGAAGGGTTTGTCGAATCCCTGCACGGCAAGGGGCGCGACTGGGCCCTGAACCTGAACTACTTCAGAGGCGGGAATCGCGTTATGGGGAGTCTCGACTCGATGTGCGCGCCGTCGGTTGAGTTCTTATCGAATCCGGAGATCCTGGTAACCACCTGCAATCCTGACAGCAGCCGCTGGCTGGTGGCCATGTCGACCGACGGCAAGCGCCTTTGGAATGTAGCCAAGCCGCCGACCCAGATCTGGCCGCGCCTGATCATGGCCCCCAACGGGCTGCGTTTTGCCCGTGAGACGCTGACAGTAACACATCCGATAAACACGTTTGCGCCACTCAGCTTTGACGATGTGACGGGCCAACTCGTGGAGGTGTACGACGCAATCAGCGGAAAGGTAGAGTTGACGGCTTCTGCCAGTCCAATTCTGGATGGAGGCGGAAATGTGGCGATTTCGCCATCAGCGCGCCGGGTTGCCATTCTCGACGCAGGCGCCATCCAAGTGTATGAACTGCCCGCACCGGCGGCTGGTCTCCCCGCAGCGCGGTGAACCGGGCTGGTATTCAGGGCTTGCTATCGACGTGTAAACTTGCCTGCGGAGGTTTTTTTGGCCACGGCTGTCTTTCGATATACGGCTGCGGCGGTCTCAGACCGCGGGCGCAAAAGACCCTTGAATGAAGATGCCTATGGCTTCTCCATCGAGGCCGGTGTGTACCTGGTCTGCGATGGTATGGGCGGGGCAGCGGCGGGAGAAGTTGCCAGTACGATCGCCGTTGACGAAGTACTCCGGCTGTTGACGCATCGCAACGAAGCAAAGGATACGCAGCTACCGGACGCGGCGCAGAGTGCCATCTGCGAGGCCAATGAAGCAATCTTCACGCGCGCTCAACGGAATCATCGTTTGAACGGCATGGGTACAACGCTGGTCGCACTGGCCGCGCGCGAGCAACGGGTCTGGGTGCTGAACGTCGGAGACAGCCGCTGTTATCGGTTGCGGAAGGGCAAGCTGGAACAACTCAGCCGTGACCACTCATTGGTGGAAGAGCAGGTGCGGCTCGGCCGAATGACACCGCGTGAGGCTCTCCATTCCCCTTTGAAGAATGTGATCACTCGCGCATTGGGGACACAGTCGCATGTGACTCCGGATGTCTTCGAGTTCGACGTAGAACCCGGAGATATCTTTCTTTTGTGCTCCGATGGGCTGACGCGCGAGTTATCCGATTCCGTCATTCAGGATTTGCTCAACCGGGATCTCCCGCTCGAAACCCACTCAATTCAACTTGTGGAGGCTGCAAAGAAGGCTGGCGGCCACGACAACATCACTTGCCTGCTGGTCCGTGCAGAGGCTTAGAGCCCCGCTTCAGACCATTCAAGATTCGCTGCGATTGCACGCCCCTGCGTGCTGTACTCGCAGCCGTTCGCACTGAATAGCCGGACGATCGTAAACGTTCCTTCAGGGCGACCGCGAGGTCGATCCCGTTCATGTTCGGGAGCATGACATCAAGAATGGCGACGCCTGGCGACCATCTCGAGAGGCTCAAGGCCGACTCCGCCGAGTAGTTGCCGGGTATTCCAGCTGTTTGGCGACAGGATCTGCTCCTTCGTTCTCCCGCTTCTTCCCGCATCATGGCCTTTTGGTGGGAATCGGCGTGCGGCCCACTGGTGTTGTGAGGGATGCCACGTTGCGTGACACACAACCTCCCGGTTTCAGATTGTCCCCTTGCTGATCACCAGAAACGAGGTACTTACTTTTTGCCTCCCGGTAATGGAATTCCATTACTGTTTCGCCGATTTCCTACTCTCCGAGGTGTGATTCTAAATCATTCAATTTACGTCATTTGCGGCATTGTCGGATTATAGTGAAGGGCATAAGGTTCAAGTATCGAGCGCCGCCTCAGAAGGCGAATGGGGAGCGCGTCAATGAGGACAAGATGCACACACTTGGTAATCATCATGGCGGCCGCCTACAGACCGGGAAGACAGGCTGTATCTCGATCCATACCAGTGATCCTGAACGCCCATTGGATCAACCGTCTGCACCCGTCGACAGCTTGCGGGGCGGCGCGCAGACGATTCCACCGGCTCTTTTCCACCTGTTCGAGCACTCAGAGAGACTGCCAGCAACGCTGCCGGAGCGCTTTCCGCGTCTCACCTTTATGGCAATCGCGATTGCTTTGCTGGTGACCGCGCTTACGGCAGAGTTCGACTATCTGCGGGGTGCAGGATATTTCTGGCCTTGATATGCATAAATCCGAACGAATTCATCTGCATACTGAAACCAAGAAAAGCGCGATTACAAAGCTGGACGGGTCCACTCCGTTCTCGATGACTCGCAGGGCGCTGGAGAACAGAACCGTTGCTTTTCCCAAACTCGCTGAGACGGCCTTTCTGCTCGACTGGCTTTCAGGCGGGGAGGTAGTTCAGAGAAACATCCAGGGATTTCCACTCAGGTTCGAAGCCGCAACCTGAATAACGTTGCGGAGGATAAAGTAAATCAGGAGAACGCCGGGTCTTCAGGAAACTGAACCCGGCAATTTTCTGGTCGGGGCGGAGGGATTCGAACCCCCGACCCTCTGCTCCCAAAGCAGATGCGCTACCAGACTGCGCTACGCCCCGACGCTGCTTCCTGATTGTATCGCGGAACAGCGCGCGACTCACGTGCGCGACATTCCTTCTAATGCTGTACAAGCCACGCGAGAAGCCAGACCACAAGAAAGATGGGGATGGCGAAGATCGAGCCCCATGACGCACGCCATCACCGTGAGAAATGCCCAGTCTTTCCATGTGTGACGTAGCGGTTCACCGAGGTGGCGCTGCAACAGCAGATAATTGCGGCGATTCGCCTTCCACCCGATATCGAAGGCGTCACCAAAACCGGAATGGAGCCGACCAGTACACCGATGCCGACGTTAACCCCCATGCGCACGAGGGTGATGTAGGGAACGCCGCGAATCCACGCGGCGATGGGAATGATGAGGGAAAGCAGTCCTGCGAGGACGTCTCCCAGGCCGGGAACGAGGCCGATGATGCCGTCGATGCCGAATCGAATCCTCGTGAAGGGAATACGGAAGGCTTCATCGAGCAGGATTTCGAGCCGGCGCAAGGTCTCATCGCGAAAGAGCCAGGACCGCGGTTCCAGCGGCCGGGCGAGAGCACGTCGCCTTCACGGAAAGACGAGCGAGACGGGTCGAAACGGGGCGATTTGGCGTCGAAATCGGGCATATGAGCGTGGACTTGGCCAGCCTAAGGACAACTAGTTTCGATGCTACAATCGGAGAGGTACTGGCGGCTATAGTTCAGCGGCAGAACGCCTGACTGTGGCTCAGGATGTCGTGGGTTCGATCCCCACTAGCCGCCCCAAGTTGCACTCGCCCAGGAGCCCCTGGATAGTCTATTTTGACGAGCCCCGTGAGC
>CAWCVS010000014.1:0-120359 GCA_963799035.1 uncultured Acidobacteriaceae bacterium | reverse complement strand
GACACAGGCCGCGGAAACCCTCCTCGAACCCACGTCTTGTATAAGGGCACAAGCTGCGGAAAGGCTTCTCGAACTCAGGTCTGGTGTCAGGGCATGACTTTAGTCGTGCTGAAAAAGCGCTGGAAACGCAGAGAGCTTTAGCCCCTGCCGGGTCTCTTGATGTATTCAACCAGCCTCACCGGGGAATCAAACTCCATGACCAACGAACACGAAATCCTCCGAAGTGCCTATCGCGATTTCAACGCCCGTAACATTGATGCGGTAATCTCGCTCATGCATCCCGAGGTTCAATGGGCGAACGGCATGGAGGGTGGCCACGTCCATGGAAAAGATGAGGTTCGCGCTTATTGGACACGCCAGTTCACAACCCTCAATCCTCATGTCGAGCCGGTCAAGATCGAGCCCGATGAGCACGGCAGCTGGGTGGTCGAAGTGCACCAGGTTGTCCACGATCGCAAGGCAACCTGCTGCTCGACACCACCGTCTACCATACGTACCAATTCCGCGACGGCCTGATCGCCCGCATGGATATTACCGCCGCATGAACCGGCAGAAGACCAATAAGCGGACAGCACGATTTCTTTCGTCATCCCTGCATATTGGCTGTCACTGGCCGGCGCTCTGGCGGGGGCTATACTCAACAGCCGGAATGAAGAATCAAGCCGCCCACTGCATACAGAGCGGCGCAGGAAGAAGGAGCAAGAAAATGCCAGCAATTACCCCGATCCGGGATGAAGACCTTGAGTTCGACCATGGAACCTTCGATTCAGCCGCATTTCCCAAACAAGCCCTGGCATCGTGGCAATCTCTTGCGCAAGTCATTGACCACACCCTTCTGAAACCCGACGCCACCCGCGATCAGATCGAAAGCCTCTGCGACGAAGCCATCCGCTATCGCTTCGCCTGCGCCATGGTGAATCCGGTGTGGGTGCCCACGGCCGTCGAAATTCTTTCCGGCACTGGCGTTCCCGGTTGGCGTCGTCATCGGATTCCCTTTCGGCGCATCTCTCGTCTTCCACGCTCCGGCAGGAGGCCGCCGCACTCGCACGTCTCGGGGCCAAAGAGCTCGACATGGTGATCCCCATCGGCCAGCTCAAGAGCGGCAATCATCACGCCGTGCACCACACCATTCACGCCGCCGCCACCGTGGCGCATCATAACGGCGCAATTCTCAAGGTCATTCTCGAGACTGCCCTGCTCACCGTCGAAGAAAAACTGCGCGGCGCTGAACTCGCCATTCAGGCGGGCGCCGACTTCATCAAGACATCCACCGGATTCGGCGGCGGCGGCGCCACGGCGGCCGATGTCGCTCTGATGCGCGGCGTAGCAGGCGGACGCTGCGGAGTCAAAGCCTCTGGCGGCATCCGCACCCTGGCCGATGTCAAGACCATGCTCGAAGCGGGCGCCAACCGCATCGGCGCCTCCGCCTCCGTGACCATCGTCCGCGAACTCGGCGCGGAGTGAAGTAGCTTCGGACTCTTGAGCCGTTAGCTGCTTAGCCGCCAGTTCTTCGGAATAGATCCTGCGCTGAATCTGCTTCGTCCAGACGCACTTGCGAGGCTCCTTTCCCGATGGGCAATCGGGCGAAGACCTGCTATTGCTTTAGGCTAATAGCCTAACCGCTAAGAGCTTAGTCCCTGCATCCCGTCCGTATCATCAACTCCAGTTCCCTCATGCCCTCCACGCCACCCATCTCACGTCCGGAGCCGGAGTACGAAGGCGACTACCGCCCCGCCGACCCCGACAACCCGCACGCCCACATCGATCCGCAGAACGCGCGCATTGAGACCACCGACCTCGCGTTCCTCGGCCCACATGGCCGACACCCTCAACACCACGCTCGACCTGCAGACCCTTCTCAATCGCACCTCCGAGCTCGTCCGCTCGATCATCCCTTACCGCATCTTCTCCATCCTGCTTCTCAACGACCGCACCAACGAACTGCGCATGCGTTTCCAGATCGGCCACACCCCTGAAACTGCAGCGCATGCGCTTCCCGCTCGGCAAAGGCGTCGTTGGCCAGGTCGCCCTGACCCGCCAGCCCATCATGCTCATTAACGACGTCACCAAGGTTCGAGGGCTACATTCCGGCCAATCCCAACGTCTGCTCTGAACTCGCCATTCCGCTCATTGCCAAAAACCGCCTCATCGGCGTGCTCGATCTGGAGAGCGAGCAGCCCGACTTCTTCAAGCCGGAACATCTTCATCTGCTCACCCTTACCGGCTCGCGCATCGCGCAGGCCATCGAAAACGCGCGCCTCTACACCCGCGTCTCGCGCCAGGCGGAGACCCTCTCCGTTCTCAACGAAATCTCCACCGAGCTCACCTCGATCCTCGATCTCGATCCGCTTCTCGCCAAGGTCGGTCAACTCCTCCGCCGCCTCATCGACTACCAGATGTTCTCCATCATGCTTCTCGACGAGAAAGGCGAGACGCTCATCACCCGCTATGCGTGGCGCTTCGGCTACGCGCAGGCGCCCATGCGCCGCATCGCCGTCACCAGCGGTCTCGTCGGCGCAGCCGTGCGCGAGTGGCGTCCCATCAACGTTCCCGATGTCCGCAAGGACCAGCGCTATCTCCCCATGAATGCCGAGACGCGCTCCGAACTTGTCGTTCCTCTTTTCTACAAAGAGCGCGTCATCGGCGTCCTCGATCTGGAGCACACGCGCACCGCCTTCTTCAACGAAGACCACGTGCGCACCCTCACCACCATGGCCGCGCAGGTGGCTATCGCCATTGAAAACGCGCGCCTCTACCAGGCCGTCAAACGCCAGGAGCAGCAACTCGAGCGCGACATCGCGCATGGCGCGCGAAGTCCAGCTCCGCCTGCTGCCCACCACGCCGCCTGTGCACAAACACGCCGAATTCGCCGTCAGCTTTCTTCCCGCCCGCACCATCGGCGGCGATCTCTACGACTTTCTCGAATACTCTCCCGACCAGACCGCCATCGTTCTCGGCGACGTCAGCGGGAAGGCCGCGCCAGCCGCGCTCTTCGCCGCACTCGTCAGCGGCATCATGCGCTCCGCCGCGCAACAGAAACTGGCTCCCGCCGCAATGCTCGCCATGCTGAACGATGCGCTGCAGGAGCGCAGGCTCGATTCGCAATACGTCGTCATGCTGTTTGCTCTCTGGAACGACGAAAACCAGACGCTGCAAGTCGCCAACTCCGGCGCCGTGCAGCCCATCTTCTGCCGCAGCGGGCGAATCCGTCACCGTCAAGGCCGAGGGCTTTCCCCTTGGCATGTTCCCCAACGCCACCTACGAAGAATTCAACGTGGCTACGCAACCCGGCGACGCCATCGTCTTTGTCTCCGACGGAATCCTCGATGCCGAAAACGAAAAAGGTGAAATGTACGGCGAAGAACGCCTTGCCACACTGCTCTGCGGCAGCCGCGATCTTCCCGCCCAGCACATCGCCGCCGCTATTCTCTCCGACGTGACCCAGTTCCAGGGCGCCCAGGACCGCTTCGACGACGAAACCATCATCGTCCTCCGCGTACGGTAGCTGTAGTCCTGTCTCTTCAGCAATTGGTTCACGCACAAGATGTCATCGTGAGCGGAGCGGCTTGGGGCCCTGGCTCGCGAAAGCGAAATGGAGTAAGCGCAACGAAGGACCTGCTGTTGGTCGCCGATGCACGCATTCGACCCGATCACTGTCCACTGTTCACTGTCCACTGTCCACTGTCCACTGTTGTTCACTGTTCCTGTCCACTGTTGTTCACTGTCCACTGTCCACTGTTCGCTGTCGATTAAACTGAGATGGACCGAAATCCCGGAGCCCTCTTGTCCACGCCACGCAAGAACGCATCATCCGCCCCGCGCGGAACATCCTCGGCACTCTCCGCCTACCCGGCGACAAATCCATCAGCCATCGCTACGCCATGCTCGGCGCATTCGCTGAAGGTACTTCGCGCTTCTCCAACTTCTCCACGGGCGCTGACTGCGCATCTACGCTGGCCTGCATGCAAGCCCTCGGCGCAAAAGTCCGTAATCTCGACGACGGCCGGATCGAAATCGACGGCGTAGGCGGCCGCGTCACTCCAACGAACCATCCGCTCGATTGCGGCAACTCCGGCTCCACGATGCGCATGATCTCGGGACTGCTCGCGCCGCAACAAGGCGCCTTCACCCTCATCGGCGATGAGTCGCTCTCGCGCCGCCCCATGGAGCGCATCCGCAAACCCCTCTCAGAAATGGGCGCGCAATCTCACCCTAACGGAAGGTCATGCTCCCATCACGATCGAAGGCGCTCCGCTCCACGCCATCAACTACACCACGCCCGTCCCCAGCGCACAGGTCAAGACGTGCGTTCTTCTTGCCGGACTCCAGACTGAAGGCATGACGGTAGTCCGGGAAGCACTGCGCACGCGCGATCACAGCGAGCTCGCGTTACGCGCCTTCGGTGCCACACTCACCCGCTCCATTGGCTCCGTCAGCATCATCGGCCCGCAGACCCTGCACGCTATCGAAGCCGCCGTTCCCGGCGACATCTCCTCGGCTGCATTCTTCCTATGCGCCGCGTCGCTCTTCCCTAACTCCGGCCTTGTACTCGACGGCATCGGCCTCAATCCCACCCGCGCCTCGCTTCTCGATGTACTCACCACCCTTGGCGCGCGCATCGCCGTCCTCCAGCTCGAGGAATCGCACGCTGAACTCGTCGGCACGGTCCAGATTACAACCGATCCTGAAGGCCTTCGCTCCACTGAGATCAGCGGCGCTCTTGCCGCTCAACTCATCGATGAACTCCCTGTCCTCGCTGCCATCGGGCCCTACACCAGTGGCGGCATCCGCATTCGCGACGCCAAAGAACTCCGCGTCAAGGAGTCCGACCGCATCGCCCTTGTTGCGCGCAATCTCCGCGCCATGGGCGCTGAAGTTGAAGAATTTGAAGATGGGCTCGACGTCCCCGGCGGCCAGCAACTCCACGGCGCCGTCATCGACTCCGGCGGAGACCACCGCATTGCCATGGCTTTCAGCATTGCCGCACTCCGCGCCGAAGGCGAAACCCTGATCCAGGGCGCAGAATCCGCCGCCATCAGCTTTCCAGAATTCTTCGACCTGTTAGACCTGGTGGCCGAACGCTGACAAGCTTTTCCAATAAATCCCGATGTCATCAAATCCTGGTGTCATCCTTGTATCTCTAAATAAGCGGCAGTTTGGTTGAGACTGTTGCAGTGGGGGAACCGATCGATCGGTTCCCCCGCGGGCGGACGGCTCCCGTTCATCCTGCGGTCTTGACGACCGGCGCTCAGCACAGGCGACCGCTGCCCAAGTCACGTACGACCGAACAGTCGCACGATTTCACTCGAACATACAAGGCAGGTTACCGTGACACGGATCATTTGTGGAGTGGATATTGGTTCATCATCTTTGGCCGCGCGCATCGGACAGGACGGCGCCGCAGCCACCTTCGCCAACACCCCGGAAGGCATCGCAGAGCTGGCTGCCTTCTGTCAGACCCATCAAGTAGCACTGGTCGCCATGGAAGCCACCGGCGGCTACGAACAGCGTGCCTTTGCGCAGCTGTCCGAACACGGCCTGCCGGTGGCGGTGGTCAACCCGCGTGCCGTGCGCCAGTTCGCGCAGAGCATGGGTTCGCTCGAGAAGACCGATGCCATCGATGCCGGCATGATCGCCTGGTACGCACAGACCAGAAGGTCTCAGCCGCTATGCCTGGCCCCGCCCACCCAGCTCGAGTTGCGTGCCCGCGTCACTCGTCTGCGCCAGCTCACCGAGGTTCGCACCGCGCAGCTGAACCAGCAGCGTCTGGTCACCAACGAAGCCGTGCAGAAGGGCTTCCGCGCGATGCTCACCTTCCTCGCCGAACAGATCAGAGAACTGGAACAGGCCATCGCCGCACTGATCGAAGCCGATCCCTTGTGGCGCGAACTCAATCAAGCCTTCCGCACCATCAAGGGCGTCGCCGATCGTACCGTGGCCCGCCTCATGGCCGAGATGCCGGAGATCGGCACGCTCTCCAATAAAACCATCTCCAAGCTTGCAGGACTGGCGCCTCTGGCCAACGACTCAGGCAAACATCAGGGCAAACGCGCGGTGCGTGGCGGCCGCGCCGCCATCCGCGACATCCTATTCATCGTGGGCAGCGTGGTCGCTCGTCATGAACAGGACTTCCTCGCCTTCCAGCAGCGCCTGCGCAACGCCGGCAAACCACCCAAAGTCGTTCGTATCGCCGTGGCCCACAAGCTGCTCGTCCGCCTCAACGCCAAAGCCCGAGAGGTTCGCCAGCGAAGCGCGCACTTCGAACTGAGCTGGTCTGCTCCTCAGCAGCCGTAGCCGAGGTTGTGGGAAAGAGGGAAACAGCTCCACCGTTTTCCGCTTTTCCATCAACCCATCCTTGACAATCCAGACAGTCGCTGAGCGGAGCAGCTTGGGGCCCAGGTACGCGCCAGCGAATTGGGGTAAGCGGAGCGAAGGATCTGCTTCACCATCCCGATCGAACTCGGTGCCCATTCATTGCCGCAGTCCCATCGCGGCATGTTAACGACTCTCTCCTCGCCGCCGACGAACCAAAAACAAAAGGCCCGGCATTTCGCCGGGCCTCCTCACACAAACAGATTACCTGCTAGACGGCGGAGCCGTAGGCTGGGCCGGCATCGGTGTTGTCGTCGGCTGTGGCGCTGAGCTCGCCGGCTGTACGCCCTGAATCGTCGGCGCTGTATTCACCGTTCCCTTCGCCGCATCTTGCAGGTTAATGCCGTAGTGTTGCAGCGTCGTCGCCAGAATCTGGTAAAGTCCGGCGCGATCCTTTGCAAACGCCGCATTCGCCGCAATCAGGTTGTTCTCTCCGGTTGCGAGATTGCGCTCCTGCAGCAGTACGTTCGCCGTTGTCGAAGCGCCAAGATGTAGCTTCTTCTGCTCGGCATCCAAACTCTGCTGCGCATAGTCTCGCGCGGCCAGCGACGATTGCACTTCCGCGCGATCGTTGGTCAATGCAAACTGCGCATTCACCACCTGCATCCGGATCTGCGTGTAGAGTTGCGCCAGCCGCAACTCCGCCTGGCGGTATTCCATCAGCGACCGCGCCTGCTGCGCCTGCGCCGAGCGGTTGCGAATCGGAATCGTCATGCTGAACCCCACGCCCTTGTCCGGTGCCGAGCTGTTGAACAGATTCGTCAGCACAGTGCCATATCCGCTCGACGGAATCGTGCCCGGCGGGTTGGGTTGTCCCGTTTGGAAGTTCGTCCAGTTGGGGCTTTGCGATCCACCCAGCGCGTTCGATCCATAGAAGCCGTAGACATCCAGCGCCGGAAGCAACTGGTTCCGTGCACCCTTCAGCGTAATCTCATCATTGCGGAGCGTCAGCGCAGCCTGTTCGAGTTCCGGGCGATTCTTGAAAGCATCCTGCACCAGTTGTTCTACCGGCTCGCTCTCTTCCGCCAGTTGGTCGAGAGTGATGCGATCTGTCGGAATCACCGGGGCCGTCGCCAGCGCCGGATCGTTCAGGTCACGTGCAATTGCCTGTTTGATGATCTGCTGCTGATAATTCAGCGTGTTCTGCGAATTGATCAGCGCCTGCTTGTCGGTGGCAACGGTCGAGTCGGCCTGCACGACATCCAGCGGAGCCATGGTGCCGATCTCAAGTTGCTTATGGGTGTCCCCTGAAAGCTTCGTGCTCTGATCCAGCGCGCGCTGCTTCGCCTGCACGTCTTCATATGCGCCGACCAGGCCCCAGTAGATACTCTCTACCTGGTTCACGGTGTACAGAATCTGCTCCCGGAACGAAGAATCCGTAATGCGCCGGTCGTTGATCGCCTGGTACATGAACCGCTTGTTGATCCAGATTCCAGCACCTTGCAGCAGGTGCTGCGTCACCGTCGCCTTGAATGTCGAACTCAGTTCCGGGCTATAGGCGGTAAATGGATTGTCGCTGGTGATGCGCGTATTGATAATGTTTGCCTGCAGAGCGGTACCCGTGACGAATCCCTGGTTGTACCCGAAGTTGTACTGGTTTGTATTGGTCGTCAGCGAGCTCTTGCCACCTGAAAACAGGGTGTTCGCCTGGGGCGCGCTTGCTCGTTCAAATTGGACCGTTCCGGTGATATTAGGATCGAGAATCTCAGGCGCGGGCCCTGCTCCCGCGGTGGTCAGCGTCAATCCATTCACACCCGACCCGGCTCCGCCCGATCCACCTGTCGTGCCGCCCGGGCCGCCGCCCGTTGTCAAGACTGAAGCCGATCCACCCAGCGTACCCGTTACCACTCCCGAGGGCGCACCCAGCGGCCCAAATCCCGCCTTTGTACGCAGAATATCCGTGTCCGCGATGTCCAGGTCATACCGCGCAATCGCGATGTCGTAGTTGTTCTCGATCGCGAGCGCAATCGCGTCCGACAAGCTCAGATAAATCTTCCCATCCTTGACCAGGTTGTCGAGCCGCACCGAATTCGCGAAACTCGCCTTACCGATCGAGGTTGGCCGATACATGTTGATCGGGTTGCCTAACAGCGGTCCAAACGGCTTCGAATAATCGCGGTTCGTCGGCCGCAGATCCAGTGGTTGTGTCAAAACCGGGGCAGGCGCTGCAGGCAGTTGCGAAGCCTCTTTATCGGACTGATTCGCGCCTGCTCCCTTCACTCCGCCGGTCTGCTGCTGCGAAAATCCCGATGGCACTCCCGCAGTCAACGTCAGCATCACTGCCGCTAACGACCTTAAACGCTGCGTTCCGTTGCGCTTCACCCGCCGGCCGGCGGTTTGTTGATCCTCAAACACACGAATACCGAACAATTGCATGTTTCCTCTCCACGAGTCGCTGAGGCATGTGGGGTGCCGTTCTACATGACGTCCAGTGAACCTCTCCGGACGCAAATTTGTGCTCTTGCGCGGTGCTTTCCGTTACGTTGGTTCAATTGACCGTCTTGGTCATCAAGCATTACGCGCACCGCAGGCAGTTCGTTCCCTCGATTCAGACCGCCCCCGCGCACATTGACACGAAAAACTGAGTATATCCCACTGGATGTCCCTGACCGGATCGTCCCTTTTGGTCAATTATCCTGTTCTTTACCCTGTTATCTACACTGATACCCGTGAGTGAACCTTCCCAGGCCGCGTCGCAACAAACCCGCACGTGGAGACTGACCCTTGCCTACGACGGCACAGATTTCCACGGCTGGCAAATCCAGCCCGGCGCAGAAACCATCCAGGGCGAATTGCAGTCCGCTCTAGGCCGCATTGTCGGCGAATCGCCCGTTGCCCCAGGGTTCAGGCCGCACCGACGCCGGCGTGCACGCTCTCGCTCAGGTCGCCAGCTTCCAACTCCACGCACGCATCCCGCCCCCCAATCTCCTTCGCGCTCTCAATCGGACTCTTCCCGCAATCGATTAGAGTTCTAGGGGCGGAGACGGTACAGAGCACCTTTCACGCCCGACACTCCGCCGTCGCCAAAACCTACGAGTACCGCGTTCTCCCCATCGAGCCCGCCTGCCATCAAATCTGTCCGCCGTTCCTCGCGCGCTACGTCTATCCCTTCTCGTGGCCGCTGAATTTCGCCGCTCTCAATGCGGCCGCCACTGCCTTCGTCGGCGAACACGACTTTCGCAGTTTCGCCGCCACCGATCCCGATCTCGCAACCCGCTCCCAAGAGCCCACTGAAGAGTGCGTGATTCAAACCCACCCCCGGGGTCCTCAGCCACAGGTCTTCGTCGATGGGGTTGAAGCTCGTACCGCCATACGCACCATCTACTCTTCCGCGTGGCACGAGCAAACCACCGACGGTTTCAGCCTGCTCGTTTATCGCGTCCGCGGCAACGGATTCCTTCACCACATGGTGCGCAACCTGGTCGGCACCATGCTCGACGTCGCGCGCGGCTACATCCAGCTCCACGACATCCCCGCAATTCTTGCCGCCCACGATCGAACACTTGCAGGCCCTACCGCCCCCGCGCGGGGCCTTTTCCTTCAATCTGTGGAATACAACGAGAACCAATTACTTTCTGGCGTGGAATAAACCAACAACGCATCCTTCGAAACCAACTCCTGCTAACCTGAAAACCAATGGCGATGTTCTCGCGCAGCACAGCTTTCACCCGGGTAACGGCAATCGCCGCCCAGCGCGCCGTTCATGCTGCGTTCACGTGGATGCACAACAATCCCAAAACGCTCATCGATCGCCAGGCCGAACTTGTGGCCATTCCCGCGCCTCCTTTCGGAGAAGAAGCCCGCTCCAAATGGCTCGCCGCACGCTTCGCCGAAATCGGGGTTGCCAACATCCAGACTGACTCCGTCAGCAACGTCATCGGATTCATACCCGCAGCCAATCTTCCCGCAGACAGTACCGGGGCCGTGGTGGTGCTGTCCGCGCATCTCGACACCGTTTTCCCTGCCGCCACGCCACTCATCCCCAGACTCACTCACGAGAACGGCGCCAATCGCCTGGTCGCCCCTGGAGCATGCGACAATGCCGCCGGCGTCATTGGCATGCTCGCTCTCGCGCAAGCCATCATCCACTCCAGGGTCAAACTCGCCGTTCCGGTTGTCATTCTCGGCAACGTAGGCGAAGAGGGCGAAGGGGATTTGCGCGGTGTCCGCCACTTCTATGATCAGCCGGCCCTCGCCGGACGCGTCGCCGCCCACATCGTGCTCGATGGCGCTGGCGCAGACTCCGCCGTTACGCAGGCTCTCGGCAGCATGCGCTTCCAGGTCACCATCAACGGCCCCGGCGGCCACAGCTTCACCGATGCGGGCACGCCCAATCCCATCGCCGCGCTGGCCATTGCCCTCGCGACGGTTGCGCGCACCCCGCTGCCTGAGAAGCCCAGCACCACGCTCAATCTCGGCACCATCTCCGGAGGCACCAGCGTCAACTCGATCCCTGAGAGCGCCACGGCCTCCATCGACTTCCGATCCACCAGCCCCGACGAACTCCTCCGTCTTGAAGTGGCTTTGCACCGCTCTGTTGAGGATGCAGTTGATCAGACCAACGCTTTTCCCAGGCATCTCGCCCAGCGCAATCGCGGCTCGCTCACCTTCGTCATCAAAAAAATCGGCGACCGCCCCGCTGCGCAACTCGCCGGCGACTCTCCCATCCTCGATGCTCTGCGCGCCGTCGATCGCCATCTCGGTATTCCCACCGATTTGCGCCTTGGCTCAACGGACGCCAACATCCCCATCTCCCTCGGCATTCCCTCCCTTTCCATGGGCGCCGGCGGCGACGGCGGTGGCGCCCATACCCTCGCCGAGTGGTACAGCGACAAAGACCGCGAAACAGGCCTGCGCCGCATTCTCCTCCTCACCGTAGCCATGACCGAATGGGCGGCCGAACAATAGCGGGTATCCTCATCGCAGGTTGGCAGACAAACGAGGTCGGGACCAGACCGAGCTATCGAGCCTCATGAAGGCAACGGCGTTGCCAAAGGAGCAGCTGCGCCTGGTCGCATCTGCCGACGCGGGCGCGATAGTGTCAAAACCGTGATGTCGTCTTCTTGCCCGAACTCTTGCGCCGCATCTGCGATCGACTCCGCAGGGCGCGTCGACAGGGTTGCAGTTCGCTCGAATCCCAATAACTCGCCGGTGCGAGCGCGAGCTTCGACAACGCCATCGGTGACCAACGTCAGCTGTGCATCTTCCGGCAAAGTGAGTACGGTCTCCGGATAGACGGATTCTTCTGTAAGCCCCAGCGGCAAGCCGTTTAGAACTTCTAATTCGATTCCCTGCAGATATGGTGCGATATGGCCAGCATTCGCCACCGTCAGCGTGTAGTCCAGTGCGACGTGTAGAACGAGGCAGGTCGTGAAGCCTCCATGGCTGCGAGCCAGCATTCGCTGATTCATGGCAGCAAGAATCTCAGATGGACTCTGTGTGAAGTGAGCAAGGGTGCGCAGTGTTCCCACCAGCAGAGAGACCGTCATGGCGGCCGGCATTCCCTTGCCGCTCACATCTCCGATGGCAATCAACAGGCCGCCCTTTGCGATGGGAATGATCTGGAAGAAGTCGCCTCCCACATAACCGGCCGGCTTATAGACACAGTGAATTTCAAATCCAGAAACGATCGGTATTTCGCTGGGTATCAACACCTGCTGCACTGTGCGCGCCGACTCCATCTCCCCAGCGAGCCGCTCCTCGTCGCGACGGGAACGGGCAAAGCGCAATGGGAGCACGGCCATGACTGCCAGCAGCATCACCATATCGGCAACATCCTGGACCGAAAACGGAAACGGCCATCGTGACAACTGAAATAGCCAGCCAACATTACTGCCGACCCAGGTTTGACCTTCCGAGTTCAACATGGCCAATACGATGGTGGTAAACCACGTGACGTAGCAGACAGCAACCGGCACCAGCATTAACCTGGCATCCGCGACACCTTCACGCGCTCTCCGGTAAAGAAGCGACAGAATGCAGGCAAAATATGGGATCAGGCAGCAGACCAGGCCGGCCCGCCATTCATCCCAGCTGATCCACTCCGCAAGTGAAACCGCGGTACCCGCCATTACAACGACTTCCGATCCGACTGCAGCCCAGAAGAGCCAGTTCCTGCGGCCATTCAGAATCCTGAACACGAAGACAAGAAAGAAGAGCCAGCTTGTAGTAGCCAGGCAGTCGTTGAGCAGCCATTCTCTCTTCCAGTCGGTGGGATAAAAAATCAGCCAGTCCAGGCAGAAGTGTTGCGCGCCGGTGAGCAGTTCATAAAGTCCGAACCAGAGATATTCGCGATCGGCAGGCCGCATCCAGAACAGGAAGAACCCGGCAAAAGCGGCCACCATATTCATCAGCATCAGCGCATTTCCTGAAGTGAGTGCCCAGAATTTCCCCCAATCATTCTGGGTTTTCACGACTTTCAAAGCGCCCATTTCGCCAATGGTCGGCGCTCCCGTTGGGCCTCCGCCCAAATGAACGAGCCAATCAACGCTCCAGACGCGAATCGCAATCACGATCGGTTGGCTGGATGAGGAGCGGTCAATCGGGATCGGGAAGATCTGGTCAAAGCCGACCACAATCCGGCCGTGCGGTGGAATTCCGCCGAACTGGCCCGCGAATTTGCCATTGGCGAAGATCTCATAGCTGGTGCGCAATTGAGGGATGAGAATTCCCAGATGTTGTGACTGCGCGGGCACGATGACCTTGAACCGATACCATGCGAATCCGCTGTAGCGCTTGTATCCTTGCTCGTTCCAGGTGCGGTTTGAATGCAAAAGGGTCCAATCGGAATCGTCGAATGACGGGTTCGCCCAGCCCAGCTTCCCATCCGGATCATCGCCCAGATGGAACCGCCATCGGCCATCAAGGCTCATTGTCTGGGAGTGGTTGTTCTCGAAATCAAATATCTGGGCCTCGGTTCCTGAACTGATCGCGATGAACAGTAACGCCAGAAATACTCTTCCGAGGTTCGTCGAAGTCCGCAGAAACATCGTGCAGAGATAGTGGCATACAGGCATTGGCCGCGCAAACAAGAATTATCCTGGGGGCAATTCGTGCTAGTCCTTGCCACACAGCTTTCCGGACTGTTGGCAAAAGCACCGGCTTGTCGTACATTGGCTCGCTTGTGCATCGATTCCGCCCCGTTTGATTTGGCATGGTCTACTTCCTGGCGCAGCAAGTTGCAGATCATTTCCGTCGCAGCAGTGAGGCGCGATTTTCCATACTCTTGTCTGGATCCGCTCTGCGTACTTCGTTCTCGCCTCTGCTACACTGCGCCCATGCGCGCAATCTTGTTCCTCGTTTCCACGGCTCTCGCCGCTTCAGTGTTGTGCTCAGCCCAGTCCCCGCCAACCTCGCGCGCCACGCCGAAACGCCCCAGGGCCACCGCTTCCAAAACGAAAGCCATCGCCGGCACCCCCGAGGTCATCTACTTCGACGGCATCATCTACACCGGCGAAGGATTTGCTGAAGACAAGCCGCGCATCGTTGAAGCCATCGCAATCGGCGGCGGCAAAGTCCTCGCCATCGGAACCACCGAAGAGATCACGCGTCTCGCTGGACCCAAAACGGTTCTCCACGATCTCGACTCCGCCAGCACCAGCACTTTCATCTTTCCCGGCTTCAACGATGCCCACACACACCTTGGCGGCGCTGGACGCACCAAGCTCAACGTCGATCTCACCGGCGCCAAGTCCCTTGCCGAGATGCTCGCAAAGATCAATTCTGCCGCCACTGCGGCGCCCGCTGGCCATTGGCTAACCGGCGGCAACTGGGATCACACTCTTTGGGCCGATAAAGTCTTACCGACGCGCCAGGATCTCGACAAGGTCACCGGCAATCACCCCACCTTTCTCGATCGCATCGACGGCCACATTGCCATCGCCAATACCGCCGCACTCGCCGCCGCCGGTATCACGGGCAAAACACAACCGCCGCAAGGCGGGGCCATCGACCTCGACGCAAGCGGCGAACCCACGGGGATCCTTCGCGAATCTGCGCAAGATCTCGTCTACAAAGTCATTCCGCCTCCAACCGCTGAAGAGCGCCGCAAAGGGGATGAACTCGCCATCAAAGACGCCCTCACTCACGGCGTCACCAGCGTGCAGGACTTCAGCGACTGGCAGGACTTCCTCGTCTTCGAACAGATGGAGAAAGAAGGAAAGCTCCATCTGCGCATCAGCGAGTGGCTCCCGTTCAAAGATCCTCTCTCCGACCTCATCAAGATGAGAGCTCACCACGACATCAACGATCCCCTGCTCCACACCGGCTTTCTCAAAGGTTTCATGGATGGCTCGCTCGGTTCTCGCACCGCCGCGATGAAAGCGCCCTATGCCGACGACCCCAACAACACCGGACTCCCGCAATACACCCAGGACCAGCTCAACAAAATGGCCATCGAGCGCGCCGCTGCCGGCTTCCAACTCGGCTTCCACGCCATCGGCGACAGGGCGAGCTCAATGGCTCTCGATGCTTATGCGCAATCCGGCGTTTCCTCCACCGCGCGCAATCGCATCGAGCATGCGCAGGTAGTCGATCCCGCCGACATTCCCCGCTTCAAGAAACTCGGCGTCATCGCCAGCATGCAGCCCAACCACCTGCTCACCGATATGAACTGGGCCGTCGATCGTCTCGGCCCCAAGCGCGCCGCATATTCCTACGCGTGGAAAGCATTTCTCGATGCCGGGGTTCCCCTGGCCTTCGGCACCGACTATCCCGTCGAACCCATCACGCCATTTCGCGGACTCTATGCCGCCGTCACCCGGATGAACGAAGCCGGCACCAAGACCTACTACCCCGAAAACAAACTCACCCGCGGCCAGGCTCTCTACGCCTACACCCAAGGCTCCGCCTATGCCGAATTTGCTGAAAAGCGCAAAGGCAAACTCGTCCCCGGCTACGACGCCGACTTCATCCTCGTCGATCGCGATTTATATAAGGTAGGCGCGCCGGCACTGCTTTTCACGCAGGTCATCCAAACCCTGGTCGCCGGCCAGGACGCTCTTGCCACGCCAGCCCACTAGAATTCAATCCTGCTTCTCGCGATTCCTTTACAACCTCGATCCAGGTTGCCCATCCTACCGCAGTCGAATCGCGGTAGGATGGGAGACCACGAACTGCGCGCCCCCGCCCGCGAACTACACCGCAGCGATAGCCGGATCGGTGCGGCTCTCTTCTCCGGTTTCGACATGGCCCGCCAACTGGTAGACAAAGGTTGAGTCTGATGCAACTTCGACGACAAAGTCGTACCAGCCAAACGTCTGATTGCGTTCAGAGTATTTGCTTGCCGTCTCGCCTGCCTTCAGATGAATCGTGTACACCGCCCCTGTGTAGATGTCGGTGATACGAACATCTACAGCGGAGGCGCCATGATTCTCCAGATGCAGCGTGATTCCGTTGCCCTGCGGTCTATAGCTGGTGTGAACATGCAGGTTGGCTTTGTCTTCTCCTGAAACGCTTCCCTGGAATGCACGCAAAAATCCGTTGGGACCACTGACCGACAGGTCGTAGGTGGCCAGGCTGTTTGCGGTGATCTGCCAGGTGTCCGAGAGCGACGCGCCCTTGCCGACCGTGTAATTCCACGGGCCAAGCGCGCTGTTTCCGGAACGAACCTGGTAAACCGTCGTCTTGCCTGCATTGCCAAAGTGAATCTCAAACGTGCCGTCGGCAAAGTTGGCGGTTCCGTGCACGTGCAATTCATAGGGCACCGGACGCGCGGGACGTGTGCCGGTTTCCTGCACCGGAAGCGCCTGGTCCGTGGGCGGTGTGGGCACGTAATCCGGATGGCGATTTGCATCCGGCGGAATGTACGCGATGGTGCTGGGCAGCGCGACCTTCGCGTCGTTCGGCGATTTGAAATTGAACGCCGAGGTCAGATCGCCGGAGACAGCGCGCCGCCACGGTGTAATGTTCGGCTCAACCAGTTCGGGGTTGTTCGGACCAAAACGCTGCTCGATAAATCGAATGAGCGAGGTGTGATCGAAGAACTCTGAGCTCACGTACCCGCCCTTGCTCCATGGTGAGATTACGATCATGGGCACCCGAACCCCGAAGCCGATTGAACCGGCGGGATACTCGGAGTTTCCTTCGAAATATTCATTGACCGTATCGACAGTCGAAAGCCCCTGCGCCGGTGAAGCGGGAACTGTTGGCGGCACCACGTGATCGAAGAAGCCGTCGTTCTCGTCATAGCAGAGAAAGAACGCGGTCTTGCTCCACACTTCAGGATTTGCCGTCAACGCATCGAGGAACTGCGAGATATACCATGCGCCGTAATTTGCGGGCCAGTTGGGATGCTCGGTATAGGCTTCGGGTGCGACGATCCATGAAACCTGGGGCAGTTTTCCGGCCGCAATGTCGGCACGAAATTCATCAAAGAGTGTGCCGCCGGCAGAGATGTCGGTCCCGGTAAGCGCAGCTTCAAACAGCGGGCTGCCGGGCAGCGAATTTTGATACTGGTGAAAATAAAGAAGCGAGTTATCGCCATAGTTTCCGATATACGCGTCAGAGCCCCAACCCCAGAATTCCGCCGCAGTCAGGCCTGCACCCTGATCCTGGTAGATCTTCCATGTGATGCCCGCGTTGACGAGCCGCTCGGGATAGGTGCTCCAGCCATAACCAGCCTCCGCATTATCGAGTACCGGACCGCCTCCGCTGCCGTCGTTGCCGACCCAGCCCGTCCACATGTGGTAGCGGTTCGGATCGGTTGCGCCGAGGAATGAGCAGTGGTATGCATCGCAGATCGTGAATGCATCGGCCAGCGCGTAATGGAAAGGAATGTCGCTGCGGACGAGGTGCGCCATCGACGTGGTGCCCTTCTGCGGCACCCACTGGTCGTACTTACCCCCGTTCAAAGCATTGTGCGTTGTGTCCCAGTCGTGCGCCAGGTCTTCGAGGAACTGCAGACCCAGGCTCGGCGCTCCGGGATGAAACGGCATCACGTATCCACCCGAACTGGTGGGCTGCTTCCACACCGGGTCGCCGTTGGGAAGCTTGACGGCGCGTGGATCTCCATAGCCGCGCACGCCGCGCAGCGTTCCAAAATAGTGGTCGAATGCGCGATTCTCCTGCATCAGGATCACGATGTGCTCGACATCGGCGAGGCTGCCTGTGCGGTTGTTGGCGGGAATCTCAAGAGCGCGGGCAATGCTGGATGGAAAAGCCGCTGAGAGCGCACTCGTAGTCAAAAGTTGCAAAAAAGTTCGGCGATCTGTAGACACAGTAAACCTACCTCCGGGGAAACGCGTTCTGCGTTTGCTCACCGAACCTTATGCCGCAAATGTTTCTGGAGCATGATCGCGAAGTTGCATTCGTGTGATCGTCTGATTGCGATCTGATGACTGGAATCGAAGTCACCGCAAATCTGGGTGCCCCATGTCTCGCTTCTGAGACATGGGTTTAGGGACGCGCGGTGCTCCATTCATGCCGGGTGCCCCATCCTTGAATTGGTTCTTCGATTCAGAGGTGGGAGCACAAACATCCACTTCGCGAGAGACTGCGTCGTAGAATTCCGCCATGGCAGACGACACACCCTTCACGCGCAGCGATCCTGAACTGCAGCCGATTCTCGAAGAACTCCGCAGCCGCGAACCGATCTTCCATTCACCGCGATTCGGGCGGAGCCTTGAAGATTTCGAGCGAGCCACAGCGTCCGATTTCTGGGAGGTGGGCGCATCCGGTCGGCGTTACAGTCGCGCGTTCATTCTCGGCATGCGGGCCAACGACGAACTCGTCGATGCCGACAGCGCCGGATGGAGAGCTTCCGGATTCGCCCTGCGCCGCCTCGGTCCCGATTGCTTTCTGCTGACCTACACCCTCGACCAGGCCGGCCGCCTCACCCGGCGCGCGACCATCTGGGAAAAGGCCGGGGAGACGTGGCGCATCCTCTACCACCAGGGCACCGTTGTAACCGCCCAGGAAGATGGCACCGTCCCCAGATAGGCCCGTGTTTCAAGTGCTTCCGCGACTCGGCTGGGCCGCTGTTACTTCAGTAGCCAGTCTTAGTCATTCATGGATGCAAGCAGGATTGTCCCTGCGATGATCATCAAACCAAGCACTACGACCACGATCCAAAAAGCTCGACCGTGTTCTCCGTATTTACGCCTTCTTTTCTTTGGTGTGGCTTTCTCGAGCAACGGCATGTGATTCCATTCCACTTTCAAAGTGAATTCACAATTGCTTTTGCATTCCCCGGAGGGAGGCCCAAAAAATCAACTTGGCCCTGTGGTTCGAAGTGCGCTCAATGGTCAAATGGAGGGATTGATTGGGAATGAGTGTAGCGGGCCTGTGCGGCGCCTGCAAACACAATGTAAGCTTCGGTTCTCACCCTTGTGTAACCATCCTGAAGGTTACTGATGAGTCGTGAGCGCGCACCAATTCTCAAGCACCGGCTGAAGAAGGCATGACGAAGGCCCACCCCGGATGAGAAAGCAAGGGCCCTCGAACAAGAAAAGGATCCTCACTCCTGATGCTGTTACCAGTATCAAGGTGTAGCCATCACAAAAAGCAAGGCCGCTCATTCGAGCGGCCTTCACTTGAAACATATGCGGCGCAAGCCGCGTCTGGCCCCGCCGCAGGTGGTTATGCCGGAGAAGGCGAACCCTCCGGGAAGCCACCACCGCCGCGGGTGTCGGGCTTGAGCACCTGCTGTCCGCCCGTGCCGCTGCCATCGCTCGGCGAAGCCAGGATGGAGCGCATCGGAGGCAGTTCCTTGCCATCGATCAGCATCTTCACCTCTTCGGCGTCGATGGTCTCGCGCTCCAGCAAGGCTGCAGCAATGCGATGCATCGCGTCCTTGTGCGCTTCGAGAATGCCGTGCGCTGACTGGTAAGCCTCGTCGATCAGGCGGCGAACTTCCAGATCGATCTGCCGCGCCGTCTCCTCAGAGAAGTCGCGGTGCTGGGCGATCTCGCGGCCGAGGAAGATCTGCTCTTCCTTCTTGCCGAAGGTCAGCGGACCGAGGCGGCTCATGCCGTACTCGCAGACCATGCGGCGGGCGAGGTCGGTGGCGTTCTCAATGTCGCTGCCTGCGCCGGTGGACATCTGGTTGAGGAAGATCTCCTCAGCCGTGCGTCCGCCGTAGGCGATGGCGAGATTCGCTTCGAGGTATTCGCGCGTGTAGTTGTGGCGATCGCCGGGCAGGAAGATCGTCACGCCGAGAGCCATGCCACGCGGAATGATCGTGACCTTGTGGATGGGATCGGAGTGATCGTGCTTGATCGAGACCAGCGCGTGTCCGGCTTCGTGATAGGCCGTGACGCGCTTCTCTTCATCCGTCAGCAGCATCGACTTGCGTTCGGCGCCCATCAGCACCTTGTCCTTCGCAAGTTCGAAGTCGTACATCACGACCTGCTTGCGATTGACGCGGGCTGCGTTCAGCGCAGCCTCGTTGACCATGTTGGCCAAGTCGGCGCCGCTGAAGCCGGGTGTTCCGCGAGCAAGAATGTTGAGGTTGACGTCGTCGGCGACGGGAACCTTCTTCACGTGCACGCGGAGAACCTCTTCGCGGCCACGCACGTCGGGCAGTCCCACCACCACGCGGCGGTCAAAACGGCCGGGGCGCAGCAACGCGGGATCGAGAACGTCAGGGCGGTTGGTCGCGGCGACCAGAATCACGCCGTCGTTCGACTCGAAGCCGTCCATCTCGACGAGCAACTGGTTCAGCGTCTGCTCGCGCTCATCGTGTCCGCCGCCGAGGCCTGCGCCGCGGTGACGGCCGACAGCATCGATTTCGTCGATGAAGATGATGCAGGGCGCATTCTTCTTGCCCTGTTCAAACAGGTCGCGAACGCGGCTCGCGCCGACGCCGACGAACATTTCAACGAAGTCGGAACCGGAGATGGAGAAGAACGGCACGTTGGCTTCGCCGGCAACCGCGCGGGCCAGCAGCGTCTTGCCGGTTCCCGGAGGTCCGACGAGCAGCACGCCCTTGGGAATGCGTCCGCCGAGCTTCTGGAACTTCTGCGGCTCGCGCAGGTACTCGATGATCTCCTTCAGCTCTTCCTTGGCTTCATCCACGCCGGCCACGTCTTTGAACGTGACCTTCTTCTGCTGCATCGAGAGCAGTCGAGCGCGGCTCTTGCCGAACGAAAGGGCCTTGTTGCCGCCAGATTGCATCTGCCGCAGCATGAAGAACCAGATCGCACCAAGCAGAACAAAGGGGCCGACGTTGAAGAGGATCGGGAGCAGCAGATTGCTCTGCGCGTCCTTCTTCGAGAAGTTGACGTGCGCTGCCAACATCGCCTTATCGAGGTCCTCGTGCGATTCTCCGACCGTTGTATGGAACTGCTCCTTCGGCGTCGCCTTCATGTGGCCGCGAAGGTCTGTTCCCTGAATTGCTGCGTCCTGCACCAGGCCCTGCCTGCACCTTGTCGTACAGTTCGGAGTAGTTGATTTCCGTGTCTTTACCCTGCGCCGATTGTGCCGTGCTGGACAACACCCCAGAGCAGCACGAGGCAGATGAGTATAAAGACCCAGAACATGATCGTTTTGACGGTCGAATTCACCAGGATCCTCTTTCCCGGCGGGGAGAAGCCGCTCTAAGAACTTCCAACACCGCCCGCATCATCCCTTTAGACGCCCGTACAGTCTTTGAAGTCACAGAAAGTGCAGCTTCTCTTGACCGGATACACGAGGCGCTTACCGCGCGGATGTGCAGTAACTCCGATTGTACTCCGAAGCGGAATGAAGTTTGAAGAGTGTACAGGCCCGAATCGCCGGAATCCGCCCCGTCAACGGGAATTCCCGGAGCCGAACCTGGCCAGCCTTGCGACGCGGCTAATGCGATACTGGCGGAAGTTCGCTCAACCGAAACGCGCACATCCGGGTCAGGCTCCAGCTCGACTCCCCGCATCCAGATGATCCGGCCGGCAACTTCAAGCACCGGCCACCGGGCTCGGTCGTCGCCCGTAACCTTCATCCGTTCAAGTACTTCCTTCACTTTGCGGGGACCGGAGGAATAGCGCAGGCGAACCCGGTCGCCGGGCTTCCACGAGCGCACAACCGCCTTCATTGGAGCTGCCGTGGCACGCGGCGGACGCATCGGAACTGCTTGCCAGGTCGAGCGAAATGCGACACGCAAATCCAGGGGCAATCACCTCCCCGGGGATAACACATTCGTACCGTTCGACTTCGCTGTGCAGCGTCAGCGGAGCGGTTGTTGGGGTTCGGGTCAGGCGCATTTCGCGGTGAGTACGGTCGGCGCGCAGGCCCCCGGCGAGTTCCAGTTTCTGGCCGGCCTTGCCGGTCAGCGCCAAGTTGCGGAGCGCTTCGGTCGCCGCGATAGTCGAGGTGCGGACTCCAGTTGCGCCGCGGCAAAACGCAGCAACCGGCGCTGCAAGGCGACCGGCTCTGCCCTCAATCGGGCGATGTCGAGGGCGATGCCGTCGGCCGTGGTGGTGGCGCGGCCTCCGCCGCGAACCGGGCGGCCGCGAAGAATGACCTGGGGAGGCAAGCCGGGCGACCTCGGATTGCCACCATGCTTCTTCGTCGCGGGCGAGTTCGGCCATCTGCGCCAGGTGATCGCGGAGTTGTGGGTTCCAGGTGGTGAGTTGCGGCAGCAGTTCGTGGCGAATGCGGTTGCGCGTGAACGTGAGGTGGCGATTGGTCGAGTCTTCGCGCCAGGGCTGCTTGCGCGCGTGGAGAAAGGCCTCAATCTCGGCGCGGGTGGTGCGGAGCAGTGGCCGGAGAATCGTGCCCCCCTCCGGGGTCTCCAGTTTTGGATAAATTCCGGATAAACCCTCAGTCCACGCGCCGCGGAGAAATTTGGCGAGGACGGTCTCGGCCTGGTCATCGAGCGTGTGCGCAGTAGCGACCGCATCAAGGGGAACTTCGGAAATCAGTTTTCGAAACCACGCGTAGCGCAGGCGGCGTGCAGTGCCTTCGATGGAATCGGCGGGCAACGTATCCGGCGAATTCCGGGGCGGGAGACTTCGGCGCACGGCGCGCTTCGGCAGCGGTGTCTACGCGGGATTCATGGAAAGGCAGATCGAATCTGGCAGCGAGGTCGCGGCAGAACTCAAGGTCGCGCATCGGCTTCGGCACCGCGCAGGCCGTGATGCAGGTGTGCGGCGTGGAGGACGAGGCCGAGTTCCCTGCCTTGTTCAACGAGAACACACAGCAACGCAACGGAGTCAGCGCCCGCCCGAGAGCCCGACGGCGAGCCGCATCCCGGGCTTCAGCAGGGTTGTGTCGAGCGGCAGGGACGGCGATGTGCGCACGAAAGGATGATACGGCCCGGAGATGTTTCTGAAGAAGACCGGGCAACAAACGCCCTGCAATGCTCAACTGGAAATGCCTATACTCGGGTCATGCTCGAAACGCGGAGAGCCACGATTGACGATGCGGCGCTGATCACGCGACATCGCAAGGCCATGTTCGCTGATGCAGACAGCGCGCCCGAGTTGGTGTTGGAAGAGATGGGACGCAACTTCGAGCCATGGGTCCGGCGCATGTTTGTCGACGACAAGTATGTCGGGTGGATTATCAGGGACAGGGATCGCGCCGTTGCTTCGGCCGGCTTTCTGCTTCTGGACTGGGCTCCGCACTATCTTGATCCCACGGGAGAACAGCGTGGCTATGTGCTGAATGTCTTCGTAGAGCCGGAGTACCGCAGGCGCGGGCTGGCGCAGGCGCTGATGAGCGAATGTATGGATGAAGCCCGGCGTCGCGGCGTTCGCGTGGTGGCGCTGCACGCATCCCTGAAGGGCCAGCCGGTCTACGAAAAGCTCGGATTCACGACCAGCAACGAAATGCTGTTCGTGGATGCGAAACCCGAGCAGCCCTGAACATCATTTTTCCTGAGGTTCATTTTTTGGGACTCGCGCATACGAAGTTCTCGGCGCTGTTCGGGTCGCCGCTGCCCTTGTACTTCGCAGTTTGCGGATACGGGCAGAGTGGGCGCGTCATAGTCACGGCTCCTGTCAGTGCGCCACCCGCATGTTTGCTGGCGATGAAGGTTCCCCGGCGCGGTCCCCTGCTCCACCCAATTCTCCAAGGCGACGTACGCGTTATGCTGCGGATCTTTATTCGCCGATGCTACGAATTGCCCAAAATCACCCGGGCCGGGACCACCACCGCAATGCTGCATGCCGGGAACCATGTACAGCCGCACAAACGAATCCGCATTCGTCTGCCCCATCTTCGCGATGACCTCGCGTAATAGTTGACGGTATTGACCGCGGGAATCGCGGGATCGTCCCAGCCGTGATACAGGATCAGCTTGCCTCCGCGCGCGCGAAATGGCGTCAGGTCAGGATTGACGGCATCGAGCGCGCCGGCCGTTTTGTCCTTCGCCGTTTGCATACCGCTGTCCACGGTGAACGATTTGTAGCTCCCAGTCACGCTTTTCGTAAACCATGTTTGAGTAGTAGCCGATTCCGAAGAAGGCCTGTGCGCTTTTCGCAGGCGCCGGACCCGTAATCCAGAGTCCCCAGCCTCCGCTGCCATCTTCGGCGCCGGGCAAATATCCGGGAAATATCTGCACGCCCGTTCGCGTCCCTCAGTCCCGCATAGATCGCCTTCAGTCTCGCGACCTGCGGTGTGGTAAGGCACTTGTCAGTCAGCTTCACCGGCCTTGCACTCAATCGAAGCCGGATCGAAATGGCACTGGCGCGGATCATTGAGAATGCCGTCGCGACGCCATCGAGTTTGTCGCATGCAGCGAGTACCGCATTGGCGATCACCGGGATCTTCGCAGGCGGAATAAAGCTCTCTGGCGTTGCGGTAAGTGCCTGCGTATCGACGACTGCGGTTGAAAGCAATCCGGTCCAGTAATTCGCCGGCGCTCCGGCAAGGATGCCGTCGTAATCGTCGGGATAGCGCTGCGCCTCCATCAGCGCTTCGCGGCCGCCGTCGGAGCACCCGATAAAGTAAGAGCGTTTCGGGGCCGATCCATAGAATTGCGTGGACGACGAGTTTGGCCACGCGGGTCATTTCGTGGATGCCGCGATGGCCAAAGTCGATGATCTTTTCGGGATGGCCCAAGCGCCCATGCGGCGTCGATGGGCGAGCCTGCATGGCCGGTATCGGTGGCAACGGCCGCGTATCGCTGAAACAGCGCCGCACCGAGTCCGTCGTAGCCGATCTGTCCCGCGAATCCTCCATTGCCGAGACCCTCAAGTTTTCCGTTCCAGCCGTTAGAGCGGCATCCAGACTTCGACCACGATATCGGAGTCCGCAGTCGGCCTGGCATGCGCCACCACGCGGCAGAATGCAGGCAGCATCTTGTAGAAGGCAGATAAGTCCCGCCCGGTGAACTCCTCCGGCGGTCCAACGAAAGTGCCGGCGGCTACTGCCTTCGCCATCGTGATGCTCGCGTTCGGAAGTTCGAGCGTAGCGAGGCGCTCACAGGTTTCGCTTGAAACCGGCGCGGAAATCTGTACCTGCGTTTCGCCGGCGGACGCTGTAACGAGAGAAATGTTGCTCAGAAGCAAAGAAGCCGAAACAGACAGAAACAGACGAATCCGCATGGCGTTCATCCTTTGCAAATCATGGCTAAATTGGAGACGCGATCATTCTATGCCGATCCGCTGCTGCGGTGGTATGCGAGCCGCTAGTTGCCGTGCGGCGACTCGAGCTTTTGCACACGCGTAGCCTTCACCGTCATGAAGCGCTGACTCGATCCGTCCGGCTGTGTCACGTCCCCGTTTTGCTCGAAGGAGTTTGGAGTGATATTGGACCAAGACTCATGCCAGACGTAGTGCTTGTCGCCATGGGTTTCAATCTCATCGATCTGGAACTTCTTGCCATCCCAACTGATGGTAATGTCGTTGAGTGCGCCTTTCAGATCGCAAGTGAAAGGCAGCTGGCTGTTGCATTCCATGCCTCCGAAGTGGTTTGCCCGGCTGTCCCACCAGATAAGGCCGAGAAGATCGGCATAGCCGCCGGGCATGGGAACATGCTCCTGTTCGATAAGTGTGAGGTTGCCGAGACCGGCGCTCCAGGACTCGTCGCCTTCACCGTCAATAGCTTTTCCGGTTGATTCCATCGGCGCAAGATGGACCTCAAGATGCCAGGCGCCCGACAGCGCCTGGATGAGACTTTTGAGCGACGCCGAAGCGGGAGCAGGTTGCGTGTTTGGTGCCTGCGCATCCGATGCGCCCAGGTAAGCGAACAAGACAAAAAGTAACGCGAAGCGATTTGGCCTGAATGTCACGAGAACCTCCACGCCGAAGATGCACTTCACTTTACGATGGGTGCAACAGCACGGTCACGCAAAATCGAAGCAGACCGCATGCTGGGTGACGACCGCGGGCGTGCCGGACGTCGCCGTTGTATACTCGGCGAGTTATGCAGGTATTCGCAATTCTTCCCGCTGCAGGCCTGGGACGCGCATGGCCGGACCGCAGCCAAAACAATTCCTTTCGCTCGATGGAATCCCGATTCTGATTCATTCGCTGCGCGCCTTTTCGCGTCAGTGCCAGCGTGTCACGGCCATCTACGTCGCCGTGCGCAAACCGGAGATGGAGCGAGTGCAGGCGCAGATCGCCGAGTATGGTTTCGCCGATCGCGTGCACGTGGTGGAAGGCGGCGACACGCGCCAGGAGTCTGTGGTGCACGCGCTGGATGCCGTTGCCGGCCGAGCTCGGACGACGTCGATCCTGGTGCACGACGCGGTGCGGCCGCTGATCGATGCGGCCACGATCGATCGCACCATTGATGCGGTGGTCGAACACGGCGCCGCAATCGTCGGCCTGCCGGCCGTCGACACCATCAAGCAGGTGGAACGCACCGCCCATGGTGCAATCATTACCTCCACGATCCCGCGCGAATTTGTTGTACTGGCGCAGACGCCCCAGGGATTCCGCTTTGGGCTTCTGCACAAGGCGATGACCGATGCCGCGGCGGACGGGTTTGTAGGAACCGATGAGGCCTCGGTGTCGAACGCGCCGGACATCCGGTGGCCGTGGTTCACGGTTCTCAGGTTAATCTGAAGATTACACAGCCGGGCGATCTGGAACTGGCGGAGTTTTATCTTCACCAGCGCGCCCGCTGAGGCTGGCTGGAACCACAGAACAGGCACGGAGACCATGGAGACACGAATCGGATTTGGCTGGGATTCGCACGCGTTCAAGGCGGGGATACCGCTGCGCATTGGCGGCATGACGCTGGAACACCCCGAGGGCCTTGCCGGGCACTCCGATGGAGATGTGCTGCTGCATGCCATCACCGACGCGCTGCTGGGAGCCGTTGCGGCAGGCGATATCGGCAGCTTCTTCCCGCCGGGCGATCCGCGCTGGAAGGATGCGAACTCCGCGATCTTCCTGCAACTCGCGATGGAGGAGTTGCAAAACGCCGGATTCCGCATCGTGAATGTCGATACCACCCTGATCATGAATGCTCCGAAAATCTGCGCCGATTGCCGGCGACATGCGCTCAACAGTGGCCGACCTGCTGGGGATTGAGATGGATCAGGTGAGCATCAAGGCCAAGACTCCCGAGGGGCTTGGCCTGGACCACGTAGCCCAATGCCACGCAGTTGTGCTGGTGGAGCGCTCGATCGAACCCGATGAATTGAAGAGCATGAGCGCGGTGATCGAGAGCCAGAAACAGCTGGAAGATGTAGTCGACGACCTGCTGGCTTCGGTCCATGGAGTGCCGAAGAAGCGAACCGTCAACCCGGTTTACGACACCGAGGACATTACCTAGCAGACTCGTGGACGATCAATCCGCCACGACAAGATATTGTCAGCAATCATGAAACGGGCCAATTTGTGTTGCCGGAACGCGGCTCAGACGCGTATTCTCGCCGGCATACCTGTGGGCCCAGAGAATGAAAGACCTCGGTGGGGCGAGGCCACTTCCCAGATGCGCAAGTTGCGGTTATCGGTAACAAGCAAGAAGATATCCATGCTCGTCGCGGCCATCATGCCTTGGCTCGATGCTCAATGCTGCCGTGCGCGGACACCTCCCTGCGCTCCAGTCCAGGACAGTGCGTCGACGGCCAGCGCAACTTCGCCGGCTCCCATCTCGCATTGGGCACAACAGGTGGTGCTTGGCTCTTCGACCGTGGAGTTGACCGGTCCCTGGAAGTTCCATAAAGGCGACAATCCCGAGTGGGCGCAACCGGACTTCAACGACTCCGGCTGGGCCGCCATGGATCTGACTCCGCCGCCCGGCTCCTATGACCCGTTTCTGGGCACCAGCGGATTCGTGCCCGGATGGACCATGCTGGGCGACCCTGGCTATTCGGGATACGCGTGGTACCGGCTCAAAGGTCAATATTCAATACGATCCCGGGCTGTCGGAAGGCGGGCTCGAAATCAAGATGCCCGACGACGTCGATGACGCCTACCAGGTCTTACGTGAACGGAACGCTGCTCGGCGGCCTGGGCCAGTTTCACTGATAAAGGGGTGAGGACTTATCTCACCCTTCCTCGGACTTTCGCGCTGCCCAAGGGAATCAAAAGCGGACCAGTCACGATTTGCGATTCGCGTGTGGATGGACCCCTCAACGCCGCTGACCAATCCGGATACAGGCGGCTTGCATGGGCCACCGGTTCTGGGCCAGGCCGGCCCGATCGAACGCATGCTTCGACTGGACTGGGATTCCGTAAATCATTCCCAGTTGAGCCGGTTCCTTGTGCTTGGGCGTGCTCCTGCTGGCCATCACCGTGGCGGTGGTTCTGTTCTGGCTCGATCGCAAAGAAAAAGCGTACCTCTGGCTGGGCCTGGCCTGCGGCGGCGTGGCGCTGGATACTGTTGTAACCCTCCTCGGAAACTACACCTCGCTCTTGCCGTCCCCAGTTTTTTTCCTGCTGTCCGACGCAATTCTGAAGCCCCTGATGATTGCGTTGTGGATCATTTTCTGGG
The DNA here is from genome assembly GCA_963799035.1 of uncultured Acidobacteriaceae bacterium. Taxonomy (GTDB): domain Bacteria; phylum Acidobacteriota; class Terriglobia; order Terriglobales; family Acidobacteriaceae; genus Telmatobacter. The sequence goes on along the minus strand of CAWCVS010000014.1, from coordinate 92,180 downwards.
CCTACTGGTTCCGCATGGGTCGCATGGAGCGCATGCACAAGATGGTGTGGGGATTCGCTCTTGTGCTGGCGTTGACGATGGCCATGATGCGCGCGCCGCTCTTATGGCCGCCTCATCCCGGTCCACGCCGTGTTATATCTCGCGCCGCTCTCCGTTTTTCTCAAACTGTTGCTCGGCGGATTGTTGCTCTGGGTGGCGTGGGAAGGCATGCGCAAGGATCACACCGGCGCATGGCTCGCGATGCCCGCCGTAGGGCTGATAATCGTCTCCCTTTATCAGCAGGAATTGCTCGTCCTGCATGTGCCCGTTGAGCTTCTTCCCGTTTGGCATGGCAGTGGGCATCAGCCAGATTGCGGTGGTGGTTTCGCTCAACATCATCACCTTGCTGCTGATGCGGCGCTTCCTGCAGTCGCTGCGTCTGCGCCAGCAGTGGGAAGCCGAAATCGACCAGGCGCGCCAGATTCAGCAGTTGCTGATCCCTGAAGCCATTCCGACGATTCCTGGCTACGTTCTGGAGACCGAATACAAGCCGGCTCAGCAGGTGGGCGGCGACTTCTTCCAGATCCTGCCCGACGGACACGGCGGCGTCCTGATAATACTGGGCGACGTCACCGGCAAAGGTCTGCAGGCAGGCATGCAGGTAGCGCTGATTGTCGGTGCCATTCGCACCACCGTGGAAACAAGCTACGAGCCGCACGTCGTGCTCGAGTCGCTGAACCGCAGGCTGTGCGGCCGCGGCCAGTCGTACGCGACCTGTGTGGCAATGCATATCGCCGCCGACGGCAAGACGACCATCGCCAACGCCGGACATCTCGCCCCCTACCTGAACGGCAAAGAGCTCACGATGACCGGCAACCTGCCGCTGGGGCTGAATGACTCCATCACCTTCGACCAGGTAACCATTCAGTCTGAAGCAGAAAGACCGGCTGCTGGTCATCACCGATGGCGTGATCGAAGCGAAAAATGCGAAGAACGAGCTCTTCGGATTCAACCGTGCGCGCTCCATCAGCCACCTGCCCGCGGCATTCATCGTTAAGGCTGCCGAGATCTTCGGGCAGGAAGACGACATCACGGTAGTTTCGATCTCCCGCCTGGCGCAGGAAAAAGAAGGCGATATCTCCGCAACCCCGCCGATGAAATCTGAAGTCGCCTAGAAGCAGCCTTCGCCACCGCTCCGAATGCCTGTCATTCCGACCGACTCTGCATAAGCGGAGACTGCAGTTGCTATTCTCGATGCTTCGTGGCAATACCTGTCTCGCAAAGAAACTGATTGCGAAATTCCGTGATTCGACGTAGCTTGGCTCAGAGTCCGATTCCATCTCTGGAGTATTCGATATGCATATGCTTGCAATGATGTTGCAGGATAATCCAAATCAGCCCAGTCCCGAAATGATTCAGCACATCATGGTGGCGATGGCGGCGATCATTCCGATCATCATGGTGGTCACCATTGCCATCTTCATGGTGCCCTGCTGGTTCATCTGCAAGAAAGCCGGGTTTTCGCCGTGGCTGTCTCTGCTGTGCATCATTCCGTCCCTGGGGACGCTGGTACTGCTCTATGTGTTGGCGTTTGCTGAATGGAAAGTCATTCCGGCGCCACTGGCCGCTTATCCACCGCCGTATCCTCCACCGCCGCAGCCGCCCTATCCGCCTCAGGCGTGAGACAGCTCACCTGATTCTTGCGGGATCGAATGCTAGCATCGTGATTGGAAAGTAATGGACACGATGCCTGATCCGACTCCCTCACAATCACTGGCAATATTCGCGTTCGATTTGCGCCTTCGCCCACCGGTTTTCTCCACGTCGGCAGCGCACGCACGTTCATCTTCAACTGGCTCTATGCCCGCCACAATCACGGCACCATGGTGTTGCGCCTCGACGACACCGATGTCGAGCGCAACACCGACGCCAGCGTCCAGTCCATCTTCGAAGGGCTGCGCTGGCTGGGCCTCTCCTGGGACGAAGAATACAAGCAGTCCGAGCGCCTCGCTCTGCACCGCTCCGCTGCCCATGCCATCTTCGCCAAGGGCCTCGCCTATCGCGACTTCACCCCCGCCCACGCGGCCGAAGGCGAAGCGTCCTCCGCGCAGGGAGCCTGGCTCTTCAATCCCGGCATGCGCGAAATGTCCCGCGAAGAAAGCGACCGCCGCGCCGCCTCCGGCGAGAACGTTCGCGCTCCGCTATCGCGTCCCCCGCGATACGGACCGCACCCTGAGCTTCAACGACGCCGTCTACGGCCATCAGTCCAAACTCGCCGATGAAGTCGAAGATTTCGCCCTGCTGCGCTCTGACGGTATGCCGACCTATCACCTTGCCTCCTGCGTCGACGACGCCGATCTCCGCATCAGCCACATCATCCGCGGCCAGGATCACCTCACCAACACCTTCAAGCACCTGCTCATCTTCGAAGGCCTCGGCGCCGAGCCGCCGCAGTTCGCGCATCTTCCCCTGCTCGTCGCGCCCGACGGCACCAAGCTCTCCAAGCGCAAGCACGGCCCCGTCGTCAGCGTCACCACCTATCGCGATGCAGGCTTTCTACCCGAAGCCTTCATCAACTTCCTCTGCCTCCTCGGCTGGTCGCCCAAAGACGATCGCGAATTCCTCACCCTCGAAGAACTCGACCGCCGCCTTCACCCTCGAAAACGTCAACCGCTCCAACGCCGTCGTCAACTTCACGGAAGAAGACCCCTTCGATGCCGAAGGCAGTCCGGCTCAACGGCGAGCACATCCGCGCCCTCCCCGTCGACAACTCAGCGCAGAGCCTCCAGCCCTTCTTCGAGCAGGCCGGCCTGCATCGCGTCACCCGAAAAACTTCTCGCCGTCACCCCGCTCATCCGCGAGCGCATCAAGTTGTTAAAAGATGCCGTCTCCGCCGCCGACTTCTTCTTCGTCTCCAGCTCCCGCCCTACGATCCCGCCGAGCTGATCCCGCCGAAAGGTGGCGACGCCGCCATGGCCCGCCGCGTTCTTCAAACCGCGCTGGAAGTCCTGCCCGACAACTCCGTTCGATCACGACTCGCTCGACCAGGCGCTTCGCGAGGCAGCAGCGTCACTCGGACTGAAGGCCGGCCCCATGTTCCAGCCCATCCGAGTAGCCGTCTGCGGCCGCAAAAACGCGCCGCCGCTCTTTGAAACCATGATCGTCCTCGGCCGCGACGTCTGCCTCGACCGTATTCAACAAGCCGAAGCTAAGCTCGCACCGTGAGAGTCTTGTATCACGGGCACGATACCGTGAGAGTCTGTATCAGGGCACGACTTTAGTCATGCCGCGACTGCCAAAACGATTACGGGGAGCTTTAGCCCCTGCGGGATGTTTCAAACTGAAGGACAGGCAATGACCACCGCAAATCCGGAAACACCCGGAACCTCGCACCATCTCCAATTTCCTCCGCGATCATCATCGCCGAAGATGTCCGCACCAAAAAATACGGCGACGCAATCGTCCAGACCCGCTTTCCACCCGAGCCCAACGGCTACCTCCACATCGGCCACGCCAAGGCCATCTGCCTCGACTTCGGCCTCGCCGACGAGTTCGGCGGCAAGACCAACCTGCGCTTCGACGACACCAATCCCGAAAAAGAAGAGCAGGAGTACGTCGACTCCATCCAGAAAGACGTCCGCTGGCTCGGCTTCGACTGGGAGCGCCTCTGCTACGCCTCCGACTACTTCGGCCAGCTCTACGAGTGGGCCCTCAAGCTCATCAAGGCCGGCAAAGCCTACGTCGATGACCTCACCGCCGACGAGATCCGCCAGCACCGCGGCACCCTCACCGAGCCCGGCAAAGACAGCCCCTATCGCAACCGGACCGTCGAAGAAAATCTCGACCTCTTCACGCGCATGAAAGCCGGGCGAGTTCCCCGACGGCAGCCGCGTGCTCCGCGCCAAGATCGACATGGCCTCGCCCAACCTCAACATGCGCGATCCGGTCATGTACCGCATCCTCCACGCCACGCATCACCGCACCGGCGACAAGTGGTGCATCTATCCCATGTACGACTACGCGCACGGCCAGTCGGATTCCATCGAGCGCGTCACCCACTCCATGTGCACGCTCGAGTTCGCCGACCACCAGCCGCTCTACCGCTGGTACATCGAGCAGCTCGGCATCTTCCCTTCGCAGCAGATCGAATTCGACCGCCTCAACATCACCTACACCCTGCTCAGCAAGCGCAAGCTGCTCCAGCTCGTGCAGGAAAAGCGTCGTCAGCGGCTGGGACGATCCCCGCATGCCCACCCTCTCCGGCATTCCGCCGCCGCGGCTTTACGCCTGAAGCCATCCGCACCTTCGTCGCCGCCATCGGCGCCTCGCGCACCAACGGCAGCACCGACATCGAAATGCTCGAGCACTTCCAGCGCGACGACCTCAACCGCCGCGCCTCCCGCGCCATGGCCGTCCTGCACCCGCTCAAGCTCGTCATCGACAACTACCCCGCAGGCCAGGAAGAATTCGTCGAAGTCGCCAACAATCCCGAAGACCCCTCCGCCGGCACCCGCAAGGTTCCCTTCTCCGGCGAGATCTACATCGAGCAGGACGACTTCCGCGAAGTTCCTCCGCCCAAGTACTACCGCCTCTCGCCCGGCAAGGAAGTCCGCCTGCGCAACGCCTACTTCGTCACCGCGCAGCAGCGTCGTGAAAGATGCCGACGGCAACATCATCGAGGTGCACTGCACCTACGATCCCGCCAGCCGCGGCGGCAACTCTCCCGACGGCCGCAAGGTCAAGTCCACCATGCACTGGGTTTCGGCCGCGCACGCCATCTCCGCTGAAATCCGCCTCTACGACAAGCTCTTCACCAAGCCCGATCCCAGCGACGTCGAAGAAGGCGAGGACGTCCTCAGCAATCTCAATCCCAACTCGCTCGAGATCCTCACCGGCGCGAAGCTTGAGCCGTCTCTTGCCAACGCCAGGCTTGAGGACCGCTTCCAGTTCGAGCGCGTCGGCTACTTCTGCCTCGATCCCGATTCGACTGCCGGGCAATCTGGTCTTCAACCGCACCCTTCCGCTGAAAGACTCCTGGGCCAAGATCGAGAAGAAGGCCGGAGCGTAGTCCAAGCTATTTGGCGCTGATCCTTTGGGGACGAAGACAAAGTCGCCGGTGTCCAGGCTGGCCGACGGCCGTATGGAGCCGCGCAGCGGTGAGTACTGCGGACTTTGTCCCGACCGCGCGAGCACACCTTTTCGAATGGAAACGAACAAGTCGTCTGCCGTGAACGTTGCCCCCGCTACGCGATTGCATGGCCTGCAGCAGCAGCGCCGCAAAAACAGAATGCCCCTGCGAGCCGGAGTCCGACACAGGCTCGTCGCTGCCGCTCGCCATCAGGGTCCGCGATGGAGCGCGTTGCATGCGATGGATGTATGCCTGGTTGCCGTCCGAAGGCGAAAAGTCCCCCGCATCGCGCGAGAGGTCGCCGGAAAAGCAGCTATCGGAAATGACGATGACGTGGCGGGCAGCCAATCCGCGCACCTCCGTGACCAGATCGTCCGCCGAGATATCGCGCGACGTAATGAGCGGATCTGGATCCGCGTCCACAGGTAGCCAGTAGCCCTTCTCAGTTGAGCGATCATACGAACCGTGGCCGGCATAGTAGATCAGAAAGCTATCGTTTTCCGCGAGACTCTTGCGGAAGTGAGTGATGGCTCCAAGGATCTTGTCGCGTGTAGCGTCCTGGTTCAGCAGCGTGGTCACCTGGAATCCGTATTTGCTGGTTAGCAGTCCGGCAAACGATTTGGCGTCATTGACGGCAGTCTTCAGTCTGGGCAGAGGCGAAGGATAATCATCGATACCGATCACGAGCGCAAAGTTATTTCCAGGTTGAATGGGGCCCTGGTCGGTCTCCGGCTCGGCAGAAAGACCGCGTTTACTCCGACTCGGTGCCGGCGCGCTTGCATCGTGACTTGAAGGCCGCGTAGGGGGAGCGCGCTGTTTCCGGTTGCGCATGCGAAGCTGCCACCGGCCCCAAGTGGCGTTCTATCGCGCCTCCACGTCACCGTTTGACCCAGGGCTTGTTGCAGACGACCGTATCGGCATTCACAAAGTGATAAGTTCCGCCGTTATTCGGAGGCGGCAGCGGCTGCAATCCATATGCCATTGGCCGCCGAAAATGCACCCGATCCGGCAAAGACGAAGCCGCTTGGCGTTTGAACATAATTCTTGATAACCGTCGGCGTCGTGCACCGAAATAATCGTGACCGTCTGGCCGTTGTTCGAGACAGTAATTTTCCATTGCCCGAAAAAGCGAGCCGTATCATCGGCGGCGCGCGCGATGGGCGCAGGGCCGATCAATGCGATCAACCGATGATTCCGGCCGCGAGCATCCGGTTGAAGCGGACCATGATCGCAGGTTTCGTGATCTTAATTGCCGATTTCGCCATCTCGAGTTACGAACGGGGAAGCAATCCGCTGGGAAAGTGCGAATAGGATACCGGTTTCCTGGCCGTCGCCTCAGAAATTTTGCCTGCCCGCCGAGGGCGTTCCGGTGACGTCAAGCTCCCTTTTTGCAAAGAGACGCCTAAACTTCTGATTCCAAACAGAAGATTCTGGCAGACATTTTGCAGTTAATTTCCCATGCTTGGCGCACAATGAGGTTGCATCGAAGTTCAACTCAAGAGCAACAAGCTCGCCGGCACTCTTGAATAAGTCTTGGCCGTAAGTCAAAACGTGAAACATCGTCTCAGAAAACCGCTTGTCTCATTCAAAAGCACGCCGTTAAACCCTTTGCAAAGACGACTTTAGATCCTAACTTCAATAGATTGAACGCTTTACGGTAGGGGGTTAAATCGCTAAGTTTTTTTGAATGAGGATCTTGCGCAAAAAACGCAAACAAAATTGCCGACACGCAACCATTCAGTTGCATATCCGGTCACGGTCGCTTTCTGGGTTTCTACCAGCTACTTCCCCACAACATCGATGGGCACGGTGATGGTCTTGGGTGGCATGCAGGCGTTCTGGTCGCAGGCCTGGTAATGCAGTTTCGCCTCGACAAGATGGTCGCCGGGAGTCGCGACGATGCGCGCGTCGATGGTGAATTCTCCTGTGTAGACAGAGAGCTTTTCGCTGGGATCAACGGGCAAAGTGAAGTCGGCGCCAGCGGGATAGGTCGCGCCCGCGAGACGCACGCCTGAGGAATCCGGAATCGAAAAGACGGTAGGAATGAGGTATTCCTCACGTGGGGTATGCGAGTTAATGTGCAGGTTCTGCTGGATGCGGAAATGGAGCGCGAGCGAAGTGGCCTTTCCCACAGGCACGGTAACTTGTTCCGGATAGAGATACTGAACCGCTTCCGATTTGAGGATGGAGCGATGAGGGGATTCGCTCAGCGGATCCTGGGCTTTCGCGGACAAAGAGGTCGCGCCAATCACGCTGCAGATACAAAACACAGACGATCACCGCTTTCGCGTCGTTCAATTCCCTGCTCCTCAATTACGGTGCCAGCGTCTTTTCGATGTTGGCCACCATGTCTTCTTTTGACGTGATGCCAAGCTGCATGGCGACCACCTTGCCTTCGCGATTCACGTAGACGGAGGTAGGCATGGCATCGAGGCCGCCATAGCTGTTTGCCAGGCTGTCGCCGTTGACAAGGACCGGATACTGCATGTGATATTCCTTCACAAACTTCGCAATCGCCGCCTTGTCGCGCGCCCATCCTTCGTTGTCGCCGGACTGCAGGTCATCGCCCTCCGTCGAAATGCCGACGATTTGGAAGCCCTTTCGCGGCGTACTCGTTTTGCAGTTCGATCAGCCACGGAGTCTCGATCTTGCAAGGGCCGCACCACGTTGCCCAGAAGTTGATCAGCAGGGGCTTGCCTTTGAAGCTGGAGAGCGAAACGGTCTGTCCGCTCAAGTTATCAAGCACGAAATCGGGCGCCGGCTTGCCGACGAGGGATGTCTGGCTCGGCACGTCGCCCGCAACCGCGGGAACAAGCTCGCCGTGCGAGGCGGAAGCCAGCGCGCGCTCAGCGGCCTGTTTTCGGTACTCCCAGTTAGCCCAGCCTGCCCAGGCAAAGGTGGCCAGGATCAATAAGGTGATGCCGAGGACAATGGTGTTGCGCTTCACGGGGGACTAAACCTCTCTGTACATATTGTACGGGGATGCGCAGTGGACAGTGAACAGCGGACAGTGTTCAGAGATCAGCATCAGTTGCCGGGACTTCAACGACGAGGTAAAGCCTTGGCTCGGTGAATGATACGGTGAAATCCGAGTCGCAGGCTGAATCACTGAGTCCACTGTTCACTGTCCACTGATCCACTGTCCACTGTGGTGTTACCATCAGAAACCGATGAACCGCAAAGATGAACAGAAGTGCCTGACGCCAGGCGAGCTGGTGCGTACAGAAGCTGCAGCTTTGCAGGGACTGGCTGCGCGGCTTGATGGCGCGATGGCGGCAGACTTCGAACGGGCCGTCGATCTCATTGTGCATTGCGGCCAGAGCAATGGACGCGTCGTCGTCACTGGCATGGGAAAGAGCGGCATCATCGCGCAAAAGATTGCGGCTACGCTGAGCTCCACGGGATCGGCCGCCCTGTTTCTGCATCCTGCTGAAGCAGTGCACGGAGACTTGGGCGTGCTGATGCCGGGCGACGTGGTGATTGCGTTGTCGGCGAGCGGCGAGACGGAGGAGATTCTGCGCCTGTTGGCAACGCTGAAGCGCAAGGGCGACGCGCTGGTGAGCTTCTGCTGCAATCTGCAGTCAACGCTTGCACAGGCGAGCGATGTTGCACTGGATTGCTCGGTCGAGCGCGAGGCATGCGGGCTGAATCTCGCGCCGACGGCGAGCACCACGGCGATGCTGGCGCTGGGCGATGCGCTGGCCGTCGCGGTGAGCCTGCGCAAGGGATTCAAAGCGGAGGATTTTGCGGAACTGCATCCGGGCGGGAAGTTGGGAAAACAACTGGCCAAGGTCAGCGACCTGATGCATGCGGGCGACACTGTGCCAGTCGTGACAGTGTCCACCCCGATGACCGATGTCATCTACGAGATGTCGTCGAAGAAACTCGGAATGACAACCGTGCAGGAGGCAGGCAGGCTGCGTGGCGTGATCAGCGACGGCGATCTGCGGCGGCTGCTCGAGCGCGAGGGCGGCGCAGCGCTCAGCAAGACGGCCGGCGAGGCAATGAATGCGGCACCACGCACAATCGCAGCCGGTGAGCTGGCAGCGAAGGCGCTGGCGATTCTGGAGGAGCGGAAGATCACCTCGCTGGTCGTTGTCGATACCGACGGCAAGGTCGAAGGCGTCGTGCACCTGCATGATCTGTGGGGCGTCGAGCTGATCTAGAAACGGTTCAGAGTTCTAAGTTCGTGGTTCTTAGTTTTCATTTCTCGATGTTCGAGAAGCGGATGTTCTCCCGCCCGCGGGTAAGACTCGCATCATGAACAAGACTGCCCTCATCACCGGCGCATCCAGCGGCTTCGGCCTGCTGACTTCCGTCACGCTCGCAAAGCGCGGGTGGCGCGTGCTGGCGACCATGCGCGACCTGAACCGGCGCGACAAACTTGAGAATGCTGCGCGGGAAGCGGGCATTCTTGATCGGATCGAGTTTCACGCGCTCGACATCACGAACGCCGAGCACATTGCCAAAATTGCCGATCTGCTATCCGGCGCGCGGAGAGCCGCTGCATGCGCTGGTCAATAATGCCGGCTTCGCTGTACCGGGGTTTGCAGAAGACGTGACCGACGCTGAGTTGCGCGAGCAGTTTGACACAAACTTTTTCGGCACGGTCGCCGTCACCCGGGCCCTGCTGCCACAGATGCGGCGGCAGGCGTTTGGCCACGTGCTGATGGTGACCTCGATCTCGGGGCGGATGGGTTATCCCGGCGTCAGCAGCTATGCCGCTTCGAAGTTTGCACTTGAGGGATGGACCGAGACCTTGCGGTTCGAGATGCTGCCGCTCGGCATCCACGTTGTATTGGTGGAACCGGGATCGTTCGAGACCGATATATGGACGCGGAATGCAAAACAGACCGCCGGCCTTCGTAATCCCGACTCGGCAAATGCAACGAGAGTGACGCGGTGGCGCGCCAAGTTGGCGGAAGGCGCCAAGAACAGGGCCAATCCGCAAGTCGTTGCGGATACGATTGCGGACATCCTTGAGAATCCGAAGCCGAAGCTCCGCTATGTCGTGGGTAACGACGCGCGGATGACGCTGATGATGCGGCGTCTGCTGCCCGCAGGCTTGTTCGAACGAATCGTTGTGAAGATGAGTGGGGTGGATGTCTGACTGCCGCTCGTTTTATTCCAACTGAAACCATCGCTTCAGCCGGTCATCCATGTCCTTCCAGAGAACCACTGTCTGTGGGCAGATTGGTTTGTGAAATGGCTCCAGCCTGAAGTCGAGGAGCGCGATCCGCCTGGCGGCATCTTTGTTGAGTCCAAAGAGTAATATCCGATGAACCTTATGACGAAGGACCTCGCCTTCCTTCACCTGCACTGACCGCAGCATCTCCTCAGTCGGCGTGTCAGTTCCAGTCCAATCCAGAACCTCGCAGACTGGAGCAGTGCCGCCCTTATCCTTGTGATATCCGATGACACGAAGCACGGCGAGATTGTCGGAGATCATGCGGTATGCGACCAGCGCTCCAACCGGCCAATCGCATGTCTTGACAACGGGCTTTCTGACCTTTTTCGCTTCCGGTTGAGGCGAGGTAATCTGGGCGCGCAGTTTTTCCAGGACGGCGCGGCGTTTTGCTAGATCCCTGGCATTCGATTCCCACCGCGCCAGGTCGCTGCCGGAATCGATGCTAAGAAGAGCTTGTGCCAGTGTGTCCGGTTCGAGCCGTCCGTGCTTCCATTGCACAGCAGCCAGAGCGATCCACACAACCGGCGCCTCGTGCGGATCGTTGAGGGAACTTTTGTATTCGGCCAGGATGCACTTCGTGGCCTCGGGACCCGTGAGTCCATTGCCAAGGTGATCTTTGTAATCGTCGCGAATGTCGCTGGCCGTATCGTCCTGGAAGATGCCTGTTCCCCACACGCCCATGAAAGCAATTACATCGTGACGAGGCACTGCCCGGCTACAGCTTTTCCCTCCACTTTCGTGTCATCCCATCCACGCGCGTGTCGCGGTTGACACGATCCAGATGGATGGTTGACGCCTAGGTTCTTTATTTTCAGCGACCGAGAATGGCCTTTGTCCTGCACTTTGATCGGCAGAAGGCTGTCTAAGGAAGGAACGGGCCAATGCAGACGTCAGTCGCAACGTGGCGTGCTTTAGGAGGCACCGCAGAGGCGCCCCCACGATACCCGGAAGACTACGAACATTTAGAATGGATACTGGCACATCCAAACGCCTTGCGTCCGTGGTCCAATCGGCGGCCCAATGTTCCAGTGTGCCCCATTCAAACGGACGGGAAAGCAAGTAAACCTATATATATGCATCGATGGTCGAAGCTCTTTGTCCCAACTCTTCGCGAGGCGCCGACAGACGCCGAAGTGGCCAGTCACAAGTTGCTGCTGCGGGCCGGGTATATCCGGCAGCTCGGCGCGGGTCTTTATAGCTATCTCTTTCTCGGGCAGCGGTCGCTGAATAAAGTGATCGGCATTGTGCGCGAGGAGATGGACAAGATCGGGCAGGAGTTTTATTTGCCGGCGTTGCTGCCCAAAGAACCCTGGGAAGAGAGCGGGCGCTGGACGGGCATGGGCGACAATATGTTTCGCCTGAAAGATCGCAAGGGCGCCGATCTGTGTCTGGGCATGACGCACGAAGAGATCATGACGACGATTGCGCGCAGCGAACTGCGCAGCTACAAGCAGTTGCCGCAGATCTGGTACCAGATTCAGACCAAGTTTCGCGATGAGCCGAGGCCCAAGTCGGGATTGCTGCGGGTGCGGCAATTCATCATGAAGGACAGCTACAGCTTCGACCTGAACACAGAAGGGTTGGATAAGAGCTACAACCTGCATGATGGGGCCTATCGCGCCATCTTCAAGCGAAGCGGGCTCAAGTTCGTTGTCGTCGAGGCTGATTCCGGCGCCATGGGCGGATCGCAATCGCAGGAATTCATGGTCTACACCGACGCCGGCGAGGACCTGATCGCAAGCTGTCCGGTATGCGGATACGCTGCCAATCTCGAGAAGGCGACCTCGAAGCTCGCACCTGTCGCGGAGATGGCGTCGACGGGTGACGGCACGCCAGAACTGGTTTCCACGCCTGGTTGCGCGGCTATCTCCGATGTTGCCGCATTCTTCAAGATTTCGCCGGCTTCCGACATCAAGTGCGTAGCGTACATGGCGCTGAAGCGCGGTGGACGCGGTGCGAAGGACACCTGGCACGGGGTTGCCGCGTTTTTGCGCGGCGATCATCAGGTAAATGAAACAAAGCTTCTCGGCGCGATCAAGGGCGCGGAACTCCGCACCATGCAGGCCGATGAGCTGGAGCGATACTTCAAGGGCCCCGCAGGTTATCTCGGACCGGTCGGCCTGACGCCCGATGACACGCCGCTTGGCGAAGGACTCACGGTTGTCGTGGACAAGTCGCTCGAAGGGCGCAAGAACCTGGTCTGCGGCGCGAACAAACTCGACTATCACCTGCGCAATGTCGTTCCGGGGCGTGACTTCACCTGGACGCTCAGCACCGATATCCGCAGCGTAAACGAAGGCGAGGCTTGCCCCGTCGATAACTGCGAGCGGCAACCTGGTCGTGGGCAAGGCCGTCGAGGTGGGTCACATCTTCAAGCTGGGTTACAAGTACACCGAGTCCATGGGTGCCCACGTTCTCGATCCGAACGGCAAGGAAGTGATGCCGATCATGGGTAGCTACGGCATCGGCATCGAACGCATTCTCACCGCGGCAATCGAGCAGTCGAACGATGCCAACGGATTCTGCCTGCCCTCGTCGATTGCACCCTTCACCGTGGTCGTTACGGTGACCAATGTTGGCGATGCGCTGCTGCGCGATACAGGCGAGAAGATCGCCACCGAGCTTGAGGCCGCAGGGCTTGACGTACTGCTGGATGACAGGGACGAGCGAGCAGGCGTCAAATTCAAAGACGCGGACCTCGTGGGGATTCCTTACCGGATCAATGTGGGCAAGAAGACGGCGAGCGGCCAGGTAGAGTTGGTGTCGCGCGCAAAATCGAGCAGCGTGGATGTCGCGCTTGCAGAAGTCGTGGCGCAGGTGAAGCAACGCGTGCTGGAAGAAAAGCTGTTGGATGAAAGTTCCTAGATAATCAGCCAATGGGTTCGGGGCATTGAATCAAAAACATGTAGGGGCTGGGACACAAGGTTGTCTCTGTGGGTTATCAATCAAACTGTGATGGAACAAACGTTCGCATCTTCTGTAGATGAATCGAGGGATTGGGAATGGCACTGAAGATCAGACTGAAGAGACCAGAGCTTCCAGCTTCTCCTGGTCTTCGTGGCTGGTTCGCGGCGTTCTCGGCGGGGTCCTGCTTGTAGCGCTGATCTGCTTCTCGGTTTTCAGCTACTACTACAACAAGTACGCCCGCATTGTGGACGAACGGCTGAAGCAGCCGTTGTTTGCCAACACGGCACAGATTTACGCAGCGCCGCGCGAAATTCGTCCCGGGCAAAAGATCAGCGCCCGTCTTATCGCCACAGAATTACGGGCGGCCGGTTACACGGTCGATGGGCTTTCGCATCCGTCGAAGATGGGCACATTTACAGAGACCTCGGATTCGATCACTGTTCACCCCGGTCCCGAGTCGTATCACGCGCCGGATTCGGCCACGATTCACACGCGTAAAGGCGAAGTGGATGCCATCACCGACGAGCACGGACAATCGCTCTCGAGTTATGAACTGGAGCCGCTGCTGATTACGGGATTGAGTGAAGACGCCAACCGCACCAAGCGCCGCCTGCTGACCTACGATGAGATTCCGCCGCACCTCGTTCAGGCTGTTCTCGCCATTGAAGATCGCAAGTTTTTCGAACATGGCGGGGTGAACTACTCCAGCATGATCGGCTGGGCATGGCACGACATGGTCGGCGACCGCAAGCATCGCGGCGGCGCTTCCACATTGACCATGCAATTGGCCAAGCTGTTGTTTGTCGCAGATACAGGAACCATCAAGTACAAGATCACGCAGATCATGATGGCGTTTCACCTCGAGAATCGCTTCAGCAAAAAGCAGATTTTCGAAGCGTACGCGAACCAGATCAACCTGGGCCAGAGAGGCAGTTTTTCAATTGATGGATTTGGTGAAGCTGCGCAGGCCTACTTTGGCAAGGATGTGCGGCAGCTTGATCTGGCAGAGTGCGCGATGCTGGCCGGCATTATTCAGCGGCCAAACTACTTCAATCCTTTCCGGCATCCCGAGCGGACGATAGAACGGCGCAATCTTGTGATCGATTCGATGGTGGAAACAGGCGCCATCAGCAAGGATCAGGCCGAACGCGCCAAGGACGAGCCCCTGCATCTGGGATCCGTCAGCGCGGACGCCAGCGAGGCTCCTTACTTTGTGGACCTGGTGCGCGATCAGCTCGTGCAGAAACTCGGCGATCGCGACTTCAACCGGGAAGGTCTGCGCATCTACACATCGCTTGATCCCGAGTTGCAGGGCGTTGCGACGGATGCCGTGAGTGCCATGCTTCCCCAGATCGATGAGCAGGTAGAAAAGCGGCACGCCAGGTTGAAGAAACCCAATGAACCCGTTGTCTACCCGCAAGTGGCACTCGTTGCGCTCAATCCGCGCACTGGGCAGGTTCTTGCGCTGGTGGGTGGCCGCGACTACGGCAAGTCGCAGGTGGATCACGCGGTAGCGCATCGGCCTACCGGCTCCATCTTCAAGCCATTTGTGTATGCGACAGCGTTTCAAACCGCCGTTGAAGGCACGATGCTGCCCGGGCAGACTGCACTGTTTTCGCCGATAACCATGCTCAACGATCAACAAGCTACCTACGGCGAGGGCACTCAGTACGAGTACACACCGCGCAACTATCAAGGCGAGTTTTACGGCGAGATGACTGCCCGCTTAGCCCTGATGCGATCGGACAACAACGCAACCATCGGCCTCGCTTCCATGGTCGGTTTCGATCGCGTGGCTGCCCTGGCGCGCGACGCGGGCATCAAGAGCGCCGTGGGTACGCCTTCCATGGCCATCGGCTCTTATGATGCGACGCCGCTGGATATGGCGGGTGCCTATACGGTCTTCTCCAACGGCGGCGTACACATCGACCCGTGGATCCTGGCCAGCGTGCGCACGCCGACCGGCGACGTCATATCCGACTACGCACCAACGACCAAGCAAGTGCTCGATCCGCGCGTGGCCTTTCTGATGACCAGCATGATGGAAGCGGTGCTGCAAGGTAACGGACCCGCTGGCTGCAAAGTGAATGGCCTGGATTACTGCGGAACCGGCGCCGGCGTGCGCAACATGGGCTTCAGGGCTCCAGCGGCTGGCAAGACCGGCACCAGCCACGATGCGTGGTTCGCCGGATACACCAGCAGCCTGCTGTGCATTGTGTGGGTAGGCAACGATGACTACACACCCCTGGCGCACGGGCTCGAAGGCGCGGCCGTCGCAGCACCGATCTGGGCAGCGTTTATGAAGTATGCCATTCAATTGCCGCAATATTCCGACACAAACGAATTCACACCCCCGGATGGCGTGCAGCTTGTCACGCTTGACAGAGCGACAAATCTGCTTGCCGACCCGGCATGCCCGGACGATTACACTGCCGCATTCCTTGACGGCACCGCTCCCACGGACACCTGCGATCATCCTCCAGATCACCGCAACGTCTTGCAGAAGATTTTTGGCTTGGGCAAACCTGGGAACTGAATGTCGCGGGAGTGGACGCTAGATTCCATCGATCTCAGAGCCATCCGGCATCGGCTGGCAGGTCTGGCACCAGTACGTGACCCGCGCTTCATTTCCTTGAAGGCGGCGGCGAATTGGGGCGCCACAGCGACGGCAGGGCTCGCCTGAGCGACCATAGACCCACAGACTTTCGCTCGGCTCAGAGCGATGCGTGGTGCGCCGCTGCGGGCCGCGATAGGTCACGATCTTGTTGCCCGCCTCCTCGAGTACATTGGCTGCAATGAGCTTTCGAGCCGTGCCGATCAATGCGGCGACCTGTTCATCGTTCAGTGCGGATACGAGACAAAATGGATTCACATCTCTCAACGAAGCATACCTCCGACTTGAAGACGTTCCCCAAGCCGGCCATCACGTATTGATGAAGCAGCACCTCGCCAATTTCTTCGCCGGCACAGGCGCGAAGACGCGCTGCCGCAGCCATCGGATCGAAGTCTTCGCTGAGAACATCGGAGCGTGGTGGCGGAATGCGCTTCTCGCGTGCCAGCGCCTGCGCGGTAGTAGATTCGGGCGACGGGGACTGTGAAGGCGACGGCCTGGTAATCACGGTTCTCGAGCACGATGCGCATGTCGCGCGACGGCCTGTGCCAGCGCTCGCCAGCGCGGTAGAGGTGCCACGATCCATTCATCAGCATATGGGTCGCAAGCGTAGCCCCGCCGGAAAGATGAATCAGCAGCCACTTGCCGCGAGATTCAACGCGATCGACGGTCTGACCGGTAATCGGTGTGTCATCGTGAAATCGTGCGAGCAGAGGGTAGTTCGATCGAAAGCCGGTAATCGGCTTGCCGACGAGTGCGCGGCCCATGGCGCGCGCGGTGCGAAAGATGGTATCGCCCTCGGGCATGGCTACTGCAGTTCCTCAGGAATCGGATCTGCGGGGTGCGATGTCGTGATGAATCGGCAGCGGGAATCCGGCGCAGATGCAGGCCCAGCGGCCCAGGATGAAAGCCGGCATCCATCAGGAAGCGAGCCATGGGATGGGCAGCGACAGGCTGGCCGTTAATCGTGGTGATCAGCACTCCCTGGTGACTGCTCAGCGCATGCGGTCCTGTCCACGCGCATGATAAAAATTGCGCAAGCCCAGCGGCGACTTGCGATCGCTCCGGTTCGTCGGCAGGAAGAAAGACGAGCAGGTTGGGATTGTTGCGGCGAACCCATGCGACGAGCTGCCCGTTACGCAAGATGACTTCCGCATAAACGGCGCGTGTCAACACGCGCGGTGCCGATTCAGAATCCTCATCCATTACCGGCAGATCGGGCCAGCGCAAGAACAGAGCCATAGGGATTGGCCACGTCTGTCGCGGCCAGCTGGATGAACTCCGGCTTCTCGGCGGGCGGCTCCGTACGCAATTGTCGAAACAGATCCACCGCAGCCGGCAATGCGAATTGCGTTGCGCCCAGGCCGGCAACGAAGTAGCCGCGGCGAATGCGGCCGCTCTCCTCAGAGCGCTTTCAGCACATCGTAGACTGCACTGAATCCTCCGGGAATGTTTTCGGCAGCCACGGCCTCCCGGGTCAGAACGCCGTATCGATTGAGCAGTTGTAATGCAAGGGCATGGCTGGCTTCAGTTTGCTGGGCGCGCCTTCAGTTCCCTCCTGTGAACGCAAGGGCAGCAGCGACCAGCGGCCCTGCGCATTCGGCGGAGTGGTGCGGCGGGAACGAAACACCATTCCTGTATGTGCGATCGCCGTTGCGGCGCGCGAAGTATCCGGACGCGAGATGTAGGCGCGAAGCGCGTGGAGCGAGTCATTGGTGACCAGTCCGCGCCACACCAGGCTCCACAACGCATCGATCGATTCGCCCGGGATATCCGCCGCCTACCGCCTGGTGCAGCTGGATCAAAGAAGCTGGCTCCTGTGGACTCGAGAACCGCAAGCAGTTTCTCTTCACGTTCGGTGAGCGGCTCGGTAAGCGGGCGTTGCTGGGCAAGCAGTGGCAGCTTGTCGGAGAGAAAGAGAGCGATGCGGCCGTCACGTTCGCCAATCGGATCGATGCCGGCCCACGCAACTTCGCCCGCGGCGATCAGCGTGTCGAGCCCCGCCGATTCGTATCCGGCGACGCGAGCGGGCAGGATGGAAGTTTCGAGCAGCGAAGCCGGAATAGGTGCGCCCTGCAGGCTCTCGATAGCGTCGAGCAAGACATCGAGATGCGCATGCGAACTGCGCCGCGGCGAAAGCAAGCCCTGCCAGTGCGATGAGGAATCGTGCCAGCGTGTGCTGCTCCACGGGCTCCACTTCGCGGCGTAGCTTGGCAAGCGATTTGCGACGGATCTGGCGCAGAATCTCCATATCGCACCACTCGCGATGCAGTCCGCCGGGACGGAATCCGCCTTCAAGGACACGGCCCTCAACCGTGAGCTGATGCAGTGTGTTCTCAACCACGGCGGCGTCAAGTGCGAAGCGCTCGGCTACTTCGCGCTGGGTGAACGGGCCGTGCGTGCGTGCATAGCGGCGAACGAGTTCGAGCACCGGCTGCGCCACGGCTCGATCAACGCAACGGGCAGGCCTGGAGGAAGCGGAATCCCAAGTGCGTCGCGGTAACGGCCCGCATCCTCCACGGCAATGATGCGGGCGCTTCACCGCCGCGATGCGCAGTTCGAGTAATCGCCGCGCACGCAGAAGACGGTCGAGCGATTCGAGAAGGCAGGAGTCGACGACCCGGCGGGCAAGTTCGTGCGCGCGAAAGATCGCCGAGCCGTCAGCAGCAGAGTCGTGAATGCCATCGGCAGACCGGGCTCGATACGACTCGGTGAGGCACTGGGCAGTTTCTTCAACCTCGGCGATGGCGTCGGCATCGAGCAACTCGCGCAAGTCGGCTTCGCCAAGCAGTTCGCGCAGCTGATCCTGGTCGATGGTCAGAGCCTGCGCGCGACGTTCGGCCAGCGGCGCATCACCGTCGTAGACAAAGTTGGCCACGTAACTGAACAACAGCGATGAAGCGAAAGGCGAAGGCTTGTGCGTCTCGACCACATGCACGCGAAGCTGGCGCTGCTCGATGGCGCGCAGATGTTTCGATCAGCGCCGGCATATCGAAAACATCGCGCAGGCACTCGCGATAAGCCTCAAGCAGCAGCGGAAACGACGGATAGCGCGACGCAACGCTCAGCAGGTCATAGGACCGCTTTCGAAGTTGCCATAGAGGCGAACGCTGATCGGCACGACGACGCGGCAGCAGCAGCGCGCGTCCGGCAGCCTCGCGAAATCGGCCCGCGAACAGCGCAGTCGATCCAAGCTGACGCAGAACCAATTGCATGGCTTCGGCGGATTCAACAAGGATCCAGTCAGGATCGGGTGGTTCGTCCGTATCCGGAAAACGCAAAACGAATCCATCATCGCCCCAGAGTGTCTCTACTTCAGGGCCGCCCGCAGCACGGATACGCGAGCTGATCGCCATGGCCCAGGGGATGTGGATGCGGCTACCGAAAGGCGTAAGAACGCATACGCGCCAATCGCCCAGTTCGTCTCGGGTCCGCTCCACCACGATTGTCTTGTCGTCCGGAACCTCGCCAGTCGCGGCCTGTTGATCCGCGAGAAATTGGAGCAGATTCTCGGCGGCGCTCGGGGTCCAGATCGTGTTCGGTGACGAGGCGCGTGAGCGCGCCGGCTTAGGCATCGCGCGCGAATTCGCGGACCAGCGCACCGATGCGGCGGCCAAACTCCAGCGGGCGCCCGGGACCATCGCCCTTCCAGAACGGCATCTTGCCAGGTTCTCCCGGAGCAGGAACAACCAGCACGCGGTCGTGCGTGATGTCCACAATCCGCCAGGTGGAGGCACCAAGGATAAAAGTGTCGTTGGGATGCGACTCGAAGACCATTTCCTCGTCGAGTTCGCCTACGCGGATGGATTTGCCTTCAGTGTGGGCAAGAAAGACGCCATAGAGCCCGCGATCGGGAATGGTGCCGGCGTTGAGAATGGCGAGACGAGCCTGCGCCATCGCGGGCAGTGACGACATTGCGGATGCGATCCCAGGTAAGGCGCGGGCGGAGTTCGGCAAATTCATCGGAGGGATAGCGGCCGCTGAGCAGATCGAGAACTCCATCGAAGGCTGCCCGGGTGAGAGCGCCAAACGGCGCGGCGCGGCGAACCAGATCGTACAGCGCGTCGACGTGAACTTCGGGCTTCGTGCTCCTGCTCGGCGGGGTTCGATACTTTCCCAGGTCTGGAAATCCGGACCCGCGTTCGCCGCTGGAGCGAGAACCGGCGTTTCGGCGCTTCAGCGGCTTGGAGCGAGTGGGGGCCCTGAAGCCGGGCGGATGGGCGACGATGGCGACCAGTTGCTGGCAGAGCACGTCGAGAGGGTTACGGGGAAACGGGTCGATTCAATGTGGCCCTCGTGCATCGCCCGGGTTACGGCGGCACAGGCAACGAGATCGGCGCGGTATTTCGGAAACAGCACGCCCTCGCTGACGGCATCGACGGAGTGCCCGGCGCGACCAATGCGCTGCATGCCGCTGGCGACGGAAGGCGGAGCCTCGATCTGGATCACGAGATCGACAGCCCCCATATCGATTCCGAGTTCAAGCGTTGACGTGGCACAGAGGGCCTTGATCTGCCCGGCCTTCAGCTGCTCCTCAATGATGGAGCGCTGGTAGGACGCCGAGAGAGCCGTGATGTGCCCGCGCGATAGGCTCTCCTGCCAGATCATTGAGAGCGCCTGCGAGCCGCTCGGCAACCTGTCGGCTGTTGACGAAGAGAATCGTGGAGTGACGCTCCCGAATAAGTTCGAGCAGATCGCGGATGAATCGCATTCCAGATCGACACCGCTTCGCGGCGTCTGCGAAGCAGCCCCGGAGGGGATCTCCTCCATCGTCTGAAGCCGCGCCATATCCTCAACTGGAACTTCAATCCGCAGCTTTAACTGCTTACGAGCAGAGGCATTGATAATCGTTACAGGACGAAATCGCAAGGCCGCTTCGCTTTCGCGATATTGGCATTGACGGATCGTCAGCCTCAAGCGGAGATGGCTCGACCGGAGCGACTGTTTCAGGGTTGATCGGGACCTGTATCGAGCAGAATACCCGGACTCTCCGTCTTGGGATTTCACATGTGTCTGTTCTTGCGCAAGAATGGCTTGCCGATCAGGACTTGAAGTATGACTTTGCAATTCTCCGCGGTTGACGCTTGGCCAGGAGCGGCGTTGTCGAGCGCGACCTCAACGCCGCCGAGAAAACGCGCCACTTCTTCGAGGGGTCGTTGCGTCGCGGAGAGACCGATACGCTGCAACCGGCGCCCGTGAGAGACTCCAGCCGTTCCAAAGTCAGAGCAAGATGCGCTCCCCGCTTGGTCGGAACCAGGGCATGGATCTCGTCGATGATGACCGTTCGACCGTCCGCAGAGCATCGGCAGACTGCGAGGTCAGCAGCAGATAGAGCGACTCCGGCGTAGTGATCGAGAATCTCGGCGGGATCGCGGCGGAAGCGCGCGCGCTCCTGTTGTGGAGTGTCGCCCGTACGAACGGCTGATGACCGGATCGTGAAATGGCACACCCTTGCGCCGAGCCAGGTTGGCGATGCCGGCCAGCGGCGAACGCAGGTTGCGCTCGACGTCGACCGCCAGGGCTTTCAAGGGTGAAATGTAGACGATCCTGCAGCCCTTTTTCTTTTCGTTCTCCACTTCGTGCAGCATCAGGCGGTCGAGGCACCAGAGGAAGGCCGTCAGCGTCTTTCCGGTACCGGTGGGCGCCAGGATCAGTGCGCTCTCGCCGCGAGCGATTACAGGCCAGCCCAGCCGCTGCGGCGCAGTCGGCTCGTCAAAAACCGCCTGGAACCACTCCGCAGTGATCGGATGGAAGCAGCCAAAGGCTTCTGATTCATCGTTCGGAACTGGCGGACGAGGCGGCATCTTTTCCTTTGACGCATTTAAAGCATAACGCGCACGGAAGGGAAAGAAAAGGCGAAGAGTTGGGATGCAGGATTTTCGCTATTGTTGCTATAGGCGCCCGGCTGCTGCGATCGAATTCGTGGGGTCTGCTCCGCTCCACGTCACATCGGCGGTTGGTCCGTAGGTCGCCGGAACATCCCGATCGAGCAGCCGCAAAAAGACGGTGAGCTGGGTGCGGTGATGAGCGGTGTGGAGCACGCGCCGCCAGAAAACCCAGATACGCTGCCGCCTCACATCGAAAAAAGGAACCGTCTCAAGCCACCAATTTTCTTGCTGAGCGGCGAAAAAGCCCAGGCGCTCTCGCACGAGCTCGATGAACCGTTCGGTGGCAGACTCAACCGTGAGCGTGCCAGGGAGAACCTTGTCGGGGGCTGGCTCGGGCGTGCCCAGAAATTCGCCAAAGAACCGCCGCTCTGAGAGCAGTTGGTGCTTGAGAATGTCACCCACACTGCTGGAGCGCGGATGTGGTTTGTACGCCAGATCCCCGTCGGTGAACTGTTTCCACGTCGAGGCAAGTTTGTTCGATTCGCTCACATAGGTGTCGAGAAGGTGCTGAAACAAGGGAGTGGTGGCGGTGGGAATCGCAGCGTCGGGAATAGCGGTCCAAGGGTAATCCATGGGGAACTCCTCATTTGGGAAATGGAAATGCGCTTAAAACCGTCAGAGAAGGACTTCCGACTGATCCTCGATAGCAAACTCTCTCATCATAAAATTCTGCGGCAAAGGGTTTGACAAAAAATCGGAAGTTGATCTACAGTCGTTTATCGATATATCGATCATCGATCAAAATATGCCAAAACGAAAACTCGATCCCTTACCGTCGGCTGCATTTCAGATTTTGCTGTCTCTGGCTGAAGGAGACCTGCATGGATACGCCATTATGCGGCAGGTTGAGGAACAAACGGGCGGCCGCCTTCGCATTGGGCCTGGAACACTGTACAGCTCGATCCAATCGTTGCTGGAGGAGAAGTTCATTGAGGAAGTCAGCGGCAAGGAATTTTCAGAGTCGCAGCCAGAACGCCGACGCTTTTACCGTCTCACCTCGGCGGGGCGAAAGTTAGCTCGATCGGAAGCCGAAAAGATGGCAGACGTGCTGCGCGTCGCGCGCTCCAGAAAAATCCTGAGAGGGGATTATGTCTGAGAAGGTCTACGCCTTGCTGCTTCGGCTCTTTCCCTCGAGTTTTCGCAAGGAATATGAAGGTGAAGCATTGCAACTTGTTCGCGACCGCCTTCGTAATGAAACGGGGCTGCTCCGGAGAGCCCGTCTCTGGGTCGATCTCGCGGTTGACATGTTCTCGGGGCTTCCTCACGCCTATCGGAATTCGTACGCGATGACCAATGCGCCAGCGCTTTCACCGGATTCTGAAGGAAAGCCTCCCTTTGGTCTGCTTGAGAAAACTCCTCTTCGACCCGAATTGATTGCCGTAGGCAGCGCGCTCACGCTGATTGCATTGCTGGCCTTTGCCTTCTTGATGAATCACCCAGTCTTTGGCCGCTCTTTTTCAAACGGATCCAGGTCTCCGATTGAGACTGTTATGCAGCGGCTCAATCGGCCGCCTGCTCCAGACTTACGCGCGAAAAGCAACTCGCGACAATCTGCGGCCGCGCCAACGACGACAACTAAGGCCCAAATCCCCTCTGCAGCAGCGACAGGGCCGCCTGGTCCAGATCTTTCGCAGCGGGATCAGCGCACCGAAGACAGACAGACCGTGGCGCCCCCTGTGGCAGGAAATTCGAAGGAGTTTTTGGCATTCCGTCAAGATGCAATTGGGCAATCGCAAGCGTTGAGCGGAGTCAGGACATCGCAACCGGAACCAACCGTTGTCTCGGGCCCAAGGTCGGAAGCGGCGTCCACTACACATATTCGAACGGGCAGGGTTCTGTCCGCCGCCGCTGGAATTCAGTTCGACGCGGTCGAACGCCAGCACGTTGTTGAAGCGGCCGCGGCCAATCTAAGGGAGTACTATTTCGACCGAAACATCGGGCAGGCGACCGCGGACGCACTGCTGGCGCATGAACAGACGGCGACGATAACGCCGCGGCAGATGGAGCCGCATTTGCGGATCTGCTCACCTCGCAAATGCGGACGGCGAGCCACGACATGCATCTCGTCTTGGAATACAGCCGAGACAAGATTCCTGACGGTCCACCGGCGCAAACAGCCAGTGATCTAGTTCTCCATCGCAAGACTCTGCAGCAGAACAACTGTTTCTTTCGGAAGACTTCCATCTTGCCGCAGAATGTCGGATATCTGAAGCTTGACTGGTTTGCCGAGCCTTCCATCTGCAGGCAGACGGCGGTAGCCGCGATGTCTTCGCTGAATCAGACCGATGCGGTCATTCTTGATTTACGCGATAACTCCGGCGGCTTTCCGGACATGGTTTCGCTGATCGCCAGCTCTTTTCAACCATCCGGAGTACATGTACAGCCCCCGGGGCGCGCCGAACGCAGAGTCATGGACGCATTCTCCCGTCCCAGCTAACAGGTTGGCGGACAAGCCACTTTTTATTCTCACCTCGGCCACGACCTGGTCAGGCGCGGAGCAGTTCAGCTACGACCTGAAGATGCTGAAGCGGGCAACGCTGGTCGGAGAGACAACGCGCGGCGGGGCTCATGCCGGTGTCTTTCACCGCATTGACGACCACTTTGGCATGGGCATTCCCGAAGAGAAGTCCATCAATCCCTTCGGCATGACCGATTGGGAAGGAATGGGCGTTCAACCGGACGTGAAGGTGAGGGCAACCGACGCGCTGGCGACAGCTGAAAATCTCGCTCGGGGCGCATTGCAGAAGAAGCAGAGGAGCCAGCCTCAGTAGAAGCTTCGAACACTTTTGTGGCAGTTGCGGAAGTACCACAGTGGAACACGCGCTAGCCGTGCGGCGCTGCTAGGATTCGATTCAGGAGTAAGTTACGTGCGCGAGCACCTGGCGACGCTGCTGGACGATTTCAAAAAACATGAGCGCGAGATTGCGGTCGTGCGCTTCCAGGGTGTGCGGCGCCGGGTGACGACGTACGGTGAACTCGCGCGCCTGGCCTGCCGGTTCGCTGCGCTGCTCGAAGATCGCGGCATTGGCATGGGCGATCGCGTGCTGCTATGGGGAGAAAACAGCGCGGAGTGGGTTGCTGCTTTCTACGGGTGCCTGCTGCGCGGGGTAATGGCGGTTCCGCTGGATGCGTTCGGAAGCGCCGATTTCGCGAACAGGATCGCGGCGGATGTCAGGCCGGCCCTTGCAGCGGGAGACGCCGGTCTTCTCCAAAAACTGCAGACGCCTGGCACGCCTTCGATCGCGTTTGAGGCTTGGCCGGCTTCCCTTCCCGCGCGCGAAGCTGGAGCTGTGCCCGGACTATCGCATGAGACACCACTGCAAATCCTGTTTACCTCGGGGACCACGGGCGATCCCAAGGGCATTGTGCACACCCACGGCAACGTGCTGGCGAGCGTGGCGCCAATTGAGAAAGCCGCGCAGGGATATCTGCGCTACGAAAAGCTCGTACATCCGCTGCGGTTTCTCCATACGCTGCCGCTGAGTCACGTATTCGGACAGACGATGGGGATTTGGATTCCGCCTATTTTCGTGGCGGAAGTGCACTTTGAAACGCGCCTCGTGGCGCCGAGGCTGGTGGAAACGATTAAGCGGGAGCGTATTTCAGTACTGGCCGCGGTACCGCGCGTCATGGAACTGCTGAAGGCTCACCTCGAGAACACAACGTCGGGGCTGGCCGAGCGTGTCGCGGCGTCAAAAGGCATCTCGGCATGGAAAAGATGGTGGGTCTTCCGCGACGTTCATCGCACCCTGGGTCTCAAGTTCTGGGCTTTGATTTCGGGTGGCGGCGCGCTCGTGGGGGCGCTGGAGCAGTTCTGGAATGCGCTGGGGTTTGTGGTCGTGCAGGGATACGGCATGACAGAGACAACAGCGCTGATCACTCTGAACCATCCTTTTCACGTAGCCCGCGGAACGATTGGCAAGCCTCTGCCGGGGCGGGATGTGAAGATCGGTCCGGACGGAGAAGTGCTGGTGAAGGGACCGATGATTTCGACCGCAACCTGGAGCGGCGGCAAGCTTCGCCAGCGTGACGATGAGTGGCTGGCCACCGGAGACCTGGCAGAAGAACAGGCAACCGGTGAGTTGCGCTTCATGGGCCGCAAAAGCGAGATCATTGTGACCGCGGCTGGAGTCAATGTGCATCCCGAGGACATTGAAGCCGCGCTTGAAGAGCAGCACGAAATCGCGGCAAGTGCGGTGGTCGCCGTGGAAACGGCGTTGGGGCCGGAACCTTGCGCGGTACTCGTTGTACGCGGAGGCGAAAAGCAGGCAACCGAGGCAGTGGAACGGGCCAATACGCGGCTGGCGGAGTTTCAGCGCATCCAGCGCTGGATGCTGTGGCCGGATCCGGATCTGCCCAGGACATCCACGGGTAAAGTGCGAAGAAAACCCGTTGCCGAGTGGGCAGCAAAACATTTGGCTGACATCGCTGCGGGCACCACAGGCGGAGCCGCCGCGCCGCAGAACGAGCGCAGAGCAGATTGGTTGTATGCGCTGGTGGCGGAGATCTCTGGCGAACGGCCGCTCGGCGCAGATGATTTGCGACTGAGCGAAGATTTTCACCTCGATAGCCTGGGACGCGTTCAGCTTGCGGCGGCGCTGGAAGAGCGATTGACCGATGCTCCGAGAGAAGGCGCTGTGGATGCGGCGAAGACGCTGGGAGATCTGAGGCGGATCGCCGTCGGAGATCGCACTTCTGATCTGGCGAAGCAAAGTCCATCCAAAGGTCAAGCGAAACAGGAGAAAGAATTCGATGCTGCAGATCGGAACAGTGAAATCACAGCCTCCCCAATAGGCCGCGCGCATTTTGTTCCTGGTGACGAGGCGGGTGCGAGCACAACACCCACGACCGGCTCGCAACTCCCGGCGGTACCGGCCGGCAAGTTGGAATTCAAGTATCCGCGATGGCCGTGGTGGTGGCCCATTCAGTGTCTGCGCGCCGCGTTTCTTGAGCTGGTCGCACAACCGCTCGTCTGGTTCCTCGGAGCTCCGCACGTGTCATCGGCAAGTGGGATGAGCGTCGACGAGCCCGTGCTGATCATCTGCAACCACGTCACCGCGTATGATGGCGCGCTGATCGAGTATGCCCTCCCCGGACGCATGCGGCGTTGGGTCGCAGCTGCGATGCTTGGCGAAATGCTGGAGGACTTCAGGCACTTCCGCGATCCGGATACGCGGCGCTTTATGCTGTTCGGCCCGGCGGCATATTGGTTGCTCACCGCACTTTACAACGTCTTCCCGCTGCCGCACCGGCGGGGTTTTCAGCGGAGTTTCGCCCACGCAGGCGAGGCAATGGATCGCGGTTACAACGTGCTGGTGTTTCCCGAAGGAACCCGGTCGGATGCGGGTCAACTTGCATCGTTCAGGCCGGGCATTGGCCTGCTGGTAAAAGAAGCTCATGCCCCGGTGCTGCCCATGGCGATTGTTGGATTAGGCGGGTTGAAGGCGAGAGGTCGTGGATGGTTCCGATCAGGCAAGATTCATATCCGCATAGGAGAGCTCGTGCGTTTCAATCCGACCGACAGCGAAGCGGCCATCACAGAGACTTTGCATGCGAAGGTGGCCGATCTAATGAAAATGAAACCGCCAGCCGTGCCGTGAAGAGTGCTCAGTGGTCTGCAGGCTGAGAAGGTGGCTGCAAACTCTCTGTGGAAGCGGTAGAGGCGATCTGCGCAGCGTAGTAGTCGTGCGGCGCACCGCGGTGTCCCTGGCAGCGCGCAAATAATTCCAACCCGAGTGCCGTGGGCGTCAGGTTTGCATCCTGTTCGAAATTGAAGTATTTCGATTTCAGCCTGGGCTCGAGCAGTCCCAGGTTGGCTAGCTGGAAAATGTTGCGATCGATCTTCATCAAATCGTGCGCGCCGGAAATTTCGATCAGGTCCTGCGGGTTGCACATCACCGGTTGAGCTGAAACCGCGCCGGAACTTGCAAACACTTTTTTAGACTTCGCGCATGCCGTTGTGAAGAGACGTCCATCGATAGCCCCGAGCTCGGCGAGAAGGTCGATATAGGGGAGGTTCGATTCATCGTCCCCCATGAGAGTGCAGGCGGTGGCAAGAGCACCTGCCCAAAGCTGCTGGGTCATGCCATCGTCAGCCCACGAGCCTTCCTGGATCACCCGCATGACAACAGTCTGTGGGGCGCGCAGACGGTCGAAATCGCGCTCCGCCGCGAGCATTGCTTCGGCGCGTTGGGTGATTCGGACGGCGTTTGCGATGCGAATATTGCTTAGCCCTTCGCGAAACAGTAGCTTCAGTGTCTGCGTTGCGGAAGGGCAGATACGGCGCAGAAAGGCAAGCGATCTGGCAAGGCGGAATTCGCTGAGAATATCTTCCGGTTTGATGAGGTCGTCGGTCTTCCAAAGCCACAGGTCCATGCATTCTGGAAGGATGAAGACGAGGCCCATGCCGTCTTCGCCCCAGCGTACCGCTTTTGTCTGCAGATTGACCTGATTGTCCGGACCGTCATCGGCCAGTTCGGGATAAACGAGACGAAGGGGATTCACTTCTCCCTCGGGCCATCGTTCCCGTGTGACCAGGTACATCCCCGTCGCGCTGATGTTTCTAACAATGTCGAGACCGGGAGAGGATCCAGTCCAGTGAATAGCTTCGAGACCAGGCACCGGACGCCGTTCAGCGCGGGGCCGCTGAGCCTCCACCTGCGGGAACGTCTTTTCAAACCAGCTCCTCAGAGTCTTCACTCTGTCCTCCTTGCGCGGCGACTGCGGGATGGAGCTGACGGGGACTCCGGGCCCGCGAACTCGACCCAGCTGACAATTCTTCCTGAGTGCATCCTACTCCGGCAATTCCCACTTCGTAATGGGGGGTAATTACTTAGGCAGTAGTTTTCACGGGACCCGCGAACCAATTGGGGCAGTTAGCTTTGGAGGGCCGGATCAACCCTCCCTTCGCACCGTCCGCCTATTGCCGGGCCCTTTCAAGGAGGCGTCAGCCGCGGGACGAAGATACCTTGCACCTGTCGCATAATCCGATCGCGCTTCCGATGCGATCAAGATGGGCGGATGTCACACCCCGAGAGCGAGGGCGCCGGCAACGGTCAGTCCAACGCCGTAGAAGTTCTGTGGCGTTCCGCGATGGCCGTTGCACCGGGCGTAGAGTTCCAGCCCGAGACTGGTTGGCGTAACGGTTGTGTCGGTCATTTGCTGGAAGAATGCCGACTGCTCGCGGGATGCGATGACTCCCACTTCGGCCATGTAATTCAGCTCGCGATCCAGCTTGATGAGGTCGTGAGAGCCTGAAAACTTCATCAGATCCGCTGCTTTCCAGTTCAGGGGTCGCGTAGATACCATGCCCGACCCGGTAACAAGCTTGGTGGACTTGGTGCATGCAGCGGAAAGGATACGCAGATGAAGAGCCTTGAGTTGGCTGAGCAAGTCCACAAAACGAAGGCTTGACTCGTCGCCGCCCGCCTTGGCGCACGATGCGGCCAGAAGGCCCGCCCAGAACTGCAGCATCCACCTGTCGTCGGAGGACCAGGATCCACCCTCAACAATGCGCATCACTACGTGGGGAAGGGCGTGCAGGTGGTCGCCTTCTACCGAAGCTCCCAGCATCTTTTCCGCCTTGAGCGCGATTTCGACAGCATTTTCAAGACGGTAATTGCTTAACTCCTCATGAAGCAGCCGGCACACCGAGTTGCTGGTTTCAGGCGAAATGCGTGAAAGAAAAGAGATGGCTTGCGACACGCGGAATTCGCGCAGAATGTCTTCCGGCTCATTTTGCTCGGCCGCGCTCTTGAGAGGGCTCTGCCAGAGACGAAGGTCTGCGCCTGGTGGAAGAACGAACGAGATGGCCACGCCCTGGTCGTCCCAGCGAACCGCTTTGGCCTGCACGAGAAAGCTGTTCTCTTTTTCCAGTGGACCGCTGCGCTGCAGGGTCAGTGCGATGACTTCGCCGGGCTCCCAACGCTCCTGCGTCACGAGAAATGCACCGCTTGCGCTTATGTCGCGGACACTGTTTTGACGCGGTATGGCGCCTTTCCAATGATAGGCAGCAAGTGATGGCGAAATTCGCCTCTCCGCGCGGCGGCGTTCTGCAGCGAAGGAACCTTCAGAATGGGAAGTCATTGGATTCATACGGCCCTCGGAGACATTGTTCGACGCCAACAGGCGGGGGAGGAAGAGTGTGGACCGGTTCAGAGCCTGCGTTCCGGATATGCCCAAGCGTCCTACAACTCCCAATCTTACTCCCGTATGTCCCACTTTTGTGGGATTGGCAGGCATTACTTTGGGCACCAAATGCCGACTTTGGGGTGTAGACGAAGCGCGGTAAGCTAGATAATAAGAACCATCTAGACCGTAGAACCTGACCGCTGGACCATACGGCGAATTTGCTGCGAGGTTGCTGTGTCGTTATTGCTGATGACCGAGGTTTTTGCCGCCGGGAGCCTGGCTGCCGCGGGGAGCTGCTGCCTTCTCGAGGTCACAATGATTCTGGAGATCCGACGCAGCCTGGGGGGGTGGAAGCCCGCCCTGCTGCAGCGAGATATTGCGGTCATCTTTCGCAGCCATCGCCGGTTCCATCCGGGGAGCCCGCTGCGCAGGGCATTCGTGGCATCCTCGTTTCTGCTGGGATGCTGCATCGCCGGACTCATCGTCATTCATCGCGTGACGCAGGGTATGTAAATCCCGCTTGCGTCAGAGTTTGACGGCGGAGGGAATCCTGCGCCCAATCCTCGGTATTCGCATAAAAATCAGAGTCCAGGGGGCCGCGGCCTGAAATGGCACGTACCGCCCAGCAGAACGGTCGTCCAAAGGGATCGGTCCGGAGGTTGCTCGGCAGATCCGAGGAAGAGGTAGCCGTCCGGGGCAATCAGCCTGTGAATGGCAGTAAGCAAGGTACGACGCGTCTCCAGCGACAGATAGAGCAGCACGTTGCGCAGAAAAATCATGTCGAAGCGTTCGTGAAAAGGGAGAGGCGCGCAAAGATTGGCCTGGCGGAAGCGGCACATACCGGCGATCTCCGGCTTGATGATCCAATCGTCGCCAACATGGTTGAAATAGCGTACCAGCAACCGGGCGGGAAGACCGCGATTCATCTCGATGCGGTGAAAACGCCCCTGGCGTGCGCGCTGAACCACTTCCGCAGAAATGTCGGTGCCTTCGATTTGAATGTTCCAGCTCGACACGAGCGGAAAGCCCTCGCGCAGGAGCATGGCGAGTGAAAAGGCCTCCTGCCCCGTAGAACTGGCGGCGCTCCACATTCGCAGCCTGCGCGTTGCGCGACGAGCTTCAATCAGTTTCGGCATCACCTCAGTGCGAAGCAGTTCAAACGAACGACTGTCGCGAAAGAAGCTAGTTTCGTTGATGGTCATCGCCTCGGCAACGGCGCGCTCCAGTTCGGGGCTTTTGACAAGTCGCAAGAGGTGAACCAGGTCGTCGAGATGCGACATCCCGTACCGGTGCATCAGTCCCATGAGACGTGACTGAAAGAGATGATCCTGCGCGGGCTCCAGCACGTTTTTGGAGTGCTGAAATACAAGCTCGCGGAGGTAGGAGTACCCGCCGCTGGCCAGAGCCTTCACGGTTGGCCCGCCAATTGGCGCACATTGCCCTTCTCGCCTTTCGCTCGACGCGTAAGAAGAAGAATCTCCTGGGTAATGGAGGAGAGTGGAAGAACGCGTTGGGCAAGGCCCGCCTGTGTAACCGCCCCCGGCATTCCCCATACGACGCTCGAGGCCTGGTCCTGGGCGAGAACGGTGCCACCCCGAGCGCGAATGACATGGCAGGCGGCAAGGCCATCCGAACCCATTCCCGTGAGCACCACAGCCAGCGTGCCTGCGCCGAAGACCGTTGCTGCGGACCGAAAGAGAACGTCAACGGATGGCCGGCAATGGCTTTCGAGCGGCCGCTGCTGCAGGTGGATTGCCGGCGGAAGTGCGGCGCAAGATCCTGCAACGATTTCCATGTGCCAGTTTCCGCGCGCCAGGTAAATGGTCCCCGAGATCACAGGCGCTCCCTCAACCGCCTCGCGGACGCGAATGCTGCAGCGTTGATTGAGGCGCTCGGCGAGCGGCCCGGTGAATAGCTCCGGCATGTGCTGCACGACAAGAATGGGCAACGGAAACCCTTGCGGAAATGCGGGAAGAAGGACCTCGAGCGCGCCAGGGCCACCGGTCGAGACTCCGATGACAACCACGGATGGCAGCGTTGCGGAGGCGGTATTTGATCTGGGCTGCTCCACCAACCCTGAACGCATTGATGGCGCGGCTGCAGAAACCGTCAGGGCTTGGATCCTGGGAAGCAAATCCTGAGCAAGAACGCGAAGCGCCGTCTCTCGATCGACCTGCCCGGCCGGCTTCGTAACGTAATCAGACGCACCGCTGGCCAGAGCTTCGATGGTGACGCGCGCTCCGCGCTGCGTAACGGAGCTGACCATCACGATGGGCTTGGAGAATGCGCGAGAGCGCAATTTGCGAAGGGTCTCGAGCCCGTCGATATTCGGCATCTCGACGTCAAGGAGCACCAGATCGGGAGAAACCGATTCAATCGCCTGGAGAGCCGCGGCCCCATCCGCGGCAGTCCCGGCGACCTCGAGGGAGGGATCAGCGGAGATGACAGTGCGCAGCAGGCTGCGCACCACTGCCGAATCGTCAACGATGAAGATGCGGGTGCGGCGGCCATGCGCCATCGTTCATTCCTCCGCGAGTCCAAGCATGATCAGTTTTTCGGTAAGAGCCACTTCGTCGAAAGGCTTCATTAGATATTCATCGGCGCCCGAATCGAGAGCTCGCACAATGGACTCGTTTTCGGCTTCAGTCGTGACCATCATTACCTTGAGATCGCCGAACCCTTCGGCACGCAGAGTGGTGAGCATCTCCAACCCATTCATGACAGGCATATTCCAGTCGATGAGGGCCAGGTCGAAGCTGACGCCGGACTTGAGCTGCGCCAGTCCGGCCTGCCCGTCGACAGCTTCGGTGCATGTGATTCCCCTCTCTTGAAGGAGGCCGCGAAGGAAGCCCCTCACAAAGCGGGAGTCGTCAACAATGAGAGCGCGCATACGATTCTCCATTCACGCCACTTGCGCCGCGGCCAGGTGCACGGGGTCAAGACGGATTGGATCGAGGGCTACAAGCAGTTTGTCTTTCAACTTGTAGGCTCCGGTACAGAGGCTTCTCCGGCACTCGTCGAGCGTTGAAGGATTGGGTTCGAAGTCTTGTGGGCAAACGGTCAGCACCTCGCCCACGGCATCCACCAGCACGCCGAAACACCCGCCCGGACTTTCAAGGACGAGAATCGGTTGGGAATGGTCAAGCGCGGGCATGCCAAGAAGGTTTCGAAGGCTGATGGTGGTCAGAACATCGCCGCGGTAGTGAACGAGACCCCCTACGAATCCCGGCGCGAGCGGCACCGGTTGAGGGCGCGCTGAGCCCACGATCTCGAGAATGTGGCTGATCGGCAATGCGAACAGAGCATCCCCAATGCGGAACGAGCACATTTGAGCGGGCACCTCGGGAGAGGCCCGACGACGCCGTGATTTAGTTGTTGTGCTCATACGAAAGCCTCCGCCGGGCGGGTGGCAGGAATGTCGGAGTTGAAAATGGGAAGGGCTGGAATGTCGGCAAGGTTAATCAGAGCGGTGACCCTGTCGTTCAACAATGTCACGCCGCCGGTACGGCGATTGCTGCCTGCTTCACACAGGTCGGCGCCGGCAGCTACATCCAGAACATGCGAAACCACGAAGCCTATCTGACGATCGCCAGCGCGACAGATCACGGCCACGATCTGCCTGTCGCTCTCCGCATTTGCAAGCAAGCCAGCCGAGTCCATGACGGGAAGAATTTGCCCTTCGATCTGAAGAACGGCGCGCTCGCCGATGCGCTCGAACCTCGAAACGGGAAGTTGCTCGATGCGCAGAACGTCGTCGAGGGAGACCGCGGCGCGGTGTTCGGCAATGTCAACCAGGAGATAGTCCTTCGCACTTGACTGCGCCGCGACCGAAGGGTCAGGGAGGGTGGCTGGGTCAGCCTCTTCCACCGCGATGCCCGCACGCAGGGCGATCGCAGAAGGATCGAGAATCAGCGCAAGATTGCCGCTACCGAGCACGGTGGCCCCGGAATAGAGCCCGATTCCCTTCAGAGACGCGTTGAGCGCCTTCACGACAATCTCTTCAGGATCGGCAAGCCCATCGACAACAAGGCCGAAGCGACGGCCATCGGCTTCGAGAACAGCGACGTAACTTTCGCCCTGGCAGTTCTGGCTGCGCAGCGGGCTGGGAGTCAGAAGACGATCGAGAAAGACCAGCGGGAGGAGGCTGCCGCGCAGCCGGAAGAGTGCCGCATCTCCCATCCATTCGATTGCGGATGCAGCTTTTTGGCGGGACAGGTGCACGAGTTCAGAGAGCGCCGCCTGCGGAAGTGCAAAGCTTTGCCCGGTGCTGCGCACAATCAGTGCGGGAATAATGGCAAGCGTAAGTGGAATGCGCAGGCGAAGTGTTGTGCCCTGGCCGGGACGGGATTCCAGTTCCACCTTGCCACCAATCTTTTCAACATTGGTGCGAACCACATCCATGCCGACGCCGCGGCCGCTGACGTTGGTGACGGCGGATGCGGTGGAGAATCCTGGAAGGAAGACCAGTTGCAGCAATTCGCGCTCGGACTGTTGCGCAGCTCGCTCCGCTGTGATCAGTCTGCGTTCGATGGCTTTGGCACGAACGCGATCAACGGAAACACCCGCCCCATCGTCAGCAATTTCAATGATGACGTGGCTGCCTTCCTGAACAGCGCGCAGCCGCAGGACACCGTCTGGATCCTTCCCTAATGCAGCGCGCACTTCGGGCGCTTCGATACCGTGGTCAAGCGCGTTGCGAACGGCATGCGTAAGCGGATCCTTGATCGCTTCAAGCAGGCTCTTGTCGAGTTCGGTTTCCTGACCCTCCATCTCGAGGCGCACGCGGCGGCCAAGCGCCTGCGACAGGTCGCGCACCATCCTGGGAATCTTCGAGAAGACGTTTGATACCGGCTGCATGCGCGCCTTCATCACTGCCTCGCGCAGATCGGCAGTCACCATATCGAGCCGCCGTGAAAGCGGGGTCAGACCGGGGACCGCCGCGGTCGCCTGCACTACCTGGTTGCGCGTAAGTACCAGTTCGCCGACGAGGTTCATCATCCGATTGAGCAAGGTCACATCGACGCGCAGGGTACTTTCAGCAGCCGAAATGGTGGCGATCCCAGATACCTTCCGGTTGGCGCATTCTTCGAGAGACTGAAGCTCTTCCTGATTGCCGATGAGCGTACTCGAAGTTGCAGCCTCCGCGCCGGTGCCCGACGCGATGGCCAGCGGCGAAGTGCAAACCGGCCCGCCGCGATCCTTGCAACGAATGGAACCAGATGCCGAACGCGCCGATCTTTTCCGTGCATGCTTCTCCGTAGCCGCGATGGCCTGTTGCTCGGTTGTTTCTAACGACTGTACTTGATCGAGGCGCAGAATCAAGGAGGAGTCATCTCCGGCACCTTCCGTCTCATTCGACTCGATGGTACGGAGAATGAATCGAAGCCCATCGAGCAGTTCAAGTAGCACGGTGATCACCGGGGGCGTAGCTGCAAGCTTGCCCTCGCGGAGCAGACCCATCAGGTTTTCTCCTGAGTGAGCGAGTGTCTCAAGACGCTTGTATCCCAGGAATCCCGTCGTGCCCTTGATGGTATGGACTGAGCGGAAGATCTCAGCGATAAGCGCCGCATCGCCCGGATTCTCCTCGAGATCGGTGAGGCACCGTTCCATGCGATCGAGCCCTTCCTGGCTCTCGATCAGAAACTCGCGTGTCAATTCATCCATCGCTCTTGCTTCCTGCCGCACCGCCTGGAGATCGGTACAGGGTCACAAGAGATTTATCGGACTTGCAGGCGGAGACTTGAGAAAGGCGAAGCAACGCGTCAGTTTTCCGTGGGTGGATCCATGTGGTCTACGACCAGGACTTCGACAGGGCCTTTGCTGGACTTCAGTTCAAGGCCAAGCTGCTCCTTCAACGCCGTGAATACGGAGACACCGCTCCCGATCGAGGAGGTTGTGTCTGTATCCGGAACCGCGGATCGGGAATCGTCCGCCGTGAAGTTGAGGCTGATGCTGTAGACGCCGCTCAGTCCCGTCCTGTCGAGAACAACCCGCCCGGCGTAGCGATAGAGCATCTCGGCAAGATCGCTCATCGCGCGCGAGCTGTTTGTAATCTTCATCGAGACAATGCCTGCGTGAGAATTGGAATCGACGATGTTTTTGGGGCCATCCTTGACAGGCAAGAATTTCACCCCGCCCTTAGCCGCGACCAGTTCATAGACCGGAAGTTCCCGCGCCTCGCGATGGGCGGCGAGATGAAACCGGTCGGCGAGCAGCAATTGGACCATCTTCAAAAGCTGATCTTTGGCGTCGGGATAGGAAAGAAGCGCTAGCTTGTCGGCAAGCCCCTGGTCAGACTTGGCTTCAATGTCGTATTTCGACGACGTGGCCCATCCCGATGCACCCACGATGCGCGAGCTGGGCAAGTTGTAGGCGTATTGCAGTAGTTGCATGGGTGTTGCGTTGATGGCGATGAAATGGCCCTGGTTCGCGTAGGAATAGATATGGGTGCGCGCCGTGTGATCCGAGTTGTTGGGATGAATGGAAGCGACATCGAAGGCTGGCGTCGGCGGCAGTGTCGCGATCCGGGCATCGGTCTGCTGCACAGCCGCGGATTGCGGCGCGGTCGGGGGCGGCACGGTGCGCGTCTGCGCCAACATCGACATCGTTGTGGATTGGGCTACGCAGAATGTTGCAATGGCGGCAAGCCTCAGCGCCCAAAGGCGGATGGCGATCGTCCTCACGCCAGTTTGGAGTTGTACATGGGATGCAGTCATGCATTAGCCTCAAGGTTCAAACTGCGTACAGGTGAGGACGCCATGATGAAGACGAGCTTAGCCCAGGCCGCGCTCGACAGTCTTGTGAAAGAGGCGACAAAGGCGGCGGAGAACTCCTATTCGCCGTACTCGGGATTCAAAGTGGGCGCGGCGCTTCGCTTGAACAACGGCACTGTGGTCACCGGCACAAACGTCGAAAACGTAAGTTTCGGACTCACGATTTGCGCCGAGCGCGCGGCCCTGGTGCGGGCGGTGAGCCAGTTCGGCCCCGGTATTCGCATCGAAGCAGTGGCCGTTGCAAACCTGAACGACGCGGCCAGCCCACCATGTGGCGCATGCCGCCAGATGCTTGCTGAGTTCGCCGCGCCGGATGCGCCGGTCATCTTCCCAGCGGCAGGAGGAACAAGGACAATGCCATTCGAAGAGGTTCTGCCGCTTGGCTTCGACATGAAACTGAAAAAGACACGAAATAGCGAATAGAGAATGCGGAATAAACGCATGCAGCAAATTGCAAACCCCGGAAGTCGATTCTTCTCGATCTTGAAAGAACATGAGAATGAAGCTTTGGCTTGTAATTGGATGGGGAATCCTGGTTGTGGTGGCGCTTGCCGACATCCGATCGTTTGTAATTGCAAAACAGAAGGAACAGCAGCGCCAGGCGACCTATCGCGGGAAGGTCGACGCCTATCGTTCCATCCTGAAGCCTGGAATGACCCGGGAACGAGTGGAAGCGTATCTGCGGCAAACCGGCGCGCCGTATCAGAGGATTTGCTGCGAGGCCGGCGTCTTCTCTGATCGCACCAGGGTCGGGCACGAGGCGCCGGGATGGGTATGCCGAAACTGGGATGTCTACGTTGAATTCAGGTTTGCAGGCAAGGATGAACATGAAGGCGCTGCAGCCCCTGACGACACGCTGCAACAGATCGACCTGTCTCAAAACGGATCCTGTCTTTGATCGCGCATGCGAATTACCTCGCCGCCCTCCCTGCGATAATCTCTTCTGTTCCGGGAATTGAGGTTAAGCACCCATGTCTGAAAAAGCCGGTAAAGCGCCGCACATGATCGATCTGATTCGCAAAAAGCGCGATGGCGGTGTTCTCGATGCGCGCGAGATCGGGTTCATCGTGGCGGGTACCGCAAGCGAAACGATTCCCCTGGAGCAGTTATCAGCCTGGCTGATGGCAGCATGGCTCAATGGCCTGACGATCGAAGAAACGCGCGCGCTGGCCGTGGCAATGCGCGACTCAGGTGAGAAGTTCGATCCTTCGCGACTTGGCAAGCAAGCAGTGGACAAGCACTCGACCGGCGGAGTGGGCGACAAGACCAGTTTTCTCGTTGCTCCCCTCGCCGCGGCGTGCGGCGTTGCGGTGCCCATGATCAGCGGACGTGCGTTAGGCCATACCGGAGGAACGCTGGACAAGCTCGATTCGATCCCAGGATTCCGGTCGGCGCTCACGCTGGGCGAATTCGAAGCAGTGGTCGAGCAGTGCGGCGCAGCGATCGTCGGCCAGACACCGACGCTGGTTCCCGCCGATCGTGTCCTCTACGCCCTGCGCGATCGCACCGGAACCGTCGAGAGCCCCGGGCTGATCTGCGCCTCGATCTTGAGCAAAAAGCTGGCAGCCGGGTTGAATGCCCTGGTGCTAGATGTGAAAACGGGCTCGGGCGCTTTCCTTCGGAAACGCGCTGATGCGGAATTCCTGGCAGCGCTCATGGTGGCTACGGCTGAAGCTGCCGGAACGCGCACCGTAGCCCTGATGACCGACATGAGCCAGCCCCTGGGCCGCACTGCCGGAAACTGGATTGAGGTTGCCGAGTGCGTTGGACTGCTGCGTGGCGATTCCCCGAGGGGAAATGAGGACCTTCGTGAGCTCTCCCTGCGCCTTGCTGGTTGGATGATTCATCTCGGTGGCAAAACTGAGACCGCCGAGCAGGGCTATTGGGCTGCAACGGGTGCGCTTGCAGACGGAACAGGCCTGAAGGTCTTCCTCGAAATGATCAAGGCGCAGGGTGGCGACCTCACAGTATTCGACGACCTGACGGCATCGCACAAGCCTGGCGCAATGCTAGTGCTGGAGGCGTGGGAAAGCGGATACGTTGCCGAGCTCGACACAATGGAGCTGGGATGGGCCGTGCAGCGGCTTGGAGCAGGCCGCGAGAGAGCCGGCGAGCCCGTCGATCCCAACGCCGGCGTCGAGTTTCATGCACGGCGCGGGGCGCGCGTGGAAAAAGGACAGCCCTTCGCCACGCTCTATGCCACCAATGAGACGATCCTGGCCGAACCCTTGGAGCGCATCAAGCAGGCAATCACATTGAGCGAAGAACCGCCGGAAGCGGTGCCGCTGGTGAGCCACATCTTTACGCGCGAAAACGCAGAGAGATATCTGAAGGATGCGATAAGGTAAGTAAAACAGCTATTAGCCCTCAGCTCTCAGCTCTCAGCATGTTGTCGAACTCCATGCAATCTCTGTGAATCCCTGGCGCGCTGAGTTCTCATACCGAGCTGAAAGCCGTTAACTGGTAGCTGCTTTTCAGGAGCGACACTTTGGGACGATTTACGGGTGTGCTTGGGATACTGGCCGTTTTGCTGGCGGCATGGCTTGGCTCAACCAATCGAAAGCACATCCGCTGGCGCACGGTAGCGTGGGGCCTGAGTCTCCAAATCCTGTTCGCATTCCTTGTGCTGCGTTTCGACTTCGGACAGAGAGCTATGTTCTGGGCAGGCGGCGTTGTCACGCAAATGCTGAGCGCCACATCCGCGGGGACTTCGGTTCTGTTCGGCAAGCTGGGAACGCCTGACACTTCGCTGGGATCGATCTTCGCCTTCCAGGTGCTTCCTACCATCATCTTCATCTCGGCATTCTTCGCCGTTCTCTATCACATCGGGGTCATGCAGATCATCATTCGCGCACTTGCGTGGGTGATGCTGAAGACCATGCGCATCTCGGGCGCCGAAAGCATGAACGTCGCGGCCTCCATCTTCATGGGGCAAACCGAAGCTCCGCTGACCATCCGGCCGTTTCTTTCCAAGGCGACGCGCAGCGAATTGATGACGATCATGACCAGCGGCATGGCGCACGTTTCCGGCGGAATCATGGCCATGTACATATCCCAGGGCATCGAGGCGCGGCATCTTTTGTCAGCTGTCATCATGACCTCGCCGGGAACCATACTGATGGCGAAGATGCTGGTTCCAGAGACAGAAATCCCCGCCACTGAAGGAAAAGTCGTTATCCCCAAAGATGAACAACACAAGGACGAGAATCTGATCGGCGCGATTGCGCGCGGTACCATCGACGGTGGCAAGCTGGCGCTGAATGTCGCGATCATGCTGATCAGCTTTCTCGCGCTTGTCGCACTGCTCGACATGATGCTCGCATGGGTGCATATCCATGCCGGGTTCCATTGGGTACCAGGCAGTCTCGGCGAGATTCTCGGCTATGTCTTCTGGCCGGTGGCGTGGCTGATTGGTGTGCCCGCACAAGACTGCAGCCTGATCGGCAACCTGCTCGGCACACGCATGGCGCTGAATGAGGTCATTGCGTATATCGCGCTCGGAGCACACAAGGCCATGATCACGCCACGAGCCTTCACCATCGCGACGTTTGCCTTGTGTGGTTTCGCGAATCTCGGGTCGATCGGCATGCAGATCGGCGGAATCGGAGCCCTGGTTCCCGAACGGCGCAACGACCTGGCAAAACTGGGTGTTCGTGCAATGCTCGCCGGGACAATGGCGAACCTGATTTCAGCGTCTATCGCCGGAATTTTCCTGGGCTAATCGCAGAAAAACTCGTCGTCTTCATGGGGCAACGCTCGGAAGGCAATCTGCACTCCAAAAAGCAGGTATCGCGGGCCAATTGTAAGTGCGCGAACGATCATTAGCGGACGCATACGGTTCTAAGGCGACACTCCTTGCACGATCCTCGGTTCGACATACGGTGCACACTTCCCCGGTTTGTCGTAAGGCATAAATTATGGCTCACTCCTCTATATCGCCCCCTCCATCCGACAAGGGCTCTGCAACGCATCGACGTGGCCGCATCCGGCGTAAAGTGCGCAGCATCTGGCACGAGGCTCCGCTCTGGGTCCATGTCGTTATCGTTGCGGCAGGGGCCGTACTTGCCGTGGCTGTTGTCTTTATCAGCGCCAACTGGCCCTACCGTCACCGCAAGATCGCGCCCATGCTTGAGGATGTGCTGGCCTGTGATGTGACTTTCACCGGCTATCACCGGATCTACTTTCCCCGCCCCGGATTCGTCGCGACCGGAATCACCATGCGCCGCAAGTCGGCACCCAACCTTCCACCATTGGGACACGTAGACTCGATGCTCGTCGAGGGCACCTGGTCGGACCTTGTCATGCTGCGCCAGCGTGTTGAGTTGGTCGATATCACCGGTCTGCATGTCGCCGTGCCGGCGATCGGCAGCAAGGAAAACCACGAAGACTTTCCTCCCGGCAGCGCCACCGATTTTGAAGGTCCAGACACCATGATCGAACGATTCGTGGTTCACAAAAGCCTAATCGAAATCCTTCGCATGAATGGGAAGCCGCTGTCCTTCCCGATCAAGCAGCTGGAGATCAGGAACCTGCACAAGGGCGAGGCATTGACCTACGCGGTCGATATGCAGAATGCCGTGCCCACCGGCCACATCCTTGCGCACGGCAGCATGGGACCGATGGTGGGCAAAGACTTCCTGGCAACACCGGTCAGCGGAAACTTTGCCTTCACGCAAGTCAACCTGCACGATGTTGGCGACATCGGCGGCTTACTCGATACGCGCGGAGTCTTCAAAGGGGCTTTGCGGTCGATGCACGTCGAAGTGTCGGCTGAAACAAAGAACTTTGCAGTTGACGACGGCAAGCCAACGCCGCTCACTGCAACCATGCAGAGCACTCTCTCCGGGGACAACGGCGACATGGAGATTCAGGCCATCGACGTGAAGATCGGAGCAACGAATATCCACGCCGTGGGCAGCATCAAGGGTGCTCCCAAGGCCACAAACTTGGATATCAACGTGGATAACGGCCGCGCGCAGGACCTCATGGAACCATTTGTTACGAAAGAGGTGCCCATCACCGGACCGGTGTGGCTCAAGTGCCATGCATATGTCGGGCCTCCCGGCGATGGATTCATGCAGCAGTTGCGCGCGACAGGTTCGTTTGACGTACCAGGGGAAAAACTGACAGACAAGGAGACGGAAAAGAACCTCTCCGCCTTCAGCGAGCGCGCACGGGGAGACCGCAAACCTAATACCGGCGTCGACTCCGGTAACAAGCCCGCTGACGCATCAAAAGATGTCCTGTCGTCGATCCAGGGACCAGTCAAGATCGAGAACTGGGTAGCCTCAACATCGCGCCTCACCTTCAAGGTCACTGGCGCTGAGGCAACGCTTGCGGGAACATTCCGTTTCCACGGAGCGGTCGCACATCTCACCGGTGACTTGAAAATGGATCAGGACATTTCGCATACGGCGACCGGTTTCAAATCCGTCTTGCTGAAGCCGCTCGCACCGTTCTTCCGGAAAAAGAACGCGGGCGCAGTCGTGCCGATCGCAGTCACCGGAACCCCGGGACACTACAGCGTCACGCAGGATATTACTCACAGCAAGTAAATATTCATCGGCTGCATCCGACTGAATCATAGAGGGTTAATTGATTGGAGAGGGCGCGGGACAAACCACACC
The DNA here is from genome assembly GCA_963799035.1 of uncultured Acidobacteriaceae bacterium. Lineage (GTDB taxonomy): Bacteria > Acidobacteriota > Terriglobia > Terriglobales > Acidobacteriaceae > Telmatobacter. Next base: position 49,949 of record CAWCVS010000014.1, on the reverse strand, counting down.
CCGCTGACCGTGCATCTCACTGGGCTGAGGCTTTTCACGGTGCAAATGCCCAGAAAATTGCGGATTGCAATAACCCTGCTCGCAGTAGGTCTTTCAGCGGGGCTTCTTGCGTTACGCACCGTGCGAGAGCCATCCAGCGCCGCGGCAGCAGTCATGGCTGTTCCGCCCGCTGGGCCCGAATTAAAGCCTGCTCCTTCGACCCCCATCGCGGAAGAAAAGGCCAACCTTGGCGATGATGAAACCTGGCGCCCCGAGTGGGACGCAACCATCGAAAAGGCGTTGCCGGCAGATCTGCTCGATCCGAAGATGGGAAGGACTGTGCAGCAGTTCTGCCCTCGCTTTCGTTCGATGAGCGAACCCGATCGGCGCGCTTTCTGGGCCTACTTCTTCCAGGCCCTGTCCGGCGCGGAGGCAGGCCTCAAGCCCACCTCCGATGTTCGGCACACTGAACCTCAAGTCGCCGTGACCGATCGAGTAAGTCATCGCATGGTGCGTAGCGAAGGTCTGCTGCAACTGACCTATGAAGACTCAAAGCGGTACGGGTGCGATTTCGACTGGGATGCGGACAGGCATCTTGAAGAACACGATCCAAACAAAACGATTCTGCAGCCGGAGAACAACCTGCTTTGTGGCGTGAATATCCTCGAGAACCAGCTTGTCGTGCATCGAAAGCCGCTGATCACAAAGTCGAGTTACTGGTCGACGTTGCGACCGGATTGGCCTGGATACAGAGTGTTTCTCAAACAGATGGCAAATGTCCCTTCGGCCTGCGAAAGCAGACGCATTCCACAGCGTGCGACCCAAGTCGGCGCGTCGGGCGCAGCCATGCCGAAGTCTTCACGCTAGTGGCCGCCTCCAACAGAGATAATTAACGGCTTCAGCGCGACCGATGGAGTGCCTGATCCCGCGCAGGATCTGGACTTTGATGGAGCAGTTCTGCCTGCGCCTGTTGCAATGTGGTCGAATCCGGGATCTGCTCGAAGTGCATCTTCACGTCGTCCTCTTCCTCCGAGATGTTTTTGAAGATCAGCGCATGGCCATGGATGTGAACGTGCGTCTCCGTGATCTGCCATACATGCGGGCGAAGCTCTCGGCGTTCCACGTCAAAGGTGCCTCCGGCCTGGAGATCTCCCAGCAAGCCATATCCGATCTTGACGTCGTGGATCAGGCGACCTTTCAGGCTGGCAATGCGATGCTGTTCGCGGTCGATCGCCATATCACCCTCCATGGCCGCAAAGACGCGAGCCTCGAGATCGGGTGGCCGAAATTGCGGATCGGGCTTGAAATGCAGGAGGATCTGACTTCCCTTCTGACTTTCAATGTTCCAGATAAACGCGTTGGGAAGCATCTGCAGGAGTTCGGCCGCCTGGTCGTCATCGTGCTGGCCGCTCTTGCGCTGCTTTGTTTGCGCCCCGGGGTTATTCATGAAGGCGTTCATCTCCTTGCGCTGCTGATTTTCAGCGAGCGCCTGCCCATTGCGCTCGACCACCCGTTCCAAGCTTGCGGATCGTGCTTGTGCAACCCACTGTTTCACCGCTTTACCGGGCTGGCGGTCGATTTCAAAATAGAGCCAGTGGGAGTGGTCGTTGCGGCTGGCGGCGAGTTCGGTTTGAACGGCCTGCGCGACGATGTCGCGCGGAGACTGTGAGAAACCCGCAAACGTTGAGGTCACAAGAGATAGAAATATGAATAACCGAGCCCTGAGCACAGCGGACCTCCGGTCGAGCGAGCATCCAACATTGGGTTAGATGCGGACTTCGGCCGAACAGCGGTTTTCGAGCGAGAATGCGGCCTCAACTCAGCGTTTTCAAGCGCCGCAGACGATAGAACATGGTCAGCGCGGTCACCGTTCCGCAGCTCAAGAAGCTTGCCGCCATGCCGAGGATCAGGGACGGATCCCGTTGATATATCCCATGAACTATCCCGATCACCTGCAGGACGCTGAAGCCGCCAAACGTGATCAGCGAGATTCCTTCATCGGTCTTCTTGCGCCACACAGCCAGCACCTGCGGCACAAACAGCAACGCATTGCACAAGAGGCCGAGTCCGAAGATGACGGCGACGATCTCCTTCATGGCGTGGCTCTTTCGGGAAACCTCTGCGCGTTGCGCAGCCGCGCTTTGGCCGCCTCCTCTTCCCTGGTTCTGGCCGGGGAGTTGGTTTCGAGCGATTCCAGCAATCGCGCTGAAACCCCGGCCACCTCCTCCACCGCTGCGAGGAACGCGGCTTCGTTGGCCTTCGAGGGTTTTGTAAAGCCGCTGATCTTGCGCACAAACTGCAGCGATGCAGCGCGAATCTCCTCGGGAGTGACCGGAGGGTCGAAATTGAAAAGCGTTTTGATGTTGCGGCACATGGGATGCTGCCTCGGGCGAAAGGTTCGCCAGCGCTTGAACCCGATAGACCTACCCGACCGCGAACAAGCGCAGTTGTAGAATCGCAGGAACGGACTTATCGGTACAAGCCATGAGCTACTTTGATGAAGTTTCTGAGGCCGCGGACTTTGTGCGCGCGAAATTGGCAGGTCTCAAGCCTTGCCTGGGCATCGTGCTGGGCTCCGGATTAGGCGCTGCCGCGGATGCGGTGCATGATCGGATAATCGTTCCCTACGAGGACATTCCACACTTTCCCAAATCAACCGTGGAGGGACACTCCGGGCGCCTCGTTGCCGGTACACTCGGCGGAGCTCCCGTCCTGGTGATGCAGGGGCGCGTCCACTTCTACGAAGGGTACTCGCCCAAAGACGTCACTTTTCCCATGCGCGTGATGGGTGCCCTGGGGGTGCGTGCGGTCATTCTCACCAATGCAGCCGGCGGCATTACCGATGGTTACAAGATCGGGCAGCTCGTGCTGATCGCCGACCACATCAACATGATGGGCTGGAATCCTCTGGTCGGCCCCAACGAACCCCGCTTCGCCTTCGCCCGCCCCAACAGCGGAATTCGTTTTTTCGATATGTCAGAGGCTTATTCAAAACGGCTGCGCAAAGTTGCCACCCAGGCGGCAGAACTGGAGGGCCATACGCTGGAAGAGGGCGTCTACCTGGCTGTCAGCGGACCCAGCTTCGAGACGCCTGCCGAGATAAGGGCCTTTCGCACCATGGGCGCCACGCTGGTCGGCATGTCGACGGTGCCCGAGACCATCGTGGCTCGTCACATGGGTATCGAGGTTCTGGGTCTCTCCTGTGTTACGAACCTGGCCGCAGGGTTGGGCGCAACACAACTGAGCCACGCCGAGGTCTTCGAAGCCGGCAGACAGGTGGAAAGAAAACTGGCTGAGTTGCTCGACCGCATCGCAATGTGGATCGCGGCGCTGCTGGAAGCTGAAGCGTGAGCGAAGACGCACATCCCCCTGAGGCGACCACGGCCAGGCTGCCTTTCCCGCCCAGTATCGTCGGGATCGCAGGCGCTTCAGGATCAGGCAAAACGACGCTCGCCGCCGAACTCGCCCGCGAACTCGACGGCATTCACTTCCCTCTCGACAACTACTATCTTGATCTCTCGCACCTGCCGCAGGCCGACAGGGCTAAAGAGAACTTCGACGATCCGGCGCTGATCGAGAGTTCGCTGCTGATTGCGCATGTTGCCGCATTGGGCCGCGGAGAGACCATCGAGCGGCCTCTCTATGATTTTTCCCACCATATTCGCATTCCCGATCGCACTGAAACGATGCAGGCTGGCGCAATCGTTCTGGTGGAAGGATTGTTCGCGTTGTATTACCCGGATCTGCTTCCGCATTACCAGCTCCGCATCTACCTCGACACGCCTGATGATGTCTGCTTCGATCGGCGCTTGAGGCGGGACACCATCGAGCGCGGCCGCACCCCGGAGTCGGTTCGCCGGCAGTACGAAGCCACGGTCCGGCCCTCCAGCATTGCTTTCGTGCGGCCATCCGCGGCCAACGCCGACCTCGTCATCGACGGAACGGCGGCATTGGACTGGAAGGTCGAGCAGGCTCTGTCTGCGATGCGCGAACGCGGCCTGCTCCGATTACCGCGATAACCGCAAAATCTTGCCAAAATTGACACTTTGGAGCGGCAAACTACGTCGAAAGTGGAGCAGTGTGTGCCTTTAAAAGGTGCCTATGCTTGTTGATGGATGTCACAGCACGCTAGCGGATTCTGCATCAAACTGGAAGATGGTGCGGAATTTGGTGCCGTTCATTCAACATTTACGCAACATCTAAACGGGAACAGGTTTCGTACCGATAACGTAGGAATCAAGATGAGCAGATCACTCAGAGCGATGCGTCAAAAAGCGGAGTCATGGTTGCGGCAGGGCATATCGCCGCAGCGGCTTGCGCTCACGCTCGCCCTGGGTTTTGCGATCGGATGCATCCCGGTAATTGGAATCCCGACCGCACTGTGCCTGGTGGTTGCTCTCGGATTGCGCCTGAATATGCCGGCAATCCAGGCGGCAAATTACGCCGCCATGCCTTTCCAGATCGCACTCATTTTTCCGTTTGTGCGCCTCGGCGGATGGCTGTTCTCCTCCAGCGTGCATCCAGCTCTCAACGCTTCCATGCTTAACCACCAGTCTCGGTCGAAGCTCATCTGGGCTTCGGGCAGCCTGGCAGGCGAAGCCCTTGGAGCATGGTTGGTCACGGCGGTTCCCATGGTCCTGCTGCTCACGCTGGTGTTAACGGCGTTGCTCCGCAGGGTTCCTGTCCTGGCCTCTGCCGAAGCGGGCGACTGACAAAACTGATTGCATCAAAACCGATATCGCAAGGCCAGTTGCATCAGGCGCGGAGGCATGGCGCTCACCGCGTGGCCGAAGCTTCCGCTGGAGATGTTGCCTTCCACGGCAGAAGCGCCGAAAAACTGTGCATGGTTGATCAGGTTGAATGCTTCGACGCGAAATTCGAGCGAGCGATCGTCTCTCACCAGAAAGCTGCGCGACAGCGTTGCGTCCAGATTCTCCATGCCGGGGCCTGAAAAGAACCGGCGACGCGCATTGCCCATTGTTCCCAGTGCGGGAAGAGTGAACTGCGCAGTATCGAATACGACTCCGCCGCGAGGATTCGTCTCTATCCGCAATGGTCGCCCACTCCACTCCGGAGTATCGACGCCATTGTTGTTGATGCCGTTGGGAATTGTGCCGAGCAGCGATGTGTCGTTATTGTTGACCAACGTTACCGGCAAACCCGATGTAAAGCGCGCAATTCCGGCAACCGACCAGCCCGAGGCAATTGCATGGAGCGACGAAGCGGAATGAAGCACCGGCAAATCGTAGTGAAAGCTACCGACCAGATTCTGCCGCATATCGAAAGATGAAAGCCCTCGGCTAAGCGATGGATCCACGGGATTGACCGGCTCCGGCAATCCGGCGGACTGATCGATGGATTTCGACCACGTATAGCTGGCCAGCATTTCCAGACCATGCGAGCGATGATTGATCGATGCCTCGAGGGCGTTGTAGCTGGAGTTGGCTATCGTGCGCTGCAATTCGACGCTTCCAAAGGCCGCACCGAATTGAGTGCGCGCAGCCTGCTCATTGAATGGCCCGCAGGCTGACCCAAGACTCAGGCACAGCGCGGGATTCGCGGGATTTGCCTCTTCCAGCACCAGCAGATGATGCGACGACGCGCCCACGTAGCTGATCGTGAGCAACGATTCGCTTCCGAACTGACGCTCGACGCTTGCCATCCAGTGTTCGGCATAAGGCGTCACGTCACTCGGATCGACGGCGGGAATTCCCACGAGCGGCTCAAACTGGCTCCAGTCCACACTCGCATTCGGATGTGCGCGACTAACTCCATACGCCACCTTCTGCAGGGGAAACCGCTGTCCGGCATCAACGCCTGTCGCGGCAACGGTAAAGGGTGATGCAAACAAGGGCGGAGCTGCCGACGTGTACGTATAGCCATAGGGCGGATTGGCGCTCATGATTCCGGCGGAAAGGCCTTCATACGCGGTATAAAAAATGCCGTATCCAAGGCGAACGCTCGTCTGGCCCACAGGACCCGCAAGCCGATGCAGCCAGGGCGCGGCAGACGAGGGCGTCCACGCCAGGCCAATGCGCGGAGCAAAATTATTCCGTGCAGGAGCGAGCGAATCGGGAACTCCTGGATCGCCGGGAAAAACCAGCCCTTGCGGCGCGCCGGGAAAAACCTGCGACTGCTCGCCCTTTACCAGCGTCTGGAGTTGGTTGAACTTCTCCTGCCAGGGACGGATGCGGTCCCAGCGCACGCCATAGTTCACCGTAAGCTGGTTCGTTGCTTTCCAGCTGTCCTGCACAAATGCGGCGATGTAAAGATTGCGATTGTAAAAGTCGCGCGCCTGCCCCTGCGTGTAACTCGATGGAGCGCCAAGCAGAAAGTCGGCGAAGTCCAGGCCGGTCTCCGATCCGTTGAATGCGAAGCTGCCGTTGAAAACCACGTCGGGATGGGTATTGATCTGGTTTGCGTGAATCTCGCCGCCGATCTTCAAGCCATGCTTGCCAACGATCCGCGAAAATGCGTCGCTGATCTCATAGATGTTCTCCGCCTGCACCAGCGCCGTTGTGTCGACGCCCATCGTGAAATCGTTGAACGCGATATTTTCGATGCCTTCCGTGGAGGGTTTGAGCGGCGACGATGCCTGAGAATCCCTGCGACGCGAGCGAAGGGCCGACTCCGCCAGCGCGGCTGGCCAACGGCGTTGGCGTTGCGCATGAAGCTCAAGTGAGACTCATTCAGCGTTGACGTAGCCGAACGTAACGATATGGGCGACGCTCGCCAGTTGCGCGCGTCCATTCGAGGTGGCGTCGAAGCCCGGCACGCTTGCCCCTCCCGTTCCCGTCGGATATGGATTGTCGAGCGAGTAATCGTCGAGAAAGTAGTATGCCGTCAGCGTGCCTTTGCCGCGCGTCCAGTCGGCGCGCAATGCGCCTTTGTCGTCCTGTCAGCGTTTCGGCTTCCGCTGCAGTCGCAGAAAAGCGCTCCGCCCACGTTGGGCTAGCGGAACAAACGCCAGCAGATTTTTCGCCGGAGCCGACCAGGCGGACTGGGAGATCTTGCCGTCGGGAAAGACTGCGGAGTATGGTTCGCCAGCCGTAACCGTACGGCCCAAGCGCGCGCGACAGCAGCGCAGCCCAGTATGGCGCCATTCACGCTGCCCGTCAGCGGATTCTCGCTGAAGTCTCCGCTGCGCTCGGCCAGCGACGGAACCGCGATGTTGCCGGTATCGATGCCCTCGGTCAGCCGCGTTCCCTGGTAGTCGCCAAACAGCGTCACAGCCTTTGCAGTGAAACGGCGCGCCGCCAAGCGTGCCGCCGAACTGATTTTGCCGGTATGCTGCGCGATCCTGCGAGAAGTAGTTGCGCGCATCGAGCGCCGTGTTGCGCAGAAACTCAAATGCGCAGCCGTGCAGATGCGGCGTTCCGGACTTTGTGATCACCAGCACCTGCCCGCCGCTCGAGTTGCCGTACTCGGCGTCGAAGTTCGAAGTCAGCACGCGAAAGCTGTCGATCGCGTCGAGATTGGGCACAATCGACGTGCCCATGTTCACGTCCTCTTCCACGTCGCTGCCGTTCACGCGAAAGCCATTCGAAGACTCGCGCTGGCCGCTGATCGAAAGGTTGCCGGGATTTGCGTCGCCCGAAGGAGGCGTTGACGCCACGCCGGTCATGATAACCGCGCCCGGCTGCGCGGTGTTCTGGGGGACAATTCCAGGCTGCACCGCCATCAGGTCGGTAAAGCTGCGCCCGTTCAGTGGCACGCTCTCGATCTTTCCGGTGTCCAGCGCCTCGCCCAGTTGCGTGCTTGTGGTCTCGGCCGCCAGCGCGTTGGCCGTCACTTCAATGGTCTGGGAGTTGCCTTCGACTACCAGGGCTATATCCAGATTTGCGGTGGGTGCGGCAGCGGTTAATGCGAGCTGCGCTCGATAGAGTACAAAGCCGCTTGCCTTGATCTCAACTTCATAGGTTCCGGGATTTGGCAGAGCGATCTGAAAAGCGCCGTGTTCATCCGTCTGGCACGACCATGTGAGATCACCTGCGGATTGGCGCAAAACTACCGCGGCACCGGGGATCAGGCTGCCGGTCGTATCACGCACCACCCCGCCGGATTGATAGGACTGGCCCATCGCGGCGGGAAAAGATGAGCAAGAAATAAGATAGGCGATAAGAACGATCAGACGTTTCACGGTTTGTCCTGGCATCGAATCGGGAATTTCGCGCGAGTCGCGTGAGCATATTGGCCCGACCGACTAAAAAACTTCATGAATATACGACAAATTATGTCCGTGTTCTACGCAGTGATCTAGATCACGCCATCATCGACGGCGAGGCAGGCTCCTGATTGTCATCCAGGTCGCAGATCACATTGCCCCACAAACAACCGATTTTGGAGGCGGCATCTGCGAAGATTACTCGACACGCGCGGAAGCGAGGTGCGATTGCGTCGGCTTCGTTGTCAGAACCAATGCATCACTTTGCCGGAGCGTAAGTATCAGGAACCGGGTTTCCGCTCTGCATCCAGGCGGAATAGATCATGTCGCGAAGCATGCTGGCACCGGCGGCGAGCCGATCGGCGGTAAAATCGCGCGATTCCTGCGTTCCCTGCCCCTCAAATCCGCCGATTTTCTCCAATTGGTAGACCTTTTCGACGTATTTCGAGTTTGCCGAAGATAGGCCACGTAATCCGCGAACACGTCTCCCTCGATCGCATGCACGGGGCGTCATGCGCGGCTGGACTTCGGACGCATGCAGATTGGCGCCCACGAAACGGCCCTCAAACTGCCAGTGAATCTTGTGGTCCGTGGTGTAGCCATTGGGGTTAGGCCCCGTCCATCCGTTGTATTGGACGGTAGTGTGAAGCGGCTGCGAGGCATCGCCAACGTAATGTCCCAGCCAGCCAGCATAAAAGATCGCCGCCTGCTCGACGGCATGCGTGTCCTGGTGCTCGGCGGACAGACGCCGATACTCGCGCAGCGCAGCCTTCAGCCGCTCCCACACTTCGGTGGCTTCCCAAGGCTGAAGACCAATCTTCTCAGGGCGTTGGCCGGAGCGAAGCCGCCGCTTCAAAATCAAGCCGGCGGCGCGGCAGCGGCCCCAGAGCGTCTGCGGGTTCAAGGTCGATAAAGTGCTCCGGGGCTTGCGCCGCGTTCAGTTCCGGTTCAGCGGGTGAGCGCCAACGGTCGGGCTCAGGACCGAGGTATTCGATCTCCTTGGTTGCGGCTTCGGAGCGCAGAAACGCAGGACACATCCGGCGGCAGATTGGCTGATCGCCAAACGATTGATAATTCGATGACCTTCGTTACCCCAGCCATGGGCGATTGGCGCATGCAAGAAGAGTGCTTGCAAGGACAATGAATACGGGTAGAGCCAGCGTGTTTCGCTTCAGGTTGTCCGGACCATGAAAGCAAGTATACGGCGAGCCGATCCAGGAAGCCGCATCGCGGCTCTACTGAGCAATCGGCGAAGGGTACAGGTGGCGTTCCGGGTACAACAGCACGCTGGTTCAGTAACATACGCTTGAAAACCAGGTTGGTTTGTGGAAGGGTGCAAGATAAGCCTCATTGCGTTCGCATCCGCCCGTACTGGAAGAGCTCTCGTGACGCTGATACGGTCGAGAGCAACTGTGGATGTATCCTCGCTTCAACAGTGCGAGACAAATTGGGTGCGAGGCGCTGGCCAGTTGGCCCCCAAGACGCCTGCGCGATTGACAGCCTGTCGCGCGGCGGAAAAGCTACACCGGTATGTTGCGGCTCGAGATTGAGGCGCGAGCGGATGCCGGTGAAGATGCGGGAGCGCGGCAACCTGATGGACTTACGCGAAGCGAGACAATCGAACCCGGAAGGAGAGACACAATCTCCGCCGATATGGTCGTCGCTGTCTGTGCTCGCCGTGGCGATGGCCGCAGGCGTCATCCTGGCCCGGCTTGAGGCAGGTCCCAAATTCGACTGGCTTTTGCTGATGACGGCGATGGGGCTGACCGCCGCGGTGTTGATGCGCGTGCTGGCCGACAATCTCTGCCGAGCGCGAAGCGGCTGCTCGATATGCCGGCGATCCCCTGAAAGACATTCTGGATTCCGCGGGCACGATGGTGATCTCCATCGGCCTCGACGGCAAGCTCACCTACATGAATCCAACCGCCGAGCGACTGCTCGGCTATCACGCGGCGGAACTGGTGGATCAGGAAACCACAGATAAGCTGCTGGCGCCGGGTGAAGAGGATCGGCTTGTCTCCGAAGTCGCGCAGACTCTACGGCATCAACAAGCCGGTCGAAGGCAAGCAGGAAGGCAGCCTCGTGACCTACGCGGAGGTGGTCCATTCGCTCGCTCCCAGCCAGGTCCCGAGCTTTGAAACCCATCTGCGGCGCAAGGATGGATCGCTCTTCCCTGTCCGGTTGCACATCTCCACTTTGCGCAACCGCGACGGTTTGCCGATCGGACTGGTGGCCGTCGCATTGGACCAGTCAGTCAACGCAACGCAAGGCGAAGGTCTACGCATTCCGCGTGATCGCTATCGCGACCTGTTTGAAAACTCGAGCGAAATGATTGCAACGCTCGACATGGCGGGCAAGTTTCTCTACGCCAATCCGGCGTGGCGGCAGACGTTCCGGCTGGATAGAAATGCCTCCCTGGAACGCGATTCGTTCGCGGATATATTCGGCTCAGGTGCCGCGATGAAGTCTCGGGACTGCTTAAGAAGGCGCTGGATGGCGTCACGGTAGATCGCGCTCCGCTGCGCACCGAGACAGCCGATGGTCGCGTGCTGGAGCTGGAGATGAGCCTGCATCAGCGCCGGCGCGCCGGCAAGCCGCTGGCGGTGCAATGCCTGCTGCACGATGTAACCCAGCAGAAGCAACGCGAGCACCGCCTCGCTTTGCAACTGGTGGTAAGCCAGATCGTGGGCGAAAACATCTCGGCGGAAATCGCCACCAAGCGCGTGCTGGAGGCGCTGTGCATTTCGCAGGGCTGGGACGTCGCCGTGAAGTGGGACGTAAATGCCGAAGAAAACCGACTGGAATTCAATACGGCCTGGGGTGTTCCGGGCAAAGGCGCTGAAGGTCTGATCCAGGAAAGCATGGGGATCACGCTGGCTCCCGGGGGCAGCCTGCCCGGCCGCGCGTGGAAGGAAGGCCGCCTGGTCTGGGCATCCGATTTGTCAGTGCTGACAACCAGTCCGCGTGTACAGGCGGCCATTCGAAGCAAGATGGTTTCGGGCTGGGCCGCCCCCGTACAGGTTGGCAATCATGTGCTGGCGGTGCTTGAGTTCTATTGCCACGCAAGAATTCGCGAAGATCGCGAAACCACCGCGGCCATGGAAACGGTGGCCGGTTCGCTGGCGCAGATGCTGGCGCGGACACGCGAGCGCGAGCGCGCTGAGGAACTGAGCCGGCAGCAGGAGATTTTGCTGGGTTCGGTCGCAGACGGTATTTGCGGAGTGGATCGCAATGGCCTGGTCCGATTTGCCAATCCGGCGGCGGCCCGGCTGCTCGGGGCACGGCCGCAAAATCTGATCGGCAAGCCGGTTCACCAGCTTGTCCACGGATCAGCGCCGCCCGACAAGAAATGCGCTGAAGATTGCCCGCTGCGGCGCGCATCGGGACAGCGCAAGTCGGTAACCGGCGAAGGCACGATCTTCCGCAGCAACGGCACAGGATTCCCGGCGGAGTTCTTCCTGAATCCGATTCTCGACCAGGGCAGATTTTCAGGATCGGTGCTGAGCTTCAGAGACATCAGCCAGCGGTATGCGCTCGACCGCATGAAAGATGAATTCGTTTCGACGGTCAGCCACGAACTGCGCACGCCGCTCACTTCGATTCGCGGAGCGCTGGGGCTGCTTTCGTCGGGCATGCTGGGCGTGATCAACGAGAAGGCTGCCAACCTGCTGCGCATCGCGCTCAGCAACTCCGAGCGCCTGGTCCGGCTGATCAACGACATTCTCGATCTCGAGCGCACGCAGAGCGGGCGCGAGCCACTCACATTCCGACCCGTCCAACTGGGCGAAATCGTGCGCCAGGCAATCGACGGCGTGCAGCCCATGGCGGACGAGGCCGGCGTGCTGCTGATTCACGACAAGACGCAGGTTGAGGTCATGGCGGATCCGGATCGCCTGCTGCAGGTGATGACGAACCTGTTGTCGAATGCAATCAAGTTTTCGCCCGCCAATTCAGCGATCTCTGTGATGTTGCGCTCAGGCGCCAGCGGCGTGACGCTTTCGGTCATCGACCAGGGACGCGGAATTCCTGCAGACAAGCTGGAAGCGATCTTCGGACGATTCCAGCAGGTGGATGCTTCGGACTCGCGCCAGAAAGGCGGCAGCGGCCTTGGATTGGCTATTTGCCGCGCGATTGTCTTGCAGCATAGCGGGACGCATCTGGGCAGAGCGGAATCCGGTTCGCGGATCGACATTCAGAGTCTTCCTGCCCTATCAGCCGGTCGCCGCAAAGACCGAAGAAGGCGAATCGAGCCCCGCAACGCACGGCGCGGTGCTCGTGGCCGATACCAATGGCGCGACGCGGCCCTTAATTGCCGATCAACTCGCTCGATACGGATATCGCGTGGTGGAAGCCACAACCGTAGACCAGGCGGTTGCAGTGGCTCACGATGGAGTTTCGGCGATCGTGCTGGATACCACGATTGATGGCATCAACGGGTGGGAGATACTGCCGATGCTGCGCCGCGAAGAACCGGAGGCGCACACGCCCGTCGTGCTGTTGGGCGTGGCGAATCCACAGGCGGCAGAACCGAATCACAAGGTGGACCGTCTCTTCCCGCGGCCCAGCGACGATGCTCTTCTGGGCGAACTGGTGAAGGTGCTCTGCGCTCCCGGCGAGCAGGCGCGCATTCTCGTCGTCGAAGATGATCCGGATCTGGGACAGGTTATCGCAGAGATCTTCAGGCGCGAAGGAATCGTGGTGCGAGTAGCGCATACGCGCCAGGCAGCGATGGATGAATGCCTGACCTTTCAGCCCCACATGATTATCCTGGACATCGGAATGCCGAATGGCGATGGATTCAACGTGGTCGATTGGCTGCGGCAACACGAAGATTTGAACCGGGCGCCGCTGGTAGCCTACTCTGCCCATGGTTTGACGCAAGCCGAACGCATGCAATTGGTGCTAGGCTTGAGTCACTTCCTGGCCAAAGCAAGCGTTGAACCCGAACAATTGGAAGCCCTGGTGTTGACGATGCTGCGCAGTTCGCAGGAAGTCGAAGAATCCATACCGGAGGTTTCCGCCGGCCAGGGTTCCTGAGGCCGATTCTGGAGAAGTATTTCATGCATCGCATTCTTATCATTGATGACGAAGACGATATTCGCGAAGTAGCTGCATTGAGCCTGGAGACCGTGGCAGGCTGGGAAGTGATGGTGGCCAGTTCGGGTGCCCAGGGATTGGCGCGGGCCACGAGTTACCAGCCAGACGCGATTCTGCTGGATGTGATGATGCCGGGAATGGATGGTCCGGCGACGTTTCGGGAACTGCAGAAGAACCCGGCCACGGCACACATTCCGGTTATGTTACTCACTGCCAAGGTACAGGCGACGGATCGCTCGCGCTTTGCCGATCTCGGCGTGAAAGCCGTGCTGGTAAAACCTTTCGACCCGCTGACCCTTTCGCAACAGGTTGCCGGCATTCTGGGGTGGAGCTGAGGCACCCTGGTGAGCGACACTTTGGATCGCCGCTGACCGAAGCCATGAATCGGCTGTGGACGAAGTTCCTGCCACAAATGGAGGAGCGCGTGACGACTCTGCAAAAGGCGGCAGAGAGCGCGGCCAACGGCACGCTGGGCGCCGCTGAACAGCAAGCCGCAAGTTCAGACGCACACAAGCTGGCCGGCGTTCTGGGGACCTTCGGGCTGCAGGAAGGAACGGAACTGGCCCGCGAAGCGGAGAATCTCTACACAGGCCCGCTGAATGATTCCGCCGCGATTTCCGCACGCCTGACGCAGATTGCGGAGCAGCTCGGTACCATCGTTGCCAGTCGGCGTTAGCCGCACTCCCGGCGACACCTCTCATCGCACCTCCGCAATTTACACTCTTAGTGGTGACTCGACCGGACACATCTGTGCGACAGCTGGACCTGACATTTGAAGCGCCGCAACAAATGCGCCGCATCTGGCCGGTGCGAGAGCTTGTCGAACACGTCTGCGAGCAGGTTGAGCAGGAGTACGGCGACATCTGGGTCGAAGGCGAGATCTCGAATTGCCGCCCCGCGCCTTCGGGACATTTGTACTTCACGCTGAAAGATGCGGATGCCCAGTTGCCGGTCGTCCTGTTTCGCCGACAGTCGCTTTTGCTCCGCTTCAAGCCCGAAGATGGACTGCACGTCCTGGTGCGGGGACGCGTAAGCGTCTACGCGCAGCGTGGGCAACTGCAACTTGTGGGCGAAACAATCGAGCCTGTCGGCGCGGGCTCGCTGCAATTGGCATTTGAACAACTCAAAGAACGATTGAAGGCTGAGGGACTGTTTGAGTCTGCGCGCAAACGCCCTCTGCCCGCCTTTCCGCGTTCAGTAGGGATTGTCACGTCACCGACCGGCGCTGTGATTCGCGATTTTCTTAACATCGCGGGGCGGCGGCATGCCGGGCTGAATGTGATCGTGTGTCCAGCCGCGGTTCAGGGTGAGCAGGCAGCAGGCGAAGTTGAAGCGGCGCTGCTTCAATTGAACGCCAGCGGCCTGGTCGACGTCATCGTCATCGCGCGCGGCGGCGGATCGCTTGAGGATATGAGCGCTTTCAATAGCGAGCGGGTGGCGCGGGCAATTGTCGCGTCGAACTTGCCGGTGGTCTCGGCGATCGGACACGAAACGGATTTTACGATTGCAGATTTTGTGGCGGACTTGAGGGCTCCCACGCCTTCGGCGGCCGCAGAACTGATTACCGAGGCACAGCATCGCGTTGCGGAACGGGTTGAAACGCTAGGCAATCGTTTGGAGCGCGCCGCGCGGTTTCAGCTGATGCGATGCGCGGCAAAGGCTGGACAGAGTGCCCACGGATCGCGCGGAACGGCGCGTGACAGCGACGCTGCACCGAGCCAGCCAGCGGCTGGACGATCTCGGGTTTCGCATGGAAGCAAGCGTAAGTGAGTCGATCCGCGCTCGAGGGCGAGAAGTGGCGGATCTTGCTGCCGATGTGCTCCATCATGAACCGCGCCAAATGCTGGCGCGTACGCGGGAACGGCTTGCAGTTGGAGCGACAAGGCTCGAGCGCTCGTTCGAGAGAACGCTGCGAAGATGGGCTGCCCGCGTTGAAGCGCTCGATGCTCGACTGCGGTCACTATCCCCCCTGGCCGTATTGGAACGTGGCTACGCGCTGGTGCTGGACTCTGACGGCGCAGTGATTCGCTCCGTAGGCCAGGTAGTTCAGGGAGAACGCATCAAAACCCGGCTCCATGATGGCGAGTTCAGCAGCACGGTTGACCAAGCACCTGGAAAGAACAAGCGCAAGAAGTGAGGCTATGAGCAAAGGAACGACAAGGAAGCTCTTTGGGACTGACGGAATTCGAGGGATCGCCGGCGAGCCGCCGCTCGATGCGAGAACCATCCACGCAACAGGTCTGGCACTTGGACATTCGTTTCACGGCCGCACGAGCCAAAGGTAATTCTCGGCCGCGACACGCGCGAGTCGAGCATGTGGATCGCAGCAACCATCGCCGACGCATTGCGTAAGACCGGCGTGAGCGTGGAATCCGCCGGTGTAGTTCCTACTCCCGCGGTGGCGTTCCTCGCACGAACGCACGGCTTTGATGCGGGCGTGGTGATTTCTGCTTCTCACAATCCATGGCGCGATAACGGAATCAAGCTATTCGGGCCGGACGGATTCAAGCTTCCGGACGCCGTGGAGTCTTCGATTGAGGATGAGATTCTCCGGCTTGCCGAAGAGCCGTCGTGCCGGAAGTGTCAGCGCTTCCGCGCGTGGACGATAACGCGACTCTTGCCGATGACTACATTCATTTCCTCATCGACTGCGTGCCGGGCTTGAGGCTGGATGGCTTGCGCATCGTTGCCGATTGCGCGAATGGGGCCGCCTCAGCGGTTGCGCCGGAGTTGTTTGCCAGGCTGGGCGCACGGATTCCGAAGGAGTTTGCGTTGCTGAATATTTCACCGGACGGAAGCAACATCAATGATGGTTGCGGCGCATTGCATCCGCAATGGGTTGCCGCGGAAGTGCAAAGGCGACAGGCCTCCATCGGGCCTCACCTTCGATGGGGATGCAGACCGGTGCATGCTGGCTGGCGCGCACGGAAACGTCATCAATGGCGACGGTATTCTGCTGATGGCCGCGCGGGACCTGAAGGCGCGGGGAATGCTGACCGGCGATCTGGTCGTGGCAACTACC
This sequence comes from uncultured Acidobacteriaceae bacterium, assembly GCA_963799035.1. Lineage (GTDB taxonomy): Bacteria > Acidobacteriota > Terriglobia > Terriglobales > Acidobacteriaceae > Telmatobacter. Next base: position 33,687 of record CAWCVS010000014.1, on the reverse strand, counting down.
ATGTCAAACATGGGTCTGGAAGCAGCACTGAAACGCTCGGAAATTCGCATGCTGCGCGCCCCTGTGGGTGACCGATACGTACTCGAACAGATGCAGCAGCACGACGCGGCGCTGGGTGGAGAACAGTCCGGCCACATTCTCTTCCCTCACCTTGCAACCACCGGAGATGGCCTTCTGACGGCGCTCGTCGTCTTGGACCTGGTTGCGCGTACGGGCAAAAGCGTGGACGAACTGACGCAGGACTTGAAGGTGTTTCCGCAAGTCATTGTGAACGTGAGAGTGCGAGAGAAAAGGCCGCTTGAAGAGATTCCGACGGTCGCCTCGAGCATTCGCGCAGCGGAAGAAGAGTTGAAGGATTCAGGTCGCGTTGTGATTCGATACTCGGGAACCGAAGCTCTGGCACGGGTGATGATCGAAGCCGAAAGCGAAGAGGCGATGCGTCGCCATGCAGATGCAATCGCTAACGCGATTCGGTCGGAGCTGGGGGCGTAGGAGCCCCTGGGTATTGCAGAATCAGGTGACAGCACGTCATGCCCAGTGCCATGCGGTATGGAGTTGTGCCACAAAACACATGTGTGGCCCGGTAGCCGGAATGGAGAAGAGATTGAATTTTGGGATCCGCCATGTCGATGGGGATCGCAGGCGTAGCCTGCCGGGCTTCGACGACGATAATCGGCGGCTTGGACTTCAAGATTGACTCATAGAGCTCATCGGTCTGATTTTCTCTTGATTGCCCACCACCAGAATGGCGTCTTCCAATTGGCAAAAACAGGCTGGTTGAAATAGGGAAGAATTCCGACTGCATTGATAGGAGTGGTTATCCTCCTGATCGATATAACGTCGTAATGATTGTTGAGCCATTCTCGACGTACGGTTTCAGGAATTCAGCAGCGGCACGATCACCCGAGTAGTCGTGGGAGTGGTCGTAAACAATAGCGTTGACTGACCAAAGGATTTGCACCACCGCCACTGCGGAAAGCGCTACTCGACAAGCTGTTTCATAAGGCAATCTCTTCGTTGCGGAAGTAGGCCAGCTAATCCAGAGAATGCAAATTAAGAGAGGGATTGAGCAGCCCCGCATGCCAGAACGTAAGATACTTCACAGAGAAAATAGCGAAAGAAGAATACGGGCAACAAATAAAGCAAACTGCGACGTTCGTCCAGGCAGAGAGCGCACAAAACCCAAAGCGCAAAACCCAGCCATAATGGGTCGCAGATCCCCCAAAAAAGAGATTGTCCGCGCAATCATCAGGTAAGGTTTCGAATGACTTGCGGTACATCCCAGCGAGCGACATCGTGTCGCTGGCCACGCCGCACCGAGCGCAATCCCATAAAGAACAAGAAGAAGAATCGGAAATTGAATGAGGCGTTTGGTTCGATCAGGATCCTTTGCGGCTCCGCTGCGCGAGCTGCTCGATGCAGTAAACCACGGCAAGGTCCGCCCGAGATAACCGCAGCATGCATCTCGACGTTAGCCAGAAGTCCCAGGCAACGACCGCGAGCACAAAGTGTTCTTCCTCCATTGCATCGCGACGAGATAAAGTAAAGGCGGCACAAATACGTAACTTCGCGCCACGACCACGTATTGAAAAAGAAGAAAATATGTGAACGGGAGAAGTGCTTTCAGGTATTTCGGAAACGGCGCATAAAACAAGAAAATGCAGTCCCGGCAACACCAATCGCTCCGCACATCCAATGCATTCCTGTGTAGGAACCCCGAGTAAGATTCAATGCACGCAGCACGATGAACCAAAGAATTGGATGCCCTTCATAGTGAAGGTTAAGTGAAGAACAAGTCGTGCAAGGTTAAGCGTATCGAGCCAATTGCCATGCCTGCGCTTCGTCCGCCCATGGCTCATGGTGTGCAATGGCCGATGCAACGAGAACTGCGTAGACAGCGAGAATGACGGTCTCGAAAATCCTGGGCCGGATTTGGCCTGACCATTTCTGCATGGATATTCAACGGACCTGTTTTGCGTCGAGAACTTCTGGCAGCGGATTGCGTCGCCGCACTGAAAAAGGCTGCGGCACGGGCGAAACATCCCATTGAGACACAAGAACCCCAGAAAAGAAATCCCGCCTGAGATTCTCCGGTCTCTCGCAAGAGTCTAGCAGCCAGCGACAGGTGGGTGGTGTGTTCCAGAAATCGGGTTTTACCCCAAGGTAATTCGAGAGATAACAGGCGAGAAGATCGCTACAAGTCGCGCCAGTTGGGGCCGAATCCCAGGTCGGCGAGAAGGGGCACATTCAGCTTGATCACGCCTTCCATCTCATCGCGCACCAGCTTTTCCACTTCCTCCTTCTCCGCGGCGGGAACCTCGAAGAGCAGTTCGTCGTGAACTTGCAGCACCATGCGGGTCTTCAGCTTGCGCTCCATGAGTTTTCGATCAAGGGCGATCATCGCCAGCTTGATCAGGTCGGCAGCCGTTCCCTGTAGGGGTGTATTGACGGCGGTGCGCTCGGCGAATCCACGGGCATTGGGATTTCGGCTCGAGATATCGGGAATCGGCCGGATGCGTCCGAAGAGCGTGTGCACCGCGCCATCGCGGCGAGTGTCTTCAAGGGTCTTTTCGATGAAAACCTTCACCCCCTGGTAGCGGGCGAAGTAGCGATCGATGTAGGCTCGTGCTTCCGCCTGCGGAATGCCAAGTTGCGCCGCCAGTCCAAACGGCGAAATGCCGTACACGATACCGAAGTTGACTGCCTTGGCGCGATTCCTCGTCTCCTTGTCCATGGAATTTGCGGGGACGCCGAATACCTCGCTGGCCGTGATGGTGTGAATGTCCTCGTTGTTCTGGTAGGCACGCACCAGTAGCGGATCGCCGCTGAAGTGCGCGAGAAGTCGCAACTCGATCTGCGAATAGTCTGCGGAGAGAAGTTCCGTGCCTGGTGCCGCAACAAATGCAGCGCGAATCTCGCGTCCAAGCTCGGTGCGGATTGGGATGTTCTGCAGATTTGGATTGACGGATGAGAGGCGCCCTGTCGCAGTTGCGGCTGCCTGAAAAGTGGTGTGAACACGCGACTCAGAGTCGGCAAGCAGCGGCAACGAATCGACGTAATTTGATTTGAGCTTGGAAAGATGCCGGAACTCGAGCACGAGGCGCGGAACCTCGCTCGTCTCAGCGAGATTTTCAAGTACGTCCTGCGCGGTAGAGATGGCCTTGCCCTTGCCATACTTCACCGGCACGGGCAGACCCAGGTCCTTGAAAAGCACTTCGCCAAGTTGCTTGGGCGAGTTGATGTTGAAGCGGCGGCCGGCCAGACCGTAAATTCGCTCACCGACGCGTTCCAGTTCCTTCCCGAATCGCGTGGAAAGACCATCAAGTACCGCCGTATCGATCCGGACGCCATTCTTTTCCATGCGAAACAATACCGGCGCGAGAGGCAGGTCAATCTCGTCATAGACGCGCGTAACTCCCAACCTCTCGGCCTCTTTGCGCAATGACGGAACCATGGTCTGCGTAACAGCCGCAGCCGCCGGAAGCGAAGACGGAGCTGATTGGTTATGGCGCGCAGCAACATCGGCCAAGGTTTGCGTGGTGTGTGTCGGATTCAGCGCATACGACAGCAGCATCGAGTCATCGATTTTGCCACGCAGGTCGACATCCAGACCGCAGAGGACATGCATCGCAAGCTTCAGATCGTGGATGTACTTTGGCACAGCAGCATCTTCAAGCAGCGCCTTCAACTCAGGCGTAAGCGGGATACAAAGACCCTTGCCGGATTCGGCGCTGACGCCAATGCTCGATTCCGTCTTCTTTTCAGCCTCTTCGACAACATCCAGCAGCGACATGGTCTGCGGAACCGGCTGATCATCGGACTCCGGTTCCGCTTCCGTTGGCTCCCTCGCGGCCAAGGCAAAAGCAAAACCATTTTTGCGAGCGGCTTCGTAAAAGTCCGCCTCCTGTTGCTCCGAGGCCTCATCAATGAGTTCGAGCGCAGGCGCAGATGCAGATGGCGCAAGTTCGCGAAGCATCGACGTGAACTCGAGTTCGCTGAAGAGCGTGCGGCAGGCCTCCAAATCCGGTTCCTGTGTCTCCATGGCCTTCAGATCGAGTGGGAGCGGAACATGGCAGTCGATGGTGACCAATTCCTTCGAAAGCAAAACCGCATCGCGATTCTGCTCCAGCGATTCGCGGTAACTTTTGCGCTTAACCTCTGAAGCGCGATCAAGTACGGCTTCCACGCTGCCGAATTCGACAATCAGATCAACGCTTCCCTTGTCGCCTATCCCCGGTGCGCCCGGAATATTGTCGACGCTGTCGCCCCGCAGAGCCATCACGTCGACGACCTTCTCCGGAGGAACGCCGAGGACCTCGACTACCTTGGCGGCGTCAAGGATGAGGTTGTCTTTCTGCGGGTTCAGCACCTTCACGTGCTCAGTGACGAGCTGCATCATGTCCTTGTCGCCGGAGACGATGAAGACCTCGTGACCAAGCTCGGCGGCTTCGCGAGCCAAGGTGCCGATTACATCGTCCGCCTCGAATCCGAGTACTTCGAGAATCGGAATGTGCAGCGCCTCGAGAGAACGGCGAATATAGGGGACTTGACGACGAAGGTCCTCGGGCATCGATTCACGCTTGGCCTTGTAGCCCTCGTAGCTCACATCTTCGAAGCTCTGCAACTTGGAGTTCCACTTGCGCAGCATGCCCATGGCCTGCGCGCGTTCATCGCGGAAGACGGCGCCGCTGGGATCGAAAACCGCGGCGAAGTAGCGCGGGGTGAAATCCTGGCGCAGCTTTTTAATCATGTTGACGAAGACGTACGTAGCCGCGGTAGGCAGGCCGGATCGCGTGGACATGGGACGGCTGCGCTGCATCGCATGGTATGCACGGAAGATAAATGACATCGCATCGAGAAGAAAAACGGGAGGCTTCTGCTGGTCTGGCACGGTATCGAGTTTATCAGCGGAAGCGAACTGTTGTGCTCCTGCTTCACAGGAAGCAGATGCGGGTTTCCTTCAAGCGGATTTGATTGCGTCAGAAGCCAAGGGCGACGGCGCCTGCCGCATGTAAACCCATAGATAAAAGATGCACATCGCGAGCAGAATGAGCGGAGTTGGTCGGGTAATCACAACGGTCAGACTCTGGCTAAAGAAACCCACCGGACTTGTTGGCATTCGCCGGCTTAGCCTCGTCAGCAGCGTCGACGGAAGATCACTGGTGACCCCGATTGCTGCCGAGGTCGTCAGCAGCGCGAGCCAGCGCCGCGCTCCACGTTGACCCCAGAGTAAAGCACAAGCCGGTACCGCCAACAGTAGCAGCTTTGCGTCATAAGGTCGGTGGTAAACGGGAAGCATGGAAAGCGGGACCAGGACGGCGAGAGCCACCCACATCTCCTCCCGCGAATTCCTGGCGCGGCATGTGCGGATGAGCCACAAGATGAAGAGCGGAACGCAGACACACCCAGGTTGCCGGTTCGTACCAGCGGGGATCGTCATGAAAGACGCTGAAGACAGTCTGCAGGTTGATGATCATCCCGCCAGTGCCGTTGCTGATGCCGGTGGGACCTGGATCGGCAATACCGCCCCGCGCTGAAACCAGTTCAAGATTAGAACGGATTTCCTGAGTCCAATGCGGGGACACCTGATATGTCGACAGAGCCGCGAGAATCCCGAGTCCGCAAACAACGATAAGGGTTTGCACGGCCCGCCTGCGGTACATCCCTCCGATAAGCAGAAAATAGAGCCAGACCGCAGCCGAGTCATGAGGCTTGATCGCGAGGCTTGCAGCGAGGCATCCCACGCCTGCAAAGGCGAATCTGTCGGTGAAGAAGCACCATACGGCGATTGCGCACAAACTGACGGCGACACCTGCTGCATTGCCGAATGCGAACACCACTTCTGCATTGGCGAGCATGAAGGCCACCAGGAGAGTAGAGACCGGCGGAGAACGATCCGCAGCGACGCTCCAAATGAGGCAGCACGCCAGCGTGAATAGGCAGATGGTGAGGATCGTCCAAAGCGCCTGCGCCACTCCCCATCCGAGAACCGCAAACGGCGCGATGAACAGCAGAGCGGTGGGAAGATAGACCACCGCCATAACGGCGCCTTCAAATTTCTGCCGCTCAACAGGATCGGCAGGGACGATGCCACCTTCATTCTGAAAAACACGAAGATATTCTGATTCGTTGTAGGGGTCCCGGTGCTCAATCATGCATCGAGCGGCCAGGTATACGATGCGAAAATCGACGATTCCTGCATGCGGGCTTCGCTGCAAAAGGACCGCAAACAGGGTGGAGAAGCCGCTCGCGAGCAGCAACGTCGTTAAGCCAATGCGACGCGCGTTCATCATCACGATTCCCACCGTTTGAATCTATATTCGAGCACGGAAGTCCGGATTACGTGGCCAATTTGGGGCATCCGATCCGCAGTTACCTGCAAAGGCACGGGTGGAAACGACAAACTACGGCGACCCTTGTAGAACTGAGTGACCTTAGGCTTTCGCGTCCCAGATTGGCGATTCGGCGCGACGTGCTTGTCATGTAATATCGGGAATCATGCCAGCCACCTCGGAGTCAGACGGTTCGCGCAAGAACCACATGTGGTTCGCCTTGCTCCTTGTTCTGGCATGCGCATACGCCATTCTCTTTGCATCTGTGTTTCGGCGAGCGGCCTTTGGCGAGCCGGGTGGGTTTCCCGTCTTTTATACGGCCGGAAAGCTGGCTCGGTACGATCTGCACGGACTCTACAGCCAGCAACTACAGAACGTCTTTCATCCCTTGAACGATGGCGTCGGATATTTCTTCCACCTGCCCTACGAGACGATTCTCCTCGTACCCCTCAGTTACCTGCCGCAAACCCTGGCCTTCGCTGTGTGGACGTTATTAAACCTTGCGTGCCTGCTGGGCGTGGCCATGATAATTCGGCGCCACTTCACGGAATTTGCATGGCTGACACCCTTCGCCTTTGGACCGACTCTTTCGCTTTTGTTGAACGGCCAGGACCTGGGAATTCTGGCGCTGCTGGTTGCACTCGCGTTCGATCGCTTTGTCGAGGAGAAGGATCTGCAGGCTGGCGCAATCCTCGCACTGGGGCTATTCAAATTTCCGCTCATCGTGCCGCTGGTGGCAATTCTTGCTTTCCGCTACTGGCGCGTGTTGATCGGATTCTTGGTTGTCTCCGTTCCGCTCTTGCTGGGCTCGGCTCTCGTCGTCGGGAAGCAAGGCATGCAGGCTTACGTGGCCCTCACCCATGGAACGGATGCGAAGGAAGCCGCCGGAATTCTGATCAACCTCCGCGGCATGATCGGTGCGCTGTTCGGGCCGCACACCGGACTCGTGATTGCGCTCTCGGTCGCCCTGTTTGCTCTGAGCGCGTTTATCAAGGCCGCACGCATTCCCATGTTCTGTATAGCCCTGGTTGTGACAGAGCTGGTCAGCTGGCACGCTCACTTGTACGACGCGTTGATCCTGCTGATTCCCATGGCCTGGATGTCACGAAGCTCATCCCAATGGATTCGCTACACACCGGCGGCGCTCATCCTGATTACCGCGCCCCTGCTACTCGATCCGTCCTATGGATATCTTCTGGCGATCTTCCTCTTAATCGTGATCGCGGTGATTCTCATCCCGCGGTCGTCACGAGAGATGCTGGCCAGCGCCTGAGCCGTTGCCACCTTCGCTCAGGATGGTCAGGAGATTAAGGATTCAAGCCTTCGGAGGCAGCGATTGGCTCCGGCTTCCAGTGCCTTATTCGAGCCATTATGCCAGCGTCGATACCTCAAATTTGAGATAGTTCGGCCCTGCGCGGCGAAGTGTTCAGAGATTGATGCGTTCTTTCTCCTTCACAAGCGGCCGTTCAGCACAAGCGTGTGAATGGAACCACATCTTCGCCGATGATGCCGAGGGCGATGAGTAGGATCAGCATGGGAAGAAGAGGCCGCGGACAACGGGTTCACCGCCTATCGCGAAGTTCCCCGCTGGTGTTCTGGTGTCATTGTCGCGGCAACGATGGGGGAACCGTTCTCCCACGCGCGAATCATGTCAGGAAATAGTCGGGCGGGTCTGCAGGCAGTATGCCGATGGCGTCGCCCACGGTTCATTGGCAAAGCACGAAGGTGCTCACGTGTACTCGCGGCGCACACTTAGACGGCGCGTGAATCGGTGCGACCTTCTTTGGCATCATCAGAGATCTTCTGCCGAAACGAGATGTTCTTGTGCCCAAGAAAGCTGATGATTACGCCCACAGCAGTCATCCCTGCACCTACAACATAAGGGGCCAGCTGTGGATTCTGCAGACGATGGCGAAGAATAGGGACGAAGATCGCCAGCCCAGCCAATCCGATGAGCATGGTGCTCCCGTAAACACCAACGCAACGGATCCACTCGATCAAGTAGTTGCCGCGTGTGCGAAAGACAAACCACTTGTAATTGAGGAACGCAACTGTGATGGCGATTAGGTTGCCCGGCACTGCTGCATAGAGATAGCTATAGGAGCTGAAACTGCTGAACAGCCAGTTTAGAAGCGCAAAGACGAAATAGCCGAACAGCGTGTTGAACCCGCCGACTAGGATGTAGCGCACGAATTGCGGAAGCGCCCTAAGGGAGAAGGTTGTCACGGCGTCAACACGCATAAAACATCAATCGTCCCTCCATCGATTGAGCGCATGTTGAGCTCTTTGTTGTAGCACTTTGTCATGATGTTGACCAGGTTCCGGCTCATTGAACCCTAGAGACAGCCCACATAGCTGATACAGCGACCTCAGCAACAATTGTCTCGGTATGACCAAGAGTTTAGCACGCACTGTTTCAAGCAGGAACATGTTGTTAATCTGCAGAAGGAGGACCCAATATCTTTCTATCTGAACTCGGCGACAGAGTGTGCTACTCCATTTCGAAACCATCAAAAGAACCCCATAGGGGAACTGGAAGTGTATCCTCATAGGCGGCGACCACCTGTTGCAGAGGTGGGTAGTGTGAAGGCAGGTACTTCACAGACGCTCACGTTGCCATGGAATGAGTTATCCGAATCTGCCGTACTTGGGCTCTGCGCCTGCACGCTCGATAGCACCGCGACTCGCCGCGCCACGTGTGCGCGCATACGGTAGCCCTACCTAAAGGAGATAGTTTGATGTCCAACCCGCTTGAGGCGGACCTCGACCACGTACTGGCTCATACCGAGGAAGTCTGGCAATTGATCCGTGGCGAACGCATTTTCATCACCGGAGGCACGGGTTTCGTCGGCACATGGCTGACTGAGAGCCTTCAGTGGGCCAATCGTCGCCTGGATTTGGGCATATCCACAGTGCTCTTGACGCGCGACCCGGAGACGTTTCGACTGCGTTCGCCCCACCTGGCTGCTGACCCCGCGGTGACTCTGTGGGTGGGTGATGGCAAGAACTTTGTTTTTCCCGACGGGAGCTTTTCGTTGGTTATCCATCTGGCTACGGAGCGTTGTTATCCCCCCAGTGCACAAAGCCCCGTATCTTCTCTCGAAGCTGATGTTGCGACGACGCGTCGCGTGCTGGAACTGGCGCGCACTCGAGGCACGCGCCGATTGCTCTTCACAAGTTCAGGAGCCATCTACGGCAAGCAGCCAGCCGACTTACTGCATGTTCCAGAAGACTACTCTGGCGCCCCGTTGCCCACTGACGTGAATTCAGTCTACGGACAGTCAAAGCGTATCTCGGAGTTTCTCTGCAGTGTCTGGTCGCGCGTGTACGGATTCGATGCCATTATCGGCCGCCTGTTTGCATTCGCGGGACCGCTGCTCCCTCTGGACGCCAACTACGCCGTGGGCAACTTCGTACGCGACGCAATGGCAGGAGGCCCAGTGCGGATTAGCGGTGACGGTACTCCGTATCGCTCCTACCTGTATGCAGCGGACCTTGCCATCTGGTTATGGGTCCTTCTTATCCGCGGCGAAGGCGGCACTGCGTACAACGTTGGTTCGCCGCACGAGATTTCGATAGTGGACTTGGCACGCAAAGTCGTGGAAGTAGCCGCACCGGGTGCGGAGATCCGCATTGAGCGTCAGCCTGTGCATGGGTGCCCACCTTTACGCTATGTGCCCGCCACGGAGCGCGCGGCACGGTTAGGGCTCGAACCTTGGATTCCGTTGGAAGAGGCTGTTCGTCGCATGTGCGAATGGCACCAAAATACGCATTCGGCGGGAGAATAACCATCGTGTAGTGTGGACGGAATTTGAAGAGCGCGAACACTCAATCGCCAAGTATTATCCGAAAAGAGACCGAAACGATAACCACATGTCTGGGAGGCATGATGTTCGATCTTCATAAGAAGAACATTTTGATTACCGGAGGTACGGGATCGTTTGGCAAAAAGTGTGCCCGAATTCTGCTGGATGAGTACGAACCCAGCCGGCTGATTATTTTTAGCCGCGATGAACTTAAGCAGCACGAAATGCGACTCGCCGGGTTCGATCATCCCAGTCTAAGGTATTTCATCGGGGATGTCCGCGATGTCGAGCGTCTGCGCCGTGCGATGGCCGGCGTTGAAGTGGTCATTCATGCGGCCGCCCTTAAACTAGTGCCAGCGTGCGAATCCAATCCGATTGAGGCGATTCAAACCAACGTCAACGGTGGCAAGAACGTCATCGAGGCAGCGCTCGACAACATGGTGCACCGCGTTCTGTCGTTGAGCACAGATAAAGCAGTAAATCCGGTTAACCTATACGGCGCAACGAAGCTCGTTGCGGAAAAGCTCTTCGTTCAGGCCAACGCCTATCGCGGTGGAGATCCGATCCGGTTTAGCTCCGTCCGTTATGGCAACTTTCTGGGCAGTCGGGGCAGCGTTGTCCCCTTGTTCCAGGAACAACGGAAGTCAGGGAGGGTAACCATCACTGACCCGAGAATGACCCGTTTCTGGATCACGCTTGAGCAGGGAGTTCGCTTTGTGTTGAGGTCCATCGAAACCATGGCCGGCGGCGAAGTCTTCGTTCCCAAGATCGCCAGCATGAAGATGATCGATCTGGCGACGGCCCTTGCGCCGAATTGTGAAATCCAGGTGATCGGAATACGGCCAGGGGAGAAACTGCATGAAGTGCTGCTCTCTGAAGATGAGGCGCGCCATTCGATAGAACAGGAAGATCGCTTCGTGATCGTACCCGCGCATCCATGGTGGAAAGGCCAAACTCAACCTGAAGGCAAAGCCCTACCGGATGGTTTTCGCTACGATAGCGAGACGAACACCCAATGGATTTCCGAACAGGAGTTGCTTGAGATGGCGGCCGAATCCGAGACAGTCATTGGCGCGGCTTCGATCTAGTCTTCGTTGTTGGCATAGAGGGCCATACGCGAAGTTAGTTAACGCGTGGATCATGTTGGCCCTCAACCCGCGTGATCCGAAAATGAGCAGCCCAACCGTTCCAATCTGGGGGATTATGAAAGATTCGATGCTTCAGGATGGCCTGTCGTCGAGCCATGAATCCCATCGCTGGAAGAAAGATGAACATTTGCACGGTATCGCGCGCGATCTCCTGGACGAAGTCACCAAATGCCTCAAAGAAGCCTTTAATGACCGTTTTGTTCTCAGAGAGCTGGGGAGCAATTTCCGTCGGTGAGAACCTCGATTTTTTATTGCATTCGAAACGGAATCAGCAAGCGATGACGTCAATACAGTTATCCCGACAAATCTAACTGCCTTTCTTGAGACATGCGAAAACCGTCTCACTCGTCCTCTCTGGAGGCTGAAGCAGTCGGCCTTCCATTGCCGCGAAGAAGTTCCGGCTGCAGTCCTTCCGAGTCTGATCGTGAAGTTCAATTGCGATGCAAGAGACCTCGTCGAGCCAGTTCAGGTTGGAGCCGCTGAATATCTCCTCTTCGCTACCTTCAACGTCGATTTTCAAGGCCACCTGGGTTTCCGGCGAGATCCCGGCTTGCGACAGCAGCATCGGGATATCGATCGCAGCAATGGAAGCGCTGATGTCTTCGCCGGGAAATGGCTCTCGCACTCGGACTCCCGCCTCCACGCCTGCCTCGGTCGAATCCAACTCGAAAACAAGCCTGGTCTTCCGGCTCCAGACCGCCGCTTGAATCACTGTGACCCGCTCGCCATACGGATCGAGGTTCTTGTGGCACATGGCGACATTGCCGGAATCGGGTTCCACGGCGATGACTCGCGCGCTCGGAAATGTTTCAAGGAAAAATCTCGAGGCCGCCCCAATGTTGGCGCCAAGATCCAGAAAGACGATGCCATCCCTGCCTTCCAGGTACGCTGCCAGCGGCGCGTATTCCGCGCGGTTCAGGATCATGTAGACGATGTGTAGGTCGGATGCAGGCCATCGCGCATAAAACGGGTGGAGTTGACCCGGGATATGCAGTTCCAGCGTCCTCAAGCGCGGCATGAGGATTCCTGCCAATGCTTTTTGATTGGGTAAAGCTTTCCGCGCAACGACCCACGCGCATCCGCGAATTGCATTCCAAACCCCAACGCGCTCTGTCCACAGCCTAAGCAAAAGAAACCCGGTTAGAATCCACTCGATCATATTGCGGGCGGCGCCTCGTCGAAGTTGATGCGTTCTTTTTCGGTGACGAGGGGGCGATTGAGCACGAGGGTGTGGATGGAGCCCACGTACTCCCCGATGATGCCGAGGGCAATGAGCTGTATAGATCCGAGAAAGAAGAGTCCAAGCACGACGGGAGCAACGCCAACGGTAAAGCTTCTCCAGAATACGAGCTTGTAAACGAGGTAAAACATGCCCAGAACGAAGCTGATGAGGGCGGAGATGAATCCAGCGAAGATGACCAGTCGCAGCGGCACCTTGGAGAGGTTGGTAATCCCCAGCATCGCGAAATCGTAGAGCATGTAGAAATTGTTCTTGGTAATCCCTCGTTCGCGGCGCGCCTGGTTGTAGAACACTTTGGCGACGGGCAGCCCGAGTTCCGCGATCATTCCGCGGAAGTAGGGATAGGGGTCGCGGAAGTTCTTGCGGATCTGTTCGATCGACGCTTCGATCGTAGAGACCGAATCCCGTGAAGTGCTCCAGGACTTCGACGTTGGCAAGGCGCATTACCAGCCGATAGTAGGCCGTACGGATGCGATACATCAGGCCGCTCTCGTCGCTGGAATTCTTGATGGCGGCAACGATGGGAAAGCCCTTCTCCCACTCGCGAATCATTTCAATGAACAACTCGGGCGGGTCCTGGAGATCGGCGGCAATGCTTCCCACTGCGTCTCCCCGAGCCTGCAGAAACGCGTTCATCCCCGAACGATCTGGCCCGAAGTTGCGCGCATTCAAAATCACCTTGACGCTGGGATCCTCGGCAGCCATCTTGCGCAGCTCGTCCACTGTGCCGTCCTTCGAAGCATTGTCGACAAAGAGATGCTCGAAGCGGTACTCAGGCAGTTGCGCCGCCATCGCCATCACCCGCCGATGTACCTCGCGGACATTGAGCAGCTCGTTGTAGCAGGGCGTGATGATGGTGATCAGCTTGGTCGTCATGGCCTCTCCGAAGCTGCGGGCAGAAAATGCGCAACCAGAGCGCGCTTGAGCCGGCGAATGGGGCTATCGCAACTGACACAATTCAAGACTTCAATCATGCTGCGCGACGCTCCGGCAACGAGAACTTGTTAGAAGGATTGCTGACCTAAGGCTAGTATCCTCCGGCAGCCGCGCGGGGCTTCGGCATTTGTATTAATCAAGTTGGTACCATCGTACTGTAGGCATGTCTGCCCGATCAGCGGCAAAACCTGGCATACATTCCTTTGCTGAAAAGCTCTTAGAATGCTGATTCCAGGCCCGCAAGAATGGACTTCAAGGTTTGGGCAGCACCGGAAAGAAGTAAGGAAATAAAAAATGGCGAACAACGACAGGACGAGATAGATGGCGAGCACGCCTTTGCCGGGGCTCCTCATGGCGAGAAGGCGTGTTGCAACTCGATCTTCCGAGGCAGTATTCATATCGAGATATCGATCATACTTGTCGCAAAATGGCCAGTTGGGCCAAAGTTTACGCCTAATGTCCGCAATCCAGCGCGCGGAATTCCGGGTCGGATACTACGGGGTTAAGGGTCCAGACCCAGCTCTGTTTGTTCTGCCAGGCGGGGTCGTAGATGCGCGAGACGAGGTAGCCGATCTTGTAGGTCTGGCAGGTTGCGCGGGCTTGCTCGGCGGTGGCTCCATTGAAGAGAGGATCAATGGCGGCGGCCATGGGCTTGCATCCGCTGGGATCGCCGCCCAGTTCAGCGCCGCACCACGGCTGATCGCTGGCGATGGCTCTTTGCCGGTCGATGTTTACATCGTCTACCAGCGACCAGAATGCGTTGGGGCTTGCAGGGTTGGGTTGAACAATGGCATCGCGAGGAATGGTCGCGTCCAGTTGTGCATAGCCGATCGCCGAAATGTAAGCGTTGTGGGAGATATTGGCCGCCACAGGGTCCTTAACCGGTCGCATATGCGTTACGGCAAGCGCAATCGGAATCGTAAATCGGAAGATGATGGCCTGGTGAATTGTTGTGATGATTCCGATGACAATTGCAAGCTTCGCAATGAATCGCAACCAATGCGGACTGCTGACAACCAATCCACCAACCCTATCGGAGTTACTCGGCGCGCGGCTGTCCGATCTCCATGCCAGGATGACCTCTGATGCCATCAGCACGGTTGCAAACTGCAGAATCAAGGCCGATCTCACACCAAAATCGTTGATGTCGAGGACGTTGGATCTGATGAAGGAGGAAATCAGAAGAATGGCAACAGCGAAAAACACCAGCGATTTCCGTGCCGGCGATAGAGGGGTTCGACCGCGCAACGCGGGGACCAGATAGATGACAAGCACAATCAGGAACACGCCTAGCTCGATGGTGATTCCCGGCAGCAACAGGATCAGCCTGCTCAAACTCAGCGCCATCATGGGATGACTGTGAGCGAGGCTCTGCATCATCCCCGACGCCAGGATGCCGCCCGTGGGAAAAGTCTCGCGAACGGCAAATCCAAACAAGCTTCCACCGCCTCCGCCGCCAGCGTGCATTCCGGAAGTGCCGTGCCTGAGTTCAGATAAATACGGCAGAAGTAGAACAACCGCGCCGACGCCGCCGATGGCCATCAGTACTACAGGCCGGAACACGTGCTCCACGGCAACCTGCCAAAGCGCCCAGAGAATCATCAGCAGAAAGAACCCGAACGCCACATAAATCGAAAGACCAAAGGCGCTGGCAAGTGCCGCAGCAATGAAGACCACGGATGCTGCGCGCCGATGCGAGCCATTCTGGCCCTCCGTCCATGCCAGCAGGAATGCCAGCATGCAGCACACCATGCTCGAAATGTGGTGTGGAACAAAGAGAAGAGAATCGTACCAACTATTCAGCTGGGCTACTGCCCAGATTTGCGGAGCTCCAGGAAGGCCACCATGCCGGAAGAACGCCTTCCAAATAACCACGACGGAACTGAAACCAGAAACGCAGAGGAGCGAAAGGGTGATCAGGAACTGCTTGCGCAGTCGATCACCAACGGCGAGGAAGTATTTGAGGTAGAGCCCGATGAAGGCAGCCAGAATGAATCCGCCCCACACGCAGCCGGCAACATACACAGCCCTGACGGGAAGATGCGATATGCGCGCGACGGCGGCGCAGATCACATTCCAGAAATAGTAATACCGCATGCTTGCGGGATGTTGGTAGTAATAGAGCGGATTCGCAGGCGGTACTGCCCGTGCGAAGGATGCTCTCTGTCCAGTTGACCCGCGATGCATGGTCGAAGATCGTGAGACTCATGAAGAGCTGGTGATCGCTTTGAAAATCGATCAAAGACAGAATCGCCAGGACAATCCAGATCAATCCCAGTGTGAATGCTCTTCCCCCTAGCGGCCTCCACCCTATCGCCCATTTCATTCCCGACTGTTTCAGCCGAAGATGTTCCCAACTGAGGGTGGCGACGAATAAGAAAGCGCTTCCAACCAAAAACATCACCACGGCCGTGAGCGAAAATGCCTTGCCTATCAGAACGGCGGCAATCGTCGAAATGGCCACGGACAGTGGCACGCTCCAGAAGAGACGGTCGACAATTGACCGGCGGCGGAAATCATGCAGGTTCGTGAACCATGCGGCAACGTATCCGGTGCACAACGTTGCCGGAAGAAATGCCGGAACTGCCAGAAGGCTGTCTACCGCTTGCTGCACAGTGATGGAGGGGGAGCTAAAAATGCGATCTCCTCAGCGCTCTACTGGAAATCCACGCGATTGGGCTCCTCGAGGCATCTCCCCGCGGAGAAGCCTTTGACTGAGTTCTGAAAATGCAGTGCGCTGTAGTCTCGAATGACCGCGACCATCATCTCGCTTTCAGATTCGATCCGCATATTGCGAGTAGTACTGCTGGGTGACTTTTCTTCCGTTGGCGTCGAAACGGGCCAGGTGGATGAGGCCCATCTTGTGCGCGACATAACTCAGGGTGGTCTTGATTACGCCAAGGCCGTACTCCACGCTTCGTTTGAAGTTGATCGAGGACGCCTCTGCGAAGTACTTCGTTGGACACGAGATTTCCCCGATGCGGAAGTCGAACATCACTGCCTGGGCGATCATCTGATTGTCGAAGACAAAGTCATCGGAGTTCTCGAGGATGGGAAGGGTCTCCAGCAATTTGCGCGAAAATGCACGGAATCCGGTGTGGTACTCCGACAGCTTGACCCCCAGAAATAAATTCTGAAAAGCGGTCAGGAAGCGGTTGGAGATGTACTTGTACAACGGCATTCCACCGCCCAGCGCTCCGCCGCCAAGAATGCGCGAAGCCAGAACCATGTCGTAGACTCCGCTGGCGATCATACCGGCCATGGCGGGGACCAGGAGAGGCGTGTACTGGTAATCAGGGTGAACCATGACAACGACGTCAGCGCCGGCCGCCAGGGCTTCGCGATAGCAGGTTTGCTGGTTGCGGCCATACCCGTAATTGGAGTCGTGCACAAAGGTCTGGACTCCGAGTTGCTTGGAGAGGATCGCCGTCTTGTCCTTGCTTGAGTCGTCGACGAGGATCTTGATGTCGACCAGATCTGACAACTCACGCACGGTCATTTCCAGCGTTTTCTCAGCGTTGTAGGCCGGCATAACCACGGCGATGCGCTTTCCGTTAATCATCGGTTCACCACCAGTATCCCTCTATTCTCATCGAAGATGGGCCCCAATGCCTCAGGAGCGCTGGGAGTACTCTCTCCTGACACCGGGTAAGGGAAAACGGCGACTGGCCGGGTATCGGGTAGCACGAGCCAAACTTTGCGGTCTCTATAATATTGAAACAGCTCACGGTTGTTTGTGGGGTCCATTTCTCGAGCCCAGATTACCTTGGATTGGTCAATATCGGCTGCATTGTAGATCCACTCGTCCTGGGGATTGTGCTGAGAGGAATAACGGACGATGGCGATCTGTCCCCCGGGCAGGCTCTCCAGTTTCCGCTCCACTTCGACGCGGTCTTTGCCGAAGACGTCGGGACCATACCAGCTGAAATTCCAGGTGGACGATGGCCATTCGGGGAACGAGAGATGGAGCGGCTGGGCGTAGAGTCGAAATCCGCACATCACGATCAGGATTACAACGGTAAGCCGGACCAATGCCAGCCCGACAGGCTGGTCTCCAGGCCGGAAGACTCGCATGTGACGCATGCCTTGCAGGCCGAGTGCGTAGATGGCCGCGGTGAAGGGCGCCATATAGTGGGGAATCAGAAATATCTCCACCATCATCCCTACCGTCAACACTCCAATGCAAATCACCAGGAATCGGACGCGTCGATCATGGAAGACGCGCCGCGCCATAAAGAAGAACGGAAGCAATGCCAGGCCGGTGAAGAAGAGCGTGCCACTGACGCCCTTGATCAGGGTCATTTTGATGAATCCACCGAAGGAGTGGTTCCGCTGAAAGTCGGCAAGCTCATCTTCATGGTAGAAGCGGCGCATCTCTTCGTGGTGGTAGGCAGGCTCAGGACGGGGATTCTGCCAGGCAAAATAGGGCGCCATCGCATAGGTCGCCCGATTGACCGCGTAGGGCAGCGTCAGGGGGTTGCCGAAGACCCGGTAATCGTAATAGCCCATCCACGCAGCAGCCGCCACAACGACCACCAGGGGCAGAGCGATTTGGCGCGCAAGCACCGAAGCACTGGGACGATTTGCAGCACGGAGGTACCACCGGACCAGCGACACCGCTACCGGGATGAACAGCAGCATGCTTTCGAATGGCCGCGTGGTGAACATGATTGCGATGCCGACGGCCATCAGCAGAGCGTAACGAAACGCTGGCTCGACGCTTGAACCTCGGTAATCCGCCAAGAACCAGCGCCCCGCCCAATGCCGCGATCGACCCAGCAGCGTGATACGTGTTGATCCAATAACTGAAAAGGCCAAGGTGAACGACAGCCAGCATGCCGCCCAGGAGAGCCCATGAGGGCGGAAGCCATGCTTGCAGCATCCAGCAAATCGCTGCGCACATCAGTGCGCTCATGATTAGGATGCCGAACCATGGATTGCCGAACAACGAGCTTCCCTGCCGCCATCGCGAGGCCCTGCGTGGGAAAGTACATCGACATGTAGGTAGGCAGCATGTCGATGTGGATGGACTCGAAATGGATCCACATCGGGGGGGTGGGATTGGTCAGGCGGCCGTGGGAGAAGGTGTCGGATGCGAGCAGAAAGCTGAAGTCGTCCGGGACAAATGGAAGCGGGATTGGGCACCAGGGGAGGATCGCCAGCCGAAGTCCCAGGCCGGAAAGGCCGACCAAAAGTACGGCAGCGACTTTCCTGCGTGCCAATCGACCAAGAGATCGCTCGATCCGCGAAAACCAGGACGCGCCCAAGCGCGGCCAAGCGAAGACCAGTCCCAGAACGATGGCAGTAAGACCGCCCTCAAGCAATGTCAATGTGACAGCTTGCTCTTGGGACCCAGGACTTGAAATGAGCATACAACTACTTTGCCACAGCCCGAAAACCGGCGCGGCGGTTGCGCGGGGAAAAACCAGAACGGCTACCAGATTGGTAATGCCTCTGGAAGCCGATCAGCTTGCGCAACGAGCCGCGAGGAACCAAAATGATGACCTCAGCGGCCCGTCAGGATCACGTGCTTCAGATTTCACTCACCGTGAAGTAAACGGAACCGCAATCTTCAACTGGCCGGCACAAGGCGATATTCGGCAGTCGGTCTACGTTATGTTGCTGGTGACCACAGTTGCGATGTCGGAAAATGCGTTGTTGAGACCGCTAGCAAGAAATTGCATACCGGCGATCGCACCGAAGGCAATGAGCGCCACCGTCAAGGCGTACTCGACAAGATCCTGGCCTTCTTCACGGACAAAGGTGTTGCGCAGAAACTGGAAAAAATTCGTAAAAACTGGATTCATGTGTTCCCTCCTGGAGACTGATTGTCCTCTTCTAGCATCACGGTTGAAATGATGGCAACTTTCAAAAACTCTGATGCCATGACGCTAGTGCTAAATGGAGCCCGAGGGTAACCCGATTAATTCCAAAGAAACATGACCGATGTGCGGTCACTTGTCTCCCATCTGAATCTCGCCAAAAAACCATGCAGCCTGGCGAGGTAAAGCACCAGGCTGCAGTTGGGTCATTCATCCGGCAATGCCGGGGCGAACTATGTGATGTTGCTGGTGAGGACGTTCGCGATGTCAGAGAACGCGTTGTTGAGGCCAGTGGCGAGGAACTTCATGCCGGTGATCGCACCGAAGGCAATCAGAGCAACGACGAGCGCATACTCGACGAGGTCCTGACCTTCTTCACGCTCGATCAACATCTTTGCGGCTACATACATCTTGATCATCAGATCGTTCATTCGTAATTCTCCATTTCCTGGGTTGGGGTTCCAGTCAGAGACTGGTGGTAGTGCATTGTGAGCAGGTGTTGTGCCATTGTTTTTAGCACTTGGATTCATTAGAAGTCAATAATCTCTACAGTGGGATAGCACAAAAGGTGTAACTAAGGTATACGTGCGGGGCTTGACAAACAGGCCCCTTTTTATGTGCATACCACCAAAGTGGTATCGACATTTAAGTCCGAGGTCGCAAAGGCATTTAGTCAAGATTTCCCCAGGAGTTTACGACCATTCGATACCTCTTGCTAACTGCCGGATTGCATCCCAGGCGAATGTTCTGAGCCAAGAAGCGAGCTTGCGAGAAACGTAGTGATTGCAACAAGGAGAAGGCCACCAATCACATCAATTCCATAATGCCAGCCGGTTGTCACCGTTGAGATCGTTACCAATGTCGCCACAATGATTGCCGGATAGTAAAGAACGCGGAATGGCTGGAGAGCGTGGGCCGAAACAACTGCCCAGAACACATGAAACGAAGGAAAACAGATAATTCCGCCAAATGAATCAGCGCTCGACATCATCCCCCGGCGAAGTGAAACGATGTTCAATTCAGTGGCGCGCTGCGCAATATTCGGAGGAAAATGCCAGGCCACCCACGGACCGACAGCAGGGAGCAGAAGCATGAAAGGGAGGGCCAGCACAAAGGCGAAAGCATTCACCAGGATGAAGCGTTGTGCCGCCACCCGCTTGCCCATCAAGGAGGGAAGAAAGATAGCCAGCAGCATCAGGGGATGAAGCAGCCAGTAGTAGTTGAACGTGAGTATGGAGTCGAAAAATGGATGGCGCTCTGTGAACGCCATGATTGCGGGAACATTGATCCCCAGGTGCATGTCGACCGTGCGCCAGAGGTCGTCTCGGAGGGGGTAGGGATGGGACACCGCCGTCGGCGCAGCCTGTGTCACCAATGCTGCCATCACGAGCGCCCATGGAAGCACAAGTGAGGCCTCCCGCCGCTCCCAGGCGCCGCGCTGATGAAAGAATGCCGGAGCGATCAGTAGCGCCGGAAGCAGCAAGACCGTCGCTTCGAGTAAGAGAATGCCAGAACCCAACGCTCCGCGTGGTGCAGCGATCAGATTAAAGGCGAGCAGGACAATGCCGCAGCCGGCCAAAGCAAGGTGCACAGCTTTGGCAGACGGCGGGGGGGCCGAAATCTCGACCTCGCTTGTCGGGTCCTGCTGCGTCGCGGAGAGGGGCATCGAACTCTACTTTAAATCAAGTTGTCAGCCATCGTCGTCTGCCAGCCGAAGTGGATACACGTTACCAGCGAGAGACCACAGGGCGCAGAATATTGTTATCCCTTGAGCCTAGTTAAGCCATTCGATCGCTAGGCTTCCACGACCCCGGTGAGACTCGGTTGACTTTGTGCTTGGTTAATTGGGTTTGTTTCACGGCAACGGCGCACATACACCGACAAATAGAAGACCCCGAGCGCGAGAAGAACCAGAGGCACCGGGCGATCAATAAGAACGGTCAGCATCTTGCCGCGAACACCTCGTTGGTCTGGCTGAAGCCATCGGTGGCTTTTGCCAGCAGTGCGAGAGGAAGATCTGACGTGAGCACGATCGCGGCGGAATTGAGTAGGAGCGCGATCCGGCCGGTCAGCTTGCCTTCCGCTAACAGCATCGCGCAGGCCGGAAGCGTCAGGAGCAGCAGCTTTGCATCGTGTGGGCGATGATAAACCGGCAGCATGGATAGTGCCGCGATGGCAGCAAGCGCAAGATAGTGTTTCGACGCCGTCGAACGGAGACCTCAAGGTGATCGCTGATCCAAATCACCAACAGCAATCCGCATATCAAGTATGTGATAGGATTGTAGAGGCGAGGATCGTTGCGAAAAACGCTGACCACCGTTTGGAGGTCGATAATCATGCCGCCACCGCTTCCACTCATGGAATTCGGGCCTGGGTCGGTGATTCCTCCAGGGACCGATGTAGCGGAGAGGTTGCCGGACAACTCCTGCATCCAGTGCGGCGAAATGTGGGAGACCCAGAGAATCGCCGGAAGGCGAGAACAATCGTGAGTCCGAGTGTCTGGAGCGCGCGTTTTCGAAACATGCCGCCTGCCAGAAGGAAGTAGAGCCACACAAATCCCGTGTCGTGGGGTTTGAGTGCAAGGCTCACTGCGAAGCAGATCATCGCGACGTATACATGTTTCTCCTGCAAGGAAACACCAGGCCGCAACCAGGCAAAGACCAATCGGCAAGTCCCGCCGGATTGCCGCCCGCATAGAGTATCCCGGAGTTGGCAAGAATAAAACATGCCAGATAGAAGGCGGCATTTGGTGCGCGATCTTGCGCAAGCGTCCACATTAGGAATGCGGCCAGAGTGAACACGACTACGGTAAGTGCCGACCAAATCAGCGTGAGCTACTCCCCAAGGCAGCAATGCAAATGGCGCAACGTACAGAAAAGCGGTTGGAAAGTACACCAGCAGGGCGACGACTTGCCGGACTTTATTCAGTTCGGCAGGGCTCGACGGGCGCTTTCCTCCCTCGCCAGGTAGACAGTCATCAATTGCGTGCTCGTCGTATGGGTCGTGATTCTGTAGGAGGCATCGCGTTCCGAGTAAACACAACCTTGAAATCGACGATGATGCCTCGCGCGGCGCGCTCTAAAGCAAAACCCCAGAAAACCGAGAGTGCGCTGCTCAGCGAGAACAACACGAAAATCGCCAAGACGCATTTTTGTCATGTTCGGCTTCTCCGTCTCATTGAACAGAAGCGACATCGTGGGCAAATTGATTGATGAATTGTTGCGCGCGATTCGATCATGCGCCGTAAACGCTCGTCGCAGTCGTCGCGGTCTCGCTCAGCCGCAACTTCATAGCGGCGACATAAGTGATCAGCCAGCCGTTGCAGTCCACCACAAGAACATATAGCCAAAGCCGAACCTTCCCGCGAGATTGGAGATGTAGAACGCAAAACCGAGATTTGTCGCGATGAATGCCGCCAAGAAAAATCCGTCGATTGCCGTTCGCATATGCCGCCATCAGGGCAGGCAACACGACGATTTGATCAAAGGGAAAGCTGTAATAGCTGCAAGCCACAGAGACAAGCAGAACGCACCATCCCGTGTGACTTCCAGTCCCAGCTGAAACGATGCTTTTGCCAGTAGAAGCCAAGCCATGCGAGCCCTGCGATCTGCGGCAAAAATGCCAAATCTCGGGATCCGGATATGACGTAAAGTAACCCGCCGATATTGGGGTACGGCGTGGTTTCTCCGGCGAACTCGCGAGCGAATGCGATGTACTGGACAAAAATATGCGGATTCAAGAGCAATGCGACGCCGCTCGTGGCGGCGAGCGAAAGCCGCAGCGAAAGGAATACGGCCCAACGTCTTGTTCGAATAGTCCAAAGCGCAATTGCAATGAAGAAAGAGCAGAACGACGTGAGGCTTTACGAATGTCAGTGACAGGAATGCGCCGGCCAGCCAATCGCGCTTCCGTTCCACCATGATCAAAAACAACGTCACGCCAAGAAGGACCAGAACGGCTATCTGACCAACCAACAACAGAGCCACTGTCGGTCCGTACAAAAGGCATAAAAACGCGGGAGCCACGAAGACTCTGAATTGCCACTTAGGGACGACAGAAGCGCGAGCGCAGCCCGCAACGATGAGAACGCTCAGGAGCGTCCAAAAAGCGAACGCAATGTTGTAGTTCATGTAGCGCAGTGGAAGGACGAGCGCAAGCGCCGAAGGCGGGTTCCGCATCACCATTGCGGGCGAATTCATTGAATACCCTAACGACCTTTCAAAATCCGTAACCAACGTTTCTGAATACGGATTCTGGCGAATCAGGTGCGCACCCGCCCAATACTGAGCGAGATCTTGCACGCGCAATGCGGAGGATGCAATAAAAGCAGCAAGAAAGAGCAATCCGACAGCAAAAGCGATGAGCAGAAAGCTCAATATTTTCTGAAATCGCATTCGGAGTCTTCCCTGTTGAAGTGCATTTTCCGCCAAGTGCGTGGCTTCGAACTCTGGCGTGGAATTGCGAGAATCGCTTCAGGCAAGTCCTAAGGCTGAATCGGTCGAGATTCGTGTGCCGGGGAAAACTCAACGAGATCCCCGCGGACGAGATTGTGAATTCTGAACTGTCCCGACGGGCAGTTCGAGAACGGAGTGCGCAGACAGACAAGCTGACAAACGCCACGGCCGCACGCCACTGGCGACTTTCTTGATGCGATTTTTCCGATCGAGATAGACAAGATCAATCGCGAATCGCATAAAGAAAGTGTGGATCGCCTCGCACGGAACAATCCACATGCCCTCTCCAGGCGCAAGGCTTTCGCGCCCCAGAAGGCCTTTGGTTCTTTTGCCTCCGCTTTTAGCGACCTCAGCATTGCTCGCCAGTGTGGTTTTCCGCGTCACATTGACCACGTGCAGCCGTTCGGCGTCAACTCCGAGTTTTGTCTGATTCCGGATGGCTCTGCCTTAACCGATAAGACGACGGATCGGGCGGTTTCATAAGCTGCTCCGTGGCTCCGCGAGAGTGACGCGAATCGAATCTTGGTTTCGACGCGGAATCCGCAATGCAGTGGCGTCGAGGCCGGCATCCATCGAACCTGGATCGAATGAAAATGCCGGGATATTGAAGGTGAGCCCCAGCGATGGTTCTGCGCTGGGGCTCACGTTCGGACCCGTTCTCTCGTTGAGCGAGAATCATCTCCTCAGGTGTTACTGAGGTGCGGGTTGGGTTGAGGCTGAACCTCCCCCGCCTCCGCCACCAACACCCATTCCGCCATCAACGACCAGTGGTGTCTCCGGCTTCTGGCTTTCGACCAGCTTCTCCACCGGAATCGTCGCCGGCGGAGGTGGAGGCGCGGTTCCAGCAGCCTTTGTGTCCGGTGTGTGCATCGGAATCGGCGAATTCGGAGGCAGGAACCCTTCCGGATACTTCAACTCCGGTACCGGCGTACTGGCATCGATCGGGTTCACAATCTCGGGAGTGACAATGACGATCAATTCCGTGTTGGTTTTTAGCCGCTGCATCGATTGGAAGAATCTGCCCAGAATCGGAATGTCGCCAAGAAATGGGATCTTCTGGAAATTGTCGCTTTCGCGGTTATCGAGCAAACCACCGATTACGAAACTCTGGCCATCGGCCAGTTCGACCTCCGTCTTCACGCGACGAATCGTGAGAGCGGGAACGGTGGCACCGCCGATGTTGACCGCATTGCCATAGTCAAGAGCGCTGACTTCCGGAGCAACCTGAAGTCGGATCGTGCCACGATTCGTGATCGTCGGAAGGAAGGCGAGCAAAACGCCATACTGCTTGTATTGAATTGTGATCGGCGCCGACCCGCCACCTGAGGCGCCCGATTGAGCCACCGGGTACGGGTATTCACCGCCGGCCAGGAAGCTGGCCTGGTGTCCATTCTTGGCGAGAACATTCGGCTCGGCGAGAACTTCAGCCACCTGCTTTTGCTCCAAAGCCTGGATCGTCGCACCGAGATTGATGCCTGGATAGAACGCAAAGAGTTCAATGGCGTGATGGTACCAACAGTTGCAGCGGTGCCCCCTGCAGATTGTCGGGACCGTCGGCGTGTATTGACCGGTCGAGATCGAGCCAATCGTGTTGCCAAAGCCGGTACTGAAGATGTTGATGCCGAGCTGCTTCTCCTTGGTACGGTCGATACTCGCAAAGCGAACCTTGAGAAGAATCTGCGGCTCTGCCGCCGGCACATTCACGTTGAGCAGGTTCACAACCTTACCGGCAGTCGAAGCAATCATCACAGCACGCTCGGAACTATTCAGATTGGTTACCGTGCCGCGCAGGAAAATCATTCCGTTGTCCTGCGAGACCCTGACGTTCTGGCCCGGCAGTTCCGCCCGCAGTTCGCGGCGAATGCCATCCAGCACGTCATTTGAAGCGAAAGTGCTTGGCCTGACCGTGACATTGAAGAATTGCCTGCCGCCGCTTTGATCCCAAATGATCAGGCTGGTCTCCCCAGGGGCTTTGCCACTGAGAAGAATCTGCGTCGGACTTACGGCCTGCGCATTGGCAAAGTCACCCATTCCCACAACGATGCGCGTAACAGGCCGAGCGAGATCAAGCACAACCGATTTACCCACCGCGAGGGACAAGTCGTTTGTCGAATCCTGACTGTTAGCTGCCGCCGGCTGGGCTCCCGGCGGGGGTGCCTGGGCCAACATGGCCGCTTCGGCACAGAATACAAGTGTCAAAGCGCTGACACTGGCGATAACGATCCCAGTTTTAGCTTTCACTGTTTCCCCCCGGGCGCTGCAAATTTATCTTCGGTTTTGGTGGCCCCGTTGATGACGGTAACCGTAAACGTATCCTCTTTCGGCTTGCGGGGCGCGATGCGGCCTGTCAATTTGGGCTTGCTTGCCGGCGCATTCTGATCCACAAACAGATTGGTCATGGCCGTTCCCTCCACCGGCGCAACCTTCGTGTCGAGCGGATTTCTCAGCACCAGCTGAATGCGCGTCTCGTTGCTGGCTAGTGCCAGTACCTGCGCCTGCTCGGGCGTTACCAGCAGATTCACAACCTGCACTTGCTGGGGCTTGCCCTCGGCGTCCTTCTGAATATCCGTACCGGCCGAAAGAACTTCGATATTCTGCAGCACGGTCCTCACCTGGGTATTGTTGTTGCCTCCGGTGCTCGCATTCGGAGGAACGCCCGAGATCAAAACATCGACACGCATTCCTGGAAGCACGAAGCCGGCAACGCCGACAACCTGGTCGACTCGAACGGCGATTGCGCGCATGCCGTCTTTGATGGTTGCGGCCAAGCCGCCTCCGGAGCCCATCGGAGCGAGACGATCATCCAGGATCGGTTCGCCGGTGTAAATGGACGAAGTGACTCCGCGGCCGATTGCGTTCTTGGCGTCGAGAATCGCGCTCTTCGGCACCGTGCCCATGATTTGAATTGTGGTCAGATCGGGAGCACTCAAAACCGTGCCGATTTTGATGTCTCTGGCGGCGGCAACCACGCGCGTGGACGGTTGCGGTTTAGCTGCAGCAATGCGCATGCCGACCAACCGGTAGACGAGCACGGAGCACAGTGCTGCCACTACGAATGCAGCAAGGAGAATGGTTACCAGTCTTCGGTTCATCAGAATCCTGTCTTCGCGAGGTGAAGTGCCTTGGTTTCTGCCTCCTCTGCCCCTATCGCGCAGGCGCAGGGAGAAGTGGCCTCTTCACACAGAGTTAGTGGTCGAAATGGTGAACTGCCTGCACGGGTGAATGCCGCTAGAGTATAGCATTATGTGGCATTTCGAGTGCATCGAATTTGGTCCCTCCAAACCGAAGTACCTAGAAAGCCACTTAACGAAATGACAGCGTGAGGCTTGGGCTTACTGTGCTCGGTTGATTCGGTTTGTCACCGTATCTCCTCATGGCTTGCCATTGCTGTCAACGGTACCAAAGCGTTTCAGAAACGATTTGCAAGATGCTCCATTTTTGACGCCATGCTCGACGAGATTTTCCCAACTGACGAAAGTGTCTCGCATTACCTAAATGACCTTGTCGAGTTGACCTTCAGCGCGCATACTTGGAGATACGTTTGCCTTGCAGACACGGATCACGCGGCCTTACAGCTGTGACCATTCCCGGGTGTATCTCCATCGCTCCTTGAGACAGGAGTGAATCGAGGAGCAACACTCAACCAGAAACTGCACCTGTTCCCCCTGGAAGTACGAGCAGGTTAACGACAGGAGAGGGAGCACCCGGCGAATGAGGTCTTCGCGAACAATTACCCTATTTACGCTGCAGCCGGAACCACGCCGAAGCCCGTCGGCGCTGGTGGCCTCTGTCGTATTTCACGGCTCGGCGATTTTCCTGATCCTTTCCGCCTTTCTCTTCGCTCCGCAATTCCGGCTCAATACACCGGACGTCTACATGATGCAGCACGTCAATCTGGATATGCCCTATCCGCCGATTCCGAAATCCGGCGGAAGTGGGAGTCATGTATGCGAAGTCTTCTTCATCGGCCGCCGAATCGTCCGCGCATGAAGAACTTGCAGCGCCAGCGTCGAGCCGAGTTCGTTTCATGCGACGCAAACTCGCCGCGCAAACACTGATCGATCCCGATGTAGACCCGAACAAAATGCTGCCGAAGGAGACCCCGCTTCCTGCGATGTTGCTCTGGTCCGGCCATCGGCCCAAAGTCCAGGTTCTTACTCCTCCGAAGCCGCAGCCTCCCTCCGTTACGCTCGACAAGCCAAAGCTGAACTTCCCCAACAAGGAAGTCCAGATTGCCGACCTGAACGTATCGTCCACGAGCTTTCAGTCGAAGCTCCCGATGCCGATGCCGGCGAATTCGTCTCCTGTCGTTTTGAAACGTGAGCTGGAGGTGCAGCGAGTTCCGGAGACCGGCTCCGTGTCCTCAATCGATCCCACGCCGGCTGCGATTCTCTCGGCTTCCGACCTTCATATGAACCAGGGCACGGTCACCATGCCTGGCGCAAACCAATCCGCCGAAGGTTCCGACCAGGGTGGACTCGGCACCGGTAAGACACCGAATGCCCTGCAAAATGGCTCGGGAGACGCGGGCAGCACAGGCGCGGCAAAGGGTTCAGGAAAAGGACAAAGTGCAAATGGCGGCAAAGCTGCCGGACCTGGAACCGGCGGCTCGCAAAAAGGCGCTGGGACTGGCACTTCAGGAAGCGGCTCACAGGCAGGCGATGGCGGCGGTAAGGGCACAGGCCACAATCCCGGCTCAGGCTCGGGATCGTCGGACTGGCCTCGGCGCAGGAGGCAGCGACAATGGTGCTGTCACCCGCATCAACGTGCCGAAGAACGGACAATACGGCGTTGTTGTCGTGGGTTCGTCGCTGGATGAGCAATATCCCGAAACCCAGGATGTCTGGAAAGGCCGGCTGGCCTACTCGGTCTACTTGCACGTGGGGCTGGAGAAGAGCTGGATTCTTCAGTATTCGCTTCCGCGTGCCGCTGACTCCGCCAGTGCCGGAAGCGCTCATCTTTCTGCCCCGTGGCCGTTCTACATTGTCCGCCCAAACCTGAATCCTGACGATGCCGATTCGGATGCCGTGATGGTTCACGGATTCGTGGATGAGGCCGGCCACTTTGAAAAGCTCTCCGTAGTGTTTCCGACAGACCTCGGCTATGCGCGTGAGCAACTCGTTCTCGGCGCACTTCAGCAGTGGCAGTTCCGCGCCGGCACCAATGACGGCCAGGTTGCAAAACTCGAAGTGCTTTTAATCATTCCGCAAATCAATCAGTAGCCAAACGCTCGCGTTCCATCGAATGCCGACACGACTCGAGATGTCTCAGGCGCTTTCTCCTTGTTTCCCTGCATGCGGCGAGGCGGGTGAGCGATGCTTGCCTGCATTCTGAACGCGGACCGAGCGGTCTATGCGGAACTCTTAGGTGGCGTTGAGTTGCTTCCATTTCCGAATCCCGGCCAATCTCTTCATCGTCGGCGAAAGATTAGTTCCAAGCCACTGGATGAAGTATCCCGCAGGAAGCAACGTCAACCAGAGAATGGGATAGCGATACCTGAGAGATGTCATCACCAGGTAGTACATCAGTGGGTACACAACCAGAATCGCGACCACAAAGCTAGTAACTCGCAGCCTTCGGTGAGCCATGAGCGCAATGCCCGGGAGCGAAAGAATTGTGGCAATCCAAATTACAGCTCCCTTGAATCTGGTTAAGCGGAGCGAGGGAAGCCAGAAATAAAAGACGCGGGCCGCGGTTAGCTGCGCAAAGCGGGCTGGGTGGGATCGAATCCAAGCCATGGTGTCGTCTGTGCGCATGCGGTCGTATTTGACTTCACCCATACTGAGCAGGATCTTGGCTTCTTTCAGGCTTCCCGTTGGGTGGTATTCGCTATAACAGCCGTTATAAACGTCATCAATAAGATTGGGTTGAGCACAATCGTTGTTGGAGGTATAGAAGGTCTCGCCGAAATTCGTCCTCGATACGAAGCTTCCCAGAACAAGATCGTTTCGAAGCATCCAGCCAAACGCGATGAGCCCTGAGATCGCTAGCGCCGTGCCGCAATATATGGCCCGTTGCCTCACTGGTGCCTCATCCCAGATGCACAAATAAGCGATCCACCCCACGAACACGATCGTAGATGCGGGATTGAATAAGAAAAGTGCGCCTCCCAATACTCCGGTGACGATTGCGTTCCCTAAAGGCCGATTGTTTCGCACTGTTGCGGCGGTGAACAGAAAGAAAAAAAGGAGTAAAGCTGTCGTGTAACTCACGTCCCAGCCAGGCATCAATTCAAGCGAGAGTAACCACAAAATGGAAGCTGCGATCCCAGGCCGAATGTCAGAATAGAACAACCAGGAGACACGCGGTAGCCACGCCGCTGTCAGGGCATTCGTTAGGATGCATCCCACGACTTCTGCGAGCCTGAACGCATCCGGGTTTCTTAAGCAAAGCATCAGTAAAGCCAAAATGAACGGATATAAGGGCGGGTTGGCGGCAGATGGCCCTGTACTAAAGCCCGGCGAGGGGTTGCCGTAGAAGCCGTTATGGACCAGGTTCGAGGCCAGTGCGACCATCTCGGTTCCATTCTTGGACATGATGAGACCAGGGATGTTGGCAAGACCGACCAACGCGCCGATGACAAAAAGCAAAAACGATACTTCTGCATTCTTCGTCGCGATGACAGGGTCAGTTTCAACACGGATCACAGCTCAAACCACCTCACTGGCAACGATCAAAGTTATGCCGTGATAAGTAACAACTGAAGGAATCAGGATCGAGAAACGAACCTGATTGCCAAGCTTACGAAAGCAATTGTTTTTCAATGTAGTGTATGCGAAATCTCCCACATAGACGCGAGTTCTGTACTTGAGGGACGCCACAACCCGAAGGTGCTGCGCTGTACCGATTGGTGTTGCCGGGGCTGAGCGATGCCGATGTTCCCACGGTGACGCCAGGTATCGATACACTCTTGAGGGAAATGCTCCAGGAAGTGAACTCAGGATGGTTCCTGTACGCGCTGAATAAAGCGGTGCAGCGCTTTCCTGCCCACTCCGGTTTCTGGCAGGGGCTCTCCGCTATTGAGATCGACAGTATTGGATGGAACAAACGATAGCCCAACGCCGTCTGTGCCCCAGCGGATCACCTTGGTCAGAACCGAGATGAAATCGTCCGGATCATCGCCGTCGGTATTCGTCCGCTGCAGCGTCATCAGGATCATTGTTCCTGGAAACCAACGTTCGTCGGTCAGAAGATATAAACCGTTGGTGCTGATATCGGAGATATGAAAGGCCTGTGGAGCGCCGCCCGTCCAGTAGTAGGCAACCAGTCCGGGCAATGGATGGCGTTTGGAACCCCGCCGATCTGTTGAAAGCCAGCGAAGAAAACGGATGAACCACGAAGCTTTCTGGAGGGTGTCGGCGTCGGTGCTGTCCTTCTGCGCGAGACGCTGCTGGGCGCTTTGCAGTTCAGCTGCGTCGTTCAGGTCTGAAGACGGTTCCTCTACGGTCGCGATCGAAGATCTCGTCGCTGTGGATCCTGACGCAACTGCATTCAAGCCAGCTCCATTTGAGGAGTGAGCCAGACGCTCTTCCATTTCACCTGGCGCGCAGATAACGAGCACATCGCCGGGCTGCGTCTGCGTGGAAAAAATAGTATGTCCTGCAAGCACCAGGGCGCTTGCAGGCTGGTCCCGCGTGGGCTCGATCGCATGGTTCGGAAAGGATTCGATCGCCTGAATAACCCGGTTGTCTTCGTCAAGGTAAATCAGATCGACCGGTGTGAGGCCCTTGGTAGCCGGAACCCCGCGGAAAGGCGTCAGCCACAAACCCGCGTTGGCTTGGATGGAGAGGCTGTCCATCAGAACCTTCAGCTGCTTGGCCGCGGTATCTGCAACGCTCACGCCCAAGCTTAGAAAGCTCTCGCGCGTTTGGTTGTACACACAATACTTGCGGGTTTCCATGATCTGCGCCTCTTCAGAAAGCTGCCCGGATGAAGGTCGGCACGAATGAGGACCCACTTCGCTCCGAACTCCAAATTTTGCCAGGAGACGCAGTAGAATCGGCTGCGTCAGTGTTACCCCGAATGAGATCCGCTCAATCGACTAACAGCATTCGATCGCACGAAGAGGAAAAGCCTGTTGAAGCCTACCACCAGAATTCACCGACGCAGATTGAGATAGCCCCGGCATCGCCGCAACAAAACGACGTGATGCGAGGCAAGGGCACCGGGCCGAAACACGGAGGATAATCTCCCGTCTCTCCTTCCGGCACCCTCGAAGCAGACGAGGTTACTTAACCCGTGTGCGGCGACGCTGAATCAGAATGACCAGCACGATAACAAAAAGCGACCCCGGCTACAACCCGGATAATCGTGGTTGTGTCCATATCGATTCTCTCCCTTCATGAAATGGTTTAAGAACTAGTGACCAAAAAACTCTTTGAACGAATCAATCATGACCAGAATTGCGGGACCCAGCACGACCACAAACAGGGACGGAAAAATGAACAAAACCAGCGGAAACAGCAGTTTTACCGAAAGCTTTGCCGCCTTTTCCTCAATCTCCTGAATCCGTTTTGTGCGCAGTGTATCGGAGTGGACGCGGAGCGTCTTGCCGATGCTGGTTCCAAACTGTTCGGCCTGCACCAGCATCGAAACCAGGTTACGGATCACATCAACATCCGTGCGTTCCGCCATGTGTTTCCACGAGTCGGATCGTGCACGTCCCGCGCGCTGTTCGAGCGCAACGATTCCAAGCTCATCGCTCAGCGCCGGCTGCGCTTTGGTCAATTCGGCTGACGTACGCGCCGTCGCCTGGTCCAGGCTGAGTCCGGCTTCCACGCAGATCACCAGCAGATCCAGTACGTCCGGCAAACCCTTTCTGATTTCCGCCTGCCGATTTGCGATCTTGCGCCCCAGCCAGAAATCAGGCACGAGGAAGCCGATTCCGGCGGCCAGGGTCAAAATGAAGAACGGGCTGAAGTGCATCAAACCGGTGACCCAGGACAGCAGGATCAGGAAGAGCGGCGTCATCACTTTCGCGCCATAAAACGTCTTCACGGCGGTGTCAGAACGCAATCCCGCGCGGACCAGACGTTGCTGCACAACCGATATCTCAGCCTGGCTGCGGGGAAGAATCTTTTCAAAATGTTCAACCACGCCGCCAATTACGTGACGCGTCTCTTCCAGCGTGGTGGTCATCGTCTTCTTATTGGCGCGCGGATAGAGCGCCGACGAGATGCGTTCCTGGATCGTGTCGCGATAGAAGATCAGCAGGCCGCCGCTGGCGATAAGAAGAAACGCAATGATGAATGAAACGACTGCAAATGTCATGTTTCCTCGCTAGACGTCCATGTTCACGATCTTGCGAATGATCAAGCCGCCGACGACAATCATCGAGCCAGCCAGCATAGAGAAGTTTGACTCCGAGTTCCTTCTTCCACAGATTACTCATCAATTCGGGATTGACGAGATAAAGCAGGAAGCCTAGAACCACCGGAAGCAATGTCAGAATCATTCCCGTCAAACGGCCCTGCGCCGTATGCGTCGAAACCTGGCGCTTCAAGCGGAATCTCTCGCGAATCACCTGTGCAGTCTTTTCCAGAACTTCGGCAAGGTTACCGCCGCTTTCGCGCTGGATCAGAACCGCCGTAGCAACAATCTTTACGTCCTGCATGGGAACACGTGTAACCAGGTTGTCCAGCGCCGACTTCAATTCCAGACCGTAGTTCATCTCGTCAAAAGTCAGCCTGAATTCCCCGCTTACGGGCTCCGCGCACTCACGCGACACCAGGCCCATGGCTGCATTGAGACTGTGGCCGACGCGGAGTGCACTAACGATCAGATCGATCGCTTCGGGCAGCCCCTGCTCAAACTTGCCCAGTCGCATCTTTCGCTTCTGGTATACCCAGAACACAGGCGCCCCGCCGATCACCAACCCAACCACCAAACTGATAATCACCAATCCAGTGCGCAGGTAAACCAAGTAAGCCGGCACGATGAAGCAGATACC
>CAWCVS010000013.1:0-285516 GCA_963799035.1 uncultured Acidobacteriaceae bacterium | reverse complement strand
ATCGCGCTCTCCGGTACGGGGCTTCTGGCCCCCGCGATTGGAGTCAATCCAACTCAACTCGTGTTTCCGGGGCAGTCGATCGGGCAGGCGGGGCCGCCCCTGACGCTGACGATTACCAATATCGGCGGAGCGCCGATGAGCAGCATCGGCTTCCAGATCATCGGGTCTTTTGCGTCAAGCTTCACCTGGGGAGCAAGCACCTGCGGGGCAATCCTGAACAGCGGCGCCCAATGTACGGTTCAAGTGAATTCATTCCCGTTAGCGGCGGGTCAGCTTACAGCCACGCTGACGGTAACATCGTCCACAAACGGCGTAAATCCGGTCCAGGTACCTCTCAGTGGAATAGGCCAGCCCGCCTCAGGCATCACCGTCAACCCGCAGCTACTTGCATTCACACAACCGACGCTCGGCCAGCCCGGCGCCCCGCAGACAGTGACCATCACCAATTCGAGCGGCGTTGCCGCAACTGGCATCGCACTTTCCGTTTTACCGCCCTTCAGCCTCGTACAAAACACATGCCCATCTATCCTTGTCGCTGACGCCAGTTGCACGTCCGAAATCGTGTTCACGCCCACCGCCAATGGCGTTGTCGCTGGCACGCTCAACGTGAGCTCCTCGACGTTCGCCACTGCCGCGTTCGCGGCCCTCTCTGGAACTGGCGGCGCGGCTGGTTCAGTCCAATTGAAACCGGCGACACTTACGTTTCCGACAATCGGCGTTGGCAACTCCACTGCGGCACAAACCGTCACTCTTACGAACAATGGCGCCGAAGTACTTTCTGCATTCGCGATTTCGATTTCGAACGGCTTTCAACTTGGATCAACGACCTGCACAGTCTCGCTTGCCCCGGGAGCCAGTTGTATTGCGCAGGTTATGTTTACCCCGACAACTGCCGGTCAGCAGACAGGCAACCTCACGGTTGCGAGTCCTTCGCTTGCGACCAGCGTGCAATTGCCACTTTCAGGTGTTGGATTCGATTTCTCGGTATCGCCAACTGGGCAATCGAGCCAGACCGTTTCGAGTGGCCAGTCTGCGAGCTTCATTCTCAACCTTGCCACGATAGGCGGATCGAGTGGGAGCTTCACCTTCGGTTGCAGCTCACTACCAGCGAATTCTTCCTGCATTTTCAATCCGCCGAACGAAACAGTGAATGGCAACGCAACGGGGAGCGTTACGGTAAAGATTGCAACCGGCATTTCATCGACGTCTGCGCTGAAAACCAGCGCCACACCAAGACCATTCGCGCTTGGCAGCTTGTTCGTCGGATTTGGCCTTATCCTGATGCCTGTCGCGATCCGCCGTCGGCAGCGAGCCATGTTTCTCTTCGCGATTCTCATCTTGAGTTCCTTCGGACTGGCAAGTTGCGCCGGAGCGGGCGGGGGCGGGAGCGGGGCGCCGCCGTCGAATCCGACGAATGGCTCGACCCCGACCGGAACATATTCCGTTGTCGTCACGGCCACCGCAAACGGATTGTCCCACAACGTCACACTCAACCTGACGGTGGACTAGCTGCGCTTGGAACGATCGCATTTGCATCGGTAGGCCTGAATGAAGACGGAAGAAAGGAGCCGCTATACTTGAGTTTCAGGCAGCACGCGGGACGGCGTGGGCCAACAGGCATATATAGCGCGGGGATGCGACCGCTGTTTCAAGGATGGATTGACAATGACCGCCAGAGTGAGCGTCGAGGATGTGAAACGTGTGGCCGAACTGGCCCACCTTGAACTGACTCCTGAAGAGTCACGAAGCATGCTTCACGATTTAAACGCGATTCTTGACCACGTCGCGCAATTGAGCGAGTTGGATACACGTACTGTCATTCCTCTCGCGCAGGTCAATGAATTGGAGGGCGCCGGTGGCGCGAGTTCACTGCGCGCGGATGCCGTGCTGCCGTCGCTCGATCGTGCCGAGGTGATGGCCGAAGCTCCAGACACCGACAAGGCTTTCTTTAAAGTGCCAAAGGTGATCGACAGGTAGTGATCAAAGGGGAACGCATCGTTGCCAGGCGAAACCATGACGACTGAGACCTACGTGGAAAGGCCGAAGACACTTTCCGACTTACGCGAGGGCATTGCATCCGGGCGTGTGAAGGCCGCGGATCTTGCCAACAGCTTCTACACGCATATCGAGCATCTGAATCCGCGCCTTAACATTTTTCTCAGCCTGACCAAAGAGCGGGCGCTCGAGCAGGCCGCTAAAGTGGATGCGATTGCGGCGAAGGGCGATCCACTCGGTCCGCTCGCCGGCATCCCGGTCGGCATCAAGGATGTTCTCGTGATGCGCGGTGCACCATCGACAGCGGGTTCCAGGATTTTGAAGGGCTACCATCCGCCCTACGACGCAACTACTGTGGCAAGGCTTGAGGCCGCTGGCGCAGTCCTTCTGGGGAAACTCAATTGCGATGAATTCGCAATGGGTTCCTCTAACGAAAACTCCGCCTACGGACCGGTGCGCAACCCGGTTGATCCCGAGCGCGTTCCAGGTGGTTCAAGTGGTGGCTCTGCTGCGGCCGTCGCGGCCAACATGGCGGTCGCGAGCCTGGGCACCGATACAGGTGGCTCCATCCGTCAACCTGCTAGTTTCTGTGGCGTTGTAGGCGTGCTGCCGACTTACGGACGCGTGTCCCGCTATGGGCTTATCGCGTTTGCCTCGTCCCTCGACCGCATCGGCCCCTTCGCGGGGAACGTGCGCGACGCAGCAACGTTGCTCGGCGTGATCGCGGGACACGATCCCTGCGATGCTACCAGTTCACCGGCGCCCGTTGCCGATTATGTGGGCGAGAGTGACAGGGGAGCAGAAGGATTGCGAATCGGTGTGCCTGCCGAATACTTCGGGGAAGGGCTCGACACCGAAGTCCGCGAGCTCATTGAGAGAGGCATCGAGGTCCTGAAGGCTGCAGGCTGCACCATCAAACCGATCTCGCTTCCGCACACACGCTACGCGATTCCGACCTACTATGTCGTTGCCACTGCGGAAGCGAGTGCCAACCTTGCGCGGTTCGACGGCGTGCGCTACGGCTATCGCTCGCCTTCGGCGACGACGCTGTCTGATATGTACAGCCATTCGCGCGACGAGGGCTTTGGCGCAGAGGTCAAGCGCCGCATCATGCTCGGCACCTATGCGCTCTCAGCGGGTTATTACGATGCCTACTACCTCAAGGCACAGCAGGTGCGCAGGCTTCTGGCCGAAGAATTCCTCCAAGCGTTCGCCGATGTGGACGCGATTGTGACGCCGACCGCACCGACCCCGGCGTTCAAGATCGGCGAGAAGGCAAACGATCCGCTCGCCATGTATCTGGCGGATATCTACACCGTGACAGCGAGTCTCGCGGGCATCTGCGGCGTCAACGTTCCCTGTGGTGCGACCAGGGCAGGATTGCCGGTAGGAATGCAGGTGCTAGCGGCTCATCTCCAGGAGGGAACTGCGTTTCGCGTCGCGCGCGCGGTGGAGGCCGGGCAAATTTAGGAACCGGAAATCAGGATGCAAGTGAGTAAGACGATCGCTGGATTGATTGTAGTTTTTGCGTTTCTGGCAGTTTCTTCGCAACTGATCGATGCTGCACCGCGCAAGGTTCATGTCGTGGGACTTGGTGCCGTCAAACGCGTGCCTTATTCGAAAACCGGCGATCCATCGGGAGCCGCGCCGGACGAAGTCTCCTTGAAAATCCGTCCTCTCGTCGTCGACGGCCTGGTGAAGGAATGGACATCGGGTGAAGCGCACGATATCACCGATCGCAGCTTTGTGGTGCGTCGCGTCCTCCGCATCAACGACGAACTCCCTGGAGAGAAGGTCGGCAATCCTGAGAAGCATTGGGTGTGGCAGCGTGGTCCGTGGCTCCTGGTCGATCGCGTCACCGGCCACATCGCCGCGCTCAAGTTGCCGGATTACGATCCGGGCATTAGCCAGGTCGCCTGGTTCCGCGATTACGGCGCCTATTGTGGCATCACCTCCAGCGGGAAAAGCCTATATGCTGTAGTGGCGCAAGTGTCGGCCCGAAAGCCAGTGCTGGCAAAGAAGTTGTCGGCGCTCGACCTCGCGAGCCTGAAGGAGCCGGCGTGCGGTGTTGCGGAGTGGCAGCGCGAACCGTTGCGGACGACATTCCATCCAGCGGGCAGGGATGCCGTCAGCTTTGAGATCGTGCCGGGCTCTGCAGTTTTGATTGAAGACTCCGAGGACGATGTGGGGAGCGGTGAACTCGGGAGCAAGGGAACCGGAGCCGGCAAGTAACCATCCCGCGTTCATTTGCTTATCCCTTGATGCTCCTGCGGAATGGGAAAACTAAACACATTTGACCGCGATAGACCCCAGAGAAGACGAAGGGAATTCGAATGTCTGGCATCGAACACAACGGATTGATGGGCAAGGATTAACCCCAGGAGATTTCTTCGCCGCTGCACCTGTTCTGTGGCAAAATCGTTTCTCTATGGGTCTCCGCCTTCCCCGCGAACTCCTCGACGAACTGCGCACCTACCTGCAGCACTTTGATGAAACCGGTCACCTCGGTGAGACCGAGACCGTCGCGGAAATCAAAAGCCGACTTCGCGGCCGCATCGCCGAAGTCGAGGCCGAACTCCGAGTCAGAGGAGAGAGCGAGCGCTCTCCGAATCAGCAGCGCGCACACTAAGGGCGCTATGGTTCTCAATGTCAGTGGCTAAGACGCTATCGCGCTTACAGCGGCGAAAGGCCTCTGGAATTGGGACGTCTCACGCCATCAGCCTGCGCCTGCCCCGGCGCCCCACCGAGCGGAGACCCCCGATCGAGCATGGTTGGGTTAGAAGCCACTCCCCAGAGACCCGCCAGTTTTGAGTTCTTCGCGCCTTGCGTGCAGTCGCGGGTTGAGTCAAGCTGAAGAGATGCTGGAAGCGATCGAGACACTTCTGCAAAGGGCTGAGGTTGCGCATGGGCATATGTGCCCGGGCCAGATCCTAGGCACGCGCATGGCGCTTGTTGGTCTCAAGGGCCTCGGGATAGAGGACCCGCGGGGATCTGACCGAAAACGGCTGATCGTTTATGTAGAGATCGATCGATGTGCCACGGATGCAATCGGTATCGTGACGGGCTGCCGCCTGGGCAAACGCACCCTCAAGTTTCGCGACTGGGGAAAGATGGCCGCCACGTTCGTCGATCTATCGACAGGAAAAGGGATTCGCGTAGTCGCGCACGAGAATTCACGCGACCTTGCCAGGCATCTTCATCCGGAAATTGAAAACAAGCAGCATCAGCAGATGCTGGCTTACCGAGAACTCGGCGACGATCTGCTTTTCATGGTGCAGCGCGTGCGGGTGAATGTAGACGCGGCTGAATTGCCCGGCACAAAGGCCGACCGGCTATTGTGCGCGCGCTGCGGCGAGGGGATCAATTTCGGGCGATTTGAAGAAGTGGGCGGGGAGCGATTTTGTCTTAGCTGCGCTCACCCTGAGTTGTGCTATTGGACAATTGAGTAGAAGCCAGCATTGTCCCGGAAGTTTCGGTCGGCGCGACGGGGCGGGAGAAGATTGCTCCAGGGCCTATGGCATAGCCAGTTGAGAAAGTCAGAATCTCAGACTCGGGATGCGGGATCTCGTTCCGAGCTTCGACGCGATGGGCAGGGGAATGTATTCCCTGGCCGGACTCGCCCGAAAACTCTTTTCTGGATTGAGAATCCTCACCGGCCGAGCCAACGTTTCAGTCCGTGCCGGCAAACCTCGGATCGTGTACCGGTCGCTAGCCCGTATTGAGATGGTTGGCTGTTTTGCGGTCGAATCCCCGTGGTGCGACAGCTGTTTCGTCACGCTCCATAGAAACCACAGCAAAAAGGCCAGCGCGAGTCCTACCGGAATCAGAAACAAATAATGCAGGGTTGTGAGATGCATGGCCGCCTCTTCCGCATCGATTCCGGCAGGCTGGCGAGCCACTTTGCCGCATCGTGCTGAGTTCAGAAGTCGCCCTGAAACATAAAGAGGAGGAAGTCAAACGATAAGTTGTTTATAAAGAACTTCCACGCTTGAACACCGAGCAGTCGCGAATTCAGGCTGCCTGCC
Source organism: uncultured Acidobacteriaceae bacterium (assembly GCA_963799035.1). Classification (GTDB taxonomy): domain Bacteria; phylum Acidobacteriota; class Terriglobia; order Terriglobales; family Acidobacteriaceae; genus Telmatobacter. Next base: position 279,496 of record CAWCVS010000013.1, on the reverse strand, counting down.
ACGGTGCCCCTGTGGGGGATATCCTTGACATGGTTGCGGCTGCGCATTTCTTATCTTAAACAGGCCTTCTTTATTGAAGTCAGGCTGGGGTGTGCGCTGTTGGACGAGGCGTGCCTTCCTGTTGGCTTTGCGGGGGAGACCGTGTCGAACAGGAAACAGAAAGTGAGCTGAGTCACTGGTTTGAATCTGGCGATGCGTTAGAGTGTTGACGCCGGTCAAATCAGCGATTTCATGTTCCACAGCCTGCGCCGGAAGCATTGGAGGCCAGGACAGATTCCCGGAGACAAAACTCTTATGCAGGCTTCCGCCCAGGCGGAGGTGCCTGCGCCCTGAGCGGCCTATTGAGACGCCGGGGGCAAGTAAAGGATGAGTGTGACGACGAGTTTCGCATTGTTGGCGGCTGCGCCCGCCGGAGCCGGGAGCGGCATCACGATGCTTCCGCTGTTGCTGTTGATCCCTCTCATGTATTTCGTCATGATTCGGCCGCAGCAGAAGCGCCAGAAGCAGTGGCAGCAGATGCTGGGCAGCATCAAGACCGGAGACAAGGTGACGACCGCAGGCGGCATTCGCGGGATCATCATGTCCATCAAGGACGACGTGATCATCATTCGCGTGGCTCCCGACAATATCAAAATGGAAGTGGCCAAGAGCGCGATCGCTTCCGTCACGACGCAGGAAGATTCAGGATCTTGAGCGCACGATGCTGCAGCGATGCGCGTGCCGCGTCTTCGATACCTTCGTCGCCCGGGGAATCAGGCAAGCGGAAGTCGTAAAATCGACAACGGTTCAAACTAGAGAATTGGAACAATGAAGAAAAATCTCAAACAGAAGATTGTCATCATCATCGGAGTGCTGGTCGTATTCCTGTACGGCGCATTCTTCGGCTTCGATCCGCCGAAGTTTGGAGCCGGGCCAGCCGCTGCTGAGCCAGCTGACCCAGCATATCCATCGCGGCCTTGACCTTCAGGGCGGAGTTCACCTGATTCTGCAGGTCCAGGTGAAAGAGGCTGTGGGCACTGAGACCGACAATTCCGTCGCTCGCATTGAACAGGATCTCAAGACGGCCAAGCTGACGGTTTCGCAGGTTTCAAAGCCGGATCCCGTCGCCCATCCTGAGAAGATCCAGATCGAAGGAATCAACCCGACTCAATTCAGCGCGGTGCAGTCCCTCATCGACAGCAAGTACTCCAACGAGTACGACATCAGCGGGTCGGGCGATAACAGCCTGACCGTCACGATGAAGCCGAACGTCGAGAAGGCTCTCGACGACAAGACGGTGCAGAACACAATCGAAGTGATCCGCGATCGCGTGGATTCGCTCGGCGTAAGCGAGCCGATCATTCAGCAGTACGGACTGGGCGACAACCAGATACTTGTGGAGTTGCCGGGTATCTCGGATATCGACCGGGTGAAGAGCATCATCACCTCAACGGCGCGTCTCGAGATTCACGCCGTGGTGGGCGGACCCTATCCCGATGAGCAGGCAGCCCTGGCCAGCGTAGGAGGAACGCTTCCCTCCGATGAGGAAATGGTCCATGGCTCCGGCTCGATGGCAACCGGCTCGGATGCGGACAGCGTTTATGTCCTGCAGCGCCTTGCAATCGTTGCGGGAACCGATTTCCGGTCCGCCGACCCTGGCACCGATTCCAATACCGGGCAGAGAACGGTTCACTTCACGCTCACCAACGAAGCTGGCGACAAGTTCTGGGACTACACCAGCGCCAATGTCGGCCACAGCATGGCCGTCGTTCTCGGTGGGCGCGTGAAGGAAGTTGCCAACATTGAAAGCGCGATTCGCGACTCCGGCGAAATCCGGGGCAGCTTCTCTACGGATGAGGTGACGATTCTCTCCAAGATGCTGAGCACCGGCGCTCTGCCGGCTTCGCATCAACTATCTTGAAGACCGCACCGTCGGCGCGTCGCTGGGCGCGGACTCGATCAAGCAGGGCGTCACGGCTGCAGTAGTAGGCGTGCTGCTGGTCATGGTCTTCATGCTGATCTATTACCACGGCTCGGGCATCAATGCTGACCTGGCGCTGTTTCTGAACCTTGTGATCCTGCTCGGATTCATGGGCTTTTCGAGGCGCGACACTTACCTTGCCGGGCATCGCCGGTGTGATTCTGACCATCGGTATGGGCGTCGACTCCAACGTGCTTATTTTTGAGCGCATTCGTGAAGAGATGCGTGCGGGCAAGGCTCCGTCGGCAGCTGTCGATCAGGGATTTGCGCACGCATGGACGACGATTCTTGATACGCACGTCACGACGATCGTTTCGGCGGCAATCCTGTTCCTGTTTGGCAGCGGACCGGTGAAGGGATTCGCGGTGACCCTGACCTTTGGTCTTGCGGCCAACCTGTTCACGGCGGTCTATGTATCGCGGGTTATTTTTGATGCCCACGTCAACAACCTGAAAGCGGGAGAGGTTGTTTCGATCTAGCTGGCACGGAAAACGGCCGGCTGGATTCGGTCAACATTGCATGCCGGGGCCAGCGGGTCCTGGAAAATCGAGGAAGGCAGAGAACCAGTGGAATTCTTTCGTAGCGTTAACGTCGATTGGTTGGGGAAGAAGTGGTATTTCCTGGCCTTCTCTTTAATTTTCAGCGTCTCGGGCATTATCTCGATGGCCGTTCATTGGGCGCATCCTGTGGGCGGGGTGCGCAGCCCCGTGCCGCTGGGCGTCGATTTCCGCGGTGGAACCCAGGTTGAAGTCCAATTCAAGCAGGCGCCTGATATCGAACAGATTCGCCAGGCCACCGCGAGCGGCGGGCATTCGCGACGTGAGCATCGTCAACTACGACCTTCCCAGTCATCACGAAGTTCTCATCAGTCTTCCGGAGCAGCATGTCGAGTCGTCTCTCGATACCGGACGGCAGCAGATCAAGAACGCCCTCAGCGCGAAATTCGGCGACAGCGCCTTCGACATCCGCAATGTCACCGTAGTGGGCCCGACGGTCGGCAAGCAACTTGAGAAACAGGCGACGCTTGCCACTCTGTACTCCCTCTTGGGAATGCTGATTTATCTCTGGTTCCGTTTCCAGCTCATCTACGGCATTGCCGCGGTGGTGGCTTGTTTCCACGACACCTTGATTACGGTTGGCGCCTTTGCGTTGCTTGACTCGTTTGGATTCAAGGGAATGGAGATCAGCCTCACCGTCATTGCCGCAATTCTCACGCTGGTCGGCTACTCCATGAACGACACGATCGTGGTGTTCGACCGCATCCGTGAGAATCTGCGCCTGAGCCGGCGAGAATCGCTTCCCGACGTGGTCAACCGGAGCATCAATCAGACGCTGAGCCGGACCGTTTTGACTTCGGGCCTGACGTTTCTGACGGTGCTGTCTCTGTTTGTCTATGGCGGCCCCGTTTTGAGGGGATTTTCGTTTGCTCTTGTGGTTGGCATTCTGATCGGCACTTATTCATCGATCGCTATCGCCGCGCCGATGCTGGTTGCCTGGCAGCAGTACCGCGCGGGAAGCGGCAAGGCTGCAGTTCTTCCGGCTGCAAGGCGCTCCAAGGTTTAAAGCGCATCTGCACTTCTTTTGCGGCAACCTTTGCATGTGGTAGGTAGTTCTGATATAGGTGGAGCACGCTTTTTGTGAGCGTTTTAGAGCGCGGGAACATTTAGAATTCCCGCGGTGTCTAAATAGAGGTAACCGATACCCCGATTCGAGGCTGGCCATGTTTGAAGATTCCACATTTGAATCAGGCGGAAAGATCAAGAGCAAGAGCGGTCGCTGGATGATGGTCACCTTTATCACCAACGGCGCAATTCTGGTTGCGATGATCCTCTATCCGCTCATTTACCCAGAAGCGTTGCCCAAGGCGATGATGCAGACCCTGCTGGTAGCCCCGCCGCCGCCACCACCGCCGCCACCACCGCCGCCACCGGCTGAAGTCATAAAAGTGGTGCACGTTCAGTCCGAGATGATGAACAACCAGCTGGTCGCCCCCACCAAGATTCCCAAAGACATCAAGCAAGTCGCCGAGAAGGAAGCGCCGCCAAGTTCCTTTGGCGTGGCCGGGTCTGACCTGGGTGGTGGCAGCGCCGGCGGCGTGATGGGCAGCGTGTTCGGAACAGGCTCTGCACCGAAGGTGCAGGCCGCTCCGCCGAAGAAGATCAATATTTCCGCGGGCGTTGCGCAAGGCATGCTGATCCAGAAGACCACGCCTGTGTATCCGCCAATCGCCAAGGCCGCACGTGTTTCCGGCACGGTCGTGATTCAGGCGAAGATCTCGAAGACAGGGGACGATCGAGGACCTTCACGTTGTCAGTGGCCCAGCCATGTTGCAGTCTGGCGGCGCTCGAAGCGGTGAAGAGCTGGCGTTACCGGCCCTACCTGCTCAATAACGAGCCCGTCGAAGTAGAGACCACGGTCAACGTGATCTTTACGCTGGGTGGCTAGATTTAATCTTCGGCTCTTTCTCGCAGGAGAAAGAGCCTTGTTTTTGACCCGAATGCGAATCCTGATAGAGCCGCATTCCAAATCGCAAAACCGGGGATGAATGCATCCCGAGGCAACAACACTCCGTCCGGCGCGCACCAAGCTCGATCTCCAGCAGCGGCTTTTTTGAGATTGAAAGTGAATACCGGTAAGAATGAAGCTGATCAGGAGTCGGCTTCCCAGGTTTTGTATAAATCGATCCGCAACAGCGGATAGTCTCAGCTCACAAACTCCTTAGGAGGAACGATTCAAGTGATTCTCGCTCAGCTCGCACATTTCGCTTCGCATACGGTCAATAGCCTGGCATTTTTTCAGGAAGAGCAGACGGTCAGCTTTAGCCCTCTAGGGCTGTGGCAGCACATGGGGTGGTTGGCCCGCGGCGTTGCCATCCTTCTCTTCATCGAGTCGATCTGGTCGCTGGCCGTGATGATCGACCGCTACCTGTACTTCTCAGCCGCCCGCAAACAGTCGCGCGAATTCGCGCCCAAGGTTGCCGGCGCACTCAAGGACAGCAAGCTTGAAGAGGCGATCAAGATCGCCGATCGCAACAAGAAGTCGCACCTCGCCGAGGTTGTTACGGCGGGCCTGCAGGAGTTCCGCGCCTCTGGCGGCGTTGCCAGCGAGGCAACGATCGAGAGCTCCGGCCGCGCATTGGAGCGCGCCGAGGCAATCGTTCACGCCAAGCTGAAAAGAGGCCTCAGCTGTATTGGCCACCATCGGCTCAACCGCTCCATTCGTCGGACTGTTCGGAACGGTCGTCGGTATTCTGAACGCCTTCCAACAGATCGCCACGCAGAAGACTTCGGGTATCGGCGCGGTCGCCGGTGGTATTTCTGAAGCCCTGGTAACCACGGCATTCGGTTTGCTCGTGGCCATTCCCGCCGTTATGGCGTTCAACTACTTCACAGGCCGAGTCGAAGCGTTCGACGTCGAGATGGATAACTCCTCGAGCGAACTCATCGACTACTTCATCAAGCAGAGCAGAGCGCTAAGCGATCTGAATGCAGGCCCGAGCGAGAGACACTCACTGGGCAGGAGAAGCGGAAACGCCATCCTGCCCGGGTTTCTAATCAGGCACGGCAATCGCTTTGAAGGAAGGCCGGATGGCATCCGGCATATGAATTCATCAGGCACGGAGCCCAAACATGGGAATTGCAGTTCGTAACGAAGGCAGTAAAGTCAACTCCAACATCAATGTCACACCGATGGTGGACGTGATGCTGGTATTGCTGATCATCTTCATGGTCATCACACCCATGCTCCAGAACAAGGTCGCCGTCGATATGGCCAAGGTGGAAAATCCCACCCCGATGCCCGACGCCGACAAGGAAGACGCCATTGTTGTGGCCATCACCCGCGATGGCGGTGTGTTTCTCGGCCAGAACAAGGTCGCTACCTCTGAGCTGGGAGGTCTGGTTCGCGAGAAGCTGGCTGATACGCCGGGCAAAGAGATCTTTATTCGCGCAGACGCGCGCGCTCAATTTCGCGCAGTTGAAGACGCCATTGACGCCGTGCGTACCGCGGGTGTCGACGAAGTCGGCTTGCTGACAAACAAGCGTGAAGGCGCCGAAGGTCTGGGCGGTCAGTAATCATTGGCCTGGAACGCGTTACATTAACCGATTGATGCAAACGAGGAGTTTTAAGCCATGGCAATGACAAGTGGGAGCAGCGGTGGCGCAATGGGCGACATCAACGTCACCCCGATGATCGACATCCTGTTGGTATTGTTGATCATCTTCATGGTGATCGTGCCGGTCACGCCGAAGGGTCTTGATGCCCTTGTACCGCAGCCTCCAAAGAGTCCGCAACAGCAGCAACAGAATGACCGCACCATCGTGGTGCAGGTGAACTATCGCCCGGGTGCGGCGCCGACCTACAAGATCAACGAAACGGATGTTGCCAAGACCGACTTGCTTGCGCGGCTGACGGAGATCTACGCAAATCGCGCAGAGCGCGTCATGTTCGTGAGGGGCGACGACGATTTGAACTTCGCGTATATTGCCGAAGTGATTGACATTGCTCACTCCGCGAACGTGGATCACATCGGTCTGATGACGCCGAAGATCATGGCCGGACAATAACAGCGCACGCTGCTTCAATCTCTCCCCGAATGGGAAGAAAGGGGATTTACTGCGATGACCGCGACGAACGGCGACATCAGGGGATTGGCTTCTGAGATCAACGTTACGCCGATGATCGATGTGCTTCTGGTGCTTCTGATCATCTTCATGGTCATTGTTCCCGCCATTCCGAGGGGAGAGGCCGCTGTCGCTCCGCAATCTTCACACAAGAACGCTCCTGGCGAGGATGCAGTTGTCCTCGAAGTGCTCGAGGGAGCCGGCAACAAAATAGATCTCCGCATCAACCAGCAGCCGGTCGCGCAGGGGGAGTTACAGTCACGACTTGCAGCAATCTATGCCAACCGCGCGCAACGAACTTTGTTCATCAAAGGCGACGACCGGTTGAGCTTCAAGGAGATCGCCCAGATCATCGACATTGGTCACGCAGCCGGAGTCGACCAGATCGGTTTAATGACCCCCGAAGTTCTGGCCGGGCGCTAAAATTATTGCCAGTCAAAGAACACAGTTTGTTTTGAGGCAGCAGGAGTACAATTTGGCCATTCTGGTTTCGGATTCTCCCGCCCGGTTCCAGATGCATGATTGAGAAAGTGCGAGATCGCAGCGCACGACCTGAAGGAGAAGAATAAGAACATGAATGGACCCGCACGAATTACGGCGCTCACGGTCGCTTTAGCCGGCATGGTGCTTTCCATGGGCGGGTGCAACCGCCTGCAAGCCCGTGATCAATTGAACAAGGGAGTGGATGCATACAAGTCTGCCCACTATGAAGAGGCGATCGGACACTTCCAGAAAGCCACAGAACTGGATCCGAGCCTGCCGATGGCAAAGAGCTACCTGGCGACAGCGCTCGCGCAGAACGTTGTCCCCGGCCTCACAAGTCCCGACAACCTTAAGAACGCGCAACAGGCGATCAGCATTTTCCAGGAGGTTCTGGCCAAGGAACCCAACGACGTCAACAGCCTCAAGAATATTGCCTCTATTTATTTCAGTATCAAGAATTTCGATCAGGCGAAGGACTATCAGAAAAGAGTTCTGGCAGCCGACCCGAAGGATCCTGAAGCCGCCTACACCATCGGCGTGATCGATTGGACATTGGCCCACGAGAACACGCTGAAGGCGCTGGCAAGCGTCAACATGAATGATGACGGCGAAGGCAACTCGAAAGCGCCCAAGAAGGTTCTGCAGCAAATCAAGGACGAGAATACTCCTCTAGTTACCGAGGGACTGCAATATCTGAACCAGGCTCTTGCGAATCGCGCCAATTACGACGATGCGATGTCGTACATGAACCTCACCTATCGCCGCAAAGCCGACACGGATTTCGACAATCCCGCGACGGTGAAGGCCGACGTTGCCTCAGCCAAGGACTGGAGTTCCAAGGCTATGGGCACCCGCAAGGCCAACGAAGAGAAGAAAGATAAGGGACCCGGCGGAATCACCATGGATTCGAACGGCAACATGAAGTAAGTTTTCGAAACCATTCCATCATTCAAGCGGCCTTCGCCCCACGCGAAGGCCGCTTGCTTTCGAGATTGAGGACACTGACTTCTCGTCGCCCTTCCATGACGGCGTATATCAAGCGCACAACTCTTCGACGCCGCTCCTACGGAATTGGATTAGGCACGGACGCTCCTGGTTCGTGCAGCGCCCTTGATTAGGGCCGATCATTCTTGTGAAGTGGAGGAGTACTTACAGTCCCTCGATCTGGGTCTCGCTGGACTTAGGCGAGGATAGCGTCGATCGTATCGAGCGTTGGGTCGCGCCTTAGCAGCGAACCGCCATGTCGTTCTATTTCGCGCCCTGTTTCAGGATCTCTTCCGCAAAATAGTTTCGTACCTTGGCAGCATCGCGCAGTGTTTCCTTGTAGGCGATTTGCAGCAACTGCGCGTGGCTTTCGCGCAATCCCTGGCGAATATGCTGCTGGACGCTTGGATTGTTCAGTTCGCGTTGTCCCGCCGGCTCGCGTTCGAGCAACTTGTAGATCGCATAACCGGCCGCCCGTTGAGTTGGCCCCGCGCCGCCATATACCGGCAGCACATCGGTTACCTGTCCGATTTTCAGCTTGGTGATTGCAGCAAACGTGGCAGGATCGCGCTGCTGCAAAGCAGACTCGGGGATAAAGCCCATATCCCCGGCGCTTGAGTTTGTGTTGGGATCTTCGGAGTAGTTCATCGCGAGCGAGCCGAAGTCCTCGCCGGCAGCCAGACGGTTGTGGATCGTCTGGATCTTTTTGCGCGCATCGGCATCGCTCGTCGCCTTGTTGTTCTGCAGATTCCCCGCCTGCTGCGAAGGACCGGTAGTGACGACGATCCAAGCCAGGTGGTACTGCGGCTCAATCACATTGAATTCGGACTTGTGCTGCGCGTAGTAGCTGTTGATATCGGAATCCGTGATATTGATCTTGGATTCGATTTCCTTGTTGATGAGTTTGTCCGCGGTGAGCTTGCGGCGAATCTGCTGCTTCAAGTCATCCAGCGTCATATTTTGCTGCTTCAGCCTTTTGGCGAACTCTTCTTCTGTGTAAGGCGCCTTGAGCTCAATCAGCTGGGCATTTACATCCTCATCGGAAGCGGAGAGATTCAGCTTTGCGGCGCTCTGTTCGAGAATCTCATCATCAATCAACTGGCGAAGGAGGTTGAGCCGCACGATGTTCGCCTGCTCCGGGCTGGGATCCTGCGGAGCATCCCCTTGCGTTGACTTGTAGTTGTTATAGGCCTTGTCGAGATCGGAGCGAAGAATATCCTTGCCGTTGACGGTTGCCATCACGTCGGGCGAGAGCGTGTGCCTGCACGCGGCCAGGGCAATCAGCAAAAATGCGCATGGAATAACAGTGGCGAACGCAACACGCTTGAACGACGATGCTTGGACTTGCAACCTGTATCTCCTCGGGAGCCTGCCCACCGCCTCATCGACCACAACCCGTCAATGAGGACTCCGAATTACCACCCCATCGACCATGACCTGTCGAGGGAGACCCCGGAATTGCGGCGGCCCCGGAACTACAGGATAAATCCCAAGACCGAGGCTTCGAAACGAAAGACTCAGATGCGGGGTATCGGTTCGCACGTCAACTGACGAGTTGAGAGCCTGGCGGAGAAGCAGATTCCCATCTTTACTTCCCTTGGCCTGCGGGCTGAGCTGCCGAAGCAGGTGCAGGGGGCGGCGGTTCGATGCCGTCGGCCCGCAGAGCCCGGTCGATTACCAGCCACACCTGTTCCTCGGGAACAGCGCCATTGATGCGTTCGCCATCCACAAACAAAGCAGGCGTTCCATCGATACCCAGTGACTCTGCCTCTTTTGCTGACGCGCGCACCTGTGTTTCATCCTGCTTGGAGATGCAGGCTTCGAGCTTGGCGCTGTCCAGCTTCCCAATCGAGGCCTCGTCGCGGGCAATACGATCCAATGCCGCAAAACTCTTGGCTAAGTTGCGGTCCTGGCCATTCACTTCCTGGCCGTGCGAGTGCACATAATCGACGAAATTCCAATAGGTCGGGCTGCTCTGCGCGGCAATGCAGTTGGCATCCACTGCGGCATGCATTGCCCAGGGGTGCATGTCGGTCAGTGGGTCATCCTTGTAGACAAAGCGCACCTTGTCCTTGTAGCGATCCATGGTGGCCGGGAACAGAGAGGTATGCATGCGCGCGCAGAAGGGGCACTCGAGATCGTCAAAGTTGATCACCGTCACTTTTGCATCCGGATTGCCACGAATGGGTCGCCCGGCGATGTTGATGTTGAATACGGGATCTTTCGCGAGATCGAAAGTCTCAAGCCGCGCAAGTTTCTTGTTGTCGGTGGACACGAGAAAATCGATAACTTTTTTTGTTGAACCATGGGACAACGTGACGGGCAGCGTATCAAAGCCGGAGATCTGGCTTGACGTACGCTGGCCGAGAGCGATGGAGACTTCGGGCGGAATGCCGAACTGCGAACGTACCATCACTTCAATGCGCCGGTTGAGCGCTGCATCCTGTGACACGGAGCCGGCTGACTGAGCCTTGCAACCAACGGCCAGGCTTAAAGCAAGCAAGCCGGCCAACAAATGTAAGCGCAACAAATGAATGTCCTCTCCAGCAAGGATATCTCAGCCAAGCCCTTGCCGGGCGCGGGAATGGACCATTGCCAGGTTACTGATTTATGGGACGCAGAAAATCGCAAAAAGCAAGCAGCTCTAGACTGGATTTGGGCTGAGATGGCGGGGACTTCAATAAGCAGGGGGCAGGGTCGGATCGTGAAAGACGGTCTTCGACCGACTGAGGCCTTCACCAGCGGAACCGAAGTTGGCGAGTGTAAAGCTGTACAGATATTGGGTTTCGTCGCGGGCTGTTCCAAGTGAAAACCGCCTGTAACCGAGGCTCAATCCACAACAATCCCAGTTGTAAACGGCTTGGACGCCGGCATATTGGACCGCGCGATTCACAAAATCGTATCCACCGTTTGCGGCGATATTGAATCCCCCCGCGTTGGGCTTACCGATCTCGATAAACGGCTGCAGTTGCTGACTCTGGAGGATGGAGGCGGCGCTGCCTTTCTCGTCGACTGCGTTGAGCAGAGAATGGCCAAGCCCGACGGTTGTCTTGCCGAAGCCATAGCCCGCAAACACGTTGTTCGCATCGATGCGTCCGGCTTTCGGGTCGTAGTCCATGTCCCACTCGATCCGCAGATTATCGATAGCTTCAAATCGCAGGCGCGAAACAAGCGGGGATAGATTACGCGCATCGGTCAGAAAGGCAATGCCGGTCAAGTCGAGCGTCGTGTCAAAAACGTTTCTGCGGTCCGGAATGATGGCTCCGCCGAATGTCGGATTCAGGAAGTATTTCTGCACAATTTGCCAACTCGCCCATTCACGCGGTTGCGCCTCGCAGGTAGATGCGGTGTCGCTGACTTCGGTCGCGCAGGGCTTGGCATTCGTCGATCTCGCATAAAAGCGCTGCGTCAACGAGAAGCCCACTTCGTTGGTGTTGGTGGCGATGTCGGCGGGGTCAATCAGCGGAACGTTGCGCGCTTTCACGCCGATTCCACCGACGAAGTGGTAGAAAAGTTCGGGCTCAATCACATGGCGCAGTTCACGGTTACCAACTGCGAAGTCGCGCTCGAGGGCAGGCGGCCTCAGATCAACTGAAGCCTCAACGTCGCTGCGGCTTAAGGGATCATGGCTCACGGTCGGTGTGCCACCATTTGCGCCCGTGAGGTCAGGGTCCTGGCTGCCGGTATAGAAGGTTTCACGAAACGCAATTTCGGGAACCACGCTCCATCCGCCTCCCACCAACGGCAAAGATAGATGAGGATAAAGATCGAACCTGCCCATATTGCGGACGTGGAAACCGGATTCAGAGCGGCCGAGATAGCTGACCGACGAGCCCATTCTCCAATAGAGAGGAGATGTGTGCAGCGGCTCATCGAGGACGTCGAAACGCAGGCTTGGAAGATGCAGGATGCGCACTTCGTCGCCCGTGGCGGAACTAGCGAAATTCTGCAGGCGCTCAAGGTAGACCGACGGTACCAATCCGTTGTGAGCGTGAGTCACTGATATTGTGCTGTGGACCTGGGAGTTCACGGCTTGCAGGTAGTTGTCATCGAACGCCAGCTTGTAGATATAACTTGAAAGATATTCTGCGTTGACTGCCGCATGGGTTTCCTGGGTCAGGTCGTAGCGGCCGATAGCCACGATGTCGGCGCCGCCCTGATTCACCAGAACGGATTGGCCTGCCAGCGGTCCCGTTGTCTGCAACTGTTCGATGCCGCGATCGATGAGCGCATTCCACGTCAAAGTGAAGTGATCGAGGCCGGGTCCCTTGTAGCGGAAATCGCCCTTCGGGGCCCAGCCGCGCTTGCTGAAGTACTCCGTACCGACTTCCATGTCCATGCTGCGACTGAGCACGATATAAACCTCATCGCCGAGAACCAGGCCACGCGTCGAAGAGTTCTCGATCACCGGGATCATCAATCCGCTTTCCCGCCCCGTCTCCTCCACGGGATGGCGCAGGTAAGGCAGGTAGAACAGTGGAATCCCGAGGAACTTGAACAACGTGTTTTTGGTTGTCGCTTCGTTGTTGGCAATCGCAATGGAGTGAGAGATCAGCTGCCAGTCGGGCTTGGGAAGGTGGCAGTTGGTCATCGTGCCATCGATGATTTTGTAGCTGCCCTCGCCGGTCTGCAGCAGGACCCGGCCCGAGAATAAAAAGGGGTTGGTTGTGGAGTACACCGCGGTGCGACCGGCCCGTCTCACGCCCATGGAGCCGTGGACATCAAAGAAACGTGCCGTATGCATATCGAGGCGCATGTCGCCGTGCGATGCGGTAATGTTCGCGTCACTGGGGCCGCCGGTGACCTGCAGGTTTCCTTCGGCTTCCAGTTCTGAAGTGGTGCGGTGGTACACAATCTTGTCGGCGCGAATGACGTAGTCACGGTAATAGATGACCACGCCGTCGCTCAGGGTTACGGTGCTTCCATCTCTTGAGTAGGTCTGCAGGCCCGCTTCCCAGGTCAGGGGCACGCCCGTGGACGGCTGCGGCTCGGGTTTCGCAAGGGGAATGGCTTCCTGTCCCGGGTCATCGGGGAGTTGGGCCGCGGAAGTTTCTTGACCGCTGGTTACGCCGCTGGCCGGACTTTGCGCAGGGGGTAACGCATTGGTCAACAGCTGACCGGCAAGTTGCAGGTGACAGAGGGTTATCACCGTGATAAACACGAGATTACGAGGATGCATCCGAGGGCCAAGGCCAGCATAGCAAATGCGAGCACCGTTCATTCGGTTGCGGCTCCTCCTCAGTTGTAGAGACGTTCTAAAAGCTTCAATCGCACGCTGCCGTCGCAGAGATGCGCTGACGGAATTGAATTAGCAGGATTGATTTGGCCGGGTTGATTTAACGGGGCTATTGCATTGGTCCAAGAACTATCGAAGGGATTTTAGAGTTTTGAGCACACTGGCTAGCTCGCCTACCCCCCTCCCATCGTGGAAGCAGGAAGTGAATCGTCGCCTTGCAGAGCACAAGACTCGCAAGGGGATTTCGGTTATTGATCAGGATTCTGTTGAAGGCGCACAGCCATCGTCTAACGGCCGGGCTGCGGCTGCCGCAGCACGGGTTGCGGCACGGTTCGCCAAAACGCCGAGCTATAGCGAAATGCAGGCTGCGGAAGCGCGCGGTGCATTGCGCGCCGCTGAGGCAGCCACACGCGCAGCGCTTGAGGCACAGGCGGCGGCGCAGGCTGTACTCGATCACTTTGAGAACAGCGGCAATGAGGTTCCGGAGCTTGAGTACGAAGTGCGTTCCGCTGAAATTCCCAGTCGTTCCGTCGAAAGTCCAACCCGCTCCGCCGAAGTGCCTACCCAGGACATGCGGCCAAAGAACCCAGATACGGCGAAGCGGACCGAATCGGCGGCGACCACAGGCATCGAGGTTCGCTGGGAGCCGGATATGCCGGTCCGGCATGCGCAGCACGAGACACGTGCAACGCGTGTCGAGACACGTGAGACCGAATCGCAGAATGACCTGGACGGCGGAGAGATGTACGAAGCCGTCGAGGCTGCACAGCCCATCGCCGCTAACCTCATCGAGTTCCCGCGTGAAATCGTGGCGACGCGCCGGCTGCGGCCGCGCATTACCGAAGCGTTCGTTGACGAGGATGAACCACAGCAGCTCAGCATCTTCGAGGTTGAGCCGGACTCCGTTTCCACCGAGCCGATGGGGGCTGCTCGGCGGACCAATGAAGAGCCGGCATGGATCGGGTCAAGTTGGCAGCAGATCGAGCTTGAAGAACAGCCACCGTTGCCTGACTACTATGCGATACAGCCCGATGCTCCCAAGCTCTACCAGGCGCCCTTCAGCCGCCGCATGATGGCGACGCTGGTGGATGCGGCGTTGATTTTGAGCCTGGTGTGGGGAGCAGCCTATCTTTTGGCTTCGCATGTTGATCACTTGCCGAGCCTGCGGATCTCCGAGGTGCTCGGGGTGATTGTGACGCTGGGATTTGCCGCGCTCTACGAGTGGTTCTTTCTGACGTTCGCCAAGGTGACGCCGGGCATGCGTTATGCGCAGCTTTCGCTCTGCACCTTCGATGAGGAGGTTCCGACGGCCACACAGATCAAGGGACGGATGAAGGCAATGCTGATTTCTGTTCTTCCAGTGGGCCTGGGCGTGGTCTGGTCGATCTTCGACGAGGACCAGATGAGCTGGCACGATCGTCTCTCGAAGACGTATCTCCGGCTGAGCTAGGCAGCAGGCCGACCCGGGCCAGAACTTCGATGTCCCTTCTTGAGGCGCGAAGGATAACCCTTACCCGTCAGCACCAGGAATGCCTGCATTCACAGATATTCATCTCTCATTCGTTCCTCTGTAACTTCGACTGCGCGTCAAAGTGCGCATAATTCCGAAGTGCGCAGAGCACAGCAAAGAATGGAGAGGAATTCCCCATGTCCCAAGAAGCATCGCATCATCACAAGCAGGCAGCGGAACACCATGAGCACGCTGCGCGTCATCACCACGAAGCCGCACGGCATCATGAGAACGGTGACCACGTAAGAGCTGCCCACCACGCGCACCTGGCACACGGACATCACGTCCATGCCGCGGAACACGCCGAGCACGCGGTCAAGCATCACCTTACTTCGCACAGCGACAAGTAAGAACGAGGCGGCTTTGGGGTGCGAGTGCCTTCAAAGCCGCCTCTGCGTCCGGCGATATGCAGCAAGGCTCATTAGATTAGAGGCGACTCCCGATCAAAGCGACTGTCGCATTGCGTCAGGAAGCCAGGGCTCGTATAGCGCTGACCCCGGCGCCGAGCAGGGCGGTGGCATCGTCGTTGGGCAGGATTTCAAGCGAATAGCTGAGGAGCGGGCTCATCTTGACCATGGTTTCGAGGTAGCGGCGCAGCATGGGGATGTCAAGGAAGCCGACGTTGTGACCGGTGAAATAGAAGCGTCCGGGGCCGGCAAGGTGGATGAACGACGCGGTTGCGGCAGCAAGCGCGTTATGCCAGAGCTCGACAAATTCGCGGCAACGGGCGTCGCCTTTTTTTGCTTGAGCGAAGACTTCTTCCGGTTCAAGGTCGAGGAAGCGCATGCGCATGGCGCGATAGCCCATGATCCCCTCGAGGTGACCGACACCGCCGCATCCGCAGAAGCGCTCTTTGGGGTCGAGGGTGACCGTGATGTGGCCGCCTTCCCACACGCCTTCCACGTAGGGCCAGCGACCATAGCCGATGCCGTTGCCGATGGTCCAGACGCGGGTCAGTTTGTTCAATTGCCCGCGCGTGGCCGCGACACCGGCGGCGATGGCGTCAGCATCGTTGGCGATGTGCACAGGGGCGTGGACACCTTTGTCGCCGAGGACGCGGGTGAGTTCATCGGCGAGTTTCATGCCCTTGATCTGGGTGAGATTGGGGGAGTCTTCGACGACCCCGTGGCGAATGACGCCGGGAACGGCAACGCCGATCGCATCGACGTCCCCTTTGCCGATGACGGAAAGAATCTCTCCGGCGAGGATTTCAACGAACTCGCTCACGGGAAGTCCGTTGAGCGCGTCGACCTCGTCTACGTTCTGGGGATAGCGCACGGTTTCTCCTGCGAGGCGCATATCCTCGAGCCTGCCGGCAACAATGTGTTCCGTAACGACAACGCCGATTGCGGTAGTCATTTCGCCCTCCATGGGGAGAAAGCTTGCAGAGGTAAGAAATTGAAAGTGGTGAAACGAGAATGCTCGCCGGGCTCTCTGAAACTGTTCATGGTCATTCCACCTGGTAGCGGTGCAGGCGGCCGAGACCGTTGAATGCCGCAGCCTTGTAGCATTCGGCGAGGGTCGGATAGTTGAAGACGGTGTCGACAAAGTAGTCGACGGTGCCGCCAAAGATCATGACGGCCTGGCCAATGTGCACGAGTTCGCTGGCGCCTTCGCCGATGATGTGAACGCCGAGTACCTTGCGCGTGTCGCGGTGAAAGATAAGCTTGAGGCGGCCGGTGGTGTCGCCGCGAATCTGTCCGCGGGCGGTTTCACGATAGAAGGCCATGCCCACTTCATAGGGGACATCTTCGTCGGTCAATTGCTCTTCGGTTTTGCCGATGAAGCTGATTTCGGGAATGGTGTAGATGCCGTAGGGATAAAAGCTCGGGTTGGACGAGGTCGCTTTGTCGTTGAATGCGCGCGCTGCAGCAATGCGGCCCTGCTCCATCGAGACGGAGGCGAGGGAGGGGAAGCCGACGACGTCCCCGACGGCGAAGATATGCTCGACCTTGGTTTGATAATGCTCGTCGACGGGAATACGGCCGCGGTTGTCGGCCTCGATGCCGGCGGCGGCGAGATTCAGGTCGTCGATGGCGCCCTGCCGGCCGACGGCGTAGAGGAGGGCGTCGCCCGAGACTTTTTTCTTGCTTTGAAGATTGGCGACGACGGTAGCATCGGCGAGTTCTTCTACGCTTTCGACTTCCTCGCCAAGGCGCATGGTGACGCGGCTGTCGCGCAGGTGATAGCTGAGGGACTCGATGATTTCCTGGTCGGCGAATTCAAGCAGCTTGGCTCGTTTTTCAATGAGAGTGACGCGCACGCCGAGGGTGGAGAACATGCAGGTGTATTCCACGCCGATAACGCCACCGCCGACAACGATCAGGGATTTTGGGAGCGATGGGAGATCGAGAACCTGGTCGCTGTTGATGATGGTGCGGCCGTTAATGGGAACCTTGGGCGACCCCGCGGGCTTGGTGCCGACGGCAATGATGATGCGATCGGCCTCGATGCTGCTGTCGCCGGTTAGGCCCTCCACGCGAACCTGGTGCGGATCGACGAAATGGGCAATGCCGTGGACGATGTCGATGCCATTGCGCGAAAGCTGGGCCTCGGTCACGTCCACTTCTGTTTTAATCACGGCTTGAACCCGGAACGCCAGATCGGCCATGGAGATCTTTTCCTTGACCCGATAATTCATGCCGTACACGGAACGATAGTTATATCCGGAGAGATGCAGTACTGCCTCGCGCATGGTTTTGGACGGAATGGTGCCGGTGTTGACGCACACGCCTCCGACAACGGACCGCGACTCGACCACCGCAACGCGCTTCTTCATTTTCGATGCGGCCACGGCGGCGCGCTGCCCCGAAGGGCCGGAACCGATGACAATAAGGTCGTATTTGGCGGCGCTCATGCGCGTGTCTCCAGGGTGCAGACTGAGGGACGAAACGTGGTACTGAACACGGCGGCGGTTCGAGCCGTACCAGGCACGCATACGCCTTGCGCTGGCCTGGCGCGGAGCGACCTGGGGATGGGAATTTTCTGCTCCTTTTGTGATTGTCTCAACCCGCAGGAGGTTTCAGCAATCCAGACAAGGATTGTACCCGGTGGCCTTGATGGCGGTGTAAAACTTCGCACAAAGGCTCAATGGCGCCGAGGATGATGGTCCACTCGATGAAAAAAAGACCCCGGTAAATCGGCAGCGATTCACCGGGGCAAGTGGAGGTACCAGGAGGAATCAGGCGTGTGCCGTCCGGTTTTGGCCCAGGAAGGCGGGCTGTTGTGCACCGGCGAAGGCGTCATGGGTCGGCAGCGAATTGTCGAAGGTGAATTGGCGGATCATTCCATCCAGTTCGCTTGCCAGTGAGGCCAGGTTCTTGAGAGCCTCCACGGCTTCCTCGGCGCCCTGGGCGCTTTGGGTGGCGAGTTCGGAGATGTTGCCGGCGGACTCCGATATTTCGCTGGACGCGGACGTCTGCTGGGTTGCGGCCGAGGCGATCAAGTGAATCTGGTTCTCGACCTGCTTCGAAGCTTCGATTGTGGCTTCGAGGCTTTTACGAGCTCGGGCAGTTTCGTTGAGACCATTTTCGACTGCGGCGCTGCTTTCCTGCATGACTTCGAGGGTGCTGTGGGTTTCGTCCTGGATACTGCGGATGGTGGCAGCGATCTCTTCGGTTGCGCCCTTTGTGCGTTCGGCAAGACGACGGACCTCGCCGGCGACGACCGCGAAGCCACGCCCGTGTTCGCCCGCACGGGCAGCTTCAATGGCGGCGTTCAGCGCAAGCAGGTTGGTCTGCTCGCTGATCTCCTGAATAACACTGACAACCTTGCCAATTTCTTCAGAGCGGTGAGCGAGGGAGGTCATTTTTTCGGCGACGGTGCCGGTGGCGGTGGCAATCTTCTCCATCGTGGCGGCAGCGGCTTCCATCACGGCTCCGCCCTGATCGGCAGTTTCGGCGGAGATGCGGCTGGCGGCGGCGGCACTCTCGGCATTGTGGCTGATCTCGGCAATGGTCGCTGTCATCTCCTGCGCAGCCGCGGCGATCTGGTTGGTCTTGCTCGACTGCGCGTGGGCGTTGCCGGCAGATTGCACCGCGCGCGTGGTGATTTCGGTGGTGGCGGAAGAAAGTGTGTCCGCGCCCCGGCCGACCTCTTGCAAGATCTTGCGTATGGTCTCGGCGCATTTATTCATGACGCCGCCCAGGCGGCCGATTTCGTCAGTGCCGGTCACTGTCACAAAGGCGGTCAGATCTTTCGCGGCGATGCGCTCCAGCATTGCGATGCCCATGGTGATGCGCGGCGCGATTACCCGCGTGAGCACGACTCCGACAAGGATGCAGAGAGCGACGATGATCAGAGTAGCGAGAATCTCAATCCATGTCGCTCTCATGGCTGCAACAGAAGTTTCTTCTGAACTCTTCAGCCCACACTTCACATTGAGCGCGAGGTCCTCATTCAGCGCGGACGTCGTCTCCTCGAATTCGGATTCGGATGAGGTCGCCAGACTGAGCGCGTCCCCTTTCTTACGATCTTCGAACATAGCGATAGCGCGATCACTCGATTCCTTGTAGCGCGTCTCGGCTGTAGATAGTTTTTCGAATAGTTCACGTTCACCCGGATAGCTCACGGTTGGTTCGTAGCGCTTTATGGCCTGTTGGTAGGACTCAAATGCTTGTTTTCGCGCCGTATCTACCCTCTCAGCGCAAGACGCGTTCCTGCACAGAAGCAGGTCGAGATCGGCGAGACGAACCTTATTCAAAGCTCCTCTCGCATCGGAAAGAGCGATGACGGCGGGGAAGCCGTTCTCGCTTACGTCAATACTTGACGCGGAGATAGTACGGAAGGTAAACGAGGTGTAGACACCTAGAACGAGACATAGGGTACAAACGATTCCGAAGGCGATGACGAATTTGCGGGCGATGGGTATGTTGCGAATCGCGGACATCCAAGCAGTTCCTTTCCTGCCGTGCGAGGTGTAGAGCGACCACCACCTCGTGCCCACGCCAGACATGCGTTGACCGAATACACTCTTTATCGGCTCAAGAGACACAGACTTGAAAGTGAGGCTCGGGAACGCCGTCGGGACACCAGGCATCCTTCGAATCCCTTCAGCGATTACCCGTTTCTTCCTTGCTCATGAGTCGGTAAATGCTATTCTTGGGCCGCCGCATGCGTGTCGCGGTTTGAATGCTCCCAGTCCGTTTTGTCACCGGTCTTGTTTCCTTACTCGTCGCAATTGCAGTCTGCACCGCGGCTGCGCAAATCCAGCCTGCTGCAAACGATCCCGCGTCCATACACGATTGGCAAGGTTCGATGGGCCTGCCACTGACTGCGGAGCAGGATCGAGAGCGGTTGCTGGCGCTGCTGGGTTTGAAGGAATCGGATCTACGGCCTGCGCCGGTTCCCGATGCGAAGTCACCGCACGCGACGAACTACGACGAAGCGAAGGCTAACGTCTATCTCCAGCTGCCGGATCCGCTGGTATTCAAGAGCGGACAGCCCGTGAAAAATGCAACGGATTGGGTCAAGCGGAGACGGGAGATCAGGGAAGATTTTGATCGTGAGATCCTGGGACGGTTGCCGAATTCGATGCCGGATGTGCAGTGGCACGTGATCAGCACCGTTCACGAAAAATACGGCGGGGTCGATGTGATTACGAAGCGGCTGGCGGGACGGGTTGGGCCGTGGATGAATACGCCGATTAGATTCGATATCGATTTGCTGTTTACTTTTCCAGCACATGCGGCCGGTCCTGTGCCGGTGATCATGGAACTGGCTTTCAACAAGGATTTTGACCTGGCGACGAGCGGACCGCTGGACAGTTATGTCCCGACGCCATGGGGAGTGGATGGCAAGCTCGTGGTGCAGCGCGGGTGGGGATTCGCGATTCTGAATCCGGTGAGTTATCAGAAGGATGATGGGGCGGGGCTGGCAGATGGGATTATTGGCCTGGCTAATCGCGGGCGGCCGCGGAAGCTTGACGACTGGGGCGTGCTGAAGGCGTGGGCATGGGGCGCAGAGCAGGCCAGGCATTACTTTGAAATGGACAAGGCCGTAGACGCAAAGCAGGTTGGGCTCGTTGGGCACTCCCGATTCGGCAAGGCCGTGCTGGTGACGATGGCTTACGAGTACCGGGAATTCGCGGTTGGGTATATCAGCTCTTCGGGCGAGGGTGGCGCGAAGTTGTATCGCCACATTTACGGTGAGACGATTCCAAACCTTGCGAGCGCGTCGCTGTATCACTGGTTTGATGGGAACTTTCTGCGTTATGCCGGACCGCTGAATGCGGGCGATCTGCCGGTCGACAATCACGAACTGATCGCTCTATGTGCTCCATCGCCGCTTTTTGTCGGGGCGGGAGCGGATTCGGGCGATGGCTACGCGAATTCCAATGGGGATGCATGGGCCGATCCGCGAGGGATGTTTCTGGCTGAAGTGGCCGCTGGGCCGGTCTATCGTTTTGTGGGCGCGAAGGACCTGGGGACGACCCAGTTTCCGCCTATTGGCACGGCGCTCGTTACGGGAGCTCTGGCGTTTCGACAGCACGCCGGCGGACATACCCCACAACCGAACTGGCCTTATTTTCTGGAGTTCGCGAGTCGATACCTGCATGCGCCCGAGGTGCAATCGCACTAGTTCAGAGTGCTCGGAATCACGATGCAGCGATGCTCTGTGGTTGTGAGGGTGTAGACGGTGGCAAACGCGCGTTCCGAAGCTGGGAATTGGGAGCCTGCCACCCTCCTGAAGGTACAGCGGTCAGTCTTCGAGAATGGCGCGCTCTCGCAATACCTGCATGATGTCCTGGTGCGTCAGGTAGAGCACAATCTTGAGCTCATTTGCGCTGGTGTCCAGCAGATATGTCGAGTCCACGAATACCTCGTCTATTCCAGCGTTTCCGCGAGCAAATTCCAATCGCCAGGTTGTTTTTGCCAGCACATAACGGGCATCGAGCGGCGTCTGTTGCAATGACACAAGAGTTGCCGGTTGACAGCCGAGGCGCGCTAAAAGCTGCTTGCGCTTGGGCAGCGCTGTGGCGAATTCGGTTGAGCGCACACATTGAGTTCCCTGAGGGCTGGCCGCCAGAAACGTTTCGGCAAAGTGGGAAATCATGGAGGGGATGTCGTCACTGGTGCTGTCGCGCTGGAACGCTTCAAAGAAGCGGTCGACGGCGGTTTGTTGGTACTTAATCATGGAGGTCTCCTTTTTGGACATCTCTAGGCGAGGTGCTGTGCTTAGGAGCACTTTAGTATTATATCAAATTTAAATATATAAGTCAAGCATTACCAGCAATTTAGGAGCTAGCAAAAATTAGAGAGACTAGCGCGAAATCGATTGGTCTTTTACCCACAGAACATAATCCATGCCGGGCGGGGTTCCACCGAGTGCGCGCAATCGCGTTGCACATTGAGAACGATGTCCCTGGGTGTGAAGGCAAATCTGCAGAATTGCCTGTCGAACCGAAACATCGATTCCCAATCGGGAGGAGCGGGTCTCCAATATGGGCTCAAGGTCCGGCTCGCTCGCTTTTGAAGCCAATCTGATTCGAGCCGTTCTGTCTCCTTGAATCGTGCAATGATGCCGGCGAGATCGACGGGAATCTGCATCTCATCCTCCCGAACGAATGTTCGCCCGACGATGGCGAAAAGCCAGAAGCGGTTGGAAACGAGAATATGGTGAAGCATCTTGCGGAGTTCCTCATCTTCAGCCGCGGGCGGATGTTGCTTGATTCCGCGTAACAGGTTGGCGTTGGCCCACCACTTGTGTCGGATTAATTCCTCAATCATCGTGAGCATGGTTTTCACTCCAACAACCGATTGTGTATTTTCCGATTTTCAATCGTGACCGACGGGCGGCGTAATCCAGTATTGCAACAGAACCAGATCGAGGAAGCGGTTGAATTTGTAGCCGACTTCGCGGAGGTGGCCTGCGTGCTCAAAGCCGAACCGCTCGAGGAAGCGCAGGGATGCGGCGTTTTCGGAATCTACGCCTGCAATCATGGAGTGTTTCCCGGCCTGCCGAGCCTGAACGATGAGTGCCTTGAGCAGAAGCGAGCCCACGCCCTGGCCGCGCAGTTCTGAGGCAATGTGCACAGTGCCTTCGACGGTAAACCGGTAGCCGGGCCAGGAGCGGAAGTCGCCGAAGCTGGCGAAGCCGCGGACGTGTTCGCCGTCAGTCGCGACAAAAACGGGACAGTGCTGCTCGATGCGCGTGCGCCACCAGGCGATGCGATCGCCAACGCTGGCCGGACGGTCGTTGTAGATAGCTGTCGAGTGCATCAGGACATCGTTGTAGATTGCGGTGATCTCTTCGAAGTCCGCCTGGACGGCATCGCGAATCTGCATGGTATCAGCCCTCCCATTTGACGGGGATGGTAGCGCGGAACCAGAATAGCTGTTTCGGCATAAAGGTTTGGTCAGGATGGAGAAAGCAGAGAAGATCGAGATGCTGCGGCAGTTGCAAGCCGGCCGCGACGCGCTGGGTGATGCATTGGCGGGTGTGGATGATGCAATGGCAGCGCAAAAGCCTTCGCGCGAGTCGTGGTCGATTCTCGATTGCGTGGAGCATATGGTCCAGTCGGAACGGTACCTGCTGACACGTCTGCACGCAGCCGAACACACCGATCAGCCATTTGAGAAATCGCGGCGCGAAGGAAAGATCGCGATGCTTGCAGCGGATCGTAGCCGACGCATCGAAGCTCCGGAGCAGGCGCATCCGAAGGGACGATTTGCGACCTTGAGCGAGGCGGTAGCCGCGTTCGATAAGACTCGTACCGAAGTCGAACACTGGGTGCAGAATTGCACCGGCGATCCGCGCCGCATGCTGACGGACCATCCGATGATCGTGGGGCCGGTGACCTGTGCGGAGACGCTGATCATGATGGCGGCGCACCCCGCGCGGCATGCGAAGCAGATTGAGGAAATCAGACAGGCGCTCGCGCCCCGGCATTGAGCGATGTTCCACAAAGTCATTGCGCTTGCCACATTTCTTCGCTATCGTTGAACTAATGGCGGATCGAAGCTATTTCGGCGAGTTTGAATTAATGATTCTCCTCGCGGTGATTCAGTTGGATGACCAGGCATACGGAGTTCCAATCGCTCGCGAAATCGAGGCACACCGGGGTCGGTATGTATCGGTCGGAAGCATATATGCAGCGCTGGAACGCCTCGAGGCGAAGAAGATGGTGTCCTCTACACTTGCCGATCCAACTCCCGAGCGCGGCGGCAAAGCGAAGCGCTATTTTCGCATCACCAAGACAGGGCTTCGCAAGGTTCACGAGACACGACGAGTTCTAACGAAACTCTGGCGAGTGCTTCCCGCTTTGAATGGAGAGCGCGCATGAGGCGGACCGAGCCCCCCGTTCTCGCATCCTGGATGCTCGAACACTTCACGTTCGGTTCTCGCAACGAAGGACTGGCAGGAGATCTTTGCGAGGAATTTCGTTCCGGTAGGTCCGGAGGCTGGTACTGGCGTCAGGTCCTGAGCGCAATTGCAATCAGGTTTACCCGAAGCGTCGGACGCAACAGGACGCTCATTCTATTCGCAGCCTTGTGGTCGATGTTCGCCCCGGCCTGGCTGCTCATCGTCTCATGGGTGGAAGAGCATGCTCATCTGAATGAGCGTTTCTATCGCATGGATTGGCCCTGGTCATCGATTTGCGATATGGGTCTACTTTTTGTTGCAAACTTGGTTTTTATCTGGGCGGGTATTGTGCTCTATCTGCTTCCGGACGCCTTCAGCACTTGCGGACGGCGCTTATGGGCAATTGGCCGCGGAGTCGCCGCGAGCGTCCCGATTTTAATGATTCTGTGGGCAGCCCTTATCGTGATGCCTAGATACTTTTTCGCGGTACAGACGACTTATCAACTCAGCCTCGGGCCTGTCCATGAGACTTACATCGTCACCGACTTCAGTTCAATGAAATTGATTCGCATCGATCCTAAAGACGAATGGATTGCGCAATTTGGCGATCCGATCGTAGTCCCTGAGATTAACCCTCTCTCTGCGATCACCGATGTCAGAGTGTCCTCGATACTCGTGCGCGTTCCGTTCTTCTTGGTGGTCCTTTGCGCGCTGTGGCGCGTGAGCATGTTTGAATGTAACGCGCAAAAAGAGATTCCCACCTAGGGCGTTGAATTCTCCCTGTGGATTAGCAGAAACTCCTCGCCGCTGCGCGATGCAACCGGGCAAGGTAGGAGAGGGCGAAAACCGCTAGTCTACATTCTCGTGCGCCGGAATCGTTCGCAGCTGTCCGTTCGCATTGACGCGCAAAGCCTTGCGCCTTACGCTGAATCTTATGGAATTCAAAGTGAGTGAGCTTGAGCGGGAGCCGATCGAATTCGATCTGGCGTTGCCGCCCGGCAAGGTGGATCTCGGCGACGAAGCCAGGCAGGAAGGCAATCTTGCCACTTCGGGCTTGGCAGAGGTTATCCACGAACACCGCGGACCGAGGGATATCGTTGCCGATATCCGGCTGCGGGGGAAGTTTGCGGGCAGGTTTGAAGTTCCCTGTGCCCGGTGCGTGGAACCTGTGGAAATCCCCCTTGAGTCGGACTTTGACCTGATCTTCAGGCCGGTAGTGGCGGACTCCGAGCCTACGGAGCGGTCCATAACTGCGCCGGAGACGGAAATCGGTTATTATCAGGGAGACAGTCTTTTGCTTGAGGATGTGCTGCGCGAGCAGGTGCTGTTGTCCCTGCCGGTCAGGACGCTGTGCAAGGCTGACTGTAAAGGACTTTGCCCGCGCTGCGGTCAGAACCGCAATAGCCAGGATTGCTCCTGCGATGAGGGTCCATCCGACCCCCGCTGGGAGGCGCTTTCTGGGCTACGCAGCCAGATAAAGTCCTCAAAATAAATGTTTAAGGTGTTCCGCCGTTGCCGGAAGGCATGCTGGACTTGTGTGGTCCGGGGTGGGAACACGAAAGGAATTGCATCATGCCGAATCCGAAAAGGCGCCACTCAACGCGGCGTACCGCTCTTCGCCGTTCCCACGACTTCCTTACCGCTACTGGCCTGTCGGAGTGTCCGAACTGCCACGAGAAGAAGCTTCCCCATCGCGCCTGCGCCAAGTGCGGAGAGTACAAGGGGCGTGCGGTGCTCGAGACAAAGGAAGCCACGAAGTAAACCGGCACTTCCCACAGAAACTGTCGGGATATGCAATCATGCAAGTGTTTGAGACTGCGGGGTCGTCCCATGGGAACGGCCCCGTCAGTATTTCCGGCGTTTACGTATCATCAGCCGATTCCACGGTGACGCAACATGCTCATCGACATCGTTCTTGACGCAGTTGGGTCCGACAAGGCTCCTGAGCCCGAGATCAAAGGGGCCATCCTCGCCTGCCGCGAGTTTCCCGTCCGAGTCCACCTCGTAGGGCCATCTTCAGAGCTCCGTGACCTGCTCGACGAGCACCTCGAAAATGAGGAACTGCCCATCGTGATCCACCATGCCTCGGAAAGAATTGGCATGGAGGAGAAGGCGGCGCACGCGGTTCGAACCAAGCGCGACAGTTCGATGCGGGTTGGACTGAAGCTGGTGCGCGAAGGCAAGGCCAAGGGTTTTGTAACCGCGGGCAATACCGGCGCTGCAATGGCCACGGCCAAGATGGTGCTGGGTGCATTGCCCGGCGTGGACCGGCCTGCTCTGGCTACGCCGATGCCCAGCTCTACCGGCAATCCGTGCGTGCTGCTCGATGTGGGTGCAAACGTGGATTGCAAGGCCCACAACCTTGAACAGTTCGCGGTGATGGGAGAGATGTACGCTCGCAGCGTCCTGAAAATTGCGCATCCGCGGGTAGGCCTGCTGTCGATTGGGGAAGAAGAGACCAAGGGCAACGATCTGACGCGCGAAGCCTTTCCGCTGCTGAAGGCGCTGCCAATCAAGTTTATCGGCAACGTGGAAGGGCGCGACATTTTCAGCGGACTGGCGGACGTGATTGTCTGCGACGGGTTCGTCGGCAACGTCGCGTTGAAGACCAGCGAAGGCGTGGGACGGTTTGTGCGCGACGTGCTGCGCGAGTCGCTTACCCGGACGGTGACGGCCAAGGTGGGTGCGCTGCTGTCGCGGCAGGCGTTCAACGATTTTCGTCGACGACTGGATTATCGCGAGTATGGCGGAGCGCAGTTGCTGGGAGTGCGTGGGGTTTGTGTAATCGGGCACGGGTCGTCAAACGATCGCGCGATCTTCAACGGCATCCGCGTGGCGTACGAATTTGCCCATGCGGGGACGAACGAGCGTATTGAGCAGGAGTTTCTGCGCAGACCGCATCGCAAGCCCGGCAATGATGACACTTCCGACGCTACGATTCATTAGTGCTCTCTGATGCCATCCAAAGCGAAAACAAATCCCGACAATCTGAAGCAGTGGGATGAGGATCTCGCCTGTCCGGTATGCTTCGCGAAGCTGCAGTTTGAGGAAGCGAAGGTCGTGTGCATCGGGCTGTGCGCGCACCTATCCCGGTTGTGGATGGAATTCCGGTGCTGATTCCTCAACGGGCGATTGAACCCTCTACAAACTAGAAGACACGGGCCTCGACGGTTATTCTGGGGAGCAAGCTTTCTCCGGAGTACAAGCGAGGTCATCCTTGGCTACGGCAAAACTGAAGCGGGCGCTTGGGTTCCGTGATGTTTTGCTGTTTTACGTTGCGTCGGGCCTGAGCCTTCGCTGGATCGCCACGGCGGCTGCGACCGGGCCTTCTGCGATTGCGGTGTGGCTGACGGCGCTGTTGGGATTCTTTGTACCGCTGGCGGCATGTGTGCTGGATCTGTCTTCACGCTATCCCGCAGAGGGCGGACTGTACATCTGGACGCGCGAGGCGTTCGGGCCATTCTCCGCGTTCATTTCGGCGTGGACCTACTGGATGAGCAACCTGCCATATTTCCCATCAGTGCTGTTTTTCGCGGCGAGCAGTCTGTTGTTTGTCGGCGGCCCGATGCAGCAATTGGCGGAGTCGCCGGTTTACTTTCTGGTATTCACGGTAGCGATGCTGATGCTGATCACGCTGCTGAACGTTGTGGGGCTGAGCACGGGGAAGTGGCTCAACAATCTTGGCGCGATCGGCAGCCTCGTTCCCGCAGTTGTGCTGATTGCGCTTGGTTGCTTTTCGTTTGCGCGCTTCGGGTCTGCAACACATTTCACATTGGGCGCGATGGTGCCGCGACCGGGAATGAAGAACCTAATTTTTCTTTCCACGATCTTTTTTGCGTTTGGCGGATGCGAAGCGGGATCGTTCATGGGGGACGAGATCAAGGAGCCGCGGCGGGTGATTCCGCGAGCGCTTTTTGCGGCGGGCGCGATTCTGGGGTTGGGGTATATTGCCGGGACCGTGTCGATGCTGGTGGCGCTGCCATCGAACAGCATCAGCGGGCTGGGCGGATTCATGACGGCGGTGGACTTGCTGGCGCATCGGCTGGGAATGGGCGTCTTGGTCGCACCTATAGCTGTGCTGGTGGCGGTGAGTAATATCGGCGCGGCCAGCGCGTATCTTTCTTCGACGGCGCGGCTGCCTTTTGTGGCTGGAGTGCATCATTATTTGCCCGACGCGTTCGGGCGCATTCATCCCCGGTTCAGCACGCCGCATGTGGCGCTGATTTCGTACGGCGCGGCAGGGATTCTCTTTGCATTGCTTGGGAAGGCGGGGACGAGCATTCACGGTGCCTACGACATGCTGGTAAGTATGGCGGTCATCACGTATTTCATCCCCTACGTGTTCCTGTTTGCATCGGCGATCCGCCTGCAGCGGCAGCCGCTGCCGAAGGGAGCATTCCGGCTGCCGGGCGGACGAAGGACAATGATTCCCCTTGCGTGCCTCGGTCTCATTTCGACAGCGTGCACGATTGTGCTTTCGTTGTTCCCGGCGGAAGACGATGCGCATCCCACGGCTACATTTCTTAAAGTGGTCATCATGACGCTTGTCCTGCTTGCCGCTGGTATTGCGATCTACCGCTCGGGACAGCGGAGACAGGCGCAGGATCACTCAGAAAGGAACATGGCATGAGCAAAACCCTCGTCGAATTGCTGGATTTGTACAACGCGAGTGCGCCGCTCGAAGAGGCTTATACGATTCCAGCGCCGTGGTATCTGGATGCGCGCGTTGAGCAGGCAGAACGTGAGCAGGTGTTCGGGCACAACTGGATTGCAGTGGGGCGGCGGGACCAGGTTGCGGAAGAGGGGCAGTTTTTTACGGTCGAGATTGCGGGAGAACCGCTCGTAATTGTGCGCGGATCGGACGGCGTGCTTCGTGCCTTCTACAACGTATGCCGGCATCACGCGGCGCCCGTTGCCAACGTGCCCTGCGGAACGGTGCCTCACCTGCGTTGCCCCTATCATGGCTGGACCTATGGGCTGGACGGGACGCTGAAGGGTGCACCGGAGTTCGCAGGCGTGTGCAACTTCGATCGAGCCGCGAATGGGCTGGTTCCGGTGCGCGTGGCGACATGGGAGCGGTTTGTTTTTGTGACGCTGGATGCAGATGCGCCCGATCTCCTCACTTCCTTAGGAGATCTGCCGGAACGGGTGGCGCCGCTTGAGATCGGCAACCTGCACTTCTTCGCGCGCAAGACGTATACGCTCGCCTGCAACTGGAAGGTCTACGTTGATAACTATCTCGACGGCGGATACCACGTGCCGCATCTGCACAAAGGGCTGAACAGCGTGCTCGACTACAAGGAATACACGATCGAGAACAGCGCGCGGTATTCGCTTCAGTGGAGCCCGATGGTGAACTCGCAGGAGCATGAATCGTTTGCGGCCACGCGGGCGGGAGATCGGGCTTACTACTACTGGCTGTATCCGAACTTCATGATCAACATCTACGAGGGTGTCATGGATACCAACCTTGTGCTTCCGCTCGCGACGGATCGGTGTCTCGTGCAATTCGATTTCTTCTTTGCGGATGTGAGCGATGCGGCCCACGAGGGGAATGCGAAGAGCGTTGCGGTGAGCGATCGAATTCAGGACGAGGATGTCGATATCTGCGAGTCAGTGCAACGAGGGTTGGGATCGCGCGCGTATGGGGCAGGCAGGTTGTCGGTGCGGCGGGAAGGCGGCGAGCATTTGTTTCACCGGTTGCTGGCCGCGGATTTGCGGAAGGCAATTTGATTGTGTTCAGGGTTGCCAGGTGTCGCCGGGCAAGAGCGCCTGGGCGGTCAGGTTGGCAGGGGAGCGTTCGCGCATGGTCTTCTCCAGCAATTGTGCGGGTTCGTCCCAAGGTTCATCGGTGAGTTGAAATGTTCCCCAGTGGACACCGAGGAGATGCTGCGCCCCGCAGTCGATGGCGATCTGGACGGCCTGCGCGGGATCGGTGTGCTGCGACTGCATGAACCAGCGAGGTTCGTAGGCGCCGATGGGTAGGATCGCGACGCGGGGAGTGCCGCATCGCGTCCGAATTTCCGTGAAGATCTTTCCGTCCTGATAGCCAGTGTCGCCTGCGCTGTAGATGATGCCGGTCGGCGTATCGAGTATGAATCCACCCCAGAGCGCGCACCGTCGATCGCCGAGGTTGCGGGCCGACCAGTGATATGCGGGAACGATGGTGGCGCGAACTTTTCCGGACAGGTTGAATGTCTGCCACCAGTCCCCGGTTTGTACCTGCACATCGGGTGCATCCTTGCGGATGACTGTGTCGTTGCCGAGCGGCGAGATGACGGTTGGTCTGTGGGTCTGTCCAGAGACGCCCGAGGGTGTCAGTGTCCATGTGGTCGTAGTGGTTATGAGTGACCAGGACAGCGTGGATGGGAGGCAGGTCGTCGAAAGCGACGGAGGGCGGATTGTGACGCCGGGGACCCATAGAACGAAAGGGACTGGTGCGATCGGACCAGACGGGATCGACAAGGATGTTGACGCCGGCGACCTGGATCAACATTGAAGAGTGCCCAATGGCTGTGATGCGCAGGCCGTCAACACGCGGATCCGGCTTGAGTCCAGTGCGAGCAGGAATCGACGCCGGCCACCGCGATGGCCTTTCGAATAATTTCCAGCGAAGAAGCTCGAAGATGCTTTTGTCAGTCGAGGGCAGACCCGCGTGGAAGAACTGCCTGCCATTGAAATGGTCGGAGGGCGGACCGTTGTAGTAGCGATTTCCCAATCAAACTCCATTAAAGCAGGGAATAGGGACCAGGGATTAGGGAATAGGAATTTGGACAACCGGCAAGAACCGAGAGCGGAGTTTCTCAAACTTCACGTGGTCAGGGCCTCAGTTTGTTTGCTCATCTTGGCGGTGCGTTCGATCTTGTCCCAGTTGAAGGGCTTGCCATCAATCGCCCGCTTCAGAGTTTTGGCGAGGACGATGGAGAAGACCTGGCGATACGCGAAGCGCTGTAGCCAGATGTGGAACAGCAGCCAGCCGTCGCCTTTGTTGGCGGGGTGGCGCCGTTCGAGGCTGAACGCGATGGTTGACGTCACGAAGTCGATGAGGAGAAACGCGCCAAAGTATGCAAGCAGTTTTTCAAGGCTGGCGGCGGAAGCGGCCTCGGGGTGGTAGTGGCGATCGACCAGGTAGTGCGCGAGCCCGGCGAGAAACATCAAGTCGATAAAGGGCGAGACGAGCGGCAGGAACATCTGAAAGATGAGGATGTTGGGTAGCGCGAAGAGGCCCATGGCTTTGTTGCGGATGAAGGCGAGGCGGTGCTTCCAGACTGCCTGCAAAATGCCGAAGGACCAGCGGAAGCGCTGGCGCATGAGGCCGCGGGCGTCGATGGGGGCCTCGGTGAATGCGAGGGCGCGATCTTCGTAGACGACCTTGTACTTTTGCTCCAGCAGATTCATGGTGAGGTCGGCGTCCTCGGCGACGGTGTTGATGGGATAGCCGCCGGCGGCTTTCACTCCTGCAGTGCGCCATGCGCCGATCGCCCCTGGCACGACAGTCACGACGTTGAAAAGATCGAGCGCGCGGCGTTCGAAGTTCTGGCTGGTGATATATTCGAGGGCCTGCCAGCGCGTCCAGAGGTTGACGCGGTTGCCGACTTTCGCATTTCCCGCGACGGCACCCACGCGCTCATCTTCGAAATGGGGTATCAGTTTTGAGATCGCATCCATCGCGATCACGGTGTCTGCATCGATGCCGACATAGAAATCTTCGTCAATGCCTTCCAGCGCGAAGTTGAGGGCAGCCGCCTTTCCGCCGTTGGGCTTCGTGAGGACCTGTACACGCCCGGCGGCGATGTCTCTTGCGTAGGCGTCGCGTGCAACTTCAAAGGTGCGGTCCGTCGAACCGTCGTCGATGACGATCACGTGCAGATTGGTGTAGTCAGAATTCAGGACCGAACGGATCGTGCGGACGATGACCGTCTCTTCGTTGTAGGCGGGGATGAGCACGGCGACGCGGGGATTGAAGCCGGGCGAGGCTTGACGGTGTGGCCGGCGAAGGCGATCGATGACAGCGAAGATGCCTACGATAATGAGGCGCGCGCTCATGAGGACATCGCCGACGAAGAAGACGAGGACGATGAAGCGGCCGATGATGGAGAGCGCTGAGAAGGCGATGGAATCGGGAATGGCGCGGAGGTATTGCCGGAATGTGAGCGGCGGCATGACTTGCGCGGTGGTCATACCCATGAGAGATGAGACGGGAACGAACGTATAGCCTTTCGCGCGCAGGGCATCGATGAGGACGGGGAGCGTGGCAACAGTCACGGAGCGGTCGCCGCCGCCATCGTGCATCAGGATAATGGAGCCGCGAAACTGCGGCTTGGTTTTCATGGTATTCAATTGATCGAGAACGAACCGTGTAATCTCTGCAGGCGTCTTGGGGTTGTGCTCGTCCCAGTCATTGGTATCGATCTTGTTTCCGACGACTGTGAGGCCGAGTTGCTGGACGCGCACGACGGGTGCAGCCTGGTCGTCGGTTTCTGGTTCTTCGTCGATGTCGTAGGGTGGTCGGAAATAAAGCGGCTGGACGCCGAGTTTGCTCGCGAAGAGCCGTTCGGTGAGTTTGACTTCAAGGTCAAGCCGGTTGTTGTCGATTTCACTGATGTCAGGATGAAAAAAAGTGTGGTTGCCGATCTCGTGACCTTCGCGCTGAACACGCTGCATGAGGCCGATGTTCTCCTGGGCCTCAGCGCCAATCATCATGAAAGCTCCCTTGACGTTTTTCTGCTTGAGGATGTCGAGAATCCTGGGAGTCCATTTGGGATCGGGTCCGTCGTCAAAGGAGATGGCGACTTCATTAGGGTGATATCCGTAATATTCGACGGTGTACGTATGTGGGAATACATCCATGTGCTCGTCGATGATGAGCTTCTTGCGCGGGTCAGGCTCATCGGTATCAACGGTCACGGTGCGTTTGCCGGTCTGGGGCAGTCCGGTGACGCGGAGAATGTCGCCGGAGCCCTGATTGTCTACGTCGTGCCCCGGTTGCAGCGCTCCGAGTCGCATCGAGCGAGGCAGGGTTGCTGGGCTTGTCCCACACATTCCACATCGCGCGATCTTCTGAGCCGAGACGCCATAGCGCAAAGGTCTGCAGGCCAAGACCGCGCGCGGCGCGCAGCTCGTTCAGCAGCGTGACACCGTCGAGGAACCAGACGACGTGCCGGGTGTGGGTATCTTCATCGATGTATTCGTAGTGGGGATTGAGCGAGTTGTAGTCGAGGTCGAGATCGGCGTCGGCGTCGCTGGCGCGCTGCCATACATCGGAGACGTGGTCCACTACTTCGGTATCGACGACGCGGGGTTTGCGCAGTTTGGGATCCCGCGCCTTGGGATCGGGGATGGACATCTCCCAGTCGTAGCCATAGTTGCCGACGGCGCAGATGAGTTTGCTGAGTGGCACGGCTTTCGATTTGAGGACGCGCGTCAGATTGGCGACGAACCAGTCCTGGCTGGCGATGGGGCCAGGCTGCGATTCCACTTCGTGCTCATCGTAGTTCATCAGTACCACGCCGTCGGAGTTTGCGGCGATGGTCTTGATTTCTTCTGCCGAGGTGGAGGCAGCCACGTTGACGTAAAGATGAAGATGGCGCGGATGGAGGTCGGAGTAGATCTCCTGAATGAGAGTCAGGTAAGCGGGGCGTGCGTCTTCGTTGAGATTCTCAATGTCGAAGGAGAGGCCGTGATAACTGGGAAAGGCGGTGAGGAGCCGCAGGATCTCCTGCCGGATCACCGCGCGCCGGGCAGGATCCTTGATCACGTCGCCCATGGCAGGATCAAAAGTCTGGGTGTGCGCGTTGAAGTTGTTCAGGTGAGGGAAGATTTCGGTATCTTCCCGGGCAGCCTGAATAACGCGCTTTAGCTTGTTGTTTTCATCGGGGTCGTGAATGGCGCCGCCCTGGAAAATAGGGAATTCGTGGCCGTCGGAGGTGGTTCCTTCAAGGTCAGTGGAGGGCGCATCGAAATGCAGCCACTGCGGAAAAAGCAGGTCGATCTGGTGAATGTGCTCTTTCAGGGACGAGTAGCTCGCTGCGTCATCCGGGATATAGTACGCGGCGCGCAATCCCTCGCCCGTGTTGAAAGGAATATCGGAGGGTTTGCGATCGGTTTTGCGGCGTGTGGGGCGCACGGATTTCTGGCCGCGTGCCAGTAGCGCACTGTTCTGCAATGCCTTATAGGTATGCTTCTGCGCAGGCAGGAGCAACCCGGGCAGGCGCTGGCCGCGGAATACATTAAAGATAAAGCCGGCGAGCACGAGCGTGGATACGACTGCCGTGATGTCGAATATGCGGCGAAGGCGCTTCCATCGGGTTCGCTGGGGATCAAAAAATATCTGTTTTTCGGGCATTTCCGTTTTCGGGGTATACAGTACGAATCGTATGGAAGCTGAACCTCAGAGTCAATTAATGCAGACGGTTAGTACGACAGACCGCGTGCGTAATGCTTTGTGGATGTTGCCGCCACTTCTGGCTGGAGCCCTCCTTCGCATTTGGATGCTGAAGCGTTTCTACGAGGTCACCGGGGACGCGCTGATCTATGGTGGGATCGCGAAAAACCTGCTGCTTTCGGGGCGTTATGCGCTGACTGTGGGTACGGGCGAGACATATCCGACGCTGATCCGGCTGCCGGGGTATCCGCTGTTTCTGGCGGTGTGCTTCAAGCTGTTTGGTATGGAGAACTACGCCTCGGCGGCGTGGGTCCAGATTGTCCTGGAACTGCTAGGTTGCCTTCTGCTGGCGGATTTCGCACGGCGTGTCGCTCCGCCTCGGTTAAGCATGGGCGCGGCGCATTGCACGCTTTGGCTGGCCGCGTTGTGCCCCTTTACAGCCGTGTATGCTGCAAACCCCCTGACGGAAGGACCAACCCTGTTTGTGATTGCTTTGGCGATGTGGTGCGCAGCGAAGTTTGCAGAACGGCCGGGATGGCCGCCGGCATTGGGATTTACGTTTGCGGTGACCTATGCGGCACTGCTGCGACCGGATGGGGCGCTGGTGGCACTGGCGTTCGGCCCGGCGCTGCTGTTGACCCTGATGCGGCGGAAGGAACCAATTCGTGTGCGCGGCGGAGTCAAGCGGATGGTTGCGGTTTGCGTGCTGCTGGCAATGATGCCATTTGCCGCCTGGACGTGGCGGAACTGGAGCACGTTTCAAGTGTTCGAGCCCCTCGCCCCTCGTTATGCGACGGATCCGGGAGAGTCAACGCAGGCTGGCTGGGTAAGTTGGGTTAAGACCTGGTGCCTGGATTTCATTTCGACCTACCAGGTGTACTGGAATGTTCCGGGAGACACACTCGACGTCTCCAAACTGCCTGCGCGGGCGTTTGATTCGCCGGAGCAATATGCAGAGACGGCGGCCTTGGCCCTTGATTACAACAATAACGGCGGGATCTTGACTCCAGAGATCGATGCGCGCTTCGCGAAGCTTGCGAGGGAGCGGTATGCAGCGCATCCCTTGCGTTCGCACGTGTTGCTGCCGATGGGACGCGTGTTGGACATGTGGCTGCGGCCGCGGGTTGAGAACCTGCCCATCGATCTGGACTGGTGGGTCTACAACCACCACTACGCCGAGACGCGCTTCAGCTGGTTCTATGCAGGGCTGAATGCGTTCTATCTCGTACTGGGAATCGCTGGCCTTTGCTTGCGACCGAAGAATGTGGCCGTGGCTGCTGGCATACATCGTGCTGCGCAGCGCGCTGTTGCTGACGGTGGAAGCACCGGAAGCACGCTACACGCTCGAGTGCTTCCCCATGCTGTTTGTGCTGGGCGGAGGAGTGATTGCATCGATTTTCGATCGCACAAGAATATCGGACAATCCACTGCTTAGCAGTTTCTTCGATCAGAAGTGCTAGTGCCGGTCATCGGCGTCATAAGATGACACGCAATGACACATCCGCTCTTGGTACGAAGGCGACCGACGGAGCAGTAAGTCGTAGCCTACCGATTCACGGTCGTGGTCTTGCTGTCGGTTTTGAACGTGAACACGCCGGAAGGCAGAGGCTGATTGAATTTGAAATTGAAGTAGACGCAAACGCGCGATTGTCCTTCACCCTGGTCAAACACTTGTTTCAGGCTGACTCCCCGCGCGGTATCCATCCACACCGTCACTTTCAGAAGATTCTTGCGCACGGCCGGATCCTTGGCAACGAGATCAAGCTTTTCGGTCTTTACGCCGTCGATTGTTTCCTCCCCTCCGTATGTGATGTCCCATTTGTCCGAGAGATCTTTGCCGCTGGCGCCGAATCCAAGCAGAAGGTAGCCTCCCAGCTTGTCGTTCTTGTAGATCGTCACCTGGTTGGGGAGCTTCTCGAAGAGGCGGAAAACACCCTTTGAGAAGGTATAGATTTTCGGGCTGGATTTTCCGTTTTCCTGGTCGATGTGCGCCGCCATCTGGAAATCCTTGCCTTTTCGCTCGTAATAGACCGTGCCCTTTTGCACTTCCTTGTTGGGAACGGGATCCGTCTGGATGGAATCGAACTCGAAGTCGGCCGAGGTTGAGTGGAAGTTGGCTGCGGCGGTGTCGAGTTTGGCCAGCACGGTCTTCAAATCCTGCGCGGCGGCTTTGCCGCTAATTGAAGCAAAGACGACCGCAAACAGCGCGGCGATTAAAATTCTCTTTCCAAGGCGCATAGACTTCCTTTTCCTGTTGGACGGATAAGATGCGTCGAGCATGGGGACCGTCCCGGATTTTTCTTCGGCAGGCCCTAGCGGCGGGCCCAGACCTTCCAAACAGCATTGCCCTGTGCGTCCGATGCCGTCTCCCAATGCGTGACCGAGACCGCGTCGCCGGTTACGGGCTCGATGGCTTTGCGCAGAATCTTCCGAACATCGTTGGTAGAAGCGGACGCCGGTACATCCACATCTGAAGCCGCAAGGGTGACGATGATGCCGCGTCCATCGTCGCCAACGACCTGGATAGGATGCGAAGGCCCTTCTGGGCGCGAGGGCTTGTCGCCGTAATCCCACAGGTGCGGCGTGACGAAGATGAAGAGCAGAATCAACGACACCATGACGTCGTAATGGATATTTCCGCGGGGCTGGGTCCAATAGAAGTAATTCTTCAGCAGCTTGTTCATGGCTGCTCCTGCTTGGTGATCCGATCGAGGCCGCCCATGTAAGGCCGCAATGCATCGGGAATGATGACCGAGCCATCGGCCTGCTGGTAGTTCTCAAGAACAGCGAGCCACGTGCGCCCAACGGCCAGACCGCTGCCGTTGATGGTGTGCACGAATTCGGTTTTGCCTTTCGCGGAGGGCTTGAAGCGAATGTTGGCGCGGCGCGCCTGGAACGATTCGAAGTTGGAGCAGGAAGAGATTTCGCGATAGAGCTGCTGGCCGGGGAGCCAGACTTCGAGGTCGAACGTTTTGGCGGAGCTGAATCCGGTGTCGGCGGTGCAGAGCAGCACGCGGCGATACGGAAGCTTGAGGGCTTCGAGAATCTCCTCGGCGTTGCGCGTCAGCTTTTCGTGTTCGGCGTCGGAATCTTCAGGTCGCGTAAACTTGACCAGCTCAACTTTCTGAAACTGATGCTGGCGGATGATGCCGCGCGTGTCCTTGCCCGCAGCTCCGGCTTCGGCGCGGAAGCAGGGCGTATAGGCGGTGAAGCAAATGGGCAGGCGGGCTTCGTCGAGAATTTCGTCGCGATAGAGATTGGTGACGGGAACCTCGGCGGTAGGAATGAGCCAGTGGTCGTTGTCTTTGTACTCGCCGCGCGCGGCGGCTTCGGCATCCGCGTCGGAACAGCGGAACAGGTCTTCGGCAAACTTGGGAAGCTGGCCTGTGCCGAAAAGGCTCTTGCTGTTCACCATGAAGGGCGGCAACACCTCGGTATAGCCGTGCTTCTGGGTATGCATGTCGAGCATGAAGCCGATCAGCGCACGTTCGAGGCGGGCGCCCGCGCCCATGTAGACGGCGAACCGTGCTCCGCTAAGCTTGGCGGCACGCTCGAGGTCGAGGATGCCGAGTTGCTCACCGAGTTCCCAGTGAGGCTTGGGTGTGAAGTCGAAGTGCAGCTTCTCGCCCCAGGTCTTGACGGTGACGTTGTCTTCCTCGGATTTGCCCACGGGAACTTCGTCGCGGGTCAGGTTGGGAATGCTCGCGAGGGCAAGCCGCATCTGCTCATCGAGGGCTGTCGCGGACTGGTCCAGCTCGTCGAGCTTTTCCTTGAGTGCGCGGGTCTCGTCCATGACGGCGGTGGCGTCTTTGCCTTCGCGCTTGAGGATGCCGACCTGCTGGCTGAGCTCGTTCCGGCGGGCCTTGAGCTGCTCTGAGGCAGTAATGGCTTCGCGGCGCCTCTGGTCCATTTGCCGGAAGTTGCCCAGAAGGGCGGCAGGATCGGCGCCGCGGGCACGGAGTTTTTCTTCAACTGCTTCCAGGTTGCCCCGGACGAATCCCAGATCGAGCATGACTCATATCAGTTTATAGGATTGCGGCCGGTTTCACCGCACCTCCGCGGCGCGGGCATCCTCCTTCTGAGAAGGGCCGGCATCGATTTGGTCTTGCCAGCCGGGGAGGCGCTGATCGCCGGTGATAAGTCTCGCGCCGCGCGTGAAGGTGAAATACGTCCAGACCCATTGCGAGAAGACAGCAACGCGGTTGCGGAAACCGATGAGAAAGAAGATATGCACCGTGATCCACGTGACCCAGGCCAGGAAGCCGCTGAGGTGGGCCTTGAAAGGCCACTCCACTTTTGCGACGGCAGCCATACGGCCGATGGTGGCCATATCCCCCTTGTCGAAGTAGCGGAAAGCCGGGCGGCGTTTCTGTGCAAGATCTGCTTCGATCATCTTGCCGACGTGGTCGCCCATCTGCATGGCGGGTTGCGCGACGCCGGGAACCTGGTGGCCGTCCTGCTCGAAATGGGCCAGGTCGCCGAGGATAAAAACCTCCGGAAGGCCGGGAGGGTTGAGGTTGTTGTCCACGATAACGCAGCCCCGCTTGTCCATCGGGGCACCGAGCATTTTGCCGAGCGGGGAGGCCTGAACACCGGCTGCCCAGAGAATCACGGCCGCCTCGATGCGTTGATTGTTGGTCTCCACCCAGCCGGGACCGACGTTGGTGACATTGCTTTTTGTGTGAACCTCGACGCCGAGATGAAACAGGGTGCGCTCAGCCTTGGCAGAGAGATCCTCTGGATAGGCGGCGAGCACGCGCGGGCCGTTATCCAGCAACAGGACGCGCGCCTTCGATGGGTCGATGTGTCGAAAATCGTGGCGCATGTAGAGCTTGGCGATATCGCTGATGGCTCCCGCGAGTTCGACCCCCGTGGGGCCGCCGCCGATCACAACAAAATTGAGTGGGGGATGCCAGCCGTGCTCCTGCATCTGCCGCTCGGCAAGCTCAAAAGCCAGCAGGACGCGACGGCGAATCTCGAGGGCGTCTTCGATGCCCTTGAGGCCTGGGGCGAAAGCCGCCCATTCGTTTTTGCCGAAGTAGGAGTGAGTCGCGCCGGTAGCGATGACGAGATAGTCATACGAAAGCTGCGTACCCGAAGCGAGGCTGACACTTCGATCCGTGCACGTCGATGCCGGTGACTTCGTCCATCAGGACTTCGGTGTTCGTTTGGCGGCGCAAAACTGTACGGATAGGTTGAGCAATGTCGGCAGGCGACAACACGGCGAGCGCGACCTGGTAAAGCAACGGCTGGAAAGTGTGATGATTGCGGCGATCGATAACGGTTAAATCTACCGGAAGATTGCGCAGCGCCATCGCCGCATGAAGTCCACCGAATCCTGCACCTACGATAATGACGCGGGGTCGGCTGCCGCGATCACTCGCAGGGAGTGTTTTTGTCAGTTCGCTCATCCCACCTCGCTCTCCATCTATGTGATGCCCGAGACTGCGCGAGGGTCTCAGATGTTTGCCGATGTGTCTGAAAGGTCTATGGATGCTGCTCAATTGCGATGGTGAGCGTGCTTGAGTTGCCGGTCACTGCCATGGCCATGAGCTTAGTGGCGATGCCCGGGATGGAGGCTGGGGCGAACGTCACAGTGCCGTCGAATGCTGAGATTGCGATAGCGGTCTGCGAGGCGAGCAACGGAGCCTGCGCGCAGCGGCCGTGGGGCGGGCAACGCGGCGTCCACGCATAGAGAGATTGGTAGAGCGTGACAGCGCCGCCGACCATGGCATTGCCATTCATGTCTCGAACGCGAAGGGTGATCAGTCCAGGAGTACCCGAGGCGGCAAGAGTCTGAGCGGTTCCGGCTACGGCTTCGAGCCAGGCAAATTCAGGCCGCGCTCCGAGTGCGACGAAGCTGACGCACTGGCTGGTGCCGTTCAGGCACGCGTTTGATGTCGCGTGCTGACCCTCCGCGAGCGGTCCCACGGTGAGGGCTTTAGCTGCGGTGCCGTTGGAGCCGGTAGTGCTCGACGCGCCGCCTTGAAGCGAGATGCCCGCGCTGGGTTGCCAGGAAACGATTTGCCCGGGAGCGGGTGCGCCATTGGTGAGCGCCAGGGCTTGCGTATTCCAGTTGATCGTGATGCCGGCTGCGACGGACAGCATCGGTGTGAGAGCGGAAAGACTGGCGGCCACACCCCCGCTGAAATGGGCCTGCAGGCTGGCTCCGTTGGTCAGCGAGGCGGTCACGACTGAGGCTGCGGCTCGAGGGAGAGGTGATGTTGATGGTTGCAATGCCATCGCCGCTTGCAGAAGTGGTGCACGATGCGGAGCCGCAGGAGAGAGTCGCGTTTCCGCTGACGACGGCGAACGTAACGGTGACGCCGCCGGCGGGTGTGAGGTTTGGCGAAAGAGCAGTCACGGTGAATGGGATGGGAACGCCGATTGGGACAGTGTTGGCAGGAGCCGTGTTGAGAGTGAGCGAGTCACCCGTCGCCGAGTCATAGCTGATGCCGCTCGGAAGAATCGTCATCGCGTAGAACATGGGCAGGTCATCGACCTCGACGTCGACTGAGCCGCTGACGCCAGGTGTGGCAGCAGGGGCGACGGCAGTAATCTCGTTGGGCGAGATGCTTGTGACGATCGCTTTCTGGCCGCCGATGAGAACAGTGTCGGAAGGACGAAATCCCATCCCGTGAATCACGATAGGACCCCCAGAGGCGGACAGTCTGAGCGGCTGGATCGTGTCGGCGTAAAGCACCCAACCGTTATAGGCGTAGTCGGGACGTCCGTCGCCGCGTATGTCGGCGATGCCGAAACGGACGACGTCGTCTGCTGAAGCCGTGACCTGCAGCCAGGTTTCGCCCGTCGCGTAACCGTTGAGTGCGGGCGCCCAGTTGAGCGTGGCCGCGGAAGTGGGATTGAAACCGTCCCAGACGCCGAGGACGGGCAGAGCCTTGGTTTCGGTCGGCAGGCCGGATTCATTTAAAGCCTGCGTAACGATGGTGAAAGTGTGCCCCGCGCGTACGGGGAAGGCGAACCAGTCTGTCTGACCCACCTGGCCAAGACGCCCGCACCAGAGGCCGCCCGGCGGCAGCGGCCGTGGCATCGCAGGCGAGGCGATGGCGTCCTGCGGATTGCCGGCGGCCGAGTCATCGATGGTGACGTTGAGGGTAGTCGAACCTCCCGCAGACATGTCTGGGACCGTAAGAATGGGCATGGTTCCGGAGGGTGCCGGCGAGCCGTTGACGTAGGGTCCGACGGACTCCGTGAGCATATAAAGCGGATTGATGGGTTCGAAGGTGACCTGGTAATTTGCGGTAGTCATGCCGGGCGGCAAGGGGATATCGCTGAGATCGAAGAAGCCCTGCAGGGCGGGATCGTTTGAGCCCCACTGCGCGAGTGGCTTTCCAGTTTGGTCGGTCCAGCCGGTGATGGGATTGCCGCGGTTGCCGCTGAAGTATGCACCGGAGACGAAGGTCACGGTGTACTGGTAAAGCGGATTGCCGTTCGAGTCGAGCGGACGCGCAACGACGTTGACGCCTTGCATGCCGATGCCGGTACGAAAGCTCAGCGTGCCCTGGATCGAGACGGTGTTCAAGGCAGTGATCTGCTTGCCGGGAAACGAGGCAAGGTTTGCCGGGGTGATGGGGTAGATGCGGTTGAGGGCTGCGATATCGTCGTAGCGAAGTTCAGCGGGATTGGGAATGCAGATGCCGCCCATGGCCCCGCAGGTGCCGCTCATCGGCTGCATGACAGGCCAGCCCAGAACCCAGCCGGATTCGCCGTTGTTGAGCGCGCCGGGGTTGACCTGCGAGTAATCGAGGCCCAGGATGCGGCCGAAGGCTCGCTCCAGTTCGAATTGCATCATCGCGACAAGGTTGGGGCTGGTGGCACAGAGGCCGTTCAGGAGAATGATCAGCGTGGCCGATGGTGGCATCGGGCCGGATGTTGTCGATCCAGGTGAAAACGCCATTGTTCTGGCAGCTCGTGGGATCGCTTGAGCCTGCGCCGAAAAGAGCGTTGATCACCGAACCGTCGGCATCGTAAATCACGGCGAGCGGATAGCTGGTAGCTGCGGGCGTGACGTCAGACGGCGCAGCAAAAACCTGGTTGCCTGCGATGACGCTGGCGCCGTTTACGTCTTCGTTGAGCGAGCCAGAATCCGAAAGGATCACACCGGCGGTGGGGACTGCACTCCAGATTGCCGCGGCAGCATCGACCATGGCTGTCGCGTCCTGATTCGAAATCTGGCTGTTGAGCGGTCCCTGGTCGACATAGTAGTTGACCGCTCCCCCCGACCAGTGCACTGGCTGTCCAACGACGGCGGCATTGAAGTAGGCAGTTCCAGCAACGAATTTTGGCCCACCTGCGAATGCGGAGGATGCCTCCAGCATGATGGCCAGCATGCATAAAACAAATCGAGGTGCGTGCACGGAGAGGCTCCCCTGCAAGCACTTGCTTTCTAGCTCCATCATTCCCGGGCAACGATGAGGATTTTCTAAGGGACCTGGCGCAGCACTCCGGAAAAAGCAATCCATCAAGGCGGGATGGGGACCCATTCGTAACTAGACTGTCCTTCTCCAAAGTTACCTAAGTTCATTGCAAAGTTACTTTTATCGCTACAATGAGTTTGCGATCCATGATGCGGAAATTAGCGAAGTTACGGGGGGCCATATCAGCGCGCGCTTAAGATTGGGAGATTTGCTCGTCCGGGCCAAGCTCGTGACGGAGATGGATATTGCCAAGGCACTGGAGCGCCTTTCGATGTGTGGCGGGCGCCTCGGCGACAACCTCATCGCCATGGGGGCAATTTCAAAGGACACGCTGGAGAAATTTGTTCATCGGACGCCGCGGGAACCGGAAAACATTGCGGCCACCGGGCTGGACGAGACCGACCTGCTGGGCCTGATGCTCAAGCTGATTTATGTGGGGCGCCTGCAGACGGTGCGGCAGTTTGGCGACTCGATCAAGCTGCCCTACAACCTCGTTCTCGACTTGGTGAAGATGGCGGTTGACCGGTCATTGCTGCAAAACCTGGGAGCCCGTAGTTCCGACAGCCTGATCGACCTGGCCTATACATTTACCGAACAGGGCAAACGGTTCGTGATCGACGCCATGACCCGGCAGCACTATACCGGGCCGGCGCCGGTGACGCTGGACGATTTCACCGAACAGGTCAACATGCAAAAGCTGACCAACGAACTGGTAACGCCCGAGA
This sequence comes from uncultured Acidobacteriaceae bacterium, assembly GCA_963799035.1. GTDB lineage: Bacteria > Acidobacteriota > Terriglobia > Terriglobales > Acidobacteriaceae > Telmatobacter. The sequence continues at coordinate 235,851 of CAWCVS010000013.1, read as the reverse complement.
AGATCAAGGAGGCGACCAAGGGGCTGGCGTTCGACGACAGGATTATGGAGCAGGCTGGTCCGGCATTGAATTCAGGCCGCGCCATGCTGCTGTATGGACCGCCTGGAAACGGCAAAACCACCGTGGCGCAGCGCTTCGCCTCGGTCTTCAGCGATGTGATTTACGTTCCGTATTCGGTGATGGTGGAGGGCCAGATCATCCGGGTGCACGATCCCAGTATTCACTTTCCACTGGAGACGACGAGTATTGAGGACGAAGGCGCATTCACCGTCGTGAAAGCCCAGAGCTACGACGCGCGCTGGGTTCCGTGCCAGCGTCCATTCGTGATTACAGGCGGCGAACTGACGCTGGAGATGCTCGACCTCCGCTACGACACGACGGGGCACTATTACGAGGCTCCGCTGCACGTGAAAGCGCTGGGCGGATGCTTTTTGATCGATGACTTTGGACGGCAGATTGTAAGCCCTACGAATCTTCTGAACCGCTGGATCGTGCCCCTGGAAAGCAAGGTGGACTATCTGAAGCTGCACACCGGCAAGACTTTCTCCATTCCCTTTGAAGAATTGGTGATCTTCTCGACAAACCTGGAACCGGAAGACCTGATGGATCCGGCGTTTTTGCGGCGCTTGCCCTACAAGATCGAGGTCGGTGCGCCCTCAATCGAGAATTACAAGAAGATCTTTGAATCGGAGTGCAAGAAGCAGGCTGTCGAGATGTCGGATGAGATCTTCGACAAGATTGTGCATACAGTGACGGTAATCAAGGGTCTGGAGCTTGCGGCGTATCACCCGCGATTTATCGTGGACCAGGTAATTGCGACCTGCCGCTTCATGCGCCAGCCTCCCCACTTTGAGCCGCGCTTCATCGATTATGCGATCGACAATCTGCGCGTCCGGCAAAGCACTTCAAAGAAGACGACGCAGGCGCGGGTCTAGGCCACCTCTGCGGGTGGCCGGGAAGGCGCGCCGGTCAGATCTCCGGATAAAAGTCAAAGAAGGCATCGAGGCTCTGTTTGAGCTGAGCTTCGATCTGCTCGCGCGAGCCCTCCAGGACGTGCATGGTGACGTGCGCTTCGTGGCCGTTGGCCAGTTTGAGGGTAGCGTCGTTGATCTCGGTCACTTCGCCCTCGGGCAACAACCGCATTCCGTAGACAAGAGTCAGATTTGCCATGTGCATCATCTTATCTACTGGGGCTGATTTTTAACCAAGGCAGGCAGGCGGCCGCGTTCGTCAAGATTCTTGCGGCCAATTTCGGCTCGGTTTTCCGAAGCCGTGCCGGGCAGGCCGTGGCGTCTACAATTTACTGGGAAACTTCATGACAGAGACACGTGACACCGTAATTCTTGGTTCCGGCTGCGCCGGGTTGACAGCGGCGATTTACAGCGCACGCGCGAACTTGAAACCTCTGGTACTGGAAGGGCATGAGCCGGGCGGCCAGCTCTCCATTACTTCGCTGGTGGAGAATTTTCCGGGATGGCCGGATGGCATCCAAGGCCCGGAGCTGATCGACAACATGAAGAAGCAGGCCGCGCGTTTTGGCGCCGAGTTTCAGTTGGCACACCTGGATCGCGTGGAACTGGGCGTGCACCCGTTCCGGCTGCACACGTCGGCGGGGGAGATTCACACGCGTACGCTGATCATTGCAGCGGGTGCGAGTGCACGCTGGCTGGGGATACCGAGCGAGCAGGCGCTGATCGGGCACGGCGTATCAAGTTGCGCGACGTGCGATGGATTTTTCTTTCGCGACAAGCCGATTGCGGTCGTGGGTGGCGGCGACTCGGCCATGGAAGAGGCGCTGTTTCTCACGCGCTTTGCTTCGAAGGTGACGCTGCTGCACCGGCGTCCTGCGTTTCGCGCTTCCAAGATCATGCTCGAGCGGGCGATGGCGCATCCCAACATCGAGTTCAGGACCAACACGGTGGTGGATGAAGTGCTGGGCGTGGAAGAGAAGGAAGTGAAGGGGCTCAAGCTGCGCGATGTAACGACCGGCGCAACGAGCACGTTGCACGTGGACGGGATGTTCCTGGGAATCGGGCATGAACCGAACGCCAGGATGTTTGCCGGCCAGATCGATCTCGACGACGAAGGATACGTGCTGACGCAGGGCAATGTGATCACGACGCGGAAGGGAATTCCAGTGCCCGGCGTTTATGCGTGCGGCGATGTGCAGGACCGGCGCTATCGCCAGGCCATCACGGCCGCGGGCACGGGCTGCATGGCGGCTCTTGAGGCGGAAAAGTATCTCGAGGAACACGGGCGCTGAGTGACGGAGCGCGTCGTGGTGAATATCGCAGAGAGCCTGGAGCGGGTTGAGCGGGCGATTGCGGATGCGTGCCGGAAGGCAGGGCGACGGCGTGAAGACATTGAGCTGATGGCGGTGTCGAAGACGTATCCGGCGGCGACGATCGTCGAAGCTGCGGAGCTGGGGCTGACATTATTTGGCGAAAATCGGGTGCAGGAATTCTCAGGGAAAGCAGGGGAGTTGGAGCCGCTGCGTTCGCGTGAAGAGGCGCCGATTCGCATGCACCTGATCGGGCATCTGCAATCGAACAAAGCGGCGCGCGCGGTGGAAATCTTTGATGCGGTGGACGCGGTGGACTCATTGCGACTGGCGCGGCGTCTGGATGAAGCGGCGGGAAAGCTTGGGAAGCGGTTGCCGATTTTGCTGGAAGTGAAGCTCAGTCCGGAGGAGACGAAGGAAGGGCTGGAGCCAGGGTCGGATGAGGCGGCGGCACTGCTGGAAGCGCTGCCGGATTTGCCGAATCTGGAGACGCGCGGGCTGATGACGATTGCACCGTGGGGTGCGCCGGACGATGTTACGCGGGGGTGCTTTCGGAGTTTGCGGGAGTGGCGGGATCGCTGGGCAGCGACGCATCCGCGATTGAATTTTGGGGTGCTGTCGATGGGGATGAGCGGCGATTTTCCGCTGGCGATTGCCGAGGGCGCGACGCGCATTCGCGTGGGTACTGCGTTGTTCGGCAAGCGTTCTCCCTACACGGGACCATCCGAGTGAATAGCTCAATGGTGCGCGAAGTACCAGGTGGCGTGATCCTCGCGGTGCGAGCACAGCCGGGCGCGAAGAAGACGGCGATTGTTGGCGTGTACGGTGAAGGTGACACTGCGCAGTTGAAGATTGCCGTGCAGGCCCCGCCGGTCGAGGGTCGCGCGAACGATGCGATGATTGCGTTTCTGGCCGAGACGTTCGGCATTCCCAAAAGATCCGTCGAGCTTGTGAGCGGCGAGCTCTCGCGAACCAAGGTATTTCTGTTGACCGGCGTAACGATGCAGCAAGCACGATCGAAGTTACCGAAGCAGAAGCCAAACGAGCGGTCCTGAAGATCGACACGAGGACAATCTGTAGTCCGATGAGTGTGCTGCCTCCAAAAGTCGCATCAGAATTGATCTGCGTGAAAATTGAGACATCGGCACGAAAGAGGGTGCCCCATCCAAGCTCCGCTTGGGTGGGAAAGCACGATCTGAGCATCAGCGATTTTTCGTTCTGGCGGAACCGCAACCGAAAAGTTGCTCGAACTGCCGCTCAACGGTGGTGAATGTCGCAGGCAGCGGCGAGAGCTTCTTCGGGCTCGGGGCGGACGCGGAAGTCAGCATGGGCTTCGGCATACATCACCTTGCCATCTTTCGCAATCACGTAGGTCGCTGGCAGAGGCAGGCGCCAGCTTTTGTCGCCGTTGACGAAAGGGATGTTGACGAGGATGGAGAGGTAGTAGTCGCGGTGGTACGCGGGAATGGTGTAGACGAGGCCATACTTCTCGGCTACGGCGTTGCCAGGGTCTGAGAGCACCGGGAAAGGCAGGCCATGCTGGTTGGCCATGAAGTCACTTTGGCGCTCGATCTGCGGGCCGATGGCAACCATGAGTGCGCTGCGTTCGCGAAGCTGGCCGTAGAGATCGCGCCAGGTTTCGAGTTCCGTAACGCAGTAGGGGCACCAGCGTCCGCGGAAGAATTTGATGACGAGCGGACCGATGGAAAGCAGATCGCGCGATCGAACAAGTTTGCCGCTGGAATCTTTGAGAGCGAACTCGGGGGCCTGCGCGCCCAGCGGGAGGATTCTTTCCTCGATGCCTGTTGCGAAGAGATCTTCGACGGCGCGTTCACCGACTGCGAGCCGCTCAGGCTGCACGAGGTGTCGCGTGTTGGCAGTAATCTCGTCGAGTTGGTCCTGGAGGGAGGTCATCGTTTCTCTACGGGCTTTGTTTGAAAACATCTGGATCACATCTCTCGCTCAATAAAGGTGTCATCCTGAGCGAAGAGGATTCATCATCTGCGGGGTAAGCGGAGCGAAGGACCTGCGTTTGGACGGCACCAATCTCATCGCTACCGTCCGAATTTCTGTTTCCCCATCATGCCGGACATGCCGCCGCGCATCATTTGCCTTGCCAGGCCGCCTTTGCCCATCTGCTTGAACATCTTGCTCATCTGCGCGTACTGGCGGAGAAGCTGGTTGACTTCCTGCACGCTGGTGCCGGAGCCCGCAGCGATGCGCTTGCGACGCGAGCCGGAGATGACTTCATGGTTGCGGCGCTCGTAGGGAGTCATGGAACTGATGATGGCTTCGAGGCGCACGAACTGCTTTTCGTCGACATTCTTTGAAGCTTGCTGCAAACCGGCGAACGGGCCGACCGACGGCATCATCTTTAAAATGCTCTCCATCGATCCGAGCTTTTTAATCTGCTGCAGCTGATCGCGAAAATCTTCCAGTGTGAAGCCGTCACCGAGCAGCGCCTTCTTGGCGAATTCTTCTGACTTCTTGCGGTCAAGGGAGGACTCGGCCTTCTCGATCAGCGAAAGCATGTCGCCCATGCCAAGAATGCGGCCGACGATGCGGTCGGGATGGAAGGGCTCGAAGGCGTCTGGTTTCTCGCCAGTGCCGATGAACTTGATGGGCTGGCCGGTAACATGGCGGATAGAAATGGCGGCGCCGCCGCGAGAGTCGCCATCCATCTTGGTGAGGATCACGCCGGTAAGGCCGAGGCGCTTATGAAAATCCTGCGCCGAGTTCACGGCGTCCTGCCCGGTCATGGCGTCGGCGACGAATAGGATCTCCTGCGGGTTGAGCAGCTTTTTGAGCTGGGCCATTTCGTCCATCAGCTCTTCATCGACGTGCAAGCGGCCGGCGGTATCGACGATGAGGGTGTCGCAGGCGAGGATGCGCGCTTCGCGTCGTGCTTCCGAAGCGAGGCGCTCGACGAGCCTGGAGCCGGCGGGTTCGTCGTTGAGCTTCCCTTCGTAGAGCCGCGCTTCGATAGACTTAGCGACGACCTTGAGTTGCTCGCGTGCCGCGGGGCGGTAGACGTCGACAGAGACAAGCATGGGGCGATGGCCGCCCTTTTTAAGCCATGCAGCCAATTTGCCGCTGGTGGTGGTCTTACCCGAGCCCTGCAGCCCGGCCATCAGAATCACGGTGGGCGGCTGCGAGGCAAACTTGAAGCGGGCAGTATCGCGGCCGAGTAGTTCGACCAACTCGTCGCGCACGATCTTGATGACCTGCTCGGAGGGCGAAAGAGCGGTAAGCACTTCAGTGCCAACGGCCTTGGCGCGAATGTGGTCGATGAGATCGTTGACGACGGCGAGATTCACGTCAGCGTCAAGCATGGCGACGCGGATCTCTTTGAGCGCTTCCTGAATGTTCTCTTCAGTTAGCGTGCCCTGGCCGCGGAGGGTCTTGAAGGCGCGTTGCAGTTTTTCTGTAAGGTTCTCAAACATAGGTCAGATTCAAGTGTATCGAAAGATCGCGAATGGCGTGGTTAGCGCTCGCTGCACGAGCGTTAGCGGAACTGGCGCGCCAGTTTGGCCAGTCAGAAGGTTAGCGAGTTTCATCCCTGGTTGCATCGTGGAGTATCCAGGAGATGATGGGTCCCCAATAATGGGTCCGCGGGTTGTAAAAGGGTTCGTTGTGGGAGCGCGCCGGGAGGACGAACAGCTCGGCGCGCCCATTGCAGCAGGCGACGAGTTCCTGCGCCATGGGAAGACGGAAGAGGCGGTCGCGATCCCCCTGGACAATGAGGATGGGGAGAGAGCAATCGCGGAGAGCGTCTGCTGCCGACCAGATGGGCGGAACAAAGGTGGAAAGAAATCCAGGAACCCTCGCGGCAAATGCCGCCTTGCGGAAAGAAGAGAATCCCGCGCAGAGGACGAGCCGGTCGGGCTTAACGCGCTTGAGAATAGCGGGAGCGATTCCGGTTCCAAGTGAGAATCCGAGAATTGCGATCGGAATCCTTGGCGCGAGCTCCTTGAGAAGGTCAAAAGCGGAGACCGCATCGTCTTCGAACTGGCTCCAATCGGGACGGCCGGTGCTCCGGCCGTAGCCGGAGTAGTCGAAGACGAGCGAAGCGATGCCGCCCTCTGCGAGGATTCGCTGAATGGGAAACCACTGCGGCACAATTTCGCCGATACCGTGACAGATGAGAACCGCTGCCTGCGCTTCAACGGACGCTGGTGCCACGAAGGCCGCGTCGACAAGATTTTTCCCGCTGGCAAGTGTGTGTTGCGTCGCAGTGATGCCGGGACACTCCGCGCGCCCGCGAGGGATGCGGCTGAGCATGCGATCCCTCAACTGCACGGCGCGGCTCGCGCAGATCAGAGCGGTCGTGAACAACGACCTGTGCAGCTTTGTGGTCTGCGGTGGCGGCATAGGCGAATGGAATCCGATTCTGTTAGCTGCCGGGTTCGATCAGGTATTGCTCGAGTTTGCCGTCGGGATAGGTGTAGGTCGTGAGGGACAGACGCTGAGTCGGGTACTGGATGCGGAAGACCCGGAACGTCATGCCGCCCCGGAGTCGTTCGCCAGTTTGGTTGAACGTGAGCGGATCGCCGAGAGGAGCGAGGCTGTTGCGGTAGTCCGACAGTGTCTGCGCGTCAAAGTAGGCATTAAGATTGGGCGCGAGCAGGCTGCGATCAATCTGGCCCTCCTGCAGGCCTTTGTAGATGGCGATTGCCTGATCTTCATTCGGCGTGTGTTGGACGCCGGCAACGGTAGCCGCCGCAAGGCGCGTGATCTGCTCCGCGCCACCTGCCATGTGATTGGTGAGCACCGCGACGGCAATGCCGTCATCGATGAGCACTTCGTTGTCTGAGACGAATCCATTCACTTCGCCGCTGTGCTCAATCGAGTGGTGGCCGTCGCGCTCCATGATTTGGACGCCCAGCCCGTAGTGCGTGCCCTTGCCGTCTTTCAGCTTCACTTCGGTGAACATCTGGTTGTAGCTCTCCGGCTTCAGAATCGTGCGCTGCATCAGGCTTATATCCCAGAGTGCAACGTCGTGTGCGGTCATGGCCAATTCGCCGGCTGCAAACATCCAACCCTCGCCGCCGTTCGGAACCGGCCGCAGCGGACCAAGCGCGTTACGCATGTAGGGCGCGGCGTCCGCGGAAGGAAGCTCCTTCGCGTCGCTGTTCCATGCGCTCTTCATCCCCAGTGGGCGAAAAATGTGCTCGTTCAGAAAATCGAAGAGCTTTCCGCCAGTGACTTTTTCGATGATGAGGCCGGCGATCACGTAATTGGTATTGGAGTACTGCCATTGCGTTCCCGGTTCGAAGTCGAGCGGCTTGGTGGCCCACTCGTTGAGAATCTGTTGCGGGGTAACGGGTTTGAGCTGCGAGGCGACCGGGTAGTCCTCTGGCGCATAGTCCTGGTAACCGGAGGTGTGCGAGAGGATTTCGCGGATCGTAACTTCATTGCCGCGGGTAAGGCCCGGGACATACTTGCCCACTGCATCATCCAGCGAGAGTTTGCCCTGCTCCTGCAACAGGAGGATTGCCGTTGCGGCGAACTGCTTGGAGATGGACCCGATGGAGTAGCGCATGTCGGCGGTGGCGGCCACTGAAGGATCGAGACGCGCTTTGCCATAGGCATGGGTGTACACAATCTTGCCGCCTTTAACGATAGCGACGGACGCGGAAGGTGCGCCCGTCTGTTTCAGCACATCGGCAGCGATGCTGTCGATGCGTGTCCTGAGAGAGGGGTCGAGGGTGTCGACGGCTTGCGCATGAAGATTGAACGCGAGCGAAGAAAACGAGGCGGCGACAACAAGTGTGGAGACAAAGCGGCAGTAGATCATGATTGGCTGCGGGAACTCCTCCCTAGGAATGGTAACAATCACAGCCATAACCAGGTGGGAGCCTCAGCCTCTTCGACAGGACGCATGGGATGATGCGATAGGCTGGATTTGAAGGATTGAAATCCCCCCGTCGACTTGAGGGTGAGGTCACGCATGCAGCGCTTGATTGAAGGCCACAAGAAATTCCTTGCGGAGGTGTTTCCGCGGCGACGCGACCAGTTTCATCTTCTGGCAGAGTCCCAGGCGCCGGAGTGGCTGTTTATCACGTGTTCCGACTCGCGCATTGTGCCGGACCTGATCCTCGGCACGGGGCCCGGAGATTTGTTCATCAGCCGCAGCATTGGGAATATCGTGCCGGTTTCGATGAACGATGTGGACGGGGTCACGGCGACGATCGAATACGCGGTTGATGTCCTCAAGGTGAAGCACGTGATCCTGTGCGGACACTCGGATTGCGGCGCACTGAAGGCGGCGCTCGATCGGCGGAAACTGGAGAAACTGCCCAAAGCGAGCCGCTGGCTGCAGCATGTGGAGGCTGCTTTCACACACAGGCAGCCGCTGAATCCCGAAGATGGCGCGCACGCGGAGCTGCATCGTTGATTCGCGGAAACGTGGTGGCGCAGTTGCTGAACCTGAGAGCCCAGCCGTCAGTGGCACGGGCGATGATGGTGGGGCGGCTCCAGGTGCACGGATGGTACTACGAGATTTTGAGCGGGCGCATCGCGCGATTCGACGAAGATGCGCGGCGGTTTGTCCCGCTGGTTTAGCAGGCCGCGGAAAACTCGTTCGCACTTGAGCCCTGTAACAGGGCATGACTTCAGTCGTGCCGTAAATACCTCAAAATGCGAGAGGGCTTCAGCCGCTGAGGCAGTCCTTCCTTCCCCATTCGCCGGCTTTTCCTCCTTTTTCCGCAGCCTGTTACCACTGATCCCTCCATAGATAATGAGGGGTGTCATTCTGAGCGAACGGGGCCCCAAACGCTTTTCAGTTTGGAGGTGGTGAGCGAAGAATCTGCTTTTGCACTTTCAAGCTTCTTCAATGTCCCTCATTCCAATCCAACCGAACCGCTGTTCGCTATGCGGCAAACAAAACAAAGGTGTGCCCGCAAGGAGCACACCTTTTTTGAGGAGCAGTCTGGCATTATTTCGCGGCTTCGCGCGCCGTCTTGATGAACTCCAAAGACTTGTCGATGTGCGCGGCCTGCGTGGTGAGGACCTGGCGGACGGGTAGAGGAATGTACGATTCGGTGGCTTTGGCGTAAGCTTCGATGGCCTCGTTTTCGCCCTCTTCGGCAGTGGCCAGCATGCTCTGATCGCCGGCGCCAAACGTGGATTTGAGGTCACCCCACGCGCGGCGAACGGTACCGGCGGCAGTTCCACTTTCCTTGACGTCGTGTACGCCTTCCTGGTGGAGGATGGATTCGAGCACTCCGCGGAACTGCGCGCGTGTGAGCGATTCAGCCAGGAAATACTCTTTCAGGGCCTCGCTCTTGATTTGTTCGCCAAACTTCTGGAAGCCTTCTTGTGCGTCAATGAGCACCTGGATCACGGAGCGCAAAGCGGATTCTGTTTCTTTGAGATCTTTCGATGGGGATGACATTGTAAACTCTCCAGTAAAGCGGAAATAAAAGACAAGGGCAGGTTCCGGCGGCTGCCGTTGCGATTCTCCTTCGCCGTCGGCGAGGTGGGGGAAATCGCGAAAACCCCACGCCCCTGCCCCCTCAAATGGATCAGACCCCACCCTCGCAAGGCATGGTCGATCCGATTATTGAGATGCGGAAATTCAGAAAGGGGTCGATTCGCACTGGTGAGAATTCAGTGCGCACCCGGCGGCGGCGCGGCGTGCACCGGTGGCTTTCCAAACAGCCACACGGCGCCGGCGCAGAAGAAAGCCAGCACGGCCGTCCAGCGGAAAACATCAATATATGCAAGGAGCGCCGACTGCTGCTGAAGCAATCCGTACATCAGTCCCAGCGATCCCGGGCGCGAGGCGGGAGGGCCGAGGTGGTGGCCAAGATACGCGGCGATCATTCTCGATTTCTGCTGGAAAATGGGGCTCGACGGCGAAAGAGTCGCCCCGATCTCGTTCTGGTGCAAAGCTGCGCGGCGAATGAGAGCCGTGGTAGCCATTGCAATCCCAATGGATCCACCGATGTTGCGCAGCATGTTGAAGAGACCAGTGGCATTGCCCATTTCTTCGCGGGACAGGGTGGCGGTGGTCATGGTGGCCAGCGGCACGAACACGAAACTGAGCGCGAACCCAGTGAGAAGAATAGGAAACAAAAGCGTATAGGGGCCGATGTCGAGGTTCACGGTGCCGAAGATGAAAGAACAGACACCGAAGCCGATGAAGCCGGCGCTCAGCAGCTTGCGATTGTCGATGCGCGAGCCGAGCAAACCGATGACGGGCGAGCCTATGAATGATCCGATGCCGCGCGGTCCAACCACCATGCCGGCCGTGAAGGCGGTATAGCCAAGTATCTCCTGGTAGTAGAGCGGCAGAATCGCGATGGTGATGTAAATACACATGCCGAGCAGCGCAATCAAAAAACAACCAGTCCGGAAGTTGCGATTCTTGAGGACGTGCAAGTCGACTAGCCCGCGCGGGTTGGTCCATGAGCGCCATATCCAGCCGACGAACCCGAAGATAAGCGCGGCCACCGCCCAGCGCACCCAGATCGCCCCGAACCAGTCGTCTTCCTGTCCCTTGTCGAGAACAACCTGCAGGCATCCGGTCCACACAATCAGAAGACCGAATCCGATGTTGTCGAATGCGCCCACTTTGGCGTTCTTGATGTAGGGCGGGTCGTGCACAAAGCGGACGATCATGAATACGGCCAGAAGGCCAACCGGAATATTGATGTAGAAGGCGTAGCGCCAACTGAACGTATCGGTGAGCCATCCTCCGAGTGTGGGTCCGAGCACCGGAGCGACCACGATGCCGAGGCCGTATGCCGCCATGGCCATGGAACGCTTCGCAGGCGGGAAGCTTTCCAGCAGGATGGATTGCGAAAGCGGCTGCAGTGCTCCGCCTCCCGCGCCCTGCATGATCCGGGCCAGCAGAATCACGCCCAGCGAGGGCGCGGCGCCGCAGAAGAACGAGGCAACGGTGAAGATGACGACGCAGATCAGCAGGAACCGCTTGCGTCCCCAGCGGCGGGCGAACCAGTTGGAGGCGGGCAGGATGACGGCATTGGCAACCAGATAGCTGGTCAGCACCCAGGTGGCTTCGGAGTTGGTAGCCGAGAGGCTGCCGGCGATGTAAGGCAGCGCGACCGAAGCGATGGCGGTGTCCAGCACCTCCATGAAGGTCGGCAGCATCACCGAGACCGTGACGAGCCAGGGATTGACGCCTTGGGTCAGGGGATATCGGGCTTGGGCCTCAGCAGTGGTCATCGCAACCGGGAACACTTGAGACTAAATGACGGACCAACTGGCCGGTTGTGACGCGCGTCAGTACGGTTTCTCGGCGATCGCGCAAGAAGTGGATTTCAGATTTGCAATTGCAGCGATGCCGAGCTACGATTCTCGAACCCCTCTGGGGCCTAAGTTCCTACTCCTGAACTGGAGGATCGGCGATGCCCGATGGCAGGGTTCCGCACGTGTTAATTGTCGACGACGAGAGGCTGATCGCAGATTCTCTGGTTCTCATCCTCAAGCTTCAGGGTTACTCCACTGCGGCCGCATACACCGGGGAGCAGGCGATCGAGATTGTGCCAGAAGCCAGCCGCCGGACGTTCTCATTACCGATGTGATCATGCCCGGGATGAATGGCTTTGACCTTTCATTGATGGTGCTGAAGCTCTTCCCAGACTGCAAGGTGCTTCTGTTCTCAGGCCAGGCCGCCACCGCCAAGCTTCTGGAATTGGCCCAGAACGAGGGACATTCATTTGAGGTCTTGGCGAAACCGGTGGATCCTCGCGAGATTATCACTCGGCTTCAAACCATGTTTCCAATGCCCGCAGTCGTCAGAGACCCCACCGCGTCTTCAGATTCCAGCTTCACTCTCGCGGAGTAGCTCCGACATCTCGCGATATCTGATGTCCAAATCCTCCGGACTCCCATCCCGTTCTCCGCCATCCATGGAGACACCCTACTGGATCGATCGCAGGTACGCGACAACCTGCCACCGCTGCGCTTCAGGCAGGCTCGACCAAGACGGCATTCCATGTCTCAGATCGCCCTGGCGGAGAAACCATTCAAGGTCGCCGTCGGTCGCTGATTTGAGGTGCTCGCTGCGCAGAGGTGGCTTTTTGCGGCCATCCCCCATGGCGTCGGCGCGGTGGCACTGCGCACAGTGGTCGCGGTAAATCAGGGCGCCGGCGGCCACTGTTTCTGGCCTGCGTAGCCAACGGATTGATGCGGCTGTGATCCCGGGCAGGCACATGATCCAAATGCGAGCTGACCGCCGCGCACAGAAACAGACTGGCGGACGCCATTGCAAGACATAGAATTGCGAAGAAACGCCGCGTCATCGCGCACCTCCGTTACGACTGTGGAACCAGTTGCCGATCTGGGGAAGCTCCGAGGCCCAGCCGATGCGATACACGCGATCGAGACTGGAAGACGTGAGGCCGAAACCCGTGGAGAAGCTAAGCCGGCCTATAGGCAACTGCCAGCCGACAGTCGGCGCAATGTAATGCGAGGTATCGCGCGTGGTGAGTGACCAGGTGTCGCCGAGTCCGCCGTAGGCTTCTACACCGGCCATGAACTTTTCGAGGCAGAAGACGCAGGGTTTACCGCTCCCGAGGGTGCGCAGAGGACGCGCCGCGCCGAGAGCATAGCCGAACTCCCAGGGTGCGTGGTTCAGATCTTTCTCCGAGATGAAATTCTCAGAGATGTTCCACGCCTTGAGATTCGAGGAGAGGATGAGCTTGAGTTCGGCCTCGTGCTGGTGCTCCTGCCGGGCTTCGCCGTTGGGTTCCGCGAGATCCGACTGGCCATCGTGCCCGACCACTTCGAGAATGGTCTTGTCAGCCCCCGAGGTGTTTTCGTACTCGACGTAGAGAACGGGATTGATGAGGTGTTCGCGCATCAGGGGGCGGAAGCGGTTTTCAATACGCCAGCCCGTAAAGATCGTGGAATCCTGCGCGGTAGCCTGCCCATCGAGATAAAGCTCCGTGGTCCACCAGGCGCGGGCACCGTACTCGAGTTCACTGGCCGTAGCGCCGTAGCGGTGGCTCTGTCCGGGCTGGGCGAGGGCGGTCTTGGTCTCAATTTCCAGATTTCCGGGCTCCTCGAGATCGTGGGAATAGGTGACGAAGTAAGGCTTTTCCTGGGCTTGCGTGACCGGAAGGCAGGCAAAGCCGAGCAGGAAGGCGGGCAAGCAATCCGGCGGCTGGCCGGAGAAAGGAGCGGACGAATCGAGCCACGTGCAACCTCAATTTCTAGATATACGACCAAATCTGTCGCATATTGAATATAAACACAGACTAAAATGGTCCGCAATTGGCGGCAAGGTCATTCGTCACATAGGGTGGGACGCATCCAAGGAGATTAGGCCCGGAAATGGGTCCGGAGATCGGGGCCAATTAGAGACTTTATAAAATCACCATCAATAAAAGTTGACACTAATTCACTCATAGTGCATCTTATCTAGTGACACTGAAATTCTCCTATCCTGAGGCAGGAAAACAAACATGGCAAAAATCATTGGAATTGACCTGGGCACGACCAACTCGTGCGTAGCCGTCCTGGAGGGCGGTGAACCCAAAGTTATTGCAAATGAAGAGGGTGCGCGCACAACCCCCTCGATCGTCGCCTTTTCGAAGAGCGGCGAGCGCCTGGTGGGCCAGGTGGCCAAGCGCCAGGCCATCACCAACCCCGAGAACACCATTTTCTCGATCAAGCGCTTCATGGGCCGTCGCTACAACGAAGTGACGGACGAGATGAAGATGGTGCCTTACAAGGTCGTTCAGCAGGGCGACCACATCGCCGTTGTGGCGCAGGGCAAGGAATACACCCCGCCCGAGATCTCGGCGATGATTCTGCAGAAGCTGAAAAAGAGCGCTGAAGCCTACCTGGGCGAGACGGTTACGCAGGCTGTGATCACGGTCCCGGCGTACTTCAACGACGCGCAGCGCCAGGCGACCAAGGACGCCGGCAAGATTGCCGGTCTTGACGTGAAGCGCATTGTGAACGAGCCGACGGCGGCTGCGCTGGCCTACGGGCTCGACAAGAAGAAGGACGAGACCATTGCCGTCTATGACTTCGGCGGCGGCACCTTCGATATTTCCATTCTGGAAGTCGGCGAAGGCGTCATCGAAGTGAAGTCGACCAACGGCGACACCCACCTGGGCGGCGACAACCTCGACCAGCGCATCGTGGAGTGGCTGATTGCGGAGTTCAAGCAGGAAGAAGGCCTCGACCTTAGCTCGAAGGGCAACGAGATGGCTCTGCAGCGCCTGAAAGACGCGGCGGAAAAGGCCAAGATCGAGCTTTCGACGACGGTCGAGACCGAAATCAACCTGCCCTTCATTACCGCGGATGCGACCGGCCCGAAGCACCTGGTGCGCAAGTTGACGCGCGCCAAGCTGGAGCAGCTGGTTGCCGACCTGATTGAGCGCTCGCTTGAGCCCTGCAAGAAGGCAATGGCCGACGCGAATGTGACGGCAAACGACATCGATGAAGTCGTGCTTGTTGGCGGACAGACGCGCATGCCCAAGATCCAGGAACTGGTAAAGGGCTTGTTCGGCAAGGAACCGCATCGCGGCGTGAACCCTGACGAAGTGGTCGCGGTAGGTGCGGCTGTGCAAGCCGGCGTACTGGCAGGCGAAGTGAAAGACCTGCTGCTGCTCGACGTGACACCGCTGACCCTGGCGATTGAAACGCTGGGTGGCGTGGCCACGCCGATGATTCCGCGGAACACGACGATTCCGACGAAGAAGACGGAAACGTTTTCGACGGCGGCGGATTCGCAGACCGAGGTTGAGGTGCACGTGCTGCAGGGCGAGCGCCCGATGGCCGGGCAAAACCGCACCCTGGGCAAGTTCAAGCTGGCGGGCATTCCTCCGGCGCCGCGCGGCGTGCCGCAGATCGAGGTCACATTTGACATCGATGCCAACGGCATTCTGAACGTGAACGCCAAGGACGTCGCCACCGGCAAGGACACGCGCATCACCATCACCTCCAGCTCCGGACTCTCGAAAGAAGAGGTCGAGCGGATGGCGAAGGATGCCGAAGCGCATGCGGCCGAGGACAAGGAGAAGCGCGACGAGATCGAAGCCCGCAACGGCCTCGACGGACTGGTCTACAACATCGAGAAGATGTTGAAGGAGTCCGGCGAGAAGGTGCAGGCTGCCGATAAGACTGAAGTAGAGTCGGCTCTGGCCGAGGCCAAGAAGACGCTGGAAGGTTCGCCGAGTGTTGCAGAGATGCGCGCGGCGAACGACAAGCTGACCCAGGCCAGCCACAAGCTCGCCGAGGTGCTCTACAAGGCCAACGCAGCTGCAGCCGGACAGGGCACTCCAACGGCGCAGGCCGATGGAACGCCGGGAACCGAGCAGAAGAAGGACGAAGGCGTAATCGATGCCGAGTACGTCGACGTCGAGGACAAGAAATAAGCGGAGTTCGCGGAGTTAGCCTCGCTGCGCGAGTGTTAGCGGAGTTAACAAGCGGGGTGGGCGTTGGTGCCCACCCCGAGTTTTATGAGCGGCACGTACGCTAAGGTAAGACAAAGAAAACTCAAATGGCCACAACAGCAAACAAAGATTATTACGCGACGCTAGGCGTCAAGAAGACGGCGACGCCGGAGGAGATTCGCAAAGCCTTCCGCAAAGCCGCGCGCAAATATCATCCCGACGTCAATCCCAACGACAAGAAGGCCGAGGAGAAGTTCAAGGAGATCTCTGAAGCCAACGATGTGTTGAGCGACGAGAAGAAGCGCAAGGTTTACGACCAGCTCGGTTTCTACTCCGACCAGATCGACCCGGCGCAGGCAGAGGCCTATGCGCGCCAGCAGCGCGAGGGCCGCGTTCCGGTGGATTTCGACGGATTCGACTTCTCTGGATTTCAGGGCGGCGGGCATCCGGGACCGCAACCCGGGGCAGGTTCATCGTCGTGGGGAAGTTTCAAAGACATTTTCTCCGGCATCTTTACGGGAGCGCAGCAGCAACAGCAGCGTCCGCAGGGACCGCAGCCGGGGACCGATCTGGAGTACCAGGCGACGATTGATTTCTGGTCGGCGATTCGTGGTGGGCAGGCGCGCATCCAGGTGCACCGGCAGGAGACCTGCCCGACGTGTCACGGGATGGCGCAGACCGGCGGCTCGATGACGTGTCCTGAGTGCAACGGCACGGGCCAGGTGACGCAGATGGGCGGGCGCATGAAGTTCAACATTCCCTGCCCGCGCTGCGGTGGAACGGGACACGTGACCAGCGATTGCCCGACCTGCCACGGAGAAGGCACGGTGAGCAAAACGGAGACGGTTGAGTTTCGCATCAAGCCGGGCACGCGCGATGGACAACGAATTCGGCTTGCAGGGGAAGGGAAACGCCGGAGTGAACGGCGGCGCGCCGGGCGACCTGTATGTGATTGTGCGGACCGGAACGAATCCCGTGTTCACACGGGTGGGCGACGACATTCAGGTGACCGTGCCGGTGACCGTGCCGGAGGCGTCACTGGGCGCGAAGGTGGAAGTCCCGACCATCGATGGGCGCGCGCAGTTGAAAATTCCGCCGGGCACACAGAACGGGCAGAAGCTGCGCATGCGCGAGCGCGGCGTGGAGAGTGCCTCGCATCCCGGGCAGCGCGGCGACCAGATCGTGACCGTCGAGGTGGTGATTCCGACACTGAACGACGAGCGCAGCCGCGAGATCATGCGCGAACTGGCCAAGCTGAATACCCAGGATCCGCGGGCAGCGTTGTTCGAGAAGCTTTGACGACTCAACCGATGTTGAAGATGCAGTTTTGTGAAAAGGCACGACTCTACCGATGTTGAAGATGCAGTTTTGTAACAGGGCACGACTTTAGTCGTGCCGAACGAGGCCGCAAAATTTGCGGGGCTTTAGCCCCTGAGGTGCGCCCTGCAGTCCGGGCCAAACAGGTGATTGTCATGGCGGCGAAACGAAAATCCAAAGGCGCGTACATGATCTCGGCGGTGGCCGAGATGTTCGAGATTCATCCGCAGACGCTGCGGCTCTACGAGCGCGAGGGGCTGCTGAAACCCTCGCGCACCGAGGGCAACACGCGGCTCTATACGGATGAGGACCTTGAGCGGCTGGAGTTCATCCTGAACCTGGCGCGCGACCTGGGCGTGAACATTGCGGGCATCGCCATCATCCTGCAGATGCGCGAGCGCATGGAAGAGATGAACCGCCAGATGCAGAACTTTGTGGAGTACGTGCGCAGCGAGATGCTGACGCGCTTCCAGCAGGGTGCGCCGGGTTCGGCAAATGCAATTGTGCCAATGCGCAAGCCGGCAGTGATCAGGCCGGTAACCGTCAAAAAACCGTAGGCTGCCTGCATATCCATTCACAATGCCCGGTGCCCCAATCCATAACGAAGTTTCACCGCGTCACAGGTGGGGAAGCACGAACGCACCGTTTCCGTGCGGTCAACCTATAATCGTGTCATTCCGAACGCACCGGTTCCATACGATCAACCTATGACCGTGTCATTCCGAGCGACCAACGGGAGTCGAGGAACCTGCAGTTGCTCTTTCTCCTCCAACCACGAATCCAGGGTGCAAAATATCGCTGAGGTTCATGCTTTCCCAGGTCCGAAAATCCGGACCCCGGGGCACCCGGCGGCGTCAGCCGCGACTCGACCCCTGGCCGACCCCTATTATCCCGGCTCCACGGTTAAAGGTGCTTAAATCATGACCTTACAGCCGGATGTCCCGCTAAAGATTTCTACCCATTGAGGTTAGCTCTAGAGGTTTCTAAACATAGGGGTTAGGGGAACAGAAAGCTGGAAGTAACAAGCGGCTTGCCGCGATCGCGGAATCTTCAGATGGAGGGATTTGCATTTGAGTCCATTGTGCGCCTGAAGGGAATAATTATCTGCAAACGGGGAAAAGTTTTTTGCGAATGGAATGAGGGGGTTGGCGGGAATCTTGGCGAGGAATGGGTTGACAGGTTAGCTGAGTTGGCCGCGCTTCGCACGCGTTTCAGGGGAGTTGAGTTCCCTGTTTCCCACGTCTCAAAACCGAGACATGGGCGCGTTGTCGCGCAAGGAGTTTCTGGAACCAATTCCCCGTCGAGGACTCGGGTGCTCTTTGCAGTCGGGCCGTCAGAAGCCGCGTATCCTTGAGCATGCATGGTGTACGTCCTGCTCGCGGTCGCCCTGTTCGGCCTCATTACTTCCAGCGTCTTCACCGGCATGGTTCTGGCCGCTGTACCGCGATATCTTTGCGAACGGCGCGCGGCCGAATCCAGGTTAAAAGAGCGGCCGGGGTTTACGCCGCCGCTGACGCTGTTGAAGCCGCTCGCGGGCGCTGAGCCCGATCTCGAAGCCCATCTGGCAAGCTTCTTCGAGCAGGATTATCCGGCATTTGAAATTCTGTTTTGCGCGCGCCAGCCGAACGATGCCGGCCTCGAGATCGCGCGCCGCGTGGCCGCCCGGTTCCGCAAATTCCCGCGAAGTTCATGTCTACCGGCGAACCGCCTTACATCAATGCCAAAGTTGCTTCAATGGAGCTGATGGAGAAATCCGCAGCCCACGACATTCTCGTCATCAGCGACAGCGACGTACGCGTGACGCCGGATTATCTGCGCGCGGTAGCGCTGCCATTTGCCGATGAGAAAGTCGGAGGCATGTGCTGTCCATATCGTGGCATTGCGGCAGGTGGCGGCCTTTGGGCGCGGCTTGAGGCTGTAGGCATGAGCGTGGAGATGACGGCCGGCGTGCTCGTCGCGCGGATGATGGAGGGAATGCAGTTTGTGCTCGGCCCGACGATGGCGTTCCGCCGCAACGCGATCCAGCGGATGGGCGGCTTCAAAGTCACGGCGGATTACTGCGCCGACGATTTTGTCCTGGGCAACGAGACATTCAAGCTGGGGCAGACCGTGGTGCTGAGTCACCACGCCATCGATCACATCGTGATCAACCTCAGCCTGATGGCGTCGCTGAAGCACCAGGTGCGCTGGATGAAGTCGACGCGTTTCTCCCGGCCGAAAGGTCACTTCGGGACTGCGCTTACCTTCAGCATGCCATTCGGGTTGGTGGGGCTGGCGGCTGGTTTGTTGCTTGGCCATCTCTGGTGGGGAGTCGCGCTTCTGCTCTGGGCAATTGCTTCGCGGGAGGCGTTGTCGATTGTCGTCGGGCGCATGGTGGTGCACGATCCCAGCTGGTTCAACTTGCTCGTGCTGTATCCGGTCCGCGACCTGATGGGATTTTTGTTCTGGGCTGCGAGCTACATGGGCAGCAAGATTCTGTGGCGTGGGCGCGTATTTCAGTTGCTGCCCGGCGGGAAGATGCGGGCGGCGAAGTAGGATCAAAACCAGTGATGAAGCTTCGCATCCATCCGACTCACACCCGACCTGTGGCCGGCTCTTGAAGATCTGTTCGGCGAACGCGGCGCATGCAATGGCTGCTGGTGCATGTACTGGCGCATCGGCAGCAGCTACCGCAAACAGCCACATGAAACCAACAAGGCGGAATTCCATAAGAGTCGTGGCGAAAGGACCGCCGCCCGGATTGATTGCATTCGACGGGGAACTGGCGGTGGGCTGGTGCCAACTTACTCCTCGCAATTCTTTGCCGTGGCTCGATCGCTCATGGGTTCGCATCGACGATCGGCCGGTTTGGTCGATTTCATGTTTCTATGTGCGCAAGGGGTATCGACGGCGCGGGATTACAGTGGCGCTGATACACGCCGCCGAGAAGATTGCAAAGGCTGCGGGCGTTGCGGCGCTTGAGGCCTATCCTCTCGATCGCAGTCTGTCGCCGAGCGCTTCGAGTACCGGTTTTGTGTCGACATTCAAGCGCGCCGGATTCAAGGTCGTTGCGCATCGCACGCCGCCGCGACCCATCATGCGGCTTGAACTTGAAGCCAGGACAAAGACCGTCGAAGGTGATGCTTGTGGCCCGGTCTATTTCAGCGGCCGGTCAGTCCACAGCGCCTTGTCGGCGATGGACCGGACCGGGAACAGGCGACCGGAAAGCAGCTGCTCCGCCTTGGGCTGATTCGTGTCTTGCGCAAACAGCCATTTGCGCTCGCCAGTTCCCCATTCCTTCGACAAGCTGTTCATCGCTCAGGAAAATCTTTGGCGCGTCGGGATAGCACGAGCCCCACACCAGCGATGAACCGTTGCCGTGCGGGGAGCATGGCTCCATGACAATGAACGCCGGCTTGCGAAGAAAGTTGTGGGTGTAAAAGACGACGGAGGATGCATCCGACTGATCGCCATAGATGATGAACGAATCGGATGGGGAACCCTTGCTGAGGATGGTGTCGGCGAGTTGCTTGGAACTGAGCATCGGCTCAAAGCGCGCGAAGGCGATGTGCGCGGCGATAAGAAAAACGGCGGAAGTGAGCGCGATGCTGACGGTGGCGTACAGTGCTTCTGCCGCACGCGCAGCATCCAGCCGAGTGCCGGGCCGATCAGCAGCGCGACGGCCGCGATGATCGCGGGAAGACGCAAAGCCGCGAACGATGGACCGGTCAGGTCGAAAAGGTGCGACGTGGAGAGCGTATATCCGCCTACGTCGCGATGCGCCAGCAATGTGCCGATGTCGGAGACGAAAGGCAGGTTGCGCGACTGCCACAGGCCCCAGCCGAGAGCCGCGGCTGCCAGCAATCCCGCGATCGAGAACACAGCCTGAGCGCCGCTCAACCATTTTTGCGAGAGCAGGGGCTTCTGGCCTTCGGGGCCGCCGCGTTCCTCGATGTTGGCCAGCACACCTGCGATCAGCATCAGGATCGGCGTCCATGCAGGGAAGGTGTAGTACTCCTGGTTCGTCGAGATGGCGAAAAATAGCAACGTGAACCCGGAGAAGAGAGCGAGAAGCCACGTGGAGCGAACGCGAAACTTGAGGCGTGCTACATAGCTCGCGACGTCTTCGCGGGCGGCGTGATCAAGATAGAAGTCCACGGTCTGGCCGGAGTCGCGACGCAGATGTTGCATCCACGTGTGCCGGGTTCTCCAAGCCACCAAGAGCAGCGCGGGCAGAAACAGGCTCCACGGAAAAAGCCAGACCAGGTGCGCCAGCCAATAAACAAGGAACGGCATCTTGTTGTAGTCGTTCGGAAAGCGGCCGCCAAGAAAGCGGAGAACATGTTCGTTGACGAAGTAGAAGTACCAGAAGCCGTGCACGTTTCCCGGCGTAGGGTGATTGCCGACCGGATGCCCCTGGTCGGGATTCGCTAGGCCGCACAGAATGTGCCATGGAGCGGCGATGGCAAGAAAAAGCAACACGCCGGTGACGGGCTTAAGTTCGCGCCATCGGCGCCAAAGGCCGCTCAGCATCAGCAGCGGGATCGCGGCTGCGGCGAAGAAGACCGGGGCAATCAGGCCCTTGGTGAGAGTGGCAAGAGCAAGGGCCGCCCACATTCCATAAATGCGAATCGGGCGTCGGCTCTCGATGCCGGAGATGAAGTTCCAAAGGGCGTATAGCAGCAGGAAACTGAGAAGCGCCTCGGGGATAGCGAACCGAGTGAAGAGAAACGGCCCGACCGCCGTCAGACACGCCCAGTGCCGCGTACAAGCCGGCGCGGCGACCCCAGCAACGCGAACTCCAAAGCCACGCGAGCCATGCAAGTCCCAGAATCGCCAGGGTATTCGGCAGGTGGGTGGCGAACACATTCTGGCCGAAGATCCAGTAGCAGATTGCATCGAGCCAGTAAGGCAGCGGCGGCTTTTCGAGGTAGCGGATGCCGTCGAGCTTCATGGTGATCCAGTCGCCGCTTTCGTCCATGTGCTGCGCAACCTGCGCATGCGAAGCATCGACGTCGTCAAGCAGCGGCGGAGTGAAAAGAGAAGCGAACTGCACCGCTAAAAAGATCGCTCCCAGGAAAGCCCAGACGGCGAGCCTTGAAGGCCCCTGCACGGCTCGGTTTTGCGGGTTTTGAGCGATCGCCATAAGTTAAAGCCCTGAAAATCGAGGTAAAACCCTGAAAAAATTAGGATAGCAGCGAGATGCTGAAGACAATCTCATGGAGCGGAACCGGCCACGATGTGAGAATCCGGGGCGGCCTTCGCGCATAGTATGATCCCAGGTTAAAGGTTGATGAATTTGAAGAAACAGGCGGGCAAGGCTGACGGAACCACATTGCACAAGCGCGTTGCCGCATGGGTTGAGTTGCTGGCTCGCTGTGGCAGCAAACCAACGCGCAAGCGGGTACATGCATTGCGGGTGGTGACGCTTCGGCTGCAAGCCGAATTGGAGCGCGATGTCTCCGAGTTGCCGCGCGCCAGTCACCAGGCACAGGCGATGCTGCAGTTCTCGAAGCAGGCTGAGAAGCTTCGCCAGGCACTCGGGCCGGCAAGAGAAATTGATGTGTGGATCGGCAAGCTTCACGGGCTTCGCGCATCTCTCAGCGCCTCGGAGGAGTATGTGCCCCGCTCGATGCAGGAGTGTCTACGCGGGATAGATCGCCTTGAAGAACGCCTGCAACGCAAGCGGCGGAGCGCCGGGAAGAAGCTGGCTGCGGCCATCGAAAAGAAGAAAGCCCGTTTCACCAAGGCTGCCGAAAAATTGGAAGCAACCCCGGAAGACCCAAGGCTCGCCGATCCGGCTGGGATTGCCGAGGAGCTTGTCGTTGACTTTCGTCGAGTGCAGGCGGAGTTTTCGGTGCTCGATGAAGCGAATCTGCACGACTTCCGCAAGCGCATCAAGACGGTACGCTACCTGGCGGAGATGCACGCGGGTGCCGATCGCGAGTGCGCGCGAATCGCCACGCAGATGAAGAAACTGCAGGGCGCAATTGGGGAGTGGCACGACTGGCAGGCCCTCGCAGACGAGACCCAGCGCATGCAGCACGCTTGGAGCAAACCGCTTGCTGAGTTGCTTGAGAGCGTTTCAAAGGAGACATTCGAAGCCGCTCTTGAGACAGCGCACAGCGTCACCGCGCGCGTGCTGGGTGACGGCGCCGTGAGCGCCGAATTCCTGAGCCCCGGCGACCATAAATTGCCTGCGCAGAGTGAACGCAGACTGTTCGACGACGCCAACGAGAAGCTCGCCTGACTCTCAATAACGGATCCGGGTTGGCCTCGCGCACGCCGAATTCGGAGAGCTCCGTGTGCGCCCATGCAAAATGTCCTTGACAATTCTCTTCGATACTTGTTTACTCTAGGCCTAGTGCGAGCAAGTCTATGAGTGAAACTCCATCACGCGATCTTTTTCCCGGCGCGCTCGAGATGATGATCCTCGAGTCGCTGCGCCGGGAACCCGCCCACGGTTACGCTCTGGTTCAACACATCCAGCAGCGATCCAACAACCTGCTGCAGGTGGAAGAGGGCTCTCTCTATCCCGCGCTGCAGAGGCTGCTGAAGTCAAAGCTGGTGAAGGCGGAGTGGGGTGTTTCCTCCACCAATCGCCGGGTTAGAACCTACCAGATCACCGCTGCCGGTTTGCGCCATCTGGAGCAGCAGATCTCAAGCTTTGAGCGCATGTTCGAAGGCATTGCGCTCGTCCTCAATCCCGGCAGGTCGCCTGCAAGCTAGGAGGGATTTCCCGATGAATTGGATTCCGAGCATATTCCGCCGCGGCAAACTATACGACGATCTCTCTGAGGAGATCAGCCTGCACATCGAAGAGCGCGTCGAGCAGTTGCTGAAGTCCGGCATGAGCCGTGCGGAAGCCGAGCGCGAAGCCCGCATCGCATTTGGCAACCTGGCGCTGGTAGAAGAGCGCAGCCGGGAAGTATGGCAATGGCCAACCCTGGAGTCGATGAGTTCCGATGCGCGCTTGGCACTTCGGCAACTGCGGCATTCTCCCGGGTTCGCGGTTGCGGCCATTGCGACCCTGGCATTGGCGATCAGCGCGAACACCGTAGTCTTCGCCGTGATGAATGCGCTGGTCCTGCGCCCTTTGAATGTGCCCAACGCTCGAAGTGTTTATGTTGTTGGGCATGCGCACAGCATATGGGGTTATGAGTCCTATCCCAACTACCTCGATCTGCGCGACCGCAATCGAAGCTTCGACGCCCTTGCCGCGGATGACATCACTCAGGCGGGCTTGGACACCGGCAAAAACCCTTCGCACGCCTGGCTGATTGAAGCCACCGGAAACTACTTCGATGTATTGGGCCTGCAGCCCTATCTCGGCCGTTTTTTCCATGCGACTGACGAACGCGGACCAGACAGTGCGCCGTATGCCGTTCTCAGCTACGCTTCCTGGCACGATCATTTTCAAAGCGACCGTGGCGTCGTAAGTCGAACGGTCCTTCTCAACAAGCATCCATTCACGATCATCGGAGTTGCGCCGCAAGGGTTTGTCGGCACGTTCATCGCATTTTCTCCCGATCTCTTTGTGCCGATTGTGAACCACGGGCAGTTGGATGGCGATGACAGCCTGAACCAACGCGGAAATCGATGGATGAGCGAGGTGATGGGACGGCTGAAGCCTGGAGTAACCCCGGCGCAGGCCGCAGCCGACCTGGACGGAATCGGCACGTATCTTGAGAAGACATATCCCAACGACGTGAACCCGGTTCTGCTCTCGTTTGCATTGCAACGCCCAGGCCCGGCCAGTGCCTTCGGTGGCGCGGTCAAGACGTTTCTTGCGGGATTGATGCTGCTGGCTGGGTTGATCCTGCTGGCCGCATGCGCGAATTTGGGCAGTCTCTTCTCCGCGCGCGCCGCCGATCGCTCGCGCGAAGTTGCCATGCGGCTTGCGCTGGGAGCTCGCCGCGCGCGCATCCTGCGGCAGATTCTTACGGAAGCCCTGCTCATCTCCCTCATCGGTGGCGCTGTGGGGCTATCGGGAAGCGTGGTCCTCTTGCGAACCATCAGTGCGTGGCGCCCTTTCCCCAGTTTCCATTGAACCTGCCGCTGGACCCCGACGCCAATGTCTACGCGCTTGCCCTGCTGCTTGCCTTGGTGTGCGGATTCCTCTTCGGTATCGTGCCCGTTCGCCAGGTTCTGCGCACGGATCCGTATCAGGTCGTCAAATCGGCAGCGGCGGGGTCGGGAAGCGCCGCGCCGACAGGAAAGCTGCGGGTTCGAGACCTGCTGCTTCTGATCCAGATCGCCGTTTGCGCCGTGCTGGTTACTTCTTCCTTTGTGGCGGTCCGCGGCCTGGCCCGTTCCATGCACAGCAAGCTCGGTATCGAACCGCAGCATACTTTGCTTGTGGAAACAGACCTGCGTATGGCCGGATATAACGGCGACCAGGTTCCCGCCATGCAGCGGCGGATGATCGACGCGCTCAAAGCACTTCCGGGAGTCGCGCAGGTAGGCCTCATCAGCAGTCCGCCTTTGCATATGGGGTGGGACGATGTTGATGTGTACTCAGATCAAACCACAGACCTCAAGCCCTCCAACGCAACTGCCGATGCGATCTCTTTTTCCATCTCTCCCGAATATTTCCAGGCGGCCGGGACTGCGTTGTTATCCGGCAGGGCGTTCACATGGCATGACGACGCGCATGCCCCGCATGTCGCAGTGATTAACCAGGAAATGGCGCGGAGGATGTTTGGCTCACCAGCCAACTCCATCGGACGCCGCTTCAAAACGAAGGACGGCGGAAGCATTCAAGTGGTGGGCGTTGTCGAAGACGGAAAATATACGGCGAACCTCGCGGAAGATCCGCAGAACGCCATTTTCATTCCCATCCTGCAGAGTCCGCTCTCTGACACCTGGCTGGTGGTGCGCTCCGTTGGCGGCGGCGGGCAACTCGCTACGGCTATTCGCAGCAAGCTGCGCGATCTCGATTCCGGACTGCCATGTTTTGTCCAGACTTGGAACGAAGAAATGAACGGCGCGCTGTTTGCCTCGCGGATGGCGACGTTGTCTCTAGGGGTGCTGGGGCTGATGGGTGCGATTCTCTCCATTACCGGAATCTTCGGCATGGCGGCTTACTCGGTAAGCAAAAGGCTCAGGGAACTGGGAATTCGCATAGCCCTGGGCGCACAGCGCAAAGAAGTGCTGCACGCGGCGCTGGGTCGCGCTTTCAAAGTGCTGGCAATCGGTTCGGCTGCCGGGCTTGTACTCGGAATCCTGGCCACGCGCGTCCTGGCTTCCATCGTGTACCAGGCCACGCCGCGTGATCCGATCGTCCTGGCTGGAGTGATCATTGCGATGGCGCTGGTGGGCCTTGCGGCCACTTGGATTCCTGCGCAGCGAGCCTTATCGGTTGATCCGTTGATCTTACTCCGTGACGAGTAAGCGCCCAGGAATTGGTCGTTTATGACGAGGTGCTGAAATCACATGAAGGGATGCAAGAACGGAAGTCCGTCCGGGCATCAGCTCATCTATTGCGCAGCGTAAGCATCCTGCAGCAATCCGCGGTATCCATTACACCGCGCCAAAAGTTGCAAGGCGAGAACACTGGGAGTGATGTGAATTTCGTCGCTGCTCGATAAGGCCGAAGAATTGGAACCGCTCTTTTCAATCAATCCAAGCTCGCACAGGCGCTGGAGATCGCGATCGATCTGACCTCCTCGCGATCCCGTCGTTACCTTGAGCTCCTCTTTATTGCTCGCCAGCGGCTTCGCGGATACATCTCCTGATTCTCCCCGGACCTTGGTGGCTCGCGTGCATATCACGGTCAGGAGGCGGACAGGATAAGTTGTAAGCTGCGAGAACAATTCAACGAAGGCTGCGCTCGATTCGTCCTTCCGGTCAGGCGTGCAGGAAGTGGCCAGAAGCCCTCCCCAGAAATCCTTCAGCCAGTCTTCTTCGGTGCAGGATCCGTCCTCAAGAATGCGCACGACCAGGTCGGGCTGTACATGCAGCTGTTCGGCGAGAGGTTCGAACGTCAGCAGGTTTTCAGCCTGAAGCGCAATGGCGATGGCATTGGCCAGCTTGTGGTTACTCAGTCGTCCGCAAAGCAGCTCTCCGATTTCTTCTGGCCCTTGTGGACATATTCGACTCAGGAATGCGACAGCTCCAGCCATCCGGACAAGGCTCAGCATGTCTTGCGGCTTAGCCTGTTCGATCAGACTCTCCCGTAGATTCTCCCATTGACGTGATTCCGGATCATCCTGCAAAACAAACGCGAGGCCCATGCCGTCTTCTCCGCATCGCGTGACTTTGGCATGCACATCGATCCGGCGCTCTGAACTGATCTCCAGCGGGCCTTCTCTCTGCAGAGTAAGAAAGACCATTGTGCCCGGCTGCCAGCGCTCTTCCGTAAGAATGTAAAGTCCGGTCGAACTGATATCCTTCACAGCCTCCTGTTTCAGCTCCGAACCGCTCCAGCGGTATGCGGCAAACTGATCCACAGGCCGGCGCTCAGCAAGGCGCCGCTCCGCCGTCACGAAATTGGGATTCAAAAAACTCTCAAGCCAACCTTGGCGTCCAGCCATGGACCCTCGCTTCAAAATACGGATCTACCGATTCCCCGCGATTCTATCCATCGTCGAGCGTGCTGGAAATCCCACGAACGTTGTTGGGCTAATTCAAAAGTACCGCGAGAATAGCTGGCAATTCGCACGCCTCTGCGTTCCCTTGGAAACGAAAGTCTCACAGCCATCGCTCCCAAAAGAAACATCCGTCAGTTCCTGCCCCTTCGCCTTGGTGAAGTGGTCGGGCGAAGCTGCACTCCAGCGCCGCCCTTTTGGCACCTCGCGCTAAGGGCGGAGAACATTCGAGCGCCGTCGTGTATCTTGGCCGAAGATACTGATTTCGATCTTGTGGGGTTCCTTCTTATCTCATGCCCACGTTTGCGGCGATAGACATCGGTTCCAACTCCTGCCGTCTGAAGATTGCGAAGGTTGTCGCACACCAGCTTCGCACGCTCCACGAGGATCGCGAGGTCACGCGGCTTGGAGCCAGCGTGTTTGCTTCCGGCCTGGTGTCGCCTGAAGCGATGGCAGCGACGCTACGGGCTCTCAAGCGGTTTCAGCGCGCAGTGCAGTCGCATGGCGTCGACCAGATTCGCGTAGTGGCTACATCGGCCATGCGCGATGCGCGTAACGCCGCGGCGTTTCACGCGTGGGTCAAGGCGGAGACAGGCTGGAACATGGAGGTGATCTCCGGCCTCGAAGAGGCTCGGCTGATTCATCGCGGCATCGTGAGCGGGGAACCGGGCACAGGTGGCAAGGTGCTGCTGATCGACCTTGGCGGCGGAAGCTGCGAGATTACGCTCTCTGAGCGCAAGCGCATCAAGGATACGATCAGCGTTCCGCTCGGTGCGGTGCGCTTGACAGAGGAATTTCTCTCCCTTGATCCTGCGACGCCGGAAGACCTGGCGCGCATGCAGCGGCTGATCGCGCGGGAATTGCGCCGCGCGCATCGGCGGATTCAGCCGGGTCGCGTGCAACTGGTGGTCGCCACTTCCGGCACCGCGGCCGCATTGTCTGAAGCGTGCGCAGCAGCACTGGCGAAATCGGCCAAGTCTTCGAAATCGGCAATGCGAAATTCTCGCAATGGGGGCCCAGGTGGATTTGCGCCCGCGGCCATGGTTCGCAAGCTGGCTGGAAAGTTTTCCCGGATGACGCTGGTGGAGAGGGAAGCGGTGCCGGGAATCGGTCCGCGTCGTGCGGAGATAATCGTTGCGGGGGCGCAAGTCTTCGCTGAGCTGCTTGAAACCTTCAGCCTGGCGGGTTTTCGCTATTCGCCGCTGGGACTGCGCGATGGCATTCTCGCGCAGATGCTGGCCGCGCAGGATTATCGTGCGGCTACTCACCGCGAGTTCGAAATCGAGCGATGGGAGTCGGTCGTCGCGACGGCCCAACGATATGGCGTGGATATGCGGCATGCCGAGCCGGTGCGCTCGCACGTGGTGCAGTTGTTTCGCGACCTTAAGCCGCTACACCGCCTTCCACCGCAATACGAAGACTGGCTGGCCGCAGCGGCAGTGCTGCGCGATACAGGCAAATTCATCAACCACCAGGGGCACCATCGCCACACCCAGTACATTGTGTCCATGTCGGAGATGTACGGGTACACGCAGGTGCAGCGCACCATCGTTTCGGCCATCGCGCGATACCTCGGCAAGAGCCGGCCGCAGCCGGATGATCGCGCCCTGCGCAATATTCCGCCGGATGAGCATAAGCACGTGGAGCGCGCGGTGGTGCTGCTCCGGCTTGCCGTCGCGCTCAACCAGGACCGGGCGAGCGACGTGCTGGACGTAGTGGCGCGGGTATATCCCAAGCGCGTGTATCTGGAATTGCAGCCCGGCAGGACAGGCGCGGAACTGGAATTGTGGTCGCTGCGGAAAGAGGCCGACTACTTCCGTGAGGTCTTTGAGCGCGAGCTTTTCGCGACGCTGGCGTAGATCCAGCGGGCCATGCGCGGGTCGATAAGCCACTGCAGTAGCGGTGGGCGCTTGTCCATGTCGATGCGCGCAACGGAGGCCTTGCGCATCCGTACGCCGGCGCCGCCGTTGCCGGTGATTATGCGACCGACAAATTGAAACAGATTGGGGTTGTGCCCGACGACCAGGACGTCCTGCCGGTCCGCGTACTTATCCAGTAACTTCTGGAAGTCGGCGAATGTGGCGTCCAGTCCGAGCGCGGGGCTGATTTCGACTTTGCCTTCGTAACCCAGTTCATTGCCCACGAACTGCGCCGTCTGAAGGGAGCGCTTCAGCGGACTGGAGAGAATGATTTCAGGCTGTACTTTGAGGGCGCCGAGAATGCGGCCCATGATCATGCACTGCTCCTTGCCTTCCGCGATCAGACCGCGTTTGGCATCGAGTTTTGCACTGCCGCGAGGAACTCCGGCATTTGCATGCCGCATCAGGTGGAGGTACATGGGCGGGGGTGGGCGTCTTCCAGGAGGGTTCAGCCGCTTCCTTTGAAACTTGATTTTAACATGCTTGTAACATGAATGGTGCGTCTAGGACTGGCTGAGAGCCTTGACGAATGCGTCCAGGGACTTGAGGTTTGCTCCGGGGTTTGGTTCCGGGCTGCTTGAATCTTTGCTCTCTACAGGCACAAACCTGAAGCCGACGCCGTCCGGTCCCCAGCGAATGACTTTGGCGTACACAGCGATTGAATTTGTGACTTTCTCGCCCTCTGTGCCAATTCTCTGTAGAGTCATGAGAATCAAAGTGCCGGGATACGGACGCTCGTCGGTGAGCAGATAGAAGCCGGATTCACTTATGTTTCCCACGTGATAGGGCACGGGCGTTCCACCGCTCCAATGGTAGACAATCACCCCCGGCAACGGTGTCCGATTGGATCGGTAATCCGATGGAGTTTTAGGGAAGAACCAACGCCAGGTCCTGACAACGAGAGAGGCCTTACTCTTGGTCTCGGTCGCAGATCCTTCGGGTTGTGGCTTTGCCACGGCTCGCACGGTCGTTGAGGTTGAGCCGGACAGCTTTGCGCCAGCTGCGTCATTCAGATCTTCGAACAAGCTTTCCAGTTCGTCGGACGTGCAGATTGCAAGTTGATCTCCGCGACGGATCTGACTGACGAATATGGTGTGCGCCGGTAGAAGGAGAGCGCTCGCGGGCTCCTCCTCCAGGCGTGTAAATACTGGGTTTGGATAGCAGTCGGTCTCCTGGAGAACTCGAAGTTCACTATCGAGATAGATGAGATCGAAGAGCTTGGCTCCCTGCGTGGATGGTATGCCTCTATAGGGCTTTAGCCATAAGCCGACATCGGAGGCATGAACGAGAAATTCAAAGAGTTTCTTGTGCGGCTCAGCCGTGCTATCGAAGAGTGCGACTTCGAGACTGATAAAGCGGCCTACAGACCGGTTGTACACGCGGAGCTGGCCGTGAGACCTCGTCCTGATGTTTGCCGCGGGGCTCAATCCCAGTGCACCGGTTTCTGGCATATCCTCACCCGACCCGCCGAGTCCTCAATTTGATAGTAAAGATGAATCTACCTCATCGTGAATTCACCCTCTGCCTGAGAAAGAGCCGGCACGACGAAGGCGCATCACCAAAGTAATTAAGGACTTTGTCTGAAGCGCGTGTAGGGGATATGAATTGTTGAAAACTTCGCCTTTTGTTCGCCTATAATCGAGGGCTATGGGAGGCGAACGTTCTTCGACAACCCGTATGCGTCTGGCTGGCAAAATCTGCGCTCGCTGCCGAAACCTGATTCCGGATGATCCTCCGACTCCAGGCGAAAGATTGTGCGCGAAGTGTCGCTCGCCGGAGATTCACCGGATCTACATGTATTACATGTATCGGACGCACTGGATGTGCCAGTTTCTCGAGGAGGACCTGAAGACGCCCTTGCCCCGGCGTTTCTACTTCCGCAGCCCAGCGAAGATTCGCGCGATTGTGGAGAAGGTCGGCAATTTCGCCGATCTCCAGGACCGTCAAGCTCTCGATTATGGACTGGAGACTGGGCGTGGGGGCGTCTGGCTTCAACTTACTGAGGAGCAATACAAGCGCCTGAAGACACCGCGCTGATCAGGTCAGATGGCAATTCAGGAGGGGGCGACGTGGTTGCGGTGCCCGATCTCCTGAATTGCCTTGACCTCATCAGAACGCGGGAGGGCCGCCCGCGATGGGGAGGGATACAGTTCCCTGGTTGGCAAGCGCTGTTGCAAAGGAGAATCCGGGACCGGTGCTTGAGGTGAGGAACGGCGTTAACGCGGCGACGGCAGAGTGGGGGCCATTGTAGACGGCATTCAATCCGTCAGTGGTCTCATAGGCGCGGTTGTTTGCCGGGTTGGAATTGCTGATGACGCGGCCCAGAACACGATGTTCGGATTCAACGCCCATGATGGTCGCTGAAACCTTGGCGAAGTAATCCAACTCCTCCGCCGAATAGCCGTCATCGACCGATGCGCGCCAGCGGCTGTCGCCCGACCGCATCTTGGCAGACTTGGTAGCGAACTCCTGAATTGCGTTCAGATAGGCGCCAATGAAGGCGTTCTCGAGGGCATCGAGCAATCCCGTGAAGGCGGACAGTGAATCGAAGGCGCCGGCAGGAAAGTAGAAGGTCTGCACTGGATCGGCGCTGGCATCCTTGATGCCCAGCAGGGAGCGGAAAAGCGCCGCGTGATCCAGCTCCTGCGTGAGTGCCGCCTGGAGATAGTTGACGTTGCCGGCATTTCCGGCGCTGCTTACATTGGTTGCCGACCCACCAGGGCCAGCCAAATTCGGGTCTTGGATGACCGTGCCGACCAGTCCGTTGTAATAAAAGGTCGAGGCAAGATCTTCTGCGATCAGGGCCGCGGTGAATATTTCCTTCACTGTATCTTTTGCCTGCTCCGCTTCCTCTGTCTTCTCGGCGGACGATTCCTTTTCGTCGGCACGGGCAAGACTCGGTCCACCGAGCGTGATGGTTGCAGCCGCGCCCAGGCTGAACAGTCCGGCCCGCGTCAGGAATTTGCGTCGCGCCAGCCGCTCCTGCGCGATTGATTCAACCGATGATTGAAGTTCCAACATTTTCATGTGACCTCTCATGACGTCGTTGTGATTTGTAGGGACCTGGGAAACTACCGCTCAGCTCAGGTTTCTGACCGAGCGAAGAACAACTCTGCCGGATGAACGCGCGGCGTGGGCCTATGGATTGCTGGAGCGGATGTTTATTTGAATTTGGCGTTCATTTCGATCGGAGCGCGATTGCAATCGGCACTGGTTCCCACATCTCGCTGACCAGGAGGCCGCCGATCCACCTTCGCTGCTTTGTGAGCATGAATCCAGCGTCATCGAGCGCTTTGTGATGATCCGGCAGGCGCCGGATGCACAAGCCTGTCAGGAGACCAAAGGCGAGATAGAGTGCGAACACGAGCGGCCTGGCGATGAACCTTCCGTAGGGAGTGTCGGGAATGGCAAACTCAGAGATCACCCAGGCAGCGCCCGGCGCCATGCTTCCGCGAAGCTCGATTGCCAGCGATGCGACCTCTTCGGTTGTCAGGCAATCGAGGAAGAAATGGGTTGCGATGAGGTCGAAGTTACCGGGCACGAAATTCAGCTGGCGAACATCGGCCAATCGGGTGCGGACGCGGCGAGCGTTGTGTCCTGCGCGTCGCATCAGTTGGTGTAGCATCCCTTCGCTCGCATCCACGGCGTCGATCTCAATGTGCGGATTGTCCTTGAGCAACTGAGCAGTGAAGCGACCGTCGCCGTCGCCGAGGATCAGCGCGAATTTTCTGGATCGAGCTTCAGCCAGGAAGGCAAGCCTGCATCTCCGCAGGAACGGACCGAAGGTGAACCACTCCATCCATCGGTAGAAGGGCGCAAGCCGGTTGAAGTCGGCAACCGCGGCGCGCATGGGCCCTTCGTGCTCGTCGAACTCAAGGGTTGCAGCCTTCATGCGCGGTTCGCTCCGAACAGAACAGCCAGGAGCGGAGTGAGCAGGGCCAGGTCTGCCAGAGCACGCAGGGTAAGTGGAGAAATGGCCGTACGCCTGCGATCAAGCCATGACAGCAGCAGTGCGCTGATGCCTGCTAAGCAAGCAAGTGCAGACAGACGCCAGTTCAGAAATGCCAAGGCTGCAGATGCTGCAATGCAGACGAGGGCCAGCACGATGGTGCGCTTCAGGACCCCCGAGGACATGCGAGACGATTCCCATCTCTCAATCGCGGAACAGTTCGCCCACGCCAGCAACACAAAGATCGCAGAGCAAGCGCGCAACGGCCAGTCCACAAAATGCACACGCGCGATTGCGGGTGCAACAGAGCCGGCCGTGAACAGGAGGCCTACAAGCAATTCCTTCGACACGAGGTTGCGCAGCCAGATGGGAATCCGGGCTGCCGAGTGCACTCCGGAGAAGTAGACAAGCGCGGCCGCAGCCAGAACGGAGTCGCGATCGCGGATTGCTGCGGGCATGCGGACCGCGATGAGAGCGACCGCAATTGCGGCGGTCACGCAGGCCGTGGGAATCAGTACGCGACGATGACGCCAGTGAAAGTAGTGGCGCTCACGCAGACCGCTGACATCGTGCGAGCGGATGGCGCGATGCGCGTCGAGAAGGCGATCGCCTACGTACACAGTCCACGTGCCGCACGCTAGCAGCAGCGGAACCCAGGCGGCCAGGTGCACTCCCACTGCCCAGCCAAAAGCAAGCGCCCACACGACGGCGACGGTAGGCGCGTCAATGCTTGCAAGGTGCCACAGTTGCAACACACGCGACACCCTCGACCGGAGGGTCGACATGCAGTTGAACGAGCTCTCGCGCTGGGTGGACGGATTGGCCAGGGGAAGAGCCACTATTCCGATTGTAAGAGGAAGCGCGGCCGATCAGGCGGATTGCGGACGCGACTGCTCCGGCATTTTGCTCGGGCAACGGAGCAGGGGTTGCGCGTCAGGCCTGCAGTGCCTGTTTCACTAGTTCCTGCAGCCTGAAATTGATGTCTTCAGCGTTTACAAAAAATGGCGTGCGCAAGCAGGTAAGGACGAGTTCCTGTCGTTCGGGGGAGTAATTCCACTCCACCTCGACGCCCATTTTGGTAGCGCGTCCGCTGTTCCCGCTCATGGCTACGCCTGAGCTGTTCGCTTTTTCCACCAGCGCTGCGTATTTCGCCGGGGTGATCCCTGAAAATACCTGCGGTGTGCCTGCTGCCATCTTGTTCTCCTGGGACTGATGTAGATTACATGCAAGTTTGAGAAGCGATCGAGGTGTTTCCCATAATCAGCGTAGGCCAATGCGCAAAATAACCTGCAAAACCGCCCAATTTTTTTGATGTTTGTTTGAGCCGGTTAGGAGTCGGCGTCAGGATGAGCGGCTTGACATGGAATTTCGGCCGACTCCAGAAGGCGGAGTTCAAGCTGCACCTGCAATCTGCTTGTGCGCTTGATCCTTGTCCGCTTGATCGGAGGGGTCGCGTCGACCGGGGAATCGCCGCACGATTCCTCAGCGGTTTCCGGGTGTGGGGCCGTTCATCGCGCAGCTAGCGGTCACGGTCACGCGTCCTTCTTCACGGGGACAGCGCCGATCCACGACCACGGCGCAGGCTTCGTGAGTGACGACCTCGTCATTGAATCCCAACTATGCGGTTAGCAGGCCCATGAAAATGGGTCTTAATCGGCGATGAAATGGGTTTAATTGCCGCTAGGCTGTGCAGCCTCCGCCGAAAGGTTGTCGATGGCTCCCGAGATGCACTTTTTCAATTCGGTTACCGTTTTGCCGTGTTTCCCAGGGTAGATTGTGTTTTCCAGCAGATATAACGTGCTTTTAAGGATTTCTATAACGTTCAAGGGGATTTCATAAGGCATTTCTATCACCAATTTTCTATAGTTTTTGGGACAACTCAAATCTATAAAAACTTGGATGCTGACAGGTCCGTCAGGGTTGACAATACTGCTCCTTCAGACATCAGCCGCCCGCTGACCGCAATGTCGGCTAAGCCACAGAATTGCAGCCGTAAGATTTGCGCGTGAGGCAACTTTGATGCAACCAATGAGGTGGTCCGATACAACGTTTTCGCGCAGCCGCGAATTTCCGAATTCGCACTCCACGCGATCGTGGATTGAACCGAATTCCACAAACGCGCAAAGGTGATAGCCATCAGCCGTCGATGAATGCTACCCTGCGCATATCCAGACACAGAACCAAGCGCGGAATCAAGCGAAGAATTACTGTGGCTCATGCCGCGCGCAATGCAAAGGGCCAAAAACCAAAGACGAGAGGGACCTTGACCATGCAATTATGCGATGCCATGAAATTTCTACGGATCGCCGTCGTGCCGGTGATCTCGATCATCATCGGGGTTCTAGCCTTTGTCTCCGCTGGAGCGCAGGCGAAGCCGTCGGCGCCCCCAGCCGCACTCCCACCCGCGCCCCCAGTCCAGTTGCAGCCTTACACTGCGCAGGACCAGAGCGTCTCGGCCGGTGTGCCGTCCGGATGGAAAGTTATAAGCGCTGTCGGCGGTTCGTTCAATATGTCAGGACCCCAGGGCGAAACCATCAACTTCGGAGATGTATTCGTCGCGCACGAAGGCACGTTTCAATTGGGCCAGAGGGGCCCGGGGATAGCGCTTATGAACATGCCCTCCTCTGCAAAGCTGAGTGACAAGCTCGTCATGTTTCTTCAGCAGGAACAGTCGCTCGCCGGACAGCCGGTCGCACAGATTAAATTCATCTTCGCAACGCCTGTTCAGGTGCCGCCAAATATGGGTCAATGCGGCATGTTTGCCGTCGACTTCTCCGGGACCGCCACTCCAACCAAGGGAATGGGCGTATTTTGTTCGCTCCCGCCCGACACCGCCCAAATGTTCAAGCTCGTCCTCTTATTGGGAACGGCGCCCTCGGCCATCGCAGCCCAGACAGTGCCCACGGTTGCGGCCGTCTATAACAGCTACAAAATAGCTCCCGGCTGGCTGCAAAGGATGCTTTCCCCCGTTACGCCCGTCGCCTCAGCATCTGTTGGCCAGGGGCCCGGCAGCGCGGCCGAGACTCAAATGTATTTGAGGGCGATGGCGAATCAACAGGCAGCCATCGATCACGGCTTCAGGTGCGCAGATGCTGGCATCCTCGGCAACGGGTCGAATTGGGAGACTCCTCGCGAGTGCGGTGGATGGGCGCCAAACTTCTAGAGTCGATTCTGTCTTCGCGACGGGCGCCGGCGATTCAGGTCGAAGTTTCGTCTCGCCCACTTGCAGCGTAGAAGACGGTGAGATGACTCGACGTTTTGCGTGCTCAGTCGGCGGCGTTGGCGTTTTCGACGGCGCCGTTTTTCAGCGCCCATTCTCGAAACCCTGCCGGAGCATTTTTGACGCCGGCAATGTTGGCGGATTTGATGGCAGCAATCTGCTGCCACGCGACCGACTGCAAGTCAGCATTGCGCAGATCGGCCGATGAGAAGTCGACGCCGTCGAGCTTAGCACCGTCGAGATTGGTGCCGACGAGATCGGCATCGCTCATGTTGGCGTTCGAGAACACCACCCGCTCGAGGTTGCTTCCACGGAAATTTGCGAAGTGCAGATTGGCATAATCAAGACGAGCCGAGTCCAGGGCGCTGCCGCGCAGGTCCGCGGCGCTGAGGTCGGCTCGCAGAAGATTTGCGTGCTCAAGATGGATGCCCTGCAGAAATGCGGCCGAAGCGTCAACTCCCACGAGCGGGACCTTGTCGGCGTTCAGCTCCTGGAGCGCTTCGATGCGTCCGCCGCTGCCGCCCTTGCCCTGCGCCGTGTTGATGACCTGCCATGCCTGGTAGTGGCGCTGCTTGACGCGGTCGCCGGATTCGCTGAAGTAGAAGATGACGCCGATAAGCACAGAAAGGCTGCCGAGATATTCGAGAACCTCAAGGAAGCTCCACCGGCTGAGTCCATAGGCGGTCCACTCCAACATCCACTCGATACGCCGGAAGGGAAGCAGCCAGCGGTATTTGAAATTGCCCTGGATGGTTTCCCAATCGGCGGGGCGGCGTGTCGTTCTACGTGCAATCATGGGTTCCTCCGTGGCCGGCGCGAATCGCCACCCTTGGCGCACGCTGCCAATGAGAGTGTCCAAGGCCGAGGAAAGATACGTCAATCTGCTACTGAGCGCGAGTCCGCCCGGAGCTCGCCCTTTCCCCACTCCGGAAGGTCGCCGAGGAAAATGTATTGCGATCCTCAGTCGTTGGAGCGGCTGCACTGGAGCACGCCGTCGAGCAGGTGCCGCAATATGCGGACGCGTGGGCGATGCTTTCGCTGATCTACAAGGAAGAATTTGAAGCGCAGGGGCAAAGCTCAGGCTGATTCTCCGATGCGAAGTGTCCGGCAGCGGTTAGTCGAGAGCGAGGGCAGGTTCTTCGGGAGTTTTCTCTGGACGCCTTGAGGGTGGAGTCAGGGCTCTGACCTTCGGAATGGCATCGAGGTCGACTTTGCCCTCGGCGAGCTTCATCAGAAATTCCTGTGCGGAGAAGGGCTGACCGTCTTTGGGGGCGGAGGCGCGGATATACGTTCCGTCCGACCGCTGGATGCGGGCCTTGATGGTGTCGGCGAGGTAGGCGGGAAGAATCTCGTCGTGGATGCGAGCTTTGACGACCGTATCGCGAACGGGGAAGACCACCTCGCACCGTTCGAAGAGATTGCGCGGCATCCAGTCGGCTGAGCCGAGATAGATTTCGTCGTCGCCGCCATTCGCGAAGTGGTAGATGCGCGAATGTTCAAGGAAACGGCCTACGATGGAGCGAACACGAATGCGGCTCGAGAGTCCTTTGACGCCGGGACGCAGGATGCAGAGGCCGCGGATGATCAGGTCAATCTCGACGCCGGCGTTGGATGCGTCGTACAGGGCTTCGATGACGCTCGGCTCGAGAAGCGCGTTCATCTTGGCGATGATGTGCGCCGGGCGGCCGGCACGGGCGTGTTCCATCTCGCGGCGAATAAGGCCAAGGAAGCTTTCCGCCATGGTGAGCGGAGCGACAAGCAGCGGGCGGTAGTCGTCGATCTCGGCGTGCGCCGTGAGGTAGTTGAAGACCATGTGCACGCGCTCGGTGATCTGCGGATCGCAGGTAAGCAGGCTCAGGTCGGTGTAGAAGCGCGCGGTGATGGGGTTGTAGTTTCCGGTGCCGAGATGACAGTAACGGCGCGTAACGCCGTCCTCGTCGCGGCGAACGAGCAGCGCCAGCTTGCAGTGCGTTTTGAGTCCGACAACGCCGTGGAAGACCTGCACACCGGCATCCTCCATGCTGCGCGCCCATCGGATATTGGAGGCTTCGTCGAAACGGGCCATGAGCTCGACGACGAGGGTAGCCTCCTTGGTGGCTGCGGCTTCGATAAGTGCGGAAAAGACCGGCGAATCCTGGCTGGTGCGATAGAGCGTCTGCTTCATGCTGACGACGGCAGGGTCTTCAGCGCCCTGCTGGATGAAGTCGACGACGGAATCGTAGGAATCGTAGGGATGGTGCAACATCACATCGTGCTGGCGCAGCTCGTCGAAGATGTTCGTTGACTTGCGGCTCAGGTGCAGCGCTTTGGGTGCGAACGGCGGGAACTTGAGATCGAGGCGCTGGATGTCGCTGTAGAAGAACATCAGGCGCGAGAGGTTGACGGGGCCGTCGCCGCGGAAGACCTGGTCTTCATCGAGTTCGAAGTTGACGCGCAGCCGTTCCACGATTTCGGGGTCGGCACCGGTTTCGATTTCAAGACGAACCGCATCGCCTTTTCTGCGGTTGTGGAGTTCGACGCGAATGGTCTCAAGCAGCGAGCGCGCCTCTTCTTCTTCGAAGTAGAGGTTGGAATTGCGGGTGACGCGGAAAGCGGTGCGCGATTGTACTTCGTAGCCGCGATACATCCCACCGAGGTTCTGCGCAATGAGGTCCTGCAGGAGGAGGTAGTCGAATTTGCCGTCTTCAGCGGGCAGCCGGACGAAGCGCGGCAGGGCGCGGGGGACGGTGACCACGCCGAGGACCTGCGGGCCGGAGCTTTTACGCTTGCGGCGCATGAGAAGGGCGAGACAAAGCGCCTTATTCAGAACCCGCGGAAAGGGGTGCGCCGGATCGATGGCGATAGGGGTGAGGAGCGGGTCGACTTCCCGCTGGAAGTAAGCCTGCGCAAAGGCGCGGGCTTCTTCATCTAGTTCCTCCCACTCTAGAAGGCGGATGCCTTGCTTGCGCAGTTCGGGGAGAAGCGATTCGTTCCAGCAATGGTATTGGGCATCGACAAAGGTGTGGATTTCGGCGGTGAGGGAGGCGAGGGATTCGTCGGGGCGCAGGCCGTCGTAGCCTTGTTCGCGATAGCCGTCTTCAATGCGCTGCATGAGGCCGGCCTGGCGGATTTCCACATATTCATCGAGATTGGAGCCGGTAATAGCGAGAAACTTCACCCGTTCGAGGAGAGGATTGGACGGGTCTTCAGCTTCTTCAAGGACGCGGCGATTGAACTGCATCCACGAGTGGTCGCGTCCGGTGAAAAGCTTTAGTTTCTGCGTCGTTCTGGCCATGAGCGTGAGTCGAACCGTGTTGGCAAGTCTACAGCGTTTTTCGGGGAACTGGAATGGGGGAAGAGAGTTTGTCTCCGCAGGCAATAGTTACAGGTCGGAGTGGGCCGTGAGATTAAAGGCATGCAAAAAGCGCAGAGGCGCGGAACGAAAGCGGGTGTCAATGGATTGACCCGAGACAGGCGACGGGTTGAGGATAGAAGCTTGGTGGTTTTCGCGTTTTCCACCCAATGAGGAGCTCTCGATGGATACCAGGGACACCTTGATTCCCCAGCAGCCGATTCCGGCAGGAGCCGAAGAATTCTCAAAAAAGGTCAGCAGTCTGCTGGACGGTCAACCGAAGGACAAAGCCACGGTCAATCGAGCTCTCGAAGGTATAGATGACCTGCTCGACACGATTGCGGCCGGGTTGTACAGTATGGCCTCGATGCTGGTGGGCGAGGGCGAAGACAGCATCGGACTGGTCGAGACCGCGATCACGCGGACCGACATTGCGTCGGTCGCCGACGCCGCGGAAGCGCGGAGAAACAGCCGGAAGGCGCTCAGCACGGCGGCAATTGAACTGATTGCCGAACGAAATCCGGGAAGCCTCGCGGCACCAGAGGCTCTGGCGCACGCATCGACATGCATTGAGGACGACGACCTGGAGTCAGCGGGGATTTCGCGCGAAGAACTGGAGCACATGCTGGCCGGTCCGAACCGGGAGAACGTGAAAAAGTGGATTGAGAGCCTGGCCATGCAGACACGTGTGATTTTTGTTCTACGCGCAGTGGCGGGCCTTACAGCGGACGAGACGGCAACGTTGCTTTCCGCCCACGGCGGCCCCGACGCCGCGGGGTGGAATGCGGACGCTGTGCGGGAGATCTTCCGGCAGGGCCTCTGCTCACTAGCTTCGCAGCTGATTCACGCCACGGCACGATAAAGCAGTGGACAGTGGACAGTGAACAGTGGTCAGTGGTTAGAACCCGACGGTCAGTTCCCCAGGGAGTCGGTTCGCCAGTGGGAATGCCTGGCATAGGTTTTGACCGCTCCCACGTCATGATCCCTGACTGTGCACTGCCCACTGTCACTGTCACGCACTGTCCCCTGCTTTTGTTTCGGTACACTAGATAAAGAACCTGCCTGCCCGAATCGGGCATCTATTGAATTGCAAACAACTTTCCGGCGGATTTGCCAGCCAGGATTCAAAGACGATCGATGTCCTCAGATCATTGTAGGAAGTACCCGAACAATTTTTGCGCTTTTGCAACATTCGCGCTGATGGTGGGAGCCGCAGCGATGTCGCGGATGCTCGCGCAGCAAGTGCCTTCGCAGATACCGGGACAACAGAGCCCCGCTCCAACGGCACAGAGTTTTCAGGGAAGCGTGACAGCCGGTCAGGCAACGGGACAGGCGATTGATCTTTCGCTCGACGATGCGATTCAGCGAGGACTCAAAAACAATCTGGGCGCAATTCTCAGTGGGACGCAGACGGCGTCGGCGCGGGCCCAGCGGTTGAGCCAGCTACAGGCGCTGCTGCCGGATGTGGAATTCAACGCCCACGAGGCGGTGTCGCAGGTGGATCTTGCAGCAGAAGGCTTGCGCATTCCCGGTTTTCCGACGATTATCGGACCCTTTGGCTATACCGATCTGCGGGCATCGCTGAGCTGGTCGCTGGTCGATCTGAAGTCGTTGCACACATACATGGCGGCAAAGCATCAATTCAAGTCGGCGGAGCTTTCCGCCCAGGACGCACGCGACATGGTGGTGCTGACCGTGGGCAACGCGTACATGCTGGTGCTCGCCGATCAGGGGCGCGTGGAGAGTTATCAGGCCCAGGTTGCGACCTCGAAAGTTTCGCTGGACCAGGCCAGTGCGAATCATGATGCGGGAACGGCGCCGCGTCTCGATGTGCTGCGTGCCCAGGTGGACTACCAGTCGCTGCAGCAGCAGTTAATCGTGGCGCAGAACAGCCTTGAGAAGGACAAACTGGCGCTGGCACGCGCAATCGGATTGCCGCTGGAGCAGAAGTTCAACCTGTCCGACAAATCACCGTACGCAGTGTTCGACAAGCTCGATGTGGATGCGACCATCAAGCAGGCGCACGCAAACCGCAAGGACCTTGCCGCGATGGTCGAGCAGACCAGGTCATACGAGGAGCAGCGCAAAGCAGCCACGGCCGATCGGTATCCGACGGTGAAGTTTGACGGAGATTACGGCGACATCGGCGTCAATGTGCGCCATTCGCACGAAACCTACGATGCGCAGGGCACGCTGAGCGTACCGGTATTCAAGGAGTACGGATTGCGTGGCGAGGCTCAGGTTGCACAGTCGCAACTCGACACGCAGAAGGCGCAGTTGAGCGACTTGAATGCACAGGTAGACGCGGACGTGCGCGATGCGCTGCTGGATATTGAGGCGGCACAAAAGCAGGTTGAAGTTGCGCGTTCCAGCGTGGACCTGGCCAATGAAGAATTAAGCGATGCCCAGCAGCGCTATGCCAACGGAGTAAGCGACAACCTGGCCGTGAGCCAGGCTCAGCAGTCGGTGGCGCAGGCCAATGATCAGTATGTTTCCAGCCTCTATCGGGATAACGTGGCGAAGTTGACTTTGGCTCGATCGCTGGGAGCGGGGCAGGACTACAAGACATATTTGGGAGGGAAGTAATCGTGGCGGAAACAACCACAACAACAGTGCAGGCGCCGCGGGACGAGAGCACCGAGGTGGCGCAGCCTTCTCGCCGCAGGGGAATCATCATCGTGGTGGTGTTGATCCTGGTGCTGGTAGGAATTGGTTTTTGGTGGCACTCCACCTACTACGAAGACACCGACGACGCGCAGATCAACGGGCATCTGATCCAGATCAGCTCGCGGATTGCGGGGCAAGTCGTCCACGTCGACGTGAATGAGAATCAACTGGTGAAGGCCGGCGACCCTATAGCAGAGCTTGATCCGCGGGACTATCAAGTCGCCGTGGAGAATGCGCAGGCTGCTCTGGCCAGCGCGAAGGCAGCGGCGGCGGCGGCGAATGTGAACGTTCCGATCACCTCGATCAACACCGGCAGCAACCTGAGTTCAGCTGGAGCGGATGTGAGCGCGGCTACGGCTTCGATTTCGCAGGCTCAGTCGCAATTGGCGGCGGCGCATGCACAGGTGGTGCAGGCAGAAGCCAACGCATTGAAAGCGCAGCAGGATCTGGATCGCTACAAGCCGCTGGTCGAGAAAGACGTGATCAGCAAGCAGCAGTACGACGCGGCCGTGGCTGCTTCAGATGCGGCGAAGGCCGCGGTGGACAACGCGCATGCCAACGAAAAAGCTGCAGCGGATGGAGTGAGGGTCGCCAATGACAAGGCGGCACAGTCGCAGGCGCAATTCAAATATGCGCAGACCGGCCCTCAGCAGGTAGCAGCGCAGTCGGCGCGCGCCAAGCAGGCAGTGGCCCAGGTGGCGCAGGCGCAGGCGCAGCTCGACCAGGCAAATCTGAACTTGAGCTACTGCAAAATTGTGGCTCCGTCGGCGGGCATCATCACGCGCAAAAGCGTGGAGATCAACCAGAATGTGTCGACGGGGCAGAATCTGCTGACGCTGGTTTCGCTGGAAGATCTCTGGGTGACGGCGAACTTCAAGGAGACACAGCTGAAGCACATGTCGAATGGTCAACATGTGGAGATCAGCGTGGACGCAACCGGCAAGAGTTACGACGGGCACATCTCGCAGATTGGCGGCGCAACGGGTTCAGTGCTTTCGCTCTTTCCGCCGGAGAACGCCACCGGCAACTACGTGAAGGTGGTGCAGCGCCTGCCGGTCAGGATCGACTTCGACGACTTGAACAAGGAAGACCCGAACCATGCGCTGCGGCCGGGATTGAGCGTGGAGCCGAAGGTGCGAGTGAAGTGAGCAAGATAGTTCTTTAATGGGCCAGCTCTTCGAGATTTCGGAGAGCTGGTTTTGTTTTGGGTGTTCGACGCACGACGCGGGGCAGCCTCTGGGGCGCGTGCCGCAAGCCTGCGCATCTCCACTGATGTCAACACCCGCCTCTACCGAATCCACGCCATCTTCCTGATTCCTTTACGAAAATAAATCTCTCGAACCTTGCAGGTTATTTCTACAGATTCCCTACACTTGTCTCAGTACCGAAAAGCGACAGGATAACCACCGGGGGCACGCGAGAGGTTGCGAAAATTCTCAACGTATCGGCGGCGGAACAGTCACGAACGCCTCGTCTGCCCACAACTACTTGTGCACTCAATGCAACTGACGGAGTCACAGGTTTGTTCATCTATCCTGTGACATCAACGAATGCAACCGGCAATATCTGAAGGGCCCAGCCGGTAGCGGCTGGCACGAAGTGTCAGGGCACGACTTTGAGTCGTGCCGAAAATTCCGCAAAGGAACCCGTGGCTTTAGCCCCTGCGGGATGTTGTTCAGGCGGTTTCGCAATTTGAAGCAGCACCACAATCTGGGACGCGATGCCTCAGGAACGGTGCAAGCCGCCCGAAACCAGGCCGCTAACTCCTATTCCAGGAAGACTTTGAGACTTAACTCCAACGGAAACAATGGCTTGCGGCATACCCTTCCCGCTAACTCATTTCCGCTGAAGACTTTACCTGAAACGCATTTTTTATAGCGCAACTGTTTGGTTGCACATTGTTCAAACCGTCACAGTCGCCCCT
Organism: uncultured Acidobacteriaceae bacterium; assembly: GCA_963799035.1. GTDB lineage: Bacteria > Acidobacteriota > Terriglobia > Terriglobales > Acidobacteriaceae > Telmatobacter. The sequence goes on along the minus strand of CAWCVS010000013.1, from coordinate 191,299 downwards.
GGGAGGACACCACTCAGGGAATCCCGCACGCCACTGCAGCCATCCTCCCAGGGGCCGAAAAGCAGTAGAGTGATGGACAACGATGAAAGACGCGATTCAGGTTTCGAAAGAGAACTATTTGAAGGCCATCCTGGAGGCAGAGGCCGAGGGAAACCAGGTGATTCCGGCCACACTGGCGCATTGGTTGGAGGTTTCGGCGCCGGCGGTGACGATGGCGCTGAAGCGGTTGCGACGGGACGGTTATGTCGAAATGAGCGAAGACGGAATCGTACGGTTGACCGACGCGGGGCGTGAGACCGCTTACCGGACGGCGCTGCGGCATCACCTGATCGAGCGGATGCTGACCGAAGTATTCGGGATGGCGTGGTACGAAATTCACGATGAGGCGGAGCGGCTGGAGCATGCCGTATCGCCCGCGTTTGAGGCGAAGCTGAAGGAAAAACTGGGTGAGGGCGGATCCTGTCCCCATGGAAACTCGGTTCTCCCTGTGAGGCCGGAGGAGAGAAAGAAGCGAGGAGAGGTCCCCCTCTCTGAGGCTCGCGTAGGCGCGCGCTATCAGGTGATCAGTCTCCAGGAGCGGGACTCCCAGCTGCTGCTCTTCCTGCATCGTATGGGTATTGGGCCCAACCAGAAGCTCCGGGTTGTAAGTCAAAACTATGACCAAACCGTTTCGATTGAGTTGCCTACAGGAAACTCAATCCTCGGAAGACCGGCGGCGGAAGCGGTATGGCTGAGGCCGGAAGTCCCCTAGGTAATCGGAAATAAGAAAATTGTATTAACTATGATTAACCTATGACATACTGAGAGCAGCAGTGCTGCGGTTTTCCCTCTTTTTTACCTCTATGGCCACAGAAACTCCCAACTCCATCAGGCTCCGTGAGCCTTCATTACCCGAGGTGCATGCGAGCGTGCGCATCTCGCGCTCGCCGCATTACTGGCGGCGGCTGCTGGGGTTTCTAGGGCCCGGTTTTCTGATCTCCGTTGGGTACATGGACCCGGGAAACTGGGCCACGGACATCGCGGGTGGATCACGGTTCGGGTACACGCTGCTCTTTGTCATCATGCTGTCGAACCTGATGGCGATCCTGTTGCAGAGCCTGGCGTTGAAGCTGGGCGTGGCGACAGAGCGCGACCTGGCGCAGCTGTGTCACGACGAATACGGCCGCTGGGTCAGCTTCTCGCTCTGGGTCGGAGCGGAGATCGCTATCGCCGCGTGCGACCTGGCCGAAGTGATCGGGTCGGCGATCGCGCTGGAACTGCTCTTTCACATTCCGCTTTTTTACGGCGTGTTGATCACAGGATTGGACGTGCTGCTGATCCTGCTGCTGCAGCGCTGGGGCTTCCGCTACGTTGAGGCGCTGGTGATCGCGCTCATCGGCACCATCATCGCGATGTTTGGCGTGCAGATGTTTCTCTCCAAGCCGGAGTACTGGCCGGTGATGCGCAACCTCCTGATCCCGTCTGCTTCGATTCTCACCAATCCCTCCATGCTCTACATCGCGATCGGAATTCTGGGTGCGACGGTGATGCCGCACAATCTCTATCTGCACTCCTCCATTGTGCAGAGCCGGCGCTATCAACGCACGCCGGAGGGGAAGCGCGAAGCCATTCATATGGCGAGTGTGGATTCCGCGCTGGCGCTGACGCTTGCCCTATTTGTGAACGCGTCGATCCTGATTGTGGCGGCAGCCGTGTTTTATCGCAGCGGTCACTTCGATGTTGCGGCGATCCAGGATGCCTACAAGCTGCTGAGCCCGCTGTTGGGAGCGGCCGGAGCGAGCACGCTGTTTGCAGTGGCGCTTCTTGCCTCAGGGCAGAACTCTTCGATCACGGGAACACTAGCCGGGCAAATCGTGATGGAGGGCTTTGTCCACCTCAAGGTATCGCCGTGGCTACGCCGGCTGATTACGCGCGGGCTGGCCATCATTCCGACCATTATCGTGGTGGCAATCACGGGCGAACGCGGGACGGAGAAACTGCTGATCCTGAGCCAGGTCATCTTATCGCTGCAATTAAGTTTTGCCGTCGTTCCGCTGGTGATCTTTACCGGAGATCGCGCCAAGATGGGCGAGTTTGTGAATGCGCGCTGGCTGAAGATCCTTGCCTGGACCACCGCGGTTGTGATCGCGGGACTGAATGCGTGGCTTCTTGTCCTGATGTCGCAGGGCCGCGTGTAGGGAACAGGAATCAGCGAATCGGCGTATTGAAATCCGGATGTATATTTGCGGCTGAGTCGGTGAAAGAGGACTTCTCATGCGCAAGACGTTGGAAGTAGCGTGTCTGGGGTTGCTGGCGGTTCTGTTCTGGATTTCGTATTCGGCGTTGAATGGTTCGGAACCTCTGCCGGATAGAATTCCGACGCATTTCAATATTGCGGGGCAGCCGAATGCGTGGGGTTCGCGTGATTTTCTCTGGTTTCTGCCCTTCGTTGCAGCCGGTTTGTACCTGCTGTTGACGGTGCTGGGCAACATCCGATTTCGCAGATACAACCTTCCGGTGCCGGTCACCGAATCGAATCTACCGTTCATCCAGGGTCAAACGATAGTCATGGTGGCATGGATCAAGTGCGAAATCCTGTGCCTGATGACCTGCGTGCAGTGGTCCATCGTGCAGTCCGCACGCAACGGCACATTTCGCGTTTCTCCGCTGCTGATCCCGATTTTCCTGGTGGCGATCTTCTTGACGGTTGGATGGCAGCTTACGACCTTGATCCGTGGCGCAAAGCAGCGCGCAGAATCGTCATAGGCTGATCATCGTACGGAGAATTTGCGATAGCAAGCGTCCGCACGGTGGCGGAATGCGGCGAGGCGCTGTGAATCTAGAAGATCCAGACGCTGGCCAGCATTGTGACCATCGCGGCGACCGTGACGACCTGGTAAATCAGGTCCTCCTTGCGCCGCGACCGGCCTGAAACGGTAATGGGGGAGGGATTCACGCTTGTTGCCTTTCCACGTCTCGCGACGAGCTTTTGATCATCGCAAGGGCCCGGAGCACGTTCTCACTATTTAGATTCAATTCGATTCAGTTGTGAATCAACCAAAAGTGCTAAGGCTTTGGTTACGCACGTCACGTGGAGCGACGTGCGACCTCATGGTCGCCGCTCATTCGGCAACATGGCGAAGGTATTGGCGAAGAATTACGAGGCTTCGGCGCTTGTGGGATCGATGATGGCTTTGACTTCGGCGATGGAGTTGGCCGGAAATCCGCCCTGGGTGGCGTGTTCGCGAACGATCTGCTCGTTCGACGCGTTGTAGATGCAGTAGATCTTGTCGCCCGTGACATAGCTATGAACCCACTGGATATCAGGGCCAAGATTGCGGATCACTCCACAGGATGTCTGAGATATGGCTTGCAACTGGTCGTGGGACATTTTCCCAACGCCGGGAACTTCGCGTTCAATGACGTACTTGGGCATAGAAAGCTCCGCGCTTAGAATTCAGGTCGGCCCAGTGTACCTGTTTGAGCGGCCGATTTGGAATCTCTTGTCGAAGATGAAGAGCGCAGAGTCAAGGTGTAGAATCCGCTCGTGAGTACCGGCCCTCAACTCGTTCCTCCGGCTGAACCCCTCGAGCGAAACTGGATGCCGCTCGCGATTGCCGCGGCTGTGGTTTTGATGGTTGCGGCAATCTTGGTTTTTGTGATGGAGCGCGGCAAGGGAGCGGCGACCGTGACGCCGATTTCCGCCGCCCCGGATCCCTACGCCGCAACTCTCCCGATCACCAACCTTGTGATGAGCGAATCCGGTAATCTTGCGGGCGGAAAAGTCACCTACCTCGACGGCCATGTGACCAATAACGGGAGCAAGACGGTTTCCGGAGTGCTGGTTCAAGTGCTTTTCAGGAATGCGGCGAATGAGGTGGCACAGAACGAAACGCAGCCGCTGAAGTGGATCAGGACCCGTGACCCCTATGTGGACCTTGAACCGGTGTCGGCGGCACCATTGCGTCCGGGCGACGGTCAGGATTTTCGATTGATTTTCGATACGGTGACGCCGGATTGGAACGGCGCGTACCCGGAAATCCGGATCGTTCGTGTCGATGCAAAGTAGTGATTGGGCCCCATTTACCCGGTAAGTCTTACCGCTCGCGGTAAAAATTACTTTCTTGGTACCCGGGTCCGTTAGATAAAAATATCTCTCTTCTGCTTTCGAAGCACGCGCAAATTAAATAAAACAAGCCATTTACCTGTTTTACCGGCAGGCGTAAACGCTTTGGCATGCCCCATGCAATAAGTGAGAGCGAGCAGCACACCTGCTCACCGCAGAACGAACGCGGCAACCGCATATCAGGGGTTAGAAAAAAAATGAAAAATCAAATTAGAGCACGAATACTGTTTCCCGGCCAGATAGCAGTTCTTGCCCTGGCTTCAGCGATCGCGATCCCCGCGATGGCTCAGACGCAGCCAGATAATTCCCAGAGTGCGCCGGCGGCCGCACAGCAGACGCCGACGTCGACTCCCCCGGCAACGGCAACGCAGCCCATTCCCCAAGATAAAGAAGGATTCTGGGGCCGCGTCAATCCGATGGCTCGCAAGAAGTGGGTGAAGAAGCGGCTCGATCCCATCAATGACCGCCTCACCGAGCTTGATCAGGTCAACGCGAAGAATGCCTCGGACATAAAGGACGTGGATGCTCGTGCGACCGCCGGCATCAAGAAGGCGCAGGATTCGGCCGATGCGGCAAACCAGGTAGCCACTCAAGCCGACGATCAAGCCAAGAAGGCCAACCAGACAGCGACAACGGCTTCAGGGCACGTTGATTCTCTGAACACGACCGTCAGCGGCCTCGATACTTACAAGCCGATCAGCGACGTCGAAGTGCCGTTCCGCAGTGGCAACCCCATGCTGTCGAAGGACGCAAAGGCAAAGCTCGATGACATGGCGAAGAGCCTTGAAGGTCATCAGGGCTACATCATCGAAATTGAAGCTCGTTCGCCGGGTGCAGGATCAGCCGGTATCGCGAGCTCCCAGCGCGAGGCTGCGGCGGTTCAGCGCTACCTCGTAACGGAACACGAAATTCCCGTCTACCGTATGCACGCAGTGGCTCTCGGCAATGCCGTGATCACGGAACCGACCACCGATGTGGCAAGCAACAATGCTCCGGCCGACCAGACAGCGCCGAAGCCGGTTGCGACACATCATCGTGAGCGGGTACCCAGCACTGTGCACATCAAGTTGATGGAAAACAGTTTGGCGGCCCAGGGCTCCACATCCCCCCATGGTATGGCGTCCTCGACCGGTGCGGAGCAGCAGTAATGCTGCGTAGCCACCCCCCTGAGGCTCCCTTCCGCGCCGACGGCTACCCCGCCGTTGGCCGCCAATAGAGCTCTCGCAACACGAGAGAACCAAGGCAACTTGGCCCCCGTTAATGACGGGGGCCGTTTTTTTTGTGGGCGCCGCCGCGACGCTCGGTCGCTGAGCTTCAAAGCGCGCTCTCTGGGCGCGTGCGCCTTATCAGAATCGTCACGACATGCAGCAAACTCGGACATGAGCGTCTCGGCGTTAGGATGGTTGCGATGAAGGTTCTTAACGCGAAAGAGATGCAGGCGTGCGATCGCATGACGACGGAGCGCTATGGCGCGCCCTCGATTGAGCTGATGCGCGCGGCATCGGCATCGGTTGAGGTGTTCGCGCGGGAGCAGTTTCCGCGGGCCCGACGGGTGACGGTGTTGTGTGGCCGGGGAAATAACGGCGGCGACGGAATGATGGCGGCGCGCCTTCTTTCCAAGGCCGGCCTCGAGGTGACAACGCTGCTCCTCGGTTCGCAATATGAACTCAAGGGCGATGCGGCGACAGCGTGGAGGGAGTTGAGTCTCTCATCGAACCGGTATTTGTACGAGGTGAACTCGGCAGCGGAACTCAAGGCGCATCGCGGGGCGCTTGATACTGATCTCATCATAGACGCGGTTCTGGGCACCGGATTCAAGCCACCGATGAAGGGGATGGCCCTGGCTGCGATGGAATGGGCGAGCGAGAGCGAGGCTCCGTTTCTCTCGGTAGATCTGCCATCCGGCTGGCCTGCGGATTCCACGAGCAGCAAGGTCGAGGAGAAGACGTTTCCGTCGGATGCGGTGATTACTTTTACTGCGCCCAAGCTTGCGCATGTTTTTGGGGAGTTGACGCGGCGGTGGGATCAGCCCGTCGTAGTGGCGTCGATTGGGTCTCCGGAAGAGGCGATTGTTTCCGATCTGGGATTGAGTTGGACGGGTGCCTCCCACGCGCTCTTGGAACGACCGCGCGCAACGGATTCGAACAAGGGTCAGTACGGGCACGTGCTGGTGATTGGCGGGTCGGTCGGTAAGTCGGGCGCGCCGGCGATGACATCCATGTCGGCGTTGCGGTCTGGGGCGGGGCTGGTGACCGCGGCGGTGCCGAGTCCGATTGCGGCTCAGGTGTCGGCATTTGCGCCGGAGTTGATGACCCAGCCGATGCTGGCAAGTCCGACTGGAGAACTGGCGAGCAAAGGCTTCACGGCGCAGCAATTTCAAAAGCTCATTGAGCGCAAGACGGTGATTGCGGTCGGCCCGGGACTAGGGGAGGGACCGGGAGTAGAGATTCTGCTGGAGGCGGTTCTCTCGGATACAAAGATGCCGATCGTCATTGATGCCGACGGACTGAACACCCTGGCCGCAAATCCGTTTTTGATGGAGAAGCTGACTGAGGTCGCGAAGGCGGGGCGAACGGTGGTGTTGACACCGCATCCCGGCGAAATGGCGCGCCTGGCCGGAAAGAGTGTTAAAGAAGTTCAGGCGGACCGTCTCGGCGTGGCACGCGACTTTGTGCGGAGGCATGGAGTGACGCTGGTGCTGAAAGGTTCACACACGCTGGTCGCTCATCCTGACGGACAGGTCGCAGTGAATACCTCAGGCAATCCAGGAATGGCGAAGGGCGGCAGCGGCGATCTGCTGACTGGCGTGATCGCCGGGCTGCTCGCGCAGTTCAAGGACGATGTTGCGCGCGCAGTCGAGGCTGCTGTTTATCTGCATGGATTTGCAGCCGATCTTGCTGTTTGCGATACGGATGAGCGCACTTTGCTTGCGACCGACAGCTTGAAATATTTTTCTCGCGCATTCCAGATTCGACCTTTGCGCTTTTCGAAAGGCCACCCGAGAGGGTATGTTTGGTTGCAGGGGCTGCATGCCGCCGACTGTATGCGAGTGCGCTCCGCAGAGGCTACGGAATGAGCAAGGAATCGCCAGTCGCCGAAGGACGGATTCACGAATTCGTAACAAAGAGCGGCGCCGACACCGTGGAAGTGGGGCGCAAGCTGGTGAATCTGCTTCGTCCGCCGCAGTTACTGATTCTGCGCGGCGACCTGGGTACAGGCAAGACGACGCTTGTGAAGGGAATTGCGCAGGCGCTTGACGCCGCGGAGCCCGACGAGGTCACAAGTCCCACATTCACGCTGCTGCATGAATATGATGGCTCCCGCGAAGGTAAGCCGGTGAAGCTGTTCCACCTGGATGTATACCGACTGGAAGGCGAGCGACAGTTGGAAACACTCGGGCTGGATGAATTGCTCACGCCGGATGCGTTGGTGCTTGTGGAGTGGGGTGAAAAGTTCAAGAGCATTCGCAAAAAAGCCACGGGCGAAATATCGATTGCATCGGCCGGTGGCGATGCGCGCAAGATTTCGGTGACGCTGAAGGAATAGCTGCAGCGCTGTGCGGGATCGACAAAGAGGTGAAAGGATGCAGCTGACTTTCCTGAAGTCGAGTTTTCCGTTCGTTCTAGTCGCGACCTTGATGTCTGGACAGAAGCCCGCGACGACGCAGCAGTCCACGCAGCAGAGCGCCGTGAAGCAATCCTCAGCGACAGACGTTCCAGCGAAGGCCGCAGATAAAACGAACCCGCCTCATCGAGCGGTACGGAAGAAAAGTACAAGGGCCTCATATCGCAATCGGGCGAAGCGGGCTGCGTACCGTCCTGAATTTACCGAGCACTCCGTCGAGGTAATCAACGGATCCTCGACAAAACAAATCGTGTTCAACGATAAGAAGCCCGACGACACTGCTAAAAGCGATTCGGCACAGATGAAGGTTGAAGTCGTGAACGGCGCTTCGTCAGACACGCAGTATTTCTACGCTGGTAATGGACAGAGCACCCAGAATGCGGCCGAGTTGAAACGGCCGGTTGTGCTTGGAATTCAGTCAAGCGATACGCACGTTATCGGCGGCAACAAGCATCCTGTGGTGACCGGCATAACGGCGGTGGGTCCGGGCGATGCGAAGAGTGTGAATAACGGCGGACAGAAAGTAACAACCGCGGTGGCTCCCAAGCCGAAGCGACCGGATTATCAGCCGGAAACGCATTAGAGTCGCGTCCTTCTTATTTTTATGCAATCGGAAATTCCCGATACATGTTGCGGATCGTGCGCGACGGATGTTGCGTTGCCGAGGCAGGTCGCGTGGCTGCAATGGATCACGCTGGCGTGGATGGCGCTTGAGTGCGGCGCATCGTTGTGGGCGGCTGCTCAATCGCGCAGCGTGGCGCTGCTGGCGTTCGGATCGGATAGCCTGGTGGAGATGCTGTCGGCGACTGTGGTTCTGCTGCAGTTTCTGCCGCGATTTCCTTTGAATAAGACCTATGCGGACCGGGCGGCGGCTGTGCTGTTGTTTGCACTGGCAGCGGTGGTGGTGTGCATTGCGTTGCTGGGGCGCGGGCGGCCGATGGAAACGAGTTGTGTCGGCATCGGCGTTACAGCGCTGGCTCTGGTGGTGATGCCGGTGCTGGCGTGGATGAAGCGGCGGCAGGCGCGGCGGATGAACAATCGTGCGCTGGCCGCGGATGCCACGCAATCGGCGACGTGCGCTTATCTGGCAGGGGTGACGCTGGTAGGATTGGCAGCTTTTGCATTGTGGAAGATTCGCTGGGTGGATACAGTGGCGGCGCTGGTCGCTGTGCCGTTGCTGCTTGTGGAGGGGCGGCGCACGTGGCGCGGCGAGGGTTGCGGCTGCGCTTGATGAAGCGAACAAGTCGGAAGGCAAGCCGCTGGAACGGGCTTGTAAGATGTTGGCTATCCTGCTGTAGCCTCCCGGAGGGTTTTTCATGCGTGCGTTGCGCCTGCCTTTGACGTCTTGCCTTGTTGTCTTCCTGATCGCAATTGGAGTGGTTGTCGAGTCGGCCGAAGCACGCGCCTCTACGAAACCGCACATCTTTCAGCATCCCGCGTTGAGCAAGGATCTCATCGCGTTTGGATACGCGGGAGATCTCTGGACGGTGCCGCGCGCGGGTGGTGTTGCCCGACGGCTTACGACGGGCGTTGGAATTGAGACCGATCCAGTTTTCTCTCCCGACGGCAGCATGATCGCGTTCACGGGCGACTACGACGGGAACACCGATGTGTTCACGATCCCGGCAGAGGGCGGCATTCCTTTTCGCGTGACCTATCACCCGGCGGCGGATTTTGCCGTGGCGTGGACGGCGGATGGGAAGAACATCGTGTTCCGCTCGACGCGGATTTCGCAAAGCCGCTACACGCAACTGTATGAAGTGCCGTCAAGGGGCGGCATTGCAAAGCCGCTACCGCTTCCGATGGCGTACCAGGGGCAGTTTTCGCCGGACGGTAAGGAGATTGCGTATTCGCCGCTGCCGCCTGCCTACGGATTCGACTATATGTCGTATGTGTCGTGGGGAAACTATCACGGCGGACGCGCGAGCACGATCTGGATCACTACATTGCCCGGGTTGGAGTCTCAAGAGATTCCGCACGAAACGTCTTCGGATTTTTCGCCCGTATATGCGGGCGGGAAAATTTACTTCCTTTCAGCACGCAAGGGCAAAGCGACGATCTACAAATACGATCCCGCGTCGAAGGCTGTGACACAGGCGCTTGCGAATGACGGGCCGGATATTCGCTCGATGCATGGCGAAGGCGACACGCTGGTGTACGACCGGCTCGGCGAGATTTATCTCTTCGACACCAAGTCGGGAACGAGCAGGTTGGTGCCGATCGAGATGGATGCTGACATGCCGGAGGTGCGGGCACGCATTGAAAGCGTGGGAGACGAACTGGAGAACGCGGGAATTTCGCCCACTGGTTTGCGCGCGGTGATTGAAGCGCATGGCGACATCTTCACCGTGGCGGCGAAGCATGGACCTACGCGGGACATCACGCATACCCCGGGGGTGATGGAGCGCGAGCCCGCGTGGTCTCCGGACGGGCAATCGATTGCTTACTTCTCGGATCAGTCCGGACTGTATCAGTTGCACGTTGCGCCGCAGACAGGCGACGCTGTTGCAGGAGCGCCGGCGGTGAAGAAGTTTGCGCTGGCGGCGGAGCCTGCTTACTATTTCGACGCAAAGTGGTCGCCGGATTCAAAGAAGATTGCGTTTTATGACAATCGGTTGAAGACGTGCCTTCTCGACACGACAACGGGCAAGCTGACGGTGATCAACGACAAGGATGCGTATGGCGGATTCTCGAGCAGTACGTATGATTTTGCGTGGTCGCCGGATTCGAAGTGGATCGCATATCCGCGGTCGATGGAAAATCATCTGCACGCGATCTTCCTGTACTCACTGGATTCGGGGCAGTCGACGCAGGTGACGAGCGCGATGGGGGATTCGCGCGAACCGGCATTTGATCGCGACGGGAAATACCTCTACTTCATCACGAGCACAAATGAAGGCGCGACGTCGGACGGACTCGACATGACAAGCGATCTCTACCAGGTAACGTCGAACATCTACGCGCTCACACTGGCGGCAGATACGGCGTCGCCGATTGCTCCGGAGATGGAGGACGAGAAGGCTCCGTCGGAAGAGAAGGCGGAGGGCAAGAAGAGCGACGACAAGAAAAGCGACGACAAGGGCGCTGAAGCGAAAGAAGGCAGCGGCGATGAAAAACCGCATGCCAAGCCCGCGACGAAGCCGGTCAAGGTTGACCTGGACGGAATCGAACAGCGCGTTGTGGCATTGCCGTTGCCGGCTGGTGTCTACGAGAGCGTAACAGGAGGGCTGAAGGGAAGTATCTACTTCACCGAGCGACCGGAGTCGGGCCGATTTGGTGATCGCGGCGCAACGCTGAGCCGATGGACGCCGGAAGAGCGCAAGACGGAGAAGCTGGCGGAGCACGTTGAGAAGTTCGAACTGTCGGCGAATGGCGAAAAGATGCTGCTGGCGCTGGGCCATCCGCGACCGGATGGCGGCGAGCCGCCTCCGGGGGGCGGACCGAAGCCGACGTGGGTGATTGTGCCGGCGAATGCCCCGGTAAAGGCGGGCGAGGGCGCCCTTTCGTTTGCAGATGTGAAGATGCGGGTGGATCCGCATGTTGAGTGGGCGCAGATGTATCACGAAGTGTGGCGGATTGAGCGCGCATTTTTCTACGACTCGAACTTCCATGGGACGAACACGGTGGCTGATGAGAAGAAGTTCGAGCCATACGTGGAGTCAATCGCGTCGCGCGCTGACCTGAACTACATCTTCCAGGAGATGCTGAGTGCGTTTTCCGTTGGACATCTGCGCGGGAACGGCGGACACATTCCAGATGCGGCGCATGTGCCGGGCGGGTTGCTGGGCGCGGACTACGACATCAAGAACAACCGCTATTGCATCGCGAAGATTTACACGGGCGGGGAATTCAATCCGCGAGAAAAGGGGCCGTTGTCGCAGCCGGGACTGAATGTGAAGGTGGGCGACTGCATTCTCAGTATCGAGGGACAGGATCTGACGGCGGATATGGATATTCAGCAGCCGCTCGAAGGTACAGCGGGGAAAGTAATCAGCATTCGCATCGCGGGAGAAGATGGAAAGCCGCGCGATATTTCGATAACTCCGATTGCGAGCGAAGCGGCGCTGCGGAATGTGGACTGGATAGAAGGCAACCAGAAAAAAGTGGATCAGCTCTCGGGCGGCAAGCTCGCTTACGTGTATTTGCCCGATACGGGTGCGGGCGGATTTACGAATTTCAATCGCTACTATTTCGCGCAGATGAACAAGCAGGGTGCGGTGATCGACGAGCGGTTCAATGGCGGCGGGCAGGTGGCCGATTACTTTATTGAAGTGCTGGGGCGGCACATCGAGTCGTACTGGGCGCCGCGGTACGGCAAGATCGAGCACACGCCGAACGCGGGCGTCTACGGGCCGAAGGTCATGATCGCGAATGAATTTTCAGGCTCCGGCGGTGATGCTCTGCCGTGGTTGTTCAAACAGGCGAAGCTTGGGCCGCTGGTGGGCAAGAGGACGTGGGGAGGCCTCGTGGGCATCTCGGCGATTCCTGTGCTGATGGATGGCGGACATGTGACATCGCCGAGCGTGGCGTTCTTCTCGCCGAAGGGTGAGTGGGATGTCGAAAATCACGGCGTCGAGCCGGATTACGCGGTCGAGCAGGATCCGAAGGCGGTGAGCGAGGGGCACGATCCGCAACTCGAGAAGGCGGTTGCGCTGGCGATGGACGAGTTGAGCAAGACACCCCAGCCAGAGGTACACAAGCCGGCTTATCCGAATTATCACAAAGAGCAGTGATCAGTGGTCAGTGGACAGTGATCAGAATCCGTTTCTTTCTGAATGCAGATTTGTGAATGATTCGACTTCCGTTTGAGCAGGTAAACGCGCGGCTCGCGTTGGTTTTGCGCGGGCTGGGATTCAGGGATGATCGTGCGGAGTTCTGCGCGCGGCTGTTTGCGGAGACCACCTGCGATGGCGTGTACACGCACGGCGTGAACCGGTTTGCACGCTTTGTCGCGACGGTGCGGAATGGGAGCGTGGATCCGGCGGCGGAGCCCAGTGTGGTCGCGCGATTCGGCGCGATGGAGAGGTGGGACGGCCGGCGCGGGCCCGGAAACCTCAATGCGTGGGCCGCAATGGAGCGCGCAATTGCGCTGAGCCGGGAGCATGGGATCGGCTGCGTGGCAATGGCGCATACGAATCACTGGATGCGCGGCGGGACATACGGCTGGCAGGCGGCTGAGGCAGCCGTGATTGGGATGTGCTGGACGAATACGATGCCGAATGTGCCGCCGTGGGGCGCGGTTGAGCCGGCGATCGGGAACAATCCGCTGGTGATAGCGGTGCCGCGTGCGAAGGGGCACGTGGTTCTGGATATGGCGATGTCGCAGTTTTCGTATGGCGCGCTGGAGAGCTATCGCAAGCGCGGGGAGATGCTGCCCGTGGTATGGCGGATTTGACGCCGAGGGAAAGCTGACGCGCGATCCGGGAGCGATTGAGAAGTCGCAGCGGCTGCTGCCTGTGGGGTTCTGGAAGGGATCAGGACTTGCTGTGGTGCTGGATTTGGTGGCGGCGATGACCTCGCTGGGAAATGCAACGCACGCGATCGCAAACGATCCGCTCAAGGAGACAGGATTGTCGCAGATGTTTATGGCGATCGATCCGCGGGGGCTGGGAGATGCGGCCCGGATGGAACTGATCGCGGATGACGTGGTGGACTCGGTGCATCGCTCGCGCGCGTCGGAGGCGGGAAAGGCAGTGCGGTATCCGGGCGAAAATACTCTGCGATTGCGGGAGGAGAATCGCAGGCTTGGACTGCCGATTGAGGATGCAGTGTGGGACGCGATCGCAAACATGTAGGGAACCGGCCAGAGTTGGCCCGTTGCAGCATTCCCTGCATCAACAATCCCATGCAAGCAGCCACTCATCCCTTCAAACACCAAAGCGGTCACGAACAGCTTGCATCTATTCGGTATCTCCTCTAGCCTCGGGGCGATTACAACAGCTCCAAAATTAGCGCGGAGGCCGCAATGAAAACGCCAACTCTCTCTCTGACTTGTCTCGCATGCATCCTGAGTGCCGGGGCTGTGGCCATGCAGGCACAAACTCCTGCCACCTCCACCGACAGCACAGCGCCCAGCTATGACATGAAAGCTCAGGCCCTTCTCGACCTGCAGGCCGTGAACAAGAAGTGCGTCGATCTCGCCCAGGCGCTTCCGAGCGACAAGATCACTTGGCGCCCTTCGCCGGACACCCGGTCCTTTGCCGAAGTGTTTTTGCATGTAGCCGGCGAGCGCTACGGATTCCTCAGCTTGTTGGGCGCGACTCCTCCGCCAGGGTTTAAAGCGGGACAATTCGATAAATCCACGGTCGAGAGGGATCGCATCGTCGAGGCCCTGAATCAGTCGTGGGACTTCACCAACAAAACGATCAATGGCATGAGCAACGCGGATTTTTCCAAGCTGCTGCCAAAACTCGGCCCGCAGGCGAATGAGGGCGACGTTGTTTATCTCCTCGTTGCCGATGCGCACGAACATCTCGGCCAGCTCGTTGCCTACGCCCGGCAGAATGGCATCGTGCCTCCGTGGACAGTGGAGGCACAGAAGAAGAAAGCAGCCGCAGCTGCCGGTAAATAATGCGGTCGGGGGCCATTGCGCAAAAGCGCGCGTGAATGGCCTATCCAGTTATTCTTCGTTTGAGTTCGTGCTTTCCCCGGTTTGAGTCCCAGCGGGTCCGCGCGATTTAGAAGCCCATGATGTTGTAGCCGCAGTCTACGTAGGTGATTTCGCCGGTGATGGCGCTGGAGAGGTCGCTGGCGAGGAAGAGGGCCAGGCCGCCCACTTCGAGTTGGTCGACGTTGCGGTGAAGCGGAGCGCGCTCGGCGTGCGACCGCATCATTTCGCTGAGGTCCCCGACGCCGCGGGCGGCAAGGGTCTTGATCGGTCCAGCGGAGATGCCGTTGACGCGGATGTTCTTCGATCCGAGATTCCATGCCAGGTAGCGGACGGTGGATTCGAGCCCGGCCTTGGCCACGGCCATGACGTTGTAGTTGGGGACGACCTTTTCGGCGGCGTAGTACGTGAGAGTCATGATGCTGCCGCCATCGGTCATGAGGGGCGCAGCGCCGCGGGTGACCGCGATGAGCGAATAGACGCTGACGTCCATGGCGGTGCGGAAGCCTTCGCGGCTGGTGTTGATGAACTCGCCGCGGAGGTCGGCGGCGGGAGCGAAGGCTACGGCGTGGACAAGGATGTCGAGCCTGCTGAATTTTTCCTTGAGTGCGGCAAAGAGGGCATCGATCTCGCTGTCGGCGGAGACATCGCACTGGAAACCGGAGGCGCCGGGAAGTTCCTTGATGAGGTCTTCGGCTTCGAGCTTCATGCGCTCGTTCTGATAGCAGATGGCGAGGGTGGCGCCGGCCTCGTGGAGTTTTTGGGCGATACCCCAGGCGATGGAACGCTTGTTGGCCAGCCCGAAGACCACGGCCGTTTTGCCCTTCAGATCGATCATGCTTGTGTTGTCCCTCCGGTGCTGCGACTTTTTGATTCAGGCGGCGCGAAAAGCAGATCCTTCGCTCCGCTTACCCATCGCATCCTGAGACGCGGCCCCAAGCATGCTTCGCTGAGGATGAAAATCTCTGGAATTGAAGAATTCTGAGCCAGAATCAGGATATCAAGTCGTTACGGTGACGTTTGCCTTGAGTTTGTCAGCCGCCGAGGTCGACGAGTTGGACATTGCCTACGGGGCGACCTAAAAAGCGGGAGCCGAGGCGCTCGAATTTTTCGACAGAATCGGTAGCGAAGAAGCGGAGGATTGGATCGTCGAGCGTGGGTTTGGGCGGTGCGCCAAGGTCGCGACTGAGTTGCAACACGAGCTTGTCGGCGGTGGATTCGGCGGAGTCGATGATCGTGATGCATGGGGGCAGGACGCGTTCGATCACGGGCTTAAGAAGCGGATAGTGTGTGCAGCCGAGAACGAGGGTATCCGGCTTCATGCCTTGCGATGCGGCTTGGGCGCTGAGTTCGTCGAGGTAGATGCGCACGACTTCAGCTGTCACGGCAACCTGCGCTGGGGCAGACGCGGCTTGCGCCGCAAGCGGCTCGCTCAGGGTGGAAGGAGCAACCCATCCTTCCTCTACAAGAGGAACAAGAAGAGGGCAGGCTTTCTCGAGCGCGCGAAGGCCGTGGATTTGGCACGCGGCGGCGTAGGCGTGGCTTTGTACGGTGGCGTCCGTGGCGATGACCAGAACGTCGCGCGTTTTCGAAGTTCTATGAGCGGCCTCAGCGCCGGGTTCGATCACGCCGATGACAGGAACGGAAGGAACGGCGTCCTTGATGTCGTCAAGGGCCAGGGCACTGGCGGTGTTGCAGGCGATTACGAGGTAGTCTGCGCCTTGTTCCTCGACGAGGAATCGTGCGCTCTGGGCGGCGTAGCGAGCGATGGTGCGACGGGACTTCGAGCCGTAGGGTAGTCGGGCGGTGTCGCCGATGAAGGCATAGAGAGCCTGCGGCGCCCGGGCGATGAGGGCGCGCAGAACGGTCAGTCCGCCAAAGCCGGAGTCGAAGACGCCAATGGTGGGGGTACTGGAGGATCCGGTCACGGAGCATTTCCTTCGGTCGGCAGAGCGTCGGCGGTCAGGTAGGTACGGGTGAGGTCGGCGTGGCCCGCGAGAGTGGGGCGCGGTTGGCCGTCGACGAGGAAGCGGACTTCAGCGACATTAGGCAGATTGGCGCGCAGGGTGGCACAGATGGAGAGGACGGTCAGGGACTCTGTTTCGAGCCCGGAGGGGTGGCTCGCGGCAAAGGTGCCGGTCAAGCTGACGACGGCGAGTTGATAGGTGGAGTCAGAGGCCCTGGCGCCGGGCATGGGCAAGAGAAAGACCTGGGCGACGGAGGCGGCTCCCCCGGGGACAGGGTGGGTGGAGTTGGGCGCTGCGTAGAGATCGAGCAGTTTGCC
Organism: uncultured Acidobacteriaceae bacterium; assembly: GCA_963799035.1. Lineage (GTDB taxonomy): Bacteria > Acidobacteriota > Terriglobia > Terriglobales > Acidobacteriaceae > Telmatobacter. The sequence continues at coordinate 174,679 of CAWCVS010000013.1, read as the reverse complement.
AAGGACAGCGCGGGCGCGGGCTCCGGGGTCTTCGGGAAGCGGCAGGGAATGCACCTGCGGGACCAGGGAGTTGTCCATATCGTTGGCAGCGACGAGGGTAGCCTGTTCGGCGGGGGCGACCTGGGGGGCCTGCGTGGGGGCGGTGGTTTCGCCCGCAAGGAGTCGCTTGTGGGCACGGTCGCGCAGCTGCCACAGCTTGAATCCCATGCCAAGCGAGGCGAGAAGGAGGACGGTGAAGAGGATCTTCTGGTAGCGGGGAATCACGGCTGGCGGACCTCCGTGCGGCTGGGGTCGGTACGCCATTCGAGAATTGCTGCGGCCAGTGCGGCGGCAACGCGGCCCTGGTAATCGGGGTTGTCGGGCTCGGTGGTGATGTTCTTGTCGGCGTCGCGTTCGGGGGCGATTTCGACGGCAAGGGCCGGGCAGGTCATGCTTTCGATGCCTGGCAGGGGAACGCGGCCGAGGGTGACGTTGAAGCCGGTGTGCGTGAGCGCGGAGTTGAGCGCCCCGGCAAGGGCCAGGCTGCGCGTGATCCACGGCGCCTGGGCTGTCTTCCATGCGAGGAAACGTGTCTGCGACGCAGGCGCGAGGGAAGACGTGAAGAGATGCACGCCCGCACCGCTTTCGCTGGCGTGGAGGCTGAGGCACACGGCCGCGTTGGCGTGGTTGGCAAGGGTAGCGCGCTGCTCGAGGTTAAGGGAGGCGTCGGACTCCCGCGTGGTGGCGACTTGAATGCCGCGAGCGGCGAGCAGGGAGCGAAGGCGGATGTTGAGGGCGAGGTTGGCGGACTTTTCGAGCTGGCCGCTGTCGAGGTGGGCGCCGGTATCGTCGCCCCCGTGGGCGGCGTCGAGGACAACCACGAAGCGGGGTGCGGGGGATAGTGGCGTGGGCTGTGACGGTGGAGGAGCGGACGGTTGTTGCGCGGCAAGCGGAAGCGAGATTGCAAGGGCGATCAAAAGTCTGCATGGTCTGAATGCGCCCCTCCCAGGTCTGAAACTCCAGACCTGGGGCACCCAGTGTGTGAGCGCCTTACTCCAGGGCATAGATCGTCAGGCCGCTTAGGAGCTTGGGGAAAAAGTCGGTGGATTTCTGGGGCATGACGGAGCCGGCAAAAGCGACTTCGCGGAGCTGTTCCATCGTGACGGGATTGGTGAGGAACGTCACGTCGGCCTCGCCACGGTGGACCTGCTCGACTGCCTCGGAGGCGTCGCGCAGGTAGCGGAGGTTGGTCTGTTCGCGGACTTTCTCGGCGTCGAGGCCGAGGAGTTTGTCAAGGATGATGGTGTGCAGGTGGCTCAGGTCGAGCTGGCGCTGATTTTCCGGCAGGGCGGCGAGTGCGGCCGCGGTGGCCTGTGGTTTGGAACGCAGCAGGAACCTTCCGCCGCGCGTGACGGCGACGAAGGCTGTTCCTGATTGCTGGCGCAGCGTGTCGATGTAAGAGGTGGCGGAGGCATCGGGGAGCTGTTGGACGGTGAAGAACTGTTCGGCGGCGCGCGCGAAAGCCGCCGGATCGAAGGTGGGCAGGCTGTGGACGACGCGGTGCGTGGGGAGGATGACCAGGCCGTCGGAGTCCATGTTGACAAAGGTCATCATGACGGCGGCTTCGGGGTAAGGAGGCTGAGGCAGTTCGTTGGTGTTGTACTCAGTTCGCACGGGTGCGGCTGCGTGCTCCTTTGAGTAGTTCAGAGCCGTTTCGTAGCGATGGTGGCCGTCGGCGATAATCAGCTTTTTGTCGGCCATGGTGCTGGTGAGAAGACGAATGACGGCGGGATCGCTGACGCGCCAGACGCGGTGGAGCACACCATACTCGTCGGTGACTTCGGCGTCAGCGGGACCTGCGTCGTCGTAGAGAATCTTTTCGACGCTGCCGGCGGGATCGGAGTAGAGCATGAAGATCTGGCCGAAGTGAGCGTGTGTGGCTTTGAGCAAGTTGAGGCGGTCGCTTTTGGGTTTGGACAGGGTCTGCTCGTGGCGGAAGACGACGCGGTCGGCGTATTCGTGGAGCTTGCCAAGGGCGATGAAGCCGCGGCGTTCCTTGATTTCATCGGAGCCAGGGACGCGAAAGCGCTGGGCGTAGGCGAAGACGCAAGGGTCCCGTTCCTGAACGAGGATGGATTGGTCTCTCCATGCGCGAAAGTCGCGGGCGGCGCGGCTATAGACATTCGCACCACCCTCGGCATCAAACAGTTCAGGCAGCCCTAGGATAATGCGGACTAGGTTATACGGGCTGCGCTGGTAGTAAGCCTCTTGCATGGCGGGCGAGATTTTGTCGTAAGGCTGCGTGACCACGTCTTCAAGCCGGACAGCCGACTGATTGTAGCGCCATGCGCGGAACGGATAGATACTTGCCATTTGAAAGGTCTTGCTCCCTATAGAAAGGCAGGATTTATGCGACAGTTTTGAAAGCGGAAGTCTCGTCAAAACTGTCGCTTGGACTCGATTGTATCCCAGTGGGGAACACCGATTTCAGTCCGGGAACGTCAAAGAAAACAAGGGCATTCCTGGGGCAACGCAAGGCAACGGCCGGGCATGCTAAACTCGCCAACAATCCCATGTACGAGCCGACCTACCAGCCCAGGTATGAGCGCATGAACCCACTCCTCAAATGGCTCGAAGCACCGCACGGGCAGTTCCGCAGACCGTGGCTGGGGGCCATGTGCATGGTGGCGCTTGCCGTTTTTGGCGCCGGGACGATCAAAGCGCAGGACAATCCCCTGGACAAGGTACATGTACCGCCGCCCACGGCGGGTACTCCGGCAACCGGCGCGCCGGCGGGTGTAGATGCGCCGGCGGGGACCGGGGCCGGTAGGACAAGGCCCGGATCATTGATCAAGATGAATGTGGACATGGTGCTGGTGCCGATCACGGTGACCGACCCCATGAACCGCCTCGTGACCGGGCTGGAGCGGGAAGACTTCCAGGTCTACGAGAACAATGGCGAGCAAAATATCAAGAGCTTTGCCAGCGAAGACGCGCCTGTTTCCATTGGGGTTATTTTCGACCTTTCCGGTTCGATGACGTCGAAACTGGTTCGGGCGCGCGAGTCCATCGTCCAATTCATCAAGACTGCCAATCCCGAGGACGAGTTTTTTGTGATCGGATTCAACGACCGTCCCGAACTGATCGAGGATTTCACGAGTTCGGTGGAAGATATCCAGGCCCGGCTGGCAACGGTGCGCAGCGGTCACCGCACGGCACTGCTTGATGCGATTTACTACGGTGTGGCCAAGATGAAAGAAGCCAAGCACGAACGGAAAGCACTGCTGGTGGTATCGGATGGCGGCGATAATCGGTCGAGATACACCGAAGGCGAAGTTCGCGCGCAGGTTCGGGAGTCGGACGTGGAGATTTACTCCATCGGAATCTTCGATCCATACGCCGCCACACCGGAGGAACGCTCAGGACCGGTCCTGCTGAACGATCTGTGCGAAGAGACCGGGGGACGGCTTTTTAGAGTGGATGACGTCTCTGAAATGGGCGACATTGCGGAGAAGATCTCGACGGAACTGCGCAACCAATATGTGATCGGCTATACCCCCAAGAATATTTCTCGCGACGGCAAGTGGCGTAAAGTGAAGGTGAAGCTAAACCCGCCATCGGGTTTGCCTCCACTCACGGTCCATGCTCGAACCGGATACTATGCGCCCTTGCAATAAAGCAATTCTGGCGGTACTCCTCCTGATTTCGACTCTCGCCCTGGGCGCCCAACAGGCACCAAAACCGTCTGCGCCCGCTACGCCGGCGCAGGCTCCCTCGTTGACGGTCGACACTGACCCGGTGCGTTCGCCGGACGCAGAGCAGCCGTCGAGTGCGAGCGGCGAGCCCCTGCACAAAGAAGGCGGCGAAGGGTACGTCCTGCATACCAACGTGGAGGAAGTGGTTCTGAACGCCACGGTGCTGGAAGGTTCCCAGTTGGTACAGACACTGAAGCAAGAGAACTTTCAGGTTTTTGAAGATGGAGTAAAGCAGAACATCATCAGCTTTCAGCACACCGATCTTCCAGTATCCATAGGATTGGTAGTGGACAACTCCGGCTCGATGTCGAAGAAGCGCCCGGCGGTGAACAAAGCTGCGCTGGACCTGGTAGAGGCCTCCAATCCGGAAGATGAGGCGTTTGTGGTGAACTTCTCCGACGAGGCCTACATCGACCAGGATTTTACCGCCAATGTAAACAAGCTTCGCGATGGATTGAGCCACATTGAGTCGCGAGGCGGCACCGCGCTTTACGATGCGGTGGTTGCCTCGGCAGACAAGCTGGTCGCGGATGCCAAGCGGCCGAAGCAGGTGCTGGTGCTGATCACCGACGGCGAGGACAACGCCTCGACGCTGACGCTGGATCAAACGATTCGGCGCGTGCAGGAACTGTCAGGGCCTGTGATCTACACGATCGGGCTGTTGTTTGGCGATGAGATGAGCCATGCCGAGGTGCGGCATGCGCGTCGCGCACTGGAACTGCTGTCGAACGAGACAGGCGGAATTGCGTTCTTTCCAAAGTCGATGGAGCAGGTAGACGAGATTGCCGCTGAAGTGGCGCGGGATATCCGAAGCCAGTACACCATCGGCTATCACTCCACCAAACCGTCGACCCAGCCGGGATTCCGCCGAGTGAGTGTGACGGCGGAGGCTCAGGGGATGGGCAAGATGACCGTGCGCACACGTACCGGCTATTTCCCCGCGACGCGAGTCGCCAAGCGGCCTGCAGCGCAGAAGAAATAGCCGGGTTCGGTAAGCTAAACTGAATTGCCATGGCAGTCGAAAGTCTCACCTCCTCTCCCGTCCGCATCGCATCCGATATCACCCAACTGGTTGGCCATACACCGATGCTGCAACTCGGCAGAGTTGTGCCGCGCGAGTCGGCCGCAGTGTTTGCCAAGCTTGAATTTCTGAACCCAGGGGGCAGCATCAAGGACCGCGCTGCGCTGGGAATGATCCTGGATGCCGAGGCGAAGGGGTTGCTAAGCAACGGATCCACGATTGTGGAGGCCACGGCGGGGAACACCGGCGTGGGGCTGGCGCTGATTGGTGTGAATCGCGGCTACAAGGTGAAGCTGTTTGTGCCGGAGGGATTCGCGGAGGAGAAGTGCATCCTGATGCGAGGCTTTGGCGCGGAAGTGGTCCGCACGCCGGAGGCGGAAGGCATGGCTGGGGCCATTGCAGCGGCGAACAAGGTTGCGGATGCGATTCCAGGGGCGTTCATGGCGGGTCAATTTACGAACCAGTCGAATCCGCAGTTTCACCACGATACGACAGGCGCGGAGATCTGGGAGCAGATGGAAGGACGGGTCGATGGATTTGTTGCCGGCGTGGGGACAGGGGGCACATTCTCCGGGGTTGCGCGGTTCTTGAAGGAGAAGAATCCGGCGGTCATCACGATCGCGGTGGAGACGCAGGGTTCAATTCTGCAGGGCGGGGCGCCGGGCAAGCATCGCGTGGAGGGGATCGGCGTTCATTTCGTCCCAGAGACGTTTCATCGCGATGTGTGCGACCGCGTTGTGATGGTGAGCGATGACGATGCCTTTGGGATGGTGAAGAGGCTAGCGGCAGAAGAGGGACTGGTGGGCGGATCGAGCTCGGGGGCGGCTGTGTTTGCTGCTGCGGCGCTGGCGTGGGAATTGGGGGAAGGAAAACGTGTGGCGACGATCATTCCGGACTCTGCGGAACGGTACCTGTCGAAGAAGATCTTTGAGGGCGGGATATAGAAGCAGGCAAACGGATTAGAGATCAGAAAACAAGGCAGGCCGCTCTTGCGGCTTGGTACACAGCAAAATCCGTACAGTATTCACGCCATAACCCATCACCTGCGGCGCCGTTGGCGCGCTCAGTCGCATCTCGCTCGCATCGCGGGGATGCCTGCGAGACGAACATTGAGCTGAAAACTTGTGGTCTGCCCTAGGCGCGCACGCCGGTGTGGCTACAGCCGTCGTGGCCGCAGGTGCACATTATCTCGGTTTTGTCGGCGATGCCTTCGCAGTGGGCGCTGCAATACTTCTGCTTTTCAGGGGGAATGCAGTTGCAAGCAGGGTTTGCGCATTTCTTTGTGCCGGCCATATTTACCTCCGAGGCTGGTGCAACCCGGGAGCATGGACGCATCCTGGGCATGGCTGATTCTGATGCTGGAAAGGGACCGAAAGGATGCAACAGTTGGGAAGGGCGGCCGGGGCTCCGCGATAAGCTAGAAGGCAGGAGCATGCAGCTAAGCGCAAACCATGTCTGATCAGAAATATGCCACACTTGCCGTGCACGCAGGGCAGCATCCCGACCCGCTCACCGGCGCCGTCAATGTCCCTGTCTATCTCTCTTCCACCTTTGAACTGACCGGTATCGGCACCGACAAGGGATATGACTATTCGCGCGCCGGAAACCCAACGCGCGACCGACTGGAGATGGCTCTGGCTGCGCTCGAAGGCGGCACGTCGGGTCATGCATTTGCGCAGCGGGATGGCGGCGATTTATGCGCTGGTGGCGACGCTGCACGCTGGCGACCACGTGATTGTTTCTGCCAACGTTTATGGCGGAACTACGCGGCTCTTCAACATGATCATTCAGCACTACGGGATCGAGATCCAATATGTCGATACGGCGGATCTGGATGCGGTGAAAGCGGCGATCAAGCCGACTACGAAGCTGATGCACATCGAGACACCGACCAATCCGCTGATGGTGCTGACGGATATTGCGGCCGTGTCGAGCATTGCGCATGCGCATGGCGTGGAAGTAAGTGTCGACAACACGTTCATGTCTCCCGCGCTGCAGAGCCCGCTGGCGCTGGGCGCGGATATCGTGATGCATTCGACGACGAAGTTCTTGAACGGACACTCGGATGGGTTGGGTGGCGCGCTGATCGGATCGAAGCCGGAGCACAAGGATCGTTATCTGCTGGTGCAAAAGGCGGCGGGCGGGATCATGTCGCCGTTTGAGTGCTTCCTGGTGCTGCGCGGCATCAAGACGCTGCCGCTGCGGATGAAACAGCACGAGGAAAACGGGCGCGCTGTCGCGGAGTTTTTGTCGACGCAGCCCAAGTTGAAGAGGCTGGCATATCCCGGATTGAAGAGCCATCCGCAGCATGAGCTGGCAAAGAAGCAGCAACGAGGATTTGGATCGATGCTCAGCTTCGATCTCGGTTCGCGTGATGCGGCAGGAAAGTTTCTCGGTGCGCTGAAGCTGTTCTTGAATGCAGAGTCCTTGGGTGGGGTGGAGTCGTTGGCTTCGCACTCGGCGACGACGACGCATTTCGCACTCACCGATGAGGAACGCGAGAAGGTGGGGATTACGCAGGGCCTGGTTCGGTTGTCGATCGGCATTGAGGACAAAGATGATTTGATTGCCGATCTGGAGCAGGCGCTCGCTGCCGTGTAAAAGCGGAAGCGAGAGTGCATGGTTGGACTGGAAAATATGCAACCTTTTGGTTGCGGCATATACCCATGTATGTGCATCTCTGAAGGTAAATATTCTGTTTTCAGCGGATTACAGAAATCCGGGCAGCACCGCAGATGAGGGCGGCAACCTGCTTGCCGGTTCAAGGATTGCGAATTGCTGGAAAGGCGCAATGCGCCGATGCGGTCGATTTTTCCGGAAGGCTGATTCATTTGAAACGAATTCAGTTCATAATCATCGGATAGATTGAGCAGAGCAGGTGCTTGCGGATCCGGCGGCCTGTGACCCTCAACCTTCTTCACCACATTGGACTCGGACCATGGCTCTCCCCGAACACATTCTCCTGACGTATAGCTATCTGCTCCTGTTCGGCTGGGTCCTGGTCGAGCAGTTCGGCATTCCACTGCCGGCGACGCCGGTGCTGCTGGCGGCAGGCGGCCTCTCGGCCGAACACCAACTCAGCTTCGGCGCTGCGTTTCTAGCTGGGCTGCTGGCCTGCATGACGGCGGATACCACATGGTTCTTGATCGGGCGGCGCTACGGGCACCATGTGCTGCGGATTCTCTGCAAGCTCTCGATGGAGCCGACAATTTGTGTCAGGCGCACGCAGGACTCGTTTGGACGGCGGCGCGGCGTGATGCTGATGTTTGCAAAGTTTGTGCCTGGCCTGGCGACCCTGGCAGCACCCGTAGCGGGCGAGAACGGGATGGGCCTGCCGGTGTTCCTGTTCTTCGACGGAATCGGCGCGAGCCTGTGGCTGCTTGCGCTACTGACGGGCGGACGGCTCTTCGGAGACGCGCTCAAACGCAATCCGAACCTGCTGAACTGGGTGGGACGTTTTTCCGGTGCGATTCTGCTGTTAGGCGTTTTGGGATTTTTCGTTATGCGGCTCTATCGCCGGCGGGCGGTCTTGAAGAAGTTGGTGTCGTTGCGCCTGGAGCCGCAGGACCTGAAGGCGCAGCTTGACGCAGGTGAGCAGGTGTACATCGTCGATCTGCGCCATCCGCTGGAACTGATGGCGGAGCCCTTCACGCTGCCGAAGGCGCAGCACTTCTCACCGGATGCGCTGGCGGCGCGGCATGGGGAGATTCCGCGCGATCGGGACGTGGTGCTCTTCTGCACTTGCCCCAGTGAGGCGACCGCGGCAAAAACAGCGATGACGTTGCACAAGCTGGGCATAGAGCGAGTGCGACCGCTGCGGGGGGGATACGACGAATGGAAACGGCTGGGATTCCCTCTGGATGAGATTCCGCCGGTCAATCCTTTGGTGCACGTGGCGCAGGTCGCGCACTGATCCGTTTCAGGGAATCTGAAACTGCTATAAGATGAGCGCAATTCTTATGCGCACAAAAGCCGGTTTCTCGTTTCTCTCGCTTGCACTGCTTTCCATCAGCCTCTGGAGCCAGGATGAAAAGAAGCCCGTGGTGATCGCGGTCGACGCGGCACATCCCGGAGCGGCGATTTCGCGTTCCATGTTCGGAGTCTTCTTTGAAGACATCAACTTTGGCGCCGACGGCGGCCTATACCCAGAACTGGTGAAGAATCGTTCGTTCGAGTTTCAGGAGCCGCTGACGGGCTGGCACCAGGACCTGGGCATCAGCAAGAACGGGATGGCCAATCCGCGTGGCGAGATGAGCATCCGCACGGAGGCACCGCTTAACCAGTCGAATCCACACTACCTCAATGTTCGCGTATACGAGCCGGGATACGGCTTCTGGAACTCGGGTTTTCGCGGCATGGGTGTGACCAGCGGCGCGGAGTACCGCTTCTCGGCCTATGTGCGAAGTCATGGAGCCAAGGCGATTCGGGCGACGGTTACCGATGAGAATGGCCACGAAATCGGAGCCGGAAAGCTGGAGGGCTTCGCCGCGGAATGGAAGCGCTACGAAACGATCATTCGCACCAACGCAACGACGCAGCATGCGCGGCTAAATCTCATCTTCGATGAGCCGGGCGCGCTGGACCTGGACATGGTTTCTCTGTATCCCGTGGACACGTGGAAGCATCGCCAGAATGGCCTTCGCAAAGACCTGGTGCAGCTGCTCTACGACATGCATCCGGGATTTCTGCGCTTTCCCGGGGGGTGCATTGTGGAAGGGCGGCAACTGGCGACGCGTTATCGCTGGAAGACCACCGTGGGAGATGTCGCGCAGCGAAGGACCATCATCAACCGCTGGAACGACGAGTTCGATTTTCGTCCGGCGCCGGATTATTTTCAGTCATTCGGGCTGGGATTTTACGAATACTTTCAACTTGCGGAGGATATTGGAGCGAAGCCCTTGCCGATTCTGAATTGCGGGATGGCATGCGAGTTCAACACCAACGAGACTGCGGCGCTCGATCAGCTTGATGAGTATGTGCGCGATGCGCTCGATCTGATCGAATTCGCCAACGGGCCGGTGAATTCGCCGTGGGGCAAGATCCGCGCGCAGATGGGGCACCCGGCGCCGTTTCATTTGACGATGATCGGGGTGGGGAACGAGCAGTGGGGTCCGCACTATGTGGAGCGTTACAAGATTTTTGCGGCAGCGTTGAAGGCAAAGCACCCTGAAATCAAGCTTGTGGTAGCTGCGGGGCCAGCGCCCGCGGGCGAGCCATTCAAAAGCATGTGGTCGACGTGGCGGCAACTGAAGGCCGATATGGTCGATGAGCACTATTACATGAGCCCCGGCTGGTTCCTCGAGAACACGAGCCGTTACGACCACTATGATCGCTCGGGCCCGAAGGTGTTTGCGGGCGAGTATGCGGCGCAGACGGTGGGAACGACGAGCGCTGAGAATCGCAACAATTGGAAGGCTGCGATTGCTGAGGCTGCATTCATGACCGGGCTGGAACGCAACGGCGACGTGGTGCAGATGGCTTCGTATGCTCCGTTGATGGCGCACGTGGATGCGTGGCAGTGGAAACCGGATGAAATCTGGTTCGACAACCTGCGGTCGTACGGGACGCCGAATTATTACGTGCAGAGAGCCTTTGCCACGAATGCCGGCTCCCGGACAGTTCCGGCGACGCCGCAGGCGGAGGGTGGCATCTATACCAGTGCTACGCTCGACGAGCGCAGCCATGAACTGATTGTGAAGGCGGTCAACGTATCCGCAGATGCGCGAGCGACGGAGATTGACCTGAACGGCGCCGATGTGACGGGCATGGCAAAGGTGACGACTTTGGCTGCCGATCCGCAAGCTGAAAATAGCTTTGAGCATCCGACCGCGGTGGCCCCGACGGCTTCGACGGCAGAGGTGCGGTCGGGGAAGTTTACGACGCAGTTGAGCCCTTTTTCGGTCACGGTCTTCCGGATTCCAATGCAAAACGAAACTGCAGCATCGAGGTGACTTTTGTAAGGTTCGCTTTTTGGCGAGGTTGGATATACTTTGCAAGCCAACTTCCCGGTTGTTAGTCGGGCAGCGAATCGAGCTGGACCTTACCGATGTTGCATTGGTGGGTCGGCGCGAGGATCCGGCATAGGTTCCGGATCGCGGGCGGAAGCGGACGCCGACAAGCAGCGCTTGCTTCTCCCTATCTTTTTGGTCGAGATCAGCCCCGAGGGTGAATGCCATCGGGGCTGATCTGCGTTTGAGGTCCGAGGTTCGGAGTCTGAACTGGCCGGCCGCTTACTTGGAAAAGATGCCGGAGCTGTTTCGGCCATATTGCGACGCGCCCTTGTGCGCCGCGCGATTAATTATCCGATTCAGTCTCTTGCTGGTGACGAAAGGCTTGGGCTCTTCGTTTTCGCCCTCCGGCTTTGGATGGTTCTCTGCGTCGGGTTTCGTATTGTCGGTTTGAAGATGGAGTTGAAGTGGGGAGTCCATGGCTTTCACCTCCATCCTTTATTCTGCGCCGAATCTTGGCGGAGTCAAGCGGGGGCGCGGTCCAATCGAGAGCCGTGGCTGGAAGCTCTGACTATCCTGTCATTTGCGAGTTTGGGTTATGGCCGGCAGCACCAGTAGTGAATAGAGTCGAGAGCTTGTTGCCGATGGGAGAGCCGATGCCGGTGCAGGGGTCGGGTCCGGGGCCCGCGTTGTAATAGCCGTTGCCGCCGCTCGTGATGTCATTGAAGTCGCCCTGATTTTGATAGAGCGACGGCGTGACGAAGCCGAGCTTTTTGCCGAAGGCTGCGAAGAGTCCGGCGTAGAGCGGAGCGACGGCGCTTGTGCCGCCGACGACAGTAGTTGAGCCGTGGACGACGACGTTGTAACCGGTGTTGGGGTCGGCGTCGCCGGAGACGTCGGGGACCATGCGGCCTTTGCCATATTTTGAGTTGGCAGGCGGCGGAGGCGCGCCGATTTGCCAACTTTGTACGGGAAAGATGGTGGAGTATCCGCCGCCGGTGCCTTCGCCATTGGTCTGGCCGGGGCTGTCGTTCCAGACGGTTTCGACGGTCGATGGTTTTGTAGGTGCCGCCACAGCCTACGACGTGCGGGCAGGACGACGGGGCATCGACATTGGCGGGAGTAGAGCCGCCGTCGCTGGAGTCGTTGTCGCCGGATGCGCCGAAAACGACCATGCCGAGGTTGGTGGCAGTAGCTGCGGCGGATTCCATCTCCTGGCCGCGGTGGTGCCCCAGGTAGCCTCGTCGGCGCCCCAGGAAATGGAGCAGACATCGCAGCCGTCGTTGGCCGCTTTTTGGACGGCGGTGGCAATGTCCTGCGACCAGTACATGCGGATGGTGGCGGGCTTGCCGGTAGCGGCGTAGTAGGCTGCGCCTGCGACCTCGATATCGAGCGCGACTTCGTAGTCGGGATCGCTGTTGGAACCGGTGATTCTGATTGGGGCTGTTCTTGAGTGCCGTCCACGGAGACGTCGGTGATCTGCGGGACGGGCTGGTTGATGGATTTGAAGTACTGATCCATGTCGGACTGCACCCAGCCGCCGCCGAGTTCGACGATGGCGATGACGCCCCCGCCGGCGAGGCCCGTGGGCCAGTTGTAGGCGGCGCAGAGATTCGGCACGTTCCATGGCGTCGGCAGCCTGGGGGCCGATCTGGATGCGGGGGGTAAGGCGGCGCAGCTTGAAGTAGGGATGGCAAGGTACCTGTGGGGATGGAGGCATGTGTGGAGTCCCTCGTCGGTTATGATCGCTATCTTCTCACTTGGATGCCGATTTGCGAGCAGCGTGTGTGCGAAGGCGAATTTGAGGAAACCAAAGTCCTGAAGCCTAAAGCTTAGTATGAATGGGGAAATGCTACGGTCTCCACATGAGGAAGCGGCTTGTGGAAATTCTAAAACGACCGCTGGAGAGATCCCTTTGGCTTATGACGATTTGCGCGACTGGATCAGGACACTCGAAAAGAATGGCGAACTCAAGCGGATTCGCGAGGAAGTGTCGCCGGATCTGGAGATCACGGAGATCACCGACCGGGTGTCGAAGACAGGGAATCAGGGAACAGGGAATCAGGGAACAGGGAAAAGAACCCTTCGATGAAAGGGAAGTATGCTCCCGGCGGACCGGCGCTGCTGTTTGAGAATGTGAAGGGCATTCCCGGGCACGCGGTGCTGATGAACCAGTTTGGCAGCGAGCGGCGCATGGCGATGGCGCTGGGCGTGGAGCGGCTGGACGAGATTGCCGAGCGGATCAAGGGCTGATGAATGTGAAGGCGCCGGGGGGCGTTCTTCGACAAGCTGAAGATGCTGCCGCAACTGGCGGAACTGGGAAATGTATTTCCGAAGACGGTGATGGCAAAGGATGCGCCGTGCAAGGAAGTGATTCTGCGCGACGGGTTCGATCTGAATGCGTTTCCGATTTTGAAGTGCTGGCCGCACGACGGCGGACGGTTCATCACGCTGCCGTGCGTGCATACGAGGATCCGCGCAACGGGCAAGCGCAACATCGGGATGTATCGCATGCAGGTGTACGACGGGCAGACGACGGGGATGCACTGGCAGCGGCAGAAGGTGGCGGCGGAGCATTACAGGGAAGCGCTGCGGGCACAGGCTGCGGCGGCCGGTGCAGAAGCGAGTGGTGCGACAAGTCCGCAAGCTGCACGAGTGGCGGCGATGGCGGAGTCGGCAGGCGGGGCGGTGACGATTCCTGATGGGCCGATTGGCGGGATGCCGCAGGTGGCGCTGGGGAATTTGAAAGGCTCGCGCCTCGAGGTTGCGGTCGCGATCGGGACCGAACCGGCGACGACGTTTGCTGCGATTGTGCCCGCGCCGCCGGAGGTTGAGGAGTTCATGATCGCCGGATTTTTGCGCGGCAAGCCAGTGGAGATTGTGAAGTGCGAGACGGTGGATCTTGAAGTTCCGGCAAGCGCGGAGATTGTGCTGGAAGGCTATGTGGAACTGGGCGAGCTGCGCAGCGAAGGGCCGTTTGGCGATCACACGGGCTTCTACACGATGACGGATGAGTATCCGGTATTTCACCTGACGTGCATCACGCATCGCAAGAATCCGATTTACGCGGCGACCATTGTGGGCAAGCCGCCGATGGAAGATGCGTGGATGGGCAAGGCGGTGGAGCGGATTTTTCTGCCCGCGATGAAACTGACGATTCCGGAGATTGTGGACATCAATCTGCCGGTCGAGGGCGTGTTTCACAACCTGATGCTGGTGTCGATCAAGAAGAGCTATCCGGGGCAGGCGCGCAAAGTGATGAATGCGATCTGGTCGCTGGGGCAGGCGATGTTTACCAAGTGCATCGTGGTGGTGGATGAGGATTGCGATGTGCAGGACATCGGCGAGGTGGTGCTGCGGGTGACAAATAACATCGACCCGGAGCGGGATATCCAGTTCACGCTGGGACCGGTGGACTCGCTCGATCATTCGTCGCGGATGCCGAATTACGGATCGAAGATGGGGATCGACGCGACGCGCAAATGGAAGGCGGAGGGATTCGAGCGGCCGTGGCCGGCGATGATCGAGATGGATCGCGCGACGAAGGCGAAGGTGGATGCGATGTGGGTAGCGCTCGGGCTGTGAAGGACTGACATCCGCGTCGTTCCAGGGACGCAATTGTCGCTCTGCTAAGATGTCCGCAGCAGCCTCGAGACTCTCAAATGCGCACTCTTCCCCTACGGTTCGCTGTGTTTGCCTTGTTTCTGGCTTTGTCGTGCAGGCTGGCGCATTCTGCGCAGAGCGTTATGGGCTGGATCTGAACGGCAAGGCCTGTTCAGCGAACTTGCGGGGCCGGATACCAGGTTTGTGGTGCTCATGTTTGCGGCCAGCGATTGTCCCATCTGCAACCGATACGTGCCGGAGATCGCGCGTCTCGACCATGAGTATTCGTCGCGCGGAGTGCGCATCTGGTGGGTTTTCCCTAATCCTGAAGACACGGCTTCGATTGTTGCGCGGCACAATCGGGAGTTTTCGATCAAGGAGCGCACCGTGCTGGATTCGCAGCAAGCGCTGGTGCATCTTGCGCACATCACGGTCACGCCCGAAGCGGCCATCTTCAGAGTGGATGGCGCGGCGTTGCACCAGATTTATGGTGGTCGCGTTGACGACCGCTACATGGCGATCGGCAGCGAGAGGCCGCAGCCCGACCATCACGATCTTGAACTTGCGCTCGACGCGGCGCTCATGGCCGAAAAGCCGATTCCACAGCCAACCGGGCCGCCGGTGGGCTGTTCGGTCGTCTTTCTGCAGAAATGAAGGTTGTTGGATTCATCGCGATGTTGCCGGCGATCGCGACATGCGTTTGCCTTCTCGAGTCGACCGCCGGAATCAAGCGCACATCGCTGCGTTGCACCAGCAGGTCTCTTGCGCCTGCGACTTCGCATCGGGCATAGACACGGAACAGGCCGACGACGCTCCGCGCCGACGTGGAGCCGCGACATCGCACCGATCCTTTATAAGAACTGCACCACCTGTCACCATCCCGGGAGGCGGCGGTCCGTTCAGTTTGCTGACCTATGCGGATGCGCGCCGATGGGGTCCGCAGATTCTGACGGTTACGCAATCCCGATTCATGCCGCCGTGGCTGCCCGAACCGGGTTATGGAGATTTTGCGGATGTTCGCCGTCTTGAGCGATCGAGATCGCGAGGTATTGAAGCGTTGGGTGGGCGAAAAGATGCCGGAGGGGAATGCCCGCGCTGCGCCGACGGCGCCGCACTATGACGAGACACTGGCTGATGGGCAAACCGGACCTGGTTCTCAAGGTGACGCGCCCCTTCACGTTGAATGGCGGGGGCACGGATGTCTTTCGCAATTTCGTTCTGCCTTATCCGCTTGAAGCGAACCGAATATGTGCGAGCGATGGAGATTCTGCCGGGCACGCCCAAGGTGGTGCACCACGCCAACGTGATCATTGATCGCACCGCCAGCTTGCGGCGCCAACATCCGAAGGATTGGGAGGACGGCATCGCCGGTATGGAGCTTCTGGTCGACTCCGGCAATCGATTTGACCCGGACAGTCATTTTCTGTTTTGGAAGCCGGACTCGCCCGCGCTGGTTGAACCGGCGGGGATGCCGTGGCGGCTCGATCCAGGCAATGACTTGATCCTGAATATGCACCTCAAGCCATCAGGAAAAGCGGAGACGCTCGACGCGCAGGTGGGCCTCTATTTCACGCACGATCCGCCGGTAAAGCAGCCGATGTTGCTGGAGCTGGAACGCGACGATGCAAGCTCGATATTCCCGCCGGCGATTCCGATTTTGTTGTGGAGGACTCGCTTACGCTGCCGGTGGATGTTGAAGTTCTGGGAGTCTATCCTCATGCGCATTATCTCGGTCACGATCTGCAGGGCTGGGCAATTCTGCCGGATGGCGCAGAAGAAATGGCTGGTGTGGATTCGCGACTGGGACATCGACCGGCAAGCGGTATATCGCTACAAGGCGCCGATGCTGCTGCCCAAGGGCACGGTTCTGCACATGCATTATTCGTATGACAATTCTTCGTCGAATGTGCGCAATCCGCATTCGCCGCCAGTGCGGGTTCGAGCGGGCAATCGGTCAGAGGATGAGATGGCACATCTCTGGCTGCAGGTGTTGCCGGTGAATGTGGCGCCGAACTCTGCCGGATCCGCGTCTTCTGCTGGAAGAAGCATGGATGCGCAGTCGGTTGAACAAGACTCCGACCGATCGAGTTAAGCCTCTATAACTATGCTGCCGCTCTGACGGGCGAAGGCAAGTTCTGCTGAGGCAGTCTCGGCATTTGAACGATTGGTGGCACTGTATCCCGCGGATGAGCGCTCGCGCATTGCACTGGGCGTTGCGCTCGACGGAGAGGGCAAGTGGCAGGAAGCGATCGAAACTTTTCGTGAGGTGCTCAAGCGGAATTCCGGCAGCATGCGATGCGCGGTTTGATCTGGCCAATCTCGAATTGCGGCATGAGCAGTTCTCAAGTGCAGAGGCTGACTTTCGCGCTCATATTGGCGTCTTGCCCTGAAGATGCGGATGTCCACGCCAGCCTTGGCGCAACGCTTCGAAGGTGAAAACCAGGCGGAAAGCAGGCGCAGACTGAGTTTCGTCAGCAGTCTGCAAATCGCTCCCGGGAATTTGTCGGCCTTGATGGGACTTGGCGGAGATTGAAATTGGACGCCGGAGAATCTGAAGTCGGCATTGCAGCTTTTCAAGGAAGCGACAAAAGCTCATCCTGATTCCGCGGAAGCGCATGAGCAACTTGCCCGGGCCTATGCGCAATCGGGAGACCAGAACGCCACATTGAATGAGTTGAAGAACGCTGTCCGGCTGGAACCTGGCAATCCTCTATTGCATTCGGCGCTGTCCCAGGTACTTGCAGCAACTGGAAGCATCGCCGCCGCAATTGAAGAGCAGCGAACCGCGCTGCAGCTTTATGATGGCGATGCCGATGGCTGGAACAACCTGGGCGTTCTTGAATCTGCGGACAGGCCAAAGAGCCGCCGCGCGTGCAGACTTTGAGCATGCTTTGCGGCTGCAGCCCGACCATCCGCAGGCCAAGGCAAACCTTGCGCACCTTCACGAAGCAAACTGAGATCCGGTCGATTGGGAACGCAGGCGAAGCACGCTTTGCTGCGTCTGGTATATCTGAACCATGCGTGCTGTTATTCGCTGGTCTCGCTGCATCCTCTGATCGCAGTGGTGCTGGCCGCAATCACTTCCAATTTGTTCCGCGCAAGCCCCCGATTCATTTCGCTGGATCGATTTTCATCCGCAAGACGATCAGGACGTGGTGGTGTGGGTGACGCGCGCGCTGGACGGGCAAAAGTGGACCGCGATTCGCGATATCGGGATCGAGTATGACGCGGCGCTTGTGATCACTACGATTCGAGCCACTCCGCAGTCGGCGCCGAACCGCGACACCTTCACGATCTGGAGCGTCTCGCTTAGCAACCGCGAGTTGACGCACATTGCCGATGGCGTTAATTTGCGTCTGATGGATTGGCTGCTGCTGGATGTGGGGCAAGGCAGGGAACTGGGCGCGCTCTTCGATGACTGCAACGACTGCCAGGCTACGACGTATTTCACGGCGCTGCACTACGACCTGCGAGCACACACATTTGCGGGGCGGTGGATGGCGGGCGGCAAAGCTGTTCCAGTCTGGAGCACGAATGCGCCGATGGGCGCGACGCAAACCCAGGTGTATGCGGTGATGGCCGATGACAACGGGCGGGAGACGCTCGGCACATGGAACCATCTCGACTACGGCAAGGACAAGCCGGCAGAAGACGCGGTGTATCGCTACGATCTTGATCCGCAAAGCGACACGGAGCGGTCGATGGTGCTTTCAGGAAAGGACGCGATGCAGCATGAAGGATCGCCTGTGCCGCGCGCAGGATGCGGTGCCGGGATTGAGCCGCGGGCAGGATTCCTCGCTTTGCCAAGTCAGCGAGAAGCCGCGCACTCCGCGGAAGCCGGTGACCACGCCACCGGCCAATAATCACGGCCAGTCTCTGCCGCCAGGCGCGCGGCAATAGCTCTGCAAGGGCCTCTCTGCGCGGGTGCGAGCTGTCGCAAGCCCTTCTGAGAACAATTGGTTAGCGATATCTCAATCGTAAGCCGGGATGCGGACGCGCAATTTCCGGCAATACAAATTCTGTCCCTCCAACGGCATCCAACCAGCCGAAGAGGTATAGAAGATGAAGATATTTCCCCGATATTTATGTTTTGACTCGCTCTCTGCAGCAATTGTCGCGAGCGCCGGCGGCTGCAAGAGCAATCAAAGCTCCGAGACGGCTCCGAACCCAGGCTCAGGATCAAAACCCTTCGCAGGATCCCGCCGTGGCGAATGTAGCGCCTATCTCGAATGCATCCGCGCAGGGCGGAAGCTACGATACGAGCGCGCCGGCCTCAAGCTCTTATCCGCAGGGCGGTTCCGGCAGCTATCCAGATTCAGACCGATATTCCCAGGATCAGTCAGGAGACTACGACAACTACGATCAGCCCGTCGAATACGCGACGCAGGCACCGCCTCCGCTGCCGGAGTATGACCAGCCGCCTTGCCCGGGGGATGACTACATCTGGACGCCTGGCTATTGGAATTACTCGTCGGAAGGCTACTACTGGGTACCGGGCGCGTGGGTGAATGCGCCGTACCAGGGAGCGCTATGGACGCCGGGTTACTGGGGCTACGATCGAGGCCGGTACGGATGGCATCGCGGCTACTGGGGACGCCACGTTGGCTACTATGGCGGGATCAACTACGGATTCGGGTATGTGGGATATGGCTACCAGGGCGGGTACTGGCAGGGTGACCACTTCGACTACAACCGCACGGTGAACAACGTGAACACGACCACGGTTCGTAACGTCTACAACTACCGCGTAGTGAACAACACTACGAATGTGAACCGGGTGAGCTACAACGGGCCCGGCGGAATACAGGTGCGTCCGAGACCGGCTGAGATGGTGGCAGTCAGAGAACAGCACACGCCTCCCATGACGGCGCAGGTGCAGCAGGTGCAGGCGGCGAAGAGCGACCGCGCCAACTTCGCCTCCGCGAATCAGGGACGCCCACAAAACGTGGCTGTTGCGAGACCATTGCCAGCAGACCACAATATCCGTCCCCCTGCGCCGGTCCCGATGAACCGGCCCGGCACCGTATCCAACACCCGGCCGGGAGAGCCGGCGTCGCAGCCACAGCCGCGCGTGAACGAGCCATCGCGGCCGAATCAACCCGCAGCGAATCAACCCGGATTGAGACCACAGCCCGCGCCGCGGCAGCAGGAGCCGACGCCGCAGCAACGACAGCACCCGGCGCCGGTGCAGCGGCCGGAACGCCAGCAGCCGGCTCCCGAACGGCAGGTGCCACAGCAACACGCGCAGCCTGCGCCCGAACGGCAGCAGCCAGCGCCCCGGCCTCGGACCCAGGAGCAGCGGCCTGCTCCGGTGCAGCCGCAGCAACAGCAGCATCCGGCACCAGTGCCGCGGCCGGAACGCCAGCAACCCGCTCCGGAACGGCAGGCGCCGCAGCAGCATGCGCAACCTGCGCCGGAACGACAGGCACCCACACCCCAGCCTCGGATGCAGGAACAGCGACCGGCTCCGGTGCAGCATCCGCAAACACAGCCAGCGGAAAGGCCGGCTCCGCAGCAGCATGCGGCTCCGGCAACGAAACCTGAACCACAACGCAAATCTGAGCCCAAACCAAAACAGCCAGAAAAAGAGAAGCCCCCCCGCAGTAGTTACAGGCCCGACAGGGCGGCTTTGTTTCGGATTATTCGGAGCAAAGCCGCTCAGCGAGCGTGTTGCCGAAGCGTGCGAGTCAATCCAAGTCCAGGGGCGGGAGACCTCCGGCTGTCAGTCAGCGGCCTGCACTTTGATGGAGACGACGCCGCGGATCCAGCGAACCGGGCGACGCTCGCCGGATATAACGAGTTCGATGGGGCCGTCGTCGGCGAGCGGTTTTCCATCGACGCTGTCGGCCAGCAGCACGGATCCGTCGTGTACATCGGGTGAGACTTCGCCGAGCGAGTAGACGACCTTATTTCCGTCGCGGCCCTCGGCGACGACGTATAGTCGAAAGTCTTTGCCCTTCGGTTTTTGGGGTACTCCCAGCTCGACTAGCAGGGCCATCAGGGGTACTCCGGAGTAGGTTTCCTGGGCCTGGCTGCGTTCATTGGCGGCCTGGATCGTTTCATGAGGGAGCTGGGCAAGTTTGGGTGCAGTCCACTCGGCGGATTTCTTTCCAAAGCTGATCTTCAGGGGAATGATCATGCCGTCGCGGCCCAGGTCGGCCTGGATGCGGGTGACGGATGTATCCGGCGGCTGGGGATGACCCAGGGGGAGACTGGTATTCGGTCCTGCTTGGGCGTACGCGAATTGCGTTGCGAGCAGCAAGGGGAGGAGAAGTGTGTGCTTACCCAGCGTGGGCATGGGTGGTTGCCTCCAGGCATTCATCGTATACTTGCTTTATGTCGGTTGTGCGCAATATCGCCGCGATTGCCAAGGGGATGAGCATCACCTTCGGGGAAATGCTGCAACCTACGACGGTGGAGAATTATCCCGACGGCAAGGGGCCGATGCGGGGAGCCGTGTTTGAGCAGCGCTTCAGAGGCGGCCACGTGTTGCAGCGGGATGAGAATGGCCTGGAAAAGTGCGTAGCCTGCTTTCTGTGTGCGGCGGCCTGCCCGGCGAACTGCATTTACATCGAAGCGGCGGAGAATACCGAGGAGCAGCGGATCTCGTCGTCGGAACGGTACGCGAAGGTCTACAACATTGACTACAACCGGTGCATTTTCTGCGGATACTGCGTGGAGGCCTGCCCGACGGATGCGATTACGCATGGACACGCGTTTGAGCTGGCCAGCCTGAACGCGACGAACCTGGTGATGCGCAAGGAAGATATGCTGCTGCCGGTGCATGCGATTGCGGCGGCGCGCTAGATTTTCTCGGCTATTGTGATCCAGCACACTGACCTTTGAAATGTGGATCTCTACTGTGGGTAGAGAAACCGGATGAAACGCCAATTCCAATTGTTCGCGTTGTTGCTCACTGCTCTGCTGGCGGGTGGACCTTCCCTGGCTGCTGCGGCGTGCGCGCTCAACAACCTGGCGATGGGCGCGGACTGCCCCATGGGAATGGCTGAGATGGGAGCGGACTGCCCGATGGCGCAGGACCTCACGACAGCGGATTGCTCGCAGGATTGCTGCAACAGGGCGCAGTCCCAAGCCGTCGTGATCCCGGGCATCCCGGTTAGGCCCAAGCTTCTTGTCGCAACGCTGTATTTCGCTCTGCTGGCAGAACTGCCGCGAGTTGAAACTGCTTCCATTGAGTCGGAACCCCTCCGCGTGTCGTCCTCTCCGCCGCGTTATATCCTGCTCCGCGTGTTTCGGATCTAGATCACTCCTGATGTTCCAGCAGCTGAAATGGTCGCGGGCCTGTGTGTCCGTGTTCCACGTATCGAACGCAGTCTCAACGTCAAGGAGATTCTCTATGAAGCGCACGTTTGCAGTTTTGTCCGTCGCAGTTGTCCTCGCCGTCACCGCCTTTGGCCAGACTTCGCAGCTAACAGCGAAGAGTGGGTGCTGCACCACCTGTTGCCCTGACAGGTGCAGCGACTGTGCCACCTGCTGCCCCGACTGCTGCGCCAGCGGTTGCACGTCGGATTGCTGCAAGTAAGCATCAAGCCCAAGGGTCCGGATTGCATCAGGCTCCGGACCTTTGGGGTTTTCAGCGCGCTTTTGCGGCATTTACCCGCGTTTCAGGCAGTTAAACTGTCGATCCACTCCCCGATTGTTCCTATTCCCTGCATCGGACCGGCCCTTTGGTTCGTAAGCCTCTTACAATCATCAAAGACATATGACGACACCCCACGAACATCCCCTGGTGGAGATTCTGAAGAAGCGTATCGCCATTATTGATGGCGCGATGGGCACAACCATCCGTACGTACGGCATGACCGAGGCGGACATCCGCGGAGAGCGGTTCAAGGACGCCAAGAAGGACCTGAAGAATAACGGTGATCTATTTGTGCTGACGCAGCCCAAGATGATCGGCGATATCCATCGGCGATTTCTGGAGGCCGGGGCCGACATCATCGAGACCAATACTTTTGGCGCGACGACGATTTCGCAGAGCGAATTCTTTGTCGATGATCCGCGGGAGCATGGGGGACGGAAGGATCCGGAGTTCTACCAGAAGATCATTGACGACAAGTTCTTGAAGGACCTGGCCTGGGAGATCAATGAGGTGTCGGCCAAGATCTGCCGCGAGTGGGCGGATAAGGTCGGTAAGGAAACGGGGAGCACAAGGTTTGTCGCGGGATCGATCGGGCCGCTCACGGTTTCGCTGTCGAATTCGCCCGATGCGAATGATCCGGGTTTTCGGTCGGTGACGTTCGACCAGGTGAAGACGGCGTACGCGGAGCAGGTGCGCGCGCTGATAGCGGGCGGGGTCGATTTCCTGCTGGTGGAGACGATTTTCGATTCATTGAATGCCAAGGCAGCGCTGGTCGCGATTCGCGAGGTCTTTGACGAAGACGCCGTGGAATTGCCGGTAATGATTTCGGCGGCGGTGGGGCGCGGCGGTGAGACATTGATTTCGGCGCAGACCACCGAGGCTTTCTGGAACGCGGTGGAGCACGTAAAGCCGCTGTCGGTCGGATTGAATTGCTCGCTGGGGCCGGACCTGATGTATCCGTTTTTGTCGGAACTTGTCAGAGAAAGCGAACGTGGCGATCTCGTGCTACCCGAATGCGGGGCTGCCGAATCCGCTGTCGCCGACGGGATTCGATCTCGGGCCGGAAGACATGGCGCGCTATCTGAGTGAGTTTGCCAAGGCGGGGCTGATCAATATTGCGGGCGGGTGCTGCGGCAATACACCGGAGCATATTGCGGCGATCGCCAAGGCGCTGGAAGGGCTGCCACCACGCAAGATGGGCGGGAATGCGGAACCAGAGTCCGACACGAGCGGAGGTGTGGCCGCATGAAGCCTCTTCGTCTTTCGGGATCGCAGCCATTTACGCAGCAAGCCGGGGTCTTCATCATGATCGGCGAGCGGACCAATGTGGCCGGTTCGCCGAAGTTCGCGCGGCTCGTCAAGGACGGGAAATACGAAGAGGCCGTGAGCGTTGCCAGGCAGCAGGTGGAGAGCGGCGCAAATGTTCTTGATATCTGCATGGACGAGGGAATGATCGACGGCGTCGCTGCGATGACGCGATTTCTGCAACTGCTGGGGAGCGAGCCGGAAGTTGCGAAGGTTCCGTTCATGGTCGACTCGTCGAACTGGGCTGTGCTGCAGGCGGGACTGAAGTGCCTGCAGGGCAAGGGCATCGTGAATTCGATCTCTCTGAAAGAGGGCGAGGCGAAATTCTGCGAGCATGCGGCCACGGTGCTCGAAATACGGCGCGGCTGCGGTGGTGATGGCGTTTGATGAGCAGGGGCAGGCGGCGAGTTTCGAAGACAAGATTCGCGTGTGCGAGCGGGCTTATCGGATTCTTGTCGATAAGGTTGGGTTTCCGGCCGAGGACATTATCTTCGATCCGAATATTCTGACCGTAGCTACGGGCATGGAGGAGCACAACAACTACGCGGTCGACTTTATTAATGCGACGCGGTGGATCAAGGCGAATTTGCCGCATGCCAAGGTGAGCGGCGGGGTTTCGAATATTTCATTCAGTTTCCGCGGCAACAATCGCGTGCGCGAGGCGATGCATTCGGCATTTCTGTATCACGCAATTGCTGCTGGCCTCGATATGGGCATCGTGAATGCCGGGATGCTGGAGGTGTACGAAGAGATCGATCCGAAGCTCAAGGAACTGGTGGAAGATGTGCTGCTGAACCGGCGACCTGACGCTACGGAGCGCCTGGTTGACTACGGCGAGACGCTAAAAGGCGAAGGCGCCGTGGTGACGGAGAAGAAGACGGAAGAGTGGCGCAACGGGACGGTGGAAGATCGCCTGACGCATGCGCTGGTGAAGGGAATCGACAACTACATCGAGATCGATACTGAGGAGGCACGCGCGAAGCTGGGCCGTCCGCTGCTGGTGATCGAGGGACCGCTGATGGCGGGGATGAGCGTGGTGGGCGATCTGTTTGGCGCAGGCAAGATGTTTCTGCCGCAGGTGGTGAAGTCGGCGCGGGTGATGAAGAAGGCGGTTGCGTATCTATTTCCGTTCATGGAGGCCGAGAAGGCGGCCATGGAAGCAGCGGGACAGGTTGTGAAGGCGCAGGGCAAGATCGTGCTGGCGACAGTGAAGGGCGACGTGCACGACATCGGCAAGAACATTGTGGGCGTGGTGCTGGCATGCAACAACTTCGAAGTGATCGATCTTGGCGTGATGGTTCCGGCAGAGAAGATCCTGGCACGCGCGAAGGAAGTGAAGGCCGACATCATCGGGCTGAGCGGACTGATTACGCCGTCGCTTGACGAAATGGTGCATGTGGCGCGGGAGATGGAACGGCTGCAGTTCAAGGTCCCGCTGCTGATTGGCGGGGCCACGACGAGCAGAGCGCACACGGCTGTGAAGATTGCGCCGCACTACAGCGAGCCCGTCGTTCATATCGTTGATGCGAGCCGTGCGGTGCCGGCGACGACGAGTCTGCTGAGCGACGACGGCAAGGCGGAGTTTGTGGTGCATCTGCGGGCGGAATACGAGGCGGTGCGCAAGGCGCATGCAATCTCCGCAGCAGAAAACCATTGCGCTTGAGAAGGCGCGCGCGCGGCGGACGCCGATCGAATGGCGCGCTGAAGATATTCCTGTACCCGAGTTTACTGGGGTGCGGGTGCTGGATGATTTTCCGCTCGCGACGCTTCGGGACTATATCGATTGGACTCCGTTTTTTCATACCTGGGAGCTGAAGGGCGTTTATCCACGCATCTTCGACGATGAGAAGCAGGGAGAGCAGGCGCGGCAGGTCTTTACCGAAGCAAATGCGCTGCTGGACAAGATCGTCGAGAAGAAGCTGCTGACGGCTCGCGGCGTTTATGGGCTATTTCCAGCAGCGGCGGTGTGCGACGATGTCGAACTCTTCACCGACGAGACGCGCGTGCGAAAACTGGAGAGCCTTCATTTTCTGCGTCAGCAGGCGAATCGCGAGGGAAGCGAGCCGTGCCGATCGCTTGCGGATTTTGTTGCGCCGAAGGCAACGGGTATGTGCGATCACGTGGGGGCATTCGCGGTAACCACCGGAATCGGGCTGAAGGCGTTGACCGATCGTTACCGCGCGGAAAACGATGACTACAACGCGATCATGGCCGAGGCGATTGCCGACCGGTTGGCCGAGGCGTTTGCCGAGTACATGCACAAGCGTGTACGCGATGAGTGGGGATACGGTCGCGCGGAGTCTTGAGCCCGGCGGAACTGATCCATGAGAAGTATCGCGGCATCCGGCCTGCGCCGGGATATCCAGCGTGTCCCGATCACACCGAAAAGGGAACGATCTGGCGCTTGCTCGATGTGGAAGCAAAGACCGGAATCCGGATCACCGAATCGTTTGCGATGTGGCCCGGATCGAGCGTGAGCGGGCTTTATTTTGCGCATCCGGAGTCGCGTTATTTTTCGCTGGGGAAGATTGATCGCGAGCAGGTGGCCGACTATGCGGAGCGCAAGGGGATGAGCGTTGCCGAGGTGGAACGCTGGCTGTCGCCAAATCTCAATTACGATCCGGCGCGGTGATCGTGGACGGCACAACGCGATTTTTCCTGGAGAATTGTGCCCGAAGTCACATCCAGAGATGCTTTGAATGATTGACCCTGTCAAGACGCCAAATGCTTTGATGTTGGGCGGTGCCTGCGCGACGTCAGATGGGAGAGTTTACGTGCAAATGAGGGCTGATATGTTGACAGCTTTGGTTTTAGCGAGCGCATTGATTTGCGGCTGCGGTGGAAGCAGCACCGGAAGCACAGGAACGACGCCTCCACCGGCGACCCAGGCTGCGGCGCCAACGGTTGGTACGACAAACGCGCAGAATGGTGCGGTAATTGCGACTCTTGCTTCCGCAACTTCAGGAGCGACCATTTACTACACGCTGGATGGAACGACTCCAACCAATACTTCGCAGGTGTACCAGGCGCCATTTCTTATTGCCTCCAATATCACACTGAAAGCCATCGCTGCAGAGCAGCCGGGCTATTTGAACAGCAGCGTAACGAGTCAATCGTTCACGCCCAATATTGTTTCGGGCACACTGGTATGGAGCGACGAGTTTTCGAATTCAGGAACCAGCAACGCGTTGCCGAATTCCAAGATTTGGACCTACGATACGGGTTTCCAATGCTGCGGAAACAACGAGCAGGAGACCTATTGTGCAGCGGGTTCGGGGACGGCTCCATGCGATCCGAATAATCCGAACGCCTACATCGATACCACGGGGATCCTGCATATCACGGCGCGCAATCCTTCGGGCACAACCTACACTTCGGGGCGGCTGAAGACACAGGGTCTGTTCAGCTTCATGTATGGGCGCATTGAGGCGAAGATTCTGGTGCCGGAAAGTCAGGGCATGTGGCCTGCTTTCTGGCTGCTGGGCAACAACATCGTCACCCTTAGTTGGCCTGCATGTGGTGAACTCGACGTGATGGAACATATCGATGGCAGCAATCCTCCGCCTAGCCAGGGGACTACACCGCCGGGGTATGACTGGATCGCGGGCTCGGTGCACGGCGGCACCACCGCAAGCGAGGCTAACGGTACGCAGCAGTATCATCCGGTCGGCTTCTCGGCTGCGGCGTGGCACACGTACGGCATGATCTGGAGCAAGGGGCAGGTGGAGTTTTACGTCGACGATCCGAGTAACGTCTACACGACGTTTACGCCGGCGAACTTCCCCGGAACGTGGCCGTTCGACCAGGGACCGCAGTTCATCCTTTTGAACCTGGCGGTCGGTGGCGACTGGCCCGGAAACGTGAATGGGACGACGGTCTTTCCCGGAGATATGCAGGTGGACTACGTGAGGATTTATACGAACTGACTTGATCCCCTCGATGCAACAGCTTTCCGGCCAGATTGGCAGTAACCCATAGGGCTCCGGCCAGCATTTGTTGAACATGGACGTCGCTTGACCCCTATTATCCTTGGACTCTTTGGGTAAATACTCTGAATTCATCGGGTTACAGCGAGGGGGTGCCGCTAGATTTCTGTGTGGACTGGGGTTAGCTGTAGAATACTCTGCGGATTGGAGTTAAGTCAATCCACAGTGGACGGTGATCGACGGTGCTATTGGTCAGAATCCAGTTTCCGGCTCACTCTAGATGTTCTGCTCGATTCAAGTTCATTGTGCGCCTGGAGAGGAAAATTACCTGCAAAACGGATGAAATTTTTTTCTGAATGGAATGAAGGGGTTGGGAGGAATCTTCGCAGAGTGGGGTTGACGAGATTGGGAAGTTCTCGAAGGTACAGCATCTACCCGCTGTACCACGTGAGGGACCAACAGGCGAAACTTCCGGATTCTCCACCACACGCCCAGGAACTTCAAAGGCAGCTTTGTTAGGGCTCATTGGAGCCTGCAAACTCTTCAGGCGAGATCCAAGTGAATCGAGTTGGAGCTTCGCCTCGAAGCCCACGCGCACCCCTGTAAGCACCCATGCCAAACATCCCGATCAATATGACCATCTCAAAAACCACAACCCAAGACCGAGATGGATCGGCGCTCTTGCAGCGGCCCACCAACCGAGGAACCATCCGAACACACTTCCGATTCCTGCTGAAACTGCCGTTGCGTAGATCCGGAAGAGAAAGAATGTAAACCGATGCACTACTTTTTGATGCAGCCATGCGGCACCGGTTGAGATGCAGGCGGTGATCAAAGCCCCGACTGTAACGTAGCCCCAGCCGAGCGCCGCAAAGAGCTTGGGGGCATCTATGAGTTGCATGTTCCCAGCTCTCATCACGAGCGCCCCAGCCACAAGCCCCAGTCCAGCCAGCGTCATCAGCGCCACCAGACATGGACCCCATAGCGCAAACCAGAACGCCACGCTTAATGCATATCTTCGCGTCGGAGGGAGAAGAACGCACAGCACGAAGGCGGTCGATCCCAAGAGCAAGAATGTGAAGACCACAATGACGAATAAGACCAGGGCCATTTCTCATTTTCCAGTTGTGACTCTGTTCGGTCAATCTCTCGGGGTTCCGCGAAGAATTGTTTTCTTCAAGTAGTAGAAATGGCGTCTGAGGGGTCTACCCAAGGATCGCGGTTGTATCACCGTCGATGCGAAGTTACTCTGCTCAGGGGTTAAAGACCGGCCTCGTTTTGTAACGTGGTGGCATGACTGAAAGTCATGCCCTGATACAAACTGATCATGGGGATGGATTAGCACCGGTGGGGAATTAACCAAGGCGACCGCAGATCCTTCCGCTGCGCGTCTGGATGACAACGCCGGAGGAAATTCAAAGCGTTCGTCTTACATTTGGTTTCTGTCTCCGGTTGTATCACGGATAGCCCGCTTTAGTTCCCAAATTCAGCCATTCGAATGAGGTTGGGTTCCGTTCGCTGTATCGTTACTTGCGGCGTCAGGCGGGCTGTGGTACAAACTAAATATTCAAGTTTGCCCTCAAGGGCAAGCCTGAGTTTCATGCAGAGTGGCTGAGGGACGAGCCCTGTGACGCCACGACAACCTGCCCGCGCAAAACGGGAGTATGGTGTCAACTCTTGCCCGGTGACGGGGAACATGAGATTCGGGGGTTGCTTCAGCACCCTTTGCTTTAGCAGCTTCGCAGGCAGTTTCGAGTCAATTCACGTTCACTCCTTTTCGGGCTAGTCACGCGCTCGTGCTTCTCGTGTCACTCGCGTACAGCGAGGGACCTTTGACGACTGCGTATTGGTTGCGATGTCGGGAATGCGGCAAGACCTATGGTCATCAGCCGCTTTCGATCTGTGATGAGTGCTTTTCCCCGCTCGAAGTGACCTACGACTTCGAGTATGCCCGCACCCGCTTTACCCGCGAGACCATTTCCAAGGGACCGCTGGACATGTGGCGTTATCGGGCGCTGCTGCCGGTCGCGGACACGCTATGTTCCGCAGACTCCGTCGGGGTTGACGCCGCTGGTGAAGGCTCCGCGGCTTGGGCGCACAGTTTGGCGCGAACAATCTCTACATCAAGAACGACGCCGTGTGCATGCCTACGCTGAGCTTCAAGGATCGCGTGGTGGCGGTGGCGCTGGCGAACGCGCAGGACTTCGGGTTCGACACGGTCGGCTGCTCTTCGACGGGGAACCTGGCGAATGCGGTCGCTGCGCATGCGGCGCGGCTGGGGCTGAAGACGTTCATTCTGGTTCCGGCAGATCTGGAGCCGGCGAAGATTCTCAACACGCAGGTGTATGGCGCGACGCTGGTGCGCGTGGAGGGCAACTACGACCACGTGAATCGGCTGTGCTCGCAGATTGCCGAGCGCTACAACTGGGGCTTTGTGAATGTGAACCTGCGGCCCTATTACGCCGAGGGATCGAAGACGGTTGGATTCGAGATTGCCGAGCAGCTCGGATGGAAGCTTTCCGGACAACGTGGTGGTGCCGATGGCCGGCGGTTCGCTGATCACGAAGATCAAGAAGGCGTTCAATGAACTGATCGAGCTCGGGCTTGTGGATGAGAAGCCGGTGCGGTTCTTTGGCGCGCAGGCGACAGGATGCTCGCCGATTGCGAAGGCGGTGAAGGGTGGAACAGACGTGATCGAGCCGCAGCGGCCAAACACGATCGCGCGTTCGCTGGCGATTGGCAATCCTGCGGATGGCATTTACGCAGCGCGCGTCATTCGTGGCACGGGCGGCTGGGCAGAGGATGTTTCGGACGTCGAGATTGTGTCGGCGATCCAGGAACTGGCGGAGACAGAAGGAATCTTTACGGAGACGGCGGGCGGCGTAACCACGGCAGTGACGGCGCGGTTGTATGCGCACGGCCGGATCACGGCCGGATGAGTTAACGGTCACTTGCATCACGGGCAATGGATTGAAGACGACCGATTGCCTGAGTGGAGCGTACGAGGAGAGTGCGGCGATTCGTCCGCGGCTGACCGACTTTGAGAACTTTGTGGAAGAACGCACTGCAGCGAGCCAGGGATCTGAGCCTGGCAGGAGAGATCGAATGGCCGTTAGAGTTTTACTGCCGAATGCATTTCAAAAACACACCAACAATGTGCGGGAGATTTCGAGCACGGCGTCGAATCTGCCGGAGCTGGTTACGGATATCGAAGGCCGCTTTCCGGCATTGCGGCAGCATCTGCGCGGAGAAGACGGGCAGATTCGCCGGTTTATCAACTTCTATGTGAACGAGGAAGACATCCGGTTTTTGGGCAACGATAAGTACAGCTTTCAGGAAGGCGATGAGGTGCTGGTGATCCCTTCGATTGCCGGGGGATGCTGCTGAGGTTTTTAGACTGGGGAGTAGTGCGGCGAGACGTGGCCATTTGGGCCACGTTTTGCTTTTTTCCGACGGTCGGATCGATCAACAATTCGATAATCCAAGTTGATTGTGGATGATCTGAAATCTGAAAAAGCAACCGCTGTCGTTCATGGCGCGTTGTGCCACCCAAGATCATAAACTGGTTGAGATCGTGCTTTCCCACCCAAGCGGAGCTTGGATGGGGCACCCTCGTTCCGTGCCGATTTTGGATTTTCAGGGCAGATGTTTCGACTGCGGTCGTCCGCTTGGCGGTCGACTTTCGCTTCACATGACAAGGGTAGAGTTAGGCAAGCCTGAGAGGTACTCATCTCAGTCCGCAGCCATATGCAGTGCGACGATGGCGAGAATCCCTCCGGCTGTCACTGTCGTGCCAGCGATCAGCAAGGTCGCGGCGTGAGTTCGCAAGATGGCGATGGCTTCGAGCGTTGCGGCACGGAAGGCCTGATTGCGGCGCCATTGGCGGAGCAGTGTCGCGATGCCGATGACGAGCGCGGCGAGGGGCAGAGCGATGAGCAGAAGCCACAAGCCGACGTGCACGCTCGATGCGTACCAGTCCACGATGCGCTGCGCGGTGTGCGCCGGTTCGTATTGCTGAGGCTGGATGCTGCGGGCGACCAGTGAAGTCATAAACAGAACCGCGGGGAAAACGAGAAGCAGTTCGAGGGCGGCGAGAAAGCGGGGCATCGTCTTCATGGTTTTACTTTGTACCACAAAGTAAATTGAGATTACAACTGGTTTTTAAACTGAATGGTATGATCCGGCTCGTTCTTCATGTGAGATGAATCACAAGTTGTTGCAGGAATGCGCTATCTAAACGCAACATTCGCCGAGATTTTCAGTTTTCACGGAAGAATCTTTTCGCATTTCTTTATCGTTGCCTTCATCTTGCTCTTACAATTGCTGCCGGATACTACTCCCGTGATTGCGCAAGCAGGGCAGAAGGCTCCGTTCGCACTCTTACCTCCTACCACCCCCGCGGTGGACCTCTCCCATTCCTTTTCCTTTGCGACGCATCCGGTCTCGCCGGCGAAGCCGCGTATTTACGCAGAAGTTGGGCGCTACAGGCTGCGACTGGCGCGAAGGCGCGGACGATCGTGAAGCCGCTTGCAGGCTGCGCTTCAGAGTATTCAACATTGAATTGGGCGAGGGTCTGGAGCGCTCGTATGAAACAGGGATCGACACCGATCACTTCGATGTTTTCTGCGAGCACCTGCTGGTCGAAGACAAGAGTGACGGGCGCGTCGTGGGCACTTATCGCATGCAATCGGGAAGTACGGCAGAGACGAACCTGGGTTATTACTCGGCGCAGGAATTTGAATTCGCACCGTATGAGCCATTGCGCCGCGACATACTGGAACTTGGCCGCGCATCGATCGATCGCGAACATCGGACGCCCGAGGTACTTACATTGTTATGGCGAGGCATTGCGCAGTATGCTCATGACATGGGGCTTCGTTATTTGATCGGTTGCTCTTCTCTGAATTCAAAGGATCCGGCCGAAGGGTGGCTGATGTATCGCGAACTCGAGCGGTATCGAGTTTCTCCGGAATTCGAGACGGTGCCAACGGCAGCTTACGAATGTCCAACCGAACAGGCGGGAAGGGATACACAGTCATCGACCGACCCACTGAATCTTTCAACGCCGACCAAGGTTCCCAAGTTATTGAAGACTTACCTGACCATCGGAGCGCGGATCTGCGCGCCGCCGGCGTGGGACCGCGAGTTTGGCACGATTGATTTTTTGACTCTGCTCGATCTGAAGATGCTTTCCCCGGCAGCGCGCAACAGGTTTCTCGCGCCACTGACGCAATGAGATTGAGAAGACTCCGGCGCGCTGTGGCGCTGGTTTTTGCACTTTCTGGTCAGCATTCTTCGTCTGGGGTTCATGCGCTTGAGCGGTCCGCTTACCCCGGAGCGCAGCGGCCTGTGGTTCCAAGAGACCTCGCGCTGGGTGGTTTCGAGTTTGGGACTCGGGATCAGGGTGACAGGGCAACCGCCCGCGCGGGGACTGGTGGTTTCGAATCACCTGAGTCATATTGATGCCATGATCTATGCGGCCATCGTACCCAGCGTCATGGTGGCGAAGGCCGAAATCAGCCGCTGGCCTGTGTTTGGCATGATGGCGCGAGGCTGCGGCACGCTTTTTGTCGACCGGTCAAGCAGACCGAGCGCACTTGAAGTTACCGAGCAAGTTGCGGAGAGACTCAAGGGCCCGCTGCCGGTGTTGTTTTTTCCAGAAGGCACCAGCACCGATGGCAGTGAAGTACTGCGATTTCACTCAAGACTCTTCACCCCCGCGGTTGAAGCTGGTGTGCCCATAGCAACGGCCACCCTACGATACGTGATTGAAGATGGCACGCCGGAGCGCGAACTGTGCTGGTTTGGGGATGCGCTCCTCTTCCCGCATCTCTGGAAGGCGCTGGGTGTTAGCGGTGTTTGTGCAGAGGTGCACTTCGGCGAGCCGAAGGTCTATCGTCATCGGCGAGCGGCGGCGGATCAAACCCGCGACGAGATTGCCGCACAACGGAACAGTTCGATTGTGCGCGAAGAAGAGATGCTGCAGCCTGCGTAATCTTCAAAATCCGATCTGGACAGTTACGCGCCGGCGGGGGGCGGAGCTGTCGATCCGCGAACGACGAGGCTGGTTGACACCAGGAACTCGCGTTGCAGGCCGGATTTTCCGGGGCCGTCGCTATGCTGGCGGAGGGCATCGAACGCAGCCTTTGCCAGTTCAACGCGGGAGAGCCGGATGGTGGTGAGCGGAGGAAGCGTGAACTCCGCGAAATCGATATCGTCGAGGCCGATGACGGAGAGATCCTGCGGCACGCGCAGGTCTTGCATGTAGGCCGCACGCAGAACTCCGATGGCGGTCATGTCATTGGAACAGATGACTGCCGTGGGCCGTGATGCCAGTGCCTGGAGTTTTCCGAACCCAGCTACGCCGCCCTTGAGGGTGTGGTCGCATTCGATGATCCACTTTTTCTGGATGGGCAGTTTGTTTTCCTGCATCGCGGCCTGAAAGTCATTCTGGCGGGTGATGGCGGAATGCAACTTGTGCGGCCCGGCAAGGAAGCCGATCTTGCGATGGCCGAGGGCTGCGAGGTGATCGACGGCCGCGCGCATCCCGGTGCGGTAGTCGAGGACGATGGTGCTGGCTTTGGGCTCCGCGAGATTGAACTCGGCAAGCACGACGGGCACGTCGTGAAAAGACAATTGATCGAGCACGGGTTCTTCTTCGCCGAAGGTCATGACAGCGACACCTTCGACTTTGCGCTCAAGCATGCGCCGTACGCAGGTGGTGAGCACGGCTGGGTCGCTGTTGGAGGAGCTGACGAGGATCTCGTAGCCGTGGGCCACGGCGATCTCTTCGAAACTCTGGATCAGTTCAGGGAAGAAGGGGTTCGTGATGTTCTCAACGATGATGCCGAAGAGCCGGCTGCGGCCTGAGACCAGCGTGCGCGCATGGGTATTGGGAAAATAATTGAGCTGTTCGATGGCCTGCCATACGCGCTTGGAAAGCTTCTCGCTGACGACCGGCGAGCCGTTGATGGTGCGCGAAACCGTGGCGATGGAAACCTTGGCCAAGGCGGCCACGGCCCGGATATCGGGTGTTTTGTCGGCGATCTTGCGACGTGCTTTTCGAACCACGTGTGCGTCCTGGAGTCAGGCGGAGATCAATGAGAATTGAACTTCCATCATAGCGCCGGCTGACGGCCTCGGGGTTGAGTTGAGAGTAGGAAGGATGGCCTATTTTCAGGATTTGTCAGAGATCAAGAGCCGCAGGTCGCGCAGGTTGTGGCCAGTGGGCCCGGTGACGACGGTGTCGCCAAGGGCGGTAAACAAGGGACAAGCATTGAAGGCGCGCAGGGAGCCTTCGGGGTCGAAGCCGAACGCAACCGCGCGAGCAACGGTTGTGGGATCGGCGATGGCTCCGGCATTGGGCGTGTTGCCATCGATGCCGTCGGAACCGGCACTGAACACGGTTAGCATTTCGCCTGGATGATGGGCCAGTTCAAGGGCGCACGCCAATGCAAATTGCTGATTGCGACCGCCAGCGCCGGGCGTGCGATTGAGCGTGACGGTTACCTCGCCGCCGGAGATGAGACAGAAGCGGCGGTGCAGCGCGCGCAGATCGTGAAAGCGGTCGAGCAGATAGCGGGCGGCATCGGCATAGTCCCAGTCGTCGCAGGAGTTGTCGACGGCAACGAAGTAACCGGCCTTTTGCGCGAGCGCGCGCGCACTCTCGACAAGATCGTGACTCGAAAGCAGGACTTCAAAGACCGAATCGCGGAAGGCTTCGTCTTCGCCGGTGAGGTTGACAGCTGAAGTGAAGCGGCGTGCCGGTGCCGGTTCGCTCTTTTGAAATCGAGCAAGGAAGGGAGGTCGCCAGCTTTTATTGCCGGGAGACTCGGGAAGGTCGTTGCGCTCGAAGAAGGCGCGTACCGGCCGGAGGAAATTTGCGAGCCAGGTCGTATTTTGCGATGATCTCGTGCACTTCGTCGACTGTGGAGTGATCGGGCGAAGTTGGTCCGGAGGAGAGCGCATCGAGGGTCCGCAAGGGAACATCGGGCAGGAGGAACGAGACCTTCAGGGCCTCGGGAGCGGCGATGGCGAGGCGGCCGCCTTTGACGGCGCTGAAGTGCTTGCGCAGCGTGTTGATCTCGTTGATGGGCGCGCCGGAGCCGAGCAGCGCCTCGTGAAATGCCATGGTATCGTCGAGTCCGATCTGCGGATCGAGAGGGAGGTCGAACATGGCTGAGCCGCCGCCGGAGATCAGGAAGAAAACCAGCGTATCCTTCTTCGCCTTCTTCAGCATGGCCAGCGCGGCGCGTGCGGCGGCGAAGGATTCCTCGTTCGGCAAAGGATGGCCGCCTTCGAAGTAGCGGAAGCGCCAGTTGCGCTTTTTGGGGACGTACTTGGTGCAGCAGATGCCGCGCATTCCCTTGCGGCGCTTCATGCGATCGAGCAGGATTTCGAGCATGGGGCCGGCGGCCTTGCCAATCGCGATGACAAAGATGCGCTTGAATTGCGAGAGATTGATGATATCCGGACCGCTGCCGTCGGGAATCAACCGCTTGAGCGTGTTGCCTTCGAAGCGGATGCGGCGATCGAATGCGGACTCGATGCTGCTGGCCTCAAGCGCGCCTGTAAAGAATTCGGTCGCGCGGGCGTGGAGAAAGTCAAGCGCGGTATCGCTGGCCGGCGTCATCGAATCTGCTCCTTCAGCCACGCTGCGAGACCCTTCTGCATCTGTTCGAGATGTCCGGTAAAGAAGTGATCGGCATCGGGGATGAACACCAGCGTCTTGGGGTCGGCTGCAGAATCGAACGCCTGCTCCAACTGCGCTTTTGTGGCGAACTGATCCTGATCGCCGCTGAGAAAGATCTTGGGGAGAGTGCAGGTGGAGAGAAGCGGGTATTCGCAGGAACGTTTGAAGCCGTGGGTCGGAAGTCCCAACAGGGCGAGCGCGCGAAGGTTCGGGCCGTCGGTGGGTGCGGATGACGCGCACGAGGCGGCGATGGCCATGGCTGCGCCAAAGCTGAATCCAACGAGAACGATTGGCAACTTGTATTCGGCATGCAGCCAATTGAGCGCGGCGACCACATCGGCAGACTCGGCGTGTCCGTCGTGCACTCCTTCGCTCATGCCGGTGCCGCGAAAGTTGAAGCGGAGCACTGGCCAATGAAAGCTCCAATCCGGCGCATTCAGCACCTTCATGGCGTGATAGACGACCTTGTTGTGCAGGGTGCCGCCGCCCAGGGGGTGGGGATGGCATACGAGCCCGACGAACTGCGCATCGGATGCGCCTTCGTTCAGCAAAGCCTCCAGCCGGCCTGCGGGACCGCGTAAGGTCAACGGTGCGCAATGAATTTATTTCCGAACTCGTTTCAGACAAAGACGTCGGGGCTGAGGTGGTCATTCCAAGGGCTATTTTACGCCGACTTCGGGTCGCGCAGCCCACCTGCCGCTGCAAATTGCCGCCGTGGGAGTTGTCGTCCCCGTCGTGAATCCGAAATCCACTCATGCACTGGCGCCCGAAGTCACCTGCGCTCATCTCGAGGCGATCATCGCTGACTGCGATATTCTGGCAGAACTATGCACGAGTACCCGCGGCTCGATCCGATTCGCTTCACCGAACAGCTCTGCCAGATTGAATCCACGACCTATAACGAAGGCCGGGTGGGCGACTTCCTTGCGGATTTCCTGGCGGCACGCGGCTGGGCGGTGGAGAAGTCTGCGGTTCCGCAACCGGAGGAGAGCGTTGGCGGGGGAGAGCGATGGAATGTGTATGGCGGCACTGCGGGGCAGACGCCGAACCTGGTCTTTTCCACGCATATGGATACCGTGCCTCCGTATATTCCATTTCGCGAAGATGGGGAATTCATCTACGGCCGCGGGGTGTCGGATGCCAAGGGCATCATTGCCGCGCAGGTGGCGGCGGCTGAGATGCTGCGGGACGAAGGGCTATCGGATCGGCGTGTTGTTTGTGAGTGGAGAAGAACGAGACTCGGCAGGGGCGAAGGTGGCGAATGAATCGCCGAAGGGAAGCCGTTTTCTGATCAATGGAGAACCCACCGACAATCGCCTTGCGCTGGCCTCAAAGGGTTCATTGCGCGCCGTGTTCAGGGCGTCGGGCAAGATGGCGCACTCGGCTTACCCAGAGCTCGGGGACAGCGCGGTGCACAAGCTTGTGGAGGTGCTGGGGCGCCTGCTGAAACTGGATTTGCCGGTGACCGAAGATGTAGGGCCGAGCACGCTGAACATCGGGCAGATTCAGGGAGGCCATGCACCCAACGTGATCGCCGACAAGGCAGAAGCGCAGGTGCTGGTGCGACTGGTCGGAGACTCGGAGCCGGTGCGTGCGGCGCTGATGCAAGCTGCCGGGGACCTGGCGGAGGTGGAGTTCACGCTGGAGATTCCGTTCGTCCGATTACGCGCGGTGGAGGGTTTGCCGACGATGATCGCCAAATTTACGACAGATATTCCGCAGCTCTCGAATTGGGGCGAGCCGCTCTTGCTGGGACCCGGTTCTATCCATGTGGCGCACACGCCGTTTGAGAAGCTCGCGAAGAAAGAACTGGCTGAAGCTGTTGAGCTGTACATCCGGGTTGCAAGACGGCTGCTGTCATGATGGAGCGCATCCATTCCTGTTCAGCAGCATCCAAACAAGCAACAAATCGCAATTGTATGTTAGGAGATTTGATGATGAGTACCGCTGTTTACGACATTCCTGTACACAAGATCACAGGCGAAGATGCTTCGCTGGCGGAATTCAAGGGCAAGGTTCTGCTTCTGGTAAACGTGGCTTCGAAGTGCGGTCTTACGCCGCAGTACGAGGGCCTCGAAAATTTGTATGAACAATTCCGCGGGCAGGGCTTGGTGGTGGCGGGATTTCCGGCGAACAACTTCAAGAGCCAGGAGCCGGGAACGAACGAAGAGATCCAGTCATTTTGCACGACGAATTTCGGCGTGAAATTTCCCATGTTCAGCAAGATCAGCGTAGCCGGCGACGACAAGCATCCGCTGTACAAAGTGCTGACGACCGCGCAGCCGAAGGCGATCAGCGTTTCGGAGGTTCCGTTTCGCGAGAAACTGAAGGGATATGGAATCGAAACAAATGCCGACCCCGAGGTACTTTGGAATTTCGAAAAATTCCTGGTGAGCCGTAATGGCGAAGTGGTGAAGCGCTTCTCGCCAGATACGCTGCCCGACGCCCCGGAACTGATTGCCGCGATCAAGGAAGAATTGGCGAAGGAATAGCGATCGGTCCTAGGCGCCGACAGATCGTTGTGA
The DNA here is from genome assembly GCA_963799035.1 of uncultured Acidobacteriaceae bacterium. Classification (GTDB taxonomy): domain Bacteria; phylum Acidobacteriota; class Terriglobia; order Terriglobales; family Acidobacteriaceae; genus Telmatobacter. Next base: position 136,322 of record CAWCVS010000013.1, on the reverse strand, counting down.
GCGACAAGCGGGAAGAATATCCGGAAAACTGTGCCGAAGCGGGGTTTGGAACGAACGGCAACCTGGGCATTGTGCTTGTCGAGAATTCCCTTGGACACCCAGAGGCCAAGTCCGGTTCCCGCTTCGCCCTTGGTGGTAACGAATGGGTGGAAGAGGCGCTCGAACATGTCCTTGTCCATGCCGGACCCGCTGTCGGCGATGGTGACTGCAACGCCCTCACGCCCTGACTGATCGCGCGCGGGGCGTACTGCGAGGGCGAGGCGTCCTTTTTCCGGCAGGGCATCAAGGGCATTCGAAACAAGATTGGTGAAAACCTGCTGGATTTCTCCAGGGTGGCACAGGACCGCGGGCGCAGCGTGATAGCGGCGCTCAATTGCAATGTTACGAATCCGGATGGCCGGGTCGTGAAAGTAGAGGACGGAATCGATGACCTCATCGAGCGCAGTAAAGGCGGGCGCGGTTCGCTGGCGATAGAACTTCAGACTTCGCGCGGTAATGTGCGACAGGCGCTGGAGTTCCTTGTCGGCGATTTCGAGCAGATCTTTGGAACTCGTGGACAGGCTGGAATCGTTTTTGGCGAGGAAGAGCAGGTTGGTGACGGCCTCGAGAGGGTTGTTAATTTCGTGCGCGATGCTTGCGGCAAGTCTGCCTGCCGCTGCCAACTGCTCAGACCGCCGGAGTGCCTGCTCGGCCTTCCTCGCTTCAGTGGTATTACGGCAGTAAAGGATGACGCCTTCGCCGGGCTGCGGATAGACGTAAAACTGAAACCAGGTTTCATTTCCGGGAGAAGGGAAGAACTGTTCGAACTCGACGGGAACCCGCGCTTCCATGGCGCGACGGATGTTGGACTCAACTTCGCTCCCGATCAAATCGGGATATAAATCCCACAGACGCGCGCCCATGTGCGGTTTGCCAGAGAGCGCGGCAAGCTGCAGTGCGGCGGCATTCATGTAGGTAATGCGGTACTCGCGATCGAGTGTGCAGAATGCGACCGGTACGTGCTCCAGGGCTTCGCCGGCGAACTGGCGAGCGCGATTGATCTCGAGCGTCAGTGCCGCTTTTTGTTCGGCCGCCTCATGCCGCATACGGGCCATCTTCAGCTGAGCATCGACGCGGGCGACGAGTTCGCGAGCGGTGAAGGGCTTGGTGAGGTAGTCGTCTGCGCCGGCTTCGACGCCTTCAATGCGAGCTTCTTCGCCGGCGCGGGCAGAGAGCATGATGATGGGAATGGTGGCGGTGGCGGGATCCTTGCGAAGTGCGGAGAGCAGCGCAAAACCATCCATTTCGGGCATCATGACGTCGGTCAGAACGAGTGCCGGAGGACGGCGGCTGATTTCTTCAAGCGCGAGTCTGCCATTTGTGACGGCCACCACCTCAAACCGCACCGCCAGCAGTGATCGCACATACTCGCGCATATCGGCGTTGTCGTCTACCAGAAGGACGACCGGCTTAGGAGCGGATGGACCGAAGAGCGTGTCGTCTTCCTGGTCTCCAGCGACCGACCCGGCGATTTGGCTTTTCAGACGATCATGCCCGGGCATCCATCCCAAGGCCTCCTGCACGTAAGCTACGGCCGTTCCCTGCACGACCAGGGGGCTGCTAGCGTCCGTTGCGACATGACCATGGGTAAGGTGCTGATGGCCGAAGGGGATACTCACGCGGAAAACCGTGCCGTGATCGATCTTGCTTTCGACGGAGATGGAGCCGCCATGCATTTCTACCAGTTCGTGCACCAGTGCGAGACCGATTCCACTGCCCTCGTGGCTGCGCCGACGCGCTCCTTCGATGCGACTGAAGCGTTCAAACAGATGGGGAATCTCGCTCTCGGGAATTCCGGTGCCGGTGTCGCGTACCGTGAGTTGCGCACCGGTGTCATTCGTGGAGATCGAGACCTGCACTTCGCCGTCGAAGGTCGCCTTGAGCGCGTTGGAGAGGAGGTTGAGAACGATCTTCTCCCACATCTCGCGATCGACATAGACGGGCTCAGGTAACGGTGGGCAGTCGACGATCAGCTTTCAAGCCAGCACGTTCCACCGCGGAGCGGAATACGCTGGCCAGTTGAGCGGTGAGAACCGAGAGATCAGTGGGCTGGTAATTGGCGCGCATGCGGCCAACCTCGATGCGAACAAAGTCGAGGAGGCCGTTTACCAGCTTGAGCAGCCGGAGAGCGTTGCGGTGCAGCATATCCAGCGACTCCGGTGAGGGAGGGACCTGGCTCAGAAGGGCATCTTCGATAGGGCCAAGAATGAGCGTGAGGGGAGTGCGCAGTTCGTGGCTCACATTGCTAAAAAAGGCAGTCTTGGCGCGGTCGAGATCGGTCAGTTCTTCGGCGCGCTTTCTTTCGGACTCGTAGGCCTCGGCGTTGGTGATGCTTGCGGCAATCTGGCCTGCCGCGAGATCGAGGAAGCCTTCGTAGCTGGCATCAAACCGGCGGTAGGGGTTCAGCGCGGCGATGAAGACGCCTGCGGGCTTTTCCTGACCGCGCCGGAACATGGGCACCAGTCTCGCCTGATCGGGCGGCTTATTCCAGACACCGGTGGGCAGATCCGGAAAGAGATCGCCGAGCCGATCGATGGTCATGGGCCGGTTGGCGCGGAAAAGAATGTCGACCGGCCAGGCGCTGCTGAACGATTCGGCATCGATCTCGCGCGGCGCGGCGGGATGACCAGAGTCGATGCCGGCTTGCGCAACCAGGCAGAGCGTGGGGCCGCTACTTTCGAAGGTGTAGACGAGGGCGAAGGGGATGTCCTTCTGGCCGGCCAGGCCGCGCTCGATCGCGTCAAACACATCTTTCCGGGTGTTTGCATTGACGAGCGCGCCGGCGAGGGAAGTAAGCGAAGCGAGCTGGCGTTCCCCTCGCACGCGCAGCGTATCTTCCATCACCACGCACAGCATGCCATCGATCTTGTCGTTCGGTCCGGCAAGCGGACTGTAGGAGAAAGTGTGGAACGTCTCTTCGGGATATCCGCTCCGTTCAAGGATGAGGCCGAGGGTCTCATCCCACGAAGCCTCTGCGGTGGTCATCACCCGATCGATAAGAGGACCGATCTGCGGCCAGATTTCGTGCCACACCTCCGGCGCAGGTTTTCCGAGCGCCCAGGGATGCTTTTCGCCAAGGGTGACGCGCGCATATGCATCGTTGTAAAGCATGGTGAGTTCCGGTCCCCACGCCATCCACATCGGGAAGCGCGAAGTGACCAAAATACGAACGGCAGCCTTCAGACTGTCGGGCCAGCTGGCAACGTGGCCGAGGGGAGTCTCCGCCCAGTCGTAGTCCTTGATCAACTGGCTCATCAGGGCTGGCGGCATGGTGCCTGTGAGTTCGGTTGGCTGAGGCGTGTCTTCGTGCATTGGGTTCTCTCTGTCTTTCATTTAACCCACAAGATCCCTTCAGCTTCGGATGTTCGGTAGGAGACGGGGAGAAGCTGACTTGCCGCGAGTTGCGAACACAGCTCTCCCGTTGTCGCACTTAGATGCGTTTGCCTTCGCCTTTGTTGTTTGGGATCTTGCTGAAAACCGGCGAATTCAAGCCCCGAGGCCACAAGTCGGTTTGGCCGGCAGTAGCAGGCCTACATTCTGTCCGTGTATTCTCGGCCCATGCCCGTAGACCACAAATCGACATCTCCGGCCGCCAATCAACTGGAAGCGGCATCCTCCTCGTACCTACGGTCCGCGCGCCATCAGCCGGTGCATTGGCTTCCGTGGGGCGAAGCGGCATTTGCTCGCGCGCAAGCGGAGAATAAGCCGATTCTTCTGGATATTGGCGCGGTGTGGTGCCATTGGTGCCACGTGATGGACCGCGAGTCCTACGAGGATCCGGAGATCGCCCGCATCATCAACGATCATTTTGTGGCCGTAAAAGTGGACCGCGATGAGCGTCCCGACGTGGATGCCCGCTACCAGGCGGCGGTTTCAGCCATCAGCCAGCAGGGCGGGTGGCCGCTGACCGGCTTTCTCACTCCCGACGGGCGTCCCTACTTTGGCGGAACGTATTTTCCCCGCGACGATCGCTATGGGAGACCGGGTTTTGGGCGCGTTCTATTGACCATGTCCCAGGTCTGGCAGGAACGACGCGAAGAGGCGTTGGAGTCTGCCGCGAGCGTGATGGCCGCCATCGAGCATAACGAGAGCTTTTCTTCGAGGGGCGGAGATCTGACCCTGGCGCTCGTCGATAAGATCGCTGCTTCGGCGGTAGCGCAGTTCGATCCGCACAACGGGGGATTTGGTTCGCAGCCCAAATTCCCTCATCCGTCGATCCTGGATCTGCTGCTGGAGGTGGCGCTCAACCGCGGCAACGCGCAGGCGCAGGATGCCTTCACAGTCACGCTGGAGCGAATGGCGCGGGGCGGCGTGTACGACCAGCTCGCGGGCGGATTTCATCGCTATAGCGTTGACGAGCGCTGGGTCGTGCCGCACTTCGAGAAGATGCTCTACGACAACACCGAGCTGCTGCGCAATTACGTGCATGGATACCAAAGTTTTGTGCGAAAGGACTTCCGCCAGACCGCTGAAGAGATAGTTGCGTGGCTTGACGAGGTCATGACCGACCGCGCGCGGGGCGGCTTCTTCGCATCGCAGGACGCGGACATCAACCTGGAAGACGACGGCGACTACTTTACGTGGACGCTGGGCGAGGCGAGCGCCGTACTCGATGCCAACGAACTGGCCGCAGCTTCGCGCTATTGGGACATTGGCGAACTTGGCGATATGCACCATAATCCGGCGAAGAACGTGCTTCATCGCAACTTCACAATCGACGAAGTGGCGGCACAGTGCGGGCGATCGGCGGAAGAAGCGCGTGGGCTTATTGCTTCTGCGCAAGCCAAACTGCTTGCGGCGCGCGGCAAGCGCCCTACGCCATTTATCGATCGAACCCTCTATACCGGCTGGAACGCGATGGCGGTGACGGCGTATCTGGAGGCGGCCCGGGTGTTGGTGCTCTGAATCTTCGCGCGCGTTTGCGCTGCTTACGCTCGATCGCCTGCTGTCAGAGGCGTGGGACGGTGCGGAGTCGCTTCGACACGTGATTGCCTATGGCGAGTCGGACACCGCAGCAGAGCGGGTTGCAGGCACGCTCGACGACTATGCCATGACGGTGCATGCGTGCATCGACGGCTGGATCGCAAGCGGAGAGATGCGATACTACCGGGCCGCTGTGAAGCTGGCCGATGCCATGATCGCGAAGTTCTATGACCGGACTGCGGGAGCCTTCTTCGACTCCGCGGCGGGAACGGATGGGGCAACTCCGCTGGGCGCGCTGACGGCGCGGCGCAAGCCGTTGCAGGATTCACCGACGCCGGCGGGAAATCCAACCGCAGCGGCCGCGTTGCTGCGCCTTGAGGAGTTGAGCGGACGCAAGGAATACCGGGAAATCGCGGAGGATACACTCGAGTCGTTTGCGGGGATCGTGGAACATTTCGGCCTCTATGCGGGCAGCTATGGGCTGGCGCTGGAGCGATTGGTGCTCGATCCGGTGCAGGTCGTGGTCGTGGGCAGTGGGGCCGACGCGGACGAGCTTGAGACTCTCGCCGTGGCCCGCTTTGCGGTGAACAAGATGGTGGTCCGGTTGGCCCCAGAGCAGGTCGTCGCAGACAGACTCCCTGAAGCGCTGGCAGAGACGGTGCTGCAGGTTCCCCGACCCGAGGGCGGCGGTGCCTGGGCGCTGGTTTGCCGCGGAAGGGTGTGCATGCCGCCAGTGACCGATGCGGAGGCGCTGCTGGGCGCGCTCGGATAGGGCCCGGGTGAGGTTCGTGCTTTCCCACCCTTGCGCTGAGAAACGCACAAGGATGGGGCACCCAGGCTGCGTCACCACATGAACCGAAACACGGAATATCAACGGTCGCAGAACAGGAAAGCAAGATAGCCAGGCCTATTACGCGGGCCTTCAATCGCCGCTGAATGGATTGGACTCCTGTGGCTTTATCGTGGTCGGGTCATGTTGAGGCGGCTCTGTTGCACCCGCCGCGGTAGAGGGACGCTGAGTCGCTTCCGCACTGCCCGTGTAGACGCGATACGGATCACCCGGAAGCATGTGGTTTTCTTCAAGCGCCAGCCTGACGCGACGCCTGAACTCGCGGACCGGTGCATATTGCTGCGTTGCGCGCGTCTTGAAAACAACGGGAAAGATCAGCTCCGATCCTTTCACCGCATCCACTCCGAGCACCTGTGGATCAGCGATGAATACGTTCTTGAAATCGTCGAGGTTGCGGACATCCATTGCGATGTTCTTCAGCAGTTCTGTCACCTTGTCGGGGTTTGCCGAGAAGTCGACGCTGACATTGACGGTGGCCACCGAATAGTCGGCGCTCATGTTGGCCACTGTCGTGATTTGCGAATTGGGAATGACATAGAGCGTGCCATCCCCATCGCGCAGGCTGGTTTTGCGCAGGGTCATGGATTCAACGACGCCGGAGACGCCGGCGATCCTGATGGTGTCGCCGACATTGAACTGGTCTTCGAGGAGAATCATTATCCCGTTGAGCATGTCGCGCACGATGTTCTGCGCAGCCAGGCCGATGGCGACGCCAGCAACGCCGGCCGATGCCAGCAATGGCGCAAGATTGACGCCGATTGCTGCGAGAAATTGCATGGTTACGATTGCGGCGATGATGGTGACACCGGTGGCGCGAATCACGCCGGCCATTGTTCTGACCTGGCCAATACGGCTGTGCGCGACCGCGTGTGATTCGGCGATCCGGACCATCCGGGACGTAATAATGCTCAATACCCGGTACAGCACGAAACCGATCGCCGCTGCGATTACGAGGTGAGGCAGCTTCAGACGAATGAATTCCTGGGTGTCGGAGACCCATTCATCTAGCACCTTGCCCAAAAACCGGCCATCCGCAAACCACCCGGACCGCAATCCTAGAAAAAACGCAAACATTCAAACTCCTCTTTCCCGTTTCGGACCGCCAGATCTAGCTCGGAAAGTTTGCACACAACACCCTGGACATTCAACTGGGTAGATCGCTGCCACATGACAATTTTATTGCTTATTGGCGCAGCGACTTCGGACCTTCGCTGATGAGATTAAAGGTTCTTGGAATTGCACACTGGACCCTGGCGAACGCCGCGCCGATGACAAATGTGCATTTCCCTGGTTCGGTAGGCATCTCAAATTCAATATTGATGGATTCAACAGGCGGCGGCTATGGAGATTGCGAAGGTCAGCAGGAGCTGCTTTCATTAGCCATTGCCCTCAGGTGGAACTCGATCGAAATCCGGGCCAAAGACCATCGTCGGCTGCCGGAATCGGGGTGACGGCATTGAAATGCAGGCACGGGATGGAAGCGAAATATGCAATTGTCCCCGGAACCTGGATCGTCTTTGCCCGTGGAAAGAGAATCCAGGCGCTTCTTTTTGCTTGCAGACGATGTAATGGATGCGGCACATAATAGAGACGTGCCTCGACATGGAGGTTCAGATGCGATCAGATCAATCTCCCAATGTTTCTCCTGCCCGCGACAACATCGGTCGCGAAGCAACGGAACCGCGCCAATCGAGAGGCTTCCCCTGGAGGGGCGCCTGGGCCGGCCTGGTGTTTGTCGCGGCATTTACGTGCGTTGCGCAGGACGGGCATCCCGCGGCAGCCCCGGAGGCCCAGCCGGGCGCGGTGCCTCAAGCCCAGGCAACTCCGTCGGCCAATGCCAAGCTGCAGGCTGATCCTTCAGCCACCCCTGGGGCGGCTAGCCCGCAGGCCAAAGCCTCGAGTCGGCAGCCGCAGTCCCCAGCGGATGACCAGCAGCGCAAGCAGATTTCGGTTGATAGCACGCAACTTCTAGCGATGGCGGTCGACCTGAAGGCCGAGGTGGACAAGACAAACAAGGACACGTTGTCAATTAACGTGATTCGCAAGGCAGATGCGATTGAAAAGCTGGCAAAGAGTGTCAAGGAGAAGATTAAGCAGAGTTCGGGGCCAGGTTGAGGCGGCTTTTGCGGCGATTGCTAGTCCATGCGGCGGGATCGAGTGATTGATAAAGGTTGGAACGGTTGCAAAAGCGGCGCTTCCAGGAAGAGGAAAGCAAGGTCAACGTGCAGATCCAGCTGTGCCATCAAGACCGATCGAAACGCAGCGACAGCTTCGCCGGGCGTGCACTTCGAAGCTGGAAGGGAATGCTCGTTGCAGTCGTACTGGCTTTGACTTCGTTTCGGGGATTTGCGGGCATGCAACAGCAGGGGGCGGCGCCGATTCAACCGCGTCCGATCGTGATCCCCAACCGCACGCTCGATTCCCACGAATTGAATGAACTGGAGCAGAGGAATGCAAAACGGCGGAATCTGGATGCGGCTAATGCGGAGCGCAAGCGCGTGATCGACGATGAAACCAACAAATTGTTGACCTTGGCGCGCGATCTGAAAGCCAAGACGGACAGCCTCGGCAATGGCACGCTGACCCCGACAATGATGCGGGAGGCGGAAGTGATCGAGATACTGGCCAACGATGTGAAAGAGAAGATGAAGCTGACCGTAAGCGCGGATTGAGGTCCTGGGGGGCCGAAGAGATGATGGTCAGGGCGGGACGCAACTTGGCAATGGTGGTGGTTGCTGCGGTGGTTATTATTGTGGCGCTGCCGGGTTGCGCGCAATTCGGGCCACAAGGTGGTGGCCCGCTTGGGAGCCTTCCCGGCACCCGCCCACAGAACGACGTGGATGGGGCGATCGAAATGAATCCCCTCTGGGGCCAACAGCGCCTACGCGCACTTAATGTTGAACGCCACAAGTCCCTGGTGTCTGACTCGGACAAACTGCTGAAACTGGCGCGTCAGCTCGACGCGGAAATCGCATCTAACTCCTCGGACGAACTGACGCCTCAGGAGTTGCATAAGGTAGCGGAGATCGAAAAGCTGGCGCACAACGTGAAAACCAAGATGGCTCAATCATTTGGAGGCGGTCCAGCGGTTCATCCGTTGCCGGTTCCAAGCAGTGGTCCGGGGCGCCCGTGAGGGTTGCTACAATTTTTCTGTAGAACTATATACACTCGAAAAGCTCGAAAGAACCTGAACCTTGGAGTGAGATACATGGGACTTGCGGTTTCCAGCGCTCATGCGCCGACAACGGCTGATGCCCCGGGCCGCCTGAGCTCACAGGAAATGATCCAGATTTATCGGCTCATGTACCTGTCGCGCCGGATCGACGACCGCGAGATCTTTCTCAAGAAGCAGCAGAAGACGTTCTTCCAGATCTCTGCTGCCGGCCATGAGGCTCTGCAGGTGGGAGCTGCGCTGGCCCTCAAGCCGGGTTACGATTGGTTCTTCCCTTACTATCGCGACCGGGCCTTATGCCTGGCGTTGGGCGTCACCCCGACGGATATGTTCCTGCAGGCGGTGGGAGCGGGCACGGATCCAGCCAGCGGCGGGCGGCAGATGCCGACCCATTGGAGCAGCGAACCCCTGAACATCGTGAGTACGTCCTCCTCGACGGCGACGCAGATTCTGCATGCCGTAGGATGCGCCGAAGCCGGGCGCTATTTTACCCGCCATCCGGAAGCCGCTGCCAGGGTCGAGGGCGACTATCGCGCTTTTCGCGATGTCAAATTTCATGGAGACGAAGTGGTGCTGGCGTGCATCGGTGAGGGCTCGACGTCGCAGGGTGAGTTCTGGGAGGCGCTGAACACGGCTTCGAATCGCAAGCTGCCTGTCATCTTTATGGTTGAAGATAACGGCTACGCGATCAGCGTTCCGGTCGAGGTGAATACGCCGGGCGGCAACATTTCGCGCCTTGTGGCCAATTTTCCGAATTTCCATTTTGCCGAGATTGACGGCACCGACGCCGAGGCGAGCCTGCGGGCATTCCAGGCCGCGGCGGAGTACTGCAGGGCAGGGCATGGACCGGCTTTCGTTCACGGGCACACGATTCGCATCTATTCGCATTCGCAGTCGGATGATGACAAGCTCTACCGGTCTGCTGCAGAGCGTGAAGCTGACGCCATGCGGGACCCGATTGCGAAGATGCAGATGCGCCTGTTGCGCGAGGGCATTCTGACCGACGAGCAGATCAACGCACTGGAAAAAGAAGCAGAGCACGAAGCTGAAGAAGCGGCCGAGCGGGCTTTAGAAGCTCCTCTGCCGGAGATTGCGAGCATTCCGCGCCATGTGTATTCGGAGGATATGGATCCGACGCGCGCAGAGTTTGCGACGGAGACGGTTCAGGCAGCGGGCGCGGGACCCGGAAAATCCGCGAGCGCCAAAGGCAGTGCACCGCGTACGATGGCCGACCTCATCAACTCCTGTCTGCACGACGAGATGAGCCGCGATCCGCGCATCATTGTTTACGGCGAAGATGTAGCTGACGCCAGCCGTGAAGAAGCGCTCAGCGAAGTGAAGGGCAAGGGCGGCGTCTTCAAATTGACGTCGGGCCTGCAGACTGCATTTGGCTCAGAGCGGGTTTTCAATTCACCGTTAGCCGAGGCGAATATTGTGGGGCGTGCCGTGGGATATGCGGCGCGCGGCATGAAGCCGGTTGTCGAGATTCAGTTCTTCGACTACATCTGGCCGGCCGTCCACCAGATTCACAATGAGCTTGCGCTGATGCGCTGGCGATCCAACGGGGCGTGGGCTGCGCCGGCAGTCATTCGCGTGCCCATCGGTGGATACCTGACAGGCGGAGCCATCTACCACTCGCAGTCGGGCGAGAGCTTCTTCACGCATATTCCGGGATTGCGCGTGGTATTCCCGTCGAACGCGCTCGATGCGAACGGGCTACTGCGCACCGCCATTCGCTGCGACGACCCGGTACTTTTCCTCGAGCACAAGAGGCTTTATCGCGAGTCGTATGGGCGCGCTCCTTATCCCGGGCCGGAGTTTGCCATTCCATTCGGCAAGGCCAAGATCGTTCGGCCTGGGAAACACATGACGTTGATCACGTATGGGGCGCTGGTTCCTCGCGCCCTGCAAGCGGCACAGACGGCGAGCCGTGAAAAGGGAATCGAGGTCGAGGTGATCGACCTGCGCACATTGAGCCCGTATGACTGGGATGCGATCGCGACATCGGTGCGCAAGACGAGCCGCGTGATCGTGGCGCACGAGGACATGCTGAGTTGGGGATACGGCGCCGAGATAGCCGCCCGCATTGCCGATGAACTCTTTGACGATCTGGACGCCCCGGTCAAGCGTATCGGAGCGATGGACACATTTGTGGCCTATCAGCCGGTTCTTGAGGACGCGATTCTGCCCCAGCCAGAGACGGTTCTCAAGGCTATCCAAGAGCTGCACGCTTACTGATCCGGGCGCTGAGACCCGTGAAACCGACACTGTGGCGCCCCGGATACAATGTTGAGATGGGTACCCATCCTGAACATCGCTGGCGGCACCGGGGTAATCGGCTGCTTCTGAGCCAGCGGGCGGAACCGGCCGGATGAGCAGTTTCTTTCGCTTAGTTCGCTACGGGCTACCCTATTCGCTGCAATGGGCGGTCGGCGTCATTCTGCTGGCCGCTGTCGGCATTCTGGACACTTTCCGCGTCCTGCTTCTACAGCCTGTCTTCGACCAGGTGCTTCGGCCTGACGCTCCGGAGGGGCCCATTGTTCTAGGCCTGCCCAGCAGCCGATGGCATTTCGATCTGAGGGCGTTTGTCCCGCACTTTCTGCACATGCACAATGCGTGGACCGTGGTTGCGACGTCAATCATTGCTGCGACCCTCGCGAAGGGTATCTGCGATTATCTCGGAACCTACCTGGTGAACTATGCCGGCTTCGGGATGATCACCGACCTGCGCAATCACCTGTATGAGGCCACTCTCCGCCGTTCCTCAAGCTTCTTCCACAAGCACGCTACGGGGACTATTCTCTCCACGCTGATAAACGACGTGGATCGCGTGCAGCTGGCGCTCAGTTCTGTTATCGGCGAATTCCTGCAGCAGTTCTTCACGTTTTTGGCGGGCCTGATCTTTGTCATTCGCCTTGGCGGCCATCTCAGTTGGGCCCTTGTGCTGTTCATTCCTGTGGTTATCACCTCGGCGCGCAAGATCGGCCGCGAGGTTCGCACCCGCACGCGCACGGGGCAGGACAAGCTCGCCGAAATCCAGAATATCCTCCATGAGACCGTCACCGGCAATCGCATCGTCAAGGCGTTCAACACCGAGATATGGGAGATCCTCCGCTTCAAACGCGCCGCCAAGCGGCTGTTCCGCGCCAATCTGCGCAACGTGCGTATTCAGTCGATCAGTTCGCCATTAATGGACACCATTGGGGCGATCGCCATCGCGCTTTTTCTTCTCATCGGCCGCAACGAGATTCAGCATGGCCGCATGACCATGGGGCTCTTCGGAGCGTTCATCTTTTTGCTCTTCAAGCTTTACGATCCGGTGCGCAAATTTGCATATTTCTACAATAGCTTTCAACAGGCAATGGGCGCTTCCGCTTCGATCTTCGGTTTCTTCGATACCAAGGACGATGTGAAGGAGCGACCGCACGCGCGGGCCATGCCGCAGTTTTCGAACTCGATCCGGTTGGAAAACGTTGGCTTCTCCTACTCCACCGAGAAGGGCGAGGAGCAAATTCTGCATAACGTCGATCTCGATGTTCGCTCTGGTGAACTGTTGGCGCTGGTAGGCCCCAGTGGCGCAGGGAAGTCCACGCTCGTCAATCTGATTCCACGATTCTTCGATGTGACATCAGGCCGCATCGCCATTGATGGACTGGACATTCGCGAGATGACATTGAGTTCGCTGCGACGACAAGTAGCGCAGGTCTCGCAGGAGACAATTCTCTTTAATGACACGGTGCGCAACAATATCGCTTACGGGCAGCCCGATGCCAAAAACGAATTGGTGGAACAGGCCGCGCGTAATGCCTTGGCGCACGATTTCATCATGCGCATGCCCCAGGGCTACGCAACTGTGATTGGCGAGAAGGGCTTCCGGCTCTCGGGCGGAGAAAAACAGCGGTTGGCCATTGCGCGCGCCATCCTGAAGAACGCTCCGATTCTGATACTCGACGAGGCAACCTCGGCGCTCGATGCGGAAAGCGAATCCCTGGTGCAGGTCGCCTTATCGAACCTGATGCAGAACCGTACCGTGTTGGTGATCGCACATCGACTTGGAACCATCCGCCGAGCTAATCGCATCGCGGTGCTGGAGCGCGGCCGCATCACCGCGATCGGCCCGCATGAAGAGCTATTGACGACTTCACCGACGTATCAACGGCTTTATCAACTGCAATTCATGGATGTTCCGGAGCAGGAAGATTCACTGGATGCGGAACCACGGACCCTCGATCGGCTTTTGCAGCCGATGCTCTGGGCCGAGGCAGAGGAAAAGTAAGGATGCCTATTTACTCGATGACCGGATTTGCCCGCACCCAGGTGCGCGTACACGATCAACTTGCCTACACACTGAGCCTAAAGAGCGTGAATCATCGTTTTCTCGATATTCAGCTGCGGCTGCCCGCGGGGTTTGACGCGCTGGAGATGGAACTGCGCCGCGTGCTCAAGGAAAGTCTGGTCCGCGGACACGTGGAACTGGCCCTCTCTGTAGATCGCGTGGTGCAGCAGAAGGCGGGCTATAACCGCGAGATGGTTGCCGGATATATCGACGCATACAAGCAGGCATCGAAGGAATTCCGAATCAAGGGCGAGCCCGATTTAAACGTGGCCCTGCGCATGCCGGGGGCCCTGCAATCCGAGAGCCGCAATAACTCTGAAGAGGATGTTGCAGCGCTAACCGAGAGCGTCGTGCGCGAGATCGGACCGCTGCTTGGGGAGTTGAGGGTGATGCGGGCGCGCGAGGGAGAATCGCTTGAGGGGATTCTACGTGCTTGTCTGGCTCGTCTTGCCGAATCCGTAGACGGAGTAGCCGCGTTGCGCCCCGAGGTGGAACAGCGCTACCAGGAACGCCTGACGCAGCGGCTGACCGCGGCGACAGGAAATGAGTTCAACCGGCAGCGGCTGCTTGAGGAGGTGGCGGTGCTGGTGGACCACAGCGATATCTCGGAGGAATTGGAGCGCATGGTTACCCATATTGGCCACTTTCGCGAACTGCTGACCGGAGGAGGCGAAGTGGGCAAGAAGCTGGACTTTTTGCTGCAGGAGATGAATCGCGAGGCCAATACGCTGCTCTCGAAGACGGGCGGCGTCGGCGGCAAGGGAACGCGCATTACCGAACTTGGGCTGGCCATGAAGGCCGATATCGAAAAGGCCCGCGAACAGGTTCAGAACGCCGAATAGCTGTAACCAAAGTACAAGTGGATCGATGTACGAAAGGGACTAAGGCACGTGGCAGGAATTCTCTTTATCATTTCGGCGCCATCGGGTTCAGGCAAGAGCACACTCGTGAGCGAACTCCGCAAGCAGGTCAGCGGCGTGGATTTTTCGATTTCCTGGACGACTCGTCCCCCGCGCGGATCGGAGGAGAACGGGCGCGAATACAACTTCACCACAAAAGAAGAGTTTGAGCGCATGATTTCGGAACGGAAGTTTCTCGAATATGCCCAGGTCTTTGGGGATCACTACTATGGCACCGCACGCCAGTCGCTCGATGATGCGCGGCGGCTCGGGCACGACCTTCTGCTCGACATCGATGTGCAGGGCGCTGCACAGGTTCGCGCTTCATTGCCTGAGGCAGTCAGCATGTTTGTGTTGCCGCCGACGCCGAAGGTATTGCGCACACGACTTCGGAACCGGATGCGCGCTGAGGGCAACGTAAATGAGGAGGAACTCCACCGCCGGTTGAACGAAGCCAGGAAGGAAATTGAGAATTATCGCAATTACAGCTATATTCTCATCAACGACATCCTTGACCGGGCGGTAGCGCAACTTGAAGCCATTGTGCTGAGCGAGCGATACTATCGTAACGCCGAGCCGATCGCTTACCGTGCGAGCAGGGTGTTGGAGGTTGCCGCGGGCTGCAGGCTCTCGAACTCGCGGGAACGGCTCAAACCTGTGCTGGAAGCCTTCGGCATCGAAGGTGGCTCTGGCCAGCAACAACTTCCCTTTGGAGAGGATCTCGATGACGATTGAAACCAGCTTCGATTCAAATTACCGCAAGGTACTCGTGGCAGCCCGTCGCGCACGTCAGATCCAGAGTGGCTCGGCAGCACTTGTTCCCAGCCGCTCGACGAAGGCATGCCGCATTGCCCAGGATGAAATCGACGCCGGCAAGATCTCTTACGTCAAGAAGGAACAGCCTGTTGTAAAGCCGTTGGTTGCGGAGAACGGGATTCCGATCCTTTAGTCCCCGAGCCATTCGTTCGGTTGGGCAGAGGGTTCGCGCATTACGGGCATCTCTCAGCGATGGTGTGTCTTATGGGTGCACGAGGGCACGTGGGACCGTGCCAAAAGGAATCGGACTACAATCGTAGATATGCGGGTAACGGTCGGGGTTTCCGGCGGCATTGCGGCATACAAAGCAGCGGAACTGGTGCGCGCGCTACAGCGGCGTGGCATGGAAGTGCACGTTGTGATGACCGAGGCGGCAACGCGCTTCGTGCAGCCGCTTACCTTTGCAGCTCTCACCGGCCACAAGGTCATTAGCACTCTCTGGGATGAGTCCGAAGGAAACGAAGCGACCTACGAATCCTCGATCGAGCACATCGGCGAGGCGCAGTGGACAGAAGCACTGGTGGTTGCGCCCGCTACCGCCGATATTCTGGCCAAGTTTGGGCACGGGATCGCCAACGACTTTCTGACGACAATGTATCTCGCCACGCCCGCGCCTGTTCTCGTTGCTCCGGCGATGAACGTGAACATGTGGCAGCATCCTGCGGTGCAGGCCAATATCGACGTCCTTCGCCAGCGCGGCGTGCGAGTCATCGATCCTGGCAGCGGCGACCTGGCCTGCGGCATGATCGGAGCGGGCCGCATGGCTGAGCCTGAAGCGATTGCCGACATTGTCTTCCAGTCCATGGGCCGCCGCAACGACCTTGCAGGCGAAACTGTCCTGGTCACTGCCGGCGGCACGCGCGAGGCACTCGATCCGGTTCGCTATATTGGCAACCGCTCGAGCGGAAAGATGGGTTACGCGCTGGCGGATGCTGCACAGAGCCGAGGGGCGAAAGTGATCCTGGTGAGCGGGCCGACCGCGCTGCATCCGCCGGCACGATGCCAAGTGGTTCGTGTCACCACTGCGGAAGAAATGCGCACGGCGGTGCTGGGGCGCATGGGCGAAGCCACCCTGATTATCAAGTCCGCTGCTGTTGCGGATTATCGCCCGGTGGACGTCTCCGAGCAGAAGCTGAAGCGCTCCGGTCCTATGACGCTTGAACTTGCGCCAACCGAAGACATTCTGGCCGAGGTAACCAAACAGCGTCGGCCAGGCCAGCTGATCGTCGGATTCGCCGCGGAAACCCAAAACTCGATGGAGAACGGCCGTGCCAAATTGCTGCGCAAGGGCGCTGACGCCATGGTCGTCAACGATGTCTCGCGCGAAGGAGTGGGCATCGATGCCGATCGCAACGCCGCAACATTTCTGACGTCATCCACTTCAATCGAAATGCCCGAGATGCCCAAACGCAAGCTCGCTGACCGCATTCTCGATGAGATTGTTGCGCTGCGCCGTCCGCGCCCTCTGGTGTTTGAGGTCGACGAGGGGACACCGCCGCAGGAAAGAGTTCTCAGCGAGTCCGTTGCGCCGTCCACCACCCGCCGCCAGATCATCGTGGAGTAGCCGCTTTGCCTTCGCTCGACCCCGCAACCCGCGATGCGCTGGAAGCGCGCCTGCGATTTTACCGCGAGCTCGGTCTTACCGATTTCTATCGCCGGGTTGTGGATCCGTCGCAATCGATCATCGCTGCACCGGAAACCGACACCCTCAATTCTCAACAGGAGAGAACGCCCATTCCACCCCGCAAGCCCATGCAAGCCATGCCACCGATTGCACCGGAGGTCTCACGCGTAGACCGTTCATCCGCACTTCAACTCATCCGCGAAGAGATTGGTGATTGCACCCGATGCGCGCTGCACAAAGGCCGCAACAAGATCGTCTTTGCCGACGGCGACGCAAACGCGCGCCTGATGTTTGTAGGTGAGGGACCGGGTGCAGATGAAGATGCTCAGGGGCTGCCCTTCGTAGGCCGCGCCGGGCAGTTACTCAACAACATGATTGCGGCAATGGGGCTGAAGCGCGAGGAAGTCTACATCGCAAACGTGGTCAAATGCCGTCCGCCCCAGAACCGCACGCCTGAGCCCGATGAAGCCAACACCTGCTCCCCGTTCCTGTTTCGACAGATTGACGTGGTACGGCCCGAGGTCATCGTTGCCCTGGGAGCTACCGCAGCAACGTATCTTCTGGGCCAGCGCCAGCCCCTGGCAGGGCTTCGCGGGCGGATCCATTCTTTCCGCGGCAGCAAGCTGATTGTGACTTACCACCCGGCATTCCTGCTCCGCGATCCTCGTCAGAAAAAGGAAGCATGGGCCGATCTGCAAATCGCCATGCGCGAACTGGGGCTGAAGGCGCGGAGTTCTTAGTTCACAAGACGTAGTTCGGAATTACCGACTGCTGCGAGGTTGCCTGGCGTTTCGAGAGAGTCGCATGCGCTAGAGCGCGTAGATGACCAGGTAGAGATCCAGCGCGAATCCGGCGACGATGGACGCGGGAATGACGAGCCACCATTTCCGTCCACTGGTGGCCGCCAGTGCGCCCAGAACGCAGGACAACATGGCGCAGGCGAAGCTGATGGGCGCGCGCCACTCGCGATAGGGCGGCACGAAGATGCTGGCAAATAGAACAGCGCTGGCAATTCCGGCTTTCGTGGACCTTTTCACGAGACACCTCCAGTTGTTCGCGACCTCTCCGCTGATCGATTCGATCACTGCGTCCGATCCCCAAAGTGAAACCTTGGAGCGCAAACCTACCTGCGGCGCGACTTCGCCTTTGCCCTGGCCATAACTGCAAACGGCGGGGCGACCGTTATAAGCACGAGGACCAACACCATCACCAAACCGAACATGATTCTTCTCACTTTCTTCGGATTCAGCGTGGAACAGGACAAGAATGTTCTTCCGAATAGACGCTGGCCATCACCCTTTAGCATGAGGTAATGGCCGAAAGGTTGCAGCATTGAGGGTGAATGTGTCGTTCTGCGGGGTCAGCCAACATGCCGTAATCCCTCAACCACTGGCTTAATCGTCTTTAGCGCCCGTCACTACAATATTTTCAGTTCTCATTCGTCTGGTTGAGTAGATGAGTGGGCCGTCGAGCATGATCGCGATGATCGAGCAAGACCGACAAATCGCGGAAGTCGTTGCCGAAGAACGGCCCCGGCTGCGCAGCTTCATTCGCCGCCGCGTCTCGAATGACGCCGATGCAGATGACCTGCTGCAAGACGTGTTCTTTGAACTGGTTGAAGCCTACCGCCTGCTGACACCTATCGATTTTGTAACCGGCTGGCTCTTCCGCGTGGCGCGCAATCGCATCACTGACTTCTTTCGCAAGAAGCGGCCGGGTGCGTTCAGCGACGAGATTCTGGAAGACGAGGATGGCGAAATGCTGGACATCGGCGACATGCTGCCTTCGCCGGATGCGGGCCCGGATGCGCTCTACCTGCGCGGCGTGCTGTTGGATGAACTCAACGTGGCGCTTGGCGAGTTGCCCACGGAGCAGCGCGAGGTTTTTCTGGCTCACGAATTGGAAGGGCGAAGCTTCAAGGAGTTGTCAGTCGAGAGCGGTGTAAGCGTGAATACGCTGCTATCGCGCAAGCATTACGCGGTGCTGCACCTGCGCGAGCGATTGCAACGGATCCATGACGAGTTTCAAGAGAAATGAGGAACATGCGATGAAAAAGAAATGGTGGATGTTTTTGCTGATACCCCCGGTTATTGTGCTTTGCTGCTGGGTATTCGGCGAAATCGTGATGCAGTTGTGGAACTGGCTTCTGCCGCCGCTTTTTGGCTGGCACGCGATTGGCTTCTGGCAAGCCCTGGGGTTGCTGGTACTTTGCAGGATTCTGTTTGGAGGATTTCGCAACGGCGCGCCGCGTGGCGGTGGACAGCGCAGGCGGCGCTGGGCTGAGCAGTGGGAGAAGATGTCGCCAGAGGAGCGCGAGCGGTTCCGGCAGAGCTGGCGGTCGCGATGCGGAGGGATCCCGGCCACCCCCAGCGAGAGCAAGGAACCAGCCTGATTGCGAACATTGGGCCTTGAGTATCCCAGGAGGCGTTTCTGTCAGGGTTTCACAATCCATAATTGATCGGATGAAAACGCCTGGTTGATGGTGTTCGCAGGAAGCATGGTGAGTGATTGAAACTGTGACAATCCGGATCATCTCAGGAGGGAGAACTTTCTCGGTTCCGTAAGCGTATATTCATTGCAATTCCCCGCGTAGAGAGGTCGCGAGAGGCTTGCGATGCGTACGTTGCGTCAGGATGTTCTCTATGCGTTGCGGCAGATGCGTCTGTCGCCTGTGTTCACACTGACTGCGATGCTGACCCTGGCACTCGGAATTGGAGCGACCACGGCAATTTTTTCGCTGATTGACAGTGTGATGCTGAAATCGCTTCCGGTGGCAGATCCATCGCGCCTCTATCGCGTGGGCTCGGGAATGAACTGTTGCGGTCAGATCGGGCCCCAGAAGGAATGGGGACTCTTTCCCTACACGCTCTACCAGCGCATTGCCGCGGATGCGCCCGAGTTTGAACAGACGGCAGCGTTCGAGGCATGGCATTCAGAATTCAGTGTGCGCCGCGCCGAAAGCAACGATCCAGCAAAGCCTTTGCGCAGCGAATATGTTTCCGGCAATTATTTTGCGACTCTCGGTCTCAAGGCGTTTGTTGGTCGCAACCTGACCCAGGCTGACGATCAAGCCGCTGCCGCGCCTGCGGCGATGCTCACCCACCGCGTCTGGGAGCAGGAATACGGATCAGACCCGAAGATCGTGGGCTCGACTTTCCTGCTTGACGGCCATCCTTTCACGATCGTCGGCATTACCCCACCGGGCTTCTACGGCGAAACACTTCGCAGCGATCCTCCGGAACTGTTTGTGCCGCTGCAGCACGAGCCCGCGCTCGCTGGCGGAAGCACCGTGCTGAAAACGCCGCTGGCATGGCTTCGGATCATCGGCAAGCTGCGTCCCGGCGCCGCGACAACGGGCATGCCCGCTAGATTCACGGCGATCATGCGTGCGTGGCTTCTCTCCGACCTTGGCGCGGAGTATCCACAATACCTCGACCAGCTTAAAGCCGCATTGCCGGGCGAAACCATTAAGGTCATCCCGGCAGGCGGGGGGATTGCCGAGATGAAGGCCGGCTACGAAAGCAGCCTGCGAATGTTGATGGCCGTCTGCGGTCTGGTGTTGCTGATTGCCTGCGCGAATCTGGCAAACCTTCTGCTGGCTCGTGGATCGGCGCGCGGAACGCAAGCTGCGGTGCGCATGGCCGTGGGCGCGTCGAAAGTGCGGCTGGTTCAGCAGTCCCTGACAGAGAGTGTAGTGCTTGCAGTGCTGGGAGGCGCAGCCGGCATCGTGGTCGCCTTCGCGGGGGTCAAGATCGTCGTCGCTCTTGCGTTTCATTCAGCCCAATTTGTGCCCATTGATGCCAAACCTTCGCTGGCAGTGCTGGGATTTTCGCTGGCCATGTCACTTGTCACGGGTTTGTTGTTTGGCGCGGCTCCGGCGTGGTTTGCATCGCGGACCAATCCGGCCGCAGTTCTGCATGGCGCGGGACGAAGCACACGCGACAGCAGGGCATTGCCGCAGAAGACGCTCGTCGTTGTCCAGGCTGCGCTGTCGGTAGTGCTGCTAACCGGTGCCGGGTTGCTAACGCGGAGCCTGATGAAGATGGAGCACCAGAATTTCGGCTTTGAGACCGATCATCGCGTTAGTTTGCGCGTCAATGCACCATTCTCAGCCTATTCACCCGAGAAGTTGGACGCGACATATCGCGCACTGCAGGAGCGGTTGCGACGGATTCCCGGCGTCCAGGGCGCAGCGCTGGCCATGTATACGCCCTTCACCAATAACTGGGACGCCATGATTGCCCGGCAGGGGCAGGCGATGATCGACGTGAATGCGGATAATGTTTCTTCGTGGGATCGGGTCAGTCCCGGCTATCTCGAGATGATGGGTCAGCACATTCTGCGCGGACGAAGCATTTCGGAGCGTGACTCGGGTTCGACCCCCGGAGTGGCCGTGGTGGACGAAGCCTTCGTAAAGAAGTTTTTCAAGCCTAACGAAGAGCCGATTGGTGCGCACTTTGGCATGAACGAAGTGCAGTACAGCGGGACATACGAGATCGTCGGAGTGGTACGCACGGCCAACTACACCGATCCGAGCGGGCACTGGCGGATGCCGCTTTTCTTTGTTCCTCTGGCCCAGCGTGCGCACTACGCCACCGGCATGGCACAGATGGTGGAAGACCGCTCGCACCTGATCGAAGGCGTAGTGCTTGATCTGCGCGGAAGCATGCAGGGGTTGGAGCCGCAGGTGCGGCGCGCGTTTGCTGAAGTCGATTCGAACCTGACACTCGTCAGTATTCGAACCATGCAGGAGCAGGTCGCAGACCGCATGGACCAGGCACGCACGGTGTCGCAATTGACAGGGCTGTTTGGCATTCTGGCATTGGTGCTGGCCGCCGTCGGCTTGTACGGCGTAACGGCTTATGGAGTCGAGCGTCGAACCGGCGAGATTGGGATACGGATCGCCCTTGGCGCGGATCGCGCCCAAGTGGTGGCGATGGTTCTGCGCGGCGCCTTCAAGCAGATACTGATCGGACTGGCTATCGGAATACCGGTGTCGATCGGTTGCGCACGGCTGATCGCTTCGCAACTCTATGAGGTGAAGGGATGGGATCCGGTGGCGCTGGGTGGATCGGTGGCAGCCCTGGCTCTTTGCGCGCTGGTGGCAAGCCTGGTACCGGCGCGGCGCGCAGCGAAAATTAATCCGGTACGCGCATTGCGGGCGGAATAGGACGTGCCCTCCTCTATCTAATCTGTTTTCCCCAGGTCTCAGAATCGAGACCCTTCGACTTGCTCAGGGCAGGCTCTGGGGCATCCACCGTTGTCACGGACATTTGCAATTCTTTCGTTGTGTCGGGCGTCAACCATCGGCTACCTTTCTGAGGAGCAGTTGAGCGCCCATCTTCCCCAATGTAATGCGGGCCGCTCTCCGCTGATTCGAACAACGATGAGGTCCACGAATGAGAATCCGGTTCCACAAGGCAGGAGCAGTGTGGCTTGTGCTGGCATTCATCTGTGTCGGCGCGTTGGCGCAGGCAGGCGATAATCCGAACGCAACGAGCGATCAGGCACGCGGCGAGCAGTGGTGGGGGCACGTGCGGGTGCTAGCTGATCCCTCGATGAAAGGCCGTCTCACCGGCAGTCCGGAATTTCTGAAAGCCGCAGCCTACGTGGTCGATGAATTCAAGCAGTGGGGACTAAAGCCTGCGGGCGTGAACGGAACCTGGTATCAGCCGGTGCACTTCGATGTAGAACGCGTGATCGCGGAAAAATCGTCGCTGGCCCTCGTGGCGAATGGAAAGGATGTGCCGCTGGTGATCGGCGATGATGCCATCCTTGGCACGCGCTTGCAGGAGCCGGCGAGCATCGATGCGCCGCTGGTATTTATCGGATACGGGCTAAATCTGCCCGAATCCGGCTATGACGACTTCGACTCGAAGGAACTGCCGAAAGCTGCATTGAAGGGGAAGATCGTAGTGGTCGTCAACGGTGGTCCTGCCGATTTGCCTGGACCGCTGAAGTCTTACGCGCGCACTGCACCGATGATTCGCGCGATCCGTGCGGCGGGGGCCGTGGGGCTGATCTCGATTCCGACGCCCAAGTCGATGGATTTCGGATGGCAACGCATCGCATCGAGTTCAACACAGCCGGGCATGCGGCTGGCGGCGATGGAGGGGGACGATGCTATTGGCGAGCGGCATCCGGCGCTGACAGACGATCATGGCGAGTTGTTTATGGCTACTTTCAATCCGGCACAGGCCGAGAAGCTCTTCGAAGGTAGCGGTCACAACTTTGCGGACATCCTGGCGCTGGCCGATGCGCAGAAAGCGCTGCCGCGCTTTGCTCTGACGAAGAGCGTACGCGCGTCGGTGGTGACCGAGAATACGCACGTCGAGTCGCCGAATATCGCGGCGGTACTTGAAGGCGCTGACCCTAGGCTCAAATCGCAATATGTCATCGTTTCGGCACATCTTGATCATCTTGGCGTAGGCGCGCCGATCCATGGCAAGACGACTTATGCAGGAGCGATGGACGATGCTTCGGGTGTCGCGACCGTGCTGGAGACGGCCCGCGCATTAAGTCACGGAGAGCGGCCGAAGCGATCCGTTTTGTTCCTGGTGTTCACAGCAGAGGAGAAGGGGCTGCTGGGTTCGCGCTACTTTGCCGGTCATCCCACGGTTCCGTCGGACAGCATCATTACCGATCTCAATCTCGATATGTTCATGCCGATCTTTGCGTTGAAAAAGTTGCATGTGCAGGGACTGGAGCAATCCACGCTGGGCGATGCAGCGCGGACGGTCGGCGCGGCTCATCACATCGAGATCGCCGGCGATCCTGAGCCCGATCGCAACTCCTTTGTGCGCACGGATCAGTACAGCTTTGTGCAGGCGGGAGTGCCGGCGCTGGCGATGAAGTTTGGCTGGACCGCCGGATCGCCGGAGTACAAGGCGTGGCGCGCATGGCTGGCGGAGCGGTATCACTCGACGGACGACGATCTGAATCAGCCGGTGGATCTCGCGGCTGCGGCGCAGTTCAATGCGTTCTTCGCCGACCTTGCGAGAGCTGTGGCGAATGATGCGGGCAGGCCGCATTATCTGGAAACGAGTTTCTTTCGGCGCTTCGAGGCTGGGCAGTGAGTTGGCAAGAGAGGTCAACTTGCGGTCAGACGAGCAGATTCTGGTGTCGAGCGCAGTCATCTGTTCGGCTAGCCCTGACGCAGAAAGAGTTAAGATTGGGTTTCGTGGTATCCCACCCATGCCGCGAAAGAACTGCGTCATGGATGGGGCACCCAGTTTTGAATTGGTACTTTGATTGCTACTCGCCGCGGAGCGCTTGCATTGGGTCGATGGAGGCTGCGCGCAAAGCCGGTAACGTAGAGGCCGCAACTGCGAGGAGCAATACGCCGATGGCTGCGAAGGTCATCACCAGCGGGTCAAACGGGCCGACGCCAAACAGCATCGATCGCAGCAGTCCCGAAGCAGCGGCGGCGCCTGCCAATCCAATCGCGCATCCGATGGCCGCGAGTTTGGCGCCGGACTCGATGACAAGGCGGACGATCGCCGAGCGCTGCGAGCCCAGCGTCATGCGAATCGCCATCTCCTGCACGCGCGAGGCGACGGAGAAGGCGATTACGCTGTAGATGCCGAGGACGGCCAGGAGCACGGCGGCAAAGGCGAAGCTCGATATCAGCACGGTGTTAAAGCGGCGCGATGCCTCGGACTCGGATACCACCTGATCCATGGTCTGCACCTCCGTGAGGGGAAGCAGAGGATCGATGGAACGCACCGTCGAGCGAAGAGCATTCTCCATTTGTTCGGGCGGTTCGGCGGATCGCAGCGCGATGTAGCCGTCGGTGCCTTCGAGATCTCCCGGCTGAGCGAGCGCGCCCATTTCTTCTCGCGCCTGATCGACCGGCACGTAATATTGTTCGGTCGCCGGATTATCCGGCGAGAGAAGTTGCGTGTCGGAAACTTCGCCCACTACCGTGAGCCAGGGCGTCTGCATCTGCTGTGTGCCAATGCGGATGCGTTTTCCAATTGGGTCCTGGTTGGGCCAGTAATGCTTCGCAAATCTTTGGTTGACGATCAGGACGAGTTGTGTGCCCGCGTGATCAGACTCACTGAAGTAGCGCCCCCGTTCAAGACGAATGCCCATGGCCGGAAAGAAGTTGCCGACGACCCGGGTAACCGTCGCGAGGTTCATATTTGCACCGGGCGGCGGCACGTATCCATCGACGACGAACGTCTGGTTGTTATGCACGCCTTGTGAGGGGAGCATGCTGGTGAGGCCGGCGGACTGAACGCCGGGAAGCTGACTGAGCTTTAGCAGGAGTTCGCGATTGAAGGTGTCGATCTGCGACTGTTTGGAGTACTGCAGCTTGGGCAGCGAATACTCAGCGGTGGTCACGTGCTGTGGAGTGAAACCGAGATCAACAGCGCGCATATTGTTAAAGCTGCGCAACAACAAGCCAGAAGCAGTAAGGAGAACGAGCGCGATGGCGATTTCGGCCACCACGAGTGTGGAGCGCAAGCGTGCGTGGCCACCACCGGCGCTTCCCGTGCGGCCGCCCTCCTTCAGATTGCTGTTGACGTTTGTGCGGATCGCAGCGAATGCCGGTGCCAGCGCACAGACAACCCCGGTGACGACTGCCAGTCCAAGTGCGAAGACGATCACCTGCCAGCTAAGGGAAATCTCGTTAACCCGCGGGAGGCTTTCGGGAAGCATGCTCTTCCCCACGCGAAGTGCGAATGCGGCGAGGATCAGTCCGAATACTCCACCACCGACGCTGAGTAGCAGACTCTCAAGTACAGCCTGGCGGACCAGCGCCGACGCACGCGCACCCAGCGCGAGACGAACCGCAACTTCGCGCTGACGGCGAATGGCACGCACGAGCATGAGGCCGGCGAGATTGAAACAGGCGATAAGCAGCACGATGGCCACAGCGAGGAAAAGCGTGCGCAGCAAAGAGCGCGATTGCTGCACGGTGTCATTCTGCAGCGGGCGCACGAGGGCGTTGATGTGGAGATTGGCCATCATTGCCGGATATCCGCGCATGATTTCCTGGGCAACGCGGTCAGCGTCGCTCTGCGCCTGCGCGGGCGAGATGCCGGGCTTGAGACGCCCGATCATCTGATAGCTCCAGTTGGCCGCGGACGGTGCAGCAAGCTCATCGGGTGTGAAACTCATCGGCACCCAAAGCTCGGAACGATTCAACTGTCCGGGGATCAGCGGGAATTCAAATCCGCGGGGCATGACGCCAATCACGATGTACGGTTTGCGATCAAGCAGAATCTTCGTTCCGATGACATTCGGATCGGCATGGAATCGGTTGCGCCATGTCGCATCGCTCAGGACGACCACCTGCTGATCGTGCTCGTCTTCCTCTGTCGTAAACACGCGGCCGAGTTCTGGAGCAACGCCAAGCGCACTGAAAACGCCCGCGGTAAGGCGCGATGAATTCACTTGCGCAGGATCACCGGTGCCGGAAAGTTCGTAGGCCGCGCCCTGATATCCGCCCAAAGCGGTAAATGCGTGCGTGTCGCGCGTGTAGGCTTTGATGTCTGGTACCGTCACGCCAGCTTCATCGCCGCCGCCGCCAAGGTCAATGCCCTGGATGTGATCGGACAGCACCATCAGGTGGTCGGAATCCGGGAACGGCAGTGAGCGCAGCAGAACCCCTTCAACTATGGAGAAAATCGCGGTGGTGGCGCCAATGCCGAACGCAAGCATGAGGATTGCGGTGATGGTGAAGCCGAGCGACTTCTGCAACTGGCGCAGGGCAAACTTGAGATCAAGAAGAGATTTCTGCATGTAACTTCCTCGGAGACCGTCCATTCGTGGCAAAGCACGTTGGCAGCCAAATGAGCGGTCGGTTAATTTGAGCTACAGCAACGAGTTGAGGGTGGCTGAATATTCAAGACATGCCTAAAATTGTTCACCGTGACATTGAAGTGTTCGGAAACGAACGGGTGCCTGCCTCGAGGGTTTGGCGGGTTCTGAACCATCCTGGTCCGAAGGACGCAAGTGGCAGAATCTTTCCCATTTGCGAATAAGGGGTCAATCGTTGATGAATCCCTCGTGAATCGGAATAAACCTTAAGACTGCATTAAGAATGCACCGCCTAGTCTCCGTATAGACCCCCAGCTTTTGTCTCGAGGGTAAGGAGA
This sequence comes from uncultured Acidobacteriaceae bacterium, assembly GCA_963799035.1. Lineage (GTDB taxonomy): Bacteria > Acidobacteriota > Terriglobia > Terriglobales > Acidobacteriaceae > Telmatobacter. The sequence continues at coordinate 109,557 of CAWCVS010000013.1, read as the reverse complement.
GCCATGCGCAAAGTTTGGTTGAGTTCTGTTCTGTTGATTTGCTTTCTGACGGCGACGCACGCATTTAGTCAGTCCGGAAAGGGAGTGATCGAAGGTGTGGTCAAGGACCCAGCGGGGGCAGTCCTGCAGGGCGCCAAGATCGAGATGAAGCCGCAGCTCAGGCCGATCACGACCAATGGCCAGGGAGAATTCACCGTAACCGATGTTCCAGCCGGCACGTATACCGTGACGGTCACATATGTCGGATTTGCTCCCTACACAGGTAGCTTGACCGTAGTGCCAGGCCAGCCAGTTCACTTTGACGCGAAGCTCCAGGTTGCGTCGGCAGCCGATCAAGTTGAGGTAACCGCTGACCGGCCGCGCGGTGAGGCAGAGGCCATCAACCGCACACTTGCCGCGGAGAATATTCTGCAGGTGCTCCCGGCCGATGTGATTACTTCGCTGCCGAACGCGAATATCGCCGACGCGCTCGGCCGCATGCCGTCAGTCTCGATCGAGCGCGACGAGGGCGAAGGCAAGTACGTGCAGATTCGTGGAACCGAACCGCGTCTCAGCAACACGATGGTCGATGGCGTGTCGATTCCGTCGCCCGAATCAGGTGTGCGCCAGATCAAACTCGACACCATAGCCTCTGACCTTGTGGACTCTGTAGAAATCAACAAGACCCTGCAGGCGAACATTGATGCGGATGGAATTGGCGGATCGGTGAACCTGGTGACCAAGACCGCGAGTGACACGCCCACGATCGCACTTTATGGAGTGGGTGGTTATACACACATCATTGGAGGGCGCGAAGTCGATCAATTTGGCGGAACCGTGGGAAAGCGGTTCCTTGCGGACAAGAAGCTCGGCGTTCTGCTGGGAGGCACCTACGATTACAACGGACGCGGCATCAACGACATCGAGCCTGTACCGACGCCGGGTGATGCGTCGCCGCACTACGACAGCATGGACTTCCGCGATTACATCTACAATCGCAGCCGATGGGGTGGAACGGGCAGCATTGACTACAAGCTTGGTGAGGGTTCTGAAATCTCCCTGCGCGGTCTCTACTCGAATTTTCGCAATTGGGGCAACAAGTGGGTTTTTACGATGAACGATGGAGCGGCTCCGCAGTACAGCCAGGACTGGCGCCGTCCCAATATGGCCATCGGCAGCCTGAATCTCGAAGGCAAGCATCTCTTCGGTTCCAACACGATTCTCTGGAACGCGTCTGTTGCGCGCTCGCGCTCGCTGAGCGGCAGCGGCGGAGCCAACTATTCCTGGATGGGCGACCCCAACGTGCAGTGCACGAACGTCCCGGGGGTTAGCGTCAATCGCCCGGGTTGGACAGGCTGTGTCGGCAGCGCAGCAACGGGTGCCGACAATGGCTTCGACCGAAACAATTACGGCTTCACTGAGTTCGACTATCCGACTTTTGGAGAGAGCGCCCAACTCAACCTCGAAGCCTCCGGCTCCTACGCGCGCCAGTATCATCTCGGTTCGCGCTATGGAACTTTCGAGTTGGGCGCAAAAATCCGCAACGCCCACAAGTTTGACAACACCTACAACGAATCCTGGTGCACCGATGACTCCTGCGGCGGTTCGGGCCCCATCTCTGTTGCGCAGCATCCGGAGTGGTACGGCACATTCAGCGACCCTGTCTATTACGACGGAACGTACGGCGGCAAATACCCCGCCATCACCGATTGGGGCAAGTTGAAAGGCTGGGTGCAAAACAACGAGAGCCAGTTGTTTTTCGTCGGTGGCCCTGGAGTTAATGCAAACAATTACGACCTGATCGAGCGCATTCCTGCTGGATACGTGATGAACACGATCGAGCTTGCAAGTCGTGTACGCCTGGTCGCGGGCCTGCGCATTGAAGCCACGCATGTAGACACGACCAGCTTCGATGAAACTGCGAACACGCTTTCGTACAAGGCCGGTGGAGACTACACCAACATCCTGCCAAGCGCCTCATTGCGCTTCGCGCTCGACAAGAACTCCGACTTGCGCCTGGTGTACGGGCGCGGGGTGTCGAGGCCCGATCCGCAGGATATTTCAGCCGCGGTCAGCCAGCCGACATTGAATCAGACCCCGGTTACCATCAGCATCGGCAATCCCAACCTGAAAGCAGAGCAGGCGAACAACTATGACCTGCTCTACGAGCGGACTTTCAGCCATACAGGTCTACTGCAAGTGGGCTATTTCTACAAGGACCTGACTGAACCGATCGCCTACGAGCAGTTCTACTCCACGGCGAGCTTTCCTCATGTTCCTGCAGGAACAAACGTGCTGGTGACGCAACCCATCAACGCGGGCAGCGCCTATGTGCAGGGTTTTGAGATCGGCTTTGAGCAGCGCATGGCTTACCTGCCGAGCGTGATGGGAGGATTGGGCATCTCAGCCAACTACAGCCACACTTCTTCAGCGGCTCGCGATTTGCCGGGGCGCAGCGATCAGCCTGCTCTCCTGCGAGACGCTCCCAATACATGGAACATTAGTCCGACGTACGACACGAAGCGATTTTCGATGCGCATCGGCATGACCTACGACGACGCGATGATCTACCAATACCAGTGGCAGGACGGCGCCGACTCAGTCGGCGTGAAGGGGCCGTCGGGCGACAACTACCTTTACGCGCATTACCAGTTTGATACGCAGGCCAGCTACAACCTGCCCGCTGGTCTGCAGGTATACGCGTACGGCTTGAACCTGAACAATGAGGTCTTCGGGTTCTTCAATGGCAGCCCGCAGTATGTAGTGCAACGCGAGTATTACCACCCAACCTATGCCGGCGGGATTCGCTGGAACATCCGCCACGAATAGCGGTGAAACAGTGAATAAATGTCAGTCGACAGTGGAAAGTGAACAGTGAACAGTGTTGAGTGATCAGTAGTGCGTTTCTCGCGAAACTCAAAGACCCACGGATTCTAAGCGTGGGTCTTTTTCTTTCGGTGCTGCTGATGCGCACGCGGTGGCCTTTTCGAATCCTAGAACTAGAACCAAGAGCGCGGGACTAGATTACTTCCACTCGCGCCACAACGCTACGCCGCCCAGAAGCCCTGCCTCGTTTGAAACGATTTCAATGTTTTTACCGGGCTTGAAGTCGATCTTCTTGGTGTTACCGCCGCCCAGGTACAGGTGATCCCAGTTAAAGAGTTTGGCGGTCTGCTCGATCGCCTCCTCCAGCAACCTGTTCCAGCGCTTCTTGCCGTACTTGTCGAGGCCACGCCTGCCCAGGTAATCCTCATACTCGCGGTCTCTCTTCCAGGGGTGATGGCCGAGTTCCAGCCCCGGACACAAACGTCCGTCGGTAAACAGCGAAGAGCCGAGGCCCGTGCCCAGGGTGATCGCCAATTCCACGCCATCGCCCTTAATGGCGCCATAACCTTGGACGGCTGCATCATTTGCCAGACGTACCGGCTTCTTCCAGCGCTTCTGCAGTTCCTTCTCCAGCGGAAACCCGTACCACAGGGGATGAAGATTGGCGGCTGTGTACGTGACGCCTTTCTTGACTACGCCGGGAAATCCGACCGACACGCGATCGAAGTCGGCGGGTATCAGGGCGTGAAGCGCATCCAGGCCCTTGAGCACGGCTCTTGGCGTGGGAATGGCGGGAGTTACCACGCGCTGGCGGTCGCACACGGGATGGCCCTTGGCGTCGACCAGCATCGCTTTGAGGCCGGAGCCGCCAATATCGATGCAGAGGGTGATGGGGTTGGAGGTTTTGGACGATGCGCTGCGCGCAGGTGAAGCGGCCTTCAGGGTCTTGGTGGTCATCAGCAGGAATTGTACTGAAAGACAGGGAGAAGGGAACAGGGATCAGGGAATAAACGCTCTCTGAGCAGGAATTCTGTGGAGTACCTTACGCACAGAGGCTGCGCGGGGTGACCGATACACTGGAGGTTGCTCCCGATGCCAGCCTTCTGCGAAGTCGCGTTGCCGGTGCCGCTCGATCGCACGTTCACCTACGCCTTGCGCGATGGCGATCAGGGGTCGCGCGGCGCGCGTGTGATTGCGCCCTTTCGCCATGAAAAGCTCATCGGCGTGATCACTGCGACCGACGTGGCCGCGCCAACGGAATTCGAGGCAAAGTACCTGGAAGCCGTGCTCGATGACGAGCCGCTGCTCAGCGAACACCTGCTCGCGCTGGCCGAATGGATTGCCGGCTATTATCTTGCACCCCTGGGCGAGGTGCTGCGAGGCATGCTTCCACTGATGGCAGAAGTGACGCGCGTGGTCTACTACCGCATCACGGATCTGGGTCGCGATGTACTGGCGGGCAGCCTCGATGGAGATGCAGAAACCTTGAACTCCAGGTCGTCGCCGAAGCAGAACAAACAAGCGCGAATCGACAAGCAAAATCTGGAGTGGCGCGTTCTTGAGCGACTCGCTTCAGGCGAATCCGTCAAAGTGTCAACGCTGCGCACGGCTACGGCCGCCAGCCTTCCCGTGCTGGCCGGATTGCTTCGCAAAAAATGGATCGCACGCGAGACCGCAGCCAGCGAGCGGGATGCCCGCCGCACCGAACGCTTCGCTGTCCTCATCGAGAATGCGCGCCTGCCCTCCCTCACAAAACTGCAGCAGGCCATTCTTGCCGAGCTTGCTGCCAACGGCGGCGAACTTCCCCTGGCCGGGCTGCGGCGCCGAGAACTGCCGTCGTCAACATTGCAGACGCTTGTTCGTCGTGAACTCGTGCGCATCGAGGAGCGGCCGGCTGCTTTTCGGCTGGGCGGCATCGAGGCTCCGGCGGGCCCGCTTACGCTCAACCTATCGCAACTCGATGCCGTTGCCTCCATCGTTTCGAAGCTTGGAGGATTCCACGCCTTTTTGCTCCATGGTGTGACGGGGTCGGGGAAGACGGCCGTGTATCTCAAGGCCATGCAGCGTGCGCTCGATCGAGGCCAGTCCGCCATCTTGCTGGTGCCGGAAATCGGCCTGACTCCGCAGATGGCGGGCCTGCTTGACGCAGCTTTCGGCGAGCGGGTGGCGCTTCTACACTCGGCCCTTACTCCCGAGGAGCGCACCGAGCAGTGGCGCCGTATCTATCGCGGCGAGGCGCCGATCGTCGTTGGCACACGCTCAGCGATCTTCGCGCCCGCTCCGAATCTCGGGCTGATTCTTGTCGACGAAGAGCACGATCAGAGCTACAAGCAGGAGGAGACACCACGCTACAACGCACGCGATGTGGCCGTGATGCGCGCCAAGCTGGCCGACGCGGTCGTGGTGCTGGGTTCGGCAACGCCCTCCCTGGAAAGCTGGCAGAACACGGTGCAGGGCAAGTACACGCGCATCGAGATGAACGATCGCGTCATGAATCGGCCGCTGCCTCTGGTGGAGTTGATCGATATGCGCCGCGAATTTCAGGAGACCGGACAGGATCAGCTATTCTCGCGCTCGCTGGTTGACCAGACGCGGCAGGCTCTGGAACGAAATGAGCAGGTCATTATTTTGCTCAATCGGCGCGGCTATTCGTTTGCAGTCATCTGTCGTGCCTGCGGGCAAAAGCTTGAGTGCCAGAATTGTGCGATCGCGCTCACCCATCACAAACCGTCGGACGATGACGGCTTGGCTCGCGCAGGCCAGCGGCTGGAATGCCATTACTGCGGATTCAAGCGAACGGTACCTTCGAAGTGTCCGAAATGTGAGAGCGAGCACCTGTACTATCTTGGCGCGGGCTCGCAGCAGGGCGAAGAGCGGCTTACCGAAATCTTTCCCGGGGCGCGCATCGGGCGGATGGATCGAGACACCGTGCGCGGCCGGCATGATCTCGAGCATCTGCTCGCGCGGCTTCATTCAGGCGAGATCAATCTACTAGTCGGCACTCAGATGATCGCCAAGGGGCACGACATTCATGGCGTAACGCTGGTCGGCGTGGTGGGCTGCGATCACGCGCTTTCCATGCCCGACTTTCGCGCGGCTGAACGTGTCTTTCAGCTCATGACGCAGGTTTCAGGCCGTGCGGGTCGCGGAGAATTGCCGGGACGCGTAGTGGTGCAGACGTACTACCCTGACCACTACGCGATTGTGGCGGCGAGCACACATGACTATGCGACCTTTGCAGAGCGCGAGCTGAAATATCGCCGCTGGATGCACTATCCGCCCTTTGGCGTGCTGGCCAATGTTCTGATCCAATCCGAAAAACTCGAAGAAGCTGCCAACTGGTCAGCGGAAATCGGCACGTGGTTCCAGAAGACTGCCCCCGAAGGCATTCGCGTTCTCGGCCCGTGCACAGCACCGATTGCACGCATTAAGAATGTCTATCGCTTCCACCTCATTTTGAAGGCGTCATCGCGCAAGGCGCTGAATGCGGCGTTGCGCGGAGCGCTGGCACATGCCGAGGAAGCCGGAATCCCGAGGCGCAACATCATCGTTGACGTGGATGCGCAACGATTGATGTGAGCAATGCAGGAGACGAAGGAACTGCTCGCAGCCGGCAATGATCGTAACGGTTATGGCGTCACGCTCCGCACGGTCGGCACGGTGATGTCGCCTTCCTGCCCGAAGGCTTGCGCGGGCGCAGCCAAGGCAGATGGAACTCAATGAGGGCGCTTGCTTTGGATCCCCGCTCTACGTCTCGTTTGCCGGTCCATAATTCCGACCGGCGGCACGATCAGGCGCTCGGAGTGGGTGTTCCCGTTTCCAATGTATGGAGCTCTTTACCGGGCTTGAAGCGCACGGCTTTTCCGGGCGTGATGCTAACTTCTGTCCCCGTGCGGGGATTGCGTCCGATCCCGGTCTTGCGCGCGCGAACACTGAACACGCCAAAGCCGCGCAACTCAATGCGCTCTCCCGCTGCGAGGGCTTCCTTCAAGCCTTCAAACACGGTATCGACCGCCGCTTCGGCCTTCGTTCGGGGCAGGCCTGTGCGCTCGATCACATGGTGCACGATGTCTTGTTTAATCAAAGCGGTCACCTCTCTAGCGCGACTGTTCTCGACTGTACCACGCCCTACCGGACTGATGGTACAGCCTTTGCCCCATTTGTGGAACAGCGGAAGGAGGATTTTTACATCGGGTAACGAGGAAGTCAGGGGGTAATACCTTATCGCCGCAAGTGATCTGCCTCACGTTGGCAGCGGATTCGGTGGCCTTGATCCGGCGGAAAATCGTCCCTTGTGACTTTAGAGATAGGGCAGGCCGCATTCCTATGCCCTAAGACCTATACGAAACAGTCACTTTGCCGGATACTGTTATTTCACGGTAATCAGTACCACGATGCCATCGGTAACAACCGCCTGGCGAAGTGCAACAAAAGACAGGGGATGTATCCCCGGAGCTTCCGGCTGTTCATGCGGTGAGTTTTAGGGGTCCGGCGAAAGCCGATCCACTCCCGTCGCTCGTTGAAGCCAGGCAAGGAGAGAGGCTCGATGTCCGCGATGTACAGCTTAGAACCAATCCGAATCGGCGTCGTCGCAAACGAACCGATGCGGCTCGAAGGCCTCACCAGCATCTTTGAGAATCATGCCAAGCCGGGAGAGACACCACTTCTTCCGGTCGTGGGTACGCTGGAAGAACATCTGGATAACGAATCGATCGAATATGTGCTGATTGACTGGAGCAGTTCTTCCAAAAAACTCGGGGTGCTGGAAGGCATCCGCCGTAAGCGTCCCAACCTCCGCATGGTCGTCATCGGTCCCGACAGCAATGAGCAGGTCATGATGGACACAATCATCGCGGGCGCCCGCGCCTATCTTGACACCGGCGCTGGACCGCGTCTTGTGCGTGAAGCTCTCGACGTGGTGATTTCCGGCTCCATCTGGGCTCCGCGCAAGCTCCTGTCCAAGCTTATCGACCGTCTCCTGTCAGGAGATGACGCGAGCGTCACGAGTCCGCGCCCACATCTCACCGCTCGCGAAGAGCAGGTGCTGCAACTGCTCCTGCTTGCCCGCTCCAATAGGGAGATCGCGCGCGAACTCGGTATTGAAGAGCGTACGGTTAAGGCGCACGTGGGAAAGCTCATGCGCAAGGTGGGCGCGGAAAACCGGATCGAGCTTTCGATGAGGGCGCTCCATGGGTCGTACAAGCCCTCACCGCAACCAATCCATTTGACGGAAGCCGTCACTGCCTGAAAGCCGCAGGAAACCTCGCTAGTAACCGGAAAAATACCCACACGAGAATTACCAAAAGTGTAAAACCTTAGTACTCTTGTGCCATTTAGGAACATTACTAATAATCATTTCAGAAACAACGCAGATCTGGGGAAAGGAGTTCCCAGGCTCCATGTGACCATGAGGCCTGTGAACTCCTCTTTTTTCTTTGCGCGAATTTCCCTTGCGCACGATTCCGCCGCCAAATCCCACCGCAAAGCCGCTCATCTGCCACGGTATTTTGTTGGCGAAGTTCAATGGAGCGTGTGTAATCTGCTTGATGCAGCGACTTTGAATTCCTTCGTTCTGTGCATCGTTCGAACGTGGCGATGCTGTAGGCTGAAGCCGGATGGTGTTGCACTCCGATGTTCCTCGATGTGAAACCTGTGGGAGAGTGCGCGACTTCCGGCTCCCAGCTCTGTCCTAGATCAAAGCAGCCTAGTCGCCGCGCAATCCATGTGCGGAAAAATGAAAGGACCTCCCTTATGAAGAAATTCATTGCTTCCCTCTGTCTTTGTTTCCTGGCTACAGGAGCAGCGAACGCTGCGTCGTCGAAATCCGATCTGCAGGACCGCATTGAAGCCGCGAAGACCGTCCTCGATCAAATCATGCAGGCAAAGGACAGCACGATTCCGCTGAATATTCTGGAGCAGGCAACCTGCGTGGGCGTAGTGCCCGGCATGATCAAGGGCGCATTCGTATTCGGCGCGCAATATGGACAGGGCATAGTCACTTGCCGCACCGGTCATGGTTGGAGCGCGCCCGTATTCATCCGCATGGCGGGCGGCTCATGGGGCTTGCAGATTGGCGGACAGTCCACCGACCTGATTCTCGTGGCAGTGAACAATCGCGGATTTCAGGATCTGCTCAAGAGCAAATTCAAGATCGGCGCCGACGCTTCTGCCGCAGCGGGCCCTGTGGGACGCGCTGGACAGGCGGCCACCGATTGGAAGATGAATGCCGAATTGCTGAGCTATTCGCGTAACAAGGGACTCTTCGCCGGAATCAGCCTCGACGGGACCAGCGTCTCGCAAAATAAGGACGACACCGAAACCTACTACGGCGCTCCGCAGGATTTTCAAAACGTGCTGAAGGGCAGCGTGGCCGTGCCTCCGGGCGCGGTCTCGTTTGTTCGCGATGTGGCGCAGTACTTCATGCGAGCTAAGCACAACTAATAACCTGCACAATCCACAACAGGAGGCGGCCTCAACACAGGCCGCCTCTGGTTTTTTGCGCCTAAGCCTCCGTTCCCTTTCCAGCAAAGGCCCAACCGAATGTCCTAAACTTGAGTTTGCCTCAAACGATGCAACAGACCCTTGAATATTGGCTGGTAGTCGCGGTGGCGCGCGCGCTCGGACTGATGCCGCGCTGGCTTGCGCGCCTGCTTTCCGACGGCCTTGCCTGGACCGTATTTCACTCCCTGGGCCGCCTGCGACGCGTGGGCGAACGGAATCTGCTCGCTCGCGTTGCCCGATGTGCCTAAGAGCGAACAACGCAGAATTCTGCGCTCTGTCTATCGTCACCTCGGATGGCAACTTGTCGAATTCTGCCGCATGCCGCGCTATACAAGCGAGAATACGCAGGCTTGGATTCGAACCGATGGCCTTGAACACTATCTTGCCGCAGAAGCACTTGGTCGAGGAGTGCTGGTGCTCACGGGGCACCTGGGCGCGTGGGAGCTTTCCAGCTTTTACCACTCGCTGATGGGTCACCCGATGGGGATGGTTATTCGCCGCCTCGACAACCGACGCCTCGACGAATTCGTGAACGGTATTCGCTGCCTCCATGGCAACCGGATTCTCCACAAAGACGACTTCGCGCGCGGCCTGCTCACCGCCATGCACGAAGGCGGGGCTGTCGGCATCCTCATGGACACCAACATGACGCCGCCGCAAGGCGAATTCGTAAAATTCTTCGGGATCGATGCCTGTACCGCCTCGGGCCTCGCGCGCGTCGCACTCAAAACCGGCGCGGCCGTCCTGCCGGGCTTTATGTTGTGGGAGCCGGCCGAAAGAAAGTACGTTCTCCACTTTGGCCGCCAGATACATCTCTCCGAAACTGGACATCCGGCGACCGACGTTCTCGCTGCCACCCAGAAATGCAACGATGTGCTCGAGTCCTGGATCCGCCGCTATCCCGACCAGTGGCTTTGGATTCATCGCCGCTGGAAGACCCGCCCTCCGGGCGAACCTTCGCTCTACTAGCACGGCGATGTCGCCTGCTCAATGCAATTGCACAGAAAAACGCCTGCTTCGCATAAGATTCAGACAGGATTCGCAACGCTTTCGCGAGGACGCGATGATGGAGCTTGACTTGAAGAGCGCAAGCATTTTGCGCGCGTTGATCTATCCGATACAGTTCGATCCGCAACCGGTGGAGGGCATCGACCGTGTTCTCAAGATGGTTGTCTTTGCGGATCATTTGAAGCTGCAGGTGCCTGACGTGATCGCCGCGATCGACGCCGGCCTCGCCAGTAATGTCAGTCTGAGTGAACTCATCCCGCAAGGGCATAGTGAAGCTGTGATTCGCAGCTTCCTCGCCGCCGTGCGGACCCGTCTCGAGTCCGAGACACCTACGCCGCGACCCTGAACATCTATCGCGGAAGAATTTGAAACTGCTGGATTGCAATTTTTGGCGCAAGGAATCGGTGCTCAATGTCGGGCAGAACCAGGACCGTGATTTCGTTGAACCTGCGAACGTTTCCATCCAGCTGGGACCGCGAAGCGCACGGTTTCAGATACGGCCGCCGATTTGTATGAAAAGTGTCCCGGCTGCGTCGATTCAAGGGGTTTCGAACCAAGGTAAAGAGTTGGCTTTTTCCGGGAACCTTCATCGCCCAGCAGAACGCCGAGCGCAATGAGGCCTGCTTGGTTATCGCGATTTTCAACCTCAACATCGATCTCGCCACATCGATCAAGCGGGATCGCTTTAGGAAGTTCCTGGTGCGCGTCCATCAATAGAGGAAAATAGTTCGTCGCTTCGATATTCAACGCGAGTGGAGTTCCGTGCGCCTTGTGGGCGTTTGGCCCCGGAGTTGCATCGGGCGGCTGAACATAGCGATAGACGCCATCGAATCGAATCACAAGTGGCTTGCTCGTTCCCAGGGCAAGAAACGGGTCAATCGATGTGACGGGGGGAACGATCTCCTTCTTTTCGGGGAAGGGCCAGAGGATCAGGCTTTCGTAACCACCGAGTCCGGATGTGGAACCCTTCGACTTTTTATTCGCGTCGGCGTCTTCGCCGGTTGCGGCTTTCTTGCCCTCGCTGAGAGCAGCCTCTGCGACGAGGTTTCGGTGGGCGATGCCGTCAAGGAGGGCCCACATCGTCACCAACGTCGCGGGAATCGCCACGAGAGCAAGTCGCAGCGCTGCTCGCTGGTAGGTCTCTCTGCCAGCGGTAGACTGGCTTCGTGGAACGGTCCTTTTCCAGGCAAAGACCGACGCACTTGTTGCGAGAAATGCTGCCGCAATCCAGTTGGAGCCGGCTAAAAGCGCGGCTCCTGCGGCGAAGAGTCCGATCGCGATGATGTATCCGTGTGGCTCCGCCGGTGCTCGGTAGAGCGATTCGGCGAAAAGGTCATTGTCGTAGCTGCTGAAGTCGACCGAGGACAGGGCTGGTGCGAAGACATCAATAGGTCACACTCCGCAAACCGGAGGCGAGCGCAAACGCCGCGATCATCGCGACTGCGGCCGTGAATGGTGAAACCTGCTCCGAAAGGAGCATCATTGACGGCACCCAGATCCAGCCTGTGGCGCAAACCAGCGCGAAAAGCGAGAACGGGACCGGCGCATTATCGCGAAACGGGCTCGAAGGGTTCTTCCAGTAGAGCCAACTTCCTCCTACACCCGCAATCGCACCTATCGCAGCGTAGAGGATGGATCGCACAAAGAGAGCAGAGAACGTGGGCGAATGAATCTCTGGCAAACGGCACAGCAGCATACCGGCAAGCATCGCATTGATCAAGCCGGCGCCCACCATGATGCCGAAGAACCGCATTCAATCTCCTACGATGCTTCGAATTGAGGTCTGGAATTGCCTGTCAGAGCCGGGTCAGAACCCTGCGCGTTTTGTGAACTTGCCGCAGGCCCTGTCGCGTAATTCTGAAAGCGCTTCGCTTTGCCGCCGCGCTCCGACCCCGGTGCCGCTCCAGTTCGTGAGAGATTGGCACTCCGTAAGCCTGATCGCCAAGCTGAATCATGACGGGAAGAAGATCAACTCAAATTGTCCGAGATAACTTCGATTCTCCATTAATTCAACAATAGCGAAAAAATAAGGATTGTCAATGGACTCTAAGCGCTGATGTTCGGGGGAGGGCTTGCGGCAACGTCGGAACGACGCAATGCTCACATCGCTATGCCGTCTTCAATCCTGCAGTTGCAGAATGCTTTGGCGCAGGCGAGAAGAGGCTCCGACTAAGGAAGGAATCGGGAGTTCGACTTCACCGGCACAATGGTGTGGGCTCAGCCTTTTGCGCCGGGCTTCGCCGCTTGCTGTTCCACGTCTGACAGCATCTTTTCAACCTGGTCCCTGGCGGCGTAATTGGGGTTGGTTGCCAGCAGTTTCTTCCAGTCGGCAATGGCGCCGGCGCTGTTATGTTTTCCTTGCCACTTGACCAACCCGAGATTAAAAAGTGTGTTCGGATTCGTTGGCGCATACTTGAGCGCCGTGTTGAACTCCGCAATTGCCTTATCTGCGTCGCCGAGGTACCAGTAAGCGGTTGCCATATCGGTGCGCACAGCCGCATCGGATGGTTTCACCTGCAGCATGCGTCCGTAGTAATCCACGGCGACCGGATATAGCCTTGCGTCGTAGTACACGTTGCCGATGCTGGTGAGCAAATCCGGATTCTTCGGATCCGCATTCAGCTTCGCGATCAACGGAGCAGCCTCATTGTCGGCCATCGCCTTCAACTGGTCAGGACTCGGCGCCTGGGACACCGAGTTCGTGACGTTTGCTGCGGCCGCTGGAATGACTGCGGCCTTCGCGGTCTCTGTCTGTGCGGGATGATGTGTTGCGCGAATGGCCCATCCGCCGGCGATTCCTGTCAAAAGGCAAAATGCCATCAAGGCCACGGCGCGCGACCGGGTCCACTGGTTTGGAAAAAGACTATTCGTGTCCATTGCTGCTTCGCGCTCCCTCAATCCCGTGTTGGTCGCCCATCATGGTCATCGCATCGGCCATCATTTTCAGCACAGTGGCTTTGCGCTCGGGGCTAAGCTGGGGATTCGTTTTGAGCAGGTGCTGCCAGGTTGCCAGCGCACCCCTGGCGTCGCCCTTGCCCTGCAGTTTGATCATGCCGAGATCGAAGAGAGCATTCGCGTCTTTCGGCTGATCCTTGAGAGCACGATTCAGTTGCGCAATCGCGCCATCGATATCTCCGTTGCGGTAGAGACTTGAAGCCAGCTTTGTGCGAACGGCAACGTTGCTGGGATCGGCTTCAAGTGCGCGACTGTAGTAATCGGCTGCTTCCTTGAAGCGGTGCGTCGTGTGATACATTGCCGCGACCTGCACCAGCAGAGCGGGGTCATTGGGATTGCTCTTCAGTTTTTCAAGCAGCGGTGCTGCCTGCCTGTCGGCCATCTGCCGCATTTCTTCGAGACCGGGATGATGCTCCCCGGGCTTTGTGGCCGCGGTTCTCGCTGCCTGGGGTGCGCTTCGCTGCGCGTGCATTGTCGGCTGCGAACTGTGCAACAGATATCCGACACTCAGGCCAGCACCCAGGCAGAGAGCCGCCATGAAATAGACCTGAACCGCCGGCAGAGTTGACGCGGCCGGCAACACCGCGATGGATTCGTTGGTCATACCGTGAGCTCCCTGGCAGAACCCGAGATGCTGTCTCTGCGAACAAAGCAGCAAACGATTCAGCAGCACGTTATTCGCCGAACTGCGGCTCAATTGCGCCGATAAGGTTCATAGCTAGTGTGAACGTGCGCCACGTTGTAGTAGAGCAAGCTGTCAGGCATGTGAACGTGATGCAAATCACACGACTACGTGTGGGTGATTGCGACTGTGCGATGTTGGATCACGGTCTGTGCGGTTTAGATTCAGCAATTTGTGACGGCCGTCACGAATGACGTGGGGCATTTCACCAATGCGGTGTGGGAGAACGCCCATCGGAGTGTGGGGAATTTAGCGCAGGCTTGTCACCAAGGCCTTTCGGCAAGCGCGCAACACATCTGTCGACAATGGATTACGAAAGTTGCACGAATTCGGTACAGCGGCGAAAGCAACGGCACTAGACGTGCACATTCTGAAGGCAGGCTGAATTGAAAGCAAGAGACGCAACGTCGAAGCACCGGTTCAGACAGTTCGTAGGAGTGCGCACTAGGAGGCTCCACATCATGAAGAAAGTTCTTTTCATCGCTCTTTTGTTATTGGCATCCGCAGGTTTTGCGGCGGCCCAGATAGGAGCGGCACCATCGACTGACGTCCTCGGTGCCCACCTCAACTACGGCCGCGGCTGCGCGGCCTGTCATGCACCACACAGCGGCGTTTACGGAAACGGCAACGCCAAGACAGCCGATGCATCTGCGGGTACCGTCGCTCTCTGGGGCGAGGATCTCGGCAGCCTGTACGGAAAGCCGCTTCAATTCGGCAGCACCAACGGCACCACCGGTTATCTGGAAACGCTGCCCACAAGCCTGACGGCCGGAACACCCGATGTCTCGGGCGTTCTCATGTGCCTTAGCTGCCACGACGGCAACTATGCAACGGGCGCCATGATGAAGAACAGGGTCTATGAAACGCTGCCTGCGACCTACGGGGGCTACAACGCGATTCCGACACTGCTCGCAAATGATGGCACTACCTCAGGGAACTACCTCAATGATCACCCGGTGGGATTGAATGCGGTGATGGGTTGCGGTGGCCAATATAACTGGGATTGCACCATCAGTGCTACCGGTGCGGTACAGATGACTGGCGCGAATTCCAGCAGGTTCGTTACGAACTATGGATTCTTCGTCAACCCTGGAACCTATAACAACACGCCGGTTGTCATGTGCACGACCTGCCACAACCAGCACTTGATGAACGTGGTGAAGGTAACCACCGGCACGAAGTCCGGTCTGCCAAGCGGGAACTACGCGACCATGTTCTTCATTCGCGCTCCTTATAACCCGGCGAGCGGCACGGCCGGCAGCAACCAGACGGCGCAGTTCTGCCGCCAGTGCCACGGTGGCGAAGCGAACGAGAGCAATGGCGGTACCGCGGTTACTACTTTCTAGATTCTTATGCATGAGGGGAGGGGCAGCACTTTCCCTCCCCTTCCTTTTAAACGGGGGTCAATTAAATGAAGTACACAGTTTCAACTATTGGATTTCTTCTCCTGGGGATCAGTGCGGCCTATGCGCAGGTCTCGTCACATGCGCCCACCGTATTCAGGCAGACTCCGGCTCAAACTATGTCGAAACTTGCTCCGGCTGCAGGAAAGCCGGTCGCTCGAGTGAACGGAGCGATCCTTACCGACGCAGACCTGATCCGCGAAGAGTACGCCATCTTTCCCTATGCCCGCCAGCACAATGGAATCCCAAAAGAGTTTGAAAAGCAGATTCGCGACGGCGCGCTGAAGATGATCATCTTCGAAGAGCTCGCCTATCAGGAAGCACAGCATCGGAAATTGACAGTTCCGGCGGTGAAGATGCAGCGGGCGGAAACAGATTTTCGCAAGCAATTCGCTACGCCTGAGGAGTACGCCACTTTCCTTCAGAGCGATTTTCATGGCTCGCAACAACTTCTGCTGGAGAAGATTCGACGCTCGCTGTTGATTGAGACGTTCCTGAAGACCGAAGTTGAGGCAAAGAGCGTTGTGTCTCCTGCAGAAGTCCGGGCCTATTACGACAAGAATCCGGTGCGCTTCCATCACCCGGAGACATTCACTTTTCAGACGATCACCGTTCTGCCGCCAGCGAACGCGACGGCGGAGCAGTTGAAGGAAGCACACACGCGTGCAGAGAGTGCACTGCAGCAAGCCAAAGCGACGAAGACCGCCGAGGAGTTCGGACTTCTGGCCGAAAAGATTTCCGATGACGATTATCGTGTGATGATGGGCCAGCACAAGCCACTCCCTGTCGATCAACTGGCGCCGCAGGTTGCGAAGGCGTTCAGTTCGATGCGCCCGAATGACATGAGCGGACTGATACAGGTGGAGCAGGCCTACACCATCGTGCGCCTGCAAGTACACACGCCGGCGGGGCAGGCTCCATTCGCGGAAATCAGAACGCAATTGCTGAAGGAACTTCAACAGACAAAGACGAACCAGATCCGTGCTGCGTTGGATCAAAGGCTGCGCCAGAACGCAAAGATCGACGAGCTTTAACCAGGCGAATGGAGCCTGGATTCAAAATCGGGCCTGAATCGAACTATTGACTTCAGACAACTCGGTAAGGATCGAGCAAGTGGAATCCGACACGAGATAGCTTAAGGATGGCATTGAGTGTTGCGGTCTTTTCAATGTGCGTTGTGGATGACGGCGGGCTGTTGCTGCTGGCGACTCCTGCCGGTGCGCAAATCCGTCTGGGCGAAACCAGCACCAGCGCTACGGGCACCATCTCGTCGGGCTATACCGCGAACTACGGGAATATGACGCCGTCAACCCACGGATGGACGTTCGGAGGCGCAGGCACCTTCACGGGATCGTTTCACAGCCCGAATTTCCTTTCCTATAACGTGTCTCCCTATTTGAATCAGTCTAGGGCCAATTCTAATTTTCAGTCGATCTCCGACGCGAGCGGCGTCAACTTGAGTGCCAACATCTTTGCCGGAAGCAAGTTCCCTGGCGCGATCACTTATTCTCAGGCTTACAACACCGACGGAAATTACGCTGTTCCCGGGCTGGCCAATTTCGTGACCCACGGGAATAGCGGCGTCTTTGGCATCAACTGGAGCGAAAATCTCCCGGATGCTCCCAGTTTCTCCGCGGGATTTCAAAGCGGAACCAGCCAGTATTCTGTCTACGGATCAAACGATGAGGGGAAGAATACATTTCATTCCGTGAATCTGCATTCCGGCTATCGGTGGGCCGGCTTCAATATGGGCGCTTACTATTCAACTGGCGCCTCACACTCGATCATTCCGCCCGTGCTGACGGCAACTATTTCAGATTTAGAGTCGGACAACACCGCTTACGGATATAACGTCTCACACTTACTTCCTTTGCGGGGTTCAATTGCCGGCAGCATAAACCGGTCTTCGTGGAACACGACCTACCTTGGCACCAACTCCAATGGTTCGATCGATACGGTGAATGCATCAGCAGAAGTACGTCCGACGAACAGGCTCTCGTTGACGGCGACGGCGAATTACTCAGACAACCTGACTGGGCAGATTATCCAATCCCTGATCGGAGCCGGTGGCCCCACCTCAATTCTGAATTCAGATCAATCCTCCAATTCGCTTGACCTTATGACGGTCGCGACTTACACACCGCTGCCGAATCTGCAGACCGCGGGTTTCTTTGAACGGCGAACCCAGACGTTTCTGGGAGAGGACTACGGTGTGAAATCTTACGGCGGGAGTGCCTCATTTACCCACAAGCTTCTTGAGGGAACCCTCAATTCGGCAGTAAGCGTCACTGCCAATTCCTCGGAGCAAAATGGTCAGGACACGATGGGAATCTCAGCTTCTGAGAACTACAGCAATCGCGTTTTTGGTTGGCGCGTAAACGAATCCTTCAGCTACGCGCAGAACGTGCAGACCCTGCTCGTCAACTACACGAATTCGTACTACAACTACTCAGGAAACATCAGCCGTAACTGGGGACTGTTCAGCGTCAGCGCAGGCGGCGGCGGCGGGCGAACTGCATTGACCGACCAGGCAGGGACCTCCAACAGCAGCGAGTCCTATAACGGAAGCGTGGCGTATGGCGCCTTCCTCATAGCTACAGGCAGCTACTCCAAAGCCGACGGGCAGGCTTTGGCAACGGGCGCCGGGTTAGTGGGTGTTCCGGTGCCGACGCCGATCTTGCCCACCGATCTTGTGAGTCTGTTTGGCGGGAAGAGCTATTCCTTCGGGGTTTCCAGTACGCCCGTAAAGAAACTGATTTTCGCGGCGACTTATTCGAAATCGACGAGCAATACCCTCAGCAGCAGCATTTCTTCTTCAAATCAGAACAGCCAATACAACGCGCTGATCCAATACCAGGTTCGCAAGTTGAACTTCATCAGTGGCTACGCCCGGCTTGAACAGGGATTCAGCATCACCGGCACCCAGCCGCAGGTGATCTCGTCGTACTACATGGGGATTTCACGGTGGTTCAACTTCTTCTAACCCGGGAATGGCGGAACATCGCCGTGTTGTCACTTTGCACAGCGCTGCTGCCGCTTGCTGGCTCAGCCGCGCCCAAACCAAAGGCGGTGACGCCTGCGCGGGACCTTTGGGAGATGTCGCTCGACGGCGGTCGCAGCCTTACCTGGGAACGCAGCTTCAAGTCCGAATCCGAAGTGCGGCCGAACCGTGGCTTCTGGAACAAACTCGTGGATGTTGTTGCCGGGGCACCCGACTACCGCTTCCTGGTGCGCCCCTATAGCATTACAAGCGATTCGCGCGGCCGCCTCATCGTTACCGACCCCGGCGCGTCCGGCGTTCATATCTTCGATTTCGCGCAGCGGAAGTACAAGTTCATTGAGCGCAGGGAAAAAAGCAAAGATGCGATGACAACGCCGCAATGTGTTGCGGTCGACGCCCAGGACAACATCTACGTAACCGATTCGGACGCGGGCAAAATCTTCGTATTTGAACCAAGCGGAAAGTATCTCCGCGCCATCGGCAGCCTGAAGGGCGGCGAAGGATATTTCAAGCGGCCTACAGGAATTGCCGTAGACTCGACGGAACAGCGCATTTATGTAACGGATACTCTGCGCGACCAGGTCTTTGTACTCGACATGCAGGGCAATATTCTTCAGACGATCGGAAAGACCGGCGACGGCGATGGCGACTTCAATCTGCCGACCGAACTGCGCTTGAATGGCACGGATCTCCTCGTCGTTGACGCGATGAACTTCCGGGTGCAGGCGTTCGACCGCACCGGGAAGTTCAAGTATTCGATCGGAAAGATCGGCGACACCACCGGGGCCATGTTTCGGCCAAAGGCGGTAAGTGTCGACTCGGAGGGCGACGTCTATATCGTGGATGCCTTGTGGGGCGTAGTGCAGGTCTTCAACCACCAGGGCCAACTGCTTTATTACTTCGGCGCCAAGGGCACGCATGCCGGCGAGTTTCAGCTGCCGTCAGGCTTGTTCATCAACCACGATGACAAGGTCTATGTCGTGGACTCGTTCAACCGGCGGATCCAGGTTTTTCAGTACGTAGGTGTGAAGAATCCTGTGACGGGGGCGGCTAAGTGAGAATAAGGCTCTTATTGGCCGCGTTCGCAATTCTCCTGGCGGGGACAACTTTGTCCGCGCAGATTGTCGGAGACGCACTTGGTGTTCATAATCTTGGACCCGGCGGCCCATCTCCGTTGACGGGCTCGCGGCCTGACTCGTGCGCATACTGTCATGCTCCCCATTCCGGGTTGAACACGGGACTCTGGAACCAGAAGCTGACCACGCAGACGTACACAACCTACAGCAGCAATACGGAAAAGAACATCACCACGCAGCCGGCCCTCGGCAACGTGAGCAATCAGTGTTTGAGTTGCCACGACGGCACGGTTGCCGTTGGAGCGACCGTGGCATATGGCCAGGTCACGACCCGCGGCTCGATGTTGACGGCGGACGTATTCGGCAGCAACATGCAGTCTTCCCACCCTTTCAGTCTTGCACTTCCCTTGCAGGACAACATTGATCTGGCTGCATCGCTGGCCGCGAATGGAACGACCGCCGACCCGACCCACGCGGTAAAGCTGATCAATGGCAATGTGGAGTGCACGTCGTGCCACAATCCGCATGTGCAAGCCAAGGATCCGATATCGCTGAATTTTCTGGTCAAGGATAGCTCGAGCGGCCAGCTCTGCCTGGCATGTCACGATCCCAGTCGCACGACTGGTGGCCAATCGAACCCGCTGGCCGATTGGTCTACTAGCGCTCATGCGCTTTCTACCAGCAAGATTTCTCCGCAAGCTCTGCTCGGCAGCTACCCGACAGTTGCCACCGATGCGTGCATCTCGTGCCACGCGCCCCACAATGCAAGCGGTCCGAATCGCCTGCTGCGCGGACAGAATGAGCAGGATTGCATTTCCTGCCACAATGGCGGAGCCAATGTTTCTCCGATGGCGCCGTATGCGAACGTCTTCGCGGAGTATGCTGCGCCCAAGGTTGGTCATCCGTTCCCGGCGTCGACGAACCCGCACGATGCGACCGAAGCTGCATTGCTGAACAACAATCGCCACGCCACCTGCGTCGACTGCCACAATGCGCACGGTTCGGAACCGGTTGGGGTCTTCCCGCCCGCGCCGCTGATGCGCATCTCGCAGAAGGACGTTCCGGGCGTCAGCGCCAACGACGGAACGACCGTGCTCACACCGGCCGTGAATCAGTATGAGAATTGCCTGCGTTGCCACGGAACGAGTTCCGGAAAACAGATTCAGACGATTTACGGATACTTCCCAGTACGCGCGGTCTCGGCGGGCGATCCTCTCAACCTGATTCCGCAGTTTGCGGTGACTGCGACGTCGAGTCATCCGGTGATGCATACCCGGAGCAGCGCGCTTGCACAGCCGAGCCTGCTTGCGAACATGCTGAACCTCGACGGAATCACTCCCGGCCGCGCGATGGGAACCCAGATATTCTGCACGGACTGCCACAACAGCGACGACAATCGCGAATTCGGAGGCTCGGGAGCTAACGGGCCCCATGGTTCACGGTGGACACATATTCTGGAACGCCGCTATGAATTCAGCCAGACGGTCACGCCGGGCGGGGCGATTTCCAATCTCTTTCCCAATCCCGATCTCAGCGTGAACGGACCCTACGCACTTTGCGGCAAGTGTCACGACATGGCCAACCAGATCATGAAAAACACCAGCTGGAACCATCATGCCGACCACATCAACGTGGGAGTCAGTTGTTCCACCTGCCATACTGCGCACGGTTTGGGAGCGGCGAGCGGCACCATCAGCGGCGAGCGGCTGGTGAACTTCGATGCAAATGTCGTGGCGCCCAACGGAGCACTGCCAATCTCCTACAATCGAGCAACCAATACGTGCACGATGACCTGTCACCAGGTTGCGCACAATCCCGATGGCTCGGTTACGATAACCGGCGCGCACAGGGTACCGGGGATCCGAAGATAGCTGGCCTAGAACGTTGGGCCAGAGGTGCTGCACTGGGCTTCGCTTGTGTTGCGCTATTTTCGATGTGCTTCGGGTTGAGTCGATGCGGGGCGCGCGTCAGACTTCGTCGTCAACATGCACCATGCTGAATTTCTTCAGCTTGTAGCGCAGGGCATCGCGGCTGATGTCGAGCAGCCTGGCGGCATTGGTCTGGTTGCCATTGGTTTGGCTCATCGCGAGCTCGACCATCGAGTGTTCCAATTCCTCGAGCGACGTACCGCCCTCAGGAATATAGAGCCGCGGCAGTGCGCGCCCGTTCGGCAGCTTGCGTCCGCCATCGGCCGGCGAGGTGCGCTCGAAGAGTGTGCGTCCGCCGGATTCGCCCACCGAAAACGGCAGATACATCGAGCGCAGAAACGCTTCCTCTTCCAGAATCATGCCGCGCTCAATCGTGTTCCTGAGTTCGCGCACATTTCCGGGCCAGTTGTGGCCGAGAATCAAGTGGCGCGTTTCGTCGGTGATTCCACGAATCGATTTACGGAAGCGCCGGTTGTAGCGGTCGATAAAGAAATCGACAAGCGGAAGAATGTCTTCCTTGCGGTCGCGCAACGGCGGGATGAAGATGGCGATGATCGCGAGGCGATAATAGAGGTCCTGGCGAAACTGCCCTTCGCGCACGGCTTTCTCGAGGTCGCGGTTAGAGGCGGCGATGACCCGCACGTCCACTTGGTTATCGCGGATTCCGCCGACGCGACGGATGACCTGATCCTCAAGCACGCGGAGCAGTTTAGCCTGGAGCAGGGGAGAAAGTTCGCCGATTTCATCTAGAAACAGAGTGCCGCCATCGGCCGCTTCAAACAAGCCCTTTTTCATTTGCTTGGCGTCGGTGAATGCTCCCTTCTCGTGACCGAATAGCTCGGCTTCCATGAGAGTTTCGGGAATGGCAGAGCAGTTGATGGCGACAAAGGGCTTTTCGCAGCGGACGCTTTCGTAGTGGATAGTCTTGGCGATGAGGTCCTTGCCGGTGCCGCTTTCGCCCTGGATGAGGATCGTGGAGGCTTCGCAGGAGGCGACCTTCTTGACGAAGTTCATCAACTCCGTCATCTTCGGCGACACACTCACGACACTTTCATAGCCTGCGCCGGTGCGAGCCTTGGCGCGGGAGGGATGCTGGTCGTCGCTGCGCGCGCCGGTCGCCTGAATCGCGCTCTCCATTACGTCCCGCAAGGCGTCAAAGTCGATCGGCTTGCCGACAAAATCGTATGCGCCGAGTTTCAGCGCAGCTTTCACATCATCAAGCTGCGGATCGGCGGTGATCATGATGACGGCACGCGCATTGCCGGATTTCTTCAATTGGTCGAGAACTTCAATACCGGTGAGGTCGGGCAGTCGGACGTCGAGCAGGACCAGGTCGGGAGATTCGCGCTGAGCGAGGCGGAGAGCTAGTTCGCCGGCGTCAGCTTCGATGACGGTGTAGCCCCACTCTTCGCACTTCTGGCGGAGCGACCAGCGCACCAGCCGCTCGTCGTCCACGATCATGACCTTTTCTGCAGGCATCGTCGTTCTCACTTACTGCGCAAGCACAGGGGCATTCACTTGCTTGTATCCAGGTTGTAGGTTTCTGTAGCGGGGATCTTTGCTCGTGTATGTATCGAAGTGATCCCCGATACAACGCTGGAGATATTAAAGGGGCTACTGCCTCCAGAAGAATGTGATTGAGATCACGTCACTGGTTCCATTGAGGAGGAGATGCTTCGCCTTTTGCGCAGCGATCAAGCATTATTCCCGTCGGACGGCGACAATCCATGTGCTTACCCCTATTACCCCGGGATCTTTAGGTAAATAATCTGAATTCATCAGGTTACAGGCAGGGGTCGGCGCTAGATACCTGCGTGGATTGGGGTTAGCTGTAGATTCCTCTCAAGACAGGGGTTAGGGCCAGGGGATAGGGGGCGCCGAACCTCCTTGACTGTCGACCGTAATTCGCACGTGGGAGGATTTGGTTTTCAAGTACATTATGCGCCGAAGACGGGAAATTACCTGCAAAACGGCGTAAGGTTTTTGGCGCATGGAATGATAGGGTTGGCAGGAATTGTGGCGGGCACCAGTTGACATTTCTTTGCGGGCTCTTCGTCCGGGGGGCTGAGTGAGAGCCTGGTCCCCGGACGCCGCGCCTCTGGCTATTCGTAGCGGAGAGCGACCGTGGGGTCAACGCGCGTGGCTCGGCGTGCGGGGATGTAGCAGGCCAACATGGACACAGCCGTGACAGCCAATGCGACCGACGCCAGCGTTGCAGGGTCGTTTGCGCCGATGCCATAAAGCAGGGGAGCAAGAAGGCGAGCTGCCGCGATCGCGCCGACGAGGCCAATGAGCAGACCGACCGAAGTGACGAAGAGTCCCTGGCGCATGACGAGTTTGAGAACATCTGTCTGGCGTGCGCCGAGCGCCATGCGCACTCCGATTTCATGGGTCCGCTGCGAAACAACGTAGGCGATGACGCCAAAGAGTCCGATGGCAGTAAGCACTACGGCGAGAAAGCCCGATGCGCCGAGCAACAGTCCGGTGGCGCGCGCGGGAAAGAGCGGCAGCGCCATATATTCTTCGATGGTTTGCGAATCTGTCATCGCCATCAAGGGGTCAACGGACTGAACGGTACGTGCCAACTCATCGAGCAGTGGTCGCGGATCGCCTGATGTGCGAACCACGAGAGTTCGTTTACCCGAAGGCAAGGTCGTGCGAAAGACAACGGCCATGGGGCTCTCGCCGAGAGTTCGATACTTGCCGGCTTTCACTTCGCCAATGACCTCGCTGGGGGTCTTGTCTCCCCCAAGCGCAATGCGCTGGCCGATGGGATTCTGACCCGGCCAGAGCTCTTGCGCGAGCACTTGATTGACGATCACAACGCCGGGGTCAGGGCTGTCGCTTTCCTTCTGCGTAAAGTCGCGGCCGCGCTCAAGGGCAATTCCCATTGTGGCGAAGTAGCCCGGTGCGGCACGAAACATATCAACGACGACCCGATCGGGACCGGGTACGACGTGATGGCCGGCCGACGTTGCTTCGCGCGAAGTGCCAAGAGGGAGATGGCTCACGTAGCTGGCAGCGGTTACACCGGGAAGCGCCAGAACACGATCCATGAGGCGCCCGTAGAATGCGTGGATTTTCTCAGGAGAATACCCGAGGGTGGAAGGGTCGAGCGTGGCAACCGCGATATGTTGCGTATCGAATCCAGGATCGATGGAATTCGCGTGCATGAGGCTTCGGACACACAGAGTGGCACCGGCGAGAAGCACGACGCACGTTGCGATTTCGCTAATCAGCAGAATGCTGCGCAAGCGCGACTTGCGAAGGCCGGCGCTTTGAGTCTCCTCCTTGAGTGCCGGCGCGGCTTCGACTGCCGCACTTCGCAACGCTGGAATGAGTCCGAAGAGGATTCCGGTGGCGAACGAAACCACCAAAGCGAACGACAGCACCCGCCAGTCGAGCGGAACAGCGAGCGCAAGAGGAATGCTGGTGGGCTTCAACTCGAGAAGCAGGCGCGCCATCCACCATGCAACGGCAATTCCGGCGAGACCAGCGATGGACGACAGCATCAGGCTTTCGATCAGCATCTGCCGGATGAGCCGCGCGCGCCCGGCACCCAAAGCTGAGCGGATCGCCATTTCGCGCAGGCGTCCCGTGGCCCGGGCGAGCAGGAAGCTGGCGGCATTGGCGCAGGCGATCATCAGCACGAGGACGAAGACTCCAAGGAGGAGTCCGGTAAAGGCTTCGACGTAGCCGCGAAACGGGCCGGGCACTAGCGTTGCGGGATAGACCAGGGCCTCATAATCCTTGTTGGAGTCGGGGTAGTCCTTCCCGAGTTGACGGGCAAATACGTTCATCTCTGCCTGTGCCTTTGCTTTATCGACCCCGGGTCGCAAGCGGCCAGCGACGTTGAGCCAGTACTCTTGCCGGTTGGTGAGCCGTTCCTTGTCTTGCGTGAACTGCTGCTGCAAAGTCAGAGGAGCCCAGAAGTCAGGAGAGGTGCCCACGAGAAGTCCCGTGAATCCGGGTGGGGCGACGCCAATGACGTTGAACTCCGCGCCATTCAGCACAATCGTCTTTCCAACAATTGCCGGATCGGATGCGAATTCACGCTGCCAGAAGGAATAGCCGAGCACAAGAACGGGATGCGGACTGCCCGGTTGATCGTCACTGGTGGACAGGGTGCGTCCCAATGCAGCGTTGACGCCAAGTACTGAGAAGAAATTTCCTGAGGCCAATTGTCCCTTTGCCACCTGGCCTACGCCATTACGATTCCAGATGGACTCGGCACCGTCGCCATCGAACGCGAGCAAGCCTTCGAGGGATTGGGTGTGGTCGCGGTAGTAGGTGTAGTCCGGATAGGTAAAGGGAGCGTAGCTCTGCACGCCGGAGGTGATGCGGGAGTGCTCCCAGATTTCAACCATGCTGCCCACGGAGCGAACCACGGCGGGAGGACGCAGCAGGAGCGCATTGACGAAGCTGAAGACGGCGACGTTCATGCCGATTCCCAAGGCCAGGGCGATGATCACGGCAGCATTCGAGCCGGGCTTCTTCATCATCATGCGCAAGCCAAAGCGAATATCTCCCCACCACTCAGACGGTGAGATGAAGGTGCGTTGCGCGCGTTGAGTTTCCTGAAGCAGAGTTACGTTGCCGAATTGGCGACGCGCAGCCTTGACGGCTTCGGCGCGCGGCATTCCCTGGCGAACATAGCGCTCGGTGAGGTCGTGAATGTGCGATTTAATTTCCTCATCGAATTGTTGGTCTTCACGTTGCGAAGTAAAAAGGCCTTTGACTTTTGCGGCGCACACTCGAAGAAATCCCATCACCTCTAACCCTGCCTTTCGAGGCGCAGTACGCGGCCGATTACGCCGGCGATACGCTCCCAGTTTTCGGTTTCGAGGTCTAGCTGTTTCTTGCCGAGGCGGGTGATGGAGTAGTAGCGCGCCTTGCGATTGTTGTCGGAAGTCCCCCACTCGGATTTGATCCAGCCCTGCTGCTGCAGGCGGAGAAGGGAGGTGTAAACGGTGCCTTCGTTGAGTTGGAGAACATCTTCGCTAAGCTGCTCGATCCGGCGTGCGATTCCGAAACCATGTAACGGTCCCATGGCGTGAAGAGTCTTGAGGACCATGAGGTCCAGCGTTCCCTGTAAGACGTCCGATTTTTTCTCGCCCACCGGAGACTCCTTTGCACATCCCAAAGAAGATAGCATTGCTCCTTTGGAATGTCCATAGGAAAATGAACGAATGTTTTTCGGTCAGCTGGGAGGATCGAGCTTCAACTGGAGATCTTTGAGATCGATTTCAAAGGCCACCGTATAACGCTCTCCAGATTTTGGGGTTGGTGGGGTTCCAGTCGAAGAGGCTTGGTCTTTTTCGGATGCCGTCTGAATCCGCGCTTCGAAAAGGATTTGCTGCGCCCGGGGCATTCCCAAATCCATGAATGGGAGGAGGGGATCGAAAGCCGGGATGGATTCAGGTTCGCGATCAGGCGACTTCGGCGGGGATAGCGGAGGGAGCGAATGGGAGCTGGACTTCGAAAGTGCTGCCCTGTCCGGGGTCGCTGGTGACTTCGATGTGGCCCTGGTGCTCTTCCACGATGCGGCGGACGAGCGAAAGTCCGAGGCCCGTGCCGTTGCTGCGCGTGGTGTAAAAGGGCCGGAAGATCTGTGACTGCTGTTGTTCGGTCATTCCGCGGCCGGTATCGCTTACCGTGACGACGGCGCAGTCTTCCCGCGAATCAATCTTGACGGTTACGGTGCCGGGGCCATCGATGGCCTGGACTGCGTTGAGCAGAAGATTCAGAATCACCTGGTGAATCTGGTCGCTGTCGTGCTCAACTTCAGCAAGATCGAGCGACGGCTGGAGTTCGATCTTAATGGGACGACTGAGAACCTGTTGACGCGCCAGCATCACGGCATGTTCGACGGTAGTGTTGAGATTGCTGCGCATCATCTGGGGCGGATGGGGACGAGCCGTCTCGAGAAGATCGGTAAGAATGCGATTAATCTGGTTGATTTCGAGGCGCACGTCCTTGACCATGGCGCGGGCAGGGCTGGATGCGGGCAGATCGCGTCCGATGATGTCGATAACGCCGGCAATGCCCGCCAGCGGGTTGCGAATCTCGTGAGCCAGACCGGTTGCCAGCTCGCCGAGCGTGGCCAGATGCTCGGCGCGGGACATCTGTGTGCGATGCATGGTCTCTATCTCCAGACGGCTTTCTCGTAATTGCTGAACCATGTGATTGAACTTGCGACCGAGGTCACCGATTTCGTCATTGCTCTGACTAAAGCTGACCGCTACGTTGAGATTTCCGGTACTGATGATCGCCATCTTCTCCTGGAGTTCGACCATGGGACGCTGGACGAGATATGCCAGAACAGCGATGGAAACTCCACAGACGATGACGGCTCCGGTTCCTGCGAGCAACAAGAGTGCGTCGCGATCGTTGTCCCGCAGGGTGATGGTGGCGACGGTGAAAAGGAGCAGCCCCGCCAGTAGCACGAAGACTACGGGCAGGATCGCCTTGATCTGCCAATTGACTCGAACTGGATGCACGCTGCGGTCCCTTGCCCGGGCGAAGGTCCGACCGCAAATTTCCACGCTGAATGCGAATGCAGAACTGTGGCCTGCACGATTCCGGTGTAGTTGTTTGCGGAGTCTTGCCCGTCTCCACCTGAATATAAGCATGTGGAGCACCAGAGAGAGGCAGAAGGCTAAACCCGGAGAGTGAAATGACTTAAGCAGACGGGGTGGTCTACCGGCGGACGGATTTTGCGCTAAATTGCGCAATCTGAAGAGAAGAGCTCGGGGATTTAACGCATTCGTCCGTGATCGGGGAAATTCGCAAATGAGCTGGGGCATTTGACGGACGAGAGTGAGCCAGAACGCACACGATGTGTTTTAAATCACAGAAGTGCGTTTTGTTTCCGTTTCTAATCAAGCTGCGAAGTTGCTGATGCACTGAAGGTTGGGCATGGCGCATCCGGTTCGCCAGTGGATCCCGGTTACGGCGAGCTTCGTGCAAGCAGAGTTGGTTAAGAGACGTATGAAACTGCTCCTTAAATATGTATGGCGCCTAGAGATGTATGCCGGCTTCGGTAACCGCCGATCGGGCATCGGTCGCTTGATTTGTTTTGGCCTGATGCTGGCTCTGTCGGTGCGTGCCGGCGCAGCGGTACACCCGGTTCCACTCGATAAGAATACTGATCCCAAAAAGTGCCTTGAATGCCACGACGACAAGGCCAAGCACAAATTTGTGCACTCGGCCATGCAGGCCGGATGCCTGAGCTGCCATGAGATCCGGGTGAACAAGGATGTGACGCGGGTCAAGCTCATTACGGCCACTCCGGTTGCGCTGTGCATCAGTTGCCATGCCGACAAGACGGCCAAGGACATCAAGGGAACCGTACATCCGCCCGCCGTGCGCGACTGTCTGAGCTGCCACGATGCGCACTCGAGCGACAACAAGAATCAGCTGCTGAAGCCCGCGTCGGGCGACGAGAAAGATAATCTCTGCCTGAGCTGCCACAAGACGGGTTTGCATGTTTCAGAAAAAGGCAGCCGTCACGCCGCGCTCGACATGGGATGCGATACGTGCCACTTGACCCACAAGACAGGCGCGGAACCGACGGCGGAAAATCGCTTCCATCTCGCCAAGCCTGCACCCGCGCTTTGCGTGGATTGCCACGATCCCAAGGATGCAGACCTGGCAAAAGCACATAACAATCAGCCGTTCGGTGCGGCAAATTGCCTACAATGCCACGATCCGCACCAGTCGGATTCTCCGAAGCTGATGGCGAAGTTCCAGCATGCGCCGTTTCAGGGGAATGGATGCGACACCTGCCACCAGCCTGCGAAGGATGGAAAGGTTGTGCTGACGCAAACGGATACGAAGGCGCTTTGCGTAACCTGCCATGCCGATGTGGCCAAGGCGATTGATTCAGCCAAGGTGCCGCATCCGGGAGCGGCGGGCGATTGTACGGATTGCCACAATCCGCACGCGAGCAGCCAGCCGGGGTTGCCGAAGACGGATGCAGTGAGTATCTGCCTGGGATGCCACAGCGACATCGATGATCTGCGCAAGAAACCGGCGCATCATCAACCGGCGTTTGCGCAAGGCTGTTCGACTTGCCACACAGCGCATGGCGGCGACAACGAGCATCTGGTGCGGGTCAATAACAACGGGCTATGCCTGGAATGCCACGGACCGGATGCCGTTCCACAAAAGGATGAAGCGAATCACCTGCTCACCATTTTTAACGGGGCGGTGAGATTGCCAGATGACTACTACGTGAAGAACAAGGTTCCGATTTTGCCGCTGCGCTATGGCCTTGGTCACCCGGTGGAAGGCCATCCGGTTTCGGACGTGATGGACCCGACAAATCAAAGCAAAGTGAAGACGCCGCTCAGTTGCCTCTCGTGCCATCAGCCGCATGCTTCGGCGCAGCCCGACCTGCTGGCGAAGGACCAGATAAACAACATGGCGTTTTGCGACAACTGCCACAAGAACCGGCTCAACATGAATGAGACGGTCGTGCCCGCGAAATAATGCCGCGAGCGACGCAGCAGTGCGCGCGGCAGTAACTGGAGATTGAGATGTTCCGCTTCCTCTTCAATTCGATCCGCACTCGCAACCACCTCACCGGCGCTGCTTCTGATGGCGGCGGCGCTTACCTTTTCTTTGACGGCCGGCGCAGCCAAAAAGAAGAAAGCCGACACCACGCCTGCTGTCGAAGTCGGACCGCGCAAATTTGCGTTCGACCCAACGAAGCTGGTATGGCCAAGTCCGCCAAGTATCGGGCGTATCCACTGGCTAGACTATTTTGCCGGTGCAAAGATCGATTACACGCCGACAGCCAATGCGAAGCCGAAGTCAAGCTGGATGGACAGGCTGGCAGGCGGACAGTCGGATGCGGAGAAGATCAATCCGAAGAGCTTTCCGTTTCAGATGATCGGCCCGTACGGTATTGCGATCGACTCGAAGGGGCTGGTATATGTCGCTGACCAGAGAGTGGGCGCAGTTTTCATCTTCAACACCGAGACGCGCGACTGCCAGATGATCCGCAACGGCCTTGAAGCACATTTTGGCTGGATCAATGGCCTGGCAATCGATGATGACGACAGGTTGTTTGTTTCCGACGGCAAGATGAAACGCGTGCTGATCTTCAATGCCAAGCATGAGCTGGAGAACCAGATTGCTGATGGAATTGTCGATCCTGTGGGTCTCGCCATCGACACCACCAACCGCTTTCTCTACGTGGTCGACACGCAGCAGGACCAGGTGCTGGTGTACGACGCGGATAGTCTCAAACCGCTGCGGCGAATTGGCACCGGCGGCAAGAATCACTTCCTGACGACGCCAGGCGATTTCGGCGCTCCGCAGGGCGCAGCCGTAGATGCGGACGGAAACCTGTATGTAACCGACACGCTCAACAATCGCGTGGAGATTTTCGACGCCGACGGAAGCTTCATAAGCGAGTTTGGCAAGCATGGGGATGGGCCAGGATATTTTGCGCGTCCGAAAGGGATTGCGGTCGACGCGGACGGGCATATCTGGGTTGCCGACCAGATGAATGATCGGCTGCAGGTATTCAACAAGGAAGGTCAGTTACTGACCTATATTGGGACCGGCCACGGCGAGTTGCCGGGCCAGTTCAGGTCATTGAGCGGAGTGGCCATCGACAAGAATAACCGGGTGTTCACCACCGAGCAGGAGCCGGGACGCTTACAAGTTTTTCGCTACGTAACCGATGCGCAGGCTGCGGAGGAAAAGGCGAAGAAGGACCAGGAGCTACAGAAGGCATCCGATCGCCGGCAGAAAGCTGCAGCCCAGCCCCAGGCGAAACCCGCCGAACCAGCTCCACAGAAAGCTCCCGAGGCGACCGCGCCTAACAGCGCTGCGCAGACCAAGTCACCGGGAAACCAATAAGTTGGCCCATCGGCCCAACTTCCGTGTCTCTTGAAATTGAAGAAACGCGAAAATCAAGGCATTCATCCGACAGAGGCCGTTGCTGAGCCAATCGGCAACTGGCTTCCGTTGAGTGGGGCAATCGTAGAGTCGCTGCACGATCTCCAAGTAGCGGCCCTGTTCGACGAGCCTTTTTTGTGGAACCCCTAGCCCCGCCTTTTCCTCGGCAAGATTAAATCCCCGCAATCTCTCTAATTTGGCCTCAAAAAGTGAGCAACGGCAGATATTTGGCCTACGCTTCTCTGGCTCAGGTTCGCCCAAGATGACAATCACGACATTGCGAAGGATCATGCTTGTTGATCTGCGCTGTTCTTGACAGGGTGCTGAGTTTTCCAGCCTTCTCCAAAGCTGTTATGCTGCGTGCGCAGAGAAAACCGATTTACGCGAGGAGTGCAAGACGATGTGGTTTCTCGGAATGGATGTGGGTACAGGTGGCACGCGGGCAGTCGTGGTGGATGCGGACGGAAGGCTGATCAGCGGAGCATCGAGCGAGCATGCTCCCTTCCGCACGCCACATCCCGGATGGGCGGAGCAGGATCCCGAGGACTGGTGGCGGGCCGCGCAGGAAGCGATCAAGCTTGCACTGGCGGCCGCTCCGGAGCCGCATCAACCGATTGCCGGAATCGGATTGACAGGGCAGATGCACGGCGCAGTGATGCTGGATGAACATGGCGCGGTCCTGCGTCCTGCGTTGATCTGGTGCGACACGCGCACACAGCCGGAGTGCGACTGGCTGACCGAGAAGATCGGCTACGAGAAACTGATTGAGCTCACCTGCAATCCCGCGCTGCCCAATTTCACACTGACCAAACTGCTGTGGGTGAAGACGCACGAGCCAGAGATCTTCGCAAAGATTCGGCACATCATGTGCCCGAAGGATTATGTGCGCTACCGGCTCACCGGTGAGTTTGCGATCGACGTGCAGGAGGCCAGCGGAACGCTGTTGCTGGATGTAACGCATCGGCGCTGGTCGAAGGAAGTGGCGGAGGCTGCGGGGATTCCGGAGAGCTGGCTGCCGAAGGTGTATGAGTCGCCCGAAGTCTGCGCGCGGATCAGCGAGAGCGCAGCGGCAACTACAGGATTGAAGGCCGGCACCCCGGTTGTCGCCGGTGCGGGCGACCAGGGCGCTGGCGCGGTGGGGATGGGCATTCTGCAGCCGGGATCGGTGTCGGCGACGATCGGCACTTCGGGCGTGGTGTTTGCGGCGACCGCTAAGCCGACAAAGGATCCCAGGGGACGCATGCATACGTTCTGCCATGCTGTGCCTGGCTTATGGCATGTAATGGGAGTTACCCAATCGGCGGGGTTGAGCCTGAATTGGCTGAAGCAGACTTTCTTTGCAGGTCAGAACTATGACGGGATGACCACGGCGGCTGAGAGAATTCCAGCCGGAAGCGAAGGGTTGATGTGGGCTCCGTACCTGTTGGGTGAGAGAACACCGCATCTCGATCCGCAGGTGCGCGCGGCGTTCGCAGGCATCTCGACGATTCACACGGCGGCGCATTTCACGCGCGCGGTACTTGAAGGCGTTGCTTATTCATTGCGAGATACTTTTACGCTGTTTGCGGAGTTGGGGATTCCGGTGAGCGCGGTGCGACTGGGCGGCGGCGGCGCGCGCGGTCCGCTGTGGCGCAAAATTCAAGCCGGCGTTTATGGGCAGGCGGTCGAAGTACTCACTGCAGAAGAAGGCGGGGCGTTTGGTTGCGCGCTGATGTCCGGCGTGGGTACGGGGCACTGGACAAGTCTCGATGCGGCGTGCGGGCAGGCGATCGAAGTGGCGCAGCGCATCGAGCCGGATGCTGCCGATCTTGCAGCGTACAAGGCCGGATATGCGGAGTGGCGCAAACTGTATCCGGCGCTCAAAACTCTGCGATGAATACCGTGTCTTTCCTGTAGCATGTTGGGCAGCCGAGCGAGTCTCGGCCGCGCAATCATCCAGGGAGCACTCCATTGGTAACCAGCCAGGCAGGCAGTCCTTCGTTCGACGCGACGCGCGCAACATCGGAGAGAAGCATTCCTGCTGCGCCTCCGCGCAATGTTGCCGTCGATGCTTATCGCGGGCTGGTGATGGTGCTCATGATGGGCGAGGTCATGCATTTCGCAGACGTGGCCCGTTCCTTTCCGCAAAGCACAATCTGGCGCATCCTGGCGTACAACCAGAACCACGTCGAATGGGCTGGAATGAGCCTGCACGACACCATTCAGCCGGGATTTACATTTCTTGCCGGCGTTGCTCTCCCTTACTCCATTCGCAGCCGCCAGCGAAAGGGCGAAAGCTTTGCGCACATGCTTTTTCACACAATGTGGCGGAGCCTGCTTCTTGTGGCGCTGGGAATTTTTCTGCGCTCGACGGATGGACCGATCACACTATTTCACCTTCGAAGACACGCTGACCCAGATCGGCCTTGGATACACCTTCGCTTTTCTGCTCGCGTTTGTGAAAGCGCGATGGCAATGGGTATCGCTGGCAGTCATCCTCTTTGCCTACTGGCTGGCGTGGGCGCTCTATCCCGCGCCGCCACCCACTTTCAACTGGGCCGCCGTCGGTGTTCCCCCGGACTGGCATCAACACATCTACAGCGGTTTCGCGGCGCACTGGAACAAGAACAGTAATTTAGGCCAGGCATTCGACGTCTGGTTTCTCAACCTTTTTCCACGCACTCGCCCGTTCGCCTTCAATGGGGGCGGCTACCTCACCTTGAGTTTCATCCCCACCCTCGGCACCATGATCCTGGGCTTGATTGCGGGCCGCTGGTTTCATGAGGCGGCGCCCAGAATTCCGCTGCGCAAGTTCATGATTGCCGCCGCTGCTTTGATGGCGGCCGGGCTAGTGCTGCATTTCACCGGGGTGTGCCCCATCGTTAAGCGCATCTGGACGCCCTCCTGGACGCTGTGGAGCGGCGGCGTCTGTTTTGTCTTCCTTACGGCGTTCTCCTGGATCGTCGACGTGAAGGGCAACCAGAAGCTTGCCTTCCCTCTTGTGGTCGTGGGAATGAATTCGATTGCCGCATATTTGATCGCGCATCTTTGGGAAGATTTTGTCCTGAACAGCTTCCGCATTCACCTCGGCGTGCGCGTGCTCAACGCATTCGGAACGGCGCTGGAGCCTTTTGTCCTTGGCGTACTTGCCATGGCAGCCTATTGGCTGATCCTTTACTGGATGTATCGCAAGCGCATTTTCATCCGCATCTGATAACAGCCATCAAAAACGGAATAGCTGAATCGATGCTTGTCTCATCAAGGCACAACATTTAATCTGGCAGGCGAGATTCAAACGTTTTTTCCGGGGGCTTCATGCGTCTTCTTTCTTTTGCTAAATCCTGCTTATTCGCATCAGTTGCCATTGCAGCTTCGGCACAATCGGTGCCCACATGCGCGGATCTGCATTTGGTGCCCGCGCCGCACGAGTGCACTGCGGTCAGGTCCCTGGCGATTGGATTGGCGGGTCTGCGCGTTGTCTCCGACCGAAACGCGGAAGATGAGTTTGCTGCGAAGGACCTTGAAGAGTCGCTGAAGGAGCGCGGAGTCGTTGTCGGGAGAGCGAACGCAGCCATCATTCGCCTGGGGCGCCTCAGCAAGGCCCGCGCGAAAGAGCAGTTCGAAAAGCCGGAAGAAGGCTACGCAATTGCACCGGTTTCTGCTCGCGCATTGGCAATCAGCGCGGAAACAGACGCGGGCGTATTCTATGGCGCCCAAACTGTGAAGCAACTCATCCGCGGTTCCGGCAAGGATACAGTCCTTCTGATTCCCACGATTCGCGACTGGCCGGCGATGCCCCATCGCGGACTTTCTGATGACTGGTCGCGTGGGCCGCTGCCAAATATGGAATTTCTGAAGCGCGAGATTCGGACGCTGGCGGCATTCAAGTACAACATCTTCTCCCCTTATTTCGAGCACACGTTTGCTTACGCCAGCACGCCGGCCGCGGCTTTTCCGGGCGGAGCAATGACGCCGGAAGAGGGAAGGGAACTCGTCGCGTACGCGGCGAAATATCACGTCACGATCATTCCGGAGCAGGAGGCCTTCGGGCATCTGCATCATGTGCTGAAGTTCGAACAGTATTCGTCGCTGGGAGAAACGCCGCGCGGAGCAGTGCTTGCACCGGGTGATCCCGGAAGCCTGCCGCAGATTGGCGAATGGTTTGGCGAACTGGCGAAGGTTTTTCCCGGACCGTATGCGCACATTGGCGCAGATGAGACGGATCAACTTGGGCTTGGGCGCACGCACGACGAGGTCGCGCAGAAGGGATTGGGCAAGGTCTATCTCAGCTTTCTCTCGCAGATTCACGAACAGCTCGCGCCGTTGCACAAGAGGCTGCTGTTTTGGGGCGACGTGGCAGAGAACTCGCCGGAGTTGGTGGGAACGCTGCCCAGGGACATGATTGCGGTGTCGTGGCACTACGATGCGAAGCCCGACTTCACGAAGAATCTGGAACCGTTCCTCAAATCCGGGCTGGAAACATGGGTGGCGCCGGGCGTGAACAACTGGAACCGCGTTTATCCGGACAACAACGAAGCCCTCGGCAATATTCGTGCATTTGTGCGGGACGGGCAGAAACTCGGCGCAACCGGCATGCTGAACACAGATTGGAATGATGACGGCGAAGGAATCTTCGACGAGAACTGGTTTGGAGTTTTATTTGGAGCGACTGCGGCGTGGCAGCCGGGCGAAAGTTCCGAAGCAAACTTCACCGCGTCGTACGGCGAGGCTTTTCACGGGGACGAGACGGGCAAGATCAGCCAGGCACAGCAGGAGTTGATGGCGGCACATGCAACGCTGAAGAAGGCCGGTCTGGATGACGCGCAGGATTCGTATTTCTGGGTCGATCCATTCTCGCCGGAAGGTCGGCAGGTTGCTGCGAAACTCGATCCGGTGACATCGGAACTGAGGCTGCATGCCGAGAAGGCCATCACGCTGCTGGCGCAGGCTCGCGCGGCGCAGAAGCTTGACAATACCGAAGCGCTCGACGCAATGGAACTGGGAGCGCGACGCATTGACTTCATCGGAGCGAAATTCGAGGAGGCGGCGGATTGCGCCACGTTGTATGCGAAGGCGCAGGCCGCGGCAGGGGACAAGAGCCGCTGGCATGAGGTATCGGAAGCGCTCTATACGATTGGCTCGAACAACGGAAGGCTTGAAGATATTCGCGACGGCTACTCGCAGCTGGGACAGCTTTTCCACGATGCGTGGCTGCGCGATAATCGACCCTACTGGCTGGCCAACAACATGGCTCGCTATGATCGCGCTACAGAAATGTGGGTCGGGCGCGGCAATGCGTGGAATAACGTTATTCAGGGCTGGCGGAGTACGCATACATTGTTGCCCGCATCTGAAGTTGGCCTGCCTGCGCCGCTTGCTTACGCGGAGAAGTAAGCAGGGCCCTCTGTTCTTTTCGCGATAGGCTCAAGGAGTCTCGCGTCAATTTCTTGACATGTGCTGCGCGTAACAGTGCTTTCTTTCCCATTCGTTTGAATTGTTCGTGTTTTTGCTTGACGGTATTGATAAGCGCGGAGAGAATTGGGTTCCTCACGTAACTCTCCCCACCGAGGTCCCCATGTCCCCTGTTCGGATTCGCGCTGCGTTGGTAGTTTGCTGTTCAATCCTGGTTGCAGGTTGGTCTCAGAACGCTCTAGCCGCAACCCTGTGTGTGAACCCTTCGGGCTCGCACGGATGCTACACGACCATCGGAGCCGCGGTTGCTCATGCCTCGGCCATGGACGTGATCAATGTCTGGCCTGGAACGTACAAGGAAGACGTTGTGATCGGCATGCCGCTCTCGCTTATCGGAGCGGGCGCGGGCGCTTCGATTATTGACGCTACCGGCCTGGCCAATGGCATCTTTGTCGACGGCTTCGACAACGCGGGCCTGAGCCATGTGACCATTGCCGGATTCACGGTCAAGAATGCACAGTGGGAAGGCGTACTCATCGTGAGTGCTTCCGACGTCGTTCTTCGCGACAGCAAAATTGCCAACAACACCCAAGCTCCCGCGGTGTTTACCGGCAACCCCGGCGCCTGTTCCGGCCAGCCTTCATTCGAACTGGATGAGACCGGCGACTGCGGCGGCGGATTGCACCTTATCGGCGTTTGGGATTCGACGATATCCGGAAATACGATCACGAAGAACGATGATGGCATTCTGATCTCCGATGAGACCGCAGCAAGCCACGACATCCTGATCACCTCTAACAGCGTGAACGACAATCCGGGCGAGTGCGGCATTGTGCTTGCTTCGCATCCGCCGGTGGGCGCGGTGGGGTCAAAACATCACGGTGTATTTCACATCACGGTCGATGGAAATGATGTGGAAAATAACGGAGTCACTGTCGGCGGAGCAGGCGTCGGCTTGTTCTCTGACGGGATCGGCCAGGGCCGTGCCTCACAAAACGTGATCACCCACAACAAGCTGGTCAGCAATGGCATCGGCGGCGTGGCCCTGCATTCCCACGTCGGGCCAAACTTCGGATTGCCCGCTGACGACATGAACGGCAACGTGATTACCGGCAATTACATTGCAAAGAATCTTGCAGACGTGGATGACACAGCGACGGGTGGGCGCGTGGGCATCAACATCAACAGCGGCGGCGGCGGAACGCCGATCAACGGCACGATCATTTCCGGCAACGTGATTACCGATGAGGACATTGACGTCGCGTTCAATACGCCGGCTTGGGTCAATGTTCATCTCAACGATCTTCGGGGCGGAAAAGTGGGTGTGGCGAATGTCTGCACTCTCGATGACAAAAGTTGCAAGGGCGGCATCATTGCCAGCGAAAACTACTGGGGATGCTCGAAGGGCCCCGGCTCGTGGGGATGCTCGACTACCAGCGGGCCCAACGTCTTGTTCACTCCGTGGCTGACCCAGTCGGCGACAGATCTCGATCACGATCACGACTAGTCGCACGTACAAAGAAAGCAAAGGCCTGTCGCAATCGCGACAGGCCTTTGCTTTTGGCGAGGAGCTTTTCTAGTTGACGGTGAGGTCGGACTGCAGCGGGGTGTTTTCGCTGGAGTCGCCGACACGGATCACGAACTTACCGGGATCGATGGTCCAGTTATGCTTTGCTTCATCCCAGTAACTAAACGATCGTGCATCGAGTGAAAGTGACACGTGCTTTGTCTCGCCGGGAGCGAGAACGACTTTTTCAAAGCCCTTCAACTCACGCTCTGGCCGCTTTACTTTCGCTGAAGGATCCGATACGTAGAGTTGCGCGACTTCAGCGCCTTCGCTGCTGCCGGTGTTTGTCACATCGAAGCTGACTTGCACTGTCGACCCGGAGGTCGCTGTTGACGGAACGGAAAGATTCGAGAACCTAAACGTGGTGTAGCTTAGCCCGAAGCCGAAGGGAAACAGCGGGTGCTTGCCCGTCGTCGTCCAGTATCGGTAGCCAACCATCAGCTTATCGTCGTACTTCACATGCGGGATGTCGTAGTCTACCGGCGGGTGATTGTTTTCGGTGACGTGCAGTTTCGTGTCAGCGCCCTTGATCGGATAGTAGTAGGCGTAGGAAGGATCGTCGTGCCAGCTGCGATCGAAACTTACGGGCAACTTGCCTTCGGGGTTGTGCTTGCCGAAGAGAACGTCGGCAATAGCGGTTCCGCCTTCCTGGCCGGGATACCACGCGTGCACCAGCGCAGGGACCTTGTCGAGCCAGCGATGCGTATCGAATGAGCCGCCGCCGATGAAGGTCACGATGGTGTGAGGATTGGCTGCGACTGCCGCTTCGATCAGTGCATCCTGTCCCCAGGGCAGCGTGAAGCTGCGATCGAAGCCCTCGCTTTCAGTTGACGGATTGAAGCCGACTGCCACCACAACGACATCGGCAATCGAGGCGAACTTTTTCGCTTCTTCCGCGATCATGTCGGCCTCATTTACGATGCCGAGCCCGAAGCGATTGCCGACGAAGCCGGGCAGATAGTCGGCGACTACGCTGACGGTCTGTCCAGCGTTGAGGTCGATGGACGCTGACTCTGGATATTGGCCTTCAACCTGGACCTGCTCAATGATCTGCTTGCCATCCACGCTGACTGTGTAGTGATCGTTACCGGAAGCCGCGGCGAGAACCACGTACTTGCCCGGTTTTGGTGCCTTGAACGATGCGGTGTAGCGAATGCTGCGGGGCGTCCTGTCCGCAGGCCCCCACCACTCCTGCTTGTAGTTGTTGATGTCGCGCGGCACTGCTGTTTCCGCAGAACCGGTGAAGTCTTTGCTGGGATAGGTCGCTTCCTGCAAACCAGTCTCCCAATGCGTCTGACCGAAGACGTCATTCATCTCAGGCAGACCGCGCGCGTAGAGCACGTGCGTGTCTGGTCCAACGAGGTTGGCAATCCCGGTGACGATGCTGACGGGCTGAAAGGCGTCGGCCTGCGAGGAGCCACCACCACCGGTTACCGCCGGCCACGCGTTGGGGCCGATGATGGCGATGGTCTTCACCTTTGAGGCATCGAGCGGGAGGACGTGACCGTCGTTCTTGAGCAGCGTAATACTTTCGAGCGCGCCCTTCAGAGCCACGGGGCGATCGGCCACCGAGTAAGTCGAGTCAGCAGGATCAAGCTGCGACCGGTCAAGCCAGCCATAGCGCAGGGCCACACGCAGCATCCGCAGTACCTTGTCGTCGATTGTCGCTTCCTTGACCGTGCCATCTTTAACGGCCGAAGCGAGAGTCTGCTCGTTCATAAAGCGCGGCGAAGGCATTTCGAGATCGAGGCCATTGTTGGCTGCGGCGACGCCATCATAGGTTGCGTCCCAATCCGACATCAGCACGCCGCTGAATCCCCACTCGCCCTTCAGTACCTTCAAGTTCAAATACTCATTTTGGGTGGCGTGCGACCCATTGATGAGGTTGTAAGAGTCCATGACCGCGGTGACGTGGCCTTTGGTGACCGCGGCTTCAAAGGCGGGAAGGTACATCTCCCGCAT
This sequence comes from uncultured Acidobacteriaceae bacterium, assembly GCA_963799035.1. Classification (GTDB taxonomy): domain Bacteria; phylum Acidobacteriota; class Terriglobia; order Terriglobales; family Acidobacteriaceae; genus Telmatobacter. Next base: position 69,366 of record CAWCVS010000013.1, on the reverse strand, counting down.
AGTGCGCTCGTCCGCTGTCACATCCAGGTTATGCCGGTTGTATTCCTGGTTGTTCAGCGCGAAGTGCTTGACCGTGGCGCTCACTCCCTGGGACTGCACGCCCTCAATATAGGGAACCACGATCGCGCCATTCAAGTAGGGATCTTCGGAAAGGTATTCGAAGTTACGTCCGCTTACCGGGGAACGGGCGATATTCACGCCGGGACCAAGGAGGAAGTTGACGCCGCGTGCTCGAGCATCGTATCCAAGGCGTTCGCCGAGCTGCTTTGCGAAGGCGGGGTCCCAGGTTGCGGCAAGTGCGGCGCCGCCGGCGTAGGCCGTTGTCGGTCCCCATGTGCGCACGCCGACAGAGGCGTCAGACATCTTGAAACGGGGAAGCCCAATGGCCGGCATCGCATTGGTGAACATGCTGTCGACGCCACCGATGAGCTTGATCTTATCTGCGAGAGTGAGTTTTGCCAGCATAGCCTTGGCGCGGGCCTCGACTGTGGGCGAGTCCGGCGAAGGAGCTTGTGCCTGCGTCAGGCTGCAAATGCAAAGCAGACAGGCGCAAAAGCACGAAGCGACGATCGAGAAACGAATGCGCGCAAACGCTTGAGTAAGTGAGATTCCGTGGTTTTTCATGACGGGCAGAAGCCTATCGCACTTGCCTACTCCGTGTACAACGAAGGAACCCCAAATTGCGGGGGTTTGAGCGCCGTGCGAAAGACGCCGTAAGTTCCTTCTTTCGTGCCATTTGTGACCACAGTCACAGGAGGAAGTGAATGCGATCACTGCCACGCCCCTGACGCGAGAGCAGACTCAGTAAACATCAGGCCCCGCATCCACGGCGCACTTCGTTCTGGCTCGACCTGACGCAACAAAGGAAGTCATGAGTTTCGCTTCTGGTTTGAAGACGATTGTCGTAGCAACGGATCTGGATGGGCGCGCGGATGCCGCATTGGAATACGCGCGCAAGTTGGCCCACGCATACGGCTCACGGATCGTGCTGGCCCATGGTCTTGATCCGATGGACTACGCCTCCGTCGCTGCGGTTCCAGGCAAGGTTCTGCGCAATTTGACGGAGGAGGCTCGCGCGTCGCTCGATCAAATGTCGGCTGAACTGGTGCGCGAAGGGATTCACAGCCATTCGGAGATTCACCAGGGAGAAGTGGCGCAGATGCTGGTGGATGTTGCGCGCCAACACGAGGCCGGGCTCATCGTCATCGGCACGGAAGGCCGTAAGGGCGCAGGCCCAGTGGTCGTTGGAGCGATTGCAGAGCAGTTGGTGCGCCTTGCTCCTTGTCCGGTGATGGCTGTGGCCGCCGACTATAACGCAGGAGCTTTTCGCCCCGTACCAGGCGGACCGGTAATGCTGGCCATGGAGCGCAATGAGGCAACGGCAGAGGCAGTGGCCACAGCCTGCTCGCTGGCAGAAATCTTCCACCGAACACTGATCGTGGTGCACGCACGCAAACCCGAAGAAGCCGTCGCATTTCTCAATCCCATAGCCACCACGGTGAAGGAATTCGGGATTGAAAGCCTGGGGCGCTTTCCGATGCGCTGCATCGTGAAGGATGGCAAGCCCGGCGATGCAATGGTGCAGGCGATCGGGCAATTTCAACCCAGTGTGCTGGTGATCGGCGTGAAGCGCACCAGCGAAACCCCTGGACCTCATGGCACGGCATTCACACTTCTGGCCCGGTCGCGCGTTCCGGTGCTTTGCGTTCCTCCTGCGGCGCCGGTCGCCACGCCGGAACAGGAAACCTGCGCCCGCGCTCAATCCTGAGAACCTGCGCGAGCCTCAGGAAGAGAAGCAGCGAGGAACGATACGGCGTGCGAGCTGAGTCACCGAATTTGGAAAGGGGACGGGACGATGCAATCGAATGCAATACCGGAGCGAAACGACGCTGCTGCGCCCCGTCCGATTGCGGAATTGCTGGCCTGCCCTCCGACGGTCGGCAATATGCTGAATGCATCGGCGGAGAGCGTTGAGTTTGACGCCGGCGATATCCTCTTCCACCAGAACGATGTCTGCAGGGGACTCTATGTAGCGATTTCCGGCTGTTTGGTGCGCAAGGCGGCGCGCCTGGACGCGCGCCTGACGCTGGGAACGGTGCGAGCCGGGGAAGTGGTGGAACTGGCTGCAATGTTGGGTGACGTACGTCACACCTATACGCTTATCGGGCAATCGAAGGGAACAGTGATGCGCTTGCCCAAAGAGGCTCTGCAGCGCGCATTCGAGCTGTATCCGGCGCTCAGAATGCGGCTGCTGGAAGAGTTAGCTCGCGAAGTATCAAGAGCATATGGCATGTGCAGTGGTGCAAAGCTAGCAGGATTGCGCCGCAGACCCACGACCAGCTTGCGGGCGGAAACTGACCCGCGTTGAGCAAATGGGGGCGTTCAGGTCCGGAACATGTATTCAAAAGAAACATCGTTTCGGGGATTCCAAGTATCGAGTTGTAGTAGAAGTGGGATATACTCTGAACAATTCTGCGGAATAAATATGGCCGGACTACATTCTCATCACCCCCCGGAAGATTGTCTCAATTGTGAGCACCGCCATCTGCGGATGTTCTGCAACCTCACATCCGAAGCGCTTCAGGATTTCGACAATATCGGAGTCATGATGAGCCATGCACGTGGGGCGAAACTGTTTACCGAGGGCGATGTGGCACGCAACGTTTTCATCATCTGTTTCGGGCAGGTCAAGATCTCATCGACTTCGCGCGATGGCAAGACGATGATTCTGAAAATCGCTGGTCCGGGCGATGTGATGGGGTTGAGCGCAGTGCTGGCCAATGTCCCTCACGAAGTGACCGCAGAAGCTATTGAGCCCTGCCAGGTGAAGACGATTCGCAAACAGGAGTTCATCGACTTCCTGGGACGTCATGGAATTGCCAGCATGCATGCGGCGCAGTCGCTATCGGGCGAATACCTCACGGTCTTTCACGATGCGAAGCGGCTCGCTCTTTCGGGCTCCGCTGCGGGCCGCCTCGCGCGGCTTCTGCTTGACTGGGGTAAAGCTTCTTCAAACGGGAAGCCCGAGATTCGCTTCACCATGGCGCTTACGCATGAAGAGATCGCCAATATGGCCGGTACTTCACGCGAAACCGTGACGCGTTTGCTGAACCAATTTCGCCGCGACCAGTGGATCGTGATCAAGGGCGCCAGCATGACCATCTCCAAGCCCGATCAGCTCGAACGCCTCACCGCGTAAACTTCTTCCCTGAGTGTCTTCTCATTGACGAGAGGAGCTGTGCCTGTGTCTCGGGAAGAAACGCTGCAGCCGATTATCGACTTCATTCGCGAACTTGACAAATTGAAGGGCGTGGAACGCAAGACGCGTCCCCTGGGACTAGCGCGCCTTGAGAACTCCGCGGAACATAGCTGGCAGCTTGCCGTACTTGCGATGGCGTTGTCGCGCTATGCCGACGGGCCCGTCAAGCTCGAACGCGTCGTCAGCATGCTTCTGCTGCATGACATCGGCGAGATCGATACCGGCGACGTCATCGCCTATGCCACCGAAGGGATGGAGCAGCGCAAGATTGCCGAAGAGGCTGCCGTCAAGCGCATCTGCGCGATTCTGCCGGACGATCTGAGCCAACAATTCGAGTCGCTGTGGCTGGAATTCGAAGCGGCTGAGACGCCTGAAGCGAAGTTCGCTCATGCGATGGACCGGTCGATCCCCATCATTCTCAATCTCGCCAACAACGGGCAGAGCTGGCGCGAGAACGGCATCCGGTATGAGCAGGTCATCAAGCGCAATGGGGCCGCTGTGCAAGCGGGATGTCCGTCGCTATGGGCGTACCTCCAACAACAGCTCGAAGAAGCGCGGGCGAATGGGTGGTTTGGTTTTTAGCGGCCCCGCATCGCTCCCCTTGACATCTAGGGTAAAGTGCGCGTAGCCTTCCTTTACCCTTGATATCTAGGGTAGGGAACAATGGCTAAAAACGATCTTCAGGGCGCGCTCGATTTACTCATTCTGAAAACTCTTTCGCAGCTCGACTCGATGCACGGGTATGGCATTGTCCTGCATATTCGGCGGGTATCCGATGAACGGATCATCGTTGAGGAAGGCTCGCTTTATCCCGCGCTGCACCGCATGGAGCAGAACGGCTGGGTGCGGTCGACCTGGGCCGTGACCGATTACGGCCGCAAAGCGAAATGGTATGCGCTCACAAAGGCGGGCAAGGAGCAGTTGGCGAGTCGCGAAAAGAACTGGGAGCAAGTCGTCAAGGGCGTCGACGCGATCCTCCGTTTTGCATGAGGTTAAAGATGTCACTTCTTCGTCGCATCGTGATGCTGGGCCGTCGTTCGCGCATGGATCGTGAGATCGATGCCGAATTGCAGGAGCACATGCAGATGTGCATCGACGACAACATGGCGGAAGGCATGAGCCGCGAACAGGCAGTGCGCGAGGCGCGATTGCGATTCGGAAGTCCGGCAGCGACGCGCGAGCGGGTATTCGCCGAGGACGCAGCCTTGGGTCTGGAGAACGTGGGGCGCGATGTCCGCACGGCGCTGCGCGGGTTTGTGAAAAGTCCCGGCTTCTCGCTCGTGGTTGTTGCAACGCTGGCGCTCGGGATTGGCGCAAATACAGCGATCTTCGAGCTTCTTGATGCGGTGCGGATGCGTACGCTTCCCGTGCGCAATCCTGGCGAACTGGCTGAGGTTAAGATCGCAGGAGGCAATGGCGGATTTGGAATCAACAACGGATTGCTTGGAAACTTCACGGTTCCCATGTGGCAGGAGGTGAAGGACCATCACGATCCGTTCACCGGAATTTTTGCTTTTCGCACGGACGACATGCTGATGGGAAAGCCGAGCGATCCGCGCCACGTGTATGGGCTCGAGGTCAGCGGGAACTTCTTCAATGTTCTTGGAATTGCGCCGTTGCAGGGACGGTTGATCGAGCCGCAGGATGAGGTTGGATGCGACCTGACAAAGGTGGTTGCGAGCTACGGCTTCTGGAAATCGGAGATGGGCGGAGCGCCGATCACCGCCAACTCCACGCTCATGGTCGAAGGGAAAACGGTGCAAGTGCTCGGGGTGACGCCGCCGTCCTTTTTCGGACTGGTGGTAGGCGATCGCTTTGACCTTGCGTACCCCACGTGCACGCCTCCCAATCCGCGTCGCGAGGTGTTTGCGTTTTCCGTGATGGGGAGGCTGAAGCCGGATTGGAGTTTGGAACGGGCGACCGCATTTTTCAATGCGATGAGTCCGGGACTTTTTGAGAGGACCGCGCCCGAAGGATACAGTCCCGAGAACATCAAGACCTTCAAGGCATTCCGCCTGGCCGCGTATCCGGCGGGGGCGGGAGTGAGCTACTTGCGAGACCAGTACAACTCTTCGCTCGAACTTCTTCTCGGCATCACGGGTTTGGTGTTGCTGATTGCCTGCGCCAATCTGGCCAACCTGATGCTGGCACGCGCGAGCGTTAGGCAGCGCGAAATGGCACTTCGCATGGCGCTCGGCGCATCGCGCGGCAGGCTGCTCCGTCAGATCCTGCTGGAAAGCGCATTGCTTGCAGCGATTGGCGCAACCTTGGGTGTTGCCCTCGCACAACCATTGAGCCGGGGACTGGTGACTGCACTGAATACGAGCCAGAACTCGATTCATCTGACGATTGCGCCCGACTGGCGCGTGTTGCTGTTTGCGGCGGCCGTTTCGATAACAACCTGCGTCCTGTGCGGAACGTTTCCGGCCATGCGCAATGCCAATGCTGAGCCGATCGCTTCGATGAAATCCGGTGAGCGAGGAGTCGTCGGCAATCGCGAAAGCTTCGCAGCGCAGCGCGCGATGGTGATCGCGCAGGTGGCGGTTTCAATGGTGCTGCTGGTGGGCGCGCTGTTGTTTGTCCGCAGCTATCGGAACCTGATGACCTTCGACCCGGGAATCCGGGAGCGCGGAATCAGCGTTGGATATTTTAATTTTCCGATGATGAAGATCAAGCCGGAAAACCTCGCGGCGTATAAACGGCAACTGGTGGACGACGTACGCGCTCTGCCGGGCATCGAGAATGCTGCCGCCACTACAAACGTTCCGTTGTCCGGCGGCAGTTGGAGCCACCACGTGGATGTGGACGCGCTGGATGGATCGAGCAAATTCACCTATGTGAGTCCGAGCTACTTTGCGACGCTGAACATTCCGCTGCTGACGGGACGCGGCTTCACCGACCACGACACCAACGACACTCCACTTGTGCTGATCGTGAACCAGACATTCATTCGCAAATACATTCGCAAGCCTTCTCCTCTCGGCCAGCATGTACATGTGCGTCCGGAGCCGCAGTATCCCGACCGCAACTACGAAATCGTCGGGACAATCCCCGACACTAAATATGGCGACATTCGCGATGAAACGCCACCGATGGCCTTCGTGCCGATCGACCAGTTTCCCGTGACCGCGCAGGGACCGGGCATAGCCATGATGTTTGCCGCACGCGATCGTGCGACCGCTGTAGAGACTGTGCGGCACATGTTCGAAGCGAAGCATCCGGGAACGATTATGCAGTTTCATGATTTCGAGCAGGACATTCGCGATAATCTCGTGGGCGATCGTATGCTTGCCATGCTCTCAGGATTCTTCGGCGTGCTTGCCGCTTTGCTGGTTGTGGTGGGTTTGTACGGAGTGCTGTCCTACTTCCTTGCGCAACGGCGCAGCGAGATCGGTATCCGCATCGCGCTCGGGGCCAGCCGGGGCCGCGTCATCGGCGAGTTGCTGCGGGACTCGGCCATCATGCTGCTGGTGGGGCTAGGAGCGGGAACAGCACTTGCTCTGATGGCGGCCCGCGAAGCCAGCAGCATGCTTTTCGGACTGAAGCCTTCCGATCCAATGACGCTGGCCGCTTCGGCCCTGCTGCTGGGAATCGTGACGTTATTGACCTGTCTCATTCCCGCACTCAAGGCAGCACATGTAAATCCCATCAACTCGCTTCGAGTGGAATGAAGGCCACTGGATGACCTTCGATTGGGTCAGAGGCTGATCTTGTCGTGTTCCGGCGAAAGCGGGTCGAGCACTTCTTCTTCGTCGCGGAGCGTGAGCACCGGGCAGCGGGCGTGCGCCAGCACGCGGTAGACCGTGCGATCGTGGGTGAGATTATGAAGCGCCGAACGATTCGTAGATCCCAGCACAATGAGATCCGCACCGAGATCCGCTGAAGCAGCGAGGATCTCGATCGCGGGGTGACCGTGCGCTACGTGAGCATCGATCTCGACGCAACAAGAATCAGTGGCGCCGATCTCCGCCGCGAGTATCCGCAACTCGCGCATCGCTGTCGAGTCCAGTCCGGTGGGTAGCTGTTCGCGCTGCATCTCATCAATCGGCGGCAACACATGCAGCAGAACCAATTTCGCTTTCCGGTCTGATGCGATCTGGCACGCAAGCGCTGCGCTCGGGCTTGAGGTCTCTCTTAACGTGGTTGCGTGCAAAACGACCCTTTGTCGGTCGCTGTCGCTCACCTCGAGATGAGCCTCGGGTCCCACGGTAACGACCGGGAGGGATACCGAGCGCAGCACTTGTTCCGCCACAGAGCCGAGGAGCAACTTGCTGGCCTTGCTCCGGCTCCGGGTCCCAAGGAATAGACAATGTGCATTGAACTGGCGCGCCGAGGCAATGATCTGCTGTGCTGGTGCGCCTTCGCGAACGATGGCATCGCATGCGATCTCTTGACCGCGTGCCTTCATTCTCCACGGCTCCATCGTGTTGATCGCGAAATCGATGGCACTCGCAGGATCGTAGTAAGGCATGCCAGCAGCGTCGGCGGCGATTCCGGCCCCGAAACCGAGCACGTGCAGCAGGATGATGCGCGCGTCTGATTGCTGCGCCTGTTGCAGCGCAAATGGGATGAGCCGGTCCAGGTCGCTGAGATCTGTGGCGACCAGAATCACGGATGGATGTGCCCAGCGGCTGAGTCTACTGTTCGACATCGCAGACACCTTACACGCAAAAGCGTCGCACCGAAGCCGCGGGCAAGATGTGCCTAAGCGCACGGGAGCAAGTGAGTTGAATCACGTAAACTGCGCTTCCAGGCACCGCCCAGCCTCCGCGCAAGCCTCACCTCTGCTTGAGATGGTAGATCTTTTCGGCATTGGAAAGACGGAGGCGATGGAGCTGTCGAGGCGCGAAACAGCCTGAGGATTTTAGCGGTTTCCTTATTGCTTCTTTATTTGTTTGCAATCTATTGTTGGGAATGGAACCCCAACCCCACACTTTCCATCCTTCCAAACATCCCAAGAAAAAATAGACCTCATTGCGGGCATTTTTGACGCCCTACTCGCCATATAGGCGGTCGCACTTTTCAAGGGCGCAGACCAAAGAAAATTTGAATTCCTGGAGGACAGATGCACATGGTTCATCGACGTACCCGAAGTGTATTCAACACAATCCTCATGGCGGCTGCTCTGGCGGTCGCTTTGCCAGTCAGCAACTTTGCCCAGACATTCCGCGGCGGAATCAACGGAACCGTGACGGATCAGTCGGGTGCGGTCGTGGCTGGCGCGGCGGTGGAAGCCACGGATTCAGCAACGGGCGTCTCTCATAAAACTGTTTCCTCGAGCGCCGGGGAATACAGTTTTCAAGACATGCCTCTCGGTACTTACGTCGTCAAGATTTCAGGTTCCGGGTTCAAAGAATCGGTAATCAAGAACGTGCCTGTAACGGCCGGCGTGATCTACACACTGCCGGTGAAGTTGTCTGTTCAGGCGACCGGTGAAACCGTCGAGGTATCTGCCTCGGGGCTTGCGCTCGATACCACTTCGGCCACCCAGACGACCGATATTCCCGAAACCACGGTTCAGGATATCCCCTTGAACGGCCGTGATTTCACCCAGATGATCGGGCTTGCGCCGGGCTTTGCGGGATATGCATTGGGCGGGTTTGGCTCGGTGAACGGCACTCGCGGAAATCAAGTCAACTGGCAGATCGACGGCGCCGACAATAACGACTGGTGGCACAACATACCTGCCGTGAACCAGGGCGGGGTTGAAAACATCGCCGGCGTGACATTGCCCATCGACTCCATTGAAGAGTTCAGCTTGCAGACACAGTCTTCGGCGGAAGTGGGCAGAAATCCTGGCGGAAGTGTAAACCTGGTCACGAAGTCTGGAACCAACGCGCTGCATGGCTCCATCTATTACTACGAACGGAACCAGGCACTCGCTGAGAGCAACCCCTTCAATACGCTTGGCGATCTACCTCTGGAAAATGTCCAATGGGGTGCTTCACTCGGTGGTCCCTTCTATAAGGACCACACGTTTTGGTTTACCAACTTCGAGAAGCAGAAGTTCAACATCGCAACCGGTAACTCGGGCCTTGAGCCGAACGCGTATTACCAGGCGGCTGCGATGCAGCTGTTAACCGATGCGGGAGTTCCAGTCGATCCCGCTACTCAGAAACTGATCGCGCTCTTGTGGCCTGCGAATCTCCTCACCGGAACGACACCCGGATTCTTTCAGTCTGCTGCTCCGGAATTTGGATACAGCTACAATGGCGTCGCCAAAATCGACCACACCTTCAACTCCAAGCACAGCATTTACGCGCGTGCCTTCATGGGGCAAGGCAATCAGACGGCTCCTGTAGGTACGACCGACATCAATCCCTACTTCTTTGAAATCGGTCCGATCCACGTCTACAACTTTTCCGCTGGTCACAACTGGGTGATCTCACCATCCATCAGTAACAGCGTTACCGCCGCGGCTAACTACTTCCATCAGACTTTTTCTGATGCCAACACGAACTTCACCAGCGTGACGGATGCCGGGTTTATCACCGGTTCCCCGTTCCCCAACGCACCCAATATTCAGATCGGCAACGATTTTGAACCCACCGGCAATACGCCTCCTGAGGGACGCCAGGACGTGACCGGCGTTATCGACGAAGCTTTCAATATCGTCAAAGGCAGGCATCAGCTTCGCATTGGAGGCGAATTTCGTCGTGCCCAGGTGGATGAGTTCTACCACCGCCATGCCATCGGCAACTACCAGTTCCTCGGCGGACAGGGGCCGAGTGGTGACGGGTCCACCGCGTGGAACACCGATGATCAGGACGTTGCTTCGCTCGCCGACTTCCTTGCAGGCTATCTGACCAAGGCCTCCATTGCCGTTGGCAATCCCGAGCGCCTGGTGTTTTCTGCGGGCTACGACATCTTTGCCCAGGACAGTTTTCAGGCGACCAACAGCCTGAATTTCAACTTCGGCATTCGCTACGACTACATGCAGCCCATGCACGACAGCAAAAAAGATCTGTCGGTTTTCAGACCGGGACTTACACCGACGGGCATCGCGTTCCAGGGTGCGGATATCAGCAGCATTTACGAACCCGACCACACCAGCTTCAGCCCGCGCATCGGCTTCAGCTACAAGCCGGCGCATTCACCGACGACCGTAATCCGCGGCGGCGGCGGAATTTTCTTCGATACCCCCAATGCGAATCCGTTTCTGGATAATCGTCCGGGAAACTCGGCTCCCAATGGTCTCGAAGGCAACCCGGGCGGCAGCAATCCAGTGTTCACCCTTACGACTGCGGCAAGCACCGGAAGCCCCGTTCAGATAATTCCCGGGCAGGAGATCATTCCCACATCGACACTCTCGTGCACGGTGAACCCCTGCGGCGTTTTCAGCGTCGACAAGAATTTCCGCTCGCCCTACAACGTCAACTTCAACCTGCAGATCGAGCGGCAGGTCGGCAAAGCGTTCTTTCAACTCGGGTACGTTGGGAGCGAAGGGCGCAAGCTTCTGAGCCTTCTCAATATCAACCAACCGCACCTGGGTGGCGCTCCAGGTGCCTACGTAGGAGACGGGACCGAGTTTGGAGGGAACTTCTACTCCGACATCAACCAGATCGAGAGCATTGGCACTTCAAACTACAACTCGCTCCAGGCTGTGTTCCGCACGTCGAGCTGGCATGGCGTGATCGCCCAGACCTCGTACACATGGGGTCATAACCTCGACGAAGTGACGCAGTATCGTGGCTCGCTGCCCCAGGACAGCTACAACTTCAAGGGCGACTACGGAGCGTCGGACTTCGATACGCGCAATGGCTTCAAGGGATACGTAAACTATCTCATTCCCTCGGCGCCGGCGGCGAAGATGCTGACTGGAGGATGGGAACTCAACACAGCTTTCGCCTTCAATGGCGGCCAACCGATCACTGTCTACAACGGGGATGACACCAGCGGCACCGACGAATTTACCCAGCGCGTCAACCGTGTATCCAACCCATTCTCGGGAATCAGCCACAGCATTCAAACCGTGAACGGCAGCAAATTCGTACAATGGTTCAACCCGAGTGCGTATGTTGAGCCGCCCGCAAACACCTGGGGGACTGAACCGCGCAACAGCATCTATGGGCCGGGATATTCAGACGTCGATCTCTCGGTGATCAAGAATACAAGGTTCCCGATTAACGACTTCCCTGTGAACGTGCAATTCCGCGCTGAAATGTTCAATGTGTTTAACCGCGTGAATCTTGCCAGCCCTGCCTGCACGCAGCTCTGCAACGATTATTTCGGTGGTGGAAGCTTCGGCAGAACAGGCTCGACCATCGGTTCCGGCAATTTCTCGCCGGGTATTGGACCGGGCGAACCCTTCAATGTGCAGCTTGCAATGAAGATCCTGTTCTAGGAAATCGCAGGCCGGTTTCTTCATTTCGAGTCAGTCAAGTGCCGGTCGCTCTCAAGCGACCGGCACTTCATTTTTTGAATCGTTCAGTCTCCTGCCTGCAGGGTCTCCCCCCTGCAGTAACTGCAAGGTAAAGATTATGGTGGTGTGTCAGAGAATCAGTCCTATATGATTGCTCGACTTCATGATCGTTCGACCTTAAGGATTCATTAGCCGAGCGGGGGGCTCTCCGTGGGTTCCTCACCTCATGCTTTCGAGATGGACTGATGTGCAGACTGGGTGCAATGGAACGTATAATTGGCGAGTCCGCTACGCCATTTCAGGTTTGTTCTTTCCTACGTTATGGGTCGCTCCTGTGCACTACAGCATTGCTCGTGGGAATGTCGCATTGCGTATATGCCTCGATACAGGTTCCAACTAATCCCAGGTCACAGGCGCAGCAACACTACGATGAGGCGTTCCGGCTACAAGAAGAGGGCGATCTAGAAAGGGCGGATGCGGAGCATAAGGCTTTTCTGGCGATGCTGCTTCATCATATTGCCAATGGCCGCGCCAACCTTGGGACCTACGAACATGCGATCCCGGTCTATGACGAAGCACTTGGGTTGATGCCGAACAGCGTCGATCTGAACCTGGATTATGCGGGAGCGGCTCTCGACGGATTTGACTGGAACAGGGCGAAAACGCTGGCCTCCGCGACGGTGGAATTACTAAAGAAAAACGGGCAGCCTCCCAACCCGACTGCGATTTATCTCCTGGCTCAGTCAATGATGGGCCTGGGTGAATACAAAGAAGCGATAGAGCAGTTCAAGACGCTGACCGAGCTGCAGCCTGGATTTGAGAGCTCTTATGCGCTGGCCGGAGCCTACCTTGCGCTTGGCGATAAGGCGACTGCAGCGAAGATATTTACGGAGATGGAGGCACAATTCGGCGATACTGCAGAACTTCATTTCAAGATAGGCCGACTTTATGGTCAGGCCACGTTCTACGAAGACGCAATCCATGAATTCAAAACCGCGATTGCGAAGGACAATCTGCTGCCGGGCGCCCATTTTTCACTAGGCGCCACATACATGATGCAGACTGGCGAGCCTTCTTACAGCGAGGCAGAGCCAGAACTCCGCAAAGAACTCGCAGTCGATTCCCGACAGCCGCTCGCTTACGTAGCTCTAGGCAGGATTGAGCTTGTCCAACACAGATTTGCGGATGCGGAATCGGACTTGAGGCGCGCCATTGAGCTCGATCCGCAGAGCACGGCGGCCTACGCCCTTCTCGGCCAACTCTACACCGAATTGGGAAAGGTTGATGACGCCGAGGCAGCGTTCCGCAAGCAGATAGCGATAACCATGGTTCCTGCAAAGAACGAATACGAGGTGGAGCGGGCTCACTTTTGTCTGGGCCGTCTGCTGATGAAGACTGGCAAACAGGCTGAAGGCCGAAAGGAGTTGGAGATCTCGCGCAATCTGCTTATCGAGAAGGCCCAACAAGCAGAGTCGAGGCTACACGGAAATACCGCCTTCAAACTGCAGGACGGAAAGACGCACGAAGCCAATCCCGAAGACGTGGAAGCGCAGGAGAAGTTGGAGAGCGAGGCCGGAAAAATGATCGCCAGCAGCTATGACAGCCTCGGCGTCCATGCTGCAACTGCGGGAGATTTTGGAACGGCCGCCGGATATTTCAGACGTGCCGCGCGATGGGATTTCAAGCTCGGGAATATTGACTATAAATGGGGTCGTGCCGCCTTTGCGGCGGGTAATTACTCCGATGCTGTGGGACCGTTAAACAGGGCGCTCGCGTTGCATCCGGAAGACGATCATATCCGCTCTATGCTTGGGATGAGCCTTTTCGTGATCCAGGACTATGCGCAGACCTACGCGGTCCTACAACCAATGGAAACAAGACTGGATGCGAATTCTCCATTGGGTTTTGCTTATATAGGGTCCATGGCGATTGCCGGGGATTACGAAAAGGGAATGGCTCAGTTGCGGTCTCTCGAGGCGGCCCATCCCGAGGTGGACGAGATACATCGACTGCTTGGCGAGGCATATGCGCATAGAAAGCTTTATAGCGAAGCTGGCGAAGAGCTGCGAACTGCTTTGCGTTTGCAGCCCACCAGTGCTGCGACGAAGTATGCACTGGCGATCAATGATCTGAATCTCGGCGAAAGAGCGAATGCACAAAGGCTGTTAACTGAACTGGCGAAATCCGGATCGAAGGACGATGCAGTTTACTATCTGCTCGGCCGCCTACAGTTGGAGTCGGGATTGATCAAGGCCGCGGTAGGCAACCTGGAGACCGCCGTCAAGATGAGCAGTGGCAATGCAGCATATCATCAGGAGCTGGCCGAAGCTTACCGCAAGAATCAGCAGCCACGAGCCGCCGAGAGTGAACTTCAGAAATCGGCGGCGCTGGAATCGCAAACTGCGCCCGCCACCACCGTGAAAGCACAATTCTAGCCAGTGGCGGACGGCATCCCATTGCCGAAGCAGCCAATCATAGTTTGGCTCCTGCCTGCATCAGCAGTGCTTTGATATCAGCCCTTGTTCCTGCTGCGACCAGAGCGGTCGTGCCGTCATTCATTTTGGCATCCACATTTGCCTTGGCTGCGAGCAACTCCCGCACCACATCAAGATGGCCGTTTTGCGCTGCTACTATCAGCGCCGTATCGCCATTGGTCGTCTTGATATTTACGTCAGCCTTGGCCTCAAGCAGCGCTCTCACCGCTTCCAGGTTACCCTTCTGCGAAGCCAATATAAGTGCCGTGGGATCGCCGGCTTCCTGTGGTGTGCTGGGGTGAGCGGACTGCGCGTTCACATCGGCCTTGGCGGCGAGCAACAGACGCACAGCCTCCGCATTGCCATCCTGTGCCGCGAAGATCAGAGCGGTGGCTCCAAAAAGGTTCCTCGCATTCACATCTGCCTTGGCGGCAAGCAACTCCTTAATCACATCCGCGCGGCCGCTGAATGACGCCGACATGAGCGGCGTTGTATTACCTCCAGCCGTGGCGTTCACATTTGCCCCGGCGGCGATGAGCGTCTTCACCGTCTCCACAGGTCCATTCAGGGATGCGACAATCAGGGCCGTGTTGCCATCCCCATCCCTGGAATTCAAGTCGGCCCCTGCGGCGAGCAGAGCTCGCATTGACTCCGCGGGGCCAGTCGCAGCAAAATTCAATGCCGTGAATCCGTCCTTATTCCTGGTATTTACTTCGGCCCTTGCGGCGATCAACATCTGAACGGCCTCCGGGCTGTAGTATCTCGATGCCATCATCAATGCGGAGTTGCCGTTGTTGTCCGTGGCATTCACATCAGCTTTGGCGGAGATCAACGCCTCTACCGTCGTCGCCGGACGTGTCGCCGAGGCTAACATCAATGCGGTAAGGCCATCTTTGTTTTTGGAGTTCACATCTGCATGGGCTGCGATCAGCGCCTGCACTGCTTCCAAGTGTCCAAACTGCGCAGCGGTCGACAATGCCGAATTGCCATCCTTGTCCCTGGCATTCACATCAGCCTTGGCACCGATTAGTAGCAGCACATTCGCTTGAGAGGGACTAAGCGCCGCCGCCATCAATGCCGTCTTGCCATCCACTTCTCTCGCGTTCACATCAGCCCTGGCATCGATCAGGAGCTGCACAATCTCCGGTGAGTGACCAAGCGATGCAGCCATCAATGCAGAGAGGCCATTGCCTACGGTGGCATTCACGTTGACTTTGGTGCTGAGGAGCTCTTTCACGCGGGCCACATCACCCCAACCGGCGGCGTGGATGAGGCTATCTTCTGGCGAGTTGGATTGTGCGCCAGCAAGCACGCAGACCAATGACATCACAGCGCCAAGAAGGAAACTGCGCCATGATGGACGCACCACTTTCAGCGAAATCATCGGGCTTCCTTTGAAGAAGAATTACGGAAGGATATCAGGAATTCTTCCGAATCTGCCGTGATGTTCGCTAGCGAAAGCAGCCACGTTACCAGACCGAGGCACTCACTGCAGACTGTGTAACCGGGAATCGGTCAAACAATCGACAGCAAAAAGCCCCGTCCAAGAACGGGGCTTTTCAGCTTGGAACTGCGAACGGACAATTCGTTCAGGACAGATGTGTGAACGGTGCTTTATCCAGGCGCCGCGGCAACTTCGGGGGAACCAGCCCGGCGGTGCTGTTGTTCATCACTTCCGTGAAGTCCTTGCGGAAGGCCATCATTTCGTCGGGAGTGCCGACGGTGATCCGAAGGCTGTTGGGCCATGCGGGCCAGATGCGTCCGACATACATATCCTTCGCTGCCAGCGCGGCCTGAACTTCCTTGCCGGGCTTGCGGACGTCGAGCATGAAGCAGTTGCTCTCGGAAGGCGTGGTCGCATAGCCGAGGCTCTTGAGCCAGTCCAGCGTTTGCGCACGGGTGTCGGCAATGATTTTTTTGCGCGTCGGGACGAGGTCGGCATCGAGCAGGCTGGCCTTGGCCGCGGCGACCGCGGTGACGGGCAGTGCATTCATTCCGCCGAACGAAGTGATCTTCGCCAGCAGGTCAGGTCGGCCGACGGCGAACCCCATGCGGATCCCTGCCATGCCATACAGCTTCGAGAAGGTACGGAGAACGATGACGTTCTTTCCTTCCTTCACGAAGTCGAACGATCGCGGTGCATCGCAGAGATGGATGTAGGCCTCGTCGATCAGGATGACCGTGTCCTTGGGCGCATTGGCTACTGTGTATTCGATATCGCTGCGCGGCGTACACGTACCGGTCGGGTTGTTGGGATTGCAGATGTAGATCACGCCCGGATTCGAAGTGGCGGCGAGCATCGCCTTGACGTCGTGCTTGGCTTCGCCCTTGGGATCGGCCAGCGGGACCTTGAAGATCTGTGCGCCGCTTACCTTGGCTGCCCACATGGGGGCTTCATAGCCGGGATCGGCGACCACCAGCGGCCTGTCCTTGCTGGTGAAGGCGAGCACCGTGTAGTGCAGCGGTTCACTCGAACCGGCGAAGGGGGCAATCGACTCGACGCTCAGCCCTTCCTGTTTGGCGAAGATCTCCACCAATTCTTCCTCGCCGTTGAAGAGGTAGCGGCCGCCCCGTGGAACGATGTTGATCATGGCCTGGCGCGCTGCCTCCGAGGGCCCCATGGGGTTCTCGTTGGCATCGATGTGGATGCCCTTGTTGGGGTCGGCAAATTTCGGGCGTTCGGCGTAGGCGAGATGTGCCTCGGTCAGGATGGGCAGGCTGGCCACCGCGGAGGCTCCGGCGGCGAAACGGAAGAAGCTGCGGCGCGAGATTCCGTTGGGAGCTAATGGATCGACGGTCGGATACATCGGCAGGACTCCTTAGGTTGAGAATGGAGTTGGACAGACCACCGCCGCGAACGCGGCGAAAGACGAGAACGGAATACTGAGGGAAGAGGGAAGGGGAATGACAGTCCCATGACCAAAGGTATCGTTCCGGGGCAGTAAAAACAAGCAGGAAATCAAGGCCGGGCCCGCCGAATTTGCAACTTCTTCGGATTGCGGAACCTTGTCGTATTACGTCGATGGTTCCTTATGGTAGACTCCGTGCCGGAAAACGTATCCCTTTGTTTTGGCTCGAATTCCCCGGGGGCTTCTGCGCCGCGGATTTCCAGCCGCGGGTTTTTTGTTTGAAAGCTTGACAACCCTTGGAGTAAACCCATTTACTTATGGGCGAACGTCCGCGTCGCAACTGGATGTATTCACCCGATTGCAGGTGATTCAATGCTCGCTTCAATTCCAGGTTTAACGGCCGTTGGAATGCCACCATCACCCGCGGCGCTGCTCGCCCTTGCCGCACCGTCGCTGGCACACTTGAGTTGGCTCGATGTCGCCATCATCGCGATCTACTTCGTGATGGTGATCTGGATCGGCTTCTACCTGAAGGGTCAGGCCAATACCAGCGAAGAATTTTTCATGGCCGGCCGCGAAATGACAGCCTGGATCGCGGGCCTGAGTTTCGTCTCAGCCAACCTCGGCTCGCTGGAATTGATGGGCTGGGCCGGATCGGCATATCAGTACGGCATCCTCGCCGCGCACTGGTACTGGATAGGCGCCATCCCGGCGATGCTCTTCCTCGGCATCGTGATGATGCCCTTCTATTACGTATGCAAGACGCATTCGGTACCCGGCTATCTCAAACTGCGCTACGGACAAGGCGCCAGCATCGTCTCCGCATTCTCATTCGCGTTCATGACGGTGCTGATGAGCGGCGTGAACATGTTCGCCATGGCCGAGGTAATGAAGGTTGTACTCGGCTGGGATCTGAACTTCTCCATCATTGTGTCGTCGCTTGCGGTTGCGGCCTATGTCGCGTTAGGCGGATTGCGCTCGGCCATTTTTAACGAAGTGCTGCAGTTCATGCTGATCTGGGGCGGTGCGCTGCTGGTGCCAATCCTCGGCCTGATTGAGGCCGGCGGCTGGAACGGATTCAAAGCCAAGCTCGCGCACAACATCGCTACTGGCGTTACGGCGCCCGGCGATTACACGCACATGTGGCGCAGTATGGGCCACTTCACCGACAACCCCATGGGCATTCACTGGACCGGCATCGTCTTCGGTCTCGGATTCGCCATCAGCTTCGGCTACTGGACCACGGACTTCCTGGTGGTGCAGCGCGTTCTCTCCGCACACAACCTGCGTTCCGCGCGCATGGCTCCGATTATCGGATCCTTCTTCAAGATGGCGGTTCCGTTCATCGTGATTCTGCCGGGCTTGCTCGGACTTGTTGTTCTACAGAATCCCGACGGCAGCCTGATGCACCTTGTGGGGCAGAACCTCGCGACTCCAGGATCGGGCCTCCACAGCTATAACGAAGTGCTGCCGCTGATGCTGGTGCGCTATTGCGCCCCGGGGTTGCTGGGACTGGGAATCACCGCGCTCATTGCGGGATTTATGAGCGGCATGGCGGGCAATGTGAGCGCCTTCTCGGCCGTCTGGACGTACGACATTTATCAGCCGCTGATCAAGAAGAACGCTCCGGATGAACACTATGTTGCCGTCGGACGTTGGGCAACCATTCTCGGGGTGATCGTCTCCATTGGCACTGCGTACCTGGTGATGAGCGCAGCCGGCATCATGGATTACGTTCAGGCGCTTTTCAGCTTCTTTATCTCGCCGCTTCTGGGTGTAGTGCTGGTGGGCATGTTCTGGAAACGCGCCACGAAACAAGGAGGCTTCTGGGGCCTGCTCGTTGGCACTCTCACCTCAATCGGATTGTGGGGATGGGTGAAGGCTGATCCGTCTGCTTTGCGCTTCGTCGCAATTTCGCCGAATGCGCGAGATATGGCGGAGAACATGTACCGCGCCCTGTGGTCAGTGATTGTCGCAATTCTGGTGAACGTGATCGTAAGCCTGATGACGAAAGCTCGACCCCTCTCGGAACTTACGGGCCTGGTATACGGCGCGACGAAGTTGCCGGTCGAAGAGCCGGTCCCCTTCTACAAGAACGAGTATTTCTGGTTGGTTCTCGCCATCGTGTTGTTCCTCGCCCTCAACATTTACTTCTGGTAAGGAGGTCGCATGCATTCCGGCCATATTTCAATCTGGTTTTTCATCGGAGTTTTGCTCACGGTTTATGGCGCGATGATCTTCGGCTATGGACTGTGGGAATTGGCTACGCATCACCTGGCCAACGTCGTTTTGAATACTTTGCATGCCCCGGTCTGGTGGGGCGGTTCGATGTTACTCGTCGGCCTCTTTTACAGCCTGCGTTTTCGCCCGGGCCGCAACGGATAATGCGGCAATTGAAGGAGCTTGAAACATGGCAGCAGAAAGAAAGATGACGTTTGGAGTCATTGTCGGCAACCGGGGCTTTTTCCCGGATCACCTGGCCAAGACCGGGCGCGAAGAAATCATCTCAGTACTGCAGGCTGCGGGAGCGAATGCAATCGTTCTCGGGCCGGAGCAATCCAAATATGGTGCGGTGGAAACGTACACGGAAGCTCAGCATTGCGCCGAGTTGTTCAAAAAGCATGCTGAAGAGATCGACGGCATTATCTTGACTCTGCCGAATTTCGGCGAAGAGCGCGGCATCGTGGATGCGATTCGCTTGTCGGGACTGAAGGTGCCGGTGCTGGTGCAGGCCACGCCCGACCGTTCCGATGCCATGACCATCGCCACCCGCCGCGACAGTTTCTGCGGAAAGATGTCGGCGTGCAACAACATGATGCAGTATGGCATCAATTACTCGCTCACGACGCTGCATACCGAAGCGCTGACATCGGCGGAGTTCAAGGCCGATCTCGAGTGGTTCTCGGCCGTCTGCCGCATCGTGAAGGGGCTCAAGAACCTGCGCATCGGCGCCATTGGCGCGCGTCCCACGGCATTCAACACGGTCCGCTACTCCGAGCGCATCTTTGAGACCAGCGGCATCACGATCGAGACGATTGATCTTTCAGAGATCTTCGGCCGCATCAATCGCATGAAAGACAACGACGACGCCGCGCAGGGCAAGCTGGCGGCGATCAAGAAGTACGTGACAACGTCAGGTATACCCGAGGAATCATTGCTGAAGATGGCAAAGCTCGGCGCGGTGATCGACGGATGGATGAAGACGGCTCCGGTTACGATCAGCGCGGTGCAGTGCTGGACTTCGATGGAAGAGTTTTTCGGGGTTGTGCCATGCACCATTATGAGCATGATGAGCGACAACCTCATCCCATCAGCCTGCGAAACGGATGTGCCCGGCACGCTGAGCATGTACATGCTCGCCCTGGCGAGCGGCACGCCTTCGGCGCTGCTGGACTGGAACAACAATTACGGCAGCCATCCCGACAAGTGCGTGTGCTTCCACTGCTCCAACTTGCCCAAGCACTTCTTCAAGGATGTGAAGATGGACTACCAGGAGATCATCGCAGGCACAGTAGGCAAGCTGAACACGTTTGGCACTTGCGTAGGACGTGTAAAGGCCGGCGCGATGAGCTTTGCGCGCTACTCCACTGACGATCGTCGCGGCATTGTGCGCGGATACACCGGCGCGGGCAACTTCACCGACGATCCGCTGGAAACCTTTGGCGGCGCGGGCGTGGCCGAGATTCCGCAGCTGCAGAAACTGTTGAAATACATCTGCCGCGAAGGATTCGAACACCACGTCGCCGCCAACTTTAGCGACGTATCGAAATCGGTGCATGAGGCTGCCCGTTATCTAGGATGGGAAAGCCACTATCACCCGCATCTTGAGGACTGATTCAATTGCGAAACAGATGCGGGCGTTGACTCCTGTGTCGGCGCCCGTTGTTGTCTGAGGAGATTGACATGGAAACGGCGATTTCGACCAAGCGGATTAGCAAAAACCTGGTAGTGAACGGCAACACGGTGGTGACCGAGTCTGAGTGGAACGAAGAACTGAATGCCAAGCATGACAGGCTTGTCGCTTGGCTGCGCGAGCAGGAACTGGAAGGGGTGCTTCTTCGCCGCCACGAAAACATTGCCTGGTTGACGGGTGGTGCGGTGGAGGTTCGCGTACTTACGCCGGGCGAGACTGGCGTCACGTCACTACTGGTGACGGCTGACGGCAAGCGGTACTACTTCACCACCGAAAACGAAGCGCCGCGCATGAAAGATGAGGAATTCGGCGCGCTCGACTTTGAGCCTGTGGTGTTTCCGTGGTACGCGGACAAAACGCTTGAGACTGCTCAGCAACTGGCTGGCGCTCACCTTGGTTCTGACACGCCGGGTCCGGGGCTGATATCGATAAATCTCTTTCCGCTGCGGGCTTCATTGAGTGAAAGCGAGATCGCACGCTATCGCTGGCTGGGTACGCAGACGGCTGACGCAACCATCGAGTCTCTGCATGAGGTTGAACCTGGGTTGAGCGAATACGATCTTGAGGCCCTTACAGCAGCCAACCTATTGCGGCGCGGCATTATGCCGTCGGTCTATCTCTTTGCCGTTGACGATCGAATCTACAAATACAAGCACGCGGTTGCGCGGGGTGCGCGACTGAAGAAGTACGGCATGCTCAATCTCTGTTCGCGCAAGTGGGGGCTGGCGATCTCGATCACTCGTTTCCTTCACTTCGGGCAACCTCCAGCTGATCTCGAAGCGCGATTTAAATCTTCCGCGCAAGTGAACGCGGCATTGCTGGATGCGACGAAGGTCGGCGCGACTTCAGCCGAGTTGTTCCGTGCTGCGCAGGCCGCCTACGCTGCCGAAGGATTTCCGGGTGAAGAGAGATTCCATCACCAGGGCGGGCCCACCGGCTACGGTGAGCGCGAGTGGGTTGCAACTCCCGACGGGAAGCAGACAGTTGTCGACAACCAGGCGTTTGCGTGGAATCCCAGCATTCGCGGTGGAAAGGCGGAAGATACGGTGATTCTGCACGATGGGAACATTGAGTGGCTGACAGCCACGCCGGAGCTGCCCGTAATCAACGCGACTGTAAATGGAAAGGTCTATCCGGCCGCTGGAGTGCTGGTGAAATAAAGCGGGACGTGGGGACTAACGGACATAGGACCAAGGGATTCGAGTTAAAACAAGCCGTCCGGATCACGACTCAATAGTCCCTATTCCCTATGTCCCTCAGTCCCTGCACCTATCGGTTGCAGCGTCAATCGCGCGGTAAGCACGACGAGCGCGGCCCACAACGCGTCGGCACCCAGGAGATGCGCGACCTGCAGCCACACCGGAGCCAGCAGCACCACATCGAGCACGCCCAGCACATACTGCGCGGCGAGCAGGATCAATACGAGTGCGGACAATCCGCGGTTATCCCACTCGGCGGTTCGCTGGGCTGCCCGCACCAGGATCCAGATCAGAAAAATGCTAGCGAGAAAAGCGATTGTCGGATGCGTCCATCGCCAGCGCACCAGCCAGCCACTCGTTGACGAAAAATCCTCGGCTAACGCGGATCCAAGCGAAGTCGCCGGGAAGAGCGTATCCCCAAGCGCAGCGAGCGATCCTGTCACTCCGACGACGAGTACGACCAGAATTCCCACGATGGCGCCGAAAGGAGCAACCATGCGAATTCCGCCGCGCAGATATCCGCGTTTGCGGCTCAGCATGTGTGCAGTAAGCGTTAAGGCCGCCAGCAGCAGCAGCGTGTTGGTGAGGTGAAGCGCGAGATACCAGGGCCGCAGCGGCGACTGGCTTTGCGCCGTCAGACCCAGCTTGACCAGCAGGGCCCCGAGAATCGCCTCAACCAGCGTGAACGCGACTGATGCCACTGCGGCCACGCGGGCCAAATGCCCACGCATCGTTGCCGCAAAAGTCCATAAAAGTAGTCCAACGGCAGAAAAGAACGACAGCCCGCTGGTGATGCGATGGGTGAATTCGATGATGGTGTTAGTGCTGGCCGAGTATTGCAGCACGGTTCCGTTGCACAAGGGCCAGTGATTGCCGCAGCCCGCGCCCGCGCCGGTTGCGCGCACCACAGCGCCCCACAGGATCACGGCGACAAAGTAGGCGAGCACTCCCCATGCAAAGCGCCGCAATGCGGGCGATGGCAGGCGTTCAAGGTTGATGCTGGTTGCTACCGAGTGCATGGATGAAGCTCCGATGCCGACCTTTCAGTGTAGAACAAACACGTCTTTCCGGCTTGGCCGACATGCGGCGATCTCCGGCATTCATTCTCCCTGATTATTCAGCAGTCGCACCACGTGGTTCACGATCATCAGGTCTTCGGCCGGCGGAATCACGCGCACCTTTACACGGGAATCATCAGTCGAGATGACCGCTTCGCCGCGAACGTTGTTCTTTTTGAGATCTACCACGATGCCCAGAGCAGCCAGGCCGGAGCAGATTTCCGCGCGAGAGGCGATGTCGTTTTCACCGATGCCGCCGGTAAAGACAAGCATGTCGAGCCCGCCCAGTTCGGCGACATAGGCGCCGATCCACTTGGCGATAGTCCATGTGAATTTGTCGACGGCCAGGCGCGCCTTCTCGTTTCCGCCCTTGATGGCATCGCGCAGGTCACGCATGTCGTTGGAAAGACCACTCACGCCAAGCAGTCCCGACTTCTTGCTGAATACGGTTTCGAGTTTGTCGGCCGCGCCGCGGCCGTTGCGTCGGGCGTGGTCTCGGCGATCTTTTTCAGAATAAAGATCACTACACCGGGATCGATGTCGCCGGTGCGCGAGCCGCTGATGATGCCTCCGGTCGGCGTAAGGCCCATTGACGTATCGAGGCTCTGCCCATTGCGAATCGCCGTGATCGAGGCGCCATTGCCGAGGTGCGCGACGATCAGCTTTTCGGGAATGTCCGGCTGCAGTTGATAGATGATCGACTCATACGAAATGCCGTGATAGCCATAGCGACGCACTCCCATATCCACATACTCATCGGGGATCGGCATGCGCGTGACTACCTCTGGCATGGTGCGATGGAAGTAGGTATCGAGAACTGCGAAATTCGGAACACCGGGAAAAAGCTTAAGCGCTTCGCGCATGATGTAGACGGCGATTGGCGTATGCAGAGGAGCGAGTGCTGCGTAGCTTTCGATCTCGTCGATCAACTCCGGTGTGATTCGCTGATTGTCGCGTATCTTCGGTCCACCGCACACCGTGCGGTGTCCGATCGCCTTGGGAGCCGGGAACTGCCCAGAGTGGAGCGCCTTTTCGACAAGCGAAAATGCGACTGAGCGGTCTGGCAGTGGCGGCGTCTGGTCTACAAGCTTCTTGTCCGCGGCGTCCTTGATCCAGAACTTCCCGTTATCCGTGCCGATTCCATCGACCGCGCCTTCAAAAATCTTTGTTCGCTGGTCATCGCCGGCTTCATACATTGCAAACTTGATGGAAGATGAGCCACTATTCAAAACCAAAACAGGCAAAGACGACATCAAAAGGTCCCCTGACTTTCAATTTCAACTTCTTTGAATCAAAATTTATTCGGCCTTGTTCGGCAGCCATTTCCAGTTCTGAATCTCGGGCAAATCTTCGCCATTCTCCGATACGTAGAGCCGGTGACGCTGGATCTCCTCCGAGTACCACTGGCGCGCCTCATCGACCTGCGCGGCCAACCGCGACGCGCGCGTGATGGCGTCGAGCGCAAGTTGGAATCGGTCGATATTGTTCAGGACGCACATATCAAACGGCGTAGTTGTTGTGCCCTCTTCCTTGTAGCCGCGGACGTGCAGATTGTCGTGATTATGCCGGCGATAGGTGAGCCGGTGTATTCCCCACGGATATCCGTGGAATGCAAAGATCGTCGGCACCTTTGGCGGAAATACGGCGTCGTATTCTTCGTCTGACAGGCCATGCGGATGCTCGGACGATGGCTGCAGTGTCATCAGGTCGACCACGTTGACAAAGCGAATGCGGAGGTCGGGTGCCTGCGTGCGAAGCAGCATGACAGCGGCCAGCGCTTCCATTGTGGGCACATCACCACAGCTAGCGATCACCACATCGGGACTGCCGTTGTCGTTGGAGGCCCACTTCCAGATGCCCAACCCGGTGGTGCAGTGTGCAACAGCTTCATCCATCGTGAGCCACTGTGGAGCGGGTTGCTTTCCGGCGACGATCAGGTTGATGTAGTTCTTGCTGCGCAGGCAGTGATCAGCGACAGAGAGAAGGGTGTTCGCATCGGGCGGAAGATAGATGCGCACCACGTCGGCCTTCTTGTTCACCAGGTGATCGATGAATCCGGGATCCTGGTGCGAGAAGCCGTTGTGATCCTGCCGCCACACCAGCGAACTGAGCAGGTAATTGAGCGATGCGATCGGCTTGCGCCAAGGAATCTGACGCGTCACTTTCAGCCACTTCGCGTGCTGATTCACCATTGAATCGATAATGTGGATGAACGCCTCGTAGCAGTTGAAGAACCCGTGGCGCCCGGTGAGCAGATAGCCCTCGAGCCAGCCCTGGCACATGTGTTCGCTGAGGATCTCCATCACGCGGCCGGTGCGCGAAAGGTCTTCATCGACCGGAAGCGTCTCGGCCTCCCAGGTTTTGCCGGTTCCTACGATTACATCCTGCAGGCGGTTTGAGGCGGTTTCATCAGGACCGAAGACGCGGAAGTTTTTCGTGTCCTTGTTGGCTTCCATTACCGCGTGCAGCATCTTGCCCAGCACGCGGGTGGACTCGGCGGTCGTTGCTCCCGGCGTTTCGACCTTCACTGCAAAATTGCGGAAACTTGGCACCTTCAACGGCTGCCACAACAGGCCTCCGTTGGCGTGAGCGTTCATGCCCATGCGCAACCTGCCCTTGGGAGCGATATCGGCGAATTCTTCTCGGAACGCACCCTTCTCGTCGAAAAGCTCTTCCGGCTTGTAGCTGCGCATCCAGTCTTCGAGCAGGCGCAGATGATCGGGCTTCTCGCGCAGTTCAGCGAACGGAACCTGGTGAGCGCGCCACGTGCCCTCAACCGGCTTGCCGTCCACTTCCTTCGGTCCGGTCCAGCCTTTCGGCGTGCGCATGATCAACATCGGCCATGCCGGTCGATCGGTCGAACCGCCCTCGCGTGCGGCTTTTTGAATATCGGCGATGCGGTCGAAAATCTTTTCGAATACAGCGGCGGCCTTCTGATGCATGGTCGCCGGATCGTGGCCTTCGAGCGTGAAGGGCTCGTATCCGTACCCGCGCATCAGATCTTCAAGTTCCGCATGAGGTATCCGCGCCAGAACCGTGGGATTTGCGATCTTGTAGCCATTCAAGTGGAGAATCGGCAGCACCGCGCCATCGGTCGCGGGATTGATAAATTTGTTCGAGTGCCAGCTTGTAGCCAGCGGTCCGGTCTCTGCTTCCCCATCACCCACAACGCAAGCGACGATAAGGTTCGGATTGTCGAAGGCTGCACCGTAGGCATGAACGAGCGAGTATCCGAGTTCTCCGCCTTCGTGAATCGAGCCCGGTGTCTCCGGTGCAACGTGACTTGGAATGCCATAGGGCCAGCTGAACTGTCGGAACAGGCGCTTGATGCCGTCGCGATTCTGTTCGATGTGCGGGTACATCTCGGAGTAGGAGCCTTCGAGATAGGTGTTCGCCACCAGCCCCGGGCCACCGTGTCCGGGACCGATGATGTAAATCATGTCGAGGTGGCGCTCTTTGATCAGACGGTTCCAGTGGACGTAGAGGAAGTTAAGGCCGGGGGTGGTCCCCCAATGGCCGAGCAGGCGCGGCTTCACGTCGTCGAGGGTGAGAGGGCGCTCGAGCAGAGGATTATCTTTCAGGTATATCTGCCCGACAGAAAGGTAGTTAGCGGCACGCCAATATGCGTCCATCTTGCCGAGAAGCTCTGGACTAAGAGGGCCTTCAGTTGTTGCTCCGGCCCGGTTGATTTCGGTCGTCGCGCTGGTCATGGGGACACCTCGTGGGGGAAATTCCGTAACCAGTCCAGCCTAGCAGCCTTGTGTTAAAGCCGTGGGTGATTGAAGTCACACGGAACTGAGATGCTGATTCAGCAAGTGGGATTGACTAAAAGAAGTGCTAAACAAATGCCGTTGTGGCGGCTCGTAGAGAACCTCGACGGACCCCAATTTCCTGAGGCAGATCGTGTACCGCGATGCGCAAAAACACACGATGCGGCGGCAGATCGAGCGCGAGGCGAATGGGGATGCCGTCGGCGAGGATACCGGCATACCGCTCGGGTCGGAGCCCCACCTGGAATACGCGGTCGAGATAGTTACGCGTCTGCCGTCGAGGTCGTAGGCAATCAGCGCTAACTCGATCTTGCTGAAGCGGACTCCGACCGACATCGATGATGAAGAGAGGGTGTTTCATCTCGCCCACTTCTTACGCACTTTAGCTTGAACCAACCGTCAGCGGTATCTCCAGCGAGCCTACGCGCACACCGAGAATGTCGTGCACCGCGATGCGAAGCGATTGTTCCCCGTCTGGAAGATCAAGGGCCATCCTCACCGGAATTCCGGTTTTCATGAGTTGTGCGTACTGGCTGGGATTGACCGCAAGTTTGGAGGCGCGGTCGATAAAGTTCATTCGCTTGCCGTCAGAATCGTAAGCGACCAGCGTGAATTCGATCGAACCCGTACGGGTTCCGTCCGAGGATGAATCGAAGATCACCGTGTGCGGATCGACAACCAGGTCCACGATGTAGCGATGCCGAGGGCCCTTCAGGGCGGCGGATAGTTCGCCGGCTGAACCGCTGGGAAGGCTGGCATCTTTGAATTCTGAATCCGTGTCCGGCAACACACGGGTCTGGAAGAGGACCTGGGTTGAGAGCGGAGCACCATGCAAGGAAGCTGTTGCCATCAGGCTTGCGGGGCTGAATCCCAGCGAATTGGGTTTGTCCGGCAAGTCGGCATAATAGCCGCTGCGGTATTCTAAGTCGTACCTTGCGTCATCCACCTTCACCGTGATCTTCCTGAAGTCCCCATTGAAGTTCTTTTCTTCCGGCTGGTAGCTCAGGGTGTAATAGCTCTCTCCGTTGCCGACGGCGCTGGCAATAGCCGCCTTGAATCCGTTGGTATTGAACAATGCCATTCCGCCAGTATCGTGGGCGATCTGTTCCATGGCGAAGTGCGAATTGGTGTCGCCGGTCATCGCCTGCGAATTTTGCCGGGCAAATCTCGGGGCGCCGGAGCCACCGCCGGGAACAACGTTCAGGCCGTTGTCTGACGCGTCAAAACCGGGCAGCGACATCAACCCTCGAGCATCTACCGGATACACAGCGACGCGCGCAGCCGAAAGCAGATCGCTCGTTGCCCTCACCTGTTCGCCATAACTCCGGGAATTGCGCAAAGATTGATCACCTGGATCTGG
Organism: uncultured Acidobacteriaceae bacterium; assembly: GCA_963799035.1. Lineage (GTDB taxonomy): Bacteria > Acidobacteriota > Terriglobia > Terriglobales > Acidobacteriaceae > Telmatobacter. The sequence goes on along the minus strand of CAWCVS010000013.1, from coordinate 41,122 downwards.
GCCAACTGCCACCGGGAACGATGCCGAAAACCAAATGAGGTTTTTGCGGCCCGGAACAGCGTTCAGATAACGCGCCAACTGCTGCAGGGCTTCAAGAGTGAGGGCGACGCGGTTGTCGGTTCGATGAGCATCTACATCCGATTGGAACGCCTGGATGGAGGCCATCGCAGCCGCTGGAGCCTTCATCATCTCCAGATTGCCGATGGCGGAGTCGAAAGCATTTCCTGCGCTCGAGTCGAGCGCCACCGATTGCTGCGGAGCACTTTGAGCCTTTTCCAGGATTGCAGTCAGGTCCGCAATGCTCGATGTGAATCCCTGGATCATGCGCAGCCGCGAAGCCAGCGTGAAGATCGCCATCGTTGTCCCTGGCGGAATGGTCTTTACGTACGCGAGCATCTGCTTTCGCACTTCAAGCTGGTCGGTCACCGGGGTATTCAGGCCGTCGAGCAGCAGAACATTGACAGCGCTGCCTCGCGTATGAACGGGAAGATTGTTGTAGTAGTGCGGCGGCATGGCGCGATGCTGCACAGGGGTCTGCGTCGGGTCGGGCTTGTGTTCTTCAAAAAACGTGATGGCCTGTTCGCGGCCGTTCTCGTAGACATGGAAGCGCTTCGGGTCGATTCCGTGAACCGCTGCGTTCGAGTCGGTGACTACGACATCCAACAGTACTGTAAAGCTGTTGGTGCGGAGGACCGGTACGGACTGGCTGCTTGGGGATACTGCATTTCCAGCAGGCGTCTGCGCGTTGGCAGGTAGAACGGCAGGGAGCGAAAAGGCGGCCAGAAGAATCGCCGCAGCCTTGTACAGAACTTCCATTTGTTGACCTCGACGCAGACGGATAGCAATTACTTATGGTGACGGGCTTGGGCGGGATCTATTCTCAAAAAATCGCTTGAGGCGAAGGATTCTGGACTCGAAGCCGTACCACAGCGCCGTGGCGACCAGCGTGGTGGCGACGAGACGAAAAGCGACGACGGCCATGTTGCCGGGCATGCCGTGATGATCCATGCGTGCGTCGAACCAGCCGAAATAGACGAAGACCATGATGTGCGTCATGTAGAGGCCATAGCTGATGCGCCCGTAGTAGGCAAGCGGGCCGCGGCTCAGCAGCGCATTGATCGGATTGCGCGCGCCGGTGGATGCGATTGAGGACAACACCGCGCCTCCGAAGAGCGTAGTGAGGGCGGTATCGAGAAATGCTGTGCCGCCGGCCATGGTGGCTGCCGCAATGAAGCCGGCGGGCATGGCGATGAGACCGATGGCGAGCCAGACACCGCGTCGGATCGGCAGCGTGTAGAAGCCGAGTGAAAGCAAGCTGCCCATGGCGATGCCGTCGATATGCGTGAGTGTGTGCGTCGGTGTGATCCAGGAAAAGTGGCTCATCCGGAAAAGCGGGGCGGCAATGAGGAAGCTTCCAAGTACGGAGGCAAGGAGCCACGGAGCACGCAGCACGCGCACCACCGGCGCCCAAAGAAAGTAGTACTGCTCTTCGATTGCCAGCGACCATGTGGGACCGATGGCTGGAGGAAGCGTGAGGTGGAAGAGATTCTGCAGGAAAAGCAGGTACGCCCACCAGGGCGCCGTCCTGATGGCGACCCAGACGGCAGGACCGATGAACCACGGAGCATTCAAATAGCAGACGACCAGGACCAGTACATACACAGGCCAGATGCGGAGCGCGCGGCGTCCATAGAAGTTGCGGAAGTAGTGTGGCTTATTGCGGGATTCCAGCAGGATCGAAGTGATGAGAAAGCCAGAGAGGACGAAGAAGAGATTGACGCCCGTCCATCCCCAGAGCGATGCAGGATAAAACCATGTGCCGGTGAAGCGCGGGTGGCAGTGATACAGGACGACGGAGAGGACGGCGATACCGCGCAGTCCCTGAAGTTCGGGGATGTAGGACGGCAGCCAGGATGGGCGCTGGATGGGCAAGGTAGAAGGGTAACAGTTCCGCAAGTTCAGGAGAGGGCGAGAGTCCGTGCTTTCCCACCCTTGACTTCGTCAAGGATGGGGCACCCTTTGCTACCAGATTTCGCAGTTAGCCCGCAGCTAACTGTTTGGCTCTTTCGGTGGCACGCATCACGGCTTTGATCAGAGTGACGCGAAGGCCGCCTTCCTCTAATTCCAGGATGCCGTCGACGGTGCATCCGGCGGGGGTGGTCACTTCATCCTTGAGCAGCGCCGGGTGGTAGCCGGTTTCTAGCACCATCTTGCCGGCACCGTAGACCGTTTGCGCTGCGAGTTGTGTCGCGGTGTCGCGTGGCAAGCCGACCTTGACGCCAGCTTCGGCCAAGGCCTCGATGATGATGTAGATATAGGCCGGCCCGGAGGCGGAAAGGCCGGTGACGGCGTCCATATGCTTCTCGTCGACGATAACGGAACGGCCAACAGTTTCGAAGATGCGCTGCGCCAGGTCCATTTGCGCGGCCGAGACGAAGCGGCCGCGGCAGAGGCCGGCGATGCCCGCGCCAAGGGCTGAAGGCGTGTTGGGCATGGCGCGGATGACGGGGATCTCGATGCCGGCGGCGTCTTCAATGGCGCGGGTCTTTACCGATGCCGCAAAAGAAACGATGGTCTTGGCGGTGGTGAGCGCGGGCTTGATCTCTGCGATCAGGTCAGGAACCTGAAACGGCTTGACGCCGATCAGGATCAGGTCAGCCTGGCGCGCGGCGGCGAGGTTGTCCGTTGCGACATCGACGCCCCACTGCGCAGCGCGGGCGACAGCCTTCTCAGCGTGGGCGACAGTAGCGTGGATCTGGTCCGCGGCAAAAAGATTCTGCTTGAGGAAGGCCTGGAGCAGAATACCGCCCATTTTGCCCGCGCCGAGTACGGCGACGTGCAGATCGGGCAGTTGCGCGGGTACTGCGGTGGACTCAACGGCTATCTCCGCCATGGTGTTCCTTCTGGGGTAAGAGTGATCTTCAGGTTCAAGGATAAATGCTGCGAGAAGCCTGCTGGCGCAGGGCTCGAAAAGACTCCCGGCGTCAGTTAGGGTTAGCGCGAGTAAGAAAACGTGCCGCAGACGTCGGTGGAGTTCGCCAGGGCTTCAGGGGTGAAGACCGGCACGTCTGATCCGGAGAAGAAGGCGACGTGCAGGGCGCGGCCCTCGACGTAGGTTGCGATCCACTGCGTGTCATCCGAGCCACAAAGGGTATTTTTGTGAAGGAAGCGCTTTTGCGCCGGCACATTAAGCCGGTACAGACTTCCGCTGCCGTTCGCGCCGGGGTCCGCATCGAAGACTGCGCTGGATTCCGCCGGCTTGAGGGGGCGAATCTGCGCGAGTGGGAACGCACTGAAATTGATCGTAATCTTGTCATTCGTAATCGTCAGGTCGCCGGTAATGTCGTTGGCGTTGGAACTGGCAGCGCGCCAGTAACCCTTATCTTGTGCTGCAAGAGGAAGGGAGCAAACCAGCATCAGGCCGGCAGCGGCGCCGAGCATAAATCCACGATTCATCTATTGAGGATGACATTCATCGCTGCACACGAGCAAGCGACAGAAACTTCAGTTGTCCTGGCTGGATGGATCGGGCCAATTTGTGACGAACGTGAGTATTTTTCGAGACCTTGGCCGAGATCGTTCGTCTTAAACTGAGCCAGTCGCCGGTTTCGGCCTTCCCTTGTCTCGATCGTCGGAGGTTTCAATGATGGGTGCATTGAAGACTGCCCTGGCGGTAAGTGTTGTGCTTGCTGCTCGCTCTCTGGCCCAGACGCCTTCTCCGGCGGATCCGCCTGCCACTCATTCGGCTTCATTCGATGTTGCCGACGTTCATCTCAGTCCGCATAGCTTGCGTCCATTCATGGATGGCGGCAATTTGAATGGCGATCGTTACGTCATCCACCACGCGACGCTGGCCGACTTGATTGCAACGGCCTACAACCTCGATTCCACCCATGTCCAGGGCGGCCCGAGCTGGCTGGATTGGGATCGTTTTGAGATCGTCGCCAAGGCTCCGCCGACTACATCCAAGGCCGATCTGAGGTTGATGCTGCAGGCTCTCCTGAAGGAGCGCTTCAGCCTGGTAACGCATCAGGGCAGTGCGCCCATGCCAGCCTATGTGATGAAAGCGCAGACCGGCAAAGTGAAGCTGAAAGAGGCGCAAGCAGCGGAAGGCGAAGGGAATTGCGAGCCTCAGCCGCCGCCTGCAAATCCACCTGCCGGAGCGATTCGCCAGATCGTCGTGATCTGCAAGAACGAGACGATGCAGAAATTCGCCGACGATATTCATGACATGGCCGGCGGATACCTGGACAAACCCGTCGTCGATTCCACCGGACTGAAGGAGGCTTACGACTTCACCATCACTTGGACGCCGCGCGGTCTGCTGGGTGCCGCCGGTGCGGAGGGGATCTCGATCTTTGACGCAGTCGACAAGCAACTGGGACTCAAGCTCGCGCTGGAGACGGCACCACGCACCGTGTTGATTGTCGACAACGCAAACAAAACCCCTACGCCCAATCCGTCCGATATTGCTCAGCGATTGCCCGCATTGCCGCCCGCGCAATTTGAGGTGGCCACAATCAAGCCTTCCAAGCCGGATACTCAGCCCATGGGCCGCGTGAACAATGGCGAGGTTGATGTATACGGGCTGACTGTGAAGCAGATTGTTTCGTTCGCCTGGGATTTGAATCCGAATGACAGCGAAGCGATCGTGGGCGCTCCGAAATGGCTTGACGGCGACAAGTTCGACATCCTGGCCAAGATCTCAACTGACGAATCTGGTGATGCAGCGAAGAAGCCTTCTCAGGTCGATGCCGAGGAGTTGCGGCAAATGTTGCGTGCGTTGATTGAGGACCGCTTCAAGATGAAGGATCACTGGGAGGATAGGCCGGTGACGGCCTATACCTTGAAGGCCGTGAGCCCAAAGCTGACGAAGGGAGATCCGACGGCGCGCACTCGATGCGATGAGGGGCCGGGGCCGAATGGAAAAGATCTTCGGCTTGGGAACCCCATGATTAACCGGCTGATCTTCTGCCAGAATGTGACATTGGAGCAACTAGGCATCCTGCTTCCGAGTCTTGCCTTCGGGTACATCTACTATCCGGTCGCAGACGGTACCGGGCTGCAGGGATCGTATGATCTGACGTTGGCTTTCAGTTCGGCAGATCGCACGCTTGCTCCGCCGCCGGGAAGCAACAATCAGCAGGCAGGTGGGGAAATGGCGGCCGACCCAAGCGGCGCCGTTTCGCTCTTCGATGCATTCAAGAATGAGCTGGGACTGAAGCTGGAGAAAGAGAAGCGGCCGATGCCGGTACTCGTGGTCGATCACATTGAAGAGCAGCCAACGGCGAATTAAACGCCGGCGGTTCGGCCGGCGCTACGCAATCCGCTTCTTGGCGCGTTTCTCTTTGTACATTGCTTTATCTGCGCGCGAAACAATGCTCTTCAAAGTCTCGTCCGCGCCGTGGTCGCTTCCCGCATAGCCCATGCTCAGGCTGAGGAAGAACTGGTTGCCGGCGAGTTGGGTCTTCGCAGCGGCGCCGGAACGCAGGCGATCGATGGCGAGCGAGATTTCTTCGGAGTCGAACTGCCCGGCTACCACGAATTCATCTCCACCGAGCCGGCCAATCACATCCGTCTCGCGGAACGTTGCGGATAGAAGCTTTGCGGTTTCGACCAGTGAAATGGAGCCTGCGGTGTGTCCCAACTCGTCGTTGATAATCTTCAGGTTATCCATATCGACGAATAGAACGCCGAAGGGAATCCTGGCGCGCCGGGCCAGGCGAAACGCCTGTTCGGCAAATAAATTAAACCCGCGAAAGTTGTAGAGGCCCGTTAACTCATCCCGCAGGGTGAGGCCTTGAATTTCAGTCTGCATGTTGTTGATAAGACGCACGAGTACAAGGAGCAAGGCAAATGAGACGACAGTCGCAATCGAGGCGAGAATCGCGGTGGCGTAAGGCATCGGAATCAGGTGGGCACTCAAAAGTCGAGCCCGGCCAAGTTCACGTAGGAACGGCAGGATCAACAGGATCGGGGCCACGAGTCGTGCGATTCGGCCCCCGATTCCATCCCCGAGAAAAACTGAAAACACTCCGTATTCCGCCCGGCGAACAATGGAAACCAGTGTCAAGAGAGCAAGGCAAATCAGGGTGGGAATGGAGGGAAGCCCGGCCGTCGACGACCCCGGAATTCCTGTTGTCGCAAATACATACTCAAACAGGATGATTAACACCAGCAGCAAGAGGATGGTTGCTCCAGCGTCTGCGATGCTGCCGAAGATTGAATCGCGGGAGCGCAGTAAGAGTTTCACGAGGCCTAGAAGCATGAAAGCCAGGGCCAGAACGTGCTGGGAATCCTGACCCTGGGTAATCTGGCCTCGGCCGAAGAAATTATCAAACTGCGCGAGCATATGGGCAGCTGGCCCCCAAAACGTTGTGGCTGCCGCCAACGTCGAAAGACTGGCGAGAATCTTTCCGGCGCGGTAGAGACGCGGATAGCGGCGCAGGTCAGTGAAAAAGAGAGCTAGGGTCGCAGAAAGTAAGAAGATGCCCGTGGAAATGCGCATGTGGAGCATAGCCGCAGGCAATAGATGATCTACCGGGGAGAAGAGGTGCGAGAGCAGATTGAGCAGCACGATCTGAATAGCCAGAACGAGGCAGATTTGTTCTGCAAAATAAGCCTTGTGAAGGATGTTCTGGTTGGGCTCGTGTACCGGAAATGTCGGGGCTTCAATCTGCATCAGTCCTGCAACCATCACCAATTGCGCCTTCTTGGAATAGGGGTAGATCTCTGGATATCGTGCCTATTTATAACAGCTTTGCGCTTGCCGCGAGAATGCAACTTCCGTTTGACGGACGTGCCCGGAATGAGCAAATACCGGGCTTGGGCGCTCACCCCAAAATGGGTCGCGGATGGTCGCAGAGTTCCTCGGCCGAAAGCGAGTGTTGCCGGGCTTTCGGAGGACGGTGGCTGGATGCCTCCTCGACGGTGCCGGTGATCGGGAAAAGATGGTCGGTCTTTGTGGTTTTGAAGAGATCGAGAACGCGCGGCGTTACGCCGGCAGCGATAAGCCGTACCGCACGGGACATGTATTCTTCCCTGAGCCCCCTCGCCCGACTTGCTCGGCGCATCCGGCGAACCTGCCGAAAGGCGAGGCCAGTAGCGTATTACCACGCGGCGCCACGGCACGACCCCGGATTGTCACCGTTCGTGAGGGAAAAGGCAACGCGAATCTCCCCGGGCGTCCACCAAAATATTCCATTCGATGTGACGCTAGTTACGTACAAACCTGCCCATTTGTTGTGTAGAATTTGAGGTAATTAATCAACAGCTAGAAAGCCTGGGCTGATCTTGTGGTTCCACGTCTGAATACCGGCTGCGATCCGGAGACTGCCTGGGACGATTTCTGTTGAGTTCAATCCAAACGCGGATACGCGCTTGGGGGTCCTCTTGTCGCATTCGTTGCCTTCCGGAATCGTGTGCCTGGGCAGCTGCTCTTCCGTTCCCGAGCAGCGACTGAGTACATCAGCAAACCTGCCTCTGGCAGGGCGTTCCACACCTGGCACTATGCCGATGTCACGACTCAGTTTTTTCGTCATTTTCTGCGGCGTCCTTTGCCTCACTGGCCTTAGCTCTACTGCCAGGGCTGACGGCGCAGAATACTACATCAACAATCAGGCCGGTTCAAATTGCAGCGATGGCGGCCCGCACACCTTGGAGCAGCCATGGTGCAGCTTTGCGCCCGCAAACAAGATCAGGAATTTCCTGCCCGGCGATCAGATTCTACTGGCGCGCGGCAGCGCCTGGAACGAAGAACTGTCGCTGGCTGGACGCGGGACTGTGACGGAGCCGATTACGTTAGGCGCCTACGGATACGGAGCTAGCCCAAAAATCTTGCGCAATCAGGAAATCAACGATATTTGCGTTCTTCTCACCGACGCCAACTATTGGAAGATCAGCGACCTCGAAGTGGGTCGGGCAAGCGTCGGCATCCTGTTGCATTACACGCAACTCTCCAATAACGGGATCACGATCAGCAATATCGATGCGCACGACAATAAAGGGATCTGGGCGGGGTATTCGACCGCGTATCCGGTCCATAACCGCGTGAAGGATCCATTTGCCTCGAGCTTGAACATCAACCTTTCGTCGGGAATTCTATTCAACGCCGCGTCCGATTTGGCCTTCACCAGCGCGCAGTATGTGCTCAAGGGCGTGAGGGTGAACGACGTGCGCGGAACGAACAATCTGGACAGCGTAGCTTTTGACGCAGAGAACGACACAATCGATAAGCAAGACGGTCACAATGCCTTTCAGGACGTGGTTCTGCAGGGCCTCATCCTCGCCAGCGATAACGGCAACGCTGACAACGCATATCAGGCAGCGGGATTGGGATGCAGCGACTCCCTGCGCCTGATCGGGATGACGAACGTGACGGTGATGAACTCGGTTCTGTTCGATGAAGCTGGATGCCATACACCGACTGGGACATCGGCGGTGATCCTGGGCCGCGTGAGCCAGGTGAGGTTTGCGAATAACATCATCTTCGGCGTGGCATCGACGGACAGTCCGGATGAGACGGGAATTGACTTTGAATGGTCAGAGGATCATGTCAATCTGCAATCGAACCTGTTTGCGGTAAATGCGGGTCCGGGCGTGGAAATCCTGAACATCCATAGCGGCGACCATTCGATGGACCTCGATTTCGACGGCAACACGTTCGAGCAGAACGCATACTCTCGCCTGCCGGGAGCGGCATCGGTGTGGGAAGACAACAAGGGGCGAGGGTTCGCGACGCCTGCGGGCAAGGTTCGCAACAACTTGTATTTCGAACCGCGCAGCAGGTTTTTCGGTGGCAAGAGCATCGCTTCGGTTGCAAATACGAATAATTTGCAGACGGCGCTGGCGGCCAACTATGCGGCGGAGCAGTTTTCAGGGACGCAGGGCAGGAACCAGTGGCGCTACATGTACCAAACAGCTGAATCGACCTGGACGGAGATGCCGTACTTCTCGGCAAGCGACAATAATGGAGCATGGGAGACAGCCGCAGAACAATACGTGAGTGCGTTCAACATGGCGCCGGGAGCTTGCGAGGGTAGCTGCGAATCGAACGGCGTTGCTCGAGTGTGGGTGGCTCCCAAGGCTGGGACGATCAGCATCCGGGGACAGGTGATGAAGGCAGACGGACAGGGTGGAACCGGCCTGTCGGCATCGGTGAGCCTGGTATCGGGCAAGAACGCGACGCAGATTTGGCCGAGCCAGGGCGGCAGACAACTGATTGCCACTACTGACCGGGCGGGGTTTTCCACAGCCGTCGACAATGTGCAGGTTTCCGCGGGGGATATGGTCCGATTCGAAGTCCGCGGTAACGCGGACAGCTCAAGCCAAAGGCTGAGTTGGACGCCGTCAATCGGATACGTCACAGACAAGCAGGAAACGAAGGGTTCTGAACTCGCAGTTCAGAGCTCGGTGCTTGTACCTTAATCCCCGGCCTGTCTTCAGGCGGAGTCTCAGAACTACGAACTCAAACTTCGAACTCAGTCGATTCTCAGGGCTTCTACGGGGTTGATCGAGGCGGCTCTGCGCGCGGGAAGATAGCTGGCTACGACGGCGGCTGCCGCAAGGACGAACGGCACGGTGAGATAGGTAATGGGATCAACCGGGCTGATGCCGAAAAGCAGCGAGCGCATCGATTGAGTCAACGCTGCCGCTGCGGTGAGACCGATAACGATTCCGATCGCCGTCAGCGTAAGAGCAGAGCGGACGAACATCCATTTGAGCTTGTTCTTCTGTGCGCCGAGAGCAAGTCGAATCCCCATTTCGCGCGTGCGCTGCGAGACGGCATAAGAAATGACGCCGTAGATGCCGATGATGCCGAGCGAAAGTGCCATTGAGCCCGCGATCGCAAGCATCCCCAGGGTGAACGAAGTGCGCTCCATCGATTTTGAGTAGATTTCCTGCATCGTGCTCGCGTTCGCGATCGGAAGACTTCCGTCGATGGACCAGATCGCTTGCTGGATATCGGCCACTAGAGATTCGTTTCCTGCGCGATTGCTGCGAAGGGCAAAAGAAACCGCGCGCGGTGGGTCGATGGTTGGTTTGGGAGTGTATGGACTATTGATCATGGCGGGCCAGTAGATGATGGCCGGCGCTTTCTCATCCACCCCGTTGTGGCGCACATCCTGAACGACACCGATGACCACTTGCCAGGGCATCGAGGAGAACTGGCGGACACGCTTGCCGACGGCGGCGGACGCCGAACCCCAGTTTTCGCGCGCGAAATTCTCAGAAACCATGACGAACTGATGAAAGCTGTAGATGTCGCTCCATGTGAAGTCGCGACCCGCGACGATGACGGGTTCCAAGCGTCTGGAAGTAGCCGGGAGACACGTAATTGAACAGACGAAGCGGGGGCTCTCCGCCGTCGTAGTGCTTACCTTCGACTCCGAGTTCGTCCCAATTGGGGTCGATGCCCTCTATGGGCAATCCGCCGCTGAAGCCGACAGCGGTGACACCGGGAATCGCCGCGATTTTGTCCATGATTTCGTTCTGCATTCGTGTTACCTGAACAGGATCGCTCACCAGTAAATCCGGGATATAAATGCGCATGGTCGCGAGATGAGTGGGATCCGTGAACCCCGGATCGACGTTGCGCAAGGCAGCGAATGTGCGGATCATCAGCAGCGCGCTGATCAGCAGCACCATCGCCATGGCGACCTGCGCGACAACCAGAACGCTGCGTGAACGCTGGCGGTCGCGGCCGACGCTGGCAGTTCGGCTGGCGCCGGAAAGCGCGGCGGCAGCGCCTGTGCGCGCGTACTTGTAGGCGGGAATGGATCCGAAAAGAAATCCTGAGAAAACTGAGAGCAGGAGTGTGAAGGCGATAGATCGTCCGTCGAGGGCAATCTCACTCAGCCGCGGTAGATCGGCGGGTCCAAAGGAGATCAGCAGATGCAGGGCGACATACGCGGCTCCAAGCGCGAACACGCCTCCGATGAGGCCGAGCGCGACACTCTCAAAGAGAAGTTCACGGGCAAGACGCGCCCGGCCTGCTCCGAGTGCGGCGCGAATGGAAAGTTCATGCTGGCGTGAATCCGCGCGGACGAGGAGCAGATTGGCGATGTTGACGCAAGCGATCAGCATGACCAGGCCGACAGTCGCCATCACGATCCAAAGGACCTTTGAGACCTGGCCAACAATTTGCTGTTTGAGCGGGCGAAATTGGGGAGTAATTTTCCAATTCCGGTAGAAGAATGGATTGGTACCCGGCCCATTGCTATAAGAGTGCATCCAGGTCTCGATCAGGCGGCTGACGTCAGCATCCGCTTGTGCAATGGACATTCCCGGCTTGAGACGGCCGATTCCGTTGTAGCCGAATCCCGCGAGCTTGAGAGTTCCCTTATCAAAAGCGAGCGGAACAAGGAGATCGAAATCGCGATCGACGACGTGGAAGCCGCGCGGCATCACACCGACAATTTCGCGCGTTTGCGAGTCAAGCTGGATGCTGCGGCCGATTACGCCGCGGTCGCCTCCGAAGCGCCTCTGCCAGTAGCCGTACCCGAGCATCACCGTCTTGGCGCCCTTGGGGTCCTGATCTCGCGCGGAAAACCAGCGGCCGACGGCGGGAGGGACTTCGAGGGTTTGCAGGATGCCATCGCTTATTTCCAGCGTGTGAGCCTGCTCCGGCTGCGCGATGCCGGTAACGTTCGCGGTGCTCGGCACCCATACGCCGAGCGATTGAAAGGCGTGATTGTTCTCTGCAAAGGTGAAATACATCGACGGCGAGAGCCGAAGGCCTGACTCAAAATTGGAGAGCCCCGCCGCGCCGGGCGCATCCAGCCAGAGAGCGACTAACTGATTGGAATCAGGGTAGGGAAGCGGCTTGAGAAGCACACCATCGACAACGCTGAAGACCGCGGTATTGGCGCCGATTCCGACGGCCAGCGTCAGCAGGACGGTGGCGGCGAATCCGGGAGATTTGCGCAAGCGGCGAAGGGTGAATTTTAAGTCGGCAAGGAGCGACTCGAATACGCGCCACTGCCACTGTTCGCGACTGCGCTGCTGGACGAGCGCGACATTGCCGAATTCACGGCGTGCGGTCTGCTCGGCCAGTTTCCGCAGCATACCTTCCGCCTCGAGTTCCTCGGCGCGTTCCTGGATGTGCTCCTCAATGGAGACGTCGATGTCTTGATAGCGGCGATTGCGACCGAAGAGCCGGGGAAGAGGCTGCATCGTTGATCTCCTTAAACGTGGTCGAATGCGAGGACGCGCGTGACGCCGGCGAACATCTTCTCGAAGCTCTGGACTTCTTTCTCGAGGTGGCGAAGTCCCGCTTCGGTGACGCTGTAGATGCGGGTTGGGCGGCCCTTGGCGGAAATCCCCTCCTCCGACTTCAGCAGACCATCGCGGAGCATCCGCTGGAGGGCCGGATAGAGAGAGCCTTCTTCCACCTGGAGCAGGTTATCCGAGACTTGCTTGATATGTTTCACCAATGCATAGCCGTGCATCGGCTTGAGCCGGAGCGACTTGAGAATCATGATTTCAAGGGCACCGGGGAAAAGATCGCGGTCGTCAGGGTGCTTCGCCATAGACCCGACTATAGGCGGAATATACCTATTTTGTAAATAGGTATCCCGATCGAGGTTAAGATCCGTCTCGACTCACGTGAAACTCTCCGAATTCGCCCTCACGTCGGGTTGTCGAAGTAGCCAGACAAGCGCAGAAAAGTAGAGTTGTCGGGGGAGACTTCGCCTTGACGAAATGAATCGTCTTCGCTCAGTTGCTTTTTATGTAAGGGCGACCTTTGCCCGGGGAGCAAATTTCCGCCGATAGTAAGCCGTCGTCGCGACAATGGCGGGTATGCCGACCGAGATGGGCACGATCCACAACCACCAGGCTCCATGCACCAACGGGCCAATCGTGACCAGCGAGAAGGCAGTCCAGGCAGCAATGTAGCTGCCGATCATTCCCTGTAGATGTGCATACCACCAGAACATTTTCTCCGCCGGTGGATGGGTAAAGCGCCACATGGATCTACCCGAAATGCGCATCCCAACGGCTCCGAAGACAATCGCCGGGATGCGCAGGTTCTGCACGAGTTCTGGCCGGACTGCTCCCAGCACAGCGAGAGTCAGGCTGGCTGCGAAGCAGAAGATGGCTGCGACCCAATCCAGTCCACGGACGACTGGAGCGCCCTGCCAGGCGGCCTTCTGACCGAGCACGCGGTAGGCCGAGAAGGACGCATAGAAGCTGAAGATGGCCACCAGCGCAAGAAATAGGATGGGCTTATAGGTTGCCATGACGAGAGCCGTAAAGGCGACGATGGTCATGCACCAGAAGTAGATCCTGCCCCACATGCGATGCGCCTTGCCGCCCTTTGCAGTAATAAGCGCGAGCGGAGCCAGCACAAAGGCGCCACCACCGGCAGCGATGTGAACTGCCAGAAAGGCGTGCATCCACCACGGATCGTGCATCCGTTACCTCCTGATGACTCGCTGTCGCCGCGGCCACAATCTGTCTTTACGTGCCCCGTAGTTGTATGGTTCCGTGAAACCTGCGCAGGCCAAAAGTCACGAATTCCGGGTTTGCCGGGTATCTCTGAGTTGCTTGGCGATGACAGGCATCCCCACAAATCCAGGCTTTGACTCGACCCGGTGATTTGGCTCTGCATGCATTGTGGGCGACTCGGCACTAAGCCGAAAACAGCTTCACTTCCCATCAGGTTTCTGGCTGGCGATCCACGCAGTGATGCGTTCCTCGAGAACATCGAGAGGCACCGCACCGGAATCGATAACCTGGTCGTGAAAAGCGCGAATGTCGAACTTGTCGCCCAGTTCTTTTTTCGCATGGTCACGGAGTTCCAGGATTTTGAGCTGGCCAATTTTGTAGGCAAGAGCCTGGCTGGGCCACGCGATGTAGCGATCGACTTCGGTCTGGATATCGGTCTCTCCGATTGACGAGTGTTCGTGGAAGTAGTCCACCATCTGCTGCCGGGTCCAGTGCTTCGAGTGGACACCGGTGTCTACAACCAGGCGTATGGCGCGCCAAATATCGTTTTCGAGCCGGCCATAGTCGGAGTAAGGATCCTGGTAGAGGCCGACATCCTTTCCCAGTTGTTCGGCATAAAGCCCCCATCCTTCGCTGTACGCCGTGAAGCCTTCAAACTTGCGAAACTCGGGCACATTCACCATCTCCTGGGCGATAGAAATCTGCATGTGATGCCCGGGCAATCCTTCGTGATACGCGACAGACTCGACTTCATCGAGATGGCGATCGGCGAAGTTGTAGGTATCGATGAAAAGCCGTCCGGGCCGGCTGCCATCCGGAGTTCCCGGCTCGTAATAGGCGGAGGATGAGTTTTTCTCCAGGTAATCCGGAACGGGAACAACCTCAAAAGGCGCCTTGGGCAACGTCCCGAAGAGCTGCGGCAATCGTGCCTGCATCGGTTTCAGGTAGCCGCGATAGGCATCCAGCAGTTCCTGGGCCGACTTTGCTTTCAATTTCGGATTCGTCTTCACGTCGGCACGAAAACTGGCCAGGTCTTTGAAGCCCAGCTTTTGCGCGATCGCCAACATTTGAGCCTCGTCTTTTTTCACTTCGTCGAGGCCAATCTCGTGGATCTGGTCGGCGGTGAGGTTGGTGGTCGTGGTGCGCCGGATGAGGAACTGGTAGTACTTGGCGCCGTCCGACAGGGCAGAGATACCGGGCTCACTTCGCCCCGCGGGAATGTAGCTGACTTCGAGGAAGCGGGCGAACCGCTTGTAGGCTGGCAGCACTTCCTTTCTGATCGCATCGAGCGTTTCGGTCTTGATGCGAGTCTGCTCGGCGGCCGACACAGTCGTTGGAAATTGTTTGAGAGGAAGCGCGAGCGGGGAATCTTCGGGCTTATCGTTGGCGAGCTGGTTCACCTGTTCAAGAGTCTTCTCGAGGAGGTACTTCGGCGGCACGCGCTTGTCGTCAATGCCGATCGCCATTTCGGCACTCACCTGGTCGAAGGCTTTAGGGATTGCATGCAATCGCGCAATCCAATCATCGTAGTCCTTCGCTGTCGTGAAGCTCAGTTGGGCAACGAGCTGTGGGTACGTGCTATAGATGCCGCCCATCTGGTTCACCGTCAGCTCCCATTCCTTGAATACATCTGCTTCTTCGTCGTCGGTAATATCCCGCATCAGGAGTTCCCGACTAGTCCGTTCCTGTTCGGAAAGGCCGGTGGGATCGATGGCCGCGAGCTTCATCAGTAATTCCTGCTCGACGGCGAGCCACTCATGGTTGGCCTTTACGGAGTAGTCGGTGACCTGGTCGTTGTAGCGCTTGTCGCCGATCATGGACGCGAACTCCGGCGCTCTCTTCATAACGCCTTCCCAGTAGTCGTGGAAGAGCGCGCGCATGGCCTTGGTGCGATCTTCCGGAGTGGTGGGCGCATTGACCGCCTGCGAGAGCTGAGCTGAAACAATGCAGGAAAAAGCGAACACCGTGACAAACGCAAACGAGCCAATTCGTTTCAATGGGGTAATCCTTCAGGTGAAGTTGCCGGACCGGCATCGAGGATTACATGAGTGTAGAGCACGTGGCTCCGGGCGCGTAAAGCAAGAAAAGTGCGGCAATGCGATTAACAAGAGGATTGAGATGCGGCTCCGAGGAGGCGGTAGAGTGTGGAGCGGCTGATGCCGAGCTGGCGCGCGGTTTTCAGCTTGTTGCCGTGGTTCAGATCGAGAACCGCACGAATGTGGTTGAAAATGACCGCATCGAGGTTGAGGATCTCCGCCGATGGACGAGCGGGATGGGGCAAAGACAGCGCAGTCGATACGATTGCGAGGTCTTCCGCGCGAATGACGCGATCAGCGGCAGAGAGAATTGCGGATTCAAGGACGCTGGAAAGTTCGCGCGCATTGACAGGCCAGTCGTGTTGTTGCAGACGGGCGATGGCGTCCGAAGCAAAACTGAGGCGCGGAAGCTGATAGCGCGCGCAAATGTTTTCCAGAAAGAAAGTAGCGAGCGGAATGATGTCTTCCCTTCGCTCGCGCAGCGGAGGGACGGCGAAGCGAATGGCCGTGAGGCGGAAGGCAAGTTCAGGCAGGAATTGGCCTTCGCCGGCCATTGCGCGGAGGGCACTTTCAGAGGATGCGAGCAACGCAAACGTCCCTTGCGCTCGATTCTGCAACGACCTCAGCACGCGCAGAAGCAAAGCCTGTCCGGGAGCGCTGAGCAGATCGACGCGATCGAGATAGGTGAACCCGGAAAGGAACTGGGTATCAACCTCGGCGAGCAGCCACTCCCGCGCGTCGCAGCGGTTGAAGGCGGAGCCCGCATGAGCGGATCGGCTGTGCAACAACTTTGCAACGGTTTGTTTGCCGACGCCGGGTTCTCCTTCGATGGTGGCTATCCGCAGGTAGGGGCCGATAGATTCGATCTGACGGACGAGCGAACGGGCTGCGCCGCTGATGGCAATGAACGAGGATTGTCGTTCTGCGTTGGAGAGATCGAATGCACGCGGTCGAAGATGCTGCGACTGCAGAAGATCCTGAGCCGACATCCGCACACCTCGCCTCTGCGGCCGCGATTTGAGAGGCACGCAATGAATCTATCGGCAGCGATGAACGGAACGTGAGACACCGCGAAAGCAAGATTTGCGAAGAGAGCAACGCAGATCATCCGCGCGCGATTGGCTCGGGCACCAAACGCTTCGTCAAGAAGGACCGGCCTGGGAGCCCGTTCCCTCTATGTGCGGAAGCGCTTGGAGGGCTCGTCGGAGTAGATTTGGCCGTCGCGAATGTGGACGACGCGATGCGCGTATTCGGCGATGTCCGGCTCGTGGGTAACGAGCACAATGGTGTTGCCCTTGGCCTGCAGCGTGTCGAAGAGAGCCATGATTTCCACGCCGGTCTTGGAGTCAAGATTGCCGGTCGGCTCGTCGGCGAGGATGATCGAGGGACTGTTGACCAGCGCGCGGGCAATGGCGACGCGCTGGCGCTGGCCGCCGGAGAGTTCGTTTGGCTTGTGGTTCATGCGCGATTCAAGCCCCACGCTGGTCAGCGACTGCTTGGCGCGCTCGATACGTTCGGCGGCGGGGGTGCCGTTATATATGAGGGGCAGCTCGACGTTATGCAGAGAGGTGGCGCGCGACAGCAGGTTGAAGGTCTGGAAGACGAATCCGATTTCCTTATTCCGGATGCGCGCCAGTTCGTCATCGTCGAGTTCGCTGACGAGCTGCCCATTGAGCCAGTACTTGCCTTTGGACGGCGTGTCGAGGCAGCCGATCAGATTCATCAACGTGGACTTGCCGGAGCCGGACGGACCCATGATCGCGACGTATTCGTTGCTTTTGATGCGGAGATTGACCCCACGCAGTGCCTGCACCTGCTGTTCGGAACCCATGTCATAGGTGCGCCACAGATCTTCGACAACGATCATGTCGCTGTGCGGGCCGGCGGATTCCTGCATTTCCACCTCGGAGATGACGCTGTTCAGAGCCATGAGAACGTTATCCTTTTCTGCCTGTACTTGACGCACCCTGCGGAAGCTTCGTTCGACTTGCGTTCTGCCCGCTCAGAGACCTCAGGTCGTCGATGCCGGGGTCGCTGGAGCCGATGTGTCACGTTTCAAGAGTGCGCCGTTCTTTAAGACGCGCAATGTCTTGTAAGGTCCGATGACAACTTCGTCGCCGTCATGAAGACCACTGAGAACCTCGATATCCGTTGCACCCGTGATGCCAGTCGTTACTGCGACGAATTTTGCACGCTGTTTGCCATGCGCATCCTTTTCGACAATGTAGACGCCTTGCACTGGAGGAGCCTTCGTGCTCGAAGAGCTCGATGCGGCTTCGACGTTTCCACTGCTCGTGGGGGCCGGTGGCGTGTACATGGTGAGTGCCTGGATGGGCAGCGACAATACACTCGGTTTCGACGCGGTCGTTATTTTGGCAGTCGTGGAAAGTCCCGGCCGCAGTTCGTCGGTTGGGGTGTCGAGAGTCACGACAACCTTGAAGTCCTTGGCCTCTTCGGTGCCGGTGGTGGACTGCGAGGTGGCCACGCCGGTGGAGCGGAGCAATGCCTGGTCGCCAACCAGCGTCACATGGCCCTTGAAGGATTTGCCGGGGATTGCATCGACGCTGACCTCGGCGGGCTGACCGTTCTTGATGTTCACGATGTCGGTTTCATCAACCTTGACCTCTGCAGTAACAACGCTCATATCGGCGATCGTCATCAGCGTAGACCCTTCGGCGTTCTGAATGCCGACGACCACCGTTTCTCCCTCGCGGACGGGGAGATTCGTAACAATGCCATCAAACGGAGCGATCGAGACGGTCTTGCTCAATGCGTCTTCGTTAAAGCGCAGCTGGGCGACCTGCTGGTCAAGGTGACCGCGGGCGGAGGCCGTCTGCGCCTTGGCCTGATTCAGTTGGGCCTCTGCCTGGGATACCGATGCCACATCGGTGTCATAGGCGGCCTTCTTCGCGTCGAAATCCTGCTTGGCCATGATCCCAGCCTTCAGCAGGCTTTGGGCTCGATCCCAATCGAGCTGTTTTTGCTCGAGGTCGGCCTTGGCATGTTCCACGTTGGCTTCCGCGGTCTTCTCTGCGGCGATGTAAGACGAAATGTCGGTCTTGGCGGCAGAGATGGTCGCCTTCTGGGACTGGACGTTTGCCTCCGGCTGCACATTCTCAACAGTGGCAATCACCTGGCCCCTTTTTACGTGGTCGCCTTCCTTCACCAGGAGATGCGTAATGCGGCCGAACGAGGTCGCGCCGACGTTGACATACGTCTTCGGCTTGATCTGGCCCGTACCGCTGACCACCGTGGCGAGGTCCTGACGGTGGATCTTGGCGGTGAGAACTTTGGTATAGCCCGACTGCTGCTTGACGACGAAGACGGCAACAAGGACGATAGCCACAATAACGGCAGAAACGATCAAAAGAATCTTTTTCATGGGCGCTGTATGACTCCAGGAAGCTCCGAGTTCATTCTACGCAAAACCTTCCCACGCGGTTCCCAAAGAGTGTCAAATTCGCAATAAGCGGATATTTGTAACTTCATGCAGCACAACTGTGGGGCGTTGGTGCGCCAAATTCAGGTGTTTGTAACCGGCCATGGCCGAGCCGCTCACTCCGGGTACGTGGGAACGACCAGTCAATTTCAGATGGATTGCGTATTCTCTTTTTGACGGACGAAGGGGGCCATTTGTCTCCTGATTTAGGTTGATTTTGTGCTAAAAACAGTCCTTTAGAGGTGACCGATCGGTTACCCGGGCGTCCAATGGGCAGCGACAGTTGCATCATGCCTTGCTCCACACGTTTCGGGCCCGTAGAATAAGGCACTGTAGGGAGTTTCCGACGCAATGACTTTCAATGGCCGTTCGATCCTTTTTGTTGCACTTGGCTGCGGCCTTATCGTGGTTCCTCTATCCCGGACTCAGGCACAGCAGACAACAGACCCCTCCTTACAGGCGCGGCCCGCATCCGATCAGGATCAGCAACCGGATCCCTTGAAGCGGCAACGCTCCGACAAGGAGCAGTTTGAGGCGCAAAAAGAGGTCAAGAAAGAGTTGAAGGGCGCCTACAAGACCTGGCTGGATCAGGATGTGGCTTACATCATTACCGATGAAGAGCGGAAAGCGTTTAGGAACCTGAACAACGACGAGGAGCGCGAAGCCTTCATTGAACAGTTCTGGCTTCGGCGCAATCCCAACCCCGACTCCCCAGACAACGAATTCCGTGAAGAACACTATCGCCGCATCCAGTACGCGAATGACCACTATGCGGCCGGAAAGCCGGGTTGGAAAACCGACCGCGGACACATGTACATTGCCTTCGGGCCGCCGGACTCCACTGAATCTCATCCTTCGGGCGGATCCTACCAGCGCCCCATCGACGAGGGCGGCGGCGAAACTTCAACTTTCCCGTTTGAAGTCTGGCACTACCGGTATATCGAGGGCATCGGCGAAAACATCGACATGGAGTTTGTGGATACCTGTCAATGCGGCGACTTCCACTTCACCATCGACCGCAGTGAAAAGGACGCCCTCTCGAAGGTCCCCGGCGCCGGCTTGACGCAGTGGGAAGAGATGGGGCAGGCAAAGAAAGCCGATCGATTCAAAGGCGGCTTCGAGAACCTGGGAGCGGGGCCCATGGGGAGCCAGAACCAGTCGAAGGAATTCGACCGGATCGAATTGGCGGCCAAGCTCTTTGCTCCGCCTCCCATCAAGTTTACGGATCTGGAAAGCGCCATGAGCGAGCATAAGTTGCTGCCAGGGGCGATCTTTCCGTTCGATGTCCGCACTGACTTCGTCAAAGTGACATCAAGCACGGTACTGGTACCGGTGACGGTTCAGATCAAGAATCGGGATATCACGTTTGTGACCAAGGACGGGGTGGCCAAGGGTGTAGTGAATATCCTGGGCAAGGTGACGACGCTCACACACAAAACGGTTCAGACGTTCGAAGATACGGTGGAAGTAGAGCAGCCCTCCGAACTGCTTGAGAAGTCGCTTGACCGCAAGTCTATTTACTGGAAGGCAGTACCGCTGCTTCCGGGCCTTTACCGGCTCGATATTGCCATCAAGGATGTGAACAACCCGGATCACATTGGGGTCTACGGAAGAAGTCTGGAAGTGCCTGCGTATCATGACGAAAAGCTTGGCACTTCGTCTCTTATTCTGGCGGACAAGATTTATGCAGTCAGTTCGCACGACATCGGCCAGGGCAGTTGCGTGATCGGAAACACTCATATCTGCCCGCGCGTGACGCCGAATCCGGCCACGCCGGTCAGCTACAAGCGGGATCAGGACCTGAATTTTTGGATGCAGGTCTACAACCTGGGAATAAACGACCAGACCAAGAGCAACGAGGCGAAAGTAACGTACCAGATCATTGATTCGGCAACAAACACGGTTGTCTTTGAGAAAGAGCAAGATTCCAAAGACTTTGGCGAACACAGTGACCAGTTGACGGTAGAAAAGACGATGCCGGTAGCTGGCCTGCAACCGGGCAAATATAAGGTGACGATCAAAATAAATGACGAAATCTCAAAACAAGAGATTGCGCAATCGGCACCTTTTGTCGTGGAATAGTACGAAGGCCCCGCATATCCGGTTAACCGGCATCAGATCGGGAAACCTGCGGGCACTTGATTCCCAGGACTTAAGCCAGGACGCCGCCGGGTCACTAACACGAGTGATGATGCGCAGGCTCCATCTCGTTTTCACGATCGCGCTGTTCGCTGTGGCGTCTTTGCCATTGCGTGCCGCCTTGCCCGGTTCCGTCTCCGGAGTGGTGCGCGATTCCAGCGGGGTTCCCCAGATCGGCGCTGTGGTGCAGTTGTTGCGGCCGGATATGAGCGTGATCGTCGCGGTCTATACCGGAAGCAAGGGCGACTTTACCTTCAAAGACATCCTGCCGGGAAAATATGCCGTGAAGGCGATGGGTCCATCCTTCCTGCCTTCGCTGCGGGAGAATGTACGGGTTCGCACAAACACCATTGTCAACCTGACCCTGAACACCCTCTTCGAGGTGATGCAGTGGCTGCCGACACAACCGCGTTCGGTGAATGCGAAACAGGATGACTGGGAGTGGACGCTGCGCTCCGCGGCCAATCGTCCTCTGTTGCGCTGGCTTGAGGATGGACCGCTGGTAGTGGTATCGGACCGTCCCGGGGGACGACCCAAACTGAAAGCGCGCCTGATGGCAACAGGCCAGGACGGTACGTTTGGCGAGAGCGGTGAGCGGTTTACCGCGAGCGTGGAAAATACACCCTCAAACAGCCGGGAACTACTGGCGCGGGTCGACTTTTCCCCGAATTCCGATGAAGGTATGGAGTCGATGCTGGGCTTCCGCCAGGATCTTGGGTTCGCGGGATCGGTCGAATCGATGGCGGCAATTTCCATCCATCCTGTGATCGAGGGGGCAGGCGGCGAAGGTCTGGACGAAGCTGCGCTTCGCAGCTCTGAAACCATCAATCTCGGCGATGAATTCCAAGTCGACGCGGGAACGCAGCAGGTGATGGCTCGCTTCAGTCAGGATTCACCGAATACGATTCTCGCCGCGCTGCCTTTCGCAACCTTGGCGTGGCACGGTGGAAATTCAACGGTAAGCTATCGAATGGCGAGTGCACCCGTCGCTGCGAATGAGGATGAGTCGCAGGCGGGTTACTATTTGCCGCAAGTATCGATGCGGAATGGCCAGCTGGCGCTGGAGCACGGCCTGCACGAGGAGATCGGCTGGGAGCGTCGGACCAATGCTTCGGGCGTATCGTTCGCAGTGTATTCAGACAAAGTTGACAACCCGGTGGTCGAGGCTCGCGGGCGCGCAGTTGCTGGCGATGGCGTGTTGACCGATCCGATCAGTGGCTTGATGCGTGGTGCCGGACAGAACTATGCGAGCGCGGGAGTCGTGGCAGCAGCCGAGCATCGCATGGCGGGCGGCAATCTGATCCGCGTGACCTACGCCAACGGCGATTCGTTGGTAATGCCGACGCAGGTGCATGCGACAGCGCTCGGCCAGGTATTCGGCGCCGCAAGGCCTCGCCACTCGCAGATGTATGCGATATCGCTTTCAGGCACGCTCGAAGGAACGGGAACGCGCTGGCGCGCAAGCTATCGTTGGCAACCTGCCGACACCGTGACGCCGATTGCGCAATATTCCGTCGGGGCGATCCAGCCATATTTGAATCTGCATTTGCGCCAGCCCATTGCGACTCGCCACGATGGCCTGAATGTCGAGGCGCTGCTGGATGTGAATAACCTGCTTGCGGAAGGATACCGGCCGTATCTGCTGAACGGCGGAGTGGTGGTATTTGCGCAGGATCAGCGAAGCGTTGGCGCAGGCGTAGCGTTCACGTTCTAGACCTGCACCGCAAGAAAACCCGATAGAAAGCAAAAAGCGGAATAGCTACGCAGATGAGTGCGTGTGTGCAGCGGGGCACAGCCGATCATGTGCGACTCAAAGAGCGTGGAGCGCACGCATGGCCGGCTTTGGGTGCTGTCACAGAAGTGCACATTACCCGGCTTTGGAGGAGTGCCTGGCACTGTGTTATATTTTTCAAGGGTCAGTGATAATTTTCACGTGATCCGCGCCGCGCAACCTTCCCACTGCATGGCGTTTTCAAACCCTCTGGACGCGTAGCTCAACTGGCAGAGCATTCGGCTCTTAACCGACAGGTTGAAGGTTCGATTCCTTCCGCGTCCACCATCCGATCAACAACGTAAGACATCCAAACTCAAACTTCATCCGATTCCGCCGCGCTGGAAAATGAAATCGCGTTTCAGCGAGCCGCGTGAGCGGTCTTTCGTATTAGTCGATTTCTGGCTTGAGCCTTCTGAGTTCAATCACCTCGGTGCATGCTAATGGGTGGTCACCCGATTTGATCACAAGGAAGTCTTGATGGATGGCGCAGAACTGGACCCCTCTTCGATCTGCAGTTCAGAGATCCTGTTTTCGACGATATGCCGAAGAGCCACGAGATCCGGATTGTCCGGCGGCACATGTGCCTTTCGCTCGACTTTCTCAACAATCGTGGCGAGTTCGTCAATCTTCCGGTTCTTGGATTCTGTATCCACAATA
Organism: uncultured Acidobacteriaceae bacterium; assembly: GCA_963799035.1. Classification (GTDB taxonomy): domain Bacteria; phylum Acidobacteriota; class Terriglobia; order Terriglobales; family Acidobacteriaceae; genus Telmatobacter. The sequence goes on along the minus strand of CAWCVS010000013.1, from coordinate 17,628 downwards.
AGCGGTCCCGGTTACTGCGATTCGAGGCGGAGTACGGAGGTTGTCCGTAGATGCCCTTTCTCACAAACGGGGCCACAAATCGTACTTGCGGTGCAACTGGGCGAACAAAGGCTCCATCTCAATAACGGATTGGCCTAAAGGGTTAAACCCAAGATCTATATTCTCAACGCCGCGCACTTCCAAAAAAGAGGTGATATTTCAATGAGTGGACATGATGCGATTGCCGCGTCTGGAGTTTTCACTACCCGGATTGACGAAGAGAACCCCACAGTGTGCGAAAAAATTCGCGAAGCAATCGTCGCAGACAAAAGCCTCTCGCTATACGCACAAAACATAGAGATCTTTGCTGGTCCTAACGGTGTGACTCTTTATGGCCCTGTCAAATCGCAAGAGGAAAGAAAAAGAATAGAGAATGACGTTGCGGCTGTTGTCAAAGTTCGCAAGATCTTCAATAAGCTCGTCGTCCGTGCCGGCCACAGCCCAACAAGATCGCCGCAACTCCAGGAACGCAACGAGGAACCAGGCACCGAAGATGAGTGTGGGCGCATTCGACGTCTCTGGGGCATACGCCAGACATCCGGTCAGTAGCTAACTGCGTCTCGTTCCGCGGAGAATTTTGCTGTATCCGAAAAGACCGTCCTGCCGCTCTGCAAACCGATCCCTCAGGTATTGCTTCTTTGTTTCGGGACTAACTCGTCCTCGAGATGTCGCCAATGCGCAAACTCTCGAAATCCACGGGAGCATTGCGTTCTCCATGGGTTACTCGCGCTCAAGCGCTATTCCGTCCGCAGAACGCGCATCGGCGAAACGGACGCCGCTCGCCTTGCCGGCAGAAAGCAAGCCAGGACAGCGGCGGCAAGCAGAACCACGCTGACTGCCAGGAAGGCAGCGAAGTCGAGTGCCTGTACGCCAAATAGAAGGCTCTGCATGGCGCGGCCAACAAAATAGGCGCCGATCAGGCCAAGCCCGAGTCCGATCGCGGCGAGAATCACTCCGTCACGAATGACGAGTCCGACGACTCGTTCCCGCGTGGAGCCAAGAGCCATGCGGAGCGCGATCTCATGCGAACGCTGGGCCACAGAAAACGACATGACGCCATAAATACCAAGTCCGGCCAGGAAGAGCGCAACCGCTGCAAAACTGGTGAAGAGGATGAGCGTGAATCGCTGATCGGCCATGGATTCGTCGACGACATCGTCGAGAGTTTTGGGCTGGGCAAGGGCAATGCTGGAGTCAACCTGGTGTACTGCGCTCGAGATGCTGTTGAGCATTGCGGACGGGTTCTCGGCCGTGCGCACGGCAAAGCCCGCCTGCGGCCAGGGAATCTGGTAGAAGGGGATGAGCATCTCCGGATTCTCGTCGCGCTGATCCGCGGTGTGCACGTTGTGATAGGTCCCGACGATCAGCCAAGGGACGTACCCGCCCAGCTTTGTGACGCCGGGAATCAGTTCTTCAACGAGCAAGCGCTGGCGAAAAGGATCCTTGCCCTGCAGATATTTGTGCACGAAGTCCTGGTTGACCATGGCTACTTTGACCGTGGCTGCCGTGTCCTGATCAGTGAAAGTGCGTCCTGAGATGAGCTGAATGCCGAAGGCATTGAAGTAATCCGGAGTCACCATGCCGAATCGAGTGCCCGGCCGTTGCGACGGATCTGCGTAGGTCTGCCCGCCTTCGAGCATGAACGGCATGCCAAAGCCCGCTCCGTACGGTGGTAGGCCGGTCATTGCAGCCGTGTGTTGCACCCCGGGAACTGCAGCGATATGAGCGAGCATGTCCCGGTAGTAAGCCGAAATGACGTGGGGATCCTTTGAGCGGGTTTCCGGCACCGGCAGAAAGAAGGTGAGGACATGGTCTGTCTTGATCCCGAGATCGACGTGGGCAAGATTCCAAAAGCTGTGGATGGTGAGGCCGGCGCCGGCGAGGAGGGCAAGCGCAAGCGCGAACTCGCCGATGACGAGAATGCGCCGCAGGAAATGCTTGCCGGCGCTCGTGCCGGCGCGTCCACCTTCTTTGAGTATCTCGGCGGGATCCACGCGCGATGCATACCAGGCCGGAGCGGAGCCGGCCAGCAGTCCCGCGAGAGTGGTAGCGATAAGAGTGAAGAGCAGGATGGGGATGTTGAGGTGCAGGTCCGCCTCGGTGGGCAGTGTATCGCGTGGCATGGCGGCGACGAGGCCCTGCAGCATCGCGTAACCCACGCCGACTCCGAGAGCCCCGCCGGCCAGAGCGAGGATCAGGCTTTCCGTAAGAAGCTGGGTGAAGATGGTCTTGCGGCCGGCACCGAGCGCGCCACGGACTGCCAATTCCTTTTGCCGCGCCATGCCACGCGCCAACAGCAGATTGGCCACGTTGACGCAGGCAATCAGCAGCACAAACCCGACGGCACCAAGCAGCAACCAGAGCATCTTGATGCGTTCTTTGGGCATGTAGTCGTTCTTGAGTGGTTCCACGTAGGCACCCCAGCCCTGGTTGCTCTTGGGATACATCTGTGCAATGTGCGCGGTAACCGCGTCCATGTTCTGCTGGGCCTGCTTGAGGGTGACACCTGGTTTAAGGCGACCCATGACATTGAGCCAGTGAAAGTCGTGGTTGATCTGTTCCGGCTTGAATACAAGGGGGAGAATAAGCTGCGTCTGTTCCCCGTGAGCGGCGGCACCCTCCTGCTCCACTCCGACGACGGTATAAGGCTCGTCGTTCAGGCGCAGGGTCGTGCCGACGATATGGGGATCGGCGCCAAGCTTCCGCCACAGCTTATACGTGAGGATTACCACGCGGTCGCGTCCGGCCACACCTTCTTCCGGCAGGAAGTAGCGGCCTATCAAGAGCGGCGCGCCGACCATCTGGTGCTTGCTGGCAGATTCCAAGCTCGCGTCGACATACTCCGGCTGATCCTTGGTGGCCAGGTTGTAGCTCCCGCCGCTCAGGGCGCAGAGGTCTTGAAAGACAGTGTTCTGCTGCTTCCAGTCGAGAAAGTCGCCTGCGGAAACTCCATTGTGATACGTCTGGATTTTCGACCATACCATTACCAGCCGATCGGGTTGCGGATAGGGCAGGGGAGCCAGAAGCGTCGCATAATCGACCGTAAAAATAGCGGTGTTGGCGCCGATGCCGATGGCCAGCGTGAGCAGAACAGTGATGGTCAAGCCAGGATTGCGGGCCAGCATACGGAGGCTGAACCGGATGTTCTGAAGCAGAGTCTGCATACCTGTCTCCCCTGAAAACGTTGCTCGAATCGCCTTCCAACATTATTGAGGAAATTGCAAGATCCAGACTCGCTTTGTGACGAATGGATGGGGCATACAGCAGGCAACTAACGCAAAGCGCATGCGACAGTCCCCGCACTCTGCTTCACTCTCTCCGTATCGGAATAGACGAATGAGGAAGAAAAAACGCGCCGATGCTCGACAAGAATTCGTCTCCGATGCAGCAGGCATATCACCGATCGGAGGTTGATCACGAATGCTTCAGTGCGCGATGAGGAGCCTGGGAGCGACAATTATGCCGGAAGGCAGCGGCTCAAGGTGATCCATGCCTTGCGGGATGAACTCAACGCCGTACTTGGCGCGGAGCAGCCGATAGGCAGGCGGTGTTTCGCCCGCCAGTTCATTGATCGCGGTATTGAAGACGACAATGCGCAGCTCATTCTTGCCGGGATGAATGTACGGCATCAGTTCGACTCGGAACGGCGCGTGCCAGATGTAACCCGCGAGCTTTCCATTGACGAAGACTTCAGCGGCCTCGCGGACCGGGCTGTCGAGATAGGCGCGCATGTTGGACTCAGGCAGCGGGGCGGGGATTCGGACCGGTGTTCCAGCGCCAAAGTCGAGCATAATGCTGCGCGCCGATCCGGCATCATTCCCCGGGAGCTCGATCGTTCGAGTGTAAGTGGCGCTGCCGGAGTAAAAGCGATGCGCCGCATCATCAGACCAGGATGCGAATGAGGAAAGTGGGCCGATCGAGCCATCTGGGAATGCGAGGTTCCAGCCTGTGCCCAGTTCAATGACGGCGGGCGTTGAAGCGGCTTGCAGCGTGGGCGGGGTGAGTGCCGTGTCCGAGAAGAACACGAGCCGCGATTCGTAGGGCGCGAAATCCAACGAGACATTGTTACTCGACTCTATCCCTGCGGTTTTGCCGGTGAAGGGATTCCAGAGTTCCGCGTGCGCGCGAGTCGAGCGGAAGCTCGCCTTCACGCTGACCGGCTGATTGCTTGTGTTAGCAAGAAAGTAGAGATCGCCGTTATCGAGATGTCGATGGATCGAGCCGACATATGACGTGTGCGGCGTGAACGTCACGTCGGGTTTGATCCAGGTTGCCAGTTTGGCACCCAGCAGGTGTTCGTCCGAGACAAAATGTGCGGTAGAAACAGAACCCTGGAAAAGCTTCTCCGAGAGTTCTTGAATGCGGGCCGAATCTTTGGCTGCATTCAGCAGTCCCGGCGCAGTGGCTGGCAGGCGGCGTGTCGCAACGACAATGCCGCCATGCTGCGCGAAGCCAAGAATCTTTTCGTAGGTGGCAGGCGGGATGCGATCAACTCCGGGGAGCACGAGAACCTTGTAAGGAACACCAACGGTATCGATAGCATCGGCATCGATAAAATCGAGATTAAATCCGGCATCGAGAATCTGCGCGATAACATCAGTGCCCAGAAATTTCGCCATCGACTCATCAATCGAGACATTTGAGCCGGTTTCGTCGAAACCGCCGATCGATGTTGCCGACTTATTCTTGTCGATGCGTGCCATGAAGCTTGCCCACACATCGTCATTGGGCAGCAACACCGCCACGTCGTTGGCCGGCTTTCCGAGCCGCAGCGCGAAGCTCACCCGCTGGAGATACGCCGTCACGTCCGGCATTACGGGGAACCACGGGTTATGCGCATTGAATGCTCCGGCAGCGTACATGCGCCAACCGGGTTCGCCGGCTTCTTTGGGCGAATACGGCCATCCGTGCCCCACAAGCTGGTTAATGCCTTGCAGGAAGTGGAGGTCGGCCTCGGCTTTCATGTCGAGTGGTGTGGCTTGGAACGCGGGCGAGTGCAGCCATGTCCAGGTTTCTGATGAAATCACGTTATGACCGAAAAGATGGCCCGCGGATGCCGCCCAGCGCGTGTCGGAGAATTCACGCGCCATCTGCATCGTGGCCTTACCTTCGCCTTCCGGCAAGTCGGCATATCGATTGCTCGAGAGCGTGACCGGCGGAAAGCCATAGGTCTGCGAGCGGAACAGCGTGTGATGCTGCTGTGCCCATTCGTGAATGGGTTCAAGATAATGCTCATTGGCGAGCTCGGTGAGGGTCCGGCCCCAGTCGCGGCGGACAGCCGCGGTCTCCGCACCGTCATCGCCAACGAGCGCAGGCAGGTGCGGGGTGAGATCGTATCCCCGGCGACGTTGGAACTCCCCGAGCATATCGGGTGTCCAGTCGGATCCGTAGTCTTCCAGGCTGTCACTGAAGACAGCGTAAGGCGGGTGCTCCCCGAAAGCTGAGAGCAATCGGTTGCCGACAGTCTGCAAGATGATTTTGGATAGCCGCGCGGTCGTAGTGATCAAGCACCAACCCTGCTGCGCCATCAGCGGCGCGCTTTACTGTCATCCCGGTGCGGCTCGAGAGAAAGAACAGCACCTGCTTCGAGACTGTAGATTTGGGGATTTCGATGCGGTTGCGATCTGGAAGGGGAAGAAGGTGTGCCTGCTTCAGATCGAAGTTGGTCTTGTCCGATCCCGGGACTAGAAATACTGCTGCGACGGTTTCGCCAGTCTCGAGTGAAGGCATCGCGACAGAGTCGGTGCCTGGAGGTGCGGAGACGATCGCCACGCGCAATTGGCCCGCTGATTGGGTGACAGGGACGTTGGGTCCGCCGAAGGGCCATCCACTGCCGAGCGTAATATCCACGCGCAGGCCAAGATGCCGGGCCTCTTCGGCAGCGAAACGAATCATCACCAGATGCTCGTCCGAAACGAATGCGTAGTTATGAAAGCCCGTTGAAGGATTATCGACCGCAAGAGGATAAAGCGTCGCGATTTCGACTCCGCCAATCCCGGCCGACTTCATCTGCTGCAACTCGCGCTGAATTTCCTCTTTGGTTTGCGACGGGCCAAACCACCACCAGCGCATCATGATGCGGCAATCGTCTGGAGGATGTGAAAAAGACTGATGCAGAAAAGTAATTTCCGGAGTGGCTTGGGATACGCAACGAAGTGCGGTAGCCGTACAGACAATGAATGTGGCGGCGACTGATCGCCAGCTTCGGCTTGTTGGTAAAGTGCGGCGGAACTCGTTGTCGATCACGCCTGCAAGAGTAACGCAAATAACCGATCGCCTTCTTATGAACAATCACGATTGAGTCAGGCCGTCGCTGAACAGTCCGAACAGCGAAAACTGTTGTTTAGTGAACCATCGCACTCGGTTCATCGCAGCAATGTGCGTCAAGCGGCTTGTTCAGCGAAAGTCCAAGTCAGTTGTGCGTATACGCATTACGTCCCCAGGGTGAAGCCCATCTCGATCGCGCTCAAGAGCACATCGCAGATGATCATTGCAGACTGATGTACCGCTTGCAGCGGTCGTATAGATCCAGGCCGAGGCCACTGGGGGTGATATCCGCAGCGTAGTGCGTTGAATTCGATGCAGTGGTGGGGCGCCTTTCCAACAATCCCAGGCCATACAGGTGATCGAGATCGCGTTCGATCCGAACAAGTTCGCGTGAGGCTGCGATCTCCATGATTTCTTCTCTTCCGCAGATCACAGCTCGCGGCAAGTTCGCTCCGGATTCGGACCGGAGAGCGCCGACGCGAATGCATGCATATTTCAGAATGCGGACATGAGCAGCGGTGAGCTTTCCGAGAAGATCAGCGAAGACCTCATCCGCGTCATCCTTCTGAGGCAGGATGCAAGATGAAATAAAAAGCCCTGCCCAAAGTTGCTGAATCCAGCATTCGTCGGCCCAGGAGCCATGTTGAAGAACCTTAACGACGAGGCGTGGCCGGGCGCCGATGCTTCCAGCGGAAAAATCGGGTGGAAGCAGGCTTTCTATCTTGAGCAAAACCTGCACGGCATTTGCAACTCTCGCTTTTGTCCATCCGGCATCAACCACCTGCGCTATGTTCTTCGCTCCCTCGGGCGACAGTCGGCAAACAAAGGCAATCGCGTTCGCAAGGCGTGCGAGGTCCAGAACGCCATTCGGCTTCGATTGCTCGGCCGCATTCTCCAGAAGAAACTTCCACGGGCGCGCATCAGGGTCGTCGGGCAAAACGAAAGAGAAACCGACACCGTCCTCTCCCCAAAGAACTGTCTTGGCTTGTACGGTGATCTGGCGCTCGGAGATTTCTTCCAGCGGGCTCTGCATTTGCAACGTAAGAGCAACCACTGTGCCTGGGACCCAGCGTTCTTCGGTCAGGAGAAAGAGGCCGGTGGCGCTGATGTTCTTGATGTCGTTCTGGCGGGCGGATCTGCCGACCCGATAGTGAGCGACGAATCCGTGGGCCGGTCGCCGTTCCGCTCTTTTGGTTTCCGGGCGCGAGAGCTTTTCGACTACATCTCCCAGGGATTTCATATTGTCTCCGTTTCAGGATCGCGCATTAACGGCAAGGGGTTCGTCGGAGGCTGACCTGTCTCGATGCGTTTCTGACTGCGCGTCACGCTTTGGGGTTCTAATCGAGCATCTTAACCGGGCAAAACCATGCTTTTCAGCAGTCAGGAAGCAGAGTCTGGGTACATTCGTCACAGCCGCTCTAGGAACCTGCGGAAAAGCCGATTGGAGGCATCGTTTGTGTCAGGGCATGACTTCAGCAGCCTGCTAGGGCTTGAGGGGGCTTTGGGAGCCCGGCGCGACCGAAGCTGCGCTTGCCTGTTGCTGATACCGCACGAGGTTAGCGCGAAGAGCGTTGGCAAGGTCGCCATTCTGCTGCTTTTCGGCCAGGTCGAGGGCCTGCTGCGCAATAGTCACGGCATGCGCGTAGTTGCCCGTCTCTGAATACATGGCGGCCAGCATCTGCAGGATGGCTGGCTCATGGTTGGCCGTATTCTTCGCGGCGGCCTCGAACTGGGGCAGGGCATCCACAAATCGGCCTGCAGCAGCATACGCGCGCCCGAGATTGAATCGGCACTCGGCGGACCCCGGCGCGAGCGCGACCGCCTTCTCCAGTTCGGCAATCGCTTCGTCCAGTTTGTTCTCACGCGCCAGGATGACGCCATAGATGTTATGGCCATCCGCGTTCTTGGGCGCGATCTGTATGCCGAGCGTGAGCTGCTCGATGGCTTCAGATCGATGCCCCGTCACTTCCAGCAAGTGTCCAAGGTTAATGTGTGCGGGTCCGTTATCGGGATCGAGTTCGATCGCCTTCCGGATATGCGCCATGGCGTCGTCGAAGCGCCCTGCTTCAGCCAGTGCGCTGCCGAGATTGTTGTGGGTCTGCGAACTGTCGTTGTTCATCGCGAGCGACTTTACATAAGCGTCGATCGCGTCGCTGGTTTTGCCGCTGGCAGCAAGCGACACGCCCATGTTGTTCCAGGGGCGCGCATCCGTGGGGTCCTTGTCCGCGGCTACTTTCCACGCGGGCACGGCTTCCAGGTATTTGTGTGCATCCTGTAGCTGCTGCGCCAGGTCGAACTCGCGATAGAAGTCGATTGCCGGCGTTTCGATGCGGTCGAGTTGGTCTACGCCGATATTCAAGAACTCCGGAATATTGACAGCGCGGTTCGAGGCGGTGGCATTTTCGACAACAACGGGCGGGCTGGCGTGGCCCCGGTCGTCGATATGCGTGAGATAGAGATGCGTATAGAGCGAAGGGCTCTTCGATGAGAATGCGAGCCAGTGGCCGTTGGGATTGAAGGTATGCCACGAGTTCATCAACGCCAGGTTCGACTCGAGCGGGCGCGCCTCGCCGCCTTCAAATGGCACGATGTAGAGTTTGCTGTCGGGACGCATCAGCAGGCCGTTCTTGCACTCGACAAAGACAATCCACTTGCCGTCGGGCGAAACCTTGGGGAAGTTGTTGCTCATCCCGTTTTCTGAGGCTCCGAAGATCCGCTCGGGAGTGCCGCCCCTGCCGTCATTGAAAGCGATCTTGTAGAGGTCGTATTGAATCTGCGTCTCATTGGGATCGTTGGCGTAAGTTGAGCGCTTATAGCCCGTCGGATAAGGATCGCGTGCCGCCGCGCGGGAGTAGATGAGGTACTTCCCGTCGGGACTCCAGAACGCCGAGGTTTGGACGTAGTCGGGATTGTCGGCGCCCGGCAGAGGCTGCAGCTTGCCTGTCTCCTTGCTGTACCAGGCGAGAACGCCGCGCGTGGGATAGAAGACCTGGCCAAAGCCGTAATTCTCGTAGAAACCGTTGTAGAGGCGGTCGAGCACGCGCGTCCCGTGGGCGTGCGGCACGTCGATGGAGTTAACAACGTATTTTCCATCAGGCGAAACCTGGCTCATGAAGCCGAAGCGCTTTTGCGAATGCTCCTCTGAGAAGGAACTCCAGCGAAGGAGATAGTCGTTGGAGATGGTGCTTACCTTCTGGATGGGGATAAGCGCGAAGAGGCCCTTGTCGTTGGCGGGGCCATCGACATCGATACCCATGGTTTTGCCGTCGCGCGAGAAGGAGTGGCAATTGCCGCAGGTGGGCAGATTGGTCATCATGACCTTGCTCTCCGTCCGATTGATGTAGCGGAGCTTCCACTTGATTTTGGGCAGCACGGAGTCGGGAAGAGGCTTGATGACGCCGCGCTGCTCGGTATCGGGATTCGGCGGAATCAGCGGGACATCGCGATAGAAGATCGGTGCGCCGACAGGCTCCTTCGACGTGGAGATGGTGGCCTCAGCGCGCGTGAGCGGCTCGGTGGCTTTCTGGCTCGCGAACCCGCTGATAACAACCTTTGCCGGTTGCGTGACGGAATGCTTCTTGATCGTTTCCCAGGTTTTCGGGTCAGGGCGCCAGGTGTGGTCGGCAGCTTGTTCCGGCGTGAGAGTCGGTGGTACGTAGCCGACAAGCGTATCGTCGACGGGGCCGATTTCCATCTTTTCGCCGGCGGCCCAGATCTGAATCGGTCGAGCGCTTCCCCTGAAAACGATCTCGATGCGCCAGACCGTCGCGGCCGGGTTGCGGTCGCGCCAGGCGAATTGCGGAGGGATCAGGTCGGGCGGGTAGATGGTGCCATTGACCGGATTATCGATCGCAATCTCCGGTAATCCCGCGACACCCTGCTCGTCCATCGAAACGGGTTTGAGGCAGGCGGAAAGCGAACCACCGGCGGGTGAATTCGGCTTCTCGGCGCCTTTGGCCGCCACTCTGGCTCCAATGCCCGAAAAAGCAGCCAGCAGGATTACGGCGGTCCCGATTGACACCCGATGCATGTTGTCTCCCAGTCGATTCTTGAGGACACGAGTGGTAGTTAGCTGTGAGATAGCTCACATCTGTGCCCCAAACATGGAAATCGGTGAGGACGCCGCTTTCGGCTGGCGAGCGACAAAGACGATGTCGTCAACACTCGCCAGAAGGAGCTAAAGGCTTGATCAAACTGCGCATAGTGAGAGGAATGGGAGAAGCGACTCGATGGTCACACCCCAGATTCATCAATAGACCGGCATTTTCTTGACTGGAAGACCATAGACCATCCACTGAAAGGCCGGTTTGATTACCTGAAAGCATCGATCCCTGTGTCTGCAATGTCCTCCCGCTGCGCATTCAGGCTTTCCGCGAGTAGAATTACTCGAGTCAAAAATCCGCGTCTGCGCGTCTTCATAAGACCGAACTAAATGGGTTTTCCGGGTGGTTGGCAGTTGCGCCGCCGCGAGTACAAGAGCGGAGAAATCAGGCATTCTCTCTATGGATTATTGTCAGCGGTTGAATCGGGGCCCAAAGGGGATGAACGGCCGTATCCGTGGGTGGTGTGCGTGTGGATTGCTGGCCATTGGAGCGTGCTCAGCCTTGGGGCAAGCACCGCCTGCGCCACCGACCACGCCATCTGCTTCTGAGCCTACTCCGGATACGCCAATGCAGGTTCCGACCCTGAGTTCGAATGCGAATGAGGTCACGCTCGATCTAGTAGTCAAAGACAAGAAACACAAGCCCGTCCTCGATCTGAAACCAGAAGACTTTGTGGTAACCGACAACGATACTCCGGTTAAGCTGACCGGGTTTCGTCTTGTGAATGGCAATGCCGAATCGGACCAACTCGTGACGCTGGTCTTCGACCACTACACGGGTCCGACGGCAAAGATCGCCCAGGTCATTGCGCTGAAAATCCTCAAAACCCTTCCCTCCAAGGACTTTTCGTATTCGGTTTTCGATATTCCCGGACGCTTGCGCCTCATTAAGGGCTTCACCGACAACAAAGCGGCAGCCGACGCCGTCAAAATCATTACCGAAAAAGCAGCCGCGGATCGGACCCAGAGAATCGAGCTGCAATACACCGGCGGAGTAGTGAACCGGGCTGAAGAAGAAAGTCCAGAGGTCACCATCGCGGTGGCGGAGGCCGAGAAGAAACTGGTTGCCGTGACGCGAACCGGTGCCGATCCATCAGGCAATCACGTCGACATAAGAACGCGTGCCCAATATGCAACTCTACTGAGCGCACTCCAGGATGCGCAGAAGGAGATGCAGGATCACCACACCTTTCCCAACCTGGCAGGGCTCTTGGCAGTCATCCGATCGCAACAAAAGATTTCAGAGAGAAAGTCGCTTATTTACTTTACCCAAAACATGCAGATGGACTCCGCCGGCAAGGAAATGGTGAAGATCATTACCGGGGCAGCCGGCCAAGCAGGCGTCAGCATTTATATCGTGGATCTGGATGCAATGAACAGCCGGGGCAGATACCAGATGGTGAACGCCCTGATGAATGGCCAGAAACCGTACAATCCAGCTCCGATTGTGCTCGGCGGCGGTGCAGGGGGGAGCGAGTCGATCATACCGGTGCAGCAAGAGGGCCCGCAGGGCGTCGTGGGTACCCCCAGTGCGACAGGACCAACCTGGGGTGCGGCCCAGGACGTGGCGCAAATGACGGACTTTGCGAGAAACGGCCCCGATTTCAAAGAAATGACGGCACCGAAGAATCCCATGGCCGACATGGCGACCGGCACCGGCGGCCTTTATATTGACGCGCAAGACAATGTGAAGAGACCTCTGGAGCAGATGCTGCAGGATATGACAACGTTCTACCAGGCCTCCTACATCCCGCCAATTCAGGACTACGATGGATCATTTCGGACCATTGGTGTGAAACCAGTCAATGCCCGGCTCGACATCAAGACAAAGACCGGATATTTTGCGCTGGCACCGGGGGCGGAAGCGGGAATTCGTCCGTTCGAAGTTCCGCTTCTGCATCTCTTCAACCAGTCAAATCTGCCCCAGGATGTCAAATTCCACGCGGCGGTGCTCCAGTTTGGCAATCTCCCCGACGGCAACGCCAGCACCGTTGGCATTGAAGTGCCCATCTCGTCATTGCAGGTGAACAAGGACACACGCTCCAGCCTCTTCACCGCGCATGTTTCCATCGTGGCTGAGATTAAAGACAAGAGCGGCACGGTGGTGGAGCACTTTGGCGAAAACATCGCCAAGCGCGGTGCGGTCGAATCGCTTACGGCCGATCCGTCTGCAAGCATTATTCTGCAGCGGCATTTTCTCGCGATTCCCGGGCAATACATGCTCGAAGCGGCTGTTTACGACGAACAAGGTTTGAAGTTCGGCGCGCAGCGCACGGTGTTTGAAATTCCGCAGTCGGAGCCGTCGCCGGGGTTGAGCCCCATTGTGCTGGTGAAACACGTAGACACCATCAATGATGACAACGATGATCCGCTCGAGCCGATGCGGTATGAAAAGGGGAAGATCACGCCGAACCTGGTGGGAGTTGTTCCCCCGGGCGCGAAGAACGTGTCGCTGTTTTTCATCCTGCATACGGATCCCAAATCGAGTGGGCCAACCACCCTGGAGATGGAAGCCAGCCATAACGGCCATCCGGGGCGAAGAGTACCTCTCCCATTGAAGCTGGACCCGTCAGCGGGAACTGTACCGTATTTGGCGAGCTTCAAAGGGGCAGCGCTGACCCCAGGCGACTATGAAGTGAAGGCATTCCTCACGCAGGACGGAAAGACGGCGGTGCAGCAGATATCGTTCAACGTCGCAGGGAGCGGCGCAGCGGCATCTGCCCCCGGCGCAGAAGGGCATGGCGGCGCGGCCGGCGATTTGACCGTCAGTAGCGAATCAAGCGATGCCTACGGCGGCGGTGTGCTTGCCATTACGTCCGAGACCAATCCTCTACCGCCGCCGGATCCCGATGAGATCGCGAAACTCATCGAAGATGCGCGCTCGCGGGCGGTAAGCTACATGGATTCGCTGCCCAACTTCATGTGCGTGGAAGTCACGAATCGCTCGGTGGACGCGAGCGGCGCCGGAAACTGGAAGCATCGCGACACCATCGCCGAATTGCTGCGGTATCGCGACAAGGCCGAGACGCACACGATGCTGGAACTCAACGGCCAGGCCAGCAACGCCGATCGCGACATGTTATTGAAGGAGAAGGGAAGCACGCTTTCAGGCGGAGAACTGGGTGGAGTGCTGAAGGCCGTGTTCGCGCCTTCAGCGAAGGCTCAATTCCACTGGAAGGAGACAGATGCACTGGGCACCGGCACCGTGCAGGTCTTCGACTACGAGGTAGCGAAAGCGAACTCGATGTTCTCTGTGGTCGGATCGAATGACCAGGAATTGATGGTCGCATTCCGCGGTCAGGTATTCGTTGATACCTCGACTCACAGTGTGCGAAGGATCAGCCTGCAGGCGGAAGATCTTCCCAAGGGCTTTCCGACTCAAGCCACCGTGATGGGCGTGGATTACGACTATGTCTCCATCAACGGGCAGGATTTCCTGATGCCAGTGAGCGCCGAGCTGCGCGTCAGACAGAGTCATCGTCAGGCGGTGCTCAACACCATCGAATTCCGGGACTACAAGAAGTATGGTTCCGCGATGAAGATCCTGGACTACAAGGCGATCGAAAACCAGAAGCAGTAGTTAGGTCCAGTGCATCATGCGAAGCGGCAGCCCGAGAGCGTAGCCGGCGCTCGGTCGGCGATGTTGCTTTATCCTACTAGTCATGCATTGCACCTCAATTCTGTTGCTCATGCTGACGCTGCATTCCGCGTGGGCTCAGACCAGCAAGCCGGCGCCCTTGAACGAGGCGGACGACTACCTGCGCAAGGGTGTTGCCGCCCAGCAGCGCAAGGATCTGAACGCAGCAATTGACGACTATCGAAAAGCCTTGGACATCGATCCGAAACTAGCGGAAGCGCGCGCCAACCTTGGAGCGGCCCTGTCAGAGGCAGGCCAGTTTGACGCCGCCATCGCGGAAGATACAAAGGCTCTGTCCTTGGCGCCCGATCAGGTGGCCGTCCGCATGAATCTGGGCCTGGCGTATTACAAGAAAGGCGACATGGAAGATGCTCATGCTGCCTTCTCGGCGGTTCACCTGGCGCGGCCGCAGGATGTAGCTGCCGCCGTTCTTTTGGGCTATACAGACATCAAGCTGGGAAAATCGAGCGAAGCCGCCGCGATGCTGACGCCGCTCGAAACCGGGCGCGAGAGCAACATGGATCTCGAATACGTGCTGGCCTACGCCCTTATTGATTCTGGAGAGCAGACAACAGGGTTGCCGCGCATGGAGAAGGTGGCGCAGGCCACGCAGTCGGCGGATGGCTACTTCATCGCGGGCGCGGCGCGGTTGCGACGGCGCGAGTTCCACGAGGCGCGTACCGATCTGGATGCCGCCATCAATCTGCATGGAGATTTTCCCGGCCTCTTCACAATGGCCGGCCAGGCACGGGATGCGCTAGGCGATACGGAAGCCGCGCAGCCCGCATTTGAGCAGGCCTTGAAGGCCGACCCACGGGACTTCACGGCCAATCTCTATCTCGGAACGATGCGCCTGAAGCAAAGGAATCTCGACGGTGCGAAGCCGATGCTCGAGCTTGCCCTGGAACTGCAACCGAAGTCGCCGATGGCCCGCCTGGAGATGGCAAAGCTGAATGGCATGACCGGCAAATACGCCGAGGCCGCCGCGACGCTGGAAGAGTTGGAGAAGGCGGATCCCAACTGGATCGATCCGCACATTGAGCTTGCGCCCATTTATTACAAGCTGCATCGTCCCGACGACGGACAACGAGAACGGGACATGGTGCAGCAGATTGAGGCCAGGCAGCAGAAGGCCGGCCCGCCAAAGCAGTGATTTTTACTTTTTCGGTAAAGTGGGTTCGGCAGGTTCGATGACTTTGAGGAGCTGATTGGCGGCGACGTTCTGGAGTGTCTGGACAATGCCGCTCGGCCAGTGGATCTCAACGGTGCTTGCCTTTGTGTCCGCACCCAGGCCGAAGTGTACCGGTCCGAGACTTGAAGAGGCGTAGCAGACACTGGAAGTCTGATGGTTGTATTGCGTGCCCGTATTGGTCACAACCTTGATGCGCGCGCCGATGCCATCACGATTCGATTTGACTCCGCGCAATGCAATGTCGAGCCAGTGGCCAGCGTTGGGGCTGCGGTTCATCCACAGTTCAGCAGGCTGATCGAGACTGGTAGCGACAATGTCGATACGTCCATCACCATCAAAGTCTCCGAAGGCGCAGCCGCGATGACGCGCTTCGGTAGCGTCGGTAAAACCGGCTTCCGCCGTGAGCGCCTGCCATTTGCCGCTTGCGCCCAGGTTGCGGAATACCACGTTCGGCTCAGCAAACTTGTACCCCGGCGGCCAGACCGAAGTGACTTGCCCTCGCGTGACGAAAAGATCCTTCCAGCCATCATTATCGAAGTCGTAAAATGCAGGGCCGAAGCCGGACATGCCTATGGTGAGATTGCGCATCCCGCTCGGCGCGGTTGCCTCGGTAAAGTCTCCTTTGCCCGTGTTCAGGTAAATGGGAAAGGTCTGGCTCTTGAGCGCGACATACACGATGTCAGGATAGCCATCATTATTGACATCCCGAAAATCGGTGCCCATGCCGGAGATGAATGCCGCGTCTTCGGCTAATGCAACGTTAGTCTGGAAAGCAACCTCTTCAAACTTGTTGCCAAGATTGTGGAAGAGAAAGGCGTACTCTGCGTCGTTGGTCACGAACAGATCGGGCTTGCCGTCGAGATCGTAGTCTGCCATTCCCACGCCCATGCCCTTGCCGACGTGATCGCGTATACCCCACTCCTTCGACACATCCTTGAATGTCCCGTCGCCCTGGTTCAGAAAGAGCTGGTTCGGCAGTCCCTTGTAGTAGCGGGGATGGCAGTACTCCGCCACGCCTTCGATGACGCACTTGGGAATATTCGGAATACGTCCACTGCAGATAGTTGACGATGAACAGGTCGAGCAGGCCATCGTTGTTTACGTCGACCCAGACGGCGGCAACAGCCCACAGCGGGCCATATTCCGGATCGTTCCACTTGTCGAGGCCCGCCTTCTTTGTCACATCCGTGAACGTGCCGTCACCATTGTTGTGGTAGAGAGTGTTGCCGTGAACGCCGGCCACGAAAATGTCCGGGTGACCGTCGTTGTCATAATCGCCGATCGCGACGCCGACATCGAAGCCCGTTCCTTTCAGGCCCGCATGCTCAGTGACATCGGTGAAGGTGCCGTCCCCGTTGTTGCGGAAGAGGCGGTTCGAATACTTCGGCGAGGATTTCTGCAGAGTCGCGATGTCTGCGCCGTTCGTGAAAAAGATATCGGGCCTGCCGTCGCCGTTGTAATCGAATACTGCGACACCGCCAGCCATGGTTTCAGGAACATTTTTGGCAGGACTTTGACTGCTGTCGAGGCGAAAAGGAAGTTGTTTGAGTTCGAATCGGATGGGTGCGGGCGGTGGGGCCGCGCCTGCCT
Source organism: uncultured Acidobacteriaceae bacterium (assembly GCA_963799035.1). Classification (GTDB taxonomy): domain Bacteria; phylum Acidobacteriota; class Terriglobia; order Terriglobales; family Acidobacteriaceae; genus Telmatobacter. The sequence continues at coordinate 801 of CAWCVS010000013.1, read as the reverse complement.
GTTGGCACGGCAACGCCTGTTCGAGGCTCAAGCTCCCAAGTGCCAGAATCACGAGATGAATGGGGACAAATGCAGACTTGCGCATGAATAAAGGAGAGGGCTGCCGCAATGCAGCCACCCTTGGATTCTACTATCTGCGCAGTGTCGCCTGAACTCGGCAATCGGTGATGTTCTATCCTGTGAAAGTGATGCGAGTCGTTCCCTTCGTGTGCGCAGGTTTGCTGGCCCACGCCGCTACCGGCCAATCTGCGAATCAACCTCCCGCAGGGGAAGCTGAGGCATCCCTCCGGGCCGGAACGGCCGCTCAGGACCACGGAGACTTGAAGACGGCAATCGCCGACTTCAGAAAAGCGCTGAACCTTGAGCCGAACTTGATTGCAGGCCCGCGCGAGCCTCGGTGCTGCGCTCGCGGCTGCCGGCCAGATGGATGCGGCGATAGAAGAAGACAGCCGTGTGCTCGTGATCGCTCCACAGAACGAGGCAGTCCGGATGAACCTTGCGATGGCCTACTACCGGACCGGAAACTTTAACCAGGCCAGGGTGGAATTTGAGAAACTTCACTCCCTGCATCCCGCTGATCTGAACACGGCAATCCTGCTTGGTTACACCTATAACAAGCTCAATCGCGAAAGCGACGCCGCAGCACTTCTTGCTCCGCTGGAGCCGGGTAACGAAGACAACTTCGATCTTGAGTACGTGTATGCCTATGCGCTGATCGCATCGGGGAAGCAGGATGCGGGGCTGCCGCGCATGGAGAAGCTGGCAAAGGCGAAAGGTTCCGCGGAAGCGTGGCTGCTTGCT
>CAWCVS010000012.1:0-198343 GCA_963799035.1 uncultured Acidobacteriaceae bacterium | reverse complement strand
CCAGTTCCTTCGGGGTCGCTATTTCCTGCAGCTCGCCGAACCAAGGGCTATCTTCGCAGACGTGCAATCCGGGATCCGCGCTAGCCCTCGATTCTAGCGCAAATATGATTGCGAATTGTCTCACAAGGTTGCGAACCGGCCGACTTTGCCCCGGCCGGTGTTACCCTTTCAACAGCTTTTACGCCAAAGTTTTATGTCCGTGAAAAAGCCAACTCGCCGCGAATTCCTCGTTGCGGGTTCCACCGCGGCCCTGGCTGCCGCCGTGCCTGCTACTAACTGCGATGCGGCTTCGCCGGCAAACGCAGCCCCAGCCAGCGGAGCTTTCGACCGCGAATCGCTCCCGTTTTCTGCGGCAGAGCTCTTCTTGCCCGGCCCACAGCGAACTTTCAATGGAGACCGAGCTACCCAGGTCGCCATGCCGATCGGGGGTCTAGGCGCCGGCTGCATCTGCATCAATGGATCAGGCGGATTGCAGGACTTTTCCATCCGCACCCGCCCCGAGACAACGGCTCTTCCCGCAGGCTTTACCTCTAACTCGCCTGAAGCGGCATTTGCCATCTTGTCAATCAAAGGAGCGGCACCGGTCACCAAGCTGGTGGAAGGCCCATTTCCCCCATTCAAGATCTTCGACCAGGGATTGCAGGGACAAGGTTTGCGCCGCGGAGGGTCCGAAGGGTTCCCGCGCTTTGAGAAATGCAATTTCCGTGGAGAATTCCCTTTCGCCGAACTTCGCTTTGCCGACTCCTCTATTCCGCTCGACGTATCCCTGGTTGCCTGGAACCCATTCATCCCGCTCGATGACAAGAACTCGGGCATTCCCTGCGCAATTCTTGAATACACGTTGCACAACACCTCCTCGCACCCGGTCGACTACGAATTTTCTTACCATCTTTCGCATCTTGCGCCGGGTTGCCGTCCAGATCAGGCTGCAAGCGCCAACGCAGCTATCGCCGGCAAGGGTGCCTTTCTTTTCAATCGCGAGGCGCCCAATGCCGAGGCTTATGGCAGTGCCACGCTGACAGCCATTGGCGCAAAGCCCCGGATCAAAGCGATGTGGCTGCGCAGCCCCGGATGGGAGTTCGACTCCCTTTCCGCGCTATGGCGCGAGGTTTCGACCGGCGCCTTCACCACGAACGATGGATCCAATACGGTCGACAGCGCTGGCCGCAACGGTGCTTCCATCCTGCTCGATGGACATCTCACGCCGGGCGAATCGCATACCTACCCGATCCTGATCACCTGGCACTTCCCCAACTGCTACCTGCGCGAGGGAGGAATCGTAAGTGCGCAGAATGCAGCCGTGATTGAAGGCCGCCGCAGGCTGCCGGACTGTACCCGCCGATGCTCCACCACCGTGGCATCCCTTTTACTCCACCCAGTGGAAAGACGCCCGCGACGTAGCTGCCTACGTAGAGCAGAACTACGCAACACTCCGCACCAGGACCATCCAGTTCAAGAACGCGATCTTTGGTTCAACCTTTCCGGCCTACGTGCTCGACGCTGTCTCGGCCAATCTCGCGATCCTCAAATCGCCCACCGTTCTTCGTGAGGCCAGCGGCAATATTTGGGGATGGGAAGGCTGCTTTCCCGATGCTGGCTGCTGCCACGGATCGTGCACGCATGTGTGGAATTACGCGCAGGCCCTGCCCCATCTCTTTCCTCAGCTCGAACGCACCCTGCGCGATCTGGAACTCGCGCGCTCCATGGATGATCGCGGCCATGTAAATTTCCGCGGCGCAATTCCCGACGGCCCCGTCGATCACACCGGCCCCGCAGCAGCCGATGGCCAGCTCGGCGGCATTATGAAAGTTTTTCGCGACTGGCAGATCTGCGGCGACGCGGCATGGCTGAAGCGGATGTATCCGCTGGCCAAGCACAGCATCGACTACTGCATTGCCACGTGGGACCCGGACCATCGTGGCGCACTCTTCGAGCCTCACCACAACACCTACGACATCGAGTTCTGGGGCCCCGATGGGATGTGCACCAGCATCTATCTCGGCGCACTTTCCGCGATGGCTCTGATGGCCACTGCCCTCAACGAATCCGCGGACGCAGCGCTTTATGCGGACCTTGCGCAGCGCTCCGCGAAGTTCATGGATGAGACGCTGTTCAATGGCGACTACTTCCAGCAGAAGGTTGAATTCCAGGATCTCCACGACAAGTCGTTTGCGCAGTCCATCGCTCACGTGGATGACAAGAGCAGCGAGATGCAGCAACTGCTCAAGCGCGAAGGGCCGAAGTATCAATATGGATCCGGGTGCTTGTCCGATGGCGTCATCGGGGCATGGATGGCGAGGCTCTACGGCATCGACATTCCGCTCGCCGCAGAAGAATGTCCGCTCCACTCTGCAGTCCATCTTCCGCAACAACTTCAAGACCGACCTGAGCCAGCACGCCAATGCGCAGCGCCCGGGCTACGCATTGGGCCACGAGCCTGGCCTGCTTTCTGCAGTTGGCCGCGCGGCGACAAACCCACTCTGCCCTTCGTCTACTCCGATGAAGTGTGGACCGGGATCGAATACCAGGTCGCATCGCACCTCATCCATGAAGGATTCGTCGAGGAAGGCCTCACCATCGTCAAGGCCCTGCGTAGCCGTTACGACGGGCGCACCCGCAATCCGTGGAACGAATATGAGTGCGGCAACTGGTACGCACGCGCCATGTCGAGCTTCGCGCTTGTCGGCGCGCTCTCCGGCTTCCGCTACTCCGCCGTTGACAAGACCTTGCATTTCGGACCGAAACTGAAGGTGCATCCGTTCGTTAGCTTCTTCTCAACCGCGTCGGGCTACGGCACCATCTCCCTCGACGGTCACACCGTTACGGTCAACATGATCGAAGGCGAATTGCCGATCGAGAAGCTCGGTTCACCGATGCGGAGGGAACGCGTTCGTCAGCATTGGAAGGCGACCGCCAAAGCCGGGCACACCTGCGGCGACAAACATCTAACCGCTTCTCTGCACAGCTGCTTCGTCACTGACATCCGGCTTATCCGACATTATCATCATAGCCGTGCCCGCCCATTCCCGCCTCGGCGACATTCTTGCCAACGCGATTACCCACGGCGTGGGCGCTGTGGTCGCGATTGCGGGAGCCGCCTACCTGATCGTGGCCAGCACGCGCGGCTCAACGTGGGTTGTGGTCAGCTGTTCGATCTTTGCAGGCACGCTGGTGCTCGTCTACCTCTGCTCCACGCTCTATCACTCGCTGGTGCGGACGCGAGCGCGTCATGTCTTTCATGTGCTCGATCACGCGGCTATCTATTTGCTTATTGCGGGAACCTACACGCCTTTCACATTGGTTTCGCTTCGTGGACCGGTCGGGTGGACATTGTTTGGGATTGTCTGGACACTCGCGATCGCAGGCATCATCTTCAAAAGCTTTGCCGTCGGACGTTTTGCGGCGGCCTCAGCGGCTGTCTACCTTTTTCAGGGATGGGTAGTGGTCTTCGCGGCGCGTCCGTTAATGCACGCCATCAGCCCGCACGGCCTGGTCTGGCTCGGGGCAGGTGGCCTCGCTTACACCTTCGGGATCGTCTTTTTCGCGCTGGATCGTATCCGGTACTTCCACGCCGCATGGCATTTGTTCGTACTGGTCGGGAGCATTGCGCATTACTTTGCCATCCTGTTTTACGTCGTGCCGCGGGCCTGAGAAACGGTCGGACCGCCTTTTGTACCGCAATCGAGTCATCGCACATTACTTTGGGGTGGGACTGGCAATTGGACCTTTGATTTTTGCAAGATTTCCGATGCTACACTTCGCGTGGAGTGAACAAGAGCATGACATCCGATCCCTATCGCAAAGCCTACGAAAAGGCCATCGAAGACTTGACGCAGATTTCCGCAGACATTCGAACACTTGAGTGCCCGCAAGAAGCTGGTTGAGAATCTCGTTTCAGCGCGATGCAGCCGATCTTTGCCACGATGGAACACTCGACTGAAGGACCCAATCTTCGGCATCCATCGAAATGCCCCGCAGGGTGTAGAGGAGATATCAGCCGAAGCGCAGAGAAGCCGAACCGACGCGGAAGGCTACTCGTTTCTCAATGTCCCCGCTCCGCTGCCCACCGAGTCCGACGGCGATCCGTTCCAGCGCCGCGTGAAGGCCGAATTTCCGCTTCAAGGGGCCTTGCGACGCAGCGATCTTTCTAGGCGTTTTCAAACGATCCGCTCGCGATATTGTTAGACGAACCTCATGGTCTCGCAGACCATGGCCGGCTCCGGCTGTGGTGGTTTCCATTCAGCTCTCTAGAGAATCGACAAAGCCGAGTGGCTTGTTCATTAAGAAAAAGCAGCCTTCGATACACTTCAGATCAACATGTGAAACGAGACCGCTCTATAATCGCGTTTCGGCCAATCTGTCTGCGTCAAAAGGGCGGTAAATGGAAGCAACGCGCAGGGAGTTCTTGCTAGGATACTCTGGGGGTCGCTATCGCCAGCAAACTCCGACGCGACGGAGTTCTGGCACGTCGCAAGCCGAGAACGAGAGATGCGTACGGATCGAGCAATTTTGGAGCGTGGATCGAAGATGAATTCGGACTGCCCGCATTCCAATACACCTGCAATCAAACCACGGACCCGCGGGCCGTAACGCAGGTTCAACCCGGAGTTCTGGCTCCCACCGAGCATATCCACCAGGTCGGCAACGATCGCATCACGGCGCTTGCGTCCAACTACGGCCATGTGCGCGTGCGCCAGGATGAGGGCTGTCCGAAATTCCTGAACGACGTCGATCCGGAGACGCAGCCAGTTCGGCGGTGGACTGGGCTATCTTGACAGACGGTCAAGAGACGCTCACCACGTATTACGATGGCACAACCCTGCGTTTGAGCGAATCTTCGGGGTCGGCTATTACCGCAAGAAAGTGCGGGGCAGCAAAGCTACTCCATCGACCAGGTGATCTCCGCGCCTTTTGGCGATGATCCTGTTCTGATTTCACAAGCGACCGTCACCAATCACAAAGACGTCGCTGCCACCGTGCGCTGGGTGGAGTACTGGGGATGCCAGCCGTTTCAGTTCTCCTATCGCTGCCGCCATCGAGTCGATGAGCGGGCTTCGGCACCCAGACCAAATTGCGCCGCGATCTCGGACAGCCGCTTCAGCCATCGCATTTCCAAGTCGACGGAACAAGGGCTTGCTGGAGTCCAAGCATTTTGATGGGCGATCGGCCGAGGAGGAAGCTGCATGGGAGCGCGCAAAGGCCATGCTGCGCGCCAATCCCAACGGATTCACGGCGCCTGTAGCGGATCTTAGGCCAGGCACCGACTTTGAAAGCCTCGATTTCCGCAGACGTTTCTGGTTTCTCTCGATGGCCCGGCGAGCGGCTTCAGTTCCGATGCGGCCGCTTTCTTCGGCGCGGGCGGTCCTGCAAATCCCAGCGGCTTGAAGCAGCCTCTCGACGGCAAGATTGAAGCCGGCGGAACGCATTCCGGTCTTCTGCTGGAGCGGACAATTCAACTCGGCCGAACGAAAGCCGACCGTTCGTTTCCTGTACGGCTATCTTCCAGACGGCTTCGCGCTCGATGCCCTCATCGCAAAATATGAGAAATCGGCAAGCTCCGTTTTGCTGGATTCGAGCCGGACGTGGAAACAGAAAGGCATGCGCTTCGATGTGCCCGCCGAACCCTGGGTAAAGCGCGAGGCGACATGGAATCACTACTACCTGCAGGAGCAGCCAGACCTTCGACGATTTCTTCGGCGAGCACATCCTGAACCAGAACGGCTTTTACCAGTACACGATGGGATTTCAGGGAGCAGCGCGCGATCCGCTGCAGCATTGTCTTCCCTTCCTGTTCAGCGATCCCGAGATTGTGAGAAGTGTTCTGCGCTACACGCTCAAGGAAGTGCGCGACGACGGATCACTTCCCTACGGAATCGTCGGACACGGCGTAGTCGCCCCCATGGCATCGGACAATGCCAGCGATCTCCCGCTGTGGCTGCTGTGGGCGGTGAGCGAATATGTTCTGGCAACGCGCGATGTCGGTTTTCTGCAAGAGAAAATTCCGGCGCGGTTTTCGGCGACAGAAGGCCGACCAGACAGCGTCCGCAATCTGCTCGAACGCTGCTATCGCCACCAGGTCAACGATGTTGGAGTCGGACAGCACGGCATCATGCGCATGCGCGTCGACGATTGGAATGACGGGCTCATCTACACCTGGGCGCAGTCGGCCTTCAAGGAATGCATTGCGAAACAGCGAAAGCGTATTGAACTCCGCCATGGCGGCCTGGGTCTTTGACGAATATGCGCGCCTGCTTGACTTCGCCGCTGGTAATGCAACTCTGGCGAAAGAAGTTCGAGCGAGTGCGGACCACCAACGCGAAGCAACGCGCGCGCAATGGAACGGCAAGATGGTTCAAACGAGCGTGGCTCGGCCCGAAACTTGGCTGGCTCGGAGAATCGACACTCTGGATCGAACCGCAGCCATGGGCCATGCTGGCTGGCGCAACCACAGACGCGCAGACCCGCGAACTCGCGCGAACCATGAATGACCTGTTGCGGCATGGCCCCCTGGGCGCAGCCCAGATGAGCGATGGGCCAGACATGCGCATAAAGGCGGAACGAACGTCGGCACATTGGAGTTGGGAGCCATCTGGCCGTCGCTGAATCAGACCCTCGTCTGGGCGCTCATGGCGCGTTGATCCGGCGATGGCCTGGGACGAGTGGAAGAGAAACTCGCTGGCCTGCTCACGCCGATGCTTATCCGGATATCTGGTACGGCGTGTGGAGTGGAAATGACTCGTATAACTCTCCGCTGAGCAAGCACCCGGGCGGCGCAGCCAACGAGCCGTTCTTTCACGGCACCGATTTTCCGGTGCTCAATCTCCACGCGCATGCGTGCTCTCTGTATTCCGCCAGCAAGCTTCTGGGACTGGAATTCACCCAGGAAGGGCTGAATCTGAATCTGGCATTGCCGTTCGATTCGTATCGGTTCGATTCGCCCGCTCATGGGCGTCGTGAAGACCAAGACAGGTTTGAAGGTTGGTACGCCCCCGCACGGGCGGGAAACTGGACGGTTCGCATCGCCCTTCCGAAAGATTCAATGGGGCAAGTTCTCGCACATCGAAGTGAACGGAAAACGGCTTCCCATCAATAGCCAGCCGAACGGGATGATCGAAATTGCCGGGAACAGTGCACCCGACAAGACCCATGCGCTGGGCCTTGATCAGAAAAGGTTAGGAGCGACGCAATTCGCTTACCCTAAATCGACGCAGGGCTAGCTTAGGCTTGACTTCTCGCGTCTCAGATCGCAATTGCATCAAGCCGGTAGGAGCGAGCTGCCTGAGCACTTCGCAGGGCACCTTCGAAGCTCGCATTGACCCCGACCCGCAAACCCGGTAAACTACTCTAGTTTGGCGATTCCTGCCTGACGCCGCGGAGCCAACCGCTCGCCCAGATATTTTTCGGCGCTCGAGCATACCGCGGACATGGAAGTTTCCGCCCGAGATTTTTCAGATTTCTTGGAGCAGATCCGCTGCGGCGCGATCATGCTCTGGAGGGTTTATGTACGCGGTTATTCGTACCGGTGGCAAGCAATATCGGGTCGCGCCAGGCGATGTAGTCAAGATTGAGTCTGTCTCTTCAGAGAATCAGACGGTTGAGTTCAGTGACGTCCTCGCCTTCAGCGGCGAAGCAGGCAGCATTGCCAAGCCGTCCAGCGCCAAGGTAACGGCCGAAGTTGTCGGCGAGGGGCGCGGCGACAAGATTCTTGTCTTCCATCTGAAGCGGAAGAAGCAGTACAAGAAGATGCAGGGCCACCGTCAAAACTTTACCGAGGTGCGCATCAAGGCCATCGAGGCCGACGGCGTCACCTACACCGCTGAGAAGTAAGCGGATCAAGATCGAGAAGGGGATCAGGCAATGGCACATAAAAAAGGTGGAGGCAGCTCCACAAACGGACGCGATTCAAATGCACAGAGGCTGGGCGTGAAGGCCTTTGGCGGGCAGCTCGTCACCGGCGGATCGATCATCATGCGCCAGCGCGGCACCAAGATCAAGCCGGGCATCAATGTCGGCATCGGTTCAGACGACACGCTTTTCGCCAAGGTTACCGGCCGCGTGAAGTTCACCGATCACGGCAATCGCGGGCGCTTTGCATCGGTCGAGCCAGTCGCACCGAATAAGATCATCTCCACATGTCATTAAGGCCACGGTTCGCCGTGGCCTTGTATTTTTACGCGAGGGTTTCTATGCCAGGCCTTGGGGCTAAGGATTTGATAGATGAACGAGTCAATCTCCGGCGCCGTGGATTGCGCGCTCGAAAAGACTCTGAATAGCTGTAAACCGGATTGATCATCGATAAGGTCTGATTGACGAAGATAGCAGGGTGAGAGATCACGCCATGCCGAAGATGCTTCCGGGGCATGGTTTCGACATGATATTGGCAAATGCCCGCCCATCCTTGGATTTGCGCGGAAGAATTCCTCCAGCCGCCACTCGTATTCGAGGAGTTTTGAAAAGTCTTTGTCGGGACCGAATTCCCACGTCATGTCGCCAGTCGCCCACAACCCTTGATAGCCGTCCTTGAGTGCCTGTTTCAGAGCATCCTGCAGGCGCTGCATCATTCGTTCCATATCGAACTGACTGCCATCTGATCAGATGGTCTCGTTCCGATGACAGGACGAGACTTCCTTTCAACGTTCGTGCGCCACATCAACACCAGCAGCCGCCAGGTACGATCGCATCCCCGCAACCATCGGGCTGGCTGTTGAGGTACAGACAGCGTTTGTTCTCATCCAATTTCTGTCGAATCACCTCTGCCAACGCGACGAGCTGCCGCGAGGGGGCACCTTCATAGATGAGGCATTGATGGCGGGGAATCTGTTCCATGCGGACAAATGGATTATAGCGTTGGTCTGCTTACTTGGATGTAACTTCTCGGCGCAGCGGATTTGCCGAAAGGAATAGGCCAAACCCAGAGGTTTGGCCTTTCGTTCTAGGAGTTCAATTCGGCTACGATTTCGATTCGTTGCCCTGCAGATTGCGTGTCAAAACCTTCTCCACAACGCGTTCCACATCGGTAAGGAAGAAGCTGTTTGCCGGCTGCTGGACTGCAACTTGTGTTCCGTGTCCCAGGGCCGCGGCAATTTCGTTCCAACGATAGATCGTGGAGTTCGCCGGCATCACGACGGGCTTGCGCACACGCTCCGGCATGGCGCAGTAGGCGACCCACATTCCCACTGCAAGCAGGATCACTGCTTCGTATGCAAACTGCAGCGGCGCGTTGAGTGAAGAGTTACCCGGACTCAATGCCGCGTAGATCAGATCGTTCGCCGACATCAAGCCGAAACCAAGTCCGAACCCAACTGCGAGATCCTTGAAGGAAAGCTGCAGAGCGTTGATGCAAAGACCAGAGGAACGCCAGCAGGCAGAGCTCGAGGATGCTGACCGATCGCATCAGAGCGAGAGCGAAATCAGGAATGAGCGAAACGTTCGGATGCGTGTACGAGATCGATCCGAGGCTCGCGACGGCCGAAACCAATGCGACCCAACGGAAAACTACCGTGCCCAGCCGCATCAAGCCGGAAAAAGGAGAAAGCACCGAACGGAAAATTTCGAGCGTGACAAAAAATAGCGAAATCGCGCTGGCGATATAGACCGCCCAGTAGGGATAGAAATAAAACGGAAAATATTGGTGGCCCCATGGCTGCGCCTGAACATAAAGTAGCCCGAGCAGCACGGGCATCGTGCCTGCGCGCAAAGCAAGATATATGCTCAACGCGGGAAAGCGCTTCTGCAACCCCTTCTTCCAAAACAGAAAGCCCAAGGTTGCCCAGAGAGCGAATTCAACCACGCTCATAGCGATATCGTGAAATCCAAAGGCATGCAAGGCCCTTTCCATTCTGAGGGTTCTCTCAGAATAGTCCTCGCAGCCTTTGGATTCAAATGAAAACTTGCACCTGCCCGTGTAGCACTTTGGTGCTAAGCGGACATGGGACTTACCTGGTGGTGTTGGTGCACCCCATGCCTGGGCCGCATGTCGGAATCGGCAGTCCAGCGGTGGCCGACTGGTGGCTCGAAAGCATATGTTTCGGGGTGGAGGAAACCGAAGCAGCTGCGGCACCGGCGACGACTACGGAAAGGACAAAAACGCGGAAAGCGAGTTTCATAATTGGTTACCCCTCATGAAAAGATCTGAACAAATTGTTGGCTTGCTAACACTTTTATGGTAGTAGCAAATTCCACCACTAAGTCCAGCTTTTTCAACTACATCGAAAGTATCGCACCAGTAAGTGACAAAAGTAACATCATTCTTCGGTAATCTACCCTGAAGTACCCAATTTGGTTACTACTCCCGCGCACTCGTAATGAACCTCGCCGACCGCGTTTTTGCACGTCTCAGCATGGTAAAATTCAGTACAGGCAGAGTTCCCACAAAACCCTCGTGTTTCAAGCGGTTATTCCCCAAAATTGCGGACATGAACTTGCGCCCGGCCGGCCCCGACCTAAGGCCCCGAAGGCGAAAATTCTGCGAATGGAAAAATATGGCGACTGAACCCCGCGATTCCTCCCCGAGGCAACGGAAATTACACCGGCGAAGACATCACCGTCCTCGAGGGCATGGAGCACGTGCGACTTCGTCCGGCCATGTACATTGGCTCGACCGGCGAGATGGGACTTCACCATCTTGTTTACGAAGTAGTAGACAATTCCGTCGACGAAGCCCTCGCCGGTTATGCCAAAAAAATCGACGTCACCATCCACGTGGACAACTCGATCACGGTCGTCGACGACGGCCGAGGTATCCCCGTCGACATGATGGCGCTGGCAAACGGCGAGCAGATGCCCGCCGTGCAGGTGGTGCTCACCAAGCTCAATGCAGGCGGAAAGTTCGATTCCTCCAACTACAAGGTGTCCGGCGGACTGCACGGCGTCGGCGTGAGCTGCGTCAACGCTCTCAGCCAGGAATTGAATGTCGAGATTTGGCGCGATGGCCACACCTGGGAGATGGATTTCAGCTGCGGCGTCGCCACCAGTGAACTACGCATGGCAGGCACTTCCAAGAGGCGCGGCACCAAGGTTCACTTCCTGCCCGACAAAATCAATTTTTACCGCGACGGAATATAACTACGACACTCTGGCTCAGCGCCTGCGCGAACTCGCCTTTCTCAACAAAGGGCTTGAAATCATGCTGACCGATGAACGCACGTCCGATCCCAAAACCGGCGAGGCCCGGCGCGCCGAGTTCCGCTACGCCGGCGGCATCGCCGAGTTCGTCAAGCATCTCAATCGCGGCAAGTCCGTTCTGCATGAGAAGCCGATCGTGATGGAAGCACAGCGCGATAACGTCGAAATCGAAATCGCGGTGCAATACAACGACAGCTATTCCGAAACGGTCTTCAGCTTTGCCAACAACATCAACACGGTAGACGGCGGCACGCATCTCTCGGGATTTCGCACGGCATTTACGCGCACCATCAACGCAATCGGCCAACAGCTCGGACTGTTCAAGGACGTAAAGGAAAACCTGAGCGGCGACGACGTGCGCGAGGGTCTGGTAGCGGTTGTGAGCGTGAAACTATCGCAGCCGCAGTTTGAAGGCCAGACCAAGGGCAAGCTCAACTCCGATATCGCTGGAACCGTGCAGGCATTCGTCAACGAGCGCCTGGGCATGTTCCTCGAGCAGAACCCGCCGATCGCCCGCAAGATCATCAACAAGGCCATTGAAGCGGCGCGAGCGCGCGAAGCGGCCCGCAAAGCTCGCGACCTTACACGGCGCAAGGGTGCACTGGATGGCGGCGGCCTGCCGGGCAAGCTGGCGGACTGCTCCGAACGCAATCCGGATCGCTGCGAACTCTATCTCGTCGAGGGTGAGAGCGCAGGCGGAACTGCCAAGCAGGGACGCGATCGCCGCTTCCAGGCGATCCTTCCTCTGAAGGGCAAAATCCTGAATGTCGAGAAGGCACGCTACGACAAGATGCTGGGCCACGAAGAAATCCGCGCCATGATCACGGCGCTTGGCTGCGGCATCGGCAAGGACGACTTCGACCCGACGAAGATTCGCTACGGCAAGATCATCCTGATGACCGACGCCGATGTCGACGGATCGCACATTCGCACCCTGCTGCTCACTTTCTTTTTCCGCCACATGACGGATCTGATCAAGCGCGGAAACATCTACATCGCGCAGCCCCCGCTGTTCAAGATCAAGAAGGGCCGGTCGGAACAGTACGTGAAGGACGAGCGCGAACTCGAATCGTGTAGCCATCAAGCGCGCTTCGGAAGGCATGATCGTGCGGCATGGCGAAAACGCCAGCCACATCGAAGGCCCCGAGCTTACGCGCTTCATGGGCTACCTCAACGAGTACCTTGGCTTTGTCGAAAAAGTGGACAAGCGTATTCGCAACGAAAAACTCACGGAGTTGATCGCGCGCGTTGAGCTTACCCATCGTGCCGACTTCACTTCCAAAAATGGAAACGAAGTTCCCGCAAAGCTTGCGCAGCTGCACGACGTCTTGTCGAAGTCTCCAATGACTTGGGAATCAAGGTCAGCAAGCCGGTGGAAGATGATGAGCACCATACCTGGTCGGTTTGCTATACGGACTCCCAGGGTGCCTCGCGCTGCATTGACTGGACGCTGGCTTCAAGTCCCGAGTTCCGCCAGATGATGTCGAAGTATTCGCAGATCAGCCAGTATCTCGAGCCGCCCTTCCTGATCGAATACGCCGCAAAGGCAACGCGGAGCCGGCTGCGGAAGAGCTCGAAGGCACCGAATTCGAAGAAGGCCAGACCCCGGCCAAGGTAAAGGCGGAGGCGAAAGCGGCCCGGCGTGCTTCGCGCATCCCGCACGAACCGGTAGAGAAGTCAACCGCTCGCGAGCTCTTTGCCTACATCGTCGAACAGGGCAAGAAAGACTACGACGTGCAGCGCTACAAAGGACTGGGCGAAATGACCGCACCCCAACTTTGGGAGACCACGATGGATCCCGAACGGCGAACCTTGCTACAAGTCAAGCTCGAAGATATCGCCGAAACTGAAGCCATCTTTACCACGCTGATGGGCGAAGACGTCGAATCGCGCCGCAAGTTCATTGAAGACAATGCGCTCGACGTCAAGAACCTCGACATCTAAACCTTCAACTTTCTTCTCCTGCAGTTCTCATGGATTCCCGCGGAACGGTATCATCGTTCCGCGGAATTCTGAAGCCCCCCGTTGCCGGTTCCTCTGTTCCGAGAATCCCTATGGAGAAGGAGTTTGCAGTATGAAGATTCGTCCCGCTTTTGTTCTCTGCGCATCAGCCACCCTTGCGATCACGCTGTCCGTTGCCGGATGCAAATCCAGCACCACGCCCCCTGCAAATCAGGCAAGCTCATCCTCGCAGCCAGCCGCCGCACCAGCGTCGGGCGAGCCCTCGTCGATGCAGCCTGCTTCCCCTGCCCAGTCCGCAGCCCCGGCCGGCCAGCAGGCAGCTGCACCGGCGCCTCCGCCTCCGCCTGCCGTCATCACGCTTCCGAGCGGTACCTCCATTCGTGTTCGTCTTGACACCGATCTAGGCTCGAAGATTTCACAGCCAGGCGACTCCTTCAGCGCCACGGTTGCAGACGATGTGAGGAAAGACGGCGATGTCGTAATCCCCAGGGGCGCTCGTGCAGAGGGCACGGTGGTTGACGCCAAGCCGCTTGGACGCTTCAAGGGCGGAGCATTGCTATCGATCAAGCTCGAACGGGTCCATACCAGGTGGGGCAGCTATCCAGTCGCTACAAGCTCTATTTCTCGTGCTGAGCAGGGCAAGGGCAAGCGCTCCGCAGGCTTTATTGGAGGAGGCGCAGGCTTGGGCGCGCTGATTGGTGGAATCGCGGGCGGAGGCAAGGGTGCCGCCATCGGTGCTCTCGCAGGAGGAGGCGCAGGCACAGCAGGAACTGCTTTCACAGGTAACAAACAAATTGTGCTGCCTGCCGAGAGCCTCCTGACATTCACCCTCGATCATTCCGTTCACATCACCCTGAAGAACCAGACAGATCAGCCGCAATTGCAGACGCGCTAATAGCAAACAATAACGAGAAGACGCGAGGCGAACTCCCGGCTGGGAATTCGCCTCTTGTCTTTGGGCCGGTGCTCAGTTGTTGTCGCTGCAGCCTGGGCCATTGCTTACCGGAACAAGCTTCTGGTTGTCCGCCTTGATAGTGCGGTCGTAGCAAGCGCGTGACGGATCATGCAGTGGATACGTCTGCGTGATGCGCGCTCCCGTCTGCAGAAGGTGCGAAGATGCCGCTCAACATACATACAGAATGACAATTTATCTTGCCAAAATGCTCATATTGATCAAATTTGTGGACAATATGATCATTTAGATGTAAATTTGCTCCACGGCTGAGAAATCTGATGCGGCCGTTCGCAACGCAGGCCAACTCATCGCACGCCATCGGCGCGGTCACCGTCGGCGTCGGTCAGTTCCCGGCTCGAAATGATCAATAGAGGCGTAAGCCCTCAACAATTGCACCAACTTTCATGTGAGGTCTCAATGAGAAAAAGTCTGCTCCAGATCGTGCTCGGATCTGCGTTCGCGCTGCTCGCATTTTTGCCGGCAGCCGTCGCTCAAGAGGTAACGGGCTCTATTACCGGTGAGGTCACTGACCCCAGCGGAGCCGTAGTTCCAGGAGCGCATGTAACCGCACATGCGATTGCCACCGGGATTGACACCTCCACCACCGCGAATGCGGACGGGCAATACCGCATCGAGTTTCTGCCCATCGGCCGCTACACCGTAAACGTGCAGGCCAGTGGCTTCGGTACGGCCACCGTTCCAGAGTTCTCTCTCGAGGTTAGGCAAACTGCGAACTTCAACATCAAGCTGCAGGTGGGAAGTGCCAGCACTTCGGTAAATGTCTCTGCCGCCGCTCCCATTCTTCAAACTGAAAGCCTCAGCGTCGACACCACCTTCACCGCGAACACGATCGGCAATCTGCCCCTGAATGGGCTCGATTTTTCGGCGCTCACTCTGTATGTGCCAGGTTCCGTCGACACCGCTGGAGTCAATGGCCCTACCAGTTTCGAGCGCAGCACCTACTACACCGACACGCCCAACATGAATGGCAATCGAGCGCAGGCCAACAACTACACGCTCGAAGGCATCGACATGAACGAAACGTACAACAACCTCATCTCCTACAGCCCAGCACCGGAGGCCTTGGCGCAGGTCCAGGTTATTACGGCGAATGCATCCACCGACTACGGCAACGTGAATGGTGGTGGCGTGGTAAGCGTCCTCAAGAGCGGGACTAACAATTTCCATGGGTCCGCCTACGGCTATGCGCAGGATTACCGATTCGATGCGAACTCCTATGGAAATGGCCAGTCGACTCCCGTCACGCCCCTCAACCCTTTTTCCTTTGCGCAGTTCGGCGGCACGATCGGCGGTCCGATCCTCCACAACAAGCTGTTCTTCTTCGGCGATTACCTTGGATCGCGGTGGCATCGCGGCGGCACGGGCCAGGCCAGCGTAATGACTCAGGCCATGCGCAACGGCGACTTCTCGGTTCTACTCGCCGGCGCCAATCCGATCCAGCTCTATGATCCGCTGAATAACTTCGCACCCTACGCAAACAACCAGGGCGTTCCGATTCTGAATCCCGTAGCGAAATTCCTTTTCGCGAACCCGAAGTACTATCCGCTGCCCAATGCAACACCGACCGACGGAATCGTGCAAAACAATTACCTCGCGCCGTCGCGCAGCTATAAGGCCAACGACCAGGGCGACGCCAAAATCGAATTCGACCCTCGCGCAGCGGACAAAATCACTGGATTCTATTCCGTTTCCCACGCCTATGACGGGTCCACTCCCGTGCTCGCGATCAGCTTCCCCGGGATCAACCTCTATCCCACATGGATCGTGGGCTCCAACTGGGTACATACCTTTTCGCCATCGCTGGTCAATTCCGCACGGGTCGGTTTCACCCGGACAATCTGGAACCAGGGTTTCCCGCAGGACCCCACCGGCGCCTTCGGGACCGCAGGCAACGCCAAGGTCGGCATCACATTCCCCAACCAGAAGTACAACGGCTTTACGAATCAGGGAATTGGCAGCGGCATCAGCGGTGTCGGCACGTCGGCTTACAACGGCGGCGTCATCGACAACACCTACAGTTACATCGACAACCTGACCTGGCAGCACGGTTTGCACTACATCAGTCTCGGAATCGAAGCTCGCCGTTACCAGAACAACTACCCCACCGGCAACAACGACGGCTATCTCGGCTCACTCAACTACAGCGGCGCCTTCACGTCCAACGGCAACGGATCCGGCGGATACGGTGGCGCGGACTTTGTGCTGGACCGCGTATCGTCGGGCGGCGTTACCCTCGGAAGCGTCAATGTCGGACAGCGCCAATGGCGCACCGCTGGCTTTGCGCAGGACAACTTTAAAGTGCGACCTAACCTCACGTTGATCTTCGGCCTTCGTTATGAATTCGACGAACCATGGGTCGAAGAACAAGACAGAACCGGAAACGTGAACCTGACGACGGGCCAGATCCTCTATGCCGGTCATCTTCCCGTAGGTGCACCCCCCGGATCGGGACTCTGCAGCAACCTGGCCTGTTACCAGCCGAATTACCGCCAGCTCATGCCGCACATCGGCTTTGCCGATCAGCTGAATGATCGCCTTGTGATTCGAGGCGGCTACGGAGCCACCAGCTTCTATGAAGGCAACTCGTTCAATCAGCGCCTGACGGCCATTACGCCCTTCCTGCAGGCGGCCGGCTTCACGGTCAGCGCTCCAACGCTTGCCGCCGTGTCCACGCCCAACACCGCCGAAGAAGGCTTTACCAACCCCGATACCTCCATCCAGTACAGCGCCTCCAACAATGGATATACGGTATATCCGCAGAATATCCAGCCGGCTTATGTGCAGGAGTGGAATCTGACACTCGAATATGCGTTGACCCACTCCGCCACTCTGCAAGTTGGTTACATCGGCGAAAAGGGCGACCACATTGAAGATTACGGAAACGTCAACCAGTGGAAAGTCAACAACGATCAGACGTCCGCCCCCTTCTATAACAACCCGTACCTCGGCGTAAATGGAATCGATCCTCAGCTCGGTGTCGGCGGAAGCGGCGGTCTTCTCATCACCGAGTCACGCGCCTTCATGAAGTACAACGCGATGCAGGTCGTATTTCGCGAGCACCTCAACCATGGCCTTGAATTCACCGCCAACTATGCCTATGGCCAGGCGCTGACAAACAGCCTCGGAAACTACGGCCTCAATGTCAACGGCTTCAGCGGCGCATTCCAGAACTACTACAACAGCGGCGCCGACTACGGTCCGGCCGGCTACGACATACGGCACGACGCCTCCGCCACAGCCGTATATGCTCTGCCTCTAGGTCGCGGCAAGGAGATCCTCTCCAGCGCCAACACCTTGGTGGACGAAGCAATTGGCGGTTGGAAGATATCCACCGGTATTGTCGCGTACTCCGGATTCCCGGAAACCATCACCGGCCCCGGCAACAACTCCAACAGCTACGGAAGCTCGCGCGTTAACCAGTACCGAAAGCTCAAGGTTTTCGGTCGCACCAATGAAAACTGGTTTGGCACAGACGCTTCTGCGATACCGTGCACCACCGCGGGTGTCGACAACGGCGCATGCGCCTTCGGTGTTCCCGCTTCCAATACGTTTGGCACGGAAAGCAACGGTGCTATCCGGGGTCCCGGTTACCACAACGTGGATCTTTCGATGTTCAAGGACTTCCACACCTTCCGTGAACAGACAGTCGGATTCCGGTTTGACGCCTTCAACGCCTTCAACATGGTGAGCTACGGCAATCCGGACACGGGGATTACAGATCCCAACTTCGGAAACGTGTCTTTCCAGGGTGTCCGTTCGGTTGAGCGTCATCTGCAGTTCTCGCTCAAGTACTCCTTCTAACCTGCCGGCTGCCGCGCATGTTCTGCGGCAGCCGGAGTTAACTCATTGCACCGCCCTCGAATTCAACCGCTTCAACCTGTTTTCAATAGAACTGCTGACGTGGGAGAATAGGCACACTAGCCATGAACCTGGAAATCTGTGTCGATTCGGTTGAATCGGCGATCGCTGCAGCTAGGGGTGGTGCAAAGCGCATTGAACTTTGCAGCGCTCTTAGCGAAGGCGGTATTACGCCGAGCATCGGCCTCATAAGCGCGGTGCGCTCGGCGGTCAAGATCGATGTATTCGTGATCATCCGTCCACGCGGCGGCGACTTCGTGTATTCCGATCCGGAACTCGATGTCATGCACAAGGACATTATTGCTGCGAAGGCGCACAACGTCGACGGCGTCGTCCTCGGCATACTCACCGAGGCCGGTACCGTTGACGTTGCGCGCATGCGCCGTTTGATCGCGGTTGCCCGACCGCTGCAAGTCACCTTTCATCGCGCGTTCGACCTCGCCCGGGATATGGATCGGGCCCTGGAAGACGTGATCGCATGCGGCGCCGACCGCATCCTCACATCCGGCGGCAAACCTGATGCCATGCGGGGCGCTGCCACAATCGCACAATTGCAAAAAAAAGCCGGCGACCGCATCGGGATCATGGCGGGAGGCGGCATTCGCGCTTCAAACGTGCGCACCGTCGCTCTGATGACGGGCGTTCGCGAGGTTCACACGTCGCTCAGTAAAGACGTGGAAGCAAAACCCTCCGACGGAGGCGCGGAGTTCGGAGCGCTACTTAACAGCCACAAGAGTTATCGCGTGCTCGAACACGATGTACGCGCCTTCAAGTCAGCTCTCGATGCAATTGCTGTAGAAGCCAAGCAGGGCCCCCGCTTACAATAGCGCAGGTTTCAATCCGATCTCGAGCCCGGCGCAGCGTACGCTATGTCATCCAAAACAGATAAACGAGCCAAAGAGATTTTGCGGCTGCTGCTGAATCAGGGCAAAGCCTCTGTCGACGAACTCACGTCGACGCTCGGCACTTCACCGGCGAGTATCCGCCGAGATCTGGTTCGACTTGAAAACCACGGCCTGGTAACGCGCACCCATGGCGGCGCCATGCTTGCTGGAAGCGGAAACGCTGTCTACGAACCGTTCCGCTTCGACGCCTCATTTCAGGTTCGCGAAGACCGTTTCGCCGCTGAAAAGCAACGCATCGCCCGCGCTGCGGCGTCCCTCATCCAGGAGAACGAAACCATCGGCTTCGCGGCGGGTACCACCACTACTCTGGTTGCTCGGCAACTTCTGCATCGGAAGAATATTCAGATCGTTACCAACGCCGTGAACATCGGAATGGAACTCAGCTCGACCGCCCGTCTCCAGACCATGCTTACCGGGGGCAATTTGCGCTGGGCAGGTGCGTTTTCCCTGGTGGGACCCGCAGCAATCGAGGCTCTCGCAGTAGTTGTGATGGATCGCCTTTTTTTGAGCGCGACCGGAGTCGACGCCGAACACGGCGCCACCCTCATTCAGCCAGACGAAGCTGCAGTGTTTCGCGCCATGGCCCGCCAGGCACGCCAGATTGTCATAGTGGCCGATTCCAGCAAAGTGGGCCGCGTAAGTCCCGCCGTCATTTGCCCCGTGAATGACATCGATCTGCTCATTACCGACAACGGCATTTCGGATGAAGCCACGCGCGCCTTCGCCGCAGCCGGCGTAAAGATCATGGTTCGCGGCTATGCGAAGGGTTCTACGTCCGCTGGACGATCCAGTCGTAAAGCTGAAACTCCCGGATGTGCGCCTCCGACGTGCTCGAAAGAATATTCAGCCGAACACGCTGCGCCGTCACCGGCGGAAACTGCATCGATCTTCTTGTGGCCGATTGCCTGGCCCTCTGCGATTCGCTTCCACGCCTTGTCGGAATCGCTCCATACTTCAATCGCGTATTTCTGGATATGCTGGCCGTCGTTGAGCCATTCCATCGTGAGCGCATGATCGAAAGTGATGGGATGGTCGAAGTCCACTTCAACCTCCGCGCTGATGCGAGCCGGCAGGCGCGGACCAGAACGTATCGGGATCGCCATCGAGCGCGGCTTCAAATCGCAGCGCTCGCGCGATGCTCGATGCAAGGACGAGATTGTTCTCCGCTCGCTTCCGCAGCGCTGCGCCGAACTCCTCCAGCCGCTTCACATCGGAGTCCGGCAGAAGCCCGCGATTATCCGGCGCAACACCCAGCATCAGCTGGCGCCCCGCCCCACGGTCTTGTCGTAGGTATCAAGCAGCGAGTCGAGACTCTTCAGTGAAGCTTCGTCATTCGGATGCCAGAACCAATGCAGGTTGCGCAGCGGCGTATCGGCCTCCACCGGACGCCAGCGCCGGTATCCGTGCCGATCGATGACGTTCCAGTTCTCATAGCTCACAATACCCGCTTCGTTCCCCACCCAGCGCGCGTCGCCATATTCAAACAATCCCGTATCCGCGAAGACCACCGTATCGGGCTGATAAGTCCGCAGTGTTTCAATAATCTTCTTGAAGTCGTAAACATGCCCCGCGCTCCCCGCTCCATCGAGCCAGAACTCCACCAGGTCACCGTAGTTCTACGCCAACTCCTCCAACTCCGCGTTGTAGTACTTGTCATACTCCGCCGAGTCCTTGTAGCGTGGCTCGTGCCGATCCCAGGGCGAGAGATAGACGCCGAATTTGAGCCCGTACTTTGCGCGCCGCGCGCGCCACATCGCCAACTACGTCTCCCTTGCCGTTCCTCCATGGGCTGCTCTTCACGCTGTAGTTCGTCTGCTCGGTCGGCCAAAGGCAAAAGCCATCGTGATGCTTGGCCACCAGCACCACATACTTCGCACCCGAGTCGTGGATCGCCTTCATCCATTGGTCCGGATCGAACTGTGTGGGATTGAAGACCGAGGGACTCGCGGTGCCGTCGCCCCATTCGCGATCGAGAAACGTGTTGGTGGAGAAGTGCAGGATCACGCCAAATTCAAGGTCCTGCCACGCCACCTGGTAAGGAGCCGGCCGAATATCTCCGGTCGAATCCTGCGCTGCCAATGTCAATCCAGTACCAGCAATCGCAACAAGAAGCCATGCGAACCTCACCCACTTCCCTGCTCCCGGATCCATCGGGTTCTCCTTAACTCCCTAATAAATCAAGACTAGTCTATTTGGCCGATCGGGTTGAATCGTTCTCGATATTCGGCTGCATCATATATATCGTGATACGATATATATACATGAAACTCGATCCCGTTCAATCGGACCATCTGCTCGTCACACTGGCAGAGTTTCGGTTCGAACTCCGAAAATTCCTCCAGTTCAGTGAAAACGCATCGATCGCCGCCGGCCTGCAGCCTCAGCAGCACCAACTTCTGCTCCAGGTCGCTGGCGCCGCAGAAAGCACGCCCGTCACCATCGCCTATGCTGCCGGCCGTCTCGGTTTGAAGCACAACAGCACCGTCGAGCTGGTCGATCGCTCCGAACGCGAAGATCTGATCGAGAGAACCATCGATAAGGACGACAAGCGCCGTGCCATCCTTCGCTTGACGCGCAAGGGTCGGCAAGTCCTTCACAAACTGTCTGGCGATCACGCGCGCGAATTAAATGAAATGGCTCCAAGGCTGGTGCGAGCCCTGCGGCGCGTGCAACTTCATTCGCGCACCTCCGTTGCCGAGGAGGCCCTGTGAGATCCAGACCTTCTGCTCTCCGCGACTTCACCGTCGATCGGCGCACCTGGTTCATGTCGGCCGTCTCGGTAGTGATCGGCGCTGGCGGCGCGGCACTCGCCGTGCTGTTGCTGCGTGCCATCGCGCTGGCAACCAACATCTTCTTCTATCATCGCCTGAGCATCGCCATGGTCGGGCCCGCAGGATCGACCCAACCACACGCGGCAGTGCTGTTCATTCCAGTCATTGGGGGCATCCTCGTAGGCCTGATGGCACGCTACGGCACCGACAAGATTCGTGGCCACGGAATTCCCGAAGCCATCGAAGCCATCCTTCTGCGCGGCGCCCGCGTCGAGCCTCGCGTCGCCATCCTGAAGCCGATCTCCGCGGCAATCGCCATCGGTTCCGGCGGCCCATTCGGCGCCGAGGGTCCAATCATCATGACGGGCGGAGCCTTCGGATCCCTGGTGGCGCAGTGGCTGCAGCTTTCCGATGCTGAACGCACAACGCTGCTGGTCGCCGGTGCGGCTGCGGGCATGTCGGCAACTTTCGCCACACCCATCGCCGCAATCCTCATCGCTGTCGAGTTGCTCCTCTTCGAGTGGCGACCGCGTTCGCTTGTCCCCGTCGCGGTTGCAAGTGTCACGGCTGGAGCACTGCGCATCTGGTGGCTTGGCGCGGGTCCGCTCTTTCCAGTCGATCTGCCGTCAAACATTCACCTCGAGCAATCGCTTCTGATCGCTGTTCCACTCGGAATCCTGGTCGGCTTTGCTGCCGCAGGCCTGTCCCGCTTGATGTACGGCCTCGAAGATGCCTTCGAGCACTTCTGCGGACGCGTGCACATTCACTGGATGTGGTGGCCGGCCATCGGCGGCATCGGCATTGGCATCGGTGGATACTTCTTTCCCCGCGGCCTGGGCGTAGGCTACGACAACATCGCCGAATTGCTGCGCGGCAACGCACCCGTCGCGTTGCTGCTTGGATTGGTGATTGCCAAGTCGCTGATGTGGGCCTTCTCACTCAGTTCCGGAACTTCGGGCGGCGTGCTTGCTCCCTTGTTGATGATTGGCGCCGCTATCGGCGAATCCGCCGCGCATCTCGCTCATCTTCCCGCGCAAACCCAGGCACTGTGGGCATTGATGGGGATGGGCGCGATGCTCTCCGGCGCTCTCGGCGTTCCATTGACTGCAGTCCTGTTCTCACTCGAACTTACCCATGCCCTGCCCGCGGTCCTGCCGCTGGTGCTTGCCTGCACAGCATCGTACCTCGTGACTTCGCTCATCATGCCGCGTTCCATCCTCACCGAAAAGCTCGGGCGTCGCGGATATCATCTGTCGCGCGAATATGGCGTCGATCCTCTGGAACTGCTTATCGTTGACGAAGTGATGTCCGAACTGCCGCCGGGCGACGAAGTGACAGTCGGCGGCCCGGATCAACTCCCGGAAAACTACGTCTTCTCTGACGAAACCTGTCGCGCCGTCGCAGAAGAGATGGCGACCACGGGACTGATGAGTCTGCTGGTGGTCGACCGCGAGACGAACCGCCTGATGGGAACCGTGGGAGCAGCCGAATTGCTCGCTGGCCGTCGACGCGCCGTTATGCGCGAGTCCGATCGCAGCGTTGCATTTCAATTCGATTTCCCAAGGCCCTAGACAATCGTCACTAGACCCCGCGCAACGCATCCACCGGATCGGCCGAAGCAGCGCGAACCGCCGGCAGCGCCGATGCGAGCAACGCCACGGCGATCATCACGAGGACGCTTCCGACATAAATCAGCGGATCTGTCGCGCTGACGTTGAAGAGGAATGCGCTAACGATGTGCGAAGCGGCGAAAGACCCAAGCAGGCCGAGACCGCAGCCAATCAACGCAAGCTTTGCCCCGGCAAAAGAACCAGCCGCGCAATATTGCCGCGCTGCGCTCCCAATGCCATGCGAATTGCGATCTCCTGCGCGCGAATTGAGATTGAAAATGCGACCACGGCATAGATACCGGTAATCGCAAGCACGAGAGCCCCGAGCGCAAACACGGTGATCAGGTCCGTGTTGAAGCGGCGCGGCGCTTCCGCATTCTCGAGGACGGCTGACATCGACTGTACCTGTTGCAATGGAAGCAGTGGATCAATGCCTGCAACCGTATCGCGTACGGTCTGGATAATCTGGTCCGCCGGCAGCACGGAGCGCACTGTGATAAATCCGCCGGCCGGATTCACAAGATCGGCCGATGGATCGGCGCCATAGAGAATCGCCGGCTGCTCCATCGGCACGTACCATTGATCCTCATCGGGCGTGTCCGGCGAACCCATCTTGGTATTGGCCACAACGCCCACAATGGTGGCCCATGGCAGTCCCTTCTTCGGATTGCCGACGTGCATGCGCTTTCCGATTGCACTTTGGCCCGGCCAGTAATGATCGGCCATGGAACGGTTTACGATGGCCACCAGCGGCGCAGCTGCGCGGTCCCCCTCGTTGAAGGTCCGCCCCTCCAGCAAGCGCAATTCCCAATGACTTGAAGTAGTCGCCGTACACTGAACCAAAAGTCGCGAACTGCAGCTTCCATCCCTCGGCGCGTTGGCCCTCGATCGTGTATGCGGCCCGGCCATACGAACTCGACCCTGGAACAAGATTGCTGATGCCAACGTCGACAATTCCCGGCTTGTTCGACAACCGCCCGACAACCTCGCGGTTGAAATTATCGGCAGCCGAGTAGGTTCTGTATTCGTCAAGAGGCAGTTGGAACCCGGCCACCAGGACGCGATCGGCCCTGAATCCCGGATCGACAGCGAGCATCTTCTGATAGCTGCGCAGAAAGGCGCCGCATGTCGTCAGCAAAACCAGCGCAATCGCAATCTCTGCCGCAATCAGGCTGGATCGAAGCCACGCATGCGTCTTGCCGCCAGAACCGGCCCGCGCGCCGTCCTTCAGCGTATCGGTGATGTTGGCCTTCACCGCAGCGAATGCCGGCGCCATGCTGGAAACAACCCCGCTCACAATCGCAAGAGCAAGCGCGAAAAACGCGACTCCTCCATCAATGGAAACGGAATCGATACGCGCAATCGAATCCGGTAAAAAACCAAGAGAGGTGCGGACCGCAATCGCCGCCAGCGCAAAGCCCAGCACCGCCCCCACAGTGCTCAGCACAAGACCCTCGACCATCGATTCGCGAATGATCGTCGACGCCCGTGCACCCAGCGCCAGCCTCACCGCCGATTCGCGGCGACGGCGAATCGCGCGCACCAGCAGCAGCACCGCCACATTCACGCATGCGATCAGCAACACGATGGCGACGGCGACGAACAAAGCACGCAGAATGGGCCTCGTCTCTCCGACCACGTAATCATGCAGCGGAGCCACATCTCCACGAATACGGATCTGCGACATCGTCGCCGGAAAGTTGCGCATGATTTCGTGGGCCACCCGGTCCGCATCCTGCGCCGCGGCTGCGAACGTCACGCCGTCTTTGAGGCGCGCCACGATTTGATATCCAAAGAAACCCGCCGACTGATCTGAAAGCTCATCGGGCGTCAGGCTCAGCGGCACCCATAGCTGCGGCTCGTTCAGCCGCCCCGCGTCAAGAGGAAATTGAAAGCTTCGCGGCATCACGCCGATGATCGAGTACGACTTGCGATCGAGCTCAATTGCAGTGCCAAGCACCCGCGGATCCCGGTGATAGCGATTTTTCCAGAGCGCATCGCTGATGACTGCAACCAGTTGATGCCCGTCATCTTCCTGCTGGCTGAACACGCGCCCAAGCTGTGGTTGAACGCCAAGCGTGGCGAACACACTCGCAGTCATCCTGGCGCCGGAAATCTCCTCCGGGAACTGCCCCCCCGACAATTCATAGGTGCTGAGTGCGTATCCTCCCATCGAGGAAAATGCACTCGCCGATTTCGAATACGTGCCAATGTCGCGCGCCGTCACCGGCGTGTTCACGCCATTCCCGATGTGATCGCCGAGAATCACCAGTCTTTCTGGATCTGGAAACGAAAATGGCCGCAGCAGAATGCCTTCTACGAGCGAAAACACGGCCGTGGTTGCGCCGATGCCCAGCGCCAGCGTCAATACAACCGTCAGCGTAAAGCCGGGAGATTTGCGCAACTGCCGGAGCGCTAAACGAATGTCCTTGAGGATGGACTGCATCGGGTATACCTTTTGACGGCCCGTCAGGATCCGCATTCTGAGATCGTAGAGCAACGATTGCTGTGCGTCACTCAAAAAACTCATCACCAGACATCGTCACGAGTATGTTCCAGCGCATTCGTTGGCATCTCAGGGCACCTTGCCTCGTATCCCGCTTTCCGGCCTCCAGTGGTAGGCTTCCCATGGACTAAAAACAGAGGAGAAATCCGTGCGTACTTCTTTG
Organism: uncultured Acidobacteriaceae bacterium; assembly: GCA_963799035.1. Taxonomy (GTDB): domain Bacteria; phylum Acidobacteriota; class Terriglobia; order Terriglobales; family Acidobacteriaceae; genus Telmatobacter. The sequence continues at coordinate 172,468 of CAWCVS010000012.1, read as the reverse complement.
CTTCACTTTGCCGCAATCGGGTTCGTCATCAGTTCCACCATCGGAATTTCAGCGCAGTCGCCTCAGCGCAAGCGCTGGCACATGCGCCAGAACAACCGCTCGCGCAAACCGCAGAGCCGCAACCTACAGCACATGCCACGGGAGGCCGCCGATAATCCAGTTGCCGATCCAAAGGCCGTCATCGTCTGGGCAATGCAAGATTCACCGTTCTCACGCCTGAGCTGATTCGCATGGAGTGGGCTGCCGACGGAAAATTTGAAGACCACGCCTCGTTCGTGTTTATTAATCGCCGCCTGCCCATTCCCAAATTCTCAAAAGAAGAGGCCGACCACAAGCTGACCATCAAGACTTCCGCTCTCACGCTCAAATACGACGGCATCGCCGGCAAGGGTGGGCAATTCACGCCCGACAATCTCTCTATCGAACTCACCGTCGATGGCAAGCAAGTCACCTGGCATCCCGGCGTTGACCGACCCGGAGAACCTGCAGGGCACCACGCGTACCCTTGACGGCGCGCTTGGCTCCAAGACACGCGAACCTATCGAGCAGGGCCTTGTCTCCCGCTCCGGCTGGGCCCTTGTCGACGACTCCACGCGGCCCCTGTTTGACTCCGCAAACTTCAGCTTTCAAAGAAGGCGAAAAGAGCCCGTGGCCGTGGGTAATCGAGCGCCCCGCCGGCGAACGCCAGGACTTGTACTTCTTTGGCTATGGGCATGAATATCGCAAGGCCCTCGGCGACTACGTTCGCGTCGCCGGACGCATCCCGCTTCCGCCGCGCTTCGCCTTCGGCACATGGTGGTCGCGCTATTGGGATTACAGCGACCAGGAGATCGAAGAAATCATCCGCGGATTCCACGAGAATTCGACGCCGCTCGATGTCTTCGTCATCGATATGGGATGGCACAAAAGCAAAGAGCAACTCCAGGCCATGGGAGAAGGCGACAAAAATGGCATGGATCAGTCCAATCATTCGCTCGGATGGAGCGGCTACACCTGGAACGACGTGCTCTTTCCCGTATCCCGAATTGTTCCTCGACCGGCTGCATGCGAATCATCTGAAGACCAGCCTGAATCTTCATCCCGCCTCTGGCATTCAGCCGTGGGAAAGCAGCTATCCCGCGATGGCCAAAGCCATGGGCATCGATCCCGCGACAAAGCAGTACGTGCCCTACGACATCACCAACAAGAAGTTTGCCGAAAACTATTTCAACCTCGTCCTTCATCCGCTCGAGAAGCAGGGCATCGATTTCTGGTGGCTCGACTGGCAGCAGGAACAGAACACGAAGATGGCCGGCGTGACGCCAACCTGGTGGATTAACTACGTGCACTTCACTGACCAGGAACGCGAAGGCAAGCGTCCCATTCTCTTCCATCGCTGGGGTGGACTCGGCAACCATCGCTATCAAATTGGCTTCTCCGGCGACACCGTCTCCGTCTGGGATTCGTTGGCCTTCCAGCCGTGGTTTACCGCAACCGCAGCCAACGTAGGCTATGCCTACTGGAGCCACGACATTGGCGGCCATATGCCCGGCGCGGTCGATCCGGAGCTTTTCACCCGCTGGGTCGAGTTCGGCGCATTCAGCCCAATCCTGCGTACCCACACGACCAAGAATCCGGAATCGGAACGCCGCATCTGGGCCTATCCTGAGCCCTTCTCGTCGATTCTTCGTTCAACCTTCCAATTGCGCTACGCCATGCAGCCCTACATCTACACTGAGGCGCGGCGCACCTACGATACCGGCATCGCATTTCTGCGGCCGCTTTACTACGACTGGCCTGAAGCCAACGAAGCCTACGACAACAAGAATGAGTATCTCTTCGGCGACGAGATGCTCGTTTCACCCGTTGTCACTCCCGGCGACAAGGTCTCGGGCCTGGCAACAGAAAAGGTCTGGCTGCCGAAAGGCGAATGGATCGAATGGCCCACCGGCAAGCACTTCACCGGACCAACATCCGTCGACCGCAGTTTCTCAATCGAGCAGACGCCTGTATATCTGAAGGCCGGCGCCATCGTCCCCATGCAGCCGGAGATGAGCTACACCGGCGAAAAGCCCGTCGATCCGCTCATCGTGAACGTGTGGCCGCTCGAGCCCGGCGCCAGCACGAGCTACTACGCTTTACGAAGACTCACGGAGTGGCCGAGCAGTACCAGCACGGCGTCTTCACGCGCACGCCCATCAAGGCTACGCAAACCGGCGATACGCTTGCGCGTCGAAATCGGCCCGGTCGAAGGCAGTTTCCCCGGAATGCTCAAAGCGCGCGGCTACACCCTGAAACTGCCCGCCGACTGGCCTCCCGCATCCGTCACCGTCAATGGTGTTGCCGTGAAGCAGGCCGACCCCGTCGGGAAGGGTGGTTGGAGCTTTGAAGGCAACACGCTCACCACCATCATTCCGGTTGCCAGCCTGAGCACTGCATCCAAGGTGATCATCGAAGTGCGTCGCTCCGCCGGGCTCACCGCGAGGCGCGCATGAACTCGATGGCTTCAACGGAGCGATGGCACGTCTGCGCGAAACCTACAACGCCCTTAATATGACTCCGCCCGCGGCCACTCCGCCCGACATCCTGATCGATGCGATGCAGACAGGAGACCGCATGGGCTATCACCCCGAACTTGCGCAGAAGGAGATCGCGCACTTCCGCGAGGTGATGCCGCAAGCGCTCAGGAGCCGTCAACACTGTAAGTCGGCGAAGGGACAGAAGCGCCTGGAAGAGTTCGCACAACACCCACCACGGAACGAAGCCGGCCCGGTCGACATTCAGGCCGAGATCCAGAAACGCGCCGACGCCTTAGCTCGGGCCGCAAAACTGGTTACCGAAGCCGGTAAGTAGCAATGAAGGCAGATACGGCGGGACCGTGGAGCATCATCCACGGCCCCGCTTGTATTCTGCGACACTTTATCTGCACCGCTAGTGCGAACGAATTAAATTAATCCGTGGTGCTCGCCCGCCGCAGCAGGAGCCCTGCTTTGCTAACGGCGGTTGCTCATATCCGGCCGTTGGATCGACAAAATAGCTTGCCTCATACTTGTCGTGATGACGAACCCACGCCATCGTGTGGGCCAGTCCATCTTCATCGCGCCCCTTCGGCACAAGGTCAAGGAAGTTATAAGTCCCAACCAGGATGTCGAGCCCACGCGCATAGGTCGAGTACGTGTGGTAGATCTGGCCGTCCGTGTCTTTAAAGAAGACACTCGCTCCGGGCCGTTCGTCGCTGGGAAACTCCATGACCGTGTAGTTGTAGTCGGCCATCCCGGTTCCCTTCTCTGCCGGGGTAGCCGAAACGTGATAGTCGTAATTGAAGTCTGAACCGAATGACGATGCCCAGTGAAATTTCCACCCCATGCGCTTCTTGAATGCATCGATCTCCGCATACGGTGCGCGCGAAACCACTGCCAGCGTTACATCGCGATGCGCCAGGTGATTCGTCATTCCATCGAAATGATCGGAGAGGTAAGAGCAACTCGGACATCCAGCCGCCCATCCCGGGCCAAGCATGAAGTGATAGATAACCAGTTGGCTTCGCCCATCGAATAGATCGGCAAGCGTCTCTTTGCCGCGGGGTCCTTCAAATACGTAATCCTTCTCAATTTTTTCCCACGGCAATTCGCGGCGCTGCCGGCTGAGTTCATCGCGCAGCCGGGTAAATTCCTTTTCTTTCGCAAGAAACTCTCTGCGTGCCTCAATCCATTCGCTGTGCGAGACCGCCTTCGACAGCTTCGGGGCTCGTTGTCATCGTGGCCATGTTGAACCTCCTTCGTGTCGGTATCTTTCGTTGAATGTTTTTCGGGCTCGCTCTCCGCAATAGCTTGCCGGTGAAGAGCGCTGCAACGCCGCCGGTTCCGGTGGCGCTCGCCGCCACCACGGCAGCGGTTGCAAGGCAGAACGGGCACATAGGCTCCTCCTCGACGTTTCCGATCAGCCTCTCTGCATGAACAGCGGTGGCTCGTCCGCACTCGGTCCCCAGCTCGCGGGTACCGGAACGTTGAGCATCCGCAGATAAACGCTGAATTGGCCGCGATGCTGATAAACGTGGCTGAACATCACGTCGCGCAGGAACATGCCGACGCGGTTGCGCAAGCACTTCCTTCCCGCCCGCCATCAGCCGCCATGTTTCGGTCATCGCTGCATCGTCGATTGTCGGGAGTATTTCGCGGACAATCGCCACGCTCTCGTCGAACTTCCGCAGAATTTCTTCGCGGCTCGCTGGCTGCGGAAACGCTGCAAAGTCCGGTGCCTGCGCGGGGTTGGTTTGCACAAAACGGACAACGCCGCCCGGCGTAGACGCAATGTGAAATGCCAGTTGGCCCGCCGTCATCGACTTCTCATGCGGCTTCCAGGTGAGCTTGTCCTCGGGCAGCCGCTCAAGAAACCGGCGGGTGATAGGCGCTTGCGCTTCGAACTCCTCGAGAAACGCCTGTGCAATGGAATCGGCAATCAATGCTTGTGTAATCGACATGGAACCTCCTTGTGTACTGGGGAAATTTGATGTTCTGGCTGCCTGATAGTGCAGGGTTACTTCGTGCTGCGAACCTTCCGCGCGCTCGCGAACTCTTGCCGTGGATGTTGCCCCAGCCGCCGACGACGCCCTTTGCGGTGATCTTCCTGCACCAGCCCGAAACCGGAGTGACGGAACTTGATCAGCGTCCCGCCGCGGCTCTTCGCTCAGTCTGTACTGCACGTTGTTCGCCACCGGGTGCGACATCATCAGGGGTCCGCAAAATTCCAGCAGCGTGGGCCGCTTGATGGCCTGCACGTGCGCCCAGAAGTGCCCGTTGTCGTCGCCGAGATCGCGATACCAGCGGCCTCCCGGCCAAGCCTCCAGCACCATCGGCATCGCGCGGCCATCGCCGACCTCGTTCCCGGACCCAGTTGTTCCAGCAGCGCGGCGAACGTGTCCTCCAGCGATGCATGCACATGAATCTCCTGCTCCACGAGCAGAGTCAGATCCTCAATAGCGGTCGTTGCGTTTACGATCATTGATCCTCCTTTGTGTCTGGGGTTTTGCCTGATTCAGTCACTCTGCGGGCGGCTGCAAGCTTTTCGGCCCGCTCCTTTACACGATTCAACTGGTGGCTCCAGTAGCGTTCAAACTCCGACGCCCATTCGTGCAGCGGGCGAATGCCCTCCGCATTCGTCTTGTAGAGCTTCTGCCGTCCGTTGCACCGCATCCGCACCAGACCCACGTCCCGCAGCACGCGCAGATGCTTCGATACCGAAGGCTGGTCGACGCGAAGTACTGCCACAATCTCGTTCACCGAGTGCTCGCGGTCCGCCAGCAGCAGCAGTATCTCCCGCCGCCGCGGCTCCGCTACCGCATTGAACGCATCCGAGGTTGTCGCCGCTCGAGCCATGATGAAGATCAATATATGCCCATATGGGAATATGTCAAGAGTTAATTCTGCAGAATCTTTCAAGCTCAAAATGAAAGCGTTTGCAGCCCGCTTCTCCAATCAATTACGATTCCCGCGTATGAAACTCCGCGATCTTCTTTTGCCTGCATTTCTTTTCGTTGCCATCCCTCTTCTCTTCTGCCCAGGCCCCGCCTCAACCTCCGATCCGCTCGCGCCCACGCAGGACGTGAAGTCCGCCGAGCAGATCGATCGCGAATGGCAGCAGTCCGTCAGCAAGTACGACGCGGAGCGCAATCGCCTTCTCGCCGAAGCCGACCGCCAGGCGAACGACGGACCCTATCGTCCCGATTGGGCGACGCTCATCAAGTACCAGCAGCCGCAGTGGTACAAGGACGCAAAGTTCGGCATCTTCATTCACTGGGGCGTGTACTCGGTTCCCGCCGCTGAGAATGAGTGGTATCCCCGCAACATGTACGACGAAAAGAATGGCGCGTACAAAAACTTCAAAGAGCACTTCGCGAACGGCGACGATGCCAAGGGTTACAAAGATCTGATCCCTCTGTTTCGCGCGGAGAACTTCAACGCCACCGAATGGGCGCAGCTCTTCAAAGCCTCTGGCGCGCAGTATGTCGTTCCCGTCGCCGAGCATCACGACGGCTTCTCCATGTACGACTCCGGCCTTTCCGATTGGACCGTCGTGAAAATGGGACCGAAGCGCGACACGCTTGCCGAGCTTGCCGCTGCGGTGCGCGCCGAGGGTCTGCATTTCGGACTCAGTTCCCATCGCGCCGAGCACAACTTCTTCTATTCCTTCGGCCGCACCACTCGCTCCGACGTCAACGATCCGAAATACGCTTCGCTCTATGGCCCGGCGCATCAATGGTTCGCCGCGCCCGGCGACGCGCACGGCCTGGACGATGACTGGACCTGGGTAAGCGAAGCATGGACGCGCGACTGGCTTGCCCGCGATACCGAACTCGTCGAAAAGTACAAACCTGAAATTGTCTACTTCGACTGGTGGATCGGCCAGCCCAACTTCCGCCGCGCCGTCACCGAGTTCACCGCCTTCTACTACAACTTCGCCGCCGCCCACGGCTACACCGGCGTCATCGACTTCAAGGATTACTCGCTCAACTGGAAGTCAGGCACGCGCGACTTCGAACGCGGCCAGCAGGACCACATCATCGCCGATCACTGGCAGACCGACACCTCCATCAGCAACGCATCGTGGGGATATATCGAGCACGACACCTTCAAGTCGCCCGAGTTCCTCGTGCATCAACTCGTCGATATCGTCAGCAAGAACGGCAATCTGCTGCTCAATTTCGGTCCGCGCTCCGACGGCACCATCCCCGATCGAAGTTCGCACCACCCTGCTCGAAATGGGCGCATGGCTCAAGGTCAATGGCGAAGCCATCTATGCCACCACTCCATGGAAGATCCTTCGGCGAAGGCCCAACCCAGGTGAAGGGCGGCGCCTTCCACGACACCGATGTGAAGCCCTACACGCCCGCGGATTTCCGCTTCACCGCAAAAGGAAACACGGTTTACGCAATCGGCATGGCCTGCCCCGCCGACGGAAAAGCAACCATCCACGCACTCGGCACCGCGCATGAAGGCGCGTTCCATCCCCGTCGGCAACGTTGAGTTGCTTGGTTCCACCGAAAAGATCACTTCGACGCAGACTGCCGATGCGCTCGACGTGACGCTTCCGTCGAACGCGCGCTGCAAATACGCGTACACGCTCAAACTGACGCGCGCCAACAGTAGAGCGGCAGGCTCAAAGATCCGCCGCCGCTCAAGCTTTCGTTGCAGACTCTCAGTAGCCCTGGAGGCGGAGGTGTGGGGCCGTTTCGGAATGCCCGCTGATACCCCTCGCGAAAACCGTGACGATAGTCCTCAAATGCGGGCGGCGGTACTGGTGGGTTGCGGAATCGCGGATGCCGATCCGCGCGCGGCGGAATTCCCTTGGCGATATCGCGTCTTGCGGCATCAAAACCATCGTGAAATCCGCGCTGGGCAATCTCTGTGAATGCCGGAGGCGGAGGAGGTGCAGCATAAACAACCGGCCGCGGGTGCGAACAACCGGCAATTGCCAAAGGCAATGCCAGTACAGCAAGTGCAAGTGTTTTGCGCATATTTTCTTCCTCGAAATTTTCACAAGTAATGTGTGCTTCCACGTCCCTGTTCGGGCGCTTTCCAATTCAGACACCGATCTCCGCGAAGTGTTGCAGGTTGACATAAAATTCCGCTCCATGTCACCTCTCCATGTTGTTCATCTGCAACGACCGTCCTTCGGGATCTTGACACCATCCACAATCACCGTCTTCCGAATCCAGACCCGTCCACCGTTCGCCCTCGGCGTTATAGTTGCTTGGGAGTTCTCGCCCGACCCATGAAGCAGAATCGTCGCGTTTTCTTGAAGTCGCTCGGTTTGGGAACGGCAAGCGGCCTGCTGCTTGGCCAGTCGCGAAGTGCCGCGATCTCAGACCGCATTGCAGACATCGCACACGATCCTCTCCGGCCTGAGTATCATCTGCTGCCGCCGCACAACTGGATGAACGACCCCAACGGCCCCATCTGGTGGAAGGGACAATACCACCTCTTCTATCAGCTCAATCCGCATGCAGCCGTCTGGGGCGACATGCACTGGGGCCATGCCATCAGCCCTGACATGGTGCACTGGCATCATCAGCCCATCGCGCTCGCGCCCACTCCGGGTGGCCCCGACAGCGAAGGCTGCTTCAGCGGATCGGCCGTAGTATTCGACGGCAAGCCAACGTTCATCTACACCGGCGTCCAGAATGCGCCGCCATCCGAGACAACGATTCACGATGGCAGCGACAAGCTGCGTGAGACGCAGATGCTGGCCACCGCAGAAGATGACCAGCTCCTCCATTGGAAAAAACTTGAGACGCCGATCATTGCAACTCCGCCGCAGGGCATCTACGTCACCGGCTTCCGCGATCCCTGTCCGTGGCAGGAAGGCAACGACTGGTATCTGGGCATCGGTTCCGGCGAGCGCGGCATTGGTGGCTGCGTCCTGCTCTATCGCTCCCACGATCTGCGCCACTGGGAATACATGCACAAGCTTGCCCAAGGCAAGCCAAACGGCAAAGTCGCCGTCAATCCATGCGACAGCGGCGAGATGTGGGAGTGCCCCGACTTCTTTGCAGTAAACGGCCGCCACTGCCTGCTCTATTCCACCGAAAACCAGGTCTTCTGGACTACCGGCGAATACGACACGCTCCGCCACCGCTACATGCCCATGCGCACCGGCGTGCTCGACCAAGGCTCCGCCTTCTACGCTCCGAAAAGTTTCCTCGCTCCCGATGGCCGCCGCATCCTATGGGGCTGGCTCCGCGAAACGCGTCCTGAAGCTCAATTCGCCGCAGCCGGATGGTCCGGCGCCATGGGTCTTCCGCGTGTACTCACCATCAACAAAGACGGCGAACTCGAGATGAACCCCGCCGTCGAAGTCGAAACACTGCGCGGTGCTGAAGAGTCGCCGATATTGCTGCATGGCACTCCACTCCAAGCAAACGCTGACCACGCTCCGCAGAGAACTGCATATCCCTCTCGGTGATGCGAAGCCGAAGATCGCAATCCGCATCCTCACGCGGGGCAGCGTGGTCTGGGAACTGCTGGTCGATACTTCCGCGCATCTTGTCACTTGCGGCAGCATAAAGTTTGCGCTCCCTCCACAACTCAAATCCGACGACGCGCTTCGCATCTTCATCGATGCATCGGTGATCGAGTCGTTCATCGCCGGCCGCGAAGCGCTGACCAGCCGCGTGTACTCCTTGGAGCCCGGCAAGACCGAACTCCAAATCGAATTGCTGACTGGCGCGAGCCTCCCGCTCAAACAATGGCCGCTCGCAGCCATCTCTCCCGACCGTCTGGCTACCTGACAATCGTCGCCCATCCCACACTCGCTCAGTTATAGTTGGCGAAGCACTATCCCCTTTCTTAAAAGGACAAACCAATGTCGCTCGATCGCCGAGGTTTTCTCGCTGCCTGCAGCCGCGCCGGCATTACCTCCGCCCTTTTTCCCGGAGTTCTCTACACGCTGGCCTCTCAGGCACAGGAGTCGCCGGATACGGACCAGTCAAAGCCTCCGAAGATCACGCCGGAGATGATCGACCAGGCTGCAATCATGGCCGGCATCGGTCCCTTTACCGACGAGCAGAAGAAGATGATGATCAACGGCCTTGTCGATCAGAACGGTTCGTTCAAGGCCATTCGCAAATTGAATCTACCCAACTCCGTTCGCGCCGGCCTTCGTCTTTCATCCCTTCGCAGCAGCGGGCAGCGCCCTGCACGTTGCGCCTGCAAAGCCCGGCGTCACCGGATGGAAGCCCGATCCAAATATCGAAGCGCCATCGAACATCGAGGACCTTGCTTTTGCCACCGTGAGCGAACTTGCCAGCCTGCTCCATGCGCGCAAAATTACGTCTCTCGCGCTCACCCAGATGTATCTCGCCCGCCTCAAGCGCTACGACTCCAAGCTTCATTTCGTCATCTCGCTTACCGAAGAGCGCGCTCTGGCCAAGGCAAAGCAGGCCGACGCCGAAATCTCCGCCGGCAATCATCGCGGCCCGCTTCACGGCATCCCCTGGGGCGCAAAAGATCTGCTCGCTGTGAAAGGCTATCCAACCACGTGGGGTGCAGGCGGGTTCGAGCATCAATCCTTCGATGAAGACGCGACCGTCGTCAAGCGTCTCGATGAAGCCGGTGCCGTCCTCGTAGCCAAGTTCACGTTGGGCGCTCTCGCCATGGGCGACAAGTGGTTCGGCGGCCGCACTCGCAATCCCTGGAACCCTGCGCAAGGCTCGAGCGGCTCATCGGCGGGTTCTGCCAGCGCCGTCGCCGCCGGATGCGTGGCTTTCGCCATCGGCTCGGAGACGCTGGGCTCCATCAGTTCGCCGTCAACACGCTGCGGAGCCACCGGCCTCCGTCCCAGCTTCGGATTTGTGCCGCGCACCGGCGCCATGGCGCTGAGTTGGACAATGGACAAGCTCGGTCCCATCTCGCGATCGGCCGAAGACTGCGCGCTCGTTCTGAACGTCATCCACGGCCCCGACGGACAGGACACATCGGTTCATCCTGCTTCGTTTCGCTGGGACCCAGACCTTCGACGTGCACGCCCTGCGCATCGGCTACCTGAAGAGCGACTTCGACGAACCGTCGCCGTTCAAGCTTCCGTCTCCGCCGGCCAGCGAGACCGCCGAAGAGAAAACGGCACGCGAGAAGCAGTGAATCCGCGCGCAGAGCCGCCCGAGCCCGCCGCGACTACGATCACCGCTACGATCTCGCTACGCTCGACAAGCTTCGCAGCATGGGCATCAACCTCATTCCGGTGGAACTTCCCAAATTGCCGTTTGGCGCGATGGTTGGTCTTCTCGGAGCCGAGGCCGCTGCTGCATTCGACGACCTCACTCGCAGCGGCCGTGATCGCCTGCTTACTGAGCAAGGCCCAGACGATTGGCCCAATCGAGTTCCGCACCGCGCGCTTTTATCCAGCCGTCGAATACATCCAGGCGAATCGCGCGCGCACGCTGGCCGTTCAACAAGTCACCGCCCTCTTCGACAAGGTCGACATCATTGTCGGTTCCTCCGGCGGACAGCAGTTGCTGGCTACGAATCTCACCGGCCATCCCGCGCTGATTGTTCCCAACGGCCTGCGCGGCGATGACGCGCCCAAGCCGCCAAAAACCGACGATGGTGATAACGACGACATCGGCGGCCCCGGCACACCGGTTTCCATCACTTTTCTTGCCGGACTGTATGAGGACGCCAAACTCGCGGCCTTCGCGCACGCATATCAGCAGGCGACGAGCTTCAACAAGCAACACCCCAAGCTCGACTGAGCCGGAGTTGTTTCGTCACCCGCACGACGCTGCCTGATTCAATTCGATTGCGGTTTGTCTGCCGGCGGCGGAGTTGTTGTGGTGCTAGCCGGTGGCGGAGTTGCTGTAGGCGGAGTGCCGTTGGCGGAGCGCTCGGCGCAGTTGTCGATGGCGGTGGTGTCGTCGGCGTTCCGGGAGCCCCCGGTGCGGGCGGACGCGGCATCATCCGCATCGGCTGGCCATTTGGCCCGTTGCCCATTCCTGGCCGAGCCTGCGGCGCGGGCATCTCGCTCACGTCCACCAGTTCGATATCGAAGATCAGGTCCGCCTTGGGCGGAATCCCAGGATTCGCCGCATTCGGTCCCGGGCCGTCCGCGCGCGCCATACGCAAGCTGCCACGGGATGAACAACCGGCGCTTGCCCCCGATCTTCATCCCCCCAAAACCCTGATCGAAACCCGGAATCACCCGTCCGAATCCCTGCGGAAAGCTGATGGGCTCACCATCATTCATCTTGGGCTTGCCGTCGGCGTCCATCTCCGGCTTGCCGTCTTTTCCCATCACCGGAGTCTTGTGATCGTACGACGAATCGAATTTGTGCCCGTCCGCCGCCAGCCATCCCGTGTAATTCACCTTGTAAATTCTTGTTAGGCTCGGCGTCTGCGCCCTTCCCGATCCGGATGTCCTGGTACCGAAGGCTGAAAGCCGTCTTCACGATTCCGCGCGCCGGCGGCACGCCCGGAGGCAATTTGACACCGCTCGCCGATGTCGCACGGCTTGGCCGCAGCGTTGGGCGCTGCGGGTTTGGCAGGTGTTTGTGCAACAGCAGCGACAGTCGCCGCCGCCCAAAAAAGACTCAAAATGAATTGTTTCATTGCGAAAGAAGGCTCCGATTTGTTCTCATCGGGAGTGTAACAGGCGCTCCACACCCCTTCCCGAGCGCCCTGGAATCCTGAAATCTTATGAGGGCTTTATGCCCCACTCGCTACAGTGACTCATGGTCGAACTCTTCTTCAGCTTCTCCATCTTTCCTGGCTGCCCGCCGCTTCGTTCCTGGCGGGCGTTCTCAATTCCATCGCCGGCGGAGGATCCTTCCTTTCTCTCCCTGCTTTGTTTGATAGCGCAGCCGTCGTCGGCATCGGCGCAATCACGGTGCAGGCCACAAACACGGTCGCATTGTGGCCGGGCCAATTGACCGGACTCATCGCCTTCCGCAAGGAACTGCGCGAATACGGCTGGGAGTTGCTTCCCCTCGGAATCGCATCCGGCATCGGCGGATGGTTCGGTGGCTTCCTGTTGCTGAGGACCGGCAATCGTCATGTTCCGCCAACTGCTGCCGTGGCTCCTGCTGTTTGCGGCCATCATGTTTGTCCTGAGCTTTCCCTCTGGGACGCTGGCTCAAAACTCGTTCCGGCGGCAAGCGCCACAACACGCTGCTCATCGTGGGGATGGTTATCGTCAGCGTCTACGTCGGCTACTTCGGCGCCGGTGGCGGCTTCCTGGTGATGGCGCTCTTTGGCATCTGCGGCGTCCACGACATCCACGAAATGAATGCGCTGAAAGTGCTAACGGCTGCCGTATCCATCGGTATTCCCGCCGTCTCGTTCATCATTGCAGGCCGCGTCCACTGGAGCTTCTGCCTGGAGATGGCGTTCCTGGCGGCGCTGGGCGGCTACATCGGCGCGCACTACAGCCGCTTGATCAACCAGGCCATCATGCGCAGAACAGTAGCCGCCATCGGCTTCATGACCGCCGCATACTTCTTCGTGCAGAACTACGCCCTCCACCCGGTGCGCTGACCGTCCATCATCCAAGCGCTATGTTCTGATTGCGTGAAATTGCTTTCGATAATTACATTTATCCTCATTCCGGAAAGCATAACGAGGCGCGTGTCAGCAAACGCACTTCAGTCGTGCCGTGTGAGCCAAAAATCAGTGAGGCTTTTTTCCCGAGGGACTCTCTCGGTTTTTGTTACGGGAATCTATGCTAACCAGCCCTAATTCGAAACCCGCGTCTCGAATCCCTTGGCCATCGCCGTCCAGTGAACGTTGTCCGGTGAAAACTCCTGCGCATAGTCGATGCGATCGGTGCCGGTGAAGACGTTCACCACGTGGAAGTACATGGTGGTCTCTCCCTGCGTCACCTGCCAGGGAAACGTCCAGATGTTTCCCTGGATCTGGAGCCTTCCGGAACCCGCGGCTTCCCCACTCTGCGGAACCTGGTACGTCGTATACATCTTGTCCTTGTCGCTGTATGTGAAGATCAGCAGAACCTTCGAGTCGCCGTCGACATACTGGTTGCATGCCACGTACGCGCCACTCTTCCAGCAGTCGTTGCGCAGTGTCTTGTCCTCTTTGCCGACCTGGCTATAGGCCGTCGCAAAGTGCTCGCCATGCACCTTCCATGTGCCCGCATACGCCATGATGGCGTCAACACCAGCGGGTGATTGTTGCGGAGCCTGCGCTGCCTGAGCCTGTGCCGCCGGAGCCTGCGCTGCGGCAATGCCGGTCACGGTCAATACGATTCCGATCATGATCCAGGAAAATATACGACGCATGAAAATGAACCTCCGCTTCCGATGTCATGGTAATTCGCCACGATGTCCCAAGTCTGAAATTCTTCTCGCAGATGGCAGTGTCATTCAGCTTAGCTACTTCGCTCAGGTTAATGAGTCAGTGTCATTCTGAGGGAACGGGGCCCCAAACGCACTTCAGTTTGGGGGTGGTGAGCGAAGAATCTGCTTTTGGCTTTTGCAGTCTCTTTAAACAATGATGCTGACCGCCGCGCTGCATGACTACTCAACTTGATCGCGCCAGCATCCCGGCCAGCAGCGCAGTGCGCGGTGCCAGGTGTTCGAGCACAACGGACTCGTGGCTGGCATGCGCGCCTTCGCCAACCGCTCCCATCCCGTCGAGTGTCGGAATGCCGAGAGCCGAAGTGAAATTGCCATCCGATGCGCCGCCCGTCGACGCTTCCTCCAGATCGAATGCCAAGTTCAGCTGCCAGCGTGCGAGCCTGCGCGAACAGCTTGGCCGTGCCGCGAGTGCGCTCCATCGGAGGCCGGTTGATTCCGCCTGTAACGGCAAGTGCGCAGCGCTTGTCTGCCGCTTTGAGCGATCGAAACCTGCGCTCGATCCGTGGACCGTCAGCAATCTTCGCGATACGCACGTCCACCTCGGCGAAGGCTTCGGCGGGAATCACGTTGGTCTTGCTGCCGCCGCCCGCCACGCCTACGCTTACCGTCAGGCCGCGCTTCAACTCCGTCCAGCCGCTCACCGCATCGATGACACGCGCGATAACTCCCGCAGCGCGCTCGCGCCTTTTTCGAAATCGACGCCGGCATGTGCAGCCACTCCGCGAATGTCGATGCGCCAGTTCCCCGTCCCTTTCCGCGCCGTCTTGTAAGCCAGTCCCTGGGCCGGTTCCAAGTACAAACACCGCGCCGCAATCGCCCGCGACCTTCTCCGTGATCGGCCGCGACACGGGGCTGCCAATCTCTTCCTCGCTGTTCAGCAGCAGGATGACCTCGCGATCGAGCAGCGCTGCCTCGGCCAGCATCTCAATCGCAGTCAGAGGCCATGGCCACGCCAACCTTCATGTCCAGCGTGCCCGGACCCCAGAGACGCCCATCGGCAATGCGGCACGGCATGTGCGCAGCGTGCCGATCGGCCAGACGGTGTCGAGATGGCCGAGCAGCAGATATCGGCTTCTTTGCGTCCCTTAGCGCCCGTTGCGCGGGCCGAACCGTATTTCCAGAACATCGCCGTAACTGCGCTGCCGGTGGCAGCTTGACGCGTCCGCCCAGCGCGCGTGCGGCTTCGGCCGCAATCACCGCAAGCGTCAACCGCGGCTTTGCTATCCGACGGCGACTCGGCGAAGACCAGTTTGCGCGCAAGTTCGAGCAGCGCGGGCTGTTTGCGGCGCGCACCGGCGAGCAGTGCACGCATGGGAACTTCGATGTCGGAGGATTGCGCTGTTCGCAGACTTCACTGGTAACCAGTCTAGAGGCGAAGAGCCCTCGCAGCAATTGCTTACCGATCCGCAACAATCTTGAGCTCGCGCACAAACCTCGCAGAGTCTTCTAGGATTGCATCAGAGGCGTTCTTTGAACACAAGTACTCTCAGACTTCTGGCAGTGCACGCTGCATTCGTAGCGATGGCGCTCCTCCCGTTTTCCGTGAGAGCGCAATCCGCTCCCGCTCCGAATTCAGCCAGCCCGAACGCCAGCCGCCGCCGCTGCCCGCGCCGTGACCGTACACGCGAAAAACGGCGTTGAGCTCAAAGCCACCATCAACGGTCAGGGTCCGTTCGACGCCGTCTTCGATACCGGCTCCGGCAACCTGATGACCGCCAGCCTGGCCAAACGCCTCGGCCTCAAACTCGAAGGCTCTGCCACCATCAATGCAGGCGGCGGAAACGTCCCCGCGAAGGTGGTAAAGGTCGCGACAATCAACATTGGCGGCCTCACCATGTCCGATCAATTGTTCGCTGTGGTCGATACTCCTCATTACGCAGGATCAGGACGGGCATATTCGTCGGTGATCTTCTGCTTCAGAATCTGCCCATCCGCATTGATTTCGAAAAGAGGAGATCACCTTCTACTGCAAGCAGGGATTTGAATACACCGGCAAGGGAACGCGGTCCCGATCCATTCGCAGGATGGCACTCTTCTGGCCGAGGCCACCGTCGACGGCATGGACGGCCTGTTCGGGATCGACACGGGCGATTTCTATTCCCTCTCGCTGTACGCTCCCTTTGTCAAGCAGCACAAGCTCGTCCAGCACTATCACGCGAAGATCCAGGGATACGCCGGCTCAGGATTCGGAGGACCCGATCACGGCTTCTATACTCGCGCAGACACGTTGCTGCTTGGCAATGCGAAGTGATCCGGCCCATCACCGTTCTCTCCACAGACACGCAGGGCGCGGAATCGTCCACCACCGTTGCGGGCAACATTGGACTGCATATCCTGCGCCAGTTCACGATCGTCTTCGACGGCCCTCACGGCAAAATGTATCTCGAGAAGAACGCGAACTATGGCAAGCCCGATGTCTTCAACCGTGCCGGCCTCCTGCTCGACGATTTTCCCGACCATCTGAAGATCAAGACCGTTATTCCCGGCAGCCCCGGCGCAAAAGCCGGATTGAAAGAAGAAGATGTCATCACGCAGATCGACGGCAAGCCGCCAACCGACGATTCCATGCAGACCGCCTTCACCCGGCCCGTCGGAACCGTTCTCCACCTGACCGTGCGCCGCGGCGCAGACTACGCATACGGTGTCCCTCGTTCTCAGGCAGATTCTCTGAGCGCAACCCGTGGCTTAGTCGCTGAAGAAAGGAAACAACCCTTCCATGCATTATCTGCTTTTTTACGAAGTAGCCGACGACTACGTCACTCGCCGCGCAGAGTTCCGCAATATGCACCTGAAGATGGGCTGGGAAGCGGTTGAGCGCGGCGAACTCGTCCTGGGCGGCGCGCTGGCGAATCCCGTCGATGGCGCAGTTCTACTCTTCAAGGGAGACTCGCCGGCCGTCGCCGAGCAATTCGCCGCGGCCGACCCCTACGTCACCAGCGGCATCGTCAAACGCTGGTATGTCCGCGAATGGACTACGGTCGTCGGCGATATTGCCGCCAATCCAAAACGGCCGGGCTGAGCCCAAAGGAAGTTGGCAGGGCGCCGCGATCGCCGGACTGGATGCGATACGCAGAATCAAGTAAACTCCTTCGAAAAGCAGGACTCAGGTTCAGTGATGGAGCAGACGTGCGGCGCAAATCAGAACGTACTCTCCTAAGTCGGACGAAGACAAGAATTTGAGAGAAATCTACGGATCAGGGGAAATGGCCGATTTAACCCGGGCCTTCCCTTGGGACACCACGTCTGTCGGGCCCATCGATCCTGGCCCGAAACGCTTCTCACCATCGTGAACACCATGCTGGCATCGCGTCACCCCATGTTTCTGTGGTGGGGCGATGACCTCGTCCAGTTTTATAACGACGCTTATCGACCCAGTATCCGCGAAGACAAACATCCTCGCGCGCTCGGGCAGCCGGGACAGGAATGCTGGCAGGAAATCTGGCACGTCATCGGCCCCCAGATCGACGCGGTGATGACGCGCGGTGAGGCCAGCTGGCATGAGAATCAGCTCGTGCCCATCAATCGCAACGGCAAGCTCGAGGACGTTTACTGGACTTACGGATATAGCCCGGTGCGCGACGCGGCCGGAAACATCAGAGCCACGCTGGTTGTCTGCACTGAAACCACCGAGAGCGTAGTCTGCCAAGCGTCAATTGGAACTCGAAACGCCAGCGCCTTGCGGAGCTGTTCCAACAGGCTCCTGCCTTTTTCGCCGCACTCGGCGGACCCGAGCACCGGTACGAATTGGTGAATCCCCCTTACCGCGAACTCATTGGCCATCGCGACGCGGTGGGCAAAACCGTCAAAGAGGCGGTTCCGGAAGCGGAAGAACAGGGATTTATAGAGATACTCGATCGCGTGTATCAGACCGGCGAGCCATTCGTCGGCCACGATATGCCGATCCAACTGCTGAACCGAAAATCGCACGACCTCGAATTGCGTTATCTGGATTTTGTGTATCAGCCTCGGCGCAATGCCGACGGCAACATTACCGGCGTCATCGTGCTCGGCATCGACGTGACTGAAAACCGGCGCGCCGAACAGCTTCTGTTGCAATCGGAAAAGCTCAATGCCGTCGGTCGACTCGCCAGCTCCATCGCCCACGAAATCAATAACCCTCTGGCAGCGGTGACCAATCTTATCTACCTCGCGCAACATGCCGCGCTCGATCCCGAGGCCAGAAGCCATCTGGCCAGCGCAGAGATCGAGCTTCGCCGCGTTTCTGCCATCGCCAATCAGACACTGCGCTTTCACCGCCAGTCCACCAACCCGCGCCAGGTCACCGGGACCGAATTGATTGATGCCACCGTTCCGCTTTACCAGGGACGCTTGCTGAATGCCCGGGTCAGGGTCGAACGGCGCGATCGCGCCACCCAGCCCGTCACTTGCTTCGAGGGCGAAATGCTGCAGGTCCTCAGCAACCTGATCGGCAATGCCATTGACGCCATGAGCCCCGAAGGGCGGCCGACTTCTCATTCGCACCAGGAATGGATGCGATTGGAGAACGGGACGAAAAGGCATTGTCCTCACCGTTGCCGATACCGGCCACGGCATGTCGCCATACACGCTGTCCAGAATCTTTGTCCCTTCTTCACCACCAAGGAGAACAAAGGCAACGGCATCGGGCTATGGATCAGCCGCGGAATCGTCGACAGGCATCGCGGCCATCTGGCCGTGCGTTCGCGACAGTCACCGGCCGGCTCGGCACGGTGTTCGCGCTCTTCCTGCCCTTCGAAGCGCGCCCATCTGAAGTCGCCATCAGTTGCGGCTACTCCTCTTCCGGCAACACAACGAACGGCGTGCTGACACGCGGAAAATCAATCCCCGCGATAGAACCTGCGCCAGCCGCGGCAATTTGCCACGCCGGCGATTTCAGCTCCGGCATCGGCTTGGCCTGAAACAGCTTCTTGCACTGGCGGGCCGTCCATCGCGCCCAGCTCTTCGATTTCTTGCGGCGCGCGCTGTCCGTCGAGATTCCCGTGCCCGCATACATCTGCCGGTAGAGCTTCGAAAGAAAGATAAACGCAATCCTCGAGCGCAGATTCGGCGTGCAGGCCGACCGCTGCCAGATGGCGCTCCAGTTGTAGAACCTGTCCCACACCCGCTGCGTGCGCTCGCGAATCTCATCCGAACTCATCGAGGGATGCGGCGTAAACATCTTGGGCCGAACCTCGGTGGGAATCAGCCAGTAGCGCGTGATCGGCACATCGCCCACCAGCGTGGGATGCGTGGACTGTTCCTTTTCCCAGCGGCCAAAATCCACGGTGCCCGGAAATGGCGTCATCATCACGAACTGCGCAAACGTCACGCCCGCCTTCAACGCCATCTCGCACCGTTGCGTCAAAGGTCGCCGGCTTGTCGGTCGGCAATCCAAAGATGAACGAGCCCAGCACGTGGACGCCATGCTTCTTGAATGTCTGCAACTGCTTTGCCAGCGCCTCGCCGGAGTAGTTCCAATCCTTGAAGACCGCCTTGAGCCCCTCCGGCGTTACCGCTTCGACGCCGACCAGTGCGCCCTTGATATTGGCCTTGCGCATGGCGTCCAGATAATCGCCGTCTTCGCCCGCTTCCATCGTGATCTGGGTAAAGAACACCATGTCCTTCGGCAGCTTCGCCAGCTCCGCCATCAGTTGGAATCGCTCATTGCGAATCGCCGGTCAGCTCTTCGACCTTGGCGAAGTTCTTCTGCTCCCGCGCCAGGCGCAGATCCGTCAGCGTCACGGGATAGAAATTGTCGTCGGCCAGCGCGATAAACCGGAAGCCAAGCCGGCGCAGGCTCACGATCTCGTCAATCACTTTTTGAAACGACCGCTGCCGCGGCTTCTGTCCGTCGGTGCGCCACACGCTGCAGAAGGAGCAATGCTTCGGGCATCCGCGAATGGTCTGCACCGAGGCCCACATATATTTATCGGGCCGCATCAGGTCCCATCGCGCCGCGAGAAACTCGCGTGCCTTCAATCCGCCCGCCTTCATAGACCTTTTCCGGCTTGCCGGCCAGGCAATCTGCCACTGCCTTGCCCCAGGCGATGTCGCCATCGCCCTTCACCACCGCATGCGCTTCGCCGCGCTCCAGCGCTTCCTCGGGAAACAGCGTGGCGTGAATGCCGCCATACACCACCCATGCGCCGCGCGCCCGCGCCATGCGGCCAACCTGGTACCCGCGCAGGGCGTTGCCGGTGTGCACGCTGATGCCGACAATATCCCCGGCTTCAATGCTTTCCGGCACAATCTGTTCGAGCGATTCGTCGACAAGGATGGGGGTCCCGGCCGAAGCCGGTGTTGCCGCTGCGAGAACAAACAGCCATCGGGGAGTGATGACAGCCGTGCCAAAGGAATTGTCGCTGGGATTGACCAGATGGACGCTCGTAAAACCCTGCCTTTCCAGGTGTGTGCTTGATCGAAGGAACGTCAAGCGCCGAATTCCGGACCGATCCGAAACCCGGTACACCCTGGGCAGGTAACAAATGACCTAGTGGCCTGCTGTGTCGTCTATCATACACATCGCAGGCGCGCACTGACATTTTCATCCCGGCCCAGCCGCTCATTGGACCAAGCCCCCATTTCTCGCAGATGATTGAAAACGACATCCACTTACGTAGGATCAGCAGCTCAGCTTTCGGATATGGCAGCTTAGAGCGGCAGAGCGCACGCGTGGCGTTAAGAATGAAAGTCCCCGAGCCCCCAAACTCCAGTACCGACCCGTGGGAAGGACGTGGCACCGGTACATCGTAATTGGTTTTGAAGGAGTAATTCAGCCCGTCAACTGCAAAGACTAAGAAATTCGATCCAGTATTGCCGTGCCCTGCACGATTTCCTAATCCCTGATCCCGTTTCCTATTCCGGTTCGCTAATCCCTGTTCCCTCTTCCTTAGTCAGGTACACTGAAATGTTCACCAGTCATGCAAAACAAATATCCAATTGGCATCCTGGGCGCGACCGGAATGGTCGGCCAACGCTTCATTCAACTCCTCGAAGACCATCCATGGTTTGAGATCACCTGGCTGGCCGCCAGCGACCGTTCCAGCGGCAAAGTCTATGGCGAAGCCGCCAAGTGGCGCCTCGACACCCCGCTGCCCGAACGCATCGCGCGCATGACCGTTTCGCCCGGCCGAGCCCGAAGGCGCGCCGAAGATCATCTTCGCCGCGCTCGATGCCGCCATTGCCCGCGAAATGGAACCGAAATTCGCCAACGCCGGCTGTGCGGTCGTTTCGAACTCCAGCGCCTATCGCATGGCGCCCAACGTGCCCCTCGTCATCCCCGAGATCAACGCCGACCACCTGCATTTGATCGAGGAGCAGCCCTCGCGCCGCGAATCCGGCGGCTACATGGTCACCAATCCCAACTGCTCCACCATCGGCCTCGTCATGGCCCTCAAGCCCCTCGAAGAGCGCTTCGGCATCGAGCAGATCTTCGTCACCACCATGCAGGCTGTCTCCGGCGCGGGCTATCCCGGCGTGCCATCGATGGACATCCTCGGCAACGTCATCCCCTACATCGGCAGCGAAGAAGAAAAGATGGAAGCCGAGACGCTCAAGCTGCTCGGCCATCTCGACGGCAACCACGTCACTCCACTTGCCGCGAAAATCAGCGCACATTGCAATCGCGTCGCAGTGGAAGATGGACACACCGAGAGCGTCTCCATCAAGCTGGGCAACAAACTCGGCCGTCCCGCAACCCACGAGGACATTCTCGCCGCCTGGTCTGAATTCCAACCGCTCAAGCTGGCAACATCTTCCCATGGCCCCCGAGCAGCCTATTGAATTCGCGCCGCAACCCGACCGCCCCCAGCCCCGCCTCGATCGCAATCGCGGACGCGGCATGGCTGTCACCGTTGGTCGCCTGCGCCCTTGCAGTCTGCTCGACTGGAAATTCACCGTGCTCTCGCACAACACCATTCGCGGAGCCGCCGGCGCCGCCATCCTCAACGCCGAACTGCTCGCCAGTCTCGGCAAATTCGAACCCGTTGCCGAAACCGCCACCCGCGCATAGAGACGAGAATCGCTGCCGGTATGCAGGCGCAAGCCGTCAGTGGTACCGAACAGAACTAGCATTTGCTTTGTATCAGGGCAAGCCTTCAGTGGTACCGAACAGAACTAGCATTTGCTCTGTATCAGGGCAGGACTTCAGTGGTACCGAACAGAACTAGCATTTGCTTTGTATCAGGGCATGACTTCAGTGGTACCGAACAGAACTAGCATTTGCTTTGTATCACGGCAGACTTCAGTGGCACCGAACAGAACTAGCATTTGCTTTGCATCAGGGCATGACTTCAGTGGTACCGAACAGAACGAGCATTTGCTTTGTATCAGGGCATGACTTCAGTCATGCCGAAAAACTCGCTGAGAATAGGGGGCTTTAGCCCCTGAGGTCGGAACAAGAAACGCATGAGCCTGGTCGTGATGAAATTCGGCGGCACCTCGGTGGAAGACCCGGCCGCCATCAACCGCACCGCCGCCATCGTCGCGGGCCGCGTCTCCGCCGGCAAACAAACCGTCGTCGTCGTCAGCGCCATGGCCAAGGTCACTGACCAGCTTCTGCGCGCTGCCGCCGCAGCGGCCAAAGGCGACCGGCACCGGCGCCCTCGCCATCAGTTCCCGCCTGCGCGCGCGCCATCGCGACACCGCCTGCGCCCTCATCAAGACACCGGCCGACGCCTCCGCCCTCTGCAATCTCATCGAGCAGAAATTCGACTCGCTCGACGAAATCTTGCGCGGTCTCGCCGCCATTCTCGAACTCACGCCCCGCATCTCCGACCTGGTTGTCAGTTACGGCGAACGCCTCTCCAGCCGCATCATCGCCGCCGCCTTTATCGAGCGCGGGATCACTGCAGCCCACGTCGACGCGCGCGAAGTCATCGTCACCGACTCGCAATTCGGCAAAGCCGCACCGCTCGACGTCCTCATCGACAAACGCGCCACCGAACATCTGCGCCCCTTGCTCGACCAGGGCAAAGTCCCGGTCATGGGCGGCTTCATCGCCTCCAACGAAGAAGGCATCACCACCACGCTCGGCCGTGGCGGCTCCGACTTCACCGCCGCACTTCTCGGCGGAGCGCTCGTCGCCGATGCCATCGAAATCTGGACCGACGTCGACGGCATCATGACCAGCGATCCCCGCGTCTGCCCCGACGCCCTGCGCGTCAAGGTCATCAGCTTTGAAGAGGCCGCCGAGCTCGCCTACTTCGGCGCCAAGGTTTTGCACCCGGCTACCATCCTGCCCGCCGTGCGAAAGAACATCCCGGTGCTGGTGCTCAACAGCAAAAATCCCTCCAACGAAGGCACGCGCATCATTTCCATCGCGCCCCACTGCAGCAGCCCCTTCAAATCCATCGCCGTCAAAAAGAAGCTATCCATCATCGACGTCGTCGCCAGCCGCATGCTCATGACGCACGGCTATCTCAAGGCCATCTTCGACATCTTCGACAAGCACCAGTGCCCCGTCGACATGGTCTCCACCAGCGAAGTCTCCGTCTCGCTCACCGTCGACTCGAACGACAAGCTGCCCCTCATCGCCGCCGATCTCAGCCAGCTCGCCGATGTGAAATACGAAGGCAAGAAGGCCCTCGTCTGCATGGTCGGCGAAGACATCCGCGGACAAAGCGGCATGGCCGCTCAGGTCTTCAGCGCCATCAAGCACGTCAATGTGCGCATGATCTCCCAGGGCGCCAGCGAAATCAACATGAGCTTCATGATCGAAGAAGAAGACGCCGACGAAGCCGTCCGCTCTCTCCACGCCGCCTTCTTCAAAGAGCCCGACCCTCTCATCTTCGACGTAGAATCCCGCAAAGCCGCCGTCAGTTCCTAGTTTCCGGCGCCTGCATCCTTCTCGTTTTGGCAGTGTCATTCTGAGCGAACGGGGCCCCATAACGCACTTCAGTTTGGGGGTGGTAAGCGAAGAATCTGCTTTTGCTTTTCAGAGCCTTCCGGATTGCACTCCACCCATCAAAAGGCGGTGTCATTCTGAGCGAACGGGGCCCCAAACGTATTTCAGTTTGGGGGTGGTAAGCGAAGAATCTGCTTTTGCTTTTCATAGCCTTCTGGTTGCATGCCACCCATCAAAGGCTGTGTCATTCTGAGCGCACGGGGCCCCAAACGTATTTCAGTTTGGGGGTGGTGCGAAGAATCTGCTTTTGTTTTTAATGCCCTCGCTGAGGACTCGATACTCAGCGGAATCCGTTGCAATCCGCTGGCCCGCACCGTAGACTCACATCCATCCAAAATTCTCGATCGTGAGTCTGGATTAGTGAAAGTCAAATCCTCACTCCTGCTCCTTCTTTGCCTCACCGCCGCCGTCTCCGCAGGCTGCCACCACACTCAATCCCCTTGGGACGGCCAGTGGACCCTCGACGAGTCCAAAAGCCACTTCGCCGCGCCCACCTTCACCGTCGCCGTGTCTCCAGACGGCATGTACCACGTCGATGATGGAGCAATCGATTACTCGTTTCGCTGTGACGGCAACCCGTACCCCACGCCGCCGGACCGGTGGCTTCATCTCCTGCACTCAGACCGATCCGACCACAATCGTTTTGAAAGAAAAGACCAATGGCCCCGACTCCACGAACACGCGCTGGGAACTCTCAGCCGATGGAAAAACTCTCACCGCCATCCACAAGTTGATTCAGATCGGCGGCTCAACGAAGGATAAGCAGCTCGTCTACGCCCGGGACTCAGGTACGAGCGGGTTCTCCGGCCGTTGGAAAGCGACCAACCCATTCGACTCGCTCTCGAAAACTGTGGTGCTCATCCTCAACTACAACGCTTTTCATTTCGAGTCTCAGGACTGGGGTCAATTCTCCGACTCCCGCGTCGACGAATCCCCCAACGCCCATCCTCGGCGCCAACCAGCCCTTCGGATTCTCACGCTCCGTAAAGATCCTCGGCCCACGCCAACTCCAGACCGAAGACACCTATGCAGGTCGAGTCATCCGACGCACCACCTGGAAGGTCAGTGACGACGGCAAAACTCTCTACGAGGAATCCTGGGCGCCCGAAAACTCAGCCCAAAAAGATCTGCTTGTGTATCAGCACTACTGACAGAAACGCGGAAGTCTCAACGAACAGTTTTTGATACCTGCGGCGAGCGCCGTCAAGTCCCCTCTGTCCTCGCCCCCCGCTAAGCACCTCAATCCAAACGCAAAAAGTTTTGGCGATTTTGCAGATTATTTCGCGCATCGCGCTAGGCTTGATCTATCGATGCAATCTCCCGGCGTCTCTGCTTGGCCACTGTCTTCTTCCGGAAAGCCGGATCCTGGGTTCCCTCTGCAGACCGGGTACCCCCTCCCCCCCGGGTGGGCTGTGAAACCGTGAAACTGTGAAGAAGTGAGCGACATCCGATGCACGACCATTCCTACGCTGTAAGCTGGAAGTCGAATTCACTTCTACGGAGCGGCAATGCTCGTTCTAGTTTTAGGCAAAGGGAAAACCGGCTCTCTCGTCGCAGAAGTCGCGCGAGAACGCGGCCACGGCGTCCGTGCCCTCGACATCTATGAAAATCAGCACGCCTCGGCCCTTACTGCGCCTAACCTTGCTGGCGTCGATGTCGTCATTGATTTCACCACACCCGAAGCCGCCGCGAAAACATTCGCGCCATTCTCGCGCTCGGTTGCCGCATCGTCGTAGGCACCACCGGCTGGTACGCGCACTTGCCTGAGCTGAAAGCCATCGCGGAACGCCGCGGTGGCGGCTTGCTTTACGGAACCAACTTCTCCATCGGCGTGCAGAAACTCTTTCGCCTCACCGCTGAACTCGCCCACATCGAAGGCTACAAATTCGCCATCAGCGAGACGCACCATACCTCTAAGCTCGATGCGCCCTCCGGCACCGCCATCACCCTCAAGCAGATCATCCAGTCCCAACAGCCCGGCATCGACGTGCCCATCGAGTCGCATCGTGTCGGTGACGCCAACGGCGAACACATCGTGACCGCAAAAAGCGATTACGACATTATCGAGCTGCGCCACGATGCCCACTCCCGCCGCGGCTTCGCCATCGGAGCCGTCCGCGCCGCCGAATGGCTTTGCAGCAAATCCGGAGTCTGGGAGTTCCGCGAAATCTTCGATCAGCTGTAAGATCGGAGCTCCGGTCTCAAGCTCGAATCCGCAAAGGGCGCCCTTTGACGTGGTTGTCATCGACCACATCGAGCGCCTTCGGAGAACTGGACTCATTTGCAGAACCGATGCTTACTTGCGTCGATGCCGAAGACGATCTTGATGTCCGTCTCAACCGATACCGGCTGGTTGTCGAGCATGTAGGGCTTGTACTTCCAGGTCTTCACTGCCTCAACCGCCGCAGGGGCAAGGATCTTCGGGCCACTCAGCACCTGCACTCCCTCGATCGTACCCTGCTTGGTGATGGTCGCCTTCAACGTCACCGTACCGGTGATGTGTGCTTCCTGGGCGAACTTGGGATATACGGGCGCCGTCTTGCGCACAATCATCCCATCGGCAACACCCGCCGAAATCGCCCACGTGGGGCGTCACCTTCGTCTTGCTCGCGCTTCCAAACAGCGAACCCGGAACCCCGCTGTTATCGTCCATCGACACTGCAGCGGGAGCAGCCGGTGCCTCGTCCGTCGCGGCTGTCTTCTTGATCGCGCCGGCGATCCGTGTCGGCGCCACAAGTTGCTGTGCCATCGCATCCGGCGAAACCGGTGCAGATGCGGTTGAAGCGGTTGCGTCTGCTGGAGTGTCAGTCGGTTTGGCGACCGGCGTTCCAGCGATCGGCTTTGCGGAAGGCTTCACCGGCTGATTCACAATAAGGTTTGCCTGGCTGATGTCCGGAGCCGGCTTCGTCTCCTTGACGGGCGTCGTTGCCACCGGTTTTGAAGCTGAGGGCCGCGTAAATACGACCAGCAGCACCAGCGCAATCACCATAGGACCTGCGGCGATCAAGATCCACTTGACCCACTTCGCGCCCTGTTTTTCCGCCGCTTCATCGGGTTCAGACTCTGCATGAACCTGGGAAGAGCGGAAGAGCTCTACCGCAACCGGTGGCCGCTCGATCGCAGGCGCCGCGGTTGCATCCAGGCTTGATACGCGAGGCTGAGCTTCAGTTTTTCTGCGCTCTGGAACAAGGGCGGGCCGAGGACGAGGGTCCGCGCGCTTGATGGGCGTCGGCGCCGGCGGTGCCGGTCGCAAATTGGCCGCATCCCACGCGGCAAACTCTGAGGGAGCATGTTCGTCAACAGCCGTCTCCGGCCGTAAGCCCTCCGAGCGGGATCCTATCGTGATCTCTTCGATTACCTGCGCAATGACGGGATCTTTGTGGGCAATCGCAGGAGTCTTGTGCTCTTCCTGGGCTCGCTCAAACCATGTCTCGGCGCCCGGATCGAGCCTGTTTTGCGGGACGATTGGCTTCACGTTGGAACGTGCGGCGGGAACCGGTGGAGCCGGCGCCGGCTTCGGCTCGACAGGCCGTGCAGCGACAGGAGGAGCGGCGGCAACGGCCGGTTTAGGCGCGGGCACGGCTGGCGGCGCAAAACGACTCTGCTCGGGATGATTCTCTTCGGGACGGCTTTCTTGCGGTGCATTCTCGGTCGGCAGCGGAAGAAAATCGCGAGCACCTGCCCGCATGCAACTCATCAACAATTCCTGGTCGGTCCGCGCTGAGTACGCCATGACCGGTTGCCCGATCTCAGCCAGCTTCTCGATGATCTGCAGCGCATAGCTTTCGTCGGTGTCCACATCGACCAGCACGAAGTCAAAGCCCTGCTCGACCATACCGGGCAGGTCGTTCAGATTGCCCGGATAGTCAATGAACTCGTGGACCTTGCGTCCCTGGGACGATGCAAGCGCCCGCGCAACAATTTTCCGATGCGTGTCGTTTGGTCCGATCAGGGCGACGAACATGCCCTTTGTGGCGCTCTGTTCGGCTTGGGGGCTTTGCGCGTTGGTCGACATCTCCGCTCTCGCGATCATGATCCTCGATCCTCTTTATCGTTCAATGTCGATGGCCAATACCGCTGCTTTTACGGTCCGGCTGCAGCCCTGGAATCGACATGATGCAACGCCATTCCTGCCAAAATGGGCATGAAAACCCATCGAAACAATCGACATTGCAAACGGATCTGGGAAGAGAGGTGACAAACGCCTGCGAATCGCTTTCAGCCTTCGCAGATCAAGATCCTTTGAATTCAGCTATATGTGCCGTATACAGTCCGGGCTTCCCCGGGAAACGGCGCAGGCTGGATTCTGGTCCTGTAACGGTCATGGTATATGGGTTCTTGCCCTCGATGGAACTACTAGGTACTAGCAGATACATGCCTTTCGTCACGTGTGGCCCCGGCAGCCGACACCTGCAGCTGAAACAACGCTCGCAACGACAGGGACCAGGCACGCTCTGACTCGCCACCGGGAACCGAAGGTCGAGGACTTGAAGCTCCGCCCGCATCACTACAATGGACTGATCCACCATGCGTCTCCGCCTCGCCACCCTGGACGACATCCCCGCCATCCTTGCCCTCGAACGCACGCCCATAGCACGCGAATTTGTGGGTCAATGGAACGAAGATCGTCATCGCGCCACCCTCGCCGGCGGCGACGCCCGCTACTTCGTCAGCGAGACGGAGTGGAACGAGGTGCAGGCCTATGCCATTCTGCGCGGCATCAACGAAAACTCCCGCGCCATCGAACTCAAGCGCATCGTGGTTGCGGTACCGGAGCGCGGACTCGGCCGCCTGATGCTCAAGGAACTGATGCGCATCGCCTTTCGCGAACTGGGCGCCCACAGTCTGTTTCTCGATGTCTATGAAGACAACGCCCGCGCGCGACACCTTTACGAGAGCCTCGGCTTCCAATACGAAGGCCTCATGCGCGAAGCCGCCCGGCGCGAAGACCGCTGGTGCAATCTCTGCCTGATGTCGATCTTGGAGTCCGAATACAAGTAATGCTTTAATCCAGTTCCCTAGTCCCTCTCCTATCCTGATCCCTGTCCTGTTTTCCATCACATCCCGCCGCGCTTCCGCCCGATATACACTTCTCAGTGATGGAAACGACGGGTTGTGGTACGGCAATTGTCACGCCTTTCCGGGCGGACGGATCGATCGACGAGACGGCGCTCTGGTCGCTGGTGAACTGGCAGATTGACGCGGGAATCGACTTCATCGTGGCCTGCGGCTCCACTGGCGAAGCCGCCACCCTGGATGAAGCGGAATGGCTGCGTGCCGTTCGCATCGTGATCGACGCCGCATCCGGGCGCGTGCCCGTATGGGCGGGCTGCACCCACAACTCCACTCGCACCCTGCTGCGTCAGGCCGCCATGCTCCGCCAGGTTCCGGCGTTGACGCCGTCCTCTCTGCCAATCCTTATTACAACAAGCCCACACAGGAAGGTCAGTTCCAGCACTTCCTGGCCCTGGCCAAATTGTTAGACCCCATTCCCGTGTGCCTCTACAACGTCCCCGGCCGCACTGGCGTCAATCTCGATCCCGAGACCGTCGTGCGCCTGGCTGAAGCCGCCTCCAACATCGTGGCCATCAAGGAAGCCAGCGGCAAGCTGCCGCAGATCACCGAGCTGGTTCACTCCCTTCCGGCGACCTTCAAGGTCTTCTCGGGCGACGACAACCTGGCCCTGGCCGCCATTGGCATAGGTGCGCAGGGACTCATCAGCGTAGCCTCCAACGAGATTCCCGCCGAAATGGCGCGCATGGTCGGCGCCGCGTTGCACGATGAATGGGCCGAGGCACGCGAACTCGAGCGCCGCTACGGACGACTCTTCGAAGCAAATTTCTGGGAGTCCAATCCCGGCCCCGTCAAAGACCGTCCTGAGTTTAATGGGACGTACATCGGACACGGTCCGCCTGCCGCTCGTTCCGCCCACTGCGGCCACGCGCGCCAGGCTCGAACGTCTTGCCGGTGAACTCGGCCTGCTCAAGTTCGCGCCAGTCCCGGCCGGCGACTTGCGGATATTCTGATTCAACGCGGTATGAACGTGCTCTTCGTGTGCAGCAGAAATCGCTTTCGAAGTCCAACCGCAGAGGCATTGTTTTCGAGTCGCGCCGGCATCGAGACGCTCTCCGCCGGTACTGCTCCAGATGCGGTAACGCCGCTTTCAGCAGAACTGATCGATTGGGCCGACATCATCTTCGCCATGGAAACGAGTCCACCGCCGAAGAATCGAGCAGTATTTTGGAAAATCGCTATGCCCGTAAAAAGATCATCGTACTCGGCATTCCGGACAAGTATCCTTTACATGGACCCAAGACTGGTAGAGCTTCTCCTCAAAAAAGTCGTTCCTTATCCTGCCTGCATCGTGAGACCTTTTCGGAATCTTCAGAGAAAAATTTGCCTCGTTGTCGAAATCCAGGCACCTCGCGCGTCATCGTGGTGACGGCGCTTTCAACCACCGCCGTAAAATCACAACGGAGGAATCTCCCATGCAGTACTTGTTAACTCTCTACGCCGAAGAAGCAGGCTTTCAGCGCATGACCAAAGAACAGCAGCAGCAGGGTATGGCCGCTTACATGGCCTACACTGAAGCGCTCAAACAGGCAGGCGCCTACGTGGGTTCAAACCGCCTGCAGCCGATTGCAACTGCAACCACCGTGCGAACCGCCGACGGCAAAACGCAGGTGCTCGATGGCCCCTACGCCGACTCGAAAGAACAACTCGGCGGCTACTTCCTCATTGACGCGCCCGATCTTGATGCCGCCCTGTCGTGGGCTGCGCGCTGCCCCGGCTCGCAGCACGGCATCATCGAAGTGCGGCCCATCTGGTCGATGTAGACCATGAGCGGATGCGGAGACGGCGTGCAACCTCGCGACCTGGCCGAGCAGGTTGCACGCCGCAGTTATGGCAAGCTGGTCGCATTCCTGGCCGCGCGCACGCGCGATCTGGCCGCCGCAGAAGACGCGCTCTCCGAAGCATTCGCGGCTGCTCTGGCCAATTGGCCCCACACCGGCTGCCCGCAAAATCCTGAGGCGTGGCTCATGACCGTCGCACGCCGCAAATTCCTCGACTCCAATCGATCTCAGTCATCGCGAAGTAGCATCCGATGACTTGGAAGACACCGCCGAGGCCATGGAAGCCGCCGTCGACTCCGCGGATATCCCTGATCGCCGTCTTGGCCTGATGTTTGCCTGCGCGCACCCCGCAATCGATCGCGCCATACGCGCTCCGTTAATGCTGCAAGCCATTCTCGGACTCGACGCAGAACGCATCGCCTCCGCGTTTCTCATCTCGCCCGCCACCATGAGCCAGCGCCTGGTGCGCGCCAAGAACAAGATTCGCCAGGCCGGAATCCCGCTCGAAATACCGGGGCGCAGCGAACTTCCGATCCGCCTCGACACTGTGCTTGATGCCATCTACGCGGCATTCGCCGAGGGCTGGATCGATGCCGCCGGCACCGACGTTGCCCGCCGCGACCTTGCGGAAGAGGCGATCTATCTCGGCCGCGTCATCGTCGCATTGCTGCCCGACGAACCGGAGGGCCTTGGCCTTCTGGCGCTGATGCTGCACGCCGAAGCGCGACGTTCCGCGCGGCGCAACCGCGAAGGCGACTACGTTCCGCTCGCGCAGCAGGACCCGGCACTCTGGAATTCGCAGATGATCGCCGAAGCCGAATCGCTGCTTCACCGCGCCGGCACAATGAATGTTGTCGGCCGTTATCAGCTTGAAGCGGCCATTCAATCAGCGCACGCCGCGCGCGCCCTCGTTGGTCACGTCCGACTGGACCGCGATTGTCGAACTCTACGATGCACTGCTCGCGATCAGCGGCTCTCCCGTCGCGGCCGTCAATCGTTCGCTCGCGATCGCAGAACTTTACGGCCCGCAGCGCGCGCTTGAAGCAATTGGACTGTGTCGCTCGCGACCCGCGCCTTGTCGAGTATCAACCTTATTGGGCCGCGCGCGCAGATCTGCTTGCACGCATCAACGCCCGGGAGAAGTCGTGCCATGCGTATTCGATCGCCATCGGTCTCGAGCGAGACCCGTCCGTGCGCCGCTTCCTTGAACAGCGCCGGAAGTTGGTAGACGGATAATCGCGGCACAGGTTGAGCCCTTCGCGAAAGAAATCCACCAAAAGGGTAATGTCTCTCAATCCACTTTAGTTACGCACGGTAATCTGCCTTAAAAATAGCTTAAGAATTTCGCAACTTCCTTCCGCCGCGACGTGTGTTCCGCATTCCAGGGACACAGCCAACAACCTACTCTTCGAACACTGCTGTGCTCCAACCCGCGAAAGGCTCCGTGAGGCCACGGGCATTCGCAGAAAGCGCGGTGAATCTGGAATGCTTATTTCAAAGTCAGGAAGGCTCGCCCTTCCGTCTCTTGTTGTATTGACGGTCGCCACTCTTCTGGCAGCAGGCTGCGGCAGCAGCTGCAATACCTCCACCCCCAACAACAACACGCAGACAGTTACGGGTTCGTCCTTCGTCGTCGGCACCGATGCCCCGATGGCCAGCGTCATTTCCTTCAACGTACAGGTCAGCATCACTGCAACGGACACAAACGGCAATACCGTGCAGTTGACCAGTGGCTCGCCCGCGGTTGACTTCGCACGATTCAACGGCCTGCAAACGCTGATCGACATGAATGATGTTCCGGTAGGCACCTACTCCTCCGTTGCCATCACGCTGAGCAATGGCACCATTGGCTACCTCGACACCAGCACTGCCGAGCCGACCATCCAGTCCATGACGGCAAACATCACCAATCCCACCGTCACGTACACACTTTCAAATCCGATGATCGTGACCCAGGCCGGAGCGCCGGTTGGCCTGCACATGGACTTCGATCTGCGGAAGTCGATCGGCGTCAACAGCGGCCAGATCACCGGCGACGTGAATCCAACCTTCACCGTCAACGGCGTCAACAACAACGACCAAGGCGCCTACATCGACGAATTTGATGCAGCCGTCGTCAACACCGATCGCCGGCAAGCAGCCATTCACCATTCAAGGTCCGCATGGCCGCCAATTCACTGTCAATGTAACTGGCCAGACCGAATGGGACGGAGGCGACACCTTCAGCGACCTGAGCTCGAGCAGCATCGTGCAGGTCTCCGGCTTCCTTGATCGCGCTGACGCAACCATCGATGCTGACGAAATCGCCGTCCTCTCCAGAATGGCTTCTACGCAAGCGGCCAGGTCACCTACGTCAATCCGTCATCCGGGCCGGCATCGAGCTTCGACCTCTACGTGCGCGGCCTGCTGCCCACAACCACCGGCCTCACGCTCGGCCAGCTTGCGACCGTCGATCTCAACGGAACAGAGAAGTACTCGATCTACTGGATGCACGGACCTCTTGCTCAGTTCCTCTTCAACCAGAGCGGCCTGCTTCCCGGACAGCACATCGCCGTCGGCGGACCGGCCAGCGGCGCAACCAATGCCGGCGGCGTCACCGTAAAGCGCGTAACCCTGCGGCACTGGGGATTCAATGGAACCGTCGTACCGGGTAGCGTCAATACCGGCAACGACTCGTTCCAGATGCAGGTCAACGGATTCGCGGGCCTGCTGATTCCGCAAACCGTTACCGTCTACATCGCCGACAATTGCCAGTTCCGCGATGGGCTCGCGCAACTTTCCGATGTCTCTGCGGCAACCAACGTGCGCGTAGTCGGCCTGCTGCTCAAGAATCCGGTGAATGGCAACACGGTCCTCGTGGGCCACTACGTCGACGATCTGGATTGAACGGAACCTGTACCCCTTAACTCGCCGGAACCCGAGCCGCAACATCGGCGCAGGTTCCGGCGTTTTCTTTCTGGCGTTAAAACAGATCTCCGATCGGCGGAAACGTGAGGAGAGCGCCGCACGAGAGCAGAAGAAAAGCAATTCCGTTCGTCCGCCCCAGATTCACGTTACGCTGCTGCCAGACGTAATGAAGGATCGCCCACGATGCGAGCCACACGACGATCGACGCCGTTGAAACACCCGACAGCGGCCCGGTCGGCCTGTAAATATTCAGCATCCCCGCGAGCGCCGGCAGTTTGTCGGCAGCGACAGAGACAACTCCAATCGCGAAGCAACCGATCGAAGCTGCAAGCACCGCTGCTGCACCGGGGCCATTCGGCATCATCCTCGCAGAAACGCCGCTCACCTGATCGTTGCCCACCATCATTGCCCTCCGCGCATCAGCTTGATCGTCCCTCCACCCTCAACAGGAGCATGCTTGTTCAATTCAGCGCCAAAGAATCCGGCAATCCCTGCGCTCGCGAACGACACAATGACAAAAACGAGCACTGCGGCACGCAGTTGCGGATAATTGCTGAAACATCTTCCATAGTGCAGAAAAACTGCCGCGGCCATCGTCATCGAAATGGGTAGCAAACCAGGCGATATGCTCTTTCCACTCCATGCCGATCGCATGCCAGCCGATCGTGTTGGGATTCGCCTTCAACAGCGCCTGCGGAAATCCACGTCAACGCCGCGCCAGCAGGAGGTACCGCGCGATACCAGGGATAGATTACGTATGCACCCGTCAGTACAGTGATCCACGCAACCGCCGCCATCACCACCAGCCAAGCGCCGAGAAACTTCTCATCCTCCTCAGAGATTGGCTGCAACGACCGCGGCTTGTAGCGCCGGTATAACTCGACAATTGCAAACGAACACGCAAGCAGATAAAGCGCGCCGAACCCCATGCCGTGCACCATCGTCCAGAACCCGCGCGTCGTCATCTCCATGGCGTCGCTCCTTTCGTCGAGGCAATTCACCGCTCCGGCCGAATCAGAATCCGTTCTTGAGCGAATGCCCTGAGAACATCGCATCCTTCAACAGCGATGTCTTCTTCTCGTCGGAGTCCTTGTCCTTCGTCTGGCTTCTTATCGTCCTTGCCCCACGTCCAGTAGAGGCCGAGATAGGCGTAGTTCTCCGTTTGACCCGCAATGGAATGGCCATACGCGAAGAGAAATTGCATCGTCTCCTCGCCCTTCAGGTGCCAGTAGCCACCGGCGTCAAGCATCGTCGAGGACTGCGTCTGCGGCGTAGCAACTCCCTCGCCGCCATGCGAAAATACCTCCGCCGCCAGTTCCAGCTTCTTGTTCATCTCGCGTTTCAGCAGAAACCCGCCATATGGGAAATCGTGATATCCCGTCTGCGGCACCACTGTCTCTCCCGCGCCTCCGTCAAACAGCCATTTGCCCTCGTTCTTCTGC
Source organism: uncultured Acidobacteriaceae bacterium (assembly GCA_963799035.1). Classification (GTDB taxonomy): domain Bacteria; phylum Acidobacteriota; class Terriglobia; order Terriglobales; family Acidobacteriaceae; genus Telmatobacter. Next base: position 137,545 of record CAWCVS010000012.1, on the reverse strand, counting down.
AGCCATAGCGGCAATCGGTACCAGACCTTGCCTACTCCCAGCCCTTTGTCGTAATTGCCCGTCGGCATTTCGAACATCGTGAATGTGCCGATCTGCGGAATCGTCTTTGTCTCCTTGATGATCGCCAGTTTCACGCCGAGTTCCATATCCGTCAGACCCTTGGCGCTTGGCCCCGTTCCAGCCGGATAATAGAGCGCTTTGTTCGCCGGATTGATCCCGCCCCACGGCAAGATTGCGTGTAGTTGTACGCGCGGCACCGCGCCCCAGTTGAATTCGAATGCTGGACCGCTATAGTCCGTTTCCGCCGGGGTCCCGTCAGTCGATCCAAAGATATAGAACTCGTAGTGCTTGAAATCCACGGGCACCGGATCGTCTACCTGGAACGGCGGACCCTGTGCTGAAAGCTTTAATCCGCTCAATCCGGCAAGCAATAACAACACAGCCATCCACCGGCATCGGCAGGACTTCTTCAGCGATCTTTGTCGAGGTTGGGGAAGAATTCGAGCAGCCATCTGCAGCCGAAGTTATATCGGGTTTCGATAATAGTCAAGACCGTGGCAATGCGCGGAGGTATATTGTTCACGTGGCCGATCAGAAACGGGAGCTCTTTGACGGGTTGATCCGCATCCATGTACTGCTCCATGCGGCGCACGAGCCCATCTTTGGCCTTGCGATGATGAACGAACTGGAACATCATGGCTACCGGATCGGGCCGGGCACGCTTTATCCGCTTCTGCACGGCCTGGAGAGAGCCGGCCTGCTCCGGTCGTCGTTTGATCGTGTTCAAGGCCGACAGCGCAGGATCTATAGAATCACGCCCGCTGGAAAGCGCGCCCTCGAAAAGGCCAGGGAAAAAGTGGATGAACTGCACCATGAACTTCATGAAGAGCATCCACGAGAACTTCGTGGCTAAGCCTGATGTGAAGCATCTTGGCGCCGCTTAATGAAGAGGCGAGGCTCACCGTTAGTGCAAGGAGATACAAGGACAGTGGTCCCTGGACGCACAGATCGGGTTGCCTGTAATCTCACTTGCAGGTGGGCATCATGAGTGCGATTGACTTGTCGAGAGCTGTCGATCTCGTGCTCATTCTTTGCATCCTCGCGGCGTTCATCGCCACCGTTCGCATGTGCGCGAAAGATGCCATACGCCGCGGCAAATCGCCATGGCTGGTCACGTTGATGGTGATCGGGTTTTTCCCGTTCGGACTTCTGGTGTGGCTCGTCTTCCGGCCGAAGATCGTCAAGCCTCCTGCGAACCAGGAGAAGTTCAAGCTCGACGATTTCCGCGTGCAATAGGCTCCGACGGCTCGCTACCCGGCGAGCGCCTGCTTCACCATCTCGCTCACAATGCGGCCCTCGGCTCGTACGCCTGCCTGCTGCAACCGTGCCTGGACGGCTTTGATCACCGGTCCCATGTCCTTGGGCGTCGCCGGACGGCCCGTAGCGTTCGCGTGCTCTGCCACAACTTCCGCCACCATCGCGCGCAAGCCCGCTTCATCAAGGGCTTTGGGCAAAAACTCCTCGATCACCACAATCTCGGCAGCTTCCTTGGCCGCCAGTTCCGGACGGTTGCCCTTCGTGAACTGCTCGATGGAGTCGCGGCGCTGCTTGATCATCATGGTGAGCGTCTGCTGCTCGTCAGCGGGCGTAAGTACGGCATTTTTCTCGAGCGCCTTGTTCATCAGCGCCGCCTTGATGAGGCGCAGAGTGCCGGTGCGCTCGGCATCGCGCTCCTTCATGGCAACAACGGTTTGCTTGGTGATCACTGCTGCAAGTGCGCCTGGATCGATCATGACTTCCTTCCCAAAATATCGATTCTAATGGAACGCTCCCCCAGTGCCTGAGACTTCGGCGCCAATCCTGGCCCAACGATCGGTTAACGATGTGTCGCGACTTCCTCCTCACACGATGAATCTGGCGCGAAAAGGTTCCAGATCTGCCCGATTTTCGCTTTGATTTCACCGAATCGATGATGCCGCGCCCGTGGAACTTTGGCACCGATTTCGCATTTATAGGAGTGGAGATAAAGAAATGAAAAGCCGATCAATGACGATGCTTGCTCTGCTCGGTTTGGCGCTCATGGGGTCGCCAATATTTGCCGTAGGGCAACAGCAGGATCAAACAAGGCAGGCAGTTCCGGGCACGTTGAACTACGTGGAAGGAACTGTTTATCTTAACGGATCACAACTCAATTCCAAGGACGTTGGAAACGCAAGCCTCGCTCCCGGCGAGGAGATTTCTACCGGCAACGGGAAAGCTGAAGTTCTGCTCACACCGGGAGTGTTTCTGCGCCTCGACGACAACAGTGCAGTAAAAATGATTTCGCCGGACCTCGCAATGACGCAGGTGCAACTCGACAAAGGCCGCGCCGCCGTTGAGGTCGATGAAATCCATGACCAGAATGATCTGCAGGTAATCGACGCCGGCGTGATCACGCGCCTCAACAAGCGCGGGTACTACGAATTTGACGCCAACAAACCTGAGATTATGGTCTTCGAAGGTGAAGCGCATGTCCAGGTGGGCGATAACAAGTGGCGCGAAATCAAGGGTCATCACGAACTGGCCTTGAATGAAGGACCCGCGCTCCGGAAAGAAAAGCCGTCGGATTTCAATGAGAACGCTGCCAGGGACGAACTCTACAACTGGAACAGCCTGCGCTCGCAGTACATGGCCGAAGCCAACAACCAGATGGCGGCCGAGTACGGCGGTCCTTATTCCGGTCCCGGCTGGTACTGGGATCCGTGGGGGTTTGACTACGCCTATATGGGATTCGGCCCCTTTGCCAGTCCCTTCGGATGGGGCTTCTATCCTTTCGGCTGGGGTGGTTATCCCTACTGGGGCGGATTCTACGGCGGCTATCACCACCGTTACGGGCATGGCTACGTTGGCGGCGCCGTCCGCGGAAATCCCGGCCACTTCGAAAGCTTCCACAACAGCGGCGGGTTCGAAGGCTTCCACGGCGGAGGCGCCTTCCACGGTGGTGGTGGCGGACGACGCTAACTCAACTACTATTGCTCTTGCTTCAGCCGTGGCCTCCACAATGCGTTGGAGGCCATTTCTTCTTCTGCAGGCGAAGTGCCATCAGCAAGAGTGATCGACACTGAAACAAGTCTTTCAAATGTGGTATGGTTTGGGCGAAGTTTTCGCAGCCCTGACCCGCAGCGAAGAACCGTCAGCCCCGGCGTTCCGTCAGATTCAATTGGAGGGGCTCATCTTGGGAGCCCGCAGAAATGAGAAACGTGAGCGCATTGCGGAGTGGCAATTTGAAGTGGCATACGTTGCTTCTGCTTGCTCTTTTCGCCCTGACCTCCTGGGCAGACTCATCTGCCCAATCCATCACCATCGTGCAGCTCGAGCAAGAACTGGCCGCTCCCGCACCATCAGGTTCCGACCACAGCGAGGTACCCGTTGCCATCCTGCAGGACGCCACCCTTGCAACAAAAATCGACAATATACAGCTTTCCGAGCGTCTGACCTCCGCCACGCTTGACAGCATTCTGAAGCAGCACACCTTCGGACCGCGGACGCAGCGAGAATTGCAGTTATTGGCAGATCGTTCTGCCCTCATGGATCCACCGGCCAATGAATTGCCGCATCAGCCCGCACCCGATGCGAACCAGCAGCAACACATGCTCGATGCGGCACGCGCATGTGTTTACCAGACGTTGACCCATCTGCCCAATTTCTTCGCCACTCGCACCACCGAGCGATTCGCCGGAATCTCCCCAGAGGTGAATCAGACGGGCAAGCCGGTGCACATTGGCCTGTTCCCGCGAGGCGCGTTCACTCGAGAGATCACGTTTCGCAACGGCAAAGAGGTCATCGATCCCATGAAAACGCAGCGCTCCACGCAGACGCTGCCCACAATGGGGCTGGAGAGTTGGGGCGAATTTGGCCCCGCGCCGGCCGTCGTTCTACTCGGCATCGCAACCGGATCGATCGCCTTTCATCACTGGGAGCAGGAACCCGCCGGATTGGCTGCCGTCTATCGCTACACCGTTCCCGAAGCAGATTCGAAATATGAGGTCAATTACACCTGCAATGGCAGCAATGCGTTCCACGCGCAGCCCGCGTATCACGGCTCGCTGGCGATAGATCCCGCTTCAGGCGCAATTCTTCGGCTCACGTTGCAAGCCGATTCGAAGCCTGATGACCCGCTATCCCATGTCGCCTCGGTCATTGAGTACGGTCCCGTGGACATCGGCGGCCGAACCTATATCTGCCCGATTCACAGCCTGTCTTTCAGTGTGGAAGAAGTCAGCACCTGCTTCCGCGATCTCAAGGATCAGGCTCTCGTTCACAATCGAACTCTTGTTCGCCCCTTGATCCTGAATCGCACGACGTTCAGCGACTATCACCGGCTTGGCTCAACCCACAAAATCATCACCGATGCGCCGGAGACTCCTCAGGACCCGCAATGATGAACGCCCGGTCGGCATCCCTGCGCACTGCGTCGGCAGACCGCTCGCAGTGCTGCGATACTGGCGCTCTGCTTTTCCTGGGCCACCCTCGCGCTATGCGGCCCAATTCATGACGCAACACGCAAAGGCGACGAAGCAAAAGTCGTCGCCTTGCTCAAACAGAATCCTGACCTCGTTTCAAGCAAAGACAAGCTCGGCAACACCCCGCTCCATATCGCCGCTCTTCACGACCAGACCGGCAATTGCGGCTCTGCTGATCGCCAACGGCGCCGACGTCAATGCACAAAATGATCCGCGAGGCGTCAGATGTATCGCGGCCCACGAGTATCAGTAAAAACGCCCACGGCGACACGCCTCTGACACTGGCGCTTGCTCTCCTATCACCACAAGGAAATGGTCGAATTGCTCCTGACCCATGGCGCCGATCCAAACGTATCAGACCCGCACAGGACACTCCGCTGCAGCGCGCCATTGAGCGCAGACCTTCCCTACGATGTGGAACTCCTGCTCGCCAACGGAGCTGACCCGGATAGTGAACCGCCGGATTATCTGGGCCGTCGTGCACGGGAAAACCCAAATTCTGGAGATGCTGCTGGACTACGGCGCAAACCCCAATGCGAAGGACGGCGGCCGGCCACACACCCCTGTACTATGCCCAAAACGCCTACCGTTCGTATTACGGCGAAACCAGTTCCAACGAAAAAGCCATAGCCATACTCAAAGCCCACGGCGGGCACCTCTAAGCCGTCTTGAAAGCGGCGCCATCATCGGGCCCCGACGTGTACTGGAGTCTGGGCGGCAGCTCATTCGTCCGCACGCATTTGCTTCCAGCACTTCGTCTGCCTAAAAATACCTCCGTTTTGCACATCCTCCATTTCACATAATTCACAAATATGTGTATTCTGTGATTTCGTCGCATACCCACCGTTCCTCCAGGCAGCGAGTATGTGCTTCATAACCCTTTCGGAGGCTAAGTCCATGATTCATAAGACTCGTCTTTATACCCCAGGCCCGACCCCGCTGCTGCCTGCCGCTCAGTTCGCCATGGCCGCCGCCGACATGCACCACCGCACTCCCGAGTTCCGCGCCCTCTTCCAGAAGGTGCTCGCCCAGCTCAAAGTCTTTGTCGGCACCAAGAACGACGTCCTGCTGCTCTCCAGCTCCGGCACCGGCGCCATGGAGGCCTCAGTCTCCAATCTCACCTCGCCCGGCGATCGCGTTCTCGTCCTTACCGCCGGCAAATTCGGCGAGCGCTGGACCGGCCTCGCCAAAGCCTTCGGCTGCGAACCGGACGTGGTTACCGCCCCCTACGGCCAGACCTTCGACCTCGCCGACATTCGCGCAGCCCTCAAGCCCGAACACCGCGCTGTTTACATCCAGGCCACCGAAACCTCCACCGCCGTCCGTCACGACGTTGAAGCGATTGCGAAGCTGATCCACGAGGTCGCACCCGAAGCAATATTCGTCGTCGACGGCATTACCGGCCTCGGCACCACCCATTTCGACGTAGACGGCTGGGGCATCGACATCCTCATCGGCGGCTCGCAGAAAGCCGTCATGATTCCGCCCGGCCTCGCCTACCTCAGCGTCAGCGAGAAGGCCTGGGCCGCAATGGAGAAGTCCAAAAACCCGCGCTACTACTTCGACCTCCGCAAGGAACGCAAAAACGCCGTCAAGGGTGAAAGCGCCTACACCCCGGCCGTTGCTCTCGTCGCCGGCCTCGGCGCCGCGCTCGATTACATCGCCGGACAGGCTGGAGGCGATCTGGAGAAAGGCCGCATCGCGCTGATCGATAACGCGCAGGTCAACGCCGCCGCAACCCGCGCAGGATTGGTCGCTCTCGGCTTCACGCTCTTCGCGCCAACAGCCCCGGCCGCAGCCGCCACCGCCGTCGCCGTTCCTGAAGGCATGGACTCCGGCGCAGTGGTCAAGGCGCTCAAGACGAAGTTCGCGCTCGTCACCGCCAATGGCCAGGGCGAGATGCAAGGCAAGATCTTCCGCGTCGCCCACCTTGGCTTCTTCGACTACCTCGACACCGTCGCCTTCCTCGGCGCCATGGAGCACATCGCCAAAGACACCCTGGGCCTCAAAGTTGAATACGGCCAGGCCGTAGCGGCAGCGCAGAAAGTCTACGCGGAAGCAACGAAGGGATAGCGGAGCTAGCGGAGTTAGCCGCGCTTCGCGCGTGTTAGCGGAGCTAGCAGATGCGACCGGCTCTTCAAGCTCTAACTCCGCTAACGCCGGAACGGCGCTAACCCCGCTTCACGCCACGCAAGGATTCAACAATGCCAGAACTTTCAGTTTCGGCGAAAAACTTCTCATCGCGCGCAAGCAGCTCGACCTCTACTCCTACCAGATGGCCGAGCTGCTTGGCGTGCATCCAAACTCCATCACCAAGTACGAGCGCGGCGAGGGCAAGCCCCACGCCGCCGTGGTGCGCATGTTCGACCTGCTCTGCGAAAAGCACAACATCCGTTTCGAAGAATTTGAGACCGGGTCCGCCTCAGCGGCCAAGGGAGACAAGATGAAGATCGTTCTGGCGGAAAAAGTATCCCCCGCAACCCTCGCCGTATTCGCAGCCGAACCGGGCTGGGAAGTCCTCACCCATGACCATGTTGCCCAGCTCCCCAACGGCCTCCCAGCCGCCCTCGCCGACGCCGACGCCCTCGTCGTCCGCAGCGCCGTCCAGGTCGACGACGCACTCATGGAGCATGCACCGAAACTCCGCGTCATCGGCCGCGCCGGCGTAGGCGTAGACAACATCGATGCCGAAGCCGCCACGCGCCGCGGCATCGTCGTCATGAATACCCCGGGAGCCAACGCCGTCGCCGTCGCCGAGCTCACCATCGGCCTCATGCTCGCGCTCGCCCGCAAGCTCCCCACCGCCAACACCACCATGCACGCCGGCAAGTGGGAGAAGAAGAGCTCTGCAGGGCGCCGAACTTCGCGGCAAAACCCTGGGCATCGTCGGCCTTGGTCGCGTCGGACTTGAAGTCGCACGCCGCGCCCGCGGCTTCGGTCTCGAAATCATCGGCAGCGATCCCTTCGTCTCCGCCGCCGTTGCGCGCGAAAACGGCATCCGCCTTGTCGCCCTCGACGAAGTCATCGCCGGCTCCGACTACATCACGCTCCACGTCGGCCTCACCCCGCAGACCGCCGGCGTCATCAACGCGAAATCTCTGGCCCTGATGAAGAAGGGCGTGCGCATCATCAACTGCGCGCGCGGCGAACTGGTCGACGAAGCGGCGCTCGTCGCCGCGCTCAAGTCCGGCCACGTCGCCGGAGCAGCGCTCGACGTCTTCACCGTCGAGCCCCCGAAAGATTCGCCCTACGCCGCGTTCGACAACGTTATCCTCACCCCGCACATTGCCGGTTCGACCGCCGAAGCGCAGGAGGCCGTCGGCATCCAGATCGCCATGCAGGTGCGCGAATATCTCAAGCTCGGCGTCGTGCAGAATGCCGTCAACCTGCCCTCGCTCAGCCACGAAGAGTACGTGCAGCTAGCTCCCTACATCGACCTCGCCGGTCGTCTCGGATCGTTCCTCGCGCAGGCCGGCAAAGGCGGCATTGAAGCCATCGATCTCACCTACGGCGGCGCGCTTGCCGACGCCAAAACCGATCTCGTCCGCAACGCCGCCATTGAAGGCCTGCTGCAAGGCTCGGAAAATGTGAACCGCATCAATGCCGCTGCCGTCGCCCAGGAGCGCGGCATTCGCGTTCACGAAGAAAAGGAAGAAAGCCATCGCGGCGGCGCGGCCACGCTGCTCACCATCGGATTGCACACGGCCGCCGGCCGCAGCCATGCCACCGCAACCGTGATTCACGGCGAGCAGCCGCGCTTGCTTGAATTCGACGGCATCGACATCGAAGCGCCGCTCGAAGGCAATCTCCTCGTCTGCCGCAACCTCGATGTTCCCGGCGTGATCGGCAAGATCGGAACCATCCTCGGCGAGCAGGGTGTCAACATCGCCAACTTCGCCCTCGGCCGCGAACGCAGCGGGAACCAAGCCGGTAAAGGCTCTCGCAGTCGTGCAGGTCGATGCCCCGGTCTCCGGCGCAGTCCTCGACGCTCTCATGACGATCGAAGCCCTGCTCGAAACCAAACTCGTCCAGCTCCAATAACATGTGCAACCAATCGGTTGCACATGTTCGGTCCGTAACAGCCGGAATTTTGAAGACGATGTCATCCTGAGCGGAGCAGCTTGGGGCCCCATGATCGCAAAGCGATCATGGGGTAAGCGAAGCGAAGGATCTGCTTTTGGAGTTCTGCGTCAGCCTTTTGCCTGGGTGCCCCATCCTGTCCGCGCGCTTCGCGGACAGGGTGGGAAATCGACCAGGTTCCACTCAACTCTTCTCATCCCATCACCCCCGCATGCCCCAGAAACGAGCGCACGTACGCCACCTGCCCCACATGATAAGTTTCGTGAAGCGCCATGAAATTGACCGTCCCGCTCAGCTTTCCGTCCGCGCTCGGTGGTCCCGGCTTGCGGCGCCGGAGTATCCAGCAATTCTTCTGAAGCCGCTCCAAAGCCGCGTTCGAGCCTCCCGCATGTCTCATTCCAGGCCTCCATCAGCGCCTCCGCCGTCGGAGCCTCCGGCGAATCGACACACTTCGTTCCGCGCGCATACATGGTATCCACGGCAGCGTCCATTTATGTCCCAGCCGCGCCAGAATCATGGTGCGCGACCACACAAGGTGGCCCACAAGCCAGCAAAGGTTGTTGGTGTGATCGTTGGGGCGCTGACACCAATCCTCAAAGCTCAACCCATCCACGGATTGTTTCAGAAAACTGGAATTCAATTTAAAACTGCTCGACGCAACCTCGAGACGTGGCGAAAGGGACATTTGAATCTTCCTCCTGATTGCCCCATCAGGTTACACGTGCCGCCTGCCGCAACGATATCGTGTTCTAGCAAATTACTTTCCACCCAGACCCAATGCGGTAGCATGTCTTCGGCTGGTAAAGACCCAGTCCTCCGCCGCCCGGCAGCCGAATCGTTGTCGTGATGCCCCATCGGGCCTCAACAATCTCCGTGGTTTCCGCGCCCTTCCCTTGCAGGCTTTCCATCGTCGCGCGCAGGTCATCGCACATCAGGTAAACCACGCCGCCCGAGAGTTCGTGATCGGCATGCCGCTCCACAAACTTGCCGTCGCCGGGATGAGTAGCGAGTTCTGCCGGCGGCAGCGCAAAGATCAGCCACCCTCCGCCGGCATCCACAGACTCGAAGCCGAGCACGTCACGAAAAAAAACGCGATCCGCTTCCGGATCGCGACTGTAAAGGAGAAGATGAACGCCGTTGATCATGATGGGCGGGATTCTATCTCCTTGATTGCCAATCCCGCCCAACGAAATTCTCGCTTACTGTACCGGGTGCGCCTTCCCGTTCTTCATGCTCTCGTCGATGATCGACTTTATCTTTCGGTCGGCCTCTTGACCTATCCGCCCCTGCTCTGCCCCTAGTCGTCCCTGCTTCGCTCCCAGCTCGCCCTGCATGGCGCCGAGTTTTCCCATCTGCTCGCCGAACTCACCCTGTTTTGCTCCGATCTGCCCCTGGATTGCGCCGAGTTTCCCCTGCAGGTCACCCAGCTTGGACTGAAGTTCCGCGAACTGCTCCTCATTCATCGCCTTGCCCTGGTTCGCTTTCAGCTTGGCCATCGCCTCGTCAATCTCCGCGATCTCCTTGCTCATGTCGGGAGTCGGCACGCTGGCCTTCTCCTGCTGCTCGCCCAGCGCCTCCTGCTGTTTGCCCAGAGCTTCCTGCTGTCTGCCGAGTTCCTCCTGCTGCTTGCCCAGTTCCTCCATCGGCTTGTACATCGCTTCGATCTGCGACAGCGTCGTCGGATCATCCACGAAATAGTCTTTGCCGTCCCGCGTGAACCACAGGAAATCTCCATGCGCCTGCTTGCGCACTTTTTCGATCTCCTCGCGCCGCCCTTCCATCCAGTTGCCCGAAAACGAGATGTGACTCGTGTCATCGCCGCGCACCACCGCGTACGACTCGCCGTCCGACGAATAGGAGTAGTGGTATCCCGAGTGCTTCCCGTTCTCGCTGTAGCTCGCGGTCCCGTTTTCAGTCGTGGTGCTCTGGCTCAGGCCAAATCCGCGTCCTTCGCCAATGCCCGCGCGCGGAGCAAGGATCGCCATTCTCGGCGCCCCCGGAGAAGCGAGGATCAGCTCCCTGTTGGCAAGAGTGGCGCGTGCCTGGATCATCAACTTCATACGGGCAGCGTTCGGCGGATTGATCAACAACACGGCGGCTCCCGGCGCGTGAGGTGCCTTCGGCGCAATCAGCGTCATCGTCTTCGCAGCCGGCTCGGGCGGCGCGATCGTCAAAACCGCCGGCCCATCAACCGTTGCGCGCGGAGCCACAGCAGGCGCCGGCGGCGTCGAGCCTGGCGCAGCTTGGGGCGCAGCAGCCGGTGCGGGCGCCCCTGCCGGGGCGGACGGTACAGCTGGATCTTGAGGAGCAGCCGGCGCAACCTCACCCGTGATCTGCTCGGGCTGCGATACGCCGCTCGCCGGGGCCGCGGGCGCAACAGCCGCCGGAGGAGCCGGAGGAGCAGGCACTCCGGCTTGTGGCGCCGCAGCAGGAGCAGGTGGCTCCGGCGGTGTCTGCTGTCCAGCGGCCTGAACGCGTACCAGCGCCGTGGCGGCAAACAGCACTACCGGAACCACCAGCACCGCTGCCAGCGCGCGGCTCGATCCCGCAAACGCCTGGCGGAACGATACGTCATTCAACAGCCGCTCGATGCGGCGCGAGAGCGATCCATTGCGGGCCATGGCGACTCCTATCAGGGTTGGGCGCGGTGCGGCCGCGAATTCAAGCAGAATCTGTGCGTACGATGCGCGATCGGCGGCTTCTTCCAGCCCCGCCCGGTCGCTGATCGCCTCAGCCAGATCAGAAAGTTTGTGTTTGAGCCACCAGCCCAGCGGGCTGAACCACACCACGGCGGCGTAGACTCCCGCCAGCAGCTGCAGATAAAAATCCTTCTGCCGGATGTGTGAACGCTCATGCGCCAGCACCACGCGCAGTTTCTCGCTGTCCCAGGTGGCATAATCCGCGGGAAGCACGATTGCCGAGCAAATCGTGACCGGCGACGAAACCTCGGTGCTGCAGCGCAGGTCGACAGATGCATCTGAAGCAGTCAGCAACGCGCCGGAGATCGGCTTCGCTCTGCGCCACAGTCGCAAGCGCCGCAATCAACCCCCAGGCGAGGCGAATAAGAAACACGCCCGCCACAGCAAGATAAAGCAGAAGAATGATCTTCGAAAGAGAGTAGCGCCGCGCGCGCCGGCGCCACTGCGCGCGGCGCGCAGAGACTCGGTCTGCGCCACCGGCTGAGGCTGCACATACTCGACGCGATCCGCATCGGAGGATTCTGGTTCGGCGTGCGGCATCGCTGTTTCCCGACTGCCCCATTGACCGACGGACCGCGCCTGCTCCTCGACCATCGATGCGCCTTCGCTCGGCGTGGCCGGCTGCGCCGCCTGGCTTCTGCTCGGGCGGAGTCTTGGCTTGAATCCTGGCCTGCAATTCCTCAAGAAGTGTCTGCAGGATCGGCCGGAAGCACGACCCGCACGTTAGCCGGCAAGACACTCCAATGCGACGCCATCGGCAGCACCAGCGGCATCGCCACTGCGCCCGCCAGCACCAGTCCCCATGCTGCCTTCTGCGCCAGCACATTGCGCACCTTCAACACTCCAAGCCCCATCCAAACCGCCAGCGCAAGAAATACGGAACGAACGGCAGCTTCCACCAGAAGTGAGGAGTTCATCGCTTCGCCCCCTGTTTGTTCTCATCCGCAGCAATCGACTTTCCCGCCTGTTTTTGTGCTTCGGCAATCCGCGTCGCCAGCCGTTGCAGTTCGGCGCGATCCAGCACCTGCGAATCCACCATGCCCACCAGCAGCGCCTCCACCGATCCTTCGCAGAACCAGTCCACGATGCGCTTCACGGCTCGCCCCGCCACCTTTTGCCGCGATTGAGCCGGCCGATAGATAAAGGTACGGTCATCGAGAGAGTGCGCGAGGTAGCCCTTTTCCTCCAGCCGCCGCAGCACCGTCCGCACCGTTGAGTCTTTTAACGTGCGGTCCAGTTCTTCGCGCGCCTGTTCGGCCGTTACCGAGCCAAGCCGCCACACAATCGAAAGAATTTCGCGTTCCAGTTCCCCGAGTTCCGCTGGGTCGTGAGTGTTACTCGCCATAGTGTTACAGACTGTAACATAACGCAGGGGTGAGCATGCAAGAAAATTTTTCTTTGCAAATTCTTTCCACTCGATCAATCGCCGGCTCAGCACATACAAAATCAGTTTCCCGTCGCCTTGGCTTAAATCTCAGGTCACCCGTGCAACAGTCGCAGGTCCGTGCACATCACATAACTTAAGTCGTATTGCCGCGCGCAAGTAAAAATCGCGGTATCTATTCTATAGAAAGAAGAGGACAGAATTCATATGACATCTGGCATATTGGATAAGCAGCCTACAATTGAAGACGTTCTCCGCGAAGTCTCCCGGCTCAAATCAGTCGTAACCGAGGCAGTCGAAGAGGGTGTTGAGACTGCAGTCAGGGCAATCAAGCAAGGCCGCAATGCCGCCGAAGACGTCATTCACGACGCACGGTACACAGTCAAGCAGAAGCCGCTCCAGGCCGTTGCCGTCGTATTTGCCGCCGGCGTTCTCGCCGGCAGCCTGATCGGCTGGATGAGCACTCGTCGCAGCTAAGCGCAGCACAGAAACCGCAGTTCTCGACGCCGGTCGCCTGTCCGCGCTTCTTGATACGCTTTCAGAGCCCCCTTCGTCGTAGAGGGCGTTCCAAAATAAAAGCCGCCGGGACTCGCAGTCCCGGCGCTTTCACATTTGCGTTCGAATACGACCTCAGGCGCGGCTCATGTAAGCGCCTTCGCTCGTATCCACGCGGATCTTCTCGCCCTCATTGATAAAAGGCGGCACCTGCACAACCAGGCCGGTCTCCGTCTTGGCCGGCTTGGTAACCGAAGATGCCGTCGCCGACTTCAATCCCGGCTCGGTCTCCACCACCGTGAGTTCCACAAACGAAGGCAGTTCAATACCCACTGCCTGCCCATCGTGGTAGCTGACCTTGATCTGCAGGTTCGGCGTCAGGTATTCCACCGCATCGCCAAGCGTCGAGCCCTTCAGCACGGTCTGCTCATAGTCCACTGGATTCATGAAGTAGTAATCGTCGCCATCCGCATAGAGAAACTCCATTGAAATCTCATCCACCACGACCTTCTCGATAGCGTCGCCGGAACGGAACCGGTGCTCGAACATCGCGCCGGACTTGAGATTGCGAAGTTTTGCCTGGATAAAGGCGCGCAGGTTGCCCGGGGTACGATGTTCCACCTTGAACACCAGATGGAGAATGTCGTTGTGCTTGATGATCATGCCCGGACGCATTTGGGTGGCGGGAATCGCCATAAACTTGAAACTCCTTGCTCTATGTGAAAAATTCGGCCTTGGCCCAATCCCCATTGTAACTTAGGGCCGCTTCCCGCGCCTCCAGGAGGCGTTCTCACGCGACGCTGTGTTCTGATCGAAGAGAGAGGACACGACTTGCGCTCTCTGGGAATCAATCGCCGCGCCAACCGGCGCGTTGCTGTTGCTGTGCCTGCTCTGGGCCGCCGCATCTCTCCGTTCCGATCTCCTGCCTGCAACAGCATCGCAAACCAATTCCTCGCCCCTGTTGGATCAGGCAAGCGTCCTGGCGCTCTTCGCCATCCTCGCCGCAACCACTAGCCTTTGTCCGAAGAGCAAACTGGCCGCGGCCGACCCCTCCTCGGAGCGTACTGGTAGGCGTCGGTCTCCTGGCCTTGCCTGCCCTGCTGGTCGAACTCGCCAAAGGCCATGTCGACGATTCCACGCGCGTCGCCCTCTTCTCCCTCGTTCCGGTCTTTGCCGTAGTGTTCGAGCCTCATCTCGGTTCTCCATTGCAATCTCCGCAGCGCGGCGGTCTTGCCGCCGCATTGATAGCCGTAGCGGGAACCTTGCTCATCTTTCCTGTGGAATTGCCTCGGGCGCCGGCTGCCGGCCATCGCGTTCTGCGGCGTGATCGTTGCGGTCGCCTCTGTAGCCGCGACCAACTGCACCGCGGTCAAGTTCGCTCAGACCCAAACGGCTCTCATCCCTCACCGGTTTTGCCTCGATTGCTGCAGGTTCGGCTGCAATCCTGCTCGCCATCGCCAGCCCGGCGATCGAACATCGCGGCGTGGCGCGCTCCGCACATCGATGTCTGGGCCCTTCCGGATCTGCTCGCCCTCGCGCTGCTCTTCTGGCTCATGCGGCGCATGTCCGCAGTGCGCATGACAACTCGATTTCTCATCGCTCCGCTGCTGGCGAATCTGATCGCCCTGGCATTTCTGCGGCCCGGTATTCAAGTACGCGCCTGGCTAGGCTTACTGCTGATAGCCCTCGGATCAGGCTGGCTGTTGTTCACACGAAGACGAGCCGGACAGATCCGGCTCGCCTCTCGGCATCAACTAGTGCCCGAAGTTCACGAGAAAGTTGATATCGTCTACATCGAGCCAATGTCTTCGCTCCGCGAAGCCTTTCCCAGAGGAGAGCCAAGGAAATGAAATCGCTGATGATCATGATCACTGCCGGGACGTTGTTCTCCGCCGCAGCACTCGCGCAGAGCGCACCGGCCTCTGTCTCGGCAGAGCTGGAATCGACGCTGGAAATCAAGCCTGGGTCGATGGCGTGAAGACCGGCAACATCGCGCTGATAATCGCCACGTACGCCGATGACGCTGTTGACTGCGGACCGTCGGGCGAGTGTTTCAGGGGTCGACTTGAAATCGAGCGGCACATGAAGACGCAGCTTGCGACTCTCGGACTGGCCCGCTCAGCCGCGGTTGCGTCTGCCGGATCGACTCAGCAGGGAGATTTTGCCTATGAATGGGGCGAAGCGGAAGCGACCTATGCTGGCGGCAAAAAGCTCGTCGAGAAATATCTGACGGCTTGGCAAAGGCAGGCTGACGGCAGCTGGAAAATCTTTCGCAACATGGTGATTCCCGACAAATGAGGCGACCAGCGCCCTGAAACCCATACAATTCCGTTGACGCGGAGGACTGGAAGGTCTCACGCCGAAAATGCGTGAGGGGACAGAACCTCTCGCTCCTGGAGTTTTTCGATGCGCATAGCTCGTCCTTTCCCGTTTCGTTCGTTGATTGTTCTTTTCCTCACTGCAAACCTGGGTGCATTGATTGGTCTCTACGCGCAGGAAGCTCCATCCACAACACCGGCGCATAAGAACACATCTCTTCCGGTCGACCAGCGCGTGCAAGATCTGCTCAAGCGCATGACCCTCGAAGAAAAGGCGACCATGCTCTCCGGCTCAGGCTGGATGGAGTCGGCCCCGATCCCGCGCCTCGGCATTCCCGCAATCAAAATGGCCGATGGCCCTATGGGCGTCCGCTCGTGGACGGGCAGTTCGGCGATCACCAATTCCTCGACCAATCCGGTGAGAGTCGAGACAACGTCGTTCCCCTCCGGCGTCGCCATGGCCTCCACATGGGACACCGCTCTCGTCGAGCGCGAAGGTCACGCCATCGGACAGGAAGTGAAAGCGCTCGGCCGCGACATGATCCTCGGCCCCACCGTCAACATCAATCGCGTTCCCCTGTGGGGCCGCAACTTCGAAGGCTACGGCGAAGATCCATACCTCTCTGGCCAGCTTGCCGTCGCCTACATCCGCGGCGTGCAGGGCGAAGGCGTCATTCCCTCCGTCAAGCACTTCGACGCCAACAACGAGGAGTTCGAGCGCCACCGCATCGATGAAGCGATCGACGAACGCACCCTCCACGAAATCTATCTACCAGCGTTCAAGGCCGCAGTCCAACAGGGCGGTGCCTGGTCGGTCATGTCCTGCTACAACCTCGTCAACGGCCATCACTGCGCCGAAAGCGACTATCTGCTCAAGCAGGTCCTCAAAAATGAATTAGGCTTCAAAAACTTCGTCGTGTCCGACTGGGCAAGCACCTATTCAACCGCCCCAACCGTCAACGCCGGCATGGATCTCGAAATGCCCGGAGGTCCTCAGTTGCAGGCAATGCTGGCCCGGCCCCGCGCACAGGAACAGGGCAGCAGCGGAGGCTGGCTCACCGCCGACAAAGTCCTCGCCGAAGTCAAAGCAGGACACATCACCGAAGCCACCATCGACGACAACGTCAGCCGCATTCTCCGCGTCATCCTCGAAAGCGGCATCATGGATCATCCCCACACCGCAACTGGCGAAGTCGACACGCCCGCGCAGCAGCAGGTCGCGCGCCAAGGCGAAACCGAAGGCATCGTCCTCCTGAAAAATCAAAACAACCTGCTCCCACTCGATTCCTCAAAAATCCATTCCATCGCCGTCATCGGTCCCAACGCTCTCGTCGCACGCACCGGCGGCGGAGGCAGTTCGCTCGTCCGGCCAAAATATGCAATCTCGCCTCTCCAGGGAATCCAGAAGCGCGCTGGCGCCGGAATCCAAATCACCTCCGCGCTCGGCGTCGGCATGGAGGGCGAAGACCCAGCGCACGATACTCCCGAAGCGCGTGCCAGCCGATCTGCAAAGCAGCCGACAGACGCCGCCTCAAAAGCCGACGTTGCCATCGTCGTAGTCGGCCGCTACAACAAACTCGAGTCCGAAGGCTTCGATGTAAAAACGATGGACCTGCCCGCAGGCCAGGACGAATTGATTGCTGCTGTCGAAAAAGCCAATCCACACACCGTCGTCGTTCTCAACACCGGCGATCCGGTAACGATGACGAAGTGGCTCGACACCACGCCCGCACTGCTCGACATGTGGTACGGCGGTCAGGAAGGCGGCAACGCCCTCGCCGCAATCCTCTTCGGCGACGCCAACCCCTCCGGCAAGCTGCCTGTCTCGCTCCCGAAAAAATTCGAAGACTCGCCCGCCGCCAAAACCTACCCCGGCCAGAACCTCCACACCGAATACGCCGAAGGCATCTACGTCGGCTATCGCTACTACGACACCAAAAATGTAGAGCCGCAATTCCCCTTCGGCTTCGGCCTCAGCTACACGACCTTCGACTACAGCGATCTGAAGCCGGGCCAGATCGAACACGCCGGCAAGAATGGGCTGTGGCATTTTAGCGTCAAAGTCCGCAACACGGGCCAGCGCGCGGGCGCTGAAGTCGTTCAGATTCTACGTTCACGATGGCCATGCGAAAATCGACCGGCCTGCGCATGAACTCAAAGCCTTCAGTCGAGTTGAGTTGAAGCCCGGCGAGAGCCAGACGATCCAGTTCAAGTCTCAATAACTCGGCATTCGAGTACTGGAGTCCGCAGACAAAAGAATGGACCATGGGGACCGGCCCGTTTGAGGTGCAAGTCGGCGCATCATCGCGCGACATCAAGCTGAAAGACCCGAAGTTACTCCTTGATAAACTCGGAGCAGATGCCCCGCCAGATCCATTACAACGCGGCAGAACACATCGCGCCCGAAACGGCAGAAAGATCCCTATCTCCGCCCTGCATTTCCGTTCGGCAATCGCGTCGCCCGTGTCCATCTGGAACCTCTGCTGGGCCATCTTCTATCGCCTCTCGCCGCGCCCCTTTCACGCATGGCGCTCGATGCTGTTGCGCCTCTTCGGCGCAAAGATGGGCCCGCACTGCCACTTCTATCCCAGCTCGCGCGTTTGGGCGCCATGGAATCTCATCTGCGCCGACCAGGTCACCGCCGGCGACGGCGCTGAAATCTACAACCCCGCGCCTATCCGTCTCGGTTCGCACGCGATCCTCTCGCAGAACTCCTACCTCTGCGGCGCAACTCACGACTTCGACGATCCCGCATTTCCACTGCTCGCCTACGCCATGGAAGTCGGCGCCTACGCATGGGTATGCGCACGAGCCTGCGTTGCTCCCGGCGTCAACGTCGGCGAAGGCGCTGTGCTCGGACTCGCCTCCGTGGCAACACGCGACTTGGAGCCGTGGTGCGTGTATGCCGGATCTCCGGCCCTGAAAGTGAAACAGCGCAATCGCGTAGCCCAGTAGCGTCCCGACTCTGAAGTTCCTATCAATAATTAGCGACGTCATTCTGAGCGAACAGGACCCCGAACGTACTCAGGGGCCCCGCAGAGCGTTAGCTCTGTGGGGTAGGTTCGGGGGTGGTAAGCGAAGAATCTGCTTCTTGCCTGTCCCCGTTATTGAGATCGTCAGACAGCGCAACCATACCGCCAACAATGTTCCACTGCCCGAAACTTCCACAGTCAGAATGTGTCATTCTGAGCGCACGGGGCCCCAAACGCAGTTCAGTTTGGGGGTGGTAAGCGAAGAATCTGCTTTTGCTTTTCCCTCATCTCCGTCAAGAAAAGCAGGCTCGCGACATGAGCGGCTCCGGCCTTATTGTGGTGGCGCATACGGCTCAACCCGCAACATATCCGACAAAATGCCGCGCTCCTGCGGACTGAACTGGTTTTGGTACCTGCTCGAGTTCAGTACGATCGATCGCTGATCCGGTGGAACCGCCCTCAGGTCGCGAAACGCATTGCGCATCATCGTCTGGCGGTCCGCTGGCAATGCGGTCCACTGGCGTGCCGACTGCGCCACACGTGCGCGGTCTTCAGGCGAGAGCCGCTCCAGGTTCTCCGCCCGCGCCAGTCGTCCGTTCGCGCTGGGCATCGGGCAACTGGTTCACCCGGTTCAACTGGTTCATCACCCGCTGCTGTTCGCCCTGCGGAAGCCGGCGAAAACTCGGGTCGTTGCGAAGCATCTGCTGCTGTTGCGGCACCGGAACATTGCGATGCGTGTTCAGCCACGCGCCAAGATGCCCCGGCGGCGCATAAAGCTGCTGCGCTGTACCCGGATAAACGTTGCGAACACCTGCCTGCGGAGCATACGGCGTCTGCATCGGACGCTGCGCCTGCGCGCCTCCCGGTGCCGCGATAGGGCTGGTATAGTTGCGGTGTCCGATTCTGATTCTGCGGTACGGCCTGCCTCGGGTTTGACTGGCGTGGAGATTGTGGACGCGTGTACTGCGGTCGGCTTTGTTGACGCGGCGCTGAAGAACGAGGGGCCGGCCGCGTCGTATTCTGGCGCTCCGCCAACAAACTAGCCGAGGGCAGGCACAAAGCAACCATCGCCATGGCGGTCAGAACCGCCCGGCGCGTCTGGCTTGCAACGCTTTTGCTTCGTGCCCCATTCATTGTCTTGGCCCCCGCCGCTTCCCAATTCGACTGCTGCTTGTTTCCAACTATTGCTGCTGCGGATCTCCGTTGTTTCCACTGTCCGAGAGTGTTTCCAGTTGATCCAGCACCTGCGCATTACTGTCGAGGGTCTGCAGATCGTGGACCACCGCAGCTTCAGGCCCCTGCGGCGGCTGAGGCTGCTCCACGTTCGTGATTCCCAGATAGGTACCGCCGCCGATCAGCAGCATTACCGTCAACGCCATCGCTGCCAGCGGACGAGCATGCATCTGCGGACCATAGGCGAAACGGGCGCGGATGCGCTCCAGCCATGTCTGCCGCGGAGCTTCGCGTTCCTCGCGCATCCGTGCGCCCAGGCGGGTCATGAAGTAGGGACTGGGCTCCGGCACCGTCCACGCATCCATCACAACCCATCGTCGCGCGCAGATCATCCAGTTCCTTGCGGCAGCTCTCACACTCCGCAACATGAGTCTTCACCTTGGCAGGCGCCGCTTCCGGATCGAGCAGCATCTCTGCCAGCTTCTCTTCCATCGCGGTGCATTTCTTCATGGTTTCCATTGCTACCACCCCACTTCTCCGCCGGTTTCCCCGGCTTTCAATCCCTACACGAAATCCTTCAACTTGTCCCGCAGCGTCTGGTACGCCCTGAACAGCAGCGACTTGGTCGCCGACTCGCTCAGTTTCAATACATCGCCGATCTGCCGATAATCCATCCCCTGGTACTTGTGCATCAACACTGCCATCCGCTGCCGTTCCGGCAAAGCCATCACATGCGCCCGGATTGCCGCCATGCGCTCATCGCGCAACATGCCCTGCTCCACCGAAGGAGTGTCATCTGCCACATCCGGCGTCGTCCCCGACTCTTCGTCGGGAGCGTCCAGATAAATCGTCTGCGCCGAGCGTTCATGCTTGGTGTCGCGCGCGTGGTTTACCGCAAGATTCGTCGCAATCCGATAAAGCCAGGTCGTGAACTTCGCCTCGGCCCTGTAGCTTTCCCGCGAACGATACACCCGCAGAAATACTTCCTGCGCTAATTCTTCGGCAACCGCCTGGTTGTGCACCATGCGAAAGAGAAAATTAATCATCGCCCGGTGATACTTGCCCACCAGGTAGTTGAAACCTGCCTCGTCGCCTGCCGCCACCCGCAGCATCACGGCCGCGTCGCTGGACTCGTCCTGCGCGTAATTGACGGGCCGTTGCGGTTCCGGCGGATTCAGCGCCGGGCCCCGTCCCAGTGCCGGATTGTCCAGTACCAGGGTTGCCATATCTTCAGGAACCCCGTCCGCATCGGAAGGTTGCGCGAATTCGTCAGTTTCCGGCTCTGATTTTGCATTGTTTAACGGTTTTCGACCCCTGAAAGGCTGGCCGCCCTGCCGCCCTCCCGCTGTCCCCGATATCCCGAACCGGCACCAGCCGCCGCGGCCGCTTCATCCTCGTCCGACTGACTCGACATAGCCGCCAGGAAACCAGTCCCCAAAGCCATCCATCGGCCGCAGCAAGCTCGAATCCGGGCATGCCCAGGGCTGCGCCATAGGGGAGGGGGAAGCCGGCGGCTCGTCCCCGGGAGCGGACTTGCGAACCTCTCGGATTGAGCGTACTCGCCAGCGCATCAGTGACTTGGAGCGAATTCCGACGGCCCCAGTTCGTTCGGAACCCAGGTTGGCCGTGAAGTATCGCTGGTGATACTCTACCTTACAGGGAGCCCCTCTGGCGCGCCTTGCGCCGACCCCGGACACCCTCCAGCCCGGGCGCTTAACTCAGCGGTAGAGTGCCACCTTCACACGGTGGAAGTCGCAGGTTCGAATCCTGCAGCGCCCACCATACAAGTCCCGGTGCCCCGCCACCTCTCCCTCCGCCGCCACGATTATCATTTCTCCATGCAAAAGAAGCTTCGCTGGGGCGTCCTGAGCACTGCAAACATCGGAATCAAAAAAGTTCTGCCGGCCATGCAGCTTGGCCGTTACACCAGCGTCGATGCCATCGCCTCCCGCGACCTCGCCCGCGCCCAGAAAGGCGGCCTCCGCTCTCGGCATCCCGAAAGCATACGGGTCGTACGAAGAATTGCTCGCCGACCCGGAAATCGACGCCATCTACAATCCCCTTCCCAACCAGCTGCACGTCCCTGGACCATCAAGGCCGCCGAAGCCGGCAAGCACGTCCTTTGCGAAAAGCCGATCAGCCTCACCGTAGCCGAAGCCAAAACCCTCCTTGCCGTCCGCGCCCGCACCGGCGTCAAAATAGGCGAAGCCTTCATGATCCGCAGCTACACGCAATGGCTGCGCGTCGGCGAACTGCTCCGCTCCGGCCGCATCGGTCAGCTACGCTCCGTCTTCGGCTTCTTTAGCTACTTCAACAACGACCCCGCCAACATCCGCAATCACATCGAATCCGGCGGCGGCGCGCTGCTCGACATCGGCTGCTACTGCATCCAGGCCGCGCGCTACGGGTTCGGGGCGGAACCCAGACGCGTCATCGGCCTCGTCGAACGTGATCCAAAGATGAAGATCGACCGCCTTACCTCCGCCATGCTCGACTTCGAAGCTGGCCACGCCATCTTCACCTGCAGCACCCAGCTCGTCCCCTATCAAAAGGTCCAGTTCTTCGGCACCACCGGCCGCATCGAAATCGAAATCCCTTTCAACGCGCCCAAAGACCGCCCCACCCGCATCCTCATCGACGAAACCGGCGAACTCTTCGGCAGCGGCATCAAGGTCGAAGAATTCCCCATCGCCGACCAGTACACCTTGCAGGGCGACGCCTTCTCCAGCGCCGTCCTCGAAGGCCGCGAAGTCCCCGTGCCGTTGGAAGAAGCCATCGCCAACATGGCCGTAATCGAAGCCATCTTCCACTCCGCCAGTTCCGGCCAGTGGGAAACCCCCCAGCAGTAAGCCCTTACGGTTTCATTCTGAGCGAACGGCGCGGAATCGCAGTAAGTCTGGAAAGCTTAACGCGAGTCAGCCGTTTCATCCTGAGGGAACGCCTCTCTACCGGCACTTCGTGTCTAGAGTGAACGCGGAGCCAGCACGTGTCATTCTAAGCGAACGGGGACCCCACGTAGCAGGCGGGCCCCAGAGAGCGTCAGCTCTATGAGGTAGTTCGGGGGTGGTGAGCCCGAAGAATCTGCTTTCGCATCCCGGCTGCGGCATTCCACTGCATTTCCCCAGGACTCCCTTCAGTCGCCCTAGTGCCATGAATGTGTGCTGGATCACATTTCGGCCCTATACCGCGAGCGTTACACTTCCCCTTTGGACTTGTGAGCTCGCCCATGCCCGTCGACGAAGACCCTGCCACCCTGAGTTACACCCGCGGACCCGACCGCCCCCTCCTCGACCTCACCATCGGCGCGCTGCTTCACCGCACCGCCAGCCGCTTTCCCGATCGCCTCGCCGTCGCCTCGCGCCACCAGTCCGCCCGCATGACATGGGCCGAACTCAGCGATGCCGCCGACATGTCGCACGCGGCCTCTGGTCCCTCGGCATCCGCCGCGGCGATCGCGTCGGCCTCTGGTCCACCAACTGCATCGAGTGGGTGATGCTGCACATGGGGTGTGCGCGGGCCGGCGCAGCCCTGGTCAATGTGAACCCGGCGTATCGCTCCCATGAGCTGCAATACACGCTAGCCCGCTCCCGCATGAAAGCGCTGTTTCTCTGGCATAAAGACAAGCGCGCTGACTACGAAGAGATTCTCAACCGCGCCCGCCACGGGCTGAAGCTGGACCTTGAACACACCATCTACTTCGACTCCCCGCTCTGGCCCGCGCTCCTCGAGTCTGCCGGGCAGCTGCCCGATCACGTCTTCGGTCAACGACATCGCCAACATTCAGTACACCAGCGGAACCACCGGCCTGCCCAAAGGCGTAATGCTCACCCATCACAACGTGGTCAACAACGGCCAATTTCTCGCCCAGGGATTTCACTACACCGAGCAGGACCTGATCGTCGTTCCGGTGCCGCTCTTCCACTGCTACGGCTGCGTCATCGGCACCATGAGTGCCCTCAACTCCGGCGCGGCTCTCATCCTGCCCAACTGGACCTTCGACCCCCGCGCCACCTTGCAGGCAATTCACGATGAGCGCGCGACCTCGGTCTACGGCGTACCCGCAATGTATGTCGCTGAATTCGGACTGCCCGAGTTCTCCACCTTCGACTTCACCAGCCTGCGCACCGGCATGATGAGCGGCGCTCCCTGCCCCGTAGAACTCATGAAGCGCGTGCTCAACGAGATGCACATCGGCGAACTTGTCATCGCCTACGGCCAGACCGAAACCTCGCCGGTCGTCACCATGAGCGATGCCGGCGATTCGCTCGAAATCCGCGTCAACACTGTAGGCCGCGCGATGCCGCAAACCGAAATTCAGGTAATCTCCACCACCGATGCCGCCCGCCAGCCCATCGGCATCCAGGGCGAAATCTGCGTGCGCGGCTACGCGGTGATGAAAGGCTATGATGGCGACCCGGTTGGCACCGCGGACGTGGTCAAGCCCGACGGCTGGCTGCATACCGGCGACCTCGGCGTCATGCGCGAAGACGGCTGCCTGCACATCACCGGCCGCTCGCGCGACGTCATCATCCGCGGCGGCGAGAACATCTATCCCCGCGAAGTGGAAGAATTTCTCTACACGCATCCCAAGGTCGGCGAAGTGCAGGTCGTTGGCATCCCCAATGAGCGGCTCGGCGAAATCGTAGTGGCATGGATCCGTCTCCGCCCCGGCCGTCGAAGCCACCGAAGCCGAAATTCGCGAATGGTGCAAAGCGCAGATCGCGTACTACAAGATCCCCGAGCACGTGCGCTTCGTCGACGAATTTCCCGCAACGCTCTCCGGCAAAATCCAGAAATACAAAATCCGCGAATTCGAAATCGAAGCGCGCAGCCTGCAGTCCATCGCGACCAGCGCAACTGCCTGATGAATTTTCCACACCTTTGATTGCGCGGAAATCGAACCCTGCATCCTAAGTCTTCAGCAAGAGGCAAGCCACCAGTTTTTGTGAGCAGTCGGACCCCGCACTTGTGCGGCGCGGTCTGGTTTTAGTACGTCCTTGCACGCTAACCCCTGGAGGTTTTCATGGCTCAGACAGATTCTTTTGCCGGCACACTCGCCGCCTATTTTCGAACACAGCAGTGACGCCCGCAAAGCAGTCGACGCGCTGCAGAAGGCGGGCTTTTCATCCGCTCACCTCGGCATCGCGCACCATGGCCCATACACCGGAGAGTCCTCAACCTTCGGCAACACCACCGTTCACGAAATCGAGGAGAAAGAGCCCTCGACCTGGGACAAGATCAAGGCCTGGTTCAGCGGCAATGAAGCCGAAGCTCGCGCTGAAGACCGCGCCCCGGGCGATGTTGCCAGTCGCGGAATCTCCCCAGCGACTGCCGAGGTGCTCGACGAAAGCTACGACGATAGTTCCGATCTGCAGGACTCCTTCATAGCCATGAATATTCCCGATGATCGGGCCCGCTACTTCGCGCATCGCTTTGGGCGCGGTAAAGATGCCGCTGTCGTAACCGTCCAATCCGATGAGCGTACCGCTGAGGCGCAAACCATCCTCGCCGAACACAATGCCGACTTCGGCGAAAATGCCGCGACCTATGAGTATGCAGTAGAAGACCAATCTTATGCCGGTGACGACTACCTTCGCGAAGAGAGCCGCAACAACGTGCCCCGTGACGTGCAGTTGCTTGGTGTATTGCGCGTGCAAACCGTGCGCATGATTCCCGACGACCAGGTCCTCGGAAGGAAGGAACCAGCCCGCGACCTCACTGGCGATGTCACCAGCGAAGAGTTCACCGAGGACGAGAAGAAAAACCGCGAAAGGTCCGCTTAAATGTAAGCCTATGCAGCGTTAGCGACTGCAGCGGTTCGGGTGACAGTAACGACAGTGATGTCGTCCTCTTGCCCGAACCGCTTCACCGCCTCAACAATTTCCGCCGCGGGCTTCACAGAAACCTCCCGTGCGCGTTCGAATCCGAACAGCTCCCCATCTGGCCGCTGCGCTTCGATCACCCCATCGGAGTAAAACGTAAGCCGGCTGCCTGCGTTCAGCTGGAGCTCGATCGTCTCGTATTGTGTCGAATTCGCGACCCCCAGCGGAAGCGCCCCCGGAAGCTCCACTTCCTTGCCGTCGAGATACGGGGAAAGATGCCCTGCATTGGCAATCGTCACGCGGCCGCTCGCCGTGAAGTGCGCAGCCAATGCCGTCGAGAAGCCTCCGCCCGATCGCCCCACAAGCCGCTCATTCAATTCCGCCAGCATTTCCGCCGGATCCGCCGTGTATTCGCTCAAACCACTTATGGCTCCCACCAGCACGGAAACAAGCATTGCTGCCGGCAATCCTTTGCCCGCCACATCGCCGACCACAATCAGCAGACCTCCATCCGCCGTCGGGATGAACTGGAAAAAGTCGCCCCCGACCTGTTGCGCCGGCTCATATTCCGTCTCCACCTCAAATCCCGTAACGCTTCCGCGGTGTTCCGGCACCAATACGCGCTGCACTTCCCGTGCTGCTTCCATCTCCGCGTCCAGCTGCGCCTGCCTCCTGCTCATCGTTGCCGAGCGTCGCAGCATGATGATCGCCAGCGAAAGCGTCGACAGAATCCCGGTGCAGCTATGCAGTGATATAGAAAATGGTCCTGCAGGTAGACGATCAATCAGATTGATTCCCCGCAGCGCGGTTTGTCGCCAGGCCGGGAACTGGAAAAGACTCTGAAACGCAACCACAGCGTAGATATAAAAGCTGAAAAGAATAACTGGAATGAGAAGGATGCCTGCTTCACGATTGCCACGTCTCCAATGGATCATCAGCACAACCGGAATCACAATCGAGAGAAGCACAACAAAGGGTAAACCAGTGGCGAGGTTCAACTGCACTGGCAAAGCCACATACCATTCCTGAAGACCATTGATAAAATTCGCAATTCCCGTCAGGATCAGGATCGTCTTCCATGTCGCGCCGATGCGCTGATGAACAAACGCAAAGTAGAGTCCAACCCAGATGAATGGCGAAGCCAGCCGCGGAAGAGCAGCAATCAGTTCCCAGATCACCGGCACGTTGCGGAATGTTGTGACAATCAAGAATGGGAGTCTCGGCCAGGACCAGCGCACCGACAGCAAATATCCAGAGATAAACACTCTGCCTGCGCTGCGAGGCATACAGCACCAATGCCACAAAACCCAGGAGGATCACCAGCGAACGGTCAATCCAGTCCATCAAATTCGAGCCGATTGCCGTCAGCCAGTTATACCGATAGAGAGTCTGCTCTTCGCCGATGGCGAGGTTGGAGGCAGAGTACCCGGGTTGCTGCCCATGCCACTCCAGCGGAGAAATGTGAACCCGGAGCGCAATCGCAAGTGTCCTCGTCGCCACCATACGGTCGGGAATCCTCACTTGTATCCTCGCTCCCGATGTGTAGGCAACCCAGGGCGAAATATTTCCCAGCTGCATCAGCCGTTCGCCGTTTACATAAATCTCAAAAGCCTGCGCGATATAGGTCTCGTTCAGTGCCAAACCGGTCATGGTCGGGTCAGTTTTGACGTAAAGGCGATACCAGATCACCGAGGGTCGCTGCGGAAAAATTGCGTCGATGGAGTTGTGCGGATCGTGCAGCCGCCAATGCGAGTCGTTGAAGGCTGGGTCCGCAAATGCCGGATCGTCCCCGGCGAATACCAGCCACCTCACATTTCCGAGGCTCGCAGGCTGAAGCAGGTGCGTGGCATCAAAGCTTTGCGCGCCCGCGGCCGCTGCCATCACAATAAGCAACACTACGAGAAGATGTGAAAACGGCTGCCGAATCGAACGCGGCGCGAAGCGGCATCCCATATTGGCGGAAGAACCTCCAGGGAATTCCTGTCCACCCTACCATTCCACTGTGCATCTGCCCAGAAAAACCCGGCGTTTCCGGCGGAATCTCATTTGCGCACGCGGTTATTCTCACGGATTCGTGGGAGTTCAGCGCGTCTCCCCTGTACGAAGAATAGCTTCAGTCTGCTTGCTGTACCGTCCGGTCAGAGCGTTCCATCGCACGATCGCCAGTTCCTTCAGCATCTGCAGGCCGTCCCGCAGATAACTCATCCGGCTGCGCTCGTCATGCGCCCAGCTTACGGGCACCTCGACCACACGAAATCCCCGCTTGATGGCGATAAACAGAATTTCCGGGTCAAATCCCCAGCGCTCAATGGTCTGAAGTTGGAAAACCGTCTGCGCCGCTGCTCGCGTAAACGCCTTGAATCCGCACTGCGTATCGGCAAACGGCAACTGCATCACCATACGGCAGACGGCGTTAAAACAGCGCCCGAAAATCTGCCGGTAAAGGGGCTGGCGGTGCGTCTGGCGTCCACTCTCCAGCCAGCGCGATCCAATGGCAATATCGGCGCCGTCTGCAATCGCCTTGAACAACCGCCCGGCCTCCTCCATCGGCGCCGAAAGATCGGCATCGGTAAACATGATGATCTCGCCCTGCGCGTTCAAGACTCCGGCCCGCACGCTGTAGCCTTTGCCGCGATTTCCGGGGTTTTCCAGTAACCGGACCTCCGGAGCGCTCACGGCAAAATCCCGCACCAGCCGTGCCGTTGAATCCGTCGAACCGTCATTCACCACAATCACTTCGGCGTTCCATTCGTTCGCGCGGATTGCGGCCACAACTGACTCAAGCGTCGCCGGAATTCGAGCGCTCTCGTTGTATGCCGGAATGATGACGCTGTACTTGGGAAATCCCACGGGCTTTGGCTCCTTCCCTTCTGGATGACTCGACAGCCGGGGAAGACTCAGGACATGATAACCCTTGTCCGGCGCCGATGAGACCTCTCTGGCTGGAAACGTCTACTCCCACCCCGGGGTCCGTACTCGCCCAGGGCCTATTCCACAGAAGAATTGGTTTTTTCTTAACCCCATGTGCCGAATGCGTTTATCCTGTGGTACGGAGGCCAGACGACATGACGAAGGCAGATCTGGTGGAAAAGGTCACCCGCTTGGGCGACCTCACGCGCCGCGATGGCGAAGTCATCGTGGAAACGGTTTTTGATTCGGTGATCTCTGCATTGCAGAGCGGTGACAAGATCGAAATCCGCGGATTTGGTTCGTTCCGCATTCGCCAGCGCAATCCCCGCATTGGCCGCAACCCCAAGACAGGAGAGCGCGTAGAAGTCCCCGCCAAGCGCGTTCCCTACTTCAAGCCTTCAAAGGAATTGCGCGACCTCGTCAATCCCGGCGAAGCCGCCCACGCTTCCTCGTAGTCTGCTCTTCGTCGAGAGAAGTCCATTCCACGCAGCAGTCTGAGCTGCGGTCCATCGGGCCGCAGCTTTTTGCGTTGATGCCATTCCAACTTCGACAACGCGTCTCAATAATCGGACGAGTTGCTTCTTCAGACGATCCGGCGACAGATGGCAGTAGATTGGGGAGAAGTTCTGTTGAGGAACAGCATCGCCACTCTCGCTGAAAATGAGGAAGGGCTCCTTGCTTGCGTTCCATGGCGTCCCACTGCGAGAGACCCTGCCCGTTCGGATCCCCGTTCTTCGCAAAGTTCGTCCAGTAGGCCTGCATGATTTGTGAGAGCTTCTGGTCTGTCGCGCTGAATGGAAGCCAATTGAAT
Organism: uncultured Acidobacteriaceae bacterium; assembly: GCA_963799035.1. Taxonomy (GTDB): domain Bacteria; phylum Acidobacteriota; class Terriglobia; order Terriglobales; family Acidobacteriaceae; genus Telmatobacter. Next base: position 108,379 of record CAWCVS010000012.1, on the reverse strand, counting down.
GCGCGCGTCTGAAATGTCCCGAAGACGTAAGGAAGCTCGAGCGAGTGAAAAGCGCCAAGCTCCGACTCTCCTTTACCGGGCACAGAGCGATCGAAGCGATAAATGTAAACGTGCCTGCCCGCGCTAGTGGTGAGCGCAGCCTCCGCTCCAACTGGACATGCACCCAGGATGTCGTTGCTCGCCTGGTCAACTGCCGGATTTCCATGAACGATGATGCGCGCCGTGTAGCTGGCGACCGCCATGTCAGTCCAGCTACCGTACAGTGGGCGAGCAATTTCAGCGAATTGTTTCAGCTGGTCGCTGAACCGTGGCTTTGGAGCTCGTCACTCCAGACTTTCGCGCTGCATCCGCTGCCCCCACGCGAAACGCGGAGAACTCGCGTGCGTTCACTCCCGCGAGCAAATCGACCATTTGGATTTTCCCGGTTGCGAAAGCCTTCGCCGGCGACTCGAAAAGCACCCACCCATCCACGATCGAAGCATTAGGGTCATATCCCTTGAACTGCGATGCGATCAACCGGTTTTCAATGTCGGCGACCTGTGCCGCGGAAAGACTTCGCAGCGCCGGCAATTGCGATCCGGGCTTTCCCCCGAGCGCTTCCTTGCCGACGGCCAACCCCAGAGGCTGCATCTCCGCGACGCTGCGCTCGCGCCCCAGCCCGAAGGCTGTCCCGCTCTCCGCGATGACCCTGCGAAAAAGCCCTTGTGTGAGCGGAGACGTCATCAGGGTCGTCGCGTCTATCGATCCCGCAGACTCGCCAAATAGCGTCACGTTCGCGCCATCGCCGCCAAACGCAGCAATATTCTGCTGCACCCATTTCAGCGCCGCGATTTGATCCAGCAAGCCCGTAATTGCCCGAGCTGTGATGGGGCGACTCAGCGGTCAACTCGGGATGAGCGAAAAACCCCATCACTCCGAGCCGATAGTTGATCGTCACCACGATGACGCCATGCGCTGCGAGTACGCTGCCGTCATAACCCGACTCCGCTCCCGCTGCCCACCCTGTTGCTTCCACCATGCAACCACACCATGACTGGAAGATGCGCATCCGGCTGCAAACTCGGTGTCCAGATGTTCAGATAGAGACAATCCTCTGATGGGTCGAGCGTCTGTCGAGTGAACGTGGTGCCGTAAGCCGCCGCAAGCGGCGCCAGAAAGCTGTCGGTGCCCGCAACATTCTGCATGCAAGGATGCGACGGCGCGGTCGCGTCTCGAACTCCCGGCCACGCAGAGACCGCTTGCGGTTCACGCCAGCGCAGAGGACCAACAGGCGGAGCTGCGAACGGCACACCTTCGAACACAGCGATGTTGCCGTGCTGTGTTCCATGAATCACAGCCGCTTGCAATGTGCACCACAGGTCCAGTCGCCGCCGCCTGCTTCGGTTTTCCGCCCGCTGCAAGAAGCATTGGAACGACAAGACAAAGACTAAAAATCCGCAAACTCGAGGTCATCGTTGTTTGGGTCACAGAAGTGCCTCAAATTCTATCGCCACGTATCCCAATCACGCTCATCATCCGCCCCGCATGCCCCCGCGATGCACGATGCGAAAAAAACAAATCGGTATGGCAACCGGTGCATCCACCCGTCACGCTGATTGCCGACGCCTTCAACCCCGCATCCAGCAACTGCCTGCGATTTGCCTCAATCAAATCCAGATGCACCGCCGGCCCGATCGGCGAATGCCCCGGCGCCCGCTGCGTCAGAAACAACATCGGATACTTTTTGCGCACCGGATCAGAATCGTAAACCTCGCGAAATAATTCCCGCCCATAGCGAAATTGCGATTCAAATTCAGAAACAACTTCCTCGCCGACCGCATAGCAGCATTGCCGCATTCCCGGTCCGATCGCAGCAATCAAGTCCTCCGGCTTGCGAGCCGAACTCGAGCCGCATCCGCCCCACGCCCAGTTCCACGATCCGCTTCACAGTTCCTCGCCAGCCCGCATGAAAAGCGCCTACAACACGACGACGCTTGTCCGCCACCAGAACCGGAATGCAATCCGCAGTCTGAATCGCAATCAAAAATCCCGGGCTCCGCCGTGATCGCTCCATCGGCTTTCCGTGGCCTCTCGCGACCAGCGTCCGCTGCGCTCGCGACAATCACCAGGTTCGAATGAAACTGCCGCAGCGCTACAACCGGGGTACGCGCATCGCCGGTAACGGCTTCCGCCAGCAGGCTGCGATTCTCCGCAACAGCTTCGCGGTCATCCGCTTCGGTAAAACCCAGATTCAATTCGCCCGGAGCATCCTCGCCACAATAGGCCCGGCTCGTGCCGCCCCGCCGCGTGCTGAATCCATGCCAGAGCCATTTGTTGACGGATTTCCGATCGCGCCACGCGGAAACCTGCAGCAGATTTACGCCGTTTCGAAACACCGTGGGAACCGGAGCAGCAAGAGCAAGTTCCTGTTGCGTCGCGGCATCCTGGCGCTGTCGCACGCATGCGCGTCGTCGCCCCCGACGGAGATTCGCGGCGATTGCGCACGAGGCCCGCTTTTCGGAACAGATCATCCATTGACTGCAGATTTTGGTCGGGTTTTACGCTTGGGGAAGGCGAAGTCCGCTTCACAAATTCGATTGTACCGGGAGGCCAATCGCTCTAGAGAGCAGATGGGCCCACCTTCCGGTGAGCCCGCTCGAGAGGCATTTTGTATGGAGGGAGGTCCTGAAGGGGTCGTGAGAAGGGGTCTAATTTCAGACCCTCAAAAGGAGTAGTTACCTTTCTTGGAAGGGCCAAATTCGGGGAAGCCTCTGCTAATTACTTAATCAGATGCGCGACGGACCGAAACGTTGTCCTCGCGCACGAGAAAATATTTTGCGCACTCATTTATCTGTGGAAAAGTCTCTCCAAACCTCGCCTGGAGCCTACATTCATCATAAGATTTTCTGCATCATATCCTGTGCAATCCGAACAAATCCTTCCGTAAGAGCCTCAATATAATACATTTACTTCCCGGGCGGTTTCGGCGCTTCCTCCTGTTTCACCTGCGGACCTTCCTCCGGGAACGGCCAGTTCTTGTCCAGCAAAAGTTCCTTCTCCCGCTGCGCCTTCGGGACTTTATCGATTTTCAGGTTCTCCAGAAAGTGCACCCCCGTCTTGCCGGCAACGACGAGATCGATGTCGCCATCCTTATCCATATCCTCGGCCACAAACTGCGTGCCCGCACCTGCCGTCCCATTCACGCTGATCGGGTAACGGTTGAATGCCCCCGTTTTCCGGTCAATCTTGTAGTAGTAAATGACTAGCGGATCGTAGGAACCGGGATCGCTGCCATTGTGCCCGCGATATCGCTTGCCCGCCAGCAGTTCCGGTTCGCCGTCGCCATCGATATCCACCAGCTTCAGCGCGTGCACCTGCGAGAAGGACTCATCGATCGCACGCCGTACCCAATGGCGGTTGTCCCCGTCACCAATCTGCTCTAGCCAATAAAGTCCATAGCTGTGCCCCTGGCCGTAAATTACGTCCATCTTGCCGTCGTTGTTCACGTCATAGCCGATGATGGGGAATCCCGCATCTCCCATCTGCCAGTCAGGATGCCATTCCCAGTCATTCTTGCTGGCGTCCATTTGTCTCAGCCAGCCATTCGGCGTAAGAATATCGGCCAACCCATCGCCATCGATGTCGGCCACACCCACCCCGTGTCCATCCTGCTCCGGACCGCCTGCCGTATGCACCTTCGGCTCCGGCCCCGCAAAATCTATCCAGATAATTCCCGAGTGGTTGTAATGCGCAAACACCAGGTCTGGAACTCCATCGCCATTCACATCGGCCATCACGCCGCCCTCGGTGTCATAGCTGTTGGTGATGAAGTGCTTCTTCCACATCACGCCGGGCTGTTTCGGATTCTCGTACCACCAGATCCCGTTGGTCTGCCAGCCCGCCGTCACTACGTCGGGTGCGCCGTCGTGATTCACATCAATCGTCCACTCGCCGCAGTCGGCGACAAACTCACCCAGCGTGCCTGCCTCGCGATATTGATGCCGCTTCCACTCGCCGCCGCTGGGGCCGGGATTCTCATACCAGTACGCGCCGCTCAGAATATCCGGATAGCCATCGCCATTCATGTCCAGCGTGGTCACACCCTCCGCGTGATCGGTTCCAAGACGATGTGCCAGAAACGTGATCTGCGGCAACGCGCCCGGCCCGGCGCCCGGTGTGGTTTTTGGTTCTGCTTGTGGCGAAGCTGGCGCGACAAAAGAAACAAGCACAACCACGAAAAACGCACACCGCACGCTGAGTGTCATGGCAAAGACCTTTCGACTGCCTGAACCTGGCTTCTGCTGCCCCGGCGAAAAGGAAGTGATCTCGATCGCCATTCTCAATCGCGAAGGCCCCGGCGCGCAAGCCGATCATGCGCTCGTGCAAAGCAGAATTGAAGGGGGAGATACACTCGCCCACGGCAGAAGAGGCAGACACCGGGCTCAGCGAAGTTGAGGAGCGCAGGCGAAAGGTGTGCGCGCCATTGGCTGATTCAGCGACGCTTCAGTCGTTCAGGCCGTAGCGTCTCTTCACGCTCTCCAGCATCTCCGGAGTCGTGAGCCGTGCGCGCATCTCCGCTTTCCGCCGTTTATCCAGAAGGATGATCTCCGGCGTTTTGGTGCTCGCGGCACTGCGCCTTCTGGCAGCATTCAGCGCACCCAGACGCGCATTGTGATTCTTCTCTATACGCAAGTTCCAGGCGCAGCGCAACGCGCCCCGCAGGATTTCTTCGCTTGCCACTGCAAGACGTATATGGGTCGCTCCATTGCGCCCCCACGTGCCGGCGACGGGGAGAAAAACGTCGGGCTGGTCGGCAATGAATGCCGCCTGCTGGTCGGGGCTCAACATTAGGTTGCCGAAGCCTTGCCTCTCCGATGCCAGGGTCGCAAAGATCCTCCCGCCGACGCGAAAATCCGCCGCCCCCATGTGTGAGCCTTCCTCGGCCCCGTCCAGACTGAGAGCGATACGACGAAAATCTGATGCAGTCACAGTAAGTCCTCTAAGAATCTTGGGTCTTTCGATTGTGGGAGCTTTTCGAAAGCTGTATTGATCGTGCGCCGTCACGTTATGCGATATCCCAGCGTTGACATCCACTGCTTGGGCTAGACAGACATCGACCGGGCCTTGCCGTTCAGCCTTCTTGCGGCATGGTAGATTAGATGCTCGAGTCTCAGATTGAGCCGCCCGGCGGTAATCAAATTCAAACGCTTTGGTAAGAGGCTTAGCACCCGAGCAGGCGCAAACCGGTATTGCAGAGCTTTATTCCGACGCACACTGCCGAAACGCCGTCCAGTCAATCGCCCGCTGAAAATCATCGCGGTGCGGAATAATCGCCTGAAACGTGAACGCGAACTCCGATGGTCCATGCGCTTCGAGATAAGCCAGGCGCTGCCTGGCTTCATCCACACTTGGAATGTGGCCCTCGGGCACCCACCATAGCGCCGTATAGACGCCGGCCAGCTTTTCAAACCATGCATGCCGCTCGCGCAGCAACTCGATGTGCATGCCCGTCGTACGCTCCATCTCGGCATGCAGTTCTGATCACTGCCACTGTCACTGACTCACTGTTCACTGCTTTTGAAACTCTTCATTCAGCCAGCGCGAAAACGCCGCAAACTCCTCATCGCGTCCCAGAAAATCGCGCACCATCGCCCGCCCCGGCTTCGACCCGCCCTGCTCCAGCACCAGCTTGCGATACCGCGCCCCCGCATCGCCACCCAGCAGATCGGCCGCATCGAACTGGCCAAAGAAATCCAGCGCAATCACCTTGTCGAAGGCATACGTGTAGTAGTTCGACGAGTAGCCCGTCAGGTGCCCGAAGCTCGCATACATCCGATTGCCCTCAAGCCACGTCCACGGCACCAGCGACGTGTACAGCCGCTTCGTAATCTCATCGAAGTCGATGTGCGCAGGATCCTGGTCGTGCAAATCGAGCGAAAGCGTCGTGTAATAAAGCTGCGTCCGCGTCCAGTCCGCACGCCCAAACGCACCCGCCGTTTTCATCTTGCGAATGACCTCCGCCGGCAGCACCTCGCCCGTCTCGTAGTGCTTCGCAAAACTCTGCAACAGCTTCTCGTCGCGGAAAAACTCCTCCAGCATCTGCGAAGGCACTTCGATAAAGTCACCCTCCGTCGCGAATCCCGAAATGCCGGCCCACTCCGTCTGCCCGCCCAGAATCGCGTGCATCAAGTGTCCAAATTCGTGGAAGAACGTCACAACGTCGCTGTACTGCAATAGTCCCGGATCATCCGCGTCCCCGCCGGGAAAATTGCAGATCAGCGCTGCCTCCGGCATATACCGTCCGCGAACGCCGGTCACCACCGGCGCCGCAGAAAACCACTTGTCCTTCCCTTCGCGGGGATGCATGTCGAGATAAAAACGCCCCACCTGGATGCCCTCTTCAAACACGTCGAACACACTCACCGCCGGGTGCCACGCCGTCCCAGACGACTTGCGGAATTCAATCTTGAACAGCCTCGCCGCCGTCTCCAGCACACCCGCCTCGACCTGGTTGTAAGGGAAATACGGCCGCACCGTCTGCGAATCGAAATCAAACGCCGACCGCCGGTACTGCTCGTACCAGTAGCCGCGGCTCGTAATGTCGATGGCCTTCAACTCCGGCTGCCTGGTCTGCACAAACTCCATCACCTGCTCATACTCGCGGACCGCACCCTCTCGGCTCGCCTCCTCCAGCTTCGCCAGAAACGTCCGCACGTTCGCTGCGGAGCCCATCATCTGATCCGCCGTTGCCAGGTCCGCCCAACTCCGAAATCCAAGCACGGAAGCAATCTCCTGCCGTGTCGCCAGCAGGTCCAGCAAAATCTGCTTGTTTTGCGGATACGCGCGCGTGTTGTACGCCAAAAACATCCGCTCGCGCAATCCGGCATTCGACGCAAAGCTCATCACCGGCTGCATGTCAGGCTGATCGGTGGTCAGGGTGATCTGCCCGCTCGCATCCGGCTGATGCCGCCCAATGATAATCCGGCGGCAGCCCATCCAGTTCCGCCTGCGTCGCCACAATCGTCTTCCCGCCCTCTTGAATGTTGCGGCTGAAGTCGAGCGAATGCCGCGTCGCCTTTTCGTGCAGTGCCTGCAGGCGATCGCGCGTCTCCTTGTCCTTGTCCACGCCGGCCAGTCGATAACCTAACAAGGTCCGCTCCACATAATGACGCGTGGCAGCGCTCGCGCCCGTCAAATCCATCGCCGCCAGTGCGTCGTATACCTCCCGATTCAAGCTCAGCGCACTCCCCGTCATCGCCACGCGCTGCGCCTCCATCTGCGCCTGGTCGCGCACCGCCTTGTCGGCAGCCACTGAATTCAATACGCCAGCCTGCGCCCCCGCCAGCGCCAGGTGCTCAATTGCGGCATCGTAGAGCCGCAGCGTGTTGTCGATATTACGCGGAGCCTCAACTGCTAGCAGCGCCGCTAGCGCTGCCTCATGCGCCGCAAGCCGCGCACTAACCCACGCCGCAAGCGCTTCCGCGGACGACGCTCCCCCTGCATCCCAGGAATGAACATCATTGGTGACAAGAGCCGCAGCGACAGTTTCAACCGGCATAATAAGCACAACCTCCAGTTCTAGGTTGCCACAACGAGCCCGACCCAGGATCTCCCTCCTCCCTTCAGCACTGTCATTCCGAGCGACCAACGGGAGCCGAGGAACCTGCAGTTGCTTCTTTTCACGAAGCAACCTCAGAGGTCGAAGATGGACACTATCCGTCTGCGATCTCGTTTTCCAGACTTACCCGCGATCAGCCAACACCTCCTTCATGCAGAAACGGCGAGCACTGGGGCTACAAGAATTCCAAATACATCAAGAAGCGATCCATCACGGATGAAGCACGCAGAAATCCTTATGCAGTCGCTTCTTTTCCTCGACGGCATTCCTTAGATGGCCGCCAGATGGTCACTCATCCATCTGCGAGTCTGTTTTCCAGACTTACCCGGATCTGCATCCTGCCGCTCAAACACGATGCACGTGTCATTCCGAGCAACCAATCAGAGAGCCGAGGAACCCGCAGTTGCTTTTTTTACCGAGCATCCTTAGAGCCCGAAGATGGACACTATCCGTCTGCGATTGGTTTCACAGACTTACCCGGATCGAGCAACCTCCGTCATACCAGCACTGTCATTCCGAGCGACTCAACAGGAGCCGAGGAACCCGCAGTTGCTTTTTTACCGAGCATCCTTAGAGCCCGAAGATGGACATTATCTGCCAGACGGAACTTGTCCAGTCTTCCCTGCGATCAGCACCGTCCTTCCAACCAGCACTGTCCTTCCGAGCGTTACCAACGGGAGCCGAGGAACCCGCAGTTGTTCGGAAACTTTGCCCTCCGCACAACAAAGTAACAAATCCCTGTACGATAACGAACGCCGCTGCCCAGCTCCGAACAATCCTCAATCCCCGCATCCAATATCCGCAAGGCGCCAATCGCACAAACACAACGCCTTGGCACCGAACCCTTTGGCAAACGAACTGCTCGCATTTACCCTGACTTCGTTGATGCACCCCAGGAGGCTTGCGCATGAGCTCTTTCGGCCGAAACCTTCGTCTGGCCCTGCGCCAACTCACCCGCAACCCCGGCTTCACCGCCACCGTCATCCTCACCCTGGCTCTCTCCATCGGCGTCAATACGGCCATCTTCTCCGTGGTGAGCGCGCTCATGTTGAAAAGCCTCCCCTACCCGCAGCCCGACCGCATCGGCACCCTCTTTCAGCGCGAACAAGGCCCTGACGCCTCCGACGAGTTGCGCTGGATCGACGGCACCCAATGGGAGCATCTTCGCGACAACGTGCCCTCGCTCACCTCCGCAGTCTCTTCGTCGCTGGCCGCGGGAGCGAACCTCGAAGCCGGCCACCGCATCGATTACGTCCACGACGGCCGCGTATCTGCCCATTACTTCGATGTCCTCGGCATTCATCCGGCTCTCGGCCGAACCTTTAGTGAAGAGGAAGATCGTCCCAGCGGACCGAAAGCCGCCATCCTGGGCTACAACCTCTGGCGCAACATCTTCGGCGCCGATCCAAATCTCATCGGCCAGATGATTCATCTCAAGGGCGAGCCGTACACCGTTATCGGCATCCTTCCTCAGGGCCAGGTCACGCCGTTGAACGCCGACCTCTACACCGCGCTTCAGCCCAGCCCCAACGGCGAAGGCCAGGGCACCAACTACGAAGCCTTCTTCCGCCTCAAAGACGGTGCGACCTGGCAACAGGCCGATGCCGAAATCAATCGCGCCTGGGCCTATCGCATCTCGCAGATCGAAAGCAAAAACCCCGGCACGAAAATCCGCTACTACACCGTTCCCCTCCAGCGCGGAATGACCGCCGAGCTACGTCCCCGCGCCATCGCTCTCATGCTCTCCGCGGGATTCATCCTGCTCATCGCCTGCGCTAATCTCGCCGGACTCACCCTGGTGCGCATGGCTCGCCGCCTTCCCGAAATCGCAACGCGCATGGCCCTCGGCGCCAGTCGCTGGCAAATTCAGAGGCAGCTCTGGCTCGAGAATCTGCTGCTCGCCTGCCTTGGCGGAGCGGCTGGAATTGGCGTTGGCTTCGCCGCATTGCGCGGCCTGCTTTCTCTGCTGCCGGAGGGGTTTCTTCCCGTCGCCAGCGTTCCCCTCGATGGTCCTGTCCTCGCCTTCGCCATGGCGGTTTCGCTGCTAACCAGTGTCCTCTTCGGCATGCTGCCTGCGCTCGCGATCGGTCGAGTGGACCTTCGCTCTTCCATGACCAGCCGAGGCGCATCGGGCGGCCAGTCGGTTCGTCTTCGCCAGGCGCTGATTTGCGGCGAAGTGGCGTTGACGGTAGTTCTGCTTGCAGGTTCGGGCCTGCTCATTCGCTCGCTCATCCACCTCGCGACGCTGCCTCCAGGATTCAACCCCCAGGGCGTGATGACCGCCAAGGCATCACTCGACGATGCCCGTTATCAGGATCCGGCGGCATTCCAGCAACTGATGAGCAACAGTGTTGCCGCCATGCAGCGCATTCCCGGCGTGCAGGCCGCAGGCGTTGGGCTCAGCCTGCCCTTTGAACGGGCTCTAAACGGCGGCGTGCTGGTTCATGATGGACCGCGTGCCGGAAAGATGATCGGCTCCGACACGCTCTATGCAACACCGGGCTTCTTTGAAGCGCTCGAGATGAAGCTGATTGCCGGCCGCACCTTCACTGCCGCGGACGGACCCAAAGCTCACCCCGTCGCCATCATCAACGCTTCATTCGCGCACAAGTTCTACCCCGGGCTCAACCCCATCGGCCTCACGATCGACAAGGGCACGACGATTGTGGGTGTCGTCTCCGACGTGCAGCTCAGTTCAGGTCTGAATCCCATCGCCCCATTGGAAAGTGAAGAGACCCTCTACATTCCGGCAGCACAGGTCGGCACGGGAATGCTCGGAGTTCATGTCTGGTTCCAGCCCAGCTGGGTGGTCCGCACTGCAAAACCGACGGAAGGATTAACCAGGCGGATGCAGAAGGCGCTCGCGGACGTCGATCCGGCTCTTCCCTTCTCCGGCTTCTACCGGATGAGTGATCTTCAGGCTATGGCACTTTCAGAGCAGCGTGTCGAGGTCGCCCTGCTCGGCACCATGGCAGCGCTCGCTCTGCTGCTCAGCGCCGTAGGCATCTTCGCACTGGTGGCCAGCCTGGTCACACAAAAGACCCGCGAAATCGGCATCCGCATCGCGCTCGGTTCCACCATCCGGCAGGCAATAACCAACGTCTCGTCCTCCGGGGTTCGCGCTGCCGGCATCGGCCTCGCGCTTGGTCTTGTGCTCTGCTTTATCACCCTGCGAACGATGCGCAGCGTCCTCTACGGCGTAGGTGTCTACGACGCGCCCAGTCTCTTCGCGGTGATCGGAATGCTGGCGGCTGTGGTCCTTCTTGCAGCAACCATCCCAGCGCTCCGCATCGCCCGCATCGACCCGGCAACCACACTCCGCGAAGAATAGGAGAACTGCTCCCCGCAACCTCGACCCGGGAGGGGTGAAAAAGCTGTCAAGCCCTTCATCCGCGAATCGCCGCCTAACCCGCTCAGAACAAACGGCAAAAGAGTTTGCCAATTTTGCAGGTTATTTCGCCGATCCGCCTAGACTTGTGATCTATGTCAGGAGGAGTTCCTTTACTTTGCTCATTACTTCGCAATCACAGTTTCACAGGTCTCGAAGGCCCTAAAAGGCCGTAAGGTGGCAATAAGCGGCTTAAATGCGCCAAAAAGAGCCAAAAAACGCCATTCTTAACCGAGTTAAACATAATTTCTACAATGAGTTATGCCTTTTTCCACCTTGGAAACGGGCCTCTGAAGGCTGTGAAACTGTGAGACTGTGAAACCGGGCCGTAACTCCGTTGCTGAGAGGACTCTGCGGCTAAGCTCAATTAACACAGGACTTTGCGGTCAGCCTCCACTTGTAAGCCGATGAAAGCGTGGAATATACGTACAGAGTACGGCGTGGAGGGGCATGCCCCGCAGGCACCGCGAGAAAGTTACGAAAGGGCTTATCTTGCTGTTGCATACGAAACCTAGGCCATCTAAGATGCGTCAATTGAACGAAAATGCCGCAAACCCTCGCCATTCCGCCTCCTCCGCTAGCGCCCGCGGCGGCGCGTCTGCGCGTAGGGAAAATGTGCGTCGCCATTCAAGGCAGCTCGCCGGCAGAATTGTTTGACCGAGCCGAATCCGCAGTCCGAAACTTCAAATTCATTGAACTTCGGCTCGATTCCCTCTCGAAACCCGCCAACGCCTTTTCTTATCTGAAACAATTCCTCGGCGAGCACAGAGACGTTACCGTGATCGCCACTTGCCGTCGTAAGTCGCACGGAGGAGGATTCGACGGCCCACTCGCCGCCGAGCTCGAAATCCTCACCAAGGCAGCCCAGACCGGCTGCCACATCATTGATCTGGAAGTCGAATCCGCTGAAGAGTGCAAATCAGCCCAGCTCGCCAAACTCCGCTCCGCCGGGGCGGCCCTGCTCATCAGCTTTCACGACTTCAGCCGGACCAAGGGCCTTGATCAGGCAGCCGACCGCATTGAAGCGTTCAAGCCCGATTTCGTAAAAGTGGTATCGACCGCCCGCACCCTCGCCGACAATCTTGCGGTTCTGCGGGTCATCGAAGATCACTCCCTTGCCTCGCACGTCGTCGGCATCGCTATGGGCGAAGAGGGACTTGTGAGCCGGGTTCTCGGTCCGCGCGCAGGAGCAGCATTCACCTTTGCGTCGTTCTCTGAAGCCACCGAAACGGCGCCCGGTCAGGTGAAAGCGGAAATATTGCGCGATCTCTATCGTTTGGAGCATCTCGATCAGGCGACCCGTGTCTTTGGCGTCGCAGGAAACCCCATCAGCCATTCCCTCTCGCCATTGCTGCACAACGCAGCCTTCCGTCGCGAGATCGTGAATGCCGTGCTCCTTCCCTTGAGGGCCAAGTCCGCGCAAGACCTGCTGACCCTCGCGCTGGAGTTGCCCCTGGCGGGTGTGCCATCACCATGCCGCTCAAAACCGAGGTGTTGCCGCACCTCGCAAACATGGATCCCCTCACCGCGCGCATCGGCGCCTGCAATACCCTGCGCATGGGTGCGGATGGAAAGCTCTACGGATTCAACACCGACGTAGCTGGTGTCATTCGTCCCCTGGAACGGCGCCTCAGGCTGAAAGGTGCGCGCGTTGCCGTCCTCGGAGCAGGCGGAGCCGCACGTGCGGCTGTCTTCGGCCTGGTGGAACAGGGCGCGGAAGTTCTGGTCGTCAATCGCACTCACGAACACGCCGTGACCTTGGCGCGCCAGGCGAAGGCGAAATCGCTAAAGCACGAATTGCTGGCAAAACAGCGATTCGATGTCATCATCAACGCCACACCAGTTGGCATGCCGGGAACAAAACAGCCGCTGCCCCTCGCCGAAAACGAGTTGAATGCAAGTCTCGTTTTTGACATGATCTACAACCCTCTTGAAACGCCGCTGCTCAAACTTGCCAAATCGCGCGGCATCGCCGTTATCAGCGGCCTTGAGATGTTCGTACAGCAGGGTGCGCGTCAGTTCGAGATCTGGACCGGCAAACCCGCTCCCGAATCCGAGATGATGCGCGTTGTCGAACATGAATTGCGCAAGCGCGGCTGAACTAAGTCTCGCCCCGACAATGAATTCTCTAGGGGCCTTCAAAAAATCCAGTCTGCTCAAGCACCCTTCTCCCAGCTCTACCCGTCAATAGCTTCAGCGCTGGTTCTGTTGTATTTGTCTGAGACTTCCCCAACTTAAAGGTCGAGAGTGGCTGATGAGAATTTCCCCAAGGATTGGCCGCAGTCGACTGCGGACCCGAGGCGCAGTTTTGCGATTTGTTGAGCGAGGGTGGCCGTTCTCGCTTGCCCACCTGGTCATCCTTTGTCTTGCCTCCTTGTTAACTGCCTGCGGCTACTTCATCAATCCGAATGCGAAAATCCCCAGCGGCCCCGGCAATCCCATCCAGAGAGGATCGGTCACGATTTCCCCAACCTATGTGGCGCTTTCGCCCGGACAAAAATTTCAATTCACGGCAACCGCCGCGGGAGGCGGCGCCATTGAGTGGCTCGTCAACAGTGTCGTCGGCGGAGTTCCCGCAACAGGCAAGGTCGATACGGCGGGCAACTACACCGCACCCGCGGTGATCACGCAAACTGAGAACATCTCGGTCACGGCTGCGCTTGCTTCCTCGCCGGCACAGAATTACGCTACCGCCATTGCAGCCATCGTTCCCACCGGCCAGGTGTCGTGCCCCGACGCGACCGGTAGCCCGCTGGTAGCGGCATACACGATGAATCTTCCCTCGTCGGGAAAGGTATCTGTCGAGTTTGGAAAGACAACAGACTATGGGCTCAACACGTGGCAGGTGCCGAGCGCCGCCGGCGGGGGGCCAGTGAAAGTGCTGGTTGCCGGAATGATGGGCAAGACTCTCTATCACATGAGGGCGAACGTTGTGCTCGACAATGGCACCACGTATGCCGACTCTGACCACACCTGCACCACAGGAACTCCACCCCCGACGCCGACTGTGCAGGTTTCAACTCCGAGTGGCGGAAGTCCTCAACCGGGAATTGAGATTTGGAATACGGTCATCCCGTCAAACGTGATTCAGGCGTATGCGACAGATTTGCAGGGCAACATCATCTGGTCATATCTCTACCAGGGCTCGACTGTCGACTTGATCCAGGGAATTCAGCTCTTGCCGAACGGCAACATGCTGATGCTGATCTCGTACCTCTCCTCAACCACCGTCAATGGATCTCTGGGCCTTGTGAATGATGTTCGCGAAGTCGATCTGGCCGGAAACATGGTTCGCGAGATCACCATGGACACGCTCAACCAAAAGCTGGCGTCATCAAGCCTTCGCGATGCACACGGAAATGTCTATGCGTTCAAAAGCTTCCACCACAGCGTAATTGCGCTCCCCAACGGCCACTGGGTCATGCTCGCCGCCTATAACAAGAGCTACAACAACCTGGCTGGATATCCTGGAACCACCTCGGTAATCGGCGACGCCATTATCGACGTAGACGCCAACGGTAATCCCGACTGGGTCTGGAATACCTTCGATCATCTCGACATCAACCGGCATCCGATGAACTTCCCTGACTGGACGCACTCGAACGACATGGTCTATTCAAGCGACGACCACAACCTTCTTTTGTCGATCCGTCATCAGAACTGGATCATCAAGATCAACTTCCTCGACGGCTCAGGCTCAGGCAATGTGATGTGGAGACTGGGTGAGGGTGGTGACTTCAAGCTCGTAGGTGGCATTGATCCCACTGACTGGTTCTACGCGCAGCACGGCTTGAGCTTCTTTTCGCCGAATACCACGGGAGTGTTTCGACTCGGCCTGCTCGACAACGGCAACGATCGGATGTTTCCGAGCGGACCGGTTCTGTGCCAGCCGCTCAAGCCGTCGACGCCAACCTGCTACTCCACGATTCCCGTCTTGGAGTTGAATGAAGCGGCCATGACGGCCACGCTGGTGACGCACTATGACCCTCCGCCCAGTTATTTTTCTTTCTTCGGAGGCAACGCAGACCTGCTCCCGAATGGCGACATTCACGCCAACTTCAGCGCGGCAGTAACTGGCGCGATCGTGCAGGAGTTGAATCCCCAGGCGACCCAAGTGATCTGGCAGGGCACTACACCCAATGCTTACCAGTTCCACGCTTACCGGTGGCCCAGCCTGTACCCGGGGGTTCAGTGGTAATTCAATAAGTTCGATGTTCACGGGCTGAACACCATTTCAATTGCGTAACTATTTGGTGAAACCAGCGTTACATTTGAATGACACATTGCGGCCCCGTTGAATCTAAGAATGTCTAAAGCGAATATTTCGCCTACAGAGGTACAACTTGACACCTGCCTATATCAATCGCATTGCAACGTCAGTACCGCCGCACGATGTGCATCGCCCATTCATCGAGTTTGCCGAGGGCATGCTGCCGCAAGGGACGATGCGGTCGCTCTTCCGGCGCATGGTGCGCATGTCGGCCATTGAACATCGCTACTCATTTTTGCAGCCGATCGCAGGCGACAACGGAGATTGGAGAGATTCTGAAAATCTCTATGCTACCGGAAGCTTTCCGGGAACTGCCCGGCGCATGCAGGCCTTTGAAAAGTTCGCGCCGCAACTTGCCGCGTGCGCATTGAACAAACTTGGATTGACCGCCGAGGAGCGCACGCAGATCTCGCACGTAATCGTGACCTCCTGCACCGGGCTCTATGCCCCGGGTCTCGATTACGACATCGTCGATCATCTTGGATTGAGTCCGTCAGTGGAACGAACCATGATCGGATTCATGGGGTGCTACGCCGCAATCAACGCGCTGAAATCCGCGCATCACATCGTGCGCTCGGTGCCCGATGCTCATGTTCTGATTCTGAATCTGGAGCTTTGTTCCCTGCACATGCAGCAGACACAGGAACTTGATCAGTTGCTGTCATTCCTGCTCTTCGCCGATGGCTGCGCTGCCTGCCTGGTAAGCGCGAATCCTGCCGGTCTCTGCATCGACAGCTTTCGCGCGCTGCGCATTCCGGAAACCAGTCATCTGATCACCTGGAGAATTCGCGAAATGGGATTCGACATGCACCTTTCAGGCCAGGTGCCGTCGGAGATCTCGAAGGCAATGAAGGAAGTGGGACCCCTGATCACGCCGGGAAAGGACCCGCTGGAGATCGATCTCTGGGCCGTACACCCCGGAGGAAGAACCGTGCTCGATGCTGTCGAAAAAGGGCTGGGGCTCCCCGAAGACTCGCTGCGCCAATCGCGTGAAGTTCTACGCGTCCTTCGGCAACATGTCGTCTGCAACCGTAATGTTTGTCTTGCAGAACATCTTGAAGCAGGCGCGCTCAGGCCAGCAGGGCTGCGCGATGTCGTTCGGGCCCGGAGTGACTGCGGAGACGATGCTCTTCCATGCCGCCTGATGTGCTCGACTTCAGCAAGCGCGCGCAGCTGACCGAACTGATGGACGCGCCATGCAGTCGAGAAGTGATGCAGGCTTGTCTCCGAGACCTCAGCAGAGTCAACCGCTGGTTTCTCGGATACAGACCCACCCTCAACTGGCTGCAGTCTTTAGAATTGCAGCGGTCCAAAGCGCCGGTGCGGATCATCGACATAGGCTGCGGATATGGCGACACTCTGCGGCAAATTGAGGCCTGGGCTCATGAGCACAACATCCGCGTCGTGCTGACCGGTTGCGATCTCAACCCGGAATCGGTAGCGATTGCCGCTGCGGCCACGCCAAAGACAAGCGCAATCGAGTGGGTGGCCTCCGACGTTTTCCGATATCGGAGTTCCTGATCCCATTGATGTTGTCGTGAGTTCGCTATTCACCCATCACCTGGTGGAAAGTGAAATTGTCCGTTTTCTTCAGTGGATGGAGGAACACGCGCGCATAGGATGGTTCATTAACGATCTTTCGCGCGCACCGATTCCCTATCATCTCTTCAAGGCGTTCTCAAGGCTCGCTGGTCTGCATCCATTCGTCCAGCATGACGGCCCCGTTTCCTTCGCCCGCGCATTTGTGCCCGAGGACTGGCGAAACATGTGTGCCGCTGCGGGAATTCCAAAGGATGCAGTCGTGATTAAAGGATTCACGCCGGCCCGGCTATGCGTAGGACGAAAGAAGCCGCAGCAATGACGACCCGCAATTCCGTAGAGAATCTGGTAATCGGCGGCGGCCTGGCGGGATCGATGGCTGCCATGCGGCTTGCAGCCGCGAACCGCGAAGTTCTGCTGCTCGAAAAAGAGCGTGAGCCGCACCACAAAGTCTGCGGCGAGTTTCTCAGCGCTGAAGCCATTCATTATCTCCGGCAAGCCGGGATCGAGCCGTCAATCTCGGCGCTCAAACCATTCAGCGCGTACGACTCCATTCCGGCGCGAGGAACGTTGAAGCGCGCCTTCCTTTCACCGCACTGTCGCTCTCCCGGCGCATTCTGGACGAATCGCTGCTCGTGAAAGCACAGGAATCGGGATGCATAGTGCGCCGCGGCGCGTGCGTCGAACGTCTGGAAAGGCTGAATGGCGGCTGGACCGCTCGCCTTCGCAGTGGAGAAGCGATCCAGGCAGCCAACGTCTTTCTGGCAACCGGAAAACACGACGTGAATGCATGGGAACGCGGCGGCGCGACGCAGGCCGACCTGGTTGGTTTCAAAATGCACTGGCATTTGGCTCCGGCGCAATCCGAGGTCCTCCGCGGAGCCATGGAGTTGTTTCTATTTCGCGGCGGCTACGGAGGCCTTTCGACGGTGGAGGGTGGAACGGCCAACCTCTGCCTGGTAGTACGCCGAAAAACATTCCGACTGCTCGGCGGCTGGACGGAGTTGTTGCAATCGATGCGGAACGAATTGCCGGCCCTTCACGAGCGACTGGCGAATGCCACTCCATGCTGGCCGAAACCTCTGGCAATCTCGCCGATTCCCTATGGGCATCTCGGTGGCCCAGCCAACGGCCTGTGGCGCGTGGGAGATCAGGCAGCGGTGATCCCTTCGTTTACAGGGGACGGAATGTCGATCGCGCTGCACACCGCCATTCTTGCAGCGGAGATGTACCTCGAAGGCAAAAGCCCAGACGAATATCTCCTCAGCGTGACCGATCAACTTCGCTCAGGCATGCGATTTGCATCGGCTCTTTCGCGGGCGATGGTAACCCCTGCAGCTCGAACGGTTGCTCCTCTCTTGTTATCGCTGATTCCGGGTGCGATGGCACGGATCGCCCTTTCGACCCGTATCCCCAATCGTGCATTGCTCACCACGCGAAGTTTGCGAATACGGAGGGAGCAGCAACCTTCAGGCTGCTGAAAATCATGCACAGAGTGAAAGGGCCTTTAGGCCCGGGCACTCCGGTCCATGCATCACAATTTCTGCGACGCCGCACTACCGTCGCTTCTTCTTCCCCGCCGCGCCCGACTTTGATTTTGTTCCCGGCACATGCGAAGTCGGAATGGCAGCCATGTCGGGGCCGATGCGGCGCACCATGTTATCGCGCATCACGTAGGTGATGGTGCGCGGGTTCAGAGGCTTGGTGATTCCGGTATCTGGATCGATGGAGACGTCGGGTGATCCCGAAATTCGAAAGCTGAACACGGGGTCAGTGCCATTCTGTCCCGGCTCCGTCCAGACCTTCACCGGCAGGAATCCCTGAATGGGACGGACCCGGAAGGCCGTCTCATACCGATGGTGTTTCACGCTCCACGTGAAAACGCGAATCTGGTCGAAATCGAAAGGCAAGCCTGATTTCGGTGGGCTCAGCGCTGTCACATACTCCGGAACCTGGTGGTTGGGGACGTCCGCTTCGGAGTCGTTGACGTGGGCAAGGATGTAGGCACCCACGATGCGCTGGCCCTCGGCGTACTGGCCGACCTCATCCGGCACATCGACGTCCACGCGGCCTGAGAGCAGCCAGCCAGTGCGTCCCTGGCTGTCGCGAATTAGCCACCAGTCTTCCATGGGTACTTCAGGCACTTCCGCCTTCTCGACAGGATTGGCATCAGGCAACTTCGCTGGCGCCGACGATCTGGCTTTGGCTCCCGATCCTTGCGGAGATGGTGGCGCGGATTTGGCAGCGTTCGCCGGTGCGTGCACGGGATGCTTTGCCGGCTCAACCGGTTCGCCGGGTACCGCCTTCGGCACCGAAGCGCGCACGAGCAGTTGTACCTTGTCATTCTCGGGAAGCAGATAGAAGTGGTCAGTACTGCGCCCGGGACTGATATGCAGATAAATATCATCCCGCAGCGTGCCCGTCGCGACCACGGGGTCTTGCTTGTGTTCTGTCCCAAGATGCGCAAACGCGTCGTAGGTCTTGGAATCGATCACAGCGCGTTCTTCAATCCAGCCGATTTCGTTTTTTTGGGTCTTTACACGGAGAAACCGGCGACCATGTTCCATGACCTCCAACTGCTGCCCATTGACAACCTCGCCCACGTGGTTCGATACGGCGGCGATGCGGTCTTTAAGGTACATCTGTCGGGCGGAGACATACACCGTCTCATGTCCTTGGCGGTGTAACCGGTTGCATCCCGCGGTCAGGAAAAGCAAAACACACGCGAGCAGGCTAGAAGTTCCTCTTACTGCGCGACGGACAGTTGAGACGGTGGGATTTGGCAATCGGATCAGCACAGACAGGAGTATCTATCTGAGGATACCAGCATTGCAGGTCCATGCGACAGGCGAACCTCAATGAAGCGCAGCAACCGCACTAGCCTCCGCGGGGTCTGTCCCCGTCGCATTGGAGATCACGGAGTCGAGATAGCCCGCCTTGGTGGCGTCGAGTGTATAGCCGATCAGGTCGGGACTGCCACCAAAGTCCGCGGCAAAAACGAACGAATGTGTGCTGTCTTCGACCATCGCCTGGGGATTGGTACCGGTGGCAAACGAACTTCCTAACGCGGTGAGTGTGTAAGCGCTATTTGCTGTCGTGATTGAAAAGCCCGCGATCACGCCGGTCGAACCGCTGCTGGTCTGCTTGCTCACCACGTATACGTAATCGCCGGTGGAAAACGGCAGGATGGAAACAGGGGCCAGCCCGCCAATCGCAAACGGCGAGCCGGAGATTTCCTTCACCGTACTGAAATTGAAAGCTCGCAAACCACCGGTGTTCGTTCCAGAGGTAGCAACCGTTTCGCCAATGTAGAAGAGACGGGGGGCCGTCGAGCCGCTGGGGATTGGATCGAAGGCAACGGAAAGCGCGGCGCCCGTCGCATTCTTGACGGTAATGGTTCCCACGGTGCCGAAAGGGTCGGCATTGTTCGGATTGAATGGAATCGTGGCCGTGCCGCCGGAACCCATTGCAGCCAGAACGAAGGTGTCGTCCGGTGAGACTGCAACTTGCTCGAGCGTCGTGGACGGAAGCACGACGGTTTGTTCAGTGTTCGAGGCCAGGAGCCCCGTGGATGCATTCACGTGAATCGCGAACAGGTTGGAAGCCCCGGAAACGCCCTCCACGAGCCACGTGTTGGTGGAATCCACCTGCATGCTTGTCGCGGGATCGTTCGAGATCGGCTGACCTGAATTTCCCACCGTCAATTGCCCTGTCGAAGTGTTGACGTTATACACGAAGATGCCGCCCAGAGTGCTCACGTACAGAAAGGCATTATTCGGCGCAACCGTGATAGCGATAGGAGCAGCAGAGAGCGTGTACGGGCTTCCGGGAAGAGCCGTCAGCGTGCCGGCATTGACATAGAGACCCACCATCTGGCTCGTGGCGACATTCAGAACATAGATATCGCCGCTGCTGAGGGTTGTCGTCCCCGTTCCACCGCTGCCGCCTGTACTTGGCAACGCATCAAAAAAACCCTTGCAGCCTGTAAGGCAAAACGCCGCCACCGCCAGGCATGCCCAAAAACGAGACCTCATGGCCGCTCCTTCAAAATCGGATTGCCCTATGCCGTTCTAAGGTTAACGCTTCCCGATGATTCTGTCCCGATTTCAACGTTGGACAGAGGTTTCCTTATCTTGCCATCTGCAGGAAAGACGCGCGAACCGCATGATTCGCTCAGAGACTCTTGCTCAGGCGGCAGCGCTTCGATCTCCTTTTTCGTTGGGATTGGGCCTCAATCGCCCCGGGCACGACCGCTGGTATCGCGTGAATGCGAGATAGGGCGGGTTCTGAAGGTTATTGGCCGGAGATGATTCTCCGGCCAAAGTATTGCGACTTCTCGATCAACAAAGGGACGCTGCGGTCAAGCTAGTTTCCTCCGTTGGCTCCAGATTGCTGCTGACCGTTGTCCTGTTCCGCAATCGCCAGGGCGAACTCACTTCCGGCAGGCAGTTTCACATCCTTCTTTTCCTGCGCGACGAACACGCCCGAATTCTCGGCAGCGATTTTACTGTGCAGATCAAATCCCGACATTGCGCCGATTTCTTCCACAGTTAGCACGTTCTGGTTCCATTCATTAGCTTCTTCCTCACCAGGCACGACACTGTCTCCCTGGGCTGTCTCGCTCTCCGGACCCCAGACGCCGACGATGGTCGCCTTAAGGGGGATTGTGGTCGCCGTCTTTGAGATGGGCCACCGTGATGCGCAACGCCAGTTTAGAAGTTCCACTTAGTTGCATGTCGTCCGCAGCAACGGTTCCCACCAACTCCGTACCACGTGGCAACTTCGGGCCGTTCTTAAGCTGAACAGCCTCGCTCAGGTTCGCAGTGAACGGCGTGCCGGGCGCGGAGTTCTTCGCATCAAGCTTGTGAGTCAAATATGCACGTGCAGGTACCATTTGCGCTGCTTCGTCGGCTCCGGCTTGGTTAGATTGGTTGGCAGAATCCTGCGAGGTTCTGCGTTTATTCCTTGGGCATAGGTAAGTCCAGGCAAAAGCAGTGCTACTGACAACGCTGCAACGGGGAAAGAAAATAGACCAGTATTCTTCATCGTAGATACTCCCAAAAGTTTGAGTTAACTTTCACCTCTTCGAATTTGTAACTGGAGGCGCTTACCTCTACTTAGACGAAATCCGATGGAGTGAGGATTCGCTTTTCGGACGAATGACGTGCGCCACGCTCTATCCAATCGTGATCGGGAATGCATCACCGTCTAATGCAGATCCCGTTAGTAGCAGTTGATTGAAGATTGCAAAGTTTTCTTAAGCATCATCGTACTTAGCGCGAGTAAGTCGCACCGACGCAATAATTGGTAATTGGAGTTCGGTCGGTTAGTAAGTGCAGATACCCTTATCGCGATTGCCACACAAGACGCGCAGCCGTAATATCTTCAATCGCCATGCCAACTGACTTGAAGACAATGCGCTGATTGCTGGGAATCTTCGCAGAGGATGGATCGGCAAGTATCTGTCCGATTTCAACCTGGACCTTCGCGCCCGAAAGAATCACATCGCCGGACTCCCGCTCAACGCACGATCGTCCTTCCGCAACGACGTAGCTGGAAAGCATGGCCTCATCATCGAGTTCGCGCACACTCGCATCACTTGCGCCAACCGCTAGAACGAGCGCATTCGGCTTGAGCCACCTTCCTTGCAATACAGCGACAGCCGAAGTTGTAGCCGTGAGCACTACATCGGAGGCAGCAGCTTCCTCCGCAGCAACCGCGTAAGCGCCCACCTCTCCGGCGAGACGCGTTGCGTTAGCAGTGTTACGGCTCGCGATTCGAATCTCCCGCATCTCCGGCCACACGTGCCTGAGCGCAGTAATATGCGACCGGGCCTGCACGCCCGAGCCGATAATGCCAAAGCTCGTCGGAGCGGACTCAAAATGCAGTGGGGCAATGCCCGCAAACGCTGCGGCAGACACCGCCGCCGTTCGCATCTCGGTAATCAGGCGGCCATCCATGAGCGCCAGCGGCTCTCCGGTTTCCCGTCGAATCAGTTCGACGATCGCCATGTGCGTGTGCAGGCCCAACTCATCGTTTCCTGCATAAAACGTGACAGTCTTGACTCCCATCACGTCACCCGCAACCACGGGCATTACACCAAACCAGCCATTGCGATGGTCTTCCGCATTTCCAGCGCGAAGAATCATGCGCGGAGGCTGGTTCACACGGCCTGCGGAGTAGTCGATCAGCGCCTCGCGGATCGCCGGGATCAGGGCTTCATAAGTGAGAACCGCGCGAACCTCTTGCTCGGAAATGTACATGGAGGTCGCCAGTTTACAGGGTTGGGAAGGCGCGCGTCAGTTCGGGCGATTGCTTGAGTTCGATCGGCGACGAAACCGTTCATCCACCGGCTTGCGGCCCTTGAAACCGTCTTCGATCGTGTGCCAGTGCTCGATTGCAGTCTCACCCATGCGCCAGCAAAGCAGCACCACCTCGTCATCGACACGGCAGGGAAAATCGAGCAAGCCCGTTTCGACATCCTTCACCTGCACGCCGATGGAATCGATCTCGGCAATGCTCTCGCGCACTCTCTGCATGTGAGCATCCATCTCGGTGCGCTGCCGTCCTACCTCCGCCACATTGACGCGCATGCCTCCGGCCAGGTAGATCCGACGGCCCAGCTCGGCAATCTGCGATTCAATCTCCTGCGCGCCACGCTTGCTCTCGATGGCGCGGTTCAGCAACGACTCCAGCAGCGGCAACAACGATTGCGCTTCGTCAATGGTAAAGGTCTTCAATAAAGTTCCCTGGGTTAAGGATACGACGGATAAACTCGCTAAACCAGCATCTTCGGTAACCGCAGTAGTCACTTTCGTCGCATCTTCTGTCACCAAAACATCGGTGACCAATTCTTGTGTCCTGCTACCCTGATCTCCTTTGGTAATGCCGCCGCCCGACGGAGGAATGCATCATGGCCAAACTCACCCGCATTGCACCCGAACTGCCTTCGGAAAATCTTGACAACTCCCTTGCCTACTACGAACGGAAACTCGGATTCGCGGTTGTCACACGATTACCCGAAAATGAGTATGCCATCGTGGAGCGCGATGGCTTGGCAATTCACTTGTTCACTGACCGAGCGACAAGGTCTACCGCCGTTGGTGTTCATATTTTCACTCCGGATCTCGATCAGCTCTTTGCTGAACTGCAAGCTGCAGGCGCGACCATCACCCAGAAAATTGAGCGAAAGCCATGGGGTAATCGCGACTTCAGAGTGCGCGACGAGTTCGGCAACGAACTCAAGTTCAGCGAACCGATCGAGGACGACTGAGCTCAGCCGATCTCGAGCATGCGATCCAGTGCGACGCGCGCCCACCGCTTCACTCCAGCACGCACCTTGATGCGATTCACGACGCGGCCCTCGACCAGGTTTTCCAGCGCCCACGCCAGATGCTGCGGGCTGATGCGATACATCGTCGTGCAAAGGCAGCCATGATCGTCGAGACTGAGAATGCGCTTGCCCTCCGCCGCAAATCGACGTGCAAGCCGATTCACAAGGTGTATCTCGGTCCCGACCGCGAAGGTCGTCCCCGTGGGCGCCTCCTCGACAATCTTGATCAGCCGCTCCGTCGACCCCAGCGCATCCGCCTTCTGGCAGACATCCCAGCGGCACTCCGGATGCACGATGACCTGGATCCCCGCATGCTTGGCGCGAATCTCGTCCACGTGGCTCGGCAGAAAGCGTTGATGAACCGAACAATGTCCCTTCCACAGCAGAATGCGGCTATCGGCTAGGGTCGAGGCTGACTGCCCGCCCTGCAGCCCCCACGGGTCCCACACCGCCATCTGCTCCAACGGTATCCCCATCGCAAAGCCGGTATTGCGCCCCAGATGCTGATCCGGCAAAAACAGGATCCGCTTCCCGCGCGCAAAGGCCCATTCAAACGCCGCGCGGCAATTGGAAGAAGTACACACCAGCCCGCCGCGCTCGCCGCAAAACGCCTTGATCGCCGCTGTCGAGTTCATGTAGGTGATGGGCACAATCTCGTCCGAAAGATGAAGGTGCGTGAGCGCCTCCCAGCACGCCTCCACCTGCGATATCTCCGCCATATCCGCCATCGAGCAACCCGCATTCAGGTCAGGCAGAATCACGTTCTGGTTGTCGCGGCCAAGCACGTCGGCGCTTTCCGCCATAAAGTGCACCCCGCAAAACACGATGTTTCTGGCATCGGTTTCGGCCGCAATCTTCGAGAGCTTGTAGCTGTCTCCTGTGAAGTCAGCGAAGCGAATCACCTCGTCGCGCTGGTAGTGGTGGCCGAGCAGAATGGTTGTCGCACCAAGCCGTTCGCGCGCTTTCGCGATCCGTTCATCCATGCTGTGGTCGGGAAGCGCCAGGTAGTTTTCCAGGCTGCACGAATCACCGGTCTCCGGCGAGACCGCCGTTTGTTCGTCAATAATCAAATTCACCTTTGTCCGCCTTCAGTCCGCCCGGCTCAAAAGGAACCAGCGAACGGGGATGTTGAAAGCAATCACTGCTGCAGCGGATGCGCTTTCTCTGCGAAGCAGCCTGGCGATTTCCACCAAACCTGCTCAGCAGCGACCCACCCGCGGGGTTGTTGCAGCTCTCTAGTCAATGGATGCGCCCGCTTTGCGTCGGACTCAACGATTCCGCCCGCGCTGAGCGCTTCCATCACGTCAATTTTATCAAAGCCCCTGCATCCGCGCGAAGCCATGGCACGTAAGTGGGATGAGACCTGGGATCGCGATGTTTGTGAGTACCGTGCACATACAGTTATCATTAGCCTTCATGAGCGCACATCCTCCAATCCTGCTGGGAACCATGTCGATGGTGGACTCTTTCATCCTCATGGTGATGGCGCTCGTCGTGTTTGGACCGAGACGTTTGCCCCAGATCGGACGCCAGATCGGCAAGCTTATGTACGAGTTCCGCAAAGCCTCGAATGACTTCAAGTTCCAGATGGAAGAGGAGTTGCGCAACGCCGAAGATGCCGACCGCCGCAAGAAGGAAGAGGAACGCCAACGCTCCCTGGCCGCTCTCGCAGCAACGGAACAGGCATCGGTTTCCGCCGATCCGCCGGTAAAGACACTGCCGCCCCCATCCGTGGTCGCTGAATCCGAACCCTACCCGCCGGATACCACGGAAGCGAGCGCAAGCCAAGAATCCGCTCCCCGCATTATGCCGCCTTCCGTAGGCGAGACCGTTGCCGCGGCGCGTCCGGGGCGCGTTCCAGAGCCATCATCGGAAACTCGCGCAGAGTCCACCCCAGCAACGCCATCTGAACCGGGTAGAAATGCCGAATCCGCAGCCCCAACCAGCCAATCAACCGACCCGGCAGAGGCACTGAACCATCATGGTTGATGCCACTGAAGCCATCGGCAAGGCGCGAGCAGCGGTGTCAGAGCGAGCCGATCTCCCGGGCATGAGCCTGATGGAGCATCTGGACGAACTGCGCAAGCGCATCGTGCACTCCGCCATCTACATCGCTGCCGGATTTATCGTGTGCTGGATCTTCCATGATCGGTTGGTCAACTTCCTTCAGGCTCCGTTGACCCAAATCCACAAATCTCTGGTCTTCACCCATCCCATGGACGCGCTCAACCTGGATCTGCAGGTTGCCTTCCTCGGGGGAGCCATCGTCGCCTCACCGTTTGTCCTTTACCAGGTGTGGCTCTTCATCGCTCCCGGGCTTTACCAGAAGGAGAGGCGCTTCGCCATTCCCTTCATGGCCGCTACCGTCGGCCTTTTTCTAGCCGGGGCAGCCTTTGGCTACTACTGGGTGCTTCCCGGCGCCATGGAAATCCTGGTGGTGAAGATGGGCCACAATTTCACCCCCATGATCACCATCGAGGATTACAGCAGCTTCTTTCTCTCCATCATCCTCGGACTCGGCATCAGCTTCGAACTGCCCATCCTCATCTTCTTCCTCGCCATGTTCGGTATCGTCAGCCCGAGGTTCCTCTGGAAGAACATCCGGTACGCAATCCTCGCGGTTTTCCTGGTAGCCGCCGTGATCTGCCCCAGCCCCGACCCGTGGACGATGTGCCTTTATGCAGTTCCCATGCTGACGCTCTACCTGATCGGAATCGCAGTAGCCTGGTGGGTTCACCCCTCGCGCAAGAAAGCCAAAGAGGCAGCAGTATGACCTGCTCCTTTTGGATGAGCGCCGCGACTAGACCCTGGGTGCCCCATGTCTCGATTCTGAGACATGGGAAAGCACGAATCCCGCAGTTGATCGCAGCCCTCTCTCTCCTCTTCATCCCTCTCGTTCTCCCCGCCGAGCAGCACTTCAACGGCAACAAAGCCTACGAATACGCACGTGCCTTCGCCGCGATCGGTCCGCGCTGGCCCACCGGCCCCGGTCACGTAAAGGCGGAGCAGTTCCTCAAAGACCATTTCCAGCACGATCAGCTTGAAGAAGACACCTTCACCGCCAACACGCCCATCGGCCCGGTCCTTATGCACAACTTCATCGTGCGTTTTCCCGGCAAAAAGGATGGAGTGATCGTCCTCGGCTCCCACTACGAGACCAACTATCCACTGCGCAACATCAACTTTGTCGGCGCCAACGACGGAGCGGCAACCTCCGGCCTGCTGATGGCCATCGCCGACGAATTACGCGGCAAAAAACTGGATGGCTACTCGGTGTGGCTGGTCTTCTTCGACGGCGAAGAGGCCATCGAACACTGGTCCGCATCGGACTCGACCTATGGCAGCCGTCACCTCGCCGCCAAATGGAGCGGCGACGGAACCGCGCGCCGCATCAAGGCCTTCATGCTTGCCGACATGATTGGCGACAAGGATCTGGACATTCAGCGTGAAACACGCTCGACCGGCTGGCTCGTCGATCTGGTGCGCCAGGCCGCAAAGAAGTTTGGCGATGAGCGCTACTTCTTCCAGAAAGAAGAAGCCGTGGACGACGATCACCTGCCATTTGTCGAACGCAGCGTTCCCTCCATCGATGTGATCGACCTCAACTACGGCCCCAACAACAGCTACCACCACACCGTGCAGGACACGATGGACAAGGTAAGCCCCCACAGCCTGACCATCGACGGCGACGTTTTCATGGAAACCATCCGCCTCCTCAACCAGCGGTAAACGCGTAATGCGCGGCGCAGCCGACCCTTCGCGAACAAAACAAGCCTGTCATTCCGATCGACCCAGCGCACAGCGGCGGGGAGTGGAGGAACCCGCAGTCGCTTTTGAAGCCATGTGTGAAAGCAACAATCTCCATCCGTCATCCGACACTGCGGCTTCATCCCCAATGCAGTGTCATCCTGAACGTAGCGTCCTGGGGTCCCTACGAACGCCACCGTTGGTGGGGTAAGCGACGTGAAGGATCTGCTTTCGTCTTTCAGCATCACTTTCGGGTGCCACAAGCAGCGGTAACATCAGCGGTCAACCGCCCTGAAAAGAACCGAGTCAGCAGAGCTAACCCGCTGACTCGCTATCGCGCGAAGCGCAGCTAACTCGCTAAATGTCAAACCGCTGAAGATTCTCCTTTTAAGCCAGCTGGTCTCCAATGAGAGCCAGTTCAACCCGGCTCCCCCGCCCATCGGATCGATGAGTCTCCAGTTGGCTATTCCTTGACAGGTTGGTCTCCACCAGAGCCTGTCTCCGCTTCACCAACCGATAACCACTCTGCCGCAGAGCCAACAAAATGAATACTAATCTTCAACCAACGGCGAACTGTCAAAACACAAACTGTCTCACTGCAGGGGTTCACCTCAACGACCTGTCAATCCCTACCCTGCGAAAATTCCCGCTAACCCCTTCATTCCATACGCCAAAAACTTCCCGCCGATTTGCAGGCAATTTTCAGCCTTTGGCGCACAATGGACTTGAAATCCAAATCCTCCGCCCAAAAGAGATCGCCAATGCGCGAAGAGCCTGTTACTCCTGATCCCTGACCACGAATCCCCGTTTTCCGCGTTCCCTAATCCCTTTATTTTGAGATCTCTACGGCTAACTCCAGCGCAGAGAGATCTTTGCAGCTGCCCCCTGTGGGTAACCCGATGAAAGCAGGGTACTTGCCCAAAGAGATGGGGTAAATAGGGGTAGGGCTCGAAACAACACGCCAGGGCGTGGAGCTTTGTTATCCATCACTTTCCCACCCTTGGTACGCAAGGATGGGGCACCCTGGACTGGTCACTTCTTCACTCGTTCCCTGTTCGCTAATTCACCTTTTCACTCGTTTTTTCCTTCTTTTTTCTTCCTTTCACTGTTCACTGTTCACTAATTCACCTTTTCACTCGTCCCTGTTCATGCTCCTCAACCACTGTCCTGTAGCATTCACATAATGATCGCCGGCGCGTCCTGGGGATGGTGGCTTGGTTTTCACGGCGCAGTCCTCGTGCTGCTGCTCGTAGACGCCTTCCTGCCGGCACACCGGAAAGATGAGCCCCGCACCCAGGCGACCGCATGGATCTGGACGGCCGTGCTCGTCGCTGCGGCAATCGTCTTCGCCGTCTGGATCGACATCGGACAGAGTCGGCAACGCGCACTCGAGTTCGTGGCCGGCTATGCGATCGAAACATCGCTGAGCGTCGACAATCTCTTCGTCTTCCTCGTGCTCTTTCAGGGATTCCGCATCAGCGAAAAGCGGCAGCATACCGCTTTGCTCTGGGGAGTCGCGGGAGCCATTGTTCTGCGCGCGCTTTTTATCGCCACCGGCGTCACATTGATCCAGCACTTCGAGTGGATCAGCTGGGTCTTCGGACTGTTCCTGCTCTACGCTGCCTTCCGCCTGGTGCGCGGCGGTTCCGCGCGCGCGGCCATTCCGGACTGGATTCGCAAACTGCAACCCGCTAAGGGTTCGCTGCTTCCTGTAATCCTCGCGGTCGAAGTCACAGATCTACTGTTTGCCGTCGATTCGATTCCCGCGGTGCTGGCCGTCTCGCGCGACCCGTTCGTGGTCTACACCTCAAACATCGCTGCGATTCTCGGCCTGCGCTCTCTCTACTTCGCGCTGGCCGCCTTGCTCGATCGGCTCCGCTACCTCCACTACGGCCTGGGCGCAATGCTCGCCTTTGTCGCTTTCAAGATGCTGGCGTCGCACTGGCTCGAGGTTCCCATCACGCTCTCACTCGCCATCATGGGCGCGATTCTGGCGATTTGCGCCATCGTCTCCTGGTTCGCGGGTCCCGCTCCATCCGCGACCACGAAACATCCGTCGCCCTGATCTGCCCTCACCAAGATTCAAAACTGACGGTTCCATCACTTTTGTAAATAGAGTGCTTCTGAAAGACCTCATCATTCCTTCGCGGATAGTCGCTTCGGAAATGCGCTCCGCGGCTCTCTTCCCGCGCCAGCGCCGAACATAAGATCGCCCGCGCCACGCGCGCCAGCGAATGCGCTTCGGCAAGCCGGCGACTGCTCTTCCCCTGTTGCTCAAAAGACGCGATGTCTGCTTCGCACTTCGCCTGCGCACGAAGCCCGTTCTCCAGTCCCGCAGCCGAACGCAGCAGTCCGCCGTCCGCCCACATCGCGCGCCGCAAAGCACCAACATGATCCGCAACAAGCACTGCATCGTCTACGTCCGGCGTCAGAAGCTCAGAAACCCCGCTGTCGAAAGGCAATAGCTGGAGCGAATCTGAAATCATGGCCTCCGCAGCCCGCGCGCCAAATACCAACCCCTCCAGCAGCGAATTGGAAGCCAGGCGATTCGCTCCATGCACCCCCGTGCAGGCCACCTCGCCCGCCGCATATAGTCCCCGGACATTCGTCCGCCCCATCAAATCAGTGCGAATGCCGCCCATCAAGTAATGCGCGGCTGGACGAACAGGAATCAGATCCCTCGAAAGCTCCAGCGAGTACCGCGCCAGGAAACGGCTGATCCCCGGGAATCTCTGCTGGAGATCGACGCCCTTCACATGGCGCATATCGAGGTGCACCACGCGCGCTTCTCCCGCTTCGCCCAGTCCCTCCCGCGTGATGGCCCGCGCAACCACGTCGCGCGGAGCAAGCTCGAGCAGCGGATGATACCGCTCCATGAAGCGCTCACCGCGATCGTTGCGCAGATAGGATCCCTCGCCGCGAAGCGCTTCCGAGAGCAGAAAGCGCGGCGCTCCCGCCAACGAGAATGCCGTCGGATGAAATTGATAGAACTCCATGTCCGCGAGTTGTGCGCCGGCTTCGAGTGCCAGCGAAAGCCCGTCGCCCGTCGCAACCTCAGGATTGGTGGTATCGCTGTACACTTGCCCGGCGCCGCCCGATGCAATCAAGACGGAGCGGGCACTGATCCGCTGCCGATCCTGGCTCTCGCCACCTTCAAACTTTGCGGTAGCCAGCTCCGCTCCGATCACGCGACCATCTTCCACCAGCAGTTTCGTGATCATCGTCCATTCAGCAAACTGGATGCGTGGGTGCGCGTGGGCATATGCCACCAGCGATCGGCTGATCTCCGCGCCGGTCGCGTCGCCATTCGCATGGAGTATGCGCGGCCGGGAGTGCGCGCCTTCGCGCGTTCTCAACAATCTTCCGGCTTCGCTGTCAAAACGGGTGCCCCACTCAATCAGTTCAGCAACGCGCTCTGGCCCTTCGCTTACCAGCACGCGAGCTGCGGGCTCGAATACCAGACCA
Source organism: uncultured Acidobacteriaceae bacterium (assembly GCA_963799035.1). Classification (GTDB taxonomy): domain Bacteria; phylum Acidobacteriota; class Terriglobia; order Terriglobales; family Acidobacteriaceae; genus Telmatobacter. The sequence continues at coordinate 77,040 of CAWCVS010000012.1, read as the reverse complement.
TCACCAGCAGAAATCGTGTCTTCAAAATGTAGCTTGATGTCCGCTTGATCTTCTTGTGCGGCGACCGCGATGCCGCCCTGCGCGTAGTGGGTGTTCGATTCCCCCAGCGATTCTTTGGTGATGACTAAAACTTCGCCGTGATCGGCCAACTCGATAGCGGCGCGCAATCCTGCTACGCCCGCCCCCATAACCAGGTAGTCCACTGAAGACAAAGGAAGCATCATTTTCGAGGCTATCATTCAGCGCACAGCGCAAACCACATGCGCCTCATTCCGTTAGGATGGAAGCAACGTGCAAACCATACGAGTCGATACTCCTTCGGCAAAATACGACGTGATCACGGGCAGCGGGCTGTTCGGATCGCTCGTTCCGCGCATTCAACGTGTAGCGGGAAAATTACCGCGCCGTGTCTTCGTGCTCAGCTCACCGGAGATCTGGGCGCTGTGGGGCAGTGCGTTTCTCAAGTCATTCGCCGAGCCTCCTGTCACGCTATTCTTGCCCGCCGGCGAAAAACACAAGACCATGCAAAACGTTGACCGGCTGCTGCGCCAGATGGTGGATGCCGGCGGCGACCGCGGTTCCATGTTGATTGCCTTTGGCGGCGGTATCGTTGGCGATGTCGGCGGATTTCTAGCCGCGATTTTTCTGCGCGGAATCCGGTACGTCCAGGTGCCGACGACTTTTCTCGCCCAGGTCGACTCGTCCGTAGGCGGAAAGACGGGAGTCAACCTTCCGGAGGGCAAGAACCTTGTGGGCAGCTTTCATCATCCACTCGCAGTTTTTGCCGACATCGACGTGCTCGGTACGTTGCCTGATCGCGAACTGCGCGCGGGCCTCATGGAAAGCATCAAGGCCGGAATCATTCGCGATCGCGCCCTCCTGCGCTTTATGGAAGAACATACCGAAGCAGTTCTCGGCCGGGATCCTAAGGCTCTTGAAAAGGTAATCGCCGCTTCGATTCGCATGAAAGCCTCGGTCGTAAATCGAGATGAGCGCGAAAACGGCTTGCGCATGATCCTGAATCTTGGCCACACGGTCGGCCATGCCATTGAGCAGGCAACGCGCTACAAGGCGTTGCTGCATGGCGAAGCCGTGGGCTGGGGAATGATTGCCGCACTCTACATCGCGCATCGGCGCAAGAGCATCACCGGCGCACAGGCTGCCCGCCTTGAAAGCCTCATTCACCTCTACGGACCTTTGCCGACGTTTAAACTTCGTCCTGCAAAATTAATTGCAGCAACGGGCTCCGACAAGAAGAACATCGGCGGCGTCCGCCGATTCATCCTTCCCATCGGAATCGGCGACGCCGGCGTCATCGAAGATCTGGAAACGTCGGAGTTGCAGGCCGCGATCGGCTATATGCTCTCGCAGGCCACGGAGCCGCGCGCGCGATGACCGTGACCGGGGCCAAGCCGATGGGAGCCGAGAACGAAGCCAATGCGGCCGATGCCGTGCAGCAGATGTTCAACGCCATCGCTCCCCGCTACGACCTGCTCAATCATGTCCTCTCGGCGAATGTGGATCGGCTCTGGTGGGCGCGCACGGCGGCAAGATTCCAATCCGTGCTGGCCGATCCGAATGCTGCGGTGCTGGATATCTGCTGCGGCACCGGCGATTTGACGATGGCCTTGTTGAAGCACCGCGGCCCTGAGGCCCGTCCGATTCTTGCAGCCGATTTTGCGCACGGCATGTTGCTCCGAGGCGCACAAAAATTCGGCCAGCCTCGGTCGAACCGATCCAGCGCGATCGCTCTTGAAGCCGATGCTCTCCACCTGCCGATCCGTTCGGAGTCGCTCGATCTGGTTGTCACCTCCTTCGGCTTTCGCAACCTGGCAAACTACGATGCCGGCCTGCGTGAATTTCATCGCGTTCTCAAGCCCGGCGGGCAGCTCGGCATTCTCGAATTCAGCGAGCCCGGCGGCCTTATCGGGAGAATCTACGCCCTTTACTTTCGGCGCATTTTGCCGGCAATCGGGCGGATCATCTGCGGCAACGACGGTCCGTACAGCTATCTGCCTGCCTCTGTCGGTGCATTCCCGCAGCCCCCTGCAATGCTCGCCATGATGCGTGGCTCCCGGTATTCCAATTGCGAATGGCAGCCCTACACCTTCGGAATCGCCGGGTTGTACACGGCGGTGCGCCCGACTGTACTCTAAGAGTCGCAATGACTTCCGCCGCCGAAAGCGCCGCCGCAACCAGCCCGATCGAGAGCTCGGCTTTGAAGCGGCGCGTCGCCCTGAAGTCGATGCTGGCGGCTACCTGCATGACAGCATTGAAGGTGGCGGCAGGGCTCATCTCGGGATCACTGGGCGTTTTGTCGGATGCAGCTCACTCTGGACTCGATCTTGCCGGTGCCGGGATTACGTTATTCTCGGTTCGCGTCTCTGACAAGCCCGCCGACGAGGATCATACCTACGGCCATGGAAAGGTTGAGAATCTCTCGGCCTTCTTCGAAGCCGGCCTTATGGCTCTCTCCTGCGCATGGATCATCTGGGCGGCAATTCAAAGAATCCGCCATAACTCCTTCGAGCTCCGTTATTCCCTATGGCCCGTGCTGGTGCTGGTCGCCTCGATTGGCGTCGATTTTTGGCGCTCGCGAGAGTTGCGCCGCGTCGCCGAGCAAACCGGATCGCCGGCGCTTGCCACGGACGCATTCCACTTTGCATCCGACATCTGGGCATCGTTGGCGGTGCTCGCCGGCTTGCTCGCAACCCAGGTGGGAGTCGCGTTCCACGTTGGCTGGCTGCGCTACGCCGACCCGGTCGCCGCCATCTTCGTATCGTTGATGATTCTTCGTATCACTACTCGACTCACCACGGAAGCTGTCGACGTGCTGATGGATCAGATCCCGGCAGAGACACGCCTCCGCGTCATTCTCGAGGCCGAACGTGTCCCCGGCGTGCTCGCGGTCGAACAGGCGCGGGTTCGACGCGCCGGCCCCAACTACTTTGCCGACCTCACGCTCGCCCTGCCACGAAGCTATACGTTTGAGCACACTGGCGAACTGGTGCGCGCGGCGACTGAAGCTGTGCATCGCGCTCTTCCTAGCGCCGACGTCGTGATACACACAGTTCCGCGGCAGGCGCGAGCCGAGAGCATCTTCGACCGCATACGCGCCGTCGCTGCCAGAAACAACGTGGCCGTGCACGATCTCAGCGTCCAATCCCTTCACGGCAAGCTGCACGTTGAGTTGCACGTGGAACTCAACGAAAAGATGAAGCTGCTCGAAGCACATAGCTTCGTGAGCAGCCTTGAAGCGGAGATCATGCGCGAGACTCCGGAGATCGATTCCATCCTCACGCATATTGAGAGCGAGCCCGCCACCATCGAGCAGCCGCAGGAACTGATCGAAAAGGACCGCAGAATCGAAAAGGCGCTGCGGGATGCCGCGAGCCACTACGCGGAGATTGTCGATGTGCACCAGATCATGGTGGGGCGTACGGCCGAACACATCACCCTGTCCTGTCACTGCACGCTCCCCGACGACCTGTCCATGAATCATGTACATGAATTGATCACGTCGCTCGAGGATCGATTCAAGCTCGAATGCCCCGAGGTGCACCGCGTGACGATTCATCCCGAGCCGGTTACGGATAACACTCGCTGAATTGATTCGCGCGAGCCGCAGGCGAAACCTGGCTACCGTCCTTGCCGTCTAAACAGGCATCACGGGAGGATGGGGAATGCCCGGTTTTGTCTCTGCCAGAAACAGGTCGGCATTCGGCCTGTCGACCACGCTTTTTACTGCTTCGCTGTTATGCATGTTTCTGGCTGAGGCGTTTATGATCCGGAGGTTGTGGTTCAGACCCGTTCCAACGGATCATCCTCATCGCGGATTCGACCTGCCTTTTCTTGTCTGGATTCCGGCCTTCTTCGCGTTCGTCTTTTTGCAGATCCTTCGCAAGCAAACCAGAGACGGCCGCATCAATCCCGCACTGGCAGACAGCCTATGTACCGGCTTCGCGTTCCTTGTGCTGGCGGCATACCTTCTGATCACACGGTTTGCCCAGATTGCCTTTCGTTAGTCCCGGCTCCGGGCATGGCTTCCGCTCGCCAATGCCCGATAATGGAGTCAATGGCCAGGGAGGGCTGGGTCCTTGATCGCTCACAGTGAGTGGAAACATGGCGAGGTTTTTGAGGGCATCGCCGAAAACGGCAATATCATCACCCTCGATGGGGATTCCGCCCACAAGCACGGACCGAGCCCGATGGAAGCCGTTTTGATGGCGCTGTGTGCGTGCACGTCGGTCGACGTCGTCAGCATCCTGCAGAAGAAACGCCAGTCCGTCACCGCGCTCCGCGTAACCGCAACTGCAACACAGGCGCCCGCTCCGCCCCGCGTCTTTACGCATATCAGCCTTACCTATGCAGTTCGTGGAAAGCTCAGCCGCAAAGCGGTCGAAGACGCCGTTTCGCTCTCCAAAAACAAGTACTGCTCCGTATCGAAGATGCTCGAAAAGGCCGCGACCATCGATTACCAGATCGTCTATCCCGACGGAGATCCGGAGCCATGAACAAAGGCTTCATCATCCGATTTTTCCGCATGGCGTCTGTCGTGATGCTGCTGGTTGCCATTGCGCTTTTATCGGCAATTACAACCATGCACTTTGCCATTCATGGCGCTGAAGTCAAAGTTCCCGAACTGAAAGGGATGACCGTTGCCGAAGCACGTAGCCAGGCCGCCGGAATGGGCCTGAACCTTGATGTCGACAACCGTTATTACTCCGCAGATGTTGCAGCCGGGCATATTCTTACCCAGTCACCCTCGCCAGGGTCGGTAGTCCGTCGCGAGTGGCACGTGCGCGTTGCCGAGAGTCTCGGGCCACAAAAGGTCGACGTTCCTGATACGGTCGGCACCGACGCCCGCGTGGCCGCATTGCGGCTTCGTCGCGCCGGACTTGAAGTTGGTGTCAACGCAAAGATTTCCTGGCCCAGCGCGCAAGACGGCACGGTGCTCGCTCAGGATCCGCCCGGTCACTCCCAGGGAATTGCACAGCCGAGCGTCAACATCCTTGTGGCTGCGCCCGATAATGCATTGCCCGATGGATATGTCATGCCGGACCTCACGGGAATTCCTGTCGTCTCTGCGCAGGCAATACTGAACAAGATTGGCCTGAAGGTGGACACTCCAACGTATGCCGATGTGCCTATCCCCGCCATAGGCACCGGAACCGAACAGCTCAAACCTCCAATTCCTCCTGGGGCCATAATTTCCCAGCTGCCCATGGCGGGCGCACGTGTCGACCAAACAACCCTCATTAAACTCACCGCGGCAAAATAGTCCGGTTCGATACCAACGAACAAACATCTAAAGCAAAGACGCATGACCCAGGATCCGCGCAACCTCAATGAGGAGCCGACAGCTGCGCCCAGCCGTCGCGATTATTCGCACACATGGCGCGCTCTGCGTCATCGCAACTTCCAGCTCTTCTTCGGCGGCCAGAGCATCTCGCTTATCGGCACCTGGATGACGCGCATCGCAACGTCATGGCTCGTTTATCGGCTGACGGGGTCTGCGCTCCTCCTGGGCACAGTCGGCTTCGCCGGTCAGATACCGACGTTTCTGCTCGCTCCCTTTGCTGGAGTCATCGTCGATCGCATTGACCGGCGCAAAGTGCTGGTGTGGACGCAGACGCTGGCCATGGTGCAATCGCTCGCACTGGCGTGGCTCACGCTCTCGCATCGCATCACCATTGCCGAAGTGCTCGCGCTGAGCGCCATGCAGGGGATCATCAATGCCTTCGACATGCCGGCCCGCCAATCGTTCATGGTCAAGATGGTCGAGGATCGCGCCGACCTCTCCAACGCCATTGCCATCAACTCATCCATGGTGAATACGGCGAGGCTCATCGGCCCTTCGCTTGCCGGATTGCTGATTGCAGCCACGAATGAAGGCTGGTGCTTTCTCGTCGATGGCATCAGCTACATCGCGGTGATTGTTTCTCTGTTGCTGATGCGGATCACGCTCTGACCAGTCTCAGCGCGCAACAACGTCCATGATCGATCAACTGAAAGAGGGCTGGACGTACGTCGCTGGATTCGCGCCCATTCGTTCCATCCTTCTTCTCTTCGCCCTGCTGAGCCTGATGGGCTGGCCCTTCATGGTGCTGATGCCCGTCTTCGCTGCGCAGGTTCTGCATGGCGGCCCACACACGCTCGGCTTTCTAATGGGGGCTGTTGGCGTTGGCTCGCTGATTTCCGCGCTGTCGATGGTGATGCGGCGCTCGGTACGCGGGCTCACGAAAATGATCCCGATCGCCGCCGCTGTCTTCGGCGTCGGCCTGATCTGCTTCGGCCTTTCCCATTTCTTGTGGCTCTCGATGGGGATGATGCTCGTCACCGGTTTCGGCATGATGCAGGGTTTGACCGGAAGCAATACGATCATCCAGACGCTCGTTGAAGAAAAGATGCGCGGGCGCGTGATGAGCTACTACACGATGGCGTTCGTCGGGATGGCCCCGTTCGGCAGCCTGCTTGCCGGCGCCCTGGCCCACGCCATTGGCGCTCCTCGCACGGTTATCGTGAGCGGAGTCGCCTGCATCCTCGGGGCTCTCTGGTTTACGGCTCGTCTGAAGGCGATTCGCAAGGACATGCGCCCGATCTACGAGCGTTTGGGTATTGTGCCGCAACGAAATCCCGTGGGAGAGGCCGCCGAAAGCTAAGCTGCTCGCATTATGATGGCAAAGCGAAAGGATCTGACCGATGGGATTAAGCGAAGATCTGGAACGAATCGCGCTTCAGGAAGAGGAACTTGTTTTGCCGCGTCTCGATGCCGAAACGGCGTGGACGCTTGGATCGAAACTGCGCGCAATAGCTGCCGAGCGCAACCTGGCGGTCGTGATTGACGTTCGCCGATTCCGACAGCCGCTTTTCTACGCAGCCATGGAGGACACGACTCCCGACAACGTCGAGTGGGTGCGCCGCAAGAGCAACGTCGTGGCTCGCTTCCATCGCAGTTCCTACGCCGTCGGTCTGCGCGAGAAACAAAAAGGCCAGACGATCTATGAAAATCAGGGCCTGCCCATCGCCGACTATGCGACTCACGGAGGCTCATTTCCGCTGAACGTCCAGGGCGCAGGCGTTGTCGGCAGTGTGACGGTTTCCGGCCTTCCCATGCGGCAGGATCATGAACTCGTGATCGAAGCGCTCTGCGCGCTGCTTGGTCGAGACTATGAGTCGCTTAGGCTTTCGCCCGAATAGAGCTTGTAGGACAACCGCTTCATACAACCTTCTCAATCATTGCCACAAAGAACCCATCGCTCTCAAACATCCCGGGCAAAAGCCGCAGATAGCCATGCGGCGTGACCCCACCCAGCAGATTCTCCGCCCCGGATGCAGAAAGCACGCCCTCGCTGGCCAACTGCTCAAGCCGCGGTCGAAGCGAAACGAGTTGCACCGTTGAGTCTTCCGCGAGCACTGTCGCGACAACCTCCTCGTTCTCCTCCGGTTCAAGAGAACAGGTGGAATAAATCACAAATCCGCCGGGCCTGGCGGCGCGCAAAGCCGCGCGAAGAATTGCACGCTGCCTCGATGCCTGGCGCTCAAGTTCTTCGAGCGTAAGCCGGTGGCGAATCTCAGGATTGCGGCCCAGCGTGCCCGTGCCGCTGCAAGGCACGTCGGCCAACACAGCGTCGAAGGTTGCCTGTTCTTCAAGCGCGGCCACATCGGCAAGACGGCATTCGACACGGTCCCCCAACCCCTCCAGCCGTTCCTGCAGTCGCGCCAATCGCTGCGGACTCGATTCGCAGGCCACAATGCGCGCATCGGGATTCCGCTGCGCGAGAATCAACGTCTTTCCACCGGGAGCGGCGCAGCAATCGAGGATCGTTTCGCCGCGCGGCACAAGTTCCGCTACCAGTTGCGAGCCCTCATCCTGAAGCCGAACGCGCCCCTCGCGAAACGCCGCGCTCGCAGTGAAATTTCCTGCAGCCACAGAAAATGCATTCGCGAGAATTTGCCCCGGCTCCAGCTCAATTCCCGTCGATGCGAGCTCTTCCCGTGTTGCCGGGCTGTCCACGCGCACAGTCATCTTCGGTTCGCTCTGGCCATGACGACAGATGGCGCCGGCTGCGCCCTCACCGTATGCCGCCATCCAGCGCTCAACCATCCACGCGGGATATCCGCGCCGCCAGTCTTCGGCCTCTTGTTGCGGACGCGATGCTGCAACTTTGCGAAGCACCGCATTCACCATACCCGACGCAAAATGGTGTCCTGCCCGCTTCGCCAGTTCCACGCTCTCGTCAATCGCCGCGTGCACCGGAATCCGGTTCATGTGCAGCAACTGAAATGCACCGAGCCGCAATGCAATCAGAACTTCGACGTCAACCTTGGCGTTCGGATGTTTCAGGAAAACTCGGACGCGGTGATCGAGATCGATCTGCCAGCGCAAAACGCCGAGCACAAGAGCGGTGGCTAGATGACGATCCGCCTCGGAAAGCGCTGAGACATTCTTGCCGCGCAGCAAGTCATCCGAATGGCCTTTTCCTCGCTCGATGGCTTTCAGAACGCCGTACGCAATGCTGCGCGCGGGCGAGACTTCACTCATCGCCTTAACCAAGGCGGATCCCGGAATGCAGGCCCGCGCCGCGCAGAAAATCGGAAGCCGCCATACGCTTCTTGCCTTCCATTTGTAATTCCGTAATCTCGACCCAGGTGTTTTGCGCGCAGGCAACCAGAAGGCGATGATCTGAGAAATCAACGGTCCCCGGCACTCCCGATGCGACTTTTTCGGGCACCTGCACCCTATGGGCAATCAGTTTCTTGCCGTCGAGGGTTGTGTATGCTCCAGGCCACGGTTGAAAACCGCGCCATCGATTCCAGATCTCCGTCGCCGTGCGGCCCGCAAAATTCATGCTGCCGTCTTTGCGGTCAAGAATCGGCGCAAGCGTCGCCCGCGCGTGGTCCTGCTGCCGCGGAACAATCGTGCCATCGTCAAGGCCGGCCAGCGTCTCGACCACCAGCGGCGCTCCGTCCTTCGCCAGCACGTCGAACAAGTCGACCGCTGTCTGTTCCGGCGCGATGCCGATCTCCTGCTGCAACAGAATCGGTCCGGTGTCCAGCCCCTCTTCGAGCAGCATGGTCGTGTTGCCCGTAACGGATTCGCCCATGGCGACAGCCCACTGGATCGGCGCCGCTCCGCGATATTTCGGCAACAAGGAAGCGTGCAAGATTGATGCAGCCCAGCCGCGGCAGCGCCAGCATCCATGGGGGAATAATCCGCCCGTATGCCACCACGACAATCGCATCCGGTGCGATCGTCCTCAAGCCGCTGCCGAAACTCCGCGTTGTTCCTGATTTTTTCGGGCTGGGTGATTTCGAGACCCGCAGCCAGCGCCGTTTCCTTTACGGGTGGCGCGGTCATGGTCTGCGACCGGCCCACCGGGCGATCCGGCTGCGAAACCACCAGCGCAATCTCGTGCCCCGCTGCAATCAATGCCTGCAGCGTCGGCACCGCAAAGCGCGGCGTTCCGCAGAAAACCAGTCTCACGGTCTTACCATGTGCCTTCGCGTTGCATCTTGCGAATCTTGCGCAGCATCAGATCCCGCTTCAGCGCGCTCATGCGAAAGATGAACAGCATCCCGTCAAGATGATCGATCTCGTGCTGAAACGCGCGCGACAGCAATTCCTCTCCATCCATCTCAAACCATTTGCCCTTCAAATCCTGCGCGCGGATGCGCACCTTTGCGGCGCGCTGCACCTTCTCGCGAATCTCGGGAAAACTCAGGCAGCCTTCCTCCTCATATTGCTTGCCCTCGCGGAAGATGACCTCGGGATTGACGAGCACCAGCTTCTGCGCCGGATCCTTCCCCTGGCTCAAGTCGACCACTGTTACGCGCTTGCCACCGCAACCTGCGGAGCGGCCAGCCCGATGCCCTGCGAGGCGTACATGGTCTCGAACATGTCATCGACCAGCTTTTTCAGCTCTGCATCGAATTCGGTAACCGGTTCGCCGGGCTGCGAGAGCACCGGCTCCGGATATTTCACAATCTTCAAAATCATCTCTGTCTGCTAATAGCTCCGTATCTGTTCGATGTATCCCTCAAAATTTCGTTTCATCTCGCCGGCCGAGTCGCCGCCGAACTTCTGCTGCGCCAAGCCCTGCGACCGTCAATGCCACCATGGCCTCGGCAGCCACTCCCGCCGCGGGCACCACGCAAATATCGCTGCGCTCATAACTTGCGCTCGTCGCTTCGCGCGTGTCAAAGCGCACCGATTCGAGCGGACGCCGCAATGTCGAAATCGGCTTCAGATATCCGCGCACCACGATGTCTTCGCCATTCGAGACGCCGCCTTCAACCCCGCCCGCATTGTTCCGCTCGCGGGTAAAACGTGTCGGCCTTCCGGTATCTTCCTTTGCGTAGTGAATGGCATCATGCACCGCCGACCCGAAAGACTCCGCCGCCGTTACTCCGCGTCCGATCTCAACGGCCTTCACTGCCTGCAGGCTCATCACCGACCAGGCCAGCAGCCCATCGAGCCTCTCGTCCCAGTTGGCGTAGGTTCCCAGTCCGGCCGGCGCGCCATGCACCACCACTTCAAATACGCCGCCCACAGTATCGCCGGTGCGTGACGCCTGTTCGACCTCTTCCTTCATCCGCGCTTCAGTCGCCTGCGTCCACGCAACTCAACACGATTTCCGGTCGCTCCGCGACGGCTGCAATCTCTTCCCAGGTGGCCGTTCGCTCCAGTTCCACACGGCCTACCCGGATCACGTGGCTGCTTACCTCAATTCCCAGGTACCGCAACAACAGCTTGGCAAACGCTCCGCCGGCAACACGAGCGGTGGACTCACGCGCCGAAGCCCTCTCCAGCACGTAACGCGCATCAGGAAAGTCATACTTCAGGGCTCCGGCAAGGTCCGCGTGTCCCGGGCCGCGGCGATGCCACTGGCTGGTGCTTTGCCGGGTCACCGCTTTCGACCGGCAGCTTCTCTTCCCAGTTCTTCCAGTCGCGGTTCACTATCTCGATGGCAATTGGCGACCCAATCGTCTTCCCGTGACGCACGCCAGAGAGGATATGCGCCTTATCCGTCTCGATCTTCATGCGCCCGCCACGGCCATACCCCTGCTGTCGGCGCCAAAGCTCGCGATTGATGAATTCGAGATCGACCGGCAGGCCCGCAGGCAGCCCGGAGACAAGCGCAATCAGAGCCTCCCCGTGGGACTCCCCTGCTGTTGAAAAGCGGATCATGTCCTTTTGATTGTAATGGAAACAACTGGCACCGATGAAAGCCGCAACAGCAGCTACAAGCCACTTGCGGAACAGGTTATTCGCTGAGCGATCGAATTCGCGCGGCGCTCTCGGCGATTCCGGCGTCAATGCCAACTACCCGGTAGATATCTCCAGCTTCGCGCCAAAGGCTGAGAGCCTGCGCCCTGTCCCCGGCCTCTTCTTTCAACAATGCGAAACCCCGAATCGCATTGCCGAGATCCAGCGGTGGCGTCTCATGGTGACTGCGGTAAATAGAAAGCGCTTCAGAATACAAGGGCTCGGCCAGATCCGTCTTTTTCTGTTCCCGCAAAATGTCCGCCGCATGGCGGACGGTATGCGCCGTCTTCAGAGGATTATCAAGGCGGCGGTAAATCTCGCTTGACTCACGGTAGTGCTCCTGCGCCGCATCCAGATCGCGCAGACTTCGCTCCACGTACGCCAGCTCTTCGTAAATCTTCGCACGCAAGGCGAGATCATCCATCGAAGCGTTTTCGCCCAACGCTTCCTTGAAGAGGCTTCTTGCATCTTCCAGCCGGTGCTCGCGTTTCGCGCTGCGACCCTGCTCAAGCAGTGTCTCAGGGGTACGAGGTTCCATGGCAAAAAGCCTAGCATGAAGGTCGGCAAATTCGTCTTCCAGGTTCACAGGTGGACGTTTTCTCGCTTACGATGAAGCACATGGCCTACTTCCTCTTCAAGACAGAGCCCGGTGTCTACTCCTTCGACGACTTCCTGCGCGACAAGGAAACCAACTGGGACGGCGTAACCAACCCAACCGCGGTTAAAAACCTTCGCGAGATGAAGCCCGGCACAAAGTGGATTTTCTATCACACCGGCGATGAGCGGACTGCGGTGGGAACGGGAACGGTAGTGAGCGTTGACGCCAAGGATCCCAAGGTGCCGATCGTATGCGTGAAAGCCGGCAATCGCCTCAAGCATCCGAAGACGCTGGACCAGATCAAAGCCGACCCCGTCTTTGCCGATTCCCTGCTCGTCAAGATCGGCAGACTCTCGGTCGTTCCGCTCACCGAGGAACAGTGGAACTGGTTTTTAAAATAGCTTTCCCGGTTCGGGCCTGGCGTCGCCTTTCAGCCACTCGCGCGTGTTCAGCATCTGTCGCTGGTCCAGCGCCCATATTCGGCCCGTGAGTTCATCCGCGCCTTTGCCCTCTCGTGCGGACTTCTCAAATTCACTCGCAACAGCCTGCATCTTGGCATCAAGATCATCGACAAAGTTCAACACCAGCGCCTCAGGAATCATCGGCAGCTTGGGCGATCCAAACTCAAGCTTGCCATGATGCGAAAGAATCAGGTGCAGCACCAGCGTCTTCAGCCGCGGCGGAAAGTCAGGCAGTCTGTCGATGGTATTCTCCACCAGTTCCAGCCCCATCTGGATATGTCCCAGCAGAACGCCTTCCACCGTGTATTCAAATCCAATCTCCCATGCCAGTTCGCGCACCTTGCCGATGTCGTGCAGCACAACGCCGGTAAGCAGCAGATCCCGATGCAGGATGGGATAGTGTGGCGCCACGCGATCGGCCAGCGTCAACAGGCTCACAACATGTTCCAGCAAGCCCCCGAGCCAGGCATGATGAAGCTGCTTGGCAGCGGGCGCTTCGCGATACGCCTGCGCCAGTCCCGAGTCGGCCAGCAGTGTATTCAGCAGCAACTTCAGGTGGGGATCGGTAAAGCTCTCCACAAATCCCAGCAGCTTGTGCCAAAGTTCGTCCACGTCGCAGGTGGTGCACGGCAGCATATCCGTCTTTTCCACTTCGCCGGCTGCAGCTTTTCGAAGATGTTCAACCTTCATCTGCAAGCGGTCGTCAAAGCGCGAAACGCAACCGCGTACCTTGACAATGTCTCCCCGCTCAAATTCCTTCGATATCCGTGAATCACCGGGGTCCCACACGCGAGCCTCAACCTGCCCCGTCTTGTCTCCCAGGATCAAATTCAAATAAGGCTTGCTCGTCTTTGTTGTGCGCTGCTGCTTGTGCAGCACCAGAAAGAATGCGTCGAAGTTCTTGCTCTCTTCGAACCCCGCCAGATCGGCAATATAGATTTCCTTCATGCTGCGGGCAAGCATACAGCAACCAGCAGAGCGCTTCCAAAATGCCGGATGCTCCGTGAGAATATGGAGAGCGTGAACGGCCCTTCCGCAGAACAATCTGCCGATCTTGCGATCCGCCCCATCGAACTGCGCGACGCGGCGGAGGTTTGCGCCCTCATCCAGCAGCTCGGCTATGAGCGTGCATTCGACGAGGTCGCAGGCTGGATTGAATCGGTCGGGAAACCCGCGCAAAGCCAGGCCGCCTTCGTTGCTGAACTCGATAACCATGTAATCGGCTGGATTGAAATCTCAATCCAGCACCGGCTGCAATCGGCCCCTTACGCTCTCATCGGTGGACTGGTGGTGAAGGACGGCTTTCGCAATCAAAAAATCGGCCAACGCCTTTGTGAACATGCCGAAGCCTGGAGCTGGGCAAATGGCGTCGCGTTCGTCCGTGTAACCTCACGCAGTACACGCCTCGATGCACACCGCTTCTATGAGAACAATGGTTATCGTCTGACGAAGATCTCGCACATATTTGAAAAGAACCGGCCGGCATAGAGCCATCCGGCAGCGCATCGCATTGCGTGCCGCGCAAAAAATCAAACGGGCCGGAGATCGAGGATCTCAGGCCCGCCAACTCTGGATGATCGCGATCTACTGCGGTGGAACTGTGGGTACGCCCGATTGCGGCGGCGCCGGCGTGGTGCCATTCGGAGCCTGCTGCTGCACGGGTTGCTGCGGAGCGTTCCCAAGCGGTTTGTCGCCCGTGTCATCACTGTCTGAAGTCTTCTTCTTGTCGCTCAGACGCGTCTTGTCGCCGGTCGTGGTGTTCTTCTTTTTCTTCTTGCTTGGAGTCTGGTTCCCTCCCAGTCCAAGCGGGCCGGACTGCGCCTCGCGATCTGCCACTTCAGCAGCATCGGCTGCTGCGGGAGCCTGTGGATCCAACTGCGGACCTTTCGGCTTGGCCTGCTTCGGCAGGCGCGCGCGGTCGCTAAAGCGGGTCTTCTTCTCGGCCTTCTGATTACTCTCAAGGGGGTTGTCCGGCTCGGCACCCGCGTTCGTGGCAACCTGTTCGCCCGCGCCCGCGTCTTCCGTCTGGCTCGAGGGAGCTTTCGGAAGGGTTTCCTGGGGAGCCTTGCCGAAGCGAATCTTTTCCTTCTTGCCAGGCTTCATCGAAGCCTGCTCGGTACCTTTCTTCGTACTCGCCTTCCCGGTTTTCGCCGGAGCCGTCGTAGTTGCCTGGTCTGCTGTCGCTGCCGGAGCCGACTTCTGCCGGAAGCCGTGGGTAGTCTCCCGGAACCGGGTCCGCTCTACCTTCCGCTTCTTCTTGGTCGAAGGCGGCGCGTAGGCGCTGAAGGTGATGCTCGGATGTTTCTCGGCCACCGTCGCGGCGCTGTCCTCATATCCCGGCTTGATGTAAATTGCAGCCTCGTCACGCAGTTGCGCCAGATACTCACGCATCGCAGGAGCGGCTTTGGCCTCAAAATAGTTCTGCTCAACGTCGTTCTCGACGTCCTTCAACTCGGGAACACCGCCCGGAATGTGCTGGATGACCTTCAGGATCACGTAACCCTGCTTGGTACGAATTGGGTCGGTCACATCTCCGGTCTTAAGGGCAAAGGTCTTCTGTTCGAATACCGGATCCAGCTGTCCCTTCTTCCATTGGCCCAAATCGCCACCCTGGGCCGCGGTGGTGCCGTCGCTGAAGCTGCGCGCCAATTGAGTGAAATCACCACCTGCGTGCAGGCGGGCTTCAATATCGTCGGCCTTCGCCTTGGCGTCTGCCAGCTTCTTCTCATCGTCCGGCTGCGTGCCGGTTGAAATCAGAATCTCGCCCAGCTTCACGCTCTCCGGCTGCGCATATTCCTGCTTATGTGCCTCAAAATACCGTTGAATCTCGCCCGGCGTCGGCGCAATCTTGCGTCCCACCTGGTCGCGCATCACTTCCTGGGTGACGATCTGGTTGCGGATATTGGCCTTGAAGTCCTCAAACGATACCCCTTGCTCCTTTGCCGCCTTCTCCAGATCCTCCATCGTTGCCAGGTTGTATTGCTTGCGGATCTCATTGAGCTTATTGACCAATTCGGTCTCACCCGTGATGCCGAGTTCTTTGCCCTTGGCCAGCCACAATTGCTGATCGATCAGATCGCGCAGCAATTCCTTGTGGGATTCGGAGATTTCCTGCATGGAGGCGCCCTTTTGGCGCATCTCCTGGTCCCGCTCTGCTTGCGAACGGTCGTAGTCAGACTTGGTAATGATCTGGTCATCGACGCGCGCAATGATTTCCTCGACCGTCGTGCCGCCGTAGGGGCTCTCGGGATTCGATGGTCGGGCTTGCGCCAGTGCATAGCCGCTAAGCAGGAGTGCGGAGAGCGAAACCGCTCCGGGAATACGAAGAATTCTCAAATTCATAAGTTGGCACGCTTCTGGAGGTCGGTGCTCCCACCATAGGCATAGACGTCATTGTAAATGCCTGGGCAGCAAAAGCGGAGCAGATGAACGGATTCCCCACGTCGAACCGAGGCTGACTTCAATCGCAAACCAAGTCTCCGCGTCCCCCCACTACGGTAACGGGCTACCCGAAGCCGCCAGGACTTCGTCAAATAACCCAGTGCTATACTTTAGCCCAGGTTTGGCCTGCGAGGTCTCTTTCAGGCGCCTGGTGCAGTTGCACTCCGGAGGTACCTTCCGCCTATGACTCCCCCTGCCCGCAGGGCGCTTTTTAGTCTCATCGTCTTTTTCGCCGTTTGCGCGGTCGCCGGTACGTTTTTGCAGCGCAGGGTGGGAGCCCAGTCCTCGCAGGACGAAAGCCAGATTCGCGACAGTCTGAAGTCGTTCACGGACGTCTACGCAATCGTCGAGCAGAATTACGCTGAGCCCATCCAGGGTGACAAGGCCGACTCCGCCATCTACGACGGCGCCATCCCCGGCATGTTGCGCGTGCTCGATCCGCACTCCAATTTCTACGATCCGAAGTCCTATGCCAAGATGCGCGAAGATCAGCGCGGCCACTACTACGGCGTCGGCATGGTCATCCAGCAGCAGAACAGCAAGGTCTACGTCATCACACCGTACGAAGGAACGCCTTCCTTCCGCGCCGGCCTGCGACCGGGCGACATTATCTCCGCCATCGACGGCAAATCCACTGACGGTATGACCTCCGATGTCGTAGCTAAGAATCTGAAGGGCCCCAAAGGCACACACGTCCAGGTATCCGTCGTTCGCGAGGGGCAGTCAAAGCCGCTCACGTTTGATCTCGTTCGCGATGAGATCCCGCACCCCTCTGTCGACCTCAAATACGAGATTCGTCCGGGCATCGGCTACATTCACCTCACCCAGTTCCAGGAAACGACAGCCCAGGAAGTTGATGACGCGATCGACAGCTTCCCCAACCTGAAGGGTCTGGTGTTTGATCTCCGCGGCAATCCCGGCGGCTTGCTGAGCCAGGCAGTCGAGGTATGCGACCACCTCCTTGCCAAGGGCCAGAACATCGTTTCCCAGCGCGGTCGAGCCTACCCTGACCAGAACTACACGGCCACCCACGGCAACGATGGAAAGACCTTCCCCATCGTGGTCCTCGTAAATAGAAATACAGCGTCAGCGGCCGAGATCGTCTCCGGCGCGCTGCAGGATCACGATCGCGCCCTCATCGTGGGCGAAACCACCTTCGGCAAGGGCCTGGTGCAGACGGTCTACAACCTGAGCGAGAATACCGGTCTTGCGCTGACCACCTACCACTACTACACGCCGTCGGGCCGCCTGATTCAGCGCAACTACACAGGCGTTTCGCTTTACGACTACTACTACAACCACGCCGGGGCCAGCGCTCCGGGCTCAAGCAATCGTGAAGTCAAGTTCACCGATTCGGGTCGCACGGTCTATGGCGGCGGCGGCATCACGCCCGACGAGAAGATCGACAGCCCCAAAAGCAACAATTTCCAGGACGTCCTCGGAATCTATGGAAAGAGCGCTTTCTTCCACTTCGCGGCGCACTACCTTGCCAATCGCACCGTCGACAAGAACTTCCAGGTCGACGACGCGGTCATGAGCGAGTTCAAACAGTTCCTCACCAGCCAGGATATCCAGTGGACTGAAAAAGATATCAACGACAACATGGATTGGCTGAAGGTGAACATCAGGAAAGACATCGTCACCAGCCAGTTCGGTCAGCTCCAGGGACTGCGCGTCATGGCCGACTGGGACCCGACGATTCAAAAGGCTCTCACCTTCCTGCCCGAAGCACAGGCGCTCGAAGACACGGCCCACAAGGTCCTCGCCGAGAAGGCCGAAGCACGCAGCGGAGCAACGGTGCAATAGAGTCAGATCACTTCAGAAAGCACAAAGGCTCATCCATCGTGGATGGCCTTTGTGCTTTCGCTGGCAATCGCGCTTATCGCTGGCTCGCCTCGCCCGTCGCCACCTTGCGATTGAACTCCCCCGACCTGTTGCGCGGACGCTCAGCGTCTGCCACCTGTCGCCGGCATAGTGCTTCGCCAGAAGAACAATCTGCCCCACGTGCTGCGGATAGTGCGCCAGCTGCCGGTTGATCGCCTGCATCACCGAATGGGCCTCACCGCGAATCGTAATCGTACGCCCCATGTCCGCATCGGTCAACGGTTCGATGGCCCTGAATACACGCGCCCAGCCGTCTTCCCATTCGCGCATCAGCGCTTCGCGCGTGCTGGCGGATCGACGAATTCGCTGTCTCGATTGCGGTTCGGCTTCTCTCCATCGGTGGTCAGGAAATCCGTCCACCGCGATCGCATGTTTCCCGTCATGTGCTTCACGATGATCGCAATCGAATTCGATTCCTCATCGAGCGATGCAAACAGGTGCGCATCGGAAACCTGCAGCATGGCCCGCTCCCCAAGCAGCTTGTACTGCCTGAAGACCGCCAGCGCATCTTCAATGTATGAGGTGGTAAATTTCAGCGCCATGCGGAAAGTGTACAGCGGTTCCACAATTGCGGTATGACGAAGCCGCGAAGCTAAGTAGCTTTTTTATCAAGAAAAAGCCACCTCGATGGATGCCAAAATGGCTACATCGATTGTGGAACGGCTCTGGTCTGAGTCTCGTCCTCGGCGATAAGGAAATCTGCGTTGACGTCATCGGGCCGGCTTCGTCCTCGATCCTTGCCGACGAAATAAGCGCAATGCAATCGGACCGGGCATTCCTCACATTTCGGTTTGCTGCGCTTGCAAATCGTTTGCCCGTGTTCCTTCAACAGCAGGTAGGCACGCTGCCTCGGGTGAAACTGCTCGAGAATCTCAGCATCGATCAGCGCCTTGGCCTCACCGTATGTGACCGGGTAGCTCTCCCGCTCCAGCCCGTGCTGAATGCGAACCAGCACATGCGGACAATTCGAGGGCACCGCCGCAACCGGCGCAATCTTGCCGAAGAGCAAAATCCGATCCGCACCGGGATCCGCAATGTTCGGGAAACTTCTTGAGCCTCTTGCGAACATCTTCAATCCGACCCACCAGCGCATTGCGGAGATCCCCGCCAAATTCATTCTCTATGCGCTCGGTGATCTGCTGCAGCCGCATCGCCCTCACTTCCGGAACCATCCCGCCTGCCTTCAGTGCTTGCGCCAACTTCGCTTGCGTCGCGTTCAAAATCTGGCGGGGCTCAACTCCAACTTCCTTGTTGAGTGCAGCCCATCCCTTTGCGCAGGTCGTGTCGCTCGCCGGATACCCACAGTGCCACCAGATCAGAAACTCGTAGGGATCAACTGGCCAGCACGGCTTCTGCTCGCCATAAAACGCCTGCAGTTTGTCGAGCAACGCGCCAACACTGAGAGGCTTGAAGTTCACGTCGTCTCCTGCGTTGAGTGAGGCGCCGAGAGTATATCGCCGCCCATCAAGGCTCGTCGCGATAAATTCCCATCTGCACCTGCCCGCCTTCCACCAGCCGCGCGGAAACATCCCCGGCGTATTGAAGCTCCACGCCAGCTGCCCATCCGGAGTTATCGCGATCACCCCGCCGTCTCCGTGCAGCGCTTCCAGTTCCTTGTGAATCACCTCATCGACAGCATCCTGCAGCTTCATGCCTTTGTAGAACACCAGGTTGCAAACCTCGCGCGCCACACCCAGGCGGATGAAGTATTCACCCGTACCTGTTCCTGAAACCGCGCACGACTGGTTCGACGCGTATGTGCCCGCGCCGATAATCGGCGAATCGCCAATACGCCCCGGCATCTTTCCCTGCATCCCGCCGGTTGACGTGCCAGCGGCAATATTTCCATTCCTGTCGAGCACGACCACGCCGGTCGTTCCATGAACGCCCGAATCTTCCGACTCGTCAAGCACTGCGACCGGAATCTTCTCTCCTGCCGGCGGAACCCCCGCAGGGCGCGGAGGAATGGGGAGCCCCTGCTTTTTGAGCTGTTTCACCAACCCCTGCCAGCGGCTCTCGGTAAAGAAGTAGCTCGGCTCCTCCATCTTCAAGCCGACGCTTTCGGCAAACTCATCGGCGCCGCGCCCGGCAATCATCACGTGCGGCGACTTCTCCATCACCGCGCGCGCGGCACTGATGGGGCTGAGCACACGCTGCACTCCGGCAACTGCGCCGGCCTTCAGCGTCGCTCCGTCCATGATGGAAGCGTCCATCTCGTTTTTTCCTTCACGCGTGAAGACCGCGCCCTTGCCGGCGTTGAAGTGGGGATCCTCCTCGAAGACGTGAAGCGTAGCTTCGACCGCATCCAGCGCCGATCCACCTTTATCCAGAACCGCTGCCCCCGCATGAATCGCTCGGTCGAGACCTTCGCGGTAGGCCTTGTCGCCCTCAGGTCCCAGCGCCGACCTCTCAATGACGCCCGCTCCCCCGTGCACCACAATCGCCCAGTGATGCGCGGTTGCTGCGCGAACGGCCCGCGCCCCGCTCCCTGCGACCATTCCAATCAACGCGCACATGCTGACCGCCATTCTCATCGCGACGACCCCCCTTGAATTTGTGCCTCACTCGAATCGGACTCATCGAACATGGTATAACCCGCGAGGCCCACTATTCGCGATGACTGTTCACCGTCCACTGTCCACTGTCCACTCCATTTCGTTACCATCGCATTCAATGATTGTCCGCAAACGATTTCTACTCGCCCTGCTGGCTCTTATCGAGGCCGCTGTCTCCGTTCCTGCTGCCAAGCCGCGCCCCATTCCGGTCAAGGTCGTCATCGTTGCCATGTTTGAAATCGGCAAGGACACCGGCGACCAGCCCGGCGAACTTCAGTACTGGGTCGAGCGCGATCATCTCGACCGCGTCTACCCGCTCCCCGCCGGCTACCACGCCGCACGCATGAACGCCGAGCGGCGAGATGGCCATCCTCACCGGCCAGGGCACCGCGCACGCCGCAGCCACCATCATGGCCCTCGGCCTCGATCCCCGCTTCGACTTCACCCACGCTTACTGGCTCATCGCGGGAATCGCCGGCGGCAATCCCGATCGCATCTCGCTCGGCTCAGCCGCATGGGCGCGCTGGGTTGTCGATGGCGACCTTGGCTACGAAATCGATCCGCGCGAAATGCCGCAGGACTGGACCACCGGCTACGTGCCTCTGCGCAAGACGCGCCCTTTCGAACTGCCCGCAACGGCGCTCGACGGCCAGGTCTACGAACTCAACGCCGACCTTGCCCAATGGGCCTACGACCTCACCCGTTCGATACCGCTCGCCGACTCCACCGCGCTTCAAGGAAATCCGCACCCGCTTTGACGGCGCCGCTGCCCAGCGTCCGCCCTTCGTCACCCTCGGCGACGAAATCTCTTCCTCCACCTACTGGCACGGCAAACTCTCCGACGCCTGGGCCACGGAGTGGGTTAGCTACTTCACCGGCGGGAAAGGCCAGTTCGCCACCACGGCGATGGAGGACACCGGCACCCTCCAGTCGCTCAAATTCCTCGCGCAGGCCGGCCGCGTCGACTGGCAGCGCATCCTCGTCCTGCGCACGGTGAGCAACTACGACCAGCAGCCACGCGGCATGACCGCCGCCGAGAGCCTGGCCCACCAGCGCATCGGAACCTACAGCGCTTACCTGCCCTCGCTCGAAGCCGCCTACACCGTGGGCCACGCTGTGGTTAACGATCTGCTGACAAACTGGCCGGCTCGCGCACATGAGATTCCCAACGCAAAGTAGGTGGCCCTCTGCCGCGCCAAGGCAACGGTGAGAAAACTTCGATCGGATGTCTAGATCTAAGAAAGCGAAAAATTCGTCAAAGGGATGGGGTTGCGTCAGGGCACGACTCGGGGAACTCACGTAGTGGGTCGCGTGCCGAAGATTCTCCAAATGAGGTAGGGCTTTAACCTGAGGGACGCTCTCGGGGGAAACTTTCCGTCGCCTCTACAACCCTTTGCGAAAATGCACGCCAAGGTTGACAACTTCAAAACCGAGCGCGCTAAGGGCCTCCCGTGACTCCATGTTGTCCACCAGTGCATTGAGGCAATCTCGCGGTATTTTGTGCCCGCGACCAGTCTTCCGCGGCCTGCATCAACTGCTTTCCAACCCCTGGCCGCGCATCTCCTCGCGCACAACCACCGTTCCACATAGCCGACCGGTTGCGCAACATCGCATCCGTCCGCATGCGAGCGCAAACCAACTTCGAGGAAACCTGCGAGCCTCTCAATCCACGTCGATCGCGACCAGTACCGCCGCAGGCAGTGTTCCGCTGATTCCACTCTGGATCAGTTTCTGGACTTCGCGACGGTGCTCCTCGAACGGTCCCGTCGGGCCACAACAGGGCACGCAACTCCGCGAGTTCGTCTTCATCTCCTTGCTGCGCAGCTCGAATTGAAGTCACCGGCATGGCCATGATTCTACCCGGTCCGGAAACCATCTCGCCGGATGCGTCCCTTGGCTTCTTCAGCCTGCACAGTGCACAATGCTCTCATTCGCAATTCGCTGAAAGCAGAGGACGCACATGAAGCTCAACCTCATCACTCTCGCCATCATTCTCGTCTTTGCGGTTCTGTTCGTCTTCCAGGCATCCCGTATGCCATGGACGCCGGCCCATATCATCGGCCTGTCCATCGCAGGCCCCGCCCTTCTGCTCCTCATCGTTGCACGTCTCCAGCTGGGCGCTGCCTTCAGTGTGCAGGCAAGAGCTTCCACCCTTGTCACCTCGGGTCTCTACGCGCGCATCCGAAATCCGATCTACGTCTTTGGAGCCCTCTTCATCGCGGGAATCATCATATGGACCGGCAGACCCTGGCTCTTGCTCATCTTCGTCATTCTCATTCCCATGCAAATACTGCGCAGCCGGAAAGAGGCCCAGGTTCTTGAAGAGAAATTCGGGCCGGCCTATATTGCCTGGAAACAAAAGACGTGGTTTTGATTCCTCGCCATCCATCTTGCCCGTTTCTCACCTCATCTGCGAAACTCATTCCGCTCTCTCAAAGAAAGGGATTATGCATTCGGTCTGGTTCGGCGAATTCATGGGCACCCTCGTACTCATTCTCCTCGGCAACGGAGTTAACGCCGGCGTCACCCTGCGTAAGTCCTACGCGGCAGATGCGGGCTGGATGGTCGTCACCACCGGCTGGGCCCTTGCCGTACTGTGCGGAGTGCTGGTGGCTCAGGCCTTCGGCAGCCCCGGAGCCAATCTCAATCCCGCTATTACGCTCTCCGGCGCCATCTCCAGCGGTATCTACTCGCAGTTGTTCCTGCTCTGGTCTGCCCAAATGCTGGGAGCCATCTGTGGCGCGGCTCTCATGGCTTTGCACTATGCAGCCCACTGGTCGATCACGCCCGACCCGGCGGCGAAGCTCGGCGTCTTCTGCACCAATGGCGCTGTTCGCCATCCCATGGCCAACTTCGTCGGCGAAGTCATCGGCACCATGGTCCTCGTTATCGTCGCCGGCGCTATCTTCTCCCACGGCGTCTCCGACAACGGACCCGCCGCCGGTTTGGGACAGTGGCTCGTCGGCAGCCTCGTGTGGGGCATCGGTCTATCGCTGGGCGGCACTACCGGCTATGCCATCAATCCCGCGCGCGATCTCGGCCCACGCCTCGCGCATGCCTTCTTGCCCATCCCCGGCAAAGGCGGTTCCAACTGGAGCTATGCAGCCATCCCCGTTCTTGGACCGCTCACCGGTGGTGCGCTCGCTGGCCTGCTGCTTCACTTCGCAAAGCTTTGAGTCCGTTGCGCAGCAAGCCTGCAACCAGCCTCAGCTGACCTCGACCATGATCTTGGTAAAGCGCGCCGGCTCACGGCTCCACTCTTCCAGGACCTTGGGAGTCTCTTCGAACGACACTGTGTGCGTTACCGCTGCATCGACGGGAAATCGCTTTGCCTCGAGCATTCCGATCACCGCGCGAAAATCTTCCGGCATGGCATTGCGCGAACCGAGAATGTCGAGTTCCTTATGCACAAAGGGCCGCGTCTCGTAGGCAACCTCCTCCTTCGCCCACCCGATGTACACCACCCGCCCCGCATACGCCACTTCTTCCACCGCCGCGCGATAGGTCGCTGGCGTTCCGATCGCCTCTATCACCACATCCGGACCGCGCCCGTTCGTCTTCTCCATCAGTTGCGCATGCACGTCGCTTGTCTTCGAATTGATGGCCTCTGCCGCCCCGGCCTTCCGGGCCGTCTCCAGCTTCGCATCATCCAAATCAACGCCGATCACCCGCGCGCCTCGATACGCCGCTCCGGCCACTACGCCCAATCCCACGCCGCCGCAGCCAAACACGGCCACCGTGTCTTCTGCCGTCACGCGCCCGCGCCCCACTGCATGAAAGCCGACCGTAAGCGGTTCAACCAGGCACAACTCCTTCAGCGACAAATTCGCTCGATAGAGCTTTGACACACGTACCGCAATCAACTCCGTCAGCGCTCCGTCGCACTGAACGCCAAGCGTCTGGTTGTCGCGGCAGGCGTTTGGTCGTCCCCGTTCGCAGGCCGCGCATCGTCCGCAAGCCGCATAGGGCGACAACGTCACCTGTGTGCCGCTGCCCACTCCTTGTGCGACCCCGGATCCATCACCGTCGCGGCAATCTCATGCCCCGGAATGCGGGGATAACTCACCAGCGGATTCTTGCCCCGTACGAATTCAGATCGCTACCGCACAATCCAATCCTGCGCACCTGGAGCAGAACCTCGTCTTCCTTGGCCCGCGGCTCATCAACCTCTTCACCACTGCGCGTCCAGGCTCCTCCAGCACAATCGCCTTCATTTCGATTTCCTCTCGCCGCATCGCTGCGAACTCCTGATCATATCGGAGTGGCAAGCGTTGAATCCGAACGAAGCGCTATCCTTGTCAGATAAATCTGATTCCGCAGCCCGCCCAAGGAACGGTCCGATGCCTGATACCACTCTTCAAATCGATCCTCGCGATAACGTTCTTGTCGCACTAGTTCCGCTCGCAGCTGGAACCACAGTACCCTTCGGACAGCTTCGTGTCCCGTCACCGAGAACATTCCTCCCAAGCATAAGCTTGCGCTCATCGACATGAAGCCGGGCGACCTCGTCATCATGTACGGCATGGTCGTCGGCGAAGCAACACAGCCCATTGCGCGCGGGGGACTCCTCTCCACGCGCAACGTCCGCCATCGCACCGGGGGATACACCGCCGAACGCCATCCTGCCTCGTTCGCGCCACCCGACGCTTCTTCCTGGGCCGGCCGCACTTTCATGGGTTATTACCGCGCCGACGGCCAGGTTGGCACACGCAACTACTGGCTTGTCCTCCCGCTCGTCTTCTGCGAAAACCGGAACGTCGATCGCATGCGCGAAGCCCTCGAAGAAGAACTCGGCTACGGCAGTTCGCATAACAGCTATCGTCCCCTCGTGCGCCAATTGGCCTCAAGCCACGCAGCAAATGGCAATGGCATCGCCCATGAGCCGTCATCGCCAGCCGATCGCATCTTCCCCAACGTCGACGGCATTCGCTTCCTTACCCATCAGGGTGGCTGCGGCGGCACACGCCAGGACGCGCAGGCGCTCTGCGGCTTGCTCGCGGGCTACATCCACCATCCCAACGTCGCCGGCGCTACAGTCCTGAGCCTCGGCTGTCAGAATGCGCAGTCAAGCATGCTGATGGACGAACTGCGCGCCCGCGATCCCAAGCTTACCAAGCCAGTTCTCTCCTTCGATCAGCAACGCTCCGGCCGCGAAACCGTTCTCATGACCGGCGCTCTCGAGCAGACCTTTGCCGGACTCGTCGAAGCCAATCGCGCTACCCGCGCACCCGCGCCGCTCTCCGCGCTCACCATCGGGCTCAAGTGCGGAGGCTCCGACGGATTCAGCGGCATCTCCGCCAATCCCACCCTTGGCTATATCTCCGATATGCTCGGAGAACTCGGCGGCAAATCCATCCTCAGCGAATTTCCCGAGCTTCATGGCGTCGAGCAGGAACTCATCAACCGCTGCGCCACCGATGAGCTTGCCCAGCGCTTTTTTGACCTCATGCAGGCTTACTCCGCGCGCGCCAAAGCGGTCCACTCCGGCTTCGAGATGAACCCATCACCCGGCAATATCGAAGACGGTCTGATCACCGATGCCATCAAGTCCGCCGGCGCCGCGCGTAAAGGCGGCATCGCTCCCGTGCGCAATGTACTCGACTTCCCGCAGTACGCTACCACGCCCGGCCTCACCTTGCTCTGCACGCCGGGCAACGATGTCGAGTGTGTTACCGCTCAAGCCGGAGCCGGTGCAAATCTGGTCCTCTTCACCACCGGCCTCGGCACACCTACCGGCAACCCGGTTGCTCCCGTCGTCAAGATCTCCACCAACTCGCAACTCGCCGGCCGCATGGCTGACATCATTGACTTCGATGCTGGCGGCATCGTCACCGGCGAAAAAACAATTCCGCAATGCGCGGATAAGCTCATCGATTTATGCATTGATGTAGCCAGCGGCACTCGCCTCACCAAAGCCGAAGAGTTCGGCCAGAACGACTTCATCCCCTGGAAACGCGGCGTCTCGCTCTAACCTCCACGTAGAATCCAAGCGTTCTCGACATGCTTCCTTCATTGAGACGCTGGGGTGCCCCATCCATGACGAAGTCATGGGTGGGAAAGCACAAAGCCCGAGAGCCGCAATCTACTCCAGCATCGAAGCCACCACGGCCAGCGCCGCGATCGCCGCCGTCTCCGCGCGCAGTATCCGCGGCCCCAGCGATACAGCCTGCCATCCATTCGCATCGAACAGCGCCTCTTCCTCGGGCGCCCATCCACCTTCCGGCCCGATGGCGAGTTCCAGATCCGGCATCTCCGGTCCGGCCGCTGCAATGGCCTCCGCGAGAGCTCCGCGCAGCGTTGTCGAGCGCTCCTGCTCCGCCAGCACGATGCGCTTCGACTTGGATTCCGCTTTCACACGATCCAACAGTTTCCCCGGATCGTGAATCACCGGCACATCCGACCGCCGTGACTGCTGCGCGGCCTCATGCGCGATGCGCCTCCATCGTTCCACGCGCTTCATCGCAGCCAATGCGAGATGCTTTTCAGTGCGTCGCGCGATCACCGGTGCGACCGCAGCGACTCCCAATTCCGTCGCCTTTTCGATCGCCCACTCCATGTGATCGAACTTGAAAATGGACATTACCAGCGTAACGGGCATTCCGGGCTCAGACTCGACTTCGGCGATCAAATTGAACCTGACCTCCGCCGCTCCACCCTGTCCTCCGTCCCTGATCGAAGCGACCACCGAGTGGAACACTTTGCCCCCCGCGACCACGTCCGCTTCCACTCCCGGTTGCGCGCGCAGCACGCGAATCATGCGCTCCGCTTGCGCACCTTCGAGTGTCGCAGTGGCTTCATCCCAATTCTCGGCAATCCATCGACGTCGGGTCATCGCCTGTATTCATGCACCTTTCCGCTTATGCGCACAAACACTTCGGGGGACGCTGTTGCGTCCCCCGAGGTGTTGCCTTTTTGGTTGGAGTCCCGCTTACTTCTTTTTCGCGGTCTTCTTCGCGGCCTTCTTTGCGGGTGCCTTCTTGGCTGCTTTCTTAGTTGCCATTTGCCTATTCTCCCTTTTCGATGGTTTGCATCGAGTTCTGCAACATTTGTTGCAGTTGAGGAATGTATAGATTCATGCGTCGTAAGTGTCAAGAAAAAAACGACAATGAGGTGGAAAAAGTGGCAACAATTTCTTCGGAGAGCGACGGGGTCTCGCTCGGGTCCCCGTCACAAAAGATGACGCGCGTGGAGAAACGCGACCATCAATCCCGCGAGTGCATCGTGCCAGGTGTGCGCAAAAATTCCTGCGCGCAGGTTTCTTCTGAACAGCGCGAGCAAACTGAAAAACGCGCCGAACACGGCCAGAAGAAACATTGCTCGCGCTCCTTCATACCCGTGCGCGACACCAAACATCAGCGCCGAGAACACCACACCCCCAGCCGCTGCGCCGCGAGACCATGCAGTGAACTGCTGCTGCAGATACCCGCGAAATACAAGCTCTTCCGCAATTCCCACCAGCACACAAAGCATCAGCCAACTCACAACCTCTTTGCCGTTGCTCGGCGCCAGCTGCACCACTGCGCGCGCTGCCTGGTCCTCGGGCAACCTCAGTGCCGAGGTCTTTCCGCTTTGCCCCGTTTCAATCGGAATGGGCTTGTGCGTGATGGCTGCCTCGATGCTGATCCACATCAGCGCAAGCGTCGCCAACGCCATCAGCGAACCCATCCAGAACAGAATCGCGATGCCGGCATCGATTGCAATCGAGCGCAGACGATTCGATGTCTTACCCAGGAGCGATCGAAGCGGAACCCCTCTGAGCCGCACCCCAAAGGCAACCCAACCGATCAGCACCA
The DNA here is from genome assembly GCA_963799035.1 of uncultured Acidobacteriaceae bacterium. Taxonomy (GTDB): domain Bacteria; phylum Acidobacteriota; class Terriglobia; order Terriglobales; family Acidobacteriaceae; genus Telmatobacter. The sequence continues at coordinate 49,039 of CAWCVS010000012.1, read as the reverse complement.
CTTCAAGTCCCGCGGTAACGGCATAGGTGCGGAGGCGATTGACGTCTCCCACCCCGCGCCCTCCGGGGTGCCTGTATGCGCCAGAGATCGAAACAGCGAGTATCCCGAGAACCAGCACGACCGTGTGCCACGCCGGAGCAATCGAGGTCGCCTTCAGTGCTGCAGGCTGGCCGCCGGGTGGGCCAGACCTCTGCGCCTCGGTTTCCGATTGTCCGTGAGGTTCGTTGACTGAATCCATTGTGAATGGATATTAGACGACCAGCTAGTCTCCCAACAAAGACGAAGGCCCGATGCTCAGCACTCGATCACATTCAGCGCAAGCCCTGCGAGACTCGTCTCCTTGTAGCGCGACTGCATATCGAGTCCCGTCTGGTACATCGTCTTGATCACCTGGTCGAGCGATACCTTGTGCTCTTCCGAATCGCTCTGCGCAATTCGTGACGCATGCACCGCCTTCACAGCGCCCATTGCGTTCCGCTCGATGCACGGAATCTGGACGAGGCCGCCAATCGGATCGCACGTCATCCCCAGGTTGTGCTCCATCGCGATCTCCGCTGCATGCTCTACCTGCCCGTTCGTGCCACCCATCGCCGCAATCAGCCCACCGGCCGCCATTGAACACGCAACGCCTACTTCGCCCTGGCATCCAACCTCCGCTCCGCTGATCGACGCATTCTCTTTGTAAAGAATCCCGATCGCCGCAGATGTAAGAAAGAAACGAATCATCCCTTCGTGATCGGCTCCAGTCACGAAGCGTTCGTAGAACCGCGCCACCGCCGGCACCACGCCCGCCGCTCCATTGGTCGGCGCCGTCACCACGCGCCCGCCGGCTGCATTCTCCTCATTCACCGCCATTGCGTACACCGTCACCCAATCCAATGGCGCGAGCGGATCGCTCGCCTGTCCCGTTGCTTCCTTGTCCGTCAACCGCTCCGCGAGCCGGTGCGCTCTGCGACGCACATTCAACCCTCCCGGCAAAATTCCTTCCGTCGCAATCCCGCGCTCGATGCAACCCTTCATCGTCTCCCAGATTGCATCGATACCGGCACGAACTCGAGCCGCAAGCGCTTCGTCGCTCGCACTCGAATCATGGACGCGCATGCGTGCGCATTCGTTTGCCATCATCACTTCGTCAATGGACAGCCCATTCGAAAGCGCCGTCTCCAGCAGCTCCGCCGCGCTGTGAAATGGATACGGCAGACGTACTTCTTTCTCGTCCCCTCCAACTGCCTCGGCGCCATCCTCCACAATGAATCCGCCGCCAATGGAAAAGTATGTGCGCTCGACAAGCGAAGCTCCGGCATCGTCGTAAGCCGTAAGCCGCAATCCGTTCGGATGCTGGGTGCGCGCTCCCGGCGGAAACATCGTCTCGCGCTCGAACAGCAAATCACACGCCTCATTGAACCCGATGGTTCGCTTTCCCGCAAGTGTGAGCTTTTTGGTCGCGCGAATTTCCGCAACCGTTGCCTCAATCACTCCAGGATCAATCGTCGCCGGCTCGTTCCCCGACAAACCCAGCAGCACGGCGCGATCGGTACCGTGCCCCTTGCCGGTCAACGCAAGCGAACCGTAGAGTCTCACCTCGACACGGTTCACGCGTTTCAAGTTCGCCCTTCCGCTCGAGTTCCTGGGCAAAGCGGCACGCCGCGCGCATTGGACCCATGGTGTGCGAACTCGAAGGTCCAACGCCAAGCTTGTAAAGATCGAAAAGACTCGTCGTCACGCAGAAGATTGTAGCCCCTGGGAGGAATGGCAGTCAGATTGCCTTTCCAAAGCGCTTATATCCGCCCCGGTGCAGCGAACTTGTGGAACACATGCCCGCATCTAACCCGCCTTCGAGAGTGATCTCGAATCGGAGGAATGGATGTATCACCACATAAAGAAACTCATGTACACGGTCAACGTTGGAACTCCAGACGTGGTCTTTGGCAATATGCTTCTCGAACAATTCGGCGGAGCTAATGGAGAATTGGCTGCCGCAATGCAATACACCCTCCAAGGGTGGAACTGCGTGGACGATCTGGCCCGCCGCGACCTTTTACTTGATATCGGAACCGAAGAACTCAGCCATCTAGAAATCGTCGGTGCACTTATTCGTATGCATCTGAAGCCCATGAAAGAAAAGCGCGAAGCAGCGGAAGCCGATCCTTTGGTCTGCATCGCCGGTGGAGGCGGTCTCGCCCTTACAAACTCGATGGGCAATGCCTGGACAGGGGACTACCTTAAAATCACTGGCGAGCTTGACGTCGACCTCCGCAGCAACATTGCCGCCGAGGCTCGCGCCAAGATCGTCTACGAGCGTCTCATCAACCACACCGACGATCCTGGCACCGTCGATGCGCTGCAATTCCTCATGACCCGTGAGATCACCCACATGAAAGCATTCTCGGCCGCTCTGGAAAGCCTGGAGAAGCCTCCCTTCTCCATCGGCCGTCTCGCTGTCACACCCGAGCTCGTGGACGAATACTTCAACGCTTCGACCGGCGATGGCGATGAGGGCGATTCCGACATGAGAGGTCCGTGGCAAACGTCCTTCGGTCTACACCCGGTCGAGTCGCAAATGAACGGCGGAGCCGGCCTCTCAGTCGGCTCGGTGGATGGAGTGGCAGGATATGAAGCGCGAGGGAAGCAAGACTCCGGCCAGAAAGCCACAACCGCAACCAAGGTAAAGACGGTCGACAAAAAATCCGTGCCGGATAACCAGGAAGTCGCACAAACCGGACTGCAGGCCACCATGGCCAACGAACCCATCTCGTCGCGCTGATGCACTTTGTTCGACGATCGCGATCGAAGCGGTCGAGAATTGGATGCCACAACTAGGGCTGCTCGAACAGGTGTGACGAGCAGCCCATCTTCACCCGCATGGCGTCTGCTACACTCCAGCCGAAAATACTGCCATGCTCTTTAAAGCTCTGAGTGCAGCCGTATATGGAATCGACGCTAACTTAATTGACGTAGAAGTTGATTACAGCGGCGTGGTCACCGAAAAAGACATCCTCCACACCGTCGGGCTGCCCGATGCGGCGGTTCGCGAGAGCCGCGATCGTGTGCGCGCAGCCATCAAGAACTCCGGCTATTCGATTCCGCCCACGCAAATCACCATCAATCTCGCTCCTGCCGACCTCAAAAAAGAGGGGTCGGGTTTCGATCTGCCCATCGCCCTCGGAATCCTCGGGGCCTACGGTGCGCTGCGTATCGATAATGTCGAGCAGTTCCTGATGGTCGGCGAACTGGGACTCGATGGAAGCGTTCGACCCATTCCCGGCATGCTGCCCGTCGCCATCCTCGCCCGGGAGAAGAAGATTCCCAATCTCATCCTGCCCGCCGCTAACGCTGCTGAAGCCGCCGTCGTCGAAGGGGTCAACGTCTATCCCGTCGCGTCACTGCTCGACGTGATCGATCTGCTCAACTCCACCGTCGTCGGCCAGGTCCAGCGCGAGCCCTTCAAGGTAAAGACCGAAGAGCTGCTCGGCGAACTACAGCACTTCTCCGTCGACTTCAAGGACGTTCGCGGCCAGCAGACCGCCAAGCGTGCTCTCGAAGTCGCTGCCGCCGGCAGCCACAACATCCTCATGATCGGCCCTCCCGGTTCCGGCAAGACGATGCTCGCCAAACGCCTGCCCTCGATCCTTGCGCCGCTGTCCTTTGAAGAAGCCCTCGAGACCACTAAGATCCATTCCGTTGCCGGAGTCCTCGATGCTGCCGCTGGGCTCGTCACGCAGCGCCCCTTCCGTTCGCCTCATCACACCATCTCCGACGCCGGACTCATCGGTGGTGGAATCATTCCGCGTCCCGGCGAAGTCTCCCTAGCTCACAACGGCCTGCTCTTCCTTGATGAACTGCCCGAGTTTCCCCGCAATGTCCTCGAAGTCATGCGCCAGCCGCTCGAAGACCACACCGTGACCATCGCACGCGCCTCCATGTCGCTCACCTTCCCGGCCCGCTTCATGCTCGCCGCCGCCATGAATCCCTGCCCCTGTGGATATTTCAACGACAAGTCGCGTGAGTGCCTCTGCACCCCGCCCATGATCCAGCGCTATGTCGCCAAAATTTCGGGTCCGCTCCTCGATCGCATCGATATTCACATCGAAGTTCCGGCCGTCCAATATAAGGAGCTGCGCGGAGGGGCCGCCGCTGAAGGCTCCTCCGAGATTCGCGCCCGCGTGATGGCCGCACGCGACCGCCAGCGAGCAAGGTTCAAGCTTTCCGGCGAGAAGATCTTCTCCAACGCCCAGATGTCGACCCGCCAGATTCGCGTGCACTGCGAACTCGGTCCCGACGCCGAACGCCTGCTCGAACGAGCCATGCAGCAGCAGGGCCTCACCGCCCGCGCACACGACCGCATCCTTAAAGTGGCACGAACAATCGCCGACCTCGAAGGCACCGAGCGGCTTGCTGTCTCCCATCTCGCCGAAGCGATCCAGTACCGCACTTTGGACCGCAGTTATTGGGCTTGACGCCGTATCCAAATCACACGCGTGATGCGCGTCACATAGTGCAGGTAACTCCAATGGTTCGTTTATTTGAGTAAGATCCACTTGCATCACCAGCAGATCGGGAAGCAGGCTTAGTCAACCACCCAAGTATCAGAAAATACAGCAGTTGACGAACGAGCAGACTGGGGAGTTCAGCCACTTTCATCAGCCGAATTCCACAAAAAACCTGTTGACCCAAATTCGACCCCGTTGTACATTCATGAGTGCCATCCATAGGGGAAGATTGCAAAGCGCGATCACGCGTTTTTCTGGCTTTATCCGCTTCAACTCAGGACCCAAACTCATCCACAGGTGGCGGGGTGTGTTTTGGGGTTCCGGGGGCGAAAAGCCAGGCGCAAAGCTCGCAGCAGCAGTCACTTCTATTCTGTTACAGGGCAGGCTTCCTGTTCCCACCGAACCACTGCTGTGCGGCAAAAGTTTTTGAACTCGATGCTCACTTCGTGCGTCTAAAGGGGAGAACAGGCTGTTGGGGCAGCCTTATATTTAGCCAATAACTGTATCGCCGGTGCCAGGTAGTACCAGCGGACAGTCTTGAAGGAGATTCACTTTATGCGTTCTGATTTGGTTTTTGGTGCACTTTCTCACATCACCAATCGCTACCAGCTCTGCCAGCTGGCGAGCAAGGCTACCCGGAAGCTGCACAAGCCGAACACTCGGTTGCAGGACACGACGAACGAAGTTCTCGTCCGCTTCCACTCCACCAACCCCGGTACCCCGTCACAGGTCTACGCTCCGACGGCTCGGCCCATCGAAACGCGGCGCGCCGCGTAACAGCGTCATCTGCTGTATGATCAAGTAAGTTAAGCCAACAATTTGGGCGGTCAGTTCGCAAATGTAATTGACCGCTTCCCATCCTGTGTTGAAGCCCATTTCTAATTGGATTTTTCGCTTTGACGCAGTGCTGCACTTTGACCGCAACTCTTAAACCCCGCCTATCGCTCCTGGAGCACTTCCCCCTCTCGGGTCTCCCACTTACCCCTTCCGCAGGTGAACATGACGATCGCCGAACTCAAAGAAAAAAACATCACTGAACTTAGCCGTATTGCGCGTACCCTGGAAATCCCGGGCGCCAGCGGCCTCCGCAAGCAGGACCTGATCTTCAAGATCCTTCAGGCCCAGAGCGAAAAAGAGGGCCACATCTTTGCCGAAGGTGTGCTTGAGATTCTGCCCGATGGCTACGGCTTCCTTCGCTCTCCCGACTACAACTATCTGCCCGGCCCTGACGACATCTATGTCTCACCCTCGCAGATCCGCAAGTTCGACCTCAAGACCGGCGACTCCATCAGCGGCAACGTGCGCCCGCCCCACGAAGGTGAGAAATATTTCGCCCTGGTCAAGATTGAGGCCATCAACTTCGAGTCGCCTGAGGAGACGCGCAACAAGATCCTCTTCGACAATCTGACGCCGCTCTATCCGCAGGAACGCATTAAGCTCGAGACCACGCGCGAAGCCGTGAGTGGCCGCGTCATGGACCTGCTTACCCCGGTAGGCAAGGGTCAGCGCGGTCTCATTGTCGCTCCTCCGCGTACCGGCAAAACGATGCTGTTGCAGTCGCTGGCAAACTCGATCACGGCCAATCAGCCTGAAGTCGTCCTCATCGTCCTTCTCATCGACGAGCGCCCTGAAGAAGTCACCGACATGCAGCGTTCGGTCAAAGGCGAAGTCATCAGTTCCACCTTCGACGAGCCGGCAGCCCGTCACGTGCAGGTCGCCGAAATGGTGATCGAGAAAGCCAAGCGCTTGGTCGAGCACAAGCGCGACGTCGTTATTCTGCTCGATTCCATTACGCGTCTCGCGCGCGCCTACAACACCATCGTGCCTCCATCAGGCAAAGTGCTCTCCGGCGGCGTCGACTCCAATGCTCTTCAACGCCCGAAGCGCTTCTTCGGTGCCGCGCGCAACATTGAAGAAGGCGGCTCGCTCACCATCATCGCCACGGCTCTCGTGGACACCGGCTCCCGCATGGACGAAGTCATCTTCGAAGAGTTCAAGGGCACCGGCAACATGGAAATCATCCTCGACCGCAAGCTGGTCGACAAGCGCGTCTTCCCGGCCATCGACATTCAGCGCTCCGGCACCCGTAAGGAAGAGCTGCTCATCCCCAAAGAGGATTTGGCACGCATCTGGATCCTGCGCAAGGTCCTCAACCCGTTGTCACCCGTCGAAGCGATGGAACTGCTTATCAGCCGCCTCGAGAAAGTCCGCAACAACGCCGAGTTCCTCGCTAACATGAACCAGCTCTGAACCGAATGGAATCGAACGCGCTGTCCATTTCTGTCCGTTTGCGGCGAAAGCAGGCGGAGACCGCACTCGTCTCGGTCCCCATCGCCGATGAGGTCATGCGGCAGGACGAGGCGGGCGAGGGGAAAAAGCTGGACGTCGACAAGATCATCGAAGCTGCACTCCAACTCGGTAAGCTCGACACCACTCAATGGGAAATAGAAGGTGAGACCGAGATTCAACTGCATCCAATTCAGAACGGCCCGGGGGCGGCCACCATCCAGTAGCAACTTATCCGTTTTACGCATCCACATTCCAGCTCTGGGGTCTAGGTGGTACTGGTTTCCAGCAGCTGGGCAAGAGGCCGGGGCATCGTCCCCGGCCTTTGTGTTTCTATGGCTCTTTCCGGATCTTGCGGCCGCTGTTAAACTAATGAAAGTCGTGGGGCTGTAGCTCAGCTGGGAGAGCGCCTCGTTCGCAACGAGGAGGCCAGCGGTTCGATCCCGCTCAGCTCCACCAATTCCCTGCCAATTGAAATTCGGTGCAGCGGCCCTTCACTGCGCTAAGGCCGCCGCGGACTACGGCTCGATCCAGTCCAACGCGTAAACGTCCTGCGTCCCTCGATCACGCAACAACAGGGGTGAGCCGTCAGGCGCTATCGAGACTGCGCCCCCACCCAGCCCGGTCAGTACAAAATCCTTCAAGTCCACAATCCGATCGACCTTTCCATCCGGCACATGAAAGCGCTCGACTGAGCCTTTGCCCGCGAGATCCTTCAGGTAAACGAACTTTCCATCGGGCGACCAGTTCAGCCAGCTCAGCGTGCCGCTGCCGATCTGCTTCCAGTTCCGACCTTCGAAATCGAACAGCATCAGCTTGCTCGAATTGCTTGTCATCGCAGCGAGATAGTGCCCATCCGGAGACCACCGCGGTGAAAACAATCCCTGCGATCCATCGAGCGGCGAAACCTTGCCCGTCTGCACATCCAGGATCTTGATCGCGGGGCTGCTGTTCCCCACAATCGCATCGTTTGCATCCCCGGCAAACGCGATTTGCTTGCCATCCGCCGACCACGTCGCGTCCTGCTCGTTCTGTTTGTCGTCCGGAATCAGCTCGCGAGGAGTTCCTCCCGAGGCCGGAATCACATACATCTTTCCCGGCTTGCTCGGTCCGTTTGGAAATTCGAAGAAGAGAATCGTCTGGCTATCCGGCGACCATCGCGGCAACACCGGCTTGATGGGAGCAAACGTGAGCTGCACGCGATTCGATCCGTCCGCATCGCTCTTCCACAGGTCGCCCTGCGGGTACGAAACGTAGACAACCTGTTTCCCATCGCGGCTTGCCTCAACCCAATCGGCCGAAATTCCGCCGAGATAAAGCGAAGGCTTGCCCGTCTTCCCATCGATCACCGTCAACTCGCCCCGAAACGTCATTCCCACCACGAACAGCTTCTTCCCATCCTTGCTCGGCAACGGCGATTGCAATTGCATCGGGCTCGCGGTCAACTGCGTGGGCTTCGCTCCTCTTTGCAGAAAGCTCCTCTCACCCGCAAGTGTCCATATTTGCCCGCCCGACTGGAAAACGAAGTACTTTCCGTCCGCCGTCCACCGGCCGCAGCATTCGTTTGTTGTGCCTTGCCATTCCGGAATCAGCGGAGTTGGATTGGACCCGTTGACCGAGATCTGCCAGATCTTTCGCTCCCCAACCACCACACTCGTTCCGCTTTGCGAAATCTCTTCCGTCTCGACCTGAACCCGCGAGTTATCTGCCGAAAGTGCGATTCCGGACACGAGATTCTTCATGCTCGCGAGCTTGCGTGCATCCGTTCCATCACTCTTGGCCAGATACACGTCGGTGCCCATCCCGATTGCAAGTTCCTTCCCGTCTGCCGACCAGGCTGCGACATGCGCCGAAGCATCTCCCAGTCGCCTCGGTGAGGCACCCAGAACCGGCAAGCTCCACAGCGGACCGGTCGCGGGATATCCCGTCCCGTCCACTATCAGGAATGAAGAGCCGTCCGGCGACAGATCAACCGGGAACATGGCTGGACTTGGCAATGCGATACGCGCCGGCTCTCCGCCCGTCACCGGAACCGCCGCTGCGTCTTCCGCGCCGGAATCAACTACGGTCAGAAACAACCTCGATCCGTCAGTCCCGATCAGCGACTTCTGCAGGCCGTCATGGGTGAGTTGAACGTAGTTAGCGACCTGCGGGGCCGGCAGGGGCCGCAGCCATGAATATGCCACTGCAACAAGAATCACGACGATTGCGCCGGCAATAACCAAAAGAAACTTGCGCGACCACGCCGGCCGTTTGTCGTCGATCCTGTAGTTCGAGGTGTACACCGACTGCACTGGCCCCGCTGCCGCCTCCAGCGCAAAACCCAGGTCCGATGCCGACTGAAAGCGCTGCTCAGGATTCTTTTCAAGACCACGCTGGACGACTCTCTCAAGTCCCGGAGGCGCATTGGGCAACACTTGCGCGAGGGGCGTCGGCTCCTCGTTCAAAATCGCACTCATCGCATCGATAGACGTCGCCTTCTGAAACGCGCGTCGACCGGTCAGCATCTCGTACAGCACGGCGCTGAACGTAAAGATGTCCGATCGCTGATCTGCCGGCTGTCCGCGTACCTGCTCCGGCGACATGTAGCCCATGGAGCCCATCAGCATGCCCGCCAGGGTCTGAACTTCGTGCGATGACTGCGCCGGAATCGCCTCGTTCACTTGCGTTAATCGCGCCAGTCCGAAATCCAGAATCTTGGCGTGGCCATCGTTCGTCAGAAACAGGTTTTCCGGCTTCAGATCGCGGTGAACAATACCCTTTTCATGGGCCGCCGCCAGTCCCTTCGCAATCTGTACTCCGTAGTCGACGACTTTCCGGATTGGCAGAGGGCCTCGCTTCAACCGCTCGCGAAGCGTTTCGCCCTGCAGAAGCTCCGAGACAAGGTATGGAGCCCCCTGGTGAAGTCCCATCTGGTACACGGCCAGGATATTCGGATGATTCAGCGCAGCCGCCGCACGCGCCTCCTGCTCGAAGCGGCGCAGCCTGTCACCTTCAGCCGTCGAAAGCCCCGGCAAAACCTTGATGGCGACATCGCGATTCAATCGCGTGTCCCGGGCGCGATACACCTCACCCATGCCTCCCGACCCAATGAGCGAGACGACTTCGTAGTGATCGATAAACTGATGTGGATTGAGCGGCATTTGCGCGATTATACCGTCCCAACCGTGTTACGCGACTGTTGCGCGAACCCAGGTCACCGATGCAAATCGCGGCAACCACGCAGTTTCGGGCCGTTGCCTGAAGCTTCCAATCATGCTGCACCTCTTTCCCGTTGATTCTGTTTGCGCCGCTGCGGTTGTATACTTGAGCCGGCCGGGTGGCTTTCACGATCATCGAAATTCATCGCATTATCCAGGCGACGAGGGTACGTATCGAGATCACGATTGCCCGGCTTTTCCGATCTTGCACGCGAGGTTACGGTTGCCCCAGATCCAGTCTCAGACAAAATCCGGAACGGCAGAGCTCATGCCCCTCTGCGTCGACCTGGATGGGACTTTAGTCAAATCAGACACCCTGATCGACTCCCTGCTCGTTCTTACCCGCAACCGTCCCTTGCTTCTCTTGCGCTTGCCCGGCATGGTCCTTCGCGGCAAAGCGCCATTCAAGTCTTTCGTTACCGAAAATGTCGCCCTCGATGTGACGCATCTCCCCTACAACCGAAAACTGATTCAGTTTCTTCAGCACGAGAAGGCAAGGGGCCGCGAAATCTATCTCGCCACCGGCGCCGACGCCCGGCTGGCGCACCGGGTTGCCGATCATCTCGGGTTCTTCCATGAAGTCCTTGCCAGCGACGGCACTCACAACTTGACGGGCAAAAAGAAGTTCGACAGCCTCCGCCAACACCTTGGCGGAATCGACTTTGCCTACATCGGAAACGACACGCCCGACCTTCCAGTCATGGCAGGCGCCGCGGAATCCATGGTCGCGAATCCGAGTCGAAGATTGCGCGCGAAATTGCGTGCACAAGGCATCGTCCCCTCGCGCACCTTTGAAGAAGGAAGCCAGCCTTTGAAGTCACTCGTCAGGGCCCTTCGACCTCATCAGTGGGCCAAGAATCTTCTCGTCCTGCTTCCGCCCCTCCTCGCCCATAACCATTCGATTCGACTCTTGGCCTCATCCCTGCTGGCTTTTTTCTGCTTCTGCACCGTTGCGTCGGGCACCTATCTCGTCAATGACCTTCTCGACATTGAGGCCGACCGCCGCAATCCCAAGAAGCGTCTCCGTCCCTTTGCCTCAGGCGATCTGGCGCCCTCCACCGGACTTGTTGCCATCGTTGTCCTTCTCGCTGCGGGATTCGCTGCAGCTCAATTCCTTCCCGCGGCGTTTTCATTCTGGCTGCTCGTCTACGTTGGTTCGACGCTCTTGTACTCCTTTTACCTGAAAAGAATTGCTCTCGTTGACGTAGTCGTTCTTTCCGGCCTCTACACCTTGCGCTTGCTCGCGGGCGGCGGCGCCGCCAATACGCTCATCTCTCACTGGCTCGCCGGCTTCGCTATCTTCCTGTTTCTGTCCCTTGCCATCGTCAAGCGTTTCGCAGAGCTGGAGAATCTGCGTATGAGGGGCATGCAACTCGAAAACGGTCGCGGTTATCTCATGACCGATATCGAGCAAATCCGCGCCTTCGGAACCGCCAGCGCGTTTGCAGCCGTCGTCGTTTTTGCCAACTACATCAGCAGTCAGGACGTGACGATTCTCTACCACCATCCGCAGCGTCTATGGCTGATTGTGCCCTTTATGGTTCTCTGGTTATGCCGGGTATGGCTGCTGGCTTCACGCGGAGAACTCGACGAAGATCCCGTCGCGTTCGCTCTCACCGACGCTCCAAGTCTGGTGATGGGCGTAGCGGTCGCCGCGATCGTACTCCTGGCGATCTGATCTATTTCGAAAACATGGTCTGCGCTTTGCGTCAGGGCATGACTTCGCAGCTTGCCAAATGCCGCTCGGAAAGACGCGATTTGAAAGGGCACGGATCGGGAACCTTCTGTGTGCGTACCGAAAGGCACCAAAATGATCGGGCGTTTGCCCTGGCACGTGAAGAAGGTGCCACAAAATCAGCCCGGGTACTTGAAGAAGCTCCACAAAATCCGGCGGCCAGGCGTGGGAATTATTTCCGCTCTCTGCTCCGACTTCAAAATCGACCGCCCGTCGTTCTTCACCATCCCGAAATGTGTCAGGGCACGACTTCAGTCGTGCCGGAGAGTTCCACAAAAGAACGCTGGGCTTTAGCCCCTGTGCCCGCTAGGTGAAGAGATCTTTCATCTTGTCCAGCAATCCTGGCGAAGTGGGCTTATTCTCCACTGACATCGAGTTCCCCAACTCCGTAATCAGATCGCGTTGCGCGCGACTCAGCTTCTTCGGAATCTGCACCACAACTTTCACGATCAGGTCCCCGCGTCCCTTTTCGTTGAGATACGGCACACCCTTGGCGCGAATGCGCAGTTCCTTCCCGCTTTGCGTGCCCTCGGGTATCTTCAGCATTACGGGCCCATCGACACCCGGGATCTCGATATCCGCTCCCAGGGCCGCCTGAGGGAAGCTGATGGGAATTATGCAATGCAGATTCTGCCCTTCGCGTTCAAAAAAGTCGTGCCGGCGGATCGCAAGCACAACATACAAATCGCCGCTCTGCGCGCCGCCGCGACCCACATCCCCCTCACCCGTGTACCGAATCCGCGTCCCTTCTTCGACGCCCGGCGGCACCTTGACGGTGAGCTTGATCTCCTTCGTCACCCGCGTCTCTCCACGACAGGTCAGGCAGGGATCGCCGATGATCGATCCGCGTCCTGCGCACGAATTGCACGTCCGCGCAACCGAGAAAAAGCCCTGTTGATAGCGGATTTGTCCGCGACCATGGCATTGCGGACAGACCGATGGCCCGCGTCCCGACGCACTCCCTGTCCCCTTGCAGGTCTCGCACGCCTCGAGCCGGCGAATCTTGATTTCCTTCTCGGTTCCGAAAATCGCTTCCTCAAATTCGATCGCAAGATCAAAGCGTAAGTCGTCGCCGCGCTGCTGCCGCGCGCTTCGTTGCTGTCCGGCATTCATGTTGAACATCTCGCCGAACAGGTCGCCAAAGATATCTCCCAGGTCTACGGAACCCGAGAAGCCGCCGAATCCGCCCGGTCCTCCGCCGCTCACTCCTGCATGACCGTAACGGTCGTAGGCCGCGCGCTTGTCCGCGTCGCAAAGCACCTGGTAGGCTTCGCTCGCCTCTTTGAATTTCTCTTCCGCCGCGTGGTTCCCGGGATTGCGATCTGGATGGTACTTGAGCGCAAGCTTGCGATACGCGCTCTTCAATTCCTGATCGCTGGCCTCTCGCGAAACTCCCAGCACCTCGTAATAGTCTGCTTTAGCCACTCTCGTATTCAAACCTTGTACAACCCTCTCTCGATGTAGGCGCGGGATTCATCCCGCGCATCATATGTTCGCCGCACCGGCCCACTTACCCCGGAACGCCGCATCCTGAGCGCCCGTTGCCTTTACTCGCTCGTCTGTTTTGGATTGGATACGACCCGCACCAGTGCCGGCCGCAACAGCTTCTCGCGCAACCGGTACCCGCGGCGAACCTCCTCCGCCACGTGTTGATCCGGCATATCCTCGCGCTCTACGGAACCCATCGCCTCGTGATGACGCGGATCGAATTCCTCGCCCACCGTCGCCACCGGCTGCACTTGCAATCCGCGCAGGATCTCCTCCATCTGCTTCACAATCAGTTCCACGCCCGCACGCAACTGCTCCAGCGAACCGGTCGACTTCAGCGCCAGTTCGAAGTTGTCCAGCACCGGCAAAAACTGCTCCACGACGGAGCCAACAGCGAAGTCTTTAAATTCCGCCTTCTCTTTCTCTGCTCGCTTGCGCGCATTCTCAAACTCCGCCTGCAGCCGCGCCAGACGATCCACGAGCGCATCGCGCTCCTTCTTCAGCCGGTCATTCTCGGCCTTCAGTTGTTCAATTTCCGCTCGGTCAACCGTGGCTTCCCCGCCCTGGGCCGCGGCCTCAGGTGTCTCGGCTATCTCCGCCGACCTGTCGTCCGCTCCAGCGGTCTCTTCGTTTTCTAATGCTGTCAAATCTGCTTCCTTCTTTGGCATATCTTTGCGAATTCCCCAAATATTTCTCTTCTTAGTCAATGATAAATTCCTCGGCAAGTGCCGCCTCTCTTCGGCGGCCTCTCGCGGCGCAAAATCCCATTGCATGCGGACTCGCATCCGCGCCAACCCGGCTGATTATCCGGGTCCCTTACTGAGTTGGAATCTCCAGAAGGCGCTCCGAGAGCCTCGCCACATAGCGCACCGCCTGGATCATCTCCTGGTATTGGATGCGGGTCGGCGCAATCACTGCCACCGTTCCCAGGCTGGTGCCACCCAGCCGCGCAGGCGACCCGATCAGCACCAGGTCCTGCATCGCCGGGGAAGCTTCATCCAGTCCTACCACCACGCGTACTTCCTGTTGGCTCCCATTCACATAAGCCGTCAGCAACTCCACCAGGCGCTGCTTGGCCTCCAGTGCCAAAAGCATCTGTTTCAGCCGCTCCCGGTCCACCTCAACCGCAATCAGGTTTGCGATGCCCTCCACGTAGAGCACTGAGGCCACATCGCCCGTCGCCAATGCGCCCCTGCGGCAGAGTTCCTCCACCGAGGTCAGCAACTGGTTGTATGCCGCGCGTTCCTCATCCATACGCCGCGCCACTTCCGTGCGAATTCGCTCGATCGGCCACCCGTGAAACGTCTCGTTCAGATACCGCGCTGCCGTCTCCAGTTCCAGATGCGTCATCTCCCGGTCAAGAACCAGAACCCGGTCCAGCACCGCGCCTGCCCGCGTCACCACCACGGCCAGGACCCGCCCGATCGACAGCCGCGAAAAATGAATATGCTCGAGCACTTGGTCCGCTGTCGCGCTCGCCAGGGCCACTCCTAACCCGCTCGAAATCAGCGCCAGTACATGCGAGGTGCGTTCCAGGTATTCGTTCGAACTGGTCACGCCCGAGAAGCTCTCCTCGATTTGTCCGCGGCGTTCCTCGCTCAGCGGCGCCGCAGCCTGCGGCAGCGTCGCAAATGCGGCTCCCCCCAGGCCGATTCGCCCCATCGGTGCATCCGGCCTCGTAATTTGCTCCACGTAATAGCGAAACGCCGACGCCGTGGGTACGCGGCCTGCCGAGGTGTGCGGCTGCTCCAGCAGGCCCGCCTCACCCAGCGACACCATCACATTCCGGATCGTCGCGGAACTCAAACCTTCCTTGTGCGCAAAATGATCCGCCACCGTCTGCGAGGCTACAGGTTCCCCCGTAGCAATATAGAGCTCGATAATCGCCGTAAGAACCATCCGCTCCCGCGGACTCACGCGCGTCTCAGGCATCGGATCAGCTACCTCACTGGATCGGCACCGGTCAACTTCAAACCGGCTAAAGCGGTTTCGGAATTGGTGTAAACCGAATGCACGTCCTCAAGTGGCTTCTTCATCAGGAAAAAGCTACCCCTTTATGACTCTCAAAAAGAGTACGTGGATTCCGAAACTGCTCTAATCCTCCCATAATGAGATGCTTAGACCTTCAAATGGGTAGGATTGTCCTTCTTAATTGTAGAAATCGCACAGCACCACTGTCAAGGTGCCGCTGAGCGCCGACCGCGCATCCGGCAGGGATCGAGGGTTTAGGGCAACCGAATCAATCCCGTAGCTCTCTCAGCTTGCAGGAAGACAATCTCCCAATAACAACAGTGGAGCGTGCAATGACAAAAAAGGCTGCCAAAAGCATGGCAAACCCCGTCCGCCTCAAACCGGTGGACAAAAGTGACGGAATCATCCAGGTCATCATCGAAACCCCTAAAGGCAGTCGCAACAAATTTGCCTTCGATGTCGATCAAAACATTTTCATCGTCAAAAAGGTTCTCCCTGCCGGCATGACCTTCCCTTACGACTTTGGATTCCTGCCCAGGACCCTGGCACCGGACGGCGACCCTATCGACGTCCTGCTTCTCATGGATGAACCTGCCTTTCCCGGTATCGCCGTCCGCGCACGCCTCATCGGCATCATCGAGGGCGAGCAGACCGACGGAAAAAAGAAGATCCGCAATGATCGCCTTCTCGCCGTCGCCGAGATGAACCACGAGTATGCCTACCTTAAGAAACTGGATGACCTGCCCAAAAAATTCCTTCGCGAACTCGAAGAATTCTTCGTCAACTACCACCGCCTTGAAGGCAAGAGATACACGCTGCTTGGCTGCAAAAAAGTCGATGCTGCCATGCGCATCATCCAGAAAGCACAGAGAGCAGCATGAGGGCCACGCTCCGTGCATGTTGAGATTGGAGAGCTTCTCGCGCGTTTCCTGATCGGCGGCGTCATCGTTTGCTTCTTCGCCGTACTGGCAGAAATGTTTCGCCCCAAGAGTTTTGCCGGTCTCTTCGGCGCAGCTCCTTCGATCGCGCTCGCCACCATCGGGATCACTGTTGCCGGCCCCGGCAAAGCCTACGCGGCCATCGAGGCGCGCTCCATGATCTTCGGCGCGATTGCGTTCCTGCTGTATGCGGCATGCGTCAGCTGGATGCTGCTTCGTTTCAAGCCGCGCGCTATCACGGCAACCATTGCTCTCATGCCGGTGTGGTTTGCAGCGTCGTTCGCATTCTGGCTCGTGGTGAAATAACCGTCATGATCGTCAATGCCAGGCTCTCCGCGATCAAAGGAATCAAGCTCCACGAATGGATCATCCGCTTCGTATTCGGTGGAGTTGTATGCGTGATCGCCGGCTTGATCGCACAACGATTCGGTCCCGTGATCGGCGGCTTCTTCCTTGCCTTTCCCGCCATCTTCCCTGCCAGCGCAAGCCTTGTTGAAGCCCACGAGGAACAGCACAAAGCCCGCGCCGGCTTCAACGGGACGAACCGCGGCAAAGTCGTCGCTGCTATCGACGCACTCGGCACGGCCATGGGCTGCATCGGCCTGGCCGGGTTCGCATTTGTTATCTGGATCTGGCTGCCGCGCGCCGGCCTCGCGCAGACCTTCATCCTCGCCACGCTCGTCTGGCTCACACTAGCCGTGGGAGTCTGGCTGCTGCGCAAGAAACGTGTACTTCACCGTTAGACCGCACGCCCTCCCAGCCTCTGGCCGGGCATGTTCCGGGCACATTCGGGATCTCCCTGCGGAATACGTGAGCCACTGACCAGTCCGGACACTGCGCCACTCCGAGGGCTTCCAAAAACAGCAGCGAAAAAGTTGCCGCGACTCTCGTCAGACTCGCCCTCTGCATTGATTCGTCCTTGTTATTTCTCAGCGGCCCGCTTCAACGTGCCGTCGGCTCGTTGTAGTACCCGGTATTCGTTCGAACCGAAACTCCCGGCTTATTTACTACCACCTTCAGGTCGTGATACTCGTCCGCCTTGGCAGCGGGTGGCGGCATCAAGGCGATCGTGTAATACTCGCCGATCTCCGCGATGCAGGAGTCAATCTGCGCCTTTACATCATTGCTCGGGTCCAGCACGCGTCCTCCCGAGTGGAGCGCCAGCACCTGCAACGCCATGTCTCCGATTTCCATCTTGCGCATTTCGCGCACCGGCTTCAAATAGTTCTGGTACAAAGTGTTCGTGATCCCCGAAATTGTAAATAGGCTATAGAGCGTTATGCGCGCTTCGCGCAGTTTGTTTTGAAGTGCCGCAATCTGACGAAAATATGTTTCGCGCGAGACATCGGTCTGGATAAAAAAGCGCTCTGTAAGCAGCGGCCAGCCCGGTCCGAGCCAGATCACAACCTTCCTTCCCGGCTTGTGCGAAAGATTCTCGGCGATCCCGTCGATCGTCTGATAGGACGTCTTGAACTGCTCCTGGAGCGAGTAAACACCGCCGGATAAATCCCTCGCCCGCACCAACCCGGTCGATTGATCCAGCATTGCTGCCAGTGCGTTTCCATCCTTTGAGGGCGCGGGCTGCACACGCAATCCTTCGCTTGCAAAAATGTAGATCGAAACCGGCTGAGCGAGATGACCGTCATTTTCTTTCAGGAATTTATCTACCTCCAGACGAAGCCTCGTGGCCGCCTGGTAGGGCAGGTTGACGGCGTCAAGCACGATGATCACTTCCACGGGCGGATCCATCTTCGATCCAACCGCCCCATCCGTGCGACGAAATCCAAGAACCTTCCGTGGTTGATTTTCGTCCAGAACCGAGAAATCAAAAGGCTCCAGATCTGAAACCAACTTCCCGGCACTGTCGGTCGCAAGAACGTCCAGAAAGATCGGCCGTTGTTGTGAGGGCGCTGCCGCCGGTGGCGTGGCCGCACTTTGCGGCGTGCCATTTTCTTGTGCGCATGTAAGAGTCGCAATAGCAAAGAGCAAAAGAAGACCTATCCAAGATAACTTGCCCATGGACACAGTTCACACTCCGGATTCAGGAAGAATTGACAGTAACTCTACTCTAGTTCCCGGCCGGTTGGTTGTTGTAGCCGCTATTGGTCCGCACCGTTACATTCGGTTTGTCCACCACGACCTTCAAGTCGTGATACTCATCACCATGCGCCGCTGCCGGTGGATCAAATGAGATGCGGTAAAAATCATTCGCATCCGTAATGCAACGGTCGATCTGCGCCGCGAGATTGTTATCGGGCCCCAGAACCTTTCCGCCCGTTTGCGTCACCAGGACGGCGAGAGCCATGTTCCCGAAATCCGCATCCTTGAAAGTCCTCACACCTTTTAAGAAGTTTTTATAGAGAAACGCGTTCGGATTCGCTGCTGAACTAGGCGCAACGCTATAGACCGCGATGCGTGCTTGTCGCAGAGCCGTCGATAGCTCGACGATGCCGTCAAAATTTCGCTTCTGGTCCTTGTCGGAGTAGCCATCTGCGGGCCGGCTTAGCAACGGCCAGCCGGGGCCCGCCCATACCAGCAGCTTTCTGCCCGGCTTCCTCGCTTCATTTTGTGCAATATTGTCCATCGCCCGCTCGGAACGTTGAAAGCGCTCTACGTAGCCTCCTCCACCCATCGCCGGATTGATCATGCTTACGCTTCCTTTGATTCCATCCACCACACTCGCAATCGCATTCCCGTCCGTCGATGGCCGAGGCTGAAACCGGATGCCGGCATCGGTCAGCAGGACCAACGTCAGCGGCTGTGGCAACTTTCCCCCGTTCTGGCGAAGAAACCCTTCGATCTCCCCTCGCACAAAGGCCACCTGCTGAAAAGGCAGGTTCAGCGTATCCATCACAAGAATCACCTCTACCGGTGGATCGGGCTTAACCCCCGCGTCGTTGAAGGCGCGAAACGAAATCACCTTGCGCGGCTGGCCATCATCGAGAATCTTGAAATCCCATGGCTGCAAGCCCGGCACAGATTTTCCCGCCCCGTCATCCACCACAACATCCAGCTTGATTTTGCCCTCGGGCGTCAGCTGGCTCTTCGGCTTCGGGGGAGGCCGATGCGAAAGCGTTGGGTCACTCGAGCCCGGTTGCTGTCCCGGCGCTGCCGGGTTCGTTTGCGCAACGGCAACCTGATTCAATCCCGCAATCAATGCAAACAATGCGATACCTACCCGAAGGGATGAATTCCGACGAATCTCCACCGAGCCTTCAAAGCCCATGAGTCTCTCCGAGTACGGCGTCTTTGTCCATAACGCGCTTCGCTCTAACACTAAGACGGGAGTTCGCGAATGGAGAAGGTGCATTCAATACATGGGCATTCGGCTTGCTATCCTTAGCCCCCGCGGGTTAAATCGCTTACCATGGATCGTTTGAGAGGAGCCGGCCCGTGGTCACCCTTGAACTCACCAAACAGCAACGCATCGACGCCATCGCCTCCATGCAGCGCTACTTCGAAGAGAACCTCGAGCCCATCGGCGACATGCCGGCAGGCCTGCTGCTCAATTTCTTCCTCGAAGAGATCGGCCCCGCCATTTACAACCAGGCAATCGCCGACGCGCAGACCCGCCTCACCCAGCGCGTCGCCGACCTCAGCGGCGAGCTTTACTCTAACGAGTTCCAGTACTGGCCCCGCGCCGACGCCAAGCGCAAATCCCGCCGATAACTCTGCGCATTCAATGCTCACATCATGCTGCTCGACGCGGGGAATCCACGCGGTATGTCGCGCGCCCAAGCGCAGAAAATGATCGGGGGCTGCAGTCTGCAAAAAAGCTCGTTGTTTTGAAAGGGCACGACTTCAGTCGTGCCGCATGCAGACGAGAAATGACTGGGCTTTAGCCCCTGAGGGACGTCCTTTGGACGATTCACCCGTTCTTCCCGACGCACGAGGAAGGGGGTGCAGGGCCCATCTCCGATATACGCACCTGATAAATTTGAACAAGCGAGCACCCGCAAGAGCTTTGCCAGTCAGAACGAGAAATCAGCTACGTTAGAAAGCCGCATGAATCAAGGCCTTGAAGACGTTCGCATCCAGTGGACCAAGGTTGTCCTTCCCCCGGTGTTCCTCGAAGAGGAGCGCCCCATCACCGAGGAGGCAATCGCCACCATCTTCAACGCACGCCTCGACATCTCCCGCATACTCGCTCATCGCGATCCCCGGCTCCTGGTCCTTGTCGGCCCCTGCTCCATCCACGACACAAAAGCCGCCGTCGAATACGCCTCCCTTCTCAAGTCCGCCATCGCTGAATTCTCCGCCGACCTCCACATCGTCATGCGCGTCTACTTTGAGAAGCCCCGCACCACCGTCGGCTGGAAGGGCCTCATCAACGATCCCCATCTCGATGGCTCCTACAAAATCAACGACGGCCTCCGTCTCTCCCGTCACCTTCTCCTCGATCTCGCCGAGATGGGCGTCCCCTCCGGTACCGAATTTCTCGACATGATTTCGCCGCAGTACATTGCGGGCCTGGTCAGTTGGGGAGCCATCGGCGCACGCACTACCGAGAGTCAGGTCCATCGCCAACTCGTCTCCGGAGTCTCCTGCCCCGTCGGATTCAAGAACGCCACCTCCGGTGATATCCAGGTTGCCATTGATGCCATCCTCTCCGCGGCGAACTCCCACACCTTCCTTGGCCACACCAAGTACGGCCAATCCGCCATCTTCGTCACCACCGGCAACCGCGAAACCCACATCATCCTCCGCGGCGGCCGCAAAATGGTCAATTACACGGCTGCATGCGTTGCCGATACTGCTGTCCAAATGGAGAAGGCGGGGACCGCGGCCCGCATCATGATCGACTGCAGCCACGCCAACAGTAATAAGGACCACCTGCGCCAGCCCATCGT
The DNA here is from genome assembly GCA_963799035.1 of uncultured Acidobacteriaceae bacterium. GTDB lineage: Bacteria > Acidobacteriota > Terriglobia > Terriglobales > Acidobacteriaceae > Telmatobacter. The sequence continues at coordinate 28,081 of CAWCVS010000012.1, read as the reverse complement.
CTGTCGCGACGTCTGCGCCCAGGTCGCTGCGGGAAACCGCAATATCATCGGCGTCATGATCGAGAGCAACCTCGTCGCCGGCGCCCAAAAACTCGTCCCGGGCCAGTCTCTCGTCTACGGCCTGAGCATCACCGACGCCTGCCTCGATTGGAACCAGACTTACCCCCTACTTAAGGAACTCGCCACAGCAGCCCGCACCCGCCGCCCGTAACCTGAGTCCTATTCAAAAAAGGCACCATTGGCAAATTTCTTTGAGCCACCTTTTTCCGATGAGACGGCATCGTATGTCTAATACCGGACATAGCGGGTTCTGCTCCACTGTCAGAATCTTCCATGCCGAAGCAGAGAAACTGGCTTGCGGGGGCGCTTCCTCCCGAATAGTGATGCCCATGAATGGCATCCTCCCCAGCATTCAGAGGGAGACCCATGGACCGGCCAGTCGATGATGAAAGCACCACACAGAAGCAGGACATACAGGAAGCACTTCGCCGGCATCAGGAACTTGTCGTCGCCGGCCAGTTTGCAGCAACCATCATGCACGAGATCAACGGCCCCCTCGAAGCCGTCCATAATCTCAACTATCTCATTCAAGAGGAAGCAGATAACCCATCCAAGGTGCGCACGTTCAGCGGTATGCTTGAGGAGCAGCTCAATACTCTCACCAAGCTCTCCCGTCAAACCCTCAGCTTTTATCGTTCACCCGAAACCAGGGAATCGGTGATCATCGCGACTCTCGCCGAAGCGGCTTTGCGCGTACATCAACGGAAAATCTCCGCCAAGCGCATCACACTGCGCAAGCACTTTACCCCCGATGTCTCCGCCGAAGTCCACGCCGGCGATATGCTTCAGGTCCTTTCCAATCTCATCTCTAACGCCATTGACGCTCTCTCGGAAAACGGTGTCCTTTGCGTAAGGGTGAGGCGCGGCGGCGACGAAGCCCACGTCACAGTTGCCGATAACGGACCTGGCATCCCCGCACCTATCCTGTCCAAGATCTTCGACCCCTTCTTCACCACCAAAAGAGAACGCGGCACCGGCCTTGGCCTCTCCATCTCCAAGTCCATTGTCGAGAAGCATCGCGGACGCATTCGCAGCCGCACCACGACTCGTCCCTTCCGCAGCGGCACCGCTTTTCGTATCTCAATTCCGCTTAGCGCCAAGGCCGGCTAGCTCTCATAATTCTGCAGTTATGTGCGGTAGTGAACATTCTTCCGTCGGGTAAAGGGCATATAGTCGTCCCCAGTAAGCGATAGGTCTCGTCATTTTTGAGCGCAACCCTTCCCGCCAACCGGGTGGAATCCCTTGCGACTGTCGCAAAGGATGCCTCCAATGGCCGCCAAAGTATCCAACCTGATCATCGATGCCCTTCCGGCTGAGCTGAAATCGTCTCTGCTCGCCCGCCTGCAACCAGTCGACTTGCCCGTCGGAACAGTCCTAACCAAGCCCGGCCAGATTCCGCCGTTTGCGCACTTCATGACCTCCGGCATTGCTTCCGTCGTTACCTTCATGTCCGACGGCATCGGGGCCGAAGTCGGCGTAATCGGCCGTGAAGGACTCGTTGAAGCGATCAATATGCTGGGACCCGCCACCGCACCCACCACGGCCTTTATCCAGAGTGAAGGTACGGCCCTGCGCATTCCTTTCGCCGATTTGCAGCATCTCTTCCTCGTGAATCCGCAGCTCTCTCAACGCATTCTGGAATGTGTGCAGAGCCAGGGCTTCATCCTCAGCCAGCTTGCAGCCTGCCATGGCCTTCACGAGATCGAAGAGCGCCTTGCCCGCTGGTTGCTGATGGTCCGGGACCGTCTGGAGTCAGATCATTTCGAATTAACTCAGGAGTTTCTAGCTGAAATGCTGGGCGCCCGCCGTACCAGCGTCACCCTTGCCGCGGGAACGCTGCAACGTAGCGGCCTGATTAAGTACAGCCGCGGACGCATTCACGTCGTCGATCGCAAAGGGCTGGAAGATGCCGCCTGCGAGTGCTACCCCATCGTCCGCGATTTCGTCACGCACCTCTATGCCTGAAACAAGATGCGCAACCGAAACGTTGCGCATTCCATTTGCTTCACAGCAGTTTTTCAAGGCCGTCTAAGCGTTCCCCATCACAATTGTGTGCGGACTCATCGGAATCGGGTGCGCCTTCGTACCCTTGAATCCCGCTTCCTCATACATCGAGTACAGCTCGCTGAACGGATATGCGTCGCCTGATGCAGTGGTGGTCAGCATCGTCATTGCAAATCCGGCTGACATCGGTGGCGATACCCGATCCTCGTTCGGCACAAATTCAAGCGTCGCTGCTTTACCTCCCGGCTTCAGCGATGAATGCACTTTCTTCAACAAGCCCACGCAGGTCGCCTTGTCAAAGTGATGCAGGAAGTTCGTCAACAACACCGCATCGTACGGCCCGCCAAACTCCACATCGAACGCGCTTCCGGGCAGCATGTTGTAGCGATCCTGCACGCCTGCCTTCTCCGCATTCTTCAGCGCCACCCGCAGCACCGGAGCCCAGTCCAGACCCGTCACCTGCGCCTGCTTGTTCTGCTTTGCGATCTCGATCCCGAAAAGTCCGTGTCCCGCCGCAATATCCAGCACATGCATCGGCCCCTCGTGCCCTTCGAGAACCACAGCGCCCAGCGGCCCCGCCATCGGACCCATCATCGGGGCCATGTTCTCCGCAAACTCCACCCACAGAGGGTTCTCCGGCTCCACGCTGCCCTCGCCCGGAAGGTGCGTCCGCCCAGCGCGCACCACATCCGCAAGCCCTGCGAGTCCTTGAATCAACTCCGGCCGCGCCATAAAGTGCGCCACGGAAGCCATGCAGGCCGGAGACGCAGGATCGAGAAATGCAGCGCTGTTCGGGGTGTGCTTGTAACTGTTCCCCTCTTTATTCAGCAAGCCGTTGATCACGAGAAAATCGCAAAGGATGCGAATGCCCCGCTCTGATGCCTTTGCATGACGCGCGATCGACACGACGTCGCCCGGCCCCTGTCCCACTGCCCTGAAAATGTCCAGATCGATAGCAGCTTTGAGTGCTGCCGTCTTCTGAACCGCCTGCACCATGTCAAACACAATGCCCGGATTCAGCGGAGACTGGGCCTGATTACCCTCTTGCATACGACCTCCATTGCCCGCCGGGCTTTCATCAATTGAATGGGGATCCCATCCGGGTCTGGCAGAGTCTACCAAATGCCGCCTGGCGCATGCCGCACAAATCATCTGGTGCTCATCGGAATTCCCCTTGTTTACGCCCTCGCCGATTGCTATGCTTAGCGCCTTACAACCGGTCTCTCCAGGAGGTCTGCATGTCGGAAGAAAACAAGAAATTGGTCCGGCGCTGGTTTGAGCGAGTCTGGAACCAGCAAAGCGAAGAAGCCATCGATGAGATGTTCGCTCCGGGAGGCAAAGCCTATGGATTCCCCGACCCGGGCTCTGTGCTGGTCGGCCCGGAGAGCTTCAAAAGCGTACACCGCATATTCCTTGGTGCCTTCCCCGACCTTCGGATCACGGTGCGGGAAGTTGTTGCAGAAGGTGACAGGGTCGCAGTCGCATGGACTGCAACCATGACCCATCTCGGTGAGCACCTCGGATTCGCGCCCACCTTGAAGAAGGAGTCCCTTGATGGCTCGTCCTTCCTGACCGTAAGCGGCGGTCAGATCCAGGAGGGAACGAACTACATGGAGATGCAGGGCCTGATTCTTCGCCTCAAAGAGAGTTCCCCGGCAGTCATTCCAGAGCAAGCCACGTCCCTCGCGTAAATCCCGGTGGTTACCGAGTCGCCTGCATCGTTCGCGGCCTCGGCGCTCCCGGCCCCATAATCACGCGTATTCGCTCCCGCGTCATGCGCACCCGGCAGCCCAGCGCATTCGGACCCACGCACGTGCTCGCGCGCACAGCCAGCCACGCCGTCTGCTCCGGATCGAGCATCCATGCGGTTGCATTTGCCGCGTTGTGCGTTTCCTTCATGAAGTACGCGGCATCCATGTCTGCGTTGGCCGCGTCCAGGTTAGCCTGCATGCAATCGCCCTCGGGGGGCGCCGGCGAACCCTGCGGATGCCAGCAATAATCCTCGTCGTGTTCCAGCACATATTTCTTCCCGTTATCGGGAATGAAATACCGCGGCGTAATCGCCGGAATGCGTGCCACGGCCATCCACTGGCTCAGGTCATCCACAAACGCGCGGGGCAGTTCGCTCAGCACCAGCGAATTCTGCTTCAATTGCCGCGAAAACACCGTGAGCGTCGGCGTCGGCTCGCCGTTGGTCGGCGTGAAATAAAACGCGCCCAGCCCGGTTCCTTCCTGCAGATCGAACCACATAAAACCGCGTCCGCGCAGGTACGGCCCTTGCATCCCCATCACCGTCACATACCGTCCGTCGCGCACGTTCACCGGCAACGGCGATCCGTCCAGCGCATCCTCCATCGCGTCCATCAACGGCATGTCGCGTCCGTAGTGGTATTCCGTCCGCGGAATCATCGCCTTCTTCAACGCGCGAAACTGCTTGTCCTTCATCAGTTCTTTGGTGGTGCGTCCCGCGTACCCGCTCAGAAAGGCAAGGTCGCCCGCTGGAATCGGGTTCTGAAGAGCCGGCGGCTGGGGAACGGCCTGGGGAGCCGGCGAAGGCGTCTGACTCACTGCCGCCACAGCACAAATTCCAACAAGTGCAAGCAAACACCCTACCGCATGCCGCCGAGAGGAGACCAGAGCAATTCCCATCATCCACCTCACGCCACCAATGTAAGACAAACCACATTCAGGACCAACGAAAATTTAGCCAAATCCGCTCCCTCCGGGCACAACCTCCCGACTCTGTATCGTTCGCCAGTTTTCAATCGTTATCGGGCACTTTCGCGGCAACTGTAAATCTCTGCATCCCTAACCCTCTATCATGGTTCCAGCGCGGGACGAGGCGCACGTATGTCCGATCCCACCATCTTCATCTCCGCCGGGGAAGCCAGCGGCGAGCTCTACGGAGCCATGCTGGTCGAAGAACTGCGCAGCCAGCTCGCCTCTGCAGGTCGCCGGGCCAGCTTCGTCGGGATGGGTGGGCAGCGCATGGTCAAGGCCGGACTTCGCCAGATTGTTCGCTCTGAAGACATGGCGGTTATGGGCATCACCGAGGTCATCCAGCACCTGCCGCGCATCTATCGCGAATATCAGAAACTCAAGAGTGCGATCCGCGCCCACCCTCCGGTCATCGCCGTCCTCATCGACTTCCCCGACATCCACTTCAAGCTGGCTCAGGAGTTCCACCGCCTCGGGATTCCCGTCATTTTTTTCGTCAGCCCCCAAATCTGGGCGTGGAAGAAGAAACGCATCAAGCTCGTGCAGAAGTACGTCGACAAAATGCTCGTCATCTTCCCCTTCGAGCAGGCCTTCTATCGCGAGCACGGCGTCTCCGCCGATTTCGTCGGTCACCCGCTCGCCGATCTTCCTCTGCCCTCCGTCACCCGCGAGCGCTTTGCCCGTGAAAGCGGCCTCAACGCCGCACGCTCGTGGATCGCCCTTTTGCCCGGCAGCCGCGCCAAGGAAATCGGCGACAACCTGCCCCAGATGCTCTCCGCCGCCCGCATCCTCACCCTCCGCGGACCGCGCGCTACGAGCCCGCGCAAGGAATTCGAATTCATCATCCCCCTCGCACCAACCCTCAATCCGTCCCAGCGCAAGATGCTCGCGGGTCTCGTCAAGCATCACGGTGAGGGATTTCCCGTCCAGCTCGTCGATGACGCCCGCGCAGCCCTCATGCATGCCCGCGCCTCGGTCGTGGCCAGCGGAACCGCCACCGTCGAAGCGGCGCTCATCGGAAACCCTTTTGTCGTCGTCTACCGGGTGTCACCCCTTACCTATGAGATCGCGCGCCGTGTCGTCAAAGTCCCGTTCGTCGCCATGGCCAACCTCATTGCAGGGAAAATGGTCGTTCCTGAACTCATCCAGGCCGACTTTACCGCCGCCAATATCGTCCGCCAAATCGAACCTCTGCTACCCGACGGGCCACTTCGCCAGTCCATGATGAAGGAGCTGGCCCGTTTTCGAAGCCTTCTCACCCCCGGCGAGTCCGGGTTGGGGGACGAGGTCGAAACCGCCATAAGTCGTGTCGCAGGCATCACAATCAGACAGATCGGCAGTTCCTTACCCGTCTCCGAATCCGTACAATCCTGAGGTTGCTGCCTGCGGAAATGACAATACGAAGCTTCGTCGCGATTAGGAAGAACATGCGTCCAACATTGAAAATGCTCAATCTGAAATCGTTTGTCCGCCGGCCGTTGATGCCCCGCGCATTTGGCCCGTTGGCGGCGCTGCTGATCCTTGGCGTCGGCTTTTTCGCGTCCCGGCCCCTCGCCGCTCAACGGCCTGAACGCCCCGCGCTGGAAGTCACCGGCTACGTCATCGACGCCGAGATCGACCCCGCCACGCACCACCTCGCCGCCAAGGCAACCGTCACGTTCACGGCGCCTGAAAACACCGAGATGGTCAGCTTCGGTTTTCACCCCGCTCTGAAGATCAGCAAGATCACCGACGACTCCCGCAAGGTCCTCACCGGGGAGCGCTCGGCCGATGGCACCATCCGCGTCACACCCGCAACCGCATTCGTCGCCAGCCAACCCGCTCATTGGACATTTGAATACGACGGCACCATCACCGGCAGCGAAGACGGCCCCGTCGAGGGCCTCAAGCTCGCGGCCATCCAGGAGCCCATCACTTATCTCCTCTATCCCGCGCGCTGGTTCCCCTCGACCGGCTACATGACCGACCGCTTCACTGCTGAGATTCACTTCCGTGTCCCGCAGGGCATGAAGGTCTTTTCCAGCGGCGCTCAGGGTTCTTCCCATTCCGTCACCCTCGCTGACGGAAAGCCCGGCGACCAATTCGACTTCAATTGGACCAAACCAGGCTTCCCCGGCACCGTCATCGCTGGCAGATTCGTTGGCCCCATCTCCGTCGGCTCGGGCAACGTCAAGGTGTACCTCACCGTCGCCCACCAGGGCTCTGCAAACCAGCTCGCCCAAACCGCCACTCGCGAGTTCGATTTCTTCACCGACAGATTCGGCGAACTGGAATCTTCACACCTCAATGTCGTTGAAATTCCCGACGACACCCTGCCCGCCGTCTGGGCGCCCGAACTTGCCGCCATCATGGGTTCCCGTGTCGGCGACAAATCCGGCATCCGCCTCCTCGCCAACACCATCGCCCACCAGTGGTGGGGCTCCGAAGTCAGCCCCCGCACCCTCAGCGACGCGTGGATCACCAACGGCATGTCGCGCTATGGCGAGCTGATGTACGTCGAAGACGAAAACGGCAAGAGCGCCCTCAAAACTGCGCTTGAAGACGTCTCCGCTGGTGCGCTCGCCTACGACACCATTCCCTTGTCCAGTTCCGCGCGTCTCAATCCCTTCTCGCCTGAATTCCAGTCCATGAGCCTGGAAAAGGGCGCCATGATCTTCCACATGCTCCGCGGAGAGATCGGCGACAAGGCCTTCCTCGCAACCCTGAAAGGCACCCTAAGCGAGTACACCGACAAACCCATTCGCGCTACGGACCTTGAGAAAGTAGCCGAAGCCCAGAGTCAGGAGCAGCTCCTTCCCTTCTTCTCACAGTGGATCGACGGAACCGGCGCGCCCACTTTCACCAACAAGTACGCCGTCTACCGCCTCGGCAATAACAAGGGATTTCGCACCATCGGCCAGATCAATCAGGATCTTGACCTCTTCCGCATGCCCGTCGACCTGCGCGTCGACACCGATGGCAAAACAGTGGACCAGAAGGTCGACGTCGTTGGCACCGACTCCCAATACGTTGTCGACACCTTCGGTCGCCCTCGCCACATCGTTGTCGATCCCGGCGACTGGGTACTCAAATCCTCGCCCGACCTCCAGGTCCGCATCTCGATCCTGAAGGGCCAGCAACTGGTTGCGCAAAACGATCTCGTCGGCGCGCTCGCCGAATACCAGAAGGCTCTCCAGGCCAACTCCCAGAGTTCACTCGCCAGCTATCGCATCGGCGAAGTGCTCTTCACCCAGCGCAACTTCCAGGCTGCCGTGAATTCCTATAGGGACGCCCTACGCGGCGACGGCGAGCCTCGCTGGACCGAGGTCTGGGCCCACATCGCACTGGGCAAAATCTTCGATATCACCGGCCAGCGCGACCGCGCCGTCAATGAATACCGCCTCGCCGTCCAGACCAACGACAACACCCAGGGCGCAGTGAACGAAGCCCGCCAGTGGCTCTCCAAACCCTACAAACTCCCCGACACCGGGCAGTAAATGTATCGGCCGTCTTCCTGAGCAAAAACGAAGGGCCCGTCGTCATTCAGCGGTGTCGTCCTGAGCTGAGCAGCTTGGGGCCCCACGAAGTGGGATAAGCGAAGGATCTGCTTCTGTCTTAGCTTGTCATCCTGAACCTGGCGCCAGCGAAGAATTACTCTGCCGCACTAAGTTCCAAGCCTTCGATCGCCATCTCCGGCCTGAAGAATCGATGGTTCTGACTCCCGTTCTTCTTTGCGTGATACATCGCAATGTCTGCATGCTTGATCAGTGTTTCCGCATCCTGTCCGTCGCCGGGATAGACGCTCACGCCAATGCTCGCCGTAATTGAGATCTGATGCGAGTCGATGGAGTATCCTTCCGCCGCCTTCTTTAACAGCCTTTCCACCGTAAAGACTGCGTCCTCCGGGTGCTTCAGTTCCTGAAGCAACACGATGAACTCGTCGCCACCATGGCGTGCCACGGTATCCGGAGAGCGCACGCACTCCAGCAGCCGCTTTGCGACGGACTGAAGAAGTTTGTCGCCAATGGAGTGCCCGAGGGAATCGTTGATTTGCTTGAACCCGTCCAGGTCCAGAAATAGCACCGCCGCATGGCACCGCTGCCGATGTGCAAGGGAGATCGCCTGGCCAATCCGGTCATTCAGGAGAATTCGATTGGGCAGCCCAGTAAGAAAATCGTGGTGGGCAGAATCCGTCAACCCCTTCTCCAATGCTCGAGTCGCGCTCACGTCGCGAAATACGATGACCGCTCCGGTCACTTGACCATTCCGATCGTGAATCGGGGCGACCGAGTCTTCAATATGAACTTCATGTCCTTCACGGCCGATCAGAATACAATTCAACGGCAGGGAGCCCGTTTCATTTTTTGAAGTGGCCTTTGCCATCGGGTCCCTGATCGTCTTTCGCGATGTTGCGTCGACAATCCGGACACAATCGCCCATCGCCCGTCCCATCGCATCCTTGAGTCGCCAGCCTGTCATCGTCTCCGCCACGCGATTCAAGAAAGTGATGTTACCCGAGGAATCGGTGCTGATCACGGCATCGCCAATGGAGTCGAGAGTGACCTGGACGCGTTCCTTCTCTACGGACAGGATTTCCCCAATGCTTCCGCGCTCGAGGGCGTTGAGCAGAGCCCGTTTCAATTCCCGGGGCTCGATCTGTCCCTTGATGAGATAATCCTGCGCGCCTTCATGAATCCCCTGAGCTGCGATTGCCTCATCGACCGCGTCGCATAGCAAAACCATCGAAATATGCGGTTCCGCGGTTTGGAACCGCCTGAATGTTTCTAATCCGTGCGGCTCTGTCAATCCGAGGTCCAGCAAGATAATGTCAACTGTATTCCCTGCAAGATACCGCTCCGCATCGCCAACCGACGGAACGTGGGTCACCTGAAAGACGTTTGAATCCATCTCATCGAACATCTCTCGAATCCGACCCGCTCGTTCGGTCTGGTTTTTGATTAAAAGAACGTTCTTCGCAGCTACCTGTTCCATGGTTCACCTCTTCCCGGCAAACCTTGCAATCCGGAGTTCAGGAGGGAGGATGTTTCCTCCTGCTTACACGAATACACGTTGTCATGATTTCAGAGAAATGCCGCGGAATCTGTTCCCTTCTGACCAAGTCGTGCACCCCTCCCGTTAACTGCACATGCTTTCGCTCACCCGGGATTCCATGTTCGCCCCATCAAAAATCAGGGCCAGCGCATTGCGCTGGCCCTGCTCTTCCATAGAAGGTTTTCCGGCTCTACTCGCTTGTCGGCTGCTCCGGCGAAAGCACCTCGACCGAAACCCGCGCCAGCCCCGCCTGCGTCATCTGCAGTTTCTCGGCCGCGGCAAACGAAAGATCGATGATCCGTCCGTTGTTGCTTCCCAGGTCGCCCCGATCGGTAATCCGCACCACCACCGACTTCCGGTTCCGCAGGTTCACCACCCGCACAAGGCTTCCGAATGGCAGCGTCGGATGGCACGCGGTCATGTCGTACATGTTGTATGTCTCACCGCTAGCCGTCTTGCGCCCGTTAAACACCGATCCATACCAGGACGCGATGCCGCGAAAAATCTTGCCGTGCTTTTTAGGCGTTGGTTGCGCTGCGCTCGTCACCGGAGTCGCAGTCGCGACCACCGGCGGCGGTGTTGCTATTGGCCCTTGCAGCCGAGCATCTGCCTGCACTGTCCGGGTCGAAATCGTTCCCAACAACCCGGCCACTGCCAAGCAGGAAATCCCCACAAGCAGCCAGAACGGCAGCGGCTTTTGGGGGTTCATGTTGGTTGCTTTTGGTCGAATAAGCATCCCTTGATTTTACCAGCCCGAGAGCCGATAACCTCCAATAAAGTCATTTAGATGCAGGCAACTTTGAAGCAAAAGCGACTCACCTTGTGGTACGCCCGGTAAGCCGTTTAATCAGCGCAGTTAGGGGTTCAAAATTTCCCGGTGCACGATCATCTTTTTTGCCACTACCCGACCACTCCATTGCGGATGTCAGCCGCGTCCAGACTACCCTCCGGGAATCCGCGGAAACTCCCGAGGTTGCAAAGACTATCACGTCAAACTCATCCTCGAAAAGTAACTTTAGCCCAGTATTTGACCCCCTCCCCCCATACCTGGGAAGAAAGTTTTCTATTTCAAAGGGTTACGACGAGCCGGTTCCGCAAAATATTGACGTTATTATACTTATCCATAGATTCCTCTCAGAAAAGAACTTACGCGTCAAATTGAGGTCAGGCGGCGGCGGAATGCGGATTCCAGAGCTGGAATTCGGCTTCGCGGCGAGCTTTGAGGCTGGCGATTTCGCGCGAACCGGCATGATCCCAGGCAAGCAGTTCCCAGGCAGCGGCGTCGTATTTTCCTGTGTTGAGGTATTTCAGCAGCGTTGCGGACGCGAGCCGACCGGCGCCAAGATTGAAGACGAAGTCGACGAGGGCATCGAATTGGCCCTGGGTCAGCGTGACTCGCACCAGCCGGTCGACAGCTGCCTCGGCGATGGCAAGATCCTGGCTGAGGAGGTCCTCGCCCTGCGACAGGCTGATGCCAATTGGATAGGCTTCGTCGGGGCTCAGCCGGTGGCCGAAGCCGATAGTGAGGAATCCGGCGACGTCGGCATAGACGCGGTCGCGGAACCCCTCTGACTTTTTCAGCAGGCTCAGGCCTGCGGGACTCAAATGCATTGGTTTCTCCTGCAAAAGGAAAAGGCCGCACGTTGGCGGCTGGGGTGTCGCGATTTTGCGCGGTTAGGGAGCGACTAAAACGGCAATGAGGTTTGCTACATGGATTCAGCTTAGGCTTATCGCCAAATTAACCTGCAATTTTGCCAAAAACATTTGCCGTTTGTTTTGAAGGGCTTATGCGGAGATAAAGAAATGGGGAGCTTGACGTCCGCAGAGGCGGGTGGTTCGGCCTCACGTGGAGCAGGCGCAGCCCGGACGGCAAAAGCAGAGATTCAGGTTCACTCTCCGCTCAACTCCGTGATCTCCACTTGCTCGCCCGCTTTGATGTACCCCTTGCGCCGGAACCAGTCCTCCATCGCCGTTCGCAGCCGATCCAGCGGTACCCGATGCCCAGCCTCAAGCAGCCCATCGCTGCACGGCAACGTGTCATCGAAAATCGCATCGTTGGTAAAGTTCCGCATTGCAAAGTTGTCGATCCACTGCAGCGGGCACGGGTGCCGTATCCCCTCCGCATCCACTCGCTGAATCGATAACTTGCGCACGAACATGCCAACAGCCTACAGCAACGCCTCAGGGCTTTTTGTCTGGAGCGGCCTTCGCATCCTTTGGCACCTGCGTCTCTACTTTGAAACGCTGGTAGTCGTAGTCGCGCTCGCGAAAGTGTTGCCGCAGGTTCTTGAACAGCAGCAACCGCGCCTGCACGGTGCCCTCGGCGCCCGTCGGCAGCCAGATCTCTCCGTTCACCTTCGCCTGGTCGAAGCGAAAACTCGAGCCCTTCTGCACCGTGGCAAGGATTCCGCCGATCATGCGGAAGTTGTCGTTGAACCTCGCCTCCATGTGCGCCACCTGCCGATCCGCTTCGTCGATCCAGACCGTTCCTTCCAGCTTCTTCGAAGCGTCTTCGGCCATGCCGTGCGTCTTCGCATCCTTACGGCCTGAAAAGTCGAACACAATTGTCGGATCGCCGCGATACAGTTCGCGCCGCTCGTTGCGCACATCCATGATTTCCAGGATTCGGCTGACGCTGATCGTCGGTCCCTCGAGCGGCTGATCTCGCGGCGTCTTCTCCGCTTTTTCAACCAGCTTGGTAACGCGCTCCGTCTCCTTCTGCTGATCGTGGTCATTCAGGGGCTTGTCGTTCTCCTTGACCTTGCGCTCAATTATGTGGCCGTTGACGAAGAAGTCGTTGTACTCCGACGACTCCGTCTTCTTTACCTGCGCGTTCGCATCGATGTCCTGCACAACCTGGTACGACGTGTAGGTGTAGGTCTCGCGGATTTTGTCGAGCTGCTTCTGGTGTTCCTGCACCTGCGCATCAGCTCCCGGATGGGCAGGCAGCGGCGCCTGCGCAGCCTGTTGGCCACCGGCAACGAGAAGCGAAACGGAAAAAAGAGTGCAGCCCATCCAGAATGAATGATTACGTATGTACATGAAAGATATTGACCGTCGGTGTTGCGCATGGAATCGGTAATTGAGTGAAAGTAACTGCGCAGGAATGCATTACTAGAATCGTCGCATATATTAGGAGTGATTGCCCGTGGTCGCGCTATCATTGCATACCAACACAGCAAGTATTCCCTCGCAATAACGCGCAACGCGAACTCTGGAGAAAGCGCCACATGTTTCGAGCATTGATTCACTGGGTACTAAGCGCGATTGCGCTGATGGTAGTGACGAATCTTGTACCGGGATTCTATGTGAATGATATGCAGTCGGCCGTCGTTGCCGCACTCGTCATCGGCGTCCTGAATGCGACACTTGGATTCATTCTTAAAGCTCATCACCTTTCCCTTTGCCATTCTTTCCCTGGGGCTCTTCCTGCTGTTCATCAATGCCGGGATGATCCTGCTGGCGTCGAAGATCGTGACTGGCTTTGTTGTGTATGGATGGGTTCCGGCCTTCTGGGGCGCCTTGGTCCTGGCCGTGCTCGGCATGCTCGTCCGCTTAGTGATGAAAGACCAATAACCCGCGACGTCCGTCTTAACGAACTGCCGGTGCCGCTGCAGCAGGAATCGATGCTCTGTTCAGCTTTCACTGCCGGCAGGCGTCGTGCGCGTGAAGCTCGGCGGCAGACACTGCCTTCCCCTGTTTCCACAGCCTTCGGAATCGCAATCACTGGCCCTTCCACGTCTTCGGAGTTCGCCCGGCCTCCGCCGAAGAAACCCCGCCTCCGTCCATCCGTTGAGGAGTAGCGACAGCGGCTGGCTCCGGCGCATGCCCGAATATGCGCATACACTTCCCAGCCACCACCCGCGACCACCAATACGATTGCAGCGGCCGCAGCGCCCGCGCAGATACGAAACGTTGCGTCCAGCGCGCACCTGTTGCGGACAGTGGCCACGAAATTACACCAGCTTGAATCGGAGCGGCGTGCAGCCGGTGCTTGACCCGGTCGGCAATGCCAACGGGAGCAGGCAGCGACGCAATCAGACGCAAGCGTTCGTTCCGCGTCCGACACTCCAGTACTTGCGATCGAAATCGTTGTGTGTTGAGAGACTCATCGGATACTCCTTGGATGGTTGGAGCAATTCAGCCAGTAGATTGCGCGCACGAAAAAGCCGGGAACGCACGCTCGACTCGGTTACGCTCGAGCACCTCGGCGATCTCCACGCTCGAGAGTTCCTCGAAAGCGGAAAGCATCATCACTTCGCGTTCCCGGGCGGGCAACTTCTCCACGCATGCCAGTACGTGAGCCTGATGTTGTGCGGCTGCGGCCCGCTCTTCCGCGGTCAAGCCCTGACGCTGGCAGAACACGTGCCAACTTCGGCGATGTCGTCGGTTTCCGGGCGCGTCTTGGCACGACGCTTGCGGTCGAGCACGATATTCCACACGATGCGAATCAGCCACACGCGATGGTCGCGAATTTCGCCGAGGGTGTCGCGATGGCGCAACACGCGCAGAAAGGCTTCCTGCACGGCATCTTCCGCGTCGGATTGATTGCGCAGAACGGAGAAGGCTACGCGAAAGAGCGTGGTGGCATACTGGTCGATCAGCGCCGCCAGTGCTTCTTCCTGGGCGCGCTGGCGGGCTTCGTCATGCACGGCGCTCTCGACGATCTCCATCCAACCTGGAACTAGGGTCTGGCTGGCGCTCATACAAACACCAGACGCAGTTACACGATAAAACGCTCAGACGTCGAGGTCTCAGGGACTTCCGCCATGCCTCGCCGTCAGGCTCAAACCGCGCAAACCTACTGTTTGCCGGAGAGTTTCTGGGCGGCAATCGAACCCGCAGCGCCATCCTTGTCGGAGTCCTTCAACTTGGCCCACAAGGCACGTGCCTGGTCCTGTTTACCGGTCGCGGCATACAGGTCCGCCAGGTCAAGCTGAGCAGTTCCCGCAGTGACCGTATCGGATGGCTTGGCAATGATCTCGTTATAGAGGTCGATGGCCTGCTGATCGCGATTGGTCTGGTGATAGATCGAGGCCAGGGCGATCTTTGCGAGATTGGCAAGATTGCGATTCCACGATCCCGCGACCTTCTTCAGTTCAGCTCTCAGCAGCAGCGGTCTGGCCCAGTTCCTGATTGGTGACGCCGGTAAAGTACCGCGCCTTGCCGCCCTCAGGCAGCCAGCCATATTTGTCGGTAACCGCTTGAAACTGCTGATTCGCCGCCTTCGAGCGATCGGCAGCAGTTGCGTAAACGCCGCTCTGCGCCGGCGGCCCGGGCAGCGCGAGGGGCGCCGAATAGGTATCCAGCGCTGCGCCGAGAGCGGCTTCCGCAGCCGTCTCCCGCACGTTCCAGAGAACGATCAATCCGATGCCCACAACAAGTACCACGGCAGCCGAAATAGCCCATCGCATGACGTTGCTGCGATGGCCGCTGACCCAATTGACGCTGGTCTTGGTGGCCTGGGCAAATTTGTCGCCCTTCAGGGCGTGACGAGTCTGTGTATCCACTGGGTGTTTTGTCCTTCGCTTCGATCAACTTGCAGGCGGGTCCGTACAGGTGGGGGCACAGCCACTGCAACCCTACTAGTTTACCAGTGGGGAAGGAACAGCGCCACCAGACGTGACCGCTGTGCTTGCCCCGCCACGGCAGGAACGATAGGCTAGTTGCATGTACGAAGATTTCCATGTGACCGACCGCTGGAGCGGCGAAGACCTGCACTGCTCGTGGAAGGCCAACATTGTGGCCATCGCCACCCGCCACGCCGATGCCGTCGACGTGCGATTTGATGTAAATGGCAAGCCGATGTGGATTGCCCTGCCTTGCACGGCGTGGCTGGAACAGAAGAAGCGCTCCGGAAAGGTGATCACCGATCAGCTGGCCGTCCAGATCGCCGGCCGCCACCTGAAGCAGTTGATTGAAGAAGGCTACGACGCCGGCCGCGAGGTCTACACCGTGTCGGTTCCTGAGGTCCTGGCGCACCTCGATGCCATCGTCGCTGAAGGCTAGAGAGCAGGGCGGCCTGCCGCTCTTGCCCGTCGGGGTTTAGATGGCTTAGTTAGGAAATTGCGACAAGATCGAGTTATTCATGTCGCAATGCTTCCATTGGCTGAACCTTTGCGGCACGGCGAGCCGGAATCCACGTCGCGAGAAGGGCAACGCTCAGCAACAAAGCCATGCCGCCAACAAGCGTGACCGGATCGTTCGGCGTCACTCCATACAGCATCGACTTGACCAGGCGCGTGAGCCCCAGCGCCGTGCACACGCCAGCAACAATCCCTGCTGCAGTGAGCCATGTGCTTTCGCGCAAAATCATACTGCGAACCTGTCCAGGCTGCGCACCCAACGCCAGTCGAATACCGATCTCGTTGGTACGTTGCGCAACCGAGTACGCCATGATCCCGTAGATCCCGACGCAAGCAAGCGCCAGCGCCAGCACGCCAAAGCCGGTGGTCAATGCGGCAAAAGCGCGCTCCATCTGCATCGTGGCGTTGATCTGCTCCCGCTGGGTGCGGAAGTCGATGATGGGCAAGTCGCGATCGACGGACTGAACGACACGGCGCAGTTCCGGGAAAAGAGCGGACGGCTGCATGTGCGTCCGGACCTGGTAGACCAGCGTGCCCACGTCCGTCTGCTGCACGTAGGGAAGGAAAAACTGGGCGGCGGATCGCCGCGCAAATCGGAATATCGAGTGTCCGCGCAGATACCGACGATCTGTATCCAATCAGAGGTTTCGCTATCTGCCTTGAACCGCTTGCCGATTGGATTGATGTTGGGAAATCTCTTGCGTGCCAGAGACTGGTTGATGATCCCGACCTTCGGCGAGGTTGACGTATCCTGCGGCCCAAATCCACGCCCCGCCAATATCGGAATGCCAAGCGTGGGAAAGAAGTCGATGCCCACCGTGTTTTCGTACTTCAGCGTGTTTCATTTTGGGGTCGACGGTCTCACCTTCCGGAAGGAAGTCCGCATTGCCCATGCTCTGCGCAATGTAAGGAATCGATCCGGGAGCAACGTGTTCCACGCCTGGCAGCGCGGCAAAACGCTTTTCGAGTTGCTGGTGCAGTTGCACATCTTTCGGCCCCGGGTAGCGGCGGGCAGGCGGGCTGATTTCGAAGAGCACGAGATTATCCGCTTTGAATCCCACGTCCACCGAATTCAGTTTCAAAAGCGTGCGCAGAAAAAGGCCCGCACCCACGACGAGCAGCGTGGAGAGAGCAATCTGAAATGCCACGATGGATTTTCCGGTAAGCCCTTTCCGGCGGCGTGACGTGCTTTGCGCCGTCTCCTTGAGACTGCTGCTGACTTCAGCACGGGCCGCGAGCCACGCCGGAGCCAACCCAAAAATAACACCGGTAAAAAGGGTGACGGCGACGGTGAACGCAAAGACACCCCAGTCGAATTGCCGGATGAACGACGCCCGCGTCGCTGCGCTCCCACGCATTGGTCAAAAGCATCGGAAGCGCGCTGCGGCCGATATATCCAAGCAACAAACCGCCGGCGCCGCCAAGCGCCGCCAGCATCAGACTTTCCGTAAGCATCTGGCGCAGAATGCGTGAGCGGCCCGCGCCCATGGCAAGCCGCACGCTCATTTCACGCTGTCGTTGCGCACCTCGCGCCAGCAGCAGGTTGGCAATGTTCGCGCACGCCAGCAGCACCACAAACGCGGTAAACCCCGATAGGACGAAAAGCGGCTTCCTGAACATGCGATCTGCAAAGTGCAAACCACGGCTGCCATCGACGAGCACGAGGCGCGGAATTGTCTCCCCCGCCTTCACTGGCGTCGTGGCGCGAACCGCGGCCTGCAATTGCACATCAAGGCGGCCTCGGCCTCGGTGTCCTTGACGCCAGGTTTGGTGCGGACAACGATATTGACCCACCACAGCGTTGGGTCAGTCAGCAGCGATGTCTTTCCCTTGGGATCGATCACCGGCTGCATGCTGATGGGCACAAACAGATCGGGAGACGCCTGCACATTTTTTGCGCCGGTGAAACCGCGCGGATTAACGCCGACAATCGTCACGACTGCCTGGTTGAGTGTTACGGTCTGCCCGAGAACTGACGGCGAACGGCCAAACTGCTTCTGCCACAAACCGTCGCTGATCACGGCGACCGAGCCCGATCCGGGAACGGCATCGTCTGAAGGCTGCAGCGCACGTCCCAGTTGAGGACGCACGCCGAGCGCCGCATAAAAATTCCCCGACACCAGGTCTGCATTCACGCGCTGGGCATTGCCGTTGATCGTCGCATTCATTCCATCTTCCTTGAATGCGATCAGATCTTGCATTTGTTCATTGTGATCGCGCAGTTGCTCGTAGATGGGATACGAAAAGACCGAGGCGCTGGTGCCGGAATCGGGCGTGGAATCGAAATCTCCCCACATGCCCTGGACAGCCTCGTGGCCATCGCCATTCCAGCGCAGCATGCGCAGCTCGTCTGGATGAGGAACGTTGAGCCGGTCATACAGCAGTTGCTTGCCGATCGCGAAGATGGTTGTGTTGGCGCCGATAGCGAGCGCGAGGGACGATGCGGCAATCATCGTGAACGCCGGGCTCTTCGCCAGTATGCGAATGCCGTAGCGAATGTCGGCGCGAAGTTCGTCGAACCAGCGAAGCCCGAGTGATGCGCGCATATCTTCCTTGTGCGCAAGTGCCGGACCCAGCGCGATGCGCGCCCGTCGTGCCGCCTCTTTCGGCGAATGCCCAGCACGGACAAGGTCATCAGTGAGCTGGTCGAGGTGAAGCTGAAGCTCGGCTTCCATCTCGGATTCAAGCCGGTTGCGCCGCCACATGGCTCGAAGCCACGAGCGCATCTGGGCAAACAAACGAACAGTAGATAAACCGTATCCCATCGCGTCCTAGTCCCTAATCCCTGGTCCCTGGCAGTCCCTAATCCCTAGTTCCCTGAATTCTGCAGTTCATACATTCTCCGGTGTCGTGCGAAGAATTCCGGCAATCACACCGGCCATGCGATTCCACTTTTCGGTCTCCGCTTCGAGACGCCGCCGGCCCGCCGCCGTGAGCTTGTAGTACTTAGCCCGGCGATTGTTTTCACTCTCACCCCAGTCGCTGGCAATCACGCCCTGGTGCTCAAGCCGGTAAAGCGCCGGATACAACGAACCCTGCTGAATGACCAGCTCCTCGCCCGAAATCTGCTGAATGCGCAGTAGCACGCCGTAGCCATGCAACGGCCCAAGCGACACGGCTTTCAGGATGAGCAGGTCAAGCGTCCCCTGCAGCAGCTCCATCTGTTTGTCTTGTTGTTTGTCAGCCAACCGCGTCTCTCCTTGAGCGTCTAGGAGAAAGCCTACGACGGCTCCCCTAGTCTGTCAAGGAGAGAGACGCTGGCAAAATACTACTGGGTGGCTGTTTCCGCGGAAACGACGGCGCTGAGAGGAACTTCCAGCGTGCCGACTCTTTGAGAAATCTGGTCGTAGACGCCGGTCCGGAGCCAGAGATTGCCCTTGGGAACGCTGATTTCGGCATGAAGCTGCACGCCTGTATCCTGGAACACCGCATAAACATCAGGCTTGATTTTCAACCCAGCAAGGTGGTCCTTGCGGCTGACGATCTTGCCGTAGCGGTCGTAGGCGATGAGGGAGATGTTGATCTTCCCTTCCCGATTGCCATCCGAATCCAGGTTCAGGTCAAGGCCATTGATGCCTATAAAAAAATCCACTCCGTACGTGGTTCGCTGGCCCTGCGCCGCATCATTCGTAGCTGGAGCGCCGGCAGCGCCAGCCGTCAACGACTGAATGCGCGTTCTATAGATGATCTGCGTGCTCTGGGGCATGCCTAAATCCATGAAAGCCAGAAGCGGATCGACAGCCCCGGGATTTTGTGCAGCAAGTTTTTCGATCTGCTGATTGCGCGCCGCAACGGCAGCGCCGGGCAAATCGGAATCCAGGGCAAAGTAACCTCGGCGATAGGAAAGCGCGTATTTGCCATCGCCGACCTTCACGTCAATCTTGCGGAATCCTCCGTCCATCTTCGCATTGGCGGGCGTGTACGAAAGTGTATAAAAGCCGCTGCTTGTCGCAGAGATTTTATCGATAACCTGGGTCAGCCCGTTGGTGTTTGCAAAGGCCATGCCGCCTGAATCGTGGGCGAAAATCTCCTGCATCATCTGGTCGCTGTTGCGCTTCGTTGTCTCATCGTTGACATTCGACACTTGCGCACCAGGTCCGTTGGACGCCGGTGAGACCGTTGGATCCTTCCCGATCTGCGTTGGATTGCTGTCGACTCCCGGTAATTTGATAGGGCGCAGAGGTCGTAGAGGGTAATTTATTGTCAGCCTGGTAAAAGGCGGTTGTCGCCACACCACGCGCATCAACGGGGTATAACACCATCCGCGCCGCAGCGAGCATGTTCATCGTCTTCTTGTACTCACTCTCCAGTCCGGGATCGCTTGCCATCGTAGCCAGGGCGTCTGGACCATTACCAATCGAGAGAAAAGGCGGAATTGACTCGGTAAACCAGATCACATTCTTGCGTCCGGGAAACGCGGTTAGAAATGTGGCGAGGCGCTGAAGATTAGCGAGGGTTACAAACCCGCGATCGAAGTTCTGCGCAGTATCCTGCTCCGTAAAGAACTCTCGGAGGGCGTTAATCATCTCCGGAGATGCCGTAGTTCCCCCGCCGGGCGTCGGCGCCTGCATCATCCCCACCAAATCTGACTGGGCGTTGGTCTCATCCTGGCCCTTGATCATCATGGATGACTCGACTTCATTGTTCTTCTTATTGTTCAGCGCGGCCACCAGGAGTGCAGGGTCGCCCGTGAATCCCTGGATGAAGTGAAGCCCCAGCCCCATCGAAAAGATCGCCATGCGTGATCCAGGCTTGGCGTTTTTCAGGAACTTCATAGCCTGGCTGTGTACGAAGCTCTGGCTCTCCATGCGCGTGTTCACTGAGTCGAGCAACAGGACGTTCACCGCATCGGGGGTTGGGGACGGAGAAAAGTTGCTGAAGGTGTTGGGCGGGAGTTTCGGCAATTCCGCCGCAGCTGCCGGAACGGCCCCGGTGTGCTCCTCGAAAAAGGAAACGTTCTACACCTTGCCTTGCTCTGTAACGATAAAGTCCTCCTGCTTGAGGCCCGTAACCGGCTTGCCCTTGCGATCGGATACGATGACGTCGATGAGGACAGCGCGACTGGTAGTGCGTAATGTCTGGATTGGAGCTTCGGGCGAAGCTCCCGTAGCGGGAGCTTTTGTCGCCGGGTCCTGCGCTCGGAGCAAAGTTGACAGAGAGACGACCGTTACAAACAGAATCCTGGAGCGGGCCAAAGCATATCCTTCCTTAAACCGGAAAGCTTACCACCGTTCAAGGCCACGCGCCGTGACCCGGTGAACTCGCAAGATTCAAAATAGGCGGCGGCGCGAAACGTGCCCCGATAATTAGGAAAGGCAGCCACCTGCAATCGGCCGCCGACTACGACTGCGGCACAATAAACGAAAGCCATCCTCGGTTCCAAAATTCCTTCCAACATCCTCGTTTTCTGCATCCCACCGATACAGGTATGAATTCTCAACAAGGGTCTAGTGCATGCCGGGTAACGGGATGTATGCTTCCAGCCTGCTACCGGGCCTTGAAGTTCGGTGCAACGAAGACCGGGATCTGTGGCTTATAACAGCTTTAAAAATCTCAACGATATCAAGGAGGGAAAAGGCAATGGGTCATGGATGGATTGCGTGGATCATTATCGGCGTGATTGCCGGCTGGCTGACTGGAAAGTTAATGAAGGGGTCCGGCTTCGGCTTCTTCATGGACATGATCGTGGGCTTGGTGGGCGCCCTCATCGGTGGCTTTCTGTCGAGCCACCTCGGATTTGGCGGAGTTGGTCAGCATGGCATGATCATCAGCATCGTGATCGCCGTGATCGGAGCCGTAATTCTAACCTGGCTTTTGCGGCTGATCTCGGGCAATCGAGGCGCCAACCTCTAGTTGTCCTGCGTCTGAAATTCGCCTGCTTATTTGCCGGTGTCGCTCTGAGCCGTTCCCCGCGGTTGCCGGTGTCATTCTGAGCGAACGGGGCCCCGAACGCACAGGGGCCCCAAAGAGCGATTCAGCTCTTTGGGGTAGGTTCGGGGATGGTGAGCGAAGAATCTGCTTCTCCGCATTCCTGTCGAGCATTTCAGACTCATCCACGGCGACCAACACTCGTCCCTCGAACGGACCAACCTGTCCCAGACGGGGACGGTCCGCTACTTCGATGTGAGAAACTTCTCCAAGCGAGGCTTGGCCCAGCCGGGCCTTGCCTCCCCCTGACTCACACAATCGCGAGGTGGACTTGAGCCTGGTAAGAGACCTGCAGTACTCCCTGCGCCAGTTGCGCAAGAGCATGGTATTCACGGTCGTCGCGGTCGGGACCCTCGCGCTCGGCATCGGATGCAACACGGCGATTTTCAGCGTGTTTTACAGCGTGCTTCTGCGCCCGCTTCCTTTCCCCGATTCCAATCGGCTCGTCATGCTTTCAGAACGGGCTGCCCAGTTCCCCATCCTCTCCGTCTCGTGGAAAAACTATAAGGACTGGCAAACGCAGAGCACTTCATTTGAGGAATTCGGCGCCACGCGCGTCTTCACTTCTGCGCTCACCGGCAACGGCGATCCCGAACAAATTCCCAGCCAGATGATCAGCGGAAACCTGCTGCACCTGCTCGGCGTGAATGTGATCGCCGGTCGCTCTCTCGTGGCTGCGGACGACCAGCCAGCCTCACCTTCCGTGGTGCTGCTCGGCTATGGCCTGTGGCAGCGCAAGTATGGCGGCTCGCAGGAAGTGATCGGTCACGCCATCACTCTCGACAACCAGAGCTACACCGTGATCGGCGTTCTGCCGAAAGGCTATGAATTGCTGCAGCAAGCGCCCGATGTGGTAATCGCCATGGGTCCATGGGCCAGCAAGCTACCCGACGACCGCTCCTGGCATCCCGGCATCTTCCCCATCGCGCGTTTGAAACCTGGCGTCTCGCTGAACCAGGCGCGCGCCGAAATGACCACCATCGCCAAGCGGCTCTACGAAAAGTATTCCGCTGACAATATTGCGCTCGACGCAGTCGTCAACCCCATGCACGATCAGCTCGTAAGCCAGTCAAGGCCAGCGCTCCTGACGCTGCTGGGCGCGGTGATCTTTGTGCTTGTTGATTGCCTGCGGCAACATCGCCAACCTGATGCTGACTAGAGCGACCGCGCGCCGGCGCGAGATCTCCATCCGCATTTCGCTGGGAGCCTCGGATCTGCAGATCATCAAGCAGCTCGTGATCGAAGGCCTGTTGCTCTCGCTGATGGGAGCGGTCGCGGGAGTCGCTCTCGCCTACGCGCTGATGCCTTCACTACTGCACGTTGCCAGCGGGTCTTTGCCTCCCGGAACAGAGGTTCACATCGACCTGCACGTACTGCTGTTTACGGCGGTCTTGTCGATCTTTGCCGGAGTGTTCTTTGGGGTCGCACCGGCGGGGCACGTGCGCCTGACCGATCTGCGCTCGATCCTGAATGAGTCCGAACGCGGCGCAGTCGGCCACCAGGCGAAGGCCCTGCGCAACACGCTTGTAGTTGCAGAGATTTCCCTGGCGCTTCTGCTCTTGATGGGTGCTGGATTGTTTGTTCGCAGTCTGGTCGCCTGTCAGAAGTGAACATGGGATTCTCCGCCGATCACATCCTTGTCGCCGATTTGCCCGTGCCTCCTGCCGGGTCAGCCCCGGCCGAAGCTCACCGCAACATGGATTTCTATGAGAACACCCTGCGCCAATTGCACTCACTGCCCGGCGTACGCATGGCCGCGGCATCGTCGTTCCTGCCTGTCAGCGGACAAGGCTCCGTAATCCACTTCAACATTCAGGGCCGCCCTCCGCGCAATGCGTCGGAATACATCATGACGAACTACCGCACGGTCAGTTCGGAGTATTTCCAGGTGCTCCGCATCCCCTTGCTCTCGGGCCGCTGGATTGAAGATTCCGATCGCGAGAAAATGCCGGCCGTGGTCGTGATCAACCAGGCAATGGCCCATGCCTATTTCGGAAATGAGTCGCCCCTGGGCAAAAAGTTGCAACTCGGCGCCACCCCCGAAGATGACGTGCCCTGGATGATGGTCGTGGGTGTGGTCGGCAACGTCAAGCAGTCGCTTGTCTCGGATATGCCGACGGAGATGTACGTACCCTTTCGCCAGGCAAACGAGGTGCTGCCCGTCCGCAACATGTCTTTTGTGGTGCGCACCGAGGTTGATCCCCGCTCCGTGATTCCGGAACTGCGCGAGACGGTGCACAAGATCAATCCCAATCAGCCCGTCGTGCGCATTCGGACCATGGAGGAGAACGTCGATCAGAACTTCTCGCAACCTCGGTTCCGCACTCTGCTGCTGGTCATCTTCGCGGGAATCGCATTGCTCATCGCAGCCCTCGGCGTCTATGGCGTGATGGCCTATGCGACCGTTCAGCGGTCGGGAGAGATGGCGATCCGGATGGCGCTGGGCTGCAGCATCGAGCGCATCTTCATGCTGGTGCTGACGGACGGTCTGCGCCTGACCCTGATCGGCGTGGGCATTGGAACCGTGCTCGGGATCGCACTGGGGCGCTGGCTGAAGTCGCTGCTCTTCGGTGTCTCAGCCGTGGACGCACGTATCGATCGCAGGCGCAATCACAGTCGTAGTGATTGCAGGAGTAGCAGCCTCGCTTATCCCCGCGCGCAGAGCCTCCCGTGTAGATGTCATCACAATGATGCGAGAGAACTAGGAACCGCGAATAGACGCAAAAAAGCCATGCCCGGAGGCATGGCTTTTTGCTTTTGAATTTATTGCCGGCGATCACCTAATCTCCCACACAGTCGCCCGTGCAGTACCATCGGCCCAGCGAGGCTTAACTTCCGTGTTCGGGATGGGAACGGGTGATCCCTCGCAGTATGGTCACCGGCAAATTGAGGCGTTTTGAAGGCGTGAGGCGCAGAGCGCCGGGAGCCTTCAGCCGAAATCCTGAGCGCATACGCGCGAAGGATCTCGACCGCCTTTGATGCTGGTATGGCGCTTGGCGGGTTGGTTTGCCCGCAGCCTGCCGCGGCGTCTACGTGTGTTCCGGATGGTTTCTCCCGGAGGCTGCGTAGGAACGCGGACTGCAATCTGGCGCCACAAAAATTTGCTCAGAGTTTATCTGATTGACACGAAATTGATTGGTTTGTACAAGGCTTGCAAGAAGAACGTCCGCGAATAACTTACTGCGCGGAGTTAATTCTATGGACAAGCCGAACGGGCGATTAGTACTGGTAAGCTACACGCATTACTGCGCTTCTACCTCCAGCCTATCAACCAGATGGTCTTTCTGGGCCCTTCAGGGAGATCTCATCTTGGAGCGTGCTTCCCGCTTATATGCATTCAGCGGTTATCACAACCGAACTTCGCTACCCAGCCGTGCCCTTGGCAGGACAACTGGAACACAAGAGGTTCGTCCATCCCGGTCCTCTCGTACTAAGGACAGCCCTCCTCAAATCTCCTACGCCCACAGCAGATAGGGACCGAACTGTCTCGCGACGTTCTGAACCCAGCTCACGTACCGCTTTAATAGGCGAACAGCCTAACCCTTGGAACCTTCTACAGCTCCAGGATGCGATGAGCCGACATCGAGGTGCCAAACCATTGCGTCGATATGAACTCTTGGCAATGATCAGCCTGTTATCCCCGGCGTACCTTTTATCCGTTGAGCGATGGCCCTTCCATACAGAACCACCGGATCACTAAGGCCTACTTTCGTACCTGCTCGACTTGTAGGTCTCACAGTTAACCACTCTTATGCCTTTACACTCGACGACTGATTTCCAAACAGTCTGAGAGTAGCTTCGCGCGCCTCCGTTACAATTTAGGAGGCGACCGCCCCAGTCAAACTACCCGCCTAACTATGTCCCTCTCCCGGATCACGGGAGGAGGTTAGAATCACAGCACTCGCAGGGTGGTATCTCACCATTGGCTCCACCAAGTCCGAGAACCTGGTCTCAAAGCCTCCCACCTATCCTGCGCAGCAAGAACCATAACTCATAGTTAAGGTGTAGTAAAGGTGCACGGGGTCTTTCCGTCTAGCTGCGGGTAACCGGCATCTTCACCGGTACTACAAGTTCGCCGAGCAACTCGTTAAGACAGTCGTACGATCGTTACGCCATTCGTGCAGGTCGGAACTTACCCGACAAGGAATTTCGCTACCTTAGGACCGTTATAGTTACGGCCGCCGTTCACCGGGGCTTCAATTCAAAGCTTCGCTTGCGCTAACCTCTCCTTTTAACCTTCCGGCACCGGGCAGGCGTCAGCCCCTATACGTCGTTTTCGACTTAGCAGAGACCTGTGTTTTTGTTAAACAGTCGCCGTACGCGCTTCACTGCGGCCCACTTGCGTGGGCGCTCCTTCTCCCGAAGTTACGGAGCCAATTTGCCGAGTTCCTTAACGAGCTTTCACTCGAGCGCCTTTGGATATTCTCCTCGTCTACCTGTGTCGGTTTGGGGTACGGTTCCCTTTGTTCTCCTTAGAGGTTTTTCTCGGCAGCGTGGAATCAGAATCGTAAGCCCCATACGGGACTGTGTTACACCTCACTGTTAATGACCCAACGGATTTGCCTATCGGATCCAGCTTACGTGCAACAACCGCAATAGCCTAGTGCGGCATTCTTATCCTTTGCGTCACCCATCGTGATAACGAACATTGGGAGGGACGGAATATTAACCGTCAGTCCATCAGCTACGCCTTTCGGCCTCACCTTAGGGACCGCCTAACCCTGAGCGGATTAACCTACCTGAGGAAACCTTAGATTTTCGGCGCGGAGGGTTTTCACCTCCGTTATCGCTACTTATGCCGGCAGGGTCTCTTCGCAACGCTCCACCGGGCTTTACGGTCTGGCTTCACGCTTTTGAGTGCTCTCCTACCACTCACCCCTGAAAGGTGTCCATCCGCTTCGGTGTCCGGCTTTAGCCCCCTTATATTATCGGCGCGGGACGGCTTGACCAGTAAGCTTTTACGCTTTCTTTAAAGGATGGCTGCTTCTAAGCCAACCTCCTGGCTGTCTAAGCATTCCGACTTCCTTTCCCACTTAACTGTACTTAGGGACCTTAGCGGACGGTCTGGGCTGTTTCCCTCTCGACAATGAAGCTTATCCCCCACTGTCTCACTCCCGGTTGTTGTCGCTGCCATTCGGAGTTTGGTAAGGTTCAGTAACCCGGAAAGGCCCCTAGTCCTTCCATTGCTCTACCCCCGCAATTCGTCCGCGGCTGCCCTAAAGCTATTTCGAGGAGAACGAGCTATCTCCGAGTTTGATTGGCATTTCACCCCTACCCACAGCTCATCCAAGCTTTTTTCAACAAACGCTGGTTCGGTCCTCCACTCGGTCTTACCCCAGCTTCAACCTGGCCATGGGTAGATCATGCCGTTTCGGGTCTATTCCTGGCAACTGAACGCCCTGTTCAGACTCGCTTTCGCTTCGGCTCGCTTACGCTTAACCTTGCTGACAAGAATAACTAGCCGGCTCATTATGCAATCGGCGCGCGGTCAGACATTCCCTTGCCGGGGCATAGTCCTCCCACTGCTTGTAGGCACACGGTTTCAGGTACTTTGCACTCCCCTCGACGGGGTTCTTTTCGCCTTTCCCTCACGGTACTGGTTCACTATCGGTCAGAGACTAGTATTTAGCCTTACGGGATGGTCCCCGTGGATTCAAGCAGGGTTTCACGTGCCCCGCCTTACTCGGTATCCGCTTCGAGTCTGAACAATTTTCGTCCACCCAGCCTGTCACGCTCTATGGATCCACTTTCCAGAGGATTCGACTAATTGTCAGATTGGTTAATTCTACTGTTTAAAGTTCTTCCAGACCCCCCGAAACACCGAAATGCTACGGGTTTGGGCTATTCCGAGTTCGCTCGCCACTACTATCGGAATCGAGGTTTCTTTCTTTTCCTTCAGGTACTGAGATGGTTCACTTCCCTGAGTTCGCTCTATCCCACCTATGTATTCAGTGGGTAGTTCCCGAGGTTTGCTCGGGAGGGTTTTCCCATTCGGAAATCTCCGGTTATAACGCCTGTGTGCGGCTTACCGAAGCTTATCGCAGCTTGCCACGTCCTTCTTCGCCTGTCTCTGCCAAGGCATCCACCGTGCGCCCTTAGTAGCTTGACCATAGAATTAACTCCAGCGCAGGGAGCCGAATCACTTCGGTCCTGTCTGTCTGTTATTCCCAGTTATTCGCCTTGAGAGTAACTCAACCACGCTCACGCGCGTTCAAGTTACAACTCCTAAAGACACTCTTCTTACTTTGAACACT
>CAWCVS010000011.1:0-120843 GCA_963799035.1 uncultured Acidobacteriaceae bacterium | reverse complement strand
TTTTTAGTAAGCAGCAATCCGATTTACTTGCTGCATTTGGATAACGCCGTGCATGTTCCGAGATGGAAAATTACCGCAATCGCTGATCCGCTATAAGTTGCCTCTCCGTTCTACGGAACGATGATCACATCTTCAATCCCTGCTTCTGGTGCTTGTTCGACTGTATTGTTGCCGCCGATGATCTGCCCGCCTCGTTGATGTGAACGAAGCGTCAGCCCTGCACTTCGGGAGATACTCTGCTACGGCTTCGCGTCCGCATACTGTGCCGCGATTCGTGTTTTTAGATCCGCTCAACGGTGAGTTATTTTGATAGGCGCATTTCTCCGAAAGGCAGAGCAGCGATGGTGACTGTAGTGAGGACTTCGACGGGGTATATTTTCGAGCGTCTGAACGCCGCTGGGATGAAGTTGGTGAATGAATTTCAAAGACAGTATCCACAGCTATGTGAGCCGAGCAGTGAGCCGACGTTTAGATTCATCCGTTATGGCTCTGCGGAGGATAATCACGCTCTGGGAAAGCTAATCGCAAGGGTCAGAGCAACAGACAAGTAATATCCGACGTACTTCATTCATCGTGAGGGATGGGCTGGCAGCGCGAAGACGCAAACCAATCTACCTAACGCTCGGAACTAAGCTTGCAAAGATTCTGAACCTCATCCGGGGAGACCCGCCTACGCTCCGAGACATTCCAAATCCAAGCCATGTCTACTGCGCGTAGGCCGGAAATCTCACGCTCTGTGACGCGGTTCTCAAGTCTCCCATCGTTGAAATGAACGTTGTAAAGGAGAACGCCGCGCTTGTTGTAAATGTCGCGAACGATATTTGGGGCGACCATATGAACCTCACCTGTTTTCATTGGTAAGCCATACTAGGGCAGATTTGGGCAAGGTGATGTGCTTTGCGTCACTCGGGAGACGGAAGGAATCCTCTCTCCCCGGCTCACATGTCGTGTCATAACCTGTCCGGGTCATGATCGGATACTCCGCATGACGAGGAGGTATCCGAGGAGGAACCACCAAACGAGATGCCCTGCGCTTACTTTTGACAAAACGAGCGCGACTCCGATGGGGCATGTTAAGCGACCTCGAAAGTCCCTATCAATTCGCGCCAATTTGGCAAAGCATGGTAGAGCGCAAACTACGCAGCCACAATATTGGGTGCTTTGGGTTTCCTTGCGAAACACGTTCTACACAGCACAGGTCTGCTCTGCGTTGGCTTGAATGGGACGGTTCTGCGTGTCGCTCCCGCACTCTGAGCAGATGACGTGCGTCTCGATTCGATGCGGTGCTGCGACACCCTGCCTCTTAGCTTTGCACCGCTTGCAGTGTTTAGGTTCGTTGACGAAGCCTCTGTCCCGAAAGAATGCTTGTTCTCCCGCAGAAAACACAAACGTCAGGCCGCAACCTACACACAGGACATCACGGTCAGTAAACGGCATAATTCCCCTCCAACTCAGCAGATTCAGACGAGGGATGAAATCAAAGTAGGCCGGCAGTCCCTCTGTGAAAAACGCGCTGCGTGTCGGGCATCTTATACCTATCAATCCGGAAAAATATGTACGGTACCTAACCAAATTGGGGGTATTTTTTGTTAGCCGGGAGTTGCAAGAAAATCCATCGACAGTGAAAGGTTTGTCGAACAGCGGGGCACGCTGAACGCTCGATCGGTAGGCTCACCGCTTGCCACGATTTGCGAATTCTGAGTCTTGGAATTCCTCAACTGTCTCATCAGGCCAGAAAATCGCTCGACCATCACCTGGTCGCAAACAGCCGAGAAGGCGAATTCCGAGGAGGCCGTGCATCAAGACGCAGTGACCGACTTCAAGCGACGGGCGTCGGGAATTAGAGGGACTCTCGCTCTCTACGCAAATAAACCAGAACTCCAGTGGAGCAACGCGAACTAGTTCTAACCCATCCCAAAATCAGCGGCAGTAGTGGATTTACCAAAGACCCTTCCAAGTCCGTAGCCGAAATATGCGAAGCGCATTCCCGGATTATCTGACCCTTTCTCCCGATAGAAGGAGCATGTTAGAGACCATCAGTTGAGTGCAGGTTCAGTCCCTGCGGCGATTCGGGCTTCCGACCTTACGAGTCGCCGCATCATCGGAATGTGAGAATTCAAAGTGGGCAGCAAAGAACTCGACATTTCTCCAATACACTTCGGATTTGGACGAAACTCCGCGTTGCAAAGAGAACACCGTAGTAGCCCGAAAATCTCCCGTTGCGATCTTGGCAGCGTTCAGGTGCGCTACTACTTCCATGCCTGAAGTCTACGCTCTATCCAACTTGTGAAGTGACCTGCACTTTCAGGTTCGCCCTAGCTCTCTTGCACTGGTGTGTTATGAACGCACCGACAAATAGCCGATAATCGTGAGAGTATTAGGCGCAAGGGGCGTGAGAGGCGGGCTCGGATGAGGGATGAATGACAATATCGCCTCGCGAAACTGTGATGATGAGCGGACGGTTGAAGGGCATGGGGCGCGAGGGAGAATGCACTGTTAGCGCGGTAAAGGTATCGCTTCCTCTGCTCAATATTTGGGAGTACGTACACCGCGACATCTGTTCTTGCTCCAGAAAACTTACCAGATGGCCGGTATGACGTGACCTTCGAAGGGAGAACCATGGCGGTCAAATTGCTGAAGGGTATTGGGTCGATGGCGGAATGTAGCAGTTATTCCAATTTGGGTATCTCTATGTTCTACCCGCAGCATCAAAGCCAAGGAGGGAAAGTTCGCGAATCTCCCGGAGTGCATGGGGCTAAATACTTTCACAAAGAGGTGGCAGATGCGCCGTCATCGAGCCGACCAAACGAAATTGAAGATTTGTAGAACGTATGAACGCTTGAAAAGAAGATGGCAGGCTTTGGTCGATGGGACGATCGCCTCCTCGGACGCTCAACCACTCGATGAAGAGGCAGCAATGAGTGCCCAACAGAAAATGGTTGAGCACCGTGAAAACTGTGAGGTATGCAGAGAGGAAGACCTCGCCTTAAGAAACGGTGAAGTCCCAAGACCGGCCTTTGCCGAAATTAGTTAGCTATACTTTTTGCATGACTATCGACAAAATTCTCGCCTCCATTGACTCCGAAATCGCTCAACTTAAACAAGCCCGTGCCCTGCTTTCCGGTGGTGGAGGCAAGAAGCCCATTTCTGGCTGACGCCGAAGAGCGGCGGCAAGGTCGATTATGACCGTCCTCCAGGTGGGCCGTGCCATGAAGGAGTTGGGCGTGCAGATGACTCCGTCCTACTCTCCGCAGGCGCGGGGACGATCGGAGCGCAGCTTCTCCACCTGGCAGGGACGGCTGCCGCAGGAGCTGCGGCTGCGCGGGATCCGCACCCTGGAGGGAACCAACAAGTTTCTAAACGAGCACTACATCGGCGAGTTCAACCGCCGCTTCACAGTCCAAGCGGCACAGCGCGGAACGGCGTTCATGTCCTGTCGGCACAGGAACCTGGAAATGGTTTTTACGCAACGCTACGAGCGCACCGTCGATCGCGATAACACGGTGAGCTTTTACAACGTGATTATGCAACTGGAGCGTGCCGAGTGGCGTCCCACCCTGGCTGGATGCAAGGTGATCATCCATCAGCACCTGGATCAAACACTTACCCTGATTATCGCAAGACATCGCGTCGGACACTACAGCGCGGAAGGAAAGCTGTTGACACCGCTGACCAAAAAACAAATCAAGGCCGTGGAAAAGACGTTGGGAGGAAAAGTTTCTTTCCCTCCCAACTTGCAAATCCCGCACAATACGCGGGATTCGCACTTTACCACCGCCTCTACGGCTACTAATTTATGAAACCGGACATTTCACTTGCCACCAAAAGCGGACATTTCTACTTGCTAACGACACTGCCGAGTAGGCGGTCACTCACTCGGAACTCGGAAGTCGGAGCCGCTGGCCGAATCCTCTTCCTCGGTTCGGTTTGGGAGCGGCGAGCCAGGTCTTACGGCAAATCCAATTCGGCCGAATAGATCTCTTCCAGGCTGGTGTCGCGCACAGCGAGAATCGAGCCATCGGAGTTGTTCCAACCCAACCTCCCCAATCCGCTGTTGGTTGTCCGATTTGCCGCAGGCTGCCACAAGCTGAGGACGTCGGTCTCGGAGACAAACCCGATACTCAGGCGACTGAGTTGCGGTCGCGCCGCCGAAGAAATAGACACATTCACTATTTCCCGTCCAGTCTGGATACGCGGCCTGCAGCTTCGTCAATTCTTCCCACTTCTGGGTGCTGAAGTTAAAGAGTCCCAGCGCGCCGGTTTGAGAATCAAGCGCCACGATCCAGCGTCCATCGGGAGACCAGCGCGGCGACCAGTATCGACCTGAATCCGGCAAAGCAGTCAGTTTGTGGGTCTTCAGGTTCAAGATTTGAATCGGGTGTTGCGTTGATGAGCTTGCTGTGTCGGAGGTGACGCCCAGCACGATCGCATCGCCGCCCGGTGACCAGGAGGGGTCCGATTCCCCGTTTTCTCCGTTGGTCAGCCGCTCCGGATTTCCGCCTTCCGCCGAGATCATATAGATCTGATCCGCCTTGCCGGCCTCGGTCCCAATGAACACGATCCGCTTTCCGTCCGGCGACCATCGAGGCAGACTTGATTTCAAGGGAGCGAAAGTCAGTTGGCGAGCTTCACTGCCGTCAGACTTGGACACCCAGAGATTTCCTTCAGGCAAGCTGGTGTAGGCAATCCTGGACCCGTCTCTCGTAAACGCCAACGCGTCGGCCGAGACTCCGGGAAGAAACAGCACAAATGAATGTTTCTTTGAGTCGAAACGCTCCAGTTCTCCTCGCTTGGTGATTCCCATGAAATAAACGCTTTTACCGTCAAGGCCCGGCAGTGGACTCAGGGCAATTGAGGCTCCCGTCGCCAGCTGCACCGGTTCCGCACTGGACTTTCGCCACCAGTCCCGCTTCTCCCGCATCGCCCACAGATCCCACGATCCCCCGCGCGTCGACTCAAATACGAAATATTTTCCATCCGGGGTCCATGTACCACAGCATTCATTGGGCCAGGCATCTCCACTCAACAAACGCCGCAGGCCGCCTCCATCTGCGTGCGCCTCCCAGAGAGTGTTGGTGTTACGTTTCCCGTCGCGCACCCCGAATCGGAATAGTTTTCCATCGGGAGAGAATCGAATCCAATTTGGTTCTCGTTCTCCGTCAACCGTGAGTATCTTCCGGGCCTGGGTTCCATCGCTTCGCGCGACCCAGATATCCGGCCCCGTCGCGTAGTAAATTGAAGCTCCGTTCGGCGACCATGTTGCGTCGAGAACTACCATGTCTCCGATGCGCCGCACCTGTCCGCCCAGCACGGGCATCGTCCAAAGCCCTCCCGTGTCGGTTTGTGCGTCGTCCGGCGGCCCCAGCAGCAGCAACTCGGATTTCGACGGCGAAAGGCCGATAAGGGCGGCTAGATTGAGTGGAATTGGCAATGGCGCCGATTCTCCTCCTTCGACCGAAACCTGCCGCAGACCCTCTGCCTCCAGCACCTCAAAATAAACGCGCAGTCCATCGGTAACCATCGAGCTCTGAATTCGATACCCTGGCGTGTACATCTTCCGTTTTCCATCATGCGTAATCTGCTTGATTGCGATCACGCGCGGCGGGGGCACGGTTGGGCGCAGAAGATACGCAAGAGCCAACAGGAGAACCAAACCACCTGCTCCCGCAAGGATCGCCACCCGCCGCCTGCCGCGGAGCGCCCCAGCCGTTGCCGCTGAACTTGCCACTGTGACCGAACTCACTGAAGCCAGTCCCGGATTAAGATCCCGCGCCAGGCGCTTGAGATCGGTTTCCATCTCCGCGGCCGCCGATGCCCCAACCGACGATCCGTTTGCAGACGGCTGGTCAGTCGGATCAAGAATCCCCGAAGCCTCCTCGGAAACTTCCACCTTGCAGACCAAGCTGTACCCGACCGTAGCCACAGTTTCGATATAGCGCGGGTTCCGGGTGTCATCCCCGAGCAGGCGGCGAAGCAGCGCAATGCTTCGCGTCAGTGAGTTCTCAGTAACGGCAGCATCGCCCCAGACTGCGTTCAGCAGTTCTTCCTTTGCGATCAGCTTTGGGGATTGCGAAGCAGAATCAGCAGCACGCGAAACGCCTTCGGCTCGACAGGCAGGATCTCGCCTGCCTTACTGAGCGTGAACTCCCGCTCCCGAGCCTCCACATCTCCGAATCTGAAAACACAAGACTTGCTCGCCATCATCTTCCCATCACAATTCGTCAGCAACGTTCAGGAATAGATCAACCGTGCCCAGAAACTGATCAGGAGCCCATCAAGACCATGTAGCGAACCCGCCCAGAGTGACCTCAGCCTGACCGGCTGAGGAGCTCTGACAATGACAACTTTCAAGGGTTTCGCTTCCTTGGTTCTTGCAGCAAGTATCGCCACCACACTCTCAGCTGAACCCCGCTGCCCCGGAAATGTTGAAAGTGTACCGCTACATTTCATAAACAGCTACCAGATGATCGTGGCCGTGTCTGTTAATCATTCCGGACCGTACGACTTTCTGTTGGACACCGGCACGCAGTTCACGATGGTCGATCCCAAGCTGGCTGCCGAGCTTCACCTTGCCAATCAGGATTCGATTCCGGTCGAAGGCACTGGATTTCACACCACGGCTTCCTCCGTGGACCTTGACCAGCTCTCAGTCGGCTCCCACGACGTGGCCCACCTGGAAGCTGTCGTCTACAGCCTCCAGAACCTCAAGTCCATCGACCTCTACCTCCGTGGCGTCCTTGGCGAAGACTTCCTACAGCATTTCGACATGCTGATCGACAACACACACAAGATGCTCTGTCTGGACAAGTCCTCTGCCATGCGCCCCGACATCAAGGGACCACATATTGCCCTGGTCACGCCAATGGATGGAGACGATGTGCCGCCTAATTCCCTCATCATCCCCGTCCGTCTATCCGGCACAGCGGGGCCGCTTCGCCTGAAGCTCGATTCCGGCGCAAATGCTCCATTTCTCTACGGCACATCGCAATCCACGTCAGCCGCAAAACTGCGCAGTGCCTCCTTGCACGGGACTGGCACTGACGGAACGAAACGGGCATTTGCGGCATTACCGCCCCAGGATATGAAGATCGGCTCTCTCGAATTCTCCAAGGTTCCATTCTTTACTCTTGCTGGCACCGCGAAGGAAGACGGCACATCCGGCTTCGATGGACTGTTGACCATGGGACTCTTCCGTCGCGTGTTCATCTGCCACGTGGAGCATTTCGCAGTGCTGGAGGCGAGGTAATGCCAGAAGAAGCTGGTTTCGGGTGTGTAGTGGTCTACCCTTCAGTTACATCTAGTAATGTCGGAGTCATCTATGGCCGCATTTCCGGAGCAGGTCACCATTGCGCGGTCGATTCCATCACCACTTCCTCGACCTGCTGCTCGATGAGCCATTCCGACAGCACCCCCTATGATCTACGGAATTAATTCAGTCCAAATGCGCGCGCGCGTGAGCATGTGTTTGGCTGTTTTTGGTGGGGCGATGATCATACTACCCATCACTAAATAATTCAAATATTCTCCGAGCTAACCCGAAACGAGCATGCACAACAGTTTTTTGCATAGACAACATCTCTGGATGCTGTCGCCTATGCGTTTTGATGTTGCCTATGGCCGCTTCAGACTCCAAAGCCATGAGCCGCGTTCCCCTTCACGCGACCGCTTGATTCCGATTCTCTTGGCTGCCCGTTGCAATGTGTGAATAGGGAATTCTGTCTGAAGTTCCTTCACGAGCTTCTGCCCAGTAGAAAGCTGCTCAAGGAGAAAATCGACCGCCTCGGCCACGTCGGACCGTCCCTCGGCTTCTGCGTCTGGGGCTAGCAAGTCATCAGCGGTCAGTTGAGACTTGCCACGCCATTCAAGGCGGGCATCCATTTCCGCGCCAAGAATCTCGTATCCTAGAGAGTCGGCGCGTGGCCCGACATTGTTCTTGATTGGGACTAAAGCGCGGCTGTCCGGGCACCGGCTGCATTGCCGGCAATCATTTCCATGCGGACCGCACCCGTGAGGTCGATACTCCCCAGACCGCGATGAATGGCGCGTCCACCGGAGGCCTTGCTCAAATGGCGGACCACCAGCACACACGCCTTGTGCTTTTCAGCCAAGCCAATCAACCCGTCCATTATGGGGCGTGTTTCGTTCGAGCGATGTGCATCAACCTCCGCGCCCAAATAGGACTGTATCGGGTCAATTACCACCAGCCGTGCACCCGTCGATTCGAGAGCACGTTCGAGCAAGGAAACATCTTTCAAAGTGATGCCAGACCTGATACAGGCTTCGCCTTTTCCGAGTATGCCCCCCTTCAAGAGGTGGAGATGTTTGGCATTTCCGCCAAGGGCATTGAATCGCGGACTGATTACAAACTCAGCTGCATTTTCACGCGATAGATAGAGAGTGTTAATCGGGTCGCACGGCTCTCCGGAAACCGGCACCCGGCCATTGGACAGGTCAGCAGCGATGGCGAGAGCAATGAATGTTTTCCCCGCGTCCGGGTCCCCGGACAGCATCGCCAGCATCCCAAAGGCAAGATACCCCTTCCAGAGCCAGGGCACCGGCAACGCTTCCACGTCAGCGAGACACACAAGATCAGGGGCAGGTGAGCCCGGGGCTTGGCCGTCTGGATATCGAAAGACGCCCTTGGCGATCTGTAGCAGTTTTTTATCCTCATGTGGCGGCGCAAAGGTGGCATTCAGGCCTTTGAGGGCGGCAAGAATCCCCTCTTGTGGCACCCCTTGTGAGCGTAGCTTTCCGGCCATAGAAAAGAGGAGCGGGGTGCGCTTGCCGGGGCCGATGGGTGCAACGGATTCTGAAGCCGAAGGTATGGCCTTCGCGGGATGCACAATCGATTCGAGCAACCATTTTGGGGCGCACGTTATCAGTTCGTCCGGGTCTGCATATTCGTATGGAGTTCCGTTTGGATGGATGGAAGGAGGGATCACCACGTATCCTCCGTCACCGCGAATATCCAGACCTGTCGCCAGTTTTCCAGCTGAATTCCGAATGGCCTCCCTTTCAGGCCAGAGGAAATAGACATGACTACCGCTTCCGGTTGACGCGCTGAGAGTGTCTGGAATGTTCTTGCCTTGCTTATGAAATGAAAGCAGAGCAGCGCGGCCCGGCTCGCCATCCACATCCAAAACAAAGACCCCGGACCCCGGCCCGGTCGCCATGGCCCAATTACAGCCCGGGAATTGAGCCGCCCACGCCTCAAGGCTCTCAGGGGCGGCCGTGGCTACTTTGGGCCATTCCTGTACCAGCGGAATCTTCCCTCGCGCTTGGACCGGCAGCAAACGCCATCCACGAGCTGCGGCGGCGCGTATCTCCGGTGGGAGAGTGTCAGAGGGCCGGGCTTGCGACGCCATTTACTTCGAGTCCTGGAGCCTTGGTCGAGTGTTTTCCGCGATCACGCGGCGCACCTCAGACACCGGCACGAACAGCCGACGCCCGATTTTCACGGATGCGATGGCTCCGGAATAGCAATCACGCCGCCAGCTCCACCGACTCCGGCCCGTCATTGCTTCCGCGTCCGCCATCCCCAACAATTCCGTCTCGATCTTCCTGTCTAATTTGCTCTGCATCGTCCGTCATTCCTTTCTGCTGCCTATGGCAGACAGTCCATGCAAATAACTTGCCTTCTGTATCAGTTATTGTGTTGCACTATTAGTCGCGCGTAACTATGATTACGGTTATCAAGTCTTGATCGGATGATGCGATGAAAATTCTAAGTTTTAGCGAAAGCCTCCACTCTGTTGAAGTCACCGCGAATCTTTTGAATGATCCGCCTCCGCCGGGTTACATGTACGTGTTGCCGGTGACCGGGGTCGGTTTAACCAGCCTCTGGAACGATGAAGAATCGGGTGAAATATTTAGGGGCTTCCTTCAAAAGCTTGTCGAGGAATGGTTTCGATGCGGGAAGAAGGTTATGCCGAAAGATGCAGCCGTTCGTGCGACTGGGATGGGGCCGGTCGAAGGTTATTCAACCGAAACGCAATGGCACATTTCATTAGGTCCAAAGTCCGGGTATGAGGACGGAACGATGGAGCGTGGGAAGAAATTGGACCCCGCCGACCCGGCCCTCAGTTCCTGGCTTTGGCGGGTCTACTGGGATTACCTTCACCGATTCCCCCCGAACATCTGGTTCATGAGCGATGGAGAAGTGCATCTCAACTTCACGACTCCGGTATATGGCAAGATTGATCGGCCCGCCGCGCTGCCCCCCTTTTTGAACGCCGACAGTCCAGGCATGAACTGTTGGTTGGAAGCGGTCCTCTGGTTCATATTGCTGCTCAATTCTGGGTTCGCTCAACGATTAGATTGTTGCGCCTACTGTAAGCGGTACTTTGTCCGAGCGCGCGAGATGAAGAGTGGGCAGATTTACAAACGCGGCGGTGCAAGCTGCGGTAATTGCAGAGGTCAAGTTGCCAAAGCCCGCACGAGCGACACCCGCAACGATGCGAAAGATCGCATGTTGAACACTGCTTCGGAGGCATGGTCGGGCTGGAAGAAGAGCCACAAGACGCCGGACAGGTATTTGTCAGTTGCAAATCAAGTGAATACCAAACACCCGAAAGAGGCCTTCATCACCACAAGGAAGCATCGCATTGAACCCCTCTGGGTAAAGCGCAATGAAAGGGAAATACTGGCACGCGCTGAGCGAAATTTATTAAAAAAAGGAGCGGACCAAAATGCCAAGAGGTAAAGTCAAGGACCGTGACGGAATCTATCAGCGCAAGGATAGGCCGGGCTGGTGGGCATCTTGGATTGATGCCAGCGGAAAGCGTAGACAGCGGAAGCTGCATGCCCACACGCTGCAACAGGCCCGGATGCTGCTCTCTGCGGAGAAGGCTCGCGTCGAAAAGACCGTGACGCTTGGATATGCGCCGCCCTCTGCGGAGACGTTTGAAGCCGTTTCTACGCGATTTCTGAAGCATCAGAAGGCTAGACTCAGTCCGGCGGCCTACACGCGCGAAGACGGCATTATGAACGCGCATCTTAAGCCGTTCTTTGGAGCCGTCAAACTGGCGGAGGTCCGCCGCGCCGATGTGCAGAAATACATGACGCATCGCAGCGGGGAAGTTTCCCCCGCGTCCGTCACCAAAGAGTTGAACGTCCTAAAGCACCTCATGGGGCTGGCCGTCGAATGGGAATTGATTCCCACGAATCCCGCCCATGGAGTCAAGCCGCCAAAAGTTCCGGCGGGCCGGGTGCGCTATCTCCAGCCCGGAGAACTGCGGGCCATCCTGGAGGCTTGCCCTGAATGGTTGCGCCCTATCGCGGGTCTCGCCGTTTCAACAGGGATGCGACGCGGTGAGATTCTGGGGCTGCGTTGGCTGGATATCGACTTCAAGGGCGGGCGGATCATGCTCCCCCAAACCAAGAACGGCGAAGGGCGGGTCGTCTATCTGAACACGCTCGCGCAACAGGCTCTTGGAGTAGTGACAAAGGGAAAAGCGAAGTCAACGGATCTTGTCTTCAACGGAGATCCAATGACGCCAGAGAATGTCTCGCTGGCATTTCTGCGGGCCTGCCGCTCCGTGAATGTCTCAGACTTCCGCTTCCACGATTTGAGGCACACTGCGGCCAGTTGGATGCGAATGAAGGGAGCGGACATCCACACCGTTGCGCTCATCCTCGGGCACAAAGACCTGCGAATGGCGGCACGGTATCAGCACCTCAGCCCTGCCTTCTTATCGGACGCAGTGAAACTGCTTGACGGAGCGTATGCGGAGTCTTCAGAAAAGCTGGAAGTGGAGTCACCAGAAAAGCCCGAAAATGGGCCAAGTTTGGGTTCCATCGTTACCGCAGCGTTACCAAGGGAAAATCGGGAAGGGGTGATTTTTCCCGTAAATGTCTGATTTCGTTTGGCGTCCCCGACGGGATTTGAACCCGTGTTATCGCCGTGAAAGGGCGGTGTCCTAGGCCGGGCTAGACGACGGGGACGCAGTTGGATAGGGCAGATAGGCGCTCAGATCAGATTGGCCGGAATGTGCCTTCAAGAAGGGTACCAACCCGTTGAATCCATGTCAAAGAAGCAGATGAAGTCGTCAATGGTCAGCTTTCCGTTTTCAATTCTGAAATTGGCGAGACAGCCAATTCGTCGACCCGAAATGGGGAACCGAAGCCCGAGCCTATCAACTCCCCAGAATTTGCAGTTGTCTGAGGACCGGTTTCCGTTGTCAGTGCTGAGATCGCTGGACTCGATCGGCTGGCAGGGACGGAGCGCCTGACATCACAGCAGACCGGGTCGCAACAACGCGGATGTCGCGGCCAGGGCTTTTTGCGACAATCGGCCAGTTTGATGCATCCCCTAAACCAGACAATGCTTGAAGTTCCATTGTAGAAAAATGCTGTGATTTGACGTGAGATCACATGATCCGGCTGCGGTCGGGTTGTACCATAAATGCTGCATTTCGTACTCCATCGACCCGACGAGGCGTGGAGCTGAGCAAGGGGTTCTTATTTTGAAGCGCATTTTTTGTGTAAGCAGCATATTGCTGTTCAGTCTGGCTGTAACCGGATGTCAGCAGGCACCGCAGAAGGGTCCGCAGGCAGCGGCTGGGATGCAGGCGATGCCGGTGAAGACGGTAGCGGTGCAGTTGCAGCCGGTGCCCCAGAGTAACGAGTACATGGCGACGATCAAGTCGCGGCGATCGGCGACGATTCTGCCGCAGGTAAGCGGACTTCTGACCAAAATCCTGGTACACAGCGGCGAACGCGTGAAGGCCGGCCAGGCTCTGATGGAGATCGATCCGCGGCAGCAGCAAGCGACAGTGTCCTCGCAGGGCGCTACGGAGCGGCAGAAGAAGGCTTTGTACGACTACGATTCGATCGAACTTGACCGCCAGAAGAAGCTGTTCGACGCGGGTGTGACGAGCAAGGATGCGCTGGACCAGGCACAACAAGCCTACGACAACGCCAAAGCTGACTATGAAGCCGCCCGGGGAACGCGCGACGTGCAGGAGGCTCAGCTTGGGTACTATACGGTTCGCGCGCCGTTTGATGGCGTGGTCGGAGACATCCCCGTGCACCAAGGGGACTACGTCTCTCCGCAGACATCGTCGACGGCTCTTCTGACGACGGTGGACCAGACCGGGGATCTTGAGGCCTACATCTATATTCCGACCGAGCGCTCAAGCCAGGCGCGCATGGGCCTCGATGTAGAGTTGTACGACACGAGCGGAAAGCTGCTAGAGAAATCGAAGATCGATTTCCTGTCGCCGCAGGTTGACCCAAATCTGCAGGGCATTCTGGCAAAGGCACCGGTGCACGCCACGCCAGACATCATGCGCAACGCGCAGCTGATCAAGGCTCGCGTAATCTGGAGCACCAGGCCGATGGTGGTTGTGCCGGTGCTGGCGGTAACGCGGCAAGCTGGGCAGCCGTTCATCTACGTTGCGCGAAAGCAGCCGAACGGGCAATACATCGCAACGGAGACGCCCGTCACCCTTGGAGACACCGTCGGCAACTCCTACTCCGTCACCTCTGGATTGAATGCGGGAGACCAGGTGGTGGTGTCGAGCACGCAGTTCCTCGTGAATGGAATGCCGGTATCTCCGATTCCTGGCTGAGCATGGCTGCTGCCTGCAAGCGCCTGATGGCGCGGGCCGGAACACAACGAAAGAGGGCTCATCTTGTTTGTTGATTTCTTCATTCATCGACCGGTGTTTGCAACGGTTTGCGCGCTGTTGATTATTCTGGCGGGAGCGGTTTGCATCCCCAGCCTTCCGGTTGCGATGTATCCCACCTTGTCTCCGCCGCAGGTGAACGTGACCTGCAACTATGTGGGTGCCAATGCCGATACGGTGGAGAAAGCCGTCTCCATTCCGCTCGAAGAGGCGATCAACGGAGTGGAGGGCATGCGCTACATCCGCTCCTCCAGCACCAATAGCGGGACGAGCCAGATCACCGCGACCTTTCAGACTGGTTACAGCCTGGATATCGCTGCCGTAGACGTGCAAAACCGCGTCGCCAGCGTAACAGGACGGTTGCCTGCGGCTGTGAATGCAACCGGAATCACGATTACCAAGGCAAATACCAATTTTGTGTTCGGCGCGGGATTCTTTACGCTCGACGGCCGCTATTCTCACGAGTTCATCTCGAATTACCTGGATGTCTATGTAAAAGACGCGTTGAAACGCGTTCCGGGCGTCGGCGACGTGAATATCTTCGGCGAACGCAAGTACGCGATGCGCGTGTGGCTCGATCCGCTGAAGCTTTCGGTGAATGCTCTTACGGCAACGGACGTAATCAACGCGCTCCTGGAACAGAACGTCGAGATTCCCGCCGGCCAACTGGGTCAGCCGCCGGCAAACGAAACCCAGGCCTATGAAATCCCGGTCCGCGTGGTGGGGCGGCTCTCGAGCCCGGAGCAGTTCGACAATATCATTCTGAAGAGCAATGCCAACGGACTGATCCTGCTGAAGAATGTGGGACACGCAGAAATTGGTGCGGAGGACTATAGTTCGTCGCTCGAATACAACGGCCATTCCGCGCAGGGTGTTGGCGTAATTCAACTCTCCAATGCAAATGCGCTTGATGTTGACACCAGGGCAAAGGCTGTTCTGAAGGAGCTCTCGAAGAGCTTTCCTCCGGGACTTCAGTATGCTGTCGCATTCGATTCGACCACCGTCGTCGGTGACTCGATCCGCGAAGTGCTTGTGACTTTGGGCGAAGCCATCGGGATCGTGATTCTCGTGATCTTCCTGTTCCTGCTGGATTGGCGAGCGACGATCATTCCAGCGGTTACGATTCCGGTCTCGCTGATTGGGACCTTTGCGTTCATACGCATCTTCGACTTCTCAATCAACTCGCTGACGCTGTTTGGAATTACGCTGGCAACGGGCCTGGTAGTGGACGACGCGATCGTGGTGATCGAGAACGTGCAGCGGCACATCGCGATGGAGCACTCGAACCCGCACGAGGCAACTTCGCGGGCCATGAGCGAGGTGACAAGCGCCGTGATTGCCACGTCGCTGGTTCTGATTGCCGTATTTGTGCCGGTCTCGTTTTTTCCGGGGACGACAGGCATTCTGTACCGGCAATTTTCGCTGACGATTGCTTTTTCGATTGCGATTTCGGCATTCAATGCGCTGACGCTTTCTCCAGCGCTTTCAGCGATGTTTCTACGCGGCGAAGAGGCGCGGCCGCAGCAACTCGACTTTCTCCACATCAAGCCGCTTTCGCAAGCGTTTGCGGGTTTCATTCATGGCGCAGATGGCCTGGTGACCTGGTTGGGCAAGACGTACGCAAAGATTATTCACGTAGCGCTGCAGCTTCGGTTCGTTTTGCTAGTGCTCTTCTTTGTCGGACTCGCGGCGACCGCATGGATTTACAAGACGGTACCCACTGGCTTCATTCCGCAGGAAGATCAAGGGTACCTGATCGGAATCGTGCAGGCGCCACCGGGCTCTTCGCTCGCTTATACGACGGCCCTTGCGGATCGAGCGCAGGCGGTTATCTATTCGAACAAAGATATTACCGGCGCGTTTTCAATCATGGGTTTTAGCTTTACGGGGAACGCTTCAAATGCGGGCTTGATGTTTATCAGCACGAAGGCCGCCAACGATCGCAGGGGGAAAGGTCACACTGCAGCGGATATTGTTGCCGACCTTGCTCCAAAACTAGGAGCGTTCATGTTCCAACCGGACGGTGGTCTTGTCGCGGTGATCCAGCCACCGGCGGTGCAGGGCGTGGGAAGCTATGGTGGTTTTCAATTCATGCTGCAGGATACGGGCGTGAACACCATCTCCGATCTTGACCGCGTGGCTCACCAGATTGTCGGGGCCGGACGCGCACGCAAAGACGTGACCGGCCTGATTACAACGTTTTCGGCCAATGATCCGCAGGTTTTGGTTACGATTGATCGCGACAAGGCGAAGGCGATGAATGTTTCGCTTTCGCAGATCACAACTGCGCTCGGCGTGTTCATGGGTTCGCAGTATGTGAACGACTTCGATTTCAATAACCGCACCTACCGCGTGTATGTGCAAGCCGACCAGGCTTATCGCATGACCGCGAAAGATCTGCACGATTATTACGTCCGCTCGGATTCGGGCCAGATGATTCCTCTAGATAACCTGGCGACCATATCGGAGAGTTCGGGGCCACCGGTAATTACGCATTACAACCTGTTTCGCGCCGTTGAAATCGATGGTTCGCCGGCGCCTGGATACAGTTCAGGGCAGGGAATTACGGGCATGGAGGATCTGGCAAAACAAAACATGATGCCCGGTATGCGTTATGAGTGGACGGGCCTGACGCTCGATGAGATTGAATCGAGCGGGCGCGCGTTGCTGATTTTCGGGCTCGGCCTTCTTGTGGTGTATCTAACGCTTTCCGCGCAGTACGAGAGCTTTGCACTGCCCTTCATCATTTTGCTGGCGGTGCCGATGGCGGTGCTTGGCGCATTGGGATTGGTGGCGCTGCGCGGCATGTCGAACGATGTCTATTGCCAGATCGGTCTGGTGATGCTGATTGGTCTGTCGGCCAAGAACTCGATTCTTATTGTGGAGTTTGCCGAGCAGATGCGGCGCAAAGGGCGATCGATCGCAGATGCCGCA
This sequence comes from uncultured Acidobacteriaceae bacterium, assembly GCA_963799035.1. Classification (GTDB taxonomy): domain Bacteria; phylum Acidobacteriota; class Terriglobia; order Terriglobales; family Acidobacteriaceae; genus Telmatobacter. The sequence goes on along the minus strand of CAWCVS010000011.1, from coordinate 104,281 downwards.
ATCGAGGCGGCAGAGTTGCGACTTCGGCCCATTCTGATGACTTCATTCGCATTCATCCTCGGCGTTCTTCCGCTGGTATTTGCAACGGGCGCGGGCGCGCTGGGAAGACGCTCCGTCGGCACTACGATTGTGGGCGGCATGCTGTTCTCAACCGTACTGAACTTGGTGTTCATTCCGGTCCTTTACGTGTTGCTGAGCCGGCTGTTGCGCCGTGGCGACGATCATGAGGCAGCGCAGGAAGCTGCGATCTAAAAGCATTCGTTACGGCTTACCACGATGCGCGATGATGTACTCCTTGATGCGGTCGTATACGTGGCTGGTGACGACGCCTCGATCGACGAGGTCGTTTTTGGCGCGGTAAGGGCGGTAGCGGATGATGCGCACGGCCCAGGTGCGCGTCATGCCCGGAACCTTGAGAAGTTGCTCCAGGCTTGCCGCATTGATGTCGATGCGTGCTTCGGGGGTCGGCGCGCCAGTGGCGATTTGAGGAAACTCACACGCGATACTCAAGGGCCTGGTGGAGAGTGCGTAGATCGCGGCGGCTGCCAAAACTCCGAAGATCACCCGAATTCTCACTGTTCTATTGTGCGCCGTGCTATCAAGTGACTTATAGACCTTTGGAGACAGGTGTTCTGAAAAGTTAGAGACTGGACCGGCGGTTTCCTGCAAAAATAGAGACATGGCAATTCCCCCGATTGCTCCATTCTCGGGCCTCGCGTTGCGCAGAAGGATACTCGGCAGCACCAGGCTGGTGATCCTTCTCGCACTTTCGCTGGTCCTTACCGCGTGCCTCGTGTTTGCGTGGATGACGCGCGATGCGATGGCAAATCTGTCGTTTCTTAAAAACCAGAGTTCCCTCAACGGTATCAGCACGAGGAAGACGATCGTCGACTTGAGCCCATGGCAAACAGCCGAGGCTCTCGCTCCATTAGCCGTTACGGCCGAAGAGAAGGAATACGCACGCGACGCCGAACGTCTGGCCGACCACGACGTTGATCAGGCTTTCGCTTCGGCGCTGCGCAAGGCTACGCTTCAGGCGCAACACATCACGCTGAGCGGAGACGCGTTGGCGCTTTCGCAGAAGATCGCAACACTGCAGCAGCTGATCAAACAGGACCAGGCACAGGTCCAGAGCATCACGCAGCAATTGAACTCACCCTCAAACCAGGCAAAAAATGGTGCGCCGGCCCCGGTGGACAGCGGCGATCTGGATGTTGCCAGAGCCCAACTCGGGCTCGATTCGGATGAGCTTGCCGATGCGCAACAGGATCTTGATCGCGCGACGGGCGATCAGACGGCACAGATTCAAGCGGAGCTAAGCGCGCACGAGGCTTCGATGCGCGCGTACGACAAACGAGTCCAATCTGGCGGTGATGTTGCGGTGGTCGCAGCGCAGCGGGAAGGCACCATGGCCACCCGCGTAATGGCGTGGTTTGCGCAGAGAAGCCGCACTCAACTGCTGCAGCAGGCTCTGAAGCAAACGCAGGCGGATATTCAAACGATGATGTCCGCTCATAACGCACTTGAGGTAAAGGCCAATGCAGGAGCGGCTGGCGCCTCGCGTTCCAATGCCGATCGCTCTGCCAGGCTCGCCGAGATCAAGGACAAGGCCGCGGAGCGCCAGATTCTCAGCATTTACGACGATCGCATACAGACAAAGCAACAACTTTCCACGGTTTATGGCAAATGGGCTGCGCAGGTGCAGCTGCAGCATCGCATAGTGCTGCATTTAATCCTGCAGTCGCTGGCGCTGATAGCGTTTATCGGGATTTGCATGGTGATTTGCGACGCCGTGGTTCGCAGGCTTATGGACAGTCCTGCGCTGGATCGCCGTCGATCGCAGACGTTGCGCAGCATTCTGGAGCTTTCCATCCAGGTTGTCGGAGCAGTGATTATCCTGCTGGTGATCTTTGGCACTCCGCGCGAGACGCCTACGATTCTGGGTCTAGCGACCGCGGCGCTCACCATTGCGCTGCAAGATTTCATTATCGCTTTCCTTGGATGGTTCGTTCTCATCGGCAAGAACGGAATCCACGTGGGCGACTGGGTGGAGATCAACGGTGTGGGCGGGGAGGTGATAGAGGTACGGTTATTCAGCACGACTTTGCTGGAGACCGGCACTCTCGCCGACCGAGGACTGCCGACCGGCCGCAGGATCACATTCATGAACGGATTTGCCATTCGCGGCCAGTACTTCAATTTTTCGACAAATGGTCAGTGGATGTGGGACGAAATCACGCTCAGCCTTCCCGCGTCGGGGAACATCCATGAGTTGCTCGATCGCATTCAAAAGGTCGTGGTGGCGGAAACGGAGAAGAACGCCGATCTCGCTGAACAGGAGTGGAAGCGCGGCGTGCACGGCACCAGCCTGAGCCACTTCAGCGCGACTGCTGTGGAGAATCTTCGCCCGTCGGCCTCGGGCATCGAGGTTCTGGTTCGCTATGTGACGCGCGCATCGGAGCGATTTGAGGTCCGGAATAGGCTCTATCAAAAGTTGATTGATCTGTTGCGCGATCCCGGACAGCAGGCCGAATCCGAAGCCGCTGCCAGCGCAAAAAGGGGATAGGCTGGCGTCGAGCTTCTCTGATTAGAGGCGCCTGAGGTTGACACGGAGTGATGTTTGCCTTACTTTTTATACAGATGCAGAGCAGCCGCCATCACGGTCATCACCACCATCATGGGACATCCATGCCGGCGGACTGCCATGGCCTGAACTAGACGGCCAGAGAGATCGAAGAAACCCGAAGCCCGCCGGCACAAAAGCCGGTGGGCTTTTTGATTTTGCAGCAGAATCCAAACGCAGGCCAGGAAAGACAATGAGCACACAACCGACAGTTGATTTCGAAAAGATGGATGGCCTTGTGGCCGGCATCGTGCAGGATGAGCAGACCGGCGAGGTTCTAATGCTGGGTTTTCTTAATGCGGAGAGCTACGCCAGGACGCTTGACACGGGCTTTGTTACCTTCTGGAGCCGTTCACGACAGAAGTTGTGGATGAAGGGCGAGACCAGCGGAAATCGGCTGCGTATTGTTTCTGCGGCTACCGACTGTGACAACGATGCACTCCTGTTTCGCGTGGTGGTGGAGGGTGACGGGCTGGTTTGCCACGAAGGCACCGTGAGCTGTTTTACAAAACCGCTCGCGTTTTCAAAAGCGGTGGAGGTGGCTCGTGGCTAATAGACTCCGGCTCGGACTGCCCAAGGGCAGCCTTCAGGATTCAACGATCGCTTTGTTCAAGCGAGCGGGATGGAATATTTACGCGGATGGCCGATCGTACTTTCCGTCGATTGACGATGCGGAGATCGAATGCATGCTGATTCGCGCGCAGGAGATGGCGCGCTATGTCGAGCATGGCGTCTTGGACGCAGGCCTGACCGGGATTGATTGGGTAGTCGAAAGCGGGTTGGACGTTACGAGCGTGACCACGTTGACATACGCCAAGCAGAGCCGGCGCAAAGTGCGCTGGGTGCTTGCTGTGCCGGAAGCAAGCGGATTCCAGCGGGCGGAGGATCTTGAGGGCAAGATCATCGCGACGGAACTAGTTGAAGTTACGAAAAGATATTTCGCGGATAAGGGTGTGAACGTAAAGGTCGAGTTCAGCTGGGGTGCAACCGAGGTGAAGCCTCCGACGCTCGCTGATGCGATCGTCGAAGTGACGGAGACAGGGAGTTCGTTGAAGGCCAACCATCTGAAGATCATTGATACGGTGATGGAGAGCGAGACGCACCTAATTGCCGGAAAGAATGCGTTGGCAGACGGATGGAAGCGGGAGAAGATCGATCAGCTCGCAGTTATGCTGCGGGGCGCGATCGATGCGCAGTCGCAGGTGGGCCTGATGCTGAATGTGCAGCGCGCCAATCTGGATGCGGTTTTGGCGGTGCTGCCGGCGCTGAATTCGCCGACGATTTCGCAGTTGAGCAATTCCGAATGGGTTGCCGTCAACACAATCGTGGAGGAACGCGTGGCGCGAGATGTAATTCCAAAGCTGAAGGCGGCGCGCGCCACTGGCATTGTTGAGTATCCGCTGAATAAAGTTGTGCTGTAGCAAGAGACGGGACGAGAGCCATGAGAGTGATTCGAACACGAGGGCGAGGAGCGCGCGAAGCTGCCGCAGTTCTGGCTACGCTCGAAAGGCGGGGTGGCGCGGCCCTCGATTCCGTGCTGCCCGCGGTAAAGCGCATCGTCGCGCGGGTCCGGTATGGAGGTGATCGGGCTTTGCTTCGCTGCGCCGCGCAGTTTGACGGGCTTGAGAATGCGGCACGAATGAGGATCGCGCCGCAGGAGATGGCCGAGGCGTGGGAGGCAATTGATCCGGCTCTGCGCGAGACGCTGAGAACAGCAGCGGGTCAAATTCGGATGTTCGCGAAGCAGCAGCTTCCCAAGTCGTGGAGTCGTTCTTCGACAGCGGGGCTTACGGTGGGGCAGCTTGTGCGGCCAATTGATGCAGTGGGTTGCTATGTGCCGAGCGGACGGCATCCATTGCCTTCGACGCTGCTGATGACGGCAATTCCCGCGCAGGTGGCGGGCGTGGAGCGGGTTGTTGCGGTTTCGCCCAAGCCTGCGGCGGAAACACTGGCGGCAGCACATTTGCTTGGCATCAGCGAGTTCTATCGCCTTGGCGGGGCGCAAGCGATTGCGGCTCTTGCTTATGGTACGGAAAAGATCGCGCGAGTCGACAAGATTGTGGGACCGGGTAATTTGTATGTGACAGCGGCGAAACGGTTGGTCGCATTTGATTGCTCGATTGACATGCTTGCGGGCCCGACGGAGATCGTCGTGACCAGCGAGCTTGGCGATCCGGCGGAAATTGCCGCGGATCTCGTCGCGCAGGCAGAGCACGATCCGGAGGCGCTGACGATTTTTGTAACGACACGCGCTGATCTCGCAAAACGGGTGATTGCAGAGGCCAGTAAACAAAGCCGCAACAATCCGGTTGCGCGTGAAGCTCTTGTGCGCAACGGCATCGCGATTGTCGCCGCGAATATCGAGGAGGCGCGCGAGATCACAAACCGGCTTGCTCCGGAACATTTGACGGTGGATGCGGCCTCGGATCTGGAGTGGGTGTCGAACGCGGGTTCGGTATTTGTGGGTGGGTGGTCGGCGCAGCCGATGGGCGACTACATCTCTGGACCGAATCACACGCTGCCCACCGGGGGAACGGCGCGCGTGCGTGGCGGACTTAGTGTGAATGACTTCGTAAAGCTGCTGACCGTCCAGGAATATGCGGCGCAGGGAATTCGTAGGCTGGGGCTACAGGCCACTCGGCTGGCGGAGGCGGAAGGATTGACGGCTCACGCTGCAGCGATCGGGTTGCGGTTGCGAAAAGCATCAAGGAAGCGAGGACAGGTCGGAGTTCGCGGAGGGAGGGCCGGTGCATAAGTCACTTTCAGTTGTTCAGCCGATTCCGCGCGCTCGGGTTCAAGCGATGAAGGAGTATCACCCGCCGCTGGGGAATCGCGACGCGATGCGGCTCGACTTCAACGAGAACACGGTGGCGTGCTCGCCTCGAGTGCGCGAAGTTCTTGGGCGCATCTCCGCGGCAGATCTCACCCGCTATCCAGAACGGGCTCCGGTGGAACGCATCGTGGCGGATCATCTGGGAGTCGCGCCGGAGCAACTTGTACTTACGAATGGAGTGGATGAGGCGATTCACGTTCTATTCGAAACGTTTCTCGAGACTGACGACGAGCTGCTATTACCTGTTCCGACGTATACGATGTACGAGGTCTACGCTTCGGCGACCGATGCCCGGGCGGTGACGGTGCAGGCGGATGACGACTTGCAATTTCCTTTTGAGCGGCTTTTGAGTTCGATTACAGCCCGGACGAAGATCATTGCTATCGCAAACCCCAACAGCCCTTCAGGGTCGATCGCGACCCGAGAGCAGATTATTGAAATTGCGCAGCGGGCTCCGCAGGCGATTGTGCTGGTAGACGAAGCGTATTTTCACTTCTACGGGGAGACCGTTCTCGATCTGGTTGGCACTTTTCCGAACCTGATGGTAGCGCGAACTTTTTCGAAGGCATATGGGCTGGCGGGGCTGCGGCTGGGAGCGCTGGCTGGACCGGTTGCTCTGATGCAATGGATCCGGCGCGTGCTTTCACCATACAGCGTCAATTCGCTGGCACTGGCTTGTTTGCCGCCGGCGCTGGAAGACGCGAGTTATCTGGACTGGTATGTGGGGGAGGTGAGCGCGGCGCGTGCGGAGTTTGCAACAGCGCTGGACGCGGCAGGAGTACGCCGATGGCCGAGTGTTGCGAATTTCATCCTGGTGGAGATCGGTGCAAGACATGCCGAGTTCGTGCGACTGATGTCTGAGGGCGGGGTGCTGGTGCGCGACCGGTCGAATGATCCCGGATGTGACGGATGCGTTCGCATCACGATTGGCACGCGGGTGCAAATGCGGGAGGCCGTGGGCGTATTGAACAGGACGCTGGAGACACTGCGCGGCATTAAGGATGGACAATGATGGCGCTTAGATTACGGAAAAAGCCGAGTGGAGTTGTAGTTCGCAGGGGTGTCGTTGTGCGCGATACGAACGAGACGCGCATCGCGATTGATCTCAAGATCGAAGGCAAGGGTCAATACAAGGTTTCGACCGGCATTCGTTTTTTTGACCACATGCTTGAGCTGTTTACGCGGCATGGGGCATTTGATCTGGAACTTACGTGCAAGGGTGACCTAGACGTTGATCAGCACCACACGGTAGAGGATGTGGGAATCGCGCTGGGCGAGGCATTCGATCGCGCACTTGGAGACAAACGCGGGATTTTGCGCGCTGGATATTTTGTGATGCCGATGGACGAAACGCTCGCGATCGCGGCGGTGGATTTGAGCGGGCGGGCGGCGTATGCAGTCGATGCGAAGGTGAAGACGCGCCTGGTCGGAGATCTGCAAAGCGAGTTGCTAACCGACTTTTTCGAGGGATTTGCGCGTGGCGCGCGGGCGAACGTACATGTGAAAACGATGTATGGCCGGTCGAATCACCACAAGATCGAGGCAATCTTCAAGGCTTTTGCCAGGGCGCTGCGGGTGGCGTGTTCGCGCGACCAGCAACTGGGTGAGATGCTACCGAGCACGAAGGGTCTTCTCTGATGCGCGTAACGGTCATCGACTACAAGGCCGGGAACCTGACGTCGGTGCTGAAGGCGTTGCGCCATCTGGGTGCGGACGCGGCGGTGACGGATTCGGATTTGTCGTTGATCGAGTTGGCGGAGCGGATTGTGCTGCCGGGGGTCGGGCATTTTGCAGCGACTGAGCGATTGGATTCGACCGGGATGACGGGCGCGATTCGCGTCGCGATTGCGCGGGGTGTCCCGTTTCTTGGCATTTGTGTGGGGATGCAGTGGTTGTATGCGGGGTCGAGCGAAGCCGGGAATCAGCAGGGGCTCGGGCATTTCAAGGAATCGTGCACGCGATTTCCAGAATGCAACCAAAAAGTTCCCCATGTGGGATGGAATTCATTAGAGACTAATTCGGGATCGAGCCTTCTCGCCAGCGTTGGGGCGGGCGAGTTCGTCTATTTTACGCACTCTTACAAGGCCCCAGTCACGATTGACACCACTGCAGTTTCGCACTACATCGAGCCGTTCGCGGCCGCGGTTGAGCACGGCAATGTGATGGGAGTGCAGTTTCACCCAGAGAAATCTGGAGAGACGGGTTTGAAGATCCTGCGCAATTTTCTGGAGTAGGACGTGCTAACTAAGAGAATCATCGCGTGCCTCGATGTCCATGCGGGACGGGTGGTGAAGGGTGTGCAGTTTGTGGACATCGTTGACGCGGGGGATCCGGCGGCGCTGGCGGCGCGCCATGCGCGAGAAGGCGCGGATGAAATTGTGTTGCTCGACATTACGGCTACGCACGAGGGACGACAGACGCTGCTGGAGACGGTCCGACGCACGGCGCGGGGACTGTTTGTCCCGTTCACGGTGGGAGGCGGCATTCGCAGCGCGGAGGAGGCAGAGCAGGTGTTCGAGGCCGGCGCTGACAAGATCAGTATCAACTCGGCGGCCCTGGCCGATCCCATGCTAATCACTGCGATTGGGTACCGTTTCGGAGCGCAGGCGGTTGTGGTGGCGGTCGATGCGAGGCGCGATCCGGGAGCCGAAGACCCAGTGCGCGATGCGCAAGTGTTTGTGCAGGGCGGACGCAAGCTAGCGGGACGGCGTGTGGTGGAGTGGGCGCTGGAGGCGGAGGCGCGGGGAGCGGGAGAGATTCTGCTTACGTCGATGGACGCGGATGGGACGCGGGCAGGATTTGATTGCGAACTCACGGCGGCGGTGAGCGAGTCGGTGAACATTCCGGTGATCGCATCGGGAGGAGCGGGGACGGTGGCGCACTTTGCCGACGTGTTTGGCGAGGAAAGGCGGATGCGGCGCTGGCGGCGAGTATTTTTCATTTCGGCGTGTCGAGTGCGCGGTCACTGAAAGAGGAACTGGTTGCCGCCGGCGTTCCGGTGAGGCTGCCATGCTGATTCCTTCCATTGATTTGATGGGCGGCCGGATCGTGCAGCTGGTACAGGGTGAAAAGCTGCGGGTCTCGTTTGACGATTTTGAATACTGGATCGAGAAGTTTTTGCGTTTTCCGCTGGTGCAGCTGATCGACCTGGATGCGGCGATGCGACAAGGCGACAACTCTGGACTGGTTGCGCAGATCGCGAAGCGGCTTCCATGCCAGGTGGGTGGAGGAATTCGTTCGACCGAACGTGCCAGCGAGGTAATTGACGCCGGTGCGAAACGGGTCATCATCGGCTCGGCATTGTTTTCGGATGACGGAAAAGTGAATGCTGATATTGCTTCGGCGCTTACTGCCGCCGTGGGAGCGGAGCGCGTGGTTGCGGGAATCGACACAAAGAATGGGCGCATCGCGGTGAAGGGTTGGAAGGCGCAGGTGGCCCTGACTCCGGACGAGGCGATTCCGCAGCTTGAGAAGTATGTGGCTGGGTACCTGTATACGCACGTGGATGGCGAGGGGTTAATGCAGGGCTTTCCGATGGATGCCGCGGCGCGTCTGCGCAAACTCACGGCGCGCCAACTCATCGTGGCGGGGGGCATCCGAAGCCAGCAGGAAGTCGATGATCTTGACGCGATGGGCGTTGACGCTGTCGTGGGAATGGCGGTTTATACGAATCTACTCGCAGTTTAGTTTTCGATCGGGCAATCACTGAGATCTCATATTCTGCTAGATGCCGCAACGCATCAGATATTCTGGAAGCATTGCTAACGAAAAGGCACGAAAGGAAGTGCACAGACCATGACGAAACCGAGTGGAATCCGCCTGGCCAAGCGTCTGGACGAGGTCGGATTCTCTGATATTGTGCAGATCCGCAACAAGGTGATGGAAATGCGGGCAGAGGGCCTGCAGGTGCACTCCTTGCACGGCGGCGAGCCTTATTTTGAAACGCCGGAGGCCATCAAGTATGCGGCGGTGAAGGCATTGGTGGAGAACTATACGCATTACGCGCCGTCGTCAGGTGTGCTTCCGTTGCGCAAGGCACTGGTCGAGAAGCTGGCCGCGAAGAATGGCATCAACGTGACGACCGATGAAGTGATCGCGACGGTGGGAGGATCGCAGGGTTTGTATGGAGCGTTCCAGAGCGTGCTCGATCCGGGCGATGACGCGCTGGTTTTCTCGCCGTACTGGACGCCGATCGCCGATCTTGTGACAGGAACGCAGGCGCGTCCTCTGTCGGTGCCAACAACGACGGCGCGGCGGAATGGGATTCGTAAGACGCTGGAACAGTTCTCGACGCCCAAGACACGTGCCATCTATTACAACACGCCGCAGAATCCGAGCGGGCTGGTGTTCACACGCGATGAAGCGGAGGAAGTGGCGTCGTTTGCACGGGAGCGCGACCTGATCGTGATCGCGGACGAAGCCTACGAGGATCTGGTCTATGAAGGCGAGCACGTCTCCATCGCATCGCTACCAGGGATGGCGGAGCGCACCATTACGTGCTTCACATTCTCAAAAACATACGCGATGACGGGATGGCGCGCGGGCTATGCCGTGGCGAAGGAACCCTTTATGACGGCGCTCAAAAAGATTGTTCTGTACTCGACGAACGGTGTGACCACTTTCGTCCAGCAAGCGATGATCCATGCGTTGAAAACGACCGAAGTTGAGATTGCTGCGAGTCGCGAAGAGTACAGGAAGCGGCGGGATCTTCTGGTTAGCGTGCTGAATGAGGTAGGGCTGACGTGCGATCCGCCCGCCGGGGCGTTCTATGCGTTTCCGAACGCCGAGAAGATCCATAAGAACAGCCGCACGGCTGCCCAGATTCTTCTGGAGAAGGCGCATATCGCAACTATTCCGGGGTCGGTATTCGGCGCGCAGGGTGAAGGACATCTTCGTTTCGGCTATGCGATCACGATCAAGGAAATCGAGGACTGCGGGGAAGCTTTACGCAAGTTTCTTGGCTAGCCTTCGTTGAGCTGCGCTTCGCCAATGGCGCGGCCGGTTTCCACGCGGGAAGAGCGCAGCAGGCGCGCAATCTGTTTCAGATGTAGCTGCGACTGCGTAGGCGCGCAGAATCTCGGCCTGGGAAAAGTTGTATCCGGTGTGGCGCACCTTGTCCATGCGCTCCTCGAGCTGTGCGATGTCCTCTTCGAGATCGATATTGGCAGGAGGAATGTGGAAGCGCCAGCTATGTATGCACTTTGCCAGGTACTGAAATCCTGACTGAATGTCGGCGGCCAGGCAGCCCAACTCGGGTTCCAATTGCACTGCGTAGTTGTCTTGCTGGCTCTCGCGCACGGCGAGTTCCAGCGCCACAAGAGCGTCGAAGATGGTACGACCGAACTGGGCGAGCATCCCCAGGCCTTCGCGCCAGCCCGGCCCACCGGAGGGTTCATTGCGCGATGCTTTAAGCAACTGCATTGTTGCCACGGAGAAGATTGAGCGCATCTTCGCGCAGTTGAGCTAGGTTCTCAGCCGGATGCCCGCGAAAGCCCTGCAGGACGCCCTCGAAGAATGCGTTGAGCACCAGGAACTCCTGCGCGAGCCCGTCGCGCAAACGCAGCCGCGCGCGATCGGGGAAGACCAGGGTTGAGACGGCAATAGCTACGACGATTCCCAAAAAGACTTCGCCGACGCGATGAAGGGCAAGCAACCAGTGGGAGCCGGTTCTTTCCACGAGCATCACGATGCAAATGGTGACGCCCGCGAGGCGCGAGCTGTTGCGCAGGCCGAGCAGTCCGCACAGGATAACGGCAGACAATACGGCGAGGATAAAGTTCCATGGCAGAACTCCAAAGAGCGAGAACCCAAAGCCGAAAGCGGCGCCGATAATCGTTCCCAGGATGCGGTCGCGCGATGCGGTGATGGTGGCGCCGAAGTTCGATTGCAGCACAATGATGGCGCTGATCGCTCCCCAGTAGCCGTCCTGGAGACCAAATCGCAGCGCGATCCACCAGCATAGAGCGGCGGCGAGAGCGGTTCTCGCGGCGTGAATCAGAAGCCGCTGCCGCTCCCAGTTCAGCAGGCTCTGCGCCGCAACTCCATCGACACCCAATTTAACGGCGAGCTGCTGCTGGGACCACGACTTGGGTTTCAGCGATGCGCATAATTGCGACTACTCAGTCATAGCATGCCGCATTGAGTCTGGGTGCGTGCACCGGCACGAAACCGCACTCGTGAAGGCGGAAGCGACGGGATGACGCGTCGCAAATTTATACTTATTATCAATCGACTATGCTTCGAGTTGGATATTCCGCAAATCTCGCCGCCGAGTGGCTGTCCGATTTTCCGCAAGGGATCGACCTGGTTCGACTGCCGCGTGAGCTTGACCACGATGAGGAGATCGAGGTGTGGATTCCCGATCCATATCCGACCAGGAATCTGAAGATCATTCCCCGCTTACGGGGAGTGAAGCTGGTTCTTTCGTTGATGGCGGGAACGGAATGGATTCCCGGAGCGATGGGACCGCATGTGACCATCTGCAATGCGCGTGGAGCACATAATATCTCTACGGCCGAATGGACGCTGTCTGCAATCCTCGCGATGCTCAAGCATTTTCCGCTGTTCCTGGAGATTCAGAAGTCGGGTGAGTGGAAGCGGCGGGCTGAGGCAAGCGCTGAATATGTGGAGATCACAGGAGATGCCCGGACTCACTATCCGCCGGTGATGCTTGAGGAACTCACCGGGAAGACGGTGATACTAGTTGGATATGGCTCGATCGGCAAGGAGATCGAGCGCATGCTCGAACCGTTCCGGGTGGACCTGATTCGAGTTGCGCGGACGGCGCGTGAGAATCCGAAGGTGCATGCGATTGGCGAACTGGACGTACTGCTGCCAAAGGCCCAGATCGTGGTGCTGATTCTTCCTTCGTCGCCGGAGACGCGGTGGCTGATGGATATTCGCCAGTTTGCATTGATGCAACAGGGAGCGCTTCTGGTGAATGCGGCACGCGGGCCGATCGTGAATACTGAAGCGCTGGTGGGAGCACTTAAAAGCGGGAGGATTCGCGCGGCACTGGATGTGACCGATCCAGAACCTTTGCCGGAGGGGCATCCATTGTGGATGTGTCCAAACCTGCTGATCACGCCGCACGTGGGCGGATCGAGCCCGCAGTTTGCGCGGCGTGCGCTCAAAGTGGCGGCCGATGAACTACGCCGCTATATGGCAGGAGAGCCGCTGCTCAACGTGGTGCAAGCCGCAGTTTGAGTGGCTCGCGCGGCGCGTTGCCAGTCGCGGAGGCCGAGGATGGCCAGCCCGACGAGCCCGGCGTACAGGACTGCCGTCAGCCAGAGGTCCTTGTACATGTACTCGCCAATGTAGAAGAGATTCACGACAATCCAGAGCCACCAGTTGGCGATGTGTTTGCGCGCCTGCCACCAACTGCCGACGAGGCTGAAGCTGGCGAGAGTTGCGTCAAGGTAGGGAAGGGCTGCGTGAAGTTGCTTGGCAATTTCGCCGAGCACAAAGCTTCCCACAACGCCCGCCAGCAATGCCAGCAGCAGGCTGCGAAGTGAGAGTGGAACGACGCGCACTTCGCCGTCGTCGCGGACGCCGCGCCACCAGTGCCACCAGCCGTAGAGCGTGAACGCGATGAAGAAAATCTGCAGCAGTGTGTCGGAATAGAGCCGGGCGTGAAAGAAAACGACGAGATACAAAATATCTGCGGAGAGAACGACCGGCCAGCAGATGAGCAGTCGCTTGGTGGTGAGCCAGATTCCGACTGCCGTGGTCACAAAGCCTGCTAGCTCGACCGAGTTGGCAATCAGGTAATGAGCGATGGCGGTGAGGATCAAGCGCGCACCGCACTGGCCTGGCGCGTTTCGGTCCATATGCGCAGAGGCCCAAGGAGTTTTTTCCCGCCGGGACCGCGGAACCATTGCGCATGACCAACAAGGTAATCGTGGCTAGCGACACGTGTTTTTTCGGGCGATTGCAAGACGCCCAGAAAGTAGTCGGCTTCGGTGAGCGCGAACTCCGCATGACAGAGCGCGAGCATCGGAGCCAATGCGGCGGCCTCTATACGGCTGAGTGGGCGTACCCGTTCGTAGCCGTCAAGCATTGCCCATAGCTGATCAAGGTGGACTGGAACGTCGTCGCCACGGTTGCGATCCTGCGTCAGCAGAAGCCACTCCACGATGTTGCGCTCGATTGCCTGGGCGATGTCGTAGATGGCGTTCGTGCGGTCCGCCAATCCGAAGTCGATCACGGATATGGCGTTCGCATGCTGGCTGCGGTCGCTCCAGAAGAGGTTTGACGCATGGAAATCATTGTGTGTCCAAACCGGGTTGAGTGCAGGCAGCAGCGGCTTCAACTCATCGTGAAAGGGAGCGAGCAGATCGAGAGCAGCGGCGCAGTCCTCGAGAGTGTGCGCGTCGCGTTCAAGCACGGGATGGGCGGCAAGATAGTCCACCAGGCTCTCTGTTGGATTTTGCGAGGCGAAGATCGTGAAACTGGCGACAAGCGGACGTGGCTTTCGGGATGGAGCGCCGAAGTTTTCAGCTGCACGGTGAAGTCTGGCCAGTGTCTCTCCAGCGGAGCGAGCGTGTTCAATCGAGCGAAATGGTGTCCACGAGACGGCGCTTTCGTACACATCGACTCCAGCGGGGATTCCGTGGACTTCGTAGGTCGATTCAGCTGTTTCGATTGCGGTATGGCCAGAGACGTCCGCGAAAATGCGCGGAACTTCGATTCGATTGGCGCGCAGGTGCTCCATGAATTGATGCTCTTCCATCAGGCCTTCGACATCACGGACAGCGCGAGCATGGCGCTTGACGAAGACTTTCTCGCTGCTGGTTCGTATAACACTTGCGGCCGAAAACGGGCGCGGACTGGCAGAAATAATCTCGATCGGTTCACCGATATCTGGAAAAGCCTTCAGGAGAGTGCGCACTTCGTCCAGGTTCAGCGGTGGCCAGTCGGGGGCGACGAGCGTGCCATCCAATCCGTGAGCTTTTGCCAGTTTCGTTCAACGGTGTCCTTTACCTGTGACGAGTTCGCTAGAAATTGTAGTGTGCGGAGAGCCGGACCGTGGTGGGAGCGCCCTGGTGAATGAAGGTATCGCCGTAGCTGGCTCCGGTGTCTTTCCAGTAGCGCTTGTCGAGAATGTTGTCTGCATACATGTGGAGCGTGAGCCGGCCATTCTCACCGCGCGGGCTGTAACGAGCGCCAAGGTTGAAGAGGTTATATCCGCCAACGCTCACGGTATCGTCGCGCGTTGCCTGCTTGCGGCTGGTGAAGCTCCAGCCCGGCATCACGCGAAGTCCGCGGGCATGCGGCAACAGGATGTCCGCGAATACGGCGGTGTGAAAACGAGGCACGTTGATTACCTGCTTATCGTCGAACCCAGGCGTGCCGGAGTTGTTTGAGACAGCGTGCATGGCAGCTGCGGAGGCGCTCAATTGCATCCATGTTGCTGCTTTTCCCTGCGCGTTCAGTTCAACGCCGTCATGGGTTTCGTGTCCCTCGGACTCGAAGCATAGATCGCCAGGATTGCCAGTGGAACAGAATGCGTCGGGCCCTGCGATGACCTTCGGATAGAAAAAGGGCTGGCGCATACGGAAGAAGTCGGCGGCCAGCAGAATCGTCCGTTCAAATTTTGCGCCGATTTCAGACTGGCGGGTCATGAAGGGAGTGAGAAACACGTTGGCATTGTCGACCCACCAGGGAGCCTGAGGGCCGAGCGACAAGAGCGCACCGTAGTTGCCGTAGAGCATGAGATCGTGCACGGGCGAGTACGTCGCCCCATACTGCGGCAACCAGAGAGAATGGGCGGCGGAGTAATTGAAGTCGGTGACCTGGGCAAAGCGCCCGCCTGCCTGGAGCACGATATGACCAGGAAGGTGCGCGCGCTCCTGCACGATGCCGGAGCCCTGGTGATTGAAGTCGGCGAGACGTAGAGGCACCGGCTTGCTGATAGGGGCTCTCGGGCGCATACGGGACATTCGGCTGATAGACGTTTTCCACGCCGAGTGGCGCATAGACGATAGTTGGCGATAGATCGACCGAGCGGTGAAAGAGTGAGCCTCCGCCAACTACGTCGTTACTGATCTTGCCCGTGGTGAAGTGTCCCAGTACCAATGCCTCGCCCACCGCATCGATCCGCAATTCGCCGGGGCTGCGATAGTCGTAGATCTCGTAGCTGCCGTCGGGGCAGAAGAAATAGTAGGGAGAGTCGGGGCAGAGGGAGTTGCCGTTCGCATCGAGCGCCGGGCCATAAGGCCAGATGACGTTGTCGTCGATGAGCGAGTGGCTATAGGAGCCGCCGAAACGCATGCTCCAGTTCGGGCTGAGCCTGCGCTCGAGGTGCGATCCAGCGTTGTAGGTGTCAAAGGTGTTGGGCTTCGACCAAGGCTGGAAGCCGAGCATGACAGAGGGATAGACAGGAGTAGGAATCGTCGTTCCGCCCAGCAACTGGTATCCAGCCTCTGAGCGCTCTACCTTGTGCTGATATTCGAAGTCCGTGGTGAGTTGCGTGTTTGCGCCGAACCGCCATCCGCCATTGGCGGCGCCCATGCCGCGCCAGCCATTCGCACCTTCAACGTATGTGTGGATGTCTTCACCGGCAGCGGTGATCAACAAGCCCGATCCGCCGTGCAGTCTCGGAACCGTGAACTGCAGAGCTCCGTAGGAGCCGCCGCGGTGATCGGTCGCGAGATCAAGCGCGGGTCGTTCGCCCGCATAGGGTTTCTTCGTCACGTAATCGATAACGCCGCCAGCGGAGGCTATGCCGCTTTCAAGTCCTGCAATGCCTTTTACAATTTCGACGCGCTGCTTGTTTTCAAGGGGAACATCCTGCTCGCCGGCAATGGTCAGGCCGTTGATCTGCATGCCTGTCGCCAAGTCTATGGGAAAGCCACGGATTTCGAAGTCGCCATAGTAGCCCACAGGCGCGTAGTCTTCGCCGACGGACGCGTCGTTCTTAACGACGTCTGAGAGCACACGCGAAACCTGGTCGCTCATCACGGCGCTGGTGATTGCGGTTACGGAGAGGGGAGTCTCGCGGATCGGCGTGTTGTCCAGACTGCCGGCGGTTCCTGCGTCGTTGAGGTAGTCCTCCTTGACGTCGCCGTGTACGACGACCGTGGTTGTGACTCGGCCCGGTTTCTGCTGAGACGGGTCCGTGGACGGCTTCTGCGCCGCCGGAGGCGTCGATGGCGTACTCTGCGCCGAACTAATAAAGCCGACGGCCGCAGGACTGAATAGCAAGACTCCCAGGAACACATATCGAAGGCAGGGGAAGGGAAGTCGGCGCGGACGGCGGTGCTCGAGTGAATGTGGAGGAGGCGGAAGCGCACGCATATCTTGTTCCCACTTTCATGAAACAAGAGCGTCTGCGCTGGGATTCGAGGAAGTTGGCCAAACTGGCTTCGAAAGCTTCCCACGCCGGCATTATCCGGATCGGGTTCGAGGGTATCTTCTCAGCCCCACGTCGTGGAGCACCCCTGTTTCAATACACACAATTGAAACACCGTGAGGGCGCTAAATGCAAATCGAGCGCGCCGGGATGGCCATCCGGGGAAATTCAATCGGCGTTTTCAGGGACGGGAGCGAGTGACTGCGCGATCACCTCGGAGGTGACGCGCCAGCGCGTAAGCATCCAGCCGAGAAGGAGGCAGGCCGCGACGCTGACGGCGGCGTCTGTAACAAAGGCGCCGGTGAGCCCGCGCCAATCATAGCCGCGGCCATCCAGGAATTGCATGTAGGTGATCGGCAGGTTGTTGGCGGCGAGCAGGACGGTAAATAGCGTCGCGGCGAAGGGATTGTTGGGTCCAATGACTTCGAAGGCGATCGCATTCGCGGTGGCAAAGGCGACGGCCTGGAATAGATTCTCCCCTGTAATGGCAACAGCGAAGGTCCAAGGTTGCCGCGGGAGCGCGAGCAGGCTGAGTGTGAAGATGGCTCCGACGATTCCGATGGCGAGATAAACCGGCCGGAGGGGAAATCTGCGAGCAAGCGGGAAGAGCAAAAAGCTGCCGGCAATACCCGCTGCCGAAGATCCTACGCCTGCGAAAAGGCTGACGGCTCGTTCGCTGGCGGAGAAATCGGAGCCTGTGCCGCCGAGGACATTCGTGAGCGCAAAAGACGCGGCAGGCAAAAGGAAGAGGGCCAGGGCCATGACAACTTGACGCTGTTTCAGAAGTGAGAGGAGTTCGCGATTGAATCGGCCAAAACTCTCGCGGGCGAGACGGCGCTCTGCAGGTGGCAAAGGGATTGCCAGAAAAAGAAACATGGGAAGCAATATCGTTGCTCCCATGAGCGCTCCTGCTTCAGAGGGCGTGCACCTGCTGACCAGTTGACCAGCAAGCACCATCATGAGCCCGCCCGCGCCGAGGTTTGAGATAGAGAACCAGATTCCGAGCCTGCTGTCTTCCCCTTTGTCGATCAGGCTTCCCATCCACCCACCCACTGCGCCCTGATAGAGCATCGCTGCGGCGAAGCCGGGAAGCATGATGGCTTCAACGAGGCCGGGGCGGCCCGCGTTGACAACTGTCAGTGCAACAGCAATCGCAGTGAACGATCCGAAGATGAGTGCGTAGGTGCGACGGCTGAGCCACGCATCCAGCATGGGCGAAATCGCAAAGATCCAGAAGCCGGGAGAAAGAACGGCGGCGGTGATTGCGGCGATGTGGCCGGCGGGAATGCCGTGCGCGGCAAGCAGCTGAGGGACGATCACCGCGCAGAATCCGCCGGTGAGGCCGAATGGTGCGTTCGTCAAGCCCATGAGCCAGGTTGGCGGCAGACGTCGCGGTTTCTGCATGCAGTTTCGACCTCAACAGAGCCAAGGATCCGATACAGAATGGAAGGAAAGAAAGCCCGATGCAGATGTTGTACAGGATGCGGGGCCGTGCCGGAAACGGGTTTGCTCACAACGGCCGCGCCTGCGATGAAGACGAGGCTCACTTATTGGTGCAATTCAGAACGGATAGGTGGACTGAAGTTGTCCAGATAGAACTTATTCGCACTTATTTTGTGTGGGTTCGATGGACTTATCGTTTGCGATTAAGCAGTTGAGATTAGAAATAAGTGGTGGCAATGTAGAATTCGAATGTGAATGCACCATGAATGGTGATATCCACAGAAAACACTGGGGTTTTGCACTTGCATCCACAGGTTGGGTAGGCCTAATGTCTCTAACTAGCTGGTGACTCTGTAGCTGGTTGGAACGGCAACACTGGCGTGGTAGAAAGCGTAAGTAAGGGTTTCGGTAAGAGGAATTCATGGTCGGCTTGCCGATAGTGAATCGACGGATCGGGATTAACAAAGCGCCGGACGCCATACCAAGTTTGCCGTGACCTGAATGGACACGAAGATTCATCCGCGGCGCAAGCCGAAGATGCAAAGTTCGATTCAGCCAGGGAGACATCATCGACTCAGCCGTAGATGCCGAAACGGGGCAACCCGAGGAAGCAGATACGGGTCAGCCGAGGAACCAAGATTCGGGGCAACTCGAAGCGCGGGAATCGGCGAACGGTGAGAGACCCAAGATTTAGGGCAACCTGGAAATTGGTCGATCGCCGTAGCCGAGGGAAAATGTCCGGGGCAACCTGGAGATTCAACCGAGGCGAACCGGGGGGTGCGTGATCCGGGGTAACTCGGATATCCATCAATCGGTGCCGGAGGATTCAACGTTCGGGGCAACCCGGACAGCGAATCGTCGGCGATACCGAAGGGCCGGAACTTAGGGCAACCTGAGAACCGGTAAGTCGGCACCGCCGAATGATGCGAGCATCGGGGCAACTCGATGACCCATCGCCGGTCAAGCCGGAGATGCAGGACAAGGGGCGACCCGCGTCCTTCATCGCAGGCGCTGCAGGAGAAGGCGTAGCGACCGGGGCAACTCGGAACCTTGCCGAAACCAGCAACGCTGAAGGCATGCGATGTTCGGGGCAACTCGAACGGACCATCGCCGGCACTGCCGAAGGTTCGAAACCGAGGGGCAACCTGAGGATTCGGACGCCGGCTCAGCAGAAAGGGAGCGGGGAAGGGGCAACCTGGAGACGCAACCCGTGCGGAGCGGGAAGAATGAGGAAGCGGGGTGACCCGCAACTTCATCGACAGGCAGAACGAGACGATGCACTGATCCATAGAGCTAAAGATCATCCGGAAAGCGCCAGAGGCCGCAAGGTTTCTGGCGTTTTCGATTTTGGGGGTAACCCCGAGCGCGTCATCACGTTGGATACGTCAGCTCATCAAATCGGTCCCGCCGATGTCGATTGAAGCGAGTTGAGAAGCTCATTTGCGGTGAGTACGGTGGCGCGCTGAGGGAAGAATTTTTCGATCAGACATGTATGCACCTCGATGTCCCGATCGGTGCAGCAATCCTTCACAACAAAAAGTCTGTAATCTGCATCGCTTGCGTGCAGTAAGGTCGACAGCACGACTCCGCTAGTGGCGATTCCAAGCAGGATGAGGGTATTGATTTCGTTTGACCGCAGGATCATGTCCAGATCTGTTCCGGCAAAGGCGCTGACGCGGTGCTTGGTGATGACGATTTCGTCGCCTTGTGGCGCAACATCAGCATGAATTGCGCCTGCAGGTCCCTGGAAGATTTGTTGCCACTGAGGCGAGTTCTTGATGGCCCCGAAGAGCTGGTTTCGCACGTCGACTTCGGGAAAGCCGGGGCGAAAGCCTACTTGGACGTGCATCACGCGGAGGTTGTTCTTCCGCGCTGCGTTGAGTACGGTCGCAACCCTGGGTAGAAACTCCGAGTCGTCTTTGGTGTAGATCGATGCGATTGCAGTTTGCAGGTCCATACTCAGGAGTGCGGTGCGGCTTGCATCAATGTTTAAGTCAGCCATCTGTTTACCTCGTTTTCAGGTTCAGAAAATCAGCACTGAACTGATGAGCACCAACCCGCCCACGAGCACCAGCACGATGTTGACGTCGATCTGGTGGACTGTATTGCCCAGACGGATGTCAACAGGCCGGACTCCGTTGGGGTCGTGCAAAGTGCCTCCATAAAGCGTGCGCGCTACTGTTGCAATCAAAAACGCGAAGATCGGAATGGACGTCAGCAGGGCGGCAAGATGGAAGAGAAGTGGTGATCCGGGCGCGATCCACCACAGCAAGATAACTTCGATAGCAGCGAAAGCCGTGAGTCCAAAGGTTTGCTGAACGACGTGAAAACGTGCGTGCCCTGGCCACAACGGATTGGTCGCGTGAGTCTTGTTTAAGTCAATAAAGAGCGGTGTGATGCCCTGTCCGGCGGCTACGGCGGTGACCATGAGTCGGGCGAGGAGCGGCGCGGACATTCCCTGCATTCTAATTTGATTCGAAGCTGCGCGAAGAAAGCTGTACGGAAGACCTAAATCCTAGTGCATCGCCGAAGCGCCAGGACCCTGACCGGGGCGATTGGCATTGAGCATGAATGCCATGAAGACCAGGAAGAATGACAGCCAGGAGAGTTCCATGTAGACGTCCTGGTAGCCCTGCATCTGTGCCTGTTGATTAAGCTGGTTGTAAATGGACGCCAGCGCCAAGCCCCCGCTGTTTTGCCCGCCAAAAGTGCCGCCCAAAAAACCTGCCAGTGCTTGTCTGTGCTGTTCAAATGCATCGGAGCCAGCCTGCATCGCGGCCTGAAGATGTTGCTGGTGCCAAAGCGAGCGCGGAAGTGACCTGAGCGTTCGTGAGGGCGATTAGGATGCTGCCGCCAAGATTTCGGACGAAGTTAATGAGGCCGGCAACCTGGTTGCTCTCCTCTTTCGGCATGCCAACATAGGCGGCGTTGGTGATCGAAATGAAGCAGAAGGGCAAAGGCAGCATCTGAACGACGCGCAGCCAGGACGCCTGCGCAAAGCTCATTTGGAGATTGGTGACATTGGCGGCGTAGCGGAAGGTGACGATGAACATGATGAATCCCGCCACGGCCAAAGTGCGCGCGGAGATCTTGCCGGTCGCAAAACCCGCCATGGGCATGACGATGACCAGGGCGATGCCGCCTGCGGTCAACGCAAGACCAGCAGTTGTGGCGTTGTAACCCAGAAGCTGTTGCATGAACTGCGGCTGCAATACCGTGTTTGCGTTGAGCACGCCGCCGACCAGCATCATGAGGAAACAACAGATCGCGAAATTCTTAAACCGGAACAGTTTCAGATTAATAAGCGGATTCTTCTGTCGCCACTCCCACACCACGAGCCCGATGATGCCGCCGACAAAGAGCACCGCGAAGAACCGGATAAAGCCTGACGCGAACCAGTCATTCTCTTCGCCCTTGTCGAGCATGATTTGCATGCCTCCCATGGCGATGGTGAGGAACGCGAGGCCCATGTAGTCCATGTTTTTCAGCTTTGAAGGATCGGCCTTGATCCACGGTGGATCTTCAACGAGGCGCGTAACAAGGATGAAGGCGAGAATGCCGACGGGAATATTGATGAAGAAGATCCAACGCCAGGTGTAGTTGTCGGTTATCCAGCCACCCAGCGTGGGACCGATGGACGGGGCGAGCACGGCGACCAATCCGTAGAGCGCGAAGGCTTGCCCGCGCTTGTGCGGCTCGAACGAGTCGGCCATGATGGCCTGCGCCATCGGCTGCATGCCGCCGCCGCCGGCGCCTTGTATCACGCGGAAGACCAGCAGCATGGGGAGCGAAGGCGCGGCACCGCAAAGAAAGCTTGCAATCGTGAAAACGGTGATACAGAAGACGAAGAAGTTGCGGCGGCCCATCAGGCTCGACGCCCAGCCGCCCAGGGGAAGCACGATGGCGTTGGACACGAGATAGCTGGTCAGCACCCAGGTGCTCTGATCCGTGCTGGCGCCCAGGCTGCCGGCGATATGGGGCAGCGCGACGTTGGCAATGGAGGTGTCGAGCACTTCCATGAAGGCCGCGAGCGCCACTGTCGCGGCGATCAGCCACGGGTTGACGCGTGGCTTCCATTGGGCCATCGCGGCAGCGTCGGGATTGACTACCGTCGTGGATTGCGCCGCGCGTGCGGGCATCGGCGGTTCGGTCTGCAACTCGGGCAAAACTTTCTCCTGGCGCGGTTTGATGCGATCTCTAGTTGCGGGGAACGAAAGACTTCGGCTGCGGTATCGCGGCGTCCTGTTTCGCCGGCCCGTCACTCAACTATAGATGTGCTTCGTCGCTGTCAGGGTTCATGGATTGTAGGGGATGACTCACAATGCGGCACTTGGCGCGTCTTGGCGCAGGCTAAGCAATTTGTTTGATGTTCGGCGTCCGCCAGCCAAGCAGCGCGATCGACAGCGCAACGATCTGCATGAGAACGATAAACGCGACGCAGGCCGGCCACTTGCCGAAGGCCCAGAAGGCTCCGGGAACAACTCCGGCCGCGGTGCCGCCGAGGTAGTAGCAGGTGATATAGATTCCGGCAGCCGTGACCCGGGCGCCAGGCGGAGCAGCAACGCGCAAGTGGCTCTGCGAAGCGGTCTGCGCGATGAAGACGCCGCTTGAAAGCATGGCGAGTCCGAGGATGACGATCGGGAGCGAGTGGGCAAGTGTAAGCAGCACGCCGGCGATCGAGCAGCACATCGCTCCGCCAATGCCGGCACGCAGGCCGACGCGGGTGATCAGATATCCTGCGGCCGGGGTTACAACGAGTCCGATCAAGTACACAAAGAAAAGGGAACTGAGGGCGGTGATCGAGAGGAGAAATGGCGCGGCGCTCAGGTAGAAGGTGATCCACGTGAATACGCCAACAAGCGAGAACAGCACGTTGAACCCGACGGCAAATGTTGCTACCAGTCTCCGGCTACGGAACATTTCCTGCACTTGATAAGGGAAGGCCGGCAGAGCGATCGGACCTGGGCGGCACGGGGGCGCGGCGGTGACCGTGCGGCAGCCACACTGCAACGGCGGCGGCCCCGACGAGCGAGGCTGCGCCGAGCGCAACGAAGCTGACGCGCCAGCTGAATAGTCGGCGAGAATGCCGGCTGAGATGCGGCCCATGAATCCGCCCAGCGCCGTGCCGCTGACGTAGAAGCTCATGATGAGGGCGACGCGTTCCGGCGGCCACTCCTCGCCGATGTATGTCACCACGACGGCGATGATGCCCGGGCACCATGATGCCTTGCAGAAAGCGCCAGAAGATCAATTGCGCAAGGGTCGTTGAGGTTGCAGCCAGAAGCGTGGGAATGGAGACACCGAGGAGCGAGACGACGATGACTCGTTTGCGCGCAAGCCGCTCGGTAATGGCGCCGAAGATGGGAGCGGATATGGCCACGCCCAGCGTGGCAGCCGAGACGGTCATGCTGACACCGGTCTTGGAGGCGTGAAAGACGTGAGCCAGAAGGGGCAGAAGCGGCTGGGTGCAGTAGAGCTCGAGAAACGCGCACACTCCGCACAAAGCTACCGCGGCAGCGGCCTTGTTGCCGGGGCTGGGATGCTGGTCTGGCTGGGCTGGCGATTGCAAGAATCAGAATACAGGCACCCCACTCAGAAACCTCTTGTGGCGCAAGCGGCGACGCGGCTGCAATCCGCTTCGAATCAGTTCTGTTTCGCGGGGTCGCGTTGAGCGGTTAACCTAGGCAGGAGATGGATTCCCCTTCCACCAGGCCTCCACGACGAGGGATGGAGGCATTTGCCTCTCGCGACTTTCGGCGATATCAAATGGCGCGCGTCGCGGTCATTCTCGGTGCCGAGGCGCAGGCCGTTGCGGTGGCGTGGCAGGTCTATTCCATTACCCATCGGGCCCTCGATCTTGGGTACACCGGGCTGGCGCTGTTTCTGCCGGGGCTGCTGTTCCTGCTGCCGGCAGGGCACGTGGCCGACCGGTTCGACCGGCGGCATGTGATCCTGTGCTGCTATACGCTGCAGGTGTTCTGCACGGCGGCGCTGCTTGGGCTTGCAGTTGGCGGCACGCACAAGGTGTTCTACATCTATGCGGTGCTGTTCCTCATCGGAACGGGACGCGCGTTTTCAGCGCCGGCGAGTTCGGCGCTGCTGCCGCACCTGGTCCCGGAGAAGCACTTTGTGAATGCGGTGACGTGGGGCGGAGCCATCTTTCAACTCGCCAATGTCACCGGGCCGGCTCTGGGAGGACTGCTGTTTACGCTGCCGCTGGCTTTTGTTCTGCGAAGGATGGGCCTTGAGGGCGCGGGCATCGTTTACATCTTCACGCTGGCCTCGCTGGTGTGGTTCCTGGTGCTGATCCTGAGCCTTCACACGCGGCCGGGACGCATGGAGCATCGCGCTGCGTCGCTGAAGGTGGTCTTCGCCGGGTTCCAGTATGTGCGCACGTCGCCGCTGCTGCTGGGGTCGATGTCGCTGGATCTGTTTGTCGTGCTGCTGGGCGGAGCGGTGGCGCTGATGCCGATCTTTGCCAGCGACGTGCTGCATACGGGACCGCGCGGGCTGGGTGCGTTGCGGGCAGCGCCGGCGATCGGAGCGCTGACCATGTCGCTGGTGATTGCGCGGTTTCCGATCAGCCGGAAGGCCGGGGCGCGGATGTTTGTCTGCGTTGGGATCTTTGGCGTGGCGACCGTGATCTTCGGGCATGTCGAAGAGCCTGTGGCTCTCGCTTGCGGCACTGGCGATTAGCGGCGCAGCGGACATGATCAGCGTGATCATTCGCGGATCGCTGCTGCAGTTGGCCACGCCTCCGGAAATGCGCGGACGCGTGAGCGCGGTCAACTCGCTGTTCATTGGCGCATCCAACGAACTGGGCGAGTTTGAAAGCGGGCTGACTGCTCAATGGTGGGGCGCGGTGCGGGCCACCATCTTCGGCGGGCTGGCATCACTGGCAGTTGCCGGGAGCTGGGCTCGTTTTCTTTCCTCGCTTGCGGCGCGCCGATGAGCTGAGCGCCGAGGCATTGCGGCCAAAGCCGGGAACGGCCAGTCTGCAGACGCCCGCCGCGGATTGAATTTGGGCTCAACAAGAGAAGGAGGAAGCGTGAAGCCCTGGAAAATCGTGGTGATTCCGACCGCAATCATGCTGGTGATCGCCGGCATATACATGTTCTCGGTCTGGAAGAAGCGCCAGAATCCCGGGCGTGGTGAAGCAGGGCCAGGAGCAGAAGCTGACCGCGGACGACGTGGCCGTGGTGCGGATGCAGTTTCCGACTCACTTTGACGATCTGAAGGATGAGGAAGGCAAGAGCATATGGATGAAGAACGGCTTCACGATGCCGTATTTCCCGTATGCCGCGGGGAAGGTCGACTTCAAGAAGCGCGCCGGAGTGATTCCACCGCTCGAAAAGCTCGATATCAAGAAGGCCATCAAAGTCTC
This sequence comes from uncultured Acidobacteriaceae bacterium, assembly GCA_963799035.1. GTDB lineage: Bacteria > Acidobacteriota > Terriglobia > Terriglobales > Acidobacteriaceae > Telmatobacter. The sequence goes on along the minus strand of CAWCVS010000011.1, from coordinate 78,645 downwards.
GGTTCCGGCGGATGTAGACGACGGCATCAGCCACGGGAGCAAGCAGGCTCTCTATGTGTTTACGCTGCCCAATGACAACGCAGGAATATGCGACGCCGGTGGGCGCGATCGATGGGAGCGAGGAGCAGTATTTCAGCGACCTGCTTTATTTCTACGACGACCCCCACACGATTTATACGAACTGGCCCAAGGATGTGTGGACTGCCGTTGATGCGCACCAGGCAAAGCCGGGCATGAATGAATTGCAGACGCGGCTGGCCCTGGGGCAGAAGGTTCAGACCGACGATCCGAAGACCGAGGGAAACCGCACCGTCACCTACGATGCTGACGGAAAGAAGTGGACGGTGACGTTCGCGAAGGATCGCGCGACCAAGGTACAGGGTGGCTGATGCCTGGCAAGCGGGATCAAAAAGCCAGAGACACGGTCAGGCCGATGAAGGCTGCGTCTGGACCGGTACCCCCTATTTATCCCGTCTCTTTGCATAAATTATCTACTTTCATCTGTTTACAGTATGGGTCCAGCGCCAAAATACTCTTAGGATTGGACTTCGCTGCAGATTCCTCTCGGCAAAGGATTTACGGGACGATGTCGCGAAATCGCGGCGTGCCTGTCTCGCAGTTTCACGGTTTCACAGCCTGGATTGCACTTTCAGAAACTAAACAGGCGGAATTGAAAGGGACGCATTGGGTTGAGGTCTGTTGCATAGACTCATGCTAGGCGAATCGGCGAAATAACCTGCAAAGTTTCGAGATTTTTTTGCCGTTTGTTTTGAGCGGGTTGGGTGGCGAGGATCGGGAACCGGTGCTTGACAGCCGAATTGCACGCGGGAAGATTATATACTTGACGCAAGGCAAAAACTCCGTTATTCTTTCTTTTTTGGTTGCTTCTTTGGCTTTGGTTTAGCTGCATCTTTCTCTTTCTTAATGTGTTCCACCACGTCAGGGTGAAAGAGATGGTTAACAGCTTCCTCGGTAGTCATGTGGCGAGGATGTTTGAACGAGGTGGAGGGTTTAGGCATGAAAAACTCCGTTAATCTGGTCACTCTGATTGAACAGTTCGGTAGCGAAAGCAAGTGCCGCGAATACCTTGAGGCGCTGCGCTGGCCCGACGTGATTATGTGCCCTCGTTGCAAATCCGACAAGATTTCGAAGATCGTGAAGCGCAATCAATTTGACTGCGACAACTGCCGCTATCAGTTCTCTGTGACCGCTGGCACGATCTTTAACGATTCCCACTTGCCTCTGTGGAAGTGGTTCCTCTGTGTCTACCTGCTTTGCGAGTCCAAGAAGGGAATGAGCGCCAATCAACTCAAGAGGACTCTGGGAACGTCCTACAAGACGGCGTGGTATCTCTGCCATCGCGTTCGTGCTGCGATGAAGGAGGTCAACCCTGAGCCGCTGGACGGCATTGTGGAGATGGATGAGACGTTGGTGGGCGGAAAGACAAAGGGCCGTCACTGGAAGACGCGGAATAACAACAAAGACCATTGTGGTTGGCATCAAGCAGCGCAACGGCGATCTTCGGTTCTTTAAGGCTGAGGATGTGAAGTCGGGAACGCTGGCGAAGTACATCAAGGAGAACATTTCGCGAAGACGTTCACGTCATCATGACGGAAGAATGGCCCGCGTATCCTCCCGCGATTGTGCAAGCGGGAATGCAGGACACTTGCCACCTCACAGTGAACCATCATGACGGCGTTTACGTTGATGGCGACATTACGACGAACGGCATCGAGTCCGCGTTCTCTCTCTTGAAACGCGGCATCATTGGTTCGTGGCATAAGGTCTCTGCAAAACATCTTCCTGCCTACCTTGATGAAATGACGTTCCGGTTTAACAATCGGGCCAATCCGTATCTCTTTCGCGATACCTTGATGAAGCTGATCGAAGCGCCCGTGTTGGAATACAAAAAACTCACGGCTGCGTAGGACATGTCATCCCAGCAATCGCTAGAGCACTTCCGCTCACATAGGCTGTGCAAGAGCCCTTATTAAACGGAGATAGATTCTTTATTTCTATGGATTTTCCGCAGTACACGATCCTCCCAGATATCTGAAAAGCATGAGGATTGAGAAATTCGGCACGAAAGAATTCTTGGCCAAAACCATCCTCGATCAATAGGGTACTTTTGTCCGGCCGGAGCACTGACAATTCAGGCGTTCTATCGACCATTCCGTTCTTGTTTACGCGGACGAGAATTCGGTTTTTCACATCTCTAAAGTCAACCGATATATAGATTTCAGGGCTATGTGGCTTTTGATCGAAAGCCACGACAGGAGTCTTGCCTATTTCTATGATTGAAGACGGCAGCCTGTCAGTCAGTGCTGCGCTATCTTCTGGGTACAAAAGAGTCGTAGTGTTGGGGAGGATTGGCGTGCGCGGATCTTGCATTAGGTGATCGCAAGCATTTGCAGGAGTTGGTGTATCTCCAGGAACCAAACGCCCAGCAAATTGCTCTGATATTTCCTGCTGTGATTTAAGCACTTCCTTTTCTTGGTCGATTATTCCCGCAAATTCTCTTTCGTCCTGTTCGTGCGAATCATTGAGGGCGGATAGGGTTTGTTTGGAGTGCCTTTGGTTTTCCTCGGACGCTTTATGAATGTCGCCGGATATTGTTCCCAGCGCATTGGCGGCATTCGATAAGCCATTCACAGTGGAGTCCAATCCGCTCTTGGTTTCGTTCAATCCTGATTGGATTCCACCAAAGATGCCCTGCTGCTCCGCGTCGGCGATATAAAGATTTCTAATCTCAGCAACCATCACGAACGTGATTAGAACAATCCACGCCGATTTTTCCCAAAGAGATGGATCTTTCCTTAGCGCCACAGCGGCCGCCAATCCACCCATAACGGCGATGTAGGTGCCCACGGGAACATGGTGATGAATGTTAATGAGGTGCTGAGGAACGAAATATGCGACCGGCCACAAAGAGACTGCAATCCACCCGAAAAAACGGGAAAGGAGTGCATCTGCTTTAACGCGCCAACGCAACAGCACCAACGCAACACGGGCCATGTAAACCAGTATGGGTTCATATCCTACCTTGTGTCAAAGGGATAATCTTCGCACGCGGCTTGGCAGAGACTGGATGAGGTTCGTGCTTTCCCACGTCTCAGAATCGAGACATCGGGCACCCGCTCTTCTTGCAGATCGCGGGAACCACTTCTGGGGCACCATCGAGTGTCTTGACATCATACTAAGACATCTATATAAAGACATCTGAATATGGCCAAGACCGATGCGCTGCAAGGTTCCCTCGATTTGCTCGTGCTGAAGATTTTGTCGCGGCGCCCGCGGCTTCACGGCTACGCCATCATGGCTGCCATCGCCGATACGTCCGGCGAAGTGCTGCGCGCAGAGGAGGGCTCGCTCTACCCTGCTCTGTATCGGATGGAGGAAGCGGGCTGGATTCGCGCGGAATGGGTCAAGAAAGACACCGGTCGCCGCGCCCGGATCTACGAACTGACCGCCGAGGGCAAGAAGCAACTGGGCGCAGAAGAATCGCGCTGGCAGTCCGTCAGCCTGGCCATCAATCGAGTTCTCCGGGAGGCATGAGATGTCGTTGTGGTCGCGTATCTCTAATGCCGTGCGCGGCGAGCGCTTGAATCGCGAGATCGAGGAAGAGTTGCAGTCCCACATGGATGAAGCCATTGCCTCGGGACGCGACCCCGACGAAGCACGGCGCACCTTCGGTTCGATCATGCGCCAGCGCGAGGCGAGCCACAGCATTCGCGTTGCAGGATGGCTTGAGTCTCTCTTCGCCGATACGAAGTTTCGGCTGGCGGCAGCTCTGGCGCAACAGGATCGACGTCCGCGGCGGCTGTGCTTTCGCTCGCCCTCGGCATTGGGTCGTGTGTCGCCGCTTTCCGTCTTATCGACGCCCTGCTCTGGCGCCCGCTGCCTATCTCCGGTTCCAGCAGGCTCTACGTCCTCTCCCGCAAGATGATCGGCTTATACGGCAAGCCTGCCGAGGACGGACACTGGGCCACGCCGGCGTTCAAGGTCATGCGCGATGCCGTCTAAGGACCAGGCCGACCTCATCGCCATCAGCGACAGCGACCGCGCGGACATCACCTGGGCAGGCTAGGTCCGGATGACGACATGGAGAAGGCCCACGTCGCCTATGTCTCCGGCAACATGTTCCCTCTCTTCGGCCTTGAGCCGGCGCTCGGCCGCCTGCTTACACCCGCCGATGACCGCGGCCCCGGTGAAAGTCCCTATGCGGTCCTCTCCTGGGACTATTGGAATCACCGCTTCGGTCGGGATCCGCACGTCCTTGGCCACTCGCATCCACATCGGCGACCAGACCTTCGAAATCATCGGCGTCGGCCCCATGCATTTCACTGGAACCGAAAAGGGAACGGTCACTGACATCTTTCTCCCCGTCAGCATGAACAGGTTCGCCAACCAGGACGACATTACCTGGCACCTCATCTTTCTAATGCTGAAGCCCGGCGTCAATCCGGCCACCGCCCTCGAGCCGCTCAAAACTCGCCAGCACCTCGCGGCAGTCAGTCGCGCCCTCGAAGCGGAATGCTCCGAGTGCCTCCGCGGCATGACCCGGGTGGATGTCGACCGCTTTCTCAATCGGACGCTGGTCTTCAATCCCGCCGGTGCCGGCATCTCCGATCTCCAGAAGGACTATCGCCGATTGCTCGGCATCCTTGGTCTTCTGGTCGGTCTCGTTTTGCTCATCGCCTGCGTCAACGTCGCCAACATGATGACCGCGCAGGCTGCCGCCCGCGCCCATGAGATGGCTCTCCGCATCTCGATCGGCGCGGGCCGTCGACGCCTTGTCCAGCTCATCCTGTGCCAGAGCGCGCTGCTCGCTCTCCTGGCTTCCGTCCTTGGCGCATTCTTTGCGGCGTGGTCGGCGCCCTTTGTGCTCAGCCTCGTCAATCCGCCCGACAACCCGGCGCGCCTCGCGCTTCCTGCCGACTGGCGTGTACTTCTCTTTGGCTTCGCGCTCATTGATCCTCGTCGTGCTATTGCTTGGTTTGCTTCCGGCTCTCCGTGCCTCTGCTGTCCGGCCCGTCGCTGCCCTCAAAGGTGGTGAAGATCCGCACTCGCCACGCCGTCTGATGCGCGGAGCTATCGGTCTTCAGGTCGCTTTCTGCTGCCTCGTCCTCTTTCTGTCTTCGCTCTTTGTCACTTCCTTCCAGCGCCTCGAGAACCGCCCCCTCGGATTCTCCACCGACCGTCTGCTCCTGCTCCAAACCGTTGCCGGCAAAGGCCAGCTTCCCGTCGTGTGGAATCAAACTGCGGAGGCGCTCCGTGCGGCTCCCGGCGTCGACTCGGTCGCCATCTCGGGCTGGCCGCTTCTTGGACGCATCAAAATCAACAGCGACATCTCCATCAACGGCGCGCCACCCAGTCCGACTCCCGCCTTTTTCCTGAACGTTTCCCCGGGCTGGCTCTCGACGATGAAGATCCCCCTGGTGGCCGGTCGCGACTTTCGCCCGGAAGACAACTCGCCGGGAGTCGCCATCGTCAACGAAACGTTCGTCAAGACCTTCTTCCCCGGCGTCGGCCATACATCTGACGCCATCGGCCGCACCTTTTCGCGCGGCGCGAATCGACCCCTCAACAAGATCGTCGGCGTCACCCCCGACGTCCCTGACCACGACGTGCGCGAGCCCAATCGCGCTGTCTTCTACGTCCCCTTCGCAGGAATCGACGGCAAATCCGCCCCCACGGTCGAAGGCTTCGCGACCTTTGTCGTTCACACCGACGCCCAGAACCCGCTCGCCCTCGCCAACTCCCTCCGCCAGCTCATCGCGCAGCGCAACAATGGACTTCGCGTCTCGAACGTCACGACGGAGCTCGATTTGTTCCGCGACCAGACCATTCGTGAGCGCCTGATCGCTATGCTCGCCGCCTTCTTTGCCGCCGTCGCACTGCTTCTGGCCGGCATCGGACTTTACGCTGTACTCAACTACTCCGTGCTCCAGCGTCGCCGCGAGATCGGTATCCGCATGGCGATTGGCTCGACGCGCGCGGGCATCGTGCGCATTGTGACTCTCGATGTCTTCCTGATGATTGCGCTCGGAGGCGTGCGCGGGCATCGCGCTCGGATTCGGCGCGGCACGTTCTGTCGAGTCGCTTTTCTACCAGGTGAAAGCAACTGACGCGGATATGATCGCGCTGCCGGCGTGTGCCATTGCTGCTCACGGCGCTCGTTGCCACATTCCCTGCCGTGCTTCGCGCGCTGCGCACAGACCCCACCGAAATCCTTCGCGCGGAGTGAAGGACGGCGGATGCGGCGAATCGTGGATCTCGCTATAGGTTACTGGTATGAGATGCCTTCCAGTTTCCCGTTGCTTTGCGTTTCAGGTTGTCATTGTCGCCGCGATGGTCGCATGTGGCGCTTGCTATCAACCGGCATTTGCTGCTCCGGCACCGAGCATGGAGCAGGTGCTTGGCTACTCCTTTGTGAGCGGGCTTGCCGCGTCAGAAAAGGGAGACCGGATTGCCTGGGTCGAAAACGTGCGCGGTTTGCGCAACATCTGGTTCGCTCTTGCGACGGATAGTGCGCCACGCCAGCTCACGCACTACACAAAGGACGATGGGCAGGAACTGACGCAGCTCAACTTTTCGGCGGATGGATCGCAACTGGTGTATGTGCGCGGCGGAGATCATGACGAGAACTGGCCCGCCGCGGGTAACCTGGCACCCGATCCGGAGGGGAATGCGACTGAGCCCAAGATTACGATCTGGTCGATCGCGACAGAGGGCTCTCAGAGCGCACCGGTGCAAATCGCCGAGGGCGACAGCCCCGCTCTTTCTTCTACGGGACAAGTGGCGTATGTGAAGGATGGACAAATCTGGAGTGTGCCGCTGGCGCGGGAAAAGGGAAAGGCGGCGGAGGGGAAGCGGCTTTTCTTCGATCGCGGAAAAGATGGCGCGCCGGTGTGGTCAAAGGATGGGACGCGGCTGGCGTTTGTGTCGGGGAGGGACGATCACAGCCTTATTGGCATCTTTACGTCGCCTGCGCAGCCGCTGGTGTACCTGGCTCCGTCGACCAACTTTGATAAGCAGCCGATCTGGTCGCCTGATGATCGTTCGATCGCTTTCCTGCGACAGCCCAGTCGCGGAGACGCACCGGAAAACTTTCTTGTGCAGACGCCGCATCCGTTCGCCTTTTGGATAGCCGATGTCGCGACGGGCGAAGGGCGGCAGGTTTGGAGTTCGCCGGACACTCTGGCTGGTTCACTGCCGGACCTTGGCGAAGATGAACCGCTGTTCTGGATGGCGGATGACAAATTGGTGTTTCTGGCGGAGACGGACAATTGGCCGCACCTCTACGCAGTGGGCGTAAAGGGCGGCGATGCGAAGCTGCTGACGCCCGGTCGCTTCATGGTGGAGAACGTGGCGATGAGCCCCGACCGTACCGCGATTGTCTACAGCGCGAATGCAGGGAGCACTGCAGGCGATGACGATCGGCGGCATCTGTTTCGTGTGCGCATGGATGGTGCGGCTCCGGAGGCGCTGACCAGTGGCGAGAGTCTTGAGTGGGCGCCGGTTGCGCTCGCGGATGGGAAGGCCGCTTACATCACTGCAGACGCACGTCGGCCCGCGTCGGTTGCTGTTCTGGCGCGAGCGGGAGATGGCCATGTACTCGATACGGGCGGTACGAAGGACTACCCGGCGGAGGCGCTTGTGGTTCCGAAGCTGGTCAGCTTCAAGTCTCCGGACGGTCTCACGATCCAGGGACAGCTGTTTCGCGAGGCAGGCGCGAGCGCGCGGCAACCGGGCGTGATCTTTGTGCATGGTGGACCACCGCGGCAGATGCTGCTGGGCTGGCACTACATGGACTACTACAGCAACGCATATGCGGTGAACGAATACATGGCTACGCATGGCTTCACCGTGCTTTCGGTGAATTACCGGCTGGGGATCGGATACGGGCGAGCGTTCCAGCATCCTGCGCATGCGGGGCCAGCGGGTGCGGCGGAGTACAAGGATGTGCTGGCAGGGGCGCAGTTTCTGCAGAAGGTCGCGGGCGTGGACGGGAGCCGCATCGGCATTTGGGGCGGATCCTATGGCGGATATTTGACGGGACTGGCGCTGGCTCGCAATTCCGATGTGTTCAAGGCAGGCGTGGATTTTCATGGGCTTTCGAATTGGGTGCCGGCGCTGAGCAAGGATGGTGCATTCCCTGAACACTGGTACGAAGCGGATGCTTCGTGGAAAGAGGCGGCCGCAACGGCGTTTGCTGCTTCGCCGGATGCGGATATCGCGAAGTGGAAATCACCGGTACTGCTGATTCAGGGGGATGACGACCGGAATGTGCCGTTCGATCAGACCGTAGAGCTGGCGCATCGTCTGCGGCAGCAGAAGACGCCTTTCGAGGAACTCGTAATTCCCAATGAGATCCATGGCTTTCTGCGATGGACTAACTGGTTGCACGCGGATGAGGCGACGGTTCGTTTTCTTTCGAAGCAACTGGGGGTGAAAACGGAGGCGCAATAGGCGAGATCTTGGCAGGGTGAGCCCGGTGGACTGGCTCAGCCCAGGAGTTTGATCTAAACTTTCTCAATGACAAGTCGGACGCCCTATATGGCAAACACTCGAGGAATAGCAGTGAGCGTTGAGCCAACTTACCTTGAGGCGAGATCATCGCCGGACAGTTCGCAGTATTTCTGGGCCTATCGGGTGGTCATCGAGAATCAGGGAAGGGAAACGGTGCGCCTGTTGAGCCGGCACTGGATGATCTCGAATGCGCGTGGGGAATTGACCGAGGTCAAAGGACCAGGTGTTGTCGGGGAGCAGCCGGTCCTCAAGCCGGGAGAGAGCTTCGAATATACAAGTGGCGCGCCTCTCGACACGCCGTCGGGGATGATGGGCGGGGCTTACCAGATGGAGAGTGAGAGCGGTGAGCATTTTGATATTGAGATACCGACGTTCTCGCTCGATCGCGTGAATCAGCGCGTATTTCTGAATTGATAAATAGAGTATCGTGGTTAGGGATCGAAGGTGAGGGTTCGCGTTTCGCGCACATTCGCATTCGTGCGCTGCCCGATCAGCATCGGAACTTGTCGCGCTAGCGCTGGAGAAGGTCGATGGGCTGGGTGAAGTCGGTGGCGCGGATGTATTTCGCGAGCGAGGGATGCTGGCGCTCGAGGGCCAGATACATTTCCCAGGCGACGCGGCGATAGCTGAAGTGGCCGGCGGGAGCGGAGCGTAGTTCGCTGATGTATTGGGCTTCGGCGAAATCCATTTTGAACAGACAGCGTACGCGGGTGGCAAGCGGCAGCAGGTAGAGTGCTGACGCTGCGGCTTCGGGTGCGGAGCCGGCGGCGATTTTGGCGCTGGCGGCATGGGCGGATTCGATCGCGGATTGATATTCGCCAAGAACGCCGGCTTCTTCGAGTCCGGCGGCGTCACCGGAGTGGGGCGTTTCGTAGCCGTGGATGGCGGTGAATCCCTGCTGGATCTGGGTGACGCGGCGGTGGCGGTGCATGTCGCGGAAGCCGCCGATGTCCATGAGGATATCGAAGCGGAGGGCGGCCCCGGCGTGGAAGACGCGAAGGGCTTCGTCGTGCTTGCCGCGGTGTCTCAGCCCCAGCTCGATGATTTCTGAAACACGCGAACCGGGGAAGCCTGCGACTATGTCGCGCACCTGACGGTAAGGATGATGGCTGGCCCAGTAGATCAGGGTGGCGGCGAGCTCGACTTCGAGGGATTCGGTGCGTTCGACGAGATCGACCACGGGGGATGGTGCGGGCGGGGTGCCTTGAAGGATTTCCGCGGATGCTTTTTCGAGCTCGGTGCGTGTCTGGATGAGGTACTGATTTGGTTCGGCGTATTTGACGAGGGTGGGCGCGGTGCGGACTTCGCGGGTGAGGAGGTTGGCGGCTTCGGCGGCGAGGGTTCCCTCAGGGGCTAAAGCCCCCTCCTCATTTTTGGCAACTTGCGGCACGACTGAAGTCGTGCCCTGATACAAGACTTCTGCCGCTCTGAGTTCGTCGACGAAGGAGGCTGCGGCGCGGGCGTTGACGTTCCAGGCGGGGCCGGTGGCGGCTTCGCGGAGTTTTGCCCCCAGGTCGCGCACTTCGGCGATGGGATGCGAGAGCAGGCGGGACACCTGGGTTTCGAGCGTGCGCGCATTGACGATCTGGCCGAGGGAGGTATTGGTGGCGAGGGGAAGCAGGTAGCGGGCAACGTCGAAGGCGCGGGCCTTGAGGGTGCGGTCGTAGGCTTCGGGCTTCATGGCCTCGGGGCACTTGACGCGCTGGCGCAGGGCTTCGTGGACGGCGGCGGTGGTGCGCTGGTAGGTCGCGAAGAGATTTTCGACGGTGTCGGCGTAGAGTTTGGCGGAGCCGGCATCGGTACCGAAGTCGGGAAAGTACCAGCCGGATTTCTGGAAGTTCTGATAGCGAGTGGAGCGTTCCTGGCCGTCCCAGCGCTGTTCGTCCACCAGAACGATGGCGGCCAGCAGGCTCAGGCGCTCGACGGCGAAGGCAATGTGGGCCAGGTCGGCGATGGAACGGTGGCCGTATTGGAAATAGAATGTATTGAGAAATTGCTCGGCACGCTGGGCGCTGATTTCGGTGAGGGATTCGCGCATGGAGAGCGAGGAGCGCGAATACTTGGCCATGGCGTAGGCCAGGACTTCGGGATCGGCTCCGTGAACTGCATAGACATCAGTCTGGTTATGTGCGCCAGCGGGCGAGTAAGATTCACGGGACAAAGATTGACTGGACATGGACGAGGGCTCGCGACCAGAATACGGCATCAGGTAAGGCCGGGCTGTGAATCCCTTGGAACGAGAAAAACGTCAAAGCTAAAGAGCGGGAGCGCACGGCAGAATGCGGGAGTTCAAATTGCGGACATCGCAAAGGCCCCGGCCATTGCCAACCGGACGCTGGATGCTGTCTCAGCGCTGGAACGATCTTCTTTTTGCGCATTGGCGTGTGCCCGCAGCGACAGTTTCGCCGTTTTTGCCTGAGGGATTGCAGCCGGATACGTTTCAGGGCTCGGCGTGGATCGGCATTGTGCCGCTGTGGATGGATCGCTTCAACTTCCGCGGGGTGCCTTCCGTTCCTGGAACCCGGAGCTTTCCCGAAGTGCACTTTCGCACCTACGTGCACGACCAGCACACCAATACGCCGGGCATCTACAACCTCTCAGTGGATATCGGCAGCCTGCTGGCGACGGCGGCGGTGCGGCTGATTTTCCGCCAGCCCTGCAACTGGGCGGAGATGAGGCTGAGTCAGCGGACTGAACGCGAATTCTCGTTTTACAGCCGCAGACGATTTGTCGCCAGCCCGGTAATTTTCAATGCGCGCTACCGGGGGCTGGGCCCGACGCGGAGGCTGGCAGAGATTCGCAGCGGATCGCTTGAACATTTTTTTACGGAGCGCTACTGCCTGTTTACGCGGAATCATGCTGGGCTTGCAGTGCGGGCGAATATTCACGCGGTGGCTTCGCCGCTGGAAGATGCCGAGGCTGAAATCGAGCGGAACGATCTTCCAGCTGCCCTCGGAATCCAGATTACGGATCACGAGCCGGTGCTGCACTATTCGCGTCGGTTTGCAGTGTACGTGTGGCCGGCGGAGTTGGCGGAGCCGGCGCGCCGGAGGGAACGTATTCCGGTACAAGCCATGCCGACGGGCTGATCACGATCTCACCTATCGCAAGCGACCTGAACAAATCCCCGATTACCTGCAACCATGAAAACATGGTCGGCATGAACCGGTCGTAAAACCGTGTCGTGGGGGATTTTGCCTATAATTGGCCTGGGAAATGCGCGGAGCGATTGAGGTTAGAGCGGCGCTGAAGGTGAAGGACGATGGCGGATTTGACGGGAAGAGTTGCGCTGGTGACGGGGGCGTCGCAGGGGATTGGGCGAGCATGTGCGCTGGAGTTGGCGAAGGCGGGAGCCACGGTGGCGCTGGCGGCGCGCAACGAGGCGAAGCTGGCAGAGGTGGCGGCGGAGATTGCGGCGGCGGGCGGACAGGCCGCGGCATTTGCACTTGACGTGGCCAGCGAAGAGTCGATCAAGAATGGCGCGAAGGCGGTGGTCGATCGATTCGGCAAGGTGGAGATCCTGGTGAACAACGCGGGCATTACGCGCGACGACCTGATGATGCGGATGAAGCGCGCGGACTGGGATGATGTGCTGAGCACGAATTTGACTGGCGCGTTTCTGCTGACGCAGGCGCTGTTGCGGCAGATGATGAAGAACCGCTGGGGCCGGATCATCAACATCACGAGCGTGGTGGGCCGGACCGGGCAGGAGGGCCAGGTGAATTACGCGGCGTCGAAGGCGGGACTGATCGGGTTTACGCGATCGCTGGCGCGCGAGGTGGCGTCGCGCGGGATCACGGTGAATGCGGTGGCGCCGGGTTATATCGAGACGCCGATGACGACGGTGCTGGGGGAGAAGCTGCGCGAGAAGATGATCGAGCAGATTCCGCTGGGACGGGCGGGAACGGATTTGGAGATTGCGCAGCCGGTAGTGTTTCTGGCGTCGGATGCGGCTGCATATATTACGGGGCACGTGCTGGATGTGAATGGCGGGATGTTTATGGGCGGCTGAGCCCCTTTCGGCACAACTGAAATTCGTGTCGTTTTCAAAACTGGGGACCTTTCCGTTCAAGCTTCTTTGCGGAGTTCTGACCAATCGACTGCAGCAGGTTAAACAGCCGGCGCAAGAGGCCGGGCTAGAAGCCCACAGATTCTTTGCGGGTTTTTTGGTTAGGCTTAAGCCTCACGCTCCCTCCGAACAGACACTAGATTCCGAGACGCTCCTTTAATGTGCGGACGCGGTCGCGGGCGACGGTGAGCTGCGTATGCTGGGTGTCTTTGAGCGTGAGGACGACTTTGCCGGCGAACCAGGAATTGACCTCGTGAATCCAGTCGACATTGACTAATGCGGATCGGTGGATGCGAAGGAATTTTGCGGGATCGAGACGGTGCTCGAGATCGGCGATGGTCTGGTCGACGCAATGGCGGCGGCCACCGACAACGGCGAAGGTGAGCTTGTCCTGGGCGATGAAGTGCGTGACGTCGTCGAGCGGGAGAAACGAGATGCGTTCGCCGACGCGGGAAGCGATGCGGTTGGGATAGGGGGCGTGGCCTTCGCGAAGAGAAGCGGTCAGCTCTTTCAGTAGTTCCGGCAGCGCGGGATTCTGCTGCCAGTCGGGCTTGACGATGGGGCGGAGGCGGCCGAGTTTGTGAAGCGCGCGTTCCAGTTGCTCGGGTTCGATGGGCTTGAGCAGGTAGTCGATGGCGTTGGTTTCGAAGGCGCGAAGTGCATGCTGGTCATAGGCCGTCGTGAAGATGACGAAGGGCTGGACGTGCAGGCGCGAGAGCAGTTCGAATCCGTTGATGCCGGGCATCTGGATGTCGAGGAAGAGCACGTCGATTGGTTGCGTGGTCGAATCGTTGAGCGCCGCAACTGCGGCAGCAGGGTCGGTTGCTGTGCCGGCGATCTCGATCTCAGGAAAGGCTGACGAGCATGCGCTGCAGTCGTTCGATGGCGAGCGATTCGTCATCGACGAGGTAGGCGCGCAGCGAAGCCGTTTCCGCCGTCATTGGATCTCTCCGGCGGGAAGAGCGATGGAGACGACTGGTCCTCTCATCGATTCGGCTTCACGTTCAAGTGGGCAGCCTCGCCGAAGAGAAGCTCGAGGCGGCCGACAAGATTGCCCAGGCCGTGATCGGGAGCGATGTCGGCGAGTGAGAATCCAGGGCCGTCATCGGATGACGGTGAGGAGAAGTTGGCCATCGTTCTGCGCGCCGCTAATTGTGATGAGAGCGGGTTGGGTGCGCTGGGCAACGACATGCTTCACGCTGTTTTCGACCAGGGTTTGCAGGGCGAGCGGCGGAACCTTGATGTCGCCGAGCGCATCGGGAACGGCGATTTCATAGCGCAGGCGCTGGCCGAAGCGCGTGGATTCGATTTCGAGGTAGTCGCGCACGATCTTCAATTCCTGTGCGAGCGGGACGAGGCTGGATTGATTCGCGCTCATGGAAAAGCGGAGCAGCGATGCGAGTTTGCCGACGGTGTCTTCAGCGCGCTTGGGATCGCTGGGAATGAGTGATGCGATGGAGTTGAGCGTATTGAAGAGAAAATGCGGATGGATGCGCGATTCGAGCGACGAGAGACGCGCTTCGACGAGAAGTTTGTTGGCGCGTTCCTGCTCGACCTGGCGGGTGCGCAACTCGAGAGTCGCGTCCTGCAGGCGGTGGCGCAAGGTTTCAAACGATGTGATGCTGAGGCCGAAGATGAGCGTAATGACCAGGCAGGTTGGCCAGGACGACTGGACTTCGCGCCAATAAAATCCGGATGGAGTGATGCCGATAAGTTCAAGTATCAGTCCGCCAACCAAGCACCCGCATGTGGCAGTCGTGGTTAGGAGCGCGATGTAAATCACAAAGACGAGCCGGGGAAAGCGTTCGGTGTATCGAAAACCAATCCAGTTGAGAGACAGCGCGGTAGGGAAGCCAATGAGCATGGCATAAATGAAAGATCCCAGGAATTGGTGCCGATGTGAGAGAGTTGCGTGTGCTCAATCACGAGGATGAGAATTGTTATGACGACCGCGATGGCGGGGACGATCCAGATCTCTCTGCAGAAGGCCTTGAATGCGCGGAGGGTCTTGTTCGATTGATCGTCGGAGTCGGCGATGGATGGATTTCGCGCGGGAATCATAGGTGGAAGCGCACTCCGGCGGAGGTAGCGGTGCTGTAGGGTGTTGCGCCGAAGTCGGAGGTTTTGCTGCCCGTGGGAACTTCGAAGTGCACGTAGGAAGAGAAATGATTGCCAAACCAGCGGCTCACGTCGACGACGCCGACGAAGCTGCGATCGTCGAGATTGGCGACGACAGAACCGGAGACGTCCCACTCTTTCCAGCCGGGCAATTGGCGCAGGCGCGTTTTGCCAACGTTGAAGAAGGCGTAGTGCTGGCGGCCGGCGAGCGGCGACACGGACATGTCGCGAAAGTACGACGTATTGGGCGGAGTGTAGAACTCGCCGATGAAGGTGACGCCGGACTGCAGTGTGCATTTGGCGCCAATGAGGACGGCGGCCTGCTCGCGCCATACGGCTTCGCCGTGGACTTCCCACGCCTGTCCGAGGACGCGCGTGAAGGTGAGCGCTCCAAAGGAGTCTCCGCCGCGATCGTTGCCGGCGATGAGGGAAGTGTCGAATCCGCGCACCAGAACGTTATACCGGAACGCGGTGGTGTCGCGCAGTGTGGAGTGGGCGGGCGCGAGCGCCGCGGTTGACCAGGCGAGGGTGAGTGCATGCGGGCCGCGTACGTAGTCCGCCTTAATCATGTCGCGGCCCTGATTCACATTGAGACGGTCGGTGGGGTTGGTGGGATCGCGCGGGGGATCGAGGACGCCGGCGGCGGTGAAGGCGTATCCAGTGCCCCAGCGAACCATCTTGCGGCCCAGCGGTGAAATCGAAATCGCCGGCGGAGAGTCCGGCGTAGGTTTCCTTCACGTGAACAGTCGAGGTGGTGTCTGTGTATGTGGTGGAGAGACCGATGAGGCTGGTGGAGAAGGTGAGGCGGCTTTGATAGCGGATGTCGAAGGTGGGTTCGACGAGGACCTGGTTGAGGATTGCGGGCTGAGATGCCGGCTGGCCGCTATAGAAGGTGGCGTCGTCAATGACGGCGAGGGAGTAGCGCGTGCTTACGGAGTTCTCTTCGGCGGACGGCGGATCCTGCGCAGATGCACAGAACCAGGCGGTGGCCAGAAACAGAGTCGGGATGAGCAATCGAACATTCATGGTTTGCGGCCTTGAAATCTCTACCAGTAGATGAGCGCAATCTCGAGGCTGGAGCCAGGCGCGGCGAAGGCGAATTTTGTTTCGTCGAAGTTGGGTGGGCCGGGGCGTTTTTCGGGATTGTTCGAATGTCCATAACCCTCCGTCGGCACACCCGTGTCGTTGAAATCCAGCTTTCCGTTCTTGTTCTCGTCGTGAATGACCGCGACGCCGTACGTGCCTTCGTGGCAGGTTGTCGAATACGGCTTCGGCGGTGAGGGTTTTCGGATCAATCTCGACGATTTTCGAAGCGACGATGGTGTTTTCGTCGGTGCGAAGAGCGACGCGGATGTTGCCTTCGGTATTGCGAATATTTGTGATCTTGATGGTTAGTTTGCCGGTCTTCGGCGTTTGTGCGGACGAGCACTGGCCGATGGAAATGAGGAGACAGAGCGTGATCAAGAGATAAATTTTCATTTGCGACTCCTGTTAAAAGCCCAAAAAGCAGATTCTTCGCTTACCACCCCCGAACCTACCCCAAAGAGCTCGATCGCTCTTTGGGGCCCCTGGTACGTTCGGGGCCCCGTTCGCTCAGAATGACACCGGGATTTTGGTTTGCGAACTTAACCTTCCTGCAGCGAGAGAATGACACCGCGCCTTTGTTGTGAACTTCAATTTGCTGCAGCGGGAAACTAAAACCTATCCGAGCGGCCCTGGTAGAAGAGCTTGTCGGGAAGATTGCGGGGCGCGGCGTTGGAATACTCGAGAACGCTGTGCGAGTTGTGGCGAATTTCGTCATAGAGGGTGAGGCTGCTTGAGGAGCATCTTGCCGTCTGAGGGCGCGTACTCATCGAAGGTGGCGGATTTGATGTGCTTGCCGGAGGTCAGGTAAAACTCGGCGCGAACGGGGCGTGCATCTTCAGTCCGGATCCAGTAGAGAATGCGCTGGTAGGTTGCGCCTTTGCGCCGGGCGGTGAGGTCGAGGACGTAGCAGTTTTCGCTGCCGACTTTTTCGTCGCGAACGTAGGCGGCGGTGTAGTCGATGGCGTAGTTGGTGCGGGCGACGTCGCCGTTGGAGGCGTCGCCGGAGAGGCGTTCGAGAGGCGTGATGCGCACGGGACGGCTGGTATCGGGAAGGTAGATCCACATGTCGTCGCCGAGCATCAGCAGGTGACGGCCCTTGTCGCGGGGACTCATGAATTCGACGTAGGTCTTGTCCGTGCCTTTTTGCGAGACTTCGTAGAGCGATTCTTCGTCGGACTTGCCGGATTCGAAGTTGGTGATCTTGACGCGCAGGACGTAGGCGGGCCAGCCGTTGCGGTAGGTGTCGGAGCGCTTGAGCAGGGCCTGCGGCGTCGGGAGTTGCGGCGTGGCCGATTGCGGCCCACGCGATGAGGAATGCGATGGTGACAGCGAGCAGGAGAGAGCGGAGCAGCCAGTTGATTTTGGAAATTCGCGAACAATGAGAATGGCGTGGTTCGAAACGTCCGTCAGGGGCTGAAGCCCTGTTCTCATAAACTCGGTTTTCGGCACGGCTGAAGCCGTGCCCTTTCAAAACAGATACACCACCTGAAGTCGGGCCACGGTACATATAACGTGACGAAGATCTTTGGTTTAGACATGGGCGAGGGCCTCCGCAATTTGCAGGCGCGATGCGCGGATCGCGGGCAGGATGGATGCAAGCGCGAGCGAGATGATGACCATGATGGAGGAGCCGATCATCAACGCGGGCACGTGGAGGACGCGGAATGGAATGTTGACGGTGTATCCGGGAGGTGGCGGCATGTGCAGGCCCGCGGTGTTGAGAAGCCAGCCGAGAAGATTGCCGCCAGCGACGCCCACCACGGCTCCGAGCATCCCGAGCACGGTGGCTTCGAGCATGAACAGGGCCACGATCCAACTGCGCGGCGTGCCCATGGCAAGCATGGTGCCGATTTCGCGAATGCGCTCCAGCATGGCCATGAGGAGCGTGTTGATGCTGGCCATGAGCACCATCAGGAAAACAATGAGGCCCATGAAGAGAAAGATTCCGTTGAACATGGTGTGCACCTGGTTGTAATAGGTGGCGAGGTCGATCCATTTCTTCAACGTCATTTGTTGTGGCAGACCGTGGAGGCGCGGGGCAAGTTCTGTGTAGACCACGTCGGTGTTTTCGGTGGAGTCGAGGCCGACGACGAGGTTGGTGACGCGATCGCTCTGCAGCAGGCGCTGGGCAGCGGGCAAAGTGATGCGCAGATAGCGAGCATCCATTTCGGCGATGCCGGTTTTGACGATGCCGACGATTTGCACGTCGACGCCGTTGAGGGCTCCGTCAGAGGTCATGGCCAGCAGGGTCAGGCCGTCGCCAACTTTGACATTCATTGACTTGGCTAGTCCCGCGATCCGATTAGCGCCTCGACGTCACCGCTGGATTTGGCCGAGAGATTCCGGCCTGCGCCCGTGAGCCTTGACTTGAAAAGCCGAGACTGCTTTCCGCATCGGGATCGACGGCGCTGCCCATGAATCCGACGGCCTTGATTCCGTTGGAGACCATGCCGTAGAACTCGATGCGGGGTGCGACGCCGCGCACGTGCGGAGCGGAGCTGACGGTTGCAGGCTACCTGGCGCCAGTTTTCGATTCCGGTGTCGAGGACGCTGGTCTTCGTCGCGTTTGAAGTGGTCGGTGGTGAAGATCTGCAGGTGACCGAGGCCGGCGCGGATGGTGTCTTCGCGAAGCCCGCGGGTCATGAAGGCGAAGTATCCGCCGGCAAGAAGCAAGTCCGGCCACGCCGCCGCCCACCATAAGCAGAGTCATCAGCGTCCTGCGGCGGTTGCGGAAGACGTTACGAAATGCAAGCAGTAAGAACTTGCTCATGGGGGGCTCCTTCAGTGGGTGAATCGCTGTTGATGCGGCCGTCTGTGAGGCGAACGATGCGCGGCGTGTGCTCAAGCAGGCGCTGATCGTGGGTGGAAAAGATGAAGGTGAGGCCGAGGCTGCGGTTGAGGTCGCGCATCAGGTCGATGAGCTGGGTGGCGTTGTGGGTGTCGAGATTGGCGGTGGGTTCGTCGGCCAGTACCAAGCGGGGGCGATGCACGATGGCGCGGGCCACGGCTACGCGCTGGCGCTCTCCGCCAGAGAGCAGATCGGGGCGATGGTTGGCGCGGGCAGAGAGGCCGACATTTTCGAGCGCATCTGCAACGCGACGGCGACGTTCGCTGGAGGAGACTCCTTGGACAAGGAGGGGGTATTCGACGTTTTCGGCGGCGGTGAAAACGGGAATCAGGTTGAAAGTCTGGAAGACGAACCCGATTTTCTCGCGGCGCAGGGTCGAGGTTTGCGAGGCGCTGAGGCGCGACGTGTCGGTGCCGGCGATGAGGATGCGGCCGCTGGTGGGCTTGTCGATGCAGCCGATGAGGTTGAGCAGGGTCGATTTGCCGCTTCCGCTGGGGCCGGAGATGGCGAGGAATTCGCCGGCGTCGATCTGGAGGCTGACGTTGTCGAGGGCGGTGACGGCGTTGTGGTCGAGGGGGAATTTGCGCGTGACCTGTTCAACGCGGACGAGTGGGTCGGTTGGAGCCATCGGGCGGCTGTCCTTTCCAGAGCGTTTTCTGCTCTGGAGACGAAGATAGCGAGGGGTGGTTTGAAGTGCGCGGGGATTCGGATGAGGGGCTCAGGAGATGGATGAAGGGGGCTGACACGAGGATGAGTCGGAGAACCCCCGGGCTTCCCCAGGGATGCCGAGGTTGGTGGTTTCCCACCCTAAACGCAAACTACGCGTTTAGGATGGGGCACCCCGCTATTGCGGGGCGGGTGCAGAGCCTTCGGTTCGCTGGGGTGCTGGACCCATGACGGAAACGGCGGTGGCGAGGAAAGCGCCGTTCTTGATGGTGCCTTCGGCGCGGACCATGTCGCCTACCTGGATGTCGGCGAGGGTGACGGGGTCGCGGCGTTTGCGGAAGGTCGTGTTTTCGTCCGCGACGAAGGTGTGGGTGGCGTTGTCGGGACCGCCCTGCAAGGTGACCTTGACGTCGTTGATGGCGGTTACGCGGCCCATGACCCAGGTCTTGCCGTAGTTGGCTTGCATCTCGCGCATCTGTTTGGCGCGTTCGGGGTCGATCTGGAAGATGACGACAGCGCCGACGGATTTGGCATTGGCATCCATTTCGCCGGAGGCGCCAATGGCATCGCCAACTTTAATTTCGCTGGCCTTGATGGTGGTTGGCGGGTTGGCGGGAGGCTCGTTGGGGTTGCCCTGGCCGCGGCGCTGTCCTCCTCCGCCTTTCATGATGCGGGTATTGACGCTGTAGTGGACGGTGTAGACCTCGCCGGCATCAGTTTTGATGGTGAAATGATCGGGGGCGACTTCGGTGACTGTCCCCATGACGCCCCGGCCCATCATGCCGCCGCCAAAGCCGCCACGTTCCCCACGCTGGCCGCGCTGCGCTGTCGACTGGCTTGGATCCTGGGTGGGGGTTGGATCCTGGGCGACGGCGCCCAGACTGATAACGCCGAGCAGAAGGAGAAGCGGCAAGGAAATGCGACAGGCTTTCATAAATCTCCCGTACCTATGAGGATAGACGGGCGGCGCGCGCAAGTGGACGACGGTTCCGTCGCGAGACGGTTGCGGGGAGGGCGCGCTTATTGCCGTTTCTGCGTTTGCGAATTCATCAGTGCTTCGAATTCGGGCAAGCCGTGCAGGATTGCGAACTCGTTGTCCGCAATGATCTTTTTGGGACTGGTATAGCCCTCGTTGAGGGCCATGCGCAGGTATTCGATCGCACGCAGAGGCATGCCGGCGCGGACGCATCCCTTGGCCAGGTAGAAATTCATGGCGCCGCGGTCGGAGATTGAAGCCGGATTTTCGATGCGGGGCCGGGAATTGTCTTCGAAGATGAGCGGATCGACCTTGAGCGCGGCCTGGTATTCGGCCCAGCCTTTGGCGAATCTGTGCTGGGCGAGTAGGTTGGTGCCGAGGTTCTTGAGAATCAGGGCCGATTTGGGATCGATTTTGAGTGCCTTGCGGTACATTTTTTCAGCGTTGTTATATTCCTTCAGGGCATCGTAAACCGTACCGAGATTGTTAAGCACTGTCGAGTTTTTGGGATTGAGTTTGTAAGAAGTCTTGTAACAGTGCATCGCGTCGGTGAGATTGAACATCAACTGGTAAGCGATGCCCAGCTTGTTCCACACAATCGGATCGTTGGCCGGTGCTTTCTTGTAGGCTTCAATGGCCGCCTGATAACGTTGGTGAGCCATGAGCGCGTCCCCCACCTGTTCGAACGTCGCTGGAGTTTTGGGAACGGTGGTGGAGGTGGTTGCGGGTGCGGCGGGTTTTGGAATGGAATCGGTTGCAACGGGTGTTTGCGTCGCATCGGGGGCAGGGACCGGTGAAGACTGAGCAAGAACGAGACCGGAATGGCACACAATGACTGCCATCAGCGACAAGGCCGGCAGCGGGCGTTTATCGAACCTGCGCATATTCCCCCCTCACGAAGGAATCGAGGCGACAAACCTACGTCATCGTCTCCTCAAATTAGAGCACCATTTTGTACAGCATCGTCAAGCTTGTTTGTTGCCCCGATGCAAGGCGGATTAAAAGGGACATGAGCCGGAACGCTGGGCTTGGCGTCAAGACACAGTGAAAGAGAGGTTTGTCGAGGATGAGCACGACGGTTTCCCCGCAACTGCAACTGGAAGTAGCTGAACGCTTTCGCACTGTTCGGCAACGCACATTGGCCCTGTGTAAGCCTCTGACGCCGGAGGACATGATGGTGCAGTCGTGCGCCGAGGCGTCTCCGGCAAAGTGGCACCTGGCGCATACGGCCTGGTTCTTTGAGTCCTTTCTTCTCAGGGACTTTCTGCCGGGCTACAAACTTTTTAATCCAGAATTTCCATGGTTGTTCAACAGCTATTACCGTAGTTTCGCCCAGTTCCCGGAGAAACGGCTGCGTTCTTCGTTTTCGCGCCCCGGCCTGGACGAGGTACTCGGCTATCGGAGCCACGTGGACGAGGGCATTGAAAAACTACTCGAGCTGGGCCCTGAAGCAGAGGTGCTGAAACGGATCGAGCTTGGAGCGAACCACGAAGAGCAGCATCAGGAGTTGCTGCTGACGGATATTCTGCATGCTTTTTACACCAATCCTCTGCGGCCGGCTTATCTGGGAGGGGATCGGGGGTGGGGGCGATCAAAGGAACCGACGTCTCAAAGTCGAGACCTGGGGCTGGGGTTTGTGGGATTTGCGGGTGGACTGGCAGAGGTTGGATTCGCCGGGTCTGGATTTTGCTATGACAACGAGTTGCCGCGGCATCGTGTTTTTGCAGAGGCGTTTGCGCTTGGCGACCGGCTGGTGAGCAACGGGGAGTTCGCCGAGTTTATTGTGGACGGCGGTTATCGGGAGCCGGAGTTGTGGCTTTCGGCAGGATGGGACGCAATCGAACAGAATGGCTGGCGGGCGCCGCTCTATTGGAACCAGGAGGGCGAGAGCTGGAAGCTGTTTACGCTGCGCGGCGAGGTTCCGCTGGAAGATGCTGAAGCTGCGCCGGTTAGCCACGTGAGCTACTTCGAAGCCGATGCCTATGCCCGCTGGGCCGGCAAGCGTCTGCCGACTGAGACGGAATGGGAAGTTGCCGCCGAAGAGCAGACGGTTGACGGAAACCTGCTGGATACTGGAGCGCTCAGGCCTGCGCCGCCGGCTGCAGATGCGGGTGCGGCTCTCAGGCAGATGTGGGGCGATTGCTGGGAATGGACGGCGAGCGCGTATCTCGGCTATCCCGGATTCGAGCCCCTGGCAGGCTCGCTGGGTGAATATAACGGAAAATTCATGAGCGGACAGATGGTGCTGCGCGGCGGGTCATGTGCGACTCCGAAAGCGCATATTCGCTCGAGCTATCGCAATTTTTTTCAACCAGAAACGCGCTGGCAATTTTCCGGAATCCGATTGGCAGACAAGTAACTCCGATAGGTGGAGGAGCATCCTAGTAACGGCATGACTACGACCCCGGTTTCCCCAGCAAGTTTTCACATTTCAGACAAGATCGCCTCATCGGTGTACGAGGGGTTGTTGTCCAATCCAAAATGGTTGCCTTCCTGGCTGTTTTACGATTCCGCCGGATCGCGGCTGTTTGATGAGATCACGCGCATTCCCGAGTACTATGTAACGCGCACCGAGAGGGCGATTCTGGAGGAGCGTGCATCGGAAATCGTCGCCCGGGCTGCCGGACAGAATGCATTGCGCCTGGTGGAACTGGGAGCGGGTTCGGCGGAGAAGACGCGGTTACTGTTGAGCGCCGCGGTGGAGCGGCAGGATACGGTCTTCTACGAGCCGGTGGATGTTTCTGCGAGCGCGCTGATTGAAGCGCAGATGCGCATTGAGGAAGAGATTCCCGGTGTACTGGTCTGCCCGCGGGTCGAGGATTACACGCACAATCTGGAATTGGACACGACGCTGCCCACCGAACGCAGGCTGGTGCTCTACATCGGATCGAGTATTGGCAACTTCGAGCCGGGCGAATCGCTGCTCCTGCTGGAGCGCGTAAGGGCGGCGCTCGATCCGGGAGATTGCCTGCTGCTTGGAGTCGATCTCGTCAAAGAGCAGTCCGTGCTATCTGCGGCCTATGACGATAAGGCGGGCGTAACGGCGGCGTTCAATCGCAATGTGCTGGTGCGGCTGAACCGTGAGTTGGATGCGGATTTTCATCCAGAGAAATTTGCGCATCGCGCGGTTTGGAACGCACATGAGTCGCGGATGGAGATGCACCTGGTGAGCGAGACAAAGCAGACTGTGTGGATTCCAGCGATCGATCTGCGCGTGGAGTTTGCGGCCGGCGAGAGCATCCACACCGAGAACAGCTACAAATATCGCGCGGGGGATGCCGAGGCGCTGCTGGCGAAGGCGGGATTTGTGCATGAGGCGACGTGGATGGATGAGCGCGGATGGTTTGCGGTGTGTTTGGCGAGGGCGATCTAGGCATTAGGTTCTAGCCAGTAGTTTGATCCCTGCAATTTGATCTGAGATGCGAGCAATACCTCGGAGAATGGCCGAGGGATTAAGCTAACTTGTAAATGTCCAGCACTGGCCGTCCGGCTACCAAGGATGCGGTTCTTGTCACCGGAAATACCGCCCGCACCGCTCCAGAAAACCGCAATTTCTATCCCGCGCTGGATGGTCTCCGCGCGATCGCATTTCTCATGGTGTTTGGTCAGCATTATTTACAACTTCCATGGGGATGGACCGGGGTCGATCTCTTCTTTGTCCTTTCAGGGTTCCTGATAACGGGCATTCTGTTTGACTCGCGCAAGGACGCCTACCGGGTGCGCAATTTTTATATTCGTCGTACGCTTCGAATTTTTCCGCTCTATTACGGAATTATGCTGGCAATGCTTGCCGCTGCGCCCATCGTGCATTGGGATTGGAATTGGCATTGGCTGGTCTGGCCAGCTTACATGGGCAACTATGCGCGGTTCATTCACCCGTACAGTGCAGAGAGCGCCCTTCAGAGACTCGCCGATTTTCAACCGGCAGGTCATTTGGCGCTACGAAATCTGATCCTTTACTTTGGTCATTTCTGGTCGCTCTGCGTCGAGGAACAGTTCTATTTCATATGGCCATGGATCGTGTTTTGGATCGGCGACCGCCGGAAGCTGTCGTGGATCTGCGCGGCAACGGTGCCGGCCTGCCTGGCGATGCGGCTTGCAGGTCAGCATCTGCTGCCCACCTGGATGCTGGACAACGAGATTCTTTATCGAGCAACTCCATTTCGCCTGGATGCGCTCTTGATGGGGGGGCTGATCGCGTTGATCTTGCGTGGGTCCGACCGGGAGTCTCTGCTGCGGATAGCGCGGATGGCTCTCCCCGTCGCGATGGCGTTTGGTTTGGCGTGGATCGCACTATTTCCATCCGGGCATCTTTGGACGCGAAACTATGTTTATCCGACATGGAAATTTACATGGGGTCTATTCGCAGTCGATGTTCTCTCTGGGCTCTTGATCCTGGGGGCGCTGCAGCCGGGAACTATCGTTCACAAAATACTCAACATCCGCTGGTTGCGTTGGCTAGGCCGCATAAGTTATGGAGCGTACGTCTGGCACGATGTTTTTCATCCCCAGTTTCTTTGGGTGGGAAGAAAACTAATCTTGTTGTTTGAGCCGGGGCAACACTACGCCCCAACAGCCGTGCCGCATACGACAATCGTGGTTGCTCCGATCGCACTGTTGTTTACAGTGTCCATCGCGTGGCTGAGTTTCCGGTTTTTTGAGAGCCCATTCCTTAATTTGAAAGAGCGGTGGACGATCAGGCCCGCTAATTAGAAGGCTTCATCGCCGCCGACCCCATGCGACTGATCACTCTGCTTGTTGTGGCAGCATGGTTCATTGATGTGAATCGATGCGCAGCAGCAGGATGTCGTGGCTGGGGAGTTCGATGGGAATGTTGTTGGTCAGGTCCATCTGCTTGCCAGTCCAGAGGTCCTTGGCGTGTTGAGGTCCGTGCAATCCAAGCTGTGCGAGATCGAGATGGAATGGATGGGTTGAATAGACATCGCTGCCAACGTTGATGATAGCGATGGCCTTGGCCCCGCCTTTGAGATCGCGAGCCCACACTTCGATTTCACCCTTGCTGTAGATATGGCGGGCTTCGTGGCCGAGGGGATCCTGATCGATCGCGATGACATCGCGATTCGTGAGGATATCGTGAATCTCCGGCTTCATGTGGGGCAGGTCGTTGCCGGCCAGAAGGGGCGCGGCGAGCATAGCCCACATGGAGAAGTGGGTGCGATTTTCAGCCAGCGATAACTTGCCGTTGCCGACTTCGAGCATGTCGGGGTCATTCCAATGGCCGGGGCCAGCGTAGGACGCGAGGCCAGCCTGTTCGCTCATGAGGTCGTAGATGCTCTGCCAGCGCGCCTGAATATCATCCGTGGTGCGCCAGAGATTGCCCCCGAGGCCGGGCGCCCACTCCCACACGTTGTCCCACCCGTACTGGCATAAGGAATAGACAATGGGGCGGCCGGTAGCCTTGAGTGCTTTGCCCATCTTGTCGTAAGCGGCAACCATCAGGCGCATCTGCGCGGCCTTGTCGTTGGGCGCCTGCTTCTGCATCACTTCGGGGATGAAGCTGCAGAGATCGTACTTGAGGTAGTCAATGCCCCAGTCGGCATACATCTTCGCATCCTGCTCTTCGTGGCCTAGAGAGCCAGCGTACCCCGCGCAAGTCTTCGGTCCTGGTCCTGAGTAGATGCCGAGCTTCAATCCCTTCGAATGGACGTAGTCGGCGAGGGCCTTCATGTCGGGAAACTTGGAGTTGGTGTGCAGCACGCCGCTGGCATCGCGTTCGCCTTCCCAGGTGTCGTCGATGTTGACGTAGATGTAGCCGGCGTCTTTCATGCCGCTGGCAACGATCTGATCCGCAGAGTCGCGGATGTCTTTGTCGGTGACTTTGCCGGCGAAGTAGTTCCAGCTGTTCCAGCCCATGGGGGGCGTGGCTGCCACTTGAGATTTGACTGATCCGGGAAACACAAACGTGGTGGCGAGAGCGATCACTGCAAGCGGAAGCGGGGCTGAAAAACGCATGGGCTGATCTCCAGTGGAAACGATTACAGCAGAGAATACTAAGCGGCGCGCGTTGATTTTGACAATTGCGAAGGCAGAAATTCCGGCAGTGAACGGTGGTCGCGTGCGAATATCTTGGAACGATGGCTCAAGCCTCATCCGCATTGGAGCATGGTCTACGGCGGCAGTTGAGCTTGCGGGACCTGGTGATCTCGCAGGTGTTGTGCGTGGTGGGCGCCAGTTGGGTGGGCGTGGCCGCGGGACTTGGACGAGCCGAGACGCTGATGTGGATCGGGGCGATGGTGCTGTTTTATCTGCCCATGGCCGCATCGGTAATCGGGTTGAACAGGGCCATGCCGCTGGAGGGTGGACTGTATGTATGGGCGCATCGGGCCTTCGGAAACCTGGGCGGATTTCTGACGGCGTGGAATATCTGGTTCTATGGGATCGCGGTGACGGCGGCTATTCTTTACCAGATTCCGACCGAGTTATCGTTTCTGATCGGCCCGAAAGCCGCATGGCTGCCCGAGAATCGTGCTGCGGCATTGATCATCGTGGGGTCCCTGGTGGTGGCGTTGACGCTGGCCGAGTTGCGCGGGCTGGAGATCGGCAAGTGGATTCACAATGTCGGTGGTGTCGCGATGATGATCGCGTTTGCGGCGTTGATCTGCCTTGGACCCTGGGCGATGCTGCGGCACAATCCTGTCAACTGGACTCCGCTGACGCTGGAGATCCCTCCACATGACTTGCGGACGCTGGCGCTGTTTGGGCAAATGCTGTTTGGGGCGTTGTGCGGGCTTGAATACATCGCGATTCTGGCTGGGGAAAGCAAGGCTCCGGAGCGAACGATCACGCAGTCGGTGTGGTTTGCTTCACCGATTATCTGCGCGATGTTCATCCTGGGTACGGGCTCGGTTGTGGCGTTTGTACCACGTGGCGAAATCAACTTTATCGCCCCGATTCCGCAGACGTTTCGGATGGCATTGGGGAATGTCGGGATGGGCAATCTGCTGGCGACGACGGCGATTCTTCTGGTCGAGATTCGCCTGCTGGGAGCGGTGAGTCTGCTGATGACGGGCGTGAGCCGTCTGCCGCTGGCTGTCGGCTGGGATGAACTGATTCCGCCGTGGTTCACGCAGGCTCCATCCGCGCTGGAAGACGCCGACGAATTCGATTCTCTGTACTTCAGTGCTGATCTTCCTGCTGGTGGTAATGGCTAACGTGGGGGTTCATGCACAGGAGGCATTCCAGGTGCTGTCGAACGCGAGCCTTACGCACTACGAGGTCGCGTATGTTGCGATGTTCGCGATTCCACTGGTGGGTGCGGCGGGGTTGCGCAAGCAGCTTCCCGCATGGCTGAAGTGGACGTCGGTGGTTGGTTTGGGATCGACGGTGTTCAGCCTGCTGATTTCGGCGTATCCCTTTGTCGATGTTGTGAACCCGATGGGCTACGCGGCGAAGATTGGGTGCACGCTGGTGTTAAGCAACCTTGTTGCGTATAGCTTCTACAAAGTGCGGATGCGCGCCCGGGGTGTGTCGACGATGGTAGATGTGCGGGCTGAGCCGGAAGATTGAGCAACGGAATTCACTGCATCGCAGTAGCGTTGCGCGCGTCGAGGGTGATGGAGTTCGTGCCTGCGTTGACCTGCACGGGCTGGAGCCACAGGAGAGTCTGATTATTGAAGCGGGTAGAGATCATCAGGTAGTAGGTCCCAGGTGGGACTCCGGGAAAGGTGCCGCGGCCGTTGGCATCGGCGCGGACGGATGAGGCTGCGCCGGCCTTGATGGCGTTCATTATCGTCTGGCAGTCGGGCGTTCGATTGCCGCAGGCAAGGCCGAGGAATTTGAAGGGAGTTGTTCCGGCCGGGATGTTGACGCCGGATTGAACGATCGTGTCGTTGAAACTGCTGCGCAGCAGGACGTAGGAATGGTTGGCCAGCGGGTTGGGCAGGCCGGGAGTGGCAGGGAATCCCGACACGACGGCCAACGTTGCATTGCCGAGAGTCGCTTGCGGAGTCGACAGAGTGCCGCCGTTGTTGTTGGGAGCGCCGTTGACAGAAGGCGATGCGGATGCGTTCATCACAGCGGCGGTGCCGCCACTCATCGGAATCGACGCGCTTGGCGTGAGAGTCGCGAGGTTGCAGGTCTGTTCCATCGGCGCGAAGGTGAAGTTGTCGTTGTCGTCCTGACCGGTAACGATGCGGCCGTGGACCTGATACGGACCGGCGGGTGTGGGGGTTAGCGATCCATCCGGCTTGAATGCGAGAGTGAGCGGATGATCAGGAGCGTCGATCTTGATTTGCGCGCCATTGGCGGTTGCCGCAACGGTATAGGGATAGGCTCGTGCGGAGTCGGGGCCACAGCCGAGAATGACGGACTCCGGAAAGAATTCGACGCTGAAACCGGTGGAAGCGGCGAAGATGCCGTGCATACGAATGCCGGGCGGCGTGGGCGGCCCCTTGTCGCCCCCGAAGGCGGTTTTGAGCAGATCGGTCTGCATGGTCTGAATGCCTACGCCTGCGCCTTTGGAGGTGAGATTGAGAGCGGGGCAGGTGGCGGTTCGAGGCACGAACGAAGTTGTGCCGGGCGTGGACTGGCCGGGCACGTAGGTGCTGGAGGTATGCGTGGTCGTCACGTCGTATGTGCCGCCGCCAGCATAGGTCGCGTTAGCGTTCGCTGCTCCGCCGGGTATCATGTTGGCGTTCATGCGCTCGGTGGTGTTGTAACTCTGGCTTTCGGTGTGTCCGGGGGTTGAAGTGCCGGGAGTGTATCCACCGGCGACAACTCCCTGGATAGTGACGGGTCCCGGCCCGGTGATGGTGCCGTCGGGGTGAAAGGTGAGATCGAGAGGCCTCGGCCTGGTGTTGATGATCAGCGCAGTGCGATTGCCTTCAAATTTGAGGCTGTAGGCTTCCTGATTAGGCGAGAGGGAAGAGCAGTTTACGAGGACTACGCCGTCGATGAAGTCGAGCCGCCAGCTTCCCGCGCCCTGAAAGACACCTGCCATCACCGGGCCGGCAGCAGGTGCCTTGCTGGCCGGCGCTGCAACTCCGAGAGAGCTCATTGTCGATGTGAGCATACCCGAGAACGCGCCGAGCAGACTGTTCCCGGTGCAGCTTGAGGGCAGGCGGCCAGAACTGACGCAGCGACGAAGGGCGCGCTCCTCGGCATTTTTCGGGGGAGCGATCTGGGCCGCGTTGCCGGGCTGGTACGCCTGCTGCTGTGGCGCTTTCATCTGCTGTTCTGCCTTTTGGACGTTGGCGTTGTAGAGGTCCTGCTGCTTTTGCTGGAAGGCCTTGGCTGCGGCGACTTGTTTGGAAGAGGGTTGCTGACAGGTTGGGAGGAGCTTTTTGAGGGCGCCGCGCGAGACGTAGGTGTAGGAGTTGATGCCGGTGGGCGTGAGGTGATCAGGATGCGCAACCATACAGTTGCTGGTGTCCGAGGTGTCGCGGATATTGCAGTTTTCGATGTAGATGTGTTCGCCGTTGCAGATGTAGGTGACACCGATGGGGATGTCCTGCGCGGCGGCTTGGGCCGAAGCCGGAGAGGCGGCAAACGCGAAAGCTGCGAAGGCGCGCAAACGGACAAGACAACTGATGTGGAAATGAAACCGCTTCATGATGACCCCCGGGAAAGACTTGATTGACCCGAAGAACCCTATGATCCAAGCTGCGCTAATGGAATGGACGAAGAAAAGCGGAGGACTGATATTACCGTGACATGCAAGCCGAGGGCAATCGGAAGTTCGGCGCGCACAAGCTAATCTGCCGCGGGAGCGACGTCGTAGCGAGGCGTGGTTGCCATGAGCTTTTCGATGGCCTCAACCTTGCCGATGCCGCCTCTTGCACCGGAGCAGGTGCAGTTCAAAGCAGCAGCGGCGCAGGCAAAATCGAGCTGGCGATCGAGGGGCCAGTCCTGCAGGAGGCCGTAAATGAAGCCGGCGTGAAAGACGTCGCCTGCGCCGGTGGTGTCTACGACCGGAACGCGATACGCGGCGCAGGAATGGAAGCGCCTGCCGTCCCACGCGATCACACCGTCGGCGCCAAGCGTTGCGGCGGTAATGACGCAGCCGAATCGCTTCATGGCGGTGCGGAGAGCCTGTTCGAGATTGCGCTCGCCGGTGAGACGGGTGGGGAAATCGCGGCTGACGACCAGGTGGTCAACGTTTGCAATCAGGTCTTCAACGCCGGGATAGGTCTCGTCGAGATCGGCGATGACGGGAACGCCGGCAGCGCGAGCCCATGAGGCGGCCTGAGTTGCGGCGGCGGTTTCAAATCCGTCGATCAGCAGCGCGCGCGCATTCACGATCCAGGAGCGATCGAGGTCGGAGGGTTGGAGCAGCAGGCGTTCATCGCGACGGCAGAGGACGGTGCGTTCACCACCGTCGTCGACGAGGATCAGCGATTGAGGGCTGGCGGCATTCGGCACGGTAATGAGGCGCGCGTCAACGCCGGCGCGTGCGAACTCGTGGCGATGGAGACCGGCTCCGTGGTCGTCACCGAGCTTGCCGACGTAGCGGGTGGTGAGGCCCCATGTCTGGCAGGCGATGACGGTGGTAGCGGCCTGGCCGCCGGGCAGGATGCTGGCGCTGGTGTATTCGGTTTTGGAGCCGCGGGAAGGAAAATGCGCGAGCGGAATGAGTGTATCGATTGCGTTGAGACCCACGCCTACCAGGTCAACTTGAGCCGGCTCTGCCATTCATTTCATTGTAAAGGCAGACTTCAGGCATCAGCTTTCAGCCTTTCAGCTATCAGCCGTCAGCTAACAGCTTTCAGTCATCAGTAAAACCAGCGTGAGGTCAAAGCTGAGCGGCTGAGGGCTGAAAGCCTGCGGGATTTCGAAAGAGATCAGGAGAAGCGCGTGGTCTTCCACAAGACCCACGTACATCCGACGGCGGAGACCGCCAGGATTGCCACAAGCACGCCGACCCAGGCGAAGTTCATGGCAAGCTCGGGCACGCGCGCGTTCATTCCGAGCCAGACGAAGACCACGACAGCAG
This sequence comes from uncultured Acidobacteriaceae bacterium, assembly GCA_963799035.1. Lineage (GTDB taxonomy): Bacteria > Acidobacteriota > Terriglobia > Terriglobales > Acidobacteriaceae > Telmatobacter. The sequence goes on along the minus strand of CAWCVS010000011.1, from coordinate 47,399 downwards.
CGGAGAGAATTGCATAGTCCCACCAGGAACGGCCTTCGATGGTTGTCGCAGGCCCTTCGCCTGCATAGCACTTCATGACGCGGTCGTAGTCGAGGTCGTAGCGGGCGCACTCGCGGACGAGGGCCTCGCGCATGGATCCGCGTTCCTTTTCGGTGGCGACGGCGGTGGTGACGGCGAGAGCTCCGCAGATCATGACGAGGGAGCCGATAAGAACGAGGAGGCGATGCGCGGCGTCGGCATGCGCGAGCTCGCCGAAGACCAGCGCGCCCCAGGCGAGGCCCCACATCTGGTTGGTATTGGAGAGTGGAATGCCTCGGCCAATGCCAAGATACTTGGTGGCGAATTGCTGAAAGAGATCGCCGACGACCCAAACGAATCCGCCAAGAAAAAGCCAGAAGAGCAGGTGGCGCGTCTCGCCGGAATGAAAGACCGCAGCCTTGGTTCCTCCGTCGAGTGCGAGCACTAGCGCGATCATGGTTCCCAATTCGCCGATGGTGAAGACGGTGACGAATGAGAGCGGATTCATCCCGCTGATGTAGGCCTTCCGATACGGGATATACATGGTTCCCCAGAGCAGGCTGGCCCCAATGGCAGCAAGGACCCCGCCAACTGCGCGGTTGTGCGCGCCGCTGGTGTGAATGGTGCTGAAGCCGAGCATGACGGCTGCGGCGACAATGGCGAGCGCTCCGAGGACGACTTTGGCGATGTTGATGCGGCTGGCGCCTTTCAACTCGCCGAAGAGGAGCCGGCCCCAGAGGATCCCGACGAGTGAGTTGGTGTTCCAAAGAGGAAAGGCGATGGCCAGGCCGACGTCGCGGATGGCAAAGACGGTTAAGGTATTGGCGACTGCCCAGAGCATGCCGGCGAGAATCGCGATGGGAATCAAATGCTTGTTTTGGGCTAGATCGGAAAAGACCTGTCGCGTCCCTTTGAGCAATGTGGGGAAAGTCCAGCGCGCTGTGAAGACACCAGCGACCATGCAGAGCGAGATGGCATACGGAGACAGGCCGGAGTTGACGAGCTTGGTGGGCGCTTCGGCCGCGCCCAGCCATACCCCCGCAGCCAATCCGCAGACGACGCCGATGCCGTGAACAGACTTGATGACCGGGGGTGGATTGGTGCGGGCCGTTTCGCTCATGCTTGCCGGACTTTTCCCTTCGATTCGATTTTCACGGCACCGATTGCAAATCCAAAGGTCTATCGGTTCAATGCAGCACGATGAGCAGCGCGAGACCAAAGCAGAAGACGATCACGGGTATCAGGAAATGTGTGTCGGTCAGGACTGCTTTTGCGCTCGTTGGAGTGGTCATGCGGTTCCTCTCGGACAACCTTGGGTTTTGTGCGGGTGCGGCTGGTTCTTGAATTACTTGAGCGAACTCATGTCGATTACGAACCGGTACTTCACATCCTGTTTCAACATGCGCTCGTATGCCTCATTGATTTTCTGAATGGGGATGACTTCGATTTCGGAGACGATGCCGTTGCGGCCGCAGTAGTCGAGCATTTCCTGGGTTTCGGGCATGCCACCGATCATGGATCCGGCGATGGAGGCGCGCTTGGTGATGAGCGCAAACATGTTGATCGAAGGAGGTTTTTCGGGCAGGCCGACGAGGGTAATGGTGCCGTCCTGCTTGAGCAGCGAAAGGTAGGGATCGAGCGAGTGAGGAGCCGACGCAGTGTCAAGGATGAAGTCGAAAGTGCCGGCGTGCTTTTTCATCGCCGCGGCGTCGGTGGAAACTATGACTTCGTCGGCGCCGAGTTTGAGGGCATCGTCTTTTTTCTTGAGCGAGGTGGTGAGCTGCACGGTGTGGGCGCCGAAGGAGTGTGCGAACTTGAGGCCCATGTGGCCTAGGCCGCCGAGACCGACGATGCCGACTTTTTTGCCGGGACCGGCATTCCAGTGGCGGAGGGGCGAATAGGTGGTGATGCCGGCGCAGAGAAGCGGGGCAACTGCGGCAGGATTGAGATTGGCGGGGACCGTGTGGGCGAAGCGTTCGTCGACGATGTAGTTGCTGGAATATCCACCCATGGTGATGGAGCCGTCGACGCGATCCTTGGCAGCGTAGGTGAGGGTGGAACCTTCGAGGCAGAAATGTTCTTCGCCGCGGTTGCAGGGCTCGCAGTGGCGGCAGGAGTCGACGATGACACCGACGGCGGCGAGGTCGCCGATCTTAAATTTTTTGGACGACTTTCCAGCCGCAACAACACGGCCGACGATCTCGTGACCGGGGACCATGGGATAGATCGCGTTGCCCCACTCGTTGCGCGTCATGTGGAGGTCGGAGTGGCAGACGCCGCAATAGAGGATTTCGATGGCAATTTCTGTTGGTCCGGGCTCGCGTCGGTTGAATGTGTGGGGAGCAAGCGGCGATTTGGAATCGAAAGCAGCATAGCCTTTGGATGAGGGCATGAAGGGAATCCTTTCCGGAGACGAGTTTAAATCAGGAGCGCAGAGTGACGTTGAAGTGGAGTTCAGATTTGCAATTCGTCTGAGGCTGGTTCGATGCATGAAATGAGATGTTCGTTTAGGGGCGCTGCCCAATGGCGACGCGGGGGATGCCTTGGAGGTCGGGAGAGAATTCGATGTTGGTGAAACCGGTGCCGGCGAGGAGCGAGTGGATGGCGGGCTGCTGGCCGTAGCCGATTTCGAGCGCGATGAAGCCGCCGGGCGTGAGGGCGGCGAAAGCTTGCGGGATCAAGCGGCGATAGATTTCCAGGCCGTCCTTGCCGGCGAAGAGGGCGAGAGGTGGTTCGTGGTCGCGGACTTCGACGGCGAGGGAATCGCGGTCTGTGGCCGGAACGTAAGGCGGATTGGAGACGATGAGGTCGAAGGTTTCGCCAGTGACGGGGGCGAGAAGATCGCCTTGGAGAAAGCGGATGGCAGCTCCGTTGCGTTTTGCGTTTTCTTCGGCGAGGGAGAGCGCGTGGGGGGAGACGTCAGTGGCGGTTATGTCCGCAGAAGAGAGATTGTGTGCGAGCGCTATGGCAATGGCGCCGGACCCGGTGCCTATATCGAGAATGCGAATAGGCGAAGTGGGATTCGTGCTCTCCCACCCTTCCGGCAAAGGAGGCCGGAAGGATGGGGCAGCCATGTGTGTTGCGAGAGCGAGACATTTCTCGAGGAGGTGCTCGGTTTCGGGGCGGGGGATCAGGACGTTGGGAGTCACGCGGAAGGGCAGGCCGTAGAATTCGGTTTCGCCTGTGATGTATTGGATGGGCGCGCCCTTCATGCGACGTTCGAGCAGGCTGGCGTAACGGATCGCATTGCAACCGGCGAAGTCGTCGTTGGCGTGGGCCATGAGCCAGGCCTTGTTTTTGCCGATGAGATGCAGCAGCAAGGCCTCGGCATCGCGCTTCGCACGATCGGGATGCGGGCCGGAGTTGAGCTGCGACTCGCCGTAGTGCGAGAAAGTCGCGGAGGGTCATGGGATTATCAACGTATTGAGGACGCGGCAGGAACGAATGAAGCGGTTCCAACAAAATATCCCTCAGGAGCTAAAGCCCCATTCATTTTGGTGCTTGTACGGCACGACTAAAGTCATGCCCTGTTACAACCCATACAAGCGTACAGAAATTAACGTCCATCGCGCACACGGAGTTAACACCTCATTGCGCACGGAGTTGACACCTCATCGCCCACAGAAGTTAATCCTTTATCACGAACGGAAGTTAACTTCGTTTGCGGCCGTTACGCGGCCTGGTCGTTGTCGGCTTTGAGTTGCTGGGCCTGGTAGTGCGTTACGAGGGCATCGACGATCGGCTGCAGGCGACCTTCCATGATCAGGTCGAGCTGGTGCATCGTCAAGCCGATGCGGTGGTCGGTTAGGCGGTTCTGCGGGAAGTTGTAGGTGCGAATCTTCTCGCTGCGGTCGCCGGAGCCAACCTGCGATTTGCGGGCTGCGGCCAGCTCAGCGTTCTGCTTCTCCATTTCCATCTCGTAGAGGCGGGAACGGAGAACGCGCATACCTTTTTCGCGATTCTTGATCTGCGATTTCTCGTCCTGGCAGCTGACGACGGTGTTGGTGGGGATGTGAGTGATGCGGACGGCGGAGTAAGTGGTGTTGACCGACTGGCCGCCGGGACCGGAGGAGCAGAAGGTATCGATGCGAATGTCCTTGGCTTCGATCTTGATGTCGACGTCTTCGGCTTCAGGCAGGACGGCGACGGTGATCGCGGAAGTATGGACGCGACCTTGCGTTTCCGTCGCAGGAACACGCTGCACGCGATGCACGCCGCTCTCCCACTTCATCTGCGAGTAGACGCGCTTGCCTTCGATGATGGCGATGACTTCCTTGTATCCGCCGACTCCGGACTCGGAGAGCGACATGACTTCGACCTTCCAGCGATGCTGCTCGGCGAATCGGGTGTACATGCGAAAAACTTCGGCGGCAAAGAGCGAGGCTTCGTCGCCGCCCGTGCCGGCGCGGATTTCGAGGATGACGTTCTTCTCGTCGAGGGGATCCTTGGGAATCAGCAGGATCTTGATTTCTTCTTCAATGGCGGCGGCGCGCGGCTCAAGCGCGGCGATCTCTTCTTCGGCCATGGCGCGCAGGTCGGGATCGGTCTCGGCGAGCATGGCGCGGGCCTCGGCGAGACCCTGCTGCACCTGCTTCAGCTCGCGATACTTTTCGACCGGCTCTTCGATTTCGCGCAGGGCCTTGGCGGTCTTCTGATATTTTTCGTGGTCGTTCAACACTTCGGGCAACGAGAACTGCGACTGCAGGTCGTTGAAGCGTTGTTCCATTTGTTCCAGGCGATCAAGCATTCCGCCCTCCGGGCTCTTGTGTTTTGGAATAGTGATTTCGGACAGGAAAAAGGGCGCAGAACAGTGTAGGCGGCGGGCGCCGCTAGAGGAGGGCCGGTATGGGCTGGTGGAGAACCATAGCGCTGTACTGATTGTAGCTCGATTTTTGGATGCGTCGAGTTACCTTTGGGATTCGTTGCTTCCGGCGTCGGCCAGGCGGATCGTTTTTCAGTAGAGCGGCACCACAGTCGGCCAATGCAGGAAATGCTCTTCGTCGCCAATCACGATTCGTGCCGGATTGATAGCCAGGTCGCTGCCCAGCGCAAAACCCGGATAGCTGACATCTTCGGGCAATTCGAAAGCGAGCTTCGTCTCCAGTTTCTGGCCGGGCAAGACTTCGGCGTCAAGGCCAGGATAAGGGGTGCCATTTGCCAGGGTGAGATTGTGCATGCCCTGCATGGACACCTCGTACACATGGCCGGCTCGATCGATCAGGAGTCCCTTGCGGCCGATCTCACGTTGCGTCCGCCCGCGCGAGCGGCTGGAGATGCGCACATCTACAATGTAGAACGATTTGCCCGGATTCGTTGAAGGAGTCCGGTTATAGCCCATCACCGCAAAGCACAGTTCGTCGAAGCAGCGGTCTTCCCCGATCGACACGATGTGCTGGGGTGTCATGACAGCGATGGCAGTTCCGACTCCCAGGTAGATGGCCCATGCGGCGGCGATGGCAAGGAGGGATCGAGCGGCCAGGGTTCGGCGGCGCAAGAGCAACGCTGCCAGGGTAGTCACGATTCCCGCAACTGTTGCGAGCACCAGAAAGATAAGGAGCAGGTCGAATATGGTCATCTCGAACCCCTGATGTGTGTCCTTCGCAGATAACCATCGCAGTATACTTTACAATGCAAAGTATCGGCAAGTTATCTTCAGAAGCAGGCGATGTGGTCGCAGGCGTTCATCAAGGGCATCTGCAGACTTGAGTCGTGATCGGGATCGGAGTAGATGGTAATCGTTGCGGACTTGTAGTCCTCCGGCCTGGCGGTCATGATGTTGGGCACGAAGATTTGCGGATTGCGGTCATAGAGGGGGAACCATGTGCTCTGAATCTCGACAATCACGGTGTGGCCGGCCTTGAAGACGTGGTCTACGTCGTGCAGGCTGTAGCGGTACTCCTTCACGGAGCCGGAGCGCATCGGAGTTGGTTTCTCGAAGCTTTCGAGATAGCGGCCACGGAAGATCTCTTCGTTGGTCATCAGCTGATAGCCGCGCATCTTCGGATCGGGATCGTCGTCGGGGTATTGATCGATGAGCTTGACCACCATGTCGTTGTCGGAACCGGAAGTGGAGGCGAAGATGTCGGCTATCACTTCGCCGGTAACGATCAGGTCCTTCTTGAGCACGGGGAGTTTCCAGACGGCCAGGTCCTTGCGATCGGTGACGAAGCGCTGATCTTCCGTGAGCCAGGTGGCCCACTGTGAGCCCTCAGTGTAGGTGACCTGGATGGGCCGATGACGGTAGGGGACAGGATTTGCCGGATCGCTGACGTAGGTGGTCCTGGCGGGTTCCCTGGTGTCGCTCCAGCTAAGTTGCCCGTCGCCGACCAGGTGCAGGCTGGTGGGTTGCGCTTCCTTCGGCGGGAAGTGCGAATAGTACTTCCAGGTATTCGAACCGGTCTGGAAGCTGGCGGTGTCTTCCAGATTGAAACCGGATTCTTCTTTCAGGTAGTGGCCGAAGAACTTCGCCTCAATTTTCGTGCGAAATTCCTTGCCGATGGGTTCGCCGTAATTCACGTTGCCGAGATGGCGGGACGAGGAAACCCACGAACCGTGGCGCCAGGGACCGAGGACGAGGAAGTTTTCACGGTTGCTGTCATGAGGCTCGAGCCTGGCATACTCCTCCTGCGGCCCCCACATGTCTTCCTGGTCGTAATAGCCGCCGACACTCAAGGTTGGAACGGCGACTTTGTCGAGATGATTCTCAACGGCCCGCGATGACCAGACGGTGTCGTAGTTGGGATGGTCGAGGAAGAGCTTCCAGGTGGGGAACGGCTCTTTGACGCCGGATTTCTTGACATCTTCGGCAAATGAACCGCGCTGGAGGAAGTAGTCGAATCCATCAACGGGTTTTCCGTCCTTGTCCTTGCCGTAGCTGACGTCGGCGTTCTCCTTGTTGGACTCCATGCCGTAGACGTAGTCGTAACCGTAGCTCTGGCGAAAAGCGCCGTTGTGAAAGAAGTCGTCGCCTATCCAGACGTCGATCATGGGTGCCTGCGGCGAGATGGCTTTGACTGCCGGATGTGGATCGATGCCGGCTTCCATCGCAAGAAATCCGGGGTAGCTGGTGCCGACGAAACCAGCGCGGCCGTTGTTGCCGGAGACGTTCTTGAGAAGCCAGTCGACGGTGTCGTAGGTGTCGGTGCTTTCATCGATGGCCTTGGGGTTACTGTGGTCGACTTGTGGACGGCTCATCACGAACTGGCCCTCGCTCTTGTAGCGTCCGCGAATGTCGCCGCACACGTAGATGTATCCGTCGCGCGCCAGTTCGGGACGGCCGCCGGAGAACGATGCGCGGCTGGTTTCGTCGCAGCCATAGGGAGTGCGCTGGACAAGAAATGGGAGCGGCGTGGCGATGTCGGCGGGCTTGAGAATGACGACATGGAGCTTGGTTCCGTCGCGCATGGGGATCATGGATTCGGTGCGCTGGTAATCGTGAAAGACGTGATGAACTGCATCGCCGGTGCGCTTGTAGACGGCCCCGGAATCGTTGGACGGGACTACCGTCACGCCGTGGCCCGCGGCATCCAGCGTGAACTTGAGCGTCATCTTTGTCTGGGGAATTGCGAATTCCGTTGGCGAATTCTGAGTCAGGGTGGTGGGCACCTGGCGTTCGGATTCAAGGATGAGCTTGCCGTCCTGCACATAGAAGCTGACGGGAGTGTCGGGGTCGCTGGGGTTGGTGTATTCGCCGGAAAGGGCGTCCAGCTGAGACGTTGCGGGTTGGGTCGCCTGAAGAGGTGATTCTGCCAGCGCGACGGGTACAACGGGTAAAGTCCGGTTTGTTGAGAAGAGGAGCACAAAGCACAGGGCAGCAAAGGCAACTCGACGTCGGGTCAAGGCAGGGACCTCCGAATGACTTGAACTAGTGTGCGTGGCCGTGATGGCTGTGAGCGGCCGGGCTGGACATCTCTTCAATGGGAACGACGCAGCCGTGGAGCTCCTCGCATCCTTCGTGTTCAAACTGAATTGTAGAGTGCTGAATGGAGAAGTGATCGCGCAAAACGTGATTCAGTTTGAGCAGGATGCAAGCGCTCTCGGATGGGGGAATATCTGCGATGCAAACATGGCAGGCGAGCGCATGGCTATTGGAGCCGAGGCTCCAGACGTGCAGGTCGTGCACATTGCGAACGCCGTCGATTCCCTGCATGCCGGCCCGGATTTCGCTGAGCGTAATGCCGCGCGGCGTGCCTTCGAGCAGGATGTTGAGGGTTTCGCGCACGATGTCGTAGCTGGTCCACAGAATCAGGGCTGCGATCAGGAGCGACAACACCGGATCGATCCAGTTGCGCCCCGTGAAGAGGATGCCGGCGCCTCCGGCGATGACCGCGGCTGTCGAAAGGGTGTCGCCGGCCATGTGGAGGAAGGCGCTGCGCATGTTGACGTCGCGAGCCACTCCCCAGAGGAGTGCGGCGATTACGCCGTTCATCAGGACGCCGGCGGCGGCTACGACCATCATCAATTTCGGTTGCACGGCGACGGGCGCGCTGAGGCGGTGGATGGCTTCGATGGCGATCCAGACGGAGATAACGATGAGCGTGGCGGCATTGATGAAGGCAGCCAGTACGCCGGCGCGATGGTAGCCGAAGGTCTTGGAGTGGGCGGCGGGGCGCGACTGAAAGTAGACAGCAACAAAACTGAGCAGAAGCGCCAGGAAATCGGAGACGTTGTGGCCCGATTCAGAGAGCAGGGCGAGGGAGTGGGCGCGCAATCCGGCGACAAAGGTGACCACCACGTACGCCAGCGTGGCGACGAGGGAGAAGCGCAAAACGGATTGTGTCCTGGATGCACCGGCGGACGCAGGTGCGGCGTGGACATGCATAGTAAAAGTGTAAACGGGGTTGGGTATGGCGCGCTAACGGCAGCGTCGGTTCCGGTGCAGGTCTGCTAACCCCGATCGGGGTGCAACTCTCCCAGATCCTTGCGCTTTGATGGATCGATGGGCGGATAAACAGGAAGGCTCGATCGCAGTCCCGACCATGATTCTGAAATCACGATGCTGTTTTGGGGGTTGCCGGTCTGGTAGCGGACGGAGCAGGGGAAGCCGGCGCGCATCTCACCGGGATCGACCACGTCGAGCAGGGTGGTGATGTCCTGCGAGCACTCGTAGTCGACGCCGGCGCTCCGGTATTTGTACTCGAGCATGGTGAGCGGGCGGCCGTCTTCGAGGGTTATCTCGCGCACGTCCAGCAACATGCCATCGATGACCCGGCCTGTAAGAGCCAGCATTTTGCGGCGCGCCCGCTCCAACTCCTCTTCTGTTGGCCGTTTGCGCCGCAGATAGAAGACTGCGCCGACGGCCAGGCCGGCGATCAGCGTTGCACCGGCTGCCGTTTCCCAAGCGTTTCTGGTAAGAAAGTTCATCCCGGGGGAGACCGAGAGCGATCCCGACTTGAGCATACCGCAGAGTTGACTTCCTCGTACCACAGGGAGAGAGACCGCCGCTATCCGAAGGTACCCGTCGGACCTGTTCTTGATCCGTTCATCTGCGGCATCTAAACTCGCGGGCAATGGAGATGTGCCATGGGAGGTGTGCGATGAAGGTGGGCGTGCTTGGATCGGGCGACGTTGCGAAGACACTGGCCGGGGGGTTCCTGAAGCATGGCCACGCAGTGAAGGTGGGCACCCGGAGCCCTGCGAAGCTGGCGGACTGGGCGGCGCAATCCAAGGTTGGTTCGACCGGGACGTTTGCCGAGGCTGCGGCGTTCGGCGAACTGGTGGTGCTGGCGGTGAAGGGCACAGCAGCTGCCGAAGCGCTGACGCTGGCCGGCGTGAAGAACCTGGCGGGAAAGACGGTAATCGACGCCTGCAACCCGATTGCGGATGCTCCGCCGGAGAAGGGCGTGCTCCGCTTCTTTACCGACATTAACCTCTCGTTGATGGAGACGCTGCAGAACCAGTTTGCCGATGCGCGTTTCGTAAAGGCCTACAACTCGGTGGGCGCTCCGTGCATGATTAATCCTGATTTTGCGGGCGACAAGCCGACCATGTTCATCTGCGGTAACGATGAGGGTGCGAAGAAACAGGTGGCGCAGATCAACGAACAATTCGGCTGGGAGACGGCCGATATGGGTGGAGCTGAGGCGGCGCGGGCGATCGAACCGCTGTGCATGCTGTGGTGCATTTCTGGTTTTGTCCGCAACGACTGGACGCACGCGTTCAAGCTGCTGAAGAAATGACGGACGGCGCTGCGAAGATCGGAACCGAGCGACTGATTCTGCGGAAATGGCGTGACAGCGATCGCGAACCGTTCGCGCGGATGAATTGCGATCCGGAGGTGATGGAGCACTTTCCGGCGTTGCTGTCGCGGGAGGAGAGCGATGCGCTGGTCGATCGCGCCGAGACGCATCTTGCGCAGCATGGGTTTGGGCCGTGGGCCGCGGAATTGCGCGAGTCGAAGGAGTTCATCGGATACGTCGGGCTGGTGATTCCACGTTTTGAAGCGGCATTCACCCCGTGCGTTGAAATCGGCTGGCGGCTGGCGCGGGAACATTGGGGCAAAGGACTGGCAACCGAGGGCGCTCGCGCGCTGGTTCGGTACGGGTTTGAAGTTCAAAGGCTGCTTGAACTTGTTTCGTTTACAGTTCCGGCGAATCAGCGGTCGTTGCGCGTGATGAAAAAGCTCGGCATGACCCATGACCCTCGGGACGACTTTGATCATCCTGCAATTCCAGAGGGCCATCCGCTGCGACGTCATGTGCTGTACCGGCTTAAACGGGATGACTGGATGGCAGCGAATCTGGGCTAGTAACGACCATCAAGTGGCCGAACCAGTCACGATTTTAAAAATTCAGAAGGAGAATTTCGTCAGCACCCTGTCAGGCCGACGGAATCGGTCGTAGTTCCATGGTCTGAATTCCTGCAAATGTTTTGTGGAAAACCGCAAATATTGGAGGGGGGTGGGGGTGGTGACCGCGCGGATCAGGCGGCGGGGGGCTTGACCGAAGCGGGTTGGACGCGCGCTGCGGCGATGGCAACCTGCGCGGCATAGAGAAGCTTGGAGGCATCGGCGGTATCGATGACGTCAAGGAGTATTGCCTGGGCGATACAGGCAATGAAGTCGCGGATGTTTTCGAACCCTGCGAGCTGTGGGAGCGCGGCGCGGAAGGCTCTCCTGGCAGATCTGATCGCAGCTATTTCGTCGCGGCGTGAGGCTCGCTCAGTTTTGTAGGCGCGGTTGTAGGCCTCGACGCAACGGGTTACGGCAGGAGAGATCGGGCAGGAGAAACGGGCGGCTGCGATTCGGCTAACGATGATGAGGTGGGGACGATTGCGAACTGGGATTCAGTGAGTGCGGCGGCATCGGACACGTGTGGTTCCTTTCAGAAATGACAATGGCATCGAGATTCGGGTTAAGCCGTCTCTCTCGATGCCTACACTTCAAGTGTGCAATTTTGAGGCTTAATTATCTGCAAAGTTTGCGGATTTATTTTGGGCGTGGAATGAGGGGCTTGCGGGGAATTGGAGGGGAACTGAGGTTGACAGAAACGGGTGCAGAAATGGATGGAAGCTGAGATGTTGATCAAGGGGTTAGTTCCGAGTTGACGGTCATTCGGGAGTTACAGGCATAGAACTACTCGCTTTTCTGAACGCTCGCTCGAGGTTAAAAGTCGTGACCTTGAAGACTTCCGACGAAATCTGTTTAAACCACATTCTCCTATCGCCAATCCATGACAGCTCTGTGCTACATGCATTGGTGAATCCGGTAAGCCTGCATCTCGCGAAGATTCCTCATTAAGTATCGCTGACCGTTTTATCGAAGCGAGGCGGCCGATTTCATTCGAAGACTGCGGCAATCTATAATTCTTTAGGAACTCTTGCGGATTATGAACAGGAAACTTCTTGTCTGCGATATGCACATCAATCGGGTACCGAAGCATCGAAGCGACCTGTCTCTGATCGCCAACTTGAACTGCTTTGCCAAGCATTGCGAGGAAAACTCGCGATTGGGTTGCGATCTCACGCCCCATGCTGTCAACGGTGTCTCCGTCACACTCAGAATTCCCGTTGGTCTGTGTGCTTTGAGCAAAGCACATCCCACTTGAAACCTGAATAAATAGGAGAACCAGAAGGACACTTAGTGGCGCTGTTCTCAACTGGCCCTTCGCAAATTCCATTTTCTGATTATCGCTGGAAACCAGTGTCTTCTCCCTTCAAGGCAGAGCTGCGGTTGTGTCGTGGGCCACTAGGAAGTATCTCCGATCTGGACCAACCGAGGAACAACTGCAGGTTCCTCCACTACCCCTTCCCCTTCGGCTTCGCTCAGGGTCAGGGTCCGGTCGGAATGACAGTTTTCTAGGGTTGACTGATTGATTTGAGGGACGAGAGGCAAAACGTAGCCATCATCGCCAGCCACGCGCTCATTCTTCGCGCGACATGTATTCCTCATCTGAAGTGAATCACCCAACTGAAAGTTGAGGTTTAATGAATATACGCGAATCAACTCGCGACCTGTGAGGCACGACTCACCCGCTCAGGCAGCTGTCCACGTTGCGCCCAGATGCTTCGGGCGCCAATAGCCTTCCGAAAATGCTACCAAGAGCTTCTTCGCACGGCCGGAATCAAGCTCTGTGAAGCTGGAGCCCTTTCGGAAAAAGTCGTTGAAGCCCGGGATCTTTCTGAGCTTAGCCTGCGAAATCCCGGAGAAGCCCATACTCCATTCCGCAAAGGATCGCTTGGCTATCGACTCCCTGATTATCAGGGTCACGTGTGAATGGCGCTTATCCAGAAGAATCTTTTGAAAGAGCTGGTCAAGCGCCGCAGGTTCACCTTCAAGAACCTGAAAGAAACTGCCGTCTGAATTGCAGTGCAACAGCATCCCAGTCAGGCCGAGGCGTTCATTCGAAGCGCGAGACTTTTGCAGTAGTTCGGCTAACTCGGATGATCCGAAATGCTGAGTTCCAACGCTCGCATAGATAATATGTTCCAGCAATTGCACGGAAATTGGCACACTTTCTGATGGCACCTGGATTGACAGTCGTCCGCCCACCCTATCGGCAGGTTTCTACTTTTATTTCAAGGCGCCCCATTTCGTGCTGCTCTTAACGTGTGGAACATCTAGCGCCAGTCCTTCGTCGGGCCACTGAGACCACAGCAAAGCGAGTTCAGCCGTATTGTGGCTAACTCGTCAGTATGCCGAATCTACGCCTCCGAAAGGCCGGGACGGGTTGGAATGCACTTCCGCGCTGGGGCGCACCGGAACTCATGCAAGTATTGCGCGAAGTCGCGGCTATGCTCGATACCCTGCACCTCAAGCCTCCCATCGTCGTCTCGAAGATCGTTCCTGCGGCGGCCGCAGCGGGCTCTACAGTCACCATTTACGGCAGCGGCTTCAAACAGTTCAACCAGCAGGAGGTATTCTTCAGCGAATATCCCAATAACTTCATAGCCGCACCAGAGGTTGCGGCTGATGGTCATTCGATGACCTTCCGGGTTCCCGCCTCTCTCCAACTCATTAGCTGTCCCCCCCGGGAGAATCGATATTCATGAGTGGTGTGTTCCTGTTTCCGCGAACACCTCGGAACTCAGCGACTGTCCGCCTGCTTCTGGCCATCCGACCGAATTTTGTGGCGTGCCGTTGCCTCCCGGCAAGCTACCACATCCAAATCCGGGCAGAAGACGTCTTCACGCAGCCGGTTCCATTCAGTGTCAAGGTGCCTGAACTACGTGCCGTCTCCATCCGGCTCCTCTACCCGAACAACCTCATCCGCGCAGGTGAAACGATTACGGTGGTCGGCAGTGGTTTCGCACTCTCTGGAAATACGGTGCAGATTGGCGGGGCTACGATCTCCGGCCTGGCATCGCCCGACGGCAAGATGCTAACCTTCGCGGCGCCCGAGCCTGAGGGTGAGAGCCTCGTTCCACGACTTCATTGGTATGAAGCCTCCGTCTCGAACTCCAGCGGGCGCAGCAATGCGATCCTCTTCAGCTATCGATAGACACTGTGCGTACTGTGCGTGTGATGAAGCTCTTTGCATCTGGTTTTAACGAGATGGCTGTTCACTTTAATCACACTTGACAATAACAGACAATCCACTACCATATGGTTGTGGATTAATTGGGTACAACATTTGCGGCTTTGTCTGATCCCACCCGCAGGGCAATGATTGAACGACTCAGCCATGGGCCTGCCTCTGTGCATGGATTGACGGAGCCGTTTGCACTTTCGCAGCAGATGATTTCAAAACATATTGCCTACCTGGTGCGAGCGCGAATTGTGATCAAGGCGAAGCGTGGACGAGAGAGTGTGTGCACGCTTAGGCCGGAGGCCATAAAGACAGTCAGCGACTGGGCGATGAGCTATCGCCGATTCTGGGAAGAGAGTTTCGACAAGCTGGATGTGGTTGTGAAGCAAATGAAAAAAGCGGAGGTCAGGGATGACAAAGAACACGGTTAACGAGACAGAGCGGATGGTTGTCACAAGAGTTTTTAATGCCCCACGCGAATTGGTCTGGAAGGCGTGGACAGACCCGAAGTACGTGATGCAGTGGTGGGGACCGAAGGGCTTTACCTCGCCTGTTTGCAAGATGGATGTTCGAGTTGGAGGAAAGTCTCTCCTCTGCATGAAGACGCCGGATGGGTACGAGGGCTGGAATGCGATTGAATACCACGAGATTGTTCTGCACGAGAAGATCGTTTCCTCCATGTACTTCTCCGACTCGGAGGGAAACAAGATCGAGCCTGCGGAATTAGGAATGGAAGATGAGGCCATCGAGGGTGCGTACGATGTGACCCTCTTTGAGGATCTCGGAAACGGCCAGACAAAGCTCACCTACATTGGCAATGAACCCATGGAGAGCGCGAAGAACAGCGGTCAACTCGAGGGCTGGAAGGAGACACTCGAGAAAGTTGCCGCAGTTGTTGCGGAGCTCTAGCATTTTCGGAATTGGTGTAGACCGAAAGCACGCACTCAAGTGGCTATTTTCTCAGGAAATAGCCACCTTTCACTACTCTCAAAAAGTCTTCGAGTATTCGGAAAAATGCTCTTGCGCAGGCGAAATAAGAAGTTGAAGCTTTGATTCGCGAAACTCAATCATGGAGAAAGAAATGAAAAGAATACCGTTTCTCGCTATCGTCCTGCTGGCATTCGCATTTCCCGCGCATGCCCAGGACGCGATTAAGAAAGATGCAGCCATCAAACCTGCCGATCCAGAATGGAAAGTCGTGCTCGATTCCTGGAATGAGATTGGCCGCAAGCTGACGGCGATGGCCGAAGATTTTCCCGAGGACAAATACGACTTCAAGCCGACACCTGAGCAGCGGAGCTTCGCCGAGCAGTTGCTGCACGCGGCGGGCTCATGCTACTACTTCACGAATGCTGCGATGGGGCAGAAGCCTCCCGCGGCAGAAGATCCGAAGCGCGACCAATACAAGTCAAAGGCGGACATCGTTGCGTTCGTCAAGAAATCCTTTGCCGATGGCGCAACCGCCATCCAGGCGAAAGGCGAAAAAGGCATGACGACGGAGGTTGTTTATTTTCCTGGGCAGAAATCTCGCGTTCTCGACATAGCCTACGGCATCATCGAACATAGCGGGGAACACTACGGCCAGCTCGTTGTGTACTACCGCCTCGCAGGTCTTGTGCCGCCGGAGTCGCGGCCCAAGAAGTGAAGCATTTGTCCTGATAAACGCCCCAGCATCCGCGAATCGCGTCGCGGTCGAGTCCTGGCCCACTCATGGGAGGCTGTAAAATCACAGCGAATCGATTCTCAAAAGGGGATTGCAGATGAAGATAAAGTTGGCTATGCGGCTTGCGCTGGTACTTTGTGTGCTCCCAATTCCGGTCCTCGCTCAAAGCAATTTGAAGGACACGCTCGCAAAACATTGGAGGACTTCTGGAGAACTTACCATCGCCGTGGCCGACACCATGCCCGTAGACAGCTACGACTTCCGGCCAAATCCCGTTGAGATGAGCTTCGGCGAGTTGATGGCGCATATTGCTGCCATCAATGAAAATGCCTGCGCCATTGCCAGCGGTCTTCCAAAGCCGGAGCTACCGCCAAAGATCGTCGAATGGAGCAAGGCGACCACGAAGGCAGAGGTTTCGAAAGAGACTGCGGTGCCATTCCTGAAGGAATCGTTCGATTTCTGCGATAAGGCCGTGGCGGCAATGACTCCAGAGCGAATGGACACAATAGTCGGTCCGCCTGGGCGTAACATGACCGGATTCGAATGGCTATGGGCATACTTCACGCACACGGCGCACCATCGCGGCCAGGCAGAAGTTTATTTGCGCGTGAAAGGCATCAAACCGCCCGATTATCGGTTCTAGCGGAAGACGGCCCAAGGCGGATGGTGTGGCAAACGAAAAGCAACCTGATATTGGAGTTATTTCTGGATAGGCGGTAATTCGCTCGGAACCCCTCCGTGCAGTATCCTGTGGTCCACTAACGACAAGTTGAGGGTCGGAGAGAAAAGGTATCCGGTGGAGATACTCCGTAAGATCATGGCTTGGATCTTCGCGATTGAGTGTTTCTTCTTCGCGAGCGTGGTCTGGATCACTCACTACCCGCCACAATACGGACAGCCTTTCATCCTCGGTGGCGAGGCTTCGCCATTGCTTACGGTCGTTGAAGTCTGCGCGTTTTATTTCATTGTCATATTCGCGCTTGGAGTCGCGTGGTGGACGACTTGGGAAGAAAAAGCATCGTCTAGGATTTGGGGAATTACCGCAAGCATCGTCAGCCTGTTTTGGTACCAGGATCCAAGCTACTGGTATCAAATTCACCGGCAAGGTGTTTGGGTTCACTGGGCCATCTGTCTGTTAGGGTTGATTGCTTTCATTGCGCCGCAGCCCGAAAGGCCAGCGACGGACGCGAGGCGCGACCGCCTCGGTGAGGATCTACCGAATGCCGGAATCTGTTATGCATGGGGAGTTGTTTTTCCCGTTGTGTACCTATTCACCCGAGCGCGCAATCGGCAGAATGCGTTTTTGCGCTTCCATTGCATTCAGTGCCTGATCCTATTTGCGCTCGGGGGACTGTGCAACGTGTCGCGAAAAGGATGGCTGGGCGACGTTTCTGGCGTGGCATTTCTGGTGATTTTTGTTTGCTACTTCATTGCCCTATCCCAAGCGGCACAGCATAAGCAATTTCGCCTTCCGTTGATCAGTATGCTTGCAGAGCGTCTCACATAAAGATCGAGACGTCCTCAAAACTCAACTCTAAGACACTCTTGTGAGCGTATCGTGGCCAACTCTTCCCTATGCCCTTCCTTCGCCTTCCCAGTGCTGGCCAGTGACGGCCACGTACCTGGTGGGGGAAGAGTCGGCGGTCGCTCGGCAACGACCATGGCGCGGCCCGTCGAGTCCCTTTTCAAACCATGGCGGGATTCATCATCTTGCCTGATTTACCAGCGGCTTCTGTCCGATGGCACAAAGCCACCCCTTGCTAAGTTCTTCAAACACTTCTACCGATGTGAATCCGGCAGCCTGAAACAATGTCCGTTCCTCTTCGACGCTAAGTCGATTCGAGCCGATAGCCTTCATCACCGAGCCCACAAGCCAGTCATTCCGCGCCCCCTTGTACGACTCGGCTACGATCATCAGGCGTCCGCCCGGCTTTAGAACGCGAAGAACTTCGCGCATGTCATGTCCCAAATCCGGCCAATAGTATTGCGTCTCGATTGCCGTAACGATATCGAAGAAGTTGTCGGCAAATGGCAACTGCGACACCGAAGCACGTTCAACGTGCACTCTGCCTTCCGCGATGAGGCTTCGGTTGTGCGCACGCGACCCGGCGACACTTCCTGCGGCGTAATCAATTCCGTATACCGAGTCCGCGCTGTGTGCCAGCTTTTCGATCGTTCTGCCGCCTCCGCATCCCACATCGAGTACCTTTGCATCTTTGTCAACGCTGAGATGGCTCAGTGCCCAGTCAGTGAGGGCCGAGTGACTACTGTTCATCAGCCGCGTAAACACACGTCCCACAAATCGTGACGGCTTCTTTACCTGCATTGCGAGGTAGAGTGTCCCTGCCGTCACTGCCGCAACTCGTAACACCGTGAACGCTGTTGAGCCGTCCAAGAGCAAATCTCCTGTGTTACCAAACACTCTAAATCGCGAGAGAGGTCTTCAGCCCGCTGGTGCCGAAAGTGCCAAGCGGTTGCAAGCCGATGTTCCGTGTTTGCGACCCGGAGTTTCGTTGGGACCAAATCGAAGCAGATGCTAGTCTTTGCCGAAAAAGTGATTTGCCTGCGCGAGTTCCGGAAGATTTGAATCGGCGTGGCTGCAGTTAATGAGCAACCTGCGGTAATGCTGCTCCGCAGCAGGCCGCAGTCCTGCCTCCTGGGCAGAAACAGCGGCGCCGTATTCCGCTCTGAGGCGTCCCGGCGTGGATTTCAGGGCCGATTCATAGGCCGCCAACGCGAGCTTCGGCTGCTTTGCCAAAAGCAACATATCGCCCAGCAACTCCGGCGCGGGAGCGATGGAGCCCGGACTGACAGGCGATTTTTCGGTTGCATCTTCCATTGCTGCGGCTGTTCTCATCTCTTGAATGGCGGCACTGTGAGCACCTTCAGCCCACTTGATCCAGGCAGTGACAATCTTCAATTGAATATTCACCTGATTTGCATCATCATCGCCGCTCTTCGCGAGTGCGTCGCGCAACGAGAGCAGCGGTTGCATTGCTGCCTGCGCCGCGTTGATGTCCCCGAACCTGGCTGCGCCAAGTGCGCGGGCGAAATAGAGAGTCGCCTCAGTCGACGCATATGCGTCTCCTGGCGAGTTCTGCGAAGGCAGAGGAAGCGCCGCGGCTGCGCCCCACTGCTGACGCTCGATCCAATATCGGGCTGGTATGGCAGCTGTTGCGTAGAGCCCGGCATATCTGGCTGCATCGCCCGGTTCGACAACGGGGAGTTGTTGGGTCAGTTTGCGGGCTTCCGTAATGCGCCCGGTTTGAAGATACGCATAGGCCAGATAATCCAGAGCGTGTAACTCGTCGCCAGCCAGCTTTTGTTTGCGCGCGCTGGCGGCTGAGGCAAGGTTTGAGGCAATGGACTCGTTCCATAAACCAAGCCTTGTAAAAATATGAGAGGGCATATGAAGGGCGTGAGGTGAATCCGGTGCAATCTCAGAGTAGCGCTGCGCCGCATTCAAAGCCTGCTGAGCCAGCGCCGGATTATCGTCGGCATGGATGATGTAATGCGCGAGACCTGGATGTCCCGGCTGCTGCAGAAGGATTGGTTCGAGAATTTGGGTCGCCTTCTTCTGGTTCGCATAGGTCTTGTCATTGTGGGGAGCATTCGCAATCAAAGACAGGGCATAAAAGATGGCCGCTTCCTTGTCCATCGGATAACGACTGTGCAGCGACTCCATCGCAATCTCATACCGTTTGGCTCGGACTCTGTGGCTATCTGAGCCCGCATTTTGATAGAAACCTTGAATCGCGCTCAGATAGTCGCGTTCTCTTTGAGTCTTCGGCCTCATCGACAGACCTTTTTGAGCGGCTTCCAGGCCGATCCTCAGATCGTCCTCCGTCGGCGGATCCCACAATTGGCGGTAGTGGCTCATCGCAATGCCCCACTCTGCCATGCTGCACTCGGGATCTTTGCTCAGGACGTCTGCAAATAACTCCGTAGACTTCCGGTAGCCAAAGGAATGTAAAGTTGCCACCGCCAAATCGAATTCGTCACGCACCTCAGGACTGCATGACGTGCCGAACTGGACTGTTCCCATCTGCTCGGGCTGGCCCGACACATGATGGTGCTGTCGTGCACATTCCACCCGGACTGCCGGTGTAAGAACCAAGGCCAGGAACAGTGCGAAGACAAAGCGCAGCATAACCCGTGTCTCCTCAATTCATGGATCATAGTAGCGGGTCTCGCAGGTTTTGCACTGGCGACTTCAGCCAATGCGGTCGTTGACTTGGGTTCCGGGTGGATCGTGGCCCGCCCGGAAGTATCTCCGATCTGGACCAACCTAAGAACAACTGCAGGTTCCTCCGCTACCCCTTCCCCTTCGGCTTCGCTCAGGGTCAGGGTCCGGTCGGAATGACAGTTCTGTAGGGCTGACTCATTGATTTGGGCGAGTTGTGGGCCAACCGGAAGTTGCAAGTTGAGTAACAGCTCTTCCGTCACTGTTGCTCAATTCATAATGTCAGGGTTGGTGCTGATTCAGCAGTTAATGGTCGTTAGCCAATGGTTTCCGAGGATCGATCGTATCGGACGGGACGCACCGTCACCAGTCGAGAATGTCGACGAGATACGGTCGCAACTGGTGTCGTTCTCAAAAGGTAGAGATGTGGTCAAAACAGATCGGAATGCCGGGCAAGGTTCTGTGTACGCTTGCTCCATCGACCGATGTGCTTCCCTCCAGGCACAACTCAATCTCAGGAGTATTCGTGAAAATAATACGCGCAACATTCGCACTCTCTATGCTGGCCGTGACTCTGGCCGGCGTGCCCGCGTTTGCTCAGGATCATCAGGACCAAGATCATCGCGACAACCACACTTACAAACAGCACCAAGAATGGAAGTCTGGTTCAAAGATTCAGAATGAAGACTGGAACAGAGGCGACAAGGTCGATTACCGGCAAAACCACCTCCGCCGTCCACCATCGGGGCACGAGTGGCGCCAGATCGATGGGAATTACGTGCTTGCCAACCGGGACGGGGTGATCGTTTCGGTGCGCCAAGCTCCCCACGATCATCACTAAGCTGCCGCATCCTTCCCCTGCACAAGAAATCCCCGGGTCGTTCCGTCAAGGGAGCGGCCCGAGGTATTCTTAAATTCGGTCTGGCAGACTGAAATCGAGATTTCGGTAGAAGGCAGAAGAGGGAGGCAAAAGCATGTTTCACATCATCTGGTATTTGATTATCGGGCTACTTGCAGGGCTTATCTCGAAATCGGTGATGCACACGCACATAACCCTCTTCTGGACACTGGTGCTCGGCGTCATCGGATCGCTCCTCGGCGGCGGCGTAACCCACATGATTTTTCGCCCGAAGAACGACCGATATCATCCCGCCGGCCTCATTTTCTCCACGCTGGGCGCCATCCTGATTCTCTTCATTTGCCACAGGCTGAACATCCATTTCCCTGCGATCTGACCCATGACGGTGTCAGCGAGCGAGATGGCTAAGATTTGCTCACCCAGGCAGCTTTTCATCGCTTGTGCCAACGGCGAATTCGATGTGGTTCGGAAGATATACGCTCACGAGACCCTTTCGCCGCTAATCATCGCCAAATTGAATCCCCAAGCAGACTGGGAAGCACAGCGAAAGATGCCGCCTGGAGAAGATTTGCCCCGCTAGTTCGGAGCAACCGAAGAACAACTGCAGGTTCCTCCACTACCCCTTCCCCTTCGCCTCCGCTCAGTGGCAGGGTCCGGTCGGAATGACAATTTTGCAGGGCTGACTCATTGATTTGGGCTAGTCGCGGGCAACATTCCTCAGTCCTGCTGTCGCCTTGACCCGGCGAAGCGCACCTCGTATGCTCGGGAACGATTACGTGCATGTGCTGCACCGAGTTGCGCGTGCGCCTGGAGATGGCGGCATGAGTACGATTGCACCGGCAACCACGCCCACTTATCGCTTTGCTGCTCAACCGCTGCTGGTGCGCCGGGCCGCGGTTCTCGGAGCCGGGACCATGGGCTCGCGCATCGCTGCGCATCTGGCCAATGCGGGCATTCCTTCGTTACTGCTCGACATGGTTCCGAGCGGGGATGGCTCGAGGAACCGGCTGGCGGAGTCGGCGCTGGCTGCGCTGGCAAAGGCCAAGCCTGCGGCTTTTTATGAGACGTCACTGGCGTCGATGATCACGCCGGGCAACTTTGACGATGACTTGCCGAAGCTGAAGCAATGCGACTGGGTCATCGAGGCGGTGGCGGAGAATCTTGAAATCAAGCGAGCGCTACTGGATCGCGTTGTGCCGCACCTGGCGCCGCAGGCTGTGTTGAGCACCAATACATCCGGCCTGCCGATTGCGAAGATTGCCGCGGGACTGAAGTCGCATCGCGACCGTTTTTTCGGCACGCACTTCTTCAATCCGCCGCGGTACATGCAACTGCTGGAGATCATTCCCACGGCGGAGAGCGATGCGGCGCTGATTGCCTCGTTCGCGACGTTCGGGGATCGCGTGCTTGGGAAGCAGGTAGTGTTTGCGAACGATACGCCGAACTTTATCGGCAACCGCATTGGGGTTGCGGTGATGTTTACGGCGGCGACGCTGATGCTGGAGCAGGGGCTGAGCATCGAGGAGGTGGATGCGTTGACCGGGCCGGCGCTCGGGTTTCCGCGGACGGGAACATTTCGTCTGGCCGATATGGTGGGGATCGACATCCTGGCGCACGTTGCGGCGAATTTTCCGCAGGGGGTAACGCCGGGCGGATTCGGCGAGAAGCTTCAGGAGATTGTGAAGCGCGGCTGGCTGGGCGACAAGTCGAAGCAGGGGTTCTACAAGAAGACGCGCGGCGCCGATGGCAAAGAAGAGCGACAGGTGCTCGACTTGAATACTTTCGAGTACAGGCCTTCGATGAAGCCGGCTTTGCCTTCGCTGGAGATGGCGAAGAACGCAGCCACGGTACAGGAACGGATCAAACTGCTGCTGGCGAATGATCCCAAGAAGGACAAGGCGGCCGCGTTTCTATGGCCGTTTCTTTCGTCGCTGTGGAACTTTGCTGCGGATCGGATTGGCGATGCGGCGAACGATGCGCCGTCGATCGACCAGGCAATGCGGGCGGGGTTCAACTGGGAGCTGGGTCCGTTTGAACTCTGGGATGCGGAGGGGGTGCGGGATTCGGTAAGCCGCATGAAGGCGATGGGCATTCCGGTGAGCAAGGCTGTGGAGGGACTGCTGGATTCGGCGCCCGAGTCTGCGCCCGTTTCGTGGTACTCGCCGGACGGACCGCAATGCTACAACCCGACAACCGGTGCGTGGGAGCAGATCGCGCAGCAGCCGGGGCACGCGCGGGTTGCGGATTATCGGCGGAGCAACGGAGTAATCCGGAGCAATCCGGGAGCCTCACTGGTGGATATTGGCGACGGCATTGGCTGCATCGAATTGCACTCGCTGAAGAACGCGATCGGCGGCGATGTGGTGGCGATGATTTCGTCGGTGCTGAATCCAACGTCGGAGGCGGTGAAGAACTTTCGCGGATTTGTGATCAGCGGCGATCGAGACCGGTTCAGCGTGGGCGCGAACCTGATGCAGTTGCTGCTGGGTGCGCAGGAGGGCGACTGGGAGGAAGTCGAAGGGGCCATTCGCGCGTTTCAGCAGATGTCGATGTCGATCAAGTTCTGCCCTCGGCCGGTGGTGGTGGCGCCGTTTAATTTGACGCTGGGTGGAGGCGCGGAGATTTCGCTGCACGCGGCGCGTCGCCAGGCACATGCGGAGACGTACATCGGGCTTGTGGAAACCGGCATCGGATTGATACCCGGCGGCGGAGGCACAAAAGAAATGCTGCTGCGCTCGGTGGACGCAGCCGCAGCACTCGCACCCCCTGATCCGAAAGACCCGCCCTCGCGATTTGCGCAGTCGGCGGAGATGAATGCGGCATTGAAGCGTGCGCTGGAGACGATCGCGATGGCGAAGGTGGCGACGTCTGCTGCGGAAGCGCGCACGTTGGGGCTGCTGTTGCCGAGTGACGGAATTACGCTGAACCGGGAGCGGCTGCTGCTCGATGCCAAAGCGCAGGCGATTGCACTGGCAGAAGCGGGCTATGTCGCACCGCAGCCACGCGTGATTCCAGCTCCGGGTACGGCTTCGCTTGCGGTGCTGAATACGGGCGTCTTTTTGATGGGCGAGGCGGGGTACGCTTCGGAACATGACATGAAGGTGGCGCGGTGGGTCGCGTACATCCTGTGCGGCGGAAAGGTCACGGCCGGTTCGCTGGTTGGCGAGCAGTATCTGCTCGATCTGGAGCGCGAGGCGTTTCTGTCGCTCTGTGGCGAACGCAAGACGCAGGAGCGCGTCGCGTATACACTGAAGACCGGCAAGCCACTGCGCAATTGAAATGAAATTCGCAGCACTCATCCTGGTTTCAGCGGCATCGTTACCGCTCGCATGCGCGGGCGCACTCGCTCAGGAACCATCTCCCAGCCAGCCGGATAGTTCGGAAAAATTCAACGAGTCGGGTAAGACGAGTGTCGATGGCCGCATGACGTCGTACCTGATCCGTCGGCTGCCGGCCAGTTCTTTTCCTGACTTGCCGGATGCGGTCGCAGATGTTCTCGACAAGCGCGGTTGCATGATTCCGCAGACATTTCAGGCGCATCGGCCGGAGAACGTGATTCACGCGAGTCTTGAACGTCCCGGCTCGTCGGACTGGGCGGTGCTTTGCTCTACCCATGGCAATGTCGAGCTGCTGGTTTTTTTTGCGCATGCTGCGAACAAGCCTGTGATGCTGGTATCGGTTCCTGAACTCGAGCGGTTGCAGCGGCACGGTTCCTCTGGAGAGCTGGGATTTGACTGGGGGATTGATCCTGCTTCGCCGCGGCAGGTCCGCGAGGCCCAGGCCGGGATGGAGCACCATCCTCCGATGCTCGATCACGACGCGCTTGAGGATGTCGTGCTGAACCAGAAGACGGTGTATCGCTTCTATACGCACAATGCGTGGACGGTGGTGGATACGTCGGATTAATTGCAGGCAATTTGACCCCTGCATGCCTCGCGGTCTAACAATGAGCCAGCGGACCTTGTGAACTGGTCCGCGTTTTCCTGGAGCATCTGATGCCCGAAGCTGTACTTGTAAGCGCTGTTCGTACCCCTGTAGGCCGCGCGCCCAAGGGCGCCTTATCCACTACACGCCCCGACGATCTTGCAGCGGCTGCATTGACGAATGCTCTGGAGCGGATCCCTGCGCTGGATAAGGCCGAAGTCGAAGACGTGATCCTGGGCTGCGCGCAGCCGGAGGGCGAGTCGGGATGGAACATAGCGCGCATGGTCGCTCTGCGTGCGCAGCTTCCGGTGGATGTGCCCGGCATGACGGTGAACCGGCTTTGCGCTTCGGGGCTGGAGGCGATTGCCCAGGCCGATATGCGCATTCGCGGCGGGGTGCAGCGGGTGGTGATTGCAGGCGGAGCGGAGACGATGAGCATGCTGCCGATGGGCGGCATCAAGCCGCGGCCCAATCCCTGGCTGGCTGAGAACTATCCGGCTGCATTGTTGACCATGGGGCTGACGGCTGAACGCGTAGCCAAGCACTACAGCATTTCGCGCGAGGATGCGGACGCGTTTTCGCTTGCGAGTCACCAGAAAGCTGTGGCTGCCCAGGCTGCGGGACGGTTTGACGAGGAGCTTGTTCCGGTGAAGGTGACGATGGCGACGCCGACAGCGAAGGCGGGAAAACCGGCGACATCAGAGTCGGTTTTCTCGGCGGACGAGGGGCCTCGCGCGGATACGACGGCCGAAGCGCTTGCGGCGCTGAAGCCGGCTTTTCATGCGAATGGGTCTGTGACCGCCGGCAATTCTTCGCAGACATCCGATGGAGCGGCCGCGACGATTTTGATGGATGCAGCGCGCGCGCAAGAACTGGGAATTCAGCCGCTGGCGCGACTGGTGGCATACGCGGTGGCGGGGTGTCTGCCGGAGGAGATGGGGATGGGCCCGCTGTACGCCGTGCCGAAGGCGCTGAAGAAGGCCGGGCTGACACTCAACGATATCGAGCTGATCGAATTCAACGAGGCGTTTGCGGCGCAGGCGCTGGCGGTGATGCGCGAACTGGGGTTCGATCCGGCGAAGGTCAATGTGAACGGGGGCGCGATTGCGCTGGGGCATCCGCTGGGGTGTACGGGCGCCAAGCTGACGGCGACACTTCTGAGCGAGATGAAACGCCGGAAGGCGCGCTACGGGATGGTGACGATGTGCGTGGGCGGAGGGCAGGGAGCGGCGGGGATTTTCGAGCGGTTGTAGAGCAGCCTTATTGACTTAGCGGGTGCCGTTCCCTAGCATTGTCTGCCAAATCAAACATCAGCAGAAAGTCGGTACGCAATGAGACCCTGGAAGCTTACGGTCAGGCTGTTCTCGACCCTTGTCTTTTTCATTCCTGCTCTTGGTTATGCACAGAACAACTCCGGAAACGCGGCAGGCAATGCGGCTTGCGCCGGTTGCTGCAGCACTTTCATCCTCGTTCCAATCATCTTCTTCGCTCTTGGCGTCGCGTTACTGGTTTGGGTGGCGAGAGATGCCAAGGCACGCGGAATGGACAGCGCGATTCTCTGGATGGCACTCGTCTTCTTTCTGAATTTCATCGGCCTTTTGATTTACTTAACATCGAGACCGCAAGGCAGCCTCGTTCCGTGCCCTAATTGCGGGAATAAGCGGCTGCAGGCCAGCGTGAAATGTCCTCATTGCGGCGCTGGATTCTAAGGCCGGGTCCGTGGCTGGCGGCGATTCTATTTGTCGCCGTGCTGTTCGGGGCGGATGCGATGCGTTCGCCTCAGAAGCAGGTCAGCGTGCGCCTGTTCGCGTTGTCGGTGGATGGATATCACCGGTTTATTCATCCGGTCACAGGGCGCTTCATTCGCTGCCGCTATAGCCCAACGTGTTCGAGATATGCGGTGGAAGCGGTGCGCAAATATGGAATCGCGCGAGGCGGATGGATGAGCGTGCGCAGGGTCGCATCGTGCCGGCCGGGTGTGCCAATGGGAACGAAGGACCCGGTACCTTAATTAAGGGGTAGAAAAAGGAACGGCCGGGATTGCTCCCGGCCGCACCTGCTCATATGGCCTTTCCCCACCCCGGCAACGAAAACTTGTTGCTGGAGACTCCGGATCGCGGCCACCCCAAAAAATCTATGCTTTTGCCGTCGCAAGAGCCTTCAACCGGGCATTCAGGCGACTCTTGTAGCGAGAAACGGTGTTCGAGTGAAGAACACCCTTCTGGACACTCTTGTCGAGGGCGGAAACGGTCTCACGGAACTGGGCCTGGGCAGCCTTCACATCACCCTTGGCGATGGCTTCGCGCAGGGCGCGGAGGCTGGAGCGCACGCGGGTGCGATTGGCGCGGTTCACAACGGTCCTGGTTTCGGTCTGGCGAGCGCGCTTCAGCGACGATACATGGTTTGCCATTAAGCTTCCTTGGTCTAAAGCCCTGAATTGTCAGGGAGATTGATGCGGGTCAGAATGCAGACACACCGCATCCCTCGCAATTCCCTAGTCTACGGGAAATCGGGGGATGGGTCAATGTTAAGGAGGCGTGATTCGTTGGTCAATTGGAAATCCGGAATGAGTCAGGGATTCGCGATCTCGCGGGCAAGGTCGATCCGAACAGGATGCAGAAAGAGAAACGCAAACGACTGATGGAAAAGGACATGCTTCAGGGGCTAAAGCCCTTCTTTTATTTTGATGCCTTTCCGGCACGACTAAAGTCGTGCCATGACACAAGACCCAAAGCAGATCCTTCGCCGCTTACCCCAAGCTTGCGGGCCTCGGGATGACACTTCTCCTTGCACATGATTTCAGCTGCCTGAAGGCTGCTGCTCGCTCCGTATCTGCAACGATTCGGCGCGGGTGCCGATCCCGCGACTAGCGAGAAACACGCTGCGGGGCGAGTGCGGATCGCCGGGGGGTGCTTGGCGATGGTATGCTCGCAGGCAACTTCTCCTGACCCAAAATCCCGTATTCGGAGTGGAAGATGGCTTGTCTCCGTGCATGGTTTCTTTGCGCCTTCGTGGTCGCTTCCAGGGCGACTTGCTGCAATGCTGTTGATCGCATCCTGCTTGACCGGCTTGGTCCGACGCAGGCGAATCTGTTCGTCTCCAGTGCCGATGGAACCGGAGAGCACGCTCTCACGCAGTCGGGGTCGCTTGATTATGACCCCGCGTGGTCGCCGAAGGGAGACTGGATCGCATTTACATCGGAGCGCGCGGGATCGGCGGATCTGTATCGCATTCATCCCGATGGGACTGGGATCGAACGGCTGACAGACGACCCGGCGTATGACGACCAGGCGGCATTCTCGCCCGATGGCCAACAGATTGTGTTTGTCTCGACGCGAGCCGGCGGAAGGGCGAACCTGTGGGTTCTTGATGCTGCGACGCATCGGGCCAGGGCATTGACTTCAGGGAATGGGGGGGACTTTCGGCCCTCCTGGTCGCCGGACGGACAGTGGATTGCGTTCTCCTCGGACCGCGAGAGCAGTTTGCCGGATGCGAAAGGCCGCTGGGAGCGATTGCACCTGGTGGACATTTACCTGATCCATCCGGATGGCTCGGGGCTGAAAAGGATTTCGCAGCATGGGGATTTTTGCGGCAGTCCCAAATGGACGCCGGACAGTAAAAACGTGGTCGCGTATTGCATGCTGGCTCAGGAAACCTGGGATTTTCGCTTTGGCGGGAGCAATGGCGAAGACAAACTGATGAAGTTCGATATCGGCACAGGGAAAGCGACGGCGGTGGCGGCGGGACCCGGAGTGAAGCTGCAACCGGCAGTTTTGTCGTCGGGCGAGATTGCGTATTTGCGCCTGGACCCCACGGCCAGCGGGGTCTTTTATGGGAGCGGCAAGCCGGGCCCGAAGGGAGACGATCTGCGGAGTCCGTCGTGGGCGCCGGATGGAAAGCAGGTTGTGTTCAGCCGCTTTGTGTTCAAGCGCCCCACGGAGCCGGTGAAGCAATTCAGCAAGAATCCAAGATTCGATCTGTACGCTACGGCGTGGTTGCCCGCTTACGACCCAACGGGAGAGCACCTGGCTGTAACCAAAATGAAACCCGGTGGGGGAGGGGTGAGCCTCTTGATCGTGGATGAGGGCAAACCGGCGCGCTCGATCCTGGAGCGGAAGGATTTGATTCTAGCCCCGGCCTGGTCGCCCGACGGCAAGCAGATCGTTGTCGGTGTCGGGAACTTTACGGCGTTTCTCGATTTTGAGGCGGGTGGAAAGAAACCGATCGATGCGGTAAACGGAGGGGCGCAGGTCGGCATTGTGAATGCGGATGGAACGGGCTTTCAGATCGTTACGTCGGGCGAGAACAACAATGCATTTGCGTCATTCGGGCCGGATGGAAAGCACATTGTGTATCGCACGCTCGGAGCGAAGGAGCAGGGGCTGCGCATCATGAACCTGGAAGACCATTCCATCAAGGTGCTGACCAGCGAGTGGGACAATTTTCCGGTCTGGTCGCCACGCGGGGATGTGATCGCATTCATTCGCCGAACCGGCAGTGATTTTCAGGTGTTCACTGTCCATCCCGACGGAACGGGGATGACGCAGTTGACGCACACGAAAGGCAACGAGGCGCACCTGGCCTGGTCCCCAGATGGTGAGCGCCTGTTGTTTACAAGCTCGCGGATGGGATTCAAGGATGAGGTTCTTCTGGTGGGTGCGCCGCAACCGTATGGCGAGATTTTTGTGATGGACGCGGATGGAACTCACGTGGAGCAATTGACGGACGACCAATGGGAGGAAGGCGGCCCGGCGTGGCAGCCGCATCGGGTGGATGCGGCTTCGATGAAACCGTAGGGCGGCTGAGTCTTCGGGGCTGGCGTTAAGATTCTTCGCTCGCAGCGGGATGAACGAAAAGCAAAAGCAGATTCTTCACTCACCACCCCCAAACCTACCCCAAAGAGCGGATCGCTCTTTAGGGCCCCTGGTACGTTTGGAGCCCCGTTCGTTCAGAATGACAGCTGCGGGTGGCGGGAAGAGTTTGCATTAAAAACAACGAGCAGAAGCAGGTTCTTCACTCACCACCCCCAAACATACCCCAAAGAGCGAAACGCTCTTTAGGGCCTTTGGTACGTTTTGGGGGCCCCGCTCGATCAGAATGACAGCTGCTGACGGTCGGATTATGGCGTTGGCGATGCCACTGACGCTGGTATCCAGATGGTGACTAAGCTGGTATCCAGATGGTGACTAATTGGTTCAATATTCATGGGCGGTGGGATTGACGGAAGTTGGCGTCGGCGCTACTCTCTCCCCATATACAGCCACTTGGTTGCCCGCGCCAATACGGAAATCTTTCACAACGGCTCCGGCTTGGTGCGCATCTTGCACCCCAGCGACCACCCCGCCCAGAGGGCACCCGGTTCCCGCCTATCGCCAGGGACCCAGCGTTTCAATCCGCAACTCGCAAATATTCACCCTGCAACCCCATCCATTACACCGGTGCAATCATCAAATCAACAGCCAAATTCTGCCCTTGAGGCAGGGCCTATGGAGGCAATCTGAACGCTGCTCTGGAGATCACGCCAAATCTTGAGCCCCTTTTCGGGACCCGCGATGAAAACCTCAGACTGATGGAGGATTCACTAGGTGTCAGGATCGACCTACGATCGGACGCCGTGCACGTGGAAGGGCCAGACGAAGCGGTCGGCAGAGTCAGGCGAATTTTTGAGGACTTTGAGGCTCTGCGGCGCCAGGGCATTAACCCCCACAATGGGGAATTGAATGGAATGCTGCGCCTGGTCGTGGCCGACCCGGCGACGACGTTGCGTTCGCTTGCGGATTCAGGCAAGCAGCGGTCAGCGGGCGTAAAGCGCACGGTGCAGCCGCGCTCGCTCAATCAGCGCAAATATATTGAGGCCATCGAGCAGAACGACATGGTGTTCGGAGTCGGGCCTGCCGGTACAGGCAAGACTTACCTGGCTGTGGCCATGGCCGTTGCGGCGATGAATGCGAAGAAAGTGAGTCGCATTGTGCTGGTGCGTCCCGCGGTCGAAGCGGGCGAGCGGCTCGGTTTTCTTCCGGGCACGCTGCAGGAGAAGGTTGATCCTTATCTCCGCCCGTTGTATGACGCGCTTTACGACCTGCTCGATCCTGAGAAGGTCGACAAGATGCTCGAGAAGAATGTCATTGAGGTTGCGCCGCTGGCGTTCATGCGCGGCCGCACGCTCAACGACGCGTTCATCATCATGGACGAGGCGCAGAACACGACCATCGAGCAGATGAAGATGTTCCTGACGCGCATGGGCAACAACTCCAAGGCCGTGATTACGGGCGATATTACGCAGATTGACTTGCCTAACCCGCGGAAGTCGGGCTTGCTGGATGCGATCAATATCCTCGATGGGGTGGAAGGTATTTCGTTCTGCCACTTTGCGGATGGGGATGTGGTGCGGCATGCGCTGGTGCAGCGTATCGTGCGTGCCTACGAGGCGACCAAGCCGCAGCAGCAGGAACTGCCGTTGAGCCTGAGCGAAGCGGTCCAGCGACAGGGCGAGCAGCCGGCGCCGCAACAGACGGCGCATCCGGCGAAGCCGCAGTAGCGCAGTGAAATCGTGAATAAGTGAATGAGTGAAGGAGTGAATAAGTGAAGGGCGGCGACAGCTTATGTCTGTCGCCGCCCTTTTTGCGTCTTGTATACTCGCGGCACAAAGGACCCACGATGAAATCTTCGTTTTCGCGTCGCACATTTCTCATTCGCGCTGCCGCTGTTTATGCCGGTACGCAGGTGGCCGGCGTGACTCACCTTTTCGGCGCGGATGACAGGTCGAAGCCGGGCGTGCAGCTGTACATGGTCGCCGCGGAGTTCAAGAAGGATCCCGCGGGAACGCTTGCGCAGTTGAAGGCCATCGGATACGGATATGTCGAGGCGTTCGCGATGGCGATCACCAACATGGGGGAGTTCGAGAAGATGGTTGGCGATGCCGGACTGGGGTGTCCGTCGGGACATTTCGCCTTTGGGTTCATGCCGACCGAGAAGGTACTGGACGATGCTGAGGCGCTAGGTGTGCGCTACGTGGTGAGCTCCGTGCTACCGCCCCAGCAGCCGAACATTGACGATCTGAAGAAGGGCAATTTTGGCGGAATCATGCAGATGATGAATCATCTGACCGCGGACGATTTCAAGCGAATGGCGAGCGATGGCAAACGAGATCGGCGAGAGCGCGAAGAAACGTGGTCTGGAGCTTGCGTACCACAACCACAACGTGGAGTTTCGCAAGTTGCAGGATGGGAAAACAGGGTACGAGATTCTGCTGAAGGAGACTGACCCCGCACTGGTGAAACTGGAGGTGGACGCAGGCTGGGTGGCGGCCGGCGGAGCGGATCCGGCGGCGCTGATTGCAGCGAATGCCGAACGAGTGAAGCTGATCCACTTCAAGGACTTCAGCACGGTGACCCCGCCGATCAATGAACTGGGACCAGCGGCGGGAGGACATATTGTGGATCTCGGAACGGGCGTGGCTCCCTTGAAAGCTGCCTATGCGGCGGCGCGGAAGGCGGGAACGGAGTATTTCATCGTGGATCACGATCCGCCGTTCCATGGGAAGACGGCGCTGGATGCGGCCAAGGTCGACTACGCGTATGTTGCGGGCTTGATGGGGGTTTGATCCATTCTTCGCTCTTAAAAAGGACCGGCGCTCGGGAGGGAGAAGCGGCATTCGCGTAAAATAATGAAGACACGGGCCGCTGCACATGGCGGCACCGCGCACGATGATCCTTCTCGACCCAGATCTGGACACCGACCTTCCCCCGCAGGCAAAGCTGCCGAAGAGGTTAGGAGATACCAGCCAACCGGCTGGCCTCCGCGGGCAGCGCATTCCGTCGCGGCAGACGCTTGCGCGTTTTCTGCGTGAGGCCCAGGCGGCGGTGAAGTTGCGCGGGCACGTTTCGGTGCTCCTGACCACTGACGCGGCCGTTCGGCGGCTGAACCGGCAATTCCGGGGGAAGAACAACGCGACAGACGTGCTTTCGTTTCCCGCTGTCGCGGTATCCCAGGTCTCAAAAGCGAGACCCGGGGCGCCCAGGATTCAAGAAATTGCCGGCGATCTGGCTATCAGCATTCCTACCGCGCGCCGACAGGCGGAAGATCGCGGTCATTCGCTGGCGATGGAAATCAAGGTGCTGATGCTTCACGGATTGCTCCACCTGGCGGGGTACGACCACGAAGCTGACAAGGGAGAGATGGCGCGCCGCGAAGAGAAACTTCGCGCCGGCCTCCGTCTGCCACACGGGCTGATCGAGCGGGCGAATATGGGCGGCCATTCAGGACCAGCGAAAGGACCGCGCCGATGAGTTGGATCACCGTCATCCTCCTGGTGATTGCGGCGCTGGTCGACACATTTGCCGCCTACATCAGCCGGGTGTATTCGGAGTTCGGCAAGATTCTGCCGCGCGAGGTGCAGGACAATCTCGACGAGTGGGAAGAAAAGGTGGAGCCGCTGATCGGTCTCACGCGCGAGCATGCTGCCTTGTGCGCTGCAGTGCTGCAGCAGCTTACGCTTGCGGTGTTTGCGCTGGCCATCGGGGCGGTGCTATTCGATCGTGCCCCGCATGCTGCGCGGCCCACCTATCCCGAGATCGCGCAGGCGGTGCTGGTGGTTGTGCTGGCCGTCGTATTCTGCAACCAGCTGCTGCCTTCGCTGTTGTTCACACACACCAAGGGGCGCTGGGCGGCGCGACTGGTGTGGCCTATTCGGCTGCTGCTGTGGCTCATGACGCCCATCACGGCGATCATCCGCTTCTTCTTCTCCCTCGCATCGCTCGCAGAGAAGCCCATTGCCGAAGAAGATGAGCCTGCGCCAGACGTTGAGTCGTTGCTCGAGGCCGGTGAAGAAGAAGGCATCCTCGAAGAGAGCGATCGCGACCTCGTGCGCTCCGCCGTTGAGTTTGGAGACAAGCTGGTGCGCGAAGTGATGACGCCGCGGCCGCAGGTCTTCGCCGTTCCGCAATCGATCACGCTCGAGCGCTTCCTTGAAATGCTGAAGGAGCACAACTATTCACGTGTGCCCGTTTATGAGCGCACGCTTGACTCGATCACCGGGATTGCATTCGCGCACGATCTGCTGCAGATTGCCGACGAAGAGGCACGGACGAGAACCGTTGCCAGCATCCAGCATCCGGCAGTTTTCGTTCCGGAAACGAAACGCGGCTACGAGCTTCTGCGCGAAATGCAGCGGGAAAAGCAGCACATGCGTATCGTCATCGATGAGTACGGAGGCGTCTCGGGCCTCGTGACCATCGAGGACCTTCTGGAAGAGATCGTCGGCGATATTCGGGACGAGCACGAGAAGGATGCCCACACCAGCGATCCGCAGCGCGAGCCGGGCGGCGTTTGGGTTGTTCCCGGCGATTTTCCGGTCGATGAATTGCAGCATCTGTTTGGCGACGACGTTGATGTGGATGGAGAGTACGAGGCCACAACCCTCGGCGGACTGGTAAGCGAGGTCGAAGGACGCATTCCACTGCCGGGAGAGGTTGTGCTGCTGGAACATAGCGGGCTGCGCATCCAGGTGGTCTCGTCCACCGATCGCCGCGTTGATCGGCTGAGGATTTTTCCGCCGGCGAGAGAAGAGGCCACGGCGTTGCCATAAAGACAGGGACCAGAGACTAGGGACTAGGGAGTGCCGCCTTCTGGCGGTTTCAGTGGCGTTTGGAGTTGTCCAGAGGCATGAATTCCCAAGAGTCGATGCCGTACACTCGATCAGGAGTGATTCGATTTGAAGTCGGGATTTGTTGCGATTCTGGGCCGGCCTAACGCCGGCAAAAGCACGCTGATGAACGCCCTTACAGGCGAAAAGATCGCCATTGTCACGGCCAAGCCGCAGACCACGCGCAACCGCATCATTGGCGTGCTGGAAGTAGATGCGCGCAAGAAGGTTCATCCCGCCGCGCAGATTGTGTTTGTCGACACGCCGGGTGTTCACAAGCCCTCGTCTCATCTTGACCGCAGAATGCTTCAGGAAGTCCATGAAGCACTGGAGACGCGGGATGTGGTTCTGGTGCTGATGGATGCCAGCCGGCGCGTGCAGCTGGAAGCAGCGGGCGAGCCGGCCGAAGCGCATCAGCATGGCAAGCCCAACTGGGCAAGCGAAGACGAATTTTTGTTTTCGCTGATTCGCGGGCTGGATTGCCCGGTTTTTCTCGTCCTTACCAAAATCGATCTCGTTGCGAAAGACGTATTGTTGCCGCTGATCGAGACGCTGACGAAGCAATACAAATTTGCCGAGGTGATTCCCGTCAGTGCGCGCAAGAAGGATGGTCTCGATCTCCTCGTCAGGAAAATTGTCGATGCGCTGCCGGTGGGAGAACGCTATTACCCGAAGGACCAGTACACGGATCAGCCTATGCGGTTCATGGTGGCGGAACTGATTCGCGAGCGCATCCTTGTGGATACCGGCGAAGAGGTGCCATATGCGGCGGCGGTTGTCATCGAGCAGTTTGAAGAAGCCGAGCCGCCCGCCCCGCCGCGCAAGAAAGGCCAGCCGCCGGCACGGTTACCGCTCACGCGCATTTCCGCAGCCATCTACTGCGAGCGTGATGGCCAGAAGGCGATTCTCATCGGCAAGGGCGGATCGAAGCTGAAGGAGATTGGAACTGGTGCGCGCAAGCAGATTGAATCGCTGCTGGGCACGCGGGTGTATCTCGAACTGCACGTGATTGTCGAGCCTAACTGGCGGGAGTCGCGGCCGTTTGTGGAGTCGCTGGACTGGCGCAAGCAGCTTGAGAAGCTGGCGGAGAAGCAAATCGACGAGATTGAAGACTAATCCGGCGACGCAACTGTCGATTAGAAAAGGGCAAAAGCAGATCCTTCGCTCACCACTTGGCGTGAGAGGCCAAAAGCAGAGAAAGCCCGAAAAGCAGATTCTTCGACTCACCACCCCCGAACCTACCCCACAGAGCTAACGCTCTGCGTGGCCCTTGGTACGTTCGTGGCCCCGTTCGCTCAGAATGACACTTTCGACTTTTGTTGTGAATTGGGACAAGAGTTTAGCAAGATATGAATGAACTGTGCTTGATCGACGTAGCGCCGCGCCGCGGAGTCTTCAACTTGGCGTGAGAAGGCAAAAGCAGAGAGGCCCGAAAAGCAGTTTCTTCGACTCACCACCCCGAACCCACCCCACAGAGCTAACGCTCTGCGTGGCCCCTGGTACGTTCGGGGCCCGTTCGCTCAGAATGACACTTTCAACTTTTGTTGTGAGTTCCGGAGACAAGAATTCAGCGAGAGATGAATGAACTGTGCTTGATCTACGCAGCGCGATCAAGCGCCGCGTACTTTGCCGCGGCCATTGCTTTTTACTTCGTACATGCGGGCGTCGGCTGCGCCGATGATTGCGTGCACGGCCAGGTTTTCGGGCGGGCAGGTGGCGAGGCCAACGCTGGCGCTTGCGGTGAGCTCAAGGCTGTTGCTCATGTGGAAGCGGGTGTTGATCAACTCGGTGTGGATGTTTGTCGCCAGCGCGAGCGCGTCGGTTGCGGAGGTTTCCGGCATCAGGATGACGAACTCGTCGCCGCCATAGCGGAAGCAGCTATCCTGCACGCGGCTGAGTTGCTTCAATCGGCTTCCGACGCGAGACAGGAGTTCGCTCCCGATCAGATGTCCGTGAATGTCGTTGACCATTTTGAATCGGTCTAGATCAATGAATGCCAGACTCACGGGATGGCGCAGGCGCCGGGCGCGGTCCAGTTCCTGCTCCAGCATTTTGTAGAGGTGCCGCACGTTGTACAGTCCGGTTGCATCATCGGTAATGGTGAGCTGCTGAATGCGCGCCACGTCGCGCGCATTTTCAATTGCGATCGCCGCGTGATCGCACAGGATGTGGAGAAAGGCGATGGTGTAATCGCTCATCTGGCTGGCGCGCGGATTGAGAATTTCAATGACGCCATGCACCCCTTTGCGGCCGCGCAACGGCATCGCGATCACGGAACGCACGCGATGCCTGTCTGCGGCGAGCGTTTGCTGCAGACGGGGATCGTCGTTCTCTGACTCCGGAACGATAAGTGTTTCGCCGTGCTGTACGACCCAGCCGGCCACACCTTCATCCGTCTTCACGCGCAGATCGCGCAAAGCATCCTCAACGTTTCCCGAAGCGATGGCGTAATAGAGTTCGTTGCGTTCTTCGTCGAGCATCAGCAGGGTCCACATGTCTGCCGTGATGATGCGCTCCATCTGGTCGAGAATGGTGCGCAGAATCGTATCCAGATCGAGGCTCGAATTGAGCGAGCGGGCCAGCTGGTGGAAGACCATCAGGTCGTCAAGGGGAATTCGATTTTCAGTCAGTTCATTCATGAATGGGAACTTGGCCTGATGGCATGTTGGCGCAAAAGGGTAAGGGCCATCCATCTGATGTGCATTCTGTCACAGGCGCAGGTTCAAAATCGGCAGAGGAAGAGTTTCTTTAGTCCATGTCGATATGTATCTAAAGTTACCTGTTATGGATTTGGCGGGCTTAGCCGCCGATGTGGACCATCGATCGCGATGGTTTCAGAAATTCCGGCTCGCCGATATGGTGGCGCGCCTCCTTGCCGTAGATTGTTCGCACAATGTAGTCAGACAGCGTACTTTCATCTTCCCCTGCGCGCATCCTTCCATAGAGGTCGTGTTCCACCTGCGAGAAAAGGCATGTCCGGATTTTTCCGTCGGACGTGAGACGCACGCGGCTGCACGCTCCACAGAATGCCTGGCTGACAGGAGCAATGATTCCGATTTCGCCCACGCCATCCGGAAAGGTATAGCGACGGGCAGTCTCGCTGGGCTCGCGTGGCGGCAAGGGTACCAGCGGCATTTCGCGGCTGATGCGGGCCACGATCTCGGCCAGCGGAACGACAATCTCGGGCGTCCACAGGCGACCTTCTTCCAGCGGCATGAACTCGATAAAGCGCACCACTACATCTTCTTCGCGAGCGAAGCGGGCGAATCCTTCGATCTGGTCGTCGTTGAATCCGCGCAGCAGGACGCAGTTGATCTTCACAGGCGCAAGTCCCGCGGCGCGTCCGGCACGGATGCCGGCCAGAACATTCTTGAAGCTGCCGGGAACACGGGTAATGCGTTCGAAGGTCGGCGCATCGACGGCATCCATGCTCACCGTGATGCGATTCAATCCTGCAGCCTTTAAGGGAGCCGCGAGGTTGTCGAGAAGATGGCCATTGGTGGTCAGCGCCAGGTCCAGCGGCTCGCCCGCCAGGTGCGCAATTGCGGAGTGCTCAACCAGTTCGAGGAGGCCGCGGCGCAGGAGCGGCTCGCCGCCGGTGATGCGCACCTTTTTGATACCAAGGTCACAAAGAGCTTGATCAGGCGCAGATATTCTTCGATCCCCAGTTCGGGATACTGGGCTCCCAACTCACCGGTTCGGCAATAGACACATTTGTAGTTACACCGGTCAGTGATGGAGACGCGCAGGTCGTGGATCACGCGGCCATGGCTGTCGGTGAGCCGCCGGGTGGCAGTCGGGAATGGTGAGACTGGGGAAGCAGATACCATGTCCATCTTCAGGCTATACCGTTTTCACAAGGCGTGCAGCCGGGACAAAAACGAGAGCCGGCTCGAAGGCCGGCTCGTTTGACGACGAGACGTTGGTTCAACGCAGATTCAATCGATTCGAGGCGTTCCGGACCGCAAAATCAGCCCCGTAAGGCCGAGCACGGCGACCAGGATGATCGCGATAACGAAGTAATAGGCCATGGGATGCACCCATCCTGGCGAATAGGTCAGGTCCTGGCCGACCCAGAGCAGCAAGACGGTCGCGATCACGGCGAACTGGCCGGCGATGACGAGCAGTGTATGTCCCCATTCGCGGCGTTTATCGAGCGCCTCCACCTGGTCGGGGGTGAGGTTGCGCTCAGCAGGGGGAAGAAGGGAATTGGCCATCGGACTCTGCTCCTCGCGGTCCACATTCGGCCTCCAGGCCTGTGCCGCTCACTGTTTCGATTCAATCACATGCCGCCCCGGAAACGCTACAGAGGCGTGCGGAACGTTTCATGTTATCGACTACTCGTTCAGGAACGCCAGCGATTGCAGCCCGACGAATCTCGAACGGCTTGCGGCAGCGAACATTGGTGCAGCTGAGTTTGTCGTCGCGTCGCACCATGTAGGACTGCGCCTTGGCGAACCGGGCTCGATCGCGCTCGTCGGCGTGACGGGGAGTTGCGGCCGTTTCCGCCGAACCACCCAGGTGACCTTGTACTCGCCAGGCTGCCCGCACTTGGGGCAGGTCAGATTGTGCGTTCGTTTCTCCGTCGTCTCGTTGAAAAATTCCCGCTCTTCCATGCTTCCGCGCATCTCCACTTCATGCGAAAGAGCTCGCCCGATAAGATATCTTCCGACAGAGCCTCCGCAGATAAATATCCAGGCACTTCCACTCTGGTCCGAATCTATTCCATACTCGACCTTGCCATGACGAAACGCAAGCCAGGGAAATTTTCGGCCACCAAGGCCGTAAAGGCCAATGCCCGCGAGCGCGTGGGCCAGCCAAAGCCTGCGCGCATTGTTGAGGATACGCCCCGCACCGGCCGTCAGGCCAAGCACAAGCCAAAGCTGGAGCAGATCATTCAGCAGGAGGAATAGACGATGGGGAAAGCGGTGGGAATTGGGGGTGTGTTTCTGAAAGCGAGCGACCCGGAAAAGCTGTCCGCGTGGTATGCGGAGCACCTCGGGATTCCATCGCAGGACGGCGGTTCGCTCGCTTTTGACGGGCCGGACTCGATGGGGATGACGGTGTTCGCGCATTTTCCTGAAAGCACGAAGTACTTCGGCGAAGGATCGCAGCAGACGATGGTCAACTTTCGCGTCGATGATCTGGATGAACTGCTCGCACAGCTCGCGAGTGCCGGGGTGCGCATCGATCCCAATCGCGAAGATTACGCGTACGGGCGTTTCGCATGGATCTGGGACCCGGAAGGGAATCGGATTGAGTTGTGGGAGCCCCAGCATTCCGCGGAATCCAGCAGCGGCGGACATTAGGTTCCGCGTCGATTACTGCGTTGGGCTGGAGGCCTGCACGGCCCCCGCAGTGTAGGGTCCCGGCAATGCGGGTGCATCCGGCTTCTGGCCGGCACCCGCCGCGGCGGCCTGCGATGTTCTCTTCGAATAGATTCGGAACGACACAACAACATCAAGCGCGACGGGAACGGGCTTGCCATCTTTCGTCGCTGGTTGGAAGGTCGCCTTGCGAATGGTTTGTTCGGCGCTTTCGTCCAGGCCGAAGCCGATGGGCCGACCTGCGACGACCTCTTCAACCTTGCCATCGCTGCCGATCACTGCGTGATAGAGGGCCATCCCCGCCACGCCGTTGGCCTGGGCGAACTCGTTCGATGGCGGATCGATTGCCGAAACCAACCGGGCTTTCTGGTCCACTGCGCTCTGGCGAAGCACTCCGGGATCGGTAGGCTTGTAATCCGTCTTTTGCGCAGCAGCCTGGTAGTAGAGCTTCCAGAACTCCGGCATTGCCGCAATCATGCGTTCATCGATTCCAATTGAAAAGACGGTGTCCAGCGCGCCCAGGAGCAGTTGTGAAGCCTGGGCTTGCGTCGCGGCCATCGCGCCTTTGCGGTCGGATGCATGATCGCTGGGCGCAGGCGGAGTGGATGATGCTGCGACTCGCTGAATCGGCGACGTCAGGCGCTGCAGGCTGATCGCCGGCGGTATTAGTGTTCTTTTCTACGTCCTGGGATTTCGCGTGATGCTTTTGTTTCTTGCCTTCGCTTTTATCTTTCTTCTTTGGCTTTTCGACCTCTTCGCGGTCGAAGGAGATGCGCACGGACTTCTTTTTTGGGGTGATCTTTACCCTGTCTGTTGCCGCCGTCGGGTCCTCGTAGGGGGCAGGCGCCCAGGAAGTGGAGAGCGTATCGGTCGCCCTCAAGCTCAACTTTTCGCTTTGACAGCTTAACTTTGTTGATCTGGATCTGACTTAGCGTGAAGGAGCCTTTCGGCGAATGTCCAAGCAATCGCCCGCGCTCATCGAATTCCAGATTGTTGTCTTGAAAGGCGCCACGGAGGTACAGGGTTTTGCCAACCAGCAACTGCTTCAACTGGTCTTCTTTGATCTCGCCGCCGACGGTTTGGACAGTGAAGGCTCCCTGGCTGAGAAGGGGATTTGCAGATGCGGGGTGGACGTCGATGCGGGCGGAAGGGGCCGCACCGGATTCAGCGGCCGGAACTTGTGTAGCCTGGGCAGCGGCTGGCGGTGCCGAGGGACTCTGGTCAGGGGCGGGAGTCTGACAGCGAGCTGTGATGCCGATGAGCGAAAGCGCTACGACCCCGCATGC
Source organism: uncultured Acidobacteriaceae bacterium (assembly GCA_963799035.1). Classification (GTDB taxonomy): domain Bacteria; phylum Acidobacteriota; class Terriglobia; order Terriglobales; family Acidobacteriaceae; genus Telmatobacter. The sequence goes on along the minus strand of CAWCVS010000011.1, from coordinate 6,532 downwards.
TGTCCGGGAAAAATGAGCGTGTCTGAAGAGAATACCCACTTCGCGAAGAGCATCGATGAACGTGCGCATCCGGCTACCTTCCGCCTTTTCTGAATCTAACAAGATTGTGATCCACCCGAGGCGTGATGCCAATCACACGTAAGTTGTTGAGCACTTGAAATGTAACGTTACGATCGAGGGATTCGAAGGTGCCTCAATATCCGCCGGAATAGTCCGAGCGCACGCCGGTTGTCGGCTGCACTCAAGTGCAGTCGCCGCAACGCAAGCCGGAGGTCATGGCGATTGGCCGCCTGCATTGTTGGGGGCGAGTAGTTTGCGGCGGTCATCACTTCTTCGATCAGATCGGCGAGGACGTCGAGATTGCCCGAGTTGGGTGCGGGACATTCGGCATTCTCGGGCGGTTCGGTGTTGAGGGTGCCGACCGGGATTTGGAGGCCGCGGTCCGGTCATCGGCGGAGAACTGTCCCGCGCGTCGCCAGTTCGTAAAGGCACACGGCGGCGGCCTGCCCGAGATTCATGGAGGGCTGGCGCGGGTCTGTCGGAATCTCTACGAGAAAGTGGCACCAGGAGAGGTCTTCGCGCGTCAGGCCGTGCTTTTCCGGTCCGAAGATGAGCGCAATACGTTCGTTTCGACCCAGGGATTCGGCTACGAGCGGGGCGAGTTTATCGAGGGCGAACTATGGGCTGTTCTGCTTTGCGATGGGTCACAGTGCCGGTACCAAGCACAAGGGAACAATCGCGAATGGCTTCGGCCAGGGACGCTGTTTCCCGGGCGTTCTCGAGCAACTGAGGCGCACCCACGGCGGAGCGAGCCTCACGCCAATGGGGTTCATAGGGAGCGACGACGCTCATGCGCATGAATCCGAAGTTCGCCATGGCGCGTGCGACGGCGCCGATGTTCAGCGGATTTCGCGGCGACACCAGCACCACGTTGATGCATTCGCGTTGAGACTCGGTGAGCAAAGAACGATTGTAGAACTGCAGAGTTGGATTGCTACACTGCTGTCACCTATGGTCGATGAAGCGAAATCAGAAGGGCAGGAGATCGAGGAACTTTGCGTCACGGCGCGCGCCTGCTACGCGCGGGGATGGGTGCCGGCGACGAGCGGCAATTTCAGCGTGCGTTGGGGAAGCCGGATTTCGATTACGCCAACGGGTCTGGATAAAGGAAAACTTGTGCCGCAGGATCTGCTGGAGATCGATATGAACGGCAGCTTGCTAGGTGGACAAGGCCGGCCTTCGGCGGAGACGAGCCTGCACACGGTGATTTATCGGCAGCGGGCCCATGCGCGGGCGATTCTGCATGTACACACGGTTTGGAACACGCTGCTTTCAGGTAAATTCGAGACCGCAGGACATGTACACCTCTCCGGCTATGAACTGCTCAAGGGCCTCTCTGGCGTAGCAACGCATGATCATGTGGAGGCTGTGCCGATTATCGCGAATACACAGGAATATTCCGCGCTTGCGGAACAATTCAGTGAAGTACTTCGCGCTAATCCCGATGCGCACGGGGTTTTGCTCAGCCGACATGGGCTTTATACTTGGGGTGAATCGGTGGCTGAAGCGCGCCGTCACCTGGAGGCCCTCGAATTCCTCTTCGAGGTGGAGGGACGGCGGCTGTTTGGCCAGGCTTGAGTGAATGTTGTTGCAGCGATGCAGCATTTGGCCGGTTTTGGCGACAGTTTTTTAGAGTAAAAGCAGCAAGTTGGCGCCGCTACGCGGCAAGCGAGTCAGCAAGTCAGCGGGCGTGATCTCTGCACTTGCAAGGAGCTGACGATGGCAGTTCTTCGTTTTCCCAAAGAGGATCGGACGATTGACAGTGAGCCGGCGATTCGCACGGAACTCGCGGCACTGGGTATCGATTACGAACGCTGGAATCTGGACCGGGTCGGCGCAGACGCTGCTGCCGAAGAGATTCTCGCTGCGTATTCGAGTGAAATTGAGGAGATGAAGCGCAGGGGTGGGTATGTGACTGCGGATGTCATCGATGTGAATTCGGCGACGCCAAATCTCGACGTCATGCTCGCGAAGTTTGACAAGGAGCACACCCACGACGAAGACGAAGTGCGCTTCATTCTTGCCGGCCGCGGCATCTTTTTCCTGAATATCGCGGGGCGGGTCGCTTCGGTCGAAGTCGGCGCTGGCGACATGTTGCGCGTGCCGCGGGGGACCACGCACTGGTTCACGCTGTGTGAAGATCGCCGGATTCGCGCCATTCGCTGGTTTCAGGACACTGCAGGCTGGACGCCGCATTACACGGGGTCCGGCGCTGACCAGAGCTACCAGCCGGTGTGCTTCGGTCCCGCGTATTTCGGGCCGCGCGCTGCCACTGGCGTTCGCCTATGACGAAATCCAAGCCGCTGAAGAGTCCGGACCCGTCGTTGGGGACTCCGAAACTGTTTCTGCTGGATGTTGAAGGAACGGTTGCGCCCATTTCGCTGATCTACGATCAAATGTTTCCGTACGCACGAGCGCACTTTGAGAGGTTTCTTCAGGTGCACTGTGGGGACCCTGGCGTTGCTGCCGATCTCGTGATGCTGGTCGATGAAAATGGCGCTGAAACCGACCCGACGGCTCCGAAGTTTGCGACACCGGAATACTGGGACGAGGCGATTCCTTACCTGAACTGGTTGATGGACCGCGATCGCAAGTCGACGGCGCTGAAAAGTCTGCAGGGACGCATCTGGCAACGTGGATTTGAATCGGATGAACTGAAAGGAACGCTGTTTGAAGACGTGCCGCTGGCGCTGGAGCGCTGGTCATCGGGCGCTCATATTGCGATCTATTCTTCGGGTTCGGTTGCGGCGCAGCTTCTGCTGTTTCGGCACTCGAGTTTCGGCGATCTGACACCCCTGATTTCGGGCTATTTCGACACCCGTACCGGGCCCAAGACCGCAAGGGCAAGCTACGAATCCATTGCATCGGCCATGGGTTGCGAACCACGCGAGGTGATGTTCTTTTCTGATGTGGTGCGGGAACTCGATCCCGCGCGCGAGGCCGGGTGCCATACGCGCCTGGTGATGCGCGAGGGCAATGTCCCGGTGGACGATGCGCATGGTCACCGCCGCATCAACAGCTTTACCGTCCTATAGCATCTTGGGCGAATCAGTCCGGCCCCCTAAGGAATCAAAAGGCAATGCTCGACTGGACGAATCCTGCGACCGCCGCATTGAACGAGATCCGCACCGCTCCGCTGGTGCGTTTTTCGGTGCTGGCGCTCAGTTCCATTTTCTTCCTTGTTGATCCGTTCGCGGCGATTCCGTCATTCCTTGCGATCACGCAGAGCGTGGATCCGGCGCGTCGCAAACGGATGGCACGCAAGGCCGCGTTGACTTGTTTTATCGTGCTGACGAGTTTTGCGTTGGCTGGGCAGCTGATCTTCAAGATGTTCGGCATCACGCTGCCTGCATTTGAAATTGCGGGTGGGTTGATTCTGCTGCTGATCGGGCTGGACATGCTGGAAGCCAAGCGCTCGCCGACCCAGGAAGCACATGGAGACACGGAAGAGGGCGCCGCGAAGGAAGACGCGGGAATTGTGCCGCTGGGAATTCCCATGCTGGCGGGGCCTGGGGCGATTTCGTCGGTGATGGTGCTGGTGGGGCAGGCTCCGAGCATGTTTCGCTGGGAGATGGGAGCGGTGCTTGGATCGATTGCTATCACCTGCCTTGTCAGCTATTTGGTACTGGCAGGAGCCGGCCGGGTGAGGGCAGTACTGGGCGAAACGGGCATCCGCATCCTGGTCAGGATCATGGGGTTGCTGCTGGTGGCGCTGGCGATGCAGTTTTTCGTGAATGGGCTGACGGACCTGGGGGTTATTTCGAAGCCGTGAGTACCAGGCTTCCCACGCTAAACCGCAAAAAAGCGCGGTTTAGATGGGGCACCCGCGGATCTGGGGATGGGGCGCCGATTCTTTGCAGCGGGATTGGCGCGGGTCTAATGGGCTTTCCCACAGAATCAGGCTCCTTTCCACAGAGGAAACGGGTTGCGTGTTGCGAGGCCGGAGGTTATTCTCAGGAAGTCGCGAAAGAGCGCTAAGAATTGGGCAATTCGCGATTTGCATTGAAGAGTGGCCTGTGCTACTCTTGAAAAGTTGCAGATGTAGCAGTGGAGCCTCCCGGTGGCCGTTGGGCCTGCCCCTTTTGAGTGCAGCAAGGCTTGAATTGAGGGAAGTGGGAAGCCGGTTCGTAGGGCGGATAGGATGCGTAAAGCTCATCCGGCCCCTGTAGGGAATCCCGCAGAGAACAAACCCATTGCATGACCCGAGAGGAAAAGCCCTTTCGTGCGCCTTTGTGGCGCTAGGCATTTCATGCCGGTCGCTCTTTGATATTTTGCGCAGTGCGACCTTCTGCGGACGACTAACCTCTCCGCTATGTCGATCGAATAGGCAGGTAAACCTGCCTGCCGAAGATGGAAGAGTTACAGGCTTGATTCCCACAGAATCGCAGCTTGACACGACATCGGAACTTCGATAGGTTTAGAAGGTTCGCGCAAAAATGCCGATGACCGCCAGCAGGCGAGATTTTGGCAAGGCGCAATAAGTTCGAGGACAACCCTGACGTCACAGTCCGGGCCTCGATCCATAAGGGGCACCGCTCAGGCGGACCGCTCTCAAGGATCTTTGACAATAAGGTTGAACGTGCCAGTCGTGAGAAACGATCAGGTTTGGCTTGATCTTCTCACAAGGTAAGTAATATGCCCGCTGCAGTGATTGCGCGGGCGTAGTCGAAACTATTCCGACCTCCGTCGGGTAGTTAGACAAACTAGGTTTCAAACGAGAGTTTGATCCTGGCTCAGAATCAACGCTGGCGGCGTGCCTAACACATGCAAGTCGAACGAGAAAGTGGAGCAATCCATGAGTAAAGTGGCGCACGGGTGAGTAACACGTGACTAACCTACCCTGGAGTGGGGGATAACTGAGGGAAACCTTAGCTAATACCGCATAATACCTACGGGTCAAAGGAGCAATTCGCTTCAGGAGGGGGTCGCGGCCGATTAGTTAGTTGGCGGGGTAATGGCCCACCAAGACAGTGATCGGTATCCGGCCTGAGAGGGCGCACGGACACACTGGAACTGAAACACGGTCCAGACTCCTACGGGAGGCAGCAGTGGGGAATTTTGCGCAATGGGGGAAACCCTGACGCAGCAACGCCGCGTGGAGGATGAAGTCCTTCGGGACGTAAACTCCTTTCGATCGGGACGATAATGACGGTACCGGAAGAAGAAGCCCCGGCTAACTTCGTGCCAGCAGCCGCGGTAATACGAGGGGGGCGAGCGTTGTTCGGAATTATTGGGCGTAAAGGGTGCGTAGGCGGTTTGGTAAGTCTTATGTGAAATCTATGGGCTCAACTCATAGACTGCATGAGAAACTGCCGGGCTTGAGTATGGGAGAGGTGAGTGGAATTCCTGGTGTAGCGGTGAAATGCGTAGATATCAGGAGGAACACCTGTGGCGAAAGCGGCTCACTGGACCATAACTGACGCTGATGCACGAAAGCTAGGGGAGCAAACAGGATTAGATACCCTGGTAGTCCTAGCCCTAAACGATGACTGCTTGGTGTGACGGGTACCCAATCCCGCCGTGCCGTAGCTAACGCGTTAAGCAGTCCGCCTGGGGAGTACGGTCGCAAGGCTGAAACTCAAAGGAATTGACGGGGGCCCGCACAAGCGGTGGAGCATGTGGTTTAATTCGACGCAACGCGAAGAACCTTACCTGGGCTCGAAATGTTATGGACCGGAGTAGAAATATTCCTTCCCCGCAAGGGGCCGTAATATAGGTGCTGCATGGCTGTCGTCAGCTCGTGTCGTGAGATGTTGGGTTAAGTCCCGCAACGAGCGCAACCCTTATCTTCAGTTGCTACCATTTAGTTGAGCACTCTGACGAAACCGCCTCGGATAACGGGGAGGAAGGTGGGGATGACGTCAAGTCCTCATGGCCTTTATGTCCAGGGCTACACACGTGCTACAATGGCCGGTACAAACCGTCGCAAACCCGTGAGGGGGAGCTAATCGGAAAAAGCCGGCCTCAGTTCGGATTGGAGTCTGCAACTCGACTCCATGAAGCTGGAATCGCTAGTAATCGCGGATCAGAATGCCGCGGTGAATACGTTCCCGGGCCTTGTACACACCGCCCGTCACATCACGAAAGTGGGTTGCACTAGAAGTCGGTAAGCCAACCGCAAGGAGGCAGCCGCCCAAGGTGTAATTCATGATTGGGGTGAAGTCGTAACAAGGTAGCCGTAGGAGAACCTGCGGCTGGATCACCTCCTTTCTAAAAGAGAACACATGGCACACTTATTCCTTCCGCGATGGCGGAGTCGCTTCGGCGATCGGATAGGTGTCCATGCAAATCCTGCATCAGCCGGTTAAACGGCGGGCGCAGGAAATTCGATACGAGCCTTCTTTTCCTGGTCGCAAATTCTTACGATCGTCATAAGTAGCGTAGCTACTTAGCATGTTCAACCTTTGTCCTCGAAACCCATTAGCATTGAATGAGATTTGGGCGAGCCGCCGGCACTTATCGGCGGGGGAGC
>CAWCVS010000010.1:0-296811 GCA_963799035.1 uncultured Acidobacteriaceae bacterium | reverse complement strand
GGTCCCAACGGCCTTTTCGGCCCTTACACCACAGCAACAGAACTTGACGTCGCACAAGCGGCGCTTGTTGCCTCCACCCGCTCGTCGAACCGGCGTCCACCAACCTCTCTACGTTCTCCCCCGCGACGACAGCTTCATCTTCTCCAGGCGACAGCGTCCCTGGTTCTCTCCCCTCGATACACTGGGCTATCAACAATCACAAGGAAACCAATAGCGGTGCCGAAAAGGTTGCTTCCAGGAGCTGCATTTTTCTGTGCCGGGATGCTCATTGCGGCGGCGTCCCGTCTCGATCAATTCGACATGCTCAGTGCCGTCGTCAGTTGGGTCGAAAAAGGCACAGCGCCCGATTCCGTTATCGCTACCGGCCAGGCATTCCCCGGCCGCAGCCGCCCGCTCTGCGCATATCCAAAACACGCTCAATACACCGGATCCGGGGACACCCAGGATGCCAGCAACTTCCGATGCCAATTGCAACGCTAGATCGTCGCGAGAGATTCGAATTCATGCTTCATCGATCCGTTCGTATCGATTGATTTGCCCGACCCTTGCCCAAGCCCGCCGCGCCAACAAATCCGAGCCCACTACTCGCGGGCAATCCGCTCTCTCTTGGCGAGATCGAGTGCATGATACGCCTGCGTCAATGGAACTGAAGTCGGCGGCATCATATCTCCAAGAAAGGATGAGCGAGCTCAGACTCTTCCCGTGCGCATCGAGACGCAGTGAACGCGTAACGCCGTCGGCCGGCCGGCGCTGCAGGACGAAGTTCAGCGCGCACAGATTTGGAACGCAATATCGTATGACCGGCTTCGTGAGGTGTTCACGGAACAGTTCGCTCACTCGCTCCACTGTCACTCGCTCGACCAGCGTCGGATAGTCCTCGTCGCGATAGGCGAACACCGCAATGTTTACAAGGTTTCCCTTGTCGCCGGCACGGGCATGTGCAATTACCTGCAGCTTCATCAGGCCACCTCCATCGAGAAGCTTGGCGTGACGAGTTCGCGCGCGATGAGCGCGGGCACGATGGCAATGTTCTCCCGCACCGAGAATGTCACTCCCGCTCCTGCGGCAGGCCCATTCAGGTAGAGGCTCTCCACTTCGCGCGTTAGACGCACTGCATCGATCTCGCGCGTGAATCGTGCGGCAACTCGCAGCCGCACTTCGTAAGGAGTGGGCCAATCGCCGGGAGGGCCGTGCATCGAACTCAGTCCGATGAGGTCGATCCTCAGATCGTCGGCTCCAATGTGAGCCAGCCGCTTCTCGAGTATCTGGCGTGCAAGTTCCGCGCGCGGCAGCGCACCCGGTCCCGCATATGAGATTTGCCCTTCCGCAATAACTCCATCATCAACGCCGATCGAAACCTTGTAGTCCTGCGGCCGTGCCTGTCCCTTTGCACCAGACACACGCATTGCGCCGCGAGCCTGCTGGTCGAAGCGAATCCCTGTGAAGTCGGCAATCACGTCGGGCGTTATGTAAGCCGATGGGTTCAAAACCTCGTACAGTATTTGTTCGCGGCAGGTCTGCAGGCTGATGAGTCCGCCGGAACCCTCAACCTTGGTCAGCATTGCCGAGCCATCTTCAACCACCTCGGCCAGCGGAAATCCAAGCCGATCGAGATTCGGAACATCCTTGTATCCGGATCCGCGAAGTAGCCGCCCGTGAGTTGCCCGGCGCATTCCAGCAGATGGCCTACCGCGGTGCCCTGTCCCAGTAAATCCCAAGACGCTGCGTTCCAGCCAAACGAGTGTATGAGCGCTCCCAGAAACAGCGAAGGGTCAGCCACTCTTCCCGTCAGAACCACATCTGCGCCGCGATCAAGAACCTCAGCCAATGCGTCGGCGCCCAGGTATGCATTCGCTGAGATGATCATCGGGTGAGCGGGAAGGGGCTGATCGTCGAAAGCCTTGAACGCATCTGTGAGTAAGAGAACGTCATCGCCTTCCAAGCACGCAATTCGTAATCCATGAAGTCCCAGTGTTCGGGCGATTTCGATCGTTTGTAGCGCGGCCGCCCTCGGATTCGCCGCGCCCATATTGCTGATCACGCGAACTCCGTTGCGGCGGCATGCCGGCAAGATAGCACGCATGCGTTCGGCGAGAAGCGGATCGTATCCGGCGTTGGGATCTTCGCGTTTGCGCAACTGACTCAACGCGATCGTTCGCTCGGCAAGGCACTCGAAGACAAGGAAGTCGAGTTGGCCCTGTTGGGCGAGTTCGACCGCGGGCTCAATGCGATCGCCGGAGAATCCCGCTCCCGCGCCGATTCTGATCTTCTTCATCTGTGCTCTCCCCAACAAACCACATTGTCCGGCTGTGCCCGGAGTATAGATACAACCTTTGCATTTGTATCTTGCATAAACCGCCAGCGGAGTTTTTGTAAGTCGCAATCGATCATTCTCCCTCTTTCCCGCCTTACAGCGGAATTACATGAAAGAGAACGGCAGCGATGGTCATCACGATCGATGCTCCGAGCAGAAACGGACCAGCGAAACGCTGATGTGTGCTCAATTCAATTCCACTAAGTCCGGTTACCAGAAATGTCGCCGGCGTGAGCGGACTTACAGGGAAGCCCGTGGTCATCTGCCCCAGCAGCGCGGCTTCAGCAACGCTCGTCGCAGGCAGTCCAAATCCCTGAACGGCGGCGGCGAGCACTGGGAGGATGCCGAAGTAAAACGAGTCAGGGTCGAAGAGCAGGCTCAACGGCATGGCTATCAGGCCGAGCACGACAGGAATGTGCGGCGCCAATCCCGGCGGAATCTGGGCGATTGAGGCCTTTGCCATGGCAGCCAGCATGCCGCTGCCTTTCAAGATTCCAGTGAATACGCCGGCCGAGCAGAGAATGGCGCACATTGATAACGCCGCCTTCGCATGACGGTCGATGGCAGCTCCCTGGTCGCCCACGGTTCTAAAGTTGAGCAGCAATGCAAGCGTGGTGCCCAGCATGAATGCGATCGCCGGCTCAACCTTCCCGCTGATCACCAAGCCAAGCACCGCCACAGCGAGCACCAGATTGCCGGCGACGCGAACCCGCGCAACCGCAGTCCCAGCCACTGGCGTTGTGCTTGCCTGCATGAGCGTCGTAGCCGTTGGCCCAATGCGCCGCCTCTCCCTGTGACCGAGGTAAATGGCTACAGCGAACACATAAACTAGGCCAACAATCTGAACAGGAATCAGCGGCCTGAACAGCGCGATGGGAGTGGTGTGCAGCGCGCTGGCAGCGCGAATCGTCGGGCCCGTCCAGGGCAGAAAGTTCACGCCCGCGGCCAGCGATACGGCGCACGCCAGAATCCTGCGATCCATCCCGAGTTCCTGGTACAACGGCAGAAGTGTAGGAATCGCAACCAGGAACACCACTGCCCCGGATCCGTCCAGATGCAAAAGCAGCGCGAGCAGGGACGTGCCGGGAACAATGAGCACCGGGTTTTTGCCGATACCGCGGAGCAGGATCTTGACGAATGGCTCGATCGTTCCTGAGTCCGTCAGGACTCCAAAGAAAAGAATGGCAAACAGGAACATCGCCACCACCGGCGCAATCGATACGAGTCCTGAGAGAGCAAACTGTGCGGTTTTTAATCCGAAACCGGCCGCTAAGCTCGCCGTGACTGGGAACAAAAAGAGCGCAATCAGCGGTGAGACGCGTCGGCTGGCGATCGCGACGATCATGCCGAGGATAGTGATCAGACCCCAGATAGCAAGCATGCTCAGCGCCCGGTGATGCCGCCCTTTAAGGAACAAATGCGAGTATAGAGAGGTACGTCTCAATATGTACATTGCATAAATCCGAAGCCTATAATCTCGAATTCCGATGATTCATGAGCTCCGTCACATTCGTGCCTTTCTCAAAATCGCAGAGACGCGTAACTTCACACGTGCCGCCAACGACATGCATCTTTCCCAGTCCGCGCTGACCGTTCAGGTGCAACAGCTCGAAGAGAGCCTGGGTGTTAAGCTCTTCGACAGAAACAAGCGAGGAGTGACGCTTACGGCTGCCGGCAAAGACGTGTTCGGCCCGCTGCAGCGATTGTTCAATGACGCTCAGACGATCGTTGAACATGCGCGCGACTTGAGTTCTGCCTCTACTGGATTCGTAACTATCGCGGCTCTTCCCACCATTTGCGCGGGCGCACTTCCAGAGTTGGTGCGAAGCTTCATCGAGTCCTACCCCGGCATTCGCGTGCAGATCTCTGACGTAATTGCGGAACGCGTTCGCGAGGCCGTGCTCAAACGAGAGGTCGATTTCGGTATCGGGACACTACACGGGCGCGATGCGGACCTTCGCGCAACTCCACTGTTTCAGGATCGCCTGGTTGTCTTTGCTTCCGCGAGCCACCCGCTCTCCCTCAAGCACACCATCACGCTTCGCGAGGCATCCACCCATGGGTTAATCCTGCCCAGGCGGGAAAGCAGCGTGCGAGAGGCAGTGGAGGCCATCGCACATCGCGAACGGTTGCTCCTGGACATTCGCTATGAAACAAATTTCATGCCCACTGCGCTTGCCTTCGTACGCGCCAACCTCGGCATTGCCATCCTGCCAGAGACAGCGGCGGGCGCTGAGGCTTCGGCCTTCTTGAGAATTCCTCTCAACAACCGGTTTTCCCACCGCCAGATCGAGTTGCTTCAGCGAAGAGACGCGACTCTCTCCCCTGCTGCCGAGAGCCTTGCACGCCATCTCCTGCATAAGTTCAGTGTCAGAAAGCTGGACAGCCAGCGGGCAGGATCCGCCCGCGCTCGAAAAGGTTCATAACCGTCATCGCGAAATGCGATCGATCCGTTCGGATCAATGAATTGTACACATGCTTCCACACGCTGCTATAGTCGCGTGCGTTGCTCACACATGCACTTTCCGGAGGCCGTATGGATGGTTTGAAGAAGCTCGCCCTGGCCGCAATGGCTGTACTGGCTGTGCCCCAATTGTTCTCGCAGGCCAGCGTGGTCGGCACCGAACCAGGCAAGCTGCAAGGCGTGACCCAGGGGCCGGTCGAATCATTCAAAGGGGTGCCGTTTGCCGCGCCTCCTGTGGGAGATCTGCGGTGGCGCGCTCCTCAGCCCGTGCAGCCCTGGTCCGATGTGCGTCAGGCCAACGCCTACTCGGCGGACTGCATGCAGGTCCCATTCCCCAGTGACGCCGCTCCACTCGGCACCAAACCGGCAGAAGACTGCCTCTACCTCAACGTGTGGCGTCCTGCGGGCACAAAAGGTGACGCGAAGCTGCCCGTGATGTTCTGGATCTACGGCGGCGGCTTCGTCAATGGAGGCAGTTCGCCCACGGTTTATGACGGCAGCAAGTTCGCTGAAAAAGGGGTGGTCTTTGTCAGCGCCAACTATCGCCTGGGCCACTTTGGGTTCTTTGCTTTCCCTGAGCTCACCAAAGAGAACGCCGATGGCATGGTCGGCAATTATGGCTTCATGGACCAGATTGCTGCCTTGAGGTGGGTTCAGAAGAACATCAGTGCTTTCGGGGGAGACCCAACGAACGTTACTGTCTTCGGCGAGTCTGCAGGAGGGTTTTCGGTGAGCATGTTGCTCACATCTCCATTGACGCAAGGCTTCTTCTCAAGAGCGATTATCGAGTCTGGAGGAGGCCGCACCAACCTGGGCGGCCCTCGTTATCTCGACACCGCGCTGCCGAACGGGCCCTCGTCCGCCGAATCTGTCGGCATCGAGTTCGCTCATAGCGTAGGAGTAGATGGAACTGGCAAGGATGCGCTTGATCAGTTGCGGCATCTTTCCGCCGAGAAAATACTCGGCAATCTCAACATGGCAACCATGAATCAGCCCGGATACGCTGGGCCAATGATCGACGGACGCGTGGTAGTTTCAGATCCTCAATCCGTGTACTTGGCTGGCGCCGGGTGGCATGTGCCCCTCATGATAGGCACCAACAGCATGGACATTGGCTTCGGCTTCGCTCCGAACAAGGAAGCGTTGTTTGCACCCTTTGGTGCGAATCGCGAAAAAGCGATCGCGGCCTACGACCCGACTGGGAATGGAGACCTGCGCGCTGTGCAGTACCAGGTCGCGATGGATCGATTCATGGTAGAGCCCGCTCGCTTCGTGGCCAGCGTTTTCGCTTCGGAAGGTCTGCCTGCCTACGAATACAGGTTCTCGTACGTTGCGAAATCGATGCGCAGCAAGTGGCCGGGGGCGCCGCATGCGACCGAGATCCCCTTTGTCTTCGATACGGTTCAAGCAAAGTATGGGAAGGACCTTGCCCCCGAAGACGAGAAGATCGCGCAGGCGATGCTCAGTTATTGGGTGGCATTTGCCAAGACGGGTGATCCGAGCACAGGCAATACGCCGGCTTGGCCGCGGTACACGCCCGAAACGGATATGCTGATGAACTTCACGGAGAACGGTCCGGTAGCCGAAAAAGATCCTTTCAAAGCGAGACTGGATGTCACGGCGGCATACGTGACTAGCTCAGCTCCTCCATCCGCGCCGAAGCCGCCTTCGCGGCCCTGAGGAAGACCGATCCTGAACGGCTGCGCTCACTCCGCAGAGGTTCGTCCGGTGCCGCTTTTGGTGCCACTTTGTACCGTGATTTTGTGCCTGTTTGTGCGTTAGAGTGCGATGTGGATAACGCGTCCATCCAATTCATTCTGAGGCTCTTATTCCCTTCCGTGCGACGTGGTGCGGGGAAGTTCTCGATCTCGAAAAATAGGACTTAAAATCCGTTGAGCGCACTGACATCTGATCATCCCCCTTTCCCGAATGCAAAGTTCGGCCTCCAATCTGGTTTGAGGCGATGAAAAAAGGATTTCACTGGCGATATCAGGCGGGCCGTGTCACTCATCGAGGGATGTTTTATGTCAGACAGCTCGCTATGCTTGGCAATCGGTTGACTGACACGACGCTGTTTCTGGTTTTCAACGCATCCTGACGACTGCAGGGATAACCGAGGGCCCGCGGCCCTATCGATTGGACGGGGCAAGATTGCCTACTCATAAATTCTCCCCAGCTTTTCTTGCGGCCAAGGGGACATATCGTTCGCCTGGCGATTTCCATGAAAGCAAGAACTCGAACGGATCCTGTACGCCGATGAATTCTCGCGCCAGTCGAAGGCGATCCTGCACGGTCTCTCGCTGTGCTTCAGAAAGATTGCTAGCCCGCTCCTCAACTCCCTTAAGGAACTGCTCGATGCTCACGGCCTTCGCCCAGGCTTGGATGACCTGATTCAATTGCTCTCGGCTGTCGCTGATAGATTTTGCAATTTGCCTCTGGTCGTCCTCACGGCGCCATCTCTGTTGCTGCGCTTCCGACTCCTGTCTTCTGAGCTCGGCCCGATGTTCCGCCTCCTCGATCTCCTTCTGGACGACTTCGGCGGAACCTTTAATGGATCTCACAATCTTTGCAATGTCCGGAGTCAGCGTTCGTTTCACAGTTTCCTGAAATGATATGGACCACGAAACGTCTCGATGCGGCGAATAAACAACGAGCCGCAAACGGCCGCACGGAATGTTGTTGGTTGTCGTCCACGTATAGTCCACATATTGGCGAGAAGTCTTGGGAGGCTTGTATTCCGATTCTCGTATGTATTTGCCGTTCACGTAGCGCATCAGGACTTCTTCAGTCATTTCAATCACGGCCAATCCGAAAGGAATGGTCCCGACGTAAACAACCGTGGGGCTAGAAGGCTGCCACAAACCGCGACTGTAGGGATTTTCCTGCCGTTTAAGCTTCGGGACCGTTTCATGCTCATCGATGTGCGGGCGATGAGACAATTCGTTCGCACAGGCAAAGCACACGCGATGACCCGCAGATTCCAATGCTTTGAACAGGTCGTTTGCAAACGCGAGTGCCTTATCGAGCCCTGCTGACGATGCGGTTACGTCGACCAACTGTCGTTTGTACGGACGAAGCAATTGGCCCTCTTCAACCTTATAGCCCCTTCCATAATGCTGCTTCGCCCCTTGTACGAGACCGTGAATTCCAGTTACCACGCGTCGCGTTCGTGGTTGCGCCGGCGCAGATGTGGCTGTAACGGCCCGGAATCGCGATGCAGGGATATCACCATTTTGTGACCAGAACAGTGGGTCGCCCGGCAAGGCTTCGGGCAATGCCGGTCGCGCCGGCGCTTTCCCGAATTCGAGTTTGGCCCAATATCCCCTCTCTGGACGCGGAACGGCCAGGACCGAACAGACACGGGCCATGTAGCTCCCGGAAACCGAAAACTTCTCCGCCACCTTCGTCATTGGCATCGACCAAATAAGTTCGTACAACTCTTCTCTTGCAATCATTTCCGTCTTTCTTGAGATGGCGATCCGAGCATTTGCTCGACGCCGCTTCCTTTCCGAGATTATGGGAATTCTTCACTTCGACCTCTTGCCCGGCTGAGATTTGGTACGTTTATTTTCAGCTGTCTTTTGTCTCTGCCAACTCTTCCATGCCTCGCGCCGGCAGGTACGGCACCGCTTGAATTCGCGACCGTTGCGGTTCTCGACGACCACATTGTCCCCGCTCAGAGGATGGCCGAGCTTGCAGAATTCGAGCTCCGTGCTGACGAGCGGCCCCTGTAGCCGGTGATGCGCCGGGTTGCAGCATGCCTTCCCCACGCAGCCAGGCACCTTGCGGGACAGGATGCGGTGATTGGGAGGAATCATCCCGACGAACGATTCCCAGAACACCCGCTGGGCAGGGCGCTGGCCGTCTCCGCAACGGAGTACTCCATAGCCTTCTTTGCTGAGCGCGCCATTCCACACCCAGCACCCGCGGGGGCCGATCGTGACACGTTCCATCAGGCTCGCCTTACTCACGATTTTCATCCCATTGCCTCCTCTCGAATGAGTTGCAGCCGGCCGTCCTTCCCGATTCTGAAGCGACCTGCGAGTTGCGTCCGTTCCTGAAGGGCTCGGTCAGTGCGCGGATGAGCGAAGTACCCGTCTTCAGCGGCGATTTCGCATCGGGTGGCGGAAAGTGTTTGGGTATGTTTAGGCATTTTGGTGGAGGATTTCGCCGGTCGCCGATTTAGTCACCAATCGTCCCCGTTTCGGGAGCGGCCGTATGCGGCTCCGTGCGCGATGGATATAGTCTACATCAAATTGATTGTAATGGTGTTATGCGGATTTGTGCGGGGAAGTGCGATGCGGTGCGGAGGGGCCAAAATCACTTTTCGAGTCAGGTGCATTCAACCGGGCTCTGCCACCTCTCCGCATTTGATAGAGCACATCTCGAAGGGTTGCGCTGGGGCCCGGCGGCCGGCGATCCATGGCGAGAAGCGGCAGCATTCGCGGACTCTTGCGGGCCGTATTTCGCGTGCTGGGACAATTCCCAAAGCTGGATAGCGGCTGCGATGCGATTGCGCATCTTAAGTTTACCGGTGTCGATGCCGCGGTGGCAATTCGAGGCGCACATCTGTCCAATTCCGCTCGGAATCGGAGTGACAGGCCGGTGGATTTTCCCGTTGCCGGGGCAGCCAGAGATGGACATCCCGCACCTGCCGCATTGAGGGGGATAGGCTTACCCGGTTGCCGGCAGCCATGCACTACCGCAAAGTGTTACTTTACTGTCTGGCTCGATTTGTCCCAGCGGGATTGCTCGAAAAGCCATGGAGAGAACTGCCTGCGGGATTCAAATTGCACGGCTTGCACGGCGTTTGCAGGGGAGCTGAAATTCAGATGATGGAGTTCCACATCTCGCGAAAGGCCCGGGAACGCTACAGGTTCGCGGAGTCGCTTTTTTCCTACAACGGCAACGTGGTTTTCGCCAACGTGGCGGCCTGCCGCACCTTCGCCCACCAGATGAACCTGGTGCGCCAGGCGGACAAGTATCCCGACCTGGCCGTCCATGCCGGGCAGTTGTTCGCGATGGGCCTGATCGACGAGGCGAGCCACGTGCTGATGGCGCGCTATCGCGAGCAGTTTGACCCGGAGGTGATGACCTCGGCGCTCGACTGGTTTGCCGGCCGCGTCGGATCGCGCGAACTCGACACCATGCTGCTGACCTTTGTCGAGCATTTTCCCGGGCAGAGCGTGATGCGCGGCGAGGAGACTCCGCGGCAATGGCTGAACGGCAAGACCGGCAAACATCCGCATCGCGAAGCGGCGCTCGAAGAGCTGCTGCTGCTGTGGGCGGCCAATCGCAACGAGGCTTTCAAGAAATTCGAAGAGCTGTTTGAAGACAAGCCGCTGGCCGAGAAGACCGTCTACCGGCAGGTGACGCAGGAACTTCCGCAGTATTTTGCCACGCGTCCGCTGATCCCGGTCGAGGGCGCGACGGCGATCAGCCTTCTCGACCTGCTGCGTGCGCCGGTAAGCGGCGCGCCCGCTTCGCTCAGCGAGCAACTGGCGCTGATCCGCAAGCTGTGGCGGCCGCTGCTGGGCGACAGCATGGACCGGCTGCTGATGATGGGCGGCGAAGTTCTGCATGAAGAAGAGCTGGCCATCTGGATGCAGTTCAATCCCGACGCTGCGCGCGCCCGGGCTGCCGCCGAAGAAGCGGCACGCCGCCGCCGCGAGCAGGGAACGCAGCAGTGGCCGTCGATCGTGAGCGAATCGCAGGTGCCCACCTTCGGCGATCCCGCGAACGAGTACGAGAAGTTCAGCCCGGACACGGCGTGGATGCCGAACACCGTGCTCATTGCCAAGAGCACCTACGTGTGGCTGGCGCAGCTCAGCAAGCAATATGGCCGGCACATCCACCGGCTCGATCAGATTCCCGAAGAAGAACTGGCGACGCTGGCCCATCGCGGCATCAATTCGCTGTGGCTGATCGGCGTGTGGGAACGCAGCCGCGCCTCGAAGACCATCAAGCAGCTTTGCGGCAACCAGGACGCCGTGGCCTCGGCCTATTCGCTCTTCGACTACAAGATTGCCGAAGACCTGGGCGGCGAACCGGCGTACATCAAGCTGCGCGACCGCTGCTATCACAAGGGCATTCGTCTCGCCAGCGACATGGTGCCCAACCACATGGGCATCGATTCGCCGTGGGTGATCGAGCATCCCGAGTGGTTCATCTCGCGCAATGAGTCGCCCTATCCCGCATACAGCTTCAACGGCCCCGACCTCTCGCACGACGGCCGCGTCGAAATCAAAATCGAAGACCACTACTTCGAACAGACTGATGCGGCCGTGGTCTTTCGCCGCCGCGACAAGTGGACCGGCGACACGCGCTACATCTATCACGGCAACGATGGCACCAGCTTTCCCTGGAACGACACGGCGCAGCTCGATTACCTGAATCCCGCAGTCCGCGAGCAGGTCATCCAGACCATCCTTTATGTGGCGCGGTTGTTTCCGGTCATCCGCTTTGACGCCGCCATGACGCTGGCCAAGCGGCATTTTCATCGGCTGTGGTTTCCGGGGCCGGGATCGAGCGGCGCCATTCCATCGCGCGCCGAGTACAGCATGAGCCAGGCGGAATTCAACCAGCACATGCCGCATGAATTCTGGCGCGAAGTGGTCGATCGCGTGGCCGCCGAAGTGCCCGGCACGCTGCTGCTGGCCGAAGCCTTCTGGCTGATGGAGGGCTACTTCGTTCGCACCCTGGGCATGCATCGCGTCTACAACAGCGCCTTCATGAACATGCTGCGCGACGAGAAGAACGCCGAATACCGCTCGGTCATCAAGAACACGCTGGAATTCGATCCGGACATCATGAAGCGTTACGTGAACTTCATGAGCAATCCCGATGAAAGAACGGCAATTGACCAGTTCGGCAAGGGCGACAAATGCTTCGGCGTGGCGGCCCTGATGGCCACGCTGCCGGGCCTGCCGATGTTCGGCCACGGCCAGATCGAAGGCTTCACCGAAAAGTACGGCATGGAGTACCATCGCCCGCGCTACGACGAGACGCCGGATCATTGGCTGGTTGAGCGTCACGATCGCGAGATCGCTCCGCTGCTCAAGCGCCGCTGGGTCTTCGCCGAGAGCCACAACTTCCTGCTCTACGACTTCTTCGAAGCATCCGGCTCGGTGGACGAGAATGTCTTCGCCTATTCCAACCGCACGGGCAATGAGCGCGCGCTCATTGTCTACAACAATCGCTACGGCGAGGCGCACGGCACCATCCACAACTCCGCCGCATACGCCGACAAAGGCAACGCGCAACTGCGCCAGCGCCGGATTGGCGATGGACTTGGATTCGCGGGAGATTCCGGCGCAATTCTTGCCTACCGCGACATGCTTACCGGCCTCGAATATCTGCGCCGCGCCAACGAATTCGCCGAACGCGGCCTGACGTTCCACCTGCATGCGTATCAATGCCATGTCCTGATGGATTGGCATGAGAAATGGGCTACGGCCGAGCAGCCGTGGGACCGTCTGTGCGATCAGCTCAATGGCCGCGGCGTACCCAGTCTCGAAGATGCACTCATCGACATGGAATTGCAGCCCATGTATCAGGCGCTGCGGTCGCTCCTCGATCAGGACACGATTCGCCTGTTGACGGATCTCGCCGAACATCCACGCACCACCGCAGGAAACGGCAGCGTGAGCGCCGCCATCGATCGCAAGGCGAATCGCAAGCGCAGTGAACTCTTCAATGTCGCGTGGACGCGCTGTGAGGCGTTCGTGCGCATTGCGCAGCAGGCGTGGCGCTCGCGCACCGGCGGGCAAGGGGAGATGACGATGCCGGGACTGCTGGGCCCGGCGTTCCGCGAACGACTCGCGCCGCCATGCGCATTCCTGTAGTGGAAGCCCTGTTCCCGCAGCCATGGACGGCCGCCGCGCGGCGCGTGCTGCCCAGCCCCAGTCCGCAGTTGACTGCGACGGCCATGTGGGCTCCCATCATCGCGTGGTGCGCGCTCGAGACGCTGGCTGAATCCATCGACGCCGAAAAGCCGGAACAGATCGCGCTCGAGGCATTCGATCGCCTGCGCCTGCGCCAGCCTCTTGGTGAATCGTTCAACGCTCTCGGCTTCGAAGGGGAAGCGGGTTGGCGTGCCGCCGCGCGGATCAAAGTCGTGCTTCTGGCTCAGGCCGAAATGGCCAGAGGAACGAGAAGTGAGAAAGCAAAGTTGCCTGCGGCTCCAGCGGAATCCGATTCGAAACCAGGTGCGCAGCCGAAGTTGGTGCAGGACGCACATCGTTCGGCAACCTCCGCTGCTCCGGAAATTGCGGAGCCGATCGTGTGCGGGATTCCGCGTATACTCTGGTCCGATCCGGATGTGCGCTGGCTGACGGGAGTGCACGACGCGGGAGAGAGCACCTACGTGGTCTGCGAGCCCTACGAAGAATTGCTGTGGTGGCTGCAGATGCCGGAATTGCTTAGCATCGCCGGCCAGCCTTCGCCGAGCAAGTCTGAAGTTCGGGCCCTGAACGCGAAGGTGCATGAAGCCTCGGCTGCAGCCGATAAAGCAGGCTACCGCCTGCAGACGATGCTGGGTGTCGACGAGAAAAGACCGAAACGCCGCCGAATCCGATCGAGAAGGAAGCAGTCGCCGGCAGGGAAGTGACAAAGGCTGAGGAGTCAACAGGAAACGAGTCCCTCGCCGACCCGTTGAGCAGTTCAGAGAAAGTTCCAGCAAAGCCAAACAGATAACTTTCCAGATTGTTCGAACGGCAAAAATAGACAAGCTCATTGACAAACTGAACTAAACCGTTCAGTATTGAATTTCGCGCCCCCGGAGGTCGCTCACATTGATCAGGGTGCAAAACCTCGTAAAGACATTCGGCACTGTTACTGCCGTCAACGACGTCTCATTTGACGTCGCGGCCGGGCGAGATATTCGCCTTCCTTGGTCCCAATGGAGCAGGGAAGACCACCACCATCAAAATGCTCACCACGCTGCTGCGCCCCACCAGCGGCACTATTGAGCTTGACGGCCTTGATCCGCAGAAGCGGCAGAACGAGGCACGCCAGCGCTTCGGCATCGTTTTCCAGGATCCAAGTCTCGACGGCGAACTTACCGCTCTCGAAAACATGGAAATTCACGGCGTGCTCTATCACGTCCCACACAAGGTCCGGAAGCAGCGAACGGAAGAACTGCTCAACCTCTTCGAATTGTGGGAGCGCCGCAATGACCAGGTGAAGAAGTTCTCCGGAGGCATGAAGCGGCGTCTCGAGATCGCCCGCGGATTTCTGCATACGCCGCGAATACTTTTTCTCGATGAACCTACACTCGGGTTAGACCCGCAGAGCCGCAATCAGCTCTGGAACCACGTGAAGAAGGTGAATGAGGCAGAAAACGTCACGGTTTTTCTCACCACGCACTATATGGACGAGGCGGATCGCGTCGCTCATCGCATCGGCGTTATCGATCACGGCAAGCTGGTGACGCAGGGAACTCCAGCGCAGATCAAGGAGCAGACCGGCGCTGCGACGCTAGAAGACGCATTTCTCAAACTGACCGGCTCGAACATCCGCGACGAGAGCGCTGACTCAGCGGACCAGATGCGCCAGTTCGCCAAAATGTGGCAACAACAAAGGAGGTAGCCGATGAGTGCGATCTATATTCTCTGGCTGCGGGAGTTGAAGCGGTACACGCGTTCGCGCGCGCAGATCATCGCGTCGCTCGGCCAGCCGCTGCTCTACCTGCTGGTGCTCGGGTTCGGCCTCGGGCCGGTGTTCAAGCGTGCGGGCAATGGCGACTATTTTCAGTTCATTGCGCCCGGTGTTATCGGCATGTCTGTGTTGTTCTCGTCGATCTTTTCGGGCCTTGGCCTTCTTTGGGATCGCCAGTTTGGCTTTCTCAAGGAGACACTGGTCGCCCCGGTGTCGCGTCTCCAGATCATGATCGGCCGCACCCTCGGCGGAGCCACGGTGGCATGCATCCAGGGGATGCTGGTGATGGTGATCTGTTTGCTGGCGGGCTTTCGGCCCGCACATCTGTCCGCCATTCCGCTCGCTCTCGGATTCATGGTGCTGATCGCGCTGCTCTTTGCGGCCCTGGGCATGGCAATTGGCTCAGGCCTGCAGGACATGCAGGGTTTTCAGCTCATCATGAACTTCCTTGTCCTGCCTATCTACTTCTTATCCGGAGCGATGTTTCCTCTGAGCGATACGAAGAACGTGTTGAAGTACATTACGCGCGCCGATCCTTTGTCATACGGCATTGACGGAATGCGGAATGTACTCGGTGCGTCCAATGCTGCCTTCGATCCGCGCCTTGACTTCATCGTGCTCGTCATTGTGGGGGCAATCCTGCTGGTCTTCGGGGCGTACCGCTTCTCCAAGATCGAAGCCTAGCGTATGGCCCGATCGCGCAGCACTGAAGCACACGAAAAGGTCCTCAACGCCGCGCTTGGTTTATTTGCCGAGCGCGGCATCGAGGCCACCAGCATGGACGCCATTGCGCAGGCCTCGGGCGTGAGCAAGGCCACCATCTACAACCACTGGGTCGATAAGGAGGCATTGTTGCTGGAAGTGATGCTGATGGTCAACGGCCTTGATCGCGAGCCGGAAGATGTCGACACCGGCGATTTACAGCGCGACCTCACCACCGTTCTCACGCGCAAGCCTCCCGACAAATTCGATGACGCGCGCAATCGCATGATGCCCACGCTCATCGCGTATTCTGCCGTGCATCCGGAGTTCGGCAAGGCATGGCGGCATCGCGTGATGGAGCCACCGCGGCAATGTCTTAAACGCGTGCTCAGGCGCGGCATCTCGCGCGGCGTTCTGCCGCCGAATCTCGACCTCGAAGCGGCCATGGCTTTGTTGCTCGGCCCGATGCTCTACGCGCATGTTTTTCACAAACAGGAACCGAATCCGCCCGATCTAGGCCCGGTAACTGCACAGGCCTTCTGGCGAGCGCACAGCCATGCTCGTAAACAGCACATTGCAAAGCTCGAATTTCCAAAAGCAGCACTAGCGACAAAAAAGAGGACAGACAAGAAATAGCATGGGTTCCGCGGCAGGGAACTAAGGTCCATGGACCGCCGGCATCTGTGCTCAATTCCCGGGACAGCGTTTAGTTGATGCATCGGGGCTGTGGAATTGGGTGCGAATGAACTCGCCGACTGGCCGCATCCACAACGGGGGATATAAAATGCAAGACCTCTTCGTGAAGCTCAATGCTGCTGCAAAGTTCGTGCTCGACCGCACTGAGGGCCAGGGCATGACCGAATACGCGATGGCTGTCGGCTTGATCGCATTCGGCTGTATCGCCGGCGAGGCCGCTATTGCCACCAGCGTCAATCACGTTTTCGATGCGCTGGCAGCGGCAATTTTGAACGGCGTAATGCGATAGCGATCGACGCCGCGAAGCAATTCGCCGTGTGCAGCGCTCTCTGTAATTGCGCGCATGCGGTCACCTTTCGTCATTCCCTCCAACTCCTTCTTTCGCCTTAGCCCCTGGTACACCCTCAGGCCACTGCGTCGCTGAGGAGTTTTAGCGCCCGGCCCCCAACGATCACCGAGTCGCCCAGAGGCGCTTCAGCAAAGGGATCGTCGATGTTTTCTGTATCGACAATTTGCCGCCAGGGCTTCATCCTCGGCGACGAGGGCAGTTTGAATTCAACACCCTGGTCAGCGGCATTGATCAGGAGCAGAAAGCTGTCGTCGATGATCCAGTTTCCATTCTCATCGGACACCTGCAGGGTGCAGCCGTTGAGCAGCAGAGCAATCGCCCGCGTCCAGCCTGCATTCCAGTCTTCATCCGATATTTCATTACCGTCTGGATTGAACCACGCCGCATCCTTTTCTAACAGCACGACCGAGCCGTCTGAGCGTCTGCGAACTTCACGGTCCTGAAAGAACTTTCGGCGGTGGAGGTTGGGATGGGAGAGGCGAAGCATGATGATGCGACAGGTGAATTCGCGCAGGCGCTTGCGCCTTTCGTCCAGATTCCAGTCCATCCATGTGAGTTCATTGTCCTGGCAGTAGCAGTTGTTATTGCCCATCTGCGAGCGCGCCACTTCATCTCCGCCGGTCAGCATCGGCACACCCTGCGACAGCAAGAGCGTGGTCAGAAAGTTCCGCATCTGCCGCTCGCGCAGCGTATTGATTTCCGGATCATCCGTGGGACCTTCGGCACCCATGTTCCACGAGTCGTTGTTGTCGGATCCGTCGCGATTGTCTTCGCCGTTGGCCTCATTGTGCTTCTGGTTGTAGCTCACCAGGTCACACAGCGTGAAGCCATCATGCGCGGTAATGAAATTGATGCTCGCGTACGGTTTTCGGCCGTCGAATTGGTAAAGATCGCTCGATCCTGTGATCCGATAAGCAAAATCTGACAACTGCCCGGCATCGCCCTTCCAGAACCTGCGTACGGTGTCACGATATTTCCCGTTCCACTCTGCCCACAAAACAGGGAACTGGCCCACCTGGTAGCCACCCTCGCCTACATCCCACGGCTCTGCGATCAGCTTGATTTCGGCCAGGGTCGGGTCCTGGTGGATCGTGTCGAAGAATGAGGAGAGCTTGCTTACGTCGTGAAGTTCGCGCGCCAGCGTGGCTGCCAGGTCGAAGCGAAAACCATCCACGTGCATGTGTGTGACCCAGTAGCGCAAAGAATCCATGATCATCTTCAGCACTTGCGGATTGCGCACGTTGAGCGAATTCCCAGTGCCCGTATAGTCCATGTAGAACTGCGGATCGTCCTGCATGAGTCGGTAGTACGTCGCATTGTCGACACCCTTCCAACTCAGCATCGGGCCCATGTGATTGCCTTCGCAGGTGTGGTTATAAACCACGTCGAGAATGACCTCGATGCGCGCCGCATGGAGAGCTTTCACCATCTCTTTGAACTCGCGCACCTGACCGCCGTGGTCGCCGCACGAGCAGTAGCGCGACGTAGGCGCGAAATATCCCAGCGTGTTATATCCCCAGTAGTCGCGCAAGCCCTTCTCGACAAGATTCCCTTCATCGATGAAGTGGTGGATGGGCAGCAACTCGACCGCGGTAATGCCAAGATTTTTGAGGTACTCGATGCTGGCGGGATGCGCGAGGCCCGCATAGGTGCCGCGAAGATTTTCGGGAATGTCGGGATTTCGGAAACTGAAGCCTTTCACGTGCATTTCGTAAATCACCGAGTCCGGCAGCGGGGTCTCGGGCCGGGTGTCACCCGACCAGTCGAACGGGTCGTGGATCACGACGGATTTCGGCACTCCGCTGGCGCTGTCCTGCTTGTCGATTCTGAGCGGGTCGCCCGAAGCGACATCGTATGGAAAGATCGGCGCCTTCCAATTAACTTGTCCCGCAAGCGCCTTTGCGTAGGGATCGACGAGGGATTTCGCCGGATTGAAGCGCATCCCGTGCTCGGGGTCCCACGGCCCATACACGCGGTAGTTGTAAAGCTGTCCCGGCTCAATGCCACTGACAAATCCGTGCCAGACGAATGCGGTGCGCTCCATCAGCCTGATGCAGTCGGTTTCATTGCCATCGGCGTCGTAAAAACACACATCCACGTGCTCTGCGCCTTCTGAAAAGAGGGCGAAGTTCGTGCCTTTTTTGTGTGCGGTTGATCCTAAAGGATAGGGCTTACCGGGCAGTAACGTTCGGCTCATTATGCGCTTCGATGCACGCGGATTCGCAGCCGTTGTTTGACCGCCGAATAGATCGCTACGCCGCCATGGCCTTTGCCAGCCGACGGATGGTGAGAACCGTAATGTCGTCTTCCTGCCCGAATGCCTTCGCGGCATCGGCAATGTAAAACGCCGATTGGTTGCTCAAATTGTGGACGCGGTCGAATCCGAACAGCTCGCCCGATCCAAGCCGGGCTTCGACCACACCGTCCGACATCATCAGCAGCCTGTCGCCGGGGTGAAGGTAGAGCCGCACCTCATCGTAGGTCACATCAGAGATCACGCCAAGCGGCAAGCCACCCGGCAGGCGAACCTCCTGCGTGTTGAGGTAAGGCGGCAGATGCCCGGCATTGGCCACCACGACTTCGCCGTCCGGACCGAACCATGCTACCTGGCAGGTCGTAAAGCTGTCGCTTCCGATCAGCACGCGGTTGAGCGACTCGAGAATGCGCGCTGGGCTTCTCTCTTCTGAACGCCGCAGAGCGCCCATCAGCATGGAAACATTCATGGCCGCCTGCAGGCCGTGGCCTGCCACATCCCCGAGGATGACCATCAATCCGCCATCCGGTGTGGGCTCCACGTGAAAGAAGTCGCCGCCCACTTCAGTCGCCGGGTTGTAGACGGAGTCCACCTCGTAACCCGGTGTCTCCACCTTCTCGCGCGGAATCATCAGCTCCTGGACGCTACGCGCTGCGGCCAGTTCGCCGCTGGCACGCTCCTGCTCGTGGTGAATGCGCAGGAAGCGCACGAAGATGATGACGATGATCGCAAGCAGACCGGTAAAGTCGGCGATTGCTGCAAAGTGGATGGGAATCGGCCCTGCCTGAATGGTGAGCGGGGACTTGTAGGTGCCGCCGCCAAAGTCGCCCCAGCCGCCAGTCATGATCGGCTCGGCAAGTCCCACCATCGTCAGCACCAGGGGAATCAGAAGCAGGCCGGCCTCGAAGTTGCGTTTGACGGTGGCAACGATAAGTGTAAGAAACACAAAGATCGCCCAGCCGATCACCCAGAAAATTGCGCAGACAAATACGATTAGCAGCACAATGCCGATCGCCTTGTTGTGACCGACCATCAGAACCGTAGGAGCGATAAACGCCAGAATCGGCGACGAGTAGCGCAGGCCCTTGATATACCAGCGGCGCTTCAATGCCAGAAACGCCACCAGAAACTCGAAATACAGATAGGCGGAGATGAAAAGCAATTGAAGATATAGCGCACCGTACCAAATGTTATCGAGACGCGCCGAGCTTCCGGCCTGATCAATAATCCCAATCGGCACCTGCACCAGTTCATGAAGTGCCAGCCACAGATACTCAGGATGGCCCTTCTGGGTGAAGTAGAGCGTGACCAGAAAGACGGACAAAAAGAGTAGTAGGATGGCGATCACCAGCCGCGGCAGCCGCTCAAACAGCGTTCTCACCGACCAGAGCTCGAGGTTTTTGTCGAGGTCTTCAGGATTGCCGAGGCGAAAGGTTCGGTTATAGAAAAAATTCGTGTAACCGGTGAAGCCAAACCGGACGTACAGCGTGCGAACAGCAAGCGTAAGTGAGGTTTCAGACGGTGGAATGTTCAGGTTGTAGAGGCGTGAGATCTGCTGGTACTTGAAGCTGTCAGTCGGATGCGGGCCCTCAGGCAGGATCAACTTGCCGTTCGCGAACACGTCGGCGCCCGGCCCCGTGTTGGAAAGGTTCGGAGCGGTACTCTGCGTTACAGGCAACTCGATCAGCAGCGCAATGGGTCCATGGTTAGGCGGAAGCTTCAAGTGCAGCCGGAACCACGCATACTTGTCCTCGCGGTCGGAGTGGTCGGGTTCATCGGATGGATCGTCTACGTCGGCAATGGTGCCTTTTCCGTTACGAACCGCCCAGTTGGAGTCGTCAAACCCAGGGTTTGCCGCCGCGGGATCTGAGGTGATTCCGACCCGCCAGCCCTTGTCGAGAACGAGCGGCGAGCCCAGGCTTGAGGTGTCGATAATCGCGACATCCTGGCTCGGTTTGGGCGAAGGCTCGGCCTTGCGCGGGCGCCCGAATCCCGGGAAATGCACGGGCGGATGCGTTTGCAGCGCAAAGGTTTGCACCGTAGCCAGCATGAACCACGCAATGGTCCAAAACGATACCCGGCGCACTTCTCCTCCTGAAATTCTTCGTGTTCTTCAATTTAATGCAGGAGGGTTCGGGGGCCCAAACAAAGTGCGCTTTTGGGCCATTTTCTCCCGATGACGCTCCGGAGGAGCGAGCGTCTACACCTGCAGAACAAGGTGGCCGGTATTTACCCTTGCGAAATTGTTGTAAACCCGGCTGCCAACTCGGCGCATACTAACGTCTAATGACCAGAGCGAAGCGGCACAAATACGTGCAGATGCATCGCAGGGAACAGGGCAAGCAGGTGGGGCAAATGGTCAGGAAGCCAGGTCCAGAGGTGAGGTCATGACGGCAGCATTCAGCAGTTTCAGGACGGGCGTTATCGCAGCATTCGCGTTGGCCGTTGCCACCGCGATGAGTGCGCAATCCACACCTCAGTCGACCCCGTCGAGCGATCCGACGGCGGCCCCGGCGCAGACGACTCCGCAAGCGAATCCCCCGGTAGCCACCACGCCGCCTGCAACCGAACCCTCCGCGAAGCCTGCACCCGGCACGGCGCCGGTAGGTGGCGACACACCTGCCCAGCCTGATGCCCAAAACCCCGGCAGAGCCTCTGCGCCGAAAGATAGCGCGGCCGCTCCCGATTGCGTTCCTTCCGATGACACAAGCGACAAAAAGGAAAAGAAAAACAAAAAGAAGGATAAGGACAATCCTTGCCCAGCAGGAACTGAGCCGGTCAAGGGAGACGTGGCAGCGACGAATGTCGACCCCGAAAAAGTGGTCGATGTGGGCAGCCAACCCACCAAGGTCAAGCCCGGCAGCATCGATGACGTCAGCGCCGTGGGCAATCGGGACATTGGTGGTCGTGGGTTAGGCAACTGGTACTCCACTGACACCGAGATCAAGATGGGCAAGATGTACGCCACCGAGATCGAGAAGAGCACGAAATTCATCACCGATCCCACTGTTACCGAGTATGTAAACCGCATCGGCCAGAATATCGTCAAGAACTCCGACTGCAAGGTGCCCTTCACGATCAAGGTCATCGATTCGGACGAAATTAACGCGATGGCTCTCCCCGGCGGCTTTTTCTACGTCAATTCAGGCCTCATCCTGAATGCCGACGAGGAAGCTGAAATCGCGGGCGTCATGGCCCATGAAATTGCCCATGTATGCGCCCACCACGCTGTCCGCGAACAGACGCGCATGAACTACGCGCAGCTTGGCACCATCCCGCTGATCATGATGACCGGCTATAGCTGGACGGGCTACGGTATCTATGAAGCCGTGCAATTCGCGGTCCCGATGACCTTCCTCAAGTTTTCGCGCGACTTTGAGGCCCAGGCTGACTTCCTCGGCATCCAGTACATGTATCGTTCCGGGTACGATCCACAGGCCTTCATCACCTTCTTTGAGAAGGTGCAGGCACTCGAAAAGCGGAAGCCCGGCCTGGTCGCCAAGGCTTTCTCCGATCATCCCCAGACTCCGGATCGCATTCTGCACTCCCAGGAGGAGATCGCGAGGATTCTACCTCCGCGCGACGAGTACACCGTTACAACGTCGGAGTTTGACGACGTGAAGGCCCGGTTGGCGCGCATCGAGAACAAGCGCCGCCTGCTTGATACCAAGGACAAGAACAAGCCCAGCCTGCGCCGGGCCAGCACCAGCGACCCCAACAGCAATCCCAATGGGCAGGCCGGTGACAACAGCGGCGACGACAGACCGACGCTCCACCGCCGCGACGATCAGAATCAATAGGAGCATCACTTTTTCCTGGGCAGAGCCGCCGCCGATTCATTGGCGGCGTTTCTGTTTTTCCACCGTTGCGACAGAAAATCGCAATCTTTGGCGAGATTGCGATTGCATCCACTTCGATTTCCGGAGTACAGTTCCTCCAATCTCACAGAATTTATGACCCGCAACCGTTCGACTTAGTGCGGGCAACATACCTGAGTCCTGGAGGTCGGTCCATGCGCACCCCCGTCTCACGGTCGATAGCCGCCGTCTCTGCTACGATTCTTGTCTGCTCTCTGGCACTTACCCCGCTAACGCATGCACAGGAGTCTTCTCTCGTGCCTGCAGCGGGCTCCGCCTCAATCCAAGTAGCTCCCGAAGTCAAAGTCAGCCTTCTTGAGCTTGAAGACAATCTCAAGGCAGCGATTGACTCCAACGACCTGAAAGCACAGGCGCGCGCGCTGGACACGATTGGGGCGCTCTATTTCACGCACGGCGATCCGGCTCAAGGTCTGAAGCATTTTGAGCGGATGCGCGCGATCGTCCACAAGCTCGATGAGCCCACTGCCGAAGCAACAGCCTTATCCGACATTGGTGCCGCGAACTTCGCGCTCGGCCGCAACGAGGAAGCGCTGGATGCCTTCAAACAGGCGCTCCCTCTCTGGCACAGGCTAGGAAATTCAGATCACGAAGCCGCAATTCTCGGCGATATTGGCGAAGTCTTTCGTGCGCTCGACGATCACGACGAAGCCTTGCACTTCGATCAGAAGGCACTCCCATTGTACGAATTGGCCGGCAACCGTAACGGCCAGGCTGCGGTGCTCAACAACATCGGCCTGGTCTACTATGCTTCGAAAGACAAGAAGAAAGCGCTCGATGCATTTCAAAAAGCACGCGATATGTATCACGTCGGCATGAATCTCTCCGGGGAAGCCAATGCGCTGAATAACATTGGGGGAACCTATAACGCTTTCGGCCAAACCAGGAAGGCCCTTGAGCCATTTCAACAAGCTCTCGCGATCCAACGCCAGTTGGACGATAAAAAAGGCGAAGCAACCACACTGAACAATATGGGCACCGCCTATTCACACCTGGGCGACGGAGAGCGAGCACTGGCACTCTACAAACAAGCCCTGCCTGTCTTTGAAGCGGTGGGCGATCAGAGAGGCATTGAGACAGCTACAAGGAACATCCAGCAGCTTGGCCGGGATCGCCGGGGTCGCTGAAGACCATCTATATGCGATCGTGTGAATTGCGAATATAAACAGGAGACAATCCAAGTTCAGTGAATCGCGCGCCATTCGTGCGTCGCGGACGGCAAATGTGATCAGGAGCAGTGCCGCAACTACGAGTATCGAAAGCGGCATGCGGTCTTCGTGAAGCTTGATGAAAGGTTTCATGACTTTAAGGCACAGAACCCGGTGATACGAAGATTTGGCGGTTCTCGCGCACGTACCTACCGCGCACCATCCGATGCACCCAACCCATCCCTAGGGCTTGTCCGTCTTCACAACCCCATACGCTGTGGTTCCACATCGGTAAACTCATTATCCCGAGAAGGTTGGGGCGGGGATCTACCCACAATTCGCGGAGAATTCCCGAAAAACCCTTGAACTGCCGGGCAAAACCGCGATATAAACAGGATCACCGGCTCTGCTGCCGGAATCCCGTCCGGGGTGCCAGTATGCGAAATTCCGCTGCCCGAAACAACCTGCTTGTACCTGAAATCCGCGAAGTCATGGATATACGCCAAGCCTCGGACTACCTGGGCATCTCACCAGACACGCTCTACAAGTACGCCTCCGAAGGATTTGTGCCTGCGTTCAAGCTGGGAAATCGCTGGCGCTTCAAGCGCTCGCGCCTCGACGAGTGGATGGACCACCAGTCGGAAATCCAGGCAGCCGAGTTCAACCCGGAGATGAAGAAGCCCGTCAAGCCGGCAATGTAGCCGAGACGCCTGATGGGTTCGCCCTTCAAGGGAGGATCATCCCCCATGAAGACTGTCTTGGCGACGATGCTACTTGCGGTGCTGGGTTTCCTTTCAGGCGACTCGGACTCCCGACCTCCCCGATTCCGCCAGATATCCATTCACGTCGATCACGGGCCTCACTGGGTCACTGTTGCGGATTTGAATCACGACGGCAATCCTGACATTCTCGTGGCCAACGCGGATGCAGGCACCGTCAGCGTTCTATTGGGCGACGGGAAGGGAAATTTTCATAACGCGCCAGGATCACCTATTGCTGCAGGGCATCTTCCGAACGATATCGCTGTCGCAGATATGAACGGAGACGGGAATCCAGACTTGGTGATTGCCAATCATCAGTCCCCGTATCTCACGATTCTTCTTGGAGACGGGATGGGAAAATTCGTGCCGGCTCCCGGGTCGCCTTTTGATGTCCACTCAAATCCGCATCCTCACGGTGTAGCGGTGGCAGATTTCGATGGTGATGGCATACCAGACGTCGCGACAGACAGCTGGGGCGCCAATCAAATCGAGTTGTTGCAAGGCAACGGCAAGGGCGGACTGCGCCTGCCGGGCCATTTCTTTCCGGTCGGTCATCGGCCTTATGAACGGTTGCGGTCCGCGGACTTCAATCACGACGGGCGTCCCGACATCGTTACGACAAATCTCGATGATGGGACGGTTTCAATTCTTCTCGGCGATGGAAAAGGGGGATTCACTGAGGCACATGGCTCGCCGTTCGCTGCTGGAGCCAAACCCTGGCAGGTGTTTGTCGGCGACATCAATCAGGACGGGAATGCGGACCTCATCACCATTCCATATCAGCGCGACGTCGGCAGCGCCGCGGAAAATGGCGTGACTGTGCTGCTCGGAGACGGTCACGGATCGTTTTCGCCGATGCAAGGATCGCCACTTGCGTTGGGCGAATGCCGGGGAGCCAATGGTGTAACAGCCGGGGACTTGGGAGCGGCAAAGTCGTGATCGCAGTTGCATGCGCAGAGAGCAAAGTATTGATGCTGTTTGCGCCGGATGCAAAAGGGCGCTTCACCTCGTTCCCGATCCCAGCGAAAGGCGGGTGGGGCGGGATCGCGATCGCGAAGCTCACCATCGACAGCCGCAGTGAAATCATTACCGCCGACAACGACGATGGCACAATTACAATCTATTTTCCCGACTAAGCCCGCGCAACACGACAGGGATTTGAAGCGCAAGGGCGCCGTGATATACCTTTCCGGATGGACCACGCACGTCGAATCGGCCAGCTGCGTCGCCGCATAACCAGGGCTGGACTCTCCAGCCTCCTTGTCACCCATCTTTCCGATGTTCGCTACCTTTCGGGATTCACCGGCTCCAGCGCGGCACTTGCCGTTACGCGGCGCAGCACCCGCGCTGTTCACCGATGGCCGATACAAGACGCAGGCTGCCGCACAAGTAAAGGGCGCGCAGGTTGAGATCGTTACTGGGCCGCCCGCCATCGCCGCCCTGCAATGGCTGGCCGCACAACCCGGCGCCGAGTTCGCCGGATTCGATCCCACACACACCACGGTCGCCGAACTCTCACGCTTCCGCGCCGAGTTGCCGTCAAAACTGCGCCGCACGTTTCTCAGTGCGCTCGCCGCTCCACTCATTGAACCGCTGCGCATGGTCAAGGATGAAGACGAACTGGAACTGATGTCGCAGGCAGCCCTGATCGGCTGCGAACTGTTCGAGCACATTCTCACCACGATCCGGCCTGGCATTCGCGAGGTTGAAATCGCCGCGGAACTCGAATACCAGGCACGCTTGCGCGGCGCCGAAGGCATGAGTTTCGAAACGATCGTTGCCTCAGGAGAACGTTCGGCAATGCCGCACGGAAAGGCCTCTACCGCCAAGGTGCCGCGCCGGGGGTTCGTAACCCTCGACTTCGGTATAATCCGTGAGGGCTACTGCTCCGACATGACCCGTACTGTCTGCCTCGGCAAGCCAAGGGCAGAAGAACGAGCCGCCTACGAAGCAGTGCTGGAAGCGCAGGAAAGCGCGGTTTCGGCTGTGGCCGCGGGCGTCAGTTGCGGGGAAGTGGACGAAGCAGCACGCAGTATCCTCCGCAAAGCGGGAATGGCCGACGCATTTACGCATTCGACCGGCCACGGAGTCGGATTGGAGATTCACGAGTCGCCGCGAGTCGGTGCGGGACAAAAGACAAGGTTGCAGACGGGCATGGTTGTTACCATTGAACCCGGAGTGTATTGGCCGGGAAAGTTCGGCATCCGCATTGAAGACATGGTGGCCGTGACGCAATCCGGTGGTCAGGTGCTTACCCCGGCGCCCAAGGCTCTGATCGAACTTTGACCCGATGACGCGCAATTGTGCGCAAGCAAAAGGAACGAATGAAACCACAGGACATCAAGGATCTTCAAGAACTGATTGAGTTCCTCAAGAAATACCAGGTTGCCGAATTCGACCTCGAACGCGGCGATATCAAGATCCGGCTGAAATTTTCCCACGCTACGGCGCCCGTTGCGAGCGTTGCCGACCTGGCCCGACTCGCGGCCGCGACCCCTGCGGCCGCAGCGTCTCCAGCGGCACCGACCGCCGCCGCTCCGGCTGCACCCGCCGATCCAGATGCAGGCCTGCACATTGTCAAATCGCCCATCGTAGGTACTTACTACGGCTCGCCATCACCCGGCGCATCTCCTTTTGTCTCTCCCGGCGATCGGGTTGAAAAGGGCCAGGTAATCTGCATTGTTGAAGCCATGAAGCTGATGAATGAGATCGAAGCAGACGCTTCCGGCGAAGTCGTGAAATGCTTCATCAGCAATGGCCAGCCCATCGAGTTTGGTCAGCCCCTGTTCTCCATTCGGGTTGGATGAATCTATAGCGGAGATAGCGGTGCTAGCGCGGTTAGCGGTGTTAGTATCTCGTTTCCGTAATAAGCGATG
This sequence comes from uncultured Acidobacteriaceae bacterium, assembly GCA_963799035.1. Classification (GTDB taxonomy): domain Bacteria; phylum Acidobacteriota; class Terriglobia; order Terriglobales; family Acidobacteriaceae; genus Telmatobacter. The sequence goes on along the minus strand of CAWCVS010000010.1, from coordinate 269,715 downwards.
CACAAACCGTGCGCTTAGCGAGCCAAGAAACGAACTGACTCGCTAGCTCCGCTAACCGGCTAACTCCGCTCTTTTTAAGGTTCTCAATGTTTCGTAAGGTCTTGGTTGCCAATCGCGGTGAAATTGCTTTGCGCGTGCTGAATGCGTGTCGCGAACTCGGAATTCGTACTGTCGCCGTCTATAGTGAAGCCGATCGCAATTCGCTTCACGTACGTTTTGCCGACGAAGCGATCTGCATCGGTCCGCCGCGGCCCGCCGACAGTTATCTCAACGTGCCCGCCGTCATCTCCGCCGCGGAGATCGCGAACGTTGATGCGATCCACCCCGGGTACGGGCTGCTCAGCGAGAACGCTAACTTCGCCGAAGTCTGCCGTGCATCCAACATCAAGTTCATTGGCCCCCCGCCTGAAGTTACCCGTCTCATGGGCGAAAAGGAAAAGGCCCGCCAGGCGATGAAGGAAGCCAAGGTGCCTATCCTTCCCGGCTCCGACGGAATTATAGCCACCGTTGAAGAAGCCCATGAAGTCGCCGAGCATATCGGTTATCCGGTCATCCTCAAAGCCAAGGCCGGTGGCGGCGGACGCGGTATGCGTATCGTGCGCACCAACGAAGAACTGCCCAACTTATTTCATGCCGCATCTACTGAAGCCGCCAACGCTTTTGGAAACGGCGAACTCTACATGGAGAAGTTCATCGAGCAGCCGCGCCATATCGAGTTCCAGATCCTCGCTGACGAGCACGGCCACGTCACAACGCTATTTGAACGCGAATGCTCGATCCAGCGCCGCCATCAGAAATTGATCGAGGAGGCACCCTCGCTGCAGGTCACACCGAAGATGCGCGAGCAGATCGGCAAGACTCTGTGTCATTGCCTGACCGAGATCGGCTATCAGAATGCGGGCACGGTCGAATTCCTGATGGACGAGGACGGCAAGCTCTACTTCATTGAGATGAACACGCGCATCCAGGTGGAGCACCCGGTCACGGAAGCCATCACCGGTATCGACCTCGTGAAGGCGCAGTTGCGCATCGCATCCGGAGAGCGTCTCAGTTCCATTCTGCCTCCGACGATCGAGATCAAGGGCCACTCCATCGAGTGCCGCATCAATGCCGAACATCCCGTGAAATTCACGCCGTCTGCCGGCAAGATTACCGCATTCAATGTCCCGGGGGGCAACGGCATCCGCGTTGATACCGCTCAATATGCGGAAGGCGTGGTGCCGCCCTACTACGATTCGCTCATCGCCAAGCTCATCGTCCACGGTGTCGACCGCGCCGAAGCCATCGCCAAGATGGAACGCGCGCTATCGCAATTCGTGGTGCAGGGAATCGACACCTCGATCTCACTCCACCAGGAGATCTTTGCCGACGAAGACTTCCGCGCGGGCAACTTCGACACCAAATTCATGGAGCGGTTCCTCGCCAGGCGTCCCAGCTAAGAGGGAGGGAGCAGTGGCCTTCAGGCCACTGAAGAGTCCATAAGTAATCGTGAGGGCTTCAGCCCCGGAGAGTATTCCGACATTCCTTCCGCAGCAACTCCAACAACTGCTCCATGTGTTCCGCTCGTGTGCGGAAATTTACTGGATTAATGCGAAACCACATCCTGCCTTTCAGCTCTGTTGTCCCAATCCAGAATTTCCCGCTCTTCTCCACGCGCTCAGCAACCTCTGCGTGCAATTGCACTGCATCGCCTTCTGGCTACAGGTGTGTATCGGATGCAGATGGCCGACATCGGCGGATCGCTCGCCGCTTCGAACTCCGCATCATCCTTCACCAGGGCGTAAAGATGTTGCGCCTGCCGCACGTTATTGTCGATCCACTCGCCAATCTGCCGCGCGCCATAACGCTTGAAACTCATCCATACCTTTAGGCTGCGGAATCGCCGTGATTGTTCGAATCCATGTACGTAGTACTGGTAGCGATCTTTCGCGTGTACCATTTCATCGGTCAGGTATGCCGGCTTCATGCCAAACGATGCTGTCAGCCTTGTCTCATCCTTCACCAGGATTGCTCCGGCGTCGAGTGGCGCATAAAACCACTTGTGCGGATCGATTGTGATGGAGTCCGCCAGTTCAAGCCCGCATCGCGCATTGCGAAATCACGCGACAGCAGCATGCCGCCTCCGTATGCTGCATCGGCGTGGAGCCACATGCCCTCGCGATCTGCAATGTCTCGCAATACTCGGATGTCATCGATTGCTCCCGTGTTGGTTGTTCCAAACATGCCCACGATGCACATCGGCCGAATTCCATTTTTCTTGTCCTGCTCGATGGCAGCTTCCACGCGTCGATGCGCACGCGAAACTCTGCGTCTGTGGGGATGGCACGGTACGCCTTTCGGCCAAGGCCGATCGCGTCGACCGCTTTGTCGACCGACACGTGTCGCTCTTCTGAACCGTAAACGGCCCAGCGCTGCTGCACGCCTTCATGCTGAGCGCGATCTCCAGAAGCCCAGTCGCGCGCCAGCTTCAGCGCGATGAAGTTCGCCATCATGCCGCCGCTTGTCAGATTGCCCCCAGCCTGCGTGCCGTAACCTGCAATATCCGTAAGCCAGCGCACGGTCTGTCTCTCCATCGCAACCGCTGAAGGACCGATCGAGTAAACACCAAGATTCTGATTGAGCGCCGAACAGATGAAATCGCCAATTATCGCCGACCGGATTCGGCGACGGCGTGATCAGCCCCATGTATCCCGGATGGCCAACGTGCGTGCAGTAGGGTAGAAGTTTCTCCTGGAGTTCCCGCAATACCTCTTCGAACGGCTCCAGGTTTGGCCGGCAAAGGTTCTTCGAAGATCCCATTGATGAACTTCGGATCCGCATCCGGAAAAACGGGCCTGCCCTCGATGCTATCGAGATATTCCGCCAACAGATCCACGACCTTTGTCCGACATTCTGGAATTCCTTTGCGTCCATCGGCCCTCCTGCAATTCGAGTCTAACGGAGGCACAAAGCGAAACGCGGTCGCGCATCTCCGCGCCAGGCACTCACCGCATACGCCCTCCGAGCGTGTATTCTTGACCAGCCGACCTACGGGGCCTGCAAATCGATGCTTTCGAAATCCTTCCTGCGTACCACGATTCATCTTTGTCTGTCCGCTGTCGTCGCCACTTCTCTCTGCCTCGCTCAGTCGCAGACCGATTGGCCCGTCTACAACGGCGGATCTGACGGCGACCATTATTCGCGACTCACGCAGATCAACCGCGACAACGTGCATCTGCTTCAGCAGGCATGGAGCTACGATACCGGCGAGAAAGGCGGCATCCAGACCAACCCGCTTATTGTCGGCCGCACGCTCTACGCCTACACGCCCAAGACAGAGGTCATCGCGCTTGATGCTGTTACCGGCAAGCTGAAATGGAAATTCGACTCCGGCATCGTTGCCGGCCAGCCTGCGCGCGGCGTTACGTACTGGAACGACGGCACCCGCGGCCGCATCTACGCCTCCGTGATGAACTTTCTGTTCTGCCTCGATGCTGAAACCGGAAAGCTCATCACCAGCTTTGGCGAAAACGGCCACATCGATCTGCGCAAAGGCCTGGTGATCGACGGCCTGAAGACGGACTTCAGCGCTCTCTCCATCGCGCTCACGACGCCCGGCGTCATTTACAAGGACATGATCATCGTCGGCGGCCGCGAGCCCGAGGCGCATCCCGCTCCACCGGGATACATCCAGGCCTTCGACCTGCGCACCGGCGCGCTGCGCTGGACGTTTCACACCATTCCGCTGCCCGGCGAGCCGGGCTACGAAACATGGCCGAAGGACGCCTACAAAAATGCGGGCGCGGCCAACAACTGGACAGGCATGGCACTCGATGCCGAACGCGGCATCCTCTACGCGCCGACAGGTTCGGCTGTGATGGACTTCTACGGCGGCGATCGGCTCGGAAACGATCTCTATGCCAACTCGCTGCTCGCGCTCGACGCCAACACGGGCAAGCGTCTCTGGCACTTTCAGGGCGTGCATCACGACATCTGGGATCGCGATTTTCCCTCGCCGCCGGCGCTCTTCAGCGTGGAGAAAAACGGCAAGCACATCGATGCGATTGCGCAGACCACCAAGCAGGGCTACCTCTACCTCTTCAATCGCATCACCGGCGAGCCGCTCTTTCCGATCCATGAATTGCCGTATCCGCCGAGCACCATTCCCGGCGAAGTGACCTCGCCTACGCAACCCAAGCCCGATGCACCCGAACCCTACGCGCGCCAGCGACTCACTGAAGACCTGCTGACCACGCGCACGCCCGAAGCGCATGATTGGGCTGTCAAAACTTTCCGCACGTTCCGCAACGGCGGACAGTTCTATCCTTTTGCTGTCGGCCAGCAGACCATCATCTTTCCCGGCTTCGACGGCGGCGCGGAGTGGGGCGGCCCTGCAATCGATCCGGCGCATGGGGTCATCTACATCAACGCAACGGAAATGGCGTGGACCGGCGGTCTCGTCCCCAGCAAAGCCGGCAGTCCCGGCGAAGCCGTGTATCAGAGCCAATGCGCCATGTGCCATGGCATCGATCGCGCTGGCTCGCCTCCGTCCTTTCCCTCGCTGGTTGATATCGAAAAGCGCATGCCTGCCGACAAGGTGATCGACAAGATTCACCAGGGCGTTGGGCGCATGCCCTCGTTTCCGAATATCGAAGGCGGACGCCTCGACTCGCTCGTCGCTTACCTTCGCAGTGCGGGCGCAGCGGCTCCGCCAAAGGAACTGCAGGCAGCCCCTGCTGCCGGAAATGAAGCGAAACCAGAAACCGATCCGGCGGGCGCGAAGGTCTATAGCGAGCAGTGCTCCGCGTGCCATGGCGATCATCTGGAGGGTGTCGCGCCTTCGCCGCCGCTTGTCGGCCTAGGCGCCCGCATGAACGCGGCTCAAACGACCGACATCATTCAAAAGGGCAAAAACCAGATGCCCGCGATGGATGTGAAAGGGCCTGATCTCGAAGCTCTGCTCCGCTTCCTGCAAGTTGCACCGGCGGTGAAAGCACAGGACGCAAATCCGGAAGAATGGTCGAACAAGTACATCTTCACCGGCTATCGCAAATTCCTCGACCCCGATGGCTACCCCGCCATTGCGCCTCCCTGGGGCACGCTCAACGCCATCGATCTGAAAACCGGGAAATATCTCTGGAAGATTCCACTCGGCAACTACCCGGCGCTCGCGGAGAAGGGAATGAGGAATACCGGGACTGAGAATTATGGCGGTCCCGTCGTCACCGCGGGCGGCGTCCTCTTCATCGGCGCAACGGTCTACGACCACAAGCTTCGCGCTTTTGATTCCGCGACTGGCAAATTGCTGTGGGAGGGTGAACTTCCATTTGCTGGCGTGGCCACGCCATCCACCTACATGGTCGACGGCCGACAGTACGTCGTAATTGCGGCCAGCAATGCGCGTACACCCAACGCCCCCCAAGGCGGATCCTACGTGGCCTTTGCGCTGCCAGACCCGACTAAGAAACAGCCTTGAGATTCATGCTGACCACTGCGAAAAGCCGGTGCTAGACTCGCAGGAGCCCATGATCTTGAAACAGTATTATCTAGGCTGCCTCGCGCATGCTTCGTACCTTCTCGGCGATGAAGAGAGCGGAACCGCGGTCGTGGTCGACCCGCAGCGCGATATTCAACTGTATGTCTCCGACGCCGAGAAATTCGGAGTGCGGATCCGTCATGTTTTTCTCTCTCATTTTCACGCGGACTTCGTGGCCGGTCATCTCGAGTTGCGGGATGCATGTGGCGCGGCGATTCACCTTGGCTCACGTGCGCAAGCGGAATACAGCTTTGTTCCGATGAATGACGGCGACGCGATCGAGTTTCCCGGCATGCGTCTCCAGGTCCTGCACACGCCCGGCCATACCATCGAATCCATCTCGATCCTCGTATTCGATCTTGCCAAAGACAAATCGAAACCGTTCGCCGTGCTCACCGGTGACACGCTTTTCATTGGCGACGTAGGCCGGCCTGACCTGCGTGCCTCCCTCGGCTGGACAGCGAACGAACTGGGAGGCCATCTCTACGACTCACTGCACACCAAGTTGCTGCCACTGCCCGATGACGTTCTCGTTTATCCCGCCCACGGCGCCGGATCGCTCTGCGGAAAAAAGCTCTCGTCTGACACCGTTTCGACGCTCGGCGATCAGCGTCGCTTCAACTACGCGCTCAAACCCATGAGCAAGGACGAATTCGTCCGCCTCGTGACCGCGGACCAGCCCGACGCGCCGCCATATTTCACCTACGACGCGATCCTGAACACGCGGGAACGCGCCACGCTCGATAAGAATCTCGAAGAAGTTCTGAACCCCATCGAAATCGACGAGGTTCTTCGACTCGGCGACAAGGGAGCGCAGATTCTGGACGTGCGCGATCCGGCCGAATATGCGAAGGGCCACATTGCGGGCAGCATCAATATCGGTCTCGGCGGACAGTACGCCACATGGGCAGGCACGGTCCTTGATCGTGCCAAGCCAATCCTGATCATTGCCGAGCCAGGCCGCGAGCAGGAGGCCGCTGTGCGCCTTGGTCGCATTGGCTTCGATCACATCGTGGGCTATATGCGCGGCGGCATGGCCGCGCTAGCCGACCGGCCCGACCTCGTCTGGCCGACAGAGCGCACTGGTGTTTTAATCGCCGCCGAGGAGCTTGAAGCGAGTGACCCGCCTTTTTTGCTGGACGTGCGCGGACCGGGCGAATGGGGAATGAAGCACATCAAGGGCAGCGTAAATGTGCCGCTGAATCACTTGCAGGAACGCATCGATGAAGTGCCGCGCAATCGCCGGATCGCGGTGCATTGTGCGGGTGGCTATCGATCGTCCATCGCAGTCAGCATCCTGCACCAGCACGGCATCACCAACCTGATCGAAATCGCCGGGGGATTGGCGGCATGGGACGCGGCGGAATTGCCTGTGGTATCAGAAACCGCTCCACAAGTCTGAATGCCGGTTCAGCATACCCTTAAACCAGCCTAAAGAATTATCGCTGTTTCTTCGCCTTTTCACAGGAATCGGTAGTATGCTGGCCTTCGCAACATGGAGGTTGCAAGATGGACGTTCAAAAGGAACTTATCGCTGAGTACGATCGCGAAACCGCCAACACCCGCAAAATTCTCGAAGCCATCCCTGAAGACGCCGATTTCGCTTGGAAGCCGCACGCCAAGTCGATGGCACTTGGCCGCCTGGCCGCTCACGTAAGCGACACCAACGGCGACTGGGCCGTACACACGCTTACCCGGGACCGTCTGGACTGGACTCCGGACATGAATCCCAAGGATCCTGCCAACAAGAAGGATCTCCTGGCGCGCTTCGACAAGCAGGTAGCAGAGGCCAAACCTGCGCTGGCCGCCATGACCCCTGCCAGGTGGGATTCCAACTGGAAGTTCGTTGCCGGCGACCAGACATGGATTGACGACACCAAGTACAACGTCTGGCGCACCTGGGTTCTCAACCACCTCGTCCATCACCGCGCGCAGCTCGGCGTCTACTTGCGCCTGCTCGATCAAAAAGTTCCCGGAATGTACGGCCCATCGGCCGATGAAATGTGAGAAGTGCGGGAAATTGGGAATAGGGATTGAGGAGTAAGAGGCCGGGAGCGACCGCAGGCGTTTCGATTTTCGTATAACCCCGGCCTTTTCGCCTGCTGCAAGGCATCTGGCTGAGTGGCTTTATCCTTTGCGCATGAGGTTTTCTTTTCCCAAGATCTATCCAATTCTCGATTCCTCTGTGATCCCAACTATGGGCCGTGCCGAGTTTCTGCACGAACTTGGATCTTCCCTGGCTGATGCCGGTGTGACACTGCTCGAATACCGGAATAAGACGGGCACGGACGAAGCGATCCTTGCTGACGCCAAAATCCTGCGTGCGATGATGGCATCCGGAAAAACAAAGTTGATTCTCGATGACCGGGCTGATCTGGTTGATGCAACAGCATTTGATGGTGTACACGTCGACGCCGGTGATCTCGCGCCTGCTGCGACCCGACGGCTGCTCGGGACCGACAAAATTATCGGCACATTTGGCGGAAGCGGTGCGCTGCTGCCCGGAATTCTGAGTGAGCCCGCAGACTATTTTGCGATTGGCCCGGTCTTTCCCACGAAGACCAAGCAAACGGAGAAGGCGCCCATCGGCGTCGAGGGCGTTCGTAGGTTGCGCGAACAAGCCGGGCCAGATGTCGTTCTAAGCGCGGCTGCCGGAATCACGCTAGAGACCGCAAAGGCCGTGCTGGACGCGGGTGCCAGCATGGTTGCGGTATCCGAAGCAATCTTCCGCACGCTCGAGCCGGCGGCTGAGTTCCGACGGTGGATTGAGCTGCTGGGGTGATATTGGTTACGCAGGGTGGATGCTGATTTGATAAAAAAATACGCGAGACAATTGCTTTAAATTCAGATAAAACAAGCCCAGTGGCCACTCCCAAACTCTCCTCACCTGAAGACTCCGCCGCAACGACCCACGAAGCGCCCAAGATGGTGCAGACGCTGGGATTGTTCAGCTCCACCGCGCTGGTCGCCGGCTCCATGATTGGATCCGGCATTTTTCTGGTTGATGCCGACATCGCCCGGACGGCAAACTCGCCTGCGCTCGTCCTTGGTGCCTGGGTCGTCACGGGCGTTCTGACGGTGATCGGCGCACTAAGCTACGGGGAACTTGCCGCCATGATGCCGAAAGCCGGGGGCCAATACGTCTATCTGCGAGAATCGCTAGGCCCATTGTGGGGATTCCTCTACGGCTGGACGTTGTTCCTGGTGATTCAGACCGGAACGATTGCCGCGGTCTGCGTGGCGTTCGGCAAATTCCTTGGCGTCTTCTTTCCAACAATCTCAACCACGCACTGGCTGTGGCACATTGCGCATGTTCCGCCCATCACGATCGGTCCCATGGTTCTGGGCAACATGGACATTGGCGTTAACACCGCCAACCTAACCGGTATCGTGATCGTATTCTTTCTGGCTTTCGTGAACATGTTTGGCGTGAAGCTTGGCGCGATGATCCAGAACGTGTTCACCTCTGCCAAAGCCCTTTCACTCGCGGCATTGGTATTGTTGACGCTTACCATCGGGCGTAATGCAACCGCGATGGCCGCGAATTTCGGCGATGGCTGGAGCGAGTTCTGGAAGAACGCGGGGTGGAGCGCGATGCATCCCGTGCAGGTGGGTATCGGCGGGCCCATTGTCTTCGTAAACCTGCTCGTGGTGCTCGCGGTCGTTCAGGTAGGTTCGCTTTTTTCCGCCGATGCGTGGAACAACATCACCTTCACCGCCGGGGAAGTGAAGAACCCGCGTCGCAACATTCCTCTGTCGCTGATCATGGGCACTGGATTCGTGGTGACGGTCTACTTCCTTGCTACCCTCGGATACCTCATGGTCCTGCCGATGCACGGCGATCCGCATGGAGCAACCGCATTGGCGCGCGGCCTGCAATTTGCGTCGGAAGATCGTGTAGGAACCGCAGCGCTTGAAGTAATATTCCACTCCGGTGGCGCATACCTGATGGCGGCGGCGATCCTGGTTTCAACATTTGGGTGCGCCAACGGCCTATCGTTGGCGGGAGCCCGGGTCTACTACGCCATGAGTCAGGATGGACTCTTCTTCAAATCCGTAGGCAAGCTTAGCGAGAAGTACAAGACACCCTCGGCTGGGCTTTTCGTGCAGGCGTGCTGGACGGCGCTGCTTTGCGTGTCGGGCTCCTATAGCCAGTTGCTCGACTACATCATCTTTGCGGTGCTCGTGTTCTACATCCTTACGATTCTCGGACTGTTCGTTCTTCGCGTGAAGCAGCCAGGCGCAAGCCGTCCGTACAAGGCGCTTGGCTACCCCCTGTTGCCTGCGCTTTACATCGTCATGGCATCGTGGATCTGTATCGTATTATTGCGATACAAGCCCCAATACACATGGCCGGGCCTGGTTCTTGTTCTACTGGGAATCCCGGTGTATCTTTTCTGGTCGCGGCGTTCGCAACCCCGAACGCAGGAATAACAAACCGTACTTGAAGCACCTGTGGAGGATGTCCTTCGCTCATGCCAAATTTGCTACGAATCAAACCGATGTCGATGCTCACCGAAGAAGCCGCCGAGCAGGGCGAACACACGCTCAAGCGCTCGTTGGGCGCGCTTAATCTTGTCACGCTCGGCATTGGAGCCGTCATTGGCGCAGGCATCTTTACGCTAACCGGCCAGGCTGCGGCGCTGCGCGCAGGTCCAGCCGTAGCGCTGAGCTTCGTGGTGGCAGGACTGACATGCGCATTTGCGGGTCTTTGCTACGCGGAATTCGCCTCGATCATTCCTATTGCCGGTTCGGCTTATACCTACGGCTATGCAACCCTCGGTGAACTGGTGGCCTGGATCATCGGCTGGGACCTCACTCTGGAGTACGCCTTCGGAGCTTCTACCGTGGCTTCCGGTTGGGCGGGCTACTTCAATAGCCTCCTGCAGCAGTTTCATATCTATCTTCCGCCGCAGATTACAGCTACTCCGGGCACCCCGCTCGTTTTCTATCACGACCAGTGGCTGCAGTTGATGTCGCTGCCTCCAGGCGTGAGCGATGCCGGCTTGCCGCACGCTACTGGCGCGATCAACCTGATTGCCGTGGCGATTGTCATGGTCATCACGGCCATTCTCGTGATCGGCATCAAGGAGTCAGCCAACTTCAACTCCGCAGTCGTGATTATCAAGGTCACGATTGTCTGCATCTTCCTGGTAATTGGCGGCTGGTTTCTGTTCAAGCATCCACAAATCGCAAGTGCGAACTGGCATCCGTTTGTGCCGCCGCCAGACGGGAATGGAAACTTTGGCTGGGGTGGAATTCCAAAGGCAGCGGCATCAATCTTTTTCGCGTATATAGGTTTCGATGCGGTCTCAACCGCGGCGCAGGAAGCGAAGAATCCTAAGCGCGATATGCCCATCGGCATTCTCGGATCGCTGGTTGTTTGCACGATCCTCTACATCCTGGTCTCGCTGGTATTGACTGGGCTGGTGAGCTACAAGACGCTGAACGTTTCAGCACCCGTGGCCCTGGCCATTGATGCAACCGGGGTAGGCTGGGGATCGCTGCTGGTAAAGATTGGCGCGGTGTTCGGGCTCGCCACCGTGATGCTGGTGATGCTTCTTGGCCAGACGCGCGTTTTCTACTCGATGTCAAAAGACGGCCTGCTGCCGAAGTGGGCTTCGGCCGTGCATCCAAAATTCCGCACGCCGTGGATTACAACGATCGTGTTTGGCTCCTTTGCTGCGATCATGCCAGCGTTCTTCAATATCGAAGTGCTCTCGGAACTGGTCAACATCGGCACTTTGCTGGCTTTCACTATTGTGTCGGCGGGCGTTTGGGTATTGCGGGTACGCCATCCACAAATGGAACGGCCTTTCAAGACGCCGTTTGTGCCGCTTGTGCCGATCCTGGGGATTCTCTCGGCGGTTTACCTGATGACGCGCCTGATGCTGTTCACTTGGGAAGTCATGATCGTCTGGCTGGTGATAGGGCTGGTTATTTATTTCGGTTATTCGTTGAAGCACAGCAAGGTGCAGCGGTTGCCGGTTACGCAAGCTGTGGACGGAGACTGAGGCTTCAATCCCCTCCAAATGCAACGGCCTCCTTCGCGGGAGGCCGTTGTTGTTTGTGCTGGAGTGATGGTGCGATCTAAGCGGGGGTCTTGGCGCAGAACTCGTCGAAGGCGCGGACCAGTTCGCCGGCAATCTGCTGCGCCGTGGCCTGTTCGATCACAAAGCGCTGCATGAGGTAGACCAGCTTGCCATCGCGCAGAATCGCAATCGCCGGCGAGGTCGGCGGATGGCCTTCAAAGTAGCTGCGCGCCTTTTCAGTAGCTTCGCGGTCCTGGCCGGCGAAGACGGTGATCTTGTGATCCGGCGCATTTGAGGTGTTCGAGAGCGCCAGCCGGACGCCGGGGCGCATCTTGCCTGCAGCGCATCCGCAGATCGAATTCACGACCAGCAAGGTTGTTCCGGACTGTGCAAGAGCGGCGTCTACGTCTTCGGCGGTGCGGGTTTCGTTGATTCCGGCGCGGGTGAGTTCTTCGCGCATGGGGATGACCATGATCTCTGGGTACATGTAACCTCCGGCAAGGGAACCTGCGGCCTCTGGCCGCTTGCCTGTTCCTATTCTACAGAAGACCATAATCGATCTGCACTGGTGTAGCCTTGCATCGATGCGCATTGAAGAGAACAAGCAACTTGCGCCGCTCACGACCCTTGGCATCGGCGGCCCGGCGCGATGGTTTGTCTCGGCCGAGTCCGAGACGGATGTCGCCGAAGCTATCGCATTTGCGCGCGCAGGGGGCATGTCGCTGTTTGTGCTCGGCGGCGGCAGCAACCTCCTTATTGCGGACGCGGGATTCGACGGCCTGGTGGTGCACATTGCGCTCAAGGGAATTCAGGTTCGAGAAGGATTCGCGGATTCGCAGGAGCGCATTTACGCGGTTTCCGCGGGCGAAGAATGGGACCGCTTTGTGCAGCGAACCGTCGACGATGATTGCGCGGGCCTTGAGTGCCTAGCCGGCATTCCCGGCACGGCAGGCGGAACGCCGGTGCAAAACGTCGGCGCATACGGCCAGGAAGTGTCCGGCGTGATCGACCGGGTGCGGGCCTTCGACCTACATGAGCAGATCTTTGTTGAATTCAGCGTAGGGGAATGTGCTTTCAGCTACCGACAAAGCCGCTTCAATACAACGGATCGTGGACGGTATGCGGTAACGCTCGTCGATTATCGTCTGAAACTGCACGGCACTCCGACGTTGAAATATGCCGATCTGCAAAAAGCGCTCGCTGCCAAGTCCATGCCCGGATTGCGCGACGTCTCCGAAACTGTGCGTGCCATTCGTCGATCCAAGGGGATGCTGATCGTCGAGGGCGATCCGGAAAGCCGCAGTGCAGGCAGCTTTTTTCAAGAACCCGATCGTCACGCAGGAGCATGCGGAACGCGTGGCCTCGGCTGCTGGCGCCGAGCCTCCCCGGTTTCCAGCCGGATCGGGCAAAGAGAACGATGTAAAACTGCCAGCTGCCTGGCTGATCGAGAAAGCCGGATTTGCTAAGGGCTATACGCTCGGCCCTGCGGGAATCTCTCGCAAACACACGCTCGCGCTCGTGAATCGCGGGGGCGCAACGGCGGCAGCAATGCTTTTGCTTGCCAACAAGATCCGGGACGCTGTTGAGGGGCACTTTGGCATTCAACTCCAGATGGAACCTGTCATGCTGGGCTTCGATGAGTCCTGATTCTGCTGGTCTCTCGCCATGCAGGATGCCGCAATGAGGCAGCATGGAATGCCCGCCGAGGGTCAACCGAGGCTCTGTTACGCTAACAGCAAGGCATGAACGACAATCTGCACACTTTACGTTGTTTCGGATGCGGCGCGCGCATCGCCGGTCCGGAAGCTCGGCCCGATTTCCGGTGCGCGGAATGCGGCGATTTATTTGAAGTGGAGTATGCGGGCTGGGGTCATCGGCAAGGGCATGACCGGCCCAATCCCGGAGCACTGAAGTGGCTCTGGCGCGAGCGGCGCTGCTCCAGCGAATCTCTGGACCAAAGCGGCGTCTGGCGGTTTCGCGAACTGCTACCGATTCTCGACAACTTCGGCAACGCCGTCAGCCTGCACGAAGGCAACACGCCACTCTACAAGTTAAAGCGCGCAGCCAGTGCGCTGGGGATCGATCAGCTTTTTGCCAAGCATCAGGGCATGAACCCAACCGGATCGTTCAAAGATACGGGCATGACCGCGGCGCTGAGCGTTGCGCGCGAGCGCGGGTTTACGTGGGTTGCTTGCGCATCGACCGGCAACACGTCGGCAGCGATGGCTGCCTACGCAGCGCGCGCAGGGCTGCGCAGCCTGGTGTTGATCCCTGAAGGCAAGATTGCATGGGGCAAGCTCTCCCAGGCCATGGACTACGGCGCAATCACCTGCCAGCTCAAGTCGGACTTCGATGGGTGCGTAAAGGTGCTCACGCAGATCGTGAAGGAAGCCCCAATCTACCTGCTGAATTCCGTAAATCCCTACCGGCTTGAGGGCCAAAAGACGCCGGCGTTTGAAATTGCCGAAGCCTTCGACTGGACGGTGCCCGATCACCTCATCGTGCCGGGCGGAAATCTTGCCAATAGCTCTGCTCTCGGCAAAGGGTTTAAAGAACTGCATGAGCTTGGCCTGGTCGCGCGCATACCGCGCATCTCGGTCATTCAGGCCGAAGGCGCCAACCCGCTCGCCCGCAGCTTTGCCCAAAACAATGGCGAGCGCATGGAGCCGGTGCAAGCAAATACACGCGCTACGGCAATTCGCATTGGGAATCCCGCGTCGTGGCGCAAGGCGGCGCGCGTTATCAAGGAAACGGGTGGCTGGTGCCTTGATGTCAGCGAGGCAGAGATTGCTATTGCCAAGGCTGAACTTGGAACAGAGGGCCTGGGCTGTGAACCTGCGTCTGCCGTAACCCTGGCCGGCCTGAAGAAGCTGCGTGCCGATGGCAAGGTCGCTGCCAGCGACACTGTGGTGCTCCTGCTTACCGGGCACACGCTGAAAGATGCGGATTACACCATCAACTTCCATCGCGGAACATTGCTCAACGACCAGGAGGCCGAAGGTTTGCAGCGGGAGATCGCACCATTGCAGCGCGATGCGGTGGTTGTCGATGCCACGCCGTCCGCCGTGCTGGCTACGTTGAAGGGGCTGGCGGGATGATCGGGCGTTCTACGGCTTTCAAAATGCGGTTGCCGGCAACATCGGCCAATCTCGGGTCGGGATTTGATGCGGCGGCGGTTGCACTGAACTTCGGCCTTCAGATTGAAGCGCAGGCGGCGGAGAAATTCTCCATTGAGGCGAGCGGACGGGATAGCGATCAATGCTCCCGGGTCGAAAACAACCTCATTCTTGAAATCTACAAACGCATTCTTGAATCAAACGGAAAAACGGCGACGCCGATCGCGATCCGAATGCACAATGAGATCCCTCTGGGAATGGGCTGCGGCTCGTCGGCCGCCGGCAGGCTGGCCGCAGTGGCTCTCGCCGTACACTTCGGCGAACTTCGACTGGTGCTCCGAACAGATTCTGGAAGAAGCATGCGCGCTGGAGGGACATCCCGATAACGCCGCTGCCTGTTGGCTTGGCGGGTTTGTAGCAGCAGCAAGTGAGGGCAGAGCGGTCCATGTCGCGCGCGTTGAACCGCCGACAGCCTGGCGAGCCATCGTTGTGCTTCCACAGGACTCGCTGGCGACCAGCAAAGCCCGTGCGGTACTCCCGGCAAGCTATGCGAGCGCGGATGTCGTGGCAAACATTCAGGCCGCTTCGATGCTCGGACTGGCTTTTGCGCAGGCACGGGGAGACCTGCTGCGGGTGGCGATGCAGGACCGGATCCATCAGCCCTATCGCGCCGAGATGTGTCCGATGCTGCCAAGACTGCTTCCGCTGGCAGGAAAGAACGGAATTCTCGGGGTCGGCCTGAGCGGAGCCGGTCCGTCGGTCCTGGTTATCGTCGAGAGCGACGCGAAGCTGTCCGCAGCCTCGGAGTCCATTACGCGATGCGATGGAAGGTTTCCCGAAGCCGAGGCTTCTGGCTTGCTGTTTTGATGCTTCAGGCGCGAGGCATTCGCTCGACCCTGGAACCTGAATTTCCTCGTGATTTTGGGGGTCAGACTTGTTCACTGAGGAGTTACTTTTATCGTGCGGGGATAACTGTGAGGTAAATCACCTAATTTAGATTACCAAACCGATTACCTAAGTTTCCTTGATATTGAACTCCAGACCACCTAAATTCGCACCGTGGGCAGTTCTGGGGGAGGGCTGCTCTAGCGCCCGTGATCCGACAACGGATCCGGGCGCTTCTATTTTGATTTGAGATAAAACGATTGTCCTCCTGAATGTGATTGCAGAGGCGTTGCGGGGGCGGAGTGCTTTTGGGGTTCCGTGGGCCGGTTGGCCGCCTTGGGTCGATTGCGACTTTATAGCCGTCCTGAGCATCCTATATGTGCGCAGTTTCCGTTAATCTAGATGGATAGCGGGCAGGACAAGGAGAATCATGGCAGGTCTGGGTGTTTTGGAAGTAACTGATGCGACATTTGAGCAAGAGGTGCTGCAGAGCGAGCAGCCCGTGCTGGTGGATTTCTGGGCGGTCTGGTGCGGCCCATGCCGGGCGATCGCGCCCATCGTGGATGGAGTTGCGCAAGCCTATGCGGGCAAACTGAAAGTGGCGAAAGTGGACGTGGACCGGAATGCTGCTGTGCCCTCGCGCTACGGCATTCGGGGAATCCCCGCACTGCTTTTCTTCAAAGGCGGCAAAGTGGCGGACCAGGTTGTGGGTTATGCTCCGCAGAGCGTGATTGAAGAGAAAGTGCAGCAGCTTCTGGCTAAAAGTGCGGCGCCTTCTGGCGTAGTTGGCGCTTGATTTCAGATAAAAGCCCGGCGAATCGCCGGGCTTTTTCTTTGGTGGCAGATTTTCAACGGTATTTGCGCAGAACTCCGAGTACGCGGCCCTGAATTGCCACATGTGCTGCAGGTACGTAGATCGGATCCATGTCGACATTCGCGGGTTGCAGCCGAATCATCTGCCCCTCTGAATAGAAGCGCTTTAGGGTTGTTTCTGAGCCATGGACCAGGGCAACCACTATCTCTCCCTGCCGGGCAGTACGCGTCCGCTCAACCAGAACGTAGTCACCGTTGATGATGTGCTCATCGCGCATCGAATCTCCCCGCACTTCGAGCGCAAAAACATCCCGATTGCCGACGACGTCGTGAAGCGAGATGGTCTCGGGATTCTCTGAGGTTTCGACCGGCAAGCCAGCGGCAATGCGGCCAGCGAGAGGAAGCCGGTCGCTGGTGCGATTGCGCGCACCAGGCGGCAGCAAATCGATGGAGCGGCTGCGGTTATGGACCCTGTCCAATAGCCCCTTCTTTTCCAGATTCGTCACGTGCTTGTGGACAGTGGCGAGGCTTTTCAGGTTCATTCCCCGTGCAATCTCCTCAAAAGAAGGGGAATAGCCATTGCGGGACACGAACGACTCAAGAAAATCGATGATCTCTTTTTGCCTTCGAGTGACAGCCATGGGCGGATTATAGCGAAGAAAAAGCGAATTGCAACGAAAGTTTTTGTATTCCGTTCTCCATAGAGCCTTTTGAAGCACGAACGGGCAAGATTTTAGCTCCGGCGCATCTGGAAACTTTTTCCCTCTCAATGTGAAGAAGTTCACGGCTTCTGCCGATGAAGACAGTAACGCAAGCTTGCGCTGACCTGCCATCCAGCGGGTATGCATGGGGGCTGCCTGGTGATTTCGCTGAAGAGATATCTAGATTCTGCCCCAATTCGGAGCGATGGCGCGGAGGCTGAGCCCGCTCCTGAGCCGTTCTCGATTCTTTTATCCACCTATCGTGGGCTCCTCGCGGTCATTGGAGAGTGCGGCGAGAGCGTCTGTCCGGACCTCAGCGCAGAACTGAAATCGAGTCTTACGCGGATCGACGAGGAATTGGCGCAACATTCCGATGTGGCTGGGATCACGCGAAGCAGGTGCAGCGTCGATGATCTGTTGCAGGATTGGGGTAAGAAGACTGCCAGGCACTACCTCAACAAGGCAGGCGAGGTAAGAGACCTGTTGCTGGTGATGGCTCGAACCGCCGAATCTCTTGGACACAAGGACGATCGCTACGCGCGCCAATTTGATTCCGTCACCACCCAGTTGGAATCCATCGCCAGCTTCGACGACATCTCGAAAATGCGTACATCGCTCGAAGAGAGCGCACGTAACTTGAAAAGCTCTGTCGCTCAAATGTCGGCCGAGAACAAGTCGGTGATCGAACAT
Organism: uncultured Acidobacteriaceae bacterium; assembly: GCA_963799035.1. GTDB lineage: Bacteria > Acidobacteriota > Terriglobia > Terriglobales > Acidobacteriaceae > Telmatobacter. The sequence goes on along the minus strand of CAWCVS010000010.1, from coordinate 251,963 downwards.
CTTCGCGCGGAGGTCTTGACCTGCCAGGCAAAACTAGAAAAAGCCAATCACCTCGCTTCGTTCGATGCGCTGACCGGACTGGGAAGCAGACTGTGGGTCGAAGCCAGGATGCAGCAGCGCATTGAATCAGGTTCGTCGTTCAGCATTCTGATGATCGACATCAAGGAATTCCGTCGCGTGAACGATGAATTCGGGCGCATGGTAGGAGACTTGCTTCTGAAGGAATTCGCGAGGGAACTGCGCTCATCCTGCCGCTTGTCAAATCTTGTAGCACGCTGGTCAGGCGATACGTTCCTGGTGGTTCTTGACGCGGCCGAAAACACTGCCATTGAACAGGCGGAACGCTTGCGTCTGTGGATGGGCAGACAATACCTGATTCCAGGGAAGCCCGGGCATGCAAGCGTTCGGCTGGATGCATCGATTGGTTGCGCCGAATACCGCGAAGGGGACACCGTACAGGAGATTCTGGAGCGAGCGGATGCCGCGCTGTGCGTCAAGCGAGAAGCGACGGTGCAACGAAGAACCGCCTGAGCCAGACACATCAAGGCTGTGCAATCCGGCGATTGAGTTGATTCGGGGTTGCATCGGCCGGCGCTTTGTATCCGCCATCACAAGTCAACGTTCGAAATCCTGTCGCGGGAATCTCACAACCTCCCATCCATTTTGAAATCCTTCTCGATTTTCCTCTCAATGAATCTTGAGTTCTCTCTCATTACGCGTAAACGTAGAGATGTTTCGTACCGCTTAGCGTCCTCCAGGACCGACGGCGCGCCGAATGTACCGAGCGAAGGCCGGGAGAAGCGAAGATGAGGCTGTTGATCGCCGAAGACGATAAGGCGCTGAGGGCTGTTTCTGGGGCGAGGGCTCGAAAGCGAAGGCCATCGTGTGCACACTGTTCATGACGGCGCGAAGGCTGTGGAAGTCTTCCGCGACGAATCGCCCGATCTAACGATTCTCGATCTGAATCTGCCCGTCATGGACGGGGAAGCCGCGCTCAATGAGATGCGCCAACTGAATGCGGATTTGCCGGTGCTCGTGCTGACAGCGCGGCTGGAAGTGGAAACTCGCGTCCGTTGTCTCGACAGTGGAGCCGATGACCTGATGACGAAGCCGTTTAGCCTTTCTGAATTGCGAGCGCGTTGCCGGGCGCTGCTGCGGCGCAGGCGGGAAGGGCAGATTGTAGTGCGGGCGGGCGATCTGGACATTAATCGGCTGGATCATTCGGTGCGACGTGCCGGACGGACCTTGAGCCTCACAAACAAGGAGTTTGCGCTTCTCGAGCACCTGATGCTCCATCGCGGACGTTGCGCGTCGCGCGTCGAACTGCTTGAAAGTATCTGGAACATGGAACCCGCGCAATCGACCAACATCGTCGATGTCTACGTGAACTACCTGCGCAGGAAGCTTGACGATGTGCCGCCGGGACTGCTGATCCGAACGGTTCGAGGCCACGGATACATGATTCCTTTTGAAGCCGGGATGGCGGCGGGCGGCGCTGCGCTTTGCATCGCGGCGGATGTGCCTCAGCTGGAAGTCGCGCAAGCATGAACGGCGTATTGAGATCGATCACGAGGGTTGAAAAATGGCAGCAACTGCGGCAGTTGTCTCACAGGCAAGTTCACGGGTCCGATCTCGCACCGCTTTGTGGCGAGTGCCGACAGCAGTTTCCGTCAACGACTCAGCGCGGTACTGACTGGTTTGCGGTGGCAGGTGCGCGAGGCACAAGGTGGCGCTGAGGCCTGGGGCGAGGCAATGGACGCACTTCCCCAGGTGATCATCGTGGACTCCTGGCTGCCCGATCTGGACCTCGGCGAATTCCTTGATGAATTCCGCGGGGCATTTCCTCAAGTAGATGTGGTGACTGCAAGCAATGCAACCGACATGGAGAGCGCGCCCGGACCACATCGCCAGGAGATCCTTGTACGCTCTCCAGCGCGTACAGGAAACCGATACCGCGGCCTGGAATACGGCACCGATTCTTGACGACACTCCAGGGTTGACGCCGCGGAAGATCGCTCCGATGCCTTACCGCCTGCTCGAAAAACGGCCCGCTGCGCAAGATAAGAAATCTGTCTGCAACCGGGAGTTCCAGAAAGATCTTGCCGCCAAAGAGGAAGCAGGTGGCCGGGAGTGCATGCCGCGGCTCGTCTCAGGAAACGGTCGCATCCCGGAACTGATCGGAGACGCGCCTTGCATGCTCGAGGTCAGCCGGCGCATCCGGCTGGTCGCTGCGCGGACCACGCCGGTCTTGATCGAAGGACCAACCGGTTCAGGTAAGGAATTGGTCGCGGAAGCCCTGCACGCTCTCCACGCGCAACCGCAAGCCATTTGTCGCCATCAACTGCGCAGCGATTCCGGAAGCCCTGCTCGAGGCCGAGCTCTTCGGCCATACGCGGGGGCATTTACGGGCGCGGTGCAAGGGCGGGTCGGACGCATCGAGTCGGCCGATGGAGGAACTCTTTTTCTCGATGAGATCGGCGAAATGCCGCTGGCGCCTGCAGTCCAAGCTGCTGCGCTTTGTCGAGAGCGGAGAGTTGCAACGTGTCGGTGACAACGAGACCGTCAAGGTGGATGTGCGGATCATCGCCGCCACGCATCAGCCGCTTGCGGCAGCATACGCAGGCGGGAAATTTCCGTGCCGATCTTTATTACCGGCTGGCCGTCTTCCTGATTCATACGCCGGCGCTATCCGAACACATTGAGGATCTGCCCCTGCTGGTTGAGCACTTTCTCGAGCAGATGGGCCGCGCGACGCCCGGTCAAGCGGATTGACGGACGCGCGATGGCGAAGCTTCAGTGCGCATCCGTGGCCGGGGAATGTGCGCGAACTGGAACATGTGCTCGAGCGCGCAGCGATTCTGGCGGGCGATGCCCCGGTCCTGACTCGCGCAGACATTGATTTTGGACATCGACTAGTCGCAGTGGTCAAGAGACTGTCAAGTTGAGAACCATCGTGCGGAGGTGGAAGTCGCAATGCAAATCGAAACACGATTGAGCGATCAGCTGGCTCGGTATCTTGGACCTGGCGGCGAGCGAAGCCAAGCTCACCGCCGCCAACATGGCCAACATCGATACTCCGGGTTATCGGACCTGGGATTCGACTTCGAAACGGAGATGCGCAATGCGCTCACGAGTGTCAGATGCGCAGGACGTGAACAACGCAGTTCATGTGAAGGAAGTGGATGGCCTTATCTCCCGGCCTGACGGCAACAATGTTTCCATGGATCGCGAGGGACTGAACCTGGCCGAGGCGCAATTGAAGTTCAAAACCGGCATCGCGCTGATGCGGGTTGAAAATCAGCGCGTCATGGACGCCATTCATGCGGACAAAGTAGACTTCCAGCAGTTGAACACGGAGTCGGAGATATGAATCTCTTTGGATTGATGGATACTTCAGGATCGGCGATGGAGGCCGAGCGTGCCCGCGCCGAGGTGGTGGCCGCAAACATGGCCAATGCGGAGACTACGCGAACCGAATCCGGCGGACCTTACCGGCGGCAGCATGTCGTTTTCGCCGCCAACCAGGCCGACGAAGACTTCGCTGATTCACTAGCGCTGCCGCGGGAGACGGCGCTCGAACCCGCAGAACGCCGACCGATGCCGCCCGGAGGCGTGCATATTGCGCAGGTTATCGAAGACAGCTGCGCCTCCGCTCAAGCGCTACGATCCCGGGCCATCCGGACGCCGGACCGGATGGTTACGTCGCCTATCCCGACATTAACCCGCTCACAGAGATGGTTGATCTGATGGGAGCGACGCGTGCCTATGGTCTCAATAGTTCGGCGGTGCAGGCAGAGAAGGCCATGATCAGTTCAGCGCTCGATATCGCCAGGTCCTAGGAAGCGATAGAGGGGAAGAAATGATCACCGCGATTCAGGCCGCCAACATCGCAAGCGCAGGCTCCCATGGCGCGATCCTACCGTTCAGCGCGGTTGCCGGGCGCAGCGGCGTCTGGCGGAACTTCGGCGCCTTTCGGCGATTTGCTTACCGATGCCGTTCGCAACGTCGGTACATCTCGACGAGCAGGCGCACCGTGCGGTGGACGGGTTGATGGCGGGCTCAGGCGTGGACGTACACCAGGCGATGATCGCAAGCGAGAAAGCAAGCATGGCGTTCGAAATGGTGCTCGCCGTCCGGAACAAGGCCATCCAGAGCTATCAGACTGTCATGAGCATGCAGTTCTGAGGAATTTGCGCAGACCTCGTCGGTAGCGCAGTCCAGACGCGGCGCCGCATGGAAACGGCAGGAAGGAAAGATGGCCCCTCCGGGGACACAATTGGAAAAACGGGCAGCCGGTGGCGAAGGCGGACCATTGGCCGCCGGGGCTGCGGCGATATTTGCCGCGGGCGCGCGTTGGCTGGGCGACCATGGCCCCGCAGCAGCGCCGCTGGGCAATCGCCGCCGGCATCCTGCTGGCGGGATTGCTGGGATTGTTGCTCTGGTCCGGCCTTCGTATTGATTGGCGCACGCTGTATGCAGGCCTCGATCCGGAAGACGCCCGGCAGGTTGGACTGACGTTGACGCAGGGGCAAATTCCCTACGATGTGGCGGACAATGGCATGACGTTGCGGGTGCCCGCTGCGCAACTGGATAAGGCGCGCCTGGCTACCGCGGCGAAGGGTGTAAAGAGCGGTCGCATGGGCTTCGAGCTATTCGACAAACCCAACTGGGTCGGCTCTGAATTTGACGAGCAGGTCAACTATCAAAGGGCGCTCGAAGGAGAACTGGAACACACCGTGGGGTCTCTTGCCGACGTGGAGTCAGCGCGCGTGCATCTGGTCCTCTCTCACGACTCGCTGTTTCGCGACGAGGACCGTCCCGCGAAAGCGTCGGTGGTTCTGAAGCTACGCCACGGGGCGCTGGGGATGGCGAGGCGGATGCGATTCGTAACCTCGTTGCCTCGGCCGTGGATGGGCTTGCCGCCGATCATGTGGTTCTGGTCGATGCGTCGGGCCGCCTTTCCCTGGGTCCAAAGACACCCGGGGCATTGCAATTGAGCGCGGAGCAGGCCCTGGAGGAGAAACTGATATCCACACTTGAGCCCGTGACGGGATCCGGGAACGTCCGCGCTTCTGTGACGTTGGATTACGATTCGGATGCACTGGAGGAAACCAAGGAGAACTACGATCCCACCCAGTCGGCAACGCTTTCAATGGAACGCACCGAGCAGACCACCGGAGGGCAGCCAGTCGCCGCCGGAGTTCCTGGAACCGCGTCGAATGCGCCGAATTCCCAATCCCTTCCGGTGTATCCGAAGCTGACTTCGCAACCTCAGACGTCGAAAACCGAATCGGGTACGTATGGCGTTTCGAAGTCGGTTCGGCACCTGGTTGAAAACCCCGGCAAGGTACGCAGGCTTACCGCTGCAATCGTTGTGAATGACCGCCTGATGCAGGAGTCAGGGAAAGGCGCGGCAGCCCGCTGGCAGAGCCGCTCGCCGGACGAACTGAGGAACCTTTCGGCACTGGCACAGGCGGCAGTGGGTTTTGACGCATCCCGTGGCGACGTGGTGACGGTGCAGGATTTGGCCTTTGATGAAAATCGCGCTCGCCCGACCTCCTCCATTCCAGCGCAGACGATGTCAAGAATAGAGGCTTCCCCGCTGCTCGTGAAATACCTGAGCCTGCTGATCGGTCTGATGGCGGTGCTCGCATTTGGCGTGCGTCCCGCGCTGCGAAAGGCTGTGGCGGGTCTGAAAAGCGCACCGCCTCAACTTGCCGGAGCCGGGCGATCGCCTTTGCCGCAGCCCGAGGCCGCCATGCCCGATCCCGCGCATGTCCGCGCACAGGAGATTTTTCAGCAGGTGACCAGTCAGCTGAAACAGGAACCAGCGCAGACTTCGCGGCTCTTGCAGAGTTGGATTCATTCGGAGTAGGCCTAGGCCCGACGATTTGCCAGAGCTGATTCGCCGGGTTTCAAGAGAAAGCAGAGCGCGATTGGGAAGTATCGGGAAAGGGAAAGAAAATTGGTGGGAGACGGCGGGATTTCGAAAGACTTGGGCAGGGCAAAACCGCAAATTTGAGCGGGGCGCGCAAGGCCGCAGTATTGTTGATGGCGGTGGGAGAGGACCTTGCCAAGGAACTCCTGCGCTCCCTTCCTGAATCTGACGTCGAGCGCTTGACCGAAGAGTTCGCCGATCTGCGCGGCATCACTCCGGAAATCACCGCCGCTATTCTTCAAGAATTCTGGGAACTGCTGGAGACCCAGGGTTTCATGGTGCATGGTGGTTTGGACTATGCAAGTCGTCTTCTTGCAGAAACCTTTGGCAAGCAGCGCGCGGACGATCTGATGATGCAGTTGCGCCGGGCGCAGGAGGCCGAACAAGGCAACCTCGCCAAGCTGCAGCGTACCGATCCCCAACAACTCGGCAAATTGCTCGACGCCGAACATCCGCAGACGATCGCCCTGGTGCTCGCCCATCTCGATCCCAAGCGAGCCTCTCTGGTATTGAGCAACTTGAGCGAAAAACACAAAGTCATTTCCATCCAACGTCTGGCGGCGATGCGGCAGTTCTCACCCGAAATGGCACAAAAGGTCGCGCACATTTTGCATCGGCGCCTCGAAACCGTCGGGGACAGTGGCAGGAAGAGCTATTCGGGATTCAAGGCGGTAGCAGACCTGATGAACCGGCTGAATGCGGAAGAGTCCAAACGCATTCTCGAAGTTATTGAAGAAGGACAACCGGAACTGGCCCTGAGTATCCGCAACCTGATGTTTACGTTTGAAGACCTCGTCACGGTGCCGCCTGCAACTATCCGCGAGATCGTCTCCGGCGTCGATAAGAAGCAACTGGCGATGGCGTTGCGCGGAGCCAACGAAGAACTGCGTGCCGCGATCTTCAAGGCAATGAGTGCGCGCGCAGTGGAGATGTTGAAAGAAGACATGGAGGTTCTTGGGCCGGTGCGTTCACGGGAGGTCGCGCAGGCTCAGCAGGAAATCTTGAACCTTGCGCGACGCCTTGAAGCGGAGGGCAAGGTAATTCTGAAGCTCGAAACCGGCGACGAGATGCTCGCGTGAAGACAGTGGATGGAAGCGGAGTGGACAGAGTTCGCAGCGGACCAGCACCGCGGATTGAAGTATTCGATTATCCGGCCAGCGCCAAGGCACTCCCGGTGCTGTGGGACGATCTCGTTGATGTAAGTGCCGCATCGCAAGACAGCACCATCGACGGCAAGGTTGGATGCACGGGCCTCGACATGCCCTCCGCGGAGACCTCGACCGCCGCAGCCGAACAGGCAAAGCGAAGTTTCGAAGCCGGCCGGGAGCAGGGAATCCGGGAGGGGCGCGAGACAGAAGCGCTACGGCAGCGCGCGTTGCTGCGGGAGGCCGAGAAACAGGGAGCGGAACAGGCGGCGGACCTGGCCAATCAGTTCGCGGTCGAGCGAGACCGATTCCTGCAGACTGTGGAGCACGAAGTCGTTAAGCTGGCACTGGCCATTGCGGCGCGCATTCTCCGCCGTGAAGCCCAGACCGATCCGCTGTTTCTGGTAGGAGCGGTGCGCGTAGCGCTGGGGCAGCTCGCTTCAACCCTCCAGGTGCGGTTGCGTGTCCCGGCTTCAGATGCGAGCCTTTGGGCCGAGACCCTGGCGCATATTCCGAATCTCAAGGTAAAACCGGCGGTAGTTCCCGATGAATCCATGCATGGCGGGGATTGCGCAATCGAAACGGATATGGGCTCCGTGGATCTTGGTCTTCCTGCCCAACTTCACCAGATTGAATGTGCGTTATTCGATGAAGCGCCCGTGAAAGAAAACGATTGGCGTCGGCCCTGAAACGAATCGACTGGAGATGCTGTTGTGATTGGAGTGCTGGATCGCTACGTGGCGCGCTTGCAATCGCGGCAGCCCTGGCGTTGGCGCGGACAGATCGTTGAATCCATCGGGCAGACCATCGAGTCGATTGGCCCGGTGGCATCGGTGGGAGAGTGCTGCGAGATTGAAGACCGCACGGGAACAAGACATCTTGCCGAAGTGATCGGCTTTCGTGGATCGAGCGTCCTCGCGATGCCCCTGAAAACTGCCGACGGAGTCCGCTACGGAGATCCTGTTTATGCCCTCGGGGGGGGGCCCGAAATCACGGTCGGCGAGGGTATGATCGGGCAGATTCTCGATGGCATGGGTGTCCCGATGGACGGAGGACATATTCCGGGCAAGACGGAGAAACTGGTACTTCAAGGCCCTGTGCATTCACCCCTCGATCGCGTGCCGATTCAACGTCCGCTCGGTACAGGAATCAGGGCTGTCGATGGACTGCTCACGGTGGGCCGGGGACAGCGCGTCGGAATCTTTGGAGGATCGGGCGTCGGCAAAAGCACGCTCATCAGCATCATGACGCGGAACACCGAAGCGGACGTCACAGTGGTCGGCCTCGTTGGCGAGCGTGGGCGCGAGGTCCGCGAATTTATCGAGAATACCCTCGGTAGGGAAGGACTCTCGCGTTCCGTGCTCGTCGTTTCCACTTCTGATCAGCCGCCGCTGATGCGCATGCGTGCCGCCATGACCGCTACCGCAATTTCCGAACACTTTGCAGGAAAGGGAAGAAACGTTCTGCTGGTGCTTGACTCCTTGACGCGCTTTGCCATGGCGGCGCGGGAGATCGGATTGGCGGCCGGCGAACCGCCCACCGCAAAGGGATACACCCCGTCTGTGTTCAGCAGGCTGGCCAAGCTCGTCGAGAGAGCCGGGAACTTTGGTGACGGCTCCATCACTGCCTTTTACACTGTGCTGATGGAGGGAGACGACCAGCAGGACCCGTTAGTGGATGCGGTGCGTTCGCTGCTGGATGGGCATGTCGTTCTCTCGCGCAAGCTGGCGGCCGAAGGTTGGTATCCGCCTATCGATTTACTTGATTCCATCAGCCGATTGATGCCCGCGGTGACAGAGCCGGATCATCGCGAGCAAGCGTCTCTCGTTCGACGGATGATGGCCGTCTATGCGCGATCAGAGGACCTGGTGCGCATCGGGGCGTATAAGCCGGGTGCCGACCCTGATCTCGACAGATCCCTCCGAGCCCGCACGGCGACGCGCGATTTCATGATGCAGACGCCGCATGAGCGAATAGACTTCAAGGACTGTCTGCTTCAGCTTGCGGCAATGGCCGGAGAGATCTAGCCAATGGCTGCTTCCAAGGCCCTTCATCGCCTGCTCGGTATTCGACAAGCCGAGGAGGACTATAGCCAGTCAGAGATGAAGAACGCAATGGCAGAGCTGCAACGCCTCGCCTTGGCTCAAGAGACAGCGTACGAACGCGGGAACCGGGCCCGAGCGCTGGTAGCATCGAGCGCGCAAACTGGGGAGCTGATCGACAGGATTGCCGGATTGCAGGAGATGACAACAGCCAGTCGACTGCAGCGGGTACTCGTGGAACTGATTGACGCGGCGAAAGAGAAAGCCGAACAGAAGAATCAAAATTTGCTGGCCAGGAGACTTGCGCGACGCCAGGTTGAAACGCTGGTGGAGGCGAAGTCGGCCGAGGCCAGGGCAGAGACGAATCGGAAGACGCAGCTCGCGCTCGACGATTGGCATCGTTCGCAACGCATACCCGACGCGCCGAAAACCAAGTCAACGGCGTCCTTCAAAGTCTGACATTTCTTTAACCGATTAACAATCCGTTTGGCATGTCATCTGCTCCATCAACGGCATGAGTGGCGCGAGCAACATGGGCGGAGTTGGCGCACCGAAAACGGGGCCGGATGTCGATCGTAAAGTACCCGTATTTCCACTTCAAAGGCATTCTGAATTCTTAGCGAGCGGATCGAGTGCAACGGTGCAATACGCCAATGAGATCTTTCGTCAGGGGTGGCAGGCGATTGTTGATTCGTTGCGTGCTGCTGACCATGACAGCGGAGACAATGCGCCGGCGACAGATTCAGTGCCTGCCGCCGGTGTCCCCGTTTGCATGCAAGAGCCTGCTGTGGTTGCAGGGAACGAAGGTCGGGCAATCGAAGTTGCAGCCGATCGCGCGATGGGTGAACTCGTTGCTAAAGGTGCTTCAACTGCGAATTCGATCGCGCCACGTGCCGCGACTGTTCCGAAGACCTTGCCTGTACAGGCGGCAACTCATCCGGGTCCAGAGCGACCACCGTCAAAAGGGCGTCCCGAAGATTCCACTTCGCATGCGCCGCAGACATTGCTCCGAAGCGATCAGTCTGAGTCGCAACAGTTGTCCAACATCCCGAGTACAACGGTGACCGCGTCCTGCTCTGAGCCGGGGATCGTACAGGCAAGTGCACCGAGGCCCGCATTTTCGCGGATCACGGAGGAGATGCCGCAAGCGAGGTTCTCCGCGCTGGAATCTACGAATTGGCAGGGAGACTCGTCGGGTCAGGATGCTGGCCTGGCGGGTTCAGCCAACGTCCCGAGGCCATCGTACGTTACGAGCCCGCGATCAACCGACACAGCGCCGGTCGAGCTTAAGAGTGAAGAGCAGACGGCGGCGGGAATTGTTCCGTCTCAACTCTCGACAGGGCGCACAGATCAGGCGCCTGACGGTCCGGGCGGATACGTCTTGGCGCACAAACCGACAGCCGCACCTGAACTCGGCACATCTTCCCCACTCGACGGGCCACCGCCTCGACGCTCCTTGAGCGGTCGAACAAAAGCGGCGCTTTCGAGCAGCAGTTCCATAAAGTCGGCCGAGCGCACGGAGTTTACCCCCGTTCAACGAGTGCAAGTCAACCAATCCTCAATCGGCCCGCTGAAAAAGGACGCGGTACGACACGACCCGGCAGGCGTCGCTGAAACGCCGCTTTACTCCAAGGCGAAAACCTTAGGGGCTCCCTTCATCCTGAACCAGCCGGCTTCAGACGAGAGTGCAACTGCTTTCGTACAGCCGCGCGGCGCTCCTGCTCCTCCCTCCTCAGCGGCATGGATGCCGACCTTAACGGGGCTTGACGCGGCCGAGGTGACGCTCACAAAGACGGGGCCCGTGCACGAAATGTTTGCTGCCATGGATGCGAGTATGAACGATGGCTCCGCGAGGTGGATTCTCGCGGAGAGTCATCGGGCAGAAGCCGGCTTCCAGGACCCAACCCTGGGATGGATCAGCGTACGTGCGCAAGCGGGAGCTACGGGCATCCACGCGACGGTCCAGCCTTCCGGCGAGACTGCCGCAGAAGTTCTGAGTGGCAATCTTGCGGGTTTGAATGCGCACCTGGCGAACCATTATGAGCATGTGAATACGGTCACTCTTTCAGTTCCCGGGGCAAGTTGGAGCTACGGCGCAGGTAGAGAGATGTCTCAGGGAAATGACAGAGGTTCGAGCCAAGACAATCGGCAGCAAGCGCAAGAGAATTCTGGACCTATGACGTCAGAGCCGATTCCGCAATTTACAAAGGGCCTTCAGGCAGAGCAGTCGAGCACCGACCTGCCGGTGTTCATTGCGGGCATGAGTCCGCAGGAACGTCACTTCTCGGTCGTGGTGTGACCGCTGAAAAGCAAGTGTTGGTTGATAGGAAGCGACAAGCGAGAGGAAGGAAAGGCAAAAAGCAATGGCCGCACAAATGAATCCGATCTGGAACCAGATTTTGACGGCGCACGCGACGAACAGCGCGCGGCCGGCCACCAGCAGGAATGGAATGCAGGACCGAAGTCAAGAGACCAACCCAGTTTCCGGGGCGGCCGCCGGCGGTGGGAGCGACAGCAGCGACTCTGCAACCATCTCAGCAAATGATTTTCTTACTTTGCTGGTAACCGAGATGAAGAACCAGGACCCCACGGCCGATACCGACCCCAACGAGTACATCAATCAACTGGTCCAGGTGAACAGTCTGGAACAACTCATCTCAATCAACCAGACTCTCAGCACGGATTCCTCCGCGACTCCCACCGGCGGCGCCGTCAAACACTCGACCTTCAACCGCAATCGACCGGCACGACATCGCCACCGCTTGAAAACGGCAATCTTACGATCCCGGAGAGCAATCCAGCGGCGCAGCGCGTTGCGGGGTCGTTAGGAGTCCAGACCAACAGATTGTGAAACGCACAGGTCTTCGCTGTCCACCATTCACCGTCGGCAAATGAGGCCGGAGTCATCGCAGAGGAGAATCAACATGGCAAGTTTTTATATTCCGCTTACGGGATTGAACGCGGATTCGACCGCGCTGAATACGATTGCGAACAATCTGTCGAACATGAATACGACCGGTTACAAATCACAATCCGTAAATTTTTCCGATTTGTTCTATCAGCAGGTTGGAGAAGCGGGCTCCGGCGATCCGATCCAGCGCGGCTCGGGGACACAGGTTTGCTCTATCGAGACAGACTTCTCCAACGGTTCGCCCAATACGACCAACGTGGACACCAACGTGGCCTTGCAGGGCAGCGGGTTCTTCGTGGTCGGCAGTGGAAACAACACTCTTCTGACCAGGGATGGCGACTTCTCGCTTGATCTCAATGGAAACCTGATCACATCAAGTGGACTCAACGTGATGGGGTTCCCGGCCGCAAACGGAGTTGTCAACACGAACGCTCCGCTTGCTCCCGTGCATATCCCGGTGGGAGAGGTTGAGCCCCCGAGCGCAACAACCAGTTTCGGAATGACGGCAACTCTCAATTCAAGTGCAAACGTTGGTGACAGTCTTTCCGGCAAGATCCAGGTCTACGATTCTCTCGGCAATGATTACCAGGCACAGGTGACGTATACCAAGACCGCTACCAACACATGGTCGTACAACGTAACGTTGCCCGATACGCTCTCTGCAAACAGCAGCAACGCCGGGGCCGTAAACACGCAGGTCTACAGCTTCGGGTCGAGCGGTGGGACCATGGCCACCGTCGATCCGGCCACAAACCTGACGATTACGGGGCCCAATGCGGGCGGTGTCTCGACGACCATTAATGCGCCGACCGTCACGCCGGGAGAGTCTGTTGGTGCGTACGCCACAGATCTGCAGAATGCGCTCGGCGCTGCGGGCATTACAGCAACGGTGACCCCAACCGCTACGGGCCAGTTGACCATCAGCGGGACCAACATTACCACGTCGGGAAGCATCATTCAGGATCCTGTGGCTTCCGCGACGGCCACTGGCTCATTGACTTTCGACTCGAATGGAAACCTGGTGAGCCCTTCGACAGACATCACCGGCATCACCTTCTCAGGTCTCTCTGACGGCGCCACAAATATGAGCATGACGTGGAACCTCTTCGGAGCCGATGGGGCATCCACGTTGTCGCAAGTAGTGGAACAGACATCTGCCGTCTCCGCCTCGACGCAGAATGGTTTCGCCAGTGGAAACTATAACGGTTTTACAATCGGCTCCGATGGAACCGTGACAGCGACCTTCAACAATGGGCAGAAGCTCAACGTCGGACAACTGGCGCTCGGCGATGTTGTAAATCTTCAGGGCTTGCAGGACTCGGGCGGCGGCGACTACGCAACCACGTTGGCCAGCGGCACCGCGACGATCGGAGTTTCAGGGACGTCCGGACTTGGGACCATGCAGGGCGGAGCTTTGGAAGCTTCGAACGTAAATATCTCCGCCGAATTCTCCGACCTCATCATCGCGCAACGAGCGTTCGAAGCAAACTCAAAAGCCGTGACGACCTTCGACACAATTACGCAGGAAACCATCAACATGATTCACTGAGGCCTTCCTGGGTTGGGGAGAAGCCTTCATGAGTGAAGACGCCGGGCCGCAGAGTCACCTGATTTGCTGGCCCGGCGTCCTTTTGTCTTGGCAATTCTTCTTTCCGCGCGATTTGAAATGTACACTGGCTATACTTCGATCGCTTCCTGGTTCGTATCTGCACGGCCTGCCGCTTCACGTGGTGCGCCTCTGCATGTGGAGTGGAGGCATGAAGGCGGAGAGGATATCTCGAATGCGCGTCCTATATTTCGCCGTCCTGGTTCTTGTAGGTTCAGCCGCGATTTCCGGGCAAACCGTTCCCTCCGCCATCTACACTGATCCTCCTGCGGACGCAAAACATCCGGCAGCCATGACAGTGCTGCACATCCCCAGTCACGGTCTGCTGATCAACGGCGTCGTATATTCTCCGGCAGGCGCGGGACCGCATCCCACGATCGTTATCTGCCACGGCTTGCCGGGGAACGAAAAGAATCTTGACCTTGCGCAAGCGGTTCGTCGCGCCGGTTGGAATGCGGTGACCTTCAACTATCGCGGCTCCTGGGGCAGCCCGGGATCGTACAGGTTCGCGCAAAACCTTGAAGATGCCGATGCCGTCCTTACCTATCTGCGCGAGCCATCGATTGCGACCAGGCTGGGGATCGACACCAAACGCATTGTCCTCGCAGGTCACAGCATGGGCGGATGGGTAACGGTGATGACCGCTGCGCACGATCACGGCCTGGCTGGCGCGATTCTCATCAGCGCCGCGGATATGGGCCAGCTTGGCAAACTGGAACACGAAAAACTTGTCGCGGAGATGGCCGATAACATGGAGGCCCTTGCCGGTGTCACTGCGGAGTCAATGGCAAGCGAAGATACGCAGAATGCCCAGGCCTTCGCATTCGCCAATGCCTTGCCTGGGCTCAAGGATGTGCCCATGCTGGTTCTGTCCGCCAATGATGGACTCGCCCCGCAGACGGACGCTCTTGTTCAGGCCATTCAAGCCGAGGGCAACCACAATGTCAAAGCGATCCACGCCGCGACGGATCATGGCTGGTCTGATCACCGCATCTTTCTTGAGAGCACGATCATCGAGTGGCTGTCTACATTGAAGTAGAGGCTGGATTGAAGGAAAGGCCGGTCCGCGCCGGTTCAAACCGGCTTCGGGGGACGCACTTCGATGAACAGCCCTTTGCCCTGCGCAAGTGCGCGGCCGTCGCTGCCGCAGATTGTCGCTTCAGCCCAGTGCTTGCGTCCCTCGTCCTTGACGACACGCCCTTCCATGCGAATCGGCGCGGAGGACGGAACGGGCCTCTTGTAGTCGACCTCCATGTGGCGTGTCATGGCGGTGAGTCCCCGGGCGCGCACCGCTTTGCTCATTGTCTCGTCGAGCAACGTCGCGATGATCCCGCCATGCAGGAAACCCGGATGGCCCTCGAACTGGTTCGGGATGACGGCGGGGCAGACCACCGTTCCGTCCTCCGCCAGAAGAAATTCCAATTGCAGACCCTGCGCATTGGCTTCGCCGCAGCCAAAGCAGCGATTCTGTGCTCCATGCGCGAGAGGAGTCAGGTTGTCAAAGTGCGGTTTCACTGTTGCACCGCCTCTTCCGCCAGCACGCGCGCAAAAACATTCGCATCGACATTGCCCCCGGTCAGCACGATGCCGATCCTGCTACCGCGATTCACGTCCTGTTCCTTCAGGGCTCCGGCCAGCGCCGCTGCCGCAGCGCCCTCGGCAACGTTGTGCGTGTCCTTATAGAGAGCTCGCATGGCCGCTTCAATTTCGGCGTCGGAAACCTCGATGATGCGCGCCACGTTCTGCCAGATGATTTCCATGGCCATTGGATTCGGCGTTCGGCACGCCAGGCCATCGGCGATCGCCGTCTGCGCAGGAGCCTCGACCACCTTGCGCTCAATAAAGCTGCGCGCGTAAGAGGGAGATCCTGATGCGACCACTCCGATGATCTCCGTTGTCAAACCCAGAGCATTGCGTGCAGCCGAGACGCCGCAGATGGAGGACCCGAGCCCGATGGGCACATACACCCGGGCCAGCACCGGGGCCGATTGCAGGAACTCCAACGCATAGGTCGCTGTTCCCATCACCAGGCGTTCGTGAAAGGAATCGACCATGACGAATCCGCGATCGCCGGCAAGCACGCGCGCATATTCGAGCGACTCCTGAAAATCCTGACCGTGCTCCACCAGTTCCGCGCCCTGCGCGATCATGGCGCAATTTTTCTCGATGCTGTTGCCGTGCGGCACCACGATGACGCATGCAACTCCGTGCAACCGGGCCGCCATGGCAACACCCTGTCCGTGATTGCCGCGCGTTGCAGCAATTACGCCGCCCAGTTCCGGCTGCGTCCGCGCGAGCCACTCCATGTACAGCAGGGCGCCTCGAATTTTGAAGGCACCCACAGGGGTATGATTTTCATGCTTCACCCACACCTCCGCCCCCAGCCGGCGATTGATCAGCGGCCAACTGTATTGCGGAGTGGGCGGCATATATCGGTAGAGGACATTTTGCGCCTCGCGGACCTGTTCCAGAGAGGGAAGCGTCATGGCTCAAGCATATCGAATCGCCCGCCGTAAAATGAGACGGAATGGCGCTTCAGAGTTATCTTTCAATTCTCTTGCTGACGGCGGGCATCGCTCTGAGCTTCACAGCCTGTCGCGGCCCGCAACCGCTCACACCTCAGCAGGCAGAAGGGAAGCATCTTTACGAAGGCCGCTGCGCACACTGCCACCGGGACAACGATCTGGCTCTCAAGAAAGTACCGCCCGACTTGCACGGCGTTTTCAGCAGTGCGACGCTTCCTAGCGGCGCGCCGGCGACAGACGCCAATGTGCGGCAGGTTGTTCTTGCCGGCAAAGGAATGATGCCGTCCTTCAGCGGCCGCTTCAACGCGGACCAGATGTCGGCGCTGCTCGCGTACCTGCACACCGGGCTTCGCTAAATACGTTTCGAGCGACCACCTCGGCCGTCGTCTTACTCGTAGCGGATTGCTTTCATCGGGTCAAGACCCGCCGCGCGCCACGCGGGGATGATGCAGGCGACTGTCGCCACGAGCGCGAGAACGCCCGTTGCCCCGAGCAGCAGTAGCGGATCGCGTGCGCTCTCCGCTGCCCAACTGGCCATCACCTTGTTGAGCGCGAGTGTCAGAGCAACGCCAGCCACGATCCCGGTCCCCACACTTGCTACTGTGGAGCGAAAGACAATTCCGAGGACGTGCCCTTTCTTCGCGCCCAACGCGATTCGTATGCCGAATTCATTGGTGCGCTGGACGACGGCATATGCTACCACGCTGTAGAGCCCCACAGCAGCGAGTGCAAGCGCCAGTGCCGCAAATGCTCCAAAGAGCCAAGCGACCAGTTGTCCGCGTGCCCATTCAGGCGTCGCTGAAATCCAATGTTCAAGGTCGCGTACGTTCGCGTTTGTCTGTTGATCTGGATCGATAGAATTGACCGCCGCACGCACTGAATGCAGCAGAGATAGCGGTGGAACGTCAGAACGAACGAGCAACTGGGTATACATCCCCATCGCCACCGTGTAAGGAACGAACGCCTCAGGTAGGATTGGCTTGGAAAGCCCCTGGTCCAGTTTGTCGCCGACCACGCCCACAATTAGGAAACCTTCCTCGGCACCTGGAGCAATCAGGAAATAGGGTGGATCCGGTTTCAGATCTGCGACCTTGAAGGCGTGCCCAACGGCGTCGCCGGCAGGGAAGTAGCGTCTCACAAAGGTCTGATTGACCACTGCCAATCCTGCACCGCGACGAGTCTCGGCTTCGTCCCAGATTCTCCCCTGCATCAGCGGAACCTTCAGAGCTGGAAAATATTCCTTGCTGACCAGATTGAAGCGGAAGGACTGATCTGCCGAGGACGGCTTACCGACAATGTCAAACTTCACATTGAATCCATTGTCCGGCGGTGTCGCGTTGCTGGAGACCGCAGCGAGTTTCACACCGGGAACATCCGACACCTTTGCGAAGATCTGCTCGAAGTACGCAGCCCGGTCCGGCCAAGTCTTGTACGTGCCGTCATGAATTGGAATTCCAACCGACATGATGTTATGCGGGTCGTAACCCAGCTTCATATTCGCAACGCGCAGAAATCCCTCGATTGCCGCACCCGCGCCCGCCATCATCAGCAGGGTCAGAGCGATCTGACCACCGATAAGCACCGCATGCATTCTGCGTCCCTTCGCATCGCCAGTAGTCTTGCGCGTATTCGACTGCATCACCTGGCTGACTTGCGGCCTGGAGAGCTGAAGCGCCGGCCAGAGACCGAACAGAATTCCTGTGCTTACCGCGATGAGGATACAGAAAATGAGCACCGGCAAATTGATCTGGATTGCCGCTTCGTGTGGGAATGAGAACTGCGGAAGATTGGCGACAATTACAGCAACGGTCTTATAGGCAAGGACAAGTCCGAGGCCCGCGCCCGTAAGTGACAACAACAAGGACTCCGTTAGCAACTGGCGCACAATTCTGCGCTGGCTTGCACCGATCGCAGAGCGCACGGCGAACTCGTGCTGGCGGGCTGTAGCGCGCGCGAGCAGAAGAATGGAGACGTTGCCGCAGCCAATCATCAGGAGTAGCGCGACCGCTCCAAACAACAAGTAGAGTGTTCCGCCCAGTTGCTTGACGAAGTCCTCATTCAGACCAACGACATGAAGATGAAGCTTGTCCGGAGGGAAATGCTTTGGCGTGTCCTTCGCAAATTGGAAGATAAGCGGCTCGAGCGCGGCATTCGCCTGCGCGTGCGTGATTCCCGGCTTCAGCCGGACGCCGGCATAGAACGATTTCACTGGATCTCCGGTGATCTTCAGGGGCAGGTAAACATCCGCATCGCCCCAGGTAAATCGCGATCCGGAGACCCCAATAATTGTGTAGTTTTTGCGGACCAACTGCAGCGTCTTCCCCAGTACGGTCGGATCGCCGTTGAAGTGGCGCTGCCAGAACTTGTATCCGAGTACAACAACCGGCTGCGGATCTTGTCCGTCTATCGCATCGGACGGTTGAAGGCCACGCCCAAGAGCCGCCGGCACTCCAAGGAAGTTGAAAGCATTTGAACTGAGATAGACGCCTGCCACGTCTTCGGGAAGGTCGGCACCGGTGACCGTCAGACTCCAGTCGTCCTCGAGAAACGTGTCTTCGACTACTGGCGATTTGCGGAGCTCCTGCCATTGCGTTCCGGTCACGCCAAAACCATTCAGGTCGCCCGATGGCATCGTAAGCCGCATGTGGATCATCCGATCCGGCGCCTTATATGGATAGGGGTCCATCAGGATCGCATAGACCACGCTGAAGACCGCCGTGGTGGCCCCGATGCCCAGCGCCAGTGAGATGATCGCCGTGAGGCTGAACCCGGGCATCTTGATCAGCTGCCGGAATCCGAAACGAATATCCTGGTACACGGTCTTCATGTGCGCTCCTTCAATGCAACACCTCAGGCGGACCACTGGAAGCAAATACCAAAACCGTCGGGATCTGTGAGGTACAACTGTTTCATTCCGTACCAGGCCACCTTAGGAGGGTCGATCTCGAGGCCTTGCGAAACGAGATGCTGGTGGGCTCCATCCACATCGGGGCAGCCGAAGTAAAGACATGTATCCTGGTGACCCGACCAGCGCCCGGGCTCCGGCGCCTCGGGAACATCATCGGGGTCATAAGCCGTGTTCAGCATGATCTCCGCATTCGAAAGCTGGAGCAGCACCCAATTGACGTCATCGGGATCGTCCGACATTGCTTTCGAGCTGGACATGACCTTGAATCCAAGCAGATCCCGGTAGAAGCGGATTGATCGCGGCATATCGAAGACTTGCACCATAGGCGCGACGCCCTTCACTTCAATCGCCATTGGCAAATAACCTCCGGAACACGGCCCCGCCGCACAGCCTGGGCTACGCCTTCAGAAAGGCACGGGCGAGACCACTTGCGAACATACGCAAGTCATTGATTCGATGTTCCGAAGGAATCGGTAACCCCTATTAGCGGTGTACGTTTCCGAAGTATCGTGTTCAAAATTGGACGCTTAACGAGCGGCCGGCGAACACGCCTCTCAGAGACGGCGTCAAGAGTCGTAAGTCGAAATGCCTTATACTCAGACTTGCCATGGCTTCCGAAAAAACCTTCTACCTCGAGACTTTCGGCTGCCAGATGAATGCGCATGATTCTGAAAAGGTCATCGGCACATTGCTGCATGAGGGCTACAGCCAGGTCGAAACCGAAGAGGAAGCCGGCCTGATCCTGTACAACACCTGCTCCATCCGCGACAAGGCCGAACAGAAAGTCTTCAATCGCCTCAACGACTACAAAAAGCTGCATAAGGCCGGCAAACGCTTCGGCGTCCTGGGCTGTGTCGCACAGCAGGAAGGCGAGAAGATCTTCGAGCGCGCGCCGTATGTCTCGCTCGTCTCCGGATCCGCCTCCTATCGCAAGCTGCCCGAGATGCTGAGTCGACTCGAAGCCGGAGAGAATCGCATCACTGGCCTGGACGACCGGCAGACGGACGAGACATTTGAAACCGAATTCACTTCGCGTCAAAATCCCTACCGCGGATACATCACCATCATTGAGGGCTGTGACAAGTTCTGCGCCTATTGCGTCGTCCCGTACACGCGAGGCAAGGAGCGCAGCCGCGGATCTGCATCCGTGCTCGCAGAAGCGCGGCGTATAGCCGACCAGGGGTATACCGAAATCCAACTCCTCGGCCAGAACGTGAACAGCTACCGCGATCCGGAAGGGAAGTTGAGCTTCGCCGAACTGCTCGCTGCCGTTGGCCAGGTGCCGGGCATCCGCCGCGTTCGGTTTACTACCAGCCATCCGCGCGATTTTACCCGCGACATTGTCGAAGCCATCGAGACGTGCCCGACTCTTTGCGATCACGTGCATCTTCCGGTGCAGTCCGGTTCCACGCGGGTGCTTAAAATGATGGCCCGCGAGTACACATCCGACTGGTACCTGGAACGCATCAGTTGGATCAAGGCGGCGAAGCGTAAAATCTCGCTTTCCACCGACATCATCGTCGGATTTCCTGGAGAAACCGCCGATGATTTTATCGAGACGATGGACTTGCTGCAGGAGGTTCAGTACGATTGCGTCTTCGGTTTCAAGTATTCGGGGAGGCCCAATACGCCAGCGCTGACCATGATTGATTCCGTCCCGGACGCTGAAAAGTCAAAAAGGCTGCAGCATGCACTCGATCGACAACGAGAGATTCAGAGAATCAATTACGCCAGGCATTTAGGCGAGCAGATGGAAGTAATGGTTGAAGGAACAAACCCGGCACGCGGCCAGATTGCGGGGAGGAGCACGCAGAACAAGCCGGTCAACTTCACAACGCCCAGCCCCATTGCCCCCGCTCCTGGTTCGTATGCGAAGGTGAGAATCACAAATACTTTTCCCAACAGCCTGGTCGGTGAAACCGTCTAAGCATCTAGCGAAGGGGAAGCCATGGACATCGAAGTTCGAATCCGCGGTCTGATGATGGACCCATCCACCAATATGCCGATCGTCGTGCTCAAGGATGTCGGCTCCGATACTGTCATGCCCATCTGGGTCGGAATCTTTGAAGCGAATGCCATCGCTATCGAGATTGAGAAGGTGTCGGCCGCGCGGCCGATGACGCATGATCTGGTGAGAAATCTCATGCGTCACATGAATGGCCAGCTGGATAAAGTTGTAATTACAGAGCTTAGGGATGACACATTCTTTGCGGTCCTGTGGATTCGCCAGGGTAGCGAACTCATCACACTCGATGCGCGCCCATCCGATGCGATTGCTTTAGCGCTCCGTTCGGATTGCCCGATTTTCGTTTCGGAGCAGGTGATGCAGTCGGCAAAGCTCAATACGGCTGGCCCACCCGAAGGGCCGACCGCGGAAGAGTTACGTGGCTGGCTCGAGGGCCTCAACGACGAAGATCTGGGCCGTTACAAAATGTAGGGGCAGTAATCTAGCCTGGCATCCCTCGAGCCGAGCCTTGATCTCCGCCGGGAGAATTTCTGTCGAAAAATGAGCGCGACAGGCTAGTTCGCCCGGAAACGCGTATTGACTGTTTGGACTTTACCCAACCGATATGCGAGAAATCGTTTTTGATGGAACATCCTTCGCCGTCTCGCAGGGAACCGTCTTATGCGGACGTGCAATCCTCATATTTAGAGAGAGATCGCGGCTTCATCTTCATGGGACAGTTGCAGTATACAGAATATCTGTTATCGGACATTCTTGATAGTAATTGAACTCTTGCGTTATCCGAGTATTTCCAGCGGTCTCTCCAAGTGTTCTGGACTCAAGCGCCGGAACCACTTGCGATTGAACAGACGTCCGGTCGAATGCTAGGGGGCGTCCGGCTTCCTGCTCGGATCTCCGGATCGACCTCTTTGAATTGCAACCGAGCGACCTCTACGACCACTTCTCCGCTAGCCATGTCGTCGTGATGCATATCGGGATCGAGATGAGCTGAACTCCCTTCCGGGAAAACGTCCATCCCGCTACCTCAAAGCGGTCTCCCTGCCCACATTGAATCGTCCTGAACAGACCTTTGCAGCCGCAGAAGCTGCTGAGCCGGCGCTACAGAGTCGACCAGCTGCCGCACGCGGAGTTCATGCGCGGAAGAACAGGCTCACGCATTCTGCCTTTCGAAGAGGACGATGTCTATTGACATGGGTTATATCGAATGCTACATAGATCAAAGAGTCGGGCAATCCGAGCATCTCTGCGCGGAGGCTCGAAGTACTCAGTCTAAGACTGAAGGTTAGAGGCAAGAAATAGCAGTCGTAGCGTTAGATGAAAGCCGAACACATTCCCCAGGAGAATGCCATGAGCATCAATGTGGTCCACGGAAGCGGCCTGAGTTTCGTCGGGGCAATCTTTTTCTTCGGCATGGCAACCTGCGCAACAGCACAGATAACTACCGCCCAGGTTGACAACGCGCGGACTGGCGCTTATCGAAAGGAAACGACTCTTACGCCGCAAAACGTAAATCCGCGGCAATTCGGCAAGCTCTTCGCGCTTAAAGTTGATGGGGATATCTACGCTCAACCGTTGTTCTTGCCCGGGGTGGAGATTGCTGGCAAGGGGAAACACGATGTTATCTACATCGCCACCGAGCATGACAGCGTATATGCATTCGACGCATATGGAAATCCCGCGACGCCGCTTTGGCACGTCAGTCTTCTCGCTAACGGATCGACCACGATTCCGGAACGAGATGTGCGTTGCTTTTTCATCAGTCCAGAAATTGGA
Source organism: uncultured Acidobacteriaceae bacterium (assembly GCA_963799035.1). Classification (GTDB taxonomy): domain Bacteria; phylum Acidobacteriota; class Terriglobia; order Terriglobales; family Acidobacteriaceae; genus Telmatobacter. Next base: position 229,149 of record CAWCVS010000010.1, on the reverse strand, counting down.
ATCACATCTACACCGGTTATCGACCTGAAGACCGGCACTCTTTTTGTGCTGACGCGGAGCGAAGGGCAACATCTTTTCTCCGCAAACGAATATCACCAGCAACTGCATGCTTTGGCGATAACGAGTGGAGTTGAAAAATTCGGCGGACCCGTGGAAGTCCAGGCAGCAGTCGACGGGAAAGGCGACGGAAGCAATGGTGGAAGAGTGAAATTTGAGCCGCTTCGCGAGAATCCGCGCGCCGCTCTCCTGCTCTCGAATGGCACAGTGTACCTGTCCTGGGCTTCCTCGTGCGATGTCGGACCCTATCACGGCTGGGTGATCGCTTACGATGCCCGGACGCTGAAACAGAAAGCCCTTTTCAACGATTCACCGGACGCTGATGACGGAGGGATCTGGGCCAGCGACACCGGAATCGCCGCTGATCAGGACGGCAACGTATTTACCGCTACCGGGAATGGACGCTTTGATGCCGCCAAAGGCGGTCGTGACTACGGTGACACACTTTTGAAGCTTCACTTGGACGGCTCGGTGCTTGGCGTCAGCGATTACTTTACCCCCTTCAACGAGGAACATCTGAATATCACTGACAACGACCTGGGCTCCGGCGGACCTGTGCTTCTTCCCGACCAGCGCGGGCCCTATCCGCACCTTGCAATCGTCGGCGGAAAAGCCCCACTCCTCTACGTCGTCAACCGAGACCACATGGGCCATTTCCATCCAGATAGCGATAGTCATGCCATTCAGACAATCCCCACCAACGGGGGAATCTTCGGGGCAATCGCATACTGGAATCAGAACGTCTATCTTCTTAGCGATGGAGATGTCCTGCGGGACTACGAGCTGAACAACGGGAAGCTCGTCTACAAAGCATCCAGCACCTTCTCGCTGCGGGATCATGCGGCAACGCCTGCGGTTTCGGCCGACAGCGACCAAAATGGCATCGTCTGGGCAGTAAGTTTTCAGTTCGCTTCCGGGACCGACCTGGCCAAATCGCTTCTTCGTGCACAGTGGAACGTGCAGCACCGGGAGAGAGCCCTGCGCGTAATACTTCATCACTTCCGCCCAGGCATCGGGCTTGCATTGCGAGTAGTTCCTCGCAAAATTGCGGACAAAGCCGAGATTGGGGCCGTCGATTTGCTCAAGCACATCCGGAAGATCGTGCTCGGGGTCAACCTTGTTCGAAGTTGAATCGGCAGGATCGCACAACATTACTCGCATCGTCGTGGGAGCCTGGGATACGGCATTGCCGCTGGGGTCGGGGTTCGATCTCGGATTCGCTGGATCTATCCCATCGACGCCCGGCAAACTGCCAAGCATTCGATCAAAGGAATTGTTTTCGAGCATAAGAACCACGACGTGCTCTATGTCCATTTGCCTAACTCCTTTTGCAGTGCCGCAATCAGTAACCAGAAATTAACCTGGTTCGTCGACCATTGGAAGTTAGAATTGGCCGGTATTGAACTGAGGCCAATCTATGTCTGCCGCACCAGGCTCAACCTTCCATTACCAGGTCGAAGAAACGAAGGATGTTGACCGGGATTTTATAGTTACGACCATCAAATGCCATGGCAAGCTGATCAGCGAAAACACAGATGAGATTCGCAAGGTTGTGCAGCCCCTGATTCAGCGCGGGGGACGCATCGCTCTCGATTTCACGGACCTCGAATACCTGGACAGTTCCGGCCTGGGAGCGATTGTAGGTCTCAAAGTCTCCGCGATCAATCGAGGGCTCTGCGTGCTGGAGCTGGTGAACCTTACGCCCCGAGTAAAGAAACTGCTAACCATGACCAATTTGCTGCAGCTGTTTTCGTCCTAGAGCGGCGCTGAATTCCGGTGGTGTGCCAATCCTCCGTCCCAAGGGATCAGCTGGGAGCGGGCTTGATTCCCTTCTCCTGGTCTCGCACAATCAAGCGCGGGAAAACTGCAATCCCTTAGAACTTCTGCCTTAGTTGCGGATCTCGCTGAGAAGAGCTTCGACTTCGACTTTCTGTTCCACGGTTAGCGGCAGCAGAGGCTGGCGCGGATATCCGCCATAGTAACCGTTGAAGTCGCACGCATACTTTACACCGGCAATTCCCATCTCCGCGGTGATTCGCTGATTCGGCGCGGCGATACTTGCCTGCTTATCTGCGGCCAATTTTGCATCGCGATCTTTCCATGCGAAGTAGACCTCGTAGCAGGCCTCCGGCGCGCAGGCTGCGAATCCGAGAATGGCGCCTGACGCGCCAGCTTCGAGCGATGGAAGGATGATCGACGCTGAGCCTGTAAGCACCTGGAATCCAACTTCCTTCATCCGTGTCTTCAGCGGAGCCGCGGGAGGCGCCACGGCAATTGCAGGTCCCCCAGCCAGGTCGCTCGCCGACACAAACGTTGCCGAAAGCGCGGCCACTGTACTTAGCATGCGGGTGGTCACGGCCTCAAACACCGGAGTCACGGTTACGGTGCGCTTCGGTACGCCACGCGTTGCTTCCACAATTTCCTTGATCCTGTCGAGGCTTCCGCTCGAATCCTTGATGGCGATGATGTTCGGATGGTGCGCGAGTTCGGCTACCATCTCCACCGGGATCTGGTAAGGCACGCAACGCGGAATGTTGTAGAGCACGACCGGCAGCGGTGAGCGGTCCGCAACCGCCCGGAAATAATTGGCGACCACCGACGGCGTCATCTGCGTGGAATAGTAGGTCGGCGTGCGCACCAGGACGGCGTCGTATTGAAACTTGGCCGCTGTCTCCGCCAACTCGATCACCGCGTGCAGGCTTTCGCGATTCACGCCGGCAATCAGCACCTTCTCCGGTGTGGCGGCTTCCGAAGCGGTGCGAAGCACGTCTCTGGTTTCTGCATCATCAAGCGCCGGCGCCTCGCCCGTCGATCCAAGCACGACCATCCCTGCGAGCTGGCTGCGCGAATATCGGGCTACATTGGCCTCAAGCTTGCGGTAGTAGACCCGCTCGTCGGGATAAAACGGCGTGGTAACGGCGGCAAAAACACCTTCGATCAGCATGACTCTATTTTAGGTGAGGCGAGTCAGGTCCCTTCCTCACTTCCCTTTCCAAGTTCAGACGGCCTTAGAGGCGTGAAGGGCTTGGAGCGCGTAAACCGTGATATTGTTCTGCTGCATCGCGGCGATGCCTTCCACCGCGGCCTGTGCTGCGGCGATGGTCGTGATGGTCGGAACGCGCGCCAGCACCGCCGCACGGCGGATGGCCTTCTCGTCGAAGAACGTGTCCTGCCCGCGCGGGGTGTTGATGATCAGCTGGATGCGATCGCCCTTGATCAGGTCGACAACATTCGGCCGCCCCTCTTTCACCTTGAATACCCGCTCCACGCTCAGGCCTGCACGCTCGAGCACGTTGGCCGTACCCTCGGTGGCGACCATGTGGAAGCCGAGATGCGCAAAGCGGCGGGCGAGTTCGATAACCGCAGGCTTGTCGTGATCGTTTACGGTGAAGAAGACCGTGCCGCGCGTCGGCAGAACCTGCCCAGCCGAAAGCTGCGCCTTGGCAAACGCTTCGCCGAAGGTGGCGGCCACGCCCATCACTTCGCCGGTCGACTTCATCTCCGGCCCAAGCACCGTATCGACGCCGGCAAACTTCGACCACGGAAATACCGGCGACTTCACGTAATAGTGCGTTCCGGTTTCCAGATCCTTGCCTCGAAGCCAGTTGCTCCGGCAGCAACTCGCGCAGCTTGCGCCCGGTCATCAGACGCGCGCCCATCTTGGCCAGCGGAATCCCTGTCGCCTTTGAGACGTACGGCACGGTGCGCGAGGCCCGTGGATTTACCTCAATCACGTAGACGTGATCATTTCCGTCGCCATCGCGCTGAATGGCAAACTGCAGATTCACCAGCCCCACCACTTTGAGAGCCAGCGCCAGTTTGCGCGTGTACTGGCGAATTGTCTCCAGCGTTTCTTCGCGAATGCTCACCGAGGGAAGCACGCACGACGAGTCGCCGGAGTGAATGCCGGCCTCCTCGATGTGCTGCATGATGCCGGCGATGATCACATCTTCTGAATCGCAGAGCGCGTCGACATCCACCTCGACGGCATTCTCGAGGAAATGATCGACGAGCACCGGCCGCTCCTGCGAATACTCGACCGCCTGCTTCATGTACTCGGCCACTGCCTGTGCGTCGTAGGCAATCACCATCGCGCGGCCGCCAAGCACGTAGCTGGGCCGCACGAGCACCGGATAGCCGATGCGTTCGCCAACGGCAAGCGCCTGTTCGACGCTGGTTGCCGTACCGCCGCGGGCTGCGGAATCTCGAGGTCTTCGAGCAGCTTGCCGAAGCGCTTGCGGTCTTCGGCCAGATCGATCGAATCGGGCGACGTGCCGATGATCGGCACGCCGGCCGCGCGCAGACGCTGCGCGAGATTGAGCGGCGTCTGCCCGCCAAACTGCACGATCATTCCGATCTTCGCGCCCGATTGCGCCTCGTGGTTGTAGACGGCGAGCACATCTTCGAGCACCAGCGGCTCGAAGTAGAGGCGGTCGCTGGTGTCGTAATCCGTCGAGACGGTCTCCGGATTGCAATTCACCATGATGGTTTCGTAGCCATCGTCCTTCAGCGCGAATGCGGCGTGGCAGCAGCAGTAGTCGAACTCGATGCCCTGGCCGATGCGATTCGGTCCCGAGCCAAGAATGATGATCTTCGGCTTGTCTGGTCGGCGGCGCCTCGTCTTCTTCGTCGTAGGTCGAGTAGAGATACGGCGTCATCGATTCGAATTCGGCGGCGCAGGTGTCCACCAGCTTGAAGACCGGACGAATGCCCTTGCCCTCGCGCAGTTCCCTCACCTGCTTGATGCCGTCGTGGCCTTCGAGCTTCCACTCCGTGGCGATGCGTTCGTCGCTGAGGCCGAAGCGCTTCAATTTCCGCAGCTGCTCAGCGGTGATCTTGTCCGGTGTGGTTTCCTGCAGCGAGCCTCTGCGCCAGCGTCATTTCGCGAATCTGATGCAGGAACCACGGATCCATCCCGGTGAGCCGCGCCACTTCGCGCACGCTCATGCCGCGCTCGAAGGCGAAGCGGATGTAGCCCAGCCGCTCCGGCCGCGGCGTCACCAGCATCTGCGTCAGGCGGCGCGGCTCCAGAATTTCCGCGCCGGTCTTCTTGCCGGTCTCAAGCGCGCGCCATGCCTTCATCAGCGCTTCCTTGAAGGTGCGGCCCATGGCCATCACTTCGCCGACGGATTTCATCTGCGGTCCCAGCGTGTCGTCGGCTCCGGGAAACTTCTCGAACTGCCATTTGGGAATCTTGACGACGACGTAATCGATGGTCGGCTCGAAACAGGCGGGCGTCTTGCGCGTGATGTCGTTGGGAATCTCATCGAGCGTGTAGCCAACGGCAAGCTTGGCCGCGATCTTCGCAATCGGAAAGCCGGTCGCCTTCGAAGCCAGCGCCGAGGAACGCGAGACGCGCGGATTCATCTCGATCACGGTCATGCGGCCATTGGCCGGATTCACCGCAAACTGCACATTGGAGCCGCCCGTTTCGACGCCGATCTCGCGCATGACCGCGATGGCCGCGTCGCGCATCTTCTGATACTCGCGATCGGTGAGTGTCTGCGCCGGCGCCACGGTGATGGAGTCGCCTGTATGCACGCCCATGGGATCGAAGTTCTCAATCGAGCAGATGATGATGACGTTGTCGGCGAGGTCGCGCATCACCTCGAGCTCGTATTCCTTCCAGCCGAGCACGCTCTCTTCGATCAGGCATTCGTGTACCGGCGAAAGATCGAGCCCGCGCGCCAGAATCTCCATCAACTCTTCGCGGTTGTAGGCGATGCCGCCGCCTGAGCCGCCAAGCGTGAAGCTGGGCCGAATGAGAACCGGGAAAGCCGAGCTTGCTTGCGAAGTCGAGACCGTCGCGAAGATTGTTCACCAGATGCTGACTTTGAAACATCGAGGCCGATGCGCAGCATCGCATCTTTGAACAGCAGCCGGTCTTCGGCCTTCTTGATCGCTTCGAGCTTGGCGCCGATCAGCTCCACGTTGTAGCGATCGAGAATTCCGGCGTCGGCCAGATCGACGGCCAGATTCAGCGCTGTCTGTCCGCCCACGGTGGGCAGCAACGCAAACTTGCCGGAGCCGTTCGACGCCAGCATCGCCGTCTCGATGCGGATGATCTCTTCGACGTACTCGCGCGTCAGGGGCTCGATGTAAGTGCGATCGGCCAGTTCGGGATCGGTCATGATGGTGGCCGGGTTCGAATTCACCAGCACCACCTCGTAGCCCTCCTGCTTGAGAGCCTTGCAGGCCTGCGTGCCGGAGTAGTCGAACTCCGCCGACTGCCCAATCACAATCGGCCCCGAGCCGATCACCAGAATCTTCTGAATGTCATTTCTGCGTGGCATTCTTTTCTTCGCTTCCCTGACTTAACGTCGGTTTCTTTTATGAATTTCCCGGTCGAAGTCGTGCTTGTTTGTCAGGATCAATGAACACTCGTCCTGGCAGGCGCCGGGGCCAAAATTACGTAAAGCTTCTTCCGCTCCAGGGCTGTCACTACCTCATCTGTAACTATGATCTCCCTGAGTGCGGGCGCATATTCGTGTTCGCGCCACCTGAAACGTGTACTGGCCCCTTACATGCTCAAAGCGGAACCATCCGGTCTTGTCGGTTCGCGTCTGAAACGCAATTTTCCCTTCGCGCGACAGCGTGACCTCGACATCCACCGCCGGATGCCCAACAGGATTCACGACGTACCCCTCAACATGACCCAGGCGCTCCGGCCCCGGAATATCGACCTGCGCACTTGAAGTTCCGGCAATGGTTACGTACACGAGCATCCAGAAAGCTGCGCTCAAAAAACAGCGGAGCCAAGGCCCCGCTGGTCTTGCCAAAATCTGCCGATGAGTCGCCCTTCGCTTCATCCCTTCCACTCCTCCATCATCTTGCGGAAGTCGTGGAACAGATAATGCGAATCGTGCGGGCCCGGCGCAGCCTCCGGGTGATACTGCACGCTGAACAGCGGCAGCGTCTTGTGGCGCAGTCCTTCGAGTGTCTTGTCGTTCAGATCCACGTGCGTCAATTCAACTTCGTTGGCGTTGATCGAGTCGGGATCGACGGCGAAGTTGTGGTTGTGCGCGGTGATCTCCACTTTGCCTGTCGAGTTGTTGCGCACCGGATGATTCCCGCCGTGATGCCCGAACTTCAGCTTGTAGGTCTTCCCGCCCAGCGCCAGCCCGCAGAGCTGATGCCCCAGGCAAATGCCGAATACCGGCACGCGGCCCATCATGTCGCGGATCGCCTGCACGGCGTAGTCAACCGGCTCCGGGTCGCCCGGCCCGTTCGACAGGAACACCCCGTCCGGCTTCAGCCCCATCACTTCGGCAGCCGTTGTCTCGCGCCGGAACCACCGTCACGCGGCAGCCTTCGCGCGCGAGCATGCGCAGGATGTTCTGCTTGATGCCGAAGTCGTACGCGACGACGTGGAGCGCCGGCTTGTCGACCGCGGCAGGACAACAGCGGATCGTCACGCCTGGTATCGCGGGTCCGTCGCGTCGAAGGTGTAAGACGCCTTCGTCGAAACCACCTTGCGCCAGGTCCGTCCCATCCATCTTGCGAATGTTTCTGGCCCTTTGGACGAGAGCATCGGCATCCGAACTTTCGGTCGAAATCACCCCGCGCATCACGCCGTGGGTGCGCAGATGCCGCACCAGCGCGCGCGTATCGATCTCGCCAAGCACCGGCACGGCATAGCGCTCCATGTACTCGTCGGTCACTTGCTCCGAGCGCCAGTTGGAGCTGATCGCGGAGAACTCGCGGACGATCAGGCCCTCGATATAGGGCCTCGCCGACTCGTTGTCTGCCTGGTTGGTACCGTAGTTGCCGATCTGGGGATTGGTGAGAACGACGATTTGACCAGCATAGGAGGGATCGGTAGCGATTTCCTGATAGCCGGTAAGGGAAGTATTGAAAACTACTTCGCCCTGGCATTCGCCGGGGTGACCATAGCCCTGGCCGCGGAAGATGCGCCCGTCTTCGAGCGCAAGGATCGCCTGCATCGCCTCTCCGAGGAGTGGATTCAATCGATTCACATCAGACGGTGTTATCCTCTTTACATTCAACAAATCGAATCTTCAATTTTGAGTTTTGCAGAAGATTTGCTGAACGAGGGCACAGACAATGACTAACGTTGAACCGATTGCCTCTTTCACTATAACAGTCTTTACACGGCACTCTGAAGATTGCCCCAAAGCCGCGAATCCACAGTGGAAACGCTGTGATTGCCGCAAGTCTCTGTACATCCGTGAGGGCGGGAAAACCGTATACGTCTCCGCCAAGACGCGATCATGGGAGCAAGCGGAGCGGGTGGCACAGGCGGAGCGGGACAAGCGTGACCCCGTGAAAGTGGAATTGCTGAAAATTGCAGAATCTGAGGCCGCTAAAGATGCCTTCCGGTTGAAGCCGCTCGGTGAAGCCTTGGAGCAATGGCTCGGCGGCATGAAGACTCCCGGGGACATCTCGATTGATGCGTACCGCTCTACCACGCGCACCATTCAGCGTTGGGCGGACAGCGTGGGTGTCGTGTACTGTCAGTGATGTGACACCGGCCATGCTTGATGAGTGGAGAGGCTCTTGGACGCGTGCTTTGACCACACAGGCCGCGCTGTTGACTCGCGTGAAGTCTTTCTTCCGTTGGGCCACTGCCTTGGAGTACACACGCCGCAATCCGGCTCTGATGCTCAAGGCTGTCACGCCCGAATGACAGTCAGACGTGGCCGCTCGACTCCCAAACAATTTGAAGGTCTGCTGAAGGCAACGTACAAGCTTGACGCGGACGCACGGTACAAATCCGCGAAGGTCGGAGAGCATCTCCGGGCCATCTTCCTCGTGCAACGTTGGACGGGCCTCCGCGTTGGTGACGTGCTGGCACTGCCCAAGTCCGCTCTTCAGGGCAACCGGCTCACCGCCTTGATTCAGAAGAAACTGAAACGGAAGCCCGCGGCGGCCCGCATTGAATGCGTCTTGCCGGACCACGTTGTCACGGCTCTCAATTCCCTTCCCGCTCGTGCGAAGAGCACCCGGACTACTTCTTTTGGTCGCGGGCGTGCTCACAGCTCATCAACACTAACAAGTGGCTCCGCAAAGTTGACCGGCTCAATGACCATTTGTCCTTCAAGGATGAGGCCGGGCAGTCCGCTGAAGTTTCGGTCCCACATGCTCCGCGATACGTTCGCGGTTGAGATGCTCTTGGCCGGGGTGCCGCTGGAGAAGGTGAGCAAGCTGCTTGTCCCATGAGTCCGTCACTATCACGGAGCGTTATTACGCGAAGTGGACGGCAAGCCGGAGGCGGCAACTTGAGGATGAGACCGTTGCAGCAATGCGGCGGATGGGCGTTAAGGTGACGAGTTAATCAACGTATTGCAAGTATATCTTATACTAGACGATAAGTCGCGTTTGTCTGCGAAAAGCCGCCGAAAATCGAGCATTTACTGCCAAAAATAATCCGTATTAAAAGCGTATACACTATTTTCAGAATTACTGGTATGCGGATATTTATGCATCGGCGGAGGGCTTACAGGGCAAACCCTTAGACATTTTGACCCCCTACCCTATGTGACTGACTCCATGTATCTTTATCTCAGCGCGGCGGGCGGCACATATACCTTGCTCACCCATCTTCCGTTCTCATCAACCTCTTATTTGGGAGGAATAGGATTCGACCGAGCGTGAGCGGAGGGAGAATACTTTTCCTCTCTCTTTATGTTAAGGAGGTTATTTCGATTTGTCACAAACGGGTAATTTGCACAATCATTGCCGTTAAGGGAAGCTTTAATGCCGAATCGCCATCCAAATACGGTGCACTCGCTGCGCACTGCATTTGATGCCTTGCGTGATGGAGAAGTTTACGTATCTTCCATGACGGCTCCTGCATGTGTTCTCTCAACAAACGCCATCGCACGTGGGTCAGCACCTCTAGGCATTGTGGGCACCTTGAAAAGCCCGCGCCGTTTATGCATCCACGTCTCAGGGTGTGCTTGGTGCGGACCAACGGCCTCCAGCACAGCCATGCACACCGTGAATAGACACATCGGGATTTGCGGCCATCAACAGATAGGCAAAGCCGGGCGTGTCCCGGAATGCCAAGATGTCTGGGATGCGCGTCTGCACGCTCACAGTCTTATTCTTGGCACCACCAAGGCCGCGTCCGTCTGTCACGTCAACTTTGATTAGCTTTGGTCTGCCCACTAGACGCCACGCACCTTGCGCTTGGGCGGTGCCTTCTTCTGCTTAAGCGTGTAATCAATCAGCGGCTCCCCGATTGCTCCAAGTCCGACATTGATTAACTCACCGCTTTTAGCGGATGGGTTGGCGCGCATCCTCTCAATCGCCGCGCGCACAAATAGGAATTCGGTGTCCTCGGTTAAGCGACTACAGAGCATGTGTGCCAACGACACGATTGCTCTGCAGCATTCCATTCCGCCTCTGACAGAGTTTTTAAAAAATCCTTTGCTGCCTGCTGCATTTGACTAACTCCGTTTCTTGCGCACAGAAGCGCCGTAGATCGCTCCACGATGCCCCTACAGCGCGTTGTTGTGATGGTGCGGCGGCACCCCTAGCATGTGTTTCAGCACGGGGCTATTTGTTCATCTTGCGTAGCGTGTTCTCAAAATGCTGCTGGAGTTGGTCAGTCTGCTTCTCCAGCGCATCTTGCATCCCGTCCCCGTCAATCGTGTTGACGTGATACGTCGGCCGCACGTGGACGGTCACACTTGGCCGCTGATTGAAGCCCCCGTCACGGACCATGGTGCGCAGTCCGTCCATCACCCCACCCGGGACAACACCTTCACCCGGTGACAGCATGGCGGGCACGATGTCACCATGGCCAATGCCAGGCACACGGTCCGTACCTTTCTCAAACGCCATTACCCCCGCGAACGCGGCAGCAGCGAAGACCGGGCCAAGGATGATACCTGCCGGGCCGCCGATCTTCTCCCCGGTTGCGTACGCACTCGTGGCAGCTTTGCGGGCGTCTCCAAGCCGCTCTTTGTCTTGCTGCATCATGACCTTGATGCTGTTCTCAATGAGGCCGCTGACCGCTTGGTCGCCAAGGCTCAAGATCATGCGGGACCACGTTTGGTGCCCCATGATGGATTTAGTGAGGCCGCTGGCTATGCTGTTTTCAAAGGAAGACGCGGCGGAGAGTATGCGCGTGTTACGCTGCTCCTCTGCCTTCTCTTTAATGGCGGTGATGTCATTCTCATGCTCAGTGATGAGCTGCTTTCCCTTGTCCTGAAGGCTCTTGAGCTTGTTCTCATAGTCCTTGCCGGACTTGTCCAACCCGTCAATCTCTTTCGATAACGCAACCATCTTGAGCCGGAACTCTTCCGTCTGAGCTTGCGTCTCTTCCTGTACTCTCTGCTGAATGCTGACGCGGCGGAGGCTGTCCGCAAGGGCTATCTGCTGCTTCTGTGCGGCCAGGGCAAGCTCACCCATCTTCTGTGAGTTGTCCCCGGCCTCTTCGGCCGCCTCTTGGCGGAGCTTGCCTTCTTCCTCCGCTTCCTGCCGGGCCACTTCAACGCGCATGTTCAAAAGCTCACGGAAGAAGTTCGTGTCCTGAAGGTTCAAGGACTCTTCCTGTGCGATTGCAGCGGTGATGGCTTGTAACCGTGCCCCGCTGCCCTGCCGTGTGGCTTCGATCTTCTGCCGCTCGCCTTCCTCAAGGTTCTGAAGGTCACGGGCAGCAATGGCCACGGAGGACTTTGACTTATCCTCTGAGACTTTGGCGTCATAGTCCGCTTCAATCTCTAGCGCCTTCTCCCGGAGGGCCTTCAGTTGGTTCTGATAGTCCTTCCCGGACTTATCAAGGGCCGCTATCTCCGCCGCGTTAGTCGCAAGCTGCAAGTCCCGCTCTTTACCGGCTGACTCAATCTCAAAGTTCAACTTCTCTTCTAGCGTGGCCCGCCGTATAGTTAACGCGGCCTCACCGGCTGCCTTCTCCGCTGTCAGCCCGGCCTGACCAATGCGCGCCTTGCTCTCCGCTTCCGCTCGTGCTGCCGCTGACTCCCGGCCTTGCTCCGCGTTGCCGAATGCCTTTTTATCGTTATCGCTGTCCAGCTTCTTCAGCGTGGCAATCCGCTCTTCGCTGCCTATCTGTGCATTGAGCACGCTCACAAGATTCTGTTGGGCTTCTATCTGCTTTGAGACTTCCTCCCCGTGCTTAATGCCCATCTTCGTGAGGGCGTCATCAGCCTCATGGAACTTGGCCGGGTCTGCGAAACTCCCGAACGCGTTAGACCGCCCGGAGGTCTGGAGCTGCTGTAACAGCCCTAGGACCTTCTGTGCTTGCTCAGCGGTGCCGTGAAGCAGCCCGGTCATCCCCGCTGCGTCACCTTTTGACTTCAGCTCTTCGTATTTGAGCTGGAATTCATCTAGTGCGTGCTTGGCGCCCTCAGAGCCTTTGCCGAATGTGTACCAATGGCCGTCCAGTTCCTTCATGACCACATCGGCTATCTTGGCAACTTCCTCAAAGCTTTTGACCAATTCGTCCATGCTCTGCTTATCAATCAGCTCAAGTTGGTGCTGAAGGGCGGCAAAGTGGTTATTGCTCAATTCGTCCGAACGGATTTGAGCTTGAAGGATTTTTTCGTCCAGTGAATTCCACGCATTGTTGACAGCGGTGCCGAATCGGACTTGGTCCTCCGTCAGCTTCATCCCGGCCTCACGCATCCTGCTCAAGTGCTCCACGAGCAGCGTAGCCAATGCGATGATGGCCAAGAAGGGGAAGGCCGCTTCCATGGCCGCGCCAACCGGGCCAATGGAGGCAATGAACGTGGACAACGCTCTTGGGAGCCTGATGCCGAACTCTTCACCCAACAGCATGACGCCGTGCCGGGCTTCCATCATGTTGACGCTAGTCTCACGCCCCATGTCCCCGGCACCACTCTTAATCTCAGAGAACGCACCCCGGGCAGACTTAGCGGCATCCGCTAAGCCACTTTGAAACGTGGCCGTTTTTGTTTGAAGGTCAACGGACAAGACCCATACGGGCTGTGACATAACTCCTCCTCAAGGTTTGAACGAATCCATTGCGGAATAAACAGCAAAAGGTCCGCCGGAAATATTCTGTGTGCAAGGGTATGACCCCGTCGTTAAAGAGTTTTTTGAGTACATCGTGATAGTTGCACCGCCCGTGACGCCCGTCACAAACGTCCATCCCGATTGCGTGGGAGCACTCCACGTCCCACCCCCGGAAGTCGACCCAAACCAACACAGAGCTAAGTCATTCGCGGCTGTCGTAGTGAGTGAGGTTGTGATGCTGGATGGCGAACCGCCCACGAGGCCAACACTTTCTGAATCGTGCTGCCGCTTCCGGTTATTGTCGCGCCAATTGCATAACAGGGCGAAGTGTTCAGAGTGAGTGAATCCGAACCCGAAGATGACGGAATCGTTTCATAGACATTCAGTTGACCGAAAGACGGATTCAGAGACGAGCTTGTGCCAAGCAAAGTGAATGTGTTTGATTGGCTGTCGCTCAAATTGCACGCGGTGTTGCTGGTGTTCATGTACCCGGTGACGACATAGAGACGTTCGCCAGCAGTGACCGTGATGCTACATCCACCCGAGCATGTGAAAGGGTTTATCGTAACCGGAACAGACTGCGCAGCGGTGACGCGGTTCCGGATGAGCACATTTTGTCCCGCTTCACAGAGCATCGGAACGAATAGAAAAGCTACGATCAATTTTCTAATACGTCCCACTGACCACCCCCGTGAGCTGCTTCGTGGTCCCATCTAAAACCCAAGTGAATTTGAGATAGTCGCCATTTGCGATGGTGGTTGTGCTGCTCTGTGTGCCCGAAGCAAAGGACGACGTGCAAGTGACAGCGCCGGTCAGCAGCGACGTACCGGCACCGTTGGTGACGTTCACAGTGCTGGCCCCGTTGTTATCCGTGAAGCATTGAACGCCTGTAATGGTGATGGTTGCGCCGGTTGTGTTCTTGCACGTAGAAGAAAGATAGGTGCCCGATGCGGTTGCATTGAGGCCATCTCCAAAGCCCGGTTGACAACTCCAAGCCCTACTGCCGGAGAGGGACGGCGTAAAGCAGCCTTCAGCGTTGCCGGACGCGTCTACACCCTGTGCTGCTTGTCCGGTTCCGCAATTGGTCCCGTTCGCGGCAAGTGCGGTTGCGGTTGCTACATTGCCGGAGGGGATTACGTAGTCCGTACCGGGAGCCGCCGCAAGGATGCCGCCTGAGCCGTTGCCCTTGAAGAGATTCGTGGTGCTTGGTGCTGAGACTCCGCCCCCGCCTGATACGGTGCACGTATACACCCCTGACACCGTGGCGCACGAGACGCCCGAACCAACCAAGTCAAATGCCCCTGAGTTGCCGTTGACGCTCGTTACCACCGTAGACGTTGGGAGTGGCCCCACTGACGGGCAGTCCAGTGTGTCAAGCGTCCACGTGCTGCCCGTGATGGGGACGGTGCAATAGTCCCGGAGGACGTTGTTGCTGTTGGACGCCTTGACGTAGACGTGATACCCGATGCCCGTGGGCGTGGGGGCCAAGGTCAGCCCGGACTGTAGCACGCCCGTGGTGATGGTTCCACACACTTCGTTAGGTATGACTTGGTTGCTGCCCACGCGGAAGCCACTCACCGCCGCGTTGGCATTGACCGGGGTAAAGCACAGCCGGGCCAAAGGGACCGCGTGCTCAAACGAGTCCGTAACGTCTGACGCTGATATTGCCACTTGAGCAGCCAAGGGCAGAGCAGACATGAGTCCAAGACACAAGAATATCTTGCGCATTTGTTGCCTCTTCAAAAGGATTGAGGCCGCCCGCGTGTCTCCCCACACGAACGGCCCCGTTCTCCAGCGATTTTTAGGAACCGGGCACGCTGAAGGCCCGGTCTAAGCATCCACGCACACTTCTTACCCTCTCGATTGAAAGGTGGCGCTATGTGCGATACCCGCTAGCAAGGCAATGAATACTGCGCCATTCTTGTTAGCTGTGGCTGATGCTGATTTGCTGAATGGCTTCCGAGCGGCGGACACGTCCGTCCACACGCTTGTAACCAAGCAACACGGTCTGACCTGCAGTGGCAAGGGGTTGGTCAAGTATCTTGATGAATGTCCCCGCGCCACCACGGTCACCAATTACGTATCCGTCCGCAAACGACCCGAACAGGATAGGCGTCACACCCGCTGTGGTTGCAGTCGGAAGTGCGGGCATAGCCTGTGAGTACGTGACCGGGAACCCGTGCAGGAAGTCACGTCCGCCTTCACGTGTCCAGACCGGGGCAAATAGATTTGCCTGAATCTGTGCACGGCGGATGGCCGTTGCAGTTGCACGGCTCATGAGCCAAGCCGCGTTGCGGTAATACGCGCCCTTGAGAGTTCCCACGGCATCAATCGTGGAGTCCAAGAGATAGGCCCCCGTTGATTCCACCGCGTATGCCGCACCCGTTCCGGTGCCCACGTTACCAATCAAACCTTGTGGCTGAGCAGACCCGCTTCCATTAACGAAGAAGTTGTCTTCGTTAATGTCCACAGCGTCAATGAGAGCCTTGCAAGAAAATTCTTGGAACATGGCAACATCCTGCAAGAGTTCCCAACTCACGGTGTTTGTGAGGCCCAACATGTATGCGGAAAGAGTGAACTGTGACAGCGTGGGGTCACTCTCAGAGAACAGGTTTGAAGAGCTGCCAGACTCCAACTTGATTCCAGCAGTTGCAAAACTGTTCTGCCCCGGGATTTTGATGTCCGTTGCAGTGGGGATTGCCCGGGCTACAGAACGGACTCCCAAGTCAGGAACGGCCAACGGCACAATGAGACTGTCCGTGGGTACGCTGACGGCATATCCGCCCGCACTGTCGGAGCTGCCGCCGCTGCCCTCATAAAGCGCGGATGACATGCCCGGCAATGATGGCATAGCAAAACCGCCAAACAGCGGATCAAACCCCTCACTCAACGCGCTGCTTGCTTGCTTCCCACCCGAACGGAGGAAGGCAAGAAACGATTGAGTGTATTCCTCTGACATCTGTTTCTGACCACGTTGAGCAACTCCTGCACCCGCACGCGCGGTGCCCTCAACGAATGGCATACCGCCCGGGAATGCCGAGCGAATTGTGTTCATGCCCTCCTGCCGCTTGATGGTTGCGGCAAGTGCGCTTGCCCTAGACATTGCTTCGTCGTAAATCTCAGTCTCAGCCTTGGTCATGACGTGGTCACGACCACCAAGAGCGGCCTCCGCCTTATCAAGGGCCGCCTTGTGTTCCTGTTTCAGCTCTAGCAATTTCATGTGTGAAACCTCAATGTGAAAGTGCCGGGCCACACGTTCTCCCCACCGGGTGGTATCCGGGTGCTGCGTTCTGTGCTTCGCATCCGGGTACTCCGGCAGCCGGGCACAAAATATCCCGCGCCTTTTTACGCGGGATGGCACGAAAATGTTTTTGGCGATTAGTTAGCTTCGATAATCGGGCAACGAATAGAGACGCTCTAACTCCGCTGTCTCTGCTCTCTCAAGGTGCTCAGCGAAATTGCCGGAGAGCAGCACTTGAATGTAGCGGAGGAATGAGCTTGCAATATTGTCAATCACGGATGACGGGAGGTCCTCTTTGAGTGCGGCAAGAGGCCTCAGCCCCGGACCTAGACCCATGACGCCCACGCTGCGCAGTCTCCGGGCCGTGAACTCTGCCTGTGAGGTCCGATCACTTTCGCCAAAGCCAAGAGGCCAGAACTCCACGTCCGTGTAGTCGTGACTCAGCAGCACTAGCACTGAGATGCTGGAATGAAGCGCAACTTCATGGGACCGCTCCGTGTATGTCATTGCTCACCCTTCCGTGGATGCACGCTTGTCATCTTCCCGTTTCAATTCTCACAATGCCATAAAGCGCCCCCGTTTGTGCGGTGAGCACCGGGTTTTTTTATTATCGAGTGGGACAACTCCAACCCTACCCGAAGCAATGCCCGTTTGTGAGCGAGCGCCAACTTATATTTGTGACACTACCTGAAAAAACACTGTCAGCAGACATTCAGCCGAAAAATATCTTCCCGTTTCAATTGTCACAATGTCAGAAAGCACTGGCGTTTGTTTATATTTTTGCCCTAATAATTCTCACCGTACGCGAAAACACAGGCATTCGCATTACGCGGCTGCTTTTCTTTTTGTTCACTTAGTGGGCACATTAGGACGCCACTTAGTTGGCTAACAATTGCCACACTACCTGAAAACAAACCATTTCGCAGGTGGCGCAGCAAATTATTTTCATACCCGCGAACGCGCTACTGGTGCGCTAAGGTGGCGTAACTACGTGTATTTTGTTGTGCTTACAACGTTTTAGGTATAGCGTTAACTTCTGCCCATCACCTAGGATGTGGACAGCTCAAACGGAGGAGCCTTTTCAAATGACCTATATGCGCTTTACGCCTATCGCACGCAACATATGGGAAGTATCCACGCCCGTCAAGTCGTCCGACCCCCTAGCCACGATCTGGAAGAAGCGCGGGCAATACAGTGCCGTGTTCAGTGAGGACCACGCGGTCAGCGCACAAGAACTGCGCAGTGTGGCGGAGTTCATGCGGGAAAGGCAGGCAGCATGAAAACACTTTTCACGTTCGCGATTTGGGCCGTGCTCACCGTGGCGGCCCATGGTGAAACTTTCCACGTAACAGGCATACACAAAGCCCGGGACGATGAGAAGGCATACCACACGTCTTTCAACCAAAACATCATTACTGGAACGATTGGTGCGCGCCGCTACACGCTGGAACAACTCGCTGCTTTTGGCTTCTACCATTTTGAAGTCGGATCGGACTACCCGGTTGTCAGCGTGGATGACAAGACGCTCAAGGTCCACGTAACGGATAAGAAGGGCCGTGAGTCAACCGAGAGGCTCAACGTTGAGAGCGTTGAAGAGGTCCAATAAAGTTATGCGGATTTACCAGCGAGATGGGCGGCCCTAAGGGCTGCCCATTTTTGCAGAACATTTGCAGAACCGATGTGGGCTTTTTAGCCTTTTGAGCCTCTTGTGCCTATCTTAAATCTTTTAAAATCTGTAAGAGCTTTGTTATCTAGACATAAAAATAAATTCAATCGATTTTAGCAGGTTTGGCCGTGCAGCGCCGGGCGTGGAAAACGCGATTCTATTTCACCTCGCCCACATCGCGCGCAGGCCAGTAAACGAACACGGCTTTTCCGTAAATCAGGTCGCGCTCAACGACTCCGAATTCCCTGCTGTCAGATGAGATCGAGCGATGGTCGCCCATCACGAAATAGCAATCGTCGGGGATCACGGTCGAAGCGAACGAGCGCGTATCGCGGTACATCGGAGGGACGTATCGCTCCGCGAGGGCGTTGTCATTGACCCAGACCTGCCCGTGATCGATACGGAGTCTGTCGCCGGGCAGCGCGATCACGCGTTTGATATAGCTTTTCTCCGGGTCGCGCGGATAGTGAAACACCACCACGTCGCCGCGTTCGATCGACGAAATGTGGTAGACGAACTTGTTGATGAAGAGCCGGTCGTGATCCTCGAGCCGCGGAAGCATGCTGGTGCCCTCAACGCGCACCGGCTGATAGAGAAAGAGGATGATCAGAACCGAGATGCCCGCCGAGATCAGGAGATCGCGAAGCCAAAGACCGAGACCAAGGCCCGTGCTTTGCTGCGTGGCAAGCGGTTGCGCTGCCGCTCCGGGTGTTGCAAGTGGGGAAGAAAGGTCAGTTGCGACGGGTTCTTGAATATTGGTCGACATCTCTATCTCGAATTATTAAATGCTATTGGGATTAACTGCAACCCAGGCCTCCAGGGGGGCATACGAGCTGCGGATGTCCCGGCTTCTGCATCGGCTTTGGCTGGCTGGGAGATGGAACCATAGCTGGCGCCGCTCCGGGTGCCGTTCCCTCTGCGAGATTTTCTTCTTCCAGGATCAGCGGCCTTTGCAACACCATCTCGACCTGCGTTCCTGCTTCAATATTGACGTCGGCTCCGCGGGTAAAGAGCGAAACCAGGCCGACGGCGGCAAGTCCTGCGCCCAGGCCGCCAAAGCTGCCGGCAAGCGGGTGCCCGCCACCGAGACCGGCAATCGAGCCGACGGTTGCGCCAGTCGGAAGAGCAATCTCAGCGGTCTTGGCGGCGTTGCGGGTCTTGTCCGTGTCCTGTTCGATTGTGCCTTCGCCATCCTTCACTTTTTGCTTGCTGGCGCCGGGCAGGCCGCTGACGACTCCGGGTATCTCAACCACCGTGCCGTTAGGAAAGATGATGGAGGTGAAGTGCATGTCAAGCTGGGCTCTCCCCTTCACATGGCCAGCGCGCGTGACGCGGTCAACCACGCCCTGCACGAAGACGCCGGAGGGAATCATGACGCGGTTTCCCACCACGACGGGAAACGCGGATGCCAGGTAAACACCATCCCCAGGCCTGGCGCTTTTCGAATTCAACGAGCTGCGCAGCTGCAGAAGAACCTTGGTTCCAGAAGGAACCGTATATGTTTTCTTGGGTGGAGTAGTCGCGTCCGCGTCGGCGGGTGCCGCGGGCTCGGCGGCCGCGGGTTGAGGAGCGGAGGCCTGTACAACGTTTGCGGGCGGAGGCGTTTGCGCGATCGATGTCCCCAACACGCCGAATTGCATGGCCGCGGCCGATAAAAGCGTCGCCGTCAATCGCTTGCTACCGAGCCGCATGTATTCCTCCCCTGTTGCTCTTACAGAGATAGACGGGCAGTTCCAGTGCAAAGATAGCTGCCCATTCCTTTTCCCTGGGCACTATTTCAGAGTACGCTAAATTCGTGAGCATTGGAGAGGCGAAGCATGAATCCCGAGAGCACACATTCTCACGCGAGCGTCGCAGATATGCCTGAGCAAGCGGAGCGTTTTGCCGGCGTTTACAAGGTCCTGCAGGATGCCATTGCGGGACACGCATTCCCGGGCTGCGCATTCGGCGTATTCGCCGGCGGTGCTACCGTTCTTGAAGACGCACTCGGCCGCTTCACCTATGAATTCGATGCGCCTTCGGTCGAGCCGCACACCGTCTTTGACGTGGCCAGCATCACCAAAGTAGGGTCGACCACTGCGGCTGCCATGCTGCTCTACCAGCGGGGGCTGCTCGACCTGGACACGCCGCTGGGCGAACTGCTTCCTGGTTTTGTTGTCGGTCGCGAAAGCGCAAAGCTCGCCCGCATCGTAACGCTTCGCCACCTGCTGGCACATAATTCCGGCCTGCCTGGCTATGTCGAATTCTTTCGCACCGTGGCTACCCCTGCGGAGCTTTATCGCGCGTGCCTGGAACTTCCAATCGAAGCATTGCCCGGTGAACGCAGCGAGTACTCCGACCCCGGATTCATCCTGCTGGGCAAGGCGCTGGAAGTGCTGACGCGGGAGGATTTGGCAGCCTGGACGCATAAGGAAGTATTCGAACCGTTGGGGTTCACGGCAACGCGATTCTCTCCTCCTGCCGCACAAAAACCACTGATCCCGCCAACCGAAGTCGATAACACTTTCCGGCATCGGCTCATCCAGGGCGAAGTGCAGGACGAAAATGCGTGGATATTGAATGGCACCGCCGGTCACGCAGGCCTCTTTTCAAATGTGAGTGACCTGCTTCGATTCGCCGGTGAGATTCTGTCGGCTTTCGATTCGGCCGATCGGCAAAACCTTGCTCCGCAGATTCAGGCGCCGTTGTTCGACCGTGAAACGATCGAGTGTTTCGCGGAGCGGCAGGGTCCGGCGGGGAGTTCGCGGGCGCTGGGCTGGGATACGCCCTCGCAGGAGTCCTCGGCCGGAGCGTACTTCTCTCGCCATTCCATCGGCCACCTGGGATTCAGCGGCTGTTCGCTGTGGATCGACCTCGATGCCTCTATAGCCGCGGTTTTGCTCACTAACCGGACATGGCCCGACCGCCAGAGTCAATTGATCAAGGAAGTTCGTCCGTCGTTCCATGACGCGGTCCGGTTAGCGTTGTCTGGCGGGCAAGCCCTCTGATTTGAGCGATTCAATGACATTAAAGTGACATCCTGTCTCACCAGAATTCTGGGTGGAGTTGCTCAAATTGCAGATACAATAGATTCTGGGGACTGACTTTGATGTTAACCAGTACGACGACGCATGAAGGCGCCGGCGCTCACGGGAAAGAGGAAACCAAAACGGACCCGGCTTCCCTCCTCCAGCACCTGACTACCGAAAGCCAAAATGAAGCATCCCAAGGCTTTGACACCAAGTCGGCGCTGGAGATTGCCCGCATTATCAATCATGAAGACAGCAAGATCGCCGCAGCCGTCAAGAAGGCGCTTCCTGAAATCGCTGAGGTTATCGATCACGTGGCGCGCAGTTTGCGCGATGGCGGGCGCCTCATCTATATCGGCGCCGGCTCAAGCGGTCGCATTGCTGCCCTGGATGCCTCTGAATGTCCCCCCACCTACTCCACGGCACCCGGACAGGTGCAGTACATCATGGCGGGCGGCCCGAAGGCTCTTGCCTCCGCCGTCGAGGTCAACGAAGACTCCGAGGAGCTAGGCCAGCGTGACATCGCGCGGCGCCGTCCGACCCGGAAGGATGTCGTGGTCGGCCTCTCCGCTTCCGGTCGTACACCCTATGTAGTCGCCGCCACGGCTTATGCACGGGCGCGCGGCGCCTATACGGCGGCAGTCACCTGCAACCAGGGTACACCGCTCGCCGAAGTCGCTGATATTGCCATCGTCGCGGAGGTTGGAGCCGAAGTCATCTCCGGCTCGACGCGCATGAAGGCCGCCTCAGCGCAGAAGATGATCCTGAACATGATCACCACCGGGGCGATGACGCGGCTTGGCTATGTGTACGAAAACCTGATGGTCAACGTGCATATGCAGAACTCAAAGCTGGTGGAGCGTGGAATCCGCATCCTGATGAGTGCCTGCAAAATCGACCGCGAAACTGCAGTGCAGACCATCAAGAGCGCCGGCCGCAGCGTTCCGGTGGCGCTGGTCATGCTCAAGGCCAAAGTCGATAAGCCTGAAGCCGTGCGCCGCCTTGCCAAATCCGATGGCAACGTCCGCCTCGCCATCGAAGACAACGTCCTCGAACTCTAGAGCAGTTTCGAAATCACGAAGACGCTTCAAGAGCGAGGACTCTGGAGCAGAGCCTTCGACCGAATCCCATACTGATGAGTCCACGACCGGCTAAGCGACCCCTGGCCTGATCGCAGCAGCGTTGGCCTGTACCAACAACAACGGGTGAAGGAAAAAAGTACCCATGGAGAGAAGTACCTAGGTTGTATCGGGTGGGCCGAAGTTGTATTTACGGCTGGTTGTCGCCGGCGTTTACTGATGCACCAGCAGAGGTTCTGTTGCCATGTTCTCTAAGGTCTGATGGGTTGCTTCCAGCTATGACCTCGAACCGAGCAAACGCAAAGGAGGGATTCGATGAAGGCGCGCATCATCTTCCACGGCATTGCGATTCTGGTGCTCCTGCTCACGGTTGCCGTAGCATAAACGCTCGGGAAAGCTGCCCTGACAGCACCCGCAAATCGTTGCTGCGGCTCGAGTTCACCATCTGTTTCGTTGTTCGCCAAAACAAAAGAAATGTGCGCCGAACCAGGGCAACGTGGCCCGGCGTTTAGATTTTCTCCGCACAAAGACCTCCAAACAAAGCGTTTATGATCTCTTGGCACCTTTGTGGGATGAGGGACTGCGCAGGTTGTATTTACGGTGACCCTGCATCTCGGGTGTACTAACACCAAATAGCAGGGGCCTTTATGAGCGATTCAGCCCCTCGTTACCTGGCGTACTTCGCAGGTCTTTCCGGGAGTTGCGCATGAAATCACGGATTTGTTTTTATTTTGCCGCAGTAGTTGCCTTGGTTCTCTTCGTCGCCTCCTTATCCTCACACGCCACTGAACGACGCGACCCGCTGATTGTGCCGGAAGCGCAGCAGACGCAGGGAGCGAAGACTTCGCACTCCAGCCACGCAAAGATCTCACCAAAAAAGCCCGCGGCGCGCAACGCGCAAAAGCAGAACGCCTCGAACGCGTCCGCTGAAAAAACCAGCGATCAGAGCGTGAATTCGTCGTTTGAAGGTAAAGACCAAATGGTTTCGGAAACTTCGTCAGGTTCCGGCAAGAGTGCGCGCAGCAGCGCGGGTAAGTAGTTCTTCGGCAACAGGAAATCAACCCTAATCAACTCCGGCTGATCGATGCAGTCGTGGCAAAGCGCCGTGTGAGCTTCTACTTCGGCTGCTTGTCGAATGGCTGCTTGTCGGTGATGCGCGGGCGATTTTCGGCCTGCAATTGCTTGCTCACTTCCTCAACTTCGCGGAAGACGCGGAGGAGATTGCCGCCGAGGATCTTGCGGCAGTCTTCAGGCGAGTAGCCGCGCTCCATCAGCGCTGCGGTGATCTTGGGAATATCGCCGGGCGAGTCGATGCCTTCGGGAAGCTGGCCCGTGACGCCGTCGAAGTCGGAGCCCAGGCCCACGTGATCGACGCCGGCAACCTTGGCGATGTGGTCGATGTGATCGATCAGATGCGGAAAGCGGCGGGCGCGGAATGCGATCGGCATACTGGCGCTGCAACTTCTCGATCTCATCCGGTGGCGCTTCCTTCCCTTCCGCCTTGTACTTATCCTTCAGCGCCTGTACAGCCTTTTCGACTTCGGGCTGCTGCGCTTTTTGCGCGTCGCGATACTTCTGCGAGATGAAGGCTGAATAAAAATTGACCTGCACCACGCCGCCCTTCGAACCGGGACCGCCGGAGTTGGCGACTGCGCGAAGCATGTCGTCCGTCATGTTGCGCGGTGCGTCACATAGAGCGCGAGCGGCCGAGTGCGAAGCGATGACAGGAGCGCGGGTGATGATGAGGGTGCGATAGAACGTGCGATCGGAGACGTGGGAGATATCGACCATCATGCCGAGGCGGTTCATCTCGTACACGACGTCTTTGCCGAATTCGCTGAGGCCCTCCTTGGTGTGAGGGATCGATGTGTCGTTGATGTCGCCGGAGGAGTCGGCCCAGCCATTGGAGTTGGACCAGGTGAGCGTCATGTAGCGCACGCCAAGCGCGTAGAACTGGCGCAGCAGTGCAAGCGAGTCTTCGATGGAGTGGCCGCCTTCAATGCCCATGAGCGCGGCTATCTTGTGCTCGCGATGTGCGAGTTCGATTCCCTCCGGCGAAGTCACGAACATCATTTTGTCCTGGTGCTTCGCGACCTGCTGCTTGACGGCGTCAATCAGGATGAGCGTGCGGCGCGCGAAGTGGCCCTTGTTCGGCACGGGATCGACCCAGATGGAGAAAAACTCCGCGCCGAGATTGCCCTTTTCGGCGGATTCGAGGTTCCAGTTGCCGCCGTTGAGCGGATCGCCAAGGTCGTAGTTCTCGATCTACGAAGCGCTGCGGCGTGTCGGCATGCGTGTCGATGATGATGGCGGAGCGTTCGACTTGTTCGGGGGAAGATTTTGTTGTCATCTTCGAGGAAGTTTTGGGTGCAGTTTGTGCGCATAACATGGCCGGAATTGCGACCACCAGGGAGGCAAGCAAAGCACGAGTCCGCATAGGCTTGGGATGAGTGTACTAAAGACAGGGATCGGGGACTAGGGATTAGGGATTAGCCTGCGAACGTCACAAGGGTGTCCCCGCAGGTTCCTCCGGCGCGACGGATTGGAGTATTCGACAGCACGTTTGGCGGACTTGGAAGGACTTGCGACCAGTTGGTAACGTAGGCGGCCCGCCGCGAAGGCGGATTCTTGTTTTTCGGGGAGTTGGAGAGTGCTAGAATTCAACCCAAATCATGGCTTATTGCACCGAAAGGGGTTAACGGGGATGCGTTCTCTTCGCCACTTGTCCGTAATGGCTGCTGTTGCCGCACTTGTGTTCGGTTCCTCGCTGCGTTTAGGAGGCCAGAGCGCGGACTTGCCGGATACCGCTCCGATTGCCACCATTGGGGCTGGATCGACCGTCGCTGTCAATACCGAGGTGATTCTGCCTGCAAATCAGGGAACGATTTACTTCCAGAACGGCGCAATTACGACCTGGGAACAACTCGACAAGAAGGCCCCGAGCTGCCGGCTATCGACTGTCGAGAGCCAGGTAGTGCGGCGCCTCGTCCCGGGCCGGAAGATCGTCATTACGGGGACGCGGCAGAACAACGCGAGCGTCAACTTCTATGGCGACGTGCTCGAGTTTCAAGAGGACGCCACGGTTGGCGAAATGCAATGCGCTCCCGGCCACAAGGGATCGATGTCGATCGGTGAATTGAAGCAGGTGTTCGGAGCGATCTTCTCTCTGCTTCAGGCGCCACCGGTTGTGGGATAACCACAGTTCCGAGTTCTTAGTTCGGAGTTCAAAGAATATTTCAGGCAGTGAGAAAGGCCCGGCTTCGAAGCCGGGCCTTTCTGCGTTTGGTCGCGCCGCTGCGCTCGGAGCTCGTTCGGGCTACTTCTCCGACGTGAAGGGCGAGGCGGGCAGGCCTTCGCTGTTGAACAGATTGCACTGAGGGCTATTGGCCCAGCCATAGCGGATCCGAACCGGTAGCGGCACGTCGGGACTGGAGGCGACGACGGTGGTGCCGTCGATCGTTGCGGTGGCGGGAACGTAGTGGCCGTCTCTGCCGGCGATTTCAATGCCGCGTGGCAGCACCGCCCTTGGCAGTGAGCCCCGCAGCGTGATCGAAGTATGCGCGAATCGATCCACCTTCGGGCGTGGCCTCGCGGAACATGGGGCCGGAATACTCCACCGCTTCGCCGTAGGTAAGGGCGCGGGCTGCGCGGGCCAGGCGCAGGCCGACGTCGAGCTTGTCAGTGGGATGGACGTCGGTGGGATTGCCGATATCGATGGTGACGGCCATGGCGGTGTTGCGCATGGCGAGGGTGCGCACCTGCTGTTCGCGCAACTCGGCCCAGTCTTCGAGAGGCGTAGAGGTGAAGTTGGAAATCTGCACGTAGAGGAACGGAAAGTCACCCACGCCCCATTGACGACGCCAGTCCTCAATCAGCGTGCGCATGATGCGGTCGTATGAGTGAACGCGCGCGAGGGCGCTGTTGCTTTCGCCCTGATACCAGATGACGCCGCGAATCGGCAGTGGAGTGAGGGGCGCGATCATGCCGTTCCACAACAGGCCCGGCCCCCAGCTGTTGAGCGGCGGATGCCAGGGAAACTGGGGTATGGGCTTGCCTGCAGCCTTGGCTTCGGCAATCTGGCGCTGCTGGTCTTTTTCATCGGCGACAGAGTCGGCCGCGGTATCGGTCATTTTGCCGCGCGCGACGAAGATAGGCGCGAGCGATGCATCTTCACCGAGAGCCGTCAGGCGCACCCAGGACTCGCCGACCGTGCCGCCCCAGGTGGCGTCGATTACGCCGACGGTGACGTGCTCACGCGAGGTGATGTCGCGAGCAAAGTACCAGGCAACGGCGGAGAATTCTTTCGCGGTCTCGGGAGTGGAGGGCGTCCAGCCGTCGGTATCGGCGTCGGGCATGGCATAGTCGGAGCTGCGCTTGCGGATCATCAGCAAGCGGATTTGCGGATTTGCCGCGTTGGGTAAATCCTGCGCGGCGGTGGCAGCGCGACTCAAGGGAAACTCCATATTCGACTGGCCGGATGCGACCCATACATCGCCGACCATGATGTCGTCGAGCGTGATGGGCTGCTCGGGAGCGGCATTAGCTCCTGTGCCGGGTACTCCCTTGACGGTGAGTTGAAACGGTCCGCCTGCCGGCCCGGGCTTGAGGTAGATGCTCCAATGGCCGAGCGGGTCTGTCTCGGTTCCGCGCGACTCGCCGCGAAAGGAGACGGTGACGGGCTCGCCCGGAGCTGGCGTTGCCCCAGACATGCACGGGCAGATCGCGCTGGATAACCATATGGCTGGAGAGAATTCTGGGCAAAGTTACTTGTGCAGATACAACTAGGGACGGAAATAAAAGAATCACAGGAATGATTGATATACGCACAGAAGCCTCACGCTTTTTGAAAATTGACCGAAATCCGGAACACAGCCGATGCTACTTTTTTTCGGAAAGAGAACGTTAACAGAGTGGGTCTGTGTTCGCCACCAGACAATTCGGTCGGCGCGACTTTCAAACGCAACCGGTGTCCAAGCAATCGACCCGTCGGTGCGTGTGCTTTTTACTGTTGGAGTTGGCTTCAATACATACGAAAGCGGGCGGATTAGCGGAGATTGGGACAGAATCGCAATCTGACACACGTCACTTCATTTTTTCGCGGATTTAGACATACTTGAAAGGAATACGAACCCGACCAGGAGTCAAAATGCCCACGTTGCGCACCCCACGCACATTTGCATTTATTCTCGTGGCCTTTGCATTTCAGCTATTGTTTTCGGCCCGCTGTCCCGCACAGGCCGCATTGTTGATGGAGGAGCCGTACGGCTTCTTCGGGACCGTCAACCCGACCGGGCATACGGCGATCTATTTTGCGCACATCTGCGCCGAGACGCCGACCAAACTGCGCCGCTGCCAGCCGGGCGAGATGGGCGTGGTGATTTCTCGCTATAGCGATGTGAACGATTATGACTGGGTGGCGATTCCGCTGATTCCTTACCTCTATTCCACTGAAGACATCTCCAAAGTTCCAGTGCATGTGGATCGCGCAACGGTGAATCGGCTGCGCGATGAGTATCACGAGGCGCATCTGCTCGGCCTGGGCGAGAAGGTCTCCAAGGGCGGCTTCTGGCACGGCGGCTGGACGGAACTGATTGGGGTGTCCTACGAGAGGCGCATGTATGCCTTCCGCTTCGATACGACAGAAGCGCAGGACGATGCATTTATCGCACGGATGAACAGCGCCAAAAACGACTCGGATTTTCAGCTGCTGTTTAACAACTGCTCCGACTTTTCGCGCGTGGTGCTGAACGAGTATTTTCCACGGACGTTCCGGCGCAGCATCTTTCCCGATGCGGGGATGACCACGCCCAAACAGATCACGTACAAGCTGGAGCGTTACGCGCGCAAGCATCCCGAGATTCACCTGGAGATCTTTGAAATCCCGCAGATTCCCGGGTATCGCCGGATGAGCCGGTCAAACAAGAGCATTTCGGAGTCGCTGATTACGACTGCGTATGCGGTGCCGATTGCGATCGTGAATCCCTACCTTGCCGGCGGGCTGTTTGTCGATTATGTTGTGCGCGGGCGATATCATCTCATTCCGAAAGACCTGGCGAAGCTGTCGCCCGACAATCTTGAAGCGTTGACATCTTCCGGCATATCCGCCGAGAATCCCCTCAGCGCCAGTGTCCAGGTCCACAGCGCCGCTGCTGTCAGCGGCAGAGCGGAGATGCCTTCCGCAGCGACAGCCAACTCCGGCCTGAAAGAAATTGTGGCCACGCATGAGTGAGACGCAGAGCCTGAAGAATCACGCTCGATTCGACCCCTTCTATCACTTTTTCATTTTCGCGCTGTACTTGCTGAACCTGGTGTATGCGGGTTTCCACCTGCACCGGCAACCGAGCCTCTCTTCGGGGTGGTACCTCGTGCTGTCGCTGGCTGTGATCGTGCCGATTTTCAAGCTGCGCACGTATCCGCTGAAGGTGCAGGACCGGGTCATCCGGCTGGAGGAGCGTCTGCGGTTGCAAGCGCTGGCTCCGCAACAATGGCACGCGCAGATTTACCGTCTCACTGAAAGCCAGTTAATCGCGCTGCGCTTTGCCGCGGATGACGAAGTGGTGGAACTGGCCAAGCAAGCGCTTGAACACAATCTCAATCGCAAGCAGATCAAGGAACGGATCAAGAGCTGGCGCGCGGATGACTGGCGGGTATGATCAGACAGGACTTTGGGCATCGCTCCCCTGCGAGATTTTTAAGCCTGCGCGCGCAAACCGAATCGGGCATAGAATAGTGAGCATGAAGCTCAGGGCTGCAGTTGCCGTAGTGGCGCGTTGCGCTGGCATTGCCAATGTATGCGCAGCATGGCGGAGCGCGAGGCGGATTCTCAGGGCATGCTGGGTCTGGCGGTCACGCCGGCTTTTCCGGTCACGCAGGATTTTGCCGGGCACTCCGGTTTCGCAGGTGGGCGCGGCAGTTTCGCGGCCTGCGCCTTTCTCAGGACAAAGCCGCTTTGCGGGACCAGCATTTGGACGTTTGCGCGCGCCAGGGTTTGCAGGAACACGAGTTCCCTATCGCGGATCGGGACTCGCAGCCCGTCGGCCTCTGTATCGCCCAGCCTACGGGGATCGTTCCGGACGTGCTGGGACCGCGGCCGCAGACGCGGACCATGGATCGCCGGGACATATGGCTATGGTTATCCGGGATGGGGTGGGTACCCGTATCCCCTTTGTGATCGATCCGGGATTTTACGACTGGGGAGATTCCGGCGACTCTGACTATGGGTCTGGTATGGGGCTGGCGGCGAATCAAGGTTATGCGGATCTAGCTCCCTACCCGGGCTATGGCGATGCTCCGGAGCCAGCCGCAGGAACCCGTTAACACATGGCAACAATCTTCACCGGCTGCGACCGTCTGCTATGCGGGATCGACTGCCACATCTGCAGCGCCACCCCTGCAACCTCTCACCGTGATCTTCAAGAACGGCCGCGCTTCCGAGACGATGCAGAACTACATGGTGAATAGCCGTGCCCTGACCGATCTCGATCAACAGCACTACGAGCAAATTCCGCTGGATCAAATCGACGTTGCCGCAACCGAGCAGGCAAATCGCGCACGCGGGTTGGATTTCGAGGTTCCTGCCGGATCGCGCTAGTGCCCCGGCTTTCCTTCGACTCACTTCGACCGCAGCGAAACAGAAATTCGAAAATCCTCAGAGATTGAAAAGCGCAAAGGGATGTCCTTCTCCGCGCTGACGCAAGATGGGCAGCGCGACATTGCAGACACGGATTCCTGATTTCGTTTCAGCGGAGAATGTCCCTTTGTGCGCGTGTCCGTGAAGGGCCAGCACGGGCCTGTGTGTCTCAAGCGCGCGCTCGAGGCGGGAACTCCCCAGAAACGCGAAGATGGGTTCGGGCTCACCGGCAATGGTTTCCTTGATGGGCGCGTAGTGGGTGATGGCGACTTTCTTTTGTGCCTGTATCTGCGCGAGGCCGTAGTCAAGCTTGATGGCCTCGCGTTCTGCAATCTCGACGAAGGTCTTGATTCCCTGCTCGCCGAACGGCATCAATTCGTAGGGCGCGAAACCGCCGCAGAAACCCTTCGTGCCCGCGAATCCGATGCCGTCGATTTCGTGACAATGCCCGTCGAGCAGATGGACACCGGCAACACGGAGCATCCCGGCAAGTTCGTCCTGGTGACCGCTCTCGTGATCATGATTGCCGAGGACCGCGACGATGGGAATGCGAATGTGTTCGAGCACGCCAAGAACAGCGCGCATCTCTTCCGGCATGCCGTGGTTTGTAAAGTCGCCGGCGATGACCAGCGACGTCGGCCAGATCGTTGACCGGCGAGAACTGGTGGACATCCCGCTCGTGGTTTTCTGCGACGAGGTGGATGTCGGCAACTGCTGCCAGCCTCATTCCTTGCTCCTGGTTGTGTTGATCTCCTGCAGTGGATGGGGGTAATTCTCGCAGAGTTCGCGGTAAAGGTCGCGCTCTCCCCACTCATTCACATCGATCGCAAACATCCGGGGATCGATGAGGGTACCGCGGAAAGGCTGGTTGGTCTGGGGGGCGGTGACGGACTTCTGGAAGCGTTCGAGTAAACTCGCGCCAAATGGATTGCGGAATGTCGCCGGTGTATGCCGGATAGATGTATGCGAACAGAACGAGCTCTCCAAAAAGCATCTGCCAGTGCGGATCGGTCAGCTTTCTGAGGCGGTCCCAGTCCAGCGTGCGGGCGCAGGCTTTGAGCAAGTGTGCGATGTCGGCGCCGTCAAACCGTTCTCGACGCGTGACGAAGAGCTTGGAGGCAATCATTTCTTCCGCCGGAAGAATCTTGCAGCGGATGCCGAGGACCTCGTCTTCCTGCGCGCGATCGATCCACGATTGCTCGACGGTGAGAGTCGCGTTGCCGACGCCGGTGATGAGGTCGACAAAATATTCACCGCGACGCGCCTTGGCGAGCCAGACGGGATCCTGCACGTAGGTCTCAAAGCCCTCTTGCACGAGGACCTCGAAGGCCCGGGGAACAGCATCTGGCGGCATCACGAGGTCGAGGTCTTTGGTGGTGCGCCAGATCCCGGTGTGGTGGTGAAAGGCGAAGCCTCCGCTGACCGCGAAGGGGACGCCGGCCCCGAGCAGCCCGCGAACGACGCCCTGGTAGCATGCGTAGGCATCCGGAGCCCATACAGGCTCTTCTGATGACGTTATCGGTAACTCTGCACCGTCTTCCGACATACGATACTTCGATGCAGAATACGGCCAATATCAACGAGATAATTCAGAACTCCATGATTGAACAGCAACGTGGATGCTGACTGATTTGGTACCGCCCAGTTACGAAACCGGGGCTGCGACATGCAGTTCTTGTGCGATCACATGTTGCGCGTGAAAACCCGGTCCGTTGAGACAGTCCACCTTCCACGCCGAGCAAGTCACGAGACATTCTCAGTGCCTCGGTGACTCCGAATCACTTCCGTGCGATGCGTCGAACGAGTCTGCGCCGGGCAGCGATTCCGTGTCGAGCGCATGCTCTTCGCGATAGTGCTCTACCGGCATCTTGCCGTCCCACCACGCCCAGTTCATCGGGTAAACATCGGGATCGAAGAAGACCTGGTAGAAGTGCCACACCACGATTGCCAGCGTGGCGAGAATCGCTTCGTAGAAGTGCACCGCGGTGGCCACATCGACCCACCAGCGCGCCAGCAGGTTGCCAACCCACACCTTGGCCCACATCATGATGCCGGTGACGCCCATGAGGCCGGTGCCCCATACGAGCGCCCAGTACTCCGCCTTTTCGCCATAGGTGAAGCGGCCGAATTGCGGTTTCTTCTTGCTCAGGCCGAGGTAGTAAAGCATCGCGCCAAGGGCATCCTTGCCGTCCTTCGGGCGCGGTGCGATGTCGCGCAAGTAGGCGGCGCCCTTCCCGCGCGATGGAGAGATAAAAGACGTGGTAGAAGCCGGCGGCGATGAGTACCACTCCAGCAATGCGATGAACGATGCTCCGCAGGTGTTCGCCCATGCCGAGCACTTCAGCAAACCAGGAATCCGGAAACTTGAGCGCAAAGCCGGTAATGACCAGGATGATGAAGCTGCTGAGAAGAATGAGATGCTGCCAGCGCTGGTTGGTGGTCATGCGCTGCATCATGGGGTTCTGCATGTGTCGACGCGCGGCGGCCTTGCTGCGCCAGATGATGAGGTTGTGCAGGAACATGGCGCCGATGACGGCGAGGATGAGAACGATG
Source organism: uncultured Acidobacteriaceae bacterium (assembly GCA_963799035.1). Lineage (GTDB taxonomy): Bacteria > Acidobacteriota > Terriglobia > Terriglobales > Acidobacteriaceae > Telmatobacter. Next base: position 196,952 of record CAWCVS010000010.1, on the reverse strand, counting down.
TAGAGGATGCGCACCCAGCGCGTGATGACCGAGCCGATGTCTTTGGGATGCACGCCGTCGGCCATGTGCACGGGTGTCAGGGTGAACTTCTGGGTAGCACCCTTGTGACACTTGCCGCAGGTGGCGTCGAGGTTGCCTTTGTTGATGGTGGAGTGCGGATCACTCGAGGGCAGAATGTTGTGGACGCCGTGGCAGCTTGAACAATTTGCAGCGACCAGCGAGCCGCCTTCTGCCGCGAGGCCGTGGTAGCTGTCCATGTACGTGGAGACGCGATTGCCCGGAACGCCGAATTCGCTGGAGAGACGCACGCCCTTCGTGGCATCGGGCGCAAGTGTCGCGCGAAAGATTCTGCTCGGACACGGGCGAATTGGGGTCGTTATGCGCCTTGATGGAATGAATGCCGTGGCAATCGGTGCAGACGGGCGAAAGATTGTTGCCCCGCGCGATGGCCTGCCCATGAATGCTTTGATTGAAGGTCTGCGTGATCTCGGCATGGCACTTGCCGCAGGTGGCGGGGACGTTGAATTTCGAGATTGGCGACTTGGCGTCGTTCGCGGGGCTGATCGCGTGCGCGCCATGGCAGTCAGTACAGACGGCAGCCTTGGTGGAACCTTTTTCGGTGGCACGACCGTGGACGCTGTCCTGGTATGAGAGGAAGGGCTGCGTGGTTTCCCCGTTGGATTCCATCAGGAACTTCTGACCATGGCAGCGTCCGCAGGTATAGGGAATGTTGGCGTGATTGACCGGGGAATCAGGATCTCCGCCGGCCAACACCTGGTGCGCGTTCCCGTGACAGTCCTGGCAATTGGCCGCGGTTTTGCCGGCAGCGGTGATCTTTGCGTGCGTGCTGTGCGCGTAGGCATCCTTCGCGTCAGCATGGCAATCGGTGCAGAGAACCTTTTGAGGCGGCGTCTCGTGGGCCAGGCTCTTCACATCCTTGTGGCAGTCCACGCAGGCCAGCTTCATCGAGCTGTGGATGGAGTGCTTGAGCTTTTTGGCGTCGACGAACAGCGAGACCGACTTTGCCGTTGACGTCGGTGGTGAGCGTCGAATCACCGTGGCAGGTGAGGCAGTCTTCATCTTTCAGCTTGTGTTGGGCGCGAGTGGGGATGGCCGAGCCCAGCAGAAAGAATGCGAGCGTACAGAGCAGGATTCTGCTGGAAACTTTCACGCTATCGAGGAGACGCTCACGGCGATGTGAGCGCCGTGATAGGAATCACAGGTCGATGCGAAACGCATCACAGCAGAATATTTTCGACGCGATGGTGAGGGCACGACGGATGTCATGCCCTGTTTCCAACTTTGTGTGATTGCTTTCCCGTTCTTACTTGAAATACGCGGTCAGGGTCAGAACCAACAGGGTGAGGCCTATAAAGATGGCTGTAAAGCCGACGATCCTGGAGCCGTTGACGAACCAGGGTGCGGGCGCAGTGCCGAGGCGCTGTTCCAGTTTGCCTTCACGCACCATGCGTGCGTATTCCTGCGGACGCTTGTGCTTGAATTCTTCTTCGCTCTCGACGCCCGTGAAGATCACCATGTCCATTGGGAAGCTGTCGGGGCGCAGGTGCGTGTTGACGAAGTGAATCGAAAAGATAAAGAGAATGGCGAGCAGGCCTTCTTCGCTGTGAATGACGAGAGCTGCGTTGAGCGCCCAGCCGGGGAGGAAGCGCGCAAAGAACGGCGCGAACCACATGGCGTAACCGGAGAAGCCGATCACGATCATTCCCCAGAACACCGCCCAGTAATCGAACTTTTCCCAGTAGGCGTAGCGCTCGAATTGCGGCTTGGGGCCGAGGCCGAGCATCCAGCGCATGTGGTTGAACATGTCCTTTGCATCTTTCCAGTTGGCGACCATCGAAGTCGCGCCCCAGAAGATTCCCTTTTCGCGGCGGACGAGGCCGCGGGTGAAGATCTCTTTGACATGGATCAGAAACGCGACGGTGAGCACCAGCGCGCAGAACTTGTGAAAAAAGAGGATGGCTCCGAAGCCGCCGACAGCGCCGGCCAATCCGCGCGCCCAGAGGCTCTCGCTGAAGCGCAGGGGCAGTCCGGTTCCGGCGAGACCGAGGAACGTGCTGAACAGCACGGCATGCAGGTAGCGCTGCTCGCGCGTGAATCGGTTGAAAAAGCGGCCCGTGGCCGGAGTTTGCGCCTGCACTTCAGCGGGCGCCAGTTCAAGTTCAGGCATCTTTGCCTCCATTTGCCGACTTTCTCCTGACCTGGTCGAATCGGGAACGAATCAGCCACAGAATGGTATGAATCACGAAGAATGTAAGAACGCTGACCAGCAGCAGGTTCATGAAGAGGCGCACGAAATAGAGAGCCGGGTTAAGGTGCCGGTCATGCGCATTGGCGTGCGGCTGGTACTGCACGAAGCTCAGGTTTGCGCCGGCTGTGGCAGCGACCGCACGTCTTTACCAGGTTGGCTTTGTTGACGGGCGAGCGCGGATCCGATGCGGGATAGATCTCGTGTGCACCGTGGCAATCCCAGCAGCGCGCCGTTTCCACGTAGCCGCCGAGCGAACCGAGCTGCGAGTGAAACGTATCGCGATAGGTGGAGAGCTTTTCCTTGTGGCAGGAGCCGCAGATCGGCGTGGACTGCATGCGGAATGCGGATTCTGTCGGCTGCAGGATGGTGTGCGCGGTGTGGCAATCGGTGCAGACAGGGGCCTTCAGTTTGCCCGAAGCCACAGCGTGGCCGTGGGCGCCGCCCTGGTAGTCGTCGTTGATTTTGGCGTGGCAGGTGCCGCAGGTCTTGGGGATGTTCGCCTTGTAGGTCGGACTGGCTGGGATCGTTGTGACTCAGGATGCCGTGTGATCCATGGCAGCTCTGGCAGTTCGCTGCAACCAGCAGGCCTTCCTTGCTGAGCGCGAAGCCGTGGATCGAATCCATGTAATGCGTATAGACGCTGGCCAGACCCTTCTTGCTGGCCATGGCGCCGTCGCTGTGACACTGGCCGCAGGTCTTGGGCACGTTGAGCGGGTAAACGGCGGAGCGGGCGTCGGTCTTGGGAAAGATCTCATGCGCATTGCCGTGGCAGCTGGTGCAGGGATGTTCCTTTGAAGACGAGTGCACGCTCCCGGTGAGCTTTGAGGCTTCGTCGGCGTGGCAGGTTTTGCAGTCGACCTTGGCGATTTGATCGGGATGCGGGTACTGCTTGATGTCGGCGTGGCAGTTGTTGCATTGCAGGCTTCCATGCATGCTGGCACTGAACTTGTCGCCATCGACGGCGATGCTGTGGCCGGCTGCGTCCTGCATCGTCTTGTCGCCGTGGCAAGCCAGGCAATCCGCTTGGGCGGCTAGTCGGTGCGGCACAGCGAGCACGAAGAGCGCAAGGAGGCCGAAGGTGACGGCCCAGCGCCGTCGAAGGTGCCTGGAACAAGCCGAGGACCACTCGGCTGGACCGACAACTATAGCAATCAAGAACGAAACAATGCGTGCGGCTTTGGTCATGCGGCCGTATCTTCCTCCATGGTGCGCTTGCAGTTGCATTTGCGCACATGGCTTCCCCGCAGCGGATTTCTCCGCTTGTTCGGAAAACTCTGACGGGGATTGCACTTCGAGGAGACTCTCTTTGCGCAGACGCTGGCAGTGATAGTTGTCACAACTGAAGGACTTATGCGATGCGTAGATAGATTTCTCAGTGTGATGCGAGCCACTTCACGATCGGGCTTTGAACCGCGATCAAGTGCACCGTTTCCGCCTGAGGATTCTCGCTTCGAAAATTGCCGCCGGGACACTGATCGCACGAAGATGGAACCGGGGTACGATTGAGGTATGTCCCATTCCGAGACCGCTGCCGTCCCCGCCGAGGTCGCCGAATCCGTCATGACCGACCCAATTCAGCTTGCCCGCCAACGCCTGATTGTCGCGCTCGATGTTCCCGATCACGCGGTCGGCTATGCGCCTGGTCGCGGAGCTTGAAGGAACATGCACGTGGTTCAAGGTGGGGCTTGAGTTGTTTATTGCGGCAGGTCCTGCGGTGCTGGAACCAATCGTCGCGCGCGGACACAACGTGTTTCTCGATCTGAAGCTGCACGATATTCCCAACACGGTTGCCGGGGCGGTTCGCTCGGCGGCAGGGCTTGGCGTGCGCATGCTGACCGTACATGCAGGCGGCGGCCCGGCCATGCTGGCTGCGGCAAAGGCTGCGCTTGCCGGGATCGCGCATCCGCCGGAACTGCTGGCGGTAACGGTGCTGACCAGCATGGATGCCGGGCAGTTGCAGGCAACGGGCGTCGATCGGCCGCCATCGCGGCAAGTTGAAGTGCTGGCGAAGATGGGAATTGGCGCAGGAATTCGCGGATTTGTCTGCTCGCCGCAGGAGGTTGCTGCGGTGCGATCGCTCACCGGGCCTGAGGGGGTGTTGGTCATTCCCGGGATTCGACCTGCGGGAGCGGCGATCGGCGATCAGAAGCGCGTTGCCGGGCCTGCGGAGGCATCTGCGGCTGGGCGCCAGCTACCTGGTTGTCGGACGGCCAATCACGCAGGCACCAAATCCGGCAGAAGCGGCGACGGCGATTCTGGAGGAGATGGCGGAGGCGCTCTAAGCGCATCTCGCAGCCGGCGGCTCACCTGGATTGGTCTCTTCGCGACTGTAGAACAGCTGCAGGTTCCATGCCACATACCGTTGTCGGTCGGAATGACTGAGATCTCTGGGGCAACTTATTGGAGTTACATGATTACGGGCTGCAAATGAAAAGCCCGGCGATTTGCCGGGCTTTCCCATGAACTGAGACTTGCTTTAGGACTTAAAGTTTCTCGTAGAAATCGCACGCTGAGCAGGAGATATAGACTCCGCCGGGTACGCCGCGCTCGCGGTCCTTCACGCGCTTGACGATGCGCGTCGGTTTGCTGCACTTGGGGCAGTCGGTGGACTTCGTCGTGTCCATTGATTTCTTGCGGTCGCCTGTTTTGGCAATTTTGGCCATTGTCGGGTGTTTCTCCTTTGAAGATTGTCTCTGCACACACGCGCGAAATTGCTGCACGCGGCTTCAACGGCGCGGTCGATGAACTCACCCCTGCTTGCAATTGTTTGCGGGAGGCAGCCGGACTCGCTGCCTCTCAGTTTACATCAGGACTCAGTGCGGCTGGGCTGCATCGGCCGGCGGAGGCGCCGGCGCAGCAGACGGCGTGGACGACGAACTGCTTCCCTGGCCGCTCGCGGGCGGTGTGCCGTGCTGCCATCCGGAGGCTTGGTCTTGGAGGCGTCCGGCTTCGCGTCCTGCGGTGCATCCTTCGCCTTGTCGGCTTCCTCGGCCGCCTTGGCCTGATCGGCACGCCGGGCCGCTTCCACGTCGGGATAGTCATCCGGCTTCTGCGTCGGAAACTGGACCGGCTTCATTGCGCCTGGCTGATTTTGCCCAGCGTAGTCGGGCAGCTTCTCTCCCGGTGCCGTCAGCGTTGGCGGAGGCGCTGGAGCCTGCGTGTCAGGATCGCGCTGGACGTCGCCCATCTTGACCGTGCGGGTGGCCGGCGCTTCGGAAGCGACCAGGGGCGAGCCGTCGGTGCGCATCAGCCCTTCGACTTCATCCTTGTCGAAGATGACGGGGGCTTCGCCAACCTTGGCAATTTCGACGCGGATGACGCGATTGCCGTTGATGCGGACAAATTGGACGGGCTTGGGTGGCGCGCCGTAGATCCACTCTTCGAAGGGCATCTGTCCTTCGATTTCGCGTACCTTGCGTTCGGGCTGGCCCATGGCAAAGAGCACCATGTCGGTGGTCATGCCGACCATTACGTTGTGATCCAGAATTGCGCTCTTGAGCTTGGGCGGAAGCGTGTCTGTGAATGCCTCGATGGGCGTCTTGACGCCGAAGGAGATAAGGGGCGCGAGAAGCGCTTCAACCTGGGTACCGGTCAGTTCGGGGATGTGGCCTTTGAATTCCAGCGTGAGACGGGCGCCAGTGGCGGGGTTGCCGTCGTCCTGCACAACAGGATTCATCGAACCGCCGCCGCCGAGCTGGACGTGGCGCAGAAAACGATGTTTCAGGTCGGGGCCGCCGTTCAGCTCGAAGATGATTTTGTTGTGGTCAAACTTGATGTCGGTGAGCACCAGACGGTCCCCCGGCTTGGCGCAGATTCCGAATTCCGTCACCATATCGAGGTAGGATTCGCCGGCCGGGGTCATCTTGCCGTTTGCCTCCAGCTTCAGGCCCTTGTGCCCCATGGGAAAGGGGCGCATGGCAAATCCCTGCTCCGCCTGCAGCACGCGGATGAGCTCGCTCCGGGTTTTCGCGTCGAGTTCAGACTGAGTGAGGGGAACATTGGTGGGCTTGATCTGGGCGTAGCGCCGGTCGACCGTACCGGTTCCGTCCCCCTTGTTCGCTCCGCTATGCGTATCAATCGTGATGGCTTGCGCCGCTGCAAGTGCGCCGCCGAAGGCCAGCGCGAGCGCACAGGCGCCCGCCATGCCTTGACGGCAAACTCCTGTAGAAGGGCCGGGAGGTAACGTCGAAAGAGGGGAATGTCGAGTAATGGCCTGATCATGGGCGTCCTCCCATGGCCGCGCGCGGCGATGAGCCAACAGTAGTTCTAATCAACCACAAAGGTCAACTCGAAGGTTCGAACCGGAACGCTAGCCCAATGAGCCGGGCGGGTTCAGCGAGGATCTTCGGGCCGGCTGCTGCAGTTTCTGATGCAGGCTGGACGGGCGCGGGTGGCGCCGCGACCGGAAGAATCTGAACCAGGGAGGGCGTCGGCGGCTCAGCGGCAGGACCCATGGCCGTTTCGTGCTGGCGGCGGGCAGCCGCATCAAGATCGACCGGAATTCCCCCGGGAACGATGACAGGCGCGTTGTAGCGAAAATCGAGATCGCGCGTCAGCCGGTGAACCACCGGAAACGCGGCGAGAAGGACAAGGCAGGCGAACCAGCTTGCATCGAGGCCAAAGCCGCCGCCGGTAAGCCAGAACGGCCCCATCGGATTTCCCTCAATGATCGGAGAGTGGCTGCTTACGCCACTGACCGTCAGGCCGAAGATGAGGGCCTGCGAAGCCTTCCAGGCAAAGTTGAGACCCCAGCTCAGCCAAAGAGCGCGGGTACGCAGATAAGCCGTGGTGAGCAGAAAGCTGAAAACGACGGAGACGGCGATGCTGGCATTCGTGGACCCGGGCTGCAAGGCGTGGACGATCGCATAAAACAGGGCAAAGCCAAACGCCGCGCCCGACGAACCGACGACGGCGGCAAAACGCTGAAACCCATAACCGCGAAAGGCTACCTCTTCGCCAAGCGCGAGCAGCGCGAAGTAGGCGGCGTCCGCAATCAGCCACGGCCACGCGGAGGGCTCGGTGTTGACGACGACGGCGATGCCTCCGATGACGACCATGGCGAGAACGCAGACGATAACCGCGCCCCAGCCAACGGCCATGCCAACGCCGGCTTCACGGGTCCAACCGGAACGAAGGGGCAGGCCCTGTGCAGCGATGGAGTTCGCTTGCCGATCGAAGAGGGAGCCGAAAGCCGCGTAACCCAGGATGAGAAGCGCGGCGAATAGAAATTGTTCAAGCAGCGGTTCCCAGGCATCGTGATGAATGCGTATAGCCAGGCCTCGGGCGAAGGAACGCGCCGCGAAGAAGTAGAGGACGGCGGCGACGAATTCGAGATAGGCGCGCATCCTGCCGCCGCGCACAGGCGCACTCATCGCCATCTCCCATCAACTAGCGCGAATGTGTGGACGGCGGACATTGGGAATTGGCGGCGGTCGTGCTCGATCGGATTTCGAAACGGCACGCGCACTAACTTTCTGTATAGCACTGGGCGATATTGCGGAACTTCTGTTGCCGGGCCGCGATAAGCGCATCGACGGGTACGGCTTTCAACTCGGCGAGATGCTTCTGGATCGCAGCGCCCACCAGTCCGGCTCCCACGGGGTGATCGGTATGCGCGCCGCCGGGTGGTTCGCTGATGATCTCGTCCACGCAGCCAAGCGCAGCTACTTCAGGCGCCGAGATGCGCATGGCTTCGGCGGCTTGTTGCTTGTGCGACGCGTCGCGCCACATGATGGCCGCGCAGGACTCCGGTGTAATGACGAAGTAGAGTGCGTTTTCGAGAATAAGCACGCGATCGCTGACGGCAAGTGCCAATGCACCGCCGGATCCGCCTTCACCGCTGATGATGGAGATAGTGGGGACGCGCAGCCGCGCCATTTCGCGAATGTTGCGGGCGATGGCTTCGGCCTGCCCGCGCTCTTCCGCGCCAAGTCCGGGATATGCGCCGGGAAGATCAATCAGGCTGATGACCGGGCGGTTGAACTTCTCCGCAATTCTCATGCAGCGCAGCGCCTTGCGATAGCCCTCGGGATGCGGCATGCCGAAGTTGCGCTTGACGCGCTCCTTGGTCGAGCCGCCTTTGCGGTTGGCGATCACCAGCACTTCGTCGCCGCCGAGGCGCGCCATGCCGCAGGCTACCGCGGCGTCGTCGCCAAAAGCGCGATCCCCGTGAATCTCGCTGAAATCCGTGAAGATTCGCTCGATAAAGTCCATGGGATAAGGCCGCTGGGGATGGCGAGCCGTCTCAATTCTCTTCCACGCAGGTGAAACCGGCTGCGGGACGGTGGTGGAACCTGATGGTTGTTCGCTCATCGGTAGTTGGCAGCGGCTGGGACACGAACGATCCTCCTGCCCCGCAAGCTGCTCATAGTGATTCTACGGGGCGGCGCTGCGTTGGACAAATCACGGCTGGAATCAGAAGGTTGGATTGAGGACCGAACATGCACTATCCCCTCGGATGCACAGTGCATTGCTTCCGGTCTTGCCGTATCCCCCAATCCACATTGGTACAGAACGCCCTTCGGACGTGCGGGAGCCCTCTGGGCGATCCGTGAGTGGGTCAGTCGTAGTACTCGAGGCCGAGGTGCGTGATCAGGTCGGCGCCCATGATGTGCCGCAGGGTGTTCTTCAGCTTCATCGACTGAATGAAGAGGTCGTGCTCCGGATACAGCCCTTCGCGCGTCTGGGGCGACTTGAGATAGAAGCTGAGCCACTCCTGGATTCCGATGGACTTGAGCGACGGCGTGCGCTTGGCGAGATCGAGGAACAGCACCAGGTCGAGCGCAATGGGCGCGGCAAGGATCGAGTCGCGGCAGAGGAAGTCGACCTTGATCTGCATGGGATAGCCAAGCCATCCGAAGATGTCGATGTTGTCCCAGCCTTCCTTGTTGTCGCCGCGCGGCGGGTAGTAGTTGATGCGGACCTTGTGGAAGATGTTCTTGTAGAGGTCGGGATAGAGCTCGGGCTGGAATATGTATTCGAGCGAGCCGAGCTTGGATTCTTCCTTGGTCTTGAACGACTCGGGATCGTCGAGCACTTCGCCGTCGCGGTTGCCGAGGATGTTCGTGGAGTACCAGCCCGAAACGCCGAGCAGGCGCGCCTTGAAGGCGGGCGCCAGGACGGTCTTCATGAAGGTCTGGCCGGTCTTGAAGTCCTTGCCGCAGATCGGGGCCGCGTTCTTCTTCGACAGCTCGATCATGGCGGGCACGTCGACGGTGAGATTCGGCGCTCCGTTGGCGAAAGGTACGCCTTCGCTGAGCGCGGCGTAGGCGTAGATCTGCGAAGGAGCGATGCCGGGATCGTTCGATTCGAGACCCTTTTCGAACGCTTCGATGGATTGATGAACCGCAGATGGTTCGAGGAAGATTTCCGTTGATCCGCACCAGATCATGACAACGCGATCGACGGTCTTCCTGAAGGCCTGGATATCGGCACGCACCTGTTCGGCAAGATCCCTCTTGTTCTTGCCCTTCTTCACGTGCGTACCGTGCAGCCGCTTCACGTAGTACTGGTCGAACACTGCGGGCAGCGGCTTGATGGTCTCGAGATACGACTTGAGTTGCTGGAGCAGGTCCTTGTCGAGAACCTTGGCATGCGCCGCGCTCTCGTAGACGTTGTCTTCGAAGATGTCCCAGCCGGTGAAGACGATGTCGTTCGATATCCGCAAGCGGGACGAATTCTTTCAGCAGTGGCGACTTGTTGTCGGTGCGTTTGCCGAGGCGGATGGTGCCCATCTGGGTAAGCGAGCCGATGGGTTTGGCAAGGCCGCGGCGGATTGCTTCAACGCCGGCAATCATGGTGGTGGCCACGGCGCCGAGCCCAACGACCATGACTCCAAGCTTTCCCTTTGCGGGCTCGGGCTTTGCGGTCTTTTGGCCGCTTTGTTCTGTAGTGCTCATCTCGTCTCTTCCTAACCTTCCTTTGATTGCTTTACGAATCCGAAAATTTCAATTCACGCAGACGCAACAGTGTACTCCCGCTGGCTGCGGACGTTCCTCCGTAGCGCATCACGCCTCGCTGGCTTGGCGGAAGCGGTTGATGTGTGTCCATACAAACCAGAGGATGGCGGCGAGAAGCCCCAACTCGACCACCAGGTGAAAGCGATGAAAAGCCTGTTCAAATCTTGGGTCGGTGTGCCACTTCTCGCCAAGCTTCATGCCGACGTAGGCAAGGCCAAAACACCAGGGCCACGAGCCGATAAAGGTGTAGAGATGGAACCGCAGCTGGGGCATTCTGGCTACGCCTGCGGGAAATGCAATGAAGGTTCTGACCACCGGCAGCAGCCGGCCCAGAAGCACGGTGATCGTGCCGTACTTCTCAAAGAAGTGCGTCATCCGGTCGAGATCGTGATGGCTCATCAGCACCCACCGGCCGTACCGCATCACCAGCGGACGCCCGCCTGCAGCTCCGACCCAGTAGGCGATAACCGACCCGATGTTGCAGCCAATGGCGCCGGCGGTGGCGGCCCACAACAGGTTGAAGCGGCCCGTGTAGACCAGGTAGCCGGCAAAAGGCATGATGATTTCGCTGGGGAGCGGAATACAGGCGGATTCGATGCCCATCAATGCGGCAATGCCTGCATATCCCAATGAGCCGATGACCTGGGTGACGAAGTGAATCAAGAAGGGCAAAATGCGTTCAGTCATGGGCTTGTTTCAGTATATAGGTTCGAGGCAGGTGGTTCTGTTCTCGCGCGCCGCTTTTCAGGGGCTGAAGGCCCTGCTCTCAGCACGAAGCCAGCCTGCTACGATTGAGTTGATTTCAACGCACGCACGAGGTGCTTCCGTTGGCTGAGTTTCCCCCTGTTCCGCTTACCCTTGAAGGGTCTGCGCTGTTGCATCAGTTCTTTCGCTTTGACTGGAAGGCCGTGGAGGGCGTGCGCGGACGGCGAACGTACGAAGATGGTTGCCGAGTTTACGGCGGCGCTGCAGCGGCTGGAACGCTCCGAGCGATGGAAAGGTGCAGACGGGACTCTTCTCGGAGCTGGGGCATAAGGGCGATCTGATTCTCGTTCACTTTCGCGACTCCTTTGAGGCGCTGAACCAGGTGGAACTGGAACTGGCGCAGACGGCGTTTTCTGACTTTCTTATCCCGACACACTCCTACGTTTCGGTTGTGGAACTCGGGCTGTACGAGTCGAGCCGCAAGACCTATGAAGCGGCCTCGGCCAAGGGATTCGACAACCACACGCCGGAATGGAATGCCGAGGTTGAGGCATCGCTCAGGCGCGGAGCGGAGGCGATGAAGCCGCGGCTCTTCCCTTCCATTCCGGAGGCGAAGTACCTCTGCTTTTATCCCATGGACCGTAAACGCGGCGAGCAGGTGAACTGGTACACGGTGCCGTTTACCGAGCGTCAGCGCATGATGCACGAACACGGCATGATCGGCCGCCGCTACGCCGATGTGGTGAAGCAGATCATCTCGGGATCGATCGGGATGGATGACTGGGAGTGGGGCGTCGATCTCTTCGCCGACGATCCGGTCGTTTTCAAAAAACTGATCTACGAAATGCGCTTCGATGAAGTGAGCGCAGTGTACGCGCTCTTCGGGCAGTTCTACCTTGGGGTGCGGCTGCCGATTGAAAAGCTGGACGGGTGGCTGGCTGGAAGAATTTGAGAAACTTTCGCACGAGCTCAATCGATCTTCAATCGAATGTCGGCTTAATTGCGCTCTCGATTACCAGCACCTGCACGTCGGCTTTTTCCGATTGAAGCTTCAGGCCAAGTTGTTCCTGCAACGCAGTAAATAAATTCGTCAATGCCGGATCCACTGGCGTGCTATCGCCGTTATCCTCAGCCCAGTTGAGCTTGAAGTCGTACTCCCCTTTGAGCCCGGTGCGATTGAGTACCATTCTGTCACCGGTCTCCCGCTGGTATTCCAGATCGTCCGCAAATGAATCCATTGAAATTGCGCTGGCTGTCATGCGCCCATTGTTGGTGGTGATATTGTTGCCCTTCGCGGCCGTCGCCGGCGATGTCGCTGTCAGCTTTGCTCCGGACTTGGCTACGACCAGTGCATAAACCGGCAAGATTCTGTGGTCGAGATGCGCCTTGAGCATGAATCTTTCAGCAAGGAGCGACTGGAGCATTTCATTCCGCTCCCGTTGCTTCGCCGGCCGATCCATCGTTTTCATCTTCGCGATTTCGGCGTCATCGATTTTTGCGCTGATGTCGAATGCCTGCTTATCAATCCAATCCGGGCCGCCCAGGATTTGCGAGTCGGATTTGAGGCCGTATGCCGATCTGATCAGTCGTCGAAGAGTGTAATTCCCGATTAGGATCCGATCTGCTGAACCTCTCCAGTTTTCTCCCTGACTATCAGTTCTGCTCGGCTTGATCGCTGCTACTTCAAAGTGAGGATTCTCGTCAGCAGTGGCGGGAGCAGGCTTGGACTGTGCGACCGCACCATGCACATTGACGGCGGCGAGAAACAGCGCAATGAAGATTGAGAGCAAGAATCTGCAGGCATGCGCTCCGCGAGATTTGCAAGCGTCTAGTACCATGGATCAGCAGGAATCCTCGCGACTATGGCTACAAAGAAGACGGTGAAAAAGGCGGCTGCCAAAAAGGTATCTTCCCCACGCAGATCTGCCCCGAAAGAACCGCGCCCCATTTCGATAAAGACGCTATCACAGCGTGAAGCGCTCGCTCCAGAGCGGATTGCCGCCATTCTGAAAGCACTCGACGAGGCGTATCCCGATGCGGTGTGCGCGCTCACGCACACTTCGCCGTGGGAATTGCTGGTGGCTACGATTCTTTCGGCGCAGTGCACCGATGTGCGCGTGAACATGGTGACGCCGGAGTTGTTCAGGCGCTTCCCTACCCCGGCGGCGATGGCTAAGGCTGAGATACCTGAGCTGATCGAAATTATTCGGACCACGGGGTTCTTCAACAACAAAGCCAAGTCGATCAAGGGCGCAGCGAAGAAGATCACTGACGAGTTTGGCGGCAAGGTTCCCGAGACGCTGGCGGAGTTGATCACCGTTCCCGGAGCGGCACGCAAGACAGCCAACGTGGTCCTCGGCGTGAGCTACGGCAAGGCCGAGGGCGTAGTCGTCGATACGCACGTCTTCCGCATTGCGCATCGGCTTGACCTGACTAAATCCGACACAGCGGAAAAGGTCGAGCAGAACTTGATGAAGGTGATTCCGAAGGATCACTGGATTCGCTTTTCGCACCAGGTGATTCATCATGGACGGCAGGTGTGCATCGCGCGCAATCCCAAGTGCGACAAGTGCAACCTCGAGCAGCTTTGCCACTCCAAGGACAAGACCTGGCAGAGCTGAAGATGACCGGCCTTGTGATGCTCTGAACAATACGCAACCATTCAGTTGCGCATTAAAAGGCTGTTTTAGTGAAAGTCCTCAGCGAAAAGGACTTAGCCGGATGGGTATCCCGTATAACGTTCTCTTAATTACACTTAAGTCTCAAAGTCTTCATAAATAAAAGCTTAGCGGTACAATTTTGGCTCTTTGCGCTATTTTCGGGGCGAAGAGTCCCGGAATGCGGTGCGATGATCCGCCGCGAAACGGCATTTTGACTTCATAACGCGCACGCCGCTTGCTGATCATCCTTATCACTCGTTTGCTACTGAGACGAGTATAGGAAATTGCGCGAATTAACCTGCAAAATTGCGAAGTATTTTTTGCGCTATGAAATGAACGAGATGAGAAAGATTTCGCGGAGCCCGGTATTGACATCTCCTTCCTGTTGATCGACAAGCCGGGTCGATTCACTGAGGGGGTTGTGGTCTGGGCGTCACGTAGTAGATGACGCCGAGATAGTCGTCACTTAGCAGGAAAGTGTCGCGATCGAGGCGCAGAATTCCGCAGGGACGGCCGTGCACGACAGGCTTGCCATTCCGGGTGGTCAAAAAACCGGTAATAAAGTCGCTGGGCTTGCGATCAGCGGGCGTAAAGCGCACGACCTTGTAACCGGTACCGATGTCAGGGCGGCTGGCTCCGTGAAGCGCGACGAGGAAGTTGCCGGAGAGACTGGAATCCTGCGGCCCAAAATATGCAAAACCGAGGGGCGAGCTGTGCGCCGCAAAGGTGGCGTAGACCGCTGGCACCTTGTCGCACGATTTGAGAGCTTCAGGAGCTTTACCGAGATTGGCATTCGGGTCGGGCTGGTGTTTGCTACCTCCGCCAGCTGCAAGATTCGTGCCTGCGGCCGCAACACCCTTCTGCCGGCCGTAGACTGAGTCTTCCTCTTTCGGCTTCTGCGCTGTGAGGCCGTTTTCGCGCGCATCCTGCAGCAAAGGGAGCTCGGTCGTATCGTGGACCGGTTGTCCGTTGGCGAAGTAGCAGGTCGGCCAGCCGTAATTCGGCGCAGGAGCTGCATCGGTTGCCAACTCAAAGAAGGTATCTTCGGGTAATTTGTCGCCCAGATGGTCGTCACCCATGTTGGTGGCGAAGACCGCCTGGTTATCGATGTCGAGAACTTGTTTGAGATCGACGGCGTTACGCAGTCCCTGTGCCTCGATCTTCTGATGCTTGCCATCCGGATCCATGCTTACGACCGCAGCGCGAAGTACCTCGTCCTCCTGGCAGTAGTTGCAGGAGGAACCGACGGAGACGAAGATGCGGGGCACTCCGTGCAGGTTGACGACAGCAACGGTACGCGTCAGGTGCCAGCCACCGTACTTGTAGTTAAGGCCGTAATCGGGAAACTTGATCAACGTCTCGGGCGTCGAAGAAGGCGCATTATCGCCGACGTTGTATTTGTAGCGCACCAACCTGTCCGTGAGCGGAAGGTACAGCCAGCTCTGTTGCGTTGCGGGGTCGGTCCAGAACGCGATGTTGTTGGGGTTGCGAAGATGATCGAGATAGTGCGTGATTTTCGCGAAGGTGTGCGTCTTCTCGTTCCAACCATCGAGAATGAAGACGGAGCCGCGGCGGTTGTCGGAGAGATCGTGCATCCCCGTGACAAAGATGCGGCCGTCAGGAGCCTTGGCAAAAAAGCGAACGCGCTTGAGTCCTGTTGCGGCAATGTTGATGTCGAGCGAGGGAGGCAACGCAAGCGTGATCGACTTGCCCGGCGCGTAGGTCATCGTATGCTGTTGTTGCGCGTTGCAGAAAAGGATGGCTGCGGCGGCGTAGACGATGGCCGCGCAGGAGCGAAAGAACGCCGGACGCATGCATGAAGTTTAAATCTCCGGCGCGCCCCGCTTAGCCCTCGGTGAGCGCGTTTACCGTTGCCGCAATGAGACCGTTGATGTCGTGGGGCCTGGCTTCCGCTGCCGGCTCCCATCCCAGTTCGCGCAAAGTGCCGCTGGTGACGGGGCCGATCGAAATGGCTTTGACCCCCGGAAACGGAAACGTGACCTCAGCTATCCGGGCAACCTGGGCGAGATGTGTGGCGCTGGAAGAACTGGTGAATGTGGCTGCGTCGATTTGTGAACCGAGTGCGGCGCGCAAATGGTCCGGCGCTGCCGCGGGGATCACGTTCTGATAGGCATCCACCACGTTGACGTTAGCCCCGGCCTTCCGCAAGGCGTCGGGGATAATGTCGCGGGCGATGGCGGCGCGGGCGAGCAGTACATGTTTGCCATGTATCCGACTGCCGAGCGCTGCAACCATGCTTTCAGCAACGTAGCTTTCCGGCGTAAGGGTAACGTGAAGTCCAGCGTGCTGCGCCGACTCCGCGGTAGCCTGGCCGATGGCCGCGATGTGCGGTCCGTGCTCCCGGAGCGCGATTTTGAGGATTGCAGAGCGCTCCGAGATGACCCGCACAGTGTTGGCACTTGTGAGGATCAGCCAGTCGTAACTGAAGAGACTGCGCAGCGCCGTGTCAAGCGGTGCGTAGCTTGTGGGCGGCTGGATTTCCAGGACGGGGACTTCAACGGGTTCGGCACCAGTGGCGCGCAGTGCCTCGCTGAGCTTGCCTGCCTGGTGCGCAGCGCGGGTCACGAGGATCCGACGTCCCGCAAGGGAAAGCGCGGTCACGCGGGGACCAACGGGTTCGAATCCGGTTTTCAATCTGCTCTCCGGCGAATTCCCATTTCAAAAGGCCTGCGACTGCCAAAAGCTCAAGCCCTCTGAAGGAACAATATTACGCGGAGGCACCGGCGGGGGGCTGTGCGGTGGCGTCAAGCAGCGGCCCTGCGCCGGCTTCGAGAAGCATTTCAGCGGCGAGCTGGCCGAGGGTTACCGGCCCGATCTCCGAGCGGCGCGACTCGTGATGGATGCGAACCGCCTTGCCATTGGCCGGGTCGGCAACGACGGCGAAGATTTCCTGCCACTCTCCGGCTTCGTCCTGGGGAGCAACGCGGCAATGGATGCCGATGGGAACCTGGCAGCCTCCGCCAAGAGCGGCAAGGGCAGCACGTTCGGCCGTGACGGCAAAGCGTGTCGCCGGATCGTCAAGGAAGGCGATCGCGCTCATGATCCTGGTATCGTCTTTGCGCGTCTCGATGCCCAGCGAACCCTGCCCCGCGGCAGGACAGAAATCCTTTGGCTCGAGGCGTTCGCGCAGCCACTCCGTCTTCTCAAGACGGTCGAGACCGGCCGCGGCCAGCAGGATAGCGTCAACCTGGCCCTCGGCGAGTTTGCGCAAGCGCGTGTCCACGTTGCCGCGAAATTCGACGGCCTTGATGTCGGGCCGGATAGCGAGCAATTGCGCGCGGCGGCGTTGGCTGCTGGTGCCCACCACCGCGCCCTTGGGCAGCTTGTGCAGGCTATGAAATTTCACCGAGACCAAGACATCGCGCGGATCGACACGTGGCGGCGTCGCAGCCAGCGTGAACGGCTCGGGCAGTTCCGTGGGAAGGTCCTTGAGCGAATGCACGGCCAGATCGACGCGGCCTTCCGCAAGCGCCTCCTCGATTTCCTTGGTGAACATGCCCTTGGAACCGACCTGGGCGAACGTCACTTCCTGCAGCCGGTCGCCGGTGGTCTTGATGATCTCGATTTCGACCGAGTGACCGCGTGCGCGCAAAAGCGCAGCGATGTGATTGGACTGCCAGAGTGCGAGTTGCGAGCCACGACTGCCGATGCGTAGATTCATTTGCCTCCCACAGCACTGGGTTGGCTTTGGCTGCGGCGCTCCGCACTTTTGCTCTCTTCATCGGGCTGGGTAGAAGGAGAAGGTTCCGATTGAACTTCAACGGGCTTTGGACCTGCGTCGGCTACCGAAGGCAGCGACCACGCTTCGCAGAGGGCATCTACGCGGGTTGAATCATTTTCGCGCGCTGCCTGCTTGAGCGCCTGCATCGGGGGATGCAGAAACTTGTTGACGAGCCCGCGGGTAAGCGCTTCAACAGCGGCGAGCTGCTCGGCACTGAGCACGCCCAGCTTGGCGTGGATGCGCTTCAATTCGTTCTGACGAATCTCCTCGGCCTGGTGCTGCAGCGAGACGATGGCCGGAGCGACGTTGACCGCGCGGCGGCGCTGGTGGAATCGCTCGACCTCGGCGTTGATCAATGCTTCGGCATCTCCGGCCTGCGTTTGACGCTCGGCGATATGCGACGCAGCAACGGCCTGCAGATCGTCGATGTCGTAGACAAAGATGCCTTCGACCTTGTTCATCGCGGGATCGACGTCGCGAGGAACGGCAATATCGATGAAGAACATGGGCCGGTTGCGACGGCGATGCATGAACTGCTGCCCGTGCTCGCGGCGGAAGATGGGGTGCGGCGCGCCGGTGGAGCTGATGACAATGTCGGCTTCGGTAGCGGTTTCGTAGAGCTGTTCGAAGGGGATAACGCGGCCGTGGAAGGGCTCGGCGAGCTGGCGGGCGCGTTCGAGAGTGCGGTTGGTGACGAGAATCGCTCCGGCACCCTGCTGAACCAGATGGCGGGCTGCGAGTTCACTCATCTTGCCTGCGCCGACGAGAAACACAGTGCGTCCCTGCAGAGAGCCGAAGATTTTCCGGGCAAGCTCTACCGCGACCGATGCGATGGAAACCGAATTCGATCCAATCGCGGTTTCGGTGCGAACTCGCTTGGCTGCGGCGAAGGTGGACTGCAGCAGGTGCTCGAGCTGGCCGGAGACGGTGCCGGCGGCGCGCGCGGTGGCGAAGGCTTCCTTCACCTGGCCAAGAATCTGCGGCTCACCGATAACCATGGAGTCAAGACTGGCCGCGACGCGGAAGAGATGGCGGACGGCCTGCTGATCGCGATGCTGATAGATGTGCGGCGCAAGCAGGGCGTGATCAAGGCCAAAGTGATTGTGCAGAAATGCGGTAAGGTCGGTCTCCGGCGATTCCACCGCCGCCAGAATCTCTACGCGATTGCAGGTGGAAACGATCATGCACTCGCTTACGCCGGGTTGGGCCGCGAGAGCGCGGGTAGCGTCCGGCAGTTCTTCGCGGGAGATCGCGATGCGCTCGCGCAGTTCGATCGGCGCGGTCTTGTGGTTGATCCCGATGAGAACGATCTGGCTCATGGGGCACCGAACCTGTGCACGTGGCTGACGGTGTTGGCCGCCCAGACGCAGAGCATCACGATTAATACCGCACCGGAAAGATAAGCCGCCTTGCGCCCGCGGAGTCCGGCAGACTGACGCAGAAAGATCAGCAGGACATACAGCCCCCACATGGCGTAGGAGGCGATGACCTTGGGGTCGATAAAGTAGGCCGCGCCGAGCGAGGTCTCCTGCACCAGAACGGCGCCCAGAATGAGCCCGACGGTCATGCACGGAAACCCGAACAGCAGCATGGCATGAGCGATGCGCTCCAGGGTGTCGAGCGGCGGCAGCCAGTCCAGCGGTATCCACCAGGAGTCGTCGGTGGATTTGTGCTTCGCTTTCAGGCGGCGTTCCTGCACCAGGTAGAGCAGCGAGGCCAGCAGGCTGAAACCGAGCGCGGCGTAAGCGGCCAGAAGTGCCGTGATGTGCGCGATCAGCCAGCTTGTGCGAACACCCTGGCTCGGAAAAGCATAGCCCTGGATGCCCAGCGCGGGAACAAAGACCAGAAAGAAAGTGATGGGCAGGGCGAAGACGCCGAGCGAGATTGCGTCGTAAAGCCACCATGCCAGAAAGAACAACCCGGCAACGGCAAATCCAAGCAACGATTCCCCTTCGCGGGCGCCGACCGGAACCCAGCGATGGGCCTGAACGAGCATTTCCACAACAGAGACAAAATGGAAGAAGAAGGCCATGCCGCCGAGGTGCACGCACCACCGTCGCGCACGCTCTGAGGAATTGAGCACGGCGGGGAAAATCGTGACACTTGCAGCCGCGTATAAGATCGTCGCGACTCGGAGCCAGAGGAGATGCATGCCGAACTCAAATCTAAAGCCTTAGCTCTCAGTATACTGTGATCCAAATCACCTTAACGGATCGGGCGAACCAAAGGTCTGTGATCTGTTCCCAAAGGACTGAAAGTGATAAGAACAGCGATGCGCGTAATGGTCCTCTGCGCGGCGGTTTGCGTGTTTGCCTTTATAGCTGAGACGGTTGCGGGGCAGGCACCCGCCTTTCCCAAAAAGACCGGGGTGCGGACGCCAGGGATACAGCACCCGATGGCGGAACTCCCGAAATCCGCCACGATCGTCGTGAAAGGGGAACCGGACTGGCTGACTGCGACCTCGGATGCCGTTTGGGTTACAAGCGAGAAAACCGACAGCGTGGTTCGGCTCGATCCCAGGACAAACCAACCGGGAACGACAATCACGGTTCACAAGCCATGCTCGGGTTTGGCGGTGGGCTTTGGCAGCCTGTGGATTCCAAGTTGCGGCGACAAGAGCATCGTGCGCGTCAATGCGGAGACCGGGGCGGCGCAGGCGACCATTCGCAGCCGGACCCGCTGATTCGGAAGGCGGCATTACCACGGGTGCTGGAAGCGTTTGGATCGTGACCTCGGCCAAGGGGGAGTTGACGCGGATCGACGCCGCAACCAATAAAGTCATCGCGAAAATCAGCATTCCAGCCGGGTCGTTCAATCCCCTGTTTGCCTCTGGCGTAGTCTGGGTCAGTTCGAACACCGGCAATGCCCTCGTGCGCGTGGATCCGGCAACAAATAAAGTTGCAAGTTCCACCCCGATCGGACCGAAGCCACGGTTTCTCGCCTACGGTGCGGGGTCGATCTGGGTGTTGAACCAGGGCGACGGGACTGTTTCCCGAATCGATGCCAAGTCGAGCAAGCTGCTCGCGACCATTCATGCGGGAATTCCGGGACATGGGGGCGAGATTGCCTTTGGCGGTGGATCGGCATGGGCCACGGAGACGGAGTTTCCCCTGACACGCATCGACGCGAAGACGAACAAGGTTATCGCGCAATGGCATGGTGCGGGCGGAGATAGCGTCCGCTACGCGTTCGGGACAGTTTGGCTCACCGATCTGAAGGGCGGAAAGATTTGGCGGATTCCCGCTTCTGCACATTGAAGCCGCCGCCGGTCTTGCTCCATGTTATGGGCAGGTTCTGCACAGGGCTAGAGCAGTCACATCACGATAATCTGTAGGCAATCGTGCAACCCGCTGATCTCCAATCCGCGGCGGCGCCGCCGTCTCCCCCGGTCCCCGAAGCTGTGGAATTGGCGCCTCCTGACGCGTCAGAGTCGAAGGCGAACGCGAAGTCGCTGGAGCCGACTCCGTTCATGCGTCAGTGGTCCGCCGCCAAGCGTGAAAATCCTGACGCGCTGCTGTTCTTTCGCATGGGCGATTTTTACGAGCTGTTCTACGACGATGCGATCACCGCCAGCCGCGAACTCCAGCTCACCCTGACGGCACGCGACCGGGAGCGGCAGTTGCCGATGTGCGGCGTTCCCCATCATTCGGTCGAAGGCTACCTGAGGCGGCTGCTCAGCAAGGGCTACCGGATCGCAATCTGTGACCAGATGGAGGATCCGAAACTCACCAAGAAGATTGTGAAGCGCGAAGTCACGCGCGTGCTGTCGCCGGGGACAGCGCTGGATGCCGCACTGGGGCAGGAGCGGAACAATTTTCTCGCGGCCTATTTCGAAAGCGGCCCTGAAAAGCAGCCGGTATGCGCCATCGCCCTTCTCGATGTATCGACGGGGGAATTTCGTACCGCGGAGTTCCAGGGGCCGAAGGCGCGGCAACAGGCTCTTGAAGAACTGTCGCTCGCGGCTCCGAGCGAGGTGCTGCTGCCCTCGAGTGCGGAGATGCCGGGTGCTTTCGAAAATCTGGTTGCGCGTACACGCGTTGAAGACTGGGTATGGACGCGTGACTTTGCTGTTCCCCTTGTTGAGCGCCAGCTGCAGGTGCGGTCGCTTGAGGGTTTCGGGCTCGTCGGGCACGAGGCTGCGGCGATTGCGGCGGGCGTCGTTCTGCATTATGTGCGCACCACGCAGAAAAACGAAGCACTGCACATCGATTCGCTGAAGTTTCAAGAACACTCGACGGCGCTGGAACTGGACCAGGTGACGGTGCGGAATCTGGAGCTGGTGGAACCGCTCTTCGCGGGACAGGACGAGCGGGTGACGCTCTTTCGTACGCTCGATTGCTGCGTGACGCCGATGGGAAAGCGGCTGCTGCGGGCAACGATTCTGCGACCATTGATCGACGCCGACGTTTTGAACGCGCGCTATGAAGCCGTGGCCGAGGCGCACGGCGATCTCGTTAAGCGCGAAGAGGTGCGGCGGGCATTCGATGGCATCCTCGACCTCGAACGCCTGCTGGCGCGGCTGAGTCTGGATTCGGCGGGCCCGCGCGATGTGCGGGCCCTGGCCGCGAGCCTCGCGCATCTGCCGGGGTTGAAAACGGCCATTGAGGCCATGCTGGCGCCGTGCTGGCGAAAACTCATCACCCGGCTCGACACGCTGGAGGACGTAACCACGCGTATCGTTTCGACGCTGGTGGCGGAGCCTCCGCTGACCATGGCCGATGGCGGCGCGATTGCGGCCGGCGTGGATGCGGAGTTGGACGATTTACGCGCAATCTCTTCGACGGGCCGCCAGTCGATTGCCGCGATTGAGGAGCGGGAGCGGGCGCGCACCGGGATCGGATCGCTGAAGGTGCGCTACAACTCGGTCTTCGGCTACTACATCGAGATCACCAAATCAAACCTCGCCATGGCTCCTGCGGATTACGAACGCAAGCAGACGCTGGTAAATGCGGAGCGCTTCACGACGCCGGAGCTGAAAGAGTACGAAGTCAAGATTCTGACCGCGCATGACCGCTGCATCGAAATTGAGAAGCGGATCCTTTCGGAGCTTCGCACCAGCGTATTGCAGGCGGCGAGCAGGATCCGGCAGGCATCGGCTGCCGTAGCCGAGGCGGATCTGCTGACCAACTTCGCGCATCTTGCCGCGCTGCGGCGTTACGTGCGGCCCGTGCTGGCCGACGAGCCGGTGCTCGAGGCGGTAGCGGCGCGGCATCCGGTGATCGAGCAGTGGATGGAGGATACGCGCGAAGGCCGCTTCATTGCCAACGATCTCTATCTGAACGCCAACGATAATGGGCCGAGCCTGCTGCTGATTACGGGGCCGAACATGGGCGGCAAGAGCACCTATCTCCGCCAGGCGGCGATGCTGGTGCTGATGGCGCAGATGGGAAGCTTCGTTCCCGCGCAGAGTCTGCGGCTGGGGCTGGTGGACCGCATCTACACGCGCATTGGCGCCAGCGACAACGTGGCGCGCGGCCGCTCCACCTTTATGGTGGAGATGACGGAGACGGCAACCATTCTGAATACCGCAACGAAGCGCTCGCTGATTCTGCTCGACGAGATGGGACGCGGTACCGCGACATTTGATGGGCTTTCGCTGGCGTGGGCGACGGTCGAGTACCTCCACGCGGAGACAGGCGCGCGCACGCTGTTCGCGACCCACTATCACGAGCTGACCATGCTGGCCGAGAAGCTTCCGCGCGTGCGCAATCTGCGCGTGGGCGTCAAGGAAGGTGCGGGCGGCATCGTCTTTCTGCATACCATCGAGCCGGGAGCGGCGAGCAAGAGCTACGGCATCGAAGTGGCGAAGCTGGCGGGACTGCCCGCAGTCGGTGATCGATCGCGCCAAGCACGTATTGCGGCAGCATGAGAAGCAGGAGCGCCAGAGTGTGCAGGTCGAAACCGCGCCGGAGCCGATGCAGTTGACCATCTTCACTCCTCTGTCGCAGCGCATCGTCGATCGCATTGAGGCGGTGGATGTGAATGCGCTGACGCCGCTTCAGGCGCTGAATCTGCTCGAAGAGCTTCAACAGGAGCTCAAGGAAAAATCATGACGATGACGGTGCGGCAGGCGGCGGGAAGCCTGCTGGTGGTGGGACTGGGTGCAACGGAGCTGACGGCGCTGGAACGCGCGTGGCTCGGGCTGGTGCGTCCGGGCGGCATCATCCTTTTCCGGCGCAATATCAAGGATGCGCAGCAGACGCGCGCCCTGCTCGAGGAAGCCACCGGATTCTGCTGCCCGAGGGCTGTGCGTTGCGTAGACGTCGAAGGCGGAACGGTGAATCGTCTGCGCGATGCGCTCGCGCCGATTGCATCGGCGCAGGCCGTGGCAGCGGCGATGCGCGTTCCACCCTTTCGCAAAAAGCGCGAAAGGATGGGGCACCCGGAGTGCCGGCATCCAGATCGTCGGCGCTGGCGCGGCAGCACGGCGAACTGATTGCTCGCTCGGTGAAGGCATTTGGCTTCAACACCACGCTGGCGCCGGTAGTGGATCTGGCATTGCCTGAAGCAGCCGAAGTGCTGGGATCGCGCACAGCGGGTGCCAATGCCGCGGAGGTGATCGCATATGCACGTGATTTTCTAGCCGGGGTTGCGGCGCACGGCGTCGTGGGATGCGGCAAGCATTTTCCGGGACTTGGCGGTGCGGCAGGCGATACGCATTTTGTGACGCCGGAGATCCAGCGCACATGGCCGCAGATGTGGGACGAAGATGTGGTTCCCTATCGCGAACTGCATCGGGCTATGCCGATGATCATGATGAATCACGCGGCGTACCCGCACACGCCGGGCAAGAACGAACCGGCCAGCGCCTCGCGATTCTGGATCACGCAGACTCTGCGCAAACAGATCGGCTACAAGGGCATCATTCTTTCTGACGATCTGGAGATGGGCGGCATTCTGAAGTTCCTGCCGGTCGAAGAAGCGGCGGTAGCAGCGATCCGCGCTGGTTCGGATCTGCTGGAGATCTGTCACAGCCCGGAGCTGATTCTGCGCAGCTATGAAGCGCTGATTTCTGAAGGCGAACGCTCGGCGGCCTTCCGCAAAGTGCTGATGGCCACAGCGCGCGATGCCGCACGCAAACGGGCACGACTCTATGCGCGTGGTGTGGTCGCCTGCGCTTAACGCGAACAGGCTCGAAGCGCTGCGCAAGAACATTCTCGACTTCAACCAGAGGGTGGCCGCGATAACGAATGCCGCGGCTGATGCAGCGCCCCGAGCGGCCTCTCCCGCGGAGGCCTCGTGAAACCGAAGCCGATGATCGTGGCGGGAGTCATGAGCGGAACGTCGGCTGACGGGATCGATGTCGCAGTCGTCAGAGATCGCGCCTGCGAAGAGGCGGCCCAAACTGACGCTGCTGGCGCATGAGGGATTCCGCTATCCCGCTGTATTGCGTCGAGCGGTGCTTGAGGCAATGAATGCCAAGTCGACTACGACCGCGGAACTGGCGCGGCTGAATTGGCGGCTCGGCATGGCCTATGCCGATGCGGTGAAGGCGACGATCAAGCGGCACGACGTCAAGATTGATCTGATCGGCTGTCATGGGCAGACGCTTTATCACCAGGCGCGCGCTGCCTCTTATGCAGGCAAAAGCTTTGCATGCACGTGGCAGGCGGGAGAGGCCGCTGTGATCGCCGCGGAACTCGGCGTTCCTGTTGTCTCGAATTTCCGGACAGCCGATATGGCCGCCGGCGGGCAGGGCGCGCCGCTTGTTCCGCTCCTGGACTATGTTCTGTTTTCCGATCCCAAGCGCGGACGGGTCCTGCAGAACATTGGAGGCATCGCAAATCTGACAGCGTTGCCGGCCGGCGCTCACGGAGATAAAGTGTTCGCCTTCGACACCGGCCCCGGCAACATGGTGATCGATGCGCTGGCGCAGAAGCTTCTCGGCAAAGCCCTACGATCGCAATGGCGCGACCGCGGCAAAGGGCCAGGTTCTTGACGCCGGTGCTCGACAGAGATGTTGCGCGATCCTTATTTCAAGTTGAAGCCGCCGCGAACAACCGGGCGCGAGCAGTTTGGGCGGGAGTACGCTGCGAAGTTTCTCGCAGCCTGTCGACACCACAGCCGGAAACCTGAAGATGCGCTGGCAACCGCAACCGCGCTGACCGCGGAAACAATTGCGCGAAGCTTCGAGAGCTTCGTGTTGCCCGCGATGAAAGGCAAGCCGATTGACTACATCGTTTCCGGCGGAGGCGCGCGCAATGCGAACGCTGATGAAGATGCTGGCCGCACGACT
The DNA here is from genome assembly GCA_963799035.1 of uncultured Acidobacteriaceae bacterium. Lineage (GTDB taxonomy): Bacteria > Acidobacteriota > Terriglobia > Terriglobales > Acidobacteriaceae > Telmatobacter. The sequence continues at coordinate 171,382 of CAWCVS010000010.1, read as the reverse complement.
CGAACCGATGGGTTGCAAGCTGACCACAATCGAAAAGTTTGGCATGCCGGCCGAAGCAAAAGAGGCCGCCGCATTTGCGCTGCTGGCGTGGATGACCTGGCATTCCCTTCCCGGGAATGTGCCGCGCGCGACCGGTGCAAAGCGGCCCGTAATCCTGGGACAGATCAGCTATGCCGTAAGCTGGTCTGGTTCGCAGCGCTCGCTGCTGCTCATCGGCGGCCATTCGTCGCATCGTTCGGATTCCTCAAGGCAACTGAACTGAAGCCCTGACATCGCCTCATCCCCTCGAACGAGATTCCTCGCCCAGTCGCACGCAACCTCTCTTCACGACGACGCGGAGCTTAAGTTTTCCTTAAGAATCGACTCTTGTTAAGTATCTTGCCTGGTTCTACATAGCGCCTGCCAGCGCTATCAAGAAATTGGGTTCACAGTTTGGCACCGATTCTCAACCTTTTGCGCGGCTGGCTCGTCTACCGAAACAGATAACGATTACAGCGCAGTCGTCCTACTGTGGATGCGCGGAGAGATCAGATGAAGAGCAGGAACTGGAATCGATTTGCGTTCGCGACGGGGCGGTTGTTTCTTCTGATCGCTTTGGCCGTAGCGTGCAACAAGCTCAATGCACAGGCCCCGGCGAGGTTCGTGGGAACGATCACGGCGATCAGCGGGAATTCCATCACCGTGAAGACAGATGCCGGCGATTCAAAGCAGGTGGAAGTTCCCGCAACCGCGGTCATCAAGCGGCTTGAGCCGGGACAGAAGGATCTGAGCGCGGCGGCGACAATCCAGTTGACTGACCTTGCCACGGGCGATCGCGTATTGGTGAAACTTGACCCCAACAGCGCGACGCCGCAGGCGCTTCAGATCGTAGCGATGAAGAAAACGGACATCGCGCAGAAGCAGCAGCAGGAGCAGGAAGAGTGGCAGCGCAATGGAACGGGCGGCCTGGTGAAGAGCGTTGATTCCGCTGCGGGCGTCGTTATATTGACGACCGGTGCAGGACCAACCGCCAAGACCGTTACCGTTCACATCGGCAAAGACGCAGTCCTCAAGCGCTACGCATCGAACTTCGGTTCGCTTTGCCGATGCGCAGCCCGCGCCTCTGGATGCGATTCATGCGGGCGACCAATTCCAGGTGCTCGGTCAAAAGAACGCAGACGGAACGGAGATCACGGCTGCGCAGGTGGTTTCGGGCAGCTTCAGAAATGTTTCGGGATTAGTGACCGCTGTCGATACGGGTGCTTCAACTTTGACGGTGAAGGATCTGGCAACAAAGAAGAGTGTCACCGTGCACATTACGCCGGATGCGGACATGCGCCGCCTGCCGGACATGATGGCGAAGATGATTGCCGCGCGTTTAAAGGGCGCAGCCCCGGCGGCTGGCGGACCTACAGTCCCGGCTCGGCAGCAGGGCGGAGCAGAGCAAGGCGCAAATGGACCGAACGGAGCGAATGGGAGCGGGACAGGGCCGCCGTGCCGCGGGGTGGCATTGTCACAGGCTCTCGATCGCGCACCGGCCGTGCAACTCGGCGATTTGAAGAAGGGCGACGCTGTGATGCTGGTGTCTACCGAGGGCACGGACAATGTTACCGCGATCAAGCTGCTGGCCGGGGTAGAGCCGCTGCTTGAGAGCCCGGATGCTTCCCGCAATCTGCTTGCCAACTGGAGCATGGGTTCGGGCGGCGGCGAAGAAGCCGGTTCGCAATAAGCAGATCTGCAATCAGCAGGAATTGAGTGAGGAATACGTGTATTCAAGACATCATTGTTTTTTTCATTTTCTTCATTTTTTAGTTGCGTTGGCATTTGGGTTGGCGAGTCTGGCGGCGCACGCGCAGTCGGCCCCCGCGGCAACCGCGAGCATTCACGGCCATATCGCCGACCAGACCGGCGCGCTGATCCCCGGCGCCAAAGTTACGGTAGCCACGGCGAGCGGCAAGACGGTCGGCACGGCCACGGCGGACGCCAGCGGCGCCTACCAGATTACGGGTCTCGCGGCCGGCAGCTACATCGTGAATGCGGATTACTCCGGATTCGCGCCATTCAAGTCGCAGCCCATTCCTGTGGCGGCAGGTCAAGTCAAACGCGTCGATATCGCCATGGCGATCGAAGTGGAGCAACAGAACATTGTTGTCACCGACGAGTCCGCCCAGGTAAACGTCGAGGCGGCGGGAAATGCGAATTCCATTGTGCTGAAAGACAAAGACCTCGACGCACTCTCCGACGATCCGGATGAACTCTCGAACGAGTTGACCGCGCTCGCCGGGCCGTCGGCCGGGCCCAATGGCGGACAGATCTATATCGATGGTTTCAGCGGAGGGCAGTTGCCGCCTAAGTCGGCGATTCGCGAGATTCGCATCAACCAGAATCCATTTTCAGCAGAGTATGACAGGCTTGGTTACGGCCGCATCGAGATCTTGACGAAGCCGGGAACGGACAAGCTGCACGGACAGGTTTTCGTTCAGGGAAACGACAAGTCATTCAATACGGGCAATCCTTTTACGAGCACGATTCCGGACTATTACAGCTACCAGTTCAACGCGACGTTAAACGGCTCTCTTTCGAAGAAGGCCTCGTTCTTTGTGAGCGCGGAACAGCGCAACACCGAAAATGTGAACGCCTGGAGAATCTTCAACGCAGTGCTCGATGAGGGAGCAGGGTTTGTCGATATTCCTAACTATGGCGTAAACCTGCTGAACCGGCGCATTCGCGACAACGCATCGGCGCGATTTGATTTGCAGCTTGGAGCCAGGAACACGCTCACGGCGCGTTATGGGTTCTGGTCAGAGTCAGAGCACGGTGATTTGAATAACCTCTCATTGCCCTCGGCATCCACGCACGAATCGAATACGGATCACACGGTGCAGATGAGCGATTCGTTCATCCTCAGCGACCACGCGGTGAATGAGACTCGCTTCCAGTATGAGCGGCAGAACGAGAATCATTATCCCGATTCGACGGACCGCACGATTTTAGTGCAGGGAGATTTTACCGGCGGCGGCTATACCGGACAGGTGAGCCGCGATCACGCCACGCGACTGGAATTCTGGAACATCACGACGATCAGCCATGGTGCGCAAGCGATCAAATTTGGCACGCGCATGCGCGACACGCGGGACGCGAACCTGACCAATGCAAATTTCAACGGCTCATTCACCTTTGCGAATTACCAGCAATACCAGGCCATGGCGAACGGGCTGCTGAACGGAGATTCGTTCGATCAACTGGTGAGCATGGGCGATGGTCCGATCTCCGGCCGCCTACACAACCGGCAGCGAATCTTCGATTGCAAACATGTTCGATGTCGCGCTGTTTGCGCAGGACGACTGGAAAGTCAATCCGCGGCTGTCGCTTTCAGGCGGTCTGCGCTGGGAATCTCAGAATCACATTTCGGACCATAACGACTGGGCTCCGCGCGTTTCGATGGCCTATGCGCTCGATGGCGGCACAAAAACAAGAAGACAAAAACTGTTCTGCGGGCCGGCTACGGCTTGTTCTACGATCGCTTGCAAACCAACAGCCTGTTGACAGTAAATCGGTCGAACGTTCAGGAACAGATCGTCCTGAACAATCCCACTTGTTCGCAGTTCCACAGAGCTCGGGCTCATCCGCGAATTCGCTGAACCAGATTGATTTGAGTTCCTGCTCGAGCACGACCGCAGGCCACGGCGTCGGTTCCCGTGAAGTATGAGGTTGCTCCGCAATTTTCACGCACCTTATACGGGGCAGGCGGGAATTGGCCTTGAGCGCCAGCTGACCGCGGGCTCAAATATGACGTTGACCTACCTGCACTCCTTTGGTGTGCACCAGATCGTCACGCGTAACGCCAACCAGGCGGTAGGCGGCACTCCGCAGAATGATTCCGGCGGGTATCTGTATCAGTACTTCCCTGAGGCGGTTTTCAAGCAGAATCAGCTGATCGCAAGCGTGAATGCAAAGGTGACGAAGAACCTGAGCATGACCGGCTTCTACACTCTGGGATTTGCCAACACCGATGGAGCGGGCGGCATTGTATCGAACGCCTACAACCTGAATCAGGATTACGGCCCGGCAACATTTGTTTCGCGCAATATGCTGTTCGCTATGGGAAACTACAATGCGCCGTGGGGAATCCGCTTCAGTCCCTTCATGTTGGCGCAGTCGGGCCGTCCGTACAACATCACCCTGCCGAGCGACCCGTCTGAACAATCTCTTTAATCAACGCCCGGGCATTGCAGCCGCCGATCTCTGTGCCACCGCTTCGCCGACAATATGTTGCGACGAGTTTTGGCTGTTTGGATACCGCCCCGACCCTCGGCGAGCAACTGCTGCCCATTAACCACGGCAATGGCCCGGCCGCCGTCGCTGTGAATCTTCGCGTAAGCAAAGCGATAGGAATTGGCCCCAAGCTGGAATCATCCTACAACGGCGCGGGACAGGGCGGACCTCCGGGCGGCGGCCCTGGGGACGGTGGCGGGGGAGGCCGTCGAGGTGGGCCCCCAGGAGGAGGGCTGGGTCCGGGTGGACTTGGCGGCGGAGGCGGGCGTGGCGGACCCGGTGGAATGTTTGGGCCCACGAGCACGGGCCGCAAATACAGTCTCAATTTCAGTGTGCAGGCTCTTAACCTCTTCAACAATATTGACTACGGGCAGCCAACGGGGACGATCGTTCCTACGCTTGATCCCAACACGGGGCTCTACGGTCCGGGAAGCCAGTTTGGCCACTCGACAAACCTCGCCGGACAACTGTTCAGCACCGGATCGGCGGCGCGGCGCGTGTTTGCGCAGATTGTATTTTCATTCTAGAGAACCGAAGACGAAAGCCTAGAGGCCGGAGCGAGATTGCTTCGGCCTCTTGCTTTGGCCGCATGACGGGCCCGATGGCGTTGACTCCTAGAATCCGCTGATCAGGTTATGGCGCGGAGATCTGCCAGCTGGTTGATGAAAAGCGCCGAGCAAGCGCGAGTAGAGCGTCTCCCACTCCTCCACTTTTGCTTCAAAATCAAAACAAGAGCAGATTCTTTGGCGGCCGAGTTTTGCCATAACGGTGCGTTCATCAAGCGGCGTCCGCATAAGACGAATCATGGCTTGAGCGAGCGGGTAGGCATCTTGAGGCGGAACGATCATCCCGGCGTCGCCGATCATCTCGCGCACGCCTCCCACATCGGTTGCCACAACGGGCTTCTCCATCGCCATCGCTTCGCCCACAACCAACGGCATCCCTTCCCACGCCGAACTCAGCACAAACGCGTCAGCGCCATCGAATACGGCAGGCATGTCGTGGCGCAAGCCTAGCCAATCAATGTAGTCCGCGAGCCCTTCCTCAATGGCAAGCTTGCGAATGCGCCTCTTCTTCCCGGATCGCTGCCCTCTCCTGCCACCCAAAGCGCGCGATGAGGAATTGCAGCGTGCACCTGCGCAAAAGCTCGCAACAGGTTCGGATAGTCCTTCGCGGCAGTGATCCGGCCGGCGGCGAGCCAGACGAAATTGCTACCGGCGTTCCGCTCCGATCGCATCGTATCTCTGCGCTCCGCATCCTTCGCGAAAAGTGCGGTATCAATTCCATTCGTGAGGACAGAACATTTGCGCCTCGCTACGGCACCCGTTTCTATGCAGCGCGTGGCAACGGCGCGGCTGACCGCCGTGGTGTGGATCGATTGTCCGTCAGTAAGCCTGTAAGCGAGAGTGCGATGCCAGCCGCCTTCATAGACGTTGTGAATCGTCGAGAGAGTCCTCGGCGATGCCCCCGAAGCACGAAGCAGGCGCGCCGCAATGTTTGCAGGAAACGTGTGGCTATGCACGAGGTCGGGCCGAAAGTCGAGGAGGAAGCGCCTGCCGCGGACGAGACCACTGAGGACACCCGTAAAGCTTCTGCTCATGTCAAGGTGAACCACTCGAACATTCGTCGGCCACACGTGCTCTGCACGACGCTGCAGCACGATCAGCAGAACCTCGTGTCCTCGCGCTGCCATGCGTTCAGCCAGTGCAACGACCTGCCGTTCGGCGCCCCCGAAACCGAGCGAGGTAAGCATGTAGGCAATGCGCATGATCTCTTGCGTCCACCGAGCGATGAATCAAGAGATGATAGCGCGGCGCGATTACGCCAGCCTGTGCGCGGGCTCACCGTGTGTGGCGGCCCGTCGTTTCAGCAGCGTATCGACCGCAAACAGGCCCGGGCCCAGGATGAGAATCAGCAGCGCGGCGAACCAGTACGTATACGGCGAGGCGCCGTAGAAGTCATCGGGTTTGGAGAAGATGTGGGAGAAGTTCACGCGATCGTCCGGGCACGCTGAGGTAGGCCATCGTCATGTTGACGAAGAGCACCAGCGAAGTCAGACGCGACGCGATGCCGAACGTGAACAAGAATCCGCCGCAGAGTTCGACCAGCGCAACCGTCAGTGCGGTCATGTGCGGCGCAGGCAGATTCAGAGTGGTAAAAAAATCCGTGACCTTGTCGAGATGCGTCAGCTTGCCCCAGCCATCCTGCATGAACTGATAGCCCCAGTAGAGGCGGATCGCCAGCAACAGCGGGCTCTGCAGTCGGCTCATCATCGCGGCAAAGCCGGTGTAGGTTTTCGTCGCGGTGTTTACTAAGTTGCTCATCGTTCCCTTTCAAATCTTTCAGCGGCGTGGCACTGTAAGATATTCGACTCACCCAATCGGCACTCCTTTGAAGACGGTGACCTCTGACCCATCGGCAAGGAACGCAGAGTCAGGCGCATTCTCCAGGACCTTCGCAAACTCGGGACCATAATACTTCTCCGCATTCCCGCTGAATCGTGCTCGTTTTGCGTCGCTCACATTCCACTGTGGGTGTTCGACCTGGTATTCCATCGTGCCGCCGGATCGCTGTGCGGCGTATCCCCAATAGTGCTCGGTGATGAACTGGCTCAGAGAATCCTCCGGCGGCAGTTCGCCCTCGCCAGACGTCTCGGCAGAAATCGTACAGCGATTTGAACCCGATCCCCATGAGAACTCAGCGGTCGTGCTTGCGTTGCTCCTGTTGATCGCGATGCGCCATCGCCACGCACGAGTAGCGCTCGCCGTAAACGAACTTCGCTATCGCCGTCACCGCAAATTTAGGTACCAGTTCGCTGATAAACACAACGCCTCTCCTGTCGAAGCGCCGCACATAAAATCGCAGGTTAACTTCTTCGAACGACTGGTGGAATGGAATGGCCCTGCCCAACACGCGCGTCTTGTTGAATTCGAAACCGATGAGGCTGACATAGGTCTTGCCGTCAAACTGATCCAGTTCCGTGCCTGCTGGAACATACTCCTGCAACAGGGCAGGATCGACGGCGTAGTTCAGCATCAGCAGATTCTTCCATTCTGCTGTAAGGAACGTGCGTTGTCGGGCAATCGTCATTCCACTGTTAAGACAAGCGGCGACCGCGGTGCGTTACATGAATTTGGCGCAGCATCGATAGTCAGGACGGCAGCGCGTCGATGTCGCGCGCGCAAATCCAGCCAAGTTCTGACCAGCCGGTGAACCAATCCCGAACTAGTTGTGGCCGCTTCCCACTCGGCACGCGGGAACTGGTGACGCCCGTCTCAATTGCTTGCGCCAGAGGCACACCGGCCTGGATGGCGGCACAGTGTCAGAAATTCATCGCGCCGAAGACGCAGATAGTAGACCGAAAAATCTACGCGATGCGCCGCAATCCAGGTCGCCTTGCCGCGAATAGGAGGAAGTTTCGCGGCAGCCTGTTCATCGTCCTCATGGCGAACGCCGGCTTCGCTGGTCTGGCGCTTTTCGTTCCTGTGAAGATTCAGCACCAGTTCATCGACGGGAAAATCAAGTGCGACCAGCCGCAGATGCGGTTGCAGCGCGAGGCGCGAGTCGCCGTCGAGCGTCGAGATTTGTTCCAGGGTAAGCGCTTCGCGTTCGGCGTTGTCAAAGGCTTCAACGAATGCCCACTCAATCCGGGCTACGTCTTCGGCAAGGCGTGCGCGCCGGCCCGCAAAGTGCGGATTCTTCTTGAGCCACTCCGCAAGATGCGAGCCGAGGTTGCGCAGCGAGAACGAGCGGCTGGGATGCTCCGAGAGATATGCGATCGACATCGCTTCGAAAGCGCGGGCGCCGATAACGGAACGAAGCGCTGGAAAATCTTCGGCAAGCGCGCCGAGCACGCGAAACCAGTATTGGCGGTTGTAAATCTCAAGGCGCTCAAAGGAACTGAGCCGGCTGTTCGGTGCGATGAAGGATGCGGCCACCTGGTCCATCGGGCGGCCATCGGGCGATTCCCGCCGCATGTCCTCATCCGGAGTCAGCGGCATCATCACCGCGCGCGCCATTTCGCGCTGCAGTTGGGCGAGGCTCATGGCTTGGGAATTCATTGGGCAGTCTCCACGATGTGTTTCCCATGGCTCGGGATCATGCTCAACAGCAGCAACCGTGCTGTCTGTGTCCGCAAATTTGTGCAGGTAGCGGTTGGCCTTCAATGCTTCGGCGTGAACCTCGTCGAAGCTCGGGATGTGATCGTCCCATTCCAGCAGCGTCGGCGTCGGTCCGCAGCGCTCGATAGCGCGCGCATACAGTCTCCACACCGGGTCGATCACCGGATGGTCGTGCGTGTCCAGAATGTACTTCTCGTATTTCGAATGGCCTGCGATGTGAATCTGCGCCACGCGATGCGCGGGTATGGCATTCACATACACCATGGGATCGAATTCGTGATTTACCGAGGAGACATAGATGTTGTTCACGTCGAGCAGGATGCCACAGTCGGCGCGCTCCACCACTTCGTTTAGAAACTCCCACTCGGTCATCTGCGAAGCGGTGAACGCAGCGTAGGAGCTGACATTTTCAACGGCGACCGGAATCTCGAGATAGTCCTGCACCTTGCGGACGCGCTCCACTGTCCGCGCCACGGCTTCCCACGTATAGGGCAGCGGAAGCAGGTCGTGCGTGTATGTACCGTCGACTGAGCCCCAGCAGAGATGATCGCTGAGCCAAGGAGTGCCGGTGCGCCGCACAAGCGTTTTGAGCCGCTTGAGATGTTCGGGATCGGGTTCCGTCACCGAGCCGAAGTACATCGAGACGCCATGCTGCACGACGCGATAGCGCTCGAGTATCTGATCGAGCATGGCCAGCGGTCGGCCACCATCGATCATGAAATTTTCCGAGATGATTTCGAACCAGTCGACCACGGGCTTGCGCGAAAAGATGTGCTGGTAATGCGGAATGCGCAAACCAATTCCGACGCCGTGGTTCTGGAATGCATTGAAGCGATTGCCGGGCATGAAAGAGAGTTCTCAGTCCTGAGTTCCAAGTTCACAGTCTGCAGTCGTCAGTGAACAGCGCCAGTGTGGAAGGCTCAATTCCATCGGCAAAGCCTCCGATGTGAATCGCGCAAGACCACGGACTGATCACTGTTCACTGACCACTGATCACTGCAATTAAACGAACTTCGGCATCTTGGAGCCGTCGGTGGCGCAGCCGCCCTTGCCCTTGCAGCTGTTCTTGGCTTTGCAGCCGTTGTCGCTGGACTTGCAGCCGCCCTGTCCCTTGCAATCATTCTTGCCTTTACAGGAGTGCTTGGGTGGCTTGTCTGCATTGGTGTAGCGCAGTCCGGCCTTGGCAGCCTTGACCGTCGGATTGTTTGCATTCGCACTTGTGGTGGCCGCGTGAGCCGCGACGGTTCCGCCCATCAGACCGGTGAGAGCAGCGGTGAGCAGCATTGCACTGAATTGGTTCTTCATGTGAGATTGACCTCGCTGGGGGTTGGGGCGGGGAAGCCGCCGGTTTTCTGCGATGCGACGTCTGGCGCAGAAGCGCAGGTGTCGCACAATCTGGTGCCGCACTTTAGGAGTGCGGGCATGCGCGAAAGGTTACAAGGAAAGGGGGCATCGTGAAAATGAAAATCTTTGCCACGGTCCCTTTGTCCTATGAACGGGCTGGAGACAGGTTTGGATTGGCCCAGGGCCAGCATTGCTTTAGTCTGGATTTGGCGCGCGTCCAAACGCCATGAACGGTTCCCGGAAATCAGAGGTCAATCCATTGCAGATTCAGCAAGAAAAACAGGATCGCCCGAGCGCCGGCTCCGAACCGTCTGCCTTCGATCGGGGCTCTCGGCAACTGAGGACACTCGGCTGGACGAGCGCCACATTTGCACTGCTGCAAAGCCTGTGCACGGCCGTATTGACGATCAGCGGAATCCGCGTAGCGATCGGCCTCTCCGCGCTTGCCGCTGCGAGTGGAATCTATGCTCCAGCAAAAGGATGGCACCAGGACGCCATTCGCATCCCCATGCTGATCGTAGCCACCCTCGGAGCACTGGTAAATCTTGCCGTATTGGCGTGGATTCGCCATTTGCGCAATCGCCCATCCGCGCAGTGGAGGCGGCGCGAACTGACGCCGAAACAAAAACGCTCAGAGCGCCTTCAGATCGGCCTCGCAATCATTACGCTGCTTCTGGTTGGTCTCGAAACCTGGACGCACCCGATGGTTCACCGCACCGGACCTCCGCCGCCGTGCAGAATCGCCGGAAATTGCACTTGAATCGAAAGAACCTCAGCCGCCGCGTGCTTCCAGTTCCCTGTCGATGCGCGCATGCAGCCGTTCGCTGAAGCCTGTGGGCAATTCAAACACGCGATCGTCGGCCACGAGGATGACCACATTGCGCGTGGAGTCGAGCACCGCGGAGCAAATTTCGCAGGTTTCAAGATGGCGGTCGATGTCGGCGCGCAGAGACGCATCCACCTCGCCGTCGATATAGGCGGAGATGTGTTCCCATACGTGTTTGCAGTCGATCCTCATGCGCGTCCCCCAAACCAGCCCTTTCGTTTGGGGGCATATCCTTTCAGTTGCGGAGCCAGGTGACGCTGCAACAGGGCGCGCGCCCGGTGCAGGCGAACCTTGACCGACGCCTCACTGATCCCCAGAACCGCTGCCGTCTGGCGGATATCCATTTCTTCGATGTCCCTGAGCAGCACGATGTTACGGTAAATTTCCGGCAGGCCCTCAATGGCCTTGCGCAGGATCGCTCCCAACTCTTTCTGCTCCAGAGCCTCGGCTGGAATCTCCCGCCAACTGGTCAGGATCGCCGGGGTGTAATCGCCGCTTGACTCGTCGGTTTCTGCGTCGAGAGAGTCTTCGCGGCGGCTGCCGATCTTGCGCAGCCTTCCCAATCCTTCATTGCGGGCGATCGACAGCACCCAGGTTCGGAACTGGGAATCGCCGCGGAACTTGTCCAGGTTCTGGTAGACCTTGATCACCGTCTCCTGCGCGGCGTCTTCCACGTCGGTTTCATTTTTGAGAAGAGACAGGAGCAGAAAGTAGATGGAGCGTTCGCACGGCCGGATCAGCTCGTGAAACAGATGCTTTTCGCCGGCAAGAATCCGGCGGATGCACTCGGCTTCGAATTCCGGATCTGGCACGCTCATCCCTGTTCGCCATCGGTTTCATGTCTGCAATGTCACGGCTGGCAGAGCCACTATAGCCTGTCGCCGCGGGGTTACGCCAACTCACTAAATCGTTTGAATGGCAAGTTGAGTTTTTAGGATTCAGCAAGATTCTTATATAAAAATTACCAACCCGTATGTACAATCGCGTCGAGGACACACTCAGAGGACACCCATGGCCGGAGATATTCAACTTACGTGCAGTGATTGTGGACAGGATTTTACGTTCACCGCTGCGGATCAGGCGTTCTTTCAGGAACGCGGTTATTCGACCCCCAAGCGCTGCAAGCCTTGCCGTATGGCAAAGAAGAGCGAACAAGGTGGGGGAGGCTCCGGGTATCGTCCGGCTCCATCCCATGGAACACCTGTCATCTGCTCCGGCTGTGGCCAACCCACAACTGTTCCATTTGAACCACGCGGCGATCGCCCGGTGTTTTGCCGGGACTGCTACCAGGCACGCAAAGGCAGCAGCAGCGGCGCCCGCTCGGGACGCTATTAGAGAGACGTCCGGCTCTGATTCCTCAATTTGGGTCTCGGAGCCGGCTCTTTCGGTCGCACGACAACGTAAGTTGAGACACATTGCAAACAGCATGACCGGCTAAGGTCTCTATCGCTGTTTCTTGAGAATCTTTCTTGTGTCCGCTTCTCCCGCCTTCAGAATCCAATGGACTCCTATTTCAGATAGACATTCCCCGGTGAGACCACTAGACTCGCCAGCAGAGTCCCCTGATCCGATATATTCCAGATACCCCTCGATGAGCCATGGCCAATCACCTATTTCTTCTGCTGATCGGCTTTCTCGCGGCGTTCTTCATTTTTGGCTGCGCGTACCAATTCGCCGCCACGCGGCGCGATCGCAGGCGTTACGCCGGCAGCGGCAGATGGATCGAAATCGGTGATCGGCAAAACCTGTTCGTGGTCGAAAAAGGAACTGGAAACACCACCGTGATTTTCGAGTCCGGAATCGCCGCCACTCATTTGAACTGGTCCGCGATTCAGGGTGAAGTGTCCCGCTTCGCTTGCGCTGTGGCTTACGATCGCTGCGGTCTTGGATGGAGTACCCCCGCGCGCACCGATCGCACGCCGGCGAATGTTGCACGCGAGCTTCATCGGATGCTGGAAGTCGCCGGGATTCATCCGCCCTATGTCCTGGTCGGGCATTCCTTCGGCGGCATGGTCATGCGTCGATTCGCACTTCTCCATCCCGACCAGGTTGCCGGAGTTGTGCTCGTCGATCCGATGCGCTGTAGCGAATGGCCGCCCATCAATGCCGGTCGCCAGGCCACGCTCAACCGTGCCATGCGATACCTGACCTGCGCAGTTCCCGTTGCGCACGTCGGACTGGCTCGCCTTGCGGTCACCTCTGCTCTTTGCGGTTCAGGAATCCTCGCGCGCCGCATGGCAAGCGCGGTCGGCGATGGTGGCCGCCATCTGCTCGGCCGCGTCACCGGCGAATTGGCGAAGATGCCAGCCGAAATCCTGCCATCAATCGCAGCGCATTGGTCACGGCCCGATTTCTACAAAGGAATGCGCCGGCACATCCAGGCCGTTCCTGAAACTGTGCGCGAAATGTGCAACGCCGATTCCATCGAGCGCATTCCCGTGCTCGTGCTGACGCCCGAACAATCGACGCCTCTGAGCGGGGAAGAAATCAGCAGGATCGGGAGCAATGTTAAGCAGGTGATCGCCGCGAGGAGCGGTCATTGGGTGCATCTCGACCGGCCCGATCTGGTCGTTCAATCCATCTTCGAGATGGCGATGGCGCACGATCCTCAAGTGGTGAGCTGAAGCACTTCCGAGGCTACTTCTCTCCGGCGGAGAATTTCGTCCACGGACCGGCCTTCATGTCCTTGAGAATCGGCTTCAGGTAGTCGAACTCGTGATGCGCGGCAAAGAATGGAGCAGCCAGAAAATCCTCGCCGCACGGATGGCCCGCGCGCGCAATCAGCGAAAGATTCGCTGCGAGATCCGAGTCGGTCACTTTTCCCGTAACCGCCCCATCGGGATAGTAGGGCGGATCGTTCCATTCCGGAACACCCTTCGGATCGACGTCAATGTGTCCGCACAGCGTCCGCGCATCGGGGCCGGCCTTGCCTGTATAGCTGTCGTCGTGATTCGCAAGGAACTGCTCGGCAAGGTCGACATCGATCTGCCCTTTGCTGGCTGCAATCTTTCCGCTCCCAGGTCGCATGCCGGGCATTCATCGACGAGGACATATTCGACGAATCGAAACCATCCGTCTCCTGCTTAATCAATGCCGGATCTCGCGGGAAATTCGAACTGATAAAATAGCCGTCCTTTGTGCGCCATAGCGGAGTGTTCTTCAAGCCCAGCTCGAGGTATGCAATCTCCCCGGTGTTGCGATCGCCGACCAGCCAGTCATTGGCATAACCGCCGTTGTTCCCCTCTTTGATGATGGAGACATATTCGTCGATCGAACTCGCGTATTGCATCGCCTTGCGCGACCGCACAAACTCCGGCACCCCGTCGGGATTCCATCCAACAAATTGCGTGATCGTTGTCTCGGTGATGATGAGGCCGGCATCGTTCACGCCAAAGTCGTCCTGGCTGGTGATCACACCCGGTTCCCCATCCATCACCATGCGGTGGCCGTGCTCAGGCTTGATGTCGAACATGACTGTCCAGCGCTCGCCGTCTGCGTAGCTCGACCAGTTGTTGTGAGCGATTACGATCTTGCCGCCCTTGGTGTAGCTGCCTGTCGCGATGAAAGCGGAGCAGTGGCCCTCCGGACGAATCAGCGGCGCATTCATCGCGTGCTCATTCTTGTTGAGCCACGGAACGTAATAGTCTGGCAACTCGATGCCGCCGTTGAGCGCGACGATATCCCACACGTCGAGCTTCACTCCCTTCGATTGCGCGCCTTTTGCAATGCCGGTCAGTTCCTGCTGATATTCGGCGCCGATGTGGGGCCAGAGCATTTTGCGGCTGGCATCGCGATAGAAATTCCAGTCGCGCTTTGTATCGTGCTTCGACTCCACCTTCAGCACATTGACCAGGTCGGCGATCTCGGCAGCAAGCAACTGCCCATGTTGAAACCCGATCTGTTCGGGCGTGCCTTCAAGGTGCACATACTTCCATCCACCGCGATCGAAGCGATAGCCTGCGCCGCTGCTTTCTACCGAAGCAGTAGTTGGAGCGATGGGCTTTGCAAACGCGCGAGCAGCAGGCATGAGGAGCATGCAGAGCAAACAAAAAAATGAGATGCGGGGAAGCAGTCGGACCATGCGGGTTCTCCGTACGTCTGAAGTGTGCCTAGAGCATAGCAGTTCGTCGCCCGACTTCAGGGGCTGCGGAAAATCGATCTCTGGGGTCCGGAGGGTGCGGTCCGGAGGGAGCGGTCCGGAGGGAGCGTGGGGCTTCAGCCCCACGAATAACGGCAACAGAATACAAAGGGGCTTTAGCCCCGGCCTCATCGTTGCAAGGTTCCCTCATGAATCATTTAGTCCCTGCAGGAATGCCGATCGCTTTTGCAGAGTCTCAGTGGATCAGTGCTTCTTGCCCGTCTTGGGCGCAGGCTTCTTCGCAACAGCTTTTGCCGGCTTGGCCGCTGCATGGGGCTTTGCCTTCGCGACCGGAGCGGCCTTCTTTGCTGGAACTGCTTTGTGTACCGGCTTGGCATGCGCCTTTACCTGGGCCGCCTTGACGGGAGCTTTTGCCGGGGTCTTTGCCGCGGGTTTGGCAGCATGTGCCGGCTTCGCTGCAGGGCTTTGCCGGGATCGGAACTGGCTTCTTAGCCGCCGCTGGGGGCGCGGCTGTCTTTGCTTTCTCCGGCTTTGGTGGCTCGGGCTTCCCTTTCGCGGCATGTGCATGATTGGCCGCCGCTGCAGTTTTGGCCTCTACGGGCTTGGCCGCAACAGCAGCTTTTTGACTGCCGGATTTGCCCTTTGCCTCTTCAACCTTGTGTGCTGCTTTGTCCGGCTTTGGCGCTGGAGCCTGTTTGCCGCGCCCCTTGCGCACCGGCTCTTCGTCTTCGTCGTCGCCTGCATCGGCTTCGTCGGACTCCGCTTCTTCCTCGTCGCCCAGGTCTTCGTCGAGTGCGTCGCCCTTGATCATCGGAAGGCCGAGATCGATCTCTTCCTCATCGCCGCCGCCAATGTCGTCGAGGTCTTCTTCTTCGGCTCCGTCTTCCGCCTCATCGTCCTCGTCGAACGCCTTCTCCTTGATCTTTTCCACATTGCGCTTGGCGCGCGTCCGCTTGATCGTGACCTGTGGCGGCGGAGCGGGCGGCGAATGCGGTTCGAGAAATGCCTTGATCTCTTCCGGCGTGTTCAACCCGCCATCGATCAACTGCAAAAAGACCTGGTGGAGAATATCCTTGTAGGTTGCCAATTCGGGAGTGATGCGCATCTCCTGCATCTGCGCATAGGGAATTCGCTGCCGAGCTTCCGGCCACGTCTTGAGGAAGAGTTCATACTTCGCCTTGACGGCGCTGTCCTTGCTGGTGAAGCCCAGCCAGAGAACTGCTTCGGGATCATAGCGTAGTGAAAAGCTTGTAGCTTGCCGATGGCGTAGCATTGGCCTTGTTCAGCAGCACCTTGGCAAAGCCGCTGGCCAGCGCGTCCAGGCTGTTCCATTCCTCTACAAATCCCGGCCGCAGCAACTGCTTTTTCAGTGCCGAAAGATCCTTCGGCGCCATCTTCGCTGTCAGCAACTGCATCTGCGCCGCCGACATGTCCGGATGCACGCCCTGCATCTGCAACTGGACGCGGAGATCGTGCAGAGCCGTCAGCTTATCTTCATCCGCCTTGGCCACGGTCCACGCCGGGAACAGGATCTTCATCCAGCCTTCGGTCTCCAGCGCGCGCAGCACTTTGAGTCCTTCCTCCTCGTGCCCGATCTGCTCAAGTTCCTGGCTGTGGTCGTGCGCCGAGAGCGATTCAATGACGTTTTCCGCTTTCGCATTCTCGTAGCGCTGCAGCGTGCGCGGATCAAGATCCCAGCCGAGGCGCGCAAT
Organism: uncultured Acidobacteriaceae bacterium; assembly: GCA_963799035.1. GTDB lineage: Bacteria > Acidobacteriota > Terriglobia > Terriglobales > Acidobacteriaceae > Telmatobacter. Next base: position 155,026 of record CAWCVS010000010.1, on the reverse strand, counting down.
GTAGCGCGTCGCGCGGATCAGCAGTGCGGGCTCTTCGAGAAATCCGTAATTTGACACCAGGCGAAGCGTGCGTGCCTCGATGTCGGCGGCTCCATTCAGGGGGTCCATCAGGAGACCGAAGGAGCCTTCATTCAGAGAGATCGCCATGGCGTTTACGGTGAAATCGCGCCGACGCAGGTCGTCCTGAATGGAGGAAAAGTGATAGGTCGGCTTACCCGGCTTGGGATACTCGCGACGATGGGTGCTGACCACATCCACCCGGACCGTACCGGGAAAACAGAGGTACAGAGAGCGGGAAGCCTCATCCTCGCCCCAGGTCTTGCCGCCGAGCTTTTCGATGGCCTTTTTCAGCTTGAGCGCGTTGCCCTGAACGGCGATTTCAATGTCGCGAACGGCGTGCCCGCTGGTCAGGTCGCGCACCGCGTCACCGGTAAGGAAAAGGAGGTTTCCGGCCTCCCGGCATACTTCGCGCAACTGCCGCAGAGCATTCTGCTGATCGGCTGAAAGCCGGTTCTCAAGAAGGTAAATGTAGTCGGGCATTCCGTTCCTGCTTCCACATGCAAAACCCAAGGCAAGTCTCTGATGGCGTTATGCTTACGGTGAACCATGGCAGAGGTTGCAAACCAGTACCTTATCACAATCTTCTTCGCTTGGCCAGCGGGAATAGCACCAGTTTTGCGACTTTTGAGGGCGCGTATGCACGGTTGCGTGCGACAATCCAAGCCATGGGCTCCGCTCGTAAGCCGGTGATTGTGCGCAAGTTCTCCCGCGAGTGGTATGCCGGCTATGCGGGCGCTGTTTTTGGGCAGGACTCCCCGGTCCTCGAGGTGCTTGACCTCACCGGCAAGGTGCTTACCGTCGCCTGGGACACCGTCAAGTGGGTTTGCTATGTCCGTGATTTTCCCTCAGGTTCAGACCAGAACAATCCCGAGCGCCTGCTCCAGAAGAAATTCACGGTCAGGCCGAGGGCGACGGGCCTCTGGCTCCGCATGACCCTGAACGACGGGGACGAACTGGAGGGGATCGCGCCAATGACCGTTCCCTGGTCTCGGGCGCCGGTTTGCTGCTGACACCCCCCGATACGCGGTCGAACACGCAGCGGATTTATGTCCCCCGCCAGGCAATCCAGAGCCTGGAAGTCGTTGGCCTGATCGGGTCCACCGGCCGCAAGCGCCGAGCCGGAAGCAGCAGGCGCAGAAGGCCAGCCAGAACTCTTCCCCGCCGAGCCTGAATCCGAGTAGCCAGTTCTGCAATCCCTGCGGATGCAAAATTCGTAGCTCACTGTCCGCAGCCTGTGAGACGATTTCTTTCCATGCCAATCGACATCATTCGAACCCCTGACGCCCCAGCCCCGCCGCCAACCTACAGCCAGGCTGTACGCGCTGCGGGTCTCGTGTTCGTCTCCGGGCACGGGGCCTCAAGATCCGACAACCGGAAAGATCGCTGGGGAAACCATCCAGGAGCAAACCAGGCAATGTCTGCAGAACATATCCGCCATCCTCAAGGCCGCGGGGACCTCCCTTGATCGCGTCGTGAGCGCCACGGTCATCATCCTTGAAGAAAGCCGACTTCGCCGGAATGAATGAAGAGTGGATTAAATGGTTTCCGGCGAACCCGCCCGCGCGGCAGGGAGCGAAATTGCCCGTTCGGATCCCCGGTCTGAAAGTGTCCATCGCAGTGATTGCCGAGGCCTGAGTAGTTCATCCAGGATGCAGTGGCTTTCGCCGCCAGCCCACTCCGTTACAATCTCCTCGATGAAACTTGGCGAACTTGCAAGTCGGCTGGGCGCGGAACTGCGCGGCGACGCGGAATCTGGAAATTACTGGCGTGAAAGGGATTGAAGACGCCGGCACCTCCGAAATCACCTTCGTCGCCAATCCCAAATACGCCGGACTTGCGCGCAAAACCAGCGCCGCTGCCGTGCTGGTCGAGCCGGAATTCCCAGAGATCGCCGCAGCGACCCTCCGCATCAAGAATCCCTACCATGCGTTTTCGCGCGCACTCGCCCTCTTTTACCAGCCCCCGTCCTACCCCGCCGGAATTCACGCCACCGCCGTCATCGACCCGACCGCGCAGATCGGCGAGGAGCGCATATCGGCGCCTATGTCGTCATCGGTCCAAATGTGAAACTCGGGCCCCAACGCGACTCTGCTGCCCCATGTGGTGCTGTATCCCGGAGTGAAGGCGGGTAGCCATTTCTTCGCCCACGCCCATGCCGTCGTGCGCGAAGACTGCGAACTGGGCGACAACGTCACGCTCGAAAACGGGGCGATCGTCGGCGCCGATGGTTTTGGATTTTCGAAGAACGATCAAGGGCCAGTGGGAAAAGATTCCGCAATCGGGTCCCGTGCGCATCGGCGACCGCGTCGACATCCAGGCCAATGCCTGCGTGGATCGCGCCACCGTCGGCGCAACCGAAATCGGCGACGGCAGCAAGATCGACAACCTCGTGCAGATCGGCCATGGCTCGCGCATCGGCAACGATACGCTTGTGTGCGCGCAGACCGGTCTCGCCGGATCGTCGGTCATCGGCAACAACGTGATTCTTGCCGGACAGACCGGCATCGCCGGACACTGCACCGTCGGCGATGGCGTGATTCTGACCGCGCAGTCGGCAGTGAGCCACGATGTGCCGCCGGGCAAAATGATCTCCGGATCGCCGGGATTCGATAATCGCATCTGGCTGCGCGCCGTACCAGTCTTTCAGCGTCTGCCGGAATTGCTGAAGCGCCTCGACCGGCTTGAAAAGCGTGTTGCCGCAACAACTCCCGCGGATACCGTATCGAGCCAAGTTGAGGAGAAAGAATGAAAGGTATCGCGCGGTACTGCGGAAAAGCGGGCGCGGCGCTGATGGCATCGGTACTAGTGGCATATCGCAGCCGGATGCCACTCCTACCACATCGAAGACCACGGTCGAAAATCGAACCGGCGGCACCGTCACTCTGCTTGAAGTTGACTATCCTTCCGCGAGCTTCGGAGCAGATACGCTGGCCGCGGATCAAGTCTTCCATCATCGCATCCAGACGCGCGGCAACGGTCCAATCAGCGTGCAATACACGGCCGCCCACGGCCGCCAGGTGGTGGCAAAAGGGCCGACTCTTTACGAAAAGCAGGAAGGCAGTATCGAGATCGTACTGCTGCCCGACGGCAAAGCTGAATTTCATCCAGCTCTGAGTCCACAGCACTAACAAAACACTTTTCTCCGCTCGGCAGTCTCAAGCTCATTCATTCCCTTTCGACCCAGGCCGATAAGTCCTGTGGGGATCAATTTGAGCCGGCTCCTAAAGCTTCGCGGTGGTACGAATACTGCGCGTCTCCCGCGTAGATATGGTCTCGCCGCTGCGCCTCGGCGGGTGCTTCGGAGCGATCTTCACGGCAACCGTCGCTGTCGGGCTGGAAGATAGCGGCAATCTTGTCTGGGTTGCCAACGGCCTTTTGCTTTCCTACCTGCTTCTCGCACCAAGGTGGCTGTGGAAGCACTACTTTCTTGCCGGGTTTGTGGCGATACTCCTGGGCGGCCTGGCGGTAAACCCCGATCGATGGCCGAGATGCCTGGCGCTCAGCATCCTCAACGTGGCCGAAGTTGCGCTGGCCGCATTCCTGCTCCGCCGACGCTCAACACAATTGCCTCGCTTCACGGATCAGCGCTATCTGTTTCGGTTTGCCGCCTGCGCTGTGTTAGCGGCGCCGACTGCCGCCGGCATTCTGTTCGCGACAACATACTGGCTCTGGATGAGCGTGTCACCCTGGTATCCCCTGCTCTCGTGGATTACGACAGACGGACTCGGAACAGCCGTCGTTACTCCGGCATACGTATCCCTGTTCACTTCCGAATTGCGCCAGTCGTTCCAATGGAAGGCTCATTGGCTCTTACTATCCTCTCTGGTTGCGGTCACCTTCCTCTCCTTCGGTCAGGCACGCGTCCCGGTTATCTTTCTCATCTACCCCACAGTCGCGCTCATTCTCTTTCGGCTGGGACTCGGGTGGGCTTCCATCAGCACGCTTTTTGTCATGCTGGTCGGAAGCTGGTTCACGATTCACGGGCTGGGGTTATTTTCGCGGGCTGGAGTTGCTTTCCCGGGAGGACCAACAATTCTGCTTCAGCTTTTTATCGCAACCGGGATGTTCCTGGTCCTTGCCGCCTCCTCGGTGCTGGCCACGCTCGGTGTCACGGAGCGTCGCCTGCGCGAGATCGTCTCTCTTCATAACCTTGTTACCGAAAATTCGAGAGACGTGATCATCCTGGCGGACTTCGAAGGCAATCGAACCTACGTATCTGCCTCTGCTGCGACGTGGGGTGGATGGCGGCCGGAAGAATTGCAGACCATGAAGACCCTTTCGCTTGTCCATCCTGAGGACCGCCCCAAAGCCGAGGACATGATCCGCAGTCTGCGAGCGGGAGGAGACGGGGGCCTGCTGGAGTGCCGCTTGAGAAACAGGGCCGGTGAGTTCATCTGGGTCGAAGCGAATCTTCGCCCGGTGCGTGATCCCATTACCGGCGCTCCGATCGGGCTTCTCAACATGGCGCGGGATATCACTCGGCGCAAGAAGGTAGAACTGGAGTTGAAGAAGGCCAACGCCGCTCTCGAGGCATTGTCGCTAACCGACGCCCTGACCCATGTTGCCAACCGGCGTAAATACGATCAGTACCTCTCAGGCGAATGGCGGCGTTGCATGCGTGCAAACCTTCCCCTTTCCCTGCTTCTGCTGGATGTGGACTGGTTCAAGTCCTACAACGACACGTACGGGCATCCGCGCGGCGACAGCTGTCTAAAGCAAATTGCCGAAGCTGCGCAGGATGTTGTGTGCCGGCCCGGCGACCTCGTAGCGCGCATAGGGGGCGAGGAGTTTGCCGTTATTCTTCCCAATACGCCTGCCGCCGGCGCTGTCGAAGTTGCGGAACTCATATGCTCCGCAGTGCGGCATCGAAAACTTCCCCATAACACCAACCCGCTCGGCTGCGTCACGATCTCGGTCGGCTGCTCGACCATCGTCCCGTCCCTTGGCCAGCGTGCCACGACTCTGATGCATAGTGCCGACAAGGCTCTCTATACGGCGAAGCACGGCGGGCGTAACCGGGTCTGCAGCGCTGAGGCCGAGGCGCTGGCTGAAGTCTCACTCAAGGCGGGCTAACCATCGAAGTCAAAGCAAAACGGGAGCCGAGGCTCCCGTTCCCAAAAGCTGATCTTCAGCCGAAAAGATCAGTGAACCATGCTTTGAAACAGAGAGGACTTCAGCAGGCTGTTAAAGTCGTTGTCCGAAGTGGCAAAGTGGATGTTCAGCTGTCCTGAATTCGAGCTGATATCCGTCGCCGCGAGGGCCGCTTTTTCCGTCTCGTCCCCGCTCATCTTCTTGTAGACGATGGCAGCCGAAAGCAGCGATGAAACCGTGGCCGCCGCGAAGGAGTCGCCCGTGGCAATCGTCAGGTCGAACTTCACGCCGTGCTGAAAATCCATGCCGTACCACGACGAATCAAGCCGCTTGCGGACCGATTCGAAGTCCGCGACCGATCCCGCTTCTCCCAGCACTGCCTTCATCATCATCTCGGTACCGGCTTTGTCGAGCACGCTCCACAAAGGCTCGGAATCGACCGACTGCATCGCTTCCATCATCGGCCCGTTGGTCAGCATTCCCGGCGCAAATCCGTCGCGCACATCGAGCGCGGCCCTCACCGCTTCCATGCTTCCGAACACCATGGTTGAAGGATCGAAGAAAGACAGAACCATGCCCGTGTGCGCCAGAGGATAGACGTGGTTGGTGCGCACCAGCTTGGCCTGGACCTTCTGCTTGCGGAAGTTGGCCATGATGCCCTGCACGTCGAACTGCCCTTGCGCAATGCCCACTGTCTCCAGGTTGTCACCGGAGGTGCCCGTACGAAAAAGCGCAAACGCCAGTTGGTCCACGTCGTGATTGTCGTTCAGGCCCGACTTGCGGATGGCCTCGTCGAACTGCTTCAGATCCGGCGGCATGACCCGGTCGCGCAGTTCCATGGCCGTGTTGGAGTTCTGCATGGCGCGGTAGTCAATCACCACCAGTTGCTGTACGTCGTGCGGAATAGCCGAGCGGGCGTCGCCGGTAAGCTGCGCTGCAGGCGCTGCAACTGTCATCGCCGCAAGGACCGCGGGAACCGAAATTCTAGCCAAAAACTTGAACACTCTTATCCTCCGGGAAGCCACATTTCGCCGTCTTCTACGCTGCAGAAGCAGGAGAATACGCACCGCCCTGCATCCCCATTTTACCTCTGTATAGTTTTTAGACGTTGACCAGTTTGGTGTCGGTACTGTTACCTTCGCCAGGCCAGGATAAAGGCGAATCAAGCCGTCGCTCCAGGATCTTGGTCTCGTCATCGAACTCACTTAACTGACGCATCCATTCGCTTTCCCGCTCACAGGCGGCTTCCGGGATCAGTCCGACGACCTCGCCCTCAACAGGCGCCGTCTTGTGCTTCAAGGCCAGTCTTGAGACTGTGCTATAGACCTGCGACACGGGCGTCGCCACAAAATCGGTGATATTCAGGGCCAGCTGAGCGCGCCCGTGCGCCAGCACGCCCAGTGCCTTTACGCCGTGCAAGCCACCGAAGGCCGCCCGCACTTCGCGCGCAATTGCCCTCACCACCGCAACATCGGCGGAATCGAAATAGACGTTGTAAGCCACCAGGAATTTGCGCGCCCCCACCGCGCATGCGCCGGCCGTAGGGTGCAATCCCGGACCGCCAAGATCCGGCCGCCGCGCAGCCTCTTTGCGAACCGCATCGCGCAAGCCTTCAAACTGCCCGCGGCGTACGTCATCGAGGTTGGCGCGATCGGGACGCGATGCGGCGGATTCGTAGAAGTACACCGGAACGCCGAACCGCCGCCAGATCTCCAGACCGGCCTGCCGCGCCAGCATCACGCACTGCTCCAGCTTGATGCCGGAGACGGGAACAAACGGAATCACATCCGCCGCCCCGATGCGCGGATGCAAGCCCTCCTGGCTGGTGAGATCGATGAGTTCAACGGCCTTTCCCACTCCGCGCACCGCGGACTCAAGCACCGCGGCCGGTGCGCCGGCAATGGTGACGACCGAGCGGTTGTGGTCCGCGTCCTTCGACCAGTCCAGCAGCCGCACCCCTTCCACCCGCATCGCAGCGACAATGGCTTCCACACGCCGGGCGTCCCTGCCCTCAGAGAAGTTCGGAACGCACTCAACAACTGCCTCTTTCATCTTTGTCTTTCAACCTGCGCGCGCATCCAGAGTCGGGTTGCGCGCTGCTGCCCTTCTACCTCCAGAATGTGTATCCCACCTGCACCTGGATGCTGGCATTCACGCCGGGATTGCGATCGCCCAGCGACGCCGACGAAATGTGAACCGCGTTCACACCCAGATCGATCGATCGTTTCGGACGCGTGAAGTAGTGGACTCCAACTCCGCCCTGCGGCGAAAAATTCCACACGCGCGTTGCCACCGTCGATCCCATCGACACCAGCAGATCGGGAGGAAACTTGTGGGTGGTATAAATCAGGCCGCCCGCTGCCCTGAAACCATGGCTGAACCCTTCGCGATCGCGTAAGAAAATTCCAGCGGAAGATCACTGGCGTCAGACTGACGCCGCGGAAGGTGCCGCCGCCCACCGCAGGGACATCTACGGGTTGCATCACAGCCCTGATAGACGAATTCCTGTTCGTGCGGAGCCGGTGTGTATGCCTGCCACAGCGGCATGATGTTGACCGCCAAGTTCGAAACTGGCCACTGAGAATACCCGCATGAATCGACCGGAGACAGTGGCTTGCCCAGCCTGAAACCCAGCCGAGAAGAATTTGTAATTGGAGCGGTCGCCGCCAACGCCGTTCCCCAATTCACAAATGGCGCCATACTCCCAGTTCCGCTCCTTGCGAACTTCGCTCACGGGGCTATCCGGCGGTGTAGAGCATCCGGGAATAAACGAGGGTATCGACAGCTTCGCCATTCGGCTGGGAGTCGACGACCGGATTCTGTGCAGAAGCAACCAAACCCGCAGTCATCACACAAATTGTCAACACAAAAAACTTCGCAGTTGGAGTCAACGCTCTTCCCTTTTTTCCTGTCTATTAACTTCTGTATTCCATGAAAAAGGCCGCCATCTTCAGGCGGCCTTCGGATTGCCAGCCAGCCCGCTGCTTATCCAGCCATCTGCGCCATTTGCTCGGCGTCCATATCGAAGTTCGAGTACACATTCTGCGTGTCGTCGAAGTCTTCGAGCGCCTCGAGCAATCGGATCATCTGGTTCGCCGCAGGCCCTTCAAGCTTGGTGTAGGTCGAAGCCAGCATCGTAACCTCGCTCGAAGCCACAGCAATGTTTGCTGCCTTGACGGCATTCAACACGCCCTCAAACCCATGCGGATCGGTCACGATCTCCCACACTTCGCCTTCGTCGCGCAGGTCTTCGCCGCCATGCTCGAGCACGATGTCCATCAGCTGCTCTTCGGTGGCGTTGGCCTTCTCGATGTCGATCACGCCCTTCTTCGAGAACATGTGCAGAACCGAACCTGTCGAGCCGAGATTGCCGCCATTCTTTGAGAAGGCATGACGAATTTCGCTGACGGTGCGATTGCGGTTGTCGGTGAGGGTGTCCACGATGATGGCGACTCCGCCCGGCCCGTAGCCCTCGAAGGTGATCTCTTCGTAGCTCACGCCTTCCAGTTCGCCGGTACCGCGCTGGATGGCCCGCTTGATGTTGTCCTGCGGCATGTTTTCGGCCTTGGCCGCGGCAATGGCCGTGCGAAGCCGAGCGTTGCTGTCAGGGTTGCCGCCGCCCTTGGCAGCCATGGCGATTTCCCTTAGCAGACGGGTGAAGATCTTGCCGCGCTTGGCATCCAGCGCGCCCTTTTTGTGCTTGATTGTGGCCCATTTGGAATGGCCGGACATGGAAACCTCAATAAACGTGAAAATGCGGGTGCAGCAGGCGCACCCGCCCATGTGAGTATACCACTGCAAAGGCGTTCCTTTTCGGGGCTTCGGGGTGCCCGAAGAGCCAATGCCCGGGGCAAAAGCTCGGCTCAGACAGCCTTCGATTTAACGGGAAACTTCTATCCCTGCAAAACCGGCGAAAATGGACTTCTATGCATCAATCACCGCCCTCACCACAAGACCGCAGGTGTTTGGATCAGCCCCTTTACCCTTCACGCCGCCAGTTTCTTCGCGATCTGACCATTGCCGGGATGGGGGTAATTATCCCGCCGATGCTGCCTGCACAGAAACGGAAAGAGCGTTCCAGACTGGGCCCCGGCCAGACCACCCAGCAGCGCCGGACTACCAGATCGAGATCGCGGAGACCGACTGGGAACTATCTCCAAAAGGAAGATCCGGACCGCCGCCTATAACGGACAGATCCCCGGCAAACTACTCCGCGTCACCGAGGGCAAACCCGTCACCATCGGAATCACCAACAAGCTCGACCACGCCGAGATCGTCCACTGGCACGGCCAATGGATTCCGTCCGACGTGGATGGCTCGATGGAAGAGGGCTCGCCCATGATCGCGCCTGGCGAATCCACGCAAATCACCTTCACGCCCAGGCCATTCGGCTTGCATTGGTATCACACGCACACTGCCGCCCATCGCGACTTGAAACGCGGCGTCTACAGCGGCCAGTTCGGAGTCCTGCTGGTTGAGCCCCGCTCCAACCCGGCGCCATACGACCAGGAACAATTTCTCGTCCTGCACGACTGGGTTCCCTATTTTGTGGCGAGCGGCGACGGCTCAGAGATGGTGAATTATGTGGCGGCCTCTATCAATGGCCGCATGCTGGGCCACGACGATCCGATCCAGGTGAAAGAAGGCCAGCGGATCCTCTTTCACATCCTGAATGCCAGCGCAACAGAGGCGCACTGGCTCGCGCTCGCGGGTCATCAATTCCAGGTGATCGCGCTCGATGGGCGGCCCGTTCCCACTCAGGCAAAGGTCGACCAGTTGCGGCTTGGTCCGGCCGAGCGGATCAGTGCCATCGTCACGATGAACACACCCGGAGTGTGGATTCTCGGCGAGCGCGCAATCCAGCTTTCGCGACGCTGGCATGGGCACCGTCATCGAATATGCGAATCGAACAGGAAAGCCGCAACCACCACCGGAAACAAAACTGCAATGGGACTATCGCTTGTTTGGAGAAGCATCTCCTGCCAGCCATCAGCCCGATGTCAATTTGCCGCTCGTGTTTACCTCGCACTTCGAAGGACACGGCGCGCTGGATCGTTGGATGATCAACGGAAAATCGTTTCCTGACACCGATCCGATCGTTCTCAAAGAAGGGCTTCGTCATCGGCTGGTCTTCGAGAATCGAAGCACCGACGATCATCCGGTGCATCTTCACCGTCACGCCTTCGAGTTGGTGTCCATTCGTGGCAAGGCAACCAGTGGAGTTTTCAAAGACGTTGTTATCGTAGAGGCAGGATCGACGGTTGAGGCCGACCTGGTTGCCAATAACCCTGGAAACACCCTGTTCCACTGCCACCAGCAGGACCACATGGACTCGGGATTCATGACTTTGTTTCGCTACGCATAAGATTTCCTGTGTCCACTATCCTGCGCCGTTCGTCTTAAAAATAAAGGAGCGCATTTGAAGTACCTTTCTTGGGCCCTTGCGGCGGCCGGCATCCTCGTTCTTTCTGCGCAATCGGCTGACGCCCAGGGCAATTATGAAATCCAGGTTTATGGCGCCGACACCGTGCCGCCTCACAGCATCATGGTTGAATTGCACTCCAACTTCACTGCCGATGGACAAAGGAAGTTCATCGACGGCGTGGACCCCACCAACCATGCCGAGCACGAAACCATCGAGATCACCCAGGGAATCAACAAGTGGTCCGAGGTAGGCTTTTACATTTTCACCAGCGAACAAAGCGGCACCGGCGTGCAATGGGTGGGCGATCACATCCGGCCGCGCGTACGTGTTCCTGAGTCCTGGCGTTGGCCGGTCGGCGTGAGCCTGTCAACCGAGGTCGGCTATCAACGCGCGTTCTTTTCACCGGACACCTGGACCTGGGAGATTCGTCCGATCATCGACAAGACCGCGGGTCGTTGGTACTTCGCCGTCAATCCCGCGCTGGAACGAACATGGCACGGCCCGGATGTGAATCTCGGCATCGGTTTCTCGCCCGCAGCCAAGATCAGTTACGACTTCACGAAACAGATAAGCGGTGGGCTGGAATACTACGCTGACTACGGAAGCATCACCAACATCGCCAGCCTGCACAACCAGCAGCAGCAGTTCTTCCCCGCCGTAGACCTGAATGTCTCGCCGAAGTGGGAGATCAATTTCGGCGTCGGCGTAGGACCGACCGCAGCCACCGACCACTGGATCGTCAAAGGCATCCTCGGCCGCCACTTCGACTGGGGCCATCACCAAAGCGGACCCAACAATAATCAATAGTTGTCGAACAACGGGTTATCGGATTCCGATTGGCCGCTCTCCTCGATTACCACACATGGCATGCATTCTGCGGCATCATCGGCTGACCTTTCTTGCAGCCGAATGCCTGGCCGAACTCCTGCATGTTCTGCACTACGCCGTCGATGCGAAAACGGTCAGGCGCATGCGGATCTGTCTGCACCTGCGTGCGGACCTGCTCGGGCCGCACCTCCGCGCACCAGTTCTGCCCGTACGCCAGAAAGAATTGCTGCACAGGCGTAAATCCATCCTGCTTTGCCGTGATGTCGATGCCTTTGCGTTTTGCATCGGCCAGGAATGCCAGGAAGGCAATGCGCAACCCTCCATTGTCGGCCGCGTTCTCGCCCACAGTCAGTTTGCCGTTCACCTTCGCGTCGTCGATTGCCGTGAATGCCCCATACTCCTGCACAACGCAGTCCGTCATGGCATTGAACTTTTTCTCGTCCTCCGGCGTCCACCAGTCCGCCATGTTTCCATCGCCATCAAACTTGCTCCCCTGGTCATCGAAGCCATGCGTGAGTTCATGACCAACAATCGCCCCGACGTGACCGTAGTTCTCAGCATCTGTTGCTCCCGGGTCATAGAACGGAGTCGCAAGGATTCCGGCCGGGAAATTGATGTCGTTCATGCTGGCACTGTAATAGGCATTCACCGTTGGAGGGGTCATTCCAAATTCGCCGCGGTCCACCGGCTTGCCGATCTTCGCGAACTGCCGTCGATTCTCGAATTCGACAGCTCTCCACTGGTTCCCTAACGCGTCGCCGCGGGCAATCTTCAAGGTTGAATAATCGCGCCATTTGTCCGGGTAGCCGATCTTGTTGGCAACCTTGTGCAGCTTCGCCTTGGCCTTCACCTTCGTTTCGCCGCCCATCCAATCGAGCGCATCGATTTCGCGATCCAGCGCATCCTCGATATCGCGAACCATCTGCACGGTGTATTGCTTGCTCGATTGAGGGAAATACTCGGCAACATAGAGCCGTCCCAAAGCTTCGCCGATCGCGCCATCCGTGGCATCAACGCAACGTTTCCACCGGGCTCTCTGCTCCGGTTGCCCATTAAGCTTGCGTCCATAAAAATCGAATTCTTCGTCGTTCAACTCCCTGGGCATTACGGTCATATCTGTGGAGTGAATGAGCTGCCACCTGAGATAGACCTTGATCGTATCCAGGTCGGTGGCCTCGACAATCTTCTGAAGTCCCGTAAAGAAATCCGGATTGCCAACGATCACTTCGTCAACGGGACTGTGGATACTCGCAAAAAGCCGCGGCCACTCGATGCGCGGTGTCAGGCCGGACAACTTGTCCACAGTCATCGGATGATAGACATTTTTCGGATCGCGGCGCGACGTAACATCCATCGAGACTTTGGCCAGTGCCGTTTCCAGTTCCATCACTTTGCGCGCATCCGCCTTGGCGCTCTCCTCCGGCTCGCCCATCAGCTTCAGCATTTTGGCGATATGCTCCACATACTGCTTCCGTGTGGTCTCAGCGGCATCGCCGGTGCGGAAGTAGTAGTCGCGCTCAGGCAGCCCAAGCCCGGCCTGGTCCACAACCATCACCTGCTTGGTTGCATCCTTGAAGTCCTGAACCACGCCTGTCGCGAAAAATGCGTAAACATTCAGAAACTTGGAACCGGGTCAGTAATCCTGTGAGTTCACTCTTGTCCTTCAATGCATCGATTCTGTCCAGTTCCGGCTGGAACGGCTTGAGGCCCTGCTTGTTGATTGTGTCTTCGTCCATGCAGGTGGCGTAGAAGTCTCCGATCTTCTGGTTATCCGGCGAGCGCTTCGCATCGTCCGCCGCTACGCCCTCCAGCAGCTTCCGCAACTCCGGCTCAGTCCTCTCATACATCAGGACGAAGGAATCGAAAGAGGATTGATCCTGCGGAATAGGATGAACCTTGCTGAAATTCCCGCAGGCATATGCGGCGAAATCAACGCATGGATCGGCGCTGGTGTCCATCAGACGATTGTCGAGGGCCGGCAGCGCCGTGGACTTCTCCGGAGCGTCTGCCACAGCATGGAGCGCCGTCTGCGCTGAACCGGCGAGCGGCATCGCCAGACATTCCCAGGGCAACAGAAAACACAAGAGCCCGCGATCGAGAGAATCGCATCTCCATGACCTCCAATTGATAAAAGAAAATTCACGTTCGTCACGATGGGGACAACACGGGACGGGGGTTCGTGCGAGGTGTGAGGAAATCTTGAGGGATGCCGGAATCAGTTGTCCAGCATTTCGTGATGATGAACATCAGAAAATGCTGGACATATGAGCGTCTAAAGAGGCCAGGTCAAGAAATTGACGAAGCGCGCGATTAGCTTGGAGTTCAAAATCCGCTGCTGTCTCCGCCGTCGAAACCGCCGCCGTCGAACCCACCACCCGAATCGTCAAGACCCGCACCGCCATCATCCGCGTTCTGATCGTCGAAACTTGCCTGGTCGGCGAAATCGGAAACATTATCGGCAGCGCTCGGATCCTGATCGTTCGCCGCAGCGGCATTCTGATCATCGAATCCCCGCAGGTTGTCGTTGGGGTCGTTGTCGCGCGGATCGTAACCCGCACCTGCGTCGCGGCCGGCATCGCTGAACTGGGCGCCTTGATCCTGCATGTGGTGTTCGCCATGCTCGCCGCCGCGCCCGGGATCGTCGTAGTAGTTGTTGTTGATCACCTCTTCAACGGGACGCTCTCCCATGCCAAAGCCGCCCATGCCATAGCCGGGACCGCCAAAGCCGCCGTGCCCGAATCCATGAAGAATCGACTCGACGCCTTCAAACGCAAGTGCGCCCGCGGCAACGCCGGCAGCCGTCTGCATCGCGCCGCGCAGAAAGCTCGGCTGCCCGCCAACGGGAACGTATTGCGTTTGCGCATACTGCGGCTGGCCGTACGGGGGATAAGGCTGCGCCTGCGGCGGTGCATATTGCGGCACAGGCTGATAGGCCGTTGGTGGGGGAGCCTGCTGCTGTGGTTGCGGCGCTTGATCGTGCTCACCGAGCAGCCGTCCCAGAAAGCTCGTTGTATGCGCGGGCTGAGGCCTCTGCTGTTGTTGCTGGACTTGCTGTTGCAACTGCCCGATCTGCGCCTTGGCCTGGTCGAGCGCGATGTTCTGCACCAGCACGGTCTGCGCCAGCATGTAGAGTGCATCGGGATTGGGGCCGAGCTTTCTGATTGATCAGCGCTTCGGCGTCCGGATCCTTTTCCTGAAGTTGGGTCTGGTTGACCCGCTCGATGAGCGAGTTAAGAAGCTGTTCTTCCTGGGGAGTCAACGGAATAACCTCCGGCGGCCGGCAACTGCGCGGTCGGGCCGCCTCTCGCTAGTGAGACGCGATCCCGCCGGCAAAGTTGCTCCGCCGCTAGAAAGTACGATGCAGATTGTCGAATAGTTCCGGCACGACTCATCTACAGCCGATACCGGCACTTCCGCGACCTGCCCCCGTACTTGCGGATGCCGCAGTCCTCCGGCACATCCACGATCTCAATCATCTCCGCGCCCGCGATCTCCAGGCTTCGCCGCGACGCGCCATTCTCCGGATCGCACGTAATCCATAACGGATCGATCCCCACCGTACGCGCCAGGGGCAGCAGCAACTTGACCGAACGCGCCGCGTAATGGTGGCCGCGATACGCCGCATGCACGCTGTATCCGATGTGGCCCGCGTACCGCTCCAGATGCGGCGTTGAGCCAATGCGCAGGTTGATGGTGCCCATCTCTTCCTGGCGGACGACGCTCATCATGCGGAAAAAATAAGTCGGCACCCGGTGATAGGCATGCTCAGAGTAGTCGGCCAGACGCAATTCGAGGTCGCCGTGCCGCAACTTCAGCGACCGTACGACCTCGATGGCTTCTTCGATGGCTTCGTTCATACTTGCCGAAACGGTTTCTAGTTCTGCCCCACCAACTCGAAAGCGCGAATCTCTTCCTTGCGCACCGTGAGTTGCTCAACCAGGTCTGTGCGCACCTCGTAACCGCGACCGGGCGCATCCGAGACGAGAATCTCGCCCTCCGATGTGACCGTGACCTCCGGCTCGATGATGTCCTCATGCCAGTACCGCGCCGACGCAGAAACATCGCCGGGCAGGCGGAAGTTCTCCAGAGTCGACAGCGCAATGTTGTGGGCGCGTCCCACGCCCGACTCGAGCATCCCGCCGCACCACACAGGAATCCCGCGCTCCTGCGCGGCATTGTGCACAGCGATCGCCTCCGAGAACCCTCCCACGCGTCCCAGCTTGATATTGATGATCTTGCACGATTCCATCTCGATCGCCGCCAGCGCATCGCGCCGGTTGCGAATCGATTCGTCCAGACAGATCGGCGTGTTCATCCGCTTCTGCAGCATCGAGTGATAGTAGAAGTCGTCATGCCACAGAGGCTGCTCCACCATCAACAAGTCGAAGGCATCGAAGGTCGCGACATGGTCGGCATCGCGCAGCCTGTAGGCGGAGTTGGCGTCGCAGCTCAGCATGATATCCGGCCACTGATTGCGCACCTTTTCAAAGACCTCGACATCCCAGCCCGGTTTGCACTTCAGCTTGATGCGCTGGTATCCGGCCGCAATTTCGCGATCAATAATGTCCAGCAATTCCGGAATCGATTTCTGAATCCCCAGCGATACGCCGCACGCGATCCTGTCACGCACTCCGCCGATCAACTGCGACAGCGAAATGCCTTCGCGCTGCGCTTCAAGATCCCAGATCGCGTTTTCAAGCGCCGCCTTGGCCATGGGATTGCCGCGCACCAATTTAAAAATCTTCGGGCAATCTCCGCCGTGCTCCACCGTGGCATTGGCCAGCATAGGACCCAGGTCGTTCACGATCACCTGCCAGGCCGTGTCCGTTGACTCGCCGGAAAAATGCGGCCGCTCGCCTGCGGTGCACTCGCCCCAGCCCACGAGCCCTTCTGATCGGATCTCGGCCAGCAAAATCCTCCGGTTGCGGGTTACGCCAAAACTTGTCTCAAAGGGTCGCACCAGCGGCAGGTGCAGCTCGCGGAGAACGATTCCATCGATTCTCATAAAATATTGCTTCCTTCGGATGACAGCTTAAGAAGACGTTGGTACTTCCTTGCGCCGGCTCTGAAAACCCTTTCAGAACTACGCCGGTTGGGCCCACCGGCCCAGTTCGAAGACTCCGTTACCTTCCGCGTCCCGGTTAAACGAGACGACGGCTAATCCTTTGGAAAAGGCTTCCTGAAACTTCTGGCGGTTCTGCAACTGGACAGCAAGGGCCTGCTCCCGGCCACCGGAGGAAGCCTTCCATTGGTAGATGGCGGCTGGGACCAGGATTCGTTCTTCAATTTCATATGCGACCGCGGGGCGGCCTTCCAGCACTCCATTGACTCGTTCGGAGTCGAGATACCACTCCGCAACCAAACGGTCAGTTGGAAGTCCACCTTGGAGTCGAGAAGAGGATACACCATAGAAATTCACATAATAGCTACGCACGATCGCACCTAGCTTGTGTATGTTGAGATGCGCGTTCTTGATCTCCAGTGGATCGAATGTCCACTCCATGCGCCGGATGCCCCGTGAAAGCGCCTCACGTCGTTGCTCCAGCTTGAGTTGCGCTCCAAGACCGCGGTCGCGATAGCGGTCGCGCACCGCCAGCATATGCGAGTGCAGGTAGGGCTGTGGATTTCCGTCTGTGGATTTCTTGCCCGTCTTCACTCCCGGCAAAGACATGGCGAAACCGACCATCGACTCCGGCGTGCCATCTGGAGCAGCGCCGGGAAGTGTTGTATCAAATGCCCCAAGCACCTGGCCCCCGATCTTCTGCGCCACCAGAAATGCTTTGCGCGGAATGATGTCGCTGTCGTCGTAGCCCCACGTCTCGATCTGCATCTGGACGCAGGCCTCCAGTTCGTCATGTCCCGAACACGCGCGAATCAGGATCATCGTTGATCCATCCCGCGCTCCCAGGCTGCCGCAAAACGCCTGATGTGACAGGACACGCTCTCAACCCCGGGCTCATCGGCTGCGGGAAAACGCCTGATGTGAAAGGGCACGCCCCCACCCCCCCGCTCACAGGCTTTGGAAAAACTCGATCCGGAGGGAGGCGGGGGTTTCAACCCCCGCATAAAGCCAAGAGCATTGGTGCCGGCTTTAGCCGCGGGGGAACTCTCATTGCCCGTCTCGCACGAAATCCTCACGCTCTCCCCTCCTCCCCGACCGCCAGCTTCCGCTTTGCTTCCACCCAGAGCGCCTCCAGCTCCTCCGGCTTCAATTCTTCAAGTGGTTTCTCTGAATCCATTTCCATTTGCTTGAACCGCCGACGGAAACGCAGATTGCATCCACGCAGCGCCATCTCCGCATCCACGTCGAGGTGCCGCCCGAGATTTACGACCGTGAAAAGCAGATCGCCCAGCTCCGCTTCGACGGCGGCCTTGTGTGCCGGGTCCTTCGACGCTTCTGCCGCCGCAGCTTCTGCTTCCAGTTCCGCGGTTTCCTCCGCCAGCTTCGGCAACAGGTCGCGCCAGTCGGGCCAATCGAATCCGGACTTCGCGGCCTTCGCACCAATCTTCGCGGCCTCGGCCAGCGCGGGCATCGCGCGCTGCACGGAGTCCAATCTCGATTTCGAACTGGATGGAGCCGCTGCATGCGACGCCTCCGCCGCCTTGATCTCTTCCCAATTGCGCAACACTTTGGCTGCCGATCCCTCAACCGCAGAATCCACAGTCGCCTCGTTGCCGGCGGCGCGTGAAGCCTCCTCGCCGAAGACATGCGGATGACGCCGAATCAGTTTCCGATTCAAGTGGTCGAGTACGTCAGCAATCGTAAAGTGTCCTTCGTTAGCAGCCATCTCCGCATAGAACAGCACCTGCAGCAGCAGGTCGCCCAGTTCTTCGGCCAGGTGCGGAAAGTCGCGCCGCTCGATGGCATCGAACACCTCGTAGGCCTCTTCCAGCGTGTATTTGCGGATGGTGTCGAAGGATTGTTCGCGGTCCCACGGGCAGCCGTCGGGAGCCCGCAATCGGGCCATGATCGCGACCGACCGCTCAAACAGTTCTGCGGCACGCGCAGGATCAGTCTGCATAATGTCCGCGGGTGCCTCTGGATTTGGGCTGGCAGGCGGTGCGTCCATGTGGTTTCATTTTAACCGGCGACCGCAAGGCGCCGTCTCATCATCAGAGGCTCCGTCTTCGTGGCAGCGCTCTTCCCTTCTCCGCTTCGCAATTCAACTCGCTGGAGGTCCTCCCATGCTTCGCAAATTACTTGCCGTTCTGCTCCTCTCATCCGCATTGAGTTTTGCGCAGACGCCTGCGATTCCGGACACGCCGGCGGGGCATGCCCTGGCTGCCTGGTTTGATGCCTTCAACAGCGGCGACCGTGGGAAGATCGATGCCTACATCAAGAAGTACGATCCGTCGGAGAATGCCGACGGGATGATGACCTTCCACAACCAGACCGGCGGCTTCAACCTGTTGTCGGTCGATAAAAGCCAGCCGCTGGAGATCAAGTTCCACGTGCAGGAGAAGAACGGTACCACCCGCGCGCTCGGAACGCTAAGCATCAAGGATGCAGCATCGGGCCAGGTGCAGAATCTTGGGCTCCGCGCCATTCCTCCGGGCACAAAAGAGGAGGACGTTACTCTCGATGCGGCTCGGCGTAAGAGTGTGATTGATGGAGCGATTGCGCAGCTGAAGGAGAACTACATCTATTCCGAGGGCGCTCAGAAGATGGCCGACGCGGTGCTGGCACATCAGAAAGCGGGAGACTACGACAAGATCACAGATGGCAGCGAGTTTGCCGCACGGCTGACCAACGACATGCAGGACGTGTCGCATGACCGCCACCTGCACGTGCAATATGCACCTTTTGTCATACCGGAAAGGAAAGACGACGACGTCCCGTCCCCCGAAGACGAGGCGCGTTTTCGCAAGGAGCTGGAGCACCACAACTGTGGATGGGACAAGGTCGAGATCCTGCCGGGCAATATCGGCTATGTGAAGTTCAATGAGTTTGCGCCGCCCGACTGGTGCGGTCCAACCGTGGTGGCTGCCATGGGCTTCCTCGCGCATGCAGATGCGATCATTTTTGACCTGCGCGAAAATGGCGGTGGCGATCCGAAGATGGTGGACATGGTGGTGTCATACCTCTTCGACAAACCGACCCACATCAACGACCTGTACTACCGCAAGGGCGACAAGACAACGCAATACTGGACGCTCCCCTATGTGCCGGGAACGCGGCTGGCAACGCAGCCGGTCTATGTCCTGACGTCGAAACGCACGTTTTCCGGCGGCGAAGAGTTCTGCTACGACCTCAAGACGCAGAAGCGCGCGACGCTGGTGGGTGAAGCGACGGGCGGCGGTGCGCACCCCGTGTCAGGCCATCGCATTGACGATCACTTTACGATTGGCGTGCCCGAAGGCCGGCCTATCAATCCCGTCACGCAGAAGGACTGGGAAGGCACAGGCGTGACGCCCGATGTGCCAGTAAAAGCGGACGAGGCGCTGACGACCGCCGAGAAACTGGCCGGCGATAAGCTCCGTGAAGCGCGGGAGAAAGAAGACAAGAAGGGCCAGTAGATCGACCTGAAAAGCTGTTCGCTCTACCATGGCTCATTCGGTGTCAATCTGGTTTTTTTGAAATCCTCGCCAAACCGCAGAATCGTAAAGGAATTCTCTTGACCTCAATTTGCAGGTAATTTCCGCTGATCCGCGCATACTCACAGTAGATGCAAACCGTCAGCGCTAATCCGCCGTACCCGCCCGCATACCAACATTCCCGCGGACACCCCCACCCCCTCCCGAAATTTGCAGTTTTCCACAAAAAGTTTGCAGGTATTTCTCGTCCGAGTCGGCGACCGATCCAGTCCGAGATTCGAAGCTTAGGCAATGTCCTGCGCATGTGCGGGACCGTATACTCAACCTTCCCGGTGATTCTTGAATGATCCGTATTCTCGGCACGATATTGGCGGCGCTGCTGGGCCTCGCCTTCGGCAGCTTCCTCAACGTTTGCCTCAGCCGCTGGCCGGAGGGCGAGAGCGTAGTGAAGCCGCGCTCCCATTGCCGCAATTGCGGCCGCACCCTCGCCTGGTGGGAGAACATTCCGCTCCTGAGCTGGGTCGCGCTGTGCGGCCGCTGCCGCACCTGCAAGACGACAATCGGTTGGCGCTATCCGTTGGTGGAACTGGCCGTCGCGATTCTTTGGGGCGAGGTGGCGTGGCGTTTTATCCCTGAGATGTCCGACGTGCTTGTACCTGGCCCGATCAAAATTGCCGATCTGGTGCCTGCGATCGGACTCGCGATTCTGTGCTGGATACTCATCGCGCTCGCCTCGCTCGATGCAGAGAACCTTTGGCTTCCTGACTGGATCACTCTGCCTTCAATTGGCTTGGGATTTCTTGTGGCGGTGACTCGAGGCTTGCTTGATGCGATATCTCCGATCCACGACGCGTCAAATCTATCTTCAACGATTTGGTACGAAACAGGCGCGGCGGCACTGAAGTCGCTTCTCGGTGCTATTTTGGGAGCAGCGCTGATCCTCCTCATCCGCTGGACCTACTGGCTAATTCGCCGCCGCGAAGGCATCGGCCTCGGCGATGCCAAACTGATGGCAGTGCTGGGTGCATGGCTCGGCCTCTCTGGCGCTCTGCTTTCCTTCGCTATCGGTGTCGTGATTGGCGCGGTCTTCGGGCTTGTGGTACTCGCCGTTCCGGCAGCACGACGCGAATCGAACACCTGGCTTTTGTCGAAAATGCCACTCGGTACGTTTCTCTGCATTGGCGGAATCATCAGCGCCCTCTGGGGCCAGCCGCTCATCGCCGCATATCTGCGCTTTGTAGGACTTTGACACTTCTCAATCAGGCAAATGGGCACTGTCATTCCGACCGGCCAACGGGAATGACAATGCTTTTGAAGAGTCTGCAGCTGGTCGATTACTGCGGCTGTGGAATCGCCGACACCGCAGGCGCCTTCGCCAATTCCGGCTCCTTCAGCCATTTCTTCGCTTCCTTGGCGTGCCTGCTGTCGGGATCGTACTCCATCACCTTCTGGTAATTCACCTTGGCATTGGCGAAATCCTTCAACTCCCGCTGCGCTTCCGCCAGTCCCCAATACACATCGGGATTCTCTGGATCCGTGATCAGGGCTGACTGGTACCGCGACAGTGCCGCCCTCCAGTTCTTCCGGCTCAGTTCAAGGGACCCGACATCCTCATCTTCCTTCGCTGTCTCCTGGTGGACGAGCGGCTCGTCACCCTTTTTCCCGCGCTTACTCGGCCGCGTTTCGTCCGGGATGTTCACATCGTTAGCTCCCGTCAGGCTTGAGCTGAATCCGCTGTCGGAGTCCGACGCCCCGGGCGGCGGATCGTCAGGGCTGTGCACGGGATCGGAATCGTCGTGCAGCAGGGTTGTCGTACCCGCGCTCTCGCCGGTATCTGGCACAGGCTGCCGGTGGCGCAGGCTCGGCGCTTGTCGGCACCACCGGCACATTGTTCGTATCGTCCGGAAACTGATTCGATGAGGCAGGCGGCTTCTGCGCGGCAGGCTGTTGCTGCGACGGCGGATTCGGCTTCTGGGCGGGAGGAGCGGACTGCGCATACAGAGCCGTTGCGGCCATCAAGCCGCATCCAAACCCAAGCGCCATGTGATATCTCAGATTCATTTCAGTTCTTTTCGCGTCCCGCCGCTCATTCTTTCGTCACATCAATGTTACGATGCGATGCATACAGGACTTCAACCCAACCCAGGAAAAAGCCGCTTCCTCTATGGCACTCATCATCCGCTCATCTGCCATCCATGCCGCCGGCTGCTATAGCACGACCGCAGTTCGCAAAGGCACGCGCGTTGCCGAGTACACCGGGCCACGTCTCAGTAAAGACCAGGCCGACGCGGCCAACGAAGACTCGCCCATTACCTACTTGTTTGGACTCGGCGACGGCTCGGTCGTCATCGACGGTCATTGCATGGCCATGTTCATCAATCACAGTTGCGACCCGAATTGTGAGACTGAGGAGATCCGGGGCCGCGTGTGGATCACGGCCATCCGCAAAATTGAGCCTGGAGAAGAAATTACCTACGACTACTGCCTCTACGACGGTGGCGACGACGAGGCCATCTGCAACTGCGGCGCCAAACGCTGCCGTGGCACTATGTACTCTCCCGAGGAGATTCGCCGCCGCAAAGCCGCAGCGCGAAGAGCAGAAAAGAAAAAGAAAGCAAAACGCCGCTCCCGCGCCACCGAGATTCCCATTCCCCGCCCGCCCGAGGTCGTTGAAGAGGAAGATGCGGCCTGACCAGATCGGAGCCTGCGAAAGCCGATACAGGCAGGCACTTCGGGGGATAGCATAGGGCAGCATGACGCAAGAGCCAGAGCAACCGCCCCTCACCGATGTGCAACTCGATGTATTACGCCGCTTTGCCCTCTTCGAGGTGAGCCGGGACGAGATGCTGCGGGCGCTTGCCGGGGCCTTCGACATCAATTTCGATCCCAGGGAAGAAACATCCAAAGGCATCACCCAGCGCCGCTCCGCCAATAACCGTTTCCCCATTCCCGAGCCCGGCATCGTCATCACCCGCGAACACATCTCCAACGCGCTGGAACACAAGCGCTTCGGCCTCGTTTCGGAGCGCGACCTGGTCTACTGGGCAACGATTCTCCTGCTCAACGATGCCTACGTCTTCGATCCCGGCGACGAAGACCTGATCGCCGAATGGCTCAACGACATCAGCTTCAACCTCGACGCGGACTAAGCGCTTTCCCACATTCTGGAAGCTGCTGGAGCGACATTTTCCACCTCCTCCCAGCCGCACCCCGGAACGATACAATCCAACCTGACGCTCGAATAAAAATCGCAAGGTCATTAGGAGTAGTTGATCGCATGGGTTATCAGGTGCTGGCTCGCAAGTATCGGCCGCAAAAGTTTGCCGACGTCGCCGGCCAGGACCACGTTACGCGCACCCTGCTGAATGCGCTCACGCAGAACCGCATCGCCCACGGCTACATTTTTTCCGGCCATCGCGGCATTGGCAAAACCACCATCGCCCGCATTCTTGGCCCAGGCACTCAACTGCCGCACCGCAGATCGGCTCAGCACAAAGGCCGACGCCCGAGCCCTGCGGTGTCTGCGACTCCTGCGTTGAAATCCGCCAGGGCAACGCCGTCGATGTGATCGAAATCGACGCAGCCACCAATCGCGGTATCGACGAGATTCGCGAACTCCGCGACGCCGCCCGCTACGCGCCCGCCCGCGACCGCTACAAGATTTACATCCTTGATGAAGCGCACCAGATCACCGAGGCCGCCTTCAATGCCCTGCTCAAGACGCTTGAAGAGCCGCCCTCGCACGTCATCTTCATGATGGCAACGACGGAACCGGAAAATATTCCGCAGACCATCCGATCGCGCTGTCAGCATTTCAGCTTTCACGCCGTCAAGTTCGACGACATCCTCGCGCAACTCAAGATGATTGCAGCGCAGGAAAATGTCGAAGCGGAAGAAGCCGCGCTGGCCCTGCTGGCCGAGGCCGGCGACGGATCGATGCGCGACGCGCTCAGCATCATGGACCAGGCCATCGCCTCGGCCCCCGTCGACGCGAACAATCGCCCCGTTCTCTCCACTGTCCAGATTCGCGAGCTGATGGGCTCGGTGCCCAATACCGTCTTTGAGCACCTGCTGGAGTCGGTCGCTGCGGGTCAGAGCGCACCGGTGATGACTCAGTTGAACGATCTGCTCAACGCCGGACACAGCGCGCAATCCCTGGCCCGGCAAATCGTTCGCTACCTGCGCAACACCTTGATGGCCAAGCTCGGCGGCGAGCAGACTGAGTTGCTGCAGATCTCCGCCGACGAGCGTGCCCGCGCCGCGCGCACCGCTGTGCTCTTCGGCGAAGAGGAGATCACGCGCAATCTCCAGATCATGCTGCGCACCTTTGACGATCTGAATTACCGGCAGGAGCAGCGTTTTCACCTTGAGCTCGGCCTGATGAAGCTGGTTCATGCGCAGCGCCTGCTTCCCCTTGAAGAACTGCTCAGTTCCGTGGCCAGTGGCAAGCCCGTTAGCAGCGGCACATCCTCCGCACCGCGCACATCGTCTGCGCCCACACGAAGCGCTTCGCCCAGCCCGCATTCTTCGCCGGCTACCAGCGCTACGCCGCCGCCCCGCTCGCCCTTCGGATCCGGCCCGCTCATGCAGTCCGCACCCATCGCAGAGAGCCACGCAGTTAGCGGCTCGGTAGCGTTGGCGTCCTCTCGCCCGGATGTCGCGCATGCGGGTGCCGTCATCCCTTTCCGCACTCCTCAGCCGCGGCCCAGCGATCCTGAAGCGATCGAGACTGAGAGCGATCCCGACGAATTGCCTGCTCCTCCATCAGCGCCTCCCCGCCTCCACCGCCAGGCACGCGATCAGCCCCGGCCGACGGACTTGATCCCGACTCCGTTCAGCGAGCCATCGTTGCGGGTCTTGCGCAGAATGGCCACGCGTCCGCCTCAACCCTGCTCTCCACCGCTCGATTCACCCTCGAAGCCACCAGCCTGCGCATCGAAGTTCCGGGAATCGGCAAGAAGATGCTCGCCCTCACCGTCAATCCCGCCGCCGAAAAAATCATCAAGCAGGAGTTGCAGCGCGTTGGCGCGCCCACGCGGTTCATGGTGATCCCGGGCGAAGGCGTGGCTGCAACATCTTCCGTTGCCGCGCCGGTTGTCGGCAGCATCCAGCAGGCCGCGCTCGAACATCCCATGGTGCAGCGGGCCAGGGAAATCTTTAAAGCCGAAGTGCGCAGCGTCGTCGACCTCCGCACCAAATAAAACCGAGGAGTCCGCAATGGTAAATCCACTCAAGATCGCCGAAATGCTCTCCCAGGCCAACAAAATGCAGGAGGAGATGCAGCGCAAGCTGACGGAAACGGTGGTCGAGGGATCAACCGGCGGCGGAGCCGTCACGGTCACCATGAACGGCAAAAAAGAACTGCTCAAGATCAAGATCGATCCATCAGCCGTCGCCAGTCTCAGCGGTACCGCTCCCGATGTGGAGATGCTCGAGGCCTTGATCGTGGGCGCCGTCAACGATGCCGGCCATAAGGCCGACGAAGCTATTCAGTCCAGTGTCAAGGGCGCGCTCGGCGGATTGAACCTCAACATTCCCGGCCTTGGATAAAATCGTTGGGTAAAATCATTTGCTTCCCTGCTTGCGCTGAGCTTTTCCTCGATCGTTGTCTAGCATCAGGAGGTCATGATGTCCGTCGAAATCAATCGCAGAAACTTCCTACATCTGGGCACGGCGGCCGGCATAGCGGCGCTCGCACCACGATGGATGCTTGCACAAGCGGCGCCAACCGCACCTCCAGCCGATCGCGCCGCGCAGATGCGCGCGACTGCGGCGGCCACCCCCATCAAGACAACCAAGCTCTACGACAACCTCTGGCTTCTGCAGGGCGCCGGCGGCAACATGGCGATCCAGAGCGGCAAAGACGGCAGCATCCTCATCGATTCCAGTTTTGCCACAGCGGTTCCCCATATCCGCGAGGCCATCTCGGCAGTCAGCACCGATGCACCCCACGCACTGATTAATACCCACTGGCACATCGACCACGTCGACGGCAATGAAGGCATGCACGCGGCGGGTTTCCACATAATTGCCCACGAAAAGACGAAAGTGCGGATGGCGCAACCCGCGGAGATCAAGGTGCTGCACATCTCGCTGCCGGCCTATCCCGAGAGTGCCCTTCCCGCGACCACCTTCGCAACGACGATGCACCACAACCACAACGGCGACAGCATCGACCTGGTCCACTACGACCCCGCGCATACCGACACCGACATCTACATTCACTTCCACAACGCCGACGTCCTCCACTGCGGCGACATCTTCTTCAACAAGAGCTACCCCTTTATTGATGAAGGCACGGGCGGATCGATTGGCGGCACCATTGACGCCGCGCAGAAGTCTCTTACGCTGGCCGGCGACAACACCAAAATCATTCCGGGCCACGGTCCCCTCGGCAACAAGGCGGATTTGAAGAAGTACGTCGACATGCTCTCCGCGGTGCGCGATAACGTCGCCGCGCTCAAGAAAGCAGGCGCGAGCGAGCAGGAAGCGGCCGCAAAGAAGCCCACGGCCTCATTCGATTCCGACTGGGCCCATGGCGGCTCGCCCGACATGTTTGTGGGTATCGTCTACCGTACCGTCTAGGAGGAGCTGCTGTGGCACGCTATGCCGAGCCCATGGCCCGGCTCATCGACGAATTGAAGAAGCTTCCCGGGGTGGGAACTAAGACTGCCCAGCGCTTCGCCTTTTACATTCTCCGCTCCAGCGACGACGACGCCTCCGCTTTGGCCGATGCCGTGCGCGGGCTCAAAGCCAGCCTGCGGCTCTGCTCGGTCTGCAACAACATTACCGACGTCGATCCCTGCGCCTACTGTGCCAGCCCCACGCGCAACCAGCGGCTGGTGTGCGTGGTTGAGGAGCCAACCAACATCGACGCGATTGAGCGCTCTCGCTACACCGGCGTCTACCATGTGCTGCATGGAACGCTTTCCCCGCTTCATGGCGTCGGCCCCGAACAGCTGCGCGGCCGCGGTCTCATCCAGCGCGTCGAGCGCGGTGACGTGGATGAGGTCATCCTTGCCACCAGCCCCACCCTCGAAGGCGAAGCCACGGCGAGCTGGCTGGCCGGCGCGCTGCGCGAATTCAAGGTGCGTGTCACGCGGATCGCCATGGGCGTTCCCGCGGGGAGCGACATTGAGTATGCAGACGAAGTCACGATGGCGCATGCCATCGAAGGCCGCCATGAGATGAAGTCCTGAGCAATAAAGCTTTTGGTTAGCCGCGCAGCCGGTTCAGCAGGTCCTGCGGGTGCACCGGCTTGGCCAGAATCTCAAATTCATAGCCCTGGGCGCGTGCCTTCTCCAGCAGATCAGCCGTTGCGGCCTGGCCCGAGAACAGCAGAATCTTGATCTTCGGCAGCAAGGCGCGAATCTGAATCGCAGCATCGATGCCATTCAAATCGGCCATGATGACATCGGCAATCAGCATATCCGGTTCGTAGGTTGAGGCCGTTTCCAGCGCGGTCTCTCCGGAATAAACGGCCCTCGCCTGAAAACCGCTCTGATTGAGAATCATTGCCAGCGTATCCGCAATGACGCGCTCGTCATCTACCACTAGAACCTTGGGCTTAACGTGATTATCGGGCATATACTCCTGGACGCCAAAGGGATGGCGAAAAAGCCTTTCAGTCGAACGCGCCGCACGGCGAAGCTGAAAAGCACCGTTGACGGTACGATCAGCTCGGTAAACGCCTTGTTAGGATAACATCTTCGGAAAGGGACAACGTTCAACCCTCGGGGCCCGGCTCCTCAGTTTACGTATGCGTCCGGACTTGCGCAAGATGGTTGCTGCCTCTCCAAATTTGCTCTATCCCTTGGACGTTTCCCCGGCACCAGCAGCAGACCTCTTCGAACCGATTTCTTTTGGAAGAGCCCACTCTGCGTGTGGCCTGCAGCCGGTTCCCCTTGAGTGCGTTACTCTAATTGCGCGGATACTTCCCACCGCGGCAAAAATTCATCGGGAAGCAACGCAATCCACATAAGCTTTTGAAACGTCCCTCCCCCGCCGGAAGCCCCGGCGAATCTTGAGGCGAAGAGGCACGCATGCAGCCAGCAGGCACCGAGAACGAGGCGCTGAACCCTGCCCCCGGCGCGGCGAGCAGCCCCAATGGCGAATCCACGCCGCGTGCTGGCGAAGCAATCATTCGCGCCGAAAAGATCGAGAAGTATTATGCGCAGCCCAGCCAGAATCGCATCCAGGTCATTTCGCCCGACTGACCTCAGCATCGTTCCCGGGGAGATCGTGGCCCTGCTCGGCCCCTCCGGCTCAGGCAAATCCACCATGCTCCGGATGCTATCCGGACTTTCGCGCCCATCCGCCGGCCAGGTCTACTGGCACGAAAAGCCGATCGCCGATGCCGAGATCAACGTTGCCATCGTTTTCCAGAGCTTTGCTCTCTTCCCCTGGCTTACGGTCCTCGAAAATGTCGAGGCCCCTCTCCAGGCCCGCGGCGTTGATCCGGAAGAGCGCCGTTCGAGAAGCATGCGCATGCTCGATACCGTCGGTCTCGATGGTTTCGAATCCGCCTATCCCAAGGAACTCTCCGGCGGCATGAAGCAGCGCGTCGGCTTTGCCCGCGCCCTCGTGGTCGAGCCAGAGGTCCTGTTCATGGACGAGCCCTTCTCTGCCCTCGACGTTCTCACCGCCGAAAACCTGCGCAGTGAATTGCTTGAACTCTGGGCAAAGAAGACCATGCCCACGCGCTGCGTCTTCATCGTGACGCACAACATTGAAGAGGCGGTGTTGCTCGCCGACCGCATCATCGTGCTCGGGCGCAATCCCGGGCACATCCGCACCGATTTCCGCGTGCAGATTCCGCAACCACGCGACCGCAAATCCGAAGCCTTCACGCAACTGGTCGACTACATCTACAAGGTGCTCACGCGGCCCGACGTCGCCCCCACCGAGGCGCCAGAGCATCAGCATCCCGGCCCGCGCATCCGCGACCAACGCCAGATGAAGTACCAGATGCTGCCCCACGCAAGACCCGGCGGCGTGGCCGGATTGCTGGAACTCCTGCTCGACAAGGGCGGCCGCGACGACATCTACCGCCTCGCCGACGACCTTGCTTTCGAAATCGACGACCTGCTGCCCATTGTCGATGCCGCGCAGCTGCTCGGATTCCTCAAAGTGGAGGAAGGCGACGTCTCTATCACCGAGACTGGCACCGAATTTGCCAATTCTGAAATCCTCCGGCAAAAGGAAATCTTCCGCGACGCGGCCCTCACCAATGTGCTGCTGCTGCGCCAGATTCGCCGCGCCCTCGAAGCGAAAAGCGACCACACCGTCCCGGAGGAGTTCTTCCTCGACATGCTCGACGAACAATTCAGCGACGAAGAGTCGCACCGCCAGATTGAAACCGCCGTCAACTGGGGCCGCTATGGCGAACTCTTCGATTTCGACGCTGCGCGACGCCGCTTCGTGATGCCCGACGCACTGGAGGAAGCAGCCGATGCCGGAGGCGATGAGTGACCTTGCAACACACATTTGCGCGGTCGCTTGTCACCGTTCGTACCTGGCCCTTTGTCATCGACATGGGCGTGGCCACCTGCGGCCTGGCCATCTTCTTTGCCGTTGTCGGCACCGGCAGATACTGGCTGGGCAAACCCGCACCCATCGCCGAAATCTCCCACTCCATCAGCGCTCTGCCGCTCTATGCCTTCTACTCCGTCGTCCGCATCGGCATCGCGTACCTGCTCAGCCTGGTCTTCGCCATCGCCTACGGTTATATCGCAGCCTACAATCCGCGCATTGAGCCCTGGATGGTCGCCGTCCTCGACATTCTTCAGTCGATCCCCGTCCTCAGCTTCCTGCCCCCGGTAGTCCTTTTCATGGTGGCTTTGATTCCCGGCCACCAGTTGGGCATCGAGATGGCGGTCATCCTCCTCATCTTTACCGGGCAGGTGTGGAACCTGGCCTTCAGTTTCTATTCCTCGTTGAAATCCATCCCTCGCGAAATGGTGGAAGCCTCGCGCATTTATCGCTATTCCGCCTGGCAGCGTTTCTGGCAGCTTGAAATGCCCTACGCCGCCATCGGCCTGGTGTGGAACTCCATCGTCTCCGTCGCCGGCGGATGGTTCGCCCTTATCGCGTGCGAAATCTCACCGTTCGCCAATTACACCTACCAGCTTCCTGGAATCGGGAGCTATCTTCAGGTCGCCACCAATACCGGCGACTACCGGGCGCTGACCTTCGGCATCGTGACCGTCATTCTCATCGTCGTCGCCACTGATCAGCTTGTCTGGCGACCACTCATCGCCTGGAGCGACAAGTTCAAATTCGAACAGGTCGAGTCCGCAGATCGCGTCCGCTCGCCGATCCTCGCTCTCCTGCGCCGTTCGAGCCTCCTCAGTTCGCTCCCCAGCCGGGTCTGGACGAGCATCGAAGAGCCAATCTATCGCCGCCTCTCCAGCACAAAAGAATGCCGCGTCGTCCACCCCCTCGACGAGGAGAAATCCACACGGAGATCCGTCTGGTTTTATCTCCTCGCGGCTGCGGTCGCGGGGGTCGTCGGCTGGGGAGCCTTGCAGGCTGTCGTCATGCTCAGAACGATCAGCTGGCCAGACCTGAAACTGTTGTTCGAAGGCGCTGCCGCAACCTTTGGCCGCGTCAATGCGGCGCTTCTTATCTCCGTGGCTTGGACGGTCCCCGTCGGCGTCGCCATCGGCCTCAATCCGCGTCTCTCTCGCATCGTCCAGCCCACAGCCCAGGTACTGGCATCCATTCCCGCCACGGCCTTTTTCCCCATCATCCTCATTGGCCTGGTTAAGGTTGGCGGCGGACTTGGCATCGGCTCCATCGCGCTCATGCTCCTTGGCACTCAGTGGTACATCCTCTTCAACGTCATCGCCGGTGCCATGTCCATTCCCTCTGACCTGCGCGAAGTCACCTCGCTCTATCACTTCACTCGCTGGCAACGCTGGACCAGGCTCATCCTTCCCGGAATATTCCCCTATCTCATCACCGGCATGGTGACTGCCTCGGGTGGTGCATGGAATGCCTCTGTCTACGCCGAATACTCCCACCTCAAAGACAGCACCCTGCAGACCATCGGACTCGGCGCCGAGATCAGCTCCGCAACCGACAGCGGACGCTTCCCCATCATCCTGCTCGCCACCATCATGATTTCTCTCATGGTCGTCACCATGAACCGGCTCGTCTGGCGCCGGCTCTATCGCCTCGCCGAGACCCGGTATAAACTCGAAAGCTAAATAGAACAAACGACTGTCGGTGCGATCGGGGGAAACGATGATTCGCGTTGGACTGGTAGGTTTCGGTATGGCGGGCCGCGTGTTTCATGCGCCGCTCATCTCGTCGGTCGAGGGCCTCGAACTCGCCGCGGTCGTCGAGCGCACTACAAACAAGGCCGCCGAGCGCTACCCCGGCATCACTACCTATCGCTCCATCGAGGAGTTGCTGGCCGACGCTTCCATCAAGCTGGTGGTCGTAGCCACCCCCAACAGCACGCATTTCCCCATCGCCATGCAGGCGCTGGAGGCGGCAAAGAGCATAGTCGTCGACAAGCCTGTGGCCTTGAGCGCAACCGAAGTTGCCCAGCTCGCTGAACTGGCAGGCGGTATCGGCCTGCGAATGTTTCCGTTCCATAACCGCCGCTTTGACAGTGACTTTCTGACGATTCGTAAACTGATAGGTGAACATGCGCTTGGCCGTCTCGTTCACTTTGAATCGAATTTCGACCGCTGGCGCCCCGGCCTCTCGACTCGTGCCTGGAAAGAAGAGACGGACCAGGGCGGCGTTCTCTACGATCTCGGCACGCACCTCGTCGACCAGGCGCTGTCGCTTTTCGGCCAGCCGTCCTCTGTCGGAGCAGAGGTCCGGCGCGAGCGCGACGGCGAGGGATCCAACGACGCGATCACGATTCGCCTCCACTACCTGACCGGCTTTTCCGTGACGCTGGGAGCCAACTGCCTTTCATCACTCGCCCGTCCGCGCTTCCATCTGCGCGGCACGCGCGGCAACTTCTGGAAGTGGGGACTTGACCCGCAGGAAGATGCGTTGAATGCCATCACCCAAATCACCGATTCTAATTGGGGACAGGAGCCAAGCGATCGATGGGGCACGCTCAGCGTCGATGCCGACGGCAGCCTGGTGACGCGGCCGGAACCCTCGGCGACTGGAGACTACCGGCTCTTCTACGCAGGCGTTCGCGACGTCCTGCTCGGTACCGCAACGGCACCGCCCGTCACTCCCACGGAAGCATGGCGCGTGGCTCGCGTTCTTGAGTTCGCGAAGCAAAGTTCCCATGACGACCGCGACATTGAGTGCGACTGGAGCGGAGAACCAGCCTGATCATCGCGCCTTATCGGCTGCCTGCTTCTCCTCCAGCGGCACCCAGAAACGAAAGACGCTCCCGTGTTCCGGATTGCTCTCCACCGCGATCCCGCCGCCGTGCGCCAGCATGATTGCCCGGGCAATCGCGAGCCCCATACCCGTTCCCTTGCCCAGTTTCGCGCCCTTCTTGCCTCGATAAAACTTCTCGAAGATGTGCGGCAAGTCGACCTTGTCGATGCCGGGCCCGCTGTCTTCCACTTCAAACTCCAGGCGGCCTTCCACACGGCGGCTCCGCAGCACGATCCTGCCTTCCGGTGGAGAATATTGCGCGGCATTCTCGATGAGGTGGCGAAACACGCGGCCCAGCAGCTTGGCGTCGAACCACACCGGTGTATCGGGTTCCTGCACCATCACCGTAACCTGGTGTCGCCGCAGCAGGGCCAGCGACGCCTCAATCGCGTGCTCCAGCAACATCCGCGTGTGCTGCGGCGCACGTTGCACCTTTAGCACATTGGCATCGAGCTCCGCCATCTCCACGGCTTCGCCAATCAACGCGTCCAGATGCGCCGATTCCTCATCGACCACGGTTGCAAGTTCCCTGCGCACCTCATCGTCCAGACCTTCATTCTGCGTCAGCGTTGTCGCTGCTGCGCGGATTGACGTCAGGGGCGTCCGCAACTCGTGCGTGAGTGAGTCGATCAGAGCCGCGCGCAATCGCTCGCCCTCGCGCGAAGCCTCCATGCGCGCGGTCGCCTCAATTGCAATCGCCCGCGTAATGGCGATCCCAATCTGCGCGCAAACGGCGGTCGCTACCTCCCGCGAAAGGTTCGCAGGTTTCCATGCCATCGCCCCCACTGCGCGCATTCCCACCATCAGCGCGTGGGCTTCGAATCCATCCTGCGCCGCGATGGCTGGGTTTGCCCCGCCTGTCACCTCGCGCAGATTGGCCTTGAGCAACGCTGGCAACTCCGCCTCGGTCGAGACGTACTGATCCCGCTCCTGCACGAACAAGACCACGCTCCCGAGCCCACAAATCTTTGCCACCATCGAAGGCAAATCGCGGATCAGGGCAGCCGCATCTTCATGCAGCATCATCTCCTGGCTCAACAGGTAAAGCCGCTCCACGTCTTCGCGGCGTTGCTCGGCCTGGTCTTTCTGTTTGCGGGCCCGTTCCGCCACCCGGCCTGCGACCACCGAGCTCACCGCAAACGTCAGCATCGAAATCCACTCCTGCGGACCGGCCAGGACGAATGTGTGAATGGGCGGCAGGAAGAAATAATCGAAAAACACCGCACACAACAGGGCGCTATACAGCGAAATCACAATCCCCGCCTGCGTCGCCGTCACCACAACGACCATCAGGAACACCATGCCTGCAGTGGTCGCTCGCGCGCCACTCATCGCCAGGCCAACCGTTGTCAGCCCCGCAGCCAGCGTGGCGCCAAGCCATTGAACAAAATGGCGCGCCTTCGGCTCCAAATCCATGCTGGTCTCCACCGGAATCATACTCGGCTCGCCCGATGATGTAAGCTTCCGATGGAAGAAGAACGAAGATGCCGGGCAGAATCCTAGTCATCGATGATGAACCGCAAATCACGCGCGTACTGCGCGCCGCCTTGTCGGCGCAAGCCTTCGACGTGCGCACCGCCAACGATCCCGAAGAAGGTCTTCGCGTCTTTGCGGAGTGGCCGCCCGACCTCGTCATTACCGATCTGATGATGCCTGGACTCAGCGGCGTCGAAGTGTGCCGCGCCATTCGTACAACCTCGTCCACGCCGATCCTCGTGCTTTCCGTACGCGATCACGAGCGTGCAAAGATCGAGGCGCTCGACTCCGGAGCCGATGACTATGTCACCAAGCCGTTCAGCATCCAGGAACTGCTTGCACGCGTCCGTGCTCACTTGCGGCGCGCGCCCGAGCGGACCGAGTCGGCCATCGTCGCCGGCGATTTTGTCATCGATGCCTCCGCTCACAGCATTGAGGTCGCAGGCAAGCCAATCCACCTGACGCCCAAGGAGTTTGAGCTTCTGCTCCACCTTGCGCGCCACGCAGGCAAAGTCATAACGCATCGGGCCCTGCTCACCGCCGTCTGGGGTGCTCAATCGGCGCACCAGCCGGAGTATCTCCGCGTCTTCGTCGGGCAGCTTCGCAAGAAGCTCGAGGCCGAATCCGGAAAGCAGTTTATTCAAACGGAACCCTGGGTCGGCTATCGCTTCGTTCCCGAAGGCTTCAACGCCAAAGATGAGTAGGACCCAAGCGTTTTAATGGCGCAGCCACCTGAGGCAAAAACCCTTACATCTTTATATTTCCTTTAGATTTCCCTTCCGCGAACGCAACGCCCCAACCCGCAAAATCGATTTTGGAATCACAGCGGCCTGTGCGACTCTGTGCCGTTTTGAATCGAGGATCCTCGCATGCAAGATCTCGTCATGCTTTTCTTTACTGCAGTTTTCTTTACCGTGGCCTTTCTGTATGTCAAGGCCTGTCAGAAGTTGAGGTAAGCCATGGACCTCGTCACGGTAGTGGCTCTGCTGCTTTCTGTCCTGCTGCTTGTTTACCTCGCTGCCACGCTGCTCTATCCGGAGAAGTTCTGACATGTCTGCGAATGGCTGGTTGCAATTTTTAATCTTTTCTGTCGTCCTGGCGCTCGTCACGCGGCCGGTTGGCCTCTATATAGCGCAAGTGTTGGAACGCAGGCGCACCTGGCTTGATCCGGTTCTGCATCCTATTGAGCGGCTCATCTACAAAATCTGCGGTGTGCATGCCGATCACGAGATGAACTGGCGCGAATACGCGTTCGGCGTACTCGGGTTCTCTGCCGCGAGTCTTGCGCTCTCCTACGGCATCGAACGCCTCCAGGCCGTGATCAAGCTTTGGAATCCTCAGGGCCTTGCTGCTGTCGGCCCCGATCTTGCGTGGAATACAGCCGCCAGCTTTACGACAAACACCAACTGGCAGTCGTACACGCCTGAGTCGACCATGAGCTATCTGACGGAGATGGCTGGTCTCGCCACGCACAACTTCTTCTCCGCAGCCGTCGGCATCGTGGCCGCGGTGGCGCTGATCCGCGGTATCAAGCGGACAGTCTCAGGCACGATCGGCAACTTCTGGGTGGATACCACGCGCACCTTGCTCTACATCCTGCTCCCCGGATCCATCGTCTATGCACTACTACTGGTCGGCCAGGGTGTCCCGCAGAATCTCAAGGCATACACTACCGCCCACACCATCGAGAATCAGACGCAGACCATTGCACAGGGACCAGTAGCTTCCCAGGAAGCGATCAAGATGCTGGGCACCAATGGCGGAGGATTCTTCAACGCGAACAGCGCGCACCCATTCGAAAATCCCACGCCGTTCTCAAACTTCCTGCAGATTCTCTCGATCTTCATCATCCCCGCCGGCCTGACATATACCCTTGGCCGCATGACCGGCTCGCCGGGCCACGGCTGGGCGGTCTTCGCGGCGATGTACGTTCTGTTCGCAGCCGGATTCACCACCGTGTACTGGGCCGAGGCTCACCCGCATCCCTTGATCCACGGCGCGGCGCAAACGGCCACAGCAACAGCACCGGGCGGCAATATGGAGGGCAAGGAAGTCCGCAACGGCATCGCCGAAAGCGCCCTCTTCGCCACCATTACCACCGATGCCAGTTGCGGCGCTGTGAATGGCGTCCACGACAGCTTTACCGCGCTCGGCGGCATGGTTGTTCTCACCAACATCATGCTGGGTGAAGTCATCTTCGGCGGAGTCGGCTCCGGACTCTACGGAATGCTGATCTTCGTCGTCCTCTCGGTCTTTATCGCGGGCCTGATGGTGGGCCGTACCCCTGAGTACCTGGGCAAGAAGATTGAGGCGTACGACGTGAAGATGGCGATGCTCTACGTGCTCATCTTCCCGTTCATCATTCTCAATCTCACTGCGATCTTTGTTCTTTCTTCGAAGATCGGACTGTCGGCGCTCACAAACGCCGGACCCCACGGACTCACCGAAATCCTCTACGCCTTCACGTCGGGCGCCGGCAATAACGGATCGGCCTTTGCCGGACTGAATATCCCAGTCAATCCGACGACGCAGTGGTGGTACAACATTGCACTCGGTTTCGACATGCTGGTAGGTCGCTTTCTCATGCTCATTCCGGTGCTTGCCATAGCCGGAAATCTCGCGCAGAAGAAGAGCATCCCACCCTCGCCTGGAACGTTTCCGGTGAATACTTCGTTGTTCACCGTCCTGCTGGTGGGCGTGGTCATCATTCTTGGCGCGCTCACCTTTTTCCCGGCGCTTAGCCTGGGACCGATTCTCGATCATCTACAGCTGAAATCCGGACAGCTTTTCTGAGGAGACCTGGCATGAGTACTTACGACAAATTCAATTCTCCCGCACAGACTGAAGCTCATTCGGATTCAGCAGCGCCTTTGACTTCCGCTGGAACCGACGGTTCTTCTGCGCTGCCGCCGGAGCATCACGAGCATCGTAGAAAGAAATCCACGGCAGGAGTCGTGGAACAAAAGAGCCTGTGGAACACTGCGATTATCCGTCAGGCGCTCATCGACTCGTTTCGCAAGCTCGATCCGCGCTGGATGGTCAAGAACCCGGTGATGTTCGTGGTTGAAGTCGGCAGTGTTCTGACATCCGCGTTGCTGATTGACAACACCATCCACCATCGCGTGGGATTCGGATTCAATCTCCAGATCACGCTCTGGCTCTGGTTCACGGTGCTGTTTGCGAACTTTGCCGAGGCCATGGCCGAGGGCCGCGGCAAGGCACAGGCCGATACCCTGCGCAAAGCCAAGGGCGAGACCATCGCGCAGCGCTACACCGCTTCAGGATCTCTCGAACAGGTGGCCAGCGGCTTGCTTCGAGCCAGCGACATTATCTACGTGCCCGCGGGCCACTACATTGCGGGCGACGGCGAAGTGATCGAAGGCGTTGCCTCGGTGGATGAATCCGCCATCACAGGCGAATCTGCACCGGTGATCCGCGAAGCCGGCGGCGATCGCTCTGCCGTAACCGGCGGAACAAAAGTGCTGTCAGACTGGGTCAAAATTCGCATCACCTCCAATCCCGGCGAAACCTTCCTCGACCGCATGATTGCCCTTGTCGAAGGCGCAACGCGCCAGAAGACCCCGAACGAGATCGCGCTTTCAATTTTGCTCTCCGGCTTGACCATCGTCTTCCTTCTCGCGGTCGTCACACTGCAGCCATTCGCGATGTACTCCAAGGCGCCGCAGACGGTATTCGTGCTGGTCTCACTGCTGGTGTGCCTGATTCCCACCACCATCGGCGGTTTGCTCTCTGCCATCGGCATCGCCGGCATGGACCGCCTCGTCCAGTACAACGTGCTCGCGATGAGCGGACGCGCCGTCGAAGCCGCTGGCGACGTGAACACCTTGCTCCTCGACAAGACCGGTACCATCACCCTGGGCAATCGCCAGGCCACGGAGTTTATCCCCGCGCCCGATGTCACCCCGGAGCGGCTCGCCGATGCGGCCCAGCTAGCTTCTCTCTCCGACGAAACGCCGGAGGGCCGGTCCATCGTTGTGCTGGCAAAAGAGAAATACAACCTGCGCGGGCGCGACCTCGGCGGCATTCACGCAGAGTTCGTTCCCTTCTCCGCACAGACACGTATGAGCGGAGTGAACCTGCCCGGGATGCGTATTCGCAAAGGCTCCGCCGATGCCATCGCCCGCTTCCTCGAAGACCAGGGATCGTCGCTGCCGAAGAAAGTTCGCGATGCAGTAGAAGAAATCTCACGCGCTGGCGGCACACCGCTCGTCGTCGCTGAAAATTCCACGGCTCTCGGTGTCATTTACCTCAAGGACATCGTGAAAGGCGGTCTCAAGGAGCGGCTTGCACGCCTCCGCGCCATGGGCATCCGCACCATCATGATCACTGGTGACAACCCCCTCACCGCTGCCGTCATTGCACGCGAGGCCGGTGTCGACGACTTTCTCGCCGAAGCCAAGCCCAAGGACAAGATGGACCTGATCAAGCGCGAACAGGGCAAGGGCAAGCTTGTCGCCATGACCGGCGACGGCACTAACGACGCACCCGCGCTCGCGCAGGCCGATGTAGGCGTTGCGATGAATTCCGGCACGCAGGCCGCCAAGGAAGCCGGCAACATGGTCGATCTGGACTCCAATCCGACCAAGCTCATCGAAATTGTCGAGATCGGCAAACAGCTGCTGATGACCCGCGGTGCTCTCACCACCTTTTCGATTGCCAACGACGTCGCGAAGTATTTCGCGATCATTCCCGCAATGTTTTCGGTTGCGTTCCCCGTACTCAATGCGCTGAACATCATGCACCTCCATTCGCCGCAGTCCGCTATTCTGTCGGCGGTCGTCTTCAACGCCATCATCATTGTGGCGCTTATTCCGCTCGCTCTGCGCGGCGTCAAATACGAACCCAAGGCCGCCGAAGCGCTGCTGCGTCGGAACCTGCTCATCTACGGTGTCGGGGGCGTCATCATTCCGTTCATCGGAATCAAAGCCATCGACATGCTGCTCGTAGCCATGCACATGGCATGACGAGCTTCCGGGTCTGCAACCAATTCGAGTGGTCTGTATCAGGGCACGGCTTCAGCCGTGCCGCAGAGAGCAAGAGAAAGACCGCGGGGCTTTAGCCCCTGGAGATATCCAAATGCACGCAACAACCACGATGACTTCACCCACACCAAGCCAAACCAGCACGGTCACCCATTCGATCTGGCGCACCTCCATCCGTTTCACCCTCCTCACTACCTTGCTGTTCGGCATCGGATACCCGCTGCTTGTCACGGGGATCGCGGGTATGATGTTCCCCCACAAGGCGGGCGGCAGCCTGATCCTCAAAGACGGCCAGGTCATCGGCTCCGAACTTCTTGCCCAGAGCTTCACTTCTGACCGTTATTTCCACCCGCGCCCCTCCGCTGCAGGCAACGGGTATGATCCAACCTCTTCCGGTGGATCGAATCTTGCGCAGTCCAACGCCAAGCTCGTGCAACGCATGCAGGGCGACATCGACAAGCTCGATGCGCAGAATCCTGGCCACCCCGTCCCCATCGACGCGGTCACCACTTCCGGGTCGGGCCTCGACCCTGACATCACGCCCGACAATGCGCACTTTCAGGCTCCCCGCATCGCCAAGGCGCGCGGACTGACCGAGGCGCAGGTCAACGCCCTGATTCAACAGAACACCGCCGGCCGCACCTTCGGACTGCTCGGCGAACCGCGCGTCAATGTGCTCCAGCTGAATCTCGCCCTCGACAAGATCTCCAAATAGGCTTCCCCTGGAAATGGGGGAGGATCAATTCCTCCCCCGCCTTTTTCCCGCCTGGCGAATCACCTCGCCGCACGCGATTCGACAAGCCCCTCCCCGCGAAATATCATCGTCTTTCACACCCTGATCGTCTGATGGGTCTCGCGGATGCGCGCATCGCTCTTCATTACCTGCTACAACGACACACTCTTTCCCGAAACCGGGCGCGCCGTGGTGCGGCTGCTCGAGCGGCTTGGAGTTACACTCGACTTTCTGCCCGCGCAAACCTGTTGCGGCCAGATGCACGCCAATACCGGCTTTCGCGGCGAAGCTTTTTCGCAAGCCAAACGCTTCGTTCAGCTCTACCGCGATACCGAATGCGTCGTGATTCCCTCCTCCTCCTGCGTCGCCATGATCCGCGACCAGTACACCGGCCTGTTTGAGGAGTTGGGAAATGAGCAATTACAGAAAGAGTTCTCAGCACTTCTGCCCCGCGTTTTCGAGTTGAGCGAATTCCTCACCGACAAGCTCGGCATCGACGATGTCGGCGCGTATTTTCCGCACCGCGTCACCTATCACGCCAGCTGTCATGGCCTTCGCGGATTGCATGTGGGCGACCGACCCTTTCGCCTGCTCAGCAAAGTCGGCGGACTCGAATTGCTCCCCCTCGCCAACCTTGAACGCTGCTGCGGTTTCGGCGGAACCTTCTCCGTGAAAAATGCTGAAGTCTCGACCGCCATGCTCGACGCCAAGCTCATCGACGTCCTTGCCACGGGTGCGGACTATTGCACTGCGCTCGATAACAGCTGCCTGATGCACCTCGGCGGCGCGCTGCACCGGCAGAAGAACATTCTCCAGACCATCCACATTGCCGGCATTCTCGCGAGCACTGCTGACCATCCCCACGAGGCCGCCCAGTGAGTACGCACGAGCATCCGCCAGTGATGGACCCGCGCCTTGCGCCACCGTTTCCCACCGCTGCGCTTCCGATCCTCCAGAACACCCAGCTTCGCACCAACGTAGCCCACGCCACCGATGTCATCCAGGCCAAGCGCGACAACCTTGTCCGCGAAAAGACTGACTGGCAGCAATTGCGCACATCGGCTTCTGCCATCCGGGCGCACGTCCTGGCAAACCTCGGCCACTATCTGGAGCAGTTCGAATCCAACTGCACCGCCGCCGGCGGCACCGTCCACTGGGCAACCGACGCCGCCGAAGCGCGGTCCATCATTCTCCAAATCCTGCGCGAAGAAAGGCCACGCGAGGTCATCAAGATCAAGACCATGACCTCCGCTGAAATCCAGCTCAACCCGGCGCTTGAGGCTGCCGGCATCGCCGCCATTGAGACAGACCTCGCCGAACTCATTCTCCAACTTGGCGACGACGAGCCCTCGCACATCGTCGTTCCTGCATTGCACGTCAATCGCCGCCAGGTCCGCGAGATCTTCGCCCGGCGCATGGGGTTGCCGCAGCTCTCCGACGATCCCCAGGCCCTCACCGCAGCCGCTCGCACTTATCTGCGCCGGAAATTCCTCAGCGTGCCCACGGCCATCAGCGGCGCGAACTTTCTCATCGCTGAAAACGGCTCGGTCGCGATCGTCGAATCAGAAGGCAACGGCCGCATGTGCCTCACATTGCCCCGCACGCTCATCGCGCTAGCAGGCATTGAGAAGCTGTTGCCGCGATTTTCCGATCTGGAAGTGATGCTGCAAGTCCTCGCCCGTTCAGCCACCGGCGAGCGCATGAACCCATATACATCCCTCTGGTCCGGCGTCGTGCCCGGTGACGGGCCGCAACGTTTTCACATCGTGCTCCTCGATAACGGCCGCTCCCGCATTCTCGCGCGAAAAGTCGAACGCCAGACCCTGCAATGCATTCGCTGTGGCGCATGCATGAACACCTGCCCCGTCTATCGCCAGACCGGCGGACACGCCTACGGCTCCCCCTACGCCGGCCCCATCGGTGCAATCCTCACCCCCCAGCTTGAACAGATGCATCATGCACAATCCCTGCCCTACGCTTCGTCGCTCTGCGGAGCCTGCTACGA
The DNA here is from genome assembly GCA_963799035.1 of uncultured Acidobacteriaceae bacterium. Classification (GTDB taxonomy): domain Bacteria; phylum Acidobacteriota; class Terriglobia; order Terriglobales; family Acidobacteriaceae; genus Telmatobacter. The sequence continues at coordinate 113,510 of CAWCVS010000010.1, read as the reverse complement.
GGTCTGCCCCGTCAAAATCAACATCCCCGAAGTGCTCATTGAGCTCCGTGCGCAAGTCGTAAACCAGCAGCGCTCACAGCCCGCGCGTTGGTTCGACCCTATGTACCTCGGCATGAAAGCCGCCAACCTCGCCTTTGCCAATGCATCGCGCTTCCAGCTCGCACAACGCCTCGGTCGCATCGGCCTCCGCGTCTTCACCGGCAGCGACGGCTGGATTCACCGTCTTCCTTCGCTCGGTGCCCGGTGGACGCATGTCGCGCGATCTCCGCGCACTCCCTCAGCAAACCTTCCGTGAATGGTGGACAGCGCGAGAGTCCGCCCAGAAGCAGGCCGGCAAATGACCCCAGCCTCAGCGCGTCAGACAATCCTTGATCGCATCCGCGCCGCTACGAGCGCCGATGCAGACACCTACGCCGACATTCCGCGCAACTACACGCATCGCGGCGCGCTCGATACGTCAGCCCGCCTCCGCCTCATGACCGAGCGTCTGCTCGAATACGGCGCCGAAGTCGTCGAAGCCTCGCCCGCCGATCTTCCCGCCACTATCGCGCATCAACTTCAATCCAGCGGCCGCCGAACCTTTGTCGCGCCTCCCGGCCTTCCCGCCGACTGGCTGGCTCGCGACGTCAACTGGAAACTCGACAACGATCTCTCCTATGACGAGATCGAGCGCTGCGACGGCGTCCTCACCGCGCTCCTTCGCAGGCGTCGCGGATTCGGGCACCATCGTCCTTCATCACTCGCCCACAGAAGGCCGCCGCGTCCTCACCCTGCTACCGGACTTCCACCTCTGCATCCTCCCCGCTTCGCAAATCGTTGAAACGTTGCCTGAATACTTCGCCCGCTGCCCCGCGCCGCCGCGGCTCGCCACCTATATCTCCGGCCCCAGCGCCACCGCCGACATCGAAATGACGCGCATCAAGGGCGTCCATGGCCCCCGCTTCCTCAGCGTAATCCTTGTCCGCGACGACCTCTAGGGTCCCTGCGAAAAAACCTCAAGTGATTGTGCGGCGGAGGGAGCGCGGGGATTCACACTTGCGGAGAAGCTCGGTGTTTTGAACCTGGGAGGGAGCGTGGGGCTTCAGCCCCACGAATATGGTCGATAAAATCAGCCGGCTTTAGCCCCGGCCTTCTTTCCTTCCCGCGCATTCCCCCCGCTTCCAGCGCTACACTTGCAAAGCAGAGGAACCCATGAGCCCATCCCCTTCCGCGCTCTTCGAACAAGCCGCAAACATCCTCGATCGCTTCCAAATTGAAATCCCGTCCTGGGGATTCGCCAACACCGGCACCCGCTTCGGCAAGTTCGTTCAGCCCGCCGCGGCATCCACGCTCGAAGAAAAATTCAGCGATGCGGCCGAAGTGCATCGCCTCACAGGGTCCACCCCGACACTGGCGCTCCACGTGTTGTGGGATCTACCCCGCGGTCTGGCAGATGTGGAGCAGGTTCAGGCGCTCGAGCGCACCACCGGCATCCGCGCAGGCTCCATCAATCCCAACCTCTTTCAGGATCAGCAATACAAGTTCGGCTCGCTCTGCAATCCCTCTGAAGAAATCCGCGCAAACGCGCTGCGCCACGTTCTTGACTCCATCGAGATCGCCCGCCACCTGCACTCGCGCGACATTTCCCTCTGGCTCGCCGACGGCTCCAACTACCCCGGCACGCAGTCCATCCGCCGCCGCATCGAGTGGCTTGAAGAAGCACTCCGTGCCGCGCATCAGCGCCTCGCTCCCGATCAGCGCCTGCTCGTCGAGTACAAGCCCTTCGAGCCCGCCTTCTACCACACCGACATCGCCGACTGGGGCATGTCGTCGCACCTCTGCCGCATGGCCGGCCCGCAGGCCTTCGTCCTTGTCGATACCGGCCACCACTACCTCTCGCAGAACATCGAGCAGATTGTTGCGTGGCTCCTGCATCTGAACCTGCTCGGCGGATTCCACTTCAACGACCGCCGCTATGCCGACGACGATCTTACCCTCGGCTCCATCGATCCCTACCAGGTCTTCCGTATCTTTCATGAGCTGCATTGCGGCCAGTCCAAAGAGTCAAATCGCGGAGCGGTGCCGTTCATGATCGATCAGAGCCATAACCTCAAAGGCAAGATCGAGGCCATGATTCAAACCGTCACCACAGCGCAGGAATTGTGGCTGAAGGCGGCGCTCATCGATCGCGAACAACTCGCAGCCCTGCAGCAATCCTGCGATCTTGTCGCGGCTGAAGAGCTCTTCCGTGGCGCTTTCTGGCGTGACGTTCGCCCCCTGCTGGCCTTATGGCGTGAGTCGCGCGGCCTTGCCGCCGACCCCCTCGCCGCCCTCCGCGAAGACGGCTATGTCGAGCGCATCACGCGTGAACGTGCCAGCCGGCAGTCCACTGTCGGCAGCTACGCCTGATCTCGTATGGCGGGGGTAAAATTGAACTCTGGCACGTCGATGAATCCCCGCTTGGTGGTGCATTATGTCGCAGGCAACTCTTTCAACCGCAACGCTTCGCTTCCTCGAAGACCGCTGGGATCCCGCCGTCGCCGCTTTGCTCGACGAGCCTGAACTATCTGCGCTATCGCTCGAATCTGCTCGGCTCTGACCTGCGCATCACCAACTTTGCCGGCGGCAACACCAGTTCCAAGATCACGGAGACCGACCCCCTCACCGGCGAGCCGGTCGAGGTCATCTGGGTTAAAGGCTCCGGCGGCGATCTTGGCAGCATCAAGCGCAGCGGTTTCGCCACCCTCTACCAGGAAAAGCTGCTCGCGCTCGAGCGCAGCTACAAGGGCGTCGATGCTGAAGACGACATGGTGGCGATGTATCCCATGTGCGCCTTCCGCAACAACCCGGTCGCCGCGTCGATCGATACGCCCTTGCACGGCTTCCTTCCATTCCCGCATGTCGATCATCTGCATCCCGACTGGGGCATCGCTCTCGCAGCGTCTGCAAACGGCAAGACGAAGATGGAGGAGTTCAATCGCGAGTTCAACCACACGCTGATCTGGATTCCGTGGCAGCGCCCCGGCTTTGAACTCGGCCTCATGATGCGCGATGCCCTGCGAGCCAATCCAGGCTGCGACGGCATTGTCCTTGGCGGCCACGGCCTCTTTACCTGGGGACAGACCCAGCGCGAGTGCTACCTCAACACCATTACCATCATCGATCAGATTGGCCAATTCATCGCGCGCCACGGCGAGACCAAAGGATCAATTCGATTTGGTGGCGAAGTTGTTCCGGCGCGAAGCGATCGCCATACGCTCGCCGTCGAGATCGCACCGCATCTCCGCGGCCGTGTGAGTTCGCAGCATCTGTGGGTATCGAGCTTCAGCGACGCGCCCGACGTGCTCCAGTTCGTCAACTCCGCACAGGCAGAGGAACTGGCCTACCTCGGCACCAGCTGCCCCGATCACTTCATCCGCACCAAGATTCGGCCCATGTTCGTGCCCTGGCCGAAGGGCAGCAGCGTCGCGATCTCAAGGCGCAGATCGATCGGTCGCTAATCGAATATCGCGAGCAGTACTGCACCTACTACCATTACTTCGCCACGCCTGATTCGCCCTCACTTCGCGATCCCAGCCCCACCGTCGTTCTCATCCAGGGACTCGGCATGTTCAGTTTCGGCAAAAACAAAACGGAGGCGCGCATCGTCGGCGAGTTCTATACCAATGCCATTCACGTGATCGAGGGTGCAAGCCTGTTGTCAGAAGGCGCAGTTTCTGGCATTCTTCCTCAGTGCGGCGAGGGTATGGAGCCAGCCAGCTTCAAGACCTTCAGCAACTATGTCGCTCTTCCGCCGATCGAGGCCTTTCGCATCGAGTACTGGGCGATGGAAGAAGCCAAGCTGCGCCGTCAGCCGCCTGAAAAGGAACTCAGCCGCCGCATCGCTCTCATCGTCGGCGGAGGTAGCGGCATTGGCCGCGAAGTCGCACACCTGGCCGCTGCCCGCGGCGCGCACGTCATGATCGCCGACTACGATTCAGCTGCTGCCAGCCGCGTCGTCAATGAACTAGCGCACATCACGCAGAAGGAATTTGTCGCCACAACCGCGGTCGACATTCGCAGTCGCGATGCCATCCACGACGCCCTCCGCGCCACCATCGCTGCATTCGGCGGCATCGACATCCTCATCAACACCGCAGCGTTATTTCCGTCTTCGCCCGATGGAAAAATCGGCGACGATCTCTGGGCTGCGACGCTGAACATCAACGTCACCGCCAACTACATCCTCGCCGACGAAGCCGCGAAAATCTTTGCCGAGCAGGATCTCGATGGCTCCATCGTGCTAACCAGTTCCGCAAATGCTGTGGTGCCCAAGCGTGGCAGTGAAGCCTACGACGTCAGCAAGGCCGCTCTCTCGCACCTGGTTCGCGAACTCGCCGTATCGCTCGCCCCCAAAGTCCGCGTCAATGCCGTCAGTCCCGCCACCGTCGTCAAGGGCAGCACCATGTTTCCTCGCGAGCGCGTCCGCGCCTCCCTCACGAAGTACAACATCCCATTCGACGAATCCAAATCTGACGACGAATTGCGTGCCCTCCTCGCAGGGTTCTATGCGAAGCGAACTCTTACCCATCGCCCCATTGATCCGACCGACTGCGCCGAAGCAATACTTTTCCTCGCCGGCCCGAAGGCGCACTGCACCACCGGACATATCTTTCCCGTCGACGGTGGATTGGCCGAGGCATTTCTTCGGTGAACTCCGGCCAGCCGCCGCACATCGATGACCGCCGGGCCCGCATCGCCATTGACCTCGGCGCTGAAAGCTGCCGTGTTTCCCTCCTTCGCTGGATCGATGATCGGCCCGAAATTACTGAAGTTCATCGCATCGCGAACGGCCCCGTACAGTACGGTTCCTCGCTCCGTTGGCCACTCGATCGCATCCTCGCTGGCGTCGACGAAGGCCTCCGCCAGGCCGCGTGCCTGGCAACAGAAGGCATAGCCTCCATCGCCGTCGATGGCTGGGCTGTCGACTACGTGCGCCTTGATGAAGATGGAAAGCCGTTGCACGATCCATTCTGTTATCGCGATGAACGCACGATCAAATCAAAGGAACGCGCGGACGCGATACTTTCCCCGGAGCAGGCTTTTCGCCGAACCGGGGCGCAGCCACTGCGAATCAACACGGTGTACCAACTGCTCGCAGATGAGCCGGACGTTGCCAACGCGCGTTGGATATGTTTGCCCGAGTACGTGCTGCATCGACTGGGAGCGCCAAGAATTGCCGAATACACCAACGCAACGCATACTGGCCTTGTCGATCCGGCGACAGGCTCCTGGGCCGGGGACGTTCTCGATGCGCTCGGGATTTCGATTGAAGCAGCTCCTCGTATTGTTCCGCCTGGTTATCGGCTTGGACCCTTGGGCGGATCTTTGTCTGACCTCCCGCCTTACCACCACACCGAACTCATCGCCCCCGCATGCCACGACACAGCGTCTGCCATCGCAGGCATTTCCGCAGACCTCGACTCAGCCGCCTACATCTGTTCCGGAACATGGTCGCTGATCGGCACGCTCGTGGCCGAGCCCATAGCAACTCCACAGGCGCTCGCCGCCCGATACACCAACCAGGGCGCAGCTACCGGCGGATTCTGCTTCCACACGAATGTCAACGGCATGTGGCTGCTCAAGCAGTGCATGGAGCAATGGGCCGGCGCCGGCCGCAGTCTCACGATCTCTGATCTTATCGAGCGAGCCGCCGCCTGTGCTCCCGCCGCAATCATCAACGTCGATGCCGAGCCGTTGCTCCTCGCGGGCAATATGCCAGCGCGCATCAACGAACAACTCGCCGCAACCGGCCATCCTCCCATCGCGGACATCCCTGGCAACGAGCCTCTCTTCGCGCGCCTGATCTTTGAAAGTCTCGCCGCGCGCTACGCCATCGCAATCGCCGATCTTGAGCAGATGCTGCGCCGAAAACTCACTCGCATCCACATCATCGGAGGCGCCAGCCGCAACCGCCTTCTTGCCGATCTCACCGCGCAGCGAACCGGCATGCCTGTCGATTGCGGTCACCCCGAAAGCTCCACCATCGGCAACTTCGCCGTTCAGCTGGCTGCATGGGAGAACCCGGACAGCCGAATCAATCCAGCCAATCTTCGGCACTGGGCAAGCCTGCTTGCAAACTGCTGAGTGATCCTAAAATCAGAAGTCTCATTTTGACTCAGTTTTTCTCATAATCGGTGATGTCATTCTGAGAGAACGGGGCCCCAGACGTTTTTCAGTCTGGGGGGTGGTGAGCGAAGAATCTGCTTTTCGCTTCCACTGGAAAAAGCGTCGGGCTTTCAGCCCCACGAATAACGGCCCTGAAATCAGCGGGCTTCAGCCCCGGTCCCCGGCTGAAACTTTAGTGCTATTTGAGTTCTCCGGGTTCCGTACTAATCTTCGGTACACAAACCCTTTCTTGCGAACCAAAGCTGGCCAGATTCGGGGAGGCCCCCGCCTCGATGCGGGCACACTCAACCCAGCGGCTGCACGGTTCCTTTTCCCGTCAATTCCTCCACGCGCTCCACCCAGCATCGATCTGCCGCGACGCTCATCTGTTCCGGCTCAAGTATTACTTGAAATTCTCCCTTCTTCTCGAGGAAAATCATGACCTTGCCGGGCCCCGGTGCGGCGTCTGCCACGCTCTTTACACTGGCCATAAGCTCTTCCGTTGCGCGGTCGAGACTGATGCGAATCCTCACCCCGGTGGGCAGCTTCACCTGCACCGCATCCAGCGACTGAATATTGCTCACTGAAATCTTCGGAGCCGAATCCTCATCGCCCATCAGCGTGCCGCGAACCAGAACCGGCGCCTCAATCCTCCATTGCTCCGACAGCCGCTCGTAATCGCGCGAAAAAGAAATCAACTCGATCTTTCCCGTCGCATCCTCCAGCGATCCCGTCGCGTAGAGTTTCCCATCTCGCTTGCCTTTTTGCACCCGAGGCCCTGGATGATACCCGCAACCTGGATCTCGTCTGCCGGGTCCGCATCCTTCCCCCATCGCCGCTCGGGCGGCTTGCGCTCCAGCGCATCGGCGGTTGAAATCACGCCCGCAAGATTCTTGATCTTGTCTGCATACTTATCCAGCGGATGCCCGGACACAAAGAAGCCCAGCACTTCCTTCTCGTTCGCCAGGCGCTCGCCCTCTTCCCAGTCCGGAATGTTGGGCAGATCATCGCCGTGCCTTCCATGCGCCGGTTCCTCATTGAACAATCCGAAGAGCCCAGCCTGCCCCTGCTCAGCATCTCTCTGCGCCTTCTGCGCACGTTCCATCGCTTTGTCGATCGCAGCAAACAGCGGCGCACGCTTACCCAGTGAATCCAGCGCGCCGGCCTTGATGAGCGACTCGATCACCCGCTTGTTCATCACCCGCAGGTCAACCTTCTCGCAGAATTCCCAGAACGTCTTGAACCGCCCGCCAGCCTCCGCGCGCGCCTTCGTGATCGATTCAATCGCGTTGCCGCCGACGTTCTTTACCGCCGCGAGTCCGAAGCGAATTGCCGCCTCCCCATGCGGTGTAAACTGCGCGCCGCTCACCTGCACATCCGGCGGTTCAACGCTGATATTCATCTCCCTGCACTCGCTGATATACTTCACCACGTTTTCCGGCTTCGATGTTTCGCTCGTCAGCAGCGCCGCCATAAATTCCACCGGATAATGCGTCTTCAAATACGCCGTCTGGTACGCCACCAGCGCGTACGCCGCGGAGTGCGATTTGTTGAATCCGTACCCCGAGAACTTCGCCATCTGCTCGAAAATCTCTTCCACCGGAGCCTTCCGAAGTCCCAGCGCGGCCGCACCGTTCATAAAGCGATCACGCTGCTCCGCCATCGCCTTGGGATCCTTCTTTCCCATCGCGCGCCGCAGCAGGTCCGCCTCGCCCAGGCTGTAGCTTGCCAGCACATTGGCGATCCGCATCACCTGTTCCTGGTAAACGATCACGCCGAGCGAGTCCTTCAGATATCCCCTCAAGCTCCGGCAGCAGAAACTCCACCTTGCGCCGCCCCCATTTGCGCTCGATGAAGTCGTCGATCATATCCATCGGCCCCGGCCGGTAAAGCGCATTCAACGCGGTCAGCTCCTCCACCGTGTCCGGCTTGTACCGCCGCAAAATGTCCCGCATCCCGCTCGACTCAAACTGGAAAATCCCCGACGTCAGCGCCGTGTGAAACACGCGCTTCATGGTCTCTGGATCGTCCCCGGGAACCATTTCGATGTCGATCTTCTCCCCGCGATTCAGTTCGATCAGCTTCAGGCAATCGGTGATCACCGTCAGTGTCGCGAGGCCCAGAAAGTCCATCTTCAGCAGGCCCATCTTTTCCACGGACTTCATGTCGTAGGCCGTCACGATTTCATCGTTCTTCGTGCGGTTCAGCGGCACCAGCTCCGTCAGCGGACGCGGCGCAATCACCACCGCCGACGCATGCACCCCGGCCCCGCGTACCAGCCCCTCCAGCTTCTTCGCCGTATCGATCAGTTCGCGAACCTGCTTGTCGTTGTCATACGCCTTGCGCAAGTCGGGCGACTCCTCCAGCGCCCTCTCCAGCGTCATCCCCACCGTCGGCGGAACCAGCTTCGCAATCCGATCCACGTCGCCGTACGGCATATCCATCGCGCGCCCGCAGTCCTTGATCGAAGCCTTGGCCGCCATCGTGTTGAACGTGATGATCTGCGCCACCTGCTCGCGTCCGTACTTCCGCGTCACGTACTCGATCACCTCGCCGCGCCGGTTCTGGCAAAAGTCCACGTCGATATCCGGCATCGTCACGCGCTCCGGATTCAGGAACCGCTCGAACAGCAGCACGTTCTGCATCGGATCGATGTTCGTAATCTCCATCGCATACGCCACCAGCGAACCCGTCGCCGACCCGCGCCCCGGCCCAACCGGAATGCCATTGTCGCGCGCGTACTTGATGAAGTCCCACACGATCAGAAAGTACCCTGAGTACTTCATCTGCTTGATGATGCCGATCTCGAAATTCAGCCGCGACTCATATTCATGCGGCTGCGAACGCCGCACCCCGCGCAACTCCAGTTGCCGCACCGCTGTCTCCAGCCGCTTCTTCAAACCCTCGCGGCACACCTCTTCGAAGTAGCTGTCAATGGTGTGTCCCGCTGGAACCGCAAACTCCGGAAACGGATTGTCCACCGCGTGCAGCTTGAAGTTGCACCGCTCCGCAATCTCCATCGTCGTCGTGGTCACGCCCGGCGAATCGGGAAAGATGCGCCCCATCTCGTCCGCGCTCTTCACAAAAAACTGGTCGGAGTCGAAGCGGAGCCGTTCGGCATCGTGAATCTTCGAGCCTGTCTGCACGCACAGCATCACGTCGTGCGCATGAGAGTCTTCCCCGCACAGGTAGTGCGAGTCATTCGTCAGCACCAGCGGAATGTCCAGTTCCTTCTCCAGCCGGAACAGATCGGCCTGGATCTTCTTCTCCTGCTCCAGCCCCTGGTCCTGAATCTCCAGGTAGAAATTCCCGCGCCCGAAGATGTCCTGGTACTGCACGCGCCAGCGCCCTTGGCCTTCTCGTAGTGGCCCGCCATCAGCTCTTCGCACAGCTCGCCGCTCAGGCAGCCGGAAAACCCGATCAACCCCTTCGCATTGTCCGCAAGAAACTTCTTGCTCACCCTCGGCTTGCGATAGAACCCATGCAGGCTGGCCTCGCTCGTCAGCCGGATCAGGTTGCGATAGCCCTCTTCGTTCTCCGCCAGCACCAGCAGGTGGTTGTACTGGTCGTTGGGCGTGTCGGCGCGATGGTCCTCCGCCTTGCACACGTAGAGCTCGCATCCCAGGATCGGCTTGATCCCCTTCGCCTTGGCCGCATTGAAAAAGTGAACCGCCCCGTAGATGTTCCCGTGGTCCGTCATCGCAACAGACTTCTGCCCCAGCGCCGCGACGCGATCAATGAGCTTGTGAATGTCGCAAGCCCCGTCCAGCAGCGAGTATTCCGTATGAAGATGCAAGTGAGTAAATTCAGCCATGGTCTACTACCATTTTACCGACCAGGCAACTTCGGCGCACCCGGTTGAAAACAAGGTCGAAACTGCTAGTGGCTTATTTATTGGAGAAGCTTTTCGCATCACGACACTAGCAGTCGACGAGAGGTTGAAATCGAGTCGAGCAAGATGGAATAGCGCCGGGTGCCCCATGTCTCGCGTTTGAGACCTGGGAAAACACGAACCCAAACCGACAGGTAGCCCACCCAACCACCAAATCTGGGTGCCCCATCCTTGCGTAGCAAGGATGGGAAAGCAAATCCCTACCCCCGCTTCGAATTCCGCCCGCGCGAGCGCCACTCACACCCATGTCAACCCCTCGCAGCCAACATTCCCGCTAAACTCCTCATACCATTCGCAAAAAACTTCCCGCCAATTTGCAGGCAATTTCCCCCTCCCGGCGCACAATGGAATCATGATTGAAACCACTAGCTCCGCCGACGGGCGCATCGAGCACGCTTACTCCGGTATCAGCCCGCTAAGCCCAATCCAAAGAGATCTCTACAGCTAACCTCAGTGCACAGATATCTATAGCGCTACCCCCTCTCGGTAACCAGATGACTGCAGGATGTTTACCCAGAGAGACGGGATAAATAGGGGGTGCCCCAGGAGTTAGATCGATGTCAATCAGTGTCGCCACATCCTGACCTACGGCAATAACTGCAAGGCCAAGGTCCGAGCGCCGGAATTAGCCCCGCAGGCTACTTAAACACATTCTTCTCCATCACCCCGGAGTGCGGCGCCGACGGCACGCAGGCATCAATCGACTTCAGCACCACATTGTTGTCATCCCCCACGTTCATCCCCGAAATGAAATATAGGCGATACTTTTCCTTGGGCGTGTGGTTGTCCACATATCCCTTGATCCAACGAGGACACCCCAGGAAGCCACCCTTTTGGTCCGTCCACCAAACAACGTGAATGCGGAACGCCCGCCCGCTCTCCGCCACGCCGGAGATCACCGAATAGGAAGTATCCGCGCTGTTCGTGATCGATTTAAACTCATCAATTTTGAAAACCAGGAAACTGCCTTTCTTGTTGGGGTCGAAAAGCCTGCAGGCCTCGGCTTCGCAGGTCCGCTCTAACCGGTACACATCGATCGTGACCAACTGCTGCGAAACGTTCTTGTATTCGACAACAACTCTCCCGTTCGTGGGCGTGTAGTTCCCGCGCGCCTCTCGCGCCGCGGTGAACGGTGGTAAAGGATGGTCGCTCTCAAGCGTCATCTGGATGCAGTCCGTGGTGCAGGGCTGTGGCTTGAACAGCCACCCAGCCGATCTCCACGGGCTTGGCGCTCTCAACCTTGGCCGTGTAAGCCTCGCCCGGTTTCAACACCACACCTGACCGGATCGGAATCTGCTTCACGGCGCCATAGGCGCTACCGGCGCAGAGGATCATCAAACACGCTATCCATCGGAACATGCCCGCAATTATATCGTCGCTCTTGTTTCCAGATTGCGGTCAATTCAGACCATCTATCTCGCAAAGAACCCGATAGGCTGTCAAAGATTGTCAGGAAAAGGCGGTTCCCATGTTCGCAGTAGGTCAGCAGGTCACTGTCATCACAGATAAAGGAATTGGTTACAACTGCTACCTAATCGCCCCGGGCAAGCGACGATAAGGGAATCAAGGCGTATAAGGTTTCGAATGATGAGGGAGGCATGGGACAGATGGGCCAATGGCACAAGGCAGCCGACATCTTCATCATCGATCCCGATACCACGGCGCCGATGGCGATGCTGACTCTCTCGAGGGGATCGTCAACAACACCACCGCTCTCCCAGGCGGATAGGCGGGCTTTGATCGAGGCACAAAAGCTCCAGGGTCGCCGCCGTGAATTCCCTTCACTCAATCCATTCCACGTCCTTAAGTCCAGGAGCCCCGGAACTTCCGATTGCGATGAGGCGGCTCAAATCAGCACCGGGCAGCCAATGCGCGTAGCATAAGAAGCACATCTGCTCCCTAACGGCAACCCAATGCTGTCGGCGAGGCAAGCTCCCTACAACGAGATCATCCTGCACCGTACAGAGGGAATACGCATGACACGCTTTCGCATCGCATCTTCCGTCTCGATTTTGCTTCTCGCTCTCGGGGCCTGCGCGGTCAGCTACGGCCAGGACGACCAGGACAAGCATAAAGACAAAGACACGCGGCAGAATCAGGACAAACATGCCGGTGCGGGCAACCAGCAACAGAAGCAATTGGAGCGGTCACCGGAACAGGCCCATGACCAGCAGAGAAAGCAGGAAAGTGCCTGGCAGGAGCGGCGCGCAAACCACTGGGAATACGAGCGCCGCAGCTGGCAGCAACGAGGGGGTTATAACGGCTATCGAGTTCCGGACGACTATTTCCACGATCATTACGGCGATGGACACGCGTTCCGTATATACGGCCTTCCTTTCGCGTATGAAGCTGGAAATCCGCGTTTCCAGTTCAACGGCTACTGGTTCACGATGCTGGATCCATACCCCGAAAACTGGGGTGGCAGATGGTATGAGACCGATGACGTCTACATAGCCTACAGGGGAGACGGATACTACCTGTTCAACCGCGGCTATCCTGGCCCTAACGGGATTGCGCTCAGCGTTTCCCCTTAAATTGCCGGCTGGCGGAACTTCCTGTCCGCCTGTGTGTTTACCTCTTCATGTGCCGAACGGCCCCATCGCAGGAAGCTCCTCTGTCACGTTACCTACGAGTGACCACGCGTGCAGACGGTCCCCCATTCGACTGTCCCGCCCCATACACTCGGGGAAACAACTGGATTGAGGTCCTGAAATGAGCAAGGCCCGCTGGATGGGTTTCGGGATGGCGTTTCTGTTAATCGCGACAAGTGTGCAGTCTGTCCGTGCGCAGAAACTGGACGCGACCGTGCTTTATCGCCAAACCAGCGACTCGAACTATTTCGCCGTGATCCCGGGATATACCATCACTCCCGATGAGGGCGGCACAGACTGCTCTCTCGAACCGCTCTCCGAAGCTTGCGCCTCACCCAGCCGCGCAAATGGTGCGATCGCTTCGCGGAACCAGATTGCCTATAACCTCGTAGGCACCACGCTTTCGCTGCTTCTGCCTGATGGAAGAGTCGCGCTCGTAAACTGCGTCAACAAGTATTCGCCCAAAGGCAACTACATCAGCCGACGCATCTGCGAAATGCCTCTCGTCGAGCATGTAGAGGCCGAGCTGAATGGCAAGAGCGCAAAGCTCAAGTGGCCAGTGGGCATCGACGGCAAGACTGAAGCGGAAACCTACCGCATCGTCGCAATTTTCGATAAGCAGCTTATCGCCTCGCGCTGAGACCGCGGTCCTCAACTCTCCGACTATCACAACTGCGCGGCCACCTGCGTCGCAAGGTCGGTCAATGCCTTCTCATTGTCTCCACCGCTCAAAAAGAAACGCACGTTTCCCTTGCGAACATGGATGCCGTGCCGGGGATCGAAATAGGTGTCGTCTCCCACTCCCGGCACCGGCCTCCCCGGACTGTAAAACATCTTGAGCTTGGCAAACAGGTCCGTCGCCGCAGCGGCCGAGGGATCAAAGTAGATTCTGAACAATACCTCGCCCGAACCACCTGCGGAGTAGGTGCAGTCCGTCCCCTGCACCGTATTCGCAAACGGACGCGGAGCAACGCTCTTTGCCGGCGCGCCGTACGTTTGTCCCATCGCTTTGCTTACTTGCGCTGGAGATAGCAGAGAACATGGATCCGCCGGAGCGGTAGCTGCGTGCGCTGCCGGAATGGCGCAGGCGGCGACCAGCATCCCGGAAGCCATGAGCAAGAAGGTTCCCAGGCTGGCGATTGAATCAGACCTTTGCAGGTTCATCGCGAGAGCTCCTTTCGAGTGCCCGAAATTGTCCGCGATTGTAACCCCTCCAATATTCTCCGCGCCAAGAAAATCAAACCGCGCTATCTGCTAAATTGTCGTCATGCTGACCAACCGATCCGTTCCCCCGTGCACCGTGATTCCAGTTCTGATCTACCCTGACCCCTCCGCCGCCGCAGAGTGGCTGATGAAGGCTTTCGGTTTCACCGTGCGTCTGCGCATCGCCAACCACCGCATCCAGATGCGCGCAGGGGACGGCTGCTTCACCATCGCCGAGGGCAATATTGAGCCCAATCGTTCGCACATCATTCAGGTCCGCGTCGAGGACGCGCGGGCACACTGCGAGCGCGCCCGGCAGGCTGGCGCCGTCATCCTCGATGAGCCCACGGATCACATGTATGGCGAGCGCCAATACAACGCCCAGGATTTCCACGGCCATTACTGGGACTTCACCCAGACGCTCGCCGACGTCGAGCCGGAAAGCTGGGGCGGAGTCTCGGTTGCTCTCTGATCGATCCGTTTCGTTTTCGGATCTGTGACTCCTTCAGCGCTGTCTCTCTGCTTTCTATGGCTCCAGCGCCTCTCCGGTCACAATTCCGGTGAGCTTCCGCGCGGTCATGGAGTTGTTGAATGCCTTTGCATCATCGGCTAGGAACTGGTTGAATTTGCGGATTGCTGCTTCATACTCCGTCTGCACCTGCTTCTTGTCGTCCATCACGGCAGCCGACAGAGTCGTATTGTCGCCATCCAGCAGACCGTCCAGGGCAAACAGTTTCTCGTGGATCTGATCGGGAATGCGGAGCGTCGATTCCCCCGCGCCCGCGTCGCTTGTAAGAATGCCCTGGGCCGCCTTCATCTTCTTTGCGAAGGCGTCGATCTCCGTCTTCACTTTCTCCTCATCCGGCATGCCCTTCGTGGCCTCGCCCAATGCCACTAGCTGGGCGTTCATCGCGTCAATCCGATTCAGTGCGACATCGACCTGCGATAGCTCATGCAATACAGACGCGACCGCATGATATCGCTCCTCCATCGCCGCGGGGTCAGCATGCGAAGTTGGATCCTGCGTCACCACAAGTTTCTGCGAACTGCTCTGCCCTGCCACCGTCAGCGTTACGGTGTACTCCCCTGGTGGAAGGATCGCGCCCGAGCGCGGACCCCGATTGAAGTCCTTGCCACCCTCCCAGCGCACTGGCCCATCGGAACGAAGATCCCACACCACTCTCTGCAACCCTTCCTTCGCCGGAACCCACGGCACTTCCTTCGGCTTTTCCGACGAAGCCCCTTCCTCGCCCGGCTTCTCCGGCGCCAACTGCTGCTGCGTCTGCGATGAAGCAGGCGCCTGCGGAGACTTCGCCTCCTGCTGCTCAGAGCTCGACGATTTTGCCGTCGCCGGCGGTTGGGCTTGTGAGGCTGTCGGCAGGTCTTCATCCTCCGGCGGCGCTTCGTCCGGATCTAGCGTGTGCGTTCCTTTCATCGTCCGCACGACGTGACCAGCCGCGTCCTTGATCACCAATGTGCCGTGCTCCTTCGACTCCTTCGCGAGATAGTAGCTGAGTTCCACGCCATACGGCGGATTCTTCCCGTAAAACGCGCCATCCCCCAATCCTTCCACTTGCGACGAAGGCCAGAAGCGAAGTGCCTTCGCCGGTGGAAACAGCTCAGCACTCAGCTGTTTGAACTGCTGGAAGGGCGCGAGGTCGTCCAGTATCCATACCGAACGTCCATGCGTCGCAACCACTAAGCTGTTATTCGCGTCGTTCAGTTCCACGTCGTAGACCGCCGCATCCGGCAGGCCGAGCCCAAACAGAAACCAGTGTTCCCCCGCATCCCAGCTCACGTACAGGCCATTCTCCAGGCCCGCGTAATACATCCGTGGATTGTGCAGATCGCGCCGCACAACATGCGCGTAGATCTGCGGCAGATCGCCGTTGATCGATTGCCATGTCGCCCCGTAATCCGTAGTGCGAAACAGGTAGGGCTTGAAATCGCCGCTGAAGTGCCGATCAACCGCGATCAGCGCCGCGCCAGCATCGTCCGGCGACAGGTCGATCGACTCAACGCGCGCCCATTCAGGAAGCCCCGCGATGTGCTCCGTGACGTTCTTCCATGATCCGCCGCCATCGCGCGTGACGTGCACTTCGCCGTCGTCGGTACCCGCCCAGATCACCTTGCCATCCTTCACCGAAGGCGCAATCACCAGCAGGGTGTCGTATACCTCAGCGCCGGAGTTGTCCTTGACGATCGGCCCTCCAGAAGACTGCTGCTTCTCCTTTTCGTTGCGCGTCAAATCCGGGCTGATCGGCTTCCACGTATGCCCACGGTCCTCGCTTTTGAAAACAACATTGCCGCCCGCATACAGCACCTTGGGATCCTGCGGCGAGACCGCGAACGCCGCATTCCAATTGAATCGGTATTTCAGATCCGCAACCCCTCCGCCGTTGAAGTCGCGCGGATAGGGCTCCATGTCGTGCACCTGCTCGCCGGAGCGGTCGAAGGTCATCAACACCTGGTTCTGCGTGCTGTTGTAGACAAGGTTGGGATCATCCGGCGCGGGAATCGCAAAAATCCCATCGCCGCCATTAAGCGCGAACCAATGCCGATCGAGAATGCCGCTCGGGTCTTTGCTGATTCCCGGCCCGCACCATGCGCTGTTGTCCTGCAGGCCGCCGCAGATGCGCGTCCACGCGTCGCCAGTCGCACTCACGTGATAGAACTGCCCGATCGCGACGTTGTGCACAAAGGCCCAGTGCGCGGCGTTGTCGCGCGAGATCACTATGCCCCCGTCGTTGCCTTCGATCATGCGTCCGCTGCCCGATGGATCGATCCAGATGGTGTGATGATCCCCGTGGATCTGCTTCGCAATCGAACCGAAGTTGTGCCCGCCGTCTTTCGATTCCATCATCAGGTTCGACAGCGCAATCACGTGATCCGGATTCTTCGGGTCCACCGCAATATGCGAAAAATAAAATGGGCGCGAATCTACTTCCTCGTTCTTGCTCACCAGGCTCCAGTGATCGCCGGAGTCGTCGCTGCGCCACAGCACGCCCTCGGTCGAACCCATCACCGCATACACAACATCGGGCTCACTCGGCGCAATCGCCAGTCCGATGCGCGCCACTGGCTTTGCCGGCAGTCCATGGCCGCTCAAGCGCTGCCACGTCGCGCCGCCATCGATCGATCGGTAAATCGCATCCTCGGGACCGCCAT
Organism: uncultured Acidobacteriaceae bacterium; assembly: GCA_963799035.1. Lineage (GTDB taxonomy): Bacteria > Acidobacteriota > Terriglobia > Terriglobales > Acidobacteriaceae > Telmatobacter. The sequence continues at coordinate 96,530 of CAWCVS010000010.1, read as the reverse complement.
CGGAGTAGCTCCACGGCGTCCGCCGAAAGCGATACGCAGCCGCGAACAGCACCTGCGGGTTCTCCGGATTCATGGCGAGGTCCGAGATGCCCACGCTCGGACCGACGTATAGCACCTTCTGCCAAGTTGCGCCGCCGTCCGTTGTCCGAAAGACCCCGCGGTCCTCATCGTCCGCATAAGGGCTGCCCATCGTCGAAACCACCACCGTCCCCGGGTGGCGAGGATCAACTGCGATCCGCGAAATCTGGAAGCTGTGCTCCAGCCCCATCCGCTTCCAGTGCGACCCTCCGTCGGTCGATTTATAAATGCCATCGCCAAACGAAACATCGTTGCGCACGTTGGCTTCGCCGGTTCCTGCCCACATGATCTGCGGATTCATCGGATCGACAGCAAGCGCGCCAATTGACGCGACACTCTCGTATTGAAAAAGCGCCTTCCAGGTCGTTCCCCCGTTATCGGTGCGGAAGATCCCGCCATCAGCCGCGCCCACATAAAACACTTCGCTGTTGCCAGGAACACCCGCAACCGCCGTCACGCGGCCGCCAGAGATGGCAGGTCCAATCTCCCTGAAGCTCACGCTCTTGCGCACCAACATCGGCAACTGTGTGCGGCCTTCGTTGTTGGCTTTCTGCGGACCCGCTACGCCGGCAAACGGCACAGCAGTCGACTGCGCGGATGCGGTCAAAGCCGGAAAAGAGAGAGCCAGGCATAGCGCCGCGAACACCCAGGGGAATGGGCAAAAATCTTTCAAGTGCAATGGAATCATCCTTGACCTCGTAAGCCTCGCAGTTTACCACGCTGCATGCGCTGCAAATCGATGCGGTAAATCGTTCTCCGCGTGGTCTTCCTCAGAATGTCGCCAGCCGGACCTTCAGCAGCACGTTCTCATCCGCCTTCAAGTTCAAGCCATAATCCGTCTGGTCTCCATTCCAGATCCGCGCCGTCTTCCAGTTCCCTGCAGCGTCGTAACTTCCCTCTTCTACCTTCAGAAACAATCGCTTCTTCCCCGGCGCAGACGTTGGCTTGAAATCCACACGCACATGGTGCCCTGCCACAAGGTACTCATCCGTCCCAAGTTCGATCACCACCGCTCCGCCATCCGCAGGAGTGTTCCCTTTCGGCTGCATCCAGTTCCCGAACGATGGCATGCCGTATTTCACCTCAATCGTCCCATCGTCCCAGCGGAATCTGCCTGCGAGTGATTCTCCGCATCCTCGCTGACGCCGACAACCTTGCCTTCGAGATTCGCTTTCGCAATCCGCCGCGCAATCGGCGCCAGCAACGCATATTGCTCCGCAACCGGCTTCAGCGCATTCGCCTCCATCGCCTCCGGTCCCGCAGTCTGGTTGCTGTATCGCGTCAGATCCAGCCCAAACGGAGACCATCCCAACGCGCCATGCCCGATCGCCGCATACACATAGTGTGCGTAAATCGCTGCGTTCCCCGTCTCCGGAATCAGCAGGGGATTGTCCGCGCGGCCGTAAAGATCCATCACCTTCATGTACTTCGCATAATCCGGAATGTAAATATCCGGCGCCACCACATCGATCGACGGCGCGGCAATCTTCCACAAGCCGATGTTGTTATCCGTCGGCGCACCCGACTCGTAACTCGGCGCCTTCCCCGGATGAAACGGATCGCGCAAAGCGCGCATTCACATACATCGGCAATCGATATTCCGCCTTCCCCGCCGCCGCGACCTGCTCAATATATACCGCCGTGTACCATGCCTCGAAGGTCTCATCGGCATCCTCGCCGAAGACCTCCTTCCATGTTCCCGGCTGCTTGCCCAGCCCCTTCACCAACCTTCCGGAACCGGCTCTGCAAACGCCTTCTGCGCCGCCGCGCCGTAATCCCGCACGCCACCCCAAACGCCCGCTTCGTTCTCCACCTGCACCATGATCACGGTGCGCTGCTGGTCCGCTTCCGCCAGATGCCGCATCAGCGCGCGAAATGCACTCTTGTCCGCATCCAGAAACGCATCAGAAAACGGTGAAGGCGAATCCACCGTCTCGCCCTTTTCATTTCTCAGAAATGGATACTTCTCCTGGTTCAGCTTGATCCACTCCGGCGTGTAATGCGAACTGCCGTTCTTCCATGTGCCAAACCACAGCAGCACCAGACGCACGTGATGTTCCCGCGCCTGCTTCAAAATCAGGTCGACAACGCTGAAATCGAACTTGCCTTGCGTCGCCTCCACTTGCTCCCAGTAAATCGGAAGCTCAACCGTGTTCGCATGCAGCGTCTCCGCAGCCGGCCACACCTTGTCGAGATATGCCGGCCATGCGCTCGAGTTATTTGCCTGCACGCCCAGCATCAGGTACGGCTCTCCATCCACCATCAGCGCGTAATGTCCGTCCTTCTGCACGATTGTCGGAATCGGCTTTGCTGACGGCGCGGTCCCGCATCCCTGCTGCCCAGCCGGCAACGAGGCGCATTGCAAACGTTTCCAGAAAAATTAGGACAATTGCCAATCTTATCGCATTTCATCCGCGACTGCGCACCTGCCATCTCAGCATCCTCACACTATTCAATCTTGAACCTCGCCAAGTATATCCCCCGTCAACGGTATCGTCTGCTCCGCGCAATTACACTGGAACACGGAGCAACCTGACCATTCATGGACAAGTTTGTCATTCGCGGCGGAAATCCGCTGGTTGGAACAGTTCGCATCTCGGGCGCAAAGAACTCCGCACTGCCCTGCATGGCTGCCGCCATCCTTACGGAAGAAGAAGTCACGCTCGAAAACATTCCCCAGGTTCGCGACATTGAGACAGAACGCAAGCTTCTCGTCGCCATGGGCGCGGAAGTCGAGCTTGGGCACAGGCACCGCTGACCACGTCACCCGCATTAACTTCCGCACCCTCTCCAGCCCCGAGGCAAAATACGAAATCGTCAAAACCATGCGCGCCAGTTCCCTCGTCCTTGGACCTCTGGTAGCCCGAGCCGGAATGGCTCGCGTGGCGATGCCCGGCGGTTGCGCTATCGGTGGTCGCCCCATCGATCTCCACATCAAGGGCCTCGAAAAAATGGGCGCCGAGATTCGTCCAGGAACACGGCTATCTCGAAGCCCGCGCCGACAAGCTCAAAGGCGCTCACATCGTCTTCGACAAGATCACTGTCACCGGCACTGAAGATCTGCTCATGGCTGCGGTCCTCGCCGAAGGCGAAACGCTGATGGAAAACTGCGCGCGCGAGCCCGAGGTTTGCGACCTTTCCGCCTTGCTCATCGCCATGGGCGCCAAAATTGAAGGCGCAGGAACCTCGACCATCCACGTGCAGGGCGTCACCAGCCTCAAAGGAGCGCATTACCGCATCAATCCAGACCGCATCGAAGCCGGAACTTTCCTTATCGCCGGCGCGATCACCGCGGGCGATCTCACCGTTGCCGATTGCAATCCCGATCATCTCGGTGCCGTCATCACCAAACTTCAAGAGGCTGGCGCGACCATCGACATCCCCGATGCCGACCTCAGTTCGCGTGCGCAGCGAAGGCAAACTTCGCGCCGCCGATATCTCCACCGAAGAGTATCCCGGCTTCCCCACTGACATGCAGGCGCAATACATGGCTCTCGGCACCCAGGCCGAAGGCGTCAGCCATGATCACTGAAAACATCTTCGAGAATCGCTTCATGCACGTGCAGGAACTCGTGCGCATGGGCGCCAACATCAAGGTCGACGGCCGCACCGCCACCGTGCGCGGTCCCTCACCACTTTCCGCAGCCGCCGTCATGTGCTCCGACCTGCGCGCTTCCGCATCGCTGGTCCTCGCCGCTCTCGTAGCCGACGGCGAATCCATTCTCGATCGCGTCTACCACATGGACCGTGGCTACGAACGCATCGAGCAGAAACTCGAAAGCGTCGGAGCCCAGATCCGCCGCATGGGCAACGTGTTCAGCTGATCCCAATTTCGCTTTAAACGACCAACTTGTAACATCCCGTTCCCTGAACCATTCCATAAAATTTGTTCGAAAACGCATGGTTTCGATTTGCACCAGCAATTTGCCGCTTCGGGAACTATTGTCGCGAAATCACCGTAGTGAACACCATGAGATCTGTCTGTGCCGTCGCAGGCGCGGCTCTGTTTGCCTGCAATCTTGCCGGGCTCGCGGAGACGAAAGTCTCTTGCGATCAGACGCTCACATCCCCGCTCCGCTCAAACGCCGTTCTCGTAATTGACTCGCGGCCGGCAGGTCTCGAAATCGTTGGAACGGATCAACAGACGATCCACGTCACGTGTCAGTGGCGGAAACAACGAGGACGGTGCTCCCCATATCCTCCTTCAATTCGCGCCAGACCCAGACGGCGGCAGACTCACCATCGAGGGGAGCCATGTGAGGCACGGCGATAGCCTCCACGTCAAAATCGAGGTGCCGTGGAAAACGAACCTGAGAGTGCGCATGCCCGCGGGAGAGGTGAAGGTGGAGGAGATCAAGGGCGACAAGGATATCGATCTCTACGCAGGCCAGATTACGATCTCTTCTGAGCACGAATGGAATTACCGCAGCGTCAATGCATCGGTGACGATCGGCCAGGTGAGCGCGGCTGTTTACGGCGCTGACAAGGGCGGCTTCTTCCGCAGTTTCACAAGGAAATCAGCGGACGGCGAATATCGATTGCGTGCCCATGTCATGACCGGAGAAATCGATCTGGTGGGCAGAAAAGCACGCGCTGAAGGAACCAGCGGCCCCGACTGAGGCCTACAAAGTCCTGGAGTTATCTTCCTTCTACTGCCCCCACACGTCACCATTTCCTCCTTCACCCCGCCCTGTGACTCCTGTCGCGGCCTCCACACCACCCCGGCTCTACCCTCGCCGTGATTCACGGCCTGTCCGCGACGAGGCCGTTTCGTGTGTGGTTCCGGCCAATCACTCTGATTCATCTCGATTGTATCTTCGCCCAGATCTTACACCCCTTCGGCCGGAATGCCGCATGCTGGAGCCACGATTATGCCAGCGAAGGGAGACCTCTCATGAAACCCAATGACCGCAAGATCGTCATCGTCGGCGGTGGGATAGCCGGGCTCTGCCTCAGACGCGAGCAATATGGAGAGGCGGGCTCAAGTTTTCACAATACGCACAGATCGTGGCTAACCGACGGTCCCCGATTCCGAGTCCTATCCAGCCATAAGACCGATGCACCCTACCGCCAGCTAACCGCCAGGTGCCATCGCAACTTGTACTGCGCCGTCTTCTCCAGCACCCGCTCGTACTCCCGCAATTCGCCCAGGATCGGCAACGTCTCGGACCCGAATGCCACCGGCGTATCCGCAAGAAAACGAATCAATGCGCGTACGCACACCAGGCCGTCCGCCGGGTCGAACCATTGTGGTTCCGGCAGGTTGCGCGCCCATTCCGGGTCACCCGCACCCTGGTCCAGCAGCAGGCACATCGAGTTCTCGTCGGCAGAGAAGAACTGCAGCAGAGGCGCAACACTCAGCGACTCCGCCAGACGCTCCAGCGCATCTTCATTCCGGGCCAGGGCGTGGCCGTTGACGAAGATGTCGAAGCCGGGGTCTTCTCCTTCCACGACAATGTACAAACTCGCAGCCATCGCTACTGAGCATAGTGGAGAGAAACTGAAGCAAACGCTCAATTTCCCTTCAGGTAATCCAAAGCATTAATGTTTTTCGCCGCAGCGCAAGATTACGCAAGTTTCATGCCGCTCAAGACCCCCATACAACAAAAGCGTCATCTCGTTCATTCTCATTACAAGACCGCATCTAAACTTGGTGCAGAACGTTGTGGAACTTGAGGACCCCGGGTGGACTGGAGCAAACTCCCCGACCTTGCAGCGGTGGCTGCGCTGACGTGCGCCTTTGCGTCCGTGGCGCGGCGTGGCCAGACTACGGCCTCGCGGCATTGGCTTACCGGCTGGGTTCTCATTGCTGTCCACTTCGCCGCCTCGATCTTCTCTCCTTCTCCGGGCGTCTGGGGGATGATCGCAACCGACATCAGCATGATCGCGCTCATCTCTGCCGGTGTGCTCTTCATGTGGGCATCCGTTCCCTATCGCACCGAGCGCTCCAGTGTCTGGATGTTGATCTCTGTGCTCACCACCAACGCAATCTACGTTGTGCTGGTCGGCTTCGATCATCCGTTGCCTTGGGCGCTTAACACCGCGGCAATTCTGTTTGGGGCCGCACCGTTGACCCTCGCTCTCACGGCGCGCCGCGACTTTACGCACCTTCTCCGCTGGTTGCTCGTCGGCATCTACTGCATGCTCGCCGTTTTCCTGCTGGCTTTCCAAAACCGCCCTGGCAGTGGACTCGATATCGCATTCAATGCCGTCCTGTTTACGGTCTTTTTCGGATGCTGCGTGCACGTCTGGTACAGCTACCGGGAACGCGCCAGCGCCGGCTCCTTGATCACGATTGTCGGGTTTCTCGGTTGGGCAATGGTATTTATCGCCGCGCCTCTTGCTGGATTTCTTGTGCCCAATGCGCAAATCGAGAACGAAGTCTGGAATCTCCCCAAGTACGTCGTCGCCGTCGGCATGATTCTGCTCCTCCTCGAGGACCAGATCGAGCACAACAAGTACCTGGCGCTCCACGACGAACTCACTGGCTTGCCCAATCGCCGTCTTTTTCTTGACCGCCTTGCAATCTCGCTCGAGCGTGCTCGCCGCATGGAATCCAAAGCCGCCCTGCTGGTCATCGACTTGAATCATTTCAAGCAGGTCAACGACACGCTCGGTCACCATGCCGGCGATCTGCTGCTCAAGAAGGTCAGCTCGATCTTCCAAAGCCGCGTCCGCCGCTCCGATACCGTGGCCCGAACCGGGGGCGATGAGTTCTCGCTCATCCTCGAAGAGCCCACCAACCGATCCAACGCCAAGTGGGTCGCAAAGTCGCTGATGGAGATGCTCGATCACCCTCTGCAAGTCGGCAATCATACCCTCAAGGTTGGAGCCAGCATCGGCGTCGCCGTATACCCCGACGATGCAGCCGACATTGAAGCTCTCTGCATTGCTGCCGATCTCCGCATGTACGACGACAAAAACATATCGCGAGAGACCGACGCCGAGCGCCTCCCTGTCAGGTCAGAGCCGCTGCCCGAGTTTCGCAGCAAGGAGAATCAGGGCTTCAAGATGATCGCGCATATACCCAAGGTCTGATCGCAGCACAGCCGTTGAATGGTAGCCGCTTCTGCATCCCAACGGATTCGCTTGTTCTCAACGACCATGCTCAATTCGCCGTCGGCCGCTCCACATGGTCGATCACGAGCACTTGCACTGGTCCTTTTTCTGGTTTGAGCTTCAGCCCTAACTGATCCTTCAGCGCTTCGCGAAATGTTCCGCCCGTCTCGCCGTTATCTACTTCGCTAGTGTCTTCGTGCGTCCACTCCATCCAGAAGTCGTATCCACCCTTCAGTCCCGTCTCATCCACGACGGGCCGCGGCAGGGTTAAGAGCCCTGTCTGCGTCGGCATCGACGTGCCGAGCAACGCTAGCGTCACGTTGCGCCCTCCAAAACGATTCGCGCCCGGAGCGCCAGGCGGCAGATGCGCGATCTGGCCACAGGGAATCGGAAGCGCGGAGAGGGATTGCGCCGGCGCTACCGGTTTACTCGAGCTTTCAGGAAATGCCGTAGCACTGCAGTCGTCACTCGCCTTATGCTCCTCTAGTTGGGGTCCCAATGTCCCCGGCTTCTCCAGAATGAGCGCAAAAACCGGAGCCTCGCGGGTCTCCCAGTGCACCTGGAGTTTGAAGCGCTCATCGAGCAGGCTCTGCATCATCAGCCGCAGTTGGTCCTTGGTTGCCGACTGCGGCGCGCGCGCCTCAATATCGTAGCCATCGTCTTTCACCCACGCCGGCACGTGCAACTCCAGACCCTTGAAGTAATCGAATCTGAGCGCAAGTTCCTGCGTTCCGCTCAACTTGTAAGCGAAGATGATGTAACGCATCAGCATCTGGTTCTTCGCAGAAAAGAGGGTGCCGTTCAGGTCCAGCTTGTCATTCTTGTTGATGATGAAATACGCATTCCCATTGTCCAGCGAGAAATTACTGTAGGAGGGGCCGCCACTCTTGTTCTCCCGCACGCTCGCCACTTCAAATTGCTGTTTGCCACCAGCCGCTTTTTCCCAATCCTGCTCGCTACCTTGCGCACCAACTGATAGCCCCAGCCACTGGAAAGCCCCTGACGCAAGAACAAGAACCCAGATAGTGACCAGGAAGCCGCGTTTTCTATTCAGCATGCGCGTCATGCATTAGCCTCCACCCCTATGTAGCATTCTACTGCGACGCGTTGCCGATCGCGACAAAAGAATGCCCGGGCCGTAAGGCTCGGGCATTCTGTCATTCGTGGGTGTCAGTGCGACTCGGTCGCTTTACCGGCTGCCGCCGCCGCCACCTTGTCCGCCGCGTCCGCCCCGACGGCGACGGCGACGGTTCCTGTTGGCTGGACCTCCTGCAGCGCCGCCACCAGCGGGTCGCGGTCCTCCTGCACCTACAACTTGTCCTGCCGGAACAGGCGTTCCATCCGCGCGATTGAAGTTAGGCTCATTCTCCTCGTCGATCTCCTCGCCCTCCTCGTCATCGTCATCGAAGTCTTCTCCGCCCTCAATCAGAATTGTGCTCTGATTCGAGCGAGGCTGACGTTCGTCGAATTCATGACGCGGCCGTGCAGGCGGCGGAGGTGCCGCTTCAGCTTCAGTGTCCCCCGCAACAGGCTCTGGGGCCTCTGCAACCGGTGCGGACTGCGCCAGCTTTGCCTTCTGCTCGCGGATCAGCGCCTTGCGGCTGAGCTTGATGCGGTTCCCTTCGATGGCCAGGACCTTCACCATCACCTGGTCGCCCTCGCGCAGCTCATCCTTCACTTCCTTCACGCGATGCTCTGCGATCTCCGAGATGTGCAGCAGTCCATCGGTGCCAGGGAACAACTCGACAAACGCGCCGAACTCCGCCAGCCGAACAACCTTGCCCAGATAGACTTTGCCGATCTCCGGCACAGCGGTAATGTTGCCAATGATCTCGAGTGCGCGCTTCAGGCCGTCCGCGTCGCTTGAGGCCACGCTGACCTTGCCCGTATCGTCCACGTCGATCTTGGCTCCGGTCTGCTCGATGATGCCGCGGATCGTCGCGCCACCCTTGCCGATCAGATCGCGAATCTTATCCGTCGGAATCATGACGGTCTCGATGCGCGGAGCATACGCAGAACGCTCCGTGCGAGGTCCATTGAGAACCGCATCCATCTTGTCCAGCAAGAAGAGCCGCCCGCGCTTCGCCTGCTCCATCGCCTGCTGCAGGATCTCGCGCGTCAGTCCGCCGATCTTGATGTCCATCTGCAGCGCGGTAATTCCCTTGCGCGTTCCGGCCACCTTAAAGTCCATATCGCCATAGTGGTCTTCGGCTCCGGCAATGTCCGTAAGGATGGCGTAGTCGTCGCCTTCCTTCACCAGACCCATGGCCACACCCGCAACCGCGCCTTTCAGCTGGATGCCCGAGTCATACAACGCAAGACTCGCGCCGCAGACCGAGGCCATCGACGAAGATCCGTTCGATTCCAGAATGTCCGACACGATGCGAATGCTGTACGGCGATTCTTCCGCACTCGGCAGAACTGCGGAGATGGCGCGCTCGGCCAAGGCGCCATGTCCGATCTCACGGCGGCCGGTTCCCGTCATACGTCCTGTCTCACCAACAGAGAACGGCGGGAAGTTGTAGTGAAGCATGAAGTTCTTTTTCTTCTCGCCTTCATAGCTCTCCAGACGCTGTCCGTCGTCGGCAGTGCCCAGCGTCGCGGTCACCAGGGCCTGCGTCTCGCCGCGAGTGAATAGCGCCGAACCGTGAGTCCTAGGCAGAACGCTGGTCTCAATGCTGATCTCGCGAATTTCGTCGAAAGCGCGGCGATCGGGACGAATCCGTTCCTTGGTCACCTGCTCACGGAAGGTCCGCTCGCGAAGCAGCTCATAATACGTGGCCAGCTTTTTCTTGGCCGTTGGATCGTCGGCAGGCAGTTCGGCAGCCAGCTCGTCCTTCAGCTTCTTCACCAGCGCGTAGCTGTCTGTCTTGGCATACTTCTTGGTGTCGAGAGCGTCCTTGAGGCGATCGCCGATCTTGCCCTTCAGCTCGTCGTAGTAGCCTTCGTCGACGGTTGGCGCAACAAACTCCCGCTTCTTCTTTCCGGCCTTCGCGACCAGCTCTTCGATCGCGGCTACGATCTTCTTGATCTCGGCATGGGCGAATTCGATGGCGGCAAGAATAACCTCTTCCGTCTCCTCCTTCGCGCCGGACTCGATCATCACAATCCCGTCCTTGTGGCCAACGACCATAATGTTCACCGTGGTCTCGGCGCGCTCGGCATACGTGGGATTGATAACAAACTCTCCATTGACGCGGCCAACGCGAACAGCGCCAACGGTGGCACTGAACGGAATGTCACTGAGTGCCAGCGCAGCGGCGGCAGCGTTGATGCCGACCACGTCAGGGTCATTTTCCTTATCGGCGGAGAAGACCAGTGCAATGATCTGCGTCTCGTTGCGAAATCCATCGGGAAACAGCGGACGGACGGGGCGATCGATCTGCCGCGCGGTCAGAATCTCCTTCTCGCTGGGCCGGCCTTCACGCTTGATGAATCCGCCGGGGATGCGTCCGCCGGCATAGGTGTATTCACGGTAGTCCACCGTGAGGGGAAAAAAGTCGATGCCTTCTCTTGGGTCAGGAGACGCGACGGCGGTGGCCAGAACCACGGTTTCGCCCGTGGTGACCAGTGCAGCACCAGATGCCTGCTTCGCAATGCGCCCGGTCTCAAAGACCAGCCGCTTGCCACCAGCAAGCTCGACTGTCACTTCTTGTTTAGACATGGAGTCCTCGTTTCATTTTTTTCGCTTGGGAAACTTTTGGAATGGAGAGCAGTGTCGAAGTGCGCCCAACAGTTCGCATCAATCCGACTTTGGATCGGAGTTGCTTTCTGCAGGAAGGGTCAGGGCACGACGTCAGTCGTGCCGTAACCGCGCCCCCAACAACCTTGGGCTTTAGCCCCGGAGAAAAGCTTTCCACTTGCTCGTCAAAATGCGCCGGCCGCACCGAGCTGACAAGTCGCCCAAAGGCGACAGCTCTGCGCAGGCCCTGGCAGCATTTTTGATTAGCCAGGTACACCATGGCCCCAGGTTCTGGGTAAAACAGGGCCGTGACCAAAATCCGGTCTGGGCGCTTCCGGGTCAACGTTTGCTTTCTGATTACTTGCGGATACCGAGCTTGCCGATCACGTCGCGATAGCGATCGGAATCGTGCGTCTTCAGGTAGTCCAGCAGGCGGCGGCGCTTGCTGACCAGCATCAAAAGTCCACGGCGGGATGCATGATCCTTTTTGTGGGTCTTGAAATGCTCAGTCAGTTCGCCGATACGCTCACTCAGAATTGCGATCTGGACTTCGGGGGAACCGGTGTCCTTCTCGTGGGTACGGAAGCGTTCGATCAGGGTAGTTTTCTTGGCAGTCGCCAGCACGGCGGTATTACTCCTCTTGCGTTCTCAGTCCACTCTCAAGTGTCTAGATAGAGATTACCATGAATGACTTGCACGAGGAACTCCGCGGACTCCCTACCCGGCTAAACCACCACCTGTTCCGTTCCATGCGATCCCTGAACTACAGTGATATCGAATTGCGGAGAGCGAACAAGTGCAACGAAAGACAACCCTCTACATCGATGTCGACGACACCATCATTGCCCAGATCCTGCCCGGTTCCGGCTTCGATCTCCGCCCCTGCGTCATCACCCACCTCACGGTCCTGGCCCGCATGTACGACTGTTGCTGGCTCACCTCATGGCCGTATACAGACACCGCGCCGCCCGGCTGCATGTCCGTTTCAACGCTGATGCGGGGCCTTTATGCCAGTCGAATCAACGAGTCCTTCCGCTACGCCGACTGGGATCGCGACCACCCCGATGGCAAGGCCGGCTTCGTCCTGGGCAACGAAGCACTCGAAGACTGGTACTGGCTCGAAGATCCACTCCCGAAAGGTGAAGAAGCGGCTCTGGCCGCAGCCGGCAAACTCGATCGCTACATTTCCGTCAACCCGACAGGCGCATGGGGATTCCTCGACGCCGTCAACGAGCTCTTCCGACGCACCGAAAAAACAGCCGCCGATATCAGAAGCGCCGGCGGTCGCCCCGAATGGTTCAACCCCGGCGTTCTTGATTACGACGGATGATTTCGTCTGGCTCATGAATGCCCGTTTCGCGGGGGACTGCTCTTTCATCAAATGGAACACATGGGCTTCGGCCGGTGCCCTCGCGACCCCAAAAGCGTCATAATTCTTATAATGCCTTTTACCCTTTCTCATGCTGCCGCAGCTCTTCCGTTTCGGCGATCGCGTCTCATCATGTCGGCCGTCGTCATCGGCTCCTTTGCCCCGGATTTCGAATATTTCATTCCGTTTCAACATCACAGCAATTTCGGCCATACCTTGCCTGGCGCCTTTTTTCTGGACTTACCTCTCAGCCTGCTTGTGCTCTGGTTCTTTCACCGCTACGCCAAGGAGCCCCTTGCCGCCTGCTTGCCCGCGAGCGCACGCGCAAGACTTGAACTCGGGCCCAGGACCCTGTCCATAAATTCGCCGTCCCGCCTCGCCCTGCTCGTCTTCTCCATCTTCGTGGGCATTGCCACTCATATCTTCTGGGACTCGTTTACCCACCCCGGTTATTGGATCAGCGATCATCTGCCCTTTCTCAGCCTGTACGTTTCTCTTCCTCTGTTTGGTCCACGTCCCTGGTACGGGATTCTGCAATACTTCAGTTCCGCTTTCGGCATCGTCGTCCTCTTGGTATGGGGTATGCACTGGTATCGCCACGCGCCTCTCGTCTCTCCCAAACCCAATCGGAATGCAATTAAGAGCGACAGAATTGCTCTCGCTTGTTCGTTTCTGATTGCAATGTTCGCCGCGCTCATCCGGGCCGTGGCAATCGTGCGCCCCAATGGAGTCCACGGATCCCAGCGCTTCATAACCATCGTTGCGATTACGGCGATCGCCGTGTTCTGTTTCCAGATTGTGATCTACGGCATCGTGCGGGATCGCACCCGCGACACTATCCGTCACGTGTGAAACATCGTGGTAGGCCGCGTCGGTACCGGGTACCCGCATCTCCACACGACTACTGCTTCAGAAGCGCCCGCCTGATCAGTCCAGGCAAAAGCCTCTGCGGCGCCTCCGCATTCCCAGACGACTCCGCGAGCGCATCGAAAAACTCGAACGACGTTAACGCCACCAGGCAGGCAATCTTCTCCGGTCTCGACCCGGGGGCGCGATCGCCAAGCCGATCAATCACCCGCGCAGCCCCAGCATGCCTGCGCTGGTTTCTCGCCTCAATCGCCTTGCCAAACTCCGGATCTATCGCAGCGATCCCGTGAATGCGCTTCAGCAACAGCCGGTTCCTTGACCAGAACGCCGAAAACACGTCAACAAACCCGTCGAGCATCTCCCCCGCATCGCGCGTCGTCATCACGTCGCGCATCCGCTCCATCCCGCCGTCGCGGGCGATCTGATCAAACAGTGTCTCCAGCACCGCCGTTCGCGTGCCGAAAAGATTGTGAATGGTCTGCCGGGTTACCCCGCTAGCCTTGGCCAGCGACTCCATCGAAAATTCCCGCGTACCTCCGGCCTCGAGTTGTTCCCGAGCCGCCGCCAGCACAGCCGTCTTGGTTCGCCCCATCTGCTCCAGGCGCTTGCCTAGCTCATAAGGGCGCTTGCATGAAGCATTTCCATCGTTGTCCATCGAAGCCAATCTTACCGGTCTCAATTACATTTGACAATATGTAAAACTAATATTAAGCTCGGATCGTGTCAGTGGGAGGTCGCCGATGCTGCCCAGCTCTCAACCCGCTCCGGCTCTCCACTCCGGTTCCAAAGCTCCTCTCTGGCTCCGCATCGGTTTCTGGATCGCGATTGTCATCTCCGTCGCCGTCGTCCTCCGGCGCGTCGTCGCCCTGGCCACTCCATCGCGCAACAGGACGCCCCAGATGGCCGCACTCGACAATGTCTTCGCTGCGCACACTGCTCTCACTCTGGCGCACATCCTTCCCGCTCTGCTATTTGTCCTGCTTGTCCCTGTCCTTGTGTTCCGTCCCAATCGGCAACCCGCCTGGGCAAAGCGCATCTTCTATCCGCTCGGCGCTATCGTGGGATTGACCGCCTACATCATGAGTCTCTACTCCGTCGGCGGATGGACGGAACGATCCGCAGTCCTGTTCTTCGACACACTCTTTCTCGTCTCGCTCGCCCGCGCTTATCTATATGGATCACATGCCGACAACCGGCGCGAGCGCCGCTGGCAACTGCGCGCCATCGCTATCCTCCTTGGCATCGCCACCACGCGTCCGGTGATGGGAGTCTTCTTCGCCACCGCGCGTCTCACCCATCTTGTACCGCAACAGTTCTTCGGCATCGCCTTCTGGATCGGTTTCTCGATCAACGTTCTCGTCTTTGAGCTCTGGATCCGTTCCGTTGGTCGCCACCGCGCGCTCACATCCGACTCGCCAATCCCAAACTCTCCCATGAGGAGTGTCTTATGACATCGCCAACTTCATATCCCGCCGCGACCGCTAACCTCAAGCATCACGGACCGCCGCTCTGGCTTCTCGCAATTCTTTACACGCTTCTTTTCAATGCCGGACTCTTCCCGGTCACCATGTATGGAGGCATGCCCTACTGGCCGGGTCCGTGGGAAACGCCGGCCGTCATTGCCGCATTCTTCCAGACGCAAACCACGCGGGTGCTCGCCTGCATCTTCCTGCAAACCGGCGCAACGGTCTGCCTCGGCCTTTTCACCGCGGTCATCGTCAGCCGCCTGCAATTTCTCGGCATACGTGCGGCGGGCGTAACCATCGCCCTCTTCGGCGGATTCCTCTGCGTCTTCGACAGCATGGCCGCTTCCTTCACCACGTGGACACTCATCCGTCCCGCTGTTTCCGCGAATCCGCAAATCCTCGTCGCCCTCAACTACCTCGCTTACGCCCTTGGGGGGCCGGGCTTCTCCATCCCCATGGGTCTCCTCATGGCCGGAGTCTCCATCTCAGCAGGCCTGACAAAACTCATCCCGAAATGGATCATGATCCTCGGCCTCTTCCTCGCTGCATGCGGCGAGCTCAGTGTGTTCCATCTCATCAGCCCGCAACTACTCTTCCTGATTCCGCTGACAAGATTCCCCGGCTTCATCTGGATCATCGCCGTAGCCTTCGCCCTGCCACGCACCCGCAATCAACAACCCCTGGCCGCCGCCGCGTAGAGCGAACCGAACCGTGCCTGAAATGTGGTTTTCTGATTGCCCCGGTCCAGCACTGCGGGTCATTCGTCAGCACTGCGGTTCATTCGTCAGCGCTGTCATTCGAGCGACCAGCGGGAGTCGAGGAACCTGTAGTTGCTTTTTTGAGCGCAGCCTCAGAGCCATCGAAATGATTTGCTTGTGGACGGGATTCCCCTTTCATGCGGCATCTCTTGCCACACGGGTGAGGCCCTCACCACCTCAAATCACTGCCCCGGCTCCCGCCAGTAATTCGCCCGCGCCACAATCTTCGCGCCGTAATCCTCCACCGTCCGCACCCGAATCGTGTGCAGCCCCGGCGTCGGATCCAACGGACTGAAGGTGATCAAATATCGATTGCGCACATCCTTCGCCGCCTCCATCACCCGCGCCTCAAACCGCCGGTCTCCGGTAAACGTCGTGTACTCGCCCCCACTCATAATCGCAATCTGCTTTGCTACATTCTTCTTGAACGCCTGCACCGCCATCACCAGGGTCGACACCATGTTCAGCGTGCGATCCTCGCCATTGTCCTTGATGTCGTGCGCCAGTTCGGCCTTCGATGGCGAAAACGCAATGCTCAGCACCAGCACATCCGACCGCCCAATCTTGCTCACCAGTTGCGCCGGCTTCGTGTGTTTGCTTCCGTGGTCGCGCTCTTCGCTGATCAGCAGCAGCACGCGCCG
The DNA here is from genome assembly GCA_963799035.1 of uncultured Acidobacteriaceae bacterium. Classification (GTDB taxonomy): domain Bacteria; phylum Acidobacteriota; class Terriglobia; order Terriglobales; family Acidobacteriaceae; genus Telmatobacter. Next base: position 80,610 of record CAWCVS010000010.1, on the reverse strand, counting down.
ATACTCCTTCGGCTGATCCTCCAGCAAATCGACCCCATAGCTGATCGTGTCGAGAATCGCCGCTCCGCCGTCGCTTGGTTCCAGTTGTTGTAGCTTTGCCGCCAGCTCCTCTTCCGAGTGCGTGTAATCCTGCATCAATCTCGGCTTCGATCCAAACCCGACCAGCGCTGCCTGGCTCCGCGGGTCTGAGAGAAACACATCCAGCAGCGGTCCCAGCTTGGCCAGTTTCTGAAACTCCAGCGCGCCCGCTCTTCCCTCTTCCATCGCCACAACCAGTGCTACCGGAGCCGTATCCAGTTCCTCCTGCACGTGAATCTTCTGAGGAACACCGTTGTCTTCCACCACAAAATCCGATTGCTTCAAACCGTAGACAATGCCGCCACCATGCGGCTTTTCCACCAGTGTCGGCACCAGTACCTCATTCGTCGTCACCCGAATTGTCGGAGCGCCGTTTTGATTCCCCGGCATCGGCTTCGGCGGTTCAACCGGCGGCAACTGCTGCGCCTGCCCCAGCGCCGCGCACAACAGGCCACCCGCAATTCCAAGTTTGACTAAAAGGATCAATCCGACATCACTCCTCTGCATGAATCCACTGCCCTCGATCAGTAACCGCACTTCCCCATCCGGCTTAACGCCATTTCGCTGAGCACCCCATTCATGCGGCGCAGTTTCTCGTATGCGTGGGATCAGGCTTCCCCATCAAGGTCTCCGCCTCGCCTCCCGCTGCAGGTCTCCGGTCCAGAACAGAAAACTCAACAGCTCCCACTTCTGTTCCCACATGAACCCAAACACATCGCGCGCTCTCAGGCTCTCTGCCGGTTTGCCCGAATAGGTCTCCACGCGCCATCGCAAAAATTCACTCCGCCACGGCGTCAACCGATGCCCGCGCGTCGCATTCCAAAGAAACCGTATCGCTCCAAACAAACCTTGAGTCCCCCCTCCGAGTGTAAATCTCCTCCGCGGCCGCCCGCTTCCCCGCCGTTCCCGAAGATTTGCTCACAGCGTAGATCGAATGAGGGGCGCGGTGGGGTTGCCCTTCTTTCTGACCCGACGCTAAAAGTGATTCTGGTCTGTGATTGTTTGATCGCGATGAGCGCATTCGCGTCATCTAACAAATTACGCTTGCCCGGCGATTGCGCGGGCCGCTTTGAGGAGGGTGGGATATGGTTCATGAGGTTGTTGATGGAACGTACCGGCAGACGAACCTGACGAATGAATCCAAAGAATATCTCGCCAGACGCGAGGAATTGCGCGTGGCAGAAATCGAGCTGATGAAACACCGTGAAAAGGTAGCGGCGCTGCGTCGTGCATTACCCGAGGGCGCAGCCCTGCAAGATTACGAATTCCTCGAAGGGCCGGCCGACCTCGATGCCGGCGACGAGCCCGTTCGCACCGTGAAACTCAGCCAGCTTTTCACCGCAGCGAACCGTCCGCTTGTGATCTACCACCTCATGTACGGCAAGAAAAATGCTAAGCCATGCCCCATGTGCACGATGTGGATCGATGGAGCGAACGGAGTGGCGCAGCATATCGCGCAAAACATCGACTTCGCAGTTGTCGCAGCCGCGGATCCAAAAGCGTTGCGCGATCACGCACGCAAACGCGGCTGGAATAATGTTCGTTTGCTTAGCGCAGGCTCGAATACATTTAAATACGATCTTGGCAGCGAAAGTCCCGATGGCGGACAGGATTCAACCGTATCCGTATTCACGAAAGATGACGGCAATAATGTTCGGCACTTCTATTCAGCGCATCCGCGAATGGCGCCTGACATCCAGGAACGCGGCATTGACTTGCTCGCCCCCGTGTGGAATTTCATGGATCTGACGCCGCAAGGTCGCGGGGAGTGGTACGCGTCGCTCTCCTACGGCACCAAAGCCCGACAGCAGGCCGGGGGGTAGTGGATCTTTTGCTGTCCGTCAACTGCTCACATGATAAGAAGGCGCCCTTGCGCCGCACGCCGGCATTGCCGCTAATCTTAGGATTGGTGCATCGACATAGCCGGCAAGATTTTCCGGTCGCTGGTCGCGATTAAGATCGGCGGCAATCGGACGGATCGGATTGGGCGAACCGCCATCGAACGCTAGAATCACCCGTCAATCATGCGCTTCCTGGGCGATCCCCTACGCCCTGTTCACCCCTGCAACTTATCAAACAAACTCCCAGACCCAAGTTGCGAAATCACCGACTCCAGAGCAGTCTCCTGCGTCTTTGAAAGCGAAAGTTGCGTCGCCACGGTTGCAAGATCGGCCTGCATCAGGTTCGTCTGCGCTGCGGTAAGTTGTGTTTGCCGAGGAGCGCAATCGCAATCTCGATGAGCATGGTTGCAGCCAGCACCGGCGCAGCCAGCTCGACAGCGGCCAGAAAGAGGCCGCCGGCGGCCTGGACAATCACACCGGCGGTGAGCGGCGCAAGGGTGAAAGCCCCGAGCGGGACAGCACGAAAACTGCGCATGAGCGAAGCCAGCAGGATCCGATCAAGTCCGGCGGCAATCAGCACCAGCGTACCCATCAGTTGGAACAGGTCCCCCATCAGCGGAGTCTGAATGTTCGAAGTTGGATCGAGCAGGTTGACCATCGAGAAGCTGAACTGCACGCCGACAATCTGGCCGGCAAAGAGAAGCATTTCGTTCAGCAGCGAGAGCACGATCCCGTAAACAAGGCCCACGGCGATCTCGCTCAGCGCCGTCTTCAGGCTGATTTCAGCATGTGCATTGGGCAGCGCGGAGACCAGAGGAGCCATCAGAAACGCGACTGCCGCGACGAATACAGCCTTGGTCCGTGCCGGAAAAGCGGAGGAAGAAAAGAACGGCGCGAAGACGACCATTCCACTCACGCGGACCAGGGTGAGAACCATCGCACTAAGAAAAGTTGCCCACGCGCTCATCAGGATCGCCCCTCGGGCACTGCAAAGTTACTCGGTCTAACCGAGGTACCGGTGAAGGTCGGTCATCAGAAACAATGTGTAAGCTGCAAGGCGTTCCAGAAACCATGGCATGCCAACCAGCAAAATGACTGCGACCGCTCCCAGCCGCGGAACCGCTGTCAAAGATTGCTCTTGAAGACTCGTCAATGTCTGGAAGAGCGTAAGCACAAAGCCGAGCACCACGGCTGCAACCAGCACAGGAGCGCTGAGAATCAAGGCCTCTTTCATCAGCTGGCGAAGTAATTCGGAAACCTGATCCGGAGTCATACGATTCTCCTCAGAAACTCTTCAAAAGCGAGTGAGCCAGCAGGTTCCAGCCGTCCACCATGACGAACAGCAGAATCTTGAGCGGCGTTGAGACCACGACTGGCGGCAACTGAAACATGCCGATCGAAGTGGTGATGGCAGCAGTGACCATGTCGACCAGCAGAAAAGGCAGAAACAAAACAGCGCCAATTGAAAAGCCCGCTTTCAATTCCGACAGAATGTAAGCCGGCACGACAACCCGCATGGGCAGATCATCCGGCGCATTGGGGCGCGGAAGCTGACCAGCGGCGGCAAAGAGCGCGAGATCCTTCTCGCGCGCGTAATGCAACAGGAAGTGCTTGACAGGTTTTGCGCCTTGCCCGATCGCGTCCCAGCCCGTGATTTGTCCTGCACGGTAGGGCTGAACTGCCTGCTGATCGACCTGGGTGAGCACCGGCGTCATCAGAAACCAGGTCATCATCAATCCAAGCCCGAGAAGCGTAGGGTTCGAAGGCGCTGTCTGGGTGCCGAGCGCCTGGCGCAGAAAATGAAATACCACCATCAGCCGCACCAGGGGCGTCATGCACATCAGGATCGCGGGCAAAAGCGTGATGAGCGTCAGGGCGAAAAGAATTGTCCAGGGAGTTGAATCTCCTGGATGCAGGTGCGCATTGAGATCCGGCAGGAGCGGCTCCGCAACAGCAGCCGCACGCGTCGCAAGCAGGAAAACGATCATGAACTCTTGCCTTCCGCGTCCGCCAGGCACGCGTCCTTCTTGCCAGAACGAGGAGTTGCAAGTTTCAAGCGAACAAACACGGGCGCTCCCTCCGGTGAGGTAGCAACAAGAAATCGCTGGCCATCGGCCTCTACCAGCGCAATCGTCTGTCGAGGAGCAAGACTGATCCTCTCCACCAGCGCCAGCCGCGGCTCTTCAAAAGAACGCCGGCGGAGTTTGGCGAGCAGCCACGTGGCCAGGCCGGCCCGAACGTCAGGAGCGACTTCAGAACCTCGCACTCTCCGCTCCACGGCCATACTCAGTGCATTTGCGAACACTCCCAAGCTCTTTCTCCTCAGACCAGGCGGGTAATCCGAACGGCAAGTTTTTGATCGATCACTTCGAATTCGGTCCAGGCCAGTTGCGCACCTGGAGCAGCCAGTGGCATGTCATCTCCCTGAATCCACTGCGACGCGATGACAGTCCCTTCCTTCAGTGCCAGCAGATCGCGTACACGGAACTTCCGGATCGGAACCGCCACATCGATCTCAACTGGCAGCATGGAGACCCGCGGATTCATCCTCGAGAGTCCATCACCCCCTGAGACCGAGGAAGATTGAACCAGGGCCGCTTCGGCCGCCATCTGCGGAAGTACGGACGCCGAGACTGCAGTCTGGGAAGCCTGTTGTGGCGGGGTTGGCATTTGGCCGAGTCAGGTGCATTGGAACGACCAGAATCGAGTTCTGAAATCTTAGAGCATGCTCATAAATGCGCCTGAGGAGCGATATTCCCCTTGTCGCCCGGCCCCATCAATCAGATTCGCTTCGCTGCTACACTAGAAACAGAGATTGCCTGAGAAACTTGCGAACGACGGCTAAGATTTGAGGTCAAACGAACATGCCCCAACAGAATGAAAACAAGAGCATTGCTGGAACTGGTCTGCGCCTGAAGGTCGGCCTTGCCGAAATGTTGAAAGGCGGGGTCATTATGGACGTAATGAACGTCGAGCAAGCCCTCATCGCGGAAGAGGCGGGAGCCGTGTCGGTGATGGCGCTCGAGCGTGTTCCAGCCATGATTCGCGCCGAGGGCGGAGTGGCGCGTATGGCCAAACCGAGCCTCATCAAGCAGATCATTAAGGCAGTCTCGATTCCCGTGATGGCCAAAGCTCGTATCGGGCACTTCGCGGAAGCGCAGATCCTCCAGGAGCTCGGCGTGGACTTCATCGACGAGAGCGAGGTTTTGACTCCAGCCGACCAGGCGCACCACATCGACAAGCACGCGTTTACGACCCCATTTGTCTGCGGCGCGCGGAACCTCGGAGAGGCTCTGCGGCGGATTGCCGAGGGTGCAGCGATGATTCGCACCAAGGGCGAGGCGGGCACCGGCGATGTGGTGCACGCGGTACAGCATATGCGCCAGATTGTGAAAGAGATGAAGGCCCTCACGGTGCTGAGCGAGCAGGAGCTCTACGCAGCAGCCAAGGAGCATCAGGCGCCATATGAGCTGATCAGGATGGTGGCGCAGGCAGGCAAACTGCCGGTGCCGAATTTTTCAGCTGGCGGCATTGCGACCCCGGCGGATGCTGCGCTGATGATGCAGCTTGGCGCCGAAGCAATCTTTGTGGGATCGGGAATCTTCATGAAGGAGCGCGCAACGCCCCTCGACGTCGAGAACGATCCGACTGAGCGCGAAGAGGCAGTTTCGCGGGCGAAGGCAATCGTGATCGCTACCACGCACTTCAACGATCCCAAGATTCTCGCCGAAGCCAGCGAGCAGGTCACCGGCACGATGAAGGGGCTCGCAGCCGCAGCAATCGAGGAGTCTCAGTTGCTGCAGACGCGCGGCTGGTAATTTGCTTCGTCAAAAGCATTTCGATGGGTGAAAGCCGGAATTGAGACCCAATTCCGGCTTTTATACTTCGAATTGAAGGCCATCGGAGATGTTTTCGACAATCTCGATGGCAATTGATTCTCCTAAGGTGACAACAACAAACGGAGGAGAGCGAAGATTGAACGCGGAAGCCAGGCGCCCGCGCATCGGAGTTCTAGCGATACAGGGCGACTATGCCGCCCATGCAGAAGCATTGACCGAGGTAGGGGCCACTCCGATTGAGGTGCGCAAACGTGAGGAGTTGTCGCAACTGGATGGATTGATTCTGCCTGGGGGCGAGTCAAGCACCATGCTGAAATTCCTTGAGCGCGGCCATCTGTTCGACGAATTGAGGCAATTCTGTTCAACTCGGCCAGCCTTTGGAACCTGCGCGGGAGCAATTCTGCTGGCGCGTGAAGTGCGAAATCCGGCACAGCAAAGCCTGGGCCTGCTGGATATTGTGATCGAGCGAAACGCCTATGGGCGCCAGATTGACTCCTCGATCCTTTTCTCCGATTCGAAGCTGCCGGGCGAGAAGCTGGAGATGGTGTTTATTCGGGCTCCTCGCATCGTCGAAGCCGGACCAGACGTCGAAGTGCTGGCGCAGCGCGACGCACACCCGACGCTCGTACGCCAGGGGAAACTGATGGCCGCAACGTTCCATCCCGAACTGACTAACGACCGGCGCGTTCACAAGGCATTTGTTGACCTTGTGAATGCCAACCTTCGCCCGTAGCCGGCTCGGAACCATAGTGCGATTGAATTGAAGAAAAAAGGCCATCCCGTTCGGGTATGGCTGCGTCCAAGAACTAGAGCGGTCCCGCAGCTGGACGGCCGATCCAGATTTTCCTCCTGATTCGGTCTTCCCGTGAAAACTGGCTGCATAATCGCAGTCTCTTATCGGCAGATGAAATGCGGAAACGCTTTTGTGGTGTACTCTGATTTGCACAGAGGCTTCTGAATGCCCGCTACCTTTACGCATTCCCCTGCGGAAACGGAACGGAAAGAGCCGGGAATTGGCGGCAAACCTCCTGTTGACCGGCGACCCACCGGCGGCGGGGGCGGCGGCGGCGATGACGATCGGCAGCACGAGCGGCGAGGTCCGCGCGAGCTGCTCTACAAGATTCGCTTCTCTGTCTTTTCCATCCTCGCAGCCGACATGATGTTCTTCGCCATACTGGTCGCGCTCTTCTTCGCGCGCCAGGCGGGCACGCACATGGATCCCCGCACGCATGCTCAGATCGGCGACTGGCATCCGGTCCTGCTGCCCCCCATCCTCTATCTGAATACAGCCCTGCTTCTTCTCAGCAGCTTGACGATGGAAATTGCGCGGCGGAATATCTTCCGCGAGATTGACGTTCTCGAGGAGTGGCTAGGCCTCGGCCATCCCGCGCTTAAGCGCACGTTGCCCTGGCTGGCTGCAACCCTGGGGCTCGGAACCATGTTCCTCGCCGGACAATGGATGGCGTGGCATCAGCTGACCGCGCAGGGATTTGCATTTAACCACTGGTCCACGCCCGCAAGCTATTTCTTTTACATCATTACGGGACTTCATGCGGGGCACCTGATCCTCGGCGTCATCTCCCTGGCCGTTTGCCTCACCTTGATGCGCAGGTTCAAGCGCGTTGAGCTTCGCCAGATCGCGGTGGATGCAACCGCATGGTATTGGCATGCGATGGGTCTGGCGTGGATGATCCTCTTCGCGGTTCTTGTTGCCGGTCAGTAGCCGTCATTTCCCAGACAAACAGGACCCAGTCCTGCGCGAAAACCACCTGAGAATGAATCCGGCGTTCCCGCCTTTTTCAGGGAACGAATACTCCGGTCTTGCCCGGTTCAGCGATCAAGGTGAATTCATCTTTCTTCTCGACGCTGAGGGTTGCAGCATCCGGGTCTTTCACCTTCCACATGACGGCGTGAAGCTGACCCTTGCTGTAGTCCAGCGTGAGGTAGTGGTAAACCGGGAAAGCCGTATCCCTGTACAAATCCTCAGATCCGCGGAAGAGCAATGGATAAGGCTCGGCCCCACCGCCGCCCGATGTGACGTATTCCACCCCATTGCGCACAAATCGCTCGTAATTATGGATATGCCCATTGAAAACAATCACCTTGGCATGCATCTTGTGAAGATGAATCTCGAGCAGGTGGCGCAGCGTGAGCGCCTCCTTTGAGGGCAGATTCGTAAAGAGCTTCGACTGTTCATCGACGACCCACGGCGTGTGGTAAAGGATGAATAGAAAGTCAACCTGCTTCGGCAAATGGTCAAGCTGTGCCGCGAACCACGTTGGCTGCGCGTTTGTGCCTCCCGAAGGCGACGTCATATCCAGCGAGATGACTTCAACGCTACCCATCAGCACCGAATAATAGCGATGACCATGAATGTCGGGAAAGTTCTGCAGGTAGTTGGCAACACCTTCCGGAAGACCGCCTCGCACCTCGTGATTGCCGATCGTGGGTAGCTGCAGAACCTGGTTTTTGCGCCAGAGCGCCGTCTCGTCTTGAAAGACCTGCCAATCGGCCTGGCTCCCACCGACATACGGCATATCGCCCGTCAGCAGCAGCACTTCAGGATTCTCTTGAGCAACGCGCTCGGCCAGCCATTTGCGAATCCGCGGATTGGTTCCGATTTTCACCGAGGGATCGGTGAAGCGCATATCGCCGTAACCCACCATGTGGATCGGAGAACCAGCCTGGTATTTGGCGATGGTGAAGGTGGGATTTACATCGATCTTGTCTACTGATTGCGCAGACGAGAGAAGAGAAAACGCGCACGCGAAAAGGAGCAATGCGGAATTCCGCGCACGCCTCCACATGGTTTCTCGAATTGGTAGATCCACGAATTCAGCCTACCATTGGCGCGCGGAGCGCCCAACGCTCGACGAAGTCGAGATAAAGAATCTGACCGGCGTGACGCAGACCCTCGCGTGGGCAGCGAATCAGCACAATGAAATTCAACAAGCGGAATTCATGTGACACATCTCACAGAGGCTCGAAATGCCCAAACGGTATACCAATTCAGGAGCGATGAGTGTTCTGGCACACAGGCAGAAATGACTCTTGTGTCGTCTCAAGCCTGCAAATCAACCATCAGGACTCGAAGTATCGCATCAATCCGACAGTTCGCCACGGCGTCAGAGCGCCTTGACGGGATGAGGTTGGGAACCTAAGCTCAAACCAGCGGCCTGTCGCAGTGGGTACAGTTCAGCCCATCGGAAATGCCGCAAATTTTCGGTACCATTTGGAACAGGGTGCGCATGATTCCCTACCACTGGCAATATCTTCCGCTTCTGATGCAAATCCTTTTTGCCATTGGACTTGCCGCCATGATGGTGCTCGCCTCATGGTTTGTCGGGCGGCATCGCAATCTGCCTGTAAAACTGGCGGCGTATGAATGTGGAATCGAATCGGTAGGCGACGCGCGGGCTCGATTCAGCGTGCGTTTTTATATGGTCGCAATGCTGTTCATCCTTTTCGACGTTGAAGCGGTCTTCATGATGCCGTGGGCGGTAATTTATCGCCAGCTTCCCCACATCACCGGACAAAGGCTCTTCGGGTTCTGGGAGATGGTAGTTTATCTCGGCTTCATCGCCGTGGGCCTCTACTACATCGTGCGCAAGGGCATTCTGAACTGGAGCATGGATAAGGCGGATCTCTAAGAATGGCAGAAGCTCCCCCAGAAACTCTCGCCGGAAGGCAAGCTGTGCTCGATGGACTGCCGGATCACCCCGCGGTCAAAGCGCTTCTTGCCTGGAATGCGGATGCATTTACCGACGCAATCTTCGATCGCGGCGAACTTACGCTGACTGTCACTCCCGAAGACAATCTGCGCTGCCGTTGCCGCCATAAAAGATGCCGGCTACAACGCCTTCGAAGATATGACGGCCGTCGACTGGCTCCCTTCCGAGCCTCGTTTTCAGCTCAGCTACCACATTGTGTCGCACCAATATAAGGAGCGGATCCGTCTGAAGACGTGGATAGACAGCTCCGATCCGGCAATTGAATCGATCACCTCTGTCTGGCCCGGCGCCAACTACTATGAGCGCGAAGTCTTCGATCTTTTCGGAATTCGCTTCGAAGGACATCCCAACCTGCGCCGCATACTGATGCCCGATGACTGGGTCGGTTATCCCCTGCGCAAGGACTACCCGGTGGAGGGCTATCGCTGATGCTGGATGTAGGCACTCCGATCCTTTCTGCCCCACCGGCCGAGGGCGCGCGCGATCAGCACATGGTCCTGAACATGGGACCACAGCATCCATCCACGCATGGCGTGTTGCGCCTCGTCCTCGAGATCGACGGCGAAATCGTTGTCCGCCTCTATCCCGAGATTGGCTATCTGCACACCGGCATCGAAAAGACCTGCGAGGCGAAGTTCTACCAGCAAGTCGTCCCGCTCACCGATCGCGTCGACTACCTCGGCCCGATGGCCAACAATCTCTGCTACTGCCTGGCCGTCGAAAAGCTTCTGCAACTGGAAATTCCCAGAGCGCGCGGTGTGGATTCGCGTGCTTCTGACCGAACTCACTCGCCTGAATTCCCACCTGATCTGGCTAGGCACCCACGCCATGGACATTGGCGCTCTTACGGTCTTCCTCTACACATTCAGGGAACGCGAAGAGATTCTCCGCATCTTTGAAGCTGTGGCCGGCCAGCGCATGATGACCAGCTACTTCCGCATCGGCGGGTTGTCGATGGAGCCGCCGCTGGATCTGTTCGATCGCATCCAGGCCTTCATCAAGACCTTCCCCGAGAAGATCGACGAATACTCGAACCTGCTGACCGGAAATCCGATCTTCCGCAATCGCCTGATGGGTGTTGGACACCTTTCCGCAGAAGATGCGATTGCTCTTGCAGTGACCGGGCCCACGATGCGAGCTTCTGGCGTTGATTTCGATTTGCGGCGCGACATGCCGTACTCCAGCTACGAGAAGTTTCAGTTCAAAGTGCCGGTTTCGAACCGCTGCGATTGCTGGGGGCGATACGAAGTGCGGTTGCTCGAGATGCGCGAGAGCATCGGCATTATTCAGCAGGCCCTCGACGGCATGCCCGGCGGTCCCATCAAGGCGGACGCACCGAAAATCGTGCTGCCCGATCGCGAAAAGATGAAGACGCAGATGGAAGCCCTGATCCATCACTTCAAGATCGTGACCGAAGGCTTCAATGTTCCGGCCGGCGAAGTTTATCAGGGTATTGAATCGGGCCACGGCCAGATGGGCTATTACGTGGTTTCCGATGGAACCGCGAAGCCATACCGCGTTCACATGCGGTATCCAGGATTCGCAAGCTTGCAGGCGCTCGAAACCATGTGCAAAGGCCGCATGCTGGCGGACGTAGTTGCTGTTATCGGATCAATCGATATCGTGCTGGGGGAAATTGACCGCTAGAAGAACAGAGATCAGGGATCAGGGATTAGCTATATGGATGTGTCATCCTGAGCGGAGCAGCTTGGGGCCCCAACGAAAGTTGGGGTAAGCGGAGCGAAGGATCTGCTGTTGCTCTTTGGTACGTGTCAGGGCACGACTTTAGTCGTGCCGAAAGCAGCACAGAATAAGATCGGGGCTTTAGCCCCTGAGGGAGATTTGCGGAGTTGGCCAATACAGAACCATCCCGCATTCAGCAGTTCTACATAGAACTTTGGGTATCCCTTGCTTCCCTGCTCCGCAGCTACACCGCGGCGCATGGGCTGAATGGGGATAGGCAGGCGACAGTTGAGTTAGGGGAAGAGCAGATCATGGTCCGCCATGGAAATGCATGGCTTGATCTGATTCGCAACGGCGCACAGGTGATCTGGCGGCGCGAAGATGGAAGAACAGGAATGCTCGAGTTTACAGAAGCCGGGCAATTGCGCAGCTCAACCGGCGAGGAAGAGATGGATATGGCAGCCGAGACATGGGCGCGGGAGTTGATGCAATGAGTCCGGAAACCATGAGCATCTTCTCGCCCAAAGTCGCAGCCCGCTTCGATGCGCTGGTCGAGAAATATCCTGTGCGGCGCTCGGCCCTGGTCCCGATGCTCCTCTACGCGCAGGATGAGATCGGCTATCTATCCGACGCAGTGATCGCCGAAGTGGCGCAGCGCATCGGCATCACCGAACTCGATGTCCGCAATGTGGCCACCTACTACTCGATGCTGCGCTTCAAACCGGCAGGCAAATTCAACGTGCAGGTCTGCACCAATATCAGTTGCATGCTGCGTGGCGCTTACGAGGTCTACGAGAAATTCCAGGAAGAGCTTGGCATCGGGCACAAGGGCGTGACCGCCGACGGCGTCTTCTCGCTCGAAGAAGTAGAATGCATCGGCGCCTGCTGCTGGGCTCCGGCCATCCAGGTGAACTACGACTTTCACGATGATCTGACACCGGAGAGCGTGCCCAAAATTCTCCACCGGTATCGGAACCAGGTCCAAGACAAGGAAAAGCAATGCCTAGGCTGGTTTCACATCCCGATGAAGTCAAGATTGTTTCGAAGCGCTTCGGCCAGGGCGCTGCGAACATCGACAAGTACATTGAGCTCGGCGGCTACGAAGCCGTGCGCAAGTGCCTTGCCCAGGGTCCCGAGTGGACCATTGAGGAAATGAAGGCCTCAAATCTCCGCGGCCGCGGCGGCGCCGGCTTTCCCACCGGCATGAAATGGTCGTTCGTTCCCAAGCAATCGCCCAAGCCAAAGTACGTCCTGGTAAACGGCGACGAGAGCGAGCCGGGAACCTGCAAAGACCACCTGATCTTCCTCCACGATCCCCACGCTGTCATCGAAGGAACGATCATCGCCGGCCTGGCCATCGGCTCGAAGATGGGCTTCATCTATCTGCGCGGCGAGTATCGCTACCTCCTCGAGATCACGGAGAAGGCCGTTGCTGATGCCTACGCAAAAGGCTTCCTCGGCAAAAACATCTTCGGCTCTGACGTTGAGTTTCAAATCATCACACAGAGCGGCGCAGGCGCGTACGAAGTGGGTGAAGAGTCGGCGCTGATGGAGTCCCTCGAAGGCAAACGTGGCGTCCCGCGCATCAAGCCCCCCTTCCCCGCCGTCGTCGGCCTCTACGGCGGACCCACGGTCATCAACAACGCCGAGACTATAGCAACAGTGCCCCATGTCTACGAGATGGGTGCAGCGGCCTTTGCCGCGGTAGGCTCAGCACGCAATGGCGGGACACGTCTGTTCTCCATCAGCGGTCACGTCGAACGGCCCGGTGTATACGAGTTGCCCATGGGCTACAACCTCAAGAAGATGATCTATGAGGTTGGCGGCGGCGTACGCGGCGGGCGCAAACTCAAAGCCGTAGTTCCCGGCGGATCATCGACACCCGTTTTGCTGCCCGAAGAGATCGAAAACCTTGGCATGGACTTCGACCAGGTCGGCAAAGCAGGATCGATGCTCGGCTCCGGTGGCGTTGTCGTGATCGACGACCAGACCTGCATTGTAGAGTTCGCCCTGCGCACCATCAGCTTCTATCAGCACGAGAGTTGCGGCTGGTGCATTCCCTGCCGCGAAGGAACCGATTGGCTCAAGAAATCGCTGACGCGTTTCCATGCCGGTTTTGGAACAGCGAAGGACATCGACAATATTCGCTACCTCGCCGAAAACATGATGGGCCGCACCTTCTGCCCGCTCGGCGACGCGGCCGCAATGCCGACGATAGGTTTCGTAAAGAAGTTTCGCAAAGAATTTGAAGACCACCTGGACGGAAAGCCCTGCCCGTTCGCCAAACACGGTGCACCGGAGCTAACGATCGTGTAGAGGTCGGTTTTGTAATCAGGGCACGACTTTAGTCGTGCCGTAGAAGCAGCAGAAAGAGCGATTGGGCTTTAGCCCCTGACAGATTCACAGAGTACTGGCACTGCAGCAGAGGACAGAAAATAACCGAATGGCAGACGTAACATTCACAGTCGATGGAAAGAAGCTGACGGCTCCCGCCGGCACGCTCCTGATTGAAGCCTGCCGCAAAGCCGGCATCGAAATCCCTGCGTTCTGCTATTACCCAGGTCTGAGCCTTCAGGCCGCCTGCCGCATGTGCGTTGTGCGCCAGGAAAAAGTGCCGAAGCTGCAAACCGCCTGCACCACAACCGTAGCCGAAGGCCAGGTCTTCACCACCGAGTCGCCGGAGATTGCGCAGGCGCGCAAAGCCACGATTGAACTGCTCCTCGGCAATCACCCCCTCGACTGCCCCGTCTGCGATGCCGGGGGCGAATGCGAACTGCAGGACATGACCTTCAAGTACGGCGCAGGCGAAAGCCTCTACGCGGAGGCCAAGCAGCATCGCGACGAGCAACAATGGTCGCCCGCCGTCTTCTACGACCGGCCGCGCTGCATTCTTTGCTATCGCTGCACGCGCATGTGCGGCGAAGGCATGGATGTGTGGGCTCTGGGCATCCAAAACCGTGGCGTCAGTTCCGTGATTTCGCCGAATGAAGGCGATCGTCTCGATTGCGAACAGTGCGGGATGTGCATCGATGTCTGCCCGGTCGGCGCACTCACCAGCGGAAGCTATCGCTACAAGACGCGTCCCTGGGAGATGAATCACGTCTCTACCGTTTGCACGCATTGCGGCGACGGATGCAAGGTCACACTCGGCGTGCGCCAGGCAAACGACGGCTCCGAAATTGTTCGCGCCGATAACCGCGACAAGAGCGGCATCAACGGCGATTTCCTGTGCGCCAAGGGCCGTTTCGGATTCGATTTCGTCGAAAGTCCTGAAAGGCTCACAACGCCCCTCGTGCGCAATGCGCAGGGCAAGCTCGAGCCCGTCAGTTGGGAGCATGCCTTCCGCGTCAGCCGGTGCAAAGCTCAAGGAGATTCGCGACAGTAAAGGTGGCGATGCGATCGGCGTGATCGGTTCGAACCACACGACGAATGAGGAGAATTACCTGCTCCAAAAATTCGCGCGCACTGTCCTCAGAACGAACAATATTGACCATGATCGCACCACCGATTACGTCGCATTTGCCGGTGCACTGGCCGGGCACGAAGGAAAAGCCGCAAGCCTGCGCGACATCGCCAGTGCGCCGGCGATCCTGCTCATTGGCGGCGATCCGACCAATGAGCACCCGCTGCTAGCGTGGAACCTGCGCACCAACGTCCGCCTGAATCGTGCACGCTTGTATGTCGCGAACGAAAAGAAGATCAAGCTGGAGCGGCAGGCCAAGGCTGCGCTGCGTTTGCCAGCCGGTGGCTATGCAGCCATTGCAGCTTATCTCGGCGGAAGCGATGCCGCGATCAACAGCCCTGCCTTCCGCGAAGCCGTGCTTGCCGAAGAAAAGCTGGTGGTCATCTTCGGCGAAGAGTATCGTGGTACGGCGGTTGCCGGACTAGTCCAATGGGGACTGGGACGCGGCAACGTGCGCTTTGCGTATCTAGGCGATTACGCCAATTCGCGCGGCGCTGCCGACATGGGCCTCATGCCCGATCTGCTGCCGGGCTATGTTTCGGTCACCGCACCGGGCGCATTTGCGAGCGAGTATGCCGACTTGCCCCAAACTCCCGGGAAAAATCTGCCACAAATGCTGGATGCTTCCTGGAGCGGAGCGCTTGGTGCCCTGCTGGTCGTCGGCGCAAATCCTTTTGGGACTGCAAAACTGGATCGGACTTCGCTCAAAAACACCTTCCTTATCGTTTCGGATATTTTTCTGACAGAGACAGGCGCGGCAGCCGACGTTGTCTTTCCTGCCGCAAGTCTTTATGAAAAGACCGGCACCGTGACCAATACTTTCGGCGATCTTCAATTGGCGCGGAAGGCCGCCGACCACGCGGGTGTGAAGCCCGATTTCGAAGTTCTGGTCCGGCTCGCCGGCAGCATGGGAGCCGATGTCAAAGCGCTCGTCCCCTTTGGCAAAGGCGGAGTAACCGGCGATCTCGGACAGTCCCGCGGTGCGCAGGCCGGCGAGGCGGATCGTCATGCCGTGTGGCTTGCGGCCAACGGCCTTGAACCAAAGCTGAGCCCATTCGATCCCCTGGCGCTGCTGGATGAAATTGAACGATTGGTTCCCGGCTACAAGCTCGATCGACTAAACCTCTTCGGCGGCAACGATGTGCATACGGAACCCGGCTTCGTTCCGGTTTCCGCACTTACTTCCGAGCGTCCCGACCTCGTGCAGCCGGCGCACAATGGACTGTTCACCTCGGGGACTCTCGGGAAGTACAGTCACGGACTGAAAGATCTGGAGCAACACCAGGCAGCGGAAGTAGCAGCAACAGCGGCAGACTGACGATTGGCGAGAAAGGCTGAAGGCACGTGACGATTTTGCAGTTTTTTCTGTGGAGCTTGCTGAAGGTCGTGGTGGTGACGGTAGTACTTCTAATGGCCGTCGCTTACACGGTGCTTCTGGAACGCAAGCTCGTTGGCCGCATTCAAAATCGCTGGGGCCCCAGCCGCGTGGGACCCTTTGGGTTGCTGCAACCGCTGGTCGACGGCGCAAAATCCTTTCTCAAAGAAGACATTATCCCCTCGGGCGTATACCGCCCCCTCTATCTGCTCGCGCCAATCATCGGCCTGAGCTGTGCACTTATTTCGATTGCGGTCGTCCCGTTCGGCGATCCCGGTGTCGTTGGGCCGGGCAACTTCCACTATTTTCAAATTGCAGATGTGAACATCGGTCTGCTGGTGATCCTCGGCATCACGTCGATAGGCGTTTACGGCATCGCGCTTGCCGGCTGGTCCTCGAATAACAAGTACTCCCTGCTCGGTTCGTTGCGATCATCGGCCCAGCTGGTCAGCTATGAGTTGGCGCTGGGGCTGTCGCTGGTCGGCGTAGTGTTGCGCGCAGGATCGCTGAATCTGGACGTGATTGTAAAAAGCCAGGCAGACCACGGCCTGCTCAGCTGGAATCTGTTCGGCGGCTTTCAGTTCGTGGCATTTTTCATTTATCTGATGTCCGCCTACGCCGAAACCAATCGCTCGCCATTCGATCTGCCCGAGGCTGAGAGCGAACTGACGGCCGGCTATCACACCGAATACAGTTCGATGAAATTTGCGATGTTCTTCATGGCCGAATACGGCAACATGATCATGGTCGGCTGCGTGGCCTCGTTGCTCTTCTTGGGCGGATGGACGAGTCCGTTCGGAAACCTGTTCCCCACGCCCGACATCTTCATCGTTCGCGCGCTGCTGCCGATTTTCTGGTTTGTTCTGAAAGTTTTCTGTTTCCTGTTTCTCTACGTGTGGGTGCGCGGCACTCTGCCGCGCTTCCGCTACGACCAGCTTATGAACTACGGGTGGCGCTGGCTGATGCCTCTCGCCATCCTCAACATTGTGGGAACGAGCCTATGGCTCGCTTATCACTGAGTACACACCGTAGCTGCCCGATCGAGTTGCAGGCGCTGTTCATCGGTCACCATTGGGCTGGATGTACTCAGTTAGAATCGGAAGGGATTTCAACGAGCCGGAGAATCCTGCTCGCACGGTTCCTCCCCTCAACCTGCCGGAGTAGTCAATCGGCACTCGCCCGGACAGCGGTTCTCCAGCACGATTCACAAATTGGAGAGTCGCTCTAAGTGACGGAACGATGCACCTGATTCTATTTATCGTGTTTGCTGCACTCTGCCTGACAGGAGCCGTCAATCTCCTGCTGCAGAAGCACCCCATCAACAGCGCCCTCTCGCTGATTGTGGTGATGGTCTCGCTTGCGGTCCTTTATCTTTTGCTTGGCGCAGAGTTTCTGGCAGCGGCGCAGGTCATCGTCTATGCCGGCGCCATCATGGTGCTGTTCACCTTTGTCGTCATGCTCCTGAATGCCGGCCGTGAAGAACGCACTCTCGGCAGTCGCGCAGCGCGCACCGTCGGACTCCCCGCAGTAGTGGCAATTCTCGCCATCACAGCAACGATCATTTTGCGAATTCAGGGCTTCGGCACTGCGACCCTGGAAGACAACGTAACCAGTGTTTCTGATTTGAGCGCCGTCTTGTTTACCAAGCTTCTGCTGCCGTTTGAAGTCACATCCGTTTTGATTCTGGTCGCAATTCTGGGTTCCGTCGCACTGGCGCGCCACGGAGACGGAGACAAGGGGTACAACAAGTGAACAGCCTTCATCTCGTTCAACAGCAAGTCCCTCTCACCTGGTATCTGCTTCTGAGCGCTGTCCTGTTCTGCCTCGGCGTCGTCGGCTTTCTCATCAAGCGGAACCTGATCACCGTTTTCATGTCCATTGAGCTGATGCTCAACGCAGTGAATCTTTCCTTCGTGACCTTCGCTCACCAGTGGCACCAGGTGAAGGGCCAGATTTTTGTATTTTTCGTGATGATGGTCGCCGCCGCTGAAGCCGCCGTTGGACTCGCCATCATTATTGCCGTATTCCGCGCACGCGCAACGTTGGCGGTCGACCGCATCGACCTGATGAAACTATGAACGGACCCTTACTTTTTCTGCCTTTGATTCCGCTCGTGCCCTTCGTTGGATTTCTGCTCAACGGATTGCTGGGCCGACGCTTGCCCAAGGCGATGGTCTCGGCAATTGCGCTTGCTGGCGCCGCTGATCTCGTTTGCTAGTCGTTGTGCTTGCGACACTGCGTTCGCTGTGTTTGAGTGCCCCCGGATCTCTCCCTGCCTGCACTCCTCTTCGATGCAGAGCACGCCTCGAGTGGATCACCGTCGGCTCGCTCCATGTCGACTTCAGCTTCGTCCTCGATCAGCTTTCTCTCGTCATGCTCCTCGTCATCACCGGCGTAGGCTTCCTCATTCACATCTACTCCGTCGGCTACATGCACGAAGAAGAAGGCTACTACCGCTACTTCGCCTACCTCAACCTCTTCCTCTTCTTCATGACCACCCTGGTCCTCGCCGGCAACGCCCTCCTGATGTTCGTCGGATGGGAAGGCGTCGGTCTCGCGTCCTACCTGCTCATCGGCTTCTGGTTCCAGAAAAACTCCGCTGCCGACGCCGGCAAAAAAGCCTTCATCGTCAACCGCATCGGCGACTTCGGATTCCTGATCGGCCTCTTCCTCTTGCTTGCCAACTTCGGCACGCTGACGTTTCACGAGATTTCCGAAAAACTCGCCGCTAGTCCAGCCGCCACAGGCGGCGTGCTGACGGCCATCGCAATCTGCCTGCTCATCGGCGCCACCGGCAAAAGCGCGCAGCTTCCCCTCTACGTCTGGCTGCCCGACGCCATGGAAGGCCCGACCCCCGTCTCCGCCCTCATCCACGCCGCCACCATGGTCACCGCCGGCGTCTACATGATCGCCCGCACCCACTTCATCTTCGATCGCTCGCCCTTCGCGCTGAGCGTTGTAGCCATCGTCGGTGCGGCGACGGCCATCTTCGCGGCCACCATCGGACTCGTCCAGACCGACATCAAGCGCGTCCTCGCCTACTCCACCATTTCGCAACTCGGATACATGTTCCTCGGCTGCGGCGTCGCAGCATATTCAGCGGCCATCTTCCACCTGATGACCCACGCGTTCTTCAAAGCGCTTCTCTTCCTTGCGGCCGGCTCCGTCATTCACGCTCTCGGCGGAGAGCAGGACATGCGCAAAATGGGCGGCCTGCGCAAGAAGATCCCCATCACCTTCTGGACCATGACGATGGCCGTCCTGGCCATCTCGGGATTCCCATTCATGTCGGCGTTCTTCTCGAAGGACGCAATCCTCGCCGCAGCTTTCACATCGGGCGGCAGCCTGGGCAAAGTCCTCTGGTTCGTCGGACTCGTTACTGCCGCTGCTCACCGCGTTCTACATGTTCCGCCTCTGGTATCTCACCTTCTTCGGAGAGTCACGCAGTCATGATGCTCATCCGCACGAGAGCCCGTGGGTGATGCTTGGACCGCTGGTGATCCTCGCGGTGCTCTCCGTTGGCGGTGGCTGGATCGGTGCAGGACGCTTCGGCACCTTCCTCGCCCCGTCCGTCGGAGCCAACCCTGAAGAACCCGCCGGAGGTCTCGACGTACGGCTTGATGGCCCTCGCTGTCGCTGCCGGAGCCATCGGATGGTACATAGCGCACCGCATGTACCATCGTTCCAAATCCGCAGACGGGCTCGCCACCGGCACACCGGCAGGCTACAACCTTCTTGCAAACAAATACTACGTCGACGAGATCTACAGGCTTGCCATCGTCAAGCCAATCCTTGCACTTTCGAAATATCTCCTGGAGTGGGTCGTCGACGTAGCGATCCTCGGCGGCATCGCGTGGCTCCTGGCTGGCATCGCCATGCTCGGTGGCGCGATTCTTCAGCGCTGGCAGTCGGGCAATTTGCGGTCGTACGCCGCATGGCTCGCTCTCGGCGCAGCAGTATTGCTTGCGTTTGTGCTCGCGCCGTACGTCTTCGGCCCAAATGGAATCAGCTTCTTCGGGGCGGGACACTAGAAGATGACATCAATGGATAGCTCGATACTCACGTTGATTCTCCTCGTACCCCTGGCCGGAGCGGTGCTCGTGGCCCTCTTGCCCGATCGCGGCAAGCTGTCCGCCTGCATTACTCTCCTCACGACGCTCCTCTCTTTTGGCTTGACGCTTCACTTGCCCGCGCACTTCGACATGCACCAGTCCGGGTTTCAGTTCGTCGTAAATCAGCGATGGATCGAGAACCCGGCAATCTATTATCACGTCGGTGTAGACGGCTTGAGCATGTGGCTCGTAGTCCTCGTCGGACTGCTTGGACCGGTCGGCGTGCTCGCAAGCTGGAAATCGATCACCCGCCGCGAAAAGACCTTCTACTCACTCTTCCTTCTGCAGCAGACGGCGATGTACGGCGTTTTCATTTCGCTCGACCTGATGCTCTATTACGGCTTCTGGGAACTATCGCTGGTCCCGATGGCGATCCTGATCGCGATGTATGGCCGCAAGGAAGGACAAAAGGCGGCGACCAAGTTCTTCCTCTTCACCTTCATTCCATCGGCTCCCCTGCTCGTGGCCATCCTTTATCTTTACTCCCGGACAGGCACATTCAATTTCAGCGAACTGCGTATATCCATCGCCGCCGGGGTCGTTCCCGGCGCAGCGCTCTTCTGGGTGGCTCTGGCATTTCTGTTCGCCTTCGCGGTCAAGGTTCCGATATTCCCGCTCCACGGCTGGCTCGCGGACACCTTCGGTGAAGCACCAGTAGCCATGGCCATGGTGGTTGCCGGAAAGCTCGGCCTCTACTCAATGCTCCGCTTTCACGTCGGGCTCTTCCCTGCCCAGGCTAAAGCCATCGCACCTCTGTTGATCACTCTCGCGGTCATCGGCATCCTCTACGGCGCTTGCCTCGCCTTGGTCCAGCGTGACTTCTGGCGATTCCTCGCCTTCGCTGCACTCAGCCATTTGAGTCTCATCACGCTCGGAATTTACGGGTTCACCTTTACTGGCTGGAGCGGCGCAACCTACCAAATCCTCAACAACGAACTCATCGACGCGGCCCTGTTCGTGTTGTTTGGCGCGCTTGAAATCCGATACGCAACAAGCCAGGTTGCGGCCTTTGGCGGCCTCGCCAACCGAATTCCGCGTCTCGCAACCCTCTTTGTGATCGTGTCTCTCGCCATGATCGGACTGCCATTGATGAACGGTTTTATCGGCGAATTCCTGATCCTGTCGAGCACGTTCGCTGACGTCGGTCATCGTTGGGCCATCGTCGCCACGCTCGGAGTGATCCTCAGCGCCGCATACATGCTCTGGATGGTGCAAAGACTTTTCTACGGCCAGGAAAGCAAAATGGTCGCTACAGAAACCCCGGATCTCCGCTTCGGCGAACAGTTGGTGCTATGGCCCCTCGCCGTGCTGATGCTGGTAATGGGGGTTTCGCCGAATTACTGGCTCCGCACTATCGAAATGGCTCCCAAACCCCTTGTGTTCCAGCAAGCGCGGTCGACGGAGTTATTGGGACAACCCGATGTTCTTCCAAACCAGAATGCCGGGGAGGTTCAGCGATGAATCCTGTTCCTGACATCTACCGCATTCTTCCTGAAGTTGTTCTGACCGTGACCGGCGTGCTCGTCATGCTGACCGATGCGACTCTCGCTCCGGCCAGACACCGCCGCGGCCTGGGCTGGGTGGCCGCCATTGGCACTACCGTGGCCCTATGGGCAAGTCTCTGGCAGCTTTCGCTTCCTACGGGTACAGGCTTCTCCGAAACAGTGGAGAGCAGCCCGTTCACTGTCTTCTTCCACGTCCTCATCTGCGGCATCGTCCTGGTGACCCTCCTGCTCTCCCTCGACACGTTGCCGGAAGACAGCCACCACCAGGGCGAATACTACGCGCTCATAGTCTTCGGCGCCGTCGGCATGTGCCTGCTCACCAGTGCCATCGAGTTGCTCGTCGTCTTCATCGCGCTGGAGATCTCCTCCATCAGCACATACATCCTCGCCGGCTACCGCAAACAGACGGGCAAGGGTCCCGAAGCTGCAATCAAGTACTTCCTGCTTGGATCGTTCGCCACCGGCTTCCTGCTTTATGGAATCGCGTTGGTCTTCGGTGCTACAGGCACGACCTCTGTCTACGAGATAGCACGCACCGCCTCCACTGCACAGAATCAATCGCTCGTTCATGCCGCTCTCGCCTTGATGCTCGTTGGGATTCTCTTCAAGGTATCCGCCGCACCGTTCCATGTCTGGACGCCCGACGTTTATGAAGGCGCACCATCGCCGGTTGTGGCCCTCATGTCCACCGCTCCCAAGGCAGCCGCATTCGCGTTCCTGCTCCGCGTCGTCTACGAAATGTTCCCAACGCTGAGAGCTGTCTGGTCTCCGGTACTCTGGGTCGTCGCCGTTCTATCCATGACCGTCGGCAACCTGGCCGCGCTGCGTCAGCAAAACGTGAAACGCATGCTGGCCTATTCTTCGATCGCACATGCCGGATATCTGCTCGCTGCCTTTGCGGGATTTGGCTCAAGTGGCATTGCAGCAGCCAGTTTCTATACCGCAGCCTACGCCGCGATGAATGTCGGCATTTTTGCCGTAGTAACGCTCGCAGGCGGCTACAACGACGAGAGACCCCTTATCCAGGACTACAAGGGCTTGATTTACCGTTCGCCCCTGCTCGGCAGCCTGCTGATCTTCTTTCTCGTCTCGCTCGTAGGAATCCCCTTCACCGGCGGATTCTTCGGCAAGTTCTACTCCTTCTCCGCCGCAGTTGGCGGGGGTGCCGTGGTGCTCGCCATCATCGGGTTGTTGAATTCAGGATTGGCGGCAGCTTATTATCTGCGGCTCGCCTTCACCGCAGCGCAACGCCCCGACGAAGATGCCGTGCAGGACCGATCGCCGGTAATGCCAGTGGGAATCGCTGTAAGTGCGGCTCTGCTGTTTACCGTTGGCGCCACGCTGGTCCTGGGCATTGCACCCGGAAACATCCTCCATGCGAGTGAGTCTGGCGCGCATACGCTGCAGGCCCCTCCCGCAACTTCAGCTCCGGCCGAAGTTACAGTGCGGCAGGTAAGCCCGTAACGGCGTCACTCTGCTTCTCGTTGGTTCTGGAACTCTGGACATCTGTGTGCGCAATCAGGCTCAGATAGAGGACGACCGCCAGCCCCAGAACTCTCCGATCCTCGTAGTTCTCTGCCACCCATGTGCGCGCCGCCGATGACATCTGCTTGCAGCGATCCGGGTCACCTAAAAGAATAAGCACCGCTTCGGTGATCGCATCTGGACTTCCGGTAGGGATCAGCAACCCTGTCACCTCCGGAATCACTGCGTCGCACGACCCGGTGCAATGCGTTGCAATCACGGGAACGCCGGTGGCGGCAGCTTCAAGCACCGCATTCGGAAAACCCTCTCGCCACGACGGCAGCACCATCAGGTTCATTGCGCGGTAATAAGGGGCCGTGTCTTCTACGTAGCCGGTGCAGATGATCTGCGGATGTCCCTCGATGCGTGCCCTTACCTCGCATTCCAGCGCATCCTCGGCCGCATCGAACCATCCCACCAAAAGCAGGTAGGCCTCCGGCGCATGGTGCAGGATCGCAGCGAAAGCCTCAAGCAGTTCCGGAAGACCCTTATCGACCGTGAGGCGGCCAGAGAACCCAATGACCGGTGCGTCCGGCGGAATACCCAATTGCCGTCGGACGTTCGAAAGCCCCGGTGCGAATCGCGCAAGATTCACGCCGTTACTGCTTCCTCCACCGAGGAGGACGAGTTTCGATAGCGGGGCAATTCCCAGCTCCGACGCCCGTTCGAGCAGACTCCGGCTGTTGCAGACGACCAAATCTGCACTCGCCGAAGCGATCCTCTCGGTCCACAGAAGCAAGAGCCGGCGAAACCCACGCGAAGTTTCCAGCTTAAGCCCTCTAAGCAGGTAGATTCGAATTGGAATTCCACAGAATCGCGCAGCAAGTATGCCCAGAAATCCCGCTTTAGGAGTGCTGAATTCGACAATATCGGGCCTCAAGCGGCGAAGCAGACGCCAGATTCGGATCAAAGCAATGGCATCGTGAACAAGGGATATTCCGCGTTCCATCGGAATGGCGAAGGCATTTACCTGCGCTGTTCGGGCGGCTTTTTCCAGTAATTGTCCGGGGGCCGAAAGCAGCGAAACTCTAAATCCGGCATCGCGTAAAGCGCGGACCCTGCCATGCAGCAGAAGGCAAGTCTGTGGGCTGGTGACTCCCACAAGGATATGAGGTTGCCTTTGAGGTCCTTCGCCGGGTCTGGCACTTTCTGTGGCGAGCATCGTCGAGCGGCCTGCGCTGGAGGCCTCGGCGTTCGCATCTCTTGCGTACAGCACTACCGAAGCGTTTCTTTAAAATCAACGAAACGATACCACTCTACCGCGTTTGTTCTTGTGAGAACGGTCACATCCCCGCATCAGGCTGTTCGCTAATCTGCAAGCTGGGTAACCATGCCTTCGCCGAGACGCGCAAAAGTCCTGTTGCTGATCCCGCATCTTGGCGGCGGAGGAGCCGAACACGTCATCGCCACCCTGGCACGCTCTCTCGATCCCCATCGGTACGAAATCCATTTGGGACTCGTTGCCCAATCGGACCAACTCGCATACGACATCGCGCAGACGGTTACCCTTCACGCGCTAGGTGCGAAGAGAGTTCGCAGCAGTGTTTGGAGCCTCTTACGACTAGTGTGGCGCTTGAGGCCCGCGCTGATCCTGTCGAGCATGGCTCATCTCAACTTGCTGGTCCTCCTGCTTCGCCCCTTTTTCCCGGCGGGCACACGACTGTGCGTGCGTCAGAATGGTGCGCTCCCGCCAACGTTTGCTGCCCTTGGGCATCCGATGCTCGCCCGGCGCCTGTATGCGGCCGCCTACCGATCCGCCGACAGGGTAATTTGCCAAACCAAATCCATGGCAGTGGAACTCCGAACGGGCCTCGGCATTGACAATGCAAAACTCGTCGTTCTGCCCAATCCGGTCGACATTCAAGGCATCCGTGCAGTTCCCCCAGTGACGAACGTCGGGTCTTCGCCGGGTCCTCGAGTTCTTGCCGTAGCTCGCCTGGCGCCCGAAAAAGGAATCGACCTGCTCCTCGAAGCCTTCGCGGGCTTACATCGCCAGTTCCCTGATGCCGAACTCGAAATCATCGGAGCCGGACCGTCCCGGAAGGCCCTCGAAGAGCGACGAAACGCATTGCAACTGGAGAATCGCGTTCGATTCCGCGGAAACGTTGTCTTCCCAGCCCAATACTTCTCCGGCGTTTCTGCCTTTGTGCTGTCTTCCCGCCACGAAGCGTTGCCCAACGCGCTCCTTGAAGCGGCCGCCGCGGGACTCCCGATCGTCGCGCTCCCCGCGTCGCAGGGTCTGGTAACGCTCTTAAGTGCGCGTCCCGGCGTCTGGCTGGCAGCCGATATTTCAGCCGCCGCGCTCGAGACGGCTTTGTCCGACGCTCTCCAATCCATCCAGCGTGGCCAGAGATTCCCGCATGCGTGGATCGAAGCCTTCGATCAAGACAAAGCGATCTCCGCCCATGAGGACCTGATCGATGCGGTCCTGCTGGAGCGCAATTCGTGAATCGCGTCGCATATCTGATCCCAACCCTCGACCGCATTGGCGGCGCCGAGCAGCAAGTCCTTCAACTCGCAACAGGACTGGCAGGCCGAGGTTGGGGAACAAGTGTCGTCGCCTTGTCCGGAAGCGGCGGAGATGCGGCGAAGACGCTGCACTCAGCGGGCGTCGCATTCCACAGCCTTGAGATGCGAAAGGGCCTCGCCGATCCGCGCGGCTGGCTTCGGCTTCATGCGTGGATTGCAAGCAACTATCCGGACATCCTTCACGCGCATCTGCCGCACGCGTCACTGCTGGCGCGATGGTCGCGAGTCGCCTCACCTGTGCGAGTAATCGTAGACACGATTCATTCGCCTGCGACAGGCGGTCCGGCGCGGAAGATCGGCTATCGTCTCAGCGCCGGTTTGGCTGACGTAGTCACTGCGGTCAGTCACGCCGCTGCACGACCGTGGCTCGATGCGGGTCTTGTTCGCGATGGAAATCTGGCAATCGTTCCCAATGGAGTAGACACCGATTGTTGGAAGCGCAACGAGGACGTTCGACGCGCAATGCGCCATGAACTTGGATTGTCCGATCAATTCCTCTGGCTCTCGGTCGGCAGGCTCGACCGCGTGAAGAATCACGCCACGCTACTGCGGGCCTTCGCCCGAATTGCAACCAATGCCCGCCTGGTGATTGCAGGGGAAGGTCCGCTCCACGCTGAGTTCCGCTCCCTGGCACTCGCGCTTGGACTGCGAGGCCGCGTCAGCTTTCCGGGCTTTCAAAGTGATGTCCGCCGATGGATGCAGGCGGCGGATGGCTTTGTGCTCTGCTCTTCCTGGGAGGGGCTGCCCATTGCGTTGCTTGAGGCCGGCGCTTGCGAATTGCCGGCGGTCATTACCGACATTCCCGGCTCGCGGGAAGTTCTTCCTGAACCTCCCCGCGCCGCTGTTCCTGTCGGAGATGCAGATGCGCTCGCAGCCGCGATGAGCGCAGTGATGTCCCTGCCCTGCGAGGAGCGGCGCGAGTTTGCCAGCCGCACGCGCATATCTATTTGCGCAAGGTTTAGCCTCGACACCGTGCTGACCCAATGGGAGAATCTCTACTCCGCGCTCCTGGAACGAAACCCTCACCCTTCGCGATTCGGAATGCCCGCTTCAGCCTGGGACAGAACCCTCCAACTCCAGTAGCCGAGAAAGATCAGTGTGCTCATCGTCCAGAGTGACGTTGCCAATGCGATCCCGGCTACGCCATATCGCTTCATCAGCACAACGTTCAAAACAATATCCAGCGCGAGGTTCAGCAGCCCGCAATAAAATACAAGATCGGTTCGCCGCATCGCCACAAGGAAGCGATAGAAGACGCGGCTGCACGCGAAGAACGGAATCTGGAGAGCATACATCACCAGTACGATCGAAACGGCATTCGTATCCGTAGAACGAAACACTCCATGCTGCAGCGTCAATCGTACGAGAGTTTGCGCTCCGGTAATCAGTGCAAGCGCAACAAGCGTCGCCGCACCCGCCGACAACCATGCCCAGATGCGCAGAGATCTGTGGCACTCTTGCCATTTCTCGTGCGCAACCATTTCAGAAAAGTATGGAGTCACTGATGAAGAAATGGCCGCGCCCAGCAACGCCATGGGCACGCCAACGAACCGGGCGGCATACGCCAGCGCGGCAACACTTCCAGTTGGAAGCATGGCTGCCATGGCCTGGTCGACGAGAAGACCGCCTGACGCCACCAGCCCACTGAGAAACACTGGTCCAAACTGCCACGCAACGGCGCGTGTGGCTTCGTTCATTCCGTACCATCGCAGCCTGAGGCGAAATTCCCCGGATCTCATCAGCCATCCCACCCAGATGGCCTGGAGAAGTGCGCCGACCACGGTGCTATAAACCATCGACCAGATCCCAAACCTGCCCGCCAAGAGTGAGATACCCGCGAGGACCACGAAGGGCGTAGCAATAGGCGTAAGAGCCGGCACGGCGAAACGGCCGGTGGTGTTCATGACGGAAACGCACAGCGACGCGATACCGGCAAGAAGAACCACCGGCAGCAATCCGTAAAACAGGTGCACCGCAAGGTTCAATTTGCTGGGCGCGAAATGCGATCCAATCAGCGGGAAGAAGAATCGCGCTGTTAATCCCATTCCAAGCGAAGCCGTCGCGAGCATCAGGCATGCGCAAACCAGGGTGTTCGAGAACAACTGTTGAGCGCGCTCCAGGCCTTCGGCAAACTTCACCCTCACCAGCGTTGGCACAAGCGCCTGGTTCATCGATTCCGCAATCAAGTTGATCAGGAGACCGGGGATCAGCGCCGCAGCAAGAAACGCTTCGAGCGCGTCAGATCGGCCGAAGATTCCGGCCACCGTAAACTCCTTCGCGGTGGCAACGAATTTCACGGCCAGCGTTGCGACGAGAACGACGAAGGCGGCATTGAGGATGCGGCGGTCAGTACTGGTTGTTCCTCCAGATAACGTCGCGGTGCTCATGGGAGGCGCTCAGCCAGGCGCAACTCGGCAGGGGAAGGTTGGCTTGGGAATTGCTCTTCGACTTGTTCCGGCTTCTCCTCCATAAGACGGTGACCCAGCGCAATTACAGCAAGCAGCAGCCATGTTGTGCGGCTTTCGCCCACGGTTCCAACCAGCGACGACATCAGCCAGACCATCATCAAAGTTGCCAGTGTAATCCGAAGCGCTCCGCCAGTAGCAAGGATCGACCGCACAGAAACAACAACGACGCCGGTCGCCAGGGCCAGTGCAACGAGCCCGCCTTCAACCAGGATCGAGAGCGCGGTGTTGTGCGCAGTGTCGATGGGCGCCAGCCTCGCAGCCGCCACAAAGGAACCGGCCCCGTGTCCACAAATTGGCGCATGCAGAAATGCGCTCCAACCCGCAGACCAGATGCTCACCCGCTGATTGAGGTCGCCATATCGCAATTGCTCGGCGATGGATGCAATGCGATCCAAAGCCTCCTGCGGCACCAATAGCCAGATAGCTCCTGCCGCAACAGGCAGAGCGATCAATGCCCCCAGCATGCCTTTCCGAAAGCGTCGAAACAGCAGCACGGCGCAGCCAGCCAGGGCGGCAACTGCCGCAAGAAATCCACCGCGAGAGGCAGTGAGCAGGACACAGGCGAATCCAAGAGGAAGATAACCCGCTGCGAGCACTTTGCCGGCCCATCGTTCTCTGCCGTCGAGCAGGAGCGCGGCAATCGGAAACCCGAGGTCGAGAAATCGCGCAACATCGTTTGGATCCTGACCGGAGGCAGCGAACCGAATTTGCTCCGCTGAACCGGGATCGGAAATCGCAAAGTTTGCGATAGTTAGGATCGCCAGGACCCACGAACCGGCAAGCCACGCGCGCATCAGGTTGCGCACATCGACTGCACTTTCGCCGAACTCCCAGATCAACCAGACAATCATCATCTCCTGAAAATAGCCGCGAAGCTTGATCAGCGTTGCATCCGCACCTGCCGTCCAGAAAAGAGAGGCGCAAAACCACAGATAGAGCGCAAGGGTCAGCCAGTGCAGAGGTCCGAGTCTGCGAAAGCCTTCAGCCTGCAAAATCGCGGGCACAGCGGCAATCAGCAGAATCAAACCCACGAGGCGCGCAATATTACCGAAGGGAGCGCCCAGGTCGAGCGAATACTCCCACGGGATCGAGAATGTGAAGAGAAGCAGCAGCGCCCAGGCAATTCGCCGCATGGCCTAGAACCTTTGCGAGTAGACCAGGCCCGCATAGATGCTGACGCCTGCCGCAGACTGAATGACCGACTCCATGGTCCGGTTCCAAAGATTCTTCGCCATCGAGTCGGGAACGAACACGATGTCACCATCTCGAATCGGAATATCCGGGTCCAGTCCGCGCAGCATGCGTTTCAAATTCAGAGTTGTAATGGTGCGGCTTCCCTGCTTCTCACGAATCAGAACGGCCTTCGTCAGCGCCGCGCTCTGTCCCGGACCCCATGCGAGCGTGAGCGCCTGCACAAGAGTCGTCGTTTGCACCGGGTCTACCGGAAATCCACCTGGCCGGATGACGTCCCCAACGACATACACAAGTCCGGCCCGACTCACCTGCACCGTGTCACCCGGCAGCAATTCCGGATTATGATCCGTAGTCCTGTCTGTGCCCGCTGGATCCAGCGCGACCGATTGAATCGTGTTCGGATCGTTCCGATGGCTGATTGTGACAAGCCTGCCCGCATTTTGACTCAAACCTGACGCCGACGAAATCAGATCGAGCAGTCGATGATGAACCGAGAAACTGTAGACTCCCGGCCGCGCCACCTCGCCCAGCACCGACACATCCTGTCCCGCATACGCTGTCACCAGCACCGTGACCTGCGGATGAAGAAGCATGCCGCGCTCGATCAGCGCCGTCTGAACCGCATGTGCCGCGGACGTTTCATCCATTCCCTCCACGTGCACTTCACCGGCAAGCGAAAGAGTGACCGTCCCTGACTCTGAAACACGGACCGAAGCGCGCATCTCCGGACTATGCGCTTCCGATACTTCGAGCAAATCGCCCGGGCCAATCGGTGCAGCCATCAACACCCCCGCCGTAGCAATCGCTCCAGGCGGAACTCCGGCCAGCCTTGCACTCTGCGAAGTATTCCAGACGGCGGGTGCATCTTTTGCGTTGGGCAAACTCTTCGACTCTGTCGATTGTGGAATGCGGGCGACACCGGTCGGCAGGCCGGATGTACTCGGAGTCGGCGCCTGTGCGCTCCCCACAACGGACATTGCTGCAATAAATGCGAGTGCAACGACAACCTGGGTCGCCTTCGTTTGAATCGCCTCACGCATGAACACCGCCGCGATGCCCAGCCACAAAGAGACGAAGAGAGTGACCGCCATCAACACCGGAAGATTGGGTGAGACAGGCTTTACCGGCTGGCGCGCATAATCGACGATGAATAGCTCGGATCCGCGACTCCCCGCCGCCAGCCCGGCTTCCTCCGCCTGCTGGGTCAGGCGAATATAGAGATCGCGATTGGCGTTTGCTTCCTGCCGCATTGCCGCGTACTTGAGAGCCGCTTCATTCAGCTTCAGGCCGGCACTTGTGGCATCGCCAAGACTCTTGCGCACCATCTGCTCCCGACCCACAGCCGCATCCCGTGCGCTCTTGAGGCCCTCCAGCAGCTTCTTGTCCTCTGCCTTGGCCTGCTGCTCCAGATCCTGCATCTGGCTGCGAATCTCCACGACCCGCGGAAAGTTCGGCCCATGTTCGATCCGCAATTGCGCTTGTTCCTGCTCCAGATCGCTGCGCCGCGTGCGCAATTGCTGCAGGAGTGCAAATGGTGCGCTTCTCGCTGCCATAAACTTCGGGTCCGAGGCAATCACCAGTTCCGGATCGCCCGTTGCAGCCGCGCGGTACTCCGCTTCCAGCACGATCCGATCCGTCGTTGCGCTCACCAGCTCCCTGCTCAGAGCGTCCACTTCAGTCAGGTCTGCGGAGTGCTCCACTTCGCTCGGCTGGCCATTTCCCAGCATCTCCGGAGTATCCAGGATTCCGTGCTGCTTCTGGAACGTCGCCAGGACTTCGTCATCCCGGTCTACCCGAGACTTCAAGTCACTTAATTGCGCGTGGAGCGCCCGGGTTGCGTCGCCGGTCGCCTCAATTCGATCCTCGGAATTCTGTTTGTTGTAAGCCTCAATAATCGCGTTCACGACGGCTGCCGAAAGCGCCGCGTCGCGCGTGCGGAACTGGATTTCGAGAACGAGCGTGCGTGGAATAGTCTGCACCGTCAGGTCACGCTGAAATCGGTCCAGGAGCCAGTCTTTGCCATCGGCGGTCGGCTGATGCGCGCTGAAGTCGGGAAACTTTTGCGCAAATGCTCCTCTGAAGCCAGCCGTCTTGTAGAGCTGGAGACGGGTAATCACATCCCAGGCAACTTGATCGCTTCGCAGAACATTGGCCAGCGTTTCAAGCTGCACCTGGCCTGACGCGAAGGACCCCGACGGTGCACCCTCATTGCGATCGAGCGTGAGCAGCGAAATCTGCGTTCCCTGCAAGGCTACGCGTGCAGTTGCTTCATATTCCTTGGGGACGATAAGGCAATAGAGCAGGCATGCGCCCAGCAGCGATCCGACGATCGACAGAAATAACCGGCGATTGCGTGCAATAGCCAACCACAGCTCACGAAACGACTGAGACGAACTTCGCTGCGCAACCCTGCTTGATGCCGCATCGTAGCCGCGCGCTGGCTCTGTCTGGACGTCGATAGTCTCCGGCAAGGGCGGCTTCCTCGTTCCCGTTGCTTTCCGAAAGGCATCCCGCAGAACTACACCGACGGCCTCAACGGATTGGGCACACACCAGTGTTACCAATTCGAAGCAGCTTGTTAGTGCGCCGCATCACATAGCAAGAGGGCGAAGATTTGCCG
Organism: uncultured Acidobacteriaceae bacterium; assembly: GCA_963799035.1. GTDB lineage: Bacteria > Acidobacteriota > Terriglobia > Terriglobales > Acidobacteriaceae > Telmatobacter. The sequence goes on along the minus strand of CAWCVS010000010.1, from coordinate 48,648 downwards.
GGATTTTTTATCCTGGGTACTTCCAGGGTTATACGCCGGTCCGATACCACTCGACTGTTCGTCGCAGTCCTTCTCTAAAGTCCACAATCGGGCTGTAGCCCAGAAGTTGGCCAGCGCGTTGAATATCGGCAAGCGAATCGACGATATCTCCCGACCGCGGTGCATCGTATGCAGGCTGTCCGTCGTAACCGGTAAATTCGCGAAGAATGCGAATTGTCTCGTTGAGCGTAGACCGTGTGCCGGTCGCGACGTTCATCATCTGACCGGCTACCCTCTCCGCCGGCGCATCGGCCGCCAGCAGATTGGCATGAACGACGTTGTCGATATAAGTAAAGTCGCGGCTCTGCTCCCCGTCACCAAAGATGGTGGGCTGCTCCCCCGCCAGCATGCACCGGCAAAAGATGGCAAGCACGCCCGAATAGTGCGACGTCGGGTCTTGAAACGGCCCAAACACGTTAAAGTAGCGCAAGACCACGGTCTCCAAACCATAGACACGTGCGAATGCGCACATATAATGCTCGCCGGCAAGCTTCGCTACCGCATAGGGCGAAATTGGAACCGGCAGCATGTCTTCCTGCTTCGGAAGCATGGGCGTATCGCCATATGCAGATGAGGACCCCGCATACATAACGCGGCGCACTCCCGCTGCCCGTGCAGCGATCAGCAGGTTCAAGGTCGCGGTTACACAGTGCAGATTCGTGCCGGCAGGATCAGCGACGGATCGAGGCACCGATGCCAATGCAGCCTCGTGAAAGATGATTTCCACCCCCTCACAGGCTCGTGCGCATTGTTGTGGGTCTGTCAGGTCCCCCTCCATGAAATCCATGGCTTCCAGTCCCGCCAGGTTGCTGCGCTTGCCGGTAATGAAGCTGTCAATGCCTCGCACGGCTTCTCCGCGCTCCAGCAACGCCGCAGCAATCGAGCGTCCAATGAATCCCGCTGCCCCTGTTACAAGGTATTTCGCCAAGCAAGCCCCCAAATCTCGCGCTGGTTTGCTAACAGTAACAATACTATCGTCTTCCAAGCGTAGAACCTTCTGCCTCCAACCCCAGGTTTTACAATGAGGTCTATGAACACAACGGTTACAACCCTCTCAGAACTGAAAACGAAGATTGATAACCGGCAGGCACGGATCGGCATTATCGGAATGGGCTATGTCGGGCTTCCCCTCGCGCTGCTTTTCAGCAGCGAAGGTTTCGCCGTCACTGGGTTCGACATTGAGGAAAGAAAAGTCAGCAAGCTGAACGCAGGCGGCTCCTACATCGTACGGATTCTTCCCGAGGCAGTTCAGAAGGCGCAAGAATACGGCTTTCGCGCAACGTCGGATTACTCCGAAGTCGAGGGCATGGACGCAATCATCATTTGCGTTCCTACGCCGCTCAACGAGTATCGTGAGCCCGATTTGAGCTACGTTACGGGTACTGTGAAGTCAATCGCCCCTCATCTGCACGAAGGACAGCTTGTCATTCTCGAGAGCACAACCTACCCCGGCACCACCGAGGAAATCGTGGTGCCACTGATCGAAAAAGGAAATCCCCATGGGCTGAAAGTCGCCCGCCATCTTGACGATCTCGGAATTCATGTCGCATTTTCGCCGGAACGCGAAGACCCGGGCAACGAAACCGTCGCCCGTCACGACATCCCCAAGGTCGTTGGTGGCTGCGGACCTGCCGCCTCCGAACTTGCTGCCGCCTATTACGGCGCCATCTTCCGGCGCGTTGTACCTGTCAGCAGTCCCTCCGTCGCGGAGATGACCAAGCTGCTCGAAAACATCTATCGCTGCGTCAATATCGCCCTCGTGAACGAACTCAAGCAGCTTTGCATGCGCATGGGCATCGACATCCACGAGGTAATCGATGCAGCCAAAACCAAGCCTTTCGGCTTCCAGGCGTTCTATCCCGGTCCTGGCCTTGGCGGCCACTGCATCCCCATCGACCCGTTCTATCTATCGTGGAAGGCACGGCAATTCGACTTCCGCACACGCTTTATCGAACTCGCGGGCGAAGTCAACATCAACATGCCCTACTTCGTAATCGACCAGCTCGCCGGTGCCCTCAATAAGCATCGCAAATCGATCAATGGTTCGAAGCTTCTCGTTCTCGGAGTTGCTTATAAACGCGACATTGACGATTTGCGCGAATCACCCTCGCTTACCATTATCGAGTTGCTGCGAGGAAAGGGCGCGGACGTTGCGTATAACGATCCGTACTTTCCTACCGTTGGCCAGGGACGCCATTACGCGCTGAATATGACCAACACCCCACTCAAGAATCTTGCCTCCTACGACGCTGTCCTGATCGTCACGGATCACTCTTGCTACGATTACCCTGCGATCGTTGAACAAGCGCAACTTGTTCTCGACACCCGCAACGCTACCAAGGGCATCCATTCGCCAAAGATCGTTCGCTGCTGAGAGGCGATGAGGACGCGATCGGAATTCGAACCATGAGTCGAAAACGGGCCCCACGCGCCGCCACAATTTCCTGTCCATGCATGTCGTTCATCCGCTAAACTCGGCAGTCAGGCACCCAATCTCCCGCGAGGTCCAACAGCGTGAACGAATGGAAGCTGGTTCAGAAGGATCCGTCCGAAGCACTCGCTCGCTTACATTTCTTCTCCGTCAAGAAGAAGCATGCTAAGGGCGAAATCGAAGCGCGCATTACCGTGAGAGAATTTGCCACGGCCAAGACCAGTGACATGCAGTTCTATGCCACCGCCGATCTTGAGCTCAATCAGAAGACGCTGCGTTTTCAGCCGTGCGGATGGAGCGAAACGCTGGTAGGCGCTCTCGGCGAGTGTATGCGGAATCTTCGCAAGTTCGATTACGAAACACTCGCGGACCCCTCCGCGCTATCCTCCGATTGTGGCCGGTGACGGCTCAACCCAGCATCTCGTATCCACGCCCGGAGAGTGACAGCAGTGTTTACACCCAGACCCATCGGATTTGTCCGCAGCCCCTACACCGACACCAAGTCCATTCCCAAGGGTCTCGGCGCCAGGCACGAAGCTGAAGGCGTGCTGGAGATTCTCCCCGAGTTCGAGCTGGGTCTGACGGATGTCGAAGGCTTTTCGCACCTGTTTGTCCTCTGGGCATTCGATCGATCGGAAGGCTTTGAGTTGATTGGCAGTCCTCCGTTTGATGAACGCCCTCATGGCGTCTTTGCTACGCGTTCTCCGCGTCGCCCCAATCCCATTGCACTGACGGTTGTGGAGTTGCTGAGGCGCGAGGGTCGGTCGTTGCAAGTCCGCGGAGTCGATATGCTCGACGGCACGCCCATTCTCGACATCAAGCCGTATATGTCGAGTATCCCTGCAGAAAATATCCGCCGAGGCTGGCTCGCCGAGGCCGAAGCGCGCACCCGCAAATAGCCTGCCCGTGGAATCTCAATCCAGCTGCCAACACATAGTCCTACAATGTGGCAACCCCTGCCACTCAATAGGTCGCAATCGACAACTCTCAGGCAGGACCTCGACTCTAAGAAGCTAGCGGAAGAGAAATCTTCCCAGAAGGAGAGAGTCGTCTATGGCCTTCAAGAGAATCGGCAACGAAACTCACGAATGGCAACAAGTACACTCGTGCATCAAGGGTTGTACAGGCCAAGGGAGGGAAACTCGGGCGGAGCTCGAATGAACCACCTCATCTGTATGATCCGAGTTGTGATCCGGTCACCGAACCGGATCTTCCAAAATTCGGAGAGCAGGAGGGCGAGGTCTCGCAAGAGATCCCGCCCTTTTGCTTTTGGTCGCATTCCAAACACGGCCCCCGCCTCCAGCAGCCTCAGAAACGGATTCATGCCCTCAAACCGGTTGACCCCTCGACCTGCCGATCAAGGGCCTAATCGTGTATTGTGAGTGAGTTCGGATATGAACACCTTCTCCGCCACGCTTGCTGAACCGCTTAGCTTCTCGCCGTGGGAGAAGTTGCTTCTGGTGGCTTTGATCGTTGCTTCCGCCGCCTTGTTCTGGCGCCGCCTCTCGCCCATTCTCAAGCGAATCCTCAAATCCAGAAAAGACCCTACCTTCAGCCTGGCGCCTATCGGCAAACGGGTTTGGGACTTCTTCTGGGAAGTGCTCTGTCAGGCCAAAGTCATCCGCGAACGGCCCCTGCCCGGACTCGCGCACGCCTTCGTCTTCTGGGGATTCTGCGCATTCGCCCTCGTCACCCTCAACCACATCGCCGTAGGCCTCGGTATCGGCTTCCTCGATCCCCATGGTCTAGTCGGACGTTTCTATTTCTATTTCGCGGCAGCGTTCGCCATCGCCTGCGCGGTCGGCATCTTTGGCCTTTTCGTCCGCAGGTTTTTCGTGCGTCCCCGGTGGTTAGGCGCAAAGGTGTCCTACGAATCGGGTGTGATCGCGCTCCTGATCTTCCTCCTCATGGTGACGTACCTCGCAGCGTTCACCGTCAGCGACACCAGCCCGTCCGCCCGCGTCCTCTGGTGGACTCACACCCTTTCCCTGCTGATTTTCCTGCCCATCATTCCCCACACCAAGCACCTGCATCTGGTACTCAGCCCGGCCACCATTTTTCTCTCCCGCGGCGGCTTCAGCAAAATTCCGCCTCTCGTCGGGGATGAGGACTTCGGCCTCGTCGCGGGAACCGACCTCACCCAGCTCGTCAGCCTGCAGGCCTATTCCTGCGTCGAGTGCGGCCGCTGCAGCGAACATTGCCCCGCAACCAACACCGGTAAGGAACTAAACCCCAAAGAGATCATCCTCGGCCTGCGCAGCTATCTCAACGAGTTCGGCCCCAACTCCCAGGAATCCCTCATCGGCAAATTCAATTCCATGACCGCCGACTTCCAATGCACCACCTGCGGATCATGCGAATACCAGTGCCCCGTAGGCATCGAGCACCTCCCGATCATCGTTGGCCTTCGCCGCGGTGCGGTCAACACCGGCAAATGGGAAGACGACCATGGCGCCAAGCTCTTCCTCTCTCTCGAACGCGGATCGAACGCACTCGGCATGGGTGCACTCGAGCGTGACAAGTTCATTCAGAAGCAGCAATTCCCCATCTTCGACGGCACGCAGGAGTACTGCCTGTGGCTGGGCTGCATGGGCGGATACGATCCCAAAGGCCGGGAAATCATCGCCGACTTCGCGCGCGTGATGAATTACCTCGGCACCAGCTACGGAGTACTGCGCAAGGAAAAATGCACCGGCGATCCGGTCCGCCGCCTCGGCAACGACCTCCTCTTCCAGCAACTCGCCGAATCCAATCTCGAAGCCCTCGCCGCATAACAAGGTAAAGAAGATCGTCTCCATCTGCCCCCACTGCGTCCGCACGATTCAAGAGGACTGGAAGGAATTCGGCACGCCACCGGAGATAGAACACCACAGCGAATTCCTAGCCCGCTTCGCCGACAAACTGCCAAAGCAGGGTGCCCAAACAATGGTGGGTGCCCCATCCATCTCGCGCACTTTGCGAGATGGGTGGGAAAGCGATACCGCTAACAAGCCAACTTCACCCTTCAACAATAAGATCGTCTTCCACGATCCCTGCTATCTCGGCCGCTATCGCAACGTCTACGAACAACCCCGCACCGTCGTCTCCCTCGCCGGAGAACTCGTAGAAGCCCCGCGCTCCCACCAACGCAGCTTCTGTTGCGGTGCAGGCGGCGGACTCGCCTTCCTCGGCGAAGAAACCGGCGACCGCGTGAGCCACACCCGCGCCAAAGAACTCGTCGCCACCGGCGCCTCCACCATCGGCACCGCCTGCCCTTTCTGCAACACCATGTTCCGCGATGCCCTCTCCGCAACCGGCGACGCCGCACCGCAGCTATTAGACATCGCCCAACTCACCGCTCGAAGCTTCCTGTTCTCGAACAAGGGCCCACGAAACCAGACTCATGAAATCCTCACCCGCCAGTTTTGAAAGGGCACGGCTTCGAAGCACGTGCCATGAGCACGCAGCAAGAAGTACGGCGCGGCTTTAGTCGCGCTGAGGGATCGCAATCCCGTCCACGGTGTGCTTGGATGCAAGCCCATGGAGCATCAATACATGAAAATCATCGTCTGCATCAAACAGGTCCCCGAGCGCGATGCGCAAGTCCGCATCAACAGCGCGGGCAAATGGATCGAAGAAGCCGACCTGCAATTCGCCATGAACGAATCCGACGCCTACGCCCTCGAAGAAGCTCTGCAACTCAAGGAGAAACACGGCGGCGAAGTCATCGTATTGAGCGCAGGTCCCGAGCGCGCCGGTACCACCATTCGCGAAGCCCTAGCCAAAGGCGCCGACCGCGCCATCCACGTAGAAGCCGATGATCTGACCAACCGTGACGCCCTCGGCGTTGCGCAGCTTCTCGCCGCCGCCGCAAAGCAGGAGAGCCCCGACCTCGTTCTCACCGGCCTGCAATCCGACGATCTCGGCTACGGCCAGACCGGCGTCATCATGGCGGAACTCATGGGCGTGCCCCACGCTTCCCTCATCCTTCACGTCGACAAGACCGACACCGGCCTCACGGTAAAGCGCGAACTTGAAGAGGGCTGGTTCCAGAACATCGAGCTGCCGCTTCCCGCCGTCTTGATGATCCAGTCCGGCGGCACCAAGCTGCGCTACGCCACCCTCATGGGAATCAAGAAAGCGAAGACCAAGGAGTTTCGCAAGATCAGTGCTTCTGAACTTGGCGCAGCCGGCGCGCCCACTGCTGTACTCGAAAAAATCACACTCCCGCAAAAACAAAAATCCACCCAGATCATCCCCGGCTCTCCCAAAGAAGCTGCGGCAACTCTGGTTGAAAAACTGAAGTTCGAGGTGCGCGTCCTATGAGCGGCGTTTACGTAGTTCTTGAAGATCGCGGCGGCCGCATCAGCCGCATCAGTTGGGAAGCAGTCGCAGCGGCAAACATTCTCGCCGCCCAGTCAGGCGCCAAAGCAACCGCCATCGTCATCGGCGCGCAAACCGAAGCCCTTGCAACCGAAGCCGCCACCAAGGCTGTCGCCAAAGTCGTCCGCATCGAGCATCCGCTGCTCGCGCAATACACATCTGACGGATTCACGGCCGCACTCGAGCAGTTCATCCGCGCCGAGTCTCCCGACTATCTCGTCTTCCCGCACTCCTACCAGGTCCGCGACTACGTCCCAGCCCTTGCCGCTCGCCTCGGCCGCGTCCTCATCGGCGACGTAACCGCAATCGGCGAAGGTCCCGTCTTCGTTCGCTCGCTGATGCAAGGCCGCCTCAGCGGCAACTACAAATCCGCCGGCGCCGGCCCCTGCTTCGTCTCCGTGCAATCCGGCGCATTCCGCGCCGATGCCGCTCAATCCGCTCCCGCCGAAGTCGCCACCTTTGCTCCAACCATCGACGCCGCGCAAATCCGCACCAAGCCCGGCGAGCCCTTCCGCGGCACCGCGCAGACCGTCGACCTCGGCTCCGCTCCATTAATCGTTGCCGTAGGTCGCGGCATCAAGGAAGCCGACAACCTTCCTCTCGTGCAGGACCTCGCCACCGCTCTCGGCGCGGAACTCGCCGCATCCCGGCCCATCTGCGACAACGGCTGGCTTCCCATCGAGCGACAGGTCGGCAGCTCCGGCCAGACCGTTGCGCCCAAGCTCTATCTCGCCGTCGGCATCTCCGGAGCCATCCAGCACCTCGTCGGCATGAAGGGCTCGCAGTGCATCGTCGCCATCAACAAAGACGCCGAAGCCCCCATCTTCGAAGTAGCCGACTACGGCATAGTCGGCGATCTCTTCGAAGTTGTCCCGGCGCTGACCGAAGCCATCAAAGCCGCTCGTCAATAGCTGCGCCCTTGCCATTAAACTTGGGTGCCCCATCCATTCGACGTCTTTTGGCGAATGGGTGGGAATCCACGAATCTGGGCGCCCCAGGTCTCGCCCCTGAGACCTGGGGCGCCAACCGACCTTTCGCCGTCCCTCGCGTTTGCGCCCCGATAGTCCCAGGCATTATGTTTCCCTATTCACCGCCCAAGCTCGCCTGAACGAGGCCAATCGCGCATGATCATTCCGGCCACCTATCAGTTCGCACTTTTTCTCATGATCCTCAGCATGCTCTGCTGGGGTTCGTGGGCCAACACCCTCAAGCTCTGCCCCGGCTACCGTTTTCAGCTCTTCTATTGGGACTACGCGATCGGCCTGATGCTCGCCACCATCGTCTGGGGGCTGACTGCCGGCAGTCTCGGCCACGCGGGTCCTTCCTTCCTCGATGCAGTGGCCCACACTTCTTCGGGCGCCATCGTGTTTGCCCTGTGTGGCGGCGTAGTCTTCAACATAGCCAACCTGTTGCTGGTTGCAGCCATTGAAGTCGCAGGCCTGGCCGTCGCATTCCCTGTAGGGATCGGGCTTGCCCTCGTCATCGGTGCGGTCTCAAGCTATCTCATCGCGCCCGCTGCCAACCCCCTCCTGCTCTTTGGTGGAGTCGCTCTTGTCACCGTCGCCATCGTCCTCGACGCTGCGGCCTACCGCAAGCGCGAAGCAACCGCGAAAGCCACCACCACGCGCGGCATCGTGCTATCGCTTGTCGCCGGCGTACTCATGGGCGGCTGGTACCCCATCGCGACCCACGATCTGGGCAGAGGCACTGCTCCCGGCCCTTATGCCATCGCATTCTACTTCGCTATCGGCGTCGTGCTCTCCACCATTCCCGCCAACCTGCTGCTGATGGCGAAACCCCTCGACGGCAAGCCTCCTGTCGATGGCTCAGGCTATTGGCGCGCTCCCCTTGGCTGGCACCTCGCGGGCGTCTTTGGCGGAGCCATCTGGTGCGTCGGTGCAGTCGCCAACTTTATCGCATCGGTCGCGCACCTCGACAAGCCCATCGGCCCCGCCGTCTCCTACTCCATCGGCCAGGGAGCCACCATGATCTCCGCCTGCTGGGGCGTCTTCATCTGGCGCGAATTTGCCGGCGCACCGCGCGCCGCGCACCTGCTGCTCGTCCTCATGTTCGTCTTCTTCATCATGGGCCTTGGCGCCATCGCCATGGCTCCCCTCTATTGAGGTCTTTATGCCAGAGACTCGCAAACCGATTGTCGTCGTCGGCAGCGTCACCATGGATATGGTCACCTGCACTCCGCAAATCCCCCGCATCGGCCAGACCATCATCGGCACCAGTTTTTCCACCACGCCCGGTGGCAAGGGCGCCAACCAAGCCGTTGCCGCCGCCCGCCTTGGCTATCCCGTACAGTTCATCGGCATGGTCGGCGACGACGTCTACGGCCCCCAACTAATCCAGAATCTCGCCGACGCCGGAGTCAATACCTCCGCAATGGAAACCGCATCCGGATCATCCGGCCTCGCTCCGATATTCCTCGCCGCCAACGGCCAGAACGCCATCGTCGTCGTTCCCGGAGCCAATGGCCATGTCGACACCGCATATGTCGACAAACACATCGACGTCATTCGCAACGCCGGAATGGTCCTCTGCCAGCTTGAATTACCCATGGCGACCATCGACTACACTCTGGCCCTTTGTGCCGAACTCAAAATTCCCGTCATGCTCGACCCCGCACCGGCAGCCGCGCTCAGCGATCCCGCCTGGAAACAACTCGCGTGGTTCACTCCGAACGAAACCGAAGCCGCCTTCTACCTCAACGACGGATCCGATCCCGAAGCCGCTGCGCAAGAATTGCTCGCACGCGGCCTCCGCGGCGTCGTACTCAAACGCGGCGCCGAAGGCGCATACGTCGCTGTCGCAGGCGGCACAGCAGGCTGGGTCAAGCCCTTTGCCGTTGACGCCATCGATACGGTCGCCGCCGGCGATTGCTTCAACGGAGCTTTCGCCGTCGCACTGCTCGAAGGCAAAGACCCGCTCGCCGCCGCGCGATTCGCCTGCGCCGCATCCGCCATCTCCGTCACGCGCCGCGGTGCACAGGCCTCCATGCCAACCCGCGCAGACCTCAACACGTTCCTGGCCAACCGAGGCGAGCACCTCTAGTTCCATCCGCACTCCTCACCAAAGCGCTGGAGATGAGCCGAATGATCCACAAGTTCTATCTGCCACTCATCCTCGGAACCCTGGCCGTGACCGCCACCGCGCAAGACACCCTCTATCAGCCACGCGGCCAGCAAATCCCACCGCCCGCCTGCATGAACCTCCGTAACGCCTGGGAAGGTCCGCAGACCACCTGCCCGCCCTTCGCCCACGAGCGCTGGCTCGCCGACCTGCGGCACTGGCGCACCGAGCGCCGCATCCGCATCGCCTACGATCCCTCCCGCTACGAATTACCTTCCCTCAAATGGACGCAGTCCAGCTTCATGCAGCCCCAGATGATGGTCCACGATCGCTACTTCTACGATCCCGTCGCCGGCCGCTACACCGTCGATCGCTATCTCGACGATCTCGAGAAACGTTACGGCGGCATCGACGCCGTTCTCATCTGGTCCACCTACCCCAACATGGGGATCGACGACCGCAACCAGCTCGAAATGGTTGAGTCCATGCCCGGAGGCGTAGAAGGCGTTCGAAAAATGGTCGCCGATTTTCACCGCCGCGGCGTGCGCGTCCTCTTCCCCATGATGATGTGGGATGAAGGCACACACCAGCCCACGCAACCCTGGCCGCAGGCCCTTGCGGATCTGATGAAACAGATCGATGCCGACGGCATCAACGGCGACACGCAGGATGGTGTTCCGCTTGGCTTCTCGCTCGCTGCCGATGCAACCGGCCATCCCCTCGCATTTGAGCCTGAAGGCAGCCCCAGCGATGAAGCTCTGGCATGGAACGTCATGACCTGGGGTCAGTATTCGTTTCCTTTCATCCCCATGGTCGACCGCTACAAATGGCTCGAGACGCGCCACATGGTCAACATCAGCGACCGCTGGGAAGTCGATAAAACCAGCGATCTGCAGTTCGCCTTCTTCAACGGCATCGGCTGGGAGAGCTGGGAGAATATCTGGGGCATCTGGAACGGCATCAATCCACGCGATGCCGAAGCCACCCGCCGCGTCGCCACCATCGAGCGCGCCGTCGCTCCCTTCCTCGTCAGCCCCGACTGGGAACCGCTCTATTCCATGCACAACTTCGGCGTCTATGCCAGTCGCTGGCCGCTCGGCGATCAGACCGTCTGGACCATCGTCAATCGAAATCCCTACGACATCGCCGGCCGCCAGATGGACGTAAAGCCCGCGCCCGGTATGCGCTACTTCGACCTCTACCACGGCGTGGAACTCAAGCCCGAGACCGATGACGCCGTTTCCGTCCTCAACTTCAACATCGAAGCCAACGGCTACGGCGCGATCCTTGCCACGCCCGACGAACCATCCGAAGCCATCAAGACGCTGATGCAGCACATGTCTGCAATGACAGCCAATCCCCTTGCCTCTTTTTCGCATGAACCGACCGTCCTGCAACAGCATCTCGTTGACATCGCCCCCATCAAGCCCGCCACGGACGCCCCTGAAGGAATGGTGAAGATCCCCGGCGGCAATTTCGTCTTTCGCGTGCGCGGCACTGAAATTGAAGGCGGCTCTATGAACGGCGTCGACGTGCAGTATCCATGGGAAGATTCCCCGCGTCGCTTCCACGAACACACGATGACCATCAAGCCTTTCTTCATCGACAAATTCCCGGTCACCAATGCGCAGTTCAAACAATTCCTCGATGCCACGCACTATGCACCGCGTGATCCCGGCAACTTCCTCCGCGATTGGAAGAACGGCGCGTACCCTCAGGGCTGGGACAATCGCCCCGTCACCTGGGTCTCTCTCGAAGATGCGCGCGCCTACGCCGCATGGGCCGGCAAGCGCCTTCCCCACGAGTGGGAGTGGCAGTTGGCCGCGCAGGGCACCGACGCCCGCGCCTATCCCTGGGGCAATGACTGGAACCCCGCCAACGTTCCCACGCCAGACACCGGACGCACCATGCACGGCCCCGAGCCCGTCGGCGCACATCCACAGGGCGCCAGCCCCTACGGCGTGCAAGACCTGGTAGGAAACGTCTGGCAGTGGACCGATGAGTTCGAGGATGATCACACTCGAGCTGCGATCGTGCGCGGCGGCAGCTACTATCAGCCGCAAGGTTCCATCTGGTACTTTCCGCAGGCCTATCGCAACGACGAGCACAGCAAAGTGCTGTTAATGGCGCCCTCCTACGACCGCTCCGGCGGCGTAGGTTTCCGCTGCGTCCGCGACGCCCAATGAAGCGTCAAACAACCAGAGCGTGTTTTACAAACAGGCTTTGTGTCAGGCAGGCTCAGCGACTTCAGTCCGATGCCAGTACAACAGTCTCATACGTAGAGTATGTCATCGCTTGAGCTGGAACCACCTGGGAGCCCCACGAAGTGGGGTAACCGGACGCAACAGGACTGCTGTCGCCTCAGCATCTTGCACTGCAAAGTCGTGCGAACCATAGACACCTGTGTCTCACAGTATCACCGGAAAACACACCCATGAGCGAAACAATAAAACTGAAATCCGCCGACGGCCACGAACTGGACGCCTACGTAGCGCGTCCCGCCGGCGAACCCATCGCCGGCCTCGTCGTAATCCAGGAGATCTTCGGCGTCAACCGCCATATCCGCGCCATTGCAGACAGCTACGCGAAAGACGGCTTTCTCGCCGTAGCCCCCGCCCTCTTCGATCGCGTAGAACGCGGCGTTGAACTCCCCTACGATGGCCCCGAGGCACAGAAAGGCATGGCCATCCTGCAGAAACTCGACACCGACAAGTCGCTCGAAGACGTCGATGCAGCGCTCCAATACGTCCGTCAACAAACCGGCAAAAAATCAGGAGTCATCGGCTACTGCCTCGGCGGCCTTCTAGCCTGGCTAAGCGCAACGCGGCTTCATCCCGATGCAGCCGTAGGCTACTACGCCGGCCGCATCGGCAACTTCGCCAGCGAAACCCCGACAGCTCCCGTTCAACTCCACTTCGGCAAACTCGACACGCACATCCCCGCCGAACAAGTGAACAAGGTCCACGAAGCCCATCCCGAAGTCGAGATTTACTGGTATGAAAACGCAGGCCACGGCTTCAACTGCGACATGCGCGCCAGCTACAACCCCGAAGCCTCAGCGCAAGCCCGCACCCGCGCCCTTGCGTTCCTGAAGAAGCACCTGACCTAGCTACTCAGAACCTGGCTAACCCAACAAACTCGGGAAGAGCGTTACACCACAAGACGCATCACCACGAACGTGGGGTGCCCCATCCTTGCGAAGCAAGGGTGGGAAATCGAGAACCCCAACCAGCCCAGTGTCATCCCTGAGCGCCGTAAGATTGGGGCCCCGTGAGCGCGCCAGCGTTCATTGGGTAGGCGACGCGAAGGATCTGCTTTTGCTTTAGTCCTGTATCCGTGCGCACGCGCCGGCCTTGGCACCCATGCATTTCGCAGCCTCACTCGAACCCGAAACCTCTCAAGCCACCACATTCTCCAGCGTCCCGATCGGCTCGATCGTGATGCGAATCCGGTCCCCGCTTGCCAGCGTAAATGTACTGGGCGGCACAATCCCCGTCCCCGTCATCAAGAACACGCCTGCCGGAAAGCTATTATCGCGGAACAGATACTCAACCAGCGATTGCGGATCGCGCTTCAACTCCGTCAACTCCACCGATCCCGCAAACTCCACGCGATCGTTGCGCAATATCTCCAACTCAATCTCGGTCGAATGCGCCAGCGGGCTCGCAGAAACAAGAATTCCCGGCCCCAGCGCACAGCTCCCGTTGTAAACCTTGGCCTGCGGCAGATACAGCGGATTCTCGCCCTCGATATCGCGCGAACTCATGTCGTTGCCAATCGTGTATCCCACAATCCGCCCCGCCGGACTCACCACCAGCGTCAGTTCCGGCTCCGGAACCGACCAGTGCGCATCGCCGCGAATGCGCACCATGCCGCCGGTTCCCACCGTCCTGCTCGCAGTCGATTTGAAGAACAGTTCCGGGCGCTCCGCCGAATAAACGCGGTCATAGAAGTCCCCCCCACCCGCATCCTTCGACTCCTCCATGCGCGCACCGCGGCTGCGATAGTACGTAACGCCTGCGGCCCAAACCTCCTGCCCCACGATCGGCGCCAGCAGATCTCCCTCGCGAAACCCCGCCAGCGGCCTTGCTCTCGCCAAAAACCCCGCCAGAAATTCCGGCAGATCCTCGCGCGAAATCAACTCGTCCCACCCGTGCTCCACAACCAAATAATGCTGCCCATCCTCTTCGACGAAGATCCCGCCCGTAGTGCGAAAGAGCTTCATGCGTCCCCCTCATGCGTTTTCATCCTACACGCCGAGCTTCGGGCTAAACAGAATCTGGGTGCCCTATCCATGACGCGCCGTTTGCATCATGGGTAGGAAGCACGAATGCATCCAGCGCCGTCACTCCGATCAGCGGTATTCAGCTTGTCATTCCGAGCGACCGTAGGGAGCCGAGGAACCTGCAGTTGTTCTTTGCCAACCAACCGCCAATCGTTGAGTGCCCCATCCAAGACGCAGCCTCATCGCGTCTTGGGTGGGAAAGCAACGAACCCACCCAGCAACTACTCCCGCCACCCATCGAACTTCCCCGCCCTGATCGCGCCCGAGCCAGCGCCTCAATATCCGGCGCGAGAACGCGATCTCGCTCCAACCGCGGCACAACCTTGCGCACCTCATCATGCGCCGCTTCGATCCGCGCACTCGACTTCAACGGCCGGCGAAACTCCAGCGCCTGCGCCGCGCACATCAATTCAATGGCCAGGATCCGCTCAGCGTGCTCCACGATCTGTCGCAGCTTGATCGCTCCCGTCATTCCCATCGACACATGATCTTCCTTGCCGCCATCCGTCGGAATACTCCCCGTTGACGATGGATGCGAAAGCACCTGGCATTCATTGATCAATGCAGCCGCAACAATCTGCGCAATCATGAACCCCGACGAAAGCCCCGGATCGGTAGAGAGAAACGCCGGCAGCCCCTCATTGATATCGGGATTCAGAAGCCGATCGACGCGCCGCTCCGTGATCCCTGCCAGATCCGTCATTGCCAGCGCAGCATAATCAAACGCATACGACAGCGGCGCGCCGTGAAAATTCCCACCGGAAATCACCGCGCCGCCCGAGCCTTCTTCGCCTGGAAACACCAGCGGATTATCCGTAGCAGAACCCGCCTCCGTCTCCAGCACGCCCGCAACATGCTCCAAGACTCCGCGCACCGCACCGTGCACCTGCGGCATGCAGCGCAGACAATACGCATCCTGCACGCGCGAATCATGGTCGCGATGCGACTCGCGAATCTCCGATCCCTCCATCAGCCGCAACAGATTCGCCGCCGATGCAATCTGTCCCGCGTGTGGTCTGGCCCGATGAATCCGTTCATCAAATGCCGCCGGCGTTCCCTTCAGTGCCTCCAACGACATCGCCCCGGAAAGATCGCAGAGTTCCACAACGCGTAGAGCCCGAGAGGTCGCCAGAGCACCCACTGCCGTCATGGCCTGCGTTCCATTCAACAGCGCAAGCCCCTCCTTCGCCGAAAGTTGAAGCGGCTTCAACCCTGCCCGCCGCAGCGCCTCTCCGCCAGCCATTCGTTCGCCGCGATAAAACGCCTCGCCCTCACCGACGACCACAAGCGCCAGGTGCGCCAGCGGAGCCAGATCGCCGCTCGCACCCACCGAACCCTTTTCAGGGATAACCGGATGCACTCCCGCATTCAGCAAGCCGACCAGCAACTCCAGCAACTCAACGCGCACGCCACTGAAGCCCTTCGCCAGCACGTTGGCGCGCAGCACTAGCATCGCCCGCGCCTCCGCCTCAGCCAGCGGCTGGCCGACCCCGCCCGCATGGCTGCGCACAAGGTTAATCTGCAACTCAGCAAGTTTGTCCGAGGGAATGCGTACGTCCGCAAGCTTGCCAAACCCCGTGTTCACGCCATACACCGTTTCTCCGGCAGCAAGGATGCTCTCGATCAGGTTACGGCTCTCCGTCACCCGGCCCAGCGCCGCTGCGGCCACTTCCACCCGGCATCCATGCAAAGCAACAGCTTCAATCTCAGCCAGCGTCAGTGCCTGCCCATTCAGAATCAACGTGTCCATAGCTGCGATCTTAGGCGGCTGCGCCAGAAGCAGAAAGACCAATTCACCCCAGTCCCGCACCCACAGAGCCTGTTTCAACTATGATGATGGACTATGACAATGGATTCCACGGCATTACTCGATCTTCCCGGGCGAAAGCTTCTACATGAACTCCAGGAGAACGCGCGCCTGAGCATCGCGGAGTTGGGTCGACGGATCGGCCTCTCGCCGACGGCGACCGCGGAGCGCCTCAAGCAGATGGAGGAGACCGGCATCCTCCGCGGCTACACTCTCGCCATCGATCGCGAAGCCCTCGGCCTCGAAGTGCTCGCCTTCATCCGCATGAGTTGTGGGGGGCAGAATTACTACCGGCTGCTCGAATACATCCAGACCCTCGAAGAGGTCCGCGAGTGCCATCACCTCACCGGCGGTGATGACTTCCTGCTCAAAGTTACGACCACCAGTCTAGCCGATCTTGAAGCCCTGATTGAAGCGCTGCTGCCGTACGGCAATCCCGTCACAAGCCTCGTTCTCTCGTCACCCGTCGAACACAGAAAATATTCTGTCCTCGGCAAGCTCACCACCGTAAGCAAAAAACGCACCCGCCGCCGCTAGTCATCAATGCGTCCTCGGCAATGGACCTGCATCTGAACCCAGTGGTCCCATATCTCTTACGCACGTCGAAAGCATCGTTCGATAATTTGTTATGCACGAAGGAATGTCGGGGCCAGCACTTCGTTGTTCAGACGCGGCATCGCGCTGTTCCCCGAGGGGGCGGAATTCGCGCGCACTGTCCTCTTTTTTGCCCGATCTTATGCCGTCGAATCTGTCAGTCCCAGAACCCTGCGATTTTTCTCCGCATCCGCTCCCGATCCAGCGAAATCGTCAAACGCCTTGTCCGTGACGCGGATGATCCACTCCTTGATCAACGCCGCGCCCTCTGAGGCGCCGACCTTGGGATGCTTGATGCAGCACTCCCACTCCAGCACCGCCCAGCCTGGAAAGTCGTACTGCGCCATCTTGCTGAAAATTGCTTTGAAATCAATCTGCCCATCTCCAAGCGAACGGAAGCGCCCCGCGCGATCGATCCAATCCTGGTAGCCGCCGTAAACGCCCGACCGTCCATTCGGTCTGAACTCCGCATCCTTCACATGAAACGCGCGAACCCGATCATGGTAAAAATCCAGAAACTCCAGATAGTCGAGCTGCTGCAGAATCATGTGGCTCGGGTCATACAGAATATTCGCGCGCTTGTGCCCGTTCACCGCCTTCAGAAACCGCTCGAACGTCACGCCGTCGTGAAGATCCTCGCCCGGATGCAACTCGTAGCAGACATCCACGCCCGCTTCATCAAAAAGATTGAGGATCGGAGTCCACCGGCGCCCCAGTTCCTCAAACGCCTCTTCGATCAACCCCGCCGGACGCTGCGGCCATGGATAAAAATAAGGCCATGCCAACGCTCCTGAAAACGTTGCATGCGCGGTCAATCCCAACCTGCTGCTGGCCACCGCCGCCCACTCCAGCTGCTTCACGGCCCATTCCTGTTGCTCCTTCGGCCTGCCTGCCAGTTCCGCAGGCGCGAAACCATCCAGCAGCGCATCGTACGCCGGATTCGAGGCGACCAGCTGTCCCTGCAAGTGCGTTGAAAGCTCCGTCAGCTTCAAACCGGCGGCGTCAAGAATCCCCAGAATCTCCTCGCAATAGTCGCGGCTCTCCGCCGCAAGCTTCAAATCGAAAAGACGCCTGTCCCACGAAGGAATCTGTACTCCCACAAATCCCAGCTGCGCGGCCCAGTGTGCCATTCCTTCAAGCGAGTTGAATGGCGCCTGGTTATCCGCAAATTGCGCCAGAAAAATACCGGGTCCTTTGATCGTCTTCATCGCGTGCCCCCAAAAATCAATTCTCCCCAAATAAACTCTATGGGGTTAAAACTCAACCCAGCTCTCGCTCTTGCTGCTCTCGATAGCTCGATCGATAAATCGCATCCCGCGCACCCCGGCTTCGATCCCCGGCAGCGTCGGCGGAGTTTTATTCGTTCGACTCTGTTGCCACGTAATCAGCACATCGGCAAATTCGCGATAGAGCACGGCGAACGCTTCAAGGTAACCTTCCGGATGTCCGCCAGGAAGCCGCGTCACCGCACGCGCATCCTCGCTCAAATAGCCGCCCGCCGCATGGCGAATCTCCTCCGGCCCATCCAGCCACTTCACGCGCAGCCGATTCGGATCTTCCTGTCTCCAGTCGAGCGATCCCTTCTCGCCGTAGACGCGCAAGCGCAGTCCGTTTCCCTCGCCCGCAGCAATTTGCGACGTCACCAATACACCTTGCGCATCATTATCGAATCGCAGCAACGACGTGCAATCGTCATCAAGTTTGCGTCCCGCCACCACCGAAAGCAGAGACGCATTCAATCCCACGACTTTCAATCCCGTCACATACTCCGTCAGGTGAAACGCATGCACGCCGATGTCGCCGATGCATCCGCCCAGTCCGCTCTGCGCCGGATCAGACCGCCACGCTGCCTGCTTCTGCCCCGTCATCTCAATTGGCTTCGACAGCCACCCCTGCAAATATTCGACGACGACCTTGCGAATTTTCCCCAGTTGCCCAGCCGCACACATTGCCCTCGCCTCCCGCACTAGCGCATAGCCCGCATAGGTATGCGTCAGCCCATAGGGAAGCCCGCTCTTCGCAACGGCCTTCTCCAGTTCCACGACTTCTGCGTACGTCGCGGTAGCCGGCTTGTCGCTCATCACCGGAAACCCGGCAGCGAGCGATGCCAGCGCCACCGGCAAGTGCAAATGGTTCGGCGTAACGATCGCAACAAAGTCGATCGCATCCGGTCGCTTTCTCTCCGCCTCCAGCATCGATTTGTAATCAGCGTAGGCGCGGTTGGGGTCGATCTTGTAGGCCTCGCCCGCCAGGCGCGACCGTTCCGCTGATTGCGAAAATGCTCCTGCAACCAGTTCAATCTTGCCATCAAGTTCGGCTGCCATCCGATGTACCGGCCCTATAAATGCCCCGGGACCGCCGCCCACCATGCCCATGCGCAGTTTTCGCTGCCCGGCCATTTCAATCCCTCTTGTTCTGGATCATATTGTTTTCAAAAGTCTCTGCCCACACCGGAGCACCCGTCAAGACACGATCGCTTCTCTATTCTGTATATCCGACAAACCTGTCGCCCTTGGACGAATCCGAATGTAATTCACGTTCCGAACATGACTATCGTCACGGTAAATTCCGAGAAAATCCCGAATCTCCAGCGACTTTGGACATTCAACTGCTCGCCAATTGCGCCGGCTTTAGTCCCGGCGCCAACGTTCTTAACAGCACAAGTGCAATGAGGTAAGCCGAACCCGAATACATAAACAGCGGTACATAACTCCCGGTCAACTGCAGCACATGTCCCGCCACCTGCGCAAAGATAGCTCCCCCGAGCGCGCCGCCCACCTGCCCAAAGCTCACCACCGTTCCAACGTACTCGGCCGGAAACATATCTGACGCGGTCGTGAAAATATTGGCAGACCAGCCCTGGTGTGCGCTCGTTGCCATGCACAACAGCGCAACGGCCGTCCATATCGAGTGCAGTCCGCCCGCAAACGCAATCGGCACCACGAGGCAAGCGCACGTCAGCATCGCCGCAAGGCGCGCCGCTTTCAGTTGCATTCCAAGGCGCACATATCCCTTCGGCAACCAGCCTCCGAACACGCTTCCGATTGTGGAGCAGACATACACCACGATCAGCGGTAACCCAATGTGCGAAAGATCAAGCTTGAATTCCTTGCTGAAATATCCCGGCAGCCAGAAGAGGTAAAACCACCAGACCGGGTCGGTAAGAAATTTGCCCAGAACGAAGCCCCACGCCTGCCGATATTTCAAGAGCCGCCACCACGGCATCGCCGGGGCAGCGCGACCCGCGGCCACTTCACTCGCCCTCGAATTCAAGAGTTCCTGCGGCGTGCGATAGCGGATCGACCACCACACAATCCATGTCGCGCTGAAAACACCGGTAACCAGAAATGCCGCACGCCAGCCAAAATGCAGGGCCACCCACGGCACGACGAAGGGCGCGAGAATTGCCCCGACACCCGCACCCGAATTAAAGATGCCCGTTGCCAGCGCCCGTTCCTTGGGTGGAAACCACTCTGCCGTCGCTTTGATCGCTGCCGGAAAATTCCCGCTCTCGCCCAGGCCCAGGAAAAATCGCGCCACTCCGAACCCAAAAACCGACGTCACGAAGGCGTGCCCCATCGCCGACAAACTCCACACGGCGGTCACGATTGGATAACCGCGCCTGCAACCCAGCCGATCCACCAGCCGCCCGGCAAAAATCACCCCAAGCGCGTACGCGATCTGGAAACACCAGACAATGTTTCCGTACTGGATCTCGTTCATGTTGATGGAGTGCTCTACCGTCGGCCATCCATGAAAGAACGGCTGCAGATGAAGCACGGAGCCCGAAAGCACCGGCTTCAAAATCGACAGAACCTGCCGATCCATGTAGTTGATGGTCGTCGCCACAAACAGCATGGCGCAGACAGTCCAGCGCCCCGGCAGCGCCGGCACTTCTCCGGCGTGCTCCATCGGCTCTGTCCGCTTTTCCGTTTCCATCCGCGTCTCCACCGGCCCGTCCGAATTGGCCATTCACTTACCAGTCCGTCAACGTGCCGTCGAGTTTGCGGTTCACCGGCAGATATGCGCGCTGATACGGATACTTCGCCGCCAGCTTCTCATCCAGATCCACACCCAGCCCCGGTCCGTCGCCCGCGTACATCATCCCGTCTCTGAATGCATACTGGTGCGGAAACACCGCGTCCGTCTCATCCGTGTGCGGCATGTGTTCCTGGATCCCGAAATTGTGAATCGCCGTATCGAAATGCAGCGCCGCCGCCATCGTCACCGGAGACAAATCCGTCGCCCCATGAAATCCAGTTCGCACGTGATACATCGCAGCAAAGTCGGCAGTCTTTTTAAGGTGCGTAATCCCTCCGCCATGCACCACCGTCATGCGCAGATAGTCGATCCACTGATTGCGAATCAAATCATGCGCGTCCCAGATAGAATTGAACACTTCGCCAACCGCAATCGGCGTCGTTGTATGTTCCCGGATAACCTTAAAGCCTTCCTGCAACTCAGCCGGCGTAGGGTCTTCCATCCAAAAGAGATGGAATGGTTCCAGTTCGTGCCCCAGCCGCCCAGCCTCGATGGGTGTCAGCCGGTGGTGGCAATCATGCAGCAGGTGCAGTTCCTCGCCAAATTCCTCGCGCAGCCGCGCAAACAAATTCGGCACATGCCGCAGATACAGTTCGCTCGACCACGCATATTCATGCGGCAATCCGCGCTCCGCAGGCTCGTATCTTCCCGGCCCCTTCGCTACGCCATAGGTGCTTGCGAGGCCAGGAATTCCACTCTGCACGCGAATCGCCCTGTACCCAAGCTCCTTGTGTTTCGCCACATCCTCAATGGCCGCATCCACATCGTTGCCGTTCGCATGCGCGTACACCAGCACGCCTTCGCGGCTCTTGCCGCCCAGCAGGTTGTACAGGGGAGTGTTCAGCGCCTTGCCCTTGATATCCCACAGCGCCACATCGACGGCAGCAATCGCCGTCATCGTAACCGGCCCGCGCCGCCAGTACGCCCCGCGATAGAGATACTGCCAGATGTCTTCCGTCTGAAACGGATCGCGCCCGATGATGCAGGGAATCACGTGGTCTGTAAGATAGGAAGCCACCGCCAGCTCGCGCCCATTCAGCGTGCCGTCTCCCAGCCCGTAAATCCCCTCGTCCGTCTCAATCTTCAGCGTGACAAAATTCCGCCCCGGCGAAGTAATGTTGACGGTAGCATTCGTAATCTTCACTTGATGTGTGCGCTCCAGTCACAAGAGGACACTGTTCACTGCTTCACTGTGCACTGTTCACTTATTCACTTATTCACTGATTCACTGATTCAACTGTGTCACTCATTCACTGTCCACTGTGCACTGTTCACTATTTCCCTTATTCACTGTTTCACGTATTCACTGCATCACTGGTTCACCCCGCTAGCCAGGAACCCCCCATCCACCGCAACAATCTCGCCAGTCACGTACGAAGCCGCCTCCGACGCCAGAAAGATCGCGGCGCCCGCAAGCTCGCTGGCCTTGCCGAACCGCCCCATCGGAACCCGCATATGCAACTCCTCGCCGCGCGGCGTTCCCGTAATCAACTTGGCATTCAAATCCGTCGGAAACATCCCCGGCGCAATCGCGTTCACATTCACGCCCGTCTTCGCCAGTTCCACGGCCAGCACCTTCGTCAGCGATCCCACCGCCGCCTTCGATGCCGAATAAGCCGCAACCTGAAAGAACCCCACAAACGTCGTCAGTGAAGCAATGTTGACGATGCGCCCATAACCCGCCTTCACCATGGTCTTTCCAAAAATCTGGCAAGCCCGCAGCGTTCCCGTCAGATTCGTTTCGATCACCCGCGACCAATCCGCTTCCGCAGTCTCCAGCGTCGGAGCCTTGTATGTCACGCCCGCAGCATTCACAAGGATGTCTACCTTGCCGAATTCCTTGATCACGGCATCATGCAACTTCTCCAGAGAACCTCGATCCAGCACATCGCTCGTCACGCGCAGCGAACGCCTGCCCAGCGCTTCAATCTCCGACGCCGCTTTCTCTACCTGCTCCGTGCGCCGCGAACTCGGCACCACATCGGCCCCCGCTTCCGCCAATCCCAGCGCAATCGCGTGGCCAATGCCCGTAGTCCCGCCCGTCACCACCGCAACTCTTCCAGACAAATCGAAGAGACTCTGACTCATCGAATTTCCTCGCAAAACTCCAGGATTTGCAGGCGTTCCAGTTTACCCGCCAATATCCTGCCATTTTCCCGACCCCCAAAATCTATCACGCGCCCTCCTTCACATTCCGAACCGCGCCGACGCCGTGTCTCCACCAGCGGTACATCGCGACTCTCCGCCCTCCGCAATGCGTTACAGTTTCATTGGATCGAATATGGAATCTATTCTGCTTCCCGATGCGCACCGGCGCTGGGATTGTCTCAGTCTCGGCGAAGTCATGCTCCGCCTCGACCCGGGCGAGGGACGCGTTCACACCACGCGTCACTTCGCGGTTTGGGAGGGCGGCGGCGAGTACAACGTCGCCCGCGGTCTCCGCCGCTGCTTCGGCCTCCGCACCGCCATCGCCACCGCGCTCGCCGACAACGCAGTTGGCCGCCTCGTCGAAGACTGCATCCTTCAGGGCGGCGTCGACACTTCGCTCCTCAAATGGATCCCCTTCGATGGCGTAGGCCGCACCGTTCGCAACGGCCTCAACTTCACCGAGCGCGGATTCGGCATTCGCGCCGCAGCCGGCTGCAACGATCGCGGCCACACCGCCATCAGTCAGGTCAAACCCGGCGACTTCGACTGGGAATCCGTCTTCGGTTCCAGCAACGGGACGCGCTGGTTCCATACCGGCGGCATCTTCGCAGCGCTCTCCGCATCCACGGCCGATGTCGCCTCCGAAGCCATGGACACCGCGCGCCGCCACGGAACCCCGGTTTCCTACGACTTGAACTACCGCGATTCCCTCTGGCGTTCCATCGGCGGCAAAACCAAAGCCCAGGAAGTAAACCGCGCGCTGGTCCGTAAGGTCGATCTCCTCTTAGGCAACGAAGAAGATTTCTCCGCCATGCTCGGCGTCGAAATCAAGGGCGTGACCGAGGACTTCGACGAATTGCCTATCGCCGCCTACGCGGACATGCTATGCGAAGTCGCAGCAGCGTATCCGAATCTCAAGCTCATCGCCAGCACTCTCCGCACCGCGCACACCGCGAGTCGCAATGCGTGGGGAGCGATCGCACTCTACCAGGATCAGATTGTGCATGTCCCGCAGCAGGAGATCGACATCCTCGACCGAGTCGGTGGCGGCGATAGTTTCGCCTCCGGTCTCATCTACGGAATCCTGGCCGGCAAACCAATCGAATGGGCCGTTCGTTGCGGCGTAGCCCACGGCGCCCTGGCAATGACCACCGCCGGTGACACCAGCATGGCAACCCTCGCCGAAGTAGAACGAGCCATGAAAGGCGGCAGCGCCCGCATCGCCCGCTGACTTGCTAACTCGCTAACACGCGCGGAGCGCGGCTAACTTGCAACTCCGCTCAGGAACCCAAATGCCCGAAACCACACAGCAGATCATCGAACGCGTCGGCCTCATCCCCGTCCTGCGCGCAAAAAATCCCAGGCAGGCCCACGCCGTCGTCCAGGCCATGATTGCCGGCGGCGTCACCGTCGTCGAAGTCACCATGACCGTTCCCGGCGCCATCGACCTCCTCAAGGAACTCAACAAGGAGTATGGCTCCAGCGTTCTGCTGGGCTCCGGCACAGTCACCACCGCCTCCGAAGCCCAGGCCACCATCAACGCCGGAGCCGAATTCGTCGTCAGCCCCAGCCTTCACCCTGAAGTCATCAACACCACGAAAACCAACGGCAAACTCTCCATTCCCGGAGCGCTGACGCCAACCGAAGTCATCACCGCATGGCGAGCAGGCGCAGACTACGTCAAGATCTTCCCTTGTTCAGCGATGGGCGGCGCCAGCTACCTTAAATCGCTGCTCGCCCCATTCCCGTTTCTCAAGCTGATCCCCACCGGCGGGGTCACGCTTGAAACTGCGGCCAGCTTTATTAAAGCCGGCGCGCGTGCACTGGGAGTCGGCAGCGATCTTGTCAATTTAGCAGCCATCGACGCTGGTCGACCCGAGACAATCACCGAAACCGCCCGCGCCTACCTCAAAGTCCTGACTGACCTACGCGAAGATTCCAATTCTAAAAATTAAAATCGGCTTGCGTGCTCCTGGTCCCCATTTTGAGACCAGGGAAAGCAGGAACCCTATTGCGCGACGGAACTCTTTCAACGCCCCGCGGTCTTCGCTGTACCCTTGGATGCGGCAGAAGTAATTTCAGCGGACCCGCACTGTCCACTGATCACTATTCACTGCGATCTACAGCTTATACGCCTTCCTAACCAACCCGACCGTCAGTTCCTCCGCCAACTCCACCGCCTCATCTTCGTCCAGCACATGTTCCGCAACCATCCGCGCCAGAAACGCCGCATCCGATCTTCGCGCCACATCATGCCGCGCCGGAATCGACAGAAACGCCCGCGTGTCATCGTTGAATCCGACGGTGTTGTAGAAGCCCGCAGTCTCGGTCACCAATTCGCGAAAACGCCGCATCCCTTCCGGGCTGTCGAGAAACCACCACGGCGGCCCAAGCCGCAGGCAAGGATAATGCCCCGCCAGCGGCGCCAGTTCCCTGCTGAACGCAGTCTCATCCAGCGTGAACAGGATGATCGACAATCCCTGGCTCATTGCCAAACCGATCCAGCAGCGGCTTCAGCGCATGCACGTAATCCGTTGGCCCCGGAATATCCGCACCCATGTCGCGACCATACCGCGCATACAACTGCGCATTATGATTCCGCACGGATCCCGGATGAATCTGCATCACCAGCCCATCCTCCACGCTCATCCGCGCCATCTCCGTCAGCATCTGCGCGCGAAACAGTTCCTGATGCTCTGCGTCGGCCTCGCCCTCCAGCACCTTGCCGAAAATCCATTCTGCCTTCGACTCGCCAAGATCCGCCGTCCTTGCCGTCGGATGTCCATGATCCGTCGCGGTAGCGCCGTTCGACTTGAAGTACTGCCGCCGCGCCGCAAGGGCCCGCAGATACCCGCGCCACGAAGCCGTATCTTCACCGGTCAGCTTGCCAAGTGCCTCCACATTTCCGGCAAATCCACGAAACGCGGGATCTACGACAGAATCAGGCCGAAATGTCGGCAGAATTCTTCCCTTCCATCCCGATGCACGAATCGCCTTATGCTCTTCAAGCGAATCCAGCGGCGAATCCGTCGTCGCCAGCACCTCGATCCCGAATCGCTCATACAGCGCCCGCGGAAGAAACTCCTTCTCGCCCAATTTCGCCTCGATCGCGTCGAAGTACACGTCCGCATTTGTCGCCGAAAGCCGCTCCGTCAATCCAAAGAGCTTCTCAAACGCATAGTCCAGCCAAAGCCGCGACGGCGTTCCGCGAAACAAGTGATAGTTGCTTGCAAAGACACGCCAGACCCTTCGCGGATCTTGCACCGGCTTATTGGCGATCTCCAATTCTTCAAGCGAAATCCCCTGGCTGTAAAGCATGCGGAAGATGTAGTGATCCGGTTGCACAAGCAGTGTCACCGGATCTGGAAATCGCTCGTTCCGCACAAACCATCCCGCCTGCGTATGACCGTGCGGACTCACGATCGGCAGGTTTTCGATTCCCTCATAAAGCCTTCTTGCGATTGCTCTCGTCGGCTCATCGGCCGGAAACAACCGGTCTTCGTGCAGCAACGCCACTGCATCCTCCTTGTACAACGACCTTCCAGTATCGTTCATCTCCGCAACAAGCGGTATACTGCGGCTGCCGCCTGATCGAGTCGCGTCTCGTGATCGACCATTCAAGGGTGAGATTCCACAAAAGTCTACTCGACCTGCCGGAGCCCGCATGAGCCACCTGCGCATCGCACTCCGCAACTATGCGGACTTCGAGAACGCCCTGACGGAAGAGGCGCGGCTTTTTGAAGCGAAACATCCCGGAACGACGATAGAACTCATCTCCATAGGCATTCACGAACTCTACAAGTCCGCCATCACCGACGGCGGATTGCGCGATGGCCACTATGACCTCGCCCTTCTTGTCACCGACTGGCTCGCCGAAGCCCAGGCCGCCAACGCGCTCGAAGACCTGCATCACTGGCAGCAGCTCATCCCCCTCCACGATTGGCCCGCTGGATGGCCGCACTCCCTCGTTCGACCGCTCCTCTTCGGCCGGCACCTCAGTTCCATTCCATGGCACGATGGCCCCGAATGCCTCGTCTACCGAACCGATCTGTTTCAGGATCCCACCACGCGCGCTGCCTTTCGCTCCCAGTTCTTCCGCGACCTCGCACCACCCACCACGTGGGAAGAATTCGAGCAGACAGCGCGCTTCTTCACCGATCACTCCTCGCGCCGCTATGGAACCGTCTTCGCCGCTTTCCCTGACGGCCACAACACCCTCTACGACTTCGCACTCCAGATCTGGACCCGCGGTGGCGAACTGACCGACTCCACCGGACGCCCCTCCCTCACCACACCCATTGCGCTTTCGGCGCTTGACTTCTATCGCCGCATCATTCGTGATCCAGCGCTCTGCCATCCCCGCTCACCGCAACTTGACTCGACCCAATCCGGCGACCTTTTCCTTGCCGGCGAAGTTGCGATGATGGCTAACTGGTTCGGCTTCGCCGCACGCGCCGGACGCGAGGGCTCGCCCCTTGCCGGCAAAGTCGCCATCGCGCCCATCCCCACGGCGAACAACGCCGCTCCCGTTTCACTCTCCGTTTTCTGGGCGCTCGCCATGGGCCGCGGCTCCCGCCACAAGGAACTTGCCTGGCAATTTCTTCGCTTCGTCGCATCTGCCGAACGCGACCTCGGCATCACCCGCCATGGCGCTGTCGGATGCCGCCTCTCCACCTGGCGCAATCCCGAACTCCAAGCCCGCATCCCCGTCTACCGCGAGGTCGAAGCCATCTCGCTCGGCGCGCGCCAGCTTCCTTCCGGCCCCGCAATGGCCTCTTTCGCCGCCATCATCGACGACGTCGTCACGCGAGCTCTTACCACCGACGAACCCTCCGCCGCTATCCTGGATTCAGCACAGCGCGAGATCGACAACAAAGGAATTCTCTTCCCATGATCCCAACAGGTTTGCCCGCCGCATCGCCTTTCAGCCTCGAAGGCCGTCACGCGTTCAGTCACCGGCGGCGCCAGCGGCATCGGTGAAGCCACCGTCAGAGAACTTGTTCGCGCCGGCGCATTTGTATAGATTTCCGATATCAATATGTACGCCGCCGAAGAGCTTTCAAGATCCCTCGGCTCGTCGCAAGCCATGCATCTCGACGTCACGAGCCCTGAGTCGATCGCTTCTGCCGTCGCGCAAATCGGCTCGCTCGACATCCTCGTCAACAACGCCGGCATCGGCCACGTCGGCTCCATCCAGCAAACCGAGCCGGAGGACTTCGACCGCCTCCTCAATGTCAATGTCCGCGCCGTCTATCTCGTCACGCGCGCATTTCTTCCCCTTCTCCTCGCTGCGAGCCAGGTCGAGGGTCTCGCCGGTATCATCGTCAACATCGCATCCGTCGCCGGCCTAGTCGGCATCAAGCAGCGATTCGCCTACTGCACCACCAAGGGAGCCGTCGTGGCCATGACGCGCCAGCTCGCCGTCGAATACCCAAAAACCCTTCGCGTCAACGCCATCTGTCCCGGCACCGTCGAAACCCCTTTTGTCGAGGGCTATCTCGAAAAGTTTCACAAGCACAACAAGGAAGAAGTCCGCGCCGAACTCCGCGCCCGCCAGCCCATTGGCCGACTCGGACGCCCAGAAGAAGTCGCATCCATGGTTCGCTATCTTGCCTCTGACGAAGCCGCCTTCATCACCGGCTCCCTCTTCAACATCGACGGTGGCTGGACCGCCGCCTGAAAAAGCGCGGAAGAAAAACTGAATATGCAGATCCTGTGCGGGATGGCTTTTGCCGAACTCTTGATCTTGCCACGATTACAAGTCCGCTGACTTGCTGACTTGCTTGCCGCGAAGCGGCGCTGTCTTGCTGCATTTACTCTTAAACCCATCTCTGGAGAATCGCAGTCATGAAGCTAATTTCCTTCTCATCCAAAACCGGTGAAACCCGCCCCGGCATCCTCTTCGACAACACGAAGACCATCCTCGATCTCACCCCCAGCGGATTCAAAGACACCCTCGCCGTCATCTCCAGCGAGTTCGCCGCAACCGTCGCTGCCGAAAAAATTCCTCTGGAAGAAGTTCGCCTTTGCGCGCCAATCGCCAATCCGCCACGCATCTTCGCCATCGGCCTCAACTATCGCGACCACGCCAAAGAATCCGGCATGGAACTCCCGACCACCCCCGTCGTCTTCTTCAAGCTGCCTACTGCGATCATCGGACCCGGCGAACCCATCGTCCTTCCCAAAAACTCCACCCAGCCCGACTACGAAGCCGAATTCGCCTTCGTGATTGGCAAAGGCGGATACCGAATCCAGGCATCTGCCTGGCGCGACCATGTCTACGGCTACACCATCGTCAACGATGTCAGCGCCCGCGACGTGCAGTTCGCAAGCACGCAATGGTCCATGAGCAAGTGCTTTCCCACCTTCTGTCCTCTCGGTCCCGCCATCGTCACCGCCGACGAAATCGCCGACCCCCACGCCCTCGACATCAGCCTCTCCATCGACGGGGAAACACTCCAGCACTCCAACACCCGCGAACTTGTCTTCAAGATTCCAGAGCTGATCGAGTATCTTTCCTCCATCACCCCGCTCCTCCCCGGCGACATCGTCTCCACCGGCACCCCTCCCGGCGTCGGCCTTGGCCGCAACCCCAAGCGCTGGCTCAAACCCGGAGAGAACGTCACCATCACCATCGAAGGCCTGGGCTCCCTCACCAACCCCGTAGTCGCCGAGCAGTAGGACTATTTATGACCGGAAAGCAAATCGCCTGTCATCTTGAGCGAGCGCAGTGAGTCGAAAGACCAGCCGTGAAAATTGATCCATCGGCACGAACGAGGGTGCCCCATCCAAGCCCGGTTCTAGGGGCTTGGGTGGGAAAGCAATAACCCTTCCGTACCTCCGCCAGATCCGCGCGGCTTACACTTGAATTGTCATGGAACTCACAGGAACTTCCTTCATAGGCTCGCAACGCGGCTCGCGCGATGGCTCCAGCTTCCAGGCATTTGCTCCGCAAACCGGCGAGCCGATCCAGCCGGTCTTTCGCTCCGCCACACCGCAGGAACTGGAGCGCGCCGCACGATAGCGCATGAAGCCTTCGCAAGCTACGCGCAGACCAGCGGCAAAACGCGCGCCGCATTCCTGCGCCGCATCGCCGACGCCTTTGAATCCCATCGCGACGAACTCGCCCAGCGCGCCCACCTTGAAACCGCGCTACCCATTCCCCGCCTCACCGGGGAAGTCACCCGCACCGCCAACCAGTTCCGCATGTTCGCCGGAGTGGTAGAAGAAGGCTCCTGGGTACAGGCTCGCATCGATCCCGCGTTGCCCAATCGTCAGCCCCTCCCGCGTCCCGACATCCGTTCCATGCTCCGTCCGCTCGGCCCCGTCGCCGTATTCGGCGCCAGCAACTTCCCACTCGCCTTCTCAGTCGGCGGCGGAGACACAGCCTCCGCCCTCGCCGCCGGATGCCCGGTCATCGTCAAAGCTCACCCTGCGCATCCAGGAACATCCGAGTTTGCCGCCGCCATCATCACCGAAGCAGTCCTCGCGCACGACCTTCATCCCGGCACATTTTCGATGCTCTTCGACGCGGGCATCGGCATCGGCACCGCTCTCGTTAAGCATCCGCTCATCCGCGCAGTAGCTTTTACCGGCTCACTCCGCGCAGGCCGCGCCCTCATGGATATCGCCGCGGCCCGTCCCAATCCCATCCCCTGCTTCACTGAGATGTCCAGCGGCAACCCCGTCTTCATCCTTCCCGGCGCGTTGCGCAAAGGCCCCGCCGCGCTTGCACAAAGTCTCTTCGGATCTTTCACGCTGGGGGCAGGCCAGTTCTGCACCAAGCCCGGCATCGTCTTTGTTGCCGATTCGCCCGAGAGCACATCATTCCTCGACGAACTGAAGCAGCTAGTCGAACAGGCGCAGCCCTTCACCATGCTGACGGAAGGCATCGTCCGTGAATATCACCGCGCCACTGACCTCGCGTTCGCAAAAGGTCCCACTGGCCGCCCAGTCTGAGCCGAACGCCGCAAACGCAGGATCGCGGACTTCCATACCACGCCGGCTCCAAACTCTTCACGGTCTGCCTCGATCAGCTCATCGGCCAGCCCGACCTCGCCGACGAAATCTTTGGCCCCGACACATTGCTCGTCGATTGCGATTCCACGCATGACTATCTGCGCGCCGCGCGAGCTCTCGACGGCCACCTCACCGCTACCATTCTCGGCGATGACGACGACCTCGCCGCCAATCGCGAACTCATAGCCATTCTCGAACAGAAAGCCGGCCGCATCCTCTTCAACGGATTTCCCACCGGCGTCGAAGTCACCCACGCGATGGTCCACGGCGGCCCATATCCATCGACCTCCGACCCGCGCTTCACATCCGTCGGCAGCCTCGCCATTTACCGCTTCGCCCGCCCCGTTTGCTTCCAGAACTTCCCCCAGGCAATGCTTCCGCCCGAACTCCAGGACGGAAATCCGCTAGCCATCGGCCGCCTCCGCGACGGCAAACGAGAGTAGAAACTGCAGAGCCGCCGAACCTTCAGATCGCTTCAAGGCTCTTCCCCTTAGTCTCCGGAAGCATCGCCACAGTCACGATGAGACCCAGGACGCTGGCAATCGCAGCAGCGGACTCCGCTCCCAACAACCCTTTCCAGTTCATCAAATAGGGAAAAATAAAGACTCCGAGAAATCCGCCAAGCTTTCCCATCGCCGCTGCAATACCGTGCCCCGTTGTCCGCACCTGCACGGGAAAGACCTCGGACGGATACACAAACGTCGTCGCATTCGGACCAAACTCGGTAAAGAAAAAGCTGAATCCATAAATCACAAGAAAAGGGATCGTCATCTTCTCAAGATTTGGTATAAGCGCCAGCAGGCCAAAAGCGATGGCCATCATGCCAAATCCCAGCACTTGAATCGTCTTCCGACCCAGCCGGTCCATCGTGAGCACACTGACGGCATAACCCGGAGCAGCAAACAAGGCAAACACACCCAGCTGCGTCAGGGTCTTCTGCAGCAGGGAGTGATTGCTGCCCAAGCGCCGAAAGCACCAGCGGACTTGAAACCGTGTTCCCGTAATACGCCGCATCCATCAAAAACCACGCGGCACTTGTCCCGATCAAACGGGTCAGCAGCTTGTTGTCGTTCAGCAGGCGTTCAAATCCATCCCAAAACGAAACCGAGTGCTTCTGCTTGTCGAAATGTTTCGCCTTCACCAGCCTGCCTTCGCTGTCCTCCTCGTGCCCCGCAGCAGCCAGGTAACGTGGCGTCTCCTTGAGATGCCTGCGAGCCCAGTACACCGCCAGCGCGGGCACCGCGCCAAAGGCCACAAGGATGCGCCAGATGATGTCATGCGAAATTGGAGTCGCCAACAGCGCCGAAGCAAACAGCGGCCCCAGGATCAGCCCCGCAGCCTGCATCGCGAAAACCAGCGTGACCAGCAAGCCGCGCGATGCCTTTCCCGCATATTCGCTCATGATCGTCGCCGAGACAGGATAGTCGCCTCCAATCCCGATGCCGAGAATGAATCGCAGACCCGATCAACCACCAGATATTCGGCGAAAACGCGCACCCAATCGCGCCCGCCGCAAGTACCAGCACTTCGACGCCGTAAATCCGCTTGCGGCCCACCATGTCGGCCACGCGCCCGAACAGCAGCGCACCGATCGCCGAGGCCAGCAGCGCTGTTGACTCCACCAGGCTTTCCTCGACCTTGCCCACACTCCATATCGGCTTCACCAGCGACATCACCACGCCGATGATGAACAGGTCGTAGGCATCGGTGAAAAACCCCATGCCCGAAATGAACATGATCTTCCAGTGCTGACGCGAGATTGCGGCGTTATCGAGTTCCGTAAAGTTGTAAACAGCGGCTTCAGCCATGGGCCCTCCTGCAACGTCAAGAGATGCCGATGACTGTTACCGCCGTGTTACAGTGCGATGAATTCGACTCGGATCGGACATTTCCTGATTGAGCGCAGGATCCGCAGATAATTTGAGATTCCGCCGGCCAAGATTGCGCAAGTTCAGAGAACCCGCGCGAGCCATTCTCCCGTGTGCGACAGTGCAGGTTAGCCGCAACTTCTTCAGGCGTTCCTTCAGCTACAATTTGCCCGCCGCCCTCGCCGCCCTCCGGCCCCAGGTCGATCACCCAGTCCGCGCTCTTGATCACATCCAGGTTGTGCTCAATCACGATCAGCGAACCGCCGCCATCAATCAGCTTGCGAAACGCCGTCAGCAGCTTCGACACGTCATCAAAATGCAATCCCGTCGTCGGCTCATCCAGAATGTAGAGCACGCGGCTCGCCTGCGATGGCTTTGCATTCGCATTCGCCGCGCGCACCTGCGCCAGGTGCGCCGCCAGCTTCACGCGCTGCGCCTCGCCGCCCGAAAGCGTCGTGGCCGACTGCCCCAGCCGCAAATACCCCAGCCCGATCTCATCCAGCACCGCCAGCTTTTCCAGCAGCCGCGTCTGCCCCGCAAAGAACCGCAGCGCCTCCTTCACCGTCATCTGCAGCACTTCGTGGATGTTCTTGCCCTTGTACTGCACCTCGAGCACCTTCGCCTGGTAGCGCGTGCCATTGCAGTCCTCGCAGGGCAATTCCACATCTGCCAGAAACTGCATCTCCACCGTCACCGTGCCGTCGCCCTCGCACGTGTTGCAGCGCCCGCCCGGCACGTTGAACGAGAAATGCCCCGGCGTCAGCGACAGTTTCTTGGCATCCGGCTGCGCCGCAAACAACTCGCGCACCAGGTCAAATCCCTTGATGTACGTAATCGGATTCGAGCGAGGCGTGCGCCCAATCGGCGTCTGATCCACCAGCACCACGTCGTTCAACCGTTCAACGCCAGTCAAGGAACGAAATACTCCCGAGGGATCGCCGCCATCCGTCTGCCCCAGCGCGCGCGCCACTGCGCGATACAACACCTGGTGCACCAGCGTCGACTTCCCCGATCCCGAAACACCCGTAATCGCCACCAGCATGCCCAGCGGAATCTCCACGTTCAGCCCGTGCAGATTGTTCGCCTACCGCGCCCTTCAGCACCAGCTTCTCGCGCCCCGGCGCACGTCGCCGCGTTGGCACCGGAATCGCAATCTTCCCGGAAAGATACTTCCCCGTCAGCGAATTCGGATTCGCCTCGATCTCCGCGAGCACGCCCTCCGCCAGCAGCTTGCCGCCAAACTCGCCCGCACCCGGCCCCAGGTCCAGCAAATGATCCGCCGACCGCAGCACATCCGCATCGTGCTCCACCACCACGATCGTGTTCCCCAGGTCGCGCAGCTTTTTCAGGATGCGAATCAGCCGCGCCGTGTCCCGCGTGTGCAACCCAATCGAAGGCTCATCCAGCACATACAACGTCCCAACCAGCTGCGAACCCAGCGAAGTCGCCAGTTGAATCCGCTGCGCCTCGCCGCCCGACAACGTCGAAGCCAGCCGGTCCAGCGTCAAGTATTCCAGCCCCACCGCATCCAGAAAACTCAACCGCTGCTGCACCTCTTCCAGAATCGGCCCTGCAATCTCCTCCTGCATCGGCGTCAGCTTCAGCCCGGCAAAAAATCCTTCGCCTTCGCAATCGTCAGCGCCGCAGCTCTGGCAGATATTCAGTCCATTAATCCGCACTGCGCGCGCCTCGGCACGCAACCGCTGGCCACGGCACTCCGGACACTCCGCATACCCGCGATACTTGCTCAGCATCACGCGCACATGCAGCTTGTACTTCTTCTGCTCCATCTGCGCAAAGAATCCGTGCACGCCCTCGAAGCCGCCTTTACCGCGCAGCACAATCTCGCGCGCCGCCTCGCTCATCTCGCGCCACGGCACGTCCAGCGGAACCCCCAGCGCCGCCGCCTGCTTCTTCATCTCCGTAAACCACGACCGATACTTCGGCCGGTTCCACGGATCGATCGCGCCATCGTTGAGGCTCAGCCCCTTGTCCGGAATCACCAGGTTCAAATCGTAATCAACCGTGTTCCCAAATCCCTGGCACCGCGGACACGCGCCAAACGGATTGTTGAAGCTGAACAGCCGCGGCTCCGGCTCCTTCCCCGGCCGATGGCAGTTTTGCACTCGTACTCCCCTGAAAACCTGAGCCGCTGACGCTCCGCGCTCTCTTCGCGTGGCACCGTTTCGAAGATCACCTCGCCCGCTTCGCGATACGCGATCTCCGCCGCATCCACAATGCGCGCGCGATTGTCGGCGCTGACCACAATCCGGTCCAGCAGCACAAACACCGGAGCTGAAAAATCCACATCGATCAGCGACTCCGGCGTAGAAAACTCGTAAATCTGTCCATCCTGGTAAAGCCGGTTAAATCCCGATCCGCGCAACTCCATCAGCCGCGCCTTCAGCCCCTCGCTCATCGGCTCCAGCACCGCAGCGCTCGCGGCAGCCTTCCCGCCCGCCTTGCCGCCTTTCGCGCTCCGCTTCGCCGGCTTCGCAGCCTCTGCAGCAGGCGCCTCATGCTTCACCGGAAACAGCGCATTCAGCCGCGTTCCCTCGCCCAGCGCCAGCACGGCCTCCGCAACCTCGTCGATCGAGTTGCGCTTCACCAGCCCGTCGCAGTAGATGCAATGCACCTCCCCGCAGCGCGCATACAGCAGCCGCAGATAGTCGTAGATCTCTGTAGCCGTCGCCACCGTCGACCGCGGATTTCTCGTCGTGTTCTTCTGCTTGATCGCAATCGCCGGAGCCAGCCCGTCGATCTCGTCCACGTCCGGCTTTTCGATGCGCTCCAGAAACTGCCGCGCATAAGCCGACAACGACTCGACATAGCGCCGCTGCCCCTCGGCATAGATCGTGTCAAAGGCGAGCGAGCTCTTGCCCGATCCCGACACGCCGCTGACCACCGTCAGCTTGCCGTGAGGAATTTCGCAGGAGATATTCTTCAGATTGTGGGTCCGCGCGCCGCGGATGACGATCGCGTCGTTCGATGAAGTCAATGGGAAGACACCGGGATGAAGGATTATTCCGGCCGCGCCACTGAGGCCTCAGAGAGGCTCAGGGCGCAACCAGCCATTCTTCATTATAAATGCCCGCACAACTTCGCCCTTCGCCCCAACCCCTGAGCGCGGAACAAGTCGTTTTGGTGTCCCCGTAAGGAACTGCCTGAAAAAGAAGGAAGTAGTCGCGCCCTGTTTTGAAACTCCGGAAAGCCCCAACATTCAATCAGTCCGGAACCGGGCGCGCATACACAAGAGAAACGCTGCGCTTGAGCGCAGCCAGAGATCCTAGGCAGCTAAAGCCGATCCCGCGTGGGCCGAGGCCACAGCAAGAGCCGGCAAAGAGGCATACCGCGTTGCAATCGTGTTGTCGTTCCGGTCGAGCACTGCCGCGAGGCCCATGAGAACCTCGGACGCACACGCCGGACATTGATTTGCATTGTTGCCGATCGAGTTGCAATCCTGGCAAAGATAAGCGCTACTCAACGGGAAGTGTTGGAGCATCAGGTACGATGCAACATCGCTAGGTCGTTTTGAAGCGGTGGAGAGCATATTGTCACCTGGTGTTCTGGGAATTTGCCGGGTCTTGCTGCACCCAGCATGTGTGTTGAATACAAGGATGCCCTAGAATCACCCTCAGATGCTTCGCCCGTCGGTGATTGCGGAATCACGAAAGTGGAATTTTGGGAGTTACTACCCCATGTGCGAGAGTTACTTAGGGACATGAGACTTTTGTGTTGAAGCATGCCCTGAAGGTGTTAGCAATCGCCGCAAGCCAAACCACAGACCGAGCTTACAAATCAATTTATTGCCAGGCGTTTTGTGATTTCGCCCGGGCTGGCGAACCGGCGGGTAACCATGTCTACCCGCCGGTATCGCGCTGGGGCTGACACTACTTGGTAAACGGCTTCTGTTGGTCATCGAACTCATGCTCACGTTCAGCGCCCTTGTGAGCCAGCTTGTCCGCCTCCCGCTCCGCCCTTTCCTTCTCCGTGGGCACTGGATTGATTCGTTTGTCCATAGGGGTTGGATCCGGACGGTCGGGGATATTCATATTCGTTTCATTCGCCATGGTTTCACGCTCCAGGCAATTTCGATGCGCCATCCGCTCACCCCGGATGCACGCCCTGGACGACCCTAAGCGCATTCATACGAGCCGGTTCGTCGCCGCCACCCGCCCATACCACAGCCCCGAATCCTTCACCGTCCGCTTCTGGTCGCGATAATCCACGTAAATGAGTCCGTAGCGCTCGGTGTGGCCGTTCCCCCATTCAAAGTTGTCGATCAGGCTCCATGCGTGAAATGAACGCACGCGGGCTCCATCGGCTATCGCTCGCGCCAGCTCGGCCAGCTCCTGGCGAAACCACTCGATGCGGCGCGTGTCGGGTACGCGGCCATTCTCCTTTCGCGTACGGAGCATCGAGATAGCCGCAGCCGCTCTCGGTGATCTCGATGATGGGGTGGTCGTACTCGCGTGAGATCTGCGTCACCAGGTCGTACATGCCGCGAGGCCACACTTCCAGTCCCGACTCGGTGAGCGGCCCTTCCGTGGGCATCTCCGCCCGGAAACGTGTGTACGGATCGCGCCCTGTTGCGGGATCCGCTTCGATCTCGGTTCCGCTGAAACCACCGCCGCTAGATCCCTGCACATGGCTCGCGTCCGAAACGATGCGCCGCGTGTAGTAGTGAAATCCAACCCAGTCCAGCGGCGCGTGCATAATCTTCTCGTCGCCTGGCTTCACTCCCATCCGCTCATACGGAGGCTCTCCCACAAACGCCTTCGGATAACTGCCCTTCATCGCCGCTTCGAGGAAGAACACATTGTTCATCGCGTGATAGCGGGCCGCCGCGGCGCGATCTGCCTCAGAGTCGGTCTTCGGATATGCCGGGACACATGCCATAAGCACTCCCCACCGTCGCCTTCGAAGATGCCGCCTTGATCGATCGAAGTGCCTGCGCCTGCGCAAGCGCAAGCGTGTGCGCCGCCTTCAAAAAGTCGTCGAAGTTCGCGCGGCACGGTGCAAGCGCGCCCACGCCATATCCCATGTAGGCGACCGACCATGGCATATTGAACGGAGCCCAGATCGAAATGCGATCTCCAAAATGCTTGGCGAGAATGCCCGCATAGTCGGCGTAATATCCCGCCAGATCGCGGTTGGGCCAGCCCCCCTTGTCTTCCAGCGCCTGCGGCAAGTCCCAGTGATAGATCGTGCAAAACGGACGCAGCCCTTGCTCCAGCATCGTGTCGAGGAACTTGCTGTAGTGGTCGATGCCTTTCATGTTCGGCGCGCCGGTTCCGGTGGGCTGAATGCGCGGCCACGAAATCGAGAAGCGATAGCTCTTCTGGTTGAGGCGTTTCGCCAGCGCCATGTCCTGCGCATAGAGGTGGTACTGATCGCACGCGACGTCGGCTGTTGTTCCGCCCTTTACCTTGCCCGGCGTGTGCGTAAATCGATCCCAGATCGACTCGCCCTTGCCATCCTCGTTCCAAGCGCCCTCAACCTGGAAAGCGGCAGTAGCCGTGCCCCAGAGAAATCCATCCGGAAAGCGCGCGCCTGCAATCTCCGCCTCTGCCACTGCTCCAGGAACCTGCGTCCCTGCCTGGCTCGTCGCAACAATCGTCCCCGCAGCCGCAGAAGGAATTCCGTTTCCAGCCAGCACGACCCCGCCCGTAGCGGCTAAGGAACTGCCCAGGAATTGACGGCGATTCATAAGAAATCCCCTCCAGGCCGCCCACGCTATCATCCGCCGACATCCCTGGTCAAACGTTTGACTAGCGATACACAACTAGAATCAACACCCTTTTCAATCAGGGACGCTCCGCAAACCAGCGCCGCCCCGAAAGAGAATGTCATTCCGAGCGAAGCCGAGGAACCCGCAGTTGCCTTTCAAGTCCTTAGCATCGAAAAATGCCGCCTTCCGAGATGGTGATCAAATCACCAATAACAAAACTGCTAGTCCAGGCCGAACATGGAATCGCAAACCTCTCTAAGCAGATAGTGATCGCGAAGCCGTCAGAACCTCGCCACCGTCCATCACCATCATCACCATCGCGCGCCCCTGCTGCTCAAATCGGATTCGGATCGAGGGCGCGCCCGCGGGATAAAACGCCATGCCTCCCAGGTGAAACAGCGGCCTTGCCATCGTGCCGGTCCTCTTCCAGTTGAGTTGCGGAGAGTAGGTATACATCGGATTGTTTGCGTAAGCATGCATATCGTCTGTGACCTCGACGATATGCGAGGGGTCGCCCCCAATTTGGTAAGAGCCGCAGATATCTTTCCGCTCGTTATCCGCCAGAGGCATGGGGCTCGCCATATCGGCATCGCCGAGCGAATGCAGATAGTCATAAACATCCTTTGCACCGCCACCACCCATCCGCGCATGCGCTAAAAGGCTGATGCTGTGAGGACCAGCGACTCGCTCGATCCCGGCATGGCGCTCCACAATCTGCTTGACCAGGGGCAGATCCCCAAAAAGCACCGCTGAAAAAAGCGATGGTGTCGCTCCGTTCGAAAGAAGATACGTGGCAATGTCTTTCCTGCCCATATGGCAGGATGCGCCCAGTGGCGTCTCCCAATCGCCGAACCCCCAGTCGATTGCCGCTTTCACGAGTTGCGGGTGCGGTTCCACAATTTCTTTAACCTTGTCGAGACTGAAGTGCGCAACCGTCACGATCTTCTCGATCAGATCCGGCGCATAAGCCGGATACCGATCCCACAAAGTTTCAGGATTTCCCGTTTGCGGCCGGTCCGATCCTTGCTGCAGAGAATTAGTCCGTGGGAAAACTTTGGCAGAAAGTGCAGCCGATGCGAAGTGCACAAAACGACGTCGTGTAAACATTGCGCGCAGCCTCTGATTGGATTTGCCCCGGAGCCAACGATCGGCGAATCCCGATTCAGAATCAACCCAGTTGAGTGCTGTTGCGCATGAGATTCAGGAAAGGCGATTAGGCGCGCCGAATCAATGTCCTGCAGAAGGAAATGAGGCGGCCCGTTCCGGATGTTCCGCCATCTTCGCGGCAAATCGCGCGACTATTTGCGCGGCCGCCTCCGATTCAATCGTCATCGGATCGTCCAGATTCCGCTCCATGCGCACGACCTCAATATGGGTGAGATCGGACAGGCGTATCAAGTGAGCAAGAATCAGGACCTTGTCCCCATCGGCCCGAACCTGGCCAAGCACCGCGTACTTGCAATGAAGCGTCGAAGCAATCGCGGCGAGGTCTCGCTGCCCGCGTGGCTCCCGCAGAATGCTCGCATTCCCGATGACGCGATAATGGCCGCCGCTGCGTGACGCCAGTTGGACCACCACATCATCGGTAAGGTTGTCGGCCAGTTTTTGCGCCGACGGCGCGCTCGACTCGGCATCGAACCGCAGCACCGCAAGATTCGGAGCACCTCCTATATTTGCTCCCGACAGATACATGACCGCGGCGATAACAAGAATGATGAGCGCAACCCCGCCGCCCGCAAATGAAAACCATCGCGCCCGCGCAAACTTTGCAGGATTTTCTCCGGCCAACGGAGCTGCCTGCATCGAAGCATTCTGCATGGGAGCGATGAACTGGTACCCCTGCTTGGGAAGCGTGCGAATATACACGGGCCGCGCCGCGCTATCCCGCAAAGCCGATCGAACCTGCCCTATGCAAAAATTCAACCCCTTCTCAAAATCGACATACGTGTCTTCGCCCCAGATAGCCTGCTTCAACTCCTCCCGGGAAACAACACGACCGTTTCGATCGAGCAGAACCGACAGAAGCTGCGCCGGCTGCGCCTGCAGTTTCACGACGCGTCCTTTGTGCGTCAGAACCCGCGTTCCGCAGTCAAACTCGAATTCCCCGAAAACAAATCGCTCCACGCTCATCCATCTGTCCTGACACCAAAATGATTCCCGCACTTACCTTCAGCAGTCTAGTGCTCCCATCCGCCCGAGTCTCTCTTTTCGTTGTGAAGCGCCTTGTGCGCCCACTGAGCCGCACGAACCAGCATTCTCGTCCCCGGCAAAGGACACAAACCGCGCAATCGGTCGCTCTCAACCCCGAAGCCGTTGTCATCTTGAGCGCAGCGAAGTGGAGTCGAAAGATCCGCGGTTGCCCTTCTTCACAACTCCGTCTGCCTGAAAATTCCGCAATCACACCCGTTCCGGCGCACCGACCTGTCTCACTCGCAGGGGATCACCCCAATCCTGTCTCACTGCAGGGGTTCACCTCATTCGCATGTCAATCCCCGCCTTCGCAGAATCACTCCCATGCGCCTCATTCCGCTGCACATATTTTTCCCGCAATTTTGCAGGTTATTTCTCCAAATTCTCTACACTTGTCTCAATGAACAAAAGTGACAAGAACGCAGGGAGTTCCAGTGAGCAATCGCTCAGAGCGCCCGATTTTGGGTCGACGTGTCACGATGTACGACGATCCTGCCCCTGAAATGGTGCAAATCATCGAAATCCATCGCCAAGTCCTTATTCCTGAGGACTTTGCGACCTAA
Organism: uncultured Acidobacteriaceae bacterium; assembly: GCA_963799035.1. Lineage (GTDB taxonomy): Bacteria > Acidobacteriota > Terriglobia > Terriglobales > Acidobacteriaceae > Telmatobacter. Next base: position 7,492 of record CAWCVS010000010.1, on the reverse strand, counting down.
CTTATTTGCTTTCAAACTAGTTACGATAGCCCCATCCGAACTTAACTCGCCTGTTATCAGGACTTTACTTCAAAAACGGCAAAAAAAGGAAAGAGTCCACATGTCCACCGCGCAAGGGGACCGCAACGACGGTCTCCAATTCGACCCTTTGTCCGCCGCGTCCATCCGCCCTCGCTGACGCCCACGTCTAATCTTCGTCACTCCCGATAAACTAAGGATTGAGGTTCGCGTGCGTCGATTCATTCTCCTCTGCGCTCTCTTTGGCTCGCCCTTCTTCTTCATCTCGTCTCGTGCACAAGAGCATCCGCAACCCGCGCCCGATACCGCGCAGACCCAACAAGTCTCCCCCGAACTCGCCGACGCCGAAGCCTCCATCGCAAAATCCGACTGGAAAACCGCCGCCACCAAACTCGACGCCCACCTCGCATCCCACTCCACCGATGCCCGCGCTCTCTTCGACGCGGGATACGTCGCCGACCACCAGGATCATCTCGACGAAGCCGCAGGCTTCTACCACCGCGCCATCGACGCGAACCCCAATTCCTTCGAAGCCCATCTCGCCCTTGGCCTGCTCCTCGCCCGCCAGGCCAAACGCGACGAAGCTCATACCGAACTGCTCGCCGCAACGACCCTCGATCCCGGCGAAGCAGGTCCGGCCCTCAAAGCTCGCGCGTGGCGCGCCCTCGCTCGTCTTGACAGTCCCGGCCCCGACGGTGAAGGCAAACCCGAACTGGCCTCCAGCGAATTGCTCGAAGCTCTCAAAATCACCCCGGAAACCGCGAGCGATACCTTGCTCGCCGCCGATCTCGCCGAAGCCTCCGGTCAGCACGATGCGGCAGAGTCCGCCTACCGCCGCGTTCTCGCCAATGATCCAAAGTCCGTCGCCGCCAACTCCGGCCTTGCCCACGTTCTCATCGAAAGTAAGCACTATCCCGAAGCAGAAAAGTTTGTCCGCACGGCTCTCGAGCAATCCCCCGACGATCCCGCTCTGAATGCGCAGCTCGCCACGGTCCTTGCCGCACAGAACGACGCCGACGCTCTGCCGCTGCTCCAGAAACTCCATGCCGCTCACCCCCTCGATCCGGCAATCACCCGCATGCTTGCGGATGTTCTCGCCCAGGCGGGTGAGTTCGGAGCTTCCAACAAGCTTTACTTCGCTCTCCTGGCCAAGTCGCCCGATGATATCGAACTGCTCGTCGCCCGCGGGCAGAATCTGATTCGTCAACAGCACTTCGCTGAAGCCTTAGCGTCCTTCGACAAAGCCACCAAACTCGACTCCGCCGACGCCGATGCCTGGAGCGGAATTGCCTTCGCCGCTTCCAAACTTCATCAGCCTGCGCTCGCAGTGCATGCGCTCACCATGCGCTCAAGATTTCTCCCGGATGTACCTGCAACCTACTTTCTTTGGGCCACATCCTATGACTCATTGAACGACCGCAACGCGGCGATCACTTACTATCACCACTTTTTGGATTCGTCCGGCGGCAAGTTCCCAGATCAGGAATGGCAAGCGCGCCAGCGACTCCAGGTACTCGAAAAAAAATAGACGCGCGGACATTCAAAAGACAAGACCGTGACATTTATTTGATCGCTTCGAATTAAAGTTACCCCTGTGACGGTCTTTTCACTTGCGCGTTCTCCGAAAATGCTCCTATAGTCGCTTAACTGTAAGGCGATTGGCTGTCTTGGGAAAAGCTGGCACCGGTTTTGAAGTAGTAAGGACAAGGGCTTCCGAGCTGTATTTTCTGCAGAATACCGACAAGTGTGCACAACGGCACAGCACGGGACCTTTGGTTTTTGTTTTAATTCCGCTTCAGCGGAGGTTCCTCATGCGGTACCAAGACCTGGACGACCACCTTTCGCTCTCGCAGCGCTCCCATACCCGCGTTTGCCTCGTCCCCGACGATAAGGTCATCGATCAGGACAGCATTACCGCCCTCGAGGCCCGGATCCCCCAGGCCCAGCCGCGCGAGCAATGCTTCCTTTACGCCGAACTCATTCATCAGATGACGGAATTCAGCCTCAAGCAATATGCCGCCGGCGATGTCGACAAGGCGAGCTCTCTCCTCAAAGAGATCCAGACGCTGACTCATAAAATGCACCTCAGCGTCGGCGAAAACGACAAGCGCCTGAAGAATGCCCAGATCCTGCTCCGGCACACGGCGTTTCGCCTCAATGAGATGCTTCACAACAGCAGCTCTGAAGATCGTCCCCTCGTTGCGGCCACCCTTGCACAGGTGAACAAGGCGCAGGACGAAACGATGCTCGAAGTCTTCCGCAAATAGACCCCTTCGCATCAGTTTCCTTTTCATTCCCTTTCATCGACGTGTGCGCCTTCTTCATCGCGCGCTTCTCGCCTGTTGCTCTCTTGTGATTCAATGAGATGCAGGTGCATTCGCCATGCGTCCCGCTTCATTTCCTTTTCCCGCTGACTCTTCTCTGCTTAGGCATAGTCGCTCCTTCCTTGGCCACCGCACAACGGAGAAACGCGATGCTCTGACCGAAGCCCAGGTCGAAAAAATCCGCGAAGCCGGAATCGAGCCCAACGAGCGTATCAAGCTCTACACGGAATTCTCAATGATCACGTCAACGCCGTCAAAAGCCTCACCAATCGCGCCAAGTCCGAAGCACGCGCCAAGCGCCTTGACAATGAATTGCAGGATGTCGCCGACCTTATGGACGAGCTCGGCTCCAACCTCGATGAGTACTCCGACCGGCACGCCGATATTCGTGGAGCGCTCAAGCCACTGGCCGATGAGTCGCAACACTGGCTCACTACACTTAAAGCGCTTGCGGGCGAGGAGCCATTCGATCTCTCCCGCAAAGAAGCCATCGAAGCCGGCGAAGATCTGACCGATCAGGCTCAGCGCCTTCTGCGCGAACAAACCGACTACTTTGCCCTCCACAAGGACGAAAGAGGCCAGGAACGCGCCGAACCGAAACCACAGCAGCAGTAAACGTACCTTCACAAAGTCACACTGCTCACTGTTCAACAGTCGTTCATGTCCAGTTACTGTTCACTGCCCACCGTGCACTGTCCACTCTTTCCCGACCCCAATATGCTAATTTCAATTTTGGTGGCTGCCGATCTTATCCCTATCTTTCAGGAGGAATATCGTGCCCTGCGTCCACGAGCGCCGATGCCTCCCTTTGCGGTTCGCTTCCGCCGCTTCACTTCGCTGAACACCACCATCCGTCTGCGCGAAGGCAAAATCTTCGTGAGCCTCTCCGACCTGTTGGAAGGCGCACCCGAAAGCGTCATTCGCGCCATTGCGCACATTCTGCTCTCCAAACTCTATTCCCAAAAAACCGATCGACCCCGTGCATAACGCGCGCTTCAAGCGCTTCACCACCAGCGCCGTGGTCACGCGCCAGACCGAACTCATTCGCCACGCCCGCGGCAGCAAACGCTACTCCGGCCCGCAGGGCCGCTTCTACAATCTTGAAGAAGTCTTCGACTCCCTCAATCCGCGCTTCTTCGGCGGACTTCTCGGCCGCCCCGAACTCACCTGGAGCGAAGGCATGGCCAAGCACTCCCTCGGCCACTACGACGCCGCGCACAACACGATTGTGGTCAGCCGCGTCTTTGACCGCCCTTCGAGCCCGCGCTACGCGATCGAATACCTGCTCTACCACGAGATGCTGCACCTGAAGCATCCCGTGAGGATGCGGGCTTCCGTCGCTGCGTCCACTCCCGCGAATTCAAAGCCGACGAAGCCCTGTTCCCAGATCTGCACCAAGCCCTCGCCTTCATCAAGCGCCTCTAGCACTCGGCAGAAAGAAGCACATGGGAATCAATGTGCGTGCTTTGGGAGGTGCGGGAGTTTTTGTCTCATCAGTTTCGTCAAATCCCGCCAGAATGCGGGCTTCCGAGCCGAACTTGTGATACCCGCCGAAGGTCACGTCGTTGATCATCGTTTCGAAGTAGCTATACAGGCTGAAGACCATGCCCCACTCGTGGAGTTCGCGTTCGGTGCGGCCGCGGGAGACCTCTACGCTCCGCTGGGGACAGATATTGGTCTTGCCACCCAGTTCCACCGGACCGTACTCCACCATGATTTGCGACCGGATGAGGGGCACGTCAGGGTCCCGTTCTTCGTCGAGATCCGCATTGATCACGATGCGCATGATGGCCCCGCTGTCGGGGTTGACCGAGAATTCGCCGTAGGTGTCGGCCTTGTTTCGGTAGAGAGTGGTCCCGTTACCCTCCGGAAGGCAGCAATACGTGAGCTCGGGCGCGGCCATTCTTGCTGGCGACTCTCCAGGGCCCGCCAGAGCTCCGTCCTTGCCGCGTTCCCGCGCTTCCAACTCAGGGTGCTTGGACTGGAAGCGGCGGCCCTGAGCCCGAGCCACTTTTTTTTTTTTTTTTTTTTTTTTTTTTAGCGGGCGAGCGGCGGCGGCGGCCAGCGCGGCCTTTGCCAAGCTTCTTCTTTTTCTCCACCACCTCGTTGCCGTTTCGATAGAGAACCGTAGCGTGCTCCCCGCTGGCAAAGTGAAGAGTCTGGTCCTGGTGCGGCATCTTCCAGCTCTCCTTCGGGGCGCTCACGAGGGGCTCTTCGAAGCGCACCGTGTCTCTCAAGGCATAAAAGTCCGGAAGTTTGGGAATGGCATTTTTTCAGGTAGTCGAATGTACGCTGCAGAATGGCGCGCTGCTCCTCCATCGGAGGCGGCGCGCGAACCACAATATCGTCGGGCGGGGGCGCCAGCGCAATTGACAGATCGGCGTCCGCCGTGAGGGGCTGACGTTCCCGTTCGCTGTGGATCTTGTTCAACAGTGCATCGAGCCGGGGCGTGCTCAGCCGTTCAGTGAGTTCGAGATTCGCCAGCTTTCGCTGCAGGTCGGTCTGCGCATCCACCAGTTCTTCAAGCTGTGCGACGGTGACCTTTTCTATCCCCGCCGACGATTGTCGAAATACACTGGCTCGTTGTAGTAGCCCGTGGCAGCTTGCACTGTCAGGGCAGGACGAGCCACCTGCACACGAAGATCGTGATACTCGTCCATCCAGTATCGGTGTGCGGAGGATTGAAGGTGAGGTTGTAGAAGCTGCGCACCTCTTGGGCACATCGCTTGATATCTCGATCCAGATCGCTATTCAAGTCTCGATTCAGCTCGCCCGACGAGTCCAGCACCAGGCCTCCTGTATGCGTCGCGATCACCTGCAGTGCCAGTCGGGACGGTTGCATGTCCTTTTGCGACCGGGGCGCTTCGAGGTAGTCGTGAGGATTGAATGATGGAAAAGATTCGGCCACACGTTAATGCTGTCCAGCGTGATGCGCGCTTCCCGCAGCCTTGTGGACAATTCCGTTGCCTCGTCGAAGCCGACGTCGCCGCCATTCACAGGCCAACCCTGACCGATCCACACCACGACTTTGTGGCCGGGGACGTCTCTCTGGGCAATGGCAATCGAGCCCAGGGCGCGTATAGAGAGCTCATTCGGCTGCGAGATGTTCACCCATGCGCACAGCAAATTCGGGCCCATCATTTCGACCCGATCTCCACACGGGCCAATTGAGGTCTCCTTCTGTTGCAGTTCTTTGACCAGAAGAGCCCCCGTCCCGTCACGGGCCTCAATGAGGAAAACAGCCCGTCGTGCGTGAGTCGATAGAGAAAACACGGGATTTCCAGGTGTCCGCTATTGCGGCTCAGGAATTGAACAATCGCGCTTTCGGTTTGCGTGAGCTGCGGCGGCGAGAGATTGACCGCGTCGAGGACGAAGATCAGTTCGGGTGCTGGTTCAGGCGCCGCCAGGGCGTTGTAGAAGGTTCGGTAATCCGTGCCGCGTGCCCGTTGTCGAGAAGAGTGAAGTCCCCAGGCGCGAGGTCCGAAACCGGGTTCCCTGCGCGCATCTCTCACGATGACGTCAATGCTCAAGAGGCCTTCCCGCACGACGGAATAGGTAGCGCTCAGCGGCGCCGGTAGCTTTTGCGCAACGGATGGATCTCGCAAAGGCGGGGTTTGCCCGCCTGCCCCGCAAGTTCCGAGAATGATCATGACTGCGATAAAAGCTGTGCGCCGCGCGTTGAGTCCATGCACCACGATTCCACGTGCCCCGAAGACTCGCGGCGAGCATAGCATGGAATGCGTCCGGAGCGGGCTGTGAGACCGAGGTGAGCTCACGGTGGTCGAGTCGTCCCCTTTCAAACATGGCGTTGTTGGCCAATGACCACCTGCGCGGACGTGTCGTTAGCCAGTGGGGGATCTCCGCTTTTTTCGTATCAAATTAAAATTTCCGCTTTCATAATTTCGTAACTTCGTGCAACCACTCGGTTGCGTATCTCACATGAGGAGGATGTGTGGACGAACCCCGAGGAACGGCACGAGGAATTTCAACGCCTTGATGATCCCGCTCACAAACCGATTACCCACCCTGCGTCACCGGTTCTTCCTGCTTCGAAAAAGCAATGCTGTCCGGCGCTACCGCCCCTCCCGTCATCAGCATGCTCATCGCCTGCTCCATCGTCAGATCCGTCATTGTCACCCGGCTTAGCGGAAGCAACTGCGAAAACGCCGACGTCGGGTTGATCGCATTCGGCAGCAGCACCGCCGCCAGTTCTTCGCCGGTGTTCGAGTCCACCAGCGTCCGCGTCAAAAACCCGATGCTCTTCTGCCCTGCGATCGGAAAATCCACCAGCACCACCCGCTGATTCGTATCCTTCTTCGCCATCATCGAGTCCAGCAGTTGCCGCACCGACGAATACACCTTGGCCACAAACGGCAGCCGCTCCAGCATCGACTCAAACAGGCCGAACGCCTGCCGCCCAATCACCAGCGATGTCACCCGCCCCAGCGCATACAGCACCACCAGCGTCAGCACCACCACCAGAACCGACTGCATCACGGGATGCGCCAGCCGATCCTCAGGAAAGATCGCTTCCAGCAGCTGCACCAATGGCAATCCCGCCTTCGCCAGGCTGCCCAGCACAAAGCTGAAGATCAGCCATGTCACAAACAGCGGCCCCACCGTGATAATTCCCGCCAGGATGTTGCGCTGCAAACTCCTCAATCCACGTGCGATTACCGGATTCACATTCAGCTCCTGCCTCCAAAGCATACGAGAATTGCGCCCCGGTTTTTCAGAATTGGGCTTTCCCGCGCCTTCCCCTATATTGAAGAGAGTGGTGAAGCATGATTGATCCCCTTGGCCCAGACCCGAACGACTCCGTCAGCAGCGCCCCTCGGAAGGTAGCCGAAATCGAGGCTCCGGGACCGCTGTCTCCGCTGCGGCCCAGGGTTCGCTACGCCAACTACGACAGTCCCGAAGCCCTGCTGCGCAAGGAAGATCCGCCTCGCAATCAGCCATCGCCGCGAAACGAAGCAACGCGGCAACCCCAGACATCTTGCCGGGCAGAGACGGACAGCCGCGAATTCAGGAAGCACCCTTTCCAATCTCGGCCGCGAAACCCGCTTCTTCGTCTCAGGCTGCTACACAGTCCCCCACCCCCTCTGGGCCGTTCGCTGTATCCACTGCTCTCGCCCGCCCCACGCCGCCCA
>CAWCVS010000009.1:0-107650 GCA_963799035.1 uncultured Acidobacteriaceae bacterium | reverse complement strand
CACAATATGTAACTGAGGCTCAAGCACGCGCAGGCGGCCATGGCGCATCGGCGAGACAGGCGCGATGTATCGCGCCTTGGCCTTGAAGGCGCTGCGCCTCGAAGTTCCTCTCGACGACGCGTCTGCCCTGGAACAGTTGGCCGCCGATACCGAGATAAAGCTCGAACCCGGCGAGGACGAAAATCGCGTCCTGCTCGATGGTGAGGACGTCACCGGCCAGATCCGCAATCAAACGGTCACCGATGCCGCATCGCGCGTGAGCGTGTTTCCCCCGATCCGTGCAGCCATGGTGAAGCGCCAGCAGGAGATGGGCGCCCAGGGCGGCGTGGTAATGGAAGGGCGCGACATTGGAACCGTAGTCTTTCCCAATGCTGAAGTGAAAATCTTCCTCGATGCCGCGCCCGAGGTGCGAGGCATGCGTCGGTACGACCAGATTGGTCAGACCGGCCACCCCAGCGCCAAGCCGGCGCCTCCGCCTGAAGAGGTAATTCGCGACCTTCGGGCTCGCGATGAGCGTGACCGCAATCGCGCCGACTCCCCTTTGCGCCCTGCGCCGGATGCATTTCTGCTGGACTCAACCGATCTTTCGCTCGAAGAAGCCGTGAAAGCAGCGGAGAATACAGTAGAAGTGTGGCTGACGAAACAGGGACAGTCCGCCTCCCCGCGGTAACCTGTTCGGTTTCTTAAGCTTAAACTCCCAATCCGTGGACCAGGATATCTCCGGGCTCCCGCATTTTAACCAAGTTTGAGATCATCCTGTGTCACACTGAATTGGCATCATCTCCTCCGAGTCACGCTTTGAGTCTGGAGGCTCAGGTGTCTCTTTATTGCCATGAATGCGGTTCAAGCAGTCTGCGTCGAGCACATTTTCGCTTTAAAGATGTGCCTCGCCTGCTTACTTTCCGCTACCCGGTTCGCTGCCGCGCATGCAATAGACGCTGGCACGCCTCAATGATCGACGTGCGCCTCTTGCCCCATGCGCCGAATCGCCGCGAGAACACCGAAAAGATATCCTGAACCCGTTCTCCCGTCCGGCGGGCGGTTTCGCGTTTGATTCTGATTCTGATCAGGCGTCCCGGTGTGTGAACCCACCCCCTCCACGCTGCGTCCCTCCGATGCGTATTCGCCAATCTTGAAGCCCAATGCGATAGGCTTGTCACAGGATGGAGATCACCTGCAATCGTTGCCATCAGTCTGTTCCGGCGGAGAGCTGCTATTGCCCTGCCTGCGGATTGCCTCAGCTTGTTTACAGTGCTGAGGGCGACATTGCCGTTCCGCCGGCCACGGAACGGTGGCCCGAGCCTGCGCGGGATGCCAGTTCCATTGACTGGAAGCCGGGCATGCGCGCGGCCCTGGCGCTGGCCGTTCCGGCAGGTCTACTCTCTTCCGGAGTTTCGCCATTGAGCGCGCTGGGCATCTTCTGGATGGCCGGAGCCGCAGCCTGGGCGGTGGTGGTGTACATGCGCAGCCAGCGACCGGCATGGATCACCATCGGAGCCGGGGCGCGCATCGGCCTCGTCACCGGTTTGATCGCGGCGTGGTTAATGTTTGGCGTCAGCGGAATCTGGCTGTTCGTGGAGCGCGTGTTTCTGCACCAGTCAGGACAGATCGACGTGGTCTATACAGCCTTTCTGACCACCTTCGAGCAGAAAGCGCAGGAATCGATGTCCGGCATGTCCGGGTCGGATGCGGCACAGGTTCAGGCATCGTTTGCGCACGTGCAGGCGTGGCTTGCTTCCCCGGAGGGGCACGCGGGAATCTGGGCGCTTTCCATCGCCTTTAACTGCGCGTTTCTCGTTCTGTTTGCTGTCGGGGGCGGCGCCCTCGGCGCACGCATCCAAGGGCGCAAACGGAGCCCTGAAGTCTAGACGAATTTCGCGGTTTCGGGTCCACACCGGCGACTTCGGATGGTGACCACCTACCATCATCGCCTTATGCTCGATGAGCGACATAGGTGAGCAAAACGATACAGTTTTCTCTTCGCGGTCATGGAAAAATATCTCTGTATCCGATACAAATCCAATCTCGGAGAGAGGTCCGTCGTCCCCTTCGCAATCGTCATTCGACCTGAAAGGTCTTTCAAATGAACGGAATGGTTCTATCCGCGTTCGATCTCGAAGCCTTTCTCGAGACATCCGGAATTGGTCGAAAAACGGTCGAGCTTAAAGCGAAACAGGCCTTCTTCTCGCAGGGCGATGCCGCCGATTCCGTCTACTATCTTCGAAAGGGTCGCGCAAAAATCACGATTGTCTCAAAAGAGGGAAAAGAAGCCACCATCACGCTGCTGGCCGCTCACGATTTTATAGGCGAGGAGGCGCTTGCTTCGGTTGGCGGAAACCGCCTGACCACGGCCACCGCCCTGACAGCCTGCACCGCAACGAAAATCGAGCGCGGTGAGATGGTTCGCGCCATGCACGGCGAGCATGAGTTTTCCGATTTGTTCGTCAAGTTCCTGTTGATGCGGGGTATACGTACTCAAGCCGACCTGGTCGACCAGTTATTCAACTCCAGCGAAAAGCGCCTCGCCAGGGTTCTGCTGCTGATGGCGGAGTTTGGCAAGCCCGGTGAACAAGAGTCTCTAATTCCAAAGATTTCGCAGGAAACCCTGGCAGAGATGATCGGTTCGACTCGGTCTCGAGTCAGCTTCTTCATGAATCGCTTCCGCAAGCTCGGCTTCATCGACTACAACGGCCGCATTCGCGTCAACAAGACGCTGCTGAACATCATTCTCCACGACAACCTGCCCGGCGATAACGCGGTAAGACCACGAATTCTTAGCGTGCCCGCGAAACGGCCGAGACAAAACAAATCCTTAAAACTGGCTTAAATTAGACAGCACCAAATTTGCCGAGGGGAGATGCTTGATTCATCTCCTGGTAATTTTGGGGTGCATTTTCTGTTTTTCCACTCTCTTAGTTCGATTTCACATCCGCTTCAAGTCAGGATCACATGACGGGCGTTTTCGAATTCGTCGAGAAAGTTGTCTGGCCTGACAAACCTCGAGGCATCGTAACGCGGTATGGCTTGGCGCTTGCGCTTCCGCTCGGGAGCGTTGCAGTAACGCATGCGATGTTTCCTTTGGACACATCCCTGTTTTCTCCGTTGCTGGCACTTTCCATCGTTTGCGCGGCCACGTTTGGCGGCATTCAAGTCGGAATCCTTGCAACTGCCGAGTCATTGGTACTGAGCGTTCTTGCACTTCGGCGGGCAGGGGGACTCTGGCAAATTTCTCACCCGAAGGACGTTCTGAACGGATTTGCCTTCGTTTTAGCGGGGATACTCGTCTCCTTTGTTGCGGGGTCTGCCGGTGCGCTCAATCGACGGGTGGCGATCGAGCGCAGGAAGCTGGAGATGACCTTGAGCTGCATTGGCGACGCAGTGATTTCGACCGATCTGCAAGGGCAGGTTCTCTTCATCAACCCGGCGGCTGAAAGGGCCACGGGGTGGAAACTATCGGAGGCAAACGGAAAAGACTCGGAGGAGATTTTTCGAATTCTCAACCAGGAGACAGGAGTCAGCGTCGGAAGTCCGATACGCCAGGTTCTAGCAACAGGTAAAGAAGCCGGGCTTGCAAGGGATACCGTTCTGATGCGACGCGATGGCAGCCAGATTCCGGTTAGCGACAGCGCAACGCCGATTCGGGACTCCGGTGGAAACGTCATCGGGGCAGTCATGGTGTTCCGGGACATTTCCAACCACCAGCAGCAGGAACGGACTTGGTTGCAAACCCAGCGATTGGCATCGGTGGGGCGGCTTGCTGCCACCATCGCCCACGAGCTGAACAATCCATTGCAGGCAGTTTCAAATTTTCTGTTTTTGATCGGCCAGGAGCGTGATCCGCTGGCCATTCATCATTTCGCCATTGAAGCGTCACAAGAACTCCAGAGGGCGTCTGAAATTGCCAAGCAGACACTTTCATTTGTCCGCGGCGCAGACGAGCGAAATCCTGTATCTGTCGGCCAGCTTTTCGAGGAAGTGCTCTTGCTGAATCGCAACAAGCTCAAGAACAAGAATATTCAAGTGGTCCGGCGCTACGCACCAGAGATGTTAGTGACGGCGAGAACTGGAGAGGTTCGTCAAGTGATCGGCAATCTTGTGGGAAATGCATTGGACGCGCTCGAATTCAATGGCAAGCTGCACCTGCGCGCCAAGCCCTTGGAATATTCCGGAGCCTCGGCGGTTCAGTTTGTTATTGCGGACAATGGCAGCGGAATGTCGAGAGAGCACCGGGCAAGAGTTTTCGAGCCATTTTTCACCACGAAGAAAGATGTCGGTACAGGTCTGGGTCTGTGGGTGGTCAAGAATATTCTGGACCGCGATGGCGGCAGCGTCAGCATTCGCAGCAAGGTGGGCGAAGGCACTGTGGCGAGATTACGCTGGCCCTCGCAAACGAGAGAGGATGCAAGTGCCATGGCTCTCCCCAAAGGGTAATCCAGAAGGTTTGCCTGAGGGTGGTCCATTGCGGCTGGTAACGAACCAACCGGCCCTTACTTCAGCAACATTCCGCAGGTTGGCCGACGCTTGCGGAGCCTGTCTTGCGTTCTTTCCCGACTCTCCCAGGACGCAAGAGTAGAACGGCGCAGCAACTAGGGAACCGTCCCCTGCCATCGTCCACTTCTCCACAACTTGCCCCATAAGCCTCAAGCCTTCTATCATCCGGCGAGGGATAAAGGTGAAACTAAAGAAATCGTCTATGGGCTGCGCTCTGCACGGTGGCTCCTCCATGACGGTTCCACACCCCTGAGTGTTCCGGCTCAACGATCTCGAGTTTCTTGAACCGCGGTTTCGAGAGTGCTTATGACCGAAAAAACAAACGCAGCCGCCCTGCGCGTGAAGGGCAGGCTGATGTCCGCCTCGGAGGTTGAGCGCACACTGGTGCGCCTCGCCCACGAGATCGTGGAGAAGAGCAACGGCAGCGAAGATCTGACCCTGATCGGCATCAAGCGGCGCGGCGTGCCCCTGGCCGAGCGCCTGGGCAAGCTGATCGCCGGGATTGAGAAGCGCCCCGTCGACACCGGCACGCTCGACATCCAGTTTTATCGCGACGATCTCACCACCGCCGATGTGCGCCCTGTCGTAACGCCCGGCGCTCTCGGCTGCGAGGTTGAAGGCCGCGACGTCGTGCTCTGCGACGACGTGCTGTATACGGGCCGCACCATTCGCGCCGCCCTCGATGCGCTCTTCGATCACGGCCGTCCGCGACGCGTGCAGCTTGCGGTCCTCATCGATCGCGGACATCGCGAGCTGCCTATCGAAGCAACCTATGTCGGCCGCCACGTCCCCACCAGCAGCCGCGAAATCATTGAAGTCAAGTTCCACGAGGTCGATAACGACGAGCAGGTGTTGCTGGTCGAGCGGGTGGACTAATTGCAATAGTCATCAGCTTCAGGCTTCAGTTGTCAGATTTTTGGCGGCAGCGCAAAACGCCATTCAAACTGAAAGCCGAGAGTGAAAACTGACAAGCTGAGAACTGTGAACTTGATTATGACTGCTATCGCACCAACGCCACCCGCCCGCCGCCAGCTCGCCACACCTCAACCGCCGGCATCTCCGTTTCCCTACAATCCCGGTTCGCTGCTTTCCGTCAGCGACCTCAGCATCGATGACGTAAGCCACCTGCTCTTCCGCGCGACCGTGCTCGAAAATCTCGATCCGCTGATCCGCGACCGCATCCTGCTCAAGCGCCGCATCGCACTCTTGTTCTACGAATCCTCGACGCGCACCCGCACCAGCTTCGAACTCGCCGCCAAGAGCCTCGGCGCCGACACCACGCTCGTTTCGAGTCTCTCTTCCAGCATCGAAAAAGGCGAGACCCTCAAAGACACCGGCCTCACGCTGCGCGCCCTGGGCGCGGAAGCCATCATCCTCCGCCACAACTCCTCCGGCGCGGCGTGGCTGCTGGAAGAAGCAACCCGGCTGCCCGTCCTCAACGCCGGCGATGGCATGCACGAGCATCCCACGCAGGCGCTGCTCGATCTCCGCACCATCCTCGCGCATCATCGCTTCGGGGTTGAAACCCTCACCGCCGACACGCTCAGCGGCGTCACTGTCACCATCGTCGGCGACATCCTCCACAGCCGCGTGGCGCGCTCCAACATGCTGCTGCTGCCGCGCCTCGGTGCACGCGTCATCCTCTGCGGACCGCCGCAGTTACTGCCCGATTCCGCCGCCAACGCCGGCCCCGGAATTTCCGTCGAACGTGACTTCGAAGCCGCGTTGCGTCAATCGCAGGTGGTCATGATGCTCCGCATTCAGGCCGAACGCCTCGCGGGTCTGCAACTCGACCTCGCTCAATATAAGGACGCCTACCAGCTCACCGGCCAGCGCCTCGCTGCACACGCCCCGGAAGCCGTGGTCCTGCATCCCGGCCCCATCATTCGCGGCCTCGAACTCACCGCCGGCGTAGCCGACGGCGCCCAGTCCGCCATCCTCGAGCAAGTCCGCCACGGCGTAGCCATCCGCATGGCCGTCGTCGAACGCGCGTTAACAGACAGCGAGTAAGGAAGAAGGCCGCGCATGAGCTCTCTGATAATTCGCAACGGACACCTCATCGATCCCGGCGCCGGAGTCGACGCCCCCAAAGATATCCTGCTCAAAGACGGCCGCGTCGCCGAAATCGCCGGTCCCGGAAAACTCAAGCTTGCCAACGGTGCGGAAGTGCTCGATGCCGCCGGCCTCACCGTAGCTCCCGGCCTCATCGATATCCATGTCCATCTCCGCGAACCCGGCCAGGCCTACAAGGAAACCATCGCCACCGGCACCGCCGCAGCAGCCGCAGGCGGATTCACCGCCGTCGCCGCCATGCCCAACACCACGCCCGTCAACGACTCGGCTGAAATCACGCGGTGGATGCTCGCACCAGAGCGCGGTGCCTCCGTCCGCGTCTTCCCCATCGGCGCTGCCACGCGCGGTTCCAAAGGCGAAACACTCAACGACTTCGCCGCGCTCAAGTCAGCTGGCGCCGTCGCCATCACCGACGACGGTCACCCGATCCTCAAAGACAGCGTGATGCGCGAGACCCTCGCCGCTGCTGCTCGCGTGGGCCTGAGCGTCATCCAGCATGCCGAAGACACGCGCATAACGCAGGGCGCCAGCATGAATGCCGGCCCCACCGCATTCAAACTCGGCCTGCGCGGCATGCCGCCTGAAGCTGAAAGCTCCCTGGTCGAGCGCGACATCCGCCTCGTCACCGAGCTCAAGGATTCCCGCGTGCATCTCCACGTTGCGCACACGTCTACAGCCGCCGCTATCGCTGCTGTGCGGCAGGCGCGCCGCAACGGACTCCGCGTTACCTGCGAAGTCGCGCCCCATCACTTCCTGCTCACCGAGGATTATGTCGGCCACTACAACACCAACGCCAAGATGAATCCGCCACTGCGCTCAGCCGCCGACCGCGACGCCATGATCGAGGCCATCCTCGACGGCGTTGTCGACGCCATCGCCACCGATCACGCGCCGCATGCGACGCATGAGAAGGAAGTGGAGTTCGAAAACGCCCCCAACGGCATCACCGGCCTTGAGACAGCACTCGGCCTCTGCCTGCGCTGGCTGCACAAGGAGTGGAAGCTGCCCCTCGGCCGCGTCCTAAGCCTGCTTAGCGCACAGCCCGCCGCACTGCTCGGCCTCAAAGGCCGCGGCACCCTCGCCCTCGGCAGCTTCGCCGACGTGGTAGTCTTCGATCCGAAAGCCGAATGGACGTATCACGCCAAAGACACGCGGTCCAAGGCGCACAACACTCCATTCGACGGCTGGTCAATGCAAGGAAAGGTTCGCTGGACGATAAGCGAGGGCCGGATTGCGTATGGAAGCCGGTAAAAAATGAAAACGGAATAACTTCCAGTCCCCTGCGGAATCGACGTCCTGGTCTCTTCCTTACGATGCCTTGCCGCGTAGCTCCTGCTCTGCGCGCAGCCAGTCCGCTGCGTCGTTGCCGTGCTGGCCGCCGCGCTCCGTCCAATACTGGTGCGCAAGCCGCGCGATCTCTTCGTGCGAAACGCTGATTGCGGTCACCTTGGCGCTGGCTTTCCGTTTGGGTGCGATCTCTTTGGTTGCCGCAACAGACGCGCTGGACTTCTTGCGTGTCGACGGTTTTTTCGGGGTATCTGCCATCAGAATCTTCTCCTTCATGGGTCTTGGGCCGCTGATCTGGCCATCCTCTACAGGTTACTAAATAGGCAATTTCGAATAAAGCCCGAACCGGCCCGCCGTACCATTTCTGTCAGGACGTCCATGCATCCCCATTCATTGCCGTGTGCCCGTGACCCCATCCAGCGCGGAGTTTCGTAATGCGAAACATATGGGCCGCCCCGCTGGAGTCCATCGTGGTCCATTCATCATGCGATAACATTCGCTCACTCGATTCTCCCGCCCTGCCGATGCATCCGGCCTCAAAAACCCCATGCTATAAAAACTCATGAGCCACGATTACGCACCCCGTCCCGCGCATATCCGCTGGCTCCTCGATGCTGATCCCGCCATCCGCTGGCAGGTCATGCGCGACCTTACCGACGCATCTCCTGACCTAATTGCCGCCGAGCGATCCCGCGTCGCTACCGAAGGCTGGGGAGCCGAACTTCTCGCTCGGCAATCTCCTGACGGAAGCTGGCCCGGCGGCCAATGGGACCTGGTCACCCTCTGGAGCCTCACCGTCCTCAAAGACCTCGGCCTGGATCCCGCCAGCAAGCAGGCGCGCAAAATGATCGACCGCATCGACAAGCATCTCGTTTTCAAGCCACTCAACAACCGCCCCTACTTCAGCGGAGAAACCGAGCCCTGCATCAACGGCAGAATCCTCGGCTTTGGTGCGTATTTCAAGGAACCCAACGACGCACTCGCACGGCAACTCCTCGACGAACAGCTCGAAGACGGTGGCTGGAACTGCGAAGCCCCCAAGAGCCGCCGCTCGTCCTTCCACACCACCATCTGCGTGCTTGAAGGTCTGCTCGACTTCGAGCGCGCAGGACGCAAATCCGCAGCCATCACCAAAGCCCGCAAGCGCGCCGAAAACTATTTACTTGAACGCCGCCTGTTCCGCTCCCTTCGCACTGGAGACGTCATCGACAAACGTTGGCAGCGGTTCACGTACCCGACCCACTGGCACTATGACGTCCTGCGCGGGCTCGACTACTTCCGCAATGACGGCATCAAACCCGATGACCGGATGTACGAAGCCATCCAGGTCGTGATCGCGCGCCGCCACCAGAATGGCCGCTGGCCGCTCAATCTTCTCCATCCCGAATACATCCCTTTGCAGATGGAGACCGCCGTCGCGCGTGCCAGCCGCTGGAACACCCTGCGCGCTCTCCGCGTCCTGCGCTGGTATACCAACTCCACCTACGCCTTGTGACTTTTCGTTGTGTAATTTAGGACCAGCAATTTCGGCCGGCTTCGAAGAAAGGTGATGAGTCCGGCTCACAATGGGATCAGCACACACAGCTGATCTCCTCATTCCTGTCGCCCTGCAACCATCCTTATGCGGCACGCCTTGACCTTCTACATATCCGAGATGTATATGTAGAAGCCGCAGGTATGTAGACCGAAGACCGATTCGTTGGAGGGTATCGCATGAGCTGGCTGCAGAGACTATTCGCCCGCAAACGAATGGACATCGATCTGGACAAGGAACTGCGCTTCCACTTCGACGCGCAGGTCGCCGACAAAGTCCGCTCCGGCATTTCCGAAACCGAAGCCCGCCGCCTCACCCGCATCGAGTTCGGCGGCATCGACCAGATCAAAGAAGACTGCCGCGAGCGGCGCGGCACACTTTGGGTCGAGTCCATCTTCCAGGACGTTCGCTACGGCCTGCGCCAACTACGCAAATCGCCCGGCTTCACGCTAACCGCAGTCATCACGCTGGCGCTCGGCATCGGCGCCACTACTGCCATCTTCACACTGATTCAGGCGGTCCTCGAGCGCTCGCTCCCCGTGGCCGATCCCTCGCACCTTTACCGTGTCGGCGACCAGTCCACTTGCTGCTACTACGGCGCAGGATTTGAAAGGGACGACGGCGACTTCGATCTCTTCCCCTACGATCTTTACCTCAACTTGAAGCAATCTTCGCCCGAGTTCGAACAGCTCGCCGCCGTTGAGGCCGGAGGATCTTCGTTATCTCTCCGCTGGGGCACGTCGTCTGCCCAGCCTCTGCGTTCGGAATTCGTCTCTGGAAACTACTTCACCATGCTGGGCGTGGCCGCGTATGCCGGACGTCCGCTCACCGAGAATGACGATAAAGCCGGAGCTGCGCCCGCGCTGGTTCTCAGCTATGCCGCGTGGCAGTCAAATTTCGGCGGCGACCCGGCCATCGTGGGTTCCACGGTTCACGTTCAGACGCTTCCTTTCACGGTCGTCGGTATCGCCCCGCCGCATTTCTTCGGTGACCGCATCGTCGAGCGTCCACCCGACGTGTGGATACCCTTATCCAACGAGCCCGCCATCCAGGGTGCAGGCACATCTCTCTGGCCTCAGGGCGATGACGACACAGCATGGCTTTACCTGCTGGGCAGGGTGCGCCCGCAGACCAGCATTCCGGCGCTCCAGTCAAAGCTCTCCACCGAATTGCGCCAATGGATGTACGCGCATTCCAAGTTCAGCGCCAACGGGGGCGCCGCTCTGATACCTCGCCAGCACGTCGTTCTCTCTCCTGGCGGAGGCGGCATCCAGAGTTTGCAACAGCAAACCGGCCAGGCCCTTGCGCATGCTGATGATCCTCTCCACTGTCGTTCTTCTCATCGCATGTTCCAATTTCGCGAACCTTCTGCTCGCCCGTGGCACTTCAAGACGCGCAGAACTATCCGTGCGCATGGCGCTAGGCGCAGCCCGCGCCAGGATCATCCGCCAGATCCTCACCCAAAGCGTCCTGCTCAGCCTCATGGGCGGAGTCGCGGGTCTCGCTGTCGCTTATGCGTTTTCACGGATGATTCTCCTGCTGGCCTTTCCGCATGCGCGCAATATGCCGATCGACGGCAGCCCTTCGCTGACCGTTCTTGGTTTCGCATTCCTGGTTTCTCTGCTCACCGGCGTCGCCTTCGGAACTGTGCCCGCCTGGTTTTCCTCGCAGGCCAAAGCAGTAGAAGCTTTCCGCACCGCCAATCGAAGCACCGGCGACCGCTCGTCCGTTCCCCAGAAAGCCCTGGTCGTTGTACAGGTAGCATTGTCGGTCGTATTGCTCTCGGGAGCGTTTCTGATGGGTCGCTCGCTTGCCAACCTTCGAGCATCAGAACTTCGGCATCGCCACAGCCAATCGCTATGTCCTCCGCATCGATCCGGACGGGGCGGGCTACACCGTCGACACGCCTCCCCGCACTCTATCGCGAGATTGAAAACCGGCTCTCCGCGTTGCCCTCCGCGGTCAACGTGAGCTTTGCACGCCACACCCCTCTGGACGGCAACGTCTGGGGAACCTGTATCGTGCAGCAGGGCCACCCCAAACCTGGTCCCGGAGAGAAGTGCTTTTCCTCATGGGTCCGCGTCAGCAGCCACTTTCTCCAGACCGTCGGCGTTCCCATCGTGCGCGGGCGAGACTTTTCTCGCGCAGGACTCGCAAACCTCAACTCCTGTTGTGCTCGTCAATCAATCCTTCGCGCGAGTTTTTCTTTCCCAACCAGGATCCCATCGGCAAACATTTCGGCGTGGAGTCTCCCAAAAACTCCGGCGCATTCCAGATTGCCGGTGTCTTCGCCGACTTCAAGATGAGTGATCCGCGCAGCGAAGTCACGCCACTTTTCCTGCGTCCCTTGACGCAGCAATATCTCGCCTATACCGACCCTGAAGCGATTTCCTCCGAGAAGAGTTCAATGTTCGTCGGCTCCATCATCGTCCAGTTCTCTCGTCCACAAACCGACGCTGAGAATCTGCTGCGCCATGCGATTGCCGAGGTCGATCCTAATCTCACCGTCTTTTATTTCTCTCCCGTACGATTCCCAGGTTGCCGGAAATTTCAATCAGGATCGTCTGGTCGCGCGGCTCAGCAGCCTGTTTGGACTTTTGGCTCTCGCCCTCGCTTCCGTCGGCTTATACGGAGTGATCTCGTTCTTCGTGACCCGCCGCACCACGGAAATCGGGATTCGCATGGCGATGGGATCTTCGCGTTCCGGCATCATCTCGCTTGTCCTGCGCGGTGCTCTCTCCCCAATCCTCCTGGGCATCGGGTTGGGAATCCCCGCGGCTCTCTACGTAGGCCATCTCAGCGCAAGCCTGCTTTATGGAGTTAGCAGCACCAGTCCCCTGGCGTACCTCTTTGCAACCTTCGCACTCATCACCAGCGCCGCCGTCGCCGGATTCATTCCCGCGCGTCGGGCTTCTTCAATCGACCCCATGCAGGCCCTGCGAGACGAATGAGACGCCGGGCCATGACGATATCGACCTGATTTCTTTCGCGGCCGGTGAACAGGACCCCAAGGCGATTCAGCCTCAGGCGGCGCTCATCTCAACGAGTTTCCCCTCTCTTATAGCCTTGATGTCGCGCATCGGCGGCTGGCCGAAGAAGCGGCTGTATTCACGATTGAATTGGCTGACGCTCTCGTATCCGACCTCAAAGGCTACAGTGGATGCGTCGAGACCATCGAGCAGCATTCGCCCTCGCGCTGCCTGCAACCGCAGTTGCTTCTGATACTGCAGTGGACTCATATGGGTCAGCACACGAAAATGATGATGCAGCGTTGATACGCCCATGCCTGCAATCTCGGCCAGCTCCTCCACACGTACCGGCTTCGCGTAATTGTCCCTGATCCATTCGATCGCTCTTGCGGTGCGGTGGCTCTGATCGCCTGAAGTTGCAATTGCTCGAAGGCGAGCGCCCTCGGGTCCGCAGAGAAGGCGGTAGATGATTTCGCGTTGAATGAGACCGCTCAGAAAAGGGATATCCCGAGGATTTGCGAGCAGCTCGACCAGCCGGCAGCATGAGCTGAGCAACTCGGCCGTGATCTCACCGGTGACCATTGCGGGCGCGTCAGGCGACGATCGCTTGGGCACGTAAACTTCTTCGCGGCTGAGAAGCTCGCGGACAACCGGCATCTCCAGTCTGAGCGCGAGCGCGAGTAGCGGCTTTGCTTCACTCGCTTCGACCACCTGGCTGATGATCGGCAAATCGATCGAGGTCAAAAGAAATCGAGACTGGTCATAGATGAACCTCGTCCGGCCGAGGTCGACGCTCTTGCTGCCCTGCGCAACGACGATCAGGCTCGAGCGTGTAGGTTCCTGAGCATGGCGCAGTCGGTCCGGTTCTGCGTACCAGCATCAGACCCGGAATCTGTGTGTCCTGTCTCTCTGAGGAGCCGATGAACCAGGCAATTTTCTTCGCCAGCTCCGCTCTCAAATCCTGTATCGACCGGGCCGCCGGAGGAGAGCCGGAATGCTTGCCATTCATATTCATTCTCAGTGTCCTGCCGTCCTGAGCATAGCTTTTCCCGCTCTCACGACGCCAGCTCAAAGGCTCGCCATGCAAGAGAATCAGGCAAAAGATAGGCAGGATCGGGATAACGGCTGGGTTCGCCTCTCCCTAAACTGAAGGAGGAGAGAAAAACGATGCAAAAGCGCAAACTGGGAAAGAGCGGATTGGAAGTGTCAGCCCTCGGTTTTGGCTGCATGGGACTAAGTTTCGGCTTCGGCCCTGCGACGGAAAAGAACGAAGCGATCAAGGTAATCCGGGCCGCCTATGAAGGTGGTGTGACCCTCTTCGATTCTGCCGAAGCGTATGGTCCATTTACGAATGAAGAACTCGTCGGGGAGGCCCTTCCCCGGTTCGTGACCAGGTAGTTATCGCAACGAAGTTCGGCTTCAAGATGGAATTCCAAGCCAAGGTACCGACAGCAACCCGGAACGAATCCGGGCCGTAGCTGAAGCCGCCCTGAAACGCCTCAACACCGACGTAATCGATCTGTTCTATCAGCACCGCGTCGATCCGAATGTGCCAATCGAAGACGTTGCAGGCACGGTGAAGCAGTTGATTCAGGAAGGTAAGGTCAAGCACTTCGGTATGTCGGAGGCTGGCGCAGCGAACATTCGCCGCGCTCATGCTGTGCAGCCCGTCACCGCACTCCAGAGCGAGTATTCCCTTGGTGGCGAGAGCCGGAGAAAGAGATCCTGCCAACGCTGGAGGAACTCGGTATCGGGTTTGTCCCGTTCAGCCCGCTGGGCAAGGGCTTCCTGACCGGAGCAATCACCGAGAAAACGAAGTTCGACAAGTCTGACTTCCGCAACATCGTTCCGCGCTTACGGCGGAAGCCCGCAAGGCAAACCAGGCCCTGGTCGATTGCTCGGGCAGATCGCGGACGCAGAAGAATGCGACCAAGGCACAAGTTGCGCTTGCCTGGCTGCTCGCGCAAAAGCCATGGATCGTACCGATCCCTGGAACCACGAAGCTGCACCGCCTCGAAGAGAATCTCGGCGGCGCACGCGTGGAGCTGACGGCGGACGATCTGAAGGCCATTCACGATGCCATCTCGGCAATCGATGTTCAGGGAGACAGATATCCTGCTCAACTTCAGAGTCTTGTGAATCGCTAGGGAAAAGGAAATCGCGGAGGGGCGACCTGAAAATAGCCGGGCGCCCCGGTTTTCCGCATCTTGAGCTGATCACCAACTCAACCTGCACGTTGTGACCTGCGCGAACACACCAGCACTTTGAATTTCGGTGGCGATGCGCTATTCCGTTCCCGGAGCAAACGCCAGCAGCATATTTCCCGGCGCAGCTCCCGCCTGGTCGTAGCCCGAAAGGGTAAACACCATTCCGCCCGCAATCACTGGCCCGGCCACATCCAGCGACCCGCCGTGCCCGGTTACCCCATTCACCGCCGGGTACTCACGAACGGTGTTGTAGTCCCAGAGTATGGTTCCATCTTCCGTTGAATAGGCCCGCAGGTGTCCATCCATCGAGCCCGAAAACACAACGCCCGGAATCACCGTAACGGCAGCCTGTTGCGCAGGACTGCAGGGACGATGCGCATCGCAGGGTGCGGCTGGAGTCATCCACGCAGTCTCGCCGTTCGAAAGCTGCAGCGCATACATGCCGCCGCCGGTATTCGGATCCAGATCGTTCTCGCGTCCCGACGGGAGAAATGCTTCGTCTGAAACTGCCGCGTACAACTGACTGCCATCCGCGGCCGCTCCCCATTGGATGCCGCCCAGCACGCCTCCCCTTCCAACCTGCGCCTGCCATATCAATTCGCCCTGCCGGTCTGGATCAATCGCAAAAACGGCTCCGGATTTCTGAGTCAGAACCAGTGCCCGCGGTCCTGTTGGCAAACTGAGCAGAATCGGAGATGAACCAAAATCGAAGTCAGGCCCGGTCGCATCCGGACAGTTTGAATTCTTCTGATCCATGCACGCATTGTTGAACGCATCTCCGCTGCGAAACTGTTTCCACCACACGATGGTCCCGGTATCCATGGATAACGCAATTACACTGTCGCTCTTGTCTGTAGCCGGGTCGGAATAATTGTCCCCCGTCGCCACGTACAACATGCCCTTTGCCTCGTCGATCGTGGGAGCCGACCATACGCCCACTCCCGAGGGCCCCGTGCTTTTCGCCCCGCGATTGTTTGTGTGGATCAACGAATCCGGTTCCGCAACGGTGTATGTCTTCCACAAGATTTTCCCTGTCGCTGCATCCAGAGCCACAACACTGCCGCGAAATGTACAACACACATAGCCCGGTTCAACCGCCGACACTTCCTCGTACGACGCCACAGGAACGAACAGCTTTGCATCGTAGTAGACGGGCGTTCCTGTCACCATCGCGGTGGGATGGTTATCCACGCGTGTCTGCCAGATCGGCTTGCCCGTAACGAAATCAACTGCCTGCACAGTACCGGTGGGGTCTCCGAAGAATGCCATGACTTTCTCTTGCGGCGAGGCGATTGTGATTCCGCTGCGCACCCCCGCTGGAAGTTCCGTCACCCAATACGTGCATCCAGTCGACGCATCCAGCGAATAGAGCATCCCACCGCCTCCAAAAATGATTCTTCCGTCATAAACCGCGGGCTGCGATCGCATCGAGCTTGTATCCGGCACCGCGAACGCCCACTTCAGCTCCAACTGCCCCACTGCTGCGGGAGTCAGCCCCGCGCGATCTCCAGGCTGAAAACGCAGATTGGTCAAGCCGCCGCCCCATGAGGTCCACGAAGCGAGTTCGGAAGCGATCCCTGCGCTCCCATCGGGGAGGTCACCGTTCTTGCATCGGTTGGGCAGATTGCTCACATCGACCGTTGCGCTCGTCTTTCTGCCCAGCCATTGGGAGACAGTCTGACGATCCGCACGCGACATTTTCGCGGCCTGATCCTTCATCACACCGGAGTTGAGGATGCGAAAAATCTCAGCTCCCGTCTCGCTCTCCAGTTGTGTTCGGGAGGGAGTCCTGACTCCGCCACTTTCGTGACAGGAGGCGCACCGTTTGCTGTAAATCCTGGCGCCCGGCTGGTTTCCAGCCTGAGCCCACACTTGAATTGAGCTCCATAGCAAGAAGAGAGCAAGAATTCTAAACATCGCTCAAATTAGATGCACGGGCCCCATGTGTGGGCAGCAGCGTTTTACGAAACGCATTCGCCTGTTCGCCCGGTCTGGCCGCCAATCGCCGGTTCCGGCCAGCGATAGACTTGGCTGTGGGATGATGTCGGCGCCGAACAAACCGCTTTCCGCCCTTCTCTCGCAGATTCTGGTCGCCTATAGTGTGGAACTCGATTGCGAATTTGAGCGCCGCATGCTCGAAACGCAGAGCCGTAGTCCGCGCCTCTCGCTGGTCATTTGGCTTAATATGCTGCAGTTTTTGGCCGATGGACCAGTTTCAGTTCGAACGCTCGCTTCGCGCGCGCTCACAGCCGAGGCTGGCGCCACAGCCGGGCTTGGTTGCCTCGAACGATGGGGCGTCGTTGCGCTGCAGCCCGGAAAGCGCGCCGGTTTCGGTAGTGGCCGAGGCATCCGCGCCGATTGGCCGGTTCGCCTGACAGCCAGCGGTGAAACAGCCGTCAGAATCTGGCCCGAACTGATCCCGGAAATCGACGCCCGCTGGTCAAAACGCTTCGGCGACGACGCGACGAAGTTGCGCCGCTCGTTAGAAGCAATCGAGCACCACATCGACCTCGAATTGCCGCAGGGCTTGCCCGTTGCGATTCTGAAGCTGCCAGAGTTCGGGCCCCGGAAATCGGCTGCGCAAGACGGCCTGCCGCTGCCGGTGCTGCTTTCCCGGGTTCTGCTCTCGTTCGCGCTCGATTTCGAACATGAGTCCCAAACGCCGATTTCGCTATGCGCAAACGCGATCCGCGTTCTCAGTGACGAGCCGATCCCTGAAACGGAGATTCCCAAACGAACCGGATGTTCGGAAGAGACCGCAGGCATTGGCTGGCAGCACAAGCCGTACATCATCGTTGAAAGAGACCCTGCGCGCGGCCGCGGCAAATTCGTGCGCTTGTCCGAAGCGGGAATCAAGGCGCAGCAAAAGTATTACAGTCGCACGCGCGATATTGAGGAAAAGTGGAATAAGCGTTTTCACACCGCAACGAAAGAAATTCGGGAATCGCTTACGACTCTGCTGAAAAGAGACGAACTGTCTGACGGCCTGAAGCCGCCTCCCGGAACGACCCGCGCCGGTGCCCAGACACCGGCCCTGGGCCGCCTCGACATCGGACCTGCGGCACGCCAGCGCAGGCGGGATTTGGTACTTCAGACGGAAGCATTCGTGCGCGATCCGGCTGGCACTCTGCCGCATTATCCGCTCTGGGACATGAACCGCGGCTTCGGTCCCTAGCCGGGTGCCCCATGCCCCGCCTTTGGGACATGGGATCCTACGACCGCACCCAGCCGAGAACCGAATCCGCTTGAAAGATGTGCCGGAGCCGACGATCACTTGATCGGGCAAACAATCTCTCCCACCGCTCCCGTCCCGGAAGGGACGACACGAAAATAGCCCAGGGCAACCCCGCCCGAAGCCGGGGGTCAGCCCTGGCAGACCAGCCATAAAGGACTATGCCGCCCCGTAGGGGCGGCCCGAACGCCAGGTGGCCCGCTAACAAACATAGGTGCCACATTCATGAGGCGTCGGGCTGCGGGGATGGTGACTTCGTGTGCGTCCGCTCGGGTAGGCAAGCCCGGCCGGAGCGGAGCGGAGGGAGCACCTTGTAGAGCTATAGATTTTTATCTAGGTGGGTTGTATCTATGGTCTTTTAGTTGGGGCGTGTCCCGGCTTGGGCGCGCATCTGCTCAAGCAGGATTGTGGGGTGGACCGGCTTGGCGAGGATGTCAAACACGTGACCCTGCGTAGCAGCGATGGAGAGAAAATCAATCGTGTTATGGACGCCCGAGATGAGTAGGATGCGGCAATTGGGGAGCACTTGTTGGATGGCAATAGCGGCGTCGACTCCGTTCATGCCACTCATCACCACATCGGTTACGAGGTGATCGAAGGAATTCTGCTGCGCGAGTTCAAGACCGCGCGCTCCGCTATATACGGCTGTGGCTTGGAAGCCGCTGACGTTGAGCACCATCGCGAGTGTGTCCGCATTGGCAGGATCGTCATCGATGACAAGGACTGTGGGCCTAACGATCTCCAATTACGCACCCGTAGCAGCGAATTCGGACCGTCGAAATCCTAACACCCGATTCGGAGCGCGCGATGTCGGGTTCCGAACAGATGGATTTGCAATTTTGATGGGATGCAAAGTGGGTCAAAGGAGGTCGAGACTCAGCACGTTGGCTAGTCTTCTTCGGGCGGCGGGGAGCATGTAGGCTAGCGTGCGCGTGCTGCAGCCGATGGCTGCCGCTGTCGCGGCGTGGCCCTGGCGGTCGCGGTAGGTGAGGATCAGCGCGGACTGCTGCGCGGGGTCTAGCGTGGAGAGAGCGCGTTCAAAGTCGAGGACGCGGACATTGCGGGCGTCGGCTTTGGTTTGTCGGCGCTCTGCGCTGTGCTTCGGCGAGGGCCTCGGCGGCGCCTGGGCCATCAGGGTGGGTGTAATCGGCCGGCCTGGGGTTCGTTGCTTTCCCACACATACGGTGCGGCATGGATCGGGCCACCCGAGTTCCAGGGGGTGGGGGTGGGAACGCCCCCGAACGAAGCCAGTTTGCGGGCACGTCCCGCGCTGTCAATCCCCTTCCGCTGGCCGCTCGCGCTAAACCCCTCGATCCAAAGGCCAAAAGAGAGTTCGTGCTTTTGCAGGTTATTTCGCGAACATCGTTAGCATGAACCTAGTCGTGCAAACTCCACAAGCCTCGCCGTCTGCATATTCCAACGCCGCTCCTGGAAAGCCAGGGTCGCTCAGCCCTCAGAGAACAGAAAGGGCTCCTTAAACGTGGCAAAATGTGCCAAATTGCGCCTTATTGGCTCCCTCTTGAATTGACGAACTATCACTGAACAAATGGGTTAACCTCTCGCAGACCCCTTCTCAAAATTTGGCCTTTTTTGCAAAAAAGGAATGGGCTCCGCGGAACCCCTTCCATTCGGTCACCACTTAGCAACTAACTCCTTTGTAGAGAATAGTCTACGGATAGATTTAGATAGACTCAAGCGTGAGAAGACCTTGAATTCTCAGGCCCTCCCGCAGCTCGATAGCCATCAGGAGTTCCGAGGGACGGGGGGACGGTCGGAAACCTGCATCAGGAACTCGTGACCACTGACCACTGTCCACTGTCCACTGTCCACTGACGCAGCCTACCCCTTGCGGCGGTAGAGAATTTGAAATTCGTAGCCGGCATTCGGCGGAAAGAGGCTGGCGATATGGCGCAGACGCTCCGCCAGGGCCGGGGCGGCCAGCAATGGGTATTCACGCTCGCGCAGATCGTGATAATCGAAATCCACCGCAAGCGAGAGCATGTAGATGGCCAGCGAATCAGAGAATGCCGATTCGTAGAACGTGGTCCTCGACCGCTCGTCAATCGTCTTCACCTGCCCGTTGTGCGAGTCTTGCGCGCGTCGCCGAGCCTCCCACGCATCCTGGCTGGTCTCGCCGCGCACCTGCGCCTCGGCCTGCGACCAGATCAGTTGCGCAAAGCTCTCCGGCACTCCCGCCACATCGGCAAAGTTGTGCGCCACGTTGATGAAAAACTCGAATGCCAGTCCGAAGCGGTCTTCAACCAGTCGCGTCGACAGAAACACTGCTTCGGTGGTGCCGAAACTCGCATTGCGATGGCACACCGCGCGGTCACCGAGATCGACGGTGTACGACGGCGCAATCAACACTTCGCCGGTATCGGCAATCGCCAGCGGAACGAAGTAGTATGCGCGGCTTTTGAGCGCGGGCGCCAGCAGTGGAGGAACGGCAGCGACCAGTCGCTCCAGATCGGCCTCGCTTACGCGCGTCTCGCCCCAACCCGCAAAGCTGATGCCGTTGGTGGCCCGGCCCACCTGCGCCTGCGCAGCTACCTTGTCGGCTGGCCAAAGCTCGATTTGTGCGCCGCTCGGCATAAGCTTGTATTCTAGACGAGAGAGGTCGCGTCGATGCAATCCACGCACAGCCAACGCCACCCCGGCGGCAGAGTTTTCGGATTTCCCCTCGAAGGCTTCAGCCTGTTTCAAAGCCTGCTGCTGGCGTTCACTTCGGCGTTCTTCACATTCTTTGCAACGACCTGCCTGGCCATCTTCGCTCTGCTTGCCTGGAATCTCTTCGGCCATCACTCCGTGAACTATGCCGACAGCTATCTCTATATCGGGTTCCCCGCCGGCGTAATTGTTCTTGTCGTTGCGCTCCCCGTTTTCGCCACGCTTTGGATTCGCGCCAAGCTGCGCAAGTAAGCAATGGAGCTCAATTGCAACGGCCATTCCCGAAGGAATGGCCGTTTGTACTTGCGCGAATAAGCCGTTGTCTAGAGACCAGCGGGCTTGGGATGGGCAGGATCGTACTTAGCCACGTGAATTTTCTTGGCGAGGCCGATTTTCGAGAGGATCCAGATGCCCCAGAAGTTGGGATCGATCTCATACCACTTGAGGCCGTGGCGCGCGGAAACCGGGTGCGCATGGTGGTTGTTGTGCCAGCCTTCGCCGCCGGTCAGCAACGCGACCCACCAGCTGTTACGCGAGTCGTCATGGGTCTCAAAGCGGCGGCTTCCCCACAGGTGCGTGGCCGAGTTCACCAGCCAGGTCGCGTGCAGGCCAAGCGTCACACGCAGCAGAACGCCCCAGAGCACCATGGCGATGCCATTGACCCATCCGCCCCAAATCCAGCCACCGGCCAGCAGCAGCAATCCGCTGACGGTGATGGGCAGCCAATGGTACTTGCTGAGCCAGACGTGAAACTTGTCGCGGCTGAGGTCGGGGGAATAACGCTTCAGGATCTCGACCTGCCCATGCAGCGCCTCGCCGAACAGTATCCAGCCGGTATGCGCCCACCAGCCGCCCTCTTTGGGCGTGTGCGGGTCGCCTTCCTGATCGCTGAGCTGGTGATGGACGCGGTGCGTTGAAACCCAGAATATGGGGCCACCCTCAAGAGACATGGTGGCAAAGACGCTCATGATGTACTCGACCCACTTGGGAGTCTGATAGCCTCGATGCGTCAGCAGCCGGTGATAGCACATGCCGATTCCCACATTGATGGCGAGCACGTAGAGAATCGCCATCACTGCCAGACGCTGCCAGCTGAAAAAGAAGAAGGCGGCGAGCGCGCCCGCATGGAAAATCCCGATGATTGCCAAGGTTGACCAATTGATCCCGTAGCCGATGGTTGCGGCCTTGCCCATGCGAACAAGAAACTTCGCAGGAACTCTGCCGTGGGGCGACGAGTAGTCGTGCTCTATTGCAACCTTTTGGGTTGTGGTATCGGGAGTATCGGCGGGAGGGGGAGTGGACACAAGGGATGCCATTCGGTAGCTAATTCCTCTAGACAGGCGTCTGGTGAAGTCGGTCTATATCCAGATTGTATAGGAGGGATGTGTCTTCCTTACGACATAAGCGAATCATTATCACGAAAGTTACTGATCGTTTACGGTGGGGTGAACATTCCCCGCGCACTTTCCTTGATGCCGTATCGTCAAGAACGGTTTTGTCTCTGCTATCGCCCCCAGGTTATCGGCAGGATTGAATTGCACCGGGGCCGGAGCATCTCGACCCGATACCGGCCGCATTGAGGCATGAATCACTCGCCCGGCGCAACCCCGTACTCGCCTCCGCCGGTAATGAAGATTTTTTCGGCTGTTCCCCGGAGCACCCGATAGAGCGCAAATTGCCGCTGCGTGGCGCCGCGCAACTCGAATAGCAATTCGCCTCGATTGTCGGCAAGGGCATCAACTGCGTCGATCAGTTGCATGCGTGGGGTCTCATCAAGGTGGTCGCCGTCCGTGACGCTCTTGAGAAGGACGAGAGCATTGCCGTAGAGGTCTGGCTGGGCGATCAGGGTGACGAATTTCTGCTCCTTCACAGGCCCGTCGGTATGCGCTGAGAGAACCATGGTGGCACCTGAGCCATACGCGAGCTCAAAGACGCGGAACTTTTCGCCCATCAGCGGAGGAGGCTCGGGAGGTGGAACGGGCTTGGCGTGCGCTTTGGCCGTGACATGCTTTGTTTTAGGAGCGGGAGGCGGGGTGAGGCCGAGAGACTTGCGCGCGATGTCTTCCAGCGCCTCTTTCATCTTGGCTTCGTCATCCGGGTTGGCCCACGCGTAATTCCATTGGTGCTCGGGATGGCTTTTGGCGTCTGAGACGGCTACAGCCTGGTGCATGTCAACGGGCAGTCCCATCAGGCTTGGAAGTACGTCAGGGCCATTGCCGGTGGGCTTGCCGCGCATGAGGCGGGGGCGATCGGGATCGGCGGATCCGGTACGATCCCCATCGCTGGCATCGGCCGATGCCTGGCTGCTCTTGTGCAGAACGGGACGGTCCGAGCTGCTGCTCGACGCGCTGCTGGATGAGTCGTCGGAGCTCGTCTTGTGCAGCTGTGGGCGATCTGGATCGGCTGCAGGAGCCGAGCTTGATGTGGAAGTGCCGGAATCGTCGCTACCGGACTTTTTATGCAGGGTGGGCCGGTCGGGATCGGGCGATGGCCCCGAGGCGCCGGAGTCAGAGCTGCCAGGATTTGCCTGATGCTTGCGATGCAGCACCGGCTTGTCATCGTTGGCATCGAAGCCATCGTCCAGGATGGGTTTGGGAGGAGCCGGTTTGGCGGAGGGCAAAGGCTTCCACAAGCCGTAGCCGACCCAGGAGCCTTGCTCCTGGCCGGCGGTCCTGATGTCGTAGAGGCCGACGGGGGCGCCGTTCTTCTCGAGTTCGTATTCAACTTCACTGGTCAGAGCGAGCGGCTGAGGCCGGGCGAGGTACACTCCGCCGTCCTGCAGAGCTTGTCCATCGTAGACGGTGATGGGAACGATGCGGCTGGTCTTCGGCTTGCCTTCGTCGCCCGTCCACTCGAGAACCGCGACAGAGCGGAGTACGGGAGTATCTTTGTCTTTCTTGACGACTTGTCCGGGATACTGTGCAATTGCGGCCGCAGCCGAAAGTCCCATGATGAGGGCCAGGGATACCGGTCTGATAAAACCTGACTTGGACATGCGCGATGACACCCGGCGCTCCCCACGGGAATAATGCAATCGAAATAGCCGTGCTGAAACTTTATCCACCATACTGACGATACGAGGAATCTCCCATGGAAGTGAACCAGAAGGTTGCCGATTTCACACTGCAGACGGATGAAGACAAGACCGTAAGCCTTTCAGACTACACCGGCAAGCCGGTTGTGTTGTTCTTCTATCCCCGCGCCGATACGCCCGGTTGCACCATTGAGGCATGCGGCTTTCGGGATACTTTCAAGAAGATTGAGGCAGCGGGCGCCGTGGTGCTGGGCATTTCGCGGGACACGCCTAAGGCGCAGGCCAAGTTCAAGGCCAAGTACGACCTCCCGTACACGCTCCTTGCTGATGTAGACGAGAAAGTCTGCAATCAGTTTGGTGTGTTGAAGGAAAAGAACATGTATGGGAAGAAAGTCTGGGGAATCGAGCGGACGACATTTCTGATCGGACCGGATCAGAAGCTCCTTCATATCTTTCCCAAGGTTACCCCTGAAGGCCACGCGGAAGCGGTGCTGGAACTCGTGAAGGAATGGAAGAAATCGCACAAATAGGGCGGAAAATGGCCAAAGTCAAGCTGCCGGGGAAGCTGATTTCGCGTGAATTCTTCGAAGATTCGCCGGAATTGGTGTCTCCCAGGCTGCTGGGCAAGTTGCTGGTGGCGCGGACTCAACAAGGTTCGGTGCTAGCGGGTCGGATTGTGGAAGTCGAGGCGTACCTCGGACCGCATAACGATCCGCCAGATGCCGCGGCGCATACACATCGCGGGCCTACGCCGCGGAACCTGGTGCTATTCGGACCGCCGGGGTACGCATATCTGTATTCGATCTACGGAAAGTATTTCTGCGCGAACATCAGCTGCGAGCGCGAGGGACTGGGGGCAGGCATTTTGCTCCGGGCGCTGGATCCGGTGATAGGAGTCGCGGAGATGGCCCGCAATCGCGGGCTGGACGAGGGCGCTCCGATGCGGATGATTGCGTCGGGGCCGAGCCGGCTTTGCCTGGCATTGGGGCTGACGCGTCCGCTGCACAACGGACTGGATGTAACCAGCGCCCGGTCGCCGCTGCAAGTGAGAGACGACGGCTTTCCAGAGCCCGACGTATTGATTACGCCGCGGATCGGAATCCGGCATGCGGTCGATTGGCCGCTGCGATTTGCTTTGCGCGGGCACGGTTGCGTTTCCGGGCCTAAACGTCTTAATGGGACTTCAACCAAACCGAACCATGAATCGTCAGTAGAATAGACGTCATCCCACACCGCGAGGAACTTTGCACTTGAAGCTCTCTTCCCCGTTGTTCACCGCCCCTTTGACGGCCCTGGTTTCAGCGCTGTTTGCCGTTGCCGCTCTTGCCCAGACCCCCGCAGCCCAGCAGGTGCCTGCCGAGCAACATCATCATCACGACGAACCCGCGCCGACCAATCTCAAGGTGCTTCCGAAGACGATGACTGGAGAGCAGGTTCACGAACTGATGCACACGTGGGAGGCGTCGCTGGGTGCCGAGTGCAGCACCTGTCACGCCGCCGACCCCAAAAACATCGGGCCGAACGGAAAGCCGCGGCTGAATTATGCCGACGATTCGAAGCCGGAGAAGGCTACGGCAAGGCTCATGTACCGAATGGTGGAAGACATCAACGCGAACTATGTGGAGAAGGTGGAGAACTCGGGCGTGCCGGTAGCGTGCGGGACGTGCCATCGCGGGCATCTCGATCCTCCGATCTTCACTCCGCCGAAGAGCGACCACGATCATGATCATGACCACGGCGATCACGACCACGATGCGCCGCCCCCTCCGGCTGCGAAGCCTTCTTCACGGTGATCGATGCTCACGATTGAGAACTACAAGTTTTCAGTCGTAAGTTTTCTGTTGTCAGCGGTACGGCTGGGTTCGTGCTTTCCCAGGCCTCAAAGCGAGACCTGGGGCACCCATTAAGCTTACTGTACAGTTGACCGTCACATCTTGACAATCAAGATGAATGCCTGCTATTGTCACTGCCCATGAGCGATCAGAGCACTGACGTGATCCAGGGCACGCTGGACATGTTGATTCTGAAAACCCTGAGTCTCGAACCACTGCATGGCTTCGGCATCGCCCGCCGCGTTGAGCAGATTTCGCGTGGCGTCTTCAAGGTGAACCCGGGTTCGCTACTGACAGCATTGCAGCGGCTGGAGCGCGCCGGCTGGCTGGATGCAGAGTGGCGGCAAACTGAAAACTCCCGCCGCGCGAAGTTTTACACCCTTACGCGTTCGGGCAAGAAGCAACTCGATGTGGAAACGGCAGAGTGGGGCCGCCGTGCCTCTGCAATTGCGCGGCTGCTGCGGGAAGAAGCGTAGCTCCATGTCGTTGTGGCGCCAACTCACCCATGGACTCCGCGGATTAACTCGCCGCGCACAGCGGACCCAGGAGACCGACGAGGAACTTCGCCACTATTTCGAGGAAGCAACCACGGAAGCGAGAGCGCGCGGACTCTCCCGTGAGGACGCGATACGCTCCGCTCGGCGGGAAATTGGCAGCACCACCGCCGCAAAGGAACAGGTGCGTTCCTACGGATGGGAGAATGCGCTGCGAACGTTTCTCTCAGACCTGCGCTTCGCGGCGCGGCAACTGCGCAGTCATCCGGGATTTGCGCTGGTCAGCATCCTGACACTGGCGCTCGGGGTCGGCGCAAGCACAGCCATTTTCAGCGCGATCAATCCCATCCTCTTCAAGCCGCTTCCCTATCCCCAGCCGGAGCGGATTCTCATGATCTGGAGCACCTACCAGGGCGCCCGGTCCGAGGTGTCGTTCGGCACGTATCGCGAACTCGCGCAACGCGGCCACTCCTTCGACACCATCGCGATCTTCGAGCCGTGGCAACCGACCCTGACCGGCGGAAGCCAGCCACAACGGCTGGAAGGACAAAGCGTAAGCGCCGGTTTCTTTCGCGCGCTGGGAGTATCTCCCGCCATCGGCAGGGATTTTCTTGTTTCAGAAGATGTGTTCAATGGCCCGAAGGTTGTGATTCTCAGCGACAAAATCTGGCGTGGTCTTTTCCACGGCGACCCTGCAATTTCAGGCCGCGCTATCAAACTGGGCGATGACAACTACACCGTCGTTGGGGTGATGGCTCCTGATTTCGAAGATGTCGTGTCGCCCTCGGCTGAGATTTGGACTCCAACTCAATACGACGCACGGAAAATCACCGGCAGCTTCAACTCCTGGGAGTGGGGCAATCATCTGCGCATTGTGGCGCGGGTGAATCCATGGACGAGCCGGAGTAAGGCCATTGATGAACTTGCAGAGATTGCGCGTAGTCCGTGGCCGGAGTTTCCGCGTCCGCGCTGGGCCTCGCTGCAACATGGACTGATTGTCGATTCCCTGCAGGACGATATCGCTCACACGGTGAAACCTGCGCTGCTGGCAGTGCTAGGCGCCGTCATCCTGGTGCTGGCCATTGCGTGGGTAAATGTGGTGAACCTGGTGCTGGCGCGAGGCTCGCAGAGAGAGGGAGAGTTTGCAGTGCGGGGTGCGCTCGGCGCATCGAAACGACGCATCATCCGGCAGCTGATCACGGAAAACCTGTTGTTGGCCTCTCTCGGCGGAATGGCGGGCATCGCAGTTGCTGTCGTCACGCTCCGGGAACTTGTCGCCCTGAGCCCCGCCGAATTGCCGCGGCGCGAGGCCATTGCCCTCGATCCCGCGGCTTTTCTGTTCGCATTTGCGGTCACGGCGTTCGTCGGCCTCGCATCGGGTCTCATTCCCGCAATCCACATCGCGCGTGGTGAGTTGCAGACAGGACTGCAGCAGAATTCACGCCGTGCCGCCAGCGGCCGCGCCTCGACGCGTCGCGCGCTGGTGGTCACTGAAGTTGCGCTGGCATTCGTTCTGCTGGTCAGCGCAGGATTGCTGCTTCGCAGTATGCGGCATCTGCTGGCGGTTGCACCTGGTTTTGATTCTTCGCACCTGCTCACGATGCAGGTCGTGACCTCGGGCCACCAGTTTGATAATTCTGATTCGGCACCCGATATCGGTGACCGCACGCGGCGGCGCTTCTTCGAGCAGGCCCTGGATGCCGTGCGGCGCGCACCGGGCGTGGAAGGGGCTGCGTTTACCAGTTTGCTGCCGCTTAGCGACGATCCGCCGGTGGACGCCTTGTACGGCGCGCAATTTGAAGATCAGGGCGCGGACGCCGGTTACAACGTGTTTCGGTATGCGGTCAGTCCTGGTTACTGCCAGACGATGGGCATCCCGCTGCTTAGCGGCCGTTTTCTAGATGAGCGCGATACGGCTTCAGCGCCGCAGGCAGCGCTTATCAGCGCATCGATGGCCAGACGTCATTTTGGTCGCGGGAATCCGCTGGGCAAGCGCCTCCACGTCGGTCCAAGGGATCGGCCGTGGTACACCATCGTCGGCGTGGTGGGCGATGTGAAGCAGACATCCCTGGCAATCAATGAAACCGACGCGGTTTATCTCTCCACCGAGCAGACCTGGTTTGCCGATGGCACGCAATCGTTCGTGATTAGAACCCGCGGCCAGCCAGCAGATCTCACGGCCGCCATCGAGAGTGCCATCTGGTCGGTCGACAAGAACCAGCCCGTTGTTCGCGTTATGACGATGGATCGTATGATTGCCATTACCGAAGCGGAGCGCAGATTTGTTCTCATTCTCTTTGAGGCCTTCGGCATCGTCGCCCTGGTGCTGGCGGCCGTCGGAATTTATGGCTTGCTCTCGGGCAATGTTACCGAGCGCACGCGGGAGATCGGCGTGCGTGCAGCGCTTGGCGCTTCCCGCGGCGACATCGTGGCGTTGATTCTTCGCGACGGGATGCGACTGACGATGCTCGGTATGAGCATCGGTCTTTGCGGAGGCTTCGCCGCGACGCGCGCGATCAATACACTCCTTTTTGGCACATCGCCTCTCGACCCCATTGCCTGGGTTGGCGTCGTCCTGGTTCTCGCAGGTGTATCTGCGCTTGCATGCTGGGCTCCCGCGTGGCGTGCATCGCGCATCGATCCGTCGATCACCTTGCGCGCTGATTAAGGAATTGTGACCGTTCCGGTTGCTGTGCGGATCTGCAAAAGACCCTCCCCTTGACATTCGACAAGAAGAAAGGCGATGCTATTGTCGAACGTCGAGGGGAAGATGCCGCCATCCACTGACTTGCTGCAGGGTACGCTGGACATGCTGATTTTGAAGACGCTCGCCCCAGGCCAGGAGCATGGGTGGGCGATTGCGCAAAGAATCCAGGAGATGTCGAATAACGTTTTGCAGATCGGGCAGGGTTCGCTCTATCCGGCCCTGCACCGGCTGGAATATCGCGGCTGGATCAAGGCGACGTGGGGCGCTTCGGAAAACAATCGGCGGGCACGGTTCTATGCATTGACCGCGGCCGGACGGAAACAGCTTGAAGCGGAGATGGAGAACTGGGATCGGCTGACGGGCGCTGTAAACCTGGTGCTGCAGGGCGCATAGCGCCGAAATCTGGCGGGAGAAACCATGTTGAGTGAATGGTGGTCGCGGGTTCGCTTTTTTGTTACCGGCAAGAAGCGCGCCGATGTGGACGAGGAACTCGCGTTTCACATGGAACGCGAGATCGCGGCGAATATTGCAGCGGGAATGCCGGCCGCAGAGGCAAAGCGGAGCGCCGCGATTGCTTTTGGAAGCAGAGAACGTGCGCGCGAAGATTGCCGCGCGGAGCGACCGTCGTTTGTTCTGGAGTCGCTGGGACGCGATCTGCGGTTTGGTCTGCGGGGACTGTGGAGAAATCCGGGCTTTACGGTGATGGCGGTGCTGACGCTGGGACTGGCGATTGGGATGAACGCGACCATCTTCAGCCTCTTCGACCAGGCACTGATGCAGGCCCTGCCGGTACGCAGCCCGAATGAACTCGTGGTGTTGAACTTCACCGGCTCACGCTCCGGGCATTTGCATTCGGAAGGCGGAGATACACCTGGCCACATCCATGAATTCTCGTATCCGATGTACAAGGATTTGCGCGACCGCAATACAGCATTGAGCGGGTTGATTGCCGAGGCGCCGGAAACAATGGGCGTGACATGGAACAATCACGCTGAGTCGGTTTCGGCAGAGCTGGTGAGCGGTAATTATTTTGAGACGCTGGGCGTACCGCCGGCATTGGGACGACTGTTTGGATCTGGCGATGAAACGGCCCCGGGAGCGAATCCTGTAGCGGTACTGAGCTTCGACTATTGGAAGTCACATCTGGCGGAGGCGCCGGTTGCCGGCAAAACGCTGCTGATCAACGGAACTCCCTTCACGATCACGGGGGTCGCTGCACCGGGATTTCACAGCATGGTCTGGGGTCACACTCCGGCCGTATTTGTGCCGCTCTCAATGGAGCAGGTGTTGACGCCGGAGTGGCCGTTTCTCGCCGATCACAAGTCGTACTGGATCGACATCGCAGGCCGTCTGAAGCCAGGTGTTACACGCGAGCAGGCGGAGGCCTCGCTCAATCCGCTGTTTATCGCGTTGCGCGCCGAAGAGTTCAAGGACCTGCCTGACCAGTCTGCGAAAGATCGGCAGGATTTCGTCGGGGCATCGCACCTTCATGTGGATGCGGGAGCAAAAGGTTTCAGTCCCATGCGCGGGAACGTGCAAGCGCCTCTCACCATCATTCTTGCGATGGTGATGCTGGTCATCGGCATGGCCGTGGTCAACGTTGCAAGCCTGCTACTGGTGCGGGCAGCGGCACGCGCGCAAGAGATATCGGTTCGCTATGCCCTCGGTGCAACCAGCCGTCAAGTTTTGCGGCAATTGCTGGCCGAAGGCATGATTCTGGGCCTGGCGGGAGCGGCACTGGGACTCGCGCTTGCACCGGAGGCTCTGCGACTGCTGATCCATCAGCTGTCGGCCAATATGCCGGATTCGTCGTCCTTTGCGCCAGTGCTCAACTGGCACGTGCTGGGCTGGTCCCTTGTCGTGACAATGGTGGCGAGTTTGCTGTTCAGTCTTGCACCAGCTTTGCAGTTCCGGAATCCGCGGCTGGCTGAAGTGATGCAGCAACGGACGGGAACGAGCGCGGGCGGATCGCTCAAGTTTCGACGTTCGTGCGTGGCGCTCCAGATTGGATTCAGCCTGCTGCTGATTGTGGCGGCGGGCATGTTTGTGAGGACAATCAGCAATCTTCGCCATGTGGAGACGGGGTTCGCGACCGATCATCTGCTTGCATTCGATTTGAATCCAACGCTGGCTGGCTATCCAGGAAGCCAGGTGGCGCCGGTTGAACAGAGGGTGCTGGACGCGATTGCCGCGCTGCCGGGGGTGCGCGCTACGGGAGCGACCAACGACGCGGATCTGACGGGCGACGATATTCAGGGAGATATGGTGCCGGTGGGGTATGCGGCCAAACCCGATGAGGAATTCGACGTGGAACTTCCCTGGGTGAGCAACGGATATCTGCAAACGCTGGCAGTGCCACTGGTGGTGGGGCGGTATTTCAATGCGAGCGACACGGCGACGTCGCAGCGGGTGGCCGTGGTGAATGAGAGCTTTGCCAAACACTATTTTGGCGGGCCGCAGCAGGCGCTTGGGCGAATCGTGGCAAGACCGAAAAAGCCCGGCACCGACGCTTCGATTGTGGGAGTGGTGCGCGATGTGAAGCATTCCAGCGTGCGCGATCCATCGCTTGCCACCTGCTACACACTTTTCTCGCAGGCGACACGGCAAACGGGGCTCAACTTTTATGTGCGTACCTGGCAGCCGCCCGACGCAGCGACGGCGAGCATACGCGCGGCCATCGCGGATATTGATCCTAAGCTGATCGTCGGCAATCTTCAAACGATGCAAGAAACGATTGAAGCGAACCTGGTGGCGGAGCGGGCCATTGCGATGCTGGCTTCGGTGTTCGGCCTGCTGGCAACGCTGCTTGCTGGGGTCGGGTTATATGGAATCCTCGCGTATTCGACGGCGCAGCGGACACGGGAGATTGGAATTCGCATGGCGCTTGGTGCACGCCGCACGACTGTGGTGGGATTGATATTGCGCGAGGTGCTGATGCTGGCTGGAGGCGCTGTCGCGGTGACGATTCCACTGGCGATGCTGGCAACGCGAACCGTGCGCAGCGAGCTGTTTGGAGTGTCGGTCGCGGACCCCGGGGTGTACGGAGCGGGGATCCTGATCATTTGCCTGGTTGCAGCGTTGGCGGGATTTATTCCGGCGCGGCGCGCAGCCACGGTCGATCCGGCGCGGGCGCTGCGGACGCAGTAATTGAAAAACGCAGTTCCGGGTTCGCGCGCTAATTCTTGCGCTTGTAGTCGCCGGATTTTCCGCCGGATTTTTCTTCTAACTGGATGCTGCGGATGACGATGGATTTGTCGAGCGCCTTGGTCATGTCGTAGACGGTGAGGGCGGCGATCGAGGCGGCAGTGAGGGCTTCCATTTCGACTCCCGTCTGGCCGGTGGTGGATGCTGTCGCGCGGATGCGAACTCCGCCGGAGATAATTTCTGCTTCGACGTTAATATGTGTGAGCGGCAGCGGATGGCACATCGGGATTAGCTCCGATGTGCGTTTAGCCGCCTGGATGCCGGCGAAACGCGCGACTTCGAGCGGATTGCCCTTGGGGTTGGCGGGCAATGCGGCGAGGACCGCGGCGGAGAGTTCGACGAATGCAGAGGCGGCGGCGGTGCGCTTTGTGGTTTGCTTGCTGCTGACGTCGACCATGCGGGCGTTGCCTGCCGTGTCGTAGTGAGAGAGTTGCGGATTGGGCTTCTTCTGCATGCTGGATTCTTAATGTAACAGGATGCGGACGGTAGTTCCGGCCGTGAGAAAACCTGCGTCTTCAGGGATAACCAGGAAGCAGTTGGACCGCGCGAAGGCGGTGAGGTCACCGGAGCCTTGCCATGGGACTAGAGCGACTTGAGGCAGTTCCTCGGTTGAGGACGAGAATTCGCATAGAGCGGGAAGGAAGCGGGTGAGTCCGGGCTTGGTTTTACGGTCGGTGTCGCGGGCGAGGTGGGCGAGGACGAAGCGCGGGTGAGTTTCGCGGCTCCCGGCAAGAGCGGCGACGATAGGTGCGGCGAAGAGATGAAAGGTAGCGGCGGAAGAGATGGGGTTGCCGGGGAGGCCGAAGAGAGGGATTCCCGCTGGGGCTGATGCCCCCTCCAATTTGGAGGACTGTTTGGCGCGACTAAAGTCGCGCCCTGATGCGCTGTCCAGACGCGAACTTTTGATGCGAGCAACCTGTCGCGGGATCTGGCCGAAGACGAGGGGTTTGCCGGGCTGGATGCGGACTCCGGTGAAGTGGAAGTGTGCGCCCAGACGGGTGAGGGCGGGTTCGACGAGATCGTATTTGCCGGCGGAAACTCCTCCGGAGATGAGGAGCATGTCGCATTCGAGTGCCTGCGCGAGTGCGGAGTCAAGCGCTTCGGCGGTATCTGCGGCCGTGGGGAGAACGATTGGTTCGGCGCCCGCGCTTGCAACGAGAGAGGCGAGCATGGGCGCATTGGAATTGCGAATTTTGCCCGGACCAGGGGTGAATTCGACGGGAACGAGTTCGTCGCCGGTGGTCAGGATCGCGACGCGCGGACGGACGCAGACATCGAGGTGCGCGTATCCGCAGGAAGCTGCGAGGGCGATCTGAGCGGGACCGAGTCGTGTCCCCACGGGGAGTTGTTCATCGCCGCGGCGGGCTTGCGCGCCCTTAGCCACGACGTTGTCGCCGTCGGCGATTGTGCGCGGAGGAATCAGACGGATCGCGTTGCCGGATTTCTCGACATGTTCGAGCATGACGACGCAGTCGGCTCCGGCGGGGACGGGTGCGCCGGTCATGATTTCCCAGGCTTCGCCTTCGGGCAGCGGGCCGGCCGGCGCTTCCCCGGCGTGTGTGTGGCCGGCGATCGGAAGTGCGAAGTGCGCGGAGGCCTCCGCCGCGCGGCAGGCGTATCCGTCGCGGGTAGAGCGCGGGAACGGAGGCTGATCGTCGTCGGCGGCGATCGGTGCGGCGAGGATGCGGCCGGTGGCATCGGCGAGAGCAATGCGCTCGGTCCGGGGATGGTGTTGGCCGATTCTTTGAGCATTGGCGGCTACGAGTGCGGCGGCTTCTTCGTAGCTCGGGAGGTCGGAACTCATCTTGGAAATTGTAGTGGTTGTCGGCGGTCAGGCCCGCATCATGCTTCCCCACTCATGACGCGATGAAACCATGTCATGAATGGGGGAAACGGGTTCGTTGCCGATGTGCGAAGTGCAAAGACAGAGATCCTTCGCAACGCTTACCCCCATCTCGCGTGAACCCGCGACGGGGCTCCAGGCGTCCGTCACTCAGGATAACCGGGCACGGTGGGTTCTCGCTTTCCCACCCTTGACTTCGTCAAGGATGGGGCACCCGGCGATCTTCGTTGAGGCGCCTCCGGATAATCTTGTCTCGATGCTGCGCTAATGCTTCACTACGCTCAAGGTGATGGTGGAAGGGTATTGCGCTGAGTGGTGGACCTGGTTGTGGGCAACCACGCTCTTGACTTCGTCGAAGTTGTTGCCGCCGGTGTTGAGATTGCGGTCGTAGCGCGGGAAGTTGCTGCTGCTGATCTCGATACGGAGTACTTCTCCCGGTGCGAAGTAGTTGCTGGTTTGCGTGGGCTGGAAGACGATCTTGTAGACCTTGTCCTTTTCCATGAAGACAGGCGGTTTGTCGTAGCCTTCGCGATAGCGGGCGCGCTGAATGTTTTCGTCGATGTTGTAGGCTGTGCCGTCGGAAAGGACTTCGATGAGCTTGGCGGTGAAGTCGGTGTCTTTGGCATCGCTCGAAACATAGAGAGTGACTTCGATGGGGCCTGTGACTTCGAGGCCTTCTGCAAGCGGGCCTGTCGAGTAGACAAGGACGTCGTCGCGTGCTTCGAGAGGCCTCTGATCGACGGCGCCGGGGTGGAAATCGGCACCCATGCAGCAGAATCCACCCCCTCGCGTGGGCACAGGATTCATGGGATCGTAAAGGAATTTGTCGGCTGCATCTTTCTGCGGTGGGGCCGAGACGAGAGCGCCATCGCCGGCGAGCGAGTTGGCGTGGCCGCTCGAGGAGAGATAGAACGTAACGGGCTTGGTTTCTTTGGGAGGCCACGTGTCAGACGATTGCCACTTATTGAGGCCCATGGTGTAGTAGCGGACCTTGGGAGTTTTTTCGAGGAGGCCATTGTTCTCGCCTTTAAGGAAGTGATCGAACCAGCCGAAGGTGAGAGCGTCGTAGTCGAGGCGCGCGTCGCCGAGATCGCGTTCGCCGACGATCGTGTGTTCAGCGGCACGCTTGTAGCTGCAGTGAGGAACCGGCGCAATGATCGCGTATTGCTCATTCGCAACTTCGGGGCTGGCGGTATTACGGACGAAATTGTAAGCCGCAAGATTGGGCGCGACGCTGACGTCGTACCAGGTCATCATCCAGAGGCCCGGGACGTTGATGTGCATCGAATCATTCCACAGACCGCCCTTGTCCCAGGAGGGGTCGTTAGGTGTCCGCTCGATCATTCCACGCTGGCCAGAGGGCGTGTTGTCGGCGTATATGCCCTTCGGCGCGCCAACTGCGGCGAGGATGTCTTTCTCAGGGAGGTGGGCGAGCGCCTTGCTCCAATCCACCTGCGGAGGATGCGCGTTGAGGTCCCACCATTTCGCGGCTTCGACAAGCGCCTGCTGCGATGTATTTGACGGAAAGTTGGGCTTGGCTTCATTGGTTTGCAGGCCGGCATCGTAGAGCCACGTGGCGAAGAGCATCTGCACGGCTCCCCCGCGGAACCAGTTGCCTTGCTCGTAGTAGGGACCGACGCGTCCGACTCCTGCGCCGTAGCTTTCAGGGATGATGGTGGCGAGCGCCTTGTTGCCGCGCGAGGCGACGTTGAGCTGCCACTCGGCGGTTGACGAGCAACCGATGAGACCGACTTTACCGGTGGACCAGGGGAGTGCAGTCATCCAGTCGAATTCGTCGTCGGAGTCGGTGAGAGGAACGCCTAGGATGTCGTAGTCGCCTTCGGAGAAGTAGCGGCCGCGTTCATTCATCTCAACGTAGGCGTAGCCGTGCTTAACGGCGTCGAGCGCGGCGGACATGTCGCGCGGAGCTCCGAGAGCGACGTCCCAGTAATTGAAGTCATAGGGCGTGCGGACAAAGATGATGGGATATTTTTTCGATTCGTCTTTGGGGCGGTAGATGTCGGCCTGCATGCGTTTGCCATCATGCATGGGAACCATGACTTTGCGCTCTATGATCGCTATGGCTTCCAGTT
Source organism: uncultured Acidobacteriaceae bacterium (assembly GCA_963799035.1). Lineage (GTDB taxonomy): Bacteria > Acidobacteriota > Terriglobia > Terriglobales > Acidobacteriaceae > Telmatobacter. The sequence goes on along the minus strand of CAWCVS010000009.1, from coordinate 71,983 downwards.
GCTGCTCGATGGCATTGCGGTGAGCGATGGTTGCGGTGTCCTGCGCCGGGCGTGCCTGGGAATACGTGATGAGAGAACATGCAAAGCAAACGAGCGCGGCGGCCGCCAATTTGAATCTGGGTTGCATTCGTGACCTCGAAAGGTGTGCTGGAGGAAGTGAAACCTGTGGAGCAAATATACTGCACTCGCGCGGGCATCCGGCATCGCACGGAGAAAGAAGAAGGGCGCTCCAGTGAAAGCGGGAGCGCCCTGGGCAGTTCGTGTTGCGAAATGGTTATTTCTTCTTGGTGGTGGCCTTGTAGCTCGTGGTGATTTTCTGGCCGGCGGAGTCGAGGATGGCCTTGACGTCTGCTGAGTACGGTCCATTGGGATCGAGTTCAAGATATTTCTGATATGCTTCGCCGCAACCTTCGGGCAGAACGATGCGCTGAGTCTTGGGGTCGGCTGTTGCCTTGGTGATGAGGGCCTGGCCCTTGAGGTAGTAGGGCACAGCATCGTTGGGATTGGCGGCTATTGCTTTGTCCGCGGCCGCGGCCTGGCCATCGCTGTTGCCGACCTGCGAATAGATGACGGCTTCGTTTTTGTAATAGAAGCCCGCCTTGGTCGGATCTGCCTTGACGGCGGCATCATACGCTGCTGCGGCTTCCGGCACCTTGCCGTTGCGGGCATAGATTTCGCCGAGGCCGGAGTTCGCCAGGCCCTGAATTTCGGGACGAGGCTTTTTCGACGCGTTGTCGAGATCGATGGCCTTCTTGAAAGCGGTTTCGGCGTCATCGTATTTCTTGAGCCCCAACTGTCCCTGGCCCAGGTAGGCCCAGAGCACAGACTCCGTTGGCCGGAGTTGGGTGTCCTTGCTCATGAGGGTCACGACGTCGGTGTACTTGGCGTTCTTGATTTCAGTCTCTTTGGCCGCGAGGTCGGTCTTGGAAGCGGAAGCGCCGAGTTGCTGGGCAGCGGCGGCTTTCGCTCCGTCGGCGTCATGAATGTCGGCCATCGCGGTTTTGAGGTCGGCGTTGAGAACCTTGATGACGGCGTTTGCCTTCATTGCCTCGGCGTTATGCGTCTTCATGGCCTCAAGGTTCTTGCGGGTCTCTTCGGGGAGCGAGTCAATGTACTCCTTGCGCGACATGTCGTCGTCGGCGGCGGTGTCCTGTCCGACGACAACCTTGATGTTGTCGATTTTGTCGGTCTCCTTGTCAGGAGCCAGGCCGGGCGTGCGATAGACGAGGGTGTAGGTGCCCGGAGGGGCGGAGCCGCTATAGTCGCCGTTGGCGTCAACGGGAAAGGAAGCGATTTCCTTGGTGTCCTTGTTCAGAGACACAGTGCCATTTCCCTGAGCCGCTCCAGTGGGGTTGGTCACGTGACCGTGAATCTTTCCGGTTGGTGCAACGTTTGCAGGCGCGGGAGTCTGGGCGAGTGCTGCGGGCAGTGCGGCGAGCGCGAGCAATCCGAGCAATCCGGTCCTGAGCGAAATGGTGCGTTTCATGTTCTTCTCCTTGGGAGCTTCGGCGGGTACCAGTCCGCATGCTCGATCGAAAAATTGGGTATCACTCCAACATCAACGAATCTATACCTGATCATCGGGTTAGATGCGCTTGTGGTGGTTTGCCGGACTGCGTCCGTGATCTCGACGTTCTTGCGACGATCACTGGAGGCGTTGCAAACCGGAAAAATGCTATAGCGGGCAGATTCTGCAGCCAACAGTTGCAAACGTAGACGACTGCTCCTCTCGGCACGACTCAAGGTAAATCCAACGGATGCTTCAGCACAAGGCCAGACGCCCCAAGGGTCTTAATGCCGGTCCTAGCGTACGCCCGGGGCTGCACGCTTTCTGATGGTAGTTTGCGCCGAGCGATTGCTAATGTGGCACGCGTCACACCCTACAATACCGACATGGCAACCACGATTCGACCGGCAGTGGCGGGGGATGTGCCGCAGATTCTTGAGTTTATTCGCGCATTGGCTCAATATGAGCGCGAGCCGGATGCCGTGACCGCGACGGAGGCGGACTTGCTCCGCGACGGGTTCGGGCCGAACCCCTACTACTGGTGCCTGATCGCGGAACACGACGCCAAGCCTGCGGGATTTGCGCTTTGTTTTTTCAGCTATTCAACCTGGTTGGGGCGAGCGGGGGTGTATCTGGAGGACCTGTTTGTACTTCCGGAGTTGCGTGGACTGGGGATTGGCAAGGCGCTTCTGCAGCGGGTAGCCGCGATCGCCATAGAGAAAGACTGTCCGCGGCTAGGCTGGGAGGTCCTGGACTGGAACGCGCCGGCCATCGATTTTTATCGCGCCGTGGGAGCGGAGTTCCTGGACGCGTGGCGGAATGTGCGCGTAACCGGCGAGGCGCTGAGGCGGCTGGCGGGAGTTGAGGAGCCGGCAAATTGAGAATTCGCGTAATTGGCGGAGGACTGGCGGGACCGGAAGCGGCGCTAACCGCAGCGCGTCTGGGTTGCCAGGTGGACCTTTACGAGATGCGGGCGATGGTGGATGGGAAAGCGCGGCTGACGCCGGCGCACCAGACGATTGAATTCGGCGAGCTGGTGTGCTCGAACTCGCTGAAGAACGAATCGCCGAACACAGCGCCGTGGCTGCTCAAGCAGGAGATGCGGCGTTCCGGATCGGCGCTGCTACGTATCGCGGATGAGACGGCGGTGCCGGCGGGACATGCGCTGGCGGTGGATCGCGTGGAGTTTTCGCGGAGGATTGCGGAGGCGATTGCGAATGAGCCCGCGATTCGCGTGATTCGCGAAGAGGTGACCAGCCTTGATCCCGGCGAGTATGGCCTCACGATTGTGGCGACGGGGCCTTTGACGTCGGGTGGCTTAAGCCAGGAGATCGCACGGATAACTGGATCAGAACACCTGGCGTTTTACGATTCGATTTCACCGATCGTGGATGCGGAGTCGATTGATATGGACCGGGTGTACTTCGCCGCCCGATACGACAAGGGCACAGCGGACTATATCAACTGTCCGATGAATCGCGAGGAGTACGACAGGTTCTACGACGCATTGGTGGCGGCGGAGAAGGCAGAGAGCAAGGAGTGGGAGAAGCTTCAATATTTTGAAAGCTGTTTGCCTATCGAAGTGTTGGCGACGCGCGGACGCGATACGCTGCGCTTCGGGCCGATGAAGCCGAAGGGTTTGAATGATCCGCGAACGGGCAGGATGCCGTGGGCCGTTGTGCAACTCCGCAAGGAAAATGTGCGCGCGGACAGCTATAACCTGGTGGGCTTTCAGAATCACTTGAAGTGGGGCGACCAGGCGCGCGTTCTGCGATTAATTCCCGGACTGGAGAATGCAAAGTTCCTGCGCTATGGACAGATTCATCGCAACACCTATATCTGCGCGCCTGTTCTGCTCGACGAACTCCTGCGCCTGAAGGGAAAAGAGCGGATGCTCTTTGCCGGGCAGATCTCCGGAGTGGAGGGATACACGGAGTCGATTGCGACAGGGATGTTGGCAGGTATTTATGCGGCCTCTCTGGCGCAGGGCGTCGAACCAACTCCCATACCGCGGGCAACGGCGTTGGGATCGCTGGTGCACTACATCACGCACGCAGACGCAAAGGATTTTCAGCCCGCGAATATCACGTTCGACTTGCTGGAGCCGCTGGAAGAGGAAGAGCGGAAGAAGGTGCGCGACAAGAAGCAGCGGCACCGGATGGTGTGCGAGCGGGCGCTGGAGAAGTTTGATACGTGGTGGGCGGGGCTGCAGGTTGGCACTTCGTCCGTTGTTGAGTAAGTAGGATTGCCCTACTTTCTCTGGAAAGGCAACAATTCGCTCAAAGGAGAATCCCTGTGTTCACGCTCGCCGGTATTCGCCAATTCCACGGCTGGACCCACGGGAGCCTCACTCTGCTACTCAACCACCTGTCCACAATCCCCGCCACCGAATATGCAAAGGAAGTCCCAGGCTTCGGCTTCCCCACCATCCGTGCGCAGGTGATCCATATTCTGAACTGCGAGGGCTTTTGGATCCAAACGCTCCAGGCGCTCCCCTTCGATGACCAGGACCCTACCAATTGGCCTTCCGTCTCCGACGCCCGACGCTTGCAGAGCGAGGTGAGCAGGAGGACCTTGAATTATCTGTCAAGCCTGAGCGAGCAGCGCCTGGTTGCTGCCACAGAGCTGCATTTCTCCGATGGAGACATCGCGGTTCGAACGCCCGCACTTATCCTCCATCACGTTCTGACTCACGCCTTCCATCACAAGGGTCAGATCGTCTCCATGTGCCGTATCCTGGGCTATCCCGCTCCCGACACCGATCTGAATCAGTTTGAATAGAACGCTGGATTTCATCTCGCCGCGTTTTCCGATTAAGCTTTAACAATGAGGCAAGAACAATCGCATTTCCTTTCGGTTTCCCTTCACTTTGTTCAAGATCGCTCAAGGTCAACACTTATTGACTATGAGCGGGGCGATGGAACCGTGCGTATCAGTTTTGCGTAGTCTGCGTGGTAGGCTGGGCTCCCGTAGAAAGGTCACTTTATGCGCGCCGTTTCTGCCGTAGATGCTATTTCTCCTGCAGTCGAACGTACCAAGGCTTTTCTCTTCAGACCGTTTAGCTGGGGGACGTTTCTGAAGCTTGGACTGGTCGCCTTGATCACGGAAGGACTGGGCAGTAATTTCCGGTCGACATCTCCATCGCACGAAAAGGGCGGATATTCGCCGGGCAGCGGACCTAATATCCATTCCCTCAGCGACATTCAGCCTCTATGGATTGCCGAGGGCGTGGCGATGTTGCTTCTGCTGTTTGTGATCGCAGCAGCGATCTATTACCTGATTACGCGGTTGCGATTTGCTTTTTTCCATTGCCTCGTACACAACACCAGGGAGATTCGGCCAGGATGGGATCTCTATAAAGAGCAGGCTTCCCGGTTCTTCTGGCTGAACGTCATGATAGGAATTTGCTTTTTGCTTTTGATGGGGTTGATTGCAATTCCATTTGTCATGGGGTTCTGGCGGGTATTTCATGACATGCCGCACGGTGGGTCTCCGAATTTCGTGATGCTGCTGGGCCTGATCCTTCCCCTACTGCCCATTATCTTTCTGCTGGTAGTGACGGGAATCGCTTTGGACATCATTTTGCGCGACTGGATGCTACCGCATTTCGCACTGGAAGACGCGTCGGCAGGCGAGGCATGGGATTCAGTGTGGGCGCGCATCAAGGCGGAGAAAGGCCAGTTCTTTGCGTATGCGCTGCTGCGCCTGATTCTGCCAACAATTGCGGGCATCGCCGTCTTTTTGATTTTGCTGATTCCGGGATTGGTGCTGGCGGGCGCTGTCGCGGGTATGGAGTTGGGTATACATTCGGCATTCGCGAATTCGACTGGTTCGGCCTCTGTTGCCGGTATTATGCTGCAGGTCTTCTTCGGTCTGGTGGCATTTGGATTCTTCCTGCTCGCCAGCATCTGCCTCGGCGGACCGCTTAGCACGGGTACACGCGAGTACGCGATCATCTTCTACGGCGGTCGTTATCCGGTATTGGGAAACTTGTTGTATCCGCCGGCGTTGCCGCAAGGCTCGGCGCCGGCGGGCCTGCCGGCCGTGTGAACGCAGGCATCGGCTCGATTTGTGACGGCGAAAGCGTATGTATCTGTGTGCGCGTCCGTCAGGCGCGTGTCCGGTGGTCGGCCCAGGCCTCCTGCAGCATGGAAGCCGCCTTTTGGACAGGAATGGGCTTTCTCTTTTGTTGATTGCGATACGCGGCCCATGCGGCGACCATCGCCGAAACTCCGATTACGTATAAAGACAGACGGAACATTAGAAATTCTCCCTCCGTGATGACGAGTTCGATGCGCGGCTTGCGAAGGGAGATGTCGCGTTGCCGATGTCGCGCTCCGCCGTAGCGTCTCGTCAGGAGAGCGATCGGCAGCCAGCGCGAAACATCTGCGCGGGTGATCGAGTCCCCAAGCAAACGAACATTTGCCCGGGTCACGGTGTCAAAAGAAGAGTGGACGCACATTCAAGCGCCCCGCGGTGTCTGACTGAGCGCACTGACCGGGTGGTAGCCTGAGATTGGGAGTCAACGGGATGCGGTGGATGGCAGTAGCAGCAGGTGTCGCGACTTTGGCGGGGGCCGGGCTGCGGTTGGAAGCGCAGCAGGGCGGGCCGAAGAAGCCTGCGCCGATGATGGTGACGACGGGCACGCCCACAGCACCGATAGAGAAGCCCCTGTTGCCTGAGGCGTTTGCGGGTTGGGATGCGGCGGAGAAGCCGAAGTCCGTTACAGATCCATCGCAACTCGACGGTCCGAATGCGGCGGCGCTTAAGGAGTACGGCTGCACCGGCGGGGTTGTCGGCAACTACAAGCGCGGCAGCGAGACGCTCAGCGTGAAGGCGCTGACATTCAATGATGTAAGCGGGGCATACGGCGCGTATTCGTTCTACCGGCATGATGGCTGGCCGAAGGCAGACATCGGCACCGGAGGCACCTCAGACAACAATCGCGTGCTGTTCTGGAAGGGCAATACTGTCGTTGATGCAAACTTCTCGCATGTAGGGCCGATGTCGGCGGCTGAGATGCGAGAGCTGGCTGAGGGCCTGCCGTCGCCTCAGGGAAACCGGGCGCTGCCGCCGCCGATCCTGGCCAGCCTGCCACAGGGTTCGCTGGATAGACAGACGACACATTTTGCGCAGGGGCCGGCGGGCTATGCAGGAGCCGGTGGGGTTCTGCCGGCGGAGCTGGTGGGGTTCGATCTCGATGCGGAGGCGGTGACCGCGAACTACTCGCTCAGGTCAGGGCCCGCAACGATGACGCTGATCGACTATCCGACACCGCAACTGGCCGAGGTGCAGGAGAAGAAGATCCGCGCGTATATCAAGGCAGGCAGCGGCGCACAACCAGCGTTTCCGAAGCCGCTGGGGGATTCAGACCAGGCATCGCTGGAAGTGCTGCGCAGCGGGCCGATTGTGGCCCTGGTGAGCGGAGATGCGATTCCGGATGAGAGCCACAAGTTGCTGGGGCAGGTACATTATGCAGCCGACATCACGCGGATGCAGCAGGGGAAGGACAACGAGATCGTGAAGACCAGCCAGTTCCTGCTGGGTGTCGCAATGCTGGTGATCGTCGGATGTAGTGCGGCTGTTCTGCTGGGTTTTTTCCTGGGCGGAGGTCGAGCCCTCTATCGGGTTGCGCGGGGCAAGCCGGCTTCGTCGGTCTACGAGGTGGAATTCATCCGCCTGCATCTCGAAGACTGAAACCGAACCAGTGACAAGTGTCACTGGTGGCATCCGAACCGTTAACGGAGGGGTTTTTCCTGTGGAAAAACGGCCGTAAACCCTAGAAAACACCCAAAAATACGGCATTAAACATAGATAAAAAGGCGAATGTCCGGCGAAGACCCGCAGGCCAATGCGGAAAATCAATACACTGTAAGTCATTGGAAATTAACTAGTTAAATCGATTCGGATTTATTCTTGACACTCCGGTCCCCGAAACCTACTATGCAGCCAGAAAGTTCTGATGGTTTTGCCTCCGTTGGAACTATTCTCCCTGAGGAAGGAGCTGCCCTGTTGCCGGGCGGCTCTTTCCGTTTCTGAGGGCTAATTTGTGGCCTGAGGTGCGGTTGAATCGGGAATCGGATCGGACCAGGTGTAGCCACAGGATTCGCAGAGCCACTTGTTGGTGGGCTCGACGGATTCGAGGGTCGGATCTTCGGCTTTGCATTTGGGGCAGACCGGGATTTCGTAGGCGGGAGCCGCTTCGAGTTCCCTCTGCTCCTCTATAAGCTCTTGCGGGATGGGCTGAGCGAGCACCGCTTTGGCATGTTCGAGTTGGTCGGCAGCAACCTTGACGCATGGGCTGCTCGGGTCCACATAGTACTGTTGTGGCCGTTCAATCCAGCATTCGATACCTGCGTCCATCAGGACTTGGGCAATTGCCCTTGCCTCCGCAAGGTCCTGGCACTCGCACAGCAACGTCTTCCACGTGTATTCGCGGGGGCTATCGTCCTCCTCCTCTTCCTCGTCCTGTTTCAAGCTGGCAGTTTCCGCTGAGGCAGGCGCGAAGTGGGAAATCGTTCGACGATCCCGAGGATGCAGCGGAGATAACGATGGGGAGGGCAGCCTAGAAGGACTGCGCTCTGCCAAACCCCGCTTCTTCAATTCATCGCGGAGGATTTGCTGCGCATTCGGCGTGAGGTCGTTGATATGGTCGATCAGATCGCGGATTTCGATGTCGCCCATTTCGCTGTAGAGCGCAGTGAGGTGACGCCATTCTTCCATGGGGTCTTGTTGCATGGGGAGGAGTATAGCGGTTGCTACTGCTGGTGGAGCTCGAGAATTAGGAGGCATCCCAGGTCTCAAAGGCGAGACATGGGGCACCCCGGCATTCAGCTCAATTTGAATAAGGCTAAAAAAGAGAAGCAGGCCCTTGGCAGCCTTCCCCGCGAACAATTGTTCGGGGAGCCCAAGCTTGCAGGGGCTCAGAATGACAGGATCTCGATAGGGGACGAGTTCCGTTCTAGCGGAAGGTGTTCCAGCCGATGTCGGAGAGCATGGCACGACCTACAACGAGAGCGGTGACGAGGAGGGCGGCGAGGACACAGGTCCAGAAGCCCATGCGACTGAAAGGTATGAAGAGGACGCTTTGCTTGCCGGCGAGGTTGATGCCCGCCTGGTCGGGCAAGAGAGCCTCAACAGCAACGGCGATCAGAAAACCTGCGGCCCAGACGAGGGCGATTCTAAAGGAGAGCTGCAGGGTGATGTTCATCATCGAAATTAAAAGACTCCTCTCCCAAGGATATTGAAGGGACGCCGCGTGCAGCGCTTTGGCTGCTTCCGACGGCGGCTTTACCTAATACCGGTGCAACGATACAATCGTGAAGGAGACACGGACTGCGGCGCCTTCAGTGTGCCCGTTCGTATGCACCCCACAAACCAGTTTGCTGGGATCCTGTTTCCATCGGCCGACGTAGCTCAGTTGGTAGAGCAGCTGATTCGTAATCAGCAGGTCATCGGTTCAAGTCCGATCGTCGGCTCCATCTGATTCGAACCACAGTAATTCCTTTCTAAAAACTTAGACACCGTGGAACGCGGGTGCGGGCAACGGGCGTGGGTTACGCCCGAAGCCAGTTGTGCGGGGTGTGGTTTCCCGCTCATGACGCAAAAACGCGTCATGAATAAGGCACCTGTGATGGTTTGCCCCTCGCTATTTAATGATCACCACGTTCATGCTCCATGGAGCGAGCGAGAGAGCCAGGGGCAGATTTTGCGCTCCCATATCCGTTGTCGTGGGATCAGCCCAGACGTTGTTCTGCGACTGGTCGTAAATCGCCTTGCTGTAGGTCTCGACGCTCACGTCAGAGCTGGTGCTTTGCGCGGAGAGCGAGACTGTAACTTGCGCGCTTGCGGTTTGGCTCACGTTGAACAAGACCAGCGCCGTACCGCCGCTATGCGTTGCGGCGTAGGCGCGGACGTTGGCGGTGTCGCCGTTGACAGCTGCGCTGAGCACGCTTTCTCCGTTCACTGCCACCTTGCTGAAGAGTTGGAAGGCGCGCGCAGTGGGTGACATGGTTCCGATGGGACCTGCGCCGGCGCAGGGGGCGTCGGTGGGACCGTCCGCGAAGACGTTGTAGCCACCGAAATTCTGCCAACCATAGAGCGAGCTGGAATCGTTGCCATTGGTGCCGTTGCAGTTGCCGAAACCAATCCACCAGGTCGCGCGCGAAACGCCGTCATTCATCATTTCGCCGAGCACCTGGCCGGCATAGAGTCCCTGGGTTATGGAAAGGCTTTGCTTGCCAGGGTTGGTGTAGACAGAGCCGATTTCACCAACGTAGATCGGGGTGTTGGATTTGCCTGCGGTCGCAAGTTCGCCCTTGATCTCATTGATCGAGGTGGTCAGGCCCTGGGCCGCCTGCTGCGTCAGATAGGTGTCGCTCTCCAATCCCGGGCTCTGCGGATAGTAGTGGTACTCGACGAAGTCGTATTGCGAACCTGCGAGCACGATCGGATCCCACGTGGGGCTGTTCCCCGGATTGACGTCGACGCCGACCAGCACGCTGGAATCAGCCGCCTTGATCTGCTGGTAATAGCCGTTGCTCGACGAATTCCCTACAGCAGCAGCGTAGGTGGTTGCGTCGTTCTTGAGCGTGTGGTCATCGTCTTCCCAACTGCCGTACTCTTCGTTGCCGACGGTCATATGGCTGACGTGTGCATTCAGCGACTTCGCCTTTGCGATCCACGCTGCTGCCTCTGAGGGCTGGCCCGGGCCGTTGCATGTGGGGTTGGTGCCGTAGTTCGCGGTTAGGGCAACATCGAAATTCCCAGGAACGACAAGATCATTCACGAAGTTGGCGAAGGTCGCGTTGGTGTTGGGAGTATTACCGCACATCGTGTTGGTGGACCAGTGATAGTCGTCGGACCAGGAACCACCCGGCCAGCGCACAACTTGAATGCCGGCCAATTGGAACGCAGGCACGATTGCGGAGGTGGTGGGGTCATACCACGCGGCCATGTTCATGCCGAGGATCTGATCGGTGACGGCTGGCCCTGTGCTTGCCTGATCGACCGCGACGCTGGTGACAACCGCGACGACGGTCACGGCCGCCGAAGTACCGTTGGCAGTGTTGTAGGTGGAGGCGCTCGAGGAATCGGGCGTGTACGCAGCAGTCAGTGTGTCTGAACCGACGGCAAGCGAGCCCCCGGGAACGTTGACGGTGGCACTGCCACTGGATAACGTCGCCGCGGAAGAGGTGTAGCTTCCGCTGGTCAAAGTTACGGAGCCTGTCGGCACGGGATTGCTGCCGCCTCCGCTGACAGAGACGCCCACCGACAGAGCCTGCGAAGTGGAGATGGACAAAGAGGCCGGAGTGATTGTGAGGGTGGGCGTTGTCTTCGGGGTGGGGGTGGGGGGTGGGGGGGTGGTGGATCCACCGCCTCCGCCGCATGCTGTCAATGTTACTGCGAGACTCACTGCCACCCAAAGCGCTGCATTCTGGCGCGAATTCTTCATGGAAGTTCTCCCGACTTCGCGGATGAAACGTTTTCATTCTCCGAACCCCGAAGAATGCAGAGCTCCTTGAAAAGCGATTTACGACGTTTCAGGACCGTTGGAAATTTTGCGCAATGATACCCCAATCGAAGGCAGAAAGGCGAGATCGCGGGCGGATCTGGAGGTGACTTTCAGACAGCATGAAGATGGACCAGAGGTCGTTGAACGCCTGCAGAAGGTTACATCGCAGTGGGTCCTGCTCGCAGGTTGATTTTGGTGTCATTTGTGGGCAAAGAGTTTCCCCAATGCGGCCAGGAGGTTTTCGCGGATGGAGTGAAGGCGGGCAACGGCGTCCGCCGCTTCGTCGGCACGATTTTCGGCATTGAGGGTGAGGATATCCACGCCACAGGAGTGGAGTTGCTGGTGGAGCGGGCGACCTGACGATAGATGGGAGGGCGGCTCTCGAGGGAGCGGCTTCAGCGGCCATCCACGCGCCGAGGCGGCATTGCGTGGGATCGATCGAGGGCGGCACGCGGCGCTTACCGTGAAGAAATGCCTCGATCGGCGCTGACCCACGCGATATGTTCGGCGCCGGCGTAGAGAAGGGGGCGGTCGCTGGGATCAAGGACAGTGACATTCGACCACTGGGATGCGGGCGTCCAGGAGGTGACCCAGCCGGGAAGATCGTTGGCCGGCATGGGTCGCGCAATGCCAAAGCCCTGCGCAACCTGGCAACCGAGGCGGAGCAGCAGAATTCCCTGCTCCACGGTTTCGACTCCTTCGGCAACGGCGAGGCGGCGAAATGCCGTTGCGAGGCCGAGCATCCCTTCGACGATGGTGAGGTCTTCAGGATCGTCGAGCATATCGCGGACGAAGGTCTGGTCGATTTTGAGAACGTCGACGGGAAGCCGCTTCAGAAAGGCCAGCGAGGAGTAGCCGGTACCGAAGTCGTCGAGCGCGAAGGAGACGCCGAGTTTGCCGCAGGTGTGAATGACCTGCGAGACCTGTGCCATGTCGGGCAGAGCGCTGCTCTCGAGGACCTCGATTTCGAGGCGGGAGGGATTGATGGAGGGGTGGGCATCGAGCAACTCATGCAGGCGCGCGGGAAAATCGGGCTGCTGCAACTGCTGCGCCGAGATATTGACGCTGACGGGAATGCTGAGGCCGCAGCGCGCCCAGGCTTCCATCTGCGGAGAACAGTTCTCGATCACCCATTCGTCGATTTCGAGAGCGACAGGATGGCCCTTCGACGATGGGAAGGAATGCGCCGGGAGCGAGGAGGCCCCGCTCAGGATGCTGCCAGCGAATCAGAGCCTCAGCGCCGACGATGGCGCCGGTGGCCATGTTCATTTTTGGCTGGTAATAGAGGAGGAATTCGTTGCGAGCGAGAGCAGCGCGGATGCGCTCCAGGTCTTCGTGATGTCCGCGCGTGGAGCGGGCGAGCCGCGCGTCGTAAAGCTGGTAGCGGTTTTTGCCGCTGATCTTGGACTGATAGAGTGCCTGCGCCGCCTGGCGCAGAAGCTGGTCGGCATCGACATCCTCAGCCTGGGGTAGCAGGCGATCCCTGCGCTGGCTGAGAGTTGAAGGGATGTATCACCGATCAGAACAGGCTGCGAGGCCGCTTCGAGAAGCTGCCTGACCATCGGGCAGGCTCTGGTCCGGATTGTCGAAATCGCGGAGCACGGCGACGAATTCGTCTCCGCCGAGGCGGGCGAGGATGTCATCGCGTTGCATCGTGGACTTCATTCGATGGGCAATCGGGGTGAGGAGTTCGTCGCCGACGGTATGGCCATGGCGGTCGTTGATGCCTTTGAAGTTGTCGAGATCAAGACACACAACAGCCAGAGTGCTGCCACGCCGATCTGTCTGAGCCATGGCATGATCGCAGGCGATCGCGAAGGTGCACGCGATTGGGCAGACCGGTAAGCAGATCGTATAGAGCCGCGCGCTGCAACTCCTGCTCGCGCTCCTTTGCTGATGTGATGTCAGAGAAGAGAGCGACATATTGCTGCGTATTTCCTGCCGAATCGCGCACGGCCGTGATGGTGAGCATCTCGGGGAAGACGCGGCCATCCTTGCGGCGGTTCCAGATTTCGCCTGACCAGTGTCCGCTCTCGATCAGGTCGCGCCACATGTTGGCGTAGAACTCCTTGCTCTGCCGGCCAGAGCGCAGCAGGCTGGTTCCCAGGCCGACTGCTTCATCGCGGCTGTAGCCGGTGATCCGGGTGAAAGCGTCGTTGACATCGAGAATGATCCCGGTCGGATCGGAAATGACGATGCCCTCCGAGGCGTGTGTGAAAGACGCTAGCGGCGAGTTGCAGGCGGGATTCAGAGTGCTTGCGGGCGGTAATGTCTTCCGTGAAGATGATGATGCCGCCGAGGGCTCCGGTACCCGTAAGCCAGGGCCGCACCTCCCAGCGAAGAAACTGAACGGAACCGTCGGAGCGTTCAAAAGCGTCTTCATCGCTCTTGATGGTTTCGCCGCCGAGGGCGCGGCGATGAACGGAGAGCCAGCGCGGGGGGATATCGGGAAATATCTCGTAGTGGGAACGACCGAGAATGTCTGAACCGCGAAGGCTGAAATCATCGCACCAGCGCCGGCTTACGGCGATATAGCGCATATCGCGATCGAACATGGCGAGAGCGGCCGGGGCATGCTGAATAAAGAGCTGAAGCAACTCCTCGCTCTCGCGGAGATCGGCCTCGGTTCGCTTTCTTCCGGTAATGTCCTGGATGGTGCCGCGCATACAGACGGGTTTGCCAGCTCGGATCACATTCAATGCGGCCCCGGCCATGGACCCAGCGTCCGGCGTGATCATTGTGGCGGATGATTCGGTACTCGTGGTCAAAAAGCCCACCGCGTCCGAGCACCTCTTCGGCAAAATAGGAGGTCATCATGGCGTGATCGTCGGGGTGAATGAGGGCGACCCAGCCGTCAACGGAGCGTTCGTATTCGGGTCCGATTCCGAAGATTTCATCAAGGACATCGGAGGAAGACCAGAGCCCGGTCTGCAGACTCGAGCGTGTAGCTGCCGAGACCGGCGATGCGCTGAGACTCCTGCAGCGAGCGCGCCAAGTCACCGAGGGTGCGATCGGACTGCGCTTCGTGCAGGCTTGTCCATAGTTCCCGGAGACCCAAACTTAGGGGACTTCGTAGGCTTGTTTGAGGATGTAGCGGGACAAAACTACCACAATCCGACAGTCAAAACATAGGGTTTTCCCTTACCTTAGAGTAAAAGCTTGCGGAAACTCAGAGCAGGCGTCCGACGACTCGTCCGGCGGGAGAATGCGGTATTCCTGGGAGAAATTGGGGCCGCGCCGATATGTGAACACGAAGGTTACTGTCGATGAAAATGGTGCCGATTTTGTGCAGATGGAATCCGCCATGACACTGGAACCAAATGAGGTACGAGTTATCCACTCACTTTTTCATTCAATCTTGTTTCGTCCCGCCTTATCCACGCATATTCTTGGCATAATCCAAGCAATGTGACTTCCGCAAGGCGTCAGCCAAGCCATCGTCTTATCAGGGCTTTAGGGGGCACATGATCGACGAGCGGTTCCTTCGTCGCTGATCCGAGCGCACGACGCGGGAGCAGAACTGGGAATCGATTTTTCAGGACCGAGTTCGAATCCTGCGGACCTGCGGACAACCGGGATGTAACCACCGGAGCATTGAAGAGTGAACAGCTTTAGCCGCCAGGATGTGTTGAGGATTCTGCAGATCAGTTCCCGCCAGTTGCAAGGGTGGGAAAGAGCCGGGCTCATCAGCCAGCGCGAAATCTACACTTTCCAGGATCTTGGTCAACTGAGAACGCTGCGTTCGCTGCGCGAGGAAGACGTGTCGGCAGCGTCGATCCGGCATTCGATTGCGGCGATGCAGGCTGTGGCGGGGATGTCGAATCCGCTTCAGGAGGCGTCGCTGGTGCGGACGGGGACGCGTCTTGCGTTTCGATGCGACGGAGCGATGGTGGACCCGATCCGGCGGCAATTGCTGTTTGATTTCGAGCGCGTGGACCGGCGGACGGGGAATGCAGCAGTATGCGCGGTCAACCGGGCGCCAGCGCGATTTCCGCGGAGTACAGGAACTGTTCATAGCGGCGGTGCAGGCGGAGGAAGCGGGCGAGAAGCAACGCGCCATTGCTCTCTATGAGGAGATGCTGCTGGTCGATCCCGACTACGCGCCCGGCTACATCAACCTCGGCACCATTCACTTTCATCTCCGGCAGTATGTCCGTGCCGAGGAGTTGTATCGCCAGGCAACGGTGAAAGACCCCGGATACGTGCTGGCATTCTTTGACCTGGGCAACGTGCTGGATGAACTGGAGCGGCCAGACGAGTCGATCGCAGCCTATCAGCGGGCGATAGCGCTGGCGCCCCGTTACGCCGATGCGCATTACAACCTGGCCCTGGCCTTCGAACGCAAGGGCGAACAGCGGTCTGCGTTGCGCCACTGGCAGGCGTATGTGAGGCTGGACAAATCGGGGCCGTGGAGCGAGCACGCGCGGACGCAGATCCGCAAACTGCTGGACGGCGAGATCCTGTCGATCTCGTGGAGAGCCGCGGGGTACATGGCTCCGCGCACGGGCATGGCGGCACTCCAGGTGCTGCACCGGCCGAACTAGTTCGTTGCCCAAAACTGCCGGAGAACTCCGCCGGAAGCGGACGCGGAGGCAATTCCTTTCTCCCTGGAGCACCTCGGTCACCTCGCAGCCTGACCGACTTAGAGACTGGCTATCTGTGAATCCCAGAGCCTTACAACCATCCGATCTTGCGACGGAGAGTCTCGGTGGTTTCAAAAGTGACCGGCTATCCACAACTTTGTATCGGCATCGGAGTCTAAAAAAGGAGGCAAAGACTGGAGGTAGCCCAAAGGGCTGCCCGACACACGTTGCGCCTGATGGCTGACTCTCTTCCCTTATCGACGAGGATTCTCTTGACTCTGCTGAACTTTGGCTTGACTGGCGCATGAGCCGGCCTGGCTCATGTATGGTCCAAACCCTTCTCCATTTTCAAGGATGGATATGATTACCGAAGTGCTTCAAGGTCAGGACAGGCTTCGGGTATGCGGGTGGATCGCTGCCTTCGCACTGGCGACGACCGCAGTGGCCGCGCAGTCGCCGGCTCCCCGCATTCGAAGCGAAATCAGCAATGTTCAGGTTTCGCCGCTAAAGGCATCTCAGCAGCCGCTTGGTTTAACCCAGTTTGACGCCGGGCGGATGCCGTCCGACGCCAGGCTCAATGGCATAAGCATCGTGTTCAACCGTTCGGCTGCCCAGGAAGCCGACCTGCAGGCGCTAATTGCAGCGCAGCAGGATCCGCAGTCGCCGCAATATCACCAATGGCTGAGCCCGGAGCAGTTTGGCGCGCGATTTGGCATGGCGCAGTCGGACATCGACCAGGTGCAGACGTGGCTGCAGCAGCAGGGCTTTTCGGTCGATTCGGTGGCGAGAGGCCGGAACATGATCCGCTTCTCGGGCACGGTAGGCCAGATTGAGCAGGCGTTCCAGACCCAGATGCATTACTTCAAGACCAATGGCGAAACACATTATTGCTCCGGCGACACTTCTCTCGGTGCCGACAGCCATTGCGCCGACCATTGCCGCGGTGCGGAACATCAGTGACTTCAGGCCGCGGCCGATGCACATTTCCACGCATCGCGCGTTTACGTCGAGCCAGTCGGGCAATGTGTTTTTTGCGCCGGGTGATATCGCGGTGACCTACGACATCAACCCTCTTTACGGCGCGCGGAGTGAACGGCACGGGACAGTCGATTGCGATTGTGGGACAGTCGGCGGTGCTGGCAAGTGATATCGAGGCGTTTGAAAATGCGGCAGGGCTTCCTGTAAAGGACCCGGTGCTGGTGCTGGTACCCGGTTCGGGCAGCGCGACCGTGGTTTCGGGCGGCGATGAAGGCGAGTCTGACCTGGATATCGAGTGGTCCGGAGCGATTGCGAAGGGTGCGACCATCGATTTTGTGTTCACGGGCAGCAGCACGAACTTCAACGCATTCGACTCGATCGCGTACGCAATTGACGAGAAGATTGCGCCGATTATCAGCATCAGCTATGGCGCATGCGAGACGGCATTACAGGGATTCTCCCTGGAAACACAACTAGCCCAGGCGGCGGCGCAGGGCCAGACGGTGCTGGCGGCATCGGGCGACCAGGGATCGACGGCCTGCTCGGGCGATACCACCAATAATCTGACAACCACGCAGCAGTTCGCGCTGGCAGTAAATTATCCCGCGAGCAGCCCGAACGTAACGGGCGTCGGGGGCACGGAGATCAGTGCGGCGGACAGTGTTTCTACGAACACAACGTACTGGAGCAGCAATGGCACAAACGATGTGCCGACATCTGCAAAGACTTATATCCCGGAAATCGTGTGGAACGATGACTCGACACAGTATGGCTTGGGAGCAAGCGGCGGCGGCACCAGCGCGCTGTTTACGAGGCCAAGCTGGCAGACGGGTGTGACCGGCATTCCCAGCGGCACCCAGCGTCTGGTTCCGGACGTTGCACTCTATGCTTCGGCCGGATTTCCGGGCTATCTGTTTTGCAGCAGCGACCAGTCAGACTGGAACACTTCGACTCCTCCATTCCAGACGGCGAGTTGCAACAGCGGATTCCGTGACAGCGCTACCGGCGATCTCACGGTTGCGGGCGGCACCAGCTTTGCAACGCCGATCTTTGCCGGCATGATTGCGCTGATCAACCAGAAGCAGGACTGGACGGCTGGGCAAGGCCTGGCGAACACGACGCTCTACAAGCTGGCGGCGGGTGCGAACTATGCCACGGCTTTCCATGACGTAACCAGCGGGAACAACAACTGCACTGCGGGATCGACCTACTGCGGAACGACGACGACGGGCTTTTCAGCAGGAACGGGATATGACCAGGTGACAGGGCTCGGGTCAGTGGACCTTGCAAACCTGGCCGGAGTGTGGCCAACGAATGCGGCGCCGCTGGTGGCGACCACGACCACGGTTTCGGCCGCGAGCATAGCGCCAACCGTGAGCACAAATGACACGATTACGATCACGGTCGCGGAGGTGAGCGGGAGCGCAAATCCGACGGGCACCGTGAACCTGTCGATTGATGGCAGCGGCACAGCGTACGGGGCCACCGGCAGCTCGGTCACACCCGTGACCCTGACGGCGAACGGCACCGTGACCTACACGGCAAACTTCGCGACCGCCGGTGCGCATACGATTGTGGCCCAATATGCGGGCGACGCCGCGAATGCTGCATCAACGGGAAGCATCGTGATCAACGTGGGTGGGTCGAGCTCAGGCAAAGGGACGTTTGCCATGGCGTTCAGCCCGGCGACCCTGACCTTAAAACAGGGATCGCAGGGGAACGAAGGACTGACGGTCACCCCTGCGGGCGGATACACCGGAACGGTGAACCTCACCTACGCCACATCGAATGACACGGCGCTGGCCAATCTCTGCGTGTTTGCAGGCACGGGTACTAACGCCAACGGATCGATCACCGTGGCGAGTTCGACAGCAGTCACGGGACAGATCACGATCGATACCAACGCATCGGACTGCGTGACTGCTGCGGCCGTAAAAGGGCGCGGCCTGCGCGTAATTCCGCACACGAGGGGATCGCTGAAAAGCAACAGCACTCCGAAGAGGAACAAGTCGGTTCCGGCGGGGATGGCCTTTGCGGGGCTGGTTCTTGCAGGGTTCCTCGGACGGTCGTCCCGCAAGCTGCGGCAACTGGCTTGCGTGATTGCGCTGGCGTCGCTGGGATTGGTTCTATCGGCTTGCGGCGGCGGCTCGAGCGGTAGCGGCACTACAGTTTCGAATCCAGCGAAGGGAACGTATACGATCACGTTTTCGGGACAGGATTCGGCTACATCCTCGATTACGGCGCAGTCGTCGTTCTCGCTGGTGATCCAATAAACAACAGGATTTGGTGAAGAACGGTTAGGGGGCAGACTTCGTGAGAGTCTGCTCCCTTCGTTTTCTACGCGCGCGGAAGCCTGGGCAAGCGGTTTGGCCCGAGCGAATCGAGTTCTGCGGCGGAGCGTGTTTGTTTGCCGATGCGGTCACCCGGCGCCATCGTCTGATACACTCCGATGCCGGAGGCACTGTTTTCCTTGTCCGACAAGAGCCATTCCCCTTCCCCACTAACTCTCCTGACCGAAGAAGAACGGATGTTTTTTGCGACGGTGCGGCAGTTTGCACAGGAGACGATTGCGCCCGCGGTGCGCACCATGGACGACGAGCAGCAGTTCGCGCCCGGACTGGTAAAGAAGCTCTTCGAGCTTGGACTGATGGGGATTGAAATTCCCGAAGCGCACGGCGGCGCGGGCGGCAGCTTCTTTGATGCGGTGCTCGCGATCGAGGCGATTGCCACAGTGGATCCGGCTGTTGCGGTGCTTGTGGACGTACACAATACGCTGGTGGTGAATGCAATCCGGCGATGGGCAAACGAAGAGCAGAAGCAGACATGGCTGCCAAGGCTTGCCGCAAGTACGGCGAGCGCGTACGCGCTGAGCGAAGCCGGCTCGGGATCGGATGCGTTTGCGCTGCAGACGCGGGCGGAGAAGGTTGACGGCGGCTATCGCCTGAATGGGCGCAAGCTGTGGATCTCGAATGCCAGGGAGGCGGGAATGTTCCTGGTGTTTGCCACCCTCGATCCGGCGTCGGGATATCGAGGGATCACGGCGTTTCTTGTGGAGACTGGCACGCCGGGTTTTTCAGTCGGCCGCAAAGAAGACAAGATGGGGATTCGGGCGAGCAGCACGTGCGAGCTGCTGCTGGACAACTGCGTGATTCCGGCAGCGAATCTGCTGGGCGAGGAAGGCAAAGGGTACAAGATTGCCATTGAATCGTTGAACGAAGGCCGCATCGGCATCGGCGCGCAGATGCTGGGGCTGGCCGAAGGCGCATGGGGACATGCGGCGAAGTACGCGAAAGAGCGGCGGCAATTTGGCAAACCCATCGCCGAATTCCAGGCCGTGCAGTTTGCGCTGGCCGAGATGGCGACGGAGATTGAGGCAGCGAAACTGATGGTCTACAACGCGGCGCGGTTGAAAGATGCGAGGCAGTCGTACGTGCGCGAGGCGGCAATGACGAAATACTTCACGTCGCAAGTAGCGGAGCGCGTGGCCAGCCAGTGCGTGGAGGTCTTCGGCGGCAACGGATTCGTGCGCGATTATCCGGCGGAGAAGTATTATCGCGACGCGAAAATCGGCAAGATCTACGAAGGCACGTCGAACATGCAGTTGATGACGATCGGGAAGATGGTGCTGTGACAGTGGTCGGTGATCCGTGATCAGGAAGTGGCTAACGGAAGAGCTGTCGGCTACTTGGCGAATGTGCGCGGGGCGCGTGCGGCAGCAACCGCCGATGATCTGCGCGCCGGCTTCGAGCCACTCCGTGGCTTTGGCCCCGTAGGCAGCTGGATCACTGCTGCCGGTCCAGCAACGAGCCTGGGCATCCCAGCCTTCACCGGAGTTGGGGTAGACGACGATGGGCTTGTCTGAACCTGCGCGGAGTTCAGCAATCAATGCGGGGATCAGCGTTGGATGCGTGCAATTGACGCCGATGGCGGCGGTCTGCGGAAATGCGGCAACAGCCTTGGCGCACTGACGTCAGCAGTTCTCCATGGGCCACGTGCTCGCGATCGGGACACGTGAAGGTGAACCATGCAGCGAGTTCCGGATGCGGAGCAAGAGCCTGGCCGATAGCCTCTGCTTCTGCGAGAGAAGGCAGCGTTTCGAAAGCAAGGAGATCGGGGGCCTCTCGTCCTCCGGCCTTCGCGAGGATCTTAATCCGGTCAGCGTGGAATTCGACAAGATCGTTGAAGGTGCAGGTATAGTTGCCGTGGTATTCGGCTCCGTTGTGGAGCGCCGCGCCGTAAGGGACCGAGCGATGCGGCGATTACGATGCGGCGGTTGGGAAATGCGGCAGCCGCTTCACGGGCGAGCGCAACGGATCGAAGGAGCGCGGCGTCGGCGCGAGCAGGGTCGAGGCCAACTTCGGCATAGCCCATGCGCGAAACCTGGTAGCTCGCGGTTTCGATGATGTCGGCGCCAGCTTCGATATAGGAGCGATGCACGGCGACGATCTTCTCGGGCGCGTCTTCAAGGACGTGGGCGGACCAGAGCGGGCCATTGATATTGGCGCCGAGGTATTCGAGTTCGGAGGCCATGCCGCCGTCGAGGATGCGGACGCCGCGGAGGAGATCTTCACGCCTTACGATGCGTTCGACCATGTGTTCAGATGGTACTGCTTGCTGCCGTTGAACCAACTCAGCTGAAGACCTTCCAGAAGTACTCCATGTAGATCGCAATCGCGCATAGGAATGCGCCCACCAGCCACACGATCCAGAAAAGCCATCGCCAGTTGGGACGCAGCGCAGCGATTACCGCAACGGCGAGATAGCCAAGAGCCGGCAGGAGGCCTCTGAGATCGGACTGATAGCCTGCCGAACCAAGTCCGCGAACGCCATGGGAGAGATCAGCCAGAAGAGCGGCGCCCACTGCCACGGGAAACAGCACCAGCAGCCAGCAGCCAAGCACGCGCCTGCGCGTGAATTGGAGAACAGCGCAAACGACCAGCAGAACGATTCCGAACCAGCAGAAGAGAACTGCCACGGACGCACCTCTTTCCACTGCATTGTCGCCTGTTGGCAATCGTAAACCGCAAGAGTGCGTCCTAGAGCTTTTGGGTGCGCTGGACGGTGCGGACGCCCTGGACGCGGCGGATGCCGAGGACCATGCGGTTCAGGTGGCGCAGGTCTTCGGCTTCTACGACGAATTCGATGATGGCCTCGCCGTTGTCGTCGTGGTGGATGTCGACGCCGCGAATGTTGGTGTTGTCGTCGGAGATGACGGCGGTGAGTTCCTTCAGCATGCCGGTGCGATCGTCGCAGTAGACCGTGATCTTGACCGGGTAGCGCTGTGGGCGGCCGCTATCGTCGCCCACGCGCGACCACTCGACGTTGATGCGGCGGTCGCTCTCGTAGAGCAGATTCTGCACGTTGGGACAACTGCGCGCATGGACGGCTACGCCTTTGCCGCGGGTGACGTAGCCGACAATTTCTTCGCCGCGGATGGGATTGCAACATCGTGCGCGATAGACCAGCAGATCGTTCTGGCCTTCGACCTGGAGCGAATCGGATCCGGTGAGGTGCAGCTTGCGCACCGCGTCGGACATGGCCTGATCGACGGTGCCGGGCTGCTGCGGCTCCGCGGTCTGTGAGCCATCCGGCGGATTGGCATAGCCGGGCGCGAGTTTGTTGAGCACCTGATGAGCGGAATGCTTGCCGGCGCCGAGAGTCGCGAGCAAGTCGGCGGCGGTGGCAACACCGTATTCGCCGGCGATGCGGGCCAGATCCTGGTCGTCGATCTGGCTCATGGGCACTTTGAATCGGCGGGCTTCGCGCTCCAGCAGTTTGCGGCCGATCTCGACGGCGCGGCGGCGCTGATCTTCGTTGAGCCAGTGCTTGATCTTGTTGCGCGCGCGCGGGCTTTTGACGAAGGTGAGCCAGTCGCGGCTGGGCTTGTGGTCTTTCTGCGTGACGATTTCGACGATGTCGCCGGTGCGAAGCTTGGTGCGCAGCGGCACCATGCGGCCGTTGACCTTGGCGCCGACGCAGGTGTGGCCCACCTCGGTGTGAATGGTGTAGGCGAAGTCGACCGGAGTGCCGTCGGCCGGAACCACAACCACTTTCCCCTTCGGCGTGAAGGTATAGACCTCGTCGGGATAGAGGTCCATCTTCAGGCTGGAGAGGAATTCGTTGGGGTCCGTCATCTCCTTTTGCCACTCGACGAGCTGGCGAATCCAGTTGAGTCGTTCTTCGTCGCGCGCCGTGACGACGTCGTCCTTCGTCTTGTATTTCCAGTGCGCGGCGATTCCCTCTTCGGCGATGCGATGCATCTCTTCGGTGCGGATCTGGACTTCGAACTGATGGCCGCCTTCGCCGATTACGGTGGTGTGGAGGGACTGGTAGCGGTTGGCGCGGGGGATGGCGATGAAGTCCTTGATGCGGCCGGGCACTGGACGCCACAGCGTATGAATCAGGCCGAAGACGGCGTAGCAGGCGGAGATGTCGTGGGTGATGACGCGAACGGCGAACAAATCGTAGACCTGCTCGAAGGTGACTTTGGAGCGCTGCAGCTTCTGGAAGATGGAGAAGTAGCGCTTGATGCGCCACTCGACGCGTGCATCGATGTTGTTTTCCCGTAGCTGTTCGTTCAGTGTGTCCTCAACGCCGCGGAGGAACTGCTCGCCCTCGACGCGCTGGGCTTCGACGGATTCGGCGACTTTTTCGAAGCTGACGGGATCGGTATAGCGGAAAGCAAGATCTTCGAGTTCGCCGCGGACTTTGCCCATACCGAGGCGATGGGCGAGCGGAGCGTAGATGTCGAGTGTTTCGCGGGCGATGGCTTCGCGGCGGTCGGGCTGCAGGTGCTCAAGCGTACGCATGTTGTGCAGGCGGTCAGCCAGCTTGATGAGGACGACCCGGACATCGGAGACCATGGCCAGAAGCATTTTGCGGACGTTTTCTGCCTGGCGGTCTTCGCGGTTGGCGAACTGGATCTTGTCGATCTTGGTGACACCCTCGACGATATGGGCGACCTGGTCGCCGAAATCGGCCTCGATCTGCTCGCTGGTGGCAGGCGTGTCTTCAACCGCGTCGTGCAGCAGGCCGGCAGCGATGGCCGTCGCGTCCATCTTCATTTCGGCCAGCACTTCCGCCACTTCAAGCGGGTGGATGATGTAAGGCTCACCGGACGCACGCATCTGGCCCTTGTGATGCTTTACGCAAAACTCCCAGGCTTTGCGGATAAGTCCAATGTCTTCAGTGGGTCGATTGACTTGAACGAGGCGGAGGAGGGATTCGAAGCGGCGATCGATGGCAGCCTGGTCGACAACCGGACGAACAGACGCGGAGGGCGCTGCCGGTTCCCCGGTGCCGCGCCGAAGCTCTGTCGGTGTGGGCTGGCGGACGGTCGCCATACTTCATTATAGGCTGCAACTGTTGAACCTACGTCCATGCGGATCTAGTAAGGGTGTCGGCGCATTTCGCTAGCGATGCCGAATCGAGTTGCTTTCTGGAAACAATGCCAGGTTGTGGCCCGGCGGAGCTGGCTGAAGCAGGGTAAGCCATTCGGCGGCATGTTTTGGGAGCTCCTGGCAGCATTGCCAGTTGGATGAATGACTTAACGATGTTTTGAGTTTTGACTTTTATGCTTTCGTTATTAAGTTATGCTGGCAATAGCTTCATACTTTTAGGCTACGCTGTGTGTGTTGGCCATCACTGCCGGGTATCCATAAGACGGGCGTAAAGTCGCGTTCGGACTAGAGGTCCAGAACCGAGGAAATTATGCTGAAAAGCCTCTTAGTTACAGCTGCAGCCGCAACGCTTGCGGTCAGCTTGAGCTTTGCAGATCAGTCTCAATCGAAGATAGTGATTCCCGTCAACAAAACCGCTCCGAACGACGGCAAGCAGATGTACACGAGCTATTGCGCTCCGTGCCACGGCGCAGACGGAAAGGGAAGTGGGCCGGTGGCATCATCGCTGAAGGCTCGTCCGACCGATTTGACGGAATTGTAAAAGAACAACAAAGGAAAGTTCCCTGACACGCATATCGTCGCTATTCTGGAGTTTGGCGCGGATGCTCCGGCTCACGGTTCAGCTACGATGCCGGTGTGGGGACCAATTCTTGGTACGATGAACCGGACGAACATTCAGGATAAGCAACTCAGAATCAGTAATCTGACTCGCTACCTGCAGACAATTCAGGCACAGTAGACGCCGGCGGCATTGCTCCCCGTAGCGGCGAAGAGCCCAAGGGGACAAATGACAAAGGCGAGGAAGCCCAGACCTGACCGGAACGAAAAGGCGCCCGAAGCATCGCTGCAGACGGCGCCTTCTCTGCGCGGTGGTGAGAAACGGCGGCCGGATGAATCGGTCGTTGCACACGAGACGCCAAGGCGCGACTCGAAACGAATTCCCTATTCCTCAAGACAAATCAACGAGTCGGAATGCGACCTCGCATGAACACGCGTTTGGTGCGCGCGTAAGTCGGCGCGCGGCCGATCGGCTGCGGGCGGGACACGTGTGGGTCTACGCGTCGGATGTGGAGTCGCTGAACGCAGGCGAAGGGGATGCGCCGGCACTGCTGCCGGTGGCGGACAGTCGCGGATTGCTGTTGGGGACAGCTCTCTACAGTCCGACTTCGCAGATTGCGCTGCGCATGGTGTCGCGCGAGGCGATTGGCGAGGCGGAATGGCTGGAGTTGCTCGGGCAGACGGCTGAAGAGCGCCATTTCTCGCCGGGTGCCGGAGCTCAAATCGGGAAAGATCGATAGCGATTCGTTCCGCTTGTGCTTCAGCGAAGCGGACGAGATTCCTGGACTGATTGTCGACAAGTACGGCGAACTGGTGATTGTGCAACTGCTGGCGAAGGGGCTGGATTCGGCAGCGGTGCGGCAGAAGATCGTTGCGACGATTCAAGAGCTTATCAAGCCGGCGTCAATTTTGGAGCGGCCTGATCCGCGCATTCGAGAGTTGGAGGGACTGTCGGCGCCCTCGCTTGAGCCGCTGTACGCGGCTGATCCGAAGAATCCATTGACGGCGACGCAATTCCGGTTGAACGGCCTAACGTTTCACTACGACGCGAATGCCGGGCAGAAGACCGGAGCCTTTCTCGATCAGCACGCAAACTACAAGGCGGCGCAGGATTGGGCGTGGATGCTTGCTCCGGGTGGGCGCGCGCTCGATGTGTGCACTTATCAGGGTGGATTCGCGCTGCACCTGGCACAGGGTTTCGAAGCGCGTGA
This sequence comes from uncultured Acidobacteriaceae bacterium, assembly GCA_963799035.1. Lineage (GTDB taxonomy): Bacteria > Acidobacteriota > Terriglobia > Terriglobales > Acidobacteriaceae > Telmatobacter. The sequence goes on along the minus strand of CAWCVS010000009.1, from coordinate 46,232 downwards.
CCGGGATCGATGCTTCGCACGCTTCGCTGGAAGTGGCGGAACGGAATCTGGCGGCCAATCGAGACCAACTCAACGCCGAGGTGGATTGGGTGGCGGGCGATGCGTTCGAAATTCTGCGCGACTGGTCATCGGCGCGTGAACAGTTCGATGCTATCGTGCTCGATCCACCGGCGTTCGCGAAGAGCAAGCGTGCGGTGGAAGGCGCGTTGCGCGGATACAAGGAGCTGAACCTGCGCGCGATGCAGATGCTGAGACCCGGCGGGCTGCTGGTGACCTGCTCGTGCTCGCACCACGTATCGGGGGCAGAGTTTGAGGGCGTGGTTGCGGCCGCCGCGGCGGATGCGCATCGGCGCGTGCGTCTGCGTGATCGGCGTGGCGCAGCGCCCGATCACCCGGTGGTGCTGAATATTCCTGAGACGGAGTATCTGAAGTGCCTGGTCCTGGAAGTGGAGTAATGAGACTGGAGGTTTCAGCTATCAGCCATCAGTTTTCAGCTGTCAGCCTTCGCGCGATGCGAAAAGCGAGAAAGGAAACGTTCGCGCCAGTTTCGCGTCGGCTGATCGGCCTGGGCGGCTGTCAGGGGAGGCGCCTGCATTTGAGCCAGGGCTTGCTTAACCTGGGTGCGCAGTTCCTCGGCCTCGAAGATGCAGGAGCGAAGGTAGGCTGACACGCTGAGTTGAGCGGCGGCGGCGCGTTCATGAAGTTGGGCCTCTTCGGCATCTGTGAGGCGAATGGTGATGCTTGCGGTTTTGCGCTTTTTGCCATGGGCACGGGAAACGCTTGAGGAGCGCTCAGAGCCGCGCCAGGTAGGGATTTGGCTGCGGGCAATGCTTCGGCTGCTGCAACGCGACGATGAGAACGGAGCGCCTGCTCGTAGCTGATGGTGGCTACATCGTCAAGCAAGGCGGTGTCGTCCCACATCCCATTGGCCTTTTTCGCAGAGCCGGTGAAGGACTCGAGTAGGCTGGCAAAGCTGGCTGCGCCCTTGGTCGCCGGTGTGGATACCGATTCCGACATCGCACTACAGTCTATGCAGTTGCATAAGCGGCTTCAGCAAATTCGCAACCTGCGGGTTGCAAGGATTCCCATAAATGGAAAACTGCCACCGAGTTTTCAAAATCGGACACGATCGAGGCGACGAAACAACAGACCTCAGGGGCTAAAGCCCTTCGCTCTTTGTCGTGATTTCGGCATGACTGAAGTCATGCCCTGATACAAAGCGGACTATTTCGCGGTGCCTTGATTTGGTTTGGGTTTTGCCGGGCTGCCGGTTTCCGTCCACAGGAAGGACAGCTGATCTGCATCGTCCTGGATCTGCTGTTCGACGCTGACGCCTGCGGAGTGGCCGCCGGCGAGGCTGTAGTGGAGCAGGATGGGCCGGCCGCTCTTCGATTCCGATTGCATCAGCGCAGTCATTTTGCGGGCGTGCAGAGGATCGACGCGAGTGTCGCTGTCGCCGGTGAAGAACATGATGGCGGGGTAGTCGGAGCGGGGCTTCACGTTTTGATACGGAGAATATTTCAGGAGATAGGGAAACTGCTTCTCGTTCTCGGCGGAGCCATACTCCGTCGTCCAGTGTGGTCCTTGTTCGAATTTGTGATAGCGCAGCATGTCAAGCAGTGGGTAGCCACACCAGACGGCGGAAAAAAGCTCAGGATGCTGCGTGAACGAGGCGCCCATCAGCAGGCCGCCGTTGGAGCGGCCGGTGATGGCAAAGTGCTCGGGCGAGGTGTACTTGTTGTCGATCAGATAGTGAGCTGCGCCGAACCAGTCGTCGAAGACATTCTGTTTCTTCTCGAACATTCCCTGCTCGTGCCAGCTCTCGCCATACTCGCCGCCGCCGCGCATGTTGGGGACCGCGAACCAGCCGCCCTGCTGGAGCCACCAGGCCCATGCAGGATTCCAGGCGGGCGTCTCGCTGAGGTTGAAACCGCCGTAGCCGGTCATCAGTAGTCGCGCAGATCCGTCCTGTGGCAGACCTTTTTTTCCAGCGATGAACATCGGGATCTGCGTGCCGTCGTTTGATTTGTAGAAAACCTGCTTGAGTTCGTACTGCGCAGTGTCAAAGGGGACCTTGGGCTGTGCGAATATCTCCATCTTGCCGTTGAGCGTATCGACGCGATAGATGGTGGGCGGCTGAATCCAGGACTCGAAGCTGAAGAAGCCGTAGCGATCGGTGGTGCGGCCGACTACGCCCGAAGCGGAGCCGATACCTTCCAGATCGACCTTGCCGGCCGGTTTTCCATCGAGCGTGTACACGCTGATTTCGGACTGCACATCGTGGAGGCGCTTGACGTAAATCTTGTCGCCAACGATGGAGAAGGTCTCAAGTACGTCTTTGCCTTCGGGCACGATGGTTTTCCAAGCCTCGGGCATGATGCCGGGATCGGCGCGGAGCACACGCCCGTTGGGCGAACTGTAGTCGGTACGAACATACCAGGCGCCTTTGGCGTAGACGGTGGCAAAGCGCGAGTCCAATCCCCAGACCAGAACTTCGAAGGGCGAACCGGGCTTGGTGAGATCGCGGAAACAGATGTCGACGCGTTTGGCAGGCACGCCGCGCTCGATGGTGAGGACGAGGAAGCGCGCGTCGTCGGTGATCTGGGCGCGGAAGAGTATCGATGGGGCCGAGCAGTTCGCCGTGAAACTCGCGGCCGAAGATGAGCTTGTCGTCGGCATTGCGGGTGCCGATGACGTGAAGGTAGAGCAGCGTGCCTTTGCGGTCGGTGCGCGCGTAGTAGAGGCTTTTGCCGTCGGGAGCGAAATCGAGCGAGTAATAGAGGCCCGCGGGAAGTTCGTCTTCGAGCGGCTTCTTTTTTGCGATGCTGAAGATGCGAACGGTAGCCTCGTCCGCGCCTCCCTGGCGGACCTGGTAAGCGAGGAGCATTCCATCGCGCGAGACGTCGGCGAGGCGGACAGAGGTGTTGGGGTCGCGGCTGAAGGCGGCGGGATCGATGAGACGCTCGTCCTTGGGCGGCTGAGGGCTCCCGGCGCTGAGGTCTGGCCTTTGGAAGCTGCGCCGGTCCAGCCGTGGCGCACGTAGATAGAGGCCTGCTCTTCGCCGGCGAGGCGCTTCATGAAGTAGTAGTTGCCGGCGCGCTGGATGGGGATTGTCCAGCGGGAGGTGTGCTCGAGCGGATCGAGATCGTCGAGGGCCTGGTTGTGGATGGAATCCTGTTTCAGATAGCGGGTTGTATAGACGTTCTCTTCGTCGATGAAAGTGCGGGTCTCAGGGCTCTTGGGGTCTTCAAGCCAGCGGTAGTTGTCGGTGATCTTGGTGCCGAAGTAGTTGTCGATGACAGGATTCGCATCGGCGACGGGGGGCGGGGAGAGCGTAATGCCAACGCGGCTGTGGATGGACTGCGCAAATGAACAAGCAGTGAGTAGAACGATCAAGAAGAACAGCAGACCAGCGGTGCGCCGCATCGAAATCCCCCTGCCAGACAGAATACTCGGCGAAAATGGCCGGGCGCGCTCTGGGAGTTGTTCAGCCAAAACAGTCAGGTGACGCCGCTGGCACCGCGCGTTTTCTCCAGTTGCATTGCGGCGCACCGCAATCTTCAACCCCGGTAGAATCAACAGCAGTGGAAGAATCGCTGCCAACTCAATCGAGCCCGCCCACCGCGCCATCAAAGATTTCGCGCGCGATGCGCATTCTGAGGCCTTCGCACGCGCACTCGGCCTTCAGCGCGACGATCGTGCTGATGATCTCGACGTTTCTATCGAGCGTGGTCGGGTTGCTGCGCAACATGTATATCGCCTGGAAGTTCGGACGCGGCATGGAGGCAGACGCATTCCTGGCAGCGTTTCAATTGCCGGACATGATTTCGTATTTCCTTGTGGGCGGAGCGGCGTCGATCACCTTCGTCACGATTCTGACGCGCTATCGCGATTCGGGCCGGGAGGAAGAGGGTACGCGATCGTTGTCCGTGATTTTGACCACGATGTTCCTGGTGCTGGGCGGAGCACTGGTGCTGGCAGAGATTTTTGCGCCGTGGTACGTGCATTGGTGGTTCCCCGGATTCGACGCGAAGAAGGCCGCCTTGTGCGTGAGCCTGACGCGCATCCTGCTTCCGGCGCAGCTGTGCTTTTTTGCGGGCGGGGTCTTCGGCGCGGTACTGCTGGTGCGCAAGCAATTCACCGTGCAGGCCGTGACGCCGCTGATCTACAACCTGGGAACGATCGTTGGTGGCATCCTGCTGGTGAATCGGTTGGGGATCTCTTCGCTGGCGATCGGTACGGTGGCGGGCGCTCTGGTGGGGCCGTTCCTGCTGAATGCGATTTTTGCGCCACAGAGCCGGCGTTCGCTACAAGCCGATGCTCGACTGGCATGACGAGGGATTGCACGAATGGGTGCGCCTGTCGCTGCCATTGATTATCGGGGTGTCGCTGGTGACCGCGGACAACTGGATCATTGCCCACTTTGCTTCGAATACGAGCGGCGCGATTTCGCTGATGACCTATGCCAAGCGGCTATTTACCGCGCCAATGTCGATGCTGGCACAAGCTGCGGGCGCCGCTTCAATGCCCTTCTTCGCAAGCTTATGGGCAAAGAAGCAGCGATTTGAATTTGCAGGCGCGGTCGCGGACTCCGTTTCGCGCGTTACATGCATGGGGCTGCTGGCGGCATCGGGGATGATCGCGCTGGGCAGGCCTGCAATCGATTTGCTGTTTGTGGGAGGGCGTTTTTCAATGGCCGATGCACGCGAATGCTCCGCCTATTTTGCCGTGTTCTCCATCTCGCTGTTTTTGTGGTCGGCGCAATCTATTTATTCGCGCGCGTTCTATGCCGCGGGCAACACCTTTGCGCCGATGGTGGCCGGAACGATCATCACGGTTGTCTCGCTGCCCATTTATGCCGGGCTTTTCCGCGGTTACGGGGCCATGGGGCTGGCGTTTGCGTCGGACCTGGGGATCTGCCTGCAGACCTTGACCATCGCATTTTTGCTGCATCGGCGGCACATGGTGTCGCTGGCGAGCCTCGACTATCGCGAACTGGGACGATGCCTGGCGGCGGCGCTGACCGGCGGGGCCGTCACCTGGATCGTATTTTCGTGGATGGCGGGAGAGCTGATCCAGAGAATGCACCTGGCGGGGCACCGCCGCTTGAATGACCTGGTGGTGCTGCTGGCGGGCGGCCTGCTTTGGGCGGCGATTTCGATGGGTGTGCTGAAGAGGACGGGATCGGAATTGCCGCGGGTGATGATGAAGCGGCTGCGCCTGGCGTGATTCCGCTGGCGAGTGATCGATCGGATAAGGTCGCGCGAATGGCGATAAGGCACCGAGACCCCTGCCAAGACAGGGGTCATGTGGTCGGAGAGTTCGGCAGCGCGTTACGAGTTCGCTGCGACTTTGGCGTGTTCTGACGGCACAGCCGTCGGCTTCGAATCCGGCTTGCGGATGTCGATGCCGCCCTTGAAGAACGCGCCGTCTTCAATGCTGATGCGGGCCGCGGCTACGTCGCCGGTGAGGGCGCCTTCGGCACGGATATCAACACGGTCGGTGGCATTGACGTTGCCCTTGAGCTTGCCGAGAACAACGATTTCGCGGGCACTGATGCTGGCCGTGACGTTGCCGTTCTTGCCCACCGTAACGCGATTGCCGGGAATGCTGATGCTGCCCTCGACCTTGCCGTCGATGAACAAGGATTCGGTTCCGGTAATCTCGCCCTTGATGGAGAGGCCCTTGCTGATGCTGGCTTGCTCGCCGACAGACGATGCAGCCGGGCGCGGCGTTTCAAGAGTGGGTGCCACCGGCGTAGGGCGAGAGGGCTCGGGGGTCGGAGTCGGAGAGGGTGATTGGCCTTGCTGGGTGGGTTTCCACATAGCGCTCAAACTATTCCTTTTCTGTCCTGACGGGACTTAGGTGGTGCCAAGGCAGGGACCACAGTGGTGGACCCGAAAATTTAAGATTCCCGGACGGGCGCCCGGAAAATGACGTGAGCACGTGCGTCCGCAATATGATTTCTGTCCTTGCTCGATCTTATCAAGCATGGTTGTTGCCGTTATTGTAAGACGACAGGGCAAAGTTGCACGAATGTGGAGATTACCGTAGTTTTCCGGTTGCCATCTCTGACAACAGGCGGAATGCGGAAAACCCGGTGAATCGAGGCGATTTCCCTAAGACTCCCAAAGTGAGGACCAAAGCATGCAGGGTTGGGCTCGTTTTTCCCTGGTGATGTGGGCAGCGATTGCGTCGCTGGCGACGGATTTGAGCGCCCAGAAAGCCGTGGACTCTGAGGCGTTCGACGTCGTGATCCTGCACGGACACATCGTCGACGGCACGGGATCGCCGTGGTATTCGGGCGATGTGGGCATTCGCAACGGGCATATTGCCGCGATTGGCGACCTGGGCGGCGCTCCGGCGAAGCAGAAGATCGACGCGCAGGGAAAGATCGTCGCGCCGGGATTCATCGACATGCTGGGACAGTCGGAGCTGACCATCCTGGTCGACCCGCGGCTGCCGTCGAAGATCTACCAGGGCATCACGACGGAAATTACGGGCGAAGGCGGTTCGGTCGCTCCGGTCGAATGATGCGATGCTCGCGTCGGATCGCGCGGGCTATGCGCATCTGCACATCACGCCGGACTGGCGGACGCTGCGGGAATACTTTGCGCGGCTTGAGAAGCAGGGGATGGGCATCAATCTCGCGACGTATGTGGGGGCGACCTCGGTGCGGCGGATGGTGCTGGGCGATGCGGACGTGCAGCCGACACCGGCGCAGCTCGACCAGATGAAGGCGCTGGTGGACCAGGCGATGCGCGATGGGGCGGTCGGCCTGTCGACGGCGCTGCAGTATACGCCTGCTCCTTATGCAAAGACCGACGAACTGATTGCGCTGGCGCGCGAGGCATCGAAGTATGGCGGCATCTATGCGACGCATATGCGCAGCGAAGGCGATACGGTGCTGGAGTCGATTGACGAGGCGACGCGCATCGGACGCGAGGCGCAGATTCCGGTGGAGATCTGGCACCTGAAGGCTGCGGGCAAAGCGAACTGGGGCAAGATGCCGCAGATTGTCGCGCGCATCGAAGCGGCGCGGGCCGCGGGCGTGGATGTGAGTGCCAATACCTATGCCTACACGGCGTGGTTCAACACGTTTTCGGCCTTCGTGCCGCCGTGGGCGCATGATGGCGGCGATGTGAAGCTGGTGGAGCGGCTGAAGGACCCGGCGATGCGGGCGCGAATTCGCAAGGACATGACGAGCACGGGAAAGGATTCGGCCGGCGAGGAATGGGACAACGAGTGGCAGGAGATTCCGGGCCCCGAGGCGATTCTGATTGCCGTCGTGCAGAACCCGGAGCTGGTGCCGTTGCAGGGGAAGCGGCTGTCGGAGGTCGCGGCGCTGTGGCATGAGGATGCGATTGATGCGCTTTGCGATCTGCTGATCAAGGACAAGGCATTCACCAATGTTGCGGTCTTCGGCATGGACGAGCCGGACGTGAAGCTGGCGCTGAAGCAGCCGTGGGTCTCGATCGACAACGATTCGCAGGGGACTTCCCCCGAAGGACTGCTGGGGAGCGAGCATCCGCATCCGCGGGCGTATGGGACGTTTCCCGCGGATTCTGCGGAAGTATGTGCGCGAGGAGAAGGAGCTGACGCTGGCCGATGCGATTCGCAAGTTTTCGGCGCTGCCGGCGCAGCGGATGCGGCTGACCGATCGCGGCGTGCTGAAGCAGGGGATGTGGGGCGATGTGGTGGTCTTCGATCCGGAGAAGATTACGGACAAGGCGACATTCGAAGAGCCCAATCAGCTATCGGTGGGGATGGAGTACGTGCTGGTGAATGGCGTGCCGGTGATCGCGGAGGGGAAGATGACGGGGGCCCTGCCGGGGAAGGTGCTGCGGGGAGCGGGGTACATGCCGTAAAGAAGCGTCGATTGGGACCAAGATCGATCCTGAAAAGCCCGGTCTTGACGAGGAGCAGAGCTCCATACAAGACGATGTCTATTTTCCTCGGAATGTAGTTCTCGATATCTTCTCGAGATCCGACCTGACAGCCACTTGGGAGACGCACCTAGGAGATAGAAGTGAGTCTTTACCTGAAAGGACTTTCGATCAAGTTCAAAGGCTATACCTATCACGCGCTCTTCGAACTACCATGGTCGCCACGACCAGAACACCTTCATCGATATTCTCAGGTTCTGCAAGCTTGTCCGAACCTTCCCACCGACCGAGAGGAAGATCTGTGGAATCGGCCAAGTCAGCAGATCTTTTGATCATCGGATTTGAAGAGCCGAAGGAGCGGTCATGGATATTCGGGGGCACAGTGAGCACCAAAAGCTGTTCGAGCCGCTGCTGAAGATTGGAGCTCAGATCGCTATCACGATCTATGGTCACGATGAAAGTCGCCAAACCCAAAAAGAAACGCGCAGCCCCGGCCAAGTGATTTCGCTGCGTCGATTCTGGTCTCAAACTCATCTCTTGATTGGAACGGAATAATACATACTGCATGAGCCATCCTCTTTTTTCGCCTTTTCAACTGCGTTCTGTTGTGTTTCCTAATCGCATTGGCGTTTCGCCGATGTGCGAGTACTCGTCGGAAGACGGGTTCGCCAATGACTGGCACCTGGTGCACCTTGGCGCCGCGCGCAGGGTGGCGCGGGGCTGGTGATGACGGAGGCCTCGGCCGTGACGCCGGAAGGCCGCATCTCGATCAACGATCTGGGCATCTGGAAGGACGAGCACATCGCCAAGCTGGCGCAGATCGCTCAGTTCATCCACTCGCAGGGCGCGCGTGCTGGTGTTCAGCTGGCGCACGCGGGGCGCAAGGGCAGCATGACCGCGCCGTTTGGCGGCGAGCGGCTGCTGACCCCGGAGGAAGGACGCTGGGAGCCGGTAGGGCCAAGCCCGATTGCCTTTTCGCCGACTTATGCGGTGCCGAAGGAACTGGATGACGCGGAGATTGCCGGAGTGGTCAGCGCGTTTGCCGATGCGGCAAACGGGCCGACAAGGCTGGGTTCGACTTCGTCGAGATTCACGCAGCGCATGGCTACCTGCTGCACGAGTTTCTTTCGCCGCTCGCCAACCAGCGCACGGATGGGTACGGCGGCAGCTTTGACAATCGCATCCGGCTGCTGCTGGAGGTGGTCGACGCAGTGCGCGCTGCGTGGCCCGATCATCTGCCGCTGTTTGTGCGCATCTCGGCGACGGACTGGGCCGAGGGCGGCTGGTCGCCGGATGAGTCGGTCGAGCTGGCGCGGCGCCTGCGCGAGCACGGCGTCGATCTCGTCGATGTTTCATCGGGCGGGCAGGTTCCGAATGCAAAGATTCCGGTGGGACCGGGATTCCAGGTGCCGTTTGCCGCGCGGATCCGCAAGGAGGCGGGGATTCCGACAGCTGCCGTGGGGATGATTACCCAGCCGCAGCAGGCCAACGACATCATCGCAAATGGCGAAGCCGACATTGTGCTGCTGGCGCGGGAGATGTTGCGCGATCCCTACTGGCCCCTGCATGCTGCCGCGGCACTGGATGAAACAGCGAGCTGGCCGGTGCAGTATTTGCGCGCTGCGCCGCAGGGATCGACGGCGCGGCGCATCGATTGAGCGGCCAAAGTAGAGGGAAACCCGGCGATTTTAGCCCGATTTTCAACAAGATTCGGAGGTCTTCGGAGGTTCAAGTCGCGCATTTTGCTTCACTTCAGGCGTGAAACAGTGGCCTATACTGCGTCTAAGCAGTGAACCCGCATTCACACGCGGCCCTTCTGTATTTGCTATGGCATCGCACCCGTCCCCGAAGCGCGCCGTTGAAACCCCGACTATCCCCGACCGTCTTTATTTCAAGATTGGGGATGTTGCGCGCATTCTCAAAATCGAGCCCTACGTGCTGCGATTCTGGGAGTCCCAGTTTCCGCAGCTGAAGCCGAACAAGAGCGGCACCGGCCAGCGTCTCTATCGCAAGCGCGATGTCGAGATCGCAGTCGAGATCAAACGGCTTGTATACGGCGAGGGCTATACGCTGTCTGGTGCGCGACAGGCCCTGGGACAAGCGAAGCGGGCTGAGCCTCAGGCTGCCGTTGCGCGCGGCATCGGTTCAGGCGCAGGCGCCAGCTGCGACGGTGACAAAAAAGCGCGATAAGGTGGCCGAGGTCGTTATCGGTAGCGCGCGCTGAGTTACGCGAGATTGCCGCGATGCTGGCCTCACCAGGCAGCGCAGCCACGCAGAACGTCCAACCGCTGCGACGCCGTACGCGTTCGTCGACGGGGGAGAATGTCTCCGGCTCGCTCTTCGACGCATAGCCCCACCCGCACCAGACGGAAAGCCGTGGCAAGGCCATAGCTGCGCTGAATCATGACACGGCTATCTCACTATTGGACAAGCGGAAGAAATGCCGACGATGAACGCTGAGGAACTACATAAATCTAGAGATCTATTGGTCGGGACGGGCAGATTTGAACTGCCGACCCCTCGAACCTCAAGCGGACTCCCCGGTTTTTCGGCGGTTTCCATAACGTTCCTTAACGTCCCCATTCATTTACTTTTAAGAGCGTTTTTGATTTAAGGAATGAGGAATGGGCCCTTTGTCATTTATATAAGCGGGACTGCAGCAGTTCGTTACTCGTGCTTAGCCCCCGCGTCCACGAAATCTATGGCGAGTCTACGATGATCCCTTCCGTTTGCTTTTCTGCCGTCATGCAATCTTTTCGAGCCCTAAATGTTGCATGAATCTTTCGCACTCAGCAATGAGAATCTTATCCACTCTTATCCCAAATACCCTTGTATCTCCCTCTGCAGGGCCGCTGCGTCCATAGACGACATTAAACAAATATTCGGCCCCTCTTAAATAATCGATATACAAGGGTTGGCTTGAAGGCATGCGGCTGAATGCGTATGCAGTTGCGGAATCCTCGAGGGCAGGGATCTCTTCTTTGTCGCATTCATGCTCCCAGCATTTCCACGCGCCATGTTCAAAACGCTCTGCAAAAACAACGAAGTCCTTTGGCATTAAAGAAACTACGCCCAGTCTAGTGATGCAAAAAACAGCTCCACCAATTCCGTTTCGCCAAAATGTCATCGGCCTGTATTTTCACAGCTTTTCGGACTAGTGCAGCCGGGGATCAAAGTGTTTCTTAATCGCTAAGACTTCGATCCTCACGCGGCACTGTTGGGCCTACTCGATTCCAGATCATCTAATTTGCGCCGCAAGGAGCGTTCCAGTTCGGCTGCTTTCTGATCGTTTGGTTTCAGAGAGGCGTCCTTCTCGGCTTGTTTGAGGGTTGCACGGAGAAAGTCAATGATGTCGGAGTAGCGCGCACTCAGATCAATCATCGTGATCTTTGGGGAAGTGTAAACTTTCTTGGGCTTTCCTTCAGGCTCCCGATGCATATTCAACGATTGGCTCCGATCCTACACGCGTGTCTGCGCATCAGGTGTTTTGCGACAAGTCCGTGTGTCGCTTGACCCGATTCTTGCCAGAATTTGGTCTGGCCTTCCTTTTCTTGCTGTATCGCAATCCGTATTTCAGTCAGTAAAGGGACCCTCATGCTCCTTGCAGTTTTTCGAATGAAATGGTCAGGCAAGTTGGCCACGTGGGCCGTCCCGACCCGCAAGGTGCTTTCAAAGTCGATGCGTGCTTCTCTTGGCTGGCAAAACGTTACGGCAACAGTTGGCAGTCGCACGCGATCAAGTCGTCGACTGTCTAAATGTTATTTGGCTTTTACCGCATCTTGTATCCGTATAAGTACTCGAAGAATGGTCGAAAACATCACAATTCATGTGAGTGATTCACGAGGGGAGCGGCATCAATTCGAGGGGCATCGATCAGCTTGTTTGATTCGGCGTTTACGATAAGCTTTCTGAGTTCCTCAACCAGGTGCGCGTCCCACCATCCTCTCCTGACCTCCTCGTGGATGATCGAAAACGCTTGTTCGGACGATAAAGCGGATCGGTAAGGTCGATCTGTCGTCAATGAATCATATACATCTACGGTGGTCATAATTCGTGCTGTGATCGGAATCGCGTTACCCTTTAAGCCGTCTGGATAGCCGCTGCCATCCAGTTTTTCATGGTGGTGACGAATAATGGGCAACACCTGGCGAAATGAGCGCAATGGAGCGCATATTCGCTCGCCGACAATTGGATGTTGTTCCATGATCTTTCTCTCTTCCGGAGTCAGCCGGCCGGGCTTGAGCAGGATGCTCTCAGGCACAGCTACTTTGCCAACGTCATGAACCACGCCCGCTCGCCGCAGAGCCACGCGCAGATCCTCAGGAAGTCCGAGTGCATTTGCGAGCTCGACAGAATACCTCGACAGGCGCGCACAGTGACCCTCCGTATAGGGATCCTTGGCCTCGATGCTGAGGGCCAGGCTGAAGAGGACCGTTTCAGCGCTCTCCAATTCGTCGGTGAACTGTTTCAAGCGCAGAAGGGAGCGAACGCGGGCGCTCAGCTCCTCCCTGTGAATTGGCTTCTTCAAAAAATCGTCAGCGCCACACTCAATTCCTTCAATGCGGTCTTTGGCGCTTCCGAGCCCTGTAATGAGTACGACAGGCACCAATCGGGTTTCAGGGTTTGCCTTTATTGCTCGACACACCTCAAAACCGGTTAGCCCAGGCATCATGACATCCAGTAGCGCCAAATCCACCTTTACTGTCGCGAAGAGACTGACTGCTTCCTCGCCGTCTTTTGCGAGTAGAACCTCGTATCCATCCCTCTGTAGCATGTCGAGCAACATTTTTCGATTTGCCTCTTCGTCATCTGCAATCAAAATGACGGGAGGCGCGATTTCGTATTGTGAGGTCATGGGAGTCCAATGTTGGCTAAAAACTGGGAGTTCCTGCGTCCAGGACCGCTCGTACTCTTTGTGCGAGATCGGCACTGGCGATGGGCTTTTGCAGAAAGACAATTTCATTGGCGAAGACGCCCCGTGCGATGACCGAGTCATCGGTATAGCCCGACATAAAGATCACGCGCAGTTCTGGCCGAGCCTGCGTGAGGCGGTCAGCAAGTTCACGCCCGCCGATCCCTGGCATGATCACGTCCGTTATCAGCAGGTGAATGGGTCCGTCGTGTTCTGAGGAAGCGCGTAATGCATCCTCTCCGCTTTCCGCTACAAGCACGGTATAACCCAGTCCTTTTAGAATGGCGCTCACGATGTTTCGCAGGCTGCGTTCGTCTTCCACGACGAGGATGGTCTCGTTGCCCTGAGGCAAATGGCCTGAACGAAATCTGTTGTTAGCGATATCGACAACGTTTCCGAGTCTCGGTAAATACACTTTGAAAGTAGTACCTCGTCCAATCTCGCTGTAGACATAGATTGATCCCCCGCTTTGCTTTACAATGCCGTGCACCGTGCCCAAGCCCAATCCGGTGCCTTTTCCCCGCTCCTTGGTGGTGTAAAACGGTTCGAAGATACGAGCCAGGACGTCAGGCGTCATTCCGTGCCCGGAATCGGTCACAGACAACACAGCGTATGGGCCCGGTTCGGCTTCTGTGAGTTGTAGGGCGCAGGAATCGTCCAACTGCACATCAGCGGTCTCGATTGTCAGGCGGCCGCCACCTGCGGTCATTGCGTCGCGGGCGTTGGCGACGAGGTTCATGATGACCTGCTCAATCTGGCCTGGATCTGCTCGTATCTGACCAACTGACTTCAGGACGGTGCGAATCTCAATGTTCTTCGGGATGATTCGGCATAGCATCTTCTCGAAGTCTTGAACCAGGGTAGTAAGAGAGAGGACGGTCGGCTGAAGCACCTGTTGTCTGCTGAACGCAAGAATTTGGCGAGTCAACTCGGCGCCACGCTGAGCAGCACTCAATACGTCGGCCGTGTATTCACGCAGATTGGAATCTCGAGGAAGATCCGATTGAAGCATCTCCGCCGAGCCAATGATGACACCCAGGAGATTATTAAAGTCGTGCGCGATCCCTCCTGCAAACTGTCCGATGCTTTCCAGCTTTCTGATTTGTTCGAGTTGTTCTCGAAGCTTCAGTCGTTCCTCTTCAGCACGTTTCAACTCGGTAATGTCAGACCACGCGCCAACCACTTCCGACGGCTGACCGCTCTCATCGCAGATGAGCCGCATGTCGCTTCTGGTCCAGTGATAAGTGCCGTCCCCATGGCGAAACCTGTATTCCAGGGTGCTTTGGCCGTCAGCGATCAGCGCCTTCGTGCTTTGCTCCATTACTCTTTCGCGGTCCTCCGCATGTATGTTTGTCTGCCACCAATCCGTACCAATGGCGACTTGCGAGGGATATCCAATCACCTGGGGCAGATTGTCACTGATCCAGCTGACTGAGAACTGGCCCTGCGTGATCGACAAGGTAAATAGGACAGCGGGGCTGGAGACCACGACTCGACTTAACCGCTCCTGAGCATGGCGAAACTGGCCTTCCAACTTTCTGCGTTCGGTAATATCGAGAAACGTAACCACCGACCCAGCCACCAGGCCATCGTGGCTGATTGGGTGAGACCAATATTCGGCTGGGAAACTGGACCCGTCCGACCTCCAGAGAACTTCATCGTCCACATGAACGCCCTGGTTCTGGCGAAACGCCCTGAAGATTCTGCATTCCTCACTGTCGTATGTAGACCCGTCACTCCGTGTATGGTGGATCAGACTATGCATATTCCGCCCCAGTAGCTGCTTCGTGTCCGCATAGCCCAGCAGCCTGGCGCATGTGGAATTTGCAAAAGTGCAGCGACCTTGCAAGTCAATTCCGTAAATCGCCTCTGCCGTGGAATCGAGCAAGAGGCGGATATGTTCCTCTCGCTCGCGCAAGATTTCACTTGCTCGGAACCGTTCGATGCCAAGCGCAATTTTGGGTGCGATCGCCCCAATCACATCCAGCATTGCCCCGCTCAATGGTGCCGACGTAAACACTCCCAAGGCCCCAACGAAGCGACTTTCAACTGTGAGTGGATATCCAGCGAATGAGTGTACGCTCACTCGTCGGGAGTTCAAATTCCGTTCATTGAATACATCGTTCGCGAAATATGGCAACTGTTCGTGAGCCATCCGGGCGATCGCAGCCTCAGGCCAATCAAAATCAAAATCTTCGAGGTCTGCATCTATGCTTGCGCTAGCATTCAACTCCAACGTGCTGCCAGCCTCATTGAATGTCCAGATGCGGGCAAGCGCCGCCTCAAAATGACGGACCAAAGCTTTTGCGCATCGCACCAGCATCTCTCCCTGGCTGTCGCTTTGAGTAAGTGCGGCATCCACTTCTCCGATGAGCGCACGCTGGCGCACGCGTTCGGCGAGAGCTTCTTCCGTTTGTTTACGAGCGGAGATCTCCCGTTCGAGATCAGCAGCATGGCTTAGCACATCGGAATAGAGACTTCCGTTTTGATAGATCCGGCCTACCTGTGCAGCGAGGATTGCGGTCAGGCGCTCATCCTCTTTGCTGAATTCATCACGACCGATCCTGTCAATGAGACCAACATACCCATACAGCCGCGTGGGTGAGGCAATGGGCGCGGCCAAAAAGGCGTGGATAGGTGGATGTGAAGAAGAGAATCCGAGTGCAAGAGGATCTCCGCTTGGATTGCGAAGGCGGATAGTGGCGCCTTCGCGGAGAGGCGCATTGAGAGCCGCGGACCGAGGATCTTGCGATCCGAGGCGAGCCGCTGTTTCAGCGTCCATACCGCTGGTGAAGAGAGACTGAAATTGCTGTCCGTCTGCATCGAGGATCGCAGTAATTGAATATCGTGCGCCAATGATCAGCCGTGCCGCGCGACCAAAACGCTGGATCAACCGCTGGAGATCGAGTTCCGACGCGAGTTGCAGATTCAAATCAATCAATTCAGTGAGGCGTTCATTGATGACGATTAGGTCATCGGCCTTTTGCGAGAGTTTGTCTGTTAGCAGTCGGAGATGCTCGCGGTCAAACTCGTCGGTCGAAGTTTGCGGGGGCGCCGGTACGGGCGTGTGCCTGAGCGCGGTCTCCACGGCTTTGAGAACCTCCTCAGGCTCCGAGGGCTTGGTAATCACGGCCGAAACGCCGCAGTCGCGAGCCAGTGCCTTTGCTTCCTGCTCGTGGTAGTGGGCTGTCCAGAAGATCACGCGAGTTTGCAGAAGGCGCGGATCGGCACGAAGCTGGCGCACAAGCTCATAGCCATCCATCGTCGGCATCAGGATGTCGGCGATCACCAGGTCGGGCCGCGCCGCTCTGGCGAGAGCGAGGGCCTCAGCCCCATCGGAAGCCTGAAGCAGGCGGTGATGCGCGTAACCGAGCAATGCGACCATGAACTCGCGATTGGCCGGCCTATCATCGACGATCAGGATCGTCGCCACGATCAGTACCTGCCCTTTTCGCGCAGGCATTCGCTGATCTCTTCCAGAAGCATTTGCGGTTCGATAGGGCGGCGAAGGAATCGGTCCGCGCCCAGGGCCACGCCTCGCTCCCTGTCTCTTTCGCTCATCATCGTTGAGGTGATCAGGATGAAAGGAAGAGACGAAAGTTGAGGATCGGACCTTACAGCGATAAGAAAGTCATAACCGCTTTCGCTGCCCATGCAAACATCCGAAACAATGAGATCGCAAGAGCTCTGTCTTGCAAGTGCAAGTCCCTCAGACACACCGTTCGCAGTCAGCACTTTGAAACCGGAAGGCGTAAGAATACTCATGACCAGGTATAGGTTGATTGCTAGATTGTCCACAGCAAGAATCGTGAAACGCTGCTCCCTTGTGGCTGTCTTCATCGATTCGGCGGTGGGGTGGGTCCAGTAGTGCGGCACGGAGTTGAACCGACAAGGGAGATGAGATTCGATCTCCTGCACAAATGTCTCAGGATCGATTGGCTTGGTCATATAAGCGTCGAACCCTGCGGTCAGCACACGATCGCGATCTCCTACCATCGCGAGCGCAGTGACCGCGACCAACGGTATGGAAGAAGTTGACGCCGAAGCGGTGCGGAGTTGACGGGCGACCTCAAACCCGTCAATATCCGGCAATTGCAAATCACAGACAACAAGGTCAGGCATTTCCCTGATTGCCGCTTCCAGACCGCAAATGCCGTCCTCTGCCGCAACAACAGTATGTCCAAAAGCCGAAAGCAGGTAAGTCATCAACTCCAGATTGTCTCGATTGTCTTCGATGATCAGGATGCGAGCCCCCATGGATCTATGCTTCCTCCAGGGTCAGAGTGAATGTGCTGCCCTTCCCGCATTCGCTTTGCAGCGAGATCTCACCGCCAAGTAGTTCCGCCAGTTTGCGGCTGAGATGAAGACCGAGACCAGTGCCTTCCTGGCGCTTGTTGAGGTGCGATCCAACTTGCTTGAATGCTTGAAATAGCTTGGCTCGATCCTCGTCACGAATACCTACGCCCGTGTCAGTGATACTTATTTCAACTAACCTCTGCGCGCCCTCATGATGCCGCTTAACATGGAGTTCAACACTTCCCTGCTCAGTAAACTTGATCGCGTTATTAGTGAGGTTCAGAAGAATCTGACTGAGAGCGCGGCGATCCGCACGCACCGAAGGGCAGGGTCCGGCGAACGACGCCTGGAACGCGAGGCCCTTGCTTTCCGCTGCTGGACGAAGGGCAGCGACTACCTCATCCACCACGTTCTGGCACTGCACCGGTTCGAGGTTGATTTCCACTTTGCCGGATTCTATTTTTGCCAGGTCGAGAAGATCGTTGATCAAAGAAAGCAAATGTCGCGCGCTGGTCTGAACTGTCCGTAGATGCCGCTCCTGGTCAGGTAACAGCGGCCCTGGCAACTTCATCAGCAGTGTGCCTGTGAATCCGATGATGGCGTTGAGCGGGGTTCGGAGTTCGTGGCTCATGCTCGCCAGGAAGTTGTCCTTGGCAAGATTTGCGTTCTTCAACTCGAGGTTCTTCTCGTGGAGGATGAGCTCAGCTTTCTTCCGATCCGTAACATCGCGGATCGAACTGGTCACCAGCACTCCGTCTTCAGTCTCGAGAGGGCTGAGGCTGATTTCCACGGGGAACTCGGTGCCGTCTTTGCGAAGACCAAAAAGATCGATGCCTCCCCCCATCGGCCGCACCCGTGGCGTGCTGACATATTGGCGGCGGTGATTGGGATGGTGGTCGCGAAAGCGCGCTGGGACCAGCATTTCTACGGGCTGGCTCAACAATTCTTCACGGGCATAGCCAAACAGCTTCTCTACCTGTGAATTGACAATCACGATCTGCCCCTCTTGGTTGGTGATGACAATCGCGTCCGGAGCCGACTCCAGCAGTCCGCGAAACTTTTCCTCGGCCTTCGCCGACGGAATCTCGTGAGTGACTTCTTTAGAAATCAGCAGGTAGCCATCATGGCGACCAGCATCGTCAAGAAGCGGCGTGAGCATGGTACTAGTCTTGAAGCGCTGGGCATTCTTGCGCACCCGGGAGACGGTGCCTTCCCATTTGCCGTTACGCAGCGCCTCCTCTCGCATTGCGGTGGGCAGGCCGGCTGCGATGTCTTCAGGGGAATGGAGCACTTCGGATTTGACTTTGCCTATGACTTCAACGGGGTCGTAGCCGTAGAGGCGCCTCGCGCCTTCGTTCCAGAGAAGAATCGTCCCCGCAAGATCAGTCCCAATCAGGGAATACTCCGTCGAGGACTGGAGAATCCCGATTAAGAATGCCAGCGCACCCTCGGGGCCCTGCTTGTTATAAGAATGTTCGAATAGCATTTGTTCGGGAACGGTTAGTATTGGGACCCTGATTGAATGCTATTGGGCTGGCGGCTGAAAGGGTATCCGTACAAATACCTAAAAAGCGGTGGAAGAGTTCACGGTTCTACATGTCACACGAGGAGGGATTTAAAAAAAAGGGCTTTCTAATCGTCCGTTGGTAGCAGGCCGTGGCGCATTGCGTGGCGAATCAGCTCCGTCTGATTTTGTAATCCGAGTTTCTGCATCAAAATGGCGCGGTGGTTCTCAACCGTCCTTTGACTGATATTGAGACGCTCCGCCATCTCCGCATTGGTTTTGCCTTCCGCAGTCAACTGCAGAACCTCTCGCTGTCGCGATGTGAGGGTATCGTGTGGATCAAACGAGCTCGTCTTCGATAGTTCAATGTATGCACTGATGGCGATATCGTTGACTGGCGGGCTAAGGAAACGCTTACCGACCGCCGCATCTCGTACGGCGAGGCTCAAATCCTTCTCAGTAGAGTCTTTGAGGACGTAGCCGGTCGCGCCGTTCTGAAGCGCCTGAGCAACGAACGCCCTGCTGCCATGCATCGACAGAATTACGACCCTCGTCCGTATTGATTTGTCGCGAAGGATTCGTAGAACCTCCAGGCCACTTAGCCCTGGCATCATGAGGTCAAGAATTATCACATCCGGTTTCAATCGCTCTGCCAAACGAACCGCCTCCAGCCCGTCGAACGCAACTCCAACGATCGAAAAATCGGGCTCCTGTTCCAAGACGGCTTGTAGTCCCCGGCGAACTATTGGATGATCATCGGCAAGAACAATCGAGATCGCCATGTTCGCCTCCCGACAAAAATTTGATGCCATTGCTTTTGGAGAGGTCGTCTTATTGTGTGCTCGTATCATTCAGCGGTAATTCAGCGGTTATAGTCGTTCCTTCACCAGGGGTGGAGTCGATGGTCATGCGACCCCCGACGAGAGAAGTACGTTCGGACATTCCGAACAGGCCGCTGGATCTCGTGACTTTCATGACAATCTCAGGATCAAACCCGCGGCCACGGTCCTCGACTTGAAGATGGAGCTTGTTCGCCTCGGCCCATAAGCGAACGGTAACGCCCGCGACACCTGCATGTTGGGCTGTGTTGGTCAGTGCTTGTTGCACAACTCTATATGCAGCCGTCTCTACCTTGGACTCAAATCGTCGATCAACGTCTCGATGTTTGAAATCTACCAGAATGCCCGTCTGGGACGTGTATCGTTCAAAAAGCGCAAGAAGGGCCGGGAGCAAGCCAAACTGGTCAAGGTCGGCGGGGCGCAAATCGAAGGAGAGCCTCCGAACCGTCCCGAAAAGATCATCTACGATGCTGCGTGCCTGATCGAATCGGCCCTTGATTGTGTCAATTGATGCGTCTCCATTTAATTTCAGCAGCAAACGAAGTCCAGTCAGCAACTGGCCAACTTCGTCATGGAGTTCCCGTGCAAGATGGCGTCGTTCGGCTTCTTGCACCTCCAGGAGCCGGCTCGAGACAGCCTGCAAAGACGCTTCCGCCCTTTTGCGGGCAGTGATGTCACGGTAAATTGTCCAAAGCTCGGTCCTTCTGCCGGGGAGGGATACCGTAACGCTGACCACTAGAACATGAAGCTGGCTGCCGTCTTTTCGTTGGCGTACAACTTCCACCTCTCCCTCGCGACCCTCGGGGGCCAATTCCGGCTCCGTATCAATTGACCCAGATCGCCAGGTACGATCAAATCACACAATCGACGGCCAACCGTCTCTTCTGAGGTGTATCCGAATACTCGGGCAAACTCCGGGTTCACTCGCAAAGCGCGGCCATTCTCATCCATGACGACGACAGGCTGAGGCAATCTCTCAAACAACTTGCTTAGTTGTTCGCTCTTTTCCTGGAGTCGATCCACCAAGGCCGTAATCACAGTGCCAAACAGAACGATTACGGTGACGGTGATGATACCGGCGATGCCTAGAAGTGTGATTCGAACGGCATAGGTAAAGTCTGGAGGTGTGTTATCGGTTGTGAAACTGGCAGCGGCCATCCCAGTGAAATGCATGAGAGAGATGGCGGCGCCCATCACCACTGCACTGGCAATCTTACGGAGCTTCCATCCTGCAGGCCGATTTCCGAAAAGGAAAGTCAACCACAAGGACAACAGCGAGCCCGCGACAGCAACCAAGACGGAAAGCCCGACAATGGGCAGAGAATAGTGGCACATTGCCGGCATCCGCATCGATGCCATTGCCGTGTAATGGAGTCCCGATATCCCCGCACCTTGGAAAAGACTGCCTGCCATGCCGCTCCGTCCCAATGTCTTCCGGCTCACAATAACGAGCGCAGATGATCGAGGCGGCAACTCCTTCGACCACGAGATAACAATACGATGGGCCAGTGGTATTCGCACGGGCACCGGGAGGCGAAATGCCCACATCGCGGTGTAGTGCATCGACCAGATACCGATTCCCAGCACCACGCCGCCGCTGATCAGCCATACCTGCCGCCTCACCATGCCATAGCAGGCGGTGATCCGCTCTGCGAGATCGAGCGCGGTGTACGAAGCCAGGACTGAGATGCACACAGCGAGCGCCGCTACGGGGTAGTTGTAACTACCGACAATTGTGCTGTCCACGGAAGTCATAGTCGGGAATGATCCGCAATGCGCTCTAGTCTGCGAGATGTGGAACTGCTTGAGTATACGACCTTAAGTGATAATGCGAACGAGACGTCACCTGGGCAACGAAGTCAATGGTGGGAGCACTGCGTGCCGAACAACAAGAGCGGCTCTCTTCCAATGACGGCGGTTATAGGAGATCACGATCAGGCGGACACAAAGAGCAATCGCAGCGCCGATTGCCGTGCAGAGAGTGCGGCGCACTGCAAGTTCCTTGCCGGGCACCTGATTCAGCGCCAGGAGAAACACAATGTAGCTGGTGACGGCGGTAGTGAAAAGAGCATAGTTGACGTTGAGGAATCCGTAAGCAAGCCAAGCGAACACGACGGTGCCAATGGCCAGGACTACAGAAGACGCATGCACGTGCGCGAGCAGGAAACTCGCCGCGACAGCCCCAAACATGGTGCCGAGCATTCGTGCGATCACGCGACTCACCGTGTCGGTCAGCTGCGGCTTGAGCACGAGCAGAGCGGTCATTGGAATCCAATAGCCGCTGGGATAATGCAGCCTCCGATAGATTTCGGTTGAAATTCCGATCGTCGCTGCCAAGCGAATCGAATATGGAATTGAAGAATTGGCGAATCTTCCTTGACGAACCGACACAGCGGTTTCCAAAAGTGCAGCGCGAAAGGCGGCCTCCTCTTCGCGGAAATAACAGGCGAGTTGGAACAGGCGCGAGCGCAGTTCGCCGAACATCTGCAGCAATGCAGACGAAAGTATGAGTTGCAGAGCCCCGCCCGAGAATAAGAGCAGCCCGCGATCGATAGCAGCACTCGCCGGGGCCGGGAATGCGGACGCTACAAGGAATGTAATGACGCACTGCTGACCAACCCAGCCATACCCTTCGGGTCGGTTTGTCAACAGTCCGTAGCCAAATCCCCAAAGCGCCGCCGTAACTACCAGTAACAGATTTGCATGCCCGACCAGTACTCCGAAAAACCCTGAGAACGCCATACCAAACGTGACAAAGACCATGGGAAGCAGCGATGAATCGTCGATGCTGTGTTTCTGGCCGAAGCCGGTATTTACGGCACCGCCTGCGGCAATCATCCCGGCTGCCGGATGCCCGATGGCGATGCCGATTGCCAGGCAAAGTGCGACCGGCAACACGAGGATAATGTCGGCTCGAAGCGTTTGCTTGTCCCACTGAAACATCGTGGTTTCAGAAAGGACGTGGCGTGGCGCCGACTGGGGAATGGGTATTGCCATACTCAAGATGGTACACAGAGATTGTTTCTGACGCCCATTGTGGAGATGGATTTTGCCTGAACATGCACGCCCAAGAATGCAGAGAAAATGAATTCAATTTAGAGTCCACGCCAGGGCGCGTGCCTGCATCGCTTGAAATGGAAGATGAGTGGATGAGCCGGCGGCACGCTGCGCCTTCGGTAAGAGATGCGTAGCGACCACCGGCGGACAATTCGTCGGTGGTCGTTACCCGTTGTTCCATGCCGTGGTGCTCCACTCAGATCCGCCATCGTTCAATGGCCAGAAATGTCTAGATCAGCGTGATCTGGTTGTCGACTGAGGTGATCCCCGGAGCCAGCCACGCTTGCCTTTCAGCCTCCTTCCTTTCCGCCCAGGAGCGCACCCGGCCTTTGAGAATGGCTTTGCTTCCCTGTACCTCAACGGTAATGTTGCTGGCATCCACCTGCGCGGTACGGATCAACGCGTCCTCGATCTTCTTCTTCAAGTCGCTTGGGGAAGCGACCGGTTTTACGACGATCAGGTTGCTCACGCCCTTCGCGCCCCAAAGACCACGCACGGCGCGCTCCGCTTCCAGCTTCTGGTAATGCCACTCCACTTCGCCATTGAGTGTCACCCAGCCCTTGTCGACGGTTACCTGAATCTTGTCGGCCGGGACACTTGAATTCCACTTGAGGGCGTGCGCCGCGGCGGCCGCTATGTCGGCGTCGGTGCGCTCTCCGAGGGTGCGTACATTGATGTCGTTGGCTACGGCGACCACTCCGCTCACCCGATGGGCGGCCTCTTCGGCCTTCCACTTTTTCAGGTAGGTGTCCACCGTGCCGGTGAGAGTGACAACGCCGTCTTTGACTGCCACGCCAATTTCATTGGCCTGGATGCTGTGGTCCCATCGTAGTTCGGAGAGCACATCGGTCTGAATCTCTCGATCTGTACGAGTCATGGTTGCGGTTGGCATCTGAACTTCTCCTTCTTATGCATGCTCCAGGGAGCACGCGGCTGTTTTCAAAAACGTGGTGTGATGCTCCTATCGACACGGAGCATCAAGGTGATACAGAATCGAACTCGGGCGACTGGCCACGGCAACTGGCCAGGCGTCGTTGCTCACTGCGACATATCAATCCCGGTCAGAGCCTGGCTGGACGAGCCGGTATGGATCTCCCAACTGAATTCCAGTCACCATTCCTTTACGCCGCCTGTTTCCCGTCCTTCGCTGCCGGCTTCGTTTCTGTCGAAGACGATTTGCTGTCGGACTCAATCTGAATCTGACGGCGATTCGACTGCGGCTTCGGGGCGGGCATCGAGATCTCCAGCACTCCGTCGTGAAAACGGGCCTTGGCTTGTTCCGGATCGGCGCCCTCCGGTAAGGGGATGCGGCGGTAAAAGAATCCGAACTGCCGTTCACTCCGGCGCACTCCTCCCTCGGTGGACTCGCGTTCCATCTCGCGCTTCCCCTCGATTACGAGTGCATCATCTTCCGCCTCGACGCGAACTTCGTTCGGTGACAACCCAGGAAGTTCGGCAAGGATGTTGAACTTGCCATCGCGCTCGGTAATCTCGACGATCGGGGTCCAGGCAATGGCTTGGTTTATCCCTCCCTCCGACGCGAGCGGTTGGAGCGCGCGATCAAGCTCGTCTGCCATCCGACGGAAAAGAGAAAATGGACTCATACGAAACATCTCGAATGGAGAGAGCGGAAGCCCCAGCACACTCGGCCGGAGATTTCTCGCGATCGCACCCGGGCGAGATTGCTGCGTTAACGCGGTCCGTTGCGAAGACTCATGGCCCTCGTTCGTCTTTTGTGATGTTGCGGTTGCTGGTTCGGTTTCGGTCGGCATGATGATCTCCTTTCTTTGTAGTTCGCTTCCATGGTTGGAGAATCGCCTGTCGACAGAGTGTGAAGAGCAACGAAGAACTCGCCGTCGTCGCTGAGGTTGCACCCATCGGTTGACGATTCCGGAAAGTACGTCTTCAAAGGAACTCTTTCATCGCGGATAAAAGGGTCTCGTAGTCATACGGCCCAGGGTGAAGGCGATCGTTAATAAAGAACGTTGGAGTGTCGCTGACCCCTTTTTGATGTCCGCTGAGGATGTCTTCCCTCACTCGGAAGTCAAACGTGTGCAACGCCATGTCCCGGTTAAATCGCTCCATATCGAGACCGCACTGGGTGGCATAGACCCTTAGGTGCTTGTCCGACAGAGCGTGTTGTTGATTGAAGAGAAGGTCGTGCATCTCCCAGAATTTGTTCTGTGCGCCGGACGTCTCCGCCGCCTCCGCGGCATGTTGCGAATTAACCTCCAAGCTGGCCAAGGGGTAATTGCGAAAGACGAAGCGCATCTGGTCGCCCAGGATCGTCTCGAGGCGCCTGACCACAAAGCGAGCTTCGTTGCAGCGAGGACATTTGTAGTCGCCATATTCGAGCAGGGTCACCACAGCGGACTCCGGACCGCGAACGCGATCTCGACCAGTTGTGGGAGGAGTGAACTGGATGGGAACAGCCGTCGTCATCAATGTAATCCTCACTTTCCTTGCGAGATGCTAGCGATCGTGCTGAGCAAATGCAATTACACGGGAGGATAGAAAGGCCATCGGGCGGGCAGCCTAGGGATGACTACGACCCGCTGGACAGAACCTTCTACTACCTTCGAATTAGGTCAGACCACTCCGGGTCCTTCTTCGATCGCTCTCTAATACGAAGGTCTTACTTTTCCATGGGCTTCTGGATAGAAGCGTAAGTAGGTACCCGTATTCAATCGAGGCTCATCCTAGCGACGAATTGTTTGCGTGAGTCAATGCGGCTAACATCGCAGACCAGTTGCTCAGCAGTCGGGATACTGGTGACTGTCTTGCGAGCGGGACATTAGTGTCGTGCTGAGTTAATCGAGAGGAAAGCGAGGAAAGTATGAAACAAACGTTCTACCTTTACGCACGGGCGATAGCGATGCTCACGATGGCCTCTCTGGTGTTGGCTGCAGGCTGCAAGTCCGGAGAGAATACGGCGAACGTTTCGCAGGCAAAGCAGGTGGGCGAGACGCAGCCCCAGTCACAAGCAAATTTTGACGAGCAACGGCAGAATGCGGAAAAGCAGGCCCGCCCTGAAGTCGAAAAGGAACGGCAGAGTGCCCAGGAACAAGCGAATCAAGCACTCGATCAGGATGCCATCGCGGCGATGAATGAAACTCAGAATGCGATCAAGGCAATTTCTCAGAACAAGAAGAACGATGCGCTTGCCGCGATCGAAGCGGCTACCGGAAAGATCGATATTCTTCTTGCTCGTAATGCCAAGGCGGCGCTGATCCCGGTGGCGTCGGAGGTCGAAGTGATTGATGCGGCGCCGCTCGACGAGAAAGCTGTCCAGGCGTTGGACCACGGCGTTTCCGAAGCGGTCAAGAACAAGAATTACCCGACTGCCCGTCTCCTGCTGTATTCGCTGGAAAGCGAAATCCGCGCTCGCACTTACAATCTCCCGTTGGCCACTTATCCTCTGGCCCTGCAGGAGGCGGCGCGATTACTCGATCAAGGAAAGAACGAGGATGCAAGCAGGGTGCTGGGAACTGCGCTCAACACTATGGTAGCTGTTGACAAAGTTACGCCAATCCCTCTTGTGCTTGCGCGCGCCGCCATCGCAGCGGCGGAAGAACAGCAGCAGAAAGACAAGAACGCAGCGCAGACGCTGCTGGCGACGGCAAAAGATCAGCTTCATCGCTGCCAGGATCTAGGCTATGCCGCCAATGCAACGGAATACTCAGCACTGAATACCAGCATTGCGCAGCTTGACAAGGAATTGAAAGGCAATGGCGATACTTCTTCGCTGTTCGCCAAGCTGAAAGACGAACTTTCGCCGCTGTTCAACCGGCAATCGGCGCAGGAGCGGCGCTAATCACCAACTACGCAAACGCACAGATTGGAAACATGGAAAGGAGATTGACATGTCAGTTTCACCAGGAGTAGTCCGTCGTCTACTGGTAGTCGCCCTCTTCGGTTCAACCACGCTGCTGCCACCCGCCCTCTGGTCGGTGGCGCGGAACCCGCCCAACGCTGAGGTCGCAGCCCAACTGGATGCCGCAAACACTGAGGCGGCAGAGTTGGCCCGCGATACGGATGAAATGACTTCGCTGCTCCACAACGATGTGAGTTGGGAGTCGCATGCCCTGATGCTGAGCCGGATCAAGGATCACGTGAACAACATGGGGAGAATCGCGGCCAAGCTGCAGGAAGAACGCGAGGAGGCGTCTCCGTGGCAGCAGCAGGCCATCGATCGCATGGTACCCATGCTGAAGGAAATCGCGGCCAATACCACCGCGGCCATCGAGCATCTGAATCAGAATCATGAACGCCCCACGACGCCTGACTACGTTGAATATCTTCAGCAAAATGCGGATACCTCGCATGAACTTGCAGACATGATTTCAGCGGTTGACCAGTATGGCCGCGAGAGGACCAAGCTGGAACGGCTCCAGGACAAGATTGAAAGCACCCGGCAGTTTAGCCGGCAGTACGAAGTGACTGGTCGTGTCGTCTGACCGTCGCTCGACGAGATATCGGCGGACAGCCGGGGCGAAACTGTCTATCGTCCCCTCGCCTTCCGGCTGCACAGAAATGAAATCAGGATCAACACAAGCGCGACAAAGGAGAGATCAGAATGAAACTCCATCGAAGGACCTTATGGACGGTGGCTCTTGCCATCGTGCTCTTCTCGATTCCAGCAATGGCGGATAAGGTGGTGACGGACTTTGACCACTCCGCCAACTTCAGCCAGTACCACACGTACTCGTGGGGGCATCTCCATGCCGCGGATCCTCTTTTCGAACAGCGGGTTCGCGAGACCGTGGACGAGGCGCTCCAAGCGAAAGGATTGCGAGAGGTAGAAACTGGGGGAGACCTGACCGTGACCGCAGTGGCGGTCAAAAGGAATAAGACCGAATACAACACCTTTTACGACGGGCTAGGGCCACGCTGGGGTTGGCATGGCTGGGGTACTGGCATGGCAACTACAACCGTTGACAAAATCCCGGTTGGCACCTTGGTCGTGGATCTCTACGACACCAATTCAGAGCACTTGGTGTGGCGCGGTGAAGCCCATGATCAACTCTCTGACCAACCGGAAAAGGACGCCAAGAAGCTCAACAAGGCGGTGGACAAGATGTTCGAGAAGTTCCCGCCACGCGTCTGATCGTCGTTGAATGAGCCGGGCCGGCCAACACGTGCCGGCCGTCGGCCCCGAAACACATGCGTATCGCCATCGACGCGATACAAGGAGGAAGCCTTGAACACGGTCGTGACGTATGCTCGCTCCGAAAGAGGGTGGTCTATCGCTCTCGGCATCCTGCTGATTATTGCGGGACTCTTGGCCATCGCGGTGCCGTTCTTTGCCGGTGTGGCCGCCAGTGTCTACTTCGGATGCCTGGTTCTCTTCGCAGGTGTTGCGCACCTGGTGTACGCATGGTCGCAGCGCAAGGCCGGCGCAATTCTGTGGCAGATTCTCATCGGGATTGTGTACCTGGCCGCGGCCTTTTACATGCTGGCGCTGCCGGTTGCCGGGGTGGTTGCGCTCACGCTTGTGCTGGCCTTCTACATTGCCATCGAGGGAGTGTTCGAACTCGTGGTTTTCTCCCTCCTGCGAAAGCTTCCCGGATCAGCATGGTTCCTGGTGGATGGGGTGGTGTCGTTGTTGGTTGCCAGCCTGATTCTGTTTCATTGGCCATCGAGTTCCCTGTGGGTGGTGGGCACGCTGGTGGGCGTGAGCATGCTGTTTAGCGGCATCGCCAGGATTACCTTGCCCGTCCGTCTCCAGGTGATCTGATGCTGCAACCGACGAAGAGGGAGGATCGAGCATGAAAGCTGCGTGTGCGCAAATTCGGAGCGCGGCCATATTGGCGACGATGGTCCTGTTTACATTCCAGTCGCCTCTGCTTGCAGCGGTGCCAAGAAGCGACAGCCAGGAGCTTGAGACGCTTCTCGAACAAGCCAGCGACGAAGCGCGTGAATTGGCCTTCGACGCCGGAGATATGCAAACCCTCATCGTGAGCGACCAGAATTGGCTTACTCACACGTTGAAGCTCGCCAAAATCAAGGGACATGTGGATAATATGGCGCTCATCGTGGATAAGTTGACCAAGACCCAGAGATCCGGTTCTGAATTACAGGAGCAGGCCGTCGAACGAATCCTACCCCTGGTGAAAGAGTTACAGGCTAATACGACGGCCGCAATGAACTATCTGAATCAGAACAAGGATCGACCTGTTTCCGACGCGTATAAGCAGTATCTCGAGAAGAATGCGGAGACCGCACGACAACTCTCCGATATGATCTCGGCTTTGGATGATTACGAGAAGAGCATGACAGAGATCAACAGAATACGAAGCAAGCTCACCGGTCCGGAAACCGGCAAGTGAGATGTCGCGGCGCGAGGTCTATCTGGGCGCGTTCTGATCCGCGCGATGCATTCATCGTCGCATCGGCATGGACTTGAGCGGTGGTGACGGCGGTCGATCACAAACAACCTTCTGACTCTCGTTCGGAATTCAAGGAGCTGCGTTCCATGTGGCAAACACTTTCGCTATACGAGAGATTCGAGCAAACAATTGTTGATCCCCAGGTTTTTCACGGGCTTTTCGGTGCTCGCAGTGCTCATTGCACTCGAATTCAAATACACGCTGCTGGTCGTCAAGCATCATCGCCGTGCCATCATGATCGGCCTCGGTAATCCGGGCGAACCATCCATGGACACAATAAGGAAGACACAATGAAACTCGCCAGTTCTCGTCATTTGTTGTTCATCGCCTTTGTGCCGCTAATGGTCCTGTGCTTTCCAGGAAGCACACTTGCCCAGGCGGCGCCCCTGGCCCCGCCCCAATTGGACCAGTTGGTAGCGCGGATCGCGCTCTATCCAGACCCACTGCTGGCGCAGATTCTTACTGCCTCGACTTACTGGACCGAGATTCCCGATGCTGCATCCTGGGCCGATCAGCACAGCTACCTCAAGGGCGATGCACTGGCATCGGCCATCCAGGCTGACCATCTGCAATGGGATCCCAGCATTTTGGGACTGCTGCCTTTCCCGTCGGTGCTGGACATGATGGCGCGGGATCAGGCATGGACCGAGCAGCTCGGCAATGCTGTTCTGAACCAGCGACCTGAAGTGATGGATGCGGTACAGCGGATGCGCCGCCTAGCCAGACAGTATGGCTATCTGGCGCCGAATGGATATGTGAATGTCGTAGATTCGGGCGGCTATATTGAGGTGCGGCCCGTGAATCCGGCATGTGATTTACGTGCCCTGGTACGACCCATACGTCGTCTTTGCTCCCCCGCGTCCCGGCGTCGTCGTGACGACTGCAATTCGCTTCGGTCCCGCCATCACGATTGGAGCAACTTTCGGGACGTGGGGCTGGTGGATTGGTTCGGGATTCGCGTGGCCGGCCCACACGATTCTCATCGACCACCGTCCGTGGGTCCGGGTATGGGGGAACCGGGTTGGTTATGTGCATCCCTACGCCCATCCGTGGGCGCGTCCGATTGGACCGCGCGTAGAAGTCCACCATCGGTTGAGAAAGTAACAGCGTGCGCCGACCGGCATGGGAGTTGAGGCCGATGAGTACATGGGAATGGCTGATAACCAAACCTGAGAGGGTCGGGGGACATGCAGTGTCGAGCGATTCCGGTGCGCGGCGTGAGGACCGTATCGACTCTCCCCGGGAACTTCTCGTTCCCGCCGTTAAATATGGCATGATGCAACGCATGGCTGCGCTCGTCGAGGACAGCAATGATGCCATCATCAGCCTGGCGGGTGAGGCTACGATCGCCAGCTGGAACCGAGCCGCGGAATGCATCTTCGGATATACCGAGCAGGAAATGATTGGGCAACCGATCTTCCGGCTCGCCTGCGTCGGTGAAGAAGGCGCCATGGGCGCGGTGCTCGATCAAGTGCGCAACGGAAGACGCCTGGACCACTATGAGACCAGGCGAAGATGCAAAGACGGCTCAGAGATTCCTGTATCTCTGACCGTCTCTCCTATACGGAACGCTGCCGGAGAGATCGCCGGAGTTTCGGAGGTTGCGCGAAATATTGCGCGCCAGAAGCGCGCCGAAGAGGCGGTGCGAATTTCGGAGAAGCTGGAGGCTGTGGGGCGCCTCGCGTCCAGCGTTGCGCACCACATCAACAATCCGCTCGCGGCTGTCACGAATCTTCTTTTTCTTCTACAGAACGAAGACCTTTCGCCGGAAGGAAAGCAGTACCTGGCAACCGCACACCGCGAAATATCGCGCGTGGCCCACATTTCGACGCAGGCCATGGGTTTCTGCGGAAACGGCGGAGAACCCGTCTGGGCCTCGATCTCTGCCATTCTCGATGAAGCGCTGGCCTTGCACGATAACCGCATCGATGTGTCAGGCATCGAGGTGTTGCGCGATTATGACGCGACCTTGAGACTGCGCTGTCATCCGGGAGAGTTGCGGCAGGTGATGGTCAACCTGATGGGAAACGCGATCGATGCGATGCCCTTTGGCGGCAGGCTGCAGTTGAGAGTTCGCAGAGTAACCGATGGGAAGACCGCTCGCCCCGCCATGTGTATTACGATCGCAGATAATGGCCGCGGGATGAGCGCTGGGACGCTCCGCCATGCCTTCGAACCCTTTTACACGACCAAGGACCGAATCGGGACTGGGCTGGGGCTGTGGATTTGCGCCGATGTCGTAAGCCGGTACAGCGGTCGCATTGCGACGCGGAGCAACGATTCACCCGGACACAGCGGTTCGGTGTTTCGCGTGTTCCTGCCTCTCTGAATACTTCCCGAAAAACGCAACGTCTCACGCTGTGCTTGATTCACCTCAAAGCACCGCGCCTAAGTCATGTTCGCATTGGTCATCTTCAGATATAAGAGCTATGTCGTTTATCGGACGCAGAGTTTAAAAAATTAATATTGTCGTGATCGTTTTACATCATTCGCAAACGCCTACAATAACCACGACAAAACGATTAAGGCTGGTTCGAGCCGTCGTGCATGTGCGTAATTTCCCGTCCGCAAGGGGCGGCCACATAACAGGCCCTTTCAGAGAATTCCTCTCTCTTACTTCTCAACGTTGGCTCTTTCCTTCCCCGAAGAGTGAAAGCGGTGAGGTGCATGATGCAATTCCTGGATGCTTTGTTCTCGTCGGGCCCCTTCATGCCCCATGGTTATTGCTATATGTGGGTGCCGGGGCTGGTGTGGCTGCATGTGATCTCCGATTCGCTGATCGCGCTGGCCTACCTGTCGATTCCATTCACGCTGGCTTATTTTGTCCGCAGGCGGACCGATCTGCCATTTGACTGGATGTTTCTGGCGTTTGGCGTTTTCATTCTTGCCTGCGGCGCCACCCACGCCATGGAAGTGTGGAACCTCTGGCATGCCGACTACTGGCTCGCAGGGGTGATCAAGGCCATCACAGCGATTTCTTCGCTCATCACCGCGGCATTGCTTGTGAAGCTGGTTCCGCAAGCGGTTGCGCTGCCGAGTCCCGCGGCGCTGCGGATCGAAATCGCGGAACGCATCCGCATGGAAGAGGAGCTGAAGCTGGTCCAATCGGAGTTGGAATTGCGGGTCGAGGAGCGCACCGCGGAACTGAAGAAGGTCAATGGAGATCTGGTCCTCGAGATCGATCGGCGCCAAGCCATAGAACGAAACCTTAGAGACAGCGAAGAGCAACTGCGGTTGGCGCAGGAAGCTTCGGGAGTAGGAGTGTGGGACTGGGACACCCGCTCCGACCGCCTGGAATGGTCCGACCAGACCTTTCGCATCTTCGGCCTGCAGCCAAGCAAGCAGGAGCTCGACGAGTCGAGCGTCCTCACGCTGATTCATCCCGAGGATCGAGCGGCGGTGAAACTAGCCATTCGCGAGGCGCTCCGGCCGGGCGGAGAATTCGATGCCGAGTACCGGGTTGAGCGGCCCGATGGCTCGATGCGCTGGGTGCTGGCCCAGGGGCGGACGCATTGCGACAGCAAAGGTTCGCCCTTCCGGATGATCGGCCTGTGCCTGGACTGCACGGAGCGCCGCCAGGCCGCCGAAGAACTGCGGCGAAGCGAAGAGCGATTTCGCCTCTTGGTGGAGGGTATCGCCGACTATGCGATTTATATGCTGGACGCGGACGGATTCGTTAGCAGTTGGAACAGCGGAGCGGAGCGCATCAAGGGATATTCTGCCGAGGAGATTATCGGACAGCATTACTCCTGTTTTTATGGCGACGAAGATCTGCGTAAGGGCAAGCCGGCCATGGCCCTTCGTGAAGCTGCAGCCACGGGCAGGTTCGAAGAAGACGGCTGGCGGGTGCGCAAGGATGGATCGCGGTTCCAGGCGAACGCGATCCTCACCGCGTTGCACGACCCTAATGGAAAGCTGGTGGGTTTTGCCAAGATTACGCGGGATTTGACCGAAGGCCGGAGGGCGGAGGACGCGGTTCAGGCTGCCCAGGCAGAACTGGCGCGGGTGGTCAGAGTGTCTACCCTGGGAGAGATGACGGCTTCCATCGCCCACGA
This sequence comes from uncultured Acidobacteriaceae bacterium, assembly GCA_963799035.1. Taxonomy (GTDB): domain Bacteria; phylum Acidobacteriota; class Terriglobia; order Terriglobales; family Acidobacteriaceae; genus Telmatobacter. The sequence continues at coordinate 13,294 of CAWCVS010000009.1, read as the reverse complement.
GGTCAACCAACCGCTGTCGGCAATCGTCACCAACGCCAACGCGTGCCGCCGGATTCTGGCCAGCCCGGCTCCGGATATCGAAGACGTGCAACAAGCTTTGACGGAGATTGCGGAGGCGGGAACCCGGGCGGGAGAAATTATTTCCCACATCCGCGCTCTGGTGAAAAAAGGCGTCCCGCAGAAGGGCCCGGTGGATATCAACCTGGTGATCCAGGAGGTGCTGGATATCATTCCGGGAGTTCTGGAAAAGCAACGCGTCTCGCTGGAAATGGAACTGCGGCCTGCCCTTCCGCCGGTGCTGGGCGACCGGGTCCAGTTGCAGCAAGTGGTGTTGAATCTGATCATGAATGGAATCGAGGCGATGAGTGCGGTTCCGAACCGGCCGCGGGCCCTCGTCATCCGCTCCGACGCGCGCGAATCGGGCCTGGAGGTGACCATTCAGGATTCCGGGACAGGGCTCGATCCCCGGAATATCGATCATATCTTCGATACATTTTTCACCACCAAGCCCAATGGAATGGGTATGGGCTTGTCCATCTGCCGTTCGATCATCGAGGCGCATCGAGGCCGCTTGTGGGCAAGCCAGGACCCCGCTGTGCAAGGCGCAACCTTTCGGTTCTCTTTACCGGCAGCGGCATAGTACCGATATGAAAGAATCGCCTCCAATCGTGTATGTCGTCGACGACGAGCCTTCCGTCTGTCTGTCGCTTAAACGACTGCTGCGCTCAGTGGGCCTCGAGGCCCGCACATTCGGAACGGCGCTTGAGTTTCTCCACAGCAAACGCCCTGACGCGCCGGGTTGCCTGATCCTCGACGTTCGGCTTCCGGGGCTCAGCGGACTCGATCTGCAGGCCGAGCTTGCGGCCCGGAAGATTGCTCTTCCCATTATCTTTGTCACCGGCCATGGCGATATCCCCATGTCGGTTCACGCCATGAAAGCCGGGGCCGTCGAGTTCCTCACCAAGCCTTACCGGGAGCAGGAACTGCTGGAGGCAATCCAGCGCGCGATCGATAAGGATGGCATCACAAAGCAACACAGCGCGGAATTGCGCGCGTTGCAGGAGCGCTATGCCTTGTTGACCCCGCGCGAGCGAGAAGTCTTTCCTCGGGTGACCAGCGGATTGTTGAACAAGCAAATCGGTGCGGAACTGGGCGCCAGCGAAAAGACCATCAAGGTTCATCGCGGGCAGGTGATGCAGAAGATGGAGGCGAAATCATTGGCCGACCTGATTCACATGGCGGAGAAACTCGGCCTTCCTTCCAATTGATCCCGGCTTTATGGGACCAAGGTCCCATAGACGCGCCGCCGGACCGGGAGTAATTTCAATCGTGTAAGGCACGTGAAGCAGATGGGCCAGCAACTTTCCGGCGTTAGACAGCCCGGCGTGGCCGGCACCGGAACAAAGCTCCAATTGAAATTGATTCGCGGGCCGGAGGTGGCGTCATGGCTGAGACCGAGACTGGACTGATCGCAATCGTCGACGATGATCGATTGATACGCAGGTCTCTTGAAAGGCTCCTCAAGTCCGCTGGACTCAAGGCGAAGAGCTTTGACTCGGCTGAGGATTACCTTGACGAGGGCCACCATAATGGCATCTGCTGCATCATTCTCGATATTGGTCTGCCGGGCATGAGCGGATTCGAATTGGATCGCCGGCTGGCAGCAGAGCCCAACCGGCCCCCGGTGGTATTCATTTCGGCGCACGACGAGTCAGAGGTAGAAAACAAAGCCGCACAAGCAGGTGCGATCGCTTTTCTGAGCAAGCCCTTCGAAGATGACGCCCTTCTCAACGCCGTTCAAACCGGTATTGAGTTATTGAAAAACAGAAAAAAGTAAAATCCTCGTTCTTCGCATGTGCACAGGCGCACATGCAGTGAATCCGAACTTCCACGCTGTTCAACTTGCGGGGACGGCCCCAGGCCGCCGCCAGCGAGGGAACCCTTGCCACTTGCGGGGAGGAATATTATGTCGATTTCAAATGGAATTACCGATCACGGCTGCGGACTCGCAGAATCTGCCCGCCAGCCATACAGGATACTGGTCGCTGATGAACATCCGATCGTACGTGAGGGACTGGCGGCACTGATTAACCGCAGGTCCGACATGAAAGTCATCGCCGAGGCGTCCAGCGGGCATGACGCGGTGGACCAATTCGTTGCGCAATCTCCTGACCTGGCGATCCTGGAACTGGAATTGCCCATGATGGACGGAATTGAGACCGTCAAATCGATCTGTGCCAAAAACCAAGCGGCGCGTCTGGTGGTATTCACAACCTGCGAGGGTCAGGAAGACATTTACCGGGCGCTAAGGGCGGGCGCGTTCGGATATCTGTTGAAAAGTACATCTCTGTCTGAGCTCATCGAATGCATCCTGGCGGTGGCGCAAGGGAAGAGATGGATTCCGGCCTCGGTGGCGGCCCAACTTGGAAAGCGGGTTCAGGACCGCGGACTGACCTCCCGGGAGACGCAGGTTATGCGCGCGCTGGCCTCGGGCAAGAGCAACAAGGAGATCGGCTCGGCTCTCGATATCAGCGAATCGACCGTCAAGGTGCACGTGACCCACATTCTCGAAAAGCTCAGTGTTACCGGACGCACAGAGGCGATCAACGTCGCTTTGAAACGGGGACTGGTGCACTTGAATCAGCCGGACGCCGCCTGAAATTGGGGCTGCGCGGGTGATCAGGCCCCGCGCTCGAACCTCAAAACACTAGCTTGGAACCACCCGAAGGTTGTTCGTCACAGAAAAGATTCCTGGGACCGTGTTGGCGCGGATACCGGCGAGGTTCTTGTCTGCCTCGCTGTCGACGACTCCCTCCAGAGTTACATGGCCGTTCTCGACAATGATGCGGATTGGCTTCTGTACGCCCAGGGCATATTTCTCCAGGGCGGGAAATCCGTAGATGGCGCGATACAGGGCCAAGCGCAGTTGGTCGTCCATAGGAGACGGCGGCAAGACCTCGATCTTGTTGACCACGTTCTGGACGCCTTCGATGCGTTTCACGACATTTTCCGCGTCTGATTTGAGCGTAGGCCGGGTCACGTCTCCGAGTAGCGTGACAGTCCCGCCGTCCACGCGGTATTCAATGTTGTCGAACACGCCGAAGTATGGGAGCATCAACAACTCGTGGCGTACCTCTTTTTGAATACGGGCCTGGGCGGGGCTTACGGGCTCCACTTGGCTGAAGGTCAGGGTCGGAAGTGCAACTAGCAGAACAAGAAGAAACATCAGGTTGCGTTTCATGGTCACTCCTTGCACAAGAAATCACTGCCGATTCGATCGACGCCTTTCGTCGGCACTGTTAGATGAGGATTGTAGCTAGAGAGCGAGGCCATACCAATCCTTCATAGAGCGCATCTCGGACCACTTCTCAAGTCGAACATTCGCTTCGTACATTGGTGTTAGATTCGGCCCACTTCAGCTGTTCTCGATCAGCCGCAAGCCACCACATTTGCCTCCTGTTGCGGACTACGTTAGCGAAGCAATGCTGCGGCTCCCAGGAATTATCTACGACCATTGACTTAGACCGATGTGTCGCCCAAGGCGATGAGCTCTCTAGGCATCAAACGGGATGTGTCCCTCCTTCCTCTGACGAATTGTTTTCGCAGAAACACCGACCTAACATTCCGTAAATGCAAGGCTGCCTGGTCATCGAGCCATGCAAATCAGTCTGGAGGATTTACATGACAACAGCGACTCTTACTCGTACGGATCGAGAGATTCAGGCAGACGTACTTGCCGAACTGCACTGCGACCGTAGCATCCCAGGCACGGAAATTGGCGTAGCGGTCAAAGATGGTGTGGTCACGCTGACTGGAACAGTGGATACCTTCTGGAAGAAGTGGAAAGCTGAGGAAGATGCCCATAAGGTGAACGGTGTGATTGCCGTAGCCGACGATATTACAGCGCGCGTGATTCGCGAAAGTACAGATACCGGCATCGCAGCGGCCGCGGTACACGCGGCTAAGTGGAACACCAGTGTCCCGGCCGAAAAGATCCAAGTAAAGGTCGAAGACGACTCGGTAACGCTCGCGGGCGAAGTGGTATGGCAATACCAAAGGCAGGAAGTTGAACGCGCCGTACGCCGACTCTGGGCGTCCGAGCTGGAGCGCGGATCAGAACTCGATGAGCAGATATTCCGATTGCAATGCCTGGTGTCCCATCTACTCGAGAAAAACGAAGAGCTCCGTCAGAGGCTCGCGCGGCAAGCCTCGGGAAAGGAGGGGCAGAGGTTTACAGGGCAGAGGTCGGGGGTCCATTAAGGCGCCTTTCCGGACAAGTGACCTTTGCTCAACTGCTGACCACAAGCCAACTCACTCATTGAGCGATTCAGGTTGATCTACGGCTTCGGCAACTGGCTGAAAAACCGGCTACTCGGAAAGGTAGTTGCAGTATTTAATTAGAAGCTGGATTCAAACAGAGCGGAATAATGACTGAGCAGAGGTCCGACAAAATCCCCTCAAAAAATGAAAACGGAAGCACAGATGCTCCCGTAAACTACAGATTTTAATGGTCGGGACGGGCAGATTTGAACTGCCGACCCCTCGCACCCCAAGCGAGTGCTCTACCAGGCTGAGCCACGTCCCGACACAGTCGAGCCGGCTCGAGTGAGCCGGCCCATGGGGTTCTGATTTAGTTTACACCAGCATGCACTTCGGAAGTGCCGGGCATTCCGGTGCTGCTGGAACGAATTCCGCCCTACTCAGACCCGGCTCGTGAGACCTGACTCGTCGTCCGGTGCAGAAGTTGTCCGATCGAAAGTCGCCGAAATTCGGAGGCTTTTGCTTTCCCGCTCTCTGGCGCACGGCTGAATGTTGCGGATCCGTCGATCTCCACTCAATGGGAAGGAGGGACAAACTCCTGCGGAAGCGCGGACCCCTCGCCGAAGAAGAACTGCTCCATCTGCTCAACCAGGAACTCCTGCGCCTGCGGAGTCCAGGGTTGCAGGCGATACTCGTTCAGCAGCATCTTCTGGCGGTCGACCCATTCGCCCCACGCCGCTTTGGAAACATTCTTATAGATTTTCTGGCCAAATTCCGAATCGAAGGGCGGCTCGTCGAGGCCCTCCATTTCTTTCTTGTTGCGAACACAAAAAACCATATGCGCCATCGTTCCTGCTCCTGATTCCAATTGTATTGGATGGTGCACTGAACGCATCGGCTGCAACGGTTTGGGCTTGGCGTCGAAGGCGGCGTACCGGCTATCCTCAAGCCATGTGCGGCCGATTTGCTCGTCGATCCACGCAACAGGTCCTCGCCGACTGGTTCGGAGTAGAGCCGGAGGACATGCCTTTTTTTGCGCCCACGTATAACGCAGCGCCGCAGAGCACGCAGCCGGTGGTGCGGCTGAACGCCGATACAGGCAAGCGCGAGTTTGCGCTGATGCGCTGGGGGCTTGTGCCCTACTGGGCAAAGGACGTGAAGATCGGCTACACCACGATTAACGCGCGGGCTGAAGAGGTGGCGGCGAAACCCCTCTATAGAGAGGCATTCAAAACGCGCCGCTGCCTGGTTCCGGCGGATGCATTCTACGAGTGGCAGCAGATCGGTGCGAAGACGAAGCAGCCATTTGCTTTCGGGATGCAGAGCGGAGAGCCCTATGCATTCGCCGGGCTATGGGAGCGATGGAAGCCGAAGGAAGGAGAGCCTCTGGAGACGTTCACGATACTCACCACCGATCCCAACGCATTGGCCGAGCAGGTGCACAATCGCATGCCCGTGATCCTGGAACCGCGCGACTACTCACGCTGGATGGAGCCGGGCGATTCGTCGCGCCCTCCCGTGGATCTGCTGCGGCCATATCCCCCTGAGAAAATGCGTTCCTGGCCGGTGAGCAACCGCGTGGGAAATGTGCGCAACGACGACCCGGAGGTGCTGAGCGAGTGCCCACCTGAACCAAAGCTTTTCTAATAGCGTCCGGGATTACCGGCGTGCAGGCAATGCGATGATTCTGATTGACTTTCGCACGCGCCGGCGCTTTTCTTTAATCAATCCTGTTTGATGTTTGAGACGCCTGCAAGCGGAGTTGGCAGATTCCTGTGCTGGCCGGCAATCAAGATGCCGAGGCGGAAGAATCTGATAGGGCCCTACAGGAAAAAGGAAAGGGTTTCTCATGACTGTAGCGACACGATCCGGCCTGTCAGACAACGCAGCCGGTGCAATTTCTTACTTCACTTTCCTCCCGGCCATCACCTTTTTGCTTCTTCCTTCCTATAAGGACAGCCCGTACATTCGTTTTCACGCGTGGCAATCCGTTCTGCTCTGCATTACCGCCTTCGTTTTCGATATCGTTCTGGGCTCCATCGCCCTTTTGACGCTGTTTATGGGAACCGTCACGCTGGCCTACAGTTTCAGGATGTTGTCTTTGCTCTGGCTGGTGCTATGGCTGGTTTGCGTCATCCAGGCAATCAACGGCAAGCGCTTCAAAATTCCTCTGCTGGGGAGTATTGCCGAAAAGCTCGCGATGAAGTAGTCTTTATTCCCACCACGGAAATCTGTGACGCGATGAGCTGTTTCGCCGTGGCTCTCTGGTTGTGTTTTCCCCCAATATTCGCTCTTTTCTTTGCAGTTCCGAGTACGATCCAAGTCAAAAAAGTGAAGGAGCAGCTATGTCTGATTCTCCGCAGTACACCCCCGTTCCTCCCCAGGCTCCGCCGGCCGCGCAGAGCGGCTTATCTGACAACGCCGCCGGAGCGCTCGCTTACGTAACCATCATTCCAGCGATCGTCTTCCTGCTTGTTGAGCCCTACAACAAGAACTCGTTTGTGCGCTTCCATGCCTGGCAGTGCATTTTTCTCGGCATCGCTGCGATTGCGATCCAGATCGTTCTCGGGATTATCCCGGTCATCGGCTGGATCATTCTTCCCTTTGCTTCGCTGGGCATCTTGATCGTCTGGATCATCGCCCTGGTGAAGGCATTCAAGGGCGAGAAATATCAGCTTCCGATTATCGGCAAGTACGCAGCGCAGCAAGCGGGCGCGTAACTGACCATCGACGTGGATTGCGCATACGCGCGATCGCCTCTCAGTGGCGTTTGTGTTTGCGAATATGGCGGGGCTTTTTCTTGGTCCCGGAAGCAGCACTTTCCTTGCGCCGATTCTTCTTGGATTTCGGCGGCGGTTTGGGCTGCTTTTTGCCGGTCAGAGCGATGCCTTCTTCCACAATTGAAAATTGCAGCCGCCGTTCCTGCGCGAGAATGCGATCAAGGACGACCTGGACGCGATCCCCGGCGCGGAAGCGGCGGCCCGAGCGCTCGCCGATGATCTCGTGCGTGTTTTCGCGCCAGGTATAGCGGTCGTCGCGCAACGTGTCGATGGGGACCAGGCCCTCGACAAAAAGATCTGTGAGCTCGACGAACAGACCGTATTTCGCGGGGTTGAGCACCAGCGCGGCAAATTCCTCACCCACGCGGTCCTCCATGAAGCGTACCTTCTTCCACTCCACCAGTTCGCGCTCCGCCTCGGCGGCGCGACGCTCGGCCTGACTTGATTCCTCGGCGATCTGCGCGAGTTCTGCTTCGGGGATCGGAGGTTCCCCTCTGAATGCTTCATCATGCGCGCGCTTCTTCGCCCGATGAATGACGATGCCTTTGAGCCCTTCGTGCGGGTGCGTCCATGGCGAGCCGTGGCGTTCCTCGGCAACTTCAGCTCGGCCTTCAACGCCGGCCCGCAGTAGCGCCTTGGTGATGCGATGAACGATGAGATCAGGGTAGCGGCGGATGGGCGAAGTGAAATGCGTGTAGGTGGGCGCGGCAAGCGCGAAGTGGCCTTCGTTGATCTCTGAGTAGCGCGCCTGTCGAAGCGAGCGAAGCATGAGATAGCTGAGGATGCGTTCCTCAGGCTTGCCTTCGATGCGTGCCGCAAGTTTCTGATACATCTTCGGCGTAACCGCGATATCTTCTGGCACTTCGTGCGTGCGGACCGGCCGGCCACTGCGCTGCGCGTCGCGCCGATCGCCGCGGGTCTGGATGCGCTTGACGGGGAGCGCGCCGAGACCGAGGGAGTAGCCGAAGCTGGCGGCAAGCTCTTCGAATTGCACCACGCGGCGCGCTTCCGGCTTCTCGTGAATGCGGTAGAGCGAAGGCACGCCGAGGTCTTCAAGCCACGTGGCGACGCACTCGTTGGCGGCGAGCATGAATTCTTCGATGAGCCGGTTGGCCCAGGTGCGTTCGGACTTGGTGACGCCGCGCATCCGGCCCTGGTCGTCGAATTCAATCACCGGCTCAGGCAGATCAAAGTCGATGCTGCCGCGTTCTTCGCGACGCTTATTCATTAATCCAGCAAGGTAGCGCATGCGTTCGAATTCGGGGACAAGCTGTGCGTACCGCATTCGAATCTCGGCATCGCCCTCAAGGATGGCGTGGACATCGGTATACGTCATGCGCTCGGCGGAACGGATGACGCCTTCGACAATCTCAAAACTTTCGATACGGCCCGCTGAACTGAGCTGCATGATGCAACTCAAGACGAGACGATCTTCCCTGGGGCGAAGGCTGCAGATCCCCGTGGATAGCTCGTGGGGAAGCATGGGGATGGCGCGGTCAGGAAAATAAACGCTGTTGCCGCGCAGGCGCGCTTCGAGGTCGAGATCCGTTCCGGCGCCGACATACTCGGCGACGTCGGCGATATGTACCTGGAGTTCGAAGCCGGCGCCGTGGGCCCGGTCGCGCACCAGAACCGCATCATCAAAGTCCCTGGCGGTTTCGCCGTCAATGGTCACGATGGGAAGGCCGCGAAAGTCGCGGCGGCGGTTGGCTTCGACCTCATCGAGGAAGGCAACGGCGCGAGCTTCAGCGAGCACCTTGTCGGGAAAAACTCGCGGAAGCTGATGCTTTCGGATCATCATTTCCACGTCGACGCCAAAATCGTCGGGGTCGCCGAGCACTTCGATGATGCGGCCGATGGGAGGGCGAGTAGGCGTGGGCCAGCTTGTGATTTCGACATCGACAACGAGGCCTTCGAGATCGTCGTAATGCGCAGCCGCTGCAGCTTCGCTGCCGAGGACGCGATGCAACGCGGCCGTTTCATCGGGTGCGGGTAGCTCTTGCCCGAATGGAATGACGATGTGCTGCGTCATCCGCTCGTCGAAAGGGATGACTTTATCTCCCATTTCGCGATCGGACTTTGCATAGTGAAAGATGCCGACGACCGTGGGATTGCGACGCTCGAGAATGCGGGCGATGCGGCCGAGACGGCGCCCGTCAAAGCGCGGAGGCGCGAGTTCCACCAGCACCTGGTCGCCCTGCATGGCGCCGTTGATCTCGTCGGGCGGGATGAAGACGTCGTCTTCCTTTGCGGAGCCTTGTCGTGCATTGGGACGGACAAATCCGTAGCCATCCCGATGCAGATCCAGGCGGCCAGCGATGAGATTGTCGCGCGTTCCAGCACCGGCTCTTTTTGGAATGCTCCAGTGCTCGCGATCGGTTTTGATCAGGTCTCCCCGCGCCGTCATGCGGGCGAGCTGCTCAAGCAGCAGACGGCGCTCGCGGCCGCCGCCGAGGCCAAGCTCGCGCACCAGTTGCTTGTATCCGGCTTTGCCGCCGGCGGAGCGTGCGATCTGCGCCAGCAGGTCACGATCGGTCATAGCTTTAGAGTAGGGCAACCGAGCCGCTTATGCCTTCCACAATTCAGAGCGCAACGCGCCACTGGCTGCAGCAGCGCGCTCCGGAAGAGATCGCCCAACATCGCTTTGCGTCAGCATGCCATGGGTATCGAAGTAGGAGCTGGGCGTTACACTTGATGCGTTTGGAATCTGCGCGAAAAAAGGAAACGTATTCAATGAACGATCGTCGGTGGGCTGGGGCATTTCTTTTAGTATGTGTAGCGGCATTGGCGCCCCTCGTGGCCGTGGCACAGTGGAATCCGCCGAACCCGGTGGTGCGCTATGACAAGCAGTCCAACGGCGTCGAGATTCACCAGAAGAACGGAGTGCTGAAGATCGAAGTAGATGCGCCCGACGTTCTCCATGTCACTTACTCGCTGCTAGATGCAGGCACGGAATCTCGCCCCTCCGATCACGTTGTCATCAAGAAGGATTGGCCGCCAGCGTCGTTTGATGTGACCGCCAACGATAAAGCCATCACTCTGACGACCGTCAAACTGAAAGCCGTGGTGGAGCGCGAATCGGGCGCACTTCATTACGTGGGACCGGAAGGCAAGCCACTGACAACCGAGGGCTACCGCTCCCTGAAGCCGGTCGAGGTCAATGGCGAAAAGACCTATCATGCCGAAGTGTTTTTCCCCATCTACGGATCGCATGAAGGTCTCTATGGCCTGGGGCAGCACCAGGCAGGCGTGTGGAACTACCGTGGCGAGACCATCGACCTGTCACAGGAGAATACGCAGATCGCGGTCCCGCTGCTGGTCTCGACAAACGGCTACGGCATCTTCTGGAATAATCCCTCCCGCAGCCGTGTGAATAACCGGTTCGTTCATTCGCTTTACATAAGCGGCGAGGTCGCAGACCGCATCGATTACTACTTTATTTACGGACCGGAAGCGGACCAGATCATCGGGCACTATCGCGAACTGACCGGCGAGGTGCCTCTCTTCGGGCGCTGGGCATATGGCTTCTGGCAGTGCAAGAACAAATACCAGTCGCAGGCCGAGATTGAGGGCGTTGCAACGAAGTATCGCGCACTGCACATCCCCGTCGACAACATTGTGCAGGACTGGTTCTGGTGGGTGACGATGGGCGAGATGAAATGGAACCCCCATTACCCCGACCCGCAAGGCATGATCGACAAGCTGCATGATGAGCATTTTCACTTGATGGTTTCGGTGTGGCCGTTCTTCCGGCCTGGAACCAGCGTCTACGATCAGTTCGATAAGAACGGCTGGTTCATCGCGAAGACCCTCACCGGCGGTTTCCATCCCATAGGCCAGGCGCTCTACGATCCAACCAACCCTCCCGCGCGCGCGGAGTACTGGAACAATATCAATACCGCGCTCTTTCAAAAAGGCGTGGACGCGTGGTGGCTGGATACGGATGAACCTGAGACGGAGGGCAGCGAAGACAACATCCTCGTCGATCACCAGTTGCACATCGGCTCCGGCGCGCGGTACGCAAATGTCTATCCGCTGTTTCACACCGAGGGCGTCTCCGAAGGCCAGCAAACGGCGTCGGACAAGAAGCGCGTCTTCATTCTGTCGCGTTCGGCCTATGCAGGGACACAGCGCCTGGGCGTGACGGCCTGGTCGGGCGATGTGCTCAGCGACTGGGTCACGTTTGCGCGGCAGGTTCCGGCCGGATTGAACTTCTCGATCTCCGGCATGCCCTACTGGACAACAGACATCGGCGGCTTCATCTCCGGCGGCAATCTGAACGATCCCAAGTTCCGCGAGCTGTTTGTGCGCTGGTTCCAGTTCGGAACGTTTTCTCCGATCTTCCGCGTGCACGGCACACGCTATCCCGACGAGAACGAGCTTTGGTCCTACGGGCCGGATGCGCAGAAGATCCTGGTGGACTATGACAACCTGCGCTATCGCCTGCTGCCTTACATCTACTCTGAGGCATGGCAGGTGACGAACAACCACGGCACCCTTATGCGTCCTCTGGCGATGGATTGGCGCAATGACGTTGAGGCGCAGAATACGGGCGATGAATATCTGTTCGGGCCAGCGATTCTTGTAAGTCCGGTGACCTCGCAGGGCGCAACAAAACGCATAGTGTATCTGCCGAAAGCGACCTGGTATGACTTCTGGACAGGCGCGAAGATCGAAGGCGGAAAGAGGATCGAAGCGGATGCTCCGCTGGCAACGCTGCCACTCTTTGTGCGCGCCGGCTCGATCATCCCGATGGGTCCGACGATGGAGTGGTCTACCGAAAAGCATGCCGACCCAATTGAAGTTCGCGTCTATCCGGGCGCTGACGGCGACTTCACGTTCTATGAGGATGAAAACGACAACTACGACTACGCCAGAGGCGCACATGCAACCATCCAGTTGCACTGGGATGACGCGGCGAAGAGGCTGACCTTTGGCGCGCGCGAGGGAACCTTCCCTGGAATGCTGGAGAAGCACACCTTTAACGTGATCGTGGTCGGCGACGGTAAGGGCGTCGGAATCGGCGACAGCGCAGCGCAGGCACACGCCGTGATCTACAAGGGAGATCGCGTGGTTCTACGCCCGTGACTGACTTCACCGTCTGGGTTTCTTCTTGGGTTTTGGAAGAGCTTTTACGCTTCGAATAGGAACCTCGCGTGAGGTACCAAGCCTTAACAGCTCTTCTTCGACACTTCGCATCCGCGCTTTGAGCAACTCTTCTTCGAAGGGACTTCGTAGCCTCACTGCGACAGCTGTAATTTTCTCCAATCTGCTTCCGAGGTGCCTGAATAGGATGTTGTATCCGATGACCGCGACACACGTGGCCTGTAGGCCTCCAATGAACCGGATAAGAAGACTATTCGGAAGAGCGGACCAAGCAAAGGGCATGAATAGCGAGTCAACAAATGCATATGGGAATGACAAATCTATACTGGACAGCTTTGCAATGCCAAAGTAAACGCAAGAAAATAGAAAGCTGATATAGCAGTAAAACGGTACAGAGACCACAAGTGACGCGGTGAAGGCCCACTTCGTCAGTATCGATGAGTTTTCTGTAATGAAGCTGAGGATTGACTGGTGGAATTTCAGCACGTTGATAGCCTGTTTAATTGTCTTAGCATCCACTGATCCATTCCATTGGCGGATCTGGTCAATCTGATTCTTGATCTGCTCGGCGAATCTTGATTCGATCTTGTCCACCCACTCTGTACCTCCCGAAAATACATCCCACAGGATCCAGATAGCCTTGCCTGTCGCCAAGAATGTAACGACAATCGCTAGAACTATGAAGGGCTTCCAGTTCACTGTCAATATAAGAACTGACCACAGGAGTCCAAACTGCAAGAACACTCTAATGAGACGCCTCGAAATTCCAGTGACCTTCGATTCGTCTTCCTTTGTTTCAGCCTTTGCCGTCTCGTTTTTCTGAGTGGGCGATTGGGTAGTGGGAATGTCCGGAATGAGACGGGGAGATTGCCATACAATTCTCTTCTTCGCGCTCTTGAAGGATTGCCCTCCCAGCCACCAAGCGATCTTGCCGAAATAAATGAATGGGAGAAAGTAGATATAGAGCAGGTCAAGTGCGACCGACCACCAACCATAATCTGTGAATACGGAATAATTGACGATGAAGGCTACAAGAACCGCGTTGAATAAGTGCCTGGGAAGATCAGGAGACGGGAGAGGGGGGAAAGGGATTAGACCTAGTACATAGACCGCATGAATCCAAAAAGTCAATCCCAAAACTTCCCTGA
>CAWCVS010000008.1:0-100441 GCA_963799035.1 uncultured Acidobacteriaceae bacterium | reverse complement strand
GGCCAAGAAAGGCGCCGGGGGGAAGCCCCACATGCGCGGCTTTTGCACTACCTCTGCGTAACAGCGCCGCCGGACAATCCGGTGAGGTGGCCAGGCGGCGCCGTGTACGAGAACACGTTCAAAGAATGGCAAGACTTGCAAGAGTACTACGAAGGATCGCCCGCTGGCTCGGCTTCGCCGACATCGAGGACTTTGACGACCAACGCAACGCCGAGCCGCAGTACAACGCGCCAACCGAGGCCGACGACGATGCCGAGCCGGAGGTGTCGGCGAACTTCTGGCCGGAGTGGGAACTGCCCGAACTCGACGTCACCCTTGCCTCGGACGGGAGCTGGATCATCCCGAACATCACCGCCGAGGGCTACGATGCCGACGCCTTTCTGGACGAGTCCAGCATCGTCGGCGTGTTCATCGAAAAGTCGACGCTGAGCTGGCTGCCCGACCTGTGCAAGGAACTTCACGCCGACCTCTATGTCGGATCCGGAACGCAGTCCAGCGCCAGAATGCGGCGCGCTTCATCAGGCGAGCCGTCGCGTTGGGCAAGGCCGCGCATCTCCTGGTGATTTCTGATTTTGATCCCGCTGGCCGGAAGATGCCGATCGGCGCGTCCCGTCACGTGGACTACCGCCACCGCATGCCCGACCTCAATGAGCCGTGGGAGACAGAAAACGGCCTCGACCTGTGGATTACCGTCGATCAGATCGCGCTGACGCCGAGCAGATCGACGAGTTCAACTTGCCGCGTGCGCCGATCAAGAAGAGTGACCCGGGCATTCGCCGCTTCCAGAAGCTGTTCGGTCGGGGCGCTGTCGGAACTCGACGCAATGGAGGCGTTGCATCCGGGCGCTCTGGAGAACATCGTAAGGAAGGCGATCGACGCGTACTACGACGACGATGTCGAGCGCAACCTGGCCAACACGCGGGACTGGGTCGCGGCCGCGATGAGCGAGGAGTGGGAGAAAGGCGAGGGTCCCGAGATACAGGGCAGACTCGACAAGCTCAGGGTGAAGATAGACGCCATCGTCGCACCCATCGAAAAGGAACTGAAGAAGCTGCGCCGCAAACTCAAGGCGGGACTAAAGCCGATCGAGCCGGGACTCGCCGACCTGCGGGCAGAGGCACGAGACGCAATCGACACGGTCGTCGAGTACATGGTTCCTACAGGAGCGCCCGGAACCGGAGCTGCTCGCCGGCCTGCCAGAAGGCGCCCAGCATCTCTTCGACAGCGAGTGCGGGTACTTCGAGAACATCGAGTCGCTGCAGAAGTTCTACCCGCCAGACCCGACGAAGAAGCGCAGGAGAAGGAAGGGATAAATGGAGAAGCGCAAGTTTCATCCGGTCGCCGACATCTTCCCCCTGTTGCAGGGCGCGGAGTTCGACGCGCTGGTCGAGTCGATTAAGGCCAAAGGGTTGCTCAACTCGATCACCCTGCATCCGGACGGCTCGGTCATCGACGGTCGTAACCGCTATCGCGCCTGCCTGGCGGCGGCGGTTGAGCCGCGGTTCGTGGAGTGGGATGGGCGAGGCTCGCTCGCGGCATTCGCCGTCGCTCTGAACGTTGACCGCAGGCACCTGGACGCCAGCGCGAGGGCTCTGCCCGGCCAGCAGCTCAAGCCGTTCTACGCCGAGGAAGCGAAGCAGCGCCAGCGGGAACACGGCAAGACTGCGCCCGGCAGGAAATCAGTTGAGCAAAAAGTTGCTCAAGTGCGCGAGCCGCAGGCCGGCCCATGTCGGCGCTGGCGGCCAAGGCCGCAAGGACAAATCCGCAGTACATCAGCGTCCTGAGGAAGATCGAGAAGGAAGACACGACGATCTACGCCGAGATCAAGACGGGCAAGATCGAGTTGCCGAGGGCGAAGCGGATGCTCCGCCAGGCGCAGGCCGAGCAGCGGCTCAAGGCAGCGGCAAAGCTTGCCCGCCCTGAGATCGGGCGCGTCGACCTGCGCGTGGGCACGATGGAGAAGCTGCTCGCAGAGGTTCGCAACTTGGACGCGATCATCACCGACCCGCCAAACGAGGCTGCGGCGGTGCCGTTGTACGGCGAGATGGCGCGGCTGGCGAAGAAGGCCCTGAAGCCGGACGGCATTCGCCGTGATGTGCGGGCTGAGCCACCTGCCCAGATCGTCGAGGACATGCACAGGCACATCGTCGTATTGATGGATCGTGGCCTACATGATGACGGGCGGCCGGTCCGCGCAGGTCTGAATCGCAAGGTCAACACGTTCTGGAAGCTGGTCGTGATCTTCGGCGAGCAGCCCCCGCAGGGCAGGTGGCTCGGCGACGTGGTGAGGAGCGACATGAGCGACAAGCTCCTGCACGAGTGGCAGCAGAGCGAGTCCGGCTTGATGCGGCTTGTCGAGCGCCTGACCGTCCCGGACGCGCTGGTGTGCGACCCGTTCTTGGGAGTCGGGACGACGGCGGTCGCGTGCGTGAGGCTTCACCGCAGGATTGTCGGCTGCGACACCGACAAGGCGGCGGTTAAGAAGGCGCGGGCCCGCGCGGCATTGGCGAGTGCGACCGCGAGGCCGACTGAGGAGCCGAGCGGTGACGGAACGCGAGCATGACGAGTGCGAGGCGACGAGGCTGATTGTCGAGCGCGTCCGCGTTCCCCCGGCTCGGGATCCCGCAACAGTACGGCCTGCGCGACTGGGTCAGAAACCAACAGGCATTGCGCACCTCACGCGGAATCGTCGCACCGATTTTCTTTTCGCCCGGCAGCGTGCATCCTGCCGAAAACGGCGTTCTGTGCGTTGTCGTGATGAGCGAAGCGCCGAACCGTCAAGCCGAAATTAAGTGCTTGCCCTGACGACATCTTGCGTCGTTCCCACGGCGGTCGCTTCTGCGTCAGAGAATTGCGAGTCGAAATGAGCAAGCAACATCTCGATAAACCGGCCGTGATAAACGGCGTATATCTCTTTGGAGAGCGCCACGCCACGCGGTGGAAGGGTTGTGAAGGTCAGCGTTCCCACGCCGATATGCGGCCGCAGCCAGCACTTGTTCGCCCACTGGGTCGGGGTGTGGGTAAAGTCACCGTCCTTGTCATACGCCCAGGTCTCTACATGCCTCTGTTCGATTGCGCGCTTGATAGCCGCCAAGAGCGCCTGCGGTTGCGAAGTTGCGACTCTAATTGCCATTTTCTGAAATCTCCTCTGCCTTGATCGTTTTCGCGGCGCTGTTACCCGCTTACCCAAGACAGCGAACGAGTCACGCCAATCTGGCCATCGAGAGAGAAAAAAAATACAATGGCGAAAAACTGCCCACTCGTTCGCTGTCTTAGGTAGAGGACGTTCTTTGATCGTCGGCGGGAATATTCCGGATTTCCGGGCCCTTGCTGACCAACTGGCCGCATACGCCGTACAGATATTTGCTGAGTACGGGCTGCGCGACCCAGACCTGGTCGTGTCTGGGACTGGCCGGTCTATCGAGGATTTCCTGGCCCAAGTCCTGGGCGACTACGCTACGGGAAAATCAAGCACCACTCGTCCAAGGGCGAGTTGATCTCTCTGCTCGGGAAGGCGCTGAAGCGCGACGTGCATGACGCCCTCGTACGCAAGCGCTCGCACCTGCGGGAGGAAAACCGGGATGTTACGCCAGCGCCTTCCGACGACGGGACGGGGACCGAAAAAGCCATCGACGGCCTTCCGCATCCCGGTCCTTCGGTCGACACTCTATTCGACGAGCAGGAATACAAAGATCGCGTTCGTGCGGCACTGAGCGCAGAGCCGGCCCTGGTGGACTTGGCCGACACAGCGTTCGAGCTCAACATTGAGAAGCGGCAAGAGCAGGCGGATGTTCTCGGGATCAGCCCGGAAGAACTCGACAACCGAAAAAAGAAACTGCGGCGTAGATTGATCGAGTACGGGTTTTTCGCCGCCCAAAAATAATGAACAAGAAACCCAGCATCGAAGATCGCCGGAGCAGGTTGAACAAGCTGTCTGAAGCCGTATTTGGCGGCCCAGAGGAGATCAGCCGCGATGAGGCGCGGGAACTTCTCCGGTCTGCCGGGATTGATGCGGACACGATCGCGGATGCGGTCTACGCGAGGCTCTACAAGCAGGCTCAAGAGTACTGGATGGCGAACAAACCTCTTCCGCCGCTCTTGAAGAAAGCCATTGAGGACCTGCGTCCCTCGACGGCTCCCCCGCGAAACGAAAAAGAGATGGCAACGCAAGCAAAAGCGAGGATCGAGCGAGTAATACAACAGTCGCGCCATTCCGGACTTTGGATGCAATCAACGACTCCTGAGTTCCGCCCCTCCGCATATCGCGGCAAGAAGAAACTCTCGAAGAAGGACGAGTCCGCGCTCGACGAAATAGCGAAAAGGCTCAACGACAAATTGAAGGGACCGCAAGGTTCATAGTCTTATGAAGCTGCCAACAGGGCAGATGTACGCACAGGCAATGCTCGACGAACTCGGCATCGTCGGGTTGGCGGACGTTCGAGAGGTCGCCGCCCAACTCAATCTCGAACTCAACGAGGTCGAGGTCGATGGATTTGATGGAGCGCTGATTAGAGCCGAAGGCGCTTCGTTCGGGGCGATCGCAATCCGGCGCGGATTACTCGATGAAGGCAGAAAAAACTTCACAATCGCGCACGAGATTGGTCACTACGTTCTGCCGGGCCATGAGAAGTGCGATGAAGTGTGCCTAGACACCGACGTCGGGAACTGGTCGGACGTTGGCAAGCAACTCGAGCGCGAAGCCGACGAGTTCGCTGCGGAGTTGCTGATCCCGACGGCCTACGCTCGTCCTCGCTTCTCCGAAACAACGCCGTCCCTTCAAACCATCAGCGCGGTGGCGACGGACTGTCGAGCCTCTTTGTCGGCCGACGGCTTGGCGATATTGCGACCTTGTGCCTTATGCGTGCGGGATTATATGGAGCAAAGAGGGGAGTATAGCTTGGTCGAGGGCATCCGAAATGTTCGGTTTCTTCATCGAGCGTGGAAAATATTTGGAGAAGGGCACATTCGCCCGCGCTTTGTTTGAGGGTGCCGAACAGGAATACGACTCCCCGCGTCCCGTTCCAGCCGACCTGTGGCTCGAGAGCCGCCGACTGAGCGAGGGCGCCGAGATTTGGGAACAGTCTATTTTTCTCAGGAATTATCGGAGCGTTCTGTCGCTGCTCTGGATCAAGGAACCGATCAGCAAGCAGGACGACACCGAGGACTTGCTCCCGGAACTCGATCCATTTGGCCTGGACTCAGTCAAACGGCGCCGTTGAATGAAGGCTGCTCAAGGGTTCGGTTGCTCCTTGTCCGCGCTGCCGGACGGCACGAGTTTCCGATTTGGAGCGGAAGTAAGGTCTCGGCGCGAACAAAGGCTTTTGGCGGGAGGCCTGAGTTTGCCGGATCGCGGGCGACCCAAGGCGGCTACGAACGCAGTGGCAGTTGACTTCTTCGTCTAGTGGAAAGAAGAAAACCACAGGCATGAGCAAGCCACCGCCGATCAGCGCGGGATTCGAACCGACGCCGAGCGCGCGAGTGTTCACGAGGAGCTCTTACTGTTCGTGAAACTCAAGTCCGACCCTGTGGGCCGCCACATCCGCTAACTCAAATGCACGATTCCTTTGGGCGCACTGTCAAGCCGTCATCCTGTTGAGACCGGCATGCTCTGAACGTGAAAATTTCCAACTTCCTCGAAGCCGACTTCTGGACCGCGCTTAATTGGGGAAGTAAGGGAACTCCGAATCTGAGGAGGGGTTTGCCCCCGGGTTTTGACGATCATGTAGGTTGTTCTGACTGGCTGTGAAAACTCTCTACTCTACTTGATTGGTAGACGGCCTGGCAGAACTCGATCTTGACCGGTTGTGATTGGATTCTTCGGTGTTCTGAAGACCCACCTTTGAAACAGAAATAGTTGTCGTTGGGAAGAACCTCCGTCGATGCCGGTGAGGCTGACAGGATTTCAGATCCTGAATGGCCCGCTGGGTACGGTCCTCAATCCTTTCGGCGTGTCGGCCATCCACCTGTGATCTGTGAAGGGTCAGCGCAGCCCTTCACCTGGAATATGCATTCGACACTAAAGTCGAATGCTATCCTCCGATCGGTTGGTGTCGCCATTGGGCCAAGTTCTATCATCGATGTTAGAATCTCGCCGGAGCTGTCCAAAACAGCATCGGACGAAAGGGTTTTGATTTCGCTATTGGATGCAACGGCGCTGAGGTCTCTGATCGTCGCAGCGTAAGGCCTTCCGGAAATAGTTGTTTTTGCGGAGAGGTAGACTTCTTGGACCTTGTCACTTTTGACGAGAACGGACACGTAGAAGGCAGCGGGAGGCGCAAGTCGTAAAAATGACAGGGGCACATTCGTTAGTTCCCCAACGTAGGCACATTGTGACACGCTACAATCGCCCGTGGGATGCACGAATCTACGATGTTTTTCCAGAAAGTCACTTAGGCTACTATCGCCGCCCGTATCCTGCTGAAGCCGTTCCGCGTCGAGGATAAGCTGCCTCGCTTCTCGCTTGTCCCAACTTAGTTTTACACAAACCACTAAAACGCCGATGCCCAAGGCGAAAGCGGTAATTCCTACAATTGTCCGCACAACATTGTTCATAGCGTTGCTCGTTTTTCTATTTTGGTGGGCAGTTTATGGAATTCGGCGAGGGTTGCCCATTTCTCAAAGGATTCTTCGACATCCAGAGGCCGAGGGTTCCATAATCCTGCCCTCCGATATTCACAATGACTGGGATACTCCAACCTGAACCCTGGTCAAGGGAGATACTGAAACTTTGAAGTGCATTATATGGGTCAGTAAAACCGTTGGATAAATAATCCGTGTACTGGTTCGGCCATTCGCCGGTATTTCCAGAGTTCGTCTTTACCGATGCCTGAATGTGCTCGGTAACCCACCACGGACTTGAAGGAGCGCTCCCTGAGTTCATGTCAACTAGATTGTACTGAATGGTTCTGTCGCCGCCTCTACAGAAATCGGTATTCGTAACTAGACGTAGCGTGTTCATTCTTATGGTTCCGCCGGAGGGACCAATGCTCTCAGCCCCGGGAACTCCGCCAGGAAATCCACTGACTCCTAGGGCCGTCACGGCATCGAGACTGATTTCACCCTCATCAGCGAACGCCAGCAATTCGTCCAAACCAAATTCCCCCCACTGAAAGTTTTGGCTCGCAGAAAAGTCATATTGAGTGACGTTGAAAAGCGTCCCATTTAGCGCACCGGACCAAAGCGAGCCGTCGCCTCCAGGATAACCTGCTCCGGCATCGATTCCCCCGCCAGGGCAGTTGTTAGGTCCAGAAGTAGAGCATCGAACGGGACCGATCAGTTGCAGCCCGAGGGGATCGACAAAGCTAAGCGGATTGGTCGCGTAGGCATACTGATTCCAACCCTGACCAACTGGATCTGGCGATAGCCAGCGTCCAACAACTGATAGTTCTCGGTTCGGTGTATCCCACATCACTCCGGGGTCAAAATTGTCGGTTATGCCCGCAAACATGTCATATGGCGAATTATTCGACCCGAACTGGTCATAGATCTCGCCGTATGGGGTATAGGCTTGGTCGACGGTGGCGGAGTGTCCCGTAATCGAGGATACGATGCGGGCGCTGCCAAGCCAATCCTTGTGCATGTATCCATATGAGGAGCTATTTCCGTTGATGATGGCGGTTCCCCCCTCTGGAGTCGGAAAATAGCCGTAATCGATCACAGAGCCAGCCATCTGAATCGGGGTTCCGACTTGAGTGTACCAAAGTTCGTTGTACGACCCGCCACTGCTGTTCTCCACCATCCGTCCGAAGGCGTCATAGGTAATACATTCACCTGATGAGCCGCAGATGGGAGTACCAGAGGACGCCGTCGAAGCCAGTTTGCTATCAGGGTACCAGCTGTAAACATTATTACCATCATTCGTCACGTCGCCAGCAGCATCCGTCGTGCAGCCCCCACATCCATAATGGTTAGTTGTTTGCGAGTATGTCGGGGTCCACGTGGAACCCGAACGCCCGGAAATCACATTCTTCGTCAGGTTGTCGTATTGGTCGTAAAGGTACTGCTGCCCCCAATTACCCGAACCACAATCGTACTCGACGAGGCGGTTGAGATCGTCATAGCCGTAGCCGAGCGCCGAGGAACTATTGGAGTTGCAGGTTTGTGTGCCCCCAGGGTTGAAGCCGTCGGTGATTGCAACACTACCCAAGGTGCCGCTTGGATTCCATGACAGAACGCCAGTCAGGCTTTTAGAGGTATTGCCAACGGTAAATACAAATTGCTTTATGCGACCCGTGTTTGTGTCAATGGTGTAGGAGTCATTGTCAGGCGTTGTCCCCGTCAGGCTTATCTTCGTCGGGTTCTGAGCGGGGTAGTACGTGGCTCCAGTGACGATACTCTGGCTCGTCGTCGTATCTGTCAATGAGTTCCAGCGGCCTTCGCCATCGAGTGTATATGTCAATGTGTACAGGCTCGGGCTGGCCAATTGAAGAGTTTTCACCTGCCCGTTTTCGAAAAAAGTAGCTATGGAATGGTAGTACTGACCCGAGTGAGGTGTGAATTCCCAGATGTCCGTGACTCGTCCGTCCTTGTCGTAACTGAACCACTCATCTGTGATCTTCGAGAGCGGATACACACAAGTGTCGGTCTCCGCTTCGACCAGTCGTCCGGCTGCGTTGGCTATCGTTGATCCTGGGGGCTGCGTCTGTGCTCCATTTGATACACTGTCGTAACGAAAACGCTTACAGTAGGAATTAGCCGTACCGCTGACACCGACATCCGTCAAGCGCCCCAAACCGCCATCGTTGTAGACATAGCAAATCGCCCCGACCGGAGTAGTTTTCAACATTAAGTGCCCATATTCAAACTGCCAGCCCCCACAAGTGCTAGGCGCGTAATAATCGTAGACGTAGGTCGTGGTACCGGGGGCTGTCAACCCACTTTCAGGAGTCGTAACCGATGTGACCCGCCCCAACCCGTCCAGGATCTGCGAGCGCGTCTGAGCGCCCCTAACTATGCTGACAGATGTGTATCCACTCCCGGCCCCATAAGAGTAGCTATCAAACACACCCGAGTAGGTGCCGGTGTTTTGAGCGCAGGTGTCAGGGCCACCGCCCGCGTGAAAAATCTGGCACACAGACGACGTCCTTCCCAATCCGTCATATTCGACCTGCGTTTGCTTTGCGTTCTCGCCTGCTGGGACTGGAGTCAAAGCATTGAGGACGTCGTTCTGAGAATACGTATTTGTGACCACTTCGTTCATCGCGGTCGATTCCGTGTAAGGCCGACCGAGAGGATCATCGAGAAAGGTATGGGCCGCCGTGCAGGTGCCCCCTGCCACCGCCGAACACGGCTGAGAGGTGGTCGCCTGGGAGTAGTTCGAGGGCCAACTGTATGCCCTGCTCAAGGTGTCATAGTTTGCTCCTGCGGGGACTGGGCTTTCTGCGAATTTATGATGCGCCCGTAACCGTCAGTGGTATTTGTAACGCTTTCGATCGAGTTCCCGGAGTTGAAAGTGAACGACGTTCCCGAAGAATCCGGGGATGACCCGGTCGGATATGCTTGAAGAACAGTGGAGCCGTAGGGGTCTATGGTTTGAAGTCGGCGCCAATATGGGTCGGCTGTGCCTCCCGCGCAACTGCCTCCCGTGTTGTAGCAATACATCGTTTTATTGCCACTTGCGTCTACATCGGTGCTCTTTACTCCTCCCACTCCGTACCACGCGGAAGAGATAGTCAGACCGCCTTTGGTGATTGAGGTCGGGAACGGAAAGTTGGTACAACCTCCACACCCTATATAAGTCCCGGTATAGCTGTATGTGGTGGGGACATTTGCAAGGTCATAAATAATATTTGGAGTCCCGTTTGAGTTGTATGTATTTGTACTACTTTGGCCAATCCACATTGACCCATTCCATAAAACATCGAGCTTAAATTGCCATGTACGTCATAGGTGTAGTTAGCCTGCGCGACTGCGCTTCCGTTCAGCGTAGTCACGACTTCACCTGGCATGTTATTTACGTGCGAACCAATAGTGCCGTTAATCGTAGGAGTTGCCGTATTGCAATTCGCAGTACAGGTCCCGTATGTTATCGTCGTCGTCCTCAGGGAGTCGAGCCACCGAAATCATACTCTGCTGAGTATATTACATTGCCATAGCCATTAGAGTCGAAGTCGGTTTCAACTGCAGAATATTTTGACATGCCGTTGATGTTGTGAAAGACAATCTGCTTCTTAATAGGCAACGTTACAACGGATGTTGGAGCAGCGGTGGTAGAGCAACTGCTAAATGCTATGTTGTAACAATAGATATCGGTTGTTAATAACGTCGCGCCGGAACCATTGCCCTGATAACGCTGTATTTGAGTCAGGACTTGTGCATACGTGGCAGAGTTTCCTGAGGACGTAAAACCAGTGAAGGTATAAATCGTTTGATTTCCACCGGGATCGACAACCGTATTCGTTGCTTTATAATTTGAAGTCCCGCTGATTAGGCTGTGCGATAGCGTATATGTAGTCTTATCGCCGTTGCCGAGCTTTCGCGTCAACACTGGCACAGTTTGATAAGTACAGTCAATCCCATTATTAGAGCCACCGCCATAGCTAAAGCTGACGGTCCCACCCTCACGTAATGTCAGTTTATTGACGCGACCGGTATAATTTCCACTGTGACTGGGTGTACCTTCATAAGTAATTCCTATGCTAGTGCTATCTGGAAATGACACGCCGGTAACCATTGATTCGTTGGTGGCCGGCCCAAAGTCTGTTGTTCCGGAGCAGCCGAAATTGGTCTGCAACGTCATCGTCGTCGTGTACAACGGCGTGACCGATGGCGAACCGCCGTTAACATCGGTCCAGGACAACACACCCCAATAAGCAGAGGTTCTAGATATTGGCAGACCTAGGGTGTCCGTGATCGTGAGGGTTGGGTACGCCCCAGTGACTGAGATGGCGTTCCCATTTGGATCCGTTAGCGATGAGGAGGCGAGCACCATACCGGCAGTTGTATAGATCCCGGCGACGACTCCCAAATTCGTGGCCAATGTCAAATGAGAGTTGTCGGTCGTTTGGTCGGTGAATCCAGTCTTGTAGCATCCCGCCGTATCCGTGGCATCGCTTGCAGGGAGAAAGTGAAATGTCCCGTCGGCCGTTAACACGTACCACTGGGAGTAGTACCATGTGTAGGTTACTCCGTCTGGGCAAAGCTCGTGGATGCTATAGCCGTACTTCGCGTAGGGCGGGGTTCCACTGCCTACTCCAAGGAAACCTCCATTCACACTTTCCAAGAAAGGGCTCCCTCCGGTTATACCGATAGCGAGTGAAGGGACCCAAGTGTGACTGCTGTTTTGAAAAACGAACGAATTACCGAGCATATTGTAGCTGAGCGGGAAGGCGCCTGCCTTCGAATAAAAAGGAATCGCTATTATGACATTATTGTTCATCAAGTCGACACTGTCGATTTCATGATTAGCGAAGGCCGAAAAGGTCGGGAACCCCGGGGCGACTTGACCCACTAAAGGAATTACGAGTACACAGAAACAATGCTGATACGCAGAATAGCGATCGTTTCGTCATGTTATCCCCTTACCTCTGAGGTGATGTCGGCAAGACAATTAAGCGGCCACATAGAGCGAGGCAATTTGGCCATACCGTGTTTGCTCTCCGATCCCCGCGCTACGCTTCAATGATAAGTATGTCTATGTCAGATGGCACTCTAGAGCCGATGTATTTTTGTCGTTTAGCACCATGCCGAGGCCCCCGAGTTGTTGAACCAGCCTTGAGTTTGCTCCTGGCGATGAGGGTTCCGCTGATTTCGCAACCATGGTGTTGGACTCATCGCCATCTATGAAGATGTTGGGGAAATGTCGATCGAGTCGTCGACTGGCGAGCCATCAGCCTACCGAGTTACTCGTCGCTATCTCGAATAACTTACAAATAGAGCCTTGTTAGGTCAATTGTATAATTTGATTACTGCATAACGTTATGCGTGAGAGCCGAGAAGGCCAACGGTTGTGAGTGTTTCGCAGAGCAAGTTTAGCTTGGCCTTCTGACACTGCTGCCGTTTGTGTCACGTCGTCCACAAACAGACCGTCAGGGTTAGTGTCGCTCTTGCAGGTCCAAAACCGTTTTGAGTTAAGGCAGTCGACCGAAAGCACTGATTACACTTTGCGAAAGGTAACGTTGCGTTCGGGCCGGACGAGTTGAGTGACTGGCCGTCTCCCCAGTGAAAGTCAACTTGCATTGAAAACAGGCACACCGTTACTTCGCTCGGTGACAGGGACAGGCGCACGAGGCCATCCAGCAATTAGAGTGCGTGTGCAACCCTGCGGCGATCCCCCGGGCGCAGACGCCGGAGAGCCGAGCGCCGGGCCCGGAGTGGGCCTTCGTTGTGGTGATCCCGAGTCCCGCCTGAGTCACCGAAACCGTCGCCTTTTTTTGCCCCACAATTCGCCGCCCGGAAGTCACATCCACGTCCGAAGGTGCTCGCCGACGCGCGCCCACTTGCCGGACGAGTTCGCGCAGCGTACACGCGCACTTTTCTCGGGTGTTCCTGCAGGAACTCTCGCTTCGACTTTGTACTCTGATCGCGAGACTCTGGTCAGCGTCACCAACTTCGCCTCGATCAGCCGCCCTTCAGGTCCAGGCTCAGGGTGTCCCTACTTACCCCCGCCGTCGCCGCTAGGTCGTCGAGTCTCGTGCTGAAGGCCCCGCCCTTCGCCACGAGCAGCAGGTTGACGGCGAGCGCGTCGCCTAGGCGCAGGTTAGCCGGATCGAACTCGACGACGGCGCCATAGTCCGGCTCAGTGACCTCATGCGCCATATGCGCCAGTGCGTGCACCGGATGCTCTCGCAGGTCGCCCAGTTCTGCCAGCCTCCGCATGCGCTGCCTCGCCGTCCGCGGATGGAGTTTGAGACGCTCTGCAAGCTGCGGCACTGACTTGTGACAGCGCCCGTCCGGACCACTGTGTGCTTTGACTGCGGCGAGTACCAGCAGATCGCCCAAGTTCGCGTCCGCACGGTTCAACAGCGTGATGATCGTGTTGCTCCGCATGTTGGCCATGTTCACTCCTCTCACGCTCGCGCGCGGCTTGGTTGCGCGGTTGCGCTGCTACAGTCGACTGCGTACAACTCCCGCAATCTGAAGAAAACTGAAACAGTCGCGATCCTCCTGCGTGATCTGATCGAACACGTTGCTCGCGATCTCTGGCGGCTGCCTTCAGCGGCGAACCGAAGCCGTGCGCCTCGATGCTGGCGTCGATCAAGCGCACCAGCTTCGGGTACGGGTTCCGCAGCGGCTCTGCATATTGCGTTTCAGTAGTCATCCGTAACCTTCCTTTGCCGAACTCGCGAGACTCCACTTGTCGCCGCTCCACCCGCAGACATGGACGACGTGTTGCGCATATCCGGCGCTGGTGTCGAAGCGCAGGCCGCACTTCCCGCAGACGAAGGGTTGGCCGCCGTGATAGCCGCGCCACGGCAGCGACGCCGCCCGCAGCCTCAGTATCTCGATCACATCCGGCTTCATCTCACGAAGCTGATCGACTAGGTCGGCGGCAGCCTCGTCTTCAGGAAAGACATAGCTGATCTTGTCACCGTTGAGTGCCAGTCGGCCGCCAGCCGCCTCAACTTCCTCTATCAACTCATCTGCCGTCATACTTCCCCCTTCGTGACCTTGTTCCGCTCGATAGGGATCAAGGTGAGCGTTTCATGTAGGTCTGACGCGCTTGTTCCCTTGTTCCGCTTAAAAGCGTGCGGATCAACGGAACAAGCTCCCGTCGTTGACTTGTTCCGGTTGTTCCCAGCTTGATCCGCGTTTCCGGAACAAGCTCCCAAGAGCGGGAAGTAGTGCCTCGGCGCAGTCTTGTAGCTTCCTTCTTTCCGCTCTTCCCACAAGCTGCCATTCCCCGCCCTCAGCAGCGACGTCATCCGATTTTTGTTCATCCCCGCCTTCTCGTACATGGCGTTCTGGCTTAGGCCGGGTTCCTCCTCAATGATCTTGCGAAGGGCATTCATGTCGTCGCTTCGCTGGGTGAACTCGGGACTGTCAACGATCTGGAACGTGCCCTCCTCGAAATTCGGCTTGATGGTTACAGTGATGTTCGGGCCGAAACGGAGCTTGCTCGACCTCAGGGTAATCAGCCTGGTGGCGTCCTTGGCCACTTCCTGTGTAAAGTTCGCTTCTGAAAGGTCTTCGATCACAGTGCTGCCGCGCCCCGTCGATCCCTCCGACTTCGCGACGTGGTGGACAATTACGACTGTGGCACCCACGCTTGTGCAGAAGCGCAGTTGCTGCATCACTCCCGCCATCTCGGTGCTGTCGTTTTCCTTGCAGCCGTGCGCCAGCCTGAGCGGGTCGACGATTATCAATGGCTGCATCTCCTTCGCGATATCAAACAGGACTTCGTTCCCGACTCGCGGCGGCGGCTGCGCATTCCATGTGCCCCAGATTCTCAAGCTGTCTATCGGCCCATCAGCCATCAGCGACAGCCTGTCCTTGACCATGAAAGCGGCATTCTCGTAATCCAGCATCAGAACTGGCCATTGCTGGCAGCGCCGCCCCAGGAATAGGCCGCCAGTCGCTACGGCGACTCCGAGACTCTGGGTCAGGAATGTTTTCGCCGCACCGCCGCTGCCCGCCCAAAGCGTGATCGTCCGACGTGCGATCCACTCCGGTACAAGCCAGTCGACGCTCGGGACGTCCATTGTCTGGATGTCGGGAATGTCGCTGAACTTGCGGATGCGATTGCCCATCGCCGCAGTCGGATTCGCATCGAAGTCCACGGGCACTCCATGAGCGCCCGCCTTGCCGTTTGGTTTGCCGTTGGTGCCCACGGCCTTTCCATTACTCGCCATAGGACACCTCCAGCCCTGACGCGACGAGATACTCCTGCGCCATCTCGCACTCGTATTCGAAACTCAAACTCATCGCCGCCCAGCAGTCCTCGCCTTCATTGGCAGAGATCGGCTCAGCGCCAGCATGGAGTTCGTCCAGCCGCCGCTCGGCCTCGCGCTGGAACTGCATCGACATGTGAAGCTGCTCGCGGATGCGCATCCGCTCGGCGTGCTCGTCGTCCCGTTGCTCCTGGTCGAGACGCCTCTGCCGTTCGCGCTCGGCGGCCTGCGCCTCCAGCTTGTGCACCGTTTCCGGCGACGGCGCCGAGTCCCACGCACCGAGCGACTGAGCCGCGGTCGTGAAGGAAACGCTGTCACGTTGCCGGACAAAGTCGATGAGATCGCCGCCGTGCGCTCCGCATCCGAAGCAGTTGAACGCCCCGCTGTCTAGGTGGACCCAGAAGCTGCGCTTACTTTTACTTTTGTGAAAAGGGCAGGACGCTGCTGCCCAACCCCTGTGGTTGGCACGGGAAAGGCGGCCGAGTTGATGTTCGTAGAAAGCTCGCGCTGGAGGAAGAAGATCTTTATGAAAGTGCAAGGTTGGCATGCGAGGGACTCCGGGACGCCTGGTCGCGTCACGTTGGTGCCTTCGCCGCCAAGCGCCCCCGCGCCCGCGCCTCGGGATGGATTCGCCGGGTATTTCGATTCCCCGGCCTTTGCGCTTGCCAGCGTCATTTAGGCATCCCGCCGAACGCGCACGCGTTTGCGCGTGGACGTAGCAAGCAGCGAATGAGTTTTGTGCGAAGTCGGTCGCGGTGATAAGGTATGTCTCGAGCCGCCGAGATCGGCTTCGGGCCGCAAGGCCCACAGAAAAAGGTCGCCCATCACGGCGGCCTTTTTGTTCTGCTCACGCACAATCTCAAGTCTCCGACCAAAAATCAAAGAAAAAAAGTATCGTTTCGCACAGCTAGTAAGCGCCGTTTCTTAGACAAGCGTTGCGAGTGCAACAGGTTGGGCCTGTGGAAAAGGGCCACAATTTTTGTAAAGACGCGGAAAAGAGGCGTAGCAAGGTTCGCTCGCAAGTTGACGAAAATGTCTGCACTGGAGCGGCTTTCTGGGCAACTTTTTGCCGAAAGCGTTGTCGCCGGCTTACGGCCAATTTCCGAGCTAGGGATTTGTCGTCTCGTGGTCGTTTCGTGCGGTGCGAGCCTTTCGATGGCCTTGAAAGTGGGAACTCCACTCCACTTTCCGCAGCTCTGGATAGCCGAAGTGTCAACTGATGTTGATCTCCACCAGGCCCCCAAGTAAGAAGCTAGTTCGTGAGCTTCTTCCGCGGCGGGTTCTTCCAACTCTCCCAAATACGGCGCTCGTCGTCGTTGAGCATCTCATATTCCTCGCGCTCGACGTCCTCCTGCAGCTTCCATTCAACCTCGCCTTCAACGTCGCCGCTGTCGCCTGCCTTCTCGTCCGCATATTTGTGAACGCCAAACAAAACGTTGATCACGGGCGGCCGATTCTCGCCGTCCACCCCGATCGTGCTGCGCTCCAGCTCCGCGCTGCACTTCACGAGCATCGCGACCTGCTCGGGCGCCAAGTCCAACGCTGCGCCACTCGCAATCCTGGCCTGCCACTCTCGTACTGCGTGTGCCGCGATGCCCCCTATCGCGACCGCAAGCCGCAGGTGCCTATCCTTCATCCTCACGCGATTGCGCGCGAACTCGACGCGCTGTTGCCTGTCAAGCTCCATGTCGTACGCGTCGCATCGCAGCTTCCAGTTGTGCCGGGTCGACCACTGCCAGACATTTTGTGTCGAACAGTTCAATGAATTGGCAATAGCCTTGAAGGAACGCTTCTCGGCGTCGCGATATCTGCAAAACGCGTCGAACGCCCGTTGACTCTCGTCGGGCTTCTTGTCCCACAGTTCGCGAGGCTGAACTATCGCAGCATCTTGCAGAGGATCGAGGCCGTCTTCCGGTTTCATGCGGATGCTCCACTTCAGGCCCGGCTATTTGGTGCTAGACGGGCGCATTGATTTTCTTCAGCGCCTGCCACGCCGATCAATGTGAGCGCTTCTCCAACTCCAAGCAAACGGCCAGCAGCCGTTT
This sequence comes from uncultured Acidobacteriaceae bacterium, assembly GCA_963799035.1. Classification (GTDB taxonomy): domain Bacteria; phylum Acidobacteriota; class Terriglobia; order Terriglobales; family Acidobacteriaceae; genus Telmatobacter. The sequence continues at coordinate 83,568 of CAWCVS010000008.1, read as the reverse complement.
GCACTCCTCGGCGGTAAAGGTCTCCGTGTTCCCGCAACTCCGCCAGCCCGCGCACCGCGAGTTGTAGGTGGCGGTGCTGCATGTTCATGAGTGCTTGCGGCGAATCGAAGTTGTTCTCGATGTCGTTCAAGGGATTCCCTCCCGTGAGCCGGTCGGCGGAGAGTTTCTTGCCCGCCGGAGCCGACAAAGTGAACAGGCGCAACGCGTTCCGATCTGGCAACTCGCTAGTGATCGGCTGTGCTCGCTGCGTCCGGCGATCCTAGAATCTTCGGCTCCTTCTGCTTTCTATGTCGTTTACGGCAATCAGAATGCGATCGCCCATTTCTGCCGTGGCGATGTCGCGCTCCGTCGGCCGCGCGATCATCTTCTGAGCGCTCTGCGGCGACGGCGACGTTCGCAACCAATCATGGGCCCTGTGCCTTGGCCCAACATGCCGATCTTAGCGCCTTGCGGGGAAAACTCCCAGAGCGACTCCGCGCAGGCATTGTGCTCCCCGAGGTTCCTGTTGCGGGATCGAGGGAACAAAAGCCGTAGCTTAGGCGATAATCACATGCATGAAAACCCACCAGGTCAGCAAGACCCACTACAAAGTTAGTGATTTCGTCTCGTGGGCTAAGGGAAGAACGCTCATTCTGAGTCCGTCGTTTCAGCGCCGTTCGGTCTGGCCCAAGGGCGCGAAGTCTTTTCTCTTGGACACCATCGTGCGCGGCTTACCGATCCCAATCATATTCCTACGCGACCAGAAAACTGATCTTGAGACTCTTGAACCGAAGCGCGAAGTTGTGGATGGCCAGCAGCGAATACGGACGGTGTTGGCATTTATTGCTCCGAAGCTGCTCAAGGATTTCGATCAGAATCGTGACGACTTCACGATTAAGAAGACTCACAATAAGGACCTTGCAGGGCAGCCCTTCAAGGATCTCCCTCAAGAAGTCAAACAGTCCATCCTTGATTATCAGTTCAGCGTCCACGTTCTTCCGTCCAGTGTCGACGATCGTGAAGTGCTGCAAATTTTCGCACGCATGAACGCGACCGGCCTCAAACTAAATTCGCAGGAACTCCGCAATGCCGCGTATTTCGGCGAGTTCAAAACCTCGATGTACGCAATTTCAGCCGAACAGTTGCCGCGCTGGCGAAAGTGGAGATTATTCACGGAAGCGCAGATTTCTCGGATGTCGGAAGTTGAGATCACCAGCGAATTTGCTCAGTTGATGATTAAGGGCATCGTCGGCAAGACACAAAAAGCCATAGACAACATTTACAAAGAGTTCGAAGACGAATGGGCTGAACGATCTGAAGCGGAGCGTCGCTTTCGGCACTGCATGGAGGAACTGGACCACGGCTTGGGCACCGAGTTGGCCAATTCTGCGTTCCGCAACCGCGCCGCATTCCACGGCCTTTTCTGCGCTCTGTATTCCGCGCTTTTCAATACGTTGCTAGCGGGGAGTATACGGGCAGGTCACCGCCCAGAAAAGACGAACACTTCGTAGAGCTCCAGTTCTTGGAGAGCCGGAGTGCATCTTACAGTCTCTAGGTGTGCATTAATGGGGTCAGCGCCCATGGCACTGGCGTTGGTCCGCATGCGTATGCCTCGGCAGCAACATCACTGACAGGGGTAAGCGTCCATCAATGCGGTCAGGGCAACATCACTCGCTGCATGGTGGATCTCTCATGGATGTCGTTTAATGTTTAATGAACTGCACCACGACGATTGCGATTTCGCGACCTGTGAGCCCATTTGGAACACAAGCAGGGGGCGGGTTGTTCTGTTTTCTTCGGTCGTTGAAGACTCTCCACAGATTGAAGGTGTCGGACATTCCCCTCAAGTACTCTATGCAACCTACGCCGTCAAGCATCGCTATGTTGTAAGGCGCATCGAGCTAGCAAGCTGCGCGGCTCAGGCCGGAGTGCAGAGTTGACGGCCGAGCAGATGGAGATCGGCGTCTTCGCGCAGAACTGGCACGGGCGACGATGGAGCGCGACATCTTGGGAAAAGCCACGGCGTTCTTTGCGAACGGCCAGAAGTGAAGTTCGCCTTTATTGATCGACATCGTTCTGTCTGGCCTGTCTGTTTGCAGTGCCGCGTTCTCGGCGTCAGCGCTACAGGCTATGACCAGCATCGCGCGCGGCGGACGCGGATTGCACAGCGGCGTCACATGACGGACGAAGCTCTGTTGGTGCACATTCGTGCGATGCATGCCGAGACGCGCGGCGCTTACGGCTGACCGCGCCTATGGAGGGAACCGCGCCAAGGCGGGGTCCGGGTGGGTAAGCAGCGCGTGCAACTGCTGATGCAGAAGCATGGCATTCGTGCCCTGCCGTCGCCGCTTTCGTGTGGCCACTACCGACAGCCGGCACGATCTACCCATCGTACCCAACCGGCTGGAGCGCTACTTTTCGCCGCTGCGTCCGGACACGGCCTGGTCAGGTGACATCACGTATATTGCGACCGAAGAAGGTTGGCTGTTTCTGGCGGTGGTGATCGACCTGTTCAGCCGGCGAGTGGTGGGCTGGAGCCTGCAGCCGCATATGGAGCGCAGCCTTGTAATCGACGCGCTGGAGATGGCCTGGCATAGGCGGCAGCCGTCGAAGGGCGAGTTACTTTTTCACAGCGATCGCGGCAGTCAGTATGCCAGCCACGACTTCGCGCGGCTTCTCGATGAGCACGGCATTACGGCATCGATGAGCCGCAGGGGAAACTGCTGGGACAACGCCTGCAGCGAGACGCTGTTCGGATCGCTGAAGGTAGAGTGGCTCGATGGGCAACGCTTCGCTACCATCCGGGAGGCTAAGGACGCGGTGCTTGAATGGCTGCGCTGGTACGACCGCAGCCGCATGCACTCCACCCTCAACTACTCCAGTCCAGCCGAATACGAACAACGCTGGGCGGAGAAGCAAACACAGGCTGCCGCATGAATTCAGCGGCGACCGAAGCAGGCGGCGGAAATATGGAAATCGATGAACCTGATTTCCACATTACCGCCGCACGACGGCTACGACGAGATGAGCTAATCTCGCCTAAACCAACTCGCTAAGGTGTACGCGTTCTGAGGGCAAGATCACTCTGTCTTGGCAACTCCCAAAGCAAGAGGTGGGACATTCTAGCACCGCTTCTCGGGAGGCAAATTCTCGAACTTTCATTGAGTGGCCAGTCATGCGACTTGAGGTTCCTCAATCGAGACCCGGTCTTCGATGTGAAGATCAGTCCGCAGGTGAGTGTCGCGCTGTTGCATGCAGCAGAACCAGGGAAGTTAAACATGTCCATCTGTCTGATGGCCACACAGTGGGCATCAGTGAGGCATGGGTAATCGTCCCATTGCCGAAGGGCGGCATTTCTAAGGAAGAATTAGATGCAGTGGACCTCTCAGAAACCGAGGAGGAGATCGGCGCTCATGGCGAAACAGTCCGAGAGGTCATACGGCATACCTTTCACTGGAAATCAGAAGAAGAAGATCGCTACTTACGAAGATTCCTGGCATCCAGATCCCGACAGAGTGACCCTAATGGAGATAAGGTGGGATAAGGACCGGTACGGACTTCCTTCACTTGTCCTTAGCCCCATGCGACAGAATGAAAGCGCACGCCGATGCAATCCCGAAATAAGCAAAGGGACATCAGAACTCTAAGCATCAGTGGCCTTCAGTTTAACGTTTTCGTCCCGAGACACCAGGGCGGGGATCGATCTCGATGGAGGGGACGATAGCGAATTAATATCCATCAACGCTTAACCTTGAATTGCTCTGCCTTCAGGCCCGATTTCGACGATGTATACAGTCGGGACCTTCCGGCGGCGGGGATCCAACGGATCCAGAGAATCAAGCTGTAGCACTCTTCCCTTACGCTGATGGGCACAAGACAGAACAATTCCGCTGGTGCGCATTCGAAGGCTCACCCCTTCGTCCGCTTTCCCTGTTGGCTCAGGCTCGATTGTGGTCCACTAGCCTCTGTCTTGAAAGGCATTTTGAGAATCATCCTTCCAATCGTTCACCGCGTGACGATCCACGCGTACCAGTCTCTACGAGTAAGAGTGAAACCGATAAACTCAGCAATGGGCCAGCGGCACTAAAAACTGCCCGGGTCGCGTTGCCCCGCGCATCATCGAACGCCCCCATGGCAAGCGCGGCCAGCGCCGCGCATGTAGAGCCCATAACCCATGCTTTTGGCAACTGCCGAAGCCGCCATACCCCTAACGGAAGCAACCATGCAAATGTGAAGAGGAACTCACGGGCGACAAGACACCTGTACAAACTAGAGAGGTAAAAATAACCGGAGCCAGACTCGACCCATCGTGAAGCGGCGAAGCTCAACGGTGAATACGGTGAGGGGCCACGCGACATAAGAAATGTCACTAGAACGAAACCAACTGCCATCATTGCTGCGATCCATATCAGTTGCGACAGTTTGAACAGGCCACGTCGAAAGACTACCAGCCACCATCCAAACGCAAGAACCGCCGCGAGAGGAACAAACGTCTCCTTGGCGAGCGCACCCAAAGTTCCTAAGATTGGCAAGAGGCACCAGCGCTCTGTGAGCATTGTCCAAACCAATGCCATCATCATGCAGTTCACCGCGGAGTCCACATATCCCGAAAGATTCAAATTAGCCACTGCGAAGCTCGTCAGATAAAGGAGGCCGCCGACGACCGCTATGGCATCGTTCCCGGCAATTCGATGACCGACGATAACCAGCAGGAAAGCGGTACTTGCGATAAAGAAGGAGTTAACCACTAAAAGCGCGAAGAAAACCGGATTCCAAGTATTGATGTGACCTTTGACCATCCAATAGACTGGCTTGGCCAGGTACGGAACAAGCACACGGTGCGACTCATCGCCAGCTTGGTCACCGCCGCCAGTCACGAGTGCATAATAACCGATTGAGTCTGTGAGACCGGGGATCGATCGCGGGTCATAACGATTGAGCGTCGGGTATCCCAAGCTCATGCAAATGACGAAGAAGAGTGTCCAAAGTATGATGCTGTGTCTAACCGCTGGCCTCAACGGGAATCTCCTTCTTCAGTACGGTTGATCGAATCGAAAAACCCGGCTCAACGGCCGGTTCTTTCGGCCCGCAGCAACTGTACTAAACAACTTTTGTGCTCTGGGTGCAGATTCCGGACGGTGGCCAGCAAAGCGGAAGTACGGTAACAGGTCTATTATGCGGTCCCTACAGCTCTGCCGGCTGATCAAGCCATGAGAGCGGCCTCAATAGCATGCCTGAATAATTATCGGCGTAGCACCAATCTTCCCGCTAGGTCGGAAGCGGTGTCGCGACCCAGGATTTCGTCACTTGAGTCGGTCTTTCAAAAGAATTTTTCTCTCCGATGATCTGCTAGATTCGTGCCAAGGTGCATGTACGCGCGTATTTCTCTCCAAGAGACCTCACACTGATTCCCATTTCTATGACATACCGCAGAATTCAGGCACCTGACGCGCGATCGTTGTCTCTAGACCTCTCGCGCCGGTGCAGACATGCGCGTTAGGGCATGAGAATCCCCATGTATTCGGGGCTGAGCGGTTGCTCTTTCCGGTGCTACATGGGTGCTACATGCATCATACTGGCTGATACCCCCCTGAGGATTAAGCCCAGAAACAGCGTTGCCGCAGTCGTTGCCGCAGTCATGGAACCGCTCGGTATCATGGCGATATGCTCCTTCAGCTTCGAAAGCAAGACTTGCCCCGAGCCGTTTATTGGTTTACGGCGCTCTTGTTTGCCCTGCGCTTAGGTGCACGACTTTGCATGGGTTCCACTGGTTTTTTCGAAAGTGGGTACTCCTTCTTTTTTGAGATTGCGCAGAGTCTCGCGTCGGGGAACGGAATTTCTTTATACGGTGCCCCGACAGCTTTCCGCGTCCCGTTCTATCCCATCCTTCTCGCTGGCCTCATAATGGGGCACAAGGCCTTTTGGCCCGTTGCCGTTGCTCAGTCTCTAATCGGAGCTGGAACCGCATTCAGCGCTGGCCTGCTCGCTCACGAGATCTTTGGTGGATGGCTTGGCGCGAAGACCGCGATCCTCGCAACGGGGATAACAGCAATATATCCATACTATGTCGTCCACGACACGGCGTTGCAAGAAACCAGTCTCTTCACTTTTCTGACGCTATTGGCGGTGATTGTTGTACAGCGCTCTGCGCGCACAGGAGATCTTCATTCCGCCGCGCTTGGCGGATTGCTGCTTGGGATGGATGTTCTGACTCGCGCCACGATTGCGCCTTTTGCTGGACTCGCAGCACTCTGGCTAATCGGGCGAAGACGAACTGGTGGCGGCCTGCTTTGTGCGTTGATTTTGATCCTCACTGTTTCTCCATTGCTCTGGCGGTCCTGTGAACTAACTGGCGTGCCGACGCTGAGCACCGAAACCGGAACCGAGCTTTGGACTGGGAATAACGGGTTCCTATTCCGTCACTACCCGGAGAGAGCAGCGACATAAGCAAAGAAGAGGCAATGAATGCTTTGACTCCCCAGGACCTCGAGGCATTGAATCGCCTGAAATACAACGAAGCTCTAACGGATCTTTGGTTTCTCCAAAGGGGTCTTTCATACATTCGTTCGCATTCGTGGATCACCGTCAGAGATGATCTACGTAAAGTTGCCGCAGCGTTTGGCTGGTTGCCCAGCCCTAGGAAGAGCATGATCCCCAATCTCGTTCATGCCTATTCATACGGATCAGTAATGCTGCTAGGGTTATGGGGGATGTGGCGGCGTCGATCACATTGGCGCGAGGACTCATTGCTATACGCGCTCTTCGCGGTTTTTATCTTGGTCACCGCGGTCTTTTTTGGGGATACGAGCCATCGCTCTTTTCTGGATGTGTACTGGATAGTCTTCGGCGCTCGAGCGTTCGTAAGCGCTCGTGTACATAAACTGCGACCCTTAGGAGCTCAGGGTCCGCTCACTGAAGTAGATGAATCTCCCATCCGCTGAGAAGAATGGCTGCACCCGATGCAGGGGAAGGAACCGCCCGAAATCCTACCGGGCTCAGGCCGCTGCCAATGTCGATGTTCGGCCAAGGTCTGACTGATTCGCTGTCAGTCGCACACATAGATAGAAACTTCGTGCCTGCTCTGTGGGCAAGTTGTGTCCCGAAGTGCTGCATCGAGATGATTCGCATCTGCATCCCAGTTTTGGTGAACTGCGTTTAAGGTTAATGAGACCAGTTTTTAGCCCTTCCACCCACGAAGGGATCTCAACAATTGCGACTTCCTAGTGTTGGCTCAGGCTCACGTGTCTTGGTACCGCCGGCGAGGCAGGCTTGCGCGGGATGACAATCGCGCCAGTTTGATCCTTGCCCAATCCTGCGTATTTCGGTCCCAATCAGCCAAAAGTCGCCCGCTGGGGATCCGAAGTTGGGGTTTGGCTCACGCGTGGAGAGGCTCACCCGCCACGCCGTTTTTTCCTTCGGCTGCCGAGGAGTACCGAACCGGGCGGGTCAGCTCTTTCTTTTGCCATCTATCGAGCTAAGGCAAATAACACATAAGAGCGGTCGCGCGCAAGTGACCGGCTCATCAGCGCTCAATTTTCTGGGCTCTCGTTTTTTTCGTGTTGCTCAGTTCCCGTTCGTCCCAAAGCTTCGCGAAAGTAGTTTCCAAATAGTTTGTAAGAGACCGACGTTCTTTTTCGGCCTCTTCGATCAGCCTTCGCTTGAATTCGGCTGAAACTCGAAAGTTTAATGTCTCCTTCTTTTTCATGAAATTCAGTGCAAGCCTCGGCGCGATGCTACCGAAGGCCCCGACGAATGGTCAAGCGACGGGTACTTCTTGCTTGACATATGTAATGCATTGAGAGTTACATATGCATTACATATGCCGCCGGAGGAATCACTTGACAGTTTCCACAGATTGTTTTTTCCGCCGCAACCGAAGACTTGCACGTCAGAGGTGGGGGCCAGCAATCAATATCGACCTCCTGGAAACCTTGAAGTCCCTATCTAAAGATTTCTGCTTTTCGATCTCCTCTGGGGACCTGCTATTGCTGGACAAGGGCTGGTACGTGACCCATGTCGGACTCATAAGGCTTGCTCGCCGGAACCGGTGCCATGGCATCCTCGCTGAACCCGCGCAGGAATTTTGTGATCCCAAAGAAGGGCGTTGGGTTTTTCGGGCCACGGTATACAAGTCTCAGGACCTGCGGCGGTTTCGTTGGCTACGGTGATGCCGACCCGTCCAATGTTTCCCCTCTCGTCCGCGGCGCCGAAATGCGGATCGCAGAGACCCGAGCAGTCAACCGCGCCCTGCGCAAGGCCTACGGCATCGGCCTCTGCTCGGTCGAGGAAATCGGAACGATCCCCAGTTCGACTCCGAGGAAAAGTTTCCTCCCGAAAAGGCGAATGGAAACAGCAACGGCACTGGCCCCAAGGTCCGCGACCGTCTGTGCCAGATCATCCGCCAGCACAAGCTCGACCCCGAACTGGTCAAGGCCTACGCCGTCGACTTCTGCGGCACGAAGACGCTCCGAGAGGCCAGCAGGGAACAAGTTCAGAACTTCGTCCAGCAACTGGCCGACCGGGCCGAAAGTGACCGAAATGGTCTGCTTGGCAAGCTCAATACCTACACGCACCCGAAGCGGGAGGGTGCCGCATGAACCGCAAAGTCCCAGGTCTCGCCGCAACGGCCCACGATTCTCGTCCGAAGATCCCCGACGGCATCTATCCTTGTGCGCGTCGATGGCGGCCAGTTCCGCTGGCATGCCCGCAAGCCGTTCTACGTTCTCCGGCTCTCAGTGATCGAGCCCCGGACACTGGCCGGGCAGCCCATTGTTGGTCGGCTCTACTGCACGCAAAAAGCAATGTGGAAGCTGGGCTGGTTCCTGCGGGATTTTCTCTATGACCCTGAACTGCTGGCCCACGAACAGGTGGATGAGAAGGCTTTGCCCGGACTCCGTGGCGTCGTCAAGATCAGCCACACCGTGATCAATGGCATTTCGCTTATCAACCTCGACGGCTTCGCCCCTGCCAGCCAATGGGAAGAACTATCCGCGTGTTCGATATCGAGTGCTTCTCGCTCCAACAAAGCGCAGGCGTCCTGATGACCTACTCCTACACCCAGATCAGCCAATACCTGAGTTGCCCGCGCCGTTACCGGCACCGCTACCTCGACGGATGGCACGAGAAAGACACGCGCGCTGCCATGCTGTTTGGTCGAGCCTTCGAACAGGCCGTCGCCGCCCTTTTTCGCCGCCAAGACCCGGCGGCGGTGCTGTTCGAGCAGTGGAGCCTGTCAAAGGACATGGGCTTAACCTACCCCGGCAACGACACCTGGGACCGGATGCTGCGACAAGGCATCCAGTTGCTGGAGCGCTTCGTTCAGGACGACCGCGTTCGTATTCGGCGCCCTCATTCAAGCCAGCAGATTCAGTTCAATCGGACGCTTGGCTCGGGCAACGATTTCGTCTCCTATGTCGATGCCATTGGGGAACTGGACGGTACGCCCTGCGTTCTGGAATGGAAGACCAGCTCCGCGCGATATCCAGAAGAACCGGCCGGCATATCCGCACTGGATCCGCAACTGGTCTGCTATTCCTGGATGACCGGCATCCACGAAGTCGCCCAAATTGTTTTCGTGCGCAAGCGGCTGGTCGAAGTTCAGTACCTCCGGGCCACCATTTCTGAGGAACAGTGGCAGGAGTTCGCAACCCTGGTCGATGACACAGTCCGACGGATCGAGTCCGGGCTGTTCCTGCCGCATAGCGGCATCCGCTTTCCGCAAAATCCGTGCACAACATGCCCCTTTATCGGGCTCTGCCTCGATAAGCCCGACTTGGTCGAAACTGCACTTGTGCGCAAGCCCGGAGTTGACCTTGGTCTGTTTGACGAACTTTCGTTTTAGGCCGATGCCGATGCCGCCCAAGCTCAACCACAAGCGTGCTCTCTTTGTTCTGACCAAGATCGACGAGATCCTGGCGTGGGAAAAGCAGAAAGAAGAGGAACGCGACGCGCGCTTCGTCGATCTGGGCAGGTATTTGTGCGAGGTGCGGGCGGGTCAGTACTGGCGGCTCGAGAACTTAAAGTCGTTCGATGAATTTCTGCAAAGACGTTTTCCCGATTCGCGCCGCACCGCCTACTATCTGATGTCCATTCACGAACACTTGCCGCCCCAGATCCGGCGGGAGTTGAAACAGGTGGGCTGGACCAAGGCGGCGGAGTTGACCAAGGTCGCGCGTTCCGACGGGAAGGATTTCGATTGTGCAGCATGGATGCACAAAGCCCGTTCCTTACCCCGGGATCAGTTCAAACGCGAGGTGGATCAACACCTCACCGGCAAGGACACCGAACCGACCGAGATCATCTACTTCAAGTTCTACAAGAGCCAGATCCCGGTGATTGAGCAGGCAATCGAGACGGCAGCGCTGATGCTGGGCACGGACAAATCACGCGGCTATTGTCTGGAGATGATCTGCGCGGATTTCCTGGCGGGAGCCAACCTGGACAGCGGACAACCGGACGTGCTCTTGTCCTCGATGGCACGGTTTTTCCAGTTCCTGCCCGGCGAACAGCGGCAGGCGTTTGTCGAGCAGATCACTGAGAAAGCGTCATGAACCGGATTCCCGCAAAGAGTTCTCGCCTGCGCCTCGCTCCCAAATTGTACGAAGACCTGCGGCACGAGGTGTTACGCCGGGACGGATGGAGGTGCCAGAGTTGCGGCGCGATGTCGAATCTCGAGGTTCATCATCGAGAATTTCGCAGCCAGTCTGGGGATGATTCAGAGCAGAATCTCATTACACTTTGCACTGCATGCCACTCAATCGTGCATCGCGGGAACTGATTGAAGACTGTTTTGCTGATGAGACCCGGTTCATCCCGCGCGATGAGATCTACCGCATCGCTGCCGAGGCTCCACGCAAGGCGCGAAACGTCGAGGTCGAACGCCGCTACGACGATGGCCCGTTTCGTTGGACGGTCATCCGCGTGGTAACGGCAGATCTCGATCGGCTACTCCAGCAAGAGCAACGAAGGTACACCTACGTAGTAGTGGGCAAAATCAAAGAACTCGCCGCGCCCACTCAGGCCGTTCGCGTCAGGGGCTGTGAAGCATAACGGTGCACAATCGGCATTGATATCGACTGCCAATCAGCGGTTTGACCTGTGAGGAGATTGACTCGAATCTGGTTTGGGAGCTTCTGCGTCTGGAGTTTGTTCCAGCCGTGGCCACTCGGAGGGCAGCATTCGTATCGGAATAGATCGAAACTTGTTTACCGGTGACACGATCGATATCCTCGGACTTCCGAGGGTCGTCAGACTTCCGGGTGGCGATCGTGAAGTTCTCCAGTCCACAGTAAAGTCTCTTCTGAGTCGGTTTCCCGCAAGAGACTATCATTTACCCGGAGCATTGAGACACATGCCGGCTGATCCCATCAATGTCTCAGGCGTTCTCGGGGGAAGAACAGCAACGACACATGACGCTGATTTCGATCCGATGGCGATGACAGTCCGGCGAATCTTGATTACCGGTGCAGCATCGGGAATAGCGGGAGCAACAGCGCTGCTTCTGGCCGGCTTGGGGCCAGGTTGATATGCGTCGACTCTAATGGCAAGGGGCTCTAAGAGGCCGCGTCCGCAATGGACGGTTCGGGCCAGTCCTCCATATCCAGGACCTGAACAAACTCGACGCGATCGGAGAATGGCTCCCCGCGATTGGTGATGCATCCGGGAAGTTCCACGGCTTTGTTCACGCGGCAGCATCCCGGCCCCTGGCCATTGCGAGCGGTTTCGCCAACGTGCTGGAGAAAGGTGTTCTCAGTCAATATAGACGTCGCCTTGACTCTGCCCCGGGCCTTTGAAAGCTGACCTCCGCGAAGAAAGTGGATTGAACGCCGCTTTTTTTTGAATTCTTCAGATTTTGGGGCGGAGGATCCAAGAGACGTGCGTATTTGTCGACGTGGGGACAAATAAGATGGCGGAGTTTCTCCCTCAGACTTATGCGTTCGATTTTCACCAAGCGCTCAACGATTAGAAGGGCGGTTGGTCCGAAACCGGATGATCTAACCCCACAAGGAGTCACTATATGGCTAGAGAGGTTTCTTTAGCGAAGAAATCCACTCGCGACCACTGCAGCAATGCAGATGGAAGCGTCGCATACGCGCGGCCGGCCCGTGGGTCGTCTGATGCGTACACCTGGGCTTTTGTCCCTATGAACTTGCCCGATGTCGGTGAATCGTTCGCGGATGACGAGCGGTATGATGAGGCGCCCTTGTTGAATAAAGATCGGCATGCGCTCACCGAGGCTCATTGGCATCTCCGTCGCATTTCTACTTCTGCCAATTTGCCGTTGTTGAGTGTTCTGGCTCAGAATGCTTCCGAGAACATTCGTAAGATCCTCGTCCTTTACGGGATTTGGGTTTGACACTGTAGGAAGAGGTAACCGATTGCTGCCCCCAGGTGGCGCTTCTCAAGGTGCACCTGGGGCTGCACGATCACACACGATGGAATTTCCCCAACGCCTAGAGCACTCTTCTAAAAATACATTCAATCCAGACTCTGCAATTACTTCGCCACTCCCATGACTCCCCGCGTTGATCAGCCTTATAAAACCGATTCTTGAATACGTAGCCCACGCTAATCAGTCCGCAATTCCGTCCTCTACAAGTCTTTCATTCTGCGCACATAAACGGCGATGCTGGTTTCATTCAGGCGGATCCAGACCTACACCGCCATACGCTACGGCAAGTTCAAGGACACTGGTCGTGGTCTTGAGGTCCATCACCAAGGCCCTTCCTGATCCGCCAAGCCGGTACGTGAACAGGCCGATTTTCCAACCCGTGCCCGATCATTTCCGCGCTTGAGGTCAGCCGTACTCCGCGAGTCTGGGCAATGCGATGACCTCGGCAGCGATCTCTCCGGTCCGCATCTGGGTCATGCCCGCGCGGTGCAAACCGACGGTCGTCTCGAGAATCAACGCTTCGAAGCCGGGCGAGACGTCCGTTTGAAAGACGACCATTTGATGGCGATGACGCTGCGACACCCTTGATGGTGATTCGAGTACTCGGGAGATTCCGATTGATTGCCGACAACTGTGCGGATCCGGGACCTGAGATCGAGGTAATTCTGGCAGCCACTCGTGTACTTGAGGCTTGGCCGTCGAACTTTACAAAACCTTTGGAAAATCTCGGTGAGACGCTTCCCGCCGATGTATCTGATGGGATCGCGAAACAGTTTGGTGGCATCTACCGGGTCTTGTTCCGGAATCACGCGATTGAACAGGGATGCACGAACTTTCTAAGAGTTGCGTCTCTGGACTTTGCCATGAATCTCTGGGGTCGCGGTTATGTCGACCGCAAGTTAATCAAAGAAATGCGAGTTCCGGATTCACAACGGTTCCTCACTCGAACAGAACTCGCAGCCCAAATAGGCGTGCGCCAAGTTACTTTCGCCCGGTGGCTAAGAGCTTCAAATTTCTCTGCCACAGGGGGTGAAATGCGGCAAAGCTAGCCTCATCCTGCACGCTTTGGGTGCAGCATGGACGGAATAATCTAGTCAAGGTGTACCCACGAGGTGGCAGCTGCAGAGCTGCACCATCGCAAATCTTCCACGTCACCGGCGGTCTCTGAACGCCTTCGCGATCATCTCCGAGCCTTGCAATGCGGTGACTGTGACCGAGATTCTGTCAGTTTGGCAACTGCAGAAATTCGTTGAGCGACTCGAGTTCTTGCGTCTAGTAGCTCGATGGCAGCTTCATCATTGCGGTCCCAAGTTTGTCGAAGAGGGACCTACGTGGCGCATGGCCTTCAGGACAGGCCGCACGAACACCTTCTTCCGACCAATCGCATCCCGGCCGCGCTCACCATGCATGCCGAAGAGAGATCGAGCTTTCACATCCCTTAATAGAGTGCCTGGTCCCCGCGACTTTACGGCGGCCCATGTATCCCAAGGAGCTAAGGCATGCAAAACTACACTACGACTGAGGACGCCAACGGCGCGGAGTGTTCCGGAACCGGTCGCCCACCAGTTACCCCCGTCGGCTTGGCAAGGCGGGAAAGGCCTTGTGATGGACAACGCCACCATGAAACAGGTCCATGAACTGGCTGCAGGGTATGGTGATGTAGGTTTGGACGGGGTTTAGGTTTGGATCAGAATTAAAAAACCCTGCACTGCAGTTTATGCATTGAAAAAAACAGCTTATGTGACTTATGTAGGTTGTGCAGGTTTGTCTGCGGCGAATCCAGGCTGGGGAAGTCCCACAATTCTCGTGGGGACTAGATGCCACTTGCGACCCGCCCCGTTGAATTTTCACGATGACTGAGGCTCGATTGGGCATGCGGCGCAAGGGACAGCCAGAAGCTTAGTCCTTCGTAAGGAAGTAGGACTCGATTGCCCGCATCACGGTGCGGTGATTGATCTGCGGATCTTTGCCTTCATACTTCGCAGCCCAGCAAATCTGGTTGATGATGTCGCGCGGATAGCACGAACGCAGTTCCTGCTTCAAAGTGCCGTGCACAAAGTCGATGAGCGTGTGCGCCACCGTGTCGTCGCAATCGATCTTGCGGTCCGTCGCAACTCTGCGAAAGATCTCGCAGAACTCCTCGTCGCTCACTTCGCCAATATGAATCTTGCTCTGGATTCTGCGCAGGAATGCCGCATCCAGAAGCTGCGCCGGGTCGAGGTTCGAAGCGAACACCACCAGCATCTCAAACGGCATTTCGATCTTCCGGCCGCCTGCCAGGGTGAGGAAGTCGATCTTGCGATCCAGCGGAACCACCCACCGGTTCAGCAGTTCATCGGGACGCACTCTCTGGCGGCCAAAATCATCGATAATCAGCACGCCATTGTTGGCCTTCATCTGCACCGGCCCCGTGTAAAACTTGCTCGCGGGATTGAATTGCAGATCGAGCATCTCGATCGTCAGTTCGCCGCCGACCATCACGGAGGGCCGCTGGCACAGCACCCATCGTTCATCATGATTCGGCGGTTCCATGTGCGGCAGCCGTGTGTGCAGCGTCGGATCGTAGACCGTGATCAGCTGTCCGTCGATCTCAATCGCGTAGGGAATCCAGACGGCATCTTCCGAGAGCACCTTCGACAGCAACTCGGCAATCGTTGTCTTGCCTACGCCTGAAGGGCCGTAGAGGAAGATCGCCGCACCGGAATTCAGCGCTGTTCCAAGCTGCCACAGAATCCGGTCGTCGAGCACCATGCTGGAAAACGCGCGATGCACCTCGGCTGGATGAATCTCAGCGTGCGACAGCTCTGCAGCTTTACCTGGGCCACATAGCTCGACAGCGGTACCGGCGCCGGTCCCGCGTACTGGCTCTGCATCAGCAACTCTTGCGCGCGCGTTCTGCCCTGCGACGTGATCGCAAGATTGGGAATCTGGCCGCTCAACCCGGTAACCTGGCACAGTTGCTCAGTGCGCAGCCTCTTCAGCAGTTCGCTCGCAACCTCGAAGCTGATGCGCATCAGCTTTGCCATTTCCAGTACAGAAAATGGCCCGGCAAGATAAAGATGCTTGAGCGCGAGATCTTCCAGAACCGACTGGCGAAGACCGACCTCCGGCATGGTTACTGGCTTATGTGTCGGCCCCGTGGAAGGGTCGGTCTTCATGAATTCCTGCAGGTTCAGCAGTGGCTCCATCGCGTTTCCCCAAGACATAGAGTATATGTCTCATTTTTAGGATGAATTGAAAACAGGATTGTCGCTTTGCGTCTGGCACGCCGGTAACTGGTTACAGTACACTTGCGTGCAGCCCGGAGACACCTTGGTGCGCTCTCACTCGATCGCAGAATGCCTCACTTTACCATCATTTCGAAGCGATTCCCGTGGGAAAAAGAGTTGAGAACATGGCCAAAGTTCGTATATAGAATGCTGTATGGCCCCGGCGCAGGACGTGTCCAGGACTCCTCAGGCATCCGCGGCGCCGCGCCTTCCCACCGTTTGCATTGTCACGCTCGACGAGGAATTCGTTGAAATCCTTCGTACGGAGCTTCTGCCCTGGGTCCAGGTCGTGGTCCGTGACGGCTATGAAGACCTCGCGCGCTGGACCCGGGAGAAAGCAGGTTTCCGCCGTAGTACTCGATATCGATACCCAGGGCGAGGATCCCGTTCGGCGGCCTGCCCGTACTGACTGAACTCCGCCGCCTGAACCCTGAATTCACCCTGATCTCGGTCAGTCGTGCTCGTGCGCGGTCAGTCGAGAAGCAAGCGCTGACGCAGGCGCGGACGCCCACTTCCGCAATCCCGTTGACGTTCCTGAACTGCGCATGGCGATGCTCGACTCCCTGCGGCGCCGCGTGGAGGAGGCCGATCGGGCGCGCTCGCGGCAACAGGTGCTCGAGGCCAGCAGCTTTCAGGATTTCATCGGCGCCAGCGAGCCGATGCGGCTTGTCTACGATGCCATCCAGCAGATCGCCGCAAGCAACATCAACGTCCTGATTCGCGGCGAAAGCGGGACCGGCAAGGAACTGGCCGCGCGCGCGATCGTAGCCCTTAGCCGCCGCGCCAACAAACCCTTCGTCAAGCTGAACTGTGCTGCGCTTCCCGAAAACCTGATTGAATCGGAACTCTTCGGCAGCGAGCGCGGAGCGTTTACCGGCGCCACCGAATCGCGTCCCGGCCACATCGAGATGGCCGACGGCGGCACGCTCTTCCTCGATGAGATCGCCACTCTCACGCTGCCGCTCCAAACCAAGCTGCTCCGCGTTCTTGAAGATCATCAGGTCCAGCGCCTCGGCGGCCGCACCTTGCGCAAGATCGATTTCCGCCTGATCTGCGCCACCAATGAGCCTCTCGAAGAAATGGCCCGCACCGGCAAATTCCGCGAAGACCTCTACTACCGCATTCATGTCATTCCCATTCACCTTCCTCCGCTCCGCGAGCGCATCGGCGATATTCCCCTGCTGTGCGATTATTTCCTCCAGGTTCACTGCACCGCCAACGGAATCCCTTTGAAGCAGATCAGTGCCGACGCACTCGCCGCTCTCGAAGAACACACCTGGCCCGGAAACGTCCGCGAGCTGGAAAATCTGATCCAGAGACTCATCATCACCACGCGCCACCAGGAGATCGGCCCTGCCGATCTTCCCCCGCGTGTGATCGAGCGCAGCCTTGCAGCCAATGAAGCGATATTGCTTCCCGACAGCGGCACGGATTTCGATGAGCAAGTCCGCCAGCTTGAAGTTGCTTTGCTGACTACGGCCCTCCGTCGAGGGCAGGGTAGCAAGACCACAGCAGCCCGCCTGCTCAATGTCGACGTTCAGAAAATGAAGTACCTCTGCCGCAAATACTCTCTCTGAAATCCGGGAGAGGTTAAAAATTCACCGCTTGAAAGATAATTTTTTAACCTCAAGATTGAGCTTGGCCGCATTCTAGGGAATGTTGATCAGCTCTATAAGCCGCCTATTTCAAGTGGTTTGCAAAATAATCGCCCCTTTTCATGTGATTTGGCACACGGCATGCAATACAAATCGGCGTAAGCAATCCAAATTTCACAATCAGGGGGATATCACGATGGCAGTCACGAAGAAGTCTTTGATCAGCAACTCCGGTGCTTCCAAGTCAACCTCGAAGCCCACCGCGAAAGTCGCCAAGCCGACCTCAACCGCCAAACTTGCTACCGCCCAGAGGACGCTCGCGAAGCCTCTTGCCGTAGGCAGCGCAAAAACCACATTCAGAGTGGCACGGCATGCGCTTCGCTCGCTCAGCGCAATGACGAAATTCTAAGCTTCTGCGGCACAACTCGGGCCCGGGAGAAATATCAGTTCTACGCATTCACTCCCCCGGAACAGCCAACCGGCGGCCATCCCCTGGCCGCCGGTTTCGCGTTCACCAGACATGAGCTCTCACGAGATTTGAAAGCGTCGCAGCCACCCGTCCCGCCAGGCTCCGCCTCTGTCCGAAGATCTTTGCAGTCCCTGCCAGGCCGAACATCGGGCTTCCTGCCGTCAGCCGGCAGGGCAATCCGCGAACTGTAAAAGACGGGCGATTTAAATCCCTTGTACTTGTCAGTCGGAAACAAGACCGTCCGGCAGCGCTACCGGATCCCCCGCAGGAGAAGGCAGTCGGAGTCGATCAAAGTAAACTCGTCCGGCATTACAAGCACTACCTCTGCATTGGCTGAAATTCTCTGCAGCGCCGAGGTGGGGATATAAATCCGTGCCATGCGCGCGCCTTCGGCGAGGCGCAACAAGGGTTGGCCGTATCCGACGTCCTCATTCACCAGCAATGCGGGATCGCTGGTGAGGATCGTCCCGTCGGCTGGCGCCGTTAGCTCGAGCGCCGAGTGGGCTTCCTTTGCCAGCGCCGTCGTCTTGAGCGCCGCAGCCTGATCGGCTCCGGCAGTCCCAATGCTCTGTCCCTGGACCTGTGCATCGAATGTCTTGAATCGGGCGTTGCGCGTCTGCGCCAAAGCGGAGGACCGCATCGACGCTTCCTGGTAGCTGCTCATCTGCAGCAAGGGTTGTCCCGCCTGCACATGCTGTCCCTCTCGCACCAGGACTGCATTCACCCTGCCGGGAACCGCCGCATACATGGCATGCGATTCTGCCGGTTCAATCACGAAATAGGCATCCTCCCGGTCGCGCCATAGAGGCACAAATAAAAGCGCAATGAATACTAGTCCCGCAACTACGTATGCAGGGCGCCAACGAAGGCCTGACTGAGAATTCTGCTCTCGAACTTGCGTGATCACCTTGCCAAGGGACTTCAGTCTTGACCGGTACAGGGTAAAGGCCAAAGCAGCCGAGGGGATCAGGGCGAACTCCTCCATAAACCTCGAGCCGAGCCGGTACGAGAGGCGGACAACAAAAAAAAGCAGAATGTAACTGTACAGGCCGGAGATAAATGCGTAGACGCCGAAGAGCAGGGCGCGCCGTCGCGGCACAACCGGAACCTCTACAGGGAGCCTGAGTACTTTCGCTTGAAACCATCCCGTACAGAAAAGCCGTGGAACTCTCCTTCAGGTCCGGAATCTCGATGATCTCTGTGGCGAAATAATAGCCATCCAGCTTGATCAGCGGATTGAGATTGATGATTACCGCAGCGATTCCCGTCAGCAAAATAACCTGGTACGCAAGGTTGTGAACCCAGCTTCCCGGCGGCGCTTCCAGCCAGAAAATCATCGCGATGCCGCACATCACGAGCTCAATCCAAATGCCGGCCATGATGGTGCCCAGCCGCTGGATCTTGGTAGCCGAGATCCAGCTTTCCGTCACATCCACAAAGAAGCACGGGACAAGATAGAGAAACATCAAGCCCATGCTGTGCACCTGCCCGCCGAAGTGCTTGCAGGTCAGCCCATGCGCAGTCTCATGTAGAAATCCGATGACGAGGATCAAAAGCCAGAATTGCGCGAAATCCCCCAGGCTTTTCTCCGCGAAATTGAAGAAGAGCACGGTGTCCGGTCCAATAAGGTGCCAATTCTCGACGACAACAATCGATTCGAAGACCAGCAGGACAATCACGGCCAGTGCGCACCAGCCGCTATAAATGAACCGACCCATCTTGCGATCGACCCATCCGAGGTAGCGATCCGGATCCCACGCCGAGAAGCTGATGTGAGCGATGTTGATCTTCGACTTTGCTCTGCGCCCCCTCTGTGCCAGAAGCTTTTCGCGCATCGCGAGATTCTTTTCCTGGTACGACTTGTGCCAGAACTCGAACTCGTCCATCTGATCGGCAAAAGAACGCACTTCCGCGACTCCGATCGCGACAGCCGGTTGCCGCGGTGAATGCGTCGACAATCTCCTCGTACGTGCGTTCGCCATCGAATAATCCGGCCAATATCCATTGAGAAGGCGATAGCCGAAAATAGTTATTCTTGCCGCGCTGCATGACTCCGACGAAAGGTTCGCCGTCAAGGATGCCATCGCGGACGATCAAGCTCCGGGTCCAGTCGAGGCGGGCGGCTGCGTGAGAGGCGCTCCTTTGGAATCTCGGGAAGTGCCGCATCGAGAGCTTCGCTAAGGTTCATGGCGCCAGCCGCACCTGCATTGTCATTCCTGGCTTCAGCAACTTCGATGGATGAACCACCGCGCCGACTACCTGGATACTGCCGCTGGCAGGGTCCACCACTGGGCTGACCCTTGACGATGCGTCCTTCTTGATGAAACCCCGGAAGATCAGCGGTCGCAAATTCCAGCGGCTTTCCCAGTTGTGAACGCACCCATCGAGGTCTCGGGTACAGTGAACAGCACCTGCAATGGCGCTTCCGCGGTGATCCAGAAGAGCACGTCGCCCGGCTTCACCTCCTGCGCGGGACGCACCGTGCTGCGGCCCACCACTCCGGCAAACGGCGCCACGATGCGCGATTGCTCCAACTGCACATTGGCGGTGCTCAAATCCGCTTCCGATGCAGTCGCCTCCTCGCGAAATCGGGCGACTTCGGAGATGGTTTCATCTACCCGGTACTTCGCGTGCTCCCAGTTCTCTTCGCTGATGATCTTTGCCTCGCGCATGGCGTCGGCGCGGCGCAGATCAGCCTCTGCCGTCAATTGCTCAGATTGCCACTCTCGAAGTTGCGCCTGTGCCGAAGCCACTCGCGCCTTCTGCGATTCGCAGGCAGATTTGAGCGCCCGGTCATCAAGCTGTGCCAGCAGCTGTCCCTTTTTCACGCGGTCGCCGATGCGGACGTTGATGCTCACCACGCGGCCGTTCCGTTCAGCCGCAATGTCGGCCTGCTGTTCCGCAACCAGCGGTCCGGTACGTTGTGAATGATTTTGGATCCGCCGCCTCTCCTCGCAGATGATGCCGGCCGGCTCAGGTGCAGCTTTAGGCAGTGGCGTGGCTAGCTGCGACCGAAGCAGCGCTCGCATCCACCGCGGCCGGATGAGAGTCGCAACCCGCGCACAACCATGCCACCGCGACGAGCGCGATCGTAACTCCGCAATACCGGCGATCCAGGCAGCGAAACCAACGTGTCATGCCATCACCAACCAATCCAGTTCCAAAGTGTTTGCCAGATCCACAGTGCCGGGCGCCGCAGCATCACATAGCCCGCTGGTTTCCATCCCAGCGAAATCTTCCCGCGGCCCGTCATTCCTGCCCGTAGACTGGCGTCGTGCATTCGAGAGCGGAACAACTGCGGTAAATGTGCGCTCGCCGTCTCCGGCCTTTGCCTCGGGACTCACGACCGACACCGTTCCGTGCCACGTTCTTTGTGGATAGCTGTCCAGTTTGATCGCCACATTCTCGCCCGGACTCATAAGCACCGCGTCGCGCTCAGGAATCGAAACCAGCACCTCCGCCGTGGAGAGATCGAGCACCTGCGCGAATGCGTCGCCTGCGACCAGGTGTTTCCCAGCAGTGTTTCCCAGGGCCGGCGTCACGACGATCCCCTCAATCGGCGAGCGTAATTGCGCATCGTCGACTTTTGCGTGGGCACGCTCCATCTCCGCGCGCAGAAACTCGGCCTGCTCACGGTCGGCGCCCGATTGTGCCGCACCATGTGCAAGATCGTTTTGCATCACCAGCATTGCCTGTTGATACTTCGCTTGAGTTGACGCAAGATCGGCGCGCCATTGCCAGTCGTTCATCGCTCCCAGAACCTGTCCCGCGGTCACACGCTGACCTTCGCGGGCATAAACCGCGGTAACATTCCCATCGACTGGAGCAGCAATCGTCACCAGGTGCTGCGGCGCCACGATTGCGTCACCCGCAAGACGCATCGGCAAGGGACAGAACGCCAGGAACAATGCGCATTCAAAGGCGATACCGAGTGTCATCCAGCGCCGCCGACGGCTGCTGAGCAGAGCCCGCTTCTTCCTCACCAGCGGCTCGATGATGCTGATCAGCGGCACCTCGCGATAGAGCATCGCATTGCGAATGGCAACCGTGGCCTGCGCGGCAAGAATCTTGATCATTTCAACGTGCGGCACATCAAGAAAATCAGGATTGCTGCTCTCATACGTCAGCACACCCAGTCGGCCCTGATCGTCGGCAAGCGGAATGGCATAGAGCCCGCGGAAACCGGTCGCAGCAAAATACTCCGTAACCGGCGCGGGAACGTTGGTCTGTTTATCGCTCTCCGCATCGCTCTGGCGAAGGTACAGGACCTCGTTCTGCGACGAGAGCCAGCGCATCAGTTGATTCAGCCGCTCCACCGTGAGGTCGCCCAGCGGCAGAGCAGCCATGCCCGATACAGCCTTCAAATGCAGCTTTCCGCGCTGATCGAGTGCAATGGCGCAGCGCTCGTAGGGCAGTACGTTCTGGGGGCTGTTGACAATAATTCCGAGCAGCCGGTCGAGGCGCAGTGTCGAGGTGATCTCTCCGCTCACGTGCACCAGAGCCTTCAGAATCTCCAGCTTCCGCTCCGCCAGCAACAGGCTCGCGTTCTTGAGCGCACTGGCGATCGTCTCCGCCATCGACATCATCAGGAACTGGTCGTCGTCGTCGAATACCCCATCTTCCTTGTTGATGGCTTCGAGTACGCCGATTTCCGCATCGTCCTGCATGAGGGGGACAAGAAGCGCATTGGTCACCGCCGCGGCATCTGAATCCGGGGCCAGCTTGGCGTTACGCGCCGCCAGGCGTTCGTCGTCCGCATCGGCAATCAGCAACGCTTCACCTTCTTCGGCCATATCCGCCACGTAGCCTTCGCCTGGCGATTGCGTCATTCCGACTTCAACGGTCTCGTCTGTCCCTGTGTCGAAATCAGCCGAAGAACCTCGCCATCGAACATCCAGAGATGTATGGCCTGGCACGGCAGCATTGCCGCCGCCTTCACTGGAATCAGCGCTGTGACCGCCTCCATCTCGAGCGTTGCATTAAGCGATTTTTCCAGGTCGTAGAGCTGCGACATCCGGTGCACTGAGTCGAGCAGATCCTGACGCTGCGCATCGGCGCTCTCCGCTGCCAGGATGGCCGCTGGTGCGAGTTGAATGACGCGCGCAATCGCCTCGAAATCCTGCAGCTTTGGGGTTCCCGAGAAGAAGAGAATCTCCACAGCTCCCACGAGATCCTCGCCCAGAAGCAGCGGAACGTATGCGATCGACGACACCGAGCGCGCGATGCCCAGGTGCGCGTAGTCCTCGCGCAGAATATCGGCGGAGCTGTAGATCAGGATTTCCGGCGTCTCAAGAACTAACGGAGCCATCAGTCGGTTTCCTGATCCGGCCATCTCGGGCGACGGCGAGATATCTCCCGCGAGACCGATCACCGTCCAGGCGTTCTCAACATCCTCATGTATGAATCGGTGCACCGCGCAGGCGCAGTTCGGCATTTGCGTCACGACGGCCGAAGCGATGATCGAAGCGCGCGTCGTCGTGTCAGGCGTGGAAAGCAGCATCGCGCCGACTTCGAGAGCGGCCTCGTTAACCGGTGAAATCATCCGTTTCCAGGACGTTCGTTAAAAAGTTAGCTTGACAATGGGGGAGATGACATTAATTCTCTGGTAGTTGAGGCTTGGAGATTAGCAAGTATCAAGTCTCCATGTAAAGCGAAATCTCGCTTGAAATCAGGGTGCCGTGGATCTCGATATCAAAGAATCTGGCGCTGTCTCTATCTTGAAATTGAAGGGCCGGCTGACCAGCGGAGAAGCTGTTAGTCAGTTTGAAAACGCTTTTCAGCAAACAATTGCCGGCGGACACATCTTTCTCGTCATCGACCTCGAAGCGCTGCCCTATATCGACTCATCCGGCATCGGCTCCCTGGTCAACGCGCTACGCCAGGTCAATAAGGTTGGCGGCACGGTCAAACTTGTGAACCCATCGCCATTCGTTGCCAAAACCCTCAAGATGGTCGGCATTCTCACGCTCTTCGGCGTTTACGAGTCGGAGGCGGATGCTGTTGCTGCCTGCAGTGTCTGAGCGGTTTCACAATTGGCATGAAACGCCTCATGTAACCAAGTGGCCTTTGCTAGACCATGTTTTCATAAGCAGGCTTTGTCAGAGGGCACGACTTTAGTCCTGCCGAAAGGGACTTGGAAGACGACGGATTTTAACCCCTGAGGAACTTTAATGAGCGCCGGGAACATTTAAAAACAAACTCCAGCAAAAAGCTACCTGCATTGCACTTCAAGAGTGTGCCGATCTCGAAGCGGCTCTAGTCTTCGAAGAACTCTCCGAGCGGCAAAGGATGACTGAAAAGATATCCCTGGAACGAGTGACACCCCAGCTTAGCCAGAAACGCGCGCTGTTCCTCGGTTTCTACGCCCTCGGCAATCACCGAAAGTCCCATCGCCTTGCCGAACGAAATAATGGCCTGCGCCACCGCGCCGCTGATTGGATCTTTTAATATCTCGCTGACAAACGCGCGATCGATCTTGATCTGGTCCAGCGGAAGGCGCTTCAGGTACGTCATCGACGAGTAGCCGGTCCCGAAATCCTCCAGCGAGAATCGCACCCCGTGCGATTTCAACTTGTTCATCCGCGAGATCACGTCCTCAACATTTTCGCCAAACATGCTTTCGCTCAACTCGATCTTCAGGTTGTTGGGGTTGGCGCCGGTCCGATCCAATGCCGCCAGCACTTGATCCACAAACTTCGGCTGCCGGAACTCGCGCGAACTCACATTCACCGCGATCGAAAGATGCGCTCCCTCTTTGCGGGCCGCCCACGCCGCGATCTGCAGGCAAGCGGTTTCCAGAACCCAATTTCCCAAGGGAAATATCAGGCCCGTCTCCTCCGCCAGTGGGACAAAATCCTGCGGAGCCACTAAGCCGCGCGTCGGATGCTTCCAGCGGATCAGCGCTTCTGCTCCCGTCATCATCCCGCGATCCAATTGCGGCTGATAGAAGAGCGAAAATTGATTGTCGCGGATGGCCGCCCGCAGATCCCTCTCCAGCGCCACGCGCGCATTCACCGATGCCTGCAGCGCCGGCGCAAAAAAGAACATCGCGTTCCGTCCCGCCGCCTTTGCCTGGTACATCGCGATATCGGCCTGCTGCAGCACCTCGTTGGTGCTCTCGCTCTGGTTGCCGAAGACCGTAATTCCCATGCTCGACGTGGTGTGGCACTCGCGCCCTTCCAACAGGAATGGCTGATCGATCGCGCCCAGAATCTTTCCGCCGACGGTGCGGGCCTGCGCCGCTGCAATCTCTGCTATCTGGCTGAGGTCTTCGAGAATGACGACAAACTCATCGCCACCCAACCGTGCGACAGTGTCCACCTCGCGCACGCAGCCTGCGATGCGTCGTCCCGTTTCCTGCAGCAGCAGATCCCCGATGTGATGACCGAGCGTGTCGTTCAGCGATTTGAATCCATCCAGGTCAACAAACAGCAGGGCATGCTTGCTGCCGCTGCGGATGCTCGAAATCAGGGCCTGGCGCAGTCGCTCCCACAGCAGCCGGCGATTCGGCAATCCCGTGAGCGTGTCATAAAATGCGAGGCTGCGGATCTTCTCCTCGTCCGCCTTGGCCGCCGAGACGTCGCGAATGTATGAGATCACGCACGACTCGCCATCAAATTCCGCGTAGGTAGACGAAAGCTGTCCCCAGAAGACCTCGCCATTCTTCCGCCGCAGCCGGACTTCCAGATCGCGGCAGGCTCCCTGTTCGTGCAGCGCTTCCGCCACCTCGCAGCGTATCGCTTTCGTCCGCCCAGATATCCAGTTCCGTAGAGGTATGGCCGAGCGCCTCATCGCGGGTGAATTGCAGAATCTCAAGGAACGCCGGATTCACTTCGACGATTTTGCCGTCTTCCGCGCGCGCAATCAGCACTCCGTCGGGGCTGGTATCGAAAGTGGTCCGATAACGGTCCTCCTTCGCGGATGCCATCACCTCGGCAGGCGCATCGCTTGCGGCTTCGGTCTTCATGCGCTCATGGATGTCTTCGACATGCGCCAGCAAATGGGACGGCCAGCCCTCCCGATCTCGCAAGAGGGATACTGTCAGTTTTGCCAGCGTGAGGCTTCCGTCTTTGCGGATTAGCCGAATCTCCAGGCTCAATGCGTCGCTGGCGCCGGTCCACAGCTTCTGAAACGATACGAGGCATTGCGCCCCATCCTCATCCGGCGTAATTTCCTGGAGCATCAGTCCGCGGACTTCCTCGCGCGGGTAGCCGATGATCTCCGCAAACTCCGCATTACATCGGAGAATGTGGCCTTCAGGCGTGGTATGAACAATCCCCACCGTTGCCTGCTCGAGGAAATTTCGGTTCTCTAAAGTAGGCATATCACACATTTGAGGATTGCCGTTCTGAGGTGCTGGCGTGTTCGAATTGTATCGCTCGCGAACTTGTTTTCAATGACTTGACCCCAACTCGGCAGAGGAAAAGCCGAGCAAATCGTCACCTGCCGCATGCACCACCGTAATCAGAAATCGCACCGTTGGCGTCACAGGTGAAATTGATCCGAAGTCGGTTCATCCTTTGTTGCGCATGATCCTTCATTGCTTTCGCGTCCCGAGTTAAACCACCGGCCGACGAGTCATGCCGAAGATGGTTCCCCATAACCCAAAGCGCGCACGCGATGTGAGTAGATCGAATAAATATATAATACGCAGGAGCTTAGCTGTCACAATTGCACGTTCGGTCCATTTTCGATTTTTTCGGATTGCTGTCGTCGTTGTTGGAAAAGCAGCACTTCAGCCCAACGCATCCTGTCCTAACGAAAGGATCTCTGCAAGGGCGCACAGACCACTACAACTTATGTGTGACATCCTTGCTTGCTTGTGCCAAATATCACCTGGGAACCTCGAATGATCCTTACCAAAGAGCGATTCAGGTATGGAATTCCTCTGAACGTAATGAAGCATGCCCGGTACTCCAGTGGCTCCAGGGCACTGTTTCTTGGATTACTTCTGTGCGTACCTCTGCTCTGCGGTCAGCGTTCGCTTGCGCAAAACAGCAAGCCCACCGCGGTCTCGCCGCAGATTCCAAAGGCCGCGCCGCCCTCTGAGTTCAAGGTTCCGCTCCTCACCGAGCCTCTACGGCTCTCTGACTTTCACGGCATGGAGCCCGATTCCGCGATCAAAGACAAACTGGCCAAGGTAACCGGCTTCATTCAGAACACTCCCAACGACGGTGAATCCGCGACCCAGCAGACCGATGTCTGGATTGCCCATACCCGCTCCACACTCTATTTCGTATTCATCTGCCACGACGACCATCCCGGCCTGATTCGCAGTCACCTCGCCCGCCGCGAAGATATTTCCGGCGATGACAACGTATCCGTACTTCTCGACCCCTTCGAGGACCGAAGAAAGGGAGTTCTGTTCAGCGTCAACCCCACTGGCGTGCAGGCCGATGCTGCGTGGACCGACAGTTCCAGCGCGGATTACTCCTACGACCCCGACTACAGCTACGACCAGGTCTGGGACTCCGAGGCGCGCGTCACCGCAACGGGCTGGATGGCCATGATTGCCATTCCGTTTCGCAGCATCCGCTTCCGCAACGCCGCCTCCGACTGGGGTGTCGTCTTCATGCGCGACCTTCCCCGCAACAGCGAGACTGACTTCTGGCCGCGCGTCTCCACCAGCGTCTCCGGCGTGCTGACCCAGGAAGCCACCATGCACGGCATCGAAGGCGTTACCGGCTCCCATGACCTGCAGATCAATCCCTACGTGCTCGCCCAGAATGAGCGTGAACTGATCAATCTCGATCCCCTGAATCCATACGTCAGCTCCCGCGGCCTTGAAGGCACGGCCGGCGGCGAAGCCAAGCTCATCCTTAAAGACAGCATCATTCTCGACGGAACCATCAATCCCGATTTCAGCGATGTGGAATCGGAACAGCCCCAGTTCACCGTCGACCAGCGCTACCCCGTGTACTTTCCCGAACTCCGGCCGTTCTTTCTTGAGAACGCAAACTACTTCAGCACGCCCATTCTGCTTGTTTACACGCGCAACATCGTCCACCCTGAATATGGCATTCGCCTCACAGGAAAACTTGGCCATACGAATCTCGGCTTTTTCGCCATCGACGATCGTGAACCCGGCGAGACCTACGCTCCGGGCGACCCGCTCTATCACCAGCGTGCCAAGTACATCGTCGGGCGCGTCTCAGAGGACCTGGGAAGAAGCTCCAGCCTCGGCCTCATCTATACCGACCAGGAATTCGGTGGAGGGTGGAGTCGCATCGGCGGCCTCGACTTTACCGCGCATCTCAACAAGAGCTGGACCGCGATCGGCCAGATGGTCGAATCCTCCACCATGAGTCCGAACAATCCCGGAACCGCACCAACCTACTCTGCCGGTCCCGCAAGTTATCTTGAAGTCCAGCGCGCTGGGCACGCCTTCAATCTCGACAGTATCTTCAAGGACTTCAGCACCGGTTTTCAAACGCAGCTTGGCTTCATTCCCACCACCGACCTCTACAACGATCAGTCCACCGCAAGCTACCAGTGGTTTCCCAAGAAAAAGCTGATCCAGAGCTTCGTTCTCGCCGGTGCCCAGATTCTGGGCTGGGATCACCAGGGAAACCGGCTCTATCACTACTCCACGTTTTCGCCCTACGTGCTGCTTCCGCGAAAGATCATCATCGCTCCGCAGGTGGGAGAAAACTCCGACACCGTCGGACCTCAAGATGGCTACCCCCTGACCCACAATGTGAACTTCACTGAGAATTTCGGTGGCATCCAATTGCGCGGCGCGCCATACTCGCAGCTGAACTTCAACCTCGTCGCACTGCGCTCAGGCAATGTGAACTACAACCCTGTGGCAGGGGGCGTCCCCTCGCTGCTCAATGAAGAACTGTTCCAAGCGCTCTTTACGCTGCAGCCCCTCAGGCAACTGACTGCCGACAACACCTATCTGCTCGACCGCGATCACTCAGTCACCGGCGGAGCATTTGTCTACGAAAGCCAGGTTTTCCGGACCAAGATCAACTACCAGTTCACACGATCCATCTCCGCCCGCGTGATCGCTGAATACGACTCAACCCTGGCAAATCCCGCGGAGACGTCCCTGCTGCGCAAGAAACAGATCGGCACCCAGGCACTCTTCACCTGGCTGCCGCATCCAGGCACCGTACTCTATATCGGCTATAACAACGACCTGCAAAATCTGGATCGCTCGCTCTGCAACCGCGGTCTCACCGGCGCCTGCGACCCCGACAATCCCACGCCGCCTCGCGCCAACAACTACCTCAACGACGGCAAACAAATCTTCGTGAAGTTTTCGTATCTATTCCGTTTCTAGGCTTTTCAGAATATTAACGGTTCGATTCTCTGGTGCGTATTGGCTTGCGCATGAAATCGCCTCACAAAACGCCTCGGGCTGTAGCCCCCGCATCATAGAATAGAAATGATCGATGAATGCGGCGTGAGCGCCTTCCAGGCCACCGGTCGCGTTCGTTAATTAACTCAGATCGGTCGTGGTCGGGACCGGCCTTGAATGAGGAGATCAGATATGGGTATAAAAGCTGGTGGTGGCCGCGGCCATCCTTCTTGTTTCGATTCCGAGCCTTGCTCAGATTGAACCTCAGGCAACTGCAGGCAGGAAGTTTCCCGCCAAGTGGAGCGTTGGCGGGGGGATGGACTATTTTTCGGGCGATTGGGGAAGTGGGGACATCAACCGGTGGGGTCCCACCGCCTGGGCTACCGGAACTTTTTGGCATTGTCTCGGGATTAATGCGGAAGGCCACTCGATGATCATCGGCGGAAACCAGCTTGCTTCGAGCTACAAGCTCTTCGTCGGGGAGGGCGGTCTGATGTGCACGATGGGTTACTGGGGCAGGTTTCAGCCGATATACAAAGGCGAAGTCGGCTTCGCAAGTCTGTCGCAACCGGGGAACGGTACGGGCCACCTTCATTCCACGTACGGCACCTGGTCTGTGGGCGGCGGCGCGGAATACCACACGGCCGGACATTGGTGGACGCGCGTGGACTATACCTACGAGGCCATCCCCAACTTTCACAGCAGCATCACCAACCAGAACCACAGCCTGAATCCGCGAGGCATATCCTTCGGCGAGTCTTACCGATTTGGCCCATCCGGAACCCGCTTCTGACCTGGGTTGAGGCAAACTCCGGCTGGCACCAATCGCGGCGGATCCCAGAATTCAGATTCTGCCGCCGGCACACCAGCCCCACTAAACGCCCTCGCCAAATCCGCCGACCAAAGCAACCTTGGCGCGCTTTCCCAGCCGCACCACGAGCCGCGCCGGGAGCATATCAAGCGGGAATGCGGAATTCGTAACGACCTCGCCATCGATCTTCACGGCTTTCTCGGCAAGCTTGCGGCTCGCCTCGGCGCCGCTTGCGGCCAATCCGAGTTGCAACACCAGCTTCGAAACGCGAATCTGCAGCTCTCCCGCTGGGCACGACGGGCTTACCAGGTCGGCATAGGAAATATGCACCTCTTCCAGATCCTCGGCCGTCTCCTTCTGCTGGAACATCCGCGCCCAGTTCTCGTCCGCGTGCTGCGCCGCTTCCTTCTCCGTGAAACCCCGCGGTGATCGTACGCGCCAGCCGCTTCTTCACGTCCATCGGATGAATTGAACCGGCCGCTACCTGTGCCTGCAGCGCATCAACCTCCGACTGGCTTCAGGTCGGTCAGAAACACCCAGTACTTCCACATCAGCTCGTCTGAAATCGACATGAGCTTGCCGTACATCTCGGCCGGCGGCTCGTTAATGCCGATCGCGTTGTTCAGCGATTTCGACATCTTCTGCACGCCATCCAGTCCCTCAAGAATCGGCGTCATCAGCACGATCTGGGGCTTCTGCCCATATTGGCGCTGAAGTTCGCGGCCGGCGCCGAGGTTGAAGCGCTGGTCCGTGCCGCCAAGTTCGACGTCGCACTCGAGAGCCACGGAGTCATAGGCCTGCATGAGGGGATACAGCAGCTCGTGAAGGCTGATCGGCTGTTCGGCCTGAAAGCGCTTATGAAACTCATCGCGCTCCAACATCTGCGAAACGGTGAAATGAGACGCGAGACGGATGGTGCCCTCGTAGCCAAGCTTGCCCAGCCACTCCGAGTTGTAGCGGACCTCGGTTTCCTTCTCGTCAAGAATCTTGAACACCTGCTGCTTGTAGGTCTCGGCATTGGCGTCAATCTGTTCGCGCGTGAGAGGCTTGCGCGTGACGTTGCGCCCCGTCGGATCGCCGATCAGGGAAGTAAAATCGCCGACCAGAAAAATGACTGTATGTCCCAATTGCTGGAAGTGCCGCAACTTGCGCATCAGCACTGTGTGTCCCAGGTGCAGGTCGGGAGCAGTCGGGTCGAAGCCCGCCTTCACGCGCAGCGGTTTGCCGGTCTTTCGGCTCTCTTCCAGGCGCTCGCGCAAATCCGACACGCGAATAATCTCCGCCGCACCCTTCTGCAGCAGATCCATCTGTTCATCCACAGGTAGAAACGTACTCATGCTGTTTTTCAGTATAGAAGCCGGTTCTCATGGCAGCAGCATACCTGCCCAGTTCGTAGCCTTCGCCAATCCGCGCTCCGCTTGTCCAACCTGGCGCTCCAGAGCCGCGATCTTGAATCGCAGCTCCTGGTTTGTTGCCAGCAGCTCACCTACCAGGGACTGCAGCCGGCGATTGCTGGCCTCCAATGCGAGAGAGGCATCCGGGGTTGCGCTCATCAAGGGTTCCACCTGCGCCGTCTCCATCGTCGTCCTCACGCCTCGTCGATCGCCCGCGCCGTCGCGTCAATCGCCTCGGCGATTTTTCCAATCTGTTCCGACGTCAGGTCGCCACGCTCCATCCGCATCCTCAGCGCCAGCTTCAGATTCAGGATGGCCCGCTTGATTTGCGGCGAACGCCCGCGGCCAAACATCTTCCCGGCTTCTTGCATCCGTCCGAAGATCGCCTTCAGCACCACGCGGTTCGCCTTCAGCAACTCCTTGCCTTCCTCCGTCGCTGCGTACAGCTTCTTGTTGCCTTCCGCCGCCGCTACTGTCGCGAATCCTTCTTCTTCCAGCAGCGTCAACGTCGGATAAACCACTCCGGGACTCGGCGCATATCCCCCCGAAAGCCGCTCCTCGATGGCCTTGATGATTTCGTACCCGTAGCTGGGCTTGTCCGCAATCAACTGCAGGATCACCAGCCGCAAGTGTCCGTTGTCAAAGAACCGCTCTCGGCCGCCGAATCCACCTGTCGCTTCCCAGCGCTCACCGCGCCCACCGTGATCGTCCCACCATCCGCGTCCGCGGCGATGCCGGCAATCGCCGTGACCGTGCTCTCTGTGCATTTCTTTGAATTGTTCAAACATCTCGTTCTCTCCGATCTATCAAGATATATCTTACGATATATCGTAAACAGTCGGATGTCAAGGCGATCTTGGAATTGAAAGTCAATGCCGCCGTCGTTGCTCCCTATATCCTCTATGCGAGAGCTGTAGCGGTCTTCGGGAGAAACGGAATGCCGATTCGCGCTTCGATACGTGCGGTGCTATCCATGGTCGTGTGGACTTCAGTCGTGATTGCACCGCCCCTCGCCCTCCGCGCGCAGCAGCCTCCTTTTCCCATTTCCACCCATTGCTTCGGCTGCCACAACAATCTCAAGACCGCCAAGGGCCAGGACGTTTCAATCGGCTCGCCCTGGCGCGCCAGCATCATGGCCAACTCCGCACGTGATCCTTATTGGCAAGCCAGCGTCCGGCGCGAGGTAATGGATCACGCAACGGCGGCATCGGCCGTTGAGTCAGAATGCGCCACGTGCCATATGCCCCTGCAGCACTTCATTGACAAAGCTGCCGGCCACGATACCGCTGTCCTCTCCCGCTTGCCTCTCGACGCTGCTCATGAGGCCGACACTTCGGCCGCCGATGGCGTCGCCTGCGCCGTGTGTCATCAAGCCGAGCCGGCAGGACTGGGCACCGCGGACTCCTACAACGGCAATCTCACGACTGCTCCACTTACCCAACACCCGCGCCCGCTCTATGGACCCTACGCGGCTGAGGCGCGCTCCGTCTCCATCCACAATCTCGCCTCCGGCCTCACGGTCACCCAGTCCGATCACCTCGGCCAGGCCGCCCTCTGTGGGTCGTGTCATACCCTCTACACCCCCACGCTCGACGCATCCGGAAAGACCGTGGGACGCCTCCCCGAACAAATGCCCTACCTTGAGTGGCTGCACAGCGATTACCACGACAAGCAAACCTGCCAGTCCTGCCACATGCCCGCCATCGCTGGTCCTGCGCCTGACGCAACCCTTGGCAGCCAGCCTCGCGAGGGCCTCCGCCGTCACTCATTCCCAGGCGCCAACTTCTTCGTGCAGGATCTGTCTCGTCGCGCATCATGATGAACTCGACGTGACCGCGTCGCCCGCGGAACTCACCGCAGCATCGACCGAGACACGCGCCTACCTCCAGTCCCAGGCCGCGCACCTCTCCGTCAGTGCACTCACCGTCGCTAATGGACATCTCTCTTTCGCCGTGACCGTGCAGAATTTGTCGGGCCACAAGCTTCCCACCGCATATCCATCGCGTCGGGCGTGGCTTCACGTCACCATTACGGATGCCTCCGGCCACGTTGTCTTCGAATCGGGTCATCAGAAGGCGGATGGCTCCATCGCCGGCAATCTTAATGACGCAGACCCCAACCGTTACTCGCCTCACTACGCCACCATCACCGCGAGCGACCAAGTCCAGATCTTCGAGCCTATCCTCGGCGATTCGCAGGACCACGTAACTACCGCGCTGCTTACAGCCACCCACTACCTCAAAGACAACCGCATCCTCCCCGCCGGTTTCGACAAGAAGTCTGCCTCCCCCGATATTGCTGTCTGCGGCGAAGCAGCCTCTGACCCCGCCTTCATCGGCGGCAGCGCCACCACGCGCTACGAAATACCCGCGGGAGCGGCCACAGGCCACTTCTCCGTGAAAGCCGAATTGCTGTATCAGCCCGTCGGCTTCCGCTGGGCCCACAATCTTGAGCCATACCAGGCAGCCGAGCCACAGCGTTTTGTCAAATACTACGAGTCTGCCTCCGCCAAATCCGCAGTGATCCTGGCGCAAGCCGAAGGACGCCTCTAAGAAAAAATCGATGTGTCACCCTGAGCTATCTGGCCATCCGAACGTTTCAGGACTCCTCGAAAAGCGCGAAACAATCGATCGCCGGGAGACATGTGCAAGGATAGGTTGGCCTGGTGGGATTGAGACAGCATAAAGCCAAAGGCACTCTGCGCGATACAATTCCCTGAAACCTCTCCCGAAATGGAGATTGCGAATGAGCTTGAGATCTGTAGGTGTATCCATCCGACAGTCGCTGGTCGTGATTCCGATTGCCTGTTGTGCCTTCGGTCTCTCTTTGCAGTCTCAGGGACCACAAAGCAACTCGCCTGGCCACTTCATGTTTGCCTGGAATGGCGATCTTGATCTAAAAGGCAATGACTTTCTCGCTGTAATCGATGCGGACCCCACGTCTGCGTCCTATGGAAAGTTAGTCACGACAGCTGTTACCGATCAGCCGACCAAGCAAATTCATCACACTGAATACGTGATGCCAGCAAGCGGGATGCTCTTTGCCAACGACCATCTTGCCGGGCGGACCTTCATATTCGATGTGCGAAATCCCCTGTCGCCGAAGATCGAGACTTCTTTTACCGACATGGCAGGCTACATGCATCCGCACTCCTATTTGCGGCTGCCCAACGGGCATGTGCTGGCGAGCTTCCAGCACTCCCATCGCGACATGATCGAAGGGCAGATGGGCGGCAGCGGCGGACTTGTCGAGATTGACGATCGGGGCAACGTCATTCGTTCGGCAAGTTCCGCAGACCCGGGGTTTCCCGGAGCGTTGCTGACTCCTTACAGCCTCGCCGTTCTTCCCGACATCGATCGAGTCGTATCTACTGACTCTTCCATGCATTTGGATAATGCTTTTAGCGGCGTCACCTACCAGGTATGGCGCCTCTCGGATCTGAAACTGCTCAAGACGGCCAATTTGGATATCGGCGAAAATCACTATGGGCATGTCACTCCGCAGGAGCCGCGAATTGGCCCCGATGGCGCGGTCTACATTCAAACTCTTAGCTGCGGCATCGAGCGCATCAGCAACATTGACAAAGACGAGCCAACATCCAAACTTGTCTATAGTTTTCCCGGCTCTTTCTGTGGAGTTCCCACCATCGTCGGGCACTATTTCATCCAGAGCGTACCGTTAATCCATGGACTGATCGTGGTGGACATTGCCGAGGGAAATAAGCCTGCGGAAGTGTCGCGCCTGAAGCTGAGCGATACCTTTTCTCCACATTGGACATCATGGGACGCAAAGACGCAGCGGGTGGTCGTGACTGGAAACGAGCCGCGCCTCTATCTGCTCAAATTGGACCAGGCAACAGGAGCGCTCAGTTTGGATGAGGCCTTTCATGACGCGGATGGGAAGCCCGGATTCAACTTTGCGAATCGCGAGTGGCCACACGGTTGGAAGGGATCGGGCCTTCCCCACGGAGTGGTCTTTTCGCGTTGATGCTGAGAACGCATGTTTCAGAAGCTCCGATTCGATTTGTTGTCGCCAGTTGGGCGGTCGACCGGAAAGTTTGACTTTTTGCCTACTTTCCCCGGTAATCAATCAGCGGCTTCTGCCCCTCCGGAATCGCGGATCGATAAGTCTTCCCCGCAAGGTCTTTCGCAAACTCTGCCTTCGCCGCTCCAATCAACTCCGGCTTCGTAAACAAATCCAATGCGGTATCCGCCAGCGCCTTAGACGCCACCACCATCCCGTCCTGCCCGATGCTCATGCCCGCGCTCGCCGCCGCCTGCCACGTGTGCGCCGCTACTCCGGGCACAAACGTCGCGGTCGAGAAACCAATCGTCGGCACCACCCAGCTCACATCCCCTACATCCGTAGAGGCAGATGGCGCATTTGGATCGGGCCGATGAAACGGTTCGACCACTTTAGTCTCCTCGAGGTCCGGCAGCGTGTCGAGCCCAAGCGTCTTCTGCAGATCGCGCGCAAATTTGCTTTGCTCTTCGTTCATCGTGTAGCCGCCCACTTCTTCGAGGTTTTTCTGCGCTACCTGCGCCAGAGCATCATTCCCGATAATGTCCGCGTCACTGCCGATATCCGTCACTTCCACCGTCGTTCCCGTCATCAACGCTGCGCCTTTCGCAACGTTGAGAATGCGCTCCCATATCTCCTGCAGCATCGTATTCGACGGGCTGCGCGCCATCAGATCCATCTGCGCCAGGTCCGGCACAATATTTGGCGCCACGCCGCCCTTCGAAATGATGTAATGCATGCGCGTATTGCTAGGCACATGCTCGCGCATGAACTCAATACCGTTCCCCATCAGCATCACCGCATCCAGCGCAGACCGGCCGCGGTCTGGAGCCATCGCCGCATGCGCCGCAATACCGTGAAACGTGAACTTCGCGGAAGTCACTGCCAGCGCTCCGCCATCGATCACTCCATTGCGGTCGGCCGGGTGCCAGTGCAGCACCACGTCCACATCCTTGAACAGCCCGGCGCGCACCATGTACACCTTGCCCGATCCACCCTCCTCCGCTGGAGTTCCGTAGTAGCGGAGCGTCCCCTTGACGTGGTTCTCGTCCATGTATTGCTTTACTGAAACCGCCGCCAGCGCGGCGCCGGAACCCAGCAGATTGTGTCCGCAGCCGTGTCCCGCATCCACCGGGCGTCACCGGCGCGCGCTCGGGCACCGCCTGTTGCGAAACCCCGGCAGCGCATCGAATTCGCCGAGAATTGCAATGACGGGCTTGCCCTCGCCGTAGCTCGCGATAAAAGCCGTCGGCTCGTCCGCCACGCCGCTCTCGACCGCAAATCCGGCAGCCTTCAACTGCGCCTGCAGCAGCGCCGAGCTCTTGTTCTCGTGATAGCCGAGTTCCGCGTAGTCCCAGATCTGCTTCGATACCTGCTTCCAGTTCGCGCTGTTTGCGTCCACCAGCTTCTGCACCTGCTGATGAGCAGCATTGCCTGTTTCGTGCCTGTAACGCCGCAACGCATACGACAAGCACAACGTCAGAACTCCGAAAGCAACACCAAGGCGCACGGCGGATCGCAAGTTTTCTCTCATTGCGGAACAAGTCCTCTTTCGAAGAATGGGAATGTCGGTCTGTTCGTGAAGACTATTGCACACAGCCTCACCGCGCAAGAGCCTGCGCACAAAATCCGCCCTGACTCGCCACAAACTTTTAACCAGTTTTTTGCAACTTACCCATCGCCATCCAATCCAAGCTGCAGGAGAAACTCATCCATGCCACCAGTAAAAGGCCGTTCCATGCAGGTGCCCGCCGCCGGCGGTGCGTTCCAACTCGTAACAAAGGAATTTCCTGATCCCGGCCCCGGCCACGTCCGCATCCGTGTACAGGCGTGCGGCGTCTGCCACTCTGACTCGCTGACCAAGGAAGGCCATTGGCCCGGCCTTCAATTCCCGCGCGCCCCCGGCCACGAAATCGCCGGTATCGTCGATGCTGTCGGCCCCGATGTCTCGCTCTTTAAGCCCGGACAGCGTGTCGGCCTGGGATGGCACGGCGGCCACTGCAACTACTGTCCGCCCTGTCGTCGCGGCGACTTCATCCTCTGCGAGAACCAGCTCATCAGCGGCATCAACTACGATGGCGGCTATGCCGACTACGTGATCGCCCCCGCCAACGCCCTCGCCTTCATGCCCGACGAGCTCAACCCCACCGACGCCGCACCCCTTCTCTGTGCCGGCATCACCACCTTCAACGCCCTGCGCAACTCCGGCGCCCGCACCGGCGACACCGTCGCCATTGTCGGCATTGGCGGACTCGGCCACCTCGCCATCCAGTACGCCGCAAAAGCCGGCTACCGCACCGTCGCCGTCGCCCGCGGAGCAGACAAGGCTGCTCTGGCCAGACAACTCGGCGCGCACATTTACATCGACACCACCGCGCAGGACCCGGCCAAAGAGCTGCAGAAAATCGGCGGCGCCAACATCATCCTCTCTACCATCACCAGCGCCAAGGCCCTCGAGTGGGTGATCGATGGACTCGCCCCCGCCGGCAAATTCATCGTCGTCGGCGCGCCCGAAGACGGCCCCATCGTCATCAGTCCCTTCCCGCTGCTCCTCGGCCGCCGCACCGTCGCCGGCTGGCCCTCCGGCACCGGCATGGACTCCGAAGACACCCTCAAATTCAGCGCCCTCACCGGCGTCAAATCCATCAACGAGGTCTACCCGCTGGAGAAAGCCGAAGAAGCCTACGCCAGAATGATCTCCGGCAAAGCAAGATTCCGTGTAGTACTCAAAGTCAGTGAACAGTAAATAGTGCACAGCGAACAGTGGACAGTGCCCAGGGATCACGGGTACCCCATCCTTGCGGCGCTTTGTCGCAAGGGTGGGGAAGCACGAACCCGTCCGTACCCGAACTCGCGCTATACTTCCCGCCATGAAACTGTCTAGATCACAGGCCGACGATAACAAATCTGTTCAATCGCTCCAGCAAATAGTTTCGAGGCTGTACCTTCAGATAGCGTTCCTCGCGGTTGGAGCTTTCAATCTCGCCATTTTCATTGCCCTGCTTGCGAGGGACTTTCGACGAGGGAACCCAAACGGGATGGGCACCTTCTTTTCTTTCGACGCTGCCGGCTTCGCGCTGATGATCTTGGTCTCCACTTTCGCAATTCGTCGATCGATTCGCCGTTTGCTCGACGCATCAGCCAGCGAATCCCTGCTTTGAGAGGTGTTGGTCGCGAGGTGATTACTCTCTAATCGGCAAATCCCTGTTCTCTGAACCCTGATCTCTGACCCCTGTAAACTAGTTCCACCATGGAAGAATTCTCCCGCATTCAGCGCCTCCCGCCCTACGTGTTCAACATCACCGGCGAGTTGAAGGTCAACGCTCGCCGCCGCGGCGAAGACATCATCGACTTCGGCATGGGCAACCCCGACGGAGCCACGCCCAAGCACATCGTCGACAAGATGATTGAGGCGGCGCAGAAGCCCGTCACCCATCGCTACTCCGTGTCAAAGGGAATCCCGCGTCTCCGCAAGGCCATCTGCAACTGGTACAAGTCGCGCTACGACGTCGACCTCGACCCCACTCAGCGAAGCCATCGTCACCATCGGCTCCAAGGAGGGCATCGCCCATCTGTGCCTGGCGATTCTCGACTCGCGCGACACCGTACTCGTCCCCAATCCCAGCTACCCCATCCACATCTACGGCCCCGTTATCGCCGGAGCCCACGTCGTCAGCGTCCCCGTCCACGACTGCGACCAGTTTTTATCCGAGCTCGAATCCATCATCCCCCGCATGACCCCGCGCCCCAAGGCGCTGATCGTCAACTTCCCGTCGAATCCGACCACGCAGTGCGTCGACCTGCCATTTCTTGCGCGCCTCGTAGCCCTCGCCCGCGAGTATGGATTCCATCTCATCCACGACCTCGCCTACGCCGACCTCGGCTTCGACGGATACAAGCCGCCCTCCGTCCTCCAGGTCCCCGGCGCCAAAGACGTCGCCGTTGAGTTCTTCACTTTGTCGAAGTCCTACAACATGCCCGGCTGGCGAGTAGGTTTCATGGTCGGCAACCCCGTCCTCGTCAACGCCCTCGCCCGCTTGAAAAGCTATTTCGACTATGGCACCTTCACGCCGATTCAAGTCGCCAGCATCCTCGCCCTCGAAGGCCCGCAAGACTGCGTCGCCGAGATCCGCGAAAACTACCGCCGCCGCCGCGACGTCCTGATCGAAGGCCTGAATCGCGCCGGATGGCAAGTGCCGAGCCCGAAGGCAACCATGTTCGTCTGGGCCAAAATCCCCGAAGCCTACCGTCACTTAGGCTCGCTGGAATTCTCCAAGCTCCTGCTCAACGAAGCCAAAGTAGCCGTCTCCCCGGGAATAGGATTCGGCGACTACGGCGACGGCCACGTGCGCTTCAGCCTTATAGAAAACGAAGAGCGCACAAGACAAGCCATCCGCGGCATCAAGCAAATGCTGGCGAAGGGCGTATTGGTTGGATGAAGCGGCGATTTAGATCGACCATTTAGAATTCGGCGGGTGGCTCATCCTAAGCATCTCAAGGAATGAGGGTGCCCCATCCTTGCGCAGCAAGGGTGGGAAAGCACGAACCCTCCCAGCCTCCATCATCAGAGACCGGACAGCCCACTTTCGCTGATAAGTTTTAAGCGATCTTCACCATGGGAGTCGAAAACTTGTTGAGGTAGGCAAGGCAGTAGTTCACGATCTTGTGGCTCGGCTCGCCGGTTTCCACCTGGTTCTGCAGGTGCAGCAAAACCGTGCTGTACTCTCCAAGCTGATCGCCATCGAGGTTCAGCTTCTCGATCTCCGTGGCGTACTTGTCCACGAGCATGTAGAGGGAATACAGCGATTGCATGACCCATATTCCCAGAAACCTTTGTGAATTAGTCGGTACCAATCTCAAACGTATAAAGACGATCACGTTACTATCATTTGAAAATCAAAATCCCTATCAACTAACTCTGTCATTTCGACCGAAGCGCAGCGAAGTGGAGAAACCTGCAGTCGTCCTACCCACCGCTGGCGGCTCAGCCTGGCGGGTGTCCCCGGCTAACTCCGCTAGCCTCTCAACCTCCCGCCAAAATTCCCGCCAAACTTGTCCCTACATTCATTTCCGCGCAAAAACTTCCCGCTTTTGCAGGTAATTGTCCCCTCCAACGGCGCACAATGGAATCGTGCTTGAAACCACTAACTCCGCGAGCGCGCCGCTAATTCCAGTCTCAGGACAGCTCTACTCATAACCTCAATCCATTCAAAGTTTTATCGCCACCATCTTTCCGTAACCCGATGAATTCAGGTCTCATCTGAAGACGCCCTTGGGGCGGGGGAGGGGCGAGGGAGTCACGCTCATGTTGAATGAATGCGGCATGTTCTCACCAGCGGACGCAAGTGCAAAGCCGCCGCACTTCGCGGACAGGCCTACTGCTACTACCACACGCCCCCCCGCCGCTACACTGCCAGTCGCTTCACCCGGAGGGAATGCTGAAGATTCCTTCCCTCAAAGACACTGCTGGGTTCAGAGCGCCCTCAACCACGTCCTCCGTTCGCTCGCCACCCGCCGCATCGACGCGCGCCAGGCTGGCCTCTATCTCCACGGCCTCCAACTCGCCGCGCAACTCGCCGTCAAATCTCACGACAAGCCCAGCTAAATCGTCCGCGAACCTGCGAAGACACCGCCGAGAATCTCGGTGAAATGCAAGTCGCGTTGGTGTACTTTGTTTGATCATCCCAAAGGAGGTCTGAACATGCCAATCGGCGTACAGCAGGATTTTTCCGGAACTACCCTTGCGCAATACGACCAGGTTATCCAGAAGATGGGATTTCATCCCGGAGGGCCCGGTGCACATGGCGCTCTGTTTCATTGGGTAACTAAGACCGATGCAGGTATCCGCGTGGTCGACGTGTGGGAGAGCAAGGAGAAATTCGAGAAATTTGCCGGAGAGAAGATTGGACCAATTACCACACAGGTGGGCGTCACCCAACCGCCAAAGGTCACATTCTTCGAGATCCATAACTATCTAACCAAAGGCTGATGCGTGTTGGTGGTTCACCCGCTTAAGGCATCTGCACCAATGCGGGTGCCCCATCCTTGCAATGCAAGGGTGGGAAACCACGAACCCACCCCAGCCACGTCGTTCTGGGTATTCATTGATCGCGTCAATGCACCAGCGCCGGCCCCGGCGTCCCATCGGACCACTTCCAAACCGGGACCATCATGATCGTGACCCGCTCTTCCGGATCGTTCGCCGCGATAATCGGGGATCCGTCTATATTGGCGCCCCAGCCTTTCTCTGCGTCGCCCGGAACAAAAAACATCAGGTGCGGATGCCAGCTCACGTCGCGGTCATTCAAGTACTGCTGCTTCGACATCATGTAGCACATCGATCCCGGGTCCAGTGCGGGCAGTTCCTTCTTGTCCAGCGCTGCCGAGGTCTCCGCGAGGATCTCCGCCTTCGATTTTCCTGCCAGCGCCAGCTTGGTCTTCATTAGAAAGATCGGTGCGAATGTCTTCGCGGCTGCCGGATTGAAGCAAATGGGAGAGCGTATCTTGGGATTCCAGAACTCTGGGGCATCGGTGGAGGCTCCCCAGCCGCGTTCCACGACACAGAGAAAACCATTTGTGCCCTTCACGGCGGTCGTGAATCCCGTCCGTCCGAGCACCATCACTTCGGCCCCGTCCGAAACGGAGGCGGGCGCACCCGTGCGGGCCAGCGCAATTTCAGAGTTCGCGTCGGGCATCAAATACGCATCGACCGGAGCCATGGCCGGATAAGCAGCCTTGTCCGCCTGCGCCTGGGCGTGAGCGGTGATGCCGATTTGGCCAGCCAGAGCCAGAAACGCTAAAGCGATGATCACGACATTGGTTCTTTCGCATGGGACCTCCATAAGGGTGTATCTCTTGTGTCAGGTTTGGGAACCCTGTTTTCGTTCTTTCCAGCCCGGTACTTCATTGTGCTGCGCTTTCTTTGCTCCGGCAAGCGCTTTCAAACTCGTTGTAACTCGCCCAGTGGAGCGATACTGTTGCATTGTCGATAAACGGTCCGGTGTTCAGCTTGATGCCTTGCTCGTTCGGTCGGTCCAGCACCAGCTGCGGGCCGTGCCAGTTTCCGGCCACATCGAAGAATCCGCGATTGTGGTAATTGATCTGGAATGGTTTCTGCCACTCCAGAAACCGGAAGTCAAACAGGCTCTGGTCGCTGGTCAGATAGCCGCCATACATTGTGCCGCTCAGGTCCATCCGTTCCACCGACCCCGGCGCAAGACACAGCCAGCCTGTTCCCTTCAGGTCGGCGCTCCAGATCTTTCCCTCACGCCGTCCGCCGCCGTTCCGCATCGGTTTACCCGGCCAGAACGAAACGTATAGCGGATACGTCTTGCCATCTTTTGAATGCAAAGTGCCCGTTCCGTGCCAGTAGAGCAACGGCGTGGAGCGACCGCCGATGTGAAGAGCCCAGGGATTCAGCGCCATGATTACGACCCACATGAACGCGACCGCGGCGATCAAGATCAGCACGACCTTGGTTAGACAACCGCCCAGACTTGAAAGACAGCCGCCTCTGCCTCGCATGCGGCGAGTATAGCGAGACAGAGAAGAAGAGAACAGGGAAGAATGAGGCTGACTGATTTCGCAAATCAAGGTGCGTTATTGCAGGCCGGTCCAGACCATGCGGTGGAACATCTTGTCCATTTCCTCGGGCGATTCCTTTTCCCCGCGATCGAGCCACCAGCGCAACAGCGAAAGCAGGCTGCCCGAGAAAGCCGAGGCGCGCGCCGCCAGTTCCCGCTGGGGAATCTTGGTGAGCTTTCCGGATTCTGTGAGCCGGCGCTCGATGCCGCGGGCAAAGTATCCTTCGGCAAGTTCGAAGAAATCCTTGAGGTGGCCGGAATCGGAAAGCACGCGGTAGAGCTTGTTCTCGTTCCCGATGTGCGCAAAGAGTTCGGCGACAGGCATCACGCGATGCGAAGTGTCTTTGCGATCACTGAGCGCGTTGCTCATGGTTTCAAGGAACGTCTCCAACTGGCTGACGAGCAGGTCGTCTTTGTCGCGGTAGTGGAGGTAGAAGGTGGAGCGGCCGACGCCAGATCGGTCGAGAATGTCCTGTACGGTGACATCGTTGATGGGTTTCTCGACGATGAGATTCAGAAGCGCGGTGCCCAGTTGCAAGCGCGTGCGGCGGACGCGGGCATCCGCAGTCCGCATCGAGAGGGACTCGACGGCGGATAG
The DNA here is from genome assembly GCA_963799035.1 of uncultured Acidobacteriaceae bacterium. GTDB lineage: Bacteria > Acidobacteriota > Terriglobia > Terriglobales > Acidobacteriaceae > Telmatobacter. The sequence continues at coordinate 40,154 of CAWCVS010000008.1, read as the reverse complement.
CGGGCTGTTCGGCGGCATCGGCTTTGCGAATCGCGCGGGAAGCGTAGTCGCTTTTGTGCGCACGTTTTTGGACATCGACGGCCCCTTTGTTCAACAACGCGGCTTGGGCTCTCGACGCGGCCGCATTTCAACTGTACAGTGCGAATCATAGGCTGAATCGCGCGGTTCGCCGATGAAAAAGTTCGCCGATGAAAAAAGGAGAGTGACGATGAATCGAATTCGCTTGCTTGCAGTGGGGACCGTGCTGATGCTCGCGTTAGGCGCGGCGGCACAACAAACAACCACCGGTCCGGATGCTCACGCAGTCGCCGTTGCACCCGTTGAACAGCACTTGAAGGTGCTGAGCGAGAAGCTCGGTCTGACCGCCGATCAGCAGGACAAAGCCAGGCCCATCCTGCAGGAGATGCATGACGGGTCGCAGAAGATTGAGGATGATCAGAGCCTGACGCCTGACCAAAGGCACGAGGCCGCTATGGTGCCTGTGTTCATGAAAGCGGACAAAGCGCTGCGTGAGTTTCTGACCGACGACCAGAAGAAGAAGCTCGATGATCTCGAGGCCCAGATGCATGGTGGGCAGCACGACAATCCCCATGGAACGACGGCGGCACCTCAGGGGAACTGAACAGGTTGACATAATCCCAGGTTCCGAAGCGGAGCCTGGGATTTTTCATTTTCCCGCACGTTTACCGGCACGCTCATGCCGGACAAGATTCGCCACACTCCGTCACGAGAAATGGCCGAGCAGTGGATTTGCGCCGACGAGGAGGTGGAAGCGAGACTGGAGCGATGAAATTGGATCGGCAATTTATTTGGGCATTGCTTGGCTGTGTGATGAGCGCAGCTTTGGCGCGGGGCGCGGAACCTGCGAAGCCGACACAGGCGGACCTGGTTGTGTATGGGGGGACGGCCTCGGGAGTGATGACAGCGTATTCAGCGGCGCGGGAGGGGGTGCACGTGGTGCTGCTGGAGCCGGGGACGCACCTGGGCGGGATGGTGACGGGCGGCTTGTCAGCGACCGACCTCGGACACTTTGCGATCATCGGCGGCTACGCGCGGGATTTCTATCTGAAGGCGGCCGCGCACTACGAAGTACACGATCTGGAGCGCCCGGAGAACTGGCTTTCGGAGCCGCATGTGGACGAGGAGATCTTCGGCGCGATGCTGAAGGAGGCCGGGGTTGAGGTGCGGTTCAGCGAACGGCTACGCGAGAAGGACGGCGTGGACGTACGGGGCGGGCGTATCTTGTCGATTGCGACGGAGGATGGAAAACGCTGGCGCGCTGAAGTCTTTGCCGATTGCAGCTATGAAGGCGACCTGATGGCGCAGTCGCACGTGAGCTATACGTGGGGGCGCGAGGGTAGGTCGGAGTATGGCGAGGACCTGGCGGGTGTCCGCGAACATACGCCGGGGCACCAGTTTGGCTGGGCGATGTCGCCGTATGACGCGCAGCATCATTTGCTGCCGGAAGTAGATGCGGGGCCGCTGGCGGCAGCTGGTTCCGGCGACAAGAAGGTGCAGGCTTACAATTTCCGGCTGATTCTGACAAATGATGCAACCAACAGGTTGCCATTTCCGAAGCCCAGTCGGTATGACCGGGCGCGATTCGCTTTGCTGGAGCGGTATCTTAGTGAATTTGAGCAGCGCGCGGGACGAGCGCCGCGGGTGCATGATCTCTTCAACCCAGTTCCGATTCCGAATCGCAAGGCGGACTTCAACAACAACGGGCCGATCTCGACAGACTACATCGGGCATAGCTGGAAGTATCCGGAGGCGGGTTATTCGGAGAAAGCGGCGATCTGGCGCGAGCATCTGCTGTATACGGAGTCGCTGATGTACTTCCTTTCGCATGATGCAAGCGTGCCGGAGACGCTGCGGGCGGAGATGAACGAGTGGGGTCTGCCGAAGGATGAGTTTGTCGATACAGATCACTGGCCGAGGCAGCTCTACATTCGCGAAGGACGGCGCATTGTGGGAGCTTACGTATGCGGCACTTGGATCTGCAGTCATAGCGGACGATGGGCCACCCTATTCGCATGAGGTCAAAGGTGCCTCCATCGTAGCGAATCAAAGAAGGATGCGCGAACATGCATGCGCGTCCTGAAGGGTTGGCGCGGTTATTGCAGGTCGATTTGCAAAACCTGGATCGAATACGCGGGCAGCGTGATGGAGAATTTGTTGCTCACATCGTGCACCGGCGACTCGACGGGGACTAGCCGATTGGGGTCGTCGATGCTGTTGGTTGTCTGCGTGTCGGGGGCGCTCAGCCGCACCAGTTTTGCTATAGCTTTCGGTTGCGCGCCGGGCATCGCGATCTGTAGAGGCTGCGGGTCCGATGACGCATTTACCAGCTTCAGATAAAGCTGCTTCTTCGTTGTGTTGATCGTGGATGAGTAGAAGAACTTTTCCCCGCCATTCTCAAGCTTCGAGGCAACCGTGTGGTCGCCGAGATACGAAGCAAACATTACCTGCGCGTAATAAGCGGGAGAGCCGTAGCTCTTCATCGCGTTGTAGCCGATCAGGTCTGTCTCCCACTGCATGCCGCCGGGATTTACGTTGACCAGCAGCGGCGCATACGAGGACATCACGACCAGGTCGCTGTTCCGCTCAAGTCCCGTCATCCATGCGGCATCGCCGAGTGCGGCGCCCATGTTCGGCGTCGGCGCGCCTTCGCGCGTGGCCCACTCGCCTACGAAGATCTTCGGTCCGTTGCGGTCCGCCTTGTCAAAGTGGCCCGAGTCCCAATGATTGGATGAAACCGCGTTGCTATCGGGGGTGTCGTAATGGTTTGCGTCGTGGAAGTTTTGCGTGGCGCGCACGTAGTAGTGTTCGTCGATCACGTCGGGCTTCACGGTTTTCACGGGCGCGGTTGCGATCAACTGCAAGTCGGGATACTTCGCCTTGATCGCCTTGTAGAACTGAGTAAACCGCGCGTCGTAGCTGTTTGAGCGGTCAAACCAATCTTCGTTGCCAATTTCGACATAACTAAGTTTGAAGGGAGCCGGATGGCCGTCCTTCACGCGCTCTGCGCCCCACTTCGTATCCGGTCCGCCCGTAACGTATTCGAGTTCATCCATCCCTTCCTGCACGTAGGGCTCGAGATCAGCGCCGGGATTCACATGCTCCTGCGCCAATGAGTATCCCGCATAGACCGCCAGTACCGGCTGCATGTGCAGGTCTTCGCACCACTCGAGAAACTCGAGCAACCCCATTCCGTCCGACGATTGGTAGTTCCACGGACTGCGATGCGTCGGCCTGTCGACGAGCGGGCCGATTGTCTTCTTCCACTCGAAGCGCTCCTTGATGTGATCGCCCTCGAGGTAGTTGCCGCCGGGCATGCGCAGAAACGCGGGGTGCATCGCTGCCAGCTTGTCCATCAGGTCGATGCGGTTGCCGTTGGCACGATTGTGATAGGTGGGCGGAAAGAGCGAGACGAGTTGCAGCCAGAGTGTGCCCGCGTGGCCGGCGGTGATCACAAGATGATTTGTGGATGAGGGCTCCATTGCGCCGGTCTTCAGCGTGAAGGTGAACTGCTTCCAGTCCGTGCCAACTCCGTTGACTGTCGCAGAGGCAACTGCTTTGCCGGACCCGTCATTCACGAGGCTCACGCTGATGGGCCCGAGGCTCGTGCGGTCCGCCTTCGCGTAGAACGAGCCCTTGTATTCCGTGTTGTTGTGGAGCGCCATGCCCCACCAGCCAACGTTCAACGTGCCTGCCCGGTTGTGCGCATCGGCCCGCTCAATTTCAATCTTCAAGCTGTTGGGCAGGGCTGTGCTTGGGCCAGTGGTGGCGTCGTGACTCATCTTCGCCCGCGCGTTTCCATCCTCCACGACATACCAGTAGAGAATGCCGCTCCAGTCGCCGCGAAAGGTGCGATTGCGCACCATCTCCGCGTACAGGCCGCCGTCATAGGAGTAGTTGATCTCCTCGGTCATCAGCCCATAGAGCGTGGGGCTGACGGTGGAGACGGGCTGATCGGGGTGAAGCGTCAGCGTCGCTGGAGCGTTCTGGCCTGAAGCAGCAAGGGTCGAAGCGGCAATCGCCAGGGTCGCAAGGAAGCAGGCAAACGTTTTCTTCTGCATCGAAAATTATCTCCGAAAAGAATGCCGGGCCAGTATATCGCGCGACCCTGCCCCACCATGTTCCCGGCAATTGTCAATGCATATAGTTGCCAAAAGCAACTATATCGGATTAGCCTGTTTTCATGGATATCGGCGCCAGCCACGAGCCGCAACTCGCTGAGCAGGTTTCTGCCGTGCGCCAGTTCAACCGCTTCTACACCGCGAAACTTGGTCTCTTGCGGCGGCGTCATCTCGACGGGGATTTTGCGCTTACCGAAGCGCGCATTCTTTATGAGATCGGCGCCAGTTCGCGCATGACCGCGTCTGCCCTGTGCCAGATTCTCGCACTGGACGCGGGCTACATCAGTCGCCTCTTGTCCGCGCTTACGAGAAGGAAGCTGGTGCGCCGATCAAGCTCCGAAGCGGACGGGCGCGAAAAACTTCTTACGCTTACCGCGACAGGCTCGAAGGCCGCGGCGCAGCTCGATCGGCAGTCCACCACGCAGATTGAGAAGATGCTCGCGCACTTGACCGCTGACGATCGAGAAGCCATTGCCGCGTCCCTCGCGCGAGTCCGCTCCATCCTCGCCGCGCCGCCGAAGCCGCAAGTTAGAATTGAGCGCGTTCGCGCTTCAGGTGACGAGGCTCTCGCCATTCTGCACGAGTATTACGAAGCAGTGCACGTGGTCCAGCGAGATACACCCGCGGGCATCGAAAAGATGCTCAGGGCCCCTGACTCCGGAATGTGGCTGGCATTTCTGGGAGACGAAGTCGTGGGGTGTGTTGTGCTGCGCAAACTTGATTCAATGAACCACGCCGCGGAATGCAAACGGCTTTATGTTCGGCCTGCTGCGCGCGGAAACCGCATTGCCGATAAGTTACTTGATGCGATGGAAGCATTCGCACGCAGCAAGCAGGTCAAATGGATCTATCTCGACACCTACGACGATCTCAAGACTGCGATTGCACTGTATGAACGACGCGGGTATCAACGATGCGAGCGATACAACAACAATCCCCAGGCCACGCTTTTCATGCGCAAGCCTCTGGACTAGCAAAGATTTGCTACCAGATTCCTTGCTTCTGCCCAGCCAAGGCGTAACTTGGGCGTCGCAAGATTCACTGTGGATCAGTTGTCAGAGATCAATAGATCCAGCCGCCGCCTACGACTTCGTCACCGTCATAAAAGACGGCAGACTGACCTGGAGTGATTGCGCGCTGCGGCTCGTCAAAGGTTGCGAGCACTTCCTCGCAGGCCGCCTCGGAGTTTGCGCCCGCTGCTATTACTGGCTCCAGAGTCGCCCAGGCGGGCTCATGGCGATGACGGATTTTTGCCTTCACGCGCATCGGTCCCGTGAGGTCGGGAATGCTGATCCAGTTCAGCCGATTTGCGCGGAGCGTGTGCGTCGCGAGTTCTTCGTCCGCGCCGACCGTCACGCGATGACTTGCCGGATCGATATTCAAAACGTAGAGCGGTGAGGGCGACGACACCTTCAGTCCCTTGCGCTGCCCGACCGTGAAATTCGAGATGCCTTCGTGATGGCCGATTACTTCGCCCGTTGAAACCACGAGTTCGCCAGCCGTATCGGGCATCGGTTCACCCTGCTCTTCGAGATATGCCGCGAGAAAATTCTGATACGATCCGCCGGGAATGAAGCAGATCTCCTGCGAGTCGGGCTTCTCCGCAAGAGCCAGACCCTTCTGCCGCGCCACTTCGCGCACTTCGGGCTTGGTCATGTGCCCCAGTGGAAACAGCGTGTGTGCGAGCTGTGCCTGTGTCAGGCCAAAGAGAAAGTAGGTTTGATCCTTGCCGAGATCTGCCGGGCGCTTGAGGATCCAGCGCTTGCGGTTCGCGTCGTACTCGTTGACCGCGTAGTGTCCTGTTGCGATCGAGTCGGCGCCGATGGAGCGCGCAGTCTTGAGCAACTGGTCAAACTTCAGATGGTTGTTGCAGAGGGAGCAGGGAATCGGCGTGCGGCCGGCGAGATACTCAGACACAAACGGCCGCACTACATCCTGCTCGAAGCGCTCTTCCTGATTCACGACGTAGTACGGAATGCCGAGATGCTCGGCCACGCGGCGCGCGTCGTACACATCGTCGAGCGAGCAGCAGCGGCCAGCCTTGGGCGCGTCGGGAATGCCATGCTTGCCGGCGAGCCGGGTCTGATCCCACAGCTGCAACGTAAGGCCGACAACCCTGGTGCCCTCATCGAGACGAGCGAGGATCGCCGCCACCGTCGAAGAGTCAACCCCTCCGGACATGGCGACGGCAATGGTGTTCTGCTCTGGCATGGGGATCGCCTGCAACTCTATTTTCGCATCAATCGCATTGGTGCATGCCGAATCCTGAACCCTGTCTGAATTCAATAGCTTGAAGCATGTGCGCCGCCCAGTGCACATGCTTCTCCTTCGTGCAGGTTGCTTTGATTGAATGAGTTGGGCCGTCGCCTAAGCCAGTGTTCCGTTGGCCGCACTATCATCAGGAAAGGACTTATCTAATTACCTTACCGATGAGGGCCTTAGCTGCGGCGGACGTTCCTGCCTGTCATGCAGACGATGGGTTGGCGTGCAAAATTTTCAATGTTCCGTGGATCTTTTTATACCGTTCCAGGAGGTAAGCGTCACAGCGGTGCTTATGCTCCTGGTCCTCCAGGGCGGGTCCTGACTCTGCCGTCGCAACGGTTGTGAAGCAATCGCGGCAGATGGAATCGATTGTGCCGTCTTCGTTTAGTCGATGGGTGAACTGTAATGTATAAGCGTGAGCCATGGATTTCGCTCCTTTTATCTATGAGTCATCAAGCGCAACTCCAAGTTCTCGATTGCATAGATACTAGCAATTTGCGGGCCGTCTCTCGGTCCCGGCGCGAAACTAGGTTAAACGGCACATTCTGATTGGTTTCCGCGTGATAATCAGCCTGCCGGCGATTGTCCACGAAGAGCCCTGTAGATTCGGGAAGGCCGAAAAGCGGATTCTTCGCTCATACCCACAAACTGAGGTGCGTTTGGGCCCCGCTGACTTGGAATGACATCGGCGACGATGAGAAGGAATCGGGCTCGGGAGCCTAGCCCAGCGTTCCCGCGGCGACAGGGGACAGGGTCCGCAACTGCTGCACTGCTTCGGGGACAATTTGCAGCACGCGATCGATCTGCGCCTCGGTCGCGGTCTTCAGCAGGCTGAAGCGCAAGCTTGCCCGGGCGCGGGCTTTGTCGAGGCCCATAGCCATCAGCACATGGCTCGGCTCGGTCGCGCCGGAGTGGCAGGCCGATCCGCCCGAGACCGCGATGCCTTTCAGATCGAGCGCGATCACCAGCGCTTCGCCCTCAAGATTGTCGAACCAGATGTTTGTCGTATTGGCGGCGCGGGGTGCCGGCCTCCCATCAGGCAAAGCGCCATTCAGCCCTGTGCCCGGCAAGGCCAGAACTCCGGCTTCGAGCTTGTCGCGCAGCGTTGTCAGCCGGCTCATGGCGCCGTCTTCGAGGCTGTGCATGGCCAGTTCAATGGCCTTTGCCAAACCCACGATGCCCGGAACGTTTTCCGTTCCTGCACGGCGGCGGCGCTCATGGCTTCCGCCCACAATCAGCGAGTCAACCGGCGTACCGCGACGCACAAACATCGCGCCTACGCCCTTGGGCCCATGCACTTTGTGGCCGCTGATAGAAAGCAGGTGGCAGCCAAACTTGCGCACGTCAAATTTGACCTTTCCAGCGCCCTGCACGGCATCGATGTGGAAGAAAACGCCCGTGTCGGCCGCAATCTTGCCGATTTCGGCCACCGGCTGCAGCACGCCCGTCTCGTTATTGGCCAGCATCACGCTGATCAGTCGCGTCTCGGGCCGAATCGCGCGAAGAATGTCGTGCGGATCGATCAGTCCGCTGGGCTGCGGGGCGACAAACGTCGTCTGGACGCCAAAATTGGCTAACTTGTTTGCGGCCTGGATGACAGCCGAGTGCTCGATCGACGTCGTAATCAGGTGATCGCCGGGATGCAGCAGGCCAAACAGGGCCGTGTTGTCGCCCTCTGTGCCACCCGAGTTGAACACTACTTCGGCATCATGGCAATTGAAGAATTCCGCCAGCGTTTCGCGCGCCCGGTCAATTGCCGTACGTGCCTGCTGTCCATCGAGATGGATCGACGACGCGTTGCCAAATTGCTCAATCCAATAGGGACGCATCGCGTCGACCACCTCCGGCAGCAGAGGAGTGGTGGCGTTGGCATCCATGTAAATCCGGGTGCCCGGTGCGGTATTGGTAGACATGAGCGGAGCCTCTCTTTGCGAGGTTATCACAGGAATTCGTCACATAGCGGGACGGCAAAAGCGCCCGCAGGACGGGTGCAAACCATCGCGAATGCCGTAATCTTGCCGCATGGCCCGGCTCCCCAGCGCGGAAATCGTTGCCCGCATGCGACAGGAACTTCTGGATTGGTATGACCGCAGCAAGCGCGACCTGCCGTGGCGTCATACGAACGATCCCTACGCCATCTGGGTCTCTGAAATCATGCTGCAGCAGACGCGCGTCGCCGCTGGTCATCGAGCGGTGGAAACGGCTTTCTCGAGCGGTTCCCCACCGTGGAGGCGCTGGCCATGCTGAGGAGCAGGACGTGCTCGCGCTTTGGAGTGGTCTTGGCTACTACCGTCGTGCGCGCATGCTCCACAAGGCTGCGAAAACCATCGTTTCCGAGCTGTCCGGAAAAATGCCCAACACCGCAGCTGAACTGCGCAAGCTACCAGGCATTGGCTCGTACACCGCCGCGGCCATCGCCAGCATTGCGCATGGCGAGCCCGTTGCCGTGGTCGATGGCAATGTCGAGCGCGTGCTGAGCCGCATCCGGGGATGGGAGTCGCACGACGGGGTCGGCGAAGCTGCCGTTCGGCGCAAGGTGGAGGAATTTTCGGCGGCACTTGTGGACGCGCGACGCTCCGGGGACTTCAACCAGGCCATCATGGAACTTGGCGCCACGGTCTGCACGCCACGCAATCCGCAATGCCTTGTCTGCCCATGGAAATCGGAATGCCGCACACTTGGCGAGCACAAAACGCCGAAACGCGCTGCCATGACGAGCAGCGAAATCGCCTGCGCACTTGTCGTTCGGGAAGGCGATGGGGGTGTTCAGATTCTTCTCGAGCAACGCGCTGCGGCCAACAGCGTGATGCCAGGCATGTGGGAGCTGCCTTCGCTCGCAATTGCAAACGCATCCACGTTCGAAGAAAAACTGACCGTGCGCCACGCGATCATGCAGGTCAACTACACGGTGCGCGTCTACGCAGTGTCGCCGCACGAAGTGTCGGAGACTGCAGGCAATGCCGCGAATCGGCGCTGGGTGTCGCTCGCTGAAGCATCGGCCATTGCACTCACCGGTCTCGCCCGCAAAATCCTCAAGCGCTCTGGCTTGCTGCCAAACGTCGATCATGGCAAGTCCGCAACGTTTGCCCCTCTGCCCATCAGGGCATTAGTCTGAACCTTCACAGAAACATGGACCTTGCAGTTCGTATCTCCCGGGGAGAGATCATGCACAACGCAAAACTTGTTTGTCTCCTGGCTGCCGGCTTTTCTTTTTCGGGCGCCGCGATCGCACAGCATTCTGCGTCATCTTCAGATTCCGTTCCGGCCATTGAGGGCCTGCCCGCTGCAGCCCGCACTGCTGCTGCCTCCATCGATCCTGAAAAGATTCGCGCGCATGTGCGATTCCTGTCTCTTGATTTGTTGGAAGGCCGCGGGCCCGGCAAGCGTGGCGCCGAACTCGCCGCCGAATACATCGCTACGCAGTTTGCGCTCAACGGTCTCGAACCCGCCGGCGACAATGGCGGGTACTTCCAGAAAGTCCCCCTCATCGCCGTGCACACCATCGAAGACAAAACGAAGTTCGCATTCGTACCAGCGAGCGGCCAGCCTGTCGAACTTACCTATGGCAGCCAGATTGTGTCGAAGGACGAAACCGGTCAGGCAAGCGCGGATATCGATGCGCCGATTGTGTTTGTGGGATATGGTATTCACGCGCCGGAGTACAACTGGGATGACTACGCCGGCGTGGATGTGAAGGGCAAGATCGTGCTGGTGATCGTGAACGAACCGCCCTCGGACGACGAGAAGTTCTTCAAGGGCAAAGCGCTCACCTACTACGGCCGCTGGACTTACAAATATGAAGAGGCTTCGCGTCGGGGCGCGCTGGGCGTGCTCATCATTCATCGGACGGATCTGGCGAGTTATGGCTGGCAGGTCGTACAGAATTCGCAGGCGACTGAGAAGAGCTACCTCGCGGGCGAACCGACCGACACCCTTCGTGCCGCTGCGTGGATCCAGCACGATGTAGCGCAGCATCTGTTTAACCTTGCCGGACTCGGCGATCTCGACAAGGGAATCGAGCGCGCGGGCCAGCACGGATTTCGCGCGCAGGAAATCAGTGTTCGCCTCAAGGCCCATATCGAGAGCCGCGTGCGCAAATACGATTCGACGAATGTCGTTGCGCGCGTTGCCGGGGCCTCAACCAAATCTGAAAATGTCGTACTCTATACCGCGCACTACGATCATCTCGGCATCGATCCCGACGCGAAGGGCGACGGCATCTACAACGGTGCTGCCGACAACGGCACCGGTTGCGGCATTCTGATCGAAATGGCCCGCGTCTTCGCGCAATCGACCGAGCGACCGCCGCATGCCATGTATTTTTCTGCGGTGACGGCGGAAGAGCAGGGGTTGCTGGGATCGCAGTATCTCGGCGAGCATACGCCTGTCCCCGCTAAAGACATTTCGCTTGACCTTAACTACGATATGCTGCTGCCCATTGGCGTTCCGCTCTCCGCCGATCTAGGCGGCGCGGAGCGCATCGACTTCTGGCCCACAATTCAGGCGGTTGCGAAAGAATTCCATCTTGGACTTCTGCCTGATCCCGATCCCTCCGCTGGCCACTATTATCGCTCCGACCACTTCTCGCTGGCGCGCGCCGGCATACCTGCCTTCTCCGTCGATCAGGGTGTGCTTTTTGAGAATCACGACGAAGCGTGGGGCCGTGCGCAGTTCGGTGACTTCGAGGAGCATCACTATCACCAACCCTCCGATGAGTACCATGCCGACTGGGATTTTCGCGGCAACGCCAAGATGGCGCGGTTCGGCTTTGTGCTTGGATGGCTGGCGAGCGAACAGCCAAAGTCAGTCGAGTGGCAAGCGGGCGACGAATTCGAAACCGCGCGGAAGGCGAGCGAGAAGAGCAGGGAATAGTGAACAGATGTTGTTGACTGGACTTTGTTTTGCAGATGCCTGGAGTTAGTTGTAGTTTCTCAGGGGCTAAAACCCGTGTCGATCAAGCCCCTTTCGGTACGACTGAAGTCGTGCCCTGACACAATGCCTATTTATGAAACGCGCTCCAGGAAAACGGGCGATGCATTCGGGCATCTCCCGTTTTCTGTTTGCGTGAGATTGGGGTGCTTCTCCGTCAGAATTGAAGTTTGGCGCCAAATTGAATCTGCCGCGATGTGGTTGACGTGGATGAGACGATGCCCGCGGTTGGCGAGATTCCCGACGTGGCTGAGGTGTACACCACTTCATTCGGCGTTTGCAGATTGGTGTGATTCACGATGTTGAAGAACTCTGCGCGGAACTGCAGGCCAAGGCGCTCAGTGAAATGTGCGGTGCGTGTGGCGGAGAAGTCGAGTTCCGATAGACCCGGGCCGGTGAGGGCGTCGCGGGATACGTTGCCGTAGGTGCCGTTAGCGGGAGGCAGAAATGCAGCCGCGTTGAAGTATTGCTCGGGAGTGCGCGGATACAGCTTTCCGCTAAAGTTCGGATTCCAGTTGGGGCGCACCGGATTGCGGGTATCGCCATTGCCGGTGGGGTTATAGCCGAGTTGCGGCGAGAACGGAAAGCCCGTCTGCACGGCCACAATGGCGCTTGCGGTCCAGCCGCTGGCAACGAAGTTCACAGGCCGGGATGCGTGGCTGAGAAAGCGGCGATGCGGGCCGAAGGGTAATTCGTAGCTGCCATTGAGCGAGGCCAGGTGGCGCACGTCGGTAGCAGCCGGCCCCCAGTCCAGTTTTGGATTGAGCGGGAATTCAACAAACGCGGGTGTATTGCCGCTGACGCTCGTATTCCATGCCGATCCGTCATCAAGATTCTTGGCGTAGGTGTAATTGCCGCGGAATTGGAAGCCGCTCGCGAACGTCCGCCGCACATCAACAACCAGCGAGTGATATGCGCCGACGCCCTGCGAGACCCACGACGTGGAGTTGGCTAGGTTGGGATTCGCGTTCTTCGCGCCCGCGGGATAGAAGGGCGATCCGTCGGCGAGATACGTCGGGACTGGCTCGTTCATGTCCTCGGAGAGAATCTGGTGATAGCTGTGCGAGCCTATATAACCCACTGTCAGCGAGGTGCGCCGAGCAATCTGCTGCTCGAGGCGCAAGCTCCAGTTGAGGACGGCGGGCGTGTTGATGTCGGGCTGCACGTTGCTCGGCGAGATTTTTGTACCGGCGGGCGGCGTTGTTCCCGGCGTGATTTGCAGATTCGAGACCGCGATGTTGGAGATGGACTCAGCAGTGTTGAACGGCGCAGTCTGGTCGAGGCGATAGTCAAGGGTATCGAGCAGTCCGTGATAGAGACCGAATCCGCCACGGACGGCCGTCTTGCCATTGCCCCACACATCCCACGCAAAGCCGACGCGCGGCTCGGGAAGGAAGACGGCGCGGTTCTTGCTGAGTGCAGAACCACCGATCACAGGCTGCGTTTGCAGAACGCCGGCGACAATCGCGTAGTTCGAAGCACGACCCTGAGCCTCGTTCCATCCGTTGGTGGATTCGGAACGGAAGCCTGCGCGCAGCTCGAGACGCGGCGTGAGCTTGAACGTGTCTTCTACATAGGCCGCGCCTTCGAGAGAGCGCCAGCCCAGTTCCGTCGGCGAGGGGACAACGGTGAAGGTTTTCACCGTACCCTGCAAGAAGGATTGCAGCGTGCTGAACGAGGCCTGGCCGTATTGATCCTGCGCCAACAAATCGTTCGACTGAATTCTCTGCAGCCACAGACCGACCTCGATCTGGTGACGGCCGTGGGACCAGTAGACGTGATCGTCCCAGGTGAACAGGTTGCGCGTTGCGGCGTTGTTACTGCCTACGTTCAGTCCCGCCTGGCTTATTTGCGATGCGCCGTTGGAGGCGGTGCTACCGCTGATCACAATCGCGCCGATGGGCTGGCCGGCGACCCATCCGGGAATGGAAACGGGACTGTAGCCAGTAAAGAAATAACTGGCGCGCGAATAGCCGAAGCGAGCGGTGTTCAGCAATGCCGGGGAAAAGACGTGTTGTTCCTGCACGCTTACCACCTGCTCGCGCAGACTCTCGTCAATCAGGCTCAGCGGATTCTGCGATGGTGTGTTCGCGATGCTGTCGTCAACGGTGTAGACGGCGAAGAGCAGATCCTTGCCGCCGAGGTTGTCGTCAAAGCGCGTCGTGCCGAAGTCTTCCCGAATGTGTTGCGGGGGATGGCTGAAGGCTTCCCCGATTCCGCCGCCTAATTCCGGGCCATTCTGCGCGGGCCACAACGCGAGCAGAGGCGCGACGGCAGGATTGACGCCGACGTACTGCTCCTGTCCCGAAGAGTCCGGCAGATAGCCCAGGCGCGCTTGATTGTCCGGTACGAGAGTGACGGCGCTCAGGCCCCAGTTCTGGCGGAAACCTTCGTAGTTGCCGAAGAGGAAGAGCTTGTTGGCGCGAATGGGGCCGCCCAGCGAGCCGCCGAATTGATTGCGCTGAAATTCGGGAATCGTGCCTTGGTCAAAATAATTCCGCGCATCGAGTGCGCTGTTGCGGATGAATTCGAATGCGGTGCCGTGCAGTTTATTCGTGCCCGACGTGGTGACGATGCTGACCTGCGCGCCGTCGCGTTTACCGTAGGTGGCGCCGTACGTGTCCGTCGCTACGTTGAACTCGCGCACCGCATCGACGCCAAGCAACTGGCCGCTGGTTCCACCGGGCGTTACGTTGATGAGCGAGGAGCCGGTGTATTCGATGCCGTTTAGTAGGAAGAGATTGTCCTGGGGGCGGCGGCCGCTGACAGCGAACATGTTGCCGACTGACGAATTCGACGTACCTGTGCCGCCGGAGCGCTCGTTGGTGTAGTTTACGGTGGCTGGGTTGAGCGTGAGCAATTCGTCGTAGCTGCGGCCGTTCAGGGGAAGCTCTTTTACCTGGCGCTCATCGACGAGGCCGGCGGTTTGCTGCGTCGTGGTGTTCACACCCTGATCGGAAGCGTCGACTTCAACGGCTTGCTCGACGGTGGCAACACCGAGAACAAAGTTGAGCTGAAGGCTTTGCCCAATCGTGAGCGAGATGCCGGTCTGCTTTTGTGGTGCGAATCCTTCGTGTTGTACGGCGACAGTGTAGGCGCCCACGGGGACGGATGGCGCGAAGAAGCGGCCTTCGGTGTCCGTGGTCAGGGTGCGCGTCGCGCCGGTTTCTGCCTGGCGAACGAGTGACGGTGGCGTTGGAAACGGTTGCGCCGCTGATGTCGTGAACCGTGCCGCCGATGGTGCCGCCGACCACTTGGGCCTGCGCGACCAGGGCCGATGCGAAGAGTGCGATGGAAAGAATACGTGAGAAGCGGGATGCCAGTGTCACGGGATCTCCTGAAGAATTGCGATGGATATTGGCCTTTATTTCGTGAAGGCCGGGGAAAGATTGCGCTCGTCAGCCTGAAGCTGAGGATTCGCGGATAAATTGGGGGACGGGAAATGCGTCAGCGGCTACAACAACAACCAGTCCGCCGGGAGGCGGTGGCGTGGAGACGCGAATTGAGAGAAGCAGAATTCATCGAGCTCTGGCGCAAAACGCGCGATTGAAATTAGTTCCCCAGAAACACAAAAGCCGCATCAGCGATATGTGCTGAATGCGGCCGGATGGTGAAACCGAATGAATCGAGCCTGAATCACCCACACGGCCGGTCGAGCGTGCAACAACACGCAACGCTCACGGCAGGGGTGAAAACATGCTCCATGGGGTAAATATAGCTGGGGTTCAGAATCGAGTCAAACCACGGGGCCAGTTTTTCGTGGCTACAGGCAGGGAAGGAAGAGAAGTTTTGGCGGGATTGAGAAGGACACTGATGTGATGGGGGGAAGGGAAAACAAAAGCAGATTCTTCGCTCACCACCCCCAAACTGAAAGCGTTTGGGGCCCCTTTCGCTCAGAATGACAGCGCGGATTAAGGAAAGCAGATTCTTCGCTCACCACCCCCAAACGGAAGAACGTTTGGGGCCCCGTTCTCTCAGAATGACACTGCTGGGGGCACTTGTCGGGTGGGCACTGCTTCGGCGGGGGCCCGGAAGGGCGTTGCTCTGGTGAGGGCTACCGGGACTTTGTGAATCAGTAGTAGTCCGCACAGCTCAGGTAATAGCCGCAGTGGGTGCATACCAGCTTGCACTTGTGTCCTGTCAGCCGGTGGGAACAGGTGGGGCAGATCTGGCAATGGTGGTCGACAGCCGGTTCTTCGGCAGTCTCAACGCCGGCGGCGCAAACCGCACCACTTTGTGAAAAATTAGACACAATTTCACCATCGAAGACGTGGGGTCTGTTGGGGAGCATGGGTGAGAGATTAGCATGGGTATGTGGGCCCGACTCACGTCGCATTGCGGCGGGCGCCCGAAGAATCAAATCCGTTACGCCGTCATGGCACTTCTTAAGGCGGCGCACCCCCAGAACAGAGATCAATCGGTCCAGCGATCAATCGATCCAGAATCCCCAAAGGAGAATATCTATGGCTAGCAAGGCAAGTGCGGTTTGGACAGGTTCATTGAAGGAAGGCAAGGGCACGATTTCCACAGCAACCGGCGTGCTGAAGGACGCCAACTATTCGTTTGCAACGCGGTTTGAAGGCGCTGCCAGTGGCACCACCCCGAAGAGCTGATCGCAGCGGCGCATGCAAGCTGCTTCTCGATGGCCCTTGGCGCGCAACTCGGCGGAGCAGGCCTGACCCCCACCAAGATCGAGACCAACGCGGCTGTAACCTTGGCCAAGGTCGAAGGTGGTTTCGCTGTCACCAAAATCGCGCTGACCACGACAGCCAGTGTTCCCGGCGCGATCGAAGGAGGCCTTCGACAAGGCTGCCGCGGATGCCAAGGCAGGCTGCCCGATCTCGAAGCTGTTCGCCAACAATACGGAAGTCACCCTCGACGCCAAGCTGGTCTAGCGACCGGCAGAGATTCTCGAAGCGTTCTCCATCCCATCTACGCTGTCTCCGGCTGGATGGGATGCGTGTTTCTGGCACATTCCGCTCATTCATATTGCGAGCACTGACATTCCTGTGCCAAATTTGATTGCGCATTCCGGCAGGTGCGAGGTCGGCCGCATGAAGGAATACAAATTCAAAGCGAAGATCGAACCGACGGATCACGGTCATGGATTCGTCTACTTCCCCTTCGATACCAGGAAGAGTTCGGCACGCGCGGCCAGATCCGTGTGCAGGCGACATTCGATGGCGTGCCCTATGCGGGAGCGCTTGTGAAGTATGGGGCGCCCCTGCACATGCTGCCCGTCGTAAAGAGCATCCTCAAGGAGATCGGAAAACAGCCCGGCAATACGGTTGTTGTGATTCTTCATCGCGATGACTCCGTTCGTACCGTCGAGGTGCCGCCTGAGTTTGCGACGTTGATGAAGAACGAAGGAGTGCTCCAGGCATTTGAGAAGTTGAGCTTCACCCACCGCAAAGAGTATTGCCGCTGGATCACGGAAGCGAAGAAAGAAGAGACGCGCCAGGCGCGCATTTCCAAAGCCGTCGTCATGCTGAAGGCGGGCGTAAAGACGCCTGAATGATGCCGCGTATCTGTCTCAACGTAGCTATCCGCGTTCCTGCACCAGTTTTCTCCTTGACACCTGTTTCCGTCAGGGCCAGAGTCTTATCCGCAATCAAAACTCAACTGATTGTGCTGTGAACTCAGGTGCATTGCGCCTGCGGAAGGATTTCCATGATCCACCTTCAGACTTTGAACTACCTTGCGGTCCTGGTTTCCGCGGTCATCCTGTGGGTTCTGGGAGCAATCTGGTATTCGCCGGCTCTCTTCGCCAAGCCATGGATGGAACTTCTCGGCATCAAGAAAGGCGAAGGCAAGCAGAGCGGCCTGATCCTGGGCATGGTCGCCTCTTTCATTGGTGATCTCGTGTTGTCGTTCATCCTCGCGCACATCATTATCTGGGCCAACGCATTCGGTTTCGCCACAAGCGCATTCGGTTTCGCAAATGGTGGCGTCCTGGGCGTTCTCCTATGGATCGGATTCATCGCCGCGCCGAATCTGCCCCAGGGTATCTACGAGAGACGGCCCTTCAAGCTTTTCGCCATCAATGGGGGCTATTGGCTGGTGGGCCTGTTCATCGTCGGCGGGCTACTTGCAGCTTGGCGCTGACTTTTTCGCGGATCTGCCGCTTGCGGGTCTCGCCCTGTTGATTCCGCGAGACCGCAGGCAATCCCGCCCCTTAAAATTGCTCTATGAGCAAAACCATAGTCTCCACCTCGTCGGCGCCCAAGGCGGTCGGACCTTACTCGCAGGGAATTCGCTGCGGCAACCTTGTCTTCACTGCCGGACAGGCCGCTCTCGATCCTTCAACCCAGCAGCTCATCTCCGGCGGAATCTCCGACCAGACGCGGCGTACGCTCGAGAACCTGAAAGCCGTTCTCGAAGCCGCAGGCACCACCCTTGACCGCGTCGTCAAGGCCAACGTCTACCTCAAAGACATGAATGACTTCGCCGCCATGAACGCGGTCTACGCCGAGTACCTTGCGCCGCAAGGCGTCGTCGCACCCGCCCGGACTACCATCGAGGCGGCGCGGCTTCCCAAGGACGCTCTGGTCGAGATCGAGCTGATTGCCGAAATCGGCTGACGCATCGAGGCGAGGCGCAAAAGCATCCAATAAGTCCCCATTGGAGGTCTCCATGAGCACCACACCCAAAGAGTCCGGCACGCCCGCGAAAGTCGCGCTCACCGATGCGGAGTGGCGCGAGAAACTCACACCAGAGCAATACCATGTGCTGCGCGAAAAAGGCACCGAACGTCCCTACACCGGCGCTCTCACTGAGAACCACGAAACCGGCAACTACCATTGCGCGGGCTGCGGCGAGCTGCTCTTTCTCTCCGGCGCTAAATTTGACTCCGGTTGTGGCTGGCCCAGCTTCGTCATCCCCGCCGACTCGAAGGTTATCAACGAGCACGAAGACAATACCTTCGGCATGCGTCGCGTCGAGGTCACTTGCGCGCGTTGCGGCGGCCATCTTGGCCACGTCTTCCCCGACGGGCCGCGTCCTACCGGCCTGCGCTACTGCATCAACTCGGCTTCCTTGACCTTCACCCGTGAAGGCGATCCGCAATAAAAGGGCGAGTCGGTGTGGTGTTCCATTGCGAGTCGCCCGAAGAGCCGCCGATCGTCAGCAACGTTATTCCCAGCGAAATATCTTTGCTGAGATGGCCGTGAAGATGAGAAACAACCCTGCCAGCGCAGCGACATCACCCATGTGCGCAATCCACCCGTCTCCGCTCCAGATCCCTTCAAGCAGGCTCACGGCGTAAGTCAATGGCAGAACGTGCGCGATCGCCCGCAACACCGGCGGCAGATAGTCAACGCGGACAAACAGGCCGGAAAGAGCGAGCATGGGGTAGAGAATGACGGCGCCGATGGGTTGCGCGAAGCGTGCGGTGGGAACGATGCTGGCGATGAGAAAGCCGATGGACAGAATGCTCCAGGTGCTGATCAGCAGGGCGATCGTGAACGAGAACCATGGGACATGGGCGCCCGGCGGGAAGTAGCGCTTGCCGCGCCAGAAACATCAGGGCCAGCGTTGTCGCGGTGAGCAGCAGCTTGACGATCACGTGCGCGGTGAGGATGGTCTGCGGACGCAGCGGCGTGGCGCGAAGCCGCTTGAGGATGCCGCCCTCGCGGTAGATGGAGATGATGGTGACCAGCGAAAGCACCGCGCTGATGGCGATCAGGAGGGCACCAGAACTGGAACATCGCCGCGCGGAAGTGCCATTGGCAGCTGAGGCTGAAGTTGGCCGCGGAATCTGACGTTGGCCACGCGGCCCAGCACAATGAAGATCAACACCGGAACCCGATGGTGCCGAATGCGCCCAGCGGTTCGCGCATGAAGACCTTGATCTCGATCCAGGTCAGTTTCCAGAGTCCACGCAGCATCATGGTCGTTCCTATTCGCGAATGGAGCGGCCGGTGAGCTTGAGAAAGACGTCCTCAAGGTTGGGGAGTATGGTGCGGAAATCGGTAACCCGAATGCGGTTTTCCGAGAGGCAATGAATGACCTCGGTGACCAGGTCGTCGCCGCGGCCGCGAATGGTGAATCGCTTGCCGGCGCGAGTCACCGACTCGACTCCCGGAATCGCTTGAAAGTGATCACCGGCGGCCGGGTCGTCGGTGGCGAGAACGACGGTGCGCTCGGGGCAATGGCGGTGCGACGAGGCTTGCCGGCGTGTCGATGTCGATGATGCGGCCGTGCTCCATGATGGCGACGCGGTCGCAGAAGCGCTCGGCCTCCTCCATCAGATGAGTGGTGAGGAAGACGGTCTTGCCGCGCTCGCGAATGCCGCGCACCAGGTCCCAGATTGCGTGGCGCGCCTGCGGATCGAGGCCGGTGGTGAGCTCGTCGAGGAACACGACTTCCGGATCGTTGATGAGCGCCAGCGCGATAAACAGGCGCTGCTTCTGGCCGCCGGAGAGATTCATGAACCAGGCGTTGCGCTTCTCGGTGAGGCCGAGTTGCTCGAGCAGTCGCGTTCGCCTCGACGGCTCGCTTTCGATAGAGCGACGCCCAGAGATCGACTGCCTCCCAGACCTTGATGCGCTTCTGCAACTGCGCCTGCTGGAGCTGAACGCCGATGCGGTCCTGCAGTTTGTAGACCTGGCGGAAGGGATCGAGGCCGAGCACGGCGATGGTGCCGCGAGTCGGGTTTGCGCATGCCCTCGATGCACTCCATCGTGGTCGTCTTGCCCGCGCCGTTGGGCCCGATCAGGCCGAAGATCTCGCCTTCGAAGACTTCGAACGAAGCTTCGTCGACGGCCACGGTTTTGCCGTAGGTCTTGCGGACGCCGGAGACTTGAATGACTGGAGGCATGGGCGGAGTGTTCAGTGTACTTGGCCGCGTCGGGCTTGCGGGCGCTGTTGTCAGGCTGAAGCCGGCCTCTTCTTGCTGCGTAGAATCGTGCGCTGACGCAGAACAAAAGCAAAAGCAGATCCTTCGCGCCGCTTACCCCACTGCGCGGGGCCCAAGCTTGCGGTGCTCAGGATGACGCCGGAGGTAGGTTCAAGGTTCTCACCTTTGCTCCGCTGGGACAGGGCGTCCACGTTCAGGCGACCGGATGCGTTACCCTGAACCGCATGACTGATTTCAGGCGCGGCATTGCGATCGCCGGTTGGATTTTCGGACTCTTCTGTGTGTTTCCTGTCGCCGCTCAGGAGGACACCCAACTCGACCCGCAAGATCAAATCCATTGCCGCCGCTCATCACGGCCAGGTCGCACTTTACGCGCACAATCTTCGGACCGGCCAGACCGCTTCGCTGATGCCCGATGAGCCAGTGCAGACGGCTTCGGTGATCAAGATGGGAATCCTGCTCGACGCTGCCGAGCAAATTCGCGCCGGCCAGGCCACGCTGGATGAACGGCTTATGCTCACCAAAGCGAATCAGGTGCGAGGGTTCCGGCGTGCTCGGCCAACTCACCGCGCCCCTCGCACTCACTCTTGGCGACGTGCTCACCTGATGGTCGTGCTTAGCGATAATACGGCGACCAACGTGGCCATCGACCGCTCGGGCCTTGCGCACATCAACGAAACGCTGCGCGCCGCCGGACTCACCAGACGGCGCTCTACAAAAAGGTCTACGTGCCGGCACCGAGCCCATGCCGCCCGACCAGCCGAAATTCGGCCTGGGCAAAACCACGGCGCGCGAGATGGCCTCGATCATGGAGCGCATCGCGACCTGCCATCTGGGTCTGGACGATGCTGCCGCCGCTCTGCCGGCGACGGACCGATCTGCGGCGCCATTCTGCACATGCTGCGCAGCCAGCAGGATCGCGACAGCCTGCCGCGCTATCTTGAAACGCTCGACACCAGCGAACCGGCTCGGCCATCGGCAACAAGACCGGCGCGCTCAACCAGGTGCGCAACGATGTTGCCCTCATTTCTACAAAATACGGCCCGGTGGTGATCGCGGGCTTTACCTGGGACAACGCCGATCAGCGCTGGACCGGCGACAACGAAGCTGAAAAGACGCTGGGCAAGCTGGCCAAGGCCATCGTGATCGCTGGTCGCCGCAGGGGCTCGATGCCGCAGCCTTTCCCTGGGAGAATCCGCTGGCTAACCGGCGCCGCGCAAAACGGCCGCGCATAGCGATTATTTCGGGCACAACAAAACCCCGTCCTGCGAAGGACGGGGTTTTCGAGCCACGAATGCTGATTCAATTCTCCGGCGCAAATGCGGCCGGCGAACTGCCGCGCTTTACGCCTTGGCGATCTTGCCGCTCTTGATGCAGCTGGTGCACACGCGGATGCGCTTCGGATTGCCGTTGACCAGCGCCTTGACTGCCTGCAGATTCACGTTCCAGCGGCGCTTGGTCACGTTGTGCGCGTGAGAAATGTTGTTGCCAAACTGCGGCCCTTTGCCGCAAATATCACATACCTGTGCCATCTCATTTGCTCCAGACTTGTCTGAGTTTCCGCGCCAGCCCGAACTGCTCCCTGAACCGCTTGGAACAGCTCTCATCCGTCCTGATCTGTAAGTCAGCTCTCAGACGGGCGAAGGGGCGAATGAAGACACACTCACCCTTCAGCTTGCCGAATTTCCAGTATACCTCGAAGCGTCTCTGAGGCCAAACCGGCGTGGCCGGTTCGGCCTGACTCAGTTCAGGCTCGAAAGCAGAAAGCCGCTGATTCAAAAAGAGTTCCCCTTCCGGACGAGCCGGAAGGGGATTGGAGAGTCCAGTCACGGGAGTGAATGAACAAAACTCGAACGAAGTGTCAGGCTTGGTTCTGACTCTCGGTTGGAGCCGCGATCTTACCGGCCGGAAGCGGTCGCGCCTTCGAGCTGCAGGCTGACTTCGCTGAACTGGATCGTCTGCAACTGATCAGATCCGCCCTCGCGGCTGACGATGTATCCCTTGTGGGATGCTTCTCGGCCACGAGCTTTGCCGGGATGGTGAGTGTCTTGCCGTTTTCCGCGATCGTGACTTGAACGTTATCTCCCGTGCCGGTCCAGGTGACCTTGCAGTCGCCTGCGGGAATTTCGGTTGCGCCCACCTTCACTGGCGATGCGAAATTCAACGATTGTGAATTCTTGGCAGCGAACGCCGGGGCAGCTGTGAGTGCGAGCATAAGTGCGTATCCAAACAAACGCTTCATGATGTTCTCCTCGGATGCCTCGATGAATTTGAGGATGAAGTGAGGCACTGTCGACAGTGAACACCACTTGCAAGCTTTTTAAGCTTAAGAAACGTTAAGAGGATCTCGGAGCAACGCACTTCCGCTCTGATGCGCATTGCACCGCGTGGTTCTATTCGTAGCGTAAATCGCTGAAAACAGAACGTACCCGTGCCCTTGTCAAAATCTCAATACAGGGAAATTGGTGAACAGAATTCCTGCTGCTGGAGTGCACTCGAAGCAAATTCTTTATGCCGTCTTTATGGCTTTTACGCGCGTGAGCGGAATCGTGATGGTGACACGCAACCCTGGGGTTGCATTTTCCGCCACGATCGATCCACGATGCACGTGCACCGCGCGTTTCGCGATCGAAAGACCCAGACCTGATCCGCCTCCGTTTGTGTTGCGCGCTTCTTCGACGCGAAAGAAGGGATCGAAAATCCGCGTCAGCGCCTCATCGGGGACTCCCGGGCCGTAATCGCGAATGGCAATGATAGCCTGGTCGGCATTCTCGCTGAGATTGAGCTCGATGGGCGACTTTTCCGGCGAATACCGGATTCCGTTGCGCAGCACGTTCTCCACGGCGCGGCGCAGCAGTTCAGGATTGCCGTGCACCTGACCGCATACGTTCCCGCGCACCTCGATGCGGCAGCCGCGAATCTCCGCCTCCACGCCGCAGTCGCGCACCACCTCCTCAATGATGTCGCGCACGCAGATTTCGCGCGCGTCCTGAAGCGCCGGATCATCCTCCACAACATTGATCTCCACGATGTCCGCAACCAGGGATGCGATCCGGTCCACGTCGCGCTCGATCCGTTCCAGGGCCGCGGTCGAATCCGAATTGGTGCGCGCCAGTTTCATCGCAAACTTCAGCCGCGCCAGCGGCGATCGCAGCTCATGCGAAATATCGCCCAGCAGGCGGCGCTCACTCACGATCAGCCTCTCCAGCCGCTCGGCCATTTCGTTGAACGAACGCCCCAGCTGCCCGATCTCGTCATCGCGGTCCGTCTCCACGCGCACGCTAAGGTTGCCCTGACCGAACAAAGCAATGCTCGTTGCGACCTTGCGAATCGGCGAGATCACGCCCGCCGCCGCAATCCAGCACAGGATTCCGGTCGCGCCGATCACGAGAAAGTAGTAGGGAAGAAACGACCAGATGCGCGGCGGACGGCTCTGGCCCTTCGGCGGCAAACCAGAATTCGCCATCCTGCGACCGGTGGGTGATCTCCCAGTGTTCGTGAGGACCGCTGGTGCGCGATTTCACCGCGGGCGGTCGCAGGCAACATTGCGGACCGATCTGAACCGGAGACCATGTCCCTGCCATGCGCATCCAGCAGATAGTGCGAGCCTCCGAAGATGCGATTCAGGCTATCGAGGTAATTCTTGACAGCCGGCTCGCCGCTGCTCTGCAGAATGTTGCGCGCACTCTCCAGTTGCATCTCGTCGAAGCGGTCGTAAACCGGATCGATCTTTTGCGTCTGCATCTGCTCTGAGATCGCGCGGAATGCCACGTACGAAAGCGACAGGATCCCCACCATCGCGAGCAGTACCCAGATGTAGAGCGACTGCCTCAGCAGGACTCTAGGCTGCGCCGGTGAAGACATATCCCACCCCACGTACTGTTCTGATCAGGCTGCGACCGCCTTCGAGCTTCTTGCGCAGATGGCTGATGTGCACATCGAGAAAGCGGTCATAGGGCGTCGCTTCCCGCTCGAAGAGCGCCGCCGTTATTTCGTCTCGCGAAACCACGCGTCCTGCCGCGCGCATCAGCATCTCGAGCAGGTCGAACTCCATCGCGGTCAGCTCCAGCAGCACATCGTCGAGCCACGCCTCGCGCGTTGTCGGGTTCACGCGAATGTTGCCGATCACCAGGTCGTCGGCTTCTGCGCGCGTCAGCGACTCGGATCGTCGCAACACGGCGCGCACCCGCGCCAGCAATTCATCGGGATCGAAGGGCTTGGGCAGATAATCGTCAGCGCCGGAGTCGAGGCCGCGAATCCGGTCCTGCTGCTGCACTCGCGCCGTCAACATGATGACCGGCAGATCCTTGCGCCGCCTCAGCCGCTGCAAGAGTTCAAATCCGTCGATCACCGGCAACATCACATCCAGAATTACAAGGTCGTATGCGCCGTTTAACGCGGCCGTCAGGCCTTCGCGGCCGTTGTACGCGCAGTCAAGGCGGTGCCCTTCCTGCGTGAAAAACTCCCGCATCATGCCGCACAACTCAACATCGTCGTCGACCAGCAACAACGAGAGCTGCCTCTGCCTTTCCGCGCTTTCCATCTGCTTCATGTCAACTGCTGCCGGCACTGCACACACCCCTACGGCTCCTAAGTCTCGCATACCGTAAGCGCGTCGTGCCCCGCTTTACATTTCTTAATGTTAGCGGTGATTGCTCTGAATTCGACTCGAATTCAGCCATGATCGAATTCCGGCTTTGGGACCGGCTTCTGCGGCAGACGTCTGTGGATGCCTCCGCCCGCGGCTTCCGGCGTGGTGAATCGCCGTGGCCTCTGTTTCATCTAACTGATTGATGAGTTTGCCGCTTTCAGTACTTGATCTCGTTGCGATGCATCCTGGGGAAGCCGCCGGGACTGCGATTGCCCGGTCCGTGAACCTCGCGCAACATGTGGAGCAGTGGGGTTACCGCCGCTTCTGGCTCGCCGAACACCACTCCATTGAAGGGCTCGCATGCTCCGCAACCGCCGTCCTTATTGGCCATGTGGCCGCCGCCACCAACACCTTGCGCGTCGGGAGCGGCGGTATCATGCTGCCCAATCACGCACCCTTGGTGGTCGCCGAGCAGTTCGGTACGCTTGAGGCGCTCTATCCAGACCGCATCGATCTGGGATTGGGACGCGCGCCCGGAGGCGACTTTCACACCATGCGTGCGCTGCGACGTGACCTGGGGCAATCCGGCGACGATTTTCCTGAATTGCTCGCGGAGTTGCGTGCGTATCTCGGCCCCGCCATTCCCGGCCAGGCGGTCAGGGCGATTCCCGGACAGGGAAGCCGCGTTCCCATCACGCTGCTGGGCTCAAGCGACTTCAGTGCGCGCCTTGCTGCGTCTCTTGGGCTTCCGTTTGCCTTCGCCGCTCACTTTGCCCCCGACATGCTGTTGCATGCATCGCATCTTTACCGTAGCCTCTTCCGGCCCAGTGAGACATTGCGGCAGCCATGGCTCATGATCGGCGTTCAGGTCATCGCATCCGACACGGATGCCACAGCTCGACGGCTCTTCACCACGCCGCAGCAGCGTTTCCTGCGACTCATTCGCAATCAACCGGTTGAACTTCTGCCGCCGGTCGATTCCCTCGATGCTATCGATCATCCGTGGAATGCTATCGAGAAAGCGGCGGTCGAAAGCAGGCTGAGCGCTGCCATTGTCGGTTCTGAAAACACCGTCAAGGCCGGCCTTGAAAAGCTCGTCGCCGAAACCGGCGCCGACGAGATCGTCGCGGTCACCGATACCTGGGACCACGAAGCTCGCCTGGATTCGTACCGTCGATTGGCAAAAATCGCCGCGACCATCGATTCGAAGATACTCGCCAGTTCACAACCCCCAGATCTGCCGCGCGTAACACCTGACCACGGATTTGTCAATCTAGACTATTTTCCTTTGTCCAAGCCTCTCTCGTACGTTCCCAAAAAATGTCAGGGCCTCTCTTGGAAAACATTTCTTCTAACCCACTCATTCGAAACGAATAGATTGTTCCGGCTATTTTGCAGGTAATTCCTCGCCGTTGGCGCACAATGAGGTTGAGTCAAAAGGCCGGTTCCATTGCCGCTCTATTGACCACCGCTCTTGGCTGAAAAAGATGAAAACCGATTGCCAAGCTCAGCTAAGTTCAGTCGATAAGAGGAGTCTACGGCCATAGCCCTTTCATCGGAAGATACCTGGCGATGCCCCCTGTCGGCAAGCCATTGAATCGAGAGAGTTTGTCAAAAAGGGCCCCATAAGATAGGGGGTAGGTGAAGCGGGTGAGATGGCTCACAATTCGATCGTGGAATCCGGCCATCCACGTCCGCAACTGTTCCGCAGGCACCCCAGAATCTCCACAGCGAGCGCAACTACTACCAGCACTCCCATTGTCACCGTGTTCGCATTCAACGGCGTCTCGTCCACCGCCGGCATCGTAAACACACGCTTCAGAACCTGTAGATAGTAGTAGAGCGACACCGTACTCTGCGCCCCGGCCCTGCACTACATTGCTTCAACGGTCGAGGCTAATTCCTGCTCGTGCCTCATCCGTGATTGGTACACCGGGGTAAGCCAGTTCCAGTAAGCCTGCAGGTGTCCGCGGGTTGCATCGAAATACAACCTTTGTATTTCCTGCGTAACCGCTCCGATGGTTCCGTTTTTCACGGGGCGATGATCGACGCGCACGATGGGTGCGACGCCAACGGCCGTGCCTGTAAAGAAGAGTTCGTCACATACATAAAGTTCGCTGCGGTCGATCGATCGTTCGATGACGTGCAGCCCCATTTCACGAACGGCAAGTTCCGTGATGCAATGCCGCGTGATGCCTTCGAGGGCGTTCTCCGTTACAGACGGCGTGATCAGTTTGCCGTCGCGCACCATGAAGATGTTGCAAGTGGCGCCTTCGGCGACGTGTCCGTTTTCGTTGAGGAAGATGGCTTCGTCGAAGCCTGCCTGCCGTGCGTCGTCGCTGGCGAGTGCGCTGTTCACATAGGCGCCGCAGATTTTGGCGCGAGCCGGAATCGCATTGTCTTCGATCCGACGCCAGGAGCTTACGCCTGCATGCAGCCCCTTATCACTCTGCAAATACTCGCCGAAGGGAAGGGCCACGAGGGCAAACGCATCCTGATCGTCGGTGCTGACGCCGATGCGTTCGGCCGACTTGTAGGCCAACGGCCGGACGTAGACGTTGGTGCGAAACGTGTTGCGACGCATCAATTCGACGGTGATGGCGCAAAGCTCCGGCACAGTGGCGGGAACGTGAATGCGCAGGATGCCGCAGTTTTTCTTCCAGCGTTCGTAGTGTTCAGGGGCGCGCAGGATGAACAGTTCGTCTTCGGTGGGAACCCAATGTGCGCGGACGCCTTCAAAAACGCCGGTACCGTAGTGCAGAGCGTGGGTAAGGATATTGACCTGCGCATCGCGCAGCGGCATGTATTTGCCATTGAAAAACACAATCAGATTCGGATCGGCGGTCCCTTTCATTGTGCAACCTCTTTGTTGCGCGATTCGCGGTAAAGCTCACGGCCCCGGGCCAGTGCAAGCTGATCCAGGTGATACCACCGTTCTGCCTTGACCAGACGGCGCAGAGCAGCGTCGATGCTCGGCTGTGGTAGCTGCCCGCGATTTCAAGCAGCGCTCCCAGCATCACCATGTTGGCGGCGCGCGCATCGCCCAGCTCATCGGCGGCGCGCGTAAAGTTCAGCGCCAGAACGTTGACGTCGCTCCGCTCGCAGTCCGCCGGGAAAACTTCGCCGTTGTAAATAACCCAGCCGCCGGGCTTCACGCTCAGGTCAAACTTCCGCAAGGACGGCTCGTTCATCGCGACGAGAAAATTGGGGATCGTCACGAGGGGGGAATCGATCGGGTTCTTCGAGACGCGAACGTGGCAATTCGACGTTCCCGAGCGCATCTCCGGACCATAGGATGGCAGCCACGAGACCTCTAGCCCGGCGTCTAAACCCGCTTCCGCCAGGACTTCGCCGAGCAGCAATACGCCCTGGCCTCCAAATCCCGCGACCCGCACGTGCAGATCGACATCATCGATTTCGCGACATGCCGGCGGAACGTCAGGATGGTCATCATGCACGATTCCCAGCAGTGCTGGAATCTCTTGAAGCCCTGGTGCTTGATCCGCTATAGCACGGGGTTGCCGTTCCTTTGTGCGGTCGCAAACCACACCGAGCGGATAGGTCTTCTCCATGACCTCGCGGACCCAGTGTTGTGCATCGACGGGCGACATCTTCCAGATCGTCGGGCAGGGCGCCAGCACCTCGATCAGCGAAAAGCCAAGCCCCTGCACCTGGTTGTCGACTGCCTTCTTGATGGCGCGTGCAGCTTGCACAAGCTGCTTGTTGTCGCCGAGGCCAACGCGCTCGATGTAGACAGGAGCGTCGAGGGTCGCAAGCAATTCACTCATGCGTAGCGGATAGCCTTCATTCGCGACGCTGCGGCCGAGCGGGGTCGTGGTGCTCTTCTGCCCGAGCAACGTGGTCGGCGCCACCTGCCCGCCGGTCATGCTGTAGATGCCGTTGTTTAGGAAAATCACCGTGATGTTTTCACCGCGATTGGCGGCGTGCAGAATCTCTGCCGAGCCGATCGCGGACAAATCGCCGTCGCCCTGATAGCTGATGACGATGCTGTGGGGATGGCTTCGCTTGACCGCAGTGGCAACCGCCGGCGCACGGCCATGCGCTGCCTGGATGTTGCCCACGTCAAAGTAGTGGTAGGCGAATACCGAGCAGCCGACGGGACTGATCAATATGGTCCGGTTCTGGATGCCGAGTTCGTCGATGGCCCGGGCCAGCATCTTGTGCGCAATACCGTGTCCGCAGCCGGGACAATAGTGCGTCTGGTGCTGCAGCTCTTCTTTGCGCTCATAGGTCTGGTAGAAAACCTTCGCCTTTGATTGCACGACTTCGTAGTCTGATTCCAGCAAATTAGACATGGGCCATCTGCTCCTTCTCTGCGACAGCCAGAACAAACTTCAATACATCTTCATGTGAAGGGACATTGCCGCCCATGCGATTGAGAAACTCGACGGGCCGCTTGCCATTCAGCGCCAACCGAACGTCATCGACCAACTGGCCATTGCTCATTTCGACCACCACAAACGAATGCGCTCGCTTCAGCGAGACGCTGGAAATCGACGACCGGGAAGGGATACAGGGTGATCGGCCGCAACAAACCGACTTTGATTCCCATCGCGCGGGCTTCGGTCGTCACGGCTTTGAGGATGCGCCCGACAATGCCATACCCGACTAGCACGATCTCAGCGTTTTCGGTGTACCAGTGTTCCGCCCGCGTTTCGCGCTGCTCCGCCTGGCGGTACTTGGCTTCGAGCGCGATCACGTGTGCTTCCAGATCGTCGATACCCATGTGCAGCGAGGTGATCATGTTGGCGCGCGATTCGGCGGTTCCGGCAACAGCCCATTCCGGCAGTTGCGGCAGAATAGCCGTTTCCTCAAATTCGACGGGCTCCATCATCTGACCAACGAAGCCGTCGGCAAGGATAACAACGGGATTGCGATACCGATCGGCGAGTTCAAAGGCAAGTGTGGTCAGACCGGCCATCTCTTGTACGGAGTGAGGTGCGAGCACGAGGGTGCGGTAGTTGCCGTTGCCCCCGCCTTTCACCACCTGGTGATAATCGCTCTGTTCCGATGCGATATTGCCGAGGCCGGGTCCGCCGCGCGTGATGTCGGCGATTACGCAGGGAAGCTCGGCGCCGGCCATGTAGCTGATCCCTTCCTGCATCAGGCTGATGCCCGGGCCGCTCGATGCTGTCATGCAGCGAATACCAGCTGACGATGCGCCATAGAGCATGTTGATGGCGGCCACTTCACTCTCGGCCTGCAGAAAGACACCGCCGGCCCGCGGCATGTAGAGCGCGGCGGCTTCGGTGATCTCGCTTGCCGGCGTGATCGGATACCCATAGAAGGCGGGGCACCCGGCAAGAATTGCGCTCTTCACAATCGCTTCATTCCCCTTCATCAGTTGCTTGCGCATGCCACAACCTCCTCCAGTTGAATTGCGGCGCGCCGGCGTAGACGCAGAACCGTGACCGCGCCAGGCTCAGGGCAAGCAAAAAAGCAGATTCCGCAACCGGTACATCCAGCGCCGTTATAGGTCGCAGTGCGGTAGCCGTAATGATTCATGTCGTCGCTTAAATGAATCGCCTTTGGGGGACATGCCTCGATACACAATCCGCATCCCTTGCACTCGTTCACATCGACGCGCAAGAGACCCCGATCTCGTTTGCCGGTATTCGAATCTTCGGTGAAGGTCATAGTTCACTCCTCATGCTGATGGCTGCCTCACGCGTAGGTGGCGGTCTTGCGCTCCAGGTAGTGCGCGCGCAGCGCGAAGTCCTGAAGCTCCTGCTGAAAACGCGGATTAGCGATGCCGATCAGCGCTTCAGCGCGTTCACGTAGCGTCTTTCCGTGCAGGTAGGCAATTCCATGTTCGGTGACGACGTAATGCACGTCTGCGCGCGACGTCACCACACCTGCTCCGGGCTCCAGAACCGGCACGATGCGAGACACAGTTCCTCGGCAGGCTGTTGCGGGAAGCGCAATGATTGGAACGCCTCCCCGGGAGCGGGCTGCACCGCGAATGAAATCCATTTGGCCACCGCAGCCGCTGTAGGGTTTGGTGCCCAGCGAATCGGCGCAGACCTGGCCGGTCAGATCCACCTGCAGCGCGGAATTGATGGCGACCATGCGATCATTCTGCGCAACTACAAATGGATCGTTGGTGTAGGAGATCGATCGAAACTCGAAGCTCGGATTGTCGTGGATGTAGTCGAAAAGTTTCTGGGTGCCGAGAACAAATGCTGCCATGGCTTTGCCGCGATGCAGCGATTTGCGCGATCCATTGATGACGCCCGCTTCCATCAGGTCAACCACACCGTCGGGAACCATTTCAGTGTGAAGGCCAAGATCGTGCTTGTCGCCGAGACAGCTCAGCACGGCTTCGGAGATGGCGCCGATGCCGGTTTGCAGCGTCGCGCCATCGGGAATTAAGGATGCGACGTTGCGGGCAACGTGCCCATGTATCTCTGTGAACGGTTCAGAGTGCAACTCAAGCAGCGGCCGCGACGTTTCGACAAAGGCTGAGATCTGGCTTACGTGGATGGAGGTGTCGCCATGAGTGCGCGGTGCGCGATCATTCACTTCGGCGATAACGGTCTTGGCGCATCTGGCCGCAGTCATGGTGCAGTCGACCGTGGTGCTGAGGCTTACAAATCCATGGGCATCTGGCGGCGTCACCTGCATCAGCACGACATTGAGGGGGAGAGATCCCGTTTCGAAGAGAGATTCGATCTCGCTGAGAAAGATCGGCGTGTAATCGGCGCGGCCCGCGACGACAGCTTCACGCACGTTCTCACCGAGAAACAAGCCGCGATGCCGGAAGTGGCCCTCGTAATCGGGTTTTGTGTATTCCGCGTTGCCGAGGGTTTTCATGTGGACGAGTTCCACATCCATGACCTCGGAGGCACGCGCGACCAGCGCATCAATGAGAGGCTTCGGCGTGCCGCAGCTCGGGTGAATCCAGACGCGATCTCCCGAGCGCACAGACTTGAGTGCTTGCGCAGCGCTCATACACTTGCCGCGATAATCCTCTCGCCGGCTCACAATGTTTCGTCTCCAGGCAGGTTTACTTAATAACATCAAGGCCTACTGCAACTTCGGGAGTCCAAAGACATCTCTCAAGGCCCGGAATATGTTGCTCTCACCCGTCGAGTGCGGACTGTGATGACAGTCACCCGTGACGGCCCGGGAAGACAGGTCGCTCGAAGGCTTTTCAGCAAGTGAAACGGCCTCAAAACCGATCTGAGATTTGCATCCAAATCGAAAGGGGTGGCACTGCTTGGACGTGAAAAGGTTAACGTCTTGCACATCGCAAGTGCTTGAGCGCGTGCGACCTGCTTGAGGCGGAAGTGCATTTCTAGATGGGCAGGGGGACAACCGCTCTTGCACGCGTCACATCTCAAGAAGCTGTAAGAGATATGCGTTTGAACGTTGAACCAGGAGAGGAATATATGAAACTTACAGGGTCCCGCCACACATTCCTGCGTAGCTCCGCGGCCGTTCTGGCAGGAGTTATGGTTGTTGCAGGCTGTAATAAGCCGTCCCACCCTGACGAGAAGTCAGCGGTCACCGACTCGCTCAAAAATAACAATCTCAGTGCTGTCAGCGTTTCACAAGACCGCGACAAGGGCGTCATGACGCTGAAGGGGGATGTTGATTCCCAGGATCTGAAGAACCAAGCTGAAAGTGTCGCCAAACAGGCGGCTCCCGACTACACAGTCGCCGATGAAATTGGCGTCCGGCCTCCGGGCGCCAATGAAGCGGGTGCAGTGGCTTCGAATCTGGACAGCGCCATCGAAGACAACTTCAAGGCGGTGATCAAGGCCCACGCCAGCTTGAATGACCAGAGCATCAGTGGTTCGGCAAAGAACGGGACGCTAGTGCTGAAGGGATCGGTCAAGACGGCCAAACAGAAGAAGGAAGCAGAAGATCTCGCCAAGAAGGTGCCGAACGTGCAACAAGTGGTCAACGAAATCGAGGTCAATCCGAAGAAACACTCGACCACAAACTCCTGAGCGCGTAGACCTATTAGCTGATTCCACATAAGGGTGGAAAAGTAGATAGACCCTATAGTAGCCATATCGCGTTGCAGATATACGGGCCCCGGCAGCCGCCCTCTGCCGGGGCTTTTCTGATTTCAATTCGGTTTATGGACTCTCATCGGGATATTCCCCATTCAGTAATTGCCTTTTCGTTTCTGCGATTCCGTTCGCCTTGGTAACACCTCCACGGTGAAATTGGATGTAGCTTTGTGAGGGGGGCTGTGGCCCGATGCACATCAACTGGATTCGTTTGTTTGAACCTGTGGCGCAGGGGTTTGCCCTGGGAGTCATTGCGATGATCCTGCACGAATGCGGGCATCTGGCAGCCGCCGCCGCAGTGGGCGTGCGTGTGAAACGTGTTGGAGTCCAGTGGAACAAAGGCTTTTTCACCGTGCGCGAGACGGGAACGGTCCATCAAAATCTGCTGATCGCGCTGGCCGGCCCGTTTGTCAATTTGCTTCTAGTCGGCATTGAGCCCTGGTTTCCACTCTTCAGCCTGGCCAATGTCTGCTGCGTACTGGCCAACATGCTTCCGATTGATGGTTCAGACGGGTTTCGCGTGGCGGAGTGCTGGCGCCATATCCGGGAAGGGAAGGTGGTGAACTGAGCTTCCGGCAGGAGGTAACTGAGGATGAACGGCCGGGTCCGATGAGACGCGCAGCGCGGCTGCGCTGCCCAAGGAGATATATGACTCATTTATCTGTGATTTGAGTCACTTCAGATCGCCCACTGGCGGCATAAGTACACGATGGAAGTTGTACTTTTGTTACAACGATCGTGCGATGCCCCATTCGGGATAAGTGGCTAGACTCTCAATCGTGGAGAACTTCTATGAGAGAGAACGTACATAAAGACGTCTACCGGTTTGCGTACGATGAGGCTTCAACGGAGCTGCGCAAGATTCTGAGAGCATTCGAGCAGCTTTGTGCGCAGAAAAACCGCGTCGAGAAACTCATGGAAGTCCTCAAGCCCGAGCTCGGCATGCCGAGAACAGGCTGATGGCGACAAACATGTCAAAAGGACGACGCACCTGCCCTATTGCACCGTAGTCACTCGCCTGACTGTTCTCTAACCGACTTCACCGCAGCGCCAACTTTCCCCCGCGAGGACAGCCGGACGCGACCCCAGACGCGTCGGGCTGACTCCCACCTCCTCCCAAATCAGGTCATTTCGTGTCCGGGGGCGAGAGATTTTCCGATCCTTGAAGGGTTCTTCTCTTTCTTCAGGATAGTTTTCGTCTGATAATTAATTATTTAGAATCAACTGTTTAGGTCAATCTAGAGCTCGATATCCCTCTCGATCGATGTTCGTCCCGCGTGATTCTACGCCGGTTCTGGTTGAATTTCGCCTTACAAATTGAGAAAATCCTTTGCTACGATTGGTTTCCGAGCAGGAAACCGAATGCGAACTTAAGGCGAACGCCGGCATGCAGGCGCACCCCGTCTTCCCTAAGACAGTGGCCCTATGGATTCAAGAGTCTTTTGCGTTTACAACCTCGCGCGAGGAATTTTCCTCAGCTCGAAGGTGACTGCTGCCGATGGAGTGAACGAGCCACTGAAGATTCTGAAGGTGCTCGTCAGCGGGCTCGGATTGGACACGGAATCGGGACTGTGGATTTGTCCTCTTTCCGCGATTCCGGCGGTACCGCGGCTTTTTCCGTTTGACCTGCTCTATCTCGACCGGAATCAGCGGGTGGTTGAATCGGTAGAAATTGTCCCTGGGGGAGAGTTCCCGCCGTATCGACGCGAGGTTGCCAGTGCGCTGATTCTGGCGCGTCGAACATTGGAGGCCACGAAAACCGGACGAGGCGATCGGCTGATCATCGGCATCGCGGAAGAGATTCAGCGCGAGATTGCTGCTGCAGATGCAAACGATCTCGAGACGATGGTCGCAAATTCCAGTTCGACTGCCGGAAAATCGAATGGGTTTTTCGACAAGAATGGGAGAGAACCGAGGCCTGCAGTCAGAGCCGTCTTGACCGAGCCGTTTCCGCCTGTTGTGGTGAGACTGGCCGAAAGTTCCGTTCCGGCCACCCAGCCCGCGAGTATCCGTGCAGTTGCGACTGATCCTCCTGTGAATCATGCCGCAGTTGAGCAGGCGGTTACGGAGATTCGACCGGAAAACGGAATCATTGCTTCGAGCAGGATCGAACTGGCCGGAATTAAGCGTGATGCTGTGTCCGCCGCGAATCCGTTAAAAGATCCAGAATTGACGCCGCCAGTTTCCTCGGCCGCAGGCATTTCGGCGGGTATCGCGGAGAAACCAACCCAATCCACCGGTTCCAATTCCACAGAGCAGGTTTCCTCCGAAGCAAAGGATGTTATCCCAGGAGAAAAGCTGACCACATCGATCCCTGACGCGGATATCGAAAGGGAGGACGGAAATCGGATCGTCATCACGGGGCAGCACGGGGGCGTTGAGGACCTCTTCTCGAACTGGGTGGATGCGCCGTCACTGTCTTCGGCATGGATGCCTCGAAATCCGAGACCCGGAAGCACGGCTCCGCTTCCATCCACGCCCGGCGCTTCTTCCCCAGATAAGCGCCAATCTGAGGCTGACTCAAAGGCTTCGAATGATGTGCAGTCAAAATCGGCAGCGGATTTGGAGAAAGCCCCTTCGAAAATTGCTGCTGTTCATCCGAAGCCGGCCAGCCCGCCAGGGAAATGGCAGCAGAGTGCCACTACGCCGAAGAACACGACGACTCCAGCGCAGCCTCTTGCTCCGACAAAGACGGCCGTTCCCCACGCACACCAGGCGACTACGTTTACGGCTGGCACTCTTGGAATGTGGCGAGTCAGCATGCCCACTGCCGTCGGCCCTCTCGGCGGGGTTCAAACATCGGGTCGAGCTAGTCCTGTCCCACCCGTGACAGAGAAGGAATCCTCGCGGGTGAGGGAGACGAAGGCCCAGGAGAATCCAGCACCTGTTGCCAAATCAGCGGCCTCCCAGGCTGAAGCTTCGGCGGCATCATCGCGCAATGCGCGCGTCAATGAACTCACAAAAGTGGCGGAGGCTTCCGTCCTCGCAAATGCGGAGAAGATGCCCGTGAGGGAGGTCGCAACAAGCTCCCGCGAGCAACTTCCGGCAAAGGTGCCGGAAAAGACAAGGCCGGCATCGACGACTGCCGCCACCGCTCTGGACAAGGCGCAGGCCGAATCTCCTGCTCCGAATGCAAGTATTTCAGCAGGAATCGTTGCAGGCGCCGCAAAACAGGGGAAGGTTGAGGCCAAGGCCATGGTGCCGGCGCATCGGACAGCTCCTAAAGCTCAAACGAATCCATCCAATGCGCGCACCGAGACGAACGGAAAGCCCAAAATTGCACCGCCGAGTCTGGGGATGCGCTTCAAGCGGTGGCTCAACCCTGTTGCGCCAGTTGCCAGTGATCGTCGACGCGCTTATCGACGGTATGTGCCAGGGATGGTGGCGCACTATTACACCGGCGGAGCGCCGAAGCCGCACGAGGTCGCGGACATCAGCATGACCGGGTTCTACCTGCTGACCGATGATCGCTGGATGCCGGAGACGATGATCCAGATGACCCTGCAGAAGCCCTGCGCAAAGGGCGAACGGAAGCAGTCCATCACAGTTCTTTCGAAGATCATTCGCCGAGGATCAGATGGCGTGGCGGCGCAGTTTGTGATGCCGGAGGACCTTAATCCACTGAGCCACGATGTCCAGCCGTCGCAGGCAACGGACAAATTCTCTCTTGCACGATTCCTTTGAATCGGGCGGATTTGCCTGGCTTCCGTGCGGGTCTTCGATTGAATCAACCTTTGTAACCAGCTGAGGCGGTGCCTTTCCTGCATGGGCAATTCACCTTCCACGGAATAGGGGATCTTTTAAACGTGGTGTTACGGTGAGCTGGCCGCTGATTGGACCCCAATTGGGGCTGGTGTGCTCGAAGGGAATCTGAGACTATGGACGTGCTACGCAAGGACGGAAGCGAAACATCCCCCACAGACTTCGCCTGGCTGAGATCAAGGTAATTCACTCCTCTATTCACCCGTGGGAGAAGAACATGACAGCTCCACGCGCCAAAGAGCCCTTGATGAAGCGGTTGGTGCGTTGGATTGTTCCCGACCAGCGAGTTGCAAGTCGACATGCCATGCCTCCAGTGGTGGCGTATCTCGGGCATATTCGTACTTCCAAGATCTACAAGATTGGCGACATCAGCATCGCGGGGTTCTACATGATGACGGAAGAGCGGTGGATCCACGGCACGGGGTTTCCGGTAACACTGGAGCGGACAGATGATTGCGCAGTGGGCCAGGCGCTGACGGTCTACTCCACGGTTATTCGCACCGGCGCGGATGGCGTGGGTTTCTCTTTCCTTCAGCAAGCGGCAGATGGACCGCATTCGACGGAATCTCGCGGCGCGCGGATTGATTTAACCAGAATTGCACAGTTCTTGAAGGGGCTGCCCATGTCGGAGCAGGGCTCTGACGCATTTGAGCAAGCTTCGTAGCGCCAATATTTTAGGAAAGTGACTGCGGGAGATCACCGCTTTCAAGACTTTCTCTGGTGGATGCTCGGCCCCTATTCCGTAAGGAAGCTCTCATTTTCTTAAATAGGTTTAGAAGAAGGTGGGCATGGCCTGCCCCGGATTCTTATTGCTGCCCGCCGATTGAGGCTTGGGCGGTCTACCGGAGTGCACCAAGACATCGGAAAACGCGGTGGGTTCACAGGTTGCGGTGTCAAGTGGTACAAGCTGCAATCTGTGGAAAGCCCCACCAACGGAGCCGTCCGCCCCGCTCACCTCCTCCGACTCTCATCTGCGAGACAAGCCTGGCATTTTGAAGCGAACGTGACTTTCAAAGACACGAAAGCTGCGGGCCGCAATCTCGTGCGACCCATAGCGCGATCAGCTTTCTGCTTAATCCTGTTTGCGCGCGACGATCTCGAAGGAGAATTTCAATTCGTCCTTCACTTTAAGCGCTCCACCGGCGACGGAGACCGGTTTGATGCCGTAGTCGGATTGATTGAGCGAGAATTCGCCCGAGGCGCGGATCATCTCATCGAATACTGCAATTCGCGCGATGATGGACTGGTTGCGCGCGACGCCGTGAAAGCTCAAGGTGCCGGCGAGGGTGGCGGAGTAGAGCGAGCCGTCAATCCGAGCGATGGTGGCGTTCGGGGCCTCATAGAGGATATCGGGGTATTTCGACGACTCAAGGACTTGCTCGTTCATCATCTTTTCGATTTCGCGGCGGTCCTTGTCACTGATGTCATCGAGCACACCCAGGGAGTTCGCTTTCATTGTGAGTCGAAAGCTGCCGGCCTGGACAGCATCGGCGCTAAAGTCGACTGCGCCCGAGAAGGTGCGAATGCCAATGCGGGGATTGTGGCCCATTGCGGACAAGAGCCCCGTAGCAAAGGCCTGCACCGTGAACCGGCTGGCCCTTGCATCGACAACATAGTGGAGAAGAGTGGCTTTGGCAGTTTCCATGTATCCGATCACGATTGCGCCACCCGAATCGTAAGGGGAGACGGCGGGCGCGGTTGTGGTTGACGCTGCTTACATGCCACGTAATTTGAAATAGCGCTCCACGTCAGGAATCACTGTTTGGGCGAGATTGCCTACGCCGAACTGCGACATGTAACGACGGATGGTGGGGTTGGAGAGAACTAAACCCGCGCCAAAGACCATGAGCGCGACACCGCCCATCAGGTAGAGGGTGTCCTTATCGTTTGCGTTTCCATTTGCGGTTGATTCCATCAGATCCAGTGCCATTTCATCTCTCCTTTTCCGCCTTGATTTTTCTTAAGCGGCTTCTCCAGCGAGAAGGCGCCTGACCAATGCTTCTGTTGCGTTGACTGCTTCCGCGACTGCAGCTTCAACCGGTTCACTGAGACCCATATAACCTTCATCACCGCCAAGTGATGCGGGCTCACAGCCAACGAGCAGCACTCGCTTCAAGAGCCGTTCATGGCAGCGGCCATGCGGAGTACAGCCAAGGGATGCATGCTGTGCGCTTCTACCAGGCTGTTCGGTGGGGCGTTAATTTCTTTTGTGTCCGGCTCAACGATGGAGACGGTCCGGGCGCTGTCCGTGAGGGAACGCGTCGATGAGGATGGTGGTTTCGTAGCCGTCCTGCAGGGCATACGCGAGGTCGAGGCCGCGAATGCCAAAATCGATTACGCGTGCTTCCGCGGGCAAACTGCGGCTTGCGAGGCGGCGGACGACCTCGACGCCGAAAGCGTCGTCGCCGAGGAAGATGTTGCCGATGCCGGCGACGAGGATTGTTGGCTTGACGGCTTTTTACGCGTGATTGTCTTCGGATGTCCGGATCTTGCGGGAGGGGCTCGATTTCGGCCGGGGTGAAGAAGAAGCGATGGCCCGGCTGACGCATCATGCCGAGGTCGCGCCCGGGATCGTCTTCGATGACGACGCAGATGTGTTGCGCGCCTTCGTAGTCCTCTTCAATGCTTTCGATGATCGCGATCTGGTCGCGCAGGGCGATGTCGAGAATGTCGCCGCCTTTTGGGATCGCAGACGCACGCGATCGCCAACGTTGACCGGGACGCCGTCGATTTCGAGGTGGCTGCGGTCGGCGTTCTTATCTTCGAGGAGATTCCACTCCCATTCGTTCATTGGATCTCCTTTTAGGCGTGAGGCCGCGCAGGACCCCATGCAGTTTCATGAACTGCTCTTCGAGGCATGTTTTCAGTGCGTTCGAGGATGCCGCGGGTGCGGTCGTCGGATTGGCGCATTTCGCGCTTTTCCTCTTCCGCGAGCGTAAGGATGCGCAGGGAAAGGATCTCGTCGATCTCTGTGGAGTCGAAGAGATTTCCTGCGCTTTCCGGGGCTATCTGCGGATGGTCGTAAAGGATGATCGGGGAGGACAGCATCGCATCTGCAGCATCAGTCGCCAGGACCGGCCAGGTGCCGAGATTCTGGCACTGGGAAGCGGGTCTTGAAAGCCTGTGGGAGGTTCAAGCAGGGAAAGAAACTCTCCGTTCTCGGCGCCCAAGGATGGTGTGGGCTGAAACGAGCAAATGAGAGAGGAGGGTTTCGGGGTGGCAGAGTCAAATGGGGCGGTGGGAGTTCGTGCTCGTGAGGTTATCAACCTGCACCGTTATGCGGACGACCTCATCATGAAAATTTAGCGAGCGAATTTCAACCGATCCGTTGACGGCTTCCACTCGCGGAGGATTGCGCCACTGCTACTCCGCGCTCATAGCTAAGATATTCAATTTCCCTTCTTTCCGGGAACGAAAACAGCAACGGATCCATGGTTGAAAAGTCGGCGGGGTCAAGGTCATCGTAGGAGAGTTCGCGTTCGACTGCTTCTTGCCAGGGCTGATACACGCGACCGGCCAGTTCGAGGCGATCTACAAGCTCGGGGACGCTTGACGCGGAAACTTCTTCAGAG
>CAWCVS010000007.1:0-15635 GCA_963799035.1 uncultured Acidobacteriaceae bacterium | reverse complement strand
TTGGGAAAAGGCCTTGGAACTCCTTTTTGTATCAGGGACAAACCCCCAAGTCAACGCTGCGAAGCGCTATGCGGGAAGGTTCTGTGATTGCTGTCACGAATAGGGAATTTGGACCAAAAAAGAACTTGCTTTCCGCTACAACAGGCCTAAACTAAACATACCACCTAGACCCGCTTCAGGGTCCAGCGGGCAGCCGGTTTCGGGAATCCTTCCACTCCCGAGATCGGTTAGCCCGCCTCTTAGTTTCTGGGCGGTTTTTTGCCACTACCCCATCAATTTTCTTTCGGGACCGCATCCGGCACCGATGTTCTCCGTCTACCCTCCTGAACGGCATCCTGGGCGCGAACCTTGGCCTGGGAACGATCGTGGAACTCCGCCAGTGGCACAGCCATTTGCGGCGGTTCCCCAGGCAAAGAATCGGAGGATTCACACCCAATGCAAAGCAGGCTTCTCTCCCTCGCACTCGGCGGCATGCTCGCCCTCGGCATCACCGGCGCCGCGCTCGCCCAGGACCCCCCTCCCCCACCCCCCGACCAGGACCAGGCCAGGCCCCCCACCCGAAGGTGGCGGCCGCGGCATGCGGATGGACCCCAACCGCCAGCTTGAGCGCCTTACCAGCCAACTCAACCTGACCTCTGACCAGCAGGAAAAAATCAAGCCCCTGCTGCTTGAGCGCCAGCAGAAGATGCAGGCTCTCATGCAGAACCAGTCTCTTTCGCAGGAAGACCGCCGCGCCCAGATGCGCACCATCATGGAAGGCTCGAACAACAGCATCAAGGCGAACCTGACCGACGATCAGAAGCAGAAGTTCGACGCCATGCAGCAGCAACGCATGCGGCGCGGCGGCCCCGGCGGTCCGCCTCCGGAGGGTGCAGCGCCACCTCCGCAACCGCAACCGTAACCATCCTAGCTGGATGGAGACTTAGTCAATTCCCTCCCCCAAAAAGACGAGGACCGCAGATTTCAGTCTGCGGTCCTCGCTTCTTTTCCGGCTACTTTGTCGACTTGTCGATAAACGCCGCGAGATCGTCCTTCAAGTTGTGCAGCGCTTCGACGTTCAGGTAGATCATGTGCCCGGACGGGTAATACCCGAACTGCACATTCCCGCGCAGTTCCGGCTCCAGGTTCATGTGGTCCAGATCAAACTCCGTTCCGAAAAACGGCGTCGCCAGATCGAAATACCCGTTCGCCGAGAAAACCCTGAGGTGTGGATTCTTCCGCATCGCAGAGGCCAGGTCGCCCGCCACATACGGCTGCACCTGCTGATTCCCGGGGCCGCCCGGCCCACCGCCGCCCGCTGGCCTGTGATGGAAGTCCCACTGACCACCCGTCATGTTGTACGCGGTGGGTCGATACATATCCGTACTCTCGAACTTCAACTCGCGTGACAGGTAATCGTGAATCGCGGCCACAAACGCGCCCGATATCCCGCTATCTGACGCGTCGTAGCTCGGATTCTCGCCGGCCGCATCCACGTCCTCGCCTTCAAACCGCATGTCATATCGGCCCAGCGTCTTCCTGTCGCTGCGCAGTACTTCCTTTCGGAAACGCGTCGGCGAAACGCGCAAATTCGCTTCCTTGATGTAGTCCACGCTGAGCCCCGTCAAACGGTTCATTTCCTTTGCGACTGTATCCAGTTGCTCGGCGGGGAGTTTGTCGCCCTTGAACAACGCTTGCGCATATGCTCCTTCAGCGAACTCCCGCGCCTGCTGTACCCATGCGGCGATATCCGGCGTCTTGTTCTGCACCTTGTTGAAATACCACGCCGCCGCTGCATAGCTCGGCAGATTGATGATGTACTGGGTGTCGTATCCCGGCGAACGAATTCCATAATTCAGAATCGACGAGATCAGCACGATTCCGTTCAGCTGAATTCCATCCTCTGCCAACAGGTCCGACAACCCCGCCGACCGCGTCGTTCCATACGACTCGCCAATCAAGAACTTCGGCGAATTCCACCGCTGGTTCACCGAGATATATCGGGAGATGAACCTGTCGAAGGCTTTCAGATCCTGATCTACGCCAAAAAAGTCTTTCGCAGTTCCCTTTCCCACTGCCCGCGAATAGCCCGTCAGTGGCGCATCGATAAACACGAGATCTGATTTGTCGAGTAGCGAATACTGGTTCGGGACCAGCTTGAACGGTGGTCCCGCCGTGGCTTTGGGACTGTCCGTCTCGATTCGCACCGGCGAGAACGAACCCATATGCAACCACAAGGTTGCCGATCCCGGACCGCCGTTGTAGAGAAAACTCACCGGCCTTGTCGCCGGATCCGCGCCATCGAGCGTGTAGGCCACGTAGAACATGCTGCCGTAGGCCTTATCTTCCTCATCGCGGATCAGCAGCGTGCCCGCCGTCGCTGTATACTTCAGCGATTTCCCGCCGAGACTCAGTTCGTGATGAGTCACCGAGCTTTTCTCCGGCGGAATCGGCGTTTCCTTGGGAGCATCTTTGGAGGGAGCCTCTTTTTGCTCGTCTCCTCCGCCCGGTCGATTTTGTTGCCGCTCCTGCTGCTGGTCGGTAGGGCGCTCCTGCGCGTGGAGGTTGGATTGAAAGGGCGTAAGACATGAAAGACACAACGAGGCTGCAGCGGCAACCCCGCTCCATGCGAAGCGTCGCACTGATGTCATGAGCGGAAATTCCTCCAGAAAGAGTTGAACAGCCAGCCGCATACCTTGGGGAAAAGTGATGCGGCATTGATACGCGGATTTTAAAGCGACGTTCAACTGTGCCGGGAAGACGCAATCATTTTCCGCGACGTGCTCTCAACATGACGATTTCTTCAGATTGCGCCATGCAACCACCTTCCCCTCGGGCCATTCTCACCCAGGAAGAGAGCGCCCTCGAACGTTTATGCTTTATCGCCGTACTGAGAGAAGAGCGACAGTGAGAAGAACAACAGTGATTCGCCTCCTGGTCACTTCCTGCGTCTTGGTATCGCTTGCGTTTTCTG
Source organism: uncultured Acidobacteriaceae bacterium (assembly GCA_963799035.1). Lineage (GTDB taxonomy): Bacteria > Acidobacteriota > Terriglobia > Terriglobales > Acidobacteriaceae > Telmatobacter. The sequence goes on along the minus strand of CAWCVS010000007.1, from coordinate 12,682 downwards.
CTTGCGGAGGCAGCCCTAAGACCGCGAGCACGACGACTCCGGCGCCCACCCCAACGCCCCCTCCGCCTCCGACACCCCCACCTCCTCCTCCAACACCGCCTCCGGGGCCGCAGATGCCCACCAGCCATCACGTTGTGATGGTGATGGAAGAGAATCAGAGTTATTCCACGGTTGCCGGCAACACAAACGCATGGCCGCACTTGAACGCGCTGCTAAAGCTTGGCGGCCTCACCACGATCTATTACGCTGATGCGCATCCGTCGATTCCCAATTACTTCATGCTGACCACGGGCCAGACGCTTACCAGCAACGACAGTTCCACTACCGTCTGGACAGTCGACAACATCGCCCGCCACATGCTGGCAGCCAATGTCACATTCAAGGTGTATGCAGAAGGCATCACGCAAGGTTATCTCGGGGGAGACACGGGCCTTTACGTCATTCGCCACAATCCCTTCGCCATGCTGTCGGATGTGGCCGGCAACAAGCAGGTCGCGAACCAGGTGATCCAGCCCTTCTCTCAATTCCTCACAGACGCCGCGAACAAAACCCTGCCGGACTTTTCGTTTATCGTTCCCGATCTGAACGACGACGCGCACAATGGCACGCCCCTCGCCGCGGATGCCTGGCTGCAGTCCAACGTCGTAAGCCCGCTGACTGCGAATCCAGCCTTTCAGACCGGCGGCGACGGTCTGCTTATCGTCGACTTCGACGAAGCCGCAACGACCGACACCACCCACGGAGGCGGACACGTCGTCGCTTCATTCTGGGGTCCGATCGCAAAATCCGGCTACGTTCAGAGTTCCACGACCGTTTACCAACACGAAAGCATGTTGCGCACGGTGATGGAAGTGCTCAGCCTCACCAACCCTCCCGGCGCAGCAGCCGCCGCTCCCGATATGTCTGAATTCTTCGTGCTGAAGTAGAGGGACGGGGAAGCGGTGAAGAAGTGAAATAGTGAATAAGTGAAGCAGTGAAGTGAAGAAGTGAAAAGTGATCAAGTAAAGGAGTGAAACAGCAAGAAGGTTGGAATGCCTATAGTGACTTGCGGGTTTTCGAAAAATTCAGTTTCACTACTTCTATCCGATTAATTCTTTCATTTCCCTGTGTCTTCCTCTTTCACTTTCTCACTATTCACTTATTCACTTCACTGCTTCACTTGTTCACTGTTTTATTCACTTCTTCACTGTTTTATTCAGTTCCCTCACCTACTCAACAACCCCTGCGCCCTAAGCCACGTCTCCAGCAATCCTGGCCACTGATCCATCGACGGATCGCCCTTGCCCAGCCCTGACCCGTGCGGACCATGCGCGAAGATGTGTGCTTCAGCCGGAACGCCTGCCTTGATCAAGGCTTCGTAGAATCGCAGCCCCTGTTCGACCGGAACCGTCTGGTCGTCTGTCGTGTGATACCAGAAGGTTGGCGGAGTTTTCGCAGTGACAAAGAGGTCGGGGGAGTATGACGTGCGCAGCGCCTCACACTGATCCATCACGTTGAAAAGCTTGCAGTAGCTCAGATGCGACGTATCGCTCGATATCGCTCCAATCCAGGGATAGCCAAGCACCAGGAAGATCCGGCCGGCTCGATGCCCGCTCAATCGGGTCGGGGGCATCCGGGTTTCCGTCCACCGGTTGTGTCGCCGCCAGCGCCGCCAGGTGACCACCCGCCGAGAAACCGATCATCACAATCTTGTTTGGATCGATGTGATAGTCGCCGGCGCGCCCTCGCACCGTTTGCACTGCCCTGCGGGCATCGAGCAGCGGCACCGGCAGCAGATATCCGTTGGAGCTCAGCCGATAGCTCAAGATGAATGCCCGAAAACCGCGCGAAGTGAACCAGTCGGCCACCTGCCGGCCTTCCAGGTTAGCCGCGAGGTGAGCATAAGACCCGCCCGGCAGGATGATCACTGCCGATCCGTTTTCATGTCCAGATTGCGGGGCAACGATAGTCAGAGTCGGCGTATCCTCGCATCCCGTACCCTTGGCATGAGGCGCCTCGCCCGGCCAGAGACGGATGGTCTGGATGCCGAGAAATGCGCTATTTTCTCCTGGCGTGGCACAGGGTTCGTTTTGGGCGTGCCCTGCCACGCATCCCAGCAAAATAACGAGACCCATCGCAAGCACGCGTATCATATCTCGACTCCAAGGGTTCGTGTGGATTATACAAACTCGGGATTTCGGTTGCGCGCTCCAGACCTCCATTCACGCCCAACGCGGCAATCCCGAGCATGTTCCCGGCTTCGATCGGCCTGGATTGTCTTCAAATGACAGTACCGTGTCTTTAGGCCAGCATTACCGATGCACCATTGGCATGGCTCCGGACCATCGCGGAAGGTGGCACACTCAAGCAATGCCGGCATGCACGCAGTGCGACGGGCTCATGGAGAGCCTCAGCTTTGAGAAGCCTCGCGAATATCTCGAGCTCGCCCGTCGGCTTCTCAACGCCGTTAACGACGGCAAACTGAGCGTTACCGAGTCCACATGTCCGCTGCAGGACCTTTTCAGCGCCGAATGGCCCGCGAACCAGGTTGAGCATGACTTCGAGTGCAGCGCATGCGGTCGAACGTTCCAGCTCTTCGCCGACACCTACCTCGGCCACGCCGGGTGGGGCGTAACCGGACCGCAGACCAAGGACCCAACGTTGGCGCAGACCGCTACGGCGTAGTTGTCAGTCGTCAGTTTTCAGTTCGAATGTACAGTGTGGAAGCTCTGGCTTCGGCAATCTGACCACCGACCACTGTTCACATCCACACAGCTTTGTGTCCTGGGCAAGGATCTGCCGCCAGCGACGTTAACGTCTCTGCCAGCTCGAATCCGTAGCGCGCGAAATAGTACGCGGCGCCGTGAACGCGTTCCTGCAAAAGCCCGCCCGGATTCAGCGCACGCTCGATCGCCTCCGCATGCCGCCGCAGCGAGCCCTCGCGCTGCAGCTCGAAGTTCGCCGCCAGCCGCCGCAGACGATTCATCTGGTAACGCATCTTGCGAGATGCTGTGTCTGCAGAACGCCCCAGGCCCGCATCCATCGCCTTCATGTACTCGATCAGCGGGCTGAGTTCCGCGTCCAGCGTCGTTCCTGCAGCAGACAATTTGCGCTTGCCCTCCACCGGCATCGCCCGTGCCGCCAGCAGTTGCGCCAGCGAGTCCGCCGACTCCTTGAAAACCCGATCCAGCCCCAATTCGTGCTTGTGCAAAAGTTCCCCGATGGCGGGCTCGATCAGGGTCGCCGAAAGTCTCGGCTCCGAGGCTGTCGTCCGCCCCAGAATGCGTTCGTACAACACCGCCGACTGCGCGAAATAGGCGATCTCTGCCGGTCCGCCTACAATGAGCGACGTTCCCAGCAGGAAATCCTGAAACACCGGACGCAGCAGCGCCGCCGGCGAAATGCGCTCGGGCTCGGCAGCCAGAATGCCCACTAGATCGGCCGTCGTGAACTTCTCGCGACCAGCCTGCCAGCTTCCGCCCGGCTCCGCGGCGCTCGGCGGAGTCCGCTTCAGAGCCATGCGCGAGCCATTTCGTTCGTCAATCATGAACAGCAGGCTCGACTGGGGCGCTACCACGACCTGCGCGTGATATCCCGCCGCTTCAAGCGCCTTGTTCCGCTCCAGGAGAGCTGCATGCAGTTCGTCGGCTCGTTCGATCGCCGCCTGCAGCACGGGCGCGCCAAGCCGATGCACCTCGCTGCCAGCCGCGTCCAGCACCAGCAGGCCCTGCGCAGCGAACGCCCTGCGATAAAACTCTCCGAATGCCTCTCCGAATGTCCGGCCCGGCTTGTAAGCAGCAGCCAGCGCATCCATGGCCTCGGAAGCGCCCAGCAATTCCCACGCCTGCTCCATCAGCGGCTCAATCGACTCATCGAGCACGACGCCGCCCACGCGTACCGGATTGGCCGGAGCCTTCGAGTAGACCAGCTTCTTCAATTCTTTGCGGGAGGGAAACGTGATGTGATTGATCTCGGCAAAATCGTGGTCTTCAGTCGCAAGCCAGAACACGGCTACATGGGGCCTGCCCGAGGCAGTCGCCTGCCGTGCTCGCGCAATCGCGGTGGCCGCTTTGAACGGCGTATACAAGCGGCCCGCCGAGCAAGCCCACCTGTTGTCCGGTCAGAATCGTTCCCGCGCCGGATCTGAGTGCATCAAGCGCCGGAGCCGTCTCAGGAGAACTATTTTGCCCAGCCAGTTCCCCAACGATTTCATTCCAATGACCCGGCAGTGGACATCGATTCTGCCATCCTGTTTCGCGCGGAAAAGAGGGATAGAACTGCCGCACGGCGGGATCTCCGGCGCAGAAGTCCAGGAAAAGGCGGCTCAGTCCAGGAGCCACGTCGATCGGATAACAGTCAGAACTCGGCAACGCGTACCTTCCGGAAGATTGCGCTTGGCTGATCCCGGTTTCTCGGGCTCGGGCAGAAATTCGGCTGAGTTAAGGATGCCACGCCACCCTCATACGATGCACAACTGCTTGACACCCCATTGCATATACTTTCTTTTGACTGTAAGAAGGAGATTTCATCCCAGCATGCCCGAAAAGATCAAGCAGGCCAAGTCCGCAAAACTCAAAAACACCAGGTCCCCCAAGCCCCATCAAAAGGGCGCGAAAGCTGCCCTTGCGGAGACTGAAACCCTGATCAGCTCTGAGATCGTTTATCAAGGTCCGTTGTTCCGGGTCCTTCACGACAAGCTCCTTGAGCCAGGTGGCAAACCCAGTGAGCGCGACGTAATCCGCCACAACGGCAGCGTCGTCATCCTTGCCGTCGATAAATCGAAGAGCAAAAAAGACCCCTACATCGTCATGGAGCACCAGTATCGTCACGCCGCGAAGCAGTATCTCTGGGAACTGCCTGCCGGCAAGCTGGAGCCCAACGAAGACCCCCTGATCGGAGCCCAGCGCGAGCTTGAAGAGGAAACCGGCTACCGCGCCAAAAAGTGGAAGCCGCTGGTCGAGTATTACGGAAGCCCCGGATTTCTGGGGGAATCGATGAAGGTGTTTCTGGCCGAGGGCCTCCTGGCCGGTGACGCTCACCCTGAGGACGACGAAGACATCGAATTCCGGCTCGTAAAGTTGTCGGATATTGTGAAAATGATCGAGAAAGGCGCGATCAAAGACGGGAAGACTCTCTGCAGCGTACTTCTCTATGCGCGGCGCGTTGCAAAGAAGCGCAAAAAATAAATTCGCAAGTCCTTTCATCAACCGTTTCAATAACTTTCCTAAAGGCCGGCGCGCAACAGTGCCCGGCCTGTCTCATTTTGTGGGTTTGTTGGCCGGATTCAATAAACCTTTGTCCGTTAATGCGCGTCATAAGCGGTAGATGGGCGATTCCCCAAACCCTTCGCTCACCAACCCCCTAGTGGCAAGAAAGGCAATCCCTGTGGCTCAGTTCAAAGGCAAGGTCAAGTGGTTCAATAACGCCAAGGGCTACGGATTCATCGGACGTGATGACGGGCCGGATGTTTTCGTTCACTACTCGGCAATCCAGTTGGACGGTTACAAGACGCTGAAAGAGGGCGATGACGTCGAGTTCGACATCGTTCAGGGGCAGAAAGGTCCTCAGGCGGATGCTGTTATCCGCATGAGAGATGCAACCGCCCACAACGCAGCCTAGTAGACTGGAAACTCTGGAGTTTCCTCGCCGTCCCATGGGCGGCAGAGGAAAACATCGCTCCGATCCGGGCTCCTGATCGATCAGCCGTACGAATCGCATTCGCTATCGTTCCATTTTTCTTATAGTCATCCGACTCTGGCTTGGATCCGCATCGTGTCTGGGCCTCGTGTTAGGTTTCCGAGGCCTCGCAGCAGTAGGTGTGTGTCGCCGACCTCCCCGGTCAGTCCACCCCATTCTGAACAATTCCTGACATCCGGCATTGGGTCCGCCTTCAGCCCGCGGAAAAGGCAACCGGCCTCTGCTAGACACGTGCGCGGCGCTCGATGGACACTGAACAAAGCTGGCGTAACGGGCAGGCTGGAACCCTGGTCTTCCGCCAATTCGCTCTTCCCGGAGACCGCTTCCGATGGACAACGCCACCATGGCCCATCTGCTGAACGAGACTGCCGATCTGATGGAGATCAGCGGCGCCGACAGCTTTCGCGTCCGCAGCTATCGCAACGCATCCGATGCAATCCAACAGACCACCGTCGATCTCGTAGCTGCTTCCGCCGACACCGCTCAACTGCTTGCCATCTCGGGCATCGGCAAGAGCATGGCGGCCAATATCCAGGCAATTGTCTCGACTGGATCGCTGCCGCTGCGCGATGAACTGCTGTCCAAATACGGCGCCGGACTGCTTGAGCTGCTCAAACTCCCCAGCATGGGCCCCAAGACTGTCGCGCTTCTCTGGGACGCGGGCCGGATCGGCAGCATCGATCAACTCGCAGATGCGATCGATGGCGGCCGCCTCAAGGGCCTGCCCCGCATGGGCGAAAAGCAAATCGAAAAGATTCGCAAAGGCATTGAGGACTATCGCCGCTCCGCCGGTCGCTTCCGCATTGACGAAGCCGAAGAAGCCGCCGACCGCCTCACCGCCTACCTGCTGGCCTTCAATGGCATTGAACGGGTGACGCCCGCCGGTTCGCTGCGCCGCGGCCGCGAAACCGCCGGCGACCTCGACTTGCTGGTCACAGGCCCTGCCTGCGCCCCGCAATATACCGGGCAGCTGTCGAATATGTCGCCGCTTATCCCGGCATCCACGACATGATCGCCAAGGGCGAGAACAAGGTAAGCTTCCACATCTCGACCGGACTCCAGGTTGACGTCCGCCTGCTGCCGACGGAGAGCTACGGCGCAGCGCTGCAATACTTTACCGGCTCCAAGGCGCACAACGTCTCCCTGCGCCAGCGTGCCCTCAAAATGGGCTACACGCTGAGCGAATGGGCTCTCGCGCGCCTTGACGACGAATCTGTGGTCGCGGCGGCGACCGAGGAAGCGATTTACGCGGCCCTTCAGATGGACTGGATGCCCCCCGAGATGCGCGAAAACCTGGGCGAGATCGAAGCCGCCGCCAAGCACGCCCTTCCGCGCCTGATCGAGGCCTCCGACATCAAGGGCGACGTGCACATGCACACCACCGCGAGTGACGGGCGCAACTCCATCGCGGAGATGGCCGAAGCCGCCATCGAGCGAGGCTTGCAATACATCGCCATCACCGACCACTCCAAGAACCTGGCCATGATCAATGGACTCGATGAGAAGCGCGCTCTCGAACACATCGCGCGCATCCGCGAAGTCGACAAGGAGATGGAGGGCCGCATCCGCATCTTTCACGGGCATCGAGGTCGACATCCTGGCCGACGGCGCTCTCGATCTCGACGACGAAGTGCTGGCCCAGATGGACGTTGTGATTGCCAGCGTCCACACCCGCCTTGAACAGTCGCGCGAAGAGATGACCGCACGCATCCTGCGCGCCGTCGAGAATCCGAACACACAGATCCTCGGCCACCCCACCGGCCGTCAACTTCTGCGCCGCGAGCCCTATCAGCTCGACATCGGCGCCGTCCTTCGCCGCTGCGCCGAACTGGGCGTTGCCGTGGAACACAACGCCGCCCCGGAACGTCTCGACCTGAGCGACCGCGACCTGCGCCTCGCCAAGGAGACCGGCTGCAAGATCGCCATCAACACCGACGCCCACGTAACCCGCGTCGTGGGCGAGTGGAAGTACGGCATCCGCCAGCTTCGCCGCGCCTGGCTCACCCCGGCCGACGTCCTCAATACCCTCCCGCCGATCGAGTTTCTGGCTGCGCTGCGTCCACGCATCAAGCAGGAAAGCAGATAACCATCCTGATTTCCGCAGGGGTACGTCAAAACACATCCCGAGATCGCTAGATTGTTCTGGTCGGTAAGGTCTAAGATGAGGTCGTCATGAGCTTGCTTCAACAAGAATCAAAGGATCAGGCACCGGGCGAGGCCTACACCCGCGGCACCAGTCATGTCATCATCGCCACGGTGGTCGCCACCGTGCTCGTTTCCATTGCTGTCGCGGTCTACATCTTCATGGGCGAGAAGCCGCCGGCTGCAGCAGGCGAGATTATCGACGCCTGGGCGCATCCGATGCACACGGAAACCGCGGGTTACGACGCCAACGGCGCGGCAATTCCCAAAGAGGAGATCGACCAGGTGCTGCTCTTTACGCACGTCCGCCTGCGCAACCAGAGCAAGCAGCCCATCTTCCTGCATCAGATTATGGCCAATGCCACGCTGGCCGACGGCGTGCACACCAGCTACGCCGCCACGCCCACCGACTTTGAGCGCATCTTCAAGGCTTATCCGCAGCTAGCGCAATGGCACGCGACCCCCATCTCGCCCGATCTTACAATTCAACCGGGCGAGACCAAGGAAGGTACATTTGTGTGCTCGTTCCGCCTGGCCAAGGCCGACTGGGACGCACGCAAGAGCCTGGACTACTCGTTCAACTTCCAGTATCTGCCCGGCGCTGACCCTCACGCCCAAAGGCCAGATTATTGAACGTTAGGCGGGGCAGGCGCACCCTTCGGCGTCGACAGGTATCCGGAGATGGTGTTCTTTGACCCGATCGTGTTCACCACGATCTCGTAGAGCGCCGGGTCTTTCCCGCTGTAAAACTGCAGCGGCTCGTCCACGTTCCGGTCCTTCTTCTCGTAGCTGCGGTCGTCGGCAAGTACCACCAGCGTAAATCGGCTCTTCTTCGGGATCGGCCTTCTTCAACTCCAGGCTCACCGTGCCCACCGGCTTCTTCTGCCCTTTGCTCAACGTGAACTCGTAGTAATTCCGATCGCCTTTGTGCTTCAACAATTCGAGTTCAGAGCCATTGCGCGCGATCAGGCTGGAGTGGTTATCCAGGTCGCCCTTCATCGACGTCAGCTGGCTCACCGCGGTTGCCAGATCCCCCTGGGTCTTGGTCAGATCGGTCTTCACGCCGCCGACATCGGTCTTTACGCTCGAAACGTCGCTTTGCACTGCGGTCACCTGCTGCGCGGTTTGTTTCTGCGCGGTCTCAAGCCGCTTGCTGTCGGCCTGCTCACGGCGAATGATGTCCTGCGCGCGCTCGTCCATTTGCTTCTGGGTCATCCCGACGCTTCTGCCCAGCTCATCGGTCGCCACGCGCAACCGCGCATTGGTTTCGCGCAGCTGCGCATCGAGCTTGGCGCTCTGCTGGTTGGCCTCGGACAAAGCCGTCTCCTGCCGGGCGATGCGATTGCTCAGCGTATAGCTCCATAACCAGCCCGCCCAGCGCGGCCAGTACGGCCAGCGCAATCGCGCCCAGCAATGCACCGCTGTACGCAGGGGTGGTCTCCACAATCGTGGTTCTATCGTCGCTCATTCTTCCCTTCTCCTCCGGAGCGGTTCTCCTGGAATCCGCTCACAATCCATCGGCTCCGGACCCGTGCACGCGGGACTGGATTCGCCGAACTGGTGCAACTTGCTGCAAACGCTCGAATCTCCCCACAGCCGCATCAAGACGCACTCGCACCAGCTTCACCGGGAGACTAAAGAGACTATAGAAGAATCCAGCCGGAAATGGGGAAATAGCTGCAACACCGGCGTACCGTGCGTCTATCGTGCCGCAGGCACCTTTGGCATCGCCAGATCTCACAGCTTTCCACGCAGTATGTGCGCGCACGGCACAAATCCCGCCTTCTGCAGCGTCCGGCGCGAGGCCACGTTATCGGTATTGCAGCGCGCGCATGGCACATTTCCATCCTCGCGGCAGATCCGCTTCAGCTCCTGCACAAGGTAGGTCCCGAACCCACGCCCCCGGAAGGCTTCGGCCACCTCCATCCAGATATCGCCATAGGGCCGGTTGTAGTGGTACAGGATGCCGCCTGTCGCAGCTACCTCGCCACCGACCTCCAGCAGCATCCAGCCGCCATCGGGCTCCCGCTTGCGCAAAACGGCGCCCGGCACTCGGTAGGCCGTGGTCAGCCTGTCTTCAAAAATGATCTTTTCGCTCGCAACGTCATGCGCCCACGTGTGCAGCATTGCGGTCAGCATTACGTCGTTGGTCTGCGTCTCGACCGCGTCTGCGAGGCTTGCGGCTCTCAGGGCATCGAACGCTTCAAAGAACCGCGATCGCTGCTTCTCAATCACGTAAAACTCAAAGAGGGTACGCGTGCCCGCCCAGGGGCCACCCACCGCGATCGACCCGTATCCAGCTGCATCGCCGTCCGACTCAATCAGGTAAGGGAGCGTCCAGCCTTCGCGCGCATGCAGCGAATCGTGAATGATCTGGCAATTCATCTCCTGCCGATACAGCTCGCGCAAGGCAGGATCTCCCCCACTTCCACCGGCTTTACCGCAAATTCCATTATCTTCAGACCAGCGCCATCATAACGCGATGCGGCACGAAGCAGCGCCCCGTCCGTGACAATCCTCGAATCCCTCATTTATAAAGAGCAGTACCGCGCTTTTTGCCGGGCCCGGTTTGGAGCCCGCTCGATCATCAGAAGTCGCATCGAAGCACAACCACCCAGAGAGGGGAGTTTCAAAGGCTATGTCCACTGCTGTCGCTGGTAAGGGTCTTGAAGGAATTGTTGCCGCCAACTCCGGCATTTGTTTTATCGATGGCGAAGCGGGCGTGCTGGCCTACCGCGGCATCGACATCCATGAACTCGCCGAGCGCTCCTGCTTTGAAGAGACCACCTACCTGCTGTGGAACGGCCGCCTGCCCACCGAACTCGAGCTGCGCGAATTTTCGTCGCAACTGGCTCTTGCCCGCTCCCTGGACCAGCGCATCGTCGACTTGCTTCGCACCTTTCCCACCTCGGCTACGCCGATGGAAGTGCTGCGAACTACCGTGTCGGCACTCAGCTTCTACGACGCCGACGAAAAAGACAACTCGCACGACGCCAATGTGCGCAAGGCCTACAACCTTACCGCCCAGATCGCGATGATCGTCGCCATCTACGACCGAATTCGCAAGGGCCTCGAAGTCGTTCCTCCCGACCGCTCCCTCTCGCACGCCGGCAACTTTCTGTGGATGCTCAATGGCGTCAAGCCGTCCGACACCGCGACCCGCACGCTCGACATCGCCCTCATTCTTCATGCCGACCACGAATTGAACGCCTCCACCTTCGCCGCCCGCGTCATCGCCGCCACTCTTTCTGACATTCACTCCGCCGTCACGGGAGCGATTGGCGCATTGAAGGGCCCCCTGCACGGCGGCGCCAACGAAGCCGTGATGCGGCTGCTCTATGCCATCGACAAGGCCGGCGCCGATCCGGTCGATTACGTGAAAAACATGCTTGCCGCCCGGCAGAAGATCTCCGGCTTCGGCCATCGCGTTTACAAGACCGAAGACCCGCGCGCCACGCACCTGCGCCGCATGTCCGAGCAACTCGGCAAAGACTCCGGCCACCCCAAGTGGTTTGAGATGTCCCGCGCCATCGAGCTTCACATCAACAAGGACAAGAAGCTCAACGCCAACGTCGACTTCTACTCGGCCTCAACCTATGCGACGCTGGGCATCGACATCGATCTCTACACGCCCATCTTCGCCATCAGCCGCATGGCCGGCTGGGCAGCGCACGTCATCGAACAGCTCGACGACAACCGCCTCATCCGCCCCCGCGCAGAGTACATCGGGCCGGTGTATCCGTCGCCGTATGTTGCTGTTGCCGACCGGCCGTGACTTGAGGGCCGTTTCATTTTGCACACGACATCTCCGCGGGTATTGTTCGCGTCGTGGTGCTGTCCCTGAAACTGACTGCGCCTCTTTCCATCGTCTCGACATCTAAAGTTCATGTCGACTCTGAACATTACCGTCGAGCGCCGCGTGCTCATTTCTTCCCGCAAATTTGAAGACGTCATCGCATCTATCGACTGAGGCCATCGGTCATCCTGATATGAAGGCATTCTGGAAAGAGATCGCTTCGACATTCCACGTATAGCGAGATGGAAGCAGTCGTCCAGCACGCTGTCGGCCCTTCGGGCTTTATGGAATTTACGCGTTTCGATCACGGCCAGTTCCTGAAAAAAGCACAGAGTCTGACCGGTCCCACGGCGACGCCGCGAATCGTCCGCATCGTGCTGGGCAATCCGCTGATCATGATGGCGATGGCGAAGCATGTCCACGACGCCGGGTCCTATGCGCCCGTCACTCTTCTCGTTGACGAACGCGACGATGGAGTTTATTTATCTTACGACACCATGGCGAGTTTTCTTGGTGGATACGGAAGCGCCGACGCCCTCAAAGTCGCGCGTGAACTCGACGCGAAGGTCGAAGCGCTGATGACAGCTGCGGCCGGATAAAATTTCGGGTTAAGCCAAGCACGCAGATTGCCGTTTCAGTTTCCAAGCAGCCCAAAAATCGCCACTCCGTTCGGCGTTCCCACATACACTTTGCCGTTCACCACCAGGGGCGTGATGAATTTATTGCCGTTTCCGAATGCATCCCGGGCATTCGCTGCCTGCTGGCTGTTGTAGAGTTCATGCGCGAGATTCGTCGCGTCATACGCGTGCAGAACCGCTGCTGATCCAGTGGCGGATTCAAGCGCCCACACAATGCCGTCCTGTGTGCCGTTGGCCGAAATCGCAGGCGATGTGCCCGGATAAGCAAACGTCGTTGTCGTCTGACTCGAGGGCGACGTGGCCAACTTCGCGCTCGTAATCGGGAACGCGCGCAATGGAGTATTGACCGTCCCCAGAAACAGGACGCCGTTGAAAAATGCGGGCGTTGAGAATATCGAGCCGACTCCGCTCAACTCCTGGTACAGATTGC
>CAWCVS010000006.1:0-78365 GCA_963799035.1 uncultured Acidobacteriaceae bacterium | reverse complement strand
CGACAACACCCTAGTCAACTCAAGCTTTTCAGCCATTGTGAATGCACCCATCGAGAAGATCGATATCGCCCGGGGGATTTCGAGACGTGGAGGTACATCGCGCCAATTCAGAAAGGGGCATAGGGGAGAAAGACGTTTGAATACGGCACGTGGGGAGGCGAACTTCGTTCCGAATTCACTCCGCTGCCGGGTGAGGCTGTAGCTCAGGAGAACTGGTGCTCGAGCGGCTTCGCCGATACAGACCTTGATCTGCTGCTTAAGAGACACGGCGTACAGAAACTGATCGTCATCGGCCTCATAGCGCACACCTGCGTGGAAGCAACTGTCCGATACGCCGCTGAACTTGGTTATGAGATCACAGTGATAAAAGACGCGACGGCAGACTATTCAGATGGAATGATGCATGCCGCTTTGGAAATCAATTTACCGGATTATGCGAACGCGATTGTGACCACAAGCGAGATCCTCCAGTCGATCTCTTTGGTGGCGGGGCAGTCGGGCAAAGAGCGGCGGCAATAAACGACTCGGCGGGACCGACATCGCTCCCGGCAGTACTTCGAGACTCTCGAACTACGTGGGTTCCTGGAGGAATTATGAGCACCGCAACAACCCCTGTCTCCGTCCGGCGCGAACCGGAACTGCTTGGGCAAACCGTCGTAGTCATCGGCGGTAGCGCCGGCATAGGGCTCGAAACGGCCCGACGAGCACGCGCTGAGGGGGCCAGGCTGATTCTCACCGGCCGGAATTCCGAGCGCCTTCAACTCGCCGCCCGCGAGTTCGAAGCGCAGAGCATAGCGGCCTTCGATGCCGATGACCCTGCTCAACTCGAGCGATTCTTCGGCGACCTCCCGGACGCGATCGACCACGTGATGGTGACAGCTGGCCGGCCGCACTACGGACGCCTCCTTGACATGGACTTCGAACAGGCACGCCGCGCCCTCGACACGCATCTCTTGCTGATGCTCCAGGTCGCTCGCAACGCCACCTCCAAGGTAAGACCGGGAGGCACGCTGCTGTTTATGGGAGGCACGGGCGGCCGCCGTCCCCGCATTGGATTGGGGGTCGTGTCGACGGTCACCGCTGCGCTTCCCGCCCTCGCCGCCAGCCTCGCGCTCGAAGTCGCGCCCGTCCGAGTCAACCTGATCGCGGCGGGCTTCGTCGACACACCATTGTCAGCATCGCTCCTTGGCGATGAACTCGACAACCGCCGGAATCAGCTTCGCGCCACGCTTCCCATCGGGCGCGTCGTCACACCGGCCGATGTCGCCGCGCTCGCCGTACACATCATGACTAATACAGCCCTTACCGGCGGGACCTACGACATCGACGGCGGGCAACAACTGGTCGCCGGTTAGCTGAAGGGGGTTGCATGATCGTGACTGGCGACGTTTCGACTGGCGAGAACTGCATCCGTACGCTGGCCAAAGTTGGCAAGGATCTTTTCCAATGGAGGTGCTTCGTGTCGCAGCATTTTGATGCCGGTCATGAAACGCCTTTCGGTATCCCCATGGCGTCTCCCGCGGCCGCCGAGAACCACGCGATGAAATGGCGAACGATTCTGAGACTGCGTTCGGCCGCCCTATTTCAACAACGTGAGGAGCAGATCTTTCTTCTCCTGTCCTTGTTGATAGGAGCACTGACCGGGCTCGTCGTTGTCGGCTTTATCGTGGTGACAGAGCGGTTGGCGATGCGCCTCTATCCGGTGGGCAGCGCCGCGTGGAGACGCGTACTTATACCCGTCGCAGGATCGCTGGCCATGGGCTTCCTGCTCTACCGCTATTTTCCTAGCGCCAGGGGCAGCGGTGTACCCCAGACGAAGGCCGCCCTTTTCGCACGCGATGGATTCATATCGCTACGGACCATCCTAGGCAAATTCTTCTGCACAGCTACGACTCTGGCGAGCGGGATTCCACTCGGCCGCGAAGGGCCATCCGTTCAGGTAGGTGCTGGCATCGGCTCCGTTCTCGGTCGCTGGCTCGGATTGCGCCCGGAAAAGGTCAAGGCTCTGATTCCTGTGGGAGCCGCCGCCGCGATTGCCGCGGCCTTCAATACTCCAATGGCGGCTGTGTTGTTCTCCCTCGAAGAGGTAGTAGGCGATATGAACGCGCCGATTCTAGGTTCGGTCGTGCTTGCTTCTGCTACCTCGTGGGCGGTCTTGCGCATTTTGCTTGGCGATAACCCTCTGTTTCAGGTACCGCAATACGAATTGGTCCATCCGCTCGAACTCGCCATCTACGCCCTGTTGGGCATCGCTGGTGGGTTCCTGTCCGTAGCCTTTACGCGACTCCTGCTCGAGATGCGCAAGTTCTTTCTGAAACTACCGAAGGGTACGCAGTGGTGGCACCCCATGGTGGGAGGCGTGACGGTTGGCCTGATGGGATTGTTTGTGCCTCAGGTGTTGGGCGTCGGGTATGTCTATGTCGGTAGTGCCCTGCACGGCACCATGGCGCTCAAGTTGATGCTGCTGCTTGTCGTGCTCAAGCTGCTTGGAGTCACCACCAGTTATGCCTGTGGAAATGCAGGAGGAATCTTTGGCCCCGCCCTATTTCTCGGCGCAATGCTGGGAGGGGCCATCGGGACGGTGGCTCATAATTTGTTGCCTGTATACACCGCCACTCCCGGCGCTTACGCGCTGGTCGGCATGGGTGCGCTCTTTGCGGGTATCGTGAGAGCCCCTATGACGTCAGTGCTCATGATCTTTGAAATGACGCGGGATTACGCTGTCATCGTGCCGCTGATGACAGCGAATTTGACGAGTTTCTTCATCTCGTCCCAGTTTCAGAAGCAGCCCATTTACGATGCTTTGGCCGATCAGGATGGAATTCATTTGCCCCACCATCACACTCAAGACGAATTCAGCCAACGCACAGTCGCTCAGGTCATGCGGAACTCTCCGCAAACACTCTCCGGTGAGATGTCCGTTGAAGATGCAGTCAAACAGACTCGCTCCGATCATTTCCGCATCTGGCCGGTGGCTGACAAGGGATCCTTTCTAGGAATCCTGAACAGAGAGGACATGGAGTGTGCCTTAGTAGATGGTAGAAAAGAGCAGCCATTGACAAGCCTTGTGGATACCGTTCATATACCGCACGCCCACAAGGATCAGCCCTTGTATCTGGCGCTCGAACACATGAGCATGTACCGTCTCGATGTCTTGCCTGTCGTTCACCGGGCGGATCTTCGCAAGTTGGAAGGCGTCGTAACCCTGTCGGACGTACTGGATGCGTATGGCATCGAGCGCGTCGGCCCGGAGTAGTGCAAGGTTTCAGTTGGCTCTTCAAGTTGTTTGGTCCCTATATCGGTTCCGATCTGATCGGTCTTACCGATATCACGATCCTGCTTTAGCAGATAAAGCGCGACGGCTGGAGGAACCGCATCTTCATCAGAATTGTGATCGTCGTGCGAAGGATATATCCAATCTCTTTCATCTGTCTTCAATGAAAGGAGCCCCATGCCAAACGCGAAAAATGCTTTCCCATCGCCAACCAAGAGGACCTCAGCGGAAGAGTACGACATTGTGATCATCGGCAGCGGCTCAGGAGGAAAGTTGATTGCCTGGACGTTCGCCTCGAAGGGACAGCGTGTCGCAATGATCGAACGGAAATACATAGGCGGATCGTGCCCGAATATTGCGTGCCTCCCGAGCAAGAACATCATTCACACCGCCCAGGTTGCATCCTACGTGCGCAGGAGCGAAGAGTTTGGGATTGCCGGGGGCAGTTTCAAGCTCGACATGTCTGCTGTCCGCGAACGCAAACGCAAGATGGTATCGAGCCTCATAGATACCCATCTGGCCGCGTACAAAGATAGCGGGGCGGAACTCATCACGGGTTCCGGCCGCTTCATCGGACCAAGAACCGTGGAGGTGACGCTAAACGATGGAACCACGCGCCAACTCCGGGGCACAAACGTAGTTATCGATACAGGCACCCACGCCGCTATCGATTCAATACCAGGGCTCACCGAAGCGCGACCCCTCACACATATCGAAGCGCTCGAACTCGATGAGGTTCCCGAGCATCTAGTTGTGATTGGCGGTGGCTATGTAGGAGTCGAGCTAGCCCAGGCGATACGCCGATTTGGAAGCAAAGTATCGATAATTGATCGGAATGGCAGGTTGCTCCATCTGGAGGACGACGATATCACCGAAGCTATCGGTGGTCTCTTCCAGGATGAGGGAATCGAACTGATCCTGAATGCGCGGATCAAAAGGGTATCTGGACGGTCCGGTCAATGGGTGAAAGTTATCGCCGAGCAAAACGGAGTTGAGAATACCATAGAGGGCACACACATATTGGTTGCAACGGGTCGCATCCCAAACACGAAAGATCTGGGACTCGAAGTAGCAGGCGTTCAAGTCACCGATCGCGGCTACGTGAGGGTGAACGAGCGCCTAGAAACCACTGCACCAGGTATCTGGGCTGTCGGTGAAGTGGCCGGAAGCCCCCAGTTCACTCACATCAGTGAAGACGATTTCCATGTCTTCCATGACAACGTCACTGGCGGCAATCATGTCACCACCGGAAGGTTGGTTCCATTCTGCGTGTTCACCGACCCGGAGTTCGCTCGAGTTGGGCTCAGCGAGAGGGAGGCTAGGACCAAAGGCATTCCGTACCGACTATTCAAGGTTCCGATGGCAACAGTGCTCCGTGCGCGCTCGCTCGTTGAGACGCGCGGATTCATGAAGGCCCTTGTTGCGACAGATAGTGATCGGATCATTGGCTTCATGAACTTCGGTGTTGGGGCAGGCGAGGTCATGTCGGCGGTTCAGATCGCGATGATGGGAGAACTACCTTACATAGCACTAAGGGATGCGATTCTGGCCCACCCGACGCTTGTCGAAGGGCTTCACATGCTATTCGCGTCGGTCCCCTCCGTACCGAGTGAGTCGATAGCGGAGGAAATGGCAGTTGTATGAACTGCCGTCGGACACTTTGGGGCCTCCTCATGAAGACTATTCCGGTCAAATTCTTTGCGCGCTCGCTGAACATTCCCGATTTTGCAGACCCTGCCGGCCCTAGAGGAACGATGGAGGCTCAAGGCGAGCTTAGGGTCAAGATGCGTCAAGAACTCAATTTTCGGGTTTCGCGGAGTCAAGGTTTCGGCGAATTCGAGAACTTAACTGATTCACCTGCTTGCAAAAAAGATCTTTCCACATGACTACAGCGACAGTCATTGGCTCGGGACCTAATGGACTCTCCGCTGCTATTGTTCTCGCCGCCGCAGGTATCGATGTAAAGGTCTTGGAGCTGAACGGCCGCATCGGCGGAGCATGCTCGACAGCCGAGACTACGCTGCCTGGATTTCGTCAAGACTTGGGATCATCCGCCTATCCGATGGGATTTGCGAGTCCTTTCTTTCTGTCGTTGCCTGTCTCGATCCCTTGGATAATCCCTCCTGCTCAATGCGCACATCCTCTTGACGATGGAACAGCCGTGCTGCTCGAACACTCGATTGAGGAAACCGTTGCAACGCTCGATTCATGCGACCGTCGGGCATACCATTCTCTGCTAAAACCTCTGACCGGACAATTCGATCAGCTGGTTGAAGAAGTTCTGAGTCCGATGTTGCATTTTCCCCGGCATCCGCTACTCCTTGCCCGCTTCGGGCCTCTGGCACTGCTCTCCGGAGTGCGTCTTGCGAAGTCCTTCTTCCGCGGTCAGCGAGCCCGGGCATTCTTTGCAAGCATGACCACTCACTCGATCCTCCCGCTAGAACAACCAACATCGGCCGCGGTCGCTCTTGTCCTTATGGCTGCCGGGCACGCGCGTGGATGGCCTATTCTACGGGGAGGAGCCCAAACCCTGTCTGACATCCTCGCTTGCCATCTCCAAAGTTTAGGTGGCGATATCGAAACAGAACATGAAGTCACTAGCCTTCCAGAGACTGACCTAGTACTTGCGGACCTAACTCCGCGCCAACTGGTTCGGATTGCCGGCTCTAGTCTTCCGGCGAGATTCCAGAAGCGACTGGAGCGATTTCAATATGGCGCCGGCGCTTTCAAGATCGACTACGCTCTCAACGCTCCCATTCCTTGGAGAGCCCGAGAATGTTCACGGGCCGCAACCGTTCACCTTGGAGGAACCTTCGAAGAGATAGTTGCCTCCGAACGCACATTCTCGTCTGATATGCCATTTGTTCTTTTGGGTCAGCCTTCGCTTTTTGATTCCAGCAGGGCTCCTAACGGTCGTCACACTGCTTGGGCATATTGTCATGTACCAAACGGGAGCACAAAAGATGTCACGAATTTGATCGAACGACAAATCACCCGATTTGCTCCAGAATTTCGAGACTGCATTCTGTCGAAATCTGTCTCATCACCCGCAAGCCTCGAACGATGGAATCCAAACCTGGTGGGCGGTGATATTTTAGGTGGTGCGATGAATATTGGCCAGCTGCTTTTTAGGCCAACTGCATTGCTGCACAGAACTCCCAAACGTGGTCTCTATCTTTGCGGAGCATCGACGCCACCAGGCGGTGGCGTCCACGGAATGTGTGGATATCACGCTGCCCGTACAGCTCTCAGAGATCTTCGGCATCTCTAGGATCAAAAAACTAACCTGCTCACTAGGTTCGACAGAATCCGCGGAAGTCTTGAGCCGTAAGGGAATCTCTTGCTGTCACATCACTCGGTGTGTAAGTGTCCGCTTCTAGACGCATGGACAGCGGGTGTGATCAGGCCTACGAACCCGCGGCCCTCCTGCTTGGAATTCCGAGTGGCCGTAAACCGGCTGATCGGACAAGTTCTGCACCAGCCCAACACGCCGAAGTGCTCTTTAAAGTTTATTCATCAATCGTGCATTGGTGGGCATCAGTCCGAGTTTTTCCCGGTGGGAGAATCCGCAGACATTGTCTGCGCATTCGGGCGCGGAATCGGATTATTTGGCCTAAGGTAGGACTCGAACCTACAACCCTTCGGTTAACAGCCGAATGCTCTGGCCTTCCTACCTTCTTTTGATGGGCTATCCAGGAGCCAAAGCCATCATTCTAAGGCACAATATCTTCATACGGCACATCCAGTAGGAATCTGGCTGGCTATCAAGCTGGCGTCCCCAACAAGTATGCGATAGCGAAGATTTTCTATCCCCATCAATTGATCGAATCCATGCAGGCTCAGGCTACGAGAGCGCGCCTTTAGCTGTAGCACAACTTCTTTTTTAGGCCATGTTGCCCAGTCAATTGCAGTAGAGAATGCTCTTCCCTGTTCTTCCGCCAAATGCCGACGACGGTCACACTGCCGTTTAAATCTGGCGGAATCCGAGATACGACGCTGCAAATCAATGGCGACATCAACATCACCCAACCTATCCGCACATGACAGCATGCTGCCAAACAAAACGGCGCTCTTAACTTTAAATGCATATTCTTTCGAAGTGTTTACAGCATTCACGCGATCCATGAACTCTCTTAGGACCCGTTCTGCTGTTCCTCTAGAAATTGGCTTCGCAGCGGTTGCATTCGCGAATGCATGACCTCGCGTCGCAACCTGGAAGGCTCCTTTATCCCGAAAGGGCATTGTAGGCTCTATGAGTTCGAGCGCGACCATATCGTTGATAAACTCTGCCGCCTGCCGTGATTTGAGTTGCATAAAGCCCTCAGCAGCAGAGAGCGTGAAAAAACCACGCTCAAACCTCCTGAGAAACCCACGCACCCGCATTGCAGAATGACCCGCGACAACTTCTTCCTTCGTGATTCGCATTCCGTTCACTCTTCGCTCAAGCCATGATTTGATGAAGCCCGTAGTTTCTTCTCGGGGCATACACTATCGCGGTTACAAACCCGGTCAAATTTAGACACCTTCAAATCCCCGACTCTAGCTACGTTCACCCGCCGTTCCAGAGCGACATCCGGAACAATAGTTCTGCAGTATTGAGATTTGGTCAAATTCGTGCGAAGCGCAGGGATATAGAAAGCTGCCAGATTTGACCGAAATTCGAATTCCGCCTAAACAAATCCCAAGAGAGGTGACTACAGGCCTCACATCCGGACAGAGGAATGCAAATCGCACACTGGAGCAGGGGCTGCGAGCCCACTTAACGGAGGAATTGTCATGGCGCCCGAACCGTTCGTATCCGCTCAGGAAGCCGCCAAGTTTATCGGAATTAGCAGACGTTTTCTCATTGAACTAGCCCGTCGCGGGATTATCGGGGCGTATCCGATTGGGACTGGCGAGTTGCGCAAAACATGGGTCTTCCGTCTTTCGGAACTCGCCGCTGCCATCGGTCGGAAAGGCGATGGAGTTCAGCGACGACCGCCGGAAAGTGAGCGAGCGTATCATCCAATCATTAGGCGTTCCCTACTGAAATGAGACGTTATGGCATATCAGAGGGGATCACTCAGACTTGTGTTCCGCAAGAGCGGAGATGTTTGGATGCTTCGGTACAGGCTCAACGGTTCGGACGGTAGCCGCAAAGAAAACACCTTGCCTGTCGGCCTTCTCAGGGATTTTCCGACTGAGAAGGCGGCATGGCGCGAGGTGGACAGGCTTGGGCTGCTCGTTCGAATCAATAGTGAAGAATCTGGTACTCGCATCCGCTTCGACGCCCTTGCGGAATATTATTTGAAGGCCGATTTTGGCGCCGATGCAGTGCGCCCGAAATCGGTGAACACCATCCCGATCGTCGAACATTACGTCCGGGATTACCTCATTGCCCGCTGGGGCAACGAACTCGCTGGCGATATCGGGCCGCTGGAAATTCAGCGTTGGCTGAAGTCGCTTCACGTCGTTAACGGACTGGCCTGGACGACGGTCTCGAAGATCCGCGGCATCATGCACCGGGTCTATAAGGTCGGCATCCTTCATGAGCGCGTCGACAAGAATCCGGTGCAGCATGTCGAGACGCGGTCGCGGTCCCTTTACAAGGCAGTCGTCATCACGCCGCCTCAAACCCTCGCCATCCTCAATAAGCTGACGAACCCGCTGCATTACACACTGGTCTTGACCTGCGCCGCCACGGCGCTTCGCGCATCTGAGATCGTTTCGTTGCGCTGGTCGGACATCCTCTGGAGCGACGGGCAAATCCGCATATCGAAACGATGGGCCAAGGGGCAGGACGGCGAGACCAAGACGGAGGCCTCGAACGGCTATGTGCCGATGCATCCGGTGCTGGCGGAATATCTGAAGGGGTGGCGCGCGCAGAGTCCATATTCGAAAGTCAACGATTTCGTCTTTCCGTCGCTGGTCAAGGACGGCAAGGTGCCTCTCTCGGCGTCGGTTTTCGTTCAGGACCATCTGCGGCCAGCGGCAGTAAGCGCTGGCGTCGTTCTTGCGAAGGGGCAACGCTTCGGTCTTCACAACCTGCGGCACAGCTTAAGTACCTGGCTGGTGAACAAGGGGAAGGTTGATCCGAAGACGGTACAGGGGATGTTGCGGCATAGCGATATCCGCACGACCATGAACCTCTACACGCAGGATGACCGCGACGAAAAGCAGGCAGCACAAGGCGCATTCCTAAGCGCGGTAGGACTTAGAAGTCGTCTAGTGCAGTGAATTGTGGATCGGATTGTGGATTGTCACTTTAGGAGCCATACAAGCTTAAGTGCTTTGCTTTGTATGGCGGGGACGACGGGGCTCGAACCCGCGACCTCTGCCGTGACAGGGCAGCGCTCTAACCAACTGAGCTACGTCCCCAGAATGAACCGGGAAAACCACGCTGCGCACTGGGACGATCCCGAGTCGAGACTCGTAGTCATCACCCAGCGACCGCCTTTTGAGCGGGAAGCCAAGCTGCACCCTTGCTTCTGCAACATCATTGAGTGTACCAGAAAGACGCGCCGCAATGACATCACGTCCGGTCCTTGGGCGGTCATTTCTCGCACCCGCCGGCGCCGCATCCCCTCAAGCCAATTATCGTGTGATCCCTCGCTGCGAATGCCACCACAATGCGACCACTTCGCCCGCACGCGGGTGCGAATTACGCGCTGATGGCCAACGCGCTCTCACCCGAGTGTACGCCCGATCGCGTCCGCATTGGAGAAAGCGCCGCATGGGTCAAACGCTTCTCAGGAGCAGCCCCATGGGCACCCCTGAGAATCTCCGCAACCTGACGGGTCCGAACTGGATCCCTCAGGCTGTCCAGGCGGCGACCGCACGATTCCCACGTGCCGCAGCAGTAAATCCCATATCCATCGAAATGCCACGTACGCATTGCAGCAGGTGATTGGCAATTGAGGGCAGTTTCTGCGCAGTCACCCTGAACGAGGGACCAGACACGCTAATCGCCGCCACTGGCTGGCGTTGCGCATCCAGCAGCGGAACTGCGATACAGCGAAGACCTTCCTCGAGTTCCTCGTCGTCCACCGCGTAACCTCTGCGCCGCGTCTTCTCAATCTCCGTCCGCAGCGCCTCTGCCGTGGCGATCGTCCGATGAGTGAACTTCTCAAACCGCGTCTTCCGGATGATTTCGTTAATACGATCTTCCGGCAGAAATGCCAGCATCGCCTTCCCCACCGACGTGCAGTGGATCGGATTGCTCGAACCCACACGCGTGATCATGCGGACTGATCGCGCGGGCTCAATCTTGTCGATGTAAATCACGCGCGCCTGCTCAAGGATGCACAGGTGCGCGGTTTCTTCGGTCTCCGCCACCAGACGGCGCAGGTGCGGTTGTGCACGTTCGCGCAGGTCGTACTGCTCGATGGCACGATTACCAAAATCAAAGAGCCGCAGACCGAGACGGAATTTTCCACTTGTCGTCCGCTCAACCATCCGATGCCGCTCCAGCACCATCAGAAAACGATGCGCGGTGCTCTTGTGTAATTGGAGCGATGAGGCAACTTGTGCCAGTCCCAGCGGCACCTCGCTCTCGCCAAGCAGGTCAAGTACGGCAAAGGCGCGATCGAGGGCCTGAACTTTGTAGGTGCCCTGAGGGGCAGTGTCTCGCATTTTGGTCCTCTATTCCGTCTGGAAGTACAGATTCAGTTTCTCAGAATATGGGACTTTACGTCAAGAAAATGGACGAAGCCCACGGGAATGAGAAAGATATAGTCTCCGATCGTTCAAAGTTGACACCAAGTCAGGGCTCTACGCCGGAACCTCGTCTCCTTCGCCCGGAGCAAGAAATAGATTCTCCTCCAGCCCATGCTGCCGAGTGTAGAGGTCGTAGTAGCGGCGGCCCATTGCGAACAGCTCTGCGTGGTTGCCGCGCTCCACGATCCTTCCCTGCTCCACTACCAGAATCTGATCCGCACGGCGAATCGTCGACAAGCGATGCGCGATAACAAACGTCGTCCGCCCTACCATCAGTTGATTTAGCCCAGCCTGGATCATCGCTTCCGATTCGGAGTCCAGTGAGCTGGTCGCCTCGTCCAGAATGAGGATGCGCGGTTGAGCCAGCAATGCGCGCGCAATCGATAGTCGTTGCCGCTGCCCACCCGAGAGCTTCACGCCGCGCTCGCCGACAATCGTGTCATAGGCGTCAGGAAAGCGCTCGGCAAACTCGTCGACACGTGCCGTGCGGCATGCAAACAGGAACTGCTCTTCGGTAGCATCGGGCCGAGAAAACATCACGTTCTCGCGAATGCTTCCATCAAAGAGAAACGAGTCCTGCAGCACCACACCCAATTGCGACCGGAATGTATTCAGGTCCACGCTGGCAAGGTCGATCCCATCCACGAGGACTTCACCGGTGGTCGGCGTGTGAAAGGCGCAAAGCAGGCTGATGATTGTCGACTTGCCCGATCCCGACGAACCCACCAGGGCTGTCACGGTTCCCTGCTCTGCCTCAAAGCTGATGCCATGAAGCACGGGCTTGTCGACTTCATAGGCAAATTCCACATTCTCGAAGCGGACGTTGCCCTGAATGGGCGGCATCTTCAGTTTGCGCTTCGGATCCTGGTTTTCTTCAAGCTCCGCCATGATCTCGCGGGTTCGATCCAGCCCCGCAAAGGCTTCCGTGAGTTGCGTGCCGATATTCACGATCTGGAATATGGGCATGACCATAATGGCAAGAAACATGTTGTAGCTGAAGTAATCGCCGACGGTCCAGGTGTGACTCAGCACGGCGTGACCGCCCAGCCACATCACAAGAGCCGAAACCAGTCCCAGCACCGTAGTGGACGCGGAACCGAGCACACTGGTCATGGTCAGCGACTTCATCACGTTGTTCAGCAGTCGATCGACACCAACCCCAAAGACACTGGCCTCGCGCTCTTCGGCGTGGTAGCCCTTGATCACGCGGACCCCGCCGAGCGATTCGGTCAACCGTCCGGTAACCTCCGCATTGATCTTCGCTCGTTCGCGAAAGATCGGCCGGATCTTCTTGAATGCATATTGCAGCACGAAGACAAACAAGCCAACCACCGTGAACACGGTGAGCGTGACCAAGGCGCTGCGATGCACGAGATAAACAAAAGCTAAAACCGCGGTCAGCATGCCGCCAACAAACTCCACGAGGCCGGTACCGACCAGGTTACGCACGCCTTCAACGTCCGACATGATGCGCGCAACCAGCGTCCCAGTGCGATTCTCGTCATAGTAGGCAACCGACAAAAGCCCTACATGCTTCTGCACCTGGCGTCGCATCTCGGCAATCAGCCGTTGTCCGGCTTTTGAAAGGAGCTGCGTCAGGGAGTACGACGTAATCGCCTGCACAATCATGGCCGAGAAAACAAGAGCAATAATCTTCGCTAACAACTCGGGGTGAGGATTCGTCGGCGAGAGAACCTTGTCCAGCAAGGTCTTCGACGTATACGGCATTACCAATCCGGCAACACGATTTACAGCCATCAGGCCCAGTCCCGCCAGCAGCAGCCCCTTCCGCGGAGCCACCAGCGCCTTGATCTCCGGCCAGAGTCTCTTCAAATCAGGCTTTTTTTTTGGCAATTCGGCTGCACGTGCTCGCGCGCTTCCACCGCGCGGAGACCGCTCCGCTCCTCCAGTCAGCCCCAATCCACCACCGCGCATGGTACTCATCCGCTAGACCTTCCCCGATCGCCGCGCCGCGATAAACGACCGCACGCACAGGATCACGTAAATGAGCAGCAGGACCGTCATCGCAACCTGCGCTCCCACAGCGATTGGGTCAATCGGCTTTCCGGTCGAGCCTGCATGCGCAAACTCCTGCACTGCACGGATCCCCGCGCCGAGAAATCCCAGCAGCCCGATTGTCACATTAATATGCATAAAAAGTTTGCGCCGCGACTCACTGGGGCTCATCGCGAGCATCCCGAATACGCCCAAAGCCACGCCAAACCACGTCGGAATCAACGCCGTCGGATGCAGCGCACCCGTGCCAAAGTATCCAATCAGACCAAGCGCAACCAGCAAGCCCGCAAAAATCAGCGTTACCTTTGCCAAGAAACACCTCTCCTTGAGGCTGAGGTCAAGGATACCAGCCCAATGGATGCTCGGCCCTGCGCCGTCGATGCGAAGAATCGGCTGCGTTTACCGTTGGATGCGCGCCGAGCCGCCCTGCGCAATGGCCCGCACCTGGTCGAGCGTCGCCATGGTCGTATCCCCCGGGAAGGTCGTGAGCAATGCGCCGTGCGCCCAACCCAGCTTCAGAGCACTCTCGGGCGCTTCGCCACTGAGGAGTCCATAGATGAAGCCAGCCGCAAAGCCGTCACCGCCTCCCACGCGATCCAGCACGTCCAGCTCGGCGGTCGGCGCAGTGTAAGTCTCGCCCTCCATCCACGCCACCGCGCTCCAGCTGTGCCGGTTAGTGGAGTGCACGTCGCGTAGCGTCGTCGCCACAATCTTGACGTGCGGCAGCTTTTTCACCACCTGGTCCATCATCCCGAAAAACACGCTCGGATCGAGCTTCGACTTCGTCGCAACCTCAGGCCCCGGAATTCCCAGACCTTTCTGTAGATCCTCCTCGTTGCCCACCAGCACGTCTACGTTTTCGACAATCCTGGCGATCGTCTCCACGGCGCGCTTGTCTCCGCCATGAATCTTCCAGAGCTTCTCACGGAAATTCAGATCGAACGAAGTCACCGCTCCGGCCGCCTTCGCTTCGCGCATCAGCTCAGTCGCCAGTTCTGCGGTTGTCGCAGAAAGCGCAGCAAAGATACCGCCGCAATGCACCCAGCGCACGCCTCCGCTAAAGATCGCCTTCCAGTCGAAGTCGCCGGGCTTCAACCGTGCCGCCGCTTCATTGGCCCGGTTGTAAAACACCACAGGCCCACGCACGCCGAAGCCGCGATCGCTGTACACGGTCGCCATATTCGGCCCGGAGACGCCGTCGTGTTTGAAGTGCCGGTAGATGGGCTTGACGCCCATGGCCAGAACGCGCTCTGCAATCAGATCGCCGATGGGGTAGTCCGACATCGCTGAAGCAATCGCGGTCTTGAGTCCAAAGCAATTTGAAAGATTCGCGGCCACGTTGAACTCGCCGCCGCTGACATGAATGTGGCACTCAGTCGCTTTGCGGAACGGAATGATCCCCGGATCGAGCCTGTGCACCAGCGCTCCCAGGGAAAGAAAATCGATCTCGCCATCTTTGCGAATGTTCATCCCGTCACTCATGTTCTCTCAAATCCTCCATTTCGACCGTTTCCCTGGCATGCCTTCCAGTTATTCTCCCAACGACTGCTTCACGTCCGCCACAACCTGCTCCGGCGTCCATTCGTTGCCGGGATAGAACTTCAATACCTTACCGTCTCTTCCAATCAAGGTTGTCGATAGCGTGTGCGTAATCGTCCCATCGGTCGCATCGCTCATCCCCAGGTCGAAATACTTGGCCATCTCCGTCAGCACTGGCTTTTCCGGCACTGCAAAGTCCCAATGCGCAAACGCTATCTTCGCGTCACTGCCCATGTATTGTTCCCCATAAGCCTTCAGGCGATCCGGCGTGTCGTGCTCCGGATCGAAACTTACGCATATCAGATGCGCCTTGTCCCTGGTCGCAGGATCGGACGACAGTTTTTGATTGATAACTGCAAAATTGCGTGCCACCAGCGGGCAGAAATTGGGAAGAGGGCAACGCGTATAGATGAACGTGATCAGCAGGTCCTTGCCGCGAAACTGATTGAGGTGAATGATGTGGCCGTCTTCATTGCGAAGCTTGAAGTCCGGAACCGCATCCCCCTTGGCCGGAACGTGATACATCACCGCGGGTCGATAATCCGGCTTGCCCTCGGCGACCACCACGATGTGATCCAGCAAAACACTGGCATCGGCCCCTTGCGAAACGAGCACGTCAGCCGTAACAACATCGCCCGGATGCAGTTCGCTCAGGATGTTCGGATCCTTCAGCTTGTACGGCATCGTCATCGCGTCCATATACCCGGCGATGGCTTCATGATTCAGTGTGACCTCACCCGTAACAGGGTTGTTCCCGACAACCTTTCCGCGCAGTTTGTAAACCTTGTAGGAAGAGCCGGCCGGGGAATTCTCCGGCCTGATTCTGCAGACGATGACACCCTGAAATCGCGGCGATCCCAATCACTGCAACGACAAGTAGTTTCCGTATCACTACCCAGTTTACAACCCACCCTGTTTCCCACAGCCCGCACGCATTCCGCTCCACGGTTTGACGGCGTATAACGCAGATATGGGCACTCAATCCTGGGACGAGATCGACGCATGGTTGCGCGACGGCGGTCTCGTGGTCGCCTCAAGCGATCGTGCTGCCCGCGCACTCCAGGCAGAATTCCACCGCCGGCGCCGCACCGAGGGATTGTCTGTATGGCCCGCGCCCAACATCCTTGATTGGAAGAACTTCACCCGCAGGGCATGGGAAGATCGAAACTCCGATGGACGCCTTCTACTCAATGCGGCGCAGGAACTGGTCGGTGTGGTGCGAGATCATTCACAGCGAGTATCATCTTCCGACGGCGCTGAGCGCCTCGGTTCGCCGCCTCGCCACGATGGCGGTCGAAGCATACGATCTCCTCAGTTCCTATGCTCCCGGGTTCCTTCGCCCGTCATCGCGGACCGGTTGGGATCGCGACTCCGGCGCATTCAGCAACTGGCTCGCGGAATTTGATGAGCGATGCGCCAGAAACGGCTTCATTTCGATCAATCACCTTCCCCTTGAGTTGATCCGTGTTCTCCGCGATGACCCACGGGCCGGCCGCCCCTGCGTCTCGCCGGTTTTGACCGCGTGCTCCCGTTCAACAGCAATTGTTCGACGCATGGGGCGAGTGGCAGCAACTTCAATTTCAAGGTCAGCCGGCCCAGACAAGCTTCTACCGTTGCGCTGACAGCCAGACCGAGCTCGAATCCTGCGCGCACTGGTGTCACGCACAGCTCGAAGCCAAACCCAATGCTCGCATCCTTGTCATCACGCAGGATGCTTCGCAACGCCGCGGAGAGATTGAGCGCGCCTTTCTGCGGTTCTTCCAGCCCGAAGGCCCCCTGCCCTTTGAGTTTTCGCTTGGCATTCCGCTCAGCACGGTTCCGCTGGCACGTTCGGCTCTTTTGCTTCTTCGCTGGCTTGGCGATGCCCTCGACGAAAACGAGCTTGACTGGCTATTTTCAAGCAATCTCGCTGCGTCTTCCGAAGAGTCTTCCACCTTGCAATCCTGCATGCGCACTCTGCGTCGCCGCGACCAGCAGCGGCTTCAATGGCCGCTGGAAGGCTTTCTCAACCAGGGTCCGATTACTGCAACCCTTCCCGCGCCATGGAAGCGCCGCATGATTACGGCGCAGCGGAGCCTGAAGGAATCAGGTGATCTGCTCAATCCCATCGAATGGGCTGACAAAGTCCCGCATCTGCTTGAGACCATCGGCTGGCCCGGCACTGAATCGAAAACAAGCGTTGAATTTCAAGGCCCATGCGCCGTTGGCAGCAGGCATTGGACACTGCCGGTTCACTCGGCTTCGATGGTCGCCGCATTCCGTGGCAGGACTTCCTCTCCGAGCTCGAACACGCGGTCAACGACATTCTTTTCGCGCCTCAGTCCTCCGATGCGCCTATCCAGATCGCCGGACCCGCAGAGTCTGCGGGCCTCACTGCCGACGCCATCTGGTTCCTCGGTGCGGATGAGGAATCCTGGCCGGCGGTCGCCTCCTTGCATCCGTTCCTGCCCGCTCATGTGCAACGCGAGTCCGCGATGCCGCACTCCTCACATCAATTGGACTGGCAATTCGCCTCTGCCATCACGAATCGGCTGCTGGCCTCCGCCCCAGAAGTCCATTTCAGTTTCGCAGTACAAAAGGACGACACGGAGACCCGGCCCTCGCGTCTTATCACGCAACTCGGAGTCGCGGCGCAGCCCTTGCCGTCTCGCATGGCTCCTCCACCTCATGACGATCCCATCGCCGTTCCCTTCATCGATTCCACCAGCCTTCGCTTTTCTTCGAACCTTCTGCGTGGAGGAGCGAGCGTTCTCTCCTCCCAATCGCAATGCCCATTCAAGGCATTTGCAACTGCTCGCCTGGATGCAAAGGGATGGGACGCCGCCGAAGCCGGACTTTCCGCGAAACAGCGTGGCCAGCTTCTGCACGCTGTGCTTCATTCCATGTGGTCGGGCCGGCGTCCTGGAATCAAAACCCGGGATGACCTCTTCGCAATCAAGGATCTTGCCGCCTTCGTCGTCACGCATGTCAAAGCTGGGATGCAAGCTGCATTGCCCACTGGAATCTCTGCACAAATGCCCCCGATGTATTTGGAACTCGAAGAAATCCGGCTCGCGCGTCTCCTCTCTGAGTGGATAGAGTTCGAAAAATCGCGCGCTCCATTCGTGGTCGAACAAACCGAAGCCCAGCGCACTGTCACGATTGCCGGCCTCAGCATGAATCTCCGTCTCGATCGCGTCGACAGACTACTCGTTGATGGCTCCCCGCTTGTCGTCGATTACAAAACCGGCAGTGTTGATCCCAGGTCCTGGGACCTCCCGCGTCCCGACGATTTGCAGTTGCCTCTCTACAAGGTCTTCGGACTTGAGCCCCTGCAACCATCCCTGTTCGACAATTACGGCGGCCCTGCCCGCGGAGGCCTCGTCTTCGCAATCGTGCGGGCAGGCGAAACCCGCTTTACAGGCCGCGTTGCCGAAGCCACAGAAAACCATCGCTCCTGATCTTCCCGGAAACAGCGCCCTCGTCAAGCGCAAACTCACGGGCTTGGATGAATCGGAGTGGAAGGAATACATCCGGCAGATGGCTCGACGATTTCGTCCACGGCCGCGCCGAAGTCGATCCACGCGACTTCCCGAAAACCTGCGAGCGTTGCGGGCTTCAATCTGTCTGCCGCATCCAGGAACCTGAAAACCGTGCGCGAGTCGAAGAGGATTCGGAGGCAGGCGATGCGGCCGAAGAATAGCTCCGTACTTCCCGCTCCTCCCGATCAGGCACAGCGCATCGCGGCACTCGACCCTCATCGCTCGATCCTCGTTCAGGCGCCGGCTGGTTCAGGGAAAACCGATCTCCTCACCCGGCGGTTTCTGCGCCTGCTCGCCGACGTCGACGACCCCGGCCAAATTGTTGCCATCACTTTCACCAGGGCGGCAGCGGCCGAGATGCGGCACCGCATTCTCGCCGAACTTGAGAAAGCCAGTGCTCGCGACAGCCGCCGAGTTGGACGCAGATGAATTCTCGATGGAAGCACTTGCCGCGCGTGCCTTTGAGCGTTCGCGGCAACGTGACTGGCGGCTCCTCGACCTCACGGCACAACTCCGCATCTCGACCATCGACTCGTTCTGTCGCGACGTTGCCATCCAGCAGCCCATCCACTCCGGCATTGGAAACAATCTGCAGATTAGCGAAAGGCCCACGGAACTGTATCGCCGGGCCGCGAGAGCCACGCTGCAGAAGTTAGGGGATGCGGCGCAACCAGTCCTGAGCGACGCGATCAAGGACCTTCTGTTGTGGCGCGATAACGGCTGGAAAGAGCTGGAAGAGCTTTTAGTCAAGATGCTTGGCCAGCGCGATCGCTGGATGCACAGGTTTGTGCTGACCCGGGAACCGGATTGGAATGAAATTCGCGAGCGGCTCGAACGACCGCTCACCAACGCTGTTCGCGCCGCGCTGGACAGCCTGACTCTGCTCATGAACCAGGTCCCCGGTGCGGGTGATGAAGCAATCGATCTTGCGCAATTTGCGTGTTCCCACGGCGCGAGCGATCTCCATCGGGATCTCGCCGAACTCGCCAACTTCCCTTACGGGCCGCATCAAGACAGCATCGCTCTTGAGGATGCCCGGAACGCATACCTCTGCCTGGCAAATCTTTTGCTGACCAAAGAAGATCGCTTCCGCCGCCAATTCAACATCACTCTTGGATTTCCCAAAGAGCACATCCGAAGAAAAGCTACGCATTCAGGATCTGATCGAGCAACTCTCCAGCCGTGCCGGGTCTCGAAGAGGCTCTTGCCGGCGTTCGAAAACTTCCTCCCGCTCGGTATTCTGAAGATGACTGGCAGATCGTTCGCGCCAGCTTCACCCTTCTCCGCCACGCCGCGGGCGAATTGAAGGCCGTGTTTGCCGAAACCGGAACCGTTGACTTCATCGAAGTCGCGCAAATCGCCCGTGATGTTCTCAGCGGCGAAGATCAATTCCCTTCCGAGGCCGCGCTCGCTGTTGCCGATGGCATCCGCCATCTGCTGGTCGACGAATTCCAGGACACCAGTCGCCGCCAGCACGAATTCATCTCCGCACTGATCTCCGCCTGGCCCGATCGCGCCGGCCGCTCCATCTTCGTCGTCGGCGACCCGGTCCAGTCAATCTACTCTTTCCGCGATGCCGAAGCCGAACTCTTCGGGCGCGTCAAGGAAAGGGGCTTTGAATTCAGCGACGACGAAACATTTCCGCTCGATCCCGTTCTCTTGACTGCAAACTTCCGCGCCGACCCCCGCCTCGTCACCACCGTGAATGATGCATTTGAAAAAGTCTTTGCCGACGCCCGACGGCACCGGAATCGAATTCAACCAGGCAGAGCCCGCGCCGATCCCCTTCCCGCAATTCCACAAAGCATTTCGAACTTCACCTCGCATTCATTCCGCAACCGAAACCAAAAACCTCCAGCGATTCCGGCGCGAATCTCACCGCAGAAGAAGTCGCCTTGCAACGCGAAGCCGTCCGCACCGCGCAGATCGCCGAGGTCATCGCTCTCATCCGTACGCACCTTCCGCGGATCGAGGCCGCCAGCACCGCCGGCAAGAAATATCGCATCGCGGTGCTTGGCCGCGCACGCACGGCCCTGGCTCCCATCGCAGCCGCGCTGCGCGACGCCGGCATTCCTTTTCGCGCCGTGGAACTTGAAAATCTCCAGGAGCGTCCCGAGATCCTCGATGCGGTTGCGCTAGCCCGCGCGACTGTCCAATCCTGAAGATCGCGTCGCCTGGCTTGGCGTTCTGCGTGCGCCCTGGTGTGGTTTGAGTCTCGCCGAACTTCATGCCGTCGCCGGAACCGACGATCCGACTCAGGCGCAAGCCACGATCCCGCAAATGCTGGGTCACCGGCTCGATCTGCTCTCACCCGATTCACGCGCAGCAGCCAGCGCGCTTGCTGGCTGCCTTCGCATCCATTCCGCACTTGCGCAATACACTTCCGACAGCGTCCGTCGGCACGCTGCTGCAACAACTCTGGCGATCGCTTGGCGGAGACCGCTGCGTCGACGCCGGTGCTCGCGCAAACCTTGATCTTTTCTGGCAGCTGCTCGACCAACTGCCTGAGGGCGAGCAGGATCTGAACGGCCCCGCGCTCGACGCTGCCCTGGAAGAGCTCTTCTCCCTACCCGATCCAGCAGCACAACAGCGAGTGTGGCGTTCAGCTCATGACGATTCACAAATCCAAGGGACTTGAGTTTGAAGTTGTGATCGTCCCCGATCTGCACGCACGGAACGGCAGCAGCAAACCTGAACTTCTATCCTGGCTTGAACGCGGAGTCGTCGCTCCGGACGAGTCGGGCGAACTCACCGAGTTCCTGGTTGCCCCGCTTCAGTTCAAAGGATCTGATCGTGGCCAGGCAAAGTGCTGGGTCGACAACACGCGGCGTGAACGGGAATTGCAGGAAACGCGCCGCATTCTCTATGTTGCCGCAACGCGCGCCCGCGAAGAGCTGCATCTCTTTGCGCAACCCGCATACAAAATCGAGAAAGACGATTCACACACCTTGCTGGATCCGCGCAACAGCTTGCTCGCCACTGCGTGGCCCGCCTTCGAAGAAGAGATCAGGAATCGCTTTGAGGAATGGGACTCGCATGTTCGAAAACAAGCCGAACCTGGAGAACTCATTTCCATTGCCGCCGGCGAGAGGTAACGTTATCGTGTCTGCCCCGTCCACTGTTTTGCGCCGCATGCCTCCAGGATTTCGATATCAGCCACAGTCGTCGACGCGAGCCTACTCCACTTCTGAATCCGTGATCGGCCTCAGACGACACTCGCATACCAGCGCCACGAAGGCGGTCTGTTCTCGCGCAGCCTGGGCAATGCTGTCGCACAAGCTCCTTGAAGAGCTAGCTCGCTTGCGTTTGTCACTCGATTGGAGTCCCTCGCTAACAGCCCTCGAGAACATGCGGCCCGCGCATCACGGCCATGGTGCGCTCTGCCGGCATCTCCCTCGCGCAGGCTAAGACATCACATCGCAGGCCTTCAACATCGCCCGCAACGCATCGCGCGACCCATTCGGACAATGGATTCTCTCTCCGCACTCCGAAGCTGTCAGCGAATCCGGCTGGGCCGGCATTGTTGCGGGAAGTTTGCGGCTGGTGCGTGTTGACCGTCTTTTCCGAGCCGGCCTCGAACCGATGAAGTCCGGTGATGACACGCTTTGGATTATCGACTACAAAACAGCCCATGCCGAAAACGTCGACTGCCCAATCGGCTTTGCCGGCATTTCGCGCAACCTATGAGCCTCAGCTTCAGGCGTACGCCGGCGTACTGCGCAATCTGTATGGCCCACAGGTCCAACTCCGTGCCGGCCTCTACTTTCCGCGCATGTCGCTATTTGACTGGTGGGAGATTTAGCGCACTCTCGGTCGCAGCGCCAAGCCCGATCGAACGCATCAGTTCGAGAGCATTGCTCGTCTTCACCACTCCCGGCTTGAGCTTGTAATTGAAAATCAGCTTTCCGTCCTCGAGCCGATCTTCAAAGTGACAATTCACGGCGCGGCCATTCATCGCTGCCGGAATCTCCGCCAGCGCCAGGTCGTGGGTGCTGACGATGCCGATTGCGCCGCGATCCATCAGGCTCTGCACCACCAGCTTTGTTCCCTCCAGCCGGTCATGCGAATTTGTGCCCGATAAAAGTTCATCCATCAGAAAGAACACCGGAACCGGCCCAGACGAAAGATCCTCAGCAACCTTCAGCCTGCGAATCTCCGCATAAAACCGCGATGTCCCTCCCGACAGCGAGTCGAGCACACAAATCGACGCCGCCACGGCGAGCGGCGACAACTTCAACGAACGAGCCCGCACCGGCGCGCCGCACTGCGCAAGAACAGCATTTACCCCACAGACAGCGGATGAACGTGCTCTTCCCCGCCATATTCGGCCCGCTCAACACCATCAGCTGCAAGTCGCCGCCCAGGCTCACATCGTTGCGCACGGCCAATTGTCGCCGGAAGCAGCGGATGTGTAATTTCATTCGCCTCAAACAGCGGACCGCGCTCCACGAACTCCGGCAAAACGTCGCCGGGATGTTCAAACGCGTACCCTGCCAGCGCTGTCAGTGCTTCAAACTCGCCTACTTCATCAAGCCAGCCTCGAATGTGCGGGCCGTATTCCTGCTGCCAACTCTCCGCCAGAAAGAGACATTGCGCACTCCAGAACATCAACACATCCAGCAACCGCATTGCAGGATTTCGCCTGGACTCGAGGTAGCCCACAATGCGATCCAGCTTGCGAATCGCATCCGACGGAACGAACCCCTCGTGCTTCAATCGCGCCTGAATCCGCTGCAATCTCGGTGCTGAAAATTGCCCATGATCGATGAGCTTTAAGATGCCTGCCAGCACGTCCAGACCGCTCGCTGCCTCTTCGATCGCATCGGCAGATTCATCCCAGCGCGCGTGGATACGGTGCGCCCAGGCCAGGTTCAACGCCGAAATCGCCAAGGCAACTGTGCCCAGTCCCCATACTCCCCAAGCAACTACACCCGCGATCCACAGGATGCCCAGCACGGTTGTCGTGATGCGAATCGGCGCACTCTTCAGCACCGGCTTGCGTTCGCCCCATGTCGCCAACGCATCGGGATGCACGCCCGCACGCACTGTCTCGCCAATGCAGAATAATTTCTCCCGCAATTTCAGTTGCGAACTCAAGTCGTGAATTGCCCCATGCCGTGCCACGATTTCATCCACCGGCGCTGCAGCCAGTAACCAGGCAGCAAGCTTCTCTTCTCCGGCGCGTGTGCGCGCGGTACAAAGAAGCTCGAACAGCGAAGCCGGCCCAAATATGTCCAGATCGCGCGCGTAGGGATGAGCCGGATCGAGAAATCGCTCGCCCGTCTCTCCCGTTCCCGCCCAGCGGTCCTCAACGCGGGCAATGCCGCGCGCATGGAACTCTATCGCGCGGGCCCGCTGCCGAATCCGGCGCAACCGGTTCTCGTGAAGCACCGCGAGCCAGGCAAATACCCCAACAGTGACGAGCAGCAGCCAGAGAAATTTGACGTAGTAGAGAAGAACAATCGCCGCAGCAATCGTGAGGAAAGCAACGGCAAGCTTTGCGAATCCCAACCGGCGCTCCGCTCGCTGATCCGCGGCTTGCAAGCGTTGCAGTTCGCTCAGTTGCTCCGCATATAACGCCGCGGGGCCACCTGCACTTCGCGATGTCTCCTCTGCGCCCATGGCACACTCCGCTGCTTCCCTTAAGGTTATCGCAGCGGAGATCGAATTGAGACAATGCCTGTCAGTTTGAGATTGAGGTAATCAACCCGTAGCCTCGGCAGGCTTTTTCTGCGCCATCATGCTCTTGTGGTGGCGCACATCCGAGCCTTCGACCCAGAAGATCACGTCCTCGGCAATATTCGTCGCATGATCCGCCACGCGCTCCAGCGCCCGGCAGATCATCAGCGCATTCAGAGCCTGCGGAGCGATATGGCTCTGCTCCTCCATCACCTTGGTCAGCGACTTGTAGGCCGCACGATTCATCGTGTCCACCGCATCGTCCATCATCAGCACAGCGCGCGCCAGTTCCGCATCGGCCTCAATAAAAGACTGCAGGCTTTTCCGTACCATCTCCGCTGAAAGCGTCGCCATCCGCGGAATGTCCACGGGCAATTCGGGACAGCAGCCATCTGCTCCATGTTGCGCACGCGTTCGCTGATGCTCTTCGCGGAATCGCCCACGCGTTCGAGATCTGCATTGATCTTGATCACGCTCAGAATGAAGCGCAGATCAATCGCCATCGGCTGCTCCATCGCCAGCAGGTCGAGCGCTGCCTGGTCGATGTCGCGCTCCAGCCGGTTGATCGCAACTTCACTGCGGCTCACCAGGTCGCAGATCGAGAGATCGCGCACGCGATAGGCTTCAATGGCGCGCTGAATCGCCTGCTCGGCCAGGCCGGCCATCACCAGCAGGTTCTCTTTCAGCTGATCGAGACTTTGTTGAAACCGAATGCGCGTCATCCGAACCTGCCCGTAATGTAGTCCTCAGTCCGCTTGTCGCTGGGGTTCGTGAAAATCTTGTGCGTCGAGTCAAACTCCACCATGCGGCCATTCAAAAAGAAGCCGGTCTTCTCGGCCACGCGCGCCGCCTGCTGCATGTTGTGGGTCACAATCACGATAGTGTACTGCGATTTCAGCTGAAAGATCAGGTCTTCAATTTTCGAAGTAGATACCGGATCCAGCGCAGAAGCCGGCTCATCCATCAGCAAAACTTCAGGATCGACCGCAAGCGCCCGCGCAATACACAGCCGCTGCTGCTGGCCGCCCGAGAGGCTCGCGCCCGATTTCGACTTCAAATCGTCCTTCACTTCATCCCATAGCGCCGAGTTCTTCAGCGACCGCTCGACAATCTCATCCAGGGATCGCCGATTCGTATACCCGTTCAGCTTCAGCCCCGATGCCACATTGTCGTAAATCGACATCGTCGGAAACGGATTCGGCCGCTGAAACACCATCCCCACACGCCGCCGGATTTCCACCGGCTTGGCGTCGCTGTAAATGTCGATCTCGCCAATCCGCACTGTCCCCGTGACGCGCGCGATCGGATTCGTCTCGTGCATCCGATTCAGGCAACGCACAAAGGTGCTCTTGCCGCAGCCTGACGGGCCAATCAGCGCGGTCGCATGATTGGCCGGAATATTCAGGTTGATGTCCTGCAACGTGTGGTTGGTTCCATACCACGCATTCAGGTTGGTCACCTCGATGCCGACGCCCACTTAGCTTGCCCCTTTCAAAACCCCGCGACTGGCCACGTAACGCACCAGCGAAACCGCAACCACAATCAGCGCGATCAACACCAGCGCACCTGCCCATGCCAGCCGATGCTGATCCTCATACGGACCGGTCGCGTAAAGCCAGATCTGCAACGGCAACGCTGCAATCGGCCGATTCGGATTCGTGCTCCAGAAGGCATTGCCCAAGCGCTGTGAAAATCAGCGGCGCCGTCTCACCCGCAACGCGCGCAAACGCCAGCATGCAGCCCGTGATGATGCCTGGCGAGGCCGTCTTCACGGTGATCGAAAGCACCGATCGCCAATTTGGCAAGCCGAGCCCCAGCGCCGCCTCGCGAATATCGTTCGGCACCATCAGCAGCATCTCTTCCGTGGTTCGCGCAACCGTGGGAATCATCATGATTCCCAGCGCCACCCCGCCCGAAAATGCCGAGAAATGCCCCTGCGGAACCACGATCAACGAATAAGCAGCCAGGCCCATCACGATCGACGGCACGCCATTCAGCACATCCGCCGTAAAGCGAACCGCATTCGCCAATTTTGTTCCGCGTCCGAACTCCGCCAGGTATATTCCCGCGCCGATTCCAATCGGTACCCCGATCACGCTTGCAATCGCCAAGCAACACCCCCGACCCGACAATCGCATTGGCCATGCCGCCGCCCGACTTCGCCCTCTGGCATTGGATTCTGGGTAAAGAAATCCAGATTCAGCGAGCTTGCGCCCTTGATAGACAGGTAGACAAAGATCGCGACCAGCGGCGCAATGACCAGTAACGTCGCCAGGATCGCCAGCCCCGTCACCGTATGATCGGTAGCCGTCCTGAAACCTGATCTGAAACTGGATGCTCTTGTCGCCATCGAACCTGTTCCCGTTCCCTCTGCTTAATGCGCGTTCGCCGGAGCCCCGCGCGTAACCGCCCACACCAGCAGA
Organism: uncultured Acidobacteriaceae bacterium; assembly: GCA_963799035.1. Taxonomy (GTDB): domain Bacteria; phylum Acidobacteriota; class Terriglobia; order Terriglobales; family Acidobacteriaceae; genus Telmatobacter. The sequence continues at coordinate 52,218 of CAWCVS010000006.1, read as the reverse complement.
CGGGCCAGCGCATTCACCACAATCGTCACCACAAACAATGCCAACCCGATCTCAATCAGCGCGCTCCTGTGCAGGTCTCCCGCTGCTTCGGCGAACTCATTCGCAATCACAGATGACATCGAATTGCCGTTGGCAAGAAGCGATTTGACGATTTGTGGCGTATTCCCGATCACCATCGTCACCGCCATCGTCTCACCCAGCGCACGCCCCAGCCCCAGAATCACCGCGCCCACAATCCCTATCCGCGCATTGCGCAATACGCCTGTGCGGATCATCTCCCACCGCGTCGCCCCCAGCGCCAGCACCGCTTCCCGCTGCGAGTGGGGCACCGCAGTCATCACCTCGCGCGTAAGCGAAGAGATAATCGGCAGGATCATGATGGCCAGAATGACAGCGGCCGCTGTGAACCCAAGTCCGGTCGGGTTATCGTCTATGAAAAGCCCGGTCCATCCCAGGTACTTCACCAGGAACGGGTTCACATGATCACGCAGCAGCGGAACGAGGATGAAGAAGGCCCAAAGACCGTAGATAATGCTCGGAATAGCGGCAAGCAACTCCGTAATAAACGCCAGCGGCCCACGCAGAAATCGCGGACACATCTCGGTGAGAAAAATTGCCAGGCCAATCGCCAGCGGAACTGCAATCAGCAGTGAAAGGAATGACGAAACCAGTGTGCCGTACACAAAAGGCAATGCGCTGAAATGGCCGTTCACCGGATCCCAATAGTTGGGCTGCCCCGTATAGGGATCGCGCGCAGGCATCTGGAAAAAGAACTTAAATCCGAAACTGTGCCAGGCGAGACTCGATCGGAGAATTAATTCCGACAAAATCAGTATCACGATTCCAAAGATGCTCAGCCCGCAGACCACCATCACCGCACGGAACACACGATCGGCAAGCGCAGAGTTTCCGCGCGAAAGCAGGAATTTGCGGACTTCAGAAACCTCAGTCCGCGGCGCCTCAGCGGCTCGCTCCGTGACCGAAACTTTGGGAGGAGTTGGAGATGGAGGTTGAGAAACGCGTATCTCAGGCACTTGAAGGCTCACCGTTCGTAGGCTACCGGGCAAAGATGAATAGAAGGTTACAGTGCTGCTAAATCAAACGCATATAACCCACTTCTGGCCCGATATTCCCGCTTTCATTTAAACTCCGTTCCATTCCTGTCCTTCTTCGATGCGAGCGGCGACAACCATTAGAAACCTCTTCAGGAAGAGCGAGATTTGTGTATCGGCGTGTCGATAAGGTGCCAACTCCTGTAAGCTGATGCCCTGAAAGCTATTAGGCTAAATCTCATGCGTCCGATTGTGCTTGCCCTCTTGTTCGCTGTCGCACCGATCACGGCCGTCGGCCAAAGTCCCGTCCAGCCCGATCCCCTTCACCGCGACTGGAAAGCCGCCTGGATCACGCATCCGACCGCGCCGCTGCGCGAGCCCCTGGTCCTCCATTTTCGCCGGACGCTCGACCTTGCATCGGTCCCCGCAACGTACGTGGTCCGCGTCAGTGCGGACAACCGTTTCATTTTGTATGTGAACGGCAAGCGTGTGGGCGATGGCCCCGCACGCGGCGATCTTGCCCACTGGCACTACGAGCGTTTCGACCTGGCACCTTATCTCCAGCAAGGTCCAAACCTGATCACAGCCACTGTCTGGAACTTCGGCGTTTACGCTCCAGTTGCCCAGATCAGCGACCGCACCGCCTTCCTGCTCGAAAGCGATCCTGCGGGTGCCACCGACATCAGCACCCCCAAGGAGTGGTTCGTCGAAGAAGAACCCGGCCACCGAACCCTGGCCCGCTCGACCGTGACCTATAAGACCTACTTCGCCTCAGGCCCCGGCGAAGAAATCGACGCCTCGAAATACGATTGGAATTGGAACTTCGCCACCCCCGGCCCCACTTGGGTTCCCGCAGCTTCGCCGATGCGCGACAGCATCTTTGACGGCACGAATCGTGCCCACTCCGCCGACACAACCGGCGACAATTCCTGGGGTCTGATTCCGGACGAACTGCCGCACATGGAGTACACGCCGACCACGACCGGTGAAACCGTCCGCGCCACAACCCCTGTCCTGGAGGGTTTTCCAGGGGTCGGCGTTAGCATCGAAGCATCGCAGCCATGTTCACCTGCTCCTCGATCGCAAAACTCTCACCACGGCGTATCCTTCGCTGACGGTCTCAGGCGGCAAGGGCTCGCACGTCATCCTCACCTACTCTGAAGCGCTCTACGACAAAGATCAGCACAAAGGCGATCGCGATAGCATCGGCGGCCGCCGGGCCCTCGGCCTCACCGACAGCTTCCTCCCCGACGGCGGCCCGCACCGCGTCTTCACCCCGCTGTGGTGGCGCACCTGGCGCTATCTTGATCTCGACATCACCACGGGCTCCGAACCCCTCATCCTCGAGTCGCTAAAGGCATACTTCACCGCCTACCCCTTCGAAGAGCGCGCCAAATTCGAATCCGCCGATCCCGATCTCGCCAAAATCTGGGACATCAGCTGGCGCACCGCCCGCGATGACGCCCATGAGACCTACATGGACACGCCCTACTACGAGCAGCTCCAGTACGTGGGCGATACCCGCATCCAGGCCCTTATCTCCTACACCGTCGCAGGCGACGACCGGCTCGGCCGACAGGCGATTGAGGCCTTCGACGATTCCCGCATTCCCGAAGGCATCACTCGCAGCCGCTATCCGAGCAACCTTCCGCAAAACATCCCGACGTTCTCGCTGCTCTACATCGACATGCTCCACGACTACTGGATGTACCGCCCCGATCCCGGCGGCTTCGTCGCAAGCAAGCTGGAAGGAGTACGCGGCATTCTGAACTGGTACGCTCAGTTCCGCAAACCGGCAGGAATCCTTCACGAAACTCCGTGGTGGTCCTTCATCGACTGGGTTCAGGACAAGCAGGAGATACCCACGTACTCGGCCAATGGCGAGTCATGCGTCACTACGTTGGAATACCTCGGTGCGCTTGGTGACGCTGCCGACCTCGAAAAGGCAATCGGCGATGAGGTGCTGGGCCGTCGAGATCGCGATGAAGCCGATAGCGTGCGGACAGAGTTGTTCAGACACTGCTGGAGCCCCGATCGTGAACTGCTTGCCGACAATCCCGACAAGAAGACCTACTCACAGCAAACCAACATCCTCGGTGTGCTCTACGACGTTATTCCGAAAGATAGGCAGCAAGCCGTCTTGCGGAATATTCTTCCCATTGAGCCCGGCACGACCCCCGACGGCGTTCTTTCCGCCTCATACTATTTCCGCTTCTACCTCGCCCGCGCGCTCGACGAAGTCGACAAAAGAACGAATCAAGCGCATGCCGACATGGCCGACCGCTACCTCCAGTCGCTCGACCCGTGGCGAAAACTGCTCCCGCTCCACTTCAGCACCTGGCCGGAAATCCCCGGCGACACGCGTTCTGACTCCCACGCTTGGTCAGCCCACCCCATCTACGACATGCTCACTCTCGTCGCCGGAATCGAACCCGCAAGCCCCAGCTTCGCCACCGTGCGCGTCGCTCCCCATCTCGGCTCCCTCGACCATCTCAAAGCGACCTTTCCTCATCCCAGGGGCGACATCCACGTCGACTATCACTACACAGGTTCGCGCGACGACCAACATGCCAAGGGAGGGTCCACTTTCCACGCCAAAATCACCCTTCCCGCCACCCTCTCAGGAGTGTTCCAATTCGATGGCCGAAACTGGCCCCTGAAGCCTGGCGATAACCAGATTGATGTCCCCATGAAGTAAGCGCCGCAAGACCCTGACTTAGGGTTACTCGTTAAGAAAATCGATGTATTTCCCATCGAATCGCTGTTTCGCGATCCATGTAAACGTGCTACAACTCCAACATGGCAAGAAGTAAAGAAACGACGCCATCAGGGCACGTCAATTTAAGAACGCTTGCTGAACACTTGGAGCTGTCGCAAACCACGGTCTCACTGGTACTCAACAACTCACCTTCAGCAAAGTCCATTCCGCAGGAAACGCGCAACCGCGTCCTCGAGGCAGCGGCGCGTCTCAACTATCGGCCGAACTACTTCGCCCGGTCTCTGCGCCAAAGCCGCTCCATGTCGGTCGGCGTTCTCGCGCCGGACTTGAGCGAAGGCTACTTCACCCGCGTCATGAACGGTGTGGTTCAGCAACTGACCGAGGCACACTACTTCTATTTCACCGCCTGCCACGACTGGAGAAAAGAACTCATCGAGCAGTATCCACGCATGCTGGTCGAGCGGGCCGTCGATGGCTTCCTGCTCTTGAACACGCCTGCGGATCAGATCGAAGTGCCCGTCCCCGTCGTTGCGATCTCCGCCCACAGCGCGGTGCAGAACGTCACCAACATCGTCCTCGACCATCACAAGGCGGTCGAATCCGCGCTCGTTCACCTCTACGGTCTCGGCCATCGCCGCATCGCCTTCATGCGCGGTCCACGCGCGATTCCCGATTCCGAATATCGATGGGAAAGTATCCAGCAGGTCGCCGGTGAAATTGGCATCAGCATTGACCCGGCGCTCGTCATCCGCATCGATTCTGCCGGATGGTCCATGAAGACCGGCCAGCATCCCATGGCGCCGGAAATCGGCTACAAGCCCATGCAGGGCCTGCTCGAAAAAACGCACGACTTCACCGCCATCTTCTGCTTCAACGATATCGCCGCCATCGGCGCCATTCGCGCCTTGAAGGATGCCGGATTGCGCGTTCCAGAGGATGTGTCCGTAGTTGGCTTCGACGATATTCAGTCCGCGGCTTATTCCACGCCGTCACTCACAACCGTGCGCCAGCCGCTCTTTGAAATGGGCCAACGTGGAGCACAGGTTCTGCTGGAACGCATTGCCAATCGAGAAGCACCATACCCCGCTGAAATTGTGATGGCACCGGAACTGGTTGTGCGCGAATCAACGGGCCCGGCAGGCGCCAGACCAACTTCCTGATTCACTCGCCTATCCGCAGAAGGATTGGAACCACCGGCTGATATACACCTGTGCGTGCGCTTCGCCGCAATAGTGGCGCGCGTGGGGCTTGTCCGCTGCTTCCTTCGTCCATTTGAAGACCGTGAGTTGCGCGTCGCTGCAGTGGATCACGATCCATCGGACAGGCCTGTCGCTCTCCTCCCCGCAAATCTCACACCGATACACCGTGTCAATCACCTGTGACCTCCAACCATCTGCTCACTGCCCAATGTTCACTGCTATTCCAGCATCTGCAAATCCAACGGCGCTTCCAGCAGACAATTCATCTTACCGATCTCCGCCAGGGCGCGCTTCATCGCCGACGACTTGCACGGTTCCACCGTCACCACAAAGGGCAGCGCTTCTGCCGGATAACCCGGCTTCTGCACGATGGCTCGAATGTTGATCCGCTCCCGTGCCAGCGCCCCCGTAATCTCTGACACGATGCCGGGCCTATCCGAAACCAAAAACCGAATATAGTGCGGCACCTCGAACTCCGCGCCGATCTTTGCCGGAACCGAGGGAATTGCCACCCGGCGCGACCCGTGCGCCAGGGCGAGTAGATCGCTTACCACCGCAACCGCTGTCGGATGTCCACCCGCGCCGTGCCCTGAAAACACCACATCGCCGCCATAGTGTCCCGTCAGGATCACCATGTTCTCCGTGCCCCGCGACCAGGCCAGCGGCGAATTACGGTCCACCAGCATCGGACCCACCGTCGCCGCCACCGCACCATCGCGCTCTTCGGCCCGCGCCACCTGGCGGATGGTGCAATTCAAATCCCGTGCGTAACTGAAGTCCACCGCCGTCACGCTCGTGATGGGCTGCGGCACAATCTCGTCCGGATCCACCACCACGCGAAGGGCCAGCCGCATCAGGATCGCCAGCTTCGAACGTGCATCGAACCCGCCTACGTCTTCCGTTGGATCGGCCTCGGCGTAGCCCTTTGCCTGCGCCTCAGCTAGGACCGACTCATATTCCGCTCCGGCTTCCATCCTGCTGAGGATGAAGTTGCAGGTCCCGTTCAGAATCCCTTCCATGCGCGTAATGCGGTCGCCGGCCAGGCCCTGTTCCAGTCCCGGAATCACGGGGATGCCCCCCGCCACCGCGGCGCCGTATTTCAGATGTCCGCCTTTGGCCGCGGCAAGCCGCTCCAACTCCACTCCGTGATAGGCAATCAGCTTCTTGTTGGCGGTAACCACACTTTTGCCCGCTTCGATCGCGCGCCGCACCCATGTCCCCGGCGGATCGAGCCCTCCCACGAGTTCCACAATCGCATCCACGTCCGACGCCAGAACCGACTCCCAGTCCTCGCTCCAAACCACGCTCTTGGGAACCCAGTCGACTTTCTTCCGCGCCACGTTGCGGTTATAGATATGCGTAAGTTCCAGCCCTTCGGGCTTTGAATCCAAAATGATCCGCGCAACAGAACTGCCGACAGTGCCGAACCCGAACAGCGCGATGCGCAAAGTCGGCCGTTCGCTCGACGTAACGGCTAAGCCTTCTCTTTCCGAGACAGAATTCTTCACGTGAGACGACATTCAACCTTTCAACCAGAAAGCGGGAAGCTGAGATGCATCGATGATACCTGACCGGTACACGCTTTCCCGAATCCCAGGTACTCCAAAGTTCATGTAGTATGAATGCGAGATGCGGCGCGCTCTCTCCATTCTGTTTGTCCTCCTCTTTGGCCTGGCACCGCTTGCGGCAGCCTTCGATGGAGACGACGCGTCATTGCCCGCCTGCTGCCGACGCAACGGCACACACCACTGCGTGATGTCCGACGCAATGCTGGCGCGCATGATCCAGGCCGCCCTCAGCACACCCGCATTCACAGCGCCTAGCCACTGCCCGCAATACCCCACAATCGGAAACGCTGCACCGACGAATCTGGCCCTTGCGCCCGCGCCTGAGGTGAAGACAGCGGGAATCCCGACGCGACTTCCAGTCGCTCCGTCTGCCTCACCTGCCAGCAGCATCCATCTCCATACCCCCGCACTCCGCGGCCCCCCAGGGTTGACCTCCGCCAGCTGATTCCACATCCAGTCTTCCCTGCTCGCTCATGCGCTCCCCGCGCCAGAGTGCGCCCCCTGCCTTTTGCCGTGGAGGTCAATCGATCATGAGCCGCCTTCGTTTCGTGTTGGGACTTCTTCTAATCACACCGATTCTTGCCTATGCCACGGTCTTCGCCACCATTCACGGAGTTGTCCACGACCCCCAGCACCGCCCCATTGCCGGCGCCCAAATCAAACTCAAAGCCGCAGACTCCGCATTCACTCTTGGCGCCGCCACAAGCTCAGCCGGCGATTTCGAACTTCCCCAGGTTCCCATTGGCGTCTACACCCTCGAAGTCTCCGCTCCCGGCTTCGCTTCCTCCACACAGACCATCACCGTCGCCTCTGGCACCAACCCTGTCGTCCATATTCCGCTCGAAATCGGATCTGCTACACAGTCCGTCATCGTCAAAGCCGACGCCGGATCCGTTTCCTCTGCAGACACGGTCACGCCCACAACCCTGATCACGCGCCAGGTAATCGACCAGACTCCGGGAGCCACCGCAACCACCGGCATGCAGATGATCACGGACTATGTTCCCGGCGCCTACATGACCCACGACATGCTCCACATGCGCGGCGGACACCAGACCAGCTGGCTCATCGACGGCGTCTCCATCCCCAATACCAAGATCGCCTCCAACGTCGGCCCACAGATTGACCCGAAGGACATCGATCAGCTCGAAACACAGCGCGGCAGCTACGCCGCCGACATTGGCGATCGCACTTACGGCGTCTTTAACGTCCTGCCGCGCAACGGATTCGAGCGAGACCGCGAAGCCGAACTTCTCGTGGATGCCGGCAATCTCTATTCCGGCGAACTCCAGCTCTCGCTCGGCGATCACACTGCGCGAAGCGCCTGGTATACCAGCGTCACCGGCTCGCGCTCCAACTACGGCCTCGCTACGCCGATTCCGCAAACCCTCCACGACGCAACCAACTCTGGCAGCGGATTCGTCTCGCTGATTCGCAACCAGACCCCGAACGACCAGCTTCGCCTCGACGCGCAATACCGCCAGGACTTCTTTCAGGTCCCCTACGACCCCAGCAGGACCGACTATGAGTGCACGTCCGATTACTATTGCTCCTACGGTCTGCGCGACGGCCAGACTGAACGCGACTCTTTCGTCATTGCCAACTGGGTTCACACGCTTTCACCCAAAGCACTGTTTTCCGTTGCGCCCTTCTACCACTTCAATCAGTCCAACTACGATTCGCGCAATTCCGACCTGCCCGTCGCCACCACCTGGCATCAGAACTCCAACTACATCGGCGGCCAGGCAGATGCTCATGACGAGATCGGCTCCAACAGCTTCTCAGCCGGCGTATACACCTTCTACCAATCTGAAAGGGATCTGTTCGGCACGATCATCAACGACGGCTCCGCACCCTCGCAACCGAACACGCAATCAAACGACGGCGCAGCGATCTTCGAGTTCTACTTGGCCGACCACCTGCGTCTCGGCCGCTATGTCACGCTGCTCGGCGGAGAGCGCTTCACCATCTACCACGCCGGAATCGACGAAACTGCCATCTATCCGCGTATCGGTGCCGGCGTTGAAATTCCACGGCTCCATTGGATTCTCCGCGGCTTCTATGGACACTTCTTCCAGCCCGCTCCGATCCAAACCGTCTCTTCGTCCGTACTCAACTACGCAGGCAATCTTCCTGGCGGAGAAAACACCTTCACACCGTTGCCCTCCGAGCGCGACGAAGAGCATCAATTCGGAATCCAGATCCCCTGGCGCGGTTGGACGCTCGACGTTGACACCTTCAAAAACCGCATCAACAACTTCCTCGATCACTCCAACCTCGGCGAATCCAACATGTACTTCCCCATTGCCGTCGACGGTGCGCTGGTTCGCGCCTGGGAAATGACCATGCACTCCCCGGAACTTGCGCGCCTCGGTCGCTTCTACGTGACTTACTCCAATCAGATCGCCGAACAGCGCGGAAACATTATCGGCGGATTTACTTGCACTGACCCCAATGATCCTGCATGCAACCTCGGCCCCGGCTACACTCCCGTCGACCACGACCAGCGCCACACGCTCAACACCGGCTTCACCGCCAATCTTCCCTTCCGCACGTGGTTCGCCAGCAATGTCTATTACGGTTCAGGATTCACCAACGGCCTCGCCGGTGCCGATGAGGGACCATACAACGGCAATTATCTGCCCGTTCACACCACCTTCGATGTCTCTGCCGGACACACCTTTCGCGAGAACTGGAGCGTCACCGCCAACGTCCTCAACGTCACCAACCACCGCATCCTGCTCGACAACTCTGTCACAATCGGCGGATTTCACTACAACGACCCGCGCATGTTCTCCGCGCAGCTTCGCTATCGCTTTCATTTCTGAATCAGATCAAATCTGGATGGTGTCATCCTGAGCGAAGAGGCCCCAAACGTGGTTCAGTTTGGGGGTGGTGAGCGAAGGATCTGCTTTTGCTTTTCGACTTCATCTCCGCATTGGCTCTTCTCATCACCACGTCGCGATTTACCGCTGTGGTGGTGCAGGTTTATTCCACCTCAAACAACCCCGGCAAAACTTCCCCCGCGTTGCCCTCCACCACGTTCGTAAACGCGTGTGCATTCAACGGCGGCTCCGGTCCGATATACACAGTCCGCGCCCCGCCCTGTCGCGCCCAGTGTACAAAATTCGCCGCCGGATACACCGACCCTGACGTCCCCACTACCACCATCAGCGTCGATCGCGCGATCTCCTGCTGAATCCGGTCCATCTCCAGCGGAATCTCGCCGAAGAAAACAATATGTGGCCGGAGCCGCGCGCCGCAGGCGCAGCGCCCAACCTCGTCCAGACTTTTGTATACGGCGTGATCCTCAACAGGCGGCTGTCCGCACTCATCGTCACAGCGCGACTTGGCCAACTCGCCATGCATGTGTACCAGGCGCTTCGACCCAGCGCGCTCATGCAGATCATCCACGTTCTGCGTGCAGAGAAAGAACCGGTCTGCCAGTTTCGCTTCAAGCTCCGCCAGTGCAATATGCGCCGGATTGGGCTCGGCCTTCGCACCCTGCTCGCGCCGTTCAGAGTAGAACTGCCACACCAGCGCGGGATTCAGTTCCAGCGCCTCAGGCGTGCACACATCCTCGACGCGATGCCCGGCCCACAATCCATCGGAAGCGCGAAACGTAGGCAGACCGCTCTCCGCGCTGATCCCCGCCCCCGTCAAAACAAACACCCGATCCCCGGGCCCGACAACAATCTTCCCCAACGAACCACTCCAAGGTTTTACTGATCACTGTTCACTGATCACTGTTCACTGCCCACTGTCTACTGCTTCTAAGGTTCCAGCAGAATCTTCCCCGTCGTCTTGCGGTTCTCCATGTCCGTTTGCGCCTGTCCAGCTTCGGCCAGAGGAAACATATGCTCCATGCGCAGTTTCAAATCGCCCTTCGCCACCCAGCCCAGCACCTCATTCGCGCGCCACTCCAGTTCCTGTCGAGTCGCAACGTAGTGCCACAGCGTCGGCCGTGTTACAAACAGCGATCCCTTGCCGCTCAGTTGAATCAAATCGAACGGTGGCACCGGGCCGCTTGATCCGCCAAAGAGCGCCAGCAGACCGCGAGGCCGCAGGCAATTCAAGCTGCCTTCAAACGTGGTCTTGCCAACCGAGTCATACACCACATCGACGCCCTTGCCGCCTGTAATCTTTTTCACTTCGGCAACAAAGTCCTGCTCGCTGTAGAGAATCACTTCCGCCGCTCCAGCCTCGCGCGACAGCTCTTCCTTCTCCTTGGTAGACACTGTCGTGATTACATGCACGCCGATCCGCGAAGCAATCTGCGTCAGGAGCAATCCAACTCCGCCCGCACCCGCGTGCACCAGCGCAGTGTCCCCGGCCTTCAAGGGATACGTTGACGTAGCGAGATAATGTGCCGTCATTCCCTGCAGCATGGCCGCCGCAGCCTGTTCCGGAGTTAATCCGTCGGGCACCTTTACCAGTTGTGAGGCGGGCACCAGCGCATACTCCGCGTAGCTGCCCAGCACCCCGCAAGAAGCAACAGCATCGCCGAGCTTGAATCCGGTAACGCCCGAACCCAATTCTTCAATCGTTCCCGCGGCCTCGCTCCCGGGAATCAGCGGCAGCGTCGCCTTGTAGGTTCCCTTGCGAAAATAAATCTCGATGAAATTTACGCCGATCGCTTCCACGCGAATCAGCACCTGTCCAGGACCTGGAACAGGAATCTCCAACTCGGCGAGCTGAAGAACCTCGGGCCCACCCGTGCACTGGATCTGTATAGCGTTCATACATGCGCAAGAATACACCCGGAAACTGCAAGCAGTGTATTTTCCCGACATATTCACATTCGCACCTGAATGGCAAACCAGGACACCGCGAATCGTGATATTCAGCCAAACAAAAACCCGCGAGGATCTCTCCACGCGGGACATTTGTTTTTCTAATCCAATTCCCTATTCCGAATCCCTGCTTTTAAAACCTGTCATCCCGCCGGTCCGACAGAATGCTCGGCTCCTCCGGCGTTCTCAAGCGCACGATGCGGTCGATCGCGTACGGGGCGCGCTGTTGCGCCGTATGGAAGTGGCGCACCTGCAGCTCTCCCAGTAGCCCTATCGCCAGCATCTGGATACCCGCCAGGATCAACACGCCAGCGATCACAAACAAGGGTCCGTGAACGTCCATCACATTCTGATGCGGATTCACAATCTTCATTCCCAGCAGCAATGCCGAGATAAAGCTGCCCGCCAGAATTCCCAGTGCGCCAAAGCTGCCAAAGAAATGCAGCGGACGGCTCATGTATTTGAGTAAAAAGCGAATCGTCAGCAGATCGAAAAACACGCGGAAGGTGCGACCGATGCCGTAGTGACTTTTGCCCCGCTCGCGGTGCACGTTCTTGATCGGAATCTCGCAGATCGAAGCGCCATACCAGCTCGCCAGCGCAGGAATAAACCGGTGCATCTCGCCATACAGAGGAATGTTCTGGATCACTTCATGCCGATAGGCTTTGAACGTCGTGCCAAAGTCGTGGATATCCACGCCGGAAAGCTTCGCCATCAGCCAGTTCGCGCAGCGCGACGGGATCCGCCGCATCACAAAGTTGTCGATGCGCTCTTTGCGCCAGCCCGACACCACGTCGTAGCCCTCTTCCAGCTTCTCCAGGAAGTTCGGAATCTCGTTCGGATCGTGCTGCAGATCGCCATCCATCGCCAGGATAAAATCCCCTGATGCGTGATCAAATCCCGCCGCCAGCGCCGAAGTCTGTCCAAAATTGCGGCGCAGCTTTACCACCAGCACGCGGCTGTCCACCGCGGCAATCTCTTCAAGAAGCTTGTAAGTCTTGTCGCTGGAGCCGTCATCGACCAGCACCAGCTCAAAGCTTTCGCCCACCTGCTCCATCACCTGCTTCAGACGGGCATATAAAACGGTTACATTTTCCTCTTCATTGTGGAAAGGAACGACAATCGAATACTTCGGCATATTAATAGTATAGACGCGACTTTATTAGGTTCGGCGCACTTATTCGTTACTCATCAGGGGCAAGAATTTGCGCCCGCGCATTGGTGCCGTATTCGAGCAAAAGGTTCATTGATCCAGCTCGTCAATCATCCCCTGCATCTCGCTGAGGGCATGGCGGTTGCCGGTTCTGGCTGCGCAAGCTACCCCCGCCTTCAGCTTCTCCACAGCCTCCGGATTCCTGCCCGCCTTGGCCAGCGTTTGCGCTGACATGAAATAGGCCGCGGTATAGTCGGGATTCTGGTCGATCAGCACATCGAATTCCTTCAACGCTGCCTCTACTTCGCCGCGGTTTGCCAGTTCCATGGCAATGCCGTAGCGTGCGAAGGCATTCTTCGGGTCAAGGGAGAGAATCTCTTTCAGTCCTGCAATCTTGTCGGTAGTGCTCATAATGGGATTTTCTCACCAGGGCGATTTGCGTAAATAGCGTGGATTGCCGAAACTGGAATCTGGTGCTTCGGCGCAAGAGTACGTTCTTGTTTCCATTGTAGCTGGAACTGAACTCACTCTGAAGCCCCTGCAACCGAAAGTTGGAGCAAGTGAATTCATGAGCACGACGGAAGCCAACCCGCTTGTCCGGACGGTGGCCAGCACGCAGTCCGAAATGACTGAGGTGATCCTCCCCAACGACGCCAACACGCTCGGTAATCTGCTTGGCGGCCGCCTTATGCACTTCATCGATCTCACCGGCGCCATCGCCGCCTATCGCCACTCGCGCACACACGTGGTCACGGCCGCCATGGATCACATCGACTTCATTCAGCCGGTTCACGTCGGCGATTTGCTTATCCTCAAGTCCAGCGTCAATCGCGCCTTCAATACGTCGCTTGAGGTCGGCGTCAAAGTCTGGGTCGAAGATCCTCAGACAGGAACGCATTTGCACGTAGCCAGCGCTTACCTGGTCTTCGTCGCCATCGATGAACACGGTCGACGCCAGAAAATTCCGCAGGTGCAACCTGAGACACCTGACGAAACGCGTCGCTATAACGATGCACTTCTTCGCCGCCAGCATCGCGAATCCGAATCAGCCCGCCGCAAGCAGGAGCGGCGCGACACACGCCCTGCCAAGGCCTGACACGAAGTTCGAACCTGCTTAAGGAGTAATCGCAATTATGGCCCATGGACACGCCACGCCTCAGCCTGTAGCTCTCCCCGGAGTATCAAAGATTATCGCAATCGGTTCCGGAAAGGGCGGCGTGGGCAAAACCACCGTCGCCGTCAATCTGGCCATCGCGCTCTCCAAACTCGGCCAGCGCGTCGGGCTCATCGACGCCGACATTTACGGACCCAATGTGCCTCTCATGATGGGGTCGACGCAATCGCCACGCGTTGGCGCCGACAACCAGATCCAGCCGAACGACACGCACGGCATCAAAACCATTTCCATTGGCTACATCTCGCCGGGCGACAAGCCCCTCGTAATGCGCGGACCGATGTTGCACCAGATCATCCGCCAGTTTCTCCAGCAGGTCGATTGGGGCGAATTGGACTACCTCATCGTCGATCTGCCTCCGGGCACTGGCGACGTTGTCATTTCGCTTGTGCAAACAGTCCCGCTTACCGGCGCCGTCGTCGTCTCCACACCCAGCGACGTCAGCCTTCAAGACGCGCGTAAAGCGCTCGAGATGTTCGCACAGGTCAATGTCGAAGTTCTCGGCATCGTCGAAAACATGAGCCACTTCACCTGCCCCCACTGCCACAACGAAATCGACATCTTCTCCAAAGGGGGCGCCGAGCGCACCGCAGCGCAATTCAAAGTTCCCTTCCTCGGTTCTATCGAGCTCATTCCTTCTATTCGTGAAGGCGGCGACCGCGGACTGCCCGTCGCTCTCGCCGGTCCCAAAAGCCCACAAGCAGCGGAGTTCTACGGGATTGCTCAAAAGCTCATGGAGCGCGCCGACATCGCTGCCGCTTCGAGCAGCGACGTCATCGAAATCAGCTAGTGTCGTGGCCCGGAAGTTAGCGCTAAACGTTGGCGGTGTCATTCTTTGATGTGCATTCTTCCCATTCGTAGCACGCTCATTCTCAACGACGGGGCGAAACGACGTTCAGTTCGGGTGCTGAACGAAGAATCTGCTTTTTCACTTCCAGATTTCTGCCAATGGCTTTTTTTGACACCATCGGAGACCTCTACTCCTCGCGAAGAACTTCGAGCGGGCGCAATCCGAGAATGCGGAAGCTCGCAATCCAACCGGTGCCCGTGGCAAGGATCGCCGTCCCCACCAGCGCTACGGCCGTCGCATACCAGTCGATGTGAAAGCTCACCTCAAGCCTGCGCAGCAATACCCTGGTAAGAATATTTGCAAACACGACTCCGACCGAACCGGCGAGCAACCCAAGCACGCTGAACTCAACGCTGAAGGTGCGGACAATGCGCATGCGGGTCGCCCCAAGCGTTTTAAGCACGACGGCCTCGCGCATGCGGCGGAATCGTGCGCTGGCAATGCTCGAAGCAAGGATCATGAGACCAGCGAGAATCGAAAAGCCCGCCAGAAATCGGACGACGTAGGTGATCTGATCGACGACACTCTCGATGCGGTCCAGAACATCAGCAATGTTGATGACCGTCACCGTTGGAAAAGCGGCAAACAGTCCCCGCTCCATCGTGGCGACCTGCTTGGCATCGATGTGCGCACCGCCATACCATGTTGCCTGTTCGTCTTTGAGTTGTCCGGACGGAAGCATGAACGCGATGCGGGCAGCGAGGTGCTGTCCGTCCGCCTTGTAAAGCGCGGACACTTTCAGCGCGTGCACCCGTCCGCCGATGGCGATCTCCACGGAAGAGCCCACGCCGAGATGCAAACGCTGTGCTGTGCCATCGCCGATTGCTATTGCAGCCGCATTGGCGTCGGTCCACCATTTGCCCTGGGTCACTTTGTCGCCGTCGGGTGGTGTATCCGCCCAACTCAATTCGGCATTCTCGAGCATTCTTCGCGGAAAATGCTGGTCTTTCAACTCGTCGAGCGTTTTGCCATTCAGAGAGACGAAACGGCCCTGCACTCCTGCCAGTAAATCGAGCGGCTGCGTGACGCCGGGCTGGTGCTGGAAAAAGGACCTGACTCCATCAATTTCGTCGGGCGTGATGTCGATGAGAAAGACATTGGGCAGCTTGGGCGAGGCGGTTTCACGGATCTCTCGCAGCAACGTGCTCTGCATTAAATAAACAGCAAGAATGAGCATGACACCGGTGCCCAGCGAGGCCAGCACAGCCGCGGATTGATTGCCGGGACGATAAAGATTGGCGAGTCCATGACGCAAGGACGAAGGCAAATGCAACCGGACTCGATTCAGAACGAAGCGCAGTACCCGAAGCGCAACCGCAGCAAGGATAAGAAGCACCACCAGCGCAATGGTAAACAGAAGAGCGAACCAGCCTCCAACCTTTACAGAATCGGAAAGCGCCCACGCAATCGCACCGAGCGCCACGATGACCACCGCGGCGATGCCCAATTGCAGGCGGCGCGACCACCAGCGCGCGAACCACTCGCGAATACTGCCCGGACCTTGTTCCACCAGGCGACGCAACACGAGAATGGGCCTTACCGTGCGCACATCCAGCAATGGAGGCAGGCAAAACAGCAGCGTCGTCAGCAAGCCCGTGCCCAGGCCCGCCGCCACGGCGCGCCACGGGAAATGCATCACGGTGTGGACAGGTAAGAGCTTTCCGAAAACGGCAGGCAAGGCTTCCATCACGGCGGCTCCGCCAGCGACACCGATCAATGCTCCCAGAAGTCCCAGCGCCATCGTTTGAAGCAGGAAGATACGCAGCAGATCGGACGAGCGCGCTCCAACGGCCTTAAGAATGGCAAGCATGTCCATGCGCTGTTCGAGGTGCGCATGCATCGCCATCGCAACGCCGATAGCTCCAAGGACCATTGCGACCAGGCAAATGAGACTGAGAATCGCTGTCGCATTATCCAGGCCCTGGCTCAGCGCCGGATTCCCTTCCTTGAAATCCATTACCTGTGCATCGGGCAAAATCGCTTCAACCTGTTTACGTACGGCCGTATCGTCCGCAGCGGCCGGCAATTTCAGCAGCAGGCGCTGCGCAGCGCGGCTGCCCGGAGCCAGCAGACCTGTGCTCTCCAGAGAAGCGCGCGAGACCAATACGCGGGGTCCCATGCCTGCGCCGGCCGAGATGCGGTCCGGTTCCTGGGTGAGTATCGCTGCAATCTTGAAGTTCTTGCCGCCGAGACGCAGCGAGTCACCCACGTGCCCATTCAGGCGAATCAGGAACTCTTCCGCAACAACTGCGGAGTCCCCCTGCAGAGCCTGCTGCAGGCTCATCGCCGGTTCCAGTTGCGCCGAGCCGTAAAACGGATAGCGGGTGGGATCGACCGCCTTCAACGTAACGAGAATCGGCACCGGATCAGGAGGCACCGACGCCATCGAGATCGTTTCTGTGACCCATGTGAGGTCGCTACCGGGAATTCCCTTCTCCAGGTTGGCGAGCTTTTGCGATTCATCCGCGCTCGGCTGGCGAAAAACGCGCGCGCTAAGATCGCCTGCCATGAGCGACCGCGCCTCGGTCATCAGGGTGGTGCGGAAGCTCTCGCTGAATCCGCGCACGCCAACGAGGGCGGCGACGCCCACTGCGACAGAGAGGATGACGAAGGCAAACTTGCCCGGCGCCGACTTGAGGTCGCGCCAGCCGATGGATGCCGCGCGATGCCAATTGAGTGCGCGTTCAGCCATTTTTCCGCTCGTTTTGGATGAGGGCTTCGACGGGTTCAGAAGGCAAAGTGTCCTCGATGATCATGCCGTCTTTGAGAACGATCTTGCGATCGGCGCTGGCTGCGATTTCAGGATCGTGCGTAACCAGAACGAGGGTCGCGCCGGCGCGGTTGTTGTGATCGAGAAGCAGATCGAGCACGATCCGTCCGTTGGCGGAGTCGAGGTTGCCGGTAGGCTCATCGGCCATGACAATGGGCGGATTGACGACGAAGGCTCGCGCAAGTGCGACACGCTGTTGTTCGCCACCAGAGAGTTGAACGGGATAGTGATCCATGCGTTCGCCCAGCCCGACGGCCTCGAGCAACGACCGCGCTTGCTTCAGGCCGCTGCCTTCGACGTTGAGTTCGAATGGAAGCAGCACGTTTTCGAGAGCAGTTAAAGTCGAAATCAACTGGTAAGACTGGAATACGAAGCCGATCTTGCGGCCGCGCACCGCGGCGAGGTCGCCCTCGGCAAGGTTGTGAATCGGTGTGCCGTCGAGCCAGATTTCACCCTCGCTGGGCGTATCAAGGCCGGCAAGAAGGCCAAGGAGCGTACTTTTCCCGCTTCCACTTGCACCCACGATGGCGATGAACTGGCCGGCCGGAATACTGAGCGAGATTCCTTTCAGGATGTCAACGCGCCGTGAGCCATTCTGAATCCAGCGCTTAACATTACGGACTTCAATCACCCGGAATTGCCTCCCAATAGATATACGGCCGCTGGCCGAAGAACGTTCCCCTTCTGCGACAGTACACTGTTGATGTGGACGCCTGGCGCAGGATTCTCGTTTCGTTGTCTCTGTCGATCTTTGTTCTCCCATCAATGGCTGGCGGGCGGCCCCTGATTGTCTGCTACGGGGACAGCATCACCGCAGGCTATGGCTTGAACTCCGGCCAGTCGTATGCTGACGCCCTGCAACGGGATCTGGACCAGGCTCAGCTATACCTACAAGGTATCGAATATGGGCACCAGCGGGGCGACGACCAAAGATGCTGTCGCGAATATTCGTTCCGTGTTGGAAACGCATCCCGCGGTTGCAATCGTGGAATTCGGTGGAAACGACGGCCTGCGCGGCCTTCCGCTGGAGCAGACCCGCAAGAATCTGGACGCTGTGCTGACCGCGCTGGATACTGCTCATATCAAGGTGCTCCTTGCCGGGATCACGCTGCCTCCGAATTACGGCCCGGACTACATTAACGCATTCGACCAGGTGTATCGCGACCTCGCAGCGAAACACCACGCCGCATTCGTGCCGATGATCTACAAGGACCTGGTGAATGTGCCGGGAACGATCCAGGGAGACGGAATTCATCCCACCGCCAAGGGGTCGGAGATCATCGCGAAAACGTTGCTGCCAGCACTCAAACCTTTATTGCGGAAATAGGATTCGACGAATCAGCCCATCACTACCACGGGTTGAAATAATGTTCCTGCGACTCGCCTGGCAATGCCGACAAGGTCGCGCTGGCCGGCGAACACCTTCACCATCGATGCTTGCGAAAACTCCGGCAGATTGGCCTGCGCGCCATTGCGCAGCCGGCCCAGCGAGAAAGCATCTCCCGTAACAGACGGGCATTTCAGGAAGCAGGCTGCGCGGATGCAGGCAGTGCAATTCAAGAGCGGCAACGTCGCCGGTTAACGGCTCGAGTTCTTCGAGCGTTGTGCGCGTTGGCTAACGTAAAAGCTCCAGCCTGCGTGCGGCGCAAGCTGCTGAGATGCGCACCGCATCCAAGATCCAGGCCGAGTTCATGCGCAACCGAGCGGACATAGCCGCCGGCGCTGATGCTCATTGCGAAGGACGCCTCTTCGCCGTCGAGTGCGGTGATTGCGAAGGATCGAATGGATGATCTTCGCGGGTTTGAGTTCAACGGGTTTGCCGGCGCGGGCGAGCTTGTATGCGGGCGTTCCCGCAATCTTCTTTGCGGAAAATGGGGGCGGCATCTGTTCCATGTCGCCTTGAAAGCGCGATGCGGCGGTGCGGATCTGTTCGAGCGTGAATGCGGGGTGAGTTTGGGCGCCTATTGGCTCGCCATCGGCATCATAAGTGTCCGTTGCGAAGCCAAAATGGATGGTTCCGGTGTAACTCTTTTCGGCCGCTGAAAAGTATTGCGCCAGGCGGGTGAATTTGCCCATCAGTAGCGGCAATACGCCGGTTGCCATGGGATCCAGTGTGCCAAGATGACCGATCGAGCGTTCGCCCGTGATCTTGCGCAGGCGGCTCACGACGTCATGGCTGGTGATGCCGCATGGCTTATCGATGACGAGAAGACCGTTCACCTAACTACTTTAGATGACCCACCACAGTTTCACAGTTTCACAACTCAGAGGGAGGCGTTGCTGCTTTGGCGAACGAGCGAGAGAAATTCCGCGCGGGTTTCCTTCTGGCGGAAACAGCCTACCATGGCTGACGTGACGGTCGAGGAGTTCTGCTTCTCTATGCCGCGCATCATCATGCAGAGGTGACGAGCCTCGATGACGACGCCTACTCCCTGCGGATTGATGGCTTCCTGAATGGTGTCGGCGATCTGGCGCGTGAGGCGCTCCTGCACTTGCAGACGCCGAGCGAAATACTTCAACAAGGCGCGGAATCTTGCTTAGTCCAATTACCTTCCCTTTGGGAATATAGGCTACGTGCACCTTGCCGAAAAACGGCAGCATGTGGTGCTCGCACAGTGAGAACATCTCAATGTCCTTCACGATGACCATCTCGTCGTAGTCCACATCGAACATGGCGCCGCGCAGGATCTTGGAGGGGTCTTCGGCGTATCCCTTGGTGAGGAAGGCCATCGATTTTTCGACGCGGCTCGGCGTCTGAGCCAGGCCATCCCGATCGGGATCTTCGCCAAGGCGAGACAGGATCTCGCGATACATCTCCTGCGTGCTGATATTGCTCAGGCCAGCATCGCTTTCAATTGCCCTCCGAATTGATTTGCTCACTGCGATCGGTTGCGCCATTACCTTTTCCTTTCGGCCCAGGAACTGGGCCGTCGTTCCACTTATCGAGATTTAATTGCCGGAGAACTGAAAGAAGTTGTTCTCGGTTTCTTCTACACGTACATAGTCCAGACTTGTCTGGTCGGAAGCGCGCTCTTGAGTAGTCCAAATACTGCTCTACAAAGATTCTCCGTCGTCGGCACTTGATTCACAAACAGCGGATCGCAGTTCAAGTTTGTATGGTCAAAGCGCTCCAGTACAGATGTTTGCACGACTTCATCGAGTGTTGCCATGTTGATGACCATACCGGTTTCGCTGTCGACGGGGCCGCTGACAAGCACCTCAATGACATAGTTGTGCCCGTGGCCGTGCGGGTTGTTGCACTTGCCGTATATTGCTCGATTTTCCGCCTCCGAGAGGGTTTCAGCATGGAGGCGGTGACTGGAACTGAGCATATATCGCCGGCCGAAATAAGCGGTTTCCATTAACGTTGTCCCCGATACTCGGCGAAGATTTCAGGCGTTTCGTAGATCCGGATACGGCTCAGCCGGGCTCCGCCTACTTTGTTTACGGGCGCTTCAAGCCGCTTCCATGCGGCAATCGCGATGTTCTCCGTGGTCGGGATCAGCTTTCCGTTTGAGAATTCGGGCACTTCGAGGTTGAAATGGCGATGATCCCAGGCTGCAAGGACTTCGTCTTCGATTACATCCTTGAGCCATTTCAAGTCGACCACAAAACCGGTGACGGGGTCGGGCTCGCCAGAAAGCGTCACTTCCAGGGTGTAGTTGTGGCCGTGGCCATTGCGGCGGGCGCAGCGGCCGAAGACCTGCTCGTTCTTTTCGGGCGACCAGGCGTCGTTCCAGTAGTAGTGCGAAGCCGAAAAGGTGGCTCGTCTTGTGAGTTCGATCATTCGCCCCTCATCTTTTAGATGCCTGGAAGTCTGCGAATCTTCAGTTTAGACGTTGAGTTGGCAGGCTATCGCACCCTTAAAGGTTGATGACTTGAGTCTGCAGAGGTCTTTCCAAGACTGGTGAACCTCAGATGCAAGGAATTATCTCGTCTTTTTCGGTCAAAGTCCTGATTTCAATCGACTTAGCTGCTCAAGGGGGTCTTGCAACTTATTGAAAACACATCACTTAAGGCGTAAAGTCCTCCTTGATCAGGACTTAAATGTCACTGTCGATCAGTTTGCACTGTTTTTGGAGCAACACTGTTCCAGATTGCGGCATGGCTTGCCATCATCCGGGGTAGGTTCTTCCCTTCCAACTGACTTGATTCAACACCTTGTGACTAAACCAGCTTCGGTAGAGGAGCGCGACAAAGAGCGGCAGCCCGAGTGGCGAAATGGCGCAATCGACGAAGGGGAAATTCGATTTGGCGACGCGGGCGTAGAAGCGAAACACCGTCCTGAGCCAGAGCAGAAGAAGCACCCAGCCGGCGCCGAGCCACTCCAGCGAATGCGGACTGAAGCGGGCATTCCAGAGGTGAATCGCGAGCCAGGGCAGGCCGATGAGCAGCACGATATCCAGGATCTTCCAGAGACAGGTTGCCAAAGCATTGTTGAACAAGAGGGCGAGGTTTTTTGTCCAACCTTCGATCATTGCGGATGTTGTTCGGTACATGCGCGTGCTCAGGGCGTCCGGCGCATAGCGAAAGCGAAGACCCACCTTGCGGCGCTTGGCGAGGAACGCTAACTCCACGTCTTCCAGAACGCGATCAGCGACCGCGGCGTGGCCGCCGATTCGGCGGTAGGCTTCGCGCTCCACAAGCAGAAACTGGCCGTTGGCCGCGGCTATGCGCTGGTTCGGGTCAGAGACCTTGGCGGGCGGATAGGCCAGGGCAAGTTCAGAAAAAACGAGGGGCATGAGCGTACGCTGCGCCAAGCCGGTGACGAGTTGCCGCGGCGAGTAGCTCAGCATTCCAGCCTTGTGACGGGTGGCTTCGTGGATGGCGCGATGCAGATTGCCGGGCTCGTGGATCGTGTCGGCGTCGGTGAATAGGATCCACCTGCCTCGAGCCTTGCGGGCGGCGGTCCAGATGGCGTTGTTTTTGCCGGTCCATCCCTTCTCGAGTTTGTCAGCAGTGAGCACCGTGACGCCGGGAAAGCTGCGGGCGATTTCGGCGGTGCGGTCTGTGGAGTGGTCGTCGACGACGATGAGGTCCCAGTCGCGGCCAAGCTGGAAGAGATCGTCTGCCTGCGCGACGAGCGATTGGAGACAAGCGGCAAGATTCTGTTCTTCGTTGCGGGCGGGAATGATGACGGTGAGTTCGATGAGCGGGTCGGGCTCCGGCTGATCGAAGACAGTGCCGGTGCGGACGGGGATTGCGAGCGGTTCGCCGGGCTCATCGGAAAGACCAAGAACGGGCTTGAACGATCGCGCACTTGATTCGCCTTGATCCGGTTTGTCCGTCATTGGTGCTTCGGCCTTTCTTTCAGTACCCGTCGCTCCGTATTATAAGGATGTGCGGTTTACTGGTTACATTGCCTGGGGCTCGCTGTTTGCGCTGACGCTTGCGTGCGGCTGCGATCGCGGCGGCGTTCCTGCAAACGCCGACAGGGTTGCTCCCGATTTCACGGTGAGCGACGGCGAGAACACCGTTCATCTTGCGAACTATCGCGGCAAGGTGGTTCTGCTGAATCTCTGGTGGAGCCAGTGTCCGCCGTGCATCCAGGAGACGCCGGCGCTGGAGCAACTGCACCATGACCGGCCGGATATTGCGATTGTTGCGGTGAGCATCGATACGGACCCCGGCTCCTACCGCCGGTTCCTTACGCGGTATCACGTGGATGTGGACACGGTGCGCGATCCGGACCAGACGGTGGCGAAGTTGTATGGGACCGACGGATGGCCGGAGACGTACATTATCGATCGCAAGGGATACATCCGGCGCAAGGTGGTCGGGGACCCGGACTGGTCGAATCCCGAAATGCGTTCGTTCCTGAAAAGCCTGTAGGGCGCCGGAACTTTTTGGCGGTTTCTGGCTTTCACACAATTTCTGTGAAGCGGCGATGTTTTGTTGATTTTAAGGATTTATAAGCACGGATTCACAGTTTCACAGTCCGCCACAGTTTCACAGAAAACCTCGCAACTGCGCGCGGAAACTATTGATTTTGCGCTAGATGGGCGGCGATTTCGCAGTTTCACAGCCAAAAACTACCCGGGTGGACTCCGAAAGTATCAAGTGTTTCTGTTTCACGGCGATAGCGAAGTGAAGCGTGGTGAAAAGTGGCAAATTCGGGCGTTATCCCATTGCAGGGGGCTGGTTGACATCGGGCTTTGGCGGATTCTCTGCCTGGCGCCGCTCGCGTGCTTCGATGAAAGCGTCAATGTTGCCGAGGAAGTAGGTCACGATGGCGGAGAGCGAAGTATTGTGACGGGCGGCCCAGATGCGGGCCTTGCGATGGACGGTGGCTGGAATGGCGACGGTAACGTTTTTGGTCATGCTTCTCGTTCCTGTATCCGGAGGTTCCGGCTTGATGACTACATTGTGCGCGGATGGCCCATAATTACCTGCAAAACGGGGACGAAGTTTTTTGTCAATCGAATGTAGGAGTTGGGCCAGATTTGGCGGGTCTGGGTATTGACATTGCGCCGCAGGCAGATTGTTCTGGTGCCGCGGACTACGCCATCACGGTGCAGTCACCATTCCACAATCGATGGCGTAGTCTGCGCGATTCGATCACGTGCTGCAGGAACCGATGCGAGCGATGCCGGAATTGTTGACATGCTCTCGGCGATCGGACCGCCCTCGCGCCAAAATAACGTGATCACCTGAGGCTGATCACCGATACGTTCTGCGTTCCTGGTTGAAATTCCGCTGTGTTCCCCACGTACAGCAAACCGTGGACGAGATCAATGGTTGAGAAGTCTGGATTCGTCCCTACTGGAATCTCGCGTCGATGTGAGCGTATTTGTCTTACCGTCGATCACCTCCACGTTGCCATTGGCATTCGAGAGGTAGACCTGCCGCGTGAGCGGATCCACCGAGAGTGCCTCGGGCTGCAAAGGAATTCCAGTGATGAATGCGATTTCCTTGTTTGTGGCTCCGTTCAGCACATCCATCTGTCCCGCCTGATCGCTGATGTAAATGATGTTGCGCAGCGGGTCGACCCCTGCGTAATAGCTCTGAGCGCCTTGCAGCGGCACGGTGGTGGCCGCATTGGTGATGGCATTGATCACAAGGACTTGCCCCGGGTTCGATTCCAAGGGAATGTAAAGGAGATTCGTCGCCGGGTTGATGGAAATCGTAAAGCCTGCGGCGCTTTGTGGGGGAACGACAATCTCCTTGATCAAGGAGCCGGTCGTTCCGTCATTCACCCAGACGTTATCTTCGTTGTCCAGCGTGTAGACACGGTTTGTCAGGCCATCATAGGTGAGCCCGTACGCGACCGGTATCGGAAACTGACCCACAATCGAGTTCGTCGTTAAATCCACAACATACAGCCCGGTATTGAAATCCGTGACGTAGAGCCTACGCGTTACCGGATTGATCGCAATCCCCGATAACTGATTTTGTCCGACGTTGATGGTCGTGATCGGGGTGTTTGTTTTTTGATTCACGACCTCTACGCCGTTGCCGGCAATGTAGACAAGCTGCGTGAGCGGATTCACCGCAATCGTCATGGGAAGGCCAAACGACCCTTCTTGAGCCGGGATCGTAGCAACGACTGTCTGTGCGGAAGTAGCTATGCTCGAAAAGCACAACAGTAAAGCACACGCAGCAGTGCATGCCGCCTGGAGAACGAGGGGGGATTGTTTCATGGAGGTGTAGCCTCAGAGGGATTTGCGTGCGGGCTTACCAGGATATTGGGATTCGGGGTGTTATCTTGCAGTTGCCTCCGATGTTCACTTGCCGGCATATACGCTTACTGTTCTGGTGTTCGGTCGATGTAAATTCGCTTCAATCGGATCGATCTTGCGTCCGCGGCTGAATGAATACATTGAGGTTCGTGCTTTCCCACTCAAACCGCAAGACGCGCGGTTTGAATGGGGCACCCTTATTGTGCTGGTATTTTGAATTCCTTATGCAGAGGTTCGTGCTTTCCCACTCAAACCGCAAAAGCGCGGTTTGAATGGGGCACCCTTGTTTGTGCTGGTATTTTTGAATTCTTATGCACGCTTGCTTGTGCTGGTATTTTGAATTCTCTATGCACCCTTGCTTGTGCTGGTATTTGAATTCTCTATGCAAATGCGGTCACTGCGGCGATGTTCGCTCGTGACATCGTTCCAGTACGAAATAATGGAGCCATGGGGACTGCCGAGGATCGACACATCGCTGTTGGATTTGATTTTGGAACCACCAACAGCTCCGTTGCCGTTGTGGATGAGGCGGGACAGGTGCAGCTTGCATCGTTTCCTTCGGCGGGACCGAGACGCAGTCGTTTCGCTCGGTGTTGTATTTCGAGCAGTACAAGAACAGCGAAGGAGCCAAGCGGACACATTCTCTTACCGGCCCCGCAGCGATCGAGCATTATTTGCAAACCGATGAGAAAGGCCGGCTCGTACAGTCGCTGAAGTCGCATCTTTCCAGCCGGACGCTGACGGGAACGGAGGTCTTTGGCCGCCGTTACAAGCTCGAAGAGTTGGTTTCGCGGATGCTGAGCGATCTTCGCAAACATGCGTCGCACCAGTTCAAACATCATGTTCGCTATGCGATGGTGGGTCGGCCGGTGCGCTTCGTGGGCGCGGAGACGGAGGAAGACCAGGAATTCGCCGTTTCGCGATTGCGCGCCGCGTTTGCGCTGGCGGGATTTGAGCACGTTGACTTTGAGATGGAGCCGGTAGCGGCCGCCTACACTTACGAGGCGACGCTCGACCATGAAGAACTTTTGCTTATCGGCGATTTCGGTGGCGGCACAAGCGATTTTTCGCTGTTGCGGGTGGGTCCCGAAGTGCGACGCAGGGGACGCAAGACGCGTCGGATCTGCTCGGCAACAGCGGAGTGGGCCTGGCGGGAGACGCCTTTGACGCGCGCATCATCCGAAAGCTTGTTTCGCCGGCGCTGGGATCGGATTCCGAGGCGCGATCTTTGAATAAGCTTCTGCCTGCGGTGCCGGCATGGATCTACGCGAATCTCGAGCGTTGGCACTATCTGTCATTTCTGCGCACCAATAACGTTCGCGAAATTCTGAAGAGCGCGCGCATTCGAGCGCTTGAGCCGGAGAAGATTGAAGCACTGATCGCCATTGTGGAGGAAGACCTGGGATATCAACTCCACCAAGCGGTGCAGGAGTTGAAATTCAAACTATCGCGCGATCAGGATGCCGAGTTCCGATTTCGCGGAGGGGGAATGGAGCTGCGGATTCCCGTAACGAGGGCAAGCTTTGAGTCGTGGATTGCCGAAGACCTTATGACGATCGAGGGGGCTGTGGACACGCTTCTCAAGAGTTCCGGCGTTTATGCCAGGGCAGTCGATCGCGTTTTCCTTACGGGGGGATCTTCCTTTGTGCCGGCAGTGCGGCGGATTTTCGAAAAGCGCTTTGGAGCATCGCGGATTCGCGGTGGCAACGAATTTACGTCGGTTGCACATGGATTAGCGCTGCGCGCGGCGGAGTCGCTGCGTGAGGCTTGATGGCGTTCGGCGACCTCCACTCACCGAGGTCATTTCCCTGCAGACTAATTCGGCGCGTCATGTGATTATTTATCCACGACGGGAGGATTGAATGAACTTCTGGTTGCAGGATCTCCGCCTTGCTTTTCGCATGCTTCGCAAGAATGTGGTGTTGACCCTGGTAATTCTGGCCTCGCTTGGCATTGGAATCGGCGCCAATTCCGCCATATTCAGTGTGGTCGACGCGCTGCTGCTGCGACCGCTTCCCTATCCGCATGCAGATCGTCTGGCGGCTATCTGGCTGCATTCCCCCGGGATCGGGATTCTGCGGGATTGGCCTTCTCCCGGCCAGTACATCGACATTCAGAACCAGAACCATTCTTTCGACCAGATGGCCATCGCGCAGAGCCGCACCTTCACCTTGACGGGTCGCGACCAGCCGGAAAGGGTTGATGTACTGAGCACGCAATCGAGTCTGCTGACGATGTTCGGCGCAAAACCGCTGCTTGGACGCACTTTGCTGCCGGAAGAAGACGTACCAGGCAGGCCGGGTGTGGCCGTTCTCAGCTACGGAGCCTGGCAGCGCTTATTCAACTCGGATCCCACCGTCGTCGGCAAAAGCATTACGCTCAACGCGAAGTCATTTACTGTCGTGGGCGTGCTTGATCGCCACTTTATGCTCAACGCGGAAGTGATGCCGTCGGAAGGTCCGATGGACAAGGTGGACATGTTTCTACCCCTGGCATTGGGAGCGGATGCTGCACAGCGCCGTGGCGATGAAAACTACAACATTGTTGTCCGTCTCAAGCCAGGCGTTTCAGTGCAGCAGGCCCAGGCGGACATTGACATCATCGCCAACGGCATCCGCATCAAAGACAAGCGCGACGCCAGCTACGGTATGGATGTTATCGGCCTGCAGAAGCAGGTAGTCGGGGACGTCCGGCGTGCTCTGCTCGTGCTGCTCGGCTCCGTATCGCTCGTCCTGCTGATCGCTTGTGCCAACGTAGCCAACCTTTTGCTTGCCCGCGCGGCGGCTCGAGAAAAGGAAGTCGCTATCCGCACAGCAATGGGAGCGGGCTGGCAACGCCTGGCGCGTCAACTACTGACGGAGAGTATGCTGCTGGCACTCCTTGGCGGAGTCGCGGGACTGCTTGTGGCACGCGTGAGCCTTCTGGTCGTGCGCACCATGAATCCCGGCAATATTCCACGGCTTGATGAAATTGGAATCAATGGAGCCGTGCTCGCGTTCACTTTTGGCCTTTCGCTCGCGACTGGCGTCCTCTTCGGACTTGCGCCGGTATGGAGCGCGATCAAGCTGGATCCGAACTCGTCGCTCAAGGCTGGCGGTCGCAGCGGCCACGGCGATGGCGGTCTGTATCGTCAAACGGCACCGCTTGCGCAGCCTGCTCGTCGCCTCGGAACTCGCGCTTTCGCTTGTGTTGCTGATCGGCGCCGGACTGCTGGTTCGCAGCTTCATTCGCTTGCAGAGCGTAACTCCGGGATTCACGGCAGACAATGTGCTGAGCATGCAGTTCGTGGTGAGCGACCCCAAGTATAAGGATCAGAAAGTCCTCGCCAGTTTCTACCACGAAGTCGAAAACCGCATCGCGCATCTGCCGGGCGTGGCCGCGGAAGGTACTGTTTCAGCTCTCCCTCTCACCGGCTCGGTGGGCTGGGGAGGGATCCATGTGGAGGGCTACAATCCGCCGCCCGGACAAGAGCTGCAAGTCGATCTACGGGATGCGAGCACGGACTATTTTCGGACCATGCAGATTCCCTTGGTCGCGGGTCGCTTCTTCTCGGATCAGGATAATCTCGATTCGCAGAAGGTCGTCATCATCGACCAGAAATTCGCGCAGCGATTCTGGCCACACAATGACGCGATCGGAAAACATGTCTGGTTCGATCCGAAAAAACCTATGACGATTGTTGGCGTTGTGGGAGTGGTTAAACAATATGGTCTGGACACCGACGGCAAGATCGCCAGCTATTTCCCAATGCAGCAGGGGCCTGATGGAGGCACGTTCCTGGTGGCCCGTTCGTCGTCTGACGATCCGGGACTTGCGAATGCCATCACCCGCGAAATCCATGCTGTGGATCCTGCAGTTGTCATTTACGGGATTCGAAGCATGAACGACCGACTGCATGATTCGCTTGCGCGCCAACGGTTTTCAAGCACGATGCTGGGGGCGTTCGCGGCGTTCGCGTTGCTGCTGGCGGCCGTGGGTCTCTATGGGGTGATGTCGTACCTGGTTACCCAGAGCACACACGATATCGGCATTCTGGTCGCATTGGGCGCACGACGCGCGAATATCCTTGCTCTCGTGGTTCGGCAGGGAATGCAATTGACGCTGATCGGCATCTTCGCTGGATTGATTGGCGCGGTTGCCTTGACGCGCTTGATCTCCAGCCTGTTGTTCGGCGTAAGCGCGACGGACTTCGCTACGTTCCTGGCCGTGCCCGCATTGCTGGCGGTGGTCGCATTCGCAGCGACGGTTCTGCCGGCGTGGCGAGCCAGCGGCGTGGATCCAATGGTCGCCTTGCGAGAGGAATAGACTGCCCTTCCTCGATGTTTTCACGGATCTGAAGATCCTCCGGACGAAGTCCCTCAGGGAGGTCGCGCCATCAGGCTTTTTGGGCTTCCGCCGGCACGCGACAGAGGTCTCCCCCGGGGCGTGCCTTCCTTAGCGCTGGCTCTATCGGCCATTGAAGAAAGTCAACTGCACTTTCCTCCACTCCTCGTGCGCCTTCGGTTCCTCAGCGACAGGGATGGACGTCGGGATGACAACTCTTACAATTTCTCAAGCGACTTCGCTTGACATGGAAATTGAATCGGTGTATTAGTCATCTAGTACATTGAGTGGCGCGATGAACAAGACATCAAAACCGGCGTTTCACTTCCACCTCGACATGCACAGCGGAATGCCAGTTTATCGGCAGATCGTGGACCAGGTGCGGGGGGCGGTGGCCTCAGGCGCGCTCAGCGCGGGCACCAGTTGCCTACCGTGCGGCAGCTCGCCGTAGACCTCGAAGTGAATCCAAACACCGTGGTGCGCGCATATCGGGAACTGGAATACGACGGATTGCTCGAGACGCACCAGGGAACCGGGACCTTTATCAGCGATCAGAAGATGCCGCGGGCGGGAGACGAACGGCAGCGGCAGCTCGCGCAGATTGTTTCCGATGCCGTTGCGCGCGCGGGCGCAGCAGGATTCACAGTACAGGATCTTTTGGATCAGTTAAGCCGCACAACGGCGCAGAGCGGGTCGCGGCCAACGAGCCGGACCGCAGGAGAAAAGCGATGAACAAAAGAGGAAATATGCAATACAACCGGGTTGCGGTAACAGCGTTTGTGATTTGCGTGCTGGGTGGTTTTCTTTTGAGCGCGATGACCAAGAACCCGGCGCCGCTGTTGATCGGGATCTTGATTGGACTGTATCTGCTGCATGCGATCAAGGTAATTCAGCAGTGGGAGAAGGTCGCGCTGATGCGCGTCGGGCACTATGTAGGGCTGCGCGGGCCGGGAATCTTTTTCATCGTTCCGGTGCTGGAGACGCTGAGCCCGTATATCGACCAGCGCGTGCGGGTGACAAGCGTCATGGCGGAATCGACGCTGTCGCGCGACACGGTGCCGGTAGACGTGGATGCCATTATTTTCTGGCTGGTATGGAATGCGGAGAAGGCAACGCTGGAAGTGGAGAACTATCTGGACGCGATCACGATGAGCGCGCAGACAGCGTTGCGCGAGTCGATCGGGCGGCATGAACTGGCGCAGATGATCACGGAGCGCGAGATGCTGGGGCGCGAACTGCAGCGCATTCTGGACGAGAAGACAAATCCGTGGGGCATCACGGTGCAGTCGGTGGAAGTGCGGGATGTGCGCATTCCGCCGGGGCTGCAGGATGCGATGTCGCGACAGGCGCAGGCGGAGCGAGAACGGCAGGCGCGCATCATCCTGGGGCAGGCGGAGACGGAGATCTCGGAGAACTTTGTGAAGGCGGCGGAAGCGTACAGCTCGAATCCGACGGCGCTGCATCTGCGCGCAATGAACATGCTGTACGAAGCGATCAAGGAACGCGGCTCGATGGTGATCGTGCCCTCGTCGGCCGTAGAGACGATGGGGCTGGGCGGGTCGCTGGCGACCGCGTCACTGGCGAAGCAGATCTAGAAATCTCGAAAGCAAAATCCGACAGGAGGTAACTGCGATGAATATGCGCGTGGGTGGAGTTGTGTGCGTTGGAACGATCATGCTGTGCTGCGCGGCGGCACAGTCGAACTCAGACGCCGGCTGGGTAGGCGTGTGGCAAGGCGAGTTGGACGGTCAACCGAGCGTGATTCTAACGCTGGCGGAGGATACGGGAACGCTGGAAGGAACGCTGGTGCTGAATATCATCACCCGCGAGGGCGGACAGCCTCACATTGTCGCGCGCCAGCCGCATGTGGTGGTGCGTCCAAGGATCGATGGGAACAGACTCTCCTTTCAGCTCAAGAGGCTGAAAGCGTCGAGCCCGATGATGGACTTCACGGTGACATTGACCACTGATCGAAGCGCCCGGATCCACTGCCTGAATTGCGGTGACGATGCGCCGGTAGTTGAAATGACCAAACAAGATTAGAGACTGCTTGCATCAAGGGTGCCCGAGTCGTTCATAGCACTTCTCCATCGGCTAGAACTCCGGGTTCTATGCGTATTTTGCGGCACGGCGAGAGCCGTGCCGTTTCGAAACTCGATGATGTGGCCATTTCCAGAGAGGAGAAGACGATGAGGCTGAGGATGATTCCAGTGCTGATTGCCATGTCGCTGCCGGTTGGGCTTTTCGGCCAGACCGCGGCGTCAGAGGGCGATCAGGCGAACACTGCAAAGTTTGCCGGCGTGTGGCGCGGGCAGCTCGACAATTTGCCGGGTGTTGATCTTGTGATCACGGATGAGGGCGGCCAACTGCAAGGGGCGGTGCTCTTCTTCTTACACATTCGGCCGGACGTGCACTCACCTTATACGTCAACGCCGGGACTGCCGGAGCCGCTGTTCGGAATGAAACTGGAGGGACGGACGCTGAAGTTTGAAGTCAGCCATCGGCATGCGCACCCGCCGCGGACTTTGCATGATCCGCCGGTGGCCTTTCATCTGAAGCTGACTGCGCCGGACAAGGCCGAACTTGTGAATGAGTCGGAAGGCGACGGGCCGGCGGTGGCTTTGACCCGAAGCGACTACTGAAGGCGATGATTGGCGCCTTCGCTGTGACGGCTTACGGGATATGCGCGGCGCGAAACTGCTATGCTTTTTCCATGACGACGGTGGAGATTGTGCTTCGCTACGCAACGGCCCCGACCGAGGCGACTACATTCGCGCTGGGGAAAATGCGCGAGGTTTACGGGATTCGCCGGCTCTGCTTCGATCGCGAGGCGCATACCCTGCGCGTGGAGTACGACGCGACGCGGCTAAATGCGGCGGCGGTGATCCAGCTGGTGCGGAGCGCGGGGCTGCAGGTAGTTGAAGAGGTACAGGTTGCGCTTCCTCCTCCGGTGGCGGAGCCTGCTCCCGCAACCTGATAGTCACATTGCAACCCCGCGGAAACCCTGATAATCTGATGTTGGTTTCGATCGAAGCCACACGTGTGCGCCCGTAGCTCAGCTGGATAGAGCGACTGACTACGAATCAGTAGGTCGGGAGTTCGAATCTCTCCGGGCGCACCATTAAATCAAATATTTTCAATTGTTAGCGGCTTTCTGAGAGTTAACTTCAGATTGCCCCTTTTAGTTTAGTGGCTGTTTTGGTGCACGGTTGCTCATGCAGCACTATGCGTTACCATGCGCTCAGAAACGAAGCCTTTGTAGCTGGCGAGAGGTGCGCATATCGGGCAGCCATTGGGATCGTCTTGTGTCCGGCGAGTTCCTGTATCTCTTTGATTGAAACTCCGGCCACTGCCAGCCACGAGCGGAAGGTGTGCCGATTGCAGTGCCAGGTATATCCGGGGATCCCCGCATCTTTGATGACCGGCTCGAACCAAAAGCGGCAGTAGTCACCCGCCTCAGGGAACATTAGCGATTCAAGCGGCGTGCCTTGAGATGCCTGGTGCCACAACTCGAACTCGTCCAAGGAAAGTGCAGGACTAATGAGGTAACCCTGTAGCGAATGACAGCCCATACGCGAAAGGAAATCCCGTTGTTCTTTCGTCTCCACACCTTCGGCGATGACCGACAATCCCAATGCCAGGCTCAGCGAGATGATGGCATGCGCTATCACGCGACTACCGCCATCCGCGAGCATCTCCCGAACGAAGGATCGGTCTATTTTTACCTGATGGAGGGGTAACTGCCTCAGATAGGAAAGCGACGAATAGCCAGTCCCAAAATCATGAAGAATTTAAAGCCCCGAAACTTAAGAATTGACATCTTATCGACCACTTCTTCGAGATTGTCAACCAACACGCTTTCCGTGAGTTCGAGCGTAATGCTCTGGGGATTTGCACCAGTTTTACTCAGCAGGTTCAACACACGATCAACGAATTCTGGCTGGCGAAACTGGTTGGGCGCTGACGTTGACCGCGACCGACAGACGATTCGTTTCCTTCCGCTTTCCCCATGCTGCAGCCTGCTTGAACGCGGTTTCCAGAATCCAATCGCCCAAAGGGAGGATCAGTCCTGTCTCCTCGGCCAAGGGCAAGAAACTCTTGGGCGGAAGGAAGCCGCGAGTGGGATGGTTCCACCGTAGCAGCGCCTCAACGCCGATCACACGGCCACGATCCATTTGAGGCTGAAAGTGAAGTTGGAATTCGTCTGTTCCGATAGCGCGTCGGAGGTCTTCTTCCATTAAAACCCGGGCATTGACGGCTGTCTGCAGGGCTGGAGCGAAGAAATGTATTGCCTTGCGGCCGGCCGCTTTCGACTTATACATGGCTATATCAGCCTGTTGCATTACCTCATCGATGTCGTCTTGTTTCCCTGAGAATACTCTGATTCCAATGCTTGCGGTACTGAAACACTCGTGACCGGCGAGCAGGCATGGCTCAGCAACTGCAATCGAGATCTTCTCTGCCACCGCCTTCGCCGAGGCTGCGGCATCCTCGGCTAATTCGCCTAGCCCATCGATGATCACGACAAACTCATCCCCGCCCAATCGCGCTACGGTGTCGCAATCGCGCGTGCATGCAAGAAGCCGTTTGCTGGTTTCATGAAGCAGAAGATCTCCAGTCTTATGACCAAGCGTGTCGTTGAGCGTCTTGAAATCATCGAGGTCAATGAAGAGAACTGCTCCCTTGCTGTTGCTGCGAGCGCTGGTCGTTAGCGATTGACGCAGCCGATCCCAAAGAAGGCGGCGGTTGGGAAGGCCAGTGAGCGAATCATAGAAGGCAAGCTTGACGATCTTGTCTTGAGCAGCCTTGGATTCGGAGATGTCACGTGCAAAGGAGAGGATGCATGGAGTTCCGTCAACCTCAATGAGGGATGCCGATAGTCGTGCCCAGAATATTTCCCGATTCTTTCTTCTAAACTGAAAGTCTAAGTCCTTGCACCCTGCACCCAACCTCAGCAAGTCGAGCAATCTCCGTTGATCACGAGCTAACATCCACATACTGAGCTCACTCATCGTTCGACAGGCAACTTCATTTCGCTCATAACCCGTGACATTAAGGAACGCTTGATTGAGATCGATAATAACTCCATCGCTCAGACGGGTAATTATCACTGCGTCAGGGCTTGTCTGAAAAACGGTCAAGTATCGTGCTTCGCTGGCCTTCAGGGCTTTTGAATAGACGTCTATTTCGTTGTTGAAATGCAACAACGCTGCTTCTTCAGCCTGCTTGCGTGCGCTAATGTCTCGTGTGACCTTTGCATACCCGGTAATCTCGTCAACGACGCCGCGAATCGCAGTCAAGGTGCTTTCCGCCCAAAACTGCGAACCGTCCTTGCGCACGCGCCAGCCTTCGTCTCCCACGCTGCCATTAGCCGCAGCAAGAGAGAGCAACATTGCCGGCTTGCCACAATCCAAGTCCTTTTGGACAAAGAAGTGCGAGAAATGCAGACCCAAGACCTCTGCTTCTGTATAACCCTTGATGCGCTGACCACCAGAATTCCATGTCTTCACGTGGCCCTTGGGATCCAGAAGGTAAATGGCGTAGTCGTTGATACTGTCCACAACAGATCGCAACTGATGGTCATTGTGACGCACAGACTCCTGCGCAGCCCGTTGCTCGGTTGTGTCACGGACATAGCTCATGACGAAAGAGCCAGATGCGTTCTTCGTCGGCCTGGAGCATGATGTCAACCGGAAACTCGGTACCATCCTTCTGCAAACCGAATAGATTCGCCGAGGAGCCCATTGAACGTGTCCGGGGGTGAGCGGAATAGTTTTCACGTTCGCTCAGATGGCCCGTTCGGAAGCGCTCAGGAATCAGCTCTTCAATGGGCTTGCCGAGGAACTCCTCCTGCGTGTAACCAAACAACTCCGCAGAGCGCGAATTTGCAGCGCGGATCACGCCGTCGGAGTCTGTCACTAGAATCACGTCAGGAGAAAGCTCGAAGAGGCTTTCGGAGGCAAGCGCCGAGATCGCGACCGGGACCAGCTGAGACATTGCCAAATCGTCACGATGTGGAGCACATGATGGTATTACATCAATTCCTGATTTTCTCAACGAAGCAAACTCCATCATTCGAGTTCAATTCTGAAAACTCGGATTCCAAAGACAAGGACTTCAGAAACGGCTGCCAGCTTTCGGAAGATAATTGAATGGCCAGGTCATAGCCCTTGACGATTGGAAACGCCCGACTGCATATGGATGGTCGCCGCCGTCAATTTTCAGTCTATTGCCGCGAATGTCTCCAGGACTGTGCGATTTGGAACAACTAGAATCGAGCCGTGCTGAGCGATCAAACCTCGGTTCTTGAGGTCATTCATTGTGCGGGAGACGGTCTCCCGAGATACTCCTATGTGCTCTCCAATTTCCTCGTGAGTCAGTGAACAGTGGAACCGGGCGTCATGCCCATCATCTGGGCACCACTCCAGCAATAGCCGAGCGAGCTTTCTTGGAGCTGATGATGTAAGGACGATCCTATGCAGTTGTTCGCAGGCCCGCTTGTGATCAAGGCCCAATTGAGAGGCCACATTCAGACAAGCCACCGGGTAGCGAATCAGGAAGTCGAGAAAGCTCTGCCGCGGAATTGGAGAAATCACGCTGGGGAATTGTGTTTCTGCTGTCATGTCGTAGGGTAACCCGGAAACGGCAGAGGTCAGCCCGAGGATTTCTCCAGGGCCCGCCATTCCGAGAATCAGCCGTCCACCCTTAATCGAGTTGAGTGAGAGTTTTACGCTCCCTTCAAGCAGAAATAGGATCCTCAACGGCTGCTGGTCCTCTCTGAACAAGACCGTGGTTCCCTCGCAGCTGAACGGCACCGCAAGGGATTCAAACTCACTTATCGCTTCGGATGATAAGGACTTGAAGAACTCTCCGGCTCTCCATTTGGCGCCTGTGTCATTCCACGAAATTCTAGATTTTAGACTGATGCGAATCGGGCGTCGATCGATCGCCAGAACACGCTCAGCGCTCATGTGGAAGAACTGATTCCGGACTTACCGGACAGAAGTGCTGTGGGAGACTGCTCAAGGTTAGATTCCATTGTCATTATTCCTCTTATCGTCCGCATTCAGGTTCCGTACAGGAAGAAACAGCGCGGGGTGACGACTCAAGCATTGAGCTTCGAGCCCTAGGCCGCAACTTCATGTGCGGGCGTCTGCGCCTCACGCACTATCGCCTTCTTCGTCAAAAGCTCCTTCATGCTGTCCATTAGCTGGTTTGAGTCATTCCCAAGGGTGGAATCTGCGAAAGCGCGAGAATCACAGGAAGTCCCAGCGAGGCAGACCACTGGAGTAAGCGAACCGGCTGCTCGGATCAAGAAGGTGAGTCTCTCGCTGCTTTCCGGGGAAATGGACTGGTCCAGCAGGACCAGGTCGAAATCACCGGCTCTGAAGTGGTCGATCGCCTCGTTGATCGAGCCTGCCGATATGACGATGAATCCTTGAGATTTCCAAGCCGGGCTTTCCGTCGTGAGCTTCCACGAATCCATGCCAACGGCGAGGACAACAATTAGCGGCATAAGAATCTCCAAATCTGGCTAACCAGCCATCGCTCACTCGGAACATGGCGCCCGAACACGCCAAGGCTTTCTATAAGCTCTAATTCTGCGAGGCGCGGGCCATCCTCTACTGCTGCCTTTGCTCAGCGCCATGCGATCAGCGCAAATGGAAGGCATGGGAGCCTTCATACTCGTCAAGGGCTTTAGAAGCCCTCACGAGGATTGCGCGATTCTATTTTGGCCTTCAGCTCGGAGAAAGAGATGAAGTGAGTTCAGCTCTGCGACGAACGACACTTGGTTTGGGGATATCAGAGCGTATCGGTGAGTGGACCATAGTCTTATTTCATACGGATGTCTACCTCCGATCGCACATCGGAGAATGAATCTTTAACCAATCCAGTCGGCTCAGTTCAAATTGTGGACTACGTTTTCGACGTAGCCGTTTTGAAACTTCTTGCGCTGCGTTGGCTCTTCACGGCGTAACTAACCTGTACTTGCAACTAGTTACACGACGCTGGAGCACGCCTAAATACGCGGAAATGCGTACCTTGTCTGCGGACCTTTTTCTCAGCTCCGCACAGTCCGCAAGAACTGATGGCCTGTTTGATCGATTGAAAGCGCACCACATCCCCGATCTCCAGAACCCAGGTCAGAGCCGTCATCGGCCCCCAGTGGGTGAACCATAGATTCCGTCTTTTGAAGCAGTTTCTCGACCCGGTTCCAATTGCGAGACAAAAGTTGTAGCGGATTCAATGGAATTATCCGTTTTCGAGTTGGAATCCGTGAAACCAGGCGCCGATAGAGTGCGCGTAACAACAAACCACCTGCTCCAAGTAGCGATTCTGGACCTCTTTTGAAGACAGAACAGGTTCGGTGCAGGCGGAAATCGATATAAGGAGCAATACCAATGATCAGCGTACTCAATAGCGTTTCTCAGTTGGGCGCAGAAAACGCCCTCGCCTCCACCCAAGCCTCTCTGCAGAAGACCCTGTTGCAACTGTCCACCGGCCTGAAGATCAACTCCGGATCGGATGACGCAGCCGGCCTCTCGATCGCCTCCGGTCTGGGCGCCAACATCTCCGCCCTCACCCAGTCCAGCCAGAATGCCTCGAACGGCATTGGATTCGCTGCAGACCGCCGATGGCGCGCTCTCCCAGGTCACCACTCTTGCTCAACCGCGCAGTAACCCTGGCGACGGAAGCTGCCAACGGCAGCCTCACCGCCGCAGCAGTAGCAGCTGCGGACACCGAGTTTCAGTCGATCCTGCACGAGATCACGCAACATCGGCACGACCACCAACTTCAACGGATCAGCAGTCTTTCAGCGCGACGGCGTGAACGTCTTCACCAGCGATGGCACGGCAACCGGCACAACCACCACGGCTTGACCGCGCCCGGCGCTCTCACCGCCCTGGGCTTGGTTGCCGATACTTGACCGGCGCCTACACCAGCCGCCGGCGACGCGCAACGACGGCGTTGACCGACATCACCGCGGCGATCAACACGGTCTCCGCGACCCGCGGAACCATCGGCGCCTCCGTCAACCAACTGACCGCCGACACCAACGTGGAAAACACCGAAGTAACCAACCTCACCAGCGCGCAGAACAACGTTCAGAACGCTGACATCGGCACGACGGTCGCGAAGATGACGCAGTACAACGTTCTCGAGCAGACCGGCATGGCAGCTCTGTCGCAGTCCAACCAGGCGCAGCAGGCTGTTCTGAAGCTCCTCCAGTAATCAAATCCTGACTCAAAACCCTGGTGGCGCCCTTCGGCGCCACCTTTTCTTTTCCAGCAGCCTGAAATTCGCGACCGAAAGTGCCGATAGTGTAGTGCGGTCTGAATCGCAACGAGTCTGGGCGACAGAAGCTGCAAGCCGCTCCGAAAGCAGGTAAGCTTTATGAGTTCAGTATCCGCTTTGAATTCGCTGCTGGCTCCGTCATCCTCCACCTCAGGCATCGATATCAGCTCGATCCTGCAGGCGGCGACCGGATCCTCCTCGTCCGGCATCGATGTAACCTGCCGCCGTGAACTCAGCCATAACCGCGGCCCGGGCGCCGGAGACAGCATGGGAGAACCAAGAGTCCACGCTGCAGAGTCAGTCCACCGCCTTGACCCAGATCCAGACCGACGCCACCAACCTCGACAATGACATGCAGGCCCTGAACACTCTCACCGGACCGCTGTCCGCAAGGACGGTGTCCTCTTCCAACTCCAGCATTGTTACGGCTTCAGCGGCTTCGGGGAGTGCAGTCGGAAACCACACCGTTATGGTCAACAGCCTGGCCAGCACCGCTTCGTGGGCATCGGGGGCCGTTGCCAGCGCCACCACTGCCCTTGGCGGCCGGCAGCTTCACCATCACCGGCGCCAATGGCACAGCCACCACCATTTCAACCGGCACCGGAACCAGCACGCTCAACGATGTGGCCAACACGATCAATAGCGATAATCTTGGCGTCACCGCCAGCGTCATCTCCGATGCCAACGGAGCCCGGCTCGCAATCGTCAGCAACACTTCAGGCGCTGGCCGCCAATTTCACGCGTGACTTCCGCGAGGGCGGAGCCTGAGCTTCACGCAGGCTGTGACCGGGTCAGAACGCCTCGCTCACCGTCGATGGAATCCCGATCGCGAGCGCATCGAACACCGTAACCGGCGCTGTTGCCGGAGTGACCCTCAACCTACTGAACGCCAGCCCCGGGACCAATGTCAGCTTGACGGTCGCGCCAGATACGAGCCAGGCATCGACGGCCATCAACCAATTTGTAACCGACTACAACAAGGCAATCTCCGATCTGAACACGCAATTCACGTTCAGCGGAACGGGCGAAGGTGTCCTGGCAACCGATTCAGTCGGTGCGCAGCCTGCAAATGACTCTCGAAGCCGCGATTGTCTTACACCAACACGCCCGCCTCCGGCACCACCAACGGTACCGAATCTTTCGTCCCTGGGCATCTCCGTCAACAACGACGGCACGCTGACCTTGGATAGCGCGACATTGAACAACGCGCTTCAGAACAACTTCAGCGACGTGCAGAACTTCTTTCAGGGAGCAGCGCTGAACGGATTTGCCAACTCGCTCGACCAGCAACTCACCAACTTCATCAGCCCGGCAGACGGCGCCTTCACTGTGGATCTCAAAGCATCAGCACCGAATACAGCGACCTGCAAACCGACATCAACAACTTCGAAACCAACTACATCACTCCGCTGAAGCCCAGTTGCAAAGCGAATACAGCCAGGCTGAGATCCTGCTGCAGCAACTGCCGACAGAGATGCAGCAGATCAACACCGAACTCGGACTTGAATACCAAATCCAGGCTAGTCGGAGACTGACATGACTCCAACGGAACTTTCTTATCGAAAAACAGCAACGGAGGGAGCCAGCGGCTTCGGCCTGTTGATCGGTCTCTTCGATACCCTGGCGGGCAATCTGCGGCGAGCGGCGGAAGCCCAGCGCGCCAACGATATGGAGAAACGCTGCGGTGAAGCCAATCATGCCCTGCTTGTCATCGGCCATCTGGAAAACTGGATCGATCTGGCGAGAGCGGCGAACTGTCGCAACAACTGATCGCCTTTTACGCCTCGTTGCGGCAGAAGCTGGTCATTGCACAGGCGGAGAACAAACCTGAAATCCTGGATGAACAGATGCGTCTTGTCTTGAAGATGAGAGAGACGTGGCAGCAAATGGATCTGCGCGCTGCATCTTCTGAGCCCCAGATCCTACCACCGCCTGCGTCCCGAGTTGCAGGGACCTATGCCGGGTCGTTGGACCGTATGCAGGGAAACTGGTCGGCATAGAGACTCAGGACCCCAGCACGGTGAGTGTGTCGTAGAACCGCGAGATCTGAAAATGACATGGGGCGCATCCATTGCGGATGCGCCCCACGCTTTTGATGTCTCACCCGGAAGCCCGGCTCGAAGCGGATCTTAGCTCGGGGTCGACAGATAGTTGAGCAGTGTAGTCGGTAACACCTTGGCTGCAGCGGCCAGGGCCGCGTTGTTTGCGGTCTCTGCCTGGCTGAGAGTTGTCGCCGCCGTGGCCATATCCACGCCAACCAGATTGGTCTGCTGCGTGCTCAGGTTGACTGTTTCCTGCTGCAGGTAAGTTTCCTGCGAGTTCAACTGACTCTCCGCATTGCCATAGAAGACGCGCTGCTGACTGACATAACTAAGGGCGGAGCTGACGGCGATGGTCGCAGTTTCGATGTCTGCGCTGTTCCCGCTTTGCAGCGCAGAGACCAGCGAACTGAGCGAACCCAGCACATCATTGGTGGAGTTCGAGAAAATCTGGCTGCCGGGAAGGTTGACCTGGACGCTCAACTGGTCGCCGACAGCCACCGAGTTCACACCGTTGTTTCCGTTGTATGTGTAGCCCGACGGCGATGTTGCATTGGCGGTATAAGGAGCGTTGTGTTCGCGGTTCCGCCGAACACATATGCTCCCTGATACGACGAGTTGGCCTGCGACACCACGCTCGACAGTATGCCCTGAACTTGTTGCGCGATCGCCTGCTGATTGGCGGCAGAGTTGGTTCCGTTGGCTCCCTCGGTGCCCAGCGACACGGCCTGCGTGAGGGACGAGACCACCGAGCTCAGCGCAGAATCGGCGGTCTGCACCATGGAGAGCACGCCGGTGACGTTCTGCGTGTATTGGTCAACTTCGCCGGTCTCGATGGTGTTTTGCACCATGTCAGCCGAGGCGGCGGGGTTGTCGGATGGCACAGTTACGCTCTTGCCGGTGGAGACCTGCTGCAAGGCGGTATTGAGAGTCGCCTGGCTCTGTTGCAAGCCGGCGAGAATGTCGGGAACCATGTTCGGATTAACGCGCATATTTAGTAACTCTGCGAGGAGCCCATGTTGAGGGTCACGGTATTGAGCTGCTTGAATTGTACTTACGATGCGGGCCGCAGCCTCGTAAGCCGTCTGAAAGCGGATCAGGTTGGTTGTCTCTTCATCGATGCTTACGCCGGAGACCGAGCCCTGCTGATTTGTGAGCTGCAGCAGGTTCTGCCCGATCGCTGTGGACTGCGCGCTGGCATTCGATGCGGCGTTGCCCACCTGAAATACCAGGCTGGCGTAGCCGCTGGCGGCCGATTGGCCGGAGGGAAGCGCATTGGTCAAGCGCGGCGGAAAGATTGGCCACGTTGCCGTTGCTGCCGGCCGAGCCGTCAGAACTGATTGCAATCAGCGAGGGATCGGTGATGGCCACGCTGATGCCGAAGCGCGGCTCCGGATGTTCCCGAGGACACCGAAAAGAAGTTGCTGCCTGCGTTGCCGTTGGAATCGAAGCCCTTGGCCTGGGCCGCGTTGAACGCGGTGGCAAACTGGCTGGCGAGCGTGTTCAGCTGCGTTGAGGTATCCCGGGATGACCTGAGTCGCGAACCTGAATCGCTCCGCCCAGTTGACCGCCCTGAATCGAAGATGTGATGTCGTTCCCGTTCGAATCCAGCACGTGCTGCATGCCGTCGCTGCCCGTGGTGGTCTGCAGCGTGAAGCTCTGTGAACCCATCACGAGCGGCGTTCCGTTGCCCGTGGTGATGGTCTCTCCGTCGCTGCTCTGGGTTACGGAGATGCCGGTGAGCGTGGAGAGCTGCTGAACCAGTTCGTCGCGCTGATCCTGGACCGTGCCGCCATCCTTCCCAGCCGGGTGAGTTGCGAGACCTGCCCGTTGAGCTGCGCAATCTGCTGGGTCAGCGTGTTGATCTGGGACACGGTCTGCGTCACCTGGCCGTCGGCATCTGATTGCGCGCTGGTCAAGGCCGTTCGCAGTGGTGTTGAATGCCTGGGCGAGATTCTGGCCGCTCGAGAGCACGCCCTGCTGGACGGCCGAACTGCCTGGATTTGCGGAAAGTTGCGAGAGGCTGGTTGGAAAACGCCGTCAACGCGCTGGCGATGTCGTCGCCGGTGGTCGAGAAGTACGCCTGAATCTGCTGCAGGCTCGAGGATTGCGTGTCGGCGCTGCTCTGCTGCGAGGTCTGCTGCTGAATCTGCAGATTGAGCAATTCGTCGCGAACGCTTTGCAGGCCATCGAGCGTGACGCCGCCGCCGACGACTACGCCTTCGGACATCGATTCAGCGTTCTCTGAGAACTGAGGCACCTCGCGGGTGTATCCCGGCGTGTTGGCGTTGGCGATGTTGTTGCTGGTGGCATTGAGCGCGGCCTTGCGTAGCGTCCAGCGCCTGCATGCCGATCAAGAGCGAAGTATTCAATCCACCCATATGCGATCACATCTGGCAAGACCAGGTCTGATGCTTTCAACCTGGGGCCAGTTCCCTCCTGGAATTGTCCCTTGAACGAATTGAAGAGCGACACCATCAATGCGACGGAGCGGCTGGAATGCTGGAGCAATGCGGCGTAGCGCTGATTCAGTTTCTGAAGAGTGCCGGAGGCAGCGTGGATCTGCTGCATCATATCTTCGTTTGCGTGGGCGAAGAATTTTTGCGGCGGCCGTTGGCCCGGAGACATTCAATTCTCCTGCCAGATCGGTGAGACGCGCACTGAGCGCCTCCTGACTGCAGACACTATCTTCAAATTCGGGGAGGGAGTTTTGGGCGATTGCCTGCATGGCGCGTTCCAGTTCGAAGGCAAGCAGACGCAACAGCTGAAGATATTCTTCAACCTTGCCATTCCGGTCCTGGACGCCGTTCGCAATCATGTTCGACTACTTCTCAATGCTTCAACCGCAAAACGTCGAAACTCCGCGACTCAGGCGTGCTCGTCGATCATCGACGCGGCAATCTTGTTTGCATCAAGCTCGTAACTTCCGCTGTTGATCGAAGCCCGCAAACTGTCAACCTTGTCCTGGCGGATCTCGGGGGAACTCATAGCTGTGCTTACCAGGGACTGCAATGAAGCAGTGTCCGACGACAGGGTCGTTCGGTCCCCATCGCTATCAGAGCCAGTGGCCGCTGCTTGTTCTGCCTTCGCCTTTTGCGCGGTCGCTTCACTTGCAAGCTGACTTGCTCGCCAACTGCGTTAGATCGATTCTCATGTTGACTCCTTATTGAAGCCTGAGTCCCTATCGGCACTTTGCCGGCGAGAGTTTAATCGAATTCTCAGGGTTTCTTGCCTATTTGCTGGTTTTCTGGACTTGCGGCGAGGTCTGACGCCTGCGTATCCGCTTTCTCTGCCACGGAATGCATGGCTTTTGCAATCATCCGGGCGATTCCGATACCGCCATTGGCCGCCAACGATGTCGCAACCGACTGCACGCCGAGGCTCATCATCTGCTCACGTCCAGCCGCATCCTCA
Source organism: uncultured Acidobacteriaceae bacterium (assembly GCA_963799035.1). Classification (GTDB taxonomy): domain Bacteria; phylum Acidobacteriota; class Terriglobia; order Terriglobales; family Acidobacteriaceae; genus Telmatobacter. Next base: position 8,188 of record CAWCVS010000006.1, on the reverse strand, counting down.
TCATCCTCGGCGCCCGGCACGGTGGCGAGCGACTGCTCGGCCTGCTGCATCCAAGTGGTTAAAAGCATGGCTTCAAAGTCTTTAGCTCCCTTTTCGATCTTCGCGTCGTCCTTCGAAGTCGGTTGGGATTTGAGCTGATGGAGCATCCGGTCCTCTGTGGACTGCAAGAGGCTGGTTTGCGAACTAAGCGACGCCGTACTCATGCTGGTTGCCATTTACTGGACCTCCAATTCGGCCTGCAGCCCACCCTCGGCCTTGATGGCCTGAAGAATCGCGACGACGTCCTGGGCCGTGGTACCGATCGCGTGAAGCCCGTTGACCAGTTCCTCGACGTTCGCTCCTTCATCCAGTCGCATGGTCTGCGCCGGAGCGTCATTTACGGTCAGTCTTGTTTCCGGGACCAGGACGGGCTGGATGCGATCTTCAGTGCGGCCTTTTCCCTTTTCGTCTTTGCCGCCCATGCCGGTGGGAACTGCGGCTACGTCGTAGGAAGTGACGACCTGGATGGAAAGATTGCCATGAATGACGGAGACGGGAGTGAGCTTGACGTCGCCGCCCATGACGATGGTGCCGTGTCCGTCTCGTTGATCGACGATCTTCGCCGGCGTGTGGACCTCGAGTGCCAGGTTCTGCACTCGGGAGATGAGGTCCGGCACCGATGAGCGCGCCGCATCGGCAACGTTGACATCGACGCGGCGTACTGTCGAGGGCGGATGCGACACCTTTGTGGAAATTCTCGTTTACTGCATCCGCGATCTCTGTTGCCGTGGTGAAATCCGGATTGCGCAGCAGCAATGAAACCGTCTTGAAACCGTGAGATCGACGGATGTGTCGCGCTCCACGATGGCACCATTGGGAACGATGCCCACGTTCGGCGGAATTCACTTCCTTGCCATTGGTGCCGTTGCCGGCGGAGTACCCGCCCATCACCAGCGGGCCCTGGGCTTCCGCGTAGACCTGCCCATCCGGCCCGTGCAGTGCGCTCATCAGAAGCACTCCGCCTTCAAGGCTTTTCGCATCGCCGACGGAAGAAACGGTGACATCGAGCTTGGCGCCCGGCCGGGAGAACGGCGGGAGCGATGGCGGTGATGAAGACCGCAGCGACGTTCTTGACCTCAACGGTGCCCGGGGCAATCAGCACGCCCATCTTCTGCATCGCGTTGGCCAGCGTCTGCACGGTGAAGATGGTCTGCTGGGTGTCGCCGGTGCGGTGCAGGCCGACGACCAGTCCATAGCCCACCAGCATGTTGTCGCGCACGCCTTCCACGCTGGTGATGTCTCGCACCAGGACCTGGCGATTGGGGTTCGAAGCTGAAGCATTTGCGGCAAAGACGAAAAGGCCGACGACACAGCACGACGATGCCCGTCACGGGCGTTGGGAGCCGCAGCCGAATTTTGTTTTGCGCGTTGATCATATGAATCAGAATCCTATGAGCCATAGGATCGCTCTGGTAATCGCGTTGAGCCGACGTGTGCTGTCCGCGATGATGCCCTTGCCCTTCATCTCGATCTTCAAGATTGCTGAGCGCGGCGGAAGTGACGGTGTTGCTGGGCCCGATGTCGTTGGGCCGCACAACTCCGCGTACCAGTGACGTCTTCGTGCTGGTTGTTCATGAAGATCTTGCGCTGCGCCTCGACCATCAGGTTGCCGCTGGGCAGCACCGCGATGACCTGCGCCGTCAGGCTCGTCTGGAATGTCGTGCTTGAATCCGTCGCTCCCGCTCCCTTGAGGGAAGTGGCAGAGTTTGCGTTGAACAGCGGATTCAGGCCTTTGGTGTTGACATCTCCGGCCAGGCCGGTGATCGCCGGAGCTGGTTTGAAATGTCCGCTGGCTAGTTGACGTCCCGCTTTGCGCCGCTGTTGTCTGGACCGCGACCAGAATGACGATCGTGTCGTTCAGCTTGCGCGCCTTGTAGTCGGAAGATATGTCGTTCATTTCGCCGCTCGGGGACCAGAGGCTGCCAACGGTCTGGTCACAGGCTGGAGCGTCCTGCTCCCGAAGCCGGGCGATGTAGTCTGAGCGCAGTTCGGTCGGGCTGTTCTTCTTGGTAGTCTTCGGGCTTGCCGCAGGCACCGCGACCGTTCGCCAGCAAGAACTACACAGCCCAGAAGCTGCGCAAGACGTTTGCCGATGTTGCCTCATCAGAGATTCCCTTTCAACGAACGTGCCGTCGACTACTTCTGCCACATAAGTCTGCCGACGATCCGTGCGGTTAGCACGAACGTGAATCTTCTGACCGGCAGCGCCGTTTTCGATGCAGACGACCGGAGATCCGGATGTGCACATGCTCGCTGTCGAGCAACAGAATGGCTGGCGAACCGGCACGAATCACTGACGGTTTTGAGGCTGCTCGCGGCATATTGGACATGGCTCGCAGGTCGAGTGAAGCGAGCAAGTTCCGGTGCATCATTCTGTCTTCAGGACTCAGCCTTGACAAAGAACGGGAGGCATTCCGCTGGATCCGCACATTCCATGCGGACGTTCGCATGCGTTGATCGCCCGACCTCTGAATTGACTCGACCTTGAGCCTCGGCGCACCTGTGGTGGCCACGACATCTGCGTTAGCAGCGTTGACCTGTGCCGGCAACACCGGCATTCCCGCATTGCTGATCGCAATCGATATCTGTTCGGCGCTGATCGCGTAGCGCGCAGGAGCAGCCGCGTCCGCAGCCGAAAACGCGGATGCGGCAACGACGACACAGGTCAGGCTGTCCACGATCGCGTCATGGTACTTTCTCTACTGCGCCAGTTGATTCAATTGTTGAAGCATCTCGTCGGCGGCCTTGACCACGCGCGAGTTCGACTCATATGAACGCTGCGCCAGGATCATGTTCACGAACTCATCGACGACATTCACGTTGGACTGCTCCAGCATTCCCTGCTGAATTGTGCCCAAGCCGTCGGCTCCGCCCGCCGCGCCCACGACCGGATCGCCGGAGGCCGTGGTCGGCAGATAGATGTTGTTGCCGATGCTGTTCAAGCCGCCGGGATTCGCGAACGTCGCCAACTGAATTACGCCTACCTGCTGCGCCTGCGTTTGTCCGGGCAAGCGTCACGCTCACCGTGCCGTCGCTGCCGACGGTGACGTTGGTCGCGGCTGCCGGAATGGTGATCGCCGGCTGAAGCGCATTGCCGTTCGCGGTCACAAGGTTTCCCTGCGCATTCGGCTGGAACGAGCCCGCCCGCGTGTATCCGATCTGTCCGTTCGGCATCAGGATCTGGAAGAAGCCGCTGCCCTGAATCGCGAAGATCCAGCGGATTGCCGGTGCTGCTCAAGTCGCCCTGGGTCTGGATGATCTCCGTATTGCCGGGCCGTGTGCCGAGGCCGATCTGCAGTCCGGATGCGACCGTCGTCTGCTGCGTCGCCGCAGCGCCGGGCATCACCTCGTTCTGATAAAGGAGATCGGAGAACTGCACCCGGCGCGACTGAAAGCCGGCGGTGCTGGAGTTCGCCAGGTTGTTCGCAATGTTGTCCAGGTTGAGTCTGCTGGGCGGTCATTCCGCTGGCAGCTGTATAGAGTGCATGAAACATGTCGAATCTCCTTTAGCCGATCTTGGGCAGGTCTTGCGTTGCTGTTTTGTCCATCTCGTGAATTGAACATTGAGAGCGCCCTCTGCATCATCTCAGCCGAACGCTGCGCTGTAACCAGCTCCACCATGCTGGAGATGGGATTGACGTTGGAGCTTTCCAGCATTCCCTGGCGCACATTTGAATCGGTTGCCGGCGTTGCGGTTCTTGCCGGCGCGGAGTAGTAAGTGCTGCCCACGCTCGTCAGCTGCGTGCCCGCGGGGAACTCGACCATCTTCAGCTTGCCTGACACCGCTCCGTTGGAAGAGATGGTTCCATCGGCGCTGATCGACACCGGCCCGGGCAGCATCGTGATGACCCCTTGTTCGCCCATGACGGCATCGCCGGTCGCCGTAACCAACTGGCCCTTGCTGGATACCTGGAAGCTGCCGTTGCGGGTATACACGGGGCCGTTCGCGGTCTGCACCACGAAGTAGCCCGGGCCCTCGATGCCGAAGTCGAGATCGTTGCCGGTCTTTTGAGCGCGCCCTGGCTCAGGTCCAGCGTTGTCCCGCTCAGAATGCCATAGTTGTTCATCGCCTGGTTGAGAGGCGAGGTCGGCGCCCTTCCAGCGCGTGGCCAGCACGGAGCTGAACACGTTGTGTTCCGCGCGGAAGCCGACGGTGCTGGCATTCGCCAGGTTGTTCGCGATCGTGTCCAGAGCCTGGGTGCGAGCCACCAGGGCCGTGCACGCGGCATAATATCCACTGTCCATATGAGCCTCTCTCCGCATAGCCAATGCACGACGCGTGCCATTCACTAGGCAAAGTTTGCCCGAAAACGGCGTCGAAACGCCCGAAAGAAGCTAGATTGATGAGGGTTCGATGAGAATTCCGAGGCCGAAGTATGCGTACCCGTTTTCGGGACTCGCATTTCCTCATCCGAAGGCAATCTGGAGTCTCTCGACGGAGGCACATCGGAAGGCCCGACGCGAAGCTATTTGCAGACTTACGCGTTTTGAGTGCCGATCAGATTTCGATTATGGAACGCTGGTCGACTGACGGCTTGCCATTTCGTGTGCTCTTTGCACCATCGGTAACCACCGATGACCATTCCCTGGGTTTTGCATCTTCGCGAAGTATTCTTGAACACATTGAGGCAAAGACCAGGCCTCAGCCATGCGAAGGCCAATCACTGCCGCAGCATTCGACTCTGAATCGGGCACGGCCCATCCGAAAATGAGAGGCAGCGAGGGAAGCTGATGAAACAGGCCTGCCAGGTAGGCCTCATCCGGGCTTGTTGTCCGCAGCTAACTCCGCGGAGATCTGTCGGCAACGCTACGGCAATTTCCTTGGCGTGGCGCCAGGTTTCGATTACTTCGCTCGATGCGAATGGCACAATTGCGCTGGATAGGGCTTCAATGCAAGATTCGAGGCCGAGACTTGAAATGCAATCTTCGATGCGTGCAGGTCGGTCTTCACCGGACGGGTATTCGAGTGCTACGCGACGGAAGATCTGCAATACCGCCCCAATATCTTCCATTACCAGATTCGATATTTCACGCGAGATCGACACAAGTCTCCTGCGCTTTAAGTTCCATCAGCAACAGTGTTTCCGGCAGAACGGGAACTTCGGGAAGATCGCGGGCGCAATCGATATGCGCCCACCCGGAATCAGAAACCGCTTCGCGGCCCGAACCAATATCGAGAATTCTTGCGTTCTGCACGCCGCCACCACCTGGCCTACTTATCGGCAGGTGGCGCCCAACTGTTTATCAAAAAGAGCAAGATTGTTTCTTCCCGAACGTACGAATTTCCAGATACCTCAAGGGCAGTGCCATGTTCGAAACGGAAGATTACGTCCGCATTTCCCCGCTTCCCGGAAACTCGAGCCCAAACGTGATTCTTGCATCGAGAAAAGACTGCATGACTCGCGGCGACTTCAACAGAAAATCGTCCCATGGTCCTGGCCATTATTTCCGGTGTACCCAGTTCTTCGACTAGGCTCTTGGTCGTGATTTGGAAATCTTGTAACCACTTCATTTGCTCAGCTAGTTCTGTCGCAGTAATAAAACATGGTACCGCCTCTGCAGCCGGTCACTTTTTCGATCGATTCGAGCAAGCTATGCTCGACTCGGAACACAAAACCGAGCAATATCCGCTTCGCCTTGATGGAATATTGCAATGGCACCGCGGAGAACATCTTCAAGAGATATTGAGGGATGTCCGATTCGACCATTTGGCCGACGCGATCCCGGGCGAGTACCGGATATCCCCACTGGGCGGCGCGGGCCGAGGCTAATTGTTTTTCGCTGGTGAGACTATGACGAATTAGCGTCGTCTCAAGATTTTCCCGTGCAATTCGCTCTCTGTTTGCGCGAAGCGAAGTTCCTCGGCGGTTAGATAACCCTTGGCCAGGAGTGTAAGGCCCATCGACATCCGCGGAATACGCGGAATCTCGCTGAAACGTACGATCGAGAGCGAAGCGAGCTCAGCGCGGGAAGCCCGAACAAAACAGTCGACGCTGCAATACCAGTGATCGCCTGATTGAATTCCGGCTCGGCCACCGGGGATGCTCCGCATGAGTTGCGTATTGTGGCAGAATGTGTCGCTGCAGACTGCTTTCATGCTTTTCCAACCGCGATCAACCACCGGCCAAAAAGATTTAAGTGCCAATTCCATTTCAATCTCCTCAACAAATCAATTCAAGAAGTGAGATACAACAGGCTGCGGGATCTCGGTAATGCGCAATCCGTAATTTCCGTCTACGATTACCGCCTCGCCTCGGGCAATCAGCTTGCCGTCGAGAAGAAGTTCGACCGGCTCATCGACCATTCGGTCGAGTTCAACAACCGAACCGCTTGCAAGAGCCAGAACATCCCGGAGAGGTAGCTGCCTCTGCCCGAAAAGCACAGAGACATTCAGTTCGACATCCATGACAAGCCTGAGATTGTACGGGAATACTTTGGCCTCTTCGGGCTCGCCGCTGTACTGTGTCTCCGCTTTGGATGACAGAGCGTCGAGAAGCTGGACTCCGAAGTAGAGCAGGATTGGCAAGCCTGAAGGATCCTCAGTGGCAGCAAGAGGAACAACAAACATTCCTCCGAAAGCCAGGCCTGCGACACGATCGACTTTGACAGAAATCTCTCCGATGCCTGGAGCAAGCGACTCGGTGAAATCGGCCAATGCCGACGAAATCACCTTTGCCAGAGCTTCGCGATGATCCTCGGAGATGGTTACGACCGGCTGTTTGGTGATCTTCGAAACGAGGGCCGCCACCTGCGGCTCGAAGAACTCGATGAAGCACTCACCGCTGACCGCGCCGTCCACCTTCAGTCGAAAATGGATCGGAGATCCTTTGGAGGTAGGAACATTCGGCCCCTTCAAAACCTCAAGAGGCCAGGGTGATCCCGTGGCCAGCGCCAACGACGCGGAAAGGGATCCGGCAAAGGCGGTTGCGAACTCGCGCGCCGCTTTTGTCTTGACTTGATTATCCATTTTTTGACTCCTCTGATTTCCAGTCTGCCTGGGTTGTGCGGCGGCCGAGCTGTGCAGCTCTTTGCGCTCCATTTCTGACCGGACAGCCTCGAAGATCGCCCGTGCGCCTGCCGTGAGCACTGCCGGAGTTTGTATTGGAGCTCGAAGCTTGAGAACAGATCCAGGTTGAAGGGCGATAAGGTCCCGCACTGCCACCTTGAGTCCGGGCAATTCGGCGCTCACATCTATGTCGCAATCGAGAATGCGCTCCCGGATCGGAGGTGTCGGAAAAGTCCAGAGTCTTTTCTTCTCTGGCTGATCCAGCTTGATCTGCTTGATCAGTAAATTCAGAAAACCCGCTGAAAATACGAGATTGAATGAACCCGAAGCGCCGGCAAGATGCACGCCGAACTTCAACACGGCAACCTTCTCGTTTGCCGGGCAGAACCGATGGAGGGCATCAGGCTTGATGGGATGGTTCACCGTTAAAGAAAGGCCTGGAATGCGCCACGCCTGTTCGGCATGATCTGCGATAAGCTGGATGACATCTCGCATGATCTCCTCGTCTATCTCAGAGAGATCGCACTCCTCTTCCCTCACTTCACCCGCGCCTCCATCAGGAGTTCGAGCATCAGCGACACGAGACGCCGGTCGCACTCAACTACGACGTGGCCCGCCACAGTTCCCAGAGAGAGCGGCACGATGTACGAAGGAATACCCTCCAGATGATCTTTCAGCGTATGTTGATCGAGAGTTTTGAGCTTAACCTCAAGGTTCGTCGCGAGCTGTGCATCCAAGGCAATAGCAAGCTGGCGCGCGAAGGCATCGTGGATGGCACTCAGCGACCTTGCGTCCTCATTCGACAGTCGGCCGGCCGAGCGGAAATTGCAGCTGTGCACAGACCGAGACGCAGCGGCGGCCTTTCCCGTCGAAAGCGGTCGGATGAAGTTTGGCTCTGGCTGAGTGTATCAAGTTGTTCTCCAGCGTTTCTGCCGGTCATTACCGGCTTTGCCTGCATCTGTTCCAGGTATTGCTTCAGCTTTACCATCGTGGCCTGACGTATCTGTGACACCCGGGAAAGCGCCACGCCCACAACCTGTGCAATCTCTTTCATGGTGAGCTCTTCGCGGTAGTAAAGTGACAAGATCAGTTGCTCTCTCTCGCTGAGCTTTGAAATGGCCTCGGCGAGATGTGCCTTCATTT
>CAWCVS010000005.1:0-443645 GCA_963799035.1 uncultured Acidobacteriaceae bacterium | reverse complement strand
ACGAACAGATGCCCGACATGTGGCTGCCGATCACGATGCAGGCGCAAGTGATGATGCAGCAGTCGCTGCTGCAGCCTGACGGCCCGTTCTGGATCCACATGATGGCGCGGCGCAGGCCCGATGTTCCCGTGGCGCAGGCGCAGGCATGGACGACGGTAGAGTTTCAGCGCTTTCTGACGCAACGGGAGGGGACGCAGATTTCGCCGCTGCGACGGCAGCAGATCGGCGGGACGTTCGTTCCGCTGCTGCCGGGAGGAGCGGGAATGTCGTATATGCGGTCGAAGTATCAAGCGCCTTTGAAAGTGTTGATGACGATGGTGAGTGTGGTTCTGCTGATTGCATGCGCGAATCTCGCGAACCTGCTGCTGGCCAAAGCGACATCGCGCGAGCGGGAATTTTGCGCGCGGCTTGCGCTGGGATCGAGCCGCGGCAGGATTATGAGGCAGATCCTGATGGAGGCGCTGGTTCTTGCGATGGTTGGAGGGGCGCTCGGACTTGCGCTGGCCTTCTGGGGCACGCAGGTTCTGATTCATTTCATGGATAAAGGTGCGGCCCGGACCGCGCTTTCGGCGACACCGGATTTGCGTGTGCTGCTGTTTACTTTTGCCACATGCATCGTGACGGCAGCGTTGTTTGGAATCGCACCGGCGATGCGGAGTTCGCGTACGAATGTTGCGGGAGCCCTGAATGCGAATGCGCGTAATTCGGGCGGAACGAGCGCGGGCTCCCGTGGGTTGTTGCCGAAGGTCCTGATTGTGACGCAGGTAACTCTCTCGCTGGTGCTGCTCAGCGTTGCCGGGCTGCTGATCCGGACGCTGCAGAACCTGCGTTCGCAGGACATGGGGCTGAGTCGATCGAATGTGCTGCTGGTGAATACGAATCCGAAGTTTGCAGGTTATCCACCGGAACGGTTGAATGCGCTATACGAGCGGGTTATCAGCCGGGTGGATGAATTGCCCGGCGTTCGCTCTGCGAGTATGTCGGGAGGACCGCCGGTGAGCCGAGGTAATTGGGGGTCGCCCATCGATATTGATGGACGGCATACCCAACCGAACGAGGATATCAGTACGCTGTTGAACAGGGTGTCGGCGGGATACTTTGAGACGCTTGGAATTCCGCTTTTGCGCGGGCGAACCATCGAGCCGGCGGACACGGCCGACGCGGTGAAGTCGGTCGTGGTGAACAAAACATTTGCGGATCGCTACTTTCCCAACGGAGAGGCAATCGGACACAGCTTCACCATTGCCGATCCTGCAGCGCCGGGTGTGTGGCACATCGTGGGTGTCGTGCGGGATTCCAAACACAGCAGTCCCGCGGAGAAGCCGGAACCATTCGCATTTCTCGCGGTGACCCAGCTTACGGGTGACGATCAGTATGCGTATTGGCTGCAGGTGAGAAGCGTGGGCGATCCGGCGAAGATCACTGGCGAGGTTCGCGCGGCGCTTGCCGAGGTGGATCCCAATCTGCCGGTGCTGAAGACGCAGACCATCGACGAACAACTCGACGATCTGATCGATCTGCAGACGCTTGTATCGAAGCTTGCGGGCTTCTTTGCGCTGCTGGCGCTGATGCTTGCGGGCATCGGGCTCTACGGCGTGATGACGTACAACGTGGTGCGGCGGACGAGCGAACTGGGCGTACGGATGGCACTCGGCGCGCCCAGAACCGGCTTGCTGTGGATGGTGCTGCGGGAGGCGCTGGTGCTGCTTGGGATTGGCGTGGCGGTGGGGATACCGATAAGCCTTGGGGCAAGCAGGGCCATCAAGGCTGGATTATTTGGAGTCAGCCCGGCGGACCCGATCACGCTGATTGCCGCGGTGGGAATTGTGAGTGCATGCATGCTGTTTGGTTCGTATATGCCGGCACGGCGAGCGACGAAGATCAATCCGATGGTGGCGCTGCGGTATGAGTGACGAACGGGGGAGAAAGTGAGCGAGTGATCAAGCGGACAGTGGACGGTGGACGGTGAACAGTGGACGGTGACGTGAACAGTGAACAGTGGACAGTGGACAGTGGACAGTGAAGAAGTGAATGAGTCAAGAAGTGAAAAAGTGAACAAGTGGGCGGCAATGATTCTTTGTTAGAGATGATGGGTAGCGAGCTGTTAGAAAAGCCCGGCGGGAGCCGGGCTTTTGGTTGGGGTGAACTTGATTTAGACCATCGCTGCTACCTGTTGAGTGCTGGAAGAGGCGGCGGTGGTAACGGGATCCGCGGAACTCTGCGCCGGGACGTGGGCGCCACGGGTCAGGCGGTGCACGAAATGATACGGAGGCCAGGGGCCGGAAAGCTGCATCTGGCAGTCGCGCATCATGGCGCAGGTGGTGGTGAACTTGTTCTGATAACGCTCCACGTACTTGCGATCGATCAGGTGGGCAATATCGAGGACCATCTTGCCGGTCTCGGTAAGGCGGCAGCTGACTTCTTCATCCAGGGGTGCAAAGAGGCGATGCATCTGGAAGCTCACGGCGCGGGCGCGGGTCTGGCGTTCGCGCTGGCGAGTCGCCGTTTCGCGGAGATTGGTGAGATAGCCCCGGCCCACCTTGTCTGGCTGGAGCTGAGCCAACTCGCGGCTGCAACAGTCGTCGACGAGGATCTTGAGGTGCATCTCGGTTTTGCCGCGGAGCTTGTCGATGTTGCCGAGGAACTGGCGCTGGTTGGACCGGATGGATTTGCGGAGGCTTTCGTCGTCGTTGAAGACCGTACCAAAACGGAAAGGAAGGACTGTGGAATGTTTGAAGCAGTCCGCGATGACGCGAGCATGATCAACACCGGACTTCTGATTTAAGGATTCTGTGGGATTGTGTTCGCTGACGATAACGGCTAGATCACTGGCTGGGTAAAGGAAGACCTGGTTTCCGCTGACACCGTGTACTGACTCGAGCGGAACTGGTTTTCGGTGACGGGCTAGTTCTGGGAAGGCTTGTTTTTCACCAATGCAATAGGCATACCATGCCATATGGAGGCACTCCGTGAGCGGACGCCTGTATGCGCGTCGCTCGTTAGTGAAGCTCTGTGAACTCAGTTAGAACAGCGTTTTGACACAGGGCGGAAGATCCCCAATTGAACTACGGGGTGAATACTAGACCGCGCCTAATACGACTGGCAATGTTCTGCATCACGAAGATCGTAAAAGGGAGTAGGGAAGGTAAAGTTACTTTCACAATATAGAAACAAATATTAGCGGATATAGAAAATTGGCCGTGAGCCGCTCCGAATGCACCTGTGACGGAGTGTTTTCAGGCGATAAATGCGTTGGCGGGAGAGCCGCGGCCTCCGGCCGGTCAAAAGCGGATGAGGTAGGCGATGCGTACGCACAGCAGGGCGGTGAACAGGATGGAAACGACCAGCAGGATGGTTACAAAGCGCATGAAGGACGAGGTGCGCTTGGCCAGCTTGGCGACGTGCTCGATGAGTTCGGCCTGATCGGCGGCATTTTTCTGTACGGCATCCTGGAGCGCGGCGAAGTCGTCTTCGAGGCGTTGGAGGGCCCGTTTCTGCTCGCCGGAGTGGAAGGCCAGGGCGCGCTGCTCGGACTGGAGGCGGGAAATCGACTCCTCAAGCGGCTTGAGATCGACTTCGTGCATGGGCCGATTGGCGAAGAGATTGGAAGCGGCGCCCACGACGTTGCCCTCGAGTAAAGGAAGCATCTTGCCGACGATGGGGAGAACAGTCCTGGCGACGCTCATGGCTCGCTCTAACTTGGTGGGTTTGGGCGGCGTGGGGCGGGCGAGAGCAGTGGATACAGCGAACGGCCCAGAGAGGGGGCGGGACGGTGTAGCAGCCTGAGACGAAGAAGCGGGTTCCGCGGCCGAGATTGGAAAGGGTGCTTCCTGAATTCGCGGCTGTCCGTCTCTGCGCGGCAAGATCTGGGGTTGCCGCGTTGCTTCGTTTCGCGGCGATGGCTGATTGCGAGGCGGTTCTTCCTTGCGCAGCAGGGCTTCGGGACTGTCGTAGTTGGCGTAGCGAACCCTGGGCCGGAGCGGAGACAGCGGTCCCGGAGCCTCGATTTCGGCTACCTTCCGAGGGGCGCTGCTGACGGAGTCGTTCGGGTCTGGGCCAAGGGGATCAATCATGCATCACCACTCTCTTCAATATAGGGGAAGGCGCGGGAAAGCCCAATTCTGAAAAACCGGGGCGCAATTCTCGTATGCTTTGGAGCAGGAGCTGAATGTGAATCCGGTAATCGCACGTGGATTGAGGAGTTTGCAGCGCAACATCCTGGCGGGAATTATCACGGTGGGGCCGCTGTTTGTGACATGGCTGATCTTCAGCTTTGTGCTGGGCAGCCTGGCGAAGGCGGGATTGCCATTGGTGCAGCTGCTGGAAGCGATTTTTCCTGAGGATTGGCTGGCGCATCCCGTGATGCAGTCGGTTCTGGCGGTGGTGCTGACGCTGGTGGTGCTGTATGCGCTGGGGCGGGTGACGTCGCTGGTGATTGGACGGCAGGCGTTCGGCCTGTTTGAGTCGATGCTGGAGCGGCTGCCGTTTGTGGCCAAGGTGTATTCGTCGGTGCGGCAACTGCTGGACTCGATGATGGCGAAGAAGGATACGAACCAGCGGGTGGTGCTGGTGGATTTTCCGATCGCAGGGCAGAAGAGCATCGGGTTTTTGACGCGGACGCTGGTGGACTCGAACACCGGCGAAGAACTGGCGGCGGTGCTGCTGCCGAATGCGATCAACCCCACGTCGGCGTTTCTGCAACTGCTTCCGCTAAGCCGGGTGACAATGACGGATCTGACGATGGAGCAGGCGATGAGCATGCTGATGACGGGAGGGGCGGTAGCGCCGGACAGCATTGCTTTCTCGAAGCAGGAAGAACCGGTGACGCAGGGACGGTAATCGGTTTGTGGGCAGAGCACCCCGGCGTTGAAATTCGCCGCCTCGGGGGGATTGTCCACATCCTCCATGCGAGATACGCAACCGAACGGTTGCACGAAGTTATAAAAGCTGAAATTTTAATTTGATGAGAAAAGCGGATATTTCACTGGCTGACGACACGTCCGCGCAGGTGGTCATTCGCGAACAACGCCATGTTCGAAAGGGGACGACTCGACCACCGTGAGCTCACCTCGGTCTCACAGCCCGCTCCGGACGCATTCCATGCTATGCTCGCCGCGAGACTTCGGGGCACGTGGAATCGTGGTGCATGGACTCAACGCGCGGCGCATAGCTTTTATCGCAGTCATGATCATTCTCGGAACTTGCGGGGCAGGCGGGCAAACCCCGCTTTTGCGAGATCCATCCGTTGCGCAAAAGCCACCGGCGCCGCTGAGCGCTACCTATTCCGTCGTGCGGGAAGGCCTCTTGAGCATTGACGTCATCGTGAGAGATGCGGCAGGGAACCCGGTTTCGGACATCGCCCCCCTGGATTTCACTCTTCTCGATAACGGCCAACCGACAAAGATTCGCACATTCCACAACGCCCTGGCGGCGCCTGAACCAGCACCCGAACTGATCTTCGTCCTCGACGCGGTCAATCTCTCGCCGCCGCAGCTCACGCAAACCGAAAGCGCGATTGTTCAATTCCTGAGCCGCAATAGCGGACACCTGGAAATCCCGTGTTTTCTCTATCGACTCACGCACGACGGGCTGTTTTCCTCATTGAGGCCGGTGACGGACGGGGCTCTTCTGGTCAAAGAACTGCAACAGACGAGACCTCAATTGGCCGTGTGGAGATCGGGTCGAAATGATGGGCCCAATTTGCTGCGCGCATGGGTGAACATCTCGCAGCCGAATGAGCTCTCTATACGCGCCCTGGGCTCGATTGCCATTGCCCAGAGAGACGTCCCCGGCCACAAAGTCGTGGTGTGGATCGGTCCGGGTTGGCCTGTGAATGGCGGCGACGTCGGCTTCGACGAGGCAACGGAATTGTCCACAAGGCTGCGGGAAGCGCGCATCACGCTGGACAGCATTAACGTGTGGCCGAATCCCTCATTCAATCCTCACGACTACCTCGAAGCGCCCCGGTCGCAAAAGGACATGCAACCGTCCAGACTGGCACTGCAGGTGATCGCGACGCATACAGGAGGCCTGGTGCTGGACTCGTCGGGCGAGCTGAATCGAGACTTGAATAGCGATCTGGATCGAGATATCAAGCGATGTGCCCAAGAGGTGCGCAGCTTCTACAACCTCACCTTCAATCCTCCGCACACCGATACGATGGACGAGTATCACGATCTTCGTGTGCAGGTGGCTCGTCCTGCCCTGACAGTGCAAGCTGCCACGGGCTACTACAACGAGCCAGTGTATTTCGACAATCGTCGGCCGGGGATAGAAAAGGTCACCGTCGCACAGCTTGAAGAACTGGTGGATGCGCAGACCGACCTGCAGCGAAAGCTGGCGAATCTCGAGCTCACTGAACGGCTGAGCACGCCCCGGCTCGATGCACTGTTGAACAAGATCCACAGCGAACGGGAACGGCAGGCGCTGACGGCGGACGCCGATCTGTCAATTGCGCTCGCGCCCCCGCCCGACGATATTGTGGTTCGCGCGCCGCCTCCGATGGAGGAGCAGCGCGCCATTCTGCAGCGTACATTCGACTACCTGAAAAATGCCATTCCCAAACTTCCGGACTTTTATGCCTTGAGAGACACGGTGCGCTTCGAAGAGCCCCTCGTACGCCCCGAGGAGAGCTGGAAGATGCCGCACCAGGACCAGACTCTTCACTTTGCCAGCGGGGAGCACGCTACGGTTCTCTATCGAAACGGCAACGAGGTGGTGGAGAAAAAAAAGAAGCTTGGCAAAGGCCGCGGCGGCGGGGGGTGCGGGCACGCGGTCTTGAAACCAGAGGCACGTTTGGTCCCATTCTTGCCTACGTGCTGAGGGCCGCCGCTTCCAGTCCAAGCACCCTGAGTTGGAAGCGCTGGGAACGCGGCAAGGACGGAGCTCTGGCGGTGTTCTCCTATAGAGTCGCCAGCAAGAATGCCGCGCCCGAGCTCACGTATTGCTGCCTTCCGGAGGGTAACGGAACCACTCTCTACCGAAACAAGGCCGACACCTACGGCGAACTCGCGGTCAACCCCGACAGCGGGGCCATCCTGCGCATCGTGATCAATGCGGATCTCGACGAAGAACGGGACCCGGACGTGCCCCTCATCCGGTCGCAAATCATGGTGGAGTACGGTCCGGTGGAACTGGGCGGCAAAATCTATATCTGTCCCCAGCGGAGTGTGGAGGTCTCCCGCGGCCGCACCGAACGCGAACTCCACGAGTGGGGCATGGTCTTCAGCCTGTATAGCTACTTCGAAACGATGATCAACGACGTGACCTTCGGCGGGTATCACAAGTTCGGCTCGGAAGCCCGCATTCTGCCGGGATTTGACGAAACTGATGAGACAAAAACTCCCGCACCCCCAAAGCACGCACATTGATTCCCATGTGCTTCTTTCTGCCGAGTGCTAAAGGCGCTTGATGAAGGCGAGGGCCTGGTGCAGATCTGGAAACAGTGCTTCGTCGGCTTTGAATTCGCGGGAGTGGACGCATCGGCGGAGGCCACGCATCTTTACCGGATGCTTGAGGTGCAGCATCTCGTGGTAGAGCAGGTACTCGATAGCGTAGCGCGGGCTTGAAGGGCGGTCGAAGACGCGGCTCACGACGATGGTGTTGTGTGCGGCGTCGTAGTGGCCGAGGGAGCGCTTGGCCATGCCTTCGCTCCAGGTGAGTTCAGGGCGGCCGAGAAGTCCGCCGAAGAAGCGGCGATTGAGGGAGTCGAAGACTTCTTCGAGGTTGTAGAAGTGGCCTTGCGGGCCGGAGTAGCGTTTGCTGCCGCGGGTGTGGCGAATGAGTTCTGTCTGGCGCGTGACGGCGGCGCTGGTGGTGAAGCGCTTGAAGCGCGCGTTGTGCGCAGGGTTGATCGGTTTTTTGGGAAGTAGAGTTTGGAAAGGAGAATGTGGGCGATGGCGCGGATGACGCTTTCCGGTGCGCCCTCCAGCAGATCGGAGAGGCTGACGAAGATTTTGCCTTCGCGCAGACGGATGGTGGTGTTCAGCGAAGTGAAACGGCGGAAGCGAACCGCGAAGGGAGGCATCGGCGCTCGCGGACGCAGGGCACGATATTCCTCCTGAAAGATAGGGATAAGATCAGCAGCCACCACGTTTGAAATTAGCATATTGGGGAGGGAAAGGACAGGCAGTGGACAGTGAACGGTGGGCAGTGAACAGTGAGCAGTGAAATGAGACAGTGAATCAGCTTGTGAAGGTGCGTTACTGCTGCTGTGGTTTGGGTTCGGCGCGTTCCTGGCCTTTTTCGTCTTTGTGGAGGGCAAAGTAGTCGGTTTGTTCGCGCAGGAGGCGCTGGGCCTGATCGGTTATATCTTCGCCGGCTTCGATGGCCTCTTTGCGGGAGAGATCGAACGGCTCTTCGCCTGCGAGCGCTTTGAGTGTTGTGAGCCAGTGTTGCGATTCGTCGGCAAGGGACTTGAGCGCTCCACGAATATCGGCGTGACTGTCGGAGTACTCATCCAGGTTGGAACCGATCTCGTCCATCAGGTCTGCGACATCCTGCAATTCATTGTCAAGGCGCTTGGCGCGTGCTTCGGACTTGGCGCGATTGGTGAGGCCTTTGACGGCGTTGACGTGGTCATTGAGGTATTCCGTGTAGAGCTTGATACGCTCGTTAGGCTCGATTCCGGCTTCGCGGATTTTTTCTACCTGGGCTTCGGTCAGGACGTCACGTTTTTGCCGTTGTGCGGTGCCAATGAAGGAGCGAGTATGCCTACGCAGAGGAGGGTCAGCGAGACAAAGAAATGCGGGACGCATAGGCGAATGCACCTGCATCTCATTGAATCACAAGTGAGCAACAGGCGAGAAGCGCGCGATGAAGAAGGCGCACACGTCGATCGTAATAGAAAAGGAAACGAGGCGAAGCGGATCTATTTGCGGAAGACTTCGAGCATTGTCTCGTCCTGCGCCTTGTTCACCTGGGCGAGGGTGGCGCGACGAGGGGCGATCTTCATAGCTGCTGTTGTGAAGCATCTCATTGAGGCGGAACGCGGTGTGCCGAAGCAGGATCTGGGCATTTTTCAAGCGCTTGTTGTTTTCGCCGACGCTGAGGTGCATTTTGTGAGTCAGCGTCTGGATCTGTTTGAGGAGAGAACTCGCCTTGTCGACATCGCCGGCGGCATATTGCTTGAGGCTGAATTCCGTCATCTGGTGAATGAGTTCGGCGTAGAGGAAGCATTGCTCGCGCGGCTGGGCCTGGGGAATCCGAGCCTCGAGGGCGGTGATGCTGTCCTGATCGATGACCTTATCATCGGAGGAGGCAAACGCGGGTATGGAGAGCGCTGCGATAGCGAGTATGGTGGTCGTCCAGGTCTGGTGCCGCATGAGAACCTCCGCTGAAGCGGAATTAAAGCAAAAACCAAAGGTCCCGTGCTGTGACGCGGTGCAAATTTGCCGGTATTCTGCAGAAAATACAGCTCGGAAGCCCTTGTCCTTACTACTTCAAAACCGGTGCCAGCTTTTCCCAAGACAGCCAATCGCCTTACAGTTAAGCGACTATAGGAGCATTTTCAGCGAACACGCAAGTGAAAAGACCGCCACAGGGGTAACTTTAATTCGAAGCGATCAAATAAATGTCACGGTCTTGTCTTTTAAATGCAGCGCGTCTATTTTTTCTCGAGTGCCAGGAGTCTCTGGCGCGCCTGCCATTCCTGATCTGGGAACTTGCCGCCGGACGAATCCAAAAAGTGGTGATAGTAAGTGATCGCCGCGTTCCGATCGTTCAATGAGTCATAGGATGTGGCCCAAAGAAAGTAGGTTGCTGGTACATCCGGGAGAAATCTTGAACGCATAGTGAGCGCATGCACTGCAAGCGCAGGCTGATGAAGTTTGGAAGCGGCGAAGGCAATTCCGCTCCAGGCATCGGCGTCGGCGGAATCGAGTTTGGTGGCTTTGTCGAAGGACGCCAAGGCTTCATTGAAGTGCTGTTGACGAATCAGATTCTGCCCGCGGGCGACGAGCAGTTCGATATCATCAGGCGACTTGGCCAGGAGAGCGAAGTAAAGCTTGTTGGAAGCTTCGAACTGGCCGGCCTGGGCGAGGACATCCGCAAGCATCCGGGTGATTGCCGGGTCCAGAGGGTGAGTGGCATGGAGTTTCTGAAGCAGCGGCAGAGCATCGGCGTCGTTTTGTGCGGCAAGGACCGTGGCGAGCTGCGCGTTCAGAGCGGGATCGTCGGGAGATTGCTCGAGTGCCGTGCGGACGAATTTTTCGGCTTCGGGATAGTGCTTGTTCTGGATGAGAACGTGAGCAAGGCCTGAGTTGGCAGCGATGGATTTTGGATCAGCGGAGAGAACGCGGCGGTAGGCTGACTCGGCTGCATCATGCTGGCCTGAGGCTTCGGCGAGGTCGGCGGCGAGCAGCGTGTCGCTGGCTGTTTCGGGAGCGAGTTTGAGGGCTTCGAGCAATTCGCTAGAGGCAGCTCGGGATTGCCTTCGCCGTTGGGGTTGGGACTGTCAAGACGGGCAAGGGCACGCCACGCGCGAGCTTTCAAGGCCGGACCGGCCTCGCCGGGATCGAGGGTCGTGGCGGCCAGCAGTTCAGTGTGGGCTTCCTCGCGTTTGCCCTGGCGAGCGAGGAGAAGCCCGAGCGCGAGATGGGCCTCGAAGGAATTGGGGTTGGCGTCGATGGCGCGATGGTAGAAGCCTGCGGCTTCGTCGAGATGATCCTGATGGTCGGCGACGTATCCGGCGTCGAAGAGGGCGCGGGCATCGGTGGAGTGGGAGGCGAGGTGGGCGTCGAGCTTGGTGGCGGCAGTTTTCCAGTCGGATTTTGCGATGAAGGCTTCGGCGTCGGCGAGCTCTGGGGAGACTTGCTGGGTCTGCCCGGCATCGGGTGAGGGCTGCGGATGCTCCTGTGCGTGAGCCTGGATGGAGACAAGCGGCGAACCAAAGAGAGCGCACAGGAGAACGAATCGACGCACAGGAACCTCAATCCTTAGTTTAGCGAGATAGACGAGTGTTAGACGGATGTCGGGCGTCCGCGCGAGGTCGTCTGGATGCGGCGCCAGAAGTCGCAGGTGGAGACCCTCGTTGCTGTCCCCTCGCACCGTGAACACGCGCTCATTCCTTTTTTGCCGTTTTCTAAGCAAAGTCCTCATAACAGACGAGTTAGCTTTTGATGGGGCTAGCGTAACTAGCTCAAAACAAAGAAGTTAAATCGCAAAGTCCTCAGGAATAAGGACTTGGCGATGGTTTTCGATGGTTTGCACCAATTCAGGGGCAGGATTGTCCCGTATCGTGGCACATGCCTCCAAAATCGGCCGGCCCGGTGATTCCTCATCGGGCCGCTCGCATTTTCGTCACTTTTCTCCACTGAGAGAAGTGTAGAGAGTTTGTAGAAATAACCTGCAAAATCGCGATAAGAATATGTGCAACGGAATGAAGTGCATGGGAGGAGATTTTGCAGAGAGGGGGTTGACATGCCATTGGACTGCCCCCCGAAAGTGAGACAGATAGAATCTTGACAGTTTGCAGGGAATGGAGGGACTGCAAATGGTCAGAAGTATCGGAAGTATACGAAGGAGTTCCGGGAGTCTGCGCTACGGCGGCTTTCGCGGCGGCGAACGTGGCGGAGTTATGCCGGGATCTGGGCATCTCGCGCCAGCTTCTGTACCAGTGGCGGAGACGGCGGAGCGAGCGGAGCGGAGAAGCGTTCGATCGGTTCGGAGGAGCGGCTTCGGCAGGAAAACGCGCAACTGAAGAAGGCGCTGGCGCAGAAGACGCTTGAAGTGGATTTTTTGAAGGCTGCCTGCGCAAAGGTCGAGGCTCTTCGCCCGGGCAGTACCGGCTCTGGCGAAACGGCATCTGGGAAGCGGTCCGCGAACTGATGCCAACCGCAGGCAGCCTTGGAGTGGAGCCGATGTGCCGGCTGGCAGGGGTCAGCCGGGCCGGGTTCTATCGATCTCTTCAGCAACGCCATCCCCGCGAGGAGGACATGGAAGTGCGCAGCCATCCAGCAGATCGCCCTGGAACACAAACGCCGTTATGGCTATCGGCGGGTCGCAGCCGAACTGCGGCGCCGCGGCATGGCGGTCAACCATAAGCGGGTGCTGCGGCTGATGCGGGAGGACAACCTGCTGGCCGTGCAGCCGAAATCCTTCGTTGCCACCACCGACTCGGCCCACGATCAGGAGGTATATCTGAACCTGGCCCGGCGCATGAAGCCGACCGCGATCAACCAGTTATGGGTCGCCGACATCACCTACATCCGGCTGCGCGGGGAGTTCGTCTACCTGGCCCTGGTGCTGGATGCCTTCTCGCGCAAGGTCGTCGGCTGGGCGCTGGATCGCACTCTCACCGCGCGCCTGCCGCTGCTGGCTCTGGAGCGCGCCATCGCCCCACGCGGGCCCTGCGCCGGCCTGGTGCACCACTCCGACCGCGGCGTACAGTACGCCTCCGGGCCAGTACATGCGCGTGCTCGCAGCTCCGGCATGCTGCCCAGCATGAGCCGGCCCGCCAACCCTTACGACAACGCCTCCTGCGAGAGCTTCATCAAGACCCTCAAGCGGGAGGAGATCTACGGCCCCAATATCACTACCTCGACGATCTGCGCGCCCGCATGGAAGAGTTCATCGACCACTACTACAACCGGCTTCGTCTGCACTCGGCCCTGGGCTACAAAGCCCCGGAGGAGTTCGAAGCCGCCTGCGCACCCGGACGCTCGACAACCCACCGTGAGTTTTTCAAGGCATGGGGAAATCTATCGATCCTGGAACAGCAGAGGCCGGCCCCGAAACAAGGGGACCCGGCTCAACCCGGCTCCCCGGCTCATCCTATCGATGAGTCTCCAGCTGGCTATTCCTTGACAGGTTGGTCTCCACCAGAGCCTGTCTCCGCTTCACCAGCCGTAACCACTCTGCCGGAGAACCAACAAAATGAAAACAACTTCAGCAAACAGCAAACTGTCAAAATACAAACTGTCTCACTCCAGGGGTTCACCTCACCAACCTGTCAACCCGTCCGCACCAAAACTTTCCTGCAACCCCCTCATTCCATTCGGCAAAAAACTTCCCGCCATTTTGCAGGTAATTTCCGCCTCATGGCGCACAATAGAATCGTGATTGAAACCGCTAACTCCGCGAATGTCGCCTCGTGCACGCTTTACATCGCACCTCACCCCTAACTTCAATCCGCAGAGGAATCTACAGCTAATCGCAATCTACACAGGAATCTAGCGCCACCCCCTCTCCGTAACCCGATCATTTCAGAGTATTTGCCCAAAGAGAGGGGATAATAGGGGGGCAATATGGTTAACGATTTCCGGGTGCCACAGGCCTCGCCTTTGAGACATCGGAAAGCAATCCCCGTGCCCCGCCAAAAAGCCGGGTGCCCCAGGTCTCGCTTTTGAGACATGGGAAATCAAGCCCTTTGCCCAGCCAAAAAGCGGACAATCGATGCGGCAACATCCCCGAAGTGCTCTGAACGCTACCGTGCCCGGGGATGCGTCCGGTCATACACCGCTTCCAGTTGCGACGTCGTCAACTGCGTATACCGCTGCGTTGTCGACAACCGCTCATGCCCCAGCAGTTCCTGGATCGCGCGCAAGTCCGCGCCTTCCTCCAGCAGATGTGTTCCAAACGCGTGCCGCAGCGTATGCGGATGCACATCGGCCGACAGACCGCGTTGAATCGCGACCCGCTTCACAATCCGCCCCACGCTCCGTGTCGTCAGCCGTCCCTCACCGCCCGGCTTGCCCAACCCGCGCAGTTGCAGACTGAGAAACAAGGCCGGCGTCGACGAACCTTTAGCTCCAAACTTCGCCGTCAACCGCGCAGACCGTTCGCCGAGATACGCGCGAAGCGCCTGCGCCGCGGCATCGCCCAGCGGAACCAGGCGCTGCTTGTGGCCCTTGCCCCGTACCAGGATCGCTTCGTTTGCCCAGTGAATGTCGTTCAGATTCAGTCCCGTCAATTCCGCATTGCGAATACCGCATCCATACAGCAATTCCAGAATTGCCTTGTCCCGCGCCGGCCAACTCGCCGCATCCTTTTCAATACTGTCCACCACGCGGTTCATCTGCTCGATCGAAGGCACGCGCGGCAAAAGCTTCGGCAGTCGCGGAGTCGCCACCAGCGAAGCCACGTTCTGTTCGACGCGCCCCGTCCGCGCCAGCCACTTGAACCAGCTTCGAATTGCCGCCAGCGCTCGTGCCGTCGAAGCCTTCGACAATCCATGCTCCAGCAACACACCAAGATAGGCGCGGATATGCGTATGCTCAATCCGATCCACCGCTCCCAGTGCCGCATGCCGCTCCGCAACGTACACGGCAAATCCCATCAACTCCCGCCGATAGGCGCGCAGCGTATGCTCCGATGAGCGACGTTCGAACTCAAGCATGCGCAAATACTCATCCACCAGCCCCGCCAGTGGCGGCGGAGTAGCCTGCGCCGGAGTCTCCAGCTCATCCAGATGATCTTCCGCGATGCTCATTCCTGCTCCTCGTCACCACGCGCGCCTTCGCCTTTGTCACCGGCACTCTTCTGCCCCTTGCCGCCGCGAATGATGCGCAGCGAGCTTCCCTTCACAGCCTCGCCTTTCGTTGCGCTTTCGTCCTGTGTCTTTGCCTTCGCTCGAGGATGATGCTCGCGATGCACGGCCTTCAACCGCCCCAGCGCCAGGTGCGTATACACCTGCGTCGTTGAAATATCCGCATGCCCCAGCATCGTCTGCACGCTGCGCAAATCCGCTCCATGTTCCACCATGTGCGTAGCGCAGCTGTGTCGCAGTCTATGCGGACTTGCATCCTTGTTGCCCATCTTCACCAGGTGCCAGACCCATTGCCGGGTCAGGGGCATCCCGCGCAGCGAAAGAAACAGTCGCGTCGCATCCTGCCGTGAGGGATTCGTCTTCCGCTTCGTGCTGATGCGCGCCAGGTGCGGCCGACCCTCTCGCAAGTACGTCTCAAGCGACTTCAACGCCGTGCGACCCAGAGGCACAATGCGCTCCTTGTCGCCCTTGCCACGCACGAGCACGCGTCCCGCATCCAATGCCAGGTCGCCCGTACCGAGTCCGGTGATCTCCGAAACCCGCAGCCCGCCCGCATACAGCAGTTCCAGAATCGCGCTGTCGCGCAACGCCGTCGCCTGCGCCTGCGGATGATCCGCCACCATCGCCGCCCGCTCCAGCATCTCTGCCACTTCCGGCTCCGCCAGTGACTTCGGCAGAACCTTCCACGCTTTGGGCGACTCAATATTCAGGGTCGGATCGTGATGGATGCGCCGATCCAGCAGCAGCCATTTGTAGAATCCCCGCAGGCAACTCAGCTTCCGCGCCGCGCTGCGCGAGTCAATCGAATGCGTGCGCAAGTTCTCCAGAAATGCAGCCACATCCTGCTGCGTCGCCGTCACCAGCACACCTTGCCTGCCCTCCAGAAACTCGGCAAACGTCTTCAGATCGCCGTCGTAGGCCTCGCAGGTCAGTGGGCGCAACCCCTTTTCAACACGGAGATATGCCTGATAGTCCTTCAGAAGCCCGAGGTTGTTTTCGACGCCCACACGATCAATTATCCGCGCCGAATGAGGTGACCAGAGTCATCTTGCGGAGTTACCGAACCTCCTTCATTACGGCCTCAAGTTCGTTAACTCAATCTTCCCGCTGAAAGTAGCGTCTATGGCTCACGAAGAATCGTCTTTATCTCTACTTCCATTGCGTTTAAATCCGTCTCCCCTTGATCTGTTTCACAACAATTCCATCGCGATCGACAAGATAGGTCACGGGCAGTCCCAGAACTCCGCCATACTCTTCCCCGAGCTTCGCATCACCCATCACGACGGGATAATTCAGATGCATCCTGCGCGCAGTCTTGCGCACCGGCGCAGGATTGTCATCCATGGATACTGCCAGCACCTGGAGCCCTTGCGCGCCAAGCGTCTTCTGCCACTCCGCAAACCGCGGCAGCTCCACCTGGCACGAGGCACACCACGTTGCCCAGAAGTTCAACAGCACGACCTTGCCGCGATAGTCCGCGAGGCGCACCTTCCGCCCTGTCAAATCCGTGCGCACAAATGCCGGCGCCGCCTTGCGCATCAGTTCCAGCGGGGGTGCCTGCGCCCGCGCTCCACCCACACCCAAAAGCACCGCACAAACTGTCGGTCGAACCAATCGAAGAAGACACATCCACATCCCGCAGTACAACTACTCGCCCTTTTCCACTGGGTAGCCCTTTGCCACCCAGTCATCGCCGAAGTTGTGCGCGATATAAAGCGCCTTCACATTGGTGAATCCAAGATCGCGCAATTGCTTATAGGCCGGACCAATGTTCGGACAATGATTCCACGGGCAGCACCCGCAATAGATCACGATCAGCCGGTTCTTCGCGAGCGGCGCCGCAAACTTCTTCAGCAGCGTCAATCCTGCCTGTTGCGAGCCCGGACCTGCGAATGCCGAATTCGAAATGTGTGCCTGCTGAAACATGACAAACGACCCCACCTGGAAAAGGATGGGCCGCTCCGTTCCGCCAGCCTTCAGCAACTGGACCAACTCAGCCGGCTGCATCAGTTCTGCCTGCGGTACGCTCGTCGCGCTCGCCCCTCCACTCGAGGATTGCGCGCGAGTTCCTGGCTCAATCGCCAAGCCCGCAACTATCAGAAAGAGAACGATTTTCAATGAAAAGGACAGACGCATCGATAACTCCGTAGATTACCGTTCATTTTATCGCCAGGTACGCTCTGTGGCTGTGATGGGGGAGAATAGAAATAGACGCTGTGAAAAAAGGACCAAATCGCTTGTCATCTGCACAACTTGAAGTCACCCGCTGGACCCAGCAACAACTCGAACGCCTCGTTGCCACGGCCGCTCCACACATCGCCGTCTTCGATTGCGACGGAACCCTCTGGAGCGGAGATTCTGGCAACGGCTTTATGGTTTGGTCCATTGACCACGGCCTTGTCTCCCGCTCCACCTCGGATTGGCTCGACGCTCGATACCGCGCCTACCTCGCCGGAACAGTCGACGAAGCTACCATGTGCGGTGAGATGGTGCAGGTTTACGCCGGCCTGCGCGAGCAGGAGTTGCGCGGCGCCGCCTCTCGCTATTTCAACGAACACGTAAAACCCCACATCTTCTCGGAGTTGGCCTCCCTCGTCGACTCACTGCGCAAATCCGACGTCGAACTCTGGGCCGTCAGTTCCACGAATAAGTGGGTCGTCTCCGAAGGCGTCCGGGGTTTTGGAATTCCCGAAGAACGCGTCCTCGCCGCCGAAGTCAAAGTCGTCGACGGTCTGATCACTAGCGAACTCGTCGACGTCCCCACAGGCCTGGCGAAGGCAGCGGCACTCCGCCGCGTCGGCCTTCCCCATCCCGATGCGGTCTTCGGCAACTCGCTCCACGACCTTGCCATGCTCGAGATAGCCGCCCACCCGTTCCCCGTCAATCCCTCGCCCGGACTTCTCGAGGAGTGCGCCAAACGCGGGTGGGGCTACTTCCGCCCCCGCGAAGTCCTCGAATCGCCCGCCCCCATCGCCGGCGAATAGTAATGGCTTGTAAGTCCAGGCAACAAAATCGCCCCGGCCCAGTTCAAGGCATGAAATTCTCTGTTCCCAGCGTCACAGCGGCTCTCGTTGCAAAGCATTTACACTGGATGTGTGGAAGAACCGCAGCCTGTCCCCAACCCGCGCCCCCCGGGTCCCGCGCTACGCTTTGTAGTCGCAGGTTTGCTGGTTCGCGATGGCCTCGTGCTCATCTGCCAGCGCCGCCCCGATCAGCCGATGGCGCTGCAGTGGGAGTTTCCCGGCGGCAAAATTGAGCTGGGCGAAAGCCCCGAGCAGGCTCTCGCTCGCGAACTTCAGGAAGAACTAGGCATCGCCGCAAAAATCGGACCGCGCGTCACCCACATCCGCCATAACTACCGTCACGGCGGTGCAGTCGACCTGCAATTCTTCTCCGTACCATCTTTCGAAGGCGAACTCCAGAACAAGATCTTCCATCAATTCAAGTGGGTCAAACTCGAACAACTCCCCGACTACGAATTCCTCGCCGCCGACCGCGGCCTCATCCGCGACCTCGCCGCCGGCAAACTGCTCTAGCCCCGGCAGGCTCCCGTCACAGCGCTGGCCAGATATTCGGCATATGATGGTTCGTTCCGTCGAAATCCTGACCATCTGTTCAGAGGACTCGCATTATGACCTTGAAGTTGCGCATTGTCCTGGCCGCCAGTTTGTTATCAATCGTCGCCCTCAGTTCCACCGCACAAACACAGGATTGCCTCGGTTCAAAGTCTTCTGACAACGAAGCTGCTGCGAACGAGATGAATGTCGGCGTCGAATCCTACAAGGCCGCCCGCTATGCGGAGGCCATCGATCACTTTCAGAACGCTTCCAAAATGGCGCCCTGCCTCACCATGGCTCGGGTGTACCTGGCCACCGCGCAGGCGCAAAATGTCGTACCGGGCCTCGATACACCCGACAACTTGAAAACGGCCAACGAATCCATTGGAAACTTCAAGCTGGTACTACTGCAGAATCCGCACGATATCAACAGCCTCAAGCAGGTAGCCGCAGTCTACTTCAGCACCAAAAAGCTTGACGACGCCCGCGAATGGCAGAAGAAAGTCCTGACCGAGAATCCCTCTGACTGGGAGGCTTCTTACACGATCGGTGTCATCGACTGGACCCAGGCCCACCAGAACGCCATTGCATCGCTATCCTCGGCAGGATTGCAGGACGACGGCATGGGCGACACAAAAGCCCCTCCCGAAGTGCTGGAGAAGATCAGGCAGCAGAACAGCGCACTCGTCGCGGAAGCCCTGCAATATCTCGCGCAGGCGATCGAAGATCGTCCCAACTATGACGACGCCATGGCCTATCTCAATCTCATCTATCGTCGCAAGGCCGACATCGACTACGACAACCCCGCTCTGCGCGACAAAGATATAGCCAACGCAAAGGAGTGGATGCACAAAGCCATGCAGACTCGCAAAGAAAACGAAGAGAAGGTCGCGCACCCTGATTCATCACAGCCCTAGAGATCGGGAACCGCTCCCTGTGGATTATTCACTACTTCTTCACCAGCCCCAGCCGAATCAGGCTATCCGCCGTCCCCACCACGCTGTCTTCGCGGGAACGAGGCGCCCACCCCAGCACCCGCTGCGCCTTCTCGCCCGTCGCATTCTTCCACTTCCCTAGCTCCGGAATAATCTGTTTCACCGCCGGATCTTTCAATGCAGCAAGCTTCACCAGCCAGTTAGGCAGCTCCCGCGTCGGCACTCGCTTCGCCGCATCACCCAGCCGCGCCTTCAGCGTCTTTGCAATTTCCACGATCCACATAAAGTCCCCGGCGACCGCCAGGAATCGCTCCCCCTTTGCCGCTGGATCGGTCATGGCCCGCAAGTGTATATCTGCCACATCGCGCACATCCACCACTCCAAAACACATTCGCGGCAATCCCGGCAACGCACCGTCCAGCATCCTCTGCACCAGCAGAATCGACGTGGCATAGTCCGGACCCAGGACTGGCCCAAAGACCCCAACCGGGTTCACCACCGCCAGTTCAAGGCCTGCGCCTTCCCGTGCGATAAAATCCCACGCCGCACGTTCCGCCAGCGTCTTCGACTTGGTATAGGGCACCACATCTGGTTTTGTTGGATCAGTCCAGTTCTTCTCCGTGAAGACCGCTTCCTGCTCTGGCTGGCCATAACCTACCGCTGCAAACGACGACGTCATTACCACCCGCTTCACGCCCGCATCCCTGGCAGCACGCAGCACCCGCAGCGTACCGTCGCGCGCAGGCACAATCAGTTCGTTCTCATCCTTCGGCATTGAAGCCGGAAACGGTGATGCGATATGCAGCACATATTCGCAGCCCGCCACCGCCGCCGGCCAGCCCGCATCGCCGAGCAAATCCGCCGCAACAAACGACAGACGGCTCCCGGCTTCGGATCCGGGTTTGCATCCCCCGTTCTTCAGCATCGCGCGCACATCGTCCTCACGCGAAGGATTTCGCACCGTCGTCCGCACGCGCAAACCAGCCGCCAGTAATTGCAGAATCGTATGGCTGGCAATAAATCCCGATCCGCCCGTAACCAGCACTGTACTCATCGAATACTCCAACCATCCGACATCCCGATCAGCTATCAAGTTTTCAGCTGTCAGCTTTCAGCCACTTCTGCCAGTTGCCGATCCGTTCTTCGAAAAAATCGCTGCCGCAAAATTACCTCGACCAAACTGAAAGCTGAAGGCTGATAGCTGAAAGCAGTTTCCAGGACCGCCCTGCCCCTTGAACCCTGAACCCTTGTTCCCTGCCCCTGCCTTTTAGTGTCCCGGAATCATCCCCCAAAGCATCACTCCTGTCATCCCGATCACGATAATGCTGGTGCTCCAGGCCACCACATTCCACAGGTGTGAGTTCTTGTGCTTGCCCATCAGGTCCTGCCGGTTGATCAGCATCAGCATCAGGATGATCACCACCGGCAGCAGCACGCCGTTCAACACCTGCGACAAAATCGCAAAGTTGATCAGTTGCGCATCCGGCAGCATCAGCACCGTCACCGCGCCACCCGCAATCAGCAGCGTATAGAGCCAGTAGAACGTCGGCGCCTCTTTGAAGCTCTTGTCCACACCCGACTCGAATCCAAGGCCTTCACACACGGTGTATGCCGTCGACAACGGCAGAATCGACGCCGCAAACAGCG
The DNA here is from genome assembly GCA_963799035.1 of uncultured Acidobacteriaceae bacterium. GTDB lineage: Bacteria > Acidobacteriota > Terriglobia > Terriglobales > Acidobacteriaceae > Telmatobacter. The sequence goes on along the minus strand of CAWCVS010000005.1, from coordinate 423,021 downwards.
ATGCGTTGAATAATCCGAAGGCAAAGAGAAGAAATGCATAGTCGCCCGCCAGCGGCCGCATCGCCTCCGCCGCATCCGCCGCCACCTGGATTGCCCCCATCCCATGCACAAACAGAGTGGCCGCGCACGCCACAATGATGAACCAGGCCACAAAATCCGTGAAGAAGCTCCCCACAATCACGTCGAGCCGCGAGGCCCCGTAATCCTTCACGCGAATGCCCTTCTCCACAATCGACGACTGAAGATAAAACTGCATCCACGGCGCGATTGTCGTGCCTACAATTCCGATAGCCATGTACATGTACGCCTTGTCATGCCACACGCTACGCTCAGGCAACTGGATGGTTGCATGAAGCGCCTGGCTCCAGCTGGGCTGCGACAGGACGCCGGCAAAAATGTACGCGATGTACACCACCGAAGCGATAAGAAAGATCTTTTCCGTGCTCTTGTAGTTCCCCTTGACCACCATGAACCACACCAGTAGCGCACACAGCGGCACCGAAATGAACTTGGTCACGTGAAACAAATGCAGTGACCCCGCGATGCCAATGAACTCCGTCACCACGTTCGTATAGTTCACAAACACCAGCAGCACCATCAGCACGAATGTCAAGCGCAGGCCAAACTCTTCGCGGATCAGGTCGCTCAGCCCCTTGCCCGTGACAACGCCCATCCGGGCGCACATCTCCTGCACCACGATCAGCGCAATCGTAATTGGAATGATGGTCCACAGCAGGCTGTAACCGTATTGCGCGCCTGCCTGGGAGTAGGTGAGAATCCCGCCTGAGTCGTTATCGACGTTGGCTGTAATAAATCCAGGACCGAGAACGGCCAGAAACAGCAGTATCCGGATTCGCCAGCGCTTCCACATGGCCGCGGGTTCCTATGGTGGGGTCATTTTTCTTCTGCCTTCACGACCATAACAGGGCAAGGCGAAGATTGGCGAGTGACGACCCTGCTTCCATGACACGTCGCGAAAAAGGGGTGTCATCCAGAACAAATGGGACCCCAAACACTTTTCCGTTCGGGGTTCGTGTGCCAAGGATCCGATTTTGCGATTCGCTTTCTCTCGATCTGCCTCATCATCCGCGGGGTGTCATCCTGAGAGAACGGAGCCCCAATTTAGTTCAGTTGGGGTGGTGAACGAAGGATCCGCTGTTGTTTGTTGCTTAACTCAACCCAATTCAATAATCACGTTGTGTGTACCCGTGTACTTTGGTACATTGATAAACATGGCACAGGAGAAGCAAGATCATCCTCTCGTCGAAATCGAGCGCGTCCAGACCGGCGTTCGCCTCGAAAAACGCATGCTCAAAGTCCTCAAGGCCATTGCCGAGCAGAAGGACATGACGCTCGGCGATCTGCTGGAGGGCATCGTCCTTCACGCTTTCGAAGGCAAAGCGCCCTTCTCGCCGCAAACCCTGAAAGAAATCGAGCAGTTCAAATCCCTTTACGGCATGGCTCTCAAGGCCTCCGACAGCCATCACCTCAAGGAGAGAAAGCGATGAAGCCCGTACTTGTAACCTTCTCAGCCGCCGTCGCCGCAGCAACCGCCATTGGCTCATCCGCACTCGCCCAGTCTCCGGCCGCGGCATCCCAGCTTCTCCGAACCCAAACCGCCTTCGACATCGTCGTTCACCTGCCCTGCGCCGAAGCTGCGCCCCTTTTCGGTCCCGAAGGCGAACGCCCCTGGGCGGGCAAACATTGGGACCCGCAATTCCTCTACCCTCGGCCCGCACACGACGAGCAGGGCGCCGTCTTCACCCTCCATCACGGCCCGGTCACCGCTGTCTGGGTTAACACGCTTTTTGATCTCGAAGCGCACCATTTACAGTACGTCTATTTCATCCCCGACATCATGGTCACCACTATTGACGTGCGCTTCACCCCTTCCAGTTCAACCTCCACACAAGTTCACGTCATCTACACGCGCACCGCCCTCAGCTCCGAAGGCAACGACCACGTCGCCACCTTCACCGCCACCGACAAAACCGCCGCCCACGACTGGCAACAATCCATCGACGCGTACCTGGCCACTCTCAAACCCTGACTCAGCTCTCCATAATTTGTCATTCCGAGCGACCAACGGGAGTCGAGGAACCTGCAGTTGCTTTTCTTCGCACGACTTCAGCCGAGCGTGCCCCATCCTTGCAATGCAAGGATGGGAAAGTACGAGCCCGTCCTCCATCTATCCGGAACACGCTCTCGCGTAGAAAGCGATGACGCCCGCCCTGCTATATTGGAGAGTCTTTGCCGAGCTTTCCAATCTCCTCCTCTATCTAAGGAGCGCCCGAATGCCCATCGAAAAACCCTCCGACAGTCTCGCCAACACCAAGCCCATCGCCGCTCCGAGCCGCCGCAAAATGCTCGGCACCCTTGCCGCTGTCGGCGCCCTGTTCGGCCTCGATTCCACCAATTCTGCCGCGACCACAAAAAGTGGGGCCGAGCCGCCCGCTCCCGTTCCGGCCCCTGCGCCCGACGCCCTCGTCTCCATGGCCCGCCTGCGCGACTACAAATGTCGCCGCTCCTCCAGTTGGGATCGCACCGGCGGCAATGCTGACTTCATCCCCCTCGATGCCGGAGCCACGGCTACCCTGCTCGATGTGAAAGGTCCCGGTGTCATCACACACATCTGGTTCACCATCAACTCCGATGACCACATGCACCTCAAGAATCTTGTCCTTCGCGCCTGGTGGGACGGCGAGTCTTCCCCCTCGATCGAAGCACCCATCGGCGACTTCTATGGCCTCATGCTCGGCGATTACTTCGTCTACCAGTCCGCGCTGCTCGTCGTCGCTCCCATGAAAGCGCTCAACGCGTACTTCCAAATGCCCTTTGAAACCGCTGCGAAAATCACCATCAGCAACGAGGGAAAAGTCCGCACCAACAATCTCTACTACGCCATCGACTACACGACACTCCCCGCGTTGCCTGCCAACCTCGGCCGCTTCCACGCTCAATATCGCCAGGCCGCGCCCAACAAAAAGTCCACGGCTGGCGACAAGAACCTCAACGGCGCTGACAACTACATCTTTCTCGAAGCCACTGGCCGCGGACACTTTGTCGGCGTAACCCACGGCGTGCTGCAAAATGCCGACGGCTGGTTCGGCGAAGGCGACGACATGTTCTTCATTGACGGCGACACACAACCCACCATCAATGGCACTGGCACCGAGGACTACTACAACGGCGCATGGGACTTCTACGGCAATGCCTTCGCCAACCTTCGTCAGGGCGCGCCCTACATCATCGACCCCGAACGCACAGGCGGCCGTTACTGCCTCTACCGCTGGCACACCGAAAGCTTCATCACCTTCGACAAATCCATCAAGGTCACCATCGAACACGGCCATGCCAATGACCGCGCCGATGACTTCTACTCAGTCGCCTACTGGTACCAAACCGAGCCCCACGCTGAATTCCCCGCACTCCCGCCCCCCGAATCCCGCGTCCCCAAAGTGATCATCTCGAGCTAGCGTCACCTCCGCATTTCACCCCGTCTTTTAGGCGTGTCATCTTGAGCCGGCTGCCCTATCCTTGCGAAGCAAGGATGGGAAGGCATGAACGCACCTCAGCCCGTATCATCCTGAGCCCCGACGACGGGTGCCCTTTCCTCGCGAAGCAAGGGTGGGAAGGCACGAACCTGATCCAGTCCGTCTCATCTCCTTTGAGTCCTCCCGCCTGGAGCCTCGTCCTGGGTATACCCGGTCGGGGTAAGCAGGCTGAAGGATCGGCTTTGGCGTTGATTTCTCCGAAATCTGAATTCCGATTACGTCAAGAAGGCGAAACCTCACCAACAGCGCTGCGCATGGTCCAATCTGCATCCTAGATACATGGGACGTCGATTCTCCATGCCACCCAAGCGATTAACCCGTCGTGAAGTCTTGAAGATGTCAGCCGCAGCCGGAGCAGCAGGCCTTACCGGCTCCCTGCTCAACAGTTGCGGCGGACGCCCCGCCATTCCCACCCCGCCCAGTACCACATCCACCTGCGCCAAAATTACCGACATCGATCACGTCGTCATCTACATTCAGGAAAATCGCTCCTTCGATCACTACTTCGGCAGCTATCGTGGAGCCCGCGGCTTCTCCGACTCGAGTGCCGCCTTCAATCAGCCCTATCCCGGCAATACTTCCAGTTCTCCCACCGGCGTGCTCTTGCCCTTCCACCTCGATACCACGCAGACCAACGCCGCCTGCACCCACGACATCACTCACGATTGGATTCCCCAGCACCAAAGCTGGGACAACGGCGCGATGGATGGATTCGTCACTTCGCGGCTGCCCATCAACGCCAACGATGCTGTCCTCTCCATGGGCTACTACACGCGCGCCGATCTTCCGTATTACTACGCCGTCGCCGACGCGTTCACCCTCTGCGACAACCACTGCTGCTCCGTCATCGGACCTACCGATCCCAATCGCCTCTACACGATGGCCGCCTCCATCGATCCGGATGGCAAAAACGGCGGTCCGCTTCTGCAAACGCTCGTCTCTAATCGCGCCACCATGTTCGGCAAGCTCACCTACACGACCATGCCCGAGCAGCTTCAGGCCAGCGGCATCTCCTGGAAGATCTACTCAACTCCCGACGCCAGTGCCTTTGGCGCTCTCGAAACCGACAACGTTCTTCCCTACTTCAAAAACTTCCAGGACCCTACCACCACCCTCTATCAGAACGCTTTCAACCCCGTGTTCCCCACCGACTTTGTCGCCGATGCCCTTTCTGGCAATCTTCCGCAAGTCTCCTGGATCATTGGCTCCGTCATCACTTCCGACCATCCACCATCGCCCTCGCTCTTCGGCGAGAACGCTCTCGCTGCCATCATTACGGCGCTCACGACAAACCCCGTCGCCTGGGCAAAGACCGTTCTCTTCGCCACCTACGACGAAAACGGCGGCTTCTTCGATCACGTCCCGCCCATCACTGCGCCTCCCGGCACCGCCGGCGAATACATCACCGCACCATCCGTTCCCGACCCCACTGTCGAGGGCTCCATCACCGGCCCTATCGGGCTCGGCTTCCGCGTGCCCATGATGATCATCTCTCCCTTCAGCCGCGGTGGCTTCATCTCGTCTGATCTCTTCGATCACACGTCTGTCCTCCGCTTCCTCGAGACTCGATTCGGCACCGAAGTTCCCAATCTCTCCGCGTGGCGTCGGGCAACCGTCGGCGACATGACCAGCGCCTTCAACTTCACTAAGCCGGACACCTCCATCCCCTCCTTGCCTTCCACGGTCGACGCAATCCCCACCATCATTACCGAGTGCGCCAACAACCTCGCCGGCTTCGCTGGCTACACCCTTCCCACCGCGCAGACGATGCCCACGCAGGAACCCGGCTCCCCCATCCGCCCCAGCGGCAAATGCTAGCTCCGCTAGATACGAACCTGCCTGCTCCACACTCCTGTCTACGCTCCTGCGCAATCACGACAGACCAATCGCACACCAATACTCGTGTCATCCTGAACGTAGCGTTTTGGGGCCCCATGGACAGAATGCCCATGGGTAGGCGAAGTGAAGGATCTGCTTTGGTCCACCTCATCCGCCAGGTCTGTCTCAATCGTTTCGTCATATATTTCTGTTAATACAGAAATATCTGATATAATGAACACATGACGCTAACCACCTCCATGAAGGAATTCATCCTCCACTGGGGCGAAATGGGAACCCGCTGGGGAGTCAACCGCACCGTCGCACAGGTCCACGCCCTGCTCTATCTCTCTCCTGAATCCCTCACCGCCGAAGAAATCTCCGACGCCCTCTCCGTCGCCCGCTCCAACGTCAGCACCAGCCTCAAGGAACTTCAGAACTGGGACCTCGTGCAGGTCGACAGCCGCATGGGCGATCGGCGCGACTTCTTCCGTACCTCCGCTGATGTCTGGACCCTTTTCCTAACCGTGGTCGATCAGCGCGTCGAACGCGAAATCATCCCCACGTTAAATATGCTGCAACGCCTGGTGGTCGAAGCCCGCGCCGAGCGCCCCGCACAGCCCGCTGTCACTGCACGCATCACCTCCATGCAGGTCTTTCTCGAAGAACTTCACGGCTGGTACATGCAGGTCAAAAAGCTGCCCCCATCGACTCTGCACTCCCTCATCAGCATCGGCAGTGGCATCACCCGCTTCCTCCCCAAATCCAGCAGAAGGAGGCTTGACTGATGTCATTTACTCCGACCGCACTCGCAGCGCAAGTCGACAACATCTCAGACAATTTCCAACGCTACTACGAAGAAGCCGGTCCCGACTACGCTGCCTGGAGCCCGCACTTCAATATGCACTTCGGATTCTTCTGCCGTGGCATGAATCCCTTCAATCGCGAAGCCATGCTCGAGCAGATGAATTGCGAAATCCTCCACCGCCTTCATCTCACCGACTCCCCGTCTGCGCCCACAAATCTCCGCGTTCTCGACATGGGCTGCGGTGTCGGGGCCACATTACGCAGCATCGCCCGCCGCCTCCCCACTGCCGACCTGCACGGCATCACCCTCGTCCCCTGGCAGGTTGAGCAAGGCCGTTTCCTCAATCAATCCGGTCGGCAATCGACCAACATCAACTTGAATCTCGGCCACTACGAACGCACCAACTTCGCATCCGAGTCTTTCAACGCGATCTACGCAATCGAGAGCAGTTGTTACGGAACCGGCGCAAACAAGTCCCGCCTCATCTGCGAAGCCCATCGTCTCCTGCGCTCCGGCTGCCGCTTCGTTGTGGCCGACGGCTTCATAGGCCCCGGAAACTTTCGTGGCCCGCAGAAATCCATCTACCGCACGCTCTGCGACTGCTGGGCGATTGATGAGCTCGGTGACATCCGCGCCTTCACGCGCGAACTCGAGCGCTCTGGATTCCGCGATATCACAGTTGAGCAGATCCAATCCCGCGTTACTCCATCGGTCCTTCACGTCCCTTGGGTCACGCTCAAATTCCTTCTGACCACCATCGTCTTCGGAAAACGAAAAATGACTCACGCCCGCTGGAATAACGTTCTTGCCCCCATCCTCCTGCCCTTCGTCGGCTACCCCATCGGCCCGCTTGCTTATTACATCGTCAGCGCGACCCGTGTCTAAAACCTCGCAGACTCCGGATGACTCGGGCCTCTAACGCCTCGCAAACTCCGGATTGGATAAGTTAAGTCTTTGGAGATGGAGAAACCGCGAGTCATCAGCCCCGCCAATAGGTGAGATGGAGGGAGCGTGGGGCTTCAGCCCCACGAATAAGGGCTCTGAAACCCGTGGGCTTTAGCCCCGGAAGTCCTTCTAGTGCGGACCTCTCAAAAATACTGAAGTATCCACTTGACAATTCCTCGGATCTGCTCGATACTGAAGTTGTTGCTTCACTATTGTGAAACCCGCAGGAGGTATCCCAATGTCCGAATCCACCATCATCCATAGCACCTTCGTCATCGACCGCAACTATCCCCAAACCCCTGACCGCGTCTTCGCCGCTTTTGCCCAGCCCGCCCGCAAGCGCCGCTGGTACGCCGAAGGCGACCACGAAATCCAGGAATTTGAAATGGAGTTTCGTGTCGGCGGCGCCGAGCGATTCAGTTATCGCTTCAAGGAAGGCCACCCAATCGCCGGCTCTGAAATCGCCAACGAGTCCACGTATCAGGACATCACGCCGGAAAATCGAATCGTCTCAACCACCAGGATGTCCCTGAACGAAAAGCCCATCTTGATAGCAGTCCTGACCCTCGAGTTCGTCCCCTCCCCTTCAGGAACCGATCTCGTTTTCACAAATCAGGGAACATACATCGATTGGCCGGATGGTCCTGCAATGATCGAGCAAGGCTGGCGCAGCCTCTTCGCTCGTCTCGAAAAACATCTCGCCAGCTAGCCAACAAACCGAGAATCGAACCCACGATGCCGACAACGCCGAAGCAAATCGATTGCCTGTTTCACGCGCTCGGGGATCCCACGCGTCGTTCGATCCTCGACCATCTCACCGGTGGACCGATGTCCGTATCGCGCCTCGCAGAACCTCTCAACGTCACGATCACAGCGGTCGCACAGCATTTGCAGATTCTGGAGGAAGCTGGACTGGTGCACACAGAAAAACTGGGCCGCGTGAGAACCTGCCGCATTGAGACCACCGGTTTTCATGTCCTCGAGCAATGGGTTCGCGATCATCACACAGCCTGGGATCGAAAGCTCGATCGACTCGGCGAATTCCTGGCCGAAGAAGAAGATGGATCGCACTAAATGTAAGGATTTCTACGCAAGGAAGCCGGGGACTCAGCCCCGGCTTCACTCATCGGTTCACTATTTCAAGCAGTCGCCAGCACCTGTTCCATCGGCATCGCTTCTACCTTCGTCCGTGCCGCCGGCTCCTGATCCACCTTGCTCAGCAGTTCATTCACCACGTCCACTGCAGAGTAGGTCAACTTGTCCGCGTCAAGGAATTGCGACGCCGTATTCAGATCGTCGCCAATCGTGACCAGCGGCGGTTCAGCAGAACCGTCCTTCCGCGTCTGCGCGTGGCCGATATTCGCCATCAGGGCATTGCACAGGCACTTGCGGCCAACCGTGTCCTCGATCTTGCCGCCCTTGGCCACATAGTTCGCCACCGGCTCGGCCGAGCAGCGATAGCCAATCTTGTCCTCGCCGATCGCGTACGGTTCGCGCAAATACCCCAGATCGCAAACCCGCGTCCGCGCCTGCGCTACGCCTTCGTCTGAATACGACCCGGACAGTTGAGCTACCTTGAATGGAAATCCCGTCGGCGATGCCAGCGGATCCGTAAATACCTTCCCCGTCCCCGCTCTCGCCTGCGCCAGGAGTGACCGCTTCAGGTCCGTCCGCATCCCCGATTCCTCGCTGAATGCAAACGCCGTACCCACCTGCACTCCCGCGGCGCCCATGTCGACGGCTTCCTTCACCTTGTCCGCATGGCCATAGCCGCCGGCCAGCCAGAAAGGAACACCCAACTCGCGCAGCTCTGCAATGTTTACCTTGTCCCGTTCGCCGTAGATCGGCTCGCCCGCTTCATTCAGCTGCAGCTTTCCACGCGGCGGAGCATTATGCCCCCCCGCCGTCGGACTCTCAATCACCAGTCCGTCCACGCGTCCGCTTGCTCGCCGCAGCATCGTCGTCGCCAGCGTGTTCGACGAAACAATCGCCAGGAACCGCGGCCTCTCCAGAATTGGTGCCACGCCATCCGCAAACTCCGCCGGATCAAACCGCATCATCGTGTCCTGCGCTGCAGCGGCACCGGTCACTGCCAGCCGATACTCCGCCGGCTTTCCTGCAGCCAAATTGTCCAGCACCCCCGGAATGTGCAGCGGAATCCCGGCACCCATCAGCACGTATCCCACGCCCGCCAGCATCGCTCCATATAAGGACGCCAGGTGCGGCAATTGCACCTTTTCCAGAAAATTCACGCCCACCTTGTTCAAGTGCCCCTGGCGCGCAAGAAATACTTCAACAAAGTTGCTCACCATCAGCAATTCAAGCAGGTTGCGCGAATCGCGCCTCTGGTGCATTTGCGTAGTTGGATATGGTGTCCCACTCGGCTTTCCGCCGGGAATAAAGTAATCGTTCCAGATCTTCCTCGCCATTTCGGGAAATGGAAATGCGTCCAACCCGCGGCGCACGTTGCCGTCCTTATCACCATCGGCCAGTCGGCGCACCAGCACCTGATCAACCGCCGTGCCCGACACAACTCCGAGTTGTCCCAGCTTTGAGACCGTCTGCGCCAGGCGCCAGTTCGACACACCGACACCCATTCCGCCTTGAATAATCCGTGGAAGTTGGACCATCCCTGAATTGTTTCACATATTCTGTTCGACACCGGTCTTTAATTTGGAGCTTCCTTGAGGTTGGTAACGCCTGCGTGGTAATTAATCCGTCCTGGACCGCTTGAAAGCGAACCGGCCTGCTAACTAGTTGACCAGACTGATAATCGTCGCCTAATCCCAGGGCGTCTCTTTGAACGCCTGCTCCATCCCGGGATAGAACGCAAGGTATCCACAAATCATAAAGTTGACCACTACGCTAATCAAAAGCGCTGTTTCCTGCCCTGGCGCCATCGGCGTTGGATTCCCCGCGGCACGATTGGCTCCGTAATTGAGGAGCAACTTCACCGCCGTCGCTCCGGACATGAACATCACAACCCACCGCACCTTCCAGTCGCGGCTGTACCACCTCCACGCCGTCAGACCATAGAGCAGTGCCATTATGTAGAAAACAGCTTCGGCCGAGACAGCCTTCGGCCAGGGGTCAAAATTCGCCGCAATGTAGTTCGCCGCGCCGGAATCCGGAGCTAGACCCAGCGTCAATCCGAAAACCAGGTTCACGGCCGTACGAAACACCAGCAGCCAGATAAACAAGCGGATCAGTGCGGGTAGTTTGTTGCGTTCCACGTAATCGCCGCGTTCGCGATTGGGTCCTGTCTGCTCCTTCTGCGGCACATACGTTTTGATCGGTTGTAACGGCGGCATAGCCCTCCTGATGGAATTACCTGATGCGGCAAGCGCTCAAGACTGTACGGATGCCCGAACGGGGCGCAGCAAGTTTCAAGGCAAATTTCAGTGAAGCGTAACACGACCTCTCCCAATGAAAACTACAATTTTTCGCGAAGGAAACTGATCACGTGATCGGCGGTTACCACACCCACCATGCGGCCCTGCGCATCCACCACCGGCAGCGCGTGCAGGTTGTATTTGTCGAACATCTCCGCAAGGTCGTTCTGCCTCATGTCCGCCGGGCACGATAGCACCCGTGCCTCCGCCAGCACCGAAAGACGCGCATCCGGTTGCGCCACCACAAGCCGCGCCAGCGGAACCGACCCTTGCAGCACGCGCTTCTCGTCAAGAAGATAAATCTCGGTTACAGTCTCAATGTCTCCGTCGAAGCTGCGCAGCGCCGGCCCCACCTGCGATACGGTCGCATCCGTGCCCAGGTAGACAAAGTCCGTTGTCATCGCTCCGGCAGCGGAGTGCTCGTCGAACTCGAGCAGTTCTTCGACCTCCTGACGCTCTTCTGGCTCCATCTCTTCGAGAATCGCGTCGGACCGTTCTTCCGGAAGTTCCGCCAGCAAATCCGCCGCCGCTCCCGGATCCATCTCCTCCACAATGTCGGCGATCTTTTCTTCGTCCAGCTTCTCCAGCAGCGAAACCTGCAGCTTGGGATCGACTTCTTCCAATGTCTCGGCTGCCACTTCCTCATCCAGCGAAGTAAAAACAGCATCGCGCTCCGCCGGAGCCAGGTCCTCCAGAATTTCTGCAAGGTCCGACGGGTGCATTTCCGCCAGCCGTTCGTACTCGATGCGCAGCTTCACCCGCCGTGCTGGATCGACCTCGATCACATCGACAAACTGCCACGGAATCCCGCGCTCTTTAAACCTGCGCGACAGCACCTCGAGCGACGTCCTCGGCAGGAGGCCCTTGAACACCCGCCGGAACGCCCCGCGCAGACCTACCTCCACCTCGGCTACGCGCAACTGATGACTGGCGCCGTCTTCCTTCCACTCCAAATCCACGTCATTTACGCGCACCACCTTGCGCCCGTGAATGTCGATGATCTGCCTATCCACCAAGTCCTGTTGCAGGTAGAGGTAGTTGCCTTGATCCTGCAGCGGCGCCAGTGTTTCCGTCGACGTCAGCTCTAGCGTTCCCGCCGGCGTCTCATGCACATCCTGCGATGGCACCAGCAATAATCCCGCGCGCGTCTTCAGCACCAGCCCTGCGACCCGCCCGGCCTCAGCTCCGGTCGCGACGGCCACGTCTTTCAGCCTGCCGCGCACCTGTCCCTGCGCATCCGTCACCGCCGTTCCGAGGAGTGCCGTCAAACTTACGCGCCTAGTGGTGCGCTGATTCATATGCTGAGTGTACTGCGACGAACTGCAACGTGATCAACCTGCGCACCGCTGAACTGCGTTCGCCGCTAGTTGTGTTGGGAACGTGGCATTCAGCCGACTCAGGCCCTGACCGTAATAGAAGGGGAAAAGGGAGAGGAGAAACCCGCAGTTGCTTCTCCTTCTTGCGCCGCAATCGCCAAGCTGCCCAGCGCATTTTACCCGTGGAGTATCGAGCCTGAGTGCTCCATTCATGACGCACCTCATCCCGTCATCAGTGGAACCGCACGAATTGCAAGCTGACTACTTTGGATCACCAATGTTTCTGACGGCCAATATTGAAATCCCTCATGTTGACCGCTTCTAATTCTTGTCACTCCTTTCATTCTGTGGCCCGCATTTTTCGCTTAGCGATCTTCCTGAAACCTCGCGTAACTCAAACCAGTTCTTGACACAACGACTCCCAGCCATGAAACTGCCCTCTATACACGTTTTCCGTTCAACCAGGAAAACCAAACTACTTCCTCTCGCGGTAAGTCGCGGAGTCCCTGTGAACAGGTCCTTGGTTCACGGGGTGAGAGCCGGGCTTTGCCATTCCCGGTAGAGGCGGAGACGAAGCCTTTGATCGATCCCAGACCAGGTAAGCGCAGCTTCTCGCTACCCTCTACCATGGAGAGCGTCGGCGAGATTGAAGCTGCCGCAGACAAGCTGGCTGAAGAGGCTGGCGTAGACGAAGAAGAGCGTTTCCGTATCACCATGGCCGTGCGCGAGGCCGCCGTCAATGCCGTCCTTCACGGCAACGACTACGACCCCGCCAAACAAGTCACCGCCAGCTTCGAAAACAACGGAAAATCGCTCGTCTTCACCGTTGCCGACCAGGGCAAAGGAGTGGACTGGGAACACCTCCCCGATCCGCTCGCACCTGAAAATCTCTTGCGCGGCACTGGCCGCGGCATCTTCCTCATCCGCTCCTTCATGGATGAGGTCCACTTCCGTCAACTCGAACCCGGAACAGAATTGACTCTGATCAAGCATCTCGTCCCGGCGCAGGAAACAACCTGAAGCCGCTCTGTTGCATTCGAATGGTGGATTCGGCACGGATCGCTCCGCAGCATACTGACTTCATCTGCAGGCTGTCAGATGCTTGATTCCCGTAAACAGGTCTTCGCTTGCGGGGTGTCCAATGCTATAACTTGTATGACTCACAAAGGAGGAATTTCCGTGGCACTTACTATTGCTTCCCGTGAATTGGACGGCGTCACCGTCCTGGACCTCAGCGGGCGGATCACTCTGGGCGAGGGCAGCGTGCAACTGCGCGAAGCGATTCGCGACCTGATCAGCAAGGGATCCAAAAATATCCTGCTGAATCTCGGCGACGTGAACTATATCGATAGCTCGGGCTTGGGCGAACTCGTTGGCGCCTATACCACTGCCAAGAACCAGGGTGCCGCTCTCAAGTTGCTCAACCTGACCCGCAAGGTCAAGGACGTTCTGCAACTCACCAAGCTCTACACCGTTTTCGACATCTACGACGACGAAGCCAGCGCCATCGCCTCCTACAAATAGCCGGTCCGTAAGCTCGTTCCGTGAGTCGAAATCCGCGATCTCATTTTATTGAATCGCGCCATCTCAGCCAGGCAGCCCCCTGCCTGTTCAGGACATTCAAGGGCCATCCTCCGCGGATGGCCCTTTTGCTTCCTCAATCAACTGAATCGTGGGTGCCCATCCTAAATCGTCCGTCCAAACGGACGGGTGGGAAACTAAGAACCAGGAGATCGGAACTACGAACCCGTCTCCGCCCTCACCCAAGAACGAATACTGACTGCATACACACCGATACAAAACAGGTTAGCCGGAATAAACCCAAACTGTCCGGTCTTCATACCGATAACGCAGACAATCACGCTGTTCACGCTCGCCACCACGAGCCCAGTCCACCGCTTCCGACCCACCAAAACCGTCGAGAACACCGTGAGTAAACAAGACAAATAATCTAATCGGAACACAGTAAAGACCCCCCCGGCCTCCTGCCTTACCCTGCCTCCAATCTGCCAGAGATTCGCCCGATCTACGGTGACCTATAGCACTCCAATCAAATCCAAGGTACCCAAAACCTGCTCGTCAAAAAGGCGAAGCCGGAGCAGCATTGCCACTCCGGCCGCGCACCAAAACTGATCAATGACAACTGACGACTGAAAACTGTTTTTAAAACTTCACGCTAGGCACCTGCTGCGCCGCCGGGCTCGCCTTGAAATACGCATCATTAGTGTGGAATCCCGCCATCCCCGCCCAGATGCTGTTTGGAAACTGTCCAATAAACGTGTTGTAGTCCTGGATCGCCTGGTTATAGCTCCGCCGCGCCACGCCGATCCGGTTCTCCGTACCCGCCAGTTCATCCTGCAGCCGCATGAACTGCTCACTTGACCGCAATTGCGGATAATTCTCGGTCAACAGCAGCAACCGTCCCAGCGCGCCATCCAGTTGCCCGTTCGCCGCAATCTTCGACTGCGGAGTCTGCGCGTTCAACATCCCGGCCCGCGCATTCGCGATATCGGCATACACAGAGTTCTCTTCCTTCGTGAATCCCTTCACCGTCTCCACCAGGTTCGGAATCAGGTCGGCTCTGCGCTCAAGTTGCACATCCACCTCAGACCATGCCTGCTTCACCGCCTGGTCCTTTGCCACCATCTGGTTCTTTGCGCTCACATAGCTGCCGCCAACCAACAGCAGCGCCACAATAATCACGCCCACCACACCCAGCACAACCAGCATTCCCTTGCTCATACCGTTCCCTTCTCCTCCGTCCCAACGCGGGACACTTCGCCAATCTCAACACTTGATCGATGAACCAGACTTGATCGTTCAAAATAACCAGAAACCCGTAATCTCAACGAACCACGAACCCGGGTGCCCCAAGTCCCGCTTTTGAGACCCGGGAAAGCTCGCACCACTAAAAGTCTGGGTGCCCCATCCATGCTGTGAGTCGCGAAAAGCGACTCGCAGCATGGGTGGGAAAACTAGGAGCTTGGACTGTTTTCACCAACTGCCTCCGGCTCCCCCGCCCCCAAAATCTCCCCCACCAAATCCACCAAAACCTCCACCACCAGAGTCGCCGCTGCCTCCACCAAATCCTCCACCGCCGCCTCCAAATCCCCCGCCGCCCATAAAAGGCCCGCCGCCCCCATAACGGCGCCCGCCCAGCGCGCTGTTCAGCAGCCCCATCGCAAGCAACAACCGCAGCCCGCCAAACCCGCAGAAAATCAAAATCAGAAAAATGAATGGGATCAAATTCGCCAGTCCGCCCGAGTGTTGCCGCTGCGGCACCGGCGGCGGAACCGGCAGCTGATCGCTCAATGTCACATGTGCATCGGTCGCGATCACCTGCGCCACCTGCCCCACAGCGCCCAGAATCGCAGCATCATAATCTTTCGCCCGCAACGCCGGAATCATTGTCCGTCCGATGTCGCCAACCTTGGCGTCGTTCAGAATCCCCTCAAGCCCAAATCCCACATCGATCTGGTACTTGTGATCGTCTACCGCTAGCAGCACGAGCACTCCGCGGTCCGACCCCTTCTTGCCCATGTGCCACTTGTTTTCAAGCTGATTCGCCCAGTCGGCCGCATCGTCCCCGTCAAGGTTGTGCACCGTCACGACCGCCACCTGCGCGTTCGCCTGCGAGTGGTCCAATTCCGCGCAAATGCGGTCCAGCTTTGCCACGGCATCCGCCGAGAGCACCTGCGCATAATCATTTACATAATCATTGGGCTTAGGCAGGCTGCTGACTTGCTCGGCTATCGCAATCTGCAAAGGGAGAAGTAGGAAAAGAGCCGCCGACATCAGCCGGAACATCATCGAACCCGTGCGGTGAAAGCCTTCCATCGCACTCAATTGTACGTTCCGGCCCCCCCTGAAGTTCCCTTCCGCGGCGCGGCCCTTCCCTGTTCACTGACCACTGACCACTGTTCACTGACCACTAATCACTGGCTTCCATACACCGGAATCGCCGCCCCGTGCACCACCTTCGCATCCTCACTGCACAAAAACAGAATCACTTTCGCGATATCTTCCGGCTTCGGCCATTGCGCAAAATCTGCGCCCGGCATCGCCTTTCGATTCGCCTCCGTATCGATAATGCTCGGCAAAATCGAATTCACCCGCACACCGCTTCCCTTCACGTCCCCCGCCAATGAATCCATCATTGCCACCGCAGCCGCCTTCGATGCCGCATACGCCGCGGCGCCCGCGCCATGATCAACTGCAGCCTTGGCCGCGACATTCACGATCGATCCACGCTTCTGCTTCAGCATCGGCACCACCGCCGCACGCGACAGCGCGTAGCCGGAACGCAGATTCAGCGCCAGCATCTGATCGAACGTTTTCGTTTCGAGATCCCACAGCTTGATACCTCCGGCATAACCGCCAACCGTATTCACCATCGCGTCGAGCTGTCCTTGGGAGCCAAGGATCCGCTCGACGAGTTCGCCGACAGCCTGCTCATCGGTCACATCCACGCGATGCCCCTCGAGCATCGAAGCCGCCGCACCTGCATCCTTCTGCAACCCCGCAAACTCCCCGTCATTGCGATACGTCACCACCGTCTTCGCACCCCCCGCCAGGAACGCCAGGCTCACCGCCCGTCCCAGCCCTCCCGTTCCGCCAGCCACCAGCACTACCTTGCCTTTGAAGCTCTCCCTCATAGCCCACCTCATTCAGTCGTGTGCCCGTTATACCACCGCGCATTCAGACCGCCTGCGCACCCCGCTCCTGTCCCCTAATCCCTGTTCCCTGATCCCTGTTCTTCTACACTTGGAATTGCCATGACCGATCAAGCATCCCCCGCACCCCCCGTCGCTCGCAAAGATCACCACCAAACGGTCCTCCACGGCATAACCCTCAGCGACGACTACGCCTGGCTCCGCGACAAGGAGAGCCCCGAAGTCACCGCCTACCTCACCGCCGAAAATGCCTACGCCGAAGCCTTGACCGCCGACCTCGCACCCCTGCGCGACCAGCTCTACAACGAGATGCTCAGCCACATCAAGCAGACTGACGAGTCCGCACCCTACCGCGAAGGCGACTGGTGGTACTACGTCCGCACCGAAGAGGGAAAGCAATACAGCATCTTCTGCCGCAAGCGCGCATCCCTGGGTGCCCCATCCTTGTCAGAAGTTTCATCGCTGTCAAGGGTGGGAGACCGCAACTCTCAACCCGCTCCCAACGCCAACGAGCAAATCATCCTCGACGGCAACCAGCTCGCCGAAGGCCAGGCCTTCTTCGCCATCGGCGCCACCGACATCTCCGACGATGGCCGTTGGCTCGCTTACACCGTCGACCTCACCGGCTTCCGCCAGTACACTCTCCACATCAAGGATCTGGAAACCGGCGAAACCCTCTCCGGTGAAGTCGAGCGCGTAGGCTCCGTCACCTGGGCCGCCGACAATACAACGCTGTTCTACTCCGTCGAAGACGAAGAGCAGAAGCGTCAGTTCCAGCTCTTCCGCCACACCCTCCATGCGTCTCACGCCACCGACGTCCTCGTCTATCAGGACGACGACGAACGCTTCAACATTGGCGCAGGCCGCACCCGCGACGGCAAATACATCGTCCTCGAGTCAGGCAGCCACACCACCACCGAGTGCCGCGTTCTCCCCGCCGACGAGCCCACCGGCGAATTCACCCTCATCAGTCCCCGCGAAGACGAGCACGAATACTCCGTCGATCACCGCAACGGCCAGTGGTTCATCCGCACCAACGACCGCGGCCGAAACTTCCGCCTCGTCACCGCGCCCCTCGATGCTCCCTCGCGCGAAAACTGGGTCGAACAAATCCCTCATCGCGACACCGTCATGCTCGAGGACGTCGACCTCTTCGCCAACTTCTTCGTCGCCTGCGAACGCGAGGACGGACTGCCACGCCTCCGCCTCTGGAAGTTTCAGGACGAAACTCCCGAGGCCAATCCCGCCGGCGAAATCGCTTTCCCCGAGCCGGCCTACAGCGCCTCGCCCGGCATTAACCGCATCTGGGAGACGAAGCTTTTCCGCTACGGCTACCAGTCCCTCGTCACGCCCGGATCGGTCTACGAGTACGACCTAGAGACTCGCGAATCCACATTGCTCAAGCAACAGGAAGTCCCCGGCGGCTTCGACCGCGCTCTCTATGCTAGCGAGCGCATTCACGCAGTCGCAAGCGACGGCGTGAAAGTACCAATCTCGCTCGTCTACCGCCGCGACAAATTTAAAGGTGCCTCGCGGGAGAAAACATTGGGTGCCCCATCCTCGACACAGTCTCATCGTGGCGAGGGTGGGATAGCTCAAGACTCAGCCAGCCACGATGCGAATCGACCACCACTCTATGTCTATGGCTACGGCTCCTACGGCTACGCGCTTCCTCTCGGCTTCAATTCCAATCGGCTGTCGCTCCTCGATCGCGGCGTCGTTATGGCCTACGCCCACATCCGCGGCGGTGGCGACCTCGGAAAGCCCTGGCACGACGCCGGCAAAATGCTCGTCAAACGCAACACCTTCACCGACTTCATAGCCGTCACCGAGCACCTAACCGCGAATGGCTACGGCGATCCGGCACGTGTCGCCATCGAGGGCGGCTCCGCGGGCGGCCTGCTCATGGGTGCCGTCACCAACCTCCGCCCCGACCTCTTTCGCGTGGTCCTCTCTCACGTTCCCTTCGTCGACGTCATGAACACCATGCTCGACGCATCTCTCCCGCTCACGGTACCCGAATACGAAGAGTGGGGCGACCCCAACCAGGAACAATACTTCCGCTACATGCTCAGTTATTCGCCCTACGATAACTTGGAGCCCGCAGGTTATCCGGCAATGTTAGTCAAGACCTCCCTCAACGACAGCCAGGTCATGTACTGGGAACCCGCAAAATACGTAGCCAAGCTCCGCACTCTCAAAACCGACTCGAACCCGCTTCTCCTCGTCACCAACATGGAAGCCGGCCACGGCGGCGCCAGCGGCCGCTACGACTACCTCAAAGAGATCGCCTTCGACTACGCCTTCCTCCTTCGCGAATTGGAGGTCGTGTGATTCTCGATACAGACCATCGCTGTTCAGGACTCAAAAATACTTCGGATGAAGGGTCCTGTCTGGCAAACAGCCTGTGGTGAAGTCGGGGCTCGAAAGGGCGCGCCTTCACAGTCTGCGAAAAAGATTCGTTGCTTTGAGGGGGCACGGCTCGGCGTATCCTCTGGGTCGCGTGCCGTAAGAACCGAAGGTGAAGCGGCTTTAGCCGCTGAGGGATGCTTTTCCTCGATTTTCAGCTTCTGACCAACTGTTAAGGAGGGAATTTTGTTCTTTCGCCTGTTTGTTTCTCTCCTTCTCTTAAGCACGTCCGCATATGCACAAACGCCGAGTGCGCCCCCGTCTAGCGCTCAGCCCGATCCGCAGCAGACATCATCGATGCCGGTCAAACTAGCCGCGAAAGATTCCAAACCTACCGAAGCGGATGTGATCCGCACTGCGGCCGGCACTGCTGCGTTCGAGAAGATCGGCCACGGTGTCAGCGCACCAGTACCGGTCACCACACCGCAGGCAAAATACACGCCGGGAGGCCAGAAAGAAGAAGATAGAAGGATTTTGCCAGGTAAGGATAATTGTCGACGTCCAGGGAGTACCGCAGAATCCAAGGGTTGTCCGACCACTTGGCTATGGGCTGGACGAAGCGGCTCTTGATGCGGTCAAAAAATATCGCTTCAGGCCAGCCATGAAAGACGGCCATCCAGTTTCGGTGGAAATTACAATTCAAGTGAATTTCAAGCTCTACTAAACCTCGTGCAAGCCCCAAGGGCCCGGTTGCATAGGCGGTGAGCTTGGCTGCGCGAATCTCGAAGACTATGTCAGCCGCGACTGATGCGCCCACAACCCCAGCCCCGGATTCGAAACAAAGAACAGCTCTTCGCCGTCGAGCTTGTTATATCCATGCGATAACTTGTCCGGGTTGTAATGCTCTGACATCTCCGCATAATTGCCGTAGTTGTAGCCCACGCCTTCAATTTCCTCCCGGCTCATCCGCCCAGGGCACCACGTAATCGTGAACCGTCCCTCCGATGATCCGTGAATCAGGTGCGCAGCCGCACTCAACTCCGCCGCAAGATCGGCATTCGCTTCTACCGCCGCCAGCGTCGCCGGCGTCCCACGGTATCCGTATTTGCGAATCAACGCATCAATGCACTTGTCCTCACCAAACTCCCGCACCGCAGGCGCAAGAATGATCAACTCCGCACCATCGGCCAGCGCCATGCGCGTGCGATAAACCGCCTTGTTCCCCAGCCACGTCGAATGAAATTCGTGCGGATCGAGATACACCACGGCCTTCTTGATCGGCTCCGGAACCAATTCGAAATTCACCTTCAGGCTCAGTTCCGCCGCGCGATGAAAGCACTCCACATCATCCCCGATAAATAGTCCCCGCACCGCGAGCCCCCCATCCGCCCGCCTCCCCACCACCGTCTGCACATAGACGATCGGCAGCGTGCGCAAAAAAAGGTCCGAAGCATAATTCAGAACCGCGCGCACCGGATTCTCGGCGCGCCCCATGATGCGCTCCATTCCATAAACCGCGCCCAGGTAATGGCTGAGATTAATACTCTGACGCCCGCCAGCGCCGATAAGGATGTTCTTGTTATAGTTCGCCATCCCGATCACTTCATGCGGCACGACCTGCCCAATGGAGAGGATCAGGTCAAATCCGCCCTGCGATATCAACCGATTGGTCTGCGCCTGCCACGGAACGTTTAGCTTCCCCTCCGACTGTTCGAGGATGAACTCCGCCGGAACCTCGCCCAGCGTCTCCACATCGGTCCGCCAATTGTGTACGTGAAACAACTCGTGCGGCACCCCCGGATACATATACTCCATCTGTTCCGCAGTCATTGCCGCATGCGTCCCGATTGCCGGCAAGATCGCCTTCAGCCGATCACCCAGAAGTTCCCGGGCCGCACATGTCAGGACACCTGCTTGGGAATGCAGCCGTGTAATGTCCGGTGGCACAGCAAGGACTCGCTCGCGCCGCCCAAGTTTCCCAAGGCTCTCCGCAAGCAATTCCTTCAATTGCGGCGACCCAAGCTCAACGCCGATTCCGCCGACTGCGCAAAACATACCCATGCGGTCAACTTTAACTCAAGTGCGCTCTGTCCCGCCTCGGCGACCGCCGGGTTAGAGGCAAGTCTAGGTTTCCGGGTTCGAGAGAACGGGAGCAGCCTCAGGCGAGGCAACAACTGGCCGAAGCCCCTTCCCGCGCAATCGAATCCTCAGTACCGTTGCCGCAAAGCAGAGCAGAGCCGCGATCTCAACGAAGACTTTTCCGCCATCAAGAAGATCGGGGTGACCGTCTTTCAAGTCGGGGTCGGTAAGGATGCTATGCACAAAGAGGAGAATCGCTGCCGGAAAGACCAGGTAGTGCAATCGCCTCCAGAGCGGTCGCCCGATACGGGAACGCAGAAGCGAAGTGAGGAAGACAATGAGAAGAAGATAGAGGGCAAGGGCCCCGGCAACATTGACGAGCGGCTGCAGGGGCGAATGGATGGGCACAAGGATGTCCAGGACCCGGAAGCGCGGCTTGTCAAGGAAGAGCAACACCAGCGGGTGAGTGAGAGTGAGTGCAACGGCGGCATATGCCGTCCACTGATGCAAAGCAAAAAGATTCAGGCGCAGATGCGGCCAATGCCGCACAGGACTGTAGCGCAATGCAATGAGCAGGCCGATCAGGAGATTAAGAGCGGCCGCGCCTGTGGCTCCGAGACCGAGATATGAGCAAAGATCCAGCAGAGTCATGTTTGTAAACTTGCGGCACAGAGTTACGGCGCGTGAGCTGCTTTGAAAAGCGACCCAAATTGTATCGATTAGTATAAACATCTCCCGAGGTTTCTCGATGCCGTGTCTTCCCGGAAGACCAGCTCATCGCGGCCCATGGGATAAACTCTGCACACAATGCGCTCGGCCAATGTATCTTTATATTGTTTTCCCCACCAACCTCAACGCCAGCCTTAGAGCCGTCTGAAGAATTCGATCCCGGGAGCCCAGTCATGTCTCGTTTCTCGTGCTTGCAGTCCACCAATTCACTGCGTGCGTTCGCGCGTTCCGCTGCGATTGCCGGTGCCTGTGCCGGCCTTGCTCATGCCTCTTTCGCTCAGCAGCAACAACCCACGAAATCATCCTGGCTGGGCGACGGTTTTTCCGCTCTCAAGTTCCGCCAGATCGGCCCCTTTCGCGGCGGCCGTGTCGACGCTGTGACCGGCGTTCCCGGTGAGCCCATGGTTTACTACTTCGGCGGCACAGGTGGCGGCGTCTTCAAGACGACCAACGGCGGCCACACGTGGGAACCAATCACGGATGGGCAGATCAATTTCGGTTCCATCGGATCGATTGCAGTCGCCTCCTCCGATCACAATGTGATCTACGTCGGCACCGGCGAAAGTGCAATCCGCGGCAACGCCTCCCGTGGCGACGGGGTTTACAAGTCGGTCGACGCGGGCAAGACCTGGACCCATGTGGGACTTGAAGACACGCAGCAGATCGGTCAGATTCGCATTGATCCAACCAACCCCGATCTCGTATACGTAGCCGCTCTTGGCCACATGGCGGGACCCAACGCGGAGCGAGGCGTCTTTCGCTCCAAAGACGGCGGCAAGACCTGGCAGAAGGTTTTCTTCAAGAGCGACAAGGCTGGCGCGATCGACCTCGCGATGGATCCGACAAATGGGCGCGTTCTATACGCTGCCATCTGGCAGGTCGTGCGTAAGCCTTGGACATTCGAAAGCGGCGGTCCCGACGGTGGCATCTTTAAGTCGACCGACGGCGGCGATACGTGGAAAGAGCTGACGCACAATCCGGGATTGCCCAAGGGTGTCCTGGGACGTATCGGCGTCACGGTTTCGCCAGCTAACCCAGACCGGGTGTGGGCTTTGATTGAGGCGCAGGAGGGAGGCATCTTCCGCTCCGATGATGCGGGTGCGACGTGGACGAAGATGAACGGCGAAAACTCGATCAAGCAGCGCGCGTGGTATTACTCGCAGGTTTTTGCCGACCCCAAAAACGAAAATACAGTCTACGCTGTCAACACCTCCTTCTTCCGATCAACTGACGGTGGCAAGACATTTACGGGTATTCGCAACCAGCATGGAGACAATCACGATATGTGGATTGCGCCGGAAGATCCCAACCGTTTTATCGAGTCCAGCGACGGCGGAGCCCAGATCACATTTGACGGCGGCAAAAGCTGGAGCACGGAGGATAACCAGCCTACCGGGCAGTTCTATCGCGTCGCACTGGACAACGACTTTCCGTATCACATTTATGGCGCCCAACAGGACAACTCCACCGTTGGCACCTTGAGCCGCAGCAATGACGGCGCAATCACCGAGCGCGACTGGCACGATGTCGGCGGAGGCGAGAGCGGATGGATTGCTCCCGATCCGGCTGACTCCAACTTCGTATACGCCGGGTCATACGACGGATTACTCACCCGCTTCGACACGAAGACAGGCTCCATGCGCGACGTCAACGCGTGGCCGGACAACCCGATGGGGTCGGGCGTAGAAGCGATGAAATACCGCTTCCAATGGAGTTTCCCCCTGCTGTTTTCGCCGAACAATCCTAAACGGCTCTACGCAGGCAGCAATATCCTGCTGGCGTCTACAGATGAAGGCCAGCACTGGACAGAGATGAGCCCCGACCTGACCCGCAACGACAAGACCAAGCAGGGGCCGTCAGGTGGCCCGATCACCAAGGACAACACCGCGGTCGAATACTACGACACGATCTTTACGGTTGATGAGTCCGCGGTGAAGGCGGGTGTGATCTGGGTTGGCTCCGATGACGGCCTCATACATGTGACGACCGATGACGGAAAAAACTGGCAAAACGTAACCCCCAAAGATGCTCCCGAGTGGATACGCATCAACTGCATCGCGGCTTCGCCCTTCGACGCCGGCACAGCCTATGTGGCCGCAACCATGTATCTCTCTGACGACTTCCATCCCTTCCTGTGGAAGACAAGCGACTACGGCAAGACCTGGAAGAAAATCGTCAACGGCATTCCCGATAACGACTTCACGCGTACTATCCGCCCGGATCCGAACCAGAAAGGTCTGCTCTTTGCCGGAACGGAATCACATCTCTACATCTCCTACGATGACGGCGAAAAATGGCTGCCTTTCCAGCTTGATCTGCCCGCGGTGCCGGTGACAGACATCGCCTTCCAGAAGCGTGACGATGAGATGGTCATCGCCACGCAGGGTCGCGGATTCTATGTGCTCGATGACATGCCCCTGGTGCGTTCGCTCGAACCGTCCAAATTCGAGCGCAACGTTCCTGTGAAGCTTTTCCCAGTGAAGCGGGCAATCCGAATTGCAGGTGGCGGTTTCGGCGGACGACGCAGAAATCCGTTGGCCGGAGAAAACCCGGCTGACGGCGCGGCGATCTATTACTTCCTCAAAGAAAAGCCCAAAGGAGAGCTGAAACTGCGCTTTTTAACCGCATCCGGGAAGCTCGTTCGGGAGGTTTCCAGCAAACCCCCCGCTCATGCGGACGAAGCGGAAGATCCAGAGGAAGAGAGACCGCGCGACAACAGCCTCGCTCCCGCCAAGGAGGGGCTGAATCGCTATGTGTGGGACCTTCGCTATCGAGAAGTCCACCGGCTTCCCCGGCCTTCTTATGTGGGACGGAAGGCTGGATGGTCCCAGGGCCATTCCTGGAGACTATAAAGTAGAGTTGGTGGTTGACGGTAAAACGGAGTCGGAGAAACTCTCAATCGTAAAGGATCCGCGAACCCCGACGACTCCGGAACAGTTTGAGGAACAGTTGGCGTTCGGCCTCAAGATTCGTGACCGGGTTTCCGAGGCAAACAGCAGCGTTGTTCGCATTCGTGCGATGAAGGACCAGCTCAAGCCCTATCTCAAGGCCTCAGACAGCGAGGTAAGCGCCAGCGCCAAAAAGCTGACCGAGCAACTCACTGCCATCGAAGAGAACATCTACCAGACCAAGCTCAAGGCAGGCGAAGACGCGCTCAACTTCCCCATCAAGCTCAACAACAAGATCGCTTCGGTTGGCGGCGGTGTGGACATGACGGATATTGCACCGACCTCTCAAGCGCAAGCGGTCTTCGATCAACTCTCCGCCAAGTTACAGGTGGAAATCGATCACCTGCATGAAATCGACACCAAAGGAATTCCGGAATTCAATAAGCTCGTGCGCGACCGGAACATTCCAGCCGTTAATCCAGAGCCCAAATCCGGACCAGATAAGGAGTAGAGATCGCATCGGGCACGGCAGACTCACAAGCTCTGCCGTGTCCGACGTGGTTGTCACCCGCCGGACATTCGCCGTCGGGATTGGTGGCAAGCCCGCTATTGAGTTGGCTTTGGTGCTTGCGCAGGCTGGCTTTCGCTGGTCGGCGGCACAATCCCTTTCAGCCGCATGTAGGTGACCATGTTTCCATAATGCTCATCCGTGTGTGCCGTATTCAGCGAGAACAAAGTGATCCTTGCCAGGTTGAAGTTGAAGAGCTTCACCATTTCACTGCCCTTGGCATCCGTCATGCTGTCGAAAGACTTGGTGCAGTATGCGACTGCGTCTTTGACCGCGGCGACGAGATCAGCTTTGGACGTCTTGGTTTTCTCAATATCCTTCGACGGATTCGCATCGCCGGTGGCCTGCGAGCAGAACATGTAGTTGGCATCGGCCACGTGGCCAACCAGCTGGCCGAAACTGCGAACCTCCGGGGTCGGCTTGAAGGAATAGTTTTCTTCAGGCATCTTCTGAGCCGCGCGGACAACCGCACTGCTCAAGAAGGAATAGAGACCTTTTTCGCTTAGGGTAATCGGATTTGCGGGCGGAGCTGCCGGCGCTTGCGGCTTCTCCTGTCCGAGCAGAGTCAGCGGAGCAATTGCCATTACGGCAAAGACGAAACATCGCATTTTGTACACGGGATACCTCCGGCGTAATCATGCCACATCTCGAACGGCTCAAATAGGGGAAAGTGTCTCTGCCGGACTGTTGCGGGGTCGGCCCGGCAAAGGACGGCCGTTGACGCGCGCGAAAGAGACCGCTAATCCCGTCGTCATATCGGCGTCTTGCATGCAAGAAATGTCTGGACCGAGAATGCGAATCTCTGTTTATATTGCACTTGATTGAAGGAGATGTATGCGAGGTTCATTTGCAGGTGCCGGCACAATAGGGTGCTCTCTGTTTATCCTCATTCTAGGCCCCGCACCGGCCCTTGGGCAGACTCCACAGAACTCGCCTCCTCCTCACGTGATCATCCCAAATCCGACTCCCCGTCCACCCGACTTGACGCAGGAATATAACGATAATCCCTCGGATCAAAAGAAGATCGATGTAATCTCCATCCAAAACCAGCTTCGTGCTCGAGAGATTTGGCTCGAATCCAACCAGATATTATTGCTGGCTCAACAGTTGCAGCAGCAGATCCTAACCGACAAGAAATCCATGGCAACGCCTTCCAACGCTGCCAAGGCAGCAAAGATCGAAAAGCTTGCGCAAAGCGTACAGGAAAAAATGAAAGTCCAATAGCACGGTCTTTCCAACAATTGTCCCCCGTATCTTGCCGCTGCCATCTGAGGAAATCTTCCATGTCGAGGTCTCTCAAAAACCGGGAGCTGATCTACTCGACCTTCCTCCTTGTACTCCTGTCATTTTCCGTCCCTGCGCTCTCCCAGTCCAATCCAGCCAACCCAACCTCAACCGCGCCGAAGCCTCAAACGATTCCAGGCACCCCCGCGACAAATCCGACCCCAACAGTTGACGCAAATACAGAACTTCCCCACTCCGCCACACCCGAAGAAATAAGACAGGCCCAGATTGAAACCGATACAAAAAAGCTATATCAGCTCTCCGCCGAACTAAGAGCCGAAGTAGCCAAGACCTATAAGGAGAGTCTCTCCCTCACCGTGCTCAAAAAGGCTCAAGAGATCGAGAAACTGGCCCGGAGCCTGAAGGTGTTAATGAATCAGGAAGCAGCAGCTGCTGCCAGGAATCAGAATTAGTGGTTGCGCGGTATTCCTGCGGTACTCAATATCATCAAGTGGGGGCCGCGTAGAATGTTCCGAGCCAGAATTGTCGCTCTTCCCATTTTGGCTGGATTCTTTCTCCTGCGATCGGCGGTTGCCATCGATTCTCCGAAAGAAAGTCAATCGGGGACGGATCGAGCCAACTATGTTGGCGATGCGAGTTGCCAGAAGTGTCACAGAGATTTAGCTCAAAACTACCAGCACACTCCTCATCACCTGACCTCCCAACTGGCGACGACTGATTCGGTCCATGGGTCATTTCAAAACGGCGCCAATAACCTGATTATCGTTGATCCCACACGGTCCGCGGAGCCGGGTCTTCAATTTCGAATGGACTCGAAGAAGGATGGTCTCTTTGAAACGGCGCGAAGTGGATGGGGCTCGCAAGTTTATCAAAGATCGGAGCGCATCGATCTCGTAACCGGTTCCGGAGTGCGAGGTCAGACATACCTGTACTGGCAACGTGACCGACTATTTGAGTTACCGGTTAGTTATTGGAGCGACGGCCATCGATGGATCAACAGCCCCGGTTATATTGACGGCACCGCAGATTTTTCGCGTCCCGTAAATCCGGCCTGCCTTGAGTGTCACGCGACGTACATTCGAGCCCTTTCCACCGACCCCGCAACCAATCGATATGACCGAAAAAGCCTGGTACCGGGCATCTCCTGCGAAAACTGTCACGGCCCGGGAGCAGATCATGTTCAACAAGAAATGCACCATGAAACGGTGGCAAAACGGCCGTTGATCCTGAATCCCGCAAGGTTTACGCGAAACTTGCAGGTTGAATTGTGTGCCGAATGTCATAACGGAATTCAGCGAGAAGCTCTGGCGCCTGCCTTCTCCTACACTCCGGGTCGACCGCTGAGTGAATACTTCAAACCGCTTCCGTCTCCCGATGTAGAACATCCGGATGTCCATGGCAATCAAGTGGGCTTGCTTCAGCGTAGTAAATGCTATCGATCATCGGAGCAAATGACCTGTTCAACTTGCCACGATGTCCACACCACCGGACAGTCGCTCGAATCCTATTCGGCTAAATGCCTCAGTTGTCATAACTGGCAAAGCTGCGGTATGTCCAAAAAGATGGGTACAAGATATACGAACAAATGCATTGACTGTCATATGCCGATCGAGGAAACCAATGTGATCGTCTCTCAAACAGCGGGTCAGGTGGTACACGCCAGGATGCGCAACCATTGGATAAAAGTTTATGCAGACGTTCGGATACCCGCGAAAGGCAATGCCCATCATCCTTAAGATGCGGCTTAGTGGCGCTTGTCTTAAAACCCTCAGGGAGTTGGAGCCTCAATAGCGTCGATGATTTCGTCGAGAGACGCGTGACCTTCCCTGTGGCAATCTCCTTGCCTTTTCGAGTTCAGCATTCGCTTCCTGTTCTTTTCCAACGGAGTGATATAGCTTGGCTATCTGAATGTGGATTTTCTGCTCCTCGGGATCAAGTTGTTCTGCCATCCTGAGTTCTTGAATCGCATCATCGGTCCGCCCGCTGTGCCCGTTGATCATGCCTAAATCCAGATGCACAATTGGGTCCGTCTTATGGCTGGCGACGAGCTTCTCCAATTCAGGGAGTGCCTTTGCGAATTCACTCTGCTCAACCAACGAATCAGCAAGATAGATCCCGGCTTTCGGATGTCCCGGATCATTCTGAAGCTCCAACTGGAATTCATTGGCTGCTTCCGGCCAATTACTCTCGGTCCATAAGAGATAGCCGAGCCCAAAATGTACGTTCGGCTGATTTGGATCCGCTACCACGGCGGCCCTCAATTCCTTGATCGCGCCCGCGCTATCGCCCATTTGATCGAGGGCTTCGCCGGCCAGCATGTCCGCCTCGGCTGAGGGAGGCTCCAGCGCGAGCATCTCCTCGTGCACATTCAGAACGCACTGATATTGCTTGCTTCGCATGCAGCTATGCGCCAGGGCCAGTCGCAGAGGAATACTTTGGAGATCACTCTCAGTCGCCCGTTTCAAATATGGGATTGCGACCAGGTAGTCCTTCATTCCATAGTGCGCCATACCCAGCAGGATGGTGAGACGAGGATCGCCCGGGTGCTTCGTGATCTCGGACGTGAACAATTTGATGGCGTCAGGAAATTGGGCAACTTTGAATAGCGCCAGTCCGAGGTTCATCTGCAAGCCTGGCAGGTCGGGATTAATTGCCATTGCCTTGCGATAATCGTCAATCGCAGATTCGAACTGTTCCTGACGGGCCTCAAGCAATCCAAGATGCGCAAAGGCCTCGGCATCCAGCGGATCAGCCTTGGCGATAGCATTCCAAATCTGCTCCGCTTCCGCATTCAATCCCTGTTGTTCGAGGGCCATGGCTTTCGAGCGCATTTGCCCCCGATCTTGTTCCTGCGCTCCTATGTGCATGGGCAAGATCGTGAGTGCCATCGCGACGAGAGTGGCCAGTACAAGTCTGAAGCAGGTTCTGTCTCCCATCGACATCACAGGCGAATCGAATCCATTCTTCAAATTTACGCGCAAAATGCAAAGCGCGGCAGGATAACCTGCCGCGCTTTGGTTGTCTGGTTATGGTTAGAAGATGAACTTGCCGCCCAACTCGAGTGCGCGGGGATCGTAGAAAGAGGTTACGGTTCCGAAATTTGAGTTGCCGAGCGTGTTGCCGACTCCGTTCGGTTCGGTGTGGTTGAAGGTGTTGAACGACTCCGCACGGAACTCGAAGTGAGCCCTTTCGGTGAACGCGAACGACTTGTACAGCGAGGTGGTGAAATTCACGCGGTTCGGGCCCGGGAGGGCATCCTTGCCCGCGCTGCCGAAGCCCTGGTTGGGGCCGCCAGCCCATGCCGGGAGTGGGTTGCTGAAGACAGACGTGTCAAACGCAGTCTTGATGCCCCCCAGCTTCTTCGACTTGGCCGATTGATTCGGACGGTTGGTATAACCCCCGCCGAGGCCAATCGTATCGTAGTTGAGCGAGATGCGAGGGGTTGTAGGAACGCCGGTTTCATCGATGATCGTTCCCGCAAGTTCCCATCCGCCAAGGACCGAGTGAGCGAAGCCTGCCTGCCTGAAGATTGGCAGTTTGTAGATGTAGTTCATGCTGAGAATCTGGCGCCGGTCGAAGCCGCCGGATCCCTTCATGTACTTAATGTTGAAGGGATTGTCAATGCCCGAGTCGTCAGTGCTGGTGATGTCGATCTCATGCGAGTACGTGTAATCGACTTCACCGCTGAGTCCCCAACGGTTCTGAATACGCAGTCCGGTCTGGAAACCGTTGTAGTTTCCGTTGGTGTTGTTTTCCTGCTCCGTAATGCCGCCGAAGCCATCGTAAACACGCATCTGGTCTGGGATGGGGATGTTCGCGTGGTTCGGATTCGTACCTGAGTTGTTGTTCGGGTCACCGGCGTTAGCCCTGGAGTACTTGAGATAGTCGGTGACGGGTCCGCCGTTGACGTCGAAGGCAGGATTGTTGCCAACGAGGAGAGGAGTGTTCAACGAGTAGTTGTTGATGTTCCGGCGAATGTTCTGATGCCAGGCGAGATTGCCTACATACTGAACAACGAGTATTACCGACTGAGCCACCTGGTCCTGAACGCCAAGGCTGAACTGGGCAACTGCGGGCGCCTTGAAGTTCTGGGCAAGAGTGGTGCTTCCCTGGGCGAAGATAGGTGTGGCCGCCGCCGCGCCCGTCACATAGCTGATGTGAGGATCGCTAAGGTACACGGTGTTGGCCGAAGGGGTGTTGGCAAACGGCGCAGCGGTGGCAACATCGTAGATGTCGTTCCCCTGGAGCCGTTCGTAAAAGGTTCCAAAGCCGCCGCGCAACACGGTCTTGCCGTTGCCAAAGAGGTCTTCGGAAAAGCCGACGCGGGGTTGCAGTGTGTCGTAGTCGGTCTTGACAAGTCCGGCGGGTGTTCCGTTTTGACCAGCAAGGTGAACCCCATTCAAATAGAACGGTGCTCCATTGACAACCTGGAATCCTGGACCGTTAGGATCCATGGCTCCGCTGACTAGCCATGTGGGAGCCTGGCCAGTGAGGTAAGTCGCAGGATCGAAGTTGGCAACCTGGTTGGAACGCTCCCACGCAAACGGCAGCGCGTCATAGCGAAGACCGAGCTGCAGGCTGAGGCGAGGCGTTACTTTCCAGGTATCCATCGCATAGACCGACGGCGTCTGGTTCACGTAGTGGCGGATCGGCGCGGCCTGTGATTCGGAATAGCTTGAGGACAAGCCAAGCAACATGTCCATGAAGGAGTCGCCGGTTGCGCCCGAGAACGCGTAGCTGCCTTCTGCATTGAGGAAGAGCTTCTGGTTTTTGGTGTAGCGGTTGTAGCTCGCGCCAAACTTCAGGGCGTGCTTGCCCATGGTGTACGAGACGTCCACCTTGGGCTCGAGGTCTTCAGCTGCATTGTGCCACGGAGCCGATCCTGGATTCTCCTGCACGCCGCCATAGACGCCGTTCCATTGCATGCTTGGTGCGGCCTTTGCCCCGTTATTGAAGAACTTGTTCACCGTGAAGCCCGATGGCAAGTTGCCCTTGGGACTGTTCACGATGTCGATGATGTTGCCGTCATAGTTCATGCTTGCTTCCACCAGCAGAGTGGGGCTGATGGTCGCAGTCAGCTTGACGGCGCCGCTGTTTGAAGGGTTGTTGAGGGTGCTGGTGATCGTCGGCCAGCTGCCGGTGGACCAACCTACCATTGGCGCAGGGAATGCCTGCGAAACGGAGTCGTGCAGGTAGTGGGCCAGGATTTGGTACTTGTCGTTGATGCGATGATCTACGCGCACAACATCGTCGCGCACGTTGATCGGGAGACTTGCCTGCCCAAGGAACTGGTCGTTAGCCGTGTTTGGCTTGGGCACAATTCCGGAATTCAGGTATGTAACCGCGTTGGCGTCAAACAAGCCCGCCGGAATCACACCACCGGGAAAAGGCTGGCCTTGTACACAGGTTGGGCAATTGGCCGCTAACTTCGCTGCCCATGCAGGATCGCCGACAGTCGGGACCTTCAGGACAACAGGTGAACTGGCGAATTTAGGCGAGACATACGCCAGGTTTTGACCTGCCGTCGGGAAGTCTGCGGCAGGCAAGTCATTTTGGAGATTCGGGGGGTTGCCCTGAATCAGCTTGCGCCATTCTTCATTCCAGAAGAAGAACGTTTTCTTCCTGTCTTTGTTGTAAAGACCGGGGATGAAAAGTGGGCCGCCTGCATTGACGCCGAAGATGTTGTAGTTGAGCTTCGCACGGGCAGTAGGCGTTCCCGACGTGTTTTTGTTCTGCCAGCTGTTTGCATTGAATGCGGTGTTGCGGTTGAACTCCCACGCTTCACCGTGGAAATTCTGGGTGCCGCTCTTGAGTGAGAGGCTGATTGTGGCGCCCGAGGAGATGCCGTAGTCCGGTGGATAGTTGGAGGAAAGAGTTTCCAGCTGCGCGATTGCATCCTGAGAGGGCAGAATGCTGATGCCGCCGGCGCCGCCGCGGTCATCCGCTTCGCCACCGTCGATCAACCAGATGTTATGGCTCTGGCGAAGACCGTTCACGCTGATGTTTGAGCTGGCG
Source organism: uncultured Acidobacteriaceae bacterium (assembly GCA_963799035.1). Lineage (GTDB taxonomy): Bacteria > Acidobacteriota > Terriglobia > Terriglobales > Acidobacteriaceae > Telmatobacter. Next base: position 390,642 of record CAWCVS010000005.1, on the reverse strand, counting down.
CCTACAGAGGTCGGCGTGTTGTTATCCGGAAGAGTCGAACTGACGCCTAGTCCAAGCGCCACAAGTGAAGCGAAATTCCGGTTCTCCGTCGCGATTTCCGTGATCTGTTCTTCGCTGACAAGCGTACTCACCACGTTCGAGTCCGTTTGCACGGTGAGAACATCCGATTGCACAGTTACCGTTTGGTCCACGCTGCCGACAGTCAGCGTCGCGTCGACGCGGGTCGTCTGCGAGACATTTACGACAATTCCCTTTTCGACATATGCATCAAAGCCCTTTGCTGTTGCTTTGAGATCATATGTTCCCACATTCAATCCATTGAACGTGAAGTTGCCGCTGTCATTGCTGACGGCCTTGGAAACGAAGCCTGTCTGCTGTTGCGTGAGAGTTACTTCGGCGCCCGGAACTGCTGCTCCGTTCTTATCAAGGACTGTCCCCGTTATTGTTGAATTCTGCTGGGCTTGTCCTGCCAAGCTGGTGAGAAGCAGAACGAGCGAGAACAGAAGTAATCTGTATTTCGCAAGTGTCGCTAAATTCACTTTCATGCATCACTCTCCATTAAAGTTGGTTTTCCATTTCTTATGGCGCCGCGTCCAAGTGCGGTTGGAGCCACTCACATTGCGCCGCGGTGTTAATCCCGCTTTTTCTGCGCTCGAGACGACCATTACTTGAGTCGCCGTTCTGAGCGATTGCATATCCCGGGTTGCAAGTGAACGAGATGGGACGGAAATACCCTCCGCCCCGCGTTTCAGAGCCTGAATTCGTTTCGAAATTCCAGACGAATCACTAGGGACGCCTCCGGCATTTAAACGACAAGTGATCAGAACTTGACTCAGTCTTCGGGGACCCGGGGAAGCATACTGAGATCAGTTGGCAGCAGGCTAAAACGCTTTACTGGTTCGGAGGGCTATGTTATTCAGCGGCAAGATCGATGTCAATAGGAATTTGAATTGCTGCCTCGCAACGTTCCCAATAACTAAATTCTCTGTTCGAAGAGGAAGTGTAAACGCTATCACGCAAGTTCAAGTTCTCGGTTTTCCTCACCTTCCGGACGGAGGAGGACGGATCTCGGAAACGTTTCCAAAGGTCGTAAATAGGATTTTCTAAAGCACATTTGCCCTCGCCGATCCTACTGGAAGATCGTCATCGATGAGCTACTCGATAGAGGCAATGCGCTCTGGGCAAAGAAAGGCAACGGAAACTCGAAATTGTAACCAACCGTAACCTGCACAACACAATTGGGGCTATTAGTACCGTCTTCCGAGTCGCATGTCCCGCCAGTTGAGGTTGTGCCGGGCCACGAAGTCGACACCGTGAGATTCGAGGATGAAAGGCCGGGAGGCAGCATCCTTACAACATAGTTCTTGATGTCCGTGCTCGATGCCGTGCAGTCCAGCAAGTTCGACGAGCAAGACGCGCCATTCCAGCTGGAACCGCGCACAATCGCAAACCGAGCTGCCTCTTCTGCCGCGTTTGCGACGAAGTGCGCTGCATAAAGAGCAAAAGAACCGTACATGACGAGGAAGGCTCCCATCATCCATACGCAAATGCTGAAGGCGAACTCGACGATCTCGGTGCCGCCATCATCCAATGCCAGACGAACCAGGAAATCAATCGGCACTTCCATCTCCTGCACTCGACTTTTAGTTGAGGCACTTCCCGCTTCCCTCCTCATCTCAATCACCGCCAACTCGCATCCTTGTCTCGCGGGTAATACTCGTGGACGATGGAAGACCCGGGTACTTGAAGGTCGTCACATAGGGAGCCGTGGCGACCACATCGATGTAGGTTACATAGTTGTATGTGCAGGTGGGCGTTGAAGTGCAAAGGGCAACCGCCGAGCTGCCATCGGAACACTCGCAACCATACGTTGCTGTAGCCGTAACTCCCGACAGGTTCGATGCGCCGCCTGTCGACGCGCTCTCCATCCCGGCAATATCGCCAGGATTCTGCACGCCATACGTTGCCCCCGCTTCGGCCGCCGATGAAACCTCGATCGCCGCATAGAGAGCTCGTCCAACATCGACGGCCGGGACCAACATCAATAGAAACATGGGAAGCACAATTGCCAGCTCGACAAAACTCGAGCCCTCACTCTCACCGCAGCTACGCCGGCAAAATGATCTCAAGCTTTTCATATAGCTCCATACACTCACTCGCGCTTATTGCACGAGAGATACGTTGTTGCCGTTGAGCGGGGATCCGTCTGACAAAGATGAATAGTCGTTGCCGAACACACTCCCCACCGCTGCATTAAGATGAATGTCCTTTGCAACCAGGATGTTGTATGCCGACGAGATGGCACTGACTCCGTAGCTCACATCGGCATCCGGTAGATAAATCGCCCCTTCGAGCTTGCTATTGTCGATGAGGTTTGCGACGAATACAGCCGTGGGGGTAGATCCGTGCGCCTGGAAAAACAATATCCCCGCATACGTTCCCGTGGTCGGAGCAGCCAACGACACATTGCTAAGGCTAAGCAGCGATCCACCTGACACCGGCTCGACAACCATGAGACTTCCTTGCGATCCCTCGTTATAGAACGTCACACCGGTTCCCGTGATCGAAGTCAATTCATTAAGCGTTATGTTCAAGCCACCTTGGGTTGTTCCCAGTATTCCTGTGCTGTCCTTCAGGATGTAGGTGCCTGGATTGAATTTGATGTTGGAGAGAAGTGCAGCCGTAATTGAAATACCCCCACAGTAGACGCCCGGGTTAAAAACAACATTTCCCCCCAGCGTAATGTTCACCGGAGAGGACGAGCCCGTGTAGGGCGAAGATGTACTCGTCCCACAGGCATTATTGGCTGTTGAAGGCGCCGGAAGGTATGCAAGAGGATCGGCAGGTACCGGGGCAGGCACGTAGGTTTGCGGCTGGGAAGCAGCCAGGCACAGAAGGCTCTGCGATCCTCCAGAGACGCTGATCCGAGGTGCGTAAAGGAAAGCCCCGATCACGCAAGACAGTGCATTAGAAGACGTCGATTCATCCACGATCGGGCAGCGGGACTTCACGATGATTCCAGCCAATATGGTAATCGCGGGCCCTGTCGGGTTGAGGGCATAGATGCACGGGCCGCCGAGCCCACGGGCCGCCTCCGCCCTTGTAGTTATCGTGACACTATGAAGCCCCATCAAGCTTGCAAAATAAGTCGGAACGGGTTCGGATATCATCGCTTCTGCGTAGTTTGTTTTGCCACTGTTGGGGTCGCTCGATATGGCGCATGGCGGATTGTTGAGAGTCAACGTAACGCCTGTTCCCGCGGTTCCGGTGCAATTGGTAAGCACGGTCGTCGCAGTAAACCCATTCTCGGTGAGCGCATTCTCGGCGGCAGCCTGCATAGCTGTGCAGGCAGAGGTTCCGTTACAGCCTCGTGCCTCGAGCGCCGCCGCAAGCGCTGCGGCATCGACAGCGCTCTGCATGGTTCGCTTGACGAAGAGCAAGTGCCCAACATCCACGCCGAAGCCAAGAATCGAAAGAAAGAGGACGAGGCATAGCGCCGTCACCGCGAGAATCGCTCCACTCTCCTCCTCTCCGATTCGAATGTTCTTCATAGCGGTCTGGTCGAATCTCCACCGTCTTCGTGTCTCACTTCGAGCAGGCACAACATGAGCTCAAGAACGGTTCGCCAATTGTGGAGATTCTTCTCCTTCCGTATTTCCTGATTGCTTCTAAGAAACCCATCTGGCGGATTTACCTTTCCGTTCCAGGGTCCCATGCTTCCAACAAATCAGATCAAGCTAACGGATGGGGAAACAAAGATGCGATTCGCGGGGATCGCTAGAACAAGAATCACATGACGCACTCATTGTTTAAATACGACATAGGTGTGAGATAGGCGAATAACTCCAACCATCTCTGCAAGTTGCCTTGTCTTTAGTTATCAGGGAATCCCCTATAACTCTGTCTTACTGCTCATCGATTCATTAGTATCATCGGGGATATCCCTGCGGCTAACTCACGGTTTTATGACACCGGTGATATCACGCGCGATGTCAACCGCAGTGCGTAATCTCTATCAAGTTTTCTTTCGCATATGGGTGAGGAGAAGCCAACGCGCTGGCGCTGAACGGCGTCGCATTAGCTTTCCTGTGAGCACTCATCGCAGATTTCGGGTACAAAAGCACTCTCCATCTGTTATTCCGGCTAGTCCTCCCCCGGAAGCTCGCGGTGGCTGACGGAGCCGTGCATCCCAGGTTGCGTCGTGCAGTTCCACCGATTCGCCGCCTATTCTCCGCCGGGTACAAGTTGGGCGCGCCGGTTGAGCTGATAGCAATTATCAGTGTCATCCGAACAGAAAGACCGTTCTTTTCCGTAACTGATGACCTGAATCCTTTCAATAGCTACACCCCCTGCGACAAGCGCGTCGCGCGTGGCAACCGCCCTTTGCATGCCAAGCGCAATGTTGTATTCCGCCGAACCGCGCTCGTCGGCATATCCAGCGATTGTGAGTTTGATCTCGGGATGCGCAATCAAGTAGGCGGCATCGTCAACCACGGCGTTGGCCGCATCGGGTCTCAAATCAGATTGATCGTAATTGAAGAACAGGTCCTCGAGGTGATCGTGAGCGATGCGGTCACTTCCGCCCTCACCAGGAGGCGCCTCGAGCTTGGTCATCATCATCTGGTCTTGTGTTTCGTTCGCTCTCGTAACCTGGAACGCGACTTTGCAACTGGATGCATTGGAGGGATCGGAATTCAAAAAGGCGTGTCCGTCCACTTCGTAGGTTCCGGGTCGCAAACTGGCTGTTTCCACCGTAATTGCATTGCCGAAACCCCTCACATGCCCTCCGCTTGTTGTCCAGTCATAACTAAGCGGGAAGATATCCGGATCGACTGAAGCCTCAGCCGAGATGTGAACGGGTTGACCTGTCGCAACCAATTGGTCAATCGTGGAGCATTGGAGAGTGATTCTCTTCGGTTCCTTCGCCGTCGCTACCCGCTCGAAACTCTGCGCAGGTCCTGACCCGCCGAAATGCATCACGAGCCCCGACGTAATCTGTATCTGTCGCTGCGTCCCGTTCGCTCCGTTCGGCAGCGACGTGTGCAGGAAACGCGCATCAAACACCCGTAGGCCAAACCGCTCGCTCCAGTTCCAATCGAACCCGCCGCCTACCGCATAGGCAAAGCTGCCGGCGCTCGTTACGGCCTTCGTGCTCGTAGGGAAATACGAATCTCCGCCATGCGCACCCCCGGCTAGAAACTCACCGAAGGGCGAATAGCGATAGTGGTTAAATGAAACCCGCGGGCCCGCAAGGTACGTGCTCAGCGTCAAGTCCTGGCCAAGTGAGCTGATGTTGGTTGCGTGGCCACCAGAGAATTCGCCGACGACCCCCAGCCACGGGCTAAGGTTCGCTTGGCCGGCCACGTAGCCGCCGTTCATCGTGAAGCACCCGCAATCTGCCGGAGGCGCATTTGCTCTCACAAGGTTGTAGCCAATCGCCAGATCCAGATGCGAACCATTCCGCGCAGGCCCAGACCCCGCAAACACTGTCTGTTGTCCCGTTGCCACCGACACGCCCATCAACGTCAGAGCCAAACTCAATGTGATAACTGGTTTCATCTACTTATCTCCCGTCGATTCTCAAATCCATTTCTGTGAAAGCTTCGCGGTTCAATACAACAACGAAACCCCCGGGGACGTCGTAAGTGGATTCGTATCGACCACTACGAATCTGCCAGGGGAGATCGCGTAAATCACCGTGGTTCCGTCTGCAAGCACATATCGGCCCGCGGTTGCAGCGGTCACATTGTTATTCGGATCTGACAGGCTGTAAGTGGTTGTTGCGGTTGTGCCGAGTTGAAGGACATTCAGCGTCCCCACTCCGACGTTTTCGTCAAGCGTGTAAGTTGTGTTGCCGGCGCCATCCGCGATGAAGTAGCCGGAAGTGTTGATGCTGGCCAATGAGCTGGCCGGGATAGTTTGCTCAACATAGGTGCCCTTGAGCGTCCCGAGCGAGAACGGTGCACCGGTTTGCGGCTCGAATTGGCCGAGACCTGCGTACCCCGTCTCCAGGAAGTAGCCATTATTCGGCGACACAAGGTAGAAAACACGAGCGTCCGGCGGTCCAGTCGGCAAGCCCAGCAGGCTAAGCAGAATCGAGATGGAACCAGAGTGGTTGGGATAGGCCAAGGTTCCCCGACCCGTCGAGCTGATCGGGCAGGATGAAGTTCCCGTTGCTCCATAGGAGCCTAGCAGGGCCTCGAGTAAGTTGTTCTTGTTCGAGTTCGACAGGCCGGTGAGGCTGTCAACCAGACCTGTCAAGCCGCCGCTGTCAACGTTAGTCGTGTTGCACGTGCCGGCTCCATTGCCGCTTGCGCGGAATACAGTTGCCGTGGAGTAGTTGAGAACATCCTGCAGCGTCGCGCCCAGCAGCCCGGGATTCGACTGCGCATTCTCGTAACCGATAAATGCGCTGTCCATCGATGCATTTGAGAAGCTTGCCTGTGTCTGCAGCTGTGCGGTTCCGGCAAGCAGCGTGTAATCCGAGTGCTTGTCGATCGACAGAACGAATGCCTCGTTCGCATTTACGATGTAGACCGCAAAGTCGGTTGGATAAAGACCGTCAGAGATACTCGAGTTGGTCATCGCTAACTGCAGGCGTCCGTTTTGATCGGCGGTCTCGTAGGTTCCGCTGAGCGGCGCATTGGCAAAATTCAAGCTGGCAATGTTCGTATCCGCGGTGCCTGCGGTAAGGTTGCCGGCGCCGTCGGTCCTAAACACTCCAACGGTTGCCACGGGACCGGAAGCCACGCCCACAGTGCATGAAATCAGACAAGGCGTGTCGCCCGAGAGGCCGAAGGCATAGCTGCCCTTCAATCCCGCGGAGAATGACGCCGTAGTTTGAGCCAGCAGTTGACCGGAGCCCTTCGTCCCGACGAGCTGATTATCATCAAACTCGATAAGGCTGCCCTGTGTAGAAACGGTTGCCGGAGAAACCGGCGACTTGAGGGAAATGGCATAGGTAAACGTCTGGTCCGTCGTGCCATCAGGATTCAGCGTCGTGATCGTGATCAGGCCGCGGCTATCGGAGTTGATCTCGTAAGTGCCGAAGAAGCTCTGTGAAGCCACGGTCGTACCGCTTGGATTCGCCGATTGATGGTTTGCATCGAGTTCACCCTGGTTGATCCCCCCTGTACCGTCCGCAGTAAAGCTGCCCACGCTAGCGGTCTGATACGCCAGTACGCCGGCGAGCACGTCATCGTATCCCTGGAAGAGATACGCATAGGGCCCTGTCAATTCCCCGTCGTAGGGCGTCGTTGGGTATTCGACAAGCAGGATGAGCGGAAGCGACGCAGTTGCTGACACGCTGTCGGTGACTGTTGCAGTAAAGCTGCTCGCTCCCGGTGTGGTAGGCGTGCCGCTAATGATTCCGTCAGACTGCAGCGTAATCCCCGGAGGCAGCGAACCCGCCGTCACTGCATAGGTGTAAGGCGGCGTTCCACCTGTTGCCTTCAGCGTGTACGAATAAGGGACGTTGACGGTCGCGATCGGCAATGTCCCAGTCAAGCTCAGTGTGCCGGAGGGTTGAATGGTAATGCTTTCCAGACCCGAGACAGTTTTGTTCGGATTGCCGGAATCCGTGACTTTGACCGTGATGTTCGAAGTTCCTGGCGCTGTTGGAGTGCCGCCCACGGTGCAGCCGGTGAGCGTGAGCCCCGTGGGTAATGTCCCCGACGTAATCGAGCAACTGTACGGCGTGGTTCCACCGCTCGCATCGATCGTTGCACTGTACACCACTCCTACCGTGCCGTCCGGCAATGTATTCGTAAGCGCAAGCGCCGCCGGATCGATCACGATGGTTTCTGGTCCCGACGTTGTTTGTGTCGGCGAGCCAGAGTCCGTCACCTTCACCGTCACAGTCGAACTGCCGGCAGCGGTTGGGGTGCCGCTCACTGTGCACCCGCTAATGCTGAGACCGGCAGGCAGCGTGCCCGACGTAATGGTGCAGCTGTATGGAGATGCGCCGCCACTTACACCGATGGTCGCGCCGTAAGGTACGTTCACGGTACCATCAGGCAGCGCCGATGTCGTGAGCGAAAGAGGTGCGGGATTAATGACGATCGTTTCATTCTGGCTGGCATTTTGCGCCGGGCTGCCCGAATCTGTCACCATGACAGTGGCGGACGAATTGCCTGCCGAAGTAGGCGTACCACTTACTGTGCAGCCGCTGAGAATCAGACCCGCCGGCAAGGTTCCCACAATCGAGCAGGTGTATGGCGAAGTGCCACCCGACGCGGTGATGGTCGAACTATAGCTGCTTCCCACCGTGCCATTGGGCAGTGAGCTTGTGATGGTCAAAGGCGCGGGATTAATCACGATGGTTTCATTGGCGCTAACATTCTGCGCCGGGCTGCCCGCGTCCGTAACCTTTACCGTAATGGGCGATGAGCCTGCAGTAGTCGGCGTGCCGCTCACAGTGCATCCAGTTTGAGTAAGACCTGCAGGAAGAGCGCCAGTAATCGAACACGTATAAGGCGTTGTTCCACCACTTGCTGTGATCGTTGCGCTGTAGGATTTGCCGACCGTTCCATTCGGCAGCGTACCGGTTAGCACAAGCGTTGCAGGAGCGACGACAATGGTCTGGTTTGAACTGGCATTCTGAGTTGGGCTCCCTGAATCCGTCACCTTGACAGTCACTGGCGATGAGCCGGCTGCGGTTGGAGTTCCGCTGACCGTGCAACCTGTGAGCGTAAGACCGGCAGGCAATGTGCCGGTGATCGAACATGAATACGGCGATGTTCCGTCACTCGCGGTGATCGTTGAGCTATAAGGAACACCAACCGTGCCGGCAGGCAATGTGCTGGTAATCGTCAATGCGGCGGGCGCAATGGTGATGGTTTCATTCGCACTCGCATTTTGCGTCGGGCTTCCAGAGTCGGACACCTTGACGGTAATCGGCGATGAACCCGCCGTGGTGGGATTACCGCTGACTGTGCAGCCCGTCAGGTTAAGTCCGGCCGGCAATGCGCCGGTAATTGAGCACGAATACGGCATTACGCCGCCGGTGGCGCCAATCAACGCACTGTACGGCACACCAACCGTGCCATTCGGCAATGTATTCGTCAGTGAAAGTGCGGCCGGCGAAATCGTAATAGGCTGGTTCGCGCTGGCATTCTGCGCGGGGCTTTCGGCATCCGTTACCTTCACCAGCACAGTTACCGTACCTGCCGTCCTCGGAGTGCCGCTTACCGTGCAGCCCGTAAGACTCAAGCCTCCTGGCAACCCGCCCGTGATGGAACAAGAATAAGGCGTGGTTCCCCCCGATGCCGTGATGCTGGCGCTGTAAGAGACGCCCACCGTTCCGTTGGGAAGCGTGCTCGTCAAAACCAGCGTTGCAGGCGCGATGACGATAGTCTCCACCTGGCTGACATTCTGCGCAGGCGAGCCGGCATCGGTGACTTTGACGGTAACAATCGAACTGCCGGCTGTTGTCGGTGTACCGCCGACAACGCATCCCGTGAGGGACAGACCGAGCGGCAGCGTCCCTGAAATTGAGCAGCTATAGGGCGAAGTTCCGCCGCTCGCAGTGATCGTCGCGCTGTAAGCCACGCCGACTGTCCCGTTCGGAAGCGTGTTCGTCAGATTCAGAGGAGTCGGCGCGATGACGATCGTCTCATTGGCGCTGATGCTCTCTGCCGGCGTGCTGGAATCGGTGACCTTCGCTGTCACCGTCGAACTACCCGCCGTGGTTGGTGTGCCGCTCACAGCGCAGCCAACCAGGCTCAGGCCTGCCGGAAGCGTTCCCGCCGCGATCGAGCAGGCGTATGGCGTGGTGCCGCCCGCTGCATCAATGGTTGCGCTGTAGGCAATGCCAACGGTCCCGTTCGGCAGCGTATTGGTCAATGTCAGCGGCGAATTTATCGTGATGGAAACTGCCGCCCTTGCACTCGCGCCGAGGCTGTCCTTCACCTGGACTGTAAAGTTTGACGTACCCTTCGCAGTTGGAATTCCAGCAATCAGCCCCGTGCTTGCGGAGATGCTGAGCCCTGGTGGCAAGGTGCCCGTTGCGATGCTCCACGTGTACGGCGTTGATCCACCCGCAGCAACGAGCGAAGTGGAGTACGCCAGACCTACTATACCTTCTGGCTGTGGTCCGCCCGCAAGCGTAAGCGGCGAAACAATTGTGATTGACGCGGGCGCTGTGGCCACTGCGTTCGTCGCATCTTGGACTTGCAAGGTGAAACTGGACGTTCCCTGCGCAGTCGGTGTGCCGGATATAGCGCCCGTCGTCGGTGAGATCGAAAGACCAGCGGGAAGAGTACCGGAGGCAATGCTCCACGCATAAGGAGTTACACCGCCCGTTGCAACCAGCGACGTGGTGTATGGAATCCCAACTTCGCCGATCGGCTGGGGACCGCCCGTCAACGTAAGCGGCGACACGGGGTTCGAAATCACAATCGTCTCATTCGCGGTAACTGCAAACGGAACCGCGCTGGAGTCGACCAGCTTGACTGTAAAGGTAGATGTGCCTGCGGTCGTCGGCATTCCCGAAATCGCGCCTGTCGTGGGGTTAAACGTGAGGCCCGCAGGCAACGACCCGCCTGACATGCTCATCGTAAGCGCCGCCGTTCCGCCGGCTGAAACAATGCTCGTGCTGTAAGGTGAACCCACAATGCCCGCAGGCGGCGCACCCTTTAGCGTCGGATCGGGATTGACAGTGATTGTTACAATCTCCTGACTCTTCGTATTCGGGACTGCAGCGACCAATGTCACCTGCATCGGAGAGGTGATTCCCGATGGCGCAGTGTACGTTGTACTCGTGCCGGCGGCCGAAGAGACTGTTCCGCATGCAGCGCCGCTGCACGATGCGCCCGTAAACGACCACGCCACTTCATAGTTGCCGCTTAGATTGGCGGTGACAGGCATCGATTGGCCCGCATCGAGAGTGAATGACGTTGCCGAAAGGCTCGAGATTCCGCCGCCTGCGTATCCGCCTCCGCCGCATCCGCTCAGCAGCAGAGAAAGCAGAACCGCAGACACGAAGAGAACGCGCGCGCCGCGTGATACACCGTTGCCCTCGGTCGAGAGGGAGCGAAGGATCGTCTGCAGTGCACCATATAGCTTGTTCTCGCTAACACGAGAATTCTGTGGAATCACCATGGGGAATCTGGCCTCCGTTGATTGCTTCGTGCACTTGGGCTCGACCTCTCGAATCCCGCGGTGCTGACTCTGCCGTACATAATTGCCTCAGAGTCATGGCGAGTTTTGCGTCATTCACTTAGCGCGTCCATACAACCAACGAGCTAATACCGCACGAGTCGGACAATAACTCAGGAGTGATTCTTCCCATAGCTCCTTGTTGGGGAGTTGTATAACTTTAGTTCTTGGAATTAGGTCTATCTAACTTAGGTACTGTCTCGACAAGTCGACTTCGCATTGTCATGAACCCAGCGCATATCGCTTGATTTGCGCAGATGCGCGTTGATCTTTATGAGAAAGTCGTTGCACAGTAGTTTTTACGCTCGCTATAACTGCCGTTAATGCGACTTACCTATAAACTTAACTGCACGGTTCTTTCCGATCACATTGTCGCCGGGCAGGAACAAGCAATGTCGCAGGTGATATCACTGAAGACACCATGACTTTGTTAGTACCGGCGACCCCGGGTAGTAAACTGGATTGCGATGGTCAGGAGAAACCCTCGCGCGCGACATCGCCGGTGACGTCATAACTGCCCGCAGGCTTCCGATTGAATTTCTCCTCGCACGGACTCATTAAGGATCGGAATTCGCACAAGTGATCCATGAGCACGCCAAAAAATGCCCGAGAAAGAGAGGCCCTCTTTCGTAACACGAGCGCCCCGACCTTTTCGTTGGCTAAATAAGGGATTCCCTGATATCTCAGCACTTTCCGACCTGCTCACAAACCGCGTCCTTCCCTGACTGTGTTCAAAAAAGTTGGTAAGAACGCTTTCCTTGCCCACGCTGAATTGCTTTATGAGAAGAAGATCTCGCGCTGAAGACATGCGGCGGCTCATGTCGAGGGTAGGAGGAATGTATGCTGAGAAGCTTGGTATCTCTAAAGTCTGTTATTCGCCTTGTCGACCGCTCCGGCTCTGGCCGGGGATGTTACGGGACGAGGGGACGTTCAAGCTCGCCCTCGATCACCGTCGGCACGCTCGAAGCCGGCCGCTACGGCGATATCGGCGCCGCCTGGGGCGATCTTGACTCTGAGACCTGGCTGCGATGATTCAATCGTCAATGCATAATGGACGTGATGAGAAATCTTTGTGCGCCGCTCCTTGTCATTTTTCTCTTCATCACGATCTGCACCCACGCAGCCGCCCAGCAGATCGCCTTCACATGGGACGACCTCCCCGCCCACAGTTCCCTTCCCCAAGGCGAAACCCGCATCGAAATCGGCCACAAACTCCTCGCCGCCATGAAAGCCGCGCACATGCCGCCCGTCTATGGCTTCGTCAATGGGGTCGCGACCGAACGCGAGCCGGCCTCAGCGCCTATGCTGAAAGACTGGCGCGATGCCGGCTTCTTCCTCGGTAATCACACCTGGTCACATATGAACCTCAACACAAGTTCGCTCGCTGAATGGGAGGCAGACGTCCTCAAGAACGAGCCGACCCTCGAACAATACGCAGGCAACACCGACTGGCACTGGCTCCGCTATCCGTTCCTCGCCGAAGGCGACACTCCCGAAAAGCGCGCTGATACCCGCAAATTCCTCGCCGCTCATGGCTACCGCATCGCCGCCGTAACCATAAGCTTCGGCGACTACATGTGGAACGAACCGTACGCCCGCTGCATCGCCAAAAACGATACCGCCGCCATTGCCCAGCTTGAATCCAGCTACCTCGAAGCGGCCTCCACCGACGCCGACTTCCGCCGCGCAATGGCAAAGACTCTTTACAACCACGACATCCCCTACGTCTTGCTCATGCACGTCGGCGCATTCGATGCCCGCATGCTACCGCGTCTCATCGACCTCTACCGCAGCAAGGGCTTCACCTTCATCACACTCAAGGAAGCCGAGAACGATCCGTTCTACGCGAGTTCGATTGACCCATCTCTGCCCGACCAGCCTGACTCTCTAGAAGGCATAATGCACGTGCGCGGCCTCCCGCTTCCGCCCCGCCCGAAGCCCGGCCTCGATCCCAACTCCCTCTGCCGCTAGCCCACGCAAGACTTTCCTGGTCTCGAGACTTGTCATCCTGAGCCAAGCGCCTTTGGGTCCCGGCGCAGTGCGGTAGGCGAAGCAAAGGATCTGCTTCTGCATTTCGCGCGATCCGCCGAATAGTTCCGTCGCGCTTCCTCAAACGCAAATAGATGCCGGGCCGATCCATTAGGATCTACCCGGCATCTCGCATCCGCGACGTTGAACTTATTGCCTTATGGCTTTTCAGCTACAAAGACCGCCGTAGTTAGCGCCGGCACGGTCGCCATTCCCTGCTTCGAATTGAATGTGGATTGCCGCACTACCGGGTCGAGCGCGCTCCGCTGGAACGGGTGAAGCGCCAACGACAATCCCTGCAAACTGGGATCGCTGAAATTCACCTGCCCATTGGTCCCATTGAAGACGACAAGAATGTGCTTGTACGGTCCATAGTTCCCGCCATTCGCATCCAGCTTCATTACAATCAATCCCGGAACCTGGTTCGGCCCAGTGTTCAGGAATTTGAGATTCTGCTGGATCTCACCCAGCGTCGCCATCCGGAAAAGTCCCGAACTGTAGCGGATCTTCAGGAATTCCTGGAACGCCGCCGTGGTCGACGCGATATTCGCCGGTTGCGGGGTATACGCCGGGTTGCTCAGCAGCGGCGTCATGATCGACCATTGCGACTGATTCTGACTCGCAATCGGCAGCCCGATTCCCCAGTTGGCAGTCTTTCCGCTCCAGTCGATCTTGTTGAACCAGTCGCCGGAGTTATAGCTGTTCTGATCCATATCCTTCGACCGCAGCAGATCATCGCCGCCCTGATAGAACGGGATGCCCTCACCCAGCGTCACCAGGCTCATGCCCAGCACCTGCCGGCGCGCGCGCATTGCGATCGTATCGCTGTAACTCGCTTTCAACTGGATCTGGTCAAACAGATCCTGGTTATCGTGCACCGAAGCATAGTTGATCGCCTCGATCGGGCTCTTCGTGTATCCCGTCGGCTGGCCGTTGTAATTCACCTCCGCGCCGGTAACGGTTGCTCCGGCGTTGTCCGTAAATGTGTAGTCCCGAAGATTGCCGGTCAGTCCAATCAGAATCCAATCCGAATATTGCAGCAATTGGCTCTGTTGCGCGCTCGTCGCCATTGTCGACGACGTGTAGGCGCTCGGATCCGTGAACAGCCCCGTCGCAAATCCCTGCACCCGCTCATCCGTAAACGGACTGCCTCCGTGAATGCCGTCGCGAATGCGGTCGTTGAAAGTTCCAATTCCGAATCCGTACAGATTCACCTGCGAGGCGTTTGGACCGATCTGGTTGTTGACGGTATCTCCGAAGTTGAATCCCTCTCCATAGAGATAGATCTTCGATCCATCCACACCGCTATTCTCAGGAGTCAGCGCGGACAGAGCAGCCTGGATGTTCGCCATGTTGTACGTGAACATGAAGCTCATGATGTCGAAGCGGAATCCGTCGATCTTGTATTCCTTCGCATTCAACACCAGCGTATCGATGACAAGCTTCTCCATCATCCGGTGTTCCGGTGCCGTGTCCGGACAACACGAGCCGTTCTCCAGGCTGCCATTCGCATCCAGCCTGTGATAGTAGCCCGGAACCACTTCATCCAGGTTCGAATTCGGCGACTCTCCCGCTGCATTCGTGTGGTTGAACACTACGTCCTGGACCATCCTCAGGCCTGCCCTGTGCAGACCCTCCACCATCGTCCGGTATTCCCGCACGCGGTGGTCCGGGTTGATCGCATAGGCGCCCTCCGGCGCAAGATAGTGCACCGGATCATAGCCCCAGTTGTACGGAGGATTCGTCAGCGTTGCCTGAACTGCCGCCTGCTGTTGCGTACCATCCGGCGGATACTGCGACAGATTTCCGGGGAACAACCATGTGCTCTTATCCTCATTCACGCTGGCAAAATGGAACGACGGAAGAATGTGTACCGCCTTCAAACCATCCTGCGCCAGTGTGCGAAGGTGCGTCATTCCAAGCGTGTACTGATCGGCAAATGCTTCATACGTGCCGCGATGATTCGCCGGAACCGTGGGATCATTCACGCTGAAATCGCGAACATGCAGCTCGTAGAGACTCATGTCGCTCAAACTCTCCAGCGGCGGAGCGCTACTCTCGTCCCATCCGTCGGGTTTTGTCGCTTCCGACTCCAGGTCCGTGATCCTGCTCTTGGTTCCGTTCAATGCAAGATCCGTAGAGTACGGATCGCTTGTGACATTGGTGTCGATAGCGCTGTCTGCCGGAACCCAGACCTTGACTGAGTAAAGGTAGTACTTGTTCGCCCAGTCCCGCGTGCCGCACGCAACCCACACACCGTTGTGATTCTCCATCGGTAGAGTCGAAGCTGCCGTTGTGTCTGTCGACTTGTTGAATAGTTGCAACGTCACGCCCTGCGAAGTCGGGGCCCACAGCTTCAGCTTCACGGCGCAGTTCTCGTCTTGGGGAAAATCTGACCAGGCCGAATCGTTCGGATGGTGAAACACCACGCCGAGTCTGCCGGGGTAGTAGTAGAGATCGTCCAGCACGCCACCGATCTGCAGCCCCGTCGCGTACTTCAGTGTTCCCGTAGAATCCACCGCTGAAAACGCTAGCTGCCCTGTCAGCGCGGTCTCGAGTGTCGCCACCGTCACCGTCGATGGAATCTCCAACACCGTGTAACCGCTCAATTGCGGATAACGCATCAGTTCATCCGTCGTCAGCGTTCCACCCACTGTCAACGGAATCGACGTGCCCCCCGTGATTCCCGCCGTCGTCACCGAGAGCCCTCCCGAGGTGCTGAACGAGAGAGCATACGTATCGCCAGACTGCGCAAACTGCGACTGTATCGCAATGCGCTGGCGGTCCAGCCAGTACCCTTGTGACACATTCAGCAGGCTGTCGAGAATCTGCGTCGGAGTTGGTGTCGTTGTGAAGACCTCCGCGTTCCCCGAAATTGCCCACGCCTGCAAATTCGTGTTAACGCTGAGATACATATTCGGCCCTGGATCCTTCGCCCCGGTCGAAATGTTGTGGATGATGAACCCGAGATTCTGTGCATTCGGAATCAGGCTTACGTCAAAGTAGGCGCCATACGAGTCGTAACTTGTCACACTGGTCAAGCCATCGTTGTAATCGCCCGTGTACTCCGCAGTGTCGTTAAAGGCATACACCGTCCAGTTCGAATAATTCCCGTCAGGCCGGTAATAGTGAATGCGCGCATAGCCCGGCAGCAACGCATTCGGATTCGCCAGGTTCGGCATGCTTTTGTAGAGTTTTCCGATTCCCGACATTCCCCAGTACTCAAATCCTTCCGTCGTCGGATCCACAAACTCATTCGGCCCAGGATCCTTCGCACCCGTCGACGTGTTGTGAATGATCAATCCGACGTTCTGCGCACCCGGAATCACACCGACATCGAAATACGCCCCAAACGTGTCGTAATTCGTCGGACCCACCAGTCCGTTGTTGAAGTCGCCCGGATCCTCATTTGTGTCGTAGAACGCATATACCGTCCAGTTTGCATAAATCCCGTCATTACGGTGATAGTGCACCCGCACATACCCCGGCAGTATCGCCGTCGGGTTGTTCAAATTGATCGGCGTGTTGTAGAGCTTGCCGATTCCCGAATATGCCCAGTACTCAATCCCCTGCGTAGCTGGATCCACAAACTCATTCGGTCCCGGATCCTTCGCGCCCGACGAAGTGTTGTGGATAATCAACCCAACCTCCTGCGCGCCCGAGGTGATCCCCACATCGAAATACGCACCGTAGCTGTCGGTTCCCGTCACCTGTACCGGGCCGCCACCATAGTTGCTCTGGTCTTCAGTGGTGTTGTCGAACGCGTACACCGTCCATCCCGTATAAATCCCATCGGGCCGGTGATAGTGGATCCGGATGTGGCCGGCGGGAATTGCCGGATCCTGCGCGACTGCTTGAGCGCCCTGGAAAATAGCCAGGCACAGCAAGCTGATTTGAAAAAGGCAGGGAACACGAAAACTGACGAGTCGGGAGATTCTCATGCGGTGGGCTCCAGTAAAGCGATGTAACAAGTGAGGAGTGTCGTTGAGCGTCTTCAATCATGCGCTCTAAACAGTCAGGCGGAACAGCGCCGATCATCCTAGGCAGCCGGATGGGCGCTGTCAAGACGTTCGAAAATCACCTGGCAAATCAATCTACGAAGATTTTCGTTGACAATTACGAAGCTCTTCGTATAACGTCTCTTCATCATGGAACACGGCACCACTACCCCTCGTCCCACCGAAGCTGAACTCGAACTCCTCCAGATCTTGTGGGAGAAGCAGCCGGCCACGGTGCGTGAGATTCACGATGCGCTGAATGAAGAGAAGCAATCTGGATACACTACTGTTCTCAAGCTCCTTCAGATCATGACCACCAAGGGCCTCGTGGTCCGCGATGAAGCCAATCGCGCCCATGTCTACCGCGCGGCTCTCAGCCAGGATTTGATGCAGAGCAAGATTTTGAAGGACCTCAGCAAGCGCTTATTCGCCGGCTCCGCCGCACAACTCGCTCTTCACGCTCTCTCGATGGAACCTGCCAGTGAAAACGAGATCGCCGAAATCCGCGCACTCCTCGAACACAAACGCAACGCTGATTCCGCCGATCACTCCCAGTCCAAAAACGCCCGACCCATCCCATCAAAAAAGGACCGGCCATGACACAACTTCCCCAAGCCATCGCCTGGACTCTAATTCACTTCTGCTGGCAAGCTGCCGCCATCGCCGCCGCCTACCGATTGATGAGCGCGGCCATCGCCCGCCGCTCCAGCCAGACGCGCTACCTGGTAGCACTCTCTGCGCTCCTCCTTATGGTTGGCGCTGCCGTCGTCACCTTCGCATGGGAATTGCGCTCCGATTCGACAGCTACTTCAATCGCCGCCACCGCTGCCAATTTTCGCGCGTCCATTGCTGCCGATTTTCCGCGTTCGAGTGCTCCTGGTCTCGCAGTTACCCCTCAGCAGGTCCCTGCACCCTCACGTCTGACGCTCGCCGACCTCCTTCCCTGGATCGACGGCCTTTGGCTGGTCGGCGTCTTTGCCCTCTCTATTCGCAGCCTTGGCGGCTGGTGGTATCTCCGCCGTCTGCGCCTCGCGTCCACCATCGAAGCTCCGACCTCCGTTATCGCAGCATTCCAGCGCATCTCAACAATCCTCGGCCTCAGCCGTGCCGTCACGCTCCGTCTTTCCACTGCCATCGACAGCCCTATGACCATGGGCACTCTCCGTGCGATCGTTCTGCTTCCACTCAGCGCCATCACCTTGCTCGGACCCGAGGAACTCGAAGTCGTTCTCGCTCATGAACTGGCGCACGTGCGCCGCGCCGACTTTTTCTGGAACATTCTGCAAACCATCGCCGAAACGCTCTTCTTCTTTCATCCCGCCGTATGGTGGCTCAGCGCGCGCATCCGTCACGAGCGCGAACTCTGCTGCGACGACCTCGCCCTCAAAATCTGCCCTAACCCCATCGTTTACGCGCACGCTCTCGTTCATCTTGAAGAGCAGCGCTCGCGTCACCTGCGCTTTGCCATGGCGCTCGATGGCCATCAGTCCCACGCAACCCTCCTCACGCGTATTGCACGCATCCTTGGTGAACCCATGACTCGTATCCCCAGCCGTCGCCTTCGCCCCTTCTCTCTTGCCGCAGCCTGCGTGGGACTTCTCGTCCTCGCGCTTCCCGTGCCGCACCTGCTGGCCAGCTTCAACCCCAAGCCGCAAATCAGCTCCCACGCCGGCCGTCGCTGCCGCTCCAGCCATCTCGGCTCCCGTGATCGCTCCCGTCATCGCCCCGGAAGTTGCCGTTCACATTGCAAAGCCATCTCCGTTTCCCGCCCAGCAATCCTCCACGACGCCCGAAGCGGCACCCGCGCCTGAGCCACAATCCGACGACAAAGCCACTGCCTCCGCGCGTCCCCACAGCGACTACATCGACCAGATGAAAGCCGCAGGCTACGACGTCGATCTCGATAAACTCCTCGCCATGAAGATTCAGAATGTGACCCCTGAGTACGCGCAGGCGATGGCCCAGGCCGGCTTTGGCAAACTCTCCGCCGACGATCTCGTGGCCTGCAAAATTCAAGGAGTGACGCCCGAAGCAATCGCCGAAATGAAGAAGCAGGGACTCGAGATCAACGATATTCACGATGCCATCTCCTTCCGCATCTTTCAGGTCACGCCGGAATTTGTCTCCGGCATGAAATCCGCCGGCTTCGACGGCCTCACCTCCAAGCAATTGCTCGCCATGCGCGTCCAGAACGTGACGCCCGAGTACGCCCGCACTCTCAAGCAGAAATTCCCAGGCATCACTGCGGAAGAACTAGTCCAGGCACGCATCTTCAACATCAACGACGAATTCATCGCTCAAGCGACGAGGCACGGTTTCAATAACCTGCCCTTCAAGAAGCTTGTCCAGTTGCGCATCTCCGGTCTGCTCGATGACGAATCCGCGAAGTAGTTAATCGACACCGCCACCATGGCATCTCGAAGTTCCCGCCTTCGCGCGGTACAGGAGAATCTCGTCTCACGGCTGACGTCTCAGGAGACACATATGCTTCTTCGAAACCACCTCGCTTTTGCCGCAGTCCTCGCCACCTCCACAATCGCGTTGTCCGCGCAATCGCTTGCTCCCATCCATGCAAGGTGCGTCATCGGCATCAGCGAAAACGGCCGCGACTTCAGCCTCCAGGTCAATGACGCTGACTGCCCAGGTGATCACCATTGCGGCACGAATATGAGCAATGAATCGATGAGCCGCTTCACCGGCTTCACCCTTGCCGATCTCAACAATGAAGGGGCCCACGTCACCGCAACCCTGGCTGCTGAGGCCGGCACCTTCACCTGTAATGGCACAGTCCGCGATCACGAACTCTCCGGCGACGCTCTCTTCACTCCCGACTCAGCCTTCGTCGACCGCATGGCCAAGCTCGGCTTCACCGGCTACGATTCGCAAAAACTCGAGGCCTGCACATTCCTCGACGTCACCAGCGAGTACGCACGCTCGCTCCAGCAAGCACACATCCGCGGCATCACGATCGACAACCTCATCGCACTGCGCATTTTCAAAGTCGATCCCGCCTATGCGCAGGCATTCGTTTCGATGGGATATGAACAACCCGATGCGGACAAACTGATCGCTCTCAAGGTCCAGGGAGTGAACGCCGAGGAAGTGAAACAGATTCGCGCCCTCGGCTATCAGCCTTCTCTCGACGAACTTATCCAGATCCGCATCTTCAAAATCACGCCCGACTTCGTTCGTCGTATGCAGGACCGGGGCTTTAAGAATCTCACCATCGCGAAACTCGTGCAGATCCGCATCTTCAAGCTTGCCGAATAGGCCGGTCTGTCGATTGTTTGATCGTGGGCACGGCCCGCCCCGTACAATTTCTTTGTTAACCGAAGGAGAGATTGTGCGTCGAATGAACATCGGTATCGTCACCTGTCTATTTCTCTCAGGATGGTTCATCATGCCGACTCTCGTTTCAGCCCAGGTTTCACACCCCCAGACCACCGCGAAAGATGGCCCTTTTTCTATGCACGCTGAAGGAACATTCGATGTGAAGAACGCGCCCCTGACCGCTGACGACGCACTCGCAGGCACCGCCATTGGACGCTACGGCCTCGACAAGCAGTTCCATGGTGACCTCGAAGCCACCAGCAAGGGCGAAATGCTCGGCGCCGGGAATCCCGCCACCGGTACCGCCGGATACGTGGCCATTGAGCAGGTGAACGGCACTCTGAATGGCCGAACCGGCTCCTTTGCCCTTCAGCACTTCGGCACCATGGAAGACAACAAGTTCGAACTCGTCGTCAAAGTGGTGCCCGGCTCAGGCACAGAAAACCTGATCGGCATCTCCGGAACCATGACCATCAAGATTGTGAGTGGAAAGCACTCCTACCAGTTCGAATATTCCCTTCCCACTCCTGCGAAATAATCCTCACGCAGATTCAGTACGATATCTTCATGCCTCAATTTTCGCCCGGTCAGACGCTCCTCATCGACGCCGACGACACCCTATGGGAAAACAACATCTACTTCGAACGCGCCATAGCCGCATTCATCAGCTATCTCAATCATCACGAGTACTCACCCGCTGAAGTCCGCCAGACCCTCAACGCGGTAGAACGCGAAACCATCCTCGCGCACGGCTACGGATTGCCCAGTTTCAGGCGATCCCTCGTTGCATGTTTTGAACGTCTCAGCCCTGCTCCGATGGATGACGAGAAACACCGGCGCGTCATCGGATTTGCAAACTCGATCGCCGAGCAGGAGATCGAACTCCTGCCGATGGTCGAAGAGACGCTTCGTGATCTAGCGTCTCGCCATCGCCTGATCCTGATGACCAAAGGCGACCACGCGGAGCAGGCCGACAAGGTGCGTCGCTCGGGTCTTGCGTCGTATTTCTCTGCCGTCGAGATCGTTCCGGAAAAAGACCCAGCCGCTTACCGCGCCGTACTCACGCACAACCAGATCACCCCACAGACCGCCTGGATGATTGGAAATAGTCCCAAAAGCGACATAAACCCGGCCCTTGCCGCCGGCCTCCATGCGGTCTTTCTTTACCACAAAGACACATGGATTCTTGAACATGCCGCTCTTTCAGCACCGCCTGAAGGACAGTACCTTTTGGAGGTAGATAGCTTCGCAAAACTGATTGACATCTTTTAGGGATTGCGGCTTCGGGGTAAGATAGCGTATGCGCCAGTCCCCCGATCCTCCGGCTGCAAACCACAGCCAGGTTTATCCATCTCCGCCGAGGGTTCATTGGGCGCTTCTGCTGCTTGCGCTCGTTTCTGCTGAGGCGCTCGCATTCTGGTTGGTTCCCGATCCTTATCGCAACTTCGCTGTCTATGCCGTCGCCGTGGCTTGGCCCCTTTACCTTTGCATCTGGGTTCGCAAAATCGATCACCGTTCCAGTTCTCTTTACTGGGCGATCGCTTCGCTTGTTACTGGATTCGGTTTTCTCTTCTCGTGGCTGCTCTGGATTGTCGTCATCTATGAACTCCGCGAAGAACTTCTCGAGCATTACAATCGTCGCGAACCGGTCAACCTGCGTCTGAACTGGTTACTCACTTTCCTGGGTTCCTTCGTCTACTTCCAGTTCGAATCTGAACAGAATCGCCCGGCAGAAGAGTGCGCAGCAGGAATCCTTCGCACCCGAGTCGAGCAACTCTGTAATCGCTTGACGCCTCCGCCGCAGCTCTGCTCTACTGCATTCAACGCCATGCACAAGCTCTGCCTAATTGCGATCGCCTGTCGTGCAGCCATCGTTTCCGCACCAGCCAGTTTCGCACCCATTCCCGCCATTCGAATTAGCAACCACATCAACCGCGCGGGAAAAGCCTGACGAACCGGATCACCTAATCCACCAACACTCAGGCCACCACCCGCAAGCGCGGCTGGTGGTTTTCGCATTTCCAGTCACTTTTTCTCATCGAGGAGCTTGTCTTGGAACCCGTATCTCTTGTCGGCATTCAATCCGCCCGCGCCCGCATCGAAGACTCCATTCACGTCTCCCCTTGCCAGCTCTCGCATCATCTTTCTGAACTCACGGGCCTGCCCATTCATCTGAAGCTTGAGAACCTTCAGCGCACTGGGTCTTTTAAAGAGCGCGGCGCGCTCAACAAGCTCCTCACGTTAAGCGAAACCGAACGAAAACGCGGAGTCATCGCCGCCAGCGCCGGCAATCATGCCCAGGGCGTTGCCTTCCACGCCGCAGCGCGCGGCATCCGCGCACAGATTGTCATGCCCCTTGCCACTCCGCAGATCAAGGTCGCCGCCACTCGCGCTTACGGAGCCGAAGTCATCCTCCATGGCGAAAGTTACGACGAAGCCTGCGATGAAGCCCTCCGACGCCGAGTCGAAGAGGGCCGCACCTTCATCCATCCCTTCGACGATCCGGTGGTCATCTGCGGCCAGGGCACCATCGGCCTCGAACTTCTCGAACAGGTCCCCGACATTGAAGCCGTCGTGGTCCCTATCGGCGGCGGCGGCCTTATCAGCGGCATCGCCTGCGCTCTCAAGGAGACAAACCCAAAGATCCGCGTCGTCGGCGTCGAGCCCGAGCGCCTGCCTTCCATGCTCCGCGCACGCGAAGCCGGCGCTCCCGTCACCATCAACGCTGAAGCAACGATCGCCGACGGTATCGCCGTCCGCCGCGCCGGAGATGTCACCCTCCCTCTCGTCACCCGCTACGTCGACGAGATCGTCACCGTCGACGATGAAGAAATCGCCAGCGCCATCCTCATGCTCCTTGAGCAGGAAAAAACCTTGGCCGAAGGAGCCGGAGCAGCCGCGCTCGCTGCCGTCGTCCAATCCAAGACCAACCTCCGCCATCGCCGCACCGTTGTCCTCGTTTGCGGCGGCAACATCGACGTCACCCTTCTCGCCAAGATCATCGAGCGCGGTCTCGTCAAGGACGGCCGTCTTCTGCGCGTCCGCGTCTATCTGCAGGATCGCCCCGGCGCTCTTCTTCACCTCACCCAGATCCTCGCCCGCGAGCGCGCCAACATTGTTGAAACCATTCACAACCGCGCCTACTACGGCGTCAGCCTCGGCGAAACCGTTATCGATGTCACGCTCGAGACCCGCGGCGCCACCCACATCACCGCCATCAGCCACGCCCTGCGCGAAGCTGGCTTCCGCTTCGAAAGAATTCAATAGAGGATTCCAGAACCATTTGGGATCTTTGAAAGGGCACGGCTTCAGCCGTGCGGCCGGATGCACGAGTTTTGAAGTGTCATCCTGAGCAACCGGAGTGAAACGAAGGGAGCCGAAGGACCTGCAGTTGCTCTTCTTCCCATGACTCTACAGAGCCAATAGCTATATCCGTAAGGGTGTCATCCTGGGCGGAGCGTCTTGGGGCCCCGTGGACATACACTGTCCATGCGGTAAGCGGAGCAAAGGACCTGCTTTCTAGGGTCAAGGATGCACCCTTTGTTGTTCGGCCCCACTGATACGTCTCACCCCAAACCACACCAACCCAATCGCCCCCGCCAGAAAAATCGCATTCCCAACACGGACACTCGGACCCAAGCCGCCCACGGCGGGATGCTGCAAAAAGGCGTGCCATCCATACGCCAGCGCCGCACCCGCGCCCAGCGCCAACTGATGCAGCAATGTCATCGCGCCCATCCGCTGCCAGAACACCACCACCGCCAGCATTCCCGCATCCAGCCCCAGCAGCGCAACGACCGCGCCCCATCCCCAATGCATAGGGACCAGCATCGCAGCCGACGCAAACACCAATGCCGCCGCTCCCAGAATCAGCTTCAGATAATTCGGATTGAACAACGACTGTGTCGTGAACGCCTCCTCAAAAATCCCATACGCCATTCCCAGCAGCAGAATGCTCGGCCAGCCGCGCCCCGTGCGCCGCACCATTTCTCGAATCAGCAGCGCCCCGGCGCCATACATGGGCGCCAGCACCATCAGCGCAGGCAGCAGCTTGATCGGCAGATTCCCCAGCAGGAACTCCGCCACCAGCGGCGCTACAAAAATCAGGCCGAGCGCCGGGCCAGTCCCGCGCCGCCTCACTTCAAGCGCCGGAGTGTCATTGACCTTCAACGAATCTGACAATTCCAATGGGACCTCCAATTTGAGTTCGCGCGGCCCACAGACTAACACCCGCCGTTTGTCGCGCCATCCAATTTGTTCCCGACAGGACTTTGCGCTCCCATCTCCGGACCATTAACGTTGATATACGAAATCCCAAGCGCCCGGTTCACCAGGAGTTCGATGTACACGCCCAAATTTAACCAGATCTCCGATCGCGCCATTCTCATCGAAGCCATGCGAACCTACTCGTTCGCCATCCTCTTTGGCCCGCTCAATTCGACCGTTAACGCCGATGCACACCCCGCCACCCATCTCCCCCTCGTAGTCAAAGACGACGGCCCCCACGGCATCCTCGAAGGCCATTTCGCCAAGGCAAATCCTCACTGGCGGTCGCTCGCCAATCATGAGACCCTCATTGTCTTCCCCGGCCCACACACTTATGTCAGCCCCTCGCTCTACGCCGAGGAGTTGTCCGTCCCTACCTGGAACTACATCGCTATCCACGCCCGTGGCACACTCTCGCTCGTCGAAGACGATGCAGGCAAAGAAGCCCTCCTCACCGGCTTGATTGAAGCCAACGAACCTGCCTATGCCGAACAGTGGCACAATCTACCTGCCGGATTCCGCCGCACCATGCTTGCCGGCATCGTCGGCTTCCGCATCCCCATCACCAGCATCGAAGGCAAATTCAAGATCAGTCAGAATCGCCCCGAAGTTGACCGCCGTGCCGTCCACGCCGCTCACTCTGCAGGAAACCCTGAGCAGCAAGAACTCGCAGCCTGGATGAAGAGGCTCATCGAGTGTTAAGGTCATTCCCGACAGAGGACTCTTCCGATGGCAAAGGACGTAAACCGAATGCGCAGATCTTGCCTCCTACTCTTGGCCGCCGCAACACTTTTCAATCCCGCTTTTCTCTCAGCCCAAACGTCAGCTCAATCCGACTGGAAAGCGAAGGTCGACCAGTCCATTCCCCTCCTCGGCCATCGCAACTGGATCCTCATCGTCGATTCCGCCTATCCCCTCCAATCCTCGCCCGGTGTCGAAACGATCGAGACCAACGCCTCACACCTCGATGTCCTCCGCTACGTCCTCGGCGCTGTCAACAACTCCATCCACGTTCGGCCGCTCATCTATATGGATTCTGAACTACCCTTTGTCTCCGACGAAGATGCCCCCGGAGCCTCCGCCTACCGCGCGCAAATCCAGCAGATGTTCAGTGATTACACCATCGAATCGCTCCTTCACGAACGCGTGATCAATCGCATCGATGAAACCAGCAAACAGT
The DNA here is from genome assembly GCA_963799035.1 of uncultured Acidobacteriaceae bacterium. Taxonomy (GTDB): domain Bacteria; phylum Acidobacteriota; class Terriglobia; order Terriglobales; family Acidobacteriaceae; genus Telmatobacter. Next base: position 364,683 of record CAWCVS010000005.1, on the reverse strand, counting down.
TCCACGTCCTCGTACTGAAAACCACGATGACCGTCCCCTACTCGTCTGTCTTCATCCGCCTCGACTGCAAGTACTGGTCCGCCGACGCCGAAAAACGCTTGCGCGCCAGAATGCACTGATTGATTCTTGCTTCAAACGGTTTCAAAACCGAAAGGAGTTTGCACGTATGGAAAGAAATGCCCGCCGTTTGATGTTCCATGGCATGTGTCTGTTCCTCCTCGGCCTTCTGACGGGCTTCGCCGAACAACATTTCGCCAACGTCCGCATGGGGCTCGCCGCACACCTCGAAGGAGTAATGAATGGCATCTTCCTGCTCGCCCTGGGTGCCGTCTGGCCTAACGTCAAGCTTGCCCCACTAGCTTCCACCATCGCCTTCTGGCTGGTGCTTTATGGCACATACGCGAATTGGCTCATCACGCTCCTTGCAGCGATTTTCGGCACCGCAGCACTCTCGCCTATCACTGGGGTCGGGCACAGCGGACTGCCCTGGCAGGAGAGCCTTGTCACCGCAGGCTTCATGTCAGTCGGCATCGTCATTGTCCTGGCATCAGGCCTGATTCTTTGGGGTCTGCGAAAATCCTGAATTCGTGGACCTCGTATGGCTCCTGCAGTTTCCCCGTGGACAGTTCAGCCAGCATCGTCTGCCAGCGGCATTTTGTTATACTTAGTGGGTTCACCTCATGCGGAGGTGGCGAAATTGGCAGACGCACTAGCTTGAGGTGCTAGCGCCCACAAGGCATAGGGGTTCAAGTCCCCTCCTCCGCACCATTTCCCACGGCTCATACCGGATGGGAGATCCTGCCCGATGTGCCAGAAACCATCCATGGCAACCTCCTGGTAGCGCAGACGATCTCGAAGCCTGTGACTGGCCCAGCGACCAGTTGAATGTCTTCGAGCGATTTCGCTGGATGCCGATGGCAGAGCAAATCGAAGTGTCTGTCTACCGTCGATTAAAGTGTGGGTCTAAAAGTCGGAATCCTGCTGCGGGAGCATAAGCCGGCAGAGGCTTTGATTGCCGCAAGAATGCTGTTGCTTGGCAGCCGGAGAATTTGCTGGCGCAGACGGCCTCGGGAGACGCCCTGAGGATTTAGAGCAGAAGCTGCATCCATGACATCGTTGCAGAACCTCCCTTACATTTCAGAATGGCTCGTTTCGAAACAGGCGAGCGCCCCATCGCAGGCGAGCATGTCGGCCTTGGCGCTGCATTGGCAGTCGTGTCTGCCAATCAGGCCAGGTTGCGAAGCGGGAGGTTCAGATGCCGCCGTCTAGACATCATCGCGGCGCGTCGAGCTACGTCGCAGGCCTCAACAACGATATGTTCTACTTCTGCCCAGTGAGTCGGTAGCCATCTCGGGTGCGAACGTGATATTTCTGCAGGTTCTTACCTGCCAGCGTCACCTTGATTGAGCGCCAGCCGCGATTGGGATTCGCTTGGGGATAATAACTCAACGTATAGAGGTGGACCAGGTCTTCCCGGATCGAGGCGAACGCCTGCTTCTCCTCTCGCCAGTTCTTCGCAAAGTAAGCCTTGCCGCCGGAAACCTTGCTCATGCGTTCAAATGCTGCGGCAGAAACCGGATCCTCCTGGGCCTGCCTGGTACTGAGAATGTAAATGATTGTCCCGGTCGATTGCGCCAGCTCAGCCACATCCTCCGGGGGAATCGAACTGGCATTGTCGGGGCCGTTTGAAAACACCACGATCGCTTTGCGGCCCTTCAGCGGCGCAGCATCCTTCACCGTCAACAAGAGACTGTTATAGAGTGCGGCATCATCACCAGCGACTGTGCTTCGTACTCCGTTGATCAAGCGGAAACGATCGGAAGTCAGTTGAATCGGCCGCGAAAGATCCCGGCAATACGAATAGAAAGCGATCTTGCTCGCATCATCCATCGAGCGGACAAAATCTGTGATCGCGTCCTGCGCGAACACAAAGCTTCGGTACATATAGTTACTGGTGTCGAACAGGACAAACACGCTGGCTTCATTTAAATGTTGAAACGGAAGGCCTCCCGTTGAATCACTGTGCGGCGGCGGATCGGGCTCCGCAACCTCGTGCGCAGTTTCCAATGCAGAAACCTGAGCCGGCCGGGCAACTTCCTTGGAGCCCGGAGCCGATTCCCGGCTTTCTTCGAACGTGGAGAATTTCTGCGGTATTTTGTCCTCGGTGATCACGAAGTCTTCTGGACGAAGGCCCGTCACGTAGTTTCCCTTGCTATCGGTTACTGCGATGTTGAGTTGCACCAGTACGACGTTTACACGCAGCTTCATTGGATCTTGAGCAGGGGATTGCGATCCGGTCCTCTGCACAAAGAAGCATGAAAATATGAGGCAGCAGCCTAGAGTTGTCCTTCTCATCGATCTTCGATCCCTTCATGCGGTGCTCGCATGAGCCTATCGCTAAAACGTCGAAACTGCCTGGAGCGTGATCTTGCCCTTTCGAAATTCGTCGCCCGTATGCTCCATCGCCCGAAGCATTGCGGACCAGTCGTCAATGTTGCTCGCGAAGATGTTGGCCACCATGTTGCGGGTTAGTTCGGGCGCCAGAAGATTGAGTTCGGCTGGGGAATAGCCCCTCTCATCTGCAAGTCTCGCCCAGTACAGATTGTTGGAATCCCATGATTCTGCAAACAGCCTGCCGGCATCTCCGCCAAATGTTGAAATCGACTTCACGTTGAGAAGGGCGCAGGAATCCGTGACCATTAGACCGGGATGGGGCACCCCGAAATCGGCCGACAAGCGCTCCATGCTGGCGTCAGAAGGGTATTTCTGCGCAAGCTCATTCAGTTCCCGCCCCACTGGTCCCTCCATCGATGCCTGGTCGGGATATCTCTTCCGGAATTCCATCGCAAGATAGAAGAGATCCGCAGGCGGCGTTTGCCCGATCACGGTCGTGGTGCCTTCCGGACCCAGAAGAACTTCTGCGGTTTTTTCGACCCGCGCCGGTGCCATTCGATCTGCGAGGATGCCGATCACTTTTTCCCGAAGACCTGCATTGCTCGCCGCAGCGCTTATCAGTTCTTCGCCAGCTCGCTGATACAGGGCTGCGGAGTGCAATTCATGTTGACTCACATTCCACCAGCGCGGCAATGAGGCGCTTACCAGGAGGTTGGGAACGATTTCCTTCCAGATCAAAGCTTGTATGTTCTTTGGGACGATGAACTCCTCTTCCGTCGACGCCAGTGCGTAAGGCAGATCTGCCAGAGAACCTAGCAGGTAGGCTCCCCCTCCGGCCGTTGCGCCAATTCCTACCAGCCGGGGAACTCCCCATATCTCGACGGTCCCCTGAATTGAGATGGATGAGAAATCATGGGAACGCACAAACAGCGGATTGTTATGGAGAACCTCGGCACCGGGTGGCTCGTAGTACGCATAGTTCAATCCAACCAGCGTGTCTCTCAGAAACGGAATGAGCTGACCCCTGCTGGCTTCAAGCTGTGATGGCGTTGCCGAGGTCTTGAGGATCTTCGTGAGGTCCGTCCTCACCTGCAGTTCCGCATGCCTGCTCGAATACACAACAGGCGCCCAGCTGCTCTTCTCGTTGCCCGTAAAGATCGGCCGGGGCATTTCGAACTCTCGAAGGTTTTCAGCAAGGGGCAGCAACGCACTCCCAATCGCAGATCCGTGCGCCATTTCGGTCATTCCGTCGTAGAGGCCAAATAAAGTATCGAGTGAGACCAGCCGCTGATCATCCAGGACGGCACGAATCCTCTCGGCCAAGTCATGGTGCACGCGTTGGCTGTCTGGGGCTTCGTGAACCGGCCCTGCAAGAAGGTCGATGATCTCATCCTGGGAGAGGACTCGGTTGCCGCTCGCCGCCTGCAGCGCCGCCTGCAATGAATTTCTGGCTGCTGCGAAGAGCTGCACGGAGGAAATAGGCTCCATGAACGGCTGCACCACTTCCTGCCACGACGAATTCAGCTTGTCGGCAGGTATCTGGCCTTGTCGGGCTAGGATTTGCCAAATTCCAAGGTCGGCTTGAAACGCTCCCAGCGCATTCGAACGCAAAGCCAGATTCGGAATGCTGTCGATTCGATCTGCCGCCCTTACGAACTTCGCAATCGCGCTGTCATCAAGCCCCGGAAACTCGGCAAAGATCGCGAACCAATGGTGGAACTGCGCAAACCGGCTCGCGACCAATTTGTCGGTCACACCTGAAAGCTGGTGTTCCGGCGGTCTCGAGGAATTCATTGCATTCAGCAAAAGAAAGACCTGGACTGGGCCCGCGTCAGATTGAAGGCTCGATGACGCGATCAACGTTTCCAGCAATCGACCCGAGGTGTTCCAATCGCGACTCCGCCCCAGCCAAGTCCGCATTTGCCTGGATTTGGCCATTTGCGAGAGGATTTCTTCCCATGCAAAAGTGTCTCCGGGAATTGCAAAGTCGCCATCCGCCTTCCACTTCAACGAGGCCAATAAAATGAAGAGGTCGCCGTTTCTCGGAAATGTTCCCTTCGATGCATCGGCATTCGCGACAGGTGCCCTGTAGACATCGTAGAAACGCTCGAGGCAATTCCCTTCTGTCAAGTGTTCCTGTTGGGCATGGTCGAGCCGGGCCAACACATCGAAATAGGCCGCCAGCCAGCCGCGATCTCTGGTCAAGAGTTTGGTCACAAACGGCCCGGGGGAATCCGGACTTTCTCCGAGCAGATCCTCCCACGCCTTATCGTTATCGCCGGGTACGACCACTCGCCCCGATTTGATACGAATCTGGCTACCATACAAATCGGCGACTGCCGCAACCATTATCAGTCGTTTAAGTCCCGGCGATTGCTTCAAGGATATCTGCGTTTCTCGATCGTATTTCGCCATTGCCGCGTAAAGGCGGTCAGCATCCTGATTGTGCAACAGCACGTCAAGCAACGTGTTATCCGTTTTGTGTTTGGAACTAGCGGCTTCAATCCATTCTTTCTCCGTAAAAATGATCGGCACTCTGGTCGCCGGAAACGAATATGTGAATGGTCGATCTTTCTGCAAGGCTTGCTCCAACTCGGTGAGCGGAAATCCTGAGTCGATGGTCAGAAATGCTCGTTCTGCATTCGCCGTGAGCAGCGCGGTATCACTGTGACCGCACGGCCGCTGAAACTTATATCCAAGCACGCTCAGTAGTTCAGCCGCATCAACGCAGCCGCTGATGTGAATCTCGCCATTCGCCGACAATCGCTCGATCTCACGAGCCTGATGCACATACCTATCTACCAGGATCAGATATTCCTTTTTCTTGCCCATTTCGAACCCGTATAGATCCACGTTGCGAGCAAGCATCGGCAGTACATCTTCAAGAGCCACCTCCTGGCTAACTCCCGCCATGCGGAGAAACGATCGCAACGGGCCAGGGATCACGATCGAATCCGTTGGAACCAATTGCCGCTCATTGGCATTTGGATCCGCGGGGGCCGTGGTGGCCTGCGAACTCGCTTGAGAAAGGAGAAAAGACGGGTAGCAGATTGCCAAACAGAATAAACCCGATATGCAAATCGACCGGGGATGAGAGAGACTCATCGAAACACCCCTTCAAACCACGAGAGGCATTGATTGGAGCGTCAACCAAGCTCCATTTGCCGCAAATACCCTTGGAACCCGAACGGATCTACCGCGACTTTTCCATCACTTTCGCGTGTTTCACAAAGAACAAAACTTCGAATCCTATCGGCGCCACGTCCCTTGGAAATTTCAAGAGACATGAGGGAAGCCGCGCAACCGGGCAATTATCATCGCAAATCACCATCCGCCCGGCAAGCCTAATCGAAAAGCACGGTTCAAATCGCTTCCCAACTCTGCAGATGAAGTATAGAGCCCCTTTGGAGAAGGGCAATGTAATTGAATTGTCATCACTTCAACTTGATCCCTGAGTAATTTTGTCCCGCCGATATCGACTGCGCCAATTGCAGTCATAGATAATCCGCGATGTTTTCAATTACAGAGGCTCTGGTTCCAGCGAGCGCGCAAAGAACAATGCCAACCCAAACATTCGTCGCAGATGGCTTCTTTTGGCGCTGAAAGGAACGCTCAGGCAGGGTCATCGAACCTACATCGAATCTCCGACGTCTGACGAGACACCCCTGTCGTCCGTCACATCGTATTCGGGACGTCCTTCCCGCAGTTCTGTTGACGATCCTGCGAAATCCCTTCACATTTGCGACGGCACGGCCGGTTGCTTTTTCTGAGGCGCCATTGCGACCGCTGGTGATTGAGACAACGTAATTGCCACCCGGGCTGAAATTCGAAAAGGATGACGTGGGCGGTGACATATGACGTGGAAGGACCCCGACTGGAACAGTGGATGTGTCACCCCCGGAGTTGTACTGGCCCTGGCTCGGATGGTGCTTGAACCCACTATGCGCAACAAACGTTCCTAGCATTCCCTAACACTTTTCTGGGTTTGTGAGGGGTAAATCTGCAGTGTTGTTGGGAATACTTGATGCCCCAAACTCGTGTGCAGGGCTTGCTTCCCGGAACCCCAACTTTTATCATTGTTTGAGGAAAAAAGCTTCAGGTAGGCGAAGGGGAAATTCCCTCCTCCGCACCAAATTAAGATTCACCAAGGGGCTGGCGATAAATGCTGGCCCATAATTTTTGCGCATTGCAACTGACTTGCGACTCACAGAGCGAGGCCATCAGGATCGCCGAGCTTCGGTAAAAGCGGTGCGATTCCCGCCCCTGGCAAAGGGAAAACTTGAATGGGGATCTTGGACGAATACGTGACTGTCGAAGATTATGATCCACGGTACAACTCCGGATCCGGTTCGCACCCCGGGATCGATGAGAGCCCATCTCAATTGATTGAATTAACTGTAGTCGTCCCAACCTACAAAGAACGGCCGAACGTTCCGATCCTCCTCGAGCGCATAGAGGCAGTCCTATCCGATATTGGATGGGAAGTAGTCTACGTTGACGATCACTCACCCGATGGAACAGCCGACGCGATTCGGGCGATCGCGGTTACCGACCGACGCATTCGCGTGATAGAGAGAATAGGCCGCAGGGGACTCGCTTCCGCTTGCGTTGAAGGCATGATGGCATCTTCGGCTCGGTATATCGCAGTAATGGACGCTGATTTGCAACACGATGAGAGTGTTCTCCCGCAGATGCTGCAAAAGATTAAAGAGGAGAGGCTGGACGTGGTCATCGCCAGTCGTCGCATGGCTGGCGGCAGCATGGGCGACTTCGCCGTAAAGCGGGTGAAACTGAGCGAAATCGGCAGCAGGATTAGCACGCTGATTTGCCGGTGTGATGTCAGTGATCCGATGAGCGGGTTCTTTATTGTCGAGGCGAAGTTCTTTCGTGCGCTTGTTCCCCGCTTGACCGGCTCTGGATTCAAAATCCTGGTTGATATTTTGGCGTCAAGCCCAACGGTGCCTCGCGTCGCCGAAGTACCCTATCGATTCCGAAATCGAGAATTGGGCGTGAGCAAGTTGGATGTCAACGTCCAGCTGGAATACATCTTTTTGATCATCGACAAGCTTGTCGGAAACTGGATACCGACACGCTTCGCGCTCTTTGTATTGGTCGGAGCCCTTGGTGTAATCGTCCATCTGGCCGTCTTGGCGCCTCTCTATCTTAATCACCGACACCACTTCCCGCAGGCCCAGCTGATTGCCACGATGGTCGCTATGACATTCAACTTTTTGCTGAACAACGTGGTGACCTTCCGTGACCGGCAGTTGCGCGGTTGGCGCCTGTTGACCGGACTGCTGACCTTCTACGCGGCGTGTTCGCTAGGCGCAGCGATGAACGTTGCGTTTTCCACCATGCTGATTCGACAAAGAATTCCCTGGTACGTGGCGGGCATTTCGGGGACCGGCATAAGTTCAGTGTGGAATTACGGTGTAAATGCGGTACTAACATGGCGTCGAAGGCGCACTTAAGGCCGGTTTGATGCGGCCGAAACGATCGTTATCTCTATCAGTTCGCCGCCTACAGCAACCCATTGGGGATCAACGATTTGATACGGCTGGAACGCTGAGGATATGCACGAAATGTGATACTATAACTGAGGTGCTAGCGTCCCAGAAGGCATAGGGGTTCCTGTCCTCTGCTCGCACCAGTGACTCTTCAGACCGGATTACCGGGTCAAGATTGGGAAGGCAACGTCAGCAATGCAGATCCTGTTATATTTCGTCATCACCGTCCACGTCATCGTCTGCCTGTTCCTGATTGGAGTTGTTCTCCTTCAGCAGGGCCGCTCGGCCGACCTTGCCGGCGCATTTGGCGGCCAGGGCTCGCAGACCGCATTCGGACCGCGCGCCGCTGCCAACGTCCTCACTCGACTCACCACATGGTCGGCAATCATCTTCATGATCACGTCGCTCTCGCTCACCGCGCTATATGTTCGTTCCGGACACACTCACTCTGTGCTCGACGACGTCAAGCCTGCATCGTCAGCACCAGCAAAGCCCGGCAAGTAAACCGCTCCAGCGCGTCGTCATCCGTCTCGGAGGCAGGCCATCCCGGCCTGACTCTTTCGTCTCACGCAAACAGTGCGCGCTCGGTTCTACAATGTGTCCATGATCCTCGAGATCTTTCCCGTTGGCCCGCTCCAATGCAACTGCACGATTTTGGCCGACGAAGAGACTCGCGAAGCCATTGTCATCGACCCTGGCGACGAGGTCTCCCGCATCCATCGCCGCCTCGCCACACTCGGCCTCACTCTCAAGCAGATTCTTGTTACCCACGCGCACATCGATCACATCGGCGGTGCGCAAAAGCTCAAGGCCCTTACCGGCGCACCCATCTTTCTCAACGAAGACGACCTTCCCCAACTCGAGATCATGGCCGAGCAGGCGGCATGGGTCGGTGTCGATACGCCTGAAACTGGCCCTCCCGATGAACTGCTCAATGACGGCGGTTCCGTCGGACTAGCAAACTATCCTGCCCAGGTCCTCCACACCCCCGGTCATACCCAAGGCTCTATCTGTCTCCACTTCGCACCGCTCAAGATGGTGCTCGCAGGCGACACACTCTTCGCCGGCAGCATCGGCCGAACTGATCTGCCTGGAGGGAACGGCGAACAGATCATTCACTCCATCCAGGGTCGCCTTCTCACCCTCCCCGATGAGACCAAAGTCGTCCCCGGGCACGGTCCTGCCACTAGCATCGGCACCGAACGCAGATCAAATCCATTCCTGAGGTAGCAAATGTGAGCGCCCTAATGAACTGGGCTTTGGCGTGGATTTTATCGCTGACTTGCTAACTTGCTATGCCGCGAAGCGGCGCTAACTTGCTGCTTTTGATCATCTACCGCGTCCATCAAAGTATGCTGGATTTTCCGGTTCTTTTCGTCAATCATAAGCCAGAGATCCAGAAAAAGCATTTATAATAAGAATATGTATTTCAACATTTTACGATGATTATGTGAATTTACAGTTTAATATCAACTAGACAATTATTATCACCTTGATGCGTTCTGAAATAGTTAACAATTTCCTTGATCCCCGTTGTGAATTCCTCAACAGGGCTAAGCAAACTCAGCACCAGCCGGCCGCTCTCCTCCATACCGAAAAAATAGCCTGGCTGCACCCAGACTCCGCGATTCAGCAGTTCGAGTACCGTGAGTTCATCCGCCTGCAGCGCCGGAATCCGAAGCACCGCGTACCAGCCGCCCTCCACCTTAAGCCGCCGCACGGTATCCGCGCTTTCAATCTCCCTGTCCAGGTGTGCCAGGTTCGTCGTGACCCGCTCCAGGATCTGCCGCTGAATCTCTCGCCGTCCCGAAATCCACACCGGAATCGCCCCCTGCACGGGAGCATTCATCGATAAGAACGTATCCGCAATCACCTCCAGCCGGTCCATCGCCGCCTTGGCATGAGGACCCGTCGCGATAACCCATGCCGCCTTCATCTGTGGGAGTCCCGCAATCTTGCTCAGTCCGCTCACCACATACACATCCACACCCTCAACCCCCGTCGCGAAACTCGCAGCTTTCACTCCCTCGAATCCGTAGTCCAGAAAAACCTCGTCCACAATGAGCGCAATTCCCCGCTCGCGACAGATTGCCGCCAGTTCTTCCGCCTCCCACGCCTTCGTAAAATGCCCCGTCGGATTATTCGGATGGACCAGCACCATCGCCCGCGTCGCCGGGCTGATGGCACGCCGAAATCCCTCGGGCTCGATCTGCCAACCGTGGTCATATACCAGGGGCGCAACCTTGATCCGCACGTCATCGAGCACTGCTAGAAAATCAAACAAGGGATATCCAGGCTGAGGCACGACAATCTCATCTCCCGGATCGCAGAGCAGCTTGAGCAGGAAGCTGTACGCCTCACTCGTGCTAGTCGTCAACACCACCCGGTCCGGCGAAACGCGCACGCTGTGATCCGCGTAGTAGCCGCACACGGCCTCCCGCGCCCGCAGCAACCCCAAAGGCTGCGGATCGTATTCCCGTGCTTTCTCGTCCGTTAGGGCCGCAAGCAGTCCCTCGGCATAGATAAAGCCACAACGCGTAGGATTCGAGGCCGTAAGATCGGCAACCGCCAGCCCCGCTTGCACACGCTCGCGATGCGCCCGTGCTAGCGCACTCTCCTCCGTATCCCACTCCGTCCGTTTCGAAAACCTCATTGCGCCCTGCCCCAATGCACCGAGTCCCGAGTCCCTCGCTCACTCGTTCCCTTATTCACTGGTTCACTTATTCACTGGTTCACTAGTTCACTGTCCACTGTTCACTACAATAGAAATTGGCGACCCTTCCACAATACAGGCCGCCTGCCTTGAGGAGGTTTCCTTGTCTCTGCGCGCGGTCATCTTCGACTATGGAATGGTTCTCACCGGACAACCGAATGCCGATGCGCATGACGCCATGGTCCGCATCACCGGCCTGCCGCGTGACCAATTCGAAGCCCGCTACTGGGCCGACCGCCACGCCTACGATGAGGGTAAACTTACGGGCCTTGAGTTCTGGCAGAACCTGGTGCGCGATGCGAAGCTTAATCTGGGCGCATCCACCATCGAGGAACTCAATGCCTGGGACGCACGCATGTGGACCACGCAGAATCCCGCGATGCTTGCCTGGCAAATCGCACTCAAGCAGCACGGCATCCGCACCGCTATCCTCTCCAACATGGGCGATACCGTGTTAGCCAGTATCCAGCGTGAATTCGATTGGCTTCCGCGTTTCGACGTTCTCATCTGGAGTTTTGAGCACAAGATGGCCAAGCCCGACCCAGCCATCTATCGTCTCACTCTCGAAAAACTTGAAACTCGGCCCGAGGAAACATTGTTCATCGACGACAAAGAAGCCAATATCGATGCCGCCCGCGACCTGGGCCTCATCGCCATCCAATTCTCCACGATCGAAAACCTCCGCAAAGATCTCATCGCCACCGGCCTCGACAAAGAACTCCCGCTCCCCGCTCTTGCGACCACCGTCTAACTAGTTGTCAGCCATCCTGAGCGGAGCAGCTTGGGGCCCCACGGAGTGAGGTAAGCGGAGCGAAGCCTGCTTTGCATTAATCTCGGTTACGATTTTCGCGAAGCGATTTTCCTGTCCTCACATCTACACCTGAAGAACACCTTCCACAGGAGACTCAAATGAACGTTGTACTCTACGGCGCCACCGGAAAATCCGGCAGCCGCATCCTTACCGAACTCCTCGCTCGCGGTCATAAGGTCACTGCCGTTGCCCGCAATCCGACCGGCCTTCCCGCGAATGTGAAAACCGTGCAAGACGATCTCAGCGACGCAAACAAGATCGCCTCTCTTATCGCGGGCTCCGACGCAGTTGTCAGCGCCTATGCTCCTCCACAGGACGATACTGACCAGCTTCTCGGAGTCACCGAGCGCCAGATCGAAGCAGTCCGCAAAGCCGGGAAAAATATCCGCCTCATCGTCGTAGGCGGCGCAGGATCACTCGAAGTCGCTCCCGGTGTCACGGTTCTCAAGTCCGGCCATCTTCCTGCTGAGTGGGTTCCCATCGCCACCTCGCATGAAAAAGCCCTTGAGCTGCTTAAAAAATCCGACATCAACTGGACCTATTTCAGCCCCGCTGGTTTCTTCGAGCCCGGCACGCGCACCGGCAAATTTCGCCTCGATACCAACAAGCTTGTCGCCGACGCACAAGGCAACAGCCGCATCTCCATGGAAGACTACGCCATCGGCCTGGTCGACGAACTCGAAAAGCCGGCGCATGAGCGCGCCCGGTTCACCATCGGCTACTGAACCGATCTCTCGGCGCTGGGCCTCCACCAGCTCATTCACGCAAACAGCATCGGTGTGCCGCCTTGCTATACACTTCCTTGCCGAAGCGATTCCGCAGTCAGATCAACCGTTGTCAGGCTGCTGAATCGCATGCGTCACGCGAATCCGACCGCGTGCTCGATGAGATCGTCCACTTCGGCTATCTCGACGGACTCTCCCAAACAATTGAATAGGCTCGCGTCCCACTGGAAAAGCCCCAGCCGGGGCAAACTTCAAACGATTGGATTGAATTCCCGGATCGAAAGATTTGTTCGCCAATGAGCGCTTGCTGTGCGACACTTTTCTGCGGGTCGAATCACCTTCACCCATGAACCGCGTCGCACGTAACTCTCCCCAGCCTTACGGCACATTCAGAAAGGTCCAATAATCCTATGAAGATTCTCCATGCCCTAGCTCTCAGCACCATTCTCAGCGCCAGCCTTGTTCTGGCGCAGGCCCCTGCATCCTCAAAGCCGGCCGCTCCCGCCGCAAAAACCGCCAAGGCTGCACCAGCCCCTGCCCCCTCCGCAGCCGATATCGCAAGTGCCAAGGCCAAGGGACTCGTCTGGGTCAACCTCAACACCAAGGTCTATCACTTCTCCACAGACTCGACCTACGGCACCACAAAGAACGGCAAATTCATGACGGAAGCCGACGCCAAGGCTGCTGGTGCCCGCGCAGCAAAGGCATCCGGAGGAAAATCCGCCAAGACTCCTCCGTCCAAGTAGGCTCGCATCAGTTCATCGATCAGCCCATCGCGAACGCAACACACGAATGCCGGAGCAATCGCTCCGGCATTGTTTCACTGTCCACTGTTCACTGTTCCCTGTCTACTTCTTCACGACGCCAGCCCCACCAGGTTCGCCGCCAGAATAATCACCACGATTCCCGCGCACAGCAGCCGAACCGACCGGTTCGATACCCCTGCCCACTCGCCAAGGGCCAGCCCGACAATGGCACCAAACAGCACATACCCGCTCATGTGCAGCATCCAGTTCACATAACTTAACCGCTCCGGAATGTTTGCGGCCCCCCACGCATAAAAGAAGAACTGCAAGTACCACATGATTCCACCCGTCGCCGCCAGCGCTGCATTCCTCCCGATCACCTCGCCGGGTTGCCGCAGATCGTCTCGCAGCGAAATCTTCTTCACCATGGCCAGCCGTCCAAAGCAATAGGCGAAGTTCACCAGCGCGCCGCCTCCCATGATGAACACGTAACTCGGCAGCGCCGAATACAACGGATTCACGCCCGCCTGCACCGCTGCGGACTGCATCGGCTTCGCAGCGTTCATCGCAAATGACATTCCCGATGAAAAGATCCCGCACATCACCGCCAGTGCCAGCCCAAGCAGCACGTTGAACTCAGTCGGTCCACCACTCTTCAGCTGCATCTCCTTCATGTGGCCCGCATACGAGACGATGGACACGCCAATCAGTGCGACCACAACGCCTGCCATCGTCAACAGCCCGCTTCTCGTTTCAAACAACACGCCCGCCTGGCCATTCAACAATGGAGGAATCAGCGTCCCCACCACCAGCGTCACCCCTATCGCTACCCCGATCCCCAGCGACATCCCCAGGTACCGCATGGTGAGTCCATAACTTACATTGCCCACGCCCCACATCGCGCCAAACAACGCCATTTTCCATAACACCCCAGGCGGAATCGACCCGTAAAACGCGCCGAAATGCGGCAGCAGCAGATAACTTACCCCAATGGGCAGCAGCACCCACGAGAAGATGCCTGCGATAGCCCACGTCGTCTCCCACGACCACCGCTTCACCTTCTCAATCGGCGCATAAAACGAAGCAGCCGAAGCCGCTCCCACCATGTGCCACCCAATCCCCGCAACAATCCCCGCCATATCCCGCCTTTAAACTCACCATCTGAACTTCCCCAGCCATCCTACGTCGCCGCATTGCCCTTCGCGACGCCTTTTCTCAATCGCAGAGACAAGGGGCGCTTCTGAGCCGTGTGAGAACTCAATCCCATCCCAGCCCTGGAAGACCTCTATATCACCCAAAAACCCTTGTCATTCCGAGCGACCAACGGGAGTCGAGGAACCCGCAGTTGCTCTTTCCTTGCAACTCGACAACGCCTGTCGGGTAGCCAGGTGTCCACCCATGATCCTTGTTTCATCGGGTGAAGCCTTGAAAGCGCAAACTCACAACCGCACTGTCATCCTGAGGAGCGCCGCGACGAGGGATCTGCGGTTGTTCTTTCTCTCATCTTGGAGCGCGTAGCGCTGGGGCGTGCATGACCTCGATGAGCCAGTTTCCTAGCTCCCCTTGGCCAATCTGCAACAACGCTTGCACAAGTTTGTTTCCTTTGTTCCCTGCTCCCTATTCCCTGCTTCACATTCCCTGCTCCTTTACACTCGTCTCATGCCCCTCCGCCTCTACGTGGCCACCACCAGCCAGGGAAAGCTACGCGATTTTCGAACCGCCGCCGAGACGCACGCCGTCTCCATCGACCCCCTCCCGGATCTTGCCGAAATCGAGCCGCCCGAAGAAGACGGCGATACCTTCGCCGAAAACGCTACTCTGAAAGCCGTCTACTACTCACAATTCGCTCCCGACGCCCTTGTCCTCGCAGATGATTCCGGTCTCGAGGTTGACGCTCTCTCCGGCGCTCCTGGTGTCCGCTCCGCTCGTTTTGCCTCCGATGCTGGCCTGGTTGACTCACCCGACGCCAACGACAACACGGACGTTTGGAACAATATCGTCCTCCTCCAGCGCCTCGACGCCGTTCCGCCCCCGCAGCGCACCGCTCGCTATCATTGCGTTCTCGTCGCCGCACGGGACGGCCAGCCTACAAACATGGCCGATGGAACCGTCGAAGGTATGATTCTCAACGCACCGCGCGGCACCGGCGGGTTCGGCTATGACCCCCTCTTTTATCTGCCCAGGCTTGATCGGACTATGGCCGAACTTGATCTTCAGACCAAGCTCGCGCACAGTCACCGCGGACGAGCCCTCGCCGCTCTCCTTGCCCAATTGAAGGTCTGAGCCAGAGATCGGGCCGAACGCCGACAGATGCACCCACCCGTTCTAACAAAGTTCCGGTAACCCTGCCGTTCCGGCGACTCCGAGCATCAAACCATAAGTGACAGTGAAAGAGCTCCGGTCACTCATCCTCTTTGTTTTCTCCGTCCTCACCCTCGCCTCCGGCCAGGCAAACGAGGGAACGCTGCGTCTGCGCCTCAGGGACGCAACCGGCCATCCGATCGAAACGGCGCTTCAACTCATCAGCCGTGAAAATGAGCTCTCCAAGACTCTCTCCACGAACAGCGATGGCACCCTCACCATCTCTCATCTGCCCTTTGGCATGTATCACATCGACATTCAGAGTCCCGGTTTCGCAGCAATTTCCCAGTCCGTTGAGATTCGCTCCACGGCTCCCACCAGGCTCGCCCTTCAACTCAGTCTTGCTCCCATTTCTGAATCCGTAACCGTCCACACCCCCGACACTCTCCTCGCCATCGACCAGCCCGGCTCAGTCAATATGCTCGGCACCGATCAGATTCAAACCCGCCAAGGTTCTGTCCCCGGCCGCTCCTTGCAGGACCTGGTCAATACCCAGCCCGGCTGGCTTTATGAAGGAAGCGCGGTCCTCCATCCCCGCGGGTCGGAATACCAGACACAGTTCGTCATTGACGGCGTCCCTCTCACGGACAATCGATCCCCGGGCTTCGGACCCGAAATCGATACCGATGAAGTCCAGTCGCTCAACATCTACACCGCCGGAATCCCCGCCCAGTACGGCCGCAAATTGGGCGGCGTGATCGAGGTCGACACCACGCAGACCGCGCAACCCGGCCTGCATGGCCAGTTCCTGCTTGACGGTGGCAGCTTCGCATCGGCCGGCGCCGCTGCCCAGGCGCAATATTCACGTGGCAAAAACTTCTTCGGCCTTAACGCGTCAGGCAGCCGTACCGATCGCTACCTCAATCCGGTCGTTCCGCAGAATTATTCCAACACCGGCACACTCGGCGATTTTGGTCTGCACTTCGAGCGCGCACAAACACTGAACGATAAGGCCACGTTCAGCCTTCGCCGCGAGTTCTCCCGCTACGACATCCCCAACGAACTGATCCAGCAGTCCGCCGGCCAGCGCCAGACCGCCGGCAACGCCGAGACCATGGGCATCGCTTCCTGGCTGCACAACCTCTCCGACCGCACGTCGACCGACGCGCATGCAATGCTCCGCGACAAGACAACCAGTTTCAACTCCAATGCGAGTTCCACTCCTATCGCAATCTTCCAGCGCGATGATCTTCGCGAGGCCTACTTCAGCTTCATCGCCACTCTCGATCGCAGCAGGCACGAGTGGAAAGCCGGAGTCGATTCCGAAAATGCCTTCCTTCGCGAAGACTTTGAACTACGTCGTAACCGACCCCACGCAATTCGATCCCGGAACCGCCGCCTCCTTCGCATTCACAGGAACCCGACCCGACCTCGAGCAATCCGCATTCCTGCAGGACTCGATCCATCTCCGGAACTCCACCATAGCCGCCGGCCTCCGCTGGGATCACTATCAGCTCCTTGTCAATCGCCAGGCCCTTGAACCTCGGGTCGCGCTCTCGCACTACATCCCAGCCACGCAACTCGTCATTCACGCTTCCTACGACCGTGTCTTTCAGACCCCCGCCACCGACAACATCCTGCTCTCCAGTTCCCCGCAGGTTGCTACCATCGATCCGTCAACTTTCCTTCGCCTTCCCGTCAATCCGTCTACTGGCGACTACTACGAATTCGGCATCAGTAAGGAAGCGGCCCACCAGCTCCGAACTTCGACGCCAACTACTTCCGCCGTTTCCTCTCCAACTTCGCCGACGACAACCAGCTGCAAAACACCACCATCGCGTTCCCCATCGCCTTCCGCAAAGCCATCATCTACGGCTTCGAGGGCAAGCTTGAACTGCCCGGATGGCATGGCCTCAACGGCTTCGCAAGCTATTCCTATGAAGTCGGCAACGTCTGGTTCCCGGTCACCGGCGGACTCTTCCTTGGCTCCGATGCCTCCGCAGCTGCAGCCACACTCTCCGGTCACATCCCCAATTCGCAGGATCAGCGCAACACGGTTCGCGGCCGCATGCGCTACCAGATCCATCCGCGCCTCTGGATCGCCGGCGGAGCCGAGTTCGACTCCGGTCTGCCCTTCGAATTCGAGGGCGACCCCGGCACTGTACTAGCCCAGTACGGCCCGCAAGTCCTCGCACGTCTCAACTTCGATCGCGGACGCATCCTTCCCGCGTTGCTCCTCAACGCATCCGCCGGCGCGACGCTTCATCGCTCCGAGCGATTCACCACCACCATCCAGGCCGACGGCGAGAACCTCAACAACACGCTCAACGTCCTCGATTTCGGCGGCCTCTTTTCCGGAAACGCCATCGGTCCCCCGCGCAGCGCCTTTCTCCGCCTCACCACCACCTTCTAATCATCCCGTCTCCAAATTCATAACGAAAATGGCTGTCATTCTGAGCGAACGGGGCCCCGAACGTGCCAGGCGCCCTGCAGAGCGATAGCTCTGTGGGGTAGGTTCAGGGGTGGGGAGCGAAGAATCCCCTTTCGTGTTCTGCTTTCACTTGACGGAGTTTTTCACTTATTGAAGGTGTCATTCTGAGCGAACGGGGCCCCGAACGTACCAGGGGCCCTGCAGAGCAATAGCTCTGTGGGGTAGGTTCGGGGGTGGGGAGTCGAAGAATCTGCTTTTGTCCTTCCTAAGTTCTACAACTGACTTCAGAAGGTCATGATCTGCTTCGCAGCAATCCATCGCGCTATTTCATATCTCGAACACAGCGCGCCCACCGCGCTTGACGATAGCTATCTGCGTTACGAATAATGCATTTGTAATAGCGCTAGATACGCCGTCCCTCAATCTGATACCTCACCGCTCCGGAATCAGGACCGCCGAAGCACTTAGGAGCCACATCTCAATGGCAACCGCCCAAAATCCTGCTACGCCCAAGCTCCACGCTGGCGTGCAGCCGCTTCGTGCCGGTCAGGGAACGTCCTTCATTTGGCGCAAGCTCCATTCGCTCCTCGGCATCATCCCCATCGGAGCCTTTTTTCTCGAGCACCTGCTCTCCAATTTCGAAGCGCTCAAAGGCCCCATCGCCTACGGCGCACAAGTCAAGTTCCTCAATGCCCTGCCCGCTGGTCCGCGTCCTCGAGTGGGTCTTCATCTTCCTGCCCATCCTCTATCACGGCCTCTACGGCCTCTACATCTGGTTCCGCGGCAAATCCAACGTCGTCTACTACCCCTGGGCCGGCAACTGGATGTACGTCGCGCAGCGCTGGACCGGCCTCATCGCGATCCTCTACATCGGCCAGCATGTCCTCCGCCAGCGCTTCATGGGCATCAGCCTTCCTGAGAATCCCGGCGCCGCATTCGCAAAAGTCCAGCACGAACTCGCCAACCCGTTCATGCTCGCCGTCTACGTCATCGCCATGATCGCCATCTGCTGGCACTTCGCCTATGGCATCTGGCTCTTCGCCGCCAAGTGGGGCATCACTCCCGGCGAACTAGCCCGCAAGCGCTTCGGCTACGCATGCGCAGCCTTCGGCATCATCCTGCTCGTCATGGGACTCGCAAGCATCTGGGCCTTCATCAGCCCCAAATACCAGAACACCCCCGAAATCGTGCCGGTGGCGCTGCTCCAGGCGCAATCCACCACAAACACCGTGTCATCTGACGAATTGAACGCGTTGTCAAGCTCATCAGGGCACGCTTCGTAGTCGTATAACAGTATCACCGTGTCATCCTGAGCGAAGCAGCTTGGGGCCCACGAAGTGGGGTAAGCGAAGCGAAGGATCTGCTGTTGTTTTTAGGTTTGTGATCAGGGCACTGACTTTAGTCGTGCCGAATTCGCTCTGATTAAACTGCAATGGGCTTTAGCCCCTGAGGTACAAAACAATGCCGGACACATTAACTCCCAACCCGCGCATCGACCAGCAAGGAATTCCAAACCCACGCCGGCGCAGCCCACAACGCCATCGTCGCGCTCAGCCAGGCCGTCGCCAATTCCCCCCTCGATCCCGAACTGCAACAACTCGTCAAAATCCGCGCCTCCCAAATCAACGGCTGCGCCTTCTGCACCCAATTCCATCTCAACGAAGCGCGCCACATGGGCATCGCCGCCCCCAAGCTCGATCTGCTCGCCGTCTGGCGCGAAGCCGGCATCTTCTCCGATCGCGAAAAAGCCGCCCTCGCCTGGACCGAACTTCTCACTCGTCTCTCCGAGCACCACGTCGCCGACGAAGACTACGCCGCCGTCTCCGCACACTTCGCGCCCGATGAGTTGGCATGGCTCAGCGCTGCCGTCGGCCGTCATCAATACATGGAATCGCATAGCGGCACCCTTCCAGTACGCACCGCCGATTCCGCGTCACACCATGCAACCAGCGCATGAACCGGCGCCGGTTTAGCAAGAAGTTTTTTCCTGCGAGTTTTGCAGGCACGTTGAAAGGACTCGAAAGCGAATGGCAGCACCCAAAATCATCGTGGTTGGCGGAGGCTTGGCCGGGCTCGCAGCAGTCATCAAAATCGCGGAGGCAGGCGGAAACGTCGACCTCTTCTCCATCGTCCCCGTCAAGCGCTCGCACTCCGTCTGCGCGCAGGGCGGCATCAACGCTGCCAAGAATCTCAAGGGCGAAGGCGACACCACCGACAAGCATTTCGACGACACCATCTATGGCGGCGACTTCCTCGCCAACCAGACGCCCGTCAAGGCCATGTGCGAAGCCGCGCCCGCCATCATCGACCTGCTCGATCGCATGGGCGTCCCTTTCAACCGCACCCCCGAAGGCCTTCTCGACTTCCGCCGCTTCGGCGGCACCCTCTATCACCGCACCGCCTTCGCCGGAGCAACCACCGGCCAGCAGCTTCTCTATGCGCTCGACGAGCAGGTCCGTCGCTACGAAGTCCGAAGGCAAAGTCAAAAAATACGAAGGCTGGGAATTCCTCTCCTCCATCATCGACTCCAAGGGCGTATGCCGCGGCATCACCGCGATGAATCTCCGCACCATGGAACTGCGCGCCTTCCCCGCCGACGCGGTCATCCTCGCCACCGGCGGTGTTGGCGCCCTCTTCGGCAAGAGCACCAACTCCGTCGTCTGCACCGGCTCCGCGCAATCCGCCGTCTTCCAGCAGGGCGCCTTCTACGCCAACGGCGAATTCATTCAGGTCCACCCCACCTCCATCCCCGGCGAAGACAAGCTCCGCCTCATGTCTGAATCCGCTCGCGGCGAAGGCGGTCGCGTCTGGGTTCCGCGCACTCCTGGCGACAAGCGCCCCATCAAGCAGATTCCCGAGTCCGATCGCTTCTACTTCCTCGAAGAGTGGTATCCGAAATACGGCAACCTCGTTCCCCGCGACGTCGCCACCCGCGCCATTCACAAGATCGTCTACGAGCACGGCCTCGGCATCGATGGCCAGCCGATGGTCTACCTCGACCTCACCCACATCGATCGCGAAACGCTGAACCGCAAGCTCGAAGGCATTCTCGAAATCTACGAGAAGTTCGTCGGCGACGATCCGCGCGAAGTGCCCATGAAGATCTTCCCCGGCATGCACTACACCATGGGCGGCCTCTGGGTCGACTTCAACCAGATGACCAACATCCCCGGCCTCTTCGCCGCCGGAGAATGTGAATACCAGTACCACGGCGCCAATCGCCTCGGCGCGAATTCGCTCGTCAGCTGCATCTTCGGCGGATTTACCTCCGGGCCCAATGCGCCTCAACTACGCCAAAGAGTCTGCCCGCCCTCGAAGGCGATGGCGGAGCCGCAGCCGAACTCGCCCGCCAGGCCGAGATGAACAAGCAGCTCATCTCCAACGCCGGCACCGAGAATCCCTTCAAGCTCTGGCGCGAACTCGGCGTCACCATGACCGAGCACGCCACGGTCATTCGCTACAACAAGGGCCTCAAGCAAGCCGATGAAAAAATCGTCGAGCTTCTCGACCGCTTCCAGAATGTAAACCTCAGCGACAAGAGCCAGTGGGCCAACACCAGCTTCGCCTTCGCCCGCCAGCTCTACAACATGCTTGAGCTCTCACGCTGCGTCGTCCAGGGCGCAATCGTTCGCGACGAATCCCGCGGCGCGCACTACAAGCCGGATTTCCCTGACCGCAACGACGAAAAGTTTTTGAAAACCACCAAGGCCAGCTTCACCGGCTCACCCGAAGGCCCGCGCCTCGAATTCGAAGACGTGGACATTCAATACATCAAACCGCGTCCCCGTCGTTACGACGCCGCCAAATGACCGCTGTTCTACATGTTTTTAAACCGGAGGGAGCAGCGGGCCTTCAGGCCCCTGAATCCAGCCTCAACGAACCACAAGGTGTCATCCTGAGCGGAGCAGCTTGGGGCCCCACGAAGTGGGGTAAGCGCAGCGAAGGATCTGCTTCTGTATTGTCCATTGTATCAGGGCACGACGCGGGGAACCGCACATAGTGGGTCGCGTGCCGAAAGCAGCGATTTGATACGAGGCGGCTCAAGCCCCTGAGGGAACATGGCAACCAAAACCGTTAAATTCGAAATCAAGCGCCAGGCCAGCCCTGACGCCCTGCAACCTGGGAAAACTTCGAGCTCGAGTGGCGTCCCGGCATGAACGTAATCTCCGCCATGATGGAGATCGCCACCAACCCGGTCACCGCCGACGGCAAAGCGACCACGCCCATCACCTACGACTCCAATTGCCTCGAAGAAATCTGCGGCTCCTGCGCCATGCTCATCAACGGCAAAGCCCGCATGGCCTGCTCCGCGCTCGTCGAAAATCTCGAACAGCCCATCAAGATCGCGCCCCTTTCCAAGTTCCCTCTCGTGCGCGATCTCCAGGTCGACCGCTCCGTTCTCTTCGAAAACCTCATGCGCGTCAAAGCCTGGGTCCCCGTCGACGGCACTTACGATCTCGGCTCCGGCCCGCGCGTCTTCCCCCAGCAGCAGGAAGCCAATTACCCGCTCTCCAACTGCATCTCCTGCACCTGCTGCATGGAAGTCTGCCCGCAGTTCAACGAGGAGACAGGCTTCGTCGGCGCCGCCACCATCGCCCAGGTCAAGCTCTTCAACAATCACCCCACCGGCAAAGTTTTCGCTGAAGAACGTCTCCGCGCCCTCTCCGGTGACGGCGGTATTCAGGAGTGCGGCTTCGCGCAAAACTGCGTCGAGGCCTGCCCCAAGCAGATTCCCCTCACCAACGCCATCTCCGACATCAGCCGCGACGTCCTCATCCAGAAAGCCAAAGACTTCCTCCGCGGCTAAGCAACTTTCGTCCACCAGCCTGCCAGCCGGGTGCCCCATCCTATCTGCGTTTTGATGCAGATCAGGCGTGGCATTTCCTGCGCACAGGTCGTTCAGTCGCTGAGGTGCCTTGGAATGTCATCAAAGCTCGGGAAGCGGGGACCCCAGAACAGGTCTTCGTTCTGCGCACTGCATGGGAAGAGCCACCAGATCTAGCGATGTCCGCCCGCATGGCCGCCGCCCCCGTGATACCCCGGCAACGCATGCTCGCTCTCTGCACCGTGCCGAGCCTGTGCCCTTCATGCCCCTGCGTCCATCCCGCGCCTCATTGCCATGGAAGTGGTTGAAGCTGCTCGCTCCGCGTTCAGGCAGAGGTCCGTGGTAGGCACCGTGGTGAGGGTCATACACGATTGTCGACGTGCCCAAAGAATCCACGAGGCCCATGGAACCACGGACCAGCCCCAGAGAAACACTCCGCCCACAAACCAGTCAGGGCCGTAGTATCCATACGGAGCGCAATCGTAGGGAGCATAGTCGAAGTACCCGTAAGGGCATACCAGGCGCAACACCGATGTTGACGGAAACCTGTGCCGGCGCCACCGGGGCCCAACTGACCACAGCAGTCGCCAAAAGCGACAAGGCAAACGCCTTCATCGCCGCCAAACGCGAAACCGCAAAGACCTTACCGTTGAACATAGTCTCTCCTTGATTGAAGAAGACGGGCAAAGAGACGCTCAGGTCGCATGCAATTTTGCCCATATTGCCAAACGTGACTATGGATATTCATCTGAGACACTACCGAATCATTGACCTCGTGCGCGCACGGCACGAAAACACAAGAGAAAAAGCAACTGCTCAGCTGCATGACGTCAAGCCTTGCTTAAGAAATATTTCTTCTAAACCAACTCATTCCAAAAAGAAAGATTCTCTCCGCTATTTTGCAGGTAATTGTTCCTCGCTTGGCGCACAATGAAGTTGAGTCCAGAAGAAGGCAGACTCAGTCGTCACTTGCATCTGGAAACTGAAGAGCCACTGCTCAGGAGCTAAGTCCCATTGATAGAGGAATCTACAGCGAACTCCTTTGACAAGAGGAATCTGGCGATATCCCCTTGTCGGCAAGCCATTGAATCGAGGAGACTTTGCCAAAAGAGACACCTATAATAGGGGGTCGGTGAATCGGGTGAGATGGCTCACATCCCCGCGTAGAAGCCCGCCATCCACGTCTGCAGCAACCCCGGCAGGCACCCCAGAACCACCACCGCCAGCGCAATCAGCACAAGCACTCCCATCGTCACCGGGTTCGCATTTCAGCGGCGTCTCATCCACCGCCGGCATCACGAACACCCGCTTCAGCACCTGCAGATAGTAGTAGAGCGAAACCGCGCTCATCGCCACCGCCAGCGCCACCAGCCCGAACGGCACCGCTCCGGCCGGATAACGCGCAACACCGCCGCAAACAAATTGAACTTCGCCCAGAACCCGACCAGCGGCGGAATCCCCGCCAGCGACAGAAACAGCACCATCATCACCGCGGCCAGCAAGCCGATTGCGCTTGTACAGTCCGAGAAATGCATCCATCCGATCGCTGCCCGCCCGCGCGCTCCACCACCGCCACCGCGCCGAACGCCCCAATCGTCGTCAGCCCGTACGTGAGGATGTAGTACAGAATCGCCTTCGCGCTCAGCGATGAATACGAGAAAAACGCCAGCCCCAGCAGAATGTATCCCGCATGCGCAATCGCCGAATACGCCAGCAGCCGTCGCACGCTCGTCTGCGCCAGCGCCGCCAGATTGCCAAACACCATCGACGCCACCGACAGCATCAATGCAAGAATCAGCGACCACGGCTATTCGGAAACCCGTGATAAACCGGCGCGCTGACTGCGATATGGAATCCGACCGAAACCGAAACGCAGGACCGTGCAGTCCATCGAAAATGTGCAGTGCCGCCGTGCCGATTCCGATCAGCAACGCAAAACTCGCCACCTTCGACACCGAAGCGATAAACGCCGCCGCCGGAGCAGGCGCGCCTTCATAAGTATCCGGCGCCCACAAGTGAAACGGCACCGCCGCCACCTTGAATCCCAGCCCCGCCGCAACCATCACCAACGCCACGTACAACAGCGGCGAAGAACTGGATGGCATGCGGCCCGTAAAGTCCCAGCATCATCCGATGCAGATTCGTCGACCCCGATAGCCCGTACAGATAGCTGAACCCAAACAGCAGAAACGCCGCCGACATTCCGCCGAAGAGGTAGTACTTCATCGCTGCCTCCGCGCTCTTGCCCGACCTCTTCGCAAACGCCGTCAGAATGTACAGACCCAGGCTCAGCAATTCCAGCCCACAAAGATCACCAGCAAATCCTGCGCCGCCGAAATCAGCAACCCGCCCGTCGCCGCCATCAGCACCACCGCAACATACTCGCCCACATGCTGCGTGAAATCCGAGCCGACCAGCAGAAACAGCGTCAGCACCGTCAGCACCAGGATTCCAGCCTGCGCGATCGCCGTGTATCCGCCCGCGCTCAGCACCACGTCCGTGCTGCCCGGATACGTCAGTCCACCAAATGCCTGGAACGGCATCGCGACCAGCGCCGCGCCGCAGCCAATCACGCCCAGCAGCACCGCCGACATCACGCGCGTCTGCAGCGCCGCCTTACGCAGAAAGCCGAGATCCACCACCAGCACCAGCAGCGCAGCAATTTCCAGCGCCGTCTCCGGCATCGTCACGCGAAAGAGGTCTGCGTAGTTCATTGCATCCCTCCCGCAAGCAGCGCCTTCACCGCCGGCTCAATCGAATCCAGCAGTATCCGTGGATACACACCGACGATCAGTGTCGCCGCCATCAGCAGCGCCGTCCCTGCAATCTCCGGCCACGTAATCGGCTCAAACTTCGGCCAGCCCGTCTTCGGATGCTCTTCCGGCGTCGGCAGTCTGTCACGAGAAGAACGCCTTCTGCAGTGCGCGCCATGTATACGCCACGCCCACCACGATGCCCACGCCCGCCGCCGCCGTCCACCACGGCTTCGCAATCCACGCACCCACCAGCACCTGCAACTCCGCCACAAATCCCGAGAAGCCCGGCAGCCCCATCGACGCCATTCCCGCAATCACAAACGCCCACGCCGCAAACGGCATGCGCTTGCCGAGATGCATCTTCTCCAGTTCCGCCAGCTGCCGCGTGTGCGTGCGCTCATACACAATGCGCCCCACAATCGCGAACAGCAGTCCCGCAATCACGCCGTGCGAAAACATCTGCAGCACCGCGCCCGTCACGCCGATCTGGTTCAGCGTCACCAGCCCCAGCAGCACAAATCCCATGTGGCTCACGCTGGAGTAGCCGATGACAAACTTGAAGTCCGTCTGCGCCAGCGCCACCAGCGCGCCATACACAATCCCGATCACCGCCAGGATCGCAAACACATCGCGCCACGACCCGATCCCGGCAAACGACCATCCCCACGGATCCATCCCATGCGGAAACAATCCGATCGCCACGCGCAGGCATCCGTAAGCGCCCAGCTTCATCACCACGCCCGCCAGCAGCATCGAAGCCGCCGTCGGCGCGGCCACGTGGCCGGTCGGCGCCCAGGTGTGAAACGGCCACAAACCCGCCAGAATTCCAAACCCGACAAACACCAGCGGAAACGCCCACATCTGAAAGCTCACCGGCAGATTCGCATTCGCCAGCGCGACCAATCCCGTCGAGTGGCTCCCTGAAGTCGCGTACGCCGCCAGCAATCCGATCAGCACCATCGCCGAGCCCGACAAACGAATAGAGCGCCAGCTTCATCGCCGCATACTCGCGCCGCGTCGATCCCCAGATCGCGATCAGAAAGTACTTCGGCACAATCGCGATCTCGTAAAACACAAACAGCAGGAACAGATCGAAGCTGAGAAACACGCCGTACACGCCGCCGATCAGCGCCAGGAAAAATGCAAAGAACTCGTTCGTCCGCAGCTCGATATTCCAGCTGAACAGAACGCCCGCCACCGCCGCCAATCCCGTCAGCAGCACCAGCACGCGGCTGATCCCGTCCGCGGCCAGCGTGAAGCGAATGCCCATCGACGCCACCCACGGCACATCGACCAGCACCACGCGTCCCTGCCCCGCACCGTGCCGCAAATCCGGCAATCGCAATCGCAAATCCCGTCACCGCCACCGCAAGCGCAAACCATCGCGCCAGCGCCGCATTCCCTTTGGGCAGCAGCGCCAGCACCAGCGCACCGGCAAACGAGATGTAGATCGTCCAAGCCAACATTTAAGAGACCCTTGAAAAACCATCACACTCAACACTGCAGTCTTGTATCAGGGCATGAATTTAGTCGTGCGAAAAGCCCGCACAAAGAAGTCGGGCTTTAGCCCCTGAGCGACTATACCTGTGCCGAATAACCCAACCAACATCAAAATCTCCAGTGCGCCAGCAGATATTGCACCGTCGGGTTCACATGTCCCACGATCAGTTGCGGCACCACGCCCAGCAAAAACATCAATCCGATCACCGGCGCCATTCCCAACCGCTCGCCCGCATGCAGATCGGGAAACTTCGCCCAATGCTCCGGCACCGGCCCGGTGAATACCTTCTGAATCACCGTCAAAATCACCGCCGCCGTCACCAGCAATCCCAAGAACCGAAACCGTCGCCGCCACCCACGACAGCGGAAACACTCCGCGGAAGATCAGAAACTCGCCCACAAATCCGTTCAGCCCCGGCAGCCCCAGCGACGAGAACAGCGCAATCCCCATCAGCCCCGCAAACACCGGCGCAGGCTTGCGCAATCCGCCAAAGTCATCGATGCCGCGATGCCCGCCGCTGCGCTGCTGAATCATCGCGATAAACCAGAACAGCGCCGCCGCCGTCAGTCCGTGATTGAACATCTGCAGAATCACGCCATTCAGCGCCGCCGCCTGGCTCGTGCCGCACCGCAACATTCGCGCCGCTCGGAACCGCCAGCGCAAAAATCCCCAGCAGGCAATAGCCCAGGTGATTCACCGACGAGTACGCGAACACGCGCTTCAAATCCTTCTGCGCCGCCGCCGCCCACGCGCCCATCACCACCGTCATCACCGCCAGCACCAGCAGCGGCGTCCGCATCTGCGCGATCTGCGGCCCGAACAGCGGCAGCGCAATCCGCAGCAAACCATACACGCCCATCTTCGACATCGCGCCCGTCAGCAGCATCGTCACCGGCGAAGGCGCCTCGGCATACGCCGCCGGCAGCCATGTGTGGAACGGCGCCATCGGCACCTTCACCGCAAATCCCGCCAGCACGCCAATCGCCAGCCACATCATCACGTGGCTCCACCGCAACCGATCCAAGCTGCGCCGTCACCTGCTCCAGCGTTCCATCCGCAGCCATCGCCGCCAACTGGCCAAACTCCATCGCTGCCGGTCGAAAGAAATACCGCGAGAAACGCTCAGCAGCAGCGCCACGCTTCCCGCCATCGTGTACACAAAGAACTGCGTCGCCGCCGGCCCGCGCTTCGGCCCGCCCCACAGCTTGATCAGGAAGAACGCCGGAATCAGGCTCAGCTCCCAGAACAAAAACCAGTGAAAGAAATTCAGCGCCGTGAACGATCCGAACAGACCCGCCTCCAGCAACAGCACCAGCGCGAAATAACAACCCCGGCTCATGATGCACGCGATGCGCCGCATCCACGCTCATCAGCGTCACCAGCGCCGAAAGCACCAGCATCAGCGCGCCCAGCCCATCGACGCCCAGGTGATACTCAATCCCCAGCGAAGGCACCCAATTCGCATGCAGCTCCATCAAGCCCAATCGAACCATCCGCCGGCAACTGCAGCCAGATCGACCAGCGACAGCACGAACGCAGCCAGCGCCGGTAACCATGCGCCACGCCGCGCGCATGCCTGCCCGAAAACAGCGCAATCGCCGCACCGACCACCGGCAGCACTGTCAATGATCGTCAGCACAGGGAATTCCGTTCATGCGTCATGCGGCCGCTCCAGATCAGAATCGCGGCCAGCACCACCACCGCCAGCGCCAGCAGCCGCAGATACAGTCTGCCCGCGTCCCGCTCTGCACGCGCGCCAGCAGCCCGCCACCCGTCGCAATCTCTTCGCAGCCCTTGTCAAAGCCGCCGTCAACGATGTTCGCATCGAGGAACCGATTCAAGTCGCGCCCACCGCGCTGAACAGGAACGCCACGGCCGCAACCATTCCCCCCAGATATCGCGATCGATCCAATCTGCAACCTTCGCCCACCACCCGTAAAACGCAATCACCGTCGCGCCGTAGAGTTCATCGATATAAAACTTGTCGCGCAGCACAGCCCAGACCGGCGGCATCGCCTTCTCCAGCGCATCCGGCTCTTCAGCCGCAGGCGACTTCGCTCCCGTAGATCCACAAGCCGAGCCCAAGCCCAGCCAGCACCACCACCGACGACGTCAACATCAACACCACCAGTCCTGGCTCATTAAATCCTGCCCAATCAAACGTCGCCGCGTTCCCATTGAGAAACGCCCTGAACCACGGCCACGCCGGCGTTCCAATCGCGCCCAGCGCCATCGCAAAGAACGCCAGAATCGCCAGCGGCATCGTCATCACCCGCGGACTCTCATGCGCATGCCCATGTCCGCGCCATGTCCCGAAGAACACGTAGCTCACCTGCCGCGTCATGTAGAACGCCGTCAGCAGCGCGCCAAACACCAGCATGTAGAACGGCGTCGCGACACGCTCCATTGTGCGCCGCTTCCAGAATTCCGTCCTTGCTCCAGAACCCGGAGAAGAACAGCGGAAATCCGCACAGCGCCAGCATGCCGATCGCATACGTCACAAACGTGACGAGCATGGACTTCCGAGGCCGCCCATCTTCCGGATGTCCTGCTCTTCATGGCACCCATGAATCACCGAGCCCGCGCCCATGAACAGCAGCGCCTTGAAGAACGCATGCGTAATCAGGTGGAACATGCCCACCGCCACGCCGCCCACGCCCAGCCCCGCCATCATGTAGCCCAGCTGCGAAACAGTCGAGTACGCCAGAATGCGCTTGATATCGTTCTGCGCCACCGCAATCAGCGCCGCAAACACCGCCGTCGACGCGCCAACCCACGTCACCACCGTCAGCGCCGTCGTCGTTCCGCTCGCAGTCAAACGGCCGCATCACCGCGCCCGCACCCATCAGCGGATACACGCGCGCCACCAGATAAACGCCCGCCGCCACCATCGTCGCCGCATGAATCAGCGCCGACACCGGCGTCGGACCTTCCATCGCATCCGGCAGCCACACATGCAGCGGAAACTGTCCGCTCTTCCCCGCCGCTCCGGCAAAAATCAGCAACCCAATCGCGCCCGCCGCCGTCAGTCCCCAGGCCGGCGTGATGCACCAGCAATCCACCCAGCGCCAGCGGCTCCATCGATCCCGCGCCGTGGTTATAAAACAGCAGCGTTCCCGTCTGCGCAAACAGCCAGACAATTCCCAGCAGAAAAAACACATCGCCAACGCGCGTCGTCAGAAATGCTTTCTTCGCCGCCGCTGCCGCCGAAGGCTTCTGATACCAGAATCCGATCAGCAGGTACGAAGTGAGCCCCACCAGTTCCCAGCACATGAACAGCAGCAGAATGCTGTTCGCAATCACCACGCCCAGCATCGCCCCCGCAAACAAGCTGAGGAAGCAGAAGAAGCGCGTGTAATTCTCGTCGTGCTCCATGTAGCCGGTCGAGTAGATGAAGATCAGCAGCCCGACAAACGTGACCATCACCAGCATCACCGCGGCCAGCGGATCGAGCACCCACCCCAGTTCCACATGCGTCGTGCCCACCTGAATCCAGCTGAAGTTCACCACTTCGCGCACCGCATACTCCATGCGACCACCCGCTCAGCACATGTCCAAACGCAGCCAGCGCCACCAGCAGCGAAAACCCAAGCGAACCAATCGCCAGCGCCGACGAAAGTCTTTCGCATCGGCTGCTTCAGCAGCGCAATCACGCCCGCAGCCAGCATCGGCACTGCCGGAACCAGCCACAGCCATCTGCGCGATTCCGACTCGCTCGCCAGTTGCGGAGTGAACGCCATTCCTTCTTGCATCACTCGGCTCACCCTTTCATCCTGTTCATCTGATCCAGATCTGTTGTCTTCGCATGGCGATATATCGAAATCACCAGTCCCAGTCCCACCGCAGCCTCAGCCGCCGCCACCGCAATCGAAAAAATCGCAAACATCATCCCCGTCAGCGCCTCGGGATGCGGCCCGTACCGCCAGAACGCAATCAAATTCAGATTCGCCGCATTCAGCATCAGCTCAATGCCGATCAGCACCAGGATCGCGTTCCGCCGCGTCAGCGCTCCCGCCAGCCCGATCGCGAAGATCAGCGCGGCCACCAGCAAATATCCCGTCAGCGGCGTCGCCATCACTTCGTCCTCCTTTCTCGTGCATGGCCACAATCACCGCGCCCAGCAGCGCCGCCGTCAGCAGCAGCCGCCACAATCTCCAGCGGCAACACATAGCGCCCCATCAGCGCCTGGCCGATTTCGTTCACCGTTACCTGCGGCGCAGCAGCTTCATTCGGGAGCCATGGCCCCGCTCTGCAGCACCGCCCAGGCCAGCACCGCAAACACGCCCGCCGCAATCACCAGCCCGACAAGCCATGTCTTCGAGAAGACGCCATCCTTCGGCAGTCTCCGACCGCGCGTCAGCAGAATCGCAAACACCACCAGGATCGCAACCGCACCGACATATACCAGAATCTGCGCGAATCCCGCAAACTGCGCATCCAGCCTGCAGAAACAGAAGCGCCAGTCCAGAAAAGCCACGGTCAGCGCCAGCGCGCAATGCACCAGGTTCTTCAGCAGCACCGCTGCCAGCGCACCGCCAACGGCCAGCGCCGATATCAGATAAAAGACCACTCCCACAGCCAGCCGCTCCTTTCCCGCAGACTCACGCAAACTTCCTCGATTTTTCCGAGCGCCATTCTTCGAATCAGCAGGGAACCGCGTGCCCCATCCATGGCGCAGTCTCATCGCGTCATGGGTGGGAAAGCACGAACTCGACTCACTCCGCATACCGATACGTCCTCGGCCCAAAATGCTTTCTCCGCATCTCCGCGCGCCCCATCACCACGTAGGCCAGCACCAGCAGCGCCGAACAAACCACCCACCGCAGCCAGCCCTCGCCCATAAATCGCCACAGTCGCCGCGACAAACAGATTCAGCAGGCACATCGGCAGCACAAACTTCCATGCGAAGTTCATCAGCTGATCCTGCCGCAGCCGCGGCAGCGTTCCGCGCAGCCAGATAAACACGCACATCCAGATCATCGACCTTCCCAAAGAACCAGATCCACGACGGCACCCAATGCAGAACCGACAACGGCGCCGACCATCCGCCCAGGAACAGCGTCGTTCCCAGTCCTGACATCGACAACATCTCCACGTACTCACCCAAGAAAGAACAGCGCAAACTTGAACCCCGAATACTCCGTGAAGTATCCGGCCACCAGTTCCGACTCGCCTTCAGGCAAATCGAACGGCGAGCGATTCGTCTCCGCCGTCGCCGCAATCGCATACATCACAAACCCCGCCAATCCCCACGGCGTAAAGATAAACCAGTGCGGCAAGCCCCACGTGTAGTGATTCTGCGCCTCCACAATCTTCACCAGCGAAAGCGATCCGGTCATCATCACGATCACCACGCTCGACAGCAGCAGCGGCACTTCGTAGCTGATCATCTGCGCCACCGCGCGCATCGCGCCCAGCAGCGAATACTTGTTGCGGCTCGACCATCCCGCCATGAACACCGACAGCTCCGTCGACGCGCCCATCGCGAAATAGAACAGCAGGCCGGCGTCCATATTCACCAGCACCATGTTGCGCCCCATGGGCATCACCGCGAACCCCATGAAGACCGCGACCACCAGCATCACCGGCGCAAGAAAATGCACCAGCCGCATCCGCGTTGAGCGGAACAATATCTTCCTTGGTCAGCGACTTGATGCCGTCCGCAATCGGCTGCAGAATCCCAAACGGTCCCACGCGATTCGGCCCGATGCCGGTTCTGCATGCGCCCCAGCCCCTTGCGCTCCAGCACCATCGTCAGCGCAAACAACGCCAGGATACAACGCAGACAATACATGACGACGCTTAGAATCACGCCGACCGGCGTCTGCCATCCGCCAGGCAGAAATCCGAGGATCCAGTGCTTCAGCAAAACGAAAATCTGGTCGAGCCTGTCGATCATGCTTTCGGCTCTCCTTCAGTTGGCTTCGTTGAACGGCACGGGTTGCGCCGGTGTCGCTGCAGGCGGTCCAGCCGTGGAGCAGCGGTTGCTGCCGCAGCCGCCTTTGCGGCAGCCGCTTCGGCCGCCGCCTTTGCCTTCGCTTCCGCCTTCGCCTTTTCCTCGGCCAGCCGCGCATCCACCTCTGCCGCTTCGGTGGGATGAATCTTGTGGTAATACTCGTTCGACTTCGCCAGTTCCTTGCGATCGAGCAGCAGTCCGCCAAAGCGGTCGTCGGTGCTCAGTTCGAAACTCCGTGTCCATCTTGATGGCCTCAAACGGGCACACCTCGACGCAAATCTGGCAGCTCATGCACACCGAAATATCGATGTCGAACTTCGCCGGATAAATCTGCGGCTTGCCCACATAGTCCGGCTTCTTGTCCTTGCTCTTCTCGATGTAGATGCACTTCGGCGGGCACTCCTTCTCGCAGATCTGGCAGGCCACGCATCGCAGCCCGCCTCCCAATCCGTCCCGTCATACACAAGGAACGGAAATACCCGCGACGCTTCGATCGCCGGCGATCCGCTCCTCCGGATACTGTACCGTCGTCAGCCGATCCTCCGAGACATAGCTCCCGGCAAAATTCCTCGCCGTCTCCGCCAGCCCCTTCAGAATTCCTTCACCCAGCAATTCAATCCTCCAGTTCAAGTTTAAGCTCTCAGTTCTAAGTTCCGAGCTCCACGGCATAATTCAGGAACTGTGAACTACGACTAAGAACTGCGAACTATCTATCCACTTCACCCAGCACAATATCCACGCTTCCAAAAATCAGCACCACATCGGCCACGTTCTGCCCCAGGCACATATCTTCCAGCACCGTCAGGTTGATCAAACTCGGCGGCCGCACCCGGTAGCGGTACGGATTCGGGCTCCCATCGCTGATCAGATAAAAACCCAGCTCGCCCTTCGGCGCTTCAATCCGCCCGTACGCCTCACCCGCCTTCGGCCTGAATCCGCGAATCTTCGCCTTTGGATCCATCACCGGACCTGCCGGAATCTCCTTCAGCGCCTGCTCCAGAATCCCTAGTCGACTCCCGCATCTCCAGCATGCGAATCATGTAGCGGTCATAAATATCGCCATGATCGCCCAGCGGCACGCGGAACTTGAAGCGGTCGTAGATGCCGTAGTGATCCACTTTGCGAATGTCGTAGTTCACTCCGGAAGCCCGCAGCATCGGCCCTGTCACACCCGCATTCACCGCGAGTTCCGGCCGCAGAATTCCGATGCCCTGCGTGCGCGCCATCAAAATCTCATTGGTCGTGCAGAAATGCTTCAAACTCATCCACAAATGCCGGCAGCGCCGCGACCACTTTGCGCGTCGCATCCAGCCACGCCGCCGACGCGTCCACGCGGCAGCCGCCAAAGCGCATGTAGTTGCACATCATCCGCGACCCGGTCAGCGCTTCAAACAAATCCAGAATCTTTTCCCGCTCGCGAAACGCATACATCAGCGGTGTGCCGCTCGCACCCATCTCCTGCAACAGGAATCCGATCGCCGACGCATGATTCTGCACCCGCGTCAGCTCCGCCAGAATCACGCGCAGATACTCGGCTCGCTCCGGCACCGTCCTGCCCCACCAGCTTCTCCACCGCCAGCGCATACGCCCAGTTGTTGGTCAGCGAACAGATATAGTCCAGCCGGTCGGTGTACGGCATCGATGCCAGGTAGCTTTGCCCCTCACCAAGCTTTTCGTGATTGCGGTGCAGATAGCCAAACACCGGCTTCAGCCGCACCACGCGCTCGCCATCCAGCGCCACATCCATCCTGAAGACGCCATGCGTTGAAGGATGATGCGGCCCCATGGCGAGTTCAAGCAACTCGCCCTCCCCCTCGGTCTCAATGACCGGCGGCCGGTTCCATCCCTCCAGCTTCTCCGTTTTGGTTCCCGCACCCATCAAATGATTCGCTGCTATGTCCCTAGTCCCTGCTTTCCCTGCGTCTATGCTGTTTGCGCTCTCTTCAGCACCTCATCATGTGCCGTCGGCTCGTAATCGAAATCGTCCGGCTCCACATAATCCCGTCGCATCGGATGATCCTTGAACTCATCCCACATCAGAAGTCGACGCAAATCCGGGTGTCCTTTGAAGACCATCTCCGAACAGATCGAAAATCTCGCGCTCCTGGAACTCCGCCGATCGCCATATTGGCGTGAACGATGGCAGATCCACCCTGTCCGTACGGTTTTCCGTCCGCATCCTCAAGATCACCACCGGCCCATGCTTCTTCGCCATCGAGAACAGGTGATACACCACTTCGAGATACCCCGGCTGCACGTGCTTCCGTGTCTCTTCAACAGTCTCGTCCACCATCTGGACCTGCCCCGGCTCTCCTCCTTCTACCGGCTTTGAAACCTGCCGCGTTACTTTAACTTTCTCGGCAATCTGCTTGTCCAGCCAATCCACTCCCGTCACATTCGATAGAAAATCAAGCGCCAGCTCCTCGTCGTCGCGCAGAAACGTCGCCACCGCAATCGCACTCTCCGGCTTCAGCAGAAGCGAGTGCTGCATGCTCGGCCCGGGGTTCGACACAATCTCCACCCCGGCTCCCGGCACCGCCGCCAAAATCGCCGCCTTGATCTCTTCAACCGTCTTCACTGTTACCTGTTCCCTGTGCACTGTTCACTTGTTCACTAGTTCACTTCTTCACTAATTCACTTCTTCACTGAATAATCGTCGGCACAATCCAAACGTTCTTGTTCGCCGCTGGCTCCAGATCATGCTCGCCCTGCTCCGGAACCGGAAATTCACCCGGCGCATTGGCATCCAGATGCCGGGGACGACCCTCGCCTGTCAACGGCTGCTTATCAATCTTCTTCTGCAAGGTAATGAACGCCTGCAGCAGCGCCTCCGGACGCGGTGGGCATCCCGGAATGTGCACATCTACCGGGATATACCGGTCAATCCCTTTCAGTACGTTGTATCCCTGCTTGAACGGGCCACCGGAAATCGCGCACGCGCCCATCGCGATCACGTACCGCGGCTCGGCCATCTGGTTATAAAGCCGCACCACCTGGGGAGCCATCTTCTTGGTGACCGTGCCCGAGATGATCATCATGTCTGCCTGCCGCGGCGATGGGCGAAACACCTCAGCGCCAAACCGCGCCAGGTCGTAGCGCGCCATCGTAGTCGCAATCATCTCGATCGCACAGCAGGCCAATCCGAATTGCATCGGCCAGATCGAGCTGCGTCGGCCCCAGTTATAGAGCTCCTCAATGGTCGTAACGAAGACGCCCTGCTTCCCCAGTTCGATGTTCAGATTCTGATCCACAGCCATTGGTCGCTTCGCTCCAGTGATCAGTGAACAGTGTTCAGTGATCAGTCAAATCAATTACCAAAATGCTGGTTCTGCTCGACCCCGCTCCCCACCTCAGACCATCGCGGCTGAGGTGATTAGGAGCCAGGGTACTGACCACTGTTCACTGAACACTGTCCACTGTCGACTTGGGCTTAAATCGCACCGCGATTTAAGCCCAAGTCAACACTCCCTTGGCCCAGGCCCAGACCAATCCCTCAATCAGCAGCAACACAAACACCAGCATCGAAACACACGCCGCCGCACCCAGACCTGAAAATGCCACCGCGAACGGCAGCAGAAATATCGCTTCGACATCAAAAATGAGAAACATGATCGCGTAAAGGTAGTAGGCCGAGTGAAACTGCACCCAGGCATCGCCCTTTGACTCCAGACCGCACTCGTAGATTGCATTCTTGATCCGGTTCGGTTTTGCCGGCGAAAACACTCTCTGCCAAAGCCACGCAAGCCCCAACGGAGCCAGCCCGAACCCGAGCGCGGCAACGAATAATACTGCGAGAGAGAAATAAGGACTGGAGGCCATCTAGAAATACGTGATCTTACTCATCAACCGTACCAGTTTCGGCCCCCATTTGGCTAAGAGGATGTGCGCCCCGTCACCCCGTTGAAAGTCGATTTACATCCACTCATCCCACTCTGTGAACCGCTCGCTGCAAACCCCAAAAGCCGGCGCTCTCTACCGGGATGCTGGGGTGATTTGATCGTCGATGGGTGAGTTTGATCCTGAACGCGGTTGCTCAACTGTCCTGTTAGCCGCATAGCGCACTCCACCTTTCGGTGGTAGACACCCCAACCCCATCGCCTGTTACCGTTTTTTGTCCCTCGCAGCTTCCTCTGGTGGCCTGCGAGCTATTTCAACCGTTGATTCGGAGTCGGTTTCAAGATGTTCAAGTCCTCGCCGCGTCGCTGGGCAATTTGCACCGCACTCCTTGCCCTGCCCCTCACGGTCACCCTGGTTGTCCGTGCGGCCACCGATCCGGCTTCTTCGACCAGCCCATCCCCCGCATCATCCAATCCGGTTCCCACTCCCCCGCCGGATCTGCCCCCCGCCGCCTACACCGCCAATATCCACGTAACCGGTCCCACCTCCCAGTTCCACGACTCGGTCGCCACCCGTTACAACTACGCCTTTGGCAAGGAATCGCCGTTCCTCCCGTCGAACGCCATGACCGCCAACGGCCAGTTCATCAACCCACGCAGTGTTTTGACCGCGGAGTACTGCGGCCACTGCCATCAGGAGTCCTACCACCAGTGGCGCCAGTCCGTTCACTCCAACAGCTTTCGGCAGCCGTGGTACCTGAAGAACGTCAACATGCTCATCGATGAAAAGGGCGTCCAGTTCTCCCGACACTGCGAAGGCTGCCATAATCCCATCGCCCTCTTTTCCGGCGATCTCTCGCAGGGCATGCCTAAAACGCGCCCCTTCGAACAAGAAGGTGTCACCTGTTCCGTCTGCCACGCCATCCAGTCGACGGACACCACCGGCACCGGCAGCTACGTCATGGGAGTGCCCGCCGTCCTCGTCGACGAAAAAGGCGCACCCGTTACCCACCCGGTCTCCGATTCTGAAATCCTCGCCCACCTCGATCGCCACAAGCAGGCCGTAATGCGCCCGCTCCTCAAGACAGCCGAGTTCTGCGCCGCCTGCCACAAGGCCACCATCACCCGGTCGCTAGACGACTACAAGTTCCTCCGCGCCTTCACCGTCTACGACGAGTGGCAGGGCGCCAGTTTCACGAAACAAACGCCGCTGCCCTTCTATCGCAAAGACGCCGTCTCCACCTGCCAGACCTGCCACATGCCGCGCCAGGCTCTCCCCGCCAACGCGCAGGATGCCGGCGCCAAGGACGGCACCCTCGTCTCGCATCGCTGGCTCGGCGGCAACAGCCTCAATGCCGCTTACTACAAATTCGACGAGCAGTCTCAGAAACTCGTCGACTTCCTCAAGAATGGCGTCGACGGCAAAGGCGTCCTCAACGTCGACATCTTCGCTCTTGAAAAAGAACCACCCTCGGCCACTTCCCCATCGGATGACAATTCTGCATCGGCCAACACCACGCTGATCGCACCTCTGGGGAACATCCCCTTCTCCGTCTCCCCCAACGAAACCATCATCGCCGACGTCGTCATCCAGAACAAAGGCATCGCCCACTCCTACATACCCGAGCAGCGCGACTTCTACGAATCCTGGGTTGCGTTCACGGTTAAAGACAGCTCCGGTAAGGTCCTCACCGAGTCCGGATTCATCAAGCCCAATGGCGACCTCGATCCCTCCGCGCACTCCTTCACCAACCGCCTCGTCAACACCAAAGGCGAACTGAACGACCTCCACCAGATCTGGCATAACCGCGTGCTGGCCTACAACAACACCATCCAGTCCGGCCGCTCGCAGCTCGTCCGCTACCGCTTCCGTCTGCCCAAAGCCGTCTCCGGCGCGGTCACCATCACCGCAACCATCAAGTACCGCCGCTTCGATCAGCACTTCATCGATTTCGCCATAACGCAGACAGGCCTGAAAGAACCGAAGCCCTATCCGCAGCCCGTCCTTGAAGTCGCGTCAGACACCCGCACGCTGAACATCGGCGAGAACGCGCCCGACTCACAGCAATCTCAAGAACATTCGCCGGCCGCGCAGCCCAATCCAGCCTGGATGCGCTGGAACAACTACGGCATCGCACTCCTCGACGCGTCGCAATATGAAGCCGCCGTCCAGGCCTTCCAACACGTTGCAGACATGCGCCCCGACTACGCCGACGCCTACACCAACATGGCAATCGTCGAAATCTCCTGGGAGCGCTACAACGATGCCAAGCCGCATCTCGCCAAGGCCCTGTCGCTGCTTCCTGGCGATCCCCGAGCCCTCTACTACCGCGCCCTCGTCGAACGCAACGCCGGCCAGATTCAGGAGGCCATTACCGACCTTCAGGCCATGCTCGCCAAATATCCTCTAGCCAAAGACGGACTTCGCGAACTCGGCTTCAGCTACTACCAGGCGCACGATTACCCGAAGGCCCGCGAAGAATACGAGAAGCTTCAGGCCATCGACCCCGACGACCTCGCCGCGCACTACCAGCTCGCCATCCTCTACCGCCGCTTGGGTGAAAAACAAAAGGCCGCCATCGAGTCAGCTAAATTCGCAGACCAGAAAGACGACCCCACCGCCAGCACCTACGCCCTCGAATACCTGCGCAGACACCCTGAAGTCGCCAGCGAATCCGTTGTCTGGCACACCCACGATCTGACCGGCGACCCCATCAAGCAACCCAGCAAAATCGAATACAAATACATCCCCGGCGCCGGCGGATTCTAACCCGCGCCATCAACCCGCTCCGCACCTACTTATAGGCCTGTCATCCCGAGCGGACCGTAGGGAGCAGTGGCCTTCAGGCCACTCAAGCCGCCATCCTGAAAAGAACGGGGGCTTCAGCCCCGGACAAACCCGCACCCCTTCGGTTGCCTACACTCCACTCTTCACCCTCCCCGGATTATCCTTCACTACCACGCCCTCCCCATGTCCCCCAAGATCCACCATCAATTCCCGCAGCGCCCCTTCAAACAGCGTGTTATTCGCAACCACGCAATCCTTCAGTCCCCCGTATACAATCCCATTCGCCGGACTCCACACTCCTGCATTCCCGTCATCGCGCCCCGACTGCAGCACATTCCCTGTAAACGTGATGCCCGCGCCGCCCTCCATCACCACTTGCGCCGATTCATGCGTATCCGCTTTTGCCATCTTCCCGCTGCGCTTGATGAAGTTTCCCGTAATCGCCACCTGCACGCACGATCTCGAATTCTTCCTTAACGCAATTCCAACCGTCCCAGCGCGATCGAAAAAATTCCCGGTGATTTGGTAACCATCCCCACCCGCGATGACAAAATTCTCCTCGTGATTCCACTCCACGCGATTCGCCGTAAACGTCACCGACGCGTTCTCTTCCCTTGCCGCAAACCCCGCGCGGCCGTTTCCCGAAAACCAATTGTCCAGCAGAAATCCGTCCCACCCATGCAGCGTCATGCCGTCTCCGCGATTGGCCATCATCTCGCAGTGCCGCACGCTGAAACACCAAACTTTGTTTAGATTCATCCCGCTGCCGCTGAACCGAGCCACCTGGCACGTATCAATACGAAATCCGTCCTCGTGCTTCCCATAGCCGGTCCGTTTGGTCGCGATGCCATCAATCCCGTGCCCCAGATTTCCGCCATCCAGCGACAATCCCTGCACCGTCGCTCCACGCGCCTCGCTCAGATCCAGCAGGCAAGTTGAGTCTGTTCCCAGCAATCGCAGCACCGAACCGGCGCCGAAGGAATAATTCCACCCCGCAACACCCGTCAGCACTACTCCTTCGCGAACATGCAGTTCGCGCGTCAGGTAAACCCCGGGCGGCACGACAACGGACCCCGAGTTCGAAGCGGCCGCATCGATCGCCCCCTGCAGCGCCGTTGTATCGTCCGTCTTTCCATCCCCAAGGGCGCCAAGTTTGCGCGCATCGATAATCTCGCGCGCCTCGCCCCGCTGTAGCGCCGAAACCTCCGCCACCAGAAATGCCGAGGCCGCACCCAGAAACGCGGTGCGGCCAAAACTACGCCTGCTCAACCCATCAATCTCAAACATCCAAGCCCCTGTTCCCCGTTCTCGAGTCCCTGGTCCCTGGTCCCAGCCTTCTGCTACATCTCTCTCACAAACAACGCGGTCGCACCGCTGCTGTCCGTTGTTCCCACCACTCGAATATGGTCGCCCTTCTGCGCCTGAAACTTTAAGCCGTCCACCACACCCATGTAGCCTTCCGCAACCGTATCCGGCGCGATCTTGAAAGTCTGCGTCGCTCCCGAAGTATCCTGCAACGAAACCGAGTGCTGCTTCGCCTCGTATTTCAACACGGTTCCCTCAACCGATGTAAACGGTCCGGTGCCCAGGTTCTTTAGCGCCACAGCTGTGCGGTCTTCATTGTCGCCACAGTAAAAGACAATGACGTACGCTCCCTTTTTCTTGAACGAATCCGGGGAGGGCGACTCGAGCGCGACTTTCTTGTCGATCACGATGTGCGTCTTCGCACTGGTCATGTCCTTGAATTGCCCTTCCGAACCATTGTCCTGAAACACAATGAGCGTCTTCGTAAGGTCATCCGTCGAACTCACCGTTCCCGTTAACGCATGGACTACCTGCTGCGCTGATGCCGAAATGGCCAGTGAACTCAGGCAACCAGCGAAAACACAACCGCACCACATTGCTTTCAACATGTGACCCTCCGGCATCTATTCAATTGCAGGCTTGGCAAATCAGTCGACGACCGCCCCACGGATGCGGTCAGTATAGTTCGCAGACTCAATGCCCGCAATAACAATAGCCTAATCAATTCAGATTCAATCGCCATCCCCGTTTCGCAGTACGCCCTTTCGTCACCCCGATCTTCCATCCCCCGGGAGCTACGGGAGTTGGAGCGAGGCGGAAGCCGTAAGCCAGAGGAGCGCAGCGACGGCGACCTGGCTCGGATTGCAACTTTCTATTCGGCGCGTGTCCAGCCAGGTGGGTAACGGTAACTCATGCGTATCTTCCGGATAGCCCACCGTCGCTAGCACATAATATGTCCGGTGACTTTAGCAAACGAAGTGTCCGCATAACGGGCGCTACCGATTCCCTGCAATGATTTTGATCATTGAGAGAATGCTGACATGGATATTTGGACGGGTGTGGCTTGCCTCGTAGCTGATCCAAAAAGCGAGGGATTCCGACAATTTGGAGACGACGGCAAAGGGGCTTTCGTGAATGTAGTAGCTTCGGTCAATTCAGAAGCTGCGTTCACAGAGCGGGTCGAGCGGATAGTGCCCAAGCTCGACTGCGTTCTGCTGGAGCTGGACCATGTGCAGCCAATCGATGAGCGCATGGAGGAGCCGGATAGCCCAGAAGAACTCATCACCATGCGTTCCACTGCTCAGAGGCAACCAGCAGACCTTGTGTTCGGAACATTCCACATCTGGACTGACAACGACATCAACTAACAAGCATCCTCAGCCTCTCAACACAATTCCCCGCGTTCCGAGTGAATCACCGCCAATCCGGACATTACCCCAAAACGGGATTACTTCCGGATTGCCCACCACACTCTCGGAGCTTCGATCCGAGCGTAGAATTGTGCGAATCCGTCGAGTAGATGCTGCTAGTAAAGGACTATGCGCAGATGAGTGTCCCAGTTTCCATGGACCCTGATTACAACCCGGTTCGGTGGCTCGTTTTTCTAGCCGCGCTAATGGTCTTCATGTGTCTGTGCATGCGCACATTGCGTTTCACACACGCTGGGTTGAACCTCGCTTTCGGCTGCCTTTTTCTTTTGGTCCCTCTTTTCGCGGTTAAGCCTGCCCTGCGCCTGGCCCGCTTGGCCAAGATAGTGACCGTTACCTTACTTATGCCCCTCCTGGCGTTCTCATTGTTGGGCCTGTCGGCGATGATGGCGTGCGATATCCCAGATGCGGTAAATCATCGGCAACTCAGCCGAGAGCTATGTACGTTGCAACAGGGACAGTACTCGGTCAATCTTGTGTGGGAAGAGACATCCGGAGGGGCTGTAGGTCCACACGGTGTGGGCGTGGAGCAGCGGAGGAGCATTCTTCCCGGTCTTTACGCCGTGAGATTCTTGGATTATTTCGAGGGCGCGACTGAAGGCAGTCTCTCGTTCGCAGGTCCAAACAGAGTTTCGTTGTACATCCCCATCGCAGGGTATAACCAAGATCAAAGGAACGTTCAGCGCGTGTATTCATTGAGGCGCTGGCTCTACTTCTGACTCGGCACTCCAGTCGATGTTTCAGCGTTCCGGACGTATTACCGTCAATCCAGAAATTACCCTTGGGATAACACCTAGATCGTCATGTTGTCACAGATGTAACTCTGGGTAGTCCACAACTCGCTCAAATGAATGAGTCGGCCCCACAAAACTGTCATTCCGATTTGCGATCCATTCGTTCCGCTTCCATTCAAGGAAGCAGCTCGGAACCGTGCGACGGTCCTATATTGAGGAGCGTTGTAAGGGAACGGAGCGTTTGCACCGTGATCAAGCTCAAGTGAACTGGCCGTCTCGCATCGCCGCTGTTGACGGTTCGCAGATGCGCAGGCTCTGGACAGCTCCTGATCCTTCTCCTCCAACTTGGATGCTGCGGGTTTCTCCGGATGGGAAACGCATGCGATTCGACGGGTGTCAGCAATCCGCATGTGCTCTCTGGGAAGCCAATACGGACGGTTCGGGGGCCACCGACTGTTACCAGACTGGCAGGACCAACTCCCCAGCGTGTAGAGTCCCGATGGACGCTATTACGTATTTGGCGTGTTGCCCCACGCAGGCATGGGACGCTGGCTCGTCGAGGGACACTGGTTCCTGGCGGGAGATTGAAGTAGTGTCAACCTTACTGCGAATCCAGCCTCCAGAGATGCCATGCCAGAGCCGACTGAAGGGCACGAGCTTGCCGAAGGGCGTCACAAAACCGCGCGGATTATTTGCCGGCGGCTTCCAGATGGGCAGGGGGCCTGTAGCCCGCTTCCTTCTCGGTCGGGAAGTGAGGGCGGATGCGCTTGGCGAGTGCCGATACGCGCATGAGAATCAGCAGAAGGATCACGGCAATTGCCGGTAGCCAGAAGTCCGAAGGTGTGATTGTCATAGTTTACCGATCATATCCCGCGAGCACCCATTCGGAACGCCTTGGAAAATCTTGAAAAATCTAAGGTAATCTGCTGGCCCCAATTCAGCCCAAACATCACTCTGTTGCCAGAGGGAAGACAACACGCTTGAAGACAACACGCTGACTGAGCATCTCAGGGTGATCCTGGTGGATCTCGCCACTGGCGACTCTCTCGCACATTTTCGAGATGGTTTTTGGCATTCCGGGCGAGTTACCGCCTAACCGGAAGTTAAAACTTTCTCGACAGGTTTCGGGCCGCCCACTACGCAGTGCCTTAAGTCGCAATATCAGGACCGGGCGATCCCGCACGATGGTGTCAATCAGCCCCCACTTTCTTTGTCGGAGAAATTGCTGGCACATGGGCTGACGGTATGCCGCTTTTTCTCTCATTCCCACGAACGGGGCCCTTTCTCTTGGCGGGTCGGTTGAAAGGCGGGGGTTTAGATCCCAAGATCGAAACCGAACGAGAGGGCCACTGCTAGGCTGTCCGCCAAATTTGTCAAGTGCTGCCAACCCACTTCCTCGAACATCCCCTGCGGCCTCAAGCACTTACCCACCTCACATATTTTGCAGGTAATTTCCCCCAGATTTTGTATTCTGGATCCGTGTCACTTGTGGGATCTCAAATGCGTGAACTCTCCAATGAAACGTTGGAAGCATCGCTTCTCCTCGGTGCAGATCGTCAACAAACCGAGACCAGGCCTCTCCGAACCATATGGGCAAGCGCGGAAAGCACCACAATGCAAGTCAAAAAAACCGCACAGCCTCCGACCTTGCACGCAACTCGTGTAGAGTGAGTACTCTATGGCTAAAGCTAATCGAATCAATACATTGGCAGCCAAGCCTTCTGTAACCTCATGATT
Organism: uncultured Acidobacteriaceae bacterium; assembly: GCA_963799035.1. Classification (GTDB taxonomy): domain Bacteria; phylum Acidobacteriota; class Terriglobia; order Terriglobales; family Acidobacteriaceae; genus Telmatobacter. Next base: position 320,190 of record CAWCVS010000005.1, on the reverse strand, counting down.
CGAATAAACTTCGGCAGAGATACCGGATAAAGGGGTCCCGTCCATTTCCCGCTGTGGAAAATCTGCAAATACCACTCAGAGGTAACGACGCGAAGTTGGCGCATCGTCAAATATGACCGCTGCCAGACCTTGATGCCCCGGGACCGGATTCTAAATGTCACTCGACCCCAGCTCCGATGCTGTGTTTCTCCGTGCCAGCCGGCTCCGGACCGAGCTAGCGGTCCGCAACCATCTCTACTCCCGCAGCCACCTCCACGTCGAAAGCTACGGCAGTAATCCTGTCATCGTGTACGCACCCGAAGACGGCCTCCACGGCAACTTCTATCCGCCTGCGTATTCCGCCATCGCTGCGCACGCAGCTTGGATCCGCCGCTTCGACAAGATCCACGCCCAGGGCCGCTCGCTTCCCCGCTCCTCTATTGATCCAGCGCGTAAATGGCGCGAACTCGACTCGTGCATGAGTTCAGACGCCCTTCTGATGAATCTCTTCTGCACACCCGAAGTCATCGCATCGCGGGCGATCCATCGTGTGCTAGGCCTCGACACCGAATCCGAGCCAGTCTTCGGCTGGAAGGCACGCGTGCCGCTGAAGAACGGACGCGTCGATCGCACCGAAGTCGACATGCGCTGGGGCGATTTGCTCGTCGAAGCCAAGCTCACCGAGAACGACTTCCAGATCCGCGAAGCCTCGATCGTCGAGACCTACCGTGATCTCGAGGAAGTCTTCGATATTGATCTGCTTCCCCGCGTCTTCATCCGCGCTCGCCGCCGCCGCGATGCCATTGAACTCACCGAAGAATTTACCCAGGAATGGGAAGCACCTTCTGAAGCAGCAGAGGAGGTCGCACGCGAATTCCACGCCTCAATCGAATCGCGCGCCGATGCCGAACAGCCCTGGATACCGGGCTACGCCGGTTACCAGCTCATCCGCAATGTGCTGGCCGCACACGCCGCGGGTGCGGCCTTCTGCGTGATTCACGATGAGCGGCGACCCGATCTCCGCGAGTCGTGGTTCGACGTGATGCGCGCCGTCAAAAACGCCGAAATGCGCGTACGCTGCAAGACCCTCACATGGCAGGAAATCGTGCCCTGCCTGCCCATCGAACTCCGCGACTTCCTCGACCTCAAATACGGGATCGTCGCACCCGGTGAAATACCCACAGCGATCGAAGACCTCGAAGCGCGCATACACCCACTGCGTCAAACGGGCGTGCGAAAATAATCAAGTGATCCGTCGGCCTTTCAGTTCTTTACTGCTCCCTGGCCTCATTGCATTGGTCGCAATTCCCACCCAGCTTCCCGCTTCTTCAAGGAGCGACCAGGAGAAGGCCGGCGCAGTCCTGTTTCGTGACAAGGGCTGTACCTACTGTCACGGTGTGGGTGGGGTCGGCACCAAAAAGGCCCCTTCACTGGCAGATCTTCATAAAGAAAAGGTCTGGACGCCGGAGAAACTCACCAGCCAGATTCTCAATGGCGGACAGAAGATGCCGCCCTTCCGCGACTCCGTCACGGACGACGAAGTTATACAGCTGATCGCCTACCTGCGCGCAAAAAACAAGCCGGTATCCGCCCCCAGCAACTTCGCAGGACTCAGCACCGGCTTCACTGCCTCAATAGACTCCAGCGCTTTCGCCGCTATGCCGCCGGCCACTCGACGCGCGTCAACTCTGTGGCCGCATCCCAGAGCTTTCGCCCCATCGCGGGATCGAGCACCCGCATATCGAGCGCCTCGGGAACCGTAGGACCAATTAACTCAGCCAGACTCTTCGTCGCCATATTTTCTTGCTGCTCCGCCTCTTCTGAGGTCTCCAGGAGCGCCTCAAGCACGCTGCCCTGCAACTGTTCAGGCACAAAACCCAGCGCGCGGCGATACCAGCCCATCGAGCCCGTCACTTCGGTGGCATTTGCGAGTTGCGCCGCCCGTGGCCCGATCGGCTGAGCCGAATTCCCCGCCAACCCCCAATGATGAATTTCACTTTTCCGTTGCAACTCAAGGGCGAAAATCAGCATGGCGAGCTTTGACTGGCTGTACGCCTTCAAAGGGGTGTACCCGTTCTCCAAATGCAGATCATCCAGAAAGATTTCGCCGTGATGACGGCCCGTACTCGTCAGTTGCACTATCCTCGGCTGCTTGCCCGCGCGCAGAAGCGGCAGCAGCCGAGCTGTCAAAGCAAAGTGGCTTAGAAAATTCGTCGCAAGGTGCAGCTCAAATCCATCGACCGTCACTTCGCGCTTCAGCAACGCCAGGGTTGACGCATTATTGATAAGCAGATCAACCGGCCTTCCGGCCTTCGTGAGCCGGCTTGCAAAATCGGCGACTGAAGCCAGACTCTCCAGGTCCAGTTTTTCAAAGCGCACCAGGGCATTCGGCGCCAGCGGCCGGATCTTGGCCAAAGCTTCATGGCCCTCCGCTGAGTGCCGTCCGGTCACAATGACGTCTGCACCCGCCTGCGCCAGCGCGAGAACTAAGTCAAAGCCGATTCCGTTTGTGGAAGCTGTAACGATTGCGAGCTTTCCGACTTCAGGGGGGAAGATAGCCGTAGACCTGCGCTGCGGCACATTAGACTCTTGCACGACTTCTAGATTCTCCTTACTGATTTTTGGTGGGGAGTGAATGACCACTCACTCAGAAAATGCGGAGATTTTAGACTCCGGTCAGACCCCTCCAGAGCAGCCGGAATCCAAGTTCGCGGCTGTCTGCCTCCAATTCTTTATGTGCCCCAATAAACTCCACCGTCGCTTCCGCCTGCGCACGGAACATGAGCACGAGGTACTCGGCGGACGCGTTATGAAAGCCACCCCGTTCGGCAGCCTCCCGGGTCGTACGCAACAGTTCCGTGATTGTCATGTTCGGGGCTTCTGCATCCTTCAACAACCTGCCCGAAACCCGCAATTGCTGCAGAACTTTTAACCGCTTGGGAAACCGCATGGCCAAGCTCAGATAGCGATCCCATACATAGCGAAGGCGCGCGTGCGCATCCCCCGCAAAGGGATAGTCGTCCATCTCCCGGTCCATCTCTTTGCGCAGCTCGCGGTAGAGCTCGTTGATGAGCTCATCCTTGGTCCTGAAATAGGTGAAAAGCGTCCCCTCTGCCACGGCTGCTGCCGCCGAGATTGCCGAGGTGGGAGCATGCCCAATACCCCGCTCCGCAAACAGATCCATTGCCGACTCCAGAATTGCTTTTCTCTTGTTATCGCTTTTGGGGCGTGCCAAGCGGACTGGTCCTCCTTAGATAAGCGCGTGCTCACTCATTTAATGTATCGACACATATTTCTAATCGCAAGGGAATTTTTCATATTTCTGTAACAAAAGAGCCGCCCAACCTACTCGCCAGCGGTCCAAAGAAGCGCTTGATGGCGTTGGCACTGTCCGCCAACTTGGGCAAAAGAAAAGGCCCGGTTCTTCTCGAACTGGGCCCCTTGCGTGTTAGGACTCCTTTGAAAGCTCGACGCCTTATTGCGGATCTGGCTTCGAACTTGGCGGTGGCGGCGGAGGAGGAGGAGGTGTTGCCCCCGGAGCCGCGTCGGGAGCCGCAGCCGCTGGACGCGTTGCCTTGTAGGTTCCGTTGTATTCGGTAAACGCCCAATTGCCCGTGAGCGCTGCGGTGTCGTCCAGTTTGCCGTCGATCTTCATCGCGGCCGTCGCGCCCACCTCTTCCGAAGTGAACTGAAAATCCAGTGCAAGCTTTCCGTCCTTATAGGTACCCGCAACATCGGCAGGTCCCCACTTCCCCGTCACATTGCCATCGGAATCCACCGCCAAATCCGCGTCCACTTCGCGGTCGCCGCCCGGGGTTTCAAGTACAAAGTGCCACTTTCCGTTGATGCCGGAATCCTGGGCATGCGCCACGGGACGCCCCATCACCAGACAAATCATTGCTGCTGCAATTACCAGAATCTTCTTCAAAGCCCCGTCTCCTTGCTGAGATCGACCTATCCTACCGCGTCCTTCGATGAAAATCGACTGTGGAATTCTCAAACCGTCACCGGAACATTTGCCACGCCGGCTGTTCCAAAGATCCTGCGGTAGCGTTCGATCTCTGACGCCGGACCCATTGCCTTCTGATAGTTGTCTGAAAGTTTGACCGCGGGCCGGCCGTTCACTTCGCTCAGCTTGCAGACAAGGCTGACAGGGTCGAAGCTGTCGTCGCCGCGGGGATTGCAATCGCGGAAATCGTTGGTGAGATAGGTTCCCCAACCAGCGCTAAAACGAATCCGAGGCAGTGGCAGCCACTTTTGGGGATCAAAGAAGTCGGTGGCTGTGCGGAATTCGGAAAGATCGGTGTTATTGCGGATTGACCCGCCGAAGTAGGCGTGGAGACTGAGAATCGAATCGACATCGAGTCCGTCCGATGCAATCAACCGCTTGGTGCCCGGATCGCGGCCGCGTTCGCGCAACCAGGCAATATATTCGTCGCCCGCAAGGTATGGGTCCTTGCTGTCAATGCGCTGTCCTGTCCAGTCCGCCACCCAGTCCGGCGCATTTTCGAGAAATTGCGTCGTTCCGAATGTATCGGGCAGCAAGATCAGCAATTCGCCTTGGTAAGTCTGTTGCCACAATTCGAGCATCCGGTACTGCGCCTGCTTCCTTTCCGCATCGCTGTCTGCAAGCGCGGCCATGGCCATCGGCAGCTCATGGGCATTCGTGCCAATCGCCTCAAGATCATGGGTGTACGCCATGTAGGTGTTCGAACTGCCGATGAAGTTCTCGCCCAGCACGTCACTCATCGCCTTTACCACGAACTCCTGCCACAAGAAACTGTGACGGCGCCGCGTCCCAAAGTCGCTTACCGTCAGACCCGGCACTCCGCGCAGACGCGCCATTTTCTCCCATAGCCGCGTCTTCGCCCGCGCATAAAGGATGTCGAGTTCAAGCTCCGTGAGATTCTTCAGGCTGGCACGCGTCTTCAGCTCGTCAATGGCCGAGAGCGCATAGATCTCCCACATGGTTGTCTCGGTCCACAGCCCGTCGAAGCGCAGCGAGATCTGGCCTTCGTGAATCGACAAGTCAAAATCCGAAAGCCGAAAGTCACGCTCGAGCCATTGCAGAAACGCCGGCTCAAAGATCCCGCGGCGGCCGTAGAACGTATTGCCGGCAAGCCATATCAGCTCCGATTTGTGAAAGCACAGTTTGCGCGTTGCCTCCAGTTGCTCGCGCAGCTCCCGCACATCCACAATGTCACCGAGTGGCACCTCATGCGACCTGTTGATCAGTGTGAAGGTCGCGCGCGTATCCGCGAAATGCTTCCAGATAAACTGCAGCATCAGCAGCTTGTAGAAATCCGTGTCAAGCAGGGACCGGGTGATGGGATCGAGCTCCCAGTTATGGTCGTGCGCGCGCCTGGCCAGGTTGATGATCACGTTGGACCCAATTGTATTGAATGGCAGGAGAAACCGCCGAATTGCCCGAATTTCCGCTCAGTCTGCAATTCGTCCCAGCGTCTGTTCGGTCACCTTCGTTTCGGATCGCGGATGTCGCTCGGCGAGATGCGCTCCGCAAGATCGGCGAACCACTAACCGCACCGGCACCAGCACATCACGAATGGGCAATTCGGGGTGTTCGAGGCGCTCGAGCATGGTAGCCATGGCCACAGCCCCAATTCCGGCGCAATCCTGATGAATGGTAGTAAGGGCCACCGGCAGCAGGCTCGCGTACCGCACATCATCCATGCCCACGATCCGAATGTCCTCCGGGATGCGGATGCCAAGGCCAAGCAGCGTCTGCATCAGGCGGGCGGCGGTCAGATCGTTCGCGCAGACAATTCCTTCCGGCTTTGTGGAGTCCAGCATACTGCGAACGAAGTTTTCATCCTGCGGATTGCCGCGCCATACCCATTTGCCCTCCGACCTCAATGCGTGGACGCGCAACGCCTCATGGAATCCGGTGATCCGTGCGTCCACGGTATTGGCGGCGAGTTCTTCTCCAAAGAAGACAAGGCGGCGTGCTCCCAAGTCGATCAGATGCGATGCCGCCAGGTAGCCGGCACGCCGATTATCAACGCCTACCAGGTCGTGCTGCGAGCGCTCCGGATACGGCAGGTAGCATCGATCGAGCAGCACAAACGGAATCTGCGCCCGATCAAGCGCCCGCGCAAGGCGCCGGTTCGCCGCGTCCTTGTCGCTGGTCAGCTCGAGCGGCGCGAAAAATACCCCCGCAACCTTCTGCGAGATGAACGACTGAACCATCTGTTCGGCAGCATTAGCGCTGTCGTGCGCCGAAACCGCAGAATTACCCCACAAAAGCGCATCGGGTCGCGCGAAGTGCGTCCGCATCATTCCATGGCAGATAGGCTCGAAAATCTCTGTCAGCCCAAGCTCGGGGATTAACAACCCGAAGGTTCTTCCGCTCGGACGCTTCTCGGCCATCACGTGGGTGCCGGCACCGGGGCGCCGTGACACCAGTCCCATGCGCTGCAAGTCGTGCACGGCCTTGGCCACTGTGATGCGCGACGCATCGAACAGCTTTCCCAGCTCCGCTTCGCTGGGCAGCCGGTCGCCCGGCTTCAACTCGCCCGATTGGATGCTGGCCATCAGATGATCGAAGACCCTGCGGTGTTTGGATACGTGAGCCGAGCGGTCGCTTTCGGGCGGCGGCCCAAGTTTGCTTGCCGATCGGCGGGATCTCTTCATGCGCATTGGACCTGGACTCAAAAAATGAAGTCCATAAGAACACTACGAGATTGCCCGCTTCTTGTCGATGGAATGTCGATACATTTTGGTGCGGCAATCACGGCAACAACGGCCCGATTCGCCAATACAAAGCTTACGCCAACAGCTCGATCGACGCTTCGATCTCAAGGCGTGTCGCGTCGGCAAGCGGCGGCATCGCTCCGGATTGCGAAGCAACCCAGCTGCCCCAGCGATTTCCTGCCTCGTTGAGCACGGGCAGTTCCGCCCCGCGTAGAAGGTAGTGCGCGATCGCCGCCGTAAATGCGTCTCCCGCGCCGATTGTGTCCGCCACTTTCACCGGAAATCCACTGTGCTGATGCCATTCATCCCGGGTCACCAGCAGGCTGCCGTGTCCCCCGCGCGTAATAGCTATCAACTGCAAAGTTGGGAACTCTAGAAGCAGCCGCTCGGCGCCACGACGCAGGCTATCTCCATCTGCATCGTTCTCGCCCGGCATTCCCAGCAATGCCAGCACATTCGAAACCTCCGTATCGTTCATCTTAAAGACGGTGGCCAACTCAAGCGACTCCTGGATCACTTCGCTCGAATAAAAGGGCGGCCTCAGGTTTACGTCGAAGATGCGGACGCACCGCGACGACGCCTGCGCCGCGAGCGTCTGAATCGTCTGGCGCGATTCGACGCTGCGCTGAGCCAGAGACCCGAAACAGATAGCGTCGGCGCGTTCTGCAAGCCTCACCCACTCGTCCGACAGCTCCATAAAATCCCATGCCGCGGGATGATGAATGTTGTAGGTCGGCTGGCCGTTGTCGAAGGTGACCGTGACCCGTCCGGTCTCATGCATTGGGTCAACCTGGAGGAAACTGGTATCTGCCGGCAAAGGATCGAGCAGATGCACAGCCTCGCGGCCAAGATCGTCACGGCCGACGCGGCTCAGGACCGCTGCATGGTTTCCCAGGCGTCCAGCCATCACGCTGAAGTTTGCCGGTGCGCCGCCCAACCGCGCCCCTTCCGGAAGCATGTCCCACAACAGTTCCCCGATTCCAAGAATCAGATGCGGCTCTCTCAAGGTGGTACTCCTTCGCGCTCGGGCCACGAACTGCGAGATCTGAATGGTCCGCTATTGCGGTCCAACGCTGTCCACCGAACAAGTTCCACCCTGTGGGGTAGCTTCGTCAATACTTCCCGCGGTTCAGGATCTGCCATTCCAGCGCCACAGGGAGCAGTCCTCGTAATTCGCCGAGGCGTATTCGCCATCGGGCTGGTTGGCCATGATCCTGTGATCCGCAATGGCGTCGGCCCGCGACCGGCGCTCCTTGCCAACGAAGAGCCGCGTGAATCCTGTCTGCCGCTCGATCACGTGATCCTGCTCGTGGTTCACGTATAGAAGATCGAGTTGACCCGGTCGCTGCGCAAACTCAACCGCAAGCAGCTTCAGCAACCGCCTCATCATCGGTGCACCAAAGGGATTGAATAAGAACAGCACGCATGGCCCCTTCCCAAAGGACGCATCGACAACATCTCCGCAAATGATCTGCATCAGCGTCCGCGACCTTCCCGCTGCCTGCCAGACCTCAAGGTTGCGTTGCGCCACCTTCACCAGAAGCGGGTTCAGTTCGATGCCGACGACCCGCTTGAATGGGTATTCAGACGCGAGGAGCATAGCGCGACCCATCCCGGCGCCGACATCGATAAACGTAAACCGCTCGATCGGCGCTACTGGCTTCGTCCGTTGCCACCTTCTCAACAGCGCCCGAAAGACGGAAGGCGCGACGCCAAAATACGCTGTCGAATGCCGGTCGTGCGCGTGGCCCGTCTTCAGAAAGCGTCCCGGAATCAACCCGCTGGTCTGCACGCCCCACCGTATATCGAATGGGTGCTGAACAAATCCTTCAGCCTTCGTCATCCGCGGCAAGACTAGCCTGGCGCGAGAAGACCTAGCCTGTTTGTGTGCAGTCACGAGGGAACGTTAGCACATACACGAGCAGGGACGTGACGTGGCAGCGATTCGGGAAAACCATACGAACATCTTTCGCAACGCAAAACCGAAGATCAACACGACGCTAAACGCGGGTGCAGTCTTCGACGGGGATGGGGACCTGTTCTACGATTTCGAGGCCGAAGCCTTCCAACGCGGGAATGTGCATGGGCGTGTTGGAGAGCAGGCGGATGCGCTGGATGCCGAGATCGGAGAGGATCTGGCCGCCCAGGCCGATGGCGCGAAGGATGCGGCCGGTGCGGGCCTGGGAGCCCTCGCGGGTGCGAAGCTGCTGATGCAGGATGAGGTTGTTGGCGGTTGCTGCCGAAATGTCAGAAACAGCGGTGCCGGTTTGGTCGAAGGGAGATGCGACGGCGGGGATCTTGTCGATCTCGAATCCGCGGGAAGTGTTGTGGAGATAGAGGATTGCGCCACAGCCTTCTTCGGCGACCATGCGCATGGAGTTGTCGAGAACCTCGCGACAATGGCAGTCGGCTGCAAAGACGTCGCCGGCAGTGCAGCGCGTGTGCACGCGGACGAGAACGGGGTGGGAGCATGGGGGACGGCTGGTGCGTTCGTCGCCCGGGACATTGGCCGGTCCCTCATGGCAGGCGGGACAACTGGGGCACAGGTCGCCGCGGACGAGCGCAATGTGACTCTCGCCGCCGTTGATCTCGCTCTCGTAGGCGATCATACGGAACTCGCCGTACCTGGTCTGGATGCGGGTCTCGCCGGCGCGGACAATGTAGCGCTCGTGGCGAAGGCGATAGCGAATGAGTTCGGCGACGGTGAGGATGCGAAGATTGTGCTCGACGCAGAACGGGATGAGGTCGGGGATGCGTGCCATCTCGCCGTCGTCTCGCATGATTTCGCAGATGACGCCGGCAGGCCGGAGACCAGCGAGGCGGGCAAGATCGACAGAGGCTTCGGTCTGACCGGCGCGAACGAGGACTCCACCCTGGCGGGCGCGCAAGGGAAAGATGTGGCCGGGACGGACAAGGTCACTGGAGGTGGATCGGGGATCGATGGCAGTGCGGATGGTGTGGGCGCGATCAGCCGCGGAGATGCCGGTGGTGACGCCTTCGCGGGCTTCGATTGTCTCGGTGAAGGCTGTGCCGAAGCGCGAGGAGTTCTGCTGCGTCATGGGAAACAGGCGGAGGTAGTCGGCGCGCTCTTCAGTAAGGGTGAGGCAGACAAGACCGCGACCGTAGCGGGCCATGAAGTTGATGGCCTCGGGCGTGACGTGTTCCGCAGCGAGGGTCAGGTCGCCTTCGTTTTCACGGTCCTCATCGTCGACCACGACGACCATGCGGCCGGCGCGGATGTCGGCAAGAGCGCCCGGGACATCGGTGAACGGAGCTTCGAAGGTGCGTGGGCTTTCAGGCATCAGAAACAGCTTTCATTCTCGCCGATTGGGAGGCGATCGGCAAAGAACGTTACTTTAGGACAACAAAAACGCCACCCGAGGGCGGCGTTTCTGTTGACAGCCAAAGAAGTGGAATTCTACAAAGTAGACTCAATCTCAAAGCCCCAGGCTTCAAGGAGCGCCTCAGGAATGTACTTGGAATTCTTGTTCCGACGGGCCCACTCGCGCAGACGGGTAGACCGGATGTACTGATCCGGGGTGAGCTTGAACTCCTTGACGATCTGTTCGAAGGAGGTCACGGTGGGGACAACAGGGCCGATGGGCTCCGGCTTGCCCCAATTCGGATTTCCTCTACGTTTTGCCATTTGGTTTTGTTTTCCTTAGAAAGGAGTGGAGTTTGGTTCCTAAAATGCCTCGGGCGACGGGCTGGGGGTCCTTACGGCCCTAAGGCAACTCGATAGTTCTATTTTAGGGATATTTTGTTCAAAAATCAATAGCAAAGCTGGTCATTTTAAGCGTTTTCTCGTCGCAAAGTGTTCAAAAAGCAATCAATACAGGTTCCTCAATCCTAACGAGTTACGGCTTGTTCGTCCGCGCGCGTCGCGCGGACCACCTCGAATTGACATGCCAAAATGACGCCCAGCACCTTTTGATGGCACCATAACGTTATGAACAAATGTCAGTCGGTGCTGGCCGCAGTGCTTTTTCTGCTGCTGGTGGCCGGCGCGCTGCCTTGCGGTGCGGTGGAGTTGCGGGTAAGCCGGGAAGCCTTGGAAAGAACGTTGAAACAACAGCTCTTTAGCGGACCCGGCGGGCGGTTCTATCTGAAAGGGTCAGAGCGAACGGCGTGCTCGGTCTATGCGGACGATGCAAAGGTGAGCTTTGTCCAGGATCGGATCGTGGTGAAGGTGAAGACGCGGGCACGGATGGGCGAGTCGATGGCCGGATCCTGCATTGGAATTGCCTTGTCGCCGACGGTGGAGGTTTCGATGGCGCCTTACGGCGAAGGCGAATCCATCGGGTTCCGCGACGCGCAACTGATCAAAGTGAGCGATCAGCGGGAGCTCAATTTTCTGCTCAGTCCATTTTTGAGCCGGCAGGTGCCATCGAGCATGAAGGTGGATGCGGCAGATTTATTGCGCAAAGCGCTGGAAGGATCGACGGCGTCGTCGGGATACAAAGTGTCGCTGGAGCGGCTGAAAGTGCATTCGATGGCGATCGCAGGCGACACGCTGGTAGTGGATGTAGATGGGGATATCAGCGTGAAGTGAGGCTTGTTCAATCGCGCGGCTAAACTGGCGAACGCGGCGATTCAAGCCGAATTCTCATCCCCGGATGTTACCGTAATTTTCTATGAGCTCACCAACGGCGGCGGTACTGGGCGAGATCGGGTTGCCGGTGCCGATTCGCGAACTGTCGGCCAAGACCTGGGATGTGATTGTGGTCGGAGCGGGTCACAACGGTCTGGCTTGCGCCGCGTACCTGGCGAAGGCGGGCAAGAGCGTGCTGGTGATCGAGAGCCGCGCGCGTGTTGGCGGGGCTTGCACGATTGAGGAACCATTTCCCGGAGTGCGGATGTCGCCATGCGCGTACCTCGCGGGGCTGCTGCATCCGCTGGTGGTAGAGGAGCTGGAATTGCCGCGGCGGGGCTTTGAATGGACGCCAGCGGTAAATGGGCTTTTTGTTCCCTTCCTTGATGGGTCGAGCATTCAGCTCTGGGATGACGATGCGCGCTGCGAAGCGGAGGTGCGGAGGTTCGCGCCGGATGATGTAAATGGATTCAACGCGATGTGCGACGTGATTCGCCGACTGCGCGATGCGCTAAGGCCTGCGGGCGAAGACGATTTGTGGATCGGCGAGGCGCCGACGCGCGAACAGATTGAGCTTCTGCTGGGCAATGACGTCGAGGCGCGGGCGGTGCTGTTCGAGTGGTCGATGGCGGAGTACGTGGAGCACTATCTTCGCGACGAACGGCTGCAGGTGGCCTATCTCGGCCAGGGCGTGATTGGAACGAAAGCGAGCCCGTTTGATCCGGGGACGGCGTCGATTCGGTTTCATCACTCCTCGGGAAGGCTGGGCGGCATGCCCGGGATGTGGGGCTATGTCAAGGGCGGCATGGGGATGGTGTCGTTCTACTTCTGCGATGCCGCGCGCGAGGCTGGGGCGACGGTGGTGTCTGGTGTGCCGGTGGCAGAAATTCTTCCCGCCGAAGGCGTGGTGCTGGAAGGCGGCGAGCGGATTGCGGCGCGGGTAGTGGTGTCGAATGCTGATCCTCGCAGGACACTCGGGCTGCTGGGCGCGGCCGCAGACTCAACCTGGCGCGCGCGCGTGCAGGAGGTGCCTATCGAAGGGTGTACGGTGAAGTTGAACGTGCACCTGAACGAGCTGCCGAGCTTCAGAGCGCGGCCGGGAACGAACGAAGCGCATCACTATGGACAGATCAATGCTCCCTTGACGAAGGAAGAGTGGAAGGCGGGGTTCGCGGCGGCAAAGCGTGGACAGTTGCCCGAACACCTGTGGTGCGAACTCTACTTCCAGAGTGTGCACGACTCCTCGGTGGTGCCGCAGGGCACGCACACGATGAGTGTGTTTGCGCAGTATGTGCCTTTCAAGTTTGCGCACGGAAGCTGGGACGAACGGCGAGACGAAGTACGGCAGCTTGCGATGAAGTCTATGGCACGGTTCTGCAGCAATATTGGGGATGGCGGGATGGATTCAGCGGTGATTGATGCGCAGGTTCTCGGTCCCCCGGATATCGAGCAGAAGGTTGGACTGACGGGCGGACATATTTTTCAGGGCGAGTGCTTGCCGCAATACATGTGGGCGAACCGGCTGAGCGCGCGAACGCCGATGAAGGGAATGTACCTGTGCGGAGCGTGTACACATCCGGGCGGAAGCGTGATCGGAATCAACGGGCGGAATGCGGCGATGGCTGTTTTGGAGGACCTGTACGGGAATCAGGTCGCGGATTGATTCGTTCAGCCCTCTTCCGGCGGCCTTTCCTGACTACTCGACGCCGAATCCGTCGCCAGCTTTAATATTCCCTGCAATGCGACACCGATACGTATAATCCACCTACCGATGTGCTTTTCAGCAGCAGCGAATTTTGTTGGGAGCGGCGTTCTTGGAGCCGTCGGCGTCGTCACTTTAACGAAGGTGAAGCATCAGCGCGAATTGCTTTTTGCCTCGCTCCCCACCCTTTTCGCCATTCACCAGTTCATCGAAGGATTTGTCTGGCTCGGATTAGATGGAACTCTCTCGCCTGCAGTGACCCACAATATGGGCGCAGCATACATGTTGTACGCGCAGGGGCTTTTGCCCTTCCTATTGCCGTTGAGTGTGCTGCTGTTCGAACCTGATGGCGTAAGCCGCAAACGCATGCTGCCCTTCCTCGCCATCGGCGTTGCAACTGGGCTCTACATATTGTGGGGATTGGCCACATACCCCACGCAGATTTACATCAGGGAAAATAGCATTGTTTATGTCAACGAGGCGACAAACCATACCACCGTGGCGATTCTGTATCTGATCGCCACTTGCGGCTCGCTATTTTTCTCGAGAGTCAAAGCGATGGTAATCTTCGGCACAGCCAACCTGGCGATTCTGCTGATTGTCACCGCGGTGAAGCGGTACGCGTTTACGTCGGTATGGTGTGCCTATGCGGCGATCGCAAGCGTGATCGTCCTTGTGTACTTCTGGAGAACCAGCGGAGAGAGGCCACTTCTCTACGCTCGATCGTCATGGGCTCAGTAGGGCAGTGACGGAGAAAGACAACCGCAGTCACTAATTTCGCGGTGCGGCATCCAGAATGAATGAAAATCGCTGCTGGTGAAACTGTGCTTCCCACCCAAGCGGAGCTTGGATGGGGCACCCTCGTTCGTGCTGATGTCTGATTTTTTGCGGCAGATCCTTCGGCTTCGCTGCGCTGACAGTGGTCCGTTAAGGCTCGCAGGTGGCCTACGATTTGCGTGTCCTACGATTAAGCGGCTTCTCGGATTTAGTTTCTTTGTTGCTTGCTGCTCTGCTATGCTCCGACGCACATGGCTTCCACCCCAGCACTGAAACGCGGGATTCGCTTTCGCGACCTGGCGCTGTTTTATGTCGTGGTGGCGCTGAATGTGCGCTGGACTTCGACGGCTGCGGCAGCGGGACCGAGCATCCTGGTCATCTGGCTTGCGGCGCTGACGTGCTTTTTTATTCCGCTGGCGGCGAGCGTGATGGAGCTTTCGTCGCGGCATCCGGAAGAGGGCGGCATTTACGTTTGGACGCGCACGGCGTTCGGAGACTTCACAGGATTTGTGGCGGCGTGGATGTACTGGATGAGCAATCTTCCCTTCTTCGCGGGCGTGCTCTATTTTGGCGCTGCATCGGTGTTGATTGCTTTCGGATCGCGCGCGCAGCATTTGAACAGCAGTCCGCTGTACTTCATGGGATTTGCGGCGTTCTGGCTGTCCGTGATCATCGTACTGAACATTCGCGGAGTGGATTCGGGCAAGTGGTTAAACAATATCTGTTCGATCGGAAGCCTGGTGCCTCTGGTGCTGCTGATGATGATGGCGGCAGTGTCGTGGATGCGGTTTGGATCGGCGACACAATTCACTGCGGCGAGCATGACACCGCACTGGTCACTGGATAATGCGGTGTTCTGGTCAGGCGTGTTCTTCGCGTTCGGTGGTGTAGAGGCAGCGAGCGCGATGGGCGATGAGATTCAAAATCCGCGCAAGACGATGCCCTGGGCGATCCTGGTGGGCGGCACGATTGTGGCGCTGGGATATATCGGCGGGACGATGGCCCTGCTGGTAGCACTACCGGGCGATGCGATGAGCGGGCTGCAGGGATTTGTGAACGGCGTGCAGACGCTGAGCGCGAAACTGGGGCTTGAATGGGGGCTGGTGCCAATTGCACTGCTGGTGGGCGTGAACAGCGTGGGATCGACCGCGGCGAATTTGTCGTCGACTTCGCGGCTGCCGTTTGTGGCGGGCATCGATCACTATCTTCCGCCGGTGTTCGGATCGATTCATCCGCGCTATCGAACGCCTTGGGTCGCGATCGGCGTCTACGGCGTGGCCAGTGTGCTGGTGGCAATTCTTGGACAGATGGGAACTTCTGTGCGCGGCGCTTATGGTGCGCTGGTGAGCATGGCGACTATTTCCTACTTCATTCCCTACCTGCTGCTATTTGCGTCGATGATTCGACTGCAATGGGAGCCGGCGGGGCCGAATGTGCGGCGCGTGCCGGGAGGAAAGCCGGTGGCTATTTTGCTGGGCGTGGTAGGGTTTGCGGCGACGGCGACGACGATTGTGCTGTCGCTGTTTCCGGGAGCGGACCAGCCGGACAAAGTGCTGGCGGTGGTGAAGGTTGTCGGAGCGACGCTGGTGCAGTTGGGGCTGGGAATGGCGATTTTCCTGGCGGAGAGAAAAAGAGCACAGGCGCGAGTGGCGGCGTGAATGGCACCGGGGCAAAAAGATGCCTCTTCGCTTGCATATCCGAAAGGCAACTGCAGGTTCCTCCGCTGCCTTCGGTCGGGCGGAATGACACGGCTTGTATTAAAGGGCGACTTCGCGGCTGGCGATGAAGACTCTGGGGCGCATGGGGGCGGCGATGAAGTAGGCGAGTTCGCGATAGTCGCTGAATTCGTGGATTACGAAGTCGGCCAGCTTGCCTGCTTCGAGTGAGCCAATTTCGGCGCCGAGGCCGAGCGAGTGGGCCGCGTTGATGGTGGCAGCTGTGAGGGCTTCGGCGGGCGAGAGACGCATTTCGAGACAGGCCAGCGAAAGCATGAAGGGCATGGATGGGACCGGCGAGGAGCCGGGGTTGAAGTCCGTGGCGAGGACAATGGCGAGGCCGGCTTCGATCATCTTGCGCGCGGGCGGGTATTGCGTGCGGCTCAGGGCGAAGACGGAGCCGGGGAGAAGGACTGGCTGGGTGCCGGCGGCGCGAAGATGCTGGAGGGTTTCGTCGGTGACGGTTTCTAGATGATCTGCGGTGGCAGCGTCAAGTTCGGCGGCGAGGTTTGCGCCTGTGCCTGATCGAAATTGTTCGGCGTGGATCCGGAGCTTGAGGCCATGCTTCTTTGCGGTCGCGAGGACGCGTGCGGCATTCGTCAACGGTGAAGGCGTGGTCGTCGCAGAATGCGTCGCAGTATTGGGCTAGACCGAGTTTCGCAACTTCGGGGATCAGTTCTTCGGAGACGAAGCGGACATAGTCGGCGCGGCGGTCTTTGTATTCGGGCGGAACGGTATGAGCCGCTAAGAGCGTTGGGATGATGCGTGCGGGCCCTTCGTCGTTGAGGCGGCGAATCACGCGGAGCATCTTCAACTCGGTGTCGCGGTCCAGACCGTAGCCGGATTTGGCTTCTATGGTTGTGGTCCCGGAGCGGAGCATCCAGTCGCGATGGCGGCGGGCAGCGGCGAGCAACTCATCTTCCGTGGCGGCGCGGGTGAGAGCGACGGTGCGCAGGATGCCTCCGCCGGCAGCGGCGATCTGCTGGTAGGTGGCGCCGGCGATGCGCTGTTCGAACTCGGCGGCGCGGTTGCCGGCGAAGACGAGGTGCGTGTGGGCGTCGACGAAGCCGGGGGTTACGCAGCGGTTTTCGGCATCGATAATCTCGGCGTCGTGGGGAATTTTGGGTTTGAGTTCGGCATAGGGGCCGACTGCAACGATGCGGCCGTCTGCGATCAGGAGAGCGGCGTTGTTCGATGATGGCGAGATCGCCGAGTTCTGAACCGGTGCGCGGACGCTTGGAGCCGGCGAGGGTTGCGAGTTGACCGATGTTGACGATGGCGATCATAGCGGGGTTCGCGGTGTTAGCAGCGCTTCGCACTTGTTAGCGGAGTCGGTGATTGCTGGCTCGATGAGTGTAGTGGTTTCCCACCCATTCCGCAAAAACGCGGAATGGATGGGGCACCCATCGTTGCCTGACTGCTCGACGCGTTGCTGTTGTGCGACGCGCTACTTCCCCGCCATCGGGATGTGAATACCTTTTTCCTTCGCGGTTTGCTGGGCTAGTTCGTAGCCGGCGTCGGCGTGGCGGGCTACGCCTATGCCCGGGTCGTTGTTGAGGACCCGGGAGATTTTGCGAGAGGCTAGATCTGTTCCGTCGGCTACGGTGACCTGGCCGGCATGGAGCGAGTAGCCCATGCCAACTCCGCCGCCGTGGTGGAAGCTGACCCAGGTGGCGCCTGAAGCGGTGTTGAGGGCGAAGTTGAGCAGAGGCCAGTCGGCCACGGCGTCGCTACCGTCGAGCATCTTTTCGGTTTCGCGGTAGGGACTGGCCACAGAGCCGGTATCGAGATGGTCGCGGCCGATGGCGATGGGCGCCGAGATTTTTCCCTTCTTCACCAGGTCGTTGATGGCTTCGCCCATGCGGGCGCGCTCGCCGTAGCCTAGCCAGCAGATGCGCGCAGGCAGGCCCTGAAAAGCAAAACTGCCGCGAGCGAGGCGCATCCAGCGATTCAGGATTTCGTTGTCGGGGAAAAGCTCGAGGGCGAGTTGATCGGTAACGTCGATGTCTTTTGGATCGCCGGAGAGCGCGACCCAGCGAAAAGGACCCGCGCCCGTGCAGAAAAGCGGACGGATGTATTCGGGGACGAATCCGGGGATGAGAAAGGCTTCGGTGCAGCCGGCGTCGAAGGCGAAGCGGCGGATGTTGTTGCCGTAGTCGAAGGTGACGGCACCGGAGCGCTGGAGAGCGAGCATGGCATCGACGTGAACGACCATGGAAGCCGTGGAACGGCGCACGTATTCTTCGGGGTTTTGATGCCGGAGCTCAGCGGCTGCAGCGATCGGATCGCGGCGCTCGCGTCGTGCTGAGTCAGCGAAGCCGAGACCCTGAGGGATATAGCCGTTGAGCGGATCGTGGGCGCTGGTCTGGTCGGTGACGACGTCGACCTTGACGCCACGGCGAACGATCTCGGGCAGTACGTCGGCGCAGTTGCCGACGAGGCCGACGGAGAGGGCGCGTCCGTCGCGGCGGGCCAACTCGCAAAGTCTCAGTGCCTCATCGAGATTCTCCGTAAGAGTGTCGCAATAGCGTGTCTCGACGCGCCGCAGAATGCGGCTGCGATCGACGTCGATGACTAGGGCGACACCGCCGTTCATGGTGACGGAGAGCGGCTGCGCGCCACCCATGCCTCCCATACCGCCGGTGACGACGAGTTTGTGCTTGAGCGATCCGCCGAAGTGGCGTTCGGCGAGAGCGGCGAAGGTCTGGAATGTGCCTTGCAATATTCCTTGGGTCCCGATGTAGATCCAGGACCCCGCGGTCATCTGGCCGTACATCATGAGGCCTTTGCGGTCGAGTTCGTTGAAGTGCTCCCACGTAGCCCACTTCCCTACCAGGTTGGAGTTAGCAATGATGACGCGCGGAGCCATTTCGTGAGTCGGAAAGACGGCGACGGGCTTGCCGGACTGGACGAGAAGCGTGTCTTCAGGACCGAGCCGCTCGAGTTCGCGCACGATGGCGTGGAAGCACTCCCAGTTGCGCGCGGCGCGGCCGATGCCGCCATAGACGACCAGGTCTTGCGGGCGTTCGGCGACTTCAGGATCGAGATTGTTCATGAGGCAGCGCAGGGCGGCTTCCTGCTGCCAGCCCTTGCAGCGCAGAGTGTTGCCGCGAGGGGCGCGAATGATGGGAGATGTCGTGGTGGTGGTCATGATGAACTCCGGCCAGATAGCCAAGTTGAGGATACTACCGGGGATGTGCTCGAAGCGCGTTGCGGCGTGAAGGTGCCTCCTTTCTCCTGATTAGTGCACGCCAATTCTCCCATGGCAAAAAAGCAACTGCAGGTTCCTCCGCTCCCGTTGGTCGGTCGGAATGACATATTCAGGGTGGTGCGCTGATTTATCCTTTTCCACGTGCCAAACACATTAGTAGAGTGCGTACCTAATTTTTCTGAAGGGCGCGACAAGGCGAAGGTTGACGCCATTGTCGAGGCCATGAAGATTCCTGGTGTCTACCTGCTCGATCGCGAGATGGATGCGGATCACAATCGGTGCGTCATCACGCTGGTGGGCGAGCGCGAGGCGATTCAGGAGGCTGCGATTCGCGGCGTAGGCAAAGCCGCGGAGTTGATCGATCTGACACAACACCAGGGAGCGCATCCGCGGATGGGCGCGGCAGACGTGGTGCCGTTTATTCCTATCGACGGCGTGACGCTGGAAGATTGCGTGGCGATGGCGAAGCACGTGGGCGCGGAGATTGCGAAGCGGTTCGCGATTCCCGTGTACCTGTATGAAGCTGCGGCGGCAACTCCAGAGCGGCAGAATCTCGAGAACATAAGGCGCGGACAGTTTGAGGGGATTCGCGCGGAAATTGAGACGAGCCCTGCGCGCAAGCCGGATTTCGGTGAGGCCAAGGTGCATCCCACGGCGGGCGCGACGGTGGTGGGAGCGCGGAAGTCGCTGATCGCTTACAACGTGTTTTTGAATACCGCCGATGTTGACGTGGCGAAGAAAATTGCGAAAGCGGTACGGGCTTCTTCGGGCGGTTTCCGTTTTGTGAAGGGCGCGGGTTTCCTGGTGCGCGGGATGGCGCAGGTTTCGATGAACCTGACTGATTTTGAGCAGACGCCGATTGCGCGGGTGTTCGAGACCGTGAAGCGCGAGGCAGCGCGATACGGCGTGATGCCGGTGTCGAGCGAGATTGTGGGACTGCTACCGAAAGCGGCGCTGGAGCAGGCGGCGGAGTGGTTTTTGCAGGTGGAGAATTTTGATTCTTCGCTGATTCTGGAAAACCGCTTGGACGCTGTGATGGGAGGCAAGATGGCTGTTGGCGGACTGCGCGCCGGCATTGAGCCGTTTATAGAGCAGCTGGCCGCGCCTACGGCTACTCCGGGAGGAGGCAGCGCGGCGGCGGCGAGTGGAGCGATGGCTGCGGGGCTGGCGCACATGGTGGCGTCGATGTCGCGAGGCAAGAAAGCGTATGTGCAGTATGAGACGCAGTTGAGCGAGGCGATCGGAGGGCTCGCAACCTTACGCGAGGAGCTGAAGGCGGCGATTGATGCTGATGCCGAGTCGTACAACGTGGTGATGAAAGCGTATCGCGCGGCGCGGGAGACGGATGACGGCGGCGTCGGTGTGAATGCTGCGTTGCGACAGGCGACGAGTGTGCCGCTGGGCGTGGCCGAGCGCGCGGCGGAGGTTTCGCGAATTGCAGAGACGCTGAAGCCGATTACCAATCCGAATATGGCTTCGGATCTGATCACCGCGGTTGCACTTGCGCAGGCGGCGTTGACCGGGGCACTGTCGAATGTGGAGATCAACGTGGGATCGATGAAGGCGGGGTTCTCCGATGATGATGCGTTTGTGAAGGAGACGCGGGAGCGGGCGGCGAAGCTCAAAGCGTAGGCTGGTTGCGGTATTAGCTGGTTAGCTGTGCTTCGCGCGACAGCAAGTTAGCTGGTTAGCCAGCTCGTCGGCGGTTCGCTCAAGGCGTGTGTTCAACTTTCATCGCGCTTGGTTGTGCTTCGATTCTGGAGTCCATCGGTCGCAAAGAGCATTGCGAAAAATGTTTTGTGGAAAACTGCAAATTTCGGAGGGGGGTGGGGGGTAGGCCTCCATGCTTTCTGAAACAGGAGATAGGGCTGGACGATTACCATTTCTCATTTGTGTCTATTGTGCGCCAGCGGCCGGAAATAACATGCAAAATGCCGCAGGAAATTTTGCTTTTGAATTCAGGCATTTAGCAATGAAATGAACTGTGCGGGTCTTGACTTTGGGGAAAGGCATCGTGCAGTTGAGGTGAAGAGTGCATCGAGCAAGCCGTTTCTTCGTTGTTAATTTTGCAGTTCTGCTTTTGGCCGCAACATCGCAAATGACCGTCAACGCCGGGGCGCAGCAGAAGGCTGCGTTTGTCAGGCTGGATCGGGTGACGGGCTCGCGGGCACTTCCGACAGGGATCGAGATTCGCTCGGGCGCGGCGGTTATGCAGATTACGGCGCTGCGCGATGATGTGGTTCGGGTGCGCGTGGGTCCGGCGGGGCAGCTACCGGAAGACGCGTCGTGGGCGGTACTTCCCTCTTCTCGGACAGCGACCCTGAATGTAATGCCGGAGACCAACGGATCGGCTGTTGGATTCAAGACCGCTAAGCTGCACGTTGCGGTGCACAGAGATCCGTTGGGGCTGATGGTCACCGATAATGCGGGACATGTGATTGCGCAGGATCTACCGGGGCGGCCGATTGAGTATCACGGGAGTTCGTTTCGCGTGTACATGAAGTCGCCGGCGAACGAACACTATTTCGGGCTGGGGGACAAGCCGGGGCCGCTCGACAGGCGGAATGAGGCGTTCACCGACTGGAATACCGATGCGTTTGGGTGGCAGGCGTCGACTGATCCTATCTACAAGTCGATTCCGTGGTTCATCACATTCAACAAGGGCGTATGTGCGGGGATTTATCTCGACAACACATGGCGGGCGAGCTTCGATTTCAACAAGGAATATCGCGACGGATATTCGTTCGGGTCGGAGGCAGGGCCGCTGGATTTTTACATTCTGTATGGTCCGGAGCCGAAGAGCGTGGTTGAGTCCTGGGCCTGGCTGGTGGGCACGGTGCCGATGCCGCCCATGTGGGCGCTGGGGTATCAGCAGTCGCGTTATAGCTACTATCCCGAGACTGAAGTGAAGCGGATCGCAGATCGGCTGCGGAGCGAGCGCATCCCCGCCGATGTGATCTGGCTCGATATCGACTATCAGTACAAGAACTGGCCATTCACAGTAGATCCAGTGCGCTTCCCCACGTTCGAGCAGATGATCAAGGACCTGCGCGCCGAACATTTGCGGACGGTCGTGATTACGGATCTGCACATCGCCGATCAGCCGCTGGCGAAGTACAAACCGTTTGAAGAAGGGATTGCCGGGGATCATTTTCTGAAGAATCCAGACGGAACAATTTACGAGGGTACGGTGTGGCCGGGCAAGGCTGTGTTCCCGGATTTCACGCGGAAGGTTTCGCGCGAATGGTGGGGTACGTTATATACGGATTTTGTGAAGCAGGGCGTGGCTGGTTTCTGGAACGACATGAATGAGCCTGCCATTTTTCTGGTGCCGTCGAAGACGATGCCGGACGATGTGCAGCATCGGATCGAGGAGCCGGGATTCGCGACGCGGACCGCGAATCATCTGGAAGTTCACAACATTTACGGCATGCAGAATTCGCGAGGGACGTTTGAAGGTCTGCTGAAGCTGGAGCCGAATCTGCGGCCGTTTGTGATGACGCGGGCGAGTTTTGCCGGCGGACATCGCTATGCAGTGACGTGGACGGGGGACAATTCGTCGACGTGGGATCACTTGCGGCAGACGACGCCACAACTGCTGAACCTGGGGTTGAGCGGTTTTTCGATGGCGGGCGCGGATGTGGGAGGGTTTGCAGGATCTCCGCAGCCGGAGTTGCTGACGCGCTGGCTGGAAGTGGCGGCGTTTCATCCCATCGATCGCGACCACACGGCGGTTGGAACGCTTCCGCAAGAGCCGTGGGAGAACGGCACGGCGGAGGACGTGAGCCTGCGGCGGCGCTACATTGAGGAACGCTATCGGCTGATGCCCTATCTCTACACGACGGCCGAGGAAATGAGCCGGACAGGGATGCCGATCATGCGGCCGCTGTTTCTGGAGTTTCCGCATGGCGAGGCGGACGGGGGGCCGCTGGACCTGAGCACGGGCAATGCCTTCATGGTGGGTCCGGATCTGCTGGTGGCGCAGAGCCCCTATCCGGATGAGCTGGACGACTACCAGGTGGCGCTGCCGCCCTCAAGCTGGTACGACTACTGGACGGGTTCAAGGATCGATCCAACTTCCGGACGCAAAGGTATTGATAACGCAGCAATTGCGCAACCAGAAGTCCACATACACCGGACCCTGGAAACACTGCCGGTATTTGTGCGTGAAGGATCGATTGTGCCAGAGCAGCCGCTCGTGCAGAGTACGGATGAGAAACCAGTGGGACCGCTGACGCTGCGGGTCTATCCTCCGACGACGATGGGGG
Source organism: uncultured Acidobacteriaceae bacterium (assembly GCA_963799035.1). Classification (GTDB taxonomy): domain Bacteria; phylum Acidobacteriota; class Terriglobia; order Terriglobales; family Acidobacteriaceae; genus Telmatobacter. The sequence goes on along the minus strand of CAWCVS010000005.1, from coordinate 297,236 downwards.
CCGACTGCGAAGGATCGCTCTACCTCGATGACGGGGTTAGCTACGACTTCAAGCATGGCGACTATTTACGGATGCAGTTTGCATGCAGGCTGAGCCCACAGGGGCTGATCGTAACGGTGGCTCCGCGCAAGGGTGATTTCCAGCCCTGGTGGAAGCTCTTGTCCATTGAGGTGTATGGCGTGACGAAGCCGTATGCAGGGGTAACGGTGACGGCGCTGGATCGTCCGGGAGCGGCGCCGATTTCGACCAGCTTTGATGCGGAACATCACCGCGTGACTGCTCTGGCGCCGGATAATCCGAAGGGGCTGCAGCTGCAACTGACTTATTGAGGGGAAGGAAATGTTCGTGCTTTTCCACGCCATGACGCGATGAAACTGCGTCATGGATGGGGCACCCCGGCATTGGTGGCTGGTTGGGAAAGAGCAACTGCAGGTTCCTCGACTCCCTGCGGTCACTCGGAATGACATTGCTGGAAATAGGTCGATCGGTTTGACTCGCGATTTTTGCGGTGCCAGGAATCCTTCGGTCGACAGAGCGGATGCATGAGTTTCATGCTTCCCCACCCATGACGCGATGAAACTGCGTCATGGATGGGGTAACCCGGCATTGGTGGCTGGTTGGGAAAGAGCAACTGCAGGTTCCTCGACTCCCTGCGGTCACTCGGAATGACATTGCTGGAAATGGGTCGATCGGTTTGACTCGCGATTTTTGCGGTGCCAGGAATCCTTCGGTCGACAGAGCGGATGTATGAGTTTCATGCTTTCCCCCATGACGCGAAATGCTGCGTCATGGATGGGAACCCGGCGCTGTCCGCATGGGGCGCGAAGAAAAGCAACTGCAGGTTCCTCCGCTCCCGTTGGTCGGTCGGAATGACAAGCCTGATTGGTTTGCTTGAGGATTTCAGGATGAATTCCTTTGTGTAAACGATCACAACCCGCAGTCGCACGCTGTTAACCTAGAAGTATGAAATTTGGCGTTCTGGTCTTTCCCGGCTCCAACTGCGATCACGACACTTACAACGTCATCGCGGAGATTGCGCATCAGCCTGTGACGATGCTCTGGCATGACTCGGAGGATCTCAAGGGTGTGGATGCAGTGCTGGTCCCGGGCGGATTTGCGTATGGAGATTATCTGCGCACCGGGGCGATTGCTCGATTTTCGCCGGTGATGCAATCGGTGAAGAAGTTTGCGGCCGGCGGCGGCCTGGTTCTGGGCATCTGCAACGGATTTCAGATCCTGACTGAGTCGGGCCTTCTGCCTGGGGCGCTGATGCGCAACGCGGGGCTGAAATATATCTGCAAGCAGGTGCATCTGCGGGTGGAGACGGCGAACAGTCCATTTACCAATCAGCTCAAAAAAGGCGAAGTGCTCGAGATTCCTATCGGCCACATGGAGGGCAATTATTTCTGCACTCCAGAAGAGTTGCAGCGCCTGGAAGGCGAGGATCGCATTGCGTTTCGTTATGCGACTCCGGGCGGAGAGATCACCCGGGAAGCGAACCCGAATGGATCCTTGAGCAATATTGCGGGAATCCTGAATGAGGGGCGGAATGTGCTGGGCATGATGCCGCATCCGGACCGCTCGAGCGAGAAGCTGCTGGGCTCGGCAGACGGTTGGAAGATCTTCGCATCGATGTTGGAAGCACTGGCGACGCGGTGAGCGGTACCAGGCACGCAGAAGGCCGAAACCCATGATCGACATCCACACTCATTTGATTTACGGCGTCGACGACGGTTCGCCTGATCTGGAGACTTCGGTCGAAATGATCGGCACGGCTATCAGCGAAGGTGTGACGCACATGGTCTGCACTCCCCATGCCAGCGAGCACTATCCTTACCAGCCCGCTGTGAACGAGCAGCGGCTGGCGGAGTTGAGAGACCGGGTTGGCAACACAATCAAACTGAGCCTTGGCTGCGACTTTCACATGAACGCGGACAACATTGCCGATGCTCTTGAGAATCCTTTCCGCTACTCCATTGATGGCAAGGGCTACCTGCTGGTTGAATTTCCAGACATGTTGATTCCGCATCAGCTAACAATAGCGTTGAGCCGGCTGCGCAATGCGGGGTACACGCTGGTCATTACGCATCCTGAGCGAAACCAAGTGCTGCAGCATGACCCGGAGGCGCTGGCCGAGTGGATGCGTGACGGGTGCCTGGTACAGGTAACGTCAGCGTCGTTGTACGGTCGATTCGGTCGCAACGCCAAGGTCTTTGCGGATGAACTGCTGGAGCGCAACTGGATTCATTTTCTGGCCAGCGATGCACATCATCCGGAGTGGAGGCCGACCCACCTCAAGAAGGGTTACGACTACGTGGCTGCCAAGTCTGGCGAGGAGACGGCGCGCAGGCTATACGTTACCAACCCGTGCGCGGCTGTAGAGGGTGCAAAGTGGCCAGCGCAACCGGAACCCATCGGGCTTTGGGAGGGTGTGCCGCTGGATTTCGAACCGAAGGTGGAGGGCAGGGGCTGGCGGAACGGATCTCGATCCCAATCGGCCAAGACGGAAGGCAAGGGATTCTGGAAGCGGCTGTTTTCGCGGTGAGCGGACAACTGTATGCTCAGCGTTCGTCGCTTTCCCATAGTCAGAAACGAGACCCTTCGGCTCCGCTCAGGGCAGGCTATGGGGCATCCGATTCCAGGCGGGAAAAGTTCGCTACAAACCCAGGCCGCCGTCGACGGCGAGCACCTGTCCGGTGATGAAGTTGGTGGTGGATGCGAAGAAGGCCACGGCTAGGGCCACATCCTTTGCGGCACCGTTACGCTGCACGGGAGTTTTAGCGGCGAATCGCAGGGTGGCCGGCTGTCCCTTGTCTTCGTCGAACTCGATCCATCCCGGGGCAACACAATTGACGGCAACCTCAGGGGCGAAGGATTTGGCCATAGCAGCGGTGAGCATGTGGAGCGCGGCCTTCGATGCGCAGTAGTGGGCGTGGCCGGGCCATGCACGCAGGCCGCCGAGCGACCCGATGTTAATGATGCGGCCCTGTGATGCGCGCAGATAAGGCAGTGCCTCGCGAGCAACCAGAAACGGGCCGCGCGCGTTGGTTTCGAAGACGGCGTCCCATTGCTCAAGGCTCAACGTGTCGAGCGAGGCAGATTCGTAGACGGCCGCGTTGTTGACCAGCACATCGAGATGACCGTGGAAGTTGATGCAGTTGGCGACGGCAGAGCGCACGGACGGCTCGGAGCGAACATCGCATTCGAGGGCAATGGCCTGCCTGCCCAGCTCGTTGATGAGGTGAAGGGTTTCTTCGGCTTCAGTCTTGGAATTACGATAGGTAAGGGTGACGTCGGCGCCGGCAGCCGCGAGTTCCAGGGCAATGGCGCGGCCGATGCGCCGTGCGCCGCCGGTGACCAGCGCCGCTTTTCCGAGGAGGGGTTGGCTGATCATGACAGGGCTCGCACGCGGGGCTGGACGCCGTTCAGGGCAGCGTGACTACTGCGGTTTGGATTGGGGATTTGTGGACTGAGTTGCAGAGTCGTTGGGTTTTTCTGCCGGCGGAGGCGGCGCGGATTTTGGTGAGTCTCCGCTCTTATCGTCCTTCGGCGCATCCTGGTCGTGGTTTTTGTAGACGGAGTACTGCTCTCCGGGCCGCTTCAGGCGAACGCCGAAAGCCATTTCGGATTTGTCGATCTTGTAATCCTGACCGTAGGTCTGGTAGCCCTTGGCGATGATCTGGAGGCGGATGTTCGCGCCGGTGGGCAGCACGTCAATGACGGATTTACCGTCCTCGTTGGTCTTGAGTTCCATGTTGCCCTTTTCGCCTTCGAGCTGGAAGATGACCGAGGCATTCTCAATCGGCTTGGAGTCAGCATCGCGAAGGACCGTAACCTCAATACGCGAAGTGGGCGGCGGGGGCTTGTACTTGCGTCCACGATGGGCTGAATCCTGGGCGGAGAGGCTGATACCGGAGACCGCAACAAGGGCGACGGCGATGGTGAGAGAGCGAAAGGAGGAACAGGACAACATGTGTGCATTGTATCCGGTGGCGAGCGTTCCAGGCGAGGGCTGGACCGGGATCGGGGGCTTTGGGCAGATGGGGCGGGAAGATCCTGATTTGTAATTGTTTGCGAGCATGTGGAGGACAAAGGGGGTTCGCGGGTATGGTCCCCTCAAGGGTTGAGCGGGATTAGGAGAGTCAGCAAGCAGGTAAACTGGAAAGGAAGAGGTCGTTATGCCAGAGATTCAGCGCAGGAAGACACCCACGGTCAAGATTGGCAACGTGCGCGTGGGGTGGGAAGTGCCGGTTGTGGTGCAGTCGATGACGAACACCGACACGGCGGACGCCGCCGGCACGATTGAGCAGGTGGCAGCGCTGGCCATGGCCGGGTCTGAGATTGTGCGGGTTACGGTGAACAATGAGGAGGCCGCTGCAGCCGTTCCGGCGATCGTGGAGGGATTGGACAAGCGCGGGATTCGGGTGCCGATCGTGGGCGATTTTCACTACAACGGGCATCTGCTGTTGAAGAAGTTTCCGGAGACGGCGAAGGCGCTGGCCAAGTACAGGATTAATCCGGGCAACGCTTCGATTGGCAAGAAGGACAACGACAACTTCCAGGTAATGGTGGAGTGCGCGGTCGAGAACCAGAAGCCGGTGAGGATCGGCGTGAACTGGGGATCGCTTGATCAAGCCTTGCTGACACGGATGATGGATGAGAACAGCAAGAAGGCTGATCCGCTGCCTGCACGTGACGTAATGATGGAAGCGATGGTGGTGAGCGCGCTGGAGTCGGCCAAGGCGGCTGAACACTTCGGATTGCGGCCTGACCAGATTATTTTGTCGGCGAAAGTGTCAGGGGTTCGCGATCTCATCGATGTGTATACGAACCTTGCCGGCCGTTGCAATTATGCGCTGCATCTGGGATTGACCGAAGCGGGCATGGGCGCGAAGGGATTGATTGCTTCTACGGCGGGGCTGGCTCCGTTGCTGCTGGCGGGGATTGGCGACACGATTCGCGTAAGCCTGACACCGAAGCCCGGTGGTGATCGCACGGAAGAGGTGCAGGCGGCACAGCAGATTCTGCAGTCGCTTTCGATTCGCAGCTTTATGCCACAGGTGACGAGTTGCCCGGGATGCGGACGGACGACGAGCACGTACTTCCAGGAGTTGGCCGAGCAGATTCAGAGCTATCTGCGCACGTCGATGCCGGAGTGGCGGAAGAAGTATCCCGGTGTGGAAGAGCTGAAACTGGCAGTGATGGGGTGCGTGGTGAACGGGCCGGGCGAATCGAAGCATGCCAACCTGGGTATCAGCCTGCCCGGAACGTTTGAAGAGCCGAAGGCGCCGGTGTATGTCGACGGGAAACTGTACACGACGCTTCGCGGCGACACGATTGTGGCGGAGTTCAAGACAATTTTGGATAACTACGTGCAGAGTCACTATGGGCAGGGCGCGAAGAGCGAGGAACTGGTGCCCGTGGGCAGGGGACAGTGAACAGTGGTCAGTAACATCGTCGCTGCACTTATTAGCCTCTCAGGCTGCCTCGGCGTAAGCTGATCTTTCCCCGGAATGTGAGTTGCAATGGGGCGCCTGGCGCTGATTCTCTTGTTATGTCCGCTTGCGGCGTTCGCCGCTCACACCAAACCCTGCGTGAATGCAGACGAAGCTGCAAAGCTGGTCAATAAAGACGTGTGCATCGATGCGCACGTTTATGACGTGGTGGAGTTGCAGGATGGGACGCGGTTTCTGGATGTGTGTGCGCCGGAGACGCCGGATGAGCAATGCCGATTTACGATCGTCAGCCTGCGCGAGGATCGCGAGGATGTGGGCGAACTCGCGAAGTTTCGCGATGCGGATGTGCATGTTCGCGGGATTGTGCAGCCGATGCATGGACGCAACGGAATGGTGCTGAGCCATGCGCGGCAATTCTATGGCGGGCCGCCGAAATTCAAGCCGAATCCGAAGCTGCTACGCGGGTTCTCGGGCGATCAGGCGAAGCCTCCGGTTGCCGATCCAAATCTGCGGTCGCACGGCGGACATCGCGCCTTTATGAATTCGCGGGACCAGGAGACGGTGCCAGGCAAGTAGGCGTTATCGGATGCGCCACGGGATCATGGCACGCCTGAGTTCCGACAGCGGATACAGTGTGTCCCGCCAGATTACGCCGCCGCGCTTGATGGTGAGAATCATGGAGCGCAGAAATGCCCAGGCAAGGATCATCACGCTTGGCGCGTAGAGGACGGCAAGCAGCGGCGAAATGTTATTCAGTTTTCGGTTTGCATGGAAGCTGATGGCAACGCTGCAATAGAGCGTGACGCACGCGGCTACTCCCCATGGACCGGCTGCAAGCGCCAACAGCGGAATCACGGCCTGCAAGACGAGCAAAACGGAGGATGCAACAGTTATCCCGATGCTGTAGCGATTTCCGGCGAAGGCGTTCTTTTCGAGGAGGCGGACGATTCCCAACGGTCCCTGCATCCACGCGATTTTCGCCAACCCGGGACCGAGCACCATCATCGATTTCCGGTGCAATTGCTTTTTCACGAGCCAGCCAAGCGAAACGTCTTCCACGATTTCCATACGCAAACGCTCCATGCCGCCGAAAGCTTCGACAGCGTCGGCACGCAGGAGATTGAAGCCACCCACCCCAAAGAAATCCTTTGCGTTGGGATCCTGAACTTTCCACATGCGGGCGGCCCATTGTCCGAGCGCCTGGACCGAGCCTTGCACACCTGCCGCCAGAAGGCCTTCATGGGTTAAGGTCGGCACGACGACAAAATGGTCCGCACTGGTTTTGGTGGCCGCACGCAATGCGAGTTCGAGTGCCTGCGGCGCGAAGGTGACGTCCCCATCGGTAAAGAGGAGCCATGGGGCTCGTGCGTGTGCAACGCCAAGAGCCAGAGCATGCGGCTTTCCAAGCCAGCCCGCAGGCAGGTCTCGATTGTGAATGATCTCGAGGGTGTTTGCACTATCGTGCGAATTTGAGGCGACCGCGTCCATGAGTTCGCCGGTTCGATCTTTCGAACGGTCATCGATGCCAATGATTTGCGCATGAACGGCTTCGGATCGAAGCAGCGATTCAAGGGTTGTTTGAATGGAATGCTGTTCGTCGCGCGCGGGAACGATGACGGTGACATCGGGGCGGTCGCTTTCGGGTAATGCCGGGAATTCCTGTTCATCCATTGCATTCAGGTCGAGGACCGAGGCCATGCCGCGCAGCGCCATGACTGAGCGTTGCAACCAGCTGAGAGCCATCAGCCAGGCAAGAATGATCAATGCGGGCCGCAGGACCTCGTTCGGGGTCATGCTTTCAGTATTACGCACCTGACAGCTAGAGAGACGCATCTTCGAGTTGAGGCGCGAAACGGGAACCGACAAGCAGGAGGATGCAGGAGAGGACGAGGGAGATGAGCGTGGCGCCGAGGCCAATGCGCAGCGACGAGTGGTCGGCGATCTTGCCGATGATCTGCGGCGAGAAGGTATCGCCGAAGAAGTGAATGCAGAATAGATTCACCGAGACCGCAGTAGCGCGGACGGGCGCAGATACGGAGTTGACGATGGCGGTGTTGAGCGGACCGGTGTTGAGGAAAAGAAAGAACTCCGCCGCGAACAGCGATGGGACGACCCAACCGCTGGGGCCAAAGAAAAGCAGGATGCCGAAGGGCAGCGTGAGGGCGACGCTCCAGAAGCTGAGCAGATAGAGGGCGCGATGATTGGTGCGAAGCCAGCGCTGTGCGATCCAGCCGCCAATGGCGGTGCCGAGGATGCCGTCAATGACGGTGCTGGCGCCGGCAACCTGACTGGCTTGTGCGACGGAGAGGCCAATTGGGTTGTGGAGAAATTCCGGGATCCAATTGGAGATGCCGCCCATGGCAAAGGTCAGCATGGCAAGTCCAAAAGTGGCAGTGAGAAATGCCGGATTGCGGAAAAGTCCGGCGAATGTGACACGATCGGTTGTGGGCTTGATGTGATCTTCTGCGCCGCGCACCGGTTCCCTGCCGAAGATGCCATAGAGGAGTGCGACGATGAGTCCCGGGATGGCGCAGATGAAGAACGGCTGTCGCCATCCCCACGCCGGGCCCATCTGTCCGCCAGCTAAGTATCCGAGAGCAGCGCCAACTGGAATGGCTACGTAGAACATGGAGAGAATGCGGTTGCGGTCACGCTCGGGATAAAAGTCGGCGATGACGGCGGGCGCGAAGATGCCGAAGGAGGCTTCGCCGATGCCGACGATGGCGTGGCGGAAATAGAGCGTCCAGTAGCTGTGAACCCAGGCGGTCGAGAGTGTCGCGAGGCTCCAGAGCACGGCGCCGGCGATGATGAGGGGCTTGCGGCGATAGCGGTCGCCGAGCCAACCGGTGAGCGGGGCGGCCAGCATGTAGACGAAGAACATGGCCGTGGTGAGCGCGCCCATCTGCTCGCGGGTAGCGTGGAATTCATTTTGAACGAGCGAGAGTTCGCCGGGGAGGATGTAGCGGTCGATGTAGTTGAGGAGGTTGAGTGCTATGAGGAGGATCAGCGTGGCGAGGGCTGGTGAGATGCGCGTGCGAGGTGTCGGGGTAGCTGCCAAGCTGGTCCTTTCCTTTGTTGGAGCTTCCCGGTAAGAGCTTCGCTTTCGCGGTTTGAAACGCGACTCGATTGGAGATTACTTCAGAGACATCTCCGCCAGTGTTTTCCGTGGGTTTTCAGGACGTACCCCCTATTATCCGGACTCTTTCAGCAAATTACCTATTATGAACAGGTTACGGGGCAAGCTCCGGGCAAATTCCTGACAGCATTGGACATCGCCATAGATTCCTCTCAACGCAAGGGTTACGGCCAGAGACAGTCTTCGAGCGACAAGAAAACGACACGGTTGAACTTCGCTGAATGGGCAGGATCCGATTCCAAATCCATTATGCCCGAACCGCGCAAATTGCCTGCAAAACGGGCGCAGGAATTTTGCGAATGGAATCAGCGGTTTAGTCACGCAGAAAATCTTTCAGGGCTTGACATTGGGAGTTTGGGGACCGTCCCAATAGCTCGGACCATTTATTGGGAGCAACACTTACAGAAGCGTCAACAACGTAGTTTCCGGTTCGCCGGTAATCCGTCCCGAACGGTCAACTGACGATAAGCCGACTTTCCGGTATTAATCTGGCTCGATGAGCGCATTGACGAATTGGCACCAATCAAGGTCCAATTCGCTCTTTCGGGTTCAGGGATACATGATCGCGGAACACCGGGGATAAGCTGTGCGTAAGGATCGATGCCGGCGAGATATTTGTATGCGGCGATGGAGGCACAACTGGGGTGACGACTGAGACGAGAATTGCAGAGCCGGAGGAATTTACCGCGGTATCAGTGAACGGCGCGGTGTGGCTGGCGGTAGGGTTTGGCCTGCTGAAGTATGTTCTGTCAACGCTGGGCCAGATGACGATCCAACGTGCAGGGTACGGCATTTTTCGTGACGAGTTGTATTTCATCGTGTGCGGCCGGCATTTGGCCTGGGGATATGTGGATCAGCCGCCCGTCATTCCTTTGGTCGCGCGCATTTCGGAGTTGCTGTTTGGCTTGCAATCGCTGGCCCTGTTCCGGACCTTTGCCTCGCTGGCGGGCGCCGCGGAAGTTGCGATGACGGGGCTGCTGGCATGGCGGATGGGCGCTTCGCGCTGGGCGCAAGCGCTGGCAATGACAGGGATCCTGCTGGCGCCCATGGTGATGGGCACCGATGCAACCTTTTCGACAACCACCTTTGAGCCGGTCTTCTGGATGACGGTGGCGCTGACGACAATCGAGCTGGCACGGCTGGCCGATCGCGGCATTCGCAGTGGCCGTACAGTGGCGTTGTGGTGGGTCCTGCTGGGCGTGACGGCTGGCCTGGGCCTCGAAAACAAGTGGAACGAGGTTTTCTTCCTCACCTGTCTGCTGGCGGCGCTGTTGATGACCAGCCAGAGAAAGTTACTGGCTTCGAAATGGTTCCCGATCGGCCTTGCGCTCCTGGTCGTGCTCATTCTGCCCAATCTGCTGTGGGAGATGCACCACCACTGGGCAACGCTCGAGCTGCTGCACAACGACCAGATTAACGGCAAGAACGTTCATCTGGGCCCCCTCGCGTTTGTGCTAGATCAGATGCTCGGCTTCGGTCCTCTGATGGCGCCGTTGTGGGTGGGAGGCATTCTGTGGCTGCTCTTCAGCCGGGCGGCTCAGGCGCTCCGCTTCCTGGGCGTGACCTATCTGCTGTATCTGCCCCTGATGATGACTCTGCACGCCAAGAGCTATTACCTTGCGGCCATTTATCCGCTCTATTTTGCTGCGGGGGCGGCCGCCTGGGATCTTCTCTTCCGCAAGACCTGGTTGCGGCGCGGGCTCACGCCCGTTTACGTGGCGATGAACGTTCTTGTCATCGCGATTCTGTTGCCAATCATTCTCCCGGTACTGCCACCGGCAAAGATTCTTGCATATCAGCAGCGGCTGCATCTGCAGCCTCCGAAAATGGAGAATGGCGCCACTGCGCCGCTGCCGCAGTACTTCGCCGACATGCTGGATTGGCGTCAGAAGGCGGACTTGCTGGCCGCTGCCTGGTTCTCGCTGCCAGAGGCGGAACGCGCACAGGCCGTGGTCTACACGGAAAACTATGGCGACGCGAGCGCGGTGAGCGTGTACCGGCCGGATGTGCCGGAGGCCATCAGCGGTCACCAGAACTACTTCTTCTGGGGACCGCGCACGTATACGGGTAGCGTGATGATCGTGTTTGGCGAAAGCCGCGGGAAGCTCGAAACCAACTTCGACTCGGTAGTGGAATTTACACAGGATGCAAATCCGTATTTGGAGCCGTATGAGCGTGGCCCGGTTTTCATCTGCAGAGGCCTCCATGGAAATCTCCAGGCGCTGTGGCCAAAGGTGAAGAACTGGGAGTGAGGCTATGGCGAAGGCGTCCGGCCCGTCTCAACTCACAATTTCAGACCAACGCACTCATCGAGCTCTATTTGCGCCCGAGAATCAGGATCGGTATTGAAAAACGCCCAAGGGTCCAGAAAAGGGATTGTATCTGGGTGGTGCTGCTCAGAAATAGCGAGCCTTCCCCTGACTGAATTCAGGCGGCATTGACGCAGCCACAGATTTGGGTTCACACCACTTGTAAGAATGGAAGCGCTGCTGAGGATCGTGCTTTCCCACCCAAGCGGAGCTTGGATGGGGCACCCTCGGTTGGTACTGTTATCTGGTTTTCAGGGCAGATCCTTCGACTGCGCAGCGGTTCGCTGAGGATGACACCGCGCAGGTTCACTCTTTGGGGCGGGGCCAGCGGGCTTCTACGGTTGTGGCTATGCCGCCGCGGGGGCGGAACTCGCCGCGCACAACTGCCCAGACGGGGTCGCAGGCTTTCACTACATCTTCGAGTACCTGGTTGACGATGTTCTCCTGGAAGATGCCGAGGTTGCGGTAGCTGAACAGATATTCCTTGAGCGATTTGAGTTCGAGGCAGCGACCGCGGGGCATGTAGCGAATGGAGAGCGATCCGAAATCGGGCAAGCCGGTCTTGGGACAGACGGATGTCATTTCGGGATCGTCGATAACGATTTCGTAGCCGGGGAACTGGTTCTGCCAGGTCTCGATCTCCGGGAACTTGAAATCGAGTCCAGCCCTGGCGTGATCGTCGGTATAGCGAGGCTGCTGAGACATATCTCCATTGTAAGGGGATCAATATGAACACCCCGTCATGCAAGTTTCTACATCGTATTCATGCAAATTTGTGCTTCTTAAGGGCTTGCGAAGAGTCTTATATACTGGCCTAGGTCGCCTGCATGGTAACGGAAAGAAAGCAATTGGACCGCAAATGGCTTTGGTTGGGTGCGGTCGTCGTTCTGATTCTTGTGTATTTTGGCGTTCGGTCTCTTACGCGGGATCGGCTGCCTGTGCGCGTCGCCGAGGTTTCGCAGGAGCCGCTGGCCAGCACCATCCACACCAACGGACTGGTGGAACCAATTCATAATATCGAGATCCATGCGCCGATTGGGGCGATCGTGAAGGCGGTCTACGTCCAGCCGGGAGACACGGTTCCAGCCGGCAAGCTGTTGATGCAGCTGGATGACATCGACGCACGGGCAAAGTTGGCGGGCGCCGACAGCGCCGTGAAAGCGGCCCAGGCGACCCTGGAAGCAGCAACGCAAAACGGCACCATGGAACAGCGACAGGCTGCCTCGGCAGAGATTACCCGTGACAGGCTGGAGTTGACCCAGGCACAACACGATGTGGACGCGCTGGTGAAGCTGAGTGCATCCGGCGCAGCAGCGCCCAGCGAAGTGGCTGCGGCGCGCCAGAGGCAGGAAACAGCGGAAGCGAATCTGCATGCAGCGGAACAAAGCGCGCAGGGCCGTTTCTCCGCCGCCGAGATTGCACGCGCACAGGCATCCCTGGACGACGCCAAGGCAAACCAGAAGGCGGCACAGCAGGTGTTGGCGCAGACGTCGGTGCGAGCACCTTCTGAAGGCACCATTTACAGTCTCAACGCGAATGCGACGGAGTTTGTCGAACAAGGCAAGCTGTTGCTGCAGATGGCGGACCTTCACCAGGAACGAGTACGAGCATATTTCGACGAGCCGGAGATCGGACAACTGGCGGTCGGCCAGCCGATCCTGATCAAGTGGGATGCGAAGCCGGGGATGGTTTGGCATGGCCATATCGAGCGCACACCCATTACCGTAATTGGCTACGGCACCCGCAATATCGGCGAAACCCTCATTCGCATCGATGATGCCGACAGCCAGCTTCTGCCCGATATTCACGTGACGGTCACGGACACTACTTCGAGCGAGGCACATGCGCTGAGCATTCCTCGAGAGGCGCTGCGATCTGAGAACGGCAAGACCTTTGTCTACAAGATCGAAGGCGACGAGTTGAAGAAGACGTTTGTTGTAACCGGCGCGATCAACCTTACCCAGGTCGCCATTATTTCTGGACTGAAGGACGGCGACATGATTGCGACAGGAACGACGACAGGACAGACCCTGCAAGAGGGCGTTCCGATCAAGAGAGTCCAGTGAAGAAGGGACTGCACGTCGCCTTGCTGGCCGCTTTTCTGATGTGCGCATCAGCGGAGGTTCCGAAAGATGGCCTGGGACAGGCCGATGCTGCGCTGCAGGCAGGCGAGGCGGATCGGGCGCTTACACTTTTGAACTCCGTGCCCTCTTCTGCGGAGGCACATAACTTGCGCTGCCGTGTTTATTTCGCACAAGAACGTTGGGATGATGCCGTAAACGAGTGCGACGAGGCGGTGAGGTTGGATGGCCAGAGTGCAAGAGAGCATTTGTGGTTGGGCAGAGCGATTGGAGAGAAGGCAGACAATTCCACGTTTATGTCGGCGTACGGTCTTGCGAAGCGGGCGCGATCGGAGTTTGAGCAGGCAGTGAATCTCGACCCACATGATGGGGATGCGCTGGCCGATCTCGGGGAGTTCTACTCGTCGGCCCCGGGAGTGGTAGGCGGCGGCACCGACAAGGCACAGTCCCTGGTGCCCGCCCTGGAAAGAGTGGACAAGGCACGCGCGCACATTCTGCTGGGACGCATCGCCGAAAGCCGCAAAGATTACGGCGCAGCGGAGCAGGAGTATAAGCAGGCGGCTGCGACAAGCGAACATCCAGCGTTTGCGTGGATGACACTGGCAAGCTTTTATCGCAAGCACGAACACTGGGACGAGATGGAGCAGACGGTTGAAGTGGGATACCGGGCAGCACAGCATGACAGGCATGCGGGGGCTGCGCTCTACAACGGCGCATCGGTTCTGGCGCGGGGCAAGCGGAACCTGGCGTTCGCGGCGAAAATGCTGGAGGACTATCTCGCCAATTATCCAAGAACAGAGGAGGCGCCGGCATTTGTTGCTTACACCCGGCTTGCAAGGCTGAAGGCACAGTTGGGCGACAAGAACGGCGCATGGCAGGCGCGAACGGCCGCACTGAATCTTGCACACGATTACAAACCGGCGCTGGGGCTTACATTTTGATGGATGCGCGACAAAGAACGAAGGCCGAGAAACCGCGGAGGACGACTGTCACGGGCGGAGTTGTGGCAGCACTCGCAACCATGCTGGTTAGCATTGCTCCTGCGGCACATGCACAAGTGTCGCTGGCGACGGTGGTAGACCTGGCTATGCGCAACAGCACGGGTGTTCGTGCGGCGCAGGCAGACGTGAACAAGGCGAATGCGGTGCTTTCTGAAAGCAAGGACGCCCTAATTCCTTCGCTCGCAGTCGGCACGGGTCTGCCGGTTTTTCCTGAAATTGGATTTACGGGCCAACCACCGTCCATCTGGAGCGCGACCGTGCAGTCACTGGTATACAGCATTCCGCAGAAGCGTTATATCGATGCGGCGAGACTGGGTGTGCGTGCGGCGACAGCGAGGCTGAAGGATGCGCGGGAACAGGTGGCGCTGGACGCATCGACCGCGTATATCGAACTGGACGCGGTGAATCGGGAACTCCAGGACGCTCGCGAGCAGGAGCAGTTCGCCGGACGACTGGAGGACATTGAACAGCAGCGTACCGAGGCGGGCGTTGATGCGCTGAGCGAATTGCTGCAGGCGAAATTGACGGCCGCGGAGATGAAGTTGAAGCGGATTCATCTAGAGGCACGCGCAGCGGTGCTGAACAAGCAGATTGCGATTTTGACTGGACTGCCGGAGGGATCAATCCGGATAGACCACGCAAGCATTCCGGAGATTCCGCAGGTGCGTGGTCTTGAAGCGTCGCATATTAGCGAGGGAATCCATGCATCGCGGTTGATTGCAGAGTCGAAGACTATTCAATCGAAGGGTGATGAAGAGAGCAGTTATTTCCCTGAGCTACGGTTCTTCATGCAATACAACCGCAACACGAATCTTCTGAACGACGTAAGCAGTTTTTTCGTCAAGCCCCTGCCGCCGAACAACCTGGCCTCTGGAGTTTCGGTACAAATCCCGATTTTCGATTTGGGCCATCGGGCCCGCGCAAAGGAGTCGTCGGCAGATGCTTTGCGGGCCAGGGTCGAAGCCGAGCAGGCCGAGAGGCAAAACGAGCTTGAAATTGCAGACCTTAGCGGAAGCATTCGCGAATTGGATACGCAGGCGGAGATCGCGAGTCTAAAACAGCAGATCGCGGGCGAGCAGTTGAAGACCGTGATGGCGCAGTTGCAGTTGGGCAACGGAACGAGTGGACCGGGTTCTCAACCTCAAACCAGCCCCAAGGCCGAGCAGATGGCGCTGATCGATGTGCGGCAAAAGACTGAAGATGCACTGGATGCGGGTTTTGAGCTGGCAAAGGCGCGTCTTAACCTGCTGCGCGCGCTGGGCCACATGCACGACTGGCTCGACGAACTGAAGGCCAAGTAACCATTGGAATACACAGCGTAAAGCCGCGTAAAAACACGCTAAATGTTAGAATTGAAGGGATGCCTATGCCTCTGAAAACACTCTTCCTCAACCCGCCTTCGTTTGAGAATTTCGACGGTGGCGCAAGCTCGCGCTGGCCTGCAACGCGCGAAATCGAGTCGTATTGGTACCCCGTTTGGCTCACCTACCCGGCAGGTTTGCTGGAGGGATCGCGCGTGCTGGATGCGCCGCCCCACCACGTTTCGGCGGACGAGACGATCAAGATCTGCAAGGACTATGAATTTCTGGTTCTGTTCACCTCGACGGTGGGCTGGGAGGGCGATCAGCGCCTGGCTGAAGCCATCAAGAGGGCTAACCCGTCGATTCGGATTGCGTTCGTGGGACCGCCGGTGACGACTGACCCGGATCGCGCGTTGAACGAGTGCGCGGTGCTGGATTTTATTTGCCGGCGCGAATTCGACTTCTCCGTGGTGGAGTTTGCCCAGGGCAAGCCGCTGAACGAGATTCTCGGGATCAGCTACAAGAAGGATGGAAAAATCCTTCACAATCCGGACCGCCCGCAGGTGGAAGACCTGGACGCAATGCCGTGGGCGACGAAGATCTACAAGCGGGACATGGACGTAACAAAGTACAACGTGCCATTCCTGCTGCATCCTTACATCGCGCTTTATTCGACGCGCGGTTGCCCGGCACAATGCACCTTCTGCCTTTGGCCGCAGACCCTGAGCGGACATGCGTGGCGCAAGCGCTCGACCGACGATGTGGCGGCGGAGTTGAAATGGGCACATGAGAATTTTCCGCATGTGAAGGAATTCTTTTTTGATGACGACACGTTCAATATTCAGAAGGGCCGGACGATTGAGCTTTGTGAAAAGCTGAAGCCTCTCGGGATCACGTGGAGTTGTACCTCCAGAGTTACAACAGACCGCGACACGCTGAAGGCGATGAAGGATGCGGGATGCCGCTTGCTGATCGTGGGCTTTGAGTCGGGCGATCCGCAGATCCTGAAGAACATCAAGAAGGGCGCAACGGTGGAGCGGGCACGGGCGTTTGCGAAGGATTGCAACGATCTCGGCCTCGTCATTCACGGCGACTTCATTCTTGGGCTGCCGGGCGAGACGAAGGAGTCGATCCGCAACACGATCAACTTTGCCAAGACGCTGGACTGCGAGACGATCCAGGTTTCGATTGCGCACGCTTATCCGGGAACGGAATTTTACGATTACGCCAAGGCCAACGGCTTCATCACCAACGAGAAGATGGAAGACGGCGGTGGGCACCAGATGGCGCACATCGAGTATCCGGGACTGCCCGTCGACTACGTGATGGAGATGGTGCACCGTTTCTATGACGAGTACTACTTCCGTCCCAAGGCGGCGTTCCGCGTGGTGTGGAAGGCAATTGTGAATCGCGATGTGCCGCGGCTTTATGTTGAGGCGAAGGCATTCATGAAACTTCGCGCAGAGCGTAACAAGGCGGTGAAGCAGAAACGCAGCCAGCCTGCTAAACCGACTGCACCGGTGAACGCAGGCGCGTAACGGCGCTTAGCATTCGGGGGCACGAAACACGGGAGGGCGGCGCGCTGCGTCGGCCCTCCTTTTCTTTTGCGGAAAGGAGCCGCGGCGGAACGCATGAGTCATCGGCTCACTTTTAATCAACATCTGATTCTCGCGTTTGTGTCGGTGAGCGTGCCGCTGGGCGACGCTTCTCTTTCGCGCGGGATGACGAGCCTTCCGCCGATTTCTTTGGCGCATCCCCTGACTTTGATCGGCGCGGTGTTTACGCCGTGGATTGCGCTGGGCATTGCGCTGCTGATCGGATATTTCGCGAGCTACCTGACGGCGCTGTCGTGGGCGGACTTGACGTTTGTGATGCCGGCGACCGCGCTGGGCAATGTGTTTGTGGCGCTGCTTGCGCACTTCTGGCTGCATGAGCAGATTTCGTGGATGCGGTGGATGGGGATCGTGATGATCACGGTGGGCGTGGCGTTTGTGGCGCACGGTCCAGCGAATACGACTCCGCCGGTGAATGCGTCCACGACGCCGCAAGAACTAGAAGCGGAAGAGGCCGGACGATGATGATGGCCGGAGTACTGACGCAGTCGTCGTTCTGGAAGGCTGCTGCGATGGTGGCGACTATCGTGATCACGTCATCTACGGGCGAGGTGCTGACGGCGGCGGCGATGAAGTCGATGGGCGACCTCGATGATATTCGCGCGAAGAGTGGGCTGGGCGGTGCGATCAAGGCCGTCGTGACTTCACCGCTGTTCATGGGCGGAATCTTCTTTATGGCGGTGGCCTTCTTCTCGCTGTTGTTCGCGCTGAATCACATGAACCTGAGCCTGGTGGGCCCGGCGGCAGCGTCCCTGACACTGGTGTTGAACACCGTGGCGGCGCAGTTGTTTCTGCATGAGAAGGTGGATCGGCGGCGGTGGACCGCGGCGGTGCTGGTGTGCGTGGGGGTGTACTTTCTGGCGCATTAAAGCGAGTGGTCAGATGTCAGTGATCGGTGGTCAGCTTGATTTGTGGCGAGCTTGTTTCTACAACGGACGAGGGAAGTCTAATGCAGTTTTCGATATGCTTTCTCCGCTCAGAATTCAAAGCTAACTGAAAAATGTCATGAGGCCTTGTGGCTTCAGGTCGGGCTCTAAAAAGCGGGGGACTCCATTGTTGCCGGCGCAGAGGGCGTCGGCGGCGAGGTGGCCGGAGCGGGCGGCGCTTTCCATGGTGGAAGGCCAGCCGGTCTGAATCCAGTCGCCTGCAAGAAACAGGTTGGGCCAGGGAGATGTAGAAGTGGGGCGCGCGCTGTCGATGCCCGGAGGCACGCCGAATGTGGCGCGCACTTCCTTGGTCAGCGCCGCTTTCACAACTTGCGCGCCCCTGGCTTCGGGGAAGAACTCACCCACTTCCGCAACTGCCTGCGCAATTGCCTGATCGCGCGGCAATGCTGCAAAGGCACGGGATGCGGACTGCACCAGTTCGATATAGTTGCCGGGACGCCGCTGCAGCTTTGACTGGTTGTACATCCAGTGCAGTTCGCGATCGAGCAGCACGGCATGCTCCAGATCCGTCACCTCGCGATCGAACCACAGGTGCACGCTTGAAATGGGCCAATGCACATGGCGCGAAACCTGCTGCTCGAGTAGTTCCCTTCCCTCCACGGCTGGCAGCAGCGGCAATAGTTTCGCGAATGCCTCAAAGGGTAATGCGAGTACGACGAAGTCAGAGCGGATGGGCGATTGATCGCCACGGATGATGACGTTCCACTGACTCGACGTTTCGTCGCGGGTGATGGCTTCAACGCTTGCGTTGAGCTGTACGCCGCCGCCGCGAGCGGCGAGGAATCCGGGCACGGGCGCATAGAGTTCGCTGAGGGGCAGGGTGCTCATGCCCATGGCGCCGGCCTGGGGCGAATCCATAAAGAGGCCGCGGATGACCATGGTGGCGTAGTTGACGCCAATCTGGTCGATGTCGGAGTTGAGTGCGCTGGCGATGACCAGTCGCCAGAAGCGCTCCACTGCGCCCTTCGATTGCCGTTGCCGCCGCAGCCATGTGCCTAGCGACTCGTTTGGATCGCGGCCGCTGCCGAGCAGGATGGCGGTGAAGGCTCGCACGAGTGAGAGCTTGTCAGCGGCTGAGAATGCGCCGCAGGTAAGCAGCCTGGGCAATCCGTGGAGCGGCGCGGGCAACGGAGAAGCACCCAGTGCCGACCGGCGGCCGCCCGGCTCGATCATGGTGTAGTTGGTGGTCCAGTGGATTTTGTCGGCGACGCCGATCCGGCGATAGAAGGCGATGAGGTTTGTGTAGGCGCCGATGAGCGCGTGCTGGCAGTTGTCGATGACTTCGTTGACGCCGGGATGAAGATATGAGGAAGCGCGTCCGCCGAGGTAGCCGCGACGTTCTACGAGTTGCACGCGATATCCGGCTTCGGCGAGGGCGCAGGCGGCAGTCATGCCTGAGACGCCGGAGCCGATTACGGTGACGGTGCGCGGGTCGGATTGTGGCGGCTGTTGCAACTATCCTCGGAATATTCGTTATGTCTGTCAGCGCCCCGAAATGCAGGTTCCTCGGCTTCTTCGCTACGCTCCGTCGCTCGGAATGACACATTTTTTATTGAGCTTGTTTTTTGGGGTTTCAAGGCCGCTCATTCGTTCGTCTCGGTCGCCGACGTGGCCCCAGAGCCTCCCGAATAGAACATTATGGAGAAAATCGGGCGACGACAACGCGGGCCATTCCGACTGCCAGGATTTCTAGTTTCTGGAAGGTTGGGACGCTTATGCGACGGGAAAAGACATCGTAATCTGCGCGGCGGATTCGTTTCAGGAGGCCGCGGTAGATTCTGACCAATACCCAGAGGGCGGGGCGGCTTTCACGATCGATGAGGGGGAGCAGTTTGCCGGCAGAGGCGTAGTAGGCTTCGGCGCGTTTACCGAGATCCGCGAGAAGAGCGCGCTCGTTCGCGGATGGGGGTGCGCCCTGCTTGCGATGGAGGATCGCGTCGAGTGTGACGTTGTGAGTGGCGAGATCTTCGAGCGGCAGGTAGACTCGGCCACGTTCGGCATCTTCGGCTACGTCGCGCAGGATGTTGGTGAGTTGGAAGGCTACCCCGGTTTCTTCGGCGAGTTTTTCTGCGGCGGGATCGGTGTAGCCGAAGATACGAATGCAGACGAGGCCGACGACGGAGGCGACCAGATAGCAGTATTGATAGAGATCGGCGAAGGTGGCGTAGGTGTCGGGCGCGTCTGTTGGATTTGCCTTTAGATCGGAGGTGGTGCCGGCGATAAGTTCGTCGAGAAGGCTGAGAGGAATGTTGAAGCGCTGGGTGGCATCGCGGACGGCGATGAAGACCGGGTCCTGCGTGGCTCCGGTTTGCGAGGCGCTGCGCCAGGCGGCCTGCCATTGCTCGAGATTCAGGAGGCGCTGTTCGCGTGGAATGGTTTCGTCGTCGGACAGGTCGTCGGCTTTGCGCATGAATGCGTAGATCGCGCAGATAGCGTTACGGCGCGGCGCGGGAAGGGCGACGAAGGCGTAGTAGAAGTTTTTGGCTTCCCGTTTGGCGATTGCCCTGCAGGTTGCGTAGGCGGCGTCCAGTGTGATCGCTTGCGGCATCTCTTGCGTCAAGCGGCTTTCCCTTTGGGTCCCGATCCCAGGCGCAGGAACGGTAGAAATTTTCCGCTCACGGCGCGCAGAGCCAAGCCTAGCTTAGTCCGCTTGGAAATGGCCGGCCTGGCGCTGAGCACATCATAATCCTGATGCTCAATGGCGTTCAGGATTTCGAGGCCGCCACGGCTGAAGAGATCGAGATCGAGGGCGAGATCGCGGTTGACCATGTTGATGAGAGGCAGACCTTCGAGGAAGAGATTGCGAGCGAATTCGACTTCATACTTGAGGAGAGCGCGAAAGTCGGCGGTCGCAATTCCCTGCTGGATGGTTGCGTCATTCACGCCGAAGCGATGCATGTCGTTTTGCGGGATGTAGACGCGATCTTTGGCGAAGTCGACGCGGACGTCCTGCCAGAAATTGGCGAGTTGCAAGGCGGAACAAGTGGCGTCCGAAAGGCGGAAGCGCTCTTCGTCTGGGTAGCCGCAGGTATAGAGGACGAGGCGGCCGACCGGGTTGGCGGAGTAGCGGCAGTAGCCGAGGACATCCTGCATGGTGGCGTAGCGTGTGACGACCTGATCCTGGCGGAAGGCGGTGAGGAGATCGGCGAAGGGTTCCCTGGGGATGTTGCAGGCGCGAATGGTTTCAGCGAGCGCGACGAAGACGGGATGGCGGGCGCGGCCTTCGTAGCAGGCGTCGAGTTCGCGACCCCAGAGATCGAGGAGGGCTAACGACTGCTGAGTGTTGCCGACTTCGTCCCCGAGGTCGTCGGATACACGGCAGTAGGCGTAGATCGCGTGGAAGTGGGGGCGTAGTGCTTCCGGGAGGAACCATGAAGCGACGTGGAAATTTTCGTAGTGGGTTTCGGCGAGATGTTTGCACCAGGCGCGGGCATCGGCGAGCGTTGGTGGGGTGTCGGGAATGCGATAGCTTGCGGGGAGAGCGGACCAGCCGCGGGCGAGGAGGGTGTCTTGCTCTGGTTTTCCTTCGGCTGTTTGTTGCGAAAAAGCCACGATTCCCTCAGGGGCTAAAGCCCTCTCTATTTTATTGCGCTTTTGCGGCACGACTAAAGTCGTGCCCTGACACAAACCAATCCGCTCACGGGACGATCGCGGTTTTGATTTCGGTGCTGCGGTTCATTAGTTTTTCAAAGACGCGATTGAGTTCGTAGAGGTGGGCGTGGCCGGTGATGAAGGCGCTTGCCTGGAAACGGCCGCTGGCGATGAGGTCGAGCGCCTTGCGGCAGATGGCAGGCGTGTGGTGAAACGTTGCGCGCAAGGTGATGTCGCTGTAATGAATGCGATTGGTATCGAGCGTGACACGGGTACCTACGGCGCATCCGCCGAAGAAGTTGACCGTGCCGCCTTTGCGCACCATTTCGACGGCTTCTTCCCAGGCCTCGGGAACGCCGACAGCTTCAATGGCGATGTCCACGCCGCGATTATTGGGTGTGAGAGCGCGGGTTTCGCGGATGGCTTTCTGAATCGAGGAAGACTTGATGATATGCGCTGCTCCCAACTGTCTGGCTGCTTCGACCTGGCCGTCGTGTTTGACGATGGAGACGACGTTGCAACCGGAAAGAGCTGCGACGTGGACCATCATGAGCCCCAAGGGTCCGCCGCCGATGACTGCGACCGTGTCTTCAGGATGCGGGTTGGAATCGAGAAAGCCATGAACTGCGCAAGCGAGGGGCTCAGTAAGTGCGGCGTGCTCCAGCGGAACATGGTCGGGAACAATGAGCGTGTTCTTGGAGACGATGCGGGCAGGTATGCGGATGAATTCCGCATAGGCGCCGTTGTTGAAGAGCAAGTCGTCGCAGAGATTCTCCTGACTACGCTTGCAGAAGTAGCACTGGCCACAGGGGGCTGAGTTCAGCGCCACCACACGGCTGCCGTTCGAGAAGCCTTCAACTCCCTTCCCTGCCTCGACCACGGTTCCGGCCAGTTCGTGGCCGAAGAGCGCCGGAGGGACAATCATGCGGGCATGGTAGCCGCGGCGAAAAACCTTCAGGTCTGTTCCGCACGTCAGAGCGGCGCCAACGCGTACGATCAGCTCGCCTGCTTCCGCGCGAGGAACCGGCACGTCTTCAATCCGAATATCCTGGCGGCCGTGCAACACTGCGGCCTGCATCGTTCCCTGGCGCAATTGGCGCGCGGACTCAACCGTATTGCGCCCGACCTGAATGACCTCCTCGACGGTGCTCCTGCCAACATGGAGGACTTCCTCGACGGTGTTGCGACCGATCTGGAGCACGTCTCCGACGGTACTGCGGCCAACCTGCAGGACATCCTCGACTGTCGGCCGACCGCGTTTTACCGGGTTTGGCATCGATTTCTCCTCGAGCGGCTGGGAAAATGCTCACTCGCTGGCGCAGTCTGGACGCTGCCGCGTTCGAAAGGCCCGAAACCTGAAAAGAAGCCTGCGCAAGGGCGCCAGCGGAAGTCTGGCAGAGTATCCATCACTTTGCACCTAGGCCGGAAACAGGCTCAATCATAATCTTCATCGAGTCGGCCTTTGGGTGCGATGCGATATCTATTGCCGCGACAGCCTGGTCAAGCGGAAAACGATGCGAGATGAGTTGAGTGAGGTCAAACCCGTTGCGGTAATCGCCAAAGACCAGGTCCGTGACCTCATCGAGGATCTGGAACGAAGACGAGTAGGACCCCATGAGGGTCTTCTCGTCCATACAAACCACGCCGGGATCAAAAGTTGCGTCGCCGCGCTGGGTCTGGGCAAAAAGCATGACTTTCCCGCCGCAGCGCGCTGCATCGATCGCGGTCCGGATGAGGGCGTTACCTCCGACGGCGAGAATCACAGCATCGGCTCCGCGACCATCTGTCTCAGCCAGGACGCGTTCGACGACATTTTCGCTGCCTGCATGGATAGGCTCGTTGAGCCCGAATTTTGCGGCGATGGCGTGACGCTCAGGATAGAGGTCCGAGGTGAGGACGCGGGCACCGGTGCGGCTGGCGAGGACGGCATGCATGAGGCCGATGGGACCCTGGCCGATGACCAGCACGGTATCGTCCGGGGCCAGGTTGAGCATCTTGACGCCTTTGAGCACGGTGTTGACGGGTTCGACGAATGCGGCCTGCTCGAACGGGACGTCGTCGGGAATGGGAACCACGCCGCAGCTCGAGGCCACCCAATCCATCACGCGAATATACTCCGCGAACCCGCCGCCGGACGGTTCGAAACCGGCCGTAACGCCGACCTTTTTGTAAAGCGGACATTGGGCCGGGGTGCCTTTACGGCAGTAGAAACACTCGCCGCAAGGAACGTGATGGTGGACGACGACGCGCTCGCCGCCTTGGAATCGAGTGACGCCCTGACCGATGGCGACGATGGTTCCAGACATTTCGTGGCCAAAGATACGGGGGGCGGAGTGAGAGCCGGTGTGGATTTTTTTGAGATCAGTACCGCAGATGCCGCAGGTGGCAACTTTAACCAGGAGCTCGCCGGGGCCGATGGCGGGGACAGGCACTGTCTCGATGCGCATGTCGTTGATACCGCGGTAGACTATGGCGCGCATGGTTGTGGGGATCCGGTTGGCGATGGGGTCTGGGGCGTTGGTGGTTTGGGTAGCCATTCGGACTGGGTGTGACCTCACTCTTATTATTTCGTCACTCGCTGAGGAGTTCGTGGAGCCGCTCCGCAATGCTTTGGGAAGCTTTCCTACTATTTTCGCCCATTTGGACGAGCGAGGGCCATATCCACGGCCTGAGGAGAGCAAAAAGTACCAACTTCCGGGTTAGAAACTGGCCATTTGGATCGATAAAGCGGTTGAAATCAGGGAGCTTCGCGTCGAGTGAGTCGCTAACCCCCTTGATAGCGTAGAAGGGAATGCTGCGCATGGCGGCGAGGCGGGCGATAGCAGCGGCTTCCATATCGACAAGGGCGGCCTTGTAGGTCGTGGCAAGACGGCGTTTTTCGGGTTCGCCGGCGACTCGGGGGCTTGTGGCCAGCCAGAGAGGCCCCGCCCCGGCATCGCACCGGAAGCGCTCGCCGGTGCGGGCATCGATGACTCCGGCACAGTTGTGCGCGCTGCCAGCTGCAACATCGGGTGTGAGGGCTCCTGCCCAGCCGATGGAGAGGACGAGGTCGATGGGTCCTCCGTCTTCAATGCCAGCGAAGGCGCGGGTGGCGGCTTCGAGGCCGGCCCCGGCACAGGCGGCGATCCATTCTTCTTCTTCGGTGCGCTGGGCCCAGAAGTGGACGGTGCCGCGGGTGGAGTGGGGCCAATTGCGGACCAGCGGTTTGAGTTCGCCCGGCATGGCGGCAATGATGGCTACGCGGGTCATGGGTGGCCTGCTGATTGGGGTTCGTGCTTTCCCACCCTTGCTGCGCAAGGATGGGGCACCCGGCCGTTGTGGCACTTTATCCGCGCCCGGCCGTTGTGGTGCTTTGTAAGCACCCGGCCTTCGCGGCACCCTATAGCTTCCATAAAAAGCAACTGCAGGTTCCTCCACTCCCCTTTCGGGTCGGTCGGAATGACACTGTGGGTGAACGTGTTTTCCACTTTGATCATGGGGCGTAGCCGTTGGAGCGGAACCATTCTATGGCGGCGCGCATGGCGGGGTAGATGGGCACGATGTGGAAGCCGAGTTCCTGCTGGGCGCGGGCGCTGGATGCAAACATTTTTTTGCGGCCCATGCGGACTTCTTCGAGCGTGGCGCGGGGTTCTTTGCCTCGGATTCGGCCGGTGATCCATTCTTCGAAAAATGCGTAGGTGGCGGCGATGGCGAAGGGGATCTCTGTCGTTGGCGATGGAATGCCGGTGATGGCGGACATCTTGTCGAGGATTTGTTTCAGGGTGAGGTTTTCGCCGCCGAGGATGTAGCGGCGGCCGGGTTTGCCAACCTTGAGCGCGGCGACGTGGGTACGGGCGACCTCGGTGACATCGACAAGGTTGAGGCCAGTATCCACGTAGGCTGGAAATTTGCGATTGAGAAAATCGACGAAGATGCGGCCGGTGGGGGTTGGCTTGGAGTCGTTCGGACCGATGGGAGTGGTGGGGTTGAGAATGATAACTTGCTGACCATCCTGGGCTGCTGCGATTGCCTGCTGCTCGGCGAGGAACTTTGAGCGCTTGTAGTGGCCGACCATGTCGTTGATGGTGACGGGGGTGTCTTCGTTGACGACAATGCCATCTGTCCGGAAGGCCATGGTGGCGACGGAGGACGTGTAGACAACGCGACGAACGCGGGCTTCGCGGGCCAGCTTAAGCAGATCGCGAGTGCCGTCGACGTTGGCTCGGTACATTGCGTCGGGATCGCGGATCCAGAGGCGGTAATCGGCGGCGACGTGCATGACGGCCTCGCATCCCTGGAGCGCGGGAGCATATGAGTCTGGTTTGGAGAGATCGCCGACGACTGTGTCGCCGGAGATGCCTTCGAGATTCGAGAGCTTGCTGGATTTGCGGACGAGCAGGCGGAGATCGGCTCCTTCGCCAGCCAGGGCCTCCGCAACGTGGTGGCCAACGAAACCGGTGGCGCCTGTGAGAAAAATCTTCATGAAAAAGTACGCGAAGAATAATTCTAAGGCGTGAGGGTAGAGGTTTGTTATAGTGCCGCGCTCATGAGACGATCCCAGTCAATTGTTGGAGGCCCGATCCTCCGATTCGCCCATGATCCTCAGTTGCTTGCGAACGGAGGCTTCTCCCTGGGCGTTCCCCAACCGGCTGTAGAGGAAGAGCGAACGCTTGTAGGTGTCAGCGGCCAGATCCGGCTTCTGCAACTTGATCCAAATGCCACCCATGAGTTCGAGGGCTGTCGCCTCTGTCGAGCGGTCATTCACCAGTTCCAACTTAGTGAGGGCCTCTTGAAAGTAGTCCAATGCCTTGTGCGGATCATTGATGAGGAAGCCATAGGTCGAACCGAGATTGGTGAGTGTGAGGGCCTCTCCTTGACGATCATGCATTGCGCGAAAATCGGCGAGCGCCTGATCGAGGTACTCCAGACACTTTTTCTTATCGTGCACCGCAAAGTAGGCTAGACCGAGATTGTTCAGGACGGCCGCTACGAGCCCCTTGTCGGATGAGTCTGGGTACATCTTCAGTGCATCGCGATAGAAGTGGATTGCCTGATCGGGGAAGCCCCATTCACGGTAAACATCCCCGATGTGTGCAAGGGTGGTTCCCTCACCTTCTTTGTTGTCAAGTTCGCGCCAGATGCCGAGCTCAGATTGATAAGTTTCGACTGCCTTCTGCTGCTGGTGCAGCGCGTTGTAACAACTGGCAATGGCGCCGAGAGCATGCGCTTCATCCGGACGATTGCCTCGTACCGCGATCGTAGTTAAGCACTCCATTCAGGTTCTTCAGCGAAGACTCGACCTGGATAACCGTCATCGATTGGGCTGCGCTGTGCGATGCAGGCTGGGCATCGCCCTTCAGCTTCGACGAATCTGAGATCGACGCAGAACTGTTTGCGGATGTCGTCGACGATGGCGGGTCAGCAAATTTGTTGCCAATGTCGCCAGACGACTGAGAGTGGAGCAAGCTGGGCGTGACGAAAAGCGAGAAAGACGCCAAAAGCAGGGACAGAGTGGGGAGACTCTGCAGACGCATGTGAGACCTCCAGAGTATGGGGCCCGGAATTTCTTGGATGCAAAGAAAGAGATATGCGTGCCTGGCGGCAGAAGAAATGAGAGTGAGGGGGGAAGAACGGCTCTCGGAGCGGTCCGCTGGTTGTTTATTCTGAATGAGGAGCGCTTGTTGATCAATGAAAATTTCAACTTCTGAACCGGTGAAGCCAGCGGTGGTGCTGCTGAGCGGCGGGCTGGACTCGGCGACCGTGGCAGCGATCGCGCAGAGCGAGGGCTTCCAGGTGAACGCGTTGTCATTTGCTTACGGGCAGCGTCACAGCTTTGAACTTGAGGCGGCACGGCGCGTGGCGGCATCGCTGGGGGTGGCGCAGCATAAGGTGGCGACGATTGATCTGCGGGTTTTCGGCGGGTCGGCGCTGACGGATGACATCGACGTGCCGAAGGGACGAAACAGCGCGGAGATGGAGCATGGAATTCCGGTGACGTATGTGCCAGCGCGAAATACGATTTTTCTTTCATTTGCGCTGGCGTGGGCCGAGGTATTGGGCGCGAGCGATGTGTTTATCGGAGTGAATGCGCTGGACTACAGCGGTTATCCCGACTGCCGGCCAGAGTTCATTCATGCGTTTGAGTCGATGGCAAACCTGGCGACGAAGGCGGGGGTGGAGGGGCGGCAAAAGCTTGTGATTCATGCGCCGCTGATGCAGATGACGAAGGCGCAGATCATCAAGCGAGGCCTGGAACTCGGCGTGGATTACAGCCTGACCAGCAGTTGCTACGATCCAGCGGCGGATGGGGAGCCGTGCGGGACATGCGACTCATGTTTCCTGCGAAGAAAAGGATTCAGCGAAAACGGGATCGTCGACCCCCTGCCCTATCCTGAGACAAAGGCGAACCGATGAGCTATGCGGTCAAAGAGATTTTTTATACGCTGCAAGGCGAAGGTGCGCAGTCGGGGAGAGCGGCGGTGTTCTGCCGGTTTGCAGGATGCAATTTGTGGTCGGGTCGCGAGAGCGATCGCGCATCGGCCATCTGCCAGTTTTGCGATACGCAGTTTGTGGGTGTAGACGGCGAGGGCGGAGGAAAATTTGAGACCGCCGGCGATCTGGCAGAGGCGATTGCAGCGACATGGCCCGTGCGTGGAACGGAGGAGAGGCGATTTGTCGTGTGCACGGGAGGCGAACCGTTGCTGCAGTTGGATCGTGTGCTTGTCGACGAATTGCACGAGCGCGATTTTGAGATTGCAGTGGAAACAAATGGAACGGTAGAGGCGCCGGCGGGAATTGACTGGATATGCGTGAGCCCGAAGGCAGGAGCAGGGCTGGTGCAGACCAGGGGCGATGAATTGAAACTGGTGTTTCCCCAGGCCGGCGCGATGCCGCCGGAGTTCGAAGGGCTGGGATTTCGGCACTTCTTCTTGCAGCCCATGGATGGGCCTGAGAGGGTCGCTAATACAGAGTTGGCGGTGCGGTATTGCCTGGCA
Organism: uncultured Acidobacteriaceae bacterium; assembly: GCA_963799035.1. Lineage (GTDB taxonomy): Bacteria > Acidobacteriota > Terriglobia > Terriglobales > Acidobacteriaceae > Telmatobacter. The sequence continues at coordinate 268,827 of CAWCVS010000005.1, read as the reverse complement.
CATCCGCAGTGGAGGCTGAGTTTACAGACGCACAAGATTGTCGGGATTCCGTGACTGGTTTGATTGCCAGGGCTGCGACACTGCCGACGTCGGATTCGTGGGCGGGTTCAAGAATAACTGCAGGTCCCTCGACTCGCGTTGCTCGCTCGGGATGACAATCGATAATAACGGAGAAGAAAAGGGCGCGACGGCTTTTGACTGTCGCGCCCTTTTTTCTCTGGTTTCCCCCTTTTCTCTGGTTTATTGAGGTTGGAGGTTTCCCACTCTTGCGGCAAAAGCGCCGCAAGGATGGGGCACCCAGGCAGGGATGGATCATCCTGGGTTTTGAAACCTCAGCGTTCCTAGAAGACGATCTTGCCGCCGAATTGGAATTCGCGGGGATCGAAGGTGCTGGTTACCTGTCCAAAGTTGCCGTCGGTGAATCCCGTGTCGACACCGTTGAACTCGGTGTGGTTGAAGGTATTGAAGGTTTCGACGCGCAGCTCAAGATGGGGATTTTCTTTCCCGGTAAAGGGGAAGCTCTTGAATAGCGCGAGGTTCCAGTTGAAGAGGCCCGGACCTACGACCGCATCTTTGCCGGCGGTTCCGAAGCCTTGATTCGTGCCACCGTTCCATGGAGCAACCGGAGCGGAAAACGCGCTGGTGTTGAACCACTGCGAAACGGTCTTGCCTCCGTTGCGCGCATTGCCGCTGAGGTCGGGACGATTGACGGTCCCGCCGCCCAAGCCTAGCGTATCGGGTGAGTAGGTGACATTGATGGGCGACCCGGACTCAGCAGTGGTCACACCAGAGAGTTCCCACCCACCAAGCACGCCGTGTTCCAGGAAGTTTCCTCCGTGAACCCAGAACGGCAGACGGTAATCGTAGTTGGCTTCAAAGATGTGACGGCGGTCGAGCACGCCGGAACCGCGATCGTATTTGAGGTTGAAGGGATTAGAGACAGTGCCACCCGATCCGGAGATGTTGGTGGAACCGAGGTCGCCGCTTTGAATGTCGATCTCGTGCGACCAGGTGTAGGAGAACTGCATGGTCAGATTGTGCCGGTTTTGCCAGCGCAGACTGGTTTGGAGCGAGTTGTAGTTTTGATTGGTTGCGCTTTCGATCTGCGTGATGTTGGAGTAGCCGAGGAACTGGCGGTAGAGGTTGGCGTTCGCACCAGAAGCCACAGCTTGACGATCGGTGAGATCGCCGATCGGCAGGGTGTTGATGTTGCGTTCGTCAGACTGGTTCCAGCCAGTTGAGCCGACATACTGCATCACGAAAACAACAGCGGGAGCGACCTGCTGCTGGATGCCCAGGCTGAATTGCGCGGTTGCTGGATCAGGATAGTAGTAGTTGAGATCCTGCATGCCGGCCGGGAACGTCGGCGTAGCCGCAGTGCCTCCCGTGATGGCGCTGGTTGTCGGGCTGGAGAAGTAAACGCTATTCGCCGAGGGGTGGTAGGCGAAGGGAGGGTTGGTGGCAGCGCCGTAAATGTCGTTGCCCTGGATGCGCTCATAGAACATGCCAGCGCCGGCGCGCAGGACAGTTTTGCCGGTTCCGAACACATCCCATGCGAAGCCCACGCGAGGCTGGGCTGTCTTGAAATCGTTTTGGACGATGCCGCGGGGGAATCCATTCTGCCCGGCGAGTTGTATGCCGTTCAGATAGAAAGTGCCTCCGTTGACGGTCGAGAGGTCAGGACTGACGGCCGGACATGTACCCGAGATAGCAGTACAAATCGAACCGCTCGCTGGATCGAGAACCGCGGCGGCCGCTGGGTTGTAGTCGGCAGGAACGAAGTTGGCAACCTCGTTGTTCTTCTCGTACACGTGCGGCATGAGGTCCCAGCGCAGACCGATGTTCAAGGTGAGCCGGGGAGCGATGTGCCAGTTGTCGAGCCCATAGATGGAGTAGGTGTTGTTGAGCCAGTGTGCAGTGTTGAGGGTTTGCAGTTGCTGATAGCTGTCGGCAAATCCGAGCAGGAAGTTGACGTAGGAATCTCCTGAGAAATCGGTGCCGAAGGAATAATCACCCTGGGTATCTGCCTGGAGCTGCTGGTTCTTATCGACGCGCATGTAGGAGAAGCCGAACTTGAAGCTGTGTTTTCCCTTATTCCAGGTGAGATCGTCGCGAACCTGGTAATCGAGGAAAGCATTGCGCCACGGCCAGTAAATTTCAGTCCACGTGGTGCCGAGAGGACTGCCGAAGCCGACCTGGGGCAGGCGATTGAGTGCGTTGTTGCCCTGGAAGAAGCTTCCCGCATTCCATCCCGCGGGTTCGACGTACGAGGCTCCGCCGGCCGAAGTAGGACTGATGTTGATGGTGTTGCCGTTCACATCGAGTCCGACCTCGTTGAGCAGGTTGGGCGTGATGGTGTGGGAGAGCTGAATGACCGAGGACCATGAGGGATTCTGGAAGACGTCGCCAACGGTGTCATAGCTGTCGCCGCTCCACATGGTGGGAATGATGGTCTGCGACATCTGGTCATGCATCCAGTGCCCCATCAGATGCATTTTTGAATTGATGTCGTGATCGATGCGCACGACGTCTTCGCGGACGTACGTGGGCTGCTTGGGCGACGCAACGTATTGCGGATTGGTGGCGGAGCCAGTGTTGGGCTTGGGAATGTTGCCCGTGCCCATGAAAAGCACCGCGTTGGGATCGAGTAGATTGGCGGGAATCACATTGCCGGGAAACGGGCCGCCCGGGGTGAGTCCGTCAGCCGCGTAGATGGCGAGCTTGGCGGGGTCGTTGGTCTTGGGGACGCAGGGTGGAGCGACTCCGGCATTGCAAACGCCGGAAGGCAGACTGGATGGCGAGAGTTCATTGAAGGGTGTGTAGGCCAGCGCTGCACCCGTCGCCGGGAAGTCCGAGGCAGGGATAGTGTTTTCAGGGCTGGGATTTACGCCGTTGATGAAACGACGCCACTCTTCGTTGACGAAGAAGAAGGTCCGGCTTTTGCTCTTGGGATAGATACCGGGGATGAACGCCGGGCCGCCGAAGTTTCCGCCGAAGATGTTCAACCGCAGCTCGGGAGTTGGAGTGTTGCTGCGCTTGGCGAAGTAGCTGTCAGCGTCGAAGGCATCGTTGCGATCAAACTCCCACAATTCGCCGTGGTAGTCCTTGGTACCGGATTTCACCACCATGGTGATGGTGCCGCCGGAGGCAATGCCGTAATCGGGGCTGTAGTTGCTGCTCAACGTCTGGAACTCAGCGAGTGCGTCGGGCGAGGGCATCAGGTCAAACTTGCCGCCGCTGCCGCGGTCGTAGGCTTCGCCACCGTCGATCAGCCAGTCGTTGTGATCCGGACGCATGCCGTTGAAGCTGAGACCGAATCCGCTGCCCTGCGCGGTGACACCATTGAACGATGGGAGGTTGTTGGAGACGCCCGTGCCAAGGGTGGTGAGCGAAACCATGTTGCGGCCATTGGTGGCGAGCTGCGTGATCTGCTGCCCCGAGATGAGATTGCTGACTTCGTTGGTCTCGGTCTGCAGGTGGAGCTCATCGGCGGTGACGGTCACCGTCTGAACTCCGGTGCCGACGGCCAGGGTGAGGTTTTCGGGAACGGTTGCCGCAACGTTGACGACGATTGCGTTGACTTGCATGGGATTGAAGCCCTTGGCTTCAGCTTTGAGGTTGTAGTTGCCGTGTTGCAGGTTGGAGAAATCGTAAAGTCCCGCGCCATTGCTGGTTGTGGTTTTGGACTCGCCGGTCGCGGTGTTGGTGATGGTGATGGTTGCGTTGGGAACAACGGCGCCTGAGGGATCGGCAACCGTACCTTTGATTTCGGCATTCTCCTGCGCCCATGCGGATGCAACGCACGAGAACGTCACCAACGCAACGCCGAGTGCGCACTTGACTACATTCATTTGTCCTCCTAAAAACGGCCCGGCATGCGACGGGATTCACTGTTCTTTCCTCGAAGCCGGGAGCAATGGGTCGCGGAGCGCACCCTTCCGCTCGCGCGAATCGTCGTTCGCACGCGCCCTTGCGTGCCGCCATCAGGCGACGACGCAGAGCCGCGGAGGGTTCTAACCCTCGACCCGTGTTTACCTAGACTTTCGGGAATGTGCAACGGTCAGAACGGCGGTCAATTCCGGATTAGTAAGTAGAACCGGAAACAAGACCGACGACTGAACCGGCCTTGCAGGGCCCTACGGACCCTTGTTGATGGTGAACACACCAAGGCCTGGAGATGTCCAAGGCCGCCGTCGAGAGCATCTTTCAGTAAGAGTCAGCATTTAGACACACTCTGATACGCTGCGTTCTGCGGTCTTTGACGCAGCAGGATGGCTTGAGGTTTCGTCTCAAAAGCGACAGAAAACAGTCGTTTGATAAAAAGCTAAATCCTTTTATTGCGATGAAAATTCTCTGGGCCCGCTGGTTATCGCAAAAGGACATTGCACCACCTCGCGCAGTTGCAATGCACGTTTGTTGCCAGATCATAGCGGCCCGCTTGCTTCGGGGTAAATCAAGAAGAGCTTGCAGATTCGCCCTGGCCGGTCGAATCGGCCGCCGTGGCTCAGTTATGAGAAACTGGAAGTGCGGCAGTTCTAGCGGGATCCAAATCTGCAATCGCGAATCCCGAAATTCTGAGCCAATTCATATCTGCTTCGGGCCGGCGGCGCCGATACTGCGCAGCGGTTCGCGCACAGGAAACCAAGACGAATGCTGAGTGTAAGTAATGTATCGATGCGCTACGGCGCCAAGGTGTTGTTTGAAGAAGTGTCAGTGAACTTCACGCCGGGGCGGCGCTATGGACTGACAGGACCGAACGGGTCAGGCAAATCAACGTTCATGAAAGTCCTCACCGGCGAACTGGACGCGCAAAAGGGAACGGTGGTGCGTCCGCGCAAATTCGGCGTGTTACGCCAGGACCAGTTTGCCTTCGACGCCTATCGCGTCATCGACACCGTCATCATGGGCAACAAGCCGCTGTGGGCGGCACTGGACGAGCGGGATCGCATCTATGAGAAGCCGGAACTGAGCGATGCCGATGGGATGCGGCTGGGCGAACTGGAAGGCGTGATCGGCGATGAGGACGGCTACACTGCCGAAGCCGACGCCGCTATCCTGCTTGACGGCCTGGACATCACCGAGGACTTGCACGAACGCAAGATGGGCGAACTGCAGGGCGGTCAGAAAGTGCGTGTACTTCTGGCGCAAGCGCTGTTTGGAAAACCGGAAGCGCTATTGCTGGACGAGCCAACGAACTATCTTGATCTGGATTCAGTGCACTGGCTGCAGGATTTTCTGAATTCCTACAACGGCACGCTGATTGCCATCTCGCACGACCGGCACTTTTTGAACAGCGTTACCACGCACACCGCGGATATCGATTACCAGACGATCATTATCTACAGCGGCGGCTACGACGACATGGTGATGGCGAAGACGCAGATTCGTTCCACGCTGGAGTCGCAGAATGCGCAGCGGGACAAGAAGATTGCGCAGTTGAACGAATTCATCGCACGATTTGCAGCGGGCACACGGTCTTCGCAGGTGACGAGCCGGCGCAAGGAAGTGGAGCGGCTGCAGACCAACGAACTGGCGCGATCGAATATTCAACGGCCGTATATTCGCTTTGACCAGGTGCGGCCCAGCGGCAAGCATGTGCTGGAGTTCAAGCACCTGACGAAACTCTACGATGACCGGAAGGTGATCGACGGATTTACGGCAAATGTGCTGCGCGGAGAAAAGATCTGCCTTATGGGGCGCAACGGCGCGGGCAAAACAACGCTGCTGAAATGCCTGCTGGCAAATTATCCGGGACTGGCGGAGAAGGATTTCACGCTGGACTCGGGAACGGTTTTCTGGGGACATGAGGCGCAGATCGGCTATTTCCCGCAGGACGTGGGCGCGACAATCGAGCACGGGCTGACTGTGGCGGAGTGGCTGCACCGCTGGAATCCCGCGGCGCACGTGGAGGAGATTCGCGGGATCCTAGGACAGATGCTTTTCTCGGGCGAGGAAGGCGAGAAGCCCACCAAGGCACTCTCCGGCGGCGAGCAGGCTCGATTGGTGTTCTGCAAATTGATTCTGACCAAGCCGAATATCCTGATCTTCGACGAGCCGACCAACCATCTCGATCTGGAATCGATCAACGCATTGAATATCGCACTGCAGCGGTATGAGGGCACAGTGCTGCTGGTAACGCACGATCACGATCTGATCGACGAGGTGGCGACGCGGCTGTGGAACTTCAAGCCGGAAGGCATTGAGGATTTCCAGGGTCCGTACTCGGAGTGGAAGGGAAAGCACAACTAGCGCGCTGCGGAGACGCGCTTGCGCACTTCAATATGCTTTCTTCCCCATGCGCATATGTGTTCGAGCGCGGGGAGCATCGTCATTCCGTAATCGGAGATTAAGTAGACGACGCGGGGATGAATTCCCTTCTCTCGCTGGCGAATGAGGATCCCGTCACTGACGAGGTCTTTGAGGTGACGGATCAGCATGCGTTCGGTGATGCCCGGAATGCTACGCAACAGTTCGCTGGTGCGCATGGGGTTTTCAGAAAGCCGCCAGAGGATGGTTCCCTTCCATCGGCCGTCGATGACGGACAGCATGGCGTCGATGGGGCACTCGGTGATCTCCTTTTTTGAAACCGGCATGTTGTGACCTGATCGGGGAACGCGCAACTGACATCTTTGTCAGCACCGCTTACTGAATCATTCTATCGCCGTGCAGAGTCTGAGGCTCAGGAGTTGAAGATGAGACCTCTACTGGATATTGTTACAACCGTCTGCATCGGGCTTTTGATTGGCACGGAATTTGCCGTTGCAGTCTTCATCAATCCGATCTTGCGCAAGCTCGAGGTACGCGAAGAGTTGCGGGCCATCCGACTGTTCGCGGCAAAGCTTGGCGCAGCGATGCCGTTCTGGTATTGCGCAAGCCTTCTGCTGCTGATTGCGGAGGCAGTCTGGAGATATGGCGAGAAGGGATACCTGTTGCTGATTGCTGCGGGCGCGATCTGGGTTGCGGTAATCGTGCTGACGCTTCTCTTCCTGGTACCGATCAACAATCGGACTGGCGCGTGTTGATCCTGACGCTGACACGGAGCGGGCTCTGATCGAGCACGGCCGGTGGGACGCAATGCATCGCTGGCGGGTGGCGTCGCTTACTACTGCGATGGTCTGCTTCTTGATTGCAGTGCTTCGGGCCGGTTGACTGTGTCCTTCGAATTGAGAGGCGCACGAAAGGGTACAATGGTGAGGTTTGTGGTTTCCCACCCATAACAGCAAAAGCGCTGTCATGGATGGGGCACCCGGCATTGTCGAGGATTGGCGGATCGTCGAGGATTTGGCGCCTGGACACGGACGACGCGGATTACACATGAGAGACTTCGCGCACGCTGGTCACTTGACAGCAAATCGCACCTGCCCTTGTAATAGATGCAGTGGTAGTGGTGATGGAGTTCACCGCGCAGTGAAGTGGGTTGCACTTCTCTGTTAACCGCTGTCCCCTCCCGCAAGGCCGGACAGATGATGACTCCTGACAGGCGATCCTGTCGGGAAGTTGCGTCCGGCGCGATCCCTGCAAACTGAGAAAAAGAGACGCACCGCGGTTCCTGTGTCGCCGAGAATTTGTCCATTGCTACTCATGAGAGCTAAGCGCTCTCATGATTGGGGCACCCGGCTGCCTGGAACATATGGAGCGTCCTTAGGAGGGGACGGATTGCAAAAATATCTGCTGATAGCCATTGGCGGCGCGTTAGGTTCGATCGCGCGGTATTGGGTCGGATCGTCGATCGCGAGCCGGATGGGGATTCGCTTTCCCTATGGCACGCTGATCGTCAACATCACGGCTTGCGTGATCATCGGATTCTCAATGACCTACCTGGGCAAACGCGCGGAACTGAATCCGGCGTGGCGATTCCTCATTCCGGTGGGATTCATCGGTGCCTACAGTACGTTTTCGACCTACGAGTGGGAGACGCTTGCGACGATGCGCGCTGGGGCGTTCGGCATTGCGGCGCTCTATGCGGTGGGAAGCTTTGTGCTGGGACTTGCGGCGGTTTGGAGCGGGTCGGTATTGGGCGAGTTTGTGTCGTAGAAATGCGCACGGATGTTGAGCCACGGCTCGAAACACATTGGACTGGTTCAACTCGCGGGAACGAAAAGGTATGCAGAAGCAGGTCCTTCACTCCGCTTATGTACTCGAGCCTGTGATTTCAATCACGGTGAGAACAGAAGTGCCATCCTAGACTTGCACCATAGTTCAGTTAAGAAAGATGGTAAGAACTATGGTTGCTGCCGAGAATGAAAGCGCAGTCGGCAATTTGCTCGCTGCGTATGAGGGCGAGCTGAACTCGCACGTTCGCTACAAGGCCTACGCCGTCAGAGCCGAAGCCGAGGGGATGAATGGTGCCGCAAGCCTCTTTCGGGCGGCCGCCCGGGCGGAACAGATTCATGCCAGCAACCATGCACGCGTCATTCGCCATATGGGCGGCGAAGCGCAGGCCGATATTCTCCCATTTCGCGTGAAGTCGACGCTGGAGAATCTCAGGGCTGCGCTGGGAGGCGAGCAGAACGAGATCGACTCGCTCTATCCCAAATTCCTGGTGCATGCGACTTCGCAGCTTGATACCAGCGCGATGCGGTCGTTTGTGTGGGCGATGGAGTCTGAGAAGACGCATGCGCGCCTTTATGAAGATGCCGTGGCCTCAATGGAAGCGGGACCGGGATGGACGGCCGATCAGCTTGAGTTCTACGTATGCACGCTTTGCGGCTACACGGCGAAGACGCAGGAAGCAGACAACTGTCCGGCGTGCAATTTTGTCTGGGACCGGTTTGAGCGGATTCGGTAATCTGGAGCGCAAGCATTCAAATCGTTGGTTTCGACCTGAAATTGTTGCACCGTTCTGTTTTCTTTCCGCAATTCAATGTGATTTACATCACCCACGGACCATCTCCTGCATCCAAATAGAAGAGGATATTGCAGGCTATGGCTACGGATCGCATGATCGCTCACGTGGTCGGAGTTGAGGATCTCACGGTGATCCGCAACCTTGAGACCGCCTTCGAGGAAGAAACCAAGACGAGCACGGCCTATAAGGCGTATGCGGCGCGCGCCGACGAAGAAGGGTTTGCGGGGCTCGCCAGCCTGTTTCGGGCGACGGCGCTGGCGGAACAAATTCATGCGGGCAATCACGGACGAGTTCTGCGGCACATGGGCGGGTCACCGAGGATCGACGTACCGATGCCGCGTATCGAAGGATCCTTTGAGAATCTGAGGGCGGCGCTGGTTGACCAGAAATTCGAAGTGGATTATCTCTACCCGGCTTTTCTGACCGCCGCGGTTCCGTTGTTCGATTCAGCAGCAATCCGAAGCTTTCACTGGGCCCTCGAGGCAGACAAGTCGCACGTGCAGCTGTATGGCGAGATCATGGCTCGCATCAATGGCGGCGGCAGTCCGGGCTGGGAATATGAGAAGCATGCATTCTTTGTCTGCGGGATGTGCGGATATGCGGCCGAGCATACGGATGGCGATAACTGTCCAGGCTGCAATTATTTATGGGAAAAGTTCGAAGCAATCAGGTAGCTGTCAAACTGGGAGCATACTTCACAGTTCTTTTCTATTCTGCATTCGAAATTCAGGATTCGGGGCGCTCGGGCTTCCATTGGTCCGGGAGATAGGGATCGAGGCGATCTTCCCGGTTTTCGCGCTCTTCCTGCTCGCGGCGTTTCTCGCGTTCTTCTCGCTCCTCGCGGCCGTCGCTCATGTGTTCCCCCTAATTATTTTAAAGGCTGGGCCTAAAGGCCGGTTCGTTCGGGGCTGCCCTTTGAGCGGCCTGAATGCCGCTGCTCCCTCCGTTATTTCGGAAAAAGATCACGCGCGACTGCCGGTTCAACTGGCGAGGACGGCATGGGCTTCATAGATTTCCCTGGCGCGGTCGAGAGCGGCCTGGATGTTGGGCATAATGTTCTCGCGGCCCACATGATCGAGGAAGCGCGGCTGCTGAAGCAGTTTTGACGGCTGCTCCATCGCTCCGCAGAGGAGCAGCGCGCGACCGGATTCGGTGAGTCGCCTGGCAAACGTCTCGATGGCGTGAATGCCAGTGGCGTCGATGGCAGTCATGTTGCGCAGGCGGAGAATGACGACCGGCTCGAAGGCTTCGATGTTGGCGGTGGACTCAACCAGCTTCTCGGTGGTTCCGAATAGGAACGGACCGTGGATGCGCAGAAGCGTGACGTAGGGCGGGATGATGCGTCCCTGAAGCGTGTGCGGCAAGCCATCGCGAATGTAGTCGTCTGTGACGGCGCTGACAGTAGTGGTTTCGGCGATGCGGTAGATGTAGACCAGCGCGGCCAAGGCCATCCCTACGCTGACGGCTACGGTGAGATCGGCAAACACAGTAAGGGCAAAGGTAACGATCCAGACGGCGATGGCCGTGAAGCCGAGCTGCAGAATTCCGCCGATTTCGCGCCACTCACCCATGTTCCAGGCAACGACAAACAGCACGGCGGCAAGAGTCGCGAGCGGAATATAGCTGGCCAGTGGGGCAGCTACGAGAAGAATGCCAAGCAACGTGAGCGCGTGAACCATACCGGAGACCGGAGTGCGCGCGCCGGAGCGGATGTTGGTCGCGGTACGGGCGATGGCGCCGGTGGCGGGAATGCCGCCGAAGAGCGGCGAAGTCATGTTGGCGATTCCCTGCGCGACAAGTTCGACGTTGGGATTGTGACGGTCGCCGGTCATGCCGTCGGCGACGACAGCGGAGAGCATGCTTTCAAGCGCGGCCAGCAACGCCACCGTAAACGCCGACGGAATAAGCGGCAGGATGTGTTCGGCGTGGAAGTCGGGAATGGCGAAGGGCGGGAGTCCGCGTGGGATCCCGCCGAAGCGGCTGCCGATGGTCTCGACTGGCAGATGGAATAGAACGGATGCAATGGTGCAGGTGAGCAAGGCAACGATGGATGCGGGAACGCGCTTTGTAAAGCGCGGCAGGATGAGCATGATCGCCAGCGTGCCTGCACCGAGTGCAAGCGCCTGCCAGTTGAGGCTGGAGATATGGCTGCCCAGGAGCTTCATGCGGGGCAGGAATTCGCTGGGAACGGCGCCGACGCGGAGACCGAAGAAGTCCTTGATCTGCGTGGATGCGATGAGAACAGCAATACCGTTGGTGAATCCGATGACAACGGGACGAGGGATGAAGCGTACCGCTGAACCGAGACCCGTGAGCCCCATAGCCAGCAGGATGACGCCCGCCATCAACGTGACCATGGCCAGGCCGCTCATGCCAAAGCGCGCGACGATGCCGGCGACGATGACGACGAAAGCGCCGGTGGGGCCGCCGATCTGGGTGCGCGAACCTCCGAGGGCGGAGATGAGAAAACCGGCGACGACGGCGGTATAAAGGCCGGCCTGCGGGGTCACTCCGGAGGCGATGCCGAAGGCCATGGCGAGCGGGAGCGCGACCAGGCCGACGGTGATACCCGGCAAGAAGATCGTGCAGAAACATCTGCCCGGTGTACTGGCGCAGACACACGACCAGCTTGGGCATGTTGGGGTTGCTGATGGACATGAGTGCTGCTTCTTATTTTAGCGGGACTTCGCTGTCCATGCGGCGAATAGCGGGACGGCGGAACGCATGAGTAACGATCCTGTTGCGCTCAAACCAATTGTTCACATAGATAGCGGCGGGACGGTTGCGGGCGTAGTAATGGTTGGCACGACTGTTTTTGCGATAACCGAGGCGCTCGTAGAGGCGGATGGCCGCAGCATTTTCGAGGTCAACGTGAAGCCATATCCCAGTGGCCCTTTCGGCATTAGCCGAGCCTTCAAGGCGACGGAGAAGTTCGGCGCCGATGCCATGACCGCGCTGATCCGGCAACACCTCGATCGTGGAAATGTAAGCGACTGTCGGAGCGACCTGCCGGACAAATTCGACGATGGCGAAGCCGGCCATGTGACCGTTTTCTTCGGCGATCCAAGTCGCGGTTTCCTGGAGGTGATGAGCTGGCGCATGTAGCGCCGCGTAAAGCGTTCGGGGACTGGAAACAGACCTCCTCGATGGCATAGAGGTCGTCGAAGTCGTCGTTTTCGTAGAGGCGGTAGTTCATGGGGAAGGTGGAGCAGGGGTTAGCGGATCTAGCGAGTGGCGGAACCGACGGGATATTTGCTCCGCAGATTTTGTGGTCTCCCACCCTTGACGCGATGATACTGCGTCAAAGGATGGGGCACCCGGACTTACAATCCAATTCAAAATAGATTCATACAATTACAATCGGTCGTTAAACTTTTGCTTCAAGGTCGCGAATCACGTCGAAGAAGCGCTGATCGAGACGACGGTTGGTGGCAATGGCTTCCTTGATGGTGATGTCGGTGACGTCGAGACCGCTGCAGGACTGCGATGCGGCCCCACTTCTTGTCGTGAACCATGTCGATGGCGTGCAGACCGTAGCGCTGGCCGAGCACGCGGTCGTAGGCGGTAGGAACTCCGCCGCGCTGCGTGTGTCCGAGGTTGACAGAGCGGGTTTCAAATCCGGTCTTCTTCTCGATGAGACTGGCGAGGGCTTCGCCGATACCGGAGAGGCGCGCGTGGCCGAACGAATCTACTTCCTTCGATCCGGTTACCTGGCCAACTTCCGGCAGATGGCAACCTTCGGCGACGACGACAACGCCGTAGTGCTTGCCGTGATCGTAGTTGTACTTGAGCAGAGCGCAGACGTGATCGATGTCGATTTCTTTTTCGGGAACGAGAACGACGTGTGCACCGCCGGCAACACCGGAGGCGTAGGCGATCCAGCCCGCGTCGCGGCCCATCACTTCGACCACGATGACGCGATTGTGCGAGTCGGCGGTGGTGTGGATGCGATCGATGGCCTCCGTGGCGATCATGACCGCGGTGTCGAAGCCAAAGGTCTGGTCGGTGCCGCTGATGTCGTTGTCGATGGTCTTGGGGACGCCGACGGCGTTGATGCCGTTTTCGGCGAGAAAGAGGGTGACGGACTGCGTGTCGTCACCGCCGAGAGCGATGAGGGCGTCGATCTTGTTGATCTTGAGGACTTCCTGCACCTTCTCGATGCCGCCGGGGATTTTTTTGACGTTGGTGCGCGAGGAATGCAGGATGGTGCCGCCCCTGAGCTGAATGCCATCGGTGCTTTCGAGGGTGAGCGGGATGAAGTTGTTGTCGAGCACGCCGCGCCAGCCGTTGAGGAAGCCGATGAACTCGTCGCCGTAGGTCTGGATCCCTTTGCGCACCGCCGCGTAGATGACCGCATTCAAGCCGGGGCAATCGCCGCCGCCGGTCAATAGTGCAATTCGCATCGTAAATTTCTCCTGATCGGATTCGGGCAGCCGCGCCTGAAGCGCGGGGCCGGAAAAGCGTGAACTGCGGGTCGGGCGTGAAATGGAAATCGACGCTCTCGACGCCTTAGACAGTATATGCCGCGCTTGTAAAGCCATATCGTGACACCGCTCACGCAGCTGATCGATCAGGCCATTTGAGCGCCGACTTTGGATTCGTTGAGAGAAAAGCGCCTGGGGATGGTTGAATAGGAGGGTATGCCAACGCCAGGAACCGGAGCCCTGATCCTGCTCGCATTTGCGAGCCTGGTCGTCGTCGTGCTGCTGGTGCTTTTGCAACTCACGCGGCTGGGCTTCGTGGTGCGATCGACGATTCCGGACCGGCCGCGCCGCCGCATGTTCATTGCTTCGACATCGTTTCTGATCACGTTTGCAGGCGTTCGGGTTCTGGTGGGTCTGATCATTCACAATCACGGACCGTTCAACTGGGTCGTTGTGCGCGGCCATCACATCCATCACCTGGTGTGGGGCATCATGATCCTGCTGCTGGTGGGCTACGGATGGCTGCTCGACCTGGGACGGAGCCACTCGCCGCTATCGATCTTTTTCAGCAGGCTGATGAGCGTGAGTTACGGCGTTGGCGCTGCGCTGACGCTGGACGAGTTCTCGCTGTGGCTGAATCTGGATCCTAATGACTACTGGTCGCGCGAAGGACGTATCAGCATCGATGCGGTGATTCTGTTTGGCGGGCTTCTGGCTGTGGGCGCATGGGGCGCGCCGTTCTTTCGCGGCCTCCAGTTAATGTGGAGCAAAGGGAAGGGCTTCCGCAAGGAGATCGGGCGGCTGGAATCGCCTATTCGGCGCGTGAGGTTGCTTCGTCCGCGTAAAGTTCGTCGATCACCGACGCATATTTTGCCGAAATAATGCGGCGTTTGAGCTTCATGGACGGGGTCAGTTCGCCGGATTCCTGCGACCACTCGTCCGCAACGAGACGAAATCGCTTGATGGTTTCGAAGTTTGCAAGTCCGGCGTTGGCTTCGCGGACAACTTCGCCGTAGAGCGCGACGACGCGGTTGTCGGAGACGAGGGCCGGGCGGTCGAGGCCTTCAAAGCCGGCATTCCTGGCCCATGCTTCAAGCGCGGCAAAGTTGGGCGAGATCAGTGCGGCGATGAACTTGTGCTTGTCGCCGACGAGCGCGCATTGCGCCACCATGACGGAATTCTTGAGTTTATTTTCGATGGGCTGCGGGGCCACGAGCTTGCCGCCGGAGGTCTTGAGCAGCTCCTTTTTGCGATCGGTGATGTAGAGGAAGCCGTCGTCATCGAGGCGGCCGATGTCGCCGGTGCGAAACAAGCCGTCGGCATCGAAGCATTCCTTGTTGGCCTCGGGCTTTTGCCAGTAACCGGCAAAGATGGACGGGCCGCGAACGAGGAGTTCGCCATCGTCTGCGAATTTGAGCTCAAGATTCGAGAGCGGCTTGCCGACGGCTCCCATGCGCTGAACGGCCGGATTGTTGAGGGCGATCACGGGAGAGGTCTCGGTAAGCCCGTAGCCCTCCCACGCCGCGATGCCGACGGAGGCGAACCACTTTGCAGTGTCGATACCGAGAGGCGCTCCGCCTGAGACCCAGATGCGCACGCGGCCGCCGAAGGCTTCGCGCACCTTGCTATAGGCGAGCTTGTTGGCGATCTTCCAAAGCAAACGAAGACGGCTGGTGGCCGCTGTATACCGTGTCGCGATGATGCGCGCCTACTTTGAGCGCCCAGGCAATGCATCCGTTTCTTGATAGGCGAGGCATTGGACTTTTGTTCAACCGCCTGGCGGATCTTCTCGTAAACGCGAGGAACTCCGACGAAGACCGTGGGGCGAATTTCATTCATGGCCCGCGGAAGCTTGTCGAATTGGGAACAGTAGGCGACTTGTGCGTTGTGGTCGTACATCACGTAATCGAGCGCGCGGGCGGTGATGTGCGACAGGGGAAGGAACGAGATGCAGGCGTCGGTTTCGTTGAAGCTGAATTCGCGAGCGGCCAGATTCTGATTGGTCGCGATATTGGCGTGCGTGAGCATCACGCCTTTGGGCTCGCCGGTGGTGCCCGAGGTGTAGATGAGGGTAGCGAGATCGCCGGGCTCGACGGAACGGACGAGGGCATCGAAGACCGGATCGCGATAGGAGCCCGCATCGTCGGCCCCGGCAAGGATCTTGGAGAATCCGATGGCTCCCTCGGGGGCTTTGGCGTCCATCATGAGGATGCGCTCGAGGGATGTCCGGGAGCGGACGGCGTTCAATTTTTCGAATTGCTGACGGGTAGAGACGATGGCGATACGGCAACCGGCGTCGGCGAGCAGGACGGCGATCTGGTCACCGGTAAGCGTGGGATAGATGGGAACGTTGACGCCATTGATGGCCAGGATGGCGAAGTCGGCGACTGCCCATTCCCAGCGATTTTCCGCAATCAGGGCGATGCGGTCGCCTTTTTTTGCACCCCAGGAAAGGAAGGCCTCAGAGAGGGTGTGGACGCGCTGGTAGATCTGGTCGGAGGAGAGAGGCTGCCAGTTGCCGAACTCGTCCTGCCAGAGGATGGCGCGGGGATTTGCAGCTGCGGCCACACGGCAAAAGAGGTCGTTGATTGTCGAGAGGGGCGGAGGCATCATGTGGGGTGTTTCGTTCTACCGATCAGTTTGAATTGAGACCAAGGGAGAGTGTAACAGCGCCGGGATTGGGTTTGTGACGTGTCGCGAGGGAGCTCTCTGCGGCGGAGCAGAACATAAGTCCCTGTATTCTGCAAGGTTTCGGGCCAAACTTCCGTTTCAAAGGTATGCGGTTGGTCACCTCGTAAACGGCTGGTTGTGCGGTAACATCACTCCAGCCAAACGCTAGCAGCCGCCGTCTAAGACATGCCAAACCGCACTGCATCTCTGCCGCCCGGAGAGCCCGATCCGGTTCTTCTTGAGAAGCTTGCTGTCTTGCAACAGGCCTGTCTTCTGGTGGTGGCGCTGATGGCGCTCACTGTTTTTTCCAGCTGGATGTTCCCTCCCATTGCGACATATCTGCCCGCTGCGATGACGCGCATGAGCATTCCGATGGCGCTGACGGTGCTGTTGTGTGCACTGAGCCTTGCCCTTTCGGAGCCCGGGAATCATCTTTCTCTGCCGCGGGCAGCCGGTACATTGCGGCGCAGGCAGGCGTTCTGGCGATTCTCCTTCTTCTGGAATCGATGTTCGGCTTTTTCCCGCTGTAGACACCCTGCTGGAAGCGGATCGGGCGCCGGGAAATACGGGAGCGCTGCCGATCCATTCTCCGGCGGCGTTTGTCTTGCTGAGTCTGGCGATGATCCTGGTGAGCAGCACGGGATCGTACCTGAAGCGAGTGGCGGACGGGCTTGTCCCGTTGGTATGCCTGGTGACCCTCGTACTGCTGAGCGAAAACCTCTTTGGGGCGGTTGGGCTTTTGCGGTTTTCGGCCAACAACATGATTTCGCCGCTGCTGCTGATGTGCCTGGTGCTGCTGACGTGGGTTGTGGCCATGAGGCAGGCGGAGCAAGGTGTGTGGTCGATCTTTGTAGGCGCCGGGATCGGAAGCCGCATTGCACGCGGTTTTGCCCCAGTGCTCCTGGTAATTCCCTTCCTCATCGAGGTGGCAAGAACGCGGTTCATCCTGAGGGACCTGGTGCCAGAGCAATACGGGGCTGCGATTCTCACGTCTCTGGCGGCAGGACTCTCCATGGTGCTGCTGCTCGTGCTTGTATGGCGCATCAACTCGATGGAGAAGGAGATCCACGACCTGACGTTGCGAGATGAGCTTACAGGACTCTACAACATGCGCGGCTTCTATCTGCTGGGCGAGCAGACGCTGCGATTGGCGCAGCGCGCGGAGTTTCCCTTCTCCGTGTTGTTTATCGATCTGGATGGATTGAAGAAGATCAATGATGACCTGGGCCACAATATGGGTTCCTCGTACCTGGCGGAGACCGGCGAATTGGTGATGGCCTGTTTCCGCGAGACTGATGTGAAAGGAAGATTCGGCGGAGACGAGTTTGTGGTGGCCGGCCAGTTCAGCATGGTGGGCATTGAACTGGCGGCATCGCGGCTGAAGTCCGCCGCAGCGGAACGTAGCTCTGCGGCCGGCAGAAAGTATCCGCTAAGCCTGAGTGTCGGCTATGTGACGCTCGACCATCCTTCGAACGAGAGCCTGAAGGAACTGGTAAGACGGGCGGATGAAGCGATGTACAGGGATAAGCGGAGCAAGAGGGTGGCGCGGGCGTGAACCAGATCAGATGCCGCGAGAAGTGACGCTGAAGGTATGTGCCCGATCCGAAGCTTTTAATCGATAGCGGCGCGGATGGGCGCAGCGTGTTTGCCTGTGGCGTGGCTGCAGATCGGAATCTCTGTTCGGCGCGGATGCCGCTGGTTGGAATCGCATCTGAGCGGCCTGGTGCTTCGTCCTGCGGCGCGTGCAAGTCTTGCCCTATCTGATGACGGCGCTGCTGTGCGGCTTGAGCCTGGTTTTGTCGGGGTCGGAGTGGACGGCATTCGCTGTGACCTATGTGCGGCGTGCGGCGAATCTGCTTCTCCTCTGCGGGCGATTGCGGTCGCTGTTCTTCTGGAGTCGCGCGGTAACGTGGCTTCGCAATCGCGAAGATTATCTTTCTGCATGGCGAGCTTGCATCTTGGTTTTGTTCTGCTGGCGCTTGTTCGTCGTTCTGATCGACAAGAAGAACTGGCTGATCAACCGGATCGTTGATGTGCATGGTCTGCGGCCTGTGCCTGCTGGAGCTGCTGCTCTTGTGCGGAGGCGGTTTATGGCAAGTTCGCGCTGTTTGGAAGAGCAACCCGGACGCAATGGGGCAGCCGCTATTGCCTGCTTGATTGCACTGACGATCGCGGTGACGATGCGGCAGGCTGAGCAAGGCGTGTTCTCGATTTTTCTGGGAGCTGGGATGGGAAGCGGGCTGGCGCGCATTTTTGCGCCGATTCTGCTGGTGCTGCCCTTTGCCTGGGAGGGATTGAATGCGTGGGTGAACCGCGTTGCCGGGCAGCTATTTTGATGCGGCGCTGCTTGGCTTCGGCCGGTGTCGGAGTGGCGATCGGGATTTTGCTTTTCTTCACCTGGCGCATCAACAGAATGGAAAACGAGATTCACGACTTGATTCTGCGCGACGAGGCGACGCGGCTTTATAACTTCAGAGGCTTTCACATGCTGGCCGAGCATGCACTGCGGCTGGCGCAACGGACGAATGCGTTCCGTTCTCCGTACTGTTTGTCGATCTCGAGAACCTGGCGCAGGTCCATGCGGAGTTTGGCGCAGATGCTTCCGCAGCAGCCTTGCGCGAAGCAGGAGAGATTCTGAGGGCAACGTTCCGCGAGTCGGACATCAAGGGACGGATCGGCGGAGACGAATTTGCGTCGCAGGCCAGTTTGATCGCGTCGGCATTTCGGTGGCCGCCTTGCGGCTTGAGGCTGTCGCGGCCGCGCGCAACGCCAAGGAGCAGACGGGCGATTCCGTTGAAACTGAGCATGGGCCACGTCACGACTCCGGTCGGCAGCGCGCAGGAGAGCCTGCAAAGAAATGCTTGATCGCGCGGGGCAGATGCGCAATCGACAAGACAGCCTTCTGAAAGAGATGCTGGTGAACTAGAGGACTAGTGATCAGTGGTCAGTGGTCGGCCT
Source organism: uncultured Acidobacteriaceae bacterium (assembly GCA_963799035.1). GTDB lineage: Bacteria > Acidobacteriota > Terriglobia > Terriglobales > Acidobacteriaceae > Telmatobacter. The sequence continues at coordinate 249,927 of CAWCVS010000005.1, read as the reverse complement.
GGAGATATACAGTCGCCGATAAACGGGATCGACCGGGTCAGGACTGGGGCTTGGGGGTGAGGCGGACGAATTTGAGTGCCTCGCGTTGCCAGTTTGCGAGCAGCCATCGCGCGCGGGTGCTGGCTGTTTTGGCGGCGTGCAGGGCGACGAGTTCGCGGATGGATTCGCGGCTGGCGTCGTCGAGTTGATCCCACGTTTCCGGCTGAAGAAATGCGCTGTGGTAGCGGCCATGCGCGAAGGAAGTCGCCATCTTCGTCGTAGACCCACGCCAGACCACCGGTCATGCCGGCACCGAAGTTGATCCCACTGCGGCCGAGAACCACGGCGAGGCCGCCGGTCATGTATTCGCAGCCGTGGTCGCCGACGCCTTCAACGATGGCCCGTGCACCGGAGTTACGGACAGCGAAGCGCTCCCCGGCGCGGCCCGCAGCGAAGAGTGACCCGCTGGTGGCGCCATAAAGTGCGACATTACCGAGCAGGGTGTGGGCTTCGCTTTGCAGAGCGACGCGACCGCGGCCACGAATGACAAGTTCGCCACCGCAGAGGCCTTTACCGACGAAGTCGTTGGCGAGGCCTTCCAAGTTGAGCGTCATGCCCGTGGTATTGAATGCGCCGAAGGACTGGCCGGCAACACCTTTCAGATTGAAGGTGAGGGTTGAACCGGTGTGCGCCCGGATTGTCGGTGCGATAATGCGCGATTTGACCGGCGAGTCGCGCGCCCAGGGTGCGGTCTTCGTTGGTGATATGTGGCATCGAGGCAGTAGGGAACGCCGGATTTGTAGGCAGCGAGAGCAGGCTCGACCCATGCATCGTCGATGGGCGCGTGCGTCTCGGGGCGGTCGTTGCGCTTCCCTTCCCAGCGGATTGGGTTGCCGGTGGCAACGGCGACGGCGGTGGCGGCAAGAACGGGCTTGAGATCAAGGCCTGCGTTGAAGCGGACCTGCTCCAGCAGATCGGTGCGGCCGGTGGCGGCGGCTGAAGCGAAGGAAGGCCGAGCTTGGCGAGAAGCTGACGCACCTCTGCGGCGAGTTCCGTGAAGAAGCGAACGACGTTTTCGGGCTTGCCGCGGAATTTGGCGCGCAGATCAGGCCGCTGCGTGGCGATGCCGGTGGGACAGGTATTGAGATGACACTGGCGCGCCATGTCGCAGCCGAGTGCGATGAGAACGGCGGTGCCGAAAGCGAATTCGTCGGCGCCGAGCATCGCCGCCATGACGATGTCGCGCGCGGTGCGCAAGGCCGCCATCGGTGCGCAGGCGGACGCGTCCACGAAGGCCGTTGTGGATGAGCACCTGCTGCGCTTCCGCAAGGCCGAGTTCCCAGGGGTTGCCGGCGTACTTGATGCTGGAGAAGCGGCGAGGCGCCGGTGCCGCCCGAGTGGCCGGCGATGACGATGTAATCGGCGTAGGCCTTGGCAACGCCTGCGGCGATGGTGCCGATGCCGCATCCGGAGACGAGCTTGACTCCGACAGCAGCGCGGGGGTTGGCGCGCTTGAGATCCCAGATGAGCTGCGCGAGATCTTCGATGGAGTAGATGTCGTGGTGCGGCGGCGGCGAGATGAGTTGCATGCCGGGCTGCGCGTGGCGCAGGCGAGCGATGAATTCGGTGACCTTGTGGCCGGGGAGTTGTCCACCTTCGCCGGGCTTGGCGCCCTGGGCGATTTTGATTTCGAGTTCTTCGGCGTGCGCGAGGTACTCTGCCGTAACGCCGAAGCGCGCGCTGGCAACCTGCTTGATCTTGTTGTTGAGCAGCGACGGCGCACCATTGACGGGCATGTAAACGGCAGGGATCTTCGCCGCCTTCACCGGTATTGGAGCGCGCGCCGAGCATGTTCATGGCTTCGGTGATGGTCTGGTGCGCTTCGGGCGAGAGCGAACCGAAGGACATGGCGCTGGCGACGAAGGTGCGCGTGATGGTGTCCGGCGCAGCGATTTGATCAGAGCGACAGTTCGTGGCCCGGCGGGACGAATTTCAAGCAGATCGCGGAGATGTGCGGGCTCGGCTTCGACGGCCTGCGCGGCGAAGGTAGCGAAGGGCGTGAGGGCGAGTGCGGCACCCTGCTTGGTGGATCCAACGACGGTTTGCAATGCGCGGACGGTGGTCGGCTGCCAGGAGTGTGATTCGGCTTCATCGGCTTTGCGGAAACGAACGAAGCCGTAGTCGGGGAGTTCGCGAATGGGAGCGGCGACGAATTCCGCGGGCCCTTTGTCCGAGTGATTTTTCGATGACAGGCTCGGCGCTCCAGAGTTGGCGGATGTAGTTTTCGATTTCGGTGAAGCCGATGCCGCCGATGGGCGTTGGAACGCCGGCGAAGCATTTGTCAACGACGTGCTGAGAGATGCCGATGGCGTCAAACAGATGCGCGCCGCGATAGCTGTCGACGACGCTGATGCCCATCTTGGACATGACCTTGGCGAGGCCGAGTTCGAGAGCGTGAAGGAGATTCTCTTCCCCGTGCTCGGGATTGAGATTGCGCGCGCTTTCGAGCGCGAGCCAAGGGCAGATGGCGCCGACGCCGAGTCCGAGAAGGACGGCGACGTGATGAATTTCGCGGCAGTCGGCGGCGTCGACGGCGAGACCCACTTCAGCACGGACGCCGGCCTTGGTGAGGGCGAGATGCACCGCGCCAACGGCCATCGCCATGGGGATCGGCAGAGCATCGGGAGTAGCGCCGCGATCGGTGAGAACGAGCAGTGACGCGCCGTTGGCAACCAGTTGGATGGCGCGCTGGGCAAGGATGTCGACTGCGATCTCGAGCGTGGTCTCCGGCGTGTAGAGACAATGAAGAACGGCGTGCGGCATCTTCTCTGCCTGGGGATGCTGGCCTTGCACGAGGGCGTGCATCTGGCCGAGCGAGAGGATGGGCGAGCGCAGCGAGAGGCCGGGAAGCGGCTCGCGGAGTTCGAAGATGTGGGGCCAGGGACCGAGACGCGTGTGCATCTGCAGCACGACGGTCTCGCGAAGCGGATCGATGGGCGGATTGGTGACCTGCGCGAATCGCTGGCGGAAGAAGGCGTAGAGCGGACGCGGCGCGCGGGCCAGCGGAGCGATGGAGGTGTCGTCGCCCATTGACCAGACCGCATCTTTGCCGTCGGTGGCCATGGGCTGCAAGATCATGCGCACGTCTTCGCGCGTGTAACCGAAGCGATGTTGAAGGCGATTGAGTTCGGATGCCGCGAGTGGGGGCGGGGCTTCTATCGAGTCTTCGAGCAGCACGTCTTCGCTGACGAGGTCCTGATATTGGCGCTTGGCGTCGTAGATGCGCAGAATCTCATCGTTTTCAAAGAAGCGATGGAAGTCGAGATCGGCAACGATCATCTGTCCGGGGCCGAGACGACCGCTGTGAAGGATGTGATCGGGGTCCATGTCGACGAGGCCCGCTTCAGAGCCGGCGACGACGAGGCCGGTATCGTCAAGTGCAAAACGGCAGGGGCGCAGGCCGTTGCGATCGAGGATGGCGCCGACCTGGTGGCCATCAGTGAACGCGAGCGCCGCGGGGCCATCCCACGGCTCGATGCAGTCACCGCTGTATTGCAAGAACGAAGACGAGTTACCGGGATTGGCCGGCGGCACGATCATGCGCACGGCTTCGCCGACGGTGCGGCCGTTGTGGGCGAGCAGATCGACAATCTCATCCAGCGAGGTGGAGTCAGAGCCGCCCTGGGAGAGCACGGGATAGACGTCGAGCGGAAGCGTGGCGGCACGGGCTTCCATGCGTGCGCGATTGCCCCAGATGGTGTTGATTTCACCGTTGTGGGCAAGAGTGCGGAAGGGCTGGGCACGCTCCCACGAGGGCAGAACGTTGGTGGCGTAGCGCTGGTGGAAGAGCGCGAAGGGCGTCTTGAACTCCGGGTCGGCGAGATCGGTATAGAACTCTGACAGCAGGCGGCCGGCACAGAGCGCTTTGTAGATCATCGTGGACGAGGAGATGCTGACGAAGTAGCCGGGGCGTTCGGAGCGTTCAAAATGCTTGCGGGCGAGAAAGAGGCGGCGGTCGAAGAATTCCGTATCGTCGGAAGTGATAAGAACGTGCCAGATTTCAGGACGCGACGAAGCGGCAATCTCACCGAGCACTTCGGGGCGGATCGGGACCGGGCGCCAGGTGAGCAGCTCCATATCCTGCTCGAAGAGAGCGGATTCGATGGCATCCCGCTGGGCGGTATCGTCCTTGGGCAGGAAGACGACGCCGACGCCAAGGGGACTGCTTTCGTCGAGGGAGAGACTGCACTGGGCCAGGAGCCATTCGCGGGGAATGGCGGTGGTGACACCAACGCCGTCGCTGGATTTGCCGTCGGCTGCAACGGCTCCGCGATGCTCGAGGCGCGTGAGAGCCCCAAGCGCATGTTGCAGAATTTCGTGGGATGGCTCGGCGGAGAGCTGGGCGACAAAGCCGACGCCACAGGAGTCGAAATCGAAACGCGGATCGATCAGGCTTCCAGCTATATAGGAGGGCAAAGACGCGAAGGCACCCCCTCCGGCTGAGTTTGCCGGTGAGTTGGATGTACGACGCGAAGAGTGCCGGTAGGAGAAGCCCATATTCAACTATACGACCTTCGGGGATTTGATGGGTTGTGCGAACGGCCTATGCAGCCGGGACAAAGGGGCAAGCCGGACAGCCCACAACAAGTGCTGGGCGTCGACAACTTGGGATTCGAGTTCGCAACTTGAGATCTGGCATATTACTTCGGTGATTCCGCCAATTGGCGGTTGAAAACGAGCTTGCATACTTATACACTTTCTATGTATATTTATGCAAGCGCGGCCGCCACTGCGAGCCGCGTTTTTGCTTTGCCCAAAAGGGCGCGTTTTGATTTGTCCGGGAATGGGAAGACGTGAAGTTTCAAAGACACAATGCGATTCGTGAGCTTGTGGCGCACGCGCTGGTGGCCAACCAGGACGAGTTGCGACGCAAATTGCGGCGCCGCGGATTTGAGGTGACGCAGGCGACGCTTTCGCGCGATATCCATGAACTGCGTTTGACGAAAGGCCCGGGGGGCTATTCGCTTCCCAATGGGAACGGAAATGGAAATGGCGCCGGACCTCATGCGGTCGACGATGCACCCCCTTCCGCCATCGACATGATGGAGAGCTTCGGTTTGAGTGTGACCCGCGCGATGAACCAAGTCGTGTTACGAACCAGCATGGGTGGAGCGCAGCCGGTGGCCGCGGCTCTCGACCGCGAAGGCTGGAGCGAAGTGGTGGGGACGATCGCCGGCGACGATACGGTGCTGGTGATTTGCCCGGATTTGAAGCGCGCGCATGACATTGAGGCGCGGCTGAGAAGGATGTTGGAGGCATGACGAAGGCTGTACAAACCGCGGTTGTGGGTGTGACTGGCTACGCGGGAGCGGAGCTTGCGCGACTGCTGTTGCGCCATCCTCGCCTGAAAGACAGGCCTCCTGTCTTTGCCGGCCGCGTGGATGAGAAGGATGCGGCGCGAGGCGGAGTGCTGCTTGAAGAAATTCATCCGGAGCTTGGGGATAACAATGGTAGCCGCTCGCTGAAGGTTGAGCCATTTTCGTGGGAGAGGCTGAAGGATCGCGGTGTGGAATTGCTGTTCATGGCAACTCCACATGAGCAATCGCGCGCGTGGGCACCCGAGGCACTGAAGCATGGATTGCGAGTAGTGGACCTGAGCGGCGCGTGGCGCCTGACAGACGCGAAGAATCGCGCCGTGTATGCGTTTGAGGACGAGGGCTCGAAAGTCGCGGCGGAGACACAAGCGATGGCCGTTTACGGAATGCCGGAACTGCATCGCAAGGAGATTGCCAGGGCAAAGCTGGTGGCAAACCCAGGTTGCTATGCGACTTCGGTGATCCTGGCAGTACGGCCGCTGGTGGCCGCAGGGATACTCGACCTGTCGCATGGAATTGTTGCCGATGCGAAGAGCGGCGTGAGCGGCGCGGGTAAAGCGCCGACGGCGAAGACGCATTTCATGCATGCGGCAGACAATCTGTCGGCATACGGAGTATTCAGCCATCGCCACACGGGCGAATTGCTGGAGCAGATCAGGATTGGCACGAGTGACATTGTGTTCACGCCCCATCTCCTGCCGATTCCCCGCGGGATCCTGTCGACGATCTACGTGCGCTTCAAGGAAGAGCAGACGCACGAAAGCGTGCTGCGAATTTATCGAGAATTTTTTGCATCCAGTCCCATGATCCGCATCTATGAAAAAGCGCTCCCGCAGATCCAGTATTCAGCTCGCACCAATTTTGCGGACATCGGGTTTCAGATTTCAGCCGATGGACGGCGGGCGGTGATTGTGAGCTGCCTTGACAATCTACTGAAGGGCGCCTCAGGGCAGGCGGTGCAGAACATGAACGTGATGCTTGGCTGGGATGAAGCGGAGGGGCTGGCATGAAGTATGTAGTGAAGCTGGGTGGTGCCGGCCTGGAAACTCCGGAGTTGATGCAGGGTTGCGTTCGCGCCATTACCGACCTGGTTCGCGATGGAAACCAGGTGGCTGTGGTGCATGGCGGTGGGGTGCAACTTACACGCATGATGGAACGTCTCGGCGTGAAGAGCGAGTTCGTGAACGGGCTGAGGGTGACGGATGCCGAGACGCGCAACATTGCGGTCATGGTTTTCGCAGGCAAGGTGAACAAGGAACTGGTGGCGGCACTCGGCGCTCTGGGGCAACCCGCCGTAGGCATGACCGGGGGGGACGGACTGCTGTTTCGTGCGCGCAAGAAGCGGACCGCACCGGACCTTGGCTTTGTAGGCGAAATTGTGGCGAGCGATCCGCGATGGATTGAGTCGATTTGGAAGTTGAACGGCGTGCCGGTGATTGCGCCGATTGCCCTGGGATTCGACGGCGAGTACTACAACATCAACGGAGACGAGATGGCCTCAGCGTGTGCCGTCGCGTGTCATGCGGATGCGCTGGTGTTTTTGACCGACGTTTCAGGTGTGAAGGGCGCGGACGGCAATGTGCTGCGCTGGCTTAGCATCGACCAGATTGCGGAGATGGCGAAGAGCGCGATCATCTCCGGTGGCATGTTGCCCAAGCTGGGGGCTTGCCGTGAGGCGCTCTTGAATGGCGTGAAACGTGTACGGATTCTACCCGCGGAGGCGGCCGGTTCCCTTCCCGACCTGTGCAGCAGCCGCGTAGCCCACGGCACTGAAGTGATGGTGGCCTAGGAGTGAGTGCATTGACGAAGCTTGATCAAATTCGTGCAGCAGAGTCGAAGTTGCTGCTGCAGACTTACGAGCGGAACCCGATCCTGTTTGTTCGCGGAGAGGGCGTGCACCTGGTTGATGAGACCGGTGTGAAGTATCTCGACCTGCTGAGCGGCATTGGCGTAAATGCGCTTGGATATGGGCATCCCGCGATTGAGCGCGCCATCGTAAACCAGAGCCGTGCGCTGATTCACACGTCGAACCTCTTCTACCACGAGGGGCAGGCGGAACTGGCGCTGCGGCTGACGGAGCGCACGGGCATGGACCGCGTGTTCTTTTCAAATACCGGCACCGAGGCATGGGAGGGTGCGTTGAAGCTGGCGCGGGCACATGCGGGGCTACTGCGCAGCGAAGGCAAGCAGATCGGGACGAAGTTCCTGGCACTGGAACAGAGCTTTCACGGGCGCACCTACGGGTCGATGTCGACGACATACAAGGCAAAGTATCGCGAACCCTTTGCGCCGGCTGTTCCGGGCGTGGAGTTTGTGAAGTTCAACGACGTCGCCGACCTGCGCGCGAAATTTTCCAATGATGTTTGCGCCATTCTGGTGGAGTCGATCCAGGGTGAGGGCGGCATTCGTCCGCTGACGCAGGAGTTTTTTGCCGAGGCGCGCAAGCTGGCTGACTCGACGGGCGCGTTGCTGATCGTCGATGAGATCCAGGCGGGAATGGGTCGCACGGGCAAGTGGTGCGGCTACCAGCATTACGGGATCCAGCCGGATGTGACCACTCTGGCAAAGCCGATTGCGGGCGGTATTCCGCTCGGCGCGATTCTTTGCACGGAAGAGGCGGCTCGGGCGATTCACGCAGGCATGCACGGCACGACGTTCGGCGGCGGACCGCTGGCGTGCGCGGTGGCGATCGCAGTGATCGATGCAATCGAAAACGAAGGCTTGCTCAAGCATGCGACCGAAGTCGGCGACTACTTTCAGGCGCAATTGCGCGGGTTGGCAAAGAAGCACGAATGCATCAAGGATGTTCGCGGCAAGGGATTGATGCTGGCGGCTGAGCTCGACTCCGCGGACCTGGCAAAACTGACCGTTGCCGAGATGCTGAAGCGGCACATCCTGATCAACTGCACCAGCGACACGGTGCTTCGCTTCCTGCCGCCTTACGTAATCGAGCGCAAGCATGTGGATGAAGCTATCAAGGCACTAGACGAAATCTTTACCGAGAAGGCCGCGGCTGTGAGCGCCGCACATCAGAACGCAGGAGGAAACAGCCGTGGCTAGCAGAGCAACCATGGAGCGCCGGAAGCCGGCGGTTCCGGTGCAAAAGGACGAAGACATCCTGTCCGCAGCAGCGCGGCTGGCAGGAGAAGATCTGTGTTCGATCGCGGACCTCTCGAGCAGCGAAGTGCGCGCGATCGTAAAGCTCGGCCACGACGTGAAGCTGAATCCGCGCGAGTATCGGCACGCGCTGGATGCAAAGCAGATGGTGCTGATGTTTGAGAAGGCGAGCTTGCGTACGCGGCTGGCATTTGAGACAGGCATCAACACGATGGGAGGCAACGCAATTTTTGTCGACCAGACCGGCTCCCCTCTCGGCGAGCGCGAGGCAGTTGCCGACGTTGCGCGCAACGTGGAGCGCTGGGTCGATGTGATTGTGTTGCGGACTTATGCACATGACACCATCACCGAGATGGCAGTGAATTCGCGCGTGCCCGTGATCAATGCGCTGTCGGATTTCGAACATCCCTGCCAGGCGCTGGCGGACTTTATGACGCTGGAAGAACATTTTGGCACCGCGGCAGGTTTGAACTTTACCTACGTGGGCGACGGCAACAATGTATGCCACTCACTGATGTTGACGGGCGCTCAACTCGGCGCGAATGTGACGGTAGCAACGCCGCGCGGCTACTCCCCCGACATCGAGATTGTGACCAAGGCACGCGAAATTGCAGAGCAGAACAACTGCGAACTGAAGCTGACGCAGGATCCGCAGGCCGCTGCTGAAAACGCGGACGCTATCTACACCGATGTATGCGTAAGCATGGGCATGGAGCACGAGTCGACCAAGCGCGCACCGATCTTCAGGCCCTTCCAGGTGAACGAAGCGCTGATGTCGAAGGCTGCTCCGAATGCAGTCTTCATGCATTGCCTGCCGGCAAGGCGCAATGCCGAGGTCACCGATGCGGTGCTGGACGGGCCGCAGTCGATTGTGTTCGACCAGGCTGAGAACCGCATGCATGCGCAGAAGGCGTTGTTGCTGCTGTTGCTGGGCGGATTGCCGAACGTGGAGAAGTTCAGTGGACAGTGAACAGTGCACAGTGAACATGGGACAACGCCGAGATCCACAGATGCGTTGTTGTGCGAAGTTTGCTATTCGAAAACTGAGTTTGAAGTTCAGCGTCAGCAGCGATCTGAGCAAGGACAAACTGATCACTGTCCCCTGTTCACTGTTCACTGCTTCTGAGGTTCCGCAAGCATGTCTGTAATTCTCGAATCATTGCCCATCGGCCAGAAGGTAGGCATTGCCTTCTCCGGCGGGCTCGACACCTCCGCTGCTCTGCACTGGATGAAGCAGAAGGGTGCGCTCCCCTATGCCTATACAGCGAACCTCGGACAGCCTGATGAAACCGATTACGAAGCCATTCCGCGCGCGGCTCTCGAATACGGCGCCGAAAAAGCCCGCCTGATCGACTGCCGTGGACCCCTCGTCCGCGAAGGCATCGCGGCGCTGCAGGCCGGCGCCTTCCACATCAGCACTGCCGGCATTACCTACTTCAACACCACCCCCATCGGCCGCGCCGTCACCGGCACCATGCTGGTGACAGCCATGAAGGAGGACGACGTCAACATCTGGGGCGACGGGTCCACTTTCAAGGGCAACGACATTGAACGCTTCTATCGCTATGGCCTGCTTGTCAATCCCGATCTCAAGGTCTACAAGCCCTGGCTCGACGCCGCTTTCATCGACGAGTTGGGCGGCCGCGCCGAAATGTCGGCCTTCATGGAGCGGGCAGGTTTCGCGTATAAGATGTCAGCCGAGAAAGCCTATTCCACCGACTCCAACATTTTGGGCGCAACTCACGAAGCCAAGGACCTGGAGCATCTTTCTTCGTCGATCAGGATTGTCGATCCGATCATGGGCGCCGCCTCGTGGCGGGACGACGTCGAGGTCCGCCGCGAAGAGGTTGTGATCCGCTTTGAAGAGGGCTTCCCGGTGGCTCTCAACGGCAAGAGATTCGATGATCCTGTTGCCCTGCTGCTCGAAGCCAACCGCATCGGGGGCCGGCATGGCCTCGGCATGTCGGACCAGATCGAGAACCGCATCATTGAGGCCAAGAGCCGCGGCATCTACGAGGCTCCGGGCCTCGCTCTGCTGTACATCGCCTACGAGCGCCTCATCACCGGCATTCACAATGAGGACACCATCGAGCAGTACCGCGACAATGGCCGGAAGCTCGGCCGCCTGCTTTACCAGGGCCGCTGGTTCGACTCCCAGGCCATCATGCTGCGGGAATCCGCGCAGCGCTGGGTCGCCAGGCCTATCACGGGCGAGGTCACGCTTGAGTTGCGGCGCGGCAACGACTATTCGATCCTGAACACTGAGTCGCCCAATCTCACATTCCACCCCGAGCGCCTCAGCATGGAGAAGACTGATTCCGCATTCTCTCCGCGCGATCGCATCGGCCAGCTCACGATGCGCAATCTGGACATTACGGATACACGTGCAAAGCTTCTCACCTACGCCCAAACCGGCCTCCTCACCCTGAGCAAAGGTGCGGAAATGCCTCAGCTGAACAGCAGTAAAGAAAAGAACGCTTAGCGCAATGTCGAACAAACAACAATCCGGGAAGATGTGGTCCGGCCGCTTTCGCGAGCCGCTGGATACTGAATTCGAGCAGTGGCAGCGCTCTATCGTGTTTGACTGGCGGCTTCTCGTGCACGAGATTGCCGCCAGCAAGGCGCATGCATCTGCCCTGGCCGCCGCAGCCATATTGACTGCGACTGAACTGAAGGATCTTCGCAATGCGCTGGATGCAATTGCAAAAGAATTCGGCACAGCCGAAGGTGCAGAGCGTGTGCGCAACCATCCGGTTGCGGAAGATATTCATCATTTTGTCGAGTTGTCTCTCGTGGAGCGGGTCGGCACACTGGGACGAAAACTGCACACGGGGCGCTCGCGCAACGAACAGATCGCAACAGACCTGCGACTGTATGTCCGAGCCCAAATCGAACAGCTGGTTGAGGCACTGGCCAAATGGGCCGAAGCGCTGCTGAAGAAGGCGGAAAAGGCAGGCGATGCTGTAATACCAAGCTACACGCATATGCAACGGGCTGAGCCTGTGCTCGCGGCGCACTGGATGCTGGCGTACGTCGAGATGATTCTGCGCGATGCTGATCGCTTGAAAGACTGCTCCGCGCGGCTCAATTATTCTCCGCTTGGCTCGGGCGCCGTGGCCGGGGCAACGCTCAAACTGGATCGTACAATTGCGGCGCGCGAGTTGGGATTCATCGCTCCGACCGCCAATTCCATGGACGCAACCAGCGACAGGGATTTCATCCTTGAGTATCTGCAGGCGCTGACGGTTGTCGGCTTGCATCTCAGCCGGTTTGCAGAGGAGATCACGCTGTTTGCGACGGCGGAGTTTGGATTCGTCATTCTGCCGGAGGCTTTCTCAACGGGGTCGAGCGCGATGCCGCAAAAGAAGAACCCGGACTTGACCGAGTTGATTCGCGCGAAGGTCGGGCGCATTCACGGCGCGGCAGAAGCGGTTACTCTGCAATTGAAGGGATTACCCCTGGCCTATAACAAGGATATGCAGGAGACACAGGAGCCCGCGTTTCAGGTTGAGTTTGTCGCGCCCATGCTGGCGCTGGTGGCGCGGTTTACGGCCGCGCTCGAGTTCAATTTCGCCCGCATGCGGGAGGCGGCGCAGACAGGCTATCTGAATGCGATGGCCGGGGCGACCTATCTCGTGCACAAGGGTGTTCCCTTCCGCACCGCGCATGAAAAGATCGGCAATGCAGTTCGCTTTGCACTGGAGAAGGGTGTGGAACTGGGCGAATTGAGCATGGACGAACTGCGGCAATTTGGCAGCGAGTTTGGTGATGACTTCTATGCAGCCATTACTCTTGAGGCTACGCTCGATTGCCACGACGTGATCGGCGGAACCGCGACCGATCGCGTGACGACGGCATTACGCGAAACCGCAAGTCGAGTAGCGGCGTTGAAGAAGTCGAATGCACCGGAGGTGGTCCATGCTGGTGCGTAAGGCTCTGCTTCGCGATGCCACCAATATTTACGACCTTGTCAATTCGCTTTCGGGCGATGGCACCCTGCTGAAGCGCTCGTTCGCGGAAATTTGCGAAAATGTGCGCGACTTTACGGTGGCTGAGTCAGATGGAGGCGTTTTTCAGGGCTGCGGCGCATTGCATTTTTATGGGCCGCATTTATGCGAAGTGCGCTCGATCGTGGTGAAACCTGAAGCCAAGGGACAAGGCGCGGGTGGGCGCATTCTGGGCGCATTGATTGAAGAGGCAGAGGAACACGGCATCCAGTCGGTATGCCTGTTCACGCGGATTCCCGACTTCTTTTTCAAGTATGGGTTTCGCACCGTGGAAGACAAGACGGAGTTGCCCGATAAGATCTTCAAGGATTGCCAGAACTGCCCTCGCCTGCATCGCTGCGACGAAGTCGCGATGGTGCGGGGCCGCATTCCGCGCATCTCGATTCTCGGACCGAAGATTGAGGCCGAGCAGCTGGTAAAGCTTTCAGGATAGTTATCTGCCCTGCCAAAGCGATGATTGGTCGTCGGCCAACTGCGCGAGAAGACTCGCGATGACGACGCCGAAATATGCCAGAACCCTGTTTGTGCTCAATGTCTGCATGACCGTCGCAAGAAGACTTTGGCAATAGCCAAGTTCGGAACAAGTGCGCCAGTTAAGCGCTGAGAAGGCCCCCAGATAGGTAAGGGCCATCAACGAAAGCAAAAAGGCGGCACGGCGCGGCGGGCGCACAAACACGAAGACCGGCAGGCAGAGTGCAGGCAGGCCGCAGTAAAGAAGGCAAAGCAGGGTGTCCTCGCGCAGGTCGATGCGGATGGCGGCGATGAGGCCAAAGACGCTGACCCCGGCGCTCAGAATTCCCCCAAGGGCTAACAGTACCACCCAGATAATTCCGCGGATCGTCATGGGTTCAATCCTTGTGAGTGATTAACGAGTACTTTCACTGTACAAGACGGACGCAGCAACGATTGCCTGTCCGTAACTGAGTCCGCCATCGCCCGGACTCACCTTGCGATGCTGGAAAACTGCAAAGCCCTGCGCCTCGAGGCTGGAGCGGAGCAGTCGGGCAAGACGTCGGTTGTGCAGGCATCCGCCGGAGAGCGCGACCTGCTGAATCCCCGTAGCGACGCGAGCGCGCTCCGCGGCCTGCACAAAGGCCTGGCAAGGACCGCATGAAAGAGCGTCGCAATCTCCGGCACTTCGATGCCTGCAGCGAGATCGGCGAGAATCGCGCGCCAGAGCGGAGCTACACTGATGCGCACCGGCTCGCGGCGGTTCCAATCGCCACCGAGCAGTTTCGCCTGATACTGGAGCGGCACCTGAGTTCGAAGGGCGATTGACAGCGACGCCTTCGAGTTCAATCGCTGCCTGCGCCTCGTAGTCGACCTCGCGGCGATGCAAAACCACGGCGGCAACCGCGTCGAAGAGGCGGCCGCAGCTCGACGTAAGCGGCGTGTTCACTCCGCGTTCGATCATGCGGGCGAGGATGCGTGCTTCGCGCTCAGTCGCGCCGAGAAGTTTAAGAATGGCGGGGTCAGTGGCATCAAATCCGGCGGCGACAAGGTGACCGAAGGCCATACGCCAGGGTTCACGAACGGCCGCGTCTCCGCCGGGCATCGGGACGTAATCCAAATGGGCAAAGCGTTCGAATTTGTCGAGGCCGCAGATCAATACTTCCCCGCCCCAGATGCGGCCGTCCGATCCATAACCGGTTCCATCGAGAGCGAGACCGATCACGGGACCTACAAGTGCATGCTCAGCCATACAGGCTGCAATGTGCGCATGGTGATGCTGCACGCCGATGAGGCGCAGACCGCGATCGCCAGCCCACTGTTTTGCCCAGCTTGTGGAGAGGTAGCCGGGGTGCAGGTCGTGCACGACGGTCTGCGGTTCGATTTCAAAGGTGTGCATCAAGTGGTGCAGCGATTCTTCGAAGAACCCCAGACTTGTCGCGTTCTCAAGATCGCCAATGTGCTGGCTCTGATAGGCGAACCTGCCGCGAGCCAAGGCGAATACGTTCTTCAGGTGGCCCCCGACAGCCAGTAGCGGCGGGGCTTCGAGCGGCAGAGGCACAGCGAGTGGAACAAAACCCCGCGCACGTCGGATGATCTGCGGCCCGCTATCGACAAGCGCAACGACGGAATCATCGCAGCGCTGTAGGATCTCGCGGTCGTGCATGAGGAAAGCGTCGGCGATGGCTGCGAGGCGGGTGCGGGCTTCGTCGTTATCGATAGCGATGGGCTCTTCGCTGAGATTTGCGGAGGTCATTACCAGCGCGTTTACGCGGGAATCTGCGAAAAGCAGATGTTGCAAGGGCGCGTAGGGCAGGAAAATCCCCAGCCACGGAATGCCCGGTGCGACTGCGGGCGCAATTCCGTTGGGGCTGCGCGCTTGCGCCAGCACGATGGGGTGCGCGGATGTCTGCAGAAGGGATTCTTCCGCAGGAGTCAAATCGGCAGAGGACGCGAGCTGCGATGAGATCGCGGACCATGACGGCGAGCGGCTTGCCGTAGCGGTGTTTGCGCTGGCGAAGACGCGTGACGGCAGCCTCGCTGGTCGCATCCACGCTCAGATGGAATCCGCCAATGCCTTTGATGGCCATGATTTCGCCGCGGAGAAGCCGTTCGATGGTCTCAGCAACCGGATCGGCTGATTGAATGGGCGAACCGTCCGGTAACTCCAGCCAGACATGCGGACCACAGCGCCAGCAGGCATTGGGTTGTGCGTGAAAGCGGCGGTTGAGCGGATCGTTATACTCGGCCTGGCACTCGGGGCACATCGGGAATTTGGCCATTGAGGTCTGCGGGCGGTCGTAAGGGATTCGGCGTGTGATGGTGAAGCGGGGCCCGCAGTTGGTGCAGTTCAGAAAGGGATAGCGATAGCGGCGATCGGCGGAATCGAGCAGCTCACGCAGGCAATCGGCACAGGTGGCTGCGTCGGCGGGGATCCCGGTGCCGACTCGGCCCAGTACCTCGCTGGCCACAATGCGAAAGCCGGTTTCGCACGGTCGGCGCGAGATCGCTCTCGGTAACGGAGTCAATCCGCGCCAGCGGCGGAGTTTCCGCCGTGAGCCGTGAAAGAAAGACCTGAATACGTGCTGCCGGTCCTTCGATCTCGATGATGACGCCGTCGGTGTCGTTGCCGATGAAGCCCGCGAGGTTCTCCTCAGTTGCTAGGCGGTAGACGAAGGGACGGAAGCCAACTCCCTGGACCACTCCACGGACGCGAATCCTTCTCCGTTCAAAGAGAGGAGGAGATTGCGGTGTTGGATATGGGGAGAAGGTCAAAAAGCGGCGCCTCGGATTCAAGGATAGTCCATGCGCAAATCAAAGGCTTACAGAAACTTCGGGCCCTTTCGCGGCGCAGAAAAGCTGTTGGGGGGCAACCAAAACGTCCATCCTTTGCTCCAATTGATCAGCAGTATTCAATGTGCACGATTTCAATGTGCACGCGGGTCTGTAACTGCGCTTGTCATTGCGCAACAAGAATAATCGAGAAATTAGTTTCCTCCCCCAACTCCCGAGGGCCATTTGAAGGTGTCCCGGCAGCTCAATGCGAAAAGGTGAATGATATGAAGAAAATTATGATGACGCTCGCGGTATTCGGGCTCGCAGCCATGACGTGTGCAGCTGAGCAGGATAAACACGACACTACCGATCGGCTCGACAAGGCCGCAGCGGTCCTACATGAGGTTATGGCAGCTCCCGATAAAGGAATTCCTGAGGAAGTCATGGAGCATGCCAAGTGCGTAGCCGTTGTTCCTCACATGGTGAAGGGCGGATTCGTGTTCGGCGCCGAGGGCGGCCGAGGCGTTGCGACCTGCCGTACGGGCAATGGTTGGAGCGCGCCGGCATTCTTCGCGATTACGGGTGGAAGCTGGGGCCTGCAGATCGGCGTCGAGGGCGTGGACCTCGTGATGATCATCCAGAACGATGAAGGCATGAAACACTTGCTTGCCAGCAAGTTCCAAATTGGCGCCGACGCTTCTGCGGCGGCAGGCCCGGTGGGCCGTCACGCATCTGCGGATACGGATTGGAAGATGAATGCCGAGATCCTGACCTACTCACGCGCCAAAGGCGCCTTTGCCGGATTGACTCTTTCGGGCGCCTCCGTGCGGCCGGACGAGGACTCGATGAAGACCGTGTACGGTCCGGATGTCACCTTCCGTTCGGTTCTGACCGGATCGGTTCCTCCGCCTCCGCAGGCCCACGCGTTCCTCGCAGCCGTGCGCGGCGCCCGGGCTGAATCGGCTTCGCGCTAAATCACGGTGTGTTGCGAAAGGGAACGAGCATCCGGGAGAAATTCCGGATGCTCGTTCTGTTTGAGAGCGATTTCCGTCAAATACTGTGCGGCTGTCCACACCCGCACACACATTCAACGGATGGGTCCAGTGAATCCATCCTGCATGAAAGAATCTGATCATGATGCAACAGCGGCGACTGTTATTCGCCAAATTCATACTTGTCTTTCTGGCTCTCTCTGCTTTCGCCCCCAGTCGATCGATAGCCGACCAGCTACCGGATGTCGGCAGTGTGGTGCGGGGCGTCGATGCCTCGGTGCATAGCCGGATAGATCGGCTGGCCGGGTACACCGTCACAGAACATTACGCGGTCTTTCGCGGGAAGGATGAAGCGCATCCGTCTGCGGAGATGCTGGTGAAGACCACCTACACTCGGGAGATCGGCAAGAGATATGAAATCGTCTCGCAGAGCGGCTCTTCCCTATGGCGCAACGAAGTGCTCCTTACTCTGCTGGACAACGAGAAGCGGATGAGCCAGCCCGGCAATGTGGAAACGGCGCTCATCGACAGTACGAATTACGAGATGAAGCTCGATGCGAGTCCCAGGGATCGCCTGAATGGCAGAGACTGCCTGGTGCTGGATATTACGCCGAGACATAAAAGTGAATATCTCTTTAAAGGAAGAATCTGGGTGGATGCGCAGGACTTCGCGATCGTGCAATTGAAGGGAACCGCTTCGAAAAGCGCCTTTTTTCTGGCAAGTGCCGCGGAGGTCTCGCGCCAATACGATGAAATGGACGCGTTGCCGATGGCCACCCATGCCCAAGCTGTCTCAGGCAGCGCGCTGCTAGGGCAGACGACGGTCAAGATTGATTATTCGAACTATCAGCTTCAGCTGATTCCAGACAAGCAAGCGCAGGCCAGATAGAACAGGTTTCAGGAAGGCCCGAAAGGCCGGTGCCACTGAAGCCGGGTGACGAATGAACGCGCCAGCCATCCTAAACCTGCACTATACTGGGCTCCTGTGACACCGATTTTGAGCGACTGGAAACTGATGGCCGCCCTCGGCTCGTGCCTCTTGCTGGGGCTCAAGCACGGGTTCGACTACGACCACCTGGCCGCCATCTCGGACATCACAGCCGTTCAGAAAAACTGGCGCAGCGGGCTGCGGCTGGGAGTGACCTATGCCCTGGGCCACGCGTTTACCGTAGTGGCGCTGGGCATCGTCGTGCTGCAGCTGCATCTTGGACTGCCGGAGGGTCTGGATCACTGGACGGAGCGGCTGATCGGACTGACGCTGATCGTTCTCGGCATTGGCGTGGTGGCCGGCATCCTGCGCAAGGACGCGCACGGACACCGGCACGGCCGCATCGAGAGTCGCCTGGCCATCGCCATCAATGGCGTGCTGTGGATGGCGTGGCATGTGCGTCGCATCTGGAACCCGGCGGCTCCGAAGCCGGAGCGGTTTCAGTGGATGTACAACGGCAAGTCGGTCTTCGTGATCGGCATCCTGCATGGAGTGGGCGCGGAAACGCCCAGCCAACTTGCGCTCTTCTTCCTGACGGCGAATCTTGGCGGCACCTCCCGGGGGATGCTGGGTCTGGGCGCGTTTGCCGTCGGGCTCGTCGCCATGAATGCGCTGATGACGGCTTCGCTGGGCGGCGCTTTTAACGCAGGCGGACGTCATCCGCGCTTCTATTATGTAATTGCGTGGACCGGCGCGGTATATAGCTGCGCCATCGGGTTGATCTTCCTTTTTGGCATCTCCGATCGGCTTCCGGCCCTCGGCTGAGCAGCAACCCGTCCTCCCCGGAATCCCGGCGCTTCCTCCCATTTCCGACGATTGTTCCAGCTTGTGAAACAGTTTCAGAACCGAGTGACCGTGGTCACCGTCAATCGTATGCTCCCGGGGGTAAAACAAGGCCAGACAGAGAGCGGAGCGTGGAACGTTAAGTGCTTCGCCATCAATGTCTGGAGGGATTTGTGCCCGCTTTCACACCACCACCGCTGCCCAGCGATGACAAACGCTGGAAGATCGTGAACGGCACCATGCGCAAGAATGGATTTGCCCGCCACGCGCTGATCGAAACGCTCCACACCGCGCAATCTGCATTCGGGTATCTTGACGACGACGCGATCCGGTTTGTCGCAAAGTCGCTGCGGGTGCCGCTGAGCCAAGCTTATGGGGTTGTGACGTTTTATCACTATTTCAGCCTGAAGCCGCCCGGCAAACACACCATGACCATCTGCACGGGAACGGCCTGCTACATCAAGGGCACCGACAAGCTGGTGGCCGCCGCCGAAAAGCGGCTGGGCATCTCGCAGGGCCAGACGACCAAGGACGGCAAAATCAGCCTGATGACGGCGCGTTGCGTCGGAGCCTGCGGTCGCGCACCCGTGGTGTTGACCGACGGTGAACTGCAAGGTCAGATGATTGCCGAACCCATGCTCGAACAACTGGAAAGGTGGGCGGTCGAATGACACTCGAAGAGCTTGACCAGATCGCTGAATCCGTTCGCACCGAAAATGCGAAGTTTGACCATGAGATCAATGTCTGCATGGGCACGGGCTGCTTAAGTCAGCACTCCGACAAGCTGAGAGATGCGCTGACCAGTGCGGTAACAGCCTCTGGCAAAAGGGCATTTGTGCGCCGCACCGGATGCATGGGATTGTGCGCTGCCGGGCCGCTGGTTTTGGTTGATCCCGAAGAAACGCTTTACCAGCATGTCAAGGCAGAAAACGCTGAAGCCGTCGTGAACAGTCTCGGCGGCGAACCGGTGGTTTCGCTGCAGTGCGACCTTCGCGAGCACTTTGATCAGCAGGTTCACGTGGTTCTGGAGAACTCCGGTCACATCGATCCGGAAAAAATCGACGACTATATCTCCCGCGACGGTTACCGGGCCCTCCTCACGGCGATTACCGATATGACACCCAATGGGGTCGTTCACCAGATCACCGCAAGCGGCCTCCGTGGTCGTGGCGGCGGTGGATATCCGACTGGGCTCAAGTGGGGCACCGTTGCCAAGGCATCGGGCGATTTGAAGTACGTGATCTGCAATGGCGACGAAGGCGACCCCGGCGCGTTTATGGATCGCAGCGTTCTTGAAAGCGATCCGCAGCGGGTAATTGAAGGCATGGCCATCGCGGCCTACGCGGTTGGCGCCAGCAAGGGATATATCTATGTGCGGGCAGAGTATCCCCTGGCGGTTGCCCGCCTGACGGCTGCGCTGCGCGATGCGCGCCGGCGCGGCCTGCTCGGCAACAACATCGGCAACACGGCCTTCAACTTCGATGTGGAGATCCGTCTCGGCGCCGGCGCCTTTGTCTGCGGCGAAGAAACAGCGCTCATCGCATCGATCGAAGGCAAACGCGGCACACCCAGGCCCCGGCCGCCGTATCCGGCGGTCAGCGGCCTATGGGGCAAACCTACGCTTATTAACAACGTGGAGACATTCGCCAACATCGCACCCATCATCCGCAACGGGCGGCAAATGGTTCGCGAGCATGGGATCGGCCCGCAGCAAGGGTACGAAGGTATTCGCACTCACGGGCAAAATCACCAACACCGGCCTGGTTGAAGTGCCTATGGGCATCAAGCTCCGCGAGATTATCGAAGTCATCGGCGGCGGTGTACCGGACGGACACACCTTCAAAGCCGTGCAAACCGGCGGCCCTTCCGGCGGTTGTCTACCGGCGGAGATGCTCGACATCGGCGTCAGCTACGACGCCCTGGTCGCGGTTGGTTCCATCATGGGCTCGGGCGGCATGATCGTGATGGACGATACCTCCTGCATGGTCAACGTGGCTCGCTTCTTCATCGAGTTCTGCATGACGGAGTCCTGCGGCAAGTGCATTCCCTGCCGCGCCGGCACCGCCCAGATGTACACGCTGCTTACCCGCATCTGCGAAGGCTCCGGAACCATGGCCGACCTTGAGTTGCTGGTCGATCTCTGCGCCACGGTGAAGGAAACCAGTCTCTGCGGCCTTGGACAGACGGCGCCCAACCCGGTGCTCAGCACGCTGCGCTACTTCAAGAACGAGTACATCGAGCACATCGTACACAAACGGTGCCCGGCCGGCGTCTGCAACATCGCTGGAGCCACCACCGCAATCGAAGCTCCCGTGGAGGTATTGGCATGAGCGAAAGTGTTGGCGTAAAAACACTGCTGATCGACGGACAGGAAGTCAGCGCGCGCGCCGGGCAGACCATCCTGGAAGTGGCGAAGGAAAACGACATTTATATTCCGACGCTCTGCCACCTCGACGGCCTCACCGACGTGGGTGCCTGCCGCCTGTGCGTGGTTGAGATCAAAGGCAACAACAAACTGTTTCCGGCCTGCGTCACCAGCGTCTTCGAAGGCATGGAAGTCACCACAGACACAGAGCGGCTGAAGAAGCATCGCCGCACCATTCTGGAACTGCTCTTCGCCGAACGGAATCATGTCTGCTCCGTCTGCGTGTCAAACGGTCATTGCGACCTGCAGACGATGGCGCAGGAACAAGGCCTGACGCATGTGCGCCTGCCCTATCGCAATCCCGAACTTACGGTTGACGCGTCGCACGAGCGCTTCACCGTCGACCACAATCGCTGCATCCTGTGCACCCGCTGCGTACGCGTCTGTGCCGAGATTGAAGGCGCGCACGTATGGGACGTGATGGGCCGCGGCATCAACTCCATGGTCATCACCGACCTGCATGAGGACTGGGGAAAATCCGGTTGCACGCGCTGCGGCAAGTGCGTACAAGTTTGCCCCACCGGAGCGCTATTCGACAAGAGCAAGATAGGCTCCGACCATCCCAAATATCCAGATTTTCTGCCTTACCTGAACCAGATGAGGGAAGCGCAATGAGCAAACTGAGATTGGCAACGGCTTGGCTGGACGGATGCTCCGGCTGCCACATGTCGTTCCTCGACATGGACGAAAGACTTCTGGAACTGGCCGCGCTCGTCGACGTGGTCTACAGCCCCATCGTGGACACGAAAGAGTTTCCGGACAATGTCGACATCGCCCTCGTCGAAGGCGCGGTGGCTTCGGTCGATGACGAGAAGAAAATCAAAAAGATCCGCGCACACTCGAAGATGCTGATCGCAATGGGCGACTGCGCCATCACGGGCAACGTTCCTTCGATGCGCAATCCCATTGGTCCGGAAGCGATTCTCGATCGCGCATACTTCGAAAACGCGACGATCCAAAAGCAGATTCCCTGCGTCGTGGTGCCGAAACTTCTGAAGATCGTGCGGCCCATTCATGAATTTGTGAAGGTGGACGTTTTCCTGCCAGGGTGCCCGCCTTCTGCCGACACTTTCCACACGGCGCTGTCGGCGCTGATTACCGGTGAGCCGCTGGATATTCCAGCCCTTACCCGCTTTGGAGCCTGATCCCCGAAGGAGTTCACTTATGACGCAGACCATCACGATTGATCCGGTAACCCGCCTGGAAGGACATGGCAAGATCACCATCCAGCTGAACGCGCAGGGCGAGGTGGAAGACGCGCACTTTCATGTAACCCAGGTGCGCGGATTCGAGAAGTTCTCCCAGGGCCGGCCTTTCTACGAGATGCCCGCCCTCACAGCGCGCATCTGCGGCATCTGCCCCGTCTCGCACCTGCTGGCCTCGGCCAAGGCGTGCGAAGCCATCATGTCGGTGCGCATTCCGCATACCGCCGCACAGTTGCGCCGCGTTCTCAACCTGGCGCAGATGGTGCAGTCGCACGCGCTGAGCTTTTTCCATCTCTCCTCTCCGGACCTGCTGCTTGGGATGGAGTCCGATCCTGCGCAGCGGCACATCTTCGGCGTTGCCGCCGCACGGCCTGAGCTTGGCCGCGCAGGAATCGGCCTGCGCAGGTTTGGCCAACACATCATCGAGCTTCTCGGAACGAAACGCATCCACACCGGATGGGTGGTACCCGGCGGTGTGACGGAGCCGTTGAGCGCGGCCAAGCGCGACGAGATGCTTGCCATGCTTCCTGAGGCCTATGCCAATGTGAGCCTTGCGCTGGCTGCTTACAAGCAGATCGCCGACCGCTTCCAGCAGGAGATTTCTGTCTTCGCTAATTTTCCGTCGAACTACCTGGGCCTGATCAACGAAGACGAGTCCATCGAATTCAACGACGGGGCACTGAGGCTGATCGGCCCCGGGGGCGACATCATCGAAGACGGCATTACGGCACAGCGCTTCACCGAGGTTATCGGGGAAGCCGTCGAGAATTACAGCTATACCAAGTTCGTTTACTACAAGCCGCTGGGCTATCCCGAGGGCAGCTATCGCGTGGGCCCGTTGGCACGGCTGAATATCGTCAAGAGTATGGGGACGCCCAAAGCGGACCAGGAACTCTCTGAATTCAAACAGCTCGCTTCCGGTCCAGTGGAGAGCTCGTTCTTCTACCATCATGCGCGGCTGGTTGAGGCACTCTACGGCATCGAGAAGATCGAGCAGATCCTCGCCGACCCGCAGATTCTTGATACGCATGTGCGCGCGACGGCGGGCGTCAACCGCCTGGAAGGCGCCGGACAGATCGAAGCGCCGCGCGGCACACTCAGCCATCACTACAAGGTGGACGAGAACGGACTGATCACATGGGCCAACCTGGTAGTCGCCACCGGGCACAACAACAATGCCATGAACAAAGGCGTCCTGCAGGCGGCTAAGGCTTATGTAAAAGACGGTAAGTTCAGCGCGGGCGCTTTGAACCGCGTCGAGGCTGTCATCCGAACCTTCGACCCGTGCCTGAGCTGTTCGACACATGCGTTTGGGCAAATGCCGCTGGCGATGACCTTAATGTCGGCTGACGGCGAAGTTGTCGATCAAGTCATTCGCTGAGTACGATGACAGCATGACTCTTGCGGCCCGATGTCTCATTCTCGCTTGCGGGAATACGTTGCGCGAGGATGACGGCGTCGGGCCGTTTCTTGCGCAGTGGGCCGAAGAGCGATGGCGCCATGATCCGCGCGTCCGCGTGCTTTGCGATCATCAGTGGACTCCGGAGATGGTGGAAGAAGTTGCCCAGGCTGAATCGGTGATCTTTGTCGACTGCGCGACAGACTGCGAAGCAGGTCTTGTACGCACCAGGCCGGTCGATCCAGCGGGCGTTGATTCAAAAATTGGAACACATCATCTGGAAGCGGGCCAATTGCTCGCGTTGAGCAAACAGCTTTACGGCGTTATGCCACGCAGTTCCCTGCTACTGACCGTCGGTGCGGCATCACTGGAGTTGCGCGAAGGGTTCAGCGAAGCAGTTGAAGTAGCGCTGCCGGCGGCACAAAAAGCACTCGAGGAAACCGTGTTGCGATTTCTGGTTGCGGCCGAATCACCCTTGATGTGAAAGCTGCAGCGTCGCGAACTTGCGCACCCTCACGACATAGGCATACTGTCCCGGCAACTTCGCGGGCAAAGCCAACTTCAGGCCTCCGTCCAATCCCAACACTTTCAGAGGCGCCGATTGTCCCAGCAAGGAGATTTCCGGCGTACGAAGAGATGCGGAGAATTGGCTGTTCGGCGAAAGGTCTGGAATGGTAAGCGTCTTCGCTTTCGGATCCCCCAGGATGGTCACGTACAGATCCTCGCCCTTGACCGTGAAGCGCAGATCGTCACCCTCGGCAGACTTCCCTGCTGCCTTCGTCCACGGCGTCGTGTCGTAGATGGCTTCACCGTTCTGCTTGAGCCAGGCGCCTAGCGCCAGCAGCCGCTCCATCTGCACCGGCGGAATGGTGCCGTCGGCTTCGGGGCCTACATCGAGCAGAAGATTACCGTTCTTGCTCACAATGTCTACGAGCAAGGCGATCAGTTCGCCCGGCGCGATGGTTTCTTTTTCGCCCTCAGCGCGGTTGTAGCCGAAGGAGCGGCCGAGACCGCGACACTCCTCCCACTTCTTCGGGCTGATCTTGTCGAGTTTCTCGTACTCCGGCGAAGTGAAGTCGGAATGCTTGATGCCGAAGCGGTCATCAATCACGCCATCGGGCAGAGCGTTGTAGTAGTCGGCCTCGACCTGAAGAGCATTGCCGGTCTTCGGCCAGTCGATGTCGTTCCACAGTACCGCCGGATGATAGCGATCGATCAGCTCATGAATCTGTGCGAAGGCATACTTCCCGTATGCGTCACTCTGCGGTTTCACCGCGTCATAGTCGGTGTTGACCTGGATGGGGCCGGTATTGAAGGTCCAATCGTAGCCCCCGGAGTAGTAGAGGCCCATCTTCATGCCACTCTTCTGGACCGCAGCGGTCAGCTCGCCGACGATGTCACGCTCGGCGTGGAGTTGGCTTGGCTTGAGGCTTGGAGTTGGATTGGGCGTGGTGCTTGGCCACAGCGTGAATCCTTCGTGATGCTTGCTGGTCAGCACCACATAGCGCGCGCCGGCATCGCGGAAGATAGCGGCCATCTTGTCGGGATCCCACTTCTTCGATTCGCTGTTGAACGTCTGCGAAAAGTCGTAGTAGTTGAAGTCGGCGCCGTAATGCTCCTTTTGGTAAGCCTGCGTGGGTGAGCCGGAAATGCGCATCGTGTTCAAATACCATTCCGCGTAGGGGTCGTATTTGATGTAATCGTTCGACGAGAAGTCATGATCGGGATGCGTGAGCGGGGCCCAGCCGGGCACCGAGTACAAGCCCCAGTGAATGAAGATGCCCAGCTTCGCGCCTGCGTACCACTGCGGCAGCGGGTGCTGGTCCAGCGACTCCAGTGTAGGTTCGTAGTGCGCTGGTGCCTGCGAAAAGGACAGCGTAGCGGATGCGATCAGAGCAGAAGATAGCAGCACAGCAAGTGGCTTCAGAATCATTGACGTCCTCGGGGCATTACCCACAAATAATACCGGCTGGCGCTCGTCCTTCATCGTTTTTCAAGTACGATGTGGGTAGCGTGTTCGGTTGTCGTCCGCTCGGTCACGGAGAATCCAAGAGCAGGCAGGTCGATGCCAGGAAATAAGGCTTCGCCGCGACCCAGAAAGACGGGCGAAACTGCGAGGTGCACCGAGTCGATCAGTCCAGCTTGCAGATACTGCCGGACAGTCGATACGCCGCCCCCGATCTTGACATCTTTGTCGCCAGCGGCCTGAACCGCCAGCCGCAGAGCCTCCTGGATTCCGGTGGTGACAAAGTAAAAGGTGGTTCCACCTTCCATTACGAGAGGTTCACGTTCATGGTGCGTCAGGACATACGTCGGCGCATGGTAGACCGGGTTGTCACCCCACCAACCTTTCCAGCTGTCATCGATCCAAGGTCCTCGAATGGGACCGAACATATTGCGGCCTAGAATGAAGGCGCCGAAGTTTTCCATCGCACGCCGCGCGAATTCGTCGTCTGTGTCGATTGATCCGCCCTGTTGGCCGTGCATGGCGCCAAACGTCTTTGTATGAAAGAACCATTGAAAGATTTCGGGGCCGCGCTTTCCGAGCGGATCGTTGACACCCTGTTCGGGGCCGGCACTCAACCCGTCGAGTGAAACTCCAAATCCAGCGACGCGGACTTTTGGCATTGCAATTTCTCCTTCCTGCCATGCTATCGCGTGCAGGCGGAAAGTATCATCGCTGAGCCGGCTCGTTTTTCCGCGCCTGGGAAAGATTCGCGCCGGAGAGAACTGTCCTGAGACCTTTTCGCTAATTCTTCGAACCTGGCACATGCCGAGCCTCATCCAATCCAAGACCACCATGAAACTGATATCCCTCAATTGCGGATTGCCCCAGGAAGTCACGTGGCATGGGACGAAGGTGACCACGTCTATTTTCAAGGAACCAGTAAAAGGCCGCGTTGCACTGCGGAAGCTTAATCTGGATGGGGATAAACAGTCGGACCTGTCGGTCCACGGCGGTGAGCACAAGGCCGTCTATTGCTATCCCGTCGAACACTACGACTATTGGAGAACGGAACTTCCGGGCCGTTCGCTGCCCGTGGGTGTCTTCGGGGAAAACTTCACGATTGAAGGCCTGAATGAGGACACAGTCCATATCGGAGACCAATTCGCGGTCGGTTCGGCGGAGGTGGTCGTCAGCCAGCCGCGGCTTCCCTGCTACAAACTCGGCATCCGATTCGGTTCAGATGACATGGTCTCGCGGTTCCTCGCAAGCGGGCGTACAGGATTCTATCTGGCGGTGACGCACGAGGGAGAGGTTGGCGCGGGAGACGAGATCACTCGACTGAGCCATGATCCAAAGTCGATTTCAGTTTCCACCATCACGCGCCTCTATGTTGCGAAAGCGTATGACGCGGAGGATATTCGCCAGGTGCAAAGAGCCCGCGAGTTGAGTGCGTTGCCGGATAGCTGGAAGCAGTATCTCTACGAAAGAGCGGCTCGGCGAGGGGCATGATCCCAAGGTGCCCTGCTTGTGCGTTCGGTTGCGGGGCGTAAGAAAGCCAACGGCGACTGCAGAAGTATGCAGCCGCCGTCAGTACTCAGGAAAACTCTTTCAGTTTCCGATCAGAATGCAGCAACCGTTTGGCGCAGGCTGTACGAACTCAGTGTCTTGATGTAATTGCCGCGATCGAAGGGCGAGACATCGGGCACGGAGCGCCGGCTGAGGCAGCCGCGCGTTTCGCTAAGCGATGAGAATTCGCGCTTCTCCAGCCAGTACTGCAGGTCAGAGAGGACGCGGCCGATATGATCGATGCCGTGAATGTGCAGCGCCGAGCACATCATGGCAACGCTGCCGCCGGCCATGATGCTTTTGATCACGTCTTCAGCCGAGTGCACGCCGCCGGTAATGGCGATGTCGATGTTGAGGTGGCCGTAGAGAATCGCAGCCCAGTGCAGGCGAGGCAGCAATTCAGACGGCGTTGAGAAATGCAGGGTGGGCCGCACCTCCAGAGCCTCGATGTCGAAGTCAGGCTGATAGAAGCGATTGAAGAGAACCACTCCCGCCGCACCCGCGTCTTCAAGCTTGGCAGCCATG
Source organism: uncultured Acidobacteriaceae bacterium (assembly GCA_963799035.1). Lineage (GTDB taxonomy): Bacteria > Acidobacteriota > Terriglobia > Terriglobales > Acidobacteriaceae > Telmatobacter. Next base: position 222,393 of record CAWCVS010000005.1, on the reverse strand, counting down.
TGCGGCAGACTGGTGAACGACTGCGATAGCTTCACCGCAACCGGCACCTTGACCGCGTTACAGACGCTTTCGACGAGTTCGAGCAACTGCGCTTCCAACTCATACGAAGTCTGGCTGCGATCGGTGGCGAGTGCGTAGGTGTTGAGCTCGATCGCATCGGCGCCGGCTTCCTCCGACTCCTGGGCGAAACGCACCCAGCCGCCTGTTGTGGCTCCGTTGAGGCTGGCGAGGATCGGAATCTTCACCGCATTCTTTGCACCGCCGTAGATGGTCGAGGTAGACCTCGTGGGTCATGCGATAGTCGTTCAGGTCGGGCAGATAGGCAAGGGACTCGGCAAACGACTCGGTTCCGCGGGACAGGTCTTCGTCGAGCGTGCGCGATTCGAGCGCGAGCTGCTCCTCGAACAAGGAGGTGAGCACGATGGCGGACGCGCCCGCGTCTTCCATGCGGCGCACGTTCTCGATCGACTCTGACAGCGGAGTTGAGGAAACTACGATGGGCCCGTTCAGATTCAGGCCCAGGTATTTCGTAGAAACATCGATCATTTGGATCCTCCGGCAGGCGGTGCTGCCAGTTTTTCTTCAGGCTTCTCTTGAGGGGCGATGTTGGGTGTCTCGCCACGGCCCGGCATGGATGCGCGGGCAGAGTAGACGCGCCACTGGCGCTCCACATCGTCCTGTGCTTCCTTGAGCAGCGAGGCAGCCAGTTCGGGATTGCTGCGCGCGAGCATGGTGTAACGGGCCTCGCGGTAGGCATAGTCCTTGAGCCGGATGGACGGCGCCTTGGAATCAAGTTGGAAGGGGTTCTTACCGGTTTCGCGCAACGCCGGGTTATAGCGCATCAGCGGCCAGTAGCCGGACTGAACAGCCAGCTTCTGCTGCTCGAGTCCGTGCACCAGGTCGTAGCCGTGGGCGATGCAACTCGCGTAGGCGATGATGATCGAAGGCCCCTCATGTGCCTCGGCCTCCTGGAAGGCCTTGACGACGTGGCTGTCGTTGCCGCCGAGCGCCACCTGCGCAACATATACGGAGCCATAGCTGACAGCCTCCATCGCCAGGTCTTTTCTGCTGTTTGGCTTTCCAGCAGCGGCGAACTTGGCAACCGCGCCGCGCGGTGTTGCCTTGGACGACTGACCACCAGTATTGGAGTAGACCTCGGTATCGAGGACGAGCACGTTGACGTTCTTTCCCGAGCCCAGGACGTGATCGAGTCCGCCGAAGCCGATGTCGAATGCCCATCCGTCTCCGCCAAGGATCCAAACGCTCTTGCGAACCAGCGTGTCGGCAATCGCCAGCAGGTTGCGGGCATCAGAGGAGTCGATGCCGGCGAGCTTTGCGGAGAGGATTTTTACCCGCTCGCGCTGCGCATCGATTTCGGTCTCGGACTTCTGCTGCGCATTGACGATGTCGGCTGCAAGTTCCGGCCCAATTGCGGATGCCAGGCGCGTAACCAGTAATTCTGCGAAAACCTTCTGCTGATCGAGCGCGGTCCGCATGCCGAAGCCGAACTCCGCGTTGTCTTCGAAGAGGGAGTTGGCCCAGGTTGGTCCGCGGCCGGCAGCATTCTTGCTGTATGGCGTGGTGGGCAGGTTGCCGCCGTAAATCGAGGAGCAGCCGGTGGCGTTGGCGATGTAGAGGCGATCGCCAAAGAGCTGCGTGAGCAGCTTGATGTAGGCCGTTTCGCCGCAGCCTGCGCAGGCGCCGGAGAACTCAAACATCGGCTGCAGCAGTTGCAGATCCTTGACCTGCGAGTGTGAGAGCTTTGCACGATCGACCTCGGGCAGACTGAGGAAGTACTCCCAGTTTTCGCGCTCAGCCTCGCGCAGCGGAGCCTGCGGCGCCATGTTGATAGCTTTCGTGCTGGCATCGCTTTTGCTCTTTACCGGACATACATCGACGCAGACAGCGCAGCCGGTGCAATCTTCCGGCGCAACCTGCAGCGTGTAATGATCCGTTTCCATGCCCTTCCACTTCGGCTTGGCCCACTTGAAGGTTGCGGGCGCCTTGTCGCCGAGTTCGGGGCTGTAGACCTTCGCGCGGATCACGGCGTGCGGGCAAACCATGACGCACTTGCCACACTGAATGCAGAGATCCTTGTCCCACACGGGGACGAACTGCGCGATGTTGCGCTTCTCCCACTGCGAGGTGGCTGTGGGGAATGCACCGCCGGCGGGGATGGCACTGACCGGAAGCTGATCGCCTCGACCGGCTGCGATTTCGCCGAGCACGTTGCGAACGAATTCCGGAGCGTTGCTTGAAATGGACGGAATGAGATCGAAGGTCGATGAAGCGGCCGCGGGCAATTCGACTTTATGCAGATGCGCGAGGGCCGCGTCTACGGCTTCAAAGTTCTTCTGCACGACAGCTTCACCGCGCTTGCCGTAGGTCTTCTTGATGGCCTTCTTGATCTGCGCAATGGCTTCTTCGCGCGGCAGCACGCCGCTGATCGCAAAGAAGCAGGTCTGCATGATGGTGTTGATGCGCGTGCCCATGCCGGCATCGCGTGCCACCGTGTAGCCGTCGATCACGTAGAACTCGATCTTCTTGCGTAACATTTCCTGCTGTGTCGACTTGGGCAGCTTGTCCCAGACTTCTTCGGCTGAGTAAGGAGAGTTGAGCAGGAAGACGGCGCCGGGCATGGCTGCCTCGAGCACATTCATCTTTTCGAGGAAGCTGAAGTTGTGGCAGGCCACGAAGCTGGCGCGGGTGATCAGGTAGGTCGACCGGATGGGATTAGGACCGAAGCGCAGGTGCGAGGTCGTCATCGAGCCGGATTTCTTCGAGTCGTAGACGAAGTAGCCCTGCGCGTAAGTTGTCGGTCTCGCTGCCGATGATCTTGATGGAGTTCTTATTCGCGCCGACCGTGCCGTCGGATCCGAGTCCATAGAAGAGAGCGCGGACGGTCTTCGGATCCTCGGTAGAGAAGGTCGAATCATAGGTAAGGCTGGTATGCGAGACGTCGTCGTCGATGCCGATGGTGAAGTGCTTCTTCGGTGTGGTCTTGCTTAGTTCGTCGAAGACGCCCTTGACCATGGCGGGCGTGAATTCCTTCGAAGAAAGGCCGTAGCGGCCGCCGATAATCGCCGGCATCGCGGCAAACGGCAGTGTGTCGGCGTGCTCGGCGAGAACCGTAACAACATCCTGGTAGAGGGGCTCGCCAGTTGCACCCGGCTCCTTGCAGCGGTCGAGTACGGCGATGGACTTGACGGTGGCGGGCAGCGCATGGATGAATGCAGCGGCATCGAAGGGCCGATAAAGGCGAACCTTCACCAAGCCGATTTTCTCGCCTTGTTTCACCAGCAGGTCCACGGCTTCTTCAACTGCTTCTGCGCCGGAACCCATGAGAATGATGATGCGCTCGGCATCGGGTGCGCCGTAGTAGTCAAAGAGGTGATAGGCGCGGCCGGTTTGCGCAGCCACGCGATTCATAACCGACTGAACGATGCCTGGGACCGCCGCGTGGTACGGACTGCAGGCTTCGCGCGCCTGGAAGAAGACGTCGGGGTTCTGTGCGGAGCCGCGCAGCACGGGACGATCAGGGCTGAGCGCATTCTGGCGGAATTGGATAATGTATTTATCGTCAAGCACGGCGCGGATGGTCTCGTCGCTGATGGGGAGAATCTTGCCCACTTCGTGCGAAGTGCGGAATCCGTCGAAGAAATGGATGAACGGAATGCGCGATTCAAGAGTGGCAATTTGCGCCACGAGCGCCATATCGGCCACTTCCTGGACGGAATTCGATGCCAGCATCGCCCAGCCGGTGGAGCGGCAGGCCATCACGTCGGAGTGATCGCCGAAAATCGAGAGTGCATGTGTGGCCAGTGTGCGGGCCGTCACGTGCATGGTAGCCGGCGTCAGTTCACCGGCGATCTTGTACATGTTGGGGATCATCAGCAGCAGGCCCTGCGAGGCCGTAAACGTGGTGCCGAATGCACCAGCCTGCAACGCGCCATGCAACGCGCCAGCCGCGCCGCCTTCGCTTTGCAGTTCTTCTACGATGGGCAATGCGCCCCAGATATTTCTCTTGTCCTCCGAACGCCACTGATCGGCCCACTCGGCCATCGGCGACGAGGGGGTAATCGGGTAAATTGCGACTACTTCGGAGAGTCGATAGGCTACGGAAGCCGCGGCCTCGTTCCCATCTAAAATCACCATCTTCTGTTCACTCATTCGCTTTGCCTCATAACGCGGCCTGCGGAGAAGAACCGCTACGAGGAGTCTCTGCTTTGAGGGTCTTAGCGGCTGTGACGAGAGACACAGGGTGGTCACTCTTTCCCGCAATGTGAAATGAGATTCACATTCCGCGAACCGAATTTTGATGGCGAGCGGAGTCTTCCAGTGTCGGCATTCATTCAGCAAATCCTGTGCTGATTGCCGAGAGGCATTCAAAACTGCGGGAATTGCGGGCGTTTGTCGCGCCCGGGAAGGCGCCACATCTGGAGCAGTGCATCAAGGGAGTTAATCCGAAGCGGTACTGCAACATACGGCTAAGACCGGATCTGTTCTTTCCGTGGTACAAGGTTCTTCAACGAGGCGACAATAAAACCCGATCACTCTCAGCATTCATCCAAGCTTTTGTTGTTCAGAGACGTAAGGAGGAATTGTGGGTAAATTCAAATATCTATTAGTCATTGGGGTTGCTGCTCTTTGCTTCCTGGCTTCGCCCCAAAAGGTGCGAGCACAAATCGCCGTACAGATCGGACCTCCGCCCGAATGCCCATACGGCTATTTCGACTATCCACCCTATGACTGCGCGCCGTATGGGTACTACGGCCCGGAATGGTTTAACGGCGGCATCTTTATCGGTGCGGGACCGTGGTATCACGGCCGCGAACACTTCTGGGGACACGTCGATAACCGCTTCGACCGCAATGATGGCTGGCATGGCGATTATCCGCGGCGCGGTGAACATTTTGATGAACATCATCGCCCCGATCACGTTCAGAATTTCAGGGGCAACGAAATGCGCGACGGCCACGGACACTCGAATCAGGGCGCCGCACACGAGCACGGCGGACACCCGCATTGATCCGATACGGATAGTGGATTCTGAAAGGCCCAGGCATCTTTCGCACTTGCGGAATGCCTGGGCATTTCTATGTTACTCGGCCGGTTTCCAATTCGCATGCGGACGTGCCACCGCATACATCTCCGCGCCTATCTGTTTGAACAATCCAAGCCGATCGCCCTTCGGATCACCGCCTTCCTTATATACGGTGTAGAGGTCGAAGTGTGTGCGGTCGGGGATATAGGTGAAGTGCGCATCGGCATCGAGCGCCTTCAGCACAGCATCCATCTTGTGCGCCGCACCGTCGAGGTAAAACGTGTCTGCGGTGCCCACAAAGACATGAATCTTGCCGCGCAATTGCGGTCCGCGCTTGGCCCACGTTGTCTGAACGATATGGGCCAGATCGTAGTGGTCGTGCCAGTAGGCTACGACCGCGGGATCAACATCGCCGGTCTCACGATCAAACATTGGGACAGGCCTTCCGTCCTGCCCACGGGGCGAGAAGACCCACTCAAAAGAAGCAATCTGCCCGCCGTAGGGGCCGAGCACCCGCTCGTTTCTCGCGAATTGCTCAAACGTGCCAATCACCTTTCCATGGTCACGAATGATCGGGTAGGCGGTTCCGTCGGCGCGATGATAGACATTGGCATGCGGCGCGTAGAGGTCGATGCCAGTGAAGTCGTGAAAGTCGCTGGGATCGGGTGAAGTGGACCATGTGCCGCCGAAGATCGCCGGATAATCAATTTGCAGCTGTAGCGTTGCCCACCCGCCGGAAGAGTGGCCCTGCAGGAACCGCCCGCTCGGTCGCGCGTCCATGCGGTACTTCTTTTCGAGGTAGGGAATGTACTCCGCGGTGAGCGCGGTGCCCCAGGGACCGTTGTTCACTGAGTCATCGAATTCGTGCGTCCCCGTGGGGCACGACTCATCCAGCATGACCCAGATCATCGGCGGCAACTCGTTCTTCTTCATCAACTCGAGCATGCGGCCGCCAAAGAATCTGGCACCGTTCAATCCGCCGCCGAACCCATGCGTCCAGTACACGGTTGGGTAACGATCTTTGGAGTGCTCACTATAGCCCGGTGGCGTGATGACCCACGCGCGAATATGAATAGGACGGCCTGAGAAGGCTGAGAGCGCGGGACTCACGAGGTCCTCGAGATGCGCGTTCGTTGCGAAGCCTTCTGGCTCACCGCTCGCCGGAATAAGGGGATTGTCGCTGCCGGGGCGCTCCGGCACGACACTGTTGAGAGTAAAAACAGGCTCGGTTCCCTGGCCTGGCGTGAACGACGCGAGGGATACTACATCGCTGACCAGATCACCTGCGCTGCGGCCGCCGTAGTTGTAGTCGTGGTTGACGTCGAGCACGGCCTGCGCCTGGTAGTCTCCCCCCTTCAGCGAGGAAAAGCCGGCGGGAAATGCAAGATCGTCCGTATCGACATCCACCGATGATCCGGCGGTCAGATCTGAAACGTCCTTCGCGGCCACATAGACGGCAGTCGGCTGAAACGGATTCTCATCGACCTGCTTCGCTCCCGTTCCGGCGGAGAGAAAGATCAGCATGCGTCCGGAGACCGGCGTCGTGAACCTGGGTCCGACAGTCACGCGAAAGAAGAGGTGCTGCGGTTGCTGCGCAAAGGCGCCAAACGAGCAGAGGAGAAGCGTGAGAGCAAGGAAAAGCTTTCGGGAAATGCGCATGGTTAACGAATTGTAGGTGGCGGGACGCGATGTCAGCAATGACCATCAGGGTAGGTTCAATCGCAGCGAATTGCCTCCATTGGATTGATCCGCGCAGCGCGCAGTGCTGGTAATAACGATGCAGCGCTCGCAATCAGTGCGAGAACTGCAATCGAGCCCGCGAAGACCCAGGGGTCGCGAGTCGACGTACTGTAAAGAAAACTCGCAAGCGCGCGAGACGCCAGGAGCGCCACAAATAATCCGGCGGCGGTGCCAACCAGAGCTACTCCCGTGTTCTGCGCGAAGACCATCCGAACCACTTGAATGCGCCCCGCGCCGAGGGCCATGCGAATGCCAATTTCGCTGGTGCGCCGAGCCGTGGCATAGGCCAGCGTTCCATACAAGCCAATGGCGGTGACGACCAGCGCACAAACACCAAAAAACAGCGCGAGGATTGCCATGGTGCGCTCGGCGCTGAGTGAATCCTGCACTACCTGGTCCATTGAGGTCATCACGGGGGCCGGAATCGCGGGATCCGCCTGCCTCACGAGGGCACGCGCAGCGTCCGCGAGTGGAGTCGCAGATCCATCCACCCTGACAACAGCCAAATAAGACCGTGAGTCACGTCCATCATCCTGCATCATGGCCTGGTAGGCGGCTGCAGGCGCCTCCGAACGCAGGTCTTCGTACTTTGCGTCTCCCACGACACCCACGACTTCGAACTGCTTTACCGTGTCTTCCTTCTTGCTCACTATCTGCCCGATCGGATTCTGATCGTGAAAGAGCAGCCGCGCCGCTGTCCGATTGAGAATAATCTTGGGACTCGAAGTGGCTGTATCGTTCCAGTTGAAATCTCGTCCTTCAAAAAGAGGAATGCGCATGGTCTGAAAATAATCAGGCGCAACGCTGTTCTCATATATGTCATAGGACTTGCCGCCGGCAGCCGAGAAGTCCTCGTCCCACACCCAGTGGGTAAAAGGGGCCATGCGAGCGAAGCTGATGCTTTTGACTCCCGGCTGATGAGCGAGTTCCTGCTCCAATTGTCGATAGAACTGCATCAAAGCATTCCCGGTCAGAGGCTGCTGGTCCATGCTCAATTCGATGTTCTCAATTCCATGCGGATCAAACCCGGCGCCGGATCGATAGAGCCGTACGAGGCTGGAGCCAAGAAGACCCGCACCGACCACAAGCATGAGCGCAAGCGCGATCTCGGACGCCATGATCGCGCGCGGCAACAGACCTCGACGCTCGTGTACCTGGGTCGAATGCTGAGCATTTTTCATTTGCTCATTCAAAGTCCTCGAAGTGGCCTGAAATGCCGGGACCAGTCCGACGAGTAGTGCTGCGAGTATGGCGGTGAGAGCGGCGAAGGCAAAGACGCGAATATCCAGTGAGGTATCGACATGCATTTCGGTCTGTCCTCCCAACAATGCGGAGGAAATCGCTTGACCGACGATGGGTGCAAGAGCAAGGCCTGCCGCCGTTCCGAGAACTGCGATAAGCAGACTCTCCACAAGTAACTGCTGCACCAGGCGACGGCGCGTGGCTCCCATGGAGAGACGTGTGGCCAGTTCCTTCTGGCGTGCGGCTCCCCGTGCCATTAACAGGCTTGCCAGGTTCAGGCATGCAAGCAGCAGAACACCGCCGCACATGGCGAATACCGCCATAAGGGGCTTTCGGAAGAAGCTCCGGACATAGGTGAAGCCTGTCGAACCCGATTCGGCCATGAAGGTGAAACCGTGCTTTTCATGTGCTGCGATCCACTTCGCATCCGGGATGGCCTCATGGAGAATTGCTGTGCTGCTGGCGGCAACTTGTGCGTTGGCTTGTGCCAGCGTGACTTGCGGCTGCAAGCGCCCCATCACCGTAAGCCACCATGCATGAAAGCCTGCTTTTGTCATGCTGCGGATGCCGTTCATTGCAGGTTCGGCGGCAAGGGGAACAAAGAGCTGGGGCCGCTGTAACGGGTCTGCTCCTATAAATGCTTTAGGCATGACGCCGACGACCGTAAAGTCAATGTTATTGATTTTGAGTTGCTGTCCGATTACATCGGGCTGACGATTAAACCAGTTTTGCCAGAAGCCCTCGCTGATGACCACGGCGAACCCCTGCGGATTGCCGCCCTGGCTGTCATCGATCTCTGTCAGCGTTCTTCCCAGTAATGGAGCAGTTTCAAGTGCCGGGAAGAATTCTCCGCTCACCAGTTGCCCGTTTATATTCTCAGTTCCGGCTTGTCCTCTCACTTGCATCTTTGCATGGTTGAACGCAAATATCTTCGAGAAGACCTGTTGCCTGCGCTGTAACCCGCGGAAGAGGGGCTCAGAGAAGCTGTAATTGATGCGCGGGCCATTGTCGCGAATCCCAAGGACACAAAGGCGGCCGCTTTCGTGAACTGGCAGTGGCCGCAGCAACAAGCCGTTGATCATGGAAAAGACCGTGGTGTTTGCCCCGACGCCAAGGGCCAGGGTGAGGACGGCCACCGCCGTAAATCCCGGCGATTTGCGCAGCACCCGCCCCGCGAAGCTGAAATCGCGTATGAGATTCTCAAGCGATCGGAATTGCCACAACTCGCGCAGGCGCTCGTGCCACCTGCTGCTGTTGCCGAATTGTCGATGCGTCGCTGCTTCAAGTTCATGTTGCGGCGTACCCTGACGCGAGAGCTTCTCTTTGAGCATCGCCTCGTGAAATGCAAGTTCATCGACCATGTCGCGGTCCAGTCGTCGCCTGAAGAACAGGCCTTTCAGGCGGAGAACGAACTCATCAAGACGTCCAGCCATGAATCACCTCGGGGTGTTGTTAAGAGGCCTGCATCACAAAAGCCACCGCAGAGGAAAGGCGTGCCCAGCGCTGCGACTCGCCTTGTAACCGCGCTCGTCCGTCTGCCGTTAGTTCGTAATACTTTGCCCGGCGATTGTTCTCTGAAATGCCCCATTTTGCCTTTAAGAGGCCACGAAGTTCCATGCGATGCAATGCCGGGTAAAGCGCGCCCTCCTCAACTTTCAGTATCTGGCGGGAGGTTTGCTGAATCCATTCGGCAACTGCGTATCCGTGCTGCGGTCCGCGGTTGAGCGCTTTGAGGATCAGCATTTCCAAGGTGCCCTGAATCAGATCGCCTGAATCGGGAATCTCTTCCATAATCATCTTAGGGGAATTAGTAGCACCGAATCGAAGCGACAGTCAAGCGCATCTTGTCGATGCACATTTCTGCGCGCTTAGCAGGAGCGTTGTAAGTGATTGTGGAAGTAGCGGAAAACGGCGAGAGGTCGAGGCGTTATTGCCCGAGCCAGGTCATATCGACACGCACGGGGATCTCGTTTTTGATCGGGACGGTGAGGAACGAGGGGCGATCGATTTTGAAGTCGGAGCAGAGAGCGGGGATGGTTCCGGCGATGCGGACGGCACTCCCCATCTGCGTCCGCTGAAACGGCACGTGTGCATAGTGCGCGGTCTGGCCCGCGAACTGCACCTCAAGGTCGGCATAGATAGTTGCAGCGGAAGCTTCGGATTGTGAGAAGTAGGTGCGCACCTGCACTATGGGAAACTGTGCGCCCTTCGTGGCCTCGATCATATGCAGGTCGCGATTCGTATCGCCGGAGTCAAACGACTTGACCGGTGCGGCGATCAGAAAATCGCACTCTCCCGCATGGCATATGCCCTTTCCGCGCGCGGCGTGGCTGGTGCCGTCAACCTCGTGCATCGGATGCGACATGTGATAGCTGAGACTGGATTGCTGCAGGATGTAGGTCGTATCGGACTGGGCGAAGACAGGGCCGGCAACGCTGGATGCGACCAGCATGAGGCCGACCAGAAGAATCCGCTTCATTGCTTCTCCCAGAACTTGAGATGGATGGGCCAGGAGACAGCAACGATCGACGTTCCGTAGGCAATTGCAGTGACATAGGCAACGGTGCCGTGCTGTGCGGCAATGCCGTGCGCTTTCTCGCCGGAATTCTCCTGCTTGTACGCCATATAGCCCAGCACTGGCGTGAGAATCATGCCGGGACCGTGAACCCAAGCCAACGCCTCATGCCAGCGAATGCCACCATGTTTCGGATTATTGGGAATGCGCGGAGCAAAGATTGCGTACGACGCGGTCGTAAAGTAGAGCGCGGTGGTCAGCCCTCCGAGTGCAGCGTGGAAATCGAGATTGGCATCGGTGGGCTCGGAGATGATCTGGCCGTTCCTGCCTTTCGCCTTGGCCAGCGGGCCGGTAAAGACTGCAGCCGCCATGGGAATGGTGGTGATGAGGCCAAGCCGCTGGTGAATCTTCAGCATCTCGGTCCGCTTGGCGAGCGTGGCCTGAAGCTGCGTGTTGGCCTGTGTCTGCTGCGACGTGAAGCCGAGATCCGACAGTGAAGGCGCATTGGGATTCGAAGGGGCGCTCTGCGGTTGTTGCGGCGCATTGGGAAGGCCCATTTCGCTTTTGGGCACGGGGCTCAAAGTAAGGTCGGTGGTCTGCGCGGCGGCCAGCGTTACGGTGATTGGCGGCGCCTGCAGTTCCCCCGCAACCGCGGACACGATGTAATCGCCCCCGGCAAGGTCATTGATGGAATAGTTGCCGTCCGAGCCGGTTTGTGCGCTGAACGACTGGCCTGTTGCCACGCTTTTCGCCGAGACCGTCGCACTGGGAACCGCGTGGCCGGCAGAGTCACTTACTTTGCCTTGGAGAGTATATGTCTGCGCTAATGCCGGAGCAGCTACGACACAGCAAAACAGGAGCGCCCGCAATGCCACTGCGAACATTCCCTCTTTGATCGACATGTATGTTTCTCCCGATCGGCAGGCGGCGAGGAGATTCTTTCGAGCATTCAGACGAAGTTGAGTATGCCGCACTGACAAGACAATTGGAAGGCTGGAACCGGATGTGCGAGATGAAGATTTTGTCATCTTCGCATGAAGTGAACAACTCGCCGCACACAAGCGATGGAGTGCCGCGCAACTATTGCGGCACTCCAGGAAAGCCTTCAGGGCTTCTTTCTGAATCGTGTTGAATGCACGCAGCCAGGAGTCAGCCGCGCCGCACGCGCACTGTCTCTGGCGGATACTCCGCGCGATCAACAGTGGTGACGGGCTTCCGCTCGACAACGGTAGTGTCATGGCGCTGGCTGGCGAGTTCGTCGAAGAGGGCGCGATAGTGAATCATGGCGCGGCGCAGATCCTCGGTGGTCGCCTGTCCCTTGGCCTGACGAAGTGCGATTTCGTGCGCGGAGCGGTAGTTCTGCGTAACGACGGGATGGTCCACCGAAATGTCGGCGGCGCGCTGCTCAAAGTCGCTCATCGGGTAGCCGCAGCTGGCCATCAGGTCGCCAATCAACTGGTCCGCTTCGGCGACTGCGCCGGCCGGAGCATCCACAAAATGTGCCTGCACGCGATCCCACTGTTGGGTAAACCGCGCACGCTCTTCCGCGGTAAGCGGTTTGATGTTCAAGTTCTTTACGCGCTGGGTCCGCTCTTCCAGCCGGGATTCGGCAATACGCTTATTACCACCCTCGGCAACGGCACGATCATACTCGGGGCCGAAGTGCTGGCGAAGCTTCTCGGTGCGGCGCTTCTGTAGGATTGCGAAGGCGATGGCGCCGATCACCACTACGATGACGGCAACAATAACCGCGATCTGGATAGGTGTAAGGTCCTGCAGATTCATAAGCCCGGTCCTCCTGCTTCTATGTTCTAGATACGTTAATCACTCGGCTTTGTTGTGGATATTCGCGCTCGCAAGCCGCGAGCGCTCAACACGAAGTCGGCCTGCGCCTTCCAGTTTGAGAGACAGTACGGGACGGAGGTTGCCTCTGATTTGTGACGAGTGGCAAACCAGTTCGGATCGAATTTGAAACCACCTACTGTGGAGGAACCACGCTCGAAGGCAGCGAAGGTTTCGCCGGGGTCACGGTTTGCGCCGGCGGCTGCTGCGTGCCTGTCGCAGAAGGGGACGGCTGTTCCTGTTGGATGCCGATGGATGCGCCCGACACCACGAGTTCAACGCGCCGGTTCTGTGCGCGGCCGCTGCTGGTTGAATTGTCTGCGATTGGATTGTTCTTGCCGTACCCCTCAGCTGTAATGCTGCCGTCCTGCACACTTTGGCCCACGAGATAGTCGCGGACACTTGCGGCGCGCTTTTCTGAGAGGTCCTGGTTGTATTCGTCTGAGCCGATGTTGTCGGTATATCCCTCCACTTGAACTTTCAGATCGGGATAAGCAAGCAGAATTCCGGAGATCTTAGCCAGTTTCTCGCGGGCTTCGGGTTTCAACGTGTACTTGTTGAAATCAAACAGGACGTCCGACAGATTCATGATCAGGCCGCGCGCGGTCTCCTGCGTCTGGAGGACCGCGTTCAATTGCGCTCTGAGCCGTTCGCGCATCTGCTCAGCCTGCTGCGATAGTTGCTGAGAGTTCTGCTCGGCTTGCTGTTGCGCCAATTGGGCCTGCTGTGCACGCGCCTGGGCCTCGGCGGCAGCTGCCTCAGCCTGCGCCCGCTGGGCGGCCTCCTGTTGCTGTCGCAACTGAGCCTGCTGCTGCGCCTGCTCTGCCTGTTGCTGCGCCAACTGGGCCTGGCGCGCCTGGTCTTGCGCGACCTGCGCATTCTGTTCCGCCTGTACCCGGGCGGCCCGCTGCTCCGCATCATCTTCCGCCTTGATCTTACGGATTGTCATAATGCGCGCGTCTTCGGCGGTCTGCACTGCCTCTCGAGCGTAGGTGATTGTTTCCTTGCTGTTTCTTTTGTGGATGTTCAAATCTTCGGCATTTGCCAGGTCGGTCTTTGCGGCTGACATGCTGTCAGGTGAATACTTCTCGGCGCCAGCCGCATCAGCGATCATGACTGCATTTTCGGCTTCGTAGACTTCAAGCGGGGTGCGCTCTTTGCGCGTGATGGGATGCAGAACGGTGTGACGTCCCGCCGTATCGGCATAAGCTCCGCGCGGCAGGAGAGTGAAATGCGCATTGACCGGCTTGACGACGCCTGCAGTATTCTCGAGCACGAGGTTTTGCGCGACTACTAAATCGCTGGGCATCGTTACAGCGAAATAGGGCTCCGCAGTGACCATCAATCCAAACGATTGCAGGTTTGTTGTCACCGTAATGTGGCTTTTGTCGCTCGAGCCTGTGGGCAGCACTTCGCCCAGATTGACGGGACGGCCTTCGGGAGTAATGGCCCACAAAACATAGGTCAGGTATTCGGCACCGAATCCGTTTGCGGGGGAGAGGTGGTCAAACTCCGCATCGATCGAAGTGCGACCATTATTGGCCGTGACCTTCGCTTCACCCTTGGCCTGGGGCAGCAGCGGCGTGCCTTCAAAACCGATATGAGTTGCGCCGGAGCGATGGAAATAATCGATTGCAGGAAGATTCCGATCAACGACTTGCACCTTATAGTACGCAATGCCGTCGCGCATCTCGGGCTGCGGCTGGGTCTGCGGCGCATTGTTCGACGTTGGGTTTGACTCCTGCGCGGCGGTGGCAATGGGGATAGAGGCAAGAAACAATAACGGATAAAGTTTTGCGGGTCTGAGATTCACCTTGGCGCTCCTGTCGTGGCTGAATGGCTTGCGTCTGGCACACGTACCCATGAGCCAAATGGATGCCCTGAAAATTGTGCGAGTTGTCCTGAAGGGATTTCCCGGAACAGTTTTGCGGATGGAAGGAACCCAGCATCGCCGTTGTCGCGGTATTTTGCCTGGGCATTGCGAGCTTGGCACCAAGGCAAAGCCTTTACCCGAGGACCAGCCCCAGAGACGCACGTGACTTTCGGGCGCCAGAGGTGCGGTCGCAGGTTAGGAATACCTTGCAACCGGGTAGACTTAGCCGAGTCACAACAGGAGGACATAATGAAGTTTTCCCGGCTTTTTGCTGTGCCGGTTTTTGCTCTCGTTTGCTTAGCAGGTGCCCATACGCGTGCGGCTGCGCAAATCAATATCAGCATTGGAGTGGCGCCGGCGTGCCCCTACGGCTACTTCAATTACGCGCCCTATCAATGTGCGCCCTTCGGCTACTACGGTCCGGAGTGGTTCAGCGGAGGCGTGTTTTATGGCGCCGGGCCATGGTATCGCGGCCCTGTGGGCTTTCATGGCTACATCAACCATGATTATGATCCGCATTTCGGATACCGCGGTCCATTCCCCGGGCGCGGCGAGCGTGCCGACTGGGACAGACACCGTGGCTGGGAACATCAATGGCACGGGAATGAGTATCACAACGAAGTGCACCACGACAACGGGAACCACTACGGCCAGTACAAGGAACACGGCAACCCGCACAATGACAGTCACGGCAACGGCCACAACGATAGCCACGCAAGTAGTCACAACGACAGTCATGGACACGGACACGACGATAAGGACCACGGACACGGACACGACAAATAGCGCTGAGCTGAAGCAATCAGGAAATCAAGAAAGCCCCACGAGTCAGGTTGCTTGTGGGGCTTTCGTAGTGTGCGGGTGCGGCGAAACGAGCTAACGACTGGTTGCGATCATCTGCGCGGCATGCTGAAGGCTGGTTTCCGTCACCTTCGCGCCGGAGAGCATGCGTGCGACCTCATGCGTGCGGGCTCGGTCGTCGAGCAGGCGGATGTGCATCTTGGTGCGGCCGTGGTCTTCTTTCTTCTCGACCACAAAATGCTGATCGGCGAAGGCGGCGATCTGGGGCAGATGGGTTACACAAAGCACCTGCTGGGCGCGGGCAAGGGCCTTCAGCTTCTGCCCAACGGCGTCGGCGGCGCGGCCGCCAATGCCAATGTCGATTTCGTCGAAGACCAGCGTGCGGGGCGTAGGCAGCTTCTTTCTCGTTTTCGACGAGACTTCTTCGACGGCAACCTTCAAGGCCAGCATCACGCGCGACATTTCGCCGCCTGAAGCAATCTCGTGAAGCGGCTTCAGCGGTTCTCCGGGATTGGTGGCGATGCGATATTCCACTTCATCCCAGCCGTGCGCGCTCCACGCAGATTCCGCCTCGTTGCCCGTTACCGAAATCTCAAACCGCACCTTCATGGCCAGCGAATTGATCTGTGTCTCCGCAAGCTTCGCGAGCTTCGCGCCTGCCGCCTTGCGCTGCTCAGAAAGCGACGCAGCAGCATGCCGATATGCGCCTGCGCACTTGGCCAATACCGCGCGCAGTACCTTCAGTGTCTCGTCGCGATCTTCCACTTCCGCCAGCTTGCGTGCTACTTCCTCGCCCATTGCGATCACGTCGGCGACGGTCTTGCCGTATTTCCGCTTGAGGCGATCGAGGAGTGCCAGGCGATCTTCAATCTCCGCCAACCTCTCCGGCGATGCATTGATCCGCTCGGCATAATCGCGCAACGTAGCACTGACATCGCCGATCGTAGCGCGCGCGGACTCAATCTGCTGCGCGGATTCATTGAACTGGGGGTCGTAGCGCGCCAGTTCGTCGAGATTGCGCCCGGCAGCCCGCAGCGCAGCTTCCGCCGATGCTCCGCCTTCGTAGAGTTGATCGAAGGCGCTCATTGCGGCGGCATAGAGCTTCTCGGCGTTAGCCAGAACGCGCTTTTCGGTTTCTAGCGCCTCGTCTTCTCCGGACACAAGATTGGCGACGCCGATCTCTTTGGCCTGGTAACTCCAGAGGTCGACCATACGTAGACGATCCTGCTCGTTGGTGAGCAGTTCGTCGAGCTTGGTCTGCGCGGCGCGCCACGCTTCGTAATCAGCCGCCACCTCATCCGTCGAGATGGCCGCAAAGCGATCGAGCAGAATCCGCTGCTGAGTCTGGTCGAAGCTCGACAGCGTCTCAGACTGCGCGTGCACAAGCGCAAGCTCGGGCGCAAGCTGCCGCAGCACCGCTACCGTTGCCGGCTGATTGTTCACGAAGACGCGGCCCTTGCCCGACGACAGAATCTCGCGCCGCAGGATGATCTCATTCCCTTCGGCGTCGATTCCGTTTTCTTCGAGTACCGCTTCGGCGGCCGGCGTGGACTCAAACACACAGGCCACCACGGCTTTATCGGCGCCATGGCGCACGATTTCTGTTGAGGCCTTGCCTCCCATCAGCAGCGCCAGCGCATCTACAAGAATGGATTTGCCCGCGCCCGTTTCGCCCGTCAGCAGGTTCAGCCCGGGGCCGAAGACGGCGATGGCGTGATCGATAACGGCGTAATTCTCGGCGCGCAGCTCTACCAGCATGAAAGGTGAATCCGAGCGCAGCATAGCACGAACCATAGGGGTTAGGGCTAACACGCCTGAAATGCAAGGCTTCGAGTGCACCAGATCAATAACTTGGAGCGCCGCAACGCGTCTGATACCGTGGATATTGAGGTGAATACCGATTTTTACAGCTACTTTGCTCCTCGCATTCCAGGTTGACGGTGGCGCTCCGCCGGCCGCCGGCCCCGTTACGCAGGGCACCGGCGCGCTGATGGAGATGATGACCGACCTCGGACCGATTGCACTCAGTGTCCTGGTCATTTTGCTGATCGCCAGCCTCTACTCATGGACCATTATTCTGAGCAAGATGTCGATCTTCGGGCGCGCCACCCGTGAAAGCCGTAACTTTATTAACGCTTTTCGCAGGGCAACGCGCCTGAACGAAGTTGCTTCAATCGCCGACAACTACAAAAACAGTCCGCTGGCCCAGGTCTACCTCGACGTCTACGAAACCTACAAGCGCCAGACAGGAGGCTCAGGACCGCCGCGCAGCATTACTCCGCTCGAGCGGTCGGCACAGACCGCAGCCAGCGAAGCGATCACCGCGCTGGAGCGTCGTCTTACCTGGCTCGCCACCATCGCGGCAACCAGCCCGTTCGTCGGCCTCTTCGGCACTGTGATGGGCGTGCTCGACGCATTTCGCGGCCTCGGCACTGCCGGAGCGGCGACCCTGCGCGCCGTGGCCCCGGGCATCGCTGAAGCGCTCATCACGACCGCTGCCGGCCTGTTCGTAGCGGTCCCGGCGGTGGTCGCCTACAACCAATTCGCCGCGCGGATTCGCGTCTTTGCATCGGCCACCGACGACTTCTGCCGCGAGCTTCTTAATTCGCTGGAAGAGATTCCCGCCCGCGGTTCCGCAGCTCCACGCGACGAGCCTCAAGAGGTAGCACGTGGCTTTCACGACTAGCAACGGCCGGACCCAATCTTCGCTCGCGGACATCAACATCACGCCGTTGGTCGATGTGGTGCTGGTGCTGCTGGTCATCTTCATGATCACGGCGCCCGTTTTGCAATCGGGCATCGAAATCAACATCCCCAAAACCCGCACCGTAAAAGAAATAACCGAGCAGCGCCTTGTGGTCACCATCGACCGCGATCAGAACATCTTTCTCGGGGACAAGCCGGTCAACATACACGATCTCGGCGAGAAACTGCGCGGCTCGAGCAGCCCCTCCAGCAAGAAGGTGATCTATCTTCGCGCCGATGTGCGCGTGCCTTTCGGCGCGTTTGCCAACGTGATGGACGCGGTCAAGCAGGCGGGAATCACCGATATCTCGGTGGTGACGCGACCACTTGATACAGTTGCGAAATAACCATCAGCGATAAGGTCGGACCAGGACGATGAGCAGTTTCTTCCAAAGCGGTGAGCATCTGCAGCAGGAGCTGGCGCCGGAGCCGTTTGGCCGGCCTGCGGCGGGCTCCCTTCTGCTGCACTGCGCCATCGTCATCGCCATTGTTCTCTACGGCATCGTCGGTGGATTTTTTCATCACAATCTGTGGGGCGGCGCCGGCCCGGGCGGAGCCATCCAGGTCAATATCACGAGCGCTCTCCCGCTGCCCTCGGATCACCCGCCCAATCAAAATGTGCTGGCGACGGAAACGCCCAGTGAAGCGCCTGCGCCGCCGCAGCCCAAGGCCAAGCAGGAAGAGGATCAGACCGCGATCCCCATCCTCGGCAAGCCAAAGAAACCGGAGCAACAGCAGACGCAGCGGGTACCGCTCAAGACGCAGCCGGTGCCCGACAATAAGGCGCAATACGGCGAGCAGGCCGGCTCCGTCATGCCGAAAACGGCCCAATCTGGTGTAGCCAACGGGCCAACTACGCTTACCGACGCAAACTTCGGCAGCCTCTTCGGCTACTACGTGGACAATATTAATCGCAAAATGGACGCAAACGGGTACCGTTCCCTGGCCGATCCGCACACGCCAAAGGGTGCCAAGGCGAGCATCGAGTTTCGCATTCACCGGGACGGATCACAGAGCGATGTGCGTCTTGACCGCAGCAGCGGCAGCCCGACGTGGGATTCGGTCTGCGTCCGCGCGGCTCAACGCGTTGATACCTTTGGCCCTTTGCCGGCGGGTTATCGCGACAGTTACCTGCAGGTCTACTTCGATTGCACTTACTAGCAGCGTCCCATGCAGTCCAATTAAAATAGGGGACGAGACATACCGGCCGCATTCGAACAAGCGGCGCACACGCGAAACAGAATCGCTCGAGACACGCAGAGTTCCCCCAACGCTCGAAAATTCACCCAGGAAGGGTTTAGCGTTCTCATGAAATCCACGTTGCGTTTTGGTTTTCCAGTTTTACTTCTTCTTGCATCGATCGTTTCTCTTCCCTCCTCTGCGCAGGACTGGGTTCATACCGGGTCAGGCCTGGGCAACGCGCCCATTCGCCTCGCGGCGGCTGACTTCAAACTGGTAGGCGCCGATCCGCAGACATCCGCGCTGAAAGCCACCTTCGATTCGACCATCTTCAATGACCTGCAAAATGCCGGCGTTTTTACGATGGTCTCGAAGAGCTATACCCCGCAAGCCACACCGGGCTCGCCGCAGGAGATCAATCTGTCGCAGTGGTCGGCTGACCCGGCCGCTGCCGCCATGGTCGCCTTTGGCGCGCTCTCCGCGACTAACGGCCGGCTGGTGGTGTACGGCTGGCTTGACGACACGCGCAACACCGCCAATCCGCAGGTGCTCGGCAAGCAGTACAACGAAGCGGCCAGTGAAGAAATGGCGCGCACCGTCGCCCATCGTTTTGCCGATGAGATCATCTACCGCCTTGGCGGCGGCATCAACGGTATTGCCGAGACCAAGATTTACTTCATCAGTTCCCGCACTGGTTCAAAGGAAGTGTGGGTGATGGACTACGACGGTCAGAACCAGCATGCCATCACACACCTCGGCACCGTGTCGATGTCTCCGCGCATCTCGCCCGATAATTCACGAATTGCATTCGAGAGCCTCAACCGCGAAGGCTGGTCGATTCGCATGTATTCGCTCGATCTCGGTCGTCTGGTTGCCTTTCCCGTCGGCACCGTCGGCGGAAGCAACACGACGCCGTCATGGACTTCCGACGGCGCCAGGATTGCGTTCTCTTCTTCGCGCACGGGTGATCCGGAGATATGGATCACCGATGCGGCCGGCGGACAAGCGCACAAGATCACGTCCTTTCGCGGCCCGGATGTCTCTCCCTGCTGGAATCCGCGGACCAACTCACAGATTGCATGGGTGAGCGGCCGTACTGGACTGCCGCAGATTTACACCATGGATCAGGATGGCGCGAACGTGGAGCGGTTGACCGACGGCGGGTATGCGGTTTCGCCCTCATGGGCGCCGAGCGGCCAGTGGCTCACCTTCGCATGGAACCGCAAGTACGGCCCCGGCGCGCCCGGCGGCCAGGACATCTACGTGATGGATATTTCAAGCCGGCCTCTTAAGTGGCTCCAACTGACACACGACTCAGGAAGCAACGACTATCCCTCGTGGTCGCCCGACAATCGGCACATCGTATTCGAGCGCACCATCGGCGGCAGAACCCAGATATGGTCGATGCTTGTCGACGGCACCCAACAGCACCAGCTCACCACTGCCGGTCAGAATTTCATGCCTGACTGGAGCTGGAAATAGCGGCCCATCGAGTTGCTTCGGAACCGTGCCACGGCATCAGCGTTCACTGACCACTGACCACTGTCCACTGTCCTTCGGTCACGGAATCCTCACCCACGTAGCCGTCCGGCCGATCAGCGAGATGCCGACAAACCCGCGCATGCCCAGCTTGTCGTTTCCGATGGCCCACATCTTCCCTTTATAAACCTTGCCGTTTTCGGGATCCACGACGGTTCCGCCAACCCAGTCATCCCCTTCCGGGTGGAAATTTCGGATAACGACCATGCCCATGATGCGCTGGTTCTTCAATTCGCCCGAGCACTTGGTGCACAAAGAATCCACCGCGCGGCCAGGACGAGCCCCTGTGACCTTGCCAAAGAGAATGCCATTTTCGATGTAGGTTTCTACTTGCCCGCCCTTACCGCCGTCGCTGTCGATCACTTGCCAGTGGCCGACAGCATTCTGCAATTTGGGAGAAAGCTTTTGAGCGCTGCCGAGGATTGAAATACCGAACAGGCACAGAGCCAGAGCGATAGACAAGACGTGCTTGTATTTCCGAAGACGCAAAGTTCTACCCTCGCGTGGATTATAGAGCCCCTTGCATCCTCGGTTATTCAGCAATGAATTCTCGCGGCGTCCATGCCCGCGTCCATGCCCAGCGTGTATCCTCGATTGCGGAAAGAACTGCATCCCCGTATCGATCTAAACCATGCGGCGGTGATTCCCGCTTCCAATCCGCAACAGTTACGCAACAGGAGACACGATGACCTCAAAGGTGCTTGCCGTTGTAACTCTCGCCGCCGCGCTCTCATGCGCCAGACTGGCTCACACGCAGGATAGCGGTCCCTACAAAGTGCAGAAGATTCAACTGGTGGATGGCGATGGCGGATTCGATTATGTGACGGCGGACTCTGACGGGCGCACTCTCTTTGTTGCGCGTTCCGGACCAGCAGGCCACATCGGCGTCTTCAATCTCGACTCGCTGGCGCAGGTGGGCGATATCCCTGGCACCAGCGCGCACGGTGGGGCGGTGGACACTGAAACTGGACACGGATTCGCGACTTCAAGCCCGGTGACAATGTTTGATGCAAAGACCTTTGCGATTATCAAGAAGATCGACGTGCAGGGTCGTCCCGACGGATATCTGAACGATCCCTTCAATCACCACTTCTACATCCTCAGCCACGCCGCGCCGAACATCACGGTCCTTGACGACAAGGACGGAACAATTCTGGGAACGATCGACATTGGGGGAGCGCCCGAACAGGCTGCAACCGATGGACGCGGCAGAATCTATGTCGACATCGAAGACAAGGCGGCCATCGCCGTCATCGACGCGAGCACCATGAAGATGGTAGGCAAGTACGATGTTTCAAGCAAGGGCTCAGGCTGCGCAGGTCTCGCGCTCGATGCCAAAAACAACATCCTCTTTGCCGCCTGTCGGGAGAACAAGAACATGGTGATCCTGTCGGCGACAGACGGACATATCATCACCGATCTGCCCATCGGCAACGGGTGCGACGGCGCCACCTTCAACCCTGCTACCATGGAAACCTTCAGCTCACAGGGTGACGGCACGCTTACCGTGATCAAAGAAGACTCGCCCACGAGCTTCAGCGTAGAGCAGACCGTACCCACCCCGGCGCGCGCCAAGACGCTGACGCTGGATACAAAGACCGGCCACATCCTTCTCATCACCGCTGAGTTCGGCCCCACACCTGCTGCCCCTGTACCGCCGCAGGCCCCCGCGCCGGCCGCAACTCCGGGCGCGCCCGGTGCTGGAGGTCCGCCGGCCTATGCGCGCGGACCACGTGCGCCCATGATCCCGCACTCCTTCCAGATCATCCAGGTTGGCAAGGAGTGAAAGCGCTTTGCGGGACGGAGGAAGCGTGGGGCTTCAGCCCCACGAATAATGGCCATAGGACTCGGGGGCTTTAGCCCCGGGCCTCGGCTTCAGATCGCATCCGCGTTCGCGCAAGTGACGACCTTACGCTCCGCGCATTAGAATCGCGTGTTCTGAAACTCCGAGGTAAAAAATGAAGTCTGTTCGCAGTGCCTTCGTCGTTGCTCTTTTTGTGTTGTTTTTCGCTGGCCGCGCCGTTTCTCAGTCGGGTCTTTCGGCAAAATGGGAAGAACTCACCGCACCCGATTTTGTGCAGGCCATCCACCAGTCGCAGGGTGTCTGTGTGCTTCCCTTCGGCATCATTGAAAAGCACGGGCCGCATCTGCCCCTCGGCACCGACCTGCTGGACGTGCGCTTCGCCGTGATGAACGCTGTGAAGCAGGAGTATGCCGTCGTCTTCCCTGAATACTATTTCGGCCAGATCTTCGAAGCGCGCCAGCAGCCGGGCACACTGGCCTACAGCCTCTCCACGCAACTCACCCTACTGCAGGAGACCGTGAGCGAGATGGCCCGCAACGGCTGCAAGAAGGTCGTGATCGTCAATGGCCACGGCGGCAATGAGTCGCTGCTGCCTCTGTTCGGACAATCGCAGCTCGCGAGCGAGCGCGATTACGTAGTCTACGTGTTCGGATTGCCACATGAAAACGTCCCCGGCCGCCCCGCACTCAAAACGCCCTACGACATGCACGCCGGCGAAGTTGAAACTTCCAACATGCTGATCGCCCGCCCCGACCTCGTGCACCAGGACCGCGCGAGCCAGCAGTCCGGCGCCGATCAGCATCGCGTGCATCTGCCCGGCTCCGTCTATACCGGCATCTGGTGGTACGCACGTTTTCCTAATCACTATGCGGGGGATGCTTCGGCAGCCAACAAGGAGCTGGGCGAGTTCGATCAGAAGGAGTGGTCGCGTCAGATCGCCGAAGCCATCAAGGCCATCAAAGCCGACGATGAAAGCCTCAAGCTGCAAAACCAGTTCTTCGAAGATGCGAAGCACCCGCTCGAGAACTAAACAGTAAGAGCGGGCATCGCAACACGATTGGGCTTTGTTGTACTTAACCTGCACTAGCGCGCTGGATCCCCATAAAAGATCCCGCGCCCATGGGTGCCGACGTACACGCGCCCGTAGATACGCGGATCACCGGCAATCTGCAACACCAGTCCCCATTGGTGCGCGTCGTCATTGATGCGAACCCAGGACTTCGCCTCGTCGTCGGACCGAAAAATCCCGGGCTGCCTGCTGATTGTGCCGACAAGATACAGGGCTGGATACGATTTGCCGGGCGCCTCCTTCCCGAGTCCGAACGCGTGGATCTCGTCGATATCCGAGATCGGTCCAAATGCGATCGCTTCCTTGGCCTGCGACACGTGATAAAGTCCGTCAAACGCCGCGAGCCAGAGATCGCCGCTGCGTCCCGGCGTTGCATAGACACGATCCTGCCCGCCCCGCGCATCGCCACGTTGTTCCTCAGGCGCGTGCTGCGGCCCCGGCAGAGAGAACGGCTGCATCGTAAAGTTTGAGCCGCCATCCGTGCTGCGATAGAACATCCGGTCCAGAAGTGACACCGCATAGAACGTCATTCGCATCTTGTGGATCGGCGATCACGCGCATTCTTTGCGGCAGCCCCCGCGTCGCCGTCCACGTCGCACCCTGATCTCGCGTTACAAATGGGCCCTCGCGCTCCGGCGTCCACACCCATGTCTTGCCATCAGCCGAAACCGCAATCGATCCCGCGCGGCTCTGCGCCGTCGGCGCCGAGGCGCATGCTTTCCACGTCCGTCCCGCATCGAGAGAGTAACCAATGCTTTCGCCCGGCATGTGGGCCGCGCTTACACCCACACGCACAATCACATTCGGGTTCAGTGCTGCCGTTTCCACACCCGTCGTGTTCCCCATGCGTGGAGGGGCCGACGACCCTTCCGGCGCAGGGCGATCCAGATCCCCATGCACGAAGCCGCCGTAGTCGCCGATTGCCGAAACCAGATGTGCGCCCTCGCTCGCACTGTCCAGTTCCAGCGCGACGGTCTCTTCGATTCCTTTCGCCAGAATGCTCCAGTGGGTCGGCTTGCCCCGGTCCACATCTGTCAGGTCGAAGGTCTCCCACCCGCCGTATCCCGTCGTAAACACGGCATGATCCGAGTTCAGCGGGTCGATCTCAATATCGAAGAGCCAGTGAATCGGCGTGGGTCTCACATAGGGCGCCAGCGAATAATCAAACGTTCCTCCGCCCGCGAAGACCGGCTTCCACGTCACACCCTCGTCCGTCGATCGAAAAATCTCTTCTCCGCCCGCGCGATAGCGGTTATAGGTGCTCACAATCAGTGCCTGATAATTCTTTTCATCTACCGAAACAGCCGCATACCCGAATTCCCTGCCTCCCTTCACCGGCTTGTCCGGCGTGATGTCGGTCCATGCGCCGGTTTGGAAATTCATCTTCCACACCGCGCCATCTGTCATCGGCGAAGGCCCAGGCGCATTGCCATAGGTAACGTAGAGAGATGAGAGCGAAAGCGCGGCGCGTGTGGGGCGGTATTGCGTGGGCGCACCGGCAACTTCATGCCACGTCGCACCCGCGTCGTGCGAAACAAAGAGATTGGCCCGATTCATCAGCGACACGCCCACATAGATTGTCGCCGTGGGCTTCCCTGAACCCTCATAAAAGATTGGCTCAACAAATTTGACGAATACGATTCCGCTTCCGCGAATCGGCATTCGCCGCCAGCGCTGCTCCGGCGTCTCGCCCGCAACTGGCGCGGGCATCGGCGGCATCGCCTCCGTCCCGTCCGGAAAGCTCGTTACGCGCGTCCAGGTCACGCCACGGTCCGACGAGCGCCAAAGCCCATCATGCCGCGTTCCCAGGAAGAGCACGTGCCCATCCATTGGATCCACGGCCAGCCGCTCGCCATTGCCGCGTCCATCTTCGTTGCCGCCAAACTTGAAAGGCACGTCGGTGCGCTCGAATGTCCTTCCGCCGTCCGCCGAGCGAAGGATCGCTCCATTCGGCGTCCTTTCGTTGGTGTACGTTCCGCAGGCAAGGTATACGCGCTTTGCATCACTCGGATCGGCAGCAATCGACTCCACGCCCATCAGGTTCAGGTCTTTGTACGAAACCCAATCCAGCATTGGCTGCCACTGATGCGCGGAGTCGTCCCAGCGGTATGCACCACCCATATCGGTGCGCGCGTAGCGAACTCCCGGCGCAGAGGGATGAAAGATGATGCCGTCGACAAAGCCGCCGCCGACAATCTGCACACTTTTCCAAGTGTAAGGCTGCTGGTGCGGAGGCTGAGCGCTCGCGCACAGTGCGCCGCAAAGAATAACGATAGAAGCGATGTGCAACGATCTGGTATGCAATGGAAAGAATCCCCGGCTTCATCCTACTGGAAACTATGCCAGCGCATGCAGCAGTTGCGTCATCTCGGCTTCCTGCTGCTCGATCGAATCCAGCAGTTTGAACTGCGTGCGGCAGCGGTCGAGATTCTGTTCCGGACGGCTGACCTTGTAATAGGTGTCGCCCGCGAGATAGTCCGCCAGAAATCGAATCCCCTGCTCGAAGACGATCACCTTCGCTCCAATGATCAGCGATTTGCGTTCCTGCGCGGTCAGAAAACTCCCCGCCCCGTCGAGGTACCCACGCAACACCGCCTCAAACAACTCGAAGTCCATCGTCACTCGAGAGAGGTTGTGTTCATCTTCGGCAGCAGGACACGTCATGGTCCGGACCATGTCGCCAAAATCGTACGCAGCCAGTCCCGGCATCACTGTATCAAGATCGATGACGCAGATGCCTTCGCCGGTCGCGTCATCGAGGAGAACGTTATTCAACTTGCTGTCGTTGTGAGTTACCCGTTCAGGTAGTCCTGCATTGAGCAGCGCACCAGCCAGCGTCCTCCGCGCCATCGCAAATGAAATCTGATCCCGCGCTGTCTCGCAGCGCCCGGCCACATCTTCGCCGACTGCCCGCTCAAATGCTGCGAACCGTTGCACCGAGTCGTGGAAGCCCGGGATGCTCTCGTGTAGTCGCGGTCCTGGCAGGTCCGCAAGACGCCTCTGGAATTCTCCGAACGCACGGGCCGCTTCAAGCGCCTGCCGTGCCGAACTGACCGCATCGAACGAATTCGCACCGTCTATAAACCGGTACGCGCGCCAATAGCCGCCCTCCGGATCCACGTGCCAGGCAACGCCGCTCCGCGCTGGAACCAGGCGCAATACCCGCCGATCCGCATCAGTCCTATCTGCCACCTGTGACCGTAGATGATCCGTAACGCGCTCAATGTTCTCCATCACCGCTACTGGATTTTTGAAGATTGTGGTGTTAATGCGCTGCAGGATAATCCGCTCTTCCCGATCGCCGTCATCGAACGTCACGCAATACGTATCGTGAATGTGCCCGCTGCCGTACGGATTCGCACTTCGAAATCGCCCCGCGACTTCGAACCCACGGGTTACCGTAAGAAGGCTGAGCAAGTCAATCATTGCCACAGCCTTCGCGGATATATTCCCTGCTCGATCAGGTGGCCGACGCTTTCTACCACGCGCGGATGATCTTCACGGTAGGTCACGCCAAACCATGTGTCGCACGAGCGAAGTACCTTGACCCGCACCTCATTGGCCTGGATCAGTGCATTCACCGAACTCGGAAGGTAGCATTCGGCCTTCAAATCGTTTCCATGCCGTTTCAAAAAACGCTGAAACTGATCGTACAGTTGGGGAAAGATTCCAGGCGTAAACCCCCACATATTCATGCTGACCATCTCATCGCCGGTCAGCACGGTATGTTTCCCCTCGGCGTCGATGTTGGTAATCCGCGGTCCCTCGCGTTCAATCGACTTCATTTCTGTAATGTCCTTCAGGTAGCCATCTTCCGTTACATGGCATACGCCGCGCGCCACCGCGCCAAACTCCGATAGCGTGTTGCGCAGAACAAACCCCACCAGCGCGTAGTCTGACGTGCCAGAGTGCAAGTGCTGTGCCAGCAGTCGATAGCTGCTCGCGCCGTAGAAATCATCCGCGTTGATCACGCCAAAAGGATCGTGAATTGCGTTAGCCGCCATCAGGATCGCGTGCGTTGTTCCCCAAGGCTTGATGCGTCCCTTTGGCAGCGAAAAACCCGGAATGAGGTCGCTGGTTTCTTGAAATACGTACTCTACGGGAACGCGTTTCTCGTAGCGAGACCCGATCTTCTCCTTGAATATCCTTTCGATCTCCTTTCGAATCACGAATACGACTTTGCCGAACCCAGCGCGCCCAGCATCGAAGATCGAATAATCCATGATAGTTTCGTCGTCGGGCCCCACGGGATCCAGTTGTTTTAGTCCACCGTAACGGCTTCCCATTCCGGCGGCCAGCACAAGCAGCGTAGGCGTAGTCATGGCATCATCCTATTCCTCAGCGGTGCGTACTCTGGGCGGGCAGGATGTCGAGGGTGAGTACCTGAAACGCAGCGAGATGAAACTCGTGTGCCTCTTGTGCGCGAAGCACAATGGCCTGAGGACCTGGAACTGCGCTCGGGGCATCTTCTTTCCAGGGACTCCGTACACTATATAGCTTGGGAGCGTCTGGCGGCAGTTCAAACACATCCTGCAACCGCAGCCGAATCGTCTGCTCCTGATCGCTCGGATTGCGCAGCACCAGTATGCCCTTTCTGGGTGTCCACGAAGCCCATCCGTAGACTTCGAGCCATGCCGGATCGCCGCCCACCCAGTGCGTATCCTTCAAGACATCGGCGTTTTCACGCGACCACTTCGCTGCCTCAGCCAGATCGTCCCAGTTCTGCGCGGTCAGCAGCGATGGCGTGATGTACATCTCCTGCAACTGCGTTCCGGTGCCGAAGTACGACCGCACCTCGTTGCGAAAATCATTCCCCGGATCCTTGTTCAGATCCTTATGTTCGCGCGCGTAAATCATGCCGTGCAGCATGAGCGAATTCAGAGGGTAAAGGGGCCCCATCTGCACTACGCGCTCGTAGGTGTCGGCATCGCGGTACGTAATCCACCTTTCGCGATACGTTCCCACGCCCGCCGTCGAGTCATCCTCGCCGCCTCGCCAGATTGAGTCCGCATGCATCACCCAGAACGGAGATGGCCACGTCCCCGTGGTCAGATTCACGAAGAGATCCGCCTTGGCAGCACGCAATTCGCCGATCAAGTGGATCATCGCCGAAAAATCGCTGTCAAATCGGCTCCCAGGAAACACCGAATCCACATTGCCTGTTCCATCAAACTTGAATTGATTCACACCATACTTCTCGATCATCCCCAGGGCCACATCGCGAAATGCAGCGTAATACTTGGGCCCCGACAGCGCATACCCTCCGCCGACAATCTCATAGCCGGCGTTCTTGCCAAACGCGATCCGTTCCTGTTTCGGCTTGGAGTAGCCGCCCCATGGCGACATCCACACGCCGGGATCTGCATTGTATTTCTCGGCCGCCTGCTTCAATGGCGCGAATCCATCGGGGAAGCCGCTATTGAATTTCCAGAGCGAGTCATGCTTGTCCCAGCCATCGTCGAAAAGAAACGAATCCAGCTTCACGCCGCGCTTCTCGGTCAACTCGCGGCCGAACGCGTTGATCCTGTTGACGGCATCTGTTTCGGTGTACGGTGTGAAGTAACCGAGATCGTACCACGAGTTGTAGTGCAGGAACGTCCGATAGGGATGTGCCCGCTCGCGCTCAAGGTACGCCAGAAAATCGCGCCGCAACTGTCCTTCACGCGCAACGCCAATCACCGATGAATACGTCACGGCCTGCCCGGCACGCAGCGGCAGTTCGCGTTCGATCCATGCCGTCGCCCTGTCTCCCCTCACCTTGCTCCGCGACAGCGGATGCTCAAACCCGAAGAACAGATTTCCTGCGACGATCGGCGAGCCATCCACCGATCCCGCCACGTGCGCACCGGCCAATGTGAGGTCGATCAACTGCACGCGACTGATCGGCACATCCTTTTCGCCGGCCGCCGCAATGGTCACCACCTGGCGGATATAGTGCGAGCCATCGAGCAGCACGATCGACCAGTCCACATGCACCGAGCCATCGCCGCTGGCCATTGCAAGGTTGACCGATTCGCCCGGAACCGTCGCGGCCATGCGCGGAGCCGAGGGCGTTGGCGTCAGGTGCGTCGTCTTCGCATCGCCGACAAGTTTCAGGTTCGAAGCATCAAGAATCGCTCCCATTCCACCGCCCAGAAGGATCCGGAACGGCTGATCCACACGAATATCAGTCCCGTCCACCTGGTCGTGGACGACCAATCCGCTCAATTTGCCGTTCGAAACCGACCAGCGCGCGCCCATCACCCCGTTTGTCAAAGAAAAGCTGTCATCTTGCCGATGCACTGTTACGTGATCTTCGATTTTCTGATGACCCTGCCCGGCCATGGTCGACGCGGCGACCAATGCAAGCAACACTCCGCAAAATATCGCGTAAATCAATCGGTGATTACGGAGGTACATGAGCGTCTCCTTACCCGGATTCCACGGCTCCCCTTGCGACGCGATTCTCCCACAAGGATGGAACACGAAATCGCTGGGCTGAGCCGAATCGCCTGAAAGCTGATATTAAATCACTTAGCAGCCACCTGCACGGCTTCGGCATCTTCGCGTTGCCGAGTTCCCCGGTCATCTTCAAGGCCAATTCGACCGCGATCCCGAATTCAACGGACCGTCGGCGCCATCGTCCCAGATGGACGCGACGAACCTTTGCAAATAACAGCCGCGTTGTGCACATCGATGTTTTCGCCTCCGCACGGGTCTAGAATGGAGTAGTGATTGGAGCACGCAAATAAACCTGCGGAAGGAGTTACGAATTGAAAGTCTGCACTCGCGTTCTGGTTCCTGCTTTGCTTGTAGCTTTGGTTGCTGTAGCTGGATGCAAGAAGAAGACTCCGCCACCAGCTCCCTATACGGCCCCCCCGGTAACATCACCCGCTCCTACCGCGCATATTACTGCGGACCCGAGCGCTATTTCGGCCGGCGACCAGGTGACCCTGACATGGAAGACGACCGACGCTACAAGTGTCTCAATTGAAGGCATCGGCGATGTTCCGACCTCGGGCACCAAGGCCGTTACGCCAACTGCCTCAACGAACTATCACCTTGTCGCGAAGGGTGAGGGTGGCACAGCGGACGACACTGCGAGGGTAACGGTCTCTTCTCCGCCTCCCGTGCAGCAACCGGCAACGTCCATGTCCGCCGAAGAAGAGTTCAAAGCCAACATGCAGGACATTTTCTTTGACTACGACGCGTACGACGTACGCTCCGATGCACAGGCCACATTGTCAAAGGACGCCGCTTACCTGAACGGCCATCCGAATATTCGGATCGTCATCGGCGGCTATTGCGACGAGCGGGGCTCAAACGAATACAACATCGGCCTCGGGCAGAATCGTGCCGATTCCGCGAAGACGGCGCTTGTGACGGCGGGTGTTGCAGCCAGCCGCATTCGCGTCATCAGCTACGGCAAAGAAAAGCCCTTCTGCACCGAATCGACCGAAGCTTGCTGGCAGCAAAATCGCCGCGCCGGCTTCTCGATAGACCAGTAGTGCTCAGGGAGCCAGCAAACCTCTCGGGCGGCATCCGATTCAATATCGGTGCCGCCCTGCGTTTTGAATTCTGGCGATCTGCTCGGAAGCTATGCACCAACCAGGTCGCCCCTCAGGCAGCACAGGGAGCAGCGCTTCCCGTCTAACGAATCAGGGGCCTTGTCGGTCAACTGGATCGGGACGCAAAACTTCATACTGTAGGTGATCGATGCTCAAACCATGTACACTCCGTCATCGTTCCGTTGCGGCAGCAGTTCTGGCCGCGATGCTGGTTCTGGCCCCCGTACGCGCGCATGCGGCCTCGAAGGACATCATTGCTTTGCAAACGCAGGTGCAGCAGCTGCTGGATATGGTGCAGCGACTGCAATCCACACTCGATACCCGTTTCGGTGTCCTGCAGCACCTGGTGGAACAGACTGCCGACAGCGCTAACCAGATGACCCAGACGGTCAATACTCTGCAGCAGAAGATCAACCAGCAGAACGACGCCCTGAGCGGCAAAATCGACACCGCTTCCGGACAGGTTCAGTCACTCAATGATTCGGTCGACGAGTTGAAGACCCGGATTGCCAAGCTGGACAAGTCGATCTCCGATCTCCAGGGCCAGTTGCAGAATATTCAGAGCGCTCCACCAGCCGGGACGCAGCCGGCCCAGGGTGCAATGCCCGGGGGCGCGCCTGCGAACGATGGCGGAGCGGGTCCCGGCGGCGCACCCGGAAATTCGGCTCAGCCAGCAGGGAATGCCTCCCCTGCCGCGGCGAATCCTCCTCTGCACGAGACGTTCGAGGCAGCGCTTCGTGACTTCAATGCCGCCAAGTACAGCGTAGCCACGGGCGAATTCCAGGACGTGATCCACTACTACCCCATGGATGAACTCGCCGGCAGCTCTCAATATTATCTCGGCGAAATCGCCTACCGGCAGGGTGACTATACCGCAGCGATTAATGACTACAACGCCGTTCTTGAAACATTCACTGGAAGCCCGAAGGCTCCGGCGGCCCAATTGCACAAGGGCTTTGCGCTGATTCAGCAGGGTAAGCGGGATTCCGGCGTCCACGAGCTTCGCCTGTTGATCGCGCGCCACCCGCAGACGCCCGAAGCAGCGCAGGCTAAGGCCAAGCTGACCGCGATGGGCATCCACAGCACGACTCCGGCGCAGCGATAACAGCAGATTCTTTTCGAAGAGAAGGCCGACCCGCATCCGAGCGAGCCGGCCTTTTTCGCATACACTGTTGCGTTGGAGCCCATTGCCCTTCGCATATACTTTCAGCACGCTTCAAAGAGTGAACCTTCCCAAGGAGGGATGAATGGCAGGAAATTCGAAAACCAAGGGCGAGCCAGCAAACGTCTCGCTTGAGGCTGCGCGCAAGGTGATTCGCGCGGGGCAGGAAAAGGCGAAGGAAATTGGCCAGCCCATGAACATAGCAGTGGTTGATGGGGGAGCCAACCTTGTCGCCTTCGAGCGCATGGAAGGCGCCTGGCTCGGCAGCATCGACATCTCCATCAATAAGGCCTTCACCGCGCGCGCCTTCGACATCGAGACAAAAACTCTTGGTGAGAATTCGCAGAGCGGCGATCAATTCTTTGGTATTCATGCTTCCAATCACGGCCGGATCATGATTTTCGCCGGCGGAGTACCTCTCAAGATTGAAAACCAGGTGGTTGGCGGGGTAGGAGTGAGCGGAGGCTCAGGCAAACAGGACCAAGCCGTCGCAGAAGCCGCCGCCAAGGCCTTCGTTTCCTAGCCGCCATCGGCCAGCCGATCAACAAAAAAGCCCCGCATTTCTGCGGGGCCTTTTGTTTGTTACTTCCCTGTTCCCTGCTTCGTTCCCTGCTTACTGCAGATTCGCCATCAGAGCGTCGAGGGCCGATTTCGGCGGCCGGGTCAAGGACTCCGGCAGTGTTGCCAGCGGCTGGTCCACTATGTTCAGCAGATCGGTAAACGTTGGCTTCGCCGTGTTGATGTAGAGCACGCCGGTGAGGACCTCGTTCTTTTCCTCGGCTTCCATCAGAGTCCTTACAGCGTTGGCCTTGTCGGTCGGATCATAGTCCTCGTGCAACTTGCGCAGGCGCAGGGTCGAGCCGTCGTGCATCTCCACTTCGTACACCTGGCCTGAGTCGTAGTCCACGGCGATCTCGTCGAAGCTCGCCACAAAGCCAATATCGTTGATAGGCTCGTCGTTTTCCTGCATGAACTTGTAGCTCTTGGTCGATCCTTCGTGATCGTTGAAGGTCACGCAAGGGCTGATCACGTCGAGCATCACAGTTCCCTTGTGCGCAATCGCAGCCTTCAACATCGAGAGCAGCTGTTTCTTGTCGCCTGAGAAGGAGCGGCCCACAAAGGTCGCGCCCAGCTGAATCGCCAATGCGCAGGTATCGATCGCGGGCAGATCGTTGATGACGCCGGTCTTCAGCTTCGAGCCAATGTCTGCCGTCGCCGAGAACTGGCCCTTCGTCAATCCATACACACCATTGTCTTCGATGATGTAGATCATCGGCAGATTGCGGCGCATCAGGTGAACGAACTGGCCCATGCCGATAGAAGCCGTGTCGCCGTCGCCGGAGACGCCCAGCATCATGTTGGTGTGATTGGCCAGGTGCGCGCCGGTGGAAACCGAGGGCATGCGGCCGTGCACGCTGTTGAAGCTGTGTGATCGGCTCATGAAGTACGCCGGGCTCTTCGACGAGCATCCGATGCCGCTCATCTTCATTACGCGCTCAGGCTGCACGCCCATTTCATACATGGCGTCGATAATGCGCTCGCTGATTGCGTTGTGGCCGCAGCCGGCGCAAAGCGTCGACTTGCCGCCGCGGTATTCGAGTACTGGAAGCCCGATGTGATTGACCTTGGGTCCCGGGGCCGAAGTCGGACTTGGAGTTTGGGTTGCCATCTTTACAGGCCCTCCTTCGTTGCAAATTCCTCTGTGATTGTGCGGGCATCGATCGGCAGCCCGTTATAGTGCAGAATGCTGCGCAGCTTCACTACCTGGTCCGCCGGCAGGTCGATCTTCAGCAGTGTAGCGAGCTGTGCATCGCGATTCTGCTCCACGACGTACACGCGGTCGTGTGCCGCAACAAAGTCGTGAATCTCGTGCGCGAAGGGAAACGCACGGATGCGCATGTAATCCACGTCTTTGCCAAGTTCCTTCTTGATCTGGTCCAGGCTCTCGCGCAGTGCGAAGTCTGTTGTGCCAAACGCCAGAACACCTACCCGAGAAGTGCCGTCCTTCACAACAACGGGCGCGGGAACCAGCTTGCGCGCGTTCTCAAACTTGCGCAACAGCCGCTCCATCACCGCCTGGTACTCGTCTGGCTTCTCTGTATATCCCGCAGCATCGTTGTGTCCCGATCCGCGCGTGAAGTACGCCGCCTTCGGATGCATCGTGCCCGGCAGTGTACGCCAGCCGATCCCATCGCCGTCCACATCACGGTAGCGCGCGAAACTGCCGAGTTTGTCCAGATCTTCCTTGGTCAGCACTTTGCCGCGATCCAGTGGCTTGTCAGGATAGGTGAACTGCTCCGACATCCAGTTGTTCATGCCCAGGTCAAGATCCGAAAGCACAAACACCGGCGTCTGCAAGCGTTCAGCAAGGTTGAATGCCTCGATGCTTAGCTCGAAGCACTCTTTTACCGTACCCGGCAGCAACACTATATGTTTTGTATCGCCGTGCGACAGGAATGCAGTGGACAGCAGATCCGACTGTTGGGTGCGCGTTGGCATGCCCGTCGAAGGACCAGTGCGCTGGACGTCAAAGATCACGCCCGGAATCTCGGCGTAATAGCCCAGGCCCGCGAACTCTCCC
Organism: uncultured Acidobacteriaceae bacterium; assembly: GCA_963799035.1. GTDB lineage: Bacteria > Acidobacteriota > Terriglobia > Terriglobales > Acidobacteriaceae > Telmatobacter. Next base: position 187,710 of record CAWCVS010000005.1, on the reverse strand, counting down.
ATCAGCGAAATGCCAGGGCCCGATGTTGAAGTCATCGACCGCGCTCCGGCCCATCCCGCGCCGAGGACCATGCCGATGGCCGCCAATTCATCTTCGGCTTGCACAACGGCAAATGTAGCTTTTCCTTCTGGAGTCACGCGGAACTTCTTCAGCAGATCGGTCGTCGCTTCCACCAGCGAAGTCGATGGTGTAATGGGATACCATGCCACCACGGTCACGCCCGCAAACACCGCGCCCATGCCGCACGCTGCGTTGCCGTCGATGATGATCTTGCCGGCAGTCTGGTTCATTCGCTCGAGGAAGTACGGATCCTGCTTCACCAGCTTCTGCTCTGCGTACTCGAAACCGGCTTTCACTGCGCCGAAGTTGAGGTCGAACACTTTCTGTTTCTTGGCAAACTGCTTTCGTACGCTGTTCTCAACCTCGGTAAGATCGATGGAGAGCAGTTGCGCCACCACGCCCACGTACACCATGTTCTTGACCAGCTTGCGCAGCTTGGCCTCGGTGCAAACGGCCGCCGTGATCTTGTCGAATGGAACCGGGTAGCAGGCAACGTCGCTGCGATACTGCTTCAGGTTTGCATTCTCTTCGTAGATCGCCACGCCGCCCGCGGGCAGTGCTTCAATATCGCTCTTTGCGGTCTCGGGATTCAGAGCCACCAGGAACTCGGCATCGCGCGTACGGGCTACGTACCCGTCTTTGCTGGCGCGAATCGTGTACCAGGTGGGAAGTCCGGCGATGTTCGAGGGAAACAGGTTTTTCCCGCTGACGGGAATTCCCATTCCAAAGATGCTCTTCAGCAGCACGCTATTGGCGGATTGCGAGCCGGACCCGTTCACCGTTGCTACGTTGATGCTGAAATCGTTGACTACGCGCTTGCGCGCGCTCATCGCGCCCTGTTCTTGACCCAGGGCCAGGTCTCCTGTCGCCATTTGGCGGGATTCCCTTCAGGTGAATTTCCGCGCGTCTCGAGGCCGTTCACTTCCTCCTCAGGCCGTTTGGGATCGTTGCAACCTTGCGGTCGCGATAATCACCGAACCTTGGCTTCGGAGTGCGGGGGTCCTGAGAGAGCGCGCTGGAAAGCGACAAACTTCGCTCAATAGTGATTATAGTCACCATTCAAGTCGCTCGTACCGCTTCCAGACACACACCTTTGTACCGTAAGTACCTTTGGCAGCAACTTCTATGCGTGCCTCGAAAACGGTTCCCGGTTGCGAGGTGATTCTAGATCGCCCCGCGTTGCCACTCTCACCACTTAACCCTATATTTTTGAGGCTGCAAGCGCCACGCGAGCCGAATCCCGATTCCATCGAGCCAGGAGCGTCAGCGCAATCACAATCAGCGAAAGCGTCAGGCCGATCCACATCCCGTTGATACCCCACTTCAACACAAAACACAGAATGAACCCCAGCGGCAGTCCCATCACCCAATAGCCAACCAGATTGGCCAACATCGGCACCCGCGTCTCGCCCAATCCGCGCAAAGCGCCGGTTGAAACCGTCTGGATGCCGTCGAAAATCTGGAACGCCGCCGCGATCCACAACAGGCTCGGCCCAACAGCGAGCACGCGCGCGTCATGCGTGTACAGAAAAATGAGCGGCCGCGGCGCCGCCAGAAACACGATGCCTGCGCACACCATGAACCCCGTGCCGAGCGCCAGCGCCAACCATCCAGCGCGTCGCGCACGTGCTGGATCGCCCGCACCAATCGCGTGTCCGACGCTGACGGCTGCGGCCGCGCCGATGCCGAGCGGGACCATGTAGGAAACGCTCGCATAGTTCAGCGCGATGGTATGTGCGGCCAGCGCCACCGGCGTCAGATAGCCCGCCGCAAACGTGCTCAGGTTCCACGCTCCGACCTCCAGCAGGATCTGTCCCGCTGCAGGTGCGCCAATTCGAGCCAGCTTTCGCAGCCGGTCCATTTCCGGGCCGGCCCAGTGCGCAAACAGTGGATGCCCGCGCGTGCGTTCGTAATTCCAGGCGAACCCAAGCATCGCTAAAGCCATGCCCACCCGCGCGACGCCCGTTGAGATCGCCGATCCATTCACGCCGAGCGCCGGAAAACCCAGCTTGCCGTAAATCAACACCCAGTTCCCGGCCCAGTTAAGCAAATTCCCAACAACATAGGTGATCGTGATGACGCGCACCTGTCCCACGCCCTGAAGATATCGTCGCGTTCCGCCATACAGCAGCAAAGGCAAGGTGCTCCAACTCAGAACCCGCAGATAACCGCCCGACAAACTTGCCACTTCGGGAATTACCCCGAAGTGCGTAAACCCGTAACTCAGCCCGATCAGCAGAATCATGATCGGCGGCGTCACGATGCACGCGAGATAAACACCCTGCGCCAGCCACCTGTGGCACTCGTCGTGATCGCGCCGCCCGTATGCCTGAGACACCAGCGTGTCGAGCCCCAGCAGCAGTCCGATTCCGAAGAGCGCCGGCGTGTAAAAGACGGCATTCCCCAGCGCCACAGCGCCAATCGCCACCGGCCCAAGCCGCCCCACCATGATGTTGTCGACAACCCCCTGCGCCACCCATCCGAGTTCGCTGAGCACGACCGGAATCGCCAGCGCCATCATCGCTGCCAGCTCCGCTCTCCACATCGCGCGTGCGTGACCCATTTGTCTAATTTATAAGGATTGCCCGGGGTGCACTCCCATCACGGGGGCCTTACTCATCGCGTTCTTTGTGGATGAGTGCGATACGATCACAACGAGTTGAATGGAATTGTGCCAAACGAGTTCGACAACCTGATCACGCGCCTCGAAGAGGATCCATCGCTCTTCGAGCCCGACCAATTGCGAAAGCGCCTCGAAACCCTCGATGTGCTCGATGCACACTTCGGGAACCTCGATGAAGATTCAATTCTCGCTGCAACCGATCGCACACGCATCCTGGCTCGAGCCAATCTCCTCCGCGACAAACTCGAATCCGCCAACGCTGTCATCTACAACTCCATTCATGACCAGATCGAGCAAGGCGCTCCGCCGTCAAGATTGAGGCAGTGGATTGAACAATGCGGTGACAATGGGAAAACGCGCCCGGGGCTGGGTTACGACCATCTCGACGAATTGATCAGCGGCGTCCTGCAGACGCGTGAGCCCGACTATCGAACCACTTCGCCAGTTGCCCGAGATGGTCTTCTACCAGCCGACACCGGCGCGCCACATTCTTCAACTCATCCGGATCAGCGCGCTATCCGCATCTGATACCCTCGTCGATCTTGGATCGGGATTAGGGCACATCCCCATCCTCGCCTCGATCCTTACCGGCGCACAGTGTATCGGAGTCGAAGCCGAAGAAGCCTACGTCGCAAGCGCGCGCGAGTGCGCCCGGAGCCTGCATCTCAACCGCGTCTCCTTCATCCACCAGAATGCGACCCAGGCGGATCTGGCCGTCGGCACAGTCTTTTACCTTTACACGCCCTTCACGGGCGGCACATTTAAGACGGTACTGCGAAAACTCCAGAAGGAAAGTACCGAGCGAGTCATCACCATCTGCACGCTCGGCCCCTGCACCTCGATCGTGGCGATGGAGCCGTGGCTCAACGCAAGCTCCAACATCGATCCGAATCAATTACCTGCTTTCGGACCACTCTTTGATTGAGCGAGCGCCCCATTCATGACGGAGTCGCATCGCGGCATGAGTGGGAGAGCACGAACCGGATCTACTTCATCTCAACACCGAACCGATAACTCCCCGCTTCCAATTCAAATCCACCATCGACCTTTTTCGCCAGCGGGCTCTCGCTCAATCGGACACCGTCCAAGTGTATAGCGCGCCGCCTCGTCCGCATCCATTTCCAGCCGTCCCGTTGTATTCGCAGGCAGCGTCACATTCCACTCGACGGTTTTCCCTGTCATCGTCCAGTTCGATTCAACTTCCCCATACGAAGACTCGTATTCAAACTTAAGCGGAGACAACCGCGCGTCAAACACTGGATGCAGCACCACGGTATGGAACCCCGCGTCAAGCGGCGACGCATCTACCCCCGCGGCATATCTGTACATCCAGTCCGCCACCGCGCCATACGCATAGTGGTTCAACGAATTCATCTGCGGATCGTCCATCTTCAGGTCGCCGTTCCACCGCTCCCACGTCGTCGTCGCCCCATGTTCAATCTGGTATCCCCACGACGGCATCCCCGTATTCAGCAGCAAATCGTAGGCAAGCTTCGTATGTCCCGTCTTCGTCAGCTCCTCAAGCAGATACGGCGTCCCTACAAAGCCCGTCCCCAGCAGCCCGTGATTCTCCTCAATCTTTTTCACGAGCCTTCCTGCCCCCTCCTCGCGCATCGCCTCCGGCAGGAGATTCATGTGCAGAGCCAGAACGTATGTCGTCTGCGTATCGCCCCCTTTTGGCTTGGCGTTCGGATTATCGATGTCGCCGAACGGCGACGGACTGTAGTCCGCACCAGGGATGTAAGCGCCTTCATGGACAAACTTCTTTTGAAACGCCGAGCGAATCTTGGCTTCGAGTTGCGCGTAATGCTCTTCCCCTTCGGTGCGCCCGGTTGCGTGCGCCATCTCGCGCAGCATATTCACGTCGTAGGCCCAGTACGCAGTCGCCACCAGATCCTCCTGCGTGCGCCCTTCCAGCGACAACCAGTCCCCAAACGGAATACCTGAATCGTTGTGCCATATCCCATCCGGATTCGTCGTGTCGATGGCATCGACATACTTCCGCATCGCCGCCCAGTTCTCGTCGATCACGCTGGTGTCGCCTGTCTGCAGCCACGACGTCCACGGAATGATCACGCCTGCATCGCTCCACGCCGCGGCCACGCCCGGCGCGATCCTTGCTGTTCCCGGCGCAATAATCCCGTAGTACGGCGTTCCCACCTGCGTCCCGCGGAAATCCGCCGCAAATTTGCGGGTAAACGAGGCCAGGTCGGCGTTGTACGACGCCGCGCGCCAGAACACTTGCGCGTCCGCCGCCCATCCCAGCCGCTCATCCCGCTGCGGACAATCCGTCGGCAGCCCTACAAAATTCGACCGCTGCCCCCACAGAATATTGCTCCACAGCTTGTTCACCATCGTGTTGCCGGTCGTCAGCTTCGCCGTGAACGGAAAATCCGTATGCAGCACCAGAACCGACACCGCTCCGGGCTCTGGCGCGCTCTTCAGCCCTGTCACCTCGATGTATCGGAATCCATGAAACGTAAAATGCGGAACCAGCACCTCAGTTCCCTGCCCACTCAGAATGAAATGATCCGTCGCCTTGGCGGTCCTCAGATTGTCGGTATAAAGCGTCCCGTCTGGATTCAGCACCTCGCCCGGACGTATCTGCACATCCGTGCCTGCGGGCCCGGTCACGCGCAGGCTCTCCACACCCGCAAGGTTCTGCTTGAAGTCGTATATATAAACGCCCTGCTTCGGTTCCGTCATCACTCGGATCGGAGATCGTTCGCTCCACCCGGATAGGTTCGAAGCTTTGCGCCTCGATCCTGATCTCTTTGGGATGGATGATTTCGACCCGTTCTCCCTTCTCCGCGCCACTGTCTTCCCTGCTCCCCATCTGTGAGTTTGCCGCAGATCCTGCGTCTCCCCGTCATACAACTCCGACTTCAAAATATAGGAAGGTATTCGCCAACCAGCTCGCATCCGTCGCCACCCACTCGACGCTCCCATCCTCGTGCTCAATCCGCAACTGCGCCCGCAGAGCCGGAGGCGTATCGCCATAGTTGTTCGGTTGCTGCAGCCACTCCAGCGGAGTCGAATACCAACCCGGCGCCAGCAGCGCTGCAATCACATTTGTCCCGCTCTTCACAAGGTCCGTCACATCATAGGTCTGATACAGCACCTGCTCGCGATAATCCGTCCATCCCGGAGCCATGAATTCATTGCCCACGCGTTTGCCATTCAGAAACATCTCATAGGTGCCCAGCGCCGTGGCGTACAAGCGCGCCGATTTCATCGATCCTCTCGCATCGAACGTCTTTCGCAACTCCTTCACGCTGTCAGGAATCCAGGGATTCAGCACCGGCGTCTCTTCCGGGCCCTTCTTCTGTAGCCACGCCATTGCGTTTTTCCACGCGCTATCGTCAAACTCTCTTTTCTCCCAGGCCTCCCGCGGTTCCGCGGACGCCAGGGGGTGGCTAACGGGCGGCCCCATCGACAGGTCCCTCTTCGTCGGGTGAAGTAGTGCGCTCTTCCAGGTTCCGTCGCTCACCATCGCCGTCGTCGACCCATCCTTGTAAAACAGCAACAAAGTCGCCATCATGGGCGGCGCGTCTTTCCGCTTCTTCTCTCCGTATTTGCCGACGTAGTGCAGACACTTGATCGCAACCGTGTTCCGGCCCTGCTCTACCTGTCCCGTCACATCTGTGCGCACAAACTTCTGCCACGGCATCTGGTGATACGCCGGATACGCTGCCCCATTCATCACTTGCTTGCCATTTATCCACGCGAAAACTGTATCCTCGCCCGTCGCAAACAGAAGGGCCCGCTCCACCGGTTTATCAATGCTCAAAGTTTGCCGATATGCAAATACCTGCTCGCTGTTCGGCCTTGTTGTACCCGGTACCACGTCAGGGTTCGCAATCCAGGCAGCGGGTGCCTTTCGCACCGCATCTTCCTCCTGCGTTTCCCAGCCAATCCACTCGCTGCCCCATTCCTGGCTCATCAGTCCCGTTTCCCACCACTCCGCAGCGCTCGCCGGGTACGACTTCCCTTCCACGCCGGAAACCTCCACCTTCCACCAGTAACGCGTACTCGGCTTCACCGCCGGTCCCGCGTACTTTACGTTGAGCGAACCGCCTGACGTGACCTTGCCGCTGTCCCACACGTCCGCATTGCCGTCGGCCAGCAACTCCGCGCGCGTCGCCACCAGCAGGCGATACGCGGTTTGCCGCGCCCCTCGCGCCGGATCGTTCAGGTTCCATGAAAACCGTGGCGTGGCATCGTCAATCCCCAGCGGACGCGTCAGGTTGTCAACCTGCAAGTGCGCCGGCCCAACCGGCGCCATCACGTTGCCCTGCGCGAACAAATTTCCAGTTGCAAAAACCGCCACCCACAACATACCCATTCCGCGCATGCGCAATCGCCCCCTGATTCCAAAGAACCCGCAAGTATATCCGCTGCCAGCCCCGCCGGTCAGGGGAATGGCCCGATGGTGCGAATCCGGGGCGCCCCTATTATGTCGCAGACTCACCGATGCTAAAGCAGGAAACCCCGTCGAGCAGTTCCTGGCGCCGTCACGAAAATCACCGTCAGGCAGTGCGTCGCTCGCGCCTAACCCTCTTGGAACAAACAGCAGATAAATCTTGTGCTTTGCAGATTATTTCTTAATGGGTCTACCCTGTATCTATGTTTAGGATCAGCGCCTTTGGACCAAGATATGGTGGGGTAGTAACCCGCAACCAATCCGTTGCATATCTTTTAGACTAACCCGCGTAACTCGTCACTTCCCATTTCCTATTCCCGATTGCCTGCTCACCCTACCGCCGGGCGCAGCTCAACTTGCTTTGTCCGGATTGTGATTGTCGCCGGAGTCAGGTTGGGCCCATCCCAGCCGCCCTTAGCCGCTTCAATCTGAATTTCACCGGGCTCCTTCGTGGCCTGCACGATCACCTGCGCAAGCCCGTTGAAGAGCGAGCGCTTCGGCGCCTTGTCGCTCTCCTGGCAGTTGGGATCGCCATTGCCGACGCCGAGCAAGGCGCCATTGCCGGTGATCTTGAACGCGATGTGATCGTCCGCGATTGGCACCAGGCGGCCCTCCTTGTCGAGGCCCTCCACTTTGATCACAGCCACGTCCTCGCCATCGGCATTGATCTCGCTGCGATTCGCACTCAGCCGAATCGACGCTGTCGCACCAGTGGTCTCACGCTTATCCGTGAGCGCCACCTTGCCGTCTCTGCTGCCGCGCGCCTCGATTACGCCCGGCTCGTAACGGACCTTCCACTCCACGTGTCCGAGATGCGGAACCTTCTGGCTACCGGCGCTCTTGCCGTTCACGAACAGTTCGATCTCGTCGAGGTTCGAGTAGACCCAAACAGGAATCTCGTCGCCTTCCCTGCCCGTCCAGTTCCAGTGAGGAAAGAGATGCACCACCGGATCCTTGCCCCACCAGGATTTGTAGTAGTAGTAGTTGTCCTTCGGAAACCCGCACATGTCCACAATGCCGAACTGAGAGTTGATCGATGGCCACCCGTAAGGCGTAGGCTCGCCGCGATAGTCAAACCCGGTCCACGCAAACCCGCCCGCCTCCCACTCGCGCGTCCCGTAGAACTTCCACCATTCCTCCGCGGTCTCGCCCCACGGCACCACGCCATCGTAGGAGTTCACCGTGTTTCTCAAAGGATCCGAACTATATACCCCGCGTGTACCAATCGCACTTGAAGTCTCCGAACCATATATCGCACGGTCAGGATGCGCCTTGTGATAGTTGTCCGGAAATTTCAAGTTGTAGTTGAAGCCGATAATGTCGAACTCGTCCGACACACCTTTTTTGTTGTCTCCATTGACCGCCGCGGACACTACGCGCGTCGGATCGAGTTCGTGGCACAGGCGAACCATGTCAGCAGCGATGCGCGCACCCTGCTCGGCCATCTGCTCCTGCAGCTGGCCCTCCTCGTTGCCGACCGACCACATGATGATCGACGGCGAATTGCGATAGCGCTTCACCATCGTTTCGAGCTGCGCCATCCCCTCTGGATTCGAGCTCATCTGCCGCGTCTCGCACATCATCATCATCCCCATGCGGTCGCACGCTTCCACCCATTCTGGCGTCGGCATATTGTGTGAGGTGCGCACAGCATTGCCCCCCATCTCGCGCAGCACGGCAAGCCGGAACCATTGCAGCGCATCCGGTACTGCCGCACCCACACCGGCATGATCCTGGTGATTGCAGGTGCCCTGAATCTTCACGGGCTTGCCATTCAGGAAGAATCCTTTATCGGCAGTGAACTTCGCAGTGCGCACACCAAAGCTCACGCGCTCCGCATCGCGAGCCTTGCCTCCTGACTCGACCGTAACAATGGCCTGATAGAGATTTGGGGCGTCCACTGACCACAGCGCGGGATTGGACAGCTTCGCAGTCGCGGTAAACGTCGCCGAATCGTCGATGGCGATCGACTGCGATGGCGTTTCGGACGTTGCCACAGTCTTTCCGGCGCTGTCGATAATCTGCCACTTCACCCTCGCGGACTCAGCCTGTTTGCCGTCGTTCTTTACCTTGGTTCCGAGCGTGAGCGTTGCCGCATTCCCGCCCGTCTCGGACCGCACATAACTCTCCCACTTGCCTAGGTTCAGCGCATCGGTCTTGGTAAGCCACACATGGCGGTAGATCCCTGCGCCTTCGTAAAACCAACCATCTCCAAAACTGGCGTCAACGCGAGCAACGATGTAATTCTTCTTTCCATACGCCAGAAAATCCGTAAGATCGAATCGAAATGGTGCGTATCCATTGTCGTTGCGGCCGATAAAGCAGCCATTCACAAACACCAGAACATCGCGGAAAGCGCCGTCGAATTCAATCCAGATGCGGCGGCCGTTGTCGGTCACTGGAATATCAAACGCCCGCCTGTACCATCCAACGCTCGTCTCGGGATAACGCCGGCCGAGCGGTTTGAAGCCGTGCGAAGCAAGTTCATTGTCGCGAACAAACGGCAGTTCCACGGCCCAGTCGTGCGGCAGACTCAGTGTGCGCCATTTCGAGTCGTCGAATTTCGCCTTGGCAAACTCGAACTCTCCCGTCTTTGCGAAATCTCCTTGTCCATAGCCGAAACCGAGGTCCTTGGCTGGATCTGCGCCGTTGCCGAACGTAAACCTCCAGCCTGCATCGAAGAGCAGGTGTTCACGTGGTGTAACCGCGGCCGGGGCCTCAGCAGTTGCAGCACCAGGGTAGCCCGAAAGCATCGCGGCAGCGCGTGCCCAAGCCGACCGCGCCAACAGCGAAGAAGCAGAAAGTGTCAGACCGGAATGAAGCAGATTGCGACGGGTGATGCGCAACATTGAATGTCCTCTTTCACGGACTGCGCCATTGGGTCGGCGCAAACAATGCGGGAAATATAAATCAGCCGCCCGTGAAAGTAAACGATTTCAATTCTGCTTCACAGGCTATCACGCCACACAAAATGCGAGGCTTGCAGTGTGGTAAATTCAAAAAAGAACCACCCCAGGAGAGATGGCCGAGTGGTTGAAGGCGCACGCTTGGAAAGCGTGTTTAGGGGAAACTCTAACGTGGGTTCGAATCCCACTCTCTCCGCCATTACTTCCCCATTCACTTAAGATCAAAGATGTATTAATAAGTTTATATATACCAATAACTTAGGCAATTTCACAAAGCAGTGTTGTACCGGCGCTCCGTATCTATTTCCCTTCAGGCTTGTTTCTTGTCTTGGTGGTTTGGGACCTCGCTTCTCAGCTGCGACAGGGCTATGTTTTTACCTCTAAGGTGCCCGGCGGAGGAATAAAGTGCTAGCGTTTCTTGCTCTGTATCTAACTGAGACGGCAATCGTCGAATAGGCTGACACCCGTAATGAAATGGATCATCGCCGCTCATCAAAGCCACGGCCTGCGGGTCGTGTCGAGTCCACCGGGCCACCAGTTCCAATCGCCTGCCAGACGCAGGAGTGCGGGTCCGATCACAATTCGGACCAGGGTTGCATCAATGAACACAGCGACCGCCAGCGTGAATCCGATCATCTTCACTACAAGGAAGCTTCCAAAAGTGAATGCCGCGAATACCACGATCATGATCGCGGCGGCGCTCGTAATCAGGCCCGCAGTCCTAGCCAAACCCTCGGGGATTGCGTCCGCTTCATTCAGCCCGCTTTTCCTGGCTTCCAGAACCCTTGCTACCAAAAACACTTCGTAATCCATGCTGAGTCCAAAGACGATGGCAAATGTGACGATTGGAACGAGTGGGAAGATGCTGCCTGTTCCCCCTTGAACACCCAGGAAGCGGCTTCCGTGTCCGTCCTGGAAGACTAAAACCAATGCTCCAAAGGAGGACGCAACCGAGAGCAGGTTCAAGGCAATTGCCTTCACAGCGACGAACAGCGATCGGAACCCAGCCAACAGTGCCACGAGAGTCCCCCCCACCACCATCGCGGTAACCGGCACAAATCGGTTCATGACAATTGCCTGATAGTCGGCGTCAAGCGCAGGGATGCCTCCAATATTCAAAGTTGCGCCAGGCACTCCTGTGAGAGCAACCGCGCCATTTTTACGGAGTTCCCGCACCCAGTCCACCTGATCGCGCAGGGAGACCGAGCCAGTGGGCAGCACTTCAAGCAGCGCTTCCCTTCCGTCACTACTTAGAAACGTTCGACGGGTTTCGCGCGAGAGGTCGGTGAGGGAGGAGCGGTTGCCCTCTGCTATCGTTGTGATGGAAATGACACGGGCGCTGCGAGGATCGCTGGCGAGTTGCTTGGAGAGACGAGCGATGGTGTTCCATCCCGCGTCAGTTTGCGCAATGGAATCGTTGGGAAGTTCCACAAGGATTCGCATCGAATAAACAACGCCCGCCCTGTCCATTTGTTCGAGGGCGTGAAGCGCCTGGACCGATTCCGCCGATTCCGGTAGCCAGTTCCCTTTGGGGACTCTTGTATCGAGCCGCGTGGACTGCCAGGCAAGCAGAGATAACGGGGTGGCTGCCAGTAGGAGAGCAACCCACGGATGGGCCACAATCACTTTTCCCCATCGTCTCCAGCGAATCCCCGTGCGTGCTAACCGATTCGTATCCAGCTTTGGAGTAAAGGGCATTCGGCCGCCATCAATTCGCCGACCGAGCAAAGCCAGTAGCGCCGGAACGAGGAAGTTTGTCAATAACACACTGATTCCAGCCACGAGGAAACCCGCGATGCCAATTGAACGGATTTCACTGATGGGAACGGTCAAGAGGGCCAGAAATCCGATAGCGACGGTGGAGGCTGAGATTAGAAGTGTACGACCTGCCTGGCGCGCCGCTATCACCGAGGCTGCCGGGCCGTCATTGCCGGCGCAGATCGCCTCCCGGAAGCGGCTGACCATAAGGAGCGCATAGTCAATGCCCAGACCCAGCCCAAGCATGGTCGCCAAATTCTGGACCAGAATGGACAGGTGGAGGCGCTCGGCCAGCAATCCAGTAATCGCCAGAGTGGTCGCGATGGCAAGTTGGCCAACAGCCAGGGGAATGAGGGCTGCGACTATGCTACCGAAGGCCAGCAGTAAAAGGCCGAGGGTCGCCGGAATCACGAGACTTTCGCCGCGCCGCACGTCGTCGGCACTTGCTTTGCGAATGTCGAAATTCAGCGGAAGCTCACCCGTTAGTTCCAGCTTTACGTCCGGATAACGACCGCGCAAGGTATTCGCGAGAATGTTGGCTCTCTCATGAAGCTTAGGAACGAGCGACTCTACCGGCACCTCGGCCGATGCGAGGCCCACTAAAACAAACGTCCCACCTCCCTTGCCCAGGAAAATCGGGTCGCGCAATTCGAGATAAGAAACGACGCCGGACACGCCGGGTTCGTCTCTCAGTCCCGCCACGATGGTTGATAACGCTTGCTGGCCTTCCTCGGAGTCCGCAGGTGGGAGGCCGTGAATCACAAGGACGACACGATCCACGAATGGCGAACGGAAGCGGCTTACCAGTGCCTGACGGACGGTTTCCGCTTCGCTGCCCTCGACGCGGGTTGCCGTCTCCAAATGGCGCTCGGCGTGAAAAGAGAATGGAAGAAGTGCCAGGACAGCTACAAGGACCAAACCGGCCAACCCGAAACGGCGCACATGCATAAGCCTCATGATTTCATACAAAATCGTCGCAAGGTGAGGGACATCGACCTCTCCGTCGGCATCGAAGGAATTCAGAAGGCAGAAAGGTCGCCAACTGCATGCGCTCGCCGACCCGGTAGTCTAAATCTAAATCCGCTAGATTGGTTCCGTTGTCTTAGGAGGCTCAATTCTTAGATTCGCGTTGCTCACACTTCTTGTCGCTATTCAATCTGGAGCCGCAGACCCTCGCTTGGGCTCCTGGGCGCTCATTTCGGCGCAGTCTGCCATGGATCCACCCAATAAACTCTCCGTCACGGCGCTGCATGGTGGAGTGCATGTAGTCATGTCAGGCGACACGCACTTCGATTTCACCGCCAAGCCCAACGGACCTGATACGCCCGTACTGGGAAATCCGGCGTTCAATCAAGTCGAATTGCACAGAATCGATAAGAGACAAGCCGAGGTCAAGGAGAAAAAGGATGGAGCAGTCGTGGCGACCGTTCGCGAAAAAATATCGAATGATGGAAACGAACTGACGATTACAACGGCGAGGAATAGCCATCCGGACCAGATTACGGTTTGGACGCGAAGCGGAGGCGCGAAGGTGGCCAAAGACCCGCTTGAAGGAGAATGGACGCAGGATCTCAACAAGACTCGCTTGCGCCAAGGATTGGTGCTCAAGATTGAACCAGACGGGATGGGGGGTGTTCGCTTTTTGGGCGATTTCAGCTACGCCGCCCGTTTTGACGGAAAGCCCTATGATCTAAAGAACTCACGCAACGATACTGTGGTGCTTCAACTTGTCGATCCTCATACAGTGGATTCATTTTACCGGCGAGACGATCAACTCGCGGAAAAAGACCGGTGGGTGGTTTCCGACGATGGGAAGCAAATGACACAAACCGCCACGGGCACGTTGGAATCCGGCCAACATGTCACCGAGAAGCTGATATTCAAAAGGCAGTAGCTGGTTATGCATCGGTGCAGGCAACAGGCTCAGCGGGCGATGACGCAGCGCTGACTTCGCGGGCCGCAACCGAAATGATCCCCTTGCGGTGCATGAATTTCAGAATGCCGTTGACCGTATCTTCGAGGGACGGGTCTGCTATTCCGCGCGCCGAGGCATCCCGAGCTCGTTGATAGGTGGAGCTGTCATATCGCTTGAACTCCATCGCGGTAATGTTATCGACGGAGCCCACGAGGAAATCAAGCAGCGGAAAGAGTAGATCTTCCTTACGGCATCTCCGGATCAATTCAGGAACGAATTCCTTAACACTGAATATTTCAAATTGCCGCCCGGTCGATTTGGTAATCAGCCCGGTAATATCCAGCATGTTCGCGTAATCGTCGCGCACCACGTGGTAAGTCTGGTTCTGCGTGCCCGGAGAGCTCGAAATGGCGACGATATTGTTCGCCACAATGTCCGCTGGAACGAAACTAACCTGGTTCAGAGCATCGACTCCAATGCCGTGATTGACCATGAATGCGACCAGGCGAACCGCGATATCGAAGTTGTTTCCTCCGCCCTTAATGGAGGGACTTACGAGAGCAGGCCTGAAGATCCGCGTGGAAAGTCCTCGACTGCGAGCGTCGGCTACCACTTGTTCCGCTACCCACTTGGACTGGCTGTAGCCGAAATCGAGAAGCTCCATATTCTTGTTGAAATCGGTCTCGTACAGGACGCTCTTGACGGCCCAGCCAAACACGAAAGTTGTCGAGACGTAATTGAATTCCTTGGGCCGTCCCTCGAACGCCAACCTCAAGACCTCGTTCGTTCCCATCACGTTCGCGTCACGCATACGGTCGTAGTTGAAGAGGTAATTCACCGTTGCGCCGTTGTGGAACACCGCGTCCAGTTTATTGGCAAGGAAATCCCATACATCCTGCGCCATGCCCAGCTTTGGCAAGCCGAGATCGCCGCAAATAGGAATCACGCGAGCCTCAAACATCTGCATTAGCCCGGCCGGGCATGTCCCCATCGATTCCATCGCTGCCCTGAGTCTTTGCCTGCCCTGCACTTCATCAGACGACCGGACGAGAACATAGATCTTTGCCTGCGTCTGCTCCAGCAAACTCTTTATGAGGAACGGTCCGATGAAACCCGTACCGCCGGTCAGGAGCACATGATTCATAACCGGTATCGCCGGCAAGGTCGCAGGTGTTGCAGGCGTGAAGATGAGTTTCTTGTCATTGCTCATCATCTGCATTTCCGCGGCGCGCAGCTCTTCACGGAAAGCCGCCAGCGAGTGCCGCAGCTCAACCAGAGCTTCTTCGGGAGCGCGCTCTAACTGCTCGGCAAGTCGAAAGAGTTCGGCGACGCTGACACGCTGAATCACGCTGATATCAACCTGCCTGGCCAGCATCTCGGCGCCTTTATCCTTTAGACGCTCCTTGAGTTCGTGCATGAACACGACAAGATCGAGGGAGTCCAGCCCGGCTTCAACCAGGTTGTACGATTCCGCGCCTGTCAGGTTGTACCTGGCTTTCAATTCATCGAAAGCCGACTGCATCTCAGAACCGCATTCGGAGCATCCCGCATCCTTCTCCCGCGAAAACTCAGAAAGAACCGTAAACTCGCCATCAAGCCACATCTGTTTGGTCTTGTGGCGCATAATCTTGCCCGAACTGGTTCTCGGGATCGCACGAGGTGCGATGAAGGAGATAAGCGCCACCTCGACGTTAAGATAGTTCCGGACCGCGGCCGCAATCTTCCGCGCGTCTGGAAGCGCCTTCGGGTTTTTAACTTCTGCCACGATAGCGAGTGCAGGCTCGCTATCTTCGTGGATCTGGAACGCGGCGACGCAACTGTGCCGGATCAGGCCGGACCCTCTCTCCACAGCATTTTCGATATCCTGCGGATAATAGTTCTGACCGCGCAGGATAATCATGTCCTTGATGCGGCCGCAAATGAAGAGTTCTCCGTCGTGGAAAAATCCCATATCCCCGGTCCGGAGGTAGCCGTCGTCATAGGGGCTGTCGTCCACGAGGCGCGCACGAAACTGCTTCAGCGTTAATTCGGGATTATTCCAGTACCCCAGGCATTTTCCGCTTCCGGCGATCCAGATTTCACCGATATGGCCGGGCTCAAGCGCAACGTGCTGATCCGGGTCCACGATCCGAACATCCATACTCGGGAGTGGAGTTCCACAGCTGACAATCTGCGTGGCAGCGTCGATTTCGGAAACCTCGGTCGTCATGCGAGCCTTCCCTAGCGCAAGGGCTCGCTTATTCACCGAAACGATATTGCGGCCGCCAAGTGAAACCGCCAGAGTGTTCTCGGCCAGGCCAAAGGCGGCATAAAAGCTCTCCGACTTGAGTCCGTAGGGCTGAAAAGCCTCCAGAAACCGGGTAAATGTGTCTGGTTTTACAGGTTCTGCAGCGCACATCAGGACTCGAAGCGAACTTAGATCACAGCCTTCCAGGCTCTCTTTGGAGAGCCTCCCCGCGCGCAGGCAATAGTCGTAAGCGAAATTGGGCGCCGCCGTCGCAGTTGCCTGGTATGTGTTGATGGCGTCGAACCAGAGAACCGGGCGCTGAATGAAGTCCGTCGCAGCGAAGCCATGGGTCGTGCCCCCTCTTAGGGCGGGATACAGGTAGCAGCCAATCAGCCCCATATCGTGATACTGCGGAAGCCAGGATACGACCACGGGATTCAGATGGTCGATCACCAGCGGACAGGTCTGCAGGATGTTTTCATGCGTCACCATCACGCCTTTGGGCTCCATGGTCGAACCCGAGGTGTATTGCAGAAACAATATCTTCGAAAGATTGACAAATCGTTCGTCCGAAATGGACTCCACGAACTCTTCAGTGACGATCCACGGAAGGCCGGAAATGTAATCGACGTCAACTCCGGACGCCGAAACTCCACTTCGGGTGAGGTTTGTCTTTAGAGAGGCGTGGTAGTCCCTGCTCGTTAAGACCCCAGCCGCCTGACAATCCTTTGCAATGTGGACCATCTTGTATAGGGCACTCTGGAATCCGCGAGAACTGGGGGGATAAACGGGCACGGGGATCAAGCCGGCACGCACGCAACCAAAGAATGCGCAGATCATCTCGAGCCCCGGAGGGTAAGCCAAGAGAAGACGGTCCTCAGCCGCGAAGTGACCATCCTTCAGCAAGTGCCCGGCGATGACCTTCGTCCGATCGATGAATGCCTGGTACGAGTAGCATTCCGTCGGGTTGCCGCTCAGGTCGATGTACGAATAAAGGAGCTTGTGCGGGTGTTCCTCACCCAGCCTATCCAGTTGGTCCAGAATTGACGCCATATTGACCCGGGAAACCCTCCAAGGTGAAATAGAAAAGCTCACTGCCTAAGAAACACAAAAACGTCTTGCTACTCCCGTCCCGTGGTGAGGAAATTCGTCCCAGTCTCCAGTGCGGAACTCGAGTGCAGGCGAGGTGGGGAAAATCTTGCAGGACCGCGGCCGGGCGTCTAGCGCACCATTCGAAGCGTCCTCGTTGTGCACGATGGATCGATTCATGTTAGCAGAGCAGAGAAGCAATGCAACTAATCTTCCCTTCCAAGAGTGAACACCCAGGTCCAAGTCCGCCAGGGCCCGAATTTCCTTGATTCCGCATAAATCTACAGGCTAGTATCACTTTCGACGCCCGCAGATGGACAAAAGTTCGCTGCCACCCTGGGAAATCAGTGCTCTTGGCCGTTTAAGCCAGGCACAGTTAACATGATTAGGAAGGCCCCCGGGGAGTCCGGGACCGAAGCGGTGATTACTCTACGGCCGGATATCGATGATCTTGTACCATCTGAGGCCTCCCCTCGGCAGTTGGCAGGCGACCCTGCAAGTGCGTCTTCTTTCCCGAAAGTCTTACGCCGCCGCCTGGACCAATTCTTTGCCGACCAGAACATTTCTCCCAAGGCAGACCGCACGATGTGGGTCAAGATATCCGCAGGTCTGGCAATACTGCTGGGCAGCTGGATCGCTCTCTACGCGCTTAGGCCGGATTCATGGAGATTCGTCGCTCTCTACCTCTTGAGCGGCCTGGCGCAAACATTTCTTTTGCTGAACATCGCTCACGACAGCAACCACAACGCTATTTCGTCTGTGTCGTCCGTGAACAAGACCCTGAATTATGTTTTCGATGTTTGCGGAATCAGCTCGTACATGTGGCGCATTCTCCATCATCGGGGGCATCACTCCTGCATCAACCTCCACGGCGAAGATGACGCCCTTACGGGTCGCGGAATCTTTCGGTTTACTCCCCATGAACCCCGCGCAAGCTATCACCGTTTCCAGCACATCTACGCTCTGTTCTTCTATGCAATGTTCTCTCTCGATTATGTATTCGTGAGGGATTTTGAGGCTTTTTTCTTCCCGACCCACGACTATTTGAAACGCGCGCAGCACCCAGCGCGAGAGTACGGCATCCTCTTTGCGGGGAAGGCTTTCTATCTCGCCTACATGCTCATTTTGCCCGTGGCGGTGATGGGAAAGTCGCTCTTTCTGGTGGCTGGGGCGTTCGTGCTGGTCCATTTGATCATCGGTTTGACGGTATCGCTGGTATTTCAAACGACGCACACAATCGACAGCACCTACTTTCCGTCGGACCGCAGCGAGTTTGACAACGGCGTCTATCACATCTTCGCGACAACAGCCGATTATGCAACGGAAAACTCAGTCGTAGGCTGGCTCGTTGGCGGACTGAACCATCACATCGTGCATCATCTGTGCCCCTTCGTCTGCCACACTCACTATGTTCAGCTCACTCGGATTGTGAGGGAGACCGCCGAAGAGTTTGGCATCCCCTATCGACAACATCCCACCATGACTCGGGCAATCCGCCACCATCTGCTTCTCTTGAAGCAATTGGGAAACGAAACCTACTCTTGAGCGTTTAGTCCTTTATGATGGGGATTACCCTACCTATCAGGCAGTGCATATGAGAAACCTCATCGCTCCAAGCAAACCTGCGGGCAGAGAGGTGTGAGGTTGCCCACGTTGATTCCCGCCGTTTCCCGACTTCGCTCCTTCTCCGATTCGCGGGCCATGGCCCGTAATCCCGTGCGGATTTTGACCAAGTACATGGATGGCCTCGGTCCCACGTTCCGGTTCTATCTGGGTGGTCTTAAAGAGGCCATTGTTACGACCGACCCCGCCGTCATCCAGCATGTATTGAAGACCAATGCGGACAATTACCAGAAATCCGATATTCAAGTGAAGCGGATGGGCCATTTCCTGGGCAAAGGTCTTCTGACTACCCACGGAGAGGCCTGGCGCATACAGCGACGACTTATTCAGAGGGGATTTGAGCGAAAACAGCTTGAGATTCTTTCTTCGATCATGCAGGAATCGCTCACCGAATCGCTCCGGGAATTCGATGCGCAAGTCAGTCTCGGTCCCGTCGATATCTACCCACAATTGATGAAAATGACCTTCTCGATGGTCGCCAAATCGCTATTTGGCGCCCGGCTGAAGGAAGAAGATATCGACCTCGTCAGCCATACCATCTCTACTGTCCAGGAATTTATCGTTCGGCAAACCATTCAGCCCTACCTCAACCCGTGGTTCGCCCTGTCGGGCGACCTGCGCAAACACGAAGAGATGCGCGCCCGCGCAGATAGCGTTCTGATGGAATACATCCGACGTCGTCGCAACCAGGAGCCCGGCCACGACCTGCTGCAGATTCTGATGGATGCCCGCTACAGCGATGGCGAAGGCATGAGTGATGAACTGGTTCTGAGTGAAAGCATGCAGCTCCTGGTTGCCGGCCACGAAACCTCTTCCAATGCGCTTTCGTGGGTTCTTTATCTCTTGAGCACGCACCCGGATTGCCTTGAGAGAGTGCGGCAGGAGTTCCATTCCGTGTTGGGTGATGCGCCGCTCCGTTTTGGGGACGTACCCAGGTTTGAGTTTGCCACTCAAGTGATTCTGGAGGCGCTCCGCCTCTACCCGCCGTTTTGGATGATCGACCGGATGGCCATTGGGGACGACCGCGTTGGGGATCTCGATATACCTCGAGGATCGACCGTCATAGTGTTCGTCCACGGCGCGCACCATGCACAGCGATCCTGGCCAGATCCTGAGAGTTTCGATCCGGAGCGGTTCGCCAAGACAAATGAGAAGCTGCACACACCCTTCACCCATCTGCCTTTTGGAGCGGGCCCGAGGGGCTGTATTGGCGGAAATTACGCGATGCTGCAGATCCTCATGATTTTGAGCGAACTGCTCAGACAATACGACCTTCAGCTAACGCCGGGGCAGACAATCGAACCGCGCCCGATGGTGATTCTGCGACCAGAACACGGAATCCGCATGACTTTTACCAGGACAATCGCATCCGATGCGGGCCTCGCGAAAATGCCATCCGCCGGAATCGGGCACGAGTCGTAAGTGAGGTTGATTCACCTGACTCGAAGATTGGATCCGCCCGCCAGCTCGTAGCCGCGGGCAGCTGCCGTTCCCGTCATTGCGTCGAACTCCGCACCTTCCAGTCAAGCTCGCCGGCGAGTCATCCATTCAGGGAGCCTTCGCTGCCATCCCAACGTTCCGTGAAAAAAACTTTGTGACTTTTCGCTGAGCAAACATCTCTGGTCAGCTGTTGCCTGTCATCAAACGTTAACAATTGCTGCGAGTCTATTGTGAATTGAGGCTTTACGTCTGCAGGGGGTACGTACTAGCATCCTGCAGTCGATGAAAGGAGGTTGCTTCCTTGGCGGTCATCGTGAACAGCAAGCCTCAGGAGATCAAGGATGGGGAGCGCCTGATCGACATTATCAACCGCAGCGGAGCTATGATTCCCCAGGTCTGCTATCATCCCCAGCTTGGTCCCATCCAGACCTGCGATACCTGCATGGTTGAGATGAACGGCAAGCTTGTGAGAGCTTGCGGAACCGATGCGGTCGACGGCGCCCTGGTCGAGACCCGTTCGCCGAGGGCGCAGGCAGCGCAGCGGGAGGCCTTCGACCATATCCTCGGCAATCATCTGCTCTACTGCACTGTCTGCGATAACAACAACGACAACTGCACCGTTCACAACACTGCGGTCCTTCTCGAAATCGAACATCAAGACACCCCTTTCAAGTCCAAGCCCTACGAGGTCGATGCGAGCAATCCCTTTTATCGCTACGATCCTCAGCAGTGCATCCTCTGCGGGCGTTGTGTGGAAGCGTGCCAGGACCTGCAAGTAAACGAGACCCTGAGTATTCGCTGGGAGGATCCGCATCCGCGCGTGCTATGGGATGGTGGCGCCTCCATCGGCCAGTCGAGCTGTGTTTCCTGCGGCCACTGCATCACTGTGTGCCCGTGTAACGCGCTCATGGAGAAGTCAATGCTCGGTCAAACCGGTTACTTTACCGGTCTGCCTAACGAGGCGCTCAAGGGCATGATCAACATCGTCAAAGGCGTGGAGCCGGAGGTGGGCTATAGCTCGATCATGCAGCTCTCTGAAGTTGAAGCCTACATGCGCCAATCGCAGATCAAGCGAACGAAGACCGTATGCACCTACTGTGGCGTGGGCTGCTCTTTCGACATTTGGACGAAGGAGCGTCAGATCCTCAAAGTCGAGCCGCTCGAAGGTCCCGCCAATGGCGTTTCGACCTGTATCAAGGGCAAGTTCGGGTGGGACTACACCAACAGTCCCGATCGCCTGACCAGGCCGTTGATTCGTGAAAACGACAAATTCCGAGAAGCGACATGGGATGAGGCTCTCGACCTGGTGGCGCGTCGGTTCTCGGAAATCAAAGGCGCCTACGGTCCCGATGCGCTCGCGTTCATCTCCTCCTCGAAGTGCACGAACGAAGAGAGCTACCTGATGCAGAAGCTCGCGCGCGCAGTCATCGGGACCAACAATATGGATAACTGCTCGCGCTACTGCCAGGCGCCGGCGACCACCGGGCTCTTCCGCACGGTGGGCTACGGCGGCGATTCCGGCTCCATCAAGGACATCGAGAAGGCGGATCTCGTGGTGATCATCGGCAGCAACACGGCCGAGAGCCATCCCGTTCTGGCTACGCGCGTCAAGCGCGCGCATAAGCTGCGCGGTCAGAAGCTCATTGTCTCTGATCTTCGTGAACACGAGATGGCCCGCCGCGCCGATGTCTTCCTGCATCCGCGTCCCGGCACCGATCTCATCTGGCTCTCCGCGGTAACGCGGTACATCTTTGACCACGATCTGGCAAACCAATCCTTTATCGATAAATGGGTGAACAGGGCCGCCGAATACCGCAAGAGCCTCGATCCCTTCACTCTCGAAATGGCGACTGAGCGTTGTGGAATACCGCAGGAAACCCTAATCAAAGTCGCTCAAATGATCGCCGAGGCCGACGGCGTGTGCATTCTATGGGCAATGGGCGTCACCCAGCACGTGATGGGGTCGGACACATCGACCGCAATCTCGAACCTGCTGCTGGCCACGGGCAATTACATGCGGCCGGGCACCGGCGCCTACCCGCTGCGGGGACATAACAACGTGCAGGGCGCCAGCGATCATGGCGCCATGCCGAATTACTTCCCGGGTTATCAAAAAGTCGACGATCCGGCTATCCGGGCCAAGTTCGAAGAAGCGTGGAAAGTCACTTTGCCGCCGAAGCCCGGCCTCGACAACCATCAGATGATCGATGCCATCCACGACGGCCGCCTCAAATCGATGTATGTCTTCGGCGAGGAGATGAGCCTGGTCGACTCCAACGCGAATTACGTCGCCGCCGCTCTGGAGAAGCTCGATTTCTTCGTGATGCAGGAGATCTTCTTCTCTGAGACCTGCCGCTTTGCCAACGTAATTCTGCCGGCGAGCCCAAGCCTGGAGAAGGAAGGTACGTTCACCAGCACGGAGCGCCGCATCCAGCGCTTGTATGAAGTCATGGAGCCGCTGGGCGAAAGCCGTCCCGACTGGAAGATTCTGGTCGATGTTGCCAACCGTCTTGGCGCCCACTGGACTTACAAACATCCCTCTGAGATTTACGAGGAGATCGCGCAGCTTACGCCAATGGTGGCGGGCGTGACTTACGAGCGACTCGAAGGCTTCAAGTCATTGCAGTGGCCCGTTGCGCCGGAGGGCAGCGATCAGCCCCTGCTCTACACGCAGAAGTTCGCTACCCCAGACGGCAAGGCGACGTTCTTCCCGGTGCCGTGGACCGAGCCCAGCAATCAGGCCGATGCAGAGTACGATCTGCACTTGAACAACGGACGCCTCCTTGAGCACTTTCACGAAGGCAACATGACCTACCGCACCGAAGGCATCCGCGAGAAAGTGCCCTGCACGTTCGTTGAAGTCTCGCCCGAGTTGGCATCCGCACGCGGCATCGAGTCGGGAAACTGGGTGCGCCTTGACTCGAGATATGGTGCAGTCAAAGCGCAGGCGGTTGTCACCCCACGCGTTAGCGGCAACGAACTCTACATGCCGATGAACTCCTCGCAAGAACCGGTAAACCGCCTCACCAGCAGTTACACCGACAAGGTGACGCATACGCCGGCCTACAAGGAAACCTCGGTCCAGCTCACAGTGCTCAGTCAAAAAGGCGAGAATCCCCTGCCCCGGACCAATCCGCGTTATGGACATCCAACTCCGCAGATGGGTGTGGAAGTCGAACGGAAGTGGGCTCGCAGCGATTATCACCAGCCCGGCAATGGTTTGGTTCAGATTGAAACCCGCACGGCCACACCCGTTCGGCAGGAGAAATAAATATGGCGCGACCGATTGGCTTGGAAGTGGCACCACGCGATCCGCGCGAAGAGTTGCGTAAGCGGCTGGAGGCGGCGCCCGACCAACACGCGGAAGCTCTCCTCGAGTCCTATGAGCTGCTGCAGGACTTGCACGACTCCGGCGTTCTCAGGTTGCTGCGCGGAGCGGTCAGCTCGGGTGGCATGATTCTGGATGCGGTGGTTGGAGCAGCCGATTCCGAAGAGGGCATTCGCGGGCTGCGAAATGCAATCATCCTTGGCAAGACGCTCGGTGCGATCAATCCGGATCTGCTGCAGGCATTCGCGGTTGCCATGACCGAGACCCTCGGTTGCCAAAAGCCGATAGTGGAACCGCCCGGACTGCTTAAGTTGTTGGCCGAATTTCGTCAACCGGAGTTACGGCGCAGCATGGCGCTCATCAATAAATTCCTCGAAATCCTCGGAAGTGAACTTAAAACCCGTGGAGAGTGCCACTGAAGCACCTCTAAAGCAAGGTTCGGAGGCGTTGTATGGCAGCTACTAATCGCTGGGGCATTGCACTGGCGGGGTTTCTGATGCAAGTCGCATTGGGAGCCGTATACGCGTGGAGTGTATTTCGCAATCCACTCACAAAGCAGTTCGGCTGGTCCGTCGGACAGGTCACCTGGACCTTCACGATCTGTATCTTCGTCCTTGGTGTCGCCGCCTTTTTTGGCGGCCTGTGGCTTAACAGAAAAGGCCCTCGTGTTGTCGCGCTCACTGCGGGCGTGCTCTATGGGCTTGGCGTGTTCCTCGCGAGTTTCTCCGCCGACAAGCTCTGGTGGCTGTACCTCAGTTATGGAGTGATTGGCGGCATTGGGCTGGGATTTGGCTACATCGTCCCCATCGCTGTTCTGGTCAAGTGGTTTCCCGATCGCCGCGGCCTGATCACGGGCATTGCCGTAGGCGGCTTCGGAGCAGGCGCCCTGGTCACAGCGCCAGTGGCCCAGCGGCTGATTCAAAGCGTTGGCGTGCTCAAGACCTTTGCATATCTCGGGATCGCGTACATGATCGTGATCGTCGTAGCAGGTTTGTTCATGAGGAATCCGCCTTCAGGATGGACTCCCGAAGGCTGGACTCCAAGCGCAACGCAAACGGCGCAACGTGCGAAGGTGGACTACACGCTTGGAAAGGCGCTCGCAACCTGGCAATGGTGGGCGCTTTGGCTCTTACTCTTTCTCAATACGTCGGCTGGAATCTCGCTCATCTCACAGGAATCGCCGATCTTTCAGAAACTCACCGCAGCAAGTGCGGCTGTTGCAGCCGGCATGGTGGGAATCGTCAGCATCGGCAATTCAGTAGGCCGGATCTTCTGGGCATGGATATCTGACGGCATCACACGGCGCTGGGCATTCGCTGCAATGTATTTATTTCAGTTCGGTCTTTTCTGGCTGCTGCCCTCGTTGACTTCAGTTTCGGTCATCACCGCCATCTCGTTCGTAATTCTCATGTGCTATGGTGGCGGCTTCGGAACCATGCCTGCATTTGCTGCCGACTACTTTGGTTCAAAGAATGTGGGCCCGATCTACGGCCTCATGCTCACGGCATGGGGTTTCGCCAGTTACTTTGGACCGCAACTGCTCGTGAAGTTGCTCGGTCCAGGCGGCTCCTACACAACTGGCTTGCACACGATTGCGATCCTCATGCTCGTTTCCACTGTTCTGCCGATCATCGTTTCCCCTCCAACGCGATTAACGACGGTGAGCGAATTAAAATCTGCGCCAGTTAGAAGTTGATGCGCCCGCTGAACTGCAGCGTTCGGGCGCCCTGCGTGGTCGAGTATGGCTGGCCGAAACTGGTGATGTATCCGAAGGTTCCCCCGCCCACTGTGTTGTTGGGGACGCCCGAATTCACACCGTACAGCAGGGCGTGATTGAAGACGTTGAAAGCCTCAAAGCGAATCTGGAATTCGCTTTCGCGATACATGTGGAAAGCTCGGAAGATGCTGGTGTTGAAGACTGACGCTCCGGGTCCGCGGAATTGATTGCGGCCAGTGTTGGGCAGCGTGGGCGATGCGTTACCCGGGTTGCCGCTCACAGTAGCGGGTGGCTCAGCGGGATTGGCGAAGGAGGTGGGATCAAACCAGGACTTGCCGCCACTGAGGGCTGAGCCGCCTGCGGCTCCGCGGTTATGGCCGCCGAGTTGATGATATGGCTTGACGAGTTCGGCATAGGTGGAACCCCATCCTGGCGCAAGGTTGCCGATGCTGTTAGTGGAAGCCAGAACGGAGAACGGCGTACCGCTGGTGTGGCCGAATTGTCCGTTGAGCTGAAAGCCGCCGACGATCCACGCCAAAGCACCGTGGTTGGCATAATGCTGCCCATACCCGAATGGAAGGCTGTAGACGGCATACGTCTGCAGGTTGTGCTTGATGTCATAGCCAGCCAGACCGCGATTGAACCGCCAATAGGCGGGATAGTTGAAGGCGGTGCCTCCGGAACCGGAGCCGGCGCCGTTGTCTTCAAAATCGATGGCACGCGAAAAAGTGTAGACCACCCCAAGGGAAGTGTTCTTGCCGGCATTCCGCGTGAGCTGCGATTGCAGGGCGTTGTAAAAGGAGCGAAAGAGCGGCTCGTTGACGTTGATACCACCGGTGTTGTAGCAGGCCAGGTTGGTTCCACCCGTGCACCACTGCTGATTGATGATGGTGTTGTCCTGGAAGCTGCATGCTCCGGTAAGGCCGGTAGACGGATTGTACTGGCCGTTTGCCATGCATGGCGTGGAGGCTGAGGGGAACGGCGCAGAGTTATACGGGGTAACCGTGGCGGGCTGCCGCACATATTCGGTACCGACATATCCCACGTTGGCGACCCATTGCGAGGGAAGCTCGCGCTGCACGAACAGATTCCAGCTCATGATATAGCCGCGGTTATAGCTCAGAGGTACGGTCTGCGTGCTCGCCGCGATTGGAAGCGACACAAAGCCAGTAGACAGGCTTGGATAAACGATCTTCGGAATGCCATAGGTGAGGGTCATTGGAGTGCTGTTATTGGCCGGATCGACGGCAACAGTACCCGTGCCCGAGCCACTGTAGCTGACAGTAATCGAGCCAGGGTAGGCATCGCGGATGACGCGGTAGCTGTCCGGGTCAGTCGTTATACCAAAGCCGCCGCGGACCACGGTCTTTTGATCGAGTCGGTAGTCCAGGCCCAGCCGCGGCACCACGTTTCCGCGTCCCACATCGAGGCCCGCGCTCTCGGAATTGCCGTTGACACCACCGATTTCGACGTTGCCGCTCTGCGGCAAACTGGTATGGACGAGATACGGGCCAGTGTGGTCCTTATACGGCGGCGGATAGTACTCATAGCGAATACCGTAGGTGATGGTCAGGCTGGACGTCACAGTCCACTGATCCTGCACGTATGCGCCGTATTCGCTCCAGCGAAGAGTATTCGGATCGATGGATTGCTCGGCTTTGGAGACAGCAGACCCGGTGCCGTTGTTGGGCAGCCCGAGTAGAAAGTCAGCGAGGGTGTTATACGGGCTTACGCTGCAGCTGCCGGTGCAGGTCATCTGGCCGTCGAATTGGAAACCACCCCGGGGATTGCTGACGCCGCTTCCAAGATTGGGTTGGAAGTGATTGAGATCGAAGTGGTAGTAGGTGAATCCGTATTTGGTGGAATGACGGCCTTTGACCCAGCTCAGGTTCACATCGCCGGTGAACTGGTTGTCACGGAAGTGAAACGGGTTCGCCGTTTGAGCGTTTCCCAAGGTAGAAAACGTGTTGTTCATTGAAAAAATGGGCTGACCTGCATAATCTTTTCCGTTCCCGTTTGTGCCGGGAATCTTGAGGGTGCCCGTGCCGAAGTCTCCGTCTGCGAGATCGAGCGTGGACTGCGCACCGGAATTCTGACGGGTGAACCCGAAATCGGCATCCAGCACCAGTCTGGGGCTAAACGCGTGGCTGACTCCAAGTCCGGCGTTCTGTATACGGCCCGACGTGGCTCCGGGTTGCCCACCGTCCATCGTGGATCCACCTGCCGCCCCGAGTCGCCTGAGGATCCAGGATGCTGAAGGGCTCGAGCGAGTACTTCCCAAATACATGTGTGTTATCGGAAGGGGAATAGTCGATTCTGGAATCCGAAGTATTCCGGTTATAGGCGTAAGTGCCGGTGGCGAGGAAGTCATTCGATAATCCCTGTGCGAGGGAACTCGCGGACGGTGATCCGATTTTCGCAGCAATCGGCTGAAGAAGGCCGAGCATGGTGCTTGCTGCGTAGGACTGGCGCGAAGCAGGAATGCAGTTGCAGCCGTATTCCGACATGAAAGTGGTAGTGCGGGCCGATGGCAGCAGATAGCCGTTCAATGTACCAGCGCCGGTTTGAGGCACACCGCCGGGCTGCGGATCATAAAGCGTGACGTAGGGAGCAGCCAGGGTGAAATCGCCGCCGAGCATGGCAGCAGTAGGCACGGTAAAGGTGCCGCTGATGAGCTTGCGCTGCGTAGTGCGCTCAAAGTTCTCGAAGAAGAACAGCTTCTTTTTTCCAGTAAGGAAATGGGGAATGTAAACAGGACCGCCGATGTTGAAGCCAAACTCATTGAAGACGAATTTTGGGACCGGACCGGCCGTGACGTAGGTATAGGGCTTGGCATTGATGGCTGCGTCCTGGTAGTACTCCCAGCCGCTGCCGTGGAATTGCGAAGTGCCGCCCTTGGTACTGATCTTGATGGCAGCTCCGCCTGCCTGTCCTTGTTCCGCCGTGAACGCATTGGTGGTGAAGGAGACGTTTTCGATATCGTCAGCCGGGGGCACATAGGCGATGAGATAGGGAAGCCACCCATAGTAATTCACCGCGCCGTCGATGCGGGTGGTGTTTCCGTTGTAGGAGTTGCCGTTGACGTTCACACTCATGGAACGCGAAGGATTGGCGGAGGTGGAGTTCTTCTCCTGTACGGCCGCGGCTCCGGGAATGATGGTGTAGAGCGCCTGGTAATTGCGCCCGGCGCTGGAGGTCATGGGCAGCGCATTCAGCTCCGTCTGGTTGATCTCCGAATTGACCTCGGCAGTCTCGGTCTGCAAGGTAGCAAGGGCGCTCGTGACGGTGACCTGCGTCTCCACACTTCCCACCTTCAGAGTGATATCCACGCGCACCTGGCGATTGACTTCGACCTGGACTCCATCTGCTTTGTACGCAGCAAAGTTCGACGTGTGCGGCACTGCAACCGAATAGGTGCCGGGAAGCACATCGAGCAACATGTAGGCTCCGGTCTGATTGGTGGTCGTTGGGCGCACTTCCCCCGTCTGCTGGTTGGTAATATTCACGGTCACATTCGGAACAATCGCCCCAGAGTGTCCGACACCGTTCCCGTGATCGATCCGTACAGAACTTGCGCATGCGACAACGAAGTAACGCCAAGCAAAACCAGAACGACCGCTGCTATCCAGCGCATTGAGATTACACATCGATTTGACCAACGACTGACCTTCGCCTTTGCAGACATGGCGCCTCCCATTCACAAGTTGTGTCCGAGTCAAAACCCGACCGTATTCCACTTTGACTAATGCTTTTCGATCCGTAAATCGGCAACCATGGGGATGGGCACTTCACCCGAATCGGGAGACATCCGGGGTGTTTCATTCTCCCGAGAACAAAATCGACAAGTCGATCGCTTTCGTTCGCCGGCAAGTACCACGCATCTCGAGCCTCATGCCGACCTCAGGCAGAGGCGGTGCCGGTCGTTTAGTTTGCGACCCGAACTATATACCCGTTTTAAAAATACTGTCAAGGCGTCCTGTCGACCCCGAGGAGCCTCGTCATTTCCCTGCAGCCATGGCTCATAAAGCGATCAGACGAATCCGGGATCGCAGGCGGCCCTCCAATGCATCACACCCGTGCCCGCGTCGAAGTCCCTTGAAACACCAGCGCCGCGGCGCCGCGCAAGCGCGCGATGTCTCCATCCTGCGCTGGCAGAATCCGCGGGGCCGATTTGGCGAGCGTCAGACCCGCGACTTCCCTTTCGATGATGGGCCCATAGCGGTGCCACGCGGAGGTCACGTCGCCCGCGATCAGGATCATGCTCGGCGCCAGTCCGGTGATAATCGGCAATAATCCTCGAGCAATAGCTTCCGCCTGCTTCGCAACCGCCTGCGCCGCTTTCTCATTTCCGCTTTCTGCCTGGTTCAGTAACTCATAGAAAGAAATCGCGCCCGACGCAGGCACTAACTCGCGGTAATACCGCAATGCCGCGGGACAGGAGGCAAATACCTCCCAGCATCCCGTTCTGCCGCAGGCGCAAATCGGTCCCGATGGATCCATGGGGATATGTCCAAATTCGCCGGCCATGCCATGGAAGCCAGATATCACGCGGCCGTTGGCAAGCACTCCTGCGCCCACGCCTTCCGAGATCGTAACCACCACCACGTCGCGATGCCCATCGAGATTCCCGAAGATCAGTTCCGCCAACAAACAGGCCGTCGCCGCGTTTTCCATATTTACCGGCAGCTTGAGCTTCTTCTCAATGCTGCCTTTCAAGTCGAAGTTGCGCCAGCGAAGATTCGGAGCAAAAATGAGTCGTTCTGTCACCGGGTCGATCCGGCCCGGAAGGCAGATACCAATTCCTTCAATCAACTTGCCTTGAATCGATTGCCTCATGCGCGAGATGCAGTCGATAATCAAACGCGTGGATGCTTCCGGATCTCGTGTGATCGGCACCAGAGATCGTGAAAGAAAGCTGCCATTCAGATCCACGGTGGCGATCGTGGCTTTCCGCGGATGGATATCGACGGCGATAACGAGCAGGTCCTCATTAAGCCCAAGCAGGGTGGGCCGCCGACCGCGCGCGGACGATGCCTGGGCGCCTTCGCGCACCCACTTCTCCCGAAGGAGTTGCTCGACAATCTGCGACACCGTGCTGCGCTGCAGACCCGATACGCGGGATAGTTCGGCGCGAGAGATTGGCTGGTTCTCATGGATGATCTCAAGAACGATGTCGCGATTGATGCGCCGGGCAGTTCCGCTGGAGGCAGGCTTGACGTCTGTCAGGTCAATATGTCGAATGCCCCGCGCATGCGTTTGCCGTTTCAATTCAGATTCTCCTTGCGCCCTCCTCAGGCTCCAAGAGCATAAACCTCGGAGAACACTCCGTCCTGTGCGGTTCCTTCTTGAAGGCAATATAGTGCCACACTTGAAATTTCGCCACAAAAACAAGCCCGCACAAATGCAGGGGTCTCGTATCAGAGCTTAGTTAAAAGAAGTAGCAATTCGAAAGATTCTTCGAACGCATTCACGCCAAGCTCGGCCGATGTATGCTCTGGAGTGGTATGAAAAGGCGTCGTTTTCTCAGCGTCGTCGCAGCGGGCGCCGCATCAGCAGCGCTTCCCAGCCTCGCTGGATCCGAGTCCTGGACGGCGCCCGGGATGGAACCAACGCGCGCTTCCGTCGTGATTCATTCCAAATCCCTCGGACGCCGCGTCCCTGATCGCTATATCGGGCTGAGCTACGAATTGGCCCAGCTTTCAGAACCCACGTTTTTCTCACCTGAACACACGGATCTTATTCCACTCTTCCGCCGCCTCAGCCCCGCCGGAATACTGCGCCTCGGCGGCAACACCAGTGAGTTTTGCTGGCTCCAGACAGACCCCTCGACAGCCGCTCCGAAGCTGCATGTTCCTCCCGGCAACCTCGCGCAAAACTGGATGCCGCATCGCCTGTTCGCCATACAGCCTCAAGCCATCCACACGCTAGCCGGGTTTCTCGAGGCAACTGGATGGCAGGCGATCTATGGGCTCAATTTTGGTAACAGCACTCCTGAGCGAGCAGCAGCGGAAGCCGGCTATGTGGCAGCCACACTCGGCGATAAGCTGGCCTTTTTCCAAATCGGCAATGAGCCCGACCTCTATCGCAACGCAACCAACGGTACGCGGCCCCCGGGCTGGAGCTTTGACGATTACATTCGCGAGTGGAGCGCATTCGCAACCGCGATCACGGCCGCCGTACCCAACGCCCGGTTCGCTGGTCCAGACGTCGCATCTTCGTCCGACTGGGTCGTGCAATTCGGCGAGCGGATGGCGCCTCGTCTCGGCGAACGTCTCGTTGCCCTCAGCGGACATTACTACGCCGAAGGCCCACCCGACGATCCGGCGGTCACCACTGCGCGTTTGCTCGCCGGCAATCCTAAAGTGAGCGCCTCCACCACTTCGATTGTCCAGTTAGCAGATGCGCACCACCTCAGCTACCACATGACAGAGGGCAACTCCTGCTACCGCGGCGGTAAACCAGGCATGAGCGATGCGTTTGCTTCAGCCCTCTGGAGCGGCGATTACCTGCTGCTGCTCGCAAAGCTGGGCTGCTCCGGCATCAATCTGCATGGGGGAGACAGCCGTTTTCTTTCCGCTGGCCTCGGCGATCACAATCCCGGCCTCGCAATCGCCGGCGAAGAGAAGCCGACGTCACCAAATGGCTTTTATACGCCAATCTCGTCGGAGCAGGGCCAACCTGCCGATGCCCGCCCGGTCTTTTACGGCATGCTACTTGCCCAGCAGTTTGCCGGAGCCACAATGCTGGATGTCGTTCTTAACGCCAATGGAAACCTGACCGCATACGCCGCACAAAAACAACGTCGGCAACTGCTCGCGCTCTTCAACAAGGAAGAATCTACGTCGTTCGACGTTTCGATCACGTCGGATCGTCCGCGAGCCAGGGCTGAAGTGTGGTGGCTTACCGCATCAGGTCTCGACTCAAAGACCGGAATCACTCTGGGAGGCGCTGCCGTCAGTAGCCTCGGAAAGTGGACGCCGCAGGCGCAGCAACTCCCAATGACGCAGGGGACGGCACGGCTTCATCTTCCCTCTTCCTCGGGCGCCCTGGTGTTCTTTGAATGAAGCGACCCTTCTGTTTCGCTTCGCTGATCTGTTGGGCCGCTGGACGGCTAATCACTGGTGCCAGCGCGACCGCTATTTGGGCCCTGGGCCCGGCCGGACGCCGCCCAGGCGTACAAGTGTGGATTGGTAGCGGGGTTATTGGAACGCGTTTTGCTGAGCACCTGTGCCGATTCCCCGGACGCGAAGAAGAAATTGCTCGAAGGCTTCGCGGTCAAACCTTTCGCCCTCGATGACTTCTCCGTTATTCAGGTCAAAAAATCCTGATTCTACAAACTCGCAACCCACGCCATCTTCTCCCCAGCGAACGACCGTCGATTCAACTTTACAGACGTCCTCGGCTTCTTCTGCGCCTGAATTGTTTCGTTGCAGAGTCATCACAATCCGTGTTCCCGGGAGCCAGCGTTCATCGGTCACCAGATATAGCCCGCTGCTGCTCACGTTGGCAAGGGGATAGGAAATAGGCGATCCTCCGGTCCAGTAATACGCAACGAGCCCAGGCTCTGGCAATCGTTCACTGCGACGCTTATCGCTCGGAGTAAGCTCCGGAAACAGCCAGCGCAAGAAGCGAATCTTGCGGGAAGGCTTTTTTTCTTCAAGGGGGCCCGTCGCGGCTTGCGGCTTCGCAGTCGGCGCAGGATGCTGTTCTGTCGGCTTATCCTCTGATGCCTTCATGAATGTCGTGCAGAGAGCTGTTTCCTCGAAACCTGTTGAGGACGGAAAAGCATCGGCGCCGGCAACGATCCGCTTACCCTGGCAGATTCTCAGCTGATCGCCTTTACGGATCGGAAATGAGCCAAGCGCGTGCGCGGGAAGAACGAGGGCGCTGGCCGCGACTCCGCGAATCGGCTCAAATTCGGCTTCAGTGAAATTCACAACGAAATCCAGAACCCTGCAGTCTGCATCGAGATAAATGATGTCAAATCTCGAAACCTGCGGTCCACGGGGAATGCCCCGGAATGGACTCAACCAGAGGCCATCCTTCACGTCCGAAAGACCTTTGACAATTGTAAGAAAGGGCTCTTTCACGGTATCGACGAAATCGATCTCCGCACATAATGGACTCTGACGGGTCCGGTCGCAGGCGCACAACTTCTCAGTGCCCATGTTCCTCTATTCCAGGGAAGCTGCCGACCGCAGTTTTAGAATTGTCTTTAGCCTAACAGGAATCGATGGCATCAGGCGGCCAAACGAAAGTTCTTCCGAGGAGCAAAGAAGTAACACACCATCAGGCTCGGCTGGAATATCAAGCTGTCTTGGATGACGCTTTACCAGGGTTGGTGTGTCGTCACGAACTCCTAACCTGCCCGCTCCAGTTCCGACTCCACCGGAAGCCAGATCGAAAACGTGGTTCCGCTTCGCACCGTCGATCTCTGGCTGCGTACGCAGATCGTCGCCTGGTGCTTATTTAGAATCTCGCGGCTCACCCAGAGCCCCAACCCTGTTCCCTTGTCGCCCTTCGTCGTGAAAAAAGGTTCGAAGAGCCGTTGCTGCGTCTCCCGGCCCATTCCGGCTCCGCTATCGGCGATGGTCACGCGGACGCCCCGCTCGCCGGTCCGCGGATGTCGTGCATTGCGTGTTCGCAGCAGCATCCTGCACCCGCTCTTCGATGCGTCAAACGAGTTGCCGATCAGGTTGGCAAACACCTGGCGCAACTCCGATCCGAAACAGAAAACGAGTTCCGTGTCCTCGTAATCGCGGCGTATCTCGATTCCCGCATCCCTCATGCGCGCCTGGTAGATGGCGACCGACGACTCCAGCAAATCCGATATCTTTTCCCGCGAAGCGGCGTTCGTCTGGCGATTGAATCGCAGCGTGTGCGTGACGATGTGGGAGACGCGCGCCAATTCCTGCTGCGCCGTCTCGCCAAACGCCTTCACTATCTCCTCATTTGAGTTCTCTTTGATCAGGTACAGCAGGTTCGTCACGGCTGCCAGCGGATTGTTGATTTCATGCGAAATGGATGCCGCCAGGCGCCCAACAACCGCGAGCTTCTCGCTGCGTATCAGCGCCTCGCGCGTCTGCTTCAGCGCGGTCACGTCCTGCGTCACTCCGTCGAAACGAATCGCCTGGCCCGCCGCATCGTACGCTGTGCGGCCCGTTGCTCGAATCCACTTCTGCTTCCCGTCCCTGGAAACAGTTCGGTATTCGACATCATACTGCGCATGGTTGGCAATCGAATCTTCGATAGCGCGCCGCGTGCGCTCGCGATCCTCCGGGTGCAGCATCTCGTAAAAAAGCCGGATGTCTACATCCGCTTCCGCAGGCAGCCAGAAATGCTCCTTGACGCGTTCGTCCCAGAAAAGCTTGTCAAAGGGCAGATCGCAAAACCAATAGCCAATGTCTCCCGCGTCCGCGGCAAATTCAAACCGGTCCCGCTGTTCGCGCGCAGTGCTCTCGGCGGCCCTTGCCTCCGTAATATCCAGCACCACACCCACCAGTTGCGAACTGTCCGCCATGCGCCGGCCCTTGGTGTAAAGCACCCGCTCTCCCCGCTCAGGATGCATGTACCGGTACTCAAACTCGACGCTGCCGGTCCGCAACGAATTCGTCATGAATCGACTTACGTGGTGCCAGTCGGCTTTGTGGACACGCGATGACCAGGTTTGAACGAGGGCATCCTCATCCATGGTTGGATCGGTTCCGAACATGCCATGCAGTTCCGGCGAGAGGGTACGCGTATTTGCCGCCCCATCCCATTCCCATGTTCCGATCTGCGCCGCTTCATGCGCCAGAATGAGACGCTCCCGATTGGCTTCGAGCGCGCGACGGTCTTCCACGCGTTCCGTATGGTCCACTGCGTGGATGAAGATTCCGTTGAGGGCGCCGTCTCTCGTCAAAAATCGGCTGGCAAACGAAATCGAAGTACTGGTCCTTCAGTTCCCCTGTTTCAAATTGGAGAAAGGGAATCTTGACTTCGCGTCCGCGGAACGGCTCGCCGCTCGCAACCACCCCGTCAATTATCTCAAAGATTCCGGTCCCTTCCAGTTCTGGAAGACCTTCGCGGAAAGTGAAACCCAGAAGCTGTTCGGCGGAGATTCGACCTGTGGCGCGAACCGCCATCTCGTTCACGTAAGAGCAGCGGAGCTCCGGTCCGCTGAGAAATGCGATCGCTGCAGGAGCAGATCGCAGCAATTCCTCGATCTGTAGCTGCCTCAGTCGCGGAACCTCAGGAGCAGGCTGGCTACGTCTCTGATTTCCGCGTGACTCACCGGGAACGGTTGCCATCTTGCTTAGCTCTCATCGCCTCTATGCGGCGCGGACAACTTCGCCGCATGGCTTGTCTTGATTTTCTTCTTCAGAGAAGGCGTGGCAACGTCATCCCCATGTGCACACTCTGAGTTGAAATTTCGATGAACGTCGTCGGCTCTGGGTTGCCTCCCAATGTGGCCCGGGCATGACCTCGGGCTCAACTGCTACACTCCCATGTGCCTGGGAGGGTTCAGCAGGTGGCAGAAATTCATGCAGTTGCCGTAGTCGGTGCAGGAACCATGGGCTCAGGCATAGCCCATGTATTCGCCAGGTCCGGATTTCAAGTCACGCTTTGCGATGTGGAACAGCGGTTTCTCGACCGCGCCCTCGCCTCCATCCGGACTAACCTCGGCCGTGAAGCCGCTAAGGGCAAACTCGCCGAGTCCGAAATCGAGCCCACGCTCAGCCGCATCCGCCCCACCGTCGACCTGGAGTCGCTGGCAGGCGCGGAAATTGCTGTTGAAGCGGCCCCCGAACGCTTCGATCTAAAGTCCGAAGTCTTCCGTTCCCTCGACCGCATCCTGCCGGCGCACGCAATCCTGGCCACAAATACCTCGTCAATCTCGATCACGAAAATGGCCGCCCTCACTCACCGTCCTGCGCAGGTCATCGGCATGCACTTCTTCAACCCCGTCCCGGTTATGGCTCTCGTCGAAGTCGTGCGTGGCATGGCGACCAGTGACTCCACCTTCTCGGCGGTACGCGACTTGTCAGTCAAAGCTGGGCAAGACGCCCGTCGAAGTCAACGATGCCCCAGGCTTTGTCTCCAACCGCGTCCTCATGCCGCTTATCAACGAAGCCGCCTTCGCCGTGATGGAGGGCGTCGCCACCCCCGAAGCAATCGACCAGGTTTTCAAACTCGGCATGGCGCACCCCATGGGCCCGCTTACGCTCGCCGATTTCATCGGCATCGATGTCTGCGTGGATATTCTTCGCGTTCTCCAGGATGGATTCGGCGACCCGAAATATCGCCCCTGTCCGCTCCTCGTCCGCATGGTCGACGCCGGCTGGCTAGGCCGCAAATCCGGCCGGGGCTTCTTCACGTATGGAAACCAGGGTTGAAGATTCTCGATCTCTCCAGGGTGAGGACTGTCATTCTAGGTCAGCACTGTCATTGGTCAGCATGCCCTTCCACGTTTAGCAATGATGACCAGTCAAACTGTCATTCCGAGCGACCAAAGGAAGCCGAGGAACCTGCAGTTGCTTGTCGCCTCGGTGCCACAACCTCTGGGTGCCCCATCCAGGCTCCGCTTGGGTGGGAAAGCACGAACCTCGACGACAACTTCAAACGAAAGTGAGGAACGATAAGATTTGGGCATGAAACTCTCCGCTCCGCCATCGGGTTGTTACTTCGCAGCCGCTTTACTTGTCATTGCAGCATGGACATCTGCCCAAACCCCATCAACCGCCCCCGCGCCGCAAACACCGCGCCCCGCCTTCCCCACCCGCGATCCCCACACCCCGGGTTACGTCACAGCAACCCAATTGCCCGATGGCACTGTGCCTCCATCCACCGCGGACGGCAACTTCATCATCGGCCCCACCCATCCCCCCGCGCCTGAAACGACCGCGCCCGATCTGACCAATGGTTCCGTCGTCGAATTCACCATGAACTCCACCGACAGCAAGTATTACCCCGGCATCGCTCGCGACAAAGGCACCTTCGGTACGCCTGATCCCACCGACCCGGCGAAGCTCATCATCACCACCAGCCACCCCGCGCCCTACACGCGCAAAGTCGCCGTGTATGTACCCAAGGCGTATGCCCCCAGCACCGAAGCCCCATTCATCGTGGGCGCCGACGGCCCCGATCGCATGCTCTTTACTGCGCTCGACAGCCTCATCGCCGAGCACAAATTGCCCGTCATGATCGCGATCTCCATCGGCAACGGCAGCGGCGACGCGCAGGGCAGCGAGCGCGGCCTTGAATACGACACCATGTCCGGCCATTACGCCGAGTTCGTCGAAACCGAAGTCCTGCCCCGCGTCGAGAGCGAAGCCCACGTCAAGCTCACGCACGACCCCGACGGCCGCGCCACCATGGGAGGGAGTTCCGGCGGATCCTGCGCGCTCATCATGGCCTGGTACCACCCCGATCTCTACCATCGCGTGCTAACGTACTCCGGAACCTACGTCAACCAGCAGTGGCCCTCCAATCCAAAGTCGCCGCACGGCGCATGGGAATTTCACGAGCACCTGATTCCCCAAAGCAAACGCATGCCTATCCGCCTCTGGATGGAGGTTGGCGATCGCGATCTCTTCAATCCCAACGTCATGCGCGACAACATGCACGACTGGGTCGAAGCCAACGAGCGCATGGCGAAAGTGCTGGCCGCGAAAAAGTATCACTACCAGTTCGTCTTCGCCGTAAACGCCGGCCACGTCGATCGCGCCGTCAAAGCCCAAACCCTCCCCGAAGCCCTCGAATACGTCTGGCAAGGATACAAACCTGCGCGTTAGCAGTCGGATGTAATTGGACAGGAGCTGATAAAGTCTGTCATTTCGACCGATCCTGACCCTGAACGAAGCCGAAGGGGAACGCCGAGCGGAGGAACCTGCTGTTGCTTTTCTGCCGCTTCCCCGGATGCCCCTGGAATCACCATTGAATCCGTTCAAGGAGACTCCGCAACCTTTGCGTGACCAGCTCTGCGCAGCGCGCAGCGAAGGTCACCTGATGAATTTCCAGTCATTCACGTTTCCCCGGGGTATCCCCGGAGAGGACAGCACCAAACCGCAAAGTCCGATGCACGCCCGGCTTGGAGCACTCCACCGCATGCAGCATCATACCAGTGGAGCGGCGAAAAACCGGAAGGTCCTGCTCACTTCCGGTCCAGCCGGAAAGCCGCCGCCTGGAAGTCACCTTTGAAGTCTTCGCTCATATCCAGCCCATGATTCATCCACCATGCGCCGCTCGCCGTCATTGGGCTTCCCTTCTTCAATGCGCCCTCGATCGGCGCCAGTGCGTAGTTCGCCTTCGGGTCCAGCCCCTTCAGCTTCAGCAGCGGAAACCCGCGCCCTTCCTGCGTCGAATGGATCAACGCAAAGACAACCGACTGGCTCTTGTCGCGATTCACCGTCTGCGTCGCCGAGAACTCGCTCCCATTCCGCGGCGAAATCAACCGGTAGAGATCGCCCTGCACAATCGTCGCCTGCACCTGGTGATACGCGGCGATCAATCGCTTCGCCGTCGCCATCTCCTCGTCTGTCCACTTGCTGATGTTCGCGCCAATCCCCAGCGAGCCTTGCATCGAGCTCAGCATCCGGTATTGAAGCGAAGTCACGCGGCGCTGTCCTTCAAGGTTATGCGGCGAATCTGTAACCCATGCCATCATGATCTGTGGCGTGTATGCATACGTGAATCCATCCTGCTGCGTCAGCCGGTCAAACGGATCGGTATTATCGGACGGCCACACTTCGTCCACATGTTGCAGAATCCCAAGATCGACGCGACCGCCGCCCCCCGAGCACGACTCCAGTTCCACCTTCGGGTGGCGCTTCTTCAGTTCCGCAAGAATGGCGTACAGGTTCCGCGTGAACTCCACGTACACCTTCTTTTGCTCCGCCGGCGGAAGCTGATCCCACCCAGGCTCGCTCCAGTTCCGGTTGTAATCCCACTTCAGAAACGCGATATCGTTTTCCGTAAGCAGCTTGTCGAGAAATCCGAGAATGTAATCCCGCACATCCGGCCGTGCGAGATTGAGCACCAGCTGGTTGCGCTGCTCCGAACGCGGTCTCCCTGGAAAATTCAAAACCCATTCGGGATGTTTCCGATACAAATCCGAATCAGGGTTCACCATCTCCGGCTCA
The DNA here is from genome assembly GCA_963799035.1 of uncultured Acidobacteriaceae bacterium. Lineage (GTDB taxonomy): Bacteria > Acidobacteriota > Terriglobia > Terriglobales > Acidobacteriaceae > Telmatobacter. The sequence continues at coordinate 148,481 of CAWCVS010000005.1, read as the reverse complement.
ACCCACAGTCCAAAATCCATCCCCAGCGCGTGCACTTTATCGATCAGCGGCTTCAGTCCATGCGGAAACTTCTGCGAGTTCACATACCAGTCGCCGAGACCTGCATGATCATCCTTGCGCTGCCCGAACCACCCATCGTCCATCACAAAACGATCGATGCCAAGGTCCGCCGCTTTCTCCGCCAGCGCCTTCTGACCATCTTCTGAAACGTTGAACTCCGTCGCCTCCCATGAGTTGTAGATCACCGGTCGCGGTTTAGGCGCCGCCGCATCCCCCTCACCGTTCCGATGCGGAAGAACATGCGCAATCTCGTAGTGGTGCAGAATCCTTGATGCCCCGCCGAGCCCATGCGCGCTGTATCCGCCATAAAACACCGGCGACTCCAGCTTTTCCCCTGGGTGCAGCACATACCCAAAATCGAATGGATTGAAACCGCCCGTCACCCGAACCGCATCCAGCTGGTCCCGCTCGACCGTAATTCTCCACGACCCGCTCCACGCCAGCGCCCCAAACCATACCTCGCCCGCGTTCTCATTCGGTTGGTCGCCAGCTTCAATCGCAAACCACGGGTTCGCCTGGTGTCCTGTACTTCCTCGCCGGCTCTCAATCACGCGTTCTCCCGGCTGGAGAGGCTCCTGGGTCAGGGTCCATTCTCCTGCCCAGCGTCCCGTCAGATAATTGAGCGTGTAGTGCCGCCGCAGGTAGTGCCCACGCCGCCGCGGCTGCCTGCTCAATCGTGACCGGCTGCGCCTCCCGGTTCTCAATGGTCGCCGAGCGCGCCAGAATTCCGCTCCCCGCATCAATCGAGTAGTGCAGCGTCACGAAGACCTGCCGTTTGATGTCTTTGAGAACAACATTGAAACCATCGGATGTAGCCTCGTGCCGGTCGTAATGCAACACCAGGTCTCGATTGCCATCCGCAAACGTCACCTTCAGCGCCGGCTCCGCAAACAGACCCGATCCCCAGCCCGCATACTCCTGCGCCGTGTTGGTGTAAGACGAGTCAAACGAGGCCCACTCGCGCGCCGCCACCGCACCCGGAATACGATCCGCGGCCCCCAACCGCCCACCCCAGTAAAGCTGTTGCAATTCCCCGCGCGCATTCACGCCAAAGGCATACGTCACGTCGCCTCCGTCCAGCCGAAATACCTTTGAGGTCGCGTCGAATGTGCCGCGGGAAGATTGCCCATTACCGACAAACGCCGAGGAAAGAAACACAAAGATGGAAAACATTCTGCGGAACATAAAGCATTTCCTGATGTGATTTTTCAAACCGCCCATCATAGCATCGGACTGCGCACCCTGCCGCACTTGACCGGCAGACATTCGCCGTTCACTCGCCTTCCATACCGCTTCACAACACTTCTTGACAGGCTCCAACCGGGGTATGGGCTATCCTGAAGTTGACCTAGCCGGAGGTTCAGGATGCTCTCCCCTACCTTGACTGCGCCAGCTTGTCCCACTCCCGCCGAAACCATCGCGGCTGCAATCGATCGCGTCGTCCCACTGCAAGGCTTGTCGTTTGAAGATCGCCTCTGGCTCGCGCAGAATGGCGAGGAGGTTGTCGCACAACCCGGCGACATTCTCTTCGAAGAAGGCCAACCAGCCGATCGCATGATCCTTATCCTCAAAGGTGAGATTCAGGTGCGCCGGCAGCGCGGCGGTCCGATGGAGCTGTTTATCGGCCGTGCGGGACAGATGACGGGATTGCTGCCCTTCTCGCGCATGAAGACGTCAGGCGGCCAGGGTTTTGCCGTCACCCCAGTCTGGGCACTCCTGGTAATGAAGGACAAATTCCCTGAGATGCTAGCGGCGATTCCCTCCATGACCCAGCGAGTCGTCTCCACCCTGCTCGACCGCGTGCGCGAAGTGACCCGCATCGAACAACAGGCTGAGAAGCTCACGGCACTCGGCAAGCTCGCCGGCAATCTGGCCCATGAGCTCAACAATCCCGCATCGGCCGCCCAGCGCGCCGCTTCAAGTCTTGTCATGGAGCTCCGCTCGAATCGCGAAAACCGCTTCAAGCTTGTCAACTTGTGTCTCTCCGACGAACAGGTCCAGGGCGTCGAAGCCTGGGAACAGAAAGTGACGAGTCGGTCGACCCGCCAGGACCCGCGCGATACCGGAGCGCAGATCCAGGTCGAAGAGGAACTTCGCAACTGGCTCACAGCCCTGCCCTGCGAAGGCGCGTGGGAAGTAGCCGCTCAGCTCGCGGAGCAGCGCGCCACCGTAGCCGATCTCGAAGAGCTGCGCGCGTTGATCGGAGCCAGCGAAACCTGTGTTTCGCTACAGTACTTCGCGCGCTATTTAAGGTCAACGCGCTCCGTCGATACCCTGCTCAACTCCACCGCACGCATCTTCGATCTCATCAGCGCCGTCAAGGCCTACTCCTATATGGACCGCGCTCCCATTCTCGAAGTCGACGTGCCTGCCGGCCTCGATGCGACCATCCAGATGCTTCAGTCGCGCATGAAGAACGTTGTGATCGAGCGCAATTACCAGCCCGATCTGCCCCGCATCAGCGCTTATGGCAGCGAACTGAACCAGGTTTGGACGGCGCTCATCGAAAACGCCCTGGACGCCCTCGCGGAAACTGACCACGGCGGCAAACTCAAGCTCACCTGTCGCCTCGAGGGCGAGATGATGCTGGTCGAAATCTGGGATACGGGCCCTGGCATTCCTCCCGAGTTGCAGGACCGCATCTTCGAGCCCTTCTTCACTACCAAAGCGCCCGGCCAGGGTCTCGGTCTGGGCCTCGACAATGCCATGCGCATCGTCCGGAAACATCGCGGCCACCTCAGCGTCCGGTCCGATCCGGGGTCAACCTGCTTCCGCGTTCGCCTGCCCCTCGATCAGCTCCAGGCCTATTGAACTCTGCATCGCTTGACCACTCCCCACTTCTGCCAAGTCCACACCAAAGGAGCCTCCCATGGCGAATTCCGTGTCTACCGGCAAGAAAGTGGAAACAACCGTCACCACCATGATCTACGTGCGTCGAAGCGCCGCCGCCGTCGACTTCTACACCCGCGCATTCGGCGCAATACCCCTTTCGCGTCTCGACAGCGAAGACGGCAGCGTCATCGCTCACCTCGCCGTGGGCAAGGGCGACTTCTGGGTCGCAGAGGAATCGCCCGCCCACCAGAACTTCAGCCCCGAGACGCTCGGCGGCAGCACCCTGCATATAGTCCTCGTCGTCGACGATCCCCATGCCGTCTTCGATCAGGCAATCGCGACCGGTGCTTCCTCCGTCTGTCCCGTGCGCGACGAGGAATACGGCTGGCGCATTGGCCGCGTGCTCGATCCCTTCGGCCACCACTGGGAAATCGGCAAAGTCCTGTCGGGAGGATGATGGAATTGGCACCCAAAGCCTTGAAAGCCCCGGAGACAATCGATACGGATCGGCTTCTCCTGCGCAGACCCAGACAAAGCGATGCCCAGACGGTCTTTCACCGTTTCGCCTCCGACCGCGATGTGACGCGGTACCTCAGTTGGCCCACGCACCGCAGCATTGCCGACACCCTCGCGTTCCTCGCCATGAGCGACGACGAGTGGCGGCGCTGGCCCGCTGGCCCGTATCTTGTGCTCACGCGAGACAACGGTGTAGCCGGATCGCTTGTGGGCAGCACTGGCCTCTTTTACAAAAGTCCCACCCGCGCCATCACCGGTTATGTTTTTGCCAGGGATGCCTGGGGACTGGGCTATGCGACTGAAGCTCTGCAGGCAATGGTCGACATCGCGCAGCAGACCGGAGTCGCCCGCCTCGAGGCAATTTGCCATGCCGAGCACACACCCTCGGCTCACGTCCTCGAGAAATGCGGCTTCACCCGCGAAGAAGTCCACCGCGAGCACTTCGTCTTCCCCAACCTCAAACCGCAAAAGAAAAGCGACGTCTTCAGCTACATTCGCTGTTTCTGATTCGCTCTTCACTGTCGCCGACTCTTAAGCCCGTTTCATTCACCGCGCAGTTTCAAGCCAGTGTTCATTCGCCCCACGGTCCTAAGGCCGTGTCATTCCGACCGGAGCGAAGCGGAGTGGAGGAACCTGCAGTTGCCCTTCCACTGCCCCGCCAAAATGATGCGATGGGAGCGTGGGGTTTCGGCTTCACGAATAACGAAGGTCGAATCAGAGAGCTCTAGCCCTGACGGCCGTTCGTCACCCTGAGGACATCTCGTCATCGTCACTTCGCCACTTCTGCTGACCCCAACCTGCGGGAATCTCGCAACTCAAGCAGCCTCAACCCAAGCGGATATGCATCCATTTGGCACGCGCCGTGCATACTAATGTGCGTCGCAAGACGTGAGCCAATCCACTTCGGACTACCACCATGACGCACCTGGTAATCTCCTGCTCGTCCTACTTGCTATTCTTCCTCGCCAAAGCTCTGATTCCCACGCAGCAGGCAGCGTGGCGTGCACAGGAAACCGGTTCAGACCAGCTCACTCGTCGCTGAGCCATTCAGCTTCCTGCCCGGATCGGCCGGTTAGCGATGCGGTCTGAGCGGTCACCGGCTTCTCAACAGCACGACAGTTGCATCGTCCATGTCGGGGCATCCACCCACGAATTCCTTCACGTGGCTCACAAGGCCTTCCACGCAGGCACCGGGCGTAAGAAAGTGTTCAAGAAGCCGTTCGGCGCCGAACTCCACGCCTAACGTGTTCTCAGCTTCGGTAATCCCATCCGTATACAGCAGCACATTCGTATCCGCCGACAGCGTAATCGTCTTTTCCGGATACGCCGACTCACTCAGCCCCAGCGGCAGACCCGTATCAAGTTCAAGAAACGCCGTCTTGTGATTCACCACCAGCGGATGCAGATGCCCTGCGCTCGCCAGCGTCAGTTGCCGTGTTCGCGCATCCAGCACTCCGTATACCATCGTCACAAACTTGCCCGCCGGAAAATCCTCGATCAATGCCCGGTTCAGTCGGGCGAGCGTTTCCGAGGGCGAGGGAGACAGCGGCGCAATCGAGCGCAGCAGCGCCCGTGTGGCCGACATCAAGAGCGCAGCCGGCATTCCCTTACCTGACACATCCCCCAAAGCAATGCCGTAGCGATCCTGCCCCAGATCGATAAAGTCGAACCAGTCGCCTGCAACCGAACCCGCCGGATGCCACGCCGTCTCCAGCGCAAACCCCGGAATCAGGGGCACCGGCTTGAGAAACAAGGCTTCCTGGATGGCCCTCGCGTCGGCCGACTCCTTCTGCAACCGCTGCCGATGCTCGCGCTCCAATTGCAGAACCCGTGCATTCTCGATCGCAATCGCGATGTGACCAGCAATCGCCTCCAGCACCTTCAACTGGTCTGGCGAAAATGCATTCAATTCCTCATGATCGATTGAGAGCACCCCCATCAAGCGTTCCCCAGCCCTCAGAGGAATCGTCACGGACGAACGGGTTCCCGGCTCACATGGCATAAAGTAAGGATCCAATGCGACGTCGGGCGCGTAATGCATGCAGCCCGAAGCCCCAACGTGCCCCACCATCCCCTGCTTGCCGATCTGTAGGCGGTTTCCCTTGGAGAACTTCGTGCAGCCGCACACGCCCTGCATCACCATCTCGTTCGCTTCGTCGTCCCGCAGCCAGACGGCCACTTCCACGCTCCCAATCGAGCTGGCAATCTCTTTCACCACGCGATCCACAAGAGTATCGAAGTCCAGCGTCGAAGCAATCAGGTGGGTGGCCCGCTGAAGTTTCATCAGCGTCTGCGTAAAGTCTCTAGAGGAGTGAATACGGGCTGGCACAAATGTGGCGCGCGGACGAACTGTAGTGACGGAAGCCATGCAACTCACCTTTCGCCCTCGGTCGGGGCTGACCTGCCTTATGGATGCCCGTAAAAGTAACTTGATTCAACAGTTTTACCCGTCTGAACCTTCAGGGCGCGACTTCAGCCGTGCGCAAACGTGTCGGAAGAATCAATGGGATTTTTGCCCTGAAGGATTTCCGTTTCTTTACAGTTCCCAGCCGCCAGATTTGAGATGCCCTCGGCATGCTCTCACACGGCCGATACGGCGTATTGCAAGTCCACGAACCCGTTCTTGTAAGCGACCACGTTCTTCAATTCCCATCTCGCCTCGATGAGCAAGCCATCAAACAGCCGAAGCCCTTCACCCAATAAGACTGGAGCTATCGTCAGCCTGATCTCGTCCACAAGGCCGAGCGAGAGAAAACGCTGGCACAACATGGCTCCCCCCACCAGCCAGATGTTTCGAAATCGCGGCGCGAGTTTCGCGCGAACCAGCGTTTCAAGATCACCCGCATAGAACTCGACGCTCTTCCTCGTCGACGACCACGTGCGTCCAGTCACCACAACCGTTGGAGTATCGCCATAGGGCCAGCCCAGTTCAAGTGCGTGTTCATACGTGCGCGATCCGAGTACATAGCAGTCGATGGCCTTAACGAAACTCGCTGCTTCTTCTTCCGAAATCGAAACCCCGGCCTCGTAGACGCTCCCCTCTCCATCGAGCCAGGAGACGCTGTTGTCCTTCCTGGCAATGAATCCATCAAGGCTCGAAACCACGTGCAAAGTCAATCTTGATCCCGTAGCATTTCCCTCGCCCGCCATAATCTCTCCTCGCAAAGTCCCAACTTCCAGTTAGTCCACGATCCACTCCTGGTCAAATCGGAGGCAAAACTCGCCCCTGCACCGCACTGTCATCCTGACACGTAGAGGAAGGATCTCCGGCTGCTCTTTTCTCGACTCACGCCAAACCTCCCCATCGTCCGCAACTCGACCAAATCACGACTCATCCCCTCCAAGACTGTCATTCCGACCGGGCCCTGACCCTGAGCGAAGCCGAAGCGGAAGGGGCAGTGGAGGAACCCGCAGTTGTTTTTCGGTGGGTCCAGATTGGAGATACTTCCGAGTTGGACACTCGGCCCGAACCCAGAAACCGCTTAAATTTGTCGAGGAAATCTTGGAGGTCAGTTGTCTCAATTCCAACGCGTAAACTGAGCAAGTTCTTTGATTTCACCCAGGAGGCTCCCAATGCGTTTAGTGAATAGGCTTATTTGTATCGGGCTCGTGTCGTTGTCTTCATTTTGCGCGAATGGATTTGCGGCAAAGCTTTCAGAGGAGCAAAGCATTCGCGCTGCAGTCATGGCGTTTCAAGAAGCCTGGAACCACCACGATATGAGGGCAATGAACGATGTATTCACGGAAGACGCCGATTTGATTAATGTCGTGGGAACACGCTGGCAAGGAAGGGCCAATATCGTGAAAGCGCTTGGGGTCTTTCACCGCGAGATGTTCAAGAAAGAAGAAATACACCTTGACCAAATTACTATTCGCTCGGTCACACCAAATGTGGCAATCGTGGTGGCAATTCAGACCGGCAGCGGTGAAATGAGCCTACCGGAAGCGCACGGGCAAAAGGTAACACCCGTTGGCAGCCAACTTGATACATTCGTGGTAGAAAAGCGCAACGGTATTTGGAAAGTGACCTACGGCCAAAACACGACCGTCAATCCCGATGCTCAAAAATTTGATCCGATCAAGACAAATTGGGACGGCGAGATTCCCAAATAGTTCGGCGGGTGGCCACGGTGTCTGTGACCTGTCCAACCCCGATGAGGGTGCCACCGGTCCCTCGCTTCTGGGGACCGCTGATGACAGTACGACGATGTTGCTTTCAAGGGTCGCGGTCGTGTCACCGCCTACTCTTCTCCAACCGGATACGTGCTTATCGTCCGGCGAGCACCGCAAACGCGAACAATCGTCAAAGGGACGAGTTGCCCACGACACGACCGGAACCGTCGGCCAGTGGTAGATTGGCTTCTAATGGCACCGAAACCCGAACTTCAATTCTTCCGTGCTTGCAGCACCGGCAAGACGGAAGTGGTTCGAGAACTTTTGCATGGTGGGCTTTCTCCCGAGACGCGCGATACCTTTGGCCTCACTGGCCTGATGTGGGCAGGCAGAAAAGGACAGGTTGAAATAGCAAATGTTCTGCTTGGTGGCGGTGCGGATTTGGAAGCAAAGGATCGCCGAGGCCGCACTGCACTGTTCCATGCCGTGGCTTACAAACGTCACGAGTTCGTGGAATTGCTGCTTGCGAAGGGAGCGATGCCCAGCCCTGTAGATGCGCATGGCTGGACTCCGCTGGATGTCGCAAGTATGCCGTCAAATCAAAAGTTAGTTGAGATTCTGAAGCAATCTGGTGCGGAGAGAAAATACTCTCAGGAGCCGCCTGTCCAGCCTAAGTTGCGTTCAAACTCTTTCTATTTTGGTCCAGGCGTAGGCGGCCCAGATTTACCCGTTGAGGTAGAACGAATCCACATACAGTTTGGCCTTTCAATGAGCAGATGGAAGGGCAATTACGCTGATGCCATCGAGAAATTTAGCTTCTCTCCGTTCGTGGACGGCTCAGTGGTTCGTTACACAGAGAGAATGAACATACTGGGTGTGCAGAAAGCGAAGCGAAAGAAAACCTGGCTAGACGTAGAGATCGGCGTTCCCGAGAGCTGGTGGCGAGAGAAAGAGCCAGAATACAAAAAACGTCTAACAGATTCGATGGAGGAGGGTCTCCACTCCATGATCGCGCTTTTGGTACGCAACAAGCATCAAGTCAACGCCGAGCTATTGCTTGCCGATTGGGCCAAGGTCAGGAAAGAGCTCCTTGAAACCCCTGCACCACCGTTTGCTGCTGAAAAGCAGCGTGCAGCCATGAGGTCCGTGGTGTACGAGATTATGCGCCGCAATTAGCACTGGAAATAGCGAACGTCGCGGTTCAGCCTGAATCACCGCCGACTGTCACTTTGAGGCCAATTTCTTGCAGGTTCCTCATCGCCCACAAACCGACCGGAACGAGTCACCTACCGGGGCTATCGCGACTGCGCCATTTCAACTCAAGTGGAAGGGAGATCGACTTCCAGGCAGCCCAAGGTAAAGACAAACGGAAACGGGCCAGGGTCGCTTGTGCGATAGGACCCGTCGAAGAAAATGAACCCGCGGTTATCGGCGTCGTTGTCGAATTGGACTGAGGGCTTCCAGGGTCCTGCGTGCCACCCTCGATCCTCAGCGGTCATGACCTGGACGGGCTGTCCCCAATCAGAAAGCAGAGCAGATGGCGAGCTCGTATGGCACATCCATAGCCCGGTTTCCGGCGGCATTTCACCCCGGCCCATCCAGACACGTGCAAAGACAGCGTCGAATCCCTCGGCTCGCTGGCAAACGCAGAAGTCGAACATCTTCATTTCCGGCCCGGCAAACACGACATGTTTGCTCCAGCCGGTGCGCCCGTCCTCACTCTCCGCATAGCCGTGAACCAAATAATCCTCATGATTCGACCCGGCGACGTACCACATTTTCCATTTGCCGTCGTGATAGAGGAGATTGGGTTCGTAAACGCTTCCGTGCTCCCAGTCTTCGTTGGCGACGAACGCTGGTTCTGGCTGGTCGATCCACTGTTGACCGTCCCACTCCAGATAGCCGATCGTGTATGGTCCCCAAAGGTTCTCGGCGGCACCCGCATAGTAGATTCGCTTTACCGATGCCGCACGCTCTGGGTCCCAACCCTCCACGTAGGAAGGGCAGTGCCGTCCGCCTTTGCCGTCCCAGGATTCGCTACGGTCTCGCCCTGCTAAGGGCACCAATTCCCCAGCAGCATTGCGAAGCGGTTTCCATCCTGTGGCAGACAGCCTCGAGCCTTCCGGCAGGTTCGCGCTGAAGAGGTCGGTGGCGCCATGCCCATTTGGTTGGCCCGCCAATACCATCCACCAGTCATTGCCTCTCCGAGCAACGCTGCAATCAAGTAGTTCGCAACTGTATGAAGGTGTTGAGGCGTCAAGCGGATCGAAGATTTTCGACTCTCTGCTGGCAGACGCGGTAGACATTGTTGCGATTTTATACGTCGAGATTCGATCTTGGAGTATCACCGTCGACTCGGAGATAGCCTAATTTCGCTCCATTCCAATCCGGTAATACCAAGCCATCGCACCGCTCAGAACGAAACATCCGCCGCTTCCGTCACCCGCATCACCGACTGGTCGCCGGTCTTCTGCTTCCACGCGGACCGGATCGCTTCGATCCTGGCGCGATTCTCCGCTGTATCCGGGTAGTCGATGATCAGCATCTTCGACCGCAGCCGCTCCGGCGTGGTCTGGTTCTTTCCCTGCCACTGCCCGTACACATCCACAACGCTCAGCCCATTCGGAAACCGCGGCGTCACCTCCCGATCGAGGAATCCCCGCCAGTCTGCTTCGCTCACTCCTTGTTCCGGATGCTCGACCGGCCCCAGGCCAAAGTACAGTTTCGTGTCCACCCAGCCCTTCGTCTGACCGGGGTGCGCCGTATCTCCCTGCAAGGTGGGCGCTGTGGCTGCTGAAGGCGTGATGGGATAGTGCGCACAAGCTGCCAGCGCAAGCGCCAGAACTGGCGCGAGAAATACGCGACGGACGTGCATTCTTGAGGCTCCCGAGATCGACCGGCGAAACTTACTTCTCTACTTCAACTCCGCGCCAGAAAGCCACGTATCCTTTAATCTTACGGGCAGCTGGCTTCGGGTCGGGATAGTACCAGGCCGCGTCCGGATTATCCTGCCCATCGATATACAGGCTCAAATATCGCGCCTGCCCCTTCCAGGGACATGTGGAGGTGGTACTGCTGGGCCTGAAGAATTCCCGCTTCAGGCTGTTCTCGGGGAAGTAGACATTTCCCTCGACGATCTCTGTAGTGTCGCTTTCGGCAACCACTTTGCCGTTCCAGACTGCTTTTGCCATGATCTCTTTCGCACCGGCATTCGCCATATCGCTTTACTGTCGGGCGAACGCTAACCGTTAGAACAGTAACAGAGATTGGATTCTATGGCGAGTGCGCTGGATTCCGTCAGACGCTCAAATATCAAACTGTCTCACTGCAGGGGTTCACCTCAGACAATGTCAAGTCCACTTTCCTCGAACCATGCCCTAACTGCCTGATTCCAAATGAAAGATTCTTGCGTCCGTTTTGCAGGTTATTTCCCGGTTCGGAGCAGAATGAAGTCAATGATCGAAATACCTTGTTCTGCCGCAAATTCCGAGTTCGGGCGACGCAGCAGGCAGGGTCGACCTGACCAGGCGAATGCACGCCTTGCAAGTCTTTTGGCAAGAGATCTCTACGGCTAAGCTCAATCCGGAGAGATACTTACCGACTACCCCATTTCGTAAAACTCAGAAAATAGGATACTTGCTCTAAGAGGCGGGGTTAATAGGGGGTCGGATATCTCGCAACGCTGCATTGAGGTGCCCCAGATGCCGTCCTGGCCACCTGGGGATAACGCAGACCCGAATTGGCCGGCTGCCTGGCTACTTTGCCGCCTCGATCGAATCGATATGTACGGACTTCTTGTCGGAATCCGCAGTCGCCTTCACCGTCACGTGATCGCCGTAGAAACTCTTCACGGCATCGGGATTGTCGATGGTCCAGACCTGCTTCTTGCCTTCATCTACGAACACCGGGGCCATGCCGCCCTCGATGCACTTCTTCACGCATGCTGCACCCGAGCCCGCGTGCTTGGCGCCGCACATGGAGTCGGAAATCCAGCCGTTGATGGCCTTGGAATCAGCAGCCTTGGCCGCGACGGCGGCAAACGAGAGAGCAACTACCAGTACTGCGATGGTACGTTTCACTTGAGACCTCCAATGGGATATTTCTGATCCTGCCGACCCTGATCATGCGCCATCAGGCCCACCCTGCACAAGGTCGATGAAGACACGATTCAGTCCGATGAACTATCTGACCTGCCATTCTTGACTCGGCTGCAACCTTTGACGGCGCGTCTCAACATTCTTTAGAACCGCCTCATACCGCGCCGAAGCCGCCGTAAACCGGTTCACCAGTTCCGAAGTCTTGTTGAGGAATGTCGGCATCTTTTCACGTATCGGCTCAAGAATGTGCGAGAACTTCGCCAGAAGGTAAAATCCCTCGGCATTGCAGTCGACAAACAGCTCAGCCGACACAGCTCCGTGCAGCACCATCGCCGCGGCCATCTCCCAGTAGGTGATCACCTGCCGAAAAAAAGCGTTGTGCGGATCGGCCGGATTCTGCGCCACAGCAAAGAACTCTTCCGGCGTATTTGGCCAGAATTCTCCCGTCATCCAGGCGCGCGCCTCGCGCATCAGCGCTTCCGTGCGCAATTGGTACAGCTTGAGAATAATTTCAGCATCAGCGGGAGTAGCGAGCATCCGTTCCATTCGTGATAAGTCTCCGCTGCCAATGTTACCGGATCGCGTTGGAAGCTGCTGCCCGAGGGCGACTGAGGAGAAAAGATGCGGCGCGACCCGAAGAATCGCGCCAGGTTGGTATCCAGGTAGGCTGTCGGCCGATCAGGCCGGCTGCAATTCCTTCTTTGCCTCGGGTTTCTCGATCACCGGGCCATGCGTCTCGGCCGTTGGCGGAGGCGGCGCATCCCCGATCCGCTTCGAGTAGTGGCAAACGATCGCCGCCCCCGGTTCGGGCTCGGTCGTCTTCTTGCCCCGATTCTTCGGCTTGACCTCTTCCTCGGCGCCCCTCTTCTTGTTGGGGCACTCGAGGTAAATACCGCTCTTGAGCGTCTTCTCGACCAGGTACGGATTGCCGCACTCCGGACACTTTTGCGCAACCGGCTTGTAGTTCGATGTGAAGTCACATTTCGGATAGTTGGTACAGCCCCAGAAGACGTTGCCCCTGCGCGCCTTGCGCTCGGCAATGTCGCCAATGCCGCACTTGGGACACTTCATCCCCTCAATCAGGTTCTGCTTCACGTACTTGCACTTGGGATAGCCGGAACACGAAACGAACTCTCCGTACGCACCCTGCCGCAGAACCAGCGGCTTGCCGCACACCGGGCACGCTTCGCCCGTCGGCTGTGCCGTGTTCTGTTTTTGCTGCTGCTTCTGGCTAAGTTTGCGAATCGTCTTGCACGGCGGATCGGCTGAGTAGTCCGGGCAGCTCATGAATGGCCCCCACTGGCCATTCTTCAGCACCATTTCCTTGCCGCAGTTGTCGCAGAATTCCTTTTCCGGAACGTCATCTGCACCGGGCGCGCTCAGATCCGGCTTGGCGGCGAAATTCTCTTTGGTGAAATCGCAACTCACCTGCTCGACGAAAATCTTCTTGCCCTTTGTCGCCGAATCATCTGCCGCCGCCTCGCCAATCGCAGCAACCAACGCCTTCGTGTCTGCCACTTCTTTCGAGAAAACATTCGTTTCCTCGATCGTGGCGCGAACCGTCATCGGAAAATGAAGCGCGGTTGTGATCTTCTTAGTGACCGCCTTCGGATCCTTCTTCCAGGGGCCCATCGCAACGGTGACCGGTTTCTTCTTGCTGAAGTTCGAACACGAGAAGAAGCTGCCGAACTTGCCCCATTTCAGAACCAGCGGACTTCCGCATTTGTCGCAGATTTCGTTGGTCGGTTCTTCCTTCCGCTTGATGTCTTCCATGTGCTCGCCCGCAACGGCAAGCTCCTCTTCAAAGTGGTCATAGAAGCCGTTCAGGAGGTCAGTCCAGCGCTCCTCCCCGTCTTCCACCGCATCCAGTTCGCTTTCCAGTCTTGCGGTGTATTGCATGTCGAAGATGTAGGGAAAGTTTTCCACCAGCAGCTTGGTCACAACCGTGCCAATCTCTGTCGGAACGAACTTAGCCTGAACCTTCTTCACATACTCGCGATCTTGAATGGTATTGATGATCGAAGCATAAGTCGACGGGCGGCCGATGCCCTTTTCTTCCAGGACTTTCACAAGAGAAGCTTCGTTGAAGCGCGGCGGCGGTGACGTGAAGTGCTGCTCATCCTCAAGCTTTTCCAGTTCGAGGACCTTCACATTGTCAAGGTTCGGAAGCTTGTTGGCCGACTCATCATCGTCGTCCTTCTTGTCTTCTGAAACCTCGTAGACCCTGAGGAAGCCATCAAATCGAACCACAGATCCGCTCAGCCTGAAGTCGTAGGTTTTGCCGTTCTTCTGTGAGACCGCTTCAATCTTCGCTGTCGTCACGTCGAAGATGGCAGGCACCATCTGCGATGCGATGAATCGTCTCCAGATCAGCGTGTAAAGCTTCAACTGTTCGTCGCTCAGATAGCGTGCGATGGATTCAGGGGTACGGGATGCATCGGTCGGACGAATTGCTTCGTGCGCGTCCTGCGCATCCTTCTTGCCCTTGTACTCATTCGCGGATCCAGGCAAATACTGCGGGCCCAACGCTTTTTTGATCCACGCGCGTGCCCCTTCAACGGCCTCCGGTGAAACGCGCGGCGAATCTGTACGCATGTAAGTGATCAGTCCGGTGGTTCCATCGGCACCGATCTCGATGCCTTCATACAGCCGCTGCGCGACTCCCATCGTGCGCCTGACATTAAAGCCCAGCTTGCTGGCCGCATCTCTCTGCAACTGGCTGGTGATGAATGGGGCTAGCGGCCTTCTCTGCCGCTCCTGGCTTTGTATGGATGCGAGCGACCACTTCGCCTTTTCCAATGCGGAAAGCACTTCCTGCGTCGACTTCTGATCCGGCAGCGCATTCGCGAGGAACTGGTCTTTTCCGTCCTTGTCCTTACCATTCGCGACGCGCACTGGCTCGCCATCGATACCGATGAATCGCGCCTTGAAAGCCTTGTCCGCCTGGTGTTCGGGGTGCAAGAGAGCATCCAGCGTCCAATACTCGACAGGCTGAAATGCATTGATCTCTGCCTCGCGCTCCACAATCAGCCGCACGGCCACAGTCTGCACACGCCCCGCGGAAAGTCCACGACGGACCTTGTCCCACAGTAAGGGAGATATCTGATAACCCACGAGTCGGTCGAGCACCCGCCGCGTCTGCTGCGCATCCACAAGATTCTGATCGACGTCGCGAGCATGATTAAAAGCTTCCTGCACTGCCTTCTTCGTGATCTCGTTAAAGGTGACGCGGCGAATCTTTTTCCTCTCTTTAGCCGAGGTTCCCAGTTGAAGAGCCAGGTGATACGCAATCGCTTCGCCTTCGCGATCGGGGTCAGGCGCAAGGAAGATCTCGTCCGCGCCGGCAGCAGCCTTCTTCAGTTGCGCTACAACCTTTTCCTTGCCTGGGGACACAATCAGAGTCGGTATGAAGGTGCGGTTTTGCAACTCCACCCCGATGTCGTTCTTAGGCAAATCCATGATGTGCCCGATCGAAGCCAGCACTTCGTAGCCCTTGCCGAGATATTTTTCGATCGTCTTCGCCTTCGCGGGAGATTCGACGATCACCAGTGATTTGCTCATTGCCATCCTTGATTCCGTATTACTCTACTCCATCCGGCCTGTTGGACTCGGGCGGAGGTGGTTCTGTTGCCTTTTGCATCGAGAGAAATGTTTACGAAGAATGCGCATCGCATTCGTCGTGCCGGGCCATCCTAAGCGAAAATGGGCTGCAAGATTTGCAAGCTAACATGGAATGCATCTTCGTTTCCACTCCAAACCCACTCTCTCTGAATCTGGATCGCTTGCATCGTAACGCGCAAGGTTTCTGAAATGAGTGGTTCATCGCATCTCGCGGCATCCCAAAAATATTGCGCGAAGCCCTTCGTGAATTACAGCGTGCGAACGTAATTCTTTCCCGGCAATGAGCGAATGCGCCCGCTCATTTCGAGTTCAAACAACGCCGTAAATACCTCGGACGAGGTCAATTGCGTCTCCAGTTTTTCAAGAATCTCGTCGATTTGCAGCGACTCGTCGGCGCGCAATGCCCGAAGCACGATGGCCTCCTCCGGCCGCAGCACCGGGTCAGGCAAAAGAGATGCCGTAACCTCCGGTTTGGATTCAGTACCCGCCTCGTGCTCCAGTTGCAGGCGGACCTGCGAAGGCAGATCCTCCCACACATCTTCCCAGCTCGCAACCAGCTTCGCGCCCTGTTTTATCAGCGTGTTAGGCGTCCACGAGTTCTTGGCCGTCACGTTTCCCGGCACTGCATAAAGATCTCGATCCTGCTCTGCCGCACATCGCGCGGTCACGCGCGTGCCAGAGTTCTCACTGGCCTCCACGACGAGCACGCCTATACTGAGTCCGCTGATGATCCGGTTGCGCCGCGGGAAATTCTGCGGCGCGGGAAAGGTACCCATGGGCACTTCGCTCACAATCGTCCCGCCGGTCGCAATGATCTCTTCCGCTAGCCTCTTGTTTTCCTTGGGATAGACCACATCAATGCCGGTTCCCCATACAGCGATGGTCGGCGTGCGCGCGGCCAGCGCGCCCTTGTGCGCACAGGTGTCGATTCCGCGTGCCATGCCGCTCACGATAATGAGGAGCCGCGCAGCCAGATCGCGCGACAACATCTCGGCCACGCCTGTTCCGTAAGGCGACGGATGACGCGTGCCCACCACCGCAATAGATGGCCGTGTCAGCAGTTGCACCGCTCCGCGAACCCAAAGCACTGGAGGTGGATCGTAGATTTCTTTTAGCCTCTCCGGATACTCCGCGCACGCCAGCGTCAAGATCGAACCGCCATGCCGCACAATCTTTCTCCACTCCTCATCGGCTGCACGTCGGGCTTTGCCGTCAAAGATGAACTGTGCCGCATCCGCCGGAAGACGCAGGCCTTCGAGCTCGGTCAGTGTCAGGGCAAATATCTGGTCCGGGGTTTGCAACTGGGCAATCGCATCGACAATTCGCTTCGGCCCAAGGTTTGGAGTCAGCGCCAAGGCCAGCAATGCCAGTTGGCTTTCATTGATCTTCGTTCCGGATAAGTCTACTGAAGAACCTCTACTCGTTTCGCTCAGTATCGACATCTACATCCGCGCTCCATGCGCAGGCACACGTGCACTTTCCTTCAAAGTAGCCTAAAGAGATCTCTTCTTTAGTATTTGAGGCTCACATTAACCTGATAAAACTTGGAAGTCAAGGAACAGGTATAACTTCAGGTACGCGCCAGCAGAATCTGAATGCCCGGGTTGATAGTCTAAAGAACAGAGTGAATTCAACTTCGCACCGCCGGCTTCGTGTCGCCGCCATCCGTTTTCTGAATCCCGCGCCGCTGATGTGGGACTTCGAACACCCGCCCCTGAACACCGAACTTGCCGATCGCTACGACGTCCAGTGGATGTTGCCTTCAGAATGCGCCGACCGCCTGGCAAGCGGCAATGCCGATATCGGCCTCGTGCCGATCGCTTCGCTCGCCACAACGCCAGGGCTCCGAATCCTGCCCGGATGCACCATCGCCTCCAAACAGCGTGTCCGCTCTCTGCTGCTCGTTCGCCGCGCAAACCAGCCGCTCGCAAGCCTACGCAGCGTCGCCGCAGATGTTGCGAGCCGCGCAACCCTTGCCTATACGCGCATCATGTTCCACAAGTGGGGCAATGCAGCGGTACCCTACGTTCCGATGCCGGCGGACCTTGATGCCATGCTCGACCGCGCCGACGCCGCAATTCTCATCGGCGATCCTGCTCTCATGGCTCTGGAAGAACGCGCAAATCGCTTCGAGCGCACCGGGGAAGAGCTGGTCTATCACGACTTGGCTGAAGAATGGCGAAAGCTAACCGGCCTTCCTTTCGTCTCCGCGGTCTGGGCGGCTGCTGCCGGTGACTCCCCTTTGGACGAGCGAACCACCCAGGATTTCGTTCGCTCCCGAGATCACGGCCTCGCGAACATCGATGCTCTGGTCGCTCAATGGGCTCGGCAAATGCCGCTCTCCGAAGGCACAATCCGAGCCTACCTCACGACCAATATCCACTATGTTCTTGATGAGGAATGCATAGAAGGCATGCGTGGTTTTTTCAAGATGGCCGCGGAGACAGATGTATTGCCTGCTTATGAATTCAAACCGCCCGGACTGACCGGCAGATAGCAACGAGCGGCCAGGCAGTTACGATTCTTAACTGACAACTGATACCTGGCAACTGAAAACTGTCTCTCAGATCTCCCAGCGAAGCAGTGCCGTGCCTACTGTAAATCCAGCCCCCACCGCTGCGATCAGCACAAGGTCGCCCTTCTTCAGCTTCCCCTCCTCGATCGCCGTCTCCATCGCCAGAGGAATCGTTCCCGCCGAAGTGTTTCCGTACTTCTCAATATTGATAATCACGCGATCAGCGGGCATACCGAGCCGGTCGGCTGTAGAAGTAATGATCCGCTTGTTCGCCTGGTGAGGGATAAAGCAGCCGAGGTCGGCACCGGTAACGCCATTGCGCTCGAGCAGCTTCGTCGTGGCTTCCGCCATCTTGCGAACCGCGAACTTATAGACCGCCTGTCCATCCTGGTGGATGAAGTGCATCTTCTTGTCGATGGTCTCGTGCGTCGGCGGATTCAAGCTGCCTCCGCCTGGCAGATTAAGCGACACTCCGCCCGATCCGTCGATCTCGTGCACAAAGTCGATCATGCCGATTTCGCCTTCTTCCGCAGGTTCAATCAGCACCGCCCCGCCGCCGTCGCCAAACAGAACACACGTTGCGCGGTCGGTGTAGTCGGTCATGCGCGTGTTAGCGTCGGCTCCGCAAACGAGCACCTTGGACTGAGCTCCGCTCTCCACGAGCTTTACGCCTGCCTGCAGCGCAAACACGAATCCCGAACACCCTGCCGATACGTCGAATCCCCAGGCACCCTTGGCGCCAATCTTGTCCTGCACCAGGCACGCCGTCGAGGGAAACATCATGTCCGGCGTGACCGTGCCGACGATGATCACTTCAACTTCGCTGGGCTCAATGCCGCGCGCGGCCAGACACTTCTTCGCAGCCTCGACGCAGATGTCGCTCACGCCCTTGCCCGGGGCAAGCACATGTCGTTCTTTGATACCGGTGCGCTCCACGATCCATTGATCGTTGGTGTCCACCATTTTTTCGAGGTCTTTATTGGTAAGAACTTTTGGGGGGACGTAAGTTCCGAGGGCGCTTATCTTGGCGCGCCTGCCCACTACGGGACGCACGGAAAGGCTCAATGCATTTCTCCTTGCGGCACGAGATCCGGCAACACCGGCTCGCGCTCAACACTGCTGCTGACTCTTTGGTCTGCCCGCGCGGTTGCCCAGGCACCACCTTGACCAAACGATAGAAGCGCCCACGGCGCCAAAAAAGTACCGGGTGACCTACTGCGCCCGTACTAGCCCGTTACCGTTGCTTCCTTCCGGACCTGGCGGGATTGGCGGGATTACGTCGCGTAGGACCCGGCACTGATTGATTTTATCACTTGCGCTGTCGTCGCGGGTCCGAGGCGGATTCCACCGCTCAATCATTCCTTTGCCGCACAAAATCCTATTCCCGGTACAATGGAACTGTGAGCAAAACTTCCCAACCCACGGCTCCCACCGTGGGCTTTGTTTCGTTAGGCTGCCCCAAGAATCTTGTCGACTCCGAAGTGATGATGGGGTTGCTGGACCGCGGCGGCGCGCGCCTGACCTCTCGCCCAGAAGAGGCCGATATCCTGGTCGTCAACACCTGCAGCTTCATCGACACGGCCAAGCAGGAGTCCGTCGACACCATCCTCGAAATGGCGCGCTTCAAAACCTCCGGCTCTGCCAAAAAGCTCATCGTCGCCGGATGCCTCGTAGAGCGTTATCGCGACGAAATTCGCAAGAGCATTCCCGAAGTCGACGCTGTGGTCGGCACCGGTGAGCTCGAATCCATTCTTGAAGCAGCAGGAATTGTCCCGTCGCATTTCGCTGCTCCATCGCCTTTCAATATCCTCAGCGGCAACGGACACGCCGCAGTGCGTGAGGGCCGCGAAGCAGGCGCCGGCACCCACAAGCAGACTGCGCAACCGGTTAGTGCGTCAGGGCACGACTCGGGGCACCCACAAAGTGGGTCGCGTGCCAATAAGATCGCAAAAGAAACCGGGGCTTTAGCCCCTGATGTAGTTTTCCGCCCCGAAGGAAACCTCCGCGAGCAGCAAGGCCGCTTCAGCCGCGAGGAATGGCAGGGTGCAGCGCACATGCTGCCGACATATCTCTATAACGAAAACACTCCGCGTTACATCTCGACCGGCAAAACATCGGCGTACATCAAGATCGCCGAAGGCTGCGATCACCCCTGCACTTTCTGCGTCATTCCCAATCTTCGCGGCAAGTTCCGCTCGCGCCGCTTCGAATCCGTAGTGGCAGAAGCGCAACAGCTTGTCGCCGCCGGCGTGCAGGAGATCACCCTGATCGGTCAGGACACGACCTGCTACGGCGAAGACCTCGGCATCAAAGACGGCCTGGCGCTCCTGCTCGAATCACTTGCAGGTATCGAAGGCCTGCGCTGGCTGCGCTTCCTCTACGCATACCCGAACCGCATCACCGGCAAACTGCTCGACACCATCGCGAAGCACGAGAACATCTGCAAATACCTCGACGTCCCCTTGCAACATGCCTCGCCCGATGTGCTCAAGCGCATGAAACGCGGCGCCGGCGCCGACATCTTCCTCAAGACCCTGGAAAAGGTCCGCGCGACCGTCCCTGGAATCGCCTTGCGCACCTCGTTCATCGTCGGTTTCCCCGGCGAGTCGCTCCGTGACTTTGAAATCTTGGAGGAGTTCATTACCCGGGGGGAATTCGACTGGCTCGGCGTCTTCAACTATTCCGATGAAGAAGGTTCGAAAGCCCACGCCCTCGACGCCAAGCTCCCGAAGCGCACCATTGAGTCCCGCAAGCGCAAGCTCATGAAGCTGCAGCAAAAAATCTCAAAGCACGCCAAGCAACAGTGGGTCGGTCGCGAACTTGTCGTACTCGCCGAAGGCGAAAGCGAAGAAACCTCCATGCTCTGGGAGGGCCGCACAGAATTCCACGCCCCCGAAATTGACGGCAAGGTCTACATCAACGACTTCGGCGACCTTCAGGAACTCGAAGCCGGAAAGTTCTATCGCGCCGAGATCACAGAAGCCCACGACTACGACCTGGTTGCCCGCGTGGTCGCCGGACCGCTGTAGGCTCAAGCTCAATGTTCGATAGAGCATTCATCAACTCGCCGCAACAGTTGCCTGCAATCAAGGCCCGCACTGAAGAGCTCGAATTCAACATGGCTTCAGAGGATCGCACTGGCGCATTGCTCCAGGTTCTCGCCGCGTCCAAGCCCGGAGGCAGGCTGCTCGAGTTGGGAACAGGTACCGGCATCGGAACATCATGGCTGCTTTCGGGCATGGAAATCCTGGGGGCCGACAAAAGGCTCAGCCTGGTGGTTGAAGATGGCGCAACGTTCCTTCGCGAGCAGCCGCCGCAAAGCTTCGACCTCGTATTTGCCGACGCGATGCCCGGTAAATTCGAGTCGCTCAACGATGCGCTCGCCGTGGTCAAAACTGGCGGCTTCTACATCATCGACGACCTGCTGCCGCAGCCGAACTGGCCAGATGACCACGGCGTGAAGGTCGACAATCTCATGTACCTTCTTAGCGCTGACCCTCGCTTCGCAATGCTTCCTATAATCTGGGCAAGCGGCGTAGCGGTGTTGACGCGTCTTGCCCCGCTGCCAAACCCTGACCAGAGCGCAAGCATCTGATCAACGGAGTTACGATATCCAAGGAAGCTGAACGAACTGAATAGTCATGGCCCCAAAGAAAAAAACCGCAAAACTCCTGCACTGCCCCACATGCGGCATGCTGGTCACCGCCAAGGATGAGGACTTCCCATTCTGCAGCGATCGATGCCGCAAGATCGACCTAGGCAAATGGGCAACCGGCGTCTACAAGATCAGCTCGCCGGTGCTCGATCCCGAAGTCCTCGAGGATCTTGGAGAAGTCGGCCGTCAACGCCGGAGCCAGGATGACGAATAGTCCCGCTACCATCCCGCAGCCGCCCGAAAAACAGCAAAGGACGGCATGGGCCTGGACGATCGCCACCTTCTTCGGCGCAGGGCTAGGTAAGCCCGGCCCCGGAACCTGGGGCTCTGTTGCGGCGCTCCTGTTGTGGGGCGCGGTCGCATGGCTCTTCCATCCAACACCCAACGGCCTTTTGTTGGTTGTGCTTATAGGCGTTGCTTTATCAATCGCTTGCGGGGTCCCCGCAGGCTCCATCGCCGCTCGCGAAAGTGGTCGCCATGACCCCCAATTCGTCGTCATCGACGAAGTCGCCGGCCAATGGATCGCGCTGATCGGCAGCCCGGCTGATATCGCGCCACGGCCATAATTGCGCTGATCCTGTTTCGTTTGTTCGACATCACCAAGCCTTTCCCGGCACGCCAGTTGGAGCGGTTACCGGAGGGTTGGGGCATCGTCTTCGATGACGTGGCGGCGGGGCTGTATGCTTTGGGTGTGGCGTCGCTCCTGCGTCTGTGGATCCACTGAGAACAGAAAATGCCGCGAACACATCTCCAATCCGCACGGGAAGAAATGACGCCGGAGCCCCGCATCGACGAGGTCCAGCCGCCGGCAGCTCTGCCGCTCGGCGAAGTGGAACTCATCGGAGCCAATCTCGGCCCCAATCCCTACGGACCGCCTGTGGTTGTCCTTGGTACGCATCCGGCCCAGGTGCTCATGAGCCGTCCCGGACGCATCGCATTCCGCATCCCTGAGAATGCCAGTTCAGGCCTCGTTGAAGTAAGAACCCCCGCAGGTGTCAGCAACGCTGCACCGATGCGCATCGCGCGCGAACTTTCGGGCGGTTTGCACCCTGTTACGAATCCTGCCGTGAGCCGGTCTGGCATGATTTATGCCACCATATCCGGCCAGCGCGGCAAGCAAACCCCCGTTTCTGTAGTCCGTGTGAGCCCCGATGGACGCGGAACCCCGTTTGTAACCGGAATCCTGAATGCAACCGGGCTGGCCTTCAGTCCCGAAGGCGACCTGTTCGTTACCTCGCGCGCAGAGGGAAATGTCTATCGCATCGACGGCGCCGGTGAGTCCACTCTCTATTCGGAGGGCATGGGTGTCGCCACAGGCGCTGTCTTTGATTCGCACGGCAATCTCTTCGTCGGCGATCGCAGCGGAACGATCTTTAAAATCGATCCACAACGAAAGATCTTCGTCTATGCCACGCTTGAACCGAGCATCTCCGCTTATCACCTCGCGGTGGATCGCGAAGGCACGCTTTTTGTCACTGGCCCGACACTCTCTTCGAACGATGCGATCTGGGCAATCAACACGCATGGTGAGGCGCGCGTCTGGTATCGCGGCCTGGGGCGTCCACAAGGCCTTGCGCTCGCGAAAAATGGGGATGTCTATGTCACCGCAAGTCTGCATGGACGTCGCGGCCTTGTCCGCGTAACGCCGAGTGGGGATACCACCATCGTCGTTGCCGGAGTCAATCTCGTTGGCGTCGCATTTTCACCGCTTGGAACCACAGTGCTCGCCGATAACGAGGCTGTTTATGATCTGGACTTGGAAGTGGAAGGGATGAGTGTCATTTAGTATCCTGAGTCTAAAATTTTCCCGGCAGTTAGCGATGTCATTCCCAGTAGTTGGCGTTGTCATTCTGAGTGAACGGGCCCCAAAACGTAGTTCAGTTTGGGGGTGGTGAGCGAAGAATCTGCTTTTCGGCTTTCCTCACTTCTCTTGTGCATTTCAGATTCGCCGCAAATTTCATCAACTAAAGTTTCGTTAAACTAGAGGCCAGGAGCTGAAAGCCGTCCCATGAAATCCGAGATTATCGCAGTCGGCTCCGAAATGCTTACGCCGTACCGCCAGGACACCAACTCTCTCTATCTGACCGAAAAGCTTAATGAGACTCGGCGTTTCTGTCGCCTTCAAGACGATTGTCGGCGACCGGCGAAAAGATCTCGTCGGCGCAATCCGCAATGCGCTGGCTCGGACTGACATCGTGATCCTGATGGGCGGCCTCGGACCCACCGAGGACGACCTCACGCGCGAAGCCGTCGCAGAAACGCTCTCCCTGAAACTGAAGCGCGATGCCCCGCAGGTGGCCGCTCTGCATGCGCGCGCAGCAACCTGGCGCATCTCCATGCCCGAAAATAATCTGAAGCAAGCCGACCTGATCGAAGGCGCAACGTTTCTGAATAATCCCAATGGCAGTGCACCCGGACAGTGGCTTGAAACCATTCACTCCGGCTACCGCAAGGTCATCATGCTCGTCCCCGGCCCGCCGCATGAATGCAAGCCACTTTTCGACGACGAATGTTTGCCCCGCCTGCGAGAGATTGTGCCCGAACGCCATCTCGCTCAGCGCATTCTCAAGGCCGCCATGATCCCGGAGTCGCAGGCCGACAAACTCCTCGCGCCGATCTACACCACCTACACCGACGTCGAAACCACCATCCTCGCCCACGCCGGCGATATCCAACTCACGCTGCTCTGCACAAAAAAGAACAAGGACCTCGCCGAACAGCGCGTCGAAGAACTCGCCACCAAGCTTGAAGAAGCGCTCGACGACTGGATGTACTCCGCTGAAGGCGAATCGCTGGAGCAGATCGTTCTCTACTATCTCGGCCTGCGCCAGGCTACCCTCGCCGTAGCCGAAAGCTGCACCGGCGGCATGGTTGCACAGCGCATCACTTCGGTGGCGGGAAGTTCGCGATCGTTCCTGGGGGGTGTCGTGGTCTACTCGAACGAAATGAAAACAGCCTTCGCCGACGTGCCCGCCGATCTGATCGATCAGCATGGCGCCGTATCGTCAGAGGTTGCTTCCGCTCTCGCCGAAGGCATCCGCAAGCGCACTGGCGCAACGCTCGGCCTCGGCGTCACCGGAATCGCCGGACCCACCGGCGCAACGGAAACCAAGCCTGTGGGTCGGGTCTACATTGCCGTGAGCGATGCCCAGGCAACCGACTCCTTCGAACGCAACTTCCGTGGCAGCCGCGACCGCATCCGCGAGTGGGCCAGCCAGCTGGCACTCGACCTGGTGCGTCGCCGCTTGATGTAGGACCGTCCGTTGACGTAACAACGGCCCTTCCTGAATTCATACAGAAACTTCGAGTCTAGTCATGTGCGTGGATTATCTTCACTATTGTAGCGACGAGCCTTCCCAATATCGTCGCCTTGAACGGAGCCTTCGCTTATGCCACTTCCCCAGGACGAACGCATTGTCGCTCTCGCCAATGATTTACTTGCCATCTTTCACACCCTCTTTGGACAGCACCCCGGCTTTCGCCCTGCGCACGCAAAAGGCCTGATGCTGAGCGGAACGTTCAAGCCCGCTGCGGGAGCAACCGCGATCACAAAAGCGCCACACATCACGCGTGCCTCAACGCCGGTCACCGTCCGGTTCTCGAACTCAACAGGCATTCCGACAATCCCTGACAACGCGCCCGACGCCAATCCGCGGGGCTTTGCCATTCGATTCAACCTTGCTGAACATGTGCATACCGATATCGTCAGCCACTCGACAGACGGCTTCCCGACGCGCGACGGCGCGCAGTTCCTCGAGTTCCTGCGCGCTGCCCTCGCCAGCGGCCCGGATGTTCCATCGCCCAAGCCCATCGAACAATTCCTCGGTTCGCATCCCGCCGCCCTTCGCTTCGTGCAAACTCCCAAACCCTTCCCGTCGAGTCTCGCCCGCGACACGTATTACGGGGTCACTGCATTCCGGTTCATCAACGCGCAAGGGGAGAGCAAACATGGCCGCTATCGCATTGTTTCCGAGGCCGGAAACGACTATCTGAGCGAAGACGCCGTCGCTAAACTTGGCCCAGACTACCACTACGAAGAACTTGCGACCCGGGTGAAGCAGGGACCGATCCGCTTCAAGGTGCTCGTTCAGATCGCCGCACCCGCCGATGTCACCGACGATGCGACCGTCCATTGGCCGGAAGACCGCAAGATCGTCGAACTTGGCACAATCGAACTCGCCGGTGTGCTCGAAGACAGCCTCGCGCAGCAGAAGCAGATCATCTTCGATCCGATCCCGCGCGTTGACGGCATCGAGCCCTCTGCCGATCCGCTCCTCGAATTGCGCGCCGCCATCTACCTGCTCAGCGGTCGTGAACGACGAGCCGCAAAAACATAGCCGGGAACGGGGATGGTAAGCGAAGAATCTGCTTTTGGCTCTTCCGGGCGTCGCACCGCACTCGGTTGACGCAATCGCTGCATTTTGAAAAACTCGCCCTATATGCGATACAGCGGAAGGGTCGAGTATGCGGACGCCCGAAAAATGCGCACCCGCAACAAGGGATATTACCGGGTGCTGCATTGGCCCATCTGGATCTGGGTCTTCTTCCTCGCACCAGGCCCTCTCGTTTTCAGCCTCTTCGCGCACGGCTTCAGCGTCGCCAACGGTGCATGGCTCGCACTCGTTCTCCTCGGCACTGGAATCGCCGGCCTGTACGGCCAGTTACCCGGAGTCGAGCACGCGCCCTATATTCTGCGCTTCGACGAAGATCGCCCCAATCCTCTCTATCGCAAAGTCTGCTATACCTTCGCGTGGAATGCCGCAATAAACTTCGCGCTCCTCAACCTCATCGGCCTGGTCATCGCGGTGATCACGGGCGTATGGACCATGAAGCAGCTTTACCAGTACGTCTACTTCCCTCTCGCCATTTTGATCCTGATCCTCGGTGCGTTCGGAAAACTACCGCGCGTGGGTAAATCAACGAAGAACGAAGGCATCGAGCGCCGCTATTTCTACGGAACGGTATGGGCAGTCACCGTATCGCAGACCGTGCTGATGATTCTGTGGAAGACTCTCCCGCTCACGCGCACCGGCAGCCTCGTCAAACTCGCTGTCTATGCGGCAATGCTTCTCGCGATGAGTGCCGCCGCCTACAACGGCGCTCTTCCGCGCACCCGGCCGATCCTTCCCGGCGAAGTCATGGTGGATTGAATCTCAAAGCACGCGATACAGTGGCCGGCCACATTGAAATGCGCCGCGCCACTTCACTCGAATCTCAGACCGCTATTCTACTTACCCGCCACGGGCTTGTATCCCGATCCACTCGCTTTCTTCATCGCTGTAATGCCCTCCTCGACCGAGAGCAATGGAGTCGTTTTCACAGCGCTGCACGAACCGCCCGCGCTGATCGCCATCGCGAATGCCGCTGCACTCACGTTGTCAGGCATCTCAACCAGCACAACGGTGTCGTAGTCGCCAAAGGTCAGCCACGCCGACTTCAACGAACCGCCGAGCTTGGCAACCGCCTTGCCAACCACCGATGCACGGTCCTGTGGCCTTTTAATCATCGCCGCCATGGCTTCCGACGTATACGCAACCTGCACAAGATAACTGGGCATCGATCTTCTTCACCTTTCCTGGAAATTCACATTGGGGAATCAGGGGACGGCTGAAGTATACATCTGGATCGCGTGCCTCGCCTGCAGTTCTTCAATCTCTCCTCGCAGCCTCGGCCACTGCCCTTGCCTCGTCCTCTATCCCTTGCCGCAGTGAATCCGGCTCGACAACGCGCACTGATGACCCCAGTCCGAGGACAATAAATCGCGCTTCTCGATCGTTGTCGAAATCAACCTGCAACATCACCCGTCCAGCATCCGCCTTCCGCGCATCAAGAGGTTTCGCAACGCACCACGCCTGCACCCGTCTCGCCGCATCCTCCGTCAGCGAAAGAATCACGCGATAACCAGCTCTCTTGCTATTCAGTTCTGCGGTTGACGACTTCCAATGTTCCTCGAGATCAAAGCGCGCCGGCCGCTCGAATCCAACCGCCAGCACCGCCACGCGCTTCATGCGCGACACCCTGAAAGTCCGCATGCCTTTCGCAGTGCGCGCCACAAGATACCAGGTGAGTCCTTTCGACACCAGGCCCAGTGCCTCGACCGTGCGGCTCGATTGCTCCCCATCGGCCTTCGTATAGTCAAACGTGAGTTTGCGATCACGGGCCACCGCATCCTGCACCGCGGCAAGCATCGACAGATCCTCGCCGGTGTCACGCCAGCCGGTTGGGTCCACATGAAGCCGCTGTTGCAGATGTGCAGCCTGCGCCTTCATCGGCTCCGGCATCGCTGCCATCAGCTTGTTCAACGCGCTCTGCGCGGCAGCCGCCAGCCTCGGATTATTACCCAGCCCCCGCGGCTGCGCCATCAAAAGCGCATGGATCTCGGACTCATTCATGCCCGGCACATGCGTGCGCCAGCCCTTCTCCAGTTGCCATCCACCCTGCGCCCCGCGAATCGCCGACACCGGAATCCGCGCCGCACTCAAAGATTCGAGATCGCGATGAATGGTCCGCTGCGATACTTCCAATTGCTCGGCAAGTTCCCGTTCCGTAACCTGCCCCCGGGCCTGAAGCAGAAGCAGCACCGACATCAGTCGATCAGCCTTCAATCGCGCTCACCTTCCCTCAACGTTTCTTACTTTCTCAAACCATATATGACACACCTTGTCATATAAGATACGCGATCATTCTTTTATCGATGGAGGTTGCCGAAATGAACACTCGTAATGTTCACCTTTTCGTATTCGACTCGATGGCAGACTGGGAAGCCGCGTTCGCCATTGCCGGTATCAACAATCCCCAGTTTCAGAGCGACGCCGGCCGGTATCGTGTCGTCACGGTTGGATCGACCACGCGTGCGATCAAGACAATGGGAGGAATGCGCGTCCTGCCCGACATCAGCCTCTCCGAGATTGATCCCAACCAAAGCGCCATGCTCATTCTTCCCGGCGGCGACAGCTGGGAATCAAGAGGCAACGCAGAGGCCATCGAACTCGCGCGCACCTTTTTCGTCGAAGCCGTTCCCATCGCAGCCATTTGCGCTGCCACGTTGGCGCTTGCCCGTGCCGGAATGCTTGACGATTTCCACCACACCAGCAACAGCCGCGAATATCTCGCCGCGAGCGGGTACCGCGGAGGAAACTTCTTCTGCGAGTCTCCAGCCGTCACAGACGAGGGGGTCATCACCGCATCGGGAATCGCTCCCATCGAATTTGCCCGCGAGATCTTCCGCACCCTCCGCCTCTATAGCCGAGAATCCCTCGACGCGTGGTATGCGCTCTATAGGTTTGGCGATTCCTCGCGATATTTAGAGCTGTCAAACTGCGTGGCCTCATAATTCATTGGACCGGCACAAATCACGAAGGAGATTGCAGATGGTACTTAAAGATTTCTTCCTCGCACAGCTCGATCGCGAAACCGCATCCACCCGCAAAGCCATTGAGCGCGTTCCCGAAGGCCACAACTCTTTCAAGCCGCACGACCGTTCCATGGAGTTTGGCTATCTGGCTGCTCTGGTTGCTGGCATGTTGGGTTGGATCGCCCTCATGATCGAACGCGACGAACTCAATCTCGATACGGCCGACTCTGAAGGTTTTCGCGCCAGACCCATGTCAGGAAAGACCGAGTTGCTGACAAGTCTCGACGCCGCCGTGGGAAAAGCGCGCCGAGCACTCCAATCAACTACCGATGAGCACCTGGCCACGACATGGGCTTTCAAGATTGGCGGCAGGTCCGTGTCTGAGAACCAGCGCAGCATCATGATCTCCGATGCGGTTTTCAGTCATCTCGCCCACCACCGCGGTCAGCTCACGGTCTATCTGCGCCTCCTTGAATCCAAGGTGCCCGCGCTTTACGGCCCCTCCGCGGACGAGCGCGTGTAAACGGTGTCCTGAGCGCAAATCGGTGTCTCAAATTTGCTGCGCCCCACCTGCTAAACTCTGTTTGATCATGCTTCTTGCGAGTTTGGTAATTGTGGCGCTCGCTTACCTGCTGGGTTCCATTCCAACCGGATACCTGCTCGTTAAGCTATTTCGCCATGAGGACATTCGATCGGTTGGCAGCGGCAACATCGGCGCCACCAACGTGCTCCGTTCCGGCGGAAAGGGTCTCGGCGCAGCCACATTTCTGCTGGACACGCTCAAAGGCGCCGCTGCAGTCGGGCTGGGAGCGTTCCTGGCATACAAACTAGCGCCGTCCATGCCGTTCCGCGACGCCCAGGCCATCGCAGCCGTTTTCGCCGTCCTCGGACACATGTTCCCCGTCTGGCTCCGTTTCCGCGGCGGAAAAGGCGTCGCAACCGGATTCGGCGTTTTCCTCGTCGCTGCCCCGCTCGCAGCTCTGGCTTCTATCGGCCTTTTCGCCGTTATTCTGATTCTCACCCGATATGTATCTCTCGCCTCGATCCTCGGCGCCGGCAGCTTTCCCGTCTTCGCCTGGTTTTTCGTTCACGGTGAAAAGCCAGCTCTCTACATCGCAGCGCAAATCATCGTAGCTTCCCTGATCATCCTCAAGCACCACCAGAACATCCGCCGCCTGACCACTGGAACAGAGAGTCGAATCGGCGCGCGCACGCAAGAGAGGAAAACCGCATGAGCCGGATCGTTGTCCTAGGGGCCGGCGCATGGGGAACCGCCATCGCCATGTCGCTCTCCCGCCGCGGCGGCCACGAAGTCACACTGTGGGCGCACGCCGCTGAGGAGGCGCGAGTCATCGACGGCGCCCGCGAAAACACCTTGTTTCTTCCGGGATTTCCGCTGCCTGCCGATCTGGCCGTCACTGCGGAAGTGTCGTCGATTGAATCGGCAGACATCGTCGTCTCCGTCATTCCTTCCGAATTCCTCCGCCCAACCTTGTTGCGCGTCAGAGCTCACCTGCACAACGGGCAGTTCGTCGTCAGCGCCACCAAGGGCATTGAGAAAGATACCTTCCTGCGCATGACCCAGGTGATCTCGCAAACGCTTGAACCGGCCGGACTGCTGCTCTCCATCGGCGCATTCTCGGGCCCAAGTTTTGCGATCGAAGTCGCGCAGGGCCAGCCCACCGCCGTCACCGTTGCCTTCAGCGATCCGCAGATCGCCACGCTCATCCAGCAGGAGTTCTCCTCGGAGACGCTGCGCCTCTATAGCTCCACCGATGTCATTGGCGTCGAACTCGGCGGCGCGCTCAAAAATGTGATCGCCATCGCCGCGGGCGTCGCTGCAGGCGTCGGTCTCGGCCACAACTCAACGGCCGCGCTCATCACCCGCGGCATCGCGGAAATCACACGCCTAGCCGTAGCCTGTGGCGGACGCCGCGAAACACTCGCCGGCCTCAGCGGCACGGGCGACCTGGTGCTTACCTGCACCGGCTCGCTTACGCGCAACCGCACCGTTGGCCAGGCCCTCGGCCAGGGCCGTAAGCTGCCGCGAGATTCTCGAAAGCCTCGGCGGCAAAGTAGCTGAAGGCGTGCTGACAACGCGCGCAGCCTTGGGACTGCACGCGAGCACGACATCGAAATGCCCATCACCGAGCAGATGGAACTCATCCTCGAAAGAGGCAAAGATCCGCGCGAAGCCATCCGCGAACTCATGCTCCGCCCCGGCAAAGGCGAGCACTAGCGAGTCGCGGCCAACTGCCGCTTTCTCCGGTGCTTCTTCCGCGCTCGTTCTTTCGCCGCTCCTGCTTTGCCGTCCCACCCGCCTAATTCGAGCGCCACGCCCATACATGCGTCCCGCAGCGCATCCGCCGAGGCACGATTCTCCATCGCGCGCGCCACTACCATGCCACCCACGCACAATGCACCAACAGCCTGGGCCAACGACGCGCTGATTCTGCCGGCCCTTGCGCAGACTTCGCTCCAACACGCTCACCATCCCCGCAAACACCGTCTCGAATGCTCGCTTGGCCTTCTGACCGCTCCGCGAAACATCGGTGGGCAGCGCTACCATCGGACAGGAATTCTCGACATCTTCATAGTGCTGTCGCGACAAGTACGCGCGAATCACCTGCTGAGCCACGTCAGCAGACTTCAGGTCGACCTCCACGCCTTCCCAGCAGTTCTTCCATTCCGGATCAGTGAAAAAGCAGCCGAGCACCTCCGCGTAAAGATCGCTCTTGCTTTCAAAATAGTTGTAGAAACCGCCTCGCGTCAGCCCCGCGCCGGCCATGATGTCATCAAGCGATACGTTCTCAAATCCATGCCGGTTAAACAGCCGTCGTGCGCTGTCGACAATCTTCCTCTGCGTTTTGTCGCGATGACCTACCGCATAAGGCATTCGTTATTCACCTCATGCGCAAAAGTATCGCGCCGGCTCGGCATTCATGTCGATCAAAATATGTTCTTGAACATAATGTTCCCGCATGTTCCGATGTATCGACCGCCAGTAGAAGGGGACGAACGAATCGATGCCAATCACTCTCACCCGCCGCAGTGCAATCGCTCATGTCGCCGGCGTGCTCGGCGCTTTGGCTGCATCAAGACACGCCAGAGCGCAGCAGGAACCGGTGGAACCGACTAAGGAGAAGCCCGCGACCGGTCCAAACAGGCTGCGAACCTCCATTCACCAGGAGGTCAATCTCCCGGCCGCACCACAACATGTTTTCGATGTGCTCCTTGATGCAAAGCAATTCGCAGCATTCACAGGGCTGCCTGCCGAGATCGACTCCAAAGCGGGCGGCACATTCAAAACCTTCGGAGGATTGATCGAAGGCCGGAATGTCGAAATAATCCCCGGCCAGCGTATCGTGCAGGCCTGGCGCCCCGCCTCGTGGGATCCAGGCGTTTACTCGGTCGTCCACTTCGAGCTCAAGCCAAGCGGCGCAGCTACCCTGCTCATCCTCGACCACACCGGCTTCCCCGAAGGCCTCTACGACCATCTGGCCTATGGATGGAATACAAGGTACTGGGAGCCGCTCAAGAAATATCTGGGATAAGCAGCGCACAATCGCCCGATGTTCTTAGCCCCCCGCAATCGCACCGATGATCAGCAGCGGCTCCTTTCCCGTTCGCCACTGCTTCCGGCAATGGCGCATCGGGCGACTGGTGCGACAAGTCTTCTTCGCACGCGAAGAACCGCAGAAACGGCCGCCGCTTCAGAGTGTCGTGATCGCGAATGGTTCCGCGAGCATGGGATACCGCGCCTCCAGTGCATCCAGCACCGATCGCAGCGTGACTGGCGCCGCGACCTCCAGCGTCACGTCGCCTTCAATATGCGCAAGGTTGCGCAGATGATAAGGAATCTCCACGCGCACCGTGCTCGATTTACCGATCGCTCCGGATTCACCCATGCCGATCAAACTGTCCACCGTTCCCTGACCACTGTTCACTTCTCCTACGCCAGCGTCTGCACCTCAACCGATAACACCGCCGGCAGATCGTGCACGATCGGCTTCCACGAGTCGCCTGCCGTCGGGTGAGACATACACCTGTCCGCCTGTGGTGCCGAAGTACACGCCGCACGCATCCAGCTTGTCCACCGCCATGGCATCGCGCAGCACATTCACGTAGCAATCCTTCTCCGGCAGCCCTTTCGCGAGTTCCTCCCACTCGTTGCCGCCGCTGCGGCTGCGATACACGCGCAGCTTCCCATCCAGCGGAAAATGCTCTGAGTCGCTTTTGATAGGCACCACGTAAACCGTTTCCGGCTCGTTCGAATTGATGTCGATCACAAATCCGAAATCCGTCGGCAGGTTGCCGCTGATCTTGGTCCAGTTATCGCCCGCATCATCCGAGCGCATCACGTCCCAGTGCTTCTGCATGAAGAGCGTTCCCGGGCGCTTCGGATTCATCGCGATATGATGCACGCAGTGTCCGACGTCCGCCGTTGGATTCGGGAATGTACTTCGAGTAGAGTCCTTTGTTGATGGGCTTCCACGATCTTGCCGCCGTCGTCGGTGCGAAACGCGCCCGCGGCCGAAATGGCAATGTACATGCGCTCCGGATTGCTCGGGATCGAGGATGATCGAATGCAAACACATCCCGCCCGCGCCCGGCTGCCAGTCAGGCCCGGTGCCATGGCCGCGCAATCCCGGCATCTCATTCCAGCTCACGCCGCCGTCCGTCGAGCGAAAGATCGCCGCATCCTCAACGCCGGCATACACCGTATTGGCGTCGGTCAGCGAAGGCTCGACGTGCCAGACGCGCTTGAACTCCCATGGCTTCTGCGTGCCGTCGTACCACTGGTGCGTCGTCAGCGGCTTTCCCGTTTCAGCGAGACGATCGTACACGAAGCGATTGCTCTTCACCGGCGGCCACTGCGGTGTCGCGTCCTCCGGCTTCACTCCCGGCTGGAACCATGTCTTGCCGCCGTCGTTGGACGCCTGCAGCAGCTGGCCGAACCA
The DNA here is from genome assembly GCA_963799035.1 of uncultured Acidobacteriaceae bacterium. Classification (GTDB taxonomy): domain Bacteria; phylum Acidobacteriota; class Terriglobia; order Terriglobales; family Acidobacteriaceae; genus Telmatobacter. The sequence goes on along the minus strand of CAWCVS010000005.1, from coordinate 114,757 downwards.
TCCGCTGGTCTGCGAAACGTAGATGCGCTCCGGATCCACCGGCGAGCCCTTCATGTGGTAGATCTCCCACCCCGCAAAAAACGGCCCGCTCACGTCCCAATTGTCTCGCTTGCCATCCGAAGAAAGAATGAATGCTCCCTTCTTCGTTCCCACCAGCACACGTACCTTGCTCATCGTTTCCTCCACGCGAATGTCCAGCACGCCGAAAAACTCGCGGGCCGTTCGGAGATTCTTCCGCAATCCCTCCTCGGAATTCAAGCGAAAACTGTGCAAATGTTTTGAACTGGTCGATCACGAAAATTACATGGTCGAATAAATCGCTGACCGATCAACTTAGGTATGTACAACAGCGGCGTCCAATAACGGACAGTCTGGCGAAATTACCGTCAGTATCCGTCTGTATTCGCGCCTAACCGCACAATGCTCTAGACTTAATACTGGAACCCTCCGCGATGATTACGTTATTTACTGGTTACGACGAAGAACCGAAAGACAAAAAGAAAGACCAGGAAGCGCAGGCGGCCGAGGAAGAATCCGCAGGCAAATCTGGCTTTTTCTCGCGCATGCGCCAGGCCGTCACGCGCACCCGCGAGACCTTTTCCTCGCGCATCAACGAAATCGTCGCTCTCACCCGCGAAGTCGACGAGTCGTCCCTTGAAGAGCTTGAAACCGCGCTCATCATGAGCGACATCGGCGTCCAGACCACGAACGAAATCCTCCAGGCCCTCCGCGAACGCGCCCGCAAGCAGGCCATCGCCGGCGGTGAAGAACTGCGCGACTTGCTGAAAGCGCAACTGCGCGGAATCCTCGAAGCGCCGATGAGTCCCGTCGCGACACCCTCTACGCCACCCAAAGTCACTTTCCTCGTCGGCGTCAACGGCACCGGCAAAACCACCACCAGCGGCAAACTCGCCGCCTGGTATCGCGCGCAGGATAAATCCGTGCTCCTTTGCGCCGCCGACACCTTCCGCGCCGCGGCCATCGAACAGCTCGAAATCTGGGCCGGCCGCAGCGGCGTCGAGATGATCAAGACCCGCCAGGGCGGCGACCCCGCAGCCGTGCTTTACGATGCAGCCAGCGCCGCCAAGGCCCGCCATATCGCCGAGCTCATCGTCGACACCGCCGGTCGCCTCCACACCAAGTCCGGCCTCATGGACGAACTCGACAAGATGCGCCGCACCGCATCAAAACTCATTCCCGGCGCGCCCCACGAAGTCCTGCTCGTCATGGACGCCACCACCGGCCAGAACGGCCTTCAACAGGCGCGTCAGTTTACGCAATCCGCCGGAGCCACCGGCATCGTGCTCACCAAACTCGACGGCACCGCCAAAGGCGGCATAGCCGTCGCCATCGCCCGCGAACTCAATCTGCCTGTCCGCTTCGTAGGCGTAGGCGAGCAAATGTGCCGACCTGCTCGAATTCTCGCCCGAAGCATTTGTCGATGCGCTGCTCGGATGACATCCCAACGATCTCTTTACGCTTTCTTGCCGTTTGAGCAGTTACACTTCTTCCTGCTGCAATCGATGGACTGCACCTGCGCATGAATATCGACGACAAAGACCACATACTGGATGCAGCGCGCCCTCGACCTCGCCCGCCGCGGCATCGGCGTCGCCTCGCCAAACCCCGCCGTGGGTTGCGTCATTCTCGATCGCGCCGGCCAGGTCGTTGGCGAAGGCTGGCACGAGTACGACCTGCTCGACCACGCCGAGATCGTCGCGCTCAGCGAAGCCAAACAGCACGCCCTCACGTATCAAAAAGAGGACCGCCTCAGAGGGGGCACCGCCTACGTCACCCTTGAGCCCTGCAATCACACCGGACGCACCGGCCCTTGCACCGATGCTCTCATTGCGGCAGGACTCGCTCGCGTTGTCGCCGCCACCGGCGACCCGAATCCCAACGTCACCGGCCGCGGCATGGAGCGAATGCGGGCAGCAGGCCTTCAAACCACCCTTGGAGTCTGCGAGGCGGAAGCCCGCCGCATCAACGAAGGCTTCGCACGCTGGATTCAGCACAAGCGCCCTCTCGTCCTCATGAAAGTCGCGATGACGCTCGATGGCCGCATCGCGCCACCGCCCGGGCATCACACTTCACGCGAACCCTACTGGATCACCAGCGAACTCGCGCGAGCCGCCGTTCAGCCTCTCCGCTGGCAGGCCGACGCCGCCCTCACCGGCGTCGATACCGTCCTCGCCGACGATCCCGATGCTCACCGACCGCAGCGGCCTCCGCCGTCGCCGCCCGCTCCTGCGCGTCGTCCTCGACTCTGCTCTGCGCATGCCGCTCGATTCAAAGATGGTGCGCGACGTTCAGAACGACGTCGTCATTTTCACCGTCTCCAAAGACGAAGCCCGCATCAACGAACTCCGCACTCGCGGCGTGCGCGTTGAAGTTCTCCCACGCCGAATCCGGAAACCCTGGCGATAGGTCTTCATTGTTCGGGTTACAGGCGGCCCGTGTCCCCCTCGGCAAGCTCCTTCGACAAGCTTGGCGAAGAAGGCATCCTCACGCTCCTCACTGAAACCGGAACGCGTCTCAATACCGCCCTTCTTGCCAGCGGCATGGTCGACCGCATCCACCTCTTCGTCGCCCCACAGATCATGGGCTCCGACGCTGTTCCGGCCTTCAAAGGCATGCCCAGCTGCCATCCAGATGGCCGAAGTGGAAGTGGAGCGCTATGGCAACGACCTCGGCCTTTGCTCACTTCTCCGCGATCCCTGGCAGAAACTGCCGTGTAGGCAAACCCGAAATCGCCTCGATCATGATCCAGCTAAATCAGCTGTTTACTATTTGGTAAAAATTCGTGGATGCTTATCCAGCGACAACCCTTACCACCGGCTATATCACGTCCAATCTGATGCACGTTCCGGCCCAGTTTCAAGGCGGAATTGGTGCCAGTTGTTCTGCGACGGGGGTCGCTCGGGCAATGCTTCACCACACTCTCAACTTCCTCGGAATAGGCCTTTTGTCCGCGGTGCTGGCCGTCGCCGCAATTATTTGCACAGCGTTGCGCATTGATAAAGATCCGGCGGTCGACGGACCTCGCGCCCTCGTCTCGGAGTTCATCGGCCTCTGGCTCGCCTTCACCTGTCTCGCCTGGAGTTTCATGGTTGCAGACTCGGCAAATCTTCAGTGGACCCTGCGAGGCGTGGCCGTCGGCGCCGCTTTGATTGCTTTCACCTTCGCGGCCTACTTCGCTGGAACGCCCGAGGTCCGCATCAAGCTTGACGAAGAGCCAAGCGGCTTCGATGATCCCACGACGAGCCTGAAGCTGGATACGCGCCTGCCCGTACCGCATCCGTGCCAGCTCCCGATCGCGCAGCTCCGCAAATCAAACCTGGTCTGAATTCGACAACACGGCGAATTAGTGTTCTGTCGAGACTTTGGAAAGTTCGGTTGTTCCGGAATTGCCGCTCCATCCGCGCGTGGGTCCGAAGCCCCGAAGTTCATTCCCGTGCCGCCATCGTGCAGAACCGCCTGGCCGCGCCCCATCTGTGACGTGTAATCGGGATGCACCTGAAACACGTGCCCCATCTTCGTCAGCGCGTCAATCGTAGCCTGCGTCACACGCGACTCAATCACGACCTTGCACGCCAGCTGCTGCCGATCTGTAAAGCGAGGCTCCTCCATCGCAGCCTGGATATTCATGTGGTAGTCCACCACGTTCGAAACAAACTGCGCATGGGCCAAAGGTTGATTTAGTCCCCCCATGATCCCGAAGCCGATGTGCTGATCGCCATGCTGCATGAATGCTGGAATGATGGTATGAAACGGCCGTTTGTGCCCTCCGAGCGCATTCGGCGATTTGGGATCGACCGAAAACAATCCGCCGCGATTCTGCAGCGCGAAACCCATACCCTGTACCGTGATTTGCGATCCAAAATTTTCGTAGTTGCTCTGTATGATCGAAAGAATATTCCCCTCTCGATCCACGACGCTGAAGTACGTGGTATCGCTTTTCCCAAGCGCGCCGGGAGCCACCGTGCAATTCGCGTGCTCCGGATCGATCAACTCGGCGCGCTTGGCCGCATACTCCTTCGATAAAAGCTGCTCCACCGGGATCTTTCCGAACCGCGGATCGCCGTCATACGCCTTCACGTCCGCATACGCCAACTTCATGGCCTCAATGCGATTGTGCAGTTCTCCCGGGCTGTGCGATCCCGCTGGATCCGGCGGAAACTTCTCCATGATGTTCAGCATCTCCAGCGCGGCGATGCCGTCACCGTTTGGCGGCAACTCGTACACAGTCCAGTCACGATACGTAGTATGGATCGGTTCCACCCACTCGGCGGAATATGAAGCCAGATCGTCGGCCGTCATGGTTCCCCCCAGGTCGTCCGAGGTCTTCAAAATTGCCTTGGCAATCTCGCCCTTGTAGAACGCGGACTCGCCCTGCTCGGCAACCAGCCTGAACGCCTTTGCCACATCGGGATTGCGGAAGAGTTCTCCGGCCTCCGGCGCCTTGCCGCCAGGTAGAAAAACACGCTGGCTCTCCGCATTTGTCAGCAGACCCTTCTCATCGCCTGCCCACCACGCATGAATAATCTCTCCCACCGCAAATCCGTGATCGGCATAAAAGATTGCCGGCTGAAACAGATCCCGCCACGGCAGTTTGCCCCACCGATCATGCAGCTTTGTCCAGCCATCCACCACCCCGGGAACAGTGACTGAGTCGATCCCGAACTCGGGCATCGCACTCACGCCTTTTGAACGCAGATGCTCAACGGTCAACGCCTTGGGCGCCCATCCGCTCGCATTCAGCCCGTAGAGTTTTCCCGTTTTCGCTTCCCAGTAAATCGCAAACAAGTCGCCGCCCATCCCGTTCGATGTCGGCTCCGTCACATTCAGCACCGCATTGGCCGCGATTGCCGCGTCAATCGCCGATCCGCCCTGCTCCAGCACCCGCGCACCAGCCTGCGAAGCCGAAACCTGGCTCGTAGCAACAATGCCGTACTGCGTAGCAACCACTGATCGCCCATACGAACGATCTTGCGCACCGAGTTGCACGGTAAAACCAAAAGCAGTTGAGACTCCGGCGACAAAGGCCACAACATATCTGACTGCTGTCATGCGCAAAGCACTCCTGAAATATGCGTCCGACGGTGAGAAATCCGCTGCTCTAAAAACCTATCAGAGCGGAGCCTAAGCTGGTGTACATTTGCGGTGTGCGCTCGCTTCTTGTCATCGTCATCGTCTGTGCTCTCGCAGCCACCGCCTTCGCCCAACAGGCCGTCACGTTCTCCACGCAGGACGGCGCCTCGATCGCAGCTTTGCAATACGGCTCCGGCGAACGCGCGGTGGTGCTCGTTCACGGCGGCCGATTCACGAAGGAAAGCTGGGCGAAGCAAGTTCCTGCATTTAGATCTGCTGGATACGCGGTTCTGGCGATCGACCTTCGCGGTTTCGGACAATCACATGGTCCCGGTGAAAAGGATCCGAGCAGTGAGCAACAGGCGCTCGACGTGCTCGCTGCCGTGCGCTACCTTCATGGCCATGGTGCAAAGACAGTATCCATCGTCGGCGGCAGCATGGGCGGAGCCGCCGCAGGCGACGCCTCCATCACTTCCCGGCCGGGTGAAATCGATCGCATCGTGATGCTCGGTGCCGCGCCCAACCTGCCGGCTGACAAGCTCAAATCCCCTGCCCTCTTCCTCCTCGCTCGCGACGACACCAGCGGCGACGGCCTGCGCCTTCCCGGAATCCGCGCGCAATACGAGAAAGCTCCACAGCCCAAAAAGCTGATCGTTCTCGAAGGCTCCGCCCACGCGCAGTATCTCTTCCAGACCGACCAGGCCGACCAAGTAATGCGCGAGATCCTGCAGTGGCTCTCATCAGAGTAATTCGTTAGCCGATCCACGTCCCTAGCCCTGGCCTTTAGTCCCTAATCCCTTAAAATAGCTCCATGTTCACCGGCATCATCGAACAGACCGGCACCCTCGTCAGCCTCACAGATCGCGGCGGCGTCCGCCGCATCACCATCGAAGCTCCCGGCATCGCCAACCGCCTCCATGAGGGCGATTCCCTCGCTGTCTCCGGAGTCTGCCTCACAGCGCTCGACATTGACCCGACGTATTTCTATGCCGACCTCGCCCAGGAAACGCTTGACCGCACTTCACTCGGCGCGCTCAAGCCCGGCGCACAAGTAAACCTCGAACTGCCCACCGCAGCCGGCAGCCCTCTCGGCGGCCACATTGTTCAGGGCCACGTCGACGGCGCCGGAGAACTCCGTTCCCTTGAACCCTTGGTCTCACCTTCGCGGCCCGATTTCAATCGTGAAACCACAGACTGGACCCTGAGAGTCCGCATCCCTCAAAGCTTGCGCCAGTGGATGGTACACAAAGGTTCCGTCGCTATCGAAGGCATCAGTCTCACCATCGCCAGCGTCGAGAACGACACAATCTCGATCGCGATTCTGCCACTCACCTATTGGCGGACGAATCTCCACACGCTCGCCGTCGGCGCCTCCGTCAACGTCGAAGCCGATGTGCTGGTCAAGTTGGCCTATCAGCAAATGCAATCCGCGAAAAAGCCCGAGTTTGAAATCACCGAATCCTGGCTAGTCGCCAACGGCTACTGAATCTCCGTTCGTGTTTTTGATTTGGAACAGGCAGGATTGTCGCTCTTTCCACGAGCGCCCAAAAGTACTGGGCGGCGCTGTCATTCTGAACGAACGGGGCCCCGAACGTGCCAAGGGCCCCAAAGAGCGTTACGCTCTTTGGGGTAGGTTCGGGGTGGGAGTGAAGAATCTGCTGTTCTGCGTTCCTGCCTATGCGACTACGGCTTCGACACCTTCGGCGGATCAGTAACGTACTCATCGCCGGTCCTGGCTAGGATCTGCTGGCGGCGATCCGTGAGCAGCTTTATCTGCTTTGTTAGGTCGATGAACTGCTGCTTCTGATCGGCAGTGAGTTGCCCGACCTGGGCCGTCTTGTTGAGATCGTCCATTTCCGCCTGCAACTTGGGCAGTTCGCGATCGATCAGCACCGGATGAATATTCGGCGTCTTCGCCTTCCCGGCCGCCAGCGCATTGCGATTGTTCTCGCCCCACACCGGCAGCACGCCCACATGCGCCAGTTCCACCCGCACTCCCCCCGGCCCGTAGTCATTGCGAACGACGGAAAACAATCCGATCATTGAGTCGCGCGGATCGCCGTCCTTGTCCGGCATCAATCCGTCAACATAGTTCCGCGACTGATTCGACAGAAAATTTCCCAGTGAGTAGAAAATCACCGCCATCCGCCCATCCGGCGCGGTGTAGGTTTCAATCGGCTGCAGCACATGTGGATGGTGCCCCACAATCACCGACGCCCCCGCGTCCAGCATCTTGTGCGCCACGTCCACATCTTCCGGTCGCGGCGCTGGGGCGTATTCAATTCCCCAGTGAACGGAGATCACCAGCAAGTCGCACTGAGCCTTCGCCGCCTTCACGGCCGCAAGCACCTGCGCCTCATCGGCTCCCGGAGCCCCACCTGATTCGCCGGGATACGGAAAGAAATTCACATGCGGCTGGTCGTCCTTGTCTGGATTCCGGTTGCCATTGAGCCACCGCGTCATCCCCAGCCAGCCCACTTTGATGCCATTGGCTTCCACGATCAGCGGTTGCCAGGTCTGCGCCGCAGTATCTCCCGAACCAACAAACCGCAGCCCGATTTCACGCAGATGCTCGCGTGTCTCCGTAAACCCCGGCCATCCCTGGTCCATCACATGGTTATTCGCGAAAGAAACGATCTTGATGCCGTTGGCCTTCAGGGACTCCGGCAGCACTACAGGCGCATCGAACATGAACGGTTTCGATCCCTTCGAGTGCGCCGGCGCCACCGGCGTCTCCAGGTTCACAAACCCAAAGTCCGCGCCTTCAAAGACATCGCTGACATTCGCCAAAAGCGAACCCCAGCCCTGCACGCCGCCGCCAGCAGCTTCGGCAGCCGCTCGCACCGGCTCGTGGGGAATAACATCCCCACCGACGGCAAAAGTCACTCTCGCAAGTTCGTGCGGATAGGGCGCCACTGCAGCGGCCCGATGCAGTTTCGTCGCAAATCCGCTGAAATACGACGCTGCTGTCACCACGCCCAGCAGGATCATGACAGCAACCGCGGCGGCACGCGGACTCAGTCCCAGAAAGTTGCCGTTTTCGGCTCCTTCCGCGGGAGGAATCCCTTCGCCGCCTGTCTTCATCCATCTAGCCGTTTGATCCATGGGGGTGGTCTGGCTCTTCCCCAGCATACCCCTCGGAAAAGACGCTGGTTAACCCCATTTCGAACTTAAGTACCCTCAGGGTCATCCAGCCTGCAATTGAAAGCAACAATCGACGAACGCTTCTTCAGGAATCTGCGTCTATCAGTTGAGCGAAACTGTTACCCTTGAACAGGAAAGCGAACCGAAAGGCCGGCAGCGCCCCCGGGGCCGGGCCGGCAACCTGACCTATGGCAGAGTTCGTAATCAAGTTGGCCGATGAACGCGGTCATGTAATGGAGCAAGTTCAGACCGCCTCAACCGCAGAAGAGCTGCGTGCGCGCTTCTCCCACGCCGGCTATCACGTCTTTTCCGTGAAGGCGCGTTCCGGCCTGGGCGGCATGTCGCGGCGCAAGGTCAAGCTCGAGCCGTTCCTGATCTTTAACCAGCAGTTTCTTACCCTCATCCGTGCGGGCCTGCCCATCCTTGGTTCGCTCCAGATGCTCTCCAAGATCCAGAAGAGCCCCTATTTCCGCAGCCAGCTCGATGACGTTGCCAACCGCGTCAAAACAGGCGAGTCTCTCTCCGGCGCATTTGAGGCGCAGACGGGAATTCCCGTCATCTACACCACCACCCTGCTGGCCGGCGAACGCTCCGGCAACCTCCAGGAGGTCCTCGAACGCTACATCGGATTCCAGCGCGTCTCGCTTACCTTCCGCAAAAAACTCACTGCCTCACTCATCTATCCGGGCCTTCTGCTCACCATCGTGTGCGGCCTGCTGACCTTCATGTTCACGGTGGTCATTCCGCAATTCGCGCAGCTCTACGACCAGATGGGCTCCAAGCTGCCGCAGATGACCCTCCTGCTTTTAGCCTTTGGCAAATGGACGCAGCACAACATCCTCTGGATCGCTCTGGCGGCACTCGCAATAGGCATCGGACTCTGGCGCTTTTCCATCACCGAGAAAGGCCGTGACACGATCGACGGCATTCGGGTGCGCATGCCTATCTTCGGCAAAATCTGGCTCAAGTACCAGGTCGCGCTCTTCTCGCGAACCCTCTCCACCCTGCTTACTGGCGGCCTGCCGCTCGTGCCCTCACTCGAAACAGCCGCGCGCTCCATCTCCTCGCGTCGCGTCTCCAAGGCCGTCGGCGCAGCCGTCACTTCCGTGCGTGAAGGCAAGAGCCTTGCCGATTCGCTTCTCAACACCGGCGTATTCCCCGACCTGTCCACTGAAATGATCTCGGTCGGCGAACAAACAGGCGCACTTCCTCAAATGCTCAACTCCGTCGCCGAATTCTTTGAGGAAGACGTAGCCACAGCTCTCACTGCGGCACTCTCATTAATTGAACCCGCCATCCTGATCGTGATGGGCGTGGTTGTCGTCTTTATTCTTATTTCGCTGTATCTGCCGATCTTCTCGCTCGGTTCCGCAGTTGGTGGAGGACAGGTTAGTCCTGATATATGGCTGATACTACAATCACGGTGCCGACTGGGCCGATGGTCAATGGCCTCGACGAGCGTGCCCAGGCAGAATCCCTGGCAGCGCGTTATCGCGCCGAATTCGTTGATTTAAAGAATTTCAAGATTCAGCATGACCTGTTGCGCACGGTTCCCGTGGAACTGATGTTCCGCTACAACTTCGTGCCCATCGAGCAGCAGGCGGATGTACTCGTCATCGCAGTCAGCGATCCTTCGCGGCTGATGGTGCTCGACGAAATCGCCGGCCTCCTCGGTCATCGCATCATTGCCCGTGTTGCCACGCTCTCGCAGATTACCGACCTGCTCAAGAAAACCGAGCAGTCGCAGCGCGTCCTAGACGAAGCCAGCGAAGGCCTCACCTTCGACGTGTTAACCGGCGACGACACCCAGTCCGACGAAAACATCTCCATTGAAAAGCTCACCAGCGATGAAGACATCAGTCCCATCATTCGCCTGGTCGACACCACCATCTTCACTGCTCTCGAGCGTCGCGCCTCAGATATCCACATCGAGACGTATGACGATTCGCTCCACGTGAAATACCGCATTGACGGCGTCCTGCAGGAAGCCATGGCGCCCATCGCGCGCGAGCATCACACCACCATTCTCAGCCGCATCAAGATCATGAGCGAGCTTGACATCGCCGAGCGCCGCGTCCCGCAGGATGGCCGTTTCCGCGTCCGCTACAAGGGTCGCCTCATCGACTTCCGCGTCTCCATCATGCCCACGGTGCATGGCGAAAACGCTGTCCTTCGCGTGCTCGACAAAGAATCGATGAGCGAGAAGTTCCGCCACCTCACGCTTGATGTGGTGGGTTTCGCCGAAGAGGACCTCCGCCGTTTCCGCCGCTATATCCGCGAGCCTTACGGCATGGTGCTGGTCACCGGCCCCACCGGCTCCGGAAAAACCACTACCCTCTACGCCGCTCTGAACGAAATCAAGAGCGACGAAGACAAGATCATCACCATTGAAGACCCGGTTGAATACCAGATTCGCGGCATCACCCAGATTCCCGTAAATGAAAAGAAGGGCCTCACCTTCGCCCGTGGCCTGCGCTCCATCCTGCGCCACGACCCCGACAAGATCCTTGTCGGCGAAATCCGCGACCAGGAAACCGCGCAGATCGCTATCAACTCCGCGCTCACCGGCCACCTCGTCTTCACCACGGTCCACGCCAACAACGTTGTCGACGTCCTTGGCCGATTCCTGAATATGGGCGTGGAAGCCTACAACTTCGTCTCCGCGCTGAATTGCATTCTCGCCCAGCGGCTGGTCCGCACCGTCTGCGAACACTGCGTCCGCACGGTCAGCTATCCCGACGAAGTCCTCATCGCCAGCGGCATGAATCCGGCGGAATGGCGCGGTTTCGCCTTCCGCGAGGGCCTAGGCTGTATTGAGTGCGGCGGCACAGGGTATCGCGGACGTACCGCCATCCATGAGCTTTTAGACTTGACCGACCCCATCCGTGAGTTGATTCTTGAAAAGAAGCCGACCTCTGAGATTCGCAAGCTGGCTCAGCGCGAAGGCATGAGCTTCCTTCGTGAATCGGCCCTCGACCGTGTTCGTCGTGGGCTCACCACGCTCAAGGAGATCAACAAAGTAACCTTCATCGAGGCATCGCGATAGTGAGTTCCATCCTCAGTAGATCGAAATCGGCAGCGCAATATGCAGGCCGTCCGCCTGCGGCCATCGAACTAACCTCAGAAGGCGTACTGGCCGCCGCCCTTCCCGGCAAACATGATCGCGCCTGTCTACGCCTATGAAGCCTCTGCGTCCTGGCATCCTGATACCCGGCATCAGCGAGCTCAACATGACCTCGCCCGAGGCGGTATCTCTCGCCATTCGCAATGCCCTGGCCAGCGTCTCGCCACGCAGCCGCTTCGTCACCGTCGTTATTCCAGATACAGCGGTGCGCGTCTTTGTCCTCGATTTCGATTCCATTCCGGCGCGCACCAGTGAGGCGATCCCGGTTCTCCGTTTCCGGCTGCGCAAAATGGTTCCCTTTGACGTGGAACACGCCGGACTCAGCTATCAAATCCTCTCAGAGAGTAAAACCGAAGCCCGCGTTCTCGTCGCCATTCTGCCCAGCAATATCCTCGAGGAGTACGAGACCGCCGTGCGCGCCGCCGGCTATGAGCCGGGTGCTGTCATGCCATCTGCCCTTGCGGCTCTCGCGACAATCGACTCGTCCGAGCCGCTATTAGCCGCCTGTCTCAGCAAGGTAGCCATCACTACCTCGATCACCCGTGGCGAGGATCTGCTGCTCTATCGCACTCTCGACCTGCCTGAAGATCCTCAGCAGCGCCTCCTTGAAGTTCAGCGCAGCGTAGCCGTTGCAGCGGCATATTATGAAGACAAGGTTTCCGTTCTGCCCAGGGAGTTGTACTTTGCCGGCAACGGCACCGCGTCAGAATTTGAACACTGGTTCGGACCGTCCGAGCTGAGAATTATCGACCTGGCGCCGCGGCCTTCGACGGGCGTCGCCACGAGTATGTCGAACATGAGCACCGCCGGACTTACCGGCGCATTGGCAGGAGCCGTCTAGCGTGCGCGTAGCCATCAATCTTGCCTCACGGCAATTCGCCGATGTCGCACCGGCGCTCAAGAATCTGCGCATTGCGATGGGCGCTTTGGCGCTAGTCGCCATTGCCCTTGGATTCGGCCTTCACGCCCTGCACGACAAGGCTGAAGCCGCACGCCAGCGGGCTCACTCCCTCGATGGACAAATCGCGCGAATCACCAACGAGCGCCAGCAATATCAGGCCATGATGCAGCAGCCTGACAACGCTCGCACCCTGCAGCAGGCCGAAAACCTCAATCGCTTCTTCGACGAAAAATCCTTCTCGTGGACTCTCGCCATGGAGGACCTTGAAACCGTTCTGCCCGCCGGCGTGCAGGTCAACACCCTCGAGCCGACTGTGAAGGACGGCCAGATCTCCGTGCGCCTTCGCGTTGTCGGTCCGCGCGACCGCGACGTGGGCCTCGTCGAGAATCTTGAACACTCCCGGCATTTCCTCCTGCCCCGCATCGTGGGCGAAACCGCCGAGTCCCAAGGTGGCCCCAATCAGCGCCCGGAACCTGTCAGTGCCTCCAATCGTGTCAACTTCGATATGCTCGCTGACTACACGCCGGGAACCCCGGCAGATCGTAAGCATGCCACCACAAAGGATCGCACTAAACCAACTATGGATGACACGCCTTCGCAAAAGGGCGTGACGAGTGGCCGCTCTCCCTACACCGGCATGGCACGTCCCCATGCCCCCGTGCAGCCCCACAGAGGAGTACCACAATGAGCCCGACCCCCGTTACAAATCGCGAGCGGCTCTCTTCTCCTCTCACCTGGCACTATGTGGGCCTTGGCGTGATGGTCCTGCTCGTCCTCGGCCTCGCCATTCGACTCGGAATGGACTGGTCCGCTACCGACTCAAGTTCCACTGACGCCCTCACCGCCAAGCAGATCGAACTCAAAACCCTCGAACTGCAGACAGAGCCCCTTCGCGGACTCGAAGACCGCGTCAGGGAATCGCGCACCCATATCCAGGACTTCTACGCCACGCGGATTCCCGCCAACTACTCCTCCATTGCCGTGCCGTTGGGCGCCCTGGCCGTCAAAAACGGGGTTCAGCTCTCACGAGTGGGCTACTCCCAGGGAACAACGGCAACCGATCTCACCGAAATCTCACTCGACTGCGCAATCAGCGGAGAGTACCAGCAGATCATGCACTTTCGTGAACGGCATTGAGCGCGACAAGACCTTCTTCGTGATTCGCGCCATGAACTTCACCGGCCAACAGGGCGGCCTTGTCAGCCTCCGCCTTCGCGTCTCCACCTGGCTGCGCCCAGCCGACGTGCCGGGCTGGATGATGCCCACGCCCGCCGAAACGCCGGAACAGCTGCTCCGGTGGCAAAGGAGGGCGAGTAGCATGGCCATCGCTCTCGGCACAGAAAACAAACGCCAGGTCTACATCGTGATCGCGCTCGCAGCCATCATCGTCCTCGGCGGCGGCTACGAACTCTACAACTCCATGAGCACTTCACCGGCGCCGGCCGCACCCGTTCGCTCCACCACCGGAGCCCGCACCCCGGGGGGAACCACCCAGCACACAAATTCCACAGCACCGCAGGCACAGCACGTGGCCAGCAATAACATCGATCCGACGCTGCATTTTGACAAGCTTGCCCAAAGCGAAGACGTGGTCTATTCCGGCACCGGCCGCAACATCTTCTCCGCCGAATCCGCGCCGCGTGCACATTGAGGCACCCGTAAAGAGTGCACGGAATACCGGGCCCACCGTTACAGTTCCTGCCGGGCCCGCCAGCACCGCCCGCGATCGACCTCAAGTACTTCGGCTACACACAGACCCACGACAAGATCATGCAGGCGTTCCTCGTTCGCGGAGACGATATCTTCCTGGCCCATTCCGGTGACGTTGTCGATCACCGCTACAAGGTGGTCTCCATTATGCCGGGCTCCATTCAAATTACCGACCTCGGCTACAACAACACCCAGACCGTACCCCTCTCCGTGAATTAGGAAGCAGCAGTACCGAGCCCTCAGGAAGTGTCATCCTGAGCGGAGCAGCTATCGGGGTCCACAACACGAACTGGGCCCCGCGCAAGCGGGGTAAGCGCAGCGAAGGATCCGCTTTCCGAAGTCCGCCTCAGGCGCGATGGAATAACCGAGGAAGACATAATCAATCAAGCAATGAATCCGCATCCTCCAATTCGTCGCCATCGCTCCGAAGAGGGCTACATCCTCGTCGCAGTCATCTTCATGCTCGCCATCCTGATCCTCTCGCTCGCCGTCGCGATACCACGCGTGCGTGAAGACATTCAGCGTGACCGCGAAGAAGAAACCATGCAGCGCGGCAAGCAATACGTCCGCGCCATTCAGCTCTATTACAAGAAATTCCAAGCCTATCCACCCAACGTTGACGCCCTGGTAAAGACCAACGACATCCGCTTCCTCCGCAAGAAGTACATCGACCCCACCACCGGCAAGGAGGAATGGAAGCCAATTCTCTTCGGCCAGAACAAGACGCCCCAGGCCATGGGCTTCTTTGGTCAGCCCCTGGCCGCCGCTTCGCTTGCCGGCATTGGCCCCGCGGGAGGAAACACGGGCCTGGCCGAGCGCGCCTGGCGCAAACCCGGCGCCAGGTGGGGGAGGCCTTTTCAATAACACTCCCACCGGAACCACCGACCCTGGCACGAGTACACCGACCACGGGTGGGACGGACGCGAACGGCAACCCGATTGCCGGCACCGGAACGGGCGCAACAGGCACCCCCGGCGCGGGAACGGGCACGCCCGGCGCGTGGAACACCAGGCTCCGGTTCCTCCACCAACCCCACCGGCACAGGACAGACCTTTGGCGGCGGCGGCATCATCGGCTTCTCCCCGCAGAGTCCGAAGCAATCGATTTTCGTTTACAAGAAGAAGAATCACTACAACGAGTGGGAGTTCCTCTACAGCCCGCTAATGGACCAGCAGCAGATGGCGGGCGGCAACACCGGCGCAATCGGCCAACCCGCCAGCGGCACGACCACCCCTGTCGGCGGCCCAAATCCGACCAGCCCCATCGGCACAAGTCCCACCACGCCCACAACCCAACGCCAACCACCCCGCAGCAATAGAAGGTCGCCGAGAAGCCTTCAAACGCACCAAAGCCCGTCCATCCTGGACGGGCTTTGTTCGTGCTTGAACCGCGAGTCGCGTTAGACGCTGAACGAAGAACCGCAACCGCAGGTCGACTTCACCTGGGGGTTCTCGAACTTGAAGCCGGCAGCCTCCAGCGTTTCGACGTAATCGACAATGCACCCGTTCAGATACATCAGGGATGTCGCATCGACAAATACCTTCAGGTCATCAAAGTTGAACACCTTGTCCATCATGCCGGCCTGGTTCTCAAAGGCCATCGAGTACTGGAATCCCGAGCAGCCGCCGCCCACTACGCCAATGCGCAAGCCGGCAGGAAGCGGATCCTGGGTAGCCATGATCTCGCGGACCTTGGCGATCGCTTGAGGTGTCAGGATCAGAGGCGCTTTCTTTTCTGTGTCCTGAGTCGTGGTTGCCGGTGCTGAGGTTGTCGTTGCCATGGTTTCTCCGGTTCTGTTGAAATCTTATCCTGACTTACTGTACTGCCCCGCCAGGGCGTTTCAAGTTCATAAGTCACTCAGTCCCATTGGATGCTACCGGATACAGGAAAGTCGCGAAGATCTCTCTTCCCCGCTTCCGTCCATAATCCCCGCATTGCTCAACAGATTCAAGCCAGCCTACCGCCATCCAGACTGAAAAATTACCTGTGATTCGCGTCACGGGATGCTGACTCGAACCCGGGCTATGATTCAGCCGTACACCCCCCGCATCGCAGCGGCCCCCGAATCGGGGATCTTGCCGATAGCGGGGCGGAATACTCGCCGGAGGTAATTCTATGCCGTTCGTTCCCGTCATGTGGTCCGTTTGGGGTCTCACCATCGTGATCATGTTGCCATGTTTCTTTATCGCTCCCGCCTTACCCGGGATGAAGAAGACCAGCTCTTTCTCGACGATTCCTTCAGCCATGAACATGACAGCCCAGCAGGCCATCGTCGCCAAGGTCAACAAAGTTCAGCCGCTGATTCGAGTTTCCGAGATTGTTGCTGCGGTCGCGACTCTCTTCGTCATCGGCTATTACGTCAACGATATCTTCAATCAATTTAAATAGCTGGCTTTTGCCCTCTCCCGCCAAGGACCCGCGGCAGCCCAACGGCTGCCGCTTGTCCGCCTTCATCGTCTCCGCTCTACTCCACTTCCTGCCTCGCCCGATATCCGTCGCGCGCAATAATGTCATACTTCAGCGGCTTGTGCTTCTCATCCTGGATGCGCAGCGGCTTCCCTTCGTCGTCCACCAGTTCTACGCGCAGCTTACGATAGGTTCCGTCCTGCTTGGCGTCCGTCGGGTGGTACACCAGTTGATATTTTGATCGGATCGCCTTGTTGATCTCAGCGAAAATCTCCGGCATCTCGCCGACAAACCGCGGCTGAAAAAACATCCCGCCGGTCATCTTCGCGAAAGTCTTCATTTCGTTGTCGGCCTGCAGGTAATCGATGTCGCGCATTTGTGCGCCCACACCCGGGCCGCCCTCCGTCATGGCGCGCAATGCGCCGCCCGTTGAAATCGCGAAGATCGTAATATCCGGCGTCGTCTTTACCTTCTGGTAAATCTTGTCGAGCGTGAGCTTCGACATTGTGTCGCGCCCTGAAGCGATCAGGATGATGTACTTGTGCCCTTCGATCCGGCTCAATCGGTCTTCCGCCTCGTACAGCGCGTCAAAAAGATTCCTTTCGTTGAATCCCGGGATCACCAGCGACTGAATCGCATTCAAAAGCTGCCGCTTGTCCTGCGTGAAGTCCAGCCAGATTTGCGTGCGCATGTCGAACGTCATCAATGCAACGTAGTCCTGCGGCCGCAATTGCTGCGCAAACTCCCACGCCGCATTGCGCATGTCGTAGAGGAAGGCGTACGTGCTGTTGCTGTTCGCAAATTCGCACAGCATCAGCGCCGTAATCGGCGCCTCCACTCGCTTGAAGCCTGTGATCTTCTGCTCCACGCCGTTCTCATACACCCTGAAATTCGACGGCTTCAGCCCGGGAACAAATTGTCCCGTCTTCTCGAGCAGCACGCCCACATCCACCGATACCTCGGGAACATTGACCCGCAGCGAATAGTCGGCTGCACCATCCGGATTCTTGAACTTCGGTTGAGCTGGAGCGGGCGGCGGCGCGGGTTCCGGCACGTCCTTCTTTTTTGGCAGCGCTATCGCCCCGTTGTCTCCGGTGGGGCCGCCAGCGTCGGGCGCAGTCTGGTCCGGCTGCTGCGCTGGCGGGTTCTGCGGTGCAGGCGGCGTGCTCTGTGTCCAGGCCACCGGCGAAAGCGCCAGAACGACCAGCAGCAAAAACAAGACAAAATGGGAACGGCGAATATTGTAACGGCAATTCGTTGGCATGACAGCCTCTGTGTTCACAGCATAGGGATAACCCGAAGGAATCGGCAAGCAAAGCAGCACGACCGCGAATACAACCTGCAGCTTCGGGCGTCAAAAACCTTGATGCATCACCACCGGAAAGAACACGCAATCTCCCGGGTCGATGCGGCACCGGTTTAATCTTATAGACGTGAAACGATGCCATAAGGCAATCCCGACCCCGATTCGAACGCTCGCCGGACTCCCTGGCCTGGCCTTCCTCCGAATCCTTGCCCTGTTCCTGCTCTCGGCGCTCGCCGCTGGTGTTCCCGCCCAAACCCAACCCGCCGGTCCTCCACCCTCCGGAGGGGGCTTTTTCCCGCTCAACGAGGTGCACCGCGGCCAGATGGCCACCGCCTGGACCGTCTTCACCGGAACCAAACCCGAGCCTATGCAGGTTGAGATCCTTGGGGTTCTGCGCGGCGCGCGCGGGCCCGGGCACGACATGATCCTCGCCCAGCTTCGCGGCGCCAAGCCTGAGTACACGGGCGTCGTCGCCGGCATGAGCGGAAGCCCCGTCTACATCGGAAATAGACTCCTCGGTTCCCTCTCCTACCGCATCGGCCAATTCGCTAAAGATCCTATTGCCGGCATTACGCCCATCGCGCAGATGCTTGAAGTCAAAGACATGCCGGTCAGCTACCCAGTGGGCTTCCACTTCCCCCGCATCCCCGCTCGCGCAAACCGATACGGGCCTGTCATCCGGCGCCATGACCTTCCAGGCCATGGAAACTCCACTCGTCATGAGTGGCTTCCGTCCCGAAGCCATTCGTCTCTGGCAAAAGGAAATGGCCGGTACCGGCCTCGACATCATTGCCGCCGGCGGTGGCAGCGGCTCGTCAAAGCCTGACACGGACGGCTCCTTTGGCGCCATCTCCCCCTCCGCCATCGCCAGCGTCGTTCCCGGGTCGGCTGTCAGCGCGCAGCTTGTGCGCGGCGATCTCGAGATCTCGGCCACCTGCACCGTCACCTACGTCGACCCCAAACAACTACTCGCCTGTGGTCATCCCATTCTCCAGGCCGGATCCGTCTCCCTGCCTATGACCACCGCGGAGGTTGTCGATACCCTCGCCTCTCCCCTCAACGCATTCAAGATCATCAACACCGGCGATCCCATCGGCACTTTCACCGACGATCGCGATTCCGCCATCCGCGGCGTTCTTGGCGTCAAGCCGCACATGATACCCGTGCACATTACCGTTCACGGTGAGGGCGCCGACCGCAAGCTGAACATTGAAGTGGTCGATCTTCCGTCACTCACCCCGCAAGCTGTGCTGGTCTCGCTCTACGACTCTCTGCTCGAAAACAATCAGAGCGGCCTCGAAACCAGCTATCACGTTACGGGCAGCGTCAACATCGACGGCTATCCTCCATCGCCGCTTGATGTCTGGGCCCCCCCGAGCGACCAGCTCTCCGCGCAGCTTTCAGCGGCGATTCAGACCGACCAAACCTTCGCCCAGCTCTACGCAAACGGTGCGCGACAAGGCGCTATCAAGGCTATCGACCTTGACGTTGATTCCATTCCGCGCCGTGCACAGGTCGAACTCGAAACGGCCCGCATCGACTCCGGCAACATCGTGCACGCCGGCGACACCGTCGTCGTTGAAGCGACCCTGCGCCCGTGGCAGCAGCCTGAACGCAATATTCGCATCCCTATCGTTCTTCCTCCCGAACTTCCCGCAGGACCAATCCGCCTTCTCGTCTCCGATGCAGGAACCCTCGATCGCGCTCTCAATCCTCCGCGCATTTCCACGCGCACGGTGGACCTTGATACCGCACTCGCTGAAGCGCAAAATCACCACGCCGCGGATCGCATCTTCGTCAGCCTCCTATTGCCCAATGCCCAGGCCGGCGTCGATGGCCATACTCTTTCCACGCTGCCGCTCTCCATGGCCAATGCACTCGAGCCTCTGCGCTCCGCCAGGGACGTGACCCTCAACGGTGAGTCCGCAGTTGTCGCGGGCGATTCTCCCGCAGGCGGAGTGCTCAGCGGATTTCAAATCCTCAATCTGCACATCGAGTCCGGCGCCGGTTTAGACTAGACTTAACCTGCACCGTTTACGTAAATCTGTCGCACTTTTCTGGGACCCCTATCCGGACCCTTTTGCGACCCCCAGCGAGGACTGCGGAACGACCATGGCCTTAATCCAAGGACTAGCAGCTCACGCAGCGGGTGCCGAGCTTTTGCCTTTTCGCTATGACCCGGGAGACTTGGGCTTGCAGGAAGTCGAAATCGGCATCACCCACTGCGGCATTTGTCATAGCGACCTCCATCTCATTTCAAACGACTGGGGCATCAGCCAGTATCCGTTCATTCCCGGTCACGAAATCATCGGGACCATCTCCGCAGTTGGTTCGCACGTTAAATCCCTGAGAGTCGGCCAGCGCGTCGGTCTCGGATGGCAGGCCAACTCCTGCGGCGAATGCGAGTGGTGCAGTCGCGGCCTCGAAAACTTGTGCGCGTCCATGGAAGCTACCTGCGTCCATCGCAACGGAGGGTATGCAAGCAACGTCCGCGCCAACGCCCGCTTTGTCATGCGCATTCCTGATGCCCTTCCAAGCGAACAGGCCGCTCCCCTGCTCTGCGGCGGCATCACCGTCTATAGCCCGTTGCGGGATCACGGCATCAATCCCTCATCCCGCGTTGGCGTTGTCGGAATCGGCGGCCTCGGACACATTGCCATCCAGTTCGCCCGCGTATTCGGCGCAGAAGTTATCGCCTTCTCCACCTCGACCGGCAAAGAAGAAGAAGCTCGCGCCCTCGGCGCGCATCACTTTGTGCATTCACGCGAATCAAAATCAATGAAAGAAGTCGCCGGATCGCTCGATTTCATTCTGAATACCGCCAATGCTGATCAGGATTGGAACGTCTACATCCAGGCGCTTCGACCGACGGGCACCCTTTGCTTCGTCGGCGTGCCGCCATCTCCTGTTTCCCTGCAGGCTTTTCCGCTCATCGCCGGGATCCGCACCGTCACCGGAAGCCCGATCGGCAGCCCGCAAAAAATGCGCGAAATGCTCGATGTTGCAGCTCGTCATGGGGTCAAGGCAACGACAGAAGCCTTCGCCATGGCTAGGGCCAATGAGGCTATCGAAAAAGTCAAAAAGAACAAAGTGCGCTACCGCGCTGTTCTCGCCAACTAACATCCTGAGTAGAAATTCTTCCCGTAATTAACTGTGTCATTCTGAACGAACTGAGCCCCAAACGCTGTTCAGTTTGGCGGTGGTGAGTGAAGAATCTGCTTTTTACGCAATCTCTATGAAAGATTTCAGACACGCCGCACTAAATCAAATGGGCGCCTCCAGGGCGCCCATTGAACTTTCTGATGACAGCCACTTGGCTGGCTGCTATTTCGCCGGTACGGCCACGGGCCTGTTCGATTTCAGCCCTTCCGACACTCGCAGCAGCAGATCCTGCGGATGCAGCGGCTTGTTCAACAATGTGAAGTGATGTCCGTCCGCACGCGCACTTGCCAGTAGATCGGCGGTCGAAGCTTGCCCTGAGAAGAGAATGATCTTGCAGTCGGGGAAGATGCGCCGCACTGAAATGGCAAGCTCAATGCCCGTCATGCCCGGCAACACCACATCCGTGATCAGCATCTCGGGCGGCGTCAGCAATGCAGTTTCCAGCGCACTATCACCATCGTATTCGGCGATCGCTGTATAGCCGCTGCGCGAAAGAATCTCTGCCAGCGTATCGGCAATCACACTCTCATCATCGACAACCAGGACTACCGGCCGATATCCATTGGCATTATTTGCTTCAATGTTCGCCGGAACGTCCCTGAGCGAAACAGTGGGGAAATTCTTGTTCTTGCTCACTTGTCTTCACCTCTGAAATTACCCTAGCAGATCTAATTTTGTACGTGCTAACTCTTTGAGAATACGGGCTAAATGCTTATAAATTCGAGGGTTGTAGAAGATTGATATAATACCGATAGACACTCTGCGACATACGACATTCTTCCTTATGTCTTCCTTATAAATGTTGACTTCTAGTATGCAATTAGTATTAGGATAGCTTTACGGCCGGTTACCCATACGTTAAGAATGCGCCTTCAGACGACCGAGGCAAGGTAACCAGCCCTGAGGGTTATTAGAATGGCGACAAACGCGAATTCCGACACGCCCCCAATGAAATACCAGTCGATCAAGCAGATTGATGTTCCGAAAGGCCGAGAAGGCAAGCACAAAAAGATCATCACGCAACTTCTTAGCGACATCGAGCAGTTGGAAGTGGATCGTGCCCTTAGAATTCCGCTCTCGGCTTTGCCAGACAGCAAGGAAAACATTCGCTCCGCGCTGAATCGCGCAACCCACCAGAGAGGGATTGAGGTCGCGACTTCGAGCGACTCCGAGTTCCTTTATATCTGGAGAACATCCAGCACCGCTTCCTGATCAGACCCCGCGAGTTCCCTTGACAGCAGGGCAGAACACCAACTCCGTTCGCATCGACAAGTGGCTTTGGGCTGCTCGTTTTTTCAAGACGCGCGCCCTCGCTGCTAAAGCCTGCGAACTCGGCCGCATCCATTCCAACGAGATCGAAGCCAAGCCAGCCCGCGATGTGCGCGTCGGCGACATGCTCCGCATCCGCAACGAAGGCGGCCAATTCCATGTTGAAGTCTTGCAATTGAGCGACATCCGCGGTCCCGCCGCCGTTGCGCAAACCTTCTACAGCGAAACCGCAGCCAGCAAGGAACGGCGTCAGCGGGAAGCCGCTGAACGCAAAGCCCTGCAGCAATACGCGCCTCTGCCCGAACACCGTCCCTCAAAGCGCGACCGCCGTCGCATCATTCAGTTCCGCAGCGGCAGATAAGCTCTGCTATTTCCGATCCAGAAGTGTCCTCCTGAGTGCCGCAAGCCTGGCCCCGCGAACAACGTTCGTGGGGTATGCAGCGCGAAGGATCTGCTTTGCTCCCGCTCTAGCGCGAACTGATTCTCGCCGCAAGTCTGGGGATCTCGTGATCCCCACCGCTCCGCTTTAGTAGACTCAACATCAGAATGTTTGCTGTGACATCCCCATCCCTCCGCCGCTTTATCTTCGCTGCGTTCGCCACACTTTTCCTCGTCCACTCGGTTCACGCACAAGGCACTCACCTGTGGACGCAGTCCCGCAGCGAAGAATTTGAAAAAGGGACACCCCAAGGCGTCGCCATCGGCAGCAACGGCTATCTGCGCGAGGGCCCCGGACTCACCGACATCCTGACCACGCCGTCTACTTTTGTCTGGTCCGTGGCCGCTGACAAGAAGGGCACGGCCTATCTGGGAACCGGCTCTCCTGCCACAGTTCTGCGCGCAGGCACGCAAAAAGATTCAAAGCCATTCACCATTTTTGAATCGCGCGACGTCAGCGTGCAGGTTGTGCGCATTGGCCCCGACGGCTCGCTCTACGCCGCCACCGTTCCGGGCGGCAAGGTCTACAAGCTCGACCCCAGCGCGAACGCCAAGCAGGATGAATCCAGCGCGAAGGTCGTCTTCGATGCAGCCAAAGCGGCAAGCCACTCCTCAGAATCAAAATCGACTCGCGAATCAAAATCCCACTACATCTGGGACATGACCTTTGACGCCGCCGGCAAGCTCTACATCGCCGTCGGCGGCCCCGGCGAAATCTACCGCGTCGATCCCGCAAATCCCGACGCCCGTCCCGAACTGTTTTTCAAGAGCGACGAACAACATATTCGCGCTCTCGCCTGGGACGCCAAGGGCAACCTCATCGCCGGCTCCGATGGCTCCGGCCTCGTCTATCGCATTAGTCCGCAAGGCAAAGGCTACGTGCTGTTTGAAGCCCCGCGTCGCGAAATCACCTCTGTCGCCATCGCCGCCAATGGCACCATCTTCGCCGCCAGCGTTGGCGACAAAAGCCACAATCCCCTGCCCCCTCTTGCCGTCCAGGGCGTTGGCACTGTCACCTTCACCATCGTCCAGCCGGGCTCGCTGCAGGCCGCCAACGCAAGCACCTCCACGCCTGAAGGCACTGAAATATATGCTCTCGCGCCAGACCAGGCGCCACGCAAAATCTGGTCAAGCAAAGACGACATCGTCTACGCCCTCGCAGCACAGTCCAGACGGCGTGCTCGCCATCAGCGGAAATCGTGGCCACGTCTTCCGCATTCAGCAGAACGGCGACTACGCCGACATCGCCCACGTCGAAGCGCAGCAGGGCCTCAGCCTTGCCGAAGATCGCGGCAACTCCGTCCTCATCGGCACCGGCAACACCGGCAAGCTTTATTCACTCGGCAAATCCGAAACCCACGAATACGCCAGCGACGTTCTCGACGCCGGAGCATTTGCCCGCTTCGGCCGCCTCGAGATCGACCCCGATTCCGCAAACTACGAACTCTTCACCCGCACCGGCAATGTCGAACAGCCACAGCGCGGTCGCGGCGACTGGGGGTGGTCCGATTGGCAACCCCTCAAGGATGGTGCTGTCCAATCGCCCTCCGGCCGCTTCCTCCAGTGGAAGGCCGTACTGCACTCCGGCGGCAAACTGGCGGGTGTCGGCGTGAATTATCTTCCCGTCAACGCCGCTCCTGAAGTCGACGATCTCGTCGTCGTACCCGGCGCACGCCTCAATCCACAGGCCTCGAATCTCACCCAGCAGCAAACCGTGAATATCAACTTTCCTTCCGCAAACCAACCCATGGTGATTCCTGTCGATACCGGCAACACCAGAGCCCCGCTCCCTGCCGTCAAGGACCGCACCGCAGTCACCGTTCGCTGGGCTGCCCACGATGAAAATGGCGACGACCTGGTCTACTCGCTTTTCCTCCGCGGCGACGGCGAACACGATTGGCATCTGCTCAAAGACGACATCACCGACAAGGCCTACAGTTTCGACGCGGCACTCATCCCCGACGGCGGCTATCGCGTCAAGATCGTTGCCTCCGACTCGCCTTCGCACAGCCCCGGCGAATCCCTCACCGGCTCAAAGGAAAGCGAGCGCTTCGAAATCGATACCACGCCTCCCGTCGTCAGCAATCTGCATGCTGAAGAAGCCCTGGCAAAATGCGCGCAGGCACCCTGCCCCGCTCCTCTGCACCTGACCTTCGATGCCGAAGACGCAGCCTCGCCCATTTCGCAAGCCGAGTATGCGCTCGACGCCGGCACATGGCAGTACATCGACCCTGTCGGCAAGCTCTCCGATTCCAAACGCGAACACTACGACTTCGAGATTCCTGCCAAGGCGCTCGAAGGCAAAACCGGCGAACACCTTCTCACCGTGCGCGTCTATGATCGCCACGACAACGTCGGCGTAGCTAAAACCGTCGTCGGCGCGTCCGCAGCAAAGTAAGCAGGCACGAAGGTAAGTAAGATGCGATTTGAACTTTACGTCGCGGCGCGGTATCTCAAAGCCAAACGGCGGCAGGCCGTCGTCGGCGTCGTCACCGCCATCTCCATCGCCGGAGTGGCCGCCGGTGTTGCCGCGCTCATCATCGCCCTCGCCATCACCAACGGCATGCAGCGCGATTTGCAGGACCGCCTCGTCGACTCCAGCGCCCACGTCCAGCTCATGCGCATCAAAAACGACGGCATCCGCGACTGGCAGCCTCTGATCGCGACGTCTGCCAAACTTCCTCACGTCGTCTCCGCCGCGCCCGAACTCGACGAGCAAGTCGTCGTCGCCCATGGAGCACGCGAAGGCTATGCGCTTGTTGAAGGCATCGTGCCGCCACGAAGAAAGTGTCAGCAAAGTCCTGTCCGTCGCTCCTCGAGGCGCAATTGCGCGCTTGACCCTTCGCGCGACACCAGCAGGCTCGCGGCAACTCCAGCAGACCCGCCCGTCATTCTGGGCAAGGATCTCGCCGACTCGATCGGCGTCAACGTCGGCGACTCCGTCACTCTTATCAGCCCCCAAGGCGACCATTCACCCCCTTGGACCGTCCCCGAATATCCTCCATTTCCGGCTCGCTGGCACCTACCACACTGGCTTTTACCAGTACGACTCAGCCTGGGGCTTCATCAGCCTTGCCGACGCCCAACGCCTCTACGACGAGCCCGACCTCGTCTCTGTCATCAGCTTCAGAGTCGACAACCTCGAGAACGCTCCTGCAATCGCCCAGGAAATCGAACAAGCCGCTGGCCCCGGCTTTCAGACCACCAACTGGAAAGACCAGAACGTCGAACTCTTTCGCGCTCTTGCGCTGGAACAGATCGTCACCTTCATCGTCATTACCCTCATCGTGATCGTTGCCGCGCTCAACATCCTCATCGCGCTCACCATGATGGTCATGGAGAAAACCCGTGACATCGCCGTCCTCATGAGCTTCGGCGTCGATCCCTCGCAGATTCGCCGCATCTTCCTTCTGCAAGGCCTCCTTATTAGCGTCGTCGGAACCGCACTGGGCCTCATCCTCGGATACGTTGGCGCATGGGCCGGCAGCCAATACCACGTTCACCTTTCTCCTGACGTCTACGCCATCGACACGCTTCCCTTCGCGCCACGCGTACTCGACGGCCTCCTGGTCTCCGCGGTGTCCATCCTCATCTCGCTTCTCGCCACGCTTTACCCCTCGTACACCGCCGCAAGAATCCGCCCCGCTGAAGCTCTCCGCTACGAGTAATCTCTGAGTTCTAACTTGGCGTCCGCTCAAATCATTCTCTTTACTCTTCGACTTCCTCAGCCTGCAATCGATGCCATGCTAAAAGTGCCATTGGACCCATTGCCAGAATCGTCATCGCCGTACAGGCGATGAGAATGTCCGTCGTTAACCACTGCCTTCCTGATGGATCGGTTACATCAAGTGGAAATAGTCCCTTCTTGAATATCAGCAGATTTCCGCAGGCGCATATCGCGTAGCAAACGATGGTGGCACACCAATAGCCGCGGGAAGAAGGAGGAGCAGGCTTGTTCACTCGCCTTATGCAATAGATAGCGAATACTTGGTAAAACAGAAACGCCGTAAAATACCATCCGAGAAAGTTGCTAATGGGCACCCCGTAAAAAGATCCACCATCCCGCCATATCCAAGCCCGATCGATGGTCGACCAGATAGCTTCCATCGAGAAATCCCAGGCCAGCATAATGACACCTGCAAGCAATGGGACCGAAATTACACCCGATCCCGCAAAAGGCCTGTTCCTGTATCCCAGGATCAGCAAGGCGAGTACCCAGGAGCAGTAGCCGATCCCCAGATAAGCCAGGATGAGCAGAATCGGCACTTGAAACAATTTCGGTCCCATGAGGCCAGTGAAATAGTAATGACCGAATGGAAATCCGGTTCGGAGACTGAGGCTCTCGCACGCAGATCCGACTCCCAAGCAGGAGACTACGAAGACTGACATGCCCCGAACGCCATAGAGGATGCTTCCGTGCACCAGGGCAAAGATTGCAGGCGGAACAACCTGCATCATCACGATCAGCTGGATCGAAATCCTCTCTGGGTAGAGTTGGCAAATCCGACTCTGGGCATAAATCAGAAGCGCCGTCCACAAAAGAAAAGACTGCCATTTGGCAATGCCCGCATCTGTGGTCACCGAGATTCTCCGTGTCAATGAATTATCGGAAGGAACAATTTCGATCAGTCCGGGCGCAGCGATCCGTCAGGCCTCACAGCGAAACGGAAAAACCGACCGACGTCAATTCAGGTCAGCTCAGCCCCAGCACCATCTCATACTGCTTGATCGTCGCGTCGTTCGGATACAACTCTGATCTTCCCCGTCATCCTGAATCCCAGCCGTTCGTAGAACGCGATCGCGCCATGATTCACGCTCGTCACCATCAGCTTCACATCACGCATCTCGCGCCCTCGCGCCCACTCCACGACTGTCTCAATCAATCTCCTTCCGACGCCTTCGCGCCGTACCTCCGGGGCCACCCACATCGAGACCACCTGCGCGCGCAGAGGATCCAATTCTTCCGCAAAACTGAAAACCATGCCGCATCCACGATCCCCATCAAAGGCGAGGAATCCCGCCGACGCGCCGCTGCCCCATCGCATCGCACGCTTCTTCCACTCGTCATCCGGAAATGCAGACTCCTTCGCATACGTGCTTGAGAAGGCCGTCGGCGCCTCCATCAATGCACGCAGCCGCACCTCCTTGAAGACAAGGGCGCTCCCGAGTGTGATGCGGTCAATTGCGATCACTTGGACTCCGCAAAAAAGATGAATCTACTACTGTGGCGTGATGATGCCGCCCAGGGCATGCCGTCGAGGCAACACAATGCCGCGATGATCCACTTCCGCCTTCGCTGTCTTCGCTCCGGACGACGGCAATGCGGTCCGCTCCATCACCGCCCCGCCGCACGCCGGGCACCAGTCCCCTTTTGTTTCCTCGCCCAGCACCGCATGGCAATGCGTACAAATCCGTTCCATCCACCCAGTTTAATCAACTTCACTCTCCTGCCCGTCGGATGGTGGTGTCTTACGCACAATTCAGACACTATCGTGGGATGAACTCGCGGAAGCAAGTCTTAATGTCCGGACAGGCTATTTTTGTATGCGGTATATTCCGCAAACTCTCCCCGCTGTGCTGAGGGGTCCTTTTGCATGTGCTCTGCAATCCCAGCCGCCCATCTACGAATAAAATCCCAGTCGCGAATATCCGAAGCCGGAACCTTCCTCATGGGGTTGCCGGGCAGCTTCATCGCCAGGCTTAACGGAAACGGCAGCCTCAAATGATGCGGATCAAAGCTGCCTCCCATCACGCGTACGTCCGCTGCATGGAGCCACGGATACTTCGCCAGTTCCTTGCGCGCCTGCTCCTCAGCCGCTGCAAAATGCCTCCGTTCGTTCTCCGTCGGTCCCAGAACAAAAATCCACGGACGCAGATTCCCAAGCTCCCGTCGAAACCGCCCTACAAACCGGTGGAACTCCTTCGGAAAGCGGTCAACGTACAAAGCCGTACCGATCACCAATGACGTATCGTCCGAGATCGACTCCACGTTCGTCATCGGCTTCACCTCCACCTTCATGCCGACGCCTTCCATGGTCACGCCCATCGCCTCGGCTACATCTTCCGTAGACCCGCTCCGCGAAACATACGCAATCAGCACTTCGGGCTGCATACACGCCTCCGTCAAAAGCAATTCTGCCCCGATTCCCATTCCCAGGGACGTGCCCACGGTCACATGGTGAAATGCGGAATCCACTCGTTGCACATCCCCGTGATGTTCGAAAGAGCGCCTGATCTGGCATGCTGCAAGTGCTGTAGATCCAACGAGACCTGGGCGTCTAGAAGTGAACGATTTGATCGTTTCGAATGATTAACCTGTTCCCGGTACACTAGACCCATGCATCCCCCCGTGCGCCTGGTTGCCATCGACATGGACGGCACCCTCCTGCCCACCTTCAGCCAGTCCATAAGCCCACGCAACGCAAAAGCCCTTCGCGCGGCGCAGCAGGCCGGTATTACCGTGGCCATCGCCACCGGCCGCCGCACCGCCTACACCGCTCCTCTGCTCGAAGGCCTTGGCCTCCGAGCGGACATGCCCCTTATCACGTCCAATGGAGCAGTGACCAGGACCCTCGGAGGCGACCCCATCGATCGCTCACACCTTGAAGCTCGCGTAGCTCGCGGCCTCTGCAGCCTGCTCAGGCCCTTCGGAACCCTTGTCTTCACCTTCGACCACGTCGGACGCGGCGAACTCGTCCTCGAAGATTTCGATCAGGCGCATCACCGGATCGCCCTTTGGGTTGAAGCCAATCGCGATGCCATCGAAGTCGTTGAGCCGCTCGAGAACGCCCTTCCTGATGGCCACGACCCTATCCAGGGCATGGTCACCGGCGGCCTCGACAAAATGCGCCAGGCCGAGAAGGCTCTGAAAGCCAGTGAATGGAGCGGCTCCTGCGAAGCCGTTCGCACCGAGTATCCGGCGCGGGACCTGTCCATTCTCGACCTGTTGCCTCCGGGCGTCTCCAAAGGATGGGCGCTTGAACGCCTCGCCGTCCCGCCTCGGCGTCGATCGCAAAGAGACCATGGCCATCGGCGACAACTGGAACGACGTCGACATGCTCGAATGGGCCGGCCAGGCGGTCATGATGGCCAATGCCGCCCACGACCTTCGCACTCTGGCCAAGACCCGCGGATGGAAGCAAACCCCACCCAATGACGAAGATGGCGTGGCAGTGACTTTGGAGATGGCCGTGGCCCGCCGTTCTTCTGATAAAGTCTGAACAACAGAAACGGAATAAAGAGCTCAGCTTTGCGTACACACCTCCAAATCGGCGCCGCTCTCGCAATCATGGTTCTCGGGGGCGGCTCGCGTCCGGCGCAGTCCGCGGAGCGTGTCAGGCTCACGAATGGCTACGACATTGTTTGCCATCATCACGCACAAGTCGACTCCCACATCCGTCTCTACATGGGGCCGGGCGAGAGCAGCTACATCGATCGCGCGCCGTCCGACATCGCAAAGATCGAAACTGTCCCTGATCCGCGGCCACTTCCGACAGAACCAGTCTCCATCAATGCGCAGCCTGAAGCTCGCCTGAGCCCCGCCGATATCCAGGAAATGCTCGCCAGGGCCGGCCAGCAGCACAACCTTGATGCCGACCTCCTCGCCAGCGTCGTCAAGGCTGAGAGCAATGGCAATGCTCGCGCCGTCAGCCGCGCCGGCGCCCGCGGCCTCATGCAACTCATGCCCAAAACAGCGGCAGAAGAGGGCGTCGACGACAGCTTCCGTGCCGATCAGAACGTGCGCGGCGGCTCGGCCTATCTCAACGAACTCCTCGTGAGATACCACGACAACATCGCCCTGTCGCTAGCCGCCTACAACGCCGGCCCTGCTGCGGTCGACAAGTATCATGGCATCCCGCCCTACCGCGAAACCCGCGCCTACGTAGCCCGCGTCATCCACGAGTTCAACCGCCGCGTCCTCGCCCGCGAAGCCCAGGCCCGCCGGAATGGCATTTCCAGCGCGGCTATCGTGACAGCGCCAACCCGCTAAGTCCCCTCGCACCAAATTGCCATTCATACCGCCGTATGGAGAGTCTGCCGCCATTTCCCGCCTGGCACTGTCATTCGATCAGCACTCTCATTCGATTAGCAGTGTCATTCCGAGCGACCAACGGGAGTCGAGGAACCTGCAGTTGCTCTTTATCCTTTCGCCTGCCCAAAATCCGCCCGGTCGAGTTCCCCCACCAATGTGGAATGAACCGAAGACGGCCCTTGGCCATAAAATCAAAATATCGACCTAAACGGAGAGCGCTTGAACAAACGACAATTGATTCTGGGATTGGTACTGCTTGCAGCGCTCGTGGCTCTCGCCTTCTATGCACAGCACCGTCACCCAATCAACTGGCACGAGGTCATCGAACAGTTCGCTCTCTCCAGGTGGAGCTACTTCGGCATCGGGCTGGGCTGCATCTATCTCGCTTACTTCTTTCGCGCGACCCGGTGGGCCTACCTGCTTCGCCATCATAAAAAGGTGAACCCTCTTTCGCTCCTGGGCACGCAGGTGATGGGCTTTACAGCTGTTTCTCTGATCGGCCGAGTCGCCGACCCGGTTCGTCCCTACCTCACAGCAAGGAAAACTGGGCTATCGATCGCCAATCAACTCGCCGTCTATGTCGTTGAACGTCTCTTCGACTTCGGCACGATGGCCGTCTTCTTCTCCGTGGCAATGATCGTGCTTTTCCGTGATCAAAACGCCAGTTCAAGCCTACTCGTCCAGTCCACCCATTCCGGCTTCCTCGCGAAATATGGCGGTCCGCGCGTCGCTCAGTACGGAGGTCTCGTCCTCACCCTGTTTGGCGTGCTTTTTCTAGTTCTGGTGCGACTCTTTGGTTCAACGGTGGCCGTCATCATGGAAAAATCGCTGGGCCTCATCTCGAAAAATCTCGGACGAATTGTTGGAGAAAAGATTCTGAGTTTTCAGGCCGGCCTTGACACGATCCGGACTGTTCCTGACTTCCTCATCGCCGCGGGTACCTCGGTCGGTATGTGGGGCGTCATTGCATTCGCCTATTTCATCACCTTGCGGGGCTTCACCGGCAGCCATGAACTCTCAACAATCCGCTTCTCGCAGACGGTCGTTCTGATGATGATCAGCGGAGGAGCCAGCGTCCTGCAGTTGCCCATTCTCGGCTGGTTCACGCAAATCTTCGCCGTCGCAGCCGTCCTGGCCAATGGGTTTCAGGTCAGCGCAGAAGCTTCTATGGCCTGTGCCGCAACCCTGCTCCTCGTCACGTTCCTTGGCGTGATTCCCATCGGCCTCATCTGGGCGCAGTTCGAACATATCAGCCTGCGCAAGGTCACCCACGAAAGCGAAGAAGAAGCCGGACACATCCCCGTAGATCCGCCCGCCGCCGCCAACCCCGAGTCGCTATAGGACTGAATTTCGCTCACTAGTTCACTCTTTCACTTCTTCACTGTTCCCCTGTTTCCGCCTCACCGGAACAAACTCAAGTCAATCGCATCCGCCATCGCCGCGTAGCCCGCGTCTTTCGGGTGCAGGTGGTCGCCGCTATCGAACTGTGGCGCGAACATCAGCGGATTGGCCGGATCGCCGGTCGCTTTATCAAAGTCGATCGCCCCATCAAACACGCCCGAAGTCAGAATCCAGCGATTGACGGCCTCGCGTATCTGTTCGCCATTCTCCGTAAAATAGCCGGCGCCCTTGTAGGCCGTAAGCGTCGCTCCGAAGACCTTGATCCCGTGCTCATGCGCGCGCGCCACCAGTTGCGCCAGTCCCTGCTCCAGATCCTCGGCGGTAAGTTTGTAATTGGGCTGGTTTGGTTCGTGCAGCCTGCCGATGTCGTTGATGCTCTCGAGCACGATCACGTACTTGACACCCGCCTGCGACAGAACATCCCGATCGAACCGTGCCAGCGCATTTGGAGCGACGCAGTGAATCAGAACGCAGTTTCCCCCGATGCCCTCGTCGAGCACCGCGAGGTGAGCAGTCGCAGGATTATTCTGAAGCCGCACCGCGAGGTAGTCCGACCAGCGATGGTTGGCGTTCTCCGTCGACAGCGCCCCGTCCGTGATCGAATCCCCAAAAGCCACGACTGCCGCTGCTTTCGCGCTCGCCGGTTCAACATCCACTCCCTTCAGGAAGTACCACGAGGCGATAACCACGGGCGCGGCAAGCGAGGCATCCCGCACGTGGTTGCCGGTCTGGATGAAGTTGTCCTGCTGTGCGCTCGAGTGCACCGTAACGTCGCTCACCTGCTGCAATGGCAAGTAGATGCTGATCGCCAGATTCGTGAATGCCGGCACGGCCATCGACACAGGGTCAGAAAGCACTTCAGCCCCCGGCGGAATTACGATCGAGGGCGAACCGCCAAACGAGAGATCGTGCAGTGTCGCGGCGTCCACGCTGCTTACCCCTGCGCTCACTGCGATGGTCGCGGCACCTACACGCAGTGGCTCTGTGCCAAACTCGTTCGTCAGTCGCACGCGAACTGCGTTGCCGGCGAGCGATGTGTGCACAATCTCACGCAGGGTGGAATCCACCAGTGTGGGTTGGGTATGCCATGGATCGCCGTCGAACGCCGAAGCAGCCCACGTTCCAACCCATTGCACGGGTGCTGATTTGGCCAAAGGCGACTGAGCAGAAACGGTGGAAGCAGCAATGACCCACAAGACAGCGACGCGGAAACGCATTTTGATGTTGACCCCTTCACGGCAAGTTAGAGAAGGTCCATCATAAACGCCAGACTGACACAACAACCAAAAAGCCCGCCGGAGCCGGCCATGACTCTCTGACCGGGGCGAGTGATGAATTGGCCACCTGCGGATAATCCGATTCTCAAAAGAGCGACCGATTTTCAGTGAACTCCATCATCAGCACTAGCGGTTGTGGGAAAGCGGTAAACCCATGGGCGTTTTACAAGGCTCGGAATTCGTTGCCCGGTGGGCCTCTCATGCAGCACACTGATCCTCATGCGGACGGCCTTCACGCTCCTGGCGATTCTCGCCGCAACTTCAGCTTCCCACGCCCAGTGGACCCTCCAGACCTCGAATACAACCGCCGACTTGCGCGGGATCGACAATGTCGGCAATGGCGTTGCATGGGCTTCCGGCAGCGGCGGCACAGTGCTGCGCACCGAAGACAGTGGATACGTGTGGCAATCGTGCACAGTGCCTCCCGGCGCGGAGAAGCTCGACTTCCGCGGCATCCAGGCCTTCGACGCGAATACCGCGATTGTGATGTCGAGCGGAACGGGGGACTTGTCGCGGTTGTACAAAACCACCGACGGGTGCCATTCGTGGAAGCTTGTGTTCACCAACCCCTACGCGCCGGACGGGTTCTTCGATGCGATCCTGTTTATCGATCGTCAGCACGGAATGGTCTTAAGCGACCCAAGCCCAGTGAACTTCCACCCCGCAGCTGAGTACTCGGGTGATTTTCACCTTCGCGTCACGGCAGATGGAGGTGACAAGTGGGGACCGGTCAGCGCGCCGGATTCCCCAGAGGTTCCGGGAAACGGTTTGCATCCCAGCAAGGGCGAGGCGGCCTTTGCGGCGAGCAACAGTTCAATGGCCGCGCTGGATGGCTGGTTTTGGTTTGCCACCAGCGCAGGCCGCATTGCCTCACGCAGACTTTATGCAACCGCGCAGCCTCCTCAGTTCTTTTTTCAGAGTATGTATTGCGCGGGAGCGGTGGATCCCTTCTCAGGCGAATGCGGGCAGCCGTGGACAGATTTTCGCAACTCGACAGCCCCAGTAAACCATTCCTCAGAATCGGCCGGCATCTTCTCCATATATTTTCGGACCGCCGCGGTGGGCATCGTTGTTGGCGGTGACTACACGAAGCCGGATGTGGCGAGCGGTACATCCGCTTTTACGACGGACGGCAGCAAGACCTGGAAAGCGTCCATCACTCCTCCCCACGGCTACCGCTCGGCTGTAGCTTACGACCCCGCCGCCAAAACCTGGATCACGGTTGGCCCCAACGGCACGGATATCTCCCCCGACGACGGCAAGAACTGGCGAGCGGTGCGGCCGGATGCGGCTTTGCATGAAGTGGAGGATGCGGACCGGAACTGGAACGCGCTTTCGCTTCCCTTCGTCGTCGGCCCGCACGGGCGCATTGGCAAGCTTGATGAGGCGGCGCTGAAACACTGAGGGTTTATTGCGTCTTCGCGTCGGTCTTGACCGCCGGATGCGTCGAATAAGCCCTCTTTTGCTGCTGTTTTTGCTCTTTTTGCCGTTCCTTTTTGCGTTCGGCTGCCTGGCGGGTCCGCTTTCTGATCCTGTGGGCCTCCAATTCGATAATTTTGAGCAGCAATTTTGCGCTGCTGACGTTGCCTTCAATGGCGCTCTGAAACAGCGCATCGGCGATGAGCTCGCCATCGCTGCGAAGGATCTTTTCGCAGGCCCGGTAGAGTTTGGTGACGCCACGTATCCGCTGGCGTTTCGTTTTCGGCTTTGCGGGATCCTGGGATCGATTTTCGGTGTTTTGGGAGGACATAAGTGCTTTCTTTTCTGTGGGAGATTTCACAAATTTCTTCATTTTTTGGAAAGCGGTTTTTTGGAAGATATCCTGTTTATTTTGAATGAGTTGATGTTTTAAGAAGCGAGCCAATAGGGCGCATTTTGGCACGTTTTGCCACGTTTAAGAGCCATCTCTGGGCACCAGAGCCATTCCGAGGGAGAAAAACAAAGCCCGAGGGGCTTGCGGCCTCCGGCGCGGAGAGATGGATGCATACCTCCATCGTAACGAGAGCGAAGAAATAACCTGCAAATTCTCAGGAATTATTTGGTTCGTGGTTTCAGGAGTTTAGGAGGATGCGAGGCAATTCGGGTGTTGACATGTCCATCGAATGGATTCGAGCTCAAATGCTTTCTTCGTGAGCGGGAACGCGGTTTGTGCGGATTGGAGCGGGAGGAAAAGCAACTGCAGGTTCCTCGACTCCCGTTGGTCGCTCGGAATGACAATCCTGTTCGAGGTGAAATGCAACTGCTGGTTCCTCGACTCCCGTTGGTCGCTCGGAATGATGACACGACCTACTGCTGACCCCGCCAGCTGCGAAATTCGGCGTCATGGAGGGGCGATTCCGGTTCGTCGAGATTGGAGCGAAATGCAACTTCAGGTTCCTCGACTCCCGTTGGTCGCTCGGAATGACAATCCTGTTCGAGGTGAAATGCAACTGCAGGTTCCTCGGCTCCCGTCGGTCGCTCGGAATGACAATCATGTTCCAGGCGAAAAGCGACTGGGGGACCTGGGGCAACCGAGCTTGCGTGCATTGAGGCACACGTCGCGGCGTCGACCGGCGGATCCGTCGCGCTGGTCTCGGAGGCCTTCGCCCGCCGGTTCTGGCCCGGCGAGAATCCGCTGGGCAAGGTTGTCATTACGCCTGATGACAAGCGATACGCAATTGTCGGCATGGTTGCCGATACACGTTCGGAGCGGTTCGGTATCCTCGATGGACCGCGCCTTTATACGTTGCGCGACCCGGCCTCGCTGAATGGGCAAATGTACGTGCGCTTTACCGGGAGCGCGAACACCGCGAAAATTGCCGTCAGGGATGCGGTGCGGGGCGTCGATCCAACGCAGCTCGAATCTCCGCAAACCATCTGGGAAGGGCTCGAAGAGCAAGCCACAGCGATGCGTTCCCTGGCACACATTATTCTTGTCATGGCTTCGATTGCCGTGATGCTCGCTATCACGGGGGTCTACGGAGTTCTGTCGTTTGCCATCAGCCGCCGCACGCGCGAGTTCGGCATCCGCATGGTGCTTGGCGCCAATCGCGTTTCCATCTTCCGCTCCATCATGCTGCGCGGAGGGCGACAAATTGCGATCGGCCTGGTATGCGGCCTTGCGCTTGCGGAACCCGCCGAATTGACGTTCGCTCGATTGATTAAGAATTCGCCGATCCCCATACGAAACTTTGATGCGCCGGTGTATGGCATTGCGGCGCTGTTGCTCGTGGCGATCTCCCTGGCCGCGATGTACCTGCCCGCGATGCGCGCCACGCAGGTGGATCCGATGAAGGCTTTGCGCACGGAATAGCTTGCTCTGTGACGTGGGTTAGGTTCGTGCTTTTACCCCATGACGCACATGCTGCGTCAGGGATGGTCGCCGCGGCATTGGTGGCTGGTTGGGAAAGAACAACTGCAGGTTCCTCGACTCCCTGCGGTCGCTCGGAATGACATTGCTGGAAGTTGGTCTTCCCGCTATTCCACGCGGAGGGCTTTTACCGGGTTGATGGAGGCGGCGCGGCGGGCGGGGATCATGCCGGCTACGGCGGCGGCTACCGTCAAAATACAGATCGCTCCTACCATGACGCTGGTATCGACGCGGGTGATCTCGTAGAGCTGGGATTTGATGTAGCGGACGCAGAGGATGGCGATGGGCGCGCCGATCGCGAGTCCGATCACCGCCTGCGCCATGGCGCCGCGCATCACCATGCCGACAACGCGGATGCGTTCCGCGCCGAGAGCCATGCGGATGCCGATCTCGGGCGTGCGGCGGACGACGGTGTAAGCCGTGACGCCGTAGAGGCCGATGGTGGCGAGCAGCAGGGCGAGTGCGCCGAAGAGCGAAGTCAGCCGCGCGATCATGCGGTCGTCGTTGAAGCGGTCGGCGATCTGTTGATTGAAGGTCTGGAACTTGACGATGGTGAGATTGGGATTGATGCCGGAAAGCGTGCGCTGCGCGAGCTTCTCCATGTCGTTCATGGGGCGATCGGTCTGGACGACGATGGCTCCCGCGTAGAGGGAAGTATCTTCGGTGATCGGCTCTTTCGTCGTTCGCCGGGCGCTGCGTGATGGGAACGAAAAACATGGCGTGGTCTTTCCACTGCACCGCGGTATAGGTGGTGTCTTCAACGACGCCGACGATTTCGTATTTGCCCCTGCGAGTCGGGACCGGGCGAGCCCATGCGATGGCCGATGGGATTCTCGCCGGGCTTGAAGAACTGCTTTACGAATTCCTGATTGACGACTGCGACGGGCGGGGCGGCGAGCAGATCCTGCGGCTTGAATCCGCGGCCCATGAGAACGTGGGTGCCGACAGAATCGAAGTACTCGGCGTTGCCTTTGACCAATGATGCACCCTTGTTGGGATCTGGCTCGCCCTGGATCTGGATGCTGGTGCCCCAGTTGTTGTCTTCCATCGGGGTGTAGGTGGAGATGCCGACTTTGACGACGCCGGGCAAAGCGTGGAACTGGTCCTCGATCGTGCGATAGAGCGCTTCAACCTGGGTGGTGGCATATCCGGCAGCCTGCGGATTGAAGTGAATGATGTAGCGGTTCTTCGAGTCGAGGTGCATGTCAGAGCTTTCGAGCTTGTTGAGGCTTTGCGCAAACAGGCCCGCGCCGACAAGGAGGACCAGGGAAAGAGACGCCTGCAGGATGACGAGCGAACGCTGCAGGATAGATGCGCCGCCGGTGGTGGTGCGAGTGCCGGAGCGAAGGGCCTCGGCCGGCTGCGCCTGGGCGGCGATCCACGCCGGCGCTACGCCAAAGAGGATGCCGGTGAGGAGCGAAAGGCCGAACGCAAAGAGCGATCACGAGAGGCGAGGGAGCCGCATCGATGGGAACATTCTGCGCGCCGGGAAAGGCCATGGCGAGCAGCATATGCGCTCCGGCATAGGCCACAGCGAGACCGGCAACACCTCCGAGTCCCGCGAGCAGAATGCTCTCAGTGAGCAACTGGCGGATGATGCGGCTGCGCTGCGCTCCAAGGGCCGTGCGCACGCACATCTCGGAGCGGCGGCTCATGCTGCGGACTAGTTGCAGGTTGGCAATATTGGCGCAAGCAACGAGGAGGACCATCGCGGCTATCCAGCTGAGGAGATGCAGTTGGGACTTGGCGTTGTCCTGCAACTGCTGAATGCCGGCGCCGCCGGGGATGAGGACGACGTGAGTGCGGTCGAGAAACTTCTTGCCGCGTTCGGTGGTGAATACCTTGAAGGTGGAGAATTGCCGACGAACGATGGTGCTGATTTTGGTTTGCAACGCCGGCCAGCGAGACGCCCGGCTTAACGCGGCCAAGGACGTATACCCATGACACCTCGGGATCGTGGAGGTAAGGTGCGTTGGCGATGACTCCCATGGACTCGATGGGCAGATAGAAATTCGGCGGGGTACTGGTAAGACGATCGCCAAAGTAGCCTTTGGGCGCGATGCCGATGATGGTGACGGGCTGGGTGTTGATGCGAAACGTGGTGCCGATGATGGAGGGGTCGGAGGCATATTCGTGCGCCCAGGTGTCGAAGCTCATCACGGCAGTAAAGGCGGCGCCCTTGGTGTCGTCGGCGTCGGTGAAGAAGCGGCCGGCGGCAGGCTGAAGGCCAAAAGTGCGGAAGTAGTTGCCGGAAACGAACTCGCCCATGATCGATTTGGCGACGCTCTGGGAGGCTTCACGACGCGCGGTGAGAGGGCGGTAGTCGAAGCCGGATTCCATCGCGGCCAGTTCCTGGAATTCCGGCAGACTTCTTCTTCATCAGGAGATAGGTGTCGGTGGAGAAGAGCGAGTAGTCGCCCTTGTCGTTGTATCCGGAGTTGACGCAGCAATCGTCGGTATCGCCGACGCGGACAAGGGTCTTGGGATCCACGACGGGGAGATTGCGCAGCAGGACGGCGTTGACCAGGGTGAAGATGGCGGCGTTGGCGCCGATGCCGAGAGCCAGGGTGAGGATGACGGTGATGGTGAAGCCGGGCGTTTTGCGCAACTGGCGAAACGCGTAGACCAGATCCTGGAGCAAAACCGTCATTGAGAATCCTCCGCACAGAGAACGCCGTGTAGTCGCGGGAGCACGTTGAGGGCCATCATGGTTGGGACAAACTTATCGAAGACAATGGGTTACACCGCTGCTCCTGGCAAAAATGGCAAAAGTGGCGTCCAAAAGGGAGATGACGTGTCCGATTTTGAACGGCAATTTGTCGAAATCAGATTCACAGGTTGGTTCCGAAAGGTTGGGAAAGCACGTCTCATTGAACAACAGGTTCAGCCGTTTCGTCACCGTCTATCTCTTCTCTATCGCTGAAAATTGATCCACCCTTTTGGTGAAGGAAAATGAAAACGTGAAGCTGGCGTCCGGGATAGTTCCGAGAACATTGGCGGTATTCCTGCTTATTGCCGAGGCGTCCATCGGGGTGCCGATATCCAATGTCGCTGCTCATGAGATTGTCGCAGAGCTAGCAGGCAATGCAGGCAGGATCGACCGTGCGTCTCAACTCCCCATATCTGGAACGGTGCCGTTTGTTTTAGACGGCAATCGGATCTACGCGCGGGTTGTGCTCACCCGTCCTGACGGAACTCTTCGGAGAACGCTTGCCTATGTTGACAGCGGCAGCCCGTCGACGATTCTGTCGCGGGAACTCTTGAAGGAACTAAGCCCCGACAAGAAGATACCTCTACACCTATTGATCGGACAGATGCCCGTGACGATCGAATCGAACACGGTGCAAGGCGACTCATGGTTCCCGCAATCCCTCGGTGACTGGCAAAGTTGAAATGCTATTGCCTGCAGGCGTTCTGCGGAACAATCAGGTCGTGATCGACTATGCCAGCCGCACCCTCACCTTGGCGCAGCCGGGAACTCTTCACCCTGAGGGGATGCCGGTCCCCGTTCATCTGGACGAGAAGACAGGCCTGGTGGCCGTTGACGCAACAATCAACCGGAGATCATACCCGCTCACTATCGATGTCGGCTCGGCGTATACCTGGATTCGTAAGTCAACGGCACAAACATGGCTCAAAGCGCATCCCGAATGGCAGCGCGGCATCGGCGCAGTCGGACCAAGCAATATGAGAATGGAGGACGACGGGATTGAAGCGGAGGGGATCCTGGTGAGAATTCAAGACGCGCATCTCGGAAGCGTCCCGGTCGACGGGATAGGAGCGCTGGCGATTGGTCAAAACGATAAACAGTGGGACTTTATCGATTGGTATGCAAAAAAGAACGCCGTACCGGTAATCGGGTGGCTCGGCGGCAATGTGCTGCAGGGTTTTCGTATCACGATCGACTATCCAAACCATGTGTCGTATTGGGTTCGACAGAGCGATCTCGACTCTCACGATTTAGATGTAGTGGGTCTCACGCTCGCACGCCGGGATGGAAAATACTTTGTCGCCGGAGTAGCAGAGCGAAATGGCGCTGCGACCGTTGAAGGAGTCAAGACGGGCGACAGGCTTATCCAGATTGAAGCGGTGAAAACCCAAGGTGCAACTTCGGGAGAGATTTTTACTGCGATGCACGGCAGACCCGGTGAAGTTCGCAAGCTTGTGATGGAGCGGGATGACAAGGCGTTTACGGTTGAAGCACACGTTACGAGGTTCTAGCAATGCTGACCGTTCTTCCCTCTCCGCTTTTCATTTCTTTGGTTCAGCGTAGTAGCCGGTTTTGTGGCGGATGTTGAAGGACTCGGTGGCGGCGCGTGGAACGGTGACATCGATGCGATGGAATGCCCTTCCGGGCTCCTGGTTGTGGGGGTAGTAGCCGATCATGTATTGCGTGCGCAGGTCGTCACTCACCTTGGCGAAGGCCTTGTCGAGTCCGCCTTCGTCGACGTAGAAATGCTTGCCACCAGTGTCCTCTGAGAGCTGAATGAGTGCGTGCTCGCCGCCGATGTCGCGTCCGGCGCTGGCCTCGATGGGCACGTCGATAATGGAGTAGATCATGACTTCGTTGCGGAGGGCCTGCTCGAGCGCTTCGTCGTAGGTCGAGCCTTTGACCGTATCGCCGCCGTCAGAGACGAGCACCAGCACTTTGCGGCCGTCCTTTTTGCCGAGAGCCTGAGACCCGGCATAGATCGCGTCGTAGAGAGCGGTGCCGCCGGCGCCACGCATGCGATCGAGACCGTGGTCAATCAGGGCGACCTTATTGGTGAAGTCGGTGAGCTGATACACATACGTGTCGAATTCGATGACGCTCATCTGGTCCTGCGGGCGAATCATGGCGCGGACGAATTTCTTGGCAGCCTGCTGCTCGATGGATCGATCCTTGTAGGTGCTGGAGCTGGTATCGATGGCCAGCGTGAGGTTGAGCGGCATCTCCGACTGGCGTTCGAAGACGGCGATGTTCTGGGGACGGTTGTCCTCGGTGAGCTTGAAGTCCTCCTTGGTGAGGCCGCCGACGATGGCGCCGGTCTTGTCCGTCACGTTGACGAAAATGCTGACCAGTTTGACGTCGAGACGAAGAGGCTTGTCTTCCTGTGCGGCGAGGCGAAGAGCGAGGCCGAGTGACAGGACGATGGCGAGGAGGCTCGGGACAGCGATCTTGAGGTCAGGCCGCAGGGCCATCGGCTCCCTCCACGGCATATCCCGGCGGAAAGGGTTCGCCATCGGCCCAGACGGCGCCATCCACAAAGGTTTCCTTTTTCCAGATGGGCACGGTTTTCTTGAGAGTGTCGATGAGCCATCGGCTGGCTTCGAAGGCCTGGCGACGATGAGCAGAAGCCACGATGATGAGCACGCTGGTTTCGCCAACCTGCAGGCGGCCGAGGCGATGGATGATGGCGACGTTGCGCACGCCGAGGCGGGTGATGGCTTCGCGCGCCAGTTCGTTCATCTGCTTTACGGCCATCTCTTCATACGCTTCGTAGTCGAGATAGAGGGTCTTGCGGCCGCGGGAGTTGTTGCGGACGATGCCGTCAAAAACGATGACAGCACCGTCTTCGCCTTGCTTGGCGGCGGCGACGAGGGATTCAGCCTGGATAGGGTCTCTGACAAGACGGATGAGGACGCAATCTTCGGTTTTCGCGGGTTCGTTCGAGGGGTGTGCCGCCGGAGACGGGTGGAAGCAGGCCGACTTCATCGTTTTCGCGCAGGACTTGCAGGCGTTCGGCGTACTCGGCGTTGACGCTGACGGCGATGCCGAGGGTTTCGATGGCGGGAGCCTGCACGCCGAGTCGGGCGAGCAGGTCAGCGACCGTTGCTCCGCCGGGAAGATCGAGGGCAAAGGGGTCGGAGCCGAGAGACTCCTTGAGAAT
Organism: uncultured Acidobacteriaceae bacterium; assembly: GCA_963799035.1. Lineage (GTDB taxonomy): Bacteria > Acidobacteriota > Terriglobia > Terriglobales > Acidobacteriaceae > Telmatobacter. Next base: position 72,277 of record CAWCVS010000005.1, on the reverse strand, counting down.
GCCGAAAGGGAGAATGCGTACCTGCATGTTTAAGAAAGAATACCGCCTTGAGTGTTAGACGCGTGAAGGCGCTGGCGGTGTGGTTCAGACCGTGCATGCCTGGCCATAGGGCTCCCCGCCCGAACTGTTTGGATACAGACCGGGCAATTACAAGTTACGGCGATCACATTCCTGTGTTTCGAGGGAGTGGTATGCTTGCGCGTCGTTTCATGGTACGAGGAGGATGTTTTGAGAACACACGTCACATTTGCGTTGGCGGGTCTGGTGTTTTTGGCGGGATGCGACATGGGGGACAATGCTGCCAAGGTTCCCGCCAAGCCCAAGTGGCCGGGGGCCGCGTATCATATCGCGTTTGACACCCAGGCGACCAAACCAAACCCGGCGGGCGTCACCATCCCGGCTATCAAGTACACGGCGAATCCCGAGGCGCTTGAGAAGAGAGCTACGCTGGTGGTGCGATTCGACGCTTCCGCAGCGAAAAAGGCCGGCCCGGTATCAAACCAGATGGTCATGGGACCGGTCGACGTTCCTACCGTCGAAGGCACCCTTCCGGCGGAGTACATGGAGGCGGCGGACAATGGACTTTCGACCTTTCTGAAGGCCTATTGCATTCAGGGAAAGGTAAAGCTCACGGTGGCGCTCGCCCGGTCTTCGCTTTCGAGCCGTCCCGGAGATGCCGAACTGAACAACAAGCGGCTTTCAGACTGGATGCCGATCGAAGTCGTCTTCAAGAACCCGCATCCGAAGTGCTAGCTGGCGCGTGAACCCGGGAGCTTGCGGATAGTTATTGCGGGCGGCTAGACTGCTTCGCATGAAGCGACCGATTCCCCACGTTGCCAGACTTGCTGCCGCAGCGTTGCTGTTGTTCGCTGCCATTTCAACCTACGCACAGGACTGGGCCAAGGCCCGGCTCGATGCTTCGCCGCGACACCATGAGTATGTAACTCTCAAGCACGACAACCGCAGTGTGCAGGCCTTTGTGGTCTATCCCGAGGTCAAGGACAAGGCAACGGTTGTTGTACTCATCCACGAGATCTTCGGCCTCAGCGACTGGGCCAAGGAGATGGCCGATGAACTGGCCGGACAGGGCTTCATCGTGGTCGCGCCGGATTTGCTTTCGGGCATGGGTCCGAATGGCGGCGGATCGAGCGCGTTTCCCGACCGGGATTCGACTACCAAGGCTGTTTCGGGACTGGATGCGAGCCAGGTGACGGCCGATCTGGATGCGGCGGCGGATTACGGAAAGAAGATTCCCGCGGCGAACGGCAAAGTGGTGACGGTGGGATTCTGCTGGGGCGGAGGCAAGTCGTTCGCGTTTGCCACCCATCGCAAGGACCTTGCGGCGGCATTCGTGTTCTATGGGCCCGGGCCTGCGGATGTGAGCTCGATTACGGCTCCCGTATATGGATTCTATGGCGGAAACGATGCGCGCATTGGGGCGACAATTCCGGCGACCACCGATGCGATGAAGGCTGCGGGCAAAAAATACGAGCCGGTGAGCTATGACGGCGCAGGGCATGGATTCATGCGTGCGGGCGAGGATCCTACGGATACCAATCCAGCGAACAAGACGGCGCGGGAGCAGGGGTTTGCGCGGCTGGTGAAGCTGCTGAAGGGATTGTGAGATTCGGGATCGTGGTTTTCCATCCATGACGCGATGAGATTGCGTCATGGATGGGGCCCCCTCGATTCGTGGTATCCGAGGCGAGAGGCAACTGCAAGTTCCTCGGCTCCCGTTGGTCGCTCGGAATGACAGCTTTGCGTAGGGGCGCTCGGGACGACAGATCAAAAACAAGGGAGGAACCGGTTGGGACAAATGAAAAAGGCCGGCGGGTTTGCCGGCCTTTCTGTTTCCAAATGCTGTCGCATCCTGCGGCGTTTTACCGCCGAACAAAGCGGGATTGCAGCTTATGCGGCGGCGGAGGCTCCGTGTTCCGCGGCGATGGGCGTGACTTCCGGCTTGGCGTTCAGCCGAGGCAGCGCCACGGCCAGCACGTCTTCAATGCGGCTGGCGTAGTGGATCGAAACTCCCTGGATCATCTCGGGCGTCAGGTCCTCTTCGACGTCCTGGCGGTTGTCGGCGGGCAGGATGATGGTTTCCACTCCTGCACGGCGCGCTGCCAGGAACTTCTCCTTGATGCCGCCGACGGGCAGCACGTTTCCACTGAGCGTTATCTCTCCGGTCATCGCGGTAAGCGGACGAACCGGAATATCGGTCAGCAGCGAAGCGAGCACCGTGGCCATGGTGACGCCGGCCGAAGGACCGTCTTTGGGAATCGCGCCTGCAGGTACGTGAATGTGCAGGTCAAGATCCTTGTTGAAGTCCTCCGAGAGACCGAGCATCGACGAATTCGAACGCACCCAGGTAAGCGCGGCCTGCATGGACTCCTGCATCACCTCGCCGATCTGGCCGGTCATCGTAAAGCCGCCTTTGCCCTTCATCTTGTTGGCTTCGATGAAGAGGATGTCGCCGCCAGCAGGTGTCCAGGCAAGACCCACCGCGACGCCAGGACGCTTCACGCGCTCGGCGACCTCGGTTTCGACGCGGACCTGGATGCCACCGAGGAATTCCTTCAGCACATCCTTGTCGACGATGAGCTTTTCCAGCTTACCTTCGACCACGCGACGGGCTTCTTTGCGGCAGACAGTGCCGATGACTTGCTCGAGCTTGCGAACGCCAGCTTCGCGCGTGTAATGGCGCACGATGTGGCGGACAGCTGCCTCGGGGAATTCAATCTGCTCCGGCGTGATCCCGTTGGCCTTGATCTGGCGCGGAACCAGGTAGCGGGCGGCGATATGCACCTTCTCCTCTTCGCTGTAGCCCTGGAGCGGAATGATCTCCATGCGGTCGATGAGCGGTGGAGGCACGGTGTCGAGCATGTTCGCCGTGCAGATGAAGAGGACCTTCGACAGATCAAACGGCACGTCGAGGTAGTTATCGCGGAACGTGTTGTTCTGCTCCGGATCGAGCGTTTCGAGCAGCGCCGATGCCGGGTCGCCGCGGAAGTCGCGCCCGAGTTTATCGACCTCGTCGAGCATGATCACCGGGTCGTTGGTTTCGGCGCGGCGAATGCTCTGGATGATCTGGCCCGGCAGCGCACCGATGTAGGTACGCCGATGGCCGCGAATCTCAGCTTCGTCGTGCATGCCGCCGAGCGAAACGCGCTGGAACTTGCGTCCCAGGGCGCGCGCGATGGAGCGGCCAAGCGAGGTTTTGCCTACGCCCGGAGGTCCGACGAAGCAGAGGATCGGCCCCTTCATGTCGGGCTTGAGTTCCAGCACCGACAGGTAGTCGAGGATGCGGTCTTTCACCTTTTTGAGCTCGTAGTGATCTTCGTCTAGAATCTCGCGAGCCTTGTTGATGTCGATCTTGGAGCCGGAACTCTTGGACCATGGCAAGACCGCGAGCCACTCGATGTAGTTGCGGGTGAGCGAGTAGTCGGCGGCCATGGGAGACATGCGGCCGAGGCGCGACAGTTCCTTCATCGCCTCTTTCTTCACGTCTTCCGGCATGCCGGCTTCTTCAATTTTCTTGCGCAGGTCTTCGACCTCGCGCTGGCCCTCGTCCTGCTCGCCGAGCTCCTTCTGGATGGCCTTCATCTGCTCGCGCAGGTAGTAGTCGCGCTGCGACTGCTGGACCTGGTCCTGCACTTCGCTCTGGATCTTGGTGCGAAGCTGCTGGACTTCAAGTTCCTTGGCAAGGTGCTTCGTAAGCAACTCGAGCCGGGCGGGAACGCTGGCGGTTTCAAGCAGGGTCTGCTTGTCGTCGGTGGTAAGGAACGGGAGCGACGAGGCGACAAAGTCGACAAGGCGGCTGGGGTCTTCGATGTTCCCGGCGATGGTACGAAGTTCATCCGAGAGGGTGGCCGATTCGGTGACGATCTGCTGGAACTGGCCAACGACATTGCGGACGAGCGCTTCGACCGAAGCTGTGGTTTCGGGGGCGATATCTTCGACCGTCTCGACCTCGGCGATCATGTACGGCTCGGTCTGCACATAGCGGAGCAGACGCACACGCTCGACGCCTTCGGTGAAGACGAAGCGGCTCTGATTGGGCATGCGGACGACCTTGTGCACGGTGGCTAACGTGCCTACTTCGTGCAGATCGGTCGGTTTCGGCGCGTCAAGACGCGGGTCGAGCTGGGCCGCAACCACAATGGAGCGCTCCTCACCCAGGGACTCGATCAACTGGATGGAGCTCTCGCGACCAACTGTAAGCGGCAGAACGGCATGCGGGAAAAGAACGGTATCACGTACGGGTAAAATGGGGATGCGCCTGGGACCGGAAAGCGCCCGCTTCTGGGGATTTTCGGGTGGCAAAATGGAAGGCTGACTTGGCATTGAGTGTCCTCTTATCAACTTTCCTTATTAGACAACGCAGAGGATCAAAAGTTTCAAGAAAGACTGGCTCTTGAAATGGTTCCGATGCGGCGTCGGTTGTGAAGGTTTACGTTGTTGACCTCGTTCGGGTTCCGGAGGACCTGAAGGCGCTGTCCAACTGGTTCATCGGCAAAAATTGGGGAAAGCTGAGTGGAGTCGGGGGACCTGGGCGGCCGGAACAAGACCTTGAGAGGGGCTGGAGATGAGCCGAGGTTGGCAGCAGGTCCGATTTCGGCCATCATGGCTATCCCTCAGGGGGCTGGAGCCCGGCTTGAAGACAGCTGCCGAGGGCACGGAAGAAGCAGTGCCCTCAGGAAACTCTGATTCCCGTACAGGCCGCGTGGCCCGAGGCGTTTTTGAGACAAGCGCAGTATAGGCGCGTTCGCAGCCCGCGCGGCTGGATTCTTCGAACGGGTGAATTAATCTTCCTTTTTGATGGCCGACTCGATGCGTTCCCACAGGCTGTCTTCGGGTTCCTGATCGGGAAACAACTGCTTGGCTGCCTCGGCTATGGTCTGAAGTTGCTCGTACAATTCCCGGCAGATCTCGCATTCCTTGATGTGGGGGTGGTTCTCGACATCGGCCCCGGAACCGACGAGGTCCGACAGCTGATCACGGAATTCCTGACAGCTCATGCCCGTGGGATCGGTGATCATCGCCGGTCTCCCTTCCGAAGCGTGAGACGCAGCGCATCACGTAATTTGAGCCGGGCCTTATGGAGCTGGGACTTGCTATTTCCAACCGAACAATCAAGCATCGCCGCTATCTCATTATGCTCAAAGCCCTCCACATCGTGAAGTACAAAGATGAGGCGGTAACCAGCTGGTAAAGCGGCAACTGCACGTTCGAGGGCCAGGCGGTCGATGGAACCGGTAAGGGAGAGGTCGGGTGCGCCGAAGCTGCGACCGGGACCGTCGTCGTAGGAGGGCTCCATGGCTTCGTCGAGCGACATGAGGGGAAGCCCTTTTTTGCGCAAGTGCATCAGGACGACATTAATCGAGAGACGATGCAGCCAGGTGGAGAAAGCGGAGTCGCCGCGAAAGGTTCCGATCTTACGGTGAAGCTGAAGGAAGGCCTCCTGGGTGAGATCTTCGGCTTCGGCAACGTTGCCGACCATGCGAAGACAGAGGGAGTAAATGCGTCTCTTGTGGAGCGAGTAGAGATGGGCAAAGGCATGGTGATCGCCGGCCTGCGCCCGGGCAAGGATTTCTGCGTCGGGAGAGAGCTGCGGAGGAGGAGCGGTCGTTTCGGGTGCAGGATCGCCAACCTGGACCGCGCTCTCTTTTTCCACAGCCGATTGAGGCGCGGGCTCATCCGGCGTTGGCTTTTGAAACCTGGTACGTGGCATGCGCTTCCTTTGGGGAGGGATATCGGTAGCAGTAAGAATGGTCTGTTGCTGCGCCAAGCTTCGTTCCTCGTTAGTATAAGGTGCAGCAGTGAAAAACTTTGAGCTGCGGCATGAAGGAACCGGAATAGGCTCTCAAGTTAATGGATTAGATGCAACCAAATGGCTCGGTGCGGGTCTGTATGGATAAATTCTGGGAGATATAGTGCGTAAGGCAACGCCGCCATGGCAGCTCAGCTCCGAATTCAAGCTGGGGAGGCTGTCAGCCTGTCTTTTTCTTGTCCTAGCGGTTGGGAGCAGCTGCTGGCCGCAGACGGTCCCTTCGGGGCCCCGCGGGGTTGCGGAGCAGCACTCGAAGAATAACGCTCCTGACGCGCATGGTTCGACTGAATCGGTTGTCGGGAACGATAGTGAGCCGGATCCGATGGTGCAGTTTCGGGGACTGCCAGTTCGTGCGATTGCCTTTGAAGGAGTTTCAAAAGATCGGTTGCAGCCGCTGTCAGGGCATTTGCCGCAAGCCGTTGGAGCACCGCTCAACCGGGAAAACATAGCCAGCAGTCTGCGCACGCTGTTTGAGACGGGACTGTTCAGCACGATTGAAGTGATGGCCGCGCGAATGGACGACGGCGTGAAGATCGTCTTCCGGGGTACCGCCCGGGAGTTCATTGGAACCGTCAGCGTGGACGGAGCCAAGGGTGCGACTATCAATGCACAACTGCAGGCAGCCAGCCGGCTGACGGCCGGGACGCGGTTTGCGCAGACGCGGCTGGATGCTGCCATGGGACGGATGCGCCAGGCGCTTGCCGATAACGGCTTCAACGAACCGATGATCACCTACACGCTGACCCGGCATGCGAACGAGCAACTGGTCGATATCGCGTTTGCTGTGACCTCCGGAGTGCAGTCGCGCGTGGGCGGAGTGAAGGTTTCAGGCGACTCCGGCTTGAGCGAGGCGCAGTTCCGCAATGATGCACATCTGAAGGAAGGAAGGAAGGTCGATCACGACACGAGCAGCCGCGCATTGAGCGGCGTACTAAAGCACTACCAGAAGCAGGACCGGCTGGAGGCGGACGTCAAGCTGGAGTCGGAGTTGTACGTGCCGGCAACGAAGCGATCGGATTTCACGTTCTCAGCCACTCGCGGTCCAGTGGTGAAGTTAAGCGTGGAAGGAACCAAGATCGGCGGCGAGAGGCTGAAGAGGCTGGTTCCGGTTTTTGAAGAGGGGACGGTCGATGAGGACCTACTGAACGAGGGCAACCGGCGGCTGCGCGATTACTTCCAGAGGCTGGGCTACTTCGACGTCAAGGTCGATCATACAGAGCAGAATCCCGACGGCGGTACCGTAACGATCACTTATACAGTCGCACTGGGCGCGCGCAGACGTGTAAGCAAGGTGTCAGTGGAGGGCAATCACTATTTCGATGCATCGACGCTGGAAGCGTTACTGACCGTCCATGCGGCCGATCATCTGGATCATCACGGCGCATACAGCCAGGCCCTGGTTGCGGCCGACGTGAGCGCAGTGCAGGCTGTTTACCAGAGCAACGGTTTCTCCAAGGTGAAGGTGACGCCGGAGATGGTGAGCGGGGGCACAGAGACAACCGCTGCTGCCCCGGGATCGGCACGCAATCCAACTGAGCCAATTGCAGTGATCTACCACATTGATGAGGGACAGCAGCAGGTTGTAGGCGCGTTAAACCTAGACGGAGTGGAGAAATCGGACGAGACCAAGCTGCGGGGGCTGATGAATACCGCGCCGGGCCAGTTGTTTTCGCCGCAGAATCTTGCCGGGGACCGCGATGCGCTGCTGACCGACTACCTGAGCCGCGGGTTTGACCAGGCGCAGGTCGAAGTAGAAGAGCAGACCGAGACCAAGAACCCGGCCATGGTGGACGTGACCTTCAAGATCCATGAAGGACAACAGATTTTCGTGCGCAAAGTTCTGATATCGGGCTTGCACTATACGCGTCCGGATACGGTAGCCAAAGCGATCACGCTGCACCCGGGCGATCCGCTGAACCAGACAGCGCTGGCACAGACACAGCGGAATCTCTACGAGTTTGCGTTATTCAACGAAGTGAACACCGCGATCGAGAATCCAGCGGGCTCGGAGCCCTATAAGACAGTGCTGATCCAGACGACTGAGGCGCGGCGCTGGACATTGACCTATGGTCTTGGGTTCGAGGCGCAGACCGGAACCCCGCAGAATAACTGCCGCGGCATTGCGACAACGGGACAGCCCTGCAGTCCAAATGGAAAAACCGGGATCAGCCCTCGCGTTCTGGGTGCAATAACGCGCAACAATCTTTTCGGGCGGGACCAATCTGCCTCGATTCAAGGGACGTATGGACTGCTGGAACAAAACATCAACCTGCTTTTTCAGAATCCGCGTTTTCTGGGAGATCGCGATTTTGGATTTACATTTTCGGGCGGCTACGCGAGCAGCCAGAATGTAACGACATACGTTGCTTCCAAGCTGGAGACAGGCGTGCGCTGGACCGAGCACTTCAGCCGGCCGGGTTCCTGGTTTTCAAAGGCGAATACGTTTGTGTATGAATTTGACTTCAGGCGCGTGAAGGTGGCGGCGGAGAGCCTGCAGGTGGGGCCAAGCGAGATCTCGGCGCTGTCGACGGCGGTGCGCGTAGCTGGGCCGAGCCTTACGTGGATTCGCGACACGCGCGATTCGGCGCTCGATTCCCGGAGGGGGACGTACACGAGCTTTCAGGACTTTTTTTCGAATCAAACCTTTGGCGCCCAGGCGGAGTTCAACCGGCTCGATGTTTCCAATTCGAGCTACTACGGTTTTGACAAGAGCCGGATTGTGCTTGCGCGTAACACGCGCTATGGCCAGGAGCGGGCGTACGGTCCGCCTTCAGACGCGCTGATCCCATTGCCGGAGCGCTTGTATGCCGGCGGCCCGACGTCGCATCGTGGATTCTCTGTCAATGCGGCGGGACCGCGCGACCCCGAGACGGGATTTCCCATTGGCGGAGCGGGGGCGCTGGTAAACAGCACGGAACTGCGGCTGCCTCCGCCGGTGCTTCCCTTCTTCGGCGACACGGTAAGCTTTGTGCTGTTTCACGACATGGGCAACGTGTTTACGAATGCGGGGGACGCGTGGGCAAGTGCGCTTCGCGTTCAACAGCCGAATCGAGATGCGTGCAAGGTTCTGACTCCGCCAGACAACAGTACGAATCCGCCAACGCCGCCGAGCCCGACAGGACCTGTGACCTCGACGGGCCAGCAGGGGCAGTGCAGCTTCGACTACTTTTCGCACGCGGCGGGCTTGGGCATGCGCTACCATACGCCGGTCGGACCGATCCGGCTGGACTTCAGCTACAACTTGAATCCACCGATTTATCCGGTCAACGTCAACTACTCACAGTCAAACATTTACCTCAATCAGCATGTGGGTGAGGCCGGGCACTTCAACTTCTTCTTCAGCCTGGGGCAGACGTTCTGATGACCACGCAGCGAACAGCTCGATTGGGGATTGCCCGCACGACGCTGCGCTGGCTTTGCATCGCGGCGCTGGTGGGTGCGCTGTTTCCTGCGGGTGCGCAGCCGAGGGGCGGGACTGAAGATGCCGCAAAGCCTGTCCGCATAGATCGGGTGGTTGCGGTAGTGAACCGGCGACCGATTCTGGAAAGCGATATCGAAGACGAGATGCAACTGTCGGTGCTCGATCCGAGCACGAACTCGAAGGAGCAGACGACGCAGAGTGCGGCGCTGGAGCGGCTGATCAGCCGCGAACTGATCCAGCAGCAGATTCAGCAGGAAGACCTGGAGGCCACGGAGCCGAAGCCGGAGGAAATCGCGGCGCGGATCGAGGAGATCCGCAAAGAGGTGCCAGCGTGCGTTCGCGCGGATTGCAAGTCGGATGCGGGCTGGAATGCTTTTCTGGCGCATCATGAATTGACACCGGCGCAGGTTGAGAACTACATGCGTCGCCGGATGGAAATCCTGAATTTTATCGAGATGCGATTCCAGCAGGGCATTCGCATTACGCCCGATGAGATTGAGACGTACTATACGGGAACCCTGCTGCCGCAGTACCCGGCCGGCGAGAAACCTCCGCCGCTGCAGCAGGTATCTTCACGCATTGAAGAGATTCTGCTGCAGCAGCGCGTGAACGTGCTTTTTGACAACTGGCTTTCAAATTTGCGCAAGCAGGGTCAGGTTGAAGTACTGGACCCGGCACTCGAAACCGCGGACGCAGCCGCCGATGCAGGAGCGACGAAAGAATGAGCGCGACCCGCCAGGTCCCTCCGTCACCGCCTGATTCTCCCGAGGAGAGCAAGGAGCAACTCGCCTGGCATCGGCGTTACCTGCGCCACGTACTGCGCGTAGGGGCCGTGATTGCGATTCTGCTGGTAGTGGGCCTTGTGGGGCTGTACTTCTGGGCGAGCTCTTCGTCGTTTGAAAACATCATGCGCAGGAGGCTGATTGCGCGGATTGAGGCGGCGACAGGCGGGCGCGCGGAGATTCGATCGTTTCACTGGAATTTGCTGAAACTCCAGGCTGAAACGGACGGGCTTGTTCTGCATGGCCGGGAGGGCCCGGGCGAAGCGCCCTACGCGCAATTGGATTCGCTGAAGGTCGATGTTGACGTGCTGGGCTTCTTCAGCCCGCGGGTTTTGATGCGCGACCTTGAACTCGAACGTCCGCAGATTCACCTGATCATTCATCCAGACGGAACAACCAATCAGCCACAGGCGCGGGAGAAGACAGCGATGCATCCGCTGGAAACGCTGTTTGATCTCCAAGCCAGCCACGTTACGGTGAATCACGGCGCATTCGACTATGACAATCGTGCGGACGCAAACGACTTTCAGGACCGGCATATTCCAGTGGACTTTGAAGCGAACGATGTTTCGCTTCTGCTGCAATACGTCTCGGGCAACGGTGTCAGGCAGGAGAGCTATCACCTGGATGCCGGGGTTCGCGATATACGCCTGCTGCGCGGAACTAGGGCACACCCGGATGCCCCACTGGTGGAGGGGTTGGCGCAGGCATCGGTCGACTTTACGCACAACGCTGCCTATCTACGATCGCTGCAGCTGACGGCTCATAGCAAGGGATCGGCGGATCGAGTGCTGAATGTTGCCGGCGAACTCGATGACTTCAGCCGTCCGCGCTGGAAGGCAACGACGCAGGGCGAACTGGACTTGAAGCTGATGGAGCCGGCGCTGGGATATCCGTTTACGCCGGAGGGAATCGCAAAGCTGAACCTGGTGGCGGCAGGCCAGAAGGGCGAGTTCCGCATTGATGGCACGGTGCATGTCGACAACGCTTCGTATATCGATCCAGCCGTGGTGGCGCGTGGCGTTGGACTTGACGCGCACGTACACGCCGACGCGCTGCGACTGCAGATCACGAATGTGACGGCGCGATTGAAGGCGGGAGGACAGCTTGAGGGCGAGGTGCTGCTGGATCACTGGATTCCGCCGCTGGCAGGGGCGTCAATAGTACAGGCAGCCGAGCCGCCCAAGCGCGAGAAGAAGGGCCGCAGCCACGAACAAGCCACAGTACCGGCGACAACAAAGATCGACACCGACCTGCACACCAACGGGAAGGTGAACGCCCATTTCAGAGACGTCGCGCTTGATTCGGTGCTCGACATCGTGAGCCAGCCTCCGTTCCAACGGCTGGGGCTGGACGCGCGGATCAACGGCCAGACCACGGCGGTATGGACCAATGGCGATCAGAATACTTTGGCGGTCACAGCGAGCCTGAACATGAGTCCATCGGCCCGCGGCGTCGCCGGAGAGGCGCCCACGAGCGGTGTGATCGACGCAACCTATACACAGCGACATGGCGCTGTCGACCTGCGTAATCTGCAGGTGAATCTGCCGGCCAGTCAGGTGAGCGCCCACGGACAGCTTGGCGCTTTCCCGATGACCAGCCCGACGGGAATCGCGATCGAGCTTCACTCGCACAACCTGGATGACTTCGATACGATCATCCGCGACCTTGGGCTTACGCGGGACGGCAAGAGCGGAACCTCGGCGCTGCCGGTGGATCTCGATGGGCAGGCGGACTTCAAGGGAACGTGGGCAGGATCGCTGGTCGATCCGCATCTGGCCGGGGATCTTCAGGCGACGAATCTGTCGATTGAACTGCCTGCCGGCAGCGGCACAACTCAATCACGGATGCTTCATTTCGATTCGCTCGATGCGACGGGAAGCTATTCAGCGTCACGGATAGCAATTGAACATGGGCAACTGCGCCACGGAGATGCGTCGATCAACGTGGATGGCACGCTCACGGCGACGGAAGCTCCCTCACCGAAGGCTCCGGGCACGCCTTTGTTCGACGTGCATTCGCTGCTGCGTGCAAATGTGCGCGCCAGTGCCGTCAATGCAGACGACCTGGCGCCGCTATCGATGGAGAAGCTTCCGGTGACAGGGCTGCTGAGCACCGAGATGGCGGTGGATGGGCCGGTCGATACGCTGAACGGAAATGGATGGGTCCAACTCGACAACGGGACGCTCTATGGCGAGCCGTTGACCCGGGCACGTGCGCAGGGAAAGATCGCAGGGCAGGTGGTGCAGCTTTCGTCGGTCACGTTGAACAACGCTGCCGGCGAGGTGACGGCCTCCGGAAGCTACGACCTGCGCTCGCGTCAGTTCAAGGTGGATGCGCGTGGAAGCGGCATCGATATTGCGAAGATCGACCGGTTGCGCCACCAAACCACGGCGATGACGGGCAGTCTTGCGTTTTCGCTGGCGGGGTCGGGAACCTTCGACGATCCGCAACTTAACGGAAAGGCGACGCTGGGAGACCTGGCAATCAGCGGCCAGCACTTTGGAGAGTTCAACGCCGTCGCGCATACGGCGAATCACGAGCTGACATGGGACATTACTTCCCAGCTGGAGGCGGCCGATCTGACGGCGCATGGTCAGACTGCACTGAATGGGGACAACGAGACAAAGGCGACGTTGAACTTCGCGAAGTTCAACATCGGTGCGCTGCTGGAGATGGCGCACATCACCGGGCTCACAGGTGAGTCTGACCTGGAGGGCACGGTGAACGTGCAAGGCCCATTGGCGCGGCCCGCAGAGATGCGCGGCGAGGCGCGCATTCAGCAGCTGGCCGTGACCATCGCAGGCGTGCACCTGAAAAGCGATGGAGGACTTCACGCGAGCATGGGTGACTCGAAGATCTCCCTCGACCCGCTGCACGTGACCGGCGAAGAGACGGACATGCGGGTGCAAGGCACTCTGAACCTTACCGGGAAGCGTCAACTGGATGTTGCGGCGAATGGAACCATCAATCTGAAGCTGGCTGAAACGGTCGATCCGGACCTGACAGCGCGCGGTATGACCACTTTCCGCGTGGAGGCGCACGGACCCCTCGAGAATCCAGATCTGTCGGGGCAGATTGATTTTCAGGATGCGTCGCTGGCGCTGGAGGACTTGCCCAACAGCCTGAGCCAGCTGCATGGGACGCTCGTGTTCAACCAGAACCGTCTGGAAGTGAAGTCGCTGACGGCCATGAGCGGCGGCGGGTTGCTCAGCGTGTCGGGATATCTTGCCTACCAGCACGGCATCTATGCCGACCTGGCGTTGACGGGCAAGTCGATACGTATCCGCTATCCGCAGGGCGTAAGTTCGGCGGCGGACATCAAACTGCAATTGCAGGGAACGCAGAACAACCTGCTGCTAAGTGGCAACGTGATGATCACGCGTTTCACGGTGAGCCCGGAGATGGACTTTGTGGCACTGGCGGCGCAAGCCGGCAAGTCGCAACCTATCGCGCCCCAGAATGCGCCTTCCAACCATATCCGTCTCGACGTGCGCATCCAGTCGTCGCCGCAGCTGAACTTTCAGAATGCATACGCGAAGCTGGCGGGCGACGTGGATCTGCGGCTGCGCGGCACGATAGCCACACCGTCGCTACTGGGGCGGGTTTCGATTACCCAGGGCAGCGCAACCATTGCCGGCACGCGTTACGAACTGCAGCGCGGCGAGATTACGTTTACGAATCCGGTGCGCATCGAGCCGCTGATTGATCTGAACGCCACGGCGCGCGTCGAGGATTATGACATCACGCTGGGTCTGCATGGGTCAGTCAATCAGATGGCGGTGACCTACCGCAGCGATCCGCCGCTCCCCGAAGCCGACGTGGTAGCGCTGCTTGCGCTGGGACGCACACAGGATCAGCAACGGCTTTACACCCAGCAGCAGGAGCAGATTGCAACCAACCCGGCAACCGACGCCCTGCTGGGCGGCGCGCTGAATGCAACGGTAAGCAGCCGCGTGCAGAAGCTGTTTGGCGCGGGATCGGTGAAGGTGGATCCAAATTACCTCGGCGTGCTGGGCAACTCGACCACGCGTATCACGGTGGAAGAGCAGCTAGGCAAGAATTTGACTCTGACCTACGCAACCGACGTGGACACCACGGCGCAGCAGTTACTGCAGGCCGAGATCGCGATCAACCGGCACGTTTCGCTGCTGGTGGCGCGCGACGAGTCGGGCGTTTTCTCGATGGTTGTGAAGGCAACGCGGCGCTTCAGATAGGGCCTGCCCTTATCCACCGCAGACACCCTGTCACCCCTGACAGTCCCCTTCCGGCGACGCCGTCACATCTCTCCCATTACCTCTTACGCTTAGCCCCAGATCTGGATTTCGACAAATAGTGCCACGATACGTGGCCGTGTAACTTTGCTCACGCATCTGTGTCTAATGCAAGCGGTAAGGCACTTGCGCTCATCGATCTGAGCGCCCAGAACCGCAAGCAACAGCCAGAACTCCAAAAAGGAGCACGAATATGAAAGCAACGAAATCCATTTTCCCCGCCGCCGTGGTCGCGGCTGCTCTCGCCCTCGGTATGTTTGGTGTTAGCCAAGCCACCTATGCGGCGACTGGCGCCGGAATCGGAATCGGCCAGGATGGCGCCAGCGATGCCCAGGCGAAACTGAACAAGTCGCAGTTCAAGGATGTGAAGGTCGCAGTCGATAACGGAATCGCCACGCTTACCGGAACTGTAAGCCTCTACGAATACAAGAAAGACGCAGCGAATCGCGTCCGCAAGGCGAAGGGCGTGACGGCGGTACGCAATGAAATTGAAGTCGCCGGCCCCAGTGTGCCTGATAGCGAGTTGAAAGCGAAACTGCTGGAGAAACTGACCTACGATCGCGTGGGTTACGGCAACGCATTCAATGCAATTTCGCTCGACGTCGAGAATGGCGTGGTGACGCTTGGTGGTCACGCGCGTACCGACGTCGATAAGGATTCGGCAGTCGCGCTGGTGTCCACCTATCCAGGTGTAAAAGACGTCGTGGATGAGATCGAAGTCGATCCAACATCGATCATGGACGACCAGACGCGGCTCGCGGTCGCCCGCGCCATCTACGCCTATCCCTCGCTGAACAAGTACGCCATCGACCCGGCCAAGCCGATTCGCATTTCAGTGCAGAATGGGCATGTCGAGTTATACGGAGTGGTGGATTCGAAGGCTGACAAGGACACGGCGTATATTCGCGCGAACGCGGTGGCGGGTGTCTTCAGCGTTAAGAACTATCTGCAGGTAGCAGGCCAGCCGAGCGAGAGCGAAAAACCAAAACAGTGAACCGGAATCGAACTTCGATCCCGGCAATGAAGGGAGGTGACGCGCGGCTGCGTCAGCGAAGTATGCCGGTGCAAAGTTGGGTTGCAACTGGCTTGCGTCGCCTCAATCCGCGACGAGCAGCTCTCAGCATTTTTACTGGACGGAGGTTCGGGCCGCATGCGACATTTACAGAACTGTAATCAAACAGTTCGTTCCATTCCCTACACTTGAGTCGCTATGTTGAACGACGGCCCGCTGACCATCGATCGCAAAGAGGGGAAGAATCCCGGGACACGGGTATTCTGTCTGTCTGGACCACTCACGCTGCGCAACCTGTTCGAACTCCAGGCCGAACTGCGCGGTTCGGAGCCACCCCCGATGACGGTGATCGACCTGACGGACGTGCCCTACATGGATTCAGCAGGGATGGGACTGGTGATGAACCACTACGTTCGGTGTCAGACCAAGGGCGCCAAGCTGGTGGTGGCCGGGGCGAATAGCCGGGTCATGGATCTGTTCAAAGTGACCAAGGTCGACATGGTGCTGCCGCTGGTGAAAACGATCGAAGAGGTGGACGCGTAGAAGAGAGCTCTTCTCCTCTGGGCGGCGCCGTAGCACCAAAACTTTTGCATTTCCGCGATGTTCCTGTATTTCTCGAAAGAGCTGTCGATCGCAAGTTGTACTCGCTTGCAACCCTCGTTTTCCTTCCACCCGTGCTAGAAAGCACGTTTGAGAAGGTCGCCGGTGACACCGACGTAGAGCGTCTGGCTACAGCTCGCCATGATGTAAGTAAAGTAGCTGCTTTCATCCATCGATGGCATCGTACTTGTTCCGAAATGTATTGGCTGTGACGGGGAGAACAACCGCAGATCCTTCCGCTTCGCGTCAGGATGACAACGCGAAAGGACATTCCGGAATATGGGACTTTCACCGCCAACTTGGACGTGATGAAATGCAGCCGCAGATGCTTCGCTGCGCTCAGCATGACGGCGAGTGAGGGCCTCGTTATTGGCCTTCGAGCAGTGTTTTGAGGGCTGATCGTCGGCTATAAAAGTTACAACTCCTGGGAACAGGCAGCGCTCCATTAAACTAGATGATGGAGTTACAACGCGATGGGCCTGGCCGCGAAAACACGGACAACGCTGGAGATGATCAAGTGGGAACACTCGATCTTCGCGTTGCCCTTTGCGCTGACCGCCGTGTTGCTGGCGAGCCACGGGGCGCCCGGCTGGCGTACGCTGGCCTGGATCCTGGTCGCGATGGTCACGGCGCGCTCGTGCGCAATGGCCTTCAATCGCTGGGCTGATGCGGACCTTGATGCGGCCAATCCCAGAACGAGTTCGCGGGCAATTCCCGCGGGACAGTTGTCACGGGGATTTGTGGCCGGGATTCACGGTACTGATGGGGCTGGGATTTGTGATTGCCTCGGCCGAATTGAATCGGCTGACGCTATATCTCGCGCCGTTTGTGCTCGTTGTCCTGCTCGGCTACAGCTATATGAAACGAGTCACGCGCTGGTCGCACCTGGTGCTGGGCCTCGCCCTCGGTCTGGCGCCTTCGGCTGCATGGATTGCGGTGCGCGGCAGCCTCGACCCGCGCATCGTGGTGCTCACGGCCGCCGTGATGTTGTGGGTAGGCGGATTCGATGTCCTGTATGCCTGTCAGGATTTCGAGCACGATCGGCAGGCGGGCTTGCACAGCATTCCGCAGGCAATGGGCGTGCCAGCCGCTTTCTGGATAGCGCGGGGGATGCACCTGGCCATGCTGGGGCTGCTGATCTGGTTCGGCTACCTGTTCAATTTCGGTGCCGCAGGCTGGCTGGGGGTTGCAGCAGCGGGGCTGCTGCTGGCCTATGAGCACTCCATTGTTTCGCCCCGGGATATGCGGCGACTGAATGCCGCATTCTTCACCATGAACGGCGTGATCGCCATGGTTTTCCTGGTATTTGTGGCCGCCGATATCTGGCTGCGGAGGTAGACGGCGCAATCGTGCATGAAAAGTCAAAAAGGGCATCCGTGGAGCTATGGTATGGTGCGAGGAAGCAATCTGCCGAATCGCCGGTTGGGACACGAGTGACAGGCATGAAGGAAAGAGAAACTGACGCTGGAATGAAGATTGCCATCCAGGGAGAACCGGGCTCGTTCAGTCACGAAGCAACGCTGGCGATGCTGCCGGAAGCAATGATCGTTCCCTGCACCGTGTCGGCCGACGTATTCACATGCGCTGGCGGATGGATCGGTCGACGGCGCGGTCATTCCGATTGAGAACAGCCTGGCTGGATCGGTTCTGGAGCACTTTGACCTTCTTCTGCAGCATGACGTAACGGTGGTGCGCGAATCTCAACTGCGCATCCGGCACAACCTGATCGGGATTGCATCGACGCTGGAAGACATCGATCGCGTGTTTTCGCATCCCGTGGCCCTGGCGCAGTGCCGGCGCTTTCTTGCGGCTCATCCCAGGATGGAGTCGTTCGCCTTTTACGACACGGCGGGAAGCGTGAAGCAGCTGGTGGAATTGCGTGACCGGCACGCAGCGGCAATTGCGAGCGAAGCCGCTGCTCACTACTATGGCGCGCAGATTTTGCAGGCGAATATCGAGGACAATCCAGAGAACTTCACGCGTTTCTTTCTGGTGCGGCGCACAAAGGAAGCCTGGTTTGATGCCGATGCCAACAAAACCAGCCTTGCGTTTTCAGTGGAGAACCGTCCCGGGTCGCTGGTGGCAGCACTGAATGCGCTTTCCGCTACGGGAACCAACCTGACCAAGATCGAATCGCGGCCTGTTCAAGGAAAGCCGTGGGAGTACGTCTTCTATGTCGACTGCCAGTTGCGCTCGTCGCAGGAAGGAACAGACAATCGCGGCGCTGAAGCCTCATTGCGCGATGGTGAAGGAACTTGGACGGTACCGGGAGGCGGGGAAAAGACAGGACTCGGGACCAGGGACTATAAGGAAAGCAGGTCGATCTCCCTCAAGCCCATTTTGTTGTTGTGGATCGCAGGATTCGGAGATGAAAAAGGGATGGCACCTGCCATCCCTTTTCGGTCTGAACGGTCCCTGTCTTTAGAAGTGGTACGCCACGCCAAGGACGGGATTGTAGATGTTGTACCAGCGATTGGTATTGAACTGGCTATCGCCGAACGTGGGCACCTTGGTCACGAAGCCGCGATACTCTGCGCGGATATCGAAGCTCGGGCTGATTTCATAGGCGATGCCGCCACCATAGAGCCCACCGATCGATGTCTGCTGCTTCACGTCAATATTGGTGGTGCCAGAGTTGCGAATCGGCAGGAAGATATACGCGCCAGGGCCGGCCTCTACAAATGGATTGAACTTCTTGTAGGTGAAACTGCGCACAAAGGCCGCTGAAATCTCCTGTGTGCGGGTGTTGACCTGGTAGTGATTCGGGTTCACGTAGTAGTTGATCTTGTTCTGGTAAGTGATTCCATAATTGACTTCAAGCGCGCTATTTGGAGTAAGCATGAAGCGGTAACTGACCAACGCACCATAACGCAGCGTTGGAGTGAACCTGCACATCGGTGGAGGACGCCTTAAACGGCTCGATCAAGCTCGTTCCACTTATGCTGATATCCTGCCGGCTCTCCTGAGCGCGGCCCGCTGCTACGCACACGGCCAGCAGAAAGACAATTTGGGCGATCTTCTTCATTCGGTCTTGAACCTCACGACTGCTCAACCGTCCGGCTGGCAACCAGGTTGTTGATTAGAGCGCGCCGGATTCCCCCACGCGCCGCTCTCAGCATTGTAAATGGCCAGAGCGGGTTGCAGGCGGAAGCGGCTGACTCGGAATGATCTAAGTCAATAGACGCACCGCTCGCTGAATGGGAATCGTTCAAGTACAGGGAATAGGGACCGGCGATTAAGGACCAGGGATTCGTCGCCATCCTCGTTTCCCGCTACCTGCTCTCCATCCCTAAACCTGTTCCCGCTTTTGTCATCCCGCTCGCTCGACGTGGTAGTAGTAGGGCGGTCCGTGCTTCTGGGCCAGATCGCGCACGGTGCGCAGAAAAGCCTGGGCGGCGTAGGAAAGCGACGACTGACGGCGATGGACCAGCCGCAGTACTCGCTTGAATTCAAGTTCGTCGACCGTGACGCGCACCAGTTCGCCGGCTTCGAGTTCGTGGGCGATGGTGAGGTGCGGGACAAGCGCTACTCCGTTTCCCATGGCGACAAAGCGCTTGATAGCCTCGATGGTGGGCAAATCGATGCCCATGTTGAGCGGCGTACGGTAGCGCTGGAAAGCCTCGATGACCTTGCGACGAAGGGGCGATGTGACGTTGTGGGCGATGAAGTTCTCTTTGCCCAGATCGTTAATGGAAACGCGGGAAGCCTTGGCGAGCCGATGTTTGGGACTGACGATAAACGCCAGACTGTCGTTGTAGACCGCGATGGTGCGAAATTTTTCCGGATCGAGCCGGAACGAGGTGACGCCGATTTCGAAGGTGCGCAGGCTCAGTTCCTCGGCAATGCGGCTGGCCAGCATGCGGTGTACCGAGATGCCGATTTCAGGAAACTGGTGGCGAAACTGGTCGATGGCCCGGAGCAGGTACATGCAGGTGTATTCGTTGGCAGCCAGTTGCAGGCGACCGCGCTCGAGGCTCTTCAGCTCGTCGAGCGCGCTGGAGGCTTCGCGGCGCAATGCCAGTAATCGCTGCGCATAGTCGCGCAGCAGCTCGCCGGACGCGGTGAGCGAACCGTCGCGGGCAGCGCGGTCAAAGAGTGTTTCGCCCAACGAGGCTTCCAGCTTGCGAATGACCTGGCTGATAGCGGGCTGGGTGCGATGCAGCCGGACGGCAGCGCGGGAGAAGCTGCGCTCCTCGGCAACGGCAAGAAAAGTTTCGAGTTGAGAGAGTTCCATGGCGCCTCCGGCGCTGGAGTGGTCAGTGGTCAGTGGTCAGTGGACAAGATGGACGAAACAGATTGAAACCGGCCGTATGCGCGGGCTAATTACGATTGACATGCGTCGCGCACGCAGATCTGATCATCCAACTATCCCAGTGCAGGCGCCCATCCGGCCCATCTCTGTTCACTATTCACTGCTTCACTGCTTCACTGCATCACTGCTTCACTGTTCACTGCTTCATAAGCAATTGTAATAGGTTCCCCAAAAAGAATAACTTTGCGTTATATCGCCAGGATGCGAGAAAATAAAAGGGTTAAGGAAACGTCTTCCCCGGCAGGCGTGAACACGATGAACAATTCAAATCACGTTGCATTCTTCGACACCACTCTGCGCGACGGCGAGCAGTCTCCTGGCTGCAGCATGACCACGCAGGAAAAACTCACCATGGCGCATGCCCTTGAAGATCTGGGCGTCGACATCATCGAGGCCGGTTTTGCGATGGCTTCGGAGGGCGACTTCGCCGCGATTGCGACGATCACGCAGGCCGTGCGCAAGCCGCGCATCGCTTCCCTCGCCCGCGCCAAAAAAGAAGACATCGAGATGGCGGCCCGCGCGCTGCAATTCGCGGAGCGGTCGCGCATCCACGTCTTTCTGGCCTCGAGCGATCTGCATCTTGAGTACAAGCTGAAGATGAGCCGGCAGCAGGCACTGGACCAGGCGGCGGAGTCGGTGCGGCTGGCGCGAACGTTTGTTGAAGACGTTGAATTCTCGCCCGAAGACGCGACCCGGTCGGATCGTGATTTCCTCGTCGAAATCGTGCGCGTAGCCATCGAAGCGGGCGCGACCACGATCAACATGCCGGACACCGTAGGCTACTCGACGCCGGAAGAATACGGGCAGATGTTCCGCGAAGTGCGCGAGCGAATCCCGGCCGTCGATGCAGAGAACATCATTCTTTCATCGCATTGCCACGATGACCTGGGTCTGGCTGCGGCAAATTCGCTGGCTGCGATCACTGCCGGCGCGCGGCAGGTGGAGTGCACCATCAACGGCATTGGCGAGCGCGCGGGCAACGCGTCGCTCGAAGAGATCGCCGCCGCGCTGCATGTGCGTGGTGAGCGCTACGGCGTAACGACCAACATCAGGCTCGACCAGCTTTATCCCACCAGCGAGGTGCTGGGGCAGATCATCACCTTCAAGCCATCGCCGAACAAGGCGATTGTGGGCGCGAATGCATTTGCGCATGAGTCGGGAATTCACCAGCACGGCATGCTGGCGAATCCGCTCTGCTACGAAATCATGACGCCTTCGCTGGTGGGTGTATCGAAGACGAACCTGGTGCTGGGCAAGCACAGCGGACGCGCGGCGCTGCGGCATCGGCTGGAACATCTTGGCTATACGATCTCGCGCGAAGAGTTGCAGCAGGTGTACTACCGCTTTGTTGCGCTGGCCGATCGCAAAAAGAATATTTACGACCAGGACTTGATCGGAATTCTGCCCGATCCGATTCGCGACCGGAAGCATGAACCGGTAGCCGAACTGGACTGATTGTCTTCGGTCACCGACAACTGATAACTGACGACTGGATTAAGAATGCACCTGAAGATACTTGTCACTGCCGGCGACGGCATCGGGCCTGAAGTCACCAACGAAGCTGTCGCAGTGCTGCGCGAAGTGGCGGAACTGGGCGGCCACTCTATCCATATTCAAGAAAAGCGCATTGGCGGCGTGGCGATTGTGAAGGATGGATCGCCACTGCCCAAGGACACGCTGGAAGCGGCGCTTGCAAGCGATGCCGTGCTGCTGGGCGCGGTAGGTGGCAACGAATTCAATTCCCTGCCCCCGGACAAACGGCCTGAAGCCGGCCTGCTGCAGTTGCGCGCGGCGCTGGGTGGATTTGCGAATCTCCGGCCTGCTTTTGCATTCAAAGAACTGGCGGTCAATAGTCCCCTGCGTCCGGAGATCATTGATGGCGCCGATATTTTATTCGTGCGGGAACTGCTCGGCGGTCTCTACTTTGGACAACCGCGGGAGTGGAACAAGACGACCGGCGAAGCCTGGAACACCATGCGCTATACGCGCGAGGAAGTGGCTCGCGTGGCGCGCATCGCGTTTGAGCTGGCAATGAAGCGGCGCAAGAAGCTGACCAGCGTAGACAAGGCCAACGTGCTGGAAGTTTCGCAACTGTGGCGCGCGACGGTGAATGAGGTTGCCGCTGAGTTTCCCGACGTGACGGTCGAGCATCAGTATGTCGATGCGATGTCGATGCACCTGATGAATCAGCCGCGCAACTACGACGTGGTGCTTACGGAGAATCTTTTCGGCGACATTCTCAGCGACGAGTCGGCAGTGATTACCGGATCGCTGGGCATGCTGCCTTCGGCCACCATTGGCGGCAAGGTGAATCTGTACGAGCCGGTACATGGATCGGCTCCGGATATTGCGGGCAAGGGGCTGGCGAATCCGCTGGGCGCGATTCTCACGGCCGCACTGATTCTGCGGCACTCCGGCGGCCTTGAAGCCGAGGCCGCGGCGATTGAATCGTCCGTCCGCAAGGTTCTGGAACTGGGCTTCCGCACTCCGGATCTCGCGCGCGCGAATCCGCAGGGGTTCCCGGTGCTGTCGACGAAGGAGATGGGCGCGAAGGTTAGGGAGACGGTTAAAACACAGCTTTCAGCCGTCAGCTCTTAGCTTGATCGTGGCAAGCGCCGACAGAAGTCGAATTGCTTAATCCTGGTGATTCTGCATCGATCACCCGAACACAGATGAAAGCTGACGGCTGACGGCTGAGAGCTGAAGGCCTAGAGGAACTGATGAGTAGCACACCCAAAACATTGTTCGAAAAGGTCTGGGAGCAGCATGTTGTCGCTGAACCGCAAGGCGAGCCGACGCTGCTCTACATCGATCTGCAGTTGCTGCACGAGGTCACTTCTCCGCAGGCGTTTGAAGGATTACGGCTGGCCGGGCGCAAGGTGCGCCGGCCCGACCGTTGCATCGCCACAGTGGATCACAATGTGCCGACCACGATCGAAGGCCGCCTGCATATCCTCGATCAGATTGCCGCCACGCAGATCGACGCGCTGCGCAAGAACTGCGCGGACTTCGGTGTTGAGCTGTATGACGTGAACTCGCGCGAGCAAGGCATCGTGCACGTAATTGGACCGGAACTCGGCATCACCAAGCCGGGCATGACGATTGTGTGCGGCGACTCGCATACGTCGACGCATGGAGCGTTCGGCGCGCTGGCATTCGGCATCGGCACCAGTGAAGTGGAGCACGTGCTGGCCACGCAGACGCTGCCGCAATCGAAGCCGAAGACTTTCCGTATCGCCGTCGAAGGCAAGCTTCCACAGGGCGTGACGGCGAAGGACATCATCCTCGCCATCATCGGAAAAATCGGCACCGATGGCGCGACGGGCTGCGTGGTGGAATATGCGGGCTCGGCGATTCGCGCGCTCTCGATGGAAGGCCGCATGACGATCTGCAACATGAGCATCGAGGCCGGTGCGCGCGCAGGCATGATCGCTCCCGACGAGACGACGTTTGCCTACCTCGAAGGGCGCAGATTCGGTCCGAAGGGAGAAGCCTGGAACGCCGCAGTGCGCGAGTGGAGCAAGCTGCCCAGCGATCCCGGTGCAAAGTTTGATCGCGAGCTGGTGATCGATGCGGCAACGCTGGTTCCCTACGTGAGTTGGGGAACGAACCCCGGCATGGTGGCTCCGATTACATCCGCGGTTCCGGATCCCGCCGCGGTTAAAGACGAGCAAGAGCGAAAGGGCCTCGAGCGCGCGCTCGAATACATGGACCTGAAGCCGGGCACCCCGCTGGCAGAGGTCGCCATCGATCGCGTGTTCATCGGATCCTGTACGAATTCTCGCATTGAAGATCTGCGCGCGGCGGCGAAGATTGCGGCGGGACACAAGGTCTCAAATCATGTCAGCGCGATGGTGGTGCCGGGTTCACAGCAGGTAAAGGCGCAGGCAGAGGAAGAAGGCCTGGACAAGATTTTCAAGGAGGCCGGATTTGACTGGCGCGAGCCGGGATGTTCGATGTGCCTCGGCATGAATCCTGACATTCTTGCGCCGGGCGAGCGGTGCGCATCGACGAGCAACCGCAACTTTGAAGGCCGGCAGGGACGCGGCGGACGCACGCACCTTGTGTCGCCTGAGATGGCGGCAGCGGCGGCGATCGCCGGACACTTCGTCGATATTCAGAAATTGGGAAGTCCGCGAGGAGGTCGAAGCCTGATGGAACCGTTCAAGACAATAACCTCAATCGCAGCTCCTCTGGACCGCACCAATGTCGATACGGACCAGATTATTCCGAAGCAGTTTTTGAAGCGCATCGAACGCACCGGCTACGGCGAATTTCTATTTTTCGACTGGCGGCGGACGGCATCGGGCGAACAAAATCCGGATTTCGTTCTCAACGATCCGCGCTACAAGGGCGCGCAGATTCTGATTGCCGGCAAAAATTTCGCCTGCGGATCGAGCCGCGAACATGCCGCGTGGGCGCTGAGCGACTACGGCTTTCGCGTGGTGATTGCTCCGACTTTCGCCGACATCTTTTTTTCAAATGCAGGCAAAAACGGAATCGTGCTGGCCCGCCTGACGGAGCAAGAAGTAGGAACGCTCCTCCAAAACGCAAAAGACATTCCGAATTACAAACTCACCGTTTCACTCGAAGACCAGACGGTAACGGACGATCGCGGATTCAAGGCAACGTTTGAAGTCGATCCCTTCCGCAAGTTCTGCCTGATGGAAGGCCTCGACGATATTGGCCTTACCCTGCGGCACGCTGCGGAGTTGGACGCATTCGAAGCCAAACACGATGAAGCCGGCTGGCTGAAGGCTAAGTAATCTGGGACGCCACTGACCACTGACAACTGACTACTAGCGAACGAAGAGAGCACATGACCATCGAAGGCAAGCGACACAGTATTCCGTTGACTGAGGGCCCAAGCCGCGCGGCTGCGCGCTCCTATTTACGCGGATCCGGATTTGCAAAGGACGATCTGCACAAGCCGATCATCGGCATCGCGAATACATGGACCGAAATCGGCACCTGCAATGTGCATCTGCACGAAGTAGCCGAGGCGCTGAAAGAAGGCATTCGCGAAGCCGGCGGCACGCCGATGGAGTTCAACACGATCACCATCTCCGACGGCATCACCATGGGCACGCAGGGGATGAAGGCGTCGCTGGTGTCGCGCGAAGTGATTGCCGACTCGATCGAGCTAGTTGCACGCGGGAATTTGTTTGACGGGCTAGTGGGAATCGGCGGATGCGACAAGAATATGCCGGGCATCATTATGGCGCTGTGCCGGCTCGATATTCCGGGAATGATGCTTTACGGCGGGTCCATCGCTCCGGGAAAGCTGAACGGTATCGACATCACGATTCAGAATGTATTCGAAGGCATTGGCGCATTCGCGGCGGGCAAGATCGATGCTGCGGGTCTTGAAGCGCTGGAAGCGAACGCCTGTCCGGGCGCGGGTGCGTGCGGCGGCCAGTTCACCGCGAACACGATGGCCATGAGCGGCGAGATGCTTGGGATTTCGCCGATGCAGCTCTCCGGCGTTCCTGCGACCGATAAGGACAAGCATGCGGCGACTCGCGAGGCGGGGCGCATGCTGATGGAAGCGGTTCGTGCAAATCGCCGGCCTTCGCAGATCATTACGAAGAAATCAATTGTGAATACGATTGCAAGCGTTGCAGCCAGTGGCGGATCGACCAACGCTGTGCTGCACCTGCTGGCCCTTGCGCACGAAATGGGCATCGAGCTTTCGATTGACGACTTCGACGCGATCTCGAAGAAGACGCCGTTCATCTGCGATCTGGTTCCGGCGGGCAAGTACATGGCGTCGCACTTTCAGGCGGCGGGTGGCTCGCGGCTGCTTGCGAAGCGCCTGATCGACGCGGGGCACGCGGATGGTTCGACGTTGACGATCAGTGGGCGCACGCTTGCAGAAGAAGCGGCGCTGGCCGTGGAGACGCCTGGACAAGTCGTGATCAAGACCTTCGAGGATCCCATCAAGGCGACCGGTGGCCTGGTAATTCTGAAAGGAAATCTTGCGCCGGAGGGCTGCGTGATGAAGATTGCGGCGGCTGATCGCTATGAACATCGCGGGCCGGCGCGCGTGTTTGATTCAGAGGAAGACTGCTTTGCCGCGGTGCAGGGCGACAGGATCAAACCGGGCGATGTGCTGGTAATTCGCTACGAAGGGCCGAAGGGCGGCCCTGGCATGCGCGAGATGCTGCAAGTGACGGCTGCGGTCAGCGGACATCCTGAACTGAGCCACACCGTTGCGCTGCTTACGGACGGACGATTCAGCGGGGCAACGCGCGGATTTACCGCAGGGCATGTTGCGCCGGAGGCTTTCGTTGGCGGACCAATTGCAGCGGTGCGTGAAGGCGACATCATTTCTTTCGACATCAAGAAGCGCACGCTGGATGTGGAGATCAGCGCTGAAGAGATGGCGAAGCGGCTGAAGGATTTCAAACCGCCGGCGCTGCGCTGGCCCGCCGGTGTGTTTCGCAAGTATGTCGATCGCGTAACGAGCGCCTCGCATGGGGCAACGACGTAGAGCAGTGCACAGTGGTCAGTGAACAGTGATCAGAAAAAGAGCTGGAAGCTAGCGAGGAGAGTAGATCATGGGAAGCAATGCAAAGACGCAATCCGCAGAGAGCCACCTCACCACGCCGACGCGCCTTACCGGCGCAGAGATCGTATGGGCAACGCTGGTGGGCGAAGGTGTATCCACGGTATTCGGATACCCGGGCGGAGCCATTCTGCCGGTGTATGACGCGCTGCGCAAATTTCCCATCCATCACGTGCTCGTCCGGCACGAGCAGGGTGCGGCGCACATGGCCGACGGCTATTCGCGCGCCTCCGGCAAAGTCGGCGTAGCGATGGCGACAAGCGGTCCAGGCGCAACCAATCTCGTGACCGGCATTGCGACGGCGATGCTCGATTCGATTCCGATGGTGTGCATCACCGGCAATGTTTCAAGCAAGGTGCTGGGAACAGATGCTTTCCAGGAAGTGGATATCACGGGTATCACGCTGCCGGTGACGAAGCACAACTTTCTCGTCAACAAGGCCGACGATATTGCGCACGCGATTCGCTACGCCTTCCAAATCGCGCAGAGCGGACGGCCCGGTCCGGTGCTGGTCGACATTACGAAGGATGCGCAGCAGGGCTCGGCGATTTTTGACTTTGAGGCTGCCCAGCCGCGGCCGTATCGTCCGCATCCCATGCTGCACGTGGAAGAGAGTGGGCTGAAGCATGCGGCGGAGCTGATCAAGAATGCGAAGCGGCCAGTGATCCTTGCCGGGCACGGTGTTTCGGAGTCAGGCGCGATGGAGCAGGTGCAGACGCTGGCGGAGCGCGCGCAGATTCCGGTGGCATTGACGCTGCTGGGGCTGGGCAACTTCCCTGCCTCGCATCCGCTGAACCTCGGCATGATGGGCATGCACGGCGAGTCGTGGGTGAACACGGCGATTCAGGAGGCAGACCTTCTGATCGCATGTGGAATGCGCTTTGACGATCGTGTGACGGGCACGCTGAGCAGCTATGCGCAAAAGGCGAAGAAGATTCACATTGAAGTCGATCCTGCTGAAGTCAATAAGAACGTGAAGGTTGATGTGGCGCTCGTGGGCGATTTGCGCGCGGTGCTGGAGGAGTTGTTGCCGCGCATCGCAGGGCGCGATGGTTCGGCGTGGCTCAAGACGATTGAATCGAGTAAGGGTGCAGTGTCGGTCCGCGACATCAAGAACCTGCCAGATTCGGGGCACCTCTATGCGGCCCACGTGATGCATGACTTGTGGCGCATCACCGGCGGCAACGCGATTGTGGTGACCGATGTGGGCCAGCACCAGATGTGGGAGGCGCAGTATTTCCACCATGAAAAGCCGCGCTCGCTGGTGACGTCCGGCGGCCTGGGAACAATGGGATTCGCATTACCTGCGGCGATTGGCGCGAAGATGGCGTGCCCCGACAAGGAAGTATGGGTGATCGCCGGCGATGGCGGATTCCAGATGACGGCGGCGGAGTTGTCCACGATCGTGCAAGAGAAGATCAAGATCAACATCGCCATCATTAACAATGGCTACCTCGGCATGGTGCGCCAGTGGCAGGAGTTCTTCTACGAGAGCAACTATGAAGCCACGCCGCTGGTGAGTCCCGACTTTGTGAAGCTCGCAGACGCGCACGGCATTGGCGGACGAGCAGTGACGACGCGAACCGAGCTTGCCGAGGCGGTGAATGAAGCGCGCAACGCACCTGGGTCATTCCTCCTGAATTTCATGGTGGAGAAGGAAGACTCGGTATACCCGATGATCCCCGCAGGGAGTGCGCTGCATGAGATGATTCGCCGGCCGGGCAAGAATCCGCTGGTTGAGTCGGCGGATGATGAGTAAGACAGTGAAGAAGTGAGTGAAAGAGTGAATCAGTCAAGAACAGAAAGGGTGAAGACGAGACATATTCGTTCACTTCTTCACTCATCCACTTCTTCACTCATTCACCTGTTCACTTTTTCACTTGAAAGGCTTTTTATGTTGCATACATTTGTCGCATACGTTGAGGATTTGCCGGGCGTGTTGACGCGCGTGGCTTCGTTGTTTCGGCGGTTGAACATCAACATCAGTTCGCTTACCGTGGGGCGCAGCGAGCGTCCGGGACTGTCGCGTCTGACGCTGGTTTGCGAGGCATCGGAGGAGGCGGGGCATCGCATTCGTGCCAGCCTCTTCAAGCTCGAGAACGTTGTCGACGTGGACGATATCGCCAAGGCTCCCAATGTGACACGTGAACTCGCGCTCATCAAGGTGGCAGCATCGCCGCGCAACCGTGCCCAGATCTTTGACCTCGTCGAGGTGTTCCGTGCCCGCATTGTCGACCTTACTTCGGAATCGTTGATGATCGAGATGACCGGTGTTGAAAGCAAGATCGAAGGTCTGATCGAAGTGCTGCGTGAAGACGATGGTCGTATTCTTGAAATCTGCCGCAGCGGCAAAATGACGATGCGCCGCGGCCATCATACGTCAAGCGTGCTGAAGGCAATGGGCACGGCTGCAGATGAAAGTGCGCTGCCAGGGGACGTCACGGAAGATGCGGCAGATGAAGCTGCGGACATCGAGCCAGCGTAGTTGTGCTTATTCAACTGTCGGCGGTAAGGTTGCATTGGTATTCTCACTGGAAGGATGAACATCATGGACCCAGATAGCAAAGCCTGCCCAGTTTGCGGAGAAACCATCAAGGCCGCAGCCATCAAGTGCCGCTTCTGCAATACCGACCTGGCCAACTACGCCACGGCGAAAGACGTAGAAGCGGAGCGTGACTTGTTCGTCGGTCACCCGGCATTGATCTATACGGTCGGCCAGCTGACGCCGTTTCTTATTGTCGCCGCCATCACCGCCGGAATTGGATACGCCATGGCAAAGGGGTACATCGAGCAGAACGATCAGTACGCCCTATATCTCGCCCTCGCTTTCCTGATCGCCTGCCTTGTCATCTGCTTTTTTTACTTCATCAAGAGCCGGCGCGTGTTCTATCGCATCACGACTCAGCGGATCAAGTTTGAGCGGGGTTTCCTTTCCAAGGTGCAGGAGTCGCTGGAACTCTTCCGCATCGATCACTTCGAGTTGCGCAAGCCAATCGGCAGCAGGCTTCTCGGGCAGTCGTCCCTGCACCTCTTCTCTTCCGACGCCGAGCTTGAGAACTTTTCGATCTATGGCGTACCGCACCTCGAGGCACTTGCCGATCAGTTGCGGGAGTGCCAGCTGCGCGAACGGACCCGGCGCGGCACCACGACATTTGTGAAGGCGTAGTTGAGGTTGTTCCCCAGGGGCTGAAGTCCGTTATTCTTGCGGTTCGATTCGGCACGACTGAAGTCGTGCCCTGATACGCGAAAGTTCCGGTGGTTGGACTGCAGTCTCCGACTGCACGATTTTGAAAAACACAACGCACGCAAAGGAAAAACAAGATCATCATGGCTAAAACCTATTACGATCACGACGCTGACCTTTCCCTCATTCAAGCCAAGAAAGTGGGCATCATTGGCTACGGTTCGCAAGGACATGCTCACGCTTTGAATCTGAAGGATTCCGGAGTCGAGGTGAAGGTGGGCCTCGCAGCGAACTCAAAGTCCATCGCCAAGGCACAGAAAGCCGGACTCGAAGTGGACACGGTTCCCAACGTCGTAAAGTGGGCCGACGTTGTCATGGTTCTCGTCCCCGATCAGACTGCGGCCAAGTTGTATGCCGAGGAAATCGGGCCGAATCTTTCTGCCGGCAAAATGCTGCTTTTCGCCCACGGCTTCAACGTTCATTTCAAGACCATTACTCCGGCGGCAGGCATTGACGTGGGCATGGCCGCGCCGAAGGGTCCGGGGCATCGGGTGCGCGAAGTTTTCACTGAAGGCGGCGGCATTCCTGGGCTGATTGCCGTGCACCAGGACGCCACCGGCAAGGCCCATGCGTTGAATCTCAGCTACCTCAAGGGGATTGGCTGCACGCGCGCCGGAGTGCTGGAGACCACGTTCAAGGAGGAGACCGAAACGGACCTCTTCGGCGAGCAGGCGGTGCTGTGCGGCGGAGTGAGCGCGCTGATCAAGGCTGGATACGAGACGCTTGTGGAAGCTGGGTATCAACCGGAGAGCGCGTATTTTGAAGTGCTGCATGAGTTGAAGCTGATTGTCGATCTGATCTATCGCGGCGGCCTGGCTTATATGCGCTATTCGATCTCAGACACGGCGGAGTGGGGCGACTACGTGAGCGGGCCGCGCGTGATCAACGATGAAAGCCGCAAGGCGATGAAGGCTATTCTTACCGAAATTCAGAACGGCGCATTTGCGAAGCGTTTCCTCGCCGATCAGAATTCCGGCCGCAAAGAATTCATGGCGTTCCGTGAAGCCGAAGCCAAGCACCCCGTCGAAATTGTCGGCAAAAAGCTGCGGGCGAGCATGCCGTTTCTCGATCCGGTGACGGTGGAGGAAGTGGCCAAGACACGCTGAAGGAGCAAACAGCTTTCAGCAGTCAGCTTTCAGCTCGGCCCTGCATGAAAGGCTCATGCAGGGCCATCATTTTCTGAGAGTTGAGAGTGATATCCAGCATTAGTCCCAGTTCACCGCTTGTAGTTTATCGACACCCGCACACCACGCAAACGCCCCACCCAGTGTGAAGACCGCGGCTACGGCGAAGGCCACGGCGAAGTGTCCGGTCCAGTCGACGAGGAATCCGGTGAGCGCCGGACCGATGACTCCTGCCATGTTGGCGATGCCGTTTTGCAGGCCCACCCACCTGCCCGCGGCGTGCGGCCCCGCGAGTGTCTGCGCGAAAGCGAATGTGCCGGCGTTGGCGGCACCGGATCCCAGAGCACACGCAATGAGGCAAGGGAGATAGGTGCGCTCGCTGGCGATTGCGCAACCCATGAGCGAGACGCCTGCAAGCGAAAATCCCAGAGCCATGGCCCACTTTCGCGCAAAGGTTGGAGTGGCTCCGCGACGGATGCAAAAGTCAGTGAGTGTCCCCGTGGCAATCGAGGTGAGCGAATCGACTACCCATAAGGCACCCGCCGCAACCGACATCGCCGCCATCGATAAATGGCGTTCGTGAACGAGGTAGTAGGGCAGCCAGCTCATCAGGAAGTAGACCAGGTAATTCGCGCAGAAATGGCCCAAGGCCGCACCCCAGAAAGCGCGTTTCCGCAGGATCGCTGAAAATCCTCCGGTGCCGGCGCCAGAGCCGGTCGCTGGCTGCGCCGGCGCCTTCCAATGCCACCACGCCGGCAGCCACAGCAGACTCACAATGCCAATCGCGACAAATGTCAATCGCCAGCCATAGGCCGCTATCAGCAAACCTCCGCCGAGGGTTCCGATGGCCGAACCCCAGCGCATCGCCGCATTCATGAGTCCGTTGGCGAATCCGCGAGCGTGCTCGGGGAGATGCTGCGCAAGAATCTTTGAGCTGGCGGGAAACATCACCGATTCGCCAATGCCGAGCAGGAGGCGCATCGCCAGCAACGTGACGAATCCCACGGCCGTACCGGTCAGCACGGTCGCCAATGACCAGGCGAGAAAGCCTAGCGCCATCAGGCGATTCGCACCCCAGCGATCGACAAACAGGCCCATCACAAACTGGAGCGCCGTGTAGGTCCAGAAAAAGGCTGAGAGCAAAAGGCCAAGCTGCGAGGCGCTCAAACCCCATTCGACTTTCAGCAGGGGCGTGGCGAGGGCGAGGTTGCCGCGATCAACGTAATTGATGAGCAGGGCGAGAACGAGCAGGATCAGCGTGGGCGCAAAAGCCCGCAAAGCTGCACGGTCGGCGGTTGTCTCGGCGCTGCCCGGGAAGGTCACAGGTCAGCAGTGTACAGTCCCGTGGTCAGAAATCCCGATAGCGCATTGCATTGCCGTTGCGTAATCTTTGAAAGCAGGCCCGTAACTCTCAAGGAGGTCTTTGTGATCAGGCTACGCATGGTTCTTCTGTGTCTGGTTGTTCTCGGCGCGACCAAGCTGCATGCGCAGGATCCGCTCGACGGACTGTGGTCGGGGTACGACGGCGAGTGGCGGCACGTATCAAACCAGCTGATTGCGCTGGCAGAAGCTACTCCCGCGGACAAGTTCGCGTGGCGGCCTGCGCCAGGCGTGCGCTCCACCAGCGAAGTCTACATGCACATCATAATGGCGAATTTCTGGCTCTTGAGCGTCACCGGGCCTAAGATGCCTCCCGATCTAAAAGAGGACGCTGAAAAGACCGTCACGTCGAAGCCGGAAGTGATTGCCTGGCTGAAGCGTTCGCTCGATGCTGTGAAGCAGGCGCACCTGGCGGAAGATCCCAAACATCTTGCGCTCAGAGTAAATGTCGAAGGGCACAATGCGACCGTTGACGGTATGTATCTCCGCATCCTCGTTCACGCCAACGAGCACATGGGGCAGCTGGTGGCTTACGCGCGCATGACGGGTGTAGTGCCGCCATGGTCAAAGTGATTTTTGGCCGTGAACCAGCAAGAAGATTTCGACGCATTCGACGCGCTTATGGCAGCTCCGCAGCACCACAAGCTGCTGTTTGAGAATGAATCGGTGCGCGTGCTCGATACCTCCATTGGGCCCGGAGAAATGACTGCGCTGCACAGGCATCCCTGGCCGGGCACTCTTTACATTCTTAGCTCGATTGACTTTGTGCGCCGCGACGCGAATGGTATGGTCATTCTCGACAGCCGCACGATGCCTGCCATTCTGCCGGGGACTGCGCTGTGGTCTCCGCCGCTGGCGCTGCACACGCTCGAGAATGTCGGCACCACCGAACTCCATGTCATTGCTGTGGAGTTTAAGAAGGAGACCCACCCATAATTCCACAACGATGTGGGCACCCATCCACGATTCAGACTCTTCGCATTTTGGTAGGGCGCAAAACCAGATTCACCGAGCGCCAGAATAACTAAGATTGAACCAGAGTGAGATCACACTCCATCGGCAAAGCGCGATTTCTTAAGCCACGTTTAAGGGTGGATGACTACGCTGCATAGGCATGCTCGTCATTAACTCCGGCATTCAAGAACCTATCAGTGCCGCGACTCGACCGCGTGAGCTGAATCGATGCGCAACACGTCCAAGAAGCATACGCCCTTCTCAGCAGGTATTGATCCTGACCCGGCGTAGGAACGACTTGCTGATGAATCGCCGGGACGCTATTTCTTCCTCTCGCCTCGGTAAGGAACAAGCCGGGCGCAATCTACGCCTAAGTACGCCAGTAGACCGCCTCCACACCATTGTGAGGTCTCCGCGTGAAAAGGTCCGCTGGGTTGTCACCATTCTGCTTGCCGCGTTCCTTGCAACTCAAGCCAGGTCGCAGGCTTCGTTGTCACCTAGTCCTTCTTCGGGTGCCCACGCTGGTAGTAATCGCGACACCCAGACCATGACATTGACGTTGCCTGCGGGAACGCCGCTGCAGGTTGCGCTGGACCGAGAAGTCCGAGTGAAGAAAATTGGACAACCGATTGAGGGGCACCTGATGCAGCCGGTCTATGCCTTCGATCAGCTCGTTCTTCCGGTGGGCACACAGGTTCAGGGACACATTGCGAAGATCGGCAGTCCCGGTGGAAAATTGCTCACGTTTTCGATCCTGAATGCGGATTTTTCGCCTGCACGTCCGATTCAGATTTCGTTCGACGAACTTGTGCTTGCGAATGGAAAACGGATGCCCGTGCAGACGATGGTCGTCCCCGGTTCCGGCCAGTTGATACGCATGATCGACTCGACCGCCGCTCCAGGTGGTCCCCACAAAAGTGGCTTTGCCGCGAAGATGGATGAGGCGAAGCAGCAGTGGCGCCAGGCGATGCAAGAGGTTTCGCAGCCAGGCAAGCTGCATCGAGCCTTGAGGATCGCAATCGCACAGCTGCCCGTCCATCCCCAGTACGTCGACGCGGGAACCCTTTACTTTGCGGAGTTGCAGAAGCCTCTCGACTTTGGAGACGAGACCCTGGATGAGCGTGCCCTTGAGTCGGTTGGCACGCTCCCGCCGCCGGGTACCCTGGTGCGAGCTTCGCTGATCACGCCGCTCGACTCCGCCACAACCAGGCATGGAGCTCCGGTTCAGGCTGTGGTGTCTCAGCCCATTTTCGCAGACGGTCGTCTGGTTCTGCCGCAGGGAACCCTGCTGAACGGGGCGGTTCTTCATGTGCAGCCTGCGCGCCGCATGAAACACAATGGACAACTTCGCGTTGGGTTTCACGAGCTTGTGCTGCCCGGCGGATCGACTTTCAGGGTGGAGTCGACGCTCAAGGGCATCCAGGCCGGCGAGGCAGATAACGCCAGTCTCGATCCGGAAGGCGGCACAAAGGCGAGCAATCCGAAGTCGCGCTACGTTAACACCACCATCGCACTCAGCCTTGCAATGGTCGGCAGTGGCGGAAAGAACGATGTGGGCACAGCAGGTCCGGTGACGGGCGGCGCTGTTGCATTTCGACTCGTGGGCATCGCAGTTGGCTTTGCGGTGCGCTCGCACACTATCGGCATTTTGATGAGCGCTTACGGCGGCAGCAGGTCCATCTACGTGAATTTCTTTGGGCGCGGCCGCAACATCGCCTTCCCGAAAGACACCGCGATGGAGATCGGCCTGGGCGGAGCGACGACCGAGACTCCGATGCGAACCGATCCCTGAGGCGAGCAGGAAGACCCCTTATCGTTTCGGCACCACGAGCGAAAGCAGCGGAAGGCCTGCGCAAATCACGTACGCGATGCCGAGCGTCCAGTTCAGCCACTTCCGGGGGCGATCGACCCAGTAGCACAACAGCGCCGAGAGCAGCAACGCCTGGGGCACGATTTCAAGGTAGCCACGGACTTGGCTCGCCACCGGCACAGTCGTGTAGATGAACCCTTCCAGTGATCCTGGAGGTGCGGCAAAGGTCCCGAGAATGCCGACCCCGATCAGAATCCATGCCATCAAAAGCCAGCCGTTCTTGCGCCCGAAAAGCAACGTGCGCAATGGAAAGAAAATCGAAGCGAACAGCAGCCCGCGAAACACCTGCAGTGGCACTCCAAGGATTACCCAGAGACTTGAGGTTGGGCGCATACCCGAGTTGGGATTGTTGATGAAGTCCGCGTAATGCAGAAAGTGATAGGCGAGCGCCCCCATGATCATGTAGGTGATGGAATGACACACCACCGTTTTTACAGCCAGCGGAACAAAGCGAGGTTGCATCTCTTGCATGGCATCCTCTGGTGAGTTTTAAAGTTGCGAAGATTCTAATCCGGATGGAACGCGGCGGCAAATAGGACTCAGACCCGCATTCCCGCTTCAGCTTCGCAGCGCCTTGATTGCCTTTGCCGTGGTGACAACCTGCCCCACGTGGCGCTGAGTGTGGTCGGCAACGTGGACGAGCGCCCCGCCAATCGAAGTCGGCAGCTGCTTGCGGCCGACGCCACGAAACGTATTCAAGTCGGCCGTGGCCAGCACGCGCACCCGGTCAGCCGCATTGCTGAAGGCAGTTTCGAGTTCAGCCAGCAACTCCGCCAGCGTCTCACAACCGGATTGTTCCGATTTCAAGAGCGCCAACTGATCGGCAGAGATCTGGCCGCCCTCGGCGTAGGTCAGCAACCGGTCGGTCGAACGCGCAATGTGTTTCAGGTGAAATGAAATCGCAGGCAAGCCGAGAGGCTGCGCGTGGACCTCAAGATCGCTCAGGCCTTGCGTCCACTTCGTGATGTCGTCGAGTGCGAGGTCAAAGGCGTGGAGGACGGCGCGGCCGACGGCGGGAATTTCGGCATGCGTGCCGCGAAGCCAAGGCTCAACGTAGGGAGTAGATGCGGGGGAGTGCTCATGGGGAATTCTCCAGGTTATTGCGGGCAACCAACTCAAGGTCCTCGTAATTCTTCAGTTGATCTACCGGTATAAATGTATGCCCGAGGACTGCAGGATCTTTCACCATCACCCCGCCGCCATACAGCCGGACAAAGCAACTGTGTTCCGGATCGCTCAGATCGGAGGCTGCGAATTCAATCTCCGCATCATGCCCGTGGAACCGCACACGATCACCTGAGCAGATCTCTTCGCCCGACAAGTATCGCAAAGGCTCCAGCATCTCGGCCCCCGAACCTGTCTTACCCCGCGCTCTTCACCCTGACCACCGTGATCTTCTCAAACCCCTCTTCGAACAGCGGCGCCTTCAGCTTTTCGGCCATCTTGCGCATGATGTCTTCGCTGACCGACCGGTCGCGCTGGCGATTGCGATCGAGGCAAACCTCAAGTGGCACATCAAAGAAGACCGCCTGCGTCTCGTATCCAAAGCTCTTGGCCATCTTGATCCACTGCCGCCGCTCGTGCATCGACAGGTTGGTCGCATCCACGTAGTTCCACGGCATTTTGGCGATCAGCCGCGCCCGCAACAGCGAACGCAGCGTCGAAAACACCAGCCCCTGGTAGCGCTGCTCCTCCACATCGTCGAAGAGAATGTTGCGCAGCAGATCGCTCGACAGCGGCGTAACGCCGCGGCGGCGAAACCATGTCGTCTTGCCCGAGCCCGGCAGGCCGATGGCCAGCACCACGTAGCCTTTGGGCGCCTGCGGGGAGCGGCTCGCAGCCTGCGCCTCGGCGGAGGCACGGAAGGCAGATTCGGGCTGGGTTTCCATTTCCAGGCGGCCTGAACCGGCAGGCTCATTCCACTCCTGCGGAGCGCGCTGTTTCGGCTGGCTTGGCGGCCGCGGAGGGCGTGGCTCGTGGCGGCACGGCGGCAGGCCGCGGCCTGTACGACCCTCAGAAGCGGCAGCCGGGGCCGCGGCGCGCGCGCCTCCTGAGTGGTAGCCGGCGGCCGCGCGGACCGCGCCTCCCCCGGCAACGCTCGTCCGGGTAGAGCGGCACCAGCGGGCGCGGCTGATTCGATGGGAGTTCCTGGCCGATTTTGCCTGTGGATTCTGAATTATTGGCTGTCCGACGGGAGCGTCTTCTCATTCCGCTTTCTGCACCTTCACTACCGGGATACCACACCGACCGGAGCCACTGCAAACGCCGCAAAACACGTATCATGCACGAGGTGACTTAGAACACAACAGCGACCTGAATGCGAATCCATCAGCGGATCGAGAGTCTCGTTCGCGGTGGCGCCCGTCACATACAGTTCCATATCCGAACCCACAAACTAGCGTTGAGCGCATTTTGGTACGGGGTTGCAATTCTTCGACCGTTCATTTGGTTCTCGCTGGACAACAGTGTTAGCCTGATGAGTTTGGTGGAATTGCCTGACGCGCACATTTGAGGCGCCGAACCCCATCACTCACTCAATTTACAGATCTACCCATAACGAAGGAGAATATTCATGGCAGTGAAGGTTGGCATCAACGGCTTTGGCCGAATTGGCCGCAACGTTTTGCGCGCCGCCCTCGGCAATCCCGAGATCGATTTTGTAGCCGTTAACGACTTGACCAGCCCGGCGACTCTCGCCCACCTGCTCAAGTACGACTCGGTTCTTGGCAATCTGAAGAACGAAGTCACCTCCGGCGACGACTTCATCTCCGTCGACGGCAAAAAGATCAAGGTCTGGGCCGAGCGCGATCCCGCCAAGCTGCCCTGGGCCGACGTAGGCGCGCAGATCGTCATCGAGTCCACCGGCCACTTTACCGATGCCACCAAGGCCAAGGCTCACCTGGGCACGACCGTAAAAAAGGTCATCATCTCCGCTCCCGCCACCAACGAAGACATCACCCTCGTTCTCGGCGTCAACGAAGACAAGTACGACGCGTCGAAGCACAACGTCATCTCGAACGCGAGCTGCACCACCAACTGCCTCGCCCCGGTCGTCAAGGTTCTGCTCGCGCATTGCGGCATCGTCAGCGGCATCATGACCACCATCCACAGCTACACCAACGACCAGGTCATCCTCGACTTCCCGCACAAGGACCTGCGCCGTGCCCGCGCCGCTGCCCTCAGCATGATTCCCAGCTCCACCGGCGCCGCCAAGGCCCTCAAGCTGGTCATCCCTGAGACCTGCCGGCAAGCTCGACGGCTTCTCCCTGCGCGTTCCAACCCCCAACGTCTCCATCGTCGACCTCACCTTCATCAGCGAGAAGAAGACCGACGTCAAGGCCGTGAACGCCGCTCTGAAGGCAGCCAGCGAAGGCGAGCTCAAGGGCATCCTCGGCTACGACGAGAACCAGCTGGTCAGCTCCGACTTCAAGGGCAACCCGCTGTCCTCCATCGTCGACGCTCCGCTGACCAAGGTCATCGGCAACAGCGTCAAGGTGCTGAGCTGGTACGACAACGAGTGGGGCTACTCCAACCGCGTGGTCGACCTCGTCGGCTTCCTGGTCAAGAAGGGCCTGTAAACACAGTAGTCAGTGATCAGTGGTCAGTGATCAGTCCGATAGCTGCTCTGGTCGGTTCACTGATCACTGATCCACTGATGCACTGATCACGTGATCACTGGTTCATGCGCAAAAACATCAGCGGCGGATCACCCTTCGAGCCCATCATCGGGTTCTCGCGCGCTGTCCGCGTCGGAAACCATGTCCATCTGGCCGGAACCGGTCCCGTCGGCGCCGACAATGAAGACGCCGCCGGCCAGACCCGCCGCATCTTCGCCATCGCCGAAAAAGCTCTCGCCGAAGCCGGCGCATCCTTCAAAGACGTCGTCCGCACGCGCATGTATCTCACCCACGTTGAAGACTGGGAAGCCGTCGGCCGCGTCCACGGCGAGTTCTTCGGCGACATCCGTCCCGCCGCCACCATGGTCGTCGTTGCCGCCCTGCTGAATCCTGCATGGCGCATTGAAATCGAGATGGACGCCGTGATTCCCGAGGCCTCCACCAGCGCATAATCGAATGTCAGTGGCGTCGGAACTCTGACCACTGATCACTGTTCACTGACCACTAGTCCGAAGG
The DNA here is from genome assembly GCA_963799035.1 of uncultured Acidobacteriaceae bacterium. GTDB lineage: Bacteria > Acidobacteriota > Terriglobia > Terriglobales > Acidobacteriaceae > Telmatobacter. Next base: position 32,776 of record CAWCVS010000005.1, on the reverse strand, counting down.
AAAACATCATGGCCAAGCTCTCCATCCGCGACATCGAACTCAAAAACAAGCGCGTCTTCATCCGCGTCGATTTCAACGTGCCGCTCACCGAAGACGGCAAGGAAATCACCGACGACACCCGCATCGTCGCCACGCTGCCCACCATCGAGTACGCCCTGCGCCACCACGCCAAGGTCATCCTCGCCTCGCACCTCGGCCGCCCCAAGGGCAAACCGAATCCGAAGTATTCGCTGCGCCCGGTGGTCGACCGCCTGCGCCAGCTGATCGACAAGGACGTGTGCCCGGCTGAAAACGTCGGCTTCTCTCCGGATTGCGTCGGCGAAGTCGCCAACGAAATGGCGCACCAGCTTGAATCCGGCCAGGTGCTGCTGCTTGAAAACCTGCGCTACCACGCCGAAGAGGAAGCCAACGATCCGGCCTTCTCCAAAGCCCTCGCCTCGCTGGCCGAAATCTACGTCAACGACGCCTTCGGCTCTGCCCATCGCGCCCATGCGTCAACGGAAGGCATCACGCATTTCCTCAAGCCCGCCGTCGCCGGCCTGCTGATGGAAAAGGAAATCACCTATCTCGGCAAGGCCCTCGAATCGCCCGAGAAGCCATTCGTCGCCATCATCGGCGGCTCCAAGATCTCCGGCAAGATCGACGTCATCGACAACCTTCTCGACAAGGTCGACACGCTGGTCATCGTTGGCGGCATGGCCTACACCTTCCAGCGCGCTCTCGGCGTCACCACCGGCAAGTCGCTCGTCGAAGAAGACAAGATCGACATGGCCAAGGCCGCGCTTGAAAAAGCGAAGGCCAAGGGCGTGAACTCCTGCTTCCGGTCGACAACATCCTCGCCGACAGCTTTTCGCCCGACGCCAAAACCCAGCCGTGGGACACCTCGAAAGACTTCCCCGCCGACTGGCAGGGCCTCGACATCGGCCCCAAGTCCATCGCGGCGATTGAAGCAGTCGTCTCCACCGCACGCACCATCGTGTGGAATGGCCCCGCCGGCGTCTTCGAGTTTCCGCGTTTCGCCGTCGGCACCAACGCCATCGCCAAGGCTGTTGCAGGCAACAAGAAAGCCATCTCCATCATTGGCGGCGGCGACTCCGTATCGGCGATCAACAAGGCCGGCTATGCCGACCAGGTCACCCACATCTCCACCGGCGGCGGCGCCAGCCTCGAGTTCCTCGAAGGCAAAAAGCTGCCCGGCGTAGAAGCGCTGACCGACAAGAAGTAACTTCAAACAACTAAAACCCGGGTGCCCAGGTCTCGCTGTTGAGACCTGGGAGCCTGCCCCGTATCCGCCGTCACTTGCTTCCCTCCCCAACAGGGTCATAATCCTTAGCCGGAAAAGAGATGTCGATGCGAAATGTGCCGCAAGCGCCATCTTTCTCCGGGTAACTCGATGAAGCGTCGGATCTTATTGCGATCGGTTCTGTGCTGCTTTTTATGGGTGGCACCGGCATTGTCGTAACGCTGGCGTGGCTCACCACCGACCAAGTCAATGGCTCGCTCCGTACACGCTGGACCAACGCCTGGAAACCCTGATCTACGTGTTGCCAACACTCATGCTTGTCATTGCGATTGCCGGGGCTGGATTTCTGGCCCGCGCGCTCTCCATTCCGCCGCGCGAAGTGCGCGCCGTACGACCCTTGAACCCGCCTCTGCGCTTCCACGCGTGACGATGCCGCTTCAGAGTCGTCGACTCCCACACGGAATGCCTGTCTTACTCTAGATCCATCCGTTGATTTATCCAGCCATTGATTTCCGTTACTTCCTCCCGATCGAGCACGCGCAGAGATGGGACACTTCCGCCTCCGCTTCAAACGGGGGAGAGCATCATGTCTGCGGGCAATTCACCGATAAAGAAATGACAAGCAATCTGGCAGGCATCCCGACGCAACTCATTCGGAGTTAGCTATGAAACCTCGCTTCATGCGAGTTCTGAACACGGACAGTGGAAGGCTCGCAATTCTCGCCGTGTGTATCGCTATTCCTGTGATGGGGGGAATGTTCCTTTGCGATTCGCTCTTGATGAAGATGCTGAGTGAAAACGCGCAGAATACATCAAGCGCATGGGTATCCAGGATATTGGGACGAAATCCTGACATTTTGACTTTGTTCTTTGACGCCCCTCCCAGCGCTCAAACAAGGCATATTCTCGACGAGGCCAGTAAGGTAGGGGACATATACAGATTCCGGATCTGGGACACGGCCGGAAACCTTGTTTACAAATCCGAACGGCTAAAATCTACCGGCTCGCCGATCGTCTTCAGCCAGAAGCGGACATCTTATGCAGTGGCCTCCGGATCCATTGTGAATGAAGTGCACGAAGGCGGTCCGCCGCAGAATGTTCCCTTTTTCGTTGAATCCTTCATACCTGTCACAAGAAATGGAACGGTCATCGGCGTCTTTGATGTATTTCTCGACCAAAGTGACGACAAAGCTCTCTATCAGAAATCTCTTTTCCTCACGGAAGGCATCATTGCGATCCTGGTAATCTTTGCGGCCGGCCTACCAGGATATTTCGTCTTTCACCAGATGCGCGCCATAAGCGACGCGCGGGCCGAAGCGCAATTCCAATCCGAACACGACGCACTTACGGGCATGATGAACCGGAGCCGGCTAAACGAAGTGGCGAAAAGCGCGCTGGCCTGGAATCGCCGCAACCACCGGCAGGTTGCGGCTTTGATGATCGATCTGGATCGATTCAAAGAAATTAACGACACCTTCGGTCACGCCGCAGGCGATGAAGTGTTGAAAGCAGTCGCCGCGCGCCTGAAAGACTCTATTCGAGAAGAGGATGCCGCAGCGCGCTTTGGAGGCGATGAGTTCGTCGTTCTGCAGGTCGGACCAGAGCAGCCGAGCGGAGCAAGATTTCTCGCGGACCGTCTTCTCGCCGTGCTATCGGAACCCTACGACGTTAAGGGTGCGGCATTGGCCTGTGGAGCGAGCATTGGCGTAGCCATCTCGCCTCAGGATGCAGAGGACTTCGAGATGCTTATCGCCTGCGCGGACGCAGCCCTGTATAAATCGAAAGCCGCGCGAAATTCTGTAAGCTTTTTTGAGCCCGGGATGGACGAAGAGGTCCGCGAACGGCGTCAACTCGAGAGCGACATTCGGCGGGCGCTGACGACGGGCTCATTTCAACTGGCATATCAGCCTCTTCATGGTCTTAAAGACGATCAGGATCCTCGGATTCGAGGCGCTTTTACGCTGGCCTGAAGGCTGGAGTCCACAATCTCCCGCAGCGTTCATACCGGTCATGGAAGAGTCGGGCCTGATCAACCCGGTGGGGGAATGGGTACTTGAAACCGCCTGTAAGACTGCTGCCCGTTGGAAGAATCCGCTACGTGTGGCAGTAAACTTCTCGCCGGTTCAATTCCGTCACGGCGATACGGTTTCCGTCGTCGAAAAAGCGCTAAGAACCTCGGGGCTCGATCCGCATCGGCTGGAGCTGGAAGTGACCGAGAGTGTGTGGATCCAAGACACGGATAGCGTCCTTGAGCAACTTACGCGCCTTCGCAGACTGGGCGTCTCCATTGCCCTGGACGACTTTGGAACAGGCTATTCAAGCCTGACCTACCTCTGGAAATTCCCTTTCGATATCGTCAAGATCGATCGATCGTTTGTGAGCGAGATGGAGACGGAACCCAAGGCGGCTGCCATCGTGAAGACGATTATGGTCCTGGGACGGACACTCGGCGCCACCATTACCGCTGAAGGCGTGGAAACGCCGACACAGGCGCTGATCCTTCAAAGAGCCGGTTGCGAGCGGGCGCAGGGCTTTCTGCTTGGCCGCCCTCTGACCGCCGCAGCAGCCAATGTGCTGGCCAACGCGCGTCCGCCTTCCATGGATGAAGCAAACCTCTCTCTCACGCAGACGGTTTCATAGGCCTCAACTGGCGTGCGCCAAATCCGCCTTGCACGAATTAGACTGAGGTTGAGACAACGCTGTGTTCCAGCGGGAGAATATCTTTGCCGTATTGCACGCGGGTTCTTTCCAAAGACGAAGAATTCCCTTCCTTCGACGAACTCGCGGAGTTCATCAGCGGCAGCCACCCCGACTACAAGCTGACCGTCGAAGAAGGCACCGAGGAAGAATGGGAATCGCTGTTGCTCTCGGGGGATGATGAAGTCGAGGTTGCTGTCCTTGAGCGCATTCCCGTCTACGATGAGCACGACGTCGCTGAATTCATCGATGAAACCCGGGACTGCAAGCCGGAAACCGGCGTGGCATGGCTCCATGACTTCCTCGCGGAAGTGAAAAACATTTACGAATTCCAGCACCTGCAGGGATCGGAGACCGAAGAGGGCGGCAACGCGCTTCACGCCCTTCGTTCGCACCTGTGGGAGCGCGGCGATTCCATCCTCCAGGCCGACAACGAAGGATTCACCAACGAAGAGGGCTTCCACATCGTCTGGCAGTTTTCTGACTCGGTTTCGGGCCCGTGGAACATGGGCATCCTGCAGGACGGCACCTGGTACCACTTCAAGATGGACCTCGGCGACCCCGACCACCGCGAAGCCTTCCTCAATGGCGAAATGCCCGGCGATCTCACCGTGATCCGCCAATCCGGTCCACAAGCGTGATCTTGAACAGCCTTGTCATCCAGAGCAGTGCGCAGCGGGTCTCTTGCGGCATCCAGCTGTGCTATCCGTCACCCGGCGCCTCAGTTTCCCTCGATAAAATGAAGCTGAGGACTCCATACACAATGTCACGCAAGAAACTGATTGCCGCCAATTGGAAGATGTACAAGACGCCGGCCGAAGCCAAGGCGTTTGTCGATGCATTTTTGCCGCTCGTCGCCGGTCACACGCGCGACGAGATCGCCATTTTTCCATCGCCCGTGCTGCTGCCAACGGTCGTCGCCGCAGCCAAGGGATCGAATGTGTCCGTCGGCTGCCAGAACATTCATTTTGCCGAAGAAGGCGCTTACACGGGAGAGACTTCGGTCGGCCAGGTGATCGCCGTTGGCGGAACGCACACGCTGATCGGACACTCGGAGCGGCGCCAGTACTTCGGCGAGACCGACGAGATCGTCAACAAGAAGCTGCACACCGCTCTCAAGCACAACATCGTTCCCATCGTCTGTGTTGGTGAAGTGCTGGCCGAGCGCGAAGCGGGGAAGACTGAATCCGTTCTCAAGACGCAGGTCACCGGCGCCTTCGCCGGCATCACGCCCGAGGCCGCCGCGCCTATTGTCATCGCCTACGAGCCCGTGTGGGCCATCGGCACCGGCAAGACCGCAACGCCCGAGATGGCCGTCGATGCGCACAAGATCATTCGCGCTGAAGTCGCCAAGCTGCTCGGCGCAGATGTCGCTGCGAAGATGCGCATTCTCTACGGCGGCAGCGTCAAGCCCGACAACGCCACAGCTCTTTGCGGCCAGGAAGAGATCGATGGCGCATTAGTGGGTGGCGCAAGCCTCAAGCCCGACTCCTTCACAGCCATCGTGAAGTACTAATCCTCTTCGCACGGCAACAGAGACGAGGATGAAGATGAACCGGTCGAGATGGATTCAATTCGTGACTCTGGCTGCGATCTGGTTCGTGGTCAGAGTCTATTTCGTTGCCCCGCACGGAACATGGCGGCAGCGTGAGCTCATCGTCATCTCCCACCTTTTGGGAGCGCTATTGTTTGCGGGTGGAGTGGTCGGCAGCCTCATCTGGTCCGGACGCAAGAAGGGATGCTCACCATCGCGCTGAAATCTGGCGGCTCTGCATCATCGACCGGGTGCGGCAGATCGGACCGCTCAGCGGATCCGCCACATACAACTTGCCCCAAGACCGGTGCCATCTGACCTCCGAGGAGGATAGTTATGGCAACCAAAAAGGCAACCAGAAAGAAATCCGCTGCAAAGAAATCCAGCTCAAAAAAATCATCCGGACGCAAATACTCTCCCTCCGCCGGCAAGAATGTCCAGACCGAAATGCACGAGATGAAGCAGGGGCAAGCTGAAATCCGGACGCAGCGGCAAGAAGGTCACCAATCCGAAGCAGGCCATTGCCATCGGCCTTTCCGAAGCGCGTAAAGAAGGCAAGAAGGTTCCGGCGAAGAAGAGCTAGGAACTCCAGGCTGTGGCATCGTCAGAGAATCGACGCCCGGGTGCTTCGCGCACTTTGCATTTCAATTCTTTTTTTCGGTGGTGTTCTGCAGGCAGCCGGCCCGCTCCGGGCCGGTTCCTGATTCGCGGCATTGTCGTTATACCCAACGTTCGATAGCGGCACTCTCAGAGCTTTCCGCGGAGTTCGCCCTCTTCAATCTTCGACTCTATCGCGATGGCCCTCACTTCAGGGTCTTCCTCGTTTTCGCCGGTGCAGGGGTCGAATGCATACGCGTGCCAGGGGCACACCACTCTGCCGCCCTCAATCGATCCTTCGGCAAGCGGGCCGCCTTCGTGGGGACAGGTCCCGTCGAGAACGCAGATCTTTCCGTGCACATTGGCAACACACAGGGCGCGGCCGGCAATCGTGAACTCCTGCAACGCGCCCGCCGGAGGCAACTCGCCCTCAGAACAAATTCGCACAAACTCCGACATGATCATTTCTCCCGTGTGCTGCTGAGCGCCTCGCCGTGACCGCGATGGCCCAATTAGCATAAACCTGTAGCGCCACCCTGTGAGCAAGTGAAGATGAGTAAGGTCAAGTCGAAACAGAAAGGCCGGCACCTCGCCGGCAGCGCGCCCTGCCAACCTGCGGTCCTACGGCGATGGCCCGTCCGCTCCACCCACCGTTTCCGCAAAGTGGCTGCTGAGCGCCGGGATGATGGCAATCGCCGGCGCGCTGTTCTGCGCGTGGGGAACACTTTGCTTCCTCTTCTGGCAGGGGAACTGGCAATTGCTGTATCACCCGGCCTCCGCAGTGACGCGCACGCCCGCCAGCGTAAATCTACCGTTCGATTCCATCGGGTTTGCCACCAACCCAGCCGGCGATCCGCAATTGCGCGGCTGGTGGATTCCCGCATCGTCTCAACCGCACTTTACCGCGATTTATCTGCATGGCGCCGACGGCAACGTTGGCGACACGGTTGACGCGCTTGCTCGACTGCACGCATCGGGGCTGAATATTTTTGCTTTTGACTATCGCGGATATGGGCAAAGCCGCTTCGTCCACCCCAGTGAAGCGCGGTGGCGCGAAGATGCCGGTTCTGCGATCGCCTACCTGACTGGAACCCGTCACATTGCGGTGAATACCATCATCCTCGTTGGTAAAGACCTGGGCGCCAATCTCGCCATTGAGACCGCTGCGGCGCATCCCGATCTCGCGGGCATTGTTCTCGAACAACCCGCTCGCATCTCCCACCCTGGCCATCTTCAGCGACGCGCGCGCGCACCTTGTGCCGGCGCACTGGCTGGTAAGCGACCGCTGGCAGACTTCCGCTGCCGCCGGGAACATCCTGATTCCTTCGTTGTGGTTTTACTGGACTGCCGAGCGCAAGCCCGAGGTCGAGCAGGACAAGCCGGAAGCCTATGAAAAGGTGCCGGCGCGCAAAACGCTGGTCTGGCTCACCGATGCGCCGGATGAGCAGGAGCAATTCCGCTCTGCGCTGTCGAGCTGGCTGGATCAGCTGCCGGCAGTGGCGCGATGACTCAGCTGGGGCATGTCGCGATGCACAGCCTTGACCTGATAGCCGGCCTTCACCAGCCGCCTGGTCATTTCCTCGGCCATCATGACGCTGCGGTGTTGCCCGCCCGTGCACCCAAACGCAATCGTAAGGTAGCTCTTCCCTTCCTTCACGTAATGCGGCATCAGGAAGAGCATCATGTCGGTGACCTTCGCGAGGAACTCTCCGGTCTGCGGGAAACCGGTCACATAATCGGCGACTTTGGGATCGAGCCCTGTCTTGTCGCGGAATTCCGGCACAAAATGGGGATTGGGAAGGAAGCGCACGTCGAACACCAGGTCCGCATCCAGAGGCACGCCGTTTTTGAATCCGAAACTGAGGCAGGAGACCAGCATGGTCTGGCTCTGATCCTCATGGCCGAATCGCTTTTGAATCTCCGCGCGCAGTTCATGCACGTTGAATCGCGACGTGTCGATCAGGGTATCGGCAACGTTGCGAATGGAATCGAGCATCTGCCGCTCTTCCACGATGGAACGCGAAACGGTCTCAGACCGCCGCAGGGGATGCGGTCTGCGCGTCTCAGAGTAGCGGCGCACCAGCACCGGATCCTGCGCATCGAGAAAGACCACACGCGTGGGCAGCACCAGCTTTACGCGCTTGATGATCTCGGGCAGCCGATCGAACGCCTGTCCTTCGCGCACGTCTACCACAATCGCCGCGCGATCAATGTCTTTGGATTTTTCCACCAGGCCAGCAAACTCCGGCATCAGTTCCAGCGGCAGATTGTCCACCGCCTGGTAGCCGAGATCCTCAAAGGTTTTGAGCGCAGAAGCCTTGCCCGCACCGGAGATTCCGGTCAGGATCACTAATTCCTTCTTTGAAGTTTTCGCAGCTCTTCCCCGTTCCTTCGAACGACGGCGCTTACCGGAGGTCGGACGAGGAGGAACCATGCGCCCATCCTACACCTTTTGGCCGGCACACCAATCCGTCGATTTCACGGCGTGTTACACGAAGGTTACACCCTGTTGTCACGGAACTTCGACCAGCTCCATCTGTCCGTCGCGCCGGCGATGCAGCACGAACAAATCGCCGCACGCGGTTGCGAAAAATCAGCAAATCGCGGTCGCGAAATTCGGCGTCTTTCACCGCCTCCTCAATGGACATCGGCTTCACCGCGATAGCCTCGCCGCTGGTGAGAATATGCGGCTCGACCAGGGTGGTGCTAACCGGGAACGAGTGCACGGCGATGGCTGTCCTTACTTTCGCGCGGGTCAGCTTGCCGTTTTCGGCCAGCCCCTCGGGCTGCGCGCCGCGCTTCGGATGCGTTACCGGCGGAGCCGTCAGCACCTTGTCCAACTTGGGCAGGCGCTTGCGCTCAAACTGGCGATCGCGATAGCGCAGCGCCTGGTTTTCCGCATGCTGGATGGCAATGCGCAACGCCGCCTCAATCGTATCGGCTTTGCCCGCAGCCTCAATAGTCTGCACCCTTGCCTTGATGGTCAACTCTGCGATCTGCAAATGTCGCTGCGCGCGAAAGGTGATGCTGGCGCGCGCCGTTTTGCCCAGGATTCTGCCGACCCGTTCCAAACCTTCTTCAGCCTGAGAACGGACGGACTTGGGAACGCTAACTTGCCTTGCGGTGAACTCCACTTCCATGGTCAGCCTCCGCTCTTCCCTCTCCGGGCCAGCGAGGCTTCCGGAGAGACTCGGATTGTATAGCATTTCGTCGCAGCACGAAAACGGCTGCAAACGGCCGTTCAAGGATTCTACGATTCCGGGTGCCTGGCAGGCGAGGCCTAAGCTCCGGATGCTCGACCGGCAAATTGGCATAACGAGCCGAACCGGGCTTCCGGTCGATTTACACCAGGCCGGAAAATTGCGCACTTCGTTGAACACACGCAAAAATGGCTTCACGATTTGCAGTGCGAGCAGAATAGAATGTGCACGATGGCCCCCGCGACCACGCTGCCAACTTTGAACTACGCCGATATGGATGGCGAGCATTTTTTCACGCTCGCCGCCGACTGCACCAGCATCGGCCGTGCGCCCGACCAGGACCTCGTGCTGAAAGAGGCATATGTTTCGCGACGCCATGCGATGATCACGCGGCAGAATGGCCACTTCGAGCTGGTCGATCAGAACAGTTCCCACGGTACATTTCTGAATGGACAGCGGGTGGAGCGTTCGCGGCTCAAAGCCGGCGATAGCCTTCAATTCGGTTCCCTCAACGCTGCCACCTTTCGGTTCGTGCAGGCTGCAAGCATCGCCGACGGCGGTTCCAGCCTTGCAACCGATCTGCTCTCCGCACTCTCCGTCTTCGCGCCGACCGACAAGAACATTCCTCAGCCGGCCCGCGAGATCGAGAAGCTCAACTTTCTGTTGAATGCGGCACGCCAACTCAATGCAGGTGGCGCCATCACGGATATTTTTCACGCGCTTCTGCAGCTTTCCCTCCAGTTGACCGGGGTTGAGCGCGGTTTTGTTTTCCTGCTCGAAGGGGAAGAAATGCGCCTGGCCCTGGGTCTGCGATCGGATGGAAGCACGGTCGAAGAGGATCCATCCGTCTCGCGCCGCGCCATGCAAAAGGCAATTGAAGGCGACTCGAAGTTTTTTGTCAGCGACACGCTGGCCGACGACAGCGCATCCGGGTGGGCCAGTGTGCTAGCCAACTCCATTCGCAGCATTTACTGCATTCCATTGCGCAAGCACATCTCTCCCGCCGAGCCTAATCGCCTGTTGGGCATGCTTTATCTCGACAGCCAGGTGGGAGCCGGCAGCCTGAGCGAGATCGACCACCAGGTGCTCGACACGCTTGCCAACGAGGCCTCTACCCTGCTGCACAATGCCCTGCTGGCCAAAACCGAGCAAAGGGCTCGCCATGCCGCAGAAGAACTGGCCGTCGCCGCGTCGATCCATTCAGGCCTGATGTCGATTACGATGCCGCGGCTCAACTTTGCCGAACTCCGCGCGCGCAGCCTTCCCTGCCATGCGATCGGTGGTGATTTCTACGACGCCATCGTGCTCGATGACAGCATCTGCCTGGTCATTGCCGATGTGTCCGGAAAGGGCGTTCCGGCGTCGATTGTCGCCGCTACGCTGCAGGGAATTATTCATGCTCTGATGCTTACAGGCCAGTCTCTGCCCGAGATTGCCAACCTGGTGAATCGCTTCCTGTGCACGCGGCAGCTGGGCAAATATGCCACCATGATCATGCTGAAATTGTTTCCCGACGGGTGTGTCGAGTACTTGAACTGCGGTCACATTCCGCCGCTGCTGATCACTCCGACGGGAACGCGCTACCTGGAGGAAGGAAACCTGATCGTGGGAATCATCGCCGAAGCCACGTACGAATCGGCGCAGTTCATCCTGCAACCCGGCGACCGCATCCTGTTGACGACCGATGGCATCACGGAGATCCAAGACAAGAGAGGCCAGCAGTTCGGGATTGAAGGTCTAGCGGGCCTCGCTTACCTGCCCACTCTCGAAGCCCTGATCGAACATCTCACCCGCTACCAGGCGTCGAGGGAAGCCCAGGACGACTGGACGCTTCTCGATATTCGCTATACGGGGAATTAGGGCGTTTTCCGGGTAGGATTGTCCCGTTGAAGCTTGAGCTGTGTCGCCGACTCCCTGATGGTCGCGTCGACTCGACGGCATCGTCTTCGGGAAACAGCAACCCGAGAATCGCTATAGCCCCGATCGGGGACATCGGGGCAGTTTCTTGACTCAACCCGATACGGTGATTGTGTGGCCAGTGTCCCAGTCTCCATCAGGATTGCATTCGCCGGTGAGTGGGCAGCCATAACTGACCTGACCGTCGTTCTCAGGAATGTAATATTCGTCGTCACCGGGATAAGTACCGGGTTCGACCTGTCCGGCGGGAAGAAAATTGGGAAACACATCATCTGGATCGTCATAGCACCACTGGCACTGCTCGGTTACATGAATTTGAAGTTGATCCTGGTTCTTGTTCATCTTGAGATCGCCTAAGCAGCAATCGACTGCGGATACTTTCCCTGGCGATCGTAAAACGCTCCGAATCTCGTTAAAGCCGAGCCAGTCATCCGGGCCGAAGAGCCGCAGGCCTCTTGAAATGTCTTTTCCGCATCCGCAATACGGCCAGAACTCTCATAGGAACGCGCCAGCCCTCCCATCGCGGCTCCATCTTGCGGATCAAGTTGCAGCGCATGTTGAAATTCCTGCAAAGCCAGGTCATGTTTGCCCAAGCGCATCGTGAATTCTCGCCAGCGTCACGAACACAGCCGGCACACGATTATCCAACTCCGCGGACTTCTGGCAGAACGCCTGGCCTCATCGAGCCAGTGAGGATTCTGCTCCACCACGTATTTCAGCCGGTACACTTCGCCCAGTTCCGCGTATCCCAAGCGCAAAGCCTGGATCGGTCTGAATCGCCTTCTGCAAGGACGAAATCGCCAGATCCAGATTGCCCGGCTTGTCGAAACGCTGCGTATACCCCAGTGCCGTCAGGTAATCTTCATACGCGGCCGGATTCAGCGACCCTCCGGTATTGCGCAACATGTCCGCCGTTACCGATATCTTCATCAGCTTGGCCAGACGCGATACCGCTTCGTCCTCCAACGTTGAAAGATCGCCTGCAGGATCTTCCAGCATCGCCGAACCCACTTGGCGCAGGTTCTTCGTGTCGATCAAATTCACCGTCAGCCGGATATCGTTCCCATCCGCTCTGCACCGACCCTTTCACCACAAGGTTCGCGCCCAGTACCTTCAGCGCGTCTCCAGGATCGTTCATGTTGCGCCGCCGCACCTCGCTGTTCGGAACCACCCACAACGATTGGTTCCCGACATCCAGGTTCGACAGGCGGCCCGCCAGCGAATCCATCAATCCGTCGGTCAAGCGCGGCGTTCTCAGGATTGCTGCCAATGTTATCGAAGGGCAATACGGCAACATGCTTTTCTGAGGGCGCACCCGTCACCAGCGCCACTAGCTTTTCGCGCAGAGGCCCGATGAATCCGAGCGCAACGTCCTGACAGCCAGCAAAACAACCAACCCACCAAGCAGCCAGTTCGTACAGCGCGGAACCCTTCTTTGCCGTTTGTCCCCAGGCTCCGCGCGAAGCCTCTTCGATTAGCCGCTTCGTATGCGCGCTGGTGCGGCTGCCGCGTGCGTTCGAAGGCAGTTTCTGCGTCGCATCTGCGTCCGCCTCGTCCGCTGGAATCTGCTTTTCCGCCGTCATTCAAGTCGGCCAGGAACTCCGCGCACGATTCGTATCGCCGCTCCGGATCCTTGGCCAGCGCACGATACAGGATCGGCTGCAACGCCGGATGCACTCCCTCTAACCCCTTAGGTGGCTCGTTCAGAATCGAGAACAGCATCGCAGTGATGCTTTCGGCATGAAACGGCGTGCTGCCGGTCAGCATCTCCCCAAATACCACGCCCAGGGCCCAGATATCGCAGCGCTGGTCCACCGCCCGATCCATCGCCTGTTCAGGAGACATATAGCGCACCGTTCCCGTCACACCGGTCTGCGAAGCTGTCTGTTCGGTCATGGCGCGCGCCAGTCCAAAGTCCACAATTTTGACCAGCCCAGAAGCCGTCAGCATGACGTTCGAGGGCTTCACGTCGCGATGGACAATGCCGTGAGCGTGGGCATCGCCCAGTCCCTGCGCCATCTGGCGCGCGATACCCATGGCTTCGCGCACCTTGAATGGGCCCTTGCGAATGCGCTGCGCCAGCGATGAACCTTCGTAGAAGGCCATCACGATAAACGTGAGGCCTTCCGCGGTTTCCTCGATACCGTGGATCACGCCGATGTTGGGATGATCGAGCGATGACGCCGTGCGCGCTTCGCGCAGGAACCGATCCTTTTCGCGATCGCTGGCGTTCAGCTCCGGCGGCAGAAACTTCAGTGCAACGGTGCGGTCGAGGCGCTGATCGCGAGCGCGATACACCACTCCCATGCCGCCCGATCCGGCAATCGAAAGCACCCGGTAATTGCCGGCAATGAGATCGCCCTCAGAGAAGCTTGTCTTCAACACAGGCACAGGCCGACCTCAACACGCCCTTGGAGCGCTCTTGCACAAATGCAAACAAGGACGACCGGGAAAGCATCGGGGGGAGCGCAACGAACGCGGTGATGTGAGAATACGGCCCCTGGGAAGGCTAATGCAACGGTAACCAGCGTTTGAGCTTACGCGTCGCGTTGCCTGCGCTGGTGCGTGGAGGGAATATTCATATCCTCGCGGTACTTTGCCACCGTGCGCCGGGTCAACTGGATACCCTGAGCCTGCAACTGGGCGGCGAGCTGGTCGTCGGTCATGGGGTGGCGCGGATCTTCGTCGTCAATCAGCTTGCGGACCTTCCGCTTCAGCAGCAACAAGGGAGTATCGGCGCCTTCCGGCCCGTTCGATCCCTCTGAGAAGAAGAAGCGCAGTTCGATTACGCCCTGCGGCGTATGCGCATACTTGTTAGCCACGGCCCGGCTCACCGTTGAAGGATGCACGCCGATCTCTTCGGCCACTTCCTTGATCATCATCGGGCGCAGCGCTTCAATTCCCTGGTCGAGAAAATCCTGCTGCCGCCGGACAATCACCTCGCAGGTTCGCAGAATCGTGCTCTTGCGCTGGGCAATGTTACGCATCAACTGCATCGCCGAGCGGAAGCGTTCCTTGACGTATTCCTTGACTTCCTTCTCCGTTCCCTCGGCCACTAGCATACGCCGGTAGCGCGCGCTCAAACGCAGACTGGGCAGGTCCTCTTCGTTCATTGAGACTACCCACTCGCCCCCGCGCTTGGTAAACACCACGTCGGGCTCGATCAGGCGCGTCTGTTCGCGGTTGTAGAGCCGTCCAGGCCGCGGCTCGAGGGTGCGGATGAACTCGATGCCCGCATGAGCCTCTTCGGGCGTCACATGGAGGGCCTTTGCCAGGTCCTTCACATCGCGCTTCTGCAGCAGCTGAAGGTGGTCATGGACAATCTGCGCGGCCACTTCCATCGAGCGGCGTCGCTCTTCGAGCTTGGTGTCGGCCTCCACTTTGAAGCCGCGGTGAGGATCTTCCTCCCCATTTTCACCGTGATGCGCATAGACCTTGCTCAGTTCAGCCTGTTGCGCGGCAATCTGGGTCAGAAGGCATTCGCGCAAATCCGACGAACCAACTCCGGCTGGATCGAGGTGCTGCACCAGATCGATGCCTCGCTTGAATTGCTCGTACACAGCTTCCCGCGGCTGCCCCTCGTTTTCAGGAAACTGCGCAAAGGCGTCAATCAATTCCTCGTGGCTGACCGTAAGATAGCCGTCCTCGTCGAGGTTGCCGATAATGAACTCGGCTGCGAGGGCCATCTTCGGTTCCAGCGTCAATGCTCCCAGCTGCCACGCCAGGTGATCCGACAGGGTGGTCGGCTGCGATAAGAAGTTCTCGAACGAGGGCTTTTCACTATCTTCATATTCCGGCTGGGTTCGGTACCCCGGATCGAGATAGTCCTGGAAATATGAACCAAAATCGATCTCGTTGAAGGGGTCTTTGGGTTCCGCCGCGGTCTCCGTGGTCCCCACGTCGAGCCGCTCCGGGGGTTGCAGATCGTGCTCCTGCTTGCTGGCCACCTCGTCCAGCATCGGAACCGTCTCATCGATCTCCTCCAGGACGGGGTTTTCCACCATCTCGGCATCGATCATTTCCTTGAGTTCGAGCTTGTTGAGCGCAAGAACGCTCACCATCTGCATCAGGCCCGGTGTAAGGACCTGGCGTTGCGACACCTTCAGGTTCAATCTAGGTTGTAACAGCGCCATACAAGGGACTCGATTCCCAATAGGACTCGCAATAAGTGTAATCGGGTAGCGGGCACGATGCACGCACCCCCCTGGTTCAGGCCCCAGGGCGATGACTCAGCCTCTGTAGAATTACGGCATTTGCCCCAGAAATCCTGTTAATTCAGCGAGAATCCCTCACCCAGGTAGATGCGGCGGACTTCGACGTCGTTACCCAGCTCGTGCGGCGTCCCGGCCCGGAAAATCCGCCCTTCCGCAATGATATAGGCGCGGTCGGTCACGCTCAATGTCTCCCGGACGTTGTGGTCGGTAATCAGGATCCCGATCCCGGCTGCCTTGAGGTCAAAAATAATCTTCTGTAATTCCAGCACTGCAATGGGGTCGATGCCGCTGAAGGGTTCGTCGAGCAGAATGAAATTCGGTTGAATGCACAGCGACCGGGCGATCTCAACCCGTCGCCGCTCGCCGCCCGATAGCGCATATCCCTTCGTGCCGCGAATATGTCCCAGATTCAACTGGGCAATGAGGCGCTCGGCCCGCGACTTGCGTTCCCGCGTATCAAGTGCCTGCGCTTCGAGCACGGCGAGGATGTTTTCCTCAACCGTGAGCTTGCGGAATACCGATGGCTCCTGGGGAAGATAGCTGATGCCGTAGTTCCGTGCACGCAAATACATCGGCAGGCGCGTAATGTCTTTGTCATCCACCATGATGCGCCCGGTCTCCGGCGCCACCAGCCCGACGATCATATAGAAACTTGTCGTCTTGCCGGCGCCGTTCGGCCCCAGCAGCCCGACGACCTCGCCACGCGAGATCCTCAGGTTCACTCCGCGCACCACCTGGCGACCCTTGTAGCTCTTCCCAATTCCCTCAGCGATCAGTGTTTCCATTAAACTTTCGGGTATTCCCTACCCAACTACTTCGGCGCCGTAGTTACAGTCGTCGTCTTGCGTCCATCGCCTTCGATACTGACGCTATCATCGCGACTATTGAAAATCAAAGCCTGCCCGGTCACGGTCCCATGCGTTGGATCCGTCAATTTCGGCGGCGCTGCGGCAGTCCCGGTCAATACATAATTGCCATTGTCGTTTGTATAGACGAGTTGTTCGCCGGTGCCGCGACGGTCAGCGGACGAAATCTCCACGCGGCCCGTCGAGGTCATCCGGTCAACCTGCGCCGCCGCACCGTCCTTGCCTGCGTGATTTCCCGGGGGCAGTAGCGTCAGTTCCAGTTCATTGGAAAACGTGGTCGCATCCGCGGTGCTCGATACCACTCTCTTCGCGGAGCCGGCACGCATCACAGCCTTTCGCTCCGCGCTCGAATATTTGAGGTCGCCTCCGCGCACGCTAATCACCGACGGCGCTTTCTGCTTTTGCGAATCTCCCGCTCCCGGTACCGCGGTTGTCGCGCTGACCATGACCACTTGGACCGGAGTCTTCGCGCTGGTCGTATGCGCCACCAGGGTCTGCCTGGTTCGATCGAGCACAATCACCGGAGCCTCCACAGAATTGCCCTGCTGCCACAGGCGCACATTGCCCTTGAAGGTCGCAGCGCCGGTCGAATGCTGCAACTCCGCGCTCTCAGCGATAACGTGCGTCGGGCCCTGCGCGCCGAAATTCGCATTCACGCTTCCCACGCCTTTGTTGTCCCGCTTTGTGCCGGGAGCGTCGCTCGTCCACGTTGCCTTGACGTTGCCCTGCGCGAAGGCATCGCCAGACTCCTGCGACACATTCAGTTTTTCCGAAGTCAGCTCCAGCCCTCCGTCCGCGACGTGCGGGCTTTCGGTCAGGTGCAGCCATTGCCCGGCATTGTCGTAGTCCGCGCGTCCCGCAGTCGCCCGCATAACCGCCTGCTCAACGCCTGCCTTTCGCCGGCGGCTGCTCGGTCAGCACCACATGCCCGTTCACCGTGGCCGTTTCGATCTGCATCTCCCCACCCGTCGCGGTGCTGTTGCTCTCCTGTGCGTTCGCCGCCGGGGCGAGGTGCGCTTCGAGTGCATCGCCGCTCATCGTTTCCTGGGTTCCGCTCGCCGTGGTCTCCGCGATGGCCGTGTGACCGCGCCCAGTCAGTTTTTTCAGCGCTCCATTGGTGCCGAACTCTCCGGTGACTTCATCCGCAGTCAGTTTTTCGGGAACCGGGGACGCATTTCCGCGTTGGCTCGTTGCCGCCACCGAGACGCCGCCGGTCCCGTGAATCGTCGCCGGTTCAACCTTGCCCTTGCCTGCGTTTCTGAACGCGATATCCGCCACGGGCGACATCCATGTCCGGTGAGTGTGCAGGGGTCCGTGCGCCGACGATGTGTCGTCGTCGCTCACGATCTGCACTCCGCGCTCGAGGTGTACGCTGCGCAGCACCCCCAACGACGCGAAAGCCAGATCCATGGTCGGGGATGTTCCGTGAATCTTTCGGCCTTTGTTGTTGGAGTCAATCGTGACACCGTCTTGCAGGTGCCCGCGCAGCGGCTGGTTGTGCTCGTCAAATGCCAGCGTTCCTGTGGGCGCCACCAGTCGCCCGCCCGTCGCCGTCTCAAGCTGAAATCCCTTGTTCGCCTGAAGATGCTCAGCTGAACCATCGTCTCTGAAGTAGACTTCGGCCTCCGAGGCCTTGGAAACATCCTTGCGATAGCGCACCAGCGCAGCCTGGAGTTCGCATGCCTGGTCTTCGCGACGAAAGATTGCGTGTTGCGCGGAAAGGTCAACCGGATCAGAGCCGCGCTCAACGCGCAATTGCACGGCGTGATCGAGCACCAGCAGGCCTTCGTGCGAGTCGTAATTCGCGCCTACTGCGCTGCCGCTGCCTGCCGTCAGCGTGAACTCCACTCTCTCACCGGTGGAAGCCTGCCCGGTGTTGCGATCAAAGATAAGTCCGCTTGTTTTCACCTGTATCTCGCCGCTGGCAGCGGTGCGTGCCGCCGATGCCAGCGAACTATTCTTCGGATTCGCAGGCAACGCCTGGTTTGGGGCGGCCTTGGGGGCGATGGCTGGAGCCACGGTCGGCTTCATCAGCGTGATCTCCACCGGGCCCACGGCCTTTGCAATTCCACTGTTCGGGTCATACTCGAATTCATCGCCCGCAATGCGGTCCACGCGGCTTCCATCTTCGGCGTAGAGCTCGATGCTCACATCGTGCAATTGCAGAAATACTTTGCCGTCCCGCTTGAGCTGGAACTGCTTTGCAGCGCGAATCTTGTACAGCATGTGGCCTCGCACCTCGTGCGTAACCACTAAGCCGTTCGCCTCTTCCTGAATATTCAATCCAAGTTTTTGAGGAAGGTCTTTGCGGATAAAGCGGTTTCGAAACCGGGCCAGCCCCAGGAACACGCCCAGCGCGATCACCAGCAACACCCCGGCCAGCAACACCAATGTACGCAGTCGCTCGATCGTGAAGCGCATCTTAGTTCGTCATACCAAGGCGCGCCGCCAGCCGCTGCGCCAGGCTTTCTCCCAACTCGCTCCACAGCAGCCGCGCTGTCGCGCCTGAGTCTTTCTCCGCCGCCGTTGTCAGCTCCACCAGCTGCCGCACGTTCTCTTCCACATGCCGGGCCGCGGTGGTATCAAGCTCGATTTCCTCGTCGAGAAACACCGCATCGCTGCCGAAGTTGATGCGGATGTGCCCATCCTGTTCGTAGGCGCCTTCGTCAAAGAGCGGCCCATATCCGGTCACGCTCACCAGACGCGGATCCCGCGACCAGCGCGTTTCCAAGTCAGCATTACCGGGTTCCGCTTCCCACAAACTCCAGCCGATCTGAAACTCGTAGGCATAGTCCTCATGCAGCAATTCCAGGGCATCTTCCACGGCCTGCCTCGGCTCAAGCCCGCGTTCTCCGCGTCCAAATACCTTTTGAAACACCGGGGATTCGCTCCAGCTCACCGGCCAGACGGTCGCGGAATAGACGCGAGGCTCGCCGCCGTGCCTGGCAAATGCTCCAAGCACGGCTGTCAGCTTGTCTGCCAGCCCAGCGAGGCGCAGATTCGGGTACCATAAACTCAAATAAAGCGTGTCCGCCATCTCTATTGATTCTAGACGCTTGCGGCGCATGATCGATTCAGTCTCCAGTAAACCCGCGGGTTAGAATGTACACACTCCTGCATCGGCGCGGGCCCTCGTTTGACATGCGTGGTGGATTGACCACCATATTCATAAGCATTCAATAGAGTTCCACGCAATCCCGGACACCCTCACCGGTAGGGTCCGCTTGAAAAAGGTATGGTTTTTCAATCCGGCATCAAGGATGGTCGCTCATGCGCAGAGGCGAACTACCGCATCTGAAGCTGCTTCCTGGTATTCTTTTCGCCCTTTTGTCCTCCGTGGTCAGCGCGCAAAGTTCCACTTCGATTCCGGAGCATCTCCTCACACTCCAGGGGACCGTTGTCGGGCCCCAGGGCCAGCCGCTCGCTGGAGTTCGCGTCGACGTCCGTCCCCGCGGAATTCCGGAGGACGTCCTTGCTGACACCGTCACCGATGTTGAGGGCAATTTCGCTTTCGTTGCTATTCCCATCGCTCCAGGCCGCTACGCCGTTCACGCCTCCGGTATCGGCTTTGAACCGGTTGAGCAGCGACTTGACATCTCCGTCGAAGATGCGGCTTACCCCCCTTTCAATTTCAAACTCAAGCCGCAGATGAGAATCCGCGGCATGAGTTCCGCATTCACCGTGGTCCGCGTCTTCTACGCGACCGACCGGCAGTCAGTCACCGACAATCAATCGGTCCAGTACATCGGAATCCGATCGCCACACAACACTCTTTCCTACGGCACATGCGACGTGAGTATTCCTGAGACGCATACCATCGCCGAAATCGAGCGGCCTTCAGTCTGGAAGCTCGAATTCCATGCCGATCCTGAAAAACACATGGTTCTGCAGAAGGTCGCGCCTGAATCGAAAGATGTCTTCTTCAACCAGGTGTCTACCGCCGTGTCGTCTTCGCATGAAAAAGACGCCTTTGTCTTCATCCACGGATACAACATCAGTTTTGAAACTGCGGCAATCCGCACAGCGCAGCTCACCTACGACTTCGGCTTCAAAGGCGCTCCCATCTTCTACAGCTGGCCCTCCAAAGGCAGCATCCTTGGCTACCTCGCCGATGAGAGCGCTGCCGATGAAACAACCGCCTCCCTCAAGCTCTTTCTCGAGGACGTAGCGAACCAGTCGGGAGCTTCCGTTGTCCATGTCATTGCGCACAGCATGGGAAATCGCGCCGTACTGCCTGCCCTCGCGCAACTCGCCGGGGAAACACAGTTCGCCAATTTCAGCAAGTTTTCCAGCCTCGTTATTGCCGCCCCAGACGTTGATCGGGACTTCTTTGTGCAGCAGGTCAACCAGATTCGCAAGCCGCAGACTAAGATCACGCTTTATGTCTCTCAACACGATCAGGCGCTCGCGGTGTCGCACTTGCTTTTTCATAAGGAACCACGCGCCGGTGAGGGCGGCAGCGAATCCGTTGTGTTGCAGGGAATGGACACCGTTGACGTTTCCAGCCTCAGCACCGATGCGCTGGGTCATAGCTACTATGGCGACAACAGCAACGTAGTTCGAGACGTGCTGCAATTCCTCCAAGGAAAGGTTGCGCCCAGACCGGACCTCTCCAGAATTCCTCTTGGCGCACTCGCATACTGGGAGTTGCTGGCGACCGCGCAAGCTGCGAGGTAGAGCGCACTGCCAGCAGTATGGATGTTGAAACCCGATTTCAATTGCGACGACTTCGTTTGAACGGACATCCTAATGTGTGAAGGAGTTTTGTTTCATGCCTACAGCTTCTCAAGCCGTCTCCGCTGCTGCCGCCGGAACCATCGCACTCGGCGATCTCACCGTTAACCGCCTCGGCTATGGCGCCATGCGCATTACCGGCAAGGGCATCTGGGGACCGCCCGCCGATCATGCCGCCGCAATTGCCACGCTGCGCCGCGCCGTTGAACTTGGAGTCAACTTCATCGACACCGCTGACTCCTACGGTCCCAATGTTTCGGAGGAATTGATCGCCGAGGCCCTCGCACCCTATCCAAGCGGACTGGTCATAGCCACAAAGGGCGGATGGGAGCGCGTCGGCCCCGGACAGTGGATCCACAACGCGAGCCCGAAGCACCTTCAAGAAGCCGTTGAAGGCAGCCTCAAGCGTCTCCGCCTCGAGCGGATCGCCGTTTACCAGCTGCATATCCCCGATCCTGCCGTTTCGTTCGACGCCTCGATGGAAACCCTGGCACATCTGCGCGAGGCCGGAAAAATCCAGCATGTCGCACTCTCCAACGTGACGCTCGAGCACCTTGAGCGCGCGCGCAAGATCGTCCCTATCGTTTCCGTGCAGAATCGCTACAGCTTTGCCGACCGCGAGTGGGATTTCCTGCTTGACCATTGCGAGAAAAACGGCATCGCATTTATCCCGTGGGCTCCGCTGGGACAAAATCGACAAGCAAACGATCTGCTCAATCGCTTCGCAAGCGAACTCAGCGCAACGCCGTTGCAGGTCGCGCTCGCCTGGCTGCTTCGCCGGTCCAAAGCGACACTGCCGATTCCAGGCACGTCCTCCGTTGCACACGTCGAAGAGAACATCGCAGCGGCAGGTTTGAAGCTGCCCGACCAGGTGTTCAACGATCTCTCAGCGGTGCAGTCGCCGCACGCTGTACTGCGCTGAACCGCAAATCAAAGTGTCGTAGCTCCGATGTGTCCTCCGGAGCGGAGCAGCTTCGGGGCCCCACAGACGGCATGGTTGTCTGTGGGGTTGGCGAAGAGAAGGATCTGCTTTTGCGCACTCTGCTTCAAAGCGATATGACGCCGCACCTGCTATCCTGCGCAGCATGAAGCATGCGATCTATGCCGCCGCTATCGCTCTTCTCCTGCTCAGCGCCTGCAAGTCCAGTCCCAATCCCGCGTCGCCTCCCGCCAGTGCGTCTTCGACACCCGATCGGGCGAAGGCGCACGTAGCGACCGGCTCGGGTTTCGACTACTACCTGCTCAACCTCTCCTGGTCGCCGGAGTTCTGCTACTCGCATTCCGATGCGCCGGAGTGCGCATCGCACTCGACGTTTGTTTTGCACGGTCTATGGCCGCAGAATACTGATGGAAGCTACCCCGAGAAGTGCTCCAACGCACCGGGACCGAGCGATCCATCGGCCTTCAAAGACATCTATCCAGACCAGGGTTTGCTGGAACACGAATGGAGTACGCACGGCACCTGCTCCGGCCTGAGTGCGAACGACTTCTTCAGCAACGCGCGCACGGCCTACCGATCCATCATCATTCCGCCCGCGCTAGCAGGACTCACATCGCAGACATCGATGCCGCCGGACGAAATTGTCTCTCTCTTCACCCGCGCCAATTCAGGGCTACCGTCAGAAAGCATCGCGATAAGCTGCGGCCACAACTTTCTCACCGCTGTCGAAGTCTGCCTCGACAAGTCGCTTCATCCCATAAGCTGCGGCCCCATCCGCTCCTGCCGCGCCAACACCGTGCGCATTCCACCCCCGCACTGACTTAGATTGAAAATGTGGCAATCTGCAAGATTACGGGTGCCCCATTCAGTGACACGGCATTATCGCGTCATGAGTGGGAGCGCTAGAAGCTTAGGCCAGGAGCTAGCAGCTATCCTGTCACGATCTCGGTGAAGTCCGCGATGCCCGAGAACCCGCGCAGCACGCCATCAATCAATCCCAGGTGCGCGCCGCGCACAGCCGCATCCGGATCGAGCACCATCACCTTATCGAAGAACGCATCCACCACCGGTCGCAATGTCGCGATCTTCGCGAGCGCTTCGCCGTAGGCGCGCTCCTGCCGCAGCTTCGCAACTTCAGGAGCCAGCGCCTTCGCGGCATCGTGCAGCTTTGCGGCCTCCGCCGACAAGGCCGCGCTATCCGGCAAACCTACGGCAAAACCCTTCTCTGCCGCCTGCCGCAGGATGTTGTTGATCCGCTTGAACGCCGCCGAAACCGCCTGGAAGTCCGCCGAGGCTCGCGCCGCCGTCAACGCCTGCGCGCGCGCCATTGCATCGCGCACATCGTCGGCATCCGCCGCCAGCACTGCGTTCACCACGTCATAGGCAAACCCGCGCACGTCTTTCAGATAGAAATGCAGCCGCTCGCGAAAGAAACGCGATTATCTCGCGCCCGTTCATTTCTTTTGTCGCCGCAGAGTTTAAACATCGCCGACGACAAAGGCACTTCGGACTCGGCGAGAATTTTTACAATCGCCATTGGCGGCGCGGCGGAGAGCAAATGGATCCTTGGACCCTGTCGGCTGCTAGCCAATGCCGAACATCGCGGTGATCGTCTGGATGCGATCAGCCAGACCAAGCAACTGGCCTTCGAACGATACCGGAATGTCGTCGTCTGTCGAGGCCGGTATGTACTGCTCATAGATCGCTAGCGCGACCCGTTCACCGAGATCCTTGCGCCCGCGCATAGAGCCCGCCAACCTCCCCTGCAACTCCTGAACTCCTTCACCAGTTCCGTTGTAAGATCCGTTTTCGCCAGCTAAAGTACGCGCTTCCTAGCGCGGCGTTATCGCGCTTCGCGCCGCCTTTGCGGCGACTTCCGACATCCAGCCCGCCGACCCCAGATTTTCTTCGGTCTTCCAGTGATACGAGCCCAGTTCCTTCTGGAAGGTGACGTTTTTCAGGCTCTCCACGCGCTCGGCCAGTGGAACCTTTTGATCGAAGTCCCAGAAGAAACGCGCATCCTTGAACCGCGCCCGAAGCACGCGTGCATTGCCGTGTCGAATAATTGCCTGCCCTTCGTCATCGGCTTTCGTATTCAGCACTGCCAGAAAATGCGGAGCGAGCTTGCCATTCGCATCCTCGACGGCGAAGTATTTCTGGTGGTCGCGCATCACCGTCACGAGTACCTCCTCGGGCAGCGACAGGTACTCCGCCTCGAAGTTGCCGAGAATCACCGAAGGCCACTCCGTCAGGTGCGTCACGGTTTCGACCAGCCCCTCGTCCTCGCGCCACCGCGCCCCCGCAACCGTCCGCGTCACCTTGTCGAGCGCCTTGCGAATCATCTGCCGCCGCTCGGCAATCTCGACAACGACCGATGCGCCGCCGCAGAGTTTCGGCATACTCCTTAGCCGATCCAATTACCACGGGGCGCATCTCCATGCAAAATGCGATGTCCCCGGCTGGCATTCGCGGCTTTGATCCCCGCGATCTCCACCGGCACCACTTCGGAATCGAGCATGGCCACAACCCAGCGCACCGGCCGCACAAACCGCTCCGGCTTGCCCGCGCGCCAGTACATGTTCTTGGCCCAGTAGATTGCCAGGACTTCCTTCGGCAGATCGCCCGCCAGAATCTCCGTCGCGACCTTGCCCGCGCGCTTTACCGTCGCTCCGACATACTCGCCCTTCGCCGTCGCGACTTTCTCAAGCGCGCTTACTTCCACGCCAGCCTTCTTCGCGAAGGCTTCCGCGGCCTTGGTGGGATTGCCATCCTTGAAAGCCACGCTCCACGACGGGCCGGTCAGCTTTTCCTCCACATCGACCTGCGCCGCACGCACTCCCTCGACGAGCACAGCCAGCCGTCGCGGCGTCGAATAGGTCTTCGCCGTCGCGCCGTCATCGAGGAGCCGCTCGCGCGTCAACAGATCGTGCACGCGACGACCCAGTTCCGCCTCGGCTCCTGCAATCATCCGGGCCGGAATTTCATCGAGCCCAATTTCGATTAGAAAGTCAGCCATTTCCCTTCTTTCGTAGCGCCCTCAGGGGCTAAAGCCATCTGTTTACAGGCGATTTCGGCACGGCTAAAGCCGTGCCCTTTCACAAAGCCTATTGCCTGACAGACCCGCTCGGATTTATGCGAATTGTTGCAATGCGTAGGCCTTGGCAACACCCACCGCCAGCGCGCGGATCCTGGCGATCACGCCCACGCGCTCGGTCACGCTAATCGCCCCGCGCGCGTCAAGAATGTTGAACAGGTTCGAGCACTTCAGCGCCAGTTCGTATGTCGGAAGCAGCGGAAACCGCTTCTTGTCCGCCGCCGTCGCCGTCTCGCTCGCCATCAACTCGTTTCCACGCTTGAGCAAGTCATGCGCCTCAGCTTCATAAAGCCTGAAGTGCTCCCACAGCTTGGGAACTTCAGCTTCTTCAAAGTTGTAGACCGAAAACTGCAGTTCCTCCGCAAGCCGCACTTCGCCATACGTCATCTCCGCGCCCGTCTCCGGATCGCGTGCCCAGACGATGTCATAAATCGAATCTGCATCCTGCAAAAACTGCGTAATGCGTTCGAGCCCATACGTCAGTTCCGCGCAGATGGGATCGAGGTCCATCCCGCCGCACTGCTGGAAGTAGGTGAACTGCGTAATCTCCAAACCATCGAGCATCACCTGCCAGCCCACGCCCCAGGCGCCGCCTGCCGGCCACTCCCAATTGTCTTCCTCAAACTTGATGTCATGCTTTGCAAGATCGATCCCAATTGCTTCAAGTGATTGAAGATACAATTCCTGAACGTTGACCGGAGGCGGCTTCAAAATGAGCTGAAACTGGGTGTGCTTGAACAGCCGGTTGGGGTTCTCGCCATAGCGTCCGTCAGCCGGCCGACGCGAGGGCTGCGCATACCCGACCTTGTAGGGCTTGGGTCCCAGCACGCGCAAAAACGTCTCCGGAGCCATGGTGCCCGCGCCCACTTCCACGTCGTACGGCTGCTGAAGCACGCACCCGCGCTCCGCCCAAAAACCCTGCAGGCGAAACAACAATTCCTGAAACGTCAGCGCTGATTTTTGTTGAGAAGATGCTACGGGTTGTCGAAGCCACAGTACGGTCATCTCTTTCAAAGGGACTAGGCACGATTCTACCAGTCACCGCGAACGATCCCCTTCTCGGAGGACCCCTGAACTGTGAG
Organism: uncultured Acidobacteriaceae bacterium; assembly: GCA_963799035.1. Lineage (GTDB taxonomy): Bacteria > Acidobacteriota > Terriglobia > Terriglobales > Acidobacteriaceae > Telmatobacter. The sequence continues at coordinate 6,658 of CAWCVS010000005.1, read as the reverse complement.
CCGCGACACATCTTGGCCGCCCCAAGGCATTCCTTTGTAATCCCACTGAATCCACAACTCAAAAACTGGTCCTAAAGTCGCACGCCGCTACCACGTTCCGCCTCTGTTAGAGCGCTTCCAAGCTCCCTAGAATTAATGGCAAGGGGAAGTCCGCTTTGCGCACGAGCACGAGATTCTGGATAGGCACGGCGGTCATCCTGACTTTGGCCCAGGTCCTGGGGTCCGCTTTGCTCCCGCGCGGGTATACCCTCACCGTCATCAGCGACGTTGCATTGGCTCTGCTCCTGCTCGCGCTCGCGGTTGTATTCGCCAAAAACGCAATTCCGACCCATGGACGCCTGCGCGCCTTCTGGATCATGCAATCGATCGGCTGGTTCATGTTGCTGGCCGATCAGTTCGGGTGGATGCTCTACGACCTGGTTTGGCAAAAGCCGGTGCCCACGCCCTTTGCCATCGATGTGCTTCTGTTTCTTCCCGGGGTCCTGATGCTGGCAGGCTTCCTGCTCCAGCCCCACCTGGAGCAGTCCAAGCGCAGCGCACGATTGGGAACGCTGGACTTTCTGCTCCTGATGGTGTGGTGGATCTTCTTTTACGTGTACCTGGTCATCTGCTGGCAATACGTCTCGCCCAATGTCGACCTGTACAACAACAACTACGACCGCCTGTATATGGTGGAGATCCTGGTTGTGTTGGTCGTGCAGTGTGTTCTTCTCAAACGAAGCTCGGGAGCATGGCGGCGGTTTTACGCGTTTTATCTCGGTGCCGTGCTGTTCAGCTATTTCAGTTTCACGTTGGAGAACCGCGCCATTGAACTGAATACCTATTTCAATGGAAGCTGGTACGACCCTGTTTACGTAGCGTCCTTCGCCGTCTTCATCCTTGTTGCTTTAAGCGGGCGAGGCCTGCAGCTTTGCCGTGACACCGCCGACCGCAAAAAACACGGTTCGTGGTTGGAACGCCTCGCGATTTTTGCCGTGCTGTCGCTTCCCGTCATCGTCCTCGCGGCTGTGCTCGAACGCGGTGTTCCGCTCGAGATCATGCACTTCAGGGTGCTGGTGACGGCCCTCGCCATGTTCGCAATGGCTGCCCTGGTTTTCCTGAAGCAGAAGCTGCTGCATCAGGAATTGAAGCGGGCAAATCAAGTGCTGGAAGAATCATCCACCACCGACCCGTTGACGGGAATCCGCAACCGGCGCTTCCTGGTGAGTTCCATTCAGGGCGATGTCGCCCAGTGTCTGCGCAACTATGCTGAAGACAACGACGTCACGGAACGCGATCTCATCTTCTACGCCATCGATCTGGACAACTTCAAAAAAGTGAACGACCTTCATGGCCACGATGCCGGCGACCGCGTGCTCATCGAGGCTTCGCGACGCATCAGTTCCGCTATCCGGAACTCCGACCTGCTGGTGCGCTGGGGTGGCGAGGAGTTTCTGGTTGTTTCGCGCTTCACCGATCGGCGCCAGGCCGACATCCTTGCCGAGCGCGTGCTCGATGCCTTCCGCGAAAAGCCCTTTTCCGTCGGTGACGACGGAGCGGTGCACCAGACGTGCTCCATCGGCTGGGCAGCATTTCCGTGGATCGAGCAAGATGCAGGCGCCGTTGGCTACGAAGGCGTGCTGAAGTACGCCGATCGCGGCCTCTATCGCGCCAAGAAGGCCGGAAAAAATCAGGCAGTTGGGATGGCCCCTTCGCGCGAAAATGCAAGTCCCTTCGAGGACGAGTCCTCCGTCGATCCGCCCAAGCAGAGCAAACTGCTTTCTCATCCCGCAGAGCAGCAGCCGACCATTTCGATTATCGAGACCCTTGGTTGAATCCACACTCGCGCACAGTATCGGTCCGCCCTCCGCTTTACTAACGCAACATTCGTCCTGCTATACTTCCTCCCACTTCAACTCAGGACATCTCGATGCCCGCGACTTCCCTGCCCGACATAGTCATTCGACCTGCCACTGCTCAAGACATTCCGGTCTGCGCCGACATTTGTTACCGCGCTTTCTCCGCCATCAATGCCGCTCACAACTTCCCCAGCGATGTCCCCGTTCCCGAGGTCGCCGTCGGTATCATCAGCTCCTGCTTTTCGGCTCCCGATTTTTACTGCGTCGTGGCAGAATCCAACGGCCAAATTCTGGGCAGCAACTGCCTCGATCACCGCTCCATCATTCACGGCGTCGGCCCTATCACCGTCGACCCGGACACTCAGAACAAAGGCGTGGGCCGGAAACTCATGGAGGCTGCACTCGAACGCTCTCGCCAGCTTGGCGCCGCCGGTGTCCGTCTCGTCCAGGCCGCCTTCCACAACCGCTCGCTTTCGCTCTACGCTTCACTCGGATTCGATGTTTGCGAACCGATTGAAGTCATGCAAGGTCGTACACGCGAGCGTTCGATTGCCGGCTGCACCGTGCGTCCCGCCACTGTCGCAGACCTGCCTGCCTGCAATGCGCTCTCCCATCGCGTGCACGGATTCGATCGCGGCACTGATCTCGCTCAGGCCGTTCAGGGTGGTGGCGCCCTGGTCGTTGAGCGCGGCGGCCGCATCACCGCGTACGCATCGCATCTCGCCTTCTTCGGCCACGCGACCGCAGAATCGAACCAGGACCTGCAGGCCCTACTCTGTTCGGTCGACTCGTTCGGCGGCCCGGGCATCCTCGTTCCGTCGCGCAACGCCAGCCTGTTTCGCTGGTGCCTGTCGAACGGACTGCGCGTCGTCGAACCCATGACGCTGATGTCCATGGGCCTCTACAGTCAGCCAGCCGGCGCTTTCCTGCCCTCGGTTTTGTTTTGAAAGCGCAGTAAGGCATTCGGTAGAATTGCCGGGCTCATTCTCAGGAGGTCCTTCGCATGCTTCCGATGCTGTCGACAATGTCTGACTATCAACTCACCATCGGCTCTATCTTCGAGCATGGTGTGCGGGTCCACAGCGAGAGCGAAGTCCTCACATGGATGGGCGATCATGCCCGCCGCTCCACCTTCCGCGAAACAGGCGATCGCGTTCGACAGCTGGCAAATGCACTCCGGCGGCTCGGCATCCAACCCGGCGACCGCGTTGGAACATTCTGCTGGAACCACCAGGAGCACCTCGAAGCCTACTACGCCATCTCCTCAATGGGCGCTGTTGTGCACACGCTCAACATCCGACTCTTTCCGGAGCAACTCGCCTTCGTCATCAATCACGGCGCAGACCGCATCATCCTCGTCGATGCATCGCTCTATCCGGCGATTGCGCGCGTGCGCGACAAACTCACCACCCTCGAGCACATCATCATCGTGGGCGACGCGGCTGGCCTGCCCGAGAATCTGCTCCACTACGAAGAACTTCTGGCTGTTGAGAAACCGGAATTTACGTGGCCCGATCTTGACGAGCGGTCCGCCGCGGCCATGTGCCACACCACCGGAACCACAGGAGATCCCAAGGGCGTGGTCTACAGCCATCGCTCCATTTATCTGCACGCGCTCACCATCTGCGCGCCATGGTGCATTGGGGTCAGCATCAACGACCGATCACTTTGCATCGTTCCCATGTTTCACGCCAATGCCTGGGGTATGCCCTACGCGGGCTGGCTTGCCGGCAGCGACTTCCTCATGCCGGGGCCATATCTCCAGCCCGAACCTCTCTGCCGCTTCATCACCACCTGCCGTCCTACTGTCTCCGCAGCCATCCCCACCATTCTTGCCGGAATGCTGCACCACGCCGTCACGAATCAAATCGATCTGTCGATGTTCCGCATCCTCTTCTCTGGCGGAGCCGCCCTTCCACGCAGCGTCGCCGAAGGGTTCAAGAGACACTTCAACGTCCCTGTTGTTCAGGGCTGGGGAATGACGGAAACGAGCCCTGTGGCAGCCTCCGCGCGTCCGCCTCGCCACTGCCCTCCCGACGAAGAGATCAACTTCACCACCCGGACGGGCCGCATCATTCCCGGCGTTGAAATGCGCCTCTGCGATGGCGACACCGTGCTGCCCTGGGACGATGAGTCGATCGGCGAAATTGAAGTGCGCGGCCCTTGGATAACCGCTGCCTACTACGGCAACCCCGCGGCGGAGCGCTTTCACGACGGCTGGCTGCGCACCGGCGATGTGGGAGTGCTCAATGAGCGCGGCTATCTGCGCATCACCGACCGGTCGAAAGATGTGATTAAATCCGGTGGAGAATGGATCTCGTCCGTCGAGTTGGAAAACGCCATCACCGATCATCCAGACGTACTCGAAGCGGCCGTCATCGGCGTACCCGATGAGCGCTGGGACGAGCGGCCCTTGGCCTGCGTTGTAGCGAGAAGCGGCGAACCGATTGATATCGGCATCCTTCGCGCGCATCTCGCAAACCGCGTCGCCAAATGGTGGATACCCGAGCGCTGGGCCTTCATCCCTGAAGTCCCCAAGACCAGCGTGGGCAAATACGACAAGAAGAATCTCCGCGCTCAATACGCCAACGGCCGGATCAAGGAGATCCTCGATCCCGGCGAACGCGCCCGAAAAGAAAAGCTCTCCGCCGACCTCGTCGGCTGACGTCCTCCAAGCGTCTGCGAGCAAATCGCCAACAGCTCGTGCAGCGCGCGCGATTTTCCGGATGGAGCGATCCAACCGAGTTCCAGGAACCGCTTGTACATCGCTACGCCCAGGGTGCCGGCGAGATGAGGACGGCGTTTGGTCCAGTCATGACACCGACGAGCGAGCTTAACGCTGCAACTCCCGAGGAGCATGATACTGACCGGCCCAGATTCTGTGAAATTCGTGTGCCCAATTCTGGGCTGATCCACTACATTCATAGTGCCATTCAAAGCGACACATTCATATCAACTTACACAATTCAAATCTTCATCGCTGAGGCCGACGGATTAACCACCTTAGTTTAAAAAGCGAGACTCTTTTCGAGAATCCGGGTCTATGAGGGTAGCAAGGCCTTCCTTTCCCTTAGCTCAGTCGCGGTAATCCGCACTGATTTTCGGAAGGTTCCGGTTCTTTCCAACAAGAGGCGCTTTAACGCTCAAGGATGAAAGAATTTCGACAATTTCAGGCACTTTGCACGTCTACTCTCTGCCGCAACCATCCCTGTTCACCACCAGGTCAGTTCTCTGTGTGCCCGGGCACCGACGCCTTCATGCCGCAGGTTTAATTTCATTCCCTCGCTAGCCTGTTCCATTGGAGTTTCATTGTGCCGAGCACGAAAATAAACGGAGACGACTATGACCAGTCCTACCGCACGGCGGGTGCTCGTGCTCGACGACGAGCGGGTGATTGCCAATAGCCTGGCCCTCATCCTGAACCGCAGCGGATATGAAGCCCGCGCTGTGTATACCGCTGAAGCTGCCATCAAGACGGCAGGCGAACTTCTGCCGGACATTCTCATCAGCGATGTCATCATGGAAGGTATGACCGGGATCGACGCAGCAATCCGCATCACCGAAATCGTTCCCCGGTGCCACATCATTCTGTTTTCAGGACAGGCAGCAACCGCAGACCTGCTCGAGCGCGCCGAGGCCGATGGCCATCGCTTCGAGTTACTTGTGAAGCCCGTGCATCCCCGCGTGCTCCTCCAACGCCTCGGCCAGATTCATTAATCCCTCTCGCATACGGGATCGTTACCCACATTTATGAAGGGGGTGTTGTCGGCTGAAATCCAAGCCATTGCAGCAAATCGGATCGCTGGTTAAGCGGCCTTCGACAGGCGTTCGCGGGCCGCACCGGGGTCGCGGATCGGCTGGCGCGCTGCCCACCACACGAGTCCCGCACCCGACAACTGCAGATCCCAGGCTCGCCAGTTGCGCGTTCGAAAGCCCCCACAGCACCTTGGGATTGCGCCGGATAAACTCCACCAGGAAGCGCGCAAGGCCGCTGAGCACCAGGTACTGGCCGACGATTGCCCCGGTCCCATGCTTTTTGCCGCCTCTCCACCACAGGTACCAACCAATCAGCAGCCCCATCCCAAGTTCATAGAGCGGAGTGGGATGGACCCGGACACCCGGGGGGGTGGGCTCAATCCCATTGGGAAGCTCATGCCCCAGGGCAGTTTCGTTTCAATGCCATAGCACCCGTCGCCGGATAAAAACATCCGATCCGTCCGATGCCGTACCCGACCGCCGCAGCAGGCGCCGCAAGGTCCAGCGTGCGTAAGCTACCGATTTTCGCCCACCAGCCTTGGAACAGGAGCGCCGAAATCCCGAAGACCAGCCCTCCAAACCACGCGAACCCCGCCGTATCCCACAGAACTCGCCATCCCATTTCGCGAAATTCACTCGGCGTATCAATCACATGCCAGAGTTTCGCGCCCACAATCCCGGCCAAGACAGCAATCGCGACCATCCCCACCGCATCAGCGTCAATGCTCGCGCGCTTGAACCCCCGGTCCATCACGAAGGCCGCCAGCACCGCCGCGAGCCACAGCATCAGGCCAAAGGTGGGAATCTCGGGATGCGAGAAATGCAGGTTCAAATGGAGATATGGAATCATTCCCTTTCAGTATAGACGGCCAAAGGATTGGACCGGTTCTCGACCATCCGGATGAGACATGGCCGGATTCACTCCGATTTTTCACAGGTTATGATCCCGGTGCCCGAAAACTCGCGCGATACTGTTTCCATGGCCACCATCACATACCAGGGACTTGAGGTTCTCTATACGCGTCAACAGATTGCCAGCCGCGTCGCGGAAATGGGCGCGCAAA
>CAWCVS010000004.1:0-29372 GCA_963799035.1 uncultured Acidobacteriaceae bacterium | reverse complement strand
CGACACAACGGCGAAGGTGGATACCACCAACCTTGCGCCGGGCAGCTATACCGTCAACTGCGGAGTGAAAGAGGGCAAGCCCGGCAAGGAAGGCCTGAAGCCGTGGGAGAGCGCCTCAAGCACCGCGACCTTCACCGTGAAGGAATACGAGCCGCCGACACTGAGCTGCTCTGCAAACCCGACCGACCTGAAGCCGGGTGATTCCTCGACCGTGACTTCGCAGGGTGTCAGCCCGCAGAATCGTCCGTTGACCTACAGCTACCAGGCTTCCGGCGGCACAATCAGCGGCAGCGGAACCACGGCAACCTACTCCTCGACAGGCGCTTCGACCGGACCGGTGCAGATCACCTGCAGCGTTTCGGACGACAAGGGCCACACGGCTACGGCGAATACCAGCGTCACCATTGAGCCGCCGCCGCCACCGCCGGGACCGTCGCCTGAGCAGGTGCGCCTCGAAGCTCGCCTCGCACTGCACAGCATCTTCTTCCCGACCGCTCTGCCTCGCGAAAAGCATCCTGAGGGCGGCCTGGTAGAGAGCCAGCAGGCAACTCTGACCACCCTTGCAACGGACTTCAAGAGCTACCTGCAGTTCAAGCCGGATGCTCATCTCACGCTTACCGGTCACGCAGATCCTCGCGGATCGGAGAAGTATAACCAGGCGCTTTCAGAACGACGCGTCAACCGTGCCAAGGACTTCCTGGTATCTCAGGGAGTCTCCGCCAGCGCGATCGATGTCCAGGCTCTCGGCAAGACGCAGGAACTCAGCAAGGATGAAGTGATTGATCTGGTCAATAAGAATCCTGACCTGAGTGATGCGGACAAGAAGAAGGTCCTGAGACGGATTGGCGTAATTTACCTGGCGCAGAATCGTCGCGTCGACATCACTCTGACCAACACCGGTCAGCAGTCCGTACAACTCTACCCCTTCAACGCCGCTGATTCCGCGACTCTTCTCAATGAGAAGCAGCCGGCACACGGCAAGAAGGCCGCGCCAAAGAAGAAGTAGTTTCTCAACCCTTCAGCAGGCCTTCCCAGGCCTTTTGAAGGACCGGTAGTCATCAGAAGGGGTTGGCTGGACATCCAGTCAACCCCTTCGTTTTGTGCGGGATAGTCTTCCTCGGCGGCGTTGCCGGAAGCGAGGTTTGCGAGGTTTGGCGCGGCATCGGGGCTCAGTTTGGATCGATCGAAAACTTCGAGCAACCGCAGTCTCACCGAAGCGCATTTTCTCGGAGATACGCCGATTCTGTATCATCGAATCATGCAGGCTGATGCTGCCCGACACATGCAGATTCCAGGTTTTCGCACATACGACGCAAAGCTCGAACCGATTGCCGGCAAGGTAATGGCTGGCGAGCGTCTCAACTTCGAAGATGGTTTGGCTCTCTATCGCTCAAAAGATGTGCTGGCGGTGGGCTGGCTGGCCAATTTCGTGCGGGAACGGATGCATGGCGACGTAACCTATTTCAACGTCAATCGCCACATCAATCCCACGAACGTTTGCGTAGCAGCCTGCAAACTCTGCGCATTTGGCCGCAAGAAGGGTGATCCCGCGGGCTACACGATGGCGCTTGAAGAGGCGTGGCAGACTGCGGCTTCCGGCTACAGCGAGGCCGTCACCGAGTTTCACATCGTCGGCGGTCTGCATCCCGATTTACCCTTTGAGTATTTTCTCGATCTTGTCACTGGATTGAAGCAGCGTTTTCCCAAGGTGCATATCAAGGCTTTCACGATGGTGGAAGTCGCTTATCTTGCACGGCGCGCCAAACTGACGATTGACCAGACGCTCGTGAAACTGCGAGAAGCCGGAGTGGATTCCATGCCTGGGGGCGGTGCCGAGATCTTTGCAACGCGCGTGCGCTCCATCATCTGCGATCACAAGATTGACGGCGATGAGTGGCTTGAAACGGCGCGGCTGGCCCACAAACATGGCTTCAAATCGAATGCGACCATGCTCTACGGTCACATTGAAAACGACGAAGACCGCGTCGATCATCTGCTCAAACTTCGTGCTCTTCAGGATGAGACCGGCGGATTTCAGACTTTCATTCCGCTGGCATTTCATCCCGAGAACACGCCGCTCGATCACCTTCCCGTGACGACGGGCCTTACCGACATCCGGCAGATTGCCGTGAGCCGGCTGCTGCTCGATAATTTTCCCCACGTCAAAGCGTATTGGCAAATGATGACGCCGAAAATCGCACAGATTGCGCTGCGTTTTGGCGCGGACGACCTCGATGGCACCGTGATCGAAGAGAAAATTTATCACGACGCGGGCGCGACGACTCCGCAGGGCATGACGCGCAAGGAGCTATGCCGGCTTATCACCGAGGCAGGACGCGTGCCCGTGGAGCGCGACACGCTATATCACGCCGTGACCCGCAGCGAAGACAGCTTCACTGTTGCAGTCTGACCATCCCGCGGAAAGGCCGGTTCTGCCATGTCCGACTTCAGCGCGTACGGTCTCTTGGGCCTTTGCATCGGATTCCTCTGGGGAATCGGATGCTCTCTGGCCATCCTATATTCCATTTATTTAGGCGGGTATCGCAAGGGCGTCGAGGACTCACTGGCAAACGTGAAGTCCAGCCGCTTCGTTAGAGAGTTGAAGCAGGTTCAGGCCCGTCGCGAAAAGAAATCCACGGCGATAGGGAACTCGGCATAACGAGCGCATGGAATCCCATCCCATAAGTCCGCGATAAAAGTTGCTGCTGTCATTCTGAGCGAACGGAACCCCGAACGTGTTTCGGTTCGGGGATGGTGAGCGAAGAATCTGCGTTTTTCAGTTCCGGACTTACGCCAATCACTTCTGCCAACCAACGCTAGTACATCCAACTGCATTCGCGGGTGAAATTGCTCGGCTCCGCACGTCGCCATGTGTTGCCGGATTTCTCGACCTCGAAGATTCCACCGCCTCCGCATTGGTTGCCACACATCTTGATAACCGACACCAGCGCGCGGGTATGAGTATGATCGAAGCCAGGAACGCCCAGATAGCGTAGATGCCGGAACGATTGATAAGCCGCGCAGTCCACGGCGCTTTTTCCGTCGCTCATGCACCGCCAAGCCTTTGCTGCGCTGATTCGTGAGAGCAACTGATACCCAGCCGGAATCGCGAACTTCTTCTCCCAGCGATGGCTTTGTTGGTTCGCAGCTACAAATGCGTCGGCCATCTCGTGCTCCTGGGGCGCAGAAGGTCGCAGGCAGCTACCGTTCACCTGAGGGATGTCCGTTCGCGAGTCCTCTGCGAAGGCCAGCGGTTCCTGCTGAGGCTGTTGATAGAGTGCCGAATATACCTCGTACGCTTCTGCGGCCACGTCTCCACCACCGGGCCGGTTGAGAGGGTTCGACACGGACAAATCGGGAATTGCCGCTGACATATCCGGCTTGGCGACGCGCGGCACGAATATGCGAAAGCAAAGCACGCCTGTTGCTACAACTGCCAGGCTCAGCCAGATCCACCAACGTGTTGAGGCGCGCATCGACAACTCCAGACGCCGTGCCCGATCCTACTGCCGCAACACGACGCCATTCTTCATCACAAAACTGACATGCTCGCAGATCGAGATATCGTCAAGGGGATTGCCGGGTACAGCGACAATGTCGGCGAAGTATCCGGCTTTGAGTTCGCCGATCTTTCCCTCCCAACGCAGTAGCTTTGCGCCGTTGATCATGTCGGCCTGCAGCACCGCGAGAGGCTTCATGCCGTACTGGACCATGAGCGTAAGCTCGCGCGCCTGCGTGCCGTGCGGGAATGGGCCCACATCCGAGCCCACCGCGAATGGCACACCGGCAGCCACCTGCTTCTTGAATTCCTTGATCTTGTAGTCGAGCATCTCGGCTTCTGCTGCAGCCTGATCCTGCGTGTCACGATGGTGCGCAAAATAGTCGAAGATGGTGAAGGTTGGCACGGCAAAGATGCCCTTCTCCTTCATCAGGCGGATGGTTTCGTCGCTCAAGTGTGTTGCGTGATCGATTGAGGCGACCCCCGCTTGCGCTGCGTAAAAGGTGCCCGGCTCACCCATCGCGTGAACGCCGACAAACCCGCCGAGACGCTTCGCCTCTTCCACGGCCGCGGTAAGTTGCGCAGCAGTGTATTGATAGGGAGTTTGCAAAACCCCGCCAACCATGCGGTCCGGGCCGGTCTCGTAAATCTTGGCGAAGTCCGAGCCTTCTTTATGCTGCTCCCGCATGACCTCGACGATCTGCTCGGCCGAGTTGGCGTAGTCGGCATTCGAAAGAACGTGCTGAGCCGGGTTATAGTGATTCGCATCTTCGTGCCCGCCGAGAATATCGATGGCGTTGCCGCTGATGCGCAGGCGCGGACCGGGAATCAGGCCCTGGTTGATTGCGTTGCGAACAGCGGTATCGGCCGAACCTGCTCCCTCGGTGCCCATATCGCGCTCCGCAGTGAAGCCGGCCATCACATCGTCTTTCGCTGCCTGCTCGGCGAGGATGGTTCGCCATGGCACAGACTCGATTACGGTCTGCAGGTCCTCGGCGCCTGGATGAAGAAAGAGATGGACGTGTACATCGATGAGGCCCGGCATGAGCGTGGTGTTGCCGAGGTCAATGATCCTTGCACCTGTCGGATGTTCGACGGAAGTGCCGATAGCCCGAATCAGATTGCCCACCACGAGAATCTCGCCGGGCTGGACGATGGCACCGGTATCCACCTGAAGCAGACGGGCAGCGTGGAGGACAATTGGTGATGCCTGCTGTGCGTTGACAAGAACCGGAACAAAAGCGAAGAGCAAGGATGCGGCAACGCAACGCAGACGCATGGGGCCTCCAATATGGATACGACTATAGCAACTGGGGCGATAGCGGTTGAAGGGATTGCGCTTTGACGTCGCGTCTGCAGACGCAAGCAAGACACCCGTACCTGCGCGAGCAAAGACCAAAACTTTGGCGGGTTCTCATCCATCTGGAGAAAATATTTCTGTGGATAAGTTGTCCAAAATCGGTGGACAGTTACTTAATAACATCAGTCAAACGCGCATAAGTACCTATGCGAAATGTTACCGGGGAAGTTAGCTCGCGACGGAGAACGTCTGCTGGGAACCGGCATGTCGAAAAGCGAATGGAATAAGGGTTTCCATGAAACCTGTCCGAATACTTTTCACAGATAATCAATGATTCATCGTTGGGCTGGTGCGAAGGCGATGTTATGATCTGCGCGAGGACTCATAACATGGAGAACGATTATTATGTGCTGGCGCACGGACAGGCCAGCAGAGAGCGTGCAGACCTTCGCATACAGATTGATAAGCTTCTTGCCCGCGACGGAAAGCTCGAAAAGCTCGTGGATTGTCTGAAGGAGTTCATTCCTGGAGCAGAGCTCGGGGAAGCAACTCCCGAGCACCAGCATGCCGGCTCAGACGGCCATTCGGGAGATGGACATCATCATGAGGGGCATCTGATCTCCGCCCACGCGCGACCGCGCTTTGGTCGTCGCCTCAAACAATTGCAAGCTGCAAAGATCAATAGGCTGCGATGCCGGTGATGTACTGGCCCAGGATCAGCGCGTGGATGTCGTGCGTGCCTTCGTAGGTCTTGACCGACTCTAGATTCATCATGTGGCGCATGATCGGGTAGTCCTCGGTGATGCCATTGGCGCCGAGAATGTCGCGAGCCATGCGCGCGGATTCGAGCGCCATCCATACATTGTTGCGCTTGGCCATTGAGATGTGCTGGTGGCCTACCGTGCCTGCGTCCTTCAGGCGGCCCACGTGCAGCGAGAGCAGCTGCGCCTTGGAAATTTCGCTGAGCATCCAGACGAGCTTTTCCTGAATGAGCTGGTGCGAGGCGATGGGCTGGTTGTGGAATTGCTTTCTGGTCTTCGCGTATTGGAGCGCTGTGTCATAGCACGACATTGCTGCGCCGATGGCGCCCCAGCCGATGCCGTAGCGGGCCTGGTTAAGACACATGAGGGGACTCTTGAGCCCGCCGGAGCCGGGAAGCAAATTCGCGGCTGGTACATGCACGTCCTGCAGAGAAAGCCCGCTGGTGACGGAGGCGCGAAGCGACCATTTGCCGTGAACCGCGTCCGCGCGGAATCCCGTCCGGTCGGTCTCGACCAGAAATCCACGAACAAGATTGTCTTCGTCTTCCACTTTGGCCCAAATCACGGCGACATCGGCAATGTTGCCGGAGGTGATCCACATCTTCTCGCCATTGAGGACGTATTCGCCGCCTGATTTGCGTGCGGTGGTGGTCATCCCACCCGGGTTCGAGCCGAAGCCGGGCTCAGTAAGGCCGAAGCAGCCAAGCTTTTCTCCTTTGGCGAGCGCCGGAAGCCACGCATTTTTCTGCTCATCCGAGCCGAAGGCGTAAATCGGATACATCACCAGCGCCGACTGCACGCTGACGAAGCTGCGCAGGCCGGAGTCACCGCGCTCGAGTTCCTGCATCACGAGGCCATACTCGACGTTGGACATGCCGGCACAGCCGTAACCCTCGAGGCTGGCGCCGAAGAAACCAAGCTCGCCCATCATCGGGCACGAGCTCACGCGGGAAGCGCTCGGTGCGAAAGCATTCCTCAATGATGGGGACAATATTGTCTTCAACGAAGTCGCGCGTGGTGCGGCGGACGAGGAGTTCGTCCTCACTGAAGCTGGAGTCGAGGTGGAGAAAATCAAAACCCTGAAATTTAAATGCCATCATTACACCTTGCCATTCTGTGCTGCCAAACCTGCAAGGCTAGCAGATGGCGCTCGGGCCGTGCCACTTCGCCTCAGTGAACAACGCATTTACGCGATAATTCCGGGATTTTTGTGTGTGGTCAAAGAAATCGGGATATTGTGATCGGCGCTGGCAGCAGCAAAGAGAATCAGGCAGCCTTGAGGCGTGATTCGAGTAGAACCATCAGTTCTACCTCTTCCTGGCGGAGCGAGTGAGTTTTGGCATCGCGTTTGCCGGCAGACTCGAGCGTCTTCAAAAGTTCCCCTGCCGTGTAGCAGTCGAGTACAGCGGGATGGATGTAGCACTTGCGGCATACGGCGGGAGTGTTGCCCAGTTTTTCGGCCACATTCTTGATGGCCTCTACGATATTCCTCTTGGCCTGGGTCTCAGATTCGAAGGCCTCGAATTCACGCAGGGCGAGGCAGGCGAGGACGGTGCCCGCCCAGGTGCGGAAATCCTTGGCGGTGAACTGTTGCTCGGTGATAGAGCGGAGATAATCGTTCACGTCAGAGGAGTCGACAGCACGGAGAGATTCATCCTCGTCGATGTATTGAAAAAGCTCGTAGCCGGGTAGATCGAGGCATCGCTTCACGATTCTTGCCAGACGTCGATCGTTCAAGTCGATGGTGTGGCGCTTGCCGCTTTTGCCCTGGAATTTAAACCGCACCGTGGAGCCGTCGACGTCAACATGCTTGTTGCGCATGGTGGTCAGGCCGTAGGAGTGGTTTTCTTTGGCGTATTCTGCATTGCCTACGCGGATAAAAGTCGTTTCAAGCAGTTGAACAATGGTGGCGAGTATTTTTTCACGTGGAAGACCGGGAAGGGCGAGGTCCTTTTCGACGCGCGCCCGGATGGCAGGTAACGCTTCGCCGAAAAGCTTCATGCGTTCGTACTTGTTTTCGTCGCGGACCTCGCGCCAACGCGGGTGATAGCGGCTCTGTTTGCGTCCGCGGGCATCGCGGCCAGTGGCCTGCAGGTGTCCATTGGGGCGCGGACAGATCCACACATTCGACCATGCCGGTGGAATCGCGAGCGACTTGATGCGGGCAATCTCATCCTTGTTGCGGATGGCGTTGCCGTCCGGATCGAAGTATTGAAAGCTCTTGCCTCGGCGTTTGCGAGTGATTCCGGGTTTGGCGTCGCTGACATAGCGGAGGCCGGCTAGTCGGGAAGACTCGACTGGATCAAGAATGACTTCGGCTGTGGATGACATGGACCCTGATGAATGGGACGTTCCTGGCGCTGCCCGCTCAAACCTTTGTATGCTTGGATGCCGGAAACGCAGGACGTCGTATTTGCGCGCGAGGCGTCGAGACGGCGTTATTCGTCGGCGCCCTGATCGTCACCATAGGTTGGATAGGGCTGCGGCTCGTTGCTGGTGGGCATGCCCGCAAGTGTCTTGAGGTCGGCCAGGACTTCGTTCCAGCGCGCGGGATCTTTCTTTGTGGCGATGGGGAGATTGAGATCGGAATAGTAGGCCTGGACATCGTGCTTGACGCCGGGTGGGATGGGGCGATCCGGCTTTGCGACCAGTTTGTGCAACAGGCTGGCATAGGTGGAGTCGGTGAGCGAATAGCCACCAGGCTGCACCACTCGACCTGTGTCGAGATCGCGATTAGGTAGCGGATGGAGCGGATCGCGAGCCTGAAGCGAAGTGTCGTCAGGGTGGGTGAGGCTTCCGAGTGGCGGGAGCGGACCTTTGAATCGAGCGGCTTCGGGCGTGAAGCGCACGAGGACCCGGCGCAAAGCCGTGGTGGAGACCGCTACACTGTGCGCGTAGTCGGCCTCGGTCTGTTCCGTGGGGCCCTTGATGTTGACCAGCGCGAGCGGGCCAATCTTGGGCAGGATGAAGATGAGGCCGGCGACCAAATGAGTTTCGATTCCTGCCTTGCGCCTGTAAGCTTGCCAGTTGTTTTCCTGGGCGACGGCGGCGGCTTCCTTTTCGAGTTCAACCACGGCAGGCGAAGTCGGGTCGGGCGGCTCGTCGTTGCGGTGCAGCAAAGTGAGGGCGTAAGCGATGCGCGGAATAAAGGTCCGCGTCGCGAAACGGTAGTCGCGGACGTTGATAAGGCGGCCGCGCCGCAGGCCGAAGTTCTCACTAATCCCATAGGTCTGATAGAAGGCCAGGGCAAGCTGGCGCGTGGAGACCCGCAGGCCGATATGCCGCAGGAAACTCAGAGGGGCAACGCGATGATGCGCGATTTCGTTGATGTCGAAGGCGAATTCAGTTTGCACGTGCTGGTGCTTGCCTTCCGCATAGCTGACGGATGAACCGTACTTTGCGCGCAGCTTCGGAAACTCCTGCGGGACTGCGAGGTTGGTAGCCTCGGCGTGCCCGATGGAGTCGCCGATGTAGTGAGAGAGAGCCCCGATGGCAAAGGCCAGTTCGTTAGCGTCGTGCGCATTGCGCAAGAGATTGACGACAAAGTCTCCAGAGCGGACGTAGTGTGTCAGGTTAGAAAATGACTGATCGCCGAAGGGATAGTAGCCGATGTCCTGGATCACGCAGCCGCCGTAGGCGTAGGCGCGGGCCCGGTCGAGCTCAGCAGGAGTGAGGTTGGGATAGCGACTCAGCAGCAGGGGAACGATCGAGTCTTTCCATGTAAGGTCGATGAGCTGTTCGTGAGTGAGCAATGAGTAAGCGGAGGCTGGAACGCGGCCAGAACGCGAGAGCGAGCAACGCGAGCAGCGCAAAGATTCGAAGGTACCCGCGTCTCATAGATCTCCGGGGATGGTTCGTCGCCGCCACGCCGAAATGCGAGGTACGACGGCAGCGAGTGCAGCTGAACGTTATTTTACCGAGCCCATCGAAGTCTGCGGAAATCAGCCGTTTTCAGTGCCAGGCAACTAGTGGCCTATTCAATAAACTCGCGCACAAAAGGGTCCTGGCTGTGGACCAGTTCATGCAGTGAACCATCAAAGATGAGCCGCCCTTCCGAGAGCATCATGAATGTCGTCTTCAAATCGACTTGATCTTTTGGCAGCGGCACCATGCGGTCTTCCGCGGCTCGAAGCGGTGAGTGCACATCGTGAAGGCGTCCTGCAGTCGGTGCGTAACGAGCACCGACGGAGTGTGATAGACATCGCGCTGCTTCACGATCAGTTCGATGATTGTGGTCGAGGTGACGGGATCAAGGCCGCCGGTTGGCGAATCATAAAGCAGGAGTTGAGGATTATGGATCAGGGCGCGGGCAATGGCAACGCGACGCCGCATTCCTCCTGAAAGGCTGCCCGGATAGAGGCTGAAGGTCTGCTCGAGTCCTACAAAGCGAAGCTCCTCGCGAACGCGGATATCAATTTCCTCATCCGGAGCCTCTTCCTGAATGAGTTGGTAAGCGACGTTATCCCGCACGGGAAGCGAGTCGAAAAGAGCGCCTTCCTGAAAGACCATTCCGGTTCGAGTGCGCAGGTGGAAAAGCTGCTGCTCGGGAATGCTCGAAATCTCTTCGCCGAAGAGATGGACGGAACCGGAATCTGGACAGAGAAGCCCATTGGCAAGCTTGAGAAGAACGCTTTTGCCGACGCCGGCGGGGCCAAGCAAGATGCGCGTCTCATCGCGCTGCACCGAAAAGCTCACGTCTTCAAGCACCGGATGATCGAACCCGATAGAGACGTTGCGAAACTCAAGAACCGGTCCGGTGGCTGCGGAACCGTCGTTGAGCGTTGGCGCGATGGAGGGCGTGGAGTTTGTCATCAGCCGAAGATGGTCAACATGATCTGGGTGACGAGGAAGTCAACGAAGATGATGAGCACGGAGGAGACGACGACGGCCTTGATGGTGGACCGGCCCACGCCCTCTGTCCCTCCCGTTGTCTTGAGGCCGTAGAAGCAGCCGATGGTGGCGATGATGAACCCGGAGAAGAGCGGCTTGATCAGTCCCTGCATGATGTCGCCAACGGTCAGGTACTCATAAGCCATGGAGAAGTACTGGGTGCCGTTCTGGTGATTCATGAAGACGGTGACCGCCGCACCGCCGAGAATGCCGAAAAAGTTGGCAACGATGGTGAGAAAGAAAAGCATGGTCACGCAGGCAAAGATGCGCGGGGTCACCAGCTTGCGCATGGGATCGACGCCGAGCGCGCGCATGGCGTCAATCTGCTCGGTAACGACCATGGATCCGAGTTCGCTGGCCATCGAGGAAGCGTTCCGGCCCGAGACCATGATGCCGGTCAGTACGGGGCCGAGTTCGCGGATCATTGAAGTGCTGACAAACCTGCCCGTGACGGCGGCGGCCCCGAACTGAGACAATGTAGCTGCAGATTGCAAGGCCAGAACGCCCCCGGTAAAGAATCCAGAGAGCAGCACGATGGAAGCCGAACCGAACCCGATGATGTCGGACTGCACCAGAAAGTCGGGCCAGTAAATCGGCGGACGGAAGATATTCGTGGCGCCGCGATAGGCAAAGAGCGAATAAGCCTGCACCGTTTCGACGATGTTCTTGGCGGTATTCTCGACCGATTGGAATGCCATCTGGTTGTCGCACCGTAAGTTGCAGGATAAGGGCTACTTGTCCTCTCTCGACAGCATAGCGCATCCCGACGCGTCGTCCGCAGGCATTTCAGGCCGCTCGCAAGAGCGAATGTGAAGCAGCCTGCGGGCAGAAATTGTGGAATTGATCTGCTTCGATCTTGGTAAGTTCTTGAGCGCATTGGACGGTTCTGCGGGTCTTCGATTGAGCAGACGGCTCACGGGCGTTGTGCATCTAATGGCTAGTGCCCGCTGGAGAAATTAAGGGAGAATTATGCACTCGTTTCGCTTGCGATTGATCCTTGCACTTATTGCAGGCGTGACGTTGCTCTCTGTGGCATCGACCTATTTTGAGGTTCTGGAGCATAAGCATGTTCTTCGGCAGGAACTCGAATGGCGTTCCAGCTGGATGGGAGCAAGTCTCAAGCCTGAATTGGAGCAAGCCTTCGCGCAGGACAATACCGGTGGCTTCCCCGCTCTGACGGCGAATGCGAAGGCTCAAACCGGAGCTTTGGGAGTTGGAGTCTACGATCCACAGGGCCGCCTGATTTCTTCCGTCGGCGCTCCGGCTGTTTTCGACGCACTGGCGCACGCGCCTTTTGAAGCCCTGGCCAAGAAGACTCCTGTCGCGTCATTGTCGCGCACCAACGTGGAGCGATCGCTCAAGAAGGGCGTTCAGGTCAACGCATTCGGTCACACCGGCGACATCCAGTGGCTGGAGGAGGTATTTCCGCTTCATAACGGGGACCGACCTTGTCGGGGCGCTGGTCATCCTCGTCGACGCCGGATATATCCGAGACCAGAGCTTCGATCTTTGGCGAAGGAGCTTCTGGTGGATCGTCGCGACCGTGGTGCTGATTGTCACCGTAACCTTCGTGATGGTGCGCTGGTTCCTGATGCGTCCGCTGATGCGCGTGGCCGAACGGTTGCGGCGGCTGCGCATGGGGCACTTCGAAAGAGGGCTGTCGCCCGGCTCGACGGAGATGAGTATCTTCAGTCCGCTGGCGCGCGAAGTGGAGACGATGGCGCAGAGCTTGATTGCGGCACGCGCGGCTGCGGCCGCCGAAGCGCGCCTGCGCGATGCGGGGGAGCACTTCTGGACGCCGGAGCGGCTCGCCGTGCACATGAGGAGCAAAGCAAGCGGCCGGATCTTCGTCGTATCGAACCGAGAGCCGTACATGCACGTCCGCGAAGGGCGTCAAACGATCTGCGTGGTGCCGCCCAGCGGCCTGGTCACTGCTATTGAACCCGTGCTGCGCGCATGCGACGGCGTCTGGGTGGCGAGCGGAAGCGGCAACGCCGATCGGGAGAATGTCGACGAATCCGATCGTTTGCGCGTGCCGCCGGACGACCCGAAATATACGCTGCGGCGCGTGTGGCTCTCGGCCGAAGAGGAATCGCGTTACTACGACGGATTTGCGAATGAAGGTCTGTGGCCGCTTTGCCACATCGCGCATACGCGTCCGATCTTCCGCGCCTCAGACTGGGAGACATATCAGCGCGTCAACGAGAGGTTCGCCGCGGCGCTTCTTGATGAAATGAAAGGCAGCGCGGAACCGCTGGTCTTTGTGCAGGATTATCACTTCGCGCTGTTGCCCAGGCTCATCAAGACGGCGCGTCCTGATGCCCGCGTGGCCATCTTCTGGCATATTCCCTGGCCTAATCCCGAAGCATTCGGGATTTGTCCCTGGCAGGCGCAATTGCTGGATGGATTGCTGGGAGCTGACCTGATCGGCTTCCATATTCCGCTGCATTGCCACAATTTTCTTTCGACCGTGGATCGTGTTCTTGAGGCGCGCACAGACCGTGAGCATATGACGGCGCGGCGCGCGGGGCACACCACTGCGATCAGGCCCTATCCGGTCAGCGTGGCCTTCAGCGGAGGAATTCCAAGTTCGCTGCGGGTGATGGTTGCGGAGCGGGAAGACGACCGCAAGGAAGAGCGGCGAGCGCTGCTCTCTGAATTCAACGTGCGTGCGGAGACCATTGCGGTTGGCGTGGACCGGCTGGATTATACGAAGGGAATCGTCGAGCGGTTGCTGGCGATCGAGGAATTGCTGCAGGAACATCCGTGGCATCGGGAACGGCTGACGATGGTGCAGATTGCGGCCCCCAGCAGAACGCGTATCCAGAGTTATGCTGACTTGCGCAAGAGAGTTGACGAAGAGGTGAGGCGCATCAACCATCGCTTCCAGACATCGCGATGGAAGCCGGTGGTGCTGATCGATCGCCAGTGCAATCACGAGGAAGTCAACCGCTGGTACCGCATCGCCGATGTTTGCCTGGTGACTTCACTGCACGATGGGATGAACCTGGTGGCGAAGGAATTTGTGGCCGCGCGCGACGACGAAGACGGTGTGCTGGTTCTCAGTAAATTCACGGGAGCCGCGGTCGAGTTGCGAGATGCTCTTATTGTGAATCCCTACGATGTTGCCGAGGTGAGTGAGGCGATTCATCGCGGCCTCGAGATGCCTCGCGAAGAACGCAGGTTGCGCATGCAGGAGATGCGCAAGCAGGTAATGGAACACAATATTTATCGCTGGGCCGCAATGCTGCTTGGGGATCTGCGAGATGTCCGGCTGGAGACTCCGGACTCCGCGGAAACCTACGCTGGATCTGGAAACGAGTCGGTGGTATCCATCGACCCCTACCGTAAGATGGCTTAGAATGCGACAGGATTTGAAGCAGATAGAACTAGAGAAGCTGGAAACCTTTTTTTACTCGGTGCAATGCGCCGAGGCTCCGCTGCTGCTGTTGGACTACGATGGGACGCTTGCCGATTTCCGCATCAATCGATTTGAAGCGCGGCCGTGGGCTGGCGTGCGCGAACTGCTCACGATCATTCAGAAAGACAAGCGCACGCAACTGAAGGTGATCACAGGTCGCCCTGCCGGCGAGATCAATGCCATGCTGCAACTGCCGGAGCCGGTCGAGGTGTGGGGTCTGCATGGTGCGGAGCGGCTGTTCGTCGACGGCACGCGCGAGATGCAGGAGGCTCCGCCGGAGGCATGCGAGAAGCTGGATGAACTCCGCGAGCAACTGCGGCGCTATGCGTTTGGCGGGTTGTTCGAGGACAAGCCGAATGCGGTGGTCATGCACTGGCGAGGGCATTCTCAGCGACAAGCGAAATCGATCGAGCAGAAGACGCGGGCGCTTTTTGAGCCGGCGGCGCAGGTGAGTGGGTTGTCTCTGCTGCCGTTTGAAGCCGGCATTGAGTTGCGCGCGGGACGCGATAAGGGTGGTGCGGTACAAGCCATCGTCGAGCAGGCTGAGCGGGACGCGCCGGTAACTTATCTGGGAGACGATCTCACAGACGAGTCCGCATTCTGCGCGATCAATCAGACACCGAATCCTCATCTAAGCGTGCTGATGCGAAAAGAATGGCGCGAGACGGCTGCCGAGGTATGGCTGCAGCCGCCTGATCAACTGCGGTGGTTTTTGCGGGAGTGGGAGAAAGCCGTGAACCAACCGGGTGAAGTGTATCGGCGCTTGTTGGCAGGGTGAGAGAACCTGTTTCCAGCTAAAGCGTTTGTGGGTTCCGGTGACACGACCGGAGTTCCAGCGACGGCAGTGGCGCAGATCCTCACACCTCAACGATCCGTCGCAGGTCTGCGCGCTGTTTTCGCTCGCGCACCGGCAGGGGATCGGAACGCCGGGGCTTTGGTTCGCTCAAGTCGCAACTGGTTGAGCCACGCAACCCCTCGATCGGTAAAGACTGTGTGGTTGACTGACGTTGACCAATGAAAGTCGCCGTCTTCATCGTCTGTATCGTCCGTCCAGATATGTATGTTGTCGAACGCCAGCACCCCGTCGACCATCAGCCACCAGAAGATGGTGTCCACAACCTCATCTGTGTACCCCTCAGCGATATTTGTCATCAATAGCTCTACTGATGTCTTTGGGTACCAGGGCTTCGTTCGCTGTGCCGCAGCGGTGCGATGATTTCCTTGTACGATTCTGTTCCGTTTTTGAAACGGAACTCCCGTTGCTGTTCCAGTTGGTCAATCCAGGCGATCTCATTGTGGCTGCTTCGCAGAGCCGGACCCAGGTCTTCGATAGCTGAATTGATTGCGCTCAGCTGCCTCTTCAACTTGCCGAGTGTGGCGGCATCCTCTCTCGCATCGGCTCCGCCATCGATGTCGTACTCGACCATGGTCAATCCCTGCAGATCGGAAGGAAGGCGCAATTTCCCCGAAAATCTGGAGGGCCACAGGATAAACGTCCGCTTCGGTCCGAGCGCGCCCATGAAGACACCGATCTCAAACAGAACGTTGTCCCGGACCGAATATTGTTCTTGGTCCTTGATGACAGACTTGTCGTCAGGCGCCATTACAAACAATCCAAAGTCAGACGTCTGAGAGTAATCGAGAATCACTTGCAAAATCCAGGAGCCCGGTTCGAACGACACGTTCCACACCCTTGCGTTCGCGTCATTCTCGAGTATCCGCTTCACCGCTTCAGCGATTGCAAGGGTCCCGGTCGAAGAACCGATGAAGACTGATGGTCCGCTCATCGCATCTCCTGCGTTGCAGTATTGTGCGGCTCAGGTTATCGCATGACAGAAACTTCCGCAAGTACGCTCGGCTGATTGCGTGCCGCTCTACCGAGCAGAGAGGCAGAGTATTCGGAAGCCCGCGACGCCCTGCGCCCCGATCGGGCGTGGCCGATTTGGAAGCTACATTTGGGCTAACGCCACATTATCGATTCAACCCGGCCAGCCGTTTACTCGCGGCCACGCTTGCGAATCTCGATGTTGAGGCGCTTGATCTTCTGGTTCAGCGTGGAGAGCGGGATGTGGAACTGCTCCGCGGCGTCGGTCTGATTCCAGTTGCAGCGCTCCAGTTTCTCAACGATGATGCGACGCTCGATGTCTTCGAGGATGTCGAACAGAGAAGCGTTGGGGTTGTGCTCGAGAAGCGCGTCCTGGAAACTCCGCCCCGTGATGTGACCCGGCAGCAGTTCCGATCCGATGACAGGACCGGACGAAAGCACGACGCCCCGCTCAATCGAGTTTTCAAGTTCACGCACGTTGCCCGGCCACTCGTAGTCGATCAGCGCGCGCAGTGCGTCGGCGGAGAGGCGGCGCGGCGAGAGGCCGTTTTCGTTGGCGTAGAACTCCAGGAAGTGATTGACAAGCAGGGGAATGTCTTCGCGGCGCGAGCGCAGCGGCGGCAGATCGACCATGATTACGTTGAGGCGATAGAAGAGGTCCTCGCGGAATTTGCCTTCGCGAACGGCCTGGCGCAGATCGATGTTGGTGGCGGCGATGATGCGCACGTCAACCTGGATTTCCTGGATGCCGCCGAGATGCATGAAGCGGCGATCCTGCAGCACGCGCAGAATTTTCGCCTGCGTATCCGAGCCCATGGTGGCAATTTCATCGAGGAAAAGCGTGCCGCCGTTGGCGACTTCGAACAGCCCTTTCTTCGAGGCGATCGCAGAGGTGAATGCGCCTTTTACGTGGCCGAAGAGGGTGGACTCGAGCAACTCGGTCGGCATGGCGCCGGTGTTGATGGGCACGAATGGCTTGTCGCGGCGCGGCGAGTTGGCATGAATGGCCTTGGCGATCAGCTCTTTTCCAGTGCCGCTTTCGCCCTGGATCAGAACCGTGGAGCGACTGGGCGCAACCTGCGAGATGAGGTCAAAGACCCGCAGCATGATCTCGCTTTTGCCGACGATGTTGGCGAAGTTGTAGCGCTGCTTGAGCGTCCGCTTGAGCTGGAGGTTTTCTTCTTCCGCCTTGTAGCGCGCGACGGCGGAACGAATGTCGGCAAGCAGTTTCTCGTTGTCCCACGGCTTTTGAACGAAGTTCTCGGCGCCGGCGCGGATGGCGTCGACGACATTTTCGACCGTGCCGTACGCGGTGATCATGATGACCGGCGTCTCGGGTTGGCGCTCCTTGATCTGCGGAAGCAGATCGAGTCCGCTCTGGCCGGGCAACGCAAGATCGAGCAGGACAAGGTCAAAGCTCTCCATTTCGAGCATGCGCAGGCCCTGTTCGCCGTCGGAAGCAGTTTTAATCGAATAGCCTTCGAGCGAAAGCAACACTTCAAGCGACTCGCGGATGCCGCCCTCGTCATCGATGACGAGAATACTTCCAGCAGCGGAACCGGACGAGAAGACTGAACCGGATGAAGGGAGATTTAGAGACTGATCAACTTCAGACATGTACCGATTTCCTTAGAAGCGGGAATTCAAGGTGGAAGGTTGTGCCGGCGCCAACAGCGCTTTCGACATGAATCTTGCCTGCATGCTCCTGAATAATCCCGTAGGAAACGGAAAGTCCAAGACCTGTGCCACGCCTCTCGCCTGGTCTGGGCGTGGTTTTTGTAGTGAAGAACGGATCATAGATGCGCTTCAGATGTTCCGGTGCGATGCCGGAACCGGAATCGGATATAAGAGCCTCAACGTGCCCATTGACCAGTGTGGCGATGCGCAATCTTCCGCCTCCTGGCATCGATTCCTTGGCGTTCAGAAGAAGATTGAGAAACACCTGCTGCAATTTGCCGGGGTTGCCGTGAATCGGCGGCAGATTTTCGATCAGCTCCGTGTCGACGACGACCTGTGCAGTCTTGAACTGGTGCTCCAAGAGCGAAAGCGTATCGCGAATGACCTGGTTGAGATTGGTTTCGCGGAACTCCGTCGTGGAGGTGCGCGAGAAATTCAGCAGGCCATTGGCAATCTCAGAGGCGCGGAAGCTCTGCTGCGTGATCTTCTCGAGCACGGGGCCGAGGCGGGCATCGCCGCGCATTTGTTTTGAGAGCATCTGCGAGTACGAGGAGATGACGGCGAGCGGCGTGTTGATCTCATGCGCAACGCCCGCGGCCAGCAAGCCGATGGAACTCAGCTTGTCGGCCTGTGCCAGTTGTGTTTCGAGCGACACGCGCTCGGTGATGTCGTCCACCAGAACGATGCGGCCCACGATGATGAAGTCGCGCGAAAGCAAGGGAGCGATGGCGATGTTGACTGTCCGCTGTTCGCCGGCCTTGGTGGTGAGGTGGAACTTGTACAGATGGTGCACACCGGGCTCATTGCGGAAGCCCTCGATCGCGGAAACGAATTCGTCGGGGAAGACCGTGCCGAGCTTCTGGCCGAGAGCTTCAGCGCGGCTCACGGCATACATCGCTTCCATCTGCGCATTCCAGCTCTCGATGCGGTCTTCGAGGTCGAGTGCGAGAATGCCGACGTTGATCGACTCGACGATATTCTCGTTGAATTCCTTTAGCCGCTCGAATTCGCTGATCTTCACTTCAAGCTGCGCATAGAGGCTTGCATTTTGCAGCGCAATGCCGATGTAGCTTGCCAGGGACTCGAGCAGTTCGACGTCTTCGCTGGAAAGGAAGTCGCCGCCGGTGGTGCGGCCGAGCCCGATCACGGCGATGGTGCGCGTTGTCGAGCCGTCCTGCACGCGGCAGGGCAGGTAATAGTTCAGGTCGAGCAAAGAGGCCGCGCGCTGCTGTTCTGGCGGCAGATGAAGCGCCTGCTGCGCGTTCTCGAGAAAGATGTGCGTATGGTCGAGCGCCGCTCGATCGAAGTCGAGGAAGCCGAGGGCCAGTTTACGCTCCGTGGCGGCGGAGAGCAGGCCATGCGATGCGGCAAGGCGCATGCCACCGGAGGGCTGCGCGAGAAAGACGGCAACGCGCGATACAAGAAGGGTGCGCGGAAGCCGCTCGACGATTGATTCGAGTAACGCGTCGAGATTCGTTTCAGAATTGAGGCCGCGGCCAAACTCGACCAGCGCCTTGCGGTAGTCGTACTTCTGCCGGTCAAATGCCTTGTCGACCCAGCCTTGAATGCGGCGCTTCAGAGGGTCGAAGAGAGCGGCCGTGATGAGAATCGCAACGGCGAAACGCCCATCTGCTGATGGCCTCGGGCAAGCCGTTATGGATGAGTTGAGCGACCAGGGCGATGACACCGAAGTAGGAGCCGAGCAAGGTTGCGGTGGCGAGGGTATAGGCCACGCCGCGCTTGAAGATCAGGTCGGTATCCATCAGCCGGTAGCGGATGATGGCCCAGCAGAAGGTCAGCGGAAGAAAGACCAGCGACAGTCCGGCCAGCTTGGTGAGCAAGCTTGGCATGCGAATGTCGAGCAGGAAAGGAATGGCGTAGAGAACGGTGAAGGGTCCGACCGCCAGCCAGGCGCCGCGATACAGCCATTTGAGCTGTTGGCGGAGCAGGGGCGTATTGGCGCGGCTATAACTAATCGAGAACAGGGTCGCGGCCAGTACATAGAAGGCGGCGATGTACCCATAGTTGATCTGATTCAGACGCTGCAGCAGGACTCCCGTGGCCTGCCAGCGCAATTGAGCCGTGATCCAGAGACCTATCAGCGCGATGCCGGGCGCATACAGAATGGGAAGGAGCCAGCGTCTTCCGCCATCCTTCAGGCGTTCCTCAGGGAAGCTGATGGCGAAGTGCAGGAACAGCGCAGGCTGCAAGGCTCCTGCAACGATGTTGCTCCAAAACACGGTCTTATCGATGAAATCCAGCTGGCCGGTGTACTTCAGCGCGTTCAGGGCGAAGGAAACCAGGCAGAAAAGATAGAAGTGGAGCGCGCGCGGGGCGGTCCAGCGGCGGAAGAGCACATATATGCCGATGGCCAGATAGATGACGCCGATGAGGCGCAGACCCAGGTACGAGCTGCGATCTTTCGCCTCCGGATAGACGACGACCGGAGTGTCCAGAGGTTGTCCATCCCGCGTAATGGAGTAGTCGGCTTTACCGTATGCTCCCGTGCGATAGAGTTCGCGCTCGAAATCCGCGAGGCGGGATACAGGAACGCCATTGACCGCGGTGAGCAGGTCGCTTTTGTGGATGCCCGCAAGTTGTCCCGGGCTGTCGGGAATGACCTTGGTGGCCTGCAGGCCGCCGGATGCCTCGGCCCACCAGACGCCGTCATCGGGCTGCTGGAAGTTATTTTCCTGCCTGAAATTCAACACGGCAAGGATCACCAGCCCGAGCGTCGCGAGGGCCAGCAGTGTCGCCTGCAACCGGTTGAATAGGCTCGTTTCCATACCAAGGGAGTTGCGTGTCACTTGAGTGAAAGCACGCGAGTTGCCATGCGGATTACGCCCCACACCCATCAGTACCATTCCGGCAAATCACACAGATTGCGCAAGATAGAGACGTTTTCGTGATTATGATGTCAACCTTTCCCATGTGGATTTCTGCGAAAAATGCAGAAAACAATAGGTGCGATACGTATGGAGGAATTGACCTACCGAAATCAGTATCAATTTCAAGCGTCAAATCTTCGATGAAAACCCCGGGATTCTAACGTTTTGTGATGCGCTCAGTTTGGGGATCATGACCGGGAGTTACCCCTGTCCGTAGGTCGCCTTCGGGCCGTGCTTTCGCTGGTAATGATGGTCGCTGACGTGGGATGGGATGGATTCGACGGCGGAGTTGAGGAGCGTGGCGCGAAAGGCGAGGCGGGCGATGTACTCAAGGACGTCTGCGTGCTCGACGGCTTCGGCAGGCGACTTTCCCCAGGCAAAGGGCGCGTGGCCGGCAACGAGGACGCCGGGAACGGCGACGGGGTCAAGCCGATCCTGGCGGAAGCGACGGACGATGACTGCTCCTGTATTGCGGACATAGCCGGAGGCGACCTCCTCGGCGGTGAGGGGATCGGTGAGGGGAACAGGGCCGTGGAAGTAGTCGGCATGCGTGGTCCCCAGGCAGGGGATCGGACGGCAGGCCTGGGCCCAGGACGTGGCGAACTCGGAGTGCGTGTGGACGATGCCGCCTATCTGAGGGAATTCGCGGTAAAGCAGGGTGTGGGTGTCGAGATCGCTCGAAGGGCGCAGGTGGCCATCGACGATTTTGCCGTCGAGATCGGTGACGACCAGGTCGGCGGGTGTGAGGGTCGCGTAATCAACGCCGCTGGGCTTGATGACCACCAGCGGGCCGGACCCGTCGATACCTGGACGACTGATGCCGCTGGCGTTGCCGAAGGTGTGCGGGGCGAGGCCGCGTCGCGCGATTTCCTGATTGGCTTCAAGAACCTGCCGGCGTAATGACTCGAGGAGCATCGTGCATCCTGGTGCGGAGGGAGGAGGCTGAAGAAATCCCTCTCGGTTGGAATCAACGACAGTTTAGAGCAAATGCCTTGTTCCGGCATAAAGCGCTGGTCTGTGGGTGGGAATCGTGGTATCCCAACGCATCACAGAGGGTTCTTCGACATTGGGATTGATGCAGTGTTTCCGGCTGTTATCTTCTCCTCGGCGCGCTGATAATCTGCGAGAGCGGTGGCGAATTCTTCGCCGAGCCGTTCCTCCAACTCTTTTTGTTCGTCGTCATCGAGGTCTTCGTCGTTTTCAGTAGAAGGCGGTCCTTGCCACGGCCCGCTTTTCAGCCACCGCAAGGCGATGCTCTGGTGTTTGGGTTCCGGCTTGGGGAGTTTGTCGATCAGCGCAAGGAGAAGCCTGGCGGAGTTGACGTCTCCCGCTATGACGCGTTTGACGAGCGCTTCGGCAATCTGCTCGCAATGATCGCGGACCTGGTCTGCCGATGCTTTGACGAGATTCTCCAGGGCGCCGCCCCGGACGCGCTTCTTCTTTTCGGGTTTCGATGGTTCGGCTGGTGCTTCGATTGTGGGCATGGTATTTGTCTTTTCTCTATTAGCGAATTGGTAACTGGCTCATCAGGGAGAGCGGGCGATGTAAGTGCTTTTTCATGAGCGTCTGGATCGTTTTCGAGTGGCTTTTTGCGGCGCTTTCTGGCGCATTTTGGTCGCTTTATCGGCGCTTATGAGAGATTCGATCCGGAACTGCTCATCCCCTCAAGGAGAGGCGCGGCGAAGTGCCTGAAATTTTTCCGGATAGATTCATCTTAGCGAGATGCGCGAAATAACCTGCAAAAACCGGAGAAGTTTTTGATGTGTGTTTTCAGCGGGTTGGCGGGAGATTTGAGATTGAGGGCTTGACGGGGAGGTGAGGTGAGCCCCGTGGGTGAGACAGATAAGGTGGGAGTGATCGTATGCCACGTCCCAAAATCGGGGCATGGGCAGCCGGCGTCGGACGGGCACGGCGAGAGGATAGAACACACGTTATCTGACCTGGCGGTGTGGCCCTGAGCGCGCGCAGTTGCTTTTTATCTATGGCTCTTTATCCAGGCGGGTTGTATCTATGGCTGTTTAGAATGAGTGTGTCCGAGATCAGGAGAGTCGAGTTATGAAGGTGTTCTTGAGCTGGTCAGGTGCGCGAAGTCGTGCCATCGCAGAGGTGCTCAAAGGCTGGTTGCCGAGTGTTTTGCAGGCAGTCAAGCCATACTTCAGCCCGGAGGACACTGCAAAGGGCTCCAGATGGTCGGCTGAAATAGCAAAGGAGTTGGAGGCGAGTCGCGTTGCGCTGTTCATAATCACGCCTGAAAACCAAGAAGCGCCATGGCTGCTCTTTGAGGCTGGCGCCCTGTCGAAAGATGTGGACCGCTCCAAGGTCGTCCCACTGCTTTTTGCTGAAATGACCCCGACGGACCTCAAGGGGCCGCTGGTTCAGTTTCAGGCGGCGCAGTTCTCCGAGGAGGAAATGAAACGCGTCTTGAAATCGGTGAACAGCGAGCTCGGAGATGCTGCGTTGGCGCCGGACGTATTGGACAAAGTGTTCGAGATGTGGTGGCCGGTTCTTCAGGCAGAGGTTGAGAAGCAGGTCGGTACTGTTGCCGCGGGCTCTCGCACAGCGCGCCGATCAGAAAGAGAGATTCTGGAAGAGGTACTGGCGCTCGTCAGAAAC
Source organism: uncultured Acidobacteriaceae bacterium (assembly GCA_963799035.1). Classification (GTDB taxonomy): domain Bacteria; phylum Acidobacteriota; class Terriglobia; order Terriglobales; family Acidobacteriaceae; genus Telmatobacter. The sequence goes on along the minus strand of CAWCVS010000004.1, from coordinate 6,498 downwards.
TTCGACGCCCGATCTGATTCACGAGAGTTGCCACCAGCTCTTGTGGATGAATTGTTGTTTTCAACCTTGGAACTGGCGAGCACTGCCACTCGATTGGAACCTAGCGATGAGACGATGAAGTCTATCAGTCGAATCTATCGCGCTCTGTTGTATGTTGTAAATCAGAACGCGCGGCTCCGAAACAGACCGAAGGTTAAAGGTCTCATGAATGAGTTTGAATTGCTGCTTGTGCATCTGGCCGAGTCGCCCTCCCCCGCCCCATTGGGTAAGGCTGCGGATGCGAGTGGCATGCTCAATATAGTCCGGCCGTTACAAGAGGTCGCGGCGGTCGAGGACGTCGGCTAGTCTGCGGCGGGCGGCGGGGAGCATGTAGGCTAGCGTGCGGATGCTGCAGCCGATGGCGGCCGCGGTCGCGGCGTGGCCTAGGCGGTCGCGGTAGGTGAGGACGAGCGCGGCCTGCTGCGCGGTGTCGAGCGTGGCGAGGCGCGTTCTCGAAGTCGATGACGCGAACATTGCGGTCGTCGGCTTCGGTTTGCGGCGCTCTCTCCATCCGGCGTTGGATAGCTAGCTTGGTGGAATTCGCGCTCTGCTGCTCCTTGAGGGCGGAGGGTTCGACGGCCCACTATCTTAGTCGCAGGATGGGGCACCCGGTCTGTGGGATCCGCTCACTCGTCGTGCTCCGGTGTTGGATCCTCGCCGGGTAAAGGGCCGGTCCATTCGGGCTGGTCAGTGAGCCACTGGATGTACCGCATGTTTGGCGTGAGGGCTTCTTTGTGGGGCTTGTCGGGATCGGCGAGCCAGGTGGCGGCCTCGGGAGCTGGTGTGTCAGCTCGTGCGTTTTTGCGGTCTGCGGGGTCTACTTCGGCGAGGGGTTCCACGGCGGGAAATATACCACGGGTTGGGGTGGTGTGGATGTGATACCACAACTAAATGGGTTTCCGCTATTCATTGTGCAGTATGGTGAACTTGAAGACTTTCGAGTACGTGTTTCGCCAGAGGGCATCCTGAGCAACAGCTCTTATCCGACGTGAAGTCGCCTCTTCGAGAAGCCGATAGAGCACCTCATTGCGCACGAATATCCAGTGCGACTTGCCAGGTTCGATTGACACCGGGCATCCATCTTCAACACCACTAAGCGACAAACTGCTGTGACACCACCCACCATGACGAGGTATCTGTTTGAAGCGAATGAGATATCCTAGTTTGTCTCCGAAAGTTGACCGTTTATAGGGATACAGAAGTGAAACGTGTGTCATATGAACGGGCAGAGCGGAAACATTCTGGATGGAGATTCCTACGCCGCTTTTCAGTTCACCTTCGACCGTTTCTAGAGCAAAAACTAGACGCACGCGTACTTGTGGTTTGGCGCGAAAGTAACTCCAGACAGCCGTACCCGTCGAGAGCGTAGCCCCGTAGATTGCTAGAAATTCCGTCAACTGCATAGTCGGTACCCTCATGGTATCAACCAAAGCGATAACCGGCCGGACCTGGGTCACACGGCTAGTTTCCCACAGATTTGGCCCAGCAATTCACAACGGATATTGCACAGGAACTGGTGCTAACTTCTGAGCATGACCAAAATCCAAGCGATACAAATCCTAGGAGATATCGAGGGGCTCTTGACCAGGGCAAGCAGACTTACCTCCACCAGCCAGGCCGAGGTGACCCGAATGCAAAACGACGCTCGCAGGAACGCGAGAGAAATTCAGGACATCATTCGCCTGATCAAGAAATTGGATCAAGAGGCAAACGGATAGCACCTGACCTCAGGTGCTTGGGCAGGCGGCGAGAATCCTTGATGCTATGGCGCGGGCTTCTTCCCACATCTGGGCGGCGTCATCTTCGGTGGCTACGTCCCACAAATCCATTGCGGCGTTGTGGAGAATCGCAACCATGCGGTTGCGGTTCGGGTGTGTTGCCTTTGACGGCTGCGGCGACTCTGCGCTGCTGTGCTTCGGCGAGGGCTTTGGCTGCACCTGGGCGGTGGGGGCTGTCATCGGCTGGGGATGGGTTCTTGCTTTCCCACCCATCGCGTGCGCGATGGATGGGGCACCCGGCTGTGTGCTTCGGCGAGGGCCTTGGCTGCACCTGGGCGTGGAGCGGCTGTCATCGGCTGGGGATGGGTTCGTTGCTTTCCCACCCATGAGACACCCCAGGAGGCCTGTCCGTGGGGACCCCGTAAGAGCTATGCGCGATGGATGGGGCACCCGGCAAAGTCTCAATCAAAGCAACATTGGCAGCCATGTTCGCGGGGCTTTCGTTTTTTCTGCAGGGGAGCGATTGCAAGTATTCATTAACGCCTCGTTTCTGGATGTATCACCGCCGATGCGGAAACTAACACCCTCAGGGGCTAAAGCCCGGACGTTGTATGAGGCTTTACGGCACGACTAAAGTCGTGCCCTTTCACAAAACAATCTGCCGTGAGTGAGTGACCGCTCAATCGGAAGTAAGGGGATTTTGGTGCGGGAAGTCGCACCAGGGGGTTAGGCGGTGGGGCAGGCGGCGAGGATGCGGCTGGCGATGGCGCGGGCTTCTTCCCACATCTGGGCGGCGTCTTCTTCGGTGGCTACGTCCCATCGGTCCATTGCTGCGTTGTGGAGGATGGCAACCATGCGGTTGCGGGCCGGGGTGTTGGCTTTGATGGCCGCGGCGACTCTGCGCTGCTGTGCGTCGGCGAGGGCCTTGGCTGCACCTGGGCGGTGGGGGTGGCTGTAATCGGCTGGGGATGGGTTCGTTGCTTTCCCACCCATGAGACACCCCACGGACGTGGACCTGTCCGTGGGGACCCCGTAAGAGCTATGTGCGATGGATGGGGCACCCGGCGGCGAGTCGGGCGGCGTTGGCCGGCTGGTTCGCGACGAATCCAGTTTTCCCACCCATGCCGTTCGGCATGGATGGGGCACCCGCATTTCGTGCCTGGCGCTGGTTGGCTAAAGTTCGCTGGATTCGGGCGGTCTGGGCGAGGGCTGCTGCTGGATTGAAAACGGTCGGGTCCGGTCCTGTTGTTGACGATCCCACTCATCGCGATGAAGCTGCGATGAATGGGGCACAGACTGCGCATGGGGCACAGACTGCCGGAGATGAATGGGGCACAGACTGCGCATGGGGCACAGACTGCCGGAGACTCGTTCCTTCGCTTCTTAGTGCCTTCATGGGATCGACGGAGGGGGCGCGGCGGGCGGGCAGATAGCTCGCCATCAGTGTCACCATTGTCATCGCAGTGCAAGCAGCGAGAAACGTGACGGGCTCTCAGTTCCCGACTGACGGCTTTTTTGAGGAAATGCCGAGGGAAAGAGCGTTCAGCGGCTTTCCGGTGCGGCGACTCGTCAGAAAGATTGAGAAGCAGGCACTTAAATCCACAAATGGCGGAGCGGCTGTAAACTTGGGTCTCACCCGGGCGTCTACCCAAGTGATGGCTGCCTGCACAGCATTGGAACCGATGATCAAGGCTACGGCGGAAGAAATCGCCGCGCAGGACTTTGACAGTGTCGTCAGCAGCCACAGGCCGCAGATTTTTCGATTTCTGCTGGCATCGACGCGGGATGTGGACCTGGCCGAGACGCTGACGCAGGACTGCTTTCTGAAGGCGCACCGGAACTGGTCGAGTTTTCGAGGCGAATCGAGCGCGCTTACCTGGTTGATGCGGATTGCGATCAACCTGCAGAAGGACCATTGGCGTAACCGTCGCATGCAGTTCTGGCGGCATACGCGGACCAATGCCGTGGATCTGGACGAAGCCAGCGACTGGTTGCCCAGCGGCGAGCGAACCATAGAGCAGCGTCTGCTGGCGCGGGAGAAGGTCGCACAGGTGTGGCGCTCGGTGGAGAATTTGAGCGAGCGGCAGCGAACCGTATTCCTGCTCCGTTTCGTAGACGAGATGGAGTTGAAAGAGATCGCGGCAACGACCGGCATGGGTGAGGGAACGGTCAAGGCACATCTCTCCCGTGCGCTCGCGAGAGTACGCAGGGAATTTGGGAAAGAACAGGGGACTAGGGACTAGGGAACTAGGGATTGGGAAATGAGCTATGAATCGCAACGACGAAAACGTGAAGCCGGCCGGAGAGCTGGAAAAACTGGAAACGCTGGAACCGGAACTGCGCGAGGCGCTGGGCAATTTCAAGGCAAGTGTGGATGCGTGGAGCGATGCGATGATGAGCCGTCCGCGCGAGGCCAAAGCGCCCGCAAGGACGAACTGGAGCGCCGTAACCAAGTGGGCGCTGGGGTGCGTCGTGTTTGCCGGCACGGTTTCAGGCGGGTTGTACCAGAATTACCGGCTGCAGGAAGCCGCGCAGGTCGAGGCGGCGCGCATTGCAGAGCAGCAGCGTGAACTGGCCGCTGCCAAGGCGAATCAACAGGATGACCTGACGGCGAACGATGACCTGATGGCAAATGTAGATACCGACATAGCGCGGGAAGTTCCGAGCGCTTTGCAGCCGATGGCATCGCTGATGACTGACGACGATAGCCAGGGCAATTCAAAGAATTGATGACGATTCGAGGAAATTGACCAAAGGAGAAAGAGATGAAAGTTTGCTTGGCAGTACGGTTGGGGATTGCGATTGCGGCTACTTTTGCCGCCGGCGCAGCGTTTGCACAGGGTCCGGGGCCGGGCGGCCCCGGAGCGGGTCCGGGATTTGGCGAGCATCGGCCTCCCATGGAAAGGGCGATGCGGGGCGAACGGGGCAGTGGTGGAACAATCCCAAGGTCGCGGAAAAGCTGAAGCTGACCGATGATCAGCGCAAGGCGATGGACGCGATTTTCCAGCAGCATCGCGAAAAGCTCGTGGATCTGCGCGGGAACGTGGAGAAGGCGGAGATCGAGATGGAGCCGCTGGTGCGCGCCGATCAGCCGAACGAGTCTAGCGGTGCTGGCGCAGATCGACAAGGTGGCGCAAGCGCGCGCGGAACTGGAAAAGGCGAATGCCCGGTTCTTATTTGAACTGCGCTCGAAGTTGACGCCGGACCAGTGGAAGCAGGTACAGGAATTCCGGCAGAACCGTCCGGGCATGGGTCGGGATTGGAGAAACGGCGATCGTCGACCCGGGGGCGAGGGTCAGAGGCCCGGAGCCGGGAGCGATAAAGGTGCGCCGCCACCGCCGCCCGGTCCCCAGGGCATGCTCGATGACGGAGGCCCCGGAGAAAATTCTCCGGCGCCGGGTGTAAACCTGTAGCTTCGATTTTCCGTCATTGGAAGTGTAAGCAGAGAGCAAATGCGGTTTTAGTCAATACCGGTGGCGGCAGAGGGCGATCCTTCTGCCGCCGAATTTTTTGGTGGCAGGGGTGAGGAAGCTCGAGCACATCATCAGGCCGAGGGTGTGCGGGGATGTTAACGAAAAGATAACTTCCGGTTAGACGGTCACCCGTTCAAGACTCAGAGTTTCGCCCAGCCAGATCGATGAGTGACTCGGCGATAATGCACTCGTCAAGAAAGTGAAACGAGCCATCTTGTCCGAACAGGCGGATTTTCGGCCAACTTGTCGAGATCACTGATCGACTTGAGTAGCTCGATGAGTGGCCTGTTGTCGTCAGGTGATCGTTGGCTCATTCTCCGCAAAGATCATGGAATTCCGATAAGGAGACCACCGCTCATACCGATCGACTGCTGATGGCCTGCAGCAAAACTGTAGTCGTAAGCCGGTTCGAGGAACCAGCCGAAACGGTGTTTGCCGGTCGGCCAGAACATCAAATCTCCCGCAAACTCCCCAGCCATAAAATTGGTTACTTTCCCGTTTTGCCTGAGGTGAACCCATTGGGGCCCGATGCCCAGCATGAACTCTGCCTTCCGCGATATGGTCCACGGTTTCTTGAAGAGCAGGTCAGTGTCCCATTCTGCTGAGTTATGAGTGTAGAAGGGTGCCACACCCGCCTCAAGCTCCAGCCAGTTCTCTATTGGTGTCACCTCCGCCGCAACATTCGGTGCGAATGTCGCTGCGCCTCCGCTGAAATTCCAACTTTGAACAGCGCCAACTTCAAGGATCGCTATTGGGTCTTTCTTTTCGTTGGTCTCTGAGGATGCCCCGAGGGCATCTTCGAGGAAGTCTGCCCGCGAGCGGGCAGACACAAAAATAGAAACAGGCACGCTCCACCGAGCGTGAACACATGCGGACGCCTAGAGAAAATGGCAGATTGCCTGCGAGGCTGTAAGGCAACAAGGCGGGCGTCTGACTGACATCTAGTCTGAAATTAAATTCAATCACAATGCCTCGTGAGAAGTTTACGGTGTCGAGCTTGCCTCAGCGCCTGATTACCAAGCTGGGCGTCTGCGGCTCGTCAGATTCGTGCGATAGAGACCACATCAAAGCAACAAAGCAAACGGCAATCATGAAGCCCGCAAGCAATACGGCACTCACGATTTCAGCGCGCGTCCATCGGATCTTTTGAAGCTGTTTCTTGCTGCCCTTGTCAAGTGTGATGACCTTCAAGGCGATCACCTCCCAATATTCCTGCAATTGGAGCAGCGGTTTTGAGCTGCCCCAATTGCCGAGGGAATAACGACAAG
>CAWCVS010000003.1:0-50486 GCA_963799035.1 uncultured Acidobacteriaceae bacterium | reverse complement strand
GGTCGAGACCAGCTCGTGATGCGCGCCGCGCACACCCAGTTCGCGCTCGCGCGAAACCGTCTTGATCTGGGCGATCTCCTTGCGCAGTTCGCGGAGCTTCTTCACCCCGTCGTTCTGCCCCATCGAGACCTGGAAGCGAAGCCGGAACAGCTGCTCGGCGGAGACCTTCTCCTGGTGCAGCAGTTCGTCGTCGCTCAAACTACGAATCTTTGTAAGTTCCATCTCTTCATCTCCGGCGCTCTGCAATCCCCGCAGGAATCAGCGGCGCGTCTTTCCCCTAGGCCGACTTCTTTTCAACCGCTGCTGTCTTCTCGGCGCCCGGACGCTGCACGAACTTCGTCTTCAGCGGCAGTTTGTTCGAAGCCAGGCGCATCGCTTCCTGCGCGATCTCCGGCGTCACGCCTTCCATCTCGAACAGGATCTTGCCGGGACGAACAACCGCAACCCAGTGATCGAGCGCGCCCTTGCCCGAACCCATACGAACTTCGGCAGGCTTCTTGGTGATTGGCTTGTCGGGAAACAGCCGCAGCCAGATCTTGCCGCCGCGCTTGATGAATCGGGTCATGGCGATACGGCTGGCTTCGATCTGCCGGTCAGTGATATAGCCGCACTCCAGGACCTTCAAACCGTACTCACCGAACGACAGAGAGGATCCACGCCACGCTTTACCACGGCGCTTGCCCTTCTGCTGCTTCCGGAACTTAACCTTCTTCGGCATCAACATAACGAAATCCTCAAAACCAATGGTCAGTGGACAGTGATCAGTGAACAGTTGGCATGTTTACATCTGCCTGCATTGCAACTGTTCCCCAGCCTTCTGCAACCGCCTTAACCGAAACAAACTTCGAACCGCACGAACACTGACCACTGTTCACTGATCACTGTCCACTGTTCTTAAAACACTCCCGTACCTGACGGCGCGGCCTGGCGGCGCTTCTGCTCGTAAATGTCGCCGCGATAGATCCATGTCTTCACGCCGATTACGCCGTAGGTGGTGTGCGCCTCGGTAAACCCGTAATCGATATCCGCGCGCAGCGTGTGCAGCGGCAAACGCCCCTGCAGATACCACTCCGAACGCGCGATTTCGTTGCCGTTCAAACGGCCCGAAACACGCACCTTGATTCCCTTGCAGCCGAAACGCAGCGCCGAATCCACGCTTTTGCGCATGGCGCGGCGAAAGCTTACGCGCTTTTCCAGTTGCAGCGCGATATTCTCCGACACGAGCTGTGCGTCCAGTTCCGGCTTGTTCACCTCGATGATGTCGATGAACACTTCGCGGTTGGTGCGCTTGCCGAGCTCGGTCTTGAGCTTCTCGATCTCCGCGCCCTTGCGGCCGATGACGATACCCGGACGCGCAGTGCGAATGAGAAAGCGAAGCTTGTTGCCTGGACGCTCGATTTCCACCGAGCTCACGCCGGCAGCCTTGAGCTTTTCGCGCAGCTCAGCCTTGAGCTTCACGTCTTCGACCAGGAGCTTGTCATAGTCGCGCTCAGAGAACCAGCGCGAACGCCAGGGCTTGTTTACTCCGAGCCGGAATCCATAAGGGTGGACTTTCTGTCCCATGCTTTTTTCCTCTTACTGCATTTCCAGGGTTGCAGCGCCCTTGTTCCTTTTTCCGAAGGTTCGGCCTACTTCTTGGCCTTTTTCTTCGTTGCCGCAACCGGCTTTTTCGCCGGTGATTTCTTTGCCGTCTTCGAAACTGCCTTCTTTGCGGCCGTCTTCTTTGTCGACTTCGCACCTGTCTCCGGCTCGTCGGCCTTGGTCACGAGATGCGAATTGCCGCCGTCGCGCTCGGCTACTGACAAGATGATGTGCGTCAGCCTGCGCTGGTAGCGATAGGCGCGTCCCATCGGTGCAGGACGAATCCTCTTCATGCGCGGACCGTCATTGGCAATTGCCGACTTGACGTAGAGGTTGTCGACATCGACATCTTCACCCCGCTCGCCCGACACGTACTTGGCGTTGTCCACGGCCGACGTCAGCAGCTTGTGAATCACCGGAGCAATGCGCTTCTTGGTGAACTGCGCCGTCTCCAGCGCTTCCTGAACGCCCCGGCCCTTGATCAGGTCCAGCACCAGCCGCGCCTTCTGCGGCGACACCCGCTGAAACCTTGCTTCGGCCCGGTATTCTTTTGTCTCGACTGCCATTGGTCTCTTCCTCAAAATCTTTGCTTGCGGTATTCAGTGAGCTGTCCACTGCTCACTGTCCACTGCTTTTCTTTACCGCGGTCCCGCCGGCTTCGCCACAGCTTCCGCCGCCTTCGATCCGCCTGTGTGCCCCTTGAACGTGCGCGTCGGAGCAAACTCGCCCAGCTTGTGTCCCACCATGTTCTCGGTCACGTACACCGGAACGAACTTTTTGCCGTTGTGCACCGCGATCGTGTGTCCCACAAACTCCGGGAAGATCGTCGAGCGCCGCGACCAGGTCTTCACGACCTTCTTATCGTTGGCCACGTTGAGCACCTCGATCTTGGTCGTGAGGTGCGCATCCACAAACGGGCCCTTTTTCGTCGAACGTGCCATATACCTTCAGCTCCTCTACTTCGCCCGGCGGCTGATGATGAACGCATCGGTCCGCTTGTTGTTGCGTGTCTTGTATCCGCGTGTCGGCTGGCCCCACGGGGTCACCGGATGACGGCCGCCCGAGGTCTTGCCTTCACCGCCGCCGTGCGGGTGATCCACCGGGTTCATCGCGACGCCGCGGTTGGTCGGGCGAATGCCCTTCCAGCGGTTGCGTCCCGCCTTGCCGATCGCCACGTTCTCGTGATCGGTGTTGCCGACCTGGCCAACGGTCGCGAGGCACTCGACAAGCACCTTGCGCGTTTCACCCGAAGGCAATTTCAGCAGCGCGTAATCGCCTTCCTTGGCGACCAGCTGTGCCTGTGCACCGGCCGAACGCGCCATCTGCGCGCCCTTGCCCGGCCGCAATTCAATCGCATGCACCGTGGTGCCGGCAGGGATGTTCTTGAGCGGCAGCGCGTTGCCCACCAGAATGTCGGCCTCGGGACCGGAACTTACCGTCGCCCCAACCTTCAATCCCACCGGCTGCAGAATGTAGCGCTTCTCGCCATCGGCATAGTGCACCAGCGCGATGCGCGCCGAGCGGTTGGGATCGTACTCAATGGTCGCCACTTTGCCCGGCACGCCGAACTTGTCGCGCTTGAAGTCGATCAGCCGGATCTTCTGCTTATGTCCGCCGCCATGGTGCCGAATCGTCATGTCGCCCGAGTTGCGGCGTCCGCCCGTGCGCTTGCGTACTGCCAATAGCGGCTTGTGCGGCTTGTCCGTCGTCAGGTCGTCATTGACCAGCGAGGTCTGAAAACGCAACGTCGGCGTGATCGGTCTGTATGTCTTGATAGCCATCGTTTTTTCCTACCAGTTCACAGTTCTAAGTTCGTAGTTCTCAGTTTCATTGCAGCTCAGATTCGCTTCGAACCGCGAACTCTGAACTACGAACTTCATCGTTACAAGTTGCTCACGTACTCCGGCAGCTTCTCGCCGGCCTTCAGTCGGACGTAAGCTTTTTTCCAGTCGGGGCGGAAACCCGCGAACTTTCCGCGGCGGCGTTCCTTGCCCACCACGTTCGCTGTCCGCACCGCGGCTACCTTCACCTTGAAGAGAGCCTCGACCGCTTGCTTCACTTCGATCTTCGAAGCATCCGGAGCCACGTCGAACACCAGCGTGCCCTCGGTTTCCTTTACGCTCAAACCCTTTTCTGTAATCAAGGGCCGGCGAATCACTGTATAAAGACTCGGCATTACACGGCCTCCGTATGCGCAGCGCTTGCGCTTTGAAACGGTCTTCACGAGCGAATCCGTCAACTGCTCGATCGCGGCCTTGGAGAAGATTGCCCGCTCGTACCGCAGCAGATCGTAAGGATGCACTTCGTTATTGAGAACCAGCTCGACACCCTTCAGATTGCGTGCGCCCAGCATCAGCGCCTGCGAGAGCGTTTTTCCGTTCTCGACCAGCAGCGCCGTGCGTGTCACGTCCAGCTTGTCCAGCGCCTGGCGATAGAGCTTGGTTTTGCCCTCTTTGATCTCCAGCGTGTCGACCACGGTGAGCTTGCCGTCGGCGAGCTTCGAAGCAAGCGCCGAGCGCAGCGCACCCTGCAGCTTCTTGCGAGGAAATGCGTAGTCATAGCTGCGAGGCTGGGGTCCGTGCACCGTGTAACCATGCCGCCACAGCGGGGAGCGAACGGAGCCGATACGAGCGCGGCCCGTGCCCTTCTGCTTCCACAGCTTCTTGCCGGAACCAGAGACTTCAGTGCGGCTCTTGGTCTTGTGTGTGCCCTGGCGCATGGAAGCGCGATAGTGCTTCACCGCTTCCCACAGCAGCGCCTCGTTGACCTGGCCATATACTGCATCGGCCAGTTCGAGCGAGCCCACCTTTTCGCCGTTCAGATTTACAACATCTACGTTTGCCATCATCTTCTTCTTCCGCCGGACTTCGCATCCGGCTCTGAATCTCTTCCGCCGGCATCTTTCTACCGGCTCCCCATCTCGTGCGCCGCAAGGCGCGATTGGCCCCACCGCAGGTGGTTACTTCCTCTTTCGCCGTTGCCTTCTTCGAAGCCTTCAACGGATCGACAGTCGTCGAGCCCGCAAATCCACGGCGCTCGCGCGGCGGCGTCTTCGCCTTCGAAATCAGCACATACCCATCACGCGCACCCGGAACCGCTCCTTCGACCATCAACAGATTCTCTTCGAGATCGATACCGCGAATGCGCAGGTTGCGAACCGTGATCTGCGCCGCGCCCATGTGTCCCGGCATTCTCTGGCCCGGAAACACGCGCGACGGAAAGCTCGATGCACCGATCGAACCCTGCACCTGGAACATGTGTCCGTGCGACTTCGGTCCGCCGCCGAACTTGTGCCGCCGAACGACGCCGGCAAAACCACGGCCCTTTGAAGTTCCGATCACGTCCACAAACTTCGCATCCGTGAAAATGTCTACCAGCACGCGATCGCCGGCCTTCGTTTGCACTTCGCCGTCCGGCGAAGCTTCAACGTCAACTTCCTTGATGACCTTCACCGGCGGCGCTTCGGTCTTCGCGAAGTGCCCGGCCTGCGGCTTGGTCACGTTCTTCGTCTTGATGAACTCCACCAGGCCAATCTGCGCGGCGTCATAGCCGTCGTTGGCCAGCGTCTTCAACTGCGTAATCACGCAAGGGCCTGCCTGCAGCACCGTAATCGGGTGCACATCGCCCTTTTCGTCGAAGACCTGCGTCATGCCGATCTTTTTTCCCAGAATCCCTGTGACTGCCATATCTTCCTCACCTCATCATGCGGGGCTTGAAGCGCCGCACTGCCGGAATCCTGTCAGTCCATTTCGTTGCTTCAGCGTTCTAGTTGCCTGCCAAACCTTGAGACTGCCGTAAGGCGCAGCCGGCTGCACTGCACTGTCTACTTCTCAAACGCCTTGATCTCGACGTCTACGCCGGCCGGGCAGATCGAGCTTCATCAGCGCGTCTACCGTCTGTTGCGTCGGCTCAAGAATGTCGATCAGCCGCTTGTGCGTGCGAATCTCGAACGCCTCGCGCGACTTCTTGTCCACGTGCGGCGAACGCAGCACGCAGTACTTGTTCTTGATCGTCGGCAACGGAATCGGTCCCGCCACCGTTGCTCCGGTGCGCTTGGCCGTCTCCACAATCTCGCCGGTCGAGGTATCCAGCACGCGATAGTCGTATGCCTTCAACCGAATTCGAATCCTTTGACCTACCATGTGTTCCCCTTTGGGGAACAGTGGTCAGTGATCAGTGAACAGTGATCAGATCGTTTTGCCAAATCTGAATTTCACTGTCCACTGTGCACTGTGCACTGTTCACTTACTTGATGATTTCCGAAATCGCGCCTGCGCCAACCGTGCGTCCGCCTTCGCGGATAGCAAACCGCAATCCCTTTTCCATGGCTACTGGCGTAATCAGTTCAATCGTCAGTTCCACGTTGTCGCCCGGCATCACCATCTCCGTGCCTTCGGGCAACTCCGCCACTCCCGTCACGTCTGTCGTGCGGAAGTAGAACTGCGGACGATAGCCCTTGAAGAACGGTGTATGACGGCCGCCTTCTTCCTTGCTCAACACGTAAACGGTGCCCTTGAACTTGGTGTGAGGCGTGATCGATCCCGGCTTGGCCAGAACCATGCCGCGCTCCACGTCTTCCTTCGGAATGCCGCGCAGCAGGATGCCGGCGTTATCGCCCGCCAGGCCTTCGTCCAGCTGCTTCTTGAACATTTCCACGCCCGTGCAAACCGACTTGCGGGTCTCGCGGAAGCCGACAATCTCGACGTCCTCGCCCACCTTCACCTTGCCGCGCTCGATACGGCCCGTAACTACCGTGCCGCGTCCCGAGATCGAGAAGATATCTTCGATCGGCATCAGGAACGGAAGGCTCACGGCGCGCTCCGGCTGCGGAACGTACTTGTCCACCGCATCCATCAGCTCGTCGATCTTCGCTTCCCACTTCGCTTCGCCGTTCAGTGCTCCGAGAGCCGATCCACGGATCACCGGAACGTCGTCGCCCGGGAACTGGTACTTCGACAGCAGTTCGCGGACTTCCATCTCGACCAGGTCGGTCAGCTCTTCGTCTTCGACCGCATCGCACTTGTTGAGGAAGACCACGATGCAGGGAACGCCCACCTGCCGGGCCAGCAGAACGTGCTCCTTGGTCTGCGGCATCGGGCCGTCGGTCGCTGCAACTACCAGAATCGCGCCGTCCATCTGCGCCGCGCCGGTGATCATGTTCTTGATGTAGTCGGCGTGACCGGGGCAGTCCACGTGCGCATAGTGCCGGTTCTGGGTCTCGTACTCCACGTGCGCCGTCGCGATCGTGATGCCGCGCTCCCGCTCTTCCGGGGCGTTGTCGATCGAGTCAAACGAACGGAACGTGTTCTTCGGGTTGTGCTTCTGCAATACCTTGGTGATCGCCGCCGTCAACGTCGTCTTGCCGTGATCGATGTGACCAATCGTTCCCACGTTCACATGCGGCTTCGAACGATCAAATTTTTCCTTCGCCATTTCTCTCTTCCCCTCGCAGCTGCTATGCCATTGCCAAAAGGGCGCCGGGCGTTCCGGCTCCAGCCCCAAAAACCAGTTGATCAGTGGACAGTGATCAGTGTTCAGTTTTTCTTGCCTGAGCTAACGTCCTTGTTCCATCCGGTTAGCTTCAGACTGTCCACTGTTCACTGCTACCTGTTCACTGCCTTTCTTACTTCCCTTGCGAACGGCCGATAATTTCATCGGCGATCATGCGCGGCGCCTCTTCGTACCGCGCGAATTGCATTGAATACGAGGCGCGGCCTTGTGTCGAGGAACGAATCTCGTTCACGTAACCGAACATTTCCTTCAGCGGAACGATCGCCTTGATGACCTGCGATCCCGCCGCGTGCTCCATACCTTCAATCCGTCCGCGACGCGAGTTGATGTCGCCGATAATCACGCCCATGTACTCTTCGGGCACAGTGACTTCAACCGCCATCACCGGCTCAAGAAGCACCGGGTGCGCCTTGCGTGCGGCTTCCTTGAAAGCGATCGAACCGGCGAACTTGAACGCCATTTCATTCGAGTCGACTTCGTGATAACTGCCGTCAAACAGGATCACCTTCACGTCAACAATCGGGAAGCCTGCCAGAATGCCCAATTCCAATGCACCCTGCACGCCTTGATCGATAGGCTTGATGTATTCCCTCGGTACCGATCCACCCTTGATTTCGTTGATGAACTCGTAACCAGCACCTGGAGTATTCGGCTCGATGCGCAGTTTGCAATGCCCATAGTTGCCCGAGCCACCGGTCTGGCGGATGTACTTGCCTTCCGCTTCAGCCGTCTTGCGAATCGTCTCGCGAAACGCAACCTTGGGCTCACCAACGTTTGCATCGACCTTATGCTCCCGCTTCAGGCGATCAACAAGAATCTCAAGGTGCAGCTCGCCCATCCCGCTGATAATCGTCTGACCCGAATCCTCGTCGGTACGCACCTTGAAGGTTGGATCTTCATCAGCCAGTCGTGACAACCCCATCGCCATCTTTTCCTGGTCAGCCTTGGTCTTCGGCTCAATTGCGACCGAGATCACAGGCTCAGGGAAGGTGATGGCGCCGAGCGCAATCGGATGCTGCGGCGCGCTCAGCGTGTCGCCTGTCTTCAATTCCTTCAGTCCCACGCACGCGCAGATATCGCCGGCGTAGATCTCGGTGATGTCCTCACGCTTGTTGGCGTGCATCTTCACCAGGCGTCCGACGCGATCGGTCTTGCCGGTACGCGGATTCAGAATCGTGTCGCCTGTTTTCAGCGAACCCGAGTAGATGCGGATAAACGACAGCTTGCCGAACGGATCGTTGATCAGCTTGAAGACCAGCGCCGCCAGAGGCTCGTTATCGTCCGCCTTGCGGATCAGTGTCACGCTGTGATCGTGCGGATCGATGCCCTCCACCGGAGGCTTATCGAGAGGGCTGGGCAGATAGTCAACCACCGCGTCGAGCAGCGTCTGCACGCCCTTGTTCTTGAATGCGCTTCCGCAGATGACCGGGAAGACCTTCAGATCGATGGTCGCCTGGCGAATGCCCTTCTTCAGTTCTTCAATGGTCGGCGTCTCGCCTTCGAGGAACTTCTCGAGCAGCACGTCGTCAGTCTCGGCGATCACTTCGATCAGCTGCAGACGGAACGCTTCCGCCTTCTTCTGCAGATCGGCTGGAATCGCCTGGACGTCATACTCAGCGCCCATGGTTTCGTCGTGCCATACGACGGCCTTCATCTCGATGAGATCGACGACGCCCTTGAAACCCGCTTCCGCGCCAATCGGAATCTGCAGCGCGACGGGCCGCGCGCCCAGCCGCTTGCGGATGGTATCGAGAACGTGCTCGAAATCAGCGCCGTTCTTGTCCATCTTATTCACGAAGCAGATACGCGGAACCTTGTACTTGTCGCCCTTGCCGCCATACGGTCTCAGTCTGGGGCTGCACGCCACTGACAGAGTCAAATACCGCAACCGCGCCGTCCAGAACACGCAGCGAACGCTCTACCTCGGCGGTGAAGTCCACGTGGCCCGGCGTATCAATAATGTTGATGCGGATGTCTTTCCACATGCACGTCGTTGCTGCGGACGTGATGGTGATGCCGCGCTCCTGCTCCTGCTCCATGTAATCCATGGTCGCGGTGCCTTCATGCACTTCGCCGATGCGGTGCGTGATGCCCGTGTAGAAGAGGATGCGTTCGGTCGCAGTCGTCTTACCGGCGTCGATGTGCGCCATGATTCCGATGTTCCGGCAACGACTTAGGGGTATGGTGCGAGCCACGGCTCTTTATCCTTGCGGGCTTCAAATCCCGCCGTTATTTCCCAGCGATCAGTAGTCAGTGATCAGTGGTCAGTTAAATACTTGAAATCCTCGGACCGCATACAAAGCAGCGATCACTGTCCACTGATCACTGCGTACTGCTTCATTACCAGCGGTAATGGGCGAAGGCCTTGTTGGCCTCAGCCATGCGGTGCACGTCTTCCTTCTTCTTCATCGCTGCGCCACGGCCGTTGGCCGCGTCCAGCAGCTCGTTGCTTAACTTGTCGATCATGCCCTTTTCACCGCGGGCGCGCCCGTAGGTGATGAGCCAGCGAATCGCCAGCGAAGTACGCCGGTCGGCATTCACTTCAATCGGAACCTGGTAGTTGGCGCCGCCAACACGGCGGGTCTTGACCTCGAGCAGCGGCTTGCAGTTCTCGACCGCCTTCTTGAAGAGCTTGAGCGCGTCGTCTCCGCCGCCCTTTTCTTCAAGGTTCTTCATCGATTGATAGAAGATGCCCTGGGCCGTTGACTTCTTGCCGCCCCACATCATCGAGTTCACAAACTTGGTGACCAGCGTAGACCCGTAAACCGGGTCCGCCGCGACTTCCCGCTTACCAATGTGCCCTTTTCTCGGCATAGTTCCTCAAAATCCTTCGCGCCTGAGCGCTGTTCTGTTGCCCCAGTCCCGGTCCATCACTCCGTCCGGGAACCGCAATCTACTTCTTGGCCGCCGCTGCTCCGCCCTTGGCGCGCTTGGCACCATACTTCGAGCGGCTCTGCTTGCGGTTGGCCACGCCGACTGAATCCAGCGTGCCGCGCACAACGTGATAACGAACGCCCGGCAGATCCTTCACACGGCCGCCGCGGATCAGCACAATCGAGTGCTCCTGCAGGTTGTGGCCGATGCCGGGAATGTAGGTCGTGACCTCAATCCCGTTGGTCAACCGCACGCGAGCTACCTTACGCAGTGCCGAGTTCGGCTTCTTGGGAGTTTGTGTGTACACGCGGGTGCAAACACCGCGCCGCTGCGGCGAGGCCTGCAGTGCAGGGGACGCCGTCTTGTATCTCGGGGCCGTACGCCCCTTGCGGACCAATTGATTGAATGTCGGCAAACTAAAACTCCTTACCCCAAAAACCTTGAACCCAACCCACTCAAAGCCGCGCGCAGGCCTTTGAGCTTCTCCATGCCCTGGGCGCACTTTTTCAGCGCGCACGCGCACGGAAGCCCAGGTTCTGCTTCGCGTCTGCCTTCGTTCCACTACCAGACGAGAACCGAGACGGTGGCAGGTCGTTTTTCTCTTTTAGAGAAAAGCCCACTCCGTTTCGCCGGTCCCGGCTCGCATAGCCCTCCAAGGTGGAGAAACGCGCGAGCACCGATGCGAATATCGCTTCCCCGTCTTTCCTTCACCCGGGTTGGTGATGTGTCCCTGCCCTTCGCAAGAGGAGAGCTATCGGGGACTGTGGCCGCTCTTTGCTGCCATCGGCCTCGGGAACTGATCCTCGCCAAACTTGCCGGCCGGGATCTCCCGTTACGCACCTGCCGTTAGCACACACGGATAGGCGTGTTCTTGCGGAACCTTATAAAGATAACAAGAAACCGGGGTGGGGTCAACGAATTCAACTCCTTCGTCTCTTTCGGCCGAGAACTTCCCGGGGACGGGGGGGGCCGTTTAGTTGGCCCGCTGAGCCTATTCGATCGATTTCAGCGTCCAGGTTCCGTTCTCCAGCGCAAAATCCGCCTGCTTGCGGGTACTCAGCTTGTTTCCCGGATGGTGGGCAATATCATTGAGCGCCTGCGGAACTCCGTTCAGATTCACGCCCTCGACGTACTTTCCCTCTTTGGCGGCAGCCGAACCCGTAAGCATCTCATCCTGCAGGTCGCCCATTTCGTGCGCTCTCAGATGATTCGCAGCAGTTGTCATCACGACGACCGTGTAGTTCGTGTCATCCTGATTGGCCGGACGCCACTCGATCACGTCGCCGCCCCCGGGCAGCGTCATGGCTTTCTTGCCCTCCGGAGTCAGCTTGAAGTCGGCCCACAACTTGTTCGGATAGACCTTCGTCCTCTCCCACAGCTTGGCCGTTACCAATTGGCGCACTCCCGCCTCATTGACCAGGATGGTGGTCGCGACCGGGGCCGTCTGGTCATACTTTGCCTGCACCAACGCCAGCGCCTGGGTCGGGGTCAGATCCGGCGCCGACTTGCATCCGCTGCCCGCAAACCCGAAGCCCACTACAGCCAGTACCCCTAATGTCTTCCAATTCAGCATGATTTTCACGATCCTTCCTATGCTTACGCGCATGGGTAATCTTCTGACGACCCGCCATTTTTCTCTTACTTTCGGGCGCTGTCAATGGATTCGGATGTGACACCGGGCACACCTGATGCGCGGCGGTCTGGAATGCTGCGAACCCAGCGGGTTGTCGGCGAACGTCGATGCCAGCGGGAAGTGGCTTACTGCGCGGCCACCCGCTTCAGCAGCAAAGCGAGAAATCCCTTCTCGTCGGACTGCAGGCAAACCTGCGCATTGGGTGCGCCACTTCCCGGCGTGGTCAGTCCCTTATCGTCCACATCAATATGCAGGGGCTTGGCGGGGCACAGATCGGGGCGGAAGGTGTAAGTCACGGCAACGGGGTCAAAAAGCGTTGGCGTCGGGCTGTGGTTCGGGGTTCCCCCATCCATTGGTGATAGAGAAGCGTCAACTGGTCGGTGAGAGGCGATCCATGCGCAAAGATTGCCTCGCGGTCCTTCGCATCGAGCGGCACTTGCGTCGAATCCAGCGGCATCATGAATACCGGCACACCGGATGCCAGCAGCGCCTTCAGGCCGGCGGGGTCGTTCAGGATGTTCCACTCCGGCTGCGGGGGCTTCGGCTTTCCCTTGCGCGTCGGTGCCATAGCCGCGATAGACACTGCCGCCCATGATGACAACCCGTTTAAGCTTTTTGAATGCTGCCGGGTCCCGCTCGATCGCCGCCTCCACCGTGAACAGCGGCCCGATTCCGATGAGCGTGATCTCGCCCGGATGCTCGCGTGCCTCGCGCAGAATGAATTCCGCCCCGTCACCGAATCTCTTTTCGGGCGCGCGTTTTGCGTAGGCCGCCTGCGTCATCGCGTTGTCTGTCTTCGTCATCGGCCCCGCAAACACGGGAATGTCGCTTCGCCCAACGGCCTGCAAGTACCGGTCGACCAGCCGCGCGCGCATCTCCGTGTTGCCGAATGTGGTCGTCACGCCGAGGACCTTCAACTCCGGGCTCTCCAGAGCAAGCGCGAGTGCGAAGGCATCGTCAATGTCATCGCCGATATCGGTATCGATGATGACTTTCTGGGGCGATGAATGCCGCTTTTGCCGCATCGGGAGTTGCTTGCGATCGCGCCAGCGGGAACGATGGAGGAAGCAAGAATCAGCGCGAACAGGACGAACTCGGCGCGAAGATTTTTCATGTCCATCACTCTATCGCCTTCGCCCCATCCGTTTCCGTTCCATTAATCTGATGACGGTTGCATTCAGGTCACTATGTCGCATTCAACTCGCATCACCCGACGCCGCTTTCTGCAGAAATCCAGCCTTGCCAGTCTGGCCTGCGCGCTGCCGCCGCACTCGCTTTTGGCCGCATCCGATGCAATCCCTTCGGCGACGGTGAAAGACCGCGCGCCGCTTTATCCAGGCGCGTTCTATTCCCTGCCGCTTGGATCCGTGCGTCCTGCAGGTTGGCTGCGCCGCCAGCTTGAGATCCAGGCCAGCGGCCTCAGCGGGCACCTCGACGAGACCTGGCCCGACGTCGGCCCCAATAGCGGCTGGCTTGGCGGTACCGGCGAATCCTGGGAGCGCGGACCCTACTTCCTCGACGGCCTGATTCCGCTTGCATGGCTGCTCGACGACGTGCGACTGAAAGCGAAAGCGCAGAAGTACATCGACTGGATTCTTACCCACCAGGCCTCGAATGGCATGATCGGCCCGAGCTCAAATGACGACTGGTGGCCGCGAATCGTGGCGCTCAAAGCGCTGACGCAATACCAGGAGTTCACCGACGACCCACGTGTGCTTCCCCTGATGGACCGCTACTTCCGCTTTCAACTCGCTGAACTCCCCAAACGTCCGCTACGCGACTGGGGAAAGTTCCGCTGGCAGGATGAGCTGCTGAGCGTGATCTGGTTATATAACCGCACCGGCTCGGCGTATCTTCTGGATCTCGCGAAACTGCTGCATGAGCAGGGCCACGACTGGGTAGCGCAGTTTGCAAACTTTCAATTTAAAGAGAAGATCACTGCCGAATTCATCAAGCTCAACGAAGGCGGCGGGCTCAAGGATCTCGCGCTCGCGACGCACGGTGTGAACAACGGGCAGGCTGTGAAGACCGGGCCGGTGTGGTGGCTGATCTCCGGGTCACCAGCGGACCGGCTTGCGGCGACGCACATGATGGCTGAGCTCGATCTTTACCATGGCTTGCCGAATGGAATGTTTTCGTGCGATGAGCATCTTTCTGGCCGCGATCCTTCGCAGGGATCGGAGTTGTGCACTGTTGTCGAATATATGTTTTCGCTGGAACGTGCGCTCGCCATCACCGGCGACATGCTGCTTGCCGACAAGTTGGAGCGCCTCGCCTTCAACGCGCTCCCCGGCACGCTGACGGACGATATGTGGGCGCACCAGTACAACCAGGAGCCCAACCAGGTGGAGTGCAGCCTGCACCACAAGCCATGGGTCAGCGACGGGCCGGAATCGAACCTGTTCGGCCTCGAGCCCAACTTTGGCTGCTGCACGGCCAACTTCAACCAGGGCTGGCCGAAGTTTGCTGCCAGCCTTTTTCTGCTGTCCGGCGACCAGGGTTCCGACCAGCACGATGGGCTCTTAGCGGCAGTGTACGCGCCGTGCGAGGTGCGTACCTCGCTGCGTGGAACTGCCCTCCACCTGGTCGAGGAGACCGACTACCCATTTCGCGGCGCGGTGAAGATCACGGTGAATCCGGCGAGCCCGCTCGCGTTTCGTTTCACTCTGCGCAGTCCCGCGTGGGCCACTGCCGGAACGAAGATTCGGGTAAACGGGCAACTCCTTCCCCATCCCTCCATCATGCCGCTTTCCATAAATATCGATCGCATATGGAAGGCTGGCGATCGCGTGGAATTGGAGTTTCCCATGCAGCCGCAGGTGTCCCGCTGGTTCAACGACTCCGTCGCCATCGAACGCGGTCCGCTCGTTTTCTCCTATGGCATCGGAGAAGACTGGGTAAAGCTGCGCGATCGCGGCATGACCGCCGACTGGCAGGTCTTCCCGACCAACTCGTGGAATTACGCCCTGGATATCGACGAAGCGGATCCCGCGCGGTCCATCTCCGTGAAAGAAAGGGAAATTGGCGAGGTTCCTTTTGCGCGCAAGAGCGCTCCCGTCGAGCTTCGCGTGAAGGCCCGCAAGGTTCCCGCGTGGCGCGCCGAAGACGGAGCGGCTGACCCGCTGCCGCAAAATCCGGTCGCGAGCAGCGAACCGGAAGAAGAGATCACGCTGATTCCATATGCAGCCGCCAAACTGCGAATCACCGCTTTTCCCGTTTTGGAAGCGTAGGGAAGCCGCAACCTGTCGGTTGCTCTTTTACTCATCATTGCAGTCGAGACAGAACAGGGTGCCCATCCATGTTGCAACCTCATCGCGACATGGGTGGGAAAGCACGAATCACACAACCGTCAGCAACCGTTGCGACTCGATCTTCGCCTCATCGAGCTGAACATCAAACCCCGGTCCAGTCGGCGCAGTAATATGGGCCTGCTCCACCATTGGGGGATTCTTTTCAAAGTGGTGGTAGTGGCGCATCTTCGTCACCAGGTACTCGCCGAGCGGAAATGTCATTGGGGACTGGCTCAGGATCGTGTGCACCGCCGCGCGCAGGCTGTGTCCATGCGGAATTACGCGCACATCATGCAACGAAGCCACAGTGCCGATCTTGATCAGTTCGCTGACACCGCCACACCACTCGGGATCGGCCTGCACCACCGACAGCGTCCGGGCCTGCAGATACCGCTCCACCTCCCAGCGCCCGTAGAAATGTTCGCCCGACGCGAGCGGCACCGATGTTCCCAGCCGAATCGCCGCAAAGCTGTCGAGCTTCTCAGGATGCGTAACCTCCTCCATCCAATATGGCCGGTACTGCTCGACCTGCCGCGCCCACTCCAACGCATAATCCTGGTCCCAGCCGCTGTAAGCGTCGAACATGATCTCGTAGTCTTCGCCGAGGGTCTCACGCAGCGTCTTTACCAGCTCGATGTTTTTGCGCATGCCTTCAGGCCCCGAGCCCGGTCCATAACCGATAAACCACTTCTGATAGCGGAATCCCTGGTTCTTCAGCTCCGTGGCACGCTTCCGCACCGCTTCCAACTCAAGCGAAAAGCCCAGCGCGCTTGCGTACATCTCGACTTTTTCGCGCGATGGTCCGCCCAGCAGCCGCCACACCGGTACACCGTAGAACTTGCCGCGCAGGTCCCACAACGCGTTATCGACAGCGCTGATCGCCATCATGAATATTCCTGCACGGGACTGCCGGTTCGAGCGATACATCTGGTCCCACGCGATTTCGCCGGCCAGTGCGTCCTTCCCGATCAGAAAGTGCTGCAGGTCCTCCAGCACGAGGGTAGCCGCCTCCCTCTCAATCGGCCCGTACAATCCCTCCAGCCCCGCAACCGTGCGAATCCTGATGTAGATTGCCTCGTACTGCACTTGGCGCGTTCCGTCGGGTTTATCCGTGTAGGAAGCGGGCCTGAGATCGTCATATACATCCAGCGGATTCACCTGAGGCTGGTGGTCGATACCAGCCTCCTCCGCGTAGTGCCCGTGCAGTTCGATTAACTCCACTGCGTCGATCTTCAACGGCGCCAATCCGTCCGGACGATCCGGACAGCGCACGGCATCTGAGGCCATCCCTTTCGCCACCGAGGACCTCGCCAGCGCACCCGCCGCCGTCATTGCTCCCAGAAAACTGCGCCGATTCACTCCGTCTCCTCCACATTCAGCCGCACGTCGGTCCCATCATCGCGCAACTCTACGGTTGCTCTTTAGCACCGTCCCCTTGGCACAATCCTGGCGGCCCCATTCATGACGTAGTTTAATCGCGTTATGAGGCGATACCGCGAACCTCAATTTCTTAACTTCGCGGACTCCAGCGCGATCACAATCTTCTCTGTGTCGTACACACATCCACCCCACACCCCGCCGCTTGCCTCGACCAGTGCCGCCCATAGGCGCGTATCCTCCGGCAGTGCTGGATGCGGCTTTAAGTCCGCACGCGGCTTTCTCTCCGCCAATTTCCGCGCAGCTTCTTCGACTCTCAACTCACCGCCGGCATCACCCAGAAAATTTGCCGACCCCATGAGCTTACCGCGATCGATCACGATCTCGATCAGATCGCCATCCAGTAATTTGCCGATAGGGCCGCCCGCCAGCGCCTCCGGCGAAATGTGCCCGATGCACGCGCCGGTCGAGACACCACTGAAGCGCGCGTCAGTTAATACGGCAACGTGCTTGCAATGCGGCAACTGCTTCAAGGCCGATGTCACCTGGTAGATTTCCTGCATGCCTGCGCCCTTTGGCCCGCTGCAGATCAGCACAATTACATCGCCGTGACCAATCGAGCCGGACTTGATCGCCGCAATTGCCCCCGCCTCTGTCGTAAAAACGCGCGCCGGCCCGCGATGGCGGAAGACATTATCTTCGCCGATCAGCGATGGGTCGATCGCCGTGCTTTTGATGACCGACCCCTCCGGCGCAAGATTGCCGACAGGGAAACACACCGTTGCCGTCAATCCGCGCGAGCGCGCACGATCCGGTGTCATGATCACGTCCTCTGCATCGATACCATCCAGTTCCCTCAGCTTCTTGCGCAACGTGTGGCGCCGGTCGCTGTCGCGCCACCAGTCGAGGCTCGCATCGAGCGTGTCGCCGCTCACCGTCTTCACACTGGTATCGAGCAGCCCCGCCGCACGCAGCTCCAGCATCACCTCCGGCACTGCGCCGGCCAAGAATACCTGCACGGTTGCGAATCCCCGTGGTCCATTCGGCAGCGCGTCCACAAGGCGCGGCACGGTGCGATTGACTTGCTCCCAGTCCGCGCGGCTGGGCCGCTTTAACCCTGCGGAAAAAGCAACTGCGGGTAGATGGAGCAGAAGATTCGTCGACCCCCCAAAGGCCGCATGCAGAACCATCGCATTGCGCACCGCCGCATCCGTCAACACATCGCGTGCGCCGAGTTTCATCCCATGCAACCGAATGATTGCACGTGCAGATCGTTTCGCCGCATCCAGCCAGATTGCCTGTCCAGAAGGCGCCAGCGCCGTATGCGGGAGCGCGAGGCCAAGCGCTTCGCCCACAACCTGCGCTGTCGCTGCCGTACCCAGAAACTGGCATCCGCCGCCGGGCGATGCGCATGCGCGGCAGCCCACTTCGGCCGCATATTCCAGCGTGATCTGCTGCTGCGCAAACCGTGCACCGATGGTCTGCACCTTGCCTGCGTCCTCGCCAGACTCTGGCAATAAGGTGACCCCGCCCGGAATCAAGACCGCTGGAAGCGGGCCGGCCGATGCCAGCGCCATCATCATTGCCGGCAGTCCCTTATCGCAGGTAGCCACGCCGAGCACACCTTTGCTCGTGGGTAAGGACCGCATCAGCCGGCGCAATACCATTGCCGCATCGTTGCGAAAAGGCAGCGAGTCCATCATCCCCGTCGTGCCCTGCGTTCGCCCGTCGCAAGGATCGGTGCATGCTCCTGCAAAGGGAATTGCATGCAACGCCTTCAACTCGCGCGCTGCCTCGGCTACCAACAAGCCAACTTCCCAGTGTCCGGTGTGAAATCCCAGGGCAATCGGCCGTCCATCTTCAGCACGCAATCCGCCATGCGTGCTCAGGATCAGAAACTCCGGGTCGAGCAGCCGCGCCGCCTCCCAACCCATCCCCGCGTTCTGGCTCAAGCCAAAAAGATTTCCCGATGACTCCTGCACCAACATCTCCGCGGTCAGCGGCAGCATGCCTGCAGGACCCGCGGCATGCGTCGCCACATCGCGCAGTACTTTGCTTCCCCTCTCGGGTTCTTCTGTCTCCAGCACCGACTTCAGCGAAATCTCCGCGATCACATCCTCCTCATCGCGCTCTTGTCTCGACCGCCAACTTCACCGTGTGCTTTGCGTTGTACTGGCGGCCACAGGCGTCAGACGGAATACATGAGGCTTTGGGATGGCCTCCTTATAGATCGAGTCCTCCAGTAAATTCTCAAACGCCTGCATCACATCCTTGCCTTCTTCGGCGCCGGTATCGGCATTGCGCACGCGCATGCGCAGGTGAATGTAATGGGTCTCGTCGCGATCGCGCACCAGCCAGCTTACGCGTTGTGCCTGGTGAAACATGGGCGTGGCATAATCCGCCAGGTTGATTCCGCTCTCCAGGGCTTCCGGCGAAAACGTGTCCACGGCGTCGCCATCAATGCTGAGTACATAGCGCCCGGCGGCCAATCCGGTCACGCGCAGCGTTTCCAGATTGAGTTGCTCCTCGATATCCGTCAGGTCTTCAAGCAGCGCCGTGGTTGCGTTGCTCCGCGTCAGGGGTAACGGCAACGCATCTTCCACTTCTGTCCACTTCCATCCGCCGTCGGTCTGCTCCACCTCGCTTACACTGGCATTGAGGGACTGCGTCACCGCTCCGGCGTGCGCGTCTACCGTGACATTGGATACCAGCGCCGGGGCATGCCATCCTTTCAGCAGCGCCTCGGCCATCACCCAATGTGCCAGCGGATCGGGATGCACACGGTCCGGCAGGAGCAGCACTCCCAGCTTAGGATCCAGCGCGTCAGCCTTTGTGATCGCGGCGGCCACGGGCGGATTCAAATTTGCAAACGCCGCGCCATACTTGTCGGCCAGCGACTGATCCAACTCCGCAAAATGCAGCATCACCGCGTTGTAGCCGCCTGGGAACGTCACGGGGCGCGTCACGTCGTCATAGGGTGACGGCCCCAGCAGCGTGAGCCGCACGCCCGGCACATGTTCGCGAATCGAATCGAGCAAATGCTCGTAGCCCTTGACGTAGCTTTGCTCAATCTCGTCGGTCGTCGCGCGATAGCCACCATCGTTCATGCCCAGCATCACCGTGACCACCGTCGGCTTCTCTGCGAACACATCGCGCTCAAGGCGCTGATCGATCGGCCCTCCGCCGCCGCCTGTCACGCGATCGCCGCCCACGCCCGCACCGTAGAAATGCACCCGCATCCAGGGGAAGCGCGTTGCCGCGTACAGCTCGACATACTGGTTGTAGTAGTTCTGTTCGGTAATGCTGTCGCCGTAGAACACCACGGTGTCGCCGCTGTGCAGGTAGAACCTGCGTGCGTTGGCTTCCGCGCCCGGAGGCGCAACTCCTGCCGTTGGAATGACAGGGATTGGCGGCGTGGTTGCTGTCGCAGGCGCCATACGCAGGGAATCCGCGATCATCGCTTCAGGCGGAGCGGTCGCCACCGCAACCAGGGAATCTGCGCAACCGTAGTACAAGAACCACTTCTTGTGGAAGAACACAAGGCCTTCGGCAAAAGTGGTTCCGGCCGCGTACTGTCCGGTCTTTTCATACGGCAGTTCAGGCTTCAGCACCGGCTTGTCAGTCTGCTCCAGCAGGTTCGCGGGATTGGCCGGGTCAAAGATCGCCTCGCCTGCTGCATAAGCATTCGGACCTAGCGAGGGGTCGCCGCCGTCGGTGCGCATTCTTACCGTTGTAGAGCATCACGATTCCCGTGGAGGTCAGCACCGGCGGCGGACCTGTCTCGGGAAACGTGCTGTCGAAGTGTCCTGCTCTCGGTCGCAGCAATTCCACAAGATTCCCGTGCATGTCTTCGACCGGTATCCAGTGAATCGCATCGTCCGAAGTCGCAAGCTTGATAGCCCCTTCGCCCCAGTACATCCAGTAGCGGCCGGCAATCTTTGCCGCAATCAGCCGGCCATCCTTCAATTGCGTAACAATGCCGGCCGACTTGTACATCAGGTTGGCGTACTTGCCGCCGAGAGCCGTCAAGAATGCCGGTCCATCTTTCGTCCAGTGCTTCAGATCGCGAGAGGTCGCGACTCCCACCGAATACGTCTTGCGATTCCATTGCGTATAAGTCAGCACGTAGGTGCCGTCGTCGCGCTCCACAATACGCGGATCTTCGACGCCGCCGGGCCATTCGCGCACTTGCTGGTCGTCCTCGGCGGGATAAAATACTGGCTCGCCCGTGCGCTTGAAGTGAATACCATCATCGCTTTCGGCCAGGCCCAGGCGCGACGTGTGTCCGCCGATCTCCATCGCACCCGAATTGTCCTCGGCGCGATACAGCACAACTACCTTTCCCTTGCGCACAATAGCTGCGGGATTGAAGGTATGTAACGCCTCCCACGCGACAGGCTTGTGCAAAATCGGATCGCCAAACGTCGACGTCGCATTGGGCGAAATGACCGGATTCCCCGTTGCTGGCCGTGTGAATGGGCCAATCACCCACTTCGGTGCGCCCTGCGCCAGCAAGCCTGCAGCCCCCAGAAAGACACCCAGTGCAATCGACAACTTTAAAATCATCTTCACGCGATCTTTCTCCGCAATCCGCCCCATCTTACGCTTCGCATTCATCTCTCCGCGCTGTACGAAAGTCCCGAGGCAAGTAGCTACGGCTGGCTAAGAGCTAACCGCTGATTCAAAAAAGCTCAACGCCGCATCTCCCTGCTCCAGCAGCCGGACTCTGCACAAGCTTCCATACACATCTTCGAGTTTCTGCTTGCGCCGGTGCTCTGCAATCACCACCCCACTCTCCGCCAACAAACCAGACGCCGCTCCGCCTAGCAACCCCAATGCCAGCGTGTACTCCTCTGCGGCCTCGTAGGGCGGATCGAGAAACACCACGTCAAAGCGTATCGACGAGTTCTGAGGCCGCACCCTGCGCAGAAACGCCCCCACGCTTACTGCCTGCACGCGGACTCCGCCTCGCAGCCCCAGATTCTCGAGATTTGCGCGGAGCACCTTGAGCGCCGGCTCGGCCCGCTCCACCACCACCACGCTCGCGGCTCCACGGCTGGCCGCCTCAATACCAACCGCTCCCGATCCTGCATACAAATCCAGAAACCGGGCACCCTCCATCCGAGGCGCAAGTACATTAAACAGAGTCTCGCGCAGCCGGTCGCTCGTGGGACGCGTCCCAAGACCCGCCGGAGCTTCCAGTGTCCTTCGCCGCAGCGTTCCCGCAATCACCCGCATCGCGAATCAGCATATAGGAGATACCCGCAAAGCCTGAGCATCTACAATTCCTGTATGCGTGGCTGGACAATACCGCTGGGCCGATGGATGGGCGTGGAGATGCGCATGCACGTCTTCTTCCCTGCGCTTGTACTGGTCTGCCTCGGCCTCAGCGCCACCAATGGAATCATGCGTGGCCTCGCCCTGTTCCTCGTTTGCGTATCGGCCGTGGTGGTCCGCGAGACCGCGCGCCTGATGATGGCTGCCTACCTCAACCTGAAACTGCGCGCCGTTCTTCTGATTCCCATCGGCGGCCTCTTCGCCTACGCCAATCCTGAAAGCCAGGAATCCGCGAACCAGGGCTTCGGCCAGTTCGCCATGGCGCTCATCGGGCCGCTCGCCAATTGTCTTACCGCGCTGATGCTTGCCGGGGCTTTCATCGGCGCAGGGGGAAACGTACGGCTGCTCGGACGTCCTCTGATTACGGCCGCTTATCTTTTGCGCAGCATGGTCTGGATGCAGGCGGGACTTGGCCTGTTGCACTTGCTGCCGGCCTATCCGCTCGACTTCGGCCGCCTGCTCCGTGGCAACTTTGCCCGCACCCACGGCCTCTCGCCGGCAGGCCGCGCCGCCTCCGGCATCGGACAGCTCATCGCTCTGGCCGTGATGATCTGCGGCATGGCCCTGCAAGCCTACTGGCTCATCATCGCCGGCTTTTTCATCATGATTGGCGCGCAGATCGAAGACCAGGGCGTTTTCTTCCAGTCTGTCGTCGACACGGTGCGCATGCGCGAAGTCATGCTCACTGACTTCGCCACGCTCTCACCATCCGATACGCTGGCCGACGCGCTCGTTCGCTGCGTCCACTCTCTTCAAGAAGACTTCCCGGTGGTCCGGGGACCGCAACTGGTCGGCATTGTCTCGCGCCAGCGCATCGTCGACGCGCTCAGTAACGATGGCAACGGATACATCCAATCCATCATGTCGCGCGCCTTCCAGGTGGCACGCCCCGAAGACACATTGGGCACCACCATCCGCCGCATCTCCGGCGGCCAGGGCCTTTCGCTCATTCCTGTCACCGAGAGCGGCAAAGTCGTGGGGATCGTCAGCGTGCAGAACCTGATGAGTTCGATGTCACTCCTCGCCGAACAGCGTCGCATTGAAGCCCAGGACTCCAGCGAATAAAACACTCGACACCCGCATGAACCTGGGGTTCCCTGGATTCTCAGACCTGCACAGCACGAATCTCACGATCTCTCAACTACCATTGTTCTAAGCAATGCCAGACACGCTCGCTCCCGGTCTCTACCTCGTCGCCACCCCCATCGGCAACCTCGGCGACATCACCCTTCGCGCTCTCGAAGTCCTGAAGCATGCCGACCGCATCGCCTGCGAAGACACGCGACAGACGCAAAAGCTGCTCAACCACTTCGCCATCGCACGCCAACTGTCAGCTTCCATCAGCACAATGAGCGTGATCGTGCGGCCGAACTGATCGCGGCGCTGAAGAACGGCGGCGCCATCGCCGTCGTCTCCGACGCAGGCATGCCCGGCATCAGCGATCCTGGCTCCTGGCTCGTCACCGAAGCCATTGCGGCCGGCATCCCCGTCATTCCCATCCCCGGCGCCAATGCCGCTCTCAGCGCCCTGATCGCTTCAGGCCTGCCGACTGGCGCATTCCAATTCCTCGGATTCCTGCCGGAAAAAGCCGGCGCCCGCCGCACGGCGCTCGAAGCCCTTGCTGCACAGCCCAGAGAGACTGCGCAGACGGTGATCTTTTACGAAGCCCCCCACCGCATCGCCGACGCCCTCGCCGATCTCGAATCCATTTTCGGTCCGGCGTTGCGCGTCGTGGCAGCGCGCGAACTCACCAAGATCCACGAGGAATTCCTCCGCGGCACGGTCGCCGATGTGCGTCGCAATCTCAATGCACGCGAGCGCATCCGCGGCGAATTCACTTTGCTGATCGAAGCCCCCGCTAAATCCGCTACAAAGTTGGGTGCCCCGGGTCTGGATTCTCAGACCCGGGAGACTGTCTCCGCCCGCATCGCCCGACTCCAATCCGAATCGAACCTTGACGAAAAAGAAGCCCTCAAGCGCCTCGCCCGCGAACTAGGCCAGTCGAAGAGTGAGCTCTACCGCGAACTCCAGCGCGAACGGGCCCGCCTGCGCTAGGTTCGGCCGGATCGCCCTCATCTATGGGGGGACGATCTGAAATCCTATCCATTCGGGATGGGATCCAGCAGGATCACGTTCAGCAGCGACTTGTGCACCCGGATGCGGCTCCCGTATTCGATAAACCCCATTTTTCGAAACCGGTTCATGAAAAAGCTCACCCGCGACCGCGTGGTGCCGATCATGTCGGCCAATGTCTCCTGCGATATGCGCGGAATCAGCGTTTCCTGCCTGCCCGGCTTCCCGAACTCCGCCATCAGAAGCAGAATCCTCGCCAGCCGCTTTTCGCTCGAATTGAAGAGATGATCGACCAGGTCGGCTTGGATGCGAATGCTGCGCGTAAGCAGAAACCGCACAAACAAGTCCGAGAATCCGTGTTCTTCGTGCAACACACGAATCATCTCCTTGCGCATGATCTTCATTGCACTGCAGGCGGTGATCGCTGTGGCCGTCGACAATCGTAGTCCAGGGATCGCAGCCAGCGCTCCTTCGCCCACAAACTCGCCGGCGGCAATCATCAGGATCGTGGCCTCTTTTCCGGCCGTCGAAACGACCGTCATCTTTGCTCTGCCCTTTTGCAGATAAAACACCGAGTCCGCCAAATCTCCCTGCGAGAAGAACGGCTCCTTCGGCGCTAATTCAACGATCCTTCGTCCCAGTCCTGCCTTCGACAGGAAGACGCCGGCATCAAAAGGGGCCATTTCGAGCTCAACCATCGGGCTATCCTCCTTCAATTCAACAGAACAGGACAGACGCGCCTGAGCATCCGTCAAAGCCAGTATCTCTCGTTAAGTGAGCTTTAATGCTCAGACACCTTATCCCGACTCCAAATAGTATCGGACTTACCTGGTGCGCTCAGTACACGCCTAAACAGCAAGACGACCGCCCCGGGTAGAAAAATGGTGTTTCGCAATGAAGAAAGTTATTACGTTCGTCGCATTATTGAGCATGACCAGCATTGGCTGGGCGGGAACCAATCGTGAAGCAACCAACGACCGGCTCAACCATGCCGGATCTGTGCTGCACGAGATCATGAATGCGCCGGATAAGGGTATTCCCCAGGAAGTTCTCGAGCACGCTAAATGCGTAGCCGTTGTTCCCCATCTCCTCAAGGGCGGCTTTGTGTTCGGTGCGGAAAATGGCCGCGGCGTAGCGACCTGCAGGACCGGGGACGGCTGGAGCGCACCGATCTTCTTCGCCATCACCGGCGGCAGCTGGGGATTGCAGATCGGCATCGAGGGAATCGACCTGGTCATGATCATCCAGAACGAGCGCGGAATGCGCCAGTTACTCTCCAGCAAGTTTGAGCTCGGTGCGGACGCGTCTGCGGCAGCCGGCCCGGTTGGCCGCCATGCTTCGGCGGATACCGATTGGAAGATGGATGCTGAAATCCTGACCTACTCCCGTGCCAGGGGCGCCTTTGCCGGACTCACCCTCAACGGCGCTTCGATTCGCCACGATGAAGATTCCACGCGGGCTATTTACGGCCACGACGTCTCAAACGCCCGCATCCTGAAGGGCGAAGTAACCGTTCCCTCCGCAGCGGATTCGTTCCTCAATGCAGTCAGGGGCGCGAAGGCCCAGGCAATTGCATCTAACTAAAGAGCGGTAATGCAATTGGTGGGCGTCCCACCGGGACAAACGGCAGGGACGCCCGCTGCATTCGGAAAGGTACCTATGCTTTGGACAATTTTTGTAGTGATTCTGATCTTGTGGCTTCTCGGCTTCAGCTTCCACATTGCCGGCGGCCTGATCCACATCCTGCTGGTCGTAGCTCTCGTAATCCTCGTCATCAACCTGATTAGCGGACGACGCAGCGCCCTCTAAGCATGAACAGGAGGCCTCCCCCTCCTCCTCTCAGAGCACGCTCCCTGCCAAAATCTGTACCGCTTCTTCCGCCGTCGCTGCGACTTCCAGCAGTCGGCGGTTTTCGGCTTTCAGAAACCCGGCCTCGACCGCGCGATCCAGGAAGGCGAGCAGGCCGTCCCAGTAATTCGACGTGTTGACCAGGATGCAGGGCTTGGCATGCAGGCGAAGCTGCTTCCAGGTCACGATCTCCATCATCTCGTCCAGAGTCCCGTAGCCGCCCGGCAGCATCAGGAAAGCATCTGCCAGCTTCACCATCCGCGCCTTGCGCTCGTGCATGGTGGGCACCATCTCGAGCCGCGTCAACCCCTGATGAGCGATCTCGCTGCCCGCAAGAATCTCCGGCAGCACGCCGATCACTTCAGCTCCCCCGGCGAGCGCCGCATCGGCAACAGCTCCCATCAAACCCACGCTCGCGCCGCCGTACACCAGGCCCAATCCTGTGGCGGCGATCGCGCTTCCTAACGCCCTTGCCTCCGCCAGAAACATGGGATCGGCGCCGCTTGCCGAGCCACAATAGACGGCCACCCGTTTGAGTTTCATCGCGCACCCAGAATAGCGCCGCCGCTCCCATCGGATCTGCAACCCGTCTTTAATAGCTCCTTCATCGCTCGTTCACAGAGCGCTGTTAGCGTCATCGAGGCCGCTCCCTGGCCATTTCCCCGCACGTTCCAATAATCGCTCCAGGAGGTCACTTCGTGATAAAACACCCTTTTGCCATTCCCCGGCTTCGCTTCGTTTCGATCGCAGCTTCACTTCTCGCAGTCCTATCCCCGGCTTTTGTCATGGCGCAACACGGCAAACCGGCTTTCAATCGCGGCAACCTCGTCGTCAGCCGCACCGTGTACGACAATCTCTCCGCCAACGTTACCGTGGGACAGACGCTTCCGCCCAATTGCCTCGCCTCAACCGGCGGTTGTGCGACCGCGATCGCAAACGGCACCTATCCCTTTGTCTTCAACAACGACACGGCTGATGGCAGCTTCGGCATTACTTCGCGGATTTTTCTTGATCACTCCACGCCCTCCGGACACGTCATCCGTTCGCTCGAGGTGCCCAACAGCCTCGAGTGGTGGATCACCGCAACGAGTGACCAGCTCGTAACCAGTTTCAGCTCCAAGTCTGAACTGGCACTGAATCTCTCGACCGACGGCCGTTACATCACTTTCATGGGCTATGTTGCCCCGGTGAATGCGCTGGATGTTTCCAACTCCAACACCCCGGCTGCCTTCGATCCGACCAATCCCGACCCCTCCGCGTACTATCGTGCTGTTGCACGCGTCGATCGCTGGGGAAATTTCGATTTCACCCTGACCAACGCTTACAGTGGCAACAACGGCCGCGCCGCCATCCTCAATAACACCAGTGGCAACCCTGTCTTCTACACCGCGGGCAATGCCGGCAATGGCGGCACTCCCCAGCCGACCAACGTTGTGCTCGGCGCAGGTGCGCAGTTCATCGACTTCGTGGCACAGAGAGAGGCCAGCCAGACCCCGGGCCTTCCTACTCCCGTGGGCAGTTTCTCAGTGACGGAACTCGGCGACAAGGCCGACAAGGTCGGGAAGGACGACAACTTCCGCGGTCTGACGATATTTAACAACGTGGTGTATTACACCAAGGGCTCGGGCGGTAACGGCGTCAACACCGTCTATTTTGTCGACACCACCGGCTCAGCCTGCCCCAAGGGAATCGGGGTGCCGTCCGCCTCGGCTACCTTGCCAACCGCGCCTTTCAGCGCTTTTAATCCTGCGACGGGAACGCCTACCAACATGTGCGTGCTAAATGGCTTCCCAACGCTTTCCAACAAGAACGGCAACCCGGTCAACTTCCCCTTCGGCTTGTGGTTCGCGGACGCCAACACGGTTTATGTCGCTGACGAGGGCGATGGCACGACTACCTACGACGCCACCACGAATACCTATACCGACGCGGCAGCACAGACCCTGGCCGGCCTCGAGAAGTGGGTTTTCGACTCATCCTCGAAAAGCTGGAAACTCGCCTATACGCTGCAAAATGGCCTCGATCTCGGCACGCCTTACAGGGTGCCCGGCTTGCCGACCAGCGTTAACGCCGTCACAGGTCTGCCATGGTCTCCGGCAACGGATGGCCTGCGCAATCTTACCGGCCGCGTGAACGATGACGGCACCGTGACCGTCTGGGCCATTACCTCCACGGTCAGCGGCAACGGCGACACAGGCGCCGATCCCAACCGGCTTGTCACCATCACCGACACACTGAGCAACACAACTGCCGCCTCCGCGGCACACGAAAGATTCCGCACGCTGCGCACTGCCGGATTCGGCGAGGCCCTGCGTGGAGTCTCTTTCGGGCCGACCAACTGACCAACATTCAAATCAATTGTTGAAGACACTGAAGGCGCTCCGGGAGTTTTCGCGGAGCGCCTTCGGATTTTCAATCTGGATCGGGCCGCGCGCGTTGCCAGCGGGGTGGTTGTCGAACCCCGCAACGATCTCCGCGCCCGGTGGAACCAGCGGAAGCAATGCACTATTCAGCGTCGAAGCGAAACCAGAAGCAGCGAAGACAGCCGTCGAAACCAGCATCCATAAAAGCCTGTAAATATAAGGGCGCACGGGCCACCCCTTTTACCTGGTGTGGTTTCATGGGTCCGCGGCTCACTCCTGAGTCGGTGGCGAAGGAAGCCTCTGCCAGATCGAAAGTTTGAAATGGTGCAGTAAAACGCTGATTCGACGGGAAAGACGTTCAGCTAAATTGCTTCGATCCACCTGGTTTCAGCGTTGATCCGCGCGCAAATCCTCTCGATCGGCCTGATCATCGCGAGGCAGGTAAACTAGACAGAGGAACCTTTCCGCCGGACGCCACCTTTGTCGCAGTCGCTCATCGAAAATCTCAATCCAGAACAACGTGCCGCCGTTGAAACCACGGATGGTCCGCTGCTCATCCTCGCCGGCGCTGGCTCAGGCAAAACGCGCGTCATCACCAGCCGCATTGCGTGGCTCATCCAGCAGAAGGGCGTCGCGCCGGATTCGATTCTTGCCGTTACCTTTACCAACAAGGCATCCGCCGAGATGGCCGAGCGCGTGGAGCGCCTGATCGGCCACTCTTCCCTCTCCAAGCCGCTGATCGCCACATTCCATTCGCTTTGCGTACGCATCCTGCGCCGCGATATCGAAGCCTTGAAGGTCGAAGGTCAGGGTCTCACCCGCTCCTTCGCCATCTACGACGAGAACGACCAGCAGGGCATCGTCAAGCAGGTCATGCGCCGCATGGGGCTCGACACCAAGCAACTGACGCCTCGTACTGTTCTCAGCCGCATCTCCTGGGCCAAGAATCACATGGTTGATCCGCAGGACTATTACCTCGGCGCAAAAGATCCCGACAGCGAACGCATCGCGCACATCTACAAGGGCTACAAGGACGAGTTGCGCAAAAACAACGCGCTCGACTTCGACGATCTGCTACTGGAAGCGGTGCGGCTGCTCAAGGTTTCCGCACCCACGCGCGAGTACTACCAGCGTCGCTACCGCTACATCCTCGTCGACGAGTATCAGGACACCAACCGCCCACAGTACGAAATGATGAAACTGCTTGCCGGCGAGCACAAGAATGTGTGCGCTGTCGGCGATGAAGACCAGAGCATCTACTCATGGCGCGGCGCCGATATCCGCAACATCCTCGAATTCGAGAAGGACTTTCCGAATGCGAAGATCGTCCGCCTCGAACAGAACTACCGCTCTACGCAGATCATCCTCGAAGCGGCCGGTGCGGTGGTTGCCAACAATCTTCGCCGCAAAGGCAAGAAGCTGTGGACCGATCGCCAGGGCGGTTCGCTGATTGGTTATTACGAAGCCCCCGATGGCGAAAATGAAGCGCTGTTCATCGCCGATCGCATTCAGAAATTTCTGCGCCAATCGATCGAAGCCGGCGACGAAGCGCACTGCGCTGTTCTGTATCGGACGAATTCGCAGTCGCGGCTGGTCGAAGAGGCTTTGCGCCGTTACGGAATCTCGTACTCCATGGTTGGCGGATTCAGCTTTTACGAGCGCGCCGAAATCAAGGACCTGCTGTGCTACCTGCGCCTGGTTCGCAATCCGCACGACTCCATGGCTCTGAACCGCGTGATCAACACACCTGCTCGCGGCATCGGCAAAACCACGCTGGAGACGCTGGAGCGCCTGGCGCTTGAAACCGGCCAATCCACGTGGGAATCGCTGGGAACGGCGATTACGCAAAGGCTGATTCCGACGCGCGCGCAGATGGCCCTCGACTCGTTTCGCCAGCTCATTCTCGATGCGCAGGCCATGATAGATCCGGACTTCGCGGGCAAGCTTTCCGCGGATGTGGGAGCCGAAGATGCCGACACTGATTTCTCCTTCGGCGAAACTGAGCCTGGCGCGGAAGAGAAACAGCAAGTCACCGAAGCGCTCGAAGCGGCAACCGAATTCAGCTTCGGCGATAACGAGAATCAAATTCCTCTGCTCGACCCGAGCCACTTTTCGCCATTCGCCGAAAACACATTCGCATCCAAAAGGGCGCGCCCCTTTCTGCAGATGCCCAAACAAGGAATATCAAGGCCAGATCGGCCGGAAATTGAAACTCCTTCCGCCTCAGAGACAGAACCGGCCGACACGGAAGGGCGCGGACGCCTTCCGCAAACCCGGCGATCCCGCCACGCTTCCGGAACTCATTCGCTTCCTCATCGATCGGACCGGCTACATCAAGGCGCTCGAGGCCGAAGCATCGCCCGAAGCCTTCAGCCGGATTGAAAACCTGAAAGAACTGGCCAACGCAGCCCACGATGCCGAAGTACGCGGCGAAACGCTCGCCGAGTTCCTCGACCATGCGGCGCTCGCATCGGATACCGATCAATACGATCCGAGCGCACGAGTCACGTTGATGACACTTCACGCTGCCAAGGGCCTGGAGTTTCCTCTCGTCTTTCTTGCGGGGCTTGAAGAAGGCCTCTTCCCGCATTCCCGGACGCTTATGAATCCCGAGGAACTGGAAGAAGAGCGCCGCCTCTGCTACGTCGGCATGACCCGCGCGATGAACACGCTGATCCTCACGCGCGCACACTATCGCCGTCGCTATGGCAACGACGCGCCGGAGCAAAGCGTCCCATCGCGCTTCCTCGAAGAAGTTCCCAACCAGCTTGTCGAGAATCTTGGCGGACGGTCGCCGGCGTGGTCGGTTCCCGCCTACGGAAACGGCCGCGGATATGGCTCAGGGAGGCGAAGGGGAGATCAAGGCGAATTCGACAGCCGCCACTACAACTACGAGGACGAGAGCCAGGAAGTGACGAGGATTTCAGGCATTGACTCTCGTTCAAAGAGTAAGAGCGCGCAAGC
Source organism: uncultured Acidobacteriaceae bacterium (assembly GCA_963799035.1). Taxonomy (GTDB): domain Bacteria; phylum Acidobacteriota; class Terriglobia; order Terriglobales; family Acidobacteriaceae; genus Telmatobacter. The sequence goes on along the minus strand of CAWCVS010000003.1, from coordinate 19,635 downwards.
GCCGGAGGGCGCCGGCTCGATCGATAACATCGCGCATTTCTTTGGGGGACGAGGCGTCAAGCCCGCTTCCTTTGCACGGCCAACCTCCCGACCGAAGATGGATCTGCCCGAGCCCACCGGTGCAGCGGGCCTCAAGAAAGGCCAGCGTGTGCGCCACAGCAAATATGGCGAAGGGCAGATTGTGATGCGCGAAGGCGACGGCGACGAAGCCAAGCTTACCGTGCTCTTCTCGCACCATGGCGTGAAAAAGCTGATGGAACGCTTCGCCAACCTCGAAAAGCTCTAACGCCACCACGGCTGTAGAATCCATGCGATGCTACATGCGCTGAAATCACCGGAACCTGGAGTCAGCTTCCCTTCACATCTGTTGTTGCTAGTCGCAATTTCGTTTTTCTCTCTTCCTGCATTTGCGCAATCTCCTCGGCTCGCTCACTTCACAAGCGGAGACCGACAAATCTCCTACGAGATCTTCGGCGCAGCCGCTTCCGGCCCCGTCATCATCATGCTGCACGGGGTTGGCGGCCCACAGGTTCCGCTATACCGCGGATTGGCGGAGTTCCTTGCACAGGAGCATTACACCGTCCTTTTCGTGCATTACTTCGATGCGACCGAAAGCGATCGCGCCTCGGACCAGAATTATGTTGCCTGGGAAAGGGCCGTCCTCGACCTTGTCGATGAATGCCGTAAGAATCCCTTGTGGGCCAGACGCAGGATCGCGCTTCTGGGCTTCTCGCTGGGAGCTTCCGTCGCGCTGGCCGCCGGTTCGCAGGCCATTCCCGTCGATGCGGTAGCGGAGTGGTACGGCAGTCTGCCCGACGAATTCTTCTATCGGTTGAAAGGGATGCCGCCGCTGCTGATTCTGCATGGGCGGCGCGATGACAACATCCCCGTACAGAACGCGCAGCAGCTCCTGCAACTCTGCGGGATGAAAAACTTCACCTGCGAGAGCCACATCTATCCCGACCAGGGACATGGATTTCTGCCACCCGACTACGATGATGCCGTGAAACGAACCCTCGATTTCTTTTCCCGCCAATTGAAATAAAAGTCCACGCGATTCTCATCCGTATTGCAGAGAAATTGAGCCGCCCTATCGGTCCGCGCATCCGTCCCGTGGCAAACACATTGCCGCAGCGAGCAAGATCGTCGACGATGTCTCCACGATGAATGCCTTCCCTGAGGTCCCGATGTCCACTATTTCAATCTCCGCAGCGCATAAAACCAGCCTTGCGCTCCCAATCCTGGTGGGAGGCGGGATCGCCGGCTTGCTCGACATGACCTCCGCCTACATCAGCTTTGGCCGCTTCATGCCGATCGGAATTGCCGGGGGGATTGTCGGTGCTGCGGGACGTCATGTGTCGGTCGGCCAGTACATCCTCGGCCTCTCGATCCACTATTTGATCGCGTTTTCGGCAGCCACGGCGTATTGTCTCGCCAGCAAGAAACTGGAATTCCTGCGAGACCATTTCGTCGTCTGCGGTATCGTCTACGGGATCGTGTTCTTTCTCTTCATGCAGCTGGTTGTGCTGCCGCTGAGCGCTTACCATGCCATGGGGCCGTACCAATATCGCGGCCTGGTTGCGGGCCTGCTCGCACACGTGTTTCTTATCGGACTGCCGATCGCAGCCAGCCTCCGCATGTTTTCGCGCTGACTCGCTCGTGCTGCCCCATCCAGCTGGCTTCGGGGCTGGGGTCACCGCGGAACCGGCAGACCCCGGGCATGGACACACCAGGAGACGGGCTGGACTCCGGCGGAAACGCAGGCGCTTGCAGGGGTTACCCTGGTGTGGACCGGAAATTCCCCGGCCGTGCTACACTTTTTCCAATCCCAGAATTCGATTAGAAGTTCTTGCCTGTTCCGAGTTACCGCTCCACACGCAACACTTCCACATTGCGTTCGCGGTAATAGCATCAAAGGAGCATTTTGAAATGGAACAAGGCACAGTTAAGTGGTTCAATGACGCAAAAGGTTTTGGTTTTATCACCCGCCAGAATGGCGAGGACGTATTCGTCCATCACACCGCCATTCAGTCGCAGGGCTTCCGCTCACTGCAGGAAGGCCAGCAGGTTCAGTTCAACGTGGTCAAGGGACCCAAGGGCTGGCAGGCTGAGAACGTTCAGGCTCTCTAATTCAGAGCTATAAGATTCCGAAACAGCAGAAGGGCGGCCAATCAGCCGCCCTTCTCTTTTTAGCGCTACTAGTACAAACCTGGCGCGCGACGCTTTCAGTCACAACGTAGCCGTAGCTTCTCAATTGGCCACAAACCGCCCAGAAACTTAAGCCTCCGCCAGCCCACCCTTAAGCTGGGGTTCCGGAACCGACATGCGTGATTTACGTTCAGATCTCGCGCCTGACGATCATCAAAACTCCAACTTTTTGCTCCAACTTCTTATTTCGCCTCCGCCAGCTCCGCAACAACTGCGGCAACTTTATCGAGTATCTGGATCCATCCCTCCATTTGACCGCTATTCTTCGCGCTCTCCATGGGCTCATTTCCAATGAAGGTAAGTTTCGTCTGGCCGTTTCCGAGATCCTCAAAGATGGTCACGTCGTACGCACCCTCTATGGCCTCATGTTCTATTCCTAATTGCTCAGGCTCAATCTTGTTTCCCTCCGAGTCGGAGAAGTACATGGAGGAAACGATCTTCTCGTGCAGAATAATCTCGTGGTATTCACCAGCATTCCAGAACTCCTGTCCATCCGGCGTTCTCATGCAGCAGCGAAATCTTCCTCCCACGCGAAAATCAATCTCGCAAAATGGCGCAGTAAAGCCCTTCGGCCCCCACCACTGCATCACGTATTTCGGGTCAGTCCACGCCTTCCAGACCAATTCGCGTGGGGCATCAAAAACTCTTGTGATAACCATCCGCTCTGTCTCGTTAACCGTGCTATTTGTCATCTCTGACCTCCATCTTTTTCATTTGATTCACCACCACTTCCAGTTTGTCGAAACTCTCTTCCCAGAATCGGCGATAGCTCATCGCCCAGTCGCTGACTGTCTTTATCGCCGCCGGCCTAAGCGTGCACACACTCTCTCGTCCACGCTTCGCCTTGATCACGATCCGGGCGCGAACCAGGTAAGCAATATGTTTTGAAATCATCTGCTGCGAAAGTGCAAACGGCTCCGTTAATCCATGCACGGAGGCGGGCCCATGGCTGAGTCGTTCGATCATCGCCCGCCGAGTTGGATCGGACAAAGCCGCAAATGTTGTACCCAATCGATCCACAACCATATGGTAGTGGATTGTCTGTCAATGTCAAGTGTCAATTTTGCGATCCCTGATTTCTGTTCACTGACCTCTGAACCCTGACACCTCCGCCAATCCATGCTTCGCCATCAGGGCGGGCGGCATCGTAGTTGGGTGCATGGTTAAGGGGATAGGCTTCCTCGTGCCGGTTGCCAAAGCGCGCAAACTCGGGCCGTCGCTTAGCTCGCGGACGTCTTCTTTCGCATCTTGTCGGGACGGCTCTATTTGGTTCGCTCGCGAAGCCCTACAGCGGCTGGCCGAGCCGCTTTTCCAGCTGCACCCGATACGTCCGGCTCACTCGCGTCCGCGAGCCGTTCTTCAGCACCGCCTCAAACTCGCCGTGTGAAATCGGCTCCAGTTGCAGAACGCTTTCGATGTTGATCAGCGCCGACCGATGCACCCGCACAAACCGCCGCGGATCGAGCTTTTCTGCCAGGTCGTTCAGCGCCGCGCGATACAGCAGTTCCTTGCCTCCCACATGCAGCGTCACATACACGCCCGCAGCCTCAATCCAGTCGATATCAATGACACGAACAAAGCGCGTAGTGCCGCCGGCCTTCACCACCAGCCGGTCCAGTCTGCGCTCCGGGGAGGCCGGGGCAGCGCTTACCATCTTCATCACGCGCTGGCCAAACTCCTTGATGCTGCGCTCGTCAAGCCTCGCCTTGGCGCGACACATCGTCGCCTCAAATCGCTCGTCGCTGAAGGGTTTCAGCAGGTAGTCGAGTGCATTGGCTTCAAAGGCTCTGATCGCGTGTTGATCAAATGCGGTCACAAAGACAGTCAGCGGCATCTCTGCCGCGCCAATCGCATCGATCACAGCCAGCCCATCCAGCTCCGGCATCTGCACATCGAGAAAAATCAGATCCGGATTCTGGCGCTGGATCATCTCGACGGCCGTCTCTCCATCGGCGGCTTCGCTGACCGATGCTACCTGCTCGTCCCGCCGCAGCAGGTCGACCAGCCTTTGCCGCGCCGGCAACTCATCGTCCGCGACCAGCACCGCAATTCGCTCAGGCGTAAGCGCGTTCATTTGCCTCTTCTCCCCCGCGCAAAGGCAGCGATATTTCCACCACTGTGCCTCCCTCGGCGCGATTTCTGACCGCAAAGCTGCTCGTTCCGTTGGGATGAAGCCCCGCAATGCGTTGCCGCGTGATCGACAGCCCCAGACCCTCTGAAGCATCGAGAGTCCAACCCAGCGGCAGGCCAACGCCATCGTCCATCACGCGAATTTCCAGCCGCTCGCCCACAGGCCTGGCACGCACCACCAATGTTCCCCCCGAAGCCCGGCGTGAGATACCGTGGCGGATCGCGTTCTCGACCAGGGGCTGGACGCACATCGAGGGAACCGTCGCATATTTCACCTCGGGCGCTATCTCCATCACCACGCGCAGCTGATCGCCAAAGCGAATCTTCTGAATCTCGAGATAATGCCCGAGGAATGCCAGTTCCTCCGCCAGGGGCACCTCCTGCCGGTCTTTCGATTCAAGCGACATGCGCAACAAGTCGCCGAGGTGCTCGATCATGCGCCGCGTCAGCTTCGGGTCGCGCTCGACGTGAGACGAGATGGTATTGAGTGCATTGAACAAAAAATGCGGATCAAGTTGCATGCGCAACGCATTCAGCCGCGCCTCGCTGAAGCTGTGCTCCAGCCGCTCCAGGCGCAATTCGCTGTTGATGTAGCGCTGGTAATACTGGTAGGCCTGAATTCCCCCGAGAATGATCCAGTAGATCAGCCAGCACCAGATCTGCCACCCAATCACCGCCGGACTGAATAGCTGCGAGATATGAAGCGAACTCCACGGCGCGACGCCCATCAGGGCGCGCATCGTCGTAAAGATGCAAAAGTAGATTTCCGTAAAGAGGATGCTCGCCAGGATGTGGGCGCCCAGGCGGCGACCCAGTTCGCGCTCGGGAATCGGCAATCTCCGATCCAGCAACACGATGGCCGGTGTCAGAAGTCCCCAACTCCAGAACTGCGCGAGATAAATGCGAATTTCATCGTGCCAGTGATCCGTACCCAGGGTCGGCAAAGCAAACAGCGTTCCGGCTGCGGTGCACACGACCGCCCCCAGCAGCGCCATACCCCACCACCGGCTGCAGAGCCTGCCGAGAAGGGTGGTTTGAGGCGCAACCGCGTCCGGGACGCCCCATTCGGTTGTGTTCGCCAGGAGCACGTTCTTCTCTTTCACCTGTCGCCTATTCCTCGCGCAGCTGCCTGCCTGGTTCAATTCCGGCTGCAGGGGTGCATCAGCGGCGACCATAGTATCTCGCAGCGGTCGCTTTCGCGTTCAATCGGCCTTCCATCGCCTGGTTTTCGGGCTTCTGACAGACGACCCGCCAGAATGCAACATAACGGGATGGCCGCCTCGCAACCACCGATATGTCGTCATCGGGTCCGGTCGCCACGCAGGACGGTTCCCCTGTTCTTTCAACGGGCCGGTCATTTGTCTGGTGCGGCATATCCACCGAAAACCCGATTCTGCTCAACTCAACAGGCGTCCTGTGTTATACTTGAGGCAATCGTAGAATTCGATCTAGAAGTCATTGCCTGTTTCGCTTACCCGCTCACTCGCAAACTTCCTCATTGCGTTCGGACGGTAATTTGCAACAAAGGAACATCACACAATGGAAACAGGCACAGTCAAGTGGTTTAATGACGCCAAGGGATTTGGATTTTTGAGCCGTGAAAACGGCGAGGACGTCTTCGTCCATCACACCGCCATCCAGGCAAACGGCTTCCGTTCGCTTCAGGAAGGCCAGAAGGTCCAGTTCAACGTGACCAAGGGCCCCAAGGGCTGGCAGGCAGAGAACGTACAGCCTGTCTAAATCCGGACGAGAGTTCGAAAGTGAGAATCAAAAAGGACGGCATAACAGCCGTCCTTCTCATTTTTATACGTATGTTTTGCGGAAGCGATCCAGCCTATGCGGCCGATTTCAGGGATTTGTCACCCGGGGTTTTGGTGGTCGAATGAATCGACTTCTGATCGGATTTGTTGGCTCCCAGAAAATCCAGAGCATCGTTGATGGTGTCTTCAAACCGCCCGCCCAGCTTATGGGTGGCGCGCACGCCTTTTGAGACGAGCTGGCACACTTCAAAGCGGTTGATGCCCTGTGCGAGCACCTTATGAATCTTGTCTGAACGCATGACGACTCCGATCACGAGAGGATGTCGCCAGAGGGAGCGGCGGCATGTAGTTGCTGCGTGTGTTACGGGGCTCGTCGAAAGCAAGAGAGGGGGCCAAAGCCGAGCAGGCTGGAAGCTTCCAGATCGCGTCTTATTTCCATTCTACGCTGAGAAGCGTAAATATCGCGGGAATTCGCGAGCCGCGACTAGCCTAACGCCAGAAAATGGACGATTTGTCGTCTATTCCTGCCGTCTCGGAGACGTTTCGCCGAAGAGAAATCCCTGTTACCATAAGGTTCGCATCGTCCGCACACGCGGAACACATTGCATTGACTCAGTAAGAGAGGTTTTTCATTGGCAAATACAAAGAAGATTGAAGACAAGATCGAACGCAAAAAAGTGAAACGGGCGGCGCGCAAAAAGGCAGCGCCCAAGGCCAAGCGCACCACGCCGCGCGGGTCAAACAAGAAGAAGATCAAGAAAGCGGCACGCGGCCAGTCGAAGCGCTAAACGGCCACGTCGCACAAGCAATGAGGGCCCGGATCGGCAGCACGCCGGTTCGGGCCTTGTCACGTAATCCCTTTCTCCGCAACAATCCCGCCGCACATCGCTCCTCTCTCGCCGTCCAATCCCATCATGTACACTTCCGCATAAGGTTTCCCACATCGATCTGAAACCGCCTGCCAGCACTGCACGCCGGAACGGACGAGGAGAACTGCCCTGCCAAGCCAACTGCTTGCCCGCAAGTCCATCGATAAGCTCATCCGCGAATCGGAAGAACCCGAACACGCGCTGAAAAAGTCGCTCGGCCCCTGGTCGCTCACCGCTCTCGGCATTGGCGCCGTCATTGGCTCCGGCATCTTCACCGTCATCGGCACCGCCATGGCGGGCCAGAAGTTCGACACCCCCGAAGTCAGCAATACCCCCCTGATCCATTACCTGATCACCCACACCGCCATGGCCGGACGTCCCGGCGCAGGGCCCGCGCTTGCCCTCTCCCTGGTTCTCGTCGCCATCGTCTGCGTCTTCACCGGCCTCTGCTATGCCGAACTGGCTTCGATGATCCCGATTGCCGGTTCGGCCTATACCTACACCTACGCCACACTCGGCGAACTCGTCGCATGGATCATCGGCTGGGATTTGATTCTCGAATACGCCTTCTCCAACATGAGCGTCAGCGTGGGCTTTGCCGCGCACATTGAAGCTCTGCTGGAGTGGTTCGGGCTGCACCCTGACTTGAAGTGGATCTCGCCCGCCTACCTTCCCACCGGTTTGCAGGATCTCGCCGGAAAAGACCTCTATGCCCCCGGCTGGCACTTCGGCTTCAACATCCCCGCCTTCCTCGTCGTCATGGTCCTCACCGTTGTCCTGGTCCGCGGCATCCGCGAGTCGGCCCGCACCAATAACATCCTCGTCCTCGTCAAAATCATCGCCATCCTCACTTTCATCGGCGCGGCAGCCAGCTTTATCAAGCCCGTCTACTGGCATCCCTTCATGCCCAATGGCTGGACCGGCATGCTCTCCGGCGGCTCCATCATCTTCTTCACCTACATCGGATTCGATTCCGTCTCCACCGCAGCCGAGGAGTGCAAACAGCCGCAACGCGACCTGCCCTTCGGCATCCTGGCCACTTTGGTAGCCTGCACCCTGCTCTACGGCGGAGTCGCCATCTGCCTCAGTGGCATCGTCCCCTGGCAATCCATCATGGGCGATGGTGCGCCGGTGGTGAACGCCCTCAAGCGCCTCTCGCTCGAACCGGGCGGCCACAATCTGCGCTGGGTCGAATTGGTCGTGCTCATCGGCGCCATGCTGGGCATGATCTCGTCGATTCTGGTCTTTCAATTGGGCCAGGCGCGCGTGTGGTTCGCCATGTCGCGCGACGGACTGCTGCCCAAAGTCTTCGGCAGGATTCACTCCCGCTACCGCACTCCCGCCGTCGCCACCTGGGTCGCCGGATTCGTGGTCGGCATCCCCGCCGGCCTGCTCGACATCGGCACCGTTTCAAACCTCTCCAACATCGGCACGCTCTTCGCGTTTGTCCTGGTCTCGATCGCTGTGCTCATCCTGCGCTATCGCGAACCCGAGCGCCCCCGCTCCTTCCGCGCGCCCTGGGGACCCATCTTCCCCGTGCTCAGCATTATTTTCTGCATCATGCTGATGATGGGTCTCGAAGTATTGACGTGGGAAGCGTTCTTCATCTGGCTCTTCACCGGCCTGTTGATTTACTTCTTCTACAGCCGCCACCGCAGCGAGTTTGCAGGAATGCGCTAGGTTCCCTGAGATTCAGCGATGAAGAACGCGCAAATTCCGCCTGAGCAATGGATCGCAAATTTGCTCGAGATTGCGGAAGTCATTGCCGATCGCTCACTTCAGGAGTCCATGTGGCTGGCGCGGGACGCAAAACCCTGGGAGTCGCCTGATGAAGCGATCAACATGCTGGATGATTGCGCCTTGCCTGAATTCATCGAGAGGTTTTCCGAGACATTCACGGCAGAACAAGCACTCGCAATCGGCCGGTTTCGCGACGAGGTAGCAGCGTACATCCAGGCAACTCCTCAACATTTGGAGCCGGCCGACGTCCTTGCCGATCCTGGATGGGAATCGGTACGCGCCGCCGCAGCGCAATTTGCGTTGTCATTTCACGAGAAGTGGCCACGCTAAGTTCGGGCCGAGGATCAAAGTACCTTCAACCGCCTAAAGCGAATTCAAAAACGCAATCAGCTGCCGCTTTTCCTTTTCCGTGAAGTTCATCTGAAAACGCAGATTGTAGAAGTTAACCAACTCCTCAAGATTGGCAGCCGCTCCGTTATGAAAATACGGCGCGCGCGCGGCCAGTCCCCTCAGAATCGGCCCCTTCCCGCGATTCACATCGGCGCATTTTCCCGTGACCAACCCCTTTCCCGGATCGGAAGTGTAATACGTAATCGTGTCTCCCGGGTTGGCCGGGTCAGGACAGCCGCTGATCGCGAACACCGGCAGGTCCGGCGCGCTCAATTCCCGCAGACCGGCCACGATAGCGTTATTGGATTCGTATCCCGGCAGACGGCTCGTCGCAATATCCAGCGGAAGCGCAACCGAATGGTTGCCCACATTTGGCGAGTCGTGGCAAGTGGTGCAGGTTCCCGCAATCGACGCCGGACTTCCGAGCGCGGCATTGTCGTTCAGCCCGCGCACGCCGGTGATAACCGCCGTCCGCGTATTGAAAAGCAACTCGCCGGCCGCGATATCTTCCCGCGCCGCGTTTCTCGCAGCATCGTCCCAGCCATCGCGCCCGTCATACCGTGGCCCATTCGCGTTCGGCTTTTCCCACGCGTTATATAGCGTGAACACGGTCGAATTGAACGGAGCGCCGGTTGGGTCCGCCCCCAGAGCATCGTTCGCCCCCGGGTAGTACGGCTGATTCGATAATGCCAGGGCACCGCCCATAGCGCCATGCTTGTCCAGCCGCCCCGCGGCGTTATCGCGCATCTGCGCCGTGGAGAGCCCCAATTCGAATTGCACAATCTGCGCCAGCTGTTCGTCGCTGGGCGCCGCCCCCTGCGCATGCTGCAGCACCGCAGTCTTCGCCTGGTCCGCCAGGTCAAAACTCATGTTCGCGCTGATCGTCTGCGCGTTGTTCAGCGGCAGCAATGTCTCGCGTCCGTCAAACATGATGGTGCTCAGGTAGCGCAGATTCGCGGTCGGCAGCGGGCGCCTGTACACAGAAATCAATGGCCGTCCCGTCGTAGCGTCCGTCGTCATCGCGCAGCCATAAGGATCGTGCACCACGGCGATCTGAAACTCCGGCAACGCCGGCAAGGTAATCCCGATTCGTATCAAGCCGCGCTCGAGCAGCAGGCTGTGCGCATCGCGTGCCGTCGACGTCGCCGTAGGACAATTCGCTCCGTCAAATGCCGCAAACAGAGGGTCTTTCCCATGCGACTTGTTGTAAAGTTCCTGGACGCCCTTCGCACTGATGCTGAATGCCTGGTCGGCCTCGTGACATGTCTCGCAGGTGCGTCCATTCGTGCCGAGACTCTGAAAAAACGGGTTGTCCTCATGGATATCGCCCGCCGTATTGAACGTCGAAACCGCCCCCGTCTCGTCTTCAAATGGCTCGAGATTGGGAATGAACGTGAGCATCGCAGCGCCCGCGCTCAGAGTGACAAAGCAAACAACCGCTACTACACCATGACGATTCCAGACGACCTTCATGCCGACACCCCCTGAGACGAGCCCGCGGCCCCGTGAATTCGATTTGATACTTAGTGATCCGGAGCGGCAGGTCGTTTCATTCACGCGGTGTTATCTAAGTCGAAGTCACGCCAAGTAAACTCGAGATATGGACGATATTCAGGCGTTCATCCGCCGCCTTCCCAAGGCCGAGCTGCATCTTCACCTCGAAGGCACCATCACCCCTGCCACGCTCGTTGAGCTGAGCCAGCGCCACGACGCAGCGCCGATCACGCAGGCCGAAGCCGAAGCCCTCTATCAATTCACTGACTTCACGGGCTTCATCGAGGCCTTCAAGGCCGTCACCCGCCAGCTGATGCACGCTGAGGACTACGAACTCGCCGCCTGGCGCATGATGCAGCATCTCGCCGAGCAGGGCGTGGTCCACGCCGAAGTCTTCATCTCCGTCGGCGTCATCTATATGTGGCGCAATCACGACCCGGCCTGCTTCGAGCCGATCTTCGAGGGGCTGGAACGCGCACGGATACGCGCTGAAGGCGAACTCGGACTGTCGGTCTACTGGATCTTCGACGCCGTGCGTCACTTCACCGTGCCGGAAGCCGAGCGCGTTTTCGCCAAAGCCGCTGCAATGCGCGCAGAGTTTCCCTCCATCATCGGCATCGGACTAGGCGGCGACGAGCGCCGCTGCGGATCAGAACCGTTTCGAGAGATGTATGCCCACGCCAAAGAAGCCGGTCTGCGGCTCACCAACCATGCCGGCGAAACCACCGGCCCGGAGGCCATCCGGGAAGCTCTGAGTATCGGTTCGGAACGTCTCGGTCACGTGCTCTCGGCCATCGATGACCCAGAGCTGATCCAAGAGTTGAAAGTGCGGAGCATCGGGCTGGAGTTGAATCCCACCTCCAACGTCCGCACCGGAGTCTGCCCGTCGTTCGCCGCCCACCCCCTGCGGCGCTACTTCAATCAGGGCCTTCTGGTCACCCTCAACTCGGACGACCCGGCTTTCTTTGGCTCCGACCTGGCCCATGAATACCTGCTTGCCCACACCGAACAGGGATTTTCGCGGGACGAACTGCGAAATCTTGCAGCGAATTCCTTCCGGGCCAGCTTTCTTCCGGCCTCAACGAAAAATTCATGGTTCAGCAAGATTGCTGAAACGTAATGGGGTTTCGCCGCACATAATTTAAGAGATGTGCCAAACAATGGACGCATCAAACCAAAGTTGTAGTCTCACTTCACGCCCGTGGGATACGTCAAACCAGAGTTGGTCTATCATCGATAGTAGGAGAGCATCCACGTTATGTCTGCAGAAGCCAGCAACCTGACACTCCTCGACGATCAAGAGGAAAGCAAGACCCTCAAGGTCATCGGATGGTTCTCCGTCGGGATGGCCGTTGCCGCCCTTAGCCTCTATGTTGGCCGCGAGATTCGCCAGCGCTACAAGTTCAACAAGCGCACGCCCTACGACTTCTACTCGAACGCCGGCAACCGGCAGTCGACCGAGTTCGGCGTCGGCATCTAAAGCTGGCCACACTGGAAGATCGAAATGCCGCCTCGCGCGGCATTTTTCGTTTCTGCTCCCAACTTTGCAGATATAGGATTTCGATACGGCAGGCAGAGAAGTCTGCCCCTGCGATCATCTCATCGTGGCCAGTCTTTCCGCTGAGGTTCTCCCGTGTCTCCTTTCCCCGTACTCTCCCGCCTCTTTGCAGTTCTCGCTTTCACCATCTGCGCCCTCGTGCAGGCCCAGACATCCGCACTCGCGCAAACCGCGCCCGACCCAGCCGCCGCGTCTACCATGCAACAGCTCATCACTCGGCGGGATGCATTCGCTCAGAAGGCGAAGAGCATCAACCCCGGCTGCACCCTCGCGCCGCCGAAGATTGAAATCACAGATGTGCCTTCCTTCGGCAACTACGATCCGGAAACCAACACCTTGCGCACCTCTGCATGGTGGTTGCTGAATGCCGACCAGAAGAAGTTGTTTTTTCATCTGGCCGGCCCTGATGCGGATGACCATGCGGCACAACGCGTATTCGAGCATGGCACCTATAGTTGGGTGTTCGTTCACGAATTAGGTCACTGGTGGCAAGCCTGCATTGATTCCGCTGAAAGCAAGACTCACTACCAGCGCGAGTACGACGCGAACCGGATCGCCGCGGCCTATTGGCGTGAAACGGATCCCGCACTGCTGCAAGGATTGACGGTGGGCTTTACACGAATTCTTGCTGGAGCGCCAAATCCGGTTCCCGCCGGGCAAACGCCCGAGCAATTCTTCAACGACAATTACTCATCGCTCGCACACTCGGCCAACTACATATGGTTTCAGGCCCGCATGGTGACAGACGTCAGCGCTGAAAATCCGCCGCCCTCGTTTGCAGATGCTCTTCTGCATTCTCAGATACAAAAGAAATAAGAACGCGCGAAAGTCATCAAGTCGATTTGTGCAACTTGTATCGCGTGCTGTGCAGCGCTCAAGTTTTCGCCATCCCTGCAGTTTGCAGGGTAATCGTTTTGCGCGCACGCGTAACCACTCTGCATTGTTACTTCTTTATTTCCTCAAGTTTCGAACAATCCTGTATTGATGTACGTACATCCAGTCGTGGTTGAGAAACATCAGATGAAGTGTAAGGGAGATTATTTAGATGAATTATTTATTCACCCACTGGCTTCTCTCCCTGGTTGGAACGATGTTCCTCGGCGTTTCCGCAATGGTGCTCCATGAGTTTGGCCACCTGGCGACTTCGCTGATGATTGGCGTCAAGGTGAAAAGTGTTGGCATGTGCATGAAAGGCATGTACATCGTCCGCGAAGCCGGAACGCCAATGAAGAATCTTCTCGTCTCGCTCGCCGGACCGCTGACGAACGTTGCCTTGATTCTGCTCTTCTGGCATGTTTCTCCCACCTTCACACTGGCCAACATGTGCCTCGCGATCTGCAACCTCGCTCCCGTGCGAGGCTCAGACGGAGACCGCGCATGGACTTGTTTTGAACAGTTGCAGAAAGAGTCCACACCGGCCGCACAATTGCAGTAGCAAGAATCTCGATCCACGAAAGCCAGAGCGTGCGCTCTGGCTTTTTTTACTGTCTACTCGATCCTCGCCACTGCGGTACTTCCCTAGTCCTTAGTCCCTAGTCCTTAGTCCTAATCCCTACTCGTCGCTCTCCGTCCCTGATACCCTTTCTCCATGGGGCGCATTCGTGTTCTTTCCGACCAGGTGGCGAATCAAATTGCTGCCGGTGAAGTGGTCGATCGTCCCGCCTCCGTCGTCAAAGAGCTACTGGAGAATGCGCTCGACGCCGGCGCTCATCGAATCCGCGTCGAAGTCGAAGCCGGCGGCCGCAAACTCATCCGCATCGCCGACGACGGCCAGGGCATGAATCGCGATGACGCGCTTCTCGCCTTCGAGCGACACGCAACCTCGAAGCTCCACACCGCCGATGAGTTGCTCTCAATTTCCACTCTCGGCTTTCGCGGAGAAGCTCTTCCATCCATCGCTTCGGTCGCACGTGTTTCGCTCGATACCTCCACCGGCGAAGACGGACCCGGCACGCATCTTGAAATTGCAGGCGGCAAAATCCATCACGTTGAAGACGCCGCATTGCCCCGCGGCACCACGATCTCCGTATCCGACCTCTTCTTCAACACCCCGGCACGCAGAAAATTTCTTCGCGCCGAATCGACCGAACTCTCGCATGTAACGGCGCTGGTCACGCACTACGCCCTGGCGCATCCTGAAAAACACTTCGAACTGGTGTCGGCTTCGCACACGCTGGTCTCCGCGCCACCCGTCGGCAGGCCGGCAGAACGCATCTACCAGATCTTCGGCAAAGACACGCTCGCGCAGTTGCTTCCCGTCGCCGCCGAAACGCAACTCGACCACGCCGGTCTTCCAGAGCCGCCTCCCTGGAAACGCGATCCCGACGAACCCTCGCGCAAACCGGGCGCGATTCGTCTCACCGGTTTCTACTCCAAGCCCGAGCTGCAGAAGCTCAATCGCAACTCGATCTACATCTTCGTCAACAAGCGGCTCATTCGCGACCGCCTGCTGCTGCACGCGATCGCCGAGGCCTATCGCAATATCATTCCCCCCACCAGCTCGCCCGTGGTGCTGCTCTTTCTGGAGATGCCGCCCGAAGAGGTGGACGTGAATGTCCACCCCGCAAAAACCGAGGTCCGCTTCCGCCAGCAATCGCTCGTTCACGACTTCGTGCGCGACAGCCTGCGCAACGCATTAATCGCCGCGCGCCCCGCCGCCGGCTTCATGGCTGCGCTCGATTCATCTCCCGCCGCGACACCCTCGCTGATCCCTGTGCCCGTCTCCCGCCTTCCCGGCGCGCCCCAGGATCTGCGACCGGACCTGCCGCCCGACAGCGACGCCGGCGCTATCCGCACCGCAGAGGCAGAAACCTTTCGCTTGACCTCGCGCCCGCTCACGCCAGTCCCTGGCAAGCTTCCTTTCGGTGAGCGTGAAATCGCCGCGCACCTCGAGCAACAGACCATGCGGGAAGTCGCCGCCGCGCTCATGGATCCGCCAACGGATGCGTCCGGCTATCTCGGCTGTTCCCCCGATGAGGCAGGCTCTTCCAGCCTGCAGTCAGCGCAGGCCGGTACCGCCCAGGTCGAAGCCGAGCAGGCAGCCGCCAACCTCAACCGTCTTGGCTCGCTGAGGCCGCTGGGACAGCTGAAAGAGTCCTTCATCCTCGCAACGGGGGATGACGGTCTCTGGATCATCGACCAGCATGTGGCACACGAACGCGTGCTCTTTGAAAAGATTCTTCGTGATCGCAAGGTCGAGCAAGTCCAGCGCCAGAGGCTACTTATGCCTCTCCTGGTGGAGCTCAAACCCTGGCAAATGGTAATTTTTGCGCAAATTGCTGACGAATTAGAACGAAATGGCTTCGAGGTAGAACCCTTTGGCCCTCAAACACTTGCGGTCAAGGCCGCTCCGGTGGGTCTGGAGGGCGCGGCCCTCGAACGGATGCTCCACCAGGTCATCGAGCAATCCGAAGCGCCGAGCGAAGCCTCTTTGAATGAGGACCTTGGATCTCTCCGCACCCGCATCGCCGCGTCCATTGCATGCCACTCCGCCATCAAGATCAATACCCCCCTTGACCCGAAGCGAATGGAGTGGCTATTGTTGGAACTTGCAAAGACTGAGCACCCTACGAGTTGCCCCCACGGCCGTCCGATAGCTCTGCTGTACTCCTGGAAGGATATTCAGCGGGCCTTCCATCGAATTTAAAAGGCATTTAAGATAGAACTTGGGTGGCATTCCTCCGCTTTACGTGAGGTTGCCGGGCGCTAGCGCCGACCCGGAAGTGAGGTTTTTCTTTGACATCGGAGCAATTACTACAAGCGCGCGCCGAAAGAATGCGCCAAAACGGCCTTGGAACACTTACCTTGGACGAAGCCCGTACGTGGATCGAAGAAACGGGACTTTGCCTTTTTCTCCCGAGGCGACAATTCTCGTCTGCCGTCGCACCCTCTTTTGTTGAGGCGGTTGCCGGACGGCCGGAAGTGACCCCGGATCAGAAAATCGTCGCTATTGCGGAAGATCTCCTTATCCGTCTTGAAAATGAAGGTGTTGCGGTAAGGCTCAACCTGCAGGGCCAGCCGAGCGAGCAGCCCGATTTTGTGGTCGCTGCCTGGGTTCTGCCCTACGTGTATGCACTTCGCGGTGATCGCGATTGGCGCCGGAGCCCGCAACTTACCGGCTCGCGCCAGGTTTCACAACTCGCCGTCCACGTCTACAAGCAGCTCGAAAGCGGCGATGAAAACGTCTCCCGCCTGAAGCAGGCACTGGGACGCGAGGTTTCCGAGTCGGCGGTGGTTCGCGCCATCACCGAGCTCTGGCAGCAGCTGCGCATCATCCCGATCATTGCAGCCCGGGGACAGGCCGCCAAGTGGCAGTTGCTCCGCACCCGCTTCCAACGGGCCATCGCCGAGGGCGCTTCCACCTCGCAGGTTACAGCAATTTCAGTACTTGCCTCAATCTATCTCCAGGCTGTGATCGCCGCCAGCATGGAAGACGTGGAACTCTTCCTCGCTGCCCTCACCGCGAGGAGCAAGATACGCGAAGTCATCCGCGGCCTGGTCGCTACGCGTCAGGTGCATACCATCTCGCTGGGCCATGCGCCGCACTTCTACGTCGCCGGTACTCTGCCGGAGTTCGAACCCGTCTCAACGATGTACGCCAGCTCATCCATGCCGGCTTCCGCCTACTTTCTGCGCTCTTTCGAGCGGGACGAGGAAGCGCACGGGCCGGCCATTTCGCTGCAGCGGCCGCCGCAATCGATGCCTGTTCCGCAGCCGCCGCGCCCCAGTGCACGCCGACCTTCCCGTTCAGGCGGAAAACCATGTTCCGCGCACTCCCGTGCATCGGCCTTCCGCCAACGGATCTTCCCATGGTTCAACCAACGGGAATTCCAGCGCCGCGCGTCCGCACTTCAAGCGCACCTCTCCGAACGGGCACGATCGCAAGTCACCGGGATCGAGCAGGCCTGCCGCGCCAGTTTCCAACGGCCGCCCGGCACGCCGAAGTTCCGATTCACGGCTTGCTTCCAACCGCACGAAGAGCAGCAGTGCACGGTCTGCGCCCAGCACGCGTTGGGGCACCGCCAAGAACGGAAATCACAACGGCGCGCATGCGCCGGCGCGCAACGGCAATGGAACCCGTTCGACAGGAACAGCCGCGCGCGTCTCAAACGGCAACGGTACCCATCGCAACGGCAAGCCGACGACATCCTCGTGGAGCAACCGCACGGGAAACGCCAAGACTGCGAAGCCGATCGCGAAGTCCACCTCGGGCCGCAAAGAATCGCGCCCGGTACGCAAGAGCCGTCCCACGCTCGCCGCAGCGGGACGATCCGGGACGAGTGGCAAGCGCTTCTTTAACAGCCGGAGCAAGCAGGGGACAAAGAAGCGCGGATGAGTGCGGACGAGACTCCCGAGCCAAAACTGAAGCGAAACTTTGTGGTTGCCATCGACGGACCGGCGGGTGCGGGAAAGAGCACCATCGCACGACACCTGGCCCGCCATTTCGGCCTGCTCAATCTGGAGACAGGCGCGATGTATCGCGCCTTGGCCTTGAAGGCGCTGCGCCTCGAAGTTCCTCTCGACGACGCGTCGGCCCTGGAACAGTTGGCCGCCGATACCGAGATAAAGCTCGAACCCGGCGAGGACGAAAATCGCGTCCTGCTCGATGGTGAGGACGTCACCGGCCAGATCCGCAATCAAACGGTCACCGATGCCGCATCGCGCGTGAGCGTGTTTCCCCCGATCCGTGCAGCCATGGTGAAGCGCCAGCAGGAGATGGGCGCCCAGGGCGGCGTGGTGATGGAAGGGCGCGACATTGGAACCGTAGTCTTTCCCAATGCTGAAGTGAAAATCTTCCTCGATGCCGCGCCCGAGGTGCGAGGCATGCGTCGGTACGACCAGATTGGTCAGACCGGCCACCCCAGCACCAAGCCGGCGCCTCCGCCTGAAGAGGTAATTCGCGACCTTCGGGCTCGCGATGAGCGCGACCGCAATCGCGCCGACTCCCCTCTGCGCCCTGCGCCGGATGCATTTCTGCTGGACTCAACCAACCTTTCGCTCGAAGAAGCCGTGAAAGCAGCGGAGAATACAGTAGAAGTGTGGCTGGCGAAACAGGGACAGTCCGCCTCCCCGCGGTAACCTGTTCGGTTTCTTAAGCTTAAACTCCCAATCCGTGGACCAGGATATCTCCGGGCTCCCGCATTTTAACCAAGTTTGAGATCATCCTGTGTCACACTGAATTGGCATCATCTCCTCCGAGTCACGCTTTGAGTCTGGAGGCTCAGGTGTCTCTTTATTGCCATGAATGCGGTTCAAGCAGTCTGCGTCGAGCACATTTTCGCTTTAAAGATGTGCCTCGCCTGCTTACTTTCCGCTACCCGGTTCGCTGCCGCGCATGCAAGAGACGCTGGCACGCCTCAATGATCGACGTGCGCCTCTTGCCCCATGCGCCGAATCGCCGCGAGAACACCGAAAAGATATCCTGAACCCGTTCTCCCGTCCGGCGGGCGGTTTCGCGTTTGATTCTGATTCTGATCTGGCGTCCCGGTGTGTGAACCCACCCCCTCCACGCTGCGTCCCTCCGATGCGTATTCGCCAATCTTGAAGCCCGATGCGATAGGCTTGTCACAGGATGGAGATCACCTGCAATCGTTGCCATCAGTCTGTTCCGGCGGAGAGCTGCTATTGCCCTGCCTGCGGATTGCCTCAGCTTGTTTACAGCGCTGAGGGCGACATTGCCGTTCCGCCGGCCACGGAACGATGGCCCGAGCCTGCGCGGGATGCCAGTTCCATTGACTGGAAGCCGGGCATCCGCGCGGCCCTGGCGCTGGCCGTTCCGGCAGGTCTACTCTCTTCCGGAGTCTCGCCGTTGAGCGCGCTGGGCATCTTCTGGATGGCCGGAGCCGCAGCCTGGGCAGTGGTGGTGTATATGCGCAGCCAGCGACCGGCATGGATCACCATCGGAGCCGGTGCGCGCATCGGCCTCGTCACCGGCTTGATCGCAGGATGGGTCACCTTTGGCGTCAGCGGAATCTGGCTCTTCGTGGAGCGCGTGTTTCTTCACCAGTCCGGACAGATCGACGTGGTCTATACAGCCTTTTTGACCGCATTCCAGCAAAAGACGCATGAATCGATTTCCAGCATGTCCGGACCGGATGCGGCGCAGATGCAGGCGTCGGCTGCGCAGATGCAGGCGTACTGACTTCGCCCGAAGGTCACGCGGGAATCTGGGCGCTTTCCATCGCCGTCAACTGCGCCTTCCTAGTCCTGTTTGCCGTTGGCGGAGGCGCCCTCGGCGCGCGCATCCAGGGCCGCAAACGGCGGCCTGAGGTCTGACGAATTTCGCCGTTTCGGGTCGATACCGGCGACTTCGGATGGTGACCACCTACCATCATCGCCTTATGCGCGATGAGCGACATAGGTGAGCAGAACGCATACAGCCTCCTCTTCGCTTTCAAGAAATATAACTCTGTATCCGGTGCAAATCCAATCTCGGAGAGAGGTCCGTCGTCGCCTTCAGCAAGACCAACCGTACCAGTACACACCA
>CAWCVS010000002.1:0-72396 GCA_963799035.1 uncultured Acidobacteriaceae bacterium | reverse complement strand
GTATTTCGGCAAAGAGTCGTCACTTTAGAGATAGCCGTCCGATCACTTCGAGAAATAAGTGTCCTTCCCACAAACCCGCGAATTAGTTGTAGTCATCGTCCTCGTCTGCGGTCTGATCCTTTTTCGTCTCGAGCTGTTTCTTCAGCTTGCCGGCAAGAGCGAGTTCGATGTTGACGCGAAAGCTGAGATCAGCAGGATCCTCGCTGACCTCGTAGCGAGCGAGCGGTTTTCCTTCTCGATCGATGAGGAACTTGGTGAAGTTCCAATGTAGATCTCCTCCGGGAACGCTTGCTTTGGGATCGCACAAAAAGGAATAAAGGGGAACTGTGTCTACGCCACGAAGCTTTGCGGGAGCGAACAGCGGAAATCCAACATGGGCGGTGTTGTTGTAGTAATCGCGCAGGGCCGCACCGTCCTTCAATTCTTTGTCTCCGAAGTCTGATGACGGAATGCCGATGATCACAAGGCCCTTGGCAGCATAGTTCTTCGCGAGATCATTAAGTGCTGCAATCTGATCGCGGTAGGTGGATTGGCTGGCGAGATTAACAATGAGCAACACCTTGCCCTTGTAGATCGAGAGCGGAACTGTTTTGCCATTGATATCTACGAGAGAGAAATCGTAGACCGTCTGCTTCGTGGCTGGCTCATCAGATAACGCCAGCGGTGCGCAAGCAAGAGCGATCATCAGAAGGGACGCAGCGAGACGGCGGTGCATGTAGGCTCCCTCGAGTTTGCGGATCGATCTTTGCATTGTGCCACTGGAGCCGCTCGATAACCTACATTTTTCCAATGGAAGGTCTTTGAGTCATGCGAAACAAATTGGACCAGGCGCAACAGCCCGGAAATCTCATCCGGACAGAAACTTACCTCGAGGCATGCCCATGTAAAGATTAGAGTTCCCCGATTCGCTCAAACGTGGCAAACTTCTTGGGTACAACTCTTCGTTGACGAGTCGAGACGAAGATCTCCCGGGCCCCGGTATTCCACCCGTTATGAGAAATCTTCTGGTCCTCGGAAGCACGTGTACTGCTGTGGCTGGCATAGTCCTGTTCGCCGGGATCAAGGTGTCAGCATCCGACGACCCTCTTGCGCCTGGCACTAATGAGTTTTATGCAAAGCGCGTCGCGCCAATCCTGCAAAGTAACTGTTTGAAGTGTCATGACGACACGGCTAAAGGCGGTTTGCAACTCGATTCATACTCGTTGATCCGTAAAGGCGGACAGGACGGTCCTGTCATTGTTCCGGGAGATCTTGAAGCTAGCATGCTGATTCAGGCGATTCGCCGTAACGGCGATCTGAAGATGCCGCCAAAGTACGCATTGAAGGACACAGAAGTCGCGGATCTCGAAGCATGGGTAAAGGCAGGTGCCGTGGGCGGCGACCTTCCGCCGCAAACGCCAACAGCCTCCGCGAAAGATTCGTCTAATTCCTCACAAGGTGCAGTTGCTGCAATTGCTTCGCCAACCGTGAAGAATGTTTCAGCCGAAGTTGACACGGACTTCTTTGAAAACAAGGTCCGACCGATCTTCGCCAACAACTGTTACGAATGCCATACCGATCAGGCCTCCGGCGGAATGCGGTTGGATTCAAAGGGGGCGTTCGATCTAGGTGGTGGTCGCGGTCCGTTGCTCGTGCCGGGAAACCCCGACAAGAGTCTACTGATCCAAGCTGTTAAGCAGACAGGCATGCTCAAGATGCCCAAAGGTGGCAAACTTCGCGACGACGAAGTCGCCATCTTGGAAGCTTGGGTACAAAAGGGTGCGCCGTGGCCGTCCACTTCTTCTGCAATTATCACGTCGATCACCGCAAGGACGGGTGCGATCACCGACAAGCAGCGCCAGTTCTGGTCGTTTCAGCCGCTCAGAGCCATAACCCTGCCACAGATCGAAGATGCAGGTTTGGTCCATTGGCCTCGCACCGCAATCGATCGCTTCATCCTCAGGGGCTTGCATTCATCCGGCCTTGCACCTGCTCCGCAAGCTGATCGTCGCACCCTGATCCGGAGGGCTACCTATGATTTGACCGGACTGCCGCCCACCCAGGAAGAGGTCGACGCGTTTCTTCGTGACAAGTCTGCGAATGCTTGGGAGAAGGTGGTCGATCGTCTTCTCGCTTCGCCCCGCTACGGAGAGCGGTGGGGACGGCACTGGCTAGACGTTGCCCGCTACGCGGAAGATGATGTGCGTGGACTCGATCCAAAGCAACGCGGATACATGCCATTTTCAGGCGCGTTTCGCTATCGCGATTGGGTCATCAAAGCCTTCAACACGGATTTGCCCTACGATCGCTTCGTGACGATGCAACTCGCCGGCGACAAACTTCCTTTCAAGGATCAGAACGAACGCGAGGATAACCTGACCGCCACTACGTATCTAGGCGCCGGTCCTTGGGTGTGGGATCAGGCTGAGCCGATCCAAGGCCGTGCCGACGAGCGCAACGAACGCGTCGATGCTGTCACGCGTGGACTTATGGGACTTACTGTTGCGTGTGCTCGCTGCCACAATCACAAATACGATCCGATTCCGCAGAAGGACTACTACAAGGTTGTAAGCATCTTCGCCAACTCAACCTACACCGAGTATCCCGTAGTTTCAAAGGTCGCAGCAGACGCTTGGGATAAGAAAAACCTTCAGGCCGCGAAGTTGCGAGCAGACCTGAGAGACTACACAAACGCCGTCGGCAAGCAGTTGGCCGAGGCACTCTCTATTCAGATATCGGACTACATGACTGCGACCTGGAACGTACTGGGCAAGCCAAAGAAGACTATCGATGAAGTCTCAGCGAGCAAGCATCTCGATCCCGAAGTCTTGCAGCGTTGGGTTGATTACCTTCCCAAGCAGCACCCTTATCCGTATCTCGACGACTGGAAAGCGATGATGGCGTCGCCCGAGAGCGCCGAAGATCAAGCACGAGTACTCGGCGATGCATTCCAGAAGTTCGTAGTGCAGGTACACAGTGAGCATGCAAAGATCGAAGAAGAAAACGATGTTGTACGCGCCAAGAACGGTGTGCCGAAACACAAGTTGGTCGACGCGAAGCCAAGCGAATTCGAAACCTTCGATCAGTTTTGTCCCGGTTGCGAGCTTGAGCTTAAAGCGCTGCCTACCTTCAAAGCTAAGCTTTATCTCGATCTCTTCGTCACGCAATCCGGAGATATGGAAGAGAAGTTCATCCCCGGCGTAATGTTCTTTACCGGCTGGAGTCTTACGCGGAGACTTGGCCCACAATGGCAAACCTACATCGAAACCCAGCAAAAACAAATCGCCGCTCTCGAAAGGGAATTGAAGGAAGCGGATTATCCCTACGTACACGGCATGTCGGATAAGCCCAAGATCGAGGATGTAAAGTTGAACATTCGCGGCAATCCGCACTCGATGGGAGAGATCGCGCCGCGTGGATTTCTCGCCGTACTGAGTCCTCCCGGCAAACCAGCCTACTCCGATGGAAGTGGTCGCCTGGAGTTTGCTACCGATATTGCGCAGAATCCACTGGCTGCGCGCGTGATCGTCAATCGCGTTTGGAAATGGCATTTCGGCACAGGCATTGTAAACACGCCAGATAACTTCGGCATCATGGGCGACAAGCCCTCCCATCCAGAACTGCTGGAGTTTCTGGCGAAGGAATTCATCGATCACAAACAATCCATCAAATGGCTGCAGCGGCAGATCATGCTCTCTGCCGTTTACCAGAGCAGTGTAGAAGAGTCGCCTGAAGCGCATGACAAGGACGCGGCAAACCGCCTCTATTCACACTTTAACCGCCAACGACTCGACGCCGAGGAGATACGGGACAGCATGTTGTTTGCCGCGGGTGATCTTGATCTCAAACAGACTTCCGGGCCGTCGACCGACTTCTCTTCGGATAACGATCGCCGCACCGTCTTCTGCAAGGTCAGTCGTTACCGGTTAAATAACTACCTGATAGTCTTCGATTTTCCAAATCCAAGTTTCACCGCCGAGCAGCGTTTTTCAAGTAATGTTCCCCTTCAGCAACTGCACTTCATGAACAATCCATTTGTATACAAGCAGGCCGGGGTTCTTAGCCGAACGCGTGCATAGCGAGCCGACTGAAGAAGCACGCATCGCGAAAGCCTATCAATATGTGTTTCAGCGAAAACCCTCGACAGAAGAGTTGCAGCTGGGCCTCAAATTTCTGAGCACGACGCCCGAGAAACCCGGTTACACCGTAGAAGGAAGGCCAGTGACCGCCTGGAATGAATATGCGCGAGCGCTGTTGAGCTCTAATGAGTTTCAATTTGTGAATTGATCAGATAAGTACCTCTGATTGAGGAGAAGAGATGATACATAAGCCTTCGGCGAATGCGATCACGAGGCGCGACGCACTCAGAACCATGGGTTGCGGCTTTGGCTATCTGAGCCTCGCCAGCCTGGTTGGACAATCATTGGCGCGAGCCGAGAGTTCGCTCGATCGCCCGTCCTGGATGATTACCGACAAGCCCAAGGCTAAGCACGTCATCTTCCTCTTTATGAACGGTGGACTGTCGCAAGTCGACAGCTTTGATCCCAAGCCAGCACTTGAGAAGTATCACGGCCAGCCGATGCCGGGGGGCGATCTTCAGCACGAGCGTAAGACAGGCAACCTGATGAGGTCGCCTTTCAGCTTCAAGAAATACGGCAAAAGCGGAATCGAAGTGAGTGAGATCTTCCCTCATCTCGCCGAGTGCGTTGACGATATGTGCTTCGTCCGTTCTGTCTATACCGAGATCCCGAATCATGAGCCCGCGCTGCTGATGATGAACACCGGCGCCAACTTCGCCGGGCGTCCGTCGATGGGCTCATGGCTTACCTACGGTCTGGGAAGCACCAATAAAAATCTACCTGGCTTTGTTGTTTTGTGCCCTGACGTCCCGACGACGGTCGGCCCTCCCCTTTGGTCGTCGGCGTTTCTCTCTCCCGTGCATCAGGGTACCTATGTTGCCGACACGATCGATAAATCGGAATTCGATCCGCTGAAGCTCATTTCCAACATTCACAATGATCACTTCGATCTGAAGGCCCAGCAGAAGGAGATCGATCTCGTGAAGCAGTTGGATGAGCTGAACGTAAAATCGACTCCCGGAAGTTCACACGATCCCCAACTCGAGGCGACCATTGGCGCGATGGAAACAGCTTTTCGCATGCAGACTGAAGCGCCCGATGTGTTCGACGTGCGCAAGGAATCCGACGCGACCATCAAGATGTACGGTGAAGGTAGTACGGCTCGCGGTTGCCTCACTGCTGCGCGTCTCATTGAGCGCGGCGTGCGCATGGTCCAGATTTACTACGCCAAGGGCGATCCGTGGGATCACCATTTCGACATTGAAATGCACCGCAAGACAGGTCGCGACTCCGATCAACCCTTCGCAGCGTTGATTAAGGACCTGAAAGCACGTGGGCTTTTCGATGAAACCATAATTGTGGCCGGCTCGGAATTTGGACGTACACCAGTCGTTGAGGTCGGCAGCGCCTTCATGGGGGGCCAGACGCACAACGGTCGGGATCACAATCCACACGGATTCACGATGTGGCTCGCAGGGGGCGGTTTCAAGCAGGGCTTTACCTACGGTGCCACAGACGATTTCGGCTGGAAGGCGATCGAAAATCCTGTGCACGTCCACGACATCCACGCGACAATTCTTTATCAACTCGGCATCGACCACACCAAGCTCACCTATCACTATAGTGGACGCGACTATCGATTGACCGACTTGGCAGGCAACGTTATCCACGATCTGATCGACTGATTCAGAGTCGTAGCAATAGATATCGGGAGACTGGCCCATTATCTATATGGCCTCCTAACGCCGACTGTTGGCCACTTTCGAGTTCAACTGTCGATAAAAGACCAAAGCGATGTTCCGGCAAGTGGCTGTACAACCGGGGACAATTGGCCTTTCATCACTCCGCGAGAGGATCTGCTGGAGGCCAGGTGTTCGAATGGTGACTTTACGTCCAGGTGGATGGCCGCAGCTAAGTGCTACGCAATGGCGTTCCTAGACCCTGGGGCGTTTTCGGGGAGTAATCGGACAATTAAGTGTAACCGGCTGTCAATGAGTGCCTCATCCTTGAATACGTTAATTGAGGCAGGATATTTCCAACAGAAGCCGGCTAATTATTCAGCGACTTTTGCGCGCCCTTACTGTTCGGGGCCGCCGAAGGGAGGCTTGGCGTAGAGGTACCATTTCTTGCAGGCGAGCTTCTTGATCAGTAGCTCGAACTGTCGAGGATCGCCGAGAGAAGCAGCCGGGCCTCTGAGCTTGAGCAGCCTCTTGCGGTAGAGATGGCGAAGTCCGGAGAGGAACTTCTCCCGGAAGACTCTGCCGAGGACAGCAACAGGCATGAGGAACAGCGGATGGCTGGTAGGGATCCCGCGCTGGTGATCGGCCGACAGTCCGCCGCCGGGAACGACGCAGTGGACATGATAGTGGGGTAGGGAGGTTCAAACTCCACGTGTGCCGGATGGAGAGGAACCCGATCTCTGCGCCGAGTCGCCTGGGATCGTGAGCGACTTCGAGCAGGGTTGGGAACTGGCTTCGAATAGCAGGTCGAGCAAGGGCCTGCGTGAGGTCAGTGCCAGCGGGTTCAGTTCGTGGGGCACGGTGAACACGACATGGAAGTAGTTGGTGTTAAGCAGATCGCGACGCTGTGCTTCCAGCCATCGTCTGCGTGCCTGTGCCTGGCACTTCGGGCAGCAGCGCGAACGGCAGGAGTTGTAGGAGATGGGCGCTTCGTACTGACAGCCTTCACACTTATCCTTGTGGCCGCCAAGAGCTCGAGTGCGGCAGCGCTCCACGGCCCGGCATGCCTTCAGCTGCTGATAGCTGAGAACTGCCTGGAAGCGCTTGATAAACTGCCTGCCCTGGCGGCAGAAGATATCGGCCACTTCAAAGGCCGGCCGCGTCATCGGCGCGTGTGACTCCTTGTGACCGACAATTTACACCGGCCTCCAAACTACTCGCCAGCCACAGCCGCAGCGACCGCGGCGCCTGCGGCTTCGTTCAAACCGGCATGTCGGACAAATGCTCCGAGGCCTGTTGCAGGCTAGGCGACTGTGAACGATGAACCCATTACTCTCTCATTGCGGTCGAGCCCTTCGCGGCAGTGGTCAGAGGTTCGGCCTATGGTTGAAATCAGGGTCCAACTAGGGTCCAAAACTAAGTGAATTTGAATAGATCTGGGGCTACGCTGTCAGCTAAGGACATTGAAATCAATCGGGCTTAACAATTGTCCGTTGGGCTCATAACTCAACGGTCAGCCCTGAATTGATCGGGCACTCAACGGCACGAAAACTGCAAGGCCGCGCGAGTGGAGGGTTCCCACGGTGGGGTTCCCCAGTGAAAAGGACTGAAAGCTATCAATAAGTATCAGAGGAGTTTATGCGATTGAAGCACCACAATTAAGATTTGCAAATCATTGATTCTACGAGACATTGCCAGTTCGGGACCGGGGGGGCGGAGGTTCAAATCCTCTCTCCCCGACCATTCTTTCTCATTCACGATCAATGACTTAGGCGGCGATTTCCAGTTCGTCATTTCCCTTGATTTTTGGGCACTTCGGTACAACTGAGAGTAGTTCAAAACCGACTCCGCACTTCTCCGCCCACATTCTTCGAAATGCTACGTCCTCTTAGATCTTGCCGTAGAGGTCGGTCATGCTTTCACCGGCGTGGCCCATCCAAAACTTCTGGATACCTTCAGGGCACTCGGTGTGGTTTCGCAGGTAGGTGTTCCTGAAACGGCGGAACGCGTGGTTACGGAGCATGTAGCGTGCGTCCTGCACCGACTCGGGGTAATACTCGCGAAGAGGTCGACGGCGTTTCATGTGCTCTCCTATGCGCTCGCCAGCAAGTTCGACAGCGAGGATGTTGCCGAACTGTCGCTCGGCTTCAGTACGGGCCGCTTGCGGGGGCCAGCCATGGGCGATCAGGTCTTCTGTCTTGCATTCCATATGAAAGCGCAGTTCCGCCTTGATGTCCGCCTTCGGGTCTGGACCGAGGATGCGATCATGCCTGCCCCACATCGGGATCCTTCTCATGTAGTTTCCTGCTTGGATGGCTGGGACGCACTCAGCACTTTGGCAACGGCTCGTGTGTAGGCTTCCCAGGTCTTGGATTCAGCGCGAAGATGACGACGGCCATCTCTGGTCTGGCTGTAATACTTTGCTTTCCGATTGTTGTCGGAGATGCCCCATTAGACTTCAACGAAGCCTATGCTTTCGATGCGCCACAGCGCGGGGTAGAGAGTGCCCTCTTCCACCAGGAGGGCGTCGTCGCTCTGATGACGGATGAAGCCGGTGATGTCATAGCCATAAAGCGGGTCCCAGATAAGGGACTTGAGGATGAGAATATCGAGGGTACCGCAAAAAACTCCAGGCGGGTCTGCTCCATGCCGAACCACTCCCCTTGGAATTCATGGGAAGAACGACATGTTTCCCCGTGTTAGGCAAGGGGAAAGAGATCAGTCGTCACATTTCAGTACAGCCGACACTTCTGGGAGGGGCTATGCTCGCGTTCATCCAACTCAGCCCACTGGTCCGGGGCCTCGCCGCCTTCAACAGATGCATGGACAACAGCTCTTCCGGCGTCGGTTGCGTACCTAGATTGGGATTACTCCCGGTAGAACCGAGCCACATGGCCGAATAGTGGCCTCCTCGGACAATTGACTCGAGGTAGTCCGCTACCAGAAGTAGGTGGCTTCCATCTTTGGGGTCCCAGGCTCTCCGTCGATAATCTGGGTGCTCAGCACGACTTCCATGTTCTTTTTGTCGCCGGCAGCTTGCGCAGCGCGCTGCAGCTGGTTGAGTTCGCCAGCGTCGGTCAGAAACTCTCCTGCCGCAATGGTGCCGCCACGGCCAATTCCAGCCACCACGACGGCCAGTTTCCCCGTGTCGCTGTTTGTGAAGCGCGCAATGATTGCGTAATCCCGGTAGTTGTTCGTAGCCATTTGGACGGATCGATCCAAGAGCCATTGGGTCTGTGCTGGAGCCGTCCTATCAACGATGCTCATCTTCGTCATCTGCGCATCGTTGGCAAAGTGATAGCGCAACTGGTTGGTCATCCGAAGCGTCCATGCGTTATCAAAAGCCCCGATAAAGACCGTTGGTCCATTGCGGAGGTCTGCGAGATTGGTTGCACCCTCGCCCTTGAGTGAATACTGCTTTCCGCTGGACTGGAGAACTCCTGCGACCTTGATGGTGGCATAGACGTCGTCGATGACGATTGCCGTCAGCTTGTCGCTCAAGGTAACCTGATGGGCGGGCTCAGAAGCATCGCGAAGAACAATGCTCGAGTACTGTAGCTGGTCGGCTATGCAGAGGAGCACGGGGTCTTTTGTCTCGAGTGCAGGTCCCCAGAAAAACTCGAGCGCAGAACGGTGCGCTGTCTGCCATAGCAGCACTGCACCCGCTGACAGCACCGCGGCGGCAATGCAAGTAAGGCAAAGGACAAGTGGAGAATGGCGGCGCCTGAGAACCGGGTGCGGAGGCCGGAGGACTTGGGCGGGCGTGGCATCTTCCGCCGCGGCCACAGCCATCTCCTTCAGGATGGGGTCGTTTCCTCCTCTCGGCCAAAGGAACTGCGGAATATAGGATCCCGAAGACAGGGCAATGCGCAATTCTTGATCGTGGGGAGGATCCTGATAATACTGGGCCACGCGCTTGCGTATTTCTGCCGCCGTGACACGCACGATTGGATCGGAGGCAGTGTCGTACTCTGCATCGCGTCCAAAGACTTCAATTCCCAGAGTTCGTTCCTTGATGTTCTCCGACTTTCCAGCCAGAGTCTGTTCCACCACAAAGCGGAGAAAGGTGGGAAAGCGCTTGCTATGGCTGAAAAAGGGGCTGCTCAGAAGCCGGCTCAACTGCTCGCGAACCTCATCCGCGTGCGGCTCTTGCTGAGGTGTCGGACCAATCCCCTCTGAATCAGCCACGTGAACTCCTCCGCTGGAACGAGCCGATTATACACAGCGACCGAGAGCGGCGGCAGTGTTTGGTGTCTATCATCCAGACCTGGTTGATAACAAAAATCTTACAAGGAATATTTACCTGATAAGTTCTGTTGCGCCTTGCCGTAAAGACCCTCCACCTCGATGCCGTAAGGGCCTTAACAGTGGTTGATTGAGAAGCCTAGAAAAGATCCGCATTTCAAATCCCGATCGCGATGGATCTCCTTAGACGTGTCTTTTATGGCTGGGGACCGAAACCGACGGGGAGAAACCTGGTGGAGGCTGCATTTTGAAGACAAAGAGGAGCCGGAGACCACAGTCTCTATGGAGTTGGGGCGGATTCGCAATTCTGCTTGCGTTGTTGGTGAGCAGTGCCCCATGGATCAACGCGCAAATCGCAACAACCACGGCAACGCTCTCCGGTGTGGTCACAGACCCTTCGGGAGCGGTCTTGCCGAAGGCTACGCTGACTCTGACTAGTTCGGAGAAAAGCATCACTCGAACCTTCAACACAGACGAAGGGGGCCGGTACTTCTTCAATCAACTTCCGCCATCCGCTTATAGTTTGACGGTCAAGGCGAAAGGTTTCGAGACGTATCTACAGAACGGAATTGTCCTCAACGCCTCCGAAACCGCCACGCAGAACGTGATGTTGACGATCGGGGCCGAGACGGTATCGGTATCCGTAATCTCGGATGTCTCCCAACTGAATACAGATAATTCGAACGTGGCGACAGACATTGAAGCAAAGCAGCTCGTGGAGTTGCCACTGAACGTGCGCAACGTCTATGGCCTGGCCACGCTCAACTCTTCCGTTCAAAACACGTCGGAATCGCAATTGCTTCTTGGTGGCGGCAGCAATACAACTGACACGGCGGACCAGGATATCTCGTTCATGAACTTCGCTGGCGGCTTCTTTGGAACGACGGCCTTCATGATCGACGGTTCGTGGGATACCGACAGTGAGTGGGGCGCGGTTATCTTTGTGCCCGGCGTGGACGCAGTTCAGGAATTCAAGGTCCAGAACAACTCGTTCACGGCTCAATATGGCTGGAGCACCGGCAACGTCGTCAACGTCGTAACCAAGTCGGGCAACAACGCCTTCCACGGGTCGGCATACGAGTTTTATTCCAGCAACAACTTCAACGCTCTCAACTACTACCAATCACCGGGCAGTTGCCAGGGTCTCCTTAACACAAATATCTGCACGTTTAGCCGCAACCAGACCGGTGCAACGGCTGGCGGTCCTCTATACATTCCGGGCCTGTACAGGCAGCGGAACAAGACGTTTATCTTCGGTATCTATGATCACTTCACCTCAAACCAGCCATCCCCATCCCAGTACACCGTGCCAGACACCAAGTTCCTGGCTGGCGACTTCTCCGAGCAACTGGGAGCAACGCCGATGGGCACAGACGCTCTCGGCCGACCCATCTATGCCGGTCAGATTTACGATCCGCGCAGCGGCCGCGCCGTCACCGCGGGTGCGGTCGATCCTAAGACTGGTCTCCTGGCTACTCAGACCGGCTACATACGCGATCCGATACCGGGCAACATTCTTTCCAACCTTGCTGGATATGTACCGGATGCTGTCGGTGCCAAACTGCTCAGTTACTATCCGAAGGCACAAAAGACAGGGAATGTATCCAACAACCTAACTCTGGCCGGAGCGGCGCCCACCTATTGGGACGAGTTCGGGATCAGGGCTGATCACAATATTAACGACAACACCAGAGCCTATTTCCGCTACTCCTATAAGCGAGAGGCAAAGACTGGCGCGGCCACGAACTGGGGATCCGATCCGGCAGGCCAAGGTAATCAGCGACCGAACAACCGCTGGGGCATGTGGGCGGGGCTCTCGCGGATCTTCAGTCCCACCTTCACGATGAACATAACTTCGGGCGTTCAGTTATGGCATGAAACCTCAAGCAATCAGTCGTTCGGTTTCAACCCGTCGACTACGCTCGGACTTCCGGCTTATGTCAGCCAACAGGATCCGTTGTTTCCTATCATCAACGTTGGAAACGGAATCTCCCAGCTCGGCCCTTTCAGCGGGAACGCGCAGGGGGTGACCAACCACGGACCCATCGGCACAGTTTCTACTGATTTCATCAAAACGCTCGGAAAGAATACCGTCAGCTTCGGGTTCATGGGCGTAGAGCAAGTCTTCAGCCAGTACAACTACTACTCAAACTCCCTTACGTTTGACGGGAACTACACTACCGGACCAAATCCCCTGCAGGGATCGGGCGTCACCACCGGTAATGGAGTGGCTGAGATGCTGCTGGGCGTTATGGACGGGGCAAGCATCGGAACGCCGACCACCCCCTATGAGTCGAACCATCTTTTTGGCGAATACGTTCAGGACGATTGGAAACCGACCCACAACCTCACTCTGAATCTTGGCGTTCGCTATGAGATTCAAACTCCGTACACTTCGCGCCATAACCAAGGCTCGATCTTTGACCCGAATGCGTTGAACCCGCTCAGCTATTCGGCGGGCATGCCCTTGCTTGGCGCGCTCCAGTTCCTGGGACCCGGCAACCGGGGCTTCTACAACACCAACTACCACAACATCGCGCCTCGCGTTGGCTTCTCGTATCAGGCGGTCCCGAAGGCGGTCATCCACGGCGGATACGGAATCTTCTATCCGGAAGCAGTTACGAGCTCGGGCTCAGCGGATACGGATGGCTTCACGGCAACAACCAACGCGAACCTAAGCCTGGACGGCGGCGTCACCCCCAATCCGAATATCAGCACCAGCAATCCCTGGGGCGGCGTATACGCGCAGGTTACCGGCAACGCCAACGGCTCGTATCAACAAGACGGCAATGGCGTAGGCGGCGTTTTCAGAAGCCGTCCATCGCCTTACGTTCAACAATGGCTGTTGGGTGTGGAGTATGCCTTCACGCCGAACGATCAACTGGAAGTGAACTACATCGGCAACCGCGGCGTTCGCATGGAGGGCGGCTGGAATTACAACCAGTTGAATCCGAAGTACCTGTTCACAGCGGGAGGGCAACCCAATACTGCCTTCCTCAGCGGGACGGCAGCTTACAATCCTTTAGCCGCACCTCTCAAGGCTCTTGAGCAAAATGGGAAGATTGCTCCCAGTTCTTGCAATATCGATAGCGCGACAGCGATGCCAAACTTCCAACTGCTCCTGGCTTATCCGCAGTATTGCGGCGTAAGCCAGACCGACGCGCCTGTTGGCCAGTCCCTTTACAACAGCCTGCAGGTCAGCTACAACCACCGCATCAGCAAGGGGCTTACCGCGCTGGTCTCGTACACCTACTCCAAGTTCCTGGACAACGTCGAGGGCAACAACTCCTGGTCGTACAACGGAGCGGCGAACTGGGGCGCCACTGCAAACTACTTCAACATAGCCGGCGAAAAGAGCGTGGACGCGGGCGATATTCCGCACGCGCTGGTGGCCAGTTACGTCTATCAACTCCCCATCGGCCGCGGCAAGACGGTCGGTTCGGGAATGAACCGCATCGCGGATGCTGTGGCCGGCGGCTGGGAAATCTCAGGAATCGCAACCTTCAGGGAGGGAATTCCACTTAGCGTCTTCGGAAACGATTGGAACTCCTACGGCGGCGATCCCAGGCCGGATGTCGTGGGGAATCCAAAACCGTGCCCATCAAACAAAAACGCCAATGGGCCAACCTTGCAGCCTTCGCTTATGCGCCCTATGGCAGCTTCGGTACGGCGCCACGCTATTTCTCAAATCTTCGCGGACCCCATTACCAGAATTGGGACACTGTTCTGGAGAAGAACTGGCTGTTCGGGGAGAGCATGAGAGCGCAGTTCCGCTTCGAAACCTTCAACACCTTTAACCATCCAAACTTCTATGCGCCGGGACCTGGGAATATGAGTTTGTATAGCCCCAGTAGTTTCGGTCAAATCACCACTGCGTTCCCCGGTAGAATTGTCCAGATTGCCGGAAAGTTCTACTGGTAAAAGCTCGTGAAACACCTGCTTAGATCGTTGTCGCTGGTCCTGCTGGCCGAGTCCGTTTTCGGATTCGGCCAGCAGCCGCCGGCTTCCCGGCTGGAGTCCCTGGTGGCCGAGGCTCAACAAGCCCAGGCGACGCATGACTATGCCGCGGCAGAAAAGGCTTACAAACAAGCGTTACGGATCGAGCCGTCGATGCCGGAACTGTGGGCCAATCTAGGACTGATGCAGCAGGAGGCGGGAGACATTGCCTCGGCACTTTCCAGCTTTCAACAAGCCAACCACCTCAACCCGTCTTTGTATGTTCCCAATCTGTTTCTCGGCAACGACTATGTGCGCACCGGCAAAGCGCCGGAAGCGATTTCGTTTCTGACCAAAGCGGAAAAGACCAACAAGACCGATCCGCAGGCGCCCCTTGCGCTTGGGCGCGCCTATTACGCCATGGGCAAATTCTCTGCCGCGGCTCAGGAGTTTGAGCGCGCAATCGCGCTCGATCCCAAGCTTGGCGCCGCCTGGTTCGCCCTGGGGATTGCACGCCTGAACCAAGTGGAAACGGACGCTCGCAAAATGTCGGTCGGAATCAAAAACGTCTCCATTTGCCGGGGCGCTCTATGCCGAGTCGCTGGAGAAGCAGGCAAGATTCAACGAGGCCGCAACGCTCTACCGGAGCTTGCTTGATTCCCATCCTCAACCCCCATGCCTGCATTCGGCGCTGGGCATTGCGCTTCTCCGGCATCGCGACCTGGAGGGTGCCGCCGCCGAATTTGCCACCGAACGCGCGGCGCATCCGGAGTGCGGCCTGGCGGTTCTTGGTCAGGCGCGCATCGCAATCGACCGCGGAGACAATGAGCAGGCAGTCAAGCTGCTGCAGGAGTTATGGGCGCGCGATCATGGCTTTTTTGTCTTCAACGCGGCCATCCTGATGGAGGGCCTTTCGAACGAGGCCGCTCCAACCGTTGCCGCCTACCTCTCTCGACCAGAGACCATTATTCCAGCGGACTTCCGTGACGCTCTCCTCGCAGCTCTCAACCGCAACGGGCAGACGTTGGACGATCGACACGATAACGTCGGCATGCGTGAACCGGGTGCGCCTGTTGCAGCCACGCCGGTCTCCGCTGTCCGGCACACCGCGGAAGAGTATTATGCGGCGGGAGAGTTCGAGCGGTGCGCGCAGCAGCTCGATACTGCACGCACCGCGGGGCGCAGCGACAAACTCCGGCTGCTTGCCGCCTGCTCATTCTTCGCCGGAGACAACAAGCGCGCCTTTAGCGCGGCAACTGCACTTGAGGCACTGCAGCCGCATTCTGCCGAAGCTCTTTACTGGTCGATTCAAGCTAACGAACGGCTCGCGGTCCAATCCCTTTCGCGATTCCAGCAACTGGAATCGGACTCCGCCAGGAGCCATGTTCTTCTCGGCGACATCTACCACCAGCTTGAGAGAGAGGATGATGCGCAGGCGGAATACCAGAAGGCTCTCGCTCTCGAACCCGGCAATCCGGCAGCCATGCTCGGTCTGGCCACTTCCTACCTAAGCAACAACAAGATCGACAAAGCCATGGAAACCGCGCGCAGCGCCCTGGAGCGCAGTCCGCAGGATCCAGAACTCAACATGATTGTGGCCGAGACGATGGTGGCCAAATTTCAATTCGCAGAGGCTGAGCCGTTCCTGATGAAGAGCCTCAACGTGAAACCGCAATTGCTCGGTCACGTGCACGCTCTGCTGGGAAAGGTCTACGCGGAGACCGGCAGAACCAACGAGGCAATCAGTCAATTGAAGATGGGCGAATCAAGCGATGAAACCGGCTCCATCCACTACCTGCTTGCGCGGCTTTATCGCCAGGTCGGCGACACGAAAGATGCGGCAGCCGCACTCGATCAAGTAAAGACGATCAGGCAGCATCGCCGCGAACGCGGTGTGAAAACCGTCGAGGACCCCGATCTCTCCTCTCTCGAGTCTCCGCCCGGCAAGCATCCGCACCGTAGCAATACCACGCCTGCCACCTCCCATTCACAACCACCTCACAGGCATCCTTTCAGCCCAGGAGTCATCATGCGCCTTTATCGCTTTTTTCATCGGAAGTTTCTCGTCTTGTTCATCATGCTTCTGCTGTGCTCCGCATCTCGATTGGCCCGACTCAACTTAGATCGTCAACAGCTGAGCTACATTCTGATGTGCGCAAGGCCCAGGTTACGCCGCTGGCGAATGGGATTGATGTGCAGGGCGTCGATCTCCGACTTAGGATCGTCGCTTTGCGCGAAGATGTATTGCGCATAACGATGGCGCATGGCAGCACCTTGCCGGAAGATGCTTCATGGGCTGTGCTTCCATCCGCCCGCTCGAGCCGTGTACCGGTTGTCATGGATGCCGGCAGCGATCATATTGGCTTCCGCACGCACACCCTGATCGTCGAGGTAGACAGGAAGACTCTCCAGATCAAAGTCCGCGATTCAGCAGGAAACATTCTTCAGAGCGACGCCCGGCCGATTCGCTTTGACGGCGATGCCTTTCGCATTTACAAGATCGATGCCGCTCGACGAGCACTATTTCGGCCTGGGCGACAAGACCGGGCCGCTAGACCGGCGCAACCAGGCTTTCACACTTTGGAACACTGACGCTTACCGTTTCCAGGAATCGACCGATCCGCTCTACAAAAGCATTCCCTACTTCATGGCTTATCGTGCCGGGATTGCAACCGGCATCTTGATGGATAATACGTGGCGCACCAGTTTCGACTTCGGCAAGGAGACAAACGGAATCTATTCCTTTGGCGCCGTCGCTGGGCCGGTTGATTACTACCTGTTCTACGGCCCCTCTCCAAAGCAGGTTGTCGAAACCTATGCGTGGCTTACGGGAACTCCGCCACTGCCGCCTCTCTGGGCCTTCGGCTTTCAACAATCGCGCTATAGCTATATGTCACAAGCCCGCGTGCTGGAAGTGGCGAATCGCTTCAGGGCGACTCGATTCCGGTCGACGCGATCTATCTTGACATTGATTTCCAGAAAAAGAATCGTCCCTTCACCGTCGACACAAACAGCCTTTCCCGATCTTCCCGGCATGATTGCCAAACTCAAGGCGGAAAACTTCCACGTCGTGGCAATCACCGACCTTCATATCGCAAATCTCCCCGGCGAAAACTATGCTCCGTTCGACAGCGGCATGAAGGGAGACCACTTCGTCAAGAACCCCGACGGCACGGTCTTCACCGGCAAGGTCTGGCCTGGTCCGAGTGTGTTTCCAGATTTCACTCGACAGCAGACACGCGCATGGTGGGGCACGCTCTACAGCGGTTTGCGCACCAGCGGCGTCGAAGGTTTCTGGAACGACATGAATGAACCGTCCGTCTTCGACTCACCCACGCTTACCATTCCCGTAGATGTGGTTCATCGCATCGATGAGCCAGGATTCCAACCGCGGATTGCAACCCATGGTGAAATCCATGATGTCTACGGCATGGAAAACTCTCGTGCCACGTATGAGGGCCTCCGCGCGCTCGATCCCGATCGCCGTCCGTTTGTCCTCACCCGGGCAACGTATGCCGGAGGACAACGCTACGCTGCCACCTGGACCGGAGACAACAGCAGCAGTTGGAATCATCTCCGCCTCACCACGCCGATGCTTGAAAATCTCGGCTTGAGTGGATTCGCCTTTAGTGGCGCGGATGTGGGCGGCTATGCCGGATCGCCAACACCGGAACTGCTCACCAAATGGGTTGAATTAGGCGCGTTCCAACCGATCGATCGCGATCATGCTGAGAAAGGCACAGTCGATAAAGAGCCCTGGACCGGCGGCCCGGAGCAGGAGGCGATCCGCCGCCGCTTCATCGAGGCACGTTATCAGCTCATGCCGTATCATCTATACGCTCGCCGAGGAGGCATCGCGTACCGGGCTCCCGATGCTGCGGCCTTTGTTTCTTGAATTCCCTGACGCCGCCGCCGATCGCCATCCCATCGATACAGACAACGCAGCAGCCGGCGAGTTCCTTCTTGGCGCAAATCTTCTCATCGCTCCCCCACCGTATCCAGAAGACCCGGATTCATACTCCATCGAATTTCCATCTTCCGGCTGGTACAACTACTGGACTGGGGAAAAGGTTTCATATCCCGATTCCGGATCTGCAGCTACACCGGATCCTACTGGTATTCCAGGTCGGAGTGCTCCGCTGACCATCCGTGTTACGCCTGCACTGGATCAGCTTCCGGTCTTCGCGCGTGCAGGATCAATTCTGCCCATCGCGCCCGTCGTTCAAAGCACGAACCAGACTCCACAGGGAGACCCTCACGCTCCGCGTCTTCGTTGGAGACCATTGTGCAGGCGAACTCTACCTCGATGATGGAAATACCTTCGCATACCAGCATGGAGCTTTTCTGAAGATGAAGTTCAGCTGTGAGGTGACTGCAGACGGTCTGCATCTGGCTCTTGGTCGGCATCTGGGCTCCTATCCTGCCTGGTGGAAGGAGATTCGCGCTGAGATCTATGGCTGGACGCCAACACAGGGAAGGATATTTGTTCAAGAGAAAGAGGTCCCGGTACATATAGACCATGAAACTCGGAGCATCGGTTTCGTAGTTGCGGACGACGGCCGTGGTTCGGACGTCGAGCTGAAATAGGGGTTCCTTAGTAATGAAACACGCCCTTGTGTTCACTGATTCCTAGTGGGGGAGCTCTCCACTCGGGTGAAACGGTCTAATGGCTTGGGGTCAGAATCTACCTTTTCTTGATTTTCGATCCCCTCCAATTAGCTCGCGACTACCCGAAGACGATTAGTCACGGAAAAGATTCCCGGTACAGTATTCGCCCTTAGGCCGGCTGCGTTTTTATCCGCATCGCTGTCAACCACTCCGGTCAACTCCACGTGTCCGTTTTTGACGATGATGCGGATTGGCTTTTGAACGCCTAGAGAGTACTTTTCCAGAGACGGATAACCATAGATAGCGTGAAACAGTGCGAGGCGAAGTCTGTCGTCCATTGGGGAAGGCGGCAGCACCTCGATTTTGTTATCGACGCGACTCACGCCTTCGATGCGTTTCACAACGTTCTCAGCATCGGACTTGAGGGTGGGACGGGTAACCGAACCCAGAAGAGTGACGGTGTCGCCGCTCACCTGGTACTCGATATCATCGAACACTCCGAAATAGGGGAGCATTAGGAGTTCGTGCCGCACTTCTTTTTGAATACGAGCTTGAACTGGATCGGACGTCTGCCCCCGGCCGAAGAGCGATACTGCCGAAAACAAGACGAACGTCAACAGCGCGAAAATTGGCAACCTGCGATTCATAGCACTCCTTCACTGGGCACCTGCGGGATTACATTCCAAGTTCGCGACTTGGAACTAGCACGCAATCAGTGCAAGAGATTTGATGCGGTGGTGTCGATCCCGAGGAAACCAGTATTGATTTTTTCTTAGACGATCAAGCTATCAAGCAGTAGCGCGCATGTGAATACACTCTTGCCAAGCCCCAACGCTCAGTTAGACTTCACCGGTGCAGTTCCCATCTACAAGGATTTCGAAGTTTCCGATGATTTGCTTCGTCATCACGAAGTGGTGTTTGTCGGCCGGCCCGAGGCCAATTCGGCGCTCGCTCTTTGGTCGCCGCGCCTCGGCCTCGATTTTCAAGGGGCAGCCTTCAAGATCAATGGAGATGTGCACGCATCTGAACGTCAAGCCCTTGTTTTCGCGGCCGAGAATCCGCTTGATCGCGCCTGCATGGTGCTCGTGATTGCCGGTAACGACGCGCTCAGTACCGTCAAAGCGCAAGACACCGAACTGACGGCCGATCAGTACATCCTGTTCCGGGATGGCGATAGCCCCGTGAGAGGCTTCCTTGACCGGGACACCTCCTCCACACAACGCGCGCGTGCCGGGAATTGAGATCGAGAGCCGCCTGCCTGACCTACTTGAACAGGGGTACGCGCAAGACCAGAATGTTATGAAGCCTCTTAGTTTCTCTGGATCGGTTCGGTAGTACTGGCTTGCTCATTCCCGCTCCGCACCAACCATCGGGAGTATCAAAGTGAACGCAGTTCCGCTTGCTCCGGGTGTAGTTTTGCTGCGCAGATGCATGCTGCCTCGGTGTCGCGCGAGAATGCCCGCCGTTACCCAAAGTCCCAAACCGGTCCCCGACGTTCCTTTCGTTGTAAAAAACGCATCGTAAATTCGCCTTCGCGTGTCCGTGCTCATCCCGAAACCGGTATCCGCAACCGTGATGCGCACTCCCGGTTCGCCCTGTCGCCAATCAGTCGATGGTCGCACCCTCACTCGCAATCTTCCCCCTGACGGCATTGCGTCCAATGCGTTCCCAATCAGGTTCGCAAGCACCTGTCTGATCTCGCCGGCAAAGCAGATGAGCTCCGGGTTGCCCTGTTGCTCAACTTCGACTGTCACCTTTGCGTCAGCGAGTTTGCCCTTGAATAGAACCAGAACTGATTCCACTAACTGGACCACATTCGTGGATACTGGTCTCGTCTGCTGTTTATGAAACTTGAGCGTGTTGCTGGCGATTTGTGCAGCGCGCTGGATCTCCTCTTCAGCCTGCGCAGCAAATGCGTGTGCTTCATCGAGACTTTCCGATTCTCTGATGAGATAAAGCAGATTCAGCACAGCTTCAAGTGGATTGTTGATTTCGTGCGCAATCGATGTCGCGAGCTGGCCAACGAGGGCCAGTTTTTCCTGTTCCACGAGCAGCCGCTCAGCTCGCCGACGTTCTGTAACATCATTGCAAATCAAGATGATGTGGGAAATGCATCCGCGTCCATCCTTCAATAATGCAAAGGAATTTCGTACCCACACTGAGGTTTCATCTGGACGCACGTACCGTTTTTCCAGAACAAAGCTGGGTGTCTCCCCAGATAAAAGTTTATCCAGATGGTTGCGACAATTCTCGCGATCATCCTCGTGCGTAATGGATAGAATCGACTCTTCTCGCAGATCTTCGTGGGTTCGCCCCACGATCTCCCGGTAGGCAGGATTGGTCACCTGAAAGTGGCCATCCAGATCCGTGATCGCCATCCCGGACGCAGCATATTCAAATGCTTCCCGGATTCGATCTTCGCCAATTTCGGATACGAGTCTGACTTGTTCATGCATTGTTGGGGGGCCCGTTGCGGGAAATGTCGCTTTCACAGTCACCGATAGGGACTTAGATGCAGGCATTCACTTGGGGGCTTAGGTGGAGGGAGTGGTAGATCGCGGTCCGAAGGAATTTCGGCCTTCGGAGCAATCTTCATGTTCGACCGAAAGCGCCCCGATCGTTGCGCTTAGACACAGCGAACGCGTCGCCGCGAGACGGGTATCTCCATCGAGTCGCCCAGCCTCCGCGGGGGCTTAGGAGTGGCAAGCCAGCGGGTTTGCGCAACCTACGATTGGTGCGCCTCATCCAGCCGCTTACGAAACTTTTGCCCAGGCGCGAAAAGCGGCGTCGATGTCTCCCCACTTTTGAAAAGCCTTGAGCCCACTGAAGAACCTTCTGCCGCTCTTACTTGTCATGAAGGCCATATCTACGTTGCGGGATTGTGAATCCACGATCTCGCCTTCAATGGAAACCTTGCCCACGCTCAGCCTCGGCACCAACAAGCCCGTCCCCGGAGGGGCTGCTCCATACAAAGCGGCGTCTGTGGCCCCGGTGACCACCATATTCTTCTTGCCGCCGGTGGGCTGCACGTTGGTGATCGCAAATCGCAACTCCATCACGCCCGGCCCATCCTGAGTCGCGAGCTTGTAGTGTCCGGCGGTGAGTTCGTCCTGTATAGCTTCGGTGAAGTATTGAGCCAGCTTATTCAATTGCTGGGGGTCGATATCGCGCTGTTGAGCCTCGGGAACCAGGTACACCTTTACCGGTTCGACGAGGAACGTGTCTGAAGTCTTCAACACGTCTTTCGTTTTGAAATAAGTCAGCCAATCGCCGTTCGCCGGATCAGGCTGGAGCCTGGAATAGGAATCACCCAGAAATCCGGACTCGTGATCGTATAGTCTTTGTTGATGCTTCGTCGGTTCCTGGGCCGGAGCACACACGCACACAAGCAACAGCGAACTCGCTAGCAGGCTAAAATCCATGAACGAATGTTTATTCAACCTGCAAAGGTTAATGAGCATAGACCCGCAGCATCCACCAGACAAGAAATAGTGCGATGATGGCCACCGCGAAGTGACCAATCCATTGGCCTGCCGTTTTCGGTCTGCCGAAATTAAACACGCGGTAATGGTAGCAGTCCTTGCCGTCGGGTGATCAGAAGATGTTGAAGAGACGACGTGCATCGCCACAAACCATTCAAGTCGGTCAAATTCCGGACATTCTTGCAGCTCCGCTGTTAATGGCTGAAGCTTTGGAGCAGTTTCACCGAATTAACGACGAACGACCTATATGCTAACGTGTTGTTATACCCAGGATTGCACTATGGTTTCGGCGGCGCGCGGGGCTCAGGTGCCAGGAAATGTGGACCGCCGACGTCAAGCCGGTGCCGCATGAGGGCGGATGGGAATTCACGTTGCACTGAAGCATCGGACAATCTATCGGTACCACGTGGCGGTTTCTCTCGGTCCGCAAATCATACGATTGCGCCCTGGATTGCACTGTCGAACTCCGATTCTCAGCTACTCCCTCGATGTCACGCCATCTGAGCACTCCCTGAACTGGCAGCTGGATCCTTCCTCAAACCAGATGGCGCGCGTTGTTTTTCAAAACAAGACGAACGAGTTTGCCGTCGAAGTCAATCTCGTTGCGGACCTCGCCCCAATCAACCCATTCGAGTTCCTGCTTGACCCTGCGGTCGAGGAATATCCGTTCAAGTATGACCCTGACCTTACAAGTGACCTCCATCCTTATTTGATGGTCGGTCCTCCCGGTCCATTCCTTCGGACCTTTGTGGAAGGTTACCGAGACCAGCGCACTGGAACGGTCGATCTGTTATTGAATCTGAATCGTAAGGTGAGAGATGAGATCAGCTACGTCACTCGCCTGGAGCACGGAATCCAAACATCTGACGAGACCCTTCAAAAACGCTCCGGCTCATGTCGCGATTCTGCATTGCTGCTCGTTGAGTGTCTTCGGAATTTGGGTATCGCGGCACGATTCGTCTCGGGTTACCTGATTCAGCTTGCGGAGGCCAAAGACGAGTTAAACGGTGCCTATCCTAGCCTTCAGACTGACTCTGCCGATCTCCATGCGTGGGCGGAGGTGTACTTACCGGGCGCGGGGTGGATTGGACTCGATCCCACCTCCGGTCTCCTCACAGCGGAGGGACATATCCCGCTGGCGTGCACGTCAACCGCCTCGCAAGCCGCCCCGGTTTCCGGCACGGCGGAGCGCATAAGCACTGATTTCAGCTACGAAATGTCGATTCACCGCCTGAACACCCTGCCACCGCCATCGCAGAGCACTGGCGACAATGCCAGCGATTCCCACGATCCAGAAGAGCAATGGCTTCGCATACGCCAAGTCGCACACCGTGTTGACGAGGATCTTGCAGCGAATGATGTCCGCCTGACGATGGGCGGCGAACCTACCTACGTCGGCATTGATGAGCCCGAAAGCGCTCAATGGAATATCGACGCCCTCGGCGACGACAAGCGGACCCGAGGTCTGGCTCTCATTCAGACTCTTCGCGAAAGAATGGCGCCAGGCGGGCTGCTTCATTATGGTCAGGGGAAGTGGTATCCAGGAGAACAATTACCTCGTTGGGCGCTCAGTTGCTTCTGGCGGTTAGACGGCGTTCCGGTGTGGGAAGATGTGGGACTTATCGCACTAGAACATCATGATTACGGATTCAAGGTGACCGATGCTTTCACGTTTATCCGCGCTCTCACTCGGCGATTACAGGTGACTCCCGAAAATGTTCTGCCTGCTTTTGAGCGGGAGACGTCAGCGACTGAACCTTCAGGATACGTTCTGCCGATTCGTCGCCGACAGGTCGACGGAATTTTGCATTGGTCCAGTCAGTGGTGGTTTCCAAGCTTGGAACGCATTGTTCTGTCGGGGGGTGACTCGCCGATTGGATACCGCATTCCCACCGAGGCAGTGCCCTGGATCGCGCCTGACGAACTTGAATACGAGTTGGATGAGGTACCGTTTGCGGATCGCGTCAAGCTGCCACCGGACAAACCGCAGCGAATGGATTTTTTCGAGACCGCCCCTGAGCCAGATTCGCTGCCCGCAGTTATTCGCACCCCTGATACCGCCCGCGAACTCATCCGGCCTTGTCTATGTGTGCAGGTTCGCAACGGCCGTCTGCATGTATCACTGCCTTACGCGCCTGTCATCGCGGATTATCTCGACCTGGCAGCAGCAGTCGAGGACACCTGCAAATACCTGAATATGCCGGTCTGGGTCGAAGGCTATACTCCGGCGGCCGATCCCCGATTGCGTTCGTTCAGCGTCACCCCCGATCCAGGCGTGCTTGAGATCAACCTGCCTCCCGCCGAAGATTGGGACCAGCTCGAGAAGATCGTCACACTGGTCGATGAAGAAGCTCGACGCAACGGATTGATTTCGGAGAAATTCAACTTCAACGGCAATCAGGATGCGACCGGCGGCGGGAGTCACATCGTAATCGGCGGAGCGACGGTTGCAGATAGTCCGATTCTTCGACGACCGGATTTGCTTCGAAGCATGATCGCGTTCTGGCAGAATCATCCCGCTTTGTCTTACCTCTTCTCCGGGATGTATGTAGGTCCAACAAGCCAATATCCGCGCGTGGACGAAGCGC
The DNA here is from genome assembly GCA_963799035.1 of uncultured Acidobacteriaceae bacterium. Taxonomy (GTDB): domain Bacteria; phylum Acidobacteriota; class Terriglobia; order Terriglobales; family Acidobacteriaceae; genus Telmatobacter. The sequence goes on along the minus strand of CAWCVS010000002.1, from coordinate 47,800 downwards.
GCATGGACGCGTTGTATGAACTCGAGCTCGCTTTCCGCCATCTTCCATCGGCGGATTGTCCTCCCAATGTTGTCGACGGCCTTTTTCGAAATCTCCTGGCCGATGTCACTGGGAACACGCATCGCGCCGAGTTCTGCGTAGACAAGTTGTTTCCTCCAGAGGGCCTTGGGCTTCAACTTGGGCTGCTCGAACTGCGAGCATTCGAAATGCCTCCAAACGTGAGAATGGGGCTTCTGCAGATGCTGCTCGTGCGGGCCCTCGTTTGCGCATTTTGGAAAACACCCTACGAGGGAAGCCTGATTCGCTGGGGACCGGTCCTGCATGATCGCTTCATGCTGCCTCATTTTGTCCGGCGGGATCTATTTGAGGTGATCGACGAACTGCAGCGATCCGGATTTCACTTTGAACCCGGGTGGTTTGCTTCCCATCTGGAAGTGCGATTTCCGAAAATTGGTGCTGTCTCTGCCAACGGAGTCGAACTGGAACTCCGTCGCGCGCTCGAGCCCTGGAACGTCCTGGCGGAGGAGGCGAGTTCCGGCCGCACCGTGCGCAACGTGGACTCGTCTGTCGAGAGGGTACAAATTCGCGTCTCAGGCGGGACCGCAAATGATTTCCACGTCGTTGCATGCAACGGACGGCGTGTGCCGCTACAGGCCACCACCGAACTGGGAGTCGCCGTGGCCGGAGTGCGATTCCGGGCTCGCCGACTGTCGGCTACTATGCATCCTACTGTGCCGGTGCATTCGCCGCTCACCTTTACTCTGATCGATCGCCTCACTGGCCGCTCCCTTGCGCAATGCATCTATCGGATCGAGCCACCCGAGGGCCGCGACTACGCTGGAAGGCCGGCCAATGCAGCCGAAGCCCTGGCGAGACGCCTCGAGCGCTTTGAAGTTATAAACTCAGTTGTTCCCGTATCCATGCCCGTCGCGGAGATAAATCCGATCTTTCCTGGAACTCTCGACCTACGCATTCCACCCCCGGTTCTCGGCGTTTCCGATGAAACGCAGGAGGTGTTGAGATGACTGTCGACCTGTACCAGACCCAGTTGCACTACGGCGAATCCTATGACGAACTGTCAGCCGATGGTGTGAATCCCCGTGCTCATTGGGCGCACTTGATGGAGTCTTTGCGCGCCATCGGACCTGAGGAGTTGGGACGCCGGTGCACGCGCGCCGAGCGTCGTATCCGCGAGAATGGCATTACCTACAACATCTATAGCGATCCCCTCGGTGCAAACCGGCCTTGGGAAATCGATATTGTCCCATTTCTCATTGCAGCGGACGAGTGGCGCTATATCGAGCAGGGAATCATCCAGCGCGCCCAGTTGCTGAGCCTGATCCTTGAGGATCTGTACGGATCTCAATCGCTGCTTACCAGCGGGCGCTTTCCTGCAGAACTCCTCTACGCCAACCCCGCCTTTCTGCGTCCGCTGGTGGGAGTGCGCGTGCCTTCTCACTCCTACCTGCACATGCTCGCGGTAGATCTTGCCCGTTCGCCCGACGGCCAATGGTGGGTGCTGTCTGATCGCACGCAGGCTCCTTCGGGCAGCGGTTATGCGCTCGAGAACCGCACGATAGTTTCTGACGTGTTGCCAAACGAATTTAACAGCTCGAAGGTATTAAGGCTGGCGCCATTCTTCCGCGCTCAGCGCGATGCACTTAGTTCCCTCGCCGAAAACAGCAATCCGCGTATTGTGCTGCTCACCCCTGGCCCGCACAATGAAACCTACTTCGAGCACTCGTACATCGCGCGCTATCTGGGGTTCACGCTGGTCGAAGGAACAGACCTTACCGTGCGCGACCGCGGCGTCTTTCTGAAGACCGTGGATGGGCTGGAGCGGGTCGATGTCATTTTGCGCAGGGTCGACGATAGCTTCTGTGATCCGCTGGAGTTGCGCAGCGACTCTCTTCTGGGGGTGCCCGGCCTGGTCGATGCGGTGGTCGCAGGCAACGTGAAAGTGGCGAATGCGCTGGGAAGCGGCGTGATCGAGACCGCCGCCATTATGCCGTTTCTTCCCGGTCTTTGCAGGCACATGACTGGAGAGAGTCTCAAACTTCCCTCCGTCGCGACCTGGTGGTGCGGCCAATCCTACGCATTCGACTGGGTTCTCAACCATCTCGATGCGATTGTTCTCAAGCCGGCGTTTCCCTCCCGCGGCATGGAGCCGGTATTTGCCGCAAAGCTGCAAGAAGCGGAAAAGAAGAGGCTCCTCACGCAATTGAAGGCGTTTCCTCACGAGTACGTAGCACAAGAGCAGATCGCCTTGTCCAATGCTCCGGTGTGGGGAAACGGCCACCTGTATCAACGCAGCATGGTGCTGCGGACATACGTGATCAACACCGGCGCGGGATGGACCGCAATTCCCGGAGGACTGGTGCGCGTTGCTGAGACCGAGGGATCGGTCGTGTCGATGCAGCGCGGGGGACATAGCAAGGACGCGTGGGTGCTCTCAGACAGCCCCGTAGACACGTTCAGCCTGCTGCATCCCCGCAACCAACCGGTGGCTCTGCGTCGCGGTTCTCCCGACGTGCCGAGCAGCGTTGCGGACAGAGTTTTCTGGCTCGGACGATATGTCGAACGCGCCGAGAATACAGCCCGAATTACGCGTTCCTTGATTTCTCGCGTGCGACGAGCCGACCCTGGAGAAGTCGGCTGCCTGATGCGCCTGCACGGGTGCCTGAAATCACGGCACAGCAAGCTACCAAAAGGGAAAAAGAAACGCCCCACGCGCCTCGATTTCGAACGCGAACTGATATCCGTGATCTCCGATCCGAAGCGGACGGACAGCCTCGCCTTCATCCTTTCCGAGGTGTCTCGCGTCGGCAACAGCGTTCGCGAGCGATTGTCAGCCGACATGCTGATTCTCATCGGCCAGTTGCGGACATCGCTCGACAAGGACGGTGAGACGCAGTTTCTTGAGTATCCGGCAATGCTCACTCTCTGCCTGGAATTACTCTCTGCCTTTTCGGGAATGGAACGCGAGAATATCAATCGCGGTGTGGGCTGGTTATTCATGAGCATCGGCAGGCGTCTCGAGCGCGCGATTTATCTCGCACGTATGCTGCGGCAAATCACGCTTCCACTCGGTGAACAGGACTGGCCGCTTCTCGAATGCCTGCTTGAAGTGGCGGACAGTTCGATGACCTACCGCACGCGCTACTACACCACGCTTCAACCCATCGCCGTGCTCGACGTCCTGATGGCTGATGAAGGAAATCCCAGGTCTTTGGATTTTCAGCTTGCCCACCTGGTCGACCAATATCAGAAGCTTCCTCGGCACATGACGGATGATCTGGAAGCCATGAGGGAAGCACTGGCCGTCTTGCGCGGCTTCAATTTGGGGCAGCTCAATTACAGCCTGCCCAGCAACGCGTTCAAGGCCAAATCCACAATCTCTGCAGACTTGGTTCGGCTCGAAGCCTTTCTGGGAGGGCTGGAACGTCTGTTGCCCTCCTGGTCAGATAACTTATCGAACCGGTATTTCAGCCACGCTCGCACACTGCCGATCAGCATAGGCCTATGATTTACAAAATCGTTCACCGAACGACCTACAAGTACAAATATCCAGTGTCAATGGGCAGTCACGTCGCAACGCTCAGGCCGCGCTCTCTCCCGCGCCACAGTCTCGAACAAAGCCAACTACATATCGTGCCAGGGCCGGCCATCCTGACGCAGCGCACCGACTACTTCGGCAACCACCAATATTTCTTCACGATTGAAGAGCCGCATCACGAATTGATTGTTGAATCACGAAGCCGTGTCGTCATGGCTGAAGCCGTGCCAGATCCACATCAGCCCTCTCCACCATGGGAGGAAGTCGTTAGAAGCCTCCCGCAGGATTTGAGCCCTGACGCTATCGAGGCTTATCAGTTTCGGTTCGAGTCGCCGCGCATCCGTCTCAGGCCGGAATTCGCCAGGTACGCACAACAATCATTTACACCCCGCCGTCCCTATCTCGAAGGCCTGTTGGATTTGATGACGCGCATCCATCATGATTTTCGCTTCGATTCCAAAGTCACCACGGTAAGAACAACCATCGAAGAGGTCTTTCGAAAGAAGCGGGGCGTCTGCCAGGACTTCGCCCACATTCAAATCGCCTGCCTCCGCTCCATCAATCTGCCTGCACGATACGTAAGCGGCTATCTGCGCACATATCCGCCGCCCGGTCAGCCGCGCATGGTGGGGGCTGATGCATCCCATGCGTGGGTGTCTGCTTTTTGTCCAGGAATCGGGTGGATGGACGTCGACCCTACTAACGATGTCGTACCGTCAACCGGCCACGTCACGATTGCCTGGGGCCGCGACTTCAGCGACGTCAGCCCCCTGCATGGCCTGATTCTTGGTGGCGGAGCTCATACGCTGAAGGTTGGGGTCGATCTAGAAGCGGTCGAGACCTGATCGCCTTCGATCAGCCTGGAATCGAAGCTTCTTCCTCAATTTCAGACACAACGAAGAAACTCCACAAATCTGCTTGCCCGAATGATGTGGTGATGGCGACATCCGATGCGTCTCTTCCCGTCGCCATCAGGATTCGCCCCAGCCGCGGCTGATTGTTACGCGCGTCAAACGCCCACCAGCGGTTCTCGAGATACACCTCGAACCAGGCGCTGAAATCCATCGGCAAACGAAGCGGTACTCCAATATCTCCCAGGTATCCGGTCGCATAACGCGCCGGAATGTTCAGCGCCCTGCAAAACGTAATGGCCAGATGCTGATAATCGCGGCACACACCGACTTTTTCCCCGTGCACATCAAGCGCAGTCTTCGTTGGCCGCGCCTGCTGGTAATCGAACGCGATGTGATTGTGCACCCAGTCGCAGACGGCCTGCACACGTGCCCACCCCGGACTGACATTCCCAAACAAATCACAAGCAATGCCGGATAGCCGATCCACTTCACAGTAGCGGCTGTTCAAAAGGTACATAAGCGCTTCGTCCGGCAGGTCGCCTACCGGTACTTCGCGGGCCGACAAGTTCACCTCGTCCGGAAGATCCGACTGCCGGATCAGCGTTGACGCCGAAAGCCGCAGGAGTCCCGGAGGCGCCACAAACCGTGAGCAGCGATTTCCGAAGCTGTCGATATAGTGGCTGACCTTGAGCACTGGCTCGGTCTTCAATTCATCTGGTTCAAGGAGATCGCCCGCGCGAGAAGGGTGAACGCTGAGCAACGCGACCATGGCGACACTGGTCGGAATCTGAAACTGGAGGTCGAATCCAATCCGGATCAACATTTTCAACCTCATTACTTAGCGGGATCTGTGTGCATTTTACGCGGTAGAGGTCAGAAAGGATGCTTTTATCGTGTCATTGTCTTGGATGATCGGATTCGAAAAGACGCTGCTCGCGAGGCGAGTAATGTCGGACCACCTGTACATTCTTGTTTCTGAGCTTGTTCCGATTCAGTCATAATACTTCGTCGAAAAGTTATTTGCCCACATTGAACGCGCTTTTGCGTTTTTTGACGATCTTTAACCATCGCATCCGAAGCCGCAAAAATCTGTGCAGTTTAGCTCTGTCACATGAGGCTGGCGGAGGGAAGGATGCGCGGCAGGACAATTCGTTGGCGCGCACCCCCTTGGCCGTGAGCCAATCGGCCGCACCCACCCAGTGATCTCGCATCGTCTGTCATTCGTCCGCATTTAGAGGTGCGGCGCAACTCGCAGCAAATGAAGATTCAAGTTGTAAGCTTTATTTTGACGCAAAATTCACAAGCAGTTCGCGGACGGCAGAGGCTGTGGTCATGCTTCCGGCAAGAACTTTCTGTTCGAGGTCTGGCAAGCGCTCTTGAACAACGGGATTGGAACGAAAGATCTGTAGCAATCCGCTCTCGATATGATCGTGCATCGCGCGCAGGGCCTGTTCCCGCCGCGTTCGCTCAAACCAGCCGCTCGCCTTTGTGATTGCGGCGTATTCGAGGACGCATGACCACAGACCCGCCACCCCGCGTCCATTCAGTGCCGAGCAGCATAGCGCGCGCGGGATCCAGCCCGAGGAAGGTGCGGGGAAGAAATGCAATGCACGTGCAACTTCAGAACACGCCCTTTCAGAGGACCCGATATTGTCCCCGTCGGTCTTGTTGACCACAACGGCGTCGGCCATTTCCATCAGACCGCGCTTGATGCCCTGCAACTCATCCCCTGCTCCCGCGAGCGTAACGAGCATCAGGAAGTCGACCATGCCTCCAACGGCAGCTTCAGACTGGCCGACACCAACCGTTTCGACAAGGATGTTTTTGTAGCCGGCCGCTTCGCATAACAGAATTGCATCGCGCGTATTCTGTGCCACACCGCCATGGGCACCGCGCGATGGGGAGGGCCGGATAAACGCCATATCGCTTGACGCAAGAAAAGTCATACGCGTCTTGTCGCCGAGAATGCTTCCACCGCTGAATTGGCTGCTGGGGTCGACTGCAAGTACGGCGACCTTCTCACGACGTTCGCTGATCAGATGTTTTCCGAGTGCTTCAATCAGGCAGCTTTTCCCTGCGCCGGGAATTCCGGTCACTCCTACCCTGATCGACTTCCCGCTGGCAGGCAGGCATCTGTCGAGAACGTCATCGGCGATCTGCCGATCAATCGCACGCGTGCTTTCGATCAGCGTGATGGCGCGGGCCAGCACGGCGCGATCGCCTTTGAGAATGCCTTCAACGTAAGACGCCGGAGACAGATCGTGCTCGCGTTTTGAAACACGAAGCGTGCTTGCGGGTGGCACAGGAGTGGCGCAGCCGTCTTTGACGTTCAGCGCACTCTCATTTGCATTGATCAATCAACGCTCTCCAACGAGGCTGCCGCTGAGAATCTGAAGCATATGCTGTGCAGCCGCGGGAATCACCGTTCCCGGACCGTAGATGCCCGCGACACCCGCCTCGTAAAGGAACTCATGATCCTGGATAGGAATCACACCGCCCACTACAACGGCGATGTTTTCGTGGCCCAGTGTGCGAAGTTCCTCAATCAACGCCGGCACGAGAGTCTTGTGGCCCGCAGCCAGCGAGGACACTCCGACGATATGCACATCGCTATCCACCGCGAATCGAGCCACTTCGCCGGGAGTCTGAAAGAGCGGACCGATATCCACGTCGAAGCCAATGTCTGCCAGCGCTGTGGCAATCACCTTGGCACCGCGGTCGTGTCCATCCTGGCCCATCTTGGCAACAAGGATGCGTGGCCTTCGTCCCTCTTCCCTTTCGAACTCGACGGCCATCGCGCGTGCTTTTTTGAATTCCTGTGCGTTGGCGGCGCCTGCCGAATAGATACCAGAAACTGATCGCGTGAAAGCCTCGTATCGCCCCCAGACATCCTCGAGCGCAGAAGAGATCTCCCCGAGCGTGGCCCGCGCACGAGCCGCATTTACAGCGCATTCGAGCAGGTTGCCGTTCCCTGACACGGCGCTCTCACTAAGAAGTCGCAGGGCCGCCTGAACAGCTTTCGGGTCGCGTTCGCGCTTCAATTGCTCTAAACGAGCAAGCTGCGCGGCACGCACCGTTGCGCCATCAATATCGAGAACCGGAATCTGCGGTTCTTCTGTTGCGCGATAGGCATTTACTCCCACGATGACATCCTGGCCGGAGTCGATATTTGCCTGCCGACGAGCTGCAGCCTCTTCGATCCGCATCTTGGGAATGCCGGCTTCAATCGCCTTCGTCATTCCTCCCAGCTCTTCGACTTCTTCGATCAGTTTCCATGCGGAGTGCATGAGCTCATGCGTGAGCCGTTCAAGGTAGTAGGAACCGGCCCACGGGTCAATGACACGCGTGATTCCGGTTTCCTGCTGCAGATAGATTTGCGAATTGCGGGCGATGCGCGCGGAAGACTCTGTGGGAAGTGCAAGAGCTTCGTCGAGCGCATTGGTATGCAGCGACTGCGTGTGCCCCAATGCAGCGGCAAGAGCCTCTACGCAGGTACGCACCACATTGTTGTAGGGATCCTGGGCTGAAAGGCTCCATCCGGAAGTCTGGCTATGCGCGCGTAGAGCCAGCGACTTGGGATTTTTGGGGTTGAATCGCTGCACAATTTTCGCCCACAGCACTCGTGCGGCGCGGAGCTTGGCAATCTCCATGAAATGGTTCATGCCGATACCCCAGAAGAACGAAATCCGCGGCGCGAACTCATCGACGCTGAGGCCAGCCTTGATGCCGGTGCGAAGGTATTCGAGGCCGTCCGCCAGCGTGTATGCCAATTCGAGATCAGCTGTGGCACCTGCCTCCTGCATGTGATAACCGCTCACGCTGATGCAGTTGAACTTCGGCATGTGGACCGAGCAGTAGCGGAAGATATCGCCTACAATGCGCATGGACTGCGCCGGGGGGTAGATATAGGTGTTCCGCACCATGAATTCTTTAAGAATGTCGTTCTGAATTGTTCCGCTCAGCTTCTCGGCAGACACTCCCTGTTCTTCAGCCGTGACAATATAGAAGGCCATGATGGGGAGGACCGCGCCGTTCATCGTCATCGACACCGACATTCGATCCAACGGAATTTGATCGAAGAGAAGTTTCATGTCGAGGATTGAGTCGATAGCGACACCCGCCTTGCCTACGTCTCCCTTCACGCGTTCGTGGTCAGAGTCGTAGCCGCGATGCGTGGCGAGATCGAAGGCGACCGAAAGGCCTTTTTGCCCGGCAGCAAGGTTGCGACGATAGAACGCGTTCGATTCTTCGGCGGTGGAGAAGCCAGCGTATTGCCTGATCGTCCACGGCTGCATGACGTACATCGTGCTGTAGGGTCCGCGCAGGTAGGGCGGAAGGCCGGCAGCATATTGGAGATGCTCAAGCCCGCGAAGATCTTCGCGTATGTAGGACTGCTTAATCGCGATGTGTTCCGGCGAAAGCCACTCGTTCCCTTGCACTGCCGATCCGAGTGGAGTATTTACCTTGAAGTCGATCTTCGAGAAATCTGGACGCATACTTAATCCTCGATTCCGATCAGCTGTTGAATTCTGGCGAGGACCTCGACAGCGTTGCTGCGAAGATGAATGAACTCAAAGACGCCGATGTTCCTCAGTTGCTCCGCGGTGTCAGGGTTTCCGGCGATGATGACCTTAGCAGAACTGCCGTGCCGTTTGAGGCTCGGAATCAACTCGGCGGCAATGGAAAGATATTCCGCATCTGAGCTGCAGAGCACAACTATGTCCGCATCGGAATCCGCGATACGATCTGCGCTCTGAAAGACCGACTTGCTCGTAACCAGTCCGGCACAGGCCAGAAAATCGACGGCGAATTGAGAGCGGGCGCCACGCATCTTTGCATCGCCGATTTCAGCGAGCACGATGTGCGGCTGTTTGTCGGTCTGAACTGTGAACTGTTGTGTGCGCATCCGAAGTGATTCAAAACATTGTGCGACGCGAGTCGGTGAGGCCGATTGCATTTCATCAACAGGCCGGAGGGCTTCTTCAGTCGCATCCGCAAAGCGGTTTGTGCCCGTAAGAACTCGTCGCCTGCAGGTTACTGCCTCTCCTCGGGAAGTCATCCGTTTGTCGAGCACCGAACCGATTAATCCAGTCGCCAACGCTCTTCGGTATCCTCCCGCAGTCTCGAGTTCTTGAAACAACTTCCAGGCCTTCGACGCGATTGAGTTGGTGAGAACTTCGATCAAATACGACCCGCCGACTGGATCCGCAACCCGTGAAAGAAACGCTTCCTGCTTCAAAATGATCTGCGTGTTACGCGCAAGTCTGCGGCTGCTGTCATTCGGATGCCGGAAACACTCATCGAAAGGTGATATCGAAATGGAATCTGCACCTCCGAGTATCGCTGAGATCGCCTCAGTCGTTGCTCGCAGAATATTGATTTGGGAATCATAGAGCGTCGTGTTCCAGCGTGCAGTGCATGCGTGGATCGAAGGCCGTGCTGCCTCCTCCGCGCCGCCAAAACTTTCCACAGCTTTCGCCCACACCAGGCGAAAGGCACGCAGCTTCGCAATCTGGATGAACAATTCGGGCCCCATCGCAAACGAGAACGACAGGGAACCTGTGATGCTATCGACGCTCAAACCTCTTGCTTGCACTTCGGCTACAAAATCTACCCCAGCCGAAAGCGCGAAGCCTATTTCCTCGACAGAGGTGCCAGCACGCTCCTGGAACTGTTCGGCATGAATCACGAAGGCTTTGAAGCCCGGAGGAGCATTGCGAATCAATTCGGCCGAAAGTTCGAGATCGGCAAGTGGGTCAAGGTCGGTTGAAATATTTGTCCCGTGTGGGCGTTTACTTATCCCTTCCATCACGAGGCGGGCGAGCCCAGGTTCTGAACCGGCAAACACGATTGGAATTTCATGGAGATTGCGGAGGAGGGTCGCGAGATCCACGGCCCTTCCAGGTTTTGTGCCGCGAAATGCAATCTCCTCCGCCCCTGCAACGACCGCTGCGCGTGCGGCCGAATTTGCATCTTCCAAGTCAACAAGATCAATCTCTTCGCGGATGCGCCAATCGCCTATAGATCGCGCACCGCGCACAAAGGGGAACATCCCTGGCGCAGCATCGAGGAATTGGAGTCCGGCAAGATCATCTGAGCGGTAATAGGGCTTCACCGCAAGGCCCTCCTCCGGATGCCAGATCAAATTGGACGCGTATTCCGCGCCGGTAATCTTCTCGCGGATGATACGTTCCCACTCCTCCGTACTGATGGGTGGAAACTCCGAGAGAAAGCTTTCGGTAGCCATGTCTATCTGCTTTCGGGAGACTCAACCATTTCGAGCAGAACTCCAAATGGGGAGTCCTCTTTGGATTTCGGGTGAACAAAAAATACCGTGGTGCCGCGAGAACCTTTGCGCGGCGCGGAGTCGATTAGTCTGAAACCCTGCTCGCGCATTGCAACAAACGCGCGGTGGGCACTCTTCACACGAAAGGCGATATGAGCCAAGCCGCCACGACCGCCATTTTTGTCAATCATCTTCTGCACGGGAGATTCGGCATTGAGGGGCTCGAGCAATTGAATCAGGTTGGGACCGTCGCCAATCTGCAATAATGCTTCGCGCACTTGATCGGAACCAAGCACTTCTTCTCGATGAATCTCGCGAAATCCTAGCATCCGGTACGACAGCACCTGGCCAGCCAATTCTCCCTTCCGCACGGCGATAGCTACATGATCGACAAACAGAATTCCTGGGACCGTGCCGAGAACTCCATCCACAACAGGAGTGCCATCCTCATAGTTGTTCCCGACTTCATGTATAGCGAACGCTTGTGTCATTCAAACTCCACGAGTAGTTGGTTTACTTTTACCGCGGATCCCTCGGCAACCAGAACGCTCTTCACCACAGCTGCTTGCTGTGCCGTAACTTGCATTTCCATCTTCATGGACTCCAAAACCATGACCACATCATTAGGCTGAACCATCTGTCCCGCCTCAACCTGAACCTTGATGACCATGCCGGTCACAGGGCTTCGGCATTCCTTGTCGTTTCTCGCCATTTCGCTTGTTTGTACGGCAATGATCGGTTCAGGAACATCGGCGCCAATATACGCGGGTGCTCCCGGCGGGTAGGGCGGATACTCCGGCGCGGACTCCGCGTCATCCAGAATCTCGACTTCGGCCTCATAGGCCCTGCCGTCGATGGTGATGCGAAGCCTCAATGTGATCTCCTGTACCTTGCGCTTTGCGAATTACCTGCGCGCGCGAGCGTTGTGCGATCCCTGCACGAGCACTCGCCCCTGCTGCGACCACGAACTTGTCGCAGGCTTCATCGATCGAATATGTATGTCCTGACCGAGTGCGGCCACCGCGGCAGCCGCGATCACCGCTTGAATGTCGGGTGCGACTGCCTCTGACTCTTCCGCGCCTCGCGTGTCACTCCCGCGGACCTGCGTCCCATGACCGCTGCCTCGATCATCTCTGATGCTGCATGATGCTCGGAAAGACGCGTTTCGAGGGCACGGATAGCGTCATCAAGCGCCGCCAGCTGGTCGGCAATCTTCAACTCGCGTTCGGTAACGACCTGTCGAATCTTGCGCAGCAACAGCAGATAGCTGACTGCGCATCCCGCGCCCGCAAATATCAAAATCAAGATCAGATCAGCGAAGTGCATTGTCACAAGTTGCCTCACAGCGGAATTAATCCATGCTTCTTTTGGGGCCGCAGTTCACGCTTGCCGTGCATCGATTCGAGGGCAAGCGCAAGGTATCGCCGTGTTTCGGCTGGCTCAATAATCTCGTCGACGAGACGACGCCCAGCGGCAACATAGGGATTGGCAAATGTCTCGCGATACTCTTCGACCAGTTGCTGACGGCGCGTGGCCTGGTCGTGCGAGGCTTCAATTTCGTGGCGAAAAACAATTTCGGCAGCGCCCTCAGCTCCCATAACCGCGATCTCAGCGGTGGGCCATGCCACCACGCGATCCGCGCCGAGCCCCTTGGAGCACATGGCAATGTATGCCCCGCCGTAAGCTTTGCGCAGGATCACCGTGATCTTGGGAACTGTGGCAGCTGAATAAGCAAAGAGGAGTTTGGCGCCGTGCCGAATGATGCCACCGCGTTCCTGCTCCACTCCAGGCAGAAATCCCGGGACATCGACGAAAGTCAGCAGCGGAATATTGAATGCGTTGCAGAAGCGCACGAAGCGCGCAGCCTTGTCGGAGGCGTTGATGTCAAGCACACCCGCCATCGCGTTTGGCTGGTTGGCGACGATACCAACTGGCCGCCCCTGAAGTCGCCCAAAGCCAATGACGATGTTCGGTGCAAATCCAGGCTGGATTTCAAGGAAGTCATTGTAATCCAGAACACGCGTAACAATTGCACGTACGTCGTAAGCAATCTTGGGATCGACCGGCACGATTGAGTTCATATCCGAGTCAGACCGAATGCGCGAATTGAACGGCATGCGCGGCGGGTCTTCAAGATTGTTCGAAGGCATGAAGCTGAGCAGGCGGCGACACAACTGCAGCGCCTCCTTGTCATCCTGTGCAATCAAATGCACCACGCCCGACCGGTTCATCTGCGATTGCGGACCGCCGAGTTCCTCGGCACTCACGTCTTCTCCGGTGACCTGCTTGATGACTTGGGGACCGGTAATGAACATGCGTGCCTGGCGGGTTTGAATGACGAAGTCAGTCAGCGCCGGGCTGTAGGCCGCTCCGCCGGCGCACGGGCCGCAAATGACCGCGATCTGTGGAACCGTCCCTGAGAGCTGCACATTCCTGTAGAACACACGGGCATAGCCGTCGAGGCTGTCGATGCCTTCCTGCACGCGAGCCCCGCCGGAATCATTGATAAAGACAAATGGAGTTCCGGTTTTGAGCGACATGATCATCATCTCGACGATCTTGCTGCAGTGCACTTCTCCGGCCGCTCCGCCGAGCACGGTGAAGTCCTGGCTCGCAAGGTGGACGAGGCGACCATCGATCGATCCTGCTCCTGTGACTACACCGTCAGCGGGAACTTCCTTGCCGGCCATGCCGAATAGGGAAGCGCGATGGAGAGCAAATGCACCCACCTCTTCAAAACTGGACTTATCGACCAGGGCTGCGATGCGTTCGCGCGCAGTGAGTTTCCCGGATGCGTGCTGCTTCTCGATCCGTTCGCGGCCGCCGCCAAGTTCAATCTCCGCGCGTCGGAGTCGCAGGTCGGCGATTCGCTCCTGCATTGTTTTAGCGTTAACGCGTTCTTCCACCTTGGCCATGCGCGCTCCACATCCCAGATCTGGTTCGCCACTTTAGCGCCGGTGATTTGCTGTGCCTTGCATCGTATTCAGCAAAGTGGCTTTAACTGGTCCGTAACCGCTGCAATTCTAAGCGGATGAAGAAAGAGGAGATGTGATCCGCCTCACGCTGCAGCGAGAGGAGGCAAGTCGGCTCGGGCAAGGCAGAACAGAACGAGCCTGACAGGCGATCATTGCCCTTCAACTCGCGGAAATCAATGCGGTTGTGCGCGTTGAGGATCACAGGATGAACCTCCACGAAGGATAAGCACTTGCCGTGCCGCAAATCACTCATCAATAGACCAAATTCGTGGATGATGGAGATCGATATTCGATTCCCGATGTGCAGAAAATGCTCGGACGCGTGCCCGAATGACACCCGGCCACCCGACCGGTGGATGACAGCCTCAGATGCAGCGACCGTAGTGTTTTCTCGTCGGGTGAACAAGTTTTTTGCAACGAAAGGGACCAACGTTGGCCAGCCAATGCGACAGGGTGCTTGTTATCAATCCCGGAACGACGTCGACTAAATTGGGGATCTACACCCACAATGGCGCCGAGTGGAAGCGGACCATCACCCATGCAGATGAGGAATTGGAGCGCTTCAGTGGGCAACCGATGCTGGCGAGGCTCGACTATCGGGCGGAACTGGTTGAGCGGGCGCTTGAAGAAGCAGGTCACAAATCGACGTCGTTTGCCGCAGTGGCCGGCAGGGGCGGACTGCTCCGGCCCATGACGTGCGGTACCTACGTTGTCGATGAGGAGATGCTAGCAGAACTCCGCGTGGCGCGACACGGCGAGCATGCATCGAACCTGGGAGCTTTTCTGGCCCAAAGATTTGCTCAAGCAGCCGGTGTGAATGCTTATATCGTTGACCCGGTTACGGTAGACGAGTGGCAGGATTGCGCGCGCCTTTCCGGATCCCCGCATGTGAAGAGACTCTGTATTGCTCACGCCTTGAACATCAAGGCAGTGGCGCGTCGATTTGCGCGAGAGCAGGGAAAGCCATACGAATCTTTGCGGCTGATCATCGTACATCTCGGCAGTGGAATTACTGTCTCGGCCCACCGGGATGGGCGGATGATCGATAGCAATTCCATCGAGGAGGGTCCCTTCGGGCCCGATCGCTCGGGCAGCCTGCCTGTAAAGGCGTTGGTGAAACTGTGCTTTGACGGTAGGTTTACGCAGGCTCAGCTAGTTCGCCAAGTATTTGGGGACGGCGGTATTTTTGCTTACTTGGGCACGCGGGATCTCCGTGAGGTGGAACGGCGGATCGCTTCAGGGGACGCAGACGCCGCGCGGGTTTTTGAAGCGATGGTCTATCAGATAGCCAAAGAAGCCGGGGCGATGACAGCCGTGCTTCAAGGCACGGTCGACTGCGTTCTGCTGACTGGCGGAATGGCACACTCCGAGAAGCTGGTGAAGCGGCTTAGCGAGTACGTGGATTGGATTGCGCCGATCATCGTTTACCCTGGCGAGGATGAGTTGCAGGCGTTGGCGGAGGGAGCGTTTCGCGTGTTGAACGAAGAGGAACAAGCCCAAACCTTGGGATCCCAATCCTAGCGGCATCTTTCATAAACAGATTCTGTTAAGCCAGCGCCGATAGACTGCCGGCGGTTTCTTCTGGAGTTTCGCTGGCAGTTTTCGCTTCCAGAAGCGCATTCAAGCACTCCATGACCTGGAATGCATCGGCCACGTATACCACATCCGCCTTCCCGCGTGTCCAGCCGCAATTTGGATCAGTGCTGACGGCGCGCCGCTCGCTGATGAAACGCCAGCCCACGACATGGGGCTCTTCACCGTGGCAACAAGTGGCCAGCCCCTTCGCATGTCTTGGAGTCGAGCCAGTTTGGCCCACTTGATTCAGGTGCGTGAGAAACGAGAGAACAGGAGTCCCTTCACTGCCCTGATCGACGAGCGACTTTGAACTGCCCAGGGACGCGCCTGAAGCGCGTAGAAATCGTAGGATCAGCTCTCCCGCCTCTCCGGCATGAACCTTGCCGTCGGGCTGCTTCTTGGTCCACCCCGCTCCCGCGACGAACAATAGCTTGGCATCGGGCCGTATTGTTCCGGGTCCCTGTGGCCTTCCATCGCCGAATGTTGCGGCCAAACTTTCACGTTGCTCCGGCGTGCGATTTCCCAAAACGTTCGTGCGCAATGCAGGCAGCCCGACCGCTATTTCTTCGACGTGGACCGGGGCGACTTCACCGATAAAGGCGGCGTGCGTTCCGGCATCGAGCAAAAGAAACCATGGCCGCGTTTCGCGTGTCACAACAGCTTCCATCCGCTGGCGATAAAACCATCGAGTCGCCTTGACCTCGTTGGCCACACCAACTGCTGTGATGTGCGTTTCGATGCAGCCGTGAACGCGATGCGCGACGGCGGCCATCACGCGGGCGAACCGTGAGCTGTGGGGAGCCACAACGATCGTCGGTTGTGCTGCGCGACAAATTGCCTCGCACGCTGCTGCATCGCTTGAGTAACGCGCTTGCGCGAACACTTCACCTGCAACGGATAGCAATCGTGCTTCTGCAGAGGCAAGGAACACGGCGAGGTCCTTCGGATTCTCGCAAACGATGCCGACGGTCAACTTCGCACTGAGCTGCGCAGCCAGTTCTCTGCCAACAGTGACAGACTCAAGCGAACCTTTGCTCAGTTGCTCGCCAGTCTCGTCAGCGTGGGTCAAAACAAGGATCGATTCCATTACTCCGCTCCTATCCACTCAACTAGCTCACGCGCGATCTCGTCTGCTGTCAGGTTCTTCACCACGCGCGTTGTGCGTTGCTGGCTGGGAAGGTTTAGGGAGACGAAGCGCAGGGTGTTGGCGTCAAGCGTTACCGGCTTTGCTTTCTGAAGAGCCGGCATAATCGTTCGCATGTTTGCCATCCCAACTTGCGGATTGTTCCGTGGTTCGCCGAGGCTGCCCGTTGCCCAGCCCAATACGGCGGGAGTTCCAACGCAAATCGAAACCTGGTGTTTGCCGCCCTCCACGCGCTCCAGCACTTCGAAGGAGCCGTCGTCGTGCGGATCAATTCTGTCCACTCCTTGAAATTGGTCCATGATGCCCAGTCGTTCGCCCACGATTTGCAGCGTAATCCCCGCTCCTCGCGATGCAGACTCCCAGCCGCCAAAGAGGAGCAGCTTTGTGCGATCGAGTCCGGGGATCGCGGCGATCACGTCGCCGAGCACGGCAGCGGTTGCATGCGCATCTGTGAATCCACCGATCGGCCCGTCGATGGGCACCAGCTCGAAGCTCGCCCTCTGCGCTATGGTCATCATCAGCTGCTGCAGTTTCCCTTTGGGACCCAGAGACACCAGCCAAACCTTGCTGCCTGGGCGCTTCGCAGCCAGGCTGGCGGCTTCATAGAGCGCGCTCGCAGCCCACGGATCGAGGACAGCGGGAAGCAGGATTTCGTTCTTGACGCCGGGCCCGTTTGGCCCGCTTGTCGGTTCAAGTGTCTGCAATGGATCGGGCACCATTCCTGCACAGACAACGATATGAAATGAATCAGACATGCAACTCCTTCTCAAGATGTTCTGTGTCCGCAATGAGCTGCCGGGTTTTTGCCTCGCGGCAATTGGCGGTCAGTTTTCGGCCGAGTGCAACCCTCCAGGCCCGGCAGAGAATTCAATGTTGCTCATCTTGCCATTGGCCGGATGCGCGCAGTTCCATAGACAAGCTCCGCAATGCACACATTTTTCCCGCTCGAATATGGGCGCGCCTTCTTCACCAAGCGTGATGGCCTGACCGGAACACATCGCAATACAGGTTTTCTCCGGGCACGACCTACACGGTTCCGTATCGAGAAACCTCACATGATCGGCGAAGCCAGGCATCGCCTGCACTTTGCCGCCCATCAGGAGCGCATCTTGTTGTGTGACCAGCAGCCGTCCGTCGAAGGAAATCTCCGGCCACCCGCGAGCCGTCAGCACTACGTCGTGAAAGGGTCGGCCCTCTGCGGTTCCGCGCATCGCAGTTTCGTTAAGGTTCACGCCCGCTCCCCTCTGCGCTGAAAACGGCTGAATCTGCTTCGACGCCGGCGGAATGGCTGACTTCAGCGAAAGACGGCCGCCGGTCACCCCAGCCAATGCCATCCCAACGACGCCGCGGACAAATCCGGCATGAAACCCGTCGCGGGCGTGTTCGGCTTCGCGCGCTCCGTGTTCTACCCAGCTTGCGCGGCGCCGTTTTTCATAGGTATTTGTGAGATTTTCTTCTGTGAACGAAAGTCCTCCGCGCAATAGATCAAGCACCGCCTCGCCCAATTGCACTCCCGTCGTCCAGGCTTCATCGACTCCAGAGCCGGTGAGCATGTTCGTCGAGCCGGAGCCTTCACCGATGCGTGCGAAGCCATCGCCGGCAAGTACCGGTTCGCCCCGTCTTCCAGATTCCTCGAGCGACTTTGCCCCCCAGGAGCGTAGGGTCCCGCCTTTCAGGTGCTTCCACAGGGTCGGATGCTGGATGTAATGCTGCAAATATCGATAAGCCGTGCGCGCTGGATCGCCAACCCACGAAGGCACGAAGATGCCCACGGAAACAAGTCGATCCGGATGCACATACATAAATCCGAAGATCTCCGGTTCTGGAAATCCGAAAGTGTGCCAGACCGTGCCGGGCTCGAGTGTCGAGTCTTCAGGCAGTTCGATCACCATCTTCATGCCGAGCGCCCAGTCGCGGCCATTTTCGCTTTGATTAAGCGCTCTGCCGATCTGGCCAACCGGCCCATCGCCCACTACAGTCAGGCGCGCGCGCACATCCATACCAGGCATAAAGCCTTCGGTTGGCTCTCCCTGAGGATCGACACCCTGATCGGCAAGCCGGATACCAACGACCGTTCGCTTATCGACCCCTGACTCATCAGCGAAGATCGGACTACTCACGGGACTTCCCGGCCAGATTTGCACCAGCCCATTTGCCATCAGCTGGGAGGCAACCCATTGGTTGAATTGCCCGATAGAAAATACAAGGCCGCCATGCTTGTGCAGGAACGCCGGCGTCCAGGGAAGTTCGATTGCTTCGTCCTTCACCAGCTTTCCGCAAAGGCGGAGGAGGAAATCAGCGGCATGCAATGTGCTTGAGCGCTTGGTTGCTCCAATGGGATCGAGCAGGTAAAAGACGTGCTCTGTCTTTACGGCCGTGGCCATTGGAATCTGGGCCAGATCGAGTGAGGGAAAGCTTGCGCGAATGGCCTTGGCGCGTGTTACAACACCACTCACGCCGGCCGAGAGATCGTCGGCTCGCTCGTAGCAATGCACCTGCAACGGCATGCCCGGAGCAATTTTGCTTTCGAATGCTGGATCGCCTGGCGATAAGTTCCACGCCTGCGTCAGCGTGGTCAGAAATCCGCCCATCGCCGGGCCAAAACCGACACAGGCAATGTCCACTTCCATCGTCTGTCTGTCAGTCTCGATTGGTTCCGTGAAACTCATGCAGGCCCTGCCGCGGGATAATCGAGTGCTTCGGGAATCATGACTTTGCTTACTGTGTCGGCCGCGCGATCCTTCGCCAGGCGAGAACCGGTCAGGCACATGGTCAGCCTGCTCTGCAGCCGCAGGAATTCGCTCGATCCCGCACATCCTGCGCACGGTCCAGCCTTCGCTGGATGGCTGCCATCCGCTGCCAGCACATCCAAACCCATGGCCATGATTCCTGGCATCGTACCTTCGAGGTCTTCGAGTTCGCGCGTCAGGAAGCAGCTTTTATGTTCTGACTCGGCCCACGCCGGATGCCGGGTATGACCAAAAACCAACTCTGCGCAAATGCGCGAAACCTCGCCCGCGGCCTGCGCTGCCTGTGTGTGGCACAGGTCGCTCAGGAACTGCACGGTCCCGGCCAATCCTTCGGTCGCCTCGGCATTTTCTGCTCCGTGTCTCTCCAACTCAAGCACGTCGAGAATCTGCCAACGCGACGCGACGAGCCAACACAGCGCATCGGCCAGCGCAAACGTCACGCCCTGGCGCTGACCGTGATAAAGCTTATTGCCCGACGGATCGGTCGTCTTTTGCAGATAGTTCAACGACCATGTCCACAGGTTCATCGCGGAAGCAAGAATGCACGCGCCTGTGCCGGGGTGTGTCGACGCGATATGCCGCATCTCCTTGGTCCACGCGCTGAACTGCGCGAGGAAGACCTCGCTGATCATGGTTACAGAGAGTTGGCGCCGCTGCACGGCTTCGGGTCCTTCATACGTGGCTTCGAGTTGTGCATCCATCCATTTGTTCGCGAGGAAGCCTGGGCAGTCTTCCGTGATGCCATATCCTCCCATCAGGCTTACTGCTTCGCGCATCATGTTGGCGCCGTGGCCTGTATTCCAGAGTTTGGTAGCAGGGCACAAGACATTGGCCTCGGCATCCATCAAAACGTACTGGACCAGCGGATCAGCTTCAAGTTTGGCGCGCAGCGGGTCACCGTCCTTCAACGACAGCAGTTCGAGAGCTCGCCGTTCGCTCGGCTTGAGCGCTTTCATTTCCGCACGACCACCCTGAACACCGCGCTCTTTCAGGATCGCCGTCTTCTGCTTTTCGAGCGGATCGAGCACATCAAACAACCTCGCTGCAGCAAAGCCCAGAGACGCCGCAGCCTCGCCCGTGGCCCACACATCCACGAGACGGTGCAGTGCGTCTTCGCGCTGCTGGATTCCCTGCTCGTAGCGCACCGAGCCCGGCGTTGCGCCCTCGGCGCCGCGGAAGCGATGACGCTGGTAGCGAATCACCGGTTCGACCGCCGACAGCAGTTTCGCCGCCGTCATCAGGCCGACAGGGACGCGCGTGCGCCGAAAAACCGCTTCGATGATCTCGCTGTGATTGAAGTTGGGGATGAGGACGCCGTCCTTCACCGTATATCCCCCTACGATGCGGCTCGCCGACACTCGCAAGTCAAAGACCGGGTCGCCTGTTGAGGAAAGCTGGTGCACAAGTTTTTTGGTCGCTGTTCCGCGGTCGAATGTACCCTCGTCGCCTTCCTCCAGGATCACCATGCAACTTCCCTTGATCCGTTCGTCGTCGGAGTTGACCGCCGTGGTGACGAAGTTGGCGAATCCGATTCCAGTAATGAACCGCCCGCGCTTGCTTACTTGTAGCGAGGGTTCCTCGTCTTGTTTCCACTCCGCGATGCGAAGTTTGCCATTCAACATGCCGGTATCGACACCCACATATGGAACCGGTTCGGTCAACGCGAATGCTCCACGCCAGGGTTTGCGATCCTCCCCGGATTGGGCCGGCGCTGCCAGCTTTTTGTAATGCGCAACCTGCTCCGGCGTTCCACGCTCGTGTATCGGCGCGAGAGCCAGAAATCCAGCTAGGTTCGCGGTTGCCGCCCCGGCGTCCACCCAAGCCAGTTCGAATGCCGCGAGCCCGAAAGCAAGATTCTTGGGACCAGAGATGAAGCCACCGTCCTCGGGTTCCATAAACGCGGTAGTGATGCCGGCAGCATCGAACGCGTCCATCATTCCGTTCTTTGCCGCCGTCCACTCGTGCGTGTTCCGTTCGCCCGCAGCCACCAGCCGCGCCACAGGTCCACGCGCCACGTCTCGCGCAGACTGCACCAGCATCTGCAGTTCAAAACGATGAGCGAATCGCCATTGAATCTGCCGCACTGCGTCCCCAGGAAGGGTAAGCATGGATTTCGTTTCGGATACCGCCATCGTGACCATTGAGTTGGCTCTCCAGCGCACATATTCTGCTTGAATGGACACACGATGGCATGTGACCCGCATCACCTCCGGGAGAGCCCACCTGAAGACAGAAGAGAATTGGGGTTGCGACACCTGTCCGATTGCCTCGCCGGACGAGGAAGGATGTCTGACTACTTAATCGCTCTGCCAAGTAATCACTCTGCCAAACCACTGATGCGGTCCGACATAATGGAGGTCGCGAATGAGACCCTGTGGATCGCCAATGTTTCAATGTGAGATAAAAAGAAATAATCCTGGCATGCGCATGCCAGGACCGACAGAGATTTTATCAACAAACCGTAAATGAATTACAAAGAATATGAAGGGACAGACCAGCTCTCGAGATCCGTCCCCTCTCCGAATCAACCTGTATCAATAAGTTGCGGGGCCGCTCATTGGGCTTTGCCGGAAAGGCTCTCATAGCGCTCCGCACGCTGGCTCATCTGCCCGGCCTCGTAAGTGAGATATTCGTACCGGTTCTTAGACGAATCCACCGGTCGCGGATATTTGGCAGTCAGGCCAGTCACATCCTGGCTTCGGCGAATCCACTCAAGCCTCTCTACGTGAGCCTGCTGCTCATAGGCTTCTTGACGAGACCGAAAATAGGAAGCGAGTTCCGTGTATTGCCGCTCCGTATGGGCCTCCTGCATCATTTTCCGTAACTCTGTGTGTGTGTAGTGTGGCGCACTCGCGACTTGAGCATGGGCAACAGTAAAAGCAGCCGCGAGCATGACAATGATAACTTCGACACCATGGCTCGTTCTCATCTGACTCTTCCTTTCATTACCAGTATCGAAATACTTTCGTAAAGGAAGCATGAAGGTGAGGACTAACCACACTAAATCCTTCTAGTTAGCTTATGAACTACTTATGAAACGCCGTGACTTATCGAGATTTGATAGGGTTGCTAGAAGAGCGACATACGCTGAGCTTACTGAGCAAGAGTCCGCCCTTCTTTTGCGAGTCCGAGAAACCTGCGAGCCAGTTCATGGATGCGCTGATCCTGGCGCTTGCAAACAGCATCTCTGGGTAAAATCTCCGAACCAACACCAATGAATTTATGTTGATTGGCGACCGAAGATTGATCAGTAGAGATTGCCGACAACCTGCTCTGTAGTCCGCTCGAGAATGGACGCATTGAATGGATCGGATGGGCGTGCAGGCGCTGGGGGAATGGTAGTGGCATCGGGGACGTTGCCGATGCCTACCACAAAATAGATGTCACGCACGCGCCCGGCGATCACATCCAGTCGCCGCCCCTGCGCATCGTGGCCCTTGCATTGCTCTGCTTCATTACCCAAGGCGGCGACACTCGCGCTTCCCTGAGGACACCCGTGCGTATCCTCTTTTCCAATCACGATCGAGATGGATCTTATTCCGCCCTCTGACGCACGCGTGAAACGGCAAGTGCCCTGGCGAACTCCCTCGACATGCGCGCTCAACGTGACAGGGCCGCCCAATACCGTTTCAGCGCTTCCCGTCGAAAACCACGGGCATACCGAGGGAGCTTGCGCAGTGCAAACAGCCGTTGAAATCACCATAATCAGCGCTGCTGCGCGCATTCGTGTCCCTTCAGGATTTTGACTTCACCGCGATGAGTTGCTGTGAACTCAGAACCTTTCCGCCTTCCTGCAGCACGTGCAGCCGGTTCACAGCGAGGTTGCGAAACTCATCAACCTGACCGCTCAACCAGTGAACCTCGACCAGCTCAACTTGTCTTGCCTGCTCCAGGCCAAAGTGAAGCCGAAGGTCGTTCTGCGAGAAATAGCTTCCACCGCTACGCAACTCTTCGATCTGAACAAGAGGCTTCGTCGCCTCGGGAGCCGTCGTAGCATGTACGATCACACGGCTGCCGATTCCCGATCGATTTGACTTCGTACCAACCAGCTTTACTTTGATCCAGTTACGATTCAACGTTGAATCGCATCGCAGCAACTGCGGCGGCGCGTTGATGCAATTCACCACAATATCGATGTCGCCGTCATTGTCGTAGTCGCCAAAGGCGCAGCCGCGAGCCGGCGCATTTTCCAGAATTCCCGGGCCGCCCTTGTCCGTGACCTCTTCAAAGCGGCCATTGCGCAGGTTGCGATACAGATACTTGTGCTCGGCGTATTTCAAATCCGCATTTGAGTTGTCGACCTCCGGATAAACGTGACCATTCGACATCAGCAAATCGAGCCAGCCATCGTTGTCGAGGTCGAAGAACCCTACGCCCCAGCCGAGTAGACGCGTGTTCACTCCCAATCCGCCGGGATATGTCCTGTCCTCGAAATTGCCATCACCCAGATTTGTATAAAGCGAATCAGTGTCTCCCGCGAAATTGGTCTTCACCACATCGAACTTGCCGTCACGGTTATAGTCGCCAATCGAAACGCCCATTCCCGCCTGCGGCTTCGCCTCCGCTGAAAGCGCGGCACCCGCTTCGATCGCGATGTCCTTAAACGTACCATCCTTCTGGTTCAG
This sequence comes from uncultured Acidobacteriaceae bacterium, assembly GCA_963799035.1. Taxonomy (GTDB): domain Bacteria; phylum Acidobacteriota; class Terriglobia; order Terriglobales; family Acidobacteriaceae; genus Telmatobacter. The sequence continues at coordinate 24,035 of CAWCVS010000002.1, read as the reverse complement.
ATAGAGCGTCGCCGGTGCGGAGTCGTTGGCAACGTAGATATCCGGCCACCCGTCGTTGTCCAGATCCGACGCGGCCACACTCAGCCCATACGTACCAACAGCGGTCCACATCCCGCTCTTCTCGCTCACGTCTTCAAACGTGCCGTCTCCCTTGTTGTGGTAGAGAATATTCTTCCCTCCCGGCAGACCCGGTGGACCACACGCAACCAGGATTCCCTTGTATGTGCAGGGGCCGTCCTGCGGCAGCGGCGCCGTCTTCAAGTCGAAGTCCACATAATTCGCAACAAAGATATCCAGGTGCCCGTCCTTGTCGTAATCAACAAAGGTGCAGCCTGTGTTCCACCGTATCTTCGGACCCGGCTGAATCAGACCCGCCTCCTTCGTCACGTCTTTGAAGGTGCCGTCACCGTTGTTGCGATACAGTGCGTTCTGGCCGTAGTAGGTCACAAACAGATCATCGAATCCGTCGTTGTTGTAGTCGCCTACACAGCAGGCCTGACCCCAGCCGGTCTTGTGTTCGAGACCGGAGCCAATCGAAACGTCTGTAAAAGTTCCATCGCGATTGTTCTTGAACAGCCTGCAATGCGGCTCCTGTCCGGCAGGAAATCCTTCCAGCCGCCAACCATTTACCAGGAAGAGATCGGGCCAGCCGTCGTGATCGTAGTCGTAAAACGCAAGGCCGCACCCGGTCGTCTCGAGGAGGTACTTGTTGTGTAATTCGCCGCCGTAGATCGTCTTGCCCGTCAATCCCGATCCCGACGCAACCTCAACGAAGCTGACGCCCAGTGGCGTGCCTTCGATGGGCGACTTCGGCCCCGGCGGCGGTGAGGCAGGTTTCGCATCGTAAGTGCGTTCCTGCGGTCCAATCTTCGGAGCCTGCGCAGTAGGTGCCTGCCCGCACGGCGCCGCAAGCGCAACAATATCCGCGAACGGCAACACCAGGGCCGTCCGGCTCAGTGACTGAAGAAACTTGCGCCGATTCATAATCCGATGGCCCGCCAAATTGCTCTCATTTCCTATTGGGTTCCCCCCGTTGCCAACGGCTGGGCATTTTGTGGCTCGGTATGCACATGCCACGGAACGCTCTCAGTCGAGATCTCAGGGTGTTTGCGCAGAAAATCGAGAGAATACGTCGGCGCCGCTGGATCGATGCGCTTGATCGTGTACTGCGCCGCCTCCAACTCCGCCTCGCGTTTCATCCCCTTGCGCCGGTACAGGATTGCCAGGTTGTAATGCGCAGCCAGATCGTCGGGGTCGATGGCCTGCAACGCCTTAAACTGTGCAATCGCTTCTTCCGAGCGATGCGCCTGATAGTAGGAAATACCGAGTTCGCGGCGCGCGTCACGGCTCTCGGGATACTGCTCGGCGACCTTCTCAAGATCGGCGATCTCGGCTTCGGTGTGGCGCGCCCGACGCTCCACCAGAGCCAGGTAGTAAAGCGCACGCGCATCGTTTGGCTTCAGTGCAATCGCTCTTTCCAGCGGCTGTCGCGCTTCGTCGTATTTCTCCCAATCAATGTAGGTCAACCCAATATTGATATACCCGTCCTTGTATTCCGGACGAAGCTTTGTCACCTGTTGGAATGCGTTGATAGCGTCCGCATGCTGCAATTGATCGAGGAATCCGATGCCCAGATTGTTCCATCGCATCCAGTCCTGGTTATCGCTCGCCAGCGGTGTTGTCGGTTGATTCTCTCCGATGTTGATCGCGCGACTGCGCGATGCAATCTCAACCACTGGATAGGCCGGATGGTCGGGCCCAAAGATGTTGTTCAGGTAGCTTTGGCGCAGATGGCGATAATTTACCCGCGCCGTGATCGTGATCGGCCCTTGCACATTGGCGGGCAGTCGAAAACGGTAACGCACCAGCGCCGAGCGCCCAGCCTGAACGGTGTTATCGTATGCCACGGAGTGAATCGAGGAAACCACGTGGTTGTCCACGAATTCTCCGACAACATCAACCGGCCGGTTCGTAAAGCTGTGAGCACCCGGTTCCAGCATTCCATCCGGCTTCAGAAAGCCGCTTTCATAAATCTTTACCCCGTTTGCGCTCGTCGCGGTGAACTGCGTCCAACACTCGTAAAGATCACGCACCTCGGGAATCAGTGAGTGCCCGATGTTCTTGTTTTGAATCACGACATAGGCTTCGAGCAGATCATTGGGATGAACGGTAAAGGGAACGGTACCCAGCGGTGCGGCCAGTTTGCTGTCTTCGCCGATCTTCAGGCCGAAGATGTCGACGTTTAGAAAATCTCCGGCGCGGAGAAAATCAATCGTCTTCTTGAGTTGTTCATCGAAACCGGCATAAAACGGAACAGCCGTGTTCCCCGCAAGCCACCGGTGCGAGACAAACGTCCCGTTCTTCGCTCCTGGCTCAGGCAGCACGTTCGGCGCGCGCTTCATGTGGCAACCCTGGCACGTTGTAAAGTCCGCCGTATAAAACGTCAGAGGATTCCGATTGGAGAATTTGGAATTCTGCCACTCGTCATACGCCGTGAACGCGCGAATCCACTTGTAGTCGTTCAAGGTTGGTGGAAGATTGGCCTTGTGGCACGCCGCGCAAAACTCCGGCGTGTGAAGGACATCCTGCATCACGGCTTTCGAATGGCGATCGAGATGCGCCAGAATCTCCGAGTCGGGCACCATTCCCGGGATTCGATTCCCTTTCTCATCCACTAGCGCGGAAGGTACGGCCATCACGAATCCACCATTCCCGCGCAACGACTTGACACTTTGGATGGAGTGACAAGTCGTGCAGGTAAGGCCGTCACGGTCGAAGAGCCGATCTTCTGTCGCTTTGGGATTCAGCGCTCCACCCAGAACAGCGATGGGGTTATGGCAACTGTCACAATGGCGGGAGAACTCAATGCCCTTGGTGCGGATCAGGATATTGACGCTTTGGCGATAGAAAGGCGTGCGAAACGAATTGGAATGGAGCGCCTGCCGCCACTGTTGATATGCCTCCTGGTGACAGTGCCCACAGTAGTCGGCGCTCATGAATACCTTCGGAGAAAGGAAGTCATTCCCCTCGTCCGCCGCGTTTCCCGGAGCCGACAGGTTTCCTTTGCCGAAAGGATAGCTGTAAGTCGCCCTGATATGGTCGGCGTATTCAGTGGGGGCCTTCGCCCCATCCGCGGGAGCATTTTCCTGCGTGCAGAGCGTTGCCGGCACGAGAAAGAGCGACGCCGGAAGGGCTAGAACGAGAACCGTCGAGACGCGCTGCAAAGTACGGATGAACATACGAGTGGCTGCTGCCTGCGAGTGCCCCGTCCAAAAATTCAGTTTCGGCAAGATCAGCGTGCTTGTGCAAGCGCTGGCGTTGCGAAGGGAAAAGCGGGGAAGACGCCTTGAATGCCGTTGCAAGTATAGGGTAGAGCGGCAACGACTGTACATGGCGCCGGGCAGGAACCCGGGCGCCTACTGTTGGGGATGGGCCAGTGACTCGGCACGAGTTCGCTCGGCAGCCGCTTCGCTGGTCTTTCCCTGCTTTCCCAGCGCTTCCGCAAGCATCAGATGTGCTTCCACATAACTGTCGTCAAATTTCAGCGCGCTCCGGAATTCAACAATCGCGTCATCCAATTTTCCATTTGCGAGCATCGATTTACCGGAATTCGTCGCGACCTGCGCACGCTGCAGGTTCATGTGTTCACGCATTAGGTCGGCAGCAATCTTGCGCTCCTGTGCCGCCCCTGCCTGATCGTTCTGCTTGACGAGAACAGTTGCCAGAATCAAATGGGAATCCGCCTGGTTCGGCATCTGGCGGATTGCTTCCCGCAACGCCGCAGTGGCGTCCGGCAATCGATCCAGCTTGTTGTAGACGCTTCCCAGCGTCGCCCAACCATCGCCGTTCTGAGGATGAAGCTTAAGCGAGGCTTCCAACTGCTGCGCTGACTCTGCGTACCGCGCCACCTGCATGTAGAGCAGCCCCAGAACGTAGGCCGGCTCATACCCCGACGGATTCAGCTTTTCCGCTTTCTCTAACTCCGGGATCGCAGCCGCTGCATCGTCTTCGAGCTTGTACGCCGTACCCAGGTCGTAATGCAGTTGGGACGAATCAGGCGAAATCAGCAATGCCGTCTTTAACTCCACAATTGCATCGTCGATCTGGTTCACCTGGATATATGCCGCCGCCAGATCCTGATGAGCGGTGGCATTCTTCGGATTCAACGCGACCGCGCGCTTCAGGTAAGGAAGCCCATCGGCCGCGTCATGCACCTGCGCAAATGCCATGCCCAGGTTGGTCAACGCATCGGCGTTCTTCGGCTCAGCTTCCACCACTTGCTTCAGTAATTCGATCGCGTCCTTGACCCTGTCCACACGCTGCAGCACCAGGGAGAGCTGATAGCGCGCAGCAACTGATTTCCCTTCGAGTGCAACTGCATGTTCCAGCACCGGAATGGCCTTGGCGTCGAGGCCGGCGTCAGCCATCGCCCTTCCCACTGTCAGCGCCACTCCGGGCTCATCCGGCGCAAGCGTATACGCCTTCGTCAGCTCCTCTTCAGAACCTGGCTTCTGCTCGGCAATCAGAGCCAGTCCAAGGTGCGTGTGTGCGGTCGCACTGTCGTCCTTCAGAGATATAGCTTCACGAAACTGTTCTTCGGCAGACCCCCAGTTCTTCTCGATCGCATAGAGCGACCCCAGGTCATCATGCAACGCAACATTCCTGTCATCCCCAGCGACAGCTCGTTTCATCTGGACGATGGCGGCATGCGTTTGCCCGGCAGCCTGCAACGAACGCGCGTAAACCTCCAGCACCTGCGGACTCAGCGGATGACGATCTGTTCGCGAAGCAGCCTCAAGCTTTTCAAAAAGAAGAATTGCCTTTGCATGTGACCCGGTTTGCGCATAGACCATGGCCAGGTTCAGTTGCGCAGCCTCATCGTTCGGCTTGATCGCCAAGGCTCTTTCAAGCTCGTGCGTCCCGGCTTCCCATCGCCCCTCCCGCACCAGCACCGCGCCCAATGCGCTGTGTCCCTGCTCCGCGGCAGGAGCGAGCCGCGTGACTTCTTCGAACTTCGCTTCGGCGGTCTTCAGATCGTTCCCGTTTAGCGCCGCAACACCTTCCCGATAATCCGAGTCCGCCTGGCGCAGGTTCGCAGAGGGCTCCTGCGCAAGCGCCGTAACCCTGCAATACGTGATGCCCAATGACAAAATGAGGGAAAGAGTCAACCGCATACCGGCAACCGCAATGATGTTTATCCTACCTCGTTTGAAGGCGAAGATGATGGGACGACAAAACTGGCCTGCCTTGGGCCTCTCCCGTAGTATCATTCGACGCAGATTTACCTACCGTTTGAATCGCGCATTGCGTTTTCGCGCATGGTCATTCCTCGCAGTTCCCGCCGTCAATTTCATTTTGGGTGGATAGAAGAATGAAAAATCCATTTGCCAACTGGAGTTCCGCAAGGACCCTCTCAGCTCTCATCGCGTTGATCTCCTGCTCAGCTTCAGTTGCGTTCGCAGCCGACGCCGCACCTATCCATCGCGGCTACTATACCTACCCGGCGGTTCGCGGAGAAAACATTGTCTTCTCGTCCGAGGGCGATCTTTGGATTGTCGGCGTGAGCGGTGGCGTCGCGCGGCGCCTCACATCGAATCCCGGCACCGAATCGCATGCTTTCTTTTCGGCCGATGGCAAAACCGTTGCGTTCAGCGCCGACTTCGAGGGGCCGACCGAGGTGTACACCATGCCCGTTGATGGCGGACTTCCCGAACGCCGCTCCTGGGATGGCGGCTCCGTTCCCGCTGGCTTCGCCCCCGACGGCCGTCTCATGATTACCACGGGGCGCTATGCAACGTTGCCCGGGACCCAGCTCGTTCTCGTGAACGGGGTTGGCGCAAGAGAGATCGTCCCCCTGGCTGAAGCTGCCCAAGCCGCGTATTCGCCCGATGACCACAATCTCTTTTTCACGCGCTGGTTCAAGCAGCCAAGCGAGACCAAGCGCTACAAGGGCGGCACGGCCGAAAGTATCTGGAAGTTTGACGGCCACGGTGAAGCAATTCCCCTCACCGCGGACTGGCCCGGTGCTTCCTCTCATCCCATGTTCTGGAACGGCCGCGTCTACTTCCTCTCCGATCGCGACGGAATCATGAACGTGTTCTCCATGGACGAAGAAGGACACCACCTTAAGCAGGAAAGTCACCAGCGCATCTTCGACGTCTCCGCAGCTTCGGTTGATGACGGGCACATCGTCTACGCATGCGGCGCCGACCTGTGGCTCCTCGATTTGAAGTCCGGCCATGAACAGATCATTCCCATTACGCTCGCTTCCGATTTCGACCAGCTTCGCGAGCACTGGGTGAAGAAGCCGATCGACTATTTGTCGGCCTTCCACATTTCTCCCGATGGTACGAGTGCCGTTTTCACTGCCCGCGGCGAGGTGTTCACCCTTCCGGTCAGAAGCGGTCGCATCGTCAAGGTCGCCGCCAACTCCGCGATCCGCTTTCGCGAGGCGCGCTTCCTCCCCGATGGCAAAGGGATCCTGGCGCTCTCCACGCAGACGGGCGAGGCCGAGTTCTGGAAATTCCCGGCGAACGGCGAAGGCAAACCCGAGCAATGGACCAATGACGCGCATGTGCTCCGCCTGGACGGTCTTGTCTCGCCCGACGGCAACTGGCTAGCCCACCATGACAAAGACGATCACCTCTGGCTTCTCAACACAAAAACTAAACAAGAAAAACTAATCGCGACCTCGATGACGGGCGACTTCGGCGATCTCCACTGGTCTCCTGACAGCAAGTGGCTCGCGTATGTCGAGTCGGCCAACAATCAGTTCTCCCAGATCAAGGTCTTTAATGTCGATTCCGGCGAAACCAAGGAAATCACCTCCGACCGCTACAACAGTGGCAGCCCGACCTGGAGTTCCGACGGGAAATGGCTCTACTTCCTCTCCGATCGCATGCTCAAAACAACCGTCGAGTCGCCGTGGGGATCGCGGCAGCCCGATCCGTTCTTCGATCACCAGGTAAAGATCTACCAGTTGGCGCTCGTCCCCGATCTGCGCTCGCCGTTCCTGCCTCCGGACGAGCTGCATCCCGATGGCGCCAACAAGTCCGACGAAAAGAAAGACGACGAAAAATCAAAGGACAACAAGCAAAATGACGCGTCCAAACCCGCGGATGCGTCCAAAAAATCCGGCGATGAAAAGAAAGACGAAAAAAAGGAAGGAAAAAATCCTCCCGAGGTCAAGATCGACTTCAACGACATGTCGCTCAGGCTCAGCGAGGTTCCTGCGCCTCCGGGCAACTATGGCTATCTTCAGGCAACCGAGAAGCGTCTTTGCTGGGTCAACGACCCTGATAACACGCAAAAACATCTTGCGGCGCAGTGCCTCGATGTGGCCAACAACGGTGATGACGTCGAGACAGTTATGTCGGATATCAAAAACTTCGAGATCTCCGAGAATCGGAAAAAAGTACTGATTCGCAAAGGGGATGACTTCTTCGTCTTCGATTCCGACGTGAAGCCGGCAGCCTTGGCCGATCCCAAAGCCCTCGCAAAATCCTCCATCAATCTGTCTGCCTGGACATTCTCCACCAAGCCCGTTGACGAGTATCGCGGTTTATTCATCGACGCGTGGCGCCTCGAGCGAGACTTCTTCTACGACCGCAACATGCACGGCGTCAACTGGGTTGCCATGCGCGACCGCTACCTTCCGCTGGTGGACCGTGTCGCGAGCCGCGACGAGCTGAATCTGGTGATCGCACAGATGGTCGGCGAACTCTCCGTGTTGCACACATTCGTTGTGGGCGGTGACGCACGAAAGCCGGCCGACCAGGTGGAAATCGCCTCCCTCGGCGCGCGGCTTCGCCGTGATGAGAAAGCCGGCGGCTTCGTTGTGGACCACATCTATGAGCACGATCCCGACCTGCCCGATCAGGCCCCTCCGTTTGCCCGCCCCGAATCAATCGTTCACGAGGGCGAGGTCATCGTCTCTATCAACGGTGAAGACCTCCTGGGCGTTACCGACGAACGAGCCCTCTTGCGTGGCAAAGCTGGAGCCCAGGTCCTGCTACGCGTCAAGTCGACCGCCGGTGCAATGCGTGAAGTGCTCGTCGTACCCATGAAGGAGCAGGATGAAGCGCGGCTGCGCTACGCGGAGTGGGAATTCACCCGACGTCGCATGGTTGACTCCTCTTCCAATCACACCATTGGCTATGTCCACTTGCAGGCGATGGGCTCTGACGATATCAATCAATGGACCCGCGAATTCTATCCCGTCTTCGACCGCCAGGGATTGATCATTGACGTTCGCCACAACGGAGGCGGCGACATCGATTCATGGCTCCTCGCAAAACTGCTTCGCCAAGCCTGGATGTACTGGCAGCCGCGTGTTGGCAACCCCTCCTGGAACATGCAGGAAGCATTTCGCGGACACATCGTTGTACTCTGCGACGAGCTGACTGCCTCCGACGGCGAAGCGTTTACCGAAGGCTTCAAACGGCTCAAACTCGGCAAAGTCATTGGCGTACGGACATGGGGCGGTGAGGTCTGGCTCAGTTTTGACAACACCCAGGCCGACAATGGAATCGCATCCGCCGCCGAACTCGGCGTGTATGGCCCGGATGGCAAATGGCTCATCGAAGGGCATGGCGCTGAACCCAATATCGTGGTCGATAACCTGCCCCACTCTACCTTCAGCGGTAACGACGACCAGCTCCAGGCCGCGCTCAAGCTGCTGAAAGAGGAGATCAAGGCGGATCCCCGGCTCGTGCCGCAGCATCCTCCCTACCCAGACAAGTCATTCCGATTCAGTGGAAGTGGAAACTGAAACCGTTCATACTCTTTCGTAATGGCCGAATCTCAACGATTCGGCCGTTTCCCCCATTTGGTTCATCGAATAACTCTTCGGTACCATTGAGCCTTTCACAAACCGATGTCAGGATTCCGGCATGCGAGTGAATCTCATTACCCGGCCTTCAGAACATTTCCAGCCTGGCCCTGGAACGATCCCCCTCTCGCTGACAATCCGCCCAGCTTGCGGTTTGCCAGGCGACTACGAGTGCCCAACCGATAGCGCAGCCCTGTTGCGCCTGCTTCGGCGGCAAACCGATCTGCCAGCCTACGTGCTGCAGAATTTCGAAAAGGACCTCGGAACCCCATTCGGCGCGAAGCTGCTCGGCGTCGATTTGAACGACAACGTCCTGACCGACATCGGCTACTTCATCGACTAACGGACGTCGGATCGCGCCCGGGATATCCGCGCGCGTCCGTGGGACTTGGCCGGTACACTCGCGCTACGGAACGATGCGAAATTCCGCGTGCTCCGTCGCGAGCGAGCTTCCGCCAACCCATACCTCGTAGTCCGTCTTCTCAAGCACGGCTTGTCCCGCATTGTTATAAAAGGACAGCTCCGGAAATCCCAGTTTGAACGTAACCTGCTTCGACTCGCCCGGCTTCAGTGTTACCCTCTCAAATCCTTGCAGACTGCGCACAGGCTGCTCGAGGTTCGTGCCCAGGTTGCGCACATAGCACTGCACCACTTCGGTACCCAGGCGATTCCCGGTGTTGCGAACGGTCGCCGAAACCGTCACAAGATTGCGCGCTTCGCCCCGGTTGGCTTCTGCATATGGCACCGATCCGCGGGAAACTGCGACATCTGAATACGCAAACTGCGTGTAGCTGAGGCCGTACCCAAACGCAAACAACGCATCGTTCGGAACATCGATGTAGCGCGAGAAGAAGCGCGTATCGAAATTCGGCGTCTTCGTAAGATCAAGCCCCACCGGCGGCCGTCCGGTGGGAAAGTGATTGTAATAGAGCGGTTCCTGCCCTACAGCGCGCGGAAAACTCATCGGCAACTTCCCGCTCGGAACTGCATCCCCATACATTAAATCGGCAATCGCGTTTCCCGCCTCTGTGCCCGGGAACCAGGTTTCCATGATCGCCGGAATATGCTGCGCCGCCCAGTCCAGCACCAGAGGCCGACCTGAAAAGACCAGCAGCACAATCGGCCGTCCTGTTGCCGCCACGGCCTCCAATAGCTTTTCCTGGTTGCCCGGCAAATTCAAATGCGCGCGTGATCCCGCTTCGCCGCTCATCTCGCTTGATTCCCCAAGAGCCAGCACGGCTACATCCGCTCCCTTCGCCGCCTCTATTGCGTCGGCAAACCCTGCGTCGGATTCGCCAAGAATCTCGGTGCCCTTCGCGTATGTCACCGATCCGCCATTCTGGCGCGCCCGTGCCTCCAGCCCGTCTTTCACCGTTACGACATCAGGATCTCTTCTCTCGCCGCCCCAAGATCCGGTCATCTCTGTGCTGTTATCGGCAAGCGGCCCAATCAGCGCAATCTTCTTCACGCTGTCCGTCAAAGGCAGCAACGGCGACCCATCTTCTAGCGGCATATTCTGCAGCAGCACGATCGCCTCTTCGGCGGCCTTCTTCACCAGCGGCCTGTGCTCCGCAACCGCAGAGGTAACTTCCCTCCCCTCCGCGTACGGATGTTCGAACAGCCCCATCGCAAACTTGACACGCAGCACCCGCCGCACCGCCTCATCCACAACGCTCATCGAGACCTGCCCCGACTTGATCAGCCCCGGCAACTCCGCGTCGTAGTAGTGCGACATCATGTCGATGTCCACGCCCGCCGTAATTGCCTTGCGCGCAGCGCTGGCCGCATCGAGCGCAATACCGTGATTCCGCAACTCCATCACCGCGGTGTAATCGCTCACCACGAATCCGTCAAAACCCCAGCGATCGCGTAACACGTCCTGCAGCAGGTAGCGGTTCGCCGATGCTGGGACGCCATTGAGCGGATTGAACGCGCTCATGATCGTTGCCGCGCCTGCCTCCACCGCGGCCTTGTACGGAGGAAGATAGTCCTGCTGCAAGCGACTCTCCGACATGTCGGTCGTGTTGTATTCCCGCCCAGCTTCCGCCGCACCGTACGCCGCAAAATGCTTTACACTCGCTGCCACGCTCGTCGGAGACGAAAGATCATCACCCTGGTATCCACGAATGTACGCCCGCGCCATGGCTGCTCCCAGGTAGGCATCTTCGCCAGCACCTTCCTGCGTCCTTCCCCACCGCGGATCGCGCGAAATATCCACCATCGGCGAGTAAAACCAATCCACGCCGCCGGTTCTCGCCTCCGAAGCCGAAATATGTGCAAGTGCCGTCACCAGGTCCGGATCAAACGTCGCCGCCAGGCCAAGCGGAATAGGGTACACAGTCTTGTACCCATGAAGGATGTCCGCACCAAACATCAATGGGATATGCAGCCTACTCTTTTCCACCGCCGCGTGCTGCAATGCATTCGTGCGCGCCTGCCCCACCGTGTTCAGCATCGAACCCAGCCGCCCCGTCGACACCAGTTCCATGGCATTAACCTTGTCGTGCGTCGAAGGATTCTTCCCTGGCGCAGCTGCCACTTCTGCCGCCGTCCGAGCCGGGCCGTCGTAACCGCTGTCGCTGTATTGGACTAGTTGCCCCAGCTTTTCTTCCAGCGTCATCTGCTTCAGCAGCGCGTCAACGCGTTTCTCAATCGCAGGCGAAGCCAATTGCGCGTTCGATGGTGCGGCATGCCGGACAGTAGCGCGCTCCTGGCCCGATGCCACGCTGGCTTGGCATGCGCAGGCCAGTGCAAACAGGCCGCACATTGCCGTTGACCTTGCTGCGGTGCGCTTCCTAAGCGATCGGTTGTTGATCCTTGCTCGGTTCCTCATCTTCGTCAGCGCTCCTTTTAGCTCAGTGCAAATTTCGTAATTGAATCAGCGTCAAGTGATTCATCGGCAGCATCAAATCGGTCTGACCATCCTGAATAGATTTCACGCGGGCAAGAACGCACATGAAATTCGGTACAGAGCAGCGGACTCGAACAGGTTTCCAACCTCGCAATGAGAGTTGTGCCTCCCCAGGCCGCCGAAGCCTTGACGATTGTTCATCAGGAGTGTTATCTCTAAGAGCCATTGCGCAATCGGTTGCGCAAAACCTCATTATCGCAAAAGCCGTCGGGTTGCGGACACCCATCCGTGACACCAATAAATGGTTCAAACAGCGATTTACCTTCCCCGGAGGATCGATGCAGACTATTGGAGCAGTAACGCAAACCCCAACCCGAAGGAGCGGGTCCGTATCAACCCAGCGAGCGCCTCTCAGCATATTGAGCTGTTTAGCTGCGCTGCTGTTCGTCGCGCATGCGCCTCTGGCGCATGCGCAATACCGTGCTTCCATTCAGGGTGTGGTGACCGATACGACAGGCGCGGTGGTCCCTGATGCGACGTTGACCCTCACCGACACAGGAACAAATGAAAAGCAGGTTCGCACCAGCGATGCCAGCGGTGTCTTCAACTTCAATGCACTGCCGCCGGACGTCTTCACGCTGGTCGCCACGAAGAAAGGCTTCCAGAAGCAGGTCCTCGATAAGCTGCAACTGAACCCCGAGCAGCCAAACGCGGTCAACATCCAGTTGTCCGTCGGAGCGGATACGGAGTCCGTTTCGGTCAATGCTTCGACTGCGCCGGCTCTGGACACGGAAACTGCCAATACCGGGCAGTCGATTTCGGAAAACGAAGTCCAGCACATGCCGACCTACCAACGCGATGTCACCCAATTGGTCCAGTTGGCTCCTGGTGTTCTGGCCGATGGATCACAAGCAGGCGGGGGCGGTGGATTCCAGGCTCCCGGCACGCAAACCGGCGCCTCATCTGGCGGCGGCGGCAACCTGGGACATTCGAGCAGTATCTTCGCTACAGAAAATGGAGCTTCGGCCAACGCCAACGGCGGTCAGTTTGAAACCAACGGCTACTCCGTCGACGGAATCAGCACCGTGAGCGCTGTGTGGGGCGGCTCGACCGTTATCACTCCCAGCGAAGACTCGGTCAGCAACGTCAAAGTCGTCACCAATGCCTATGACGCAGAGAATGGTCGCTTTTCTGGCGCACTTACCGAAATTACCTCAAAAAGCGGAACCAACAATCTCCATGGCAGCGTGTTCATCCAGGTCAATCGCCCTGGTTTGAATGCGTATCAGCGCTGGAATGGCGCCTCTTCGGTACAGGCGACCGATCCGACCACCGGGGCTCCGCTCACACCTCAGCAGCGCGGCCTGCTGCGAGACACTGACCGGTACAATCAGCTTGGTGCCAGCGCTGGCGGCCCGATTTGGAAAAACAGGGTTTTTGCCTTCTTCAACTACGAGGGACAAAGCCAAACCGTGCCCGCCACAGGCACAGGATGGTATCCCACTGCTGCGCTCGCCGGGGTGGCACCCTCGGGCAGCATAGCCTCTACCTATCTGCATTTCCCCAAGGCTGGCGTTCTGGGAACCGTGATTGCGTCTGCAAATTGCACGGATGCCGGACTAAAAGAGGGTGTTAATTGCGTCACTATAGCCGGCCAGGGCTTGAACATCGGTTCGCCGCTCTCGAGCCCACTTGGCACGCAGGATCTTTCTTACGCCGGCAGCGGAAGTCCGGGTGTAGGAGGCGGACTCTCGACCACAGCCGATATCGCACAGTACAGCACCGTCAACCCTACCAGCACCGATTTCAAGCAATACAACGGTCGTCTTGACGCCGACGTGACCGCCAAGGACCACGCCACTTTCGCAATTTACTGGGTGCCTGCTACCAAGACTAGTTACAACGGCGGGCTGGGATACCAGCTCTTTAATCACTCCCAGGTCAACGATGCCTTCTCGGCCATCTGGAATCATATCTTCTCGCCGAGCTTCTTGAACGAAGCCCGCGCCAATGCGGCAGGATGGCGATACAACGAAGTTACTGACAACCCCCAGGCGCCTTTCGGTCTGCCCCAGGCCAGCATCACGCAGATCGGCAGCATCACCCTGGGTGATCTTGGCGTGTCAGCACCCAACCATCTCGACCAATGGACCTACGGCTACAAGGATGTGGCAACCAAGGTCCTGCGCACGCAAACACTGAAATTTGGTTTCGATTTCACACGCCTCTACTACCTGAATGATCCGCTCGGAACCCCAAATTACACCTTCTACAATCTCTGGGACTTCATTAATGATGCCCCAGAAGCAGAGGGAGGCAACTTTCAAGCCACAACCGGAATTCCCGGCGGGTTCCGCAACGACAATCGAGAAAATCTCCTTGGCGTCTTCTTTCAAGACGACTGGAAGGTTCGCCCCAACCTGACCCTGAGTGCAGGACTGCGCTACTCCTACTTTGGAGCGCTCACGGATAAAGACAAGAACATGGGTGTGCTTTCCTTCGGCCCTGGCTCCAGCCTCCTCACTGGGATCAACATACAGACTGGCATCGATGCCTGGAATGCACAAAAGCTGAATTTCGGACCGCAGGTCGGGTTCAACTGGAGCCCGCTTGGTTCCAATGGCAGAATCGTGTTCCGCGGCGGTTATGGCCTGAACTACAACCAGGAACAAATCGCGAATGCCAACGCCAATGACTTCAACCCGCCCGGCACCAGCGGTCTGCCGGGCTCCAGCCAGGGCCCCGCGGAGATCAATCCAAACATCATTTATGCAGTCTCCAGCAGCCCGACAAACATTTTTGGCTATCCGGCAAATCCGAACGCAATCACCACCTTCAACAGCGCGGGTCTGCCGACAGCAGGTGGCGCAAATCTCAACGCCCTGCCGGGTAATTTGCCCACCGAATATTCGCATCACTATTCGCTGGACATGGAGTGGGATCTGACACATTCCTGGGTAGCGAACGTGGGATATGTGGGCAGTTCCACGCACCACACTCTGTACAACTACGACGCCAACGCTCTCGGAGACATCATCGGCGCGCCGCTGAATCCTCTCGTAAACGGCGTAAACACCTTCGGCAGCCAGGGCAAATCAAACAATAACATGATGCTCGCCGGCCTCAAGCACCAGTTCTCCCACACCTTCTCAGTAGACACCCAGTTCACCTGGGCTCACAGCATGGATACCGACTCGGGCCCGTACTCCCGCGACGCCTATCTGTACAACACCAGATACTCCTACGGTCGGTCGGACTTCGACGTCAACAGGTCCCTGAAGATCTTCGGTGTATGGCAGCCGGTGCTGTTTCATAGCAACTACCAATGGGCAGAAAAAGTGGCCGGGGGATGGACACTCAGCGGCATCATGACCGTTCACTCCGGATTTGGATGGACCCCCGTGTATCAGGAGCCGCACCAGATCTACTGCAACATTTGCAACTATGGATTTCAAAACCTTCGTCCCCAATATCTGGGAGGAGCCGGCCTGAGCACCAACAACGATGCTTTCAAGACTGGAAGCAATTTCTCCAATCCTGGCACCGCCAACACCGGCACGAACAACGATCAATTCATGAATAACTACTTCGAGATTCCAAACTATGCAGCTGCCATCACCGATCTTCCCGGACAGGCCACAAATGTTTATGTGCCCGCGCCAGGACTCATCCGCAACTCCTTCGCGGGTCCCGGCTATCGCAATGTCGATCTCACCATTGCCAAAGCATTCGGCTTGCCCAGCATGCGAGTACTGGGCGAAAGCGCGAAGATCGAGTTCAAAGCCAACATGTTCAATGTGCTTAACCTCCTGAACATCAACCCAAGCAGCCTTTCCACGAACATCGCCAATTCAAACCTGGGGCAGGCGGGAAGCGCTCTCGGTTCAAGAACGATTGACCTGCAAGCTCGCTTCAGCTTCTGATCGCACAACACGCCACTCAGAAAAATGGCCCGGAATCATCCGGGCCATTTTCATTTTGAAGCGATCTTAAGACTGAGTGTGGCACCACCGAACGGACCCGGACCCCAGCCATTCGCGACGAAGAACCGTGTCAGGGGCCGACTTCAATCGTGCCATAATCCTTCAGCAGGAACAGAGGGCTTTAGCCCCTGCGTGGCTTCCGTGCTGCGCACCAGAAACCGCGGCGACAACTCCTTCACCGCAATCGCCACCGCCGGCACCAGAAACACCACCGAATTCAACACCCACATCTCCGCACCTGCCGCTACCTGGTCCTTCAATGGTGTCAGAAAACAAATTCGCGGCGCATCAGCGTAGGTCGAATAGAGAACCCGCCCCGAAAATGCCAGAGTCGCAGACAACACCGTGTTGAGAATATCTGCACTCAACAAATAAGGAATCATCGTCCAGCGCGGCCTCCGCACGCGCGCAGGCCACGGCCTCAGCACCACCCACCAGAACAGCAGCGATGTCGCAAAGAAACAAGCATGCTCGCACTCGTGTACGCGCTCGCTCCGGAATGTCAGCTCGAACGCCGCTGGAACATGCCAACCCAGATAGGCGACGTTCATCGCCATCCACGCAAACACCGGATGCGTCACAATGCGTCCCACGGCGCGAATCCAGCCAGCGCGAAATAGCGGCCGAAGTAAGCCGCGAATCAAAAATCGCGGCATCCCCCGCAGCGTCGGCACTACCGGCGCACCCAGCACAATCAACGGTGGCGCGACAGACATCAGAATGAAGTGCTGCATCATGTGCGCCGCCAGCAGGTAGTCATCCAGCGGATCAATCGGCGAGGCGAGGGCGATCCATAGCGAAACTACTCCTGTCACGAAACAAAGCGCGCGCCATGCCGGCAGCTCCCGATCACGTGTAATGCGGGCCGCATCCCACCCACGCACATACAGCACAAGCGCAATCGACAGCGTGATTAGCGGCGCAAGTGGCAGCGACCATGTGCGCAGCAAATCGCCCAGCGCTGGCACGCCATTCGCTCCATCATTAATCAGCATTGGCACACCATCCGCTTGCTTCGCGCATCGTCGCATTCACCGCACCGGAGCTTGCGTCTCCTGTTGCGCCACCACGCGACGCGACGCATCCTGCGAAGGCGGCTGATAGTTAGGGTGCAGCGTTTCCAAATACCGCACCAGCGCCGTCGTTTCCGCCGGAGAAAGCGCGCTGCCATACGCTGGCATATTGCCTCCGCCCAACAGCACCTGACGGTAAAGCTGGTCCTCCGTCAATCGTGTCGCCACCTCGTCCAGTGCAGGCCCGCGCTCTCCGCCGCGGCCGCCGAGCTGATGGCAATTGCGGCACTGCTTCTCCTGGAACACATTCGCTCCCTGCCGTTCCAGAGGCGACCGGCTCCGCAACAGGTCCACTGGCACTGCCGCGCCGCTCCACGCATCCATCTTCGGACTCCACGGCGTGTATGTCCCCAGGTTCGTCCAGACGCCCCAGCACACCGCAATAAACATCACCGCGAACACCGCGACTGGCCGCCGCCACCAACTCTTCTCGCCAATTCCCGCCACAAACGGCAATCCAATCAGCACCGCTACCGCAACCACCGGCGCAATTAGAATGAAGGGCGTCTCCATCTCCGGTGGCAAAAACGAAAGAATGGTATAGATCCACAAAAAGAAGAAGTCCGGCTTCGGAACCGTGTTGATAATTGTCGGGTCCGGTACGCCCTTCGGCCCATAGGGTCCGAACACTGCGGCGCAGCACGCCACGGCAAACAAGATCGCCGCTGAAAAAATCAGGTCCTTCCACACCGCTCCGGGCACAAACGGAATCCCATCCGAGTGCGCCAGTTCGTTGTACTCCTCGATATACGTCTCACGCCGAACGATGCGCCCCGGCATCGGCCACTCATTGATCCCAAGCTTCAGCACCATCCATACGTGCAGTCCGGTAAATGCAAGCAGAGTTCCCGGAATCACAAACACGTGCAGCGCAAAGAATCGCGTGAGCGTCGCGCCGTTGATCATCGGGCCGCCCAGCATCAGGTGTACAAGTTGCCCGCCGATCCATGGCACGCGCCCCACAATCGAAGCGCCGATGCCCAGCCCCCAATACGCGTCCTGGTCGAACCGCAGCACCTGCCCGGTGAACGCCATGCCGAGCGTCATCAACAGCATGAATACGCCGACAATCCATGTCAGTTCCCGCGGAAACTTGTATGCGCCAAACAGAAACACCTGTGCCATATGGATCAGAACGACGGCGACCATGAAGTTCGATCCCCACCCATGCATCGCGCGCAAAAACCATCCCAGCGGCAACTCGTGATTCAGCAGTTCCAGCGAACTCCACGCATGCGCCGCCGACGGCACATACACCAGCGCCAGCAAGATCCCCGTCACCACCTGCAGAATCAGAAGGACCAGGCTTGCGCTGCCAAAGACGTACCACCAGCTCGCGGTGCTCCGCGGCACGGGATGAAGCACCGCCTCCTTCACCGGCCCTTCGAGTTGTACGCGCCGCTCTAGCCAGTCGTAGACGCGCTTGTACCACGGCTCTTTGTGTCCGGGCATGCTTCAATCCTCGAAACCAGTTGGGGTGCCGCTTGCGTTGCATTCGAAGGCCAGGGGCGCTTGCTCGCGCGATTCTGCAGTGTCGGCATCTGCCCCGCATCGATCAGCAGTTTCCCCCTTTGCACCTTTAGTTCATAGGTAAACAGTCCCCGCTCCGGTGGCCCCGAAGCGCGGCTACCATCCGCGTAGTACACGCCTCCATGGCACGGACACATAAATAGCTGCGACTCAGAAAACCACCGCACCGGGCAGCCAAGATGCGCGCAGTTAATAGCAAACACCGTGAATTCATTCGGCGCTGCATGCCGCACGTACGCCGGCACCTTCGCCGTCGCCCCATCCCATGGGTCCGAAAATGGATTCGTGAACGTGATCAGCTTCGTCTCGCCCACAGGAAAGTCACTCACATCGCCGATGGCGATCCACTCGAGATACTCCTTGCGACGCAGCACCGGCCCCAGCACATACGCCACCACCGGCGTTGCAATCGCCAGCGCCACCGCGGCGTTCAACGCGATCCCTACGTTCATCAGAAACGTTCGCCGCGTCACGCGCTCTGTTTCAAGACGCAGCACCTGTTCCTGCTGGTTCGGTGGCGGAAGTTTCTCGTCCATAAATCGCTCCTGCTCGCATAAGCGCCATCAATGGTTCACAGCCGTCGCCGGCTTCTCTCCCACCACGTTCAAATTCGGATACGGCTGACCGGGGTTCTCCGGTCTCTGTGCCATCAGCCACGCGCTCACATCCGTAACTTCATCGTCCGTCATCGCTCTTCCGGGAATATGCCCTCGCCAATCCGGCTCGCCGATATCCGGCCGTCCTGCGATCACCGTCGTACGCAGCATCTGCTCGTTGATCAGCGCAAGAAACGATCCATCCAGGACTGACCCGGCCTTTCCCGGCTCCTGCGCCGACACCCCATGGCATCGAGCGCACGCGATGGCGTATACAGCTTTTCCCTTTGTTGCATCGCCGGCATGGGTTGCTTTATAAGGTGGAGGCGTCTCTCCTCCAAACACATTCTCCTTGCGCCAGCTTCCGCGAATCCCTTCAACCAGCGCATCGATCTGTTTGTCGGTTAACTGCCCTCCGTTCTCCTGCGCAAACGCTGGCATCAACGTCCCTGTCTCTCCTTTTGAAATCACCTCGCGCATCGAGGCATCGTCGATCAGCGCCTGGTATTCCGGATTGGCAAGCTCTGCCGCGGCTCCGTTTTGCCCTTCCACGCCATGACAGCCCGCACAGTTCGCCCTATACAACGCCTCGAACCCAAGCACCTGCTCCGGTCGCGGAACCTCCGGTCCGGCCTTCGGCTTGCCCGGCAAATCGCAGCCCGCCAGCGCCAACAGCACCAGCGCGGCCCATCCCGCTAGGGTGCCACTCGTCCTCATCGCTTCGGCTCTTCCCTGCTGCGTTCAGGCATCAAGCCCGGCGACTCGAGGCCCAGTCGAATCGCCAGCGGCACCTGTTGAAGTCGCTTGATCTTTCCATGCTTCGTCACCACGTATCCAGCCACGAGACCAAAGATCACCTGCGCCGCCGCGAACGACCACCAGTCGATGTGCTGATCCAGAAACGGATTTACGATCCCCAGCACGCTATGCAAAAGCCCCGTCCAGGCCATCGGCGCAAGAA
Organism: uncultured Acidobacteriaceae bacterium; assembly: GCA_963799035.1. Lineage (GTDB taxonomy): Bacteria > Acidobacteriota > Terriglobia > Terriglobales > Acidobacteriaceae > Telmatobacter. Next base: position 4,211 of record CAWCVS010000002.1, on the reverse strand, counting down.
TGCCGCCCAGCAGAATCGGATGCTTTGGCCAAATCGGCAGGATCGCTCCATAAAGCAAACCCACCAGCAGTGTCGTCGCCCCCTGAATGATGTTCGCCGTCACAAACGCACTCAGCCGAAAATGGCTCATCTGCTCCACCGTCGGATTCAACCAATCGCCCACGCCAGCGCCCCCCAGCAGATTCACGACGTACCAGACGCTGTGAAAGCGAATGATCCCGTAAAGCTCGGCAGGAATCACCATCGCGATTCCGCCTGCAATTCCTCCGATAATTCCGCTTGAAATCGGAAATGTCTCCAGCGGCAGTTGCGCGCGATGCGTCTCGCCCACTTCGATCCGCGCCACCTTCTCCCGCGACGGCACAATCACCACCGTCTCGTCGATAACCGTAATCTCCTCGTGCGCCTCATGCGGCAGCACCTCGCGAAACCATCCTGCGATCGACACGATCGTCAGAACTCCACCCAGCAACGCAAGCCCGGCGCTCGTTACCAGCGAAGCAAACACCAGCGTCAGTCCCAGCGCCAGCAGAAAGGGCCATGCCGTCGGCGCTGGAAGATGAATTGAATGCGTGCGCAGCGCGCCCGGCTCTTGCATCGAATCGCGCGAGTTATGAAATTCCGTCATCTCCCCACCACATACACCACCGTAAACACCACCACCCACACCGCATCCACGAAGTGCCAATAGAGCGCCAGCACCTTCACACGTTCTGCATGTTCGGCGTGCAACTTCCCTGTCAGCGCGAACCCCATTGTCAGCAGCATCATCAGCAGTCCCACCACCACGTGCGAAGCGTGCAAGCCCACAAGCGAGTAGAAGGTCGTTCCAAACAAATTGGTGTGAACCGTCAAATGATCGTGAACGATCAGCTTGTACCACTCCATTCCTGTGTCTACCAGGAAGATGATGCCCAGCAAAATCGTGATTATCCACCACAACCGGAAAGCCGCCATGCGTCCATGCTCGATCGCCCGCTCCGCCAGCATAATGAATCCACTGCTAGAAAGCAGGCACACCGTGCCGAAATAAGGAATCTCCAGCACGTCCTTTGCAAACGGCCCGCTCACATCCCGACCCAAGTAATACAAATACGCCACTACAAAAATTGTGAAGATCGATGCTTCCGCCGTGATCAGGCTCGCCATCGCCACAACGCCGCGCGAAGGCATTTTCCATTCGCCTTCATGCGTCGCGTGCTGCAGTGGAACGGTCGCCATCGCTCTCCTCACTCAAATGCGGAATCCGGATCTTCCGGATGTTTCAAATCCCAAAGCGGTCGCCGGCTGGCCACCACCGGTTCCACAGGAAAGTTATAGGCAGGTGGCGGCGATGACGTAGACCACTCAAGCGTCCACGCATCCCATGGATCCGGGCCCGCTTCCGCACCGCGAAAATACGAGTACACCAGGTTGTACACGAGCACCAGAATTGCGATCGCCTGGATAAAACCGCCCACCGAAACAATCTGGTTCAGCAATGTCCATCCGCGATCCGGCTCATACGTGAAAATCTGCCGCGGCATTCCCAGCAATCCCGGAATGTGCATGACATCGAATGTCAAATGGAAACCGATGGCCATCAGCCAGAAGTGCCACCTGCCCAGTCGCTCATCCAGCATCCGTCCCGTCATCTTCGGATACCAGTAGTAGATCGCCGCGAAAATCATGAAGACGATCGCACCCACCAGCACATAGTGAAAGTGCGCCACCACAAAATAGGAGTTGTGCGTTTGCCAGTTCCATGGCGAAATCGACAGCATGATCCCTGTGAGCCCCGCAATTACAAACTGAAACACAAATGCGATCGAAAACAGCATTGGCGTTGCAAACCGGATCTTCCCGCCCCACATGGTAGCCAGCCAGTTGAATGTCTTGATCCCTGTCGGAATCGACACCAGCATCGTCGAAAGCGTGAAGAACGCATTTCCGAACGACGTCATCCCGATCGTGAACATGTGGTGCGCCCACACGCTCAAGCTGATGAATGCAATGCCCACCGATGCCGCGACCATGGCCGGATAACCGAAAATAGCCTTCCGCGAAAACACTGGAATGATCTCATTCGCAAACGCGAATGCCGGCAACACCAGCACGTACACTTCCGGATGCCCGAAGATCCAGAAGAAGTGAGCCCACAAAATCGCGGATCCGCCCGCTTGCGTATCGAAGAAATGCCCTCCCAGGTAGCGGTCGATCAGCAGCATCGCCTGGCATGCGGTCAGCGGGCTCACTGCCACCAGCACCAGGAACGACACCGTAGCATACAGCCACGGCAGCAGCGGCATGCGGAACAGCGTCATCCCCTTGCACCGCATGCAAAACACGGTTGCAATAAAATTGATCGCCGTGCCGATACTGCCAACGCCGCTCGCCAGCAGCGCCACCGCCCAGTAATCGACCGTGTGCCCCGGCGAAAACGCACGCTCCGTCAACGGTGCGTATGCAAACCATGCCACATCCGGCGCTGACCCGGTCCCCGCCAGTCCCACGCCGCCAATAAAGCTGTAATACAGCAAGACTCCTGCGAACGCGCTGATCCAGAAACTGAATGCATTCAGCCGCGGAAACGCCATGTCCCGCGCCCCAATCATCAACGGCACAAGATAATTGCCGAACCCAAACAGAATCGGCATACCCACAAAGAACACCATCGTGGTGCCGTGCATTGTGAACAGCCGGTTGAACGTGAACGGCGAGATGAAATCATTATGAGGAAAGAAGAGCTGCACGCGAATCATCATCGCTTCAAATCCGGCCACCAGCAGGAACACCAGCGCGTAACAGATATAGAGAATCCCCAGCCGCTTGTGATCCACCGTCACAATCCAGCTATGCACAAGTTCGAGGTACGTGCCCGCCCTCGCCGAAGCGGGGGTTCGATCGATTCCCGCTTCAATCCCTTGTGGCGTTGGCAAACTTTCCGTTCCCATCTCGCACTCCCGGATTCCCCGCCTTATTCGACACATTCGCATTGTCGTGTCGAAGTCAGGCTTTCAAAGAGCACTACTTTAATCGTGCCGTGCCAATGTTTGCTTTCACCGGGCATGACGACTCTAAAACGTGCCGGCAAAAGTCCAATTTTGAAAGGGCGCGACTCTAGTCGTGCCGTAAAGCCCATAAAAACAAGCGGCGCTTTATTCCCTGAGAAACCACTACTTCAACGTGAGCAGATACGCCGTGATCTGCTCGTTCTCCGTATCGGTCAAATGCATCGCCGGCATCAACGATCCCGGCTTGATCTGGTTTGGCTTCGTAATCCATCGCAGCAGTTGCTCTTGTGTATTCGGCGTCGCTCCCGCCGCAATCGTTGTGCGGCTCATCAAATGCGTTAGATCGGGACCATACCGCCCCGTCGCAACTGTCCCCGCCACGGTGTGGCAACTGATGCAGGCCTGGTGTTCAAAAACATACTGCCCAGCATGCGGCGAAATCACCGGCGAGTTTTGATGACGCGCCAGCGAAACGTCTTCAACATTTTCCTGCGTCGCCAGTTCCGGCTGCATCTTCTGCTGATTTCGAATCCATTGCTGAAACTGCTCAGGCGTATCCACGTATACGCGCAGCAGCATCTTTGCATGCTCCGCGCCGCAAAACTGCGCGCATTGTCCCACATAGAGTCCCGTCTCTCGCGGATCGATCCACATCTCGTTCACGCGATTCGGCAGCAGGTCAGTCTTCCCCGCAAGCTGCGGCACCCAGAAGCTGTGAATTACATCCGCAGACGTCAGCTTCATAAACGTTGGCCGATCTGTCGCGGTAGCGCTCACAGGAACGTGCAGCTCATTTGCCGTCACCACGTTGTACTGCGGATAGCGAAACTCCCACCAGAACTGGTGCCCCACCACCGTCACATCGAGCGCCGATGCCGGCTTCGGCGCATCCTGTACGCTGAACAACACTCGCGCCGTTGTCAGAAACAGCACTACAATAATCAGAACGGGAATAATCGTCCACGAAAGTTCGATTTGCACGCTGCCGAATACCTGCGCCGGCTCCGACATATCGCCCTTATAACCCCTGAAGCGAACCACCGCATAGGTCAACAGCCCGCTCATCGTCACAAAGATCAGCCCTGTAATCGTGAGCACGAATATCGAGATGCCGTTCACTTCGCCCGCCGGTGTACTGGCATGCGAAAACGTCGATGTAGATGGAGCTGCCCAGACAATCACACTGGCTGCAGATGGCGCCGCCAATGCCAAACACCG
>CAWCVS010000001.1:0-96352 GCA_963799035.1 uncultured Acidobacteriaceae bacterium | reverse complement strand
TGGATCGGATTTGTAAACACTTGCCAACTTAGCATCACAAATCCGCTGCTGGATTGATCGCCTTAATCATTGCGCACACGTACAGAGCCCTCGTAGCGTAGCTCTCTCATCTGCGTACGAGTTCGACACGCCTGTTGCGCGCCCGTCCCTCGATCGTGTCATTGGTGTCGATCGGATGGGATGCTCCGAATCCGGTCGTCTCGAGCCGCTGCGGCGCAATCCGGTATTGCTTCACAAGTGCGTTCTTCACCGCGGCAGCGCGTCTCTGCGAAAGATCGAGGTTGTACTTGTCACCACCGATACTGTCTGTGTTGCCTTCCACACCCAGCGCCCAGTCAGGATGCTGCGTCATCACCTGCGCAATTTCGAAGAGAACCTTGTCAGATTCCGGGCGGAGAACATCACTGCGGAAATCGAAGTAGAGATCGTAGACCTTGGCGCGCCCAACTTTCTCCAGTTCCTGCGCGAGTCCGCTCTCGTTCTTGTTCGGCAAATCCCAATTGATGCGTGTGATCTGCGCATGTCCGCCCGCGGTTGATCCCACTGAAAGGATCAACGGAATTTCAGGATCATCGAGAAGCAGAAGCTGCCCTTCGTGATCTGATCCTTCCGGCTTGCACGTGACCTTCATAGCCGGCAAGTCCGCGGGCTGGTTATTCACCAAGACGGGAAACACAACATCCGATCCCTCTCGGTGCAGCACGCATGGAATCGGAGGTGTGTCCGCCGGATCCGCTCCTACCCCATCTGGCGCAAAGTTCATCATTTTTTTCAGAAGGTCCGCTGCCGCCGCATCCTGCGCGGCATTGTCATTGTCCGGCGTGGTCATTACAGCTTTGAACGACTTGAACACGGCGTTCAGCGGGTCCTCGCGCATAGTAAATGTGGACTGTCCCATCCTCTTTCAGCTCTCCGAATGTCTTCTTCGACAAAAACAAGTCCGTCCTTCCGGCACGAAGCTCATTCCTGCCCTGCCGGCAGAAAATGCCGTCGACCTCCGTCGCATTCGCAAGATCCTTCATCAGCATGGTGCGGCTGCAATCGATCTTGTTTGCCTCGTTGGGATCCTTGGCGCCACTGTTGCCGAGAAATTTGGCAAAGCCCTGCCCCTTCGGAAACTGCTGCGAGGCTTTGATGTGCATGGACTGTTTGTTCAGGCTGTCAATCTTGTAAACCGATTCGAAGTCGCCCAGTGTTCGATCTGTGCCTACATGAACCATCTCCAGCGACACGCGCAGGGGAATGCGAACCGGCGGTGAGGTGACCAGATCTGCAGGCGCCGCCTTCCATTCCGGCAGAGGCTCAGGCTTTGCATCGCCGCCGGTCACCGCGGATATCAAGTCCACCCAGTAAATCCTTCTTGTCTGACTTGCCGTCATCACTCTTCCCCGGTGCGCCTGCATCCTTCGACGCTGCCGGAACCCTCTCGCCCTTCACGGCCGCGACCATGCCTTCAAAATCATTCTTCTGATAAGCCTGCTTTGCGGCAGCAACTCTCTTCTTCGCAACGTATCCGAGATACACGATTCCTCCCGCAACCGCGACTCCCCCTAGCGCAAGGATCGCGACGACGGCGATGGCCAGCTTGAAAACAAGATTGCCTCTCTTCTTCACCGGCGTAGCCGTCTGCAGTGGTCCTGATTGAATCACTGGAGGAGGAGGAACATTGCCCGACCACGTCGGCGGTGCCTGCGACACCGCAGTCCACTGCGAACTCGGCTGCGAAGTTGGCTGGTCTGTACTGTGCTTCCAACCGGCGCTCCGCAATGTGTGCAGAACCGCAAACCGCTCTCGAGCGCCGCTCCGCATCCTGTGCAGTGCATCTCCGGACTCGTCGCCGAATGATCCTCCCGCCGCGCTCCGCAAACGGAGCAGAACGCCTGGCCGTCCGGCAACACACTCCCGCACTTTGTGCAACTCGTCTGCATCACTGCCTCGTGGTGTTGCCTTCGTAGTGGGTCTTGCGTTCAGTGCCGTCCTTCATCACTTCGTCGTAGTCGATGTTGTACTGCAGAATGCACTGCTGCTTGCTGTCGACCCACGCATTGCCCTTGATCGTATAGTCCTTCATACCGCCTGCCATCGTCAGCGGCATCTTGTCCAGTTGGCTCTGCCCATCGGTATCGACGGAGTACTTGACTGCGTCGAAGCCGGCCACGTTCTCAGTCCCGACCTGTTTCACGTTCGGCTTCGCGATAAACAGACCCCAGGGCGTGAAGGCCTGAACTTGCCCGCTCGATCCCATCGACCATCCCGAACGATCGCTCCGCATCTCGTGCAGCGGTCTTGTTGTCTCAACAAAACCATCCACAACCGGCGGCCCCGGAGCAGTCTTTAACTGCGCCAATTCGCGATCCATATCCGTCGCTACATGTTTCTCGTGGACGGTGGAGTCGATTTTGTCGCCCGAAAGGTCACCCTCGTAGTCCTTGAACGATCCATCGCCATGGCTCTCCTTGTAGGAGAAGTGAACGGTCTTCGCATCCGCCGGCCCTTGCGCAAACGTCTCGAGGCAATACGTTCCACCGACGGGACGTGACGGTGGCGCAGGTGTGTTCCCAACATCACTCTTCTCCGCCTCGGCCTTCACTGCGGCGTGCGATTTACACCCTGTCACATAGGGCAGGGCAATCATGGGGAAAATCAAAAGCAATCTCACTATCGAGAATGTTTGTTGCCTGGTCATGACACAATTCCTTTCCGAAGGTGTGAGGCCGCCTCCTGCCCCGTTCAGCTCTGTGCCTGCTTGCTCGCAATCGCGCCCAGAATCGGTATGCGAAATTCGCGTTCGTTGTACGCCTGGTAAATCAGAAAGAGCCACAATCCAAACATCGCGAGCCTGATAATCATTCGTAACGGGAATGCCACGACCAGCACCCAGCCGCTGATATGCATCAGGATCCCCACTACGATGCTCCACGCAATGCTGAACGCCACCGCGAATACAAAATAGAAAATGGACTGGAATGCATGGAAGCGCACGAAACGATCGCGCCGGTATGGCTCGAGCACCAAAAACAAGATGCCTGTGATGATGCCCAGCGAATACGTCAGCGCTCCCGCAACATTTCGCGTGAGCCCCGTTCCCGCAGTGGCAGCCATCGCCGGAGAGGCAGTCGCACCGGGTGGCACGCCCGCCCCGCTCCATCCTTGTCCCGGGTTCGGTGAGGCCGCGGCGGAAAGTTGAGCCGGTACGGAATTCCATCCGCCGTTCTGCTGTGGCTGATTCGGTACCGCCGACCACGACATCGCGTCCGGCCGTTGCACCGGTGCGGGCGACGGGGCCGGGTCCGCGCTCACCGGTGCCCAACCCGCGCTACCCGAGTCGGCCGTCTGCGCCGGAGCAGCCGCCGCAACGCTGGGTTGAGAAGCCGGGTTTACCTGCTTTCCGCAACTGCCGCAGAAGCCGTTTCCTTTCGTTACCGGTGCGCCGCAGTTTCCACAGAATGCCATGTTGTTTCTCCTTTTCTGGTTAGCTTTTTCCGATGTCTTCGCAGAGCCTCATGCCCGGCGGATCCACCCGCGTCATCGACTTCTTGAAAATCTCTTTCGAAACCGTCCCATCCTTGCCCCATACCCCCGCCGACGCACCCACAGTTCCGACCAGGCTCAGGTCGTAACGCGAGCAGGGGCTGATCGCCGACATTCCCGAGCTCGAACCCGCACTCGACCACATACGATTCATCGCCACCAGTTCCTGTCGCCGATCCCGAAAATCACTGCGCATCATCCGCAATCTCGAATGTCCAGATCGCATCAAACATCAGCCCATCGCCCTGTGCGCGTGCCACCTCGCCTCCAGAGAACTTCTTGTCTCTCGAGACAGGACGCAGCACAAGTCCGTACTCGCCGGGCAGCAGTTGTGATGTCGTGACGGTGTATTTACCCGAGCCAAGCTTTTGCGGATCTGTTTTGACCCGCTCCTCCAGGTAGTGCGAATAAACCTGCCAATCCGCCGCTGCGCTTGCGCTCGCATCCGCCTTCGCCTGTGTGGCTCCCACAATTCGACAGGTGTTCTGTGCTGGAGTCAGCTTTACAATCGCCGGTTCGTAGTCTTCCGGGTTCACTCCCGGCGCCCGCGAGAAATCCATTTTGAAAGTCGGCGATGCGGTCTGCAGCACATTTGCCGACGCAGGCCCCGGCACTCCCCATACATATGTCACTGTCGGTGTACGGTGTGCCAGCACTCCAGAGAAGACTGTCCCCGCCTGCTTGTACTGCGGATCCTCCCACCACCGAATTCATGTGCGATGCCGCATCCCAGCTCGCCGTGCTTACACCCGCCTGCATCGCCTGCGTCAGGACGGAATCACTCGCAAGGTTCTTCATCGAAGTCGGCTTGTTCTTTGTCTGTGCAAGCTGTGTTTTTTCCAGCTTCAGCTCTGCCGAGGCATTTCCCTGTGCCACCGTCACCGACGGCATTTGCCATTTTCGTGATGGAGCGGCATCAACACTTCCTGCCCTGGCCGTGCCGGGCTGTGAAGAGCTTCCGTTGCGCGTGACAGCGAGCATGGCGTTCAGCTCGTTCTCGGTCAATCCTGCCGAATTCAACCGGATAAGCTCATTCGGCGATGTGTCGTAATTTCCCGGCGTGCTCTTGATCGCCAACACAATCACCGATTCCGGAAGCCTCTTCTTCACCATCGCGAGCACATCATCATTCGTAAGTGGCTTTCCTGACTGTGCAACTGCAGCTATACACCCGAGAAGCAAACTTGAAGCGCATCCGAGCGCGACTGATTTTAAGAACCTGCTGCGCATTGCTTTCGCTCCTTCCGTTCCACGCATGAACTTCTTCCAAGGCATCCTGGCCCCGATCGCTGTCGGAGAGTCATTGTTGGCTTCTAAGCTTTATGCCGCCGGTTTGCCGGTCCACGGGTCAACCCCGCGCGGTCCTGTTACCCAGATGTCAACGCCGTAGTTTGACTCCGGTGCACTCACGAAACAATCGCCTTGAAACGCTCCGCCGCAGCTACCCGGCTTTGGATTGCAGGTCTGTCCTTGCCAGGTAACCTGCACACCCGCGTTCCCGTACCAGTCAATTCCCCATTTGTCAGCTGAACCCGCGAACTGGTAATCTCCGTCGCACGAGAGGTCCTCCCACTGCATCAACGCATTCTGCAGCGCAAACGTAGTGTGCAGATGGCTGAAGTCGTACATGTCGTTGCCGCCGAGAAGCGCACCGTTCGGACCGGTCGTCAGACTCCATTGCACTTCGGCCGACATCCCGGGCAGATTCGGCGCGACCGCGGCAGATGAGCCCGACGTGTAGGTCGGCGTCCAGTTGTTCGTGACCGCGTTGTCCGGGCGGAAGCGATTCAGCGAGAAGTCGCTTTGGGGAATTTGAGGTAAGAGGATCGTTTCTCGTGCGGCATAAAACTGGAATCCGCCCTTGCTTGCCTGCTTGCCGTCCTCGCGCTGGATCACGAGCGTGACGTTGCTCTGATCGTCGATTCCTGTCAGATTGGGATCGATGCTCAGCTTGATCCAGTTGTCGCTCCACTGCTCAATCTGGAAATCTTCGCGGAACGTGCCCTGCGAATAGATGTACGCTTTCGCGTTCGGTCCTGGATCCCCGAATGAACAACCGCTGATCGTGTAGAAGTTGTATTTCGCGTCCTGCGTAAAGACCGTCGAACTTTGCCCTCCGCTCACCGTCAGAACCCGCATCGTTGGATCATGACTGCACGTAATCGCGAGATTCTGGAATTGCGCCGGCATCACAGCGCCGATCGAAGTGTGCCCACTAGAAGCACTGTTGCCTGCGAGCAGGTTGGCTTGAACCGGCGCAGACCCCGCACTCGGGGTGCCAGAACTGGCAGCCGCCATGATCTGCGAAGGCGACGAACCAACCTGCACGCCAGCCGGACGAAGGCTCAGCTTCATCGCCGCAATCTCCGCCTCTGCCGCCTGCGTCTGTTTTTGCAGCACTGCGATGATCTGAGCGTTCTGTATTCCTGCACTTGGATTGGTGATCTTCCGGCTCTGCTGAGGTGCGCTCAGCCTGATTGCCGCGAGCGCTCCCGTCTTCGTCGTGGCCTTCACTCGAGGCGCTCCCGACGATGAGCCAACCGCCGAAATCGAATGCGGAGGAAGGGGCTGCGGATTCAGGTCGTCCGCATTATGACCGGAGGCCGGAGTCGCCACGCTGATCGCGCTTGAACTGGCTGCACCAGGATTCCGAATCGGCCCGGGATCCGTTGCATTGACCATCCCCCCTGTCGGCCCTGACCCCGACAAGAGCGTTTTCTGTTGCGCTCCGGGATTCATCATCCCATTCGTCGTGCTCCCCGTCGGCAGCAGCGCCTGCGATTGAACTACCGTTATGGTCCCGGGATTCTGCGTCAGCCCTGGAATATTCTGCGGAGGCTGCATCAGGTAGTTCACGTTGTACGCATAGTCACCGCACGTCCACCACGCGCTGCCCAGTGTCGAGAGAGATGGCACCGAGGGCGGCAGCTGATTGCACTGTCCTCCATTTATCCTGATGGGTTTGTTCGGATCGTTCGCGGTCGGAGGAATCGTGAACACCACCGCCGTCTGGAGAGCCCCCTTCGTCGGCGCAACTTGCACCTGCAGATCCTTGCCCTCCGGCAGGTGATTAACCGCGTACTCGCACACGGTGTACTTCCCAACCTTGCCCACACTAGTGAACTTGTTTTGGTAGGTACCAACCTCGGTGAACTGCTCGAAGCCCATCGCACCGCCACTCGGAGGCGTGCCCTGGTTGATCCTCACGACGAACGAGCACGGTGAACTTACGTTCGACGTGATCGTTGAGGCGTCCCAGTACACGTACCCCATCAGCTCGCCATTGAGTATCTGCACGTTCGGCACGGTGCCCGGGCTCTTGTCGATCGGCGACGTCAAGGGCTGGCGACCGCCGCCCTGTGGGCTATGTGCCTGCGGTCCTGGAGCCGTGACCTGCGGTACATTTGTGGGTGTTTGCGAAACCTGCGCCCTCGCGCTCAGGCTGAACAGAACTGCGACTGCGATCGATGCAACGTATTGGGCTCGCATGGGGAGTGACCTCGTATGCGGCCCAGGTATACGGCTCCCTCACTCCCAGGTCAAAGGAACTGCAACTGAAACGAAGCTGACCTGCTAAGTTCCTGCCCAGCCTCAGTTTCCTTCCATTGCTGACCAGCTCAAATCTCAGTCCTTCGCCTTCCTTCAGATCGGCTTCTTCATCCGAAGCGGCTCGACACGGACGAAGCCGACATCAGATTTCTCTTTCCAACCTTCAATTCGAACTGAGTGAATCCGCTCTCGCAACCCTTGCGCCAAATTCTTCACCCAATCCCTGTCTCCCCTCCGACCAACCCACTTCAACCCTATATATGGAGATGTAGAGACTCGCGCGCCGTCTCGTTCCTCGCTTTGCGTTCGGGATGAAGCAAGTTCGCGGAATCATCTTCGCGCTTTCTGAATCTCGGGATCCAGTTCTGGGTGCGCCGGTACCCTGGCTCTGCAGTGCCGTCCACCACGTCAGCAATCGCCGTAAGTTTCAGCCCCAAAACGCCTTAGCAGGTCATTCACGAATCACGTTCAGTTCCTTTGACCCTGCTCTCCAACCCGTCTTTACTCATCACATGTGCTGGATTCCCTTCGTCCTTGCCGGGACCTCACTGCTCGCCCTCCCCCATCCGCTCGCGGCCCCACGCACCGTCACGTCCCCAACTGTCGTCGCGTTGGCCAGCTCACTCAGCTCAAACAGGATCACCCGAAGGAAACCTGCCCGCGTCGCGCTATCTCGAACTGCGAAAGCAGACCCTCACTCACGCACGTCTCATCGCAGGACCGCGTTTGAAGAATCCCAGCCTCGCCACCGGCGGACTCGCTCGCAGCATCGCCATGGCCCTTAGCGAACAGCGCGCTAATCGCCTCAATCGCGCCGGATTCGCATCGCCTCCCGCCGGGATCACGCTTCTTCCCGACCATCCCTCCACGCTGATTCCTTCGCCAACTTCCACCCTGCCAACGCAACAAGCCAGAAGCACAATCGACCGCGATCCTGCCCTCAAAAGATCCACCTGCTCCTGGCCCGCGATCCACGCCGTTAATGGCAAGTTCAGCTCTCCCGTCTTCACACCCGTCGAACCCGATAATCACTACCGCATTACGGGCTGCGCCTTTGGATCCGCTCCCGGCAACGTTCGTCTTCAACCCAACCTTGCTGGCCTCCCGCTCGGTCCGGCTCTCCAACCCATCACGCTGCAACTGGACACTCTCAGCTCGTGGACTGACGACCACATCGACGTCCATATCAATCCCGGCTTGACCGGCGTTCCTGATTTCACCGCCGATCTCGTCATTCAGATCCCAAACGGCCGCAACATCCAGCTAACACATTGTCAATTCCTTGCTGCTCGAGGAGAGCCGCAACTGCTCCGCGCCATTCCCGCCGCCTGGGTCCGTCTGGATGCCACTTCACTCTCGGCCCGTGCCATTCATCAGGTCGAATTCGAATCACCACCCGCCGCCGGTGAAGAGATCCCGCCGGATGCCGTTGGCTCATCCGCCTTTATCGCGCGATCCGACCTCCAGGCGTTCGCCACCGGCAAAGACATCTACGATCTCTCGCAACTCGCGCCCGGTTGGGTCGTTGAGAGCGTGCAGCTCCGCGTCTTCGATGCCGTCTGTCCCGGAGAGGGAAAACTCCCTGTCTCGAATGGGAGCTGGGAAACTTCCTGGACGCCTCACGGGTTTGTCATTTCATGGGCCGATGAGACCTGCACCTCGCCCATTCCGCCTGTCTTCAACTTCACACTCAGCTCTTCGCAATATGCAACGAACGTCTGGGTCGTCGGCCCGGCTGGAACTCGCCCCTTGTCGAGCACTTTCAATGCAACGCAGCCGTAATTCGTCTCTCATTTCGACCAGGCAGTAAACGGAGGACAACATGCGAGACATTTCATCCCGCTCGCTATCGGCACAGTCGCCGTCCTCCCTTCACGTCGAATCTGAACTTCACCTCGACGTGGATGTCGTCTTCCTGCGGCAACAACAAGGAAGGGGTGCTCGCGCCCGGTATGAAGAGTAAGCTACCGCGCCCGCTGCTTTCCAAAGCGCCCCGCCTGCGCCGAGATAGGCCCGGATAGCCCTCTTCGGAACCTGATCCCGTCCGCTAACTGTTTCATTGGTAACAATTTGAAAACGATTCGAATCGGAAGTCTTTCGTGCTATGATGGCCCATTCCATCTCGGTCGGTCAGAGATGCAACAGTCAACTTCCCGTGCGCGCAGCTTCCGATTCGGTTTGTTTGAGGCCGACGTTCCTCACAAATCCCTCACCCGCAATGGCATGCGCGTCAAGATTCAGGATCAGCCATTCCGAGTCTTGCTGCTGCTCCTCGACCGTCCCGGCGAGATCGTAACCCGCGATGAACTGAGAAGCAGCCTCTGGCCCGACGGCACCTTCGTCGACTTCGATGGCAGCCTCAATGTCATACTCAAAAAGCTGCGCGCCGCACTCGACGACAATCCCGACAACCCTCGCTTCATTGAAACCGTTCCGCGCTCTGGATATCGCTTCATTGCGCCGGTCACCGTCACGCGCGCACAACCCCAGCGCTCCCGCGGAAGCTGCTCAGCCGATTGACAACCAGTCCAACCGGGTGCGGCCGCGCGGTCGGTCGATGTTCAGGCTGCTTCACCGCTCTTCTCTCAAAACCTGCACATTCCCGCTGCTCTCATATACGTAACCGCATCGCTTGCGCTTGTTGCGGGAGGCATCTTCGCCTGGACGCGCTGGGCCGGTCCACGGCAAACAGCATCCGCTTCCAGCACTTCCCTCGTATCAGCGGTCCACCTTCGTCGTTCGGTCGCTGTTCTCGGGTTTCAGAGTCTGTCCGCCTCTCCAACCGAAACGTGGCTCGGTACTGCATTGTCTGAGATGTTGAGCACCGAGCTCGCAGGTGGCGAGGAGCTTAGGCTCATCTCCGCAGAGGACGTTGCAAATCTGCGAGCCTATTCGCCGTGGGCTCGGGTGGACACGCTCGATCGTGCATCCACATCGCGCATTGGCACCGCGCTGGGGAGCGACCTCATCGTTCTCGGCTCTTACGCTACCATCGGCAAGCCCGAACACGGTCAGCTGAGGATCGATGTGCGCCTGCAGGATTGTCGCACCGGCGAGGTCGTCGGCGAAATCGCCGAGATTGGCGCAACAGAAGACCTCTTCGGCGTCGTCTCCCGCATTGGCGGAAAACTCCGCAGCCGTCTGGGCATTCGTCAGGCTCCTGAATCTGACGATCCTTTTGTCCAAGCCAGTGTTCCCAGTAACCCTGAAGCTGCTCGCTTCTACTCTCTGGGCCTCGGCAAACTCCGCGCTTACGAGTTTCCCCTTGCGCGAGGTTTCTTCGAGCAGGCAATCGCCGCCGAACCAAAATTTCCTCTCGCACATGCGATGCTGTCGCGCACCGACCTCTTCATGGGCCGGTACGATCAGGCAAAGACGGAAGCCAAAAAAGGATTAGACCTGGCCACCGGCCTCCCGCGTGTACAACGCATGCAGATTGAGGCCAGCTACTACCAGGCGATGGGCGACCGCGGGAAAGCCGCCGAGATTTATCGCGTCCTGTTCAATCTCTTTCCGGACAGCCTCGATTACGGCCTTTTGCTCGCAAAGCTCCAGCTCGAGTCCTATCGCCCCGAGGAAGCTCTCGAAACCATTCGCGAGTTACGCCAGCTTCCGCCTCCCTACCGCGACGATCCGCTCATCGACCTACGGGAAGCAAACACGATCGGACGAAAAGACCAGGAAAAAGCGGTCGCTCTGTATCGAGCAGCGGCGCAGAAAGCTGCGGCGCAAGGCAAGAAACTGGTCTTTGCGAAATCCAAAGAGAACCTCTGCCGCATCAACCCGGAACACGTTCCGAGCCCTCCGGAGTGCCGCGAAGCATACGAAACCTACCTCGCAGCGGGCGATGTGGATGCCGCAGCGAGCACATTACAATCGATGGCGGAGAATCAGCGCCTCTCAGGACACGATGCCGAGGCCCTGCCATTTTACGACGAAGCCACGCGCAAGTTCATCGAGGTGGGCGACAACGAAAACGCCGGGGTCGCTCTCAACAACGCTTCCCTTGTGTACGAGAACCGCGGGCAATTCTCGCTGGCGGAAAAACAGTATTCACGAGCAAAGAAGTACTTCGAGTCTGTCAACGATCACGTCAATTCCTCGACCGCGATTGGCAACCTCGCCGACATCGAAACCTGGCGCGGCAACTTCCAGACTGGCGATCAGCTCTATCGCCAGAGCTGGGAGATGGCCGACGAGGCCAAAGCGGTGGAAGATCAATATCCGCACATCCAGCACGCCAATTTGCTGCTCATGAAGGGCCAGCTTGATGAGGCTGCTTCGGAAATCACTCCCCAGATCGCTTCACTCCGCATGTTGAAGAGTGACCCATGGCAAACTGCGAACGCTCTCATCGCGCTCGGAGAGATTCAACGTCATCGGGGCGATCTCGAGTCAGCTCGCAAGAGCTTTGAGGAAGCCGTGCAGATTCTGAAAGGTGTGAATTCATCCACAGCTTCCACGCAGGTCAACTTTGCCGAACTGGCAATCGATCGTGGCCAATTTGATGCCGCCGAACACCAGCTTCGCGATGCCATCTCCGCATTGGAAAAGGACAAGGATGTTGGCGATGAATTCATCGCCCATCTGGTCCTTGCCAAATCACTTCTGGCGCAGTCAAAAACGACCGAAGCCATGACCACGATTAGAAAGGCCGGAGCATTGATGGATGTTCGCGCCTTTCCTGTTTACTCCATTCCTCATGCCACCGTCGAGCTTCGCGTCAAAGCTGCTGCCGCACCCGTGGGCAAAGCCGGACGCGACACACTGCTCGCTGTCGAACGCGATCTCACGAGCGTCGTCCAGCAGGCGCACCGCATCGGCTTCTACA
This sequence comes from uncultured Acidobacteriaceae bacterium, assembly GCA_963799035.1. Classification (GTDB taxonomy): domain Bacteria; phylum Acidobacteriota; class Terriglobia; order Terriglobales; family Acidobacteriaceae; genus Telmatobacter. The sequence continues at coordinate 84,441 of CAWCVS010000001.1, read as the reverse complement.
CCGGCGAGTGTGAGGCACGACTTGCCATGGCTGAAGTCGAGTCGCGCCTCTCCTCTGCCAATGTTGGACCGCAACTCACCGCCGTCACGACCGAAGCTCAAAAACGCGGATTCCTGCTCTACGCTGCACAGGCCGCCAAAATGAATTCCCATTCGGGCGCCCTGGCGCTCAACAAGCTCGGACGTTAGAAGCAACATCGGGCGCAGCGCGTCAAACCTCCGGCATTCAAAGACGATCTGGCCCTGCAGTCTGTTGCCGGAACCGCATTCCCCGAGTCATTCGCTGATCTAATCCCTTCGAGATACTGCACTTGCCGCGTCATCTCCATTTCACTTGGGTTTCCTTTGACTGTGGCATCGTGGCCGGGTATTCCATCCACATGCAAGCGGAATCACCGCATGGAGTGGCCCTCGTGAAGAAACCTTCAATTCGGAAATTTGATTTGGCGCTCGTTTTCTTGCTCATCACCGCAACTGCAGCTTCAGCCCAGGCTCCGGCGCAGAATGGCGGTGCTCTGCTCAGCCCTCAGCCGCGGACCTTGTTGCAAGGCCCCGCAACCGCGTGCACCATCGGCTTACTCAACCTGCGGATCACGACGGGGAAGGATGACCTTCGCGGCGGGAAGAACAACCTGGACGTAGAAGTGCATTTTGCGAACGGCGATATGCAGACGGCTCCCAACGTGAACAAAGGACAGAACTGGCCGAATGACAGCGTGAGGACAGTTGCGATCCAGTTGAACCACCCGGTTTCTCCTGATCAGATCCGGCAGATTAGTCTCGTTCACTCCGCGCAGGCAGGCTATAACCCTCCCACAACCGGGCAGGTTGTTGGCGCTGCGACTCCTGTCGGCGCAGGCCTGGCGCCGGTGTTCGCAGCCGAAGGAGTACAGAGCGAAGACAACTGGGATATGGCGGAGTTGCAGGCCTTCGGTCTGGGGAAAGGAAGCAACGTGCCGATTGCCTCCTTCGGATTCCACCGCTTCACAGGAAGCAATCCCTCGCTCGACATCGATGCTCATCCTGCAGCAGGGTGCCCCTCCGGCAATCAGGTGACGGTGATCTCGTTCACATTCAAGACTTCTGACGATGACCTTCGTGGTGGTAACGACAACCTGAACATCACGATTCTGTTCGCCGACGGCACTAGCCAGTCGGAGCCAAACGTCAATCACAGCCAGAACTGGCCGAACGGCAGCACGAAAGGCGCGGAAATCCAGCTCAATCGCACCGCGGATATGAGCCAGATTCGAGGCATATCGCTTGAAGACACCTTTACAGGCGGCTCCGGCGGAGATAACTGGAATATGGCTTCCATGCAGGCCGATGCGATTCTCGCGGATGGCACACATCACACGATCGCGAAATTTGGATTTCACAGATTCAGCGCGGATTGGAGCGGGCCGAAAGCTAAGGAGATCACGATTCCGGCTCACCCGATCAACTGATCAGCGAATCAACCCGGGATACCGGTTGGGAGTAAAAGGGCAGCCGCGCTGCGATTTTCCGAGTAATTCAACTCCGAGGAGCAGGAGCCAAGAGATGCTTATTCGATCGCTGATTCTCAAGCTGAGCGTAATTCTGTTTACTACTGCGAGTATTTTGCCAGGTGTCGCGCAAGCAACGATTCAATGGACCAAAAACACCGTAGTCGTCGATGGACACACCGCGCAGAACGCTCTAACCAGCGTCAGCCATGATGGGCACGTGTTGGTGTTCAACACATCCGATCCGCGGATCACGGGTCTGGCTGCCGGCCAGGTACTTTTGCTAGAGGACCTGGGTGCCCGGCGGGTGTTGGGAACGGTGAGGCACGGCCCCGTAACCGCGGTTGCGACCAATGCAGCGGCCCTCGTGGATTTTGTTCAGGAAGGCACAATCCAGTTCCCCAACAACTCTCGTGACCCTGTGATTCTTGACCAGCAAGACACGGATTTTGGTCCCGGGGTCGATCGCCTGAGCGGTGAAGTGGACGACTGGAAGTACGAGTCCAAAGGCTCCGCGGGTGGCAATGACCCGAACGATTTGAGTTTTTACTTTAAGGGTGAGAAACACCTCGGCGGCCTCGACGCCAAAGTTGAGGGACAAGGACAGCTCAGAAACGCAGGGTTTTCATTCATGGCAGACATCCATGGCGCGAAGCTTCAAAAGCTCTACTTCACTGCGCCAGTTGAAGGTAATTTGAAGGTCGACTGGGCCGTAGTCGCAAGCGGTCCCAACAGCGGTATCGGCGAGAAAAGATTGCGATTGCCCACGTTCTTCAAGGAGATCTTTGTAGCCAATCACCTGCCGTTTCTGTACGAGATCAGCGCGAACATGATCTTCACACCCGGACTGGGCGGGAACAAGGATGCGGTCTCTGGCGGTTTCAGCGTGGCGTACAAGGGCAAGGGCGGTTTTGCGGCGACGGACAAGGATGGCACACCGATAAAAACAATGGAGGCGTCGCCGCAATCTGTTGAGAAGGTCACATCCTCTGCGTTGGCGCCACACGGAATCGTGATCGCTGTGAACGCTCCGAAGATCGCGTTCAGCTTCGGAACCACGAGCTTCATGGAAGCTGTTCACTCGTCAGTACCGGCCGCATTGAAGAACAGCGACCGTGCCGACGCGTACGAACCTCAGCTCGCGATGTTTCTTTCCAAGGATACTTCGGACTTCTTCAGGACCGAAGGCGGCGCCTACGTACAGTGGGTGGATGAGTACGACTACACGGGCTCGGGGCCAATGAGCATCGTTCCCAACTGCACCACCACGCATTTCAACCTGATTGCTTCCGGTGGGTTCGATGCAAAACTACTCGGCCTCAACGGAAAGGGATCATTCGAGCTGTTCAAGACCGGATCGAGCACAACAGATCCCGATGTTGGTGGATGCAGGATTGGTTCGAAATGAAGGTACGGAGACTGGGACATAGCTGGTTACGCTGCGTTGCAGGAAAGAGCAGCCCGCGACTCGATGATCAGCTTTACCTGATGTGTGCCGGCGGGTGCCGGATGCAATGAAATCCCCGTCTTTGCGCGCCCGCGGATATCATAGACATCATCTGCAGTTGCTTTGCCTCGGTTCAACCGCGAGGGGATACACAACCTGCCGATTCAACCAAGTAGGACCAATTGCAAGCCGGTTCGGTCGAGCGCAACATAGAGGAGTCTGTCTTGCCTATCATCCGAAATTGCCCGTCCTGCGGAAAGTCAAACCGCATTCCCGCGAAACACCTCGCTGACGTAGGAAGATGCGGCGCATGCAAAGCAACGCTACCGGCAATGGCAGAGCCCATAGGGGTGAATCCAGAGGAATTCGACGAGCTCGTTCGCGACAGCAAAGTACCTGTGCTGGTTGATTTCTGGGCGGCCTGGTGCGGCCCCTGCCGGACGGCGGCGCCGCATGTCGCACAAGTCGCGCGAGACCTCGCGGGCCGCGCCGTTGTGCTGAAGGTCGATACGGAACGGTACCCGGAACTTGCCGCAAGGTATAACGTCCAGGGAATCCCGAACTTCGCAGTGTTCTCTCGCGGAAGCCTTCAGTTTCAGCAAGCAGGTCTGGTGGACGCGAATACGATGAAGAGTTGGCTTGCACGCGCAGCGTAGCGTCTATTCTCACCATTCCCGCCACTTTGCCAACATGTGGCTCGCATTCACTTGTCGATGAGTGATTTGGCCATTTGGCGTAAATCGAGAACAGAAGGCCCTGTTCGCTCCAAGACTCAATCATGCCGACTGGAGGGCTTCGCCGGTGTCGTACGCCGGCGCGATAGACAAAACCACGCCTTTACGTTGTGATCCTGAAACTCGGCTGATCGCAACTCGACGACCTCCAGCACAGGCTCGATGGCGAGGACGACTTCGACCGCGGAGCGACGCGGCGGGCCGAATTCGTGCGCCGAACCTTCAGTACTTCCGATCAGGCTAAGCCACAAGCCGCCGGGTGCCAATATGGCGGAAACTTGTGCAGCGAACCGCTGCCGTTCGTCCGGTTCATCGAACACATGAAAGCAACCACGGTCGAAAACGAACTGGAACGGGCCACCGGGCGGAGTCCCTGCGAGAAAATCCAATGCTTCAAAGCGACAAGGCAAAGGGCGCACTTCCATCTTAGCCCGGGCTTTTTCCACCGCTAGCGGCGAGATATCGACTCCGAGTACGTCGAACCCGCGTTCCGCCATCCAAATCGCATTTGTGCCAGTACCCGTGCCGATCTCAAGCGTCGGGCTTGGCTTGACGCCGTTGGAAGCGACGAACTCGACAAGCAGAGGCTCTGGTTGCCCGGTGTCCCATGGCAGCTGTCCGGAGGCGTAACTCTCATTCCATGACGGGTGCGGCATCGCAATGCAAGTTTAGCTCCATCTGCAATATGAACTGCTGACGGATCTGCAATGGCGGGGCTGAGCTGCGGACGGCTGATCTACGTCTACTGCTGGAAATAGCGGTTCATTTACTCAAAGTCGAAATCAATGTTGAATGCTTGTCTGTTCAATTCCATATTGTATTGCTGCTTTGAGCCTGTCGATTTTTATGTCGGCTAGCGTTTTGAATTTAATGCAATACCCCGTGACGCTCGCCTTGCCGAGTTCACGCCCAAATTTCTGAGCCAGATACTTCTTGTCATTTACTCCCATAATGTAGACGGAAATGCCTGTTGTATTCGCACTTATACCGATTTGATAAAACTCCCTGGTTTTTTCGTTGGCATATTTAATGGTTTGAGATCCATATCCGATGTTTGGGTTGGAAACGGTTTTTCCTTTCTCGTCTTTTCCATCGAAGAACCACAATTTACATGTTGGCATCAACTCCAAAATAATGTGATGCAGCTGTTGCATTTCGCTACGTTTGGGTTCCGATTGAGTGGCAATGTACTCCTTAATTTGGTTCTGCAGGTTCATGTAAATCTCCTTGGCTTCACGGTACCAATCCAGTGCTCCGGGAACCACCGGATTGGAGTCGGCTTGCCACGCTTCGTAGATCGATCAGAATGATACCGGATTCTGTTTACTCATTGCTCGCGCTCTGAAATCTCGGCTGACCACTTCAGGCCAACGCACTCATCCAGCATAGTGTCCGAGTCTTTATCGGATATGTACCCATAACGGTTCGAAAAGCCGAGGACTTGAGAGTCCAATGGCATGACATCCAAGGTCAATGCGCCGTGAGTCCAGCGGCACAGCGGCGCGTCTTCGCGGCTGTCTTCTTTGAATCCCAAACCGCGAAGCCGCTCGGAAAACACGGTGTACTCGGCATAGGAGCCAATCTCCGCGATGATGTCCACGTCGTAGGTTCCGCGTATCGGCGCGGCGGCCGGATCGTCGATCAGCAAACCTATTGCGCAGCCGCCAACAAAGACGATTTCCGGAAGGAGTTGGCGCAATCTCTCAGCCGCCAATTCCAGCAGTTCACGATTAGGATTTGGCATCGGTGGGCATCTTCAACCTTCGCGTCAGCTCCTGACTCGCCAGGTTTCGTTCTCTGGCCCGCCCGTTACGGAGAGCATCCACCAAGGCCAGCAATTCATAGAGCCGCTCATCTGCGAGTGCAGCTTGAGGGACATTCTTGTGGAGGGGTGCAAAGCTGTAGCCAGATGTCACTATTTCGGAAGTGGCAGGCATAACGCGTAAAGGACGGGTCCTCGGTGAATCACCGCCGAACCCGTCCGAATCGGGAGCATCTTGCGTCCCGGCGCATCTCATCAGAAAACAATCTTCGCAGCGAGCTGGATGCTCCGGTTCCCGGGGCCGGCTCCAAAGGCGCCACCTGCAACCGGGCTTTCGCCGCCGCCTCCGGAATAGTAGTTGCTCAGGAAGCCGGCTTGAACCCCATACAGCGTCGGATACAGAGAATCCTCAATGTTCGGATCAGGAGTGCCGTAATAGCCGCGGTTGAGAGTGTTGAAGGCGCTGATCTGCAGAATCGTTGTCAAACGCTCTGTCAGCTTGATGTTCTTGGCAACGGTGAGGTCCAGATCGTTAAAGCTGTCTCCGCGCAGGGTGTTGCGTCCAACGCCGGGGAACGGATTGTTCCGCGCAATGGCTTCGTACTGGTTGCTCCAGAGCCAGTGAACGTCGGAGGGAGAAATTGGCGCACCCGTGACGTAATTGATATAGCCGGCGCCCGTATTGATCCCGACGGTGCCGATGGGAGCTTTCGCGTTGGAGAGAATCGGCCTGCAAGGATTTCCAAAAACTTGCGAGAAGTTGTAATCACAGAAGCCCGTTGAAGCCATCGGATCAGACGGATTCACAAACGGCGACTGTGCTGTCAGCGCTTGCTCCGGAGTGAACGGTTGCCCGTTGTTGTAGGTGTAGAAAGCATTGAAAGAATAACCGCCGAGAATCCTTCCAAGAATTCCTTTCTGGCCATTAAACCACGGTTCCATATACCCCATCTGCAAGCCGATGACATCGGGATACGAGTTGCCGCTGACGCCGCGCTCTCCGATATCCGAGTTAAGGGGATTCTGTGCATAAGCATTTGTGTTTCCGCCCGATCCGGTGCTGAAGATCTCGCTGGTGTTGTCGATGGCACGGCTGTACGTATAGGACGCGGTTCCCGTCCAGTGATGAAAATTGCGCGCCGTGAACGAAGTCTGTAAGCCGTTATAGATCGAGAAGGCTGTGTTCGCGGTGGTTTGGACGAGGCCGAAGTTGCAGTTCGACCGCGTGTAACCAATTTGTGTTGGATCTGTACATACCGCCTGTCCGGCGCCATAACTCGGGAACGACGCCTCGACATCGAGGATATCCGGGTTATTGTTCAGCGACTGGAATTGGCGGAACACGTGGTTGCCCACGTAGCGCGCCTCCACTACACCTGCGCTGCCCAATTGGTATTGAACCCCGAGCGTATAACTCTCCGACATCGGATTCTTGAAGGAAGTCGGTACTGTTTCATAGGGATTCACGCGAGGGTCGCCGCCGGTGGGAACGAACTGGTCATCCGCAGCCTGCACTGTGCTGAAAGTCAAGCCGTTGCCCGGCACGCATTGAACACTGATTCCGTCGCAGACAAATGCACCTGCGTTGATAGCGGGAGCACCGGTGGCGATGTTGAGAAAGATGTTATAAAACGCGGGATCAACATTGATCGCAAATCCACCGTGCACCACCAGCCTCTTCGTGCTCTCGGGGTTCCACGCAAACCCAATGCGCGGCTCAATATTCTTGAAGTAGGAATCAACTTTCGGGACAGTGGTCACCGATAGAGGAAGCGCCGTGTTCCAGAAAGGATGCGATCCTGTCTGCTGCGCCAGGCTCTGATTGTGCACAATGTTGATGCCCTGAGAGAAGAACTCGTAGCGCAGGCCCAGGTTCAACGTAAAGTTCGACAGCAGCTTCCAATCATCCTGGAAGTAGAGTGCGAAGTCCGGTTCTGTAAAGTGTGTAGTCGGGCTTCCTGCGGTCAAGCCTGTAAATGAAATTCCTTCCAGCAATCCAGTAATCCCGTTATTCATCGCCGCGCTGGTCACATTGCGGAAGGGGATGCTCGTCGCACCCGGTGCAAAGTTAAATGCCCCAACCGCGTTGGGAAGAAATACATTGGGCGAGTTCTGATAGTCCCACTCGCCGCCGAACGTGATGGTATGACGTCCACGGCTCCAGCTTGCATTGTCCTGAAGCTGCGTCACCTTGACGACTCGGCCCTGCGGCAAATTGGATGCATAACCAAATCCTTCGAGACCTGCACCGAGCGATACCTGCGAGGGACAATTGCCGAAACTCGCAATCGTGCAACTCGGTACGCCTCCGCCATCAAAGGCGATCGTCGACTGCTGGAACGAATAGCGAAGTTGGTTGACAACGGTTGGAGTAAAAATGTGGGACCAATCTCCGCCCACCGAGTGCGTGACCCCATTTACGTCGTAATATCCGCCGCTCGCAAAATTGCCGCCGGCCGGTACTGTCGGGTTCTTCTGGTACATGTAGCGGACGTAGAAGCGATCCTTCGGAGTCATCTGGTAATCGATCCGGCCGAGTTCTTCCTGGTCGAGCACGTAGTTGGGCACATGGCGCAGGTATTGCGAAACTTCGATATTCGCTGTGGTAGTTCCGTCCGTTACCGGCAATAGTGACGTGGCGCCAAACGGCGCTGGATTGCCTGTGGGATACGCATAGGGACCGTTCAGCGTCATGGCCGCGACGCCCGGGTTATTTGGAAATGCCGCCTGCAGTTGCTTCAATCCATTCGGATCAGGGAAGACATTTCCGCCGGAAGTAAAGGTAAAGGCGCCTTGGTAGGTGTGATCCCAATAAGTGCTTCCAAAGAAGAACAGCTTATCCTTCACAATGGGTCCGCCGAACGTTCCGCCGTAGTTGTTCTGCACGAAGCGAGCAACGACCGGCACATTGCATGGATTCGAGTCGCTTGGGCTTACTCCCTGCGGGCAGTAGCCGAATTGTGTGCCTTTCTCGCCCTGCGTCAGCGAAGATCCCCATGAACCCAGGTAATACTCAAATGCGGTCCCATGAAATTGATTAGTGCCGTTCTTGGTGAGGTAATTCACTACGGAGCCCATGTTGCGGCCATACTGCGCGCTGAAATTGTTCGTGATGACCTGGATTTCCTGGATGGCATCCTGGTTCGAAAAGAAAAACTGCGGCCCCGATATCGAGTTGTCGTTATTTGACTGCCCGTCGATCTCGGAGTTATTCGAACGTCCGCGTTGCCCGTTGGCCGAGTAACCCACACCATTGGTGTTCGACATGTTGTCAGCGTGCGTTGCAACAACACCTGGAACGACCAGCGCCACGTCGTCAAACCCGCCATCCACGGGCATGCTTGAAAGCTGCTGTGAATCGAGAACAACCTCTCCCTGGGCCGTCTCGGTGTTCAGTAGTTGCGCCGAGCCGGCCGTAACCTCGACCGTCTGCGAAGTTGTCCCCAATGTCAACGCCTGCTTGCCGACCGACGTTGCGTTCCCCGCCACAACCTGCACATGCTTGACAGCGCTCGACCCGAAGCCGTCTGCGGAGATGGTGACCGTGTACGTCCCGAGTGGAACGTTCGAGATCAGGAATGTTCCCTCGCCATTGGCCTTTCCCACAAGGCTCGCCCCGGTCGCGTCGTTCACCGCGGTAATCGTGGCGCCGGGAATCAGCGCCGCGTTTTGATCAACTACGGTCCCGCTGATGCCGCCGGTGATGATTCCTTGTCCCCACATCTGCTCGGGATGAAAAAGGAACAGCACGAACGCAATTGCCGCGCACGTGAATACGAGTTGGCGAACCTGCGCAAAAATGGCATAGCTCCGCTGCATGGCGACCTCTCCTCAAAGCTCGACTTCGGAATCGTTTCAGAAACGGGGAAATCCCGATTCCTTCGGTCGTTGGGAATGCAAGAGCTGTGCCAATCTTCAAGTTGTTTGTTTTGTATGTTTTGTATAAGCAGCGCCAATCAACCGGTACAGGGATTGGAAACGCTTTCCGCCCGCCCGGGATCGAACCAACGTAAGTCCGTGACGGATCTGCGTGCGCTGGAATTCCTCGATTGTAAGTTCATCCCTGCGGACAGATCACACAGTCCATCTTTCCAAAAAACATAGATTCTCGCGCGCTTTCCGTTTTGATGGAACTGTTGCGCGAAGTTGATGGCGTGCGAATCTCTGTGGCTGTAGTGAGCGGGCTGTTTAGCGGAATCCGTCTGTCCCGATCCAGGAAGCAGCGATCCCTTTCAGGTTCTGCCGGTAGCTCCGCGTGACCGTGTACTCTTTGCCGCACCGTAAACGGAGTCCATAGTCGCCCGTCGGCAGTGGCTGAATCTCATCGACGTAGGCAGAGTTGATGAGAACGGAGCGATGAATGCGGATGAATCCGAAGGCCTTCAATTTATCTGCAATCACTGAAATTGACTCCCGCAGAAGATAGGAGCCCGTCTCACGCCGCAACAGGACATAGTTGCGATCTGCTTCAACCGAGATTACCTCTTCCGGCTCGATAAACAGAATCCTTCCCTGGGCCTTGATTGCAATCTTCGAAGACGTTTCTTGCACCCGCTGCTGCAACCGGGGCAATTGTTCGATCAACTTCGCCGCTCTCTCACCAGCGTTTCTGCGGATTGCAGCATCCAGCGCTGCATCAAGCCGCTCTTTCGAAAAAGGCTTCAGCACATAATCGACGGCATGTTTGCCGAATGCAGCAAGAGCGTGCTCCTCGTATGCGGTAACGAAGATGATGGAAGGCAGGGGTGTTTCGCGCCATTTAACTCTATCGAGCAACTCTAATCCCGATGTTTCCGGCATACAGATATCCACGAGAAGGACATTGTAGTTAGCCGCGGAAATCTTATCGAGTGCTTCTACGGCATCTCCCGCTGAGTCGAATTGTTCTATGTCGCTTCTTCCCGCGAGGACGCTTGCCAATGCTGCTCGCGAGAGGGGCTCGTCATCGATGATCAGCGCGCGCATGCCCGACCTCCGCGAAACTGTGTATGCTCAGACTCTCGCGTTTTGAATTTGTCACGATCGAGAACTTGATCCCAGGGCTGGAATTGAGATGCTTGCCGTCGCCCCATGGTCCCCATTCATTTCAAAGGAAAAGGTCGCTTCCTTTGAATACAAATGTTTCAGACGGGATTCCGTATTCTTGAGTCCGACACCCTTTCCCGGACGCTTGGTATCCCCAACGCTGTTGTAGACAATGAGTTCCAGCCCGGTATCCGATTGGCGCGAGACGATTTTGATCCAGCCTTTTTCGCGCGAACCGGCTATCCCATGACGGATTGCATTTTCAACCAGTGGCTGCAAAATCATCTGCGGGACCAGGATTCGAAGGGTATCGGGCTCGATGGTTTCGGTCACTTCCAGCCTTGCTCCGAAGCGCATCTTTTCCAGATCGAGATATTCGTTGATGAAGGTCAGTTCCTCCTGTAACGGAACCAGATCAGAACCGCTAAGTTCCAGGGCTCTCCGCAAAAGCCTGGACAGGCTCAGGATCATCGCCTTTGCACTGGCTCCGTCGCTGTCAATCAATGTCGAGATTCCATGCAGCGTATTGAAGAGAAAATGAGGCTGAAGTTGCATCCTCAGCGTTTGCAGCTGGCTGGCCGCGAGCGCCTGTTCGTGTTGGGACCTCTCGAGCTCATGGAGGCGCATCTTTTCAAAATAGCCATATGCATGGGCAGCGAAGACAATCACCAGGTAATTGGTAATGATATCCGCGGTGTCGTCCCGAATATAGGCGAACGGGCTGGCTGCCGAGCGCGATATAAAATGCCCTAATTTTGTATCCCACGGGGGCAGAATCAACCATCGGATCGAAGCGAAAATCACCATGAAAGGCGCAATTCCAACTAAGTAAGCCAGAAGTACACGTGCCCATCTTGAAGTGGCTGCCGAATGGTGCCCGACGATATAGAAGATGGGAGGCGTGAGAATTGCGAAGGCCATGCCGCGCGCCTCCGCCAACAGAATCATGTCCCCCAGCGTGGAATGAAGTTTCGCGGTCTTGTCGAAAATCAGGTAATTCCACCCCGTTAGCAATGAGAAAGTGGTCCAGATGCCGATCGACAGCAGATAGGCTTGGGCAACCTGGCGGATGGATAACCGCGACATGGTGCTGATTCTAATCCCAACCCGACTCCTGTTTCTCAGAATTTCGACGGACCTCGACTGATCTTCCTCGCGAGGTTCCGAGCTGGAAGTCGCGGTGGCGGCGTCTGCGCAGATCGACCGCCACTCAAACACTCAATAGGCGTAGTACTGCTGTGGCATCTGAGCTGGGCCGGTGGCGTCCATTCGGACGCATTGGTGTCCGGCTGGATGGACCCAGGGATTTGGTCCGGCTTGGGAGCCTTGGTGTTCGCTGCCCCGAGCGAAGTTCGCACATAGCTCATACTGGCTTGATTGCATAGGCCGGTACTCATAAGGCGCATGTGTGATCGGATCGGTGAAAGCAATGCCGGGAAGCTGACTAATGCCGGTCGGAAGTTGAGCCCCGTGAGAAGTCCAATAACTCCTGATTACATTGCTGAGTTGATAAAGCTGGCTGACGCGCTGGCTGTCGGCTCTCAAGTCGCGCTGCACACGGGGCGGCCCTGACTGAGAGAAACCAAGGACGAGCATGAGGGCAACAATCGCTGTGCTTAGTCCAGCCATGACCTTGTCGCGGTTCATCCTCGGGACAGCGGTCTCCATTTTTCTGAGGCCGCCGAAGTAGTAAAAGAAGATGCCGCCGGAAAGTGACAGCACGACGAATGACTTGGCAATAAACCGCGAAGTCAACTCGCCGCGCAGCAGAAAAGCGAGCGCCGCGATCAGGTCGCCCATGAAGACTGCGGCGGCGATCACCAGGGCCATGTAAGTCAGCCATTTTCTGATCGAGGAATCAAGCTTCTCGGGGTGAGCTGTTGCCTCTCGGATCACGGTCCGCGAGATCAGTAGATAGAGCGGGAATGCTACGATGAGCGACGCCAATGACGTGGTGATCGTGTAAGTGTCGAAAGCCTGCTGGTAGCCATAGAAGAGCGGGTCCGCCAGCCATCGATCAATCAGAGCGAATGCAAGGCACCCAAGTCCGATTGTCCAGGTAGCCAGCGTAGAAAAGATGAGCAGATAAAAGAACGCTTCCTTGGAAGAAGCTCCACCCGCTACCCTGCGAGGGATTTCGATACCGGTCTGACGCCGATAATGCTCGGCGAGAGCGATGTAGACTTCCTTCTCCGGCCATCCGTTAGCGACGAGAACCCCGAGCAGCGACTGGTGCGGAATGTCGGCATCCAAAGCTCTGTCGATGAATTCAGCGATCCGTGTGTCTTGCGTCATAACTTCACCTCACGCGAAAGAAATGTGCAGATATATCGGTGTCATCTTCCTCTTGACTATTGAGCGAGCGAACTGCCGAGTCGGCTTCTTGCTCCTCACTGAACGATGAGTTGCGCACTATCCGACCGCGACGGTCATTCAGTATTCGTCTCGAAAAACAAGCATCTCGCCCAGATTCCGCTCGTGGCCGTCTGGAAATCCACATTGCGCAGCGAAAACATCGGTCTCTCGAAAAGTACCGAACAAGCGATCCCACCAGGTGATGTCTCCATAGTTGAACCCGTGGAGATCCAATTGATGATGAATGGAATGATGCTCGGGTCTCTGCAATACGTATCCGACCCAATGGGGAGTGTGTAGATTGCTGTGATAGAAATACTCACCCAGCACCGCAAAAACACTGAACCACGCGCCGGCAGTTGGAGATGCACCCAAGAGTGAATACATGATTGCGCTTGCAATAACGGAGTCAGCGAAGATCTCGATCGGGTGCTTATAAAAGGCAGTCAGGAGTTCAATCCGGGCCGGGCTGTGATGGACTTGATGGCAAACTCTCCAGAGAAATTTCGACTCGTGCCGCGCACGGTGCCACCAATAAAATATGAATGTACCGACAAACCACCCAATAAGACCTTGCAGAAATGGCGGCATCAATTCTGAAATGTGAAAGACTGCCCGTGATTGTAACCAGCGGTCCCAGGCGACCCCTGCCAGTAGAACGATGCCGACTTGACAAAGATTGAGGAAAGCTGCGCGAGAATACCATCCCGGCGTGTCCGGCAACTCACGCCCAGGTAGAACGCGCTCGAGAATAAAGAACAGCACTGTAGCCGCGACAATGATCACGAAAGGGATCATGCTATCTCCAGGATCGCGAACCCGCGATTTACTGAGGATAGGTAGAACAGTTCGCAACAGCCACTATGCACGTGACAGTTTCAGAGACTGTCACACCAGGCCAGATGGTGTAATTGAGAAGTAAGGAACCAGGGCAAAGGCCCAATGCAAATCGCGCTGAGTAAGAAGAGTGACGTCCCCCTGCGACAGCAACTCGCTGAGCAGGTCGTGTTTCTCATTACGACGGGTCAGCTTCACGCTGGCGAGGAACTTCCCAGCGTCCGTGCGCTCGCGAGACAAAGCAAAGTGCACCACAACACCGTGAGTGAGGCATATCAGGATCTCGTGCGCCGAGGCTGGCTTACGCGACGCCCAGGGAGCCGGTTGGTCGTGGGTACGGCTTCAGGCGCACCATTGGCGGAACCGCATGACCTTGACGAACTGATCAATGAGAGCATCCAGCGGGCGAGAAACATGGGCTACACGCTGCAGGCGCTGAGACAACGTGTACGCGAGCGCCTTCTGGCCCAGCTACCAGATCACCTTCCCGTGGTGGAGCAGGAACCGGGTCTGCGTGAAATCATGAAGGCAGAACTTCGGGAGCGATTAGGCTGGCCCGTCGAGGGTTGTTCCCTGGAAGAGCTTACGAACGAGCCCGGTCTAGCTATTGGTGCTCAGGTGCTGGTTGCGAATCACCTCGTAGAAGATATAAAGCCACTCGTCCCGCGAAATAGGCCCGCGATTGGCATTGTCCATTCACGCGCCGGCGAGCACGTCGATGTGATCCGCAAATTGCAGAATCCTTCGATTGTCGCGATTGTATCCGTGAGCGAGAGTGTTCTGAGAACGGCGCGAAGTTTCCTGGCGCCTGAACTCGGAAACAGACATACGCTGAAAGAGTTATTAGTACCTCAGGAAACTCCGATCAACTTGAATGCAGCCGATTTAGTGTTCTGCGATTCGATTACCCGCTCGATCGTTCGCTCGCGCCGCAAGGTTCACTACCGACTTATCGCGGCAGATTGCCTTGAGCATATCGCCGCATCCCTCGCAGCGACCTGATCCCGCAGCATGAGTCGCTCGGGTCGTTACCGGAGCTCCGGATTAGTCCCCGCCGAAGCGAGCGCTTCGCTGGTTGTCAAGAAAGATGAGACGCTCCGAGAAAGGCGCTCCGGGTCGCGTGCCAAATGGCGGGGCCGCAAACTAGTCAGGCTTGAAATGAACTTTAATCATTTTGAAGTGAAGGAAGGCTGAAGTCGGCAATCAGTGGCAAATGATCCGATGCAATCATGGCCTGGCGGCTTCGCCAGATTTTGGTGGCTTCCATCTCAAGAGGTGCCTCGTAATAGCAGTGATCCAGGCTCAGGATCGGCAGCACCCCCGGAAACGTCCGCGCTGATCGCCTGTTTCGTATGGGGCGATCGCTCCGGAAGTTTTGCTGCAGAAGTCTTGTTGTAATCCCGCGCGTCCATTCGTTGAAGTCGCCGATCACAATGCGCGGCCCGCTCAACTTCGGCTGTGCCAGAATCTCCGGCCCAATCAGGACCTCGAGTTGGCGCCGCCGTTCCAGGTAACCCGTTCCCAGATGCACATTGAACACATTTACGTTCAGGTCGCGTCCGATTTCGATTGCGCACTGCAATACTCCACGCTCTTCGCGCGATGATTTTGTGATGTCGTGCGTCCGCATTTCCCGAATGGGGAACCGCGTCATAAGCACATTGCCGTAACGGCCGCCGTGTAGTGGACGGGTTTTGCCGAAAGCCACGTTTAATTCAGGAAAAGCCTCTGCTATCCGGCGTGCCTGGTCATATTTGCCAGTACCGCCTGGCGCGTCAACTATCTCCTGCAGACAAAGAATGTCCGCATCGAGTTCCTCGATCACGCGAATCACCCGCTCCGGCGAAATCGTTCCGTGAATGCCTCGGCACTTATGTGTGTTGTATGAGGCGATTCGAAAATGAACCAATCCGTTGTTCATTGTTGTCGCTCGAATACTAAACCCATCAGTTCTGTCGCACGCTCCGTGAGGGGTCGGTGGTTCCACTCCTCCAGCGACACCTTCCGGCTCTGCTCCAGGTCGAGTTTCATGTCATTTTCAAAACGCGCCGCGACCGAGTGATCTCTGATCGCAAGATTCACTTCATCATTAATCCCGAACGACCTGTTATCAAAATTAGTCGACCCGACGACGACCCACAAATCATCTACGCAAAGCACCTTCGCATGGATCATTGCAGTTTGATACTCGTATACCTCGGCGCCGGCCTTCAACAAGGGGCCATATCCGGCGCGGCTTGTGCTTCGCGTAACCATATGGTCGCTTTTTCGGCCTGGGACCAGGATGCGCACCCGCAACCCACGTTCGACCGCGCGGCACAATCCTTCCATAAGGCCTTTGTCGGGCAGAAAATAAGGAGTCGTGATGGAGATGCTCCGCTTTGCCGACGCCAGCAACAACTGAAAAAGAATGCGTGCGCGCGTCGATCCCCCTACCGTGGGCGTGCTGTTCACTACCAGCGAAACCAGCTTGTGTTCATTGTGGATACGCGGAAAGTATTCTTCTCCGATAAGCAACTCGCCCGAAGCGGCCAGCCAGTTCTCCGCAAACGTCGCCTGCAGGTTGTACACCGCTTCGCCTTCAATGCGAACTGCTGAATCGCGCCATCGCGGCTGCCCGTGCGTTCCGCTGTACCACTCGTCTGCAATACCAGTTCCCCCGATGAATCCAACCTTGCCGTCCACGATCATCAGTTCCCGGTGCGTGCGATTGTCCAGGTGCATCAGCGAGTACCATCGCGGCCCGTTGTACCAGCGAACCTTGCCGCCCGCGTTCTCCAGGGGTTTGAAGAATGCTTTTCCGGTGCCTGCGCTGCCAAACGCATCGATCACCAAGTTCACTCGCACACCCGCCGTCGCACGCTCCGTTAATGCCTGAACATACTGCCTGGCAATCTCGCCCTTCGCAAAAATGTATGCTTCCAGGTTCACGCTGTGTTTCGCACCGCGAATCGCCTCCAACTCTGCCGGGTAGAATGAGGGACCGTTCGTAAGCACTTCCACGTCGCCCGTCCGATTCAATTCCGCATCGGAGAGGGCTTCTACGACTTCTAGAAACCGATCTGATTCATTCGCCGGCATCTCCTCGGCATTCATCAGCTTGTATCGGGGCATCGGTCCCAGCAGGCCGCCGAGCACTGAAGACACGAAAAACACCAGCGCGATCAGCCGCGAAAACCACGGCCCATGTCGGGACCTCAATGGCAAGCACCAGGATCACAGGCCTGTTTCTCCGGAAGGGGACTGACAACTGCTCAGCATGGGCAAATCCCGCGAGATGACATCAATCATTAAGCCTTAGATGCGGACGGAACGAAGCCTGTTCAAAGGAATTGATTTGGAGGCGCTAGCGTCCTGTTTTGCATCTCCAGACTTTTGCCAATGACTTTTGCGACACAACGCTAGCGGACACGGATTAATCTCGTTCCGGTAAGCTCTGCAGATCGATACCCAGCTGCGCACATTTCTTGTAAAGATGACTGCGTTCCAGGCCAAGAGCCTTGGCAGTCTGGGTGATATGCCGGCCATGCCGTTCGAGTTCTGCGAGCACAGCTTCTCGCTCGAAAGCAAGCACGCGTTGCGCCAGTGGCCCCGTCCCTTCGCCTGCGCCCGTCCGCTCAGAATTGTCGGCGCGCATAGCAGGCAGCGCCATGCGCACATCCTCCGCATTCACTTCGGCGCCGGCCAGTAGAAGCAATCGCTCCACGACGTTCCGAAGCTCGCGAATATTCCCCGGCCATGTGTATTGTTTCAAACTCTCAATCGCTTCCGCATTGAACGGCACAGGTTTCCAGCCGTTCTGCGCGCTCACCTGGCGTGCAAAGTGTTCAACCAGCCCCGGCAGGTCCTCGCATCGCGCGCGCAATGGCGGCAGCGTCAGAGGAAACACTACGACCCGGTGATACAAATCCTGCCGAAATCCGCCGCCCTCCACAAGCTGTTCAAGATTGCGATGTGTCGCGACAACAACGCGCACATCCACCTTTGTGGGCTTGTCGGAGCCAATGCGCTCGATCTCGCCCTCTTCCAGAACCCGCAGCAATTTCGCTTGCATCGCCACCGGCATATCGCCGATCTCATCCAGAAACAGCGTCCCTCGATGCGCCTGCTCGAATTTTCCGTTGTGCCGTTGTGCCGCCCCCGTGAACGATCCTTTTTCGTGTCCGAACAGTTCGCTCTCAATCAACTCTGCCGGCACCGCCGCGCAATTCAGCGTCACAAACGGTCCATTCGAACGATTGCTTTTCTCATGCAGCGTCCGGGCAACCAACTCCTTACCCGTTCCGGTTTCCCCGTAGATGCACACCCGCGATTCGCTGGCGGCCACTCGTTCAATCTGCGCCATCACACGCCGCATCGTTTCGCCGGTCCACACCATCGTGTGTCTGCCTACGCGGGTGCGCAGATCGCGATTCTCCGCTTCAAGGCGCGTGAGCTTCATGGCGTTTTCGACTGTGACGAGCAGTTTTTCGGTCGTCAGCGGCTTCTCCAGAAAATCGAGCGCGCCCAACCGCGTGGCACGTACCGCCATTTCGATATGCGCCTGCCCGCTCATCATCACAACGGGTGTTCCGATCCCGGCGTTTCTCAGGTCCTCGAGCAGTGAAAGCCCATCCCGCTTCGGCATCACCACGTCGCTCAGGATCAAATCGAATGGCTGGGTCTGCGCCAATTCCAAGGCGCGGGCGGCATTGTCACACACCACCGCCTCATGTCCCGCCAGTCGGAAAGCACGGGAGAGAGATGCCAGGGTGTTCGCCTCATCGTCGACGATCAGGATCTTCGCGCTCATCCCTCAGCCCTCGGCAGTGTGATCACAAATATCGCACCTTTTCCTTCAGAGCTCTCCACCGATATGGTACCTGCATGGTCGGCAATCACCGATTGCACAATCGCCAGCCCCAGTCCTGTTCCGTGTTGCTTGGTCGTGTAATACGGCGTGAAAAGCCGCTGGCACTCTTCCTGCGTAAGCCCCTGGCCCGTGTCCGCGACGCGAATTTCAACTTCTTCTTCTCTTGGGCAAGCTGAGACAGTGACAGTCCCCCCATCCGGCATCGCATCTTTTGCATTCAGCACAAGATTCGAAAGCGCTCGATGCAGCAACTCCGGGTCAGCCATCAGGGGCATCGGCCGATCATCAACGATCGTCTCGAGCGTCGAATCGCCGGTCCGTCTCCGCTCGCGGTTCCGTAGAGCGCTCGAACACGCGCCACCAAATCACGCGCGTCGATTCGTTCAAGCTCGGGCTTCGGCATCTTGCTGAAGTCGCTGAATCGCCCGATGATCTTTTTCAGATTTGCGATCTCCATGCTCAGCGTCTGCGTGCTCTCGTTGAACACTTCGTCGAACTCCGCCGCAGGCAGCTGCCGCGCCCGCACCAGGTTCTCCACCGTCAACTGCAGTGGAAACAGCGGGTTCTTGAGTTCGTGCGCCAGCCTTCGAGCCAGTTCGCGCCACGCAGCTACGCGCTCGGTCTGCACCAGTTTCTCGCGCTGGTTTTCGAGCTGCTCCGTCATGTGATTAAAACTGCGCGCCAGCACTGCTACCTCGTCGCGCCCACGTACTGGCACCTGCGCATCCCAGTTTCCGCTCGCAACTTCTTCTGCTGCACGCGCCAGTTCCTCCACCGGCCTCGATACCCGGGCAGCGATCCAGAGGCTGAAGATAATTGCGAGCAGAATGCCACCGCTTGCCACACCGTAGGCAATCGCACGAATCTGCTGCTGCTCGGCAACCAGGCCACTACGCGAGATTGCTACCGTGAGCACAGCCAGAACATTTCCGGCCGAGTCCTTCAGTGGAATTGCCGTTGCGCTCACGCTGTCTTCCCGCCGAGGTGTCAGGTAAAGAATCCCGCTCGCCTGCTGGCCGCTTTTGCGTGCCCGATCAACCAGCGAAGCATAATCGAGCAGCTCCCGGAACATCTCCACCCGCACTCACCAGCCGCTTCGGATCAAATCCCGCTGCACTTCCGCCGCTCGTGTTTGAACCCACGTCATTCGCGGCGCCCGCTTCGGTATAAAGTCCCAATTGCATTCCCGGCGCAACGGGCAGATCCGCAAGAAAGCTCTGATCGAGCCGCTTGCCCCCCACCAGTTTCACCGCAGGCTCCGCCCCGCGGATCGCCCGCACCGAAAACAAGCCCAGCACGGAGGTGCCATCCTGCATCTCCTCGCGTTTCAAGAATGGGGTTTGCGAGGCTTCATTGGCAGCAGGCTCCGGATATCCGAATCGCGCCGGCCACTGCGCCGAACTCACAATATTTCCGTCTGGGCCGACGATTTCGAGAAAATCCAGCCGCGCATCCTGCGCCAATACTTGTGCTTCATGCAGATAAGGTGAGGCATCGTTCGACTGCACCAGCTCAAACGCCATGCTGCGCACGCGTTCCTGTTCCGCGATGCGATCGACAGCCGCCGCAACATCCGCCGACCGATGCTGAAACTCGCGTTGAAACTGGCTGACAAAGAGAGCGGTTTCTTCCTGGTCGCGCTTTTCAAACACCTGCCGGATGCGTACAAGCACGGTCCACGCCACGGCCGCAACCGCGGCCGCCACCGTGAGTGAGAACAGCAACAGCAGTTTCTGCCGCAGGCTCACCGCGTGTCCTCCAGCGAAGCATCCGCCAGATCGGGCGTACCATCCGCGCGCAGATGCAGATCGCGCACCCGCGGACCATTTGCATAGGCAAGCGGCAAATCAAGAAGTGGAATGAGCTTTCTTCTCATCCAGATACGTCTGTTCAACTTTGAACGAGCGCCATGGGCATCGCATCCGTCACTGGGTTTGCCTCGCCTGCGCTTCGCATCACCTCTTCAAGTGCCGCAGCCGGTATCCTACCGGCAGACGGCAGCTTGCGCAAAATCAAATCGGCATAATGCGCGCCTGGGGCTGCCATCTGCACGTTGAATCCCGCCTCGCGCAGATTCAGCGCGATTCGCTGCGCCGCCAGTTGCATCGCGCCATCACTTTCTGTGCCAGCGTCAGTGGCCCGGTCGTCAGCCCCCCGCGCAGTTCCTGCGCCTTGTTCATGTCCCTGCCGGCAGGAAACAGAAAAGAATACCCCGTGAGACGCTGCGGCAGAAGGCTCGCCGTTATTTCACCCTGCTTCTGAAAGATAACGTTGTAGAGCGCGCCGCGATCGACCGCTGCCGCAATGGCTCCGCGCAGCTTCACATTCGCCAAAGCACCGGTTTCGGCAACCTGCAGCGCAACGAGGACAAGCGGCGGCGAAGTCAACACGGTGAGCCGCTGCTGTTGCGCTTGCCGCAATTCCTCGGCCGGAACCTCCACAACATCAGCACGCCCCACGCCAAGGTCCAGCCACTGCTCGCGCACCGGCCGGTGCACGCGAATCTCTATCGCATCCACAAACGGCCGCCCCTGCCAGCAGTTCTCATTTGCCGCCAGGGTCAGTAAGTCCTTGTTGAATCCCGTCACCTGGAATGGCCCCGTGCCTTGCCTCGCCGCCGGGTTGCCTTCTCCCATCGGCGCCAGTTCCAATCAGGAAAGCATCCCCTGCCAGCAGCGCCGGTAAATTCGGCATCGGCGAGTCGCCCGTGAATACCACAAGCGGGCCAACAGCCTTCACGCCCGTCCACGGACAATCCGAAGCGCAGGAAGCCGTCAACGATGCCACCACCACAGCCGACGTCAGTGTTGAGCCGTCATGGAAATGCACGCCAGAGCGAAGCCGAAACTGCCAGCGATGATTGTTGCCGTCCGATTCCCACGTCAATGCCAGGGCAGGTCGTAATGCGCCGTCAGGATCCAATTGCGTCAGCCCGTCGTATACAAGCCTTCGCGCGATTCCATCCGGCCGCTGCCAGGGATCGCCCGCTGTCTCCACGCGGAGCGTGCCGCCATAGTGCGGACGCGTGCGCGCCACCGCCGTCAAGGCGACCGCCGCAAACAGTGCACTAATTGCAAAGCGCCGTAACACGGTCCACCTCGTATTCGCCCGCCATATTACGCACCACCGCAAACGCGCTTTTTCCATCCTGCGCCGTCCACAGCGCGGTCACCGTTCCGCCCAGCGTCAGGGAGTTGCTCGCGGAATAGCTTCAAGGGCGGGAATCTCAAATGCGCGAAGGCTGTCGTTTGCAGCTTCCCCAGAACTCGAAGCAATGATCTGTGTGCCTGCTCCGCAGCCCGAGCGCATCACCGCAAAGTCGCTGCCCCAATCGCGAGTTCCCGCGACGGGGCGTGTGGCGCCGTTCTCGACGAGCTGCACATTGCCGTCGATTCCCGATATCAGCAGCGCCGCTCCACCTGCCGCGCGCGGAATCATTCCTGCCGCGTAAAACGGCGGCAGATCGACCCCAATGCCCGGCGTAACGACGCCGGTAAAATAATTGCGAGCGGAGTTGTAGAACGCCTTCAACGGTGTCGCGCTGCTTGCATCGCCGCTCTGATACACCGGCCACGGATCGTCGCTGGCGTGACAGCGAACCGACCAGCCACTATCCGCGCTTGGGCCAGCCAGTGGAAGGGAATAGCTCCCGATGCACTGCGTACCCGGGGTGTAGGCCGTGAACCCACCTCCATCAGCACTCGCCAGCAATACTCCGCGAGGATCGCGCGCAAGCTTCTTCTCCATCGCGATTGTGTTCTCTTCTGTCCAGGCACCGGCGGCTCGAAGAGAAGATCGAGATTCGATCCGGATACATCACCAGGAAGTGGCCATTGATTTCAGCGGCCGCCAGGATCGGGTTGTCCCGTACAATTCCGCCGATCCGACTGGAGAGCCCGGCAATCCTTTCGCTGCGCAGCACCATGCGCGCACTGGCCGTCGATACCGTTGTCGATCGAAGCATCCACATGCACCATCGCGACATGCGTTTCGCTGCCCTCCACCACTTCAGCCACCCATAAACGCTCGCGCGCATTCTCGCTCAAGGTCACGCGAATCGCATTCGCGCTCTCCGCGCCCGAGGCAATAACTCCATGCGCTTTCAAATCCTGTTCCATCAACTTTCGAATCGACAGGAACCTCGCTCGCCTGAATCGTGGATAGATTGCGAATGGTCACCTGCGCCTGACCGGGACCAAGGATGTCCGCGATCTGCGTCGCCAGTTCCGCAGCTGGCTGCGACCATGCGGCTCGGCGTCTGCGACTGCCTGCGCGCGGCAAGCTGCCAGGCCGGCCAATCCCCATAACCCCAGTGCCACCGCCCGGATCAGCCTCATCGCCCTCATCATTTCTTTACCAGTGTCCGGTCCTGAAATTCTCAATAAAAGTTGAAAGTGTCATTCTGAGCGAACGGGGCCCCGAACGTCTCTCAGTTCGGGGGTGGTGAGCGAAGAATCTGCTTTTACACTTCCAGATTTAGTCAATAGCTTTGCGCGGATTATATCGTTAACGGCGTA
The DNA here is from genome assembly GCA_963799035.1 of uncultured Acidobacteriaceae bacterium. Taxonomy (GTDB): domain Bacteria; phylum Acidobacteriota; class Terriglobia; order Terriglobales; family Acidobacteriaceae; genus Telmatobacter. Next base: position 61,426 of record CAWCVS010000001.1, on the reverse strand, counting down.
GCGCGTCGGTCAATCACGGTCTGCCCCGCCAGAGGTATCGAGGAGGCGCAGCCCTCCCCGCGCCTCCTCGTTCCGTGCCACCCCCTGCGCTCAATGCCCGCTCTTTGGCTCCGGCTCGACTCCGAATCCATCTCCTGCTTCACCACCGGAGTGTTCGCCATCTCTTTGAACACATCGTTCGCAAAGAAGAACTTCCCGTCCGAAGGCACCATCATTACCTGGATCTTGTCTGACAGCCGCTCGGCCACGATCTTGTTGATCAGCAGCGGCGACTTGTTCAGCAGCGCCGCCTCGCTCGTCATCCGCTCCGCGTTGGCCGCGGCGATCAGCTTGATGCGGCTGGCCTCCGCATCGGCCAGCAGGTTGCGCCGCTGCAGCTCGGCCTTGCTGTCGATCACCTTGGCTTCGGCATCGGCTTGCGCATTCTGGATCGTCGCTTCCTTGCGCGCTTCGGCTTCGAGTTTGCTCTGCTCAATCTGCTTCTGCTTCAGCGGCAGCGTGTACTGCATCGCGTCCGCCTCGCCCTTGGCCTCAATCACCTTTGATTGCGCGTCGCCCTCGGCCTGCTTCTCTTTCTGCTTCGCCTCGGCCTCGGCTTCCAGCTCGGCGATCCGCACCTGCTTCTGCTGGATATCGGTATCCACCGCCATCTGGTCGTCCTCCTGCTCCTTCAGCAGCAAGTCCTTCCAACCCCTTCGCATATTGCTCCGGCAGCTGGATGTCCGCCAGCATCACTTCTTCCACCACGATGCCGTCCGCTGCCAGCTTCTTCGTGATGATCCCCGCCGCCGCGTTCCGCACCTCTTCGCGCTTGCGTCGAGAAGATTTCGCGCACCGTGTACGAAGGCGCCAGCTGCCGCCACGCACTCGCCACAACCGGAGGCACCAGCTCTTTATCTGCCGGTTGCTCCAGGTGTGCCTGCACGCTCGCCAGCTTGTTCGGATCCAGCCGATACCGCACCGTCACCGCCAGCCCGATATTCAGTCCTTCGCGCGACTGGACAGTCATCTCATTCTTGATGCCGGGTTTTCCCGCATCGACAATTCCCGCCGTGAAGAGGTGATCGCGCAAGTCAAATAGCTGCACGCTCTCCACCAGCGGCGTAACAAAGTGCAGCCCTGGATACAGCGTGCCCGGCTCCGTCCCGCCAATCTGGCTGATGCGCACGCCGCCCATTCCGCTCGGCACCACCACCATGCTGTTCGCGATCAGCAGCGGCAGGCACCCAACCAGCGCCATCGCCACGGGCACGCGCCACGCAATCGGTCCCGGCTCCGGTTCAACTACGCCGGATTCCAGAAACAGTCCGTCTCCGCCCGACTTCTTTTTCATTGCATAGCGAATCCGCAACCACAGGCCATACAGCGGAATCGCCACAGCGACAGCCATCATCAGCACTCCAGCAATCGTCAGCAACATCTTCAGCGCAATCATTTCCCGCCTCCTGATTCCCCGGGTTGTAATCTCCCGGGGTCCCCACAAACCGATCTTTAGTTTGGGGGTGGTTGTGCTCTTTCCGTCCGCACGCCTGCGACGATCTTCCGCCGCGTGCCCCGTGTTTTCTGGCTCCCGGCCATGGAGCAAGCAACAGCCGGACCAGCCCGCCAAACGTCAACTCCTCAAACAGCAGCGCCGCCGCCACCGGCAACAACGCTGCTCCCAATCCGCTCATGGCTTCCGCCAGCAGATTCATCGCCGACCTTCCTTACCAGTTCCCAGTAACTGCGACGCCATCTGTGGCCAGCTTCGGTCGTCTGTTGTGCGTCGGGGCCGGTGCAACGCTCGCCGTCACCACTGGTTCCTGCGCACCGGCAACCACTGGCTTCTGGTCGCCGCCGAACAACTGCGCTGTCTCTTCATTGCGCTGCCCAACCAGTTCCACCGTGTCGCCCACGCTGACCATCTCGTACATCTCTTCCAGATCTTTCTTCGCCATTCGGATGCATCCATGCGAAGCAGCTTTGCCGATCGACTTCGGTTCATTGGTCCCGTGAATTCCGTAGCCCTTGATGCTCAACCCCATCCAGCGCGTCCCCACCGGATTTCCCGGCCCCGGCAGAACGGTCTTGCCATTGTGCGAATAGGTCGGATTCTTGACGCGACGGGCGATGGTGAATGTGCCGGTTGGGCTCGGTGTCGAAGGTTTGCCAACCGCGACGGTATAGACCTTCTTCACCTGGCCGTCTTCCACCAGCGCCAGCTTCTTGTCTTCCAGGCTCACCACGATCACCCGCTTCGAAACCGGAGCCGTCAGAACCGTGGCTGTCTGCTGACCCATTGCCGCAACCCCCAGAACCGCCGCCATGCTCGCCACCACCGCCCATTTGCTCATTCCGTTCATCGCGTCCCCCATCGTCTCATTTGCCAACGCCCAGAGAGATTGCAGGACGCTGGCCAAACGCACGATTAAGAAAGCAAAGGGTTTAAGGGGAGATGGAGGCTGGAAGTGCGTGTCTCAGGAAACACGATTGTGTCCCGGCTGACACAGTCATCGTCTGCGATCGAATGCGCAAACGCCTTTGAATATCGAAAAAGGAGATTGTTCTTGAGTTCGGGTTGCGAGAAGCGGGAGATCCCGGCGGCGCTCGCGGTGAGCCGCAGTCAAATGCTGCGAGCTATTAAGACGCTATGGCATAGCCTTCACTCATAACGCAATTGCCAAGCCGGGATTCATAGCACAACAAAGACTCGCCTGCGCCAGCATGGCGACGTAGCGTTCACCGGGGCCCTCTCGACCGTGCGCGTCACCGCCGATAGATCCAGGCACCGAGAAGCACGGCCAGAATGCTGTCCAGCAAGCCAACCGCGATCGTGGCAAACAGCAAGAATTTTGGAAAGATGTCCAGCGGCAGTAAAGCCATCATGGGGATCGCCCAGAAGACCACCCAGATTATCAAAGCACTGCGGAGGGCTGTCTTATAACCGGGACCGTAATTCGGGAGGAATTTCGCGTAGATCCAGATGCCGATAATGCCTACCACAAAATTGGATGGGATGATGCTCGTCCATCCCTTGGGGGTCTTCCCGAGTGCCGCGAATGCGGCTGTCCATTGCGGATCGAGAAGCACGCGGTGGACGAGGTATTCAACAGCGTTGATTAACAGGCCGGCGGTAATCCACCAGGAATCAATTTTTGAATATTCGGCTTTGCAGGTTTCACCGTCATTTTTCGTTTCTCGCGGACATGGAGCGTGCCGAAAGTATATGCGATGAATGTGAGGCGAGAGCATCAAGCGCAGGGAGCTTTCCCGGAACCTGACGAGCAGCAACCGATGACGCCCGGATGACCACCAACTTGGAACGAACCCCAAAATTGGGTTGAAAGAGCAGGGACGTCGCTGCTCTTTCAGTCGTCAAGAATCCATGAACGCCCATATGAATCGAAGATCGGCAACCTCGCATGTCAAGGTTGTCCGATGAACCTTCCAAGGATTCCGGCGTGCATGGAGTGATGAATCCTATCTCGCGTATCTTGAGTCATGAATGGCCTGGGCGTTCGCCGGTCATGCTCGCCGATTCATCTCTGCACCAGGCGTCGTCGACTGCGTCAACTGCACAAGGCGACGCCAAAAAGCCATGAATTTCGCCGGTTCCGGTCACTCCAAAGCCCGCAACTTGCCCTTCACTGTTGATCGCATAAGGGATCAGCATGTAGATAGGCGCGTCTGGCGGTACCAAGCGCATTCAGGTCTCTCATCGTGCCTTTACTGAACAGGAACGCGCGGGGATTTCCGTCCGCATCCGAGGAGGCGCCTACCACTTGGCCCTCATCGTTGATACCAAGAGCTGCGCTGACGACGTCTCCCTCAATCGTGCCGAGATCGAGCATGTGGCCCAGCTGTTTGGACCACAAAAAAGCATGACCGATCTCGTTGCCGGGGAGCGCAGCTGCTCCAACTGCTTGGCCACGATTATTGATCCCCAGGGCGATTGTTCCGATCCCCGGTATGCCGGTATTCACTGATCCGCCCAGGTTGCCCATGTCGGTAACGGTGCCATTTTCCCAGAGCACCGCATGGGGTGTGACGGCCGGTCCGGGAAGGATGCTGCTGGCGCACGATCCCGATCCGCCCACTACCTGTCCAAGTTCATTGATCCAGAACGGCATTCCGACGCTGTCGCCGGGTAGTGGTTTCAGTTCGCGAATGTGTCTGGACCCGTCATCCCAGAGAACGGCCTCGAAATCAAGCGTAAGAGGCCCGCTACCGGTGATGGCCGGTTGAGTTGGGCAGGAAGAATCGTGCACGCTGTTTTCTGCGATGCCCACGATCTGGCCGCGATTGTTAATCATGGTGGGGGTGGCGTTGGTGCCTCCGAGCGTGGGTAGAAGAGTAGCGTGGCCGTTTTGCCAGACGAAGGCCCGGCACGCGTGACCCGTGAAGTAGGTGCAGAAATTCTCGTTGTTGGGGTCATTCGAGTTGGTCTCAGCCTGAACAAGGACTTGTCCCCATTCATTCGCTGCAGCCGCGAAACTATTGGTTCCGGTCGGGGAGTGGGCCGCGATATCGAAAATCGATCCGCGATACCAGACGACAGCGTGCTGGGTGCCGTCGGGGAGAGTCGAGATGCCGGTCACGAGACCGTAATTGTTGACAAAGGCCGCCTGGCTGAACGAGCCACCCGGCAGGGTGCCAAGATCGGAGACCGTGTAGCGTTGAGTTTGCGTGCATGCGGCAAACACGGCAAGCAGGCCGAGCATACCCGTTGAGATGACTGACGTGTATTTCATTGCTTCTCCTTTGCATTCCCTACTCGCCGAAAGGCTTTTCAGGACATGTGCATTTCGACCTCATCTTCCTGTTTCGCGGCGGAGGAGTCCTGAACGGCGAACTCAATTCTCCTGAATAGTTGTGAATTGGCCTATAACTTATGGATGTGCAAAAATTTGGCAGGAACTGGACGGCTAGATGGCGTGGGGATCGGACATAGGGAATTAGGGCTTCCATCTCTCCAGCACCCTCTGAAGGGGCGCAGGAAGGATTGCGCGCGTCGCCTGCGTACACGACAATGGCGAGACTCCCGGTTTCAATTGAGGCGTTCTTTAGCGCTGGGTTTCTGATCTGCTGGTGGAGACGATGGGTAAAGACTCCAGAGGCTTTTACGAGTTTGGTCAATTCCGAATGGACCCTGCCCGAAAGATTCTGCTGCGGGATGGCGAGCCCGTAACCCTGACTTCAAAAGCTTTCGAAATGCTGCAAGTCCTTATCGAGCGCAGCGACAAGGTGGTTTCGAAGGATGATCTGATGCTGGCTTTGTGGCCAGACAGCTTTGTCGAAGAATCAAACCTGACGCAGCACATTTCCGTTTTGCGAAAGGCGCTTGGCGAAACCCCGCAGGATCATCGATACATACTGACGTTTCCCGGCCGAGGCTATCGCTTTGCGGAAAGCGTGCGATTCGTTTCGGGGCATGCGCTCGGATCCGGATCAAGAAGTCGCCTCACTCTCGCCCGAAGGCGTTGTTGAGCGGACGGCCCCATCTCCTGTCCCGTCCCGATTCCTCGAAAAGATTGGCATGGGCAGGCTTTGCAGTCATTGCTCTGGCTGTTTCAGTGGTCGGCGGGATGGTGGCTTCATACCGCGCGCGCAACAGGGCGTGCGGTAGCACCGCCGACGGACTCCGGCCACAGGAAAATGCTTGCTGTTCTTCCGTTCCAGAATTTGAGCAACGACCCCGCCCAAGAGTATTTCAGTGACGGCCTGACCGAAGAGACCATCACAGACCTCGGCGAACTGAACCCCGAGAAGATGGGCGTAATCGCACGTACGTCCGCGATGGCTTACAAGCACACCGGCAAGACGATCGCCCAGATCGGGAGCGAGCTTGGGGCTGACTACATTCTGGAAGGAAGCGTCCGGCGAGAAGGTGGAACAGCCCGGGTGAGCGCGCAACTCATTCGCGTGAACGACCAGACGCATTTGTGGGCGCACAACTACGAGCGCGAGGTTACCGGACTTCTGGCACTGCAAAGCGAGCTCGGAACGGCCATCGCTCAGCAGGTTCAAATCGAGCTTGAGCCGGAGCGCGGAGCCCGTCTGGCCAGGAAGCATGCGCCCAACACCGAGTCGTATGAGGCCTACCTGCAGGGGCTCTACTTCCTCAACAAGCGAACATACGATGACGAAAACAAGAGTGTCGAGTTCTTCGAACAATCGACCCAAAAAGATCCTGGATTTGCGCCTGCTTATGCGCAGCTGGCGAATGCATATCTTGCCTTGTCGATCTTTTCGCCGGAACATTTCTTTCCCCTTGCGGCTTCGGCTGCGAAGAGAGCCATGGAACTGGATGATGACCTTGCAGAGGCTCACGCCGCTCTTGGAGCTGAAAAGGCGGATTTTGAATTTGACTGGCAAGCATCTGACAGGGAACTCAGGCGAGCGATCGAATTGAACCCCAACAGCGCCTTGACTCACTCTTTCCTCGCAAACTATTACTTCACGCCGCTCGGCAAATCAGAGCAGTCCATCGCCGAAATCAAGAAGGCTCTTGAGCTTGACCCCCTTTCTCCAATCTTCAATTCATACCTCGGACTCGACTATTTCTACGCGCGCCAGTATGACAATGCACTGATTCAGTATAAGAAGACGGTCGCGCTTTACCCGGACTTCCTCATCACGCATTACTGGCTTGCGTGGCTCTATTCTCAACGGGGGCAGTTTCCGGATGCGATCACAGAGATCACGAAAGCGAGGATGCTGGAAGGCGGGGAACGCGCGAAGCTGGCGGCAGCAGGCAAGATTGCTTTGACCGCTGCCTATGCGGCAAATGGGCCGAAGGGATTCTGGCAGCAGATTCAGAAAGCGAACGAGAAGACGGGGCGGAATTTTGGAGAATTCGACATCCCCCAGGTGTATGCGCGCCTTGGAGAGAAGGATCTCGCGTTGGAGTGGCTAGGTCGAAACTATGAGTCGCGAATGAATTTTACGACCTATATGAATGTCGACCCTGCCTATGATTCGATGCGGTCTGATCCACGTTTCGAGAATCTTGCTCGACGAATTGGATTAACACACTAGGCCGCCGCTCGAATCACTGCGGCCTGGAAATACTGCTCAGTAAACAGTTCCGGGAAGAATTACTCTTCCACCGTGCGAATCGCCGCTCTCTATTGGACCCTATTTGCCGCTGCCCTCTGTAATGGTGACGATGCGGTCGATGCCGGGCACGGTGACATGCTCCACTTTGCCGTCGGGCCAATGAATCTCGATGTCGTCGATCTTGGTGGCTTGCCCAAGTCCAAAGTGCGGTCGCATGTCATTCGACGACAGATAGCTTCCACCGCTGATCACGTCTTCGCGCTGCTTCATTCCGTCGGCAGTGAGATAGACGGTTGTACCCACCGCATCCCGCGGGCTTTTCGGACCGCCAGTCAGCTTCAACTCAATCCAGTGATTATGATCCGCGCTCACGTTGCGCAGAAGCACGGGATGGCCATCCATCACGTTGATGACGGCATCGAGTTTGCCATCGTTGAACAAGTCGCCCACGGCCATGCCGCGGCCGGCGATCACATCGGCAAGGCCCGTACCCTCCACAGCAGGAACATTCTCGAACCTCTTGCCTTGCATATTGTGAAAGAGCATGGGACGCTCTTTCCAGCTTGTTCCCCAGCTGTATTTGTCGGCCTGAGGATAGACGTGGCCGTCCGACATCAGCAGGTCCTTCCAGCCGTCGTTGTCATAGTCCATGAACGCATCGCCCCAACTCAGGAAGGGGACAGTGACCTCACCAAGGCCGACGTGGTAACTGATATCAGTAAAGTTTGCATCGCCTTCATTGCGATACAGCGGCTTGTAGTCGTCAGAAAACGTGGTGTTGAAGACATCGAGCATGCCGTTATTCTCAAAGTCGCCGACGGCTATGCCCATCGATGCGGTTTCGCGCCCTGCTTCGTTAAGCGCGAAGCCTGAAGCGTAGCTCACGTCTTCAAAAGTGCCGTCGCCCTTGTTGATATATAGGTAATTGGGCGTGGAATCGTTCCCGACCAGCAGGTCGGGCTTGCCGTCATTATTGATGTCGACGAAGACGGCACCCAGGCCGTAGTAACCCGGCTTGTCGGCGACGCCTGCCTTCTCGCTTACGTCGGTGAATGTCCCATCGCCATTGTTGTGGAAGAGGTGGTCAGGTTCGCCCTTCAGGCCGCGTGGACCGCAGGCCGTGGCCTCACCACGAAATGTGCAGAACGAATTGCTGGAGCCGCCTTCCCCGCCCTTGGCTGGAGGATTGTTCCAGTCCCAATGCAGGTAGCCGGCGACAAACAGATCGAGCCGTCCATCGCCGTCGTAGTCGCCCCAGGTAACGCCCGTAGACCAGTTGCCAAGCGTCACTCCCGCTCTCTCGGCAACATCGGTGAACGTTCCATTGTGGTTGTTGTGGTAGAGGCGATTTTTCCCGAAGTTGGAGACGTAGAGATCGGGCCAGCCATCGTTGTCATAGTCGGCCACAGCGCATCCGAACCCCCAGCGTCCATTGGTGACACCGGCTTTTTCGCTCACGTCCGTAAAAGTGCCGTCATGATTATTGTGAAAGAGAGCGGCATGCGGCGCCGCTTCTTTGCCGCCGAGCGCGTCAACGGTCGATCCGTTGACGAGATAGATGTCGAGCCAGCCGTCGTTGTCGTAGTCCAGCAGGCACACACCCGAGCCCTTGGTCTCGATGATGTAGTCCTTGGCGGGCGTACCCATCTTGTATGCCCATTTGGCGAGCCCGGCCTTTTCCGAGACATCTTCGAAGACCACCGGGCCAGTTTTGACGAAACCGCCCGCGGTGATCACGCGGTGCTGGTCATCAAGCTGGATCTGGTGCGGCGAACTGGTGTCCCCTCCGTGCGCAGCGTCGGCGGGTTTCTGCTGCGCTGCGGGCGGGGTTGCAGTCTGTGCGTAGATCTGTGCGTAGACCGTTGCAGACAGGGCCGTCACTACGACGGCCGAGAGACTTAAAGCGCGCTTCACCGGAAACATGGGGCAAGTATACGGAACTGCGCGCAGAGCAGTCTCTCAACCGAACGGAGGAGGTGCTGCCTCATTGCCGGCTACTGCGCGGATTGTGAAGGAGGTGCGACTGCCCAGCCTTCGCCGGTGCCTTTGATCAGGGTGGCGGTGCCTGCCTGGATCGACGTGTCGGCGGCGATCTTGGGGAAGGTCCTCATGGTTTCGGGGGTGCTGGCCCAGCCCGGAATCCCTTCCACCTCGTAGCTGTAGTTGACCGTATACTGCGTGGGGTTCGACGGGTCGTTCGGAACGGCGCTGTTGATGGCCGTTACGTTGAAGTGGCCGAAGCAGAAGTTGCCGTAACCCGGCTGATTGGGGTCGGGAGTCCACGCGCTGTGCCCTTTGTCGGAAAGGTCGTATTGATTTACCTGTTTGGAGCCGACCAGAAAGCGCTTCTTCTCCGCCGTTCCGCGGACGAGCAGGCCGGCATCGAGTAGCGCGTCGTAGTCGCGGGTCTTTTCGTCTTTGGAAGTGTCGACCTCGGCAGGCAGTTTGGTTGGTTCGGGCCAGACACACTCATGGCGGCCCGCGAAGGAGTTGTTGATCGCGGATTTGAACTCCGCCGTGTCAATCTGCTTTTTGCATCCGGTTGCCCATGCCAGGAGCCCAATCCCCATCAGCGCCACAATCATTCTTCCACGCATCTCAAATCACCTCAAATACTTGGATGCTGAAATCGGACCGACATCAACCAGGGGTTTCGATCAGCCGCTAGAAATATTTGCAACCGGAGTGACGGCGCCCGCGATCAGCTGGGTTCGTTGATGGATGGTATCAGGTCGGGCGAGCGGTTGGGGGGTGTTTTTGCCGCCATTGCAGAGACCGTCACGCTCATCAAGACGTCAACCATGGCACGCTGTGCGCGGGCCCAGACCGGGTGAGCCGGACACCAGGATTTGCGCTCGCAGTCCTTTCCACCATTGAGACAGACGTTGAGGCAGATGGGACCGTCGATGGCTTCGATCACTTCCCGCATGGTAGCTTCACGGCCGCGCGGCAGAATGGCAAAGCCACCCCGCTTCCCGCGCCGCGAAGAGATCAGCTCTTTTCGTGCAAGCGCCTGCATCACTTTCGAAAGAAAGCTCTCCGGAGCCGAAGCGGCCTGGGCCAGATCGGGCAGAAGAACCCGCTCATCCGCAGGCAGAGTCGCCAGGTGAATCATTACGCGCACCGCGTAGTCGGCGGCGCGGGTCAGTTGCATCGATGAGTTGCACTTCTCGACGGTCGGGTCGTTCTGAGCTGATCGGTTCCATGCGTCGTCCTTTCGTTCAACGCTAACAGGACCTTGGAGGTCCAGTTTCGGAGCGGGATGAGGGCAGAGTAGCCGAGAGAGTCACTCACGAATGTATCCACCGTCACAGACCTTCGATGGCTCATCAGATAATTCTGTCTTTTCAATTCAATTGGAGAAAAACAGTCCAAAATGCAGTCCGTCTTCGCGCAAAAACGACCGATCGAATCGCGATCCTGTTTGGATTGTTCCCGCGCCGATAAGGTGCTTAACCGTGAAAGGGGCTTGTTAACGACCTCATGCAATCGTTCCCTGCTGTAGATCCCATTCCTCTGCCCGCCCCGATATGGCTGATCAAGCTGCTTCATATTGTGACGCTGGCACTGCACTTTGTTGCGGTGGAGATGTTGCTGGGGGGATTGCTGATTGCTGTCCTGCTCAGCCTCTTCCGTAACTCGCCGCATGCCTCGGTCACCGCGCGCGCTTTGGCGAAGCGGCTGACCGTCGTCATGACCTATGTAATCAACCTGGGCGTTCCGCCGCTCCTGTTTGCGCAGGTCCTCTACGGGCGCGCACTCTACACGTCCAGCGTGTTGATCGGCGTGTACTGGATCTCCATCATTGTGGTGCTTACGCTGACTTACTGGCTGCTTTACCAATTCTCGGCGCGGCTCGAAGCAGGGAAATCCGCCTGGTGGATTGGCCTTTCAGCATGGCTTCTTGCCGGCTATATCGCGCGGATGCTCTCGACCAACATGACCCTGATGTTGCGACCGGAAGTGTGGCGCGATATGTATTCGGCCTCAGCACTTGGCGCTTATTTGCCTCCGAGTGATCCCACGCTGACGCCGCGGTGGCTGCTGATGATGGCGGGCGGCTTGTTCATCGGTGGACTTTGGTTGGTCTATCTGGCGGGTCGCAGCACGTTTACGACGGATGAGAAACGCTTCGTCGCCGGCCTCGGTGGCAAATTGGCTGCCGCGTTTGGCCTCGTTTATCTCGCGGCCGGAATCTGGGCCGCGCGTGTACAGCCCGATGCGGTCAAGGCTGGGTTGTCAACGCATCCGCTCTATCACTTCGCGTCGTTTGCGGGCTATGGATGGCTGGCGCTGGTGGTCGTTGCAGTACTCGGCGCCGCTTTTGCCGGCTTCGCAAAGATCTCTGCGAACTGGTTCGGATGGGTTGCCGCCACGCTCGCGTTGCTGATTGAACTCTCCCTCGTGATCTTCCGCGATGGGGTTCGTGATCTTTCGCTGCTCGCGAAGGGCTTTGATGTCTGGAATCGCACGGTCGTCACGAACTGGGGTGTAGTCGGTCTGTTCCTGGTGCTGTTTGTTGCCGGCCTAGGCGTGGTCGGATGGCTGATCTCGGTTGTGGCACGCGCACACAAGCCGATGGAAGGAGCGGCGCTATGAGCTCGCATATTGTTCTGGAAGAACCGACAATCAAGCCCGGCGAAGAAGCCGAGAAGTCCACGCGCCGTGCGTTCCTGGTGGCTGCAGGCGCGGCCGGCCTGTGTTACACGGCCGCGCTGGCCTACCCGATTTATCGCTACCTTGCATCGCCTGAAGAAATGGCCTCCAGCGCGACCGCGGTAAAGGAAGTTTCGCTTAAGGATGCGCAAAAGCTGCCGCCAGGTTCGGTGCTGATGTTCAAGTTCGGCACATCGCCGGCGATGCTGATTCACCATGCCGACGGCACGTGGGCGTCCCTCACAGCGGTGTGCACGCACCTTGGCTGCACGGTGCAATACGAGCCGCAGGCCGACCGCATTCATTGCGCCTGTCATGGCGGCGTTTACAACGCTTACACAGGCGCAAATGTCAGTGGTCCTCCGCCGAAGCCACTCAAGAAATTCAACGTTGTCTCGGTGAAAACTCGCGTTGAAGTGTCGCGGACATAAAGCAAAAGGACAAAAGGCATGACTACAAAGACCGCTTTAATCTATGACTGGGTTGATGAGCGCCTCGGCCTTTCCGATCTCGCCGCCTTTGCGCGCAACAAGACCGTCCCCGTGCACGCCCAATCCTTCTGGTACTACTGGGGCGGAATTTCGCTCTTCCTCTTCCTGGTGCAGTGCTTCACAGGCGTACTGCTGCTTGTGTACTTCCGGCCCGGGGCAGAATCGTACGAATCAGTTCGCCAGATCACGTATGTAATGCACTTTGGATGGCTCATTCGTTCCGCGCATGCATGGTCCGCCAACCTCATGATGTTCTCGATCCTCGTGCACATGTTCTCGGTCTATTTCATGAAGGCCTATCGCAAGCCGCGCGAATTCGGCTGGCTGAGCGGAATGGCGCTGCTGGGGGTCGCATCGGTCTTCGGTTTCTCCGGCTACCTGTTGCCGATGGATGAACTGAGCTACTTCGCCACCAAGGTTGGCCTTGCAGATTCCGGCTGCGATTCCGTTCATCGGTCCGGCGATTGCCAGCATGCTGCGCGGTGGACCCGATGTGAGCGAATTCACCGTTCAGCGCTTCTTCGCCTTCCATGTAGTCGTGCTGCCCGCGCTGTTCCTGCCGCTCCTCGGCTTCCATCTGTGGCTGGTGCAGAAGCACGGAAACGCCGCGCCGCCCAGCGAAGAAGCCAAGCCCGCACGCGAACGCAAAACCATGCCATTCATGCCGAACTTCCTGCGCAAGGATCTCGCCATGTGGCTTATCTCGCTGAACATTCTTGCGCTGCTCGCATCCGTATTTCCCATGGCACTCGGCAGGCAGTTTGATTCACTTGCTCCCGCTCCGATCGGCATTCATCCCGAGTGGTACTTCATGAGCCCCTTCGAGATGCTGAAACTGCTCGGCTGGTCAAGTGGCTGCAGGGCGAACCCGGAGAAATTGCAGGCATTCTGCTGTTCACCATCGGCATCGCGCTGTGGGTAATGATCCCGTTTTACGACACCAGCAACGACTCCGGAAAACGCAGCCGCGCCGCACACTACTTTGGCCTGATCGCAGTTTTCGCGCTCCTGGCGACGACCGCCATCGGCTATTGGACGATTCGGTAGGAACAGTGAACAGTGGACAGTGGACAGTGAATGGGAACAACGGAGATGAGTGAACTATCGACTACGAGAGTGCGGTCCTTCCGCGATCTGCAGGTTTGGCAAAGATCGATGGAACTGACACTCGTTATTTACAAGCTTACTCAAAAGTTTCCGCGTGAAGAAGGGCTGCTCAATGCGGTGTGCAGTTTCTAGTGGATCCACGATGAACGACAAGCTGAAAACGTTGGGAGATCCAAAGCTAATAGATCAAGCCGGAGGTCTCGCGCACGAGGTCGGAAGAATGATTTTCACAATTTTAGGAAAGCTCAGAGCCTGAACAAGAGCAACTGCATCACTGTCCACTGTCCACTGTTCACTGTCCACTCCCGGAGTTATCAATGAACTATCCATTCTGGGACATTCCGCATTTAGGATCGGGCTGGGTGATCGGTATGATCGCCATCTTCCACGTCATGATTTCGCAGTTTGCCGTGGGCGGCGGCTTCTATCTGCCGCTGGCCGAGCGCAAGGCACATGCGCATGACCGATACTGAACTGCGCGCCGACTGGCTGAAACAGCTGGCGAGCCACTCGAAGTTTTTCCTGGTTCTCACAGCGGTGTTCGGGACCGTTTCGGGCGTAGGCATCTGGTTCGCAATCGGCCTGACGCATCCCGAAGCCACCAGCACGCTCATCCACAACTTCGTCTTTGGCTGGGCGATGGAGTGGGTCTTCTTCATGGTCGAGCTGACCACCATTGCGGTCTACTACTACACGTGGAATCGCATTCCCGAAAAGCTCCACCTGCAAGTCGGCTGGGTCTATGCTGGCGCCTCCGCCTGCACGCTCATCATCATCAACGGCATTCTCTCCTTCATGCTTACGCCGGGCGATACCTGGATCGGCGTTGCGGGCACGGGCCACGAAGCCAGCAAATTCTGGAACGCATTTTTCAATCCGACGTACTGGCCAAGCCTGCTGCTCCGCACCTGCGTCTGCGCTTCGCTGGCAGGCATTTGGGCGCTGATCACTGCCAGCCGCATTGACGGCGACAAGCATCCCGAGCTCAAGACCAGTAAGGTGAAATGGAGCGTGAAGTGGCTGGTGCCCTCCTTCGTGGCCATGCCATTCCTGATGATCTGGTACTACATCATGGTTCCCGCTTCGCAGCACGCGCTGCTCACCCTGGGCATCGACACCATCAATTCCGGCACATTCTCGACGGTTACGCGTATGGCGCTGATCATCATCGTCACTTCGGCCACGATTGTCTGCGTCGCGTACTTTCTGGCATATCGCAATCCGATCGAATTCAACCTGGCGCACGCCATCGCGGTGCTGCTGCTGGCCCTCATGGCAACGGGCGCGGGTGAGTACTCGCGCGAGATGCTGCGCAAGCCCTACGTCATCGGCCGCTGGATGTACTCCAATGGCGTGCGTGTGCCTTACGTGAGCCAGATCAATACGCAGGGCTATCTCGCCAATTCGAACTGGGTATGGAATGGGTCGACATCGAGCTACTCGCACGGCGAGGCGATCTTCCGCGGCGAGTGCGGCTCCTGCCACACGCTGCAGGGCTATCGGCCACTGGCTCATCTGCTCGAGGGCCGCGATCGCGCCAACATCGACAACTTCATTGTGATGCTGCATGACAACAAGCATGATTCACCCTATCGCAACTTCATGCCGCCGATGGTTGGAACCGATCAGGATGTGAATGATCTAACCGACTTTCTCAATGCGCAGGTGAATCCAGCCGCTCCATCGGCACAAAAGCCGCTGCTGACAGCGCAGAAATAATCCCTCCCTTTCCACTGACAGCAAGGCCCGCATCACGCGGGCCTTCGTGTTCATGCTGACCGACGAACTTCGACGTTGCTGTGTCCACAAGCGGATCAGATTACAACGTTGGCATGGCCCGACACCTTCGGATTCGGGCCATATTCATTCCGCTCGGGATCGCTGTCGAGCAGCGTGAGCACGAACAGAATGAGACCACCGACAACGGAACAAAGGCAATGCAGTACCACCAGCCGCTTTTTCCAATGTCGTGAAGCCGCCGGATGGTGACGGCCAGGGCGGGAACAAAGACCACAAATCCGTAAGTGAACATCAAGCCGAATGGGATCCATGGCCGGTTTTCCCTGGCCAGAAAACGCAAAAGCAAACAGCCCAGAAAGATCATGACGATGGCGTTGAAGAGCTGGAAGTACCAGTACTCCTTGCGGCGCGACCTTCCGCTGAAATCGGTTGCCCTTTGCCACGCCAATCAGATACCACGCCATGATCTCCTCCGCTCACGCCGTACCGACGGATCCACGACCGCACTACCCTACTTCTCACTCAGCTCATATGGGATTCCGAAACGACCGATTTGAACGACAGCCTTGGTCCCCGGCGGCCAGATGTGAATCTCGGTCACTCCCTTGATCGAAGGCATCAAGTGCGCGTCGGTCGTTCCAACCAGCGCACCCGTTGCGGCATCGTTGAAATGCACTTTCAGAACTTCGCCCCTCGTGCGTATAGCCGAATACAAATTCACCCGGCTTCAGATCTACGCCGCCCAGCCGAATTGGAGCCTGCACGACGAGGAAGTGCGAGTACTTGCCCTCGGCGCTGTAGCCCGCGGTAATCAGGACCACTCCCGCAATGTAGCGTCCCCGGCCGTTAACAATGCCGCTGGCCGTGCGCATCTCGGTCTCAATGTGCTCTTTGATCACCGGAGCGCGCGCAGGCAGCAGCGTCGCCAATTCCGTATCCGTCGCCTGTCGCCACGCTGATTTCTGTGCGCCTGCAAGGCTCGGAACGGATGCAACCAAAAAAGCAAGCAGAAGAATTCGTTTCATGATCACCTTGTTCACGCCTTTGGCTTTCGCAGAGATTCCAGGGTGACGATCCCGCGCTGGATCGCGGCAGTAGCCGCCTGTGTTCGGTCGGTTACGCCCAGTTTGCCGAGCAGGCTGTTGATGTGGGTCTTCACGGTGGCTTCGGAAATTTCGAGTTCCGTGGCGATCTCCTTGTTGCTTTTACCGTGCACGATCTGCTCCAGGACATCGAACTCGCGAGGAGTCAGCTCCTCCGTCCCGACACGTTCGGCCAGCCTCTGCGCAATGGCTGGCGGAATGTGTGAGCGGCCCGCATGCACCGTGCGAATGGTTGAAACTAAATCATCGGTGGTCATGCCCTTCAACAAGTAAGCGCGCGCTCCCGCCTGCAGCGCGCGAAAAATATCTTCATCGCCGTCGTAGGTGGTGAGCACGATGAACCGGGCCTGCGGAGTCTCCATGCGTACGCGCTGGATGACCTCGACGCCCGAGAGCCGTGGCATGCGCAAATCGATCAGGGTGATGTTCGGCTGGCACTTTCTGAATTGGGCAATCGCCTCGACGCCATCGGCCGCCTCGCCTACCACTTCAATGCCGTTCACCACATTCAGCAGGGCCACCAGACCCTGTCGCACCACGTGATGATCTTCCACCACCAGAACGCGAATGGTTTCCTGTGCCGCCATTACTCCCCCGATCTTTCCCTTGCTTCTTTCGGTGTCATTACCTGTAAACGCACCGTTGTGCCGATGCCCGGTTCACTCGTCACTTCGAGGGTGCCGCCGATGGCATCTGCGCGTTCGCGCATTCCCGTCAGCCCGAAGTGACCCGGCGGCGGCTGGAATCCATTGCTCATCTCAAAACCGCGTCCATCATCACGCACTTCCAATGCGATCTCGGCCGGTCCGTATTCGAGCTGAACATTGAGATGCTTTGCGCCGGCGTGCTTCTTCACATTATGGATGGCTTCCTGCCCCACGCGCAGGAATTCCCTTTCCACTCCCGGCGGCATAGAACGATAGGCACCGTACAGGCTGAACGTCGCTTCAACACCGTTCGCGCTGGCCTGTTCAGTGGAGCGGCGCAGCTTCACCGGAAGCGTATTTTCGCCGCTGTCCTGCGAGCGCAGCGCCCAGATGGATTGGCGTGCCTCGGCAAGTCCTTCACGGACGTGTTGGCGCGTAGTGTCAAGGTGCTTGATGGCGTCTGTAGTTTTGTTCGAGCGCAGAAGCTCTGACACTACCTCAAGCTGAACCGAAACGCCGACATAACCTTGCGCCAGCGTGTCGTGAACCTCGCGGGCGATGCGATTACGCTCAGCCAGAACTGCGCGGAATTCCCGCTCGGCGCGCAGCAGTCGCAGACGCAGCAGCAGAACGACGACTCCCGCAGCCAGCGCCGCCAGCAGAATGTAGAACCAGATGGTCTGGTAGAAATGAGGCCGCAAGGTGAATGCGAATGCGGCGCCGTCCGTATTCCAGACGCCGTCGTTATTCGACGCCTGAACGCGGAAGGTGTAAGTGCCGGGCGGAATGTTGGTGTAGTAGGCAGAGCGGCGGGCGGCGGCGTCTGTCCACTGATGATCGAACCCCTCAAGCATGTACCGGTAGCGCACCTTCTGGGGGCAGTAAAACTGAGCCCGGCATAGTCGAACTGGAAGTGATTATGTCCTGCCGAAACCTTCAAAGTGTCCGCTCCATGCAACGGCTGGTCCACATCGTCGGCGGCAAAACGCACCAGGGCCACGGGTGGCGGCACGCTGTTTACGGGAAAATGGGCAGGATCGGCGATAACCAATCCCTTCGGCGTTGCAAACCACAGCCAACCGTCACGCGTGCGCCACGCGGACGGGTGGCTGTTCGTTGCCATCTCCCGTCCACGCAACCCGTCTGCAGGGCCAAACTCTATCCAATGCGAGCAGCCGCCGGCCATATTGCAGTCGCAGCGCGCGATTCCATTTTCGGTGGCGAACCATAAGTGCCCGCGCTCGTCATCCAGAATTGCGTGGATGGTCGTGCGATTCAAACCGGATTCTTCCACCGAAGAAAAGCCATGACCGTTCCAGATGTTCCATCCGTGGTCCTGCGTGCCGATCAGCAAAGTCCCATCGCTACGCGGCAGCAATGCAGTAATCACATTGCTTGAGAGACCGTTTGCCGACGTGAAATTGGATATGCTGGGTTGCGGTGCGCCCTGCAGGCGAGAGAGGCCGGCAAGCGTCGATACCCACAGGTCGCCGTGGATATCGCGCGCCATGGCACCGACAAAGTCGCTGCCGAGGCCGGTCGATTGTGTGAAGGTGTCAATGTGAGCGCCGTCGCCGATCCAGTGTGCAAGACCACGCCGCGTGCCGATCCACAGCGAGCCATCCGCATCCACAAGCAGGGAACGTACGAAGTCGTCAGGCAGGCCATCGGCACTCGTGAACGATGTGACGACTCCTCTGCGAATGCGGTTCAGCCCATCGGGAGTGCCGACCCAGAGATCTCCACTCGGCGCCGCTGCGAGCGAAAGAATGATATCGCTCGAAAGACCATCCTTCACCTGCAGGGTTTTCACTCGGCTGATCGAAGCTCCATTACGGGAGATGGCGTCAAGTCCGCTTCCACTCGTTCCCACCCAAAGCGTTCCGGCGTTGTCCTCAACGACCGTAGTAGTGGCGTCGGAAGAGAGTCCGTCCCGCGTACCGAGCGTACGAAAGCGTTCATCGCGCAGAACGTGGAGCCCTCCGGTTTCAGTGCCCACCCATAGATTGCCTTCATGATCTTCAAGAACCGCGAGAATGGATGCCGAAGCCAGCGGATCGGTCACCGGGAAACGGTCGAACTTGCCGGAGAGGGAACGGACGAGACCCGCATTGGTGCCTATCCATAGGGCGCCGGCATGATCGGCGTAGGCAGTCTGAATACGTGTGCCGGGGAAGTCTTTGCCTGCAATCCAATGCTGCTGCGTGGCCGTTCATGTCTACTTCAAGCGTCGTCCTGTGGACAACTACATGGGCCTTGTCCGCTAAATCTGCTTCGAAAAGAACTCCGGTTCCCTGAAGCTTGGCATGGTGCACAGACTCGAAGCGTGATCCTTCCACGCTAACCTCGCCAATGTCCGTAGTGACGATGACGTTTCCCTGCTGTCCAGGATGTAAAGAGCGAATCGAATTTCCCGGCAGGCCGTTTGACGTAGTAAAGGTCGTCACAGCGCCATCGTTCAGCCGGGCCAGGCCATCGCTGGTGCCGATCCAGAGCGCACCGTCGTCAGTGGCCAGCAGGCAGCGCACATCGTTTCCAGGGAGCCCGGGCTTCGAGTTCTGATCAAACAGCATGAAACCGTTGCCATCGAAGCGAACCAGCCCCACCTCCGTGCCGAGCCAGATAAAGCCATCCCGTGTCTGTGCGAGGGCCTGCACGGTATTCTGCGGCAGCCCGTTCTCCATCACCCACGCTTGGCGACCGTAGCTTGCCAGCGCAGTTGTCGGCTCCAGCGCCAGAGCAGGTTCGACGCAAGCGAAAGGAAGAACCAGGAGGCAGCAGGAGAGCGCGTGTGTCAGTCCCGCCGCAATGCGCCGCCGGCGGGACGCGGGGCCTTGTGCAATCGGGTTCGTTTCGGTGCGCAACAAGATGTATTAATCCAGATCCAGGCGAAAAGCGTGACCAAACGGGGGCATTACACCGATTATCAGCCCAGACCGTCTGATTCGCGGAAACCCTTTTAATTCATTGTGCTGGTACTGGAAATACCTCCACCAAATGATGGAGGCGATGATCGTCCGAATGACGCAAGACGCCGGCCCGCGTTCTCGCTACTCTGACATTGCCTCCTGAAACTTATTTGTACATCTCTGGCAAACAGAATTTGAGGGCGGACCGACGAAACCGGCACCGCCCTTTTCCTTTTGTTAGGCCCGTGATGTATCACTCACATCCCCACCCTGTCATTCCGACCGACCAACGGGAGCGGAGGAACCCGCAGTGTCTCCACTCTGTCATTCCGACCGACCAACGGGAGTGGAGGAACCCGCAGTTGCACTTCAATCGCACCGCCATCAACCTCACCGCGGAGCCAACCCCACTTTCGTCATTCCGACCGACCAACGGGAGTGGAGGAACCCGCAGTTGCTTTTCCCCGCGCAGCCACCAAAGTCATCGCGCAAGCCGCTCGCCTATCTTCATCTTTTGGGCACCCCCAGGGCATCTATGAATCCGGAAACGAGTAATCGCGATCGTCGCACGATCCTGTCAACCGCTTTCCTCCAAACTTTGTTGCAACTACCTTTGTCTGCAATCGTTTCCAGATACCCAGCGGTTGCAGGTTATTTCGCCCGTTCGTCTAACCTGGATCTATGCAGCAATTCCATCTTTCAGAAAAGTTTTGCAACAGGGGGCAGGAAATTAAACGCGCCAAAAAGCCTGACCATCGCAAGTTGGCCTTAAAGTCCCTCCCCGAAAAACTCATGTGTGAAACTGTGAACCTGTGAAACAGACCGCAGGTCCTTACAGCAGAGGAATCTACAGCTAAAACCAATGACAGGAATAATTTGGAGCCAACCACCGTCCGGAACCTATTGAAAAAAGGTAATTTACCCAAAGAGACGGGATAAATAGGGGGTCCCCCTCGCGGGCTCACTCGAAGCCGCGCCCTGTTTGAGTAAAGTACATAGACATGGAAACTGAAAACCTTCGCGTTGAAAAGAATGGGAAGCTGGCTACCGTCACTCTTGACCGTCCCAAAGTTCTGAACGCTTTGAATGCGGCGACGTTTGCCGAATTGAGTTCCGTGTTCGACGAACTGGAAACAGACACAGAAGTGCGCGTGGTCCTGCTCACCGGAGCCGGGGAACGCGCCTTCGCTGCGGGTGCCGATATACGCGAACTGGCCGCGGCAGAGCAGGGAGCGGGAAAAGCTTTTGCGCTTCGCGGCCAGGCAGTCTTCCGCAAGATCGAAACCCTGAGCAAACCGGTGATCGCCTGTGTGCGAGGATTCGCCCTCGGGGGCGGATGCGAACTGGCGATGGCCTGCACGTTGAGGATCGCTGCCGACGACGCTAAATTCGGACAGCCCGAGGTCAAGTTGGGCGTGGTGCCGGGTTATGGCGGTTCGCAGCGATTGCCCCGGCTGGTTGGGCGCGGACCAGCGCTCAAACTGCTGCTGACCGGCGCAATCATCGATGCCCGCGAAGCGTTGCGAATCGGTCTTGTCGATGAGGTCGTGCCGGCCAGTGAGTTGATGCAGCGCGCCAGGGCGCTGGCCGATGAAATTGCGGCCCAGGCGCCGCTTGCGATTGCCGAGACTTTGCGGCTGGTGGACGAAGGACTCGATCTGCCCCTGGATCTTGCGCTGCTGCGTGAGGCCGACCGTTTCGGGCATTTGTGCGATACCGCAGACCAAGCCGAGGGAACCAGCGCATTCCTTGAAAAACGGAAGCCGGTCTGGAAAGGCGAGTAAGCCACTCGAGCACCGCTCTGCCGTCTGCCTCAGGACCGCGCCCCTGATATTCTTGGTAGGTGATTCCTCCCTCCAAGGTTGCCGGGTTTGCTGCCATGAGTGTGCTTCTGGTGGTCGCCCTGGTTGCTTGCCATAAAGAAGAGCAAGCCGTTGTGGGCGTCGCCAAAAACGCTGTGAATGCCGAGCACCAGGCCCAGGCAGCGGCCCAGGCGCGTGCCACCGCCAGCGATCAGCAGAGGGAGTCGCTTTCCCACATCCCGCTTCCGACCAAGAGCATGTACGTGGATGTGCATGATCCCTCGGCGTGGGCAAATCCGTTTCTTGCCGTAGGACCGGATGCCATTCACCTGCGCATTGTGCAGGCGGATGCCAATGCCAGCGACGTGGGCAAAGGCACGATGCTGCGCCCAGAAGCTGCCAGGCGGCAGGAGATCGAAATCCGCCCCAAGGATCTTGCCGAGGCAATGGTTGCGCTGCCCCAGAATGCATGGCAATACGGCCGCGTGGTGGCAGTAGCCGAGCTTCCCGGCGCCCCAGCGAAGGAGCGCGCGAAGATCCGGCGCAATGTGGAGGCTGCAATCCAGCAGCTGAATGATCTGGGCATCGTTGTGGAAGAGTGGCCGACGCGCTGAATTGCTTGGGCGCGCTACTATTCCCTCGTGGGCGTTTTCGCGATTCTCAATCAACCTCGGCTTGACCACGAAAGCTTCAGTACGCATCGCGAACTCGAAGCGCGGCTGAAATCCAGGCTTCGCGGCGACGTGCTTTTCGATGCAGGTTCGCGTGCTCTCTACGCAACCGATGCGTCGAATTACCGGCAGCTTCCGATCGGCGTGATTCTGCCTCGCGATGGTGCAGACGTGGAAGCTGCGCTCGAAGCCTGTCGCGCACTCGGCGCAGCGGTGCTGCCGAGAGGCGGTGGCACCAGTCTCTCCGGTCAGTGCGCAAATGTTGCTGTTGTCTTCGACTTTTCGCGCTACATGAACGCGCTGACCGCGATTGATCCCGTGAAGAAGATTGCAACGGTACAGCCGGGAATCGTACTCGATCGCCTGCGCGATGCAGCGGAGCAGCACCATCTCACCTACGCCCCCGATCCGGCGACGCACTCGCGTTGCACACTGGGCGGCATGATCGGCAACAACAGTTGCGGCGTGCACGGCTTATTGGGCGGAAAGACCGTCGACAACGTCGAAAGCCTCGACATCGCGCTCTACGATGGCACGCGCATGACGGTGGGGCTCACGAGTCCGGAACAACTGGAGAGCATCATCCGCGCGGGCGGGCGGAAAGGCGAAATCTACACTGGGCTCAAGCGCATTCGCGATCAATACGGCGATTTGGTTCGATCGAAGTTTCCGCGGATTCCGCGGCGTGTCTCCGGCTATAACCTCGATGAGTTGCTGCCGGAAAATGGCTTCAATGTGGCGAGGGCGCTGGTGGGCAGCGAAGGCACCTGCGCCACGGTGCTGTCGGCGACGCTGAATCTCACAGCCAGCCCTCCGTTTCGCGTGCTCACGGTGTTGGGATTCGACGACCCTTTCGTCGCGGCGGATGCGGTTCCAATGGCGCTGGAGCACAAGCCCATCGGGCTCGAGGGATTCGATCACCTCCTCGTTCAATTCATGCGGCGAAAGGGAATAGCCCTGCATGAGCTCGACCAGTTGCCGCCGGGAGTTGGTTTTCTGCTGGTGGAGATGGGTGCCTGGAGCGAGGAAGAGGCACAAGAGAAGGCCGAGGCGCTCGCTGGCGATTGCCAAAGCTGGCGCAACCCTCCGGTTGCGCATATCTGCACGCCGGCAGAAGCTGCGAGTGTGTGGTACGTGCGCGAGTCTGCGCTGGGAGCGGTGGTGTTCGTTCCGGGCGAGCCGGATCGGTGGGAAGGGTGGGAGGATGCTGCCGTTCCGCCGGAGAAGCTGGGAGATTATCTGCGCAGCATTGCCGCGCTGATGGCAGAGTATGGCTACTCGAGCCCGCTCTATGGCCATTACGGTCAGGGATGCGTGCACATGCGCATCAACTTCGATTTTCGGAGCGAAAAGGGACTTCGCGATTTTCGCGAGTTTCTTGACCGTGCTACAGATGTGGTGCTTGGCTTTGGCGGCTCCTTGAGCGGTGAGCATGGCGATGGACAGGCGCGAGCTGCACTCTTACCCAAGATGTTCGGGCCGGAGCTGATGCAGGCATTTCGCGAATTCAAGGCGCTGTGGGATCCGGACAACCGCATGAATCCTGGGAAGCTGATCGATGCGGTTCGCGTTTATGACCCTATCGAAAATCTCCGTAAAGGAATTGAGAGCCACCTGCACGAGGGACAATCACCTTCGGCCGGTACGCGCAACGAAGAAGGCGCGGGTAAGAATTCCTTATCGGACATCAAGCCCCACTTCACTTTTGCGCGCGATGGCGGATCGCTGGAAACCGCAACGGAACGGTGCGTCGGCGTGGGCGCGTGCCGTAAGACGGACATCGGCGTCATGTGCCCGAGCTACCGCGCGACGGGCGATGAGAAGCACTCCACGCGCGGACGGGCGCACCTGCTGTGGGAGATGCTGGCCGGTTCGCTGCACGCCGAGGGATATCAAAGCAAGGTGGTGCACGAGGCACTCGATCTGTGCCTCAGCTGCAAGGCATGCAAAACGGAATGCCCGGTGCAAGTGGATATGGCTGCGTACAAAGCCGAGTTCCTGGCGCAGCACTACAAGGGGCGCATGCACCCGCTGCAGCACTATGTGTTCGGATTTGCGGACAAACTGGCGCGGTTCGGCTCGCTTGCGCCGGGGATCGCGAATGCCGTTCTTACCGGAGCGCTGACGAGCCCAATCATCAAGCGGATCGCAGGCGTGGCGCCGCAGCGCAATTTGCCGAGCCTGGCCAACAGGCCGTATGCGACATCCCGAGCGAGGCCGGACCTGGGTGCCCCATCCTTGCGGCGCGGTTCAGACGCAAGGGTGGGAATCGACGGACCTCAGACAGTTTTCCTGTGGCCCGATACGTGGAACAACTACTATCACCCGCAGACGCTCGTTGCGGCCGAGACCGTGCTGAGCGGCGCTGGCTTTGAAGTTGCTACGGCGAAAGACCACATCTGCTGTGGACGTCCACTCTACGACTTCGGCTTTCTCGATCAGGCGCGGACCTATCTCGACGATGTGCTGGGGCGCGTTGCTCCCGAGATCGACGCGGGAATGCCGTTCATCTTTCTTGAGCCGAGCTGCGCGAGCGTTTTCAAAGACGAACTTCTCGAATTCTTTCCCAGAGATGAAAGAGCGCAGCGCATGAGCAGGCAGGTATGGCTGCTGGCAGACTGGCTAGCCGCGAAGGCCCCGGACTGGGTGCCGGGACGGCTCGAAGGAGCGCATGTGCTGGTGCACGGGCATTGCCACCACAAGGCGGTATTCGGCGGCCCGGCCAGCGAGATCGCGCTGCTCAAACGCGCGGGTGCGAACGTGGAGGCGATCAAGGCGGGCTGCTGCGGAATGGCCGGGCCCTTCGGGTTCGAGAAAGACAAATATGAAGTGTCAAAGACGATTGCGAGCGATGGACTGATGCCTGCGATCGACGCGGCTGGTCCGATGACGGTGATCCTGGCGGACGGGTTCAGCTGCCGCGAACAAATTCAGCAACTGGGGCATAAGCGGGCACTGCACTTCGCAGAACTGATGGCGCGCAGTTGTGGATGTGGCTAGAGGAAGTGCAGGGAAAAGGGACTAGGGATTAGGGAATAGAGAGTAACGAGCTGAGACTGATCGCGCTTCAATAGGCGCGTAGTGGCCGGTAGGCACGATGCGAACTGCTTCATCCTTCCGCCTTTCCGGGCTCGTCAAGGCCTCTCATTGTGTTTCTGCCGCTAAGCTGCTGAATCTAAAGATACGATTCCCTCTCATTTTTTGCAGATAATTGCCATCCTTCGGAGCACACTGGGAACTGGATTGATTCCACGCGCAAGATTGCCTCACGGGATCCAGAAACTGTGAAGAAGGCGCGCCGCCATTGCCAGCCGGCACCCCTCCCCCCCCTGGCTGTGAAACCGTGAAACTGTGAAGCTGACAATAAGAGTAGAGAAAAATCGCAGGATGACTTTGCAGCCACGAACTTTCCGAAAACCGGAGACCGTACGCGATCAGTGCTTCGTCCAGCCGTGCATGCCGGCTTCAAAGCTTCGTCGGTCAAGGCGCGGAAGAGAGCGCGCGACCTTGTCAGGGAAGAGCGGATAGTGCCGCGCGGCAATGAGAAGCTCCGGGACGCACCAGACGTCTTCTTCGCTGGTCATCCAATGTTGGCTGTCGAGGCGCGCGAGGTTCACCGGCGCGGAGTACGAGCGCAATGTGCGTTCGCCGCGCAGGTTGTAGTAGTGGTCGACGTAGCTAAGCGCGAGTTCGCGAGGGGTGCGATAGACGGGGGCGCGAAAACGCAGTCCGGCGAAATTTGATTTGGCAACGCTTCCCCACAGGCCGTGCTGGCGGTAGATGGCCAATACGTGATCGTCGTCCCGCACCGACTCCAGATCCATCAGGAGCGGTGGATAGCCGTTCACGCGGAAAGCCGCGGCAGCCAGAAGCGCTCCTTCGAGGCAGTGTCCTTTGCGCTCGCGCAGTACGCGCTGCGGAGACATCGCCGTATTTGCGTATTGGTAATCGATGGCGTCAACGAACTTCTGGATTTTCACTGGCGTATTGAGCGAGCGCAGCGTGCGCAGATTTTGAGGCGATAGCCCGAAGCTCTCGCGCCCACTTCGCCGAATTCCGTTGCTGGACAGTTGTCTCCCTCCGAAACGGAATGCATCCATCAGCCGATTGATTTCAACATCATCTTACGGCGTGAGCGCGGGCGGAGTCTTCTGCGAGAGTCTACTTGCGTTTCTCGAAAATGACGATGTGCTGGAGCGGCAGGGTCTCCACTGTGCGCACGCGCACCAACCCGACCGCATTCATCTCCTTCTCCAACTGTTCCACCGACATTTTGTGCACCTCCTTGATCGGGACTTCAGGGTCTTCCTTTCGATACTCGACAAAGACGACTTGACCGCCTGGCCTCAGCGCTTCGCGAACCTTCGTCATCACCTCAAACGGATAAGCCAGCTCATGATAAACATCCACCAGGAGCACCAGGTCCACGCCGGTCACGGGCAAGTGAGGATCGCTCTCGCTGCCTGGCACTACTTTTACGTTCGTCGCCTTCAGCGCAGCCGCACGTGTTCGCAGTGTACTCAGCATCTTCTCTTGGATCTCGACAGCCAGCACCTTGCCGGTTTCGCCAACTTTTGGCGCCATTCGGAAGGTGAAATAACCCGACCCTGCGCCTAAATCCGCAACAATCTCCCCAGGGCGAAGATCCAGTGCGTCGATTACCTTGTCAGGGTGTTCCTCTTCCTGGCGCGCGGGACGGTCTAGCCACTCAATGCCACCTGGACCCATCACCTGAGCGATTTCCCGTCCCATATAGAACTTCCCCGTACCGTTGGGGTCATGGTTCACGCGGGTCTCGTAAAGCGGTCTCGTTGATGAATTCAGGGTGGCACTTTGCTGGAAAACTGGATGGGCCAGCACGACTGACAAAACCGAGCAGTCCCCGGCAAACGAATCTTGTGAGCCAGCCAGGACAAATGCCGCTGCGAGAGCGGAAAGAAGAATGCATCGCTTGTCGACAATCACAGACACCTCCAGAGATCGGGTTTAGCTCTCTGCCAACAATTGCGCGTTGTGCGGAGGTGCGCGATCGGCCGCCGCCAAGTGTGCAGGATACTCCAAACGGTGTCAGGCGGGCGGGTGGACCACAGTATGCTTGCCGTATGGTTCGCCGGCGGTTCGATGCTTCGCCGTCTCGGCATTTTCCCCGGAGGTGGCGCGTGGGTGGATTCCTGAGCATTTTTCGTTATGCATTCCGGCAGCTGAGCAAAGCACCGGGATTTGCCGCGGCGGTTGTGCTGATGCTGGGGGTTGGCATTGGTGCTACTACGGCGATCTTTTCGCTGGTGGAAGGCGTGCTGCTGCGGCCGCTGCCGTTTCAGAATCCGGAGCGGATGGTGGCGCTGGGCGATCACGTGGGCGAAAACACCGGCATAGGCGTGACTGCGCGCGAATTGGCAACGTATGAGAAGGCGGCGACAGCGTTTTCGTCGGCAGGCGGCTACACGCGGGTGACCTATGAGCTTGCGAGCGGCGGAACGCCCGAGGTGATTCACGCAGCGCGCGTGGAGGCGCGCACGTTCGAGACACTGGGTGTGGCGCCGATGCTGGGGCGGACGTTCACACGAGAGGAAGATTCCGCACATGCGCCCACAGCGGTGATCAGCTATGCGATGTGGCTGAACCGGTTTCATGGTGATGCGAATGTTGTTGGCAGTTCGATGGTGCTGGACCGGAAGACCTTCACGATTGTGGGCGTGATGCCGCGCGAATTCGAATTTCCGCTGGAGACGGGGCGGCTGGGACAGGCGCAGGTGTGGGTACCGATGAGCCTGACGGCGGAAGAACTCTCAGAGGGAAACGCGGCCAGCTGGCGTTTCAACATGGTGGCGCGTTTGAAGGACGGCGTGAGCGTGGAGCAGGCCAGCCAGGATGCGGAACGCGTAGCGCACCAAATCATGCGCGATTTTCCGGCGAAGCTGTCGGCGATTCGAATCCACGGCGCTGCGGCGCCCCTGCGCGAAGAAGTGGTCGACTCCGCGCGGCCGCTGCTGCGGACGCTGTTTCTCACTGTGCTGATTGTTCTCATGATCGCCTGCGTAAATGTGGCGATTCTGATGCTGGTGCGTGCTATCCGGCGTCGTCGTGAATACGCGGTACGGCTGGCGCTGGGCGCGAGAGCAGGCGCGATGATTCGCGAAGCGCTAGCGGAAGGGCTGCTGCTGAGCGTGGCCGGCGGGCTGCTGGGACTTGCGTCCGCGGCCGTCGCGCTGAAGACGGCGCTGGTGCTGCTGCCGGAGTCGATGCCGCGCATCGATTCCATTCATATGGATAGCGGGGTGGCGGGATTTGCCTTGCTGCTGGCGGTGGCGACGGGCGCCTTGTGCAGCGTGGTTCCGGCGTTTGCGGCCATGCGAACGAATCTGCTGGAGAGCCTGCGCGAAAGCGGGCGCACCAGTGCGGGCACGAGCCATGCATGGCTGCGATCAGCGCTGGTGGTGGCGGAAATTGCGATTGCGATGATCCTGCTGACTGTGTCGGTTGCGTTTGTGCGGAGCTACCAGAAGATGCTGGCGGTCGATCCGGGATTTCGGCCGGACCACGTGCTGGTGGCTGGGTATCAGTTGCCGCTCGAGCAGTATGGCACTGGATCTGCGGCGCAGCGATTTGACCGCGAGGTACTTGACCGCCTCGCAGGAAAGCCGGGGATTGTGGCGGCGGGGATGGCCGATGAGTTGCCGGCGACGGCCTCTGTGCCGATGGCGGACTACACAATCGAAGGCGTGCAGATGGCTAGCTGGAAGATGCAGTTTGCGCCCTTCACCGTGAGTGATGGCGACTATTTCCGTGCGATGGGAATCCCTCTGAGAGAAGGCCGGTATTTCACGCGGGAAGACAAATCCGGCGCACAGCTGGTTCTGATTGTGAACGAATCAATGGCAAAGCACCTGTGGCCGGGACAGGATCCTGTCGGCAAGCGGATGCATCTGGGAAATCCGAACGGGGGCCTGCCCTGGGCGACCGTGGTGGGCGTGGTGGGAGACACCAGGCGGTCGCGCGATGAGCGGTCTGGAGACCAGTACTACCTGGCGATGGATCAGCCGGCGCCGCTGTATGGCACGGATGCGCCGGACAAACTCACCGATGCGGCGGGCGGGTACATTGTGCTGCGTTCGGCGTTACCGCCGGAGCAGATGGAGCAGACGCTGCGGGCGACGGTAGCGGACGTCGACCCAATGCTGGCGCTCAAGGAAGTGCGTCCGATGGAGGATGCGCTTGCCACCATTGAAGCGCCGCGGCGATTTAACACGGGACTGATCGGATCGTTTGCGCTGGGTGCGTTGTTGCTGGCGGTATCAGGAATCTATGCCGTCGTCGCGTTCACGGTCACGCTGCGGGTGCAGGAGATTGCGATCCGCATGGCGCTGGGAGCCGAGCGCGGCAAAATCGCGCGGATGGTGCTGGCAGGCGGCGTGAAACTGGCACTGCTGGGATGCGGGCTCGGCGTGGCGGGTTCGACGGCGCTGTCGCGAATTGTGAATTCGTTTCTGTTCGATGTGAGTGCGACGGATCCGTGGCTGTATGCGCTGAGTGCGGCGGTAATGCTGCTGTTGACGATGGCGGCGTCCGCTGTGCCGGCAGCGCGAGCGGCGACGACGGAGCCTATCGGAGCGTTGCGGTCCGTGTAGGTAATGACCCGCTGCGAAGGCGGCAGCAATTACGGCGCATGGGGGGCGACTTCGAAAGCGACGCGGAAAGCTGCGCCCCGGACGCCGTTCTCGCGCTTCATCAGCTGGATAGTGCCGCCGTGTCTCTCGATGATCTCGCGTGAAACCCAGAGGCCGAGTCCCGTGCCGACATCCTGTTTGGTGGTGAAGAAGGGTTCGAAGATCCGATCCTTGTATTCGTCGGCAACCCCGGGTCCATCGTCCTCCACCATCAAATGAACAGTGGGTTCTCCTGCCGCGTTGAAGCATTCGAGCGTAATCGTGACCATGCCGCCAATTGCCGCAGCATCGGCCGCATTGGAGATGAGATTCGACACAACCTGCTTGATTTCACTTTCATTACCGTTGATAGGAGGGCATTCTTTGAATCGTCGATGAACAGTTATGTTCTTGCTCATCATCTTGTTCGAGTAAATCCGTAGAACCGACTCGACGAGGGACTCTAGTTTCACGGGACCGGGAGCATTCTTATCCCGGAAGAATCCGAGCGTTTGCCGGGTGATGTGCGCGACACGATCCAATTCCTGTTCTGCCTGTGTGAGCTGCCGTATGGCGTCTTCGGGCAACCCTGGACCCATCTTGACGAGATAGAGAAGATTGACCGCGGCCTCGAGCGGGTTGTTGATTTCATGCGCCACGGTGGCGGAGAGGCGCGCCGCGGCGCTGAGTTTCTCGGTATTGCGCAGCACGCGCTCGGTTTTCTTATCGTTGGTAATGTCGCGAAAGACCAGGACAACGCCGATCAGGCTGCCGCTGTCGTCGCGAATCGGGGCCGCACTGTCGTCGATGGGGATGAGCGTTCCATCGACTCGGCGGAGCACGGTGTGATTTGCGAGCCCCATGGCGCGGCCCTCCGCGATGACGCGCGCAACGGGATTGTTAACCGGCGCCATCGAGGTTTCATGGAAGATCGGGAATATCTCCAGAATGTGCTTGCCCATGGCCTGTGCGGTTGAGAATCCGGTGAGACCTTCGGCGACGGGATTCAAAAATGTGACGTGGCCATTCTGATCGGTTGCGATAACCGCATCTCCGATGCTCGTAAGCGTTACACGGAGCCACTCCTCGCGTGCGCGCATTTCGCGGGCATGGCGCTCGCGAAGATTCATTTGCCGGATGATGAAGTAGGCCAGCACTACGAGGCCGAGTGCGGCCAACACGGTGGTCAGATAAATACTGGCGGCAGTGCGCCGGATGGTGGTGCGGTACGAAGCATCACGGTCTCGCTCGAGACGATTCTCCTCGTCTTGCATCCCGGCGATGACGGAACGAATGTGCTCCATGGTATGCAGCCCGCTGTCGCTGAGCACTAATTTGCGCGCCTCATCGGCGTGTCCGGCGCGATAGAAGGCGATCGTTGAGGCAAGTTCTTCAAGCTTTGCGCGCGCAAGGGGACGAAGTTGTGCGATCGCGGCTTGCTGGCGGGGATTGTCCGCGGTTAAGCCGGAGAGGTCGTCGATTTGCAGATCGACCAGCCGGACGGCACGATCGTACGGCGCAAGATATTGCTCCTGCCCGGTGTAAAGATAGCCGCGCTGGCCGGTTTCGGCGTCTGTGAGCAAGGCGAGAGCCTCGTTGAGCTTTAGCTGAACCTGGTGGGTATGAACAACCCAAATCCCCGTCGCAACCTGCCGGTCAAGTTGCCTCTTGGTGATTGCGGCATTCACGACCAGCACGGCAAGAAGCAGAGCGAAGCCAGTTAGGACACTGAATCTTTTGAACCTGGTCTGCATTTATATCCCATTATGTGGGCGACTCGGTGGTTGCCGGATTGTTGACGAGCCGATGGGTGATCTCAATCGATAGTATTTCAGGATGGGGAAAGTGCCAATCCGCTTGTGGCTGGCGATTTGCATCTTTCTGCTAAGCGCCGTCGCGTTTCTGGATCGCACCAACATCACCATTGCCGGACCCCAGATTAGCAGCGAGTTCGGGCTTGGCAACGTGCGGCTGGGCTGGGTGATCAGCGCATTTCTGGTCGGATATGCGGCATCGCAGGTGCTTGCCGGCTGGGTTGCAGTCCGGCTGGGGCCGAGGCACGCACTGGCGCTTGGGGTGCTGTGGTGGGCGGCATTTACGCTGGGCACTGCGCTGGTTTCTCCGAGACTGAAGGGAGCACTATGGGTGCTGATCGCGGTGCGGTTCGCGCTCGGGGTCGGGGAAGCGATCATGTATCCGGCGTCGAACCAGTTCGTCGCCCGGTGGATCCCTGCACGTGAACGGGGCCGCGTGAATGGGGTGATCTTTGCGGGGGTAGGCGCCGGTGGCGGATTAACTCCGCCACTGCTGGCCGCGATTATCGCCGCGCATGGCTGGCGCGCTGCCTTCTGGTTCAGCGCCGCTGTCGGCATCCTTGGCGGAGTCGTCTGGTACCTGGTTGCGCGCGACACGCCGGAACAGCATCCATGGGTTTCCGCCGAGGAACTGAAAACCATTTGCGCGGAAACGGTCGAGACTTCGGCGGCGAAGGCGCACGTTCCCTGGCTCGCGCTTCTGCGCAGCCGGACGCTGCTGCTGCTCACGTTTGCATGCTTTTGTTTTGGCTATATTGCCTGGATTTTCCTGGGATGGTTTTATCTTTACATGGCGCAGGCACATGGTGTTGACCTGAAGACAAGCGCGATTTATACGATGATTCCATTTATCGCGATCACGGTTTTCTGCCTGGCGGGCGGCGTGCTCGGCGATTGGATCGCATCCCAGCATGGATTGCGGGCGGGGCGATGCGGTCCCGGTTTCTTTTCACTTCTGACAGCGGCGGGGTTGCTGATCATAGGATCGCGCGTAGCCAGCCCTCCCGTTGCCGCGATGATCCTGGCCGCCGGCGCAGGCGCGCTTTACATTTCGCAGAGCTCGTACTGGTCGGTCACGGCGGACATCGCGGGGCAGCATGCGGGGGTGGCTTCGGCTGTGATGAATACGGGAGCGCAGATCGGCGGGGCGGTCACGGCATCACTCACTCCCTGGATCGCTCAGCAGTTTGGATGGACTTCATCGTTTCTTGTAGCGGCTCTGCTGGGGGGCGCGGGTGCGATCGCATGGATTGGAGTCGATCCGGAAGCCAAGATCGCCGCCGCAGAAAGTGCGGGCCGCGCCGCAGTCCGGGCGTGACAGGCGGCGGCGCAAGAAGGTCGCAGGGCATGCGCTACCATGGAAAGAGAATACCGAGGGCGCATGTTTGTGGTGGTTTGGCAGTTTGAGGTTGCCGAGGAACAGGTATCCGCCTTTGAGGCGGCATACGGGCCGGAGGGGAACTGGGCGCAGCTGTTTCGCAGTTCTCCGGAGTATCTTGGGACCGAACTGTTGCGGGATACGTATGTTGCGGGGTCGTATCTGACGATCGACCGGTGGGCCAGCGAAGCGGCTTTTCGGAGTTTCCGCAAGCAGCACGATGCGGCCTATGAAGCGCTGGATCGTTCATGCGACGCGCTGACATCGCGGGAAACGCGTATCGGTGCGTATACGGTTTGATTCTGACCAGATTGCAACGGGCTCCATAGGGTCCGACGAGGCAGCACCCTGCTCCGCTAGCGACTTTTCCCCTGCGCGCGCGCGTAGTATCCCGAGGTGGTCCGCACCTTGACGTTCGGTTTGTCTACACGCACTTCCAGCGCATGATATTCATTCACCCGGTCGCCGGGCACCGGGGCAAAGGTCAGATCATAACCCTGGCTTGCTTCGCGAACAGCAATCTTCAGCGAACCTGAGATATCGCGACCGCTGACGAACACTTGTCCTCCCGTGTGTGTCGCGAATACCTGAAGGCCGAGATCGGGGTAGGTTGCATCCTTGGCGGCTGAAACGCCTTTCAGGTATCCCTGGTATTCGAACGGATTTCTTCTTCCCAGGTCGAACGGATCGATGCAATAGAGCGTTACACTCGACGCGCGCAGCAGATTTGTAATTTGCACGACGTTGTTGAACACCCATGTTCTTTGCTTGTTGTCGGATTGCTCCCCGGCGGCGATCAGCAAAGGCCAGCCCGGGCTGACAAAAATGACCATCTTGCGCCCGGGTTTCTGGCCCTCGTATTGGATCAACTGACCCATTTCCTGCAGCGACTTCTGAGCGTTCTCCGTGGCTCCATAGAATCCTGCCGATCGGCCGATTTGGCGGATCTCCGATTGGGTTTGATTGAAGGATGCGAGCAGCAGGTCTCCGCGCTGCGATGAAAGCGGCAGGACCTTCACCCCGCTGTCGGCGACCACTGCCAGCGACGTTGGATTGGGAAGCTCGCCGCCGTTGCTTTTCAGATAGGCGCCGACTTCCTCGCGTTCGCGCGCCACTGTGACCGGGTCGGAATTGACCATGTCGACCACGATAACCACCTGCACCGGATCCGACTTCAAGACTGCCGCATCGACTGCCCGGAACCCAAGCAGCTTTTGTGGTTGTTTATTGTCGAGAAGGGTGAAGTCGCTCTCCTGCAAACCCTCGATGGCATGAGCCTGGCCGTCGGAAACCTGAACGTGGATGGTCATCGTCTTTTGTGTGTCGGGGGCCGCACTGGGACTCTGCGGCGCAGCCTCGCTTGGGTCGGCCGGGGTTTGTGCCGACGCCTGCCAGGCGATACAGGTCACGACCAAGATGGCAGAGACCGCAAGTGCGACGGACCGATGCCGCTTAAAGCCAATTATTGGGTTCATGGAGACCCTCACCAACCGGGACGGTTTAGACGGCCGAATTGTAGCGTATTTAACCGCTTCGTGACGGGGAATACGCCTCTTTACTACTTTCCCCTTTTCTTCGCTTTTTGGGTATCTATTGAGTGTTCCATCCTGCTACAATCCCCTCGAAATACCAATAGCCGCCGCGTGTTTTCTGTCTTTCCCAACAAGCCGCGCCAAGCGAGCATTTCTACAGGAGAAATATCTATGCCTATTGTCGATGAGCGCGCAAAAGCGGTTGAATTAGCCCTTTCGCAGATCGAAAAGCAGTTTGGAAAGGGTTCAATTGTCCGTCTTGGATCGCGTGAGGCCCTGGTTCCGATCTCAGTGATCTCAACCGGATCGATCAGTTTTGACGCAGCGCTGGGTGTTGGCGGGGTTCCTCGCGGCCGAGTCATTGAGGTTTTCGGGCCGGAGTCGTCGGGCAAGACCACGATTACGCTGCAGATCATCGCAGAGGCACAAAGGAACGGCGGATTGGCGGCGTTTGTGGATGCCGAACATGCTCTCGATCCGGGTTACGCGAAGAAACTAGGCGTGGACGTCGACAATCTGCTGGTTTCGCAGCCGGACTCGGGCGAGCAGGCGCTGGAGATTACGGAAGCGCTGGTGCGTTCGGGCGCTATCGATGTGCTGGTAGTTGACTCGGTGGCGGCGCTGGTGCCGAAGGCGGAACTTGACGGCGAAATGGGCGAGTCTCACATGGGCCTGCAGGCGCGGTTGATGTCGCAGGCGCTTCGGAAGCTGACGGGCACGGTCTCGAAATCGCGCACTTCGCTGATTTTCATCAACCAGATCCGCGAGAAGATCGGCGTGATGTTCGGCAATCCCGAGACGACAACGGGCGGCCGCGCGCTGAAGTTTTACTCATCGGTACGCGTGGATATCCGCCGCATTGCCGCCATCAAGGAAGGCGACGTGGTTACCGGCAATCGGACCAAAGTGAAGATTGTGAAGAACAAGGTTGCCGCGCCGTTCCGCGAGGCCGAATTCGACATTCTCTACGGAGAAGGCATCAGCCGGGAAGGCGATGTGCTTGACCTGGCGGTGGCGAACAACATCGTGGAGAAGTCGGGTGCGTGGTACAGCTATGCCGGCGAACGCATCGGGCAGGGGCGCGAGAATACGCGCAACTTCCTCAAAGAAAACAAGGAAATCTTTGCCAAGATGGACGCCGAGGTTCGCAAGAAGCTGAACATCGGCGCGCCCGCAAAGGCCGAGGTGCCCGAGGTTCCGGTGACCGGCCCGGCCGAGGCTAAGGAAGCGATTCGCGCGCGGCGCTAGGCCAGAGCCGGCTGGAGTTCCGCGGCATGCGGCGGTAAAAGGACTTGAACAGTTGATGGTTCGCGGATATTGCGGGCCTGTGCGCGACATTGGCCTATTCGAAGGCTGTGGGGAGTTCGGCATTCGCGTCGATGGGGTTTGATGCGGAAAGAAAAATAACAAAAACGGACCCCCGGTGTTTCTCACCCTGGCTGCTGCGAACCCTGATCGAGCCCCGGTGACGCTTGATGATTTCCTGGCTGATCCATAATCCGAGCCCGGTTCCGCTATGCCCTTTGGTCGTGAAAAACGGTTCGAAGAGATTTTGAACGGTTTCGCGCGGACATACCATTGCCGGTGTCGGCGATGGTGATGGCCACTCCATTTTCGCCCGTGCGGTGATTCGGTCGCGTTGCGGGTTCGCAGCAGAAGCCTGCCGCCTCTTGGGAT
Source organism: uncultured Acidobacteriaceae bacterium (assembly GCA_963799035.1). Classification (GTDB taxonomy): domain Bacteria; phylum Acidobacteriota; class Terriglobia; order Terriglobales; family Acidobacteriaceae; genus Telmatobacter. The sequence continues at coordinate 25,215 of CAWCVS010000001.1, read as the reverse complement.
GCATGGCGTCGATGGCGTTGCCGATGAGATTGCTTATGACCTGCCGAATCTCACCCTCAAAGCACATGACTTTTCTTCGGTCGCCGGTACCGGGATCTCGACGTTGACCCTGGAATTGATGATTTTCCCCTGGAGAATGGTGCAGAATTTCGCCAATTGGCGTTCGCAAGTGACGGCGGACGGGTTTGTGGTCTGTTTATGAAATCTCAGTGTCTGATTAGTGATGGCGGAGGCGCGGCGAAGCTCACGCTCGGCGATGTTGATATATTTTTTTATCTCGCTCGGGAAGTTCGCGGCTTCCGATCAAGGTACAGAAGGTTCGTGACGGCTTCAAGGGGATTGTTGATCTCGTGCGCAATCGAAGAAGCAAGACGACCGACCGCTGCCAATTTCTCGCTTTTCATCAGAACAGCTTCGGCCTGTCGCTGCCGGGTGATCTCGGCTGATGCGGCCGCGATGGCAACGACCTTGCCATCGGGCGCCGACGACGGGTGTGTAGTCCATCGTCCAGTATCGTTTCATTCCGGGAGTAGTGGAGAGCTCCCCTTCAAGCATTCCTCCAGTGACGGACTGACCGGCAGCTACGGCTTGAAGTGCCTCCTGAAGCCCCGGAACCCCCGGCCGCAACTTCACTGACCTTTGAACCAAGCACCTTTTCTTCCGGCAGCCCAAGCAGTTCGCAGAGCTTGCGATTGACCCGCACGTAGCGGAACTCGACTGCGTCAATGAGCGCCATGGCGATAGCGGCATTCTGATACGTTGCCTCCAGTTCGGCGTAGCGGGACCGAAGTTCAAGCAGAATCTCTTCGCGCTCTTTCTCAAGCCGCCGTTTCTCGCCAATATCACGGAAGATGAGGACGATGCCTGAGAGCTCCGCCATCATCTTCGCGGATCGGAGCGCCACTGTCGTCGATGTTGATTTCGGTGCCATCTCTCCTGATAAGTATGGTGTGATTTGCCAATCCGACGATGGTGCCGACGCGTTTCACCTTTTCGGCAGGATTCTCAACCTTCTCTCGCGAGATTTCATTCACGATGTGAAAAATCTCGGTGAGGGGACGACCCTGCGCCTCCTGAAATCACCAGCCTGTCAAAGATTCGGCAACCGGTTCATCCGGGTGATGCAACAGTCGGCATCGGTGACGATGACCGCGTCTCCGATGCTCTGCATGATGCGGACCGAACGAGCTTCACTTTCGCGAAGCAGCTTCGGACAGTATTCACTTCTGCGGTAACGTCATGCAGCGGACCGAAGAGGCCGGCGATGTTGCCATTCTTCAAAAATCGGGTTGAAGGAGTAATTGAGGAAGTGATCCACGCGTTCCATGTTCGACGGCAGCGGGACTAGCAATTTCTCGTAAAAGAGAGTTTCGCCAGTCGACAGGGCGTTTTCAAGCAGCGGGCCCACCACGCTCCAGGACTCTCCATAGACTTCTTTCGCCGGTTTTCCAAGCGCCCAGGGATGACGCGGTCCAGGAATGGAGCGGTAGGCGTCGTTGTAGATGAGAATCATCTCGTGGCCCCCACATGGTCCGCGCGGGCGAAGAGGATGCGAGGGTGAGGTTCACGATTGTGAGGAGTTCCTTTGACCAGGATTCAATAGGACCGAGGGGCGTTGAAGCCCAGTCGTAAGCACGAACGCGGTCCGCCATTTCTCCCCGGCCGATGATGCGGCCGACGCAGATTAGGAAGAACTTCGGGGCGAGGCAGGGACTGGGATGGTCCGGCGGCATCTTGGACGGAAGTCTCCTGAACGATTGACTCACAAAGCCGAAGCATTTAGATGCGCCAACGACTTGCAGGAATGACAGCAAAATCTGCCGATCCGCCGAGACAACGTATTGAGTTCGCCTTGTGCGATCGCGCAGGATGGCCCGATCTTGCGCGACTGGAGAGGAAGTACGCTGTCGACCTTGTGACGAACCGGTATCCCAGGTGCGATCGGTCCCGGAAAGGGAACTTAGCTTGCCTGCAGACCGTATAAGGGAGTAGAGCGGATTCCTCACGGGGACGGACCGTGCTCTAAACTTGAGAGGCGAATGAGAATATTCTGGGCGATGATCGCGAACCTTGATCCGCGGAAGCTTTTCTGCGGGCTGATGGTGGTCTGCCTGTTTGCTGCGCCTTCGTGCGCAGCAGCCTGCGGTTGCGGCCGTGCTCCGGGGAATGGGGCTGTCGTCGGGATTCGCGGGATCGCCGTTCTGGATGGGCAATGGCGATTTCACACTGGCGACGATCCGCGGTGGGCCGATCCGGCCTTTAACGATTCCGATTGGCCGACGTCAGCCTGAGTACGCACTGGCGGAACAGGGGATCGACTCGTATACCGGATACGGCTGGTATCGGCTGAAGCTCCAGCCGCAGCAGCTCGCGCAGATCAGCAGTCCTGCCTCGGGGCAGCGCTTTCGCTGGTGGTTTCAGCAGCAATTCCGTTGGCCAAATCGACGCCTTCGTGAATGGGATCGAATCGGGCCACACCAGGGGAATGACGGAGTCGCCGTCGGAGTACCAGTCTCCACCGTTTGTGGTCCAGTTCAATGCGCCGAGCGCAGGGCCGGCAGTGGTTGCAATTCGTACATGGGCCGGGCCGGCAACGCCGATCACCCACGGGCTGCTGCGCGATGTCGAACTTGGCGCAGCAGCGATATGGCTGCACGGCATTCGATGGCGTCGGACACCAGTGGGACGAATATGTCATCGCCAACGTGGTGGTGGCCTTCCTGTTTATTTGTGTTGCGATTCTGGGTGGATTTCTCTATCTGGCGCAGCGTAATCATCATCGAGTATCTGTGGCTTGCGCTGCTGTGCCTGTCAGTCGCTGCGGGAGGGGCGGCAGATTCTGCCTTTGGGCTTGGCGATCATGCCGCTCGGCGTTTTACCGGGTCTTTACGGCATTTTACGGCCGCATCTTCATGGCCATTACGCTGGAGTTTGTTCTTCACTTCGCAGGGACCGGTTCGCGGAAGTTTGTGCGCGGCGCGCAGATCGGAGTCTCTGGTTCTGCCCTTCATCACTTCGATGCACTGACCTGGTGTACCAAGTCCTGTCAGTGGCCGCGGAGGTACTGTTTTGCGGGCTGGTGACGGTTTTGCTGTTCCGCGCGTGGCGGCTGGGCCGCACCGAAGCAGGCGTGATGCTGCTGCCGTTCTTTTTTGGCGGCAACGGCGGATTCGGCAGATACGGTTCTCGATTTTGCGGCGAGCCGGCATTGGCTGCCGGACCAGTTTGCTTCGCATTGTTTTTATTCTCGGCCCGATTCGAATTCGGCATCGGCGCGGTGGCCTACACGGTGTTTCTGGGAAGCCTGATTGCGGTGATACTGTACCGATTTGTGCGGATCAGCCAGGAGGAGCAGCGCTCGGCTGCGGAGATTTCAGCGGCGCGCAGTGTGCAGGCGTTGCTGATTCCCACGCAACTGCCTTCGAACAAAATCTTCATGCTGGAGAGCGCCTATCTGCCGGTCAATGGGGTGGGCGGAGATTTCTTCCAGGTCCTGCCGCTCAAGGATGACTCGCTGCTGATTGTGGTGGGAGACGTGAGCGGCAAGGGGCTGCAGGCGGCCATGAACTCGAGCACGCTGGTGGGCGCTCTGCGAAACGAACTTGTCGCATGATCCGGCAACTGTGCTGAATCATCTGAATCATGTGCTGATTGGGGCGGTGGCTTCGCCGGGAACGGCGGTGAAGGAGCTGGATTGCGCGCCGTGTTTTGCCACCTGCCTGTGCGCGCGCGTCTATCCCGACGGGACGACGACGATCGCCAATGCCGGACACCTCAATCCCTATCGCGATGGGCGGGAGATTGCGCTGTGCGGGGAGCCTGCCACTGGGAGTGATTGCGAATATAGAATACGAGCAGGCGACTTTCCAACTGAGGCGCGGCGACCGGCTTGTGTTTCTTTCGGACGGGGTGGTGGAGGCGACCAATTCAGAAGGCGAGTTGTTCGGGTTCGAGCGCACGCAGCAGGTGAGTAATGAATCGGCGCGATACATCGCGCAAACGGCGCAGCACTTCGGTCAGACGGATGACATCACGGTTGTCTCGCTCTACCTGTCTTCAAAGACGGCGCAGCCCAGCAAGGAAGAGCTCGCCTACAGCAAATGAATCAGCGCACAGTCGTTGCCCGCTTCCCCTGTCTCCCGCTATCGTAGCCTGCATGAGAAAGAAAATTGCCTGGGCTCTTTCGTTCCTTTTCGTCTGCACTGTTTCCCCGAGGTCGTGGGCGCTCGCTGCCATGCAAGTCGCAGGGCAATCCGAATGGCCAAGCTACGGAGCAGATGCTGGCGGTACGCGCTACTCGGCAGAATCGCAGATCAATCGAAGCAATGTGAACGGTCTGAAGGTGGCGTGGACCTACCGCACCGGCGCAAATGACACGCCGACCAAGCTGAAGCGGAAGGCCGCGTTCGAATCGACGCCCATCCTGGTCGATGGGAAGCTTCTGCTGAGTACTCCGTACGACCACGTGATCGCACTCGAACCTGACACTGGTGCGAAGCTGTGGGAGTATGACCCGGGCGTGAATCTCGATCACAATTTCTCAGAGGTCAGTTCGCGCGGAGTTTCGGCATGGCGAGATCCACATGGGAAAAGCGGCGCGCCGTGCAGTCTGCGCATTTTCATCGGCACGTTGGATGCCCGCCTGATTGCATTGGATGGGGAGACGGGAAAGCCCTGCGCGGACTTCGGCGCGACCGGCACCGTTGATCTCAACAAAGATGCCGCCACACAGACGGAGTGGACGGGCGGTTACCAGGTGACCTCACCGCCGGCGATCTTCAAAGATCTGGTGATCGTGGGATCTTCGATTGCCGACAACTGGCGCGTAGATACCGGTCGAGGCATCGTCCGCGCATTCGACGTGCGCTCGGGTAAACTCCGCTGGACGTGGGATCCGATTCCCTGGGCAAAGGACACCAAGCCGCGCACGGGAGCCGGAAATGCGTGGTCGGTTTTTTCGGTGGATGCTGTGCACGACCTGGTGTTTGTGCCTACAGGGAGCGCGGCGCCGGACTATTTCGGCGGCATCCGCAAAGGCGACAACAAATGGGCCAACTCGGTGGTGGCGCTGCGCGCTTCGACCGGCAAATTTGTCTGGGGATTTCAAGTGGTGCATCACGATCTGTGGGATTACGACGTGGCGTCGCAGCCCACTCTGATCGATTGGAAAGATGGCACGCCCGCAGTCGTAATCAACACCAAGATGGGCCACGTGTTTGTGCTCAACCGCCTGACCGGCGCGCCGCTGCTACCGATCGAGGAACGCCCCGTGCCGCAATCCGATATTGCCGGCGAGGAGAGTGCTCCCACCCAGCCGTTCTCGACGATTTCGCTGGTGCCGGAGAAATTCGAAGCAGCCGAGGCGTGGGGACCCAGGCCTGAAGATGAGAAGTGGTGCCGCGACAAGATAGGCGCTTTGAGGGACGAAGGAATTTTCACGCCGCCGAGTTTAAAGGGAACGGTGCAGGCGCCCGGAAACGTGGGAGGCGTGAACTGGGGCAGCGCCGCGTATGACCCGCAGCACCATGTCATGGTGGTGAACACGAATCGCCTGATCGCGTGGGTCAAACTGATTCCGCGTGCGGAATACGACGCTGAAGTACACAAGAATCAGGACAACCGCATTTACGGAGAGTTTGGCGACCAGGAGCCCGCTCCGTATGGCCTCTACCGCTCATTTCTGTTTTCGCCCAGCGGCACTCCGTGCAACCGTCCACCGTGGGGAACTACCGCCGCTGTGGATTTATTCACGGGAAAAATTATCTGGAATGTTGCTCTGGGCACCCTGGTGCCGGGACAAACGACAGGCTCGATTAACCTGGGAGGGCCGATCGTGACCGGAGGTGGTTTGGTGTTTACCTCGGCTACCATTGATCCGCACCTCCATGCGTTCGACGCGGATACGGGCAGGGAATTGTGGAGCTACCAATTGCCTGCTTCAGGCAATGCAACGCCCATGACCTATTCGTGGAAGGGCAAGCAATATCTGCTCATCTGCGCGGGAGGCCACGGCAAACTGAACTCCAAGCAAGGCGACTACGTCGTGGCTTTTTCGCTTCCGTAGACTCGGGCGGGACCGGCGCGGATGGCGCCTGGATGTTAGACCAGTGAAAGCAACAGCAGTCATAGAAGTCGCATTGCGCCATCCAAGGGCATGAAAATTCGGATGGGTTCGGACGTCCCTACGGGACTGGGCTCATGCTATTTTGGTTTTCCCAGGGTTCCGCTGCGCTTCACCCTGGGCTATTTTCGTGCGTTCCCTCCGGGAACTTTGCGGTCCGAAGCTCGCCGTTGATAGGAGGCTTTTCAGGGCAGTTGTGAATGTCGCTGCGTGGCAACCGAAAGGAATGAAAATCGCTGCTGTTGGGTCGTGCTTCCCACCCAAGCGGAGCTTGGATGGGGCACCCAAGGTCGTGCCAATTCTTTTGAGGGCGCAAAGAATTTTCGGTGCGGAGCGCATCTTAGAAGCCAACCCCAAGCGCGATTGGTTCGCTGGAAATGCCGTAGAATCAAACCGGAGCACAGACTCGATGAGCGTGAAAGCCCTTTATCCCGGCACGTTCGATCCTCCGACGAACGGGCACATCGATCTGATCCAGCGCGGTTCAAAACTGTTTGAGCATTTGACTGTCGCCATCCTGAAGAACCCCATCAAGAATCCGCTTTTCACCGTGGAGGAGCGCGTGGAGATGCTGCGCGAGTCGACGGCGGCGCTAGGCAATGTGAGTGTGGCGACGTTTGACGGGCTGATGGTTGATTTTGCGCGGCAGCTTGGAGCTACGGCGGTTTTGCGGGGGATTCGCGCGATTTCCGATTACGAACATGAATTTCAAATGGCGCTGATGAACCGGCGGCTGGCGCCGGAGATTGAGACTGTTTTTCTGCAGCCGGCGGGGCGTTATTCCTTTGTCAGTTCGCGCATGCTCAAGGAAGTTTTCAGTTTCGGCGGCGAAGTTGCCGGGCTGGTTCCCCCCAATGTTCTCAAGCGCCTGCGCAGCCGCATCAGCAGCGCAGGCTGAATCTGGTTGGCTGCGCTTTCGGGCGCAGGAGGTTCAGTTTGTCGGACTTTGTCGCACTCAATCCCTCGTCGATTCACCGCGAGATCCGGAACACGCTCTTCGGGGATGTGCCGCTGGCTGAACTTGTCCGAGCGCATCCGAAGGTGCCACTGACGGAGCCGTGGGCCTCATTTCAGCGGGCGCGGGACCTGAAAGAAACGGGCGACGAGCCTGCCGCGCGGGAAGCTGTTCGTGGGATCCTGAAAATGCCCGATATTGAGACGCGGGTTTTTCTGCAAGCATGTCATACGTTGCGGGAACTCGGCGACGCGCCGCCGCAGGGGCGGGAAAAAGAGGTTCTCGGCGTGGTGGTGGAGATTGGGATGCCGAAAGGTCTGGACCTGGTGGCGGCCTATCGGGATCACCGCGCACGCTACTTCAATTACAGCGGTGCCGGGGTGCTGTGGGAGCGGCGCGACGATTCGCTGGATGGGTTGATTGACGAATTGCTCCAGGCCGGGACGCTGGTCGCGCAGGCGATCGGGCCGTGGAAACAAGCACGGCCGCCGGAGCCAAAGAACGGAAATGCACGCATCAACCTGCTAACGCCGAGCGGAATCCACCTGGGTCAGGGGCCGGTGGAGGCTCTGAGCCAGGATGCGTTGGGTGGCCCGATTCTGTCGGCTGCGTTCGGTTTGATGAAGCGGCTGGTGGAGTTGACGAAAAGGGAGTCGGAGTAAAGGCAGGGGCGTAGGGACTAGGGACTGGAAACCAGGAATAACGGGGCTCGAAAACGGTGCGGGCCTGGCAACGGGAGACGCGAACGTGTCACAAGACAACTGCACCATTGTCAGGCGCTTTATCGAGGAATCCATTAACCAGGGGCGGATTGACGAAGCTGCTCAATTTGTCTGGGAAGACGTGGTGGAGCAGGTTCCATTTCCGGAGCAGGGACGCGGATTGGCTCGCTTGCAGGATGTTTCCGCGGGATGCGGAGCGCGTTTCCCGATTTGCATTTCGGCGTCGAGGAGCAGGTTGCCGAGGGCGACAAAGGGGTGACCCGCTTTGAGTGGACCGGCACGCATCGCGACGAATTCCTCGACGTGCCCGCAACGGGGCGACCGGTGAAAGTGTGGGGATGGTCATCGACCGGCTTGAGGACGGCCCGATCAAGGAAACACGCATCATCATCGACATCTTCGGACTGATGATGCAACTCGGAGCGTTTGGCACGAAAGGCTGAAACGCAATCGGTTTTGCGCTCAGCACAAAATCTGTAAAGATAGAGGCATTATGACCGTTGCTGCTCCCGCGAAAGTTTTTGCCGACCGTATTGGGCGGATTGAGAGTTTCTGCAACCATGGCGGTGGCCGCCGAAGCTGCGAAACTGCGCGCACAGGGCGCGAACCTGGTGGATTTTGGAGCCGGAGAGCCGCATTTTGCCACTCCGCGGCACATTAAGGACGCGGCGATTGCCGCGATTGAGGCCAATTTCACGCGCTATACCGTGGTGCCGGGGATTCCGGACGTGCGGAAGGCGATTGTGGAGCGGCATGCATGCGATTTCGGATCGGATTACGCGATCGACGAAGCCGTTTTTACGACTGGCGGAAAGCTGGCGCTGTTCAACACGATCCAGGTGCTGGTGGATCACGGCGATGAAGTGATTCTGCCGGTGCCGTACTGGGTTAGCTTCAAAGACATCATTCAATATGCTGGCGGCAAGGTCGTATTCCTCGAGACCAGCGAGCGGGAGAATTTTCGGATCACGGCGGACGCGATTGAAAAGGCGATCACGCCGCGGACCAAGGCGATCATTCTGAATTCGCCGTCGAATCCTGCAGGGTCGGTTGTGTCGGCGGAGGACCTGGAACGGATTGTGCACCTGGCGCATGAGCGCGGGATTTTCCTTTTCTCGACGAGTGCTATGTCTACCTGAACTATGCGGGTAAGCCGGTTTCGGGCGGCTCGTTTACGTGGGCGAAGCAGCACATCGTGATCCTCGGGTCGTTGTCGAAGACCTATTCGATGACGGGGTGGCGCGCGGGATATGCGCTGGCTGCCAAGCCGGTCGCGGCGAACCTGAGCAAGCTGCAGTCGCAGTCGACATCGAATGCGGCGAGCATGGTGCAGAAGGCGGCCATCGCGGCGCTCGCGGGCTCGCAGGAGTGCGTGTCGAACTTCCGGGCGGAGTTTATCGAACTGCGTGACTACATGCTGGCGAAGCTGAAGGAAATTCCGGGCGTGACGTGCACCAGGCCCGAGGGCGCGTTTTACGTGTATCCGAATATCGGAGCCTTTATCGGGAAGGGCGGCATCAATTCGGCGACAGAACTGGCGACGCGGCTGCTGCACGAGGCGCACGTGGTGACGGTGCCGGGCGAGGCGTTCGGGACGAGCGAGCACATTCGGATTTCATACCCGGTGACCAAGCAGAACATCGACGAGGGAACGCGGCGGATCGGCGAGTTCCTGGGGAAGCTGGGGTAGGAATTGGTCGGATTAACTGAAAAGGCCCGGGTGAGCCCCGGGCCTTTCTTTTAGCGCGATTGGATGGTTGTGCTTTCCCACCCTCGCGACGAGAAGCAAAGACGTCGCAAGGATGGGCACCCGGCGTCGCGAATGGGGCACCGGGAGAACTGCCCTAAAGCAGATCCTTCGCGAGACTTACCCCATTGCGCTTTCAGCGCGATGGGGTTCCAGCGTGCGTCACTCGGGATGACACGTGGGGTGATTCGGAGCTACCTTGCGGGAACTTCGCTGCTGATGACGCCTACGCCAGCAACATGTCCTACCTGCCAATCGGCAATCGGGTTGGACTGACGGCAGTCTAGGCAGGTGGTGTTTTCAAAGGTGGCTGAACATTGCGGGCAGACCCCGCCGGTCTGGAAGGTGTCGAATTGGGTGGCACATTTGTTGCAACGCCAGATGGCGCCGATAGGCGGCGCGGTCCGGCAACTGGGACACGCGAACCCCTGGCGCCGCGGAATTTTTTCGAGCTTGCGCAGGGCCCGGGCGGTTTTGAAGCCGCTCCAGCAGTTCATGCCGGCATAAGCGGCGATGAGGCCGGTCCATATGGAGCGGGTGAGAACGGCGAGAACGATGAGCCCGGCTACTCCGAAGAAGCCTAGAAACGATGCAACCATCAAGCTGCGCGCGCGGCCCAACGGGAACCATAGGAGGGAGCGGAGGATCTGGCCACCATCGAGTGGGTAAATGGGAAGGATATTGAAGACGAACAGAACGATATTGGTGAACAGGATCGCATAAATCAGCTGGTACGCGTCCTGATTCGATTCTCGCCAACCGAGTGCATTGACTGCTTTCCAGGCGACGGCCAGGGGAACGGCCAGTGCCACGTTCACGAGCGGGCCGGCGGCGATGCTCCACAGGGTTGCGCCGGGTCGCTGCGGCGGATTGACGTAGGCGACGCCACCAAGAGGCCAGAGCATAATGTTGTCGGCAGTGCCGCCGACGGATCTACAGGCGAGCGCGTGGCCGAACTCGTGTAACAGCACGATTGCAAAGAGTGCCAGGTACTCCGCGACATTCCATAGCACCGAGCTGTAGCGACCCTTGCGAGCCTCGATCTCAAAGAGTGCCACGAGGAACCATGACCAGTTGAGATAGACGTCGATTCCCTTGATGCGGAAGAGATGAATGGAGCCTTGATTGGCGCGGAACATGGAGCTAGCTTACTCGAAATTGCCGGTTGCGGGCTGCCGGAGCACGATTCGTCTGATTTTGGAGTCCGGGCGATGGTTTGGCCGGTTCGCCAAGTGAGAAATCCGGATGGCCGAAGATGCTAACCTTTTTCTACGCAGTTGAGTGGCACCTGCCGGCTCTCTAAACCTAAAAAGTATCGACCATCACTGTGCAAACCTAGCTTCTGTCGAGTAGGATGTGTCTTCCATGCCGAAGTCTATTGATTTTCGTCCAGTTATACTCGCCGGTGGCAGCGGAACCCGATTCTGGCCCCGCTCCCGCCGCGCGCGGGCCAAGCAAGTGCTGGCGCTCGATGGCGAGCGGTCCATGATCCAGCAAACGGTGGAGCGGCTGAAGCCGCTGGCCGCACCGGAAAAGACGTGGGTTATCACCAATGAATTCCTTGCGCAGGAGATCGCTGATCAGCTTACGGGCGTTCCCCGCCACCAGATCATCGAGGAGCCTGTCGCACGAAACACGGCTCCTGCGTGCGGGCTCGCAGCATTCCTGATCGAGCGTGAGAATCCAGCAGCGGTGCTGGGCGTGTTCCCGTCGGATCATGTGATTGCCGACGAGCCGCGGTTCCTGAAGGCGCTGCAGAAGGGGATTGCGCTGGCGGCCTCTGGCGACAATATCGTCGTGCTTGGCATTGAGCCAACGCGGCCGGAGACGGGGTATGGCTATATTGAGACGGGCGAGGACGATGGAGCGGAATCTGCCCTTCGCGTTCGCCGATTCACTGAGAAGCCAAACTTGAACCGCGCTCAGGAGTTTGTAGCCTCAGGGAACTATTACTGGAACTCGGGCATGTTCCTGTGGTCGGCGAAGACGCTGGCGAATGCAGTGCGCGAGCACCTGCCGGACATGGCTCCGCTGCTTGAAAAGATTGCTTCGCGATTTGGAACTCCGGAGTTTGACGCGGTATTTCGCGAGCTTTATCCAAAGTGCGAGAACATCTCAGTCGATTATGCAGTGCTGGAGCCGCGGTCCGCGAAAGGGGAGCACTTGTCGCACCTATTCTGCGTTCCGGCGGAGTTTGCGTGGAACGACCTCGGCTCGTGGGCGTCCCTCTACGAGTACCAGATGGAGACGCGACTGCGCGGTGATGGCGACGGCAATGTTGCCGAGTCCGATGGCCACTTGACGATCGAGGCGGGCAACAACTACGTCTACAGCCCCAAGAAGTTCGTTGCGCTGGTTGGCGTTGAAAACCTTGTCATTGTGGATACTGACGACGCGCTGCTGATTGTGCATCGCGACCACTCGCAGGATGTGGGCAAGGTCGTCAAGGAACTGGGTCTTTCGGGGCGGGACGAGCTCATCTAGCTGATACTGCAATGCAATCTACCAAAAGTCTCCGCGAAGGCTCACGCAACGTCTTGATCACGCGCACTGTGCCAGCGCGTGTTGAACAACAAAATGACGTTAAATGTCGTTCCGCCCGCGATCTTTGGCGGCATTTTCGGCGCGACTAAAGTCGTGCCCTGACACAAGTCTTGGCTTTAGAGCACGCGCTTCAGGTGTTTACGGAGAGTAAGAACCACTGATGTCCCATCCACAAATCAAGTTTGGTACCGACGGCTGGCGCGGCGTCATTGCCGACGACTTTACATTTGCCAATGTACGCACCGCTGCAGGTGCGATTGCGGCTTATATTCAAGCGCAGGAGGACCCGGCGAAGGGGCTCTGCATCGGCTACGATACGCGGTTTGGGTCTAAAGCGTTTGCTCGGGCGTGCGCTGAAGTTGTGGCTGGGACGGGCATCCGCGTTGCGCTGGCCAATGACATCACGCCCACGCCGGCGCTGAGCTTTGGGGTGCGCGGTCGCGGCGCGGCGGGCGGGATCATGATCACGTCGTCACACAATCCGGCGCAGTGGAATGGCGTGAAGTACAAGGCGTGGTACGGCGGATCGGGCAAGCCGTCGATCATTGCGGCGATCGAGAACTATCTCGACAAGCCCGCGCCACAGGCGAAGGAGGCAGCTGCGATCGAAGTGGTCGATTTTCTGCCTCCGTATCTGCTGGCGATCGAGAGCTTCGCGGATCTTGATTTGATTTCGAAGTCAGGCATGAAGTTTGCCATCGACTCGATGTACGGGGCCGGCGGCACAATCCTGTCGGACATTTTCACACGCATCGGCGTCGATCATGTGCAGATTCGCGGCAATGTCGATCCGCTGTTTCCAGGCATCAATCCAGAGCCGATCGAGCCGCACATTCGCGCGCTGGGCGAGGCTGCGGTGGCGCACAAGTGCGATGCAGGGCTGTGCACGGATGGCGATGCGGACCGCATTGGCGCGACGGATGAGGATGGAAACTTTGTCGACCCGCACAAGATTTTTTCGGTGCTGCTGAGTTGGGTACTGCGTCGCAAGGGATGGCCCGGAGCGGTGACGCGCGCATTCAATACGACGAAGATGCTGGACCGGATTTGCAAGAAATACGGTCGCGAACTGATTGAGCATGGCATCGGCTTCAAGTACGTCTGCGACCTGATGCTGGAGCGCGAAATCGTGATGGGTGGCGAGGAGTCGGGCGGCATTGGGTTTCAGCGGCACCTGCCGGAGCGTGATGGCCTGCTCAATGCGCTGCTACTGGCGAACGTAATGGCCGAAGAGAAGAAAACGCTGGGTCAGCTTGTCGCCGATCTGCAGGCAGAATATGGCGAGCACCAGTACGGGCGCATCGATCTGCATATTCCCGATTACTTGAAGACCGCGGCGATTGCGCGGGCGCGAGGCGCTGCAGGTTGGCGATGCGTCGATTGCTGGAATGCCGATCTTGAGGCAGGAGACGCTGGACGGCGTAAAGTTCTATCTCGACAATCCCGAAGCGAAGTTGAAGCCGAATGCTGCGGAGACGTGGATTCTGTTTCGAGCCAGCGGAACAGAGCCGCTCATGCGGATTTACACAGAATCGACGTCGAAAGAGGCTGTGTTGAAATTGCTCGAAAGCGGGCGCGCATTTGCGATGGCAAGCTGAGAAGAGTGGGGAACAGGGAATAGCGACGAAGGGGCTCGATGTTCATTCATATTTTTGGGTTTCGTTGGAAAGCACATGCGACTGACGCCGAGAAACAACGTGCGGCGCGCGACATTCGAGCATTTCATGGGCAGATTCCAGGCCTGATTGAAGTGTCTGTGGGCGAAAACCTTTCGCCGCGGGGACAGGGCTACACGTTTGCGGGTCTGATGAAATTTCGAGACCGCGCGGCGTGCGATGCCTATGCCACCCACCCCGCCCATCTCGTGCTGCTGGAGTGGCTTGTGCCGCTGATCGATCCGGTGGAACTGGATTTCGAAGCATAGGAACCATCCCCTTGTTTCCCATCCCTCCTCCAGCACTTCATGATCGATTTGAGGGTCGACAATCTGACGAGGACCTGGCTCAGATTGATTTGTCTTCGACACGGTCCTCTTCCGCGTCGGGGTAGTGGTGGCAACCGAAGAGGCGGAAGTCCGAGATGTTTTTCAGGCGGAACTGGTTGGATGGTTGCGGGAGCTTCAGGCGGAAGAAGTCGACTGTGTCGAGGTCTTCGAGATAGAAGGCGGGGCGGGCGTCGGAGGAGCCGGTGGCGATTTCGATGTTGGTAAGCTCCATGTTTTTGGCGTGGCGGATGAACATGCCGGTGGCGGGCAGATCACCGAACATCGTGGGTTCGGGATACTTGTCGGCATTCTCGGCAGGCTGATTGGCGGCCATGTCAGCTCCGGCACCGCCGACCTGGTGCAGATAAACGTCGCAGATTTTAAGGTCTTCAATGGGGTGACCGGAAACTCCTGCGATGATGGAGGGCAACTGCGCGGCGCTGGAGCTTATGACGTTGCTGATAATGATGCGCTTCATGCTGCCGATGACGGTTTGCGGCTTGGGTCCGCGGAGGCGGGCGCCGAGGCGGAGGAAGAAGGGCGCGCTGATGTCGCGCATGGTGATGCCGCTGAAGGTGATGTCTTCAACGATGGCACCGTCGACAGATTCGAGCGCGAAGCCGCGGCAGCTTTCAAAGACGCAGTTGGAGATGGTGATGCTTTTGAAGCCGCCGTTGGTCTCGGTGCCGAGTTTGATTCGGCCCGTGCCGACGCGGCCATTGAGCATTTCCATCTTTTTCCAAGTGCCATCGAGGACGGAGCCGAGTTCGTAGATGCCGGTGACGTAGCAGTTGGTGATGGTTAGATTTTCTGTTGCACGCGCATAACCGAGAGCGTAGGAGCTCTTGGGACAGATGCCGTCGTCCCACGGCGAGTTGACGGTGCAGTTGGAAACGCGGACGTTGCGGCAGCAGTCGATGTCGATGCCGTCGCGGTTGGTGTCGATCTTGAGGTTGTCGATGGTGAAGTTGTCGACGCCGGTCGCGAGGACGCCGAACCATCCACCTTGAAGGATCGAGAAGTCGCTGAGAATGACGTTGC
This sequence comes from uncultured Acidobacteriaceae bacterium, assembly GCA_963799035.1. Classification (GTDB taxonomy): domain Bacteria; phylum Acidobacteriota; class Terriglobia; order Terriglobales; family Acidobacteriaceae; genus Telmatobacter. The sequence continues at coordinate 10,101 of CAWCVS010000001.1, read as the reverse complement.
GACAATTCTTGAGCGCGATCGCTTTGTTGCCGACTCCGGGAGCCGTGGTATTGGGTAGGGATTTCTCGTCGTGTCCGCGGCTAAGGCCCTTGCCCCAGATAAGTCCTGGGCCGAAGATGCCAAAGTCGTGGATGTTTTCGCCCCAGATGAGGCTGTTGTGCCAGTGATTGTGGCCGTAGTCCTGATAAGGCTCCCACGCGCCTTGCGGCTCAGCGCTGTCGTATCCGCCGCTGGCGAGGCCGTCGTATGGAGTGGGCGCGGCGAGGATGGTGGCGCCCTGTTGAAGGTAGAGCGCGACATTGCTTTTGAGATGGATGGAATAGCTGGCATAGACACCGGCAGGGAAGATGACCGTGCCACCGCCTGCGCCGGCGGCTGCATCGATCGCTGCGTTAATACATGGTGAATCGATCGAGGTTCCATCGCCCTTAGCGCCGTAGCTTTGAACGTCAAAGTAGCTGTGCTTCTGACTAGTTGCGACCGTTGCGGTCGGTCGCGATTGCGAGCTTGTGCCGGATGCGTTGAGGAGCGTGGTAGCTCCTCCGGCGGCTGTGAGTCCGGCCATCTTTAAGAATTCGCGGCGAAAATCCTGCACGTAGTAATCTCCGAAGTGTTGCGTCCTGGTTACAAACCGGAAAAGCACCAATGAGCAACGCAGCCATCGATTTTAAAGCCTGGAAATGGCGCACCGGGAAGGCTTCGCGAAGCGAGATTTGATTGTGAGCGCGCGTGCTATGATTAGCTTCTTCGGTGAGCCCCTGCACCGTTGAGGTCCCGCAGGAAACAAGCAAATGCTCGAGCGCGCGTCGCTCGATGCGTTGTCACCGCGAGTAACGGCCACTGCACGCGTCGATGCGTGCAGCTCACGTTTCATTCAGCAGCTTGGAACCCGACAAGGTCTGCGTATTCGAGTGAGATCGATAGCCCACATCTGTCGACCCGGCGGCCAGAATGGCGCCAACCCCGGTGTGGCGCCTGCTGCTCCGATGGTTGTCCCCACCATGGTACCGGGCCTCCAGGGCCCGGCCTCGAAGCTCTACGACAATCTGCTCGGGAAGAACCCCGGCCAGATGGGTCCGATGCAGATGGGTCCGGGTGCCAGGCATCGGCGCCGGCTCCGGCTCCGGCGCAGGGACAGGCGCAGGGGACTCCCTGATCCAGATCGCGCCCTGGGCCCCTCACTTCGGGCCAGAATCGGGCGCGCGGCACGCTCCAGTGGCGATTTCTGCGCCTTCGTGTGAAACCTCTGTCGGGCCGCGGTTTGATTTTACGTCTACAAGGACGGAACCGGCCCGCTTCGATCGGGCTGCGCTCTGCCCGCGAACCGGCAAACGGCCCGGCGCGTCACGCGACGGGGTTGGCCCCCGAAGCCGAATCGCAATAGAGGGCGACCGTCCGGATGATGTCGTCGAGGTCGTTGGCGACGACGACCGGGCGATTGGCGAAGCCGGCGCGGCGGACGCCCCGGCTTCCGAGCACCTTTTCGAAATTCTCCTGGTCCGTCCCATGATAGGCGACGGTCGCGGTGGGGTCCTTGAGCTGATGACCGGTGAGGATGCAGACCACGCGATCGCTGGGGGCGATGATTCCCTCCTCGCGGAGCCGCCTGGCGCCGGCCACGCTGGCCGCGCTGGCGGGCTCGCAGCCCAGCCCACCCGAGCCGACCTTGGCCTTGGCGTCCATGATCTCCTGGTCGCTCACCTCGCGCACCACCCCCTGGCAAAAGTCGAGTGCCCGCAGGCACTTCTTGAGGTTCACCGGGCGGTTGATCTCGATCGCCGAAGCGATCGTCGAGGCCTTGATCCGCTCGCTGTCGAGCCGATCGAAGTAGGCCTGGGTCCGGTCCATGTCGGGCAGGCCGTTGTTCCAGGTCAGGCCATGCTCGGCGACGAGCTGCTCGAGGGTCCGTGCCCCGTGCGCGTTGATCACCGCCAGGCGGGGAACCCGGTCGATCAGGCCGAGGTACTTGAGCTCGATGAAGGCCTTGCCGAAGGCGCTCGAGTTGCCCAGGTTGCCGCCGGGAACGACGATCCAGTCGGGGGGCTCCCAGCCCATCCCTTCCAGGACCCGGTACATGATCGTCTTCTGACCTTCGAGCCGGAACGGGTTGATCGAGTTCATCAGGTAGATGTTGAGCCGGCCGGCGACCTGGCGGACGCGCTCCATCGCGTCGTCGAAGTCGCCGACGATCTGGATCGTCAAGGCACCGTGGTCGAGTGCCTGGGCGAGCTTGCCGTAGGCGATCTTGCCCGAGCCGATGAAGATGATGGCGCGGAAGCCGAAATCCGTGGCCGAGCAGTAGACGGCCAGGGCCGCCGAGGTGTTCCCCGTGCTGGCGCAGGCGACCCGGTCCGCCTTGACCATCCGCGCGTGGGTGAACGCGGCGGTCATCCCGTTGTCCTTGAAGCTCCCCGACGGGTTCATTCCCTCGTACTGGAGCCGCAGGCCGCCGGGCGCCAGGCCGACGTACTGCCCCACCTTGTCGGCCACCTGCAGGAGGGTCTGCCCCTCGCCGATCGTCACCACCATCTCGGGCGGCGGAAACGGCAAGAGCTCGCGGAACCGCCAGACGCCCGAGAAGCTGAGCGGGTCGAGCCGGTCGGACCACCGGGCCTCGAACTCGCTGAGCCGGCGCGGGACGGGGAGCCGGTCCCATTCGTAAACCACGTCGAGCAGGTCGCCGCAGGTCGGACAGGCGAAGTGCGTCTGCCCCACCGCGAGGGTCGCCCGGCACGCCGGGTTGATACACTGCTGATACGCCAGGTCGGTCGGAGACATCAGTCGAAGCTCTCGGCGCACGACAACGCCGCCGCAGTCGAGGTCCCCGCGGCGGCGACCCTTCGGGAAAGGAGGCGAAGCACCGGCACCCGCCATTCCCCACTCTACCCGTCATGGCGCCGCGCCGACAAGCGGAAAACCCACGGCGATCGCACTGCCGTGCCTTCGGCCGACGCCACCGTCCGGCCCCGCGGATGGATCGACAAGCGCAGAATCCAGCAAGTGAGACAACTCATAGAAATCGTGAGTTGCGGGCCCTCTCGCGAGGATCGGATCCCCACATGAGTCAGAGGGGTTGACGGGACGAAGGTTGATGCTATTATAAGAAAAAGCGAGCCATCGAGTCTGTCTTGACCCCGTTCGCCGTTCGTTGTCGATCACCCCCCAACGTTTCAGAGTTCGTCACTTCATCACGGTTTGAGGATTTACATGGCAGTCACCACGCACAAATCGTCCGCGTCGGCCAAGGGCTCGAAGGCCGCCCAGCACCGCCCCACGGCAGGAGATTCGCCGGGTGGCGGACTTGCTCAAGCAGGTCTCCGATCCGACGCGTCTGCAGGTCCTGATGCTCCTGAACGAGAAGGAACGAAACGTTTCCGAGCTCTGCATCGACCTGGGGACGCAAAGCCAGCCCGCCGTCAGCCATCATCTGGCCTTGCTCCGGCATGGCCGGCTGATCGAGCCGCGGCGTTCCGGCAAGCACAACTTCTACGGTCTGACCGACGCCGGGCGCGAGCTTGCCGGAGTCGTCAACTCGGTCGTCAGTTGAATCCATCGATTCGCCGCGCTGCCGGGGTGCGGGCCGCCGCGGCGAATCGAGGCGCGATCGATCCTCCGGTCGGGATGAAACGGGTCCGCGCCGCGCCGCGGTGTCCGACCCGTTTCGTCTCTCCGCCCCGGCCGGCGCATCAGCTCTTGGTCTTTGCCGCGGGCCGTGGCTCCACGACCGGGGCGGCGGGCTCGATCGTCAGTGATCATCGACGCGATCGACGCCGACGGTGTCACGGGCCAGCCGACGGCCTTGGCTTTCGCCACCAGGCTCTTGACGGTACCGTGCAGGATGGCGACGCCGTCCTTGAACTCGAGCTCGATCGTGGAATCGTTGAGGTCCTTGTCCCAGTGCAGCCGGCTATAGACCCGTGCCTGTACGCCCATGTCATGGACCGAGGCCCGGACCTTCTGATACTGCTCTTGCAGCTCTCGGTGGTCGTGCGCGCCCCGCGCTTGATGCCCTCCACCACGTCCCCGACCTTCTCGCCGATCGTCTCGCCGGCCCCTTCGGCTGCTGGGCCAGTAGCGTGGCGAGGCCTCCGGGGACGGCGTTCCCCACGTCCGACCGCCAGGGTCAAGCCGAGGACGGCGGGAACCAGCACCCGATATTTCCATTTCGCGGGCATCGGCTTGTCCTCCTCCGGATCAAGAAGGTCGCTGCGACGCGGAGACATTCTCCGCGTCCGCAACCCTTTGCCAGAGAACAGACGAGCAAATCTTGAGCCAACTTCGGGATGCGGGCCCCGGCGGGCGCCGGCCGCTCACTCGGCCAGGCACTCGCGGAGATACGCCAGTCCGTGCGCGACGTCGCGGAGCCGCCCGGCCTGGTCGCCGACCTCGCGCTCGACCACGAGCGGGCCGGTGTAGCCGACGCGCTTGAGGGTCTGCACGAACTTGCGGATGTTGACTTCCCCCTGGCCCAGGGGGACCTCCTCGCCCCAGCGGCCAGGGGTGGTCGGCCGGCGGGCGTCCTTGACGTGGACGCTGCGAATGTCGGGGCCGAGGATCTCGACGGCGCGGATCGGGTCGCCCATGTCGTAGAGGAGCATGTTGGCGGGGTCGAAGTTGACCTTGAGGTTGGGGGCCTTCAGGTCGTCCAGGGTCCGGCGGAGCAAAAGGGCGGTCTCCTGCCCGGTCTCGAAGGCGAGCGTCACCCCTCGCTCCTCGGCGAGCGCCGCGGCCTGGGCGAGTGTGTCGAGCATCGCCGGCCGGTCCGGGTCGCCGATCTCGGGCAGGAACCCGGCGTGGAGCATCAAGTCGGCCAGGCCCAGCGCCAGCGTCCGGTCGAGCGCCCAGCGGAGCCGCTCGAGGCGCTCGCCGCGGGTCGCGGGGTCGCCGAATCCACCGCTGGCCTTGATCGTCGCCGGCGTGGTGTAGTCCTCGCCGGGAAAGCCGAGCATGGCGCCGGTGAATGCGATGCCCGAGGCCCACGCGACCACGGGCATCGCGTCCCCCTCCTCCCAGCTTGCGTGATGAGGATCGCCGCAGGCGATCTGCGCAAAGTTGACTCCGAGCTCGTCGAGCAGCCGGCGCAGCTCGGCGATACTGCCCACCTGGAGGCTCCAGCTACAGACGCCCAGCGCCAGCGGAGGGATCGTGGATTTCGCGGTGGAAGCTTCAGGCACGGCAGCACCTTCCCTTCGCTCTGCGGGGAGAACCCGGCGCGGAACGTCACGATGATCGACCGCGCCCCGCGGCCGAATCGCGCCTGATCGTAGCCGGAAGGTCCGCCGTTGGCGAAGGCTTTTTTCCAGATCGCCGTCGGCGGTTCGGCCTCAATCGACGGTCGTGGCTCGAGCCCCAGATGTTCGACGGGGTTTCGGGGCGGAAGACGATGCGGTTCCTCCCCGCGTTCTTGGCCTGGTAGAGGCAGCGGTCGGCCGCAGTGATCAGCGCGGAGGCCGAGCAGCGCCGGTCCGCCGGCGCGAAGGCCAGGCCCAGGCTGGCGGTGATTCGCAGCCTGGTCCCGCCGGCGGCGATCCGCCGCTCGGCCAGGGACTCGCGGATCCGCTCGGCCCGCTCGGTGGCCTGGTCGGGCGCGACGACCGGCAAGGCGAGGACAAATTCCTCGCCGCCGTAGCGTGCCACGAGGTCCTCGGACCGGGTCGCCTCGCGGAGGACGCCGGCAACCTCGCGGAGCACCAGGTCGCCGGCGTCGTGGCCAAAACGGTCGTTGATCCGCTTGAAGTGATCGATGTCGAGCATCAGGACCGCCAGGCCCAGCCCGCGGATCGCGTTGTACTCGGCCAGGGGGCCGACCTGGTTGAGGAAGTACGCGCGGTTGAACAGGCCCGTCAAGGCGTCGCGGACCGTCCGCTCGAACATCTCGCGCTGAAACTGTTCCTCGCAGGGGTCGAGCCGGACGAACTTGAGCACGACCGTCGTTCCCGAGCCGGATCCGGTCGCCGTCCTTGACGCGGACCGGCGTGTTGGCGGGAATCCGGCGGTCGTTGAGGTAGGAGCCGTTGGTGCTCCCCAGGTCGGTGAGCCGGACGACCCCCTGGGGGTCGACGCCGATTGAAGCGTGCTGCCGCGAGACGGTGATCTCGCGAAACTGGAAGGTGTTCTCGGACGACCGTCCCAGCCGCGTTCCCTCCGCCGGCAGGCGGAGCATCGCCCCGGGAATGCCGCCGGCCACCATGATCAGATACATGGGTAACGACGTGTCGGTCGAGGGATCGGTCTCTTCCTGATGAGCAGGTCGCAGAGATTGGTCGCGCCGTTCTCATCCATGGTGAGCCCCCGGGTGCATGGCACCCCTGCTGCTCTCTACCTCGACCCCCGTCCTCGCCGGTGCGACGGGTGCGTCGTGGGCAATGGAACGTGCCGGAAAAAGACCCTCCATTGACACTATAGGTCACCGTGCCGACCTGTCAAATCGCGTCGCAAAGGAGCGACCACCGATTCCCAACCACGGGGCCGGTAAGGGAACCGCTGTGATCGGGGCCGGCAATTCCGGTGTTCGTCATTCGGCGGCGATCGGTATCTTCCAGGCGTCGATGTCGGGATGGCTCAGGCGGGTCAGGCGCGCCGAGAGCCAGGAGAGCGACGTCTCGTCGAGCTTCCGGCATTGCCACGACGACGCGAACGGCGACGCAGGGGCCCGGTCGAATGACGACGGCACCGTCAAGAGCGCGGGCGAACATCGACGATGGGCACGATGGCCGCATCCAGCCCGCGCGAACGTGTCGCGTCCGTCCTCTTCCGCCCAGTGGGCGAGGAACGACTCCAGGTCGCCGGCGAGTCGCGCGGCCGACGGGTACCGCTCCTCCGGCTCGTGTGCCATCGAGCGGAGGATGATCACCTCGAGCGCGTCGGGAATCTCGGGCCGGACCGAGCACGGGCGGGCCGGCTTGGTCGTGGCCAGGTAGGACGTCCAGGCAGGCCAGGGGAGGCTCTCGGGGACCTGCACCGGAGGGACGAGCGTCACCGCCTCGTAGAGGGTCGCACCCAGTGCGTAGACGTCGCACAGGATCTCATCGGCGCAGAGCCGCAGGAGTCGTTCGGGGGCCATGTAGAGGGGTGTACCCGCCCCGTCGCGGAGCTGCTCGGGAGTGGCGACGTCGAGGTCGCGGCCGAGACCGAAGTCGCAGAGAAATACGCCGTCGGCGCGATGCCTGTCGAGCAGGATGTTGGCCGGCTTGACGTCGCGGTGGACCACACGCGCTGTGTGCACGTGATCGAGTGTCCGCGCAATCTGAGCCACGATTTGAACCACACCTCGAAGGTACGTGGCGGAGGGCGCGTCCGCCAGAGGGTGCCGCGGGTCAACTGATCTGGCGAAGCCCATCACTATCCCGGCGCCGCCAGGCGACCATCTCGGCGAGCAAGCAGCCGTCGACCAGCGGCATCGCCATGAACAGGATTCCGTCGGCCTCGCCGTACTCCGAAGTTGGCAGCACCGAGGGAACCGCGAGCCGTGCCCGCCGCTCGGCCTCGCGGCGGAACTGTGCCAGCCGCCGGGGGTCACGCGCCAGGCTCGGCGGCAACAGCTTCAGCGCCACCTCGACGGCTTCCTCGCCCGTATCCGGATCGTCGACGATCGCCCGCCAGACGTCTCCCTGACAGCCCCGGCCGAGCCGCTCGATCAGCCGGTAGCGGCCCAGGCGCTGGCCGGGCGAACTCGGGCTCTGCCACGTGTCCTGCGACTCCGCCTTTTCCTCCGCGGGCCGATCCGTAGAGATCACCGTATCGTCCGCGGCCCACGGATTCGACTCGGCGAACCCGAGCGACGACGCGATCACGACCGACCGCGCCAGGCCCGGGCCCGACCAGAGGACCGCCAGCGAGGTGTGAGTTTCGACTCCAAGCACCGCCGCCCCTTTGTTCCCGTGCCGCACCACGATTCGCCTGCGCATCACTGCCAGGCCGTGCTGCACTGTTCGGCTCACTCGCCCGAGCGAGTCGCTCTGTAGCAAGCCTAGGTCGTGAAGTGGGGCAATATGGACCCGACTGGGCCAGGGTTCCCCAGAATCAGCGCGAGCTCCGGCGCGGAGCCTGGACGGCCGCCGGTGTGTGCCGGATGCGTGGTTCGGCGGTGGTATCTCAGGCGAGCGGCCGGCCCGGTATCCGGGTGCGCACGCTGAGCAGCAGCTTGCCGCAGGTGATGTAGAGCGTCCGGCGGTCGGGGCCGCCGAAAGCGCAGTTGGTGATCAGGTCCTCCGGCACCTCGATGAAGTCGAGGAGCTTCCCCGCCGGCGAGATCACGTGGATGCCCGGCCGGGTGTCGAGCGTCTCGCTCGAGTTCCGCCGCCGGTGGAGCCCGGCGGCGACGTACAGGTTGCCCTCGGCGTCGATCGTCATGCCGTCGCCGCTGCGGCCGGGGGAGAAGTCAAAGAGCAAGCGCTCGTTGACCACCGTCCCGTCCCCCTTCAGGTCGTAGGCCCGGATCCGCCGCGCCTGGCCCGGCCCGTCGTCGGCGTCGATCAGGTAGAGCGTCTGATCGTCGGGCGCAATCGCGATGCCGTTCGGCTTGTCGATCGCGGGGGCGGCCAGGATCCGCGCGAGGCTTCCATCGGGGTCGATCCGATAGACGGCGTTCACGTTGCCCGCCTTCGGGTCGCGGTTGTTCAGCCGCGACGTGAAGTAGACCCGGCCCTTGCCGTCGAGGTCGAGGTCGTTGGGTCCACCGAGCGGGCGGCCTTCATACTGATCCGCCAGGACGGTGACCTGCTTTCGTGTTGCGGTCGATCCGGGTGACGCGGTCGCCCTCGCAGGCGAGCAGCCGGCCCTCGCGGTCGAGGATCAGCCCGTTGGCGCCCCCGCTCGGCTCGCGGAAGACGCCGAGGCCGGCGCGAGGGGTCCCAGGTCAGGATCTGCGCCGGGCGGGTGTTGGTGAAGTAGACGACACCCGAACGATCCACCGTCGGCCCTTCGAGAAACGCCAGCGCCGTCTCGGTCTTCACCTCGCGGTCGAGCAGATACGTCCCCGTCTCGATCGCCGCATAGCGATCGGGCCGGCGGCCGAGGTTGCCGTCGTGGGCCGGTCCTCGCGGAGCTGCCTGCGCAGGTAGCCGACGACTCGGGGAAGGGCCGCCTTGATCTCGTCGCCCCCCGCCTTTTCGGGTTCGTAGACGATGTCGAGGAAGCCGTGATAGTGGACGCTCCGGAGGATGTCGAGCACACGGGGATAATCGATGAACGGCTCCGAGCCGTCGGGGCGGGGATGGTAGAACTTGACCCGGACGTGCCGCGCCAGGGAGCGGTCAGGCGAATGCTCTCGTAAAGCTCGTCCGCCCCTTCCTTCGCGGCCGCGGCGCCGCTGGCACCCTGGCTGCCGAGGAACTGGCCGCAGTCGAGCACGACGGTCAGGTTCGGGTGATCGACCTCCTTGACGAACCGCAGCACGTCGGCCCCGGTGGCGCCATGGGCACCGTGGTTGTGATTTTGAAGACCCACCGGCAGCCCCACCACCGCGGCGTCGACACAGACCTGCCGCACCGCCGCGACCGCGCGGGCCCATCCCGCGGCCCGGTCCGCCTCGGGACTCGAACCGGCAAACACCCGCAACACCGGCGCACCCAGGAACGCCGCCGCCGCGATCGCCTCGCGCGCCTTGGCCAGCTCGCCGGCCTGGTGCTCAGCGTCGACCCCGAAGTTCGTGCTGACCGTGAACTGCGCGAGCGAAAGCCCCTGGTCGAGCAACCCCCTGCGCACCCGGGCCAGCGTCGCCGGCCGCAAGTCCGGCAGGTCGCGCCCGTGCAGGCTCGCTCCCTCCAGTCCTTGCTCGCGGCAGATCGCCAGGAAGTCCTCGATCGTCATCGCCCCCGAGGCGATCGGCCGGGAGTAGTTCAACGAGTAATTGCTGAGTTTCATGATCAGGCTCGGCTTTCAGAGCAATCCGCCGGTCCAGCTCGGGTCGAGCCGGCGCATCAAGGGGGCGTCATCGCGGCCGCCCATGCCGCACCTGGTAAACACTTCGTGGGCGCGGGCGACCTTGTCCTGGTGGAGTGGAACCCCCAGGCCTGGGCCCTTGGGGATCACCATGGTCCCCCCGGTGATCCGCAGCTTCGGGCCGTCGAGGATATCGGCATCGTCGACGAGCCAGGGGTA